>CBDCAQ010000014.1:0-5774920 GCA_965214005.1 Bryobacteraceae bacterium
AGCTCGCAGACCGTGTTCAGACCCATGTCCAGCAGCTAAAACGATACGAAGCCGGTTCCTCACAGCCGACCCTTGACGTGATCCGGAAACTGGCCGTTGCGCTGGGCGTCACCTCCGATCAGTTGCTGTTCGGCAAAGACGAACGCGGTCCTGATGACGAACTGCGCTTGCAGTTCGAAGCCGTTACACGGCTCGACCCCGAAGAGAAGAAAGTGATCCGTTCTGTCATCGAAAGTATCCTCTTGCGCCATGAGGCGCGGCGTTGGGATTCCAGCGCCGAAACCAAGTGAACCCTATGGAACTCAACATCACCCCGGAACGGCAGCAAGCGCACGCGCTGCTTGATTTGTTGCCCGATCACAAGCTGAACGCCGTCCGTAGTTTGCTCGAAGTCATGGTGGAACCGTTAAACGCTTCTCTTGCGGCGGCTCCCGTCGAAGAAGAAGAGATCACGCCGGAAACAGCGGCCGCCCTGGACCGCGCTAAAGCTTCGCTCGCACGCGGCGAAGGAATCGCCCATGAAGAGATCCTGCGTGAGTTCGGCCTAGCTCAGTGAGCGATCCGCAACGCATTGCCGTCCTCTGGTCACCTGAAGCCCGCACAGAGCTCCGGGCCATCGACCGTGAAACGGCTATGCAGATTCTGTACTGTGTGGACCGCTATCTCTCGACCCGCGCCGGCGACGTGAAAAAGCTCAAGCCGCCCCGCACCGACTTCCGCCTCCGCTGCGCCGACTACCGCGTCTTCTTTCAACCGAAGGACGAAAACACCATCGAGATCACCGGCGTCCGCCACCGCAAAGATGCTTACCGCTGACCCCTTGGCTAGGGTCGCGTGTAATTAACGGACGGTTTCATCGGACGCTGTTGCACTCGAATTTCGTTCGGAGGAAAAAAGGTTATCTCTGAATCTGCTTGATCGCCTTCCGGCAACAGCCGAAACTCGAACTTCACGACCGCCATTCTTTCGTCTGCTGGAGAGCTTTCAAACTTCCACTTTTGCGCAGCTTCGGCTGCCGCGATTTTTAGCAACGCTTGACCGTCCAGGGCATTCGCGCGGATCACCTCCCCGGAGCGGCCTAGCACGCAGCGTACTGTCACCTCCCCAGAGATCCGAGAGGAAACAGCGAGAGGTGGATATTTTGGTGCTACCGCTGCGGTGACTGCCTCTTTTTCCTGCGCAAAAATGGTCGAGCAAAATACGAAAGCTATCAGAAACAGAGATATCCGCATACGCATTCTTGCACCTACTGCGGGGTTACAAAATCTGGGAACAATGGCCTATCCATCCCTGGATTGTCACTGTAAGGCGGGTGGGCCAAAATGTCGTTTATATCCCGCGTAGGTTTGCCTTGCTGTTGTAGCCATTCATTCTCAACCCCGTAGGCATTCCTTTCGGATTGACGCCCGGTAATGTTCAGCGAGTTATCACCATAGCCTCTTTCGGTGATGGAATTCACAAAGTTCTCCCGGTCCTCAACGTGTACACCTTCGTGTACGGCCGTTTCTTGGAGCGTACTGCTGTCCATCCCCGCCCTGATGTTCACTTGCGTGGCTTGCTGAGCCTTTCCCGTGACTGAATCAAAAACGGCCCCTCCCGTTCCAGCCTGGGCACTAGTTGTCCCGGTTACATCAGAATGCTTCGCATCGACGACGTTGAGGATGCTTACGTTTACACCGTTCTTGTCGCCCAGCGCACCATACGCCTTTGCGCCGTTAACCACATTCTGATCCTTGGACTTCAACGCTTTCTGAAGAGCGTTGTCGAAATTCTTGATCTGCTTGTCACAATTTTTAACGTCGCCACCGCAATTGGCTACATACATTCCGGTTGGATCTGTGAATCGCAGGGGGTTGTTCCGCGCATAGGAATACATGTTCCATTGCTGCGGATCGAACAACTTCTGCTTTATGATCCCGATCGGGTCCGGCGAGGTGAAGCGACCGAGAGCACTTCCGTAGTAGCGCCTTATGAAGTAATCCAGCCCTGATTCCGAATCTCTTTCTTTGCCGGTACTACGGGATCTTCTGCGGTCGTCGTACAAGGATCCAGCTAAACCGGTTGTGGTGTTCGAGATAGCAGAGCCGATGTCCGGATAAACAACTGCCGTGGGGAGCTGATGCCCCAGATGCCGCTTTCCGTGTAACGGCAAGGCAGCTAAAGGGAAGACGGTTTCTTCTTTAGCTGCTGCGAGCATTGCTGCGATTGTAGCGCTCAGTTGCAGCGCGCTCCCTTGCCATAACTAGAATGAGTTTTGTTTGCAATGGCGCGGAGCGGTCAAGGGCGCTTTAGCGGCGGAAGCTTTACCCTTGACGGCGAGCACGATTGCGAGATGGTTGGAGTTGGGAAGGGAGCGCGAGTACCTTGCCTCGCGGTTCGCCAGGAAGACGGGGCCGCGCAAGCGGCGGCGTGCTTCCGAAGCGGCGCTGGAGATCAAGCCGTGCTGCCGGATGCGGATTGCATGCGGCACACTCTTTCAGTAAGCGATTCGCCGCGTCAGCCTTGTGCCGAACCGGGGCCCGTGGTGAGCCGCTACGCCCCCTACAGGAGCGCCCTGCGCGTCAGCGCATTGTCAGATAGGGCGCGGGAGAGGGTTCTTTCCCCCTTGGGGATTCCTTAAAAGCGGGGGTGCCGGAGTGAGGGGGTTCCAAGGGGGAGAGAACCCGGCGGGGGCGTGCGGTGACGCGGCGTTTCCACGCTGCCGCAGGCTGATCCAGAGACTCGAACGAAGCGGGGCCGCGCAGCAGCGATCAGCGACGGAGCCGGACACGCGCCCACCACGCTTTCATTCTTCGCTGTCGTCTTCCTCGGCTGTGAGCGCTTCGAGCAACTCTTTCTTCTCCCGTTTGAGCTTCGCCGGATGCGTAGCGTTATGGATCTCTTTGAGTTGCCGGATGGCGACGTGCGTGTAGATCTGTGTGGTTTTGAGATCGCTATGCCCGAGCATCGCTTGGATGAAGCGGATATCCGCGCCTCCTTCGAGCATCAGCGTCGCCATAGTATGCCGGAACAGATGACATGCGCCTTGCTTGCCGATATTGGCCGCTTCGATATGCGTGCGCACCAGGGCGCTCAGGTGATCGAGCGAGAACGCTTCGCCGGCATTTGACAGGAATACCGTTTTGTCATCGGGTTCGGAAGCCAGCTGTGGCCGCGAGGCTTCGAGATACTTGCGCAGCCACAGCACCGCGCGTTCTCCCAGTGGAATGATGCGGTCCTTGTTGCCCTTGCCGAGCCGGATGAACACCGTGCCGCGCTCCAGGTCCAGATCGTAGACCTTCAACCGTGACAGTTCCAGCCGCCGCATCCCGGTCGTGTACAACGTTTCGAGCAACGCGCGATCCCGAAGCCCCAGCGGATCATTCACATCCGGCTGTTGCAGCACCAGCTCCGCTTCATGCGCCGTGAGAACAGCTTTCGGCAAACGAAACCCGGTACGCGGCAGTTCCAGTTCGCTCGCCGGATTGTGCAGGATATGATGCTGCCGCGCCATCCATTTGAACCAGACCCGCAGCGGCACCAGCCGCGCATGCTGGCCGGTGAAGCCCAGCGGTTCGCCGTTCTTCTTACGGTAGTGAAACACGTACCGCTGATAGCTTTCGAGCACCGTCCGGGTCACATCGATGGGCTTTGTGATGCCACGCTCGGAACACCAGTTGAGAAAGAACCCGATATGCACACGCCGGTTCTTCACCGTGTATTCGGAGTAGTTCTGTACGCACAAGGCTTCGAGGTGCGGATCGAGCAAGGCGGCTAAAGGAGATTCGTTTACGATGCGGTTTTTCATCGCAGCTCCGTATACGTGCCGTTTTCGCCGTGGTGCGAGTAAATGCCGTTTGCGCCTGTATTCATCGGCATTTGAGCCACCCGCGCCGTGACCGCTAACCCGCCGTTTTGGGGCCGTTTTGCCCCCGCTAACCCCACTTCAGAACCCGCCAGGTTGCCGTCGTACTCGTATAAGAACGTCTGTCCACGGCCGCCGCGATGCACGATCAGATATTCCAGTTCGTGCAACCGGTCCAGGTGGATCCGTATCTGTGTCGCACCCCAGCCCGTGTGCTCGCGCACTGCGCGGCGGCTAAAAAGAAAGTCCTTTCTGCCGTTCACCATCTGCGCAATCAGCGTCAGCAGCTTGCGTGTTTGCGGCGGCAGTTCATCGAGTGACCGGGCCAGCAATTCTTTCATGAGCCGGTCCGCTGTCGCGATGTCTTCGCGCGTTGCTTCCACATAGGAAACGCCGTGCGCTGTGCGTACCGTTCTCTGGTGCTGATGCAGCAGCGCAATGGCGCTAATCAAGGTCAGATACTTGCTGTGATCGCGCCGCATGCGCGTGCGCTCATCCGGGAACGTCAGATCGAGCGCATAGGGATTCACCACGAACAACGGTTTCAACAAACGCTGCGCATTCTGATGCAGCTTAATCAGCGCTTGCCGTTTCTGCTTGCGCAGGATTCCTTCGAGCGTTTGCCGCTCCCGTTGCAGCCGATGAATGGCTTGTGTTTGCTCGCGTTCTTCATTCACCGACAACACCAGGCAGCGGTTCAGCAGCTCTTCATCGAGATCGATCGCCGTGGTGGTCAGAAACATCATCACCGGACCTTCCACGCGATACTGATGCGTCACCAGCTTTCCGGTCGCTGGATCTTTGCCTGTCGAGGCAATCGAGAGTACGCCTTCACTCTGCAGCAGCTTTAGCGCATAGGCCGCGCGGCTCGCGCCTTCTTCTTCCACAATCGCGAGCACCTTATGCTTCAGCTCCATTTCGCCCATGTAATACAGCGCCTGGCCGGTCATGGCGGAGTACAGAATGCGCTCTTCCTCCGGCACAAACTGAAGCACCGCATCCATCAGCGAACTCTTCCCCGCAGCCGAACTCGATTGCACCACCACGGCCAGCGGCGCTTCCAGATGCCGCGACACGGTGGCTAAGTAACCGACCAACTTGTTGGCTTCTTCGCCCACTGTGCCGCACGCTTCCAAGTGTTGGAGGATGCGGTCGAGCAGCTTCGGATCGCGCAGCAACGCGAGCGCTTCGGCGCGCTCACTTTCACTCATCTCGACTTCCGATTTCCCCGGCGAAAGTGTTTTACGGATCTGTTCGTCCTGCAGTTTTTCGAGTTGTAGCAGCACGCGTCCGAGATCCCGCCGCAGCGTTTCTTCTTTTAGCTGCAGCTCTTCGGATGCTTGCTTGGTGAAGGCGGCGCGCTGCCGCGCCGCGTACAGATCGAGCGTATCGACGTGGAACAGATCGCCGCAGCTCACCAGCACGTTGACTTTCAGTAGCTCATGGCTGAGGTTCTTAGCCAGGCCCCGGATACGGTAACGCCGGTTCTCCTGCTCGATCACGATTTCATCGCCGCTCACTTGCGCCACAGGTTCGGATGGAATGGCAGGCGGCTTCTCCGTGCGATTCAACAGCACCGCAAAGCTCTGCGCCGCCGGAGTTACTTTCAGTGCGTAGTCGTTCGCATCCATGCCGCGCGGAAACAACACCCGCGCCGCGCTGATGGGTTTATCAAGATGGGCAAGTTCTTTCTTTAGCTGCTCCGCTGCCGCTTCCCCAGCTTCGTCGCGGTCATAAGCGATCCACACATGCTGCACGCCATGTCTTGCGAACGCCTCTTGGTGGTCTTCGGTGAAGCTGTTCACGCCATAGCTTGCGGTCACGTTGCGGAACCCCGCGCACCAGAACGTCAACGCATCGATCAGCGATTCACACAGGATGATTTCTTTTGAACTCACCAGCGCTTCTTCGTTCCACACGCCCCGATGCGGTCCTGGAAGATACAGATGTAGCGGGGTTCCCTCCCGCAGGTTGGGCGTGATCTTGCGGCCGTACAGGCCGAGCACGTCACCTGCAAGATCGAAGATGGGAATCACGACAGAGCCGTTAAAGTGCTCATGCCCCGACTCGCGCAGGATGCCCAGCCGCTGCAAGCGGCTCCGCAGTTCTTCTCCTGCCTTGCGGTTCTTGTCCGGCAATGTCAGCCCGAGCTTACGGTTCGCAAAACCGATTTGAAAACGGTCGATCATCTCCGGATGCGTTAAGCCACGGCTTTCGAGATAGCGCAGTGCTTCCGGCGATTCCTGCAACGTCTGGTGATAAAACGAGACCACATCGCGCAGTGTTTGTTGGTCATCAGCGTCGGGTGTGACCGGCGAAGCCAGCTTCACAGTGGTGCCTTTGCGCACCACCCGCCCATCGCCGGCGGCTAAAGAAGGATGGTCATCACGCAATAACTCCACCGCATGCCGGAAGCTCACACCGCGCGTCTTTATCACCCAGGCGATCACGTCGCCGCCGCTGTTGCATGCTCCCAGGCAGTGCCACAGATTCGTTTCCGGCGACACGCTCAAGCTCGGCGTCCGGTCATCATGAAAAGGGCAGCGCCCAAACAGGTCCTTTCCTTGCCGCTTCAGTTCCACCCCGAAACCCGCCACCAGCCGCTCAATCGGAACTTCTTTCTTTAGCCGCTCGATCTCTTCGTCCGGGATGCGCGCCATGAATCTCCTTTTGTGAGCTAAACAGGTCTCTTAAGTGAAACCAGTCAAGTCTCAGATATGATACATTTGTCGTATCACATGGAGTTCCTCGACGTCAACACACTCCAGTTGCCTTCTTATCTTGGAGGTGTGCCCGGTACCGCGCCATTAAACGATTTTGCGCAACGTCTCTCCGCTTTACGCAAGCAAAAGAGTCTGACGCAACAACAGCTCGCAGACCGTGTTCAGACCCATGTCCAGCAGCTAAAACGATACGAAGCCGGTTCCTCACAGCCGACCCTTGACGTGATCCGGAAACTGGCCGTTGCGCTGGGCGTCACCTCCGATCAGTTGCTGTTCGGCAAAGACGAACGCGGTCCTGATGACGAACTGCGCTTGCAGTTCGAAGCCGTTACACGGCTCGACCCCGAAGAGAAGAAAGTGATCCGTTCTGTCATCGAAAGTATCCTCTTGCGCCATGAGGCGCGGCGTTGGGATTCCAGCGCCGAAACCAAGTGAACCCTATGGAACTCAACATCACCCCGGAACGGCAGCAAGCGCACGCGCTGCTTGATTTGTTGCCCGATCACAAGCTGAACGCCGTCCGTAGTTTGCTCGAAGTCATGGTGGAACCGTTAAACGCTTCTCTTGCGGCGGCTCCCGTCGAAGAAGAAGAGATCACGCCGGAAACAGCGGCCGCCCTGGACCGCGCTAAAGCTTCGCTCGCACGCGGCGAAGGAATCGCCCATGAAGAGATCCTGCGTGAGTTCGGCCTAGCTCAGTGAGCGATCCGCAACGCATTGCCGTCCTCTGGTCACCTGAAGCCCGCACAGAGCTCCGGGCCATCGACCGTGAAACGGCTATGCAGATTCTGTACTGTGTGGACCGCTATCTCTCGACCCGCGCCGGCGACGTGAAAAAGCTCAAGCCGCCCCGCACCGACTTCCGCCTCCGCTGCGCCGACTACCGCGTCTTCTTTGGCTGTGTTGCATCCGTGTCGAGGCGGTCTGATAGGCTTGGCGCTGCATGCGAAGGAAGCGGCCGGCACTTTTCAAAGGACGACAATTTGAACCCGCGATGATCGTCCTTTGTGTCCGTCGTTATCTCCGGTTTTCCCTCAGCTACAGAAATATCGAAGAGCTTATGGCTGAGCGGAATCTAAGCGTGGATCACGTCACGATTTGGCGCTGGGTACAGCGCTACGCACCAGAACTGGAACGACGTTGCCGTCCGAAACTGCGGATGACGAATCGGTCGTGGCGGGTGGACGAAACCTATTGCCGCGTGGCCGGCAACTGGACCTACTTGTATAGGGCAGTGGATTCAAGGGGCGATACCATTGACTTTCTGCTTTCGGCCAAGCGCGATGCCTATGCAGCTAAACGCTTCTTCCAGAAGGCATTGCGTGCTCCCGGCCACCCTCGCCCACGCGTGATCAACGTGGATGGCAACCCGTCGTATCCCAAGGTCATTTCAGAACTGAAACAGACCGGAGAACTGGGTCGACGTTGTCGCTGCCGACCAGTACGCTTCTTAAACAACATAGTCGAGCAAGATCACCGCGCAATCAAACGCCGAGTCAGAGCCAGTCAGGGCTTTCGGGAATTTCGTTCAGCATGGCGGACGATCCAAGGCCTTGAGACGGTAAACATGATTCGCAAAGGCCAAGTCCGATGGATACCGAAGGGCGATATCGCTGGGCAGATAGCGTTCGTTGCTGGTCTCTTTGAAGTCCCAATCGCTGCCTGAGACTTAACCAGTCCAGTCCTTCACGCCCTCATTCTTAACGTTGCAACACTACCCATTCAGGACGTTTTGTCTTCGGGGCAGACTGGAGCACGCAAGAGCATTAGAAATGATGGTTGGGCGGATAAATATTGACGAAAGAAGCTTAACTGATGCACTGCAGTCAACACAATATCTTTTGATTCTGAAACACGCATGGATAACAGGTATCCACGTTTCCGCTCCCAAGCAGCCTAGCCCGACTTCTTAGCGCTTCCCTTTGAAGCACTGAGCTCGCAGGATAAGCACACAGAGAAAAAGATCGAGACAAGTGAGGCTTCGGTGGATCCTGAGCCTCACTCCTTAACGCTTCCGCCTAGTGAGCAGCTGGAGGCGTTCCGAGCGCGGATTCAATCGCCTCTGCAAGCGAGGTTGTCGGCCGTCCGATTAAGCGGCTTAACGTATGGGAGTCATCGTCCAGTGCGCCCTGAGCTGCGTGAGCTTCTGCATCGGCAATCACCTCGGCGAACATGGTTGGCAGGAAAGTGCTCAGGATTTTCTGGTATTCCGCTTGGGAAAGATTGTGGTATCCAATCACCTTGCCGGTCTGCCTGCTTACCTCGGCTGCCAGCTCGGCGCGAGTGTATGGATGGTCGCCGCCCAACTCCAGAACAGTATCTTCATCACCGCTCCCGGTCAAGACCGAGGCTGCTGCTGCGGCATAGTCGGAGCGCGACGCGGCAGCGAACCTGCCCTCGCCAGACGCACCGATAAAGGCGCCATTTTGGATCGCGAGCGGAATGGCTGCCGTCTGATTTTCCAAGTACCAGCCGTTTACACCGCCGCCACCAAGATTTTAGGACGACTGGAATTCGAGGTGACCGATTTGGGTTATGATTCCCGCGCGGTATCCGCTGCCCCTGGCCAGACGGCACTGGTCTCGACCGCGAGAAGACTCGCGAAAGCCCTGAACGAACAAAGCGAACGGGCTCTGGATGATGGATGGCGATATCTAGTCCAATGATTCCGCCGGACCTTCAACCGTCAGCAAATAGAGTGGGCCAAAATAATCTGCCGAAGTGGACCAAGTTCCAAGTTGCCAAACGCAAGGATTCTGCAAACCTGGTCGTGCGGTGTTGACCATGCTTCTATGCATGTACACTGTCGTGACCTTAGCAAAGCATAGGTTGAACGAGAGTGAAGATGGGGTGAACAATCTCTTCAGCAGAACATCGATCTGGTGTTCGGAGCCACTCATTAACGGCGCTGTAAATCGCCCCGCTGATAGTCGCTGCGATCAGCGGAGGCGGAATCGAACTGCGCGGGGGGAACTTCTCAAAGCCACGGAGGAGCATAGCCCTGACAACGGCAATGAGGGCGGCTTCAAAGTACTTTGCCATCTCCCGACGATGAGGGCAGTTAATACCAGGGATGCCGGCCATGTAGTCGCACATGGCTAAAGTAATCCCCATCAAAGCCGTCGGACAGTCTCCCTCAGACAGTACCCCAAGCTGGAAACTCCCGAGGAAGAAGCCGGCACTGACAGCCAGTGCGTGCGGGGTCGGCCTCCGGCCGACCCCGCTGCATGCAAAAGAGGTGCAAGTAGGGCCAGGCTGCGTCGCTCACATCCGTGTCGCATTGATTGTCTGGCACTTTCTAGTTTCATGGAACAAGCTAATCCCCCAGCAGTGATGCCCCAATACTTTTCAAACACCCTCTAAAATAAACCCTGATGTGGAACTGCGGAGGGACGGTCTGGCCGGAAGATCGCCGGAGCGTAGGTCACCCTTTGCAGCACGGGGTGGGTTCTTTATTCGCTAATGGTCTACCCTGCCGCGAAGCGCAGCTAACTTAGGGCGATATAAACAAACGGGCCGCCCGGACACGATCTTCTCATGGCCAGGCTAGCGGCGAGCGCCATTGTTTCTTAACATGAGGCGTGGAAGATGGAAGCTAAATCATTATGACTGATTCTGAAAAGCAAATAGGCAATATAACTGTAATCAAAGTGCCAGAGATGAACTTGAATGATTTCACGGTGACACAGTTACTGCCGAATCTCAACGCTGAGGCTTTGGCCAAGCACCCTGAATGGATCGATAGCCGAACCTACGATTCAAAAACCGGAAAGGTATTCCTAAGCGTTCATACTTGGGTGGTCCTACACGAAGGCAAGACCATCCTGATCGACACCGGCGCCGGAAACAATAAAGACCGGCCAAACTTAAAAGTTCTGCATCATCTTCATCATCCCTATTTGAAACGGCTGGAAATCAGTCGGTGTTATGCCTGAGAAAGTCGATTACATTCTGCTGACCCACATCCATGCTGATCATGTCGGCTGGAACACGCGATTAGAAGGCAAAAGCTGGGTTCCTACATTCCCCAATGCAACTATAATTTGCTCGGATCGGGAATGGCAGTATGGGGCGGCACTGGCCAGCGGGGATGAAGTCGCCGTTCGCTCAATCAGAAACGCCGCGGGCTTAGGATATCCCATACGCCTCCCCGTATCGGGTGTTTTTGCCGATAGCATGCAGCCGGTCGAGGCAACAGGACGCCTGAAACGTGTGGCAATTGATGGGTCCGAGGTTTTACCCGGGATACGTTTTGTGCCAACGCCCGGCCACAGCATTGGCCATGCGGCTATCTCTATTTCTTCAAAAGGCAACGAAGCAGTTTTCGGCGGCGACGTCTTGCATCATCCTTTCGAACTTCACGATCCGGACCTCACTTCCATGTTTTGTGAGTTCCCGGATGCAGCTAGAGAGTCACGACGTCGACTTGCGTCACAACTCGCCGACACCGGCGTTCCTTATTTCAGCAGTCATTTCCCAGATACCTCATGGGGCAGAATTCTGCGTGATGGTGACGCTTTTCGATGGGAGTTCTCGAAATAAGGACCGTACTGGCTGAACGATGTTCGTCCCCTTAGGGCTAATTACTTTACGCAGCATTAGGTCAGAAAGGACCCTTTGCGGAACGCGGTTGGCTGGATTTTTGTAGGAAGGGCATCCACTACTACTGGCGCTGCTTCAAAATGCTCCGTAGGTTTCGTTTCCCATGCATGACGGCAACGATTTGCAGCGGGGCTGTTTCGGGTCGATACACTATGGCGTAGTTGGGATAGCGTTTCACCGTCCAAAAACGAAGCGGGCGGGATGTCAGGTCCGGGCGGAGATGGCCGCGCAAGGGGGCTTCGGCAGCGAACGTGCAAGCATCATAGATCGCCTGTTCCACACGATTGGCGGCGTCCTCGTTATCGCCCGCGATGTACGTCCACAAATGAAAGATATCCGCTTTGGCAAGAGGCGTGAGAACATACGCGCTCATCGTTTGGACAAGCGCCAATCATCCTTCATCGCGTGAATTTCACGGCGGGCCTGTGCGCCCTCGATCAACTCACCACGCTCGGCTTGTTGATAGCCTTCTTCGATGTGGGCAACCAGTGCGCGGCGTTCCTCATCGGTCCAGCTTTCGTCCGCGTCCTGCGCTTCAAGGGCGCGGCGCAATACGTCTTCGGCGTCCGTGTAGCCGCCGCTGGAAAGACGCTTGTTAATCAGCGTTTCAAGGTCTGATGGGACGTTTAGATGCATAGCCGTTTCCTCGCTTTCATCGTAGCCGTTCGGGTTATGCCAAATCGAGCCGCTTCAACTTTAGACGGCTGCGCCGGACGTGGGCAAGATCATATTGCGCTTGTCGGACGAGCCAGCCTTCTTCGGTGTCACCGAAAACCTTGGACAGTCGCACGGCCATTTCAGGCGATATGCCGCTCCGCACTCTGCTATTGAGCCCGACTGCTGCGGATGCTTGTGCGAGGTAGTAGACAAGGACGGCTCGCACCTCTTTTGCAACGAGTGCAGCACAGATGTTTCAATTCAGGACGTTCGGCATCATCCTCGAGATGGAATCGACTGCTGCCACCTGTGCGCATTGCGGCCACATCAATCAGATTCACGGATTTTCAGAGGTCTACGCGTTCACGTGCCGACATTGGCAGTCTGGCTCCGGAACTGAGCCGGCCAACTGTGTGCCCAAGGTAGCAATAGCTCTGCTCGTTGCGCGCCGGGGAGAATGGCGGCGCTATCTTTTTCTGATTTACTGCAATCCCGATCTTCCTCATGATCTCGAAGAATGTTGTCACAGTCTTTTAAGAACACCCTCGTTCCAGCCGGTACTTCCCTTTCCCTGGAATCCCGGTCGTTGTTTCTAATTTCCTTGGTCGCGGTAGGGACGACCATCTCTGGTCGCCCTCCGCACAAAACCGTACGGGCACGTTTATGCATACGGCTTCCGCCTTGGATGAGTGGCTGCGAAGCGCTCTTTAGGATAAGGATGCAGAATGCGAGGGACAGGAATCCAGCAGTTGAAGATCCGGTCGAACCGATCTGCAGGTATCAAGCCACGTTGGCTTCGGCTACTGAGAACTGCTCGCCACAATCTTGCGACCCGGTACCGAAAGAGCGCTAATTGATCATAGTTGCCGGGAACAGCATAGTATTGGAAGTGACCCTGAACGACCTTTTGTAGCCAAGCACCAACCGACGCAACCGGTTCATGCTTCCGACAGCGTAGCTCCGTTTTAATGTCGCGCAGCTTCGCCACCATCCGCTTCTTAGCCGTTTCACGCCAGACAATGAAGGCGCCATTGCCCTTACGTTTCCCGCAATAATGCGCGAAACCCAGGAACGTAAAGGTCTCCGGTTTTCCTTCTCCACGCTTCGCCCGATCACGGGCAGCAAATCTCCCGAACTCAATCAATCGCGTCTTTTCTGTGCTTAATTCCAGGCCGAACTTAGCCAGCCGCTCCTTGAATGCTTTCAGGAAACGTTGGGCGTCAGCCCGACTTTCAAAACCCACCACAAGGTCATCAGCATATCGGACGACAACAACATCCTCACGTGCCTCTTTCTTGCGCCAGGCCTCAATTCATAGATCGAAGACGTAGTGTAGGTATGTATACATTCGCAAGCAGCGGTGAAACCACTGAACCTTGCGGCGTTCCTATCTTATTCTCCAACCACTCTCCGTCCACCGACACTCCAGCTTTGAGCCATTTCTGGATCAACCGAAGTATGCGGCGGTCAGCCACGCGATGCTCAATGAACTTCAAAATCCATTCGTGCGAGACGTTATCAAAGAATCCACGAATATCTGCATCGAGCACCCACTTCACTAGCTTTGTATGAAGTCCCACACTCAGCGCGTCGAGCGCTTGATGCGGGCTGCGACCGGGCCGGAATCCGTACGAGTAGCCTAGGAAGTCCACCTCATAAATCTGATTAAGGATAGTTACCACAGCCTGTTGAACGACTTTGTCCTCCAGCGCCGCGATGCCCAACGGCCTCTGTCGGCCGTCAGCCTTCGGAATATAGACTCTCCGCGAGGGTCCTGCAATACGATTCTTTCGAAAATTGTTGGCAACCAGTTGTCGCCAGCCTCGCGTGATCATTTACCGACAAGCTGCGAAGCTATGGCGCTTGGGCTGTACCAGAATATCGATCACTGCGCCCTGCTGATCCAACGCTCGCCAGAGCTAATGTTGCACTCCGTTGATCCTCAGAAACACTTCGTCCAAGAACCATCTATCGCCTAACTTGGGGCGTCTCCCCTTCAGCTTGGCAGCATACGAGGAGCCAAATGTATCGCACCAACGCCGGATCGTCTCGCAGCTCAACTGGATTCCTCGATACGCCATCATCAGCTCCACTTCCCGCAGACTCACCGACAGATTGAAGTACAGCCATACACATTGCGAGATGATCTCCTCCGGAAATCGATAACCGCGATACGGATTGGCTGGCACCTCATCAGGATTACATCTGCTCACCGTGACAGTGCCGGGAGATGAGCTGACCTGGCAGCGGCATAAAGCACACGTTCGACGGCATAGGTCAGAAATGAGCGCGGCTCTACATGTTGTGATCGCCAGCCAACTCCGCCATTCCCTCATCAAGTAGCCGGCGAAGTAGAACCAATTTGCTGGTTTCATCCAAGCCCGAAGGCATCTCCGTTGCTGATTGGGGCACACGGCTGCAAAGAAGTCGAAGATGAGGTTCGACGAAATCCGGCATAATTAGCGTCTTGTCATTTAAACTAAGGTGGACGCTGCCATTCGATAATAAGATTTGCAGACCAGCCTTGCAACGAACCTTGTCGTTCGGCAGAAGCTTTGACGATTGAGTCATCTGAGCAAAGCGCCCTCTATGATTCCGACGATCTAATCGTCTGGTTTCAGCAACGCGCTGATCACACGTGCGCTGAACCGAGTCTAAGTTAAAGATTATTTTTGCTAACTCTGCGAAAGTAGACTTGAGCTGCTCCGCCTGACTCTCGACGCTGGAGAGACGCGGAACAACGGAACGCCTCAAGAGCACATGGTCTTTCTCCAGAGTCGCAATAGCGCGTTGAAGCATCGTGGACCAGGTGAACGCATGTATGCCGATTGTCAGATGTATCGACATATCGTCAGCAGTTACGCCTTCATGTAACATCCCCCTGGGTATGTAAAGCAATTCACCCGCATCGAGGCAAATGTTGAAGTGAGGCCGCTCTGGCGGGCAAAATTCCACATTTTTCATCGGTGGTGTCGCAAGCGACACGGGAGATCCGTAGAGACGCCAGTTCTTTTGCCCCACAACCTGCAAGAGGAATACATCGTGAGTGTCGAAGTGAACCGGAAAGCCCTGTGCTTTTGGAGGTGTCACGTATGCGTTGGCATGCACTGGAATGCCAAACAGCGCTGATAATTCGTTACACAATCTGGCAACGGGATCCAGCGCTTCATCGACTCGATTCAGGATAATAGATGCGCCCTCTCGATAGAACGAAAGCACGCGATCGACATCAATCTCAGCGAGCGAAGACTCACGGCTTACAAGTATCTCGTCTGGTGCAAGCATCTGGCCGCCTTTACCCATACGAACTGCATTTTCCCGCCGCGGCCCGGCGGCATAGGTTTTACTTAGGAGTTCATCGATATCGTCGACAGTGACCAAGTGTGCGAAGATTTCGCTCAATCCAGGATTGTCTTCACTCGAAATATATAAGTGCTTTTTCTCCCATGTTTCCCGGAAAAAGCATTCACTTGAATTGGGCCAGATCAGGGAGTCGAGGAGCCCATGATCACCAATCTGAGATGGAGCGCAATTTTCAGACAAGATCATCATCAGATTCCAATGCGGAACGTTTCTCTCCGATGCTTTTCAGAGAAGATCCAACGCCGACTTAGAAATTGACTCCCCTTGTACTGAAGGGATTGTAATCGCAGTTGGCCCCCGTGTCGCCACCAACAACTGCTCGTAACTCTGGAGACGCAACCTTCTCGCCAAGAGCCTTCTGATATCCCAGAAGTGCCAGCGAAATGTTGCGGACGGATTGCGCCGATACTGTGATGGTGTCGGGCTCCTTTGCATCTCCCAGTCGTGTCAGGAGAGCTTTCGCCTCATCCAGAGCCCCTTCGTACTCTTTGCCATATCGCTTGAAAACGCTCCTAATTTCATCGTCGCTCAAAGAATTCTGTTTTTCTGACATGCATCTACCTTCCTCGATTACGTGTGGTCCTAAGTGACTGCCCATCAGCTGAAACAGTCTTGCAGAGTTTAACAGATTTCGGCGAATAGGATTGTCCTTAGATCAGCCAAAGATCTATCTCCGGTGCGTAAATAAACACCTCGGGATTTGCACTCTTGGGTAGGCTGAGTTCTCTCTTGAACCACTTGGCTAAAGCCGTTTACCTGATCAGATGTCGGAAGGGTTCTGGTGCAAACCGAGATTAGGGTTGTTTTTGTGCGGGTGTTGTCCTGAGCGACACAGACTTGACAGCTGATCCCGCAGCCGAGTGGCCTGCCATTCCGTTGAGAGTCAAAGCCGAGCGCACGCAACCTTGGGGGCACCTGAACGCTGACTCAATTACTGGATCCTCAACGAGAGTTATCTCCGAGCGAGTCAGAAAAGCCGACAATCGCCGGAATCAATTCTTTTCGCATCTCGCACGCAAACTCCGGTCGCTCGTTTGAAATATCAGCTATGCACCGCTGCACAATTGCTCTTAAAAAGCGTGCTTCGGTCGACTCCCGAAAGGAACACAGATTGGAAGCAGCGGACCAAGTGAGGCTTCCGCGTAACTTGCGCCTGCCAACGGATTACGTCCGGTTAGTAACTCGATCAGAATGATTGCAATGGAAAACAAATCGCTTTGCTCGTTGGCATCCTCAAGCTTCAATTGCTCTGGGGACATATAGCTAACCGTGCCAATGAAAGTGCCCGCTCAGCCGAACACGAAGCGTTACGGGAGCACCCTGTACCGGTAAGTCCCTCATCGTTCGCCAATAACGACTATGTCGGCTTGCCGAGATCGTTCCACATAGCGGACATCGAGCGCGAGAACTGCCGTCAGCCTGAATGGCCCACCCATCTTGGAGAGCTTCGACACTCCTCACAGTCAGCCCCGATTCTGTCGGCAGAATATTCGTGATGACCATCGCTCACCCATACTCGGCCATCAACGTAACAAGCTGCACCAAACTTGAGGAAGAACCTTTGCATGCTCTCATGTCCAACTGCTAATCCGCTAATCGCTACTGGCCAATGGAGTCGCCGTTGATGTTGTCCGGACTGCGTTTGAGGCTTAGTACAGGATCACCTGGCTATCTCTTGCCGGGTCCGCGGATAGGAGGGCCACCAAAGTCCAAGCCGCCATGTTCAGGTCTCACACCTTGAACACTGCTGCGCTTTGGTCGCACTCGTCACTCTAGACTTCCATTCTGTCCAAAGCCGAGCTGCACTCAATGCCGATTCTTAATAGGACCGATTGCAATATAGGACCGAGTGCAATTCAGGGACGTTGAAATTTGCATGTTAGTTTTCCCTTAATCTTTTACCCTATTAGGTCATTGTTCCCGACGCGGCTTAGGCATAGCTTACAAGAAGGTTGCGATTCAGTAGTACGGTTTTTCTGAGCGGCCGAGAAACGATTGGTTCATGAATTTCAACTCAATCTGGATAATTCAATGTCGCAACTTCCTATTAGCGTGAGACCGGTGGCAACGACGGCGGGGCACGCTATCAAAATCCCGTGTCCGCTGTCAGCCCCTGGTTTGCCCCCGGTGTCCTTCTAGCAGCCGACATCCCCAATGCTCAACCTATGCGAAGCGCTTATCTCACGCTCATGGTCGACAGCATCAACGAAGCCGAGAGTATCTTCGCTGCACTCTCACCCGGCAGAGAAATCATTATGCCAATGGCCGAAACTCCTTTCGCGGTCCGCTTTGGGCAGCTCCGGGACAGATTCGGAGTGACTTGGATGATCCTCCACGAAGGCCCACGTCCGTAAATGGAGGGCCTCAAATCAAGCTGACGCACGGTGAATCGCCATTACTGCGAAACGCGTGCATGATCGAATGTCATCCGCCCAATGCTGTCGCAAGCCGAACTAATCCCGAGCGTATCTCGGCTTGATTAAACGCCGCAAAGCCGAGCAGCAGCCCCCTCGGGTCCGGCCGCTTCAACGTGAACCGGTCCAAGGCCAACACGTCCACACCGGCCGCCGCCGCTGCTGACTCTGCTTCTCGGGAACCCATGCCATTCCTCAAGAACCCCGCCGTATAAAGCCCGGCCCTCACGTCCGATACCTCCAGCAGCCCACTGAGATTTCGCTTCGCTCCATCGACCAATGCCCCCAGGCGGGTCGTATAAAGCTCGCGCATGCGTCTGAGGTGCCTTCCCAAGTGCCCACCTGCAATGAAATCACAAAGCACCACTTGATCAAAACTGAGATTCCGAAACTCCGTGCGCTGCCGGAAAGCCAGAAAATAGTCCACCAACTGCTGCGGCAAAACCACATAGCCGATGCGCAGCGCTGGGAACAGAACCTTGCTGAACGATCCAATGAAGATGACGCTAGAAGCCTCGTCTAGACTCTGCAGCGCAGGCACTGCAACGCCCTCAAACCGATACTCGCTGTCGTAGTCGTCTTCAATCACAAAGGCCCCCTCCGCAACAGCCCACTTCAGAAGTGCCATCCGCCGGGTCAGCGACATCGTCATCCCGAGCGGAAACTGATGGCCCGGCGTTAAGTAGACTCCCTTCGCATGCGGGCTCGCTCGCACACCGGCCGACACCGACAGCCCTTGTTCGTCCACCGGCACCGGAACGATCTTTGCGCCGGCGTTTCCGAAAGCGATCGTCGCGCCGAAGTAGCCGGGGTCTTCCACCCACACGGGTTCACCTTTTTTCAGCAACAAGCGCGCAAGCAGATCCAACGCTTGTTGTGCTCCGGAAACAATAATCACTTGCTCAGGACTGCATCGCACTCCGCGGTGCGCGGCCAGGTAATCTGCAATCCCTTCGCGCAATGGGCGGTATCCACGTCCGTCATCCTCGGTTCGCATCCACGCCGCGTGATTCCGTGCGCGCCGCGCTGTCAACCCTGCCCAAAGCTCCGTCAGGAACTCGGCTACGGCGGGCTCCCCCATCCGGAAAGGGCGACTGCACGCGCTGGAAACCAATCCTAGGAATGGCTTCGGCCGCGCATAATCTGCGATCACTCGGCGGATGTAGCCAGGCCGTCTCGCACTTCCAACTCGCACAGGGCGAAAGTCCTGAACCAGGTTCACCACCGTGCCCGATCCCACGCGGCAGCTGACATACCCCTCGGCTTGTAACCGCTCATACGCGCTCACCGCGGTCCCGCGCGAGATCCCATGCTGCCGTGCGAAATCTCTCGACGCAGGTAGTTTTGTTCCAGCGCGCAGCCGGCCTTCCAGAATCGCGCGCCGCAGTTCTGCATACAACCAGCTCGTCAGCGTCTGCTGCTCTGGGCGATGCTTCAATGCAAGCTCGAAAGATCCGGCTGTCTTGGCCATAGGCGATACGAATTGGTCTAGAGAAATACTCCTAAATGGATCTACCGCATGGACCAACAGGTGTATAACATAGTATCCGAATGCATGCGCCGCAGCTAGCATCGGAAACAGCCCTCAACCCAATCAGGCTGGCGACTTACCTATTCGGTGGCGCCTCCGTCACTGCAGGACTTCTGGATCTTGTCTGGGGCGAATTCGAAGCCGCCCATCAACCGATTGGAGCACTCGGAAACCACGTTCCCGGCCAGGTATTCTTCGCTTATCTCGCGGCCGCTCTGCTGATTTCAGGCGGCATTGCCGTCTGCTTACGCGGAACTACTCGCGCCGGCGCTATCGCGCTCGGGATTGTCTATCTTGCGTTCGCCTTGTTCTGGTTGCCTCGCCTTTACACGGCGCCGCGCATCCTTGGCTTTCGCTTTCCCGTTATCATCGGCCTTCTCGGTGGCATCTTCATGCAGCTGATCCTGGTGGTTGCGGCAGTAATCCTGTATGCGTCCGTATCAACGCTTACGTCCAGGTGGCACGACACAGTAACACCGATCACCCGCTGGACCTTCGGACTCGCCTCGATCAGCTTCGGCCTCGTGCATCTGACCGGCGTTGCCGCCACCGCGCGCATGATCCCCAGTTGGATGCCTTTGACGCCGGAGTTTTGGACAGTGCTTACCGGCATTGCGTTCGCGGTCGCGGGTCTGGCCGTCCTTGCTCGAGTTTTTGATCTTCTTGCCACACGCCTGCTCGCGTTGATGCTCCTACTATTCGATGTGCTGGTCCTAGTGCCCCTGCCGATTTCGTCTCCCCACGACCACGTCGCGTGGGGTGCGAACGCGTACAATTTAGCCGCCGCCGGAGCCGTCTGGATATTCGCCGAATCCATTCCTCGTCGGCGCTCAGCCCCCGTCTTCCAGTCAACATCGGAATCGATTGCAACTTGAATCACTCCAAATGCAGATGATAGAAATAACGGACAACGAAGCTCCAGTCGCGGGGCACTCACCTGCGCGCGTCAGCAAGCTCCGCATTGAATCCATCGATGTGTTGCGCGGCTTGATCATGATCTTGATGGCGCTCGATCACACCCGAGACTTCCTCGGCGCTCCGGGCGTGAACCCGACGGACCTTGCTCAAACCAACGTCGCACTGTTCCTGACGCGCTGGGTCACCCATTTTTGCGCGCCCGTTTTCTTTCTGTTGACCGGAACCGGAGCATATCTTCGGCTCGCGAAAGCCTCCAAACGTCAACTCTCGACCTACTTGCTGCGCCGCGGCCTATGGCTGATCTTCCTGGAACTCACGATATTTCGCTGCTTCGGGTTCCAATTCAACTTCGATTACCGCGTGACATTTCTGAATGTGCTTTGGGCACTTGGCTGGGCGATGATAACGCTGTCCGCGCTGGTCTATCTGCCGGTTTCACTTAGCGCATTGTTGGGCCTCGCAATGATAGCGGGACACAACCTGCTCGACCCGAACCAGTCGTCAAATCCCATCTGGTCCGTCCTTCATCGCTGCGACTTCATCATCAACAACGGCCAACACGCCGTGTTCGTGGGCTACCCGCTGATCCCGTGGGTTGGAGTTACGGCCGTTGGTTACAGCCTTGGACAAATCTATGCATGGACCGCTCACCGGCGCAGATCCTTCTTGATGCGTGCCGGCTGGGGCGCCACCGCTCTATTCTTCCTTGTCCGCGGCATCAACCTATACGGTGATCCCGCTCACTGGACTCGGCAGAAATCCTTAGTCTTCACCGCACTTTCATTCCTCAACACGTCCAAGTATCCGCCATCTTTGTTGTTTCTCCTCATGACGCTCGGGCCAGCGATGCTTCTGCTGCGCACCTTAGATAAAGGCACACCGCGGTTCCTACGGCCGGCGCTCATCCTCGGACGGGTGCCGTTGTTCTTCTTCCTGGTGCACGTCCCTGTCATCCACCTGGCGGGAGTCGCGCTGTGTTACCTCCGCTATGGTCAAATCCATTGGATGTTCGAGTCTCCCACCGTTGCGCAGTTCCCCTTCACCTCTCCACCGGGATGGGGGTTGTCGCTGCCTGCTGTCTACCTCGCGTGGGTCTGCGTTGTCATTGTGCTCTATCACATCAGCGTGTGGTTCGCCGAGGTAAAGCGGCGGCGTCATGAACCTTGGCTCAGCTATGTATAAACCTTTAGCGCTCTGGAACGGGTCCGGCGCAAACACGGACATCCACAGAGGCAAGAACAGCCCGAAGGTGGGCAGCCGGCTTGGTTTCGAAAAGACGGCGAGACGTGAAAGTGCCGCAGCGTTGGGGCGACGGGTGTTGGTGTGCAAACTGGCCCTTTCTCCCAGCTAGTCACAGGGTTTGTGAAGCGTGCACCAGATCGGTCGCGACGAACTTGATGCGGGCGGGTCCTTATTGTCTCGAAGACCCACGGAGAGAAACCTATGAGATCTCTTGGGCCGTCGGCCCAGACAGAGCGGACTATAGATGTAGTCATTCAACGCGAACGACGCGTGTCTCCTGCATGAGCCCGCCGAGTAGCTGGAGCAATTAAACGAAAGGTATTGATTTGAGAAACACCTTGTTTATAGCTGTTCTTTCCTCCGGGTGAGTGCTGAAAAACAATTTTGCTAATGGAGATTAGGACGATATACACGTGCGATACTCGATCATGTCGTTCCTCGCCGCCTCCGCTCCCTTTCGCTGGTTGTCACCTCTCGACACGCTGCGCCTGTCGCTGATGCAGTCGCTCCATCGCGCGCACCGGCCGGAGCTGGCGGATCTGATTGAATCGGCTCACCTGGTCGTCGATCTACCGGGCCTCTGGGTCCGGCCCGACGAGGCGACGCGTACCTGGTGCAACGAAAGCAAAGCGGTCGCTATCGAACAGGCGTTGCTCGCGGCCAGCACCGAGGCCGGGTTGCCGTTCGCGGCGATCCGGCTGCTCGACCTCCCCACCGCCCCGCTTGCTCTGACCTCTTCGCCCAAAGAACCAGCAGTGCCACAAAACCCCGGCCCATGCAGCCCCGCAGCCGCCTGAGACAGCAGGCACTGTGGTGCCAGCGCTGCGGCGCAGTTTCTCTCTGGTCGTGCGGTCTATGCCGCCCCTGCTACGATCGCCAGCGGCATTCGCGCCGCTATTTCAGCGGGCATCGCGACCGGGTCCTCGCGCGCGATGTGTACTGTCAACTATGCTGGGCCGACCAGCAGCTGCTCGTCCACCACCGACGCCCGGGGCAGGACCGGCCAGCCTGGCATGTGACTCTCGGCGTACGCTGTCACGTCCGCCTGCACCGCCGGTTACAACTGCCCGGCCAGTACTCGGCCTTTTCTCTGGAGTTGTGGCAGGAGCAACACCCAGGCCAACCTGTGCAACTGGCGTTTCCGCTCGCGGCATGAGCCGCGCCGTTCGTCCGTCTTCCCTCCCTCCGCGGGCCGCGCAACAAGTCCTCCGGTCGGTCTTGGCTTCGCTCGCCTCCATCAAAACTCGCGACGCTTATCGCACGGCGATCCTCGATTTTCTGAAGTGGTTTGAGAGTTCTTCGAAGCCTCTGGTGAAGTCGTCTGTCGAAGCCTGGCGCGTCACTCTGATTCATCGTGGCCTAGCACCTTCTTCGGTCAATCAACGACTGAGCGCGATCCGCTTGTTTTTCCGGCACGCGCAAGAACAGGGCGTCGTCGGAGCCGCCGAGGCCCTCGAATTCCTGACAATCACGAACGTCAAATTGGGCCTTCCATTGGTGGGCCCGTGGCTCACGGCCGACGAAGCCGGACGGCTGCTCAGCGTACCGGATCCGAACACCGTGTTGGGTCAGCGGGATCGGGCCATTCTCGCGCTGCTCGTGACCTGTGGACTGCGCCGGGAGGAACTGGTCCACTTAGAGATCCGACACCTGCAGCGACGAGAAGGTCGTTGGGTGCTGTTCCACTTCCCGGGAAAAGGATCCCTGCGACGGACTGTGCCGCTACCGTCCTGGGTCAAGGGTTGGATTGATCAATGGCTTGCGGCAGCGGCGATCGAACAAGGCCCTTTATTCCGCCGGGTGCGCAAAAACGGGGCAGTCGATCCCGAGGATACTCCGCTCAGTGGCGACTCGATCTATAGCTTAGTCAAACAGGCGGGTGCGGCTATAGGAAAGACCGAGCTCACGCTGCACGATCTTCGCCGGACCTGTGCGCAACTATGCCGGAAAGCGGGCGGAGACTTGGAGCAGATTCAGCTTCTGTTAGGACACGCAAGTTTCGGAACCACCGAGCGCTATCTCGGCACCAAACAGGATTTGCGGCGAGCTGTCAATGATCGTGTGAAGATCCCGGTCAAACCCAACCGAGGATGCAAAGTGTGACTCCCGGAAGGGCCTAGTCCTGACATCGCGCTAGGCCATCGAAGCGGACGCACTGTCCCAGAGCTCAAGCGTCATGGTTCGGGATCGAAGGAACGGCATGGAGGACGCCGATTAACGCCAGCTTGTTCATATCCGTAGCATATCGATCAGTTTGAACTCTCCAGTTTTACGGAAGCCATACTGATTTCTCTAAGACTGATCAGCATGTCAGAGCAAGCAGGCTCTTTACGAATCAGCTCTAAGACCAAGCGTTATTCTAATCCCTTGTTATCCCCTCCAGAGATGAAGGCGTGATTTGGCGAGCATGATTCTAGCCGCTTTGGAGTGAGATGCGGGCGAAGAAGTTTTACCGTTTCTTCCGACCATTGACGACCGCCGGGCCGCTGTACGGGCTGGCTAGAGCAAAGCTGAGCTCGTCTTGCCTTACATGCCAAGGCCCGTTATGGACGGCTTCGAAGCGGCCCGGCAAATGCACCATCAATGCCCAATGGTCCTCTCATCCCGGTTTGTGTCCGCATCGGGGAAGGAGCTACGTTGAGACGGCCTTCGACGCCCGGCGGATCTGGCTACGTTCTCAAAATCGAGGAGTATCGAACTTGCCGCAAGTTATCTGAGACGTCTTAGCGGGAGAGAATATGAGAGAGCCGCCAGTTTTCTTAGGCTGCTCTTTCCTCAAGAGCGACGATCGAGCCAGGATGGTGATTGCTGAAGATAATTTCCGCGATTGCCTCAAGCCCTACGGAAATTAACCGCATAGTGGTATCACAAGAAGACATAATGGAATCGAGCTTAAAAAGGCTCGGGTTCACACTCCGAAGCCCGCGGTGAGTTCAGAAGAAGATTTGCTTCTCAAGTGAAATACCTATGCTTCGCTTCCTCTCTCCAGCTTTTTGCGTTGTTGTTGTTCCAGGTATTTTGCTACCGGCTTTCCTGAGTGCGGAACCGATCGCTGTCCGACATCGGCAGGGTTCAGCTCATGGGTTCGTGGTTCTGAAGACCTTAGGAGGACAGCGCATTGCAACGGGTGACATGACTCAGGCTGTCAGTGGCGACCGGGTGACTTCGCGCCTCGTGTTTCGCTTTCAAGATGGGTCCCTAGATGACGATGTGACGATCTTTACGCAACGCCGTGTGTTCCGTCTCCTCAGCGATCACCACATTCAACATGGTCCATCCTTTCCCAGTCCTACTGATATCTTCATCGATGCGGTCAGTGGGGAAATCACCACTCATACCAAGGAGGGTAAGATCAGGCGAGATCACTTAGATCTGCCGGCCGATGTTGCCAATGGCCTTCCGCCCAACCTTCTCATGAACTTCCTTCCTTCGGCACCTGAAACCAAGCTCTCATTTGTCGCACCCACCGAAAAGCCCCGCTTGATTCATCTTTCGATTAAACCCGAAGGAGAAGCCCGATTTATTATTGGTGGCACAAAGCGGATGGCCATCAATTATGTCCTCCACGTGGAACTAGGCGGTCTAACCGGAGTTATCGCCCCTCTTGTCGGCAAACAACCGGGGGATTATCACATCTGGATACTAGGAGGGGCTTCACCTGCTTTCATCCGAGAAGAAGGAGCCTTGTATGAAGGCGGCCCCGTTTGGCGCATTGAGCAGATTAGTCCCACCTTCCTTCCAGAGGAGAAATCGTCTGCGAACAGTTCTAAACGGGTCTTTCCTGCGCGGGCAAACAAACGAAAAAGCTAACTGACCTTGACGGAGTTGTCTCTTTTACAATGACCCCACAGGAATTCAGCGACGCTACTAGCAAGATACGTTAACCGTTCGACTTCTCGTTTCAAGACGCCTGTCCTACGATGCCGGCTAAGATTCCACCAACGCCGCTTGGCCCAAAAACAATCGAATGGTGGCCGCAACTTTGCGATGCAGACCTGGTGCTTGCCTGGACGAACCGTATTGCACTAGAGTTGGCCGCGATCGATGTAAAAAGAATCCTAAATACGTGTCAGCCCACGATCGACTGTTGCTTAAGGGCAATTACGTTTAGGGCTACAAAGTTCAGGACATGCCCATAAACAGCAGAGGTGGTCCGAAACCGGCCGTCATAGCAGGCCGTTGTGTCGTGATATTCACCTCAATGGCGTGCCCGAAGCGTTCGCCGAGCCGCTGAAATTCCCGGAAGCCCTGCTTGGCGGTCGCGCGATGGTCTTGCTCGCTGATGTTGTTCAAGTATTGAGCGGGCCGATGACAACGTCGGCGGCCAATTACCCCGCCTTCTTAATAGAATGGATTGCCCGGGTGTAGATCGGCGCGCCAGATCCGTATTGATAACACGCGGCTACGGATGCGAGCCATCGCTCACGGCCTTGCGAAACAGCCCTTTGGCAGCATCGGCATCGCGTAAAGCCGATTTCAGGAGTCAAGTGTAGCACCCGCCAAATCAATCCTCAGTAGAGCTTGGTGGGGATAACGCCAAACATTTGGGAGTTCAACGTTCTAAGTATGCCCTTGCCCACTTGAAGCTTGACGAGCAGAAATTTGCAATTTCTGGAGAACGACCGCGTATCGGCGACCGTACTCCAGTAACTCGGCATCAGCTCCACCCACGCGTTCATTTGCTTGTCGCAGATCTTTCATAGTGTGCTGAGCCGCGCTGAGTAGAAGTGCTACTTCGTTGGAATCCAAACTAGGAGTAACCCGCCTTTTCCAGAGAGACTGTTCCTCAGAAGCGCACTAGGTAAAGACTTGTTTGCTTCCATGTCGGTCCCCGTCCTTTTCGCCGTTTTTGCAGGCATTGCAACCAGCGTATCGGTCGGCATTGCCGTTTATGCTCGGCAGATTGCATGGCAACGCTTCCAACAGATCCAGGATCTAAGTCGAAAGCTTGCGCTCACGACGTTGACCGGTCCCCACCCGCATGAGTTTTCAGACCTGCCCGGTAGTTCGACTCCTGTCGCACCCAATATCCACGACTTCCTGCCTGGGCGTGACGATAGTTTTATTCGACAGATCCTCAACAGCAACCCGGATTGCGTCGAGATACTTTCGCCTACCGGCAATCTGTTGAGCTTGAGCGCAGAGGGCCGTAAGGCTCTCGAGGTCAGCTCTGAAAACGATCTGGTTGGTCGGTGGTGGCCCGAGCGTTGGCCAGTTGCGTCTCGAACGCTAGCTGAAACGGCTATAAGCAAAGCGTTAGAAGGCCGCGACTCGTGCTTTCAGGCACCCTGTCCCACAGCAAAGGGCACGCCTAAGTGGTGGGATGTTCGTGTCACTCCGATCATCAGCAAAACGGGTACCCCAGAATGGATCGTTTCAATTACCCGCGATATTACGGACCAGAAGGCTGCCGAAGCCACAATCGAGCACACGCGCAACCGTCTTGATCTTGCCTTACGGGGTGCTCACATCGGAACATTTAGCTGGGATTTCCAAACGCAGATTCGCACTTGGGACGAGCATTGCGCACCACTGTTTGGTTTGCCTCGCCAGGCAATGTCGCCCACAGCGGAGATGCACTCCCGGCTCATCCACCCCGATGATCGTTCCTACGTACAAAATCGGCTGGCCGATGCTTTAACATCCGGCCAGTATAAGGCGGAGTACCGAGTCATTTGGCCGGATGGCTCCGTGCATATGATTTCTGCGTGGGGTGAAGTTTCGTTTGTGAATGACCAGGCAACCCAGATGACCGGTGTTGCTTGGGATATCACAGCCCGCAAACAAGCCGAAGAAGTGGCTCGCTCAAATGAGTCCAAACTGAAAGAAGCCGCAGAGATTGCGCAGCTCGGTCACTGGGAATTTGAGCCCGCAACAAACAAGCTGAATTGGTCCGAGGAGACCTTGCGCATCTTCGGTCTTCCTTCTGACCGCAAGATACGGTACGACGAATTCCTAAGCATGCTGCCCGTTCAGGATCGTGAGCGGGTCCGGGCAGCCATTCAGTCTAAGCAAGCGTTCGAATTAGCGCACAGGATCTCTCGGGCCGACGGATCGATAAGGCACGCCGATGTTCGTGGCCGGGTTGAGTACGCAACAGACGGCAGCGTCAAGGCTGTTGTCGGAACCATTCTTGACGTCACGCTTCACGTCGAAGCCCGACTAGCTCTCAAACGTGCTACCGAACAGCTGGAACTGCGGGTCGAAGAACGAACAGCGCAACTTGCAGCCAGCTACAGGGATCTTCAAGACTACAGTAACGCGCTTCAGAAAAGCGAAACCCGCTATCGTAGCTTGCTTGAACAATCCCCGTTCGCCATTCACATTGTGGATCTCAGCGGCCGTACCGTCGCAGTAAATCCAGCACTGGAAAAGCTCTTCGGCGTCACCGCTAATCAGATGCGGGACTATAACATTTTGGAAGATCCTCAACCCGCTGCTAACGGTACCCGCACCCTACTGATCCGCGCCTTTGCGGGCGAAGTCACCGTCACCCCGCCAATCCGGCATGATGCCAGCATCGTTCTGGGCGCCGGCCTCGCTCCCTGGATTCAAGTCACTGCTTATCCCTTAAGAGACCACACGGGTCAGATCCACGAAGTCGTTCTCCTGCTTCAGGACGTGACTGAGCGAGAAAACGCGCTCCACGCCCTAAAACAGAGCGAATCCGATTTCCGCCAGCTCGCCGACAGCATGCCGCAGATTGTCTGGACGGCGACTCCCGACGGTGTAGTTGAGTACTACAACGAGCGTTGGTACGCCTTTACGGGATTCGACCGGAATCTCATAGGGGACCAAAGCTGGGAACCCATTCTTCATCCGGATGACGCTCAGCGCTGCGGGGACGTTTGGTATGCAGCAGTTCGAACGCACTGTCCCTATGAGATTGAATATCGTTTCTGGGACCGTAAATCAGAAAGCTACCGCTGGCATCTCGGACGTGCACTCCCCATCAAAGATGAGCACGGCGCTATTGTTCGTTGGTTTGGAAGCTGCGTAGATATTGATGATCACAAGCGGGCGGAAGCAGAAATCCGAGCTCTTAACCGTCATCTGGAAGAACGCGTTGCCCTGCGCACAACCGAGCTTTCAACCACCCAGACCCGCTTGCAGGCCGTGCTCGATTCCTCTACCCAGGTCTCGATCATTGCTACCGACAACGAGGGGGTTGTCAGCCTCTTCAACTCAGGTGCTCAACGGCTTCTCGGCTATTCGGCTCACGAAATTGTCGGCAGGGTAACTCCCGCCATCTTCCATCGCGCTACGGACCTTGAGTTGCATGCTCAAAGCCTGTCGACCAAGCTACAACGTCCCATCTCAGTCGAAGACGTCTTCAAATCTGAGAGTCAGACAGGGCAGTCCTTCGTATCCGAACCGCCTACATCCATCGTGATGGCACTGCGGTTGAGGTAAGTCTAGCGGTCACCCCACAGATTTCTTTGTCGGGCGAAAGGATCGGCACTCTTGGTATCGCCACCGACATCACTCATCTCAAGGCTCTGGAACGCCAGCTGAATAAGAACAACTTGGAACTTCAGCAACAAACCCACCTTGCCGAAGAGGCCAATCGTGCCAAGAGTGATTTCCTGGCCGCTATGAGCCACGAAATCCGCACTCCCATGAATGCCATCCTAGGCATGGCCGACCTGCTCTGGGAATCGGAACTCAATCCCACTCAAAAGCAGTATGTCGAGGTGTTCCGCCGCGCTGCAGCCAACCTGCTCACCTTGGTGAACGACATACTCGACCTTTCCAAGATCGAGTCCGGACGTTTCGAACTCGAATGTATCGACTTCGACTTAGAGGATCTGGTCGAGCGAACCGTCGAATTGGTTCGTCCCAAGACTCGGGCCAAGCATATCGATCTAATTTCCCGCATTAAGCCAGGCACTCCCTGCGGACTTGTCGGTGATCCTACGCGCTTGCAGCAAGTGCTCCTAAACTTACTGGGCAATGCTGTCAAATTCACAGAACATGGTCAGATTGTGCTAACCGTTACACCCGGCTTTTCCGCTCCCAACCGGATTCGTTTCGAGGTATGTGATACAGGCATCGGCATCGCGAACGACAAGCTCGAAAGCATCTTTTGTGACTTCACTCAGGCCGAAAGCTCGACCACGCGCCGCTTTGGGGGAACGGGCCTAGGTCTAGGCATTGCTCGCCGACTGGTGGCTCTCATGGGTGGCCAACTTATGGTCGCTAGTGAGCTCGGCAAAGGAAGTACGTTTAGCTTCGAAGCCACCTTTGGCCTGAGCGTGCAGGCACGGGTCCGCCGCCTAGAGCAGGTCACCGACCTGGTGGGTCGGCACGTCCTGGTCGTTGATAACAATCCCACTAACCGGCTCATCTTCGCTGAGATGTGCACCAGCTGGGGCATGATCGCGTGGGAGTGCGCCAGCGCCGACACCGCGCTGACGACACTACAGGAATCGGGAGCTGATCACAAATTTGATCTCACAATCCTTGACCGGTTAATGCCGGGCATGGACGGATTTACGTTCGTAACGACCCTAAGAGACAAACAGATCATCGTTCCTGTTCTCATGACGACATCGGACAATGTGCCCGGAGATGAAACCAAAAGCAAGCATTTAGGTATTGCCGGCTATGCCGTAAAACCCGTCAGACGTTCTGAACTGCTTCGCCTTATTTGTAAGGCCCTCGACACCGGTGCCGGCGAAAGCGCCCCAGACAAGATTATTCCGCAACGGCAAGACTCAATCGTGGGAACAGTCTACCCTAGCTCGACAAGCTTCAAAGGTCGTATCCTCATCGCCGAAGATTCTGAGGACAATCGCTTCGTGCTGCAGGCATATCTGAAAGACACGCCTCACTTCGTGACCTTCGTGGAGAATGGCAAGCTAGCCTTCGAGATCTTCCAGTCTCAACCGTTCGACCTGATCCTGATGGACATGCACATGCCTGTTATGGATGGCCTGGCGGCCACCAGGGCGATTCGCGAAACGGAACTGAAATTGGGCCGTGAGCCTGTGCCCATTCTGGCCCTAACTGCAAACGCTCGTGCCGAGGATACACAGTCCAGCAGCGATGCCGGTTGCGACTCACACCTGTCTAAACCAATTTCGAAGTCGAAGCTTCTCAGTACGATCAGTAAGTACATCCGCGAAACCCAAACCTCAGTGGCGCCGGATCCTGTAGCAATCGAGTTGCCCGAGGGCCTCGAAGAGGCTGCCAGGGTTTACATTCACTCCAGACAGAAGGAAGTGCCTCAGCTTGTTCAGTTAGCCGAAGCGCGAGATTTCGAACAGCTGCGAACACTTGCTCACAACATGAAAGGCATTGGTGCGTCGTTCGGCTTTCCCGAACTGACCAGGTTCGGTGAGGTTATCGAACTTTCTGCTAAACAGCACGATACTTCGGCGCTATCTGAACAACTGCTTGAACTCTCGAGGTACGTTGATGACGCAGCCGAGGCTGTGTCCAAGATCCCGTCTTAAGCAGGTGTTTGAAAGCTAACTCCAGTTTGGGATCCTATAGAGTCGCGGGTTTCCGTGAAACTAGAGAGTACCTGATAATCAACCACGCCACGGATCTCACCGACGCAGCATAGGCCCTGCTCGCCCCACTCTTGCCTGCCGCCCAACCCGGCGGACGACCGCGCACCACCGATCTTCGTGCTGTGATCAACGCGATTTCTATCTGCTGCGCACCGGCTGCCAGAGGTGTCTTCTTCCGCGGGAGTTTCCGGTCTGGGGCACCGTGATCACTATCTTCGGATGTGGAAGAACTACGGCGTGTGCCCTATTCTCCAACAAGCTGTCTATGAGCAAATTCGAAGAAAAGCGGGCCGCCCCGTGTGTCCCTCGGTGGTGATCATGGATGAACAATCCGTCAAGACAACAGAACACGGCGACGTTCGTGGGTTCGATGGACACAAACGCGTGAAGGGGCGCAAGCGCTACATCCTCGTAGATACGTTGGGCTCGCCGATCGCCTGCAGAGTCGAGCCAGCCAACATATCCGACGGACGTGCGGGCTCCCTTCTACTGAGCGGCTTAGGCCCGTTATTTCCCGGCATTCGCACCGTCATCGCTGATGCCGGACAGGAAAGCCGCAAACTTTCTCGTCAGATGCTGCGTGATGACGGTTGGAAACTGCAAATCACCAAACGACGACAGCGCCCTCTCCAGGAGACATGTCAATTGCTAGTTCATGCGGACAACTCACACGCTACCGACCCTCAATCGCCTCCCTTTTTCCTAAAAGTGGCTAATAGAGTTGATATAGTCGATGAGCTTTGAATCAGAACTACTGGTTGCATGGGCTGTCTAGGCAACTGTTTAAATCCACGCGACATTCTCTAGGGCGAAGAGATGGCCAGCTTCTGAGTTGTATAGTTTGGGCTGGATTGGTTTCATCTGTGTTTGGGCAGGGAGTCGCCTCTACCCGGACCGCGCCCAGCGTGGTTGTCCAGTGGAACAATGCAGCGTTGCAAGGCGTTCGGGATGCGAAGCTGGGACCGCCGATAATAGCGCGGGCTATAGCGATCATCCATACCTGCATGTATGACGCATGGTCGGCGTACGATGCTAAGGCCCGAGGAACTCAGTCCGGTACCTCCTTGCGGCAGCCGGTGAACAGACGAACGTACGCCAACAAGCGGGAAGCGATCAGTTATGCAGCGTACCGGGCGTCAGTTGACCTTTTCCCAGCGGATGACGTCAGCGTATTTCGGCCTTTAATGATCGATCTTGGTTACAATCCCGATGACCTTAGTACGAAAATCGATACAGCTGACGGTGTTGGAAACGCGACCTGCGCGGCTGTGTTGGAATTCCGACACCACGATGGTGCAAATCAGCTGGGTGACCTTTCCCCAACGCCGGTTCCCTATTCGGATTACACCGGCTATGAAGCCGTCAATCCTCCGTCGACAGTACCAATCAATCCTGCAACGATCATTGACCCGAACCGCTGGCAACCGCTGCAATATGTAGACCCGACTCACAATCGAATCACACAAAGCTTCGTGGCCCCGCAATGGAATCGTGTGATTCCATTCGCTTTGTCGGCGGACAATGAGTTCCGGCAAGCATTAGGCGAGTTTGGACCCGCACAATACGGCTCGGCTGAATATCTCAGGCAGGCCGAGGAGCTGATTGCGATGAGCGCGGGCCTCACGGACCGACAGAAGATGATGGCCGAATACTGGAAGGATGGTCCGCATTCGGAAACGCCGCCCGGCCATTGGTGTCTGTTTGCCCAATTTGTTTCTGCGCGGGATGATGACCGCGTTCCGGAGCAAAAACTAGATGAGGATGTGAAGCTGTTTTTCGCTCTGACGAATGCTGAACTGGACGCCGGCATAGTAGCCTGGGACGCCAAGCGGGCTTTCGATTCGGTCCGCCCAGTTACTGCTATTCCGTACCTGTTCCACGGCCGAAAGATTCAGTCGTGGGGAGGACCGGGCCAAGGGACCAGGACGATGGATGGGCAAGATTGGATTCCGTATCAGCCCGGTACATTTCCGACGCCGGCTTTTCCTGAATATGTTTCGGGCCACAGTACATTCAGTGCGGCTGCAGCAATGGTGTTACGTCTGTTCACGGGAAGCGACACTTTCGGCGATTCTGTTACCTTTGCGGCGGGCAGCTCAGCCATTGAACCCGGGTTTACGCCCGCCTCTCCGGTCACTCTCGATTGGAGTACCTTTACCGAAGCCGCGAACCAAGCAGGCCAGTCCCGGCGTCTGGGCGGAATCCATTTCAAAACTGGCGATTTAGTGGGGCGAGCTGCCGGGCGAGTAATTGGCTTCCTCGCTTGGGAGAAAGCCTCTCAGCTTTGGAACGGCTTGGAACTACGCGAAGGAAAGCACCCGGCGCGTGTCTTAATGCCGGAAAGCGAATAGCCCATGGCAACGAGCGCGCCCGGAATTCGGGGGGTTCAGGCTGCGTTTCTTTGTGGTTTAGTTTTGCGGTGCGGCCGGAACTTTGGATACAAGCCCCGGAACGGTTCGTTCACTTCGTCATTAAGGACTTTGGTTCTGGTCTGTAGTAATAGATGCGCGCCACCCAGCGTCAGCTGCATGGACTGCTTGCTGACAAAGCATCTGCTAACCGCCTGGTTGATCGTCGATTCGACAACGCAATGCTCATGGTCTCACCCTAGCGTTATGCGCTCGGCAAAGTTTGGAATGAGTTCGCAGTTGTTGCGGATATCGATCTGAATTCTCCAACGCCATCGGCAACCTTCTTGGCTGCAGCTGAATCCTCTTGGATCAAACTCGGCTCGATACCTAAGTCGCCCACCCGCTCCAACGCCTCGTGCGTGGTGCCATGCCACAACAGATGCTTGACACTCTCCAGCCGCTTCGAACGTCAGCTCCAGTCTTGGCCGCTCCTCTATCAATGCCTTAGTCTCCTGTCGGAGAATCGTGAGCCGCTTGGTGATATGGAACCAGTCGATCAGATGCTCACTGGATGATTGCAGATACTCCGGCACAGTGCGGCCAGCCGCTCGTTGTTTTCCAGCAGTCAAAACCGCTCCGGCTGGATAGGGCCAGACTCGTTGAGCCTGTGATCAATGCTCCCCAACCCTTCTATTTAACACCCGTTCCCAAGCGATCCCAAGTGCCCGCCGGCTCATTCGGACACGACTCTCCAGCATATAATCCCGGCCGCCTGAAGAGCCGGATCGCATAGAGTGGCCTCGTTGCTTTGCCGCTTCAACATCAACCGATAGCCAGTTGGACCACCGCAATCCTCGGGTGGTGAGGCAACGCGGCCACTCAAGCAACGGGCAGCATGCTCTTCTTCCACTCCCTCCTGAATGTCCAGAACGCGAACATCCCACTGCCGCAGGTGCAGCGTGTCGCAGATGTACAAGAACTATTCTTGGCCATGAAGTTGGAACTCGTGCGAGGCTTTCAACCGCGTGTTCCGGCGAAAGCTGTTGAACTCCTGCCCGTGTATCCGGATGATGTAACCCAGATCGCCATCCCAGCCAAGAATCCTACGGAAGATGTCGTGGAATTCGGCCACCGCAGATCGTCAGAGATTTCCACGATCCGGATCACGATCGGATTCACGTCACGCAGCACAGCCCGTAAAGTCAGGCGCCTAGAGCAATTGGATTCAGCCACCGCTCAGCCTAAACAGCAGCCCGACCCCCGGTATTGAGACGCACTCCTTTCGGTCGTTGACCCTAGGCCTGGCGGACGCTTCAGGGTATCGAGACGGTGAACATGATTCGCAAGGAACAGATCCGGTGGTTGCCCAAGAATGACATACTTGGGAGGCCGCACTCATCGCAGGTCTGTTCGGTGTCGCGAATCGCTGCCGGATAATCGGCGGTCAGGTTCCTTGGCGTCTTCGGGTTCAACTTCGCAACACTTCTGCAAAACTTGTCGCACCAGCGCCGGATCGTCTCGTAGCTCAACTGAAATTCCTCGATGCGATCATCAACTCCACTTCGCAGACTGATTGAAAGATTGAGGTACAGCCATACGCATTGCGAGATGATCTCCTCCGGAAATCGATAACCCCAGATTGGCCGGCACCTTATCAGGATTACATCTGCTCGCCGTAACAGTGCCCCAAGTACTCATCAGCACCAAACCAGCACACTAGCGGTTCACTTCGTAATTCCGCTTCCCCGCCGCCGTATTTTATCCATTGCGCCCCAGTACGTCGTAAGTGCTAGAGCACCCTTCGTCAGTAGAACGGCCCGAGTAATCGGTTTTTTACCTTCGAACATTTTTTGAATCTCAATCAGCCCCGCCTCCTCCAATTTTGAGAGCTGTACAGACAAGTTACCTTTGGTCAGAGCCGTTACACGTTGCAGAAACAAAAACTCAGCGCTTTTGCACGCTGATAAGACCGTTAGAATTGCTAAACGAGCTGGCTCATGTACAAACTTGTCCGGGTGCACCACTGGCTTAAGAGACACCCGGTGTTGCCTCTTCTTCGCGCTTTGACAGCAGAAGCTTACGCAGGAGAAAGTGGTCTGCCAGACTCGTTCCTAATAAGGCCAGCCCTAATCCGGCTGTCTTCCACGCATCGCTTAAGTTGCCCCAGAAGGGCGAGATGCTCGCGAAGGCGACGGCTACCGGCAAGTAAAACCAACGGTAGCCCGACGAAGTCATGTAAATCCCCCAGAAAAAAGCACCAACCCAGAGCGCTGCTTCTCTGTCCCGTCCCGTTGACATCAGCGTGACTGCCACTCCGCCCCAAACAGCGAGGCCGACCGCTGGAAAGCGCTTCCAACTTCCCGGCTCTACACGCCCGTAGTACTCGTCATAGTGGCGATTGATCTCTACAGTTAATGAGATTACTATTGCGGCACCAGCCAATAACCCTGAAAAGGCAAACAGGGGCTGCGTCTTGGCAAAATGCGGCAATAACGGGAACGCAACAAATAGCAGTCCTACAGGTAGCATCGTGCACCCGCGCAGATACTGGACATTCGTGGTCGCAAAAATCAATTCCTCTAAGCGGTTGTGTGTACTTTGATTCATAGCTGGTTTATATCATAAACTAGTCTACGTTGTGCAGTAATCTAAGATGCGAACCTTTGGTGATTAACAGAATGCTCGCGCCCGGGTTCCCCGCCGATTACAAAATACAGAATCAGCAAGCCACCCGGAACACCTTAAATGCGTCGTTCATACGGCTTGCGTTTCTGATCCGGAGTATTGGGATTGGGGGTCTTCTGGTGTCCGGCCTTGACGTGTTCGCCTTCTTGAATTGCTATTCGCGACAGGACCCTGAATCGGGGACGAGGCGTGCATTCGGGGCGACTTCTGCTGATATTTATCCTTCAAATCTTCTTTGAGGGCATGCTGGTGAGCATTACTGGCGGGGCGCAGCTCTCGTTACCGCTTATGCCGTCACGCGTATCGCGGAGAGCAAGGCGCAATTGCCCGAATTGATCTTCGTGTCGTGATCAACGCGATTTCTATCTGCTGCGCACCGGCTGCCAGCGGTGTCTTCTTCCGCGGGAGTTTCCGGTCTGGAGCACCGTGTATCACTATCTTCGGATGTGGAAGAACTACGGCGTGTGGACTAGTCGCCAACAAGCTGTCTAGGAGCAAATTCGAAGGAAAGCGGGCCGCCCTGTGGGTCCCTCGGTGGTGATCATGGATGGACAATCGGTCAAGACGGAGACCAGGGCAAAGCGGGGGCTATGCTGCAAGCGGCCGCTTGTCCGTGTTCGGTTCCAATCCCGGATACCAATTGCAAAATGTGTTCCGTAGATCGTCGTTGAGTGCACGAGTGCGTACTTGGAGCAGCAGGTGCGCCCCGCGCTTTGTCCAACGCATTTGCTGGAGTTTGACCATGCGCTTGCTAACGACTTGATTGACGGCCGATTCCTCGAACGACGTCGAGATCGTCTCGCCGTTGCGGTATCGATCTCCATAATTTGGAATTGCGTTCTGGTTGACTTCAATGTAGTGAGCGAAGTCGTGCACGGCCGCCAGCAGCCTGGCCGCTGTCTCGCTGTTTTCTTCCCAATCCTCCAGATCCCATTCCAAGCGTTTGGCCCTTTGCAAAGCTTGGTACACGTTCCGTGCCAGAGATACCACTTGAGCCGTTCCAAATTTTTGTGGATACGAGCTACATCCACCGTTTCGGGAGCGCCATTCTCTTCATCGGAGCGAGAGATCGCGCACAGGCCTTTGGCAGTCTGGGCCATGACGGTCAGACGCATCGCAATGTGAAACCAATCCAGAACATGCTCCGCTTCCGGGTTGATGAACTGCGGCAAATCGCGGATATCTTAGCCCCCATCCGTGAAGAACGTGATTTGCTGATTCATCTGCATGTTTTGGCTTCTCAGCAGTTCGAATAAGCGCCGCTTCGGTTTTTGATCGTAGGTTTGGACAAAGGCCAGGCACTTACCTTTCCCCTTGCTCGGCAAGCTCTTGCCCACGATGACTTCGAACCATCCTTCGGCCCGCGAGGGCTGGTCTTTCGCATGGACAAAGCCGCCATCCAGACCTACAGTCAGCGGTGGATCGGGCCGCGGTAGCCGATCCCAATCCCGCTGGCAACCCGCAATGAAAGCCCATTGCTCATCGCCCAATTCACTTTCCATTCGTTCCGCGGTCTGTGACAACTGCCGGCGAACACTGCGCGTATTCAATGGATCGCCGATCGGCAGAATCTCACGCAAGATACTCACGGTCAAACCGTAGGACAGGAGCGCTGCAAATTTCGTCCCCAGATAAACTAGCTCCGGTGCGGTCCGCTCCGGCAGCTGCTGGGCGAGCGGGCTAAAACTGATTTGGCCAGCTTCCCGGCACGAGCACGAGTAGAAGCGCGGACTGGGGAGTCGCAGCTCCCCGAATAGTGTCCGGAAGACGATCTCATGTTGACCCTTGCGCGTCAGCGTCTGTCCACAATCGCTGCAGCGAGACTTGTTGTCGATGTATTCCGCCAGTTGCTCCTGAACCATTAGGCGCTGGGCATTGCTCAGCATCTGCCTCGCTTCTGCGAGTGTCAGGCCGACGTCCTCCGGTCGCAACGAATGCCGTTCCACTTGCGCCACTTCTTCGGTTGTCACTATCTCACCGCTGTCGGATTCGATGAGTAGTTGCAGGCGGAGCTTCATTTCCCACCCGCTTATGGCCATTGCCAGTCCTTGTTCCCCGTGGCATATCGCCGCAAGCGACAATTCACTGCTCGACGGTCGAATTTGTCGAGCGTGAGCCATCGTTGAATGATAGGAATCTCTTCAGCCAGATCTCGGAGTGCCGCGCCATCTCGTTCCCGCGCGCACTCGGCTATTTGCTCCAATAATTCTTGCGCCCGCCAAGGCGCTTCGTCTCGCTTTTGCTGAAATGCCCAAACGCCCCCACAATCTTCCGGCGGGGCGCATCGGATTCCGCCAATACAAACCGGAAAGACGGCCTGTTCCGCTCCGGGAAGAATTCGTTCTAACCGGATCTGGTGCTCCCACCGGTTGCCGAAGTCGTACTCGTACAAAAATTGCTCTCCGGTCCGGAAATGGAAATCTGCCAGACGGACCGTATCAGCATTGTTATCGAAGATAGGTCCGCCGACGTGATACACGCCAAATCTTTACCGCGGATCCGAAAACGATTGAGATGGGAATCGTCCCATCCGAAGGTAATCTGGAGTGCCTGGTGAAGATCGGCGATCGTCTGGTCCGAGCGGACCAGAAGCCTACGCCAGATCATCGGACTGACGCCGCGCAACCAACCCTGGAATTGATAGATTTCGGGAATTCGCATCATGCGGTGCACGCTATCAAAATCCCGTGTCCGCTGTCAGCCCCTGGTTTGCCCCGGTCTCCTTCTAGCAGCCGACATTCCCAATGCTTGAAGCTCTTCTAATCGCGCCCCGCGAAGCTCCCCAAAAGGTGTCTGAATCAGCTCATCCATCACGATCAGGCCTCCTTCACTTGCTCTCCCGATTCAACCTTTGCCGGGGAAACCGACTTGCCTCCCGTGATCTCGGTGCTCAAATCACTTCTCTTCTATATCGCCTGCTGATATACTCGTACTCGTTAGAGATACATGCTCCCTAAAGAATCAGATGTGGATGCCATACTTCCACTGCCTACTGGCGCGTTTCATATCCTGGTCGCCTTAGCTGACCGCGATCGCCATGGATATTCGATTATGCAAGACGTTTCGGCCAGGACTAGCGGGAAGGTTCGTCTCAGCGCGGGAACGCTCTATAGCTCCGTACATCGAATGCTGGAGCAAGGGATGGTGGAAGAACTTCGGGAAAGCCCGGACCCGGCGAGTAGCGACGAGCGCCGCCGTTATTACAGGATTACTAAATGGGGCCGTCGCGTTGCATTGGCGGAAGCGCAGCGTTTAAGTGAGCTGCTCGACCAAGCGCGTGCAACTGGACTCATCCCCAAAAGGCTCTAAGCAATGATCGCGGTTGCCATCTATCGGCTGCTGCTTCGGTGTTATCCACCACCATTTCGGCACGAGTATGGTTCCGAGATGCTCGCTGCCTTTACCGCAGAGGTGCGCGAGGCGGACCAGCAAGGGGGACGTTGGTCCGCAGCATCTGTCCAACTCCGAACGATTGTAGATCTTCTCTTCACAGCACCTAAGGAGCATTTTCACGTGATCCGACTCGACATTCGATATGCGATTCGCACGCTTATTTCTCAGCCCGGCTTTACGACGGTGGCTGTTTTGTCCCTGGCTCTTGGGATCGGCGCTAACATTGCCATCTTCAGCCTGCTAAACAGCATTTTGCTGAGCTCGATACCTGTTCGGGACCCCAAAAGTCTCATCATGCTGACAGATCCGGCAAGCAGCGGCTTGGGCAACGGTTCGCAAGGTGGCGAGCGAGCTCTCTTGACTTACACCGAATTCGAGCAATTGCGGGATCGCGCCGGGGTTTTCTTGTCTCTTATGGCTAGTCAAAGCGAACTCGATCGCATCCAGGCGCGGACTGATTCTAGCCAGCCGGAGGAGGTGCGCTCGCGCATGGTTTCAAACGAATATTTCGGCACACTCGGCATACATGCTCTCATCGGTCGAACCCTCGAACCGAGCGACAAGCTTCGTGCGCCGTACGCGGTGATCAGTTATGACTTTTGGCAGCGCCGTTTTGGAGGCAAGATGGAAGCGGTTGGACAATCCCTCACTATTCACAACGGAGTCTTCACCATCATCGGTGTGATGCCGCCTTCGTTCTTCGGCGAAACAGTAGGTGATCGTCCCGACGTGTGGTTGCCTTTGGGGATGCAACCTGTAATTCTCCCCGGCCGCGATTATCTGCACGAACGCCAGGACGCTTCCAAGGATATGTGGCTGCATGTGTTCGGGCGATTAAGAGCCGGGATCACAGTGGCGCAAGCGCAAGCGGCAGCCAATCTGGTGTTCAAGCAGGATTTGCAATCGTTCTATACGGCCAGGCTTTCGCCTGAAAAGGCGAAAGAGCTCCTCAATCAACGGCTGGTTTTGCGGCCGGCAGCAACCGGGGCGTCCGACCTTCGCACGCGCGCCGCTGGCCCGCTGAAGCTGCTGCTTGCTTCGTCGGGACTAGTGCTCCTGATTGCCTGCGCAAACCTGGGCAACCTCATGTTGACTCGTCAAATCGCCAGAACGCGGGAGCTGGCAGTACGGACAGCACTCGGCGCCAACCGTAGTCAAATCATCCGGCAAGTTGCAGCAGAAAGCCTGGTGATTGCAGTCTTGGGCGGCTCAGCAAGTCTGTTTTTGGCGTGGTTTCTCAATTTGGGCTTGCTGCGGCTGTTCTCTGATGCCGTCCAACTGCCGACCTCTCCCGGCCTCAGCGTCTTGCTTTTCGCGTTTTGTTTGACATTGTTTGCAGGTCTCGCCGTTGGACTGATGCCGATACTCAGTACTCTCGGTAGTGATGTAGTCACCGGACTGAAGGACCAGGGCCGAGGTCTGACAGGATCAGCCACATGGATGCGAGTGGGACGGATAATCGTCGCTGGTCAACTCGCTTTGTCCTTGCCTTTGCTGGTTGGTGCAGGGCTCCTTTTGCGAACTTTCTACAACTTACAAAATGCCAGTGTCGGCTTCGAGAAGGATCACGTTTTGGCCTTTCAAGTCGATGCGCTGGCAGCAGGCGTTTCGGGAACTAAGCAATTCAGGTTTTTCTCGGATGTGCTGAATCAGGTACGATCCGTACCCGGTGTCCGCGCGGCTACCTTCTCAAATAACGGGCTCTTCACAGGGAACGACAGCCGTGACAGCATCGACGTTGAAGGCTACGTTCCGAAGGGTAAAGAAGATCGGCGATCCCGATACGAGCATGTTGGCCCCGCTTTCTTCTCGGCTCTTGGTATTCCCATCCGCCTAGGCCGCGAGATCGGAGATCGGGATAATGTCTCAGGCTCCAAAGTCTGTGTTATTAACGAGGCATTTGCAACAACCTTTTTTCGAGGGCGCAATCCCCTTGGTCTTCATGTCACTCAGAAATTTGCAAACGATCGCAACGCATTTCAGGTCGTCGGTGTTGTCCTGGACTCGCGTCAGAATAAGCTTCGCGACGAAATTGAAACGAGATTTTACCTCCCAGCCGCTCACCCGGTATTCCCGCTTGACTCAGCAGTATTTGAGGTCAGGACTGCCGGGGAGCCGCTCAGGCTTATGACGGCTGTGAGAAAAAGCATTCTTTCCTGGAATTCGAACGTGACCATTACAAATGCTAATACATTGACAGCCACTATCGATCAGCGGATCACACAAGATCGCCTCCTGGGCCGTCTGTCTACCGCGTTCGCAGTCGTTGGCCTGATTCTAGCGGCGATTGGACTTTACGGCGTGCTCTCGTACTCGGTGGTTCGGCGCACAGGAGAGATGGGAATACGGAAAGCCTTAGGGGCACCAGAAAGGGCAGTCATTCTGATGCTCCTGCGTGAAACAGGTTGGCTTCTCGCTATCGGTTTCGGAGTCGGTTCGGCCTTAACGGTGGTAGCAATTCGGGTTCTCAATAGTCGGCTCTACGGTTTATCACAGACGGATCCACTCGCACTGATTTCGGCCGCCACACTATTGGCTGTTGTGGCGCTACTGGCGGCTTTGATGCCAGCACTTCGAGCATCGCGAGTCGATCCATTAGTCGCTCTGCGATACGAGTAGAAAATTGCCGCCGCTCTTACGTATTGGCTTCTTCAAAAAGTATGTCTCGGTTCACGCGAACGTTGAATCGATAGCGCGCCGGCGGTATTGACAAGTTAAAGATCACGGGTCTGACATGAATCGTGGAACGCAGTTTCGCTTGGCTCGGCCGTAATCGTCGATTGAGCAAAGACTACGAATACATGGTGCAGACGTCGGAGACCATGATCGACATCGCAGCCATTCGCATCATGATCAACCGACTCGCACCGGCTTGATACTTTTCAAACACCCTCTAAAAGCCTGGCTTGGCTGGAAAACTCAAGGGCTTCTTGTGCCTGCACCGGATAACAACAATGGGCAAAATGGACCATGCTTTAACGGACGGACTTTGCCGCGAACTCACATCTGCGGCTTGAATGCTGTACAATCTCGAAGCATGCCATTCAACGCAGGCGAGTACGTGCGTGCGAAAAGTGGTTGGTACGGTCAGGTTGTTCAGCACCTTGGCAGAGGGCTCTACCGTGTCCGTATTGGCGGAACCAATAGCACGCGGGATCTTCCGGAGGCGGACCTTGAGTTCCAGATGGGCCGTAGCATCGCCCCCCGTGTTTTCCCACCGGTTCGCATTTTATCGACATCGATTACGGCACCCGCGTTCGCGTACCCTTTTAGCAACGAGAAGGGCTTCGCATCCGATAAACCGCTGTGGACTTCCTTGGGCAACATCCAGCCCGGAGCGGTCGTCGGCGTGTCTGGATCTGTGCTGGACCTCGCCGCCTTTGCCGGACAGGCATGCCTTCAGATTGTGTCAACAGACATAAACTCCTGCACAACGAATTACATCAACCAACTTCGAAAGATCTTGGTGCTCCTCAGCGAAGTAGGGGAAATCAAAATAGTGAAGCGTCACTGGAAAAGTCAAACTGTGATATCGACAACCACGACCGGCAAGGTTGCCTTTTTCAAAGAAGTTCTAGCATATATCCAAAATCACAATCTCAAACTGATGGACTTCGTTGACACGTGCGAATTTCAGCACCCAGCCGGTTCCCTTAGAAAGGAATTGGGGGAGTTTGAAACGTTGATGAAGATTTCCGTCACGACGTATTTCTCCAGCTGGTACAAAACTTTAAGCAACTTCGAACAACTCACGGCACTCGTCAAGCAGGGTAAATCCTTCCTACTCTGCGGCGATCTCTCTAACGTTGAGACTTTAGCAGCATTGCGTGAGGTGTTGGACTACCCTATCACGGTCTTCAATATCTCGAACGCCTTAGACTACATCAGAAATCTGGATCCCCTTATCAACATGTTTGTCAGCTTCCCCCACACGGACTCGGCGAAGGTGGTCAGCTCTTCGCAATCCACGAATTCGCAATGCGACGCTCTCCTCGGAACCTTCGAAGTGCCAAAGGTTCATGAGTGGGAGGATTTCGTCAACGTGTTGCGGCAGCTAAAGGCTCGTTCACTCTCCGGGGCATTGTCTGGCACCTGAATAGTAGAACATCACGTCGGCCTTGCCATCGCCGTTGAAGTCTAAGACCGGGGCAAACCGGGAGCTGACAGCGACACGGAATTTAATAACGTGCACCGCATATGCGAATTCCCGAAATCCATCAATTCCAGGGGCTGTGCCGAGATACGCGAAAAACAGGACATAGAACACAATCACGCTAGGCTGTTTGAAACAGCTTAGGAGCGATTTGTTGTGGCATCAATCGAGCGAACGGCTTATCCCCGCTTCAAAAAGATTCTGACCGGCAGAGAACTAAACGAGTTTTACACTCCTTCGGAGGAGGAAGCGATCTTTGGTCGCAGCACAGTGCGGGGAGACGTTAACCTACTCTGTTTCGTAGTTCTTCTCAAAACCTTTCAGCGGTTCTCTTATTTCCCGCCGCTACAAAAAGTTCCTCTATCCGTGGTCAATCACATTCGGGGATGCCTCGGCTTGCCGGCCTCAACCGAACCCGCTTACGATCACCAACGGACTCTATACCGGCATCGGCAGGCGATCCGGAATTATTTGGCGATCACGGCCAACTGGGAAAAGCAAGTGCGTCGGCTCACGGTGCGCTCCGTCTATGAGTCGGCATTGGTCATGGACTCGCCGTCAGACTTAATCAATGTTGCCGTGGAAACGCTGCTTCGCAATCGGTGCGAACTGCCAGGTTTTCCTACGCTTGACCGCGGGGTGAGACGCGTTCGCGCGCTGGTTCATCGGAAGTTCTTTCAGCGGGTTTTGGAGCGAATATCTGAACGGAGACGCAGACTGTCGACCAACTCTTATCCAATGAGAGCGGTGGGAAGACTGCCTTCAAGAAGAGAAGACACAAAACGGAATCTTAAGCACGCTAAGCGGCTGCTGCGGCTGTGTTGACCTTCGTGCGAAGCGGCCTAAACTGATCTGGGCCGTACGCTGGCGAAGAATCACAATGATAATCACCGGTTAGATTGATGTGTTCCCAGCCGAGTGGCGATAAATGGGCGAGATCACAGGGTGCCGGATCGTGTCCTTAGTGGCGAAGATGATCGACGGCACGTTGCAAATAGGTCGTGTTCCATAAAACGATAGCGGCAACAACCAAGTTGGGGTCCCTTCAGAAAACGGACAATAGAGCACGATAAGACTGTATTGACGCTGAAGGGACTCGGTTTATGCCCATCAGTTGATAGGTAGGTCTCCCTTGCGCGATGGGGAAAAGGATCAGTCTTTACTGCGATTGGGCAAATGGATGCTTACTGTCTGTAAAGCTGAGACCCAAACCTTCGGAGTTGTTCCAAATGTCGTACGGAACAATTCGACAAAGGCGCTCGACTGGCAGTAGCCGACCTTGGAGGCTACTTCTTTGATCGAAGATCCCGAGACCAGTAGCTCCACGGCTCTCGTCAATCGAACCTGCCGTCGCCACGACTCAAAGTTGGTGCCAACCTCCTTCATTTCATTTGGCTTAAGGCATTAACTTGCTCCCACCCGATGCGGGAGAGGTGAGGCGAGAGCACGTCGTCCAATGGCAATATCATGATCGCGCATGTGGGAGGCCATCTGGCGGAATAGGGTCACTCTCTGCACTTTGAAGGGTTGGCTTTGTAAGCAGGTGCGGCGAATTTAGGAATTGGCTGAGTGATTGGTTGACGAAACCATCCGCCCTCAACATCACAAGACCATGCAGCTGTGCCCACACTAATACGGCATCTCTTTCAACAGTGTCGGGGGGCGAGATTTCTGCCATCGCGCGCCTAAAACGGTTGAAAGCCTTATCTGCGGCCGTAGCCAAGGGGCTGCCGGGGTTGGCCTCGGGAACCAGGCGCGAGGCGAACATTAGCCGATACAGTTCAATATTGGCTTCTCCGTATTTCAAGTAGGCCAGAGCCATCGCCTGGAGCGCCTCGTGCGGGGTAAGCCCGGTCACTGCCTCGACGAGAGCTTTGTCAAACTCCTCGAATCCTTGTTCCGCGACACTCTCCAGGAGCGTATTCCTGTCCGCGAAATGCCGATACGGTGCGGGCTGACTGACCCCGGCGAGTCGGGCCAGGGAGCTTAGGGATACGGTAGATGCGCCGTTGCGGGCGATCTCCTCGCGAGCGATGCGCAGCAGATCGCAACGCAGATCGCCGTGATGGTACTGTCCGATTTTCCTGGATCGCTGATCTGCCTGGGTGGCCATGATGTGGCTAACTATCCGTTTTCATGAATCACGATGTTATGTGATGCATCAATACATAGTATGTTATAGATAATAACATAAAGCCAAAGTGCGGGGGATGGCACGTACGAGGGCCCGCGTTCCCTACGCCAGGAGAGACCGTGACAAAGATGAGAGTAGCTCGTTATGACAGGTACGGAGCACCGGAGGTGCTTTACGAGAGCATGATCCCTGTGCCCACGCCTAAGCCAGGGAATGTGCTCGTGCGGGTTCACGCCGCAAGCGTGAATGGGATCGACTTGATCGTCCGATCGGGAACCCTGCGCCTGTTCACGGGCCGCAAGTTCCCTCGCGGTACCGGTGACGATTTTGTCGGGGAGATCGCGGCGTTGACTGAAAATGCAGGCAGGTTCGATGTCGGTGATCGCGTTTGGGGCGTTATGTCACCCAACGAGTTGGGCAGCATGGCAGATTTTCTCAGTATCCCTCCCGAGCAGTTGGCACTTAGTCCGAAAAGCCTCGATCCCGTTCAGGCAGCCGCCCTGCCCGTCGTCGGCGCAACCGCGATCATTGCCCTTTGTGAAATCGCAAAGCTCACACGCGGCGAAAGGCTGTTGATCCGCGGCGCGAGTGGCGGGGTCGGCAGTGTCGCGGTCCAGCTCGGTCGAGAACTCGGTGCCGATATAACCGCTTTGGCCAGCTCCTCCTCTCTTGACTTCGTCCGACAGCTCGGGGCCAATCGTGCCTTCGACTATGTAACAACTCAGCCCGAAGATCTTGGATCCTTTGAGGTCATTCTCGACACCGTAGGAAGTCAAACGAGCGTGTATCGAGGTCTCCTGACGCCTAAAGGACGCATGATCGCTATCTGTCCTGATCCGAAACGCCCGCTGTTCTCTTTTCTATACATTTTCCTGTCCGCAGCCTTCGGCACCCGCCGCGTACGGTTCTTCAGCGCGAAACCCAAAATGAAGGAGATGACCAAGCTTACTTCCTATGTGGAGAGCGGCGCGATCCGGCCCATTGTGGATACCGTGTACTCGCTTTCCGACATCGCCGCTGCCCATCGTGCTCTGGAGCAAGGTGGCCGGCGAGGAAGGCAAGTAATCCGCCTTGCGTAGTCCGTTCAAACCGTAAGCTGAGCCTGCCATTAAATGATGGCTGCTTTTCTTCACCGCTTCAGAAGGGTCAATGATGCACATCCCCAAGGGTCGTTATGCAGCGCAGAGAAAGGGTGATTTTGTTGTATTCCTCATTGGAATGCGGATCAACCGTCTATTGCTTCTCCACAAATGGCTGCCGATCGTCTTTGCCATGTCCCGCATGCTCAAGGAGCTGGCAAAGCATCCAGAGTTGGGTATTCTGCAAGCCCAGACATTCGCAAGCGGCAGAACCGTTTTGGTGGTTCAGTACTGGCGAAGTTTTGACCAATTGCATGCCTACGCGCATTCGAAGAATCTCGAACACCTGCCCGCTTGGACTGCGATCAGTGGCCATGGACTTATAGGGAAGGATCGGGCGAGTAAAAGGCGGCAGTTCCAGCGTGAATTAGCCACCGGCACTGAGCCGAAGACGGTCTTCACCGCAGTAGTGCCCGCATCCTTGCTCGTGTATCGCCGACCGCAATTGGAACAGGCGCGCTGCTGCTCCAGGTAGTCCTGCGTCTGTTGCGTAATCACAACATCTTGCACGCCCGACAGCAGCGCTTTTCCCTCACCCAAGGTCAGGCCCAAAGTTTCTATTGGCAGCTCGGTCCGCTCGATCGTCAGCACCAAGTGGCGTTGATCCTCACAGGCGCCGTCCAGGCATACGACCTCTCGGTCTGCCGCCATTTGAAGATCGTCGGCCGGGTTGTCATTTGGATATTTTCAAGCTACCACCACCCCTGCGTACGAAAGTTGCAACGCAACCTTTGTTTAGTGGTCAGAAGAAAGGCATAGCGGTAGAACTACGGCCCATCCGCCGGGTTGTGCGGGAGGCAAAAGTGGAGCGAGCAGGCCGATGCTCCATTGCTCACACGTCCGTGGCATATCGATCACTTCGAACTCTCCAGTTTTACGGAAGCCTTACTGATTTCTCGCAAAGTAGCCTGAACTTCTCAAACATTCTCTGAGATCTCGCCCGGTTGACAGCCCGGGAACTCGGCTAGTGCGGTATTCCCTTTGTAGTGGGAGTACTCACGCATGGCGACCTCCGACGTGCAGAACGCTTCGACTGCAGTCGACTTGAAATCGGCGAAGAACCGCTGCAACTCTGTTTGAGAAGCACCCTCGGACTCAGAGAGGATGAGCATGATCTCTTCTTTATCGCCCGCAGAACACTGACTCCAAGCGTGTCCGAAGCGGGAGGCTGCAAGCTTACGAATCGCGACAAGGCTTTCCCGCCAGGCCTGCTGGCGTGCAGAGTCGGCATACAGTAACGTGGTATCCAGAAACGAGGGTACACCTGCACTCCGCGCGCCAGGGATGTGATCCTCTTCGGGAATCAACTGTTCACTCAAGTCTTGAATGAGCCCGTAATCCTGAGCCGAGAAAAATCTCGGCTGGGACTCAACTTCGTGGCTGAGGTCGCGCGCGGCTGCTGCCTGATGGTCGTGGGCAGACAGTTTGCTCACCGCGCCAAGCGTTGCCCCTAGTACAACAAGCGCGTCCCGGCGGTTAAGGTCCTTGATCGTCAAACTTCCCTCCTACGTAGTTTCTCTGCCAAAGAATCCGCCATACGCCAGGACAGAGCGATATTTGTCAGCGTCGGATTCTTCTCCGGGTAATGGGAGAAGACGGAAGCGTCCCCGATGAACAGGTTAGGCACGTCATGGGCCTGACCGTCTGGGTTGAGCACCGAGATCTTTGGATCGCGGCCCATGCGGGCGGTTCCGACCCAATGATTCGAATCCAGCACCATGGACTCTGCGTCAAACCCGCTCGGTTTTCGGTGAGTCCTGCCTCCAGCGGCGTGAATGATCTCTTCCGAGAGGTCAACCATGTCGCGGGCCATTGCGTATTCATTTTCTGAATAACGCAGGTGAACTCGCGGCAGTGCCAGACCGTTCGTGTCGTTCCGGTCGCTATCCAGATCTACAAAGATTCCTGGGGACGGCTGCAGTGAACCCTGCATCCCGAGAGTTGCGTGAGTGTTGTTCACTTCGAATAAATTGCGCTTGAAAACAAGGCCAAACCCGGGCACATCGCGGACCGACAAATCCAGCGGATGAACTCCCGACCCGCACTGGATTTGGTAGCTGCCGGTGAACGAACGGCTCGGCTGGTTCCAATACAACCCTGTCACGAGTCCATGGAAGTAATCCGTTCCATCGTCGTTCGACGCGTCCCTCTTGCGTATCTGCGGAAACAGGCCCACGACGGACACGCCGAAGTGACTCGATAGATTCTGTCCGACCTGACCGCTGCAATTCGCGAGGCCGTTCGGGAACTCCCGGGTCTTGTTTAGCAGTAAGTGTCTCGCCGTCTCGATGGCGCTGCAGGCGACGACAAGCGCCCGGCACTCGATCGCGTCAGTCGTACCATTGCTGCGCCGATACTCAATTCCCTTCACTCGAACACCAGAGTTATCCATACGGATGCGCGTCATTGTAGATTCGAGGAAGAGAGTAAGATTGCCCGTCTTGAGCGCCAGCGGGATGGGAGTATTCGCTGAGGTGTATTTTGCATCCACCTCACAGCCGCGCATACAATGGCCGCAGTAATGGCAGGCGACTTTTCGAACGGGATGAGGTCCGGTCGGCATTGCTTTTCGCAACCGAATGAAATCTACTTCGCGCCCTGTGTCTTTCAGCCGTCCTACACCTCGCCTGAGCATTTCTTCGCCGCAACGCAGCGGAACCGGCTTCATGAACTGACCGTCCGGCAGATTGGACAGCCCATCTTTGTCGCCGTAAACGGCCATGAACCGTTCTGCACGGTCATAATAGGGCGCCACCTGGTCGTAGCTGATCGGCCACGGCCGAAAATCGAGCGGCCCAAATCGCAAAGAATGTCCGGCCCAACACAGAGACCTACCACCGAGGGCCTTTAGAAGCGAGTGTGCAGGACGGTCGCCCACCGGCACAAAGTGATTGCGCTCGCAGTAATCATTGATCACGCTTGACACTGCTGTCTTCCGGCCGTTTTTTAACCGCTGGTCCAGATTCTTGTGTACGGGGGAATGGGCATTGAAATCAATGCCTGGCCGCAGGGCTGGACCTGCCTCGACCAGAGCAACCTTAACGCCGGCTTTTGCAAGCACGTACGCAGCTATGCCGCCGCCTGGCCCGCTTCCCACGACACAGACATCGTAGACATTCTTCTGGTTCATAGCGCTATCTTCATTTGTCTAGCTCAATCTCAGCAGGTTCCGCAACTCACTGGCCCTGGGCGACAAGGTTAGCACTCGCCTCCCGAAAGCGTCGAAACGCCTCAGCGGAATCCTCCAATGCGCCCGCACTTCGAAGCGCCACCGCGAGGTGGTAGAGAGCTGTGCGATTACTGCTATCGACTTTCAGCGCGGCGCGAAACTGATTAATGGCTGCGCCAGTCTCGTGCGATCTCATTAGCAATTTGCCTAGCAGCACGCGGCTCCCCGGGAACGCCGGATGCAGAGCAATTGAAGTTCCGAGTGCATGCTGCGCCTCTGCAGCTGGTGCGCTATTCACATCCGGCCCGGAACTGAGCAACACCTCCGCAAGCAGGTAGTGCAGGAAGTAATCACCGGGAGAGGTTTGCAGTCGCCTACGAATCAGATTGGCCGCCGTGTCTTTTTGCTGCAACGCCGACTGAAGTACGCTCTGACCAACTGCGCCGAAAGCGTGGCCCGGATCGAGGCGGTCTGCTTTCTCAAACTCCACCTCTGCATCGTCATAGGCAGAGCGCTGAGCTAATATGGCACCCCGAACGAGATGCAATCTTGCGGATTTTGGAAGCCAATGCAAGCCCTTGTTCACTACTGTCATTGCGTCAGCGGCCCGCCCACCGTCAACCAACATGGTCGAGAGTTGAAGGTAAGCGTTCTCGCTGTGCGGGTCTGCCAGGATTGCTTCCGAAAAAAGCTGCTTTGCTTCCGTGGCATGTCCCTGTGCGGCTTCGGCCCGGCCGAGGTGAGTCAGCAACTCAGGGCGTGACAGCGTTCCGCCCAGAAGCGCTCGAAAAGTGCTCGCTGCCGGCGCGGGCTGTTGCGCGGCCATTTGAGCGATTCCGAGATTGAGGCAGAGCAGTTCGTTACCCGTATTAGCGTCAATCGTTGCTCTAAGTCGCCGGACCGCTTCGGGCGCGCGGCGCAGTTCGATGAGGGATTGAGCGTACCGGATCGCTAATTCGGGACGTTTTAACAGTGGTTCCGCCCTTTCGAAACGCAGAGCGGCAGATGCGTAGTCGTTTGCTTCGAATGCGATCTGGGCGGCCATCGCGTTCGCCGTCGGGTTGTCCGGATGTTTCTTGAGCATCGCGTTCACGAACTCGGCTGCGCGGCTATCTCGAAACTCGTAAGCCGCCTCTGCGGCGCCCTCCAGCGCTGGTTCGAAGTCGGGATCGGCCTGTAGCGCCTGTTCGAAGCAGTACAGACTTTCGTGCCGGGAAAGCCCCTTCAAGGCTACGCCTTTCAGTGTGAGGAGTCGAGCGTCGCCAGGATGTACAGCAAGGATGGACTCTGCCAGCCCCAGCGCCCTCTCATACTGGTGCGTTAGGAGAGCATCGACGATTGGATTGTTGCTCGCGTATAGACGAGCGCACAGGAGAAGCGTTCCTATCCAGACCCCAATTCTTGTGCACGAAACCTTCATGGAGACCCCGGCCTTCAGAATGAGAAATGAAGCCCGAATTGGACGGCACGCGGCAGCGATTGTGAGACCGATCGGCCGAACAAGCCGCTTGACAAATCACTCACCGGGTTCGCAAGGTTGACACGATTGAAGATGTTGAACAGCTCACCGCGAAACTCAAGCGAGGCACCTTCGCCATAGAACCAGGGTATCCGGAACGCCTTAGAGGCGTTCAAATTGACATTGGCGAGACCCGGACCAGTAAATACATTTCGGCCCAGGCTGCCAGGCTGCCCAGGCTGAGGGCGTGGGAAATTCGATGACTGGAAAACACCGTTCAGCCATTCTTGCCGGCCGGTTCCGAACGACTTGCCGAAAATGGGTGCATTCGGATAGTCATAGTTGAATCCGTCTGCGTTGTAGTCTCCGCTGGGGAACGGTGCTGACGTATAAACGCTGAAGGGGAGCCCGCTTTGAAGGATCGCAATGGTGGTCAAGCGCCATCCTTTAAGCACCTCGCCAGCCAACCCGTTCTTCCAAAGGACAGGCACTTCGATCACGCTGTCAACTGCTACCCGTCGAGCAACACTGAAATCGGCCCGGCCCTTCTGTGCCGCAACGTTGAGAGCATTCACGACACTCTGCGCGTTTGGAGGACCTTGATTGCTGCTGCTATCAAAGTCGGTTGCTTTCCCGAACGCAAAGATTCCGCGCGCAGACCAATGCTGGCTGAATCGTCTGCTGAGCATGAGCGTACCGTAATGACCGTCGGAAACGCCGATGGAGCGCCCGTACAAAATAGGGCCGAAGTAGGGATTCAATCGAGTCAGTTGGCCTCCATTCTGCACCAAGTCTCCAGCGAATCGGTTGACGTCAGTAAGCGTGTAAAGACGGTCGCTGTGAGTGCCGTTGTAATCGGCCTCGAGAGCGATGTCTTTCCAGAGCAGCCGCTGGACACTCAGCATCCAACTCTGGGTGCGCGGCGGGTCGAGGTATGGGTCCAATCCTTGCGCCTGAACCGTGCTTCCTACGATGCCGCCAGCGCGGTTGATGTTCACGGAGAAACCCGGCGGTGGCACGAAATTGGGACCGACACGGTAGCTGAAAGACGAGCCCTCCAAAACACTGGCGAACGGTGTGACAGTGACGGGCGGATTGACTTCGCTGCGGTAGGCCAGATTGCCCAATTTGTTGTAGAACACTCCGTAACCACCGCGTATTGCAGTGCTGCCGTTTCCAAACACATCCCATCCGAAACCAACGCGGGGCGACGTCCCCTGCAGAATGCCGAGCGTCTGGTACGACTTGTCTTTTCCACGAAGCTGCATGCTGCCGGTAGCCAATTGCTCGGCGAACGTCGCCCCGGGGCCGGGCGTGAACTTCGGGATCGAGGTCGCGTCATCCTTTACTGTTGCGAGATGACCGAAGTACTCGTAGCGCAGACCCACATTCAGAGTGAATCGGCTTGTCAGTTTGATGTCGTCCTGCAAGAAAGAGGCGAGATAAAAGACTCGCTGTCTCATGTTCACAGTAGCCAGTTGCCCATTGGTGCCGTTCACAGTAGGGCCAGATTGGGAGAACGGCAGATCCTGGGCGAAGTCTAAGAGATTTGCGAAATTAAAGCTCGGGCGTCCGTAAGCCGCGCTGAACGGATCGTCGTCTCGCTGACGGTCCACATCCACGCCCATTTGCAACGTATGCTTTCCAACCGTCCACGAGAGGACGTCGTGCCAGTTAAAGTTGTTCTCCGCCCAGCTGCCCGGGCCCCAGGTTCCAAAGGCCGACACTCCGCTGATGTACGCGGTCGGTAGATTTGGCAGTGGAATGGGATTATCTCCGGTCGTTCGGACGTATGTCGTCGAGGCTTCGTTAATTAGCGTAGGCCTAATTGCGCGGATCCAGTTGAGCTTCGTGAAGAGGCCGGTCTCGGCGGTTCCGCTTCTTTGGTTTGGCCTTGGGTCAGCGCCAAGCTGATTACCGTCAGTACGGAATACGCTGAAGAAAAGACGGTCTTTATCATTGGCAAAGTTGTGATCGAGACGCAAGTGCCATTGGTTCCCGTCGCGCGGAAGACTCTGGCCTATGACCGCTGTTCCAACGGCCGCCAGATTCGCCGGAAAGGCCGCGGCCGAGTAATGTCCGGGATTCAAGACTTCCAACTGCCCGACATTGATGATGTTCGTAACCGGGTCAGCTGCAGCGGGCGATTGTTGAAAGAAGGTATCAGCGATGCTGTTCGGAAATGTGCTATGCACGAAGCTGCGGAATTCTGGCGTTTCGATCGTCGCAATCTGAGTCTGTCCCGTTGAGGCACGCAGCCCAAAAATTCCCCCGAAGAAAAAGGTCCGGTTCTTAATGATTGGACCTCCGAAAGTACCCCCGAACTCGTTACGACGGAAAACCGGGATGGCACTCTGGAATTCCGTTCGCGCTTGTAGGTGGTTGTTCGTGTGGAACTCGGAAAGAGCACCGTGGAATTGATTCGTTCCGGCCTTCGTAAAGGTTTGAATAGAAGCTCCACTCGACCTGCCCCTTTCGGCTGAGAACTCGGCCGCACTGATCTTCATGGATTCCACTGTGTCGGGTTCGGGGCTGACGTACACTGCGCCCCCGCGTGAGACGACGACGATGTTGGAACCGTCCAGCTCATACTGATTGTTCTCGACGCGCTGTCCGGCCGCATTGATCTGCGGCTGCAACTCAGTGCCAAAATTATCTGTTCCCAGAGTCGGAGTCCCTGCCCCCGCAGCTCCAGTCCCCGTGATCCCCGGAGCAAGAGTGGCCAGCCCTGTGTACACGTTGCGACCAAAGATAGGCGCTTCGGTAATCGTTCGCGCCTCAATTTCGCGGCTGGTCTCGCTCTTGCCTGTTTCGATCGCTTCGGGCGTAGCCTCTACTTGTACACTCGTTTTTTGCTCGCCTAGGCGTAGGTTGGGATAAATTGTGCGGACCTCGTTCGCTTGCAGTCGAAGATTGCGTTGAGCCCAGGGCACGAATCCTGTCGCCTGGACGTCCACACGATATGTTCCTTCGCTCAAAGTTGAAACACGGAAGACGCCAGAGCCGTTACTTTCGGTCGTGTAGGGTACATTGGTTTCTTCGTTCACGACAGTTATCCTGGCGTTAGGTATGGCTGCGCCGCTTTGATCGGTTGCTGTTCCTTCAATTGCACTGCTGAATTGCGCTCGCGCTAGTGGGCCTGAAAGAGCCACTAAGGCTACCAGTTTCGTCAAGCTACGCAGATAAGTCTTCCCTTTGCTCGACCACATAATGCTTGCTCCTCTGAATGAATTCACTTCACGACTCGGGCCATCGCAGGTCCGGTTTTATCGGAGAACATTCTCCGTCCGTCCGGCATCCTCGTTGTCGGTCTCATTGCCACGCTCTTGTCTACCCTTTGCCTCCAACTCACGAACGGAGAGAAGCAAAGCTTGTCCCTCCGCAGCTAAAGCCGAGACACTGGGGCCGGCTGCGGCAACCTTCGAAGGACCGAGCGTAAACAAATCGAGCAGAGCCTCTTGAAAAACGCGGGCGTGCACGCTAAGTTCCTTAAACAAAGTACGTGAACTTTGCTTACCATCGATAGCTGTCCCCTGCAGCATCGGCCCAGTGAGATGGAGCGCCTCGCCAATCGATTGCGCGAGCGGCCTGAGCTGCTCTCCCAGCAGTCGGAGGTGATCCTGGCGCATGCGGGAGAGCAGTATCGCATCATCACTCCTGAGCAACACGGAGCCGAACTCAGGCTGCGCCAATTGCGCCAAGGCTGACGCCTCTCGTAGAACACTTTCTCCTGAAGAGACGTATGCTCCTGCATCCCGGGCAATCCGGTCCTTCAAGTCCTGTTTTGCCTTTTCTGACAGGGCAAGTCCATCCAGGTACGTATTGGCGAGCAATGAGACGCGCCCTTGGTCCGATGGCTCGGCTTGAGGGGGGCTGGCTGGCGCTGCTGGCAGACCAGCAGCGGCGACTTCATTCCTGGTTTGCAACGAGACTCTCAGGAGATGCGAGCGCGACAACATAGCGAGTTCGGCCTTAAGTTCCTGGCGACGGGTGTCACCGACGACAAGGCCCTCCACCCGGACCACGCGAGCGGTTTTATCCAGCGTGACTTCCACAGGACCGCTCAGACAGAGATCGTTGCGGTGGAGCACAAACCGCGCCGCAATCTCTGCACCACTCAGATCAATGTCGTGCACGGCAGCGAGCGCGCTGAATTTGCTAACGCTCGCCCGGTCGGCAGTCGTACTTGCACTCTGAATATCCCCTTCGGGACGAAACAGTTTGGCGCTATCGAAGGTAGCCGGGACGAAGCGCACGCTTCGCGGCTCCAGGTCAATCTCATAGGCGGCCTGTGCCCTGGATACGGAGACCGTTTCGGACACGGGCCTCCCAGTCGCCGCTTCGGTGCGCAGCATGATAATGACGCGACAGCTATCCTTTACGCGCTCGGCTACCAGAGTTGCAACACGTCCGTAAGCGTCATACTCGACCGCCAACTTGGTCCTGTCGTATTTCCCGAAAGCAGCGAACTCCTGCGCGAGCGAAATGGGAGCACAGCCTCGCTGCGCCAACCACTCACCGAGTTGCCGCTCGAGTTCGCCCATTGACGTGCCGCCCTTATTCAGGTCGGCCAAGATCAGATCTGGCTTGGTCGTGGGTCGGTTCTGGCGCAACGGTTTCTCCGTAGCGAAGCGACTCCATACAGGACCCGAGGGCTCTGGACGCCAAGCGGCAAAACGGAACGTGCCCGCCGAAGTGGTCCAGCGCGATGCGTAGCGACCACCAGCAGGTTGCGCCACTATTGCCAGGTAACCTCGGACGGTTTCTACGCGCGGACGTTGTTGTCTGATGGTGACGGCGTATTCCTGCTTTACGATCTGATCGGTTCGCAACGTGAAATGCTCATACTGCAAAGAGCGGGACAGCAGCCCCTGTCGGGTCTCCATCGGACTCCGGGGATTCCGTTGGAACGAGACGAAGAACCCCGCGGCTATGCAGGCTGCGACTGCGATTGCGATTGCGATTGCGATTCGATTCGCTTCTACCGAAACGACGCTCAGCACTGGACGCTCCGGCTCGAGCTTCAACCTCGAGCAGCCGGCTTCGAAAACCGTTTTGGCCTCCCGGGCGCGCCAAAGATCAGCTGGCGTTCGAGTCGAAAGCAAGCGGGCAATCGTGCGTATGTCCTTTTCGAGTTCTTGACATTGGGCTCGGCACTGCCAGCAAGCGCGGAGATGCTGAGCTACCCGCAACCGCGAGATGACGGATAGCTCTCCGTCAGAATACGCGAGGAGCTTCTCGTTACTACAGTGCTTTCGAACCATTACGGCGCGACTTTCTCTCGGCTGGTCTAACCGTGTCCGTTTTCACGAACACTTCGCGCAGCTTCGCAACAGCTCTCGATAGCAGCACATTCACAGTACTAGTTGTGACTCCCATTGCCTCCGCTATTTCTCTGTACCTAAGTGCCTCGATCCGCAAGAGGAGGGCCTCCTGCTCACGGGCGGTCAGAACATTGAGGGCTCGCAGCACCTCATCGGATTCTGCATTTAGAAAGGAAACACAGATGCCTCGCTTGTTCTCGTCGAACGTTTCGAGCGGGGCGTAATCAGCCGCTTCGTCTTGCAAACTTCGGATCTCGCGTCGAAGCACGCAAAGAGTCCAGGCTTTTGGAGAACGTATTTCCTGTCCCTTGATCAGAGCCTCGTACAAGGCCATAAACGTCTGCTGGACCGCGTCTCGCGCGCCCTCATTGCGGCCGGTGTTGCGATTGGCATAGCGGATCAGCGTCGAGTACCAGGACTCGAACAGGGACGATACCAGCTCCCTGGCCTGCTCAGGGCTCATCTGCTGCACCCCACCTTACGACAACTCACGTATAGGGTAGTAGGAATGTCGGATGCTTTTGGCGACAGCCCAGTAAATAAATCTTGGCTGCTCCGGCGGACTGCTGAAGGCCGGCGGCTGTTCTACGAACTTCTCGGCCCGCGCGAGATCGAGATCAAATCACAGGTGCTCTCTGCTTTACTTTGCGCTGGAGCAAATTAATGTGCCTGGTCCCGAATCATGAGAGAAGCGCTCCAATGTTTCAGGTGGCGTCTGCATGAACGCATGGCGCTCATGTCTGTGAAATCGTGAGTATCAAGGATCGGTTTCATTTTGGGTACTCGTACAACTGAAATAACCCGCGATTTCTCGGGCTTCGAGCTGACTATGACCTGCATTGAATAACCGCTGACGGACGCAATACCGCCATCGGCTTTGTTTATCGCAAGCTTGTTGCCTGTACAGGGTATGTGGGGCGACTTCACCCAGAGATTTCATTATCCTGCTAGCAGGAGATCCTCATACCCTTGCCGCTGATTCCGCACTCTGCTATTGAGCCCGACTGCTGCGGATGCTTGTGCGAGGTAGTAGAAGATGACGGCTCGCGCTTCTTTGGCAACGAGTGCAGCACAGAGGTTTTCATTCAAGACGTTCACCGCATCATCCTCGAGATGGAATCCACTGCTGCCACGTGTCCCTATTGCGGCCACATCAATCAGATTCACGGATTTTCAGAGATCTACGCCTTCACGTGCCGGCATTGCGGACGCGGAGTATCGCCCAGCATCTCTGGAAGGTCTGGCCGGGCTTAACGTGCTGCTACCCGAGAGATTGCGCGGGTCGACACTGGCAGTCTCGCTTCGGAACTGAGCCGGCCGAGTGCATGCCCAGGACAGAACGGCTCTGCTCCATGCGTACCGACGAGATCCAGGAGTGCGGAGTAATGGGACCGAAAGCCCTTCATGGCTCCGCTATCCTGTTCTGATTTACCGCCATTCCGAACTTCCGGATGGTCTCGAGAATGTTTTCACAGCCTTCTAAGGACGCCATCGTTCCACCCGGTACTTCCCTGGCATCTCGTTCTTCGTTTCTAATCTTTTACCTTGCTGCTGCTGTCTTTCGATCGTAGCTGGCCGTCAAGGCTAAATGGCACTCCGCTGTGCTCCGGCCTTGACTTGGGCACAGCTCTGTCTCAAGTGTGCAGCCAGCACACAGGAGATATTCATGTTCGCTAAGCATTCCAAATCAGACGTCTACGAGCAAATCACCAACGCTCTCATCTCTGCCATCGAAGCCGGTACCGCGCAGTACTCCATGCCATGGCACCGCGTCGGCACTCCCGTCAATGCCGTCACGCAGAAGCACTACCGGGGTGTCAATGTTCTCAGCCTCTGGGCCACTGCCGCCCAATGCGGCTTTGCCTCCCAGGAATGGCCACCTACAAACAATGGTGCGATCTCGGTGCTCAAGTCAAACGAGGCGAGCGCAGTACTGTCGTTGTCTTTTGGAAGTTTCTCGATTCGTCCTCCTCTGCCGAAGACCAGGAAAGCGATGACTCTCCCACGAGTTCAGAACGGGTGCGCTGTTTTGCTCGCGCTTATCACGTCTTCAACGCCGATCAGGTCGATGGCTATCAGCCCGCTCCTCGTCCTCACTTATCCGCTGAACAACGCATCGCCCACGCCGATCAGTTCTTTGCAAGCCTTCCCATCGTTGTCCGGCAGGGCGGAGATCGTGCCTACTTCCACCCCTCCGGTGACTTCATCCAAATGCCGCCCTTCCAGCTGTTCCAGTCCGCCGAAAGCTATTACGCGGTGCTCGGCCATGAAGCGATTCATTGGAGTGGCGCAGAGACACGCCTGAACCGCACCTTTGGCGAACACAAAGGCGATGCTGCCTATGCCTTTGAAGAACTCGTCGCCGAAATTGGAGCTGCCTTTCTCTGCTCGGATCTCGAGATTGCACCCGAACCCCGCCCCGATCACGCCGCGTATCTGGCTCATTGGCTATCCGTCCTGCGTTCCGACAAGAAGGCTATCTTCAACGCGGCCAGCAAGGCCCAGGCAGCGGTCACCTACCTCCACGAACTTGCAGAGCTTGCTCAGGAACGCGCCTCGTAAGGGGCGCTTCTTCCTTCTCTGGATCTTCTCCCGGGAACGCCCGGGCACAGCACACTTCTCACGCGCACGGCATACGATCGGGAACTCCCCCGCGGCAGCGCCAACCCTGCAGATGGCTCAAGTTTGATGGCCGTTGTCATTGCGCCATCGTCGCCGCCGATCCACAGTTCGATTCGTATTCAAAGGACGGGAACTCTTCGGACGAAGATGCACACAGGGCTCAGCCTTTGCCTGGTTTCGATTGCATCACTCGCCTCGGGCAGAGCCGTACGTCATCACCGGATTCTCCTGCCGACGTTGCCAGACTGTCCCAGCCCGGGTGGCCACAGCTCAACGGAACGCCGCGGTACCTTGTGGGTCCACCCATCCTTCTGACTTACCTCACAACGCAGAAGAAGGGATTGAATTCAGTTGTGTTCACAGTCTCGTTGCTGACCTGTTTCGGCACTGCTTCGGGCCAAAACCCTGCGCCCGGCACCGGCTCTCCGACTTTCTTCCGCCCCCTCCCCCCAGAATTTACTTTTCACTGAGCAGTCCCTGCTCGAACCCTAGTGGAGAAATTCTTTCGGTCCCCTCCCAACAAAGTCCTCGTTTGGCTTGGGAGCAGCAGCCGCTCGCTTTATCGTGCCCGAGACAGGGCAGAAACGAGACCAAACATGTATCTACCAGTTATGTGGAATCCGATCTTGGAGCAAGTGCGTTTTGTTTGGCTTTGAGCTTTCCACATGTCCATAGTCGCCGTAGCGATGGGAATGTGGGAATCGCGGAGCGATTTCCAAGAGCGGTGGGAAGAGTGGAAAACCTGCTTTTTGGTTTTCCAGGCTTTCCACCGTCCGTCATTTCCAGCGCTTTCCCGATTACTTTATGGCGCAGTCACCTTAAGTTGATGGAGTCCTAATGTTGCAAGTCGCCGTGGTGTTTCACCGTCCGGCGCCGGCACGTCGATTAGTCTGCTGAGTAGTTTTTCGTACGCGGCAAGTCCCTCGTCGACGGCGGCCAGCTCGGGTTCGCTGAGTGGGATTTCCTGCTTCAGCCGTAACAAATTGCTCTTAGCTTCCAGCATCTCCGCTCGCGCGGATTGTTTTGGGACATAGAAGGAGCATTGTGCGCACGCCATGCGATGCGGACACTGATCGAAGAAGTCATACGTGCAATAGCCATGCCCCAAGTCAAAAAACTTCCAGGGCTCTTTGCCGCCCAGTCCTTGCCGCACGACATTCTGATCAATCAGCACTTCAATCGCACGAACGTTGCGTTCGAAATAGCCTGCCTTCCTGTAGGAACTCATCAACTTTGTGGGAGTGATTCTTATATAGTGCTGCGTGCTCGAAGGGTCCTTATGTCCGAGCCACTGTTGCAGTTCGAATAGGCTCATCGGCTCACGGGCGTTGAATAACTGAGAGGCGATCGTACTGCGGGCTCGATGACTGGTGATTCGCCCTCGGATGTCGGAGTCCGGCACGCCAGCCTTTCTGCAGAGAGCCGGGATCAGGATCGTGTTCAAGTAACCGTAGCCCAGTTGACGCAGCCGGAGCAGGAATATGTAATCCACCTGTTCACCGGTCTTGGCATCCAGCAGCTTGCTTTGTGCCGGACGTTCTCTTTCCCAGGCTTCAATCGCTTCGCCTACCAGTTTGTCGACCGGTTTAACGAAAGCAGTCGAAGTTTTATTCACTGGTACGGACAAAAGGCAAACGCGCTGCGCGGACGAATCTTCTTGCCAGCGAATGCACCCTAAACGCAAGCGGCGAATCTCATTCCAGCGCAATCCCGCGAAAAGCCAGACCATGGTGACCGCTCTGACATAGGAAAAAGGATACATGTGGCAACCGCCGCCGCGGCCGCCCTGTCCTAGCAAATCAGTTGGGACCATGTTCAATCCCGCCCAGATGAGCTTAGCCCAAACATCATCAGTGAGGACCCTAGGGTTTCGCTCCAGCAGGCAAGTGATCGAGCGCGGAGCCCTAAACGCCCGATAGGGATCGAAGCGACGTGGAATGAGATCCCATTGCTGCAGGTCTTGAAAGAAAGCCCTCAGTGAAGTCATTCCACCTATCCTGGTGCCTGGAGCGTAAGGCTGGCCAAAGTGCCGAATGCGTCCTCGATAGTGAGACCACTCGCCGTTTGTTTCCTCAGCGAGCATGACGACGGCGTCAACCGCAGTTTGGCGGGTCCATTGGTCTGGCGATTGAATCTGCGGATGTTTCGCATTCAGCCACCGCCCGATTGAGAGAATCCGATAGTATCGGCACAGTCTTACTTTTAACGACGCCGTCGAGTGGTCATACCAATACTTGGCCATCCGTGCCCACTCGCAACCAACGTTTTCCAAAAGTGTTGAACAGTCGTCCACGTATCGGGCCCGTGCAAGCCGATTCACCGGCTCCGAAAGAATGCCTCTTAAAGCGAGTGCTCGAGAGACAGCAGTCAGACAGTCTTCGCCGGCAGGATTCGTAGTGGCTTTCTGAAGGTTGCGGAATGCATCTGTCGAGATGTCTTCCACGCGGGGTGAGTGGACTGACAGCAAGAGGTGTGAAACCGTGATCGGGACCAGGCGGCGGGTTCTTCGTTTGTAGCCTAGAGCTTCCAGTTCGTTCTCTATCTGGGCGCTGATAACGTCCAATCGGTGCTTCCCAAAAACGCGCTTCGCCAACGAAGAGAAGACGTGTGAGCCCTTGGGCAAGGAGTAGAGACTTCGAAAGTCGCACAACAAAAATGCTGCCGCAATTATCCAGCCCGTAAAGTACCTGTGAGCTGCTGCCACCTCGAGCCAATCTTGATCTGTCCAACCCCAGAAACTGACATGGCGCTTTCCGATCTCTCGAAGGAGAATCGGCAGGAGCTGGTCTCGCTTATGCTTCGCCACATCGATGTAGAGAAAAACATCTTCGAGTGGCTCGATCAGGCGGCGAACCGGCAACAGAGCTGGCAAGCGAGGCCCACTATAGTTGGTCCGCCCAACGGGCTCTCCTCTAAAAAAAGAGATCTCGTCTTCGCTCAGGGCTATTGTGCTGTCATATGCATCGCGGTGAATCGGCCAAGACCACTCCGCCGAGATATTCTCGTTCATTGAAATAGCTCGCTCATAAGTTCGAGACGCCGGTTGTGGACTTGGTCCATCGTTGCCGTAAACTTCGCCGCGAGGTCACGGGCACTGAGGTGGATATAAATCATGGTGGTTTCGATGTTTCGGTGACCGGCAAAGGTGGCGATCTCGTGAATATCCCAATCAGCGCGAGCAAGGTCGGTGAGGCAGAGATGACGCATGGTATGTGTCGAGAATCCATTCATGTCCGCACGCTTTGCAATGGCGCGAATGACCTTCGACCAACTCCAAATCGAAACCGGCTGCCCAAGATTCCTTCGCGACTCAGACAGAAAGAGGCGTCCGCGGCTCACACTGAGAGCACGCCTTTTTTGAAGGTAAAGGCCAAACAACTCGCCGGTAATCGACGAATAAGGAAGGACACGCTCTCGTCGGTTCTTCGTTGTTTCCGCACGAACCCGAATCACCCGGCGTGATGGATCTATGTCGCCGGTTTCTAGCGAGCACAGTTCCTCGCGGCGCAGACCCGCGTCGTAGCTCATTGCCAACATAAATCGATTCCGGATTGACTCGCTTGCTGTAACTGCCAGCACTCGAAACCAGTCCTCGTCCGTTGGAATCCATGGCAGTTTGTGCTCACGACGGATCAAAGAACGCGAAGAGAAACCGCTTCCCTGTTTGAACACATTTCGCTGGCAACGTTCTTCCTCTAGAAGGTACTCATGAAATAGCCGGAGCGTTGTCAGGTGTTGTTGAATGGTGGCGCTGGCTAATCGTGATTCTTTTTCCGGCGTTACGGATATGGCCAGCAAATCATGAAGGTACGAAGCGACATGGTCCTGCTTTACATGCCATGGTTGAACCCCCGTCTGCTGCAGGAAACAAAGATAACGCTGCAAATTGCGGCCGTAGGCGTCAAGCGTGTTGTACGCAAGACCTCGGCAAGCCTGAAACGTCATCCATGCCCGCGCCTCGGCGAGCTCTGCCACCAACGGTATGCGGCTCCAGTTGATCTCTTCGATCATCAGTTGGTTGTTCATCAGATAGCTCCTTTGTGCAAGTAAACCCTGTCTGTGCTCGACACTGCTTACGCTGCGCCACCGTCTTCTTTCTTTGCGCCTTATCGCAGGATCATTCGTCAAACCGTCACCTGACCTGACATGGCCAAACAACCCAGCACGGACCCGTTCGCCGCAAACAAGACCCTCCTTTTCCCAGGCGACAGATCACACCCTTGTAGTTGGCTGTCTGTTCTGCATCTCCGGTTATGGGCCCTGGGTCTGCTCGAGAAATATTGCTCATGTTCTCTTGCTGCACGTTTTTATCGGGCACTGCTGCGCTTGACGGCTTGAAGCCTAATCGCGCCCGGCGTTCCTCTCCGTTCTGCTTTGCCGGCTCCCCCATGCCGAGCATCAGGCTTTCTGCCTTCTAAAAGGCGCTCGTTTGGTTCCCCCAACAAAGCACTTTGACTCACCGCTTCGCTCTTGGGAGCGATCCACTTGCTTTCGGGTGCACCGATAAAGAACGGGGCAGAAAGAGAAATGAAAAATATGTACCTCAATAGCGTGACCTTAACGGGCTTCCTCGGCCGAGATGCCGAATCAAAGACATTGACAAACAACGGCAAGATGACGATCTTCTCGGTCGCAACGAAGAACTCGTGGAAGGATCAGGAAACCGGCGAATGGGAATCGCGGACTGAATGGCACCGTTGCATAGCTTTTGGCCGCCTGGCAGAAGCGACTTCCGTTCTGAAGAGCGGTGATCACGTTCATATTCAAGGCCAGATTCAGACGCGTGAATACGTTGGCAAGAGCCAAGAGAAGCAACGCGACACACAGATCCGGATCTCCTCTGTCTTCCGGGTCGAGCTGCTCTCTAGAGATGAAGCACCTCAAGCTGATGAAGAAGAGAGAGCCTGATAGAAGTCGCATCATTGTCTTCTCGGAGCCCGCGCGCTGCGCGGGCCCTCTAACTGAAGGACCTTCAACGCACTCGTTTACCGTCCGCCCTCAGATTCCACATAATGAATCAATCCACCATCATCGGCTTCCTGGGCAAAGATCCCGAAGTCAGATCCCTCCCCAACGGCACGCCCGTCCTTCGCTTGAGCGTGGCCACCCAGAAGTCCTGGAAAGACAAAAACAACGAGTGGCAGGAGAAGACCCAATGGCATACCGTCTCTGCCTACGGCGAGGGCTACGAACGCCTGGCAACCCGCCTCGCCAAAGGTTCTCACGTCTTCGTGCAGGGCGAGCTCACCACTCGCGAATACGAACAGACCATGGAAGTCCCGAACGGCAAGAAACACATCACAACCACCGTCAAACGCATGGCCGTCGAGATCAAAGCTGACACCGTGAAGCTCCTCGATCGCAACACGAACGCGGCCGTCGAAGTGGGCAGTGATGAACACCTTCCCGAGGAGGAGGCCCTGTAAGGGCCCTTCCCTTCTCTCGCAAGGACGATTCCATGACCAAACTTAGCTACAAGACCCGCACCGGCGCCGCCCAATATCGGCCCGTGCTCTCCTACGACGAATACATCCACAGCGAGGACACCGGCTTCTGCCTTCACTGCGGTGACTACATCGACGGCGGTGTCGAACCCGATGCCCGGCGCTATCCATGCGAGCGTTGCGAACAAAACAAAGTCTACGGACTACAGGAACTCTTCCTGATGGGTCTGGTCACCATCACAGACAACGAGGACCCCTAAAAGGGGTTCAACAGGGACTCCCCACGGGTTTGCAACTGCAAAGTGATTTTTGGGTACTGAATCAATGATTTGAGTTTTCTTGTTGGATATTTCCGTCTATAAAAGAACAGCACTTGGATGTCTAGTGGAGTTTGGAGAACGGCGCGTGTAGATTTGGATCACAGACTCGGGGAAGTCCAGCGAACGTACCTACTCGTACTTTAATGCGGTAATAGGGTGAATGCGGGCGGCGCGGGCGGCGGCTGCGAACCCGAATATTTGATTTAGAGCGATCGCGGCGAACACAAGCGAGACAGCCTGCCGCCGGTCGAAGATTTCGGGTAATTGGGCCCGAAGTTCGGCCGCCCGGGTCAGCGCATAAGCGGCCGCGAACGCCAGTGAACACGCAGACACACTGACGAGGAAGGCCTCGCCCGCTATCTGGACAAAGACGTCACTCGAAGCGGCCCCGATCGCCCGCCGAACTCCCAATTCAGGCGTCCGGTCCCGAATCGCAATCCAACACAACGCGAAGATACCCAAACCGGAAACAAGAAGCCCACTCACGCCGACACTTCGAATCAGAAACGCCAGACGCGCCGAGGATGCGTTCAGCGCGTCCAGGGTTGCCTGCTGATTTAGAACTTCGAAATCCTTGCGTAAGCCCGGGCGCGAACGGTGTCGGCGGCTCAGGATCGCGTCCACTTGCTTTACCGTCGCTGCGACATTGGCACGCTCGCCCACGCGGAACAAAATAGAATCGAGATAAGTTCGATTCGACAGCCGGGTCATTGCCGTTGAGATCGGTACATAGACCTGATTGTCCTCGTTGGAACTGTCGAGTCCCTGACCGCGTTCGGCGAGAATGCCGATTACTTCCGTGGGAACGCGGTTGATCAGTAGTCGCTTGCCGATCGGGTCACCGTCTGGAAAGAGGTCGCGGGCGACTGTATAACCGAGCACCGCCACGCGCGCCGCGGTCCGCGCTTCGCGTTCGTCGAAAAAGCGCCCGTGCACAATGCCCCAGTCTTTGATAACTACGTAGCGCGGCTGACATCCAATTATCGGGCAGGATGGCTTTGAAAGATCGCCGGCCTTCAACATAAAAACACCGGAAACTATTTCGGAAGATGCTGTGATTTCGGGGGCGGCTCGCCGCACCGCGTCGTCGTCGGCTGGCCGAAGTGTAGTGACCGCCGCGCCCGTTCTGGCTCGGCCCGCTACGTTCTTGCTCTGCCTCGGCGTAACGACAATGACATCCGTTCCCATTTTCTGAAGCTGGGCTATCACCTTCACACGCCCTGCGGCGGCGTAGTTGGTCGAGACGACGATTCCCGATACGCCAATCAGCGTACTGCCAGCCATGAGCAGCGTTCTCACCCGAAAGCGTACGCACAGCCGGATGGCTTCCCGCGCTATGTACAGCAGCTTCATTTTGGAGTCAGGCGCGAAGCGCTTTGATCGGATCCGTCCGGGCCGCTCGAATGGCGGGATAGACGCCAAAAACAACTCCAACGGCGACGGAAAGCAGCGCGGCCAACGCAAAATCGGCTGGAGACAAAACGAAAGGCAGACGAGCCAATTGCGCCACTCCTTTGATCGCTGCAATTCCGATAGCCACGCCGATCAATCCGCCGGCGAAAGCGACGAGCGAGGATTCCAGGAGGAACTGCAGCACCACATCGAAGCGGCTCGCCCCGACCGAGCGCCTGATTCCGATCTCCCTTCGGCGCTCGGAGACGCCGATCAACATCAAGCTCATGATTACGATCCCACCAAGAACGACGGCCGCGACCGACACTCCGAAAAGCGTTCTCGTGAGCGTGTTTCCAACGCTTGTCAGTTGCTTCATCACGGCTTGCGGATCGGTGATGGTGAAATCGGCGATCGCGGTAGGCGCCAAGTGGTGGCGTTCGCGGAGTAATTCGGTTATCTTTCGTACGGCGGTTGCGCTGTCTCGCGGATTTCGAAGCTGCGCGACAACCATGGTGAGAAAGTCGCGATTGAAGAGCCGCTTCGAAGCCGTAGTGACGGGAATGAGGATCAAGTTATCGAGGCTTCCGCCCGCCGGACCTGCGCCCCGCGGCGCCATCAATCCAATCACCTGAAATGGAACGTTGCCGATCGCTAGTGTCTTTTTCAAGGGATCTTCGTCGCCGAACAGATCCTTCTGGGCGTTGAGGCCGAGAACGGCGACGCGGCTCACAGACCGCACGTCGGCCTGCGAGATGAAGTCGCCTTGCGCCAGCTCGTCGCCGCGGAGGTCGAGCCAGTTCTCCGAAACCCCGAAAACGGCAGGGGTCGCGGAACGGTCCCGATACTTCACATCCACATCAAACGCGTTCTGAAGCTTGGCGACTTGACGCACCTCGGGAATGTCGCGCGCGATGGCATCGGCGTCCTCGAATTTAATGTTCGGGGGCGCATTTGTAACCGAAACCATGCCGCGCATCTTACCGGCCCCGGGCCGGATCAGCACGGTGTCAAATGTGCCGAGCATGTTTTTGACACGCTTCATCGTTTCCTGTTTTGTGCCCTCGCCGATCGAATTCAGAACTGTCAGTGAGGAGATTCCGACGACGATGCCGAGCATCATGAGGAAAGTCCGGAAACGGGTGCGAGAGATAGTGCGGGCGGCGAGTGGCAGTCCAGTGAAGATCGTCATCGCCGGCCGTCCGGGAGCACGGCATGCTCGATGGCGAAGATACGGTCGCTGGCAACGAGGCCGTCTTCCAGCAAAATCTCGCGGCGGGCATGCTTTGCAACCGCCGCGTCGTGAGTTACGAGAAGAATCGTCCGTCCTTCGCGATGCAAGCCGTCCAGGATTGCCATCACTTCGTCGCCCGCCGCCTGGTCGAGGTTGCCTGTCGGTTCGTCGACGAGCAGAAGCGGCGGCTCGTTGATCAGAGCGCGGGCGACGGCTACTCGCTGCTGCTCGCCTCCCGAGAGCTCTCCACTGTAGTGATGGGCGCGGTCGCGCAGACCAACTCGGGCCAGGGCTTCCAACGCGCGGCTTCGGTCCAGGCGTTTGCCGGCATAGATCATGGGAATCTCCACGTTCTCCACTGCGGTCGTGCGCGGCAGCAGGTTGAAGGACTGAAAGATGAAGCCGACGTTATGGCAGCGGAAGCGCGAAAGCTGCCGGTCGGAATACCGCAATACGTCTTCGCCTTTTAGCTTGTAAGTTCCGCTGGTTGGCTTATCGAGGCAGCCCAGTATGTTCAGCAAGGAGGACTTTCCGGAACCCGAGCGGCCCCGAATGGTGACGAACTCGCCTTCTTGTACCTTGAAGCCGATGCCTTTGAGGGCTGGAACCGGCTGCCCGTCGGCCCTGCGATGCGTTTTGACAATATCGATGGCTTCGATCATGGAGCACTCCCTTCATTGCGCGGCGCCGTTTGTATTAGTGCTACCGAATCCGTATCGGAGAGCCCTTTGCGAATCTCCGTGAAAGACCCCGAGGCGCTCCCTGGCACGACCAGCCTCTTCAGCAAGCCGGTATTTCGCGAGACATAGACGAAGCGCCGCTCGCCTTCCCGTTGAATGGCGCTGGTCGGAATTACAAGAGCGTTCCTTTGAGCCGTGGTTATCGTAACGTTCGCCGTCATATCGGGCTTGAGGCCTTCCGCGCCTTCAATGCGAACGGCGACTTCGTAGTTGACGACGCCGGAGATGATCGTTCCCGCGGGAGCGATCCTTGCCACGCATCCGTTGTAGGTCTTGTCCGAGAACGTTTCCACCGTGAAGTTGACCGGATCACCTGGTTTCACCGCCCCGATGTCGGTTTCGTCCACCATTGCGATCAGTTCCAGCGCGTCGTCTTCGAGGATGGTGACGAAGGTCGGCGCGGCGAACGAAGCAGCCACGGTTTCGCCTTGCTGGGTCGAGATCGAGGCGATCGTACCGGCGATGGGCGCTCGCACTTCGGCGTATGGCAGGTCGGATTCGACCACAGCTAGATCCTGGCGCGATTTCTCCAGCTTGGCTTCCGCGCTTCGCAAGTCCTCTTCCATATCTTCGGTTTGCTGCCTGGCGATCAGGCCCGCGTCCAATAACGCCTTGCTGCGCGCCAAATCGCGGCGCAACTTCTCGACGGCCACATTGTCGTAGTCGATCTGAGCCTTGGCTTGCTCGATTTTGGCGCTCAACCCTCGCGAATCGATCACCGCGATTACTTCTTCCTTGGAAACGTGTGAGCCGACGGTGACATTCAGCTTCGTGACGATGCCGGACAACTGCGCTCCAACGCGAACCTCGGCCCCGCTGCGAAGGCGAAGCGTTCCCGTGGCGGATACAGTCGTGGCGATCTTTCTAAATTCCGGCTTCATAACTTCCACAGCGCGCGGCGATTGATTGTCCTTTTTGGCCCAAGGCTTCCAAAAGTAAGCTCCGGCCGTGGCGGCGCCGAGAAGCAACAGTACAAATAGCCAGCGCATGAAAGCCTTTCGCCCGGCCCCGGCTACTTCTTGACGTATGCCATTACGACGGGCGGTTTGTTAGAGCGTGAACTTTCCACGATCATGACCTTACCGTCTTCGGTGAGATAGCGCGTTTCGACGGAAACGCTGCTGCTCCCGGCCACCGCGCCCGGCGTGGTCCAGGTGGTTACAAGCTTTCCGCCATCCCACTTCGTGACGGTCTGGCTTTTTTCGCTCATGGGTGTGTCATTTGTCATGGGCTTTCCGCTCAGGTCGAAATGCAATTCCTGCTTTACGTTCTGGCCCATCATGGTCGCGTCCACCTTCTGAATAAGTTCGGTCGCGGTTTGCTCGATGACGGTTGTCATCTCCATTTGCGCCATGACGCCGATGTTCTTGCTTCTGCCTGGATCGAACGTCCATGTGCCGGCGAAGTTCGTGGCTCCGTACGCCAGGCTCGTCAGTGAGAAGAAAACAACGGCTGCCGCCGCTTTGAGAAGGTCGTCCATGCCTGAAGTGTCCGGCCTGTACGTAGGTACCGAGTCAAGAGGTTTTTGTAGGTTAGCGAGCGTTGAGGAAGACATGCGCCGTGATAGCGCAGACTACGACGATCATGATGGCGGTGTGGAGCTTCCGCAGGCCGCTGGCGTTGGATGCCCGTCGCTCCGTAAACGCGCACAACAGACTCGGTCGGCTCGGTGGAAGAGTCTGCTGGTTTCAGCGAGCCGGAGTGGCGGCTTGTGCGCTCAAGCGCAAATCCAACGAGAATCTGAAAGGCCAGCAGCATCCAAGCTAGAGAAGCGATGTAAAGCCCGGAAGCGTGTCCTACGCGGACGCCTGGATGCATGGCTCCCATGGTGTGCCAAGTCGCGCCGACGAAAATGGCAAAGGCGAGAACCTTGTGCAACCAGAGCCGCCGCCAAGGGCGCACCAAGTATTGCAGCGCGATTTGCGCGGCTAAGAGGAGCGTCACGAGCCAGCCCATGGCGTTAGCGCTTCCGGTGTTCCGCCGGGCAGACCGGTGCGTGGCGCGCTTGCGATTCGGTCACGGCCGCTAGGAGGTCTTGGCGCATGCGGGTCAAGGTCTCGATCTTCTTGTCGATAGAGGTCAAACGCTCTTGCACGATTTTCATCATGCGCTCGCCCTTGCGCGAGTCTTGCTTCGCTGGATCGGGTGCGCTGCAGAAGAACCCGTGCAGTTCGAGCAACTGCTTGATGTCTTGCAGCGTGAAGCCAAGCTCCTGGCACTCGCGGATGAATTGGATGTGACGTACGTCTTGCTCGCTGTAAGAACGATATCCGGAGGCGGTCCTGGGCGGCACCCGCAGCAGCCGCTCGCGCTCATAGAACCGGACAGTTTGTATGTTTACGCCGGCGCGCTCGGCGAGTTCCCCGGTCTTCATGAATATTCATTGTGAACCTTGTATGTGGGTACAGGGTCAAGGGTGGGTGATTCTTAACGGCGATATATTTAGTGACCGGAGCGGCGGTCGACCCCCAAACCACAGGTCAGGATCGTTGCCAGAAAACGTGCGGCAGCTAAAGCTATGCTGCTGGAGTGACTTGCCGGCGCATCGAGCTGAATGCGGTCTGATGCCTAAGTATCGAGATCAAGATCCGGAGCAGCCTATCGGCCAATCCGCGCAAAGCTCGCGCATGGTGATGGCCGGCTGCTCGCAAGGCATCGTATTGCTGCCTGCTTCGAGGGTCGCAATTGATGCTGGTCGATGCCCAATGGTAAAGGGCTTTTCTTAGCCGAGGATTGCAAGCGTAGCGCATCTGGATGCTTTTTCGCTTGCCGCTCTGCTTTGTTATAGGTGCCGTGCCGGAGTAACAGCGCAAAGCCTCACAGTCACGATCCCGAATGGGCCGAGCGGCTTCCGTCAGGAGGGTAGCCGCGACGACTGGCCCGATCCCCGGAATAGAAAGCACGGAGGCACTCTTGACGGCAAGTACATCGAGACCGCACCTTTACGCCGGGCACAATCTGACCTAAGAGCGTACAGGTGTATGCGGGCACACACGTCGGAAGCACCGTCGGGCACCGGAATGGTCTTCTCGACGCCAATAGATTGTCCTCTGTTCCGCGATCCGTGATGACAAAACCGTAAGGTTGCGCCTGACGCGCGGTACTACGTTTGTTGTCCCCGGTCGGGTATCGAGGAGCAGCGAACGCCTTCAGTCCTCCCGCGCATCGCGCAGCCAGCTCACGCCGCAAGACTTTCTTTGACTTCCCCCTCGCGAATCCTCATTGCCGTCTTTTCGTCGTCATCATTCTTTGCTGCTCGGCAAACAAAGTCTTGCCCCGCAAGCGCTCCGGCTACGCCAACCCATGCGCCGGAAGGCGTTCGCCGCGCCTTTCTACCCTCTCTCCGGGGGGCAGGTTTTGAAGGCTACCCAAGCTAACAACGCTTGGATTCTGAACGTGGCAGCTGGCTGACGCACGCTGCCCAAGGAAAAAGGAAAAAGACCATGACTGCTGCATCCGCTACCCACGATCTGCTTGTTACACTGGCAGATCTCACCCGCGCCTGTTGCGCGAACGAAAACTACTTCGCCTGGCTCACCCTGAACGACAAAGCATTCAACGGTTCCGTCGGCATTGCTTCCTATCTGGCTTCGGCCGCTCTTGCTTTTGAGGAGCAATCTCACCCCACTGGCGACACGGTCGATGTCCTGAGCGCTCGCGACAGCTTGGCCGACATCCTGATGGTTTCCGCCCCGCTGTCGCCCGATGAGATGCGAGCCGCCGTCGCGCAATGCATTCGAGAATGCCGCGATCAGGAGGTATCGGCCTGATGCCTTCCGACCAACAAGATCCTAACGATGACTGGGGCGAACTCATCTTTGCCTATACCCGGACAGAGGCCATCGCCGATGGAGTTCTCGTCAACGTTTCGGATCGTGCCAAACGCTTTGACATCGGGTATCCCGTCGCTTTCACCAGTGCCGTCTACGCCGCCATTACCAGTGGCGTAACGACTGACACGGATCAAGAGTTGCGGGTGGATCTCGTGCTGCTGACTCTGCGTAGAGCCATCTCGCAGGCCCAGAACACCGACCGCCTTTCCTTCTCTGTGAAGCTGCCCAGCCTTCCGCCTTTGAGCCTCTGGGCTCTTTGCGCTGCGGGCGACACTCCCGCTCCGGTCCTCACCGTGATGCTGCCTCACGAAGACTAACTTGTTCCGGGGCTGCTTGTCTCGGCAGCCCCCACCTTCCACTCGCAACCAACAAAAAGGGAAATCACAGATGAACGCTGTTCAACAACTACAAACCACCGAGATCTCACTCAAGAAACTGCTGGCCTGGAACGGGAACGTGCGCCGCACAAACCCGGACAAACATATTGAAGAACTCGCGGCTTCGATCGCCGCCGTCGGACTTCTTCAAAACTTAGTCGTCAGACAAGAGTCGCGCGGTAAGTTCACCGTCGTCGCGGGACGACGCCGCTTACTGGCACTGTCGCAACTCGCAGCAGCCGGAACCGTCAAGAGCACCATGCCTGTCCCGTGCCGACTTTTGGATCCAGAGGCGGGCTTAACTGAAATCAGTCTGACCGAGAACGTTGTCCGGGAGAGTATGAATCCCGCTGACGAGGTCGAAGCCTTTCAAAGACTCACGGATGAGGGTATGTGTGTAGCCGATATCTCGGCCCGCTTTGGTGTCACCGAAGCTGTCGTCGAGAAACGCTTAGCGTTGGCTCGCATCAGTCCCGTTCTCATCCAGGTGTACCGCGACGGCCAGATGAACCTGGAGGTCCTCCAAGCCTTCGCCCTGACCGATGATCACACTCAGCAAGAGACGGTCTGGAGTAGCTTGCCCGCCTGGAATCGAACTGCCATGGCCGTCCGCCAATGGCTCTCCAAAGATGACATTCCGGCTACTGACAAACGAGTTCGGTTCGTCGGTCTCGCCCCGTACGAACGGGAGGGCGGGCCCGTTCGCCGCGATCTGTTTGCCGATGATGAGCAAGGAGTCTGGCTCACAGACCCCGCGACTCTAAATCGTCTCGTGGCCGAGAAGCTGGATCATTTGGCGGATCACGTGAAGGCCGAGGGTTGGAAGTGGGTCGAAGCACAACCGGCTACTGACTACACGGCCCTAAGCAAGTTCACCCGGATTCCAGCAGAACGCTCCGTTTTGTCACCGAAAGACGAAGCAAAGCTCGTAAAGCTCAAGGAAAAGCTGGCCACCTTGGAATCGCGATTGAGCGAGGACGAAGAGGACGAGGCCAATAACCCCATCTACGACCGCATCGAGAAGGTACGTACTGCTATCGCCGACGTTGAACGGTCGCGGAAAGAGGTGTATGCCGAGTCCATTCGAGCCCAATGCGGAGTGGTCATCAGCGTCGATTACGACGGCAAACCCGAATTCCGGTATGGCCTGATGCGCAAGGAAGAGGAAAAGCGCCTTCGACAATCTCCGCCAAAGGGAAAGCCCGATGGCGTCCCGGTCAATGAGCCCGAGGCAGAAGATGTCCAACCCTATTCCGCCCCCCTGGTTGACAGTCTGACCCAGTACAAGACCGCCGCCCTCGCCCTGGAACTTGCCCCACAACCGCAACTCGCTTTGAGTGCTGTTGTGCATGCCCTTGTCCTGGACCAGTTCCGTCTGGATCTGCACCTGTACCGATCCCAAACCTGCCTTCATCTGGCAACGACGCAGCCGTACCTTCCGGATGCCCAAGAATCACCCGCGAGTCAGGCCCTCGAACAAGACAGAAATGACTGGTTGAGTCAGCTACCCCGTACCGCCGCTGCTCTCTGGACGTGGTGCCTCGATCAGGAACAGGACACCCTTCTCCGACTCCTCGCCTTCTGTGCTGCTAAATCGATCAACGCCGTTCGGAAGAAGTCCGATGGCGAGCAGGACCATGAGCTGCTGCACGCCGAAACCCTGGCCGCCGCGCTTAATCTCGACATGGCCCAGTGGTTTACGCCCACAGCCGAGAATTTCTTTGACCGCATCTCTAAAGCTCGTATCGCGGAGGCCATGACCGAAGCCGGAAAGCCGCCGGACGCGACAAAGCTGGCCCTCAAAAAGGCGCAACTCGCGAAGATGGCCGAACTGGAAATCGCCGGAACCGGATGGTTGCCGCTGTCGTTACGAATTGCTCCAGCCGAGCAAGAAGAGACGATCCCGGAACCAGCCAACGAAATGGGCGCGCCAGAACAAGATGACGGCCCAGATGAATGACTTACGGGAGGGGCGGCATTGCCAGCCGCCTCTTCTCCTCGTTTCGGACTGCTGGCCCGCGCGCCTTTTCAAGATCCTCGCCGACCAACAGGATCGGCTTCGCTTTATTCGGCTGGCAGACAACGCCTGCTTGCCTCAGCGATCCACGCGGATGCGCCGCATCATCGATGCTGAGATTGCTGTGCTTCGGCAGGACTATGAGGGAAACTGGTCGGAGCTGGCAAGTGCCTTCGGTTCTCAGTTCGTGGACGATTTACGGACCGCGACTGAAGACAGTTCCTTTGGAAAGGCTACAATCTCTAAGCCCGGATCATCCGACTTAGGTTCGGGAACATGGGTGACGACTTTGTATGTTCCACCCTACTCGCATGCAGTCCTCTAGGCCCCAGAAGGACACACGACAACGACGCCTACCTCAAGGCTTTGCTCGATGAATGAATCGGCGAGATGGTTCTTTGCACCTTCGGTTGCAGTTTGCCGACTGGTCCAGAGTTACACAGGGGGAGAGATAACTTGGGAAAAGGTGCTGAAGTACTTTGAGGTGCCATGTCTGAAGCGAAGATACGGGCGACATTTATAAAGCCGATGCTGCTGGAGGCGGTCGCACGACTGCCCGAAGACCAGCGTGCCTGGCGCTATGAACTGAAGCTAGATGGATACCGGGCGGTTGCCTTCAAGTCTGGCGGGGCGCTTAGTCTACGATCTCGTAACGACAATGATTTCAGCATTCGATTTCCCTCGGTCACCCAGGCTCTTTCTAAACTGCCAGATCAAACGGTCATCGACGGCGAGATTGTGGCGCTTGACCAAGAGGGGCGACCTTCCTTCAACCTGCTGCAGAATCCCGGCTCCATACATCGAGATCTCTTCTACTATGTGTTCGACGTTCTGATCCTGGCAGGAAAAGATCTCAGGCGGGAGGCACTGGACAAGCGGCAATCGCTGCTTGAGTCCGATGTTCTGCCGAACCTCTCTGAGCCGATTCGCCCCTGTGTCGAACTCGATGCCGATCTCAGCAATCTGATTCGTTCGGTACGCGAGCAGCGCTTAGAGGGACTGGTGGCCAAGCGTCGTGACAGCCTCTATAAGTCAGGCGTGCGCTCCGGTGCTTGGCAGAAGATGAGGATGAATCACGGGCAGGAGTTTGTAATCGGGGGTTATACGACAGGGGGCAGAACATTCGACGCACTGGTTCTCGGCTATTACGAGGACGGTCATCTCCTCTATGCGTCTCGCACCCGCAACGGATTTACGCCGAAGCTTCGCGAGCACCTTCTGAAACTGATGAAGCCGCTTGAGACTGCTGAATGTCCTTTCGCCAATCTCCCGGAAGCTCGTGGCGGCCGTTGGGGACAAGGACTCACGGCAGCCAAGATGAAAAACTGTCGCTGGCTCCGGCCGGAAATGGTGGCGCACTTCGAGTTCGTCGAATGGACGCCCGATCACCATCTGCGCCACACCAAATTTGTGGCACTCCGGGAAGATAAACAAGCAAAAGACGTGAAGCGAGAAGATTACCTCTAGTGGGTCGAGTTCAGTCAAGAAAAGCCCGGAGCGCCTGACGTGGGAAATAACCCAAGGCATTTAAATTCTCACTGGTCGGGCTAGCATGGTCGAGAGTTAGACCATTCTTAAGTGTGCCCTTGTCCAACCGGAGTTTGGCCGGCAGAAATCTGCAATTTTTGTAGAACCACGGCGTACCGGCGACCGTACTCTAGTAGTTCCGGATCACTTCCACCCACGCGTTCATTCGCTTGGCGCAGATGCTCAAGCGTTTGCTGCACCGAACTGGCCAGAAGGGCTACTTCGCTGGGATCAAAACTAGGAACGCCGGAAGTCATTGCGCCAGTATGGCAGCTCCCCTGGATAGCCGACTGACGGACCTGACGTGGACGGCAGCACGGAGGGCATCTAGTCGACTGTGTTTCTTGCCGACCCGAAATTGGGAGGGAAAAGACAGAGTCCTTGTGTTAACGCAACGGCATCTCGGACCCGCTCACCATACTTCATCATTGGATAAACTGACTCTGCTTTAAGTACGCATAGCTTTGGCGCAAACTTTCGATCGGGTCTTTGCTGAAATCTTGTTCAACGAATACATGCCTCGCGTTAGTATGCGAAATCGCGTCGAGGATATCCCGCAACGGTAAATCGCCGGAGCCAAGCTCGCGATATGTCTCGTTTGGCACCGTCGCAATGTCATAGTGGACCGGCGTTCCTTTCGCCCGATCTTTCAAGTGCACGAGTTCAACTCGATCTGCATGCTCTCGCAGAAACTGAGCTGCATTTACCCCAGCCATGCTCACCCAGAAGGCATCTACCTCTAATCGAATCAGCTTCGGATCCAGGTACTTCAACAGAACATCGATCGGTCTTCCACCGGGCTTGGGTTCAAACTCAAAGTCGTGATTGTGGTAGCAAAACTGAAGGCCTGTGGCATCCGCCTTCTGGGCAGCCCGATTCAGTTTGTCCGCCAGGGATCGATAGGAATCGAGTCCGAGGCGCTCCTCAGGAGAAAGATAGTTGAAGACGATATAGCGGAATCCGTGATCTCTCGCCAGCAAAACGCAATCCTCGAACGTCACTCCGGCTTCGATGGGCGGCATATCAGCGTGCTGCCATGCGGTCCAGTTTCCGGTCAGAAGAGGAGTTTCGAAATGCAGGCTGACCGGTGTGAGACTTACCTCGTTCAGCAACGGGGCGAGCGTCTTTACCTGGCTGCGCAACATCTCCACATCACGGTAACCAATTTTTGCGATTGCCCGAAGCGTTGCCAACGGCTCCCGGAGCACCTCATTTCGAACTGTGTAGAGTTGGACACCGGGCGCGATCGATCCTTTAGCAAAGCTTGAAATGGCGGCCAATCCACTCAGCTTCATCAGTAAGCGTCTGCTCAATACCATGGCATCCGTCATGTTCAGTAGATCAGTCCTATCACAACCTACGACAAAAGTTCCTATCAGGTACGCTATCTTGCCAGAAACCGATGTGGGTCAGCCAGATTTTTATTTACCCGATCAAATCCGCCAAAGGGATTGCAGTATCTGAGACTGAGCTACACAGCAGTGGTCCTGTGGATGACAGGCGTTGGATGGTGGTGGACGAGGAGGGGCTGTTTCTTTCCCAGCGCAAGCTGCCGCGCATGGTCCTGATCAAACCGCACTTCAAAGGATCTAATCTCGTCGTGGCTGCCGAGGGTATGCCGGATTTGGTGATCCCAAGATGGTCAGGCGAGGGCGAGTGGATTCCCGTCCGAATCTGGCGCGATTATCTCAAGCTTCCTCATCCAGATCAGGCCTATAGCGACTGGTTCAGTTCCTTCCTTGGCCGACCCTGCCGGTTGGTGTACCTGCCAGACAAGATCACACGCTCTGTCGAACCCCCCTATCACGATCCCAAGTGGCGAATCAGCTTGGCTGACGGGTATCCGTTGCTAATCCTAACGCAGGCATCGCTCGACCTGCTGAACACGAAACTGCCGTCGCCGATCGGTATGGAACGCTTCAGGCCCAATCTCGTGATCGCAGGGGCGACTCCACATGCCGAGGATCATTGGGCCTACCTACAAATCGGTTTAGTTCGACTGGCCACTGTGAAACCCTGTGCTCGATGCTCCACGGTGCTGGTGGATCCCACCACGGCCAAAATGGGAATCGAGCCGCTGAGAGCGCTTGCCCAGTACAGGAGATTGCCCCGGAGCGTGATGTTTGGTCAGAATGCTTTGGTCATTACGCCGGGTGAGCTTCGGGTAGGCAGTGCCGTTCAGATTGCCAATTCGAAGTAGGGATGCTGACTGTCCAGGGAAGCCAAGTTAGCGGGATCTCGTCTGTCCGGCTTTTCTAAGCTCTACAGTCCGCACTGCGGAAGCATAGTTCCAGTTTGGGAGATCTTGTTGGTAGTGCTCGTTGGAGACCCAACGTTAATATGCACAACCAACACACACATCGTCTCCTATGTAAGGCCGTTCTGAGCGAGTAGTTCACGAACCCGATGCTTCAGTGCATGAATTCCGATACTCTCGCTATCGTTCTGATTGAGCCATTTGCAAAGTTGGTCCGGGCGGACCTTCTGTTGAGCACCCGGCTCATGGACTGTGATTTCTACTTCACTGATTCGTCCGCCTGCTTTGTGCAATTGCTCGATGCCCAAGGCTGTCGCTTCGAACAGTGTTTGTGCTTCTACCAATACGACCAGAGGTAAGCCACGGTGATCCTGACCGCGTACCGAACACACCTTCCGTGCCACAGCCGCAGTGTAACAGCTTCGCCTTCTATTCGCCTTGGCTGGCGGGCGCTGTCGGAAGCGTTGTAAGACTGTCTTAGGTTCCGGCTGCGATGAACCGAGGGGCGGACGGCAAAGAGTCTTCCAGGGCCGCGTGCGAGATCCATTGAATCCGGTCGCCCAATGACTTCTGCACACGCAGTTCCCGGACAAACAGGCTCGGCCGTCCGGTCGCCGCCAGAATGCTCACTTGGTGCCTTGCGCGGGTCAGGGCGACATAAAACAATCGGCGTTCTTCTTCGATAGGGTCCGACAATTGCGGCAGCACCAAATTCGATAACGGATCTTGATCTCTCACATCGGGTACGCCGGCAAAACCGTCGTCAGCACCGACGATGATCACGTAATCGGCTTCTAACCCTTTGGAGGAATGCATCGTGCGGCAGTCTATCTGGAGATGACAGCGGAACTCTGCGAAGATTTGCAGCAGTATATCCTCGTCGCAGCCTTCCGGTCTCACCACGTCTTTCCCGTTCCGGAGCAGAACGAAGACCTTCGGCAGTTGCTCTGAACAACTCTTTGGACCTGGGAGGGAAGCGAGCCTTCTCAGCTCTGCTCGTAAGCAGTTCTGACGACTCGCCCCATCATCTTGGTGGATGATGACTCGAACAGCACCCGCCGTTGCTGGTTGCAACGGCGAGAGGATTTTCTTGTCTATTTGCGTTCGGTTCTCTAAGACCAGTGCTCGGCTTACATCCGCTAGTCCCTGTGGACACCGAAACGTTTTGCGAAGGAAGGTCACGCGAACACCCCGACCGTCCTTGCGAACAGCTGTCTGGCTATTTCCGTCCGGAACGTACGTCCGAAATATGCTAAGGTCTGCTCCGGCAAAGCGGTTGATCGCCTGCCAGTCGTCGCCCACAAAGAAGAGCGTTGCGTTGTTGGCTGCCGCCAGTTGCTCCACAAACCGCATGCGCAGACGAGAGATGTCCTGGACTCGCTCTTTCGTTCGTTGCTATGGCTGCGGCTTCCAGGCAAATTATCCTATACGGCAGACGAACTGGTGCGAACGGAATTCGATGGCAGAGAAACGAGAACTCTTCTCGCGAGTATCGTCCGCTTAGAAGCGGCCCCACGTAATTCTCCTTCCCCGGCGGCAGTTTCCCTTCCATGACCTCCGTCCATCCGCGGTTGTTGAGACGATAAAGACACCTTCCACTATTTGCACAGTGCTTTTCAGGCCGTAGTTGCCCGCGACAACCGGCGCCATGTTGAATCTCAACGTGACCCCGGTTGTCACGGCAAGAAACGACGAAGGTCTATGGGGGCGAGGATCAAGGGACGATTTGCGCAAGGAACAACCCGGATCAGACCTAAGGAGGGCCATTTGAGTGCAGCCTCGGAATCATTGAGGACGCAAGAGCATCATGAAAACTGGATTCGAGAAGGCGAAAGGGCAGTCTGGCAGTGCGGCAGGCTTCTACTGGCCGCGTTGCTTTTACCCTCCGCTATTGCACTGGGACAAACGCAATCTTCGGGGAAGCCGGAACCTGCCCCAGTCCGGCCGTTCGAAATGCATGTTCCCGACCGTGTTCTAATTGACCTTCGCCGCCGTTTGGCGGAAGCCAACTGGCCTGATCAACTTCCGGGCACGACGTGGGAGTACGGTGCCGACATCAAGAAGGTTCGGGAACTCGCGGACTATTGGCAGAACGGATACGACTGGCGTTCGCAAGAAGCGAACATCAATCAGTTTGCCCAGTTCACAACGGAAATTGATGGACAACAGATTTATTTCATCCATCAGCGCTCTCCCCGCCCTGACGCTATACCGCTAATGCTGATTCACGGATGGCCCGGCTCCATTTTGGAGTTTAAGAAGCTCATTCGGCCGCTCACCCGTCCCAAGGACAAAAATAGCCCGGCGTTTGACGTTATCATTCCTTCGCTTCCTGGCTTTGGATATTCCGGTCCCACCACAACCCGTGGCTGGAGCCCACGGCGTATGGCGAAGGCACTAGTTGTTCTGATGTATCGTTTGGGCTATTCCAAGTACGGCATCCAGGGTGGTGACTGGGGCTCGGCTATAGCCCAAGACATTGCTTACCAGGCACCCACGCACGTGATCGGGTTGCATCTGAACCAGATTTTCGTGCCACCGCCGAACCAAGAAGCCGTTGCGAACATGAGCCACGCTGAGCGGAAACGGTATTTCTACTTTGACCGGGAAGAGAGCAGCTTCTTTTTCCTCCAGGCCAGTGAACCGCAGACTCTTGCCTATGCCCTGACCGACTCCCCAGTGGGGTGGCTGGCCTGGATGATTGGCAAATTTCAACTGCTTACGGACAACAACGGCGATTTTCTCACCGCGGTGGACCGCGACACATTCTTAACCGATGTTACGCTCTATTGGGCGACTGGCACGATCGGCTCCGCCATGCGAATTTATCGTGAGGACCGGATCACCAAAGAGAAAGTGGTGCCAACGCCACACCTGGGAACTCCTGTGGGGTATGCGGATTTTCCGAAGGAGGTGGCTGTCCCGCCGTTCAGCTGGATTTCTAAAACATACAACGTAGTACAAAAAACTGACATGCCCAATGGCGGACACTTCGCGGCTCTGGAGCAGCCCGATCTGTTGGTTGCCGATATACGGAAGTTCTTTGCAAGGTTTGATCAAAAGTAAACCGAAATTGTACCCTGACATGAGATACATGCGAGACAGATGGGCCCTCTAAATCTCGGGGCCAAGCCATATGTCCGCAAGAGTTCGACTAAGTTGGGGATAAGAGAAGTCTGCGTGAATGTATCCGGGCTTTAGGTGGAGAAGATCTCCTGATCATGATGAGATACGCCGCGTTCCTGTCCTGATAAACAGCTCGGCCATGCAGGGCCGGAGGGCCTTGCACCAGCAGGTTTCAGCTTCGCCGTTCTCACTGTTCTGTCATCCTGACAATTCCGCTGCAGACGTCCGTGGCTAATCTTTAGCTTGCGTCCGTTGCTCAATGTGGAAGATTCAGCGTCTTCCATGTTTGATTATGCAGCCATCTGTGCCGGGTTGCTCGATAATCGTTACCGCTCGACAACACAGCCCACGATGGGGCGAGTTTGTTCGCCACTGCCACGACAAGGACATTGTGCGGGGCCCTGCGTCGGGCGCGGTCATCCATGTTCCTATCTGGGTTCTGGTGCAAATGGGGAGCAACCAGGCAGAGAACCGGTGTAATAGGGTTAGGTGGCGCAATAGATCGCAGGAAACCACTTGTCTTGGGTGTTGATAATCCAACACCCTTCTTCAGGTCGAATCTGGTGGCAGAAGCGCCTGTCTTATTCAGGGTGCAATTGAATCGGCCCGCCGAATCAAGACAGCTGAACGCGCGAGATTAGTAATGAGAAACGCCGATCAGATCTGGCATTGGCCTTGGCTCGTCGCAGATCACTGGCCGACTTATAGTCGAGCCAAGGCAGTTGGCTCAATAAAGTAGTTATCAACAGTCGTCGGTCACCGCGGTTGTGGAAAAGCCCTCCCTGGCTGTTTCGATTTTATTCCGCCGCTTGATAGCGGAGGCTGTAGGGAGAGCAGGCGTCTCACTGTTACGAGTAATGCCGACTAACACTCGATGATTTCGTAAAGACCCTCGAGCAGTGGGATGTGCTTCGCTTAGACGAATTCTCAGAAGCTGTCGCTGGACACCAGCACGACATCTATAAGTCCTTTGGAAATGCGAAGCCGGCGTGCCGAAGCGATCACGGAGCAAAACAATATGAAGCCAAAAGAGAATGACGATCGAGATCAGGCCTATGCAGCCTGGGTGGGATTCGATTGGGGGGACCAAGAGCACGTCTGGGCTCTGCAATGGACCGACACGGGAGAGCGGGAGCGAGGGCGGCTGGAGCAAACACCAGAAGCACTGGACCTTTGGATCGGTCAATTGATGAGCCGATTGAAGGGCCGCCGAATAGGCGTGGCGATAGAGCAAAAGCATGGCGCTGTTGTCTGGATGCTTCTGAAATACGCGTGCGTAGAGATCTATCCCGTCCATCCGCAAGCCGCCGGACAATTTCGTAAGGCTTTGTATCCGTCCGGAAGCAAGAGTGATCCTGCCGATGGGGAGTTGCTGCTCGACTTGTTGGTACACCATCGGGGCCGCCTTCGTCCTTTGCAGCAAGACGACGAACCAACTCGTCGACTGCTGCTGTTAGTCGAACAACGCCGACACTGGGTGGAGGAGAAGAAGGCGCACGGCAATCGACTCTCCGCCCGACTGAAGGTCTACTTTCCACAAGTGCTGACCTGGTTTGACGATATCGGAGCCGCACCGGTTCTCGATCTGCTGGCCAGATGGCCCAGACTGGAGCAGTTGCAAAAGGCGAAACGCAAGACACTGGAAGTGTTCCTACTCAAACATCGGCGCACCACGGAAGAGGCGGCGGCTTGGGCACAAGAGGTGAGTGCTGCGGTTCCGGCTGTGCAAGACTCAGTGCTGCTGGATTGTTATGTTCTGGAAGTAACCGCGCTGGTCGCGTTGTTAAAACAGATGCAATCGAGCGTTAAAGAGTTCGACTCGGCCATCGCTGAAACCAGCCATCGGCATCCTTGTTGGGAGATAGCGCAATCGTTACCTGGGGCCGGACCGGTGATGGCGCCTCGGCTGTTGGCAGCGATGGGAAGCGGTAAGCGTTACCAGACCGCTCATGAAATGCAATGCGCTTCCGGCATTGCGCCCGTGACCGTTTCCAGTGGCCGCACACGCATCATTCAATTTCGAAGAGCCTGTCCTAAGTTTCTACGACAGACGTTTCACGAGTGGGCACAGCATTCGATGAAGAGCTGCCGCTGGGCCCGGGTCTATTACGACCAACTCCGTGCGAGTGGCAAGCGCCACCATGTCGCGCTTCGCGCTTTAGCGTTCAAGTGGCAACGTATTCTATTCCGGTGCTGGAACGACGGAGTCACGTACGACGAAACGAAATACGTCGCCAGTCTCAAGAAGAGGAGCTCTCCGCTTAGTATGTGGCTCCCCGAATGAAGATGTGCACAAGATGTGGAAGCCTTGATCTCTCTGTGAAAAAAGTGGTCCCAAGTGGCTTGACTTTCAAACTCAGAAGTCTTTACGGTACGTATCTGATTTGTCCGGAAAAATAGTCGTACTGCCTGCAGATCTTCAGATGGCCGAACGATTACTTTCTACTCATCGGATTTCAGACCTTGGCGCTAAATGGAGCCGTAGATGCGAGTGTTTGGCGAGTTGTAAGAAGCTATGAGCAGCGGCTTACATCTCCTCAAGCTTGGGCACACGGTGGAAAGCGATTTTGCTAGTCTTGGGACTCGCAGAAGCCCCGAACGAAACCGATCCTCTCCCAAACCGTTGATTGACTCGATCCAGGGCTTGCGTCAGCTCAGGCCGGGCTTCCGGTCCGAATAAAGTCGGTTGATGCTCCGAAGCGGGAACTAGTTCTCTCAGCCCTACGCCGACCCGCCATGGCTTGCCTTCCGGTAGCATGTTCCATAGATCCATAAGACTGTTCAGCAGCAGCTGCGTATCTTGGGTCTGTTCGAAACGACACTCCGCGTGGTGGCTGGTTTTGTCACTCCACTTGATCTCAAGACCAAGCCGTCGGCAGAAGAAACTCTCGTTTCGCAGCCGTTGCGCAACACGGATGCAAAGTTCGCGAACGACAGGAGTAGCTGCCGTAATGCTTCGTTGTTCTGGAGCTAGGACATGCTGATGCGACATGCTGCGGGACTTTGTCTTTGCCTCCTCCACCGATATGCCATGGAGAGAGGCATGGAAACGAAGACCATTGATGCCGCCCCAAATGCGCTTCAGACGATCCGCGTCTGCCGCCCACAACTGGTGCATGTCATAAATGCCCGCACGATGGAGGTGGGCGAGCATGTTTTGACCGATACCTGAGATGTCTTGCAACTTTAGCTGCAAGATCGGCGCCGGCATCTCGTGTGGATGCAGCACGACTAAGCCGTCTGGCTTCTGCATATCGCAAGCCAATTTGGCGAGTAGCCGTGTTCCGGCTATCCCAATGGAGCATCGGAGCTGATCTCCGACCCGTTCTCGTATTGCCTCTTTGATCTTCAAGGCAAGCCGCTTGGCGACTTCGGGCTCCACCTGAACGCGATCCAGCTTGCAGGCTACCTCGTCGATGGAGAGAACAGAGTCGATGGGAATACAGGATTCCACAGCAGCCCTGATTCGGTGATGGACTTCCACATAGATCTTCGGCCGTGCTTGCACGACCTCCAGAGATGCACACCGTTTCCGAGCTTCCCAGATAGGGGTCCCCGTCTTGATTCCAAATGCCTTCGCTTCATAACTTGCCGCAATGGCCGATGTGGAGTCAGCCATGACCGGAGCGACAACCACTGGCTTCCCGCGCAAATCTGGATTCAAGTGCTGCTCGCAGGAAGCGAAGAAGCTATTCATATCTACAAACAACCATCGCAGCCCAGTTTCTGGTGACCCAAGCGGCGAATGGGAGCTAGCGAAAGACACAACGTGCGATTTTCCCCTTCTATTCTCTCCTACAATCCTCTCGGCCAAGGATCAGACCGCAGCCCCGCCAAGCCTTAACGTGATCGTGGCATTCTCTTCCCCGCTTAGCCAGCGGTCAACACCTCTTGACAGCAACGAACCGTGCTGAGATTAGCTCCAGCGAAGTAGGTTTAGCAATTAGAGAACCGAAAGCCGACTTCCCGGTACATATAAGTCAGTTCAATAAAATAGCGTTCGTGCCCTCCGGTGATGCCCAGCGAACATGGTTTCCAGAAATGATTACCGTACTCCGCAAGCGCTGGCGTCGAGACATGTCGTTCGACGCCTTAATCACTCTCTGCCTTGACCTTGATGCAACGCTTTCAGCGCACTCGTTCTGAGCAAAATATTCAGTCGCCAATAGTCAAGTGCCCGATATGTGGACAGATAGGTGAATCAGGAGAAGCGAAGACGCGTTAGATTAGCGGCTCGACCATAGATGTCCAACCCGTTCGCCTTCCGATGGGAGTTCCAACGTTTTCGACCACTTTAGTTGACTCAGAAGAGTCGATCTCAAATCGGACCACCGACAAAAGCATGGCGCGCACGATGACGGTTCAGTGACGAATGCAGACACTCCAATCTATGAAGGGAATTGCCGTCGCAACCTGTATGCAAACTTTGACTCGGAGCTACCGTGTTGCCGAAGTTCCTGGCAACTCGGAAGGTAATCCTTTGCGTTAGCGAGGGTCTAATAGCCAAGGTGGTCGCCACAATAATATCGCCGATCAGGAACCTAGCCGTCGTCGCCAACCCCGGCTTTTAAAACAAGGTCTGGTTTTTCAATAGCCGATATGTCTTTCACCACATCTCCGTTGAGCAGCACTAGAGCTGCGCGTTCTCCGACTGAAATGCTTCCAATCTCTGTATCCAATCCTAGGAAGCGAGCACCATTCAATGTAGTTATTTGAATTGCATCGACGGAGCTGAATCCAGCTTCAACAAGTAGCTCCAACTTCCGCTGATCGCCAATCCCGGCAAGCATATGACCATCGCCGGTCGGATCGCAACCGGCCGTTAAAAAATCCCCACTGCTTTAACAAAGGCTCGCTCAAACCGCCTTTCTTTGGTTAAGACCGCGTGATTAAAGGCTTCGTCGCCCGCCTGCCATGCGCGTAGTTCAAGATGCGCCGACCAAGCTTCAGGACTCAGTAGGCGGGGCAGAATACGATGAACCATACTCGACTCCATCGCGGGCCGGGTTCCCATCTCGAAGGGCGCAAGCGTAGACGTAATCGCGCCTTTGTGCTGAATAAGAGTATTAACAGTTTTCTTCAGTTCTGCTTCTTCGGGGTCCGCTTTGGATGCAATCTCGTGAAACTCCTTATCGAAGTTCGGGCCGCACACTCCTGGCTGTCGATCCGGGTAAAGCTCACCATCAGGCGCTCCGAAAGGCGCATTGTTCCAAATTGTCGATGCCCATCTCAGCTGCTCCCTGAAACCAACCGAGCAGAGATGACCGGTTACCTTCATATGCAAGGAATGGGCTTCTTCGATCGCGACGCGTAATTGATCAGGCTTGATATTCATATAGGCCTTCATCGATGAGAATCCGAGCGGGTGCCAGCAACGAACGAAGTTTCGGACGTCGTTCTCATCGCGAAGCGTGTATATCTGTCGTAAAATTCCCGGTTCGCTCTCGAGATATGGGCCGGTCAAAAGCAAGTCGGGGCTAGGCAACTCTCCACTATCAATTCTCTTTTTGATTCGCAAGTCGCCGTAAGGTTCAATCGAGCCCGCGGTGCGCGCAGTCGTTACGCCACTCGCGAGATAGAGCGGAGCAAAGGAAACGGGCTGCTCAACAAACGTTGTATCCCGATTGCCAGGACTGACAAAAAATAGGTGTTCATGCATGCCGACCAGGCCAGGAATTGGAGTGTTACCGGAGCCATCTATAACACGGATATTAGGGTCTATCCTGGCGGTTGTACTCGAGCCCACCTTGACGATTCTTCCGTGCGAACGGCGACAGTTTGATCGGCCCGCGGTTCGGCGCCCTTTCCTTCTACGATCTTCAAATGAGTGAGGGCGAACTCAGGCGCAACCATTTTGATGAACCTGGAGGTTTAGGACGTCACCCGCGCCGGGCGGAAATGACCTCAGAAAGGAAAAGTAGTGGTGCGAAGCCAGCGACTCATGCTCTTTCGACAGCATTCTGCGCTTTATTTCGAGGTTTGAAACTAGCCTGCCAAAGCAGTCAATTCTAGATTACGCGATCTAAGTTTCGGCTCACCAGGTCTACCAAGCTGTCTCTAGATTGGGCAGCGCTGGGTCCGCCCTGGTCGCCATGAATTTACCAACCGGCTTCACGCCGGGATTGTTGTCAAACGAGGCAGCCGTGAAATCGACCCTGTAGCGAGTAATCAGTAATCATCCCGCGCCACGCTCAGAGCTCCACCGCCTCGCCGCCCCAAGCTGCCGGATCGATATCGTCTATGGTCTGAGTGAGCGTCCAAATGTGGCCGGCGAAGTCCTCCAACGTGGCCTGGCGCTCACCGTACATATGCGTCTGTGGCGGATACATCATGCGTGCTCCCTGATCCAGCACCCGCGCACACATTGCGTCCACGTCAGGCACGCGCAGCATTACGGAACTTCTCGTCGCCCACTGATTGTCCTTACCCGCCTCGCCTACGATTACGCAGGCCGAGCCGAACCACACTTGCGCGCGATGGTTGCCGATCTTCAACCGCACACGAAACCCAAAAGCAGCTTTCAGCCACGTCACGGCCGAAGCCACATCCGGATAGGCAACCACCGGGATCACCAGGCAGGGCGGAGCCGAACGATTCTTCACAATCACCACCTCCGCCTCACCATACACCTGAAATTCCTGGCTACTCATTAACGGCGCAGAACGCGCAAGCAAGATCGGCCTCATGAAACGTGCTAAGCTCCGGTGATCTACCGGGCATCAGTGGTCATCCCTAAAAACATGGATTGGGGACAGAACGCGAGTAGTCACAATGTGTAGAGGAACACTCAGACTTCTAGCACTACTGGTTGTCAACGCCGTATTACGCGATCCATCCAGCCGATGTGACCTTAGTTTCCGGTTAGCCGTATCGCACTGCTTGAAATTGGATCGCTCACCGTTTTGTGTTCTTCTCTTTCGCCGCCCTGCTTGCTTGCGCGCGCACCCAGGCAAGCCAAACATCGTCGGACGAGTGCAATTGTTCGTTGACAGGGGCCAGGGCTGCCCAATTTACCGTGAGGGTTCCAGTTTTCGTCCTCTTTAGGAAGAGGAGGTATTCCGCGCCTTGTCGATATGAGTTGGCGAAGCATGAACCCGCTCGGCCGCCTGGTCTGACGAAAGTGTAAGGGGCCTGCTGGTCATTGAAATCGTCTTGTTGTACAAGATATCCAGGTAGGATCAGCCCGGAGGCTTCTCTACCACGAATCATTTCCAGCTTCTCGAATCGTACGTGTGAATCCGGCACACCTGTCGTCCAGGTATTTGGATCGGATGGTGGTTTTGCATATTCGACAGCTTTGGCTCGTATCACAGCATCTGCTTGTTGAACCAGCTCGATATTCGAGGTTATCTTTCCGACAGAGCATGCCCAAGCTCCAACCGGTGCCAACGAGAATCCGAAGTGCGACCGAATAAACTGCCATGTGTCTGATTACCACGGCGCACCTCCGCCCTAAGCTGACGCTCAAGATGGGTCTTCGGTTCCCCGTAGAGACTTGAATCTATCAATGCTGTAAACGTGCTGCGGAGTTACAGAACTCAGTTTGCAGCTGCTACGTCCTTCTGGTCGCAAAGCACCAAGTATCGAGTAATCCAAGGTGGACTTCTTAGATCGTCACTTGGCCATCAGTCGTGGGCCCGTCGCAAATTGAGCTGTCACTCCGGGAGGCCGCCTTGCGCAACCGATCCCGCGCACCTAAACGTCCGCTACTGTTATAGAGGTGTTGGCCACAAACCATCTGCAGACACTATCCAAACTGAACGCTCGAGATCGCATCGTCGACTCGGGAGCCAAATCCAAGCCTTGGCCCAGCCTTTGTTTTGATCCGTCGATCGGATAGTTGCGCTTGGGCTGTCGGAGCGGGAGTTAGCGATGAACCTGCGCGGAAACTCGCGAACTTGCGAGTGACGAACACCCGACTACCGACTTCCAGCAATCTCCCAAGCATGTAGGCGAATACAAGGCTCTTGTGAAAGGAGAAATTGAGTCAGGGCCAGCTTTCGCATTTCCAAGTCATCTGGATCGATTCGCTAATGTTGTCCTCGTCCGCGACATCAACTTGCTTCGGCGCTCCTTCGGGGGCTGGACTGAGGAAGAACTTCCAAAGCGGTCGCCCATAGTTGCAGTTTTTGAAGATAACAAGCCAGCGAGCATTTGCTTTTGCGCCAGAGTGTCTGAAATGGCAGCCGAGGCCGGAGTAGAAACGGCACCGGAATTTCGTGGGTACGGTCTCGCTGGAATAGCGACCTCGGCCTGGGCCGCTGAAATCCGGGAATCAGGCCGCACTCCGGTTTATTCCACGTCATGGAACATCAAACCATCGCTCGTTGTAGCGCGTAAGTTGGGGCTTGTCGCTTGCGCTAGCTATTGGAGCATCGAGACCCCCAATTAACGGCAGGAATTCGTCAAGAGAGATGCCACTCGCTTCATGGCAATGGTCGTTCCCGGCACATCACTTGCCGAATGCAATCTTCGCTGGCGAGTTGCACCGTGCTTAAGAACTGAAAGCCGGCTTTCCTGAATGCTTGCGAGGACCTCATGTTTCTTTGCTCAGGATCCGCAAAGACTGCACCGATACTCGAACTGACAAAAATGAAGCTTTCAAGAAAATCGCCAAGGATTTTCGGACCTAGACCAAGACCTATCAAATTCACTTCTCCAATTGCGAGGTCGATTCCGGCCGAAGCGGGTTTAGCCCCGAGTTGTTGTCTATGGTTTGGGTAGTCAGCCCAGAGGTACCACTGAATCCAACGGATAGGCCTGCTTCCGTGTTGTATCAGAAATGCATGCGTCGGCTCCGCCCCGTCGACGCGTTGGCCGTATTTGGATTCAACAATCGCTAAATCATTCGGCTCATTCCACCAAGTAGCAACGTGCGGAGCAGCGGGCCACTCTTGAAACAACAGAAAGTCCGCGCGCTTCAACGGTCGGAATGAAATGGAGGGTTGCATGAGCCGTAACCTATTCAGCATCCTCCGTTCGCGGCAGACAAGTAAAAGCCCTTCTTGTCGGCAAGGATAGAACTACCTTTGCCGTCCAGGCGGATCTATGCGTGCCTAAAGCCCGTATCAACGAGAAGCGCGTTTTCCGTCAAAGTGCCTTATCCACTGTGGCTGAGAGAAAATTGACACGCATCATCTACTCCCTGGAGGAGATGCGACATATTAAGTCCGCTCTATTGTTCCCAGCGACGTGCAATACCGGAGAAGGTTAGGACAGCGAGAGAGCTGATCACGCTTCCTAGGAGCATGTACAACGCTTTGGCATACTCCCAAAACCAGCCTCGACTTAAGAATGCGAGGCTAGGCCACTGTCGATTGAAGACCGTTGCGTCGGGATCATCCCGTAGACCGCAGCGGCCCTCCTGATGAAGATTTAAGATGGGCGTAAGTAGTTCAAAAGCGTAAAGTGGGGGCTGAATCTCGTCACCACAGGGTACATCTGGTTTCACGCCGGGCATTCCTTGGAGAACGATCATAGTCGGTTTGCGGCCGGGCGAGGCCTGCGCTGCGAGAGCAACCTTCGTTATGGCGGCCTCCAGCATCTGATGCTGGCTCAACTCTGACACTACGAACGAGCCTAATACCCAAATAATGAAAACACTTAAGGCTGCGCGTAAGGGTGAGAGGCCATAGCGGAACATTACTCTGTAGGGTCTCCACCAGAAAATCCTCACGAGCTTGCCCCAAGACGTGGATTTCGCCCGGTGCACGGCTGCTTGCCAAATCTTCTCTGCTTCTACCTCCTGGGCCGCACCATCATCGCCTCTCTCACGTAGCACCTTAGCGAGATGTGTATATGGCTCCGTCCGAAAGTTAGACGCCTGACGCCGGCGGCTTCTCGCGGTTAAGAATACGGCGATAGAAAGCAACAGTCCGAATAAAGTCGTTGTGAGCGGGTATGCCCTGTAAAGGAGAAAGATCACAATAAGAAGCACCAGCGAGGATACGATCGTTAGCGAGAAGTAAATCCGCGACCGGGTCTTTGTCTCGGGCCGTTTCAGACCAAGACTGTTACGAACCATGTCTAGCCGCGGGTTTAATTCGTTCATAACACGATCTTTCGGGATGGACACCTCTTTGTAGTCAAAGGATTCAATCTCCAATTTCTTAATACGCTTCCACAAAAACGCCGTGTTGTCGTTGAGAAGTCTGCATGAAGCTCCATTCATGACAACCGACATACCGGCAAAACTCTGCCCGAGCAGGGTCTGCCATCCCGTTGCGTCCCGTTTGAACTGGTCAAGGTCGTCGGCATCCTCGGAGAACTTCTCGGGACCGAGAAAATCGGACCGGTAAGTTTTGTCGTCTTTTGGAACCGTGCGGTAGGGAGAACGTGGGATACGCTTTTCGTCCGGGTATCGATTGAACAGTTCGTAATCCTTCACTTCCACGTAACCCGTATCCTTGAAGATGCAAAACGTGGCAGTGAATACATTTGAGTAAAATACATCTGGGTAAGGCTCATATGAGTAGCGCTCATAAGCCTTTGCCTTCCAAGCAGGTTTCCCTTCATCGTTTGTCGTCTCAATAAATGAGATTTTCAGAATTTCTGGATCGTAGTCCGCTGTTCCAAGGTCTCTCGGGTCGGAAATTATGCTGAATAAACCCTCTTCTCCCCAAACATAAGCGCAAAAGAGCTTGAGATATTCGCGCGCCTGGACTTCTGTTCTTAACTCGAGGGGGCAGTTAATCTTAATCGTTTCCTCACGAGAGCCGTTGTCGGTCGCTACCGTCGCAGATCCCTTGTTCAAAGTGTCTAGAGGTTCGGATCTGCCGTTCAGAAGAATAGGCAGAAACGTCCTGTTACGGTTGACGGTTATTTCAGGGGCGCGCACAGTCACGTCACTTGGCCGATCGAATGTCAAAAACGCGGCGATCGCTGCTTCATCACCAACGAAGAGTACTTCCGTTAACGTCACGCCTCGATAGCAGGAAAGCGAGTGACGCCTCACGGCCTTTGGTGGTAGCAATGGTTCCGCGAAGTCCATTGCCTGCTGAACTTCACACTTGCTCAGGGTCAACTTCTTCGTTTTGGAGAACTCGGCTGGCTTCAAATCAAGTACGCCGCCGATCCAAGCGCCCTGCATCGAAGTTTCGGACAGCCCTCTAAAAGCGAGAGTGAAATCTTTGGCTGTCCTCATTCCATTCGCCTCGAACTCGGGCACTGAGCCCGCGAGCGTAACAAAACCGTTGAACTCCGCCCCAGAGGCATACAAAGCTTTCTCCACAACCGCTTCAAGGCTTACCTCTCCATCAACCTGAGCGTTGTTCAGCCAAACCGAGCCGTTAACTTCCAGCGGAAACATCGCACTGATTCGCGGAGCCAGTGTCAGGATGCGCTTAATTTCAGCATCGATGTTTGGGTTCGCAGTCATGTCCCCCCGAACCATGAGTCCCTGCATCTGAAGAAGACCGTTAATCATGCCCTGGGAAAGATCAAGGTCGCCGTTGATCGTCCCATTCCGAAGAATTGCGTTGCCCTCAATCGAAAAACGGAAAGGTTCTATGAATGACCATAAGTCAACTGTTGCGAGAGCCTTCGCGTTTGCCTTTTCTGATTGGAACCGAATTGCCTTCTGCAGCAAACTTGATTCGTCGGTTCCAAATGTCACGCTTCCTTTAAAGGTCGCCGTGTCCAGCCGCAGAGCGGCTCGAGGCGATGCTCCGCTCTGCTGAATCGCCTTTCGGGTCTCTGCGGTCTCGCCGTCTGAAAGCTTCAGTCCCGAACCCCAGAACGTTCCTTCTACCAGCGCATCACGCATCGTCAAGCCGCCCTCCAACCGAACGCACGGCATGAGCCGAACATCGCTCCCGATCTTGGCGGTGGAAAGATCAAGTGCATATCTGGGCTCCGGATCAGTCGTGGAGGTCTCGCATTGCGGCGCGCGAAGGATTGTGTGTCTTATTACGACATTAGTTCCTATGACCGCCGCAAAACCGTCTACCAGGAGGATTCCTGCCTCGCGATCGTTCGGAGCTAGGTGCTCCAAGCGAAGCTCAGTTCGGATCCGGCAATTCCTAAGACTAATCCGGTTCTTTATGTCTCGACGCTGAAAGCTAAGTTCGCCGGCGATAGGCGGGGCATCACCTGGCGTATGCAGTTGCTGAAGAGGGGTGGCCTCTGAAGAGGTCGGCGATTCCGCTCTCTCGGCGGCAACAAACGCGCACTGCCGGAATGCAAGGCGTTCCAGGTCGGCCCCATCCGCGCAAAAACCCGAATGAAAACTGCACTTCACAAACTCGATCGCTCCCAGCGAACCTCCGCCAGCCAGCCTTCCATCGCTGAGGTCGAAGTGCTCGTGGAATACCGCATTATGGAGAACATACGGTCCCGACGCTTGCCAATTGTTCTGATCCTCCGAGGCAAGGCCGAGAATATAATCACGAACGACAGTCGAACGGATCACGGTCTCCGTAGGAAATACGGCCGGTCTGCCTGCTTTGATCTTTCCAAGCAACCATCGCTCGTTACCGGTGAGTTTTTGTGACATGAGAACCTCCATTCAACATTCGTTCGATGAAATCTTCCCTTCGCAACATCTCGCTGGGTGCCTCACTTGCGCGAAGAATACTAACACATGGTCTGCGCCTCACGTCTCGTCAAACGGACTCGCCTGCTGCGACTGGTTACGCAATCCTCGAAGCGAACACACGCTGCGCTCGCAATTGTCAGCGTGCGTGTTGCCCGGTTTGGACCTCTAAAAGATTTGGATTTGCCTCGTCGGAGGAATCTGTGGGCGAAGGCGAGCGTCAGGGATGGCTGTCGACGAGGAATCTCCGGAGCTTTTTGCAGGTGGAATCAGCAAGGCAGAATGCCACGTTCATCTTTGGCCGTGAGCGCCGCGAGACGGGTGAGAACGTCGGTCATGTGAAATTCTGCTGTAATAGTGCATCGGAGGTCGAAGACATGAAGCACAGCAGACTGGTGGGCCTGTTCGTAGCGCTGCTCGGGGTATTAGCGCTGTTTTCCAGCCTGAATAAGCCGGGCGTCGCCGCATTGCGCGGTTCCGAGGTGCTGGGCCTGATTGGTTCCGGCATGTGCTTCGGAACTGGATTCGTGGGGCTCATCGGGAAGCTCCGGGTTCGGGATTAGATGACGCTTCCTCCCTGAACAACGATCTTTTCTGATCTTCCCCGCCGTGGTATAGGAGGCGTCCGCCGTATTCGATCAGATTGGAAAGGACTAGGTCCACAGGCCGCTTTCTCAGAGGAGGGTCGTTGTGGAGATCGCGGATGAACTCGCCGCCGAGTACCCACATGTTGTCAACGTGTTTCTGGATCGTCTTTGGTGACAAATTCGATGCTGCCAGATGCTCCAGGAAGGGACGGAACAACGTCACAAGGTGTTCGCCGGGAGCCAGATCTTTCTCCAGGCCCATCCAGGAACGTGGCCAGCCGTTCAGATCCCGGCAGTAGTGTTCGACTCCATGGAGCGGCGCGGTGGCAGTGCGGTTATTTTAGTGTTCTCGCCGTCACTTGTTTCCACTTCATGCTGCAGCTCATCACAATTTTAAATCGGTGCCATCGCTTTCCGGGATTCGTTTACCAGCAGGCCCGCTTCAGTTCGGATCACCAGAGCATTGAAATCGCCGTGCGTCCGCGCAAGGGCTCCAAGGCCGTCTGTTCGCGCTGCCATAATCCCGCCCACGGCTACGATCAACTCACCGAACGGCGTTTCGAGTTTATTCCTTTCTGGGGATTTCTGGTCTTTCTGCTTTACTCCATGCGGCGCGTCGATTGCCGCCGCTGCCAGGCGGTCGTCGTCGAGGAGGTCCCCTGGGGCGATGGCAAACGGACTCTCACCAAAGCCTACATGCTATTCCTGGCTCGCTGGGCCAGCCGGTTGTCCTGGAAGGAAACGGCCGAGTCGTTTCGCACCTCCTGGGACAAGGTCTTCGACGCGGTGGAGCACGTGGTCACCTGGGGCCTGGAGCACCGGGTGCTCGGCCAGATTGACGCCATTGGAGTCGACGAAATCCAATACGCCAGAGGTCACAAATATCTCAGCCTCGTCTACCAGATCGATCTGGGCGTGACCCGCCTTCTCTGGATAGGCAAAGAACGAACCATCGAATCCTTCCAGGGATTCTTCACCGCTATGGGCAAGGACGTCATTTCCAAAATCGTCTTCGTCTGCTCCGACATGTGGGAACCCTATCTGAAACTCATCCGCGAACACTGCTCCGAGGCGCTGCATATCCTTGACCGCTTCCACATCGTCGCCAACATGAACAAGGCTCTGGACAACGTCCGTGCGGAGGAGACCAGCCGCATGAAGCGTGAGGGCCGTGCTCCGGTACTCAGGAAATCCCGCTGGCTGCTGCTCCGACGTAGCGAGAGTCTCGGCACCGACCAGCACTTCCGGCTGCGCGATCTCCTGCGCTACAACCTCAAGACTGTCCGGGCCTACCTTCTCAAGGAAGCCTTTCAGCAACTTTGGGAATACAATTCACCCGTCTGGGCCGGCAAGTTCCTCGACGAGTGGTGCCGCCAGACCATGCGATCCCGCATCGAACCAATGAAGAAGATCGCCAGTTCGCTCCGCAATCATCGCGAACTCATCTTGAACTATTTCCGCGCTCAAAAGCTGCTTTCCAGCGGCGTCGTGGAGGGCCTGAACAACAAGGCCAAAGTCACCATGAGAAGATCTTACGGTTTTCGCACCTATCGCGTCCTCGAATTCGCCCTCTACCACTCACTTGGCACGCTGCCCGAACCCGATTGCACCCACGATTTCTTCTAACGAACCAAAGATTTGGTAGGATAGCGAGTCAAAGAGAGATGACGCACTACATGACTGCTGAAACCGATCGCCACACCCCTCACAAGCACCTTTTCACGCCTGGTGAGTGGTGCATGAGGCCGTGCTGTGCCCAGTTTGGCTTAACCAAAGAGCAGGTAAAGTCAGCGTTGAGACTCGAGGACTTGATTATGGATCAGTACGCTCGAGATTGCGGCTTCGATCCCACGGAATCATGGGTAATGATTGTGCGCCCATCTGGTGATTGCGAGTTTACTCCACTTAAACCCGGGGCGCCACACTGGTGCTGCGAGAGGGCGGACGAAATCCGAGCAAGTTTAGGCCCGGCCCTTGCCGAGTTTCCGCCCTACTCCGGGCGTCGAGTTGATCCTGAAAGCGAACTTGATGCCAAGTTGGAGCTAATTGACAGCGAGGAACTTCTGTCAATCAGCACCCCCAAAAGCGGCTGGGGACCCGGCTTTCGCGACCAAAACCCATTTCGGAACAACCCGTTTAATAACACGTTCAATAACGCCTTCCCGAACGTATTTAAGAACCGTCCATAGGTTCTCAAGGGACAGTCCGATTCCTTAAGTTGTTGTCCCGATAAGAAATATGGTTATTGCGAATGCGAGCGAAGATTTGCCGACTGTAACCCTGGATGGCGACGCGGCGACGTATCTTCAGCTGCTTGTAATTCAGCCAACGGCGCTATGCAATCTTAACTGCAAGTACTGCTACGTCCCCGAACGCAGCAACGCCAGCCGCCTCGCATTTCCTACGCTTACTCGGTTGTTTCAAAGGCTCGTCTCTTCACACCTCATTAGAGATCAGAGAGAAATCGAAGTTCTCTGGCATGCCGGAGAACCGTTGACAGTTGGAATTGATTATTATCGGCGAGCGTTCGAAGTAATCAAAGAAATTCTGGGCCATCGCTGGAAGGCAAGACATACGATACAAACTAACGGAACGCTACTTACCTCTGCATGGTGTAATTTTCTAGCAGAGCACGGCGTCGCAGTTGGCATTTCGTTGGACGGACCAAGGTTAGTACATGATGAACAGCGTCCTCTTGTTGGAGGCGGCGGTTCATTTGACAGGGTGATGCAGGGCATTGCAAGACTGCGCGAAAGTGGTATCCCAATTAACGTGCTCTGTGTTCTCACACCAACCTCACTTCAGCATCCGGAACAGATTTTTGACTTCTTCCTCAGAGAAGGCATAAGCAACGTAGCCTTCAATGTCGAAGAGACAGAAGGCGTTCATCAGGCGTCATCTCTCTTCTCGGTACTAGCTTTGGAGCAAGCAAAGGCAGCGTATGCGTCCTTCATGCAGACGCTTTATCGTCTTAACAAGGCCGCACAATTCCCTCTTAGGATAAGAGAGTTCCAGGCCCTTGCACAACATTTTGAAAAGCGTCGGCGTTGGCCGGGCTATGTACCTGAAGTTGCTGAACAGAGACTCGGCGCAATATTAACAATGACGAGAGAAGGGCTAATAACCTCTTGGTCGCCCGAACTTGCTTCCGCTGCTCCGCAGAGGCTTAGCAGCCTGGTATTGGGCGATGTAAACAACGGGTCATCAATCGACCAGATTCTTGCATCTGATCGCGCCCGAACTATACAGGCTGACATCAGGCGAGGAGTAGCCCGTTGCCGCCGCGAATGCAAATACTTCGCGGTTTGCGGTGGAGGTTCTCCTTCAAATAAATTCTTTGAGCACGGAACCTTTGCTGCAACACAGACGCAACAATGCTTCCTTCATACGCAGGCACTCACAGAAGTTCTCCTGAACGAACTCCGCTCAGCCTAGATACACCAAATCTGAAAGACGTACACTCATCAGGCGGAGCCTCGAGCCCTGAGAATTGACCTGACGCCGAAGACTTACAGTAAGGTTTTCCGATGTTGTTTCCTGAGACGTCCGGTAGACGGAGATTCGCTTCGCCTGTTTGATGAGGCTCGACCTGACACGTTGTTTTAAAGCACTCCGGCTTGGAATGGCGTACTCCTCGATAGGGCCTACCGCCACACTTGGAGGCACATAGACGCAGAAGTCGCAAAGATCGGTTCCGAGGCTGGATTCCTGGTGCGAAGTCGTGTTTGAGTAACGCGAGGAACCGCGCATCCACTCCTCGAATCCACTTGTCCGTAAAGTTGGCTTCTCGTTCCTTTGAAGCAGGTAGGCGCCTACGGTTCGATACCGATGCGATCATTGACGGCGCCACGAATGCGCTGCTTGCAGCCGAGATAACGCTCAGTGGTCTGTACGGAGACATGTCCGAGCAGGAATTGAATCTGTTCCAACTCTCCTCCTGCAGAATGACAGCGCTTCGCGCACGAGCGCCTCAAATCGTGAGGAGCGAGAGTAGCGAAGCCAGACTTGGCGGCATACAACTTGACTACGTGCCAGACGACGCGCTCCGTTACACCATCCCCCAGCATTTGCCTGCTCTGCAGACGCAACGGAATATCCTTCCTGAATGAAGTTCAGCTGCATGGACCCACTCATCCAAGATCGTCTTGACCCACTCCGGCACGGGAACTGTTCGAATGTGCCCGCCTTTGCCGACGAGATCGACGATGGCCCAATGTTCTTCCCGCTGCTGAAGATGTTTGAAATCTAAATCGGCCAACTCGCGACGTCGAAGCCCACAACCAAGCAAGGTCGCAAGAATGGCGCGGTCTCGCTTGCCCTTCAAGGTATCCGGATCAGCACTTTGCCAGAAGCGCCGCGCTTCGTCTGCGGTGAGCCAATTGCCGAGCCTGACACCCAACTTCTTGGGGCCCTTTACTCGCCGGATGCTGGCTGCCAACTCTGGGCTGAGCAAACCGGCATCCGCAGCTTCGTACGCCAACCGGCGAACGGCCGCAAGTCGGCCGTTAATCGTGGACGCCGCGAGGCCGCGATTCTCGAGGAAAATGTGAAAGCGGGTGACCACCACCTTGTTGAAGGGAAGCCGTGGCTCAGAACAATACCAGCTGATGAACTCATCGATTGCATGTCGATAACCCCGTTTAGACTCTGGTGAACGTAGGCTGTCGAGTACGGCCGCTTTGCTATGGTCCAGGTCCGGAAGGCCGAGTTTGGTTTTTGGTCGCTTTGACGCAGCGGACCTCCGCGTGGCTCGTTTGCTCATTCCAGCCGCGTCCAGTGCGGCTGGCCGAAAGCTTATCTCCGCTCTTCTGCAGCAAAGCGCGTTATACGTCAAAGTGACTCCCATACAGCTTGGCGTGGGTAAACGCTGCCGGACTTTCCGCGAGTAGAACGCGCGGCTCAGAGGCGCATTACGGTCCGCCGACTAATTATCCAAGTAGACATGAAGTGGGATATCGGAGCTTGGCCGGGTGCATTCTTCGAGGCACAGCAAAATGTGGGGAGTACCGCCGAACTAGCGCGGGGATTCGGTGACTAGAGGACCTGCCCGGTTGAAAGCTATACAACTCTACAGTGACTTAGAGCGGCTTCGCAGGGCTTTCGCAAGTTGAGCTACCCCACGGTGTAGCTCAGCACGATTGCATCCTGCAAAGCCAAGTATGAGGGCCGGTGGCTGTTTGTAGGTCTTTGTGAACGAGGAGAGGGCCACCGTTTCTACCCCCGTCCCTCTCACCGCATCGGAGGCTTCCTTATCAGAAGTCCATGTCTTGAGCCATCCTAGCGTACGCATGCCTGCCCCGGCTTGGATGACATCAACCACCCCATCAAGTTGCTTGTTTGCGGCGGCCTTCAGAATGTCCATGCGTTCGGAGTAAAGCTGACGCATGCGGCGAACGTGGTGGCCAAAGTGACCTTCGGTAATGAACTCCGCAAGAATGGCCTGGTCAAGTGTAGGCGGATGGCGGTCGACAAAACTACGCGCTGCAACAAACGCGTCCACGACCCGATCCGGTAACACAACGAATCCCAAGCGTAGTGCGTTAAAAAGCATTTTGGTGAACGTGCCAAGATAGACGACGCAATTGCTGCGATCAAGTGCCTGCAAGGACGCGACGGGACGTCCGAAATAGCGATATTCCGCATCGTATTCGTCTTCAATGATCCAGGCGTTTGCGCTGGCAGCCCAACGAAGCAGCTCGATTCGACGGTCTGCGGACATGGTGACGCCCATCGGGAATTGATTAGCCGGGGTGACATAGGCGAGCCTGGCGTGAGGGGCAAGTCTTCTTCCGGCTTTCACAATAAGGCCATCTTCATCCACTGGTACGGGGACGATCCGAGCACCCGTCGCAAGAAATGCCTGAGAGGCGCCGGGGTAGCCCGGATCTTCCATCCAAACCTGGTCTCCGGGGTCGATCAGGAATCGCCCCAGGAGATCGAGCGCTTGCTGAGCGCCCGATGTGATGATGATCTGCTCGGGCGAGCAGTGAACTCCTCGCGAAGTTCCCACGTACTCAGCTATAGCGCGGAGCAGTGGTTGATATCCCTTGGCGTTCCCCTTTCCGTAAAGCGAACGCGGAGCACGACGCAGGACACGCGATGCAACACGAGCCCACAACTCTGTCGGGAAAAGATCGATGGCGGGCTCATAGTCACGGAACGCCCGACCTACGTGCTGAGGCGTAGGGATCTGCTCGATGTTCCTGACATATCTCTGCGCCCATTTCGAAAGTCCGGCTTTAGACTCCTGAACCATGGGCGAACCCACTTTGCCCGTCTCGGAGACGAAGCGCTTAGGGAATTCTGAAGCTACATACGTTCCTGAGCCTACCGTTGTTCGCGTGTACCCCTCGGAGTGAAGCTGATCGAAAGCGTTGACCACGGTCCCGCGTGAAAGCGAGTACTGCGTGCCGAGGCTGCGCGTAGAAGGCAAACGCGCACCCGGCCTTAATCGCCCATCGAGGATGGCGGCCCGCAACTCCATGTAAAGCCTACGCCACAGGTCCTGTCCATCCGAGGGAAGACTCACGGAAAGGTCTTGAAAAGTTGCTTTCTTACTCACCTATTGTCACCAAAAGTGGACCACTGCCAGTTCCAATTATGGACCTTTTCAATTACCCAGTGCCCGGTTATCTCTGAAGGTGATGAAACCGCGAAAGGGAGTAGCGAACGCATGAAGCAACTAGTAGTAGCGGTCTTTCTGTTGATGGGAACAATTGTTGCGCAAGGCGCCAAGGGCACTGCTCTCTTATCAAAAGACCTTGCCGATATCCCCGGCAAAGAAGCTACGATGTCCACCGTAGAATACGCGCCAGGTTCAGAAGGCACCGTTCATCGACACAATGCCCACATCTTTGTGTACGTTCTCGAAGGCTCTATAGTCATGCAGGTGCGCGGCGGTAAAGAAGTGACATTGGGGCCTGGTGACACATTTTACGAAGGTCCAATGGACATTCACACGGTCGGCAAGAACGCGAGCAAAACACTACCCGCTAAGTTCCTAGTCTTTGCTATCAAGAACAAGGGCGCGCCCCTCGTTGTTCCAACAAAATGAAGGAAAGCAATCACTCACATTTCTTCCGTATCCTGCCGCCAATCGCTTGCCTCATTTATCCCGCCTTGGTGTCTTTGATCCCGGGCGTGTCACCGTTTTTCTTACTACTTGTCGTTCTTGTTCCAATCTGCTGCGCATATGTGGCGTTCCACATCACGGGCACCGGATTCCTGAAAGCGAGTGCCGTGGCCCACTTCGGAATTGGTGCGCCGGCCTTGTACTCGCTTATGGGGCAGTGGCTCGATTCTCAAAAGCTCTTTCCCTTCCACGCCGACGGAGCGTGGGTTGCCGTTTGGTTGCTGCTGACAGCTATAGCCTTCGTAGATAAACAAGCTATCCGCTCTCAAGTCCCAACATCCTCTCGTCTCGCAACGATTCATGGGATTTCGGCCATTCCCATCGTGCTTTTCGCAGCGATCCATCTAACGAATCATTTGGCAGGGTTGTGGGGCGGACAAGCGCATATCGCGTTCATGCTTTATGCTCGTCGTGTTTACCGCTACCCTGCCGTTGAGATCGCTCTTGCCTCCTGCTTTCTCTTCCAATTTGCTACCGGGATCGTATTGACATGGAGAGGTATCGTGAGTGGTCTCGCTGATGATTGGATGAAGCGACTGCAAAGGATATCGGGCGCCTATCTTGCGCTCTTTCTCATGTCCCACTTCAGTGCTGTCGCTCGTACAAGATATCTCCTGCACAAAGACACCGATTGGATTTGGCTTACTTCATATAATCTCCTCACGGATAAATGGAGCGCTCGGCTGACCCCGTATTACTTCCTTGGCATGGTTGCGTTGAGTCTGCATGCGGCGTGTGCCGCGCGCTTCGTGCTGATGAGCCACGGCACAAACCCGCCGGCCGCAAATCGGATCTTTGGCCTCGTCGTAGGTTTTGGATCGATGGTTGCCATCGCTATTATGGTGGGCCTCGTTCGAGGCTCAATTCATAACTGACATTCCCGATCTTCCGCAAGAGCAAGAAGTAATCGATGGAAACAGCAAGACCAAGACACACACCCAAGCGGACCCGCCTGGAGGCCGTAGATCTTCTTCGTGGCCTGTTGATGATCCTGATGGTTGTAGACCATACACGCATCTACTTCACGAACATCCGCTTCAACCCCACCGATCCGTTGCTCTCCTGGGCGGCGCTCTTTGCGACCCGCTGGATCACGCGTCTGTGCGCTCCAGGATTCGTAGTGCTAGCCGGGGCATCCGTTTTTCTACAGCGTCGGCGCGGAAAGTCCCCGGAACAAGCCGGAAATTGCTGATCACGCGTGGGCTTTGGCTTTCATTACTCGACCTCACGCTGATCTGCTTCGGTTGAAGCTTCACGCTGAAAGCGCCGCTCATGGATGTCATCTCACCGATCGGCCTTTCTATGGTCGGCCTAGGTCTGTTGCAGCGGTTCTCGCTCCGCTTAGTTGGCATTTGTTGGGGGGCTGATCGTGTTGCTGCACAATCTGCTCGAATCGATCCATGCCGCAAGGCTCGCGCGCTTTGCGAATGATCGCCCAATTTTTAACCAATACATGACTGTTAGACACACTTAAGGAGTTACACATGTCTTTGTTTGCAATGTTCAAATCAGCAGGGCCGACCGGCTTCGGTTACGGGTCGACGGCGGAGCAGGCGACCGAAGAGCTCTCGCTCGCCGGCCAGACGATTCTGGTGACGGGCTGCAATTCAGGCATCGGGCAGGAGGCGTGTCGGGTGCTCGCGCTGCGGGGGCCCTGGTGCTCGGGACCGCGCGTACCAAGGAGAAGGCGGCGGCTGCTTGCGCGACGTTTCCCGGCAAGGCGGTCGGCTACGCCTGCGAGCTCTCAGACCCTTCATCGGTGCGAGGGTGCGTCGCAGCGGTCAAGGCAGACGGTCACCGGCTCGACGCCATCATCTGTAACGCGGGCATCATGATGCTGCCGAAGCTCGAGAAATCGCACGGCTATGAGCTGCAGTTCTTCACCAACTACATCGGGCACTTCATGCTGGTGACGGGCCTGCTCGAGCAGCTCAAAGACGAGGGCCGGGTTGTGATGCTCAGCAGCGAGGGGCACCGGAGCGCGCCCGTCGGGGCCATCGAGTTCGACAACCTCTCAGGCGACGAAGGGTACAAACCATTGGCGGCCTACGGCCAGTCGAAGATGGCCGACCTGCTCTTCGTCAAAGAACTGCAGCGGCGCTTTGCCGGCACCAAGAGGACCGCCTATGCGGTGCACCCCGGCGTAGTCAATACCAACCTCGCCCGTAGCCTCGGGCCGGTGCTCAGTCGGGTGCTGGCGGCCATCGGGCCCCTCTTTCTCAAGTCTGTCGGCGAGGGTGCCGCGACCGAGGTCTTCGCCGCGGTGAGCCCGAAGGCGGTGCCCCTGGCGGGCAACTACCTCGCCAACTCGAACGTGAAGAAGCCCCGCGCCGATGCAGAAGACGCCGCGCTCGCCACCCGGCTGTGGGCGGAGTCAGAGAAGATCGTTCAGGCGCTCTAAAAGACGAAGCATCTCCACGCATGCGATGATCTTGAGCCTTTGCATACACCCTCCCTTTGCAGCTTCCAGGAAAATGATAGCGGCAAGAGCAGGGGAGGGCGAAATCTACCCTCTGTTCAACGGCGCAGCGTTTGCCGTCCACTGTGACGTGTTGTCGGCGTTCCGTTGAATGACCGCAACCCTCGCCTGACTGAACGGCGAGCGCGTTTCACGGCAAAGTGGCTGCCGATTCCTCTACACTTCGCGACTACTCTGGACCAACGGAGCAAGCCCTGGCTTTCCATGTTTCGATAGTTTGTCGAGTGAAGAACCTGGAGCGTATTACAGGCCCTCAGTCTTCTCGATACGATCCTGAGTCATTGGTTTAGGCCAGGCATGCTCAGGCAGCAAGTCTCTGAGTAGCGCTACGCGATTTATGCCCAAGATGATCTCCGAATCCAGATTGGTCTCATCTATGCACCTCATGAACTCCCGACAAACTCCGCACGGAGGAAGGATGTAAAGCGAGCCTGATGGTGGCTCCTTCCAAATTGTTACGGCCTTCTTGAACTTGTACTCGCCAGACGTAATCATCGCGGCAAGAGCGTTCCTTTCAGCGCAGAGCCCCCAACTCGGCGTGTCCACGGAAACGCCAAGGAAAAGGCGGTCGGTTGCGCTGACAATAGCCGCCCCTACATCTCCGAAGACACGGCCCCTCACAGTAAGGGGACGAAGCACACTTTCAGCAGCCCAGATTAGTCCTTGGTAGTCCATCCCTTTAAGAGTGAGCCATACGACTTGGAAGGACATGCGTGGGTTGATCACACCCTAACGGCGGTTATGTAGGTTTACCTTCGACACAAAGCGGTTAGGAATCAAATACGCTGAGGAGCAAACTTCAGGAATGATGTCACAGCAAGCTCGCCTCATCATCGTGGCTGGATTGCCCGGTTCCGGCAAAACCACTCTTGCTCGCCAACTCGAATCGGCGTTACCTGCGCTCAGATTATCCGCAGATGATTGGATGCTCAGCCTAGGCATCAACTTGCATGCAGAACGGGACAGGGATCACATTGAGAAACTGCAGTGGCGACTGGCTGAACGTCTTCTTACGCTCGGGAATACGGTGATTATCGAGTGGGGCACCTGGAGCAAATGGGAAAGGAACAATCTTCGGATACGGGCACGAGAACTGGGAGTTGCAGTGGAGCTCCACTATCTTACGGCTCCCTTGGTGGAACTGTTTCGACGAATTCAACTGCGGAATATGGAGGACCCGCCAATTCAGTGGGAAGCGTTGCAGAGTTGGGAAAGCGTAATCGAAGCTCCAGCGGCAGAGGAACTCGCGCTCTATGACCCGCCTTTGCTCACCGTGAGTTAACTAAGCGATTGCGCAGATCTTCCGTGCGATTGGGAGCTTGTTTGCGATTCCCTAGTTGCGGCCCTGGATCTACAGTAGATCAAAGGAAGCAACGGCTATGGACCACGTTTCTGAGTTCAACAAAAGACGCTGGGAAGCGCTGGTGACCGCTCGTGCGCTTTTTAGCTGCCCTTGGCTCCACGAAACGAAGGAGTCGGCCCTGCAGCGTGTAGACCCTCTTGGTTTGTTGGGCAATCCCGAAGGTAAACATGTGCTTTGTTTAGCAGGCGGAGGTGGACAACAGACCGTCGCCTTCGCCCTAAATGGGGCGCAAGTTTGTGTTGTCGATCTTTCCGAAGGCCAATTGCAGCGAGATCGAGAAGCCGCCCTGCACTATGGCTACCCAGTTTCAACCATTCAAGGCGATATGCGTGACCTGAACATGTTGCGCCCGCAATCTTTTGACATAGTGAGCCAGCCCTATTCACTCAACTTTGTTCCTGACTGCCGCGAAGTCTTCACCCAGGTTGCGCGCGTGCTGCGGCACGGCGGTCTGTATTCATTCTGGGCGGCCAATCCGTTTGCATCAGGACTGGGGAGTCACTCGTGGAATGGTCACGCTTACGAAATCGCTTCCCGCTATGTACAAGGCGAAGAACTGCACTATGAAGATGAGCCTTGGGTGTTCCCTCCGGATTCAACAGCTCCGAGACCGTCTGGCCCACGAGAGTATCGTCAGCTTCTTAGTACCGTACTGAACGGATTGATCGATTCTGGCTTCACGCTCTTGCATATGGAAGAGGTTGGACAAACATCAGCAATCGATCTGGTTCCTGGAGAGTGGGATCATTTTACGGTCTTCTTGCCGCCTTGGTTAAGCTTTTTCGCTCGGTTAAATTGAGGTGTTTGACTGCAGAGCTTTCTCTGGACGGAGATCAGCGATTTGGTTCCAGGTAGATCGTGAGTAACCGCCCAGCGTTTAGGAATGATGTTGATGATGGCCGAATACTAAAAGGTCAGAATTGCTTATTCCACATGAAGAAGCCGGTGCAGTCGCTTTCTCACCTTGGGCCTCTGACTCGCAACGTAGCCAGCAATCTCATATTGGTTGAAGACTTGCCAAATTGCAGCAAGGAATCTTGGAAGTTCCTCGGCATGTTTTGCGCAGTCTTCAGCTTCGTCAGCGAATGTGACCAGTTTCTCCTTGATCAGATAATCGAGTGCGCTCTTCGCACCGAAGCGAGTCCTTATCGCTCGGGTCGCCCTGCATTGTCCGACCGAGACCTTCTCAAATTTCACTTTGATTCAACTATACCGATCCACTCTCGATCTAGGCACCGGTTTTTTGGTGGCTGAGTCGTAGTCGGTTCAGGTTTACGTGCCGCGAATTTTGAAATGGACAGCATTGGTGGATCCATCAGCGTTTCTCAGGACTGATCCGGACGATGATGTGATTGCCTCAACGTCAACTTGCATAGGTGCTCGTACTGTCACTCACCGGATGGCCGAGACGCGCAGATCGTTCAAGTATAGTCAACAAGATGCAGCAAGAGATGTTAAAGGACATAGAGGCCGGGCAGCAATGGGTGAACGAGCAAGTCGAACGCCTTGCTAACGAATGGGAGTTTTCAATACCAACTTCACGCTGGCATAAAAGTTCTGCAACACCAAACCGCCAAATTGCGACCTTAGCGCTGGAGTTGGATGGGCAATCCGTTGAAGAGCACTTTACCAACGACAATCTTGCCCGGATTCACAGGGACCGGCGTTTGCGTGCGCGTATTGAACATCGTCTGAAAGCCCTTTTTAAGACCTGCGGTTTGATCCTCGATGAAGCTGAGGACGATGGTGTCGTCGATGATGCTGAACGTGGAAGTAAAGGTATCGAGTTCAGGTACTCGATAACGAGCTACGGTGCCGATTATCCTGTAGACGGACTTATAAAGAGGCTAGGTTCTAACGACATCTTTATACCACCGTTTCAGCGGAAATTTGTCTGGAACAAAACTCAATCGTCGCGATTCGTCGAATCTCTTCTACTTGGCCTGCCTGTGCCTGGGATCTTCTTAGGGAAGGAAGAAGAAACGAATCGCCTGCTCGTCATTGACGGACAGCAAAGGCTTCGTTCTTTGTGGCATTTCTACAAGGGCAGTTTTGAAAAGGGTGACGAATTTGTGCTCGAGGGAGTGGCTTCGCGTTTTGATGGTCTAGGCTATAACACTCTGCAAGATGCCGACCGCCGGAGGCTCGACGACTCCATTTTGCACGCCATAATCGTAAGACAGGATCAGCCCGACGAAGATCAAAGCTCAAGCATCTACTTGCTATTCGAGCGGCTGAACACTGGCGGATCCCTGCTCCATCCCCAAGAGATACGCGCCTGCATTTTCTACGGCCCTTTCAACGATCTATTGGACACACTAAATCAGGACGCCTCTTGGCGTGCCGTATATGGCCCGGAAAACCAAAGATCGAAGGACAAGGAATTGATCCTCCGCTTCTTTATGCTCTTCTATGACCTTGATCGGTATGAACGTCCGATGGAAGGCGCTCTTAACGGATACATGGTGCGGAACCGGAAACTACAAAAGCAATCAGCAACGGAACTGACAAACTCCTTTCTTCCTACTGTTGGCGTTATCAGTGAGGCGTTAGGAGCGGCAGCTTTTCGACCTATTCGATCCATCAACGCGGCGGTGTTTGACGCCGTCATGGTCGGTCTGGCCCGTCGCTTGCAGACAGGTTCGCCGATCGGGGCTGAACAGGTTAGCCAGGCATACGCGAGACTACTAGCCGACGATCAATTCAAAGAAGCTTATAACTATTCCACTGCTGACGAAGAGAGGGTCAAAAGCCGTATAAGCTTGGCGTCCCGTTACTTCGGGAGCGCATAGATGGACCTTCGCTTCATCGATTCCAAGATAAAGCGAATAGAACAGCTTCTCAAAACAGTTCCTGTCGATGATTCTGCCGGTTTAGAGATCCAATCACATTGGGCCAAGTATATTTGCGTTGTTATTTCCGGAGCCCTTGAGGAAAGTATCAAGAATCTTTTTCGGCCGTACGTGGAGCGGCGCGCCAGTTCTCCAATATCGAACTTCGCATCGAACCAGCTAGGCTTTTTCCAAACGGCAACGACTGATGAGATTGGGAAGCTACTTGGGAAGTTCGACAAGCGCTGGGAAAAGGACTTCAGCGACTTTCTAACGGAGGAAATCAAGACGGGCGTCAATAGTATTGTGGGCAATCGGCACAGAGTAGCTCACGGGCTCGATTCTGCCGTAACCATCTCACAGCTTAAAGAATGGTTTCCCAAGGTGGACGAGCTACTGCACTGGATAGCTTTGGTTCTGCTGCAGTGAGGCCGGCAGAGGGTCGAGGATGACAGAAAGCGGAGTTAGATTTCTATAGCTGCCTGCGGAGGTTCAACGAAGGATGCTGGGATAGGTACCCTGAAGTCGTTAGCATCCTATCGGGGACTGTCTCCGAAAATAAGGCACGGAAGCGGTTGGTAGTTGCATCCGAGACAGTTTCGATAGGAACGACTTGGAGGAAGCCGCTGACGGGGTGGACCGCGCTATGGAGCTACAAGCGTGTTTGGAGAGCGCCGAAGCTGTTTTCAGGAGCGAGTGTGTACGTCGAATGGCTCTGAGTGAGGATGCCGACCAGGTCGATCAGTGCCTTTGACCAGTAGAGGGCAGTGGACGGAAGAGCCTGAGCAGAGATCGCAGCTTGTTCAGGCACACTTCTGCATGTGCGCCAAGTGGCGCATGCAGGAGTTGGATTGTCGAGACTGATAGAGCTTATGAGCTGTCGATGGAATGGCATTGAGACCGCAGCTGTGAAGCCGATAGATTCGAACCGATACGCATGGGCGCGCGACAGTGTGGACATTGCCAGGCCGCTTCATGATCCACATCTGCTGCCGCACATACTTCTACGGATGGAAGCACTGTAGCGATGAGCTGACGTGCCACGGCTAACAAAGCTGATCGCCGAGTATTCGTTAGGAAGCCGAAGTGCCGGATGCGCACAAAGCCACGAGGCAGGATGTGATGAGACAAACGGCGTAAGAACTCCAGAGCCGTGAGGGTCATCTTTTTCTGCTTGTTGCGATGGGCATAGTCTCGCCAGCGAAAGGTAACGTGCTCACCATCGAAGCTCAACAGGCGATGATTGCTGATTGCCACGCGATGGGTATATCGGCCCAGGTAGCGCAATACCTGGGTGGGTCCACCGAAGGCCGGCTTGGCATAAACGACCCAGTCCTTTTCGAATAGCTTGTCGAGGAAGACGGTGAAGTTCTTACGATTCCTCAGTTCTGCTGTAGGCCCCGCGAAGCTCAGCTTTCCCTTGCGATGCAGCCTCCGTAATCCTTCAACGAACTTGGCTCGAAACACAACGCTGAGGACATCAACAGGCAAGAAGAAACGTACTTCGGGCGAACCCATTCCTGATAGCCAGATGAGAACCCACCAGCTGGTACAACGCAGTGGAGATGAGGATGAAGCAGTAGGTTTTGACCCAGGTATGCAGGATGCTGATGAAGCCAATCTGCGCGCCAAGACGCTTTGGATTCGCAGCCACTTCCAGCATGGTGGCAGCACTGGCGCGGAAGAGTAGATCGTAAAGCAGGCGTGCATTCTGATGACAGAGTGCATTCAACTCATGTGGAAGAGTAAAGACCACATGGAAGTAGGGGATCTCGAGCACCTCGCGCTCTCGTGCGGTGATCCATCGCTCACGAGCTTGCGCCTGGCACTTCATGCAATGTCGATTGCGGCAGGAGTTGTAGGAGATGGCCTGGTAATCGCAACGGGAACACTGGTCCACGTGACCGCCCAGCGCTGCCGTCCGGCAGCGGGCGATAGCCCGCAGCACGGTGAGTTGCTGGAAGTTCAGCCATGGATTCTGTTCCAAGAAGCGGTTACCCTGCGCGCGGAGTATATCGGCCACCTCCACGGCAGGGCGACTCATTCGGGCTTCCGCTTTCTTCGAGAGCGTTCAAGTTGTGCAGGATCCGAGATGCTGATTCGCTCGAGCGGATTCGTTGTCGCTTGGAGATGGCGTCGTGAAAGGTGCAGATAAACTGTTGTTGCTTCCAGATCAGAGTGCCCCAAGATCATCTGAATAGTTCGCAGATCTGCACCGGACTCCAGCATGTGCGTCGCAAAACAATGCCTGAGGGTATGCGGAGTGACTCGCTTCTTGATACCCGCGCGTACGCAGGCTTGGCGTACGGCCGCCCAGACCATCTTTTCGGTGATGGGCTTGTCCGCACGCCATCCATTCACGGTGCCTGGGAACAAGTAAGTCTGCGGCTTCATCCAGCGGTAGTACTCGCGCAGAGTCTTCAGCAGCGTCTTACTTAAAGGCACCTCGCGGTCTATGCCGCCTTTGCCCTGAACAACCCGCAGCATCATGCGTCTGCTATCGATGTCCTCCACCTTCAACCGACACATCTCCGCGCGCCGAAGGCCAGTTGCATAGAGCATCATGAGCATGGCCCGGTGATATAAGGTACGAGCTGAACCCAAGAGCAGCGCTACCTCAGCGGGGTTCAAAATGACCGGCAGTTGCTTCCGCTCTTTCGGATAGGGCAGATCCTCCTTCATGTCTCGTCGCTTGAGCACCTTGATGTACAGGAAGCGAAGAGCGCACACCTTTACTACGACGGTCTTGACAGCAAGCTTTCGTTCGCCCAGTAAGTAGGCATGATAGCTACGAAGGTCGTCTGGTCCGATTGCCTCCAAGGGCATCGAAATGTGCTGCTGGAAATGCTCTATCGCCTTCAGATACGACCGGATGGTCGTGGCGGCATAGTTGCGTCGGACAAGTTCTTGCCTCATCCGCTCGATCAATGTAGTCACAGAGAACTCCTTTCTCTGCGACTAACTTATTCTTCCAATCACCACCATCGCTCAGGTCGGCCGCCGCGTCAGCGGCTTCGTCCAAGTCCCCATATGATCGTAGATGCGTTTGTGAGGGGAATACTGATGTTGGAATAGAAAGGCCAGAGCCATGCGTGCGGTTCACACAATTTTGCTTGTTCTCGCGGTCATGGAGATCACGTTCTTGGTGCTTGTCACCAGGGCGGCACACGTATCATGGCCGCCGATGCGGATCATCGGCTCCTGCCTTCTCTTGGTCGTGGTCGCCTGGGTGTGGTAGCGCGAATTCAACTAGGCCGATCGTTCTCAGTTACAGCACAAGCGCGGCAACTTGTCACAACCGGGATCTATTCGCGCATCCGCAATCCCATTTACGTCGCGAGCCCCTTTTTGCTGATCGGCTTATCTCTCGTCATAGAACACCGGTGGCCCATGCTGCTGATGGTCATAGTTGTTCCGCTCCAGGTTGTGCGCGCCCGCCGAGAGGCTAAGGTCCTCCGTGCCGCTTTCGGTGCTGAATATGATCGGTACAGGGCTCGTACTTGGTTCTAGCTGCTGCTCGGCACACTTCTGCTGGATCAGTCCTGTGAAGTCCCGTTGCAGCATGTAGTTTCCGGATTGCCCGTGATACGCTCGCGTTGTACATCAGCGGATCGCCTGAAACATTAGATTTATCGAACAACGTTCGTGGGCTGGGGATTTCCCTTATACAAGCCAACCAAGGCAGAAGAACGGGGAAGGCAACTCTTTCGCTAGAGTATGTGTAAGTTCGCAGGTGGATGATTGTCGATAATCTGGCGCGTGCTTTATCTCGGCTGGGTAGCCGGTGAGATCGTCATCGCCATTGGCACACGGCGGCGCAGTCATGCGAAAGAGAGCCAGGATCGCGGAACCCAAGTGCTGCTCTGGTTCGTGATCGCGCTGTCGTTGACTGCCGCCGGATTCCTGCAAGCGTTGGTACCGGCGTCTCTCCGTTGGCATGCAGCTTGGCTGCGTCCGCTAAGTCTGATCCTTATGATCTTCGGAATTGCCGTCCGCGTGGCCGCTATCGCGACGCTCGGGCGGTGGTTTACGGCGAACGTCGTCACACAACCGGAGCAGCAGCTACAACGAGGCGGATTGTACAGCCTGGTGCGGCACCCCTCTTATCTGGGTATGGAAATCATTTTCGTAGCGATCGGGCTACATTCCCGTGCGTTGCCTGCATTGATAGTCGCCGTAGTGCCTCCGACCGTCGCAGTGCTCCATCGCATTCGCGTTGAAGAAGCAGCTCTGGTACATGCGTTCGGCGAGAGCTATCTCGAATATTGTCGTGCAACTAAGCGGCTGGTTCCAGGAATGTACTAAGCATGTCAAGCGGCCGATAAACAGGGTTCTCTGATTGCAAGCGGGGAATGCGGGTTACCCGCACTTCATGATCGCCGGACCAGCCAGTGTCCGGATAGCCCGTCATCCAAGCACAAGCGAGAGAGGTTCGGCTTCAGACACCCTCGCGTTGCCCGCTCCGCTTGTGCCGCCACGCATGGCCAGGGCGCCGGAGCCCTGGCTTCATTTCCCTTCGTTATTCGAGCTTTGCTATCGATCGGATTTGTGTTTTGGAACAAGTAGCAAAGCGTCCGGCGAACCATCCGGGCTGGTCGCGTTCACGGTGATCTCTCCCAGATCGTTGATGGTTCCCGTGTTGTAGGTGAGAGGCGGCGTGTTCGCCGGAACCAATGTCTGAAGAGCGGTAACTGTACCGTTCTCCCAAATTGCCGATAGTTGGGAGACGAAATTCCCGTTGTCATCGTAGATCTGGCTCACGCCTACCATCTGTCCCAGTTCGTTCACGTTGTAGGCTTGAGCATCCGTATCAGGCGGTAGCAGAGGCAGAGCTTGCAGCCCGTCCCGCCGATCCCATAGAAAAGCGGGGCCGTGAATATTCCCCGAGTAAAGCGAGTACCCGACTACCTTGTTGAAATTGTTAATGCCAAATGCCTGCCCCGTCTCTCCGCCCAGAGTTCCGAGATCCACCGCAACGTACCCGGCCCCATTCCAATACCACAGGCAAGGAAGTTCGCTTGTGGCTGTGAATTGCCACCCAACAATCACGCCGAGGGCGTTGATCTCATTTGCCCAGCCGCCATCTTCCCCCGGAAGCAGGGGAAGCGTATGAATCGCACCGCCGTACCAGGCGACCGGCGTGGGAAATTCGTTTTCATTAGGAGCAGACACACCCACGACTTCGCCAAAAATGTTGACGTCCAGGCCCTCCGAAATCCAGCCCGCATGAAGGCTTCCAAGGTTCACAGGCTGCTCGTGATTCCACAACACGGCGGTTTGAATCAGATTGCCGCTCGCATCCACATTATTGGCAGTGCCGGCGACTTGATCCCGGTCGTTAATGCCGAACCCGAACGCTCCGGGCCAGCCGCTGAGTAAAGGAAGCGCTTCGAGCTTACCGTCGTGCCAGATGAAACCTTGAGCTGTCGCCGCTCCCTTCGGCGTAAAACCCTCGGCATAGATTAAGGAGTACCCGGTGACGTGTTCGCGATTGTTGACGGATCGGACTATGGGTAGGAAGGAAGTCGTCTTGCCCGGTAGCACCCCAATCCGAACTACCCGGTAGCGCACCTGGTTATCGTCGTCGCGGTCAGCCTGATTGAGGATTTCCGCGTTGCCGTTCGAGATTGCCGGCGATGGCTGGTTTTTTTGTGACGGGAGATTGCCGCCGAACCACATTGCCGAATTGTTGTGGGAGCGCGGCTGCTGCGCGAAGGCAACGGCCGCCATGGTAACCGTCACCATACCGGTAAACACCATGGATCGATAAAAGGTGCGAGTTTTCATTTGCTGTCTTCCTCTCTTTTGCTACTGGAACTGTTCTTGTTATTTGACCGTGAACTTCGCGGTCGTGCTGTGCGAGAGCGAGCCTGAAACACCGGTAAAGGTGATCATGTACGTGCCGTCCGGCGTGTTCTTTGGGAAGAGGACTCCGGAGATGGCATAGACCGTGCCGTTAACGTGGACCGTTCCGGGGAGGTCCGCGCATTTCGTTCCCGCCGGACCGCCCGAGCAACTCAACCTTACGTTTGCGTTGAAGCCGTGTACCGATTGAAGCTTGAGAATCACGCCGCCCAGCCTCTCGCGATAGACGACTTCAGCGGGCGGAATCGAAGTGATGGTGAAGTTGGCGATCGCGATGCCGGTGCCTTTCAAAGTAATAGTCTGCGTTGCCGGGTTGCCATTGAGCGCGTTGTCCGTCAACGTGGCCGCGCTCTTGATAGGACCGCTCCCCGTTGGAGTGAAGCTGATGCTCAGATTGCAGCTTGCCCCTGGCGTCAGCGAGAAGCTGCTGGTGCAATCGGCGGGGGTGCCCGAGCCCGCGACTTGCTCGAAGTTCGGGCCAATCGTCAAACCAGGAGGAATGGCCGAGAGCATTGCGTTACCGATGCTTTCGATTTCGACCGATTGCGGGCTATCGCTGCTGGTCGAGCCGACGTTGGTGGGGGCGAAGGTCAACGTGGGTGGCGTCGAGCGGTTCAGTTCCACCACCCGGCTGTTGACCTTGTCCGCGATGAAGACATCGCCCGCCCCATCCACCGCCACGCCACTGGAAAATACGCTGGCGAGTAACGTGGTCTGGACGCCACTGGACGTCAGCTCCACCACGCGGCTGTTGAAGGTATCCGCGATGAAGAGATCGCCCGCGCCATCCACCGCCACGCCATAGGGGCTGTTCAATCCGCTGGCGGGTACCGTGGTCTGGACGCCGCCGGGCGTCACCTCCACCACCCGATTGTTGTTAGTGTCCGCGATGAAGACGTCGCCCGCGCCATCCACCGCCACGCCGAAGGGGCTGTTCAATCCGCTGGCGGGTACCATGGTCTGGACGCCGCCGGGCGTCACCTCCACCACCCGATTGTTGTTAGTGTCCGCGATGAAGAGATCGCCCGCGCCATCCACCGCCACGCTAAGGGGTTGGTTCAATCCGCTGACCACCGTGGTCTCGACGCCGCCGGGCGTCACCTCCACCACGCTGTTGTTGTTCGTGTCGGCGATGAAGAGATCGCCCGCTCCGTCCACCGCTACGCCCATGGGTTGACCCAGTCCGCTGGCGACCGTGGTCTGGACACCGCCGGGCGTCACCTCCACCACGCGGTTGTTGAAGGCATCCGCGATGAAGAGATCGTTCGCTCCATCCATCGCCACGCCGGAGGGCTGGTTCAATCCGCTGGCGGGCACTGTGGTCTGGACACCCGGACCGAACGCGATCTGCGGCCCCACGCCGATGCCGTGAATGTAGGTCGTCGCCAGCACGTTCCCGCTGTTGTCCACAATCTGGACAGCGCCGTTACGCGCTCCGGCGAATTTGGGCGTAAACGTCACATTGATCGTGCAGGATGAGCCGCCCGTCACGCTGCCGGTACAGGTACTGCCGCTGGCGAGAGTGAAATCCAGATTGGACGCGCCCTCGGTCAATACACTGGGGGTGCCGAGCGTTTCGCTGCCCTCAACGTAGTAGTTCAGCGTCAGCGTGACGCTCGATCCGATGTTCACGCTCCCGAAATTCACGGAAACCGTTTGCACCTCTACCACGCGGCGGTTGCCGGTGTCCGCGATAAAAACGTCGCCCGCTCCGTCCACCGCCACGCCGAAGGGATGACTCAGTCTGCTGCCCACCGTGGTCTGCGGGCCCCCGCCGGCCGGCATCTTCACCACGCGACTGTTCTGGGTGTCCGCGATAAAAACGTCACCCGCTCCGTCCACCGCCACGCCATAAGGTTGAATCAGTTCGCTGCCCACCGTGGTCTGCGGATCGCCGCCCGTCGGCATCTCCACTACCCGGTTGTTGCCGGTGTCCGCAATGAAGACATCGCCCGCTCCATCCACTGCCACACCATGCGGATTATTCAGCTCGCTGGTGGCCACTGTGGTCTGCTGGCCTCCACCGGCCGGAACCTCCACCACCCGGTTGTTGAAAGTGTCCGCAATGAAGAGATCGCCCGCTCCGTCTAGCATCACTCCGTAGGGATGACTCAGTCGGCTGCCCACCGTGGTCTGCGGGCCGCCACCGGCCGGAATCTCCACCACGCGGCTGTTTTCGAAATCCGCGATGAAGACATCGCCCGCCTGAGCCACCGCCACGCCAAAGGGATTATTCAGTCCGCTGGCAGGTACCGTGGTCTGCGGGCCGCCGCCGGCCGGAATCTCCACCACGCGGTTGTTGTACGTATCCGCAACGAAGATATCCCCGGCCCGATCCACCGCCACGCCATAGGGATCATTCAGTCCGCTGGCGGGTACCGTAGTCTGAACACCAGTAAACGTGACTTGAGCGTTGCAGGGCGAAGCCAGCAGACCCATGCCGATCAGCAGCGGTGCGGCAAATCCAAGCAGGGCTTGGCGGGAGAGTTCTAGTCGAAGCGAAGTAGTCATACACCTCATAAGCGAGTGAACTCCACCGAAAACTGCCATTCCACAAAACTTTTTTCTGGGACTCATGGAGCCTGCCCTCAACGCGAGCTGATGACGGCGTTCACCGGCTTGCTGCCCGTATCGTTGCCTATAGTCAGCGAGACAGTTACGGGGTTCTTGACACCGTTCCAGACAACCGGCGAACCGGCAGCGTCGAATTGATAATTCTTGCCGCCCAACGGGATAATGCCCACGACCAGTTTCGTGCCGTTGATGGTGCCCTCGTACCCGTAAGGCGCTTGTGAGCTGTTCCAGAGCTTATGGAAGGATCCGGCCGGAATCGTCACCGTGTAATTGGCGATCTGCAGCGTCACCGCTTCGGTCAGCGGACGAATACCATCGCTCGCACTCCCCAATGTGAACCACGCGCTGAGAGCAAAGCCCGAGTGTTGGCCCGTTTGGATCGCCAGAAACGCGTCGAAGTCGGAGAACGGGACAGCTTGGACGAGCTCGTAGGCGCCGATATCGCATCCTGCACCTTGCGGGCGCGTAACGCCGCGCTGATCGGTCTTCACCGGGTTGCCGTTGGTATCGGTGCAACTCGCGACCGGAATGGCATCCACTGCCGGACTGGTAGGCAAAAGCGCAATGGTTTGGGTGGGACCGCCGTTGTTCTGCAGGCCCTTGGGGTCGAGCCCCGCCGGCGTGTTGTTTTTGTCGGTCGTTAGGGTGAGCCAGCCTTCGCAGGTTGTGTCATCCGAAAGGTTGTAACCGAGCGAGGTGGATGTACCCCCGACAAAACAATTCCCGCCTACGCCATTGTTGGCGAGCAGAGTGCTCTCAAGCGTGAGCGTGCCCTCGGAAAGTCCATCAAGTGAGCCAATATAGATACCGGCGCCCGTGCCGCTGGGCGCCGAGTTCCCGGATAAGGTGCTGTTGATGATCGTGAGCGCGCCGGCGCTCACGATGCCGCCGCCTACGCCCGTGGCCGAGTTGCCGGACACGGTGCTGTTGATTAGCGTGAGCGTCCCGTTGTTGTTTCGGATGCCGCCTCCCTCGCTGGCCGAATTACCCGAAACAGTGCTGCCGGTGAGCGTGAGCGCGCCATAGCTTATGATGCCGCCCCCTTCGGAGCCCGGGGCCGCGTTGCCCGTTACGGTGCTGTTGATCAGGGTGAGCGTGCCCAAGTTTACGATGCCGCCGCCGGCGTCGGAAGTACCGTTGACAGTTGCCCCGTTCTCAACGGTCAGGCCGGAGATGATGACGCTAGCGCCCGAATCAATAAAGAACACTTTGAAAGACGTTTTGTTGCCGCTGATGGCCAGTTGCGCCGCGCCCGGCCCCGTGATGGTCAGGTTCTTATTAATTTCGAGTTGGCCGCTAGTCAGGATGATAGTGCTTGGATTCGGCAAGTTGAAGTTAATAGTGTCGTTCGAGTTAGCCGTCGCAACGGCGTTCCGCAGCGATCCGGCGCCCGTGTCGTTTGTGGTGGTGACCGTAATAGTGGCGCCGAAGGCGGGTAGTAGGCCGGTGAAGGCCAGTGCTAAGGCGAAACAACAGAGACGCGGAAAGGCTTTGACAGACCGTGTGAGTGGAGGTGAGGTGGTCATATACTTCTTAAGCGAGTGGAGGCCTGCAAAAACTGCCACGTCTTGTCAAAAATATTTTTTCCGGCGTGGGCTAAGATGACGCGCCCCTTTTGTTACTCGGATCCCGGATAAAATAAGGGCTACGGGTGCCGCCCCAGCAAACTTCAACTACGCTTGCTAGTCTGATGGCCCGCTTCCGATCGGGGATCGCGAAGCGGCGGACCAGCTCTTTTCACTTCTCTACCCGGAACTGAAACGTCTGGCGGCCGCCAAGATGAATGCTGAGGGAAGCCAGCACTCCTGGCAGCCCTCATTGCTGGTCAACGAGCTCTATCTCCAGTTACTGAGAGTGAAATCGCTGCCGGCTCACGAGAGCGACGGCCGCCCGGAACGGGATCACTTCTTACAATTCGCTGGCCACGTAATGCGCCACCTGCTGATCGATCACTCCCGTTTGTTGTCGCGCCGGATCACAAAAATCGATATCGCGCACTTCGACGCTCCCGGAGCGGAAGACGGAAATGCGACGTTGCAGGAAATCGATGACCTGCTCGAGAAACTGGCAGCCCTCCACCCCCGTCTTCGCAGCATCGTCGAGATGAAGGTTTTCGAGGGTCTATCCATGGAAGAAATTGCCAACCGGCTGGGCATTGCCCCGCGCACGGTAGCGCGCAACTGGGCCTTCTGCAAACAATGGCTGGGGGAAAAATTGCAAGCGAGCTAACTATCGCTAATGGTGTGGCATCTTCGGTAGCCCCGCACTCGCTTGATAAATATGGAGCACTCTCTTTGACCGACGAACAATGGCGCGCCGCCTGGATCCTGTGCGAAACAGCCGGTGATCTGGATGCGCAGATACAGCGGGAATACGTGCGTAGCGCCACCATCGATCCGGATGTCGAAGGCCGCGTGCTCTCAATTTCTGGAAGAACTGGAAGAACTGGAAGACGGTCAAGTCTACCCTCCTGTTCCAGACCGGCGGGCCGGGGACACCGTCGGTCGCTACCTCTTGCTCGAGCGCATCGGCCAGGGTGGCATGGGCGAGGTGTACTCGGCCGAGGACACGGAACTGCGGCGAACCGTCGCCTTGAAGTTTCTGCCAAGCGCGCTCGAGGCGGGAGATGCGGCCGCCCCACAAGTGATCTCGGAGGCCCGATTAGCTTCCCGTCTTAATCATCCGAACATCGTTACCGTTTACGAGTTGATCCAAACGCCCTGGGGCTTGGGAATTGCGATGGAACTGGTGGAAGGACAGTCGCTCCGAAAGCTTCTGAAGTCGACTAAACTCTCAACCCAGCGCGTGATTCACATCGGGCGGCAAATCGCGAGTGCTCTGGCCGCCGCGCATGAGAAGGGCATTGTTCATCGCGACATCAAGCCCGAGAACGTCATGGTCCGTGAGGATGATGACTTCGCGAAGGTTCTCGACTTCGGCCTCGCGCAGAACATTCGCGACCAGGCTGCGGCCAACCGCAGCACCGACCTGCCGGTGGGTACCGTGCGCTACATGTCGCCGGAGCAGAAAGCAGCCCGGCCCGCCACCTCGGCCAGCGACATTTACTCACTCGCGCTGGTTCTGGAAGAAGCCGGCTCCTGGAAGCATCCGATCCTGGCTCGCATGCGCAGCACAGAACCGCTGCGGCGTCCCACAGGGAGAGAAGTCGAGCGGCTGCTCGCAGAGCTGGAAACACCTTCGCACAAGCGGCTCGTCCTGGCTCTTCTGCTTTGCCTGCTGCTCGTTGTGTTCACCGGAGTGTATTGGCTTCGCAGCTCGAAAAATCCTCCCGATGCGCATCTCGAGCAGGTCACCCGGTTCAGCAGCGGCGATGATGTCACGGCCGCCGCGGTATCGCGCAGCGGTAAACATCTGGCATACGCGACAATCGATGGTGGGTTCTTCCTACGCGACAATCTCACCCACAGAGTTCGCGAACTGACAGGGCCTGAACACCTGGCCTGCTATCAATTATTGTTTCCGAGCGACCGGCACCTGCTGGCCATCGGCTCGGCAAACGAAAAGTTCGAAGCCTGGCAGATTCCGCTCAATTCGGGATCGCCTCGGCGCCTCTCGGACGATGTACAACTAGCTGCCGTTTCGCACGACGGCAAGCAGATCGCCTGGTTGAACGGATCTCACCAGGTGTGGGCGGGATCGGACCCCGGCGCACCGGCACGCCTGCTGATGCAACTGCCTGCCTTAACCCATGTGGCTGCGTTGTTTTGGTCCAGGGATGACAAGCGGCTGTGGTTCCACAGCCTCTCGGGTTGTCGCGACGGCACAGATCATCCCGACATCACCGTCAACCCCGATTTCTGCGAATCGAGTGACCTGGTGACGGTAGCTCCTCAGGTGAGTCATTCCACGGTTTCTATTGGACCACTTCGTTTCAGCTCGGGCTTTTTCACGTCTTCAGGCTTCGTCTTCTTGCGACAGGATTTCGCACGCAGAGCTGAAGGATTTAACATTTGGACTTTACCGCTAAACTCGACCACAGGACATGTGAGCTCGCTTCCAAAACAGATTTCGTATTTCTCAGACGCGGCGCTTTCCGCTTTGACTGGTACGCCGGATGGTAACAAGCTCTTCATGGTTCGGACCGACATTTATGCCCAGACTTATACGGCTGAATGGCAGGCGAAACCGAAACCCTCACTGCGCCAGTTGCATCGCCTGACGCTAGAACAGAGCACCAATTTCCCTCATGCCTGGAGCGCCGATAATCAGTCAGTCATCTTTGAATCCAACCGGAACGGACACTATGAAATCTTTCAACAGAACCGAAGCCACCATGAACCCGAACTCCTGGCCTCCTCGGATCGGGAGAATTATTATCCGCAGCTCACTGCCGACGGTAAGTGGATTCTGTTCATGTCTGCCAAAAACACCCGGGATGCCGGGTTCACCGATTTCCGGCTGATGCGCATCCCGGCAAACGGCGGCCCGATAACACAGGTCCCCTTGGGCGAACCACTGGATGAATTTCGCTGCAGCGTGCCCGGTTCCGGCCACCTCTGCGTATTGCGCACGACGCATGCTGGCCAGCAAACGTACTACGAACTGGATCCTGTCACGGGAAAGGGGCGAGAACTTGGCCGAACCAGTTTTGTGCTCCTCGGCCTGGGTCGCTGGGCGCTCTCCGCAGACGGCGCGCACATTGCGATCCCAGATCCGGGGCATGCCGGCCGCTTCACCGAATTGCATTTAGATCCGGACCCTTCGAAGCAATGGCAGAGGTCGCGGCAGATCGCCGGTATCGACACCATAGAGGGCATGAACCCCGGTCCTGCTCGCGGCGAATGGCTTGCCTGGGGCTCGGGAACCCGCACCGTCCGTCGGGTGATCCTTCCTCCTTTCTTCTTAGATCCGTCACACTTCGCCGCTCTTTGTTTCGTAGATTCTCATTTGCATGCGCACCTGCTTGAGAACGACAGTATGCACGCTTTTGGGGAGTTCTCGAATAACGGGAAGTACATGGCTACGATTCACGACGACCTGACGAGCAATCTCTGGAGCTTTGATCACTGATCCATTGCTTTCACGATCGGGAGCGTTAGGCGTGGAACCAGCAATGCCGAATGCTTGATATGACATGCTCTCTTCCTTCGTTTGGAATCTCGCTGGTGGATTGTCGGTGATCCGGACGCTATCCGTGTTGCCCGTCATGCGAGAACAGTTCAAAATAGGTTCCTCGGCCCCAAGAATGGTCAGTGCGGACCGGATCATCGAAAGCTAGAAGTCAGGTACGCTGGTCTGCATAGGCTATTCGGTTTGACTTTGCTTCGTAACAGGTGATGGAACGAGAAAGCGGTAGGCAGATTTTTCAGTCGTATGTGGACCGGTCGGTGGTGGTTATATGGTCCGATGGGTCGAGTCAAGAAGTCACGGTGATTCCCGTCGATGACGAGGGTTTTGTGTACGATCTGGTGCCCAAAAATCCGAACACTGCCTTTTGGACAGCTTTCGACGAGGTCTCAGATATAGAAGCGCTTGAGACTCGTGATTGACACACATTTTAAGGGATAGCAAACTATTCCGCCCATCGATACACCGGGTATTGGCTCCGGGTGACGGATTGTGCCCGTACGGTCGGCAACTCGTCAATTGACGGGTTGCCCGTCATCCGACAACAATTCGGAACATTGTATTTTCGGTTAAACAGCAGGGCGCTTATTCACAGCTTGAATGCACAATCTGCAACGTCGGCGGGCAGTCAAACCGGTCATTCTGACGATATGGTCAAATGAGACCTCTGGAGATGCTTAACGCTGCCATTGAACTACATGACTCCACGGTGGAAGAGGTGCGCTTCGCCAATGGAAATCTGGCAATTGCCGTTTCGGCCTATGTTCACCGCAGTACCGGCACACCCGGCATCGACAACGGAAGTGGATGGGTCCAGGGTGTCATCATCGACTTTCAGAACGGCACGATCGCGGGAAATGTGGGTGATCTTCCTGCCGGCATCTTCGACGGAGACCTGCAGATAGGCTTGCAGACTTTCTCGAACATGATTGCGTTGCCGTGCGACGAGGTCGGGCCGATATATCTGACCCTCTTCCTCTCACCTGACAATCGCAGGCTTGTGTTGTCCGGGGACCGACTGACAATCCGCCCTCAAGAAGAGGGGCGATACGTTGAGGACTTTCTAAAGCAAGCGTGATCCGTCGATTGACGGGTTGCCCGTAATCCCGGCTTAAAACAGAAACGATGCTGCAGGCCCCTGCTAAGCACTTGTCGGCTATTTGCGGTCGATAGTTTTGTCGAGTAATGGAGAGTCACGCCAAGCTGACATCGCTGCAGAAGATCCGACTATAGCTGTCAGATCCCTTGGGATAAGGTCGGGCATCAAGGCGTAAGCCGTGAGCCGGGCGTGTCCTTCGAGGACTACTAAGGCCGAATGCGCTTCGGCACCAACAAGGATCAGCTCCGGGTACCTTGCACCATTGTTTAACGCTTCGGCCATCTCCAGAAAGTAATGCGTGCTCATGCCGAAGGTCATTGCGCCCTTCCTGATGCGAATAGCGGCATCAGACGGCAGGCGCGAACTTCCTGAGAGCTCATTCCAGTAGGAGTAGTTAACATATCGGACTTGCATCAGCTCCCGGCTACTTAGGGCAAACCTGGCCCAAGCCACATCTTTTGGGAAGTTCTCGAACACACCCCCGTTTCTCTGTAGCCACGAAATTCGCTTAACAGTTTCGCTCGGATCGAACATTCCTCAGCGCTCTGCAAGTCGGATTGTTCGAGTAGACTCGTAGGCCAACCATTTTGCTGTAGTAAATCGCAAATAGCTCGGCCGAATCGATCGGATCTGATCTCGTGCTTTAGGAAGTGCGCAACAACATCATCTTCGTTCAGAGCCTCAATGAAACGCACCAACAAAGTATCTCAGGAAGATCGCGGTAGATTGTCGGTAAACCGGACACTACTGTTCGGGTTGCCCGTTATCCTGGCAAAACTCGGAAAATGTTCTCGCGATTCGTAAACCCTTCCGGACTAGGGTGGATCTGATCCGAATCGTAACGAGCTGCACCGATTTCCTAGCGGGCAATGTTTGAATGCTTTTCAGCCGCCGCCATCTCGGCCGCGATCCTCCTCATGCCGTCCGAAAGATTCTGGCCAAATCCTACTTCAACCTGCTCAAGGTATCCGCCCGCGTTGTCGCCCGATAACACAATGTGCTGGGTCAGTCGCGTCCTTTGTCCAGGCAAACCGTCAAACCGCCATTCGAAGGTGAGCATCGCCCGGTCAAGTTGCAATTCAAGCACGAATAACTTACCGGGCAGAACGTCTCGAATGCGCCAGTGCAGAGACTCTTGGCCCGGCAACAGAGTTGTTCCGAACGAGCCCGCCTCGAAAGGACCATCGAGGGCAAAACTAGCAGGTGGATCGTTCCAGTTAGCTACGTCGGTCCGGAACCGCCACGCGAAAGCTGGACTGACATCCGCCTCGACTGAATACTCCAACTGCAATGCGATTTTACTCAATCATTCCCGGGAGAAGAGCGGTCGATCTGCTGCAGAGGACCACGCGTAGCGACCATCATTATGACAGCTTCTGGCACTCGGCTCTGACCTCGCAAATATCCTTCTGCTTAGACACAAGAACAAACGCCTGGATTTCAGTTGGACGTGCAAAACGTAGATTTGAGGCCGAGTTCTGGATAAAGCATGTGTAACGGCCCAGGGTTGAAGGAATCATCTTCGGACGACAGCGGACTGGAATGTCAGCCAGATACGGACCGAAAAGACTTCTGAGTTTGAAAGTCAAGCCACTTGGGACCACTTTTTTCACAGAGAGATCAAGGCTTCCACATCTTGTGCACATCTTCATTCGGGGAGCCACATACTAAGCGGAGAGCTCCTCTTCTTGAGACTGGCGACGTATTTCGTTTCGTCGTACGTGACTCCGTCGTTCCAGCACCGGAATAGAATACGTTGCCACTTGAACGCTAAAGCGCGAAGCGCGACATGGTGGCGCTTGCCACTCGCACGGAGTTGGTCGTAATAGACCCGGGCCCAGCGGCAGCTCTTCATCGAATGCTGTGCCCACTCGTGAAACGTCTGTCGTAGAAACTTAGGACAGGCTCTTCGAAATTGAATGATGCGTGTGCGGCCACTGGAAACGGTCACGGGCGCAATGCCGGAAGCGCATTGCATTTCATGAGCGGTCTGGTAACGCTTACCGCTTCCCATCGCTGCCAACAGCCGAGGCGCCATCACCGGTCCGGCCCCAGGTAACGATTGCGCTATCTCCCAACAAGGATGCCGATGGCTGGTTTCAGCGATGGCCGAGTCGAACTCTTTAACGCTCGATTGCATCTGTTTTAACAACGCGACCAGCGCGGTTACTTCCAGAACATAACAATCCAGCAGCACTGAGTCTTGCACAGCCGGAACCGCAGCACTCACCTCTTGTGCCCAAGCCGCCGCCTCTTCCGTGGTGCGCCGATGTTTGAGTAGGAACACTTCCAGTGTCTTGCGTTTCGCCTTTTGCAACTGCTCCAGTCTGGGCCATCTGGCCAGCAGATCGAGAACCGGTGCGGCTCCGATATCGTCAAACCAGGTCAGCACTTGTGGAAAGTAGACCTTCAGTCGGGCGGAGAGTCGATTGCCGTGCGCCTTCTTCTCCTCCACCCAGTGTCGGCGTTGTTCGACTAACAGCAGCAGTCGACGAGTTGGTTCGTCGTCTTGCTGCAAAGGACGAAGGCGGCCCCGATGGTGTACCAACAAGTCGAGCAGCAACTCCCCATCGGCAGGATCACTCTTGCTTCCGGACGGATACAAAGCCTTACGAAATTGTCCGGCGGCTTGCGGATGGACGGGATAGATCTCTACGCACGCGTATTTCAGAAGCATCCAGACAACAGCGCCATGCTTTTGCTCTATCGCCACGCCTATTCGGCGGCCCTTCAATCGGCTCATCAATTGACCGATCCAAAGGTCCAGTGCTTCTGGTGTTTGCTCCAGCCGCCCTCGCTCCCGCTCTCCCGTGTCGGTCCATTGCAGAGCCCAGACGTGCTCTTGGTCCCCCCAATCGAATCCCACCCAGGCTGCATAGGCCTGATCTCGATCGTCATTCTCTTTTGGCTTCATATTGTTTTGCTCCGTGATCGCTTCGGCACGCCGGCTTCGCATTTCCAAAGGACTTATAGATGTCGTGCTGGTGTCCAGCGACAGCTTCTGAGAATTCGTCTAAGCGAAGCACATCCCACTGCTCGAGGGTCTTTACGAAATCATCGAGTGTTAGTCGGCATTACTCGTAACAGTGAGACGCCTGCTCTCCCTACAGCCTCCGCTATCAAGCGGCGGAATAAAATCGAAACAGCCAGGGAGGGCTTTTCCACAACCGCGGTGACCGACGACTGTTGATAACTACTTTATTGAGCCAACTGCCTTGGCTCGACTATAAGTCGGCTTCCCGTCTGGGATCGGCGTTCATGGGGACCGATGGGCGACTTAATCCACCTCACACTGTTTGCGAACGTTTCGCTTCGCGGTGCAGGGCTATCCCTTGGGTCCGTTGCTGTGAGCTAGTGGTTGACTATCCTCGCTTTTGTTTTCTGGAGTACGATCGGAAAAAACATCAGCAGCGCACCACACACCGAGGAAAAAGCTACGCTGGAGAAATTCAGCACGCCGTCAAGGTATGCCTTGTAGTAAATCCATCCCGTGACCGGCAGAAATAAAACAACCGCCGTGATAACGCCGGGGGAAAAGATGCGCGTGACCAGTACCGGAGCGATATGGAACAGAATGGCATTCACAACCATGAACGCAGGGAACGTCAGAGCATATGCGGGATTCTTCCAGCCCACCATGGCACAGCTCGCTCCTAACACAATGACGACGGCATTCACCATATAGAACTCATTCCACTCTGCCGGCATTTTCAGAACCTTGCGGACCCAATCGTGCCAGCCGTACATCGTCTCTTCCAGCATGTGAACGCCGTAGATCAGCGTGGCAATCCAGAGCAAATACGAATGATCCATCTAGCACCTTTACCTTCTAAGAATAGAAACTGCGGCTGCGATCGCTTCCCTTCGGAGTCGGTCCAATACGCAGGCCCTACCTGGTAAGCATCCTTTGCAAACACGCGTTTGCAAACGCTTGTTTTTCCGAGCATATCATGCAAACTGGAGACAGTGGGCTTTGAAGGCAAGAAGTCTCCGGTGAGAAACGCGCGCTCTCTCGAAACACGTGAACGCATCCTCACGCAGGCGCGACAAGTATTCGCGGAACTAGGCTTTGAAAACACCACGATCCGCGCGGTCGCAGCCAAGGCAAATATTCACCCATCAATGGTGATTCGCTACTACCACTGCAAGGAGGAGCTCTTTGCCGCAGCCGCATCTATTGATTTCCGTATGCCCGATCTCACCAGGGTCACTTGCGAGAGCAGGGGACAGGCCCTGATTGCTCACATCATGGAGCAGTGGGAAGGGGAAAACACGCGCCGCGAACTGCAGGTCCTGCTCCGTGCTGCCAGTACCCACGAACTGGCGCGGCAACGATTCGTTCAGTTCGTGCAGCAACAGGCTTTGCCAGTCATTCGGAAAGTGGTCGTCAAAGACCATCAGGAAGAACGAATCGCACTCATCCTGGTACAAATAGCCGGCCTGGTCGTCAGCCGCTACTTGCTCGCCTATGACTCGGTCGTCGCGATGGAACGTGGCCAACTTAGTCGCTTAATTGGCTCAGTGGTGCAGGGCTATATTTCTGGGTCCTTGATGTGAGGGTCCGCTGCGATACGTTAGTACCCTTAAGTCCTCTCCTGTCGGTTGATCCGACTTCGGCAGCTGTTCGAAGGGCAGGGCAAACGGCCAGCTTCCGAGGTGCGCGTTTCGGGTAGTGGCGCGACAAGCCATTACGGTTCGCTGATGTACCTAAGGCTATCCAGCCAGAGTTCGTGGGCTTTATGCATAAGATGACTACCCGCGGTTGGATTCTTGCGATCTCCAGGCCCAATGCCTGTCTCTTCGGTGATGACGAGGCAGTTCGCAGCTTGTGGAACGAAACGCCAGGCATGGTAATGGCCATGTCGGATTTCGGTCTCGTCGGCTCCAAAGGGAATCCAACTGATGCGCTGATCCAATACATATTCAACGATGCGCGATTGGATGGGACTGTTAAAGATCCTAAGGCGATAGAGAGAGCCCTGGCCTGTCGTGCCGGGCGTCTCGCTGATAACGTTCTTGACGATCACGAGCCAGTTCGGCCAATCGGTAGCGTCGGCGAGTCGCTCGAAGGCACGGTGACAATCCGAATGGATGAGGAGTTGGTTGTGGCTGAAGACGGGAGCAACTGAGGGATCGTAGGATGTCGGCCAATGAATGGAAACGTCGCGGAGGGCGCGGTCAGACTGCATCTCGCTCGTCTGAGCCCTTGATTGCTGCGGACACCCACAGCTCAAGAGAAGGAGCACTGAAAACCATCCGAACGCGTTAATCATTGAGTCATCACGACTACAGGAAAGGGTACAGCGTCGCAGATCAGACGTTAGTACCGAAGATTATTCCCGCGAAGTCCCCTTCGCGTCGGCTAACTTCCGGATTGCCCGTCATGCTGGATGAGAGGGATTGACAAGGATGACTTCTTGGACCAGCGGCCGTCCCCAATACGCGATTTGTGGAACGCACAATTACTGACGTTTGATCCCGACGGCTTTGACGATACGCGCAGCGCTCTCACTCTCGCTCTGGACAAAGCGCGCGAACTCAGGCTGCGTCATGCTCATTGGATAGGCCCCGTGCTTCGCCAGCCAGCCGCGTAGATCCGGTGCCGCCAGAACGCGGGCAATGTCCTTCGCTAGTTTGTTCACCACTTCGGCTGGAGTACCTGTGCGCACCCATACGCCATACCAAATCGGGTAGTCAAACTCGGCGACGCCGACCTCGGCGATCGTCGGCACGTCGGGTAGCAAGGGCGAGCGCCTTTTGGTCGTCACGCCCAGCGCGTGCAGCCTGCCCGTCCGGATGTCAGCCTCGGCGTAAGAGATGGGTGAAATGAGGTAAGTGGTACGCCCCGCGACTGCATCGGCGATCGCTTTGGGCATTGTGTCGCCAGGGACATGCACGGCCTTAATGCCCGCCTCCAAATTGAATTTGTCGGCCCCGAAGTGTGTACCGGTACCAATGCCGGCAGAGCCGAAGTTCAGCTCACCCGGCTTCCTCTTCGCTGCAGCAATAAGATCGCGGACTGAGGTGATGCTAGATGACGTGCCTGCCACCAGCACATAGGGTTGGCTGGTGAGTGGAGCAACCGGAATGAAATCGTTCAACGGGTCATACGGCAGATTCTTCAACACTGCGGCGCTGTACGGCTGCGCGCTGGTGTTAACCAGCAACGTGTAACCATCAGCTGGCGACTTCGCAACCAGAGCGGGAGCCGCTGTACTTCCTGCGCCGGGATGGTTCTCTACTGTCACCGGCTGACCCCATAGCTCGGTTAGCTTCGGACTGATGGCGCGAGCTATCAAGTCAGGTCCACCACCAGCACCGAAGGGTTCGATTATCCGCACGGGCTTCGCAGGATAATCTGCTGAACCTTGCAGCATTACAGTCAGCGTACATAAGAGCTTCAAAGCCGTCCAAGTTGACATGATTGACCACCTAAGGGATTACCACATCACGGCCGTACGGACCGGAGATTTAGAGGAATTTAAGCTCAGCGAAAGGTGGCTGGCGAAAAATCGCGATCTCTCAACCCTGAACCGGCCGACCAGTTGGCGAGCCGTCGTCAATCCCGAAACTGGACGATCAGGAACGAGAAGTCCCCTTTTCGTCTATAATTCCATTCGGCTTTATTGTCTTCACAACCAAGCGAGGATCGTGATGGCGGAATCGGAAAAGGATCGGATCGCGCAGCAGACGGCCGACCTAAGGGTCACCTTCGATATGGCGCTCTCGAATAAGCGGAAGTATCCCGTGACGGAGTTCAAGGCGTTTGTCCAGAGCGCCCGGCGCTACATCGAGATGACGGCTGATGATCCGATGATTCACAGGAGCGTAGTGCAGGCAGTGAATGGCTTTCGGGAGTTCCTGCAAGTGGAACGAAAACAAATTCCTGGAGATATTTTGTTTGAGGCGGACAGACTGGAATGCCAGGTCTTCGCCGGCTACGATCCCAGCTTCGACGGCGATGAGCCTCCCGGCTTATAAGTCGTATCCGCGTTAGACCGTTCCCGCGTGCTGCGATTAATGAACTTTTCGCGACTAGAGCGGATCTATGACGGCAAGTAATTGTGTCCGAGTAGTCGATCGCTCGGAGATAATCAGCATGAAAGAGCATCGCTCGCGATCGGGTCGAACAAGGAGTCATCGTGAAGTCGCCTAAATGGGCTGTTCCGCTTTTTGCTGTCGTCTCTTTTCCGTTTGCCTCGGTCGCACAAACGATACCCAGCGGCACCGCGATCGACGTCGAGGTGGGCAAGATCATGAGTCACACCCATGCCAACGGCATGGCGATTGCGGTGATCGATCACGGCAAGGTTGGCTATGTGCAGTCCTACGGAGTCCGTAACGCCAAGAGAGATCCGCTGGCCACGGACACCGTCATGTATGGTGCTTCCCTCACCAAAACGGTATTCGCATACACGGTCATGCAACTGGTCGATCAGGGTAAGCTCAACCTCGATACTCCTATTAAGACCGATCTGGATAATCCATTGCCGAGCTATGGCCCTGACCCAGTGTTCCCAGACAAGTATGGGCCGTACAAGGACCTCGCCGGCGATTCGCGGTGGGAAAAGATCACCCCGCGTATGTGCTTGACCCACTCCACCGGCTTCAGCAACTTCTGGTTCATCGAACCGGACCAGAAACTACACATCCATTTCGAACCTGGTACGCGTTTCAGCTATTCAGGCGATGGTTTTATCCTGCTGCAATTCGTCATCGAACATGGCCGCAAGGCGCAAGGCTTGGGGCTCGATGTCGGCGCTCTGACCAAGGCCAACTTCGACCGGCTGGGCATGACCCGCACCAGCTTGACGTGGCATAACGGTCAGGACGCCAATGTCGCCGATGGATGGAACGATCAGGGTCAGCCCCAGCCACATGACAAGCGCAGCAAGGTCCGTGCGGTAGGCTCAATGAATACCACCATTACCGACCTGTCGAAGTTTACCGCCGCCCTGGTGCGTGGAGATGGGCTCAGTTCCACCGCACGCGCCGAAATCACGCGACCTCTGCTGCACATTGGCACAGCGAGTCTGTTTCCCCTCTTCCTCCCTGACCTCCCGCTAGCTGAGCAGCGTAAGGACCTGTATTCAGGACTTGGCGTCATCTTCTTTCACGGACCGCAGGGTAACGGATTCTACAAGGGCGGCCATGACGGCCAGACCGCTAACACCATGGTCTGCATCGAGGCCAGTCAACGTTGCGTCTTGATCCTCTCGAACGACGTTCGCTCCGAAGCGGGCTTCACCCAACTGGCCAGATTTGTCCTTAGCGACACCGGCGTACCTTACGACTGGGTATATCGAGACCACGCGGGCAAGTCGTGAGTTCGCGGCGAGCCCTGCTGGAACTCGGCGCGATTGTTTGTTTCCTTGATACGGGCACTCAGAGACTGAACTCACTTGCCGCATAGATCGCGAGTAACGGCGTAGCGTTTACGAATCCAAGTTGACGTATACTCGGCGTCAATTCTCCTCTTTCGGTGAAGCCAAGAGGTATATGCGCAGTACCTGCAGCAGCATGATGGGTGCAAGGTGACTAAGGATGAGCGAGCGCCCGATGCCACTGCCACGCATCTCGGTACCGAAACGATCAAGATTCCAACGCAACACGGCGGCATGATCGGAACTTGCGTCAATATAAATGACCGGGGGCAGACGGTTGAATAGCACCGAAGGCAGATGCCCTTCAAATCTGAAGATGGTTCCAACGACGAGGAAGTCTCCGCCACCGTTGCATGACACATACCCGTCTTGAGCCTGTGAAAACAGCTTCTCAGCCCGAAGCCGTTTCTTAAGGGACAAGTTCGAGGCAAGAGAGAACTGCCGTCCGCCGGTGAGCAGGAAGCAATCGCCGGCTTTGAGGCGCACCGTTTGCTGTTCGCCTTTTACCGACAGCCAGCATTCACCTTTCTGCACGACATTGAACGTGAAGCCGTCGTAAGCAGGAAAGTCGACCGCCCACGTTCCTCCAGCGTTCCATGCGACGTTGATGAAAGCTCTTAGACTGATTCTCGTCAGCGCATCTGAAAGAGGGTCGGTCGCCTCAAATAATCTTCTTTCGATCAACGGCTGGACTCCTGAGCATAGAAAATGGACTATTACATCTTGAGAATCAGATACAGCAATCCGATCATAGACTTCTATGAGTAAAGATTTTGCTCTCGCCCCCTCTCCCAAAGCCCTGTGTATCGCGGTAATCGGTATCGGCGGAATAGGCAGCACCTTTGCCTTCCAACTGGCTCGGATTGGTCATCATGATGTGACAGCGATAGCACGCCCTGGTTCGGCGCGATTGGAACAGCTGAAGCGCGATAACGGCATCATCAACATGAAGGGTGAACGTGCGGAACTGTGTGTCGCCGACAGGCTGGACGAAGAGGCTCCATACGACCTTGTGCTTGTGACTTTGCCCGCTCACCAGGTTGAAGCCGTCTTACCGGCGCTTCGATGTAGCGCGGCCAGGTGGATCCAGTTCATGTTCAACACGTTCGATCCCGAGCGGCTGCGAGATGCTGTCGGAGCCGAGCGTTGCTCGTTTGGAATGCCATTCGTGCAGGGCAGCATCGACCCGAACGGCAAGCTAGATGCAAAGATCGGAGCCGCTGGCCAGAAGACTAAAATGAACGACGAGAGATGGGTCAAACTGTTCAATGGCGCCGGTCTGCCTGCAGTTTTCGAACCCGACATGCTGCTTTGGCTTCGCTGCCATGTTCCCCTGTGCATCGCTTTTGAGAGTGTGTCGGTTGCGGGGATGCGGCGTCCAGGCGGTGCCTCCTGGAGCGAGTCGCTGACCATCGCACGAGGACTGCAGGAAGGCTTCATCCTGATTAAACGGCTGGGGTATCAACTTTATCCGTCCGGGAAGGCGCGGCTCAACTCGGCTCCGGCATGGGTGGCAGCAGGCATGTTGTGGTTCATGTCACGCATTCCCTCATTTCGTGAGCTTCTTGCCACCGGACTAAACGAGTGTCGTGCTCTGGTGGACGTGCTGATAGCGGCTTCTCGCCAAGCAAAACCTGCTATTTCCATCTCCAAGATTGAGGCGATGAAGCCAGCAGAAAGATAAGACATCCAGGAGCGAGTCTCAGTTCGGCCTGCTGTTGTTCTTCGATAAGTATCCGTAAACGCCCATCAGATCTGGGACTATCGCAAACCGCGGAGCTTACATGGCTGATGTCCCAGATGCCGATTCCGGAAAGTTTGCGCACTTCAATGCGCGCGAAGCGCGTTTTACGGACAAGTGTACGATTGTTATTCCGCCTTTGGGGAGTATTAAGTCGCCCTACCCATAGCGTCTTAGTCGGTGCGCTCTAAAGACTCACAGCTCTGACCGCTTCGAGTTGCACCAACAACTTCCTGAACCGCGGAAACTCGCGAATCGGATAGTAAGCGGGAGAAACGCTGGCCGAAGCCAAGTACGGTTCACCCTCCTCGAGCGCAATCACTAACCAATCTATGCTGCTCTCGTAGTTTTTCAGCGCAATCTCCAAACAGGCGATTGCGACTGCCGGAGCATAACCGGCTTCTCTCCGTTGCTTCAAGTCGCGGGAGACCTCTACCGCTTCACGCTCATGCCCAGCGCCGGCTGCTATAAATGCCCACATTGCCGACTCCATCAGTTGTGGAGTTCCTGGCCGCCTGAAGCGGTCGGCAAGACAGAGCGCCTGGCCAGGCTTACCTAAAGCGATAAGAGCGAAAGCCGAATAGAAGGCAGTGTAAGTATCGGCGCAGACGTCCAGACCAGCCTCTCCGGCGGAAACGCATTCTTCGAACCGCCTCGCGTAGTAGAGGGCTTTGGTCAGATGCATATGTGTTCGTGGCTGCGTGGGATCCAGATCGACCGCTGTCTTTGCCTCGCTGATGGCCTGATCGTGCTGTCCTAGGCAGTACAGCAATTGAGCCCGGATCATCCGCACGAAAGCGTTACTGCCTTCCAGTCTCATTGCGGTCTGGCTTGCGCGCTCTGCGTCATCCCAGCGCCGTTGAAAGGTTCTCAGCATTGCGAGAGTGTTGTACACCATCGCAGACTTCTGCGGGCATTCCAAACCTTTAGTGAGATATAAGTCGGCGGCGGCAAACGCATCGAGTGGGCGGAGGTCGTCAATGAGACAACGTAGTATGTGAACGAGTGCCGCACCATGATAGGCCAAGGGATAGGTTGGATCAAGCTGAATCGCTTCCTCGAAATAACAGAGCGATTTGAGCATCGACTCGTGGCTATGGGGAGAGATTACATGATGGCCCTTCAAGTAAGCTGTCACCGCGGCTGACCTTGGCAACGGACCGATAAAGCGATAGCCGCGCTTGGGAACGGTCTCGATCCAGACTGGCGCTTTGGCTACGTCATCCAACGCATCGCGAAGCCGGCTGATGGCTGAGTTCAAGCCGTTTTCGAAGTCAACATATATACTGTCGCCCCAGAGCCGGGAGCGTAGGGTTTCACGAGAGACCAACTCGCCTGGGCTGCTTAGTAGCGTCACTAAGACTTGGAACGGCTGCTCCCGTAGAAGAACCGGAACACCGTCCTTCAGAAGGTTTCCGGCAATAGAGTCTACCTCGAAAGAGCCAAACTGATATCGCAACCTGTTGCCTCCCCTTTACTCTCCGTCTGTCAAGGTTTTTTCAAGGTCGGCCTGCGCAGCAACCGTGGCAAACTGAGCCAACGATGACCAGCTTGAGGTTTCCCATTACATTGGCTTCTATTGTATTGACCGCGTTCGGAATGGCTCCGGGTGTTTCAGCCGCGCCCGATGACGACGCGCAAACCGCCGCCATACACGCGCTTGTTAAACGGTTTGCCGAGGCAACAAACGCGAAGAACGTGAAAGCATTTGGCTCCGTTTTCGCGGAAGATGCAGAGTTCACAAACCCGGTAGGCATGTCCGCCAATGGAAGAACAGCCATCGAGCAGTTCCATGCGGCGCTGTTCTCGGAATCGAACCGGCCGTCTTTTGCACACGCTCATCTGAAGATACTGGGCACCAGCGTTCGCTTCGTTCGCTCCGATGTTGCCAGTGTTGATGTGAAATGGGAACAAGCTGGCGCCATATCGCCGGAAGGAAAGCCGTGGGGAACCCGTCGTGGGATTTTGAGCTGTATAGTGACTCAGGATAACGGCAAATGGTTAATCGCGGTCTGGCACAATTTGGAACTGCCTTCTTCGCGATAGATTTAAAGGCGTATCGAGGGGATGTCGACCATGAGAAAGATTGCGTTTCTATCTGGCCTGGTCTTGAGTATGGCGATCCTGGCAAATGCTCAGAGCCTCTATGAGGTTCCCGACGGGGTCTCCACCAGGTGGGCCAGTCCGGAGAACCCGAACGGCGAGGCTGGTCGGGGGGCGCAGGCAAACGGCGGCCGCAAGGGCGCTGCTGCCGTTCCCTTGAATGCGAATGCGGAATTGGTGCTGGCGCACTCGGAAGGGATAAGCGGAACGGTTCGACGAATCTGGATCACAGTAAGCGACCGAAGCCCGGCCATGCTGAAAGGCTTAAAGATTGAGATGTTCTGGGACGGATCGAAGAGGCCGGCCGTGAGCGCGCCGCTCGGAGATTTCTTCACTTTCGGTTCTGGCCACATGGCTGCGTTTCAATCCGCTCTCTTTTCGAGTCCAGAAGGCAAGAGTTTCGATTGTGTCATTCCCATGCCCTTCAAGACAGGGATGAAGATCGTCGTCAAGAATGAGAGTGCAAAGGATCTGCAACTTCTGTTCTACGACGTTGATTACACGATTGGCGATAAGCACGGAAAAGAGGATCTTTATTTTCACGCGCACTACTTTCACCAAGACCCAACCGAACTGAGACATGATTTTGAAGTTTTACCTAAAACGGAGGGAAAGGGCCGTTTCCTGGGTGCAAGCTTCGGAGTCTGGGCGAACCTGAAGCTTTATGGGAACAGCTGGTGGGGAGAAGGCGAGGTCAAGATCTATGTCGACGGCGACAAAGCCTTACCCACCTTGGCCGGCACCGGAACAGAAGATTATGTTGGCAGTGGCTGGGGGTTGGGTCAGTTCTCTCATCTTTACCAGGGCGCAGCCTATATTGATGAGCGCGACGGTGTTTATAGTTTCTATCGTTTCCATGTTCCTGACCCTATTTACTTTCAGAGCGGTATCAAAGTGACAATTCAGCAGATCGGTTTTGTTCTCGATGACAGCGATGTCCTTCTTAAGAGTGGAACACCTGTCTATCGGACAGGCCCGAATCTGGGTGAGATGAAAAGAGGTGAACGGGGAATGTTTGAGAGACAGGATGACTGGGCCGCAGTTGCCTATTTCTATCTCGACAGAGCAGAGGATAAGCTGCCCGAAATCGAATCACCGGAACGGCGCGCGAAAGGCATGAGCCAGAACGGTCCGCTATTCGGTCAGACTCAATAGGTTCCAGCTTTGAATCAGACTAAGACCAATCTCAAACCAAAGAGCCGAAAGACGAAGTGACTGACACGCCTGGCGGACATTTATCAATGCGCTCTTTATCCACTTGCTGCCATGTCAGTTCGTTGGTTCATATTATCGTTTCCCTTCGCAAGATTGCATGCCAGTCAAACCAACTTTGCTTCGCCTCACCATCTGCCTTGCCGTTCCCGCCGCATTTTCTGTTTCTTTATTCGCCAGCGCTGAGGCTGAGGTTCGGGCTGCGCTGATGAACTACACACATGCCATTGAATCGATGAACCTCGACCACACAATGGACTGCTATGCGGATACGCCCGAGGTCTCCGTTTTCAGTCCAGGTCCACATCAAGCAATCATTGGCAAGGCAGCAATTCGGAGAGACTGGGACCACTTCTTTTCAAGTCTGCAGTCGTTTCGCGCTGAACCTCATGACGTTTCAATTACCGTGATCAACAGAGTGGCTATCGTTCACTACACTAAACTCGAGGAAATTACCCTCAAGAATGGTGAACTCCCAAAATTCGTTCATGCGTACCAGTCAGGTTTACCACAAGATCGGCGCTCGGTGGTTAATCGAACATGAGCACTACTCGATACCGTTTGAGAAATAACATGTACACTTTGGTAGCGCGCCCGATGCCTTTACTGGTACGGCTCAGAATGATGCGCTACCAAGATCGGAAATATTGATCGCGCCGCCTCCGTTCACTCTAGCGCTGCCGCCTTGATGCATGCTTTGGAGACATGTAGTCGGCATTGCGCCGATTGAGGATGTCGGTGCACCTCCGCCGCATGCGAAGGGAACACCTAATGCTCCTGGAATCATCTCATCGGCAGAAGAAAGAAATAAGATGGTTATCCGCTATCTCCTTCATGACTTCAGTCGGAGTACCTCCTCCCAAATCATGAAAGTCTCTGATCAAATGCATCTGGTCGTAGTAACCGACTTCGTGGGCGATGTCCATCCAACTATCAGAGCCTGAGCGGCGTTTCTGGATGGCGCGCTGGAAGCGGGAAATCCGTGCTAGCAGCTTTGGAGACACTCCAGAACACGCATGCGATAGCCGCTCAAACTGGCGCTCACTGACCCCGATCTTCTCTGCCGCAGCCGTCACGCTCCATCTTCCGGAGGCCACCTCACGCATTGCTAGCGCCGCCTGTTTCAACGGATCCGATGATTGCAACCGTTCTATAAAGAAGCTGTCCAGAATCTTTACCCGGTCGGGCAAACTTGTAGCATTTCCAAGGCACTCATAGAGCAATGAGACCTGCGGTCCAAAGACCGCGTGTCCGTCAGCGCCGCCTCCAGCAAGCGGCGAGATCGGCACGCCAAACAATCGGTACAGCCCCAGCGGCCGAAAGAGCACATCCAGAGACTGCACATGGTCGTGCAGAATCAGCCGCGTTCTGCGTAAATCTATAGGCCCGATAACGGTTGCCGCCCAAGAAGGGCGACGTTGCTCCGTGCCGTACTCCTTGATCTCATACTGTGCCGCGAACTGAAATATAAGCATCGTGCCCGCGCGAGGAAACACCGGCTCAACGACCTCTCCGGCCTTCGAGACGCGCTCCACGTAGCATTGGATAAATGGCCGCAGGACCGCATCCGGCATCGCGCTTTGCGTTGTCAGCATCGTGCCTCCAAATCAAGGCTAAGGCTCTGCCCTGCAGTCGAGTAAGGCAGATCCATCTTCTCCACGTTGTGCAAGTCCACCTGCGTGGCTCTCCAATCGCCGCCCTCTTTCAGCAGCGTGTAGGACACAATCATATTGTTTTCCTTCGCCAAATCGAGTTTACCGTCCGGATCCATCACCGGGCTCTTCCAGCTTGCCTGCAGAATCATCACGTTCGGCGCAATCTGTCGAAGGTCGATCAGCTGCAACGGCGGCGCCGTGACGTCATGATACGGCCCCCCGGCGCCGTGAAGAAACCCAAGAGCCTTCGCGAGCGCTCCATGACCTTGCACGAGTGTGCCATGCCGGTTGACCGTGTTGGCGTCAGGCGTATGGAGCAGGCAGAGTTGGTGCGCATCATGATTGTTCCAGGCACGTTCCCATTTGCTCAGGAACTCTTTGGCAGATGCATCGGCAGGCGAGGTGGTTAGAGCTTCAGAAGTTTGCATAAAGAAACTGTAGTCGCTCACAAAAGCCAAAGCCTAGTACAAACCCGACATCACGGACAGAATGTTAGTTGCCGCAGGAGAGGAACACTCACCCCGAGAAGATGGGGGACACACAGGGCAGGCGGTTCCCAAGCCTTACGGCGAGCTTCGAAATAACTTAAAAACCGTGTGGCTACACGTTACGTTCGACTACCCCTACCGAAGTAACCAGTGGCCCACTCCATACCAAGCTGCGCTGTTGCCGACGAGCATCCGGACGGGCGGCACGGTCAAGAAGAAAAGCAACAGACTCCAGAGGTAGGCTCGGTGAATACGGTGAAGCGTGAGCAAGTCGTAAAGCGGGCCCGCTAAAACGAAAAGGAAAACCAGCACGTTAACCAAGGCAACCAAATGTCCTGTTATCGGCAATCTCGCGAACGCCGAGGGCATCAGCGGGCAAACCATCGCCATCAACATCAACCTTTGATGAACCTGCCGGTTACGCCGGAAGTAAAAGCCTGCCGAGACAAAGACAGCGAAAAGCAGAATATCCACCAGCGAGAAGAAAAAAGTGCCCTCGGGATTGTGAGTGAAGGGATTTCGGCGAAAATGAACGTACTTGGACGCTGAGTACACAACAGCGGTGCCAAGCAGAACCATGGCGGATGCGAGCACCGCCCCTGCGTAGCCAAGACGACGATGAAGAAATATCCGCCGGTCTGCAATCAAAGCAGTCTGAGCTACGAAGTAGATCATCCAGGCGGTGAACACGGCTCCGTGGATCTGGAACAGAAGAGACAACGCGCGGCTCGCAAAATACGTTCTCAGATAGTATGTCCGCGCAAACCCGAGGAAGACGCCGACAGCGCACGCGATGGACATGGCGAGGAAAAAACGAGCGTCGCGAGTCGGGTCGGGTGTACGCTTACGTTCGAGGTGAAGCGCCGCAGTGGCTTGTATGGTGTTCATCGTGATCAGTCCTTAGCGCCACGCTACAGCTGTAACCCTGCATGCGTCTTGGTGGCTGGCTCAGGGATTTATTATTTTTTTATTAGGACGGCGATCTAATTGACAAGGCAAGTCTTGTTCCAGTTCGGCGTCTATTCGCTGAATCCTTCGGCGATGAGCTTACGAAGAGGTGAAGAGTTGGTGCGCCTCCCTCCGAAGGCGTTCGACACGCTCGCAGTTCTTGTCCAGCAGCGGGGCGAAGTGGTGACCAAGCAGCATTTGATGGATGCGGTTTGGCCCGGTACATATATAGAGGAGGGCAATCTGGCGCAGAATGTCTTCCTCTTGCGAAGAAAGCTGGGCCAAGCGCCTGATGGCGGCGAGTACATAGAGACGCTGTCGAAGCGCGGCTACCGGATGAACGTTCCGGTTCAAGAGATCGAGCTGTCGGCGGAAAAGTTGACAGACGCCAAACCCGATGTGGATGAGAGCACGCCGGAGGTCGGCGCGATTGCCACCCAAGCGAGAACGTATCGCGGACTGTGGACTGGAGCATGCGCCCTAGCCGCAATGGCTATGGTCGCTCTTGTCGCTCCGTATCTTCAGCCTTACCTCGAAAGCGTTCCCGTTGCTGGCAATTTTGTTCAGATTACGCACGACACCAAGGATAAGCGGGGAAGGACCGGAACTTTTGGCGGCCCCGATGCTGCCTTGCTGACCGATGGTAACCGCCTTTACTTCACATCAGGCGCGTCTCCCAGCATCTGGCAAGTCTCGGCAGCCGGCGGCGAACCGGCCCAGCTGCCAATTCCGTTTCCTTTTCCGCAGTTGCTCGACCTCTCGATGGCACGGTCAGAACTGCTGGTTGCCGGTTCGATGGACGACGTTACGCTTAGGCCGATCTGGTCGGCGCCAGTGCCGGCTGGATTACCGCGCCGCATCGGCGCTATGACGGCTCGCGATGCTTCGTGGTCACCAGACGGACACGAGATTGCATTTACACGTGCGACGGAGCTTTACGTATCAAGCGAACACGGAACGGACATCCGAAAATTGGCTGATCTGCCAGGCATCGGGTGGCGGCCGCGCTGGTCCCCCGATGGCAGACGGTTGCGATTGACGGTGGCCAACATCGAACGGAATACCCAATATCTCTGGGAAGTTTCGGTCGACGGCAGTCGTAGTGAACGTTTGCTTCCGGGCTGGAGTAAACCGCCGTTCGAATGCTGCGGGGTCTGGAGTCCCGACGGGAACTGGTTCGTCTTCCAGGCAACTCGGGACGGAAGGACGGACATATGGTCTCTTCGCGAAACGAGGTCGGCAGGATTTCTTCCAAAGCGTGTTCCCGCGCCGGTACAGATCAGCCACGGGCAGATCAACTCTCTCGCCCCGGTCTTTAGCCCGGACGGAAAGAAGCTATTCATCATCGGCCGGCAATTGCGTGGCGAGCTACAGCACTTCGATAGCAGTTCCGGGGAATTCATTCCCTATCTGAACGGCATGTCGGTCGATTTTGTGGAGTTCTCTCGAGACGGCAAATGGCTTCTGTATGTGGCGTTCCCCGAAGGCACCTTGTGGCGCAGCAGGGCAGATGGGAGCGAGCGCCTGCAGTTGACGTTTGCTCCCTTGCAGGTGTTGGTCCCGCACTGGTCTCCCGACGGGAGGCGTATTCTGTTTCACGGCCTGGGAGGCGAGCGCGATGAGATTTATATGATCCCGGCTGACGGTGGCGAACCTTCGCCTGTCGCGAAGGAATCCGGTAAGCAGATCATGAATGAAACCTGGTCCCCGGACGGAAACTCGATCGCTTACAGTGACTATCCGTTTTTCGTTGCAGATCCATACAGGGTCAAGGTTCACATTTTAGATCTGAAAACAAAGCACGTCACGGATATACCCGGTTCCGAGGGGGACTTTGCTCCGGCCTGGTCGCCGAATGGACAGTACCTGGCGGCATCCTCAGTCAGAGGCTCTCGTATTCTGGTGTTCGACTTCCAGACCCAGCAATGGTCTGACATGGCAGGAGGTTGGGATCTCAAGAAGTGGTCGGCCGACAGCAGATATTTGTTCTTCATGCGGCATGGCGATGATCCGGCCATTGTGAAGCTATCCGTGCGTGATCGGAAAACGGAAAAAGTTGTCAGCCTGAAAGGCTTCGATCAGACCGGCAGGTTGCCGGGGCTAGAGTTTTCGCTCGATTTGAATGGATCGCCCATGCTGCTCAAAGATACCGGAACTCAGGAGATCTATTCGATCGATTGGGGCAAATGATAAAGCTTCCATTGAAGCGGGTTGAGTTCTCAATGACCCGCCCTGCCGTTAACCCTTTGAAACTGTAAAGCTTGCTGCTTGCAGGGGTGGTCCAACCACTTGGATTCCGTGGTTCGCATAGACGCTTGCAAGCTCCTTCTCATCTGGAGGCCCGCTTGCGTTGAGGAAAGCAGCGAGCGCTTGAAAGAAACGTTCCATGTCGCCCGGAGGATCGAAGACGAAGAGCACACTAGACTCTTCCGTTCCCAACGTTACGTAAGCATGTGGAATCCTGGCAGGAGCCATGAAAGCGTCACCAGCATTCAGGATGGTACGCTCTGATCCACATTGAACGCCGATGCTTCCGTGCAAGACGAAAAATAATTCGTTCTGTGAAGGATGTATATGGAGCAATGGGCCGCGTTCTGGTGGAGTATGCGCCTCTATGACGGAATACCGCTTGTTGCCGTCCATGCCACGAACTTTTGTGGAGAAGCCGTTTTCGTCGCCCTGGACGACCAACGGACGACCCTCGCGAGCTTGACCCCTGCGAACGACAAACGATTTCACGCTAGGTTGCTCGCCTTTGGCGTCCGAAGCGGGCAGCGTAGAGACGGTCAGTGCCGCCGCACTTGCCGTTAATACTTGCCTCCTATTGAACGCTTTCATAATCATGCTCTCCATCCAGACCATAGTTCTTCCTCCGCTAGAGGCAATCACAGCCAGAGCTACAAAGGCAAACAACAGCTATCTGCAAGCGCCTTTGTCTGAGGCCGGTGGTGGTCTGGCAGCTTGGGACTGCCATGATGCCTCTTTTCGATGACTATAGAAGATCCAGCAACTTACAGATAGTAAGAAAGCGACATCTTAGCAGTTCAGAGAATCAGCCGCGAATTACTTTCGGCGATAGCTGACGCGCGATCCCGACGAATAGCTCTGAGTGGCTCGACAAACAGCGTTTCTAATTGTGCCAACATCGCGCTCGGTGTTCCTCCCGTAAACTCCGCAAAATCATGAACCATGTGCATCTGGTCGTAATATCCAAATTCGTGCGCTACATCGGTCCATGAGGCGCTCACGAAACGCGCCTTGCGTTCTAACGCTGCTTCAAAGCGGGCCATGCGCGTGAACAGCTTAGGGCGGACACCTATTTGTCTTATAAAGCGGCGCTCAAATTGACGCACGCACAGCCCCGCTTCCTGGGCCAGTATCGGTATAGCGGCTTGACCACCAACTTGCAAGATCCTGCTCGCTGCTGCACAAACGCCATCCAAGCCAGGCGCCTGAAGTGCCCGCCGCATAAGCAACTTTTCCACGAAAGATACACGCTCCTCGAACGACTTGCACTCGCCAAGACGATCTCGGACCTGTGAGATAAACGAACCTAAGACAGAGTGGGCCTCATAATCTCCATCTGTAATCTCATGCATCGGCACCGAGAAGAGGCGATGAAATCCTTCCGGGCGAAACATGATGTAAAACGATTGCAGATTGCCGGTTAGATGCATTTCTAATCGTCGATGCGTTTGCAGCCCGACCAGAACTGTTTTGGGAGATATCCGATGGATCGGTTGACGCTCTTCCTTAACGGTCAAAGAATCGCGGAGCTCAAAGCCAAGCATCGGACAGGTGCGCGCCGGAACCGGATGCAGCACAACGGCTCCGGCGATCCTGACTTCACGCTGCGTGTAGAAACGAACAAATGGCTCTAGGCTGGGCGATGGACCGCGAAACTGGGTGTGCAGCATGGATGATTCCTTCCGAAGGCCTTGCGGGTGCCTCCTATTGTGCCAACTCTGCGCAGTCTCCGAACGGAAGCGAGTCAACTCGCAAAGCTTTGCCATGCCGGCGCAAGACGGAAGCTTCCGTTGAATATTCAGATATTCCGGAGGGCCGATTGGAACTGCGTTTGGTCAACGCACTGCCCAGATTTCTGCGTCAAGCCCAGTTCGCACATGATCTTATGCAAAACCGGATGGTCGCGCACACCATCAAACACCGGATCAAGAATCTCCGTCAGTTTGGCCGCGCGCTCCTGGAGCGAACGTTCCAGCCACTGAGCGGCGGCGCTCACATCTTCAAGCGCAAGATAAATCACCGCGTTCTCGTAAGCGCTCACATACCTGGTGGCCCGGAGCTCCTCCAGATGGCCCAGAACCGCCTGTGCTTTCACCCGGTACCCAGCTCGCCCGTAGGCATAACCGGCATGCGCGGCGAACGGCAATCGGTTTCCCGAAAACCGGCAAGCGGCTTCAGCCTCCATAACGGCATCCCCGAACTCGCCGGTTCCGCACAGCGTTCGCGAAAGAATGTAGTGCGCAAACGGGTTATTTGGATCGAGCTCAACCCCGACTCGCGCCGCCTCCACGGCCCGAGTGAACTGCCGAGCCTTGAAGTAGGTCAAGCCGAGGAATGCGTTCATCACCAGCGATAGGGGATCGAGAGTGCGCGCCTTCTCAACGAGGGCAACGGCCTCCTGATTACGACCAACAGCACTCAGGTGAGACCCATACCACTGATGCGCAGTGGCGGAATTAGGATTGAGCTCGAGAGCGCGCTTGAATCGCTGCTCCGCCTGGTAAGCATTCCAATAGTACGTATCAAGAATGGTTCCAAGCGAGGTTTGTGCTGAAGCATTATCTGTATCGAGTTCTAGCGCCTTCTCGGCGGCCGCACGGGCCTGCGGAAAGGTCTGCCGGGGTGGGCGAAGACCGAAAATACCGAGCATGATGAGGGAGTCCGCGACGCCCACATAGGCTTCGGGATAGCTTGGATCGAGCGCGATAGCCTGTTCAAACCGTTCAATGCCCTTTCCGAGATCCGATTCGGTGCGGCGATTCCAGAACAGGCGACCCATCATGCAGGCTTCATCACCTTGGGTTGGATTCGCGGCGTGAGCGCAGCCAAACGAACCTCCGCGACAGCCGTCAAACGCCCACTCAGTTCTTTTGCGATGGCGCCAGGCCGAGCTGCAGGCCGCCACATGTGCAACGCTCGCGCAGGTCTTCGCCCAGATCACGACCGTGGACGACATGATCGCGAAGATCGGTGGCCACAGGAAGACCAGCTCAAACGCTGTGTCGGAAGGAATGGAGAAAGCGCTGGCGCGCACACATGAGGGAAGCCATCGCTTCGGGAATGGTGATCCCGTTCCTATGAAGGATGTTTTCTCCCACAGCAGCGATGTCATGATCATGGGCGCCTGGGGTGGTTATGAGTGCGGCTGGACGAAGGTAGGACCGCGGCTGGACTGGGCCGCGTCGCGCTTCGCAGGAGAGCGCAATGCCACATCCGAGCGTTTGGCAGCGGGTGAAAGCGGCGATCTTGCCTACGAGATCTTTCTTGAGAAATCCGACGCAAAGTTGGTAGGAGCAGAGGACTTCCATTCCATGGACCTGCGGGTTACGCACATCTACCGACGGGAACAAGGTGAATGGAAGCTGATCCAGCGCCACGCTGATTTCCTGACGTCGAAAGCAGGGTGATCGCTGGACCTCGCTGTTCGACGCGTGAGGAGCTCAAGCCAGAAAGCAGGTGAATTTAGCTAAGACATCACAGGGACGTTTTTGAAGCAGACGCGTAGTGCGGCCTAAGTTGCGCTTTGTAGAGGCGTTCCACTTCGGCGATGATCTTGCTGGGGCTTCCTCTAGAGAGCTCGCGGAAGTCGTGGATCATATGCATTTGATCGTGATAACCCGGGCGATAAACAACATCGGGTCCAAGAATGATCCGGAAAGCTAGCCTTTATGCGAAGAGCACGGTCGTGTTGGTTGGACTTGGCTGTCCAATCAGGAAACTCTCCACCGCTTTGATTCGAGCTTTGAAGCTCCCTGCTTCCGCAAGCAATTCCCAGAGGGCTGTCATCGAACTGCCGAAGACCCTAGGCTTGAACACGCGTTGTGTTTCGTGTCTCTAGGATGCTATCGCTTAAACCCCACCGTTCGAACTTCACAAACATCACCCATGAATGGTGGACGCAAGGGGATCAGACCGGTGCCGGTCTGAACAGGGTAAAACGACCATGTGTGGGAAGGCCTCATGACCTCCGCGTCGACACGGCGGCTTAGTGATCAATGACTCCAGAACACTGCAACCCTAGACCGGAATCGAAGTGAGTCGCTTGCCTTTCTACACTGGTGCAGATCAATCGACCCTTGCTAAGCGGCTTCAGATCCCACCTCCAGCCGGAGAGTCGAGTGATTCACTTTGACGTATAGTCGGCTATGCTGATATTGCCAGCCCGCAATGGCGTCTGACGCAAACGGGATCCCGCGCTGTTGATTGGCAGTCTGTTCGATCGCAAGCACGCTTGAAATTCCGCCCTCATGTCAGCCGTTTCGATGCGAAACCCAAGATGCTAATCCCGGCTATCAACAAACCCCAGCTTGCTGGCTCTGGTGTAGAGCTCGATGCTGGAACGATTGCAACTCCGAATGGGCGATTGGGTACAGCGAAGCTCGAGAGGATCGTTCCGGCATTAGTAAGGTCGTATACACCGCTGGGGTTTGTCACCCAGATACTATCGTTCGCAAAATCATACGACCCGACAACCAATCCTGGTCCAAGATGGGTATCGAACGAACCGAGCAGCGTTCCGATCAACGAATATTCATAAACCCGCCCGGAGTTGTAGTCGCCGAGATAAATTACCGAACTGTCGGACGTCAGGCCGCTCCATCCGGTAACTGGCACAACGCTCAAGCCTATCGATTTCCGAAGAATGCCGCTCGTCGAATACTCCAAGATGGAGCTGGAAGTATTATTTACTGCGAGCAAGTCGCCGTTCAAATTGCCCAGCCCTACTAATCCTACATTCGGCGTGCTGAATAACGTTGTTCCCGTACCAGTAGACAGATTGACAATGTTCACACGCCCGGATCCATCGCCGACATACACTTGCCCGTTGAGGATTGTAATGCTCTCAGGGATATCGTTGAGTACTTGCAGGGGCAATGTAGAAACAAAAACTCCCGTTGTCGTGTACTGCTGAATGGTTCCAGTAGGAAATCCGGTATAAAGCACAAGAGCTGTTCCCTGGTCAGCTGTTAACTGTGTGGCATATGCCGTGAAAAAGCTTGATACACAGACAAGCAACGTAGTTACGTGAATGAATCGCATTGTACTCTCCCTCTAAGCGCGGTTTTCGATTGTCCCGCGTGGAACATACGACGCTCGCCTCGAAAGAATACTACAAGCGGGGCTTAGTTCTTTGGACTTTTCCGCGTCTGCTCTCAGCATGACTTTTCAAACTGCTCTTCTAAGAATCCATTTGGGCGAGAAGACTTCTGAGTTTGAAAGTCAAGCCACTTGGGACCACTTTTTTCACAGAGAGATCAAGGCTTCCACATCTTGTGCACATCTTCATTCGGGGAGCCACATACTAAGCGGAGAGCTCCTCTTCTTGAGACTGGCGACGTATTTCGTTTCGTCGTACGTGACTCCGTCGTTCCAGCACCGGAATAGAATACGTTGCCACTTGAACGCTAAAGCGCGAAGCGCGACATGGTGGCGCTTGCCACTCGCACGGAGTTGGTCGTAATAGACCCGGGCCCAGCGGCAGCTCTTCATCGAATGCTGTGCCCACTCGTGAAACGTCTGTCGTAGAAACTTAGGACAGGCTCTTCGAAATTGAATGATGCGTGTGCGGCCACTGGAAACGGTCACGGGCGCAATGCCGGAAGCGCATTGCATTTCATGAGCGGTCTGGTAACGCTTACCGCTTCCCATCGCTGCCAACAGCCGAGGCGCCATCACCGGTCCGGCCCCAGGTAACGATTGCGCTATCTCCCAACAAGGATGCCGATGGCTGGTTTCAGCGATGGCCGAGTCGAACTCTTTAACGCTCGATTGCATCTGTTTTAACAACGCGACCAGCGCGGTTACTTCCAGAACATAACAATCCAGCAGCACTGAGTCTTGCACAGCCGGAACCGCAGCACTCACCTCTTGTGCCCAAGCCGCCGCCTCTTCCGTGGTGCGCCGATGTTTGAGTAGGAACACTTCCAGTGTCTTGCGTTTCGCCTTTTGCAACTGCTCCAGTCTGGGCCATCTGGCCAGCAGATCGAGAACCGGTGCGGCTCCGATATCGTCAAACCAGGTCAGCACTTGTGGAAAGTAGACCTTCAGTCGGGCGGAGAGTCGATTGCCGTGCGCCTTCTTCTCCTCCACCCAGTGTCGGCGTTGTTCGACTAACAGCAGCAGTCGACGAGTTGGTTCGTCGTCTTGCTGCAAAGGACGAAGGCGGCCCCGATGGTGTACCAACAAGTCGAGCAGCAACTCCCCATCGGCAGGATCACTCTTGCTTCCGGACGGATACAAAGCCTTACGAAATTGTCCGGCGGCTTGCGGATGGACGGGATAGATCTCTACGCACGCGTATTTCAGAAGCATCCAGACAACAGCGCCATGCTTTTGCTCTATCGCCACGCCTATTCGGCGGCCCTTCAATCGGCTCATCAATTGACCGATCCAAAGGTCCAGTGCTTCTGGTGTTTGCTCCAGCCGCCCTCGCTCCCGCTCTCCCGTGTCGGTCCATTGCAGAGCCCAGACGTGCTCTTGGTCCCCCCAATCGAATCCCACCCAGGCTGCATAGGCCTGATCTCGATCGTCATTCTCTTTTGGCTTCATATTGTTTTGCTCCGTGATCGCTTCGGCACGCCGGCTTCGCATTTCCAAAGGACTTATAGATGTCGTGCTGGTGTCCAGCGACAGCTTCTGAGAATTCGTCTAAGCGAAGCACATCCCACTGCTCGAGGGTCTTTACGAAATCATCGAGTGTTAGTCGGCATTACTCGTAACAGTGAGACGCCTGCTCTCCCTACAGCCTCCGCTATCAAGCGGCGGAATAAAATCGAAACAGCCAGGGAGGGCTTTTCCACAACCGCGGTGACCGACGACTGTTGATAACTACTTTATTGAGCCAACTGCCTTGGCTCGACTATAAGTCGGCATCCCTCCTGTTGCGGTCCGGATGATGCTCCGTATACGATCGCGAGACGCAGGTCGGCGAGTCCGCCAGTCGGCCCAACACCCTTGGCTACCTTGTAATATGGCACCATGTCTTCGAACTTAGGGGAGCCGCTTGACTTCTTGAGAAGCTATTACAGGGCTTTTAGCACGTTGGAAGTTGATGCAATCCTAGCCTTCTATCACGAGCCTGTAATCTTTGTGGGTGCGCAAGGTGCTCACGCTGTTCCGACTCACTCGGCCCTAAGCGCGGTGGTCTTCATGCCTATGAGGGAAGAGCTTCAGTCCAGAGGCTTCGATCGCAGCGAATTTATTTTGCAAGAAGGCTGCCGGCTCAGCGATACACTCGCAGTCCTTTCATTGCGAAGTTTCGAAGGTACAAAAAATAGGACGAGTTGAGGCGATGAACTGAATTGGAATCAGGCGGCGGGGCCAAAGAGTTTGGCAATGAATCTTGCTTCGGCCAACACATCTTGTTTCGCTATCCATCGAACCCGTCCCTTGCGAATCATGTTGACTGTTTCAATGCCTTCGAGTGTTCGCCACGCACTTTGAAACGTGTTGTAGCCCTTGGCCAGCCAAGTGCGCTTTTTCACAACTCGGTGATCTTGCTCAATTACATTATTGAGGTACTTACATTGCCGCAGGCGAACCCGCTGCGGCAGCGTCCCTTCCTGCTTAAGAGCTCGAATAGCCGCTGGATAGGCAGGGTTCTTGTCCACATTGATGACACGCGGTACGGGATTGGTAGCAAGACTGAAGACCTTCTGAAAGAAGCGCTTCGCGGCACTCGCATCGCGCTTCGCCGTGAGCAGAAAATCAATTGTTTGGCCAGCAGAATCCACGGCTCTATAGAGGTACTTCTCTTGCCCTTTAACCCTGATATACGTCTCGTCAACCCGGTAGCTCTTGTTGACTCGTTTTAAATGTTGCCGACAACGCTTGCTCAACTCCGGTGCGAAAGCTTGTACCCACCGCCAGATGCAGCTGGCATCTACCGGGCCTCGCTCTGTCAGCAATTCGGACACATGCTCATATGCCAGCGGGTAGCGTAAATACCAGCGTACTGCGGTCACGATCACCTGGCCTGGATATTGTCTACCCTTGAACGGATTGGATTCGGTAATCGGCACGGCCTTCTACCCTACCAAAAGCCTCTCTCTTAAACTTTGCAATGGAATCCCGCGATCCACACAACAGTACGGAGCGCGACCGAAGCCAGAAACACCTTGCCCAAGCGTATTGCGGAGTTGGCAGCAGAGCGCCCCCGCTTTGGCTATCGACGGTTAACAGCCTTGCTGAAGCGCGAAGGCATCTCCGTGTGGCACGGCCGGGTGCATCGGATCACGAAGAAGTTGCGGTTGCAAGTGCCGCGGCGGAAACGAAAACGGTTTACGTGCTCGAAGGCAGTGCTCACAGAGATTACGCGCCCGAATCAACGCTGGGGCATGGACTTCGTGAGTGACAGCCTGGCAGATGGACGCAGCTTTCGTGCTTTGGCGATCGTGGATCAGTATACGCGCGAGTGTCCGGTGATCGAGGTCGATCTGAGTCTGCCTGGAGCACGTGTGTTGCGTGTACTGGAGCAACTCGCTGGCGAACGCGATTTTTGTGCCAACGCTCGAGTCAATGGGTTCCACGATCACGGTAATGCAACTGATTTGATCGGGGACACCGCCGTCATAACGTTCCAATACGAGATGACCTACGAGCGATCCGGCGAACGGCATCAAGCAACTGGGAGAGATTTATGGGTCTTTCGAGAGATAGCCGGCGCTTGGATTGCTGTCTGGCGGGCCATGCTTGATTTGCACGAACAGCCCACCTGATGCATCTCAGCCCTGATCACAGCGTAAGCGCTGGCCGCCGATGTACTTTCCGATCATCGCTTTTCTAAAGCGCGAACGACGCGGTATCCGGAAGATTGGCGCACACCCGCCGCATGGATCGCGAAATACGGCGCAGTGTTTGTTAATCCGTCTCGGACGTGAAAGCTGATCATTCCTCTACGCTGCCCGACTACTCGCGTCCTAACGACTGTCGCCGACCATCTTCGAAGTGATCGGAACCCTCCTTTGACCGGCAACGCCGCCCGAATCCGACTTGGCCCTCTTGAAAGGCCGCAGCCTGTCTAACAAGGCGACACGGCGGCTTATAGGAGGCACTCAAGATGTACGCTTTTCCGTCCAAACGTCCCAGGTGATCCCACCAATTCCGTCGTCGTCGAACGCTTGGCCAGCGGCTTTGAGGGCGAGCTTGATTTGGCCGTGGTGGTAGCCCTCATGCCAGATCATGTGCTGGAGGAATAGGAGCGGGTGGTCATAGTGCACCTTTGTCTGACGGCCAGAGGCGATCAGAGTGCGTACTGCATTGCGAACTGCGGCTGCACTGCGGCCCAGTTCTTCGGCGAGGCGGTCAACTTCGAGTTCTTTCACCCATTCACGCTCAGGGACTTCGATGGCAAGGTCGGGCGCATCTTCGGAGAGGAAGATAACGCGTACGAAGTGCATGTGCGTGAACAGTTCGGAAACGGTCGGGCTGTCGGGTAGCGCGCGATGCGCGAGCGCGCCTGAAGGCAGCGCGCGCAAAAGGTTAGTGAGGATGCGATGGTTGCGGTCCCAGGAGTCGAGAAGCAGATCAAGGAGTGTAGCGTCGGTTTCAGAAAGCATCTCTGCCAGTTTACGGCTGTTAAAGGGTTTCGCCTGCGTTTTTGCGTGCCGTACCGCCAGCCCCAAAGGAGGTAGGTTCGCATGAAATATTCGGCTGTCGGTTTCGCCGCGTCGCCCGGCGTTTGGTATATTCAGAGTCGCAATTCAGGTTGCAACCCGTCCGCGGAGAGGGAATATCCCGCCTGGAATAGAGTTTTAGCCTCGAACTTCTTCTTTTGCCCGTGCTGCGGACACCGGGCCAGAAAAGGAGAAGTGTATGTCTCGTGAGCTCCCGCCTAAACCCAATCTTGAACACCTTCGTAAGCAGGCCAAGGCAGTACAAAGGTCCGCAGATGGGCGCAAATTAGCAGATGCTCAGCACATTGTTGCTACAGAGTACGGTTTCGCCTCCTGGGCAAAGCTGAAATCATTCGTTCTTGAACAACAACTTTCGCCCGCCGAAGCCTTGAAGGTCGCGGTCTGCGATAGTGATGCTCCAGCGTTAGCACAAGTCCTGCGCCGAAATCCCGAACTGAAGTCAATCATCGATCAACCTTTGCCGGGCGACGGCTTCGGACAACACGCGCTGTTCGCGGCTGTGCAGCGGAGTGACCGGGCGACCATCGACCTCCTGCTCCAATCCGGGGCGAGCATCAAAAAGCGCACTGAATGGTGGGCAGGCGGCTTCGGTGTGCTCGATGACTGCGATCCATCCCTTGCTGATTTCTTAATTGAGCGGGGAGCCGAAGTAGATGCTCATTCGGCTGCGCGTTTGGGCCGGATCGAAGACCTTCAGAAGTTGATCGCGGTCGACCCCGTGGTGGTACACCGTCGCGGTGGTGACGGCCAGATTCCCCTCCACTTTGCATCCAGTGTGGCTGTAGCGGAACTGTTGCTCAGCGCTGGCGCCAATATGAACGCGCTTGACGTCGATCATGAATCCACACCGGCACAATACATGCTTCGAGTCGAGCAGAGGCGGCACTACCCGCAAGATCGCCAAAGCGTAGCGCGGTATCTGATTCAGAAAGGATGTAAGACCGATCTGCTCATGGCGGCGGCGCTGGGCGACTTGCAAATGGTGCGCGAGCACCTTGAGCGCGACCCCGGTTGCATCTACATGCGTGTGTCTGCCGAATGGTTTCCCATGAAGGACCCCCGTGCGGGAGGGACCATCTACATCTGGCAATTGGGACGCAATCGCACGGCACACACAGTGGCGCGCGAGTTTGGTCATGAGAACATTTTTGAGTTCCTGCTGGAGCACACTCCCGAGACCCTGAAAATAACACTCGCCTGCGAACTGGGCGACTCCGATACATTTCGCCGTGCTCTCGCGCAGAAACCAGCCGATGTTTCCAGATTTGCGGACGAGATGGCGAGAAAGCTTCCCGACGCGGCCCAAAGCAATAACGCCCGAGCAGTCCGGCTCATGCTGGAGGCGGGCTGGCGGGTCAACACCCCAGGTGAAATGGGCGCCACTGCGCTGCATTGGGCGGCTTTCAACGGCAACGCGGAAATGATGGCGGACATCCTGCGATTCGGTCCGGCGCTTGAGCTCAAGTCCATCGAATATCCGAGTTCCGCATTGTCCTGGGCAATCTATGCGTCCGGCAATGGGTGGCGGCGCGACACGGGTGACTTCGTCACAACGGTTCGCCTGCTTCTCGAAGCTGGCGCGATCCTGCCGCCTAATGCTGAAGATTTGGAACCTAGTGACTCTGTGCTGGAGCTTCTGCCATGAAACCGAGAGCATTTGTGATTGTGATCGCAGTGCTCTATATCGTCGTAGGACTAGGAGAACTCGCCAGTCACCTTCCCAATCGTTGGCAACGCGATGATATCCTCATCGAAGCTACGGAACTGGTGGCAGTCATTTGCGGAGTATTTCTGCTCTTTGGAAAGAATTAGGCTCGTTGGCTGGCAATTGCGTGGATGGCCCTCCACGTCGTGATCAGCTTTCCAGTGACAACCAAAGTAGTGATCCATCTGTGCTTTCTAATCGTGATCGCCTGGGTATTGTTCCGTTCTCCCGACGTGAGGCGGACTCGATAACTGGCCTTGGAACGGATTCGAAAGGCGCGGACGCATTTCTTACCAAGTAGCTCGCATTAGATCGACGGTAACGGCCATATGTAGAGCAATCCACTTTGACGTAATGTCGGCGTTCCGTTGAATGACCGCAACCCTCGCCTGACTGAACGGCGAGCGCGTTTCACGGCAAAGTGGCTGCCGATTCCTCTACACTTCGCGACCACACGTTCCTAATCGTCCATTTTCCGGATGGCCGACAATTGACCCGGAGTAGCGGTCAGCCGCCGCGGGCGCGTACATCAGTATCGAGGAGCACTGCCCCTGCAGCTCACCTTAGAACGATGTAGCCGGGCACCCTTGAATAGGTGAGACATTTGCCAGAAGGCAACTTGAACTGGGTGCCGATACTGCCCTGCTCAGCAGTGTAGCCAGGCGGCAGAACAGCCTGTACGCCGTCATCCACGACTGCGATACCGTGGTCGCTCGCATTTCGCACGCCGAAGTAGCCGATTACATCTTCCTTCCGAGGTGCTGAGAGACACTCTGCAGGAACGATGGAGTTCAGGGTGGTCGGTTTGGCCAGTGCATCAGCTTGGGCAGTGATGCCGGGTCGAATAACCTCGAGACTGCGAAAAACCTGTTCGTTGGACATCGTGCGACCTGTGGGAAAGGCAGCCTGTAATCTTTCGACGAGTCCAGCGAGATCCTGCCCTTTGACGAAGAAAACCGCCAGCCGTACGGTTTCGACCTGTAGCCAATCGTAATTGTCGAAGCCCACTCCGTCGTAGATGAGATCCATATCCTCGAACGAGGTATAGCGCTGCTTCGTGCCCGTGCGCGAATTGAGCGTGTCCGATAGAAGGTCAGGTCGCAGCACGAGAGCATAGGCTGTCGCTAGCATGGTGGCGGAGAACTCCTGCATGAAGAGGTCGGGGCCATCCAGATGCAGAGCTCGTTGGTAGAGGTGTCCCGTCTCGTGCAGGGCAATGAAGTCTAACTTCTTGTCCAGATCCACGTGCTTGTTCTGCCCCGGAAAGTTCGCGAAGGAGTCCGGCATGATGATGACATTCCCTTCCTCCGGAAAAGCTTCGGCCATGGGGTAGCCCGCCAAGTGCCCAACCCGGTTCCAATCGGCCTCATTTAGAACTGCGAGTGTGACGGCAACGGATACATGAAGCTGCTTGCTGTACCAGGAAGAACAGTCCGCAATCTCGGCCTGATCGCGGCGCGCCGTGGTCTTAAGGCCATCGGAGTAGTAGACGGGGATCGTTCCCTCTAGACGCGGAAGATGCAAACCAACGAGCCGGTTGAGCGCATTCGGCGGCGTACGTGTTCCTTGCGCTCTGCCTAAAGAGCACCATGAGCAATTGCAAATTAGCACGCAGAGCAACAGGGTAATGCGCTTCAAATTGCGCAGAAAGGCGATTTTTGACATGCTCCATCATCTGACATCTTTGCGAAAGCAGAAGAATTATTTGCAGGTCGATTAGACGCTCCGTCGTAATGAGCTTTCTCTATCAGGCCGCCGATTACTCCTGAAACACGCGTTTGCAATCGCCTGAATGCGGCGACCAAGTATGTAGCAACCCACAGGCCGGAGAATATCTCAATTTGTGTGGAGCATTCCCGGATGATCCAGAGGGACGAGGGACTTGCCTATGGTGTTTAGATCAAGCCGGGTGAGAAGACGACCGAAGGGTTTGTGAACCGTCAGGAACAGCCATGGTCACTCGAACCAATTGGGGACTGTCCCGATACACCGCAATCAGCCTAGCCGGCAACCAGAACTCAGAATGCAGCGATCCTTACTGAGCCGCCCGCGCTTACCCGTGCTTAAATTCCGTTTCACTGTTTTCCCTCTTTAGATCTGTAGTGCCGCTTGTCGTGTATCTCGGCCCGTTCCGAAATGCTGAAACATAGCACCACATTGTGTGACTTTTCATTTAGAACCCCTCAGTTTTCGTCTGAGTTATTAGTTACTTCGACGCGAGTGATGAGAGGAGCGGAGCCTCGTCCGCCCTGTCGAAGGCGGCGCACTCGCTGCAGCGCAAGCAGGTCGCCGATACCCTGTAAGCCATCGCCTTCGATGTGTTTCGTATGCGAATGATAGACGATATCAAGCCAGTGATTGTTGGCCTCGCAGAACCTCAGGTTCATGTAGGGAAATACCCAGAGGCGGCCCTCTGCGATGATCCCCATCGCAAACAGGTACTCGCCCTCTTTGGCCTGAACGACCGCTTCAGATTCCGATCCGTTGATAGCTATGGCTGACATTCTGCTTTGTAATCACTCCTTCGTGGATTTTTGCTGGCGTATCAACAGGTGTCCCGCTGACCGCAGCGTAACGTCGCGTTTGTTGTGTCTCAGCTTGCTGAATGATGGGGAGAGCGGTTGGTTTTTGAAACCATTTCAGCAGTGGCGATTTGGCTGACAGTAGCTCTGCTTTATCGTCTGTCACGATCAACAATTCCTTAGCGGCGCGGCTAAAGGCTACGTAGCCCAACACCTTATCGACGAGGCCGCGTATCCGCGAATTGCCGGTATCGATATGCACACCCACACGATCAAATGTCACCGACTGACTCCGATACGAGGTTGTCGCGTAACCCCAATCCAGATGCGGATTCGAGCGAATGTCCCAGTGATATGTCTTCTCACCAAACTGGAGTTTCCCTTGGCCTTGCTCGTTCATTTCCGCAATCCGCCCAACGGCTCCATTGGCTACCTTGTTTCCCGGCGGTCCCCATGGCTTCGTCAACCGGATGGTCTCCCCCACGGCAAACTGACGCTTTGCGGTGCGATAGACTTCGCCCTGCGCGGCACTCGCCGTGTAAGTCACGTCGCCGGCCGCGGTACGCACTGTTAACCGGTTCTGGATCGCATGAATTGCCAACACCTCGGTATACTCTCGACACTCGACACGACCACGGCCGCCGGCACTGTCAAGTTGAGCGACTGCGCCTGAATGCGATTCTGGATGAGTGTCGGATAGCCTGTACCGTGGTCATCGATTCCCGAGAGAAATCATCTCGGAATGCGTTTGGCTTTACTTTCGTTTCGGCGTCAGCTTTCGTGATGTGGAGGAACTGATGGCGACCCGTGGAGTGCTGGTCAGCTATGAGACGGTCCGGTGTTGGTGCGACAAGTTCGGCAAACGGTATGCCGATGGCCTCAGAAGACGACGTGCTCGAACCGGTGATCAGTGGCACCTCGACGAAGTCTTTCTCAAGATCAACGGCCTCACTCACTATCTCTGGCGAGCAGTCGATCAGCACGGCGTTGTCCTCGACATTCTAGTTCAACCGAAGCGGGATCGGTTTGCCGCAATCCGATTGTTTCGCAGGCTTTTGCGGGCAACTGGACGCAAACCCCGCGTCATCATTACTGACAAACTGCGGAGTTACGCGGTGGCGAAACGAATGGTGATGCCTGATGTTGCTCATCGACAGCATCGCTACTTGAACAACAGGGCGGAGAACTCGCATCAACCGACCCGAGAGCGAGAGAGACGCATGCGACGGTTTAAGTCCGCTCGACACGCTCAGAAGTTCGTCGAGGTTCACGGAATCATTGCTTCCCACTTCCGTCCCCGACGCCATCTGCACTCCGCTGTTGTTTATCTAGAACTCCGTAGCACGCGGTTCCGGATTTGGAATGAAGTAACCCAGGCATCCGCGCTCGCTTGATCACCGACCAGCGTCAACAGCACTGAATCGGCCATAAACCATTCCATAGGCCGCCCAAGCTAACAACTTGACAATACCGGAGGATGTGTTTGAGGTACATGGCACCATCGCTCGCTTCTATATCAACGAAGTTCGCAACAATGCCTCTATCCAAGACTTTCCTATCTCCGATACCCGCATCTACCTAACCAACACGCAGGACAGCATCTCCTATTTCGCCCAATATTCGCTCCGTTGGGAACAGGCCACCAACAATGTCGTCAAGAAGTTTTACAAGCCCTATGATCCTGCTAAAGCTGCTGTTGCATCGGAGCTACACGTTTATGATCCGCTCAAAAAGATACGCCCGTTGGATTTTCTGAGGAGTACTCAATTGCCTCCAACATTCTGAGTTTCAGCAACTGGAAAGATGAGAAAGACCTTGGGAAATACAACGGCAGCATTGGCCTGCGCGCCGTAGGAATGCCGACTCAAATTCTTCTACACGAAACGGCCGCCTTCGGCAATCTTGCCATTCCAAGTGTCCGCCAGGAAACCACGAAGGATGGACACACTTACTTCCCTATCCCTCATTTCTGCATCAATAATCAGGACGATCAGGATAAAGGAAATATTATCCAGTTTGTGGACTTGGCCACCAACGTTCCGCACGGGGAGACTACCAATCAGCGCTCAGTCGGAATTGAGTTCGTGAACGCCCCTATTGAGGCCTTCAAGGTCGACGCGAATGGTGTTTTGCTGAAACCGTTACGGCCAATCTTTAACCTCGAAACGAACTCGAAAGGAGTTTACCTTAAGACAAAATGGACTGGGCTTTCCAAGCTTTTCGTTCCCCTCGAGTTCTCGCCCCAACAAACCGGCGGTTACTATGAACTGGCTCTGAGCAAAGACAAGCTGCTGAACTTCCCTACATTGACAGCAGGTATTGGTCCTGACAAGAAGAAGATCTTGACTGAGAAGGATAGCAATGTGCTGATTCAGTATGCGAAATCCGATAAGTTCGAACACCTAGCCATTCTTGTGAGTTCCCTGATAGCCAATCAGTTGGTCAGGAACATTGATGACCTGAGCAAGGCGGATTTCTGGCAGCCTGTCGTTAAAGTCGGCGGTAAGCTTTTCTATCTTTTCGAGCACGGCTGGCAAAAGAAGGACGGCGAAGGCACTTACTTTTTTACCGACATACGGAAACCGGCCATTCTCACGCACCTGTTTATTGGGGGACACGTAGACGGAGGTCTGCAAGGCCTTTACTTATACCTGAAGTTCGTGCGGCGAGTACCGGTGGAAGCCATTCTTCAATTGATACTGGGATTCTTAACGTCGAATAAAACTACAGGGGAGACCAATAAGCTCCGGCTCACAACTAAAATCCTGCTAAAGCCAGACGGCAGCATCGTGGATCCACCCAAGCCTTTCGATAGAGACTTCACAGACATCCTGGAACTGGACGAGTCCGCCATCACCGCCGCTACTCCCACCTGACCAAACCGGAACCGCTTGAGATGGCATTGTGAGACTCCAAGCATACTGTCCTTCACCGCGCAACCCCGATCGTCTACACTCTGAAAAACCTCGAATCAAATTTTCCGATTTACATTGAGTCCTTCAGAAGGTGCTTAAAAGGTAACTCCGCCTTACGATTCATTAGGGAGTCAGCGGGTTTCCGTGAAGCTAGAGAGTGCCTGACAATCACCACGCCACAGATCTCACCCACGCAGCATAGGCCTTGCTCGCTCCACTCTTGCCTGCCGCCCAACCTCTTTCTTCTCTCCGTTGTTCTGGGTCAGCAAACAGAACTCACACCCACGGAAATCATGACCGACACAGGCGCTTACACAGATGTGGTGTTCGGGCTCTTTTGGCTGCTGGGATATCTCTTCTGTCCGCGCATCGCTGACATCGACGGAGCGCGTTATTGGCGAATGGACCCAGGGGCGAATACGGTTCGCTGAATAGCGTCGCACGCCACCGGATCAACACTCATCTCATCGCTGATCACTGGGACGACATGCTTCGTCTGGTAGGCTCGCTAAAACTCGGAGTGGTTCAGGAAGTGCGCCAGAAAACCGGGGGTCGGGCTGCTGTTTAGGGTGAGGGATGGCTGAATCCAATTGCTCTAGGCGCCTCACCTAATGATCCGGTCTGCGGACGCCAAACTTTGGCGCAGTTACGCGACGATTAATCTTGCTACCCACACCATGACTCTCGGCTCCCCTTTTTTCAACAATGGAACATACGATCTTACTTATCAGATGAGGCAACCTGACGGAGCGCATCTGGTTCTCACACCGACGGGGAAAGAAGCAGCTAGAAACGGCACACTGTCTCTGACGCGTATCCCGCTACCCCCACGATATCCGCTCCTCGAGCACAGCTCTCACTGGATCAATGAGTGGGCAGTGTGGGAATGAAGTGGTCCGGCACAAAGTGCCTCACCCGAAGCGCAAACCGTACCGGAGACCGGCATAAGGCAGAGCTTCTCTTGCGGAGCTCTTGGCTCCAAAGGCGCTTGTATGATCCTGGCAAGGGTCCCCAAGCGAGTTCCCACGATTACTGAGCCTCTATTATCTGTCGTCGTTATGCCTGCCGACAATCGTTCAGTCGCAAGGACTCCCAATAACCGTACCGTAGAGCAACAGCTGCAGGCATTGGCAAATCATTACAAGGCGCAGCAGCTTGCAGACGAGCCCACTTGTGCGTACTTGGCGCAGGCAACAGTGCGGAGAACACGCGGCTTGCCGACCTCCTCTTCTGAAGAACCTAACACTCAGCCCAGCCAATAGGATGATCTGCACCAACGCATAGTTCCGCCGCGCCAAACCGACACGGGACTGACGCTATTCGGAGGACTGCTGGACCTTTGGCCTCTCAAGCTTTCGGTCACCTTCCTCACCGTCCACGCAGTTGATTGCTGACACGAATTTTCATGTCCGGAATGGAATAGAAAACAACCCCGGGTGTTTTTTATACAAGGACGTGAGAGGCCAATGAAGGGCAATAAATTAATTGCCATTTGCGGGACCATGCTGATCTCTTCAGCGCTGTCAGTGGCCCAAAGAGAACCGAACTGGAGGGGATGCGATGGTTGCCCCGCAGACGATCTGTTTCAGGTCTCGACTCTCGATGCGCTCACCCTGGGCCTCTACGGGGGCGTTTATCCGATTAGCGCTCTAAAGCAGCATGGGGACTTCGGACTCGGTACGTTCGAAGGTATTGATGGGGAGATGACGGTGCTCAATGGACATTTCTATCACTTTCACTCGGACGGTACTCTGACAGAAGAACCGGAGCAGTCCCGAGTTCCTTTTGCGGCGATGGTGAAATTTCGTCCTGACATCCGCTTTGCCGCGAACGGTCTTTCGCTAGAGCAACTCGGCCGGCAAATTGACAGCTACTTGCCTTCACCAAACCTGTTCTACGCCATTCGCGTTCACGGCGATTTTCCGCATTGATGACACGGGCTATTCCGAAGTTATTTCCGCCTTATCCTCCTCTTTCGGAGGCTCTCACAGAGGAAGTGAGATTCCAGTTCCAAGATGTGAAAGCAACGCTGGTGGCGTTTCGTTGCCCGGCTTGGGCAAAGGGCATTAACCAAGTCGGCTATCACTATCACTTCATTTCCGACGATCAAACGGTAGGTGGACACGCGTTGAGCTTCATGAGTGGGCCGGTGGTTGTGGAGGTGCAGATGCTGCGCCAAAACTCAGTCTGGCTGCCGGAAAAAGGACCTCTCCTAACTGCTTCGCTCTTCATTGATAAATAACAGCAAACGACAATATCGACTATATGTAGAGCTGCTGAAAACGAATTTTAAAATGAATGCAGTTGAATCGCTTGCACCGGTTGAGTGGGCCAAGCAACTTGGCAATCCTGAAGGGGAGATTGGCCTGGCTGTTATGGCGCGGGTGTACGAGAGTAACGCGCAGTCCAGCGTGAAGGCGGTCGCGACACTAGGGCTAAGTGCGAGTAGCCACGTTCTCGAGATTGGTTTCGGCAATGGCCGGATGGTCTCGGAGGTAATCCGTCAAGCGCAAGATCTCCGGTACGTTGGGCTTGATATCTCGCCCACAATGGTGGCGGAAGCGAAGCGATTTAACGCTACTCTAGTCCCCGCACGCCGGGCCAGCTTCTATCTAGGCTCAGCAGAGCACATGCCATTCCCGGACAGCAGTTTTGATTGCGTCTTCTCAATTGGAGTGGCTCATTTCTGGTCTACTCCCAGTCTGGCTTTGTCAGAAACCCTTCGCGTACTCCGTCCAGGGCCGAGTGGGATGCGCTTCACCGGGCTGCCGGCTTCGTGAATGTTCAGGTCGGAGAGGTAAAAACAGAGCAAATCGATCCTGCAGGCACACCGGTGACGCTCTATGTCTTCAAGATTGGAGCGTATGCCTGAACCAGACCCCGGATACGAATGATGAATCATGTTTCCCTGAGCGTAGGCGCTGTGCTCTCTCGAATGCTGCCGCGGGAATTACATACCTTCCTCGCGACGGCAAGGTCGATGAAAACGAACAGGGATGACGAAGGGAGTGGGCGTGGTTCTACACGCTGCAACAAAACGTAAAAGAAGTAAGCGGCAGCAATCGTGGGTTTTTCGTCCCTCCGCGCTCTTCCAAAGAGGGTGTCTATGGAACGAAGATAAAGCTACGGCAGCTTACTCAGCATGCGCGAACTATTGTTTAAACAGGAGCGACGAAATGAATCTGACGCATATACATGCCTTCACCGAAGCCATGAAAAGCAAGAATTTGGATGCCATGCTGACTCACATGACTGAAGACGTGATTCTCAGGACTCCTCTCGGCGCGGAACCTGTACACGGCAAGGCGGCTATCAGACTGGTTGTCGGGGCTCTGCTGGCTTTGGTAGATGACTTCGATTTTCTTGAAACGATGCAGGGCCCTCAGCATGTGTCTGAGTTCTTCCGGGTGACAGTCGGGTCGTATGAGTTGGACGGTGTGGATTACTGGCTCCTCAACGAAGCAGGATTAATACAGGAGATGACCGTACTGTGGCGTCCCCTTCCGGCAGTGGCGGCGGTGCAGAACAAACTGGACGAGGCAGCAACACAAGCTCGCGTTGCGCCGTCCGGCATTTCTCAACTCGCAGTCATCTAGGGAGAAGTTAGCCACATGTCAAATAACAGCCAGAGAACAATCCTTGTTGTAGGGGCCACGGGACAGCAGGGTGGCGCGGCGTACCGGCATTTGCGCAAGCGCGGGTTCAAGTTGCGCCTCCTCGTTCGCGACCCGAACTCAGACAAAGCACGTCAGCTGATAGGTGCCGGAGAAGACGTATTTTCCGGCAATCTTGATGATCCGAACAGCCTTTCGCGTGCCCTGGACGGTGTCTACGGCGTGTACTCAGTTCAGCGGACTGCCAACGAAGCCGCTGGTGAAATCAAGCAGGGGTCGGCGCTCATTGAAGCTGCCAACCGGCAGGGCGTCTGCCAGTTTGTTTACAGTTCCGTTGGCTCGGCGGACGAACAAACCGGAATCGCTGATTTCGAAAGCAAGGGGAAGATAGAAGAGCATCTTCGCTCCAGCGGTCTCGATTACACCATCTTCCGGCCGGTTTTCTTTATGGAAAACTGGCAGACCCTATTCGGGGCGCCGATCCAGGAAGGCCGCATCCCACTCCCACTCAGTCCGACGACGAAGCTGCAGATGGTAGCCGTGGACGATATCGGAGCATTTATTGGGCTCGCCTTTGAACACGAAGATAGATGGCGCAACAGAACGTTCTCTCTAGCGGGTGATGAACTTTCTATGCAGGAAGTCGCGGAGGCGCTAAGCCGGGTTTCCACCAAGCCTGTGCAATATAGCCAGGTCCCCTGGGATGAATTTGAAAAGCAAGCCGGCCACGGGTTTACGGTCATGTTCCGCTGGTTTGAGACGCACGGTTTTCACGTCGATTTAGGCACAGTGAAACAAGAATACCCGCAAACTACGGGCTTTACCCAATGGCTGGAGACGTCCTGGAGTGCGCTGTAACATGCCGCGTGCGGCCATCGTAACGGGTGCATCGAGAGGCATCGGCTTGGAGATTACACGGCGCCGAGTAATATTTAGAGAACGCTTTCAGTGCTTGCTGTAGCTCCTCCGATTTGATCTGATAAGCCGTCTTATCCGAAGTTGAGACCCAGAGATTGACAGCGAATGGCTTCGCCGTGAGACTGTGTATTTCAGCAACGACATCAGCGATCGCTGAACCGCTAAGCGTGACAGCGCTCAAAGATCCCAGTCCTCCCAAGTTGGAAACCGTTGCTGCCTGTCCCTGAGAAGGCAATCCAAACGGGGCTTGGATAACCGGGTACTCGATACCGAGTTGCTCCGTTACTGTGGTTGATGTCCAGGACCGAGCACTACCATCTGCCTGCATGCGCTCCGCCGTCTAGATGGACCACTTCACCCGTTACGAAAGCAGCACGTTCCAGATAAAGCAACAGATCCGCGACCTCACTAGCTTCGGCCATTCGCTGCATTGGACTCAATCCTTTCAAGAACGGATGTGCCTCCACCGGATGCATGGGAGTATTGACGGCGCCTGGTGAAATGGCATTGCAGCGGATCCCCTCCGATGCGAACTCAATCGCCAATGCTCGAGTGACCGACTCGAGGCCTCCTTTTGTCAAGTTGGTGAGAGCAGCTGGCACTCCGGCTATTGGTTGATCGGTGAGTGATGACGTGATGTTCACCACATGTCCTGCTTTTTGGGTCCGCATCTGGTCCATTGCCAGCTGCGAGAGATGGAAGAACCCGAAGACGTTGGTTTGCATCGCGGCCTCAAAATCCTGGGCCGTGTAGCTGGTGAATGGCTTAGCAATAAAGACACCTGCGTTGTTAACCAACAAGTCCACTTTCCCGAAATTCTGAACAGCTGCGTCAACAATTCGTTTTGCCGTCTCGCGAAGCGCGATGTCACCATCGATGAGCTGCAACTGAGGATGCTGTTCTGAGTAGGTTGAGCAAATCAGCAACAACGAGGCAAGGTTTCTAGAGTGGCAGCCATCGTGGCATCGCTGTCCTTGATTTCCCGGGCCGAAGCGCCGACCTTCTTCGTCTAGTAGTGCAGGAAACAAAATTCATGTCAGCAGATTCAACCGGCACACGTGACGAGAAGTCCTCGGTACACAATAGCGTTCTCGTTCATGACGCGCTAACAAACACCTCGATCAAACCTCGAGCTTCGGCACAGGAGCAGCCTTCCATCTTGGTCCAGGGCCGCGTTGCGGGAGCCACAGCTAAGATCACCCATCAGGCTCTGCGTCGGAACGTCAGCGTGCTCCTTGGCTCGGGAGGCAACATCGGAGTGCTTTCGAGTGCACAAGGAAAGCTGCTCGTGAACACCGGTTTTTCGACGTCCAAGCCGCAGATCCTGGACGCCCTTGCGGCCATAGGCGATGGTCCTGTTCAGCACCTGATCAATACGCATTGGCACTTCGACCACACCGATGGCAATTCGTGGCTTCACTCCGAAGGTGCCGAGATAACGGCCCATGAGAACACGCGCAACCGTCTGTCCGTGGCGACTCGTGTCGATGGCTGGCAATGGACGTTTCCGGCTGCTCCTACCGACGCAATTCCCAAGGACGTATTCGCGACCGAGAAAACTCTATCCGTCGATGGCGAATCCATTGAACTTCGCCACTACGATCCAGCTCACACCGACACCGACATCTCGGTGCACTTCACTGACGCCAACGTTATGCATGTAGGCGTTACGTGGTTCAACGGATTCTACCCGTTTATCGACTACTCGACGGGCGGGAGCATTAGCGGCATGATCGCGGCGACAGAACGCAATCTGAAACTCACCGACGGCAACATGCTTATCATTCCGGGCCATGGCCCCGTCGGCGATAGGACTCAGCTGACTGCTTTTCATGAGATGCTCGTCAGCACGCGTGACAGCGTCGCCGAACTCAAACGGCAGGGTCGCTCATTGGATGAAAGTATCGCCGCAGAACCCACGGCTGCCTACGATGAGAAGTGGGGCAAGGGTCGTATCAAGCCAGCCGTCTTCACGACTCTGATCTATGCGGGAGCATAGACACGAACACGTCACCACTCGGGCTGCTGGTGACCAACCGTGAATCTCTGCTTGCCGAGATATGCCTAATGTTCGGTCCCGAAACGTCGATCCGTCGGAGTTGACGGTGCGGTAGACTTTCTAGTCTCTCAAGAGAGAGGAATCTCTGGCCGAGAGATCTACAAAAGATTTGATACGAACACGAGTGCAAAAGTAAAGACTGTAATGCAAGTGAGCTGGGTGTGCGCGAGAACATCAAACAAAATGGTCATCGAGCCATAACCCGGCAGTTCTCGCGTTTAACATCTCAGCTGAGTGAACGGAAAAATACTTGACCTCGATCACTGCTGAATCATGGTGACATTGCGCTTCGCGAGACGGCACAACGAATCGTTCAGGCAACTGTTCAGAACTTTGGAAGCGTGGATCTCTTAGGGAACACGCGGGCGTTTTTTTCCGGGCCCTTGACCAGCTACACGCCTCGGGATCTCGACATAGCTATCCAAAACGTACGTTTCGGCATTTTGCATTTATCGCGGCTGCCGTAAAATCGGGGCGGATCCAAAAGGCCGGACACTACGTGAACATCACGTCTGGCCGAAGTAAGTGAAGTTTCAGATCTGCTGCCTTTCTTAGAGCGTGTTGCGTTCGTAACCGGTGAAGTGGTTCATCTATAGCTGAGCGCATGCAGGTAGCGGACTGCCCTCTCACCGCGTGCCGGTGCGAACCCTTGCCGACTGAAAAGAGCCACTTCCGGGAAGCATGGAAATGGATCTTGTCGGGCACTGCGGAGAAGTGAACAAAGGCGCTACGTTCATAGTCTCGTGCTCACCGACATCGCGAGCGGCTGGACTGAATGCTGCCTTTGGCAACTGAAATTGGTCCAGTTCGCCCCTCGGACCATCCTGTGTACGAGTGGAGGCGAGAGGATCTCGAAACCACCACGGAAATGGTGAGGCACTCAATTACGCGCGTCATGGCGAGCCGAACGGCGCAAGCTTAGGAGGCGGAGAGTTTCTCCATCTGCGGCCGGAAGGGGTGAACGCGATCAAGCTGAAGCTTGGGCAGAAGTTGTCGTTTGAGGGTGATGTGCGTACCTCGCCACTAAGGACAGTCGTTATCGAGACGCGAATGGTGAACGGCGTCTCTCTTGATCATTCAGAACCCAGACCAAAGAAAGGAGCCTGAGGAACGTCACTCCGAGGGTCGGGAGGCCCCAGCCCTGCTGCCTAATTCTTTACGTAAGAACTGCATGTCGACAGACCCTTCCCAGACAAGTCGCCGCGCCCTCGATTGGTTGGATCTTTTCTTAGCCGACGTGCAAACTGGCATCGGCCCCTTCCTGGCGGTCTACTTGGCAGCCCAGCATTGGAACGCTGAGCAAGTCGGTGTCGCTCTCACATGCGGAGGACTGGCCGGCGTTCTAGCGCAAGCTCCCGGTGGCGCTTTGGTTGATGGCCACACCGAAAGCGGCTGCTTCTTACCTGTGCCATCATGCTGCTAGTCGGGGCCTCGCTGATTTTTGCGATTCATCCGACCTATCCCGCTGTGATTGGAGCACAAATTCTCCTCGGCGGTGTCGGCTCGCTCTTAGGACCGGTGGTAACAGCCAATACTTTGGGCACGGTTGCCGCGTCGGTCTTCGACAAGCGTTTTGCCGTAATCAGACGTTCAACGCCGCAGGGAATGTAGTAGAGCGTTGCTGATGGGCGCAGTTGGCTACCTGATTTCTAACCGTGCCATCTTCTATGCTGTTCCCTTTCTGGAGATACCCAGCCTAATCGCGCTGTCGACGATCAATCCGAACGTTGTCAACTATGCGCGGGCGCGAGGTGCAAGCGAAGACAAGGAAGCTAGAGCTGCTGGTATCCGAACCCTGATTTCAAACCGGCCGTTGTTAGGGTTTGCGGTTTGCGCCGTGCTGTTCCATTTTGCGAATGCAGCTATGCTGCCACAGTTGGGCGAGATGTTGGCGCTCGGACGCGCCAGAGAATCCGCTGTCTTGTCGGCCTGCGTGGTGGTCACGCAACTGGTAATTTCGTTAACAGCCGTCTTTATCGGGAAAAAGGCCGCTGTTTGGGGTAGGAAACCTCTTCTCTTGATCGCATTCGGCGTTTTGCCGATCGGTGGTGTCCTGTTCACGCTCACGAGTTCTGTGCCGCTCTTGATCGGCATCCAATTGCTGGTTGGTGTTGCCAACGCAGTTTTGGAGTAGTTTCCGTCTTAGTGGTCGCAGATCTCACGCGCGGGACGGGGAGATTCAACGTTACGCAGGGCGCATTGGGAGCCACAGTCGGCATCGGCGCCTCCGTGAGTACGAGCTTTGCGGTTATCTTGTTCAACATGCGAGTTACTCAGCGAGCTTTCTAAGCTTGGCGGGTATCGCGCGGTATGGCATGGATTCTGCTCTGGGCCGTTGTGCCTGAAACGCTGCCCCACAGTGCTTCAGACAAATCGCGAGCAGAGACTCTGCGAGAGTTCTGACTGCATACGGGCATCTTTAGCGCTTCGTCTTGCTGAAATATCGCGCACAAGAATGAGAGGACGAACTATGAAGGATGGGAACGCTGTGTCAAGCACCTTTCTAAGCTGGATCCATTTTGGCGACCTGCATATTCAAGACGCACAGGATGACAACTATTTGGACCTTCTCGATTTGATCGATCACGCGAATGAGTATTTGGTCGAAGAGGTAATTTCGCATTCTTTCCCGGGGACAACGCCGAGGATGGGTCAGAACCCCAGTACGAGCTAGTTCGAAGAGCGCTCGATCGTTTGCAGCTGCCAGTTCACATCATCACCGGTGACCATGACAGGAATCGGGAAGCCTGGGTTGTTTCAGGAAGTACCTGCAAGTAGACCTTTATCGAGCTATCAATCTGGGACGGTATCGACTTCTGTTCTTGAATGCTATGGATGGAGCTACGGCCGACACCTTCGACTCTAGTGCTGAACAAGTCGCCTGGTTGAAAGCTCAACTCTTTGATGGGCGGCTAAACGGTTTTCGACCACTGGTGTTTACTCACCTATACCCGAGCGAGCTGCTGACCAGGGGAGAAACCGTCGGTCATTTACTTCGTGAGTCTCATGTCTTGCTTGTCGAGATGGGGCACACGCACTTAACGAGTTGGCGAATGACGGTCACACCATTTACGCGGCAACTCGTTCGACAGGCCAGATCGAAGAAGGATCACCCGGTTTCTCGTTCACCACTGTCGATGACGACGTCGTGAGCTGGAAATTTAAAGGAACTTGGTCCCTGGCCGTTCGTGATGATTACCTCGCCCGCAAAGGAGAAGCTAATCACGCGACCGGAGAGCGCTCACCAAGTGGTTGGCGGAAAGATTTCAATTCGGGCGAAAGTATGGGGTCGCACGGCCGTAGGAGCCGTGACCTGCTCAATCGACAATGGACTTGAGCAACCGATGGAGTACACAAGTGGTCGGTGGACCCTTCAATGGAATTCTGCGACCGTCACTGACGGCAGTCACCGCATTCAGGTTCGAGTTACCGAAGTAAGCGTCCAGGCGCGAGACGAACTTTCCGTTTTGGTCAATCAAGGCGGCCGTTACACTTCACCCTCAAGGAGCGCGATTGACTACGAGAATACGATCGGCGCTTACCCGGCGAAATGCATTCTGGGTACCCAGCTTGGTCCGAATGAAAACGGTACGAAAGGACCTTGGCCTTCCTGGCGTGGCAAGTAGCATGGGCCTGCAAACTTGGACTAACTGGGCAAAATGATTCACACTGTTCCAGCCCACTGGCATTCTGTTCCCATTTGGGCCATTTCCCTTGCATCGATTGCGCTGGTTTTGATTCGCCCTAAAGGGTGGCCCGAAGCATGGTGGGCGACCATCGGTGCTTGTCTACTCGTAGTTAGCCGCTTACTCTCGCCCGCAGCTGCCGGTCACGCCATTGGCAAGGGTCTAGATGTGTACCTGTTTCTGATCGGCATGATGATCATGTCAGAGCTGGCGCGTCGAGAAGGCGTATTCGATTGGGTGGCGGCGCATGCTGTCCGGGCTTCCAAGGGCTCCTGCGGTCGTCTTTTCATCCTTATCTATTGCGTTGGAGTCTTTGTAACGGTCTTTCTATCTAATGATGCAACTGCTGTTGTCTTGACCCCTGCCGTTTTAGCAGCGGTCCGGGCAGCGGAGGCCGAGCCCTTGCCGTATCTGCTCATCTGCGCATTCATCGCCAACGCCGCCAGTTTCGCGCTTCCGATTTCGAACCCGGCGAACTTGGTTGTATATAACGGCGGCATGCCGCCACTGGGACAATGGCTGCTGACCTTCGGTTTGCCATCAGTAGCGTCAATTTTGGTGACCTTTCTTGTTCTTCGCTGGCTGGCGAACAAGCTCCTCAGCGGCGAGGTGAAGACGGATGTCGAGAGCAAGCCCCTCTCAGCAACCGGCAAGCTGACTTTGTATGGTATTGGATTTCTCGCGCTCACGCTCCTAACGGCGTCGGCTTTGAATCTGGATCTCGGGGCCCCGGCGTGCGTAGCTGGGTTGCTGGTCGCGGCCGGTGTTTCTTTTCGCGATCATAAAACACCTAAAGATATTGCTCAGGAGATCTCGTGGAGCGTACTCCCTCTCGTGGCCGGTCTCTTCGTGATTGTCGAGGCGATTAACGGGGCGGGTGCAATGGACACAGCTGTTCGAGTGCTGCAAGATATGAAGGGTTGGCAGCCCATTCAGGCCGCGTTTGCGTCTGGATTCGGCGTCGCTTTCATCTCGAATTGCATGAATAATCTTCCTAGCGGCCTCATCAGCGGGGCGGCGGTGAAGGCGGCCGGAGTTACCGGCCCGCTACGAGATGCTGTCTTAATCGGAGTTGACCTAGGGCCTAATCTTTCGGTGACCGGATCCCTGGCGACCATTTTGTGGCTGATCGCGATCCGGCGTGAAGGGCAAGAGGTAGGGTTCTGGACGTTTCTAAAATGGGGAATGTTGGTAATGCCTCCGGCACTCGCCTTGGCAATCCTCGCGGTCCTACTAAGTCCACAGAAATAACAGGCCCAGTCATGATGGTCCAGGTCGCGGGCGTGTACGCGTCTAATAAGCAGGAGGAGAAAGGTCCGATGAAAATCGCTGCAATGACAAACTTCACACCAGGGCAAGAGCGCGTCCGAATCGAATCAGGTCTATGTCATAGAGTGACATCGATCTGAACATGCCTCGGGTTGGTCCAGGCGTTCACTTCTGTCCGCTTCATGTAGGCGGGGACTTCGCTGAGTATGAGGAACGCTACCCCGGTGCAACTGGCAGCGGAAGATGCCCTATTCTGAGGCGGGATGGTCAGCGCATTTCCGTTTAGCTCGTTTATTCAGCGCGAGGCCGCCGCCTCGCGCGGACGCGTTATTCTTCCTTTGATGCTGAAGCTATTTAGGAAGCTGAACCTCGCGGCGCGAGCTCGGGTTTTTTCAGCGACGCTAGCCATTAGTTGGGGAGTGGCCGCCACCGCTGCTGGGCAGCAGACTGCTACCGAGCAAGTACCCCCAACCAAATTGAAGCTGTTGGACCAGAAGGTAGTGTCCGACCCCTTCCTGCACTACCATTTGGCAGTCGGCCTCTACAACGAGGGTAAACTGGACAGCGCGGCAGCTGAATTTCGGGCTGCTCTCGCGCTCAACCCTGGGTTAGCGGAAGTGCACAACAATCTGGGAGTGATTCTCGACCGTCAGGGGAAGCATGCCGACGCCATCGGGGAGTTTCGGTCCGCAGTCCGTGTGAATCCCCGGTATCTCGAGGCCCGATACAATCTAGCGGCTGCCCTGCTCGAGGCCGGCCGAGCAAAAGAGGCGGAGGACTTGGCGCGCGCAGGGCTTGCCCAATCCCCTGATTGTCGTGGGGACAATATGCGTTAGGACGCGCCCTCGAGCAGTTGGGACAACTCGACCGGGCTCAGCAGGCAATAGCTAAGGCGCTCCAAGTCGACCCCCGAATGGCGACTGCCTGAATGAGTTGGGGATGGTGGCGGCACGTCGGGGACAAGTGACCGAGGCGACCAGTCACTTTCGTAAAGCTTTGGAATTCGAGCCACACTTTGGCGATGCCTATTACAACTTGGGCATCCAATTGATGAAAACCAAGGACACAAGCGGCGCGACTAGCGCACTCGCGCAGGCGCTCCGCCTTAATCCGGCGAACGGACCCGCCCACTACAGTTTGGGGCTGGTGCTTGCGCGGGTGGGCAGGCCGGCCGACGCTATTAGTGAGTTCCAGCGCGCCGTGGAATGTGATCCTCGTAATTTGGGTGCGCGCCTTGAATGGGCGCAGCTGGCCGCGCAGCAAGGCGATACGGACAAGGCCGTGGCGCTTGCGCGAGAAGCTATTAAGCGTGAGCCGAATTCGGCAGAGGCCCACGCTGAGCTGGGCACCCTTGAGCGCACAAACGGCGATTACGTCGTAGCGCGCTTGGAACTTGAGCTGGCCAAGCAACTCGACCCAAAGAATGCTCGTGTCCATTACGAGCTGGGGCTAATCGACAGGCAATCTAACGACAACGTACGCGCCCGTGCTGAGTTCGAACGAGCCGCGCAACTCGACCCCGGAGATAAGGAAATCCGCTATGCGCTGGCAAGGCTGCTCAGGAGTGAGGGCAATGCCGCTGCTCAGTCACAATTTTCTAAAACTGACCAGCTTAACCAGCAAGAGATCAAGCGCGACGCTGCCCAAGGCGCAAATCGGGCCGGGACACTGCTGGCCCAACGGAAGGATTGGGACGGAGCTGTTGCGCAATTCCGGAAAGCGCTCGAGTTGAAGCCAGACCTAGGGGAGGCGCGGTTCAACTTAGCGGGAGCGCTCAGCGAGAAGGGTGCCCTGCCAGACGCTGAGCGCGAGCTTGAGCGGGTCGTTGTGGATTACCCGAAGTGGACGGAAGCAAATTATCAGCTTGGTTTGATCCGGGAGCGAAAAGGCAATTTCGCTGCTGCGATCCAAGCGTACCGCGAAGCGGTGAAACAAAATCCGGTTTACGCGCCGGCACACTTGCACCTCGGGCAGCTCCTGTATCGCGAAGGCGATTCCAAATCGGCGCGTGAAGAACTACAAAAGGTCCTTAGTATCGAGCCTTCGAACCTCGCGGCGCGCTATAGGCTGGCTGCGGATTTGCTGCAGCAGAATAATCCGCGCGCTGCAATTGAGCAGTTGGCGCAGCTCATGAATCAACAGCCTGACTTTGCCCCGGCTCATAACCTGCTTGGCGTCGCATACGCCCAAAGCCAAAATTCCGATGCGGCGATTGCCGAGTTTCGCCATGCGCTCGTGCTCGACCCCGGTCTGGCAGACGCCCGAAGCAACCTGGATCGGGCGTTGGCAAAAAAGCCATAGGCGCAGCGTGCGTGCTACACTTCTATCCCAGGGAATCTTCAGCATAAGAAGTCACTTGCAGCCCGCTGAGATCTTCCGTTCTCCTGGGTACGTAGAAGCTGAGATCGATTTCCCCGGATCGTACTTGCGCAGGCGTGATCGCCGTGCTGACCGTTCGAACCGCGAAATCCAGCAACGGATACCGAGCGCGAAACGTCCGTAAGAGCCGCGGCAACTCGACATAGGGAGAGAGGCTCTGCAGAATTCCCAAGTGCAAACGGCCGCGCGTGACGCCAGACTCGGCGCTTACTGCTTCCATGCCCTCATTCAGCGATCGAAGGATAGATCGCGCATACTCGAGGAACAAGTTTCCTGCCGCCGTCAGGTCTACATTCCTTGTTGTTCGCTCGACCAGCTGGACGCCAAGTTCTTCCTCCATTTCTTTAATGGTGACCGACAAGCCGGACTGGACGATGTGCAATTTCCTTGCGGCTGCGGTAAATTGGCGCTCTTCAGCTAACGCGATGAATGATCGAAGATGCCTAATTTCCATGCATAAGGGCCCTCTTTATTTATTAGCACTGGTGATAGGTCCTATGACAACCTTTCGTTGGACTGATGGCTGATACAGCCTTACGCTGGAACTACAGTGAGACAGCAACTGACTTCTATTGAAGGCGCGCCGCGGCCCATCATTCGGCTGCTCGGAATTTCCGGAAGCTTGCGGTCCCGGTCCTTCAGCACTGCGATACTGCAATCGATCGCGCTCCGGCGCGGGCCGGATGAAGAGATGAGTGTGCTCACGCTTGAGAAGGTTCCGTTTTACAACGAAGACGAGGATCGTCATCCGGCGTTGCCTGCTGTAGGGGAACTGCGGTCCACGATCGCCGCGAGCGATGGTGTAATCATCGCGACACCGGAATACAATCACGGTGTCCCCGGAGTATTGAAGAACGCACTGGATTGGGGGTCACGGCCAGCTTTTCAGTCTTGCTTTGTGAATAAGCCAGTGCTGATTCTGAGTTCGTCCCCCGCCTTTACGGGCGGCGTTCGGGCGCAGTATCAGCTTCGCGAAGCGCTGATCTCGATGCAGGCGAGAGTCGTCTCAGGGCGAGAGATCGTGATCGCGGGCGTAAGCGGAAAAATGAAAGACGACCTCTTCGCGGACGAGGAAGTCTTGCGGTTCATAGAGGACGGAGTGAGACGATTACGGGGCGAGATTCACGCCGCCTGGGGCGTGGCCGCGTGAATCTGACCCGATGGGCTCTCGTATTGCTTTGCCTGGTAATTATCGGTGCCGGCGATCTCCGGGCGCAGATGCACCCTGCCGAGCCCAGCGTCAATCTGGGCGACACGAGCTTTATCGATGCGGTGGGCGGACCAGGCCTGCTGATCGAAGAAATCGCGGACGGCTATCGCAGCGGCGCTGTCAATAATGGCGACGGCAGCAGCATGCCGGGATCTTCGGGCAGCAAGAGCATTAGCGGTCTAACTCACGTTGTTTGGGTCAGCACGCATCATTTCTTAGGCGCATGGGCGGGCGCCGAATTAATTTTCATCCCAGCGCTGGTCGATGCGGGCACGCGGGGGAGCGCCTCTGGCTTTGGCGATCTAACAGTTTCACCGCTCGTCCTTCAATGGAAGGAATGGCACGCCGGACCAGTTCGATTGCAGCAAAGAGTTGTTTTCGATTCCGAGCTAACAACGGGCAATACCAGCAGACATCGGCCGTGAATTTAAGCGGACATGCGTTTACTGTTCATCCTTATTACGCCATTACTGTATTTCCCACAAAGCATATTGAGACAAGCTGGCGCGTTCATTATCTTTGGAATTCTGAGAACAGTTCCCCTCCGCTGGAATCCGGGGTACGTTCGATGCAAGCGGGCCAGGCAATTCACTTTAACGCGACGCTCGGTTACAAGCTGCCGCATGGCTTTTGGGTAGGCGCGAATGGGTACTACCTGAAGCAGGTCACCGATCCTCGAATCAATGGACAGAGCGTTACAAATTCTCCTGAACAAGTAGGTTCGATTGGTCCAGGCGCGGTCTGGGATCGGGGCCACTATGTGTTCTTTGCGAACTACTACCACGAACTGGGCGCCGTCAATCGACCCGAAGGAGACAAGGTGGTGCTTCGAATGCAGTGGATCCACAAATCGAACTAGGCTATCAATGGGTCGTCAAACTTATTCGTTAATCGGAAGGGGATTGGAACCACTGATGTCAAACATCGGAATTGTATCGGCAAGGCACGTGGATCATATCGGAATGACGGTGCCGGATCTTGATCAGGCCATCGAATTTTTTGAAAAGGCGTTAGGGGCACAGCTTCTCTGGCGTGAAGGCCCATTTCACGAGACGCCGACCGGAGTGCCTATCCGGAATGTAAGGCTCGTGATGATGCGGCTCGGTCCCAACATCAACGTCGAACTGATGTCGTTCGATGCCGACACGCAACGCAAGCAGATGCCAAGCAACATCGACTACGGCGCGGCGCATATCGCCTTTTTCGTTGACAACCTTGAAGCAGCAGCCGAGTCACTGCAAAAGAATGGAGCGGAGTTCCTACGTGGGCCTATCGACGCATTGGGCGAGTCGAAAAAGGGCGAACGTATCTGGTACTTCAAAACAGCCTGGGGCGCTTATCTCGAAATCTTGTGGCGTCCTGAACATTTGCCGTACGAGCAAAACACGACGGGCCGGCTGTTTAACCCAGCAGGCTCCTGGACAGGCGGAAACTAACCGCAAGGGGAAGGACATTGACCATTACACGCATCAAAACATCTGACGCAGATGCCGCGCCACCATTCGAACCAGAATCCTTTTGGAAGCAGTTCCGGAATGGTGTGGCGACTCCCGGAGGCGTACGCTTGCACTATGTGGAGGGCGGTAGCGACCCGGTTGTGCTGCTGGTGCCTGGATGGCCCCAGAGTTGGTATGCCTGGCGTTACATGATGCCGCTGCTGGCAAAGGCTGGACACCGCGTGATCGCACTTGATCCGAGAGGCATGGGTGATTCGGGCCGGCCCGCCGCGGGCTATGACGTCGGAACTGTCGCGCGCGAAATTCATGGCTTCCTCGAAGGGCTGAGCCTGTTGAAAGATGGACCCATCGACGTGGTGGGCCACGATATCGGCGCATGGCTGGCCTACGCACTGACTGCACATCATCCTGAAAGCGTGCGGCGGCTTGCTGTTTTCGACGCGGCTTTACCGGGCATTACGCCACCACCGCCCGCCGGAATACCGTCTGATGAAGCAAACATCAAGACATGGCACTTTGCGTTCAACCGGCTACCCGATCTGCCAGAGATGTTGATTCAGGGTCGCGAACGCGAGTTTCTGGACTGGCTGTTTCGCATGAAATCTGTCCGGTCGTGGACCATTGGGCTGGCGGATCTGGATGAGTATGTTCGTGTGAATACCGCGCCAGGGTCTGCCCGCGCTGCCTTTGGCTACTACCGGCATATTGCCAGCGAAGAAGGACTAGCGGCAAGCCGTTCGCGCTCCGAGCGAAAGATCATAATCCCCGTCTTAGCGCTTGGAGCCGAGCACGGCGTGGGCGAAGCGCTTCCGAAAACAATGGAACTTGTTGCGACGAATGTCCGGGGCGGCGTGCTTCAGAACTGCGGGCACTATATGCCCGAAGAAGCGCCCAACACGTTAGTCAAGCACTTGGTTGAGTTTTGGAACACCGATTCCCATTGATGTCTGTGCGGCATTCTGCGAGCCTTACTCTACTCAAACTGTGACGCGCGTTCATTCTGTGGCGACGAGCAGTTCGGTCACATAGCTTTGCCAAAGCTCAGATCTAGACAGGCTTTGATGACCCAGTGAATTCTCTCCTGCATCTACAATCACAGCGCGCCCTTGGGAGACCGTTGCCACTAACTTGTCTAGAGTGGGAAATCCCGGTGCATTAATCTGGTCGTCCGCAAAATTGACTGTGAGCAGTGGCGCAAGTATCTGGCCTAGGTGCTCACCAGGATCGTAATCAGATGATGCCCGGAACTCCCACAGAACATCCAGTGGATCATTCCCTTCACCTTTCTTCATGGTGTCCGCAATGTAACGGTCCGTCACCTCCGGATCGCTTAGCTCCCGTTCCAGTTTGGCCGGGCTGCTCACCATCATCTGAAATACGTTCCAAGCGAGACCCACAGCTTCCGAGGGCGCATTGGGTTGCCCATTCTGGCATCTCGTGCCAGCTTCGATAATGGCCAGCATCAAGCGGCGAAACAGTAGATTCCTTCCTGCAAGCGTTTGAGGAAGGCAAGCTATCGGCATAAGGGCTGTCGCGGTTCCGGGGTAGAGGTAACCCCACATCCAAGTGTTCATTCCGCCCATGCTCGTGCCCAGGATAAGACGGAGTCTCTGCACACCGAACATTTCTCGGACGAGCCTGTGCTGCGCGTTGACGACATCTGTATAGGAATACTCGGGAAAGCTTGCGCCGTTCGAGGTGCTTGGCTTGCTTGACTCTCCGTGACCGATTGCGTCCGGCAGAATCAGGAAGTAGTTCGTGTAATCCAGAGGCTTACGGCTGCCGAACAGCGCATCAGCCATCTCCGGTTGGAGAAATTGCAAGCCGCTCCCGGTAGTGCCATGCAGCAGCAGCACTGCGTTGTCCTTTCCTGGACTCAAGGTTCCCAGGGTGCGGCAGTGCAATGTGATGTCCTGCTTTTCGCCACCGCTGAAGGCAAACTGTTCTACCTGCAGAGTGTGTGATGAAGCCAGCGATTTCCAGTCAGCCATTCAGCCCCTTTCTTGCGGCTAGAAGAACGAGAGGGTCTCAACACCGCGACCCGCTTCGAAAGTCTTGATGAGTTCAGCTGTATGGAGGTTCACTACCGCGATGGATCCAGCGTCCTGATTTGCAATTAGGACAGTCTTGCCATCCGGGTGAAAAGCCATGTCCATTGGGCCTTTCTCTAGACGAATTTTGCGCTGATCGCTCAAGTCGGCGTTAAGGATGGTTCCGACAGCCTCATCATGACTCGTCACTACAACAAAGCGGCCATCAGGACTAAATCGGACGATTTGTGCCGCGTCGCGATGGTGTTTCAGTTGAACGGTCGCGTGCAGAACGTCCTCCGAAGTCTTCACAACGTAAAGCTGCGGTTCTTCAGCATCGACGGCCAGTACGACCGAACCGTCTGGCGAAATCCCAACCCGTCTAATTCACCAGGCAAACAAAGCTTCTTCGTCAGTGTTCGAGAGCGCAGGTCCAGAATAGCGAGGTACCCGTCCTCCTCCGTTTCGGCGTAGAGCTTTGATCCGTCCGGTGTGATCTCGATCCGATGGGCTTTGTTGGAGTCAACTCTCAGCACCTGCTGAATCACTCCTGTTTGCGCATCGAGTTCAAGAACCACACCGCTGTTCTCGCAAACGCAGTAGAGTTGCCAATCAGAACCCCAGCGCATCCCATGCGGTGCCCGGTGGGGATCGACACTGAAATCACTCAAGTGACGTTGCTGCAGGAGATCGATAACCGCAATTAGGTGTCCGGGGTTGGGGTTCTTACCATGTATTCCGCCGCCGTATATTGGAACATAAGCGCGGGTGTGGTCCTCCGAGACGAGTAACTCGTGCACACTTGGGGCGAAGCCTTTAATGCTCTTGTTCACCTCGCATGTAACCGGGTCGAGGAATAGCACTTCGTTTCCAATTTTGTCGACCGCCACCAAACCCGTCGTTCCGGTCGTGAAATTGCGTTGCATAATGCGCCTCCCTTGCGCGTCCTCAGCCGAGAAGATGCTCCGCCTTGGCCGGAATACATGCTAAGTCTTCGGCTGAAAGGCCGGTGTGTGCCGCCGCAACCCACACAGGAAGCGACCGAAGCCAGCTGTTCAGAGAGACCTCCTGAAACTCCGGCGCCGCGAACAACTCAAGAAAGATGAGCTCTTCTTCGCCTGTATTTTCGATATAGTGGCCCGCCATCGCTGGAACAAAGCCGACATCGTTGGCCTTAAAGTCGACCGTGCGCGCGTTCTCTTCGGCGTTAAAACAGTCATGCGTCCACAGCCTTGAATCCAGTACTGCCATTCGCTGACGTTCGGGTGCCAGTGCATCTCGCGTAAGCCGCCCGGCTTGACGTGGACGATGCCGGCAGCAATTTTCGAAGACGCGGCGAAGTTGCGCGAATCGACGACCCTCACGCTTCCATGTTGATTCTCATAAGTCGCTGGCATCGTGCTCGCCTTGAAGGTGTAGCTCAGCTTGGCTGCCGGCGCACGCAACGCGACCTCTGCCCGGTCCTGTTCAAGAGTGTTTATGGGCCTGGCGCTGTCAAAGATGTATAGCGGATCCCCCTTCGGCAGCTTTGCGAGCGCTTCCGGGTTCAAGCGCAAGTTCTTATGCAAGATATCTGGAGGCGTGTGCTTAAGCCAGTCGGACAAGAGGAAGGTGCTCTCTTCTGAAAAGGAGCTTGATTGAAGACGAGTAGAAACTCACAGCCGTCTTCTTCCAAACCCTGGATAGAGTGCGGCAAGCCCGCGGGGAAGTTCCACAGGTCGCCTGCTTGCACATCGTCGACAAACATAGACCCGTCAGCGGCAAACAGGGTGATGCGAGCCTTGCCGGTGAGCATGTAGGCCCATTCGTCGGCGAGGTGCCAATGTGCCTCGCGGAAAGCTCCTCCAACGAGGCGCATATTTACGCCCGCAATTGCTTTTGAGAGCGGCATTTCGCGCTCTGTGACCTGATGCGTCCAACCTCCCTTCTGCACGCGTCTATGCGTCAGTTCGAAGGAGTGCCAAAGCGTGCCGACAGAGCCGTGGTCGGTTGCTGGAGGACTATCGCTGTTAGGGGAGAGCCGCATGACGCCAGCGTTCTTCTGACCCGGGTTGCTGTTAGAAATGCGGCCGTGCGCTTGCACGATATTCCACGCACCAGTTCCATACAGGCGCTCTTCATGCAGTTCAGCTTGCGCGTGGCCGGCTTGGCTTGCTTCGTTGTCATCAGACACTGTTTGATCGCCTTCGCGTAGACTGCTCATCTCCAAGGCCGTCGAGCACGCGCTCCTGTGTAATCCGTTCACGCAATCGTTCGATGGCAGATCTGAGACGCATGCTACACGCTTATTGATGAAAGGTCATCACGTCACATATCACCAATTGCGATGAATCCGGAATGGCGACCTATTTAATGCTCTTTTGCCTACAATAGCGTTTCAAGCATCAGGTCCCGGACTGCTTTCCTAGCAAGTTTCTGATGTTGAGAGCGGGTCAGTATGACGAGCTTTAAGTTGGGCGTGTGGAAGCGTTGAGCTCGGAACGGCAGGATGTGCGGCCAAGCAGGCTGTCATCGAACTCCAAAATGTTGTCGGTCTCCGGATGATGAGGATCGAGTAGACAACGGCAGTAGGTAATTTACGGCGCGCGAGATTACCGTTCGGTGTGACTGGTCAAGCGAACGGAGATGCCCCAAGGATCGACGAGTGCTCCCTCTGGTCCAGGCTGCCAACCCGACGCACGCATCTGTCGTTGCAACGCCGAGAGCTGTCGGTCAGGCACACAACTCCCACCACCCGAGGCGAGCGTCTGCCTCGGAGGCGGAAGGCACGGAACCGGCCCAGGTATTAAGCCGACATGGTGATGATAGTCGCCGGCCGCAAGGAACAACGCACCCGGAAAGCCCTGTGTTCTCACGTTCATCCCTAGACCCTCCCGATATATGCGTTCCGCTCTTTTCAGATCACCAATGTAGAAGTGCATGTGTCCTATGGACGTGCCCGGTGGGACTCCCTTCCAGGCCGTATGTGGCGTCGAAAACAGGTCGGCAAAGTTCAACGGCAGAGTCGCCATTTCCAGCTGCTCGTCGCGCCATGGCCAAACGTTCCGCGCGCGGTCAGCGTAAACCTCCAGTTCCAGGCCGTCAGGATCTCTCAGGTAAAAGGCTTCGCTGACCAGGTGATCGCTGCTTCCTGCATAGATCTCGCGCTGCGAAAGGTGATTCGCAAAGCTCGTGAGCGCCGCCCTCGATGGCAGCAGCAGCGCTATATGGTAAAGCCCCAGCCGCTTGCGCCGCAAAGGACGGACGTCTGGCCGTTGCTCGAGCTCAAGCAGAACTCGATTCTCTTCTGCCACCCCGAGTTGAACGAAATGCGGCGTTTGCGACAGAACATGGATGCCGATCACTCCCGCATAAAACTCCAGCGAGCGCTGAACATCGGACACAATCAATCCGACCCGTCCCACGCTCGCCGACTCCAATGAAAAACGTGATCCCGAGTACTTAGGCGATACCGCTGTGGCCAAATCATTCACCTTCACAATTTGCTCAAAGTCTCTGAGCAACCTCCGTTGACGCCGTTGCGGCAGCGCTCACAGCAGGCTCGAAGGTTGACAGGAAGTCCTCGCGGCGCTTCTCGCCAAGGTCCACGACCTTACTGCCACCGGCCGCAACGAACGTCACATCGTGAATGCCTAGGACCTTCAGAATCAGACGCAAGTATTGGGTGGCAATATCCCGGTCGCGGATCGGCGAGCCTTCGGTGTACACGCCGCCCGATGCCATCAGCACCGTACACGTCTTGCCGTGCACAAGACCTTCGCCGCTCATTCCAAGCGTACGGCCCTTGCGCACAACGTGATCAATATACGATTTCAGGTTGGCCGGAATATTAAAGTTGTAGACCGGCGTGCTGATGACGATGTGATCGGCAGCCAGCAGTTCGTTCACCAATTCATCGGAGAGGATCAGCACATTCTTCATCTCGGGCGTGCGCTTCTCCAAGGGCGTCAGACTCGCTCCCAGCCAGGGCATGTTGACGTAGGGCAACTCCATCTTGGCCAGGTCGCGTTCCACGACCTCACCCACCGGGTGAGCGCCCTTCCATTCCTCAACGAATTTCGAGGCCAGATTGCGTGAGATAGAGTATTCCCCTCGTGGGCTTGCTTCCACAACCAGAAGTTTCGACATACTTGTTCCTTTCGTCCAGGAAGTTCAGGCCGATCCCCGTCTTAGAGGTCGCGAACAAACTGTTCGTAAGGCTAGTATGGAGTGTGGGAAAAATCTCCGCAAGGAGGCATTTTTTTGGGCGAAACGAACATTTCTGTTCCTGAAAGCTCACTTACGCCAATTGATTGTCGGGGGCTTGCCGATGTTCTGTCGAGCGTCGGCGACAAATGGACCATCATGGTGGTAGGCGCACTTTCTAAGGGCTCGTTGCGCTACAACGAGATCCAGCGTCGAGTCAGCGGCATCTCGCAGCGGATGCTCACGCTCACACTCAAGCGACTCGAGGTCGACGGCATTGTTACCCGCACGCTGTTCCCGAGTGTTCCGCCCCGTGTGGACTACGAATTGACGGAACTCGGCCAGACCCTACGTGCGGCGCTCGTTCCTCTTCATCTCTGGGCAGCACGGAACAAGCAGATCATCGCGGAGAACCGCGCCAGATGCGGTTGCTGATACGCATACTTGGCCAGCAGATGACCCGCATCGGCGTGGCTTTTACGACCAGGCGGTTCCAAAAACGAGTCGTTCACACGAACCCCTGAACAGCCTGTACATTCCAAGCTCAGTTCGCCTGCCACGATTTATACCCGGACCGATTTATCAGAATTTAGCTGCCACTTTCTCTCGGTTCCATATCAAGCACAGTGACTAGGTTCTAGTGTCTTGCCTTATCAAACGCCGAAGCGGCTTGCGAAGAGAAGTAATCGCTCGTCTCCATGTCTTCAAGAAGGGTCGCGTGGGTAGGTTTCCAGCCCAGCAGATTGCGGGTGTAAATGCTGGAGACTGGTGAGTCAGCCGTAGCTCTTCCCAACTCCGGATTGTCCCGCGGATTCGGATGTCTACAACGCCTAGCGTACGTAGCCGCTTTGCGCGCCGTCTCAGGAGTGCTTGCGTCTAGAGACCCATGCCGCCGGACACCTCAATGCGCTGCGCATTGACCCAGCGATTATCCTCGGAAAGCAGGGCGGCGATCATGGGGCCGACGTCATCGGGAACGCCAGCGCGGCCGAGAGCCGTCATATCCGCAACACGCTTGTTGATCTCCGGATTGTCGCGGACCATTCCGCCGCTGAAATCGGTCGCAATCGCTCCCGGCGCAACTGTGTTGACGACGATCCCGCGGGCGCCGAGATCCTTTGCCAAATAGCGCGTGAGCACCTCCACCCCTCCCTTCATCGACCCATAGCGGAGCTTCCTGGAAACGCCATACGGGTCAGTCCGGAAGAGATGTTGACGATCCGACCACCATTGTTGATCAGTGGAAGGAGCTTCTGGGTTAGGAAGAATACGCCCTTGAAGTGGACGTTGTAGAGGCTATCCAACTCGTCCGTAGTCACCTTTTCAAATGGGGCGTGATGCGACGTGCCGGCGTTGTTGACTAGATAGTCAAAATGCCGTGCGCCCAGCTCCGCAAGTGCCTTGTGCAAGCTTTGCACGAACAGGTCGAACTCGCTGACCTTCCCGGTGTCGAGTTGCAAAGGAATGGCCTTAGCCCCGGTCTCATTCACCGCGGCTACGACCTTGTCGGCGTCTGCACGATTAGAATTGTAAGTAAAGATGGAGTGGACCCCTCGCTCGGCAAGGCTGAGTACCGTGTTGCGGCCGAGTCCCCGGCTTCCGCCCGTGACAATTGCGATTTTGTTGCTCGAAATGAGCGATTCTCTGTGGACATTATCTGCTCCTTGCTTGTTCCTGTTATTCAAGGATAGGTTTACCTGGTTCGAAAGTGAATGGCGGAACCATCCCATTTCTTGCCTCTTCCTGCTGGCGGGGTCTTACACTTGGACCAGAGTCCTGAGACGGGAGGAAGCACCGCATATGCAGATGGGGTTATTGGAAGCAGTCAGGCGTTTCACGGATGCACAGATTGGGGAAAGCCCATTTGCAAAAGCTATTGAAGGGCTTACTATCCTTCGATCGGATCACCAAAAGCGTCCGAACCACTTGATCTTTAAGCCGGCTCTCTGCATCACGATCCAAGGTGCAAAGTGCGCGATTTTTGGTGACCAGCGGTTCTATTATGCAGCGGGACAAGCGCTGCTGGTGAGCGTCGAAATGCCCGCCCTCGGCACGGTTGCTCAGGCAAGCCCGAGCAAGCCTTACCTTGGCGTCATTATCGAGTTCGATGTCGCAGCAATGCGCGAAGTCCTGGGTGAGTTGGACACTCCGCCGGAGGCGAGCAAAAAAGTGGGAAGCGGTGTTTTCGTCACTGACTTCAACGGCCCAATGGAGGACTGCGCTTTGCGTCTGGTGCGCCTGCTCGATACTCCCAAGGCCATTGCAGTGCTTTACCCCGCGATCATGCGAGAGATTTGCTACTGGCTTTTGACTGGTCCCCACAGCGGTGACATTGTAAAAATGACCCTGGCAAATAGCCATGCACACCGAGTCAACACCGCTATTCACCTCTTACGTGATCGCTTTGCCGAGTCGATCCGAATGGAGGAGTTAGCCGCCGCAGCGCAGATGAGCCCGTCGGCATTTCATCGTCAATTCAAGGCGATTACTTCCATGACGCCCCTCCAATATCAGAAGCAACTCCGCTTGCTCGAAGCACGTAGGCTGATGGTTTCCGATGCGATTAACGTGGGGACAGCCGCGTTTCAGGTCGGGTACGAGAGCCTGTCGCAGTTCAGCCGCGAGTATTCACGGATGTTCACGCTGTCTCCCCGGCGTGATGTTGTCTCATTAAGACGAACTGCAGCGTAATTTCTCACTCTCCGGATTGCGACAAACTCCGTTCGCCAACGGGATACCAACCAGCTTCAAGACAAGATGCCGATTCCCGAAACCGACGATGCTGGCCGCTTTCCATAGGAGATCGCGAGCGCCAGGTAATTGGTGCCAAGGCAGGCCTGCTCACATGGCGCTATAACCGCTGGTCGAAGGAATTTCCAAACCGGACCTGAACTCCCACATGATCTACGGAACTGATGCTGTCGGCCTTTTCGTCACGCCATCAATGACCGGATCGGGTCGAAAACCGGAGCCTCCCTGACCGGTCTTACTTCTGGCGGTGCGACTCCGCGAGACTAATCTACTAAATCACTTTCCCGAAAGCTCTCTTGCGGACTAGTAAGGACTAGCAGTAGGACGCACAATTATCTCGCTCACGTCGACGTCATCGGGCTGCTCGACGGCAAAGGCAATAGCGCGAGCCACCGCGTCCGGAGAAATCGCGAGCCGCCGGAAATCCTGCATGGCTTTGCGAGCGTCCTCAGATGAGATACTCTCCGCGAGCTCCGATTCAACTACGCCCGGCGATACGATCGTGACACGAATCTTCTCATTCTCGATCCTAAGACCTTCTGAAATGGCGATGACGGCATACTTCGTCGCACTATAAACCGCCGCTCTCGGGTGCACTGCATGTCCACCGATTGAGGCAATGTTCACAATCTGACCAAAGCCTTGCCTATGCATAAGAGGCAGCACAGCTGCAATTCCATGCAGCACTCCACGAATGTTGACATCTATCATGCGGTTCCACTCGTCGACCTTGAGTTCCTGGAGGTTTGACAAGGGCATCACGCCGGCATTGTTGACGATTGCATCGATGCGTCCAAATGCGCGCAAGCCAACGGCTGCGAAGGCCTGCATATCTTCTAAATTCGTCACGTCTAGCTTGCAAAGCTCTGCCGTTCCGCCTTCGCTGCGGATTTGGGCGATGAGTTTTTCCAGACGATCAGAGCGCCGGGCACCGAGAACTACCTGTGCGCCTTTTCGGGCGAGCAGCAAGGCTGTTGCCTCGCCGATCCCACTGCTGGCTCCGGTGATGAGAATGGTTTTAGCTTGTATTTGAGACATTATCTTAAAACCTCACACCTGACAGTGACTTAATGAGAATCATCGTTTCGACCGAAAGCCGTGGAAATATTCCGATCGCCGAAGACTTCTTTGGCGACAAACAGTCCGTTCAGGGCTGCCGGAAATCCTGCATATACAGCAACCTGAATGATGGTCTCAGTGATTTCTTGGCGGCTACAACCCACATTCAGAGCAGCGTGAAGGTGAACTTTCAACTGAGCTGCGGCATTGCCTAAGGCGGTCAAGACCGCCACAGTCGTCAACTCCCGTGTGCGCAGGTCAAGCCCTGGCCGGCTGTAAATATCGCCAAATGGGAATTCGATCAGGTACTGAGCGAAATCGGGAGAGATGTCAGCCAGGCTTTCTATCACCTTCTGCCCTTGTTGACCATCAATCTCGTCCATTTTGCTGAGACCACGCTGATATCGTTCGTTGCTTTCCATGTTCCACCTTTCTCCGGTAATCAATAGATCTTCAAGAGGACTCTCATAGCTCCCGGCGTTCAAGTCCCCAATGAAGGTGAGTCATTGGCTGGGAATGGCAATGCTCATACCACCGTCGGCCATTACCATGGCACCGACGATAAAGCTGGCCCTGTCTGACGCTAAAAACGAGACGACTTCGGCGATCTCCTCCGGCCTCCCCGACCGCTTGATCGGTGCGTTCTTGCCATGCTCGGCGAGAAACTCGCGCCCGTCCGACCTAAAACTGTTCAGGATGTTTGTAACCACGTCACCCGAGCCCACACCGTTCACCCGGATACCGTAACCGATCGCCTCCAAGGCGAATGTTCGGGTGAGTTGGGCGAGCGCTCCCTTCGCAGCGGCATAGGCGCTGATACCCGGGAAGGTTTGAAAGCATGCGTACGATCCAATGTTGACGATCGCTCCGCTTCTATTCGGAATCATTGCTTTCAGTGCCTCGCGGGAGTGAAGGAAGACTCCTGTCGACGTGACGTCCACGATCGAGTTCCAGTCCTCCAGCGACATCTCGACTGCAGGCTTATAGAGGATGCGACCAGCGTTGTTTACCAGAACATCGACCCGCCCAAACCGTTTTTGCGCGAGGCTGACAGCTTGCAGCGCCGTCTCTTCCTTTGAGACATCGCCGACGAGAGTCGCTACCTGTTCCGCCTGCGCGAAGAGCCTCTCGACTTCAGGGTTGATATCTTCGGCAACGACCTTTGCTCCCTGAGCCAGAAACAGTTTTGTTGTTGCCAAGCCGATACCACTCGCCGCGCCAGTAATGATGACGACCTTCCCTGCAAAGGCCACGTTTTCTTGAGCCATGTTCTACCTCTAACGCTACGCATCGTAGCGATATTGGTATGATGCTAGGGTACCTGAAGAGTTGCACAAGAATTGAAAAATTTATGGGGCAAATCTCAAATGGTTTGGAGTGTCAGGATGGGGCGGTTCGACGGCGTGGGTCGAAGGCGACTGAATCGATCCTTCGGGCTACTTTAGAAGTTGGTGAGGAGCTTGGCTTTGACGTGCTTACGGTAGAGAAGATTTCTGCCCGTACCGGGATTGCGAAAACCACGATTTACCGGCGTTGGCCAAACGTCTCCGCAATGATTGTTGATGCCGTGCTCTCGAAGGTGACAGAGGATGCTCCCATCATTGAAAAATCGAACCTGAGGGATACATTCTCGGCCGCAATGAAGCTGCTGGTCCTGCTCTATCGAGGACCTCACGGACCAACACTAAGGACGCTAATCGGCCGAGCACAAAATGATGAGAGCCTGCGTCGCGCAATTGAGACACGTTGGGTCGAACCCAGAAGAAAAGTTGCGCGTGAAATCCTACGCCGGGGGATCCGTTGCGGAGAGCTCCGACCGAATCTTGACCCTGATGTCATCCTTGACGCGCTCTATGGGGCCATATATCACCGTTTTCTGTTGCCTTACGACAACGCCGTCCTATCGGTGGAGTTTGTCGATGCACTGGTTGCCATCGTTTTTGACGGCATCGATGCCCCGGAACATTAAGCCTCTAAGTCACGCGGAGGCATCATAACCCGGTACCCTGACGGGCGAAAATTGGTAATGAAGAAACTCCTTTCTCGCCCGCCAGTCAGAAAACCGAGTCCGCTCCAAACGGCATCTCGGATGGCAAACTTCCGCCTATGCGACTTACGAGACCGACGATGCTAACCGCCTTCATGAGATGGCAAGCGTTAGGCCAAGTGGCAAAGGCAGCCTGCTCACTGGCGGTATAACCGCCGTCAGCCATCAGAAGCGTACCTGTCACAAAGCTGGAACGCGGCGAAGCGAGCCAAGCGACCGTTTGCGCGATCTCTTCCGGCTGGCCTACGCGACCAAGCGCATGCATGTATCCATAGCTGGCGAGTGTCGCCCGGCTATCCTCGACGATGCCGGCAAGGATGTCAGTTTCGATCACGCCAGCGCCGATCGCATTGGCACGGATACCTTGCTCGCCATTTCGAGCGCGATAACCTTGGTCAATTGCGCGATTGCGCCTTTCGAGGATGCGTAGGCGGTGGTGGCCTTCATACCCACGGTGCTCACGACCGAGACTACATTCACAATCGAACCCCGCCAGTGGGAAGCATCGCCCGGACCGCTTCGCGGGAGTGGACGAAGTACCCACGGGCGTTGATTGCCATGATGCTCTTCCAGTCCGCCAGACTTGTCTCCAACAGGGGCTCATTCAGGGTCTTGCCGGCGTTATTCACCAGCACATCCAGCCGCCGAAAGCTTTCCACAGCGAGCTTGACGATGCGTACTGCAGTTGCCGCTTCAGCGGCGTCGCCAACCGATCGGACTGGAATTGCTTGTTCACTATATCGTGTTGCCAGAACAAGATAGATGAAATAAATATCAACGCGATTCTCTTAACGATAAACGCAATCCAGTCGGCGTGCAGACGAACAAAGTTAGATGGGAGCAATGTTATCGGTAGCACGATGCCTTCCAACAAAGCTGGATGGCGGAGAGCCTACCGAACGCGTGAATGCTCTCGAGAATGCGCCACCGGATTGAAAGCCAATCAGAAAGGCGATTTCCGCAACGCTGCGTTCTCCTCGACGTAATTCGTCCTTTGCGACCGCCATGCGCCAGCGGTGCAAATACCGCATCGGAGCGATGCCGACTATCCTGGTGAAGCGCAGGTTAAAAGCAGAGCGAGAGCACCCGCACAGCCGCGCTAGTTTCGATGTGGTCCATGGCTTTGCTGTGTCGCTATGCATTGCTACAAGCGCCCTTGCAGTCTTCGGATCAGCAAGCCCCTGAAGCATACCTGTTTTCGCCGGTTGTGCAACAAGAGCCTCACCTCTAAGGAGTTCCACAAGCAAGAGTTCCATCAAGCGCGCCACGACGAACTCACTCCCGCGGCGGCGTGCCTCGTTTTCCGCTTCGTTCATAGAGAGTAAAGCGAGTATGCGAGCGGACGTGGTCTCGCTCAAAACGACATGCACCAGAGGAGGAAGTAACTGAACCAGCAGTTCTTCGTTCGCTGTTTCGAAGACAAACCGGCCACCGCGAATGGTCACTGGCTCTGTTTTGCCCACACCGACACGCATCGTCGTGGAACGGGTTGAGGCTACTAGGGTTTCGCTATCGACCGGTTCCACCTGCCGGTCGGATGCAAGGACGAACGGAACGATGGTGCGGATCAGAAGGAAGTCGCCCCGGCCTACATTACGTGGTTCTTTATCTGACTCAAGAAGAAGACATTGTCCGCGGTCGACCCGGAAAAACAGCAGATCATGTCGCGCACGGAAGCCGACGGCCCAACGGCCGCTGGCGTGAATGGCACCCCAAAGAGTCGCCTGCGGCCGCAACAAACGGATAAGGTCGAGGAATGGATCTATCGCGCTTGGACGGTTGATCACTTTTTTTGGCCTCTCTGCCATCGACCGGCAGGCAGGCGGCGGTTTACTGTGATGTTGTGCGGATGATTAAATGCGTCCGCACTGCAAAGGACTTTCCCATGACTGATATGGAACTTCAAAGTATTTTCGAAGCTTATCTCAATGCATTTGCCGCAACTTCGCCGGCTGAGCAGGAACGGCTGTTGCGTTCCAGCGTAGCGGAAGACGTGGTGTACACCAACCCTGGCGTGGAAGGCCAAGGGCTGCAAAATCTTTTGCAGCACATCAGTGTGTTTCAGAAGCGCTTTCCGGGACACCGCTTTCGAATGAACTGGTTCCGGCAGCAACACGGACAGATGCTGTCGGAATGGACTCAGGTGAGCGAAGACGGCGAGAACCTCGTCACGGCCCACAGCTATGGCTGTTTCGATGAACCTGGCCGTATCGCCCACCTAGCCGGTTTCTGGAGCCCTGGCGCGGTATAACGTTCTGCAAAATGACATCCGCTTCCAGCGACCATCAGCACTTGTGGGACGAAAATTAAGCTGCTACGCGGGGTTTCAGCAGATCTTCCATACCGATGCGGCGGAACAACTCTGCCCGGACGCGATCACCCATCATGTTGATGACCTCCGCCCCAGCATCTGCTTGCCCGCCTAAATAAAACTGAGCGACGGCGGCCTGCTGAGTCGCCTTCAGTCAGAACGCCCATAGTTTACAGCCATTGCCGTTAGAGCGGATTAGCCTAAACCTTTTCCAGCAGCTCAGTTTTGTATTTGAGTGCAAGACTTGCGATTTTAGCTTTGAACGCTTCCTTCTCGGCGGGCGCGGGTCGAGGCGGTGCTGTTGTCCGGGTCGGAACCGGAACGCCTATCTCCCGGAACAGTTCCTCTTGCCCGGCGGGTGAGCACAGACATAACAGGCGCGCAGCTTCGTTCGACCTGTTCTGAAACTGATGCGGCGCATTTGCCGGTATATTGATCACTTCTCCCGCATAGACAGTAGAGGTTTTGCCCCGAAAGGTTGCCTCAATCTCGCCCGAAAGTACCGTAAACGACTCCTCAAAGTCGTGCCGGTGTGGAGGTGGCCCGCCACCCGGTGGAACGTGCATATCGATGAGGCAATAACGCCCTGCCGTGTCTTTTCCAGTCAACAGAATCGTGTACGTGTCTCCCACCACGCCGAGATGCGTCAGTTCGGGGCCGTCTGCTTGGGCCACCGTCAGGCTTCGCGTCAAATCATCCGCTGGAATCGTATTCATACTGAATCTCCTCTTGCTTCCTTTCAAAAACATCAAGGCGACGCGAACCAGGTATCTACTGTTTCTGCGTTCCCCAAGACGTTGCGGTCTCTCGAGCAAACTCTTGATAGCGGCGCGGCGGATGGCCCAGCAACTTCGTCAACGCTTCAATGTCGCCCGCCTCCGCCACGAAGCCGCGTTTGAGGTAGCCCTGAAACATCATCCGAATGTCGAACGCTGACCACGAAGGCGCTCGTTGACGCATCTGCTGCTCAAACGCATCCATATCTTCTCCTGGGTAGCGGACTTCTCTCCCAAGAAGCTCAGTCCAGATCTGTGCGGCCAGAGGACCGGTCAATACGTCCGGGCCATTCAAGTTGTACGTTTTTCCTTCGTGTCCTTTGCCGGTCAGCGCAATTGCGGATGCTTCCGCAATGTCACGCACGTCCACGGCCGAGATGCCGTTTTGTCCGAGCGGCATTGGATACACGTCAGCCTTCGTCAGAGGATCCTTCAGGCTTTCGTCGTTTTGAAAAAAGTAGTTGGGCCGGATAATGGTGAACGGCAGGTCGAATTCCCGTAACGCACTCTCGATCGCTAACTTCGAAGCGAAATGAGGCACATCCTTGAAGTGCTCCACACGAAACACGGAGTGATACACGATGTGTTGAAGTTTGCGCTTTTTCGCCAGGTCATACGCGATCAGTCCTTGCGTAAGTTCATCGGGAACTACTGCATTTAGCAGATACAGCTTGTCGACCTGATCCAGCGCCTTCTCTACCGACACCGGGTCAAGTAAGTCGCCTTCTGCCATTTCAACATGCGGCGGCATCTTAGAAGCACCGGTCTTCTTGCGTACAAGCGCCCGTACGTCGGCACCGCGCCTGACTAGTTCCTTCACAACTGCTGAGCCGACCTTTCCCGTACCTCCAATTGCTAAAATTTTCACTTGCCCTCTCCTCGTGATGCTCTCTCTGCATCTGACCTCAATCTAATCTCTTAGGCGTTGGACAACAATGGGCTCTGGGAAACTGATTGTTTCCCAGAGAAAACAATGAAAGATCTGAATGAAGTTGCGATTTTCACGCTCATTGTTCAAGAAATGAGCTTCACGCGAGCAGCCGATTTCCTCGAGATCTCAAAGGCTGCAGCTAGTAAGGCGATGGCCCGTCTGGAGGAACGTTTAGGGACGCGTTTGTTTGAGCGCACCACACGCCGCCTGCGCCTCACAGAAGCCGGAGAGACTTATCTGAACTATGCTCGCCGTGCCCTGGAGGAAGTAGAGGATGGGGAAGCAGCCGTCTCTAAATTGACGCAACAGCCACGGGGAACATTGCGCGTCGCCATGCCTGTGACGCTGGCGCAGTCATCAGTGGCCCCCAAACTGGCTCGATTTCTAGCGCGGTATCCGGAACTCCGTCTCGATATTGCACTAAAAGGCGGCCAGATGGATCCGATTGCTGAACGTTTCGATGTAGTGTTTCAAACGATGCGGCCCGAAGCGGATTCACAGACCATCCAAAAACGGATGATCACCGTAGACCTTGGCATATTCGGCAGTCCCGATTACCTATCGACGGCGCCGCCGCTCCGCGCTCCCCAAGATTTGGTGCAGCATTCCTGCCTGACACTCACCGCATCACGAGAAGGAACAACGTGGATCCTGAACAAAGGCGGGAAGGTTCAGGAAGTTCGTCTTCGTGGCAGGGTCGCCATTGGTGATCCGCTCATCCACCAACGCTTGTGCGTCGACGGAGCCGGAATCGCGATCCTGCCTTACTGGCTCATACAGGACCAACTCCGCAAGGAACAACTACTCAGAGTTCTCCCCGATTGGATCCCACCTCCGGTCGAACTCTTTGTCCTCTACCCAACCCGCCTCAGCATGACACCCAAATTGAATGTGTTCATGGCCTTCATTCAAGAAGTTGTTCCGAACCGGGTATCCACACTCCGCTGAGGGCCTGACTTAGTTTTTGCGGTCGTCTCGCAGCGAATCAGGAAGCGCGACAGTGCTCATCCCTACCCTTTGGAACACAGCTCGCATCTGCTCAGGCATCCCCGGTGACTTCAGGTCCGGCGAGGGGATCACTCGAGACTTAGCAGGTACGCCGAACTCGGTAATCACTCGCTCAAATCCGCCGGGCAGATAGAAGTTGAGTAGTCGCGCTTCCCGCGAATCGATTCGAAAGCTGTGGACGCAACCCGCGGGAATATACGCCAGCGCACCTGCCTTCGCGCTTATCTTCTCGGCGCCAAGGACCATCGTCAGTTCCCCTTCGATCACGTAGATCACTTCGTCTTGTTCATGCGTGTGAGGTGGTGGACCGGAATCTTTCGGGCATAATTCCTCCATGAGTGAATATGAGCCGCCAGTCTGCTCGGCACTCGCCAGAATGGTCCAGAGAATCCCTTGCGACCAGTAAGCCGGAGCCTGGTTCACATTAATTCCGAAAGGCTTGATTGGGTTAACCGTACTTGGGTGGGTAACCATATTTTCTTTCGTAGGAGGATCCGCGAAAGGAAGGGACTTACCGGGGATTTGGCCGAACTCGCGCGAGCACTCTTCGACCATCCAACGCGGAGGCATGGGAACGGACCCGGGGGCCGGCGGCTTGCGCTCCGCTGCAGGCGTTGCGAGGCTCATCAGCAGGATCTCAAAGCCACCGGGAGAATAAAAATTCAGGAGACGAGAATTAGGACTGTCCACAGTAAAGCTGTGTTCCACGAATCGGGGCACTGAAACCAGAGTGCCCGGTCCGGCCTGGACGGTTTCGCCGCCGGCATTGAAAGTGCAATGGCCTTCCAGTATGTAAAGTCCCTCATCAGAAGGGTGGCTATGCGTCGGCGGCCCACCGATGCCGGTTCCGCAGACCTGTTCCATAAAGCAGAAATTGCCGTTCGTAAGAAAGCTACCGGCCAAAGGCATCCAGAGATTGTCGATGAGCCAGAACGCTGGACTATTCTCGTTCGTCAGCACGTAAGGTGAAATTGGCTCGTTCATGTCTCGTTTCATTCTCTTGCGAAACGACATTCGACGTGCAGCGATGGTTGCGGATTTATTGCCGATCCTTGCGAACCTTGACTCGACGCGCCAACAGCGGACAATAACAGTGAGAGAGGTTGCATGCCGTCTCAGGTTTATACAAATCACGGCGATAACGAGTACCGGGTGGTGTCTAAGGATGGGAACGGCGCTCTCATCTTCGCCCGCCCAGATTACAACGCGGGAGAGCATGAACACCCGGAAGCCCAGGTCTCGATTCTATTTAAAGGAGCGTCGGCAGGTCTTCGGACCCACGGCGAAACCGGGAAAACCCTTCGAATCGAACTCGCCCCTCAGTCGTTCTCTTACATTCCTCCAGGCCAGCCCCATCGATTGAATTGGCGGAGCAAAGGAGAGCTGTTGAATCTCTACATCTCAGACCAGAGCCTTCGAGAACTCACCGAGCAGTGCGGGCCTCAACTTTCAGGCTTCAAGATCGCGGATCACCCGGACCGTGCGGTGTACGAAATAGGCCGGCTCCTGCTAGATGAGTTTCAGACGATGGGCCGCCTGGCTCCGACAATGATCGACCATGCGATTTGTTTGATCTCGCGCCGCTTGCTCAGAGCCAATGAACGGATCTCAAAAAAGGATGCTTCGGGCCTACTCAGTCTAAGGAGATTGCAGCCCGCCATTGATACGATCCATGGAAACCCGGAGAGAGACTTCACCCTTATCGAGCTTGCCCGTTTGTGCAACTCGAGCGTCTTCCATTTCGCACGCTCTTTTTCGGCTAGAACGGGATCTGCCCCTTTCCGGCTGCAACGAACATTGCGTTTGCGGAAGGCACAAGAACTTGTGCTTGAGACTGATCTTTCTGTCGGCGAAGTGGCCATTGCTGTGGGACTTGAAAACTTAACCCACTTCTCTCGGGTCTTTCGGGCACAGTTCGGCAGTTCCCCCCGCGAGTACCGCCGCTTGCAGTCGGCAAAAAGAACAGAGTGAGAGAACTACTCGAGCTGACTTTCCTGCTTTATGATCCGGCTAAGCCATTCGTTGAGTAGGGCCAATTCTGCAAGTGAGAATAGATTGCCCCGATCCAGCACGGCGCGCAGCGTAACGGCAGCATGCAGCGTTGGCGACTTCGGCAATGCCGGGGCGGCGGATGTGGTGATTGCAGCCAGAGAAGCTTCGCGCAGCATGGTGGAGATCGTGAGGTCTCTTGCCTCTGCCGGAGAGTTGAGAAGCAAAAGAACAACCCCAACTGCGGCGGCATGATAAAGGCTGACGGCCTGCTCCTCTCCGACCCGGAGACGCCCCGCTGCAGCGACGCGTGAGATGCTTTCTCGTAGCATCGAGAACGCAAAGACCGCGGCGCCGGAGTATTCGCCCTCCTGTGGCTCTGCATACATCAGAAGGTAGAGCATTGGGTGCTGCAGACCGAACTCGATGTGCTGATCCCAGCCTCGCCGCAGTGTCTCGATCGGATCTAGCTGCGAAGACCTCCTGCGCTTCTGGGCCAGATAACGCGAGAAACCATGTTCGGCCAACGCTTCGAGCATGCCTCCCTTGTCCCGAAACTGACGATAAAGCACAGGCGGTTGCACTCCGGCTGCTTCTGCCACCGCCCGCGTCGTTACTGCATCCCGTCCGCCCGTGTTGAGCAAGCGCAGGGCTGCGGCCAGGATGCGCTCTCGCGTATCCTCTATAATCCTGTCTTCGCCTTTGTTTGAGGTTTTGTTTGCCATGACCGTCTTCCACAGAATACTTTGTTATCATGGATAACATCTGCATGTTATCTCTGATAACAGTAGGTCCGTGCACGAGGAGAATACCATGACCGTCATCACCGGCGCCACCGGACAATTGGGGCGGCAAATCGTCGAGAAACTTTCGGTAAGGCTTCCCAGTGCTCAGATTGGAATCAGCGTACGTGATCCACAGAAAGCCGAAGACCTGAAGCAGCGCGGCATTCGTGTGTGTAAGGGTGACTTCACAGAACCAGCCAGCTTGTCACAGGCCTTCGACGGCGCTGAACAGGTACTGATTGTCTCCGTAAACAAGTTCGGAGAGGAGGCGGTCCGGCAGCACGAGACCGCAATCCGGGCAGCGAAAAGCGCCGGTGTAAAACGCATCCTCTACACCAGTCACCAGGGAGCCAATCCGTCGTCTGCCTTTGCGCCCGGCAGAGATCACGCGGCGACAGAAGCGCTGCTTCAATCTTCTGGTGTGCCATACGCGTCGTTGCGCAATGGCTTCTACGCGGAATCGGCGCTGTTTCCGTTGGCTAAGGTAAAGCAGACAGGGAAGATCGCGCTTCCTGAAGACGGACCGGTCTCCTGGACGGCGCGCGCGGACCTGGCAGAAGCGGCAGCCATGGCACTCGCCGATCCAGGCCTCTTCGATGGGATCTCGCCACCATTGACCAGTTCGCAGATGTTGGACTTCTCCGGTATCGCAAAGATCGCATCGGAAGTTCTCGGCCGCAGCATCGTAAGAGAATTAACCAGCGACGAAAAGTATCGGAGCAGCCTGGTATCGCATGGTATTCCCGAATCGATGGCCGATGGCCTGGGAGGTCTCTACAAGGCGAGCCGAGCGCACGAATTCGCAGTGGTCGACCCCACTCTGGAGCGTCTGCTAGGGCGTTCTCCGAAGTCTATGAAGGACGTCTTGTTCGATCACCTCGCTAAACCGGAGACACAAGATTGGTCAGCGAGCTAAGCCAAAGTTATACCCACAACGAGGAGAAAACATGCAAGAAACAAACAAAGTAGCGCTGATTACAGGAGCAAACAAAGGCATCGGGTACGAGGTTGCACGCCAGATTGCGAAGAGCGGCTGGACGGTACTTGCGGCCGCGCGCAATGAAGAACTGGGCAGGCAGGCGGCAGCGAGACTCCAGGCAGAAGGTCTGAAGGTGCAGTTCGTTCCCATTGATCTCGACGGGCCAGAGACCGCGGTCACTGCGGCCGAGACCATCCGCATCCAGTTCAGCAAGCTCGATCTGCTTATCAACAACGCTGCTATAGCGACGCAAGAAGATGGGCCGCCCAGCAAGGTCAACCTTGAGGCCGTGAGGAGAAGCATGCAGACCAACTTCATCGGCACCATCGCGGTTACGCAGGCAATGCTTCCGCTCCTTTTGGCGGCGGGAAAGGCGCAGATCATCAACGTCTCCAGCGATCTCGGCTGTATCAGTCAACAGACCAACCCGGATTGGAAGTATGCCCCGGTGAAGGTGCTCGGCTATTGCGCTTCAAAGGCTGCGCTGAACATGTTGACCGTTCAACTGGCCTACGAGTTCCGCGACAGAAACATCGCCGTGAACTCGGTCAATCCGGGTTACACAGCCACGGATTTGAATAGGAACAGCGGTCCTCAGACCATAGAAGAAGGAGCTGCCGAGATCGTCCGTGTTGCCCTTCTCGATTCGCCCGTCTCTGGAAAATTCCTCGAAACAGCCGGAGAGATCCCGTGGTAGCAGTGCTTTGAACTCGAAGCTACGTGAGCGCCGATCCCACCCGTTCGCCAAAGCTTACCCGCGGTTGGCAGGAATCCCCAACATTTGGCGATGCTGCCGTGGGCTGTGGCCGGTCACTTTCTTGAAGACTTTGGTGAAGGCACTTGCAGACTCATACCCAAGTGACCGCGCGATTTCGGCAATCGACTCAGTGGTGCCGGCCATCCTGTCTTCTGCGAGCAGCATCCGCCAGCGCGTCAGGTATTCGATAGGCGATTGACGGACGGTCTCCTTGAATTTGAGCGCAAACCCAGCGCGGGACATGCCCGCCCGGTTCGCCAGTTTCTCGACCGTCCAATCGAGCGCGGGTTCCTGTTGCATGCAGGCGATTGCCCTGCTCATCTGCGGGTCCGATAAGGCAGAGAGCCCTCCTGAACCGTTCCTTGCGTTGTCGGCGATATGTACCCGAAGTGCCTGAACGAGCATCATCCGCGCCAGTGAGTGGGCGACAACTACGCCGCCCGGCTGCGGATGGAGCAGTTCTTCGCTCATGTGTTGCAAGGTCCAGCAAAGAGCTACGTTCTCGACCGAGTTCTGCAGGTGTACGATCGGCGGCAGAAGGTCGAGCAACATTACAGCTTGCATCGCTGTAAACGCATAATGCGCTCCCATGATCAGGCACTGTCCTCCTTCTCCGTACGTTGCGATCGTTCCGCATTGCACTGCCTCAACGTCGGAGTATGCAGCAAGGGCACTGTCCTGCCTTCCAGCAAGGCAAAAGGGCCTCCCGCGCGGCAACAGAAAGCATTCACCAGCCCTGAGATTCACGAGATCGGGAACACCATTAACCGAAAGCCAAGCCTCCCCGGAAATAACCGCATAGCACTTGAGACCGTCATGCCGCGGGAAGTGAATTGCCGAAGTTGCGCCCAGATCCAGACCGCCGCAATTGTAGGTGCGAGGATTCAACAGAATGAGGAGCCGGGACAGAGGGTCCACAGATCTTTAGACGATCAAGCTATCTAATTGGATTCCGAGACTAGACCGTCTAATCGCCCAGCGAATCATAGAAACGTGGCGACAATCGCCAGTAGTGGTAGGGAGCCAAAATGTCAAAATACGCAGGAAGAAGAGTTGTTATCACGGGTGGAACGAGCGGAATAGGGCTTGCCACTGCAAGACTCCTGGTGTCTGAGGGAGCGCGGGTGTTGCTGACGGGACGCACCAAAGACACCCTGGATGCAGCTCGTAAGGAGTTCGACGGAAACGCAATTGTGGTGCAAAGCGACGCGGCCTCACTTGGGGACATCGAGACGCTCGCCAAACTCGTGAAGTCCGATTTCGAACCAATCGACGCATTGTTCGTGAACGCCGGTCAAACCCGCTTCGCACCATTTGAAGAGACGACTGAAGGCGCATATGACGAACTCTTCGCCGTCAATGCGAAAGGACCGTATTTCACAGTACAAAAGTTGGCCCCGGTGATACGGGAAGGTGGCGGCGTAGTGTTCACGACCTCCGTCGTGAACGTGTTGGGATACCCGATGGTGAGCGCTTACGCCGCCACGAAGGCAGCGCTTCGCTCAATGACGCGCAGTCTCGCGCGTGAGCTCCTGCCCCGTCGCATCGAGTTAACGCGGTGAGTCCGGGTCCCATTCAGACTTCGATTCTTGGAAGAGTGATGCCAAAGGATGCAATCGAGAAGACCTATGCGCAGATGGCGGACGCGAATCCGATGAAGCGCGCGGGCAATGCGGAAGAGGTGGCTAGAGCGGCTGTCTTCCTAGCATTTGAGGCGACCTATACGACCGGAGCAGAACTTCCTGTCGACGGGGGTGGCTCCCAATTATGAGCCTCCGGGTAACCAGAGCTTCGTGAAAGACCGGGCGACGCCTGCGCCGGTCTTACTCCGGCGGAGCAGTGTCTTCCGCGCGGGCAGGATTAGTTCGTCGGGGCGGGATATAACCGCTCGATTACCCTTGGCAGATACTCTTTCACAAAGTTGCGGGAGTTCGCGTTTCGGAAGAAATGTGCAGCTTTATCTTCCAGCACTAAATGAGCGAGTCCATGCAGGGTCGCCAAGCCGCACAACATATCGGCGGCGTCCTCAAAGCTGTCTGGGTCCACATCGAATCTGCCGCGGTAAGCTAGAACGGCACGGCTGAGCCGCATGCCTGGCTTTTGGCTGGCTGCGGCGAAGCGGGGATCAACGCGGTTGACCAAATCGTTCCGAAACATCAGCCGGAAGTGTCCTGGGTGGTGAAGAACAAAGGTGATAAACGCCAGACTCACGGCCCGTACGTCCGCTACCACATCGTTCGAGTGACCGGCGGCCTCAATGTACCGGTCAACTCGTTCGAACGCTAACAGCGCAACCTCGGTGAGGAGTCCTCGTGCACTGCCGAAATGGTGTGCTGGTGCTGCAGGAGAGACCCCTGCGCGCTGTGCGGCTGCGCGCAGCGAGAAAGTTTCGATACCCCCCTCGGCGATGATGCTGTCGGCCGCCTTGATAAGAGCGGCGCGCAAATCCCCGTGATGGTAAGTCGATCTTTTTCTCGCCATGTTCTCATTATCATCTAAACAATGTTAAGATTACATCTAGACAGTGTTTAGATATGGCGCTTGTTGAATGCGCCCAGAGTCAAGCACCGCCATAGAGGAGAGGTTTACATGAAGATTTGGTTTATCACGGGTGCGTCCCGTGGTCTTGGACGTATTTGGGCCGAAGCCGCTTTGAAGCGCGGAGATAAGGTCACCGCAACTGCTCGCAACTTGGCAGATGTCGCCGACTTCAGGGAGCGATTCGGAGATGCCGTCCTGCCGTTGGCGTTCGACGTGACCGACCCCGGACAGGTGCAGCAGGTAGTTCAGCAGGCGTATGAACATTTCGGCAAGCTGGACGTTCTTGTCAACAATGCCGGTAGCAGCTTGATCGCTACCGTTGAGGAGGCAGACGACGATCAGATCCGGGATTTGTTTGAAGCGAACTTCTTCGGCATGGTTCGGGTCCTAAGAGCTGCTCTGCCTCTGCTGCGGCAGCAAGGCAGTGGGCACATCCTGGGCGTCTCAAGCAGCCTTGGGATTGTGCCTATGCCGCTCATCGGTTTCTACTCGGCCACCAAATCGGCAGTCGAGGCGCTTCACGAGGCCATGGCACAGGAAGTGAAGGCCTTTGGGATACATGTGACCCTGATTGAGCCCGGCGCTTATGCAACGGACTTCGGGAAATCGGCCAAGAGAGCGGATGCGATGGAAGCTTACGGGGACTTCCGAAAGGAAGTGATGGCAAAGTTGGCCAATGCGGAACGCGGCGATCCCGAAGCAACCCCGGACGCCATACTCAAGATCGTGGAAGCTGAAAACCCGCCGCTCCGATTTGCGCTTGGTTCGACGCTTTTGCCGACGGCGCGTGCAGTATACGCCGACCGCATAGCCACTTGGGAAGCGTGGAAGGATGTCTCGAATGCGGCGCAAGGCAGGCAGCCGGCGATGGTGCGCTAAATTCGGCCGCGGCTACTATGGGCGAGACCGAGCCGCTGGACGAGGACTATAAACTGCGGCTGCCCCGTTGAACCGCTGACCGCGACCATGCTCAGTGATCAGGGCAAGACGCTCGTGACGCGGTAGCCAGCATTCGCGATCAGCGGAGCGACGAACCGATAGGTGCTGCGGGTCACCGATGCCGGGGGACAACACCACTGGCGGCCCATCCCCGATCACCTCGTCGGCGATGCGTCCGCCCGCGACGTCCACAAACTGTGTTTCGGCCGTTTTATCATGCTAGCCATTTTGTCGATCATCTTCGGCTTGCCCATTTTGTTTCCCGAGCGCAGTCGAGCCGCCGAACTGTTCAAGGTGGGACATCAACGCGTGCGCAGGATTGGCTCATCAAAGATTCCGTCGAGCCCGAGCAAGTCCTGCGAAGACACTTGCACAACTTGTTGAAATCGGCTCTATTGATGCGACGGCGGAATCCAAGCCCGCGTTCGCCGCATGCCGTCTGAATTCGCAGATCCCAGGGTCGGCGCGGACGTGCGTTCAACCTTCGTTGCGGTATTCTTCCGGGAAGCCAAGCTCTTACTCGTTTTCGCCGGCACATCGACCGCCACCTCTGAATGACCACTGGTGATCATTCGCTTGCTATCGAAGCTGGAACGAGCCGTCTCTACCTCCTCAACGTGTTCCTCCGCCCATAGCCAAACCCCGCAGAAAGCCGCACTTAGGCTAAGGCCTAAACTCGTCAGACGGTACTCTACTTTGGGAGGGATTACCGGATGGACGGTTCGTGCCACCAGGCCCTCGCGCTCCATCTGGCGTAAGGTCTGGGTAAGCATCTTGTAGCTGATGCCGGGGACCATCTCACTGAGCCGGGTGAAGCGGACCTCACCCTGGCCGGTGAGCACCTCGATGATCAACATCGTCCATTTGTAAGCCACGCGGCCGATTAGCTCCGTGACCAATGCATCCACCCTCGGGTCAGTCTGCTCCTGGTTTGCGCACGCCTGCGGAGATTCAGGCGCAGCCCTGTGTTCATCCTTAGTTTTCAACGCACCTCCACGCTCTCCTTTTGGTGCATATTGAACACTTAAGTGCCCTCTTCCCATTCGAGAGTAATGTCGCCATAATGCCATATAGGACGACTTCGCCGCAATGGGCGAAGCTCGATGTGACAGGAATTGCTTATCCATGTAGCCCGGCAACCAGCCTCATGTATCCCTGTTGTAAGCAGCCTACAGCTGGCTGTTGCTCAGCGGCACACTTCATTTCGCGATCGATGTCGTGGGGCAATACGCGCGTTGGAAGGTTCGGTCGGGCGTCGAACGCAGCTCTACGACGGTCTGAACTACGCTTATGCCTTGAGTCAGGTGTTCTTTGCTGTGCTGGCGCTGCTCGCGATCTCACAGGGGCTCATCATTCTCGGCCGCTGGCCTGGGCTGAGTCTGGGCTTTCTGGCTGCTTTGAGCTGGCTGGCCATATGCGTTTTATCTCTTGAATACTGGCAGCCCCGCATGACTGTTGGAGTGTTTGCTGCCCTTCTCCTTGCGGCGACCCTTACCTAATGAAGCACCACAAAGAAACTCACTTACAAAGGAACAATCATGAAATTAATTGGAAGAACAATTCTCATCAGCGGCGGTACGAGCGGGATCGGCCTTGAACTCGCGAAGCAGCTCATCGCGCAACGAAACACGGTCCTTATCACAGGTCGCGATGAACAGCGGCTGGCAGCGACGAAATCGAAAATACATGTGCACACCTACATCTGCGACGCAGGGAATCCGGCTGACATTCAAAAGCTAAAGAGTGCGATTGCTGCAGAGTTTCCCAACCTCGACACGTTAATCAACAACGCCGGCATCATGCGCAACCTCGATCTCAACCAGCCGCACGAATTGACCGACGTCACCCTAGAACTCGCGGTGAATCTGTGTGGTCCGATCCAGATGGTACAGGCGTTTCTACCGGGGCTCAAGGCACGCCCGGACGCCTTGATCGTGAACGTATCCTCTGGCCTGGCCTTTGTCCCGTTCCCGCTGTCGCCCATGTATAGCGCCGCCAAAGCCGGCGTCCACGCTTACACGCGCTGCCTTCGTGCTCAGTTGAGGCGAACCAACGTCCGGGTAGTGGAGCTGGCCCCCCCGGGTACTGAAACGCCGTTGTTCCGTGGCGAATTCGAGAAAGAGATGAAGGGCCAGAAAGGTATGAATGTGCAGGCTCTTGTTACGAAAGCCATATCAGGTATTGAATCCGGCAAAACAGAGGTTCGTCCTGGCCTGAGCAATGTCCTATACATTTTGAGCCGAATTGCTCCGCGGATTCCATTTGGGCAGATGGCAAAGATGCTACCTGCGGCGGCGTAAGGGCAGCCATTCGAATGGAGACGAAACCAGCCATGACATGCGCACTGGCAAGAGGCGTGCCGATGCTGGAGCAGACGTCTTGCAGCACGCCTCTCGCCAGTGCCGGTACATCGTGGTCTTCGCGACCGCTGAGCGACCCGCCACTCCATGGACGCTGACGGCTGCGAAGCCTCGCTCAATCGGTAGTTCTTCCTAAGAGGACACAGTGAGTCCAAACACTGGCTGGAACTCCTACCGCCGCACAGACACTGCCGGCGACCTAATAGAGGTCATCCGGAAACTGGGGGTCCGGCAATGATCGTTGGCCAGTCCTTCTCAGGCGGATCTGCCACGATCGCGGTTGCGACGAAACCTGAGTTGGTGAGTGCGATCGTGGAGATCGCCCCGGCCACCTGACCAATGACTATGAGTTTGGCCGGGATATTGCGCAACGCCCATCATCGCCGAGCCGTGGTGCTGCTCGTGCGCGTTTTGCTCGCCGGAAACGTGAACACCTGGTTGAAGTATCTCAACGTGGCATACCCGGGGCGCAAGCCGGCCGACTGGAACACCTGGCTGCTCGCGCTGCAAGCGAACCTGAGTGAAAATGGCCGGATGAAAGCAGCGCAGAAGATGGCTCGCTCCCATCCATCCGACGCTGGTGTTCAACTGGCTAACGTGCGTTGCCCGGCCTTGGTGTTGATGGGCGGCAACGATCCGGACTGGCCGGACCGTGAGGCCGAGGCCAAAGCGATAGTTAGTCTGCTAACAGCCGGCTCGGGCAGCTACACGATAATCGAGAACGCAGGCCACTATCCCCACGCGCAGTACCCGCAGGAAGTAGCAGCAGCCCTTCTGCCATTCTTCGCTGCACCAGTTATGCCTAGAGCCGGATTGAACACCTCCCAGGTCGTAACCTCAGGTGCTGAACTTGCCGACGAGGCGGGCATTGAAGCGGTGAGCTTCGCTGCCCTTGCTGAACGACTGGGCGTCAAGCCACCTGCGCTGTACAAGCACGTCGATAGCATTGGGAACCTTCAGCACCGCCTCGCAACCCTGGCGATGACCGAGTTCGTGTTGCGCTGCGGACGCGCCACAAGGCAAGTCAGGTGTGAGGGCGATCGGGCGCTCTTCGCGGCGGTTCAGTCCTACATCGACGAACACGCGGGGCGCTACTCCGCCACCATCGGCGCGCGGTTCCAAGGGCCCGATGATCCGCTGCTCGCGGCCGCCACTCGGGTGATCGACTCGCTTCGCGCCGTCTTGTCCAGCTACGGCATCCCGCCCGGCGAACGCGACCACGCGATCCGCATTCTGCGCTGCACGATGCACGGCTACGCAGTGCTCAAGGCCAGCAACGCCTTTCAGTGGAGTAACGATCCGGATGAGAGCGTTGCCTGGATGATCCGGTACATTGATGCAGGGCTGACGAAAGTGGGACTCCCTGAGCGCTAAAGTTAGTTGCGGCTGCCTCTGACCGCACGACTTTGCGAACCGCCCAGGGTGAGATGCGGAAAGACTCGAAGGCATCGCCGGTCCGGTCGATCTAATGAGGGCGGCATCGGAACGGACCACTGTTATTTCCGTAGCTCTGATTAGGAAGGCAAAATTCCGGACAACTACTCCTAATCACACGCTCGAACAAACTTGTCAGAGAGCTTCAGAACGCTCGTGCACTCATTGGGAATGATGCGGATAGAGGAACTCGAACCTCACGATTCCGCGATTGCCAGCGTTCAAAGTGGTGAAGCTCCGATTCCCGAGTTGATCCGGATCTACCGGATTTTGTAAGGTCAAGGAGTGCCAGCGGGCGTGGCTTGCATTCAATTCCACTTCGAAGGCATTTACTGAGCTACTAAACCGATCCATTACTGCGTTGAGCGATAGGCGTCCATCTACAGAGCCCGGCAGGTTACTGAAAACTTGGAGCGGGAGACCGGGTTCGAACCGGCGACGTCCAGCTTGGGAAGCTGGCATTCTTGGAACGGCCGCCGGTTGATGTCATTGGCGGCAGATAGCTGATAACAAAAGACAATTCTCGATAGATTACTACGTTAAGGCTCCGATTACTCCGTTAAGAGCGACTCTCTTTTCCAACACCATCCTGCTAAATTATTGAAGATGGAGCGGGAGACGGGATTCGAACCCGCGACATCAACCTTGGCAATATAGCTGTCCATTGACAATAAAGGACTTATGTGTCAGCGGCGGTGAGTTTTGGCAAAAGCGGCCTTGTCGTTTCAATTATTTGCGTGTACGTCGTCCTTAACGCAGTAATCGCAGTAAGGACGACGACTGTAAGATCCAGCCCTCGAGGCCTGTAGTTTCTCGCTTCAATTTAGCGCTGTGGAATGGCGCATGCAGAGGTGAGCATTGTACAGACAACAGACGCTCGAAGTACGCTCGAGCATTCGCAACCAACGACAGTCAATCGAAGTGGCTGGATCAATTTTGCGCCGTACTCATAGTGAGCTTGTAGTTTCGAAGCGAACCATTGAGAAGGCGAAAGGGCTCGAGCTGGTCAGAATCAATCGCGAGCAAGCAAATCAGGCGCTCTGTTTCTGTTCCAGGCCGTTCGTTCTCTGCGGGCTTCCGGTTCGCCGGTTGCCGGAAAGTCAGCTGGTCTATCAGCGTCGCAACGGACAGTTCGTCCTTCAGATTACCGGTCATCCGGACTACGGCGTGCCGTTTGGTCAGGATCGTATCGTCCCGATCTTCCTGGCGACACTAGCGGTCCAACAGAAGAGTCCCATCGTCCGGTTCCGGAGTGCTGGCGAGATGCTGGAAACCTTCGGCATGCATAAAGGCGGAAAGGAGTACCGCCGATTGGTCGGAGCGTTCGAACGAATTTTCGGCGCAACCATTTTCTTCGGTACCGACCAGAACGGCACAACGGCCAAGTTAATCCAACGTTCCAGGTTCAACTTCTTGCGGGAAGCTCAGATCTGGTATGACCGCCGCGAGGATCAGCCGGTGTTGTCCGATCAATTCGAAAACGTGATCGTACTGAGCGACGAATTCTATCGGGAAATTTCAGAACATCCGATTCCAACTGACCTCGATGCTGTACGTGTCCTGTCTGCCTCACCTGCAGTTCTCGACTTGTTCATGTGGCTTTCCTATCGGTGTTTCTCGGCTAAGAACGAGGAGAGTATCCCCCTATCTGGAGGTTTGGGTCTGGCGGCCCAACTTGGAAACGCCGAATACGCCCGTCCGCGCAAATTCAGGGAAAAGCTGCAGGAGTGGCTTAGGGTCGTCAAGAGTATGTGGCCCGAGTGCCCGGCTAAACTTTCAGCTGACGGCCAGCGGCTCATTGTTCAGCCAGCTGCAGCTTTGAGTACGAGGAGCGCCTGATGGCATCTCCATCCTTTGCACCTGATTCCTTCTCCGGTCGCCGCATATCGTTAGCAGAGATCGACAGCGTTGTATCCGCGCGTCTTGGCCCAACGCGAGGGCTGGGAAACTCTCAGCCTGCCTGCTTCAATCGTCAAGTGGCAATGTACCTTGCAGCCCGCGTCGGTCGTTGGAGCACCAAAATAATCGGCCGCTTCTATAACGGTCGGGACCACTCGACGGTGTGCCACGGGATACAGCGAATAGAGGCACTGAGCGAGAGCGATCCTGAAGTCAATCTGTTGCTCTCTGATCTGAAGCGGCGACTGGCTGAGCCCTCAAACAGTCACCTTGCTGAAATCCGGACTGAGGCAGAGAGGAGCCGGACAGTCGAGCTGAGCGAGGCGCAGATGGAGCGAATCGCAGACTTGGTAGCTGCCCGGGTCTGCTCGCTCAATGCCAAAACAGATTGATGTCCAGCGCAGCAGCACTCACGAAAAACTTCACGGGACTTTAGAGGTGCTTAGATAACATGCGCCTCTGACACCTGGACAGATCGCTACAAGCGCTGCGGGCATGTTGTTTCGGTCACCGTTTAACGCGGGACGTTATATTATAATAGCGTGATTCGGTCGTTCGCCGATATGGAGACACAACGACTATTCGAAACCGGCCGAAGCCGCAAGTTCAATTCATTCGCCCGAATAGCCGTTCGCAAGCTAACACAGCTAGACATCGTAGAACACCTTGACGATCTTAGGATTCCACCCGGCAATCGTTTGGAGGCGCTCCGGGGAGATCGTAAGGGCCAACACAGCATCAGGGTCAATGATCTGTTTCGGTTGGGAACCGAACGGAGCGTGCGACGTAGAGATTGTGGACTATCACGAATAGAAGGAGCTAACCCGATGAGTATCAAGAGACCTGGAAATGGCTGGAATATTCGGAGGCCACCCGTACATCCCGGCGAAATGCTCCGCGAAGAGTTTTTGATTCCTCTGGCGCTTTCCGCCAACCGGCTAGCTTTAGAACTTCGTGTTCCAGTTACACGTATCAGCGAAATTGTGAATGGACGTCGCGCCGTTAGCGCCGACACCGCATTGCGGCTCGAGCGTTATTTTGGCATGAACGCGGCTTTCTGGCTTGGTCTACAGAAGAGCTATGACCTGCAGATTGCGAGACAGGCGGAGGGAAAGAAAATCGCGCAGGATGTGCGCCCTCGCCCGCATAGAGCCGCATGATGGCGTTCGGAGTCAACTGCAGTGCTAAACCACTTAGTTCGATCCCCGAGGCTCGGTGTTGCTCGATCCAAATGCAAGACCTTTGCCAATAAGGAAGATAGGCAACTTTCATGTTATGCCGATCCTAACGAGAGGATTAATTCGGCATAGCCGGCTCGACGACATTCAGGAAGCTCGAACCGCAGATTCAGCTGGGTGAAGAGCAGATTGAGCAGATCGGGATTTCGATGCGGCCCGGGTGTGCTCGCTACCCAATGCGAAGTTGAATTAACTTCGGGTACAACCCTTCACAAGAACCACGGGACTTTAGGGGCGCTTACAACGATCTCGCGCCTACCACCCTGACGTCCACATATGCTGGAGGACGTCAAGCAGCACGTTCCTGCGAAGAATCGCGACGGTGGCGGCCCACGTAGTTTACGGGTGCATCAGGCCATAAACATGTCAAACTAGTCTTGTCTCAGGAAGCGGCGAGCAGCTTTGGCTAGCCGCTAGCAATCGGCGCTGCTGCACCAAATTGCGTGACTTCGTCCGAAAACAAACTGCAAGATAGCATAAGGGTTTACCGATGAATGTCTCCGTGATCGTTCTGTCGTTGCTGATGATGTGTGGACCTGGTCTGCTACGTGCCGAGCAGCAAGCAAGTTCAGTTGATGAACCCTCGCCCGTGTTGCCGCTATCAACGGTGCTGCGGGTGTGTTCGCTGTTGCTGGGTATCGGATGGGCGGACGAGCACTCAACGATCTGGCTACTCGAGGCGGGAGTTTCGCCCTTGTTGACACGCATCGAACACTGCTAAAGGTGCAATACAGCTGCGTCGGGGACGGTTGGCAAGCCGCGAACGGGTAAGCGCCGGCAAACTAAATCTTCATATCGTTGAAGTGTCTCCATAGCAGACTGGAACGATTATAGGCGAGAAACGCTGTTCCTAGAAGTGCTGGGAAGCGCCGAAAGGCTAAAGCTGCGGCAAGCCAAGCCACTATATTGAATCCGCCTAAAAACAAATAGACGCAAGTATTCTGCCCTTCATCCCGATAAGTAGCATGTTTTTCCAATTCGTAACATCTGGCGAAAGTTCCATTCTAACGACCAAACCACCACATACATTGACGGAGGCCCGGGTCCCTGACAATAGCTGATTCTAAGCGCAAGTCACAATCTGTCTTGCCGTAAACAATCCAAAGAGTGGCCCAATAGCGTAGTACGTTCTTGACATTAGTGCTAACATCCTAGGGCTAGTAGTACGTTTATGAGAACCGTAGCACTGCTCTTAAAAGAAAGCCATGGCCCATTCGATACCTCGCCCGGCGACCGCGCCACGGTAAGGCAGTCCAGAACTTTGGCGTCGCCGGAAGGGTCCAGCGGATTTGCTTACAGGAGTCGCTCTGCTACTACCCGCCCTTCTGTTCAACAGTCATCGGCATGGCGCTAGGAAAAAGAACGATCTCTTTGCGGCCCCATTCTCTTTTGTTGTCATTGATAATGCTCACTTCACTCCGGGTTGCTGGGCAGGAAAAAACTTCGGGCGACATTACTGATAAGGCTTATACGCCTCAGGTATCAGGAACTATCGTTGACACTTCTGGCGCCGTCATTGCTGGGGCTACCGTGCTGGTTCGGAGCGCGAACGGTACTGTACAGCGAAAGACACAGTCGGGCGCCAACGGCTCCTTCATTATTTCTGGACTGCCGACAGGTGATTATCGACTTGTGGTCTCCAATTCCGGTTTTGAGACCAAAGAGATGCCCGTCACTATAGGGATCACTGAAGCGCCGGCCCCTGTGCGCATTGCTTTGAATGTGAGCTCCGTGAGCACCACCCTCAACGTGAAAGGTCGGGAGGATAGTCTCGTCGGAATTGCTAATTCCGCCACCCAGGGAACAGTGGGCGCAACGGAACTCCAAGAACGTCCGATTCTTCGTGCGGGAGAAGTTTTGGAGACGGTTCCCGGCGTCATCATCACTCAACATGCCGGCGGTGGGAAGGCCAACCAATATTTCCTTCGGGGCTTCAATCTCGACCACGGCACAGATTTCGCTCTTTCCCTCGACGGTATGCCGCTCAATCTGCCGTCGCACGCCCACGGAGAGGGTTACGCGGACATGAACATCGTCATACCGGAGTTGGTGGAGCGCGTGGATTTCCAGAAAGGTCCGTATTACGCCAATGTCGGCAATTACGGGTCGGCTGGGTCGGCAAATTTGGTGTTCTTCAAGACGCTGCCTCAGAACTTCGTTCAAGTAGAAGGCGGCATGTATGGCTATGGGCGGGCCGTCCTTGGCGTATCACGCCAAGTCGGTTCGGGCAGTTTGCTGTTCGGCGGAGAAGCGTATTACGACGACGGCCCATGGAAGCGCCCGGATGCCTATGCCAAATTCAATGGCCTGCTAGCCTACAGCCGTGGCGGAGACAACGACGGCTTCAGTATCACGGCCCGCGCTTACCATGGGAAGTGGAACTCGAGCGATCAAATCGCAGATAGCGCCGTGCCTCTGGTCGGCTTTTTCGGCACACTGAATCCAACTGACGGTGGGAACTCTCAGCGTTATAGCTTGCAGGCTGAAGGGCATCATCAAGGCGCAAATTCCGCGACGAAAATCACGGTCTTTGGATTCTATTATGATCTCGATTTGTTCTCCGATTTCACTTACTACCTGACGGACCCTATTCGCGGTGACCAGTTCGAGCAGAAGGATAGGCGCTGGGTGACTGGGCTCGATGTTCGCCACACCATCTTCAGCCGATGGTTTGGCCGCAATGTGGAAAATACGTTCGGGCTGCAGATCCGCAACGATTGGGTCAACAACGGCCTTTACCAGACGGAAGATCGCGAGCGCGTGGACAAGACTGATTCTTCCACTGGAAACACTTTACCCGCAACCACGCAAGCGGATCGCTTCACGGACACGCAAGTTGGTTTTTATGCGGAGAACAAAATCCAGTGGGCAGAAAAATTCCGCACGGTCGCGGCCCTGCGCGGCGATCTGGAACACTTAGACGTTACCAGTTTGATTACCCCGGCCAATTCCGGCGCTGTAACCTCGGCGCTGCCGAGCCCCAAACTAAGTCTGATTTTCGGCCCCTGGTCTCATACTGAGCTCTATGTACAGGGCGGATTTGGCTTTCATAGTAACGACGCACGTGGGGCAACGCAAACCTTGCAACCCGTTTCGGCGGACAATCCTTTCCGCAATACTCCCGTCCAGAGAATTCCAGCCCTGGTCCAAACCAAAGGCGCGGAAGTCGGCGTGCGCACCCTCGCTCTCTCCCATCTGCAGAGCACCGTTTCGGTTTGGTATCTCCACAGTGATTCCGAACTGCAGCAGAATGGCGATACTGGTGCCACGGTTGCTTCAAAACAGCCGAGCAACCGCTATGGCGTCGAATGGGCGAACTACTACACGCCCTGGGAACACTGGGCTTTCGATTTCGACATGGCGGACTCACGCGCCCTTTTTACGTCAATAGACGACGGCGGTGCTGCGCCGGGCAGCCCGGGTGGCAAGCGGGTGTCGGAAGCAGTTGGGTGGGTGGTTGCATCAGGTGCCACAATGCACGATCTCAGAGGCTTTTCGGGGAGTTTGCGCCTACGCTATTTCGGCCCACGAGACTTGACCTCGGACGGAATCTATCGCTCCAAGGCGACGGCGTTGCTCAACGCAGAGGTCGGTTATCAGATTAATAGGAAATGGGGAGTTGTGGCCGAATTTTTGAATCTACTCAACCGCCGCGATCACGACATTGACTATGCCTATACTTCTCAACTAACGTCTACAGGCTCGCCGGGATTCACGGACGTTTTCCATCCCGTCGAACCGTTTCAGGTTCGATTCGGGTTACGAACAACCTTTTGACAGCCTGCGAGCGTCGACGCAAACAATCTCGAAACCCTATGAAAGTCCTTCATCAAGCTGATTTCGTCAGACTAACTTTAGAACTGCTCATGACCAAGCGCCCGTGCTGAACGCCCTTGGTTCCGATGAGCAAGTCGGCCAGCTTTTGCACGTGTTTGGACTCGCCTTTGAGGATGATGACTTCCAAACAACTATCGTGGTCCAGGTGGGCATGTGTCGTGCAGACAATCAGATTATGATAACCATGCTGTAAGTTCATCAGCTTCTCCGGCAGGAGTCTCGAATGGTGATCATAGATCAGGGTTACGGTGCCTACGACTGGAGCACGCGGATTGTCGACGGTTGCCTTCACCAGCCGGTCGCGAATCAAATCACGGAAGGCTTCGGAACGGTTCGTGTAGCCCTGGTTTGCGATGAAGGCGTCGAAACGCTCCAACAGATCAGAGTCAATTGCTACACCAATGCGGCTCAGGATGCCCATACAAGTCTGTGCTGACGGTCAGGGTAACACGGAAAGTGAATTTCGTAGCACTAGATCGCCGCAACTCCGATAGGACTGGCGCGCTTCTTAAATCTAACTGTTTGCGCTACACTCATCCTTTGATGCAGCGCGGTTTTGCCATCTTACTAGCCCTGGTTTTCAGCTGGATGCTGATGCTGCCCGCGTTCGTTTCGGCTAATGCAAATCTACCGGCTTGCTGCCGCAAGAACGGGAAGCATCATTGCTCAATGGGAACGGATTCTCCTGCGGACACAGCACCTTCAATTGCAGCGGTCCGTACGAATTGTCCGTCCTTTCCCCATTTCACAGCGTCTCCTCACACCGATATCTTTGGTGTGACAACCGGCCAAGCTGTCTTCGCGGGTCTTCTCAGTCATCCCACAGTTTCGGCTCAGACTGAAGCCGGCTTCCGAATCTCTCACCATAGGTCCAGGCAAAAGCGTGGACCGCCTTCCCTCCTTTCGTAACAATCTCAGTCCGACTTAGTGGGCATTCTGCCATTTAAGCCAGAGTAGCTGCAGCTCGGGAATACTCGGGAGTTCCTTCGAGAATGTCTATGACGTTCCGATCTTCGAGTGTTCGCCCTGCCGTGACCCTTATATCTCCGGAGCGCGAGTTCGTCAACTCCGGACTACTTGGGATGGATTTGAAAGGACACGTACATGAACGGTCACTTAGTGCGTCATTGCAAAACAATCTTTGTCGTCCCACAGCTTCTGCCGGCGGATTTCCGGGCTGTGTTAAGAATTTCGATCACCTCGGCGCTTTCCATAATCCAGGCGTTCGCCTTGAGCGCCGGCACGCCAAGGCCAAATGACAAGGCAGTTCTCACCGATTTGCGTCCAGCGCTAAACAGGACCTTCAACATCGAGACCCCAAAGACTCTGTACCTCCGAGCGGTTGCGCTCGAAGACGGCATGGGCCGACCCCGAGATCAAGAGCAAGCAGTTAAGCTGTATCGCGAAGCAGCAGAGCAAAACTATGTGCCGGCTGAATACGATTTAGCTTTGCTCTACGAGGAAGGACGTGGAGTCACGCAGAACTTCGCGGAGGCCGCGAAGTGGTATCGGGCAGCCGCAGAGCAGGGCGATTCTTCTGCACAGAACAACTTGGGAAGGCTATATGCGCTCGGAAGTGGTGTGCCGGGAGATGCTGAGGAAGCAGCGCAGTGGTATCGAAAAGCTGCTGATCAAGGGAATAGAGAAGCCCAAAATAATCTGGCCAATTTCTATCGCGAAGGCAGAGGCGTCGGTAAGGATTTGACTAAGGCGTTGGAACTTTATCGGCTGGCTGCAATGAATGGCTATGCTGCGGCACAGAACAATCTCGGGTTGATGTACGCCAATGGACGTGGCGGCAAACTCGATTATTGTCGAGCATACGCATGGCTCAGCTTGGCTGCGAAAGAGCTTCCCTCATCCGAAAAGCTCCTGGAGCAGGTTCGCACCAAGATGCGGCCCGAGGAGGTGCTAAGAGCTCAAAAACTTACAAGTGAACTGCAAACACAGCTGTCTTCTGAAGCGGGAGCTCCTGAAAAATGAAGGGCATCCCAGCAGTCCGCAAGCTTCCCCTACGGGTCAGAGGTCGTATGAATCCTGTACCTTCCGCGCAGCAAAACCAATGAGTTTTTAACATGACATTCGGAAAATTATTTTCAACTCCAGTTGCCGTTAGCAAGAACAACTACGCAGTTCCGCTACTGTGCCTATCAGTTTTACTGCTGCTCACGACGCCGTTGGCTCTAGCCGTAGTCTTGAGTTCTCTTCGTGGAATCGTTCACGATCCAGACCATCGTCCTGTACCCAACGCACACGTAACGGTCAAGTCGACAACCTCTGAGTATGAGCAGAGACTAACGACTAACACAGACGGCTCATTTGGAACCGTGACCATCCCCGTCGGTGAGTATGCAGTTACCGTCACGCAGGACGGCTTCCAGTCTTCAAAACAAGAACTCGTAGTGTCTTCGAGGGAGGCTCGCGTCCTCCATTTTCAGCTAGTAATCGGCACCTCATCCCAAGTGATTAACGTCGAAGAGAAGGCGCTAGCAGCCAATCCCGAAACGATGACGCCTACAACGCTCATCAGCCGACGCGAGATCAGCGAAACACCCGGCGCTGACCTAAGCAACAGCATGAACATGATCACCGACTATGTTCCCGGCGCATGGATGACTCACGACCAACTCCACGTCCGAGGCGGCCATCAAGTTACCTGGGCGATCGATGGCGTGCCAATCCCAAATACCAACATTGCGAGCAACGTCGGTCCCCAGGTCGATCCCAAAGATATTGACTACTTAGAGGCCAATCGCGGGGGCTACTCATCCGTTTACGGAGATCGAACCTACGGAGTTTTCAATGTCGTACCTCGCACTGGCTTCGAACGAAATAATGAAGCCGAGTTCTACTCAACCTACGGTTCGTTCAATCAGACCAACGACCAACTCAACTTCGGCAGTCACACGGAGAAGTTCGCTTACTTTGGAAGCGTCAATGGTAATCGCAGCGACTACGGCTTGTCGACTCCCGGGCCTGATGTCTTGCATGATCGCGTATGGGGGCTCGGTGGGATGGGGAGCTTTATATACAACCCCGATTCGAACAATCAATTTCGGCTAGTGACGACGCTGCGGAGCGACGATTACCAGATTCCGAACGATCCCGTCGCGCAAGCTGCCGGGATTCGCGACGTAGAGCGGGAAAGAGATGCCGTCGTGAGCCTTTCATGGGTGCACACACTGGCGCCCGGCGTCCTGTTTACAGGCTCGCCTTTTTATCACTTCAACCGAGCCAATTACGACGGGGATCCAAATGATTTTCCGATCAGCACAACTCAACATCGCGATTCGCAATATGCAGGTGCGCAGGCCACGCTTTCCGCAGTAACAAAGCAGCACAATATCGTCGGCGGCTTCTATGGCTTTGGACAACGTGATACGGAGTTTGTCGGACTTCTAGCAAACGATGGCTCCGGCTCTCCAGTCCGGCAGACGGATCGAACCACTGGACAACTCGAGTCGGCCTTTCTTGAGGATCAATACAAAGCGACTTCCTGGTTGACCCTGATCGGGGGCATAAGGCTCACTCATTTTGGAGGCACAATTTCGGAGAATGCAGCCGACCCGAGACTAGGCGGATCCATTCGTATCCCTTATCTTCATTGGGTTCTGCGGGGCTTCTGGGGTGAGTACTACCAAGCGCCACCCTTGTCGACCGTGAGCGGACCTCTCCTTGATTACTCGGTGTCTCAGGGCCTCGGCTTTATTCCCCTTCGGGGTGAACGCGATCAAGAACATCAATTCGGGCTCACGATTCCGTTACGCGGATGGTCTTTCGATTTTAATAATTACCATCAGCGAGCTCACAACTATTTCGATCACAATGCGATCGGCAATTCCAATGTATTCTTTCCGCTCACGGTCGATCAGGCCAGGTTATATGGCTGGGAGGTGGCAGTTCGCTCTCCGCAGCTCTTCCATAGTGGCGAAGTTTATCTGGCTTATGCCTACGCGCACGCGCAGGGTGCAGGTGCAATCTCGGGAGGGCTGACAGATTTCTCACCACCCGATAGTGGCTATTTTCTGCTCGATCATGATCAGCGGCATACGTTTCACACGGGCTTCAACCTCAACTTGCCTTATCGTGTGACTGCCGGCGGAAACCTGTATTACGGCTCAGGGTTCACGGACGGCTCCCTTGACTATCCTGGCCATCTGCCCGGCCACACAACTTTCGATTTTTCTGTTGGCAAGTCTTTTGCCGAACGGCTGACGGTCTCATTAACCGCATTGAACCTGACAAACAGAAGATTCTTACTGGACAATAGCTTCACTTTTGGTGGCACTCATTATGCGGATCCTCGCCAAATTTACGCACAGATCCGCTACCGATTCAAGTTTTGAGGTTGTTGATGAACTGGGAGAATCGATGAGTTTGCATCTCAGTCTTCGTGCGGCGGGTCTCTTGTCAACCCTAATTTTGAAGTCGTTTGCGCAATCGCCGAGCGGCTCCGAAACCATTTCAGGCACAGTTCTTGATCCTCAAGGACGCGCCGTCCCCTTCGCCGCCATTTCAGTTAATGCGCAAGGTGCCGCAAAAGCCGCCGCGAGTACAAAATCCGACGCATCCGGCCATTTTCTTCTGTCTGTCCCGGAGACAGGTCAATGCCGCATTCTCGTTTCAGCAGAAGGCTTCGAGAATGCTAGTCGTTCGATCAGTCTTGCCCAGGCAATTGCTGACTTGGAAGTCCGAATGGAGGTGAGATCTCTCCAATCCACCGTGACGGTTCGTGATCAAATGGAGGGCTTCGTGGCACCGCAAACGAGCGTGGGGTCCCGGTTCCCGGCCCCAATTCTCGATCTGCCGCAGTCGGTGGAAGTGGTTAACCGAACGCTTCTCGACGAACAGAAAGTGTTCCAGTTTGCCGACGCCCTCAGCTATCTTCCCGGAGTGCAGCGGGCATACACCACAATTGCTGGGTCGATCGGAAACGAGGTTTCCATGCGGGGCTTTCAGCTCGACTACAACAACAACTACCTCCGGGACGGCTTCAAATATCCCGGAACTGCTTCGAGCGATACCGCAGACATTGAAGCTGTCGAAGTGTTGAAAGGCCCTGCTTCCGCTCTCTACGGTACTGCGGAGGCTGGGGGCGTCGTGAATTTGGTGAGCAAAAAACCGACCGAGACACCATCTATTACGCTTGGCATGACAGGAGGCAGCTTTCAATTCCTCCGGCCGGAGTTTGACATCTCAGGACCTGCGAACAAACGGAGGACCATCTACTATCGCCTGAATGGCGTCTACGAAAACACTCAGAGCTTTCGCGATTTTGTGAAATCGGAGAAATACCTTATCGCGCCGTATTTTCTCTGGAAACCGAACTCCTCCACGTCGCTGGCCGTGCTCGGAGAAATCACAAACATCGAACGCGTGTCTGACTATGGGACCGTCATTCTCGGCAATCGCCCCGCCCCAGTATCTAGTGCCACCAACTACACGGAGCCTTGGAACAACGAAGTCGACCGCGACCGTCAACTCGGCTATCGCTTCAACCACTCTTTCCGCTCGAACTGGACGGTCACCAACGATTTTCAGCTCTCGCGCACAAATCCGCGATATCTGGAGGTGTATACGAATGGTCCAGCGACCGATCCCCTGATGCTGGCAAGACTGTCAGATAAGTTTTACTTTCCCGCACTCTACCGGTATTCCCAAACGAATCTCTTCGGAACGGTGAAAACCGGTCCTGTCACACATCATGTCGCCGCCGGATTTGAGGCTGGATGGATTAATAGTTCTTCGAAAGGTCCTGGCGGGTTCGCGCCTGACGTCAGCGTTCTCCATCCAGTTGTTGGCACCTACTTCTCCATAGCAGACGCGGTCTCGGCCCTTGCTAATCCTTTTTTCAACCTGACGTATGAAACGGTCATTCACACGCAAGCAGGGTATTTGCAAGATCAGGTGGATCTCGGTGCGCACTGGAAGGCGATAGCCGGGTTTCGAGCGGAACGCTACTTCCAGGATTCAATCGATCTCTCCCAGAACAATCACCAACGACAAGTGGATGTTCCGGTCAGCCCTCGTGCGGGATTAGTCTACCAACCCTCCACTTGGATCTCGCTATATGCCAGCTATGTGCGTTCCTTCATTCCTACAAATCCATCCGCGATCAAGGCGTCCGGTAAACAGTTCTCCCCTGAGCACGACTGGCAGTTCGAGAGTGGTGTAAAGCTGCTGTCCTCTTCTTCCCGGCTGAGCGTCACCGCTGCTTTCTTTGACATCAAAAAGACCAATGTTCTCGCTCCAGATCCGGCGAATCAGCTGTTCTTGGTCCAAAACGGAAGAGAACGGAGCAAGGGTGCCGAGTTCGAGTTTCGCGGCACTGTGCGGCCCGGCTGGAATCTGCTGACCTCTTACAGTTTTATTCAAGCTCAGGTGATTCAATCGACGGAGTTCCCCATCGGGAATATTCTTCCGAATGCGCCACGTAATAGCGGTGCCTTGTGGACAACATACGCGATACCAGCTGGGTGGGCGCGCGGCTTCGGTGTTAGTGCAGGGCTGGTAGCAACATCAGCTCGTCAAGACAATTTCTACAACTCTGCCCAGTTGCCTGGTTATGCGCGGCTGGATCTCGGAAGCTACTACGATTTCAAGACAGGAGAGAAGCAAACCACCAGATTCAGCCTCAACATTCAGAATGCCCTCGACCGGACCTACTATCTGGCAAGCAACGGCTCAGACCAGGTCCGTCCGGGGTCTCCCATTTCGGTTCTGGCCAGTGTGCGTTGGACCTTGCGCTAAGTAAGGCAATATGAGCAAATCTACACTACTTCGTGTCACGGTGACGCTCGTTGCTTTGGAATTCCTTAGCGGTTGCCACAGTTCACAACCGAGTCTCACAGTCAAGCGCTTATCATCGCCTGCGCCTGCAGGTAGCTTGGTGCCTCAAGTAACTGCAATTGGTCCTGGCAAACTGCTTCTGAGTTGGCAGACGCCGCTATCTGGCGGCGGGTACACGTTCGCTATGGCTACAGGTGACGGGAGTCACTGGTCTGAGGTTCGCCGCATCGACAGCGGTCCCAAACTCAGTATGTATTCCGCCGATCTGCCAGGAGTCGCGCCGCTACCGAATGGCGCTCTGCTCGCCTATTGGGAAAGCAAGGATGCAACCAGCAAGGATCCATACGGAACAGCAATCAAAACGTCGGTATCGAGGGACGCTGGCAAAACGTGGAGTCCTGTTGCTCGGCCATATCGCGACCTTCACCAGGGACAACATAGTTTTTTGTCTTGGTTCCCTTTGCATGACGGAGTAGGACTGGCTTGGCTTGACGCGCAACAGCAGGCCGTTGTACGGGAGCGCGCCTCCCACTCCGCACATAATTTGCTTCGCCAATCTATGAGCGCGGAAGACACGATGGGTTCCGTTGGGTTGAGGTATGCGGCGCTGAACCGGGAGGGGCGCGTCACATCAGATTCGTTCATTGATCCGATCACTTGCGAATGCTGTCCTACTAGTGCAGCGCTTACCTCTCAAGGTCCGGTTGTCGTTTACCGTAATCGGGAAGAGCTACCCGGAACTAAGCCCGACGAAGTAAGAGTCGCTCGCCCGACAGTACGCGATATCTATTTGTCTCGGTTCGATGGCACCCAGTGGAGTACGCCGCATCCGGTTCATTCCGATCATTGGGTGATTAATGCGTGTCCGGACAACGGACCTGCTGTCGCTGCGAAAGACAATGCATTAGCCGTAGCTTGGTGGACACGCGCCGACGACGAGCCAAGAGTACAGGTTGCCTTCTCGTCTGACTCTGGAGATTCCTTCGGGCCGCCTATTCGCGTAGATCGAGCGAAAGGCGAAGGCCAGGTGACGCTGGCTCTCTTGAAGGGTGGAAAGAGCGCTGTCGTGGGCTGGCTCGAAGACGGGCGAACTTGGGCGAGGCTCGTCTCTGCCGATAACTCCAAAGCGGATGCAGTTCTGCTGGGACCCTCTCCAAACCACTCTCGATTACCAAAGTGGATTGCAGAGAACGACGGTGTCACCGCCGTTTGGACATCCCGGACGGGTGGTGTGAACCACATCGAAGTAAGTCAGTTGGCACTTACGCGTTAGAACCGTAGTGTGGGGCCGATCTGGGATCGAAAGGGAGGGAATTGTAAACAATGAAGCATAAAACATTACTGTCTATTTTTGCGCTGTTCGGATTGGTAGGTAGCGTCGGCTCATCGGCGGCGGCGGGAACCACTGCTGGCCACCTCAGCATGCAACTCTTCACCACGCCCGCCGCTGAAGGAAGTTCGGTTCCGCGGGTCACTACGGGTAAGAATGGCCTGCTGTATCTCAGTTGGGTCGAACCATCTGGCAAAGGCAACGCATTCCGATATGCTTCCTGGCAGAACAATCGATGGTCGGCTGTTCACACCATTGCTGAAGGAACTGACATCATAGCCGCAGTTTCGAGCGAACCCGGCTTATTGGAGTTGCCGGACGGGATGTTGGTGGCGCAATGGTTGATCGAGGCGAAACAGACGCAAGCGAATCACATCGTGGTTGCTGTTTCGCACGACGGCCGATCGTGGACTAAGCCCGTTATTCCCTACCGCGACAGTACGCCGGGCGAGCACATGTATGTATCGCTCTTTGCTTGGCCCTCGGGTGGTGCCGGTATTGTGTGGCTGGATCCACGTGGCGGTAAGAACACCTCACTGATGCAGACCACGATTGATGCCTCCGGGAAACTAGGCCCCGAGCGGGCTATCGATGCCGATGTCTGCTCCTGTTGCCCCACATCAACAGCGATCACCAGTGCTGGTCCGGTCTTGATGTATCGCGGTCGCACGACCGCTGACATACGTGACATGCACGTCACCTCACTTCAGCAAGGAACGTGGCGACCGGCCCATATCGTTCACGCGGACAACTGGAAGCTTACTGGCTGCCCAACAAACTCCGGCGTTATTACTGCGCAGAATCGAGAGGTGGCCGTGACTTGGTTTACGGGTGCCTCCGGCCATAAACAAGTGAAACTAGCGTTCTCTCAGAATGCGGGGAGTACCTTTGCCGAGCCGCTAGCGATTGACGATGCCGCGCCTGTAGGTCGCGCGTCAGTTGCTCTTTTGCCCGACGGCTCCGCAATAACGAGCTGGGTTGGCGCGAGTGCGCAGGCCAGCATTCTTTTCGCCCGGAAAGCAGATATTGACTCGCAACTTACTCCTCCTCTGAAGGTTGCGCAGATTGCAGCCGGAGAGAAGTTTGGATTCCCGTTCGTTGCAACAGTACAACGCAAGGCAGTAATCGTCTGGACAGTGTGGGAGGGAGAGAAGGCCCTGGGTATCAGGGCTGCTCTTGTATCAGGAGAATAACAGAGCACTCTCTGAACTCGCCGGATTGTGCCTTGGCTCCAAGCGACTTCCAGCTGATATGAAAAACCGTAAGTTATTGACCATGGAGCGTGAGATTGAACCCGAACCTTCGGTAAACGGGTTAAGGATCTGGATAACCTGGACGGTTGATGTCATTGGCAGCAAAGCATTGATGAGAAAGGGACGACCTCGACAGATTACTACGTTAAGGGTCCGATTACTGCGTTAAGGACGACACTCTTTTACGGCTAGATTCTCGTAACTAATTGAAAACATGGAGCGGGAGACGGGATTCGAACCCGCGACATCAACCTTGGCAAGGTTGCACTCTACCAGCTGAGTTACTCCCGCGATGGAACTAAGGTGCGTTCTGAAGCCCGCTGCAGGATTACACCTGAAGGTTATTGTCTGATGACTGCTCTCCGAAGTCAACGTGGGAGTTCAGCCTGTCGGGCTGGTTCCACGGCTGATTCGCACATTCAGGGCAACATTTGTTTGCATCTGTAATTCATCTAGTTGGAACAATGCGTCTTAGCCTTGTTTCTATCCTGGTCCGCGAGCATTTTAGCAAGAATTTAATCGGGCATCAGACTTACTAAGTCTACCAGTTTCAGTTACTTGAGCGGGTTTAATAAATGTCTTTCAAATCTGCTCTGCTGTGTTAGACTGAGTTGGTCCGAAGAGCTAGAACGGTCCCTTGAACGTCGTAATCCACAGCAGTCCTTAGACGGATCCAAGCAAATTATCTCGGCTGCCTATTAGTTTTCCACACATGTGGAAAGTCTGTGGGAATGTTGCGTTTTGCGATCGAGGCATGGATGCCTGATGTCTTAATGAAACTGGCGCGATTCGTCCAGCAAGGCCTTTGAATGCGTGCTCGCCGATGTGTTTTTTGGGAAAGGGAAGTCTCGGTTGCCTGACGTTTGGGAGCAGATCAAAGGCCGGTTAACAAGCATCCTCAGCACAGGTGCTTATCAAAACTGGATTGTGAAGACATCCCTCGTGTCATGTCTGGATCATCGTCTTCTTGTAGGCGTTCCCGACGATGCCACCGGTGAGTGGATTCGTCGGGAGTATTCAGCGGAGATTAAGGCGGCAGTAGCCGAGCTTGGACTTACGATTCGGGATGTAAGCTATATAACCGCCAGCCCCCAATCGGAAAAACAGTCTGGCCCTAACGGTAGGCACGCTGAACAGGCAGTTGAACATGCTCAGGTCGCGCGATATAATGCCGGAACTTCCAACGGCGGCGGATACCAGGACCATGGAGCCGCCGGCGTAGATCTACTATTCGAAAACTCAGCGTCCTGGCTGAATCCACGGCTGACTTTTGAAACGTATGTTGTCGGATCTTCCAATCAACTGGCACATGCCGCTGCGCAGGCCGTCGCAAAAACTCCCTCTCGGTCGTACAATCCTCTCTTTATTTACGGCGGAGTCGGCATTGGTAAAACGCACCTGATGCATGCGATCGGTAGTGCTTTGCTTAACAATTTCGCAGGCATGAACATTGTCTACACCTCAAGCGAGCGCTTCATGAACGAGATGATCACGTCAATCAAACTCGACCGAATGCCTCAGTTCCATCGCCACTACCGTTCGGCCGACGTGCTGCTGGTAGACGACATTCAGATCATTGCCGGAAAAGAACGCACACAGGAAGAGTTCTTCCACACCTTCAACGAGCTTTACGATCACCGCAAGCAAATCGTTATCTCAAGCGATTCCGCGCCCAATCATTTGCCCGGTCTGGTCGAACGTCTGCGGTCGCGCTTTGAATGGGGTCTCATGGTCGATGTTCAACCGCCAGACTTGGAAACGAAGATGGCGATTCTGGACAAGCGTGCAGAATCCGAAGGTGTGCTTCTGCCCCAGGACGTGCGGATTTTCATCGCGACTAAGACCAAGTCGAACGTACGCGAACTCGAAGGGGCGTTGACGCGCTTGATTGCGGTCTCCTCACTCACAGGCCAGCCCATCTCGATGGCCATGGCCCAGCAGACGTTGAAGCACTTGAACACCGGTTCTGACCGCAAGATCTCAATAGAATCAATCGTCCGCGCCGTAGCAGAACGATTCTCATTGCAGCCCGCGCAGATCAAAATGAAAAGCAACACTCGCCAGATTGCCTATCCGCGACAGGTCGCTATGTACCTGGTCAAGGAGTTAACGCACGCGTCACTACCCGAGATCGGCCGAGCTTTCGGTGGAAAGCACCACACCACCGTACTCCATTCAGTGCAAAAAATCGAGGAGCTCCGGCAACGTGATGAGGATTTGAACAGGCTTATCCACGCCGTAATCGATGCGTTGCAATAGGTTTATGATTGTTGTCCAATCGTGGCCAAAGTGGAAGCATTGCAAGAGTGTGCAAGGTTTCTTTCGGCCTAACTATTTCCTTGTAATCAAACCTGTTCTTCCACAGGCACCGAGAGCAGGAACTGGTATTTTTTGCTATAATTTAGGAAGAAATCAACATTTCCACAACCCTTATCAATACGGGTCTTCTTAAGTGGTCTATTTAGCTTGTTATTAGGAACAGTAGAAAGCGGAGCCCGGCAGCACAGCTTCATCTGACGATCAATATGGAATTTTCGGTTAGCAAGTCCGACCTGGTTCGGGAACTAGCGTTAACGCAGGGCGTGGTCGAGAAGAAAACAACCATTCCGATCTTGTCTAATATCTTGGTCGAGACAGACGGCAACCAAGTATTTTTAACTGCTACTGATCTGGAGCTCGGAATTCGCTGCGCGTGCCCGGCGCGGGTGAAAAAAGAAGGCGCCGGCACAATTCCTGCTAAGCGACTGCTCGACTACGTTCGGCTCTTGCCTGACAGCGAAGTTCAGGTCAAGCTCGGCGAGAATCACTGGGCCAGTCTGGTTTGTGGTCGTTCTCGAACGCGCATCGCCGGCATGTCGCGTGAGAGCTTTCCTGAGCTGCCCGAAATGCCCGAGACACTGGCCGAGATCCCGGTTAAGGTGCTCGCGCAAATGATCAGCAGCACCATCTTCGCCATCTCAGCCGAGGAGTCGCGCTTTACCCTAAGTGGCGCCTTACTGATTTTGAATGAGAGTGGCTTGGTTATGGTTGCAACGGACGGCCACCGCCTGGCCATGGTGGAACGACATATCCTTTTGGCCGGCTTGTCGGGAAGCTATCGTGCGTTGTTGCCCAAGAAAGCCATGAGCGAGATCCTGAAGCTGGCGAACGATGACGCAACGAAGGTGATCGAGTTCTCGGGCAATGACAATCACCTGTTCTTTCGCATCGACAAGCGGCTGCTGCTGAGCCGTAAGTTGAGCGGTAACTTTCCCGACTACGAACGGGTGCTGCCGAAGGAACATCCCTACGTTGTTGCCATCCAACGGGACGAGTTGAAATCTGCAATCGAGCGTGTGGCCCAATTTTCTGACGAACGTTCGCGTGCTATCCGGATTCAGATTCTTTCTGGCGAATTAAAAGTGCATTCGTCGATTTCGGAGACCGGCGAAAGTGAAGAGACGATTCCGATCGACTACTCAGGCGGCGATATAGAGATTGGTTTCAATGCCCAATACTTAGTGGATTTTCTACGCTCCGTTGATCAAGGCGAAGTAGAGTTCCACTTCAAAGATGCAAATAGTGCGGGTGAGCTTCGCCCACGTGCTGCGACCGAAGACGCCGAATCAAACGGGACAGTCTATCGCTATGTCGTCATGCCAATGCGAATCTGACCGTTGTTCCCGAGTTCGGAATTGCGGAAAGTTAGGATTTTAGACTATGGCTACAACGCCTCAAAATGAGATGTACGATTCAACGAGTATCAAGGTGCTAGAGGGTTTAGAGGCCGTACGGCTCCGCCCGGCCATGTACATTGGCTCCACGGGCGAGATGGGGCTGCATCACCTGGTTTACGAAGTCGTCGACAACTCTGTCGACGAAGCGCTTGCTGGTTACTGTACTGAAGTATCGGTAACGATCCACATCGACAACTCCATTACGGTTGTGGATAACGGCCGTGGCATCCCGGTCGATATCCATGCAGAAGAGGGCGTATCTGCAGCCCAGGTCGTGCTGACAAAGCTGCATGCGGGCGGGAAGTTCGATTCGAACACCTACAAGGTCTCCGGCGGCCTTCATGGCGTCGGCGTAAGTTGCGTAAATGCACTATCCGAATCGCTGCACCTCGAGGTCTGGCGAAACAAAGGCACCTGGGAACAGGATTACGAACGAGGCATTCCCAAAGGCCCGCTGAGTCAGACCGGCAAATCGAGTAAGACCGGCACTAAGATCACATTTAGGCCCGATGGCACCATCATGGACGCCAAAGAGTTTAATTTCGATACCCTGGCCAACCGGTTACGCCAGCTTGCGTTCTTAAACAAGGGTCTGAAAATTGTCCTAACTGACGAGCGGGTCGAAGGTGATCCTCGCATTGAACCGTTCCATTACGCTGGTGGCATCGCCGAATTCATTGTTCACTTGAACCGCGCAAAGGCGGTACTGCATGAGAAACCGATTCACATCGAAGGCGTGCGCGATATGCCGAATGGCGGCAAAATCAGCATCGAAGTTGCGTTGCAATACAACGATTCATACGCCGAAATTGTCTATAGTTTCGCAAACAACATCAACACCGTGGACGGTGGAACACATCTCAGCGGCTTTCGAAGCGCTTTGACCCGCACTATCAACGCTGCGGCCGCGCAAGGCGGTCTAATTAAGGACCCCAAAGACAATCTGACCGGCGACGACGTCCGTGAAGGCTTGACTGCGGTCATTAGCGTCAAGCTTCCTCAGCCGCAGTTCGAAGGACAGACCAAGGGCCGCCTCAACTCCGACATCCAAGGCTACGTTGTCCAGTTAATCAATGAAAAGCTCGGCGAATTTTTCGATAAGAATCCGGGCGTGATGAAGAAGATCGTCTCTAAAGCCATAGACGCGGCGCGGGCGCGAGAAGCAGCACGGAAAGCCCGTGATCTCACCCGTCGAAAGGGTGCGTTGGATGGCGGTGGCCTACCCGGCAAATTGGCCGACTGCCAGGAGCGCGATCCGGACCGCTGCGAGCTATTTCTAGTCGAAGGTGAATCGGCCGGTGGCACCGCAAAGTCTGGCCGCGACCGTAAGTATCAGGCCATCTTGCCGCTTAAAGGCAAAATTCTGAACGTTGAAAAGGCCCGCTATGACAAGATGCTGGGTCACGAAGAAATCCGCGCCATGATTACCGCAATCGGTACCGGTATCGGCAAAGGCGATGACTTTGTCATGGCGAAACTACGCTACGGCAAGATCATCATCATGACCGATGCCGACGTCGACGGCTCACACATCCGCACGCTTCTGTTGACCTTCTTTTTCCGCCATATGCAGGAGTTGATTACGCGTGGCAAGGTGTTTGTTGCCCAACCGCCGCTCTATCGGATCAAGAAGGGCAAGAGCGAGAAGTACATCAAAGACGACAAGGAGTTCACTCGCGAAATTCTGCGCCGGGCGACTGAGAACCTTACTGTGGAGATTGGTACTGACCCCGCAACCGCGGCCAAGATTGAAGGCGGGGAACTGCGCAACTTCTTGATGCAGCTCGACGAATTGGCCCAAATTGCACGCCGTCTTGAACGTCGAGTTCGCGAGCCCCGGGTTGTCGAAGTTCTTATCGATATCAGTCTTCCTATCGACCAGAAGACGGATCTGCAGAACGAAGAAGGCGTGAAGATGCTGGCAGAACGTTTGAAGGCCGTTAAGCTGGACGTCGTAGTCGAGCGTGAAGAAGAACACTCGGCCTGGATGGTTGGCTACAAAGACCCGACCAACGCCACGCGCTTCATCAACACCGAGTTCCTCGCCATGCCTGAGTACCGCAAATTACGGGCTCTCGTAAAGCAAGTGGCCCGGCTGAATACGCCGCCCTTTGTGATTGTTAAGGACGGCCGGCGCGATGTGCAAAATACCTGGCGCGATCTCCTGAACACTGTAAAAACAGAAGGCACGCGCGAGGTTAACATCCAGCGTTACAAGGGTCTGGGCGAGATGAATGCCGAGCAGCTTTGGTCCACAACCATGAATATCGAGACCCGCACTCTACTGCAGGTCGACCTCAAAGACTTCGCCGAATCGGAGCCGATCTTCTCAACCCTAATGGGTGAAGATGTCGAGAGCCGCCGCAAGTTTATCGAAGACAACGCGCTCGACGTTCGAAACCTAGACGTCTAAATCTGTTTTTAGAACCACCCCGAGCAGTAGATCCGACCCGCATTCGAGGACCGGCAGCTGAGTCAGGTCGTTACTCTCAAAGCGGCACTTTGCTTCGGCAGCACTCATATCTGAGTACAAGGGATCTACTGATCCCGCCACGTCTGCAGCCGTCATCGTTTGCATGTAAGTGCTGAACCCGTCAGCGGCCTTGGGTAGCGAGCTGCGGGTAATAGCCCCTACAAACTGGTTCTCATCGTTGACCACGTACAGGGTGTCACGTGATGAACCTGCTAGCAGGCGTTCAAGAACTACGGTGTACTGAGTTGCGGACTGAATGGATGTGAATCGGTGCGAGATGGGTAGAGCGCCTGCCCTTATTGCCTCTGCCACCAAGCCGTTACCGCCTCCAGGACCTTGAACATGGAGGCGTCCTGAGTAAATTGATCGTGAATCCAGCTTCTGCGAAACCAGTGTCGCCCCGGTCACCGCAATCAGTAGAGGTACGATTTGATTCCCGATATGGTGCGTCAGCTCAAGTATCAATACGGTGGCCGATAAAGGTCCCTGCGTCGCGGCAGCTAGTACCGCGCCCGCGCCTATAAACGACGCGCTTCCCGGTGCGAAGCGAATCGGCGTGTAGTCGGCCCAGACAACGGCCCAAACGCGTCCAAGTAATCCGCCTAGTAGAGAGCCGTAAGTGATGGTGGGAGTGAATAGTCCGCCAGGCGCACTCGTTCCCATGCAAGCAATAGTGACCAGCGGCTTCAGAAACACCAGCATGACTAGCATGGGTAATGTCAGGTCGTCCCTGAAGGCTTCCTGCGCGACGTTTCTGCCGTTCCCAAGAAGCTCCGGGAAATAAATCGAAAGCAGGCCCAGACCGGTACAAACGGCTACTGCCGTCGAGAGAAGCCGCCAGCCTTTAGGCTTGTGCTTATGAGCCCAAACTACCGCTCGAATGTAGGCGACAGTAGCTACCCCAACAAGCGGTCCCATCACGGCGGCTAGTGTGAGTTCCTGTACGGACATGCCATAGGACGGGATCACATACGTAGGCTCGGGAGGCAGCAGGATCCAAGCAACGGCCGTGGCTGTGAAGCAGCAAATCAGAGTCGGTAACACGAGGGAGATCGAGAGAGTGCCCAGCAGCACTTCCAGAATAAATAGCGCTCCGCCGAGCGGCACGTTGTAAACCGCCGCCATCCCGGCTCCAGCGCCACAAGCAGTCAGTACACGACGTTCAAATAGCGAAAGACGCCTCCAAAATGAGAGCTTCGATGCGATCAGAGCCCCCGCTTGTTTCGGCGCTTCTTCGCGGCCCAACGAAACACCCAGGCCCACAATGACGATCGAAAGCAGAGCCCGGACTGTGGTCCTCACCGGCGGAAGCTTGCCCGATTGAAACCAGATCGATCCGGACAAATCACCGCCTCGTTCCCTACTGAAATGCTGAAGCAACCACAAGACGGATCCAGTCAACACACCGGTCAGAACTAAGACGACGACACGATGTTCGGCAGATGTCCGACTAACACCCGATAGGAAGTCGCCAGACGTATAAGACCATGCTTGATGCTGGACAAACCTGAGCAACTTCATCAACAAACCGGCGCACAGGCCTGAGCCAATCCCAGTAACGACGAGCAAAATCCAGAACTCTTTCGAAAAATTGGCGGTCTTCCCAAACGCAAGTACGTTAGGTTGCGGTGATGGTTGCTGCATCCGCTATCGTACGAACACTTCTATTGGCAGAGCATGATTGATCACGTAACTTCCGTAACTCGGATCATGCTCATCAGGCTGAACTCGGCCACGTGAATCTCTCGCCCGAGACATCAACGTGTACTGACCCGGTACGGTCGGTGTCAGCCACACATGTCGCCAGCGTCTCCATGCATACCGTTGACTCGGGTCGATGAACTCAGCGATAGCCCAGGTAACTCCGCCATCGCTGCTTACCTCAACCTCAGTTACTTCCGCTTCTCCAGTCCAGGCGGCGCCTTCAACCGAAAAAGGCACACCCGGGTCAAGTGTCTGATACACCACCGGCCGGGATATCTGCGACTTGATCTGCATCTCTCCCAACGGCCGCCTGACAGGTTGACCGTCTAAGTTGTCCCAGTACGCATAATCGGATGTCTGCCAGTAACCCGTAAACGGTTCCTTGATTGCGGTGATTCGAGTCAACCATTTCACCGACGCCATTCCGTAATGTCCGGGTACGACCGCCCGCAAAGGATATCCCTGATCGATAGGAAGATCACGACCGTTCATCTGATAGGCGACGAGTGTCTCTGGCCGCAGCGCCTTGCTGATAGGCACGCTGCGCGCGTACGAGATCTCGCCGGGCGGCAGCGGTTTTTCTTTCGGCTTTCCTCGATCTGATCCTTCCAGTACGATTTCGGAAACGCCGTCCACCAATCCTGCTCTTTCCAGCAATGCACTCAGCGGAACGCCCGTCCATTCTGCATTCCCGACAGCACCCAACCCCCACTGCGCTCCATCTTCCTGAGGAACAAGAAAGACTCGGCCGTTGCCTGCACACTCAAGAGCGGCAACATAAGTCACTGCGGGCAGGTCTCGCAACTTCTGATAACTCAGCGACAGCGAATTTCGCACGGCTCCATCAATTCGAAGCTGGTAACCCGATACATCGATCTGCGGTGCTGCGAAGTGGCTGCGGATATAGAAGAGCTCGGTCGGAGTCAGGAACGAATCGATCTCCCCTAGCGGGCTCTCCATGTTCTTCGGCTCTTTCTGCCGCATTGTCATGCCGGGAGCCGCGGTTAAACCCATGCCTAAGCCTAACCGTTGCTGAATGTTACTGTTTGTTGACACTCACAAGATCTTGTCTGTTGTATTCGGCTGTGCTTTGATTGAGCTTTGACTACTTACTTCCGACCAAGCCTTATTTCCCTTTTTATCTTAGGAAGTTGTTACGCCCAGAACACATCGCCCCAGGGAACCGTCTTACCTACCGGCAAGCGCATCACCCCAACAGCAGCAACAGAATCTCATTTAGACATGCTGAATCCAGATCTCCCGGAATATCCCAGTTACCTCGCGGGACAAGCCATAAGCACGCTGATCAGCCGAGACAAGAAAACTCTGTTAGTACTGACAAGCGGCTTCAATCGGTACATGGGAACCGATGGTAAGCCCGTCTCGTCCGCTTCTAACGAATATGTGTTCGTTTACGACCTCTCAGGTGCGAACCCTCATAAGACGCAAGTCATCAAAGTTCCCAATACATTCGCTGGAATCGCATTTTCATCTGATACCAAACACTTCTACGTATCCGGTGGTGCGGATGACGAGGTTCATACCTATTCCTTGACTAACAATGCTTGGGCCCAGGACGGGGACCCTATTAAGCTTAGCCACAAGGCTGGACTTGGACTCGACGGCAAAGGTGGACTTACAACGGGTGGCGTTGCTGTTACTCAGGACGGTAAGTTGCTCGTCGTTGCGAACGTCTACAACGACTCCGTTTCAATGATCGACATTCAGAGCCGCAAGGTTATCAAAGAAATTGATCTACGTCCCGGAAAGATCGACCCAGCGCAAAGAGGTAAACCCGGCGGTGAATACCCGTTCTGGGTTGCAATCAAGGGAAACGATACCGCTTATGTCTCGAGCATCCGCGATCGTGAGATCGTTGTCATCCGCTTGCGGGACTTTACCGTTTCTCAGCGCATCAAGCTTGCCGGTAATCCGAATAAGATGATCCTAAACGCCTCGGGCACGCGCCTCTATGTTGCCGAGGACAACACCGACACTGTTTCGATAATCGACACTTCCACCAATCAATTGCTAGACAAAATCAATATTGTTGGACCAGTAGAGATTGCCGGTCATCTGAAGCAATACACCAGCGCCGCACCCAACGGCCTTGCCTTGTCTCCAGACGAACGCACGCTCTATATAACTGACGGTGGACTTAATGCTGTATCTGTTGTGGATCTCGGCCCCGGAGGTAAACCGTCTAAAGTTCGCGGCCTCATTCCCACCGCTTGGTATCCGAACGACGTCAGCGTCGGTGCCGATGGGCGAACGCTTTACATCGCTAACGGCAAGACTGTTCCAGGTCCCAATCCTAATTTGAAGATAAAGTTGAAGACGGACGACTTGCACGCCGGGCCGGCGGTGGAGGTCAACTCTCGAAACCAGTACATCGATCAGCTTGAGAAGGCAAGTTTACTCACCGTGCCCGTACCTGACGAGCGTGAACTTGACCGATTGACGCACGTCGTAGCTGCAAATAACGCGTTCAACGTAAAGGCTGATGCCCACGAACAGGCCGTCATGCGCGAACTGCGACAACGCATCAAACACGTCATCTACATCATCAAGGAAAATAGAACCTACGACCAGATTCTAGGCGATTTGGATCGCGGAAATGGCGACCCGAAGTTAACTGAATTTGGTGAGCGTATAACGCCGAATTTCCACGCCTTAGCCCGACAATTTGTAGATCTCGACAACTTCTACAACTCTGGTGAAGTGAGCGGTGACGGCTGGCCCTGGAGCACTTCCGGCCGCGAAGCCGATTTCTCCGTCAAAACCATTCCGATGAACTATGCCCAGCGTGGCACTCAATATGAGTCGGAGGGAACGAACCGAGATATCAACGTGGGACTCGCTACCCTGGCCGAGCGCAAAGCTGCGAATCCAAAAACTCCGGACGACCCTGATTTGTTACCAGGCGCAATCAACGTAGTCGAACCGGATGGCCCAGAGGGCTCAGCTCAAGGCAAAGGCTATATCTGGGATGCAGTCCTCCGAAAAGGACTTACGTTCCGCGAGTACGGCTGCATGAGCGATAACGCAGACTCGCCGCGCGAACCTTATCCGTTCAAAGCTCATGCGATCATGTCTCATCCTTCGAACCCTGAACTCAATAAGTTCGGCGACCCGTATTTTCGCGGTTTCGATCCCGGCTATCCCGACTTCTACCGCGAAGCCGAATGGGAGCGCGAGTTCGACGGCTACGTTGCCCAGAAGAACTTGCCAGCCTTTGAAATCCTCGCCTTTCCCGTTGATCACATGGGCGACTTCGATACCGCCATCAGCGGAGTCAACACGCCTGAGCTTCAGCAGGCCGACAACGATTACGGCACCGCGCGGCTGATTCAGCGTGTCGCCCAAAGTCCATATAAGGACAGCACTCTAATCTTTATCTTGGAAGATGACTCCCAAGACGGACCCGATCATGTGGACGCGCATCGTTCAACCGCCTATGTCGTGGGCCCTTATGTCAAGCACGGAGCTGTCGTCTCGCACTACTACACGACCGTCAGCATGATCCGTACGATGGAAGACGTGATGGGTCTCGATCATCTGAACCTCAACACCGCCACAGAACGACCCATGACCGACATCTTCGACCTGAATCAGAAAGACTGGACGTTCGACGCCAAGCCCTCTCAGTTGTTGCGCAACACTAAGCTGCCGATTACTCAATTCGTGAAGCGATCAGCCGGGCCCATCAGCATCCCGGCGCACGACAGCAGATATTGGGCTCAACAAACATCGGGCTTCGACTTCTCTCGAGAAGATCGCATCGACTCTGATCGTTTCAACCGCATTGTCTGGAACGGCCTGATGTATACCGAATACCCGGACACACGCTCAGGTCAAGATCTGCGAGATCGGCGGGAGTGGCTCAACAAGGCTCGCATTAGCCACCACCCAGAGTGAAACTGCAATGCAGCGGGCAAGACTCGGCGGAAGAAGGGAACGAGGTTCGCTTCAACGTTAGATCCGCCTTAGCAGCGAAACGCCTTAAGGCGAGAAAGCCTAGGATACCAGCTCCAAACAATGACGAAGTGTCTGGTTCCGGGGTTGCTATAGGACCGACAACCTGCCCGATAACTGTGCCCGTGGTGCTTTGGACCGTGTAAGTCACAAGTCCGGGTGATTCAGAAGAGAATATGTTCAGGTTGCCCACGGTAAGGGGGAGACTGGAATTCCGGATTTGGCCGGAACCTCTCGAAGAAGGCCGCCCGAAGCACGCCGAGGAGTTCGTAAATCCGCATGGCCCCAATGTGGAATCATCGAAGAGCGGAGTTGTTCGGCCGAGCGCGCCTGTGGCGAAGTAGAGAGTCATTTCCCAAGCAAACCCATAGGCTTCCCGCCTCGCTCTCTCGTTACCCCACTTACCATCAAAGCGCAACGGCAGAAGGCCGGTGTGCAGCATAGCAATCTACGCCAGCCTCAGAATTCAATTCGAGTGCCGACGCCCTGACCGCTGCGACGGTTAGCTCCTCTGCTGTAATTAAAACCATGACGTCTATGCCCACCGTGCGCGTGAACCGAAAGGCGACTTCGCGCGCTGAGGCGGGCCACCTTTGGCTCTTTCAAAGTGACGTGCTCGATTCCGGTGATGCTGAACCAGGTCACGCCGTTCGTGTCGCCGATTGGAAGGGCCGCAACTTAGGAACCGCCCATTGGAGCTCCACTTCACAAATCTCCCTCCGTCTCCTCAGCGATATAGTTGAACCCGTTGACGCCGCGTTCCTGCGCAAGCGTGTCGAAAGCGCTCTCACTTACCGCCAACGCGTAGTTCAGGACTCTGACGCGTATCGATTGCTGCACGCTGAAGGTGATCTGTTGCCCGGCCTCATTGCCGACCGCTACGGCGACTATGTCGTTCTTCAATTTCTAAGCCAGGGCATGGACCGGCTGACGCCCGAAGTCGTCCAGGTCTTGAACGATCTCTTGCAGCCGAAAGCAATTATCGCGCGTAACGATGTGTCAGTCCGCACCAAGGAATCCTTGCCGCTCGAAACAAAACTGCTCACCGGCAGCTGTCCGCCCCGCGTTACCATTTACATGAATGGCCTGACTTGGGAAGCCGATCTGCTCGGTGGTCAGAAGACCGGCGTTTTCCTTGACCAACGTGAAAACTATTTAGCTGCCCGGCGGTATAGTCGAGGTCGAGCTCTTGATTGTTTCACCGCAACCGGCGGCTTTGCGTTGCATCTCGCATCCGTTTGCGAGTCTGTCGAAGCCATCGACAGTTCCGCACCGACTCTACAGGCGGCCCGCCATAACGCCGAGCTGAATCAGATCGCCAACCTAGAGTTCCGTGAGGCCGATGTGCTCGATTACCTGCCGGGTCTGGTCGCCGCCCATCGAACCTACGACGTCGTCATCATCGATCCACCCGCCTTCACCAAATCACGCTCCGGCCTGGAAGGTGCCGCACGCGGCTATAAAGAAATCAATCTGCGTGCCTTGCGGCTTCTGCGTACCGGCGGCGTGCTCGTCAGCTGTTCCTGCTCGCATCACATGAGCGAGGCCAACCTCTTAGAAGTGATCGCCGCCGCTGCTCTCGATTGCGGTAAGCGTCTCCGTGTTGTCGATCGTCGGACTCAGTCCCAGGACCATCCCATCCTGCTTACGGTACCGGAGACTCACTATTTGAAGTGCCTGATTCTCGAAGTTCTGTGAACGTCTATGACCTTACAGCACGACTCGCGAATCGCCTTCGCGCCTGGTTACGTGTTCGCGATCCAAATACTCCAGCAGCGGAATCGCGTACTTACGCGAAATCTGCGTCCACTCCTTAAACTCGGGCACCGAAAACTTACGCCCCTTATGTGACGCTAGCGATCGCCGGACATGTTGCAAAGTCGAAGCGTGGAACACCAGATCGGGTCCGACACGCACCAGCCTTTGGGCCTTAATCAGGGCTTCCAACATGGCACGACTGCGCTTTAAATCGGCACCAGCAAGCTTCAGCACGTCATCTACCGGCGGCGGCTGAAAGCCCGCTTTTTGAAATGACGCCTCAATCGCCACAAGCGCCTTCACCTCACCTTCGGTCATCCGGGGCTTGTGACTTTGCAATGCAATCAGGTCGCCCTTCACCCGGAATGCAGAGCTTTCATTCATCACAAGTTGCATCAATTCCGGTCTGAGTCCCTGGCGCGCTCCTGCCATCGAGGCACCTTCAGCCGCTGGATTCTGCGCATGGAACCGCGCCAGCCACTCGATCGCTTGCCGTCGCTGTTGTTCAACCCACGCTCGGCTAACCACCACTTGGCCGTCAGCCGCCATTAACAGGTCAGAAGTTTCTGTGATTGCCTGCTTGATCCCGGACTCCGGAACACTAGTCATCCGAACTAGGTCAGTAATCGAGACGTCGGTTTTGCTCTCGCTCACCAGCAATCGAACCCGGTCCGTCAGGCTCGCACCGATAAACTTCGCTAGCCTGATCGCGGATCGTGCTGCGTTCCCCCGCATCGGTGGGAACGAATCTACAACTGTCCCGCCGCCGATCGTAATCGCCGGGGATGGACGGCGCAATACAAATCGGTCTCCGGGAAACACGAGCATCGGCTCCCGCAAGATCAGCCTGGCAAAGCCTTCGCCCAATACCTTCAGCACTGCACCACTCTCTGCAGTTCCAACATGAACTGCAACCTCGAATCGGCTTTCCTTCACCTCAAATCCAGCAATCCATTCCACCGCGACATCCACTGCGGCTCTGGCCTCAACGGGATTTTCATGCGTGATCACAGTCCCGCGCTGCACATCTTCTTGGGCAACACCGGCAAGGTTTGCTGCAGTTCTTTCACCCGCCCTCGCCACCATCACCGCTGCTCCGTGTACCTGAAGCCCGCGAATCCGTGCTCGTCCGTCACCTGCTCGCCCACGGCTTGGATGCAGTCTCACCGAATCGCCGACGTGCAGCTCGCCGCTCCAAAGTGTTCCCGTCACCACCGTCCCAAAGCCCGGCATCGTGAAGCTACGGTCTACAGGTAACCGCATCAGCTGCGCCTCGCGCCTTTGACTGGCAACACCGACCAGCTTCGCTAACCCACGCCGAAGATCATCCAGACCCGCACCAGTTCTGACACTCACAGGAACAGCACAAGCTGCTTCCAGAAACGATCCGGCACACAATCGTCGTACGTCCGCTTCGGTCTCGCTCAGTTGCTGAGGCCCGACCAGATCAGCCTTCGTGATCGCAACTACGCCCTGCTTGATTCCCAGCAACCGGCAGATCTCAAAGTGCTCCCGAGTCTGCGGCATAACTGACTCATCTGCCGCCACCACAAGAAGAACAGCATCGATCCCGCCCACCCCAGCCAGCATGTTCTTAATGAAACGCTCATGCCCTGGCACATCCACGAAGCTGACGCGCTGCCCTTCCGGCAACATCATGTGCGCGAACCCCAGGTCAATAGAAATGCCGCGCCGCTTCTCTTCCGGCAACCGATCGGTTTCAGTACCCGTCAATGCATAGACAAGCGACGTCTTCCCGTGGTCAATATGACCGGCCGTTCCGACGATAATGCCGGCTCCAGGCTGATGAGTTTGATTGAGGTCGCTCATAATACTAACTGTCATGCGAACGCTGTTGTCCCTCATCGTCGCATTGGCGTCTATCCCGCTCATCGCGCAAGTCGCAGGTCAGAAGCAGGCCAACCCGCCCCAGGAAAGTTCCCCCGGAGCGCCGCCAGCGAGTGCCGATCAGACGCCAACGTTTCGCGGCGGTGTTACCGATGTCCATATTGATGCTGCTGTCACGCAGGGAAAGCGTCTCATCGGCGGGCTCGAATCCTCCGACTTCGTCATCCTTGACGAAGGTCAGCCTCAGACCATTGTCTCGTTCGGCCAAGAGACAGTGCCGCTCGATATCGTCTTACTCCTTGACGTCAGCGGCAGCATGCGCTCGTCTATTGGCGAACTCGCTGAAATCGCGAACGATGCTCTCAAGCACTTGCAACCTACTGACCGAGTCGGCGTCGTCGCTTTCAGCCGTGATACCAGAGTCGAACAGGATCTGACTATCGATCGACAACGCGTGGTTGCCGCAATCGCCAAAGCAGCCGACGGAGGGTCCATCGGTTTGGGAACGCGCATCAATGCCTCAATCGCAGATGCAGCTCGCTTTCTTGCTGACCAGACCCGGCTCTACCCGCAGACCAGCAATATGGCCCGAAAAGCAATTCTAGTTGTGACCGACAATCACCCGAACGGCGCGCATCTCTCCGATCAGGAGGTTGTCAAGCAGCTGTTCGACAACGACACGGTGCTCAACGGTATCGTTGTTCACCCGCCCGCTAAGTACAGGCACAAGGGACAGGATCCTTATGATGTGCCCGATAGGATCTACTTCAATTATGAGAATGTCTACTTCTTCGCCCAGGTGAGTGGGGGAGATGTCGAAAGCGCGACAACTGCCCGCAACAGCCTCGGAGAAATGATTGCCCGTATCCGCAGTCGTTATGGCATGTCCTACCATGCGCCGACCGCCGAACCCGGCACACTACGACGAATTCATGTCGTCCTGAGCGAAGCCGCCCGCCGCCGCTATCCCAACGCTGTCGTAACGGCTCGCACCGGTTACTACGTGCGCCAAAGCTAAGCTAGGCTGCACCGTGAGATGACCAACAGCGACTTTCTCATAACGCATCCGGTCTCACAAACAAACTTCTCTCTCGCAGATCAAGGTTGGCCATCTTTGCAGGTTTTCCGGCTCGGGGGTGTTACGGCTCGCCTGTTGGACCGCACCCGTAAAAGCGAGCACCAACGTTATCCAATTGAACGTTCCAGCCGACCTCGAGACCCTAGTCAACGAACGCCTTCCCAGTGGCAATTATACGAATGCTGAAGACGTCCTGCGCCGAGCTCTCGCGACTCAGATGCTGAGGAAAGTTGGTCTAATGAGCGCCAGGCATTCACCTCGTATTGAGGAAGGATACTTGCAAGCCGAGCGGGGCGAACTGAACAGCGGGGAACAGGTTCGCCTTGAAGTTCAGGCGATGAAGGACGATTGGCGTTTGTCAAACCGATGAACGCCTATGTTCTCACGCCTCTTGCTAAGCAGACCTTTTCGAGATCTGATCTTTTTATTGCCAGGCAGTGAAGACGGGCCGACGAAGCATAACGGTCAATTCATGACGCCTGCGCGGTTGTTGCTGAGGATCCGAATAGCGGCTATTTGGGCGGAACAGACCACCAAATGCGTTTCAGTGCCTTCCGACCTCGAACAGGCAGAATCGGCCGCCCCCGTGCTAGATGGGCAGTGTGACTGGCGGCAAAGCCTCGTGCAGTGATCCTTTCTCTTGGCCGCTGAGCCTGAAATTTGAATACGCAGACAAGAGTTCTGCCAAACTGTCGATCTCGGCCTTCAAAGCTTCGGAGCGAATCGGCTTGGTGGTATATCCATCCATTCCGGTCTCAAGACAACGTTCGCGGTCGCCTGACATGGCGTGAGCCGTCAACGCGATGATTGGGATGTGGCCCCCGGAAGTCTTTTCCCGTTCGCGAATCGCGGAAGTGGTCTCGAGACCGTCCATCTGGGGCATCTGAATGTCCATGAGGATGAGGTCGAACCGTTGCCGTTCGAGGATGGCTAAAACTTCGACGCCTGTACCCGCGACCTCTACCGAGTGTCCCTGACGCTCGAGCATTCGCACCGCAACTTTCTGGTTCACCAGATTATCTTCGGCAAGAAGAAGGTGTAGTCCCGGCTTCGTTTCGAATTGTGAAGCGGCAACTTTGCGACGCAAGTTCTGTAAGTCAGGCGCTTCCCCGCTTAGCGCCTGGCGCATCGCAAGGACAAGTTCTTGTTGGCCGATAAGCTTAGGAGCGTGAAAGGCGAGGCCGAGTTCAAGGCACTTCGAACCCTCCCCAAATTGGCCGGCAGAGGTCAGCATCAAGACAGTCGGACTCGAAAGCTCGGCATGTTTTCTGATCTGCGCTGCGAGCGAGAATCCGTCGACGCATGGCATATGGCAGTCGATCAGAATCAACTGGATCGGCTGGGCCCCTCGAACGGCGGCCTCGAGTTGCTGCATCGCTTGACCGGCGTCAGCAGCAGCGGCGATACGACCTAATCCGACCGACCCCAGCATTTCGGAGAGAATCCGGCGGCTGACGTCGTTGTCATCAACGATCAAGGTTGAAACGTGCGCTAAGTCAGAACCGCTGGCGAACGATCGCGCACCTGCAATCTCTTGCACGGCCGCTCTAATCGTGAAATGAAAACAGCTTCCCTGCCCGGGCTGGCTCTCGACCCAAATCTTTCCACCCATCATCTCCACCAAACGTGAGCAGATCGTAAGGCCCAACCCGGTACCACCATAATTACGGGTCGTGGAACTATCGGCCTGGGAGAAAGCATTGAAGATCGACTGCTGCCGATCCACAGGGATACCAATGCCTGTGTCGCGAATGGAGAAATGGAAAGAGCCGGTATCCTCATCATCCTCGTCCACAGCCACGCGAAAATCAATTTGCCCTCGGGATGTAAATTTAACGGCATTTCCGACCAGGTTGACGATGACCTGGGTCAGCCGATTGAGATCCGCAGAAATTTGATCGGGCACATCGGGCCTGACTTCGCAAGTGAGTTCAAGGCCTTGTCTTTCAGCCCTGAAAGCAAGCGGTTTGATCAGTTTGTAAATGTTTTCGCGAAGAGAGAATTGAGTTGGACTGAGGTCGAGCTTGCCCGCCTCTATCTTCGAGAAATCAAGGATGTCGTTCACGACGGAGAGAAGCCGGTCGGCGGAAGTCTTCGCGGTTTCTAAGAGTTCACGCTGCTCGTCTTTTAAATCGGTATTTAAGACCAGCTCTGTCATCCCCATGACGCCATTCATAGGAGTCCGAATTTCGTGGCTCATGTTGGCCAGGAATTCACTCTTCGCGCGGCTGGCGGCTTCCGCAGCCCCACGCAGTGCGGCCGATTCATGAAGCTGACGTCGGATTACCTCAGTCTGCTGGTTGACACGGTTCCGCAGGAAAACCACCCAACAGAGAATGCTCAAAGTCAGTACCAGCGCCCCCGACAAAACGGTCAAGGCATGGGAAGCAGTCCACCAAGACGGATACCGGAGCACGATGACATCCTGTGGGGAGCGAAGCAGGATTCGGAACGCTTTTGGGGTGGCAAAGGTGGTAGGAACCAACTTCACCTGCGGATCAGGCTGAAAGGAACAAATGCCCGTCAACCGCAAAATGGTTCCTTGTTTCCAGGTACTCAGGCCTTGGATTCGAAATTTGGGCGGCAACACCACGGGAAAAATGTACTTACCGTAAGCCAGCATCATGGTGGGATCGCTGGCGGCGCGATCTTCACCGATCAGCTGGCCTTCGACTTCGACAAGACGGGCATCGAGATCTGTGAGCAGAAGTTGGTCGGCCCCCACAACCGCCGGGAGCACGGGCCGGAGATGCTGCTGAACCCTGTAGCTGGAGCGCGTCAGGGTAGGCGAGAAGTCGCCGATCATCGGAAAGCCGATCAGGTCGACTGTGTCGCCCAGAAGCAGAGAGGACGTCTGATCCGTCTGGGCACAGAGCCCACGTCCGTCGTCTTGAATGCAGACCAATTCACCGGGCCAGAACAAGGTGACGGTTCCTCGGAGGTGGGCCCGATGTGTGAGCGCAACGTTAGGAACAAAGCGCATTAAATTGGCCAGGGCTTGTGGGGGTGACGAGAAAGGGTCTTGAGCCCCTACACCAGCTGAGTCCAGGATTCGAATGGCCCGGAGATCCGGAAAAAAGAGGCGCGCCCCGGTCAACTGGCCACTGTGGTTAAAAATGGGCGCTTCATTGCCGCGAATTCTGACCCTGTGATCGATCATGCTCGAGTAATCGCTACCGGAATCATCGGTCGTGGTAGCGGTTGTCATGCCGTCGGTAAGGGCGACTTCCAGGATGATATTTCGGCCCGACCTTCGTACGGTGCGCACGACACCCTCGATTTCGATCCACTGGCCGTCGTCGGCACCTGTCAGCATACGATTCATTCCGACTAGAGGCGCTGTCAGGGGGAGTGTAGATTCTCCGATGACGTGGGCCTGACCCCGATCCACGATGGGGGCGAAATCTCCAGCCGCGCTAACGCCGTCAACCTCAACTAACTGTCCGGCTTTGAGACGTTGTTGCGTCGGGGAAGTGAGAGAAACAAATACTGCGCCGGTAGAGTCCGCAACGAAAAGGATGCCTCTACGGGGATCGATATGCGCGTCGAAGTAGGTAACGACGGCGTGGAGAAGGACCGGGTAAGCACGCCTCGCTTCCGGAAGGGTAAGATCGTGCGCGGCTCGCGCGGTAGTTAGCCTCGGTAGAGGCGCAGGAACACCTTGAGCCCTGAGCGGTGTAAAAAGAACAACCAGCATGAGCGCTGCCACCATGATGGCGGCACTGCAGATTCTGAGATCCGGAAAACGGCGGAGGCGGAATTGGAGCCCGGACTCATGTCGCGCGGTGATCACGGTATCGCCTTCGATGCTTGTCGTTGCTTCACGCAGCGTTACAGTGTAAGAGCCGCAGGCAAGAAACAACCAGTTACACATGCATGAGATTCACTTCTAGTAATTTCGACTACTAACGTTAGTGCTCCGGAAAACAACAAGCTCTCTCCAAGGAGTCAGTTGAGCGATTAAGGAACAGGGAGGTCGCCAGTGTCCGTATCGGAATGGAACAGGGCCTCGCCAGCGCCCGGCGAATGGCTCGCGCGACGGTTGGTATTTGGTCGCGGACTAGTGTTTTATCGAAACTGACGTAGTGGCCATCCTACTCGCCCGTATCGCTGCCCACTTTAAGCACTGCTAGGAAGGCCTCTTGCGGTATCTCCACGCGACCCACGCGCTTCATGCGCCGCTTGCCTTCTTTTTGCTTCTCCAGCAGCTTGCGTTTGCGGCTGATATCGCCGCCGTAGCACTTCGCCAACACGTTCTTTCGTATTGCCGAGATCGTTTCCCGCGCTATGATCTTTGCGCCGATAGCCGCCTGCAACGCTACTTCAAACATCTGTCTTGGGATCAATTTGCGCAACCGCTCAATCAAGGCTTTCCCGCGATCATAGGCATAGTCTCGATGAACGATCATCGATAATGCATCGACCGGCTCGCCAGCCACTAGAACGTCCAGTTTTACAAGAGGCGAAATACGGTACCCCGACAGCTGGTAATCAAGCGATGCATAACCACGCGAAGCCGATTTCAGTCGATCATAAAAATCCAGAACAATCTCATTCAGCGGCATCTCGTACAAAATCAGCACGCGCGAGCCGCCAATGTACTCAAACTTTTTCTGGATGCCGCGCTTTTCTTCCAGCAGCTTCAAAATCTCACCAATGTACTCTTCGCGCGTGATCACGGTGGCATCTATGATTGGCTCTTCAATCTGGTCAATCATCGAAGGATCAGGAAACTTTTGTGGATTGTAGACCTCGATCATGTCGCCATCTGTGGTCGTGACGCGATAACGAACACCAGGGGCCGTTGTAATCAGGTCTATGTTGAACTCGCGCTCCAGTCGCTCTTGCACAATCTCCAGGTGCAACAATCCTAGAAAGCCGCATCGAAATCCAAAGCCCAGGGCCGCCGAATGCTCGGGTTCAAAGTTGAACGCGCTGTCATTCAGCCGCAGTTTCTCTAGCGCATCGCGAAGCAACCCGTGTTCATGCGACTCGACCGGATAAAGCCCCGCAAACACCATGGGCTTAATCTCTTGAAAGCCTGGCAAGGGTGCACCTTCAGCCTGCGAGGCATCCGAAATCGTATCGCCGATCTTGGCATCGGATACCGTCTTGATGTTGGCGAAAACAAAGCCAGCTTCGCCTGCTGACAATTCATTGCACGGGACGGGCTTAGGCGACTGATAGCCAACGCCTTCGACTTCATAGATGGCACCGTTGGAGGACAAGCGGATCTTCTGCCCAACACGCAGCGTCCCGTCAACGATGCGGGTCAGGATGATGACACCCCGATACGGATCGAACCATGAATCGAAGATCAGCGCCCGCAGTGAAGCCTCTGGATCACCCGTCGGCGCGGGCACCCGATGTACTACTGCCTCCAGAATCTCTTTAATTCCGACACCGTTCTTGGCACTCGCTAGCACGGCATCGCTCGCATCCAAGCCGATCAGCTGTTCAATTTGCTCTCGAATGCGCTCGGGCTCCGCAGAAGGCAAATCGATCTTGTTGATGACCGGAATCATCTCCAGATCGTGACTCAGGGCCAGGTAAGTGTTCGCCAGCGTCTGCGCTTCTACGCCTTGCGATGCATCTACCACCAGCAGCGCTCCCTCGCACGCCTGCAGGCTTCGTGAGACCTCATATGTAAAGTCCACGTGCCCCGGCGTGTCAATCAGGTTTAGCTCATACTCGTCGCCATCATCGGCCTTATACATTAGCCGCACTGCATGCGCTTTGATAGTAATGCCGCGCTCACGCTCCAGGTCCATGGAGTCCAGCACCTGCGCCATCATCTCCCGCGCTGACAAAGCGCCCGTGTACTCGAGCAACCGATCAGCCAGCGTCGACTTGCCGTGATCGATGTGCGCGATGATAGAGAAATTCCGGATAAAGCGGGGATCCATGCGGTAAACTGAGGGTTAACCCGAATTATCCCATAGCGTTGGCAGATGCTCCGGGTCGGGCACGTCGTCCTCTTCATGCCCTATCAGACCCTTCAAGGATCTCTGGACGCTAGTCGGCTCCGATTCGGCCTTGTGGTCAGCCGCTTCAATGAGTTCATCACCGAACAATTGGCCAAGGCCGCTTTGGACACTCTGGAGATGCACGGCTGTCCTTCCGAAAACATCATTTTCGTGAAAGTTCCGGGTGCTTGGGAGCTCTTTTCAGCCGCGCAGGCCTTAAGCCCACATTGTGACGCCATCATCGCAGTCGGAGCTGTCATTCGCGGCGACACGCCTCACTTTGAATATGTCGCAAGTGGTGCAACCCAAGGCCTCCGACAAGTGAGCACGCAAACCGGCATCCCCATCGCGTTTGGCCTTCTGACCACCAACGACATGCAGCAGGCTATGGACCGCGCAGGTGGCAAGCTCGGCAACAAAGGCATCGATGCTGCTGAAGCTGCTATTGAAATGGCGAATCTAGCGCTCCTGCTGAAAGGGCGGCAATAGATGGCATCCCGCCACCGCTCTCGACGCCGTGCCCTGCAGGTCCTCTTTGAATGGGACATCCGTAAGGATTCCATTGATCGTGCCATTGCCCACTTCTACGACAGTCTGTATTCGGAAGAGAACGAAAACCGCCCCAAGCAGGACAAGTTCATGGAGGAATTAGCTCGCGGCACCACGGCCAGTCAGCCTGAGATTGACAAGTTGATTGAGGCCAAAGCTGATAATTGGCGTCTTGACCGCATGGCAGTAGTCGACCGCAACATTCTGCGCATGGCCATCTTCGAATTTAACCAGCAGATTGTACCCGCACCCGTCATCATTGACGAAGCAATCGAGCTCGCCCGCCAGTTCTCGAACGACGAATCCATCTCATTCATCAACGGCATTCTTGATGCCGTACGACGTCAGACGGCCACCGCAGCCTCTTAACCGTCAACTCCTGAAGGCACCATCGCACAAGCATAGCTTTCGCCCAGCATTGCGAGAGCAACCGCATCGACGCAACACATGTACTCTAGGTGCCTTACGTCAAGACGGCCATCCGGTCCTGCCTCCTGCGACAGCGCGCGTTTCCACCTATCGTGGCGCTAGCGATCGCCCTCACTCTCGCAAGCTGCCATGTAGGTCCCTCTAAAAACGGGCGCATCTCGAAAATCCGCACGCTGCACGGGAATGCGAGAACTGTGCGCTCTGTGCGAGTCGTCGGCGAACTGACCTTAGTCAACACCACCTTTGGATTCGTTATCGTTCAAGACGCAACTGGGGGAATCCGAGTCCAACCCTCTGCCTACGTACCGAGTAACTTGGTCGGACACACGGTGCAAGTCGATGGCGAGCTCGCGACTGGAGTCAGCGGTGACCAGATTGCCAATGCCTCAGTTACCGACTTGGGCAATCGTGCCGCTATTGTTCCTCGGTTGCTAGATGAGAAGGACGTTAAGTCCAGCGACTTCGATAACGTGCTGGTCACTGTTTCCGGAATTCTCCGCGCGCCTTACATAAACAGCGCCGGAAAACTGGTATTCACGTTCGACGTGGGCAACCAACCGACCACGCTCAACTTGGTCGAAGATTACTCCCACGACTTCCTGGGTTATGTCGACACAGAGGTGGTCGCCACCGGAGTGGCCGAGACCAACCTCGACGTCGACGGTAATGTGACGTCCTTCACGTTGCTTTCTCGCGATCTCAGTCGACTCAAGGTCGTTAAAGCTGCCGCCGCCCTACAAAATCTGCCGCTCCTCCCCGTCGGCCAACTGCTCAAAGCGCCTTTGACCTTGCCCGGTCACCGCGTGCGTTTGCGGGGTTCCATTGTTCACGATGGCCTTGTTGGATTCCAATTCTCCGACCAAACAGGCACTATGCCGATTCACCTTGATGACGGCACCGATCTGCCCGTCTCCGACCACGTCGAATTAGCAGCCTTTGTCAGGCAGGATGCCGGTCGGGCCGTGATCGAGAGTCCCACTGTAATCACAGCCGAGCAGCTAACCGACAAAGGCGTTAGTTCCTCAACTAAGGGCGGCCACGTGCTCCAAACCGCCGCTGAAATACGGCAGCTGAGTCCACAGCTTGCGCGTCAACAACTGCCGATTCTTCTCGACTGCGTCATCACCTACTACGAGTCTGAACGCGACAACATGTTCGTCCAAGACCGAACCGCAGGTATCTACGTCAGTGCGCATAAACCTATGGTTACGCCTGTTCACGCCGGCGACCATGTTCAGCTGGCCGGCGTTACTGGCCCTGGCGAATTCGCGCCGATCATAGAGCACCCTCAATTCCGTGTTCTCGGCCACGCTTCGTTTCCAGCTCCGTCAAAATTGAATGCTGAGGACATCATCATGGGCCAGGCCGATAGTCAGTGGGTCCAGCTCCAAGGTGTCATCGAGAACTCAACCACCGACAACGGGGTCGCAGCGGCAACTCTAGCCTTTGGACCGCACCACGTTCATCTGCAATTTACCCACGCATTGCCGCAGCTTCCCAGCGCGTTGGAAGACGCGGAAGTCATCGTTCAAGGCGCGTGTGGATCGCTGTTCAACTCCAAACGTCAACTAGTCGGCACCCAGCTGTTCGTTCCCAGTGATCATGAGCTGCGTATCGTCGACAGCGCCCACTCCGGCGCGGCTGCTAGAGCTGCTATGCCCATCGCCAAGCTGCTCCAATTCTCTCAAGGGAACTCATACAAGCATTTGATCTATGTAAGGGGCGAAGTCTTGGCCGCACATCCCAACGGGCCCACTTGGATTCGCGACACCTCCGGGGCAGTCAAGATAAGTGATCACGAAACGGCTACTCTCGTACCGGGAGATGTTATAGACGTGGCCGGTTTCGCCGTACCTGGTCCATTCTCGCCCGAGATCGAGCATTCCTCTACTCGCAAAATTGGGTCAGCGCCCTCTGCCGCACCACCGAAAATCACCGCAGACGAAGCTCTTTCGGGTGCACGAGACGCTCAACTGGTTCAGCTGGACGCACGCTTGCTCGATCAATTCGATGACACCAGAGGCCGCAATCTCATGATGCAAGCGGGCCGCCTCATGTTCACCGTTCGCGGACAATCGACCTTACCGCATTTCGATATTGGAACGGTCCTTCGCGTAATCGGCATCTGCTCGATCAATGCCGAAACTTCCGATTCTTCGCGGAGCCTCATCATTCCACGTTCGTTCGAGCTCTATACCCGAAACGCAAGCGATATTTCCGTCCTGCGGCCTGCTCCTTGGCTTACGCCTGCACTCGCCTTCCGGTCCCTCGGCCTCACAATCATAGCTGTGGCTGTCATCTTCGGTTGGGTGCTGGTCTTGCGTCGTAGAGTGCGCCAACAGACCGGCATCATCGCCCAGAAACTAATCGAAGTCGACTCGCTCCGTGAAGTCGCCGAAGCGGGAAGCCGCGCCAAAAGCGAATTCCTGGCTGTCATGAGCCACGAAATCCGCACACCCATGAACGGCGTCATCGGCATGACCAGTCTCTTGCTCGAAACGCCTCTGACACCCGAGCAAGCTGAATACACTCTCACCATCCGGCACTCAGGCGATCTGCTCCTGACTGTGCTCAACGACATTCTTGACTTCTCGAAAATTGAGGCGGGCAAGCTTCAACTCGAGCGCATCGAGTTCGCTATCGCTCCGCTCGTTAAAGAGTGCGCCGCTTTGGTCGAGGAAGCAATCAAACGGAAAAATTTGACACTCGTTCAGGACATCAGTCCAGATATCCCTGCTACCGTCCTCGGCGATCCAACACGGCTTCGACAGATATTGCTCAATCTGCTGTCTAACGCCATCAAGTTCACCCCGACCGGTACGGTCAGTGTGCGCGTACGTTGCCTGGGCACTGATAACAACACTGCTCAACTGCAATTCGAAGTGACTGATTCAGGCATCGGCATGGACTCTGCAACCATTGGCCGGCTCTTCACCAGCTTCTCCCAAGCTGACAGCTCCACGACACGACGATTTGGTGGAACCGGCTTAGGACTAGCTATTTGTAAGCGCCTTGTCACTCTAATGGGAGGCGAAATCGAAGCGACGAGCGAGCTTGCCGAAGGCTCCAAATTCACCGTCCATCTGCCTGCATCCATCGGTCACTTGACCAAGCCTCTCGCAGCTGATTCAATCCTGAACTTAGATGGAAACCTGCGGCGCGCTGATCACAACCAAAACGAGTCAGAACACAAGGCCCTTGTCCTTCTCGCAGAAGACAACGTCATTAATCAGAAGGTAGCCTTGAACCTGCTGAACCGCCTGCACTGCACTGTCGAGATTGCTGTGAACGGACGGCAAGCAGTTGCTATGGCAACCCAGCAGCAGTACGACTTGATCTTGATGGATTGTCATATGCCTGAAATGGACGGCTTCGAAGCGTCAGCTCTCATTCGGCAAGCAGAGCAAGACAAGCGTCACACACCAATCATCGCCGCGACTGCAAACGCTTTTGCCGAAGATCGGCTTCGCTGCCTAGCGGCCGGAATGGACGACTACATTGCTAAGCCGATCACCAAGACATCACTCGCCGCCATAATCGAGCGCTGGCTACCCGCTACTCAGAACGTCCCACAGCCGTCCGCGACGACAGCAGCTCCGGAAAGTTCAGTATCCAACTGAGAATCGCTGCTTCCGGTGCTGTCCCTGCTCTAACTCATCCACCATCGCGATTGCATAATCCTCCATGGAGATTCGGCTTTCGCCCTTGTCGCTGAAAAGCAGATTGTCTTTGCCGAGCCTGAACTTGCCCGTACGCTCGCCTGGCTCAAAGTAAATTGAAGGTGCTAAGTAAGTCCAATCAATTGACGACCTCCGTAACGCATCAAACGCGCCGCCATGAGCTTTCGCGATTGCAATCCAAGGCTCGGGAAGTTGGCCTGATTCTATCAGCGGTACACCGGGCTTAACCTCCAGTCCACCGGCGCCGCCCACCATCAGAAACCGAGGAACACCAGCCTTCTCGACTGCCTCAATCTCACGTTCAGTAACGTTCACCAGCTCATTCTCATCGCCTTGCGGCGGTGCATACGCGCTGATCACAGCATCTGCGCCACGAATTACCTCGGCCGTCTTCGTAGCATCGGCAAGGTCATCCTCTTTTCCGATGAACCCATCTACCAACTGGAGCTTTGATTGGTCTCGTGCCACAGCCGTGACCTTGTGACCGCGACTTACCAACTCCTGCACAATCCGGCTGCCTGCTCGCCCTGTTGCTCCATAAACGACGACATTCATAAACATCCTCCTCGACTACAATAGCCGTGCCCTTGACTAGACTGGTCGAGGTATGAAGAAGATGCGATTTTCAGTGTGCCTCGGCCTATCCCTGGCCTTCCCGTGCCTCGTACTCGCGCAACAGGCAGTCACTTTTCCGCTCTTAAATCAGGCGACCCAAGTTCAGGCAGACCTCTACGGCGCCGGCACTCGCGCTGTGGTTCTCGCTCACGGCGGTCGCTTCCACAAAGAGAGCTGGAACAAGCAGGCTCAAACCCTCGCGAACTCGGGATTTATGGTGCTCGCCATCGCTTTTCGAGGAGATGACTTGAACCCTGATGGATCCCCCGGCTCCTCCGGCTCAACCGCTGATAACAGAGCTGACGTCTTAGCGGCTGTTTCGTACCTTCATCAGAAGGGTGCAAAGACTGTTTCAGCGGTGGGAGCAAGCCTCGGCGGCGACGCTGTTGGCGAGGCGAACGCAAAATCCGCTCCAGGCCACATCAACCGAATCGTTTTCTTGGGTTCAGCTGGCGGCGATGCTCCGGAAAAGCTCACCGGACGAAAACTCTTCATCATCGCCCGCCAAGATCGAAGCGGCTCCGGACTCCGGCTTCCTGAAGTCTCCAGCCATTACGCCAGAGCTCCTCAACCCAAAAGGCTGGTCATCCTGGAAGGCTCTGCTCATGCCCAATACCTCTTCGACACCGATCAAGGGCCGCGAGTAATGAAGGAAATTGTTAGGTTCCTCTCAGAGCCGTAGCTTGGGCCACTCTCGGTATATCCTAGGTTGCGTTAGAGGACATTCAGGAATTTGGGTTGAACTTTGGCCACCTGTTGTATCCTATTCGCGGATCATTCGATCGGAATGCCTTGATGGACTCGGCCTCCTTCGCGCTTACCTCGCTGTCGGTTGCAGTATCTGATTCCCAAAGGATTTCGCGCCGCACAGCAAAATCCTTCCGCTGCTCTCTTGTAAAGTCAGCCGCAATTAGTGCCTGATTAGCACTTCCGAAATAGTTGATACTGCCTGTTAGGTCTTTGCCGATATAAATCTTGCCATTAGGATACGTGATCTTGTACACGATCTTTGTGGGCACTCTGAGTAGTGTAACCGGACCTAAAGAAGGTCAGTGTGTAGCTTGTGTGAGCCTCGCCGCCCACTTCACTTCCCAATACAAAATGTCGAAAAGATCCGGTTCAATATGTCGTCCGCAGTCGTCGCGCCCGTGATCGCATCGATCGGTTGCAGCGCGGCATATAGATCCAGCAGCAGCATCTCATGGGGAATGTGAAACTCGACTGCTTTCCGTGCATGCTGCAGCGCCTCTGTACTCTCGCGCAGCAACGCCTCATGTCGAACGCTCGTGATACTGCCGTCCTCCGGAGCCACTAATCCATCCGGCGCTAGTCGCCGCAAAAGCGCGTCCTTCAACTCGCCCAACCCTTCACCGGTAACCGCCGAAACTCGAGCACCCGCAACATCGGCTTCCAGCGCATACCCGAGGTCGCATTTATTCGCCACCACCAACGGCCTGCGATCCCCAAGCAGTCTTGCCAACACCCGATCCTCATCAGACATCGGCACCGAAGCATCAACAACCAGCAGCGTCAAATCCGCATCGGCCACCGCCTGATAGCTCCGCTCAATTCCAAGCGACTCCACCACATCTTCGCTCTCTCGAATGCCGGCCGTATCCATCAGCCGCACCGGAATTCCGCCGATGGCCATCTGTTCCGAAACCAGGTCGCGCGTTGTCCCCGCAATCGGAGTTACAATCGCCCGTTCCTGCTCCAACAAACGATTGAACAGACTGCTTTTTCCAACATTCGGCCGTCCGACAATCGCCAGTGTGAAGCCGCCAAATACCAGGCGCCCCGCTCCGAAGCTCGACAATAACCGGCACAACTCTTCTTCGAGCAGATCCAGCCTCCGATATAAGTCAGCATCCGGCGCAACGCTCACATCGTCCTCAGCAAAGTCGATCCCAGCTTCGAGCAGCGCAATCATCTCCAGCAACTGTTCCTTCAATGGCCGAATACGCCGCGAAACCGAGCCGCCCATCTGCTGCGCAGCAACTCGCGCCTGAAACAGCGTAGTTGCATCGATCAACTCGCGCACAGCTTCGGCCTGCGGTAAGTCGATTCGACCGTGCAAGTATGCCCGCAGCGTGAACTCCCCCGGTTCCGCCAATCGAGCCCCAACTGATACTGCACGTTCCACACAGAGCCGTAAGACAACTGGCGCGCCATGGCACGTGATCTCGACCACGTCTTGCCCCGTGTATGAGCGCGGACCCGCGAAGTACGACACCACAACTTGGTCGACAACTTTGCCGGCTGAATCCGTAAGCGAAGCCAGTTGGCTCGCCCAAGTCACCCATCGCGGCTCACCAGAGGCGAAATTTACAAGACGTTCCGCTACTTGGCGCGCCGCATCACCGGAAAACCGCACAATGCCCAGACCACCGCGTCCCAATGGCGATGCGATCGCGACAATTGTGTCGCTCCAATTCATGTTTGACAACCGTTAGGAAGGCTTTGACTTAAGAAGGCCGACGACCCCGTCCATGTCGATCGCGCTGGCCCTGCGATCGTGGCTGGTTATCAGCGCGCGGACCGCCCTGTCCGCCACCGTTGCGAAATGGAGGACGAGGTGGGACCGGAAGCGCAGGCGGAGTTGGCATGTCCGCAGGCACAACAACAACTGCGCGCGCCGGACCCGCCCCAACGCTCTCGCTTCTCAGATCGGTGTAGTCACGCAACGCTAGATGGATCACTCGTCGTTCCCTGCTAGTCATCGGGTTGAAGTGGAAGGGCGCGTGAGTCCGCTTTACTTTCTCGGCTGCTACTAGCGCACTTAATCGCAACTCTTCCAATCGCAATGATCGATAGTCGTTCGCATCAAATGACAACAGCGAATGATCTTCGCCCGGCATCCGCAACGCCTCCATTGCGAGATGCTCCAGCGCAAGCAGAAGCTCAGCACGATTTGCCAACAACAAATCAATATCTGGTCCTGAGAAGCGCACGACCACTTCCGGATTCTCAACCTCAGGATGTGCACTCTCTCCCGGGCCCAGCCGATACGTCAAGTCGAAACCCGCCCCGCTCAGTAACGGCACTAGGAACTGGTCTAATCTTGGCTTTAGTATCTCGACTGTATACTTCATTCGCTGTTTCTGTTTAGCGCTTCGCCGTTCTCTTGACCGGCGCTTTCGACGAGGCAACCGGAGCGGGTGGTGCCGGTGGCGTTGGCATCATCTTATTGATCAAAAATTGCTGTCCAATGCCCATCACGTTACTGGTCAACCAATATAGTACAAGCCCCGCCGACGCCGAATAGAACATGAATCCAAACATCAACGGCATGAACTTCATCATTCGAGCCTGATTCGGATCGACGCCCGCTTGCGGTGTCATCTGTTGCTGCAGAAATTGCGTTGCAATAAGCAAAATCGGCAGCAAGTGTATCGGCAACGTCTCTGCCGAAGACAGATCGGGCACCCACATCCACGATGCATGCCGCAGCTCAATAGCAATGTTCAACACGCGGTAGAACGCATAAAAAAACGGAAGCTGGATTATCAGTGGCAGGCAACCGCCTACAGGATTCACGCCTTCCTTCTTGTAGAGGTCCATCACCTCTTGGTTCTGCTCCGCCTTCCTCGGGTCTCGCAATCCAACGTCTTTGTACTTGGCATTAATTGCCTGAATTTGAGGCTGCAACTTCTGCATCCTTCGAGCCGATTTCAGACTTGTCAGTTTGAACGGAAATAACAGTAAATTGATTATCAGCGTGACACAAATGATTGCCCAACCGAAATTGTTGGTCCAATGATCATGTACCCAAAGCAGGCTCAAGAACAGCGGCTTTGCCAGCAGGCCCCAAAATCCCCAGTCCACCAACTGTTCAAGCTTAGGACTTACTGCTCGAAGGATGTCAACGTCCTTCGGTCCTACATAAAGCGAAAATTGGTTCTGCGCACCTGACGCAATACCGGCGCCCACATGCGGTTGCGGCTTGTCCTCGCCCGGCACTTTCAGCTCATCACTGAACGTCCGGACTTCCTCGGTTTGCGTGCCCTCCGGCAATGCGACAGCTGCGAAGAAGCTATCTTCTAGACCCGCAAACGTGTAATTACCCGAATCCGTCACCGGTCCATTTTTCGCATCTTTGGCAACCTTCGTCTGCAGCTTTTGCGCGCTCGTGTCATACCGAACTGTGTGCTGTTGCAGGGCCGCGGCCTTGACCTTCTGGTCACCGAACCCGCCGCGCCAAACTAAAAAATGTGGAACCGTCATTCCGTTCAACGTGACAGTCGATTTAACTTCTGACAGGTAGCTGTTCACGCCAAACTTGAACGACTTCCGAATGTCCGTTTTCCCGTCTGAATACTCGTACTCGACGTCAGTGCCGTTTCCGGACACGTTCACTCGGTACAGAACTTTGTTTGGATCGACCGTTAGCTGTTGGTCTTTTGGCTCAATCGTGAACGGCAAGGGAAGGCTGCCTAGCGCCTCAGGATTGATCAACTGCTGCGGCTTGCTTGTGCTGTCTTGATACTTTTTCAGCACCCAACTCTTAACAGCTGCACCGCGGTTGGTGAACACCACGTGATACAAATTTGTATCCACTTCGGTCAGCATCTCTGTCCCGGCTTGCACTTGACCTGGCGCAGAAGTATCCTCAGATACTTGGCTCGTTGCCGAAGCACTTGGTTTGGCAGTAACAGTTTGCGCGGTCTTCGTATTAGTCGGAGGAGCGTTCTTTGGACCAGGAGCAGGCTTGAAAAAATATTGCGAAGCTAGCAGCACCAACATCATCAGCGCTAACGCAATCGGCAACCGCTTTTCAAGCGATGGTGGCGTGGGATTCAAATTACCGGAAGGAGGAGGCATTTATGATTCTCGAAAAGAAACGTCGGATGACCGGGCAGATGGATATTCAGGTACAGGGTCTACGCCGCCCTTATGAAATGGATGGCATTTACCAAGGCGCTTGAGGCCCATCCACACCCCCCGGGCTGCCCCGTGAGCTTGAATCGCTTCGAGCATGTACTCTGAGCATGTCGGCGTGAACCGACACGCGGAAGGCAGCATTGGCGAAACTGCAAGCTTATAGAACCGCAGAAAACAGACGAGAATTACTTGCATCGTGTCAGAATCCGCCCCACTTCTCGACACAAGTCTGGGAACGAGGCTGCCAGCAACGAGCGTCGTGGATTAAACACAATCGCCCATCCATCTCCGCAATCTGCGAGATGAACCCGAACAGCCTCTCGCATGCGCCTCTTTAAGCGGTTTCGCACAATCGCTTTACCCACTGCCCGCGGCACCGTGAAGCCGAATCGAGTGAGGCTTGGTAAAGCACTAAGCGGCGGTTCACAACCGCTTCCTAGCCGTAAACAGAACGCGGCAAAATAGCGGCTACTCACGCGTACACCTGCCTGATAAACAGTTCGGAATTCAGACGATCGGAGGACTCGCCTCGGCTTAGGAAGTGACAGCGGAGTAAAACCAGCGCCGTCTAGTGCGACTGCCGCACGGCGCGCTCGTCGCTGACTGAAAGTTTGTGACGACCTTTGGCGCGACGACGTGCCAACACTGCCCGACCATCCTTGGTGCTCATGCGTACAAGGAATCCGTGCTTCTTAGCTCGGTGACGGTTGTTCGGCTGAAACGTACGTTTGGTCATGCTGACTCTTTACCTTTTTGACTGGAGATAAGGGACGTTTATGGAATCCGAAACGGAAGCCACATCCGAAGGCGGGAAGAAGCGCTAAACACACCACGACCTACCACTGAACCCAAACAATAAGTATACATCTAGCCGGGCCAGTACTTTAGCCCAAGCTCCTGCGGGATGGTAGGAACGGGCAGATTCGAACTGCCGACCTGCCGCTTAGGAGGCGGCCGCTCTATCCATCTGAGCTACGTCCCCACACTTCTTTACTCTACCCTCACTTGCGGTTACGTTCCAACCCGCGCCGGCCTATATCGGTGCGAAATTGCATACCCTCGAACCGAATCTCGCCCACACCTTCATATGCCTTGTCGACCGACTCTCGAAGCGTCATTCCGGCAGCTGTTACGCCTAACACCCGCCCTCCATTTGTCAACAGTTGTCCGTCAGAGACACGGGTGCCGGCCTGGAAGACAGTCGTACCTCGAGCTTCGGCGTTTTCGAATCCCGATATCACATCACCGGTGCGAGGTTCGCCCGGATAACCCTTAGCTGCCACTACCACGGTAGTAGCGGAGCGAGATACCGGTAATGCTGTTCCCTCCGACAACGCACCATTTGCGCTCTGCATCAAGATCTCGCCCAAGTCCACGTTGGCCCCCAAACTATACATCAAGGCCTGAGTTTCCGGATCTCCTGATCGGACATTAAACTCCAAGACTTTAGGGCCCGTTGCCGTCATCATCAGGCCGGCGTACAAGAAACCTGTAAACGGTGTTCCATCAACCCTCATTTGATTTACGGCCCGAGTCATTACCGTTTCTGTAATCGAGCTTACTTGTTGGTCAGTGAGAATATTCCTGTCACAGTAAGCCCCCATGCCGCCCGTATTCGGCCCTTGATCGCCGTCATACATCCGCTTATGATCTTGCGTCGGCGCGAATGTGACTACCCGCTTGCCGTCCGACAAGGCAATAAAGCTAACTTCCTCGCCCATTAAGAATTCTTCAATCACTAGGCGCGGTCCTAGCTGTTCAATCGCATTCTGGGCGGCCCGGGCAGTCTCAGCAATAATCACACCCTTACCCGCCGCAAGGCCATCTGCTTTGACCACAACTGGCAACGAGAACTTTGTCACTGCAAACATCCCATCCGCTTTTGACGATACTTGGACGGACCTGGCTGTCGGTATGCCGGCCTTTTCCAAAAATTTCTTCGCGAAGATCTTGCTGCCTTCCAAGCGTGCTGCTGCCTGAGTAGGACCCACAATTGAGAGCCCATGCGATCGAAATTCATCTACTACGCCAGCAACCAGCGGTGCTTCGGGACCCACCACGGTTAGGTCAATCTGGCGCGATTCGGCCAACGCACGATAGTCTGCCGCCGTTCCTGAATTGGCAACAACACACTCCGCGAGGCTGGCAATCCCAGGATTACCTGGGCTTGCTATCAGTCCGGTCACGCTTCCGCACTGTTTCAGCTTCCAGGCCAACGCATGCTCTCGGCCGCCACCGCCAATCACCATCACCTTCAATGCCGGTGTCCTCCGATTCAGTCGCGGCCTTCACAGCGGCCGGTATGATTAAGGATAAGCCTGTCATGACCCATATCCGCAACAAGTACGACGTCGTCGTGATCGGTGCTGGTCATGCTGGCTGCGAAGCTGCCCGCGCTTCTGCTCGTCTAGGCCTGCGGACTGCCATGGTCACCATGAATCTTGACCTGATTGCGCAAATGTCATGCAATCCCGCTGTCGGTGGAATTGCCAAGGGCCACTTGGTCCGAGAAATTGATGCGCTCGGTGGCATTATGGGAGAGCTCACCGACGCCGTGGGCATTCAGTTCCGCTTGCTGAACACCAGTCGTGGGCCGGCAGTTTGGTCGCCCCGTGCTCAATGCGACAAGAAGCAATATCGTCTCCGCATGCGGCAGTGGCTCGAAGCCGAGCCAAACCTAGGCATTATCCAGGCCGAAGTGGGAGAGATCTTGTTCGATATCGCTAGCTTAGGAACGCGTCGCGTAACCGGCGTCCGATTGAAAGACGGTCGGGATCTTATCTCCAATGCTGTTGTCGTGACTACGGGCACCTTCTTAAATGGACTTGCTCACGTGGGCGAATCAAAGTACGAGTGTGGTCGCAGTGGTGAACCGCCATCCAACACGCTAGGGCATCAGCTCCGAAATTTAGGCCTGGCCTGGACGCGCCTGAAAACCGGCACCCCGCCGCGCCTTGATGGCCGCACTATCGACTGGAGCCGATTCGAGCCGCAGTCCGGCGATGCCGATCCTACTCCTTTCTCGTTCCTCACGACTCGAATCAACCGGGCTCAAATTCAGTGCCATTTAGCGTATACAACCGAACAGACCCACCACATTCTGAGCGAGAGCATCGCACGGTCGCCCCTTTACAGTGGGCAAATCAAAGGTATAGGCCCGCGCTACTGCCCGTCAATCGAAGACAAGATCGTTAAATTTCCTGACAAGCTGCGCCACCAACTGTTTCTCGAGCCTGAAGGCCTCGACACTCATGAAGTCTATGTGAATGGCATGTCGACTAGCATGCCGATCGATGTCCAGACGGCGATGATTGCTTCGATTCCTGGTCTTGAAAATGCCGATATGATTCGTCCGGGTTATGCGATTGAGTACGACGCCATTGATGCTCGGGAGCTCAAGCCTTCCCTGGAAGTAAAAATCATTAGCGGGCTGTTTCTGGGTGGCCAGATTAATGGAACTTCAGGCTATGAAGAGGCTGCCTGCCAGGGGCTCGTGGCTGGTATCAATGCAGCTCGATTTGTGATGTCTGAGCCGCCTCTGGTGCTTGGCCGGTCCGATGCCTATATCGGCATCCTCATAGATGACTTAATCAGCAAGGGCACTGACGAGCCTTATCGGATGTTTACGTCACGTGCCGAGTTCCGCCTGCATCTCCGAATTGACAATGCAGACGAGCGGCTCACTCCATTGGGACGTGATCTCGGATTGGTTGGTTCGGAGCGCTGGGCCTTATTCACTCGCAAGCAGGAACAAAAGCAAGATGTCCTCCGACTTCTTGAGAACACTCGTGCAAATCAACTGCCTTCGGTAGTGACTGGCCAATCGGGTAGCACTAATCCTGCCCTGATGGACTGGTTGCGCCGTCCCGAATCTCGGATCGAACAACTTCGTCCGTGGATCATTTCCCAAATCCAAAGCGAGCCTGCACACGGTGTGCTCACTACAGTTGAAACTGAGACTAAGTATGCCGGCTACATTGGTCAACAACGGCGTCAGATCAACCGACTTCACGACGCGGAGTCCCGACGCATTCCATCCACCTTCTCTTACGCGGGTATCCCTGGCTTGTCAAACGAGGTACAACAAAAGCTTGCTCGGGTCCAGCCGGCGACCTTAGGCCAGGCCCAGCGAATTCCAGGGGTTACTCCAGCGGCTGTTGCAGTTCTCGATGTTTACCTCAATCTGACTCACGGCCAGGTTGCTGGGCCAGCTACTGCGCCGTAAGGAGTTCTTATACCAGCCTCCAACAAGGGCCCACGTTTCACGTGAAACATTCTTTGCCTTGTCGCTGATCAGCTAAAGCTCTGTTTCACGTGAAACATTGATTCGATCGTGTTAGCATCGTCCGGAGAGCTAACCATCCATTTGGCCCGCATCATATCCATTGCTAACCAAAAAGGCGGAGTTGGCAAAACTACCACAGCAATAAACCTTGCTGCCGCCCTCGCCGCCAGTGAGTTAAATGTACTCCTAGTCGACTCCGACCCCCAAGGAAACACCACTACGGGCGTGGGCATCGAGAAAACTCACGACCGTAAGACGCTCTATCACGTTCTCTTGCAGGAGACGGATATCCGCTCTGCAATTACACCCACCGCGTTCGACGGCCTTTCGCTAATCTCAGCCGATCAGAACCTGGTTGCAACCAACCTCGACCTAGTCGATGGCAAGAATCGCGAACAACGTCTAAAAGATGCTCTGGCAGTAGTCTCCAGCGAGTATCAGTACATTTTAATCGACTGCCCGCCCGCTCTCGATCTTCTTACTTTGAATGCCCTTGTCGCCTCCCAGTCAGTCCTGATCCCAATTCAGTGCGAGTTTTTTGCCCTTGAGGGGATCTCTCAACTTATCGACACGGTAGAACGTGTTCGTGAGTCGTTTAACCCTGGTCTTCAAATTGAAGGTGTGCTCCTGACCATGTATGACGACCGGACAAACCTTACTCGGCAGGTCGAAGCCGATCTGCGAGGGTTTTTCGACAAAGAGGTATTCCGAACGGTTATACCGCGGAGCATCCGCTTAGCCGAAGCCCCTAGTTTCGGAAAGCCGATTCTCGCCTATGATCCTCGCTCGCGAGGTGCCGAAAGCTATATCCAACTCGCAAAGGAAGTATTGGCCCATGAACAAAGAGCCAGACCGGAATCCAAGAAAAGCGCTGGGTAGAGGACTGTCAGCTCTCCTTCCCGCTCGCGGGAGTGCAACCCAGCCATCAAGCGCTGGTCCACTTAAAGAGGCCATAGCCGCTGCGCCCCTGGCGGAGTCGAAGCTGGAGCTTGCTGATGACCAGGCCCGCCTGTCGCTACTTACGATTCCTCTAAACCGAATCGTTCCGAACAAGAATCAACCCCGCGTTGTTTTTGACGCGGCAAGCCTTGACGAGCTTGCCCAATCGATCCGCGCCAACGGTCTGATTCAACCCATCACGGTCTTTGCGGTCGAGGATGGCAAGTTTATGATTATCGCCGGTGAGCGCCGCTGGCGTGCCGCTCACTTTGCCGGATTGAAGGATATCCCCGCTTATGTCCGCCCGATCGAGCCGAATAAGCTGCTCGAACTGGCTTTAATCGAGAACCTTCAACGCGAGGATCTTAATCCCGTTGAAACGGCAAACGCGTTTCACCGACTCACGACCGAGCACCGCCTTAGCCATGAGCAAATCGCCGAGCGCACTGGCAAAGATCGTTCCACCATCTCTAACTTTTTACGACTGTTAAAGTTGGGGCCCATTGTGCTTGACGAGCTTGGCCGCGGGACAGTGTCGGTCGGTCACGCCCGTGCCCTCCTGGCCCTGAACACTGAATCAGAACAAACCGTGGTCTGCGACGAGATCATCTCGCGGCAGCTTTCCGTTCGCGAGACAGAAGCCCTCGTCAAAAAGCGGCTTCAGCCGGGTAGCCCCTCAGAGCCAAAGGAGAGTACCAAAGCGAGGCCAGATCCGAATGTCCGCGCTGCAATCGAGGAGATGACCTTGGCTTTGGGAACAAAGGTTCGACTGTTCCCGAAACCCAACGGCGGCGGCACAATTGAAATCGATTATTTTTCGCAGGATGACCTAGATCGCATCTACGCCATCATTGTCCGGGAAAACTGATCTGTTGAACTTTTGATCAACAGCCTCAATCAGCATGGTGCCGGCGACAGGAGTCGAACCTGTGACCTACGGATTATGAGACCGTCGCTCTAACCACCTGAGCTACGCCGGCTTTGAGGAAACCTCATAGAATATCTTAGCGCTGTGTTGAACTTGCCTTCATTTTCGTCCCATGCTAACGCTCATTGAAATCGTGTTGGGCCTAATCAGCCCAATACTATTGCTTATCGTCGGCCTCGTGACAGGTGCGGCGGACCTGGCGTTTGCTGTTTTTGGTCGGAAGCAATTTGAACCCGAGACCGCGCCTAAGCATGACGCTGCCACGGTTGTAATCCCCAATTGGAATGGTCGCGAGTTGCTCGAGCGATTTCTCCCGTCAGTGGTAACTGCTCTCGCCGGCAATCCCCGGAACGAGATCCTGATCGTTGACAACGCTTCCACCGACGGCAGCGTGGACTTCCTCATAAGAAAATTTCCGCAAGTTCACGTTCTAGCACTTCGGGCCAACCGCGGATTTGGAGGCGGTTCAAATGCCGGGTTCGAAGCAGCAACTAACGATATTGTTGTTCTGCTCAACAGCGACATGCGAGTAGAGCCTGATTTTCTTGGGCCCCTTCTAGAGCCTTTCTCTGATCCATTGATGTTCTCAGTGTCCTGCCAGATTTTTCTCTCCGATCTCGCTAAACGCCGCGAGGAAACGGGCCAGACGGAATGCTGGTGGGAGCAAGGCCGGCTTCGCGTCAGCCATCGTGACGATCCAACCATTCAGGAGCCCTATCCCTGCGCTTACGCGGGCGGCGGATCAAGTGCCATTGACCGGCGCAAGTTCCTGCAATTGGGCGGCTTCGATGAACTCCTTCGGCCGTTTTACTACGAAGACACGGATCTAGGATTAATGGCCTGGAAACGCGGATGGAAACTTCTATATCAGCCCAAGAGTGTTGTTTTCCATGAGCATCGGGGAACCATCGGAAAAACATTCTCCCGGGCCTACATTGAAAGCGTTCTTAAGAAGAATGTCATTCTCTACTGCTGGAAGAACATTCATGACTGGCGCTGGTTCAGTGGGCACCTCTTGACATGCTTCACAAGTTCGACCAAGGCCTTGTTATCAGGAGAGCGACAAGGTCGCCATACGTTTACGGGGATCGGACGTGCATTTCTGCAACTAGGCGGAGCGGTTCAGGCGCGCTGGCGAGCTCATTCTCTCGCTAAAATCTCCGACCGAGAAGCATTTCGGCGGTCTTTGGGCGGCTATTATCGCGATCGCTTCCAAGCGGCGCGCGAAGAGATTCGAGACAGGCTGCGAGTCCTGTTTGTGACTCCTTATCCGATTGAACCTCCGACCCATGGCGGCGGCGTATTCATGAGCCAGACCTTGCGGCAGCTTGTCAGGCTTATCAGCGTTCACCTGTTGGGATTTCTCGACACGAAAGAACAGTTGCCCCACCAAAAGCCGCTAGAGCGGCTCTGTGACTCCGCTCAATTTCGAGTCCGGTATTCCGTTGTGCCGCGACTTCCCGCTACTTGGGAGCCGCACGCCATTCGCGAATTTCATGACCGGGAATTTTCCTACCTGTTGCATCGAACCATCTACACCGAAAAGATAGATGTAGTTCAGATCGAATATACGATTCTGGGCCAGTACGCGGAAGACTTTAAATACATCCCGTGCTTCCTGTTCGAACACGACATCTTCTTTCAGTCGCTGAGTCGCCGGATCGGGACCGTAAGAAACGTTGGCCGACGGCTTATCACGCTTCTCGAGTACGTCCGCATGGTTCGCTATGAACTAGACCTGTTGCGACGGGTGCACCGTGTGCAGCTTTGTAGCAAAGCAAATGCCGAATTTCTGCTGCCTTATGCCCCAGAGATTTTAGACAAAATCGATCATGATTGCCGGGCAGTCATCGACACGAGCCAATATCGTTTTGTTCCTCGCGGTCGGGACCCCGACACGCTGCTTTTTCTGGGTAGCTTCCGCCACCTGCCCAATCTCGAAGCACTGGAGTGGTTTACGCGCCTGGTTCTTCCTCGTATTGTGGCCGCTCGGCCTACAGTTCGTTTCGTAATTGTCGGGGCAGACCCTCCGGCAAGCTTACGCCATCTGCGGTCACACCCAAACATAGAGTTTACCGGATTTGTTGAAGATGTTCGCGAGCCGCTGGAGAGATACGCTCTTTTTGTTTGCCCGATCCTGTCTGGGTCAGGTGTCCGAGTGAAGCTATTGGAAGCATTTTCAGCAGGCATCCCGGTAATCTCGACAACCATAGGCGCCGAGGGCTTGGCTACAGTGGAGGACAGAGTGTGCGAAATAGGAGATACTCCTGAGTCGTTTTCGAAGGCGATCATCTACTACCTTGAGAATCCGGATGAAGCTGGCGCCTTGGCCGAACGCGCTCGTCGGAAAGTAGTTGCTGAACATGACTCGGCTGTTCTGACACGACGATTGGTTGACGATTACCGCGAGGAGGTCTACAAACTGCGTAGCACAACAGTCGCGACCAGTGTCAGGCCGGAGCAACAGCCTCGGTGAGCCGCATCTCCGTCATCATTCCAAGTTGGAATCGTGTAGATTTAGTTCGGTCCGTTCTGGCTAGCTTGCGGAATCAAACTAGGCAACCAGACCAGATCATTATCGTTGATAACGGTAGTACAGATGACAGCGTTGCTGTTGCGCGCGACTTAGGCGCTGAGGTTCTTTCGCTAGCCAAAAATATTGGCTTCGCCGCAGCTGTCAACAGAGGTATTGCCCATACGTCAGGCGAATGGGTGGTGATACTTAACAATGATGTTTTACTTGCGCCTGACTGGATCGGAAACATCGTCGCCAGCACTGAGCAAGGCGGCGCCGAGTTCGCCGTCGGTAAGTTACTTCAAAACAATTCGCAAGGTACCGTTGATGGAAGTTGGGACTTGGTCTCCCGCGGAGGGTATGCATGGCGCTGCGGATTTGGTCGGCCAGATGGCCCTGAGTGGTCGATGCAACGGCAAATCCTGATGGCACCGATGACGGCCGCGATGTTTAAAAGGTCTGTGTTTGAACGCATAGGCTTACTTGAAAGTGGTTTCGAATCGTATTATGAAGATGTTGACTTCGGGCTGCGTTGCGCGGTCGCAGGCTTGGCTGGTCTTTACGAGCCGAGAGCCGTGGCCACCCACATGGGGAAAAGCACTCTGGGCAAGAGCAGCGACCGGATTATCAGGTTATCGTCTAGAAATCAGGTTCTTCTTTTGGCTAAGCACTATTCGGCTAAATCGCTTCGGCGTTTTTGGTGGCCTGTCTTGGTAGCGCAGCTTTTATCGATTGTCGCGTTTGCCAGGCACGGTTACGGGTTTGCGGCGATCCAGGGGAAATGGCAGGGGCTGAAGCTTTGGAGCACGTTTCGCGACTTAGCTCCCGCCAATGCCGAAGCAGAAAGACGAACTGAACAGATTTTCAGCCTGGCTGAAAGACAGATCTTTGATCTTCAGGCCAGGATTGGCTTTGATCCGTATTGGCGACTGTATTTTATGTTGGTTAAACCGGTGTGAGCGACCCATCCGTGGCGGTCACAATCGTCACCTTCAACAGTGCTCAATATGTCACCCGATGTGTAGAATCAGTCTTCGCCCAGAGATATCGGGGTCTGCAGGTGGTCGTCTTAGATAACGCGTCCAAAGACGGTACTCCAGCGTTGCTCTCGGGGTTTCCTGATATACGATACATTCAGAATCCTCTGAATAGCGGATTTGCCGGTGGCCAGAATCAGGCCATTGCGGCGACAGTGTCTGATTGGGTACTGGTGCTTAACCCGGATGTGGTTCTCGAACCCGGGTTTATTGAACAGTTAGTCAGAGCCGGGGAAGGTGACGCAAAGATTGGGGCTGTTTGTGGGAAGTTACTATCAATGGGCGCCGACTATAGTCGTCCCAATTCGCCGGTAATTGATTCAACAGGGATGTACTTCACGCCCGAACTCCGGCACTTTGACAGGGGAAGCCGGCAGCCGGATTGCGGGCTTTACGATGAACCGGAGTACGTCTTCGGCGCAACCGGGGCAGCCGCGTTATATCGGCGAACGATGATTCTTGATGTTTCGATCATGGGCGAATTTTTTGATGAAGACTTCTTTGCTTATCGGGAAGATGCCGATGTAGCTTGGCGCGCCCAACTACTAGGCTGGAGATGCCTGTATACGCCTACGGCTGTGGCTTATCATGTGCGGAGCGTGTTGCCGTCAAACCGTGGCAGCTTAGCGCCAATTATCAACATGCATTCGGTCAAGAATCGATTCCTGATGAGAATCAAGAACGCGACACCGTTAATTTATCGGCGATTCTGGTTCCGGTTCGTAATGCGGGATCTGCTCGTCATTGGGGCCTGCCTGGTGCGGGAGCATTCATCGCTGAGAGCGTTTACACTATTAGCTCAGAATTGGCGTAGAACGATGGCCAAACGTAAGCTAATCATGTCACGCCGCCGAACGAACGACGAAACTGTTGCGGCGTGGTTTTCCACGCCAGTTCGCAAGTTATGCGAATCGCGCTGATTGGCACTCGTGGCATTCCCGCTAACTATGGTGGATTTGAGACTTTCGCAGAAGAGTTGACCGCCAGGCTTGCTGACCGAGGGCACGAGGTTACGGTTTATTGCCGGGCAAGACACGTGGCGGATACATATCGCGGCGTACATTTGCGCTACATTCCAACGATCCGCCATAAGTACCTCGACACTCTCGCTCATACTTTGTTTTGTACAGCCGATGTGTTGTGTGGCGGCGCCTTTGATGTGCTGCTCTATTGCAATGCTGCAAATGCAGTTTATACGTTGTTTCCGCGCTTGCTTGGTACGCCGACAGCACTGAATGTTGATGGACTGGAGCGCAATCGTAAGAAGTGGAACCGGCTGGCTAAGGCTTGGTACCTGCTTTCAGAATGGATGGCCACTTGGTGCTGCACAGAGATCGTTAGCGATGCCCGGCATATCCAGAAGTACTATATTGAGCGTTATCGTAAACGATCAACATTTATTGCATACGGGGCACCCACGGGTCGTGTCCCGGAGCAGAACGTGCTGGTTCAGCTAGAGCTTCAACCTAAGAAGTATGTTTTGTATGTGAGCCGTCTAGAACCAGAGAACAATGCTTTGCTGGTGAGAAAGGCATTTGAGCAAGTCTCGGGCCAATTCCGCCTCGTAATAGTGGGTGATGCGCCATATGCAAGCGATTACATTCGACAGGTTCGTGACACTGCGGACGCGCGGGTCCTGTTTCTAGGAGCAATCTATGGCGAAGGCTATCACCAATTGCAGTCGTACTCGGCTGTTTACGTTCAAGCGACTGAGGTCGGGGGAACACATCCGGCTCTAATCGAAGCCATGGGGCGGCATGCCATGGTTCTCTATCTGGATACGCCAGAGAACGACGAAGTTGCTCGAGGCGTAGCTGTGCCGTTCACCCACGAAACCCTAGTTGAGAAACTTCGATGGGCTCTAAGCTTGACCGAATTCGAACGTGCCGAATGGGGCGAGCGCGCGGCCGAGAGGGTGAGGGCTCGATATAGCTGGGAGGCGGTCACTAGTGATTACGAGGCTTTGTTTGCAAGACTAAGTCGTAAGTTAGTAAGTCGTAAGGCGGATGCGCAGTGAACCGGTTGCCGTACCGGAGTTGGGTTGAGATCTCACGAGGGCAAATTGCGGCAAACTTTCGGGCAGTGCGGGATGCTGCGGGTCCGAATGTTGAGCTGATGCCGGTCGTTAAGGCCGATGCATATCGACACGGGGCGTTGGAGATCTCACGCACTCTAGAAGACGAGGGCGCCCGGTGGCTCGCTGTCAGCAACACCGACGAGGGAATCGCTTTGCGTGAGTCGGGCGTTAAGGCGCGAGTCGTTGTGATGGCTGACTTCCTGCCGTGGACTCGTGAGGCGCTGCTGGCACACGATTTGACTCCGGTGGTCTTTTCGTTGCGAGACCTTAGTGAGCTGAATGTTTTGGCCGAACAACACGGCCAGCGTTACCGATACCACTTAAAGATCGATAGCGGCATGGGTCGTTTAGGTGTGCGCGAATCGCTGGCTGAAGTCGGTAATGCGATTGCGGCAGCCAAGGCGGTCACGCTCGAAGGATTAATGACGCACTTCGCTTCAGCAGCTACTTACGTTGCGCAGCAGCCAGGAGACAGCATGACGCAGACCGATCAACAGGTGGCTTACTTCGACGCGATGTTGTCAGGGCTGGCCGAAAAGGGAATTGAGCCGGAATTGGTTCATTTGTTCAGCAGTATTCCGGTCGCCTACGGACGAAAGCATCGGTGGCGCGGATTGGTTCGTCCCGGTCATGCGATCTATGGATATGTTTCCCCAGCACGCGGGCACGCCCCTAAGCTGATTCTGGACGTTGCTCCCGCACTCAGCTGGCGAACAACGATTCTTTCAGTCAAAGACATCCCGACAGGTGCGTTGGTCGGATATGGCGGCATGTTTAAGGCGCCAAAGCCAATGCGTATCGGTGTTTTGGCTGCGGGCTATGCAGATGGGATTCCGCATCGGCTATCCAATCGAGGCCACGTCATTGCGGGAGGCAAGCTGGCCGCGGTGCTTGGGGCCGTTTCGATGGATGTGACGACTGTTGATTTGAGTGATGCACCGCAGTTGGAGGTTGGCGAGGCGGTGACGCTGTTGGGAACGGAAGGCGATGTCACGATCGACGCGCAGCAGATGGCCAGGGTGGCGGGAACAATTTCCTATAACGTTTTGACCGGTATTCATGCGCGTGTGAAGCGCCTGTACGTTTAGGCTGGACGCCTGAAACACTCAAGACTATGGTCATTGACCAGACCCGTAGCTTGCATCCAGGCATAGACAATCGTGGGGCCAGTGAACTTGAAGCCGCGGTTCTTAAGAGCTTTCGAAATTTCTTCGGACAAGGCAGTTTTGGCCGGCACCGGGCCCTCGTTAAGTAGTGTGTTGAGAAGTGGCTTACCTCCGACCTTGGACCAAGCAAAGTCTGAAAAGTTTTCGCCGCTGTCCTGCATAGATAGGTATGCACGGGCGTTACCGATGGTCGCTTCGATCTTTGCCCTGGATCGAATAATGCCGCTGTTTTGAAGCAGGCGTTCGATATCGGCCTGATTGTATGCGGCTACCTTTCGAGGGTCGAAGCCGCGAAAAGCCTCCCGGAAAGCTGCGCGCTTTCGAAGGATGGTGATCCAGGACAGCCCCGCTTGAAAGCCGTCGAGCATTAGCTTTTCCCAAAGTGCTCGGCTGTCAAATTCGGGCACGCCCCACTCGTTGTCGTGGTAGTCGCACATGAGCGGGTCTTGTCCGGCCCAAGCGCAGCGGATCGGCACGATGTGGTTAGAGGAGTCCGGTTGGACCATAGGTCATGATGTGAAACTTAGATACGTATGGGTTCGCCCTCCGGTTCTCCGTTCGGACCGAAACTCTATGTATTCAGCCGACCGCTGCCACCAGGAACGTGCGACAACCTAAGAAGCGCGAGCCGGCAGTCACCCGCGCCAGTTCCATTCTCTGTCGGCTCTGCAACGAACCCTTTCGCACCGTCCACGAGCTTAACTCCTCTTAGGAAGGTACACTTTAACCTGTCTCAGGTATAACACTCAGATGATTAGTCGGCGTACTCTACTGAAATCAGGCAGTCTCGTAGCTTCAACTGCTTTGGGTCAAATCCGTGCTACGGCAATGGTCGCGCAGCTGGGGCCTCGCCAGCAGCATCTTCGTTCCCGAAGCATTTCCTTTGGGGTGCCGCTACAGCTGCCCACCAGGTGGAAGGGAACGACGTGAATAGCGATGTCTGGGTGCTCGAGCACCTTGCCAACTCGATGTTCAAGGAGCCATCGGGAGACGCATGCGACGAGTACAACCTGTACGAAAACGACATCTCGATGCTGGCGGATTTGGGACTGAATTCCTACCGTTTTTCGCTGAATTGGGCTCGCATCGAACCCGCGGAGGGCGAATTCTCGCGAGCAGAGTTAGAACACTACCGCCGCGTGTTGCAAGCCTGCCATCAGCATGGTCTGACACCTTTGGTGACTTTCGTCCATGTGACAGCTCCACGATGGTTTGCCAATGACGGCGGATGGGAAAACCCGGCCTCCATCGATCGATTTGCTCGATTCTGTGAACGATCATGCCAACATTTAGGCGACCTGATGGGATGGGCGGCAACCTTCAACGAACCCAACTTGATCAACCTACTGAGTTGGATACGATTGCCCAATGGTCCACGGATAACCGACCTGATGGCAGAATCGCAGTCGCAAGCTCAGCAACAGTTGAAAGCCGAGAAGTTCAGTAGCTTTCTGGGCGGCAACGCGAATAAGATGATCCACAATTTGCTTCAAGCTCACGAGAAAGGCAAAGCGGCGATTAAGTCTGCGTATCCGAAGTTGCCGGTTGGTCTCACGCTGGCGATGGAAGACGACCAACCCAGTGGCGAGAACAGCCGTGTTGAAGAGAAACGTAAAGAGGCCTATGGCCCATGGTTAGCTCTTGCTCGCAAAGACGACTTCATTGGGGTTCAAACCTATACACGGCAGCTGATCGGCAGCGCTGACGCTGATCTCCCGCCAGCCAACGGTTCTGAGTTGACGCAGAGCGGATACGAGTTCTATCCGGAAGCGCTGGAGCACACTATCCGGTATGCCAGCCAAGAGACAGGTGTGCCTGTCATCGTGACCGAAAACGGGATCGCCACCGATGACGACACGCGTCGCGTTGAGTATATCCGGCGCGCTGTCGAGGGCGTGAAGCGATGCTTAGCGGACAAAATCGATGTTCGCGGCTATCTGTATTGGTCGCTGCTCGACAATTACGAGTGGGTCAGCGGTTATACCCAGAAGTTCGGGTTAGTGGCCGTGGATCGTGCAACGCAACGCCGTACGATCAAACCGAGTGCAACCTATTTGGGGAAGCTTGCTAACAGCTATTAAGATGCCCTGAAAGGCGGTCGATTGTTACTCTTGATCGGCGTTCCCAAGCTGCGGATTGAATAGCCGGGTTAGCCGGTGCCTGCGCCTGAGACATACCGATGCTGAATTCTGCGTGGAGCCGGGGCAGTTCGAGTGCCATTAGGATGGTGTAGGCAGGCTTGAAAGGGAAGACGATTTACTTAGCCGGCGGCTTCTGACGACTTTTAAGGAAACGGCTGAGTTGTAGTGTTTCCAGTCATTTTGGCAGCTCAACAGATGAATAGGAGTATCTTTTATTTCCGGCAAAGGATCCTGACATCTTCGAGAGGCTCTGATTCCGGAGCCGAGTAAGCATCAGAGTGTGTCGTAACAATCCACCCCATATTCTTGTACGCTTTTACCTGTTTGGACAAAGGCGAGCCGTGGCTGCGGTGTTTGTAAAGCTAGTTGCGCCGACTCTGTCGAGACTCTGACATTCCAACCACCTCGTTATGGTCTGCTAGGACATACAGGTTAATGCCGGAAAATGAATTAGAGCTCAGTGAAGCTGAATTGAAGGAGGCGGAGGAGCGGAGTTCGGTAACGCCTCATGTGGTTCATGAAGCGGTTCGCCGTGAGGGCGAGCAGGAGCTTCAACGCAGCTCATCGGCTCTGGCATGGTCGGGGCTGGCGGCAGGACTTTCCATGGGTTTCTCGCTGATGGCGGAAGGCATACTGCGGTCAAAACTGCCGGACGCGCCGTGGCGGCCTCTCATCAGTAAATTTGGTTATTGCACGGGGTTCCTTTTGGTGATCCTGGGGCGGCAACAATTATTCACTGAGAACACATTAACGCCGATTCTGCCGCTTCTGCATAGTAAGAATCGGAGCTCGTTTGCAGCGGTCGCTCGGTTGTGGGCTGTCGTGCTCGCCAGCAACATGGTCGGCGCGGTGGCTGTGGCGTGGGTGTTGGGCAACACTCCAATGTTCGAGCCGGGCGTGCGACATGCGTTCCACGAGATCGGGCTCGAGGCGCTCTCGCTTCCCTTTAGTACGGCCCTCCTCCGCGGCGTATTCGCAGGCTGGCTGATTGCTTTGCTGGTCTGGATTTTGCCATCTGCGGAGACGGCTCGCTTCTTCGTAATTGTCGGCCTGACTTGGGTGATTGGAGTTTGTGGCTTTACCCACGTGGTCGCTGGCGCCATCGAGGTATTGTTTATGGCCATGACCGGTGCGGCATCATGGGAACACGCGGTGCTCGGCTACATTCTGCCGGCTCTGTTAGGCAACATCATTGGAGGAGTCTCTTTGGTGGCTGCCATTAACCACGCTCAGGTGGTTTCATAGCTGGACATAAGTCAGGAGTACCCCAGTTTGAGTACAATTGAAGTCCGAGCTTGGGTTCATAGGTACGGCAATTGCCGCATTTGGGGAACAAAGATTGCCCAAGCTTCGTCTGTGACCCTGTTGGAGATCGGTGAGCGATGAAGAAAAAGTGGAAAATTCTGATTCTGGTCGGGCTGCTGCTCGTGGTAGCGGGCGCAGTTTTCGCCAGCATTCGCTACAATCAGCGCGGAATTGTAACGGTTCAGACAGGAAAAGTGCAGCGAGCCGATTTGGCCGCGATCGTTACGGCCTCAGGAGAAGTGAAGCCACGAAATTACATAAACATCGGCACTAATGCCCAAGGTGCTGCGCCGATTACGGCGATTTATGTGAAAGAAGGAGACCACGTCCGTAAGGGGCAGGCACTGGCCAAACTAGCCGCGGTGCAACCTGGCGCGGATTTGAATGCGCAGAGAGCGGCGTTGAACTCGGCATTGGCAGACTCGGATGCGAGTGAGGCGGGAGTAAAAGCGGCTGACGACACGATTGCGGTATCGGAAGCACAGGTCGATCACGATAAGGCGGACCTTGAACAGAGGAAGCAGGACTTCAGCCGGTCACAGGATTTGTTCAACGCAAAGTTGATTTCGAAGCAGGACTTTGACGCGAAGAAAGCTGCTTACGACGGCGCAGTCGCGACATTGCATCAATCGGAAACAAAGGTATTGCAGGCTAAGTCACAACGCGCTCAGATTGCAGCCCAGCTGGCGTCGGCTCAACGGAAAGTGGCCCAGTCGCAGGCCATGGTGGCTCGGTGGACCGATATTCTTTCGCAGTATGTAGCGACTGCTCCGTTGGATGGTGTGGTTACCGACCTTCCTGTGCGAGTGGGAGAGACAGTTGTGCCCGGTATTCAGAATTCAGCTTCGTCCACCATCATGACGATTGCCGATATGTCGATCATTACGGCTGAGGTACACGTGGACGAAACCGATATTGTCGGCGTGCGTGTGGGGCAGCCGGCAGAAGTGACGATCGATGCCATTCCGAACAAAATCTTTCGGGGCAAAGTGATTGAGATTGGCGATACGGCGCTGGTCCGATCGACTGGAGTAGCGGCATCGCAGAGCACGACGTCAAGTCAGGAAGCTAAAGACTTCAAGGTAGTCGTGGCGTTAGATATTCCGGAGGATCTGGTCAGACCTGGTCTGTCGTGTACGGCGAAGATCACCACCGCGACCAGAGCAAACGCGGTGGCTGTGCCATTGCAAGCCCTGACCATTCGCACGCGTGGCGAACTAGAAGCAGCAAAGAACGCCGGCAAGAAAGGTGCACCAGCGCCGCAGCAGACGCTAAGTCCTGCTGCTCAGAAAACGGCCAAAGAAGAGCTGCAGGGCGTTTTCGTCGTCGCTAATGGGAAGGCTCAGTTTCGTCAAGTGGCGACAGGTATTACAGGCGCGACCGATGTTGAGGTGCTGAATGGCTTGACTGAAGGCGATCAGATTGTCACGGGTAGCTTTACGGTGATTAAGACGTTGCGCAATGACACGAAGATCAAGGTAGACAATAAACCCCCGGCTGGACCTCAGGGCGCGGCAGGTTAGGGCGCCCAATTAGCTTCTTGGCGCTGGGACAGCTTGTAAGCAGGGACGAGGACATAGATCGCATGGCAACACTGGTTCACGATTTAAGTGTTAAGGAGCGGGAGGAGCGCGGCGATGAACTGAAGCAGAGTGGCATTGTTATTCGCACGTACGATCTGTGGAAGACCTATGTGATGGGCGACCAGGAGATCCACGCGGTTTCGGGCGTTGATATTGAGATTAAACGGGGCGAGTACGTCGCCATCATGGGTCCGTCGGGTTCCGGCAAATCGACGCTGATGAATTTGATTGGGTGCCTGGACAGCCCGAGCAAAGGCCTCTACTACTTAAATGGTAAGTTGGCCAGCGATATGGAGGATGACGAATTAGCGAGGATCCGTAACAAGGAGATTGGCTTCGTTTTTCAGACCTTCAACCTGCTGGCGCGTGCAAGCGCACTGCACAATGTCGAACTGCCGTTGATCTATGCAGGACTGCCGTCTCGGGAGCGGGCGGAACGGGCAAAGGAAGCGCTGCGGGCTGTCGACTTAGAGAAGCGGATGCTACATAAGCCGAATGAGTTGTCAGGTGGGCAGCGGCAGAGAGTGGCCATTGCGCGAGCTTTGGTGAATCGGCCCTCAATCTTGCTGGCTGACGAGCCGACAGGTGCGCTGGATACCAACACAGGCAATGAGATCATGGCGCTCTTCGAAAGGTTGTACGAGGAAGGAAACACAATCGTACTGGTCACGCACGAGTTGGACATCGCTCGCCACGCTCATCGAATCATTCACGTCCGTGACGGCAAGGTAGAGAGAGATGAGTCTGTCTAGCTTGTTTCTGCAGGCCAAGTTTAAATCTGCACCACGAGATTTTAAATCTGCTTTAAGTCTGCCCTTTCTCTCGCGATGTTAATGTGGTAATTCGCTCCAATTATCAGATTTCACTTGAAGATTTCGTTCCTCCCTGCTTAATTGCGAGCTGCACTTAATGGACGGCAACCCACAAGCTGCGACCGTTCGCATGCTGATGGCTGAGGACAACCTCATCAATCAGCGAGTCGCGAAGTTGATTCTTCAACGTGCCGGTTACATTGTTGATCTTGTTGGAGACGGCAGCCGGGCGTACGAATCGCATCGCACCCAGCCCTATGATTTGATATTGATGGACTGTCAAATGCCTGTCATGGACGGCTTTGAAGCCACCCGGCTGATTCGTGAACTAGACACAAAGCAGCCCGTTATAATCGCCGTCACCGCCAACGCACTTCTCGGTGAGAGGGAGAAGTGTCTGAAAGCTGGAATGGATGACTACTTGTCGAAGCCGTTCCAAGCAGAGCACCTGATTGCAATTGTGAAGAAGTGGCTGGAGACGCGCCGGTCTGATTCAACGACGCCACGTGTCGAGTAAAACGAAGAGAACGATCCACACAAAATCCAGATAATGCCAGAAGATAGTTACGGCATTAGCGACAACGCGCGTGTTCATTTGATATCGCGGACCGCTGGCTGGCTCGCGGGTGCGCCTCCAAAGGTAGATGAGACCAGCCAGTCCAGCTACGATGTGCGCGCCGTGCAGCCCGGAGAAGATAAAGAAGAAAGAAGGATGAGGGTTGCGGTCGAGGAGCGTGCCGCTGTGAAAGATTTGGAACCAGACAACTAGCTGCCCGAGAAGGAACAGAACGCCAAGGTAGGTTGTCCAACGGACCAGTCGATGGAAGCCGATTTGGTCATTACGAATGATCTTTCGGCGGCCAATCTCGGAGGTAACGCTGCTCGCGAGCAGGATGCCCGTCGTGATCCACAGCAGGGGTGGAAGAGTGAGATGGTTCCAGTTCAGCGCCGTTTGAGACCGGAGAATGAACGCGAAAACCAGCGCGCCGAAAGTCATGGTGACGATTGCTAGGACCACCAAGACCGTGACCATGTAGAGCGAATTCAAGTCTCGTTCGCGACCGGCGATAGGGACGTTTGTTACCACTGTGCTTAGTATGATGCCAACTGCGCGCGAGGTGAAGCAGGATTGTCGGGAACAGCCGAGGAGGCGGACTGATGGGGTCGAGGCTGGAACCGGATCTGGTGGGAAGCTTAAAGAAGATGAGCGTACAGACCGTAAATAGGTACGATCCGGAGCAAAGGCCGTCTGTCAGTGTGATCATCCCGGCTTTCAAGGTGACCGGGTACATTGGCGAGGCGCTTGAATCGGTGTTCGCACAACGGGGTGTGCGGGTCAAGGATCTCCATGTGGAAGTAATCGTGGTGAACGACGGCTGTCCCGATACCGTCGGACTTGAGCACGCTTTACAGCCTTACTCGGGCCGGATTGTCTACATAAAGAAAGAAAACGGCGGGGTGTCCAGCGCACGGAACGCTGGCATTTTGGCGGCTCGCGGAGAGTGGCTAGCGTTTTTGGACGCTGATGATGTATGGTTGCCGGATTACCTTGCCGAGCAGTTGCGAGTGTTGGACGCGGATGCCGGCATATCGATGGTTTTCCCGAACGGCATTATTTTTGGAGACACGGCAATGGCGGGGCGTCACACTATGGATCTGTCGCCGGCAGAACCCGAAGCGACGTTTCGCAATGTGCTGGCAGGTGAATCAACCATTCACTATTGCGCCGTGCTGCGTCGGGAACTAGTGATCAAGGCGGGGCTGTTCGATACAGACCTGCGCGGGTCGGAAGACTTCAATTTGTGGCTGAGGATGATGAAGCTCGGAGGCCGGATTGTCTCTCAAAGGAAGCCGCTGTTCAGATATCGAAGGCGCGATGGAAGTCTAACGTCGAACAGTATCTGGATGAATGAACGGATCCTGGAGTCTTTGGAGCGGGCCGAAGAGACAATTCCGCTCTCTCCAGGTGAGCATGCAGCCCTGGATAAGCACCGACGGAGTGTTCGGTTCGAGTTGGCATTAGCTCAAGGCAAGGAAGAATTTCAAAACCGGCGGTGGGATAACGCGCGAATGCATTACATGGTGGCTGACCGGATCCGCCCACGGTTGAAGTTCAAGCTCATCATCTTACTGCTGAGAATATGCCCAGGGCTGCTGCATTCTGTATCAAGTTGGTGGGCCAGAAAGTCGCGGCCGGGACTCTCAACACAGAATAGTTAGGATACATGCGGCGCATCGTGCTTTAATCGAGAGCATATGAATTTCCGTTTTAGGCGCATTTCTGACATGATCGTTGCTCTCCTAACCGTCAGTATGTTCGGATTCGCGGGTGATTTACGTTTGGCTAGTGCTTCCCGCAGCGAGGGACGTTCTGGTTGGATTGCAGTTCACCTGCAGGGTAGTCCGGCAACGATCGGCTACCAGCACGGATATCTGTTAGCGGCCGAAATTGAAGACAACAAGCGGGCGGTCGAGCTAAGCGTGACACACGAAGTGACTCAGCCTTGGGCAACGCTCCGTTCAGTGTCGAAGCAGTTCTTTGTCGACAAGGTTCCAACTGAGTATGCCGAGGAGTTGAAGGGGATTGTTGAAGGTCTACACGCTCGCGGATCGCATCTGGACTATCTGGACCTGGTCACGATGAACGGCTACATGGAGTTTCCCTACTATTACGACGAGGTTGCTCGACGGAAGGGGCAGCCGCAAACAGCGCCAGCCATACCGGAGCATTGCAGCGCATTTATCGCGACAGGAGCGTACACCAAAGACGGAAAGATCGTGATTGGCCATAACAACTGGACCGATTATTTGACGGCGACGCGGTGGAACATCATCTTTGACGTGACGCCTACGTCGGGACATCGCTTCATCATGGATGGAATGCCCGGTCTGATTCACAGCGGAGACGACTTCGGCATCAATGACGCGGGCATCATGATCACAGAGACCACGATCTCGAGCTTCCATGGCTTCGACGAAAACGGTGTTCCTGAATTTGTACGGGCTCGGAAAGCGATGCAGTATTCGGAGTCGATCGACGAGTACGCGCGCTATATGAAGGACGGGAACAACGGCGGCTATGCGAATACGTGGCTAGTGGGTGATCGCAAGACAAACGAGATTGCGCAGTTGGAACTGGGGCTGAAGAACGTGACGCTCGAGCGGTCGAAGGATGGGTTTTTCGTTGGCTCGAATTTCCCGATTAATCCCAAGATGATTGCTGAAGAGACTAGCTTTCCGACGGATGATCCTAACACGCCGAACTTAGTGAGAAAGCGTCGCTGGAACCAATTGATGGCGGAGAACAAGGGCAAGATCGATGTCGAACTGGGCAAGAAGTTTGAGACGGATCACTACGACGTAATCACAAAAGAGATTGATCCTAATGAGCGCACGATTTGTGGACATATTGACCGATCGAGTCGCGGGATGAAGGGTTGGCAAGGGCCATACGGGCCGGCTGGGGTCGCGCAGGTGAAGGTTGCCGACAGCGACATGGCCGAGAAGATGTCGTTCACCGCGGGTATGGGTCATCCGTGTGGTGTCGAGTTTCACGCAACAGAGTTCCTGAAGGCGCATCCGGAATATGCGTGGCAGAAGCCGGAGCTTGAGGATCTGAAGGCGAATGCCTGGACGGTTATGAGCGCGGAACCAGTACAGGAGGCTAGCGTCCCAAGCGGCTCAAAGTAGTTCCAAAGGCAAGGGGGACCCGCGCGTCTTTAGTTTGGGGGAAGGACAGGCGCGCGGGCTATGTGGTTGCGTTACTGGAAAGACGTAGATCGATGGAAAATTGGGTTCGTCAGGAATGTAAAGAGAAGCTAAGCTCCCAGTTGTGAGAAGCTTGTGCACTCGGTCTAGATGGGAGTTGCTTAATCAGCTCCAGTACTCTGGCCGAATTGGGTACGTCCTAAATGAGATGCGATCCATGTCTCGCGAGTACCTGAAAGCGGCTTACAATAATCCGATAACCGCGTTCAGAGTAACGGCGCCGAGGCCTGCTGGGATTAAATATTTCCAACCAAAGGACATCAGCTGGTCATAGCGAACACGCGGCAGCGTGCCGCGTATCCAGATAATTAGATACAGTAAGACTCCCAGCTTTAAGAAGAACCAAAAGAGACCAGAGAGTGCTTCGCGTGTTACGGGGATTAGAAATACAACAGAAGTAACAACAAACAACGCGGCAAGTGTTACTAGAAACAACTTCTCTGAGCGGTAATATACCGAACGACTTAGTTGAAGGCAGTAGATACCAATAGAGGCAAATGTCAAGAGCGGCACAACTGCATCTAAAACAAATGCGAGCCAATGAATACTTGCAAATGGCCGGAGCCAACCTCCCAGAAAGAGTGTCACCGCTACGGAGCAAACGACGAGGATGTTAGCCCATTCGGACAGCATGTAGAGTGCCCAGCGGAAGCCGCTGAACTCTGTATGATAGCCAGCGACAATTTCGGACTCGGCTTCTGGTAGGTCAAAGGGCAATCGATTTGTCTCGGCAACTGCAGCGATCATGAAAACGATAAACGAGACCAGCATTGCGCCCCAGTTTGCGAAGATGAGCCAACGTCCGCGAGTAAGTTGTTCCTGCACTATGCTGTTTAAATTGAGCGTTCCCGAAGCCATCACGGCAGCCAGTAAGCCGAGTCCAAGAGCAATCTCGTAACTTACTAGTTGGGCGGCGCTCCGCAAGGCACCTAGGAGAGGATAGTGACTGTTCGACGACCAGCCTCCGAGGATGATGCCGAGAATTCCGAGTGCAGAGACAGCAGAGACTAGGAGCACACCGATATTTAAGTCAGCAATAAAGATATGGCGGCTGAAGGGCAGCACGGCGAAGCCAAGCAAGGCGGCAACGAACGAGATAATTGGCGCGGCAACAAAGAGAGCGCGTTCGGCCTGGCTAGGAAGTACATCTTCCTTCAGCAAAAGTTTTAAAGCGTCAGCTATTGGTTGCATCAGGCCATGGGGACCGACACGCATCGGGCCTAAGCGCGACTGGAGATCAGCCAATACCTTGCGCTCGAGCAGAACCAAGTAGCCGACTGCCAGTGGTAATAGAGCCAGGAGCACCAATGCAGTGAGAATCGGTGTGACGAGAGATGTTGTCAGTGGCGTCAGTGCGACACTCCTGCAGTGAAGGAGGAAGTGATGAGCCCGGAATGCAGAAACGCTTCCGGCAAAAGGCCGAGGAGTACGACGGCGACAGTCGCGGCAATGAGAGAAAGACGAACCCCGAAATCAGGCGAAAATGAGGCGGCATCCGAAGACGTGTGCGATGTAGGCAGAAGATACATCTCCCGCACGAGGCGGAAGTAAAAGTAAAGGCTGACCGTGACATACACGGACGCAACGACTGCGAGCATGTAGTGCCCGGTCTCAATCAGCGCCACAAAGATAAAATATTTGGCTAGAAAGCCGGCCGTGGGTGGAACGCCCGCGAGCGAGAGTAGAAGAATCGTGAAGAGCGCAGCATAGCCGGGATGGGACTCTGAGAGGCCACGAAGATCGGACATGTTGTCGCCGCTAATGCCATGTCGACGAAGCAGGATCAGGACAGAGAAGGCGCCTAAGTTCATAACGCCATAGATGAAGAGGTAAATGTACACACCTTGAAGGCTCGCCGCGGAACCGGCGACGAAGCCAAGCAGAATGTAGCCAGCATGTGCGATGGAGCTGTAAGCGAGAAGGCGTTTCAAGCGATCTTGTGTCAGCGCGGCGATGCTGCCGATTGAGAGGCTCAGAACAGCGGCCGCCATGACGATTGGTTCCCAGATGGGTCGCGCTGAGGGCAACATGAACCACAGCAGGCGAATGAGAACTCCAAATGAAGCCGCCTTGGATGCGACAGATAAATAGGCGGCAACGGGAGTGGGTGCGCCGTCGTAAGCGTCAGGCGTCCAGCTATGGAAGGGTGCCGCCGACACCTTGAACAACATTCCGATTGCAACGGTTACGGTGCCAAGAACCAAGAGCGGATTGTCGGATGGCAGGTGACTAGCTGCGGCAGCTATGTCGTCGATGGCTGTTGATCCGGCGAGGCCGTAGAGAAGTGAGAAGCCATAGACGACGAACGCTGAGGAGAGGCCGCCTAGGAGTAAATACTTCAGAGCTGCTTCGTTCGACCGGCGATCGTGACGCGTGAAGCCGACCAGGATGTAAAACGAGATGGCGGTCAGCTCGAGACCTACGAAGATCGTGACCAGGTCGGCGCCGGACACCATAAAGTACATGCCGCATTGCGCAAAGAATGCGAGGGCGTAGTATTCACCACGATGCTCACCTGCGGAAGTGAGAAAGCGGGGCGAGATTAGGCAAAGAATTATGCCGGCCATCAGCACGACGCCGTTGATGAATATGGAAAGTGGGTCGATGATAATGGCTTTGCTGAACGCTGGGATTGCAAGCGGCTGATTGAGTTCGAGGGCTTGCCACTGCTGCCAGAGCGCGAAGCCGATGAACGCGTTTCCGATCAGACTGAGTGCGACCAGCAGTCCGCTGTTGCGCGTGCTTTGCACTCGTCTTCCTACTACGTCCATCAACAGAATTGCCGAACCGAAGAGGCACATCAGGATGGGCGGCGAGAGGGCTAGGAGACCGTGGGGGCCGGTGAGATATGCGTTCACTTGAGGCGCTCCAGGATCGTGTCAATGGCTGGACGCAGCACTGCGAAGAGAGGTGCGGGATAAATCCCTATCGCAAAAATCAGGACAAGCAAGGGCACAACCACAAACCGTTCGCGCACGGTCAGATCACGAAGTCTCCGATTCACGTCGTACTTTATTGGACCGAGCGTGGTGCGTTGATACAGCCAAAGCAGGTAAGCTGCACCGAGCACCAAGCCGAGGACGCCAACTCCAGCCCAAATGGGATTGACTGTATAAGCACCGCTCAGGATGGTGAACTCGCCGATGAAGCCGTTCAGAAGTGGAAGGCCGGCAGAGCTGAATACGGCGATGGAAAACACTGTTGCGAAGGCAGGCATGACTTGGGCCAGGCCACCAAAGTCGGCAATCTCGCGCGTGTGACGGCGATCGTAAATGAAACCGACAAGGAAGAACAGAAGAGCGGTTGAGATGCCGTGGTTGACCTGCTGAATGACTGAGCCTGTCAGGCCGTTCAAGTTAAGCGCAAAGATGCCGAGGGTGCAAAAGCCGAGATGGCTCACTGAAGAGTAGGCGACCAGCTTTTTCCAATCGCGTTGAGTAAGGCAGATTAGTGCGCCATAGATGATGGCAATCAGTGAAAGAACGACCATTGTGTCCACGACGAAGTGGCTGGCGGAGGCTTGCGGCGTCAGCGGCAATGAGAAGCGGATAAAACCGTACGTGCCCATCTTCAACATGAGGCTGGCTAGCAAGACCGATGCCGCTGTTGGGGCTTCCACGTGGGCGTCGGGGAGCCACGTGTGGAACGGCACCATAGGCACCTTGACGGCGAAGCCGAGGAACATGGCCCAGAAAATCCACTGCTGCATGGGAAACGCGAGATGCAGTTGAGCGAGCTTGGCCCATTCAAATGTGTAGACGCCGTGGACTTGGGCGTATTGGAAATAGAGTGCGAGGAAGCCCAGTAGGAGAAAGACGCTGCCCAGGAATGTATAGATGAAAAACTTGATGGCAGCGTAGGACCGGCGCGGTCCCCCGAAGATGCCGATGATGAAGTACATCGGGATCAGGACCAGGTCCCAGAACAGATAGAAGAGAAACAGGTCGAGCGAGAAAAAGACGCCTAGAATACTTGTTTCAAGCAACAGCAGCATGGCGTAGTAAAGCTGCGGGCGCTCAATCGAAGTGCCGCCTGAGTAGACAATGGCGAGTAAAGAGATAAAAGTGGTGAGCAGCATCAGCAGCAGGCTGATGCCGTCGACGCCCAGCAGGTATTGAGCGCCGATGGTAGGGATCCACGAGGCACGTTCAACAAATTGGGAACCAGAAGCGCCTGAGTGAAACAAAACTGCGATCCAAATGGAAGCTGCGAACGTGATTGCGCTAGAGATGGTTGCTACTCGACCGGCAAGCGCCGCCCAACTCTTTGGCAAGGCGAGAACAACAAGCATGCCGAGCAGGGGCGAAAACAGAACAAGGCTAAGAAGGTGACTATTCATTCCGGGGTTAGTGGATGAGATAGAAGCTGAGGACGGCCAGAACACCCGCGATGAACAGGAACGCATACGTTTGGACAAAGCCGGTTTGGACGGCGCGGAATGGCCACGAAAGAAACCACATAATCCCAGCGGCGAACCGAACGACGCCATCGACGACAGTCCGATCGAACCAGACTAGGAAGCCCGAGCCTTCGCGGGACATTCGGGCAACAGCGTTTACCGGGCCGTCGATAAAGACTCGGTCGACATGATCCGCGCCAGCAGCAGTACGCAACACAAAACCGTTCAAAATGCGCTGTTCATATAGAGCATCAATATACCAGCGGTTCCGTAGGAATCTGGTTAGAGGGGCAAAGCGAACGTCCAACGCGAATCTGCTTTCAGGATGGCGCAAATAGAAGTACCATGCGGCTGCAAGGCCGGCTGCAGCGACTACGGTCGAGCTCAACATGATCAGCCACCCGGCCGTCGGTACCTTGGCCCATTCGACCGGCACGATGAACCATCCACCGACGATGCACGCGGTGGCGAGTAAAATAAGCGGAACACGCATCGACCATCCACCTTCGTGAGCAGCGAGGTGATGCTGGCGGGGTTTGCCTAGAAATGCCAGAGAGATCATGCGGCCTGAATACATCGCCGTCAGTAGAGAAGTGACCAAGCCAATGACTGTGAAGGAGTAGCGATGGTGTTCGACGCCTGCTTCAAGGATCAGATCTTTCGAGAAGAATCCGGCAAGGCCGGGAACGCCTGCCAGAGTAGCAGCGGCGATCAACATGGTCCAGAATGTGAAGGGCAGTTGCTTCCGGAGTCCGCCCATATGCTTGAGATTCTGTTCGCCATGTAAGGCATGAATCAATGAACCGGCACCAAGAAACAAGAGTGCCTTAAAAAACGCATGAGTGATGACGTGAAACATGGCGGCACGGTCGGCTCGAAGACCGAGCGCCACAAACATGAACCCGATCTGACTGATGGTCGAGTAAGCCAGGACGCGCTTGATGTCGTTTTCGGCGACGGCAACAGTTGCGGCAAATAGAGCAGTTACGGAACCAAGAATGGCGATCCCGAGCCCCACTTCGGGAGCTATGTCGAGCAAGAATGACGAGCGTGCCAATAAGTAGACGCCCGCGCAAACCATGGTGGCCGAATGGATTAGCGCAGAGATTGGCGTTGGTCCTTCCATGGCATCGGGCAGCCAGACGTGCAATGGGAACTGAGCCGACTTGCCGATCGCGCCGACCGTAAGTAAGATGCAGAGGGCGGCAATCGTTCCGTGAGGTAATGTGGGCGCTTTGGCAGCGATAACTTCGAAGCTAGTCGATCCGCAAGTGAGAGCTAGCGCCATGACGGCGAGAATGAGACCAGCGTCGCCAATGCGGTTGACTATGAACGCCTTGGTGGCAGCCTGCGCGGCACGAGGCCGCTCGTGATGAAACCCGATCAGCAGGTAGCTTGCGAGTCCGACGCCTTCCCAGCCGGCGAACAGCAGCAGAAAACTGCCCGCGAGGACGATTAGCTTCATCAGCACGATGAAAAAGAGAAGCGCGCCATAGTAGCGATCCTGATCGCGCTCGGACTTCATGTATTCGAGTGAGAACAGGGTAACCATCAAGGCAATCGCATCGACAAGGATTAGCAGTGGACCGCTCAAATGGTCCAGCTGCAGCGAGCAAGCTGCCCCGAAGCCGGGGATCCATTCCGCCGATCCGCCGATCACGACCGGTAACGCATGAGCCGTCCAAACCGCGACGAGGGAAGATATAAGCGCTAACGCGATACAAGCGATTGCAAGTATTCCGGGTACGTTCGACGGATTCGGGCGAGAGGTGCTGTCCAAGGTTCTTCGGCGAGTTCCCCCGAATAGGAACAGAACCACGGACCCAAGTATTGGGAGCAGCAACGTTGCCAGAAGCGCCGTTGTCACCATTTCAAAAGATCCATTTCATCGGCCAGCACCGTGCCGCGATTGCGGAACATGGCGATCAGGACACCGAGGGCAACGGCCGCTTCTGAAACTGCTACGGCCATGACAAAGAGAGCGAAGGCCTGGCCGTCGGTATGGGCGTGTGTGCGAGAAAACACGACGAGGTTGATGTTGACTGCGTTCAGGATCAGCTCAATCGACATCAGAATGACGACGATGTTACGGCGCACCAAGACGCCGATGACGCCTGTTGTGAAGAGAAGGGCGCTCAGAACGAGGTAATGAGTGGGCGTGACGTGCAGCATTAAGGTTTGAACGGCGCGGCGATGGCGGCCTCAGGGTCTTGGCCCGGCTCACGGTTTTGACCCATCCAGACAGAACCGACAATGGCGGCCAAGAGCAGGACTGAGGCGAGCTCGAAGGGGACACAATAGCGGGACAAGAGAATGGTTGAGATGGCTTCGGTGTTGCCGATTCCGGCGACGATCGCCGGTGCTGAGCCCGGCGCTAAGACTGGTACATGTGCACGAACTACGAAGATGATGAGCTCAGCGGCTAAACCTAGTCCAGCCAGTGTCACGGCAGGCCAAGCACGGCGGAATTGACGAACCTTGGCGGCTGCGTCTAGGTTAACCAGCATGATGACGAACAGAAAAAGCAGGGTAATCCCGCCGATGTAGAGAACGATCTGGGCGGCAAAGAGAAACTCAGCGCCTTCAAGCAGGAAGATACCAGCCACGCCCAGCAAGGAGACTGTTAGGGACACAGCACTCATCACGGCACTGCGGCGGGTAATGGTCGCCACCGCGCCGCCCAGCGTCAGCAAGGCAAATAGGTAGAAGAAACCTGTTTCGAGCATCGAACGGAGACGGCGGTCAGTGGCGGTAAGGAGCGGGCCGTGGTCCTTCCTCTAACATCTGCCGGTCCCAAATCGCGCCGGTACGAGTGAAGCTGGCCATTTCGAAATCCTGTGTCAGCTCCAGGGCGTCTACCGGGCAGGCATCCTCGCATAATCCGCAGAAGAGGCACCTCGAAAGGTCATAGGTAAACGTTGTCAGCACTTTGTGCTTAGTCTTGGGGTCGCGTTCGCTGCCAACAACGATCAGATTCTCGGGGCAGGCGACCGCGCAGAGATCGCACGCGATGCACAGGGTCTCTTTCGTCTCAGGATTAATGTTGAGGCGCGGAGCTCCACGATAACGCTCCGATACTTCGGGGCGCTCAAGCGGATATTGCTCGGTGTAGAGGTTGGCGCGTCCTTGCTGCCGGAACGTGACACGCAGGCCCGCAAACAGGTCGAGCATTAGAATCCGCCGAATCCACGTTTTCATGACAACACGAGGTCTATCCACGGAGATTACCGCGCGTGGACACCTAACCATCGTAACGGTTCGGTGTCCCTTAACGCGAGATGCCTGCTGCCAGTGGACGCTGTGTGCACTGAAAGGAAATACCAGAGGGCGGAGCGACCAGTGAGGGCTAGCCGCTCCTTCTTCTTGAGACCGAATCTGCTACGGATTCGAAGGAGTCTTTGGATCACCAGCGAGCGGAAGGGGAGCGGCAGTAATGAACCCTGCCCCAAACGGTGTTCCTAACCCCACTACCTGGTTGTAGCCGGGCGTGCTTTCAAAAAAGCCGTTGTAGCCCGGGATGTTCTGGCGGAAGATTTGCCGAGGAACGAGCCCGAATTGCTGCGAGATGGAGAGGATGTAAAGATCATTGTTTTCGTTGCCCATACGGCTTTGCAGATACTCTTCCTTAAGTGCCAAGAGGCCGGCAAACTCAGGCGACGAAATACTAGTGCCGATTAGTCCGACGTATTTACCGCCAACCCGAGTCCAGACAAAGCTGCGATCAGCTGGGCAGTTCGTGGCGATCGTTCCGAACGGGCATCCACCCATGTGAAGCGACACGTCCGGCACAGATCGATTTGCAGTTCCAGTTTGAATGAGTCTCTGATAAAGCGGCTTTGCGAAGTACATGCTCTCTCCGCCGCCTGAACCCCAGTAACCGCCCTTGAGTAAGCTGCCGAAGCCGTAGGGATCATATGGCAACAAGGCGTCGCCGAAAGCGTTCTCGCGCACGTAATCGGAAGTTAAGCTTCCTTTCGTGTAAGTGGTCACAAGATTCGTACCGCCGACAGCAGTAACGTTTGGACTGGAGGCTGGAAATTGTACGCCTGGGACAAAGGAGCCGACGACCACTGGGGGCTTCTTCGGCGCAACATAGAAGTAATTTACAGGCGGGATCAGAGCCCCGTCGTCGCCGGAGCTTGCAACGAATGTAATGCCTTGAGCATTGCCTTGCTGGAAAATTTGCTGATAGATGTCAAGGATGCCGAAATAGTCGGTGCCTCCGTTGTACTCAGGACTGTACAGTGCTTCCGGGCCGCTAAACGACGAATTGACAATGTCGACGAGGTTGTCATCGACCACGTCCAGATAGCCTTCTAAGATGGATGGGTCGGAGAGATCGGGAAGATTGTAGTGGATCAGTGTGGCCGCCGGGGCCATTCCGCCCGCCTGCTGCAGATCGAGCGACACCTCGTCAGATGCATCCTTTTCGAAAGGAGCGCCGCCGAGAACAGGTCGCCTGAAGATTCTCGGAGCAGGCAAATTTTCATGAGCGAAGTAGGCCACCATGTCGCTGTCCAAAAAGTCGTTTGAGACGACGATTCCGATTGTTACGCCCTTGCCGTTCAAAACCTGATAGGACGGAAACTCGTAGGCTTGTTTCATATCCGTGAACCAGTAACCACCGGTGGGGCTGTAGCGATTATCCGGACTTGTCGCAACTACCCGCGAGTTCTTATGCATGTGGATGCGCGGCGAGAAGTGCACAACTTTTGCGCCCAGACCGGAGAGGGCGGAAGGCAGCGTGACTGGGTCTGGTGACATGACGGTTCGCATCCCGTTCGGAGCTACTGCGTTGTGAATACGAGCACCAATTAGGGCCTCCGCATCGCTCACCTTGCCTGTGACCTGGAGTCCGTGTGAGTGCGTATTGGCGACCGTGAGCCCATAGGCCTCGATCAGATTCTTAGCCTGCTCGAGCTTTTCCGGGCTGGCACCATATCGTGCTCGAAATTCCATCGGCGTCAACCAATGATGGAAACTGGGGGACCCTGGTGTGTGTTGTTGCTCAATCAGAGCATTTAGGTCATCTGAGTTTCGAAGCGGCAGGTAGACCTGAAATGACACAGCCTGGTCGGCGTCAGCTGGTCCAAGTGATTGCAGCTCTCCGACGGGAGCTTTTGCGGAACGTGAAACAAGGGACTCAGCTGGGGCAGCGCCCACCAGTAACGGTAATAGGCCACACAAGATTGTGGAGGCCAGGGAAGTACGAATCATGAACACCTCTTCCAAGTAAAATGGCAATGAATGTTGAGTGTTGAATTAAGGCTCTACAAAACAGGCCGCGCCCTAACATAGGTAAATTAGAGCACGGCGGGTCCGGTGACTCTCAGTTAGCACCGATTGGTGGTGCCCAGTCTGACCGGCTACGGTCGATCTGACACAAACACTGCGGTCGTCAATGCCAGCACGTGAGTGGACCCGGTTTGGTCATTCACCCTGGAGGTGCGAACAGTCGGGTCAGCCGAGTTGAACTGCACTGGGTGCAGATAGAAGCCCAGAGACTTTAGCGAATCGTCCTGGAAGTCTACGGTTGACAGGGTAGCGTTAAATACAACCACAACGTGCCGGTATGCGCCGTAATCTGTCCCATTTGCATCGAGTTTCATGACGATCAAGCCCGGCATCTGGTTCACGCCCGTATTCAAGAACTGCAAGTTGTTTTGAACTTCTTCGAGGGTAGCCATTCGGAACAGAAGGGAACTTTCGCGAATCGCAAGGTACTCAGTGAAGGCGTTTCGAGCATAGTCGATGTTCTTGTGTGTGGGTGCAAGAGCCGAGTCTGCTAGTAGCGGTTGCATGTACGACCAATTGCTCTCGTTCTGGCTCGCTATGGGTAAGCCAACACCCCAGTTGGCAAACTGATAAGTGAAGTCGATTTTGTTGAACCAATCTCCCGAATCGTAGCTGTTGTTATCCATATCCTTCGAGCGCAGAAGATCGTCGCCCGCGAGGAAGAACGGAATGCCCTGTCCGAAAGCGATCAAGCTCATCGCCAAAGCCTGACGTCGGGCGCGCATCTCGATGGTGTCGCCGGCACTTGACGTAGTGCCCGGGATCGCAGACTTCAGCTGAATAGCGTCGAATAGGGTCTGGTTGTCGTGTACGGAGCAGTAGTTGATCACTTCGATGGGAGCCGCCGTATAGCCAACCGGTTGGCCGCCATAAATGATTTGCGAAGCCTTCGTAACCTGGCCCGAACTGTTCTCGAACTTATAATCCCGAAGATTTCCGGCAAGTCCTGCGCGAATCCAATCCGCTTCGTTGAGTAGATCGGTCTGTTGGTTTGGCAAAGTTTCGTTCTGGCTGGTATACAAGCTGGGATCTGTGAACAAACCGGTGGCGAACCCTTGCACGCGCTGATCGCTGAACGGCCCACCGCCTCTGATGCCGTCACGAATCCGGTCGTTGAACGTGCCGACCCCGGTTCCGTACATGTTGATTTGGTCTGCGTTAGGCCCGAGCGCATTATTGCCAGTCTCGCCGAAGTTCCAACCTTCGCCGTAGAGGTAGATCTTCGATCCGTCAACACCATCATTCTCGACAGTCAGTTTGGACAGAGCACTCTGAATGTGTTGCATGTTGTAGACGAAGTGAAAGCTCATCAGATCGAAGCGAAAGCCATCGATTTTGTATTCACGCGCGTTCTGCACAACCGCGTCAATCATGAGCTTCTCCATCATGCGATGCTCACTCGCGGTGTCGGAACAGCAGCTGCCGTTTTCTACATCGCCGTCGGCATTCAGTCGGTAGTAGTAATTGGGAACAATTTCATCGAGGACTGAATTCGGCGCTTGTCCGTTGGAACTTGTATGGTTGAAAACTACGTCCTGGACCACACGAAGACCGGCATGGTGTAGACCCATGACCATCTCGCGGTACTCCCGCACACGATCGTCGGGGTTCAGAGCATATGCGCCTTCCGGGGCCATATAGTGAACCGGATCGTAGCCCCAGTTGTAGTCGTCAACGCTTTGCACTTTCGCCACGGCCGCCTGTTGGGCGGAGCTATCCGGCGGATAGCCCGAGAGGTCGCCAGGAGTCTGCCACGTGCTCTTGTCCTCGTTAATGCTGGCGAAGTGGAAAGTAGGCAGCAGATGAATCGCCTTCAGGCCTGCATGTGCAAGCTCATGAAGATGACGCATGCCGTTTGACCCGGGATCGGCAAACGCAAGATAAGTCCCGCGATGCTGGGAAGGAACGGACAGGTCGGCCGTGCTGAAATCGCGCACATGGAGTTCGTAGATCGAGAAGTCACTCTTCGACCGCAGAGGAGGCGATTTGCTGGTGTCCCAATTGTCCGGTTTGGTCCAACGCGCTGTCAGGTCAGTGAGGCGGCTCTTGCTTCCATTCAGAGCAATGTCCACCGAGTAAGGATCTGTGACAGTGTTCTTAACGATTTGATGGAGGCTTGGGACGTAAACAGAAACCGAGAACAGATAATAGCGTGTCGCCCAGCGGCTATCCACAGTTGCCGACCAGGTTCCGTTCGTCTCTGTCATGGCAGTGGTGGCCGCGGGTGCTGCATCCATTGCGCCGTTGTACAACAACAAGTCGACCGATTGAGCCGTAGGCGCCCAGACACTCACGGTCATTTGTCCACTCTTAAACATTGGCCCGAGTGCGCCGGAGTAGTAGAACAGATCGTCGAGCACGCCTGCCGCTTGTACGCCCGTAATGTACTTCAGAGCACCCGTGTTATCGGAACCGGCGAGAGCGACTTGAGACTTGAGTGCAGCTGCCAAAGCGCTTGGCTGGACATCCGATGACAAGTGGAAGACAGCGTATCCGGCCAGTTGCGGGTACTGCTGAGCCTCAGCGGGTGTGAGTCCAGAAGCGGGTTCGAGAGCTATGAACGCGCCGCCACTCAGCGTGGCGTTGCTGTTAATGGACAGGCTTGCAGTGGGTGAGTAGGCGAGTGAATAGGTCCAGCCCGATTGAAAATACTGCGACTGAATCGCTATCGTCGTGCGGTTGATCCAGAAGGCTTGTAGGCGCGAAAAGCCGCTGCTTAGTATCTGCGCAGGACTTGGTTGAGATGTGTATAGGGTGGTATCGCCAGAAATCACCCATGCCTCCTTGAATTGAGCAACGTTGAGATGCATGTCGGGACCCGGATCTTTCGTGCCTGTTGATGTGTTGTGAATAATAAAGCCTAGATCCTGCGGATTCGGTTTCAGCTGGATGTCGAAGTAAGCGCCATACGAATCCGTGCCGGTGACGGGAACAGGCCCGTCATTGAAGTCGTTCGGCTCCAGCGTGTCTACAAAGCTATAGACAAACCAATTTGAGTAATTGCGGTCGGGGCGGTAGTAATGAACGCGGGCATAGCTGGGCAACAGGGTTCCAGGTTGAGCAACATTCGGCTGAGTGGTGTAGAGCGTGGCAAATCCAGATAGGGCCCAGAACTCGTTGCCTTGGGTTGATGGGTCCACGAACTCGTTCGGGCCAGGGTCCTTGTTGCCGCCGTTGTGAATGATCAACCCTACGCTCTGGGCATTCGGTTTTACTCCGACATCGAAGTAGACCCCGAACGCATCGGTGCCGGTGACACCGACCGGGCCAGAGTTGAAATCATTCGTCGGCTCAGTGGTATCGCCGAAAGCATACACTGTCCAACCTGAGTAAGCCTTATCGGGTCGGTTGTAATGGACACGAATGTTGCCAGCTGGCACTTGAGCGTTCGTAAGCTGAGGGTAGATGCCAGCCATTAGGATGACGGCGAAAGTCAGAGCTCTTAACCGCGGCAGGGCGGCTGGATTCTTCAACATGGATTCCCCTCTCGACGAGATAGCCAGCAGGCTACAACGGAAGCAGAGAGGATCTTACCAGAGTGGAGAGAAGAGGGTGCTTATGCGCGGGTGTCCAAGGACTTTGCCGGTGTCTCAACAAACTTCAGAGAGTGCAGGAAGTCGTCGACGTTCTCTGGTTTTTCATCGTCGTGCTCCAGCCTAAAGCTTTTCCCATACGGCACTATGAGGCCGTTGCTGCCCGCGGGCTGTAACCAGTAAGTCTCGGTCAGGGCTTCCGGGAGCCGCAGGATATTCAATTGATATTTGTCGTTCTGAAACTCGGGCCGGTCATCCAGAGCTTGCATTGCATTCCAAGCTTTCAAAGCGGGATCACCGTACTGCATCCTATTTACGACGGCGGGAGAGGTGGCGGTGACTTCTCCGAGTACTACCTCGGTCGACGCATCGCCCGCATAGTAGCGCCAGCCGATCAGCTTTGCAATTTCTGAGAGGTGAAAGTCTCCTTTAACCAGTGCAGGATCGACAGTATAGATCGGGTACGAATTCGGGTCCACGTTGAGGCCGGCCCTGACGCGGCCTAACTGGACCAAGTGACTGAGAGCGGCTTCAAATGCCTGCTTACGCTCGGGCGAAGGTTTCCAGGTGATAATGATCGGCACATTAGGCTCCTAAGGTTGACCTACTAAATAGGTCTCGCTCCAGGTGCCCTTACCTAGATAGTCGGAAACGAACTGGTCGTAAGGAACAGTCGAGTCGTCATAGTAAGGGTCGGCGATGTCAACCCACTGCAGTCCTGATTGATCAACCGAATAGCCGCTGACCATGACGAAGTGACCGCCTGAACCGTCGGACCACTGAATTCTCGCGCAGACGGGACACTTGGAGTCGATCTGTTGTTTGACGTTGTCGAACGCCAGAAAGGTGTTCTTTGGTAGGTTCTTCAGAGGCGTGCCAACCAGGTCGTTGACGGCCTTAAGAGCATCCATCAAATCTTCCGACACATCACAAACGCCGGTGGTATCGGCGCAACAGCTAGTGCCTACCGGGCTTACAACAGTCTGCGCGATTTGGCATTGCGACACCGGCGGCTTGTCAGGGAAGAAGTAATGAGCAACCGTGGCCGCGACCGCTGCCCAACACCAATGAAGCTTTTCCTGCGTCTCAATCTGGAAGCTACTTGTCGCCATTGCTCACCCCGGGGTCGACGGTTGAGTTAGTTTTAGGAGGACAGGTGAAGATAATTGGTCCGATGAAGGTGATCGGGGCGGAACCGGAGCTGAAGGGGGCGCCGCCGGGTTCCTTTTCGTTTGGGCCTCCCCCAAGAACACCTGTATCATCGATACTACTTCCGAGTTGCCCCTGTTCAATCGGAGAACCCGCCTTAGCCTTGGATGCTGAACTATCTGAATCAATTCGCTGCGTAATGATAAGCGTGTCTTTATCGAAACGAATTCTGTACTCGATCAACATAACTTCCTCTCATTTCCTGTTAGCTGCCAACAACTCTTTAAATCGAAAGTCCTTCTGCAAGTCCGCTACGTCTGGCCAACGATTAAGATCGGCCAAAGTTCCAAAGGGTGATCCGGCTAAAAGCGACAATGTCTCGCTCCTTTGTCGCAAAGCTTCGAAAGTGATAGCGGCCATCCAGCGCACATCGGCATCCCCAGGGGATTGCTTCAATGCTTGAGTGATCTCGGACACCGCCCTCCGTTCATCTCGCAGCTGAGCGCACATATACGCCAGGTTTGAGCGGGCCGAAGCGTCTCGTGGATTCTTGCCTAGATCGGATTCAGCTATTTCTAGTCCTCTACGATATGCCTGAGCAGCGTTGGCCGTTTGTCCCGTGCGGCGGTAAGCTGTACCCAAATTCATCCACCGAACAGCGGTGCCCGGTGCCAAATGCAGTGAACGAATAATTACGCCGACGGCTTCGTGCTCTCTCTTCTCGTAAATGAGCAGGACGCCGAGGGTATGCAGTGCGGTGGCCGTTTCGCTCAGCGCCAGAGAGGCTCTAGCCTCTTTCTCTGCCATTGAAAACTGGCCTGTGCTCTGGTAAGCGACGGCCAACCGGTAATGTAGGGCGGCCTCATCCGGAGCACGCTGAACAGCCAGTTGTAATTCAGCGATAGCCTCTGGATAAGCGGCTCGCTGGAAGTAGAAGTTTCCAAGAGCCCTGAAATTGCGATATTCAAGCGGGTCGATTCTTGTCGCTTCGCGAAACGCTGCTTGCGCTTCTTCGAGTTGCTCATTTCGCTGGAAAGCGTCGCCAAGTCTACGGTAAGCATCTCCGTTCTTTGGCTTTAATTCAATCGCTCTTGAATACTCCGCGATTGCTTGCTCGTACTGACCTTCCCGATATTTGAGCAAGCCTGCCACACTGTGCACGGCAGGCAGATCACCGTTTCGAAGTTGGGCGTTAGCAACGGATACAATCATCCTGCCTAGCCAGTCCTTGTCCGACGTGACCGCAAACTTGAACCACTGCGCTTCCGCCAGACCTGCCCACGTCAATGCTGAGTCAGGGTCGGCCTTTACCGCTTGCCCAAACCGATCAAGCGCTTCGTCCACAGTTTTGTCCCGTTTCACAGCCTTTAGTCCAGCCTCGTAGTCCTGGCGGGCGTTGTCGTTCACGGTGCTGCCTCCGGTTGGCGGCGGCAGATGAAGCGTCTCCGTCACCAGGGCTGCGAGAGCAGTTGGGGCATACCGCAACTCGCCGGGCTTGAACTCAGCTGTCCAATCACGGGCATCGACACCTGACCTTAAGTCAGTCAGGTATGCATGTACTCGGAGAGAATCGCTATGACGATCGACGCTGGCGCGCAATGCATGGCTAGCCTCGACCAGCACCCGCGCTTCTTCAGGAGTCTTCACATGATTGCGAATCACTTTATCGGAAGAGATAAAGCGGAAGCGAGTATGCGGCGTACCCTTGAGGCGCGCAAGTTGGTCTGCCGTGTTACGAAACAAGGTTGATGAAAGTGAGCCGTTATCAGAGGTGGAATCAAATGGAACCAAAGCGAGCCGCACAGTTTCAGCAGGAGCCGTCGCGCGCTCGTACGAGACGAATGCGGACCCTGCTGCAATGGCTAGTACTGATGCTACGGCGAAAACGCGTTTTGGCAGCTGCGAGGGGCCAAGCGCGACCGCAACATCCGCAGCACTCTTAAAGCGACGGGCAGGATTGGGGTTGAGGCATCGAGCGATAACCTGGTTCCATTTGCCCGGGGCGGTCGGAGGTTTCCAATGCACCCGCTCCCCAATGGGCAGCGTTGAAGAAGAGACGCCAAGGCCGTTGGGCGGCAACCCGGAATGAAGTTCCCACAACATAACGCCTAACGCATACAGATCCGACGCTACCGAGGGCTTTGCGCCGGTCCATAGCTCGGGAGCCATGTAGGCCGGAGTGCCGCCGGTCGCAGCATCAGGTGTTGCCAATCGTCGCGCTAGTCCGAAATCGGCGATAACGGCTCGAACGGAGCCGTCCGGATTCTTCGCCAGGATGACGTTGTTTGTTTTAAGATCCCCGTGGATCAGCTGGTGCCGATGCGCTTCGGCCAAGCCGGAACAAATCTGTTTCGCTATGATGCAGGCCTCTGGCGCCGGCACAGGAGCTCGACGAATACGGTCCGCCAGCGTTTCGCCCTCGAGGAACTCCATGCTGATGAAGTCGAATTCGCCCTGGGCCGTGGACGCGGTATGGACGTCATGAATGTTGCAAACGTTCGGATGCGTGATCCTCCGCGCAATCTCAACCTCAGGCGGCAGTTGCTTGCCAAAGCCCACCCGGGCGCACTTTAGCGCGACGCGTTCCTGGACTTTCGTGTCGAACGCCTCCCAAACGATGCCCATGCCCCCCCGAGCGATCTCGCGCACTAGGCGGAAACGTCCAATTAGGGTCTGGCCTTCCTCAAATAAAGGTTGGCAGTCGACGGGCGGTTGGACGGGATCGCCCAAGAAGCCCTGCATCCGGTTCTCCCACAGAATGTAGCTCCAGGCCTCGGCAAATAACTTTGAGTTGGAACCGCAAAGATGGTGAAGGTAAGCTTCGCGCTCGTGCTCAGGGCGAGTCAGCGCTTTTTCCACCAACGTTATCGCAAGATCTTCATTCCGAGATTCGCTCTGCATCATCGGACTCCATCCGTTCGAAAAGCCAACGCCGTGCCTCGTGCCACATGCGCTGCATCGTCCGCAGCTTCACTCGTAGCACGTCTGCTGCCTCTTCATCGTTCAGGCCCAGAAAGAATTTGAGTTCAACGACTTTGCACCAGTCCGGATGCATCTTCTCGAGCTCGTCGAGCAGCTTGCCAACCGTAATTGCCACATCTAACTTCGCGGTGTGCCCTGGCACAAGCTGCTCAAGCTCGCCGATTCCGATCAACTCGGCTTGGGGTCGGGCGCGCGCCAGATCTATGAGGTGGTGTCGCATGGCTCTACCGGCAATTGCGAAAAAATGCTGCCGAGACTGCCAGTCCCGATTCTTAGCCGAGACCAGCCGTATATAGATGTGGTCCACCAGTTCGGTCGTCTGAAGCGATGAGTTCTTCCGCTCGCCCAAGATACGGAAGTGTGCCAAGCGATGCAAGTCTGCCTGTACTAACTCGAAGAGCGCACTCTCTGCTTTGGAATCTCCGTCGCTCCAGTCGCGGAGCAGTTGTGTGATCTCTCCCGTTTCGTCCGGCATCGAGCCCTCAATATCGCGTTGGATGGCGGGTACACTCTAGCACGTTTCAGGACCGAATATCTTGGGCCAACTTTGGCGGGCATTTCCGTCAGCGACGCTCTTGTCAGTGAGGCGGCTTGCCATTTTCCACAAGATCCTGGCAGAACGCCCGAACCTAGGAGGTTCACATGAAACTAAGTTTGTATTCTGCTGTATTCGCAGCGGCGCTGTTTTGCCAGAGCGGATCTGCGCAAACTGCATACGCACGTGCGTACGTCCCATTCTCATTCCAAGTCGGCACCGCAACTATGCCAGCTGGACAATACTCATTCCTCGACACGCAAGGTACGATCCGGATTGCGGAAACAGAGGGGAAGAAGGCTGTATTCCATCTCACCATCCACGCGTCTCGACCCAACAAAGTGAGAGATTCGAAGTTGGTATTCACTCGATACGGTGACAAGCTTTACCTGACAAGTATTTGGCCTGATCGTACCTTTGAGGGCCGCGCACTTACTCTGGGTAAGCACGAGAGAGAAGCAGCAAAGCGCTTCAACCGCTTCCAAGTAGCAGAGATTGCTATTAAACCGGCTTCTTAGCAAGAAGATGGCTTTGACGGCAGCGAGTTATCGCAATGCTGTTCTAAGTGGTGGCTGCTGGCATGAAGATACATATACTCAACGCATGGGAATGAATGTGCGAACAAGGTGTCTGATCTTTATGGCAACAGCCGCCGTCTCGGCTTTGAGCGGACTCGCTCAGCAGAGCCCGGCAAGCGGACCGTACAAGGTACTTAAGACAGTTAAGGCCGGGGGCGAAGGCGGTTTCGATTACGTCTACGCGGATGGTGACAGTCGCAAACTATATGTGCCGCGAATGGGCCCGGCGAAACACATCGCCGTATTTGACCTGGATACGCTTCAACCTGCCGGAGACCTGCCTGATGTAGGTGCGCACGGAGTCGCTGTCGATCCTTCCTCTCATCATGCTTTTGCAACCAGCAAGCCAGTCGCGATGTGGGACTCTGCCACGCTGAAGATGATCAAGACAGTCGACGTCCAGGGCAACCCGGACGGGCTTTTATCTGATCGGTTCAACCAGCGAGTTTACATTCTGAGTCACGCGGCTCCGAATGCGACCGTGATCGATGCGAAAGACGGTTCGGTGATCGGGACAATCGACCTTGGTGGCGCGCCAGAGCAGGGTGTCACAGACGGCAACGGTCATCTCTACATTGATATCGAAGATAAAGACAATGTTGCGGTCGTGGATGCAAAGACCATGCAAGTCACCGGGCATTACGACTTAGGCGGGAATAAGACTCCGGCTGGTCTGGCGTTTGACGCAAAGAACGGAGTGTTATTTGTGGACTGCCGCAACCCGGCGGTCAGCGTGATCATGAACGCCAAGGATGGCAAGATCATAACGACACTGCCGATCGGTAACGGGGTCGATGGCGCTGGCTTCAATCCCACAACCATGGAAGCTTTCAGTTCGCAAGGCGATGGAACGCTCACCATCATCAAGGAGAACAGTCCTACAAGCTTCGAAGTTGAGCAGACCGTCAAGACAATGACTATGGCGAAGACCATGACAATCGACAGCAAGACGAATCACGTTCTGCTGATTGCAGCGGAGTTTGGTCCGGCACCCACACCCGCCGCTCCGGGCGAACGGCCAAGGCGTGGCCCTATGACTCCGGGCTCGTTTACGGTCCTGGAGGTTGGAAAGTAAGGCGCGCTAGAAGGCCATCAGGTTGTAACCAACTCAGGATTGTTAAGTCGGCAACAATCCTGATTGACAAATTAGAGCAATAATGTTTAAATCCTAAGCAACCACTCCCGGTTTGATTGGCTATCGATCTTGTGCACAATGCAGATCTGCAATTGCGCACACTTGATCTCGGTCCTGTCTACCGACTTAGGCCTTTTCGGCTTATACAAACCGATACTCGAGGTGTGGAATGCGTCGCGCATTGTTGGTCATTTTTGCATGTTTACAGGTTGCTGGCCTTGCCCCGAGTCAGACTTTTCGGGGTGGAATCAGCGGTTCGGTAGCCGATTCAAGCGGCGCTGCCATTCCGGAAGCTACAGTCAGGGCCAATAATAGCGCAACGTTGCTGCCCTATTCGACCGTGTCCTCTTCGAGTGGGGGATTCTCACTGCAGGATTTGCCACTCGGGGAGTACACCATCGACGTCGCAAAGCCCGGCTTTCAAGGTTTGCGAGTAAATGCAGTACGTGTTTCGGCCGGACAGATTTATAATTTGCCGCTAAAGCTTGACGTGGCACAACAGACCACTACGGTCGAGGTGTCGGCGGCCAGCCTCGCCATTGAGACTTCTAACACAACTCTGACAACTGATGTACCCTCTCGAACGGTGCAAGATCTTCCTCTGAATGGCCGTGACTTCACCCAAATGATTGCGCTCGCACCTGGTTTCGCCGGTTATGCGGGGGGTGCCAGCGGTTCAGTTAACGGTGCGCGCTCGAACCAGATGAACTGGCAAATAGAAGGGACGGATAACAACGACCAATGGTGGAACATTATGGCCGTGAACCAGGGCGGAGTGCAAAGCATAGCGGGCACAGTGATGCCGCTCGACGCCGTTGAGGAGTTTTCGCTCCAGACTCAAGCCGGTCCAGAGTCAGGAAGAAATCCTGGTGGAAGCATCAACCTAGTAATCAAGTCCGGCACTAATAGGTTGCATGGGACTGCTTACTATTTCAATCGCAACGAAGCTCTGGCTGCGCAGTCCTATTTCGCCCCTGAGGGCTCGGCTAAGAACAAGATGCGTAACCAGCAATATGGCTTTTCTATTGGCGGACCCATCATCAAGGATAAGACCTTTTTTTTCGCTACCTTCGAGCGGCAGCAGTTTTTGATTGGCAATCAGGCGCTTTCGACCGAGCCTTCCGGCACTTATCAGCAATCGGCTCTCAGTCTCATGCAACAGTACGGCGTGCCAGTAAATCCACTGTCGCTCAGGCTTCTGGGCACTTTATGGCCGGCGAACGCCTTACAAGGTGCGGCCGCGCCGAGCAACTATTTCAATCCTAATGCGGAGAACGGCTTTAGCAATAACGGCCTGGCAAAGATAGACCATAGTTTTAACGATGCCAATCGATTGTCATTCCGGTGGTTTGTGGGGCAGGGTTCTCAAACAGCCCCGATCGGATCGCGGATCCAAGACTATTACCAAGTTGCGCCGCTTCATGTTCAGAATTATTCTCTGGTTTACAATGCAACGTTTTCGCCTCGATTGACTAACCAGCTGCTATTCGGCATCAGTTACTTCAACCAAGTGTTCTCGGACTTCGACAGCAGCTTCGATCCGGGAGGGTTGGGCCTGAACACGGGAGTTAATTCCCCCAACTTGACTGGAGCGCCATTCATCTCGATTAGCGGTTTCGACACGATCGGTCTGACACCCAACTCCGGCCGCAGTGACGCCACCGGCCATGTCAATGATGTCGTTTCGTTCGTTAAAGGCAAACACCAAATGCGTTTCGGCGGTGAAGTGCGGCAAGCCCGTATCGATTCCTTTTACAACACTGGAGCTAGGGGTGCGTTTTTCTTCAATGGTGCGCAAGGCCCGTGGAGTAGTTTGCTGAATGTTCCCGGCTATGACACGAACGTTGCCTCGTTAGCAGATTTTCTTAGCGGATACGTTTATCAGTCCACCATCGTCCGCGGAAACCAAGAACGTAAGGTCACGATGAACAGCTTCGACTTATTTGCGCAGGACACATGGCAAGTGTCGCAAAAGCTCACGATGAACTACGGCTTGCGTTATGACTACGAGGGTCCCATTCATGACAACAAGCACGATCTTTCGGTGTTTAACCCATTGAAAGGTGGACTGGTTACAGTAGGTAACCAGATCAGTGATCTTTACCCGCAGTATTGGAAGGCCTTTAGCCCGAGGGTAGGTTTCGCCTACCAGCCGACATCCGTTTCGGGATTGGTCATTCGGGGTGGTTTCGGGATTTACTTTGACACTCCGGCGATTGTTCCTTTTCTGGATAATTCTTCAAGCTTATCTACTCCGTCCGTGGCCAATAACGGTCCGCTTGGCGTAGAAGGCAACCCGGCGGGATCGCAGCCCGTTTATACACTACAGCAGAACGGCTATACCTTTGCTACTGCAACACCTATCTTTCCGACCGGGAATGTTTCTTTAAGCGGGAATAACGTGGTCAATCTCTTCTCTGTAAGTCCGGACTTTCGGCCAGCTTACACGCTCAGCTATAACCTGAACATTCAAAAGAGTCTCGGGAAGAGTGTTGTCTTACAAATTGGCTACGTTGGATCGGAAGCTCGTCACTTACTCATTTTGAGAGATATTAATCAGGCTGTGCCGGGAAGCGGTTTCGTCAATACGACTGATGCAAATGGATTTGCTCACCAACAAACTACCCGTCCCTATTTCCCACAGTATCCGAACTTTGGAGTAATCGATCAAATCGAGAGCAACGGAACGTCAAACTACAACGGTATACAGACATCGTTGCGTACGGCAAGTTGGCACGGCTTAATTTCGCAGGTGAACTTCACCTGGAGTCATAGCCTAGATGAGGTGACGCAGTACGTAGGAGCGCTGCCCCAGAACAGTAACAACCTAAAGGGAAACTACGGGAGTTCTGACTACGATATTAGGACCGTATTCACCGGCTACGTCCTTTACGATATCCCAGGCCTTGGCTGGGGTCCGAAATGGCTGACCAATGGTTGGCAGGCAAATGCGAACTTGTCTTTCCGCAGCGGGTCGCCGTTCAATGTGTATGCATCATCTGATACCAGCGGCACCGGAGAGAACACGACAAGGGGAGACCTGATCGGAAATCCTTATCAAGGCCTTAACCACTCGCTTCAGAACCATCAGCCGGTGCAGTGGATCAATCCAGATGCGTTTGCGAATCCGGCGAATGGGAGTTTTGGGAACATTGGCCGGAACGTTCTTCGAGGACCAGGCTACGGAGACGTGGATATTTCCTTCTTCAAGAACATCCCGATCAAGGAGCGGCTCCACGCTCAACTCCGTATCGAGATGTTCAACGTTTTTAACCTTGTAAATTTGGCACCGCCCAGCGGATACATAGGTGGTGGGTTTGGCCAGAGTAGCGATACGATTGGCGACTACAGCGGAGCTCCTGGAATCGGACCTGGCGAGCCATTCAACACTCAGGTCGCCTTGAAATTCATTTTCTAGTGAACACTGCACGATCGACAATGCACATCAAACACGCAGTCCTTTTCGCTCTATCCCTTCTTATACCTGCCCAGCTGTTTTCACAAAATTCCGGCGACACAGTTCACTATCAGCTGAGGATGAACGAGCTCAAGACAGTCTATGGCTCACTTCCGCCTGTAATGCATGTAAAGCCGGGACAGACGATTGCAACGACTACGGTGGATGCCGATGGCAAGGAGGCCGAAGCCGCAGGTTTTAAAGTGGCCGGACCTAATCCGCTAACTGGTCCTTTCTATGTTGACGGAGCAGAGCCTGGCGATGTTCTGGCCGTCAAGTTTATCGCTATTGAGCCAAATGCCAAACAGGGTTGGGGCAGCGCGGGACCGGGCTTTGGAGCTCTGAATAGTAGCAAATACACTCCTGTAGTAGGTGGTCCGATCCCGAAGACTGAGTGGGTCTACCCGGTTGACTCAGCCGCCAACGTAGCAACGTTTCATGCCAAGGATTCGAACTTTACGGTTAAGATTCCACTGCATCCGTTCTTAGGTTGTGTAGGCGTTGCTCCAGCCGATGGCGAGAGCCGGAGTTCGATTGTTCCGGCCGAGTTTGGTGGAAACATGGATGCACCGGAAGCTAGCGTTGGGAACACGCTCTATCTGCCGGTCAGTGTACCGGGCGCGCTGCTCTCGTTCGGAGATGGCCACGCTGCGATGGGCGACGGCGAGGTAGACGGGACCGCTATCGAGATTTCGATGAAGGTTAAGCTACGGGTCGATCTGGTCAAACGAAAGAAGATTGACTGGCCTCGTTTCGAGAATGACGACTACATCATGGCTGCCGGCATTTATCGACCGCTTGATGATGCCTTACGAATTTCGTTTACGGAACTTATCAAGTGGATGCATGACAGCTATGGCATGTCGGAGATGGACGCTTACGAGTTACTGTCGAAGGTTGCCGAAATCCACTTGGACGAGATGGTCGATCCAAATTACGTCGTAGTTGCGAAGATTAACAAGAGGTTTCTGCCGCCAGCTCGATGAAGATTGGTTACTGTTCGTTGAAGGTGCCGCTTCTTTCGTTGGCGCCGCGGGCTCGCCAATAGAGAATGGCTCCAGTTGCATTGGCCACTAGCAAGGCTGTTCCTACTTTCGCGCCGAAAATCCATGGGTTTGCGACATCGATGATCGGAACGACTTGCAGCACGATTGCGGCGAGAGTCGAAGTTCCACCAACGAGCGCACACAATTGCACGACTGGTCCAGGCTGCCGAGGCAACTTCGTGCGTCTGACAAGAGGAATCCAAAATAGCACAAGGTAATACAAGCCGTACGCAGCTTGCGCAGCTGTGATCACCAACTGAAAGGCCTCCTGGCGAGCCACACCGAGAAGACTGACCGTGGCAAGCGCAAATGAGCACAGCACGATGAACCACAGTGCGTTGGTTGGCGTGAGATTTCTCGCGTGCAGGCGAGTGAACCAACTCGGCAGTAAACCATCCCAACCAGCAACTAGCGGTAGCCGTGACGTTTCTGCAACGATCACCGTGTATTGAGCGATCGAGAGGACAATGATTGCGGACACGCCAGCCATGGCAATCCAACTTGTATTGCTGGACACGCCTAGAGCCGCGCCCAGCAACTGTGAAACCGGAGCTGCTAAGTCGACCTTATTGGCCGGTACATACGACAAGAGGGAACCCGTACTAAGGATGTACAAGAGAGCAATGATCGGGGCTGCAATCCAGATGGACTGGCCAATACTACGGGCTGGATATCGCATTTCGCCGGCAAAGACGGCAATCTGCTCGCCGCCATTGAGACCCGTAAAGGTGATCTTAGTTAGTAAGTTCAAGCTGAGAAGAGTAAGTGGCGGTAACGTCCAGGAGAAGGGAGACTGCGGAGATACCTGGCCGTGAGGTCGCATGAACAAGAGAGCAATGATCGTAAATTGCACCGCAAACATGGCCGCGGTTCCGAAGTGTGAGACCCATTTTCCTAGACGAAATCCTTGAATATTGACCGCCAGGATAAAGCAGAATACAAGGATGTTCACCGCCGTCACGTGCAAGAAGCTTGTGGTCATCCAGGCTGTCGAAGGTCCGCCCGCGTAGGAGAGACTTTCTGCTATCGAGATCCCGAGCGAAGAGGTCAAGAAGATTGAATAGATCCAAAAGTTCCACGCTGCGATAAATCCGAAGAAGGGCCCAAGGCCCACCCGCGCCCACTGATAAACGCCGCCTTCCCAAGGCAGAACCTGTCCCAAGAATCGGATCACTACCGCCAAAGGAATAAAAAACAACAGAATGCCTGCCGCCCAGAAAACAACATGTGTGGGACCTTGCCGGGCAGCGATACCGATGCAAGTTTCGGTCGTAACAAGAAGGACTTGCATCAGCACCAAGTCGCTGAGCCGCAGTTCTCGCTTTAGTTGATGACCGTGCGGCTCGGTCGTGACTTGACCTGGTTCCACGATGTCTTGGTAAAAGACTAACGTTTAACTCATGCTCTATTAACTCGAAGATCTCGCTGCGTGAGACTGACCAGACTGTGAGTCCGTAAGTGACTTGCTCACCTTTTGCTCAAAGTTATCGTTGAGACGCCACAGGTTCTCAGCTATTTCAATGAGCTTGTTTGATGCGCTTTCAAACGGTGTACCCAATGCCCTGAGCCGGTCCTCAATGTTCAGTATCGGTTGGACTATTTCTTGTATCCGTTGTTGAAGTTCGGCGGACTCTGCCTTATAAGTAGACTCTAATTGGGATCCCAAATCCATCACGGTCGTGGTCAAGGACTGTTGGAATACCGCAGTGGCTTCAGTCATCTTCTCGGCCGATGTGGTGAAGGCTTGGGGAAGCGTCTTGGCGACAGAGCCGATGTCGGAGGCGGATTGATTCAGGCCGTCAGTGGATCGGCGGACAAGATCGTAGTAGCCGGCGAGCATAGCTTCGAAGGACTTATGCTCGTTGACCAGTTGCCGCTGGTGTGCTTCGACCGCGGCGTAGAAACGGCGGATCTCATCTTCGAACCTGCCCCAGCGTCCTAGCGAATCAGCGAACTTATCGATGTCGGCTGCCAATTTTGACTGTGCGTTTTGCAAAGCGCGATCTGATGCTTCGATTCCGCTGGAGAACTCGCGCATACCGCCCGAGAAGACCTCAGCAGCATCCCGAGCCGCGTGTACCGCGCCGACGAATCTCAGGGCGTCCTGTTCAATCACAGCTGACGCGTCAGTTACACGTGCGGCATTGTGAAGCGTGTGGGTCGCCCACTGCGCGGCTCGCTGGGCGACGGTAGGGTAGAGCCGCGGAATCCACAGTGTCGTCGTTTTACGGCGCAGTCCAGCGAGAGTCGGAGCCAGCTTGTGTCGCTGTAGCTGCAGGTAAAGAACGCCGCCGATCGTTGCCATCAACGCGGCCCAAATTAGGGAAGGAAGTTCGCGGTGGCTTTCCAAAGTCATGGCGGCAGTCGGGTAATGGCGTGATTGCGCCAGCAGCGTGCCGAGCCCGCCTACCAGGAGCATCAAGCCCAACTCATTTCGGAGCTGCTCAGGCTTGTCCGAAATCTCCTGGCAGGTTTGTGCGTTTAACTCGCTGGCGTCAAGCGAGCTTTCGTCACAACCCGCAACGAAGATAGCCCGGAAATGACCTAAAATGACAGAGGGAACTTGGGGTCCCGCCGCAATCCTTGTGGCACACACATTGTTGAAGAACTCTGCCGAATTACCGACTACATTGTTGCCTTGGATGCGTTCACGGTCTCGCCAGAGCTGTTGCGCACGCAATTGATCAATGCATTGGTCGATGTTAGTCAGTACACGGCCTACAGTATCCAACCGAGTAACTTCGCTCCGTAGACGAAACAGCCAGAACGAAAACCAGATGATAAGGCCGATTACGAATCCAGTAGATAAAGCATCGGTTGGAAAGAAGGTGGCGAAAGACATTACTTTCGGCCTTTGAGCTTACCTTTCGTTACGATGTTCCAACGCCCGCCTGATTCTTCGACCTTAGCGGGACTAATTAGGCAAATCAGAGGCTCACTTTCCGTGGAGTTCTCTGCGACATCGAATAAATAACTTAGTCCCTCGCTTCTAAAGTATCCGTCCAACAGCCGAAGGCCGGGTTCTGGGACGACGTAACAGCAACGACCCGCTTCTATGAGGTTATAGATGCCGCCTTCTTTTCTGGCGAACTTAGGCTCGCCTCCCTTCTCCCAAATGTCGTTGACATTTTCAGCGCCGAATCCAACCGGCTTGTAGGTCCGGGTCCACTTACCTGATTGTTCGTTATAAGCCGTTACGAGTTCCTGCTCATAAACGCCTAACTGCGGTGACAAGGTTCGGTCTTCCACTAACACGATTGATGCCGGTTTCCTGGGTGTGGGCCCTGACCAACTCGCGCCAGTCTCCGTCTCGGTTGCGAGGGACCGGATCAGCTTCTTTGTCGTTTGTTGAATCTTCCGTGTGAACTTGATCTGTCCTTCAACTGCATCGTACACGGGATCCTTCTTTGGGATCTGATCCAGAGTCGTTTCCAATGCCTCGAGAAACTTGCTGCTCTGGGCGTTATGATCTTCGAAGAACTCGAGGAGAACAGATCGCAGTTCAGCTTCTTTCATATCTGCTCTTTCAGGAAGCTCAGCGTCCAGAAGAAGCGGTCCTAGACTTCTCAGATCCCCTCGCGATCCCGATAATCAGCGCTTGAAGACCTTTAATGAACGGAGGGGTTATGTCAACATCTTCTGCCGGCTTCCCTTCCTGATCGGCAAGAAACTGACGGACTCGTTCGGTCGCGCGCGCGAAGAGCTGATCCTTTTGTAGGTCGGCTCGCGGATAGCCGATCTTTTCAGATAAGCGAAGATAATTGTCGTAAAACAACTGCAACTGAGGCAACCCAGTCAGTTCAATATTCGCAATATCTGGCCTCGCGACTAGATCGATCTCGCTCTTTTGAGTTCCGGCAAATGCGAAGGGTTCACCAGCAACGACGTCATCCCAATGTTCTGCATCGGATCGCAACGAGCTCTTTACGACCAGTCCAGTAGCAGCTTCCTGCTTCGGCTTAGCGCTCAATTTGATCTGGACATTAGAAGGCGCCTTATTTGCCCAGCCTGCCCCAGCAAAAAGGCTCTGTGTCAACAGGCGAGCTAAAGATCCAGTTGGGTCGTATTGTCCGCCATCGGCCCAATGGAGCAACTGTGCCCCGTTACCTCCGAGAAAGACGCCGCCTAGATCTCGCCTGTAGAGATCAGCACGTTCCAAGTTCCGAAGGACGATGCCGATGTAGTAGAAGAGTCCGGCTAGGCCAAAGCGCAACGGTAGCGCAGGAGTTTCTAATCGATCTTGCAGATGCAGCTTCTGAGGTAAGCTCAGACCCGCATCGCGCAACATAGCTTCGGCGTGGGCATAGAACTCACTCTCCGACTGGTCGGCGATTAGTCGCGAGACAGTAGCTTCAGAAATGCGCTCGGGCGCGAGAGTAGCGAACTCAGGAAGAAGCCGCGAACGCTGCTGGTACAGGGGAGCAAGGAAAAGGTCACGACCAGCAAAACGAATCGAGATGCCACATCGCTCGGTGCTCTCCTGCCAAATGGAAATATCTGTAGTGCCGCCTCCGATATCGACGAAAATGGCACCAACCTCTGGCGGGGCCTCTTCTCGCTCCTTGAAGTAACGCGCCGTGGCGAAACTTTCGGTCATCCGCACGGGGATCTGTGTTGAAGTAAGCCCGGTCTGTTCGGATATAAACCTTGAGATTGAGTTCCACTCTCGCCGATAATCGTCAACTTTGTGTGGGCTGAAGGCGGCCGGAAGCGAGTAGAACCAGTCGATCCTTTCTGCGCCTCCGATTGCGGCTTCGGCAGCGGTTTGTAAGCAGACTTGCTGTAAGTAAGGACGACTTCGGCCCTTAATGTCGCCTTCCCACTTCAGATTTGTGGCAAGACGGCCGGCGCTCAATTCTTGGATGTTGTGAGCACGGCTATAGAAGAGGATGTGCGCTCCGGAGATTGGGTTGAATGAGGTCTGCTCGGGGTGACGCATCCGGAGAAACGACAAGAAGGGCGACGTTTCGGCGGCTTCTTCTGTCTCAGGCGTAAAAGGCAGGAAGTATTTATACAGAGCTTCTGGCCGATCGGCATCACGCCCGACAACGACTCGCAAAGGTCCGGACTGGCCTAAGCTCAGTGGACGTTCAGGTTCGTCACCTGCCCGGAGAACGATGTTAGTGCTGCTGGTCCCGAAGTCAACGCCGGCGGCCCAGGTGCCCTTTGGAGGAGCAATGATTTGGGCGAGCTTAGTAAAAAGAAGGCCAGCCTCTTGCATAACGGCCCGGCCGCGTTGAGGATGAGGATATTGCAGGATGAAGCCATCCGGGGCAGCGTCAAGGCGCGTTACCCGAACCTGCTGACCGCCTGACAAGCTTTCAGTCTGCTCTTCAACCCGGCCTTGATTAGAAATCGGAAAGGGCTCGGCATCGAAGGCTGTCTCGGAGTTTGACCACCAAAACGTGCTGTAAAACTTCCACCCCTTTTTTCGAAATGGCGGCCAAACTTCGAGAACGGGAATCTGTTGAATCGATGTCTGCTGCTCGGCGGTGTAAGAGCGGGTGACTTCCAGGAATTTGCCACCCTTCAGAGGCAAGCGCAGCCTAACGACGACGAAATCACCGCTGCCCTGATTCTCGACTGAGAAGCGCACATTCTGGACGATCTGGTCAGCTGGCAAAAGCGTGGTCAGCCGCTGAGAGAACGGCATGACTGGATATTCAGAGAGTTGATCGGCAACGTCCCTTTGGCCTTTGGCGTGGCTCATCCCTGATTTCGCCTGCGTGCCTTTCAGCAAATAGAGCCGATCTAGGAACAAGCTTTTCGGGTTAATCCACTCCGCTTCTTCGGGGAGAGGGCGATCGGCAAGGATGCGCTTGTTGTCTCCCCAAACAGCGATGTTGATATCTAGCAGAGACGTTCCACTGACAACGGTGATCTTGCTCGGATCCGTTTGCGGCTCGATGCTGACGTCCTTATCGCTTACACGAATGGGCAGCAAAATTGGAACGGAGGAAACGGAACTATCTAAAATGAGATCGGAATGTTCTAGCCGGATCTCTTCAGGCCGGAGTGTGGCGGCGAGGTAACGATAAGCTGACGTACCGAGACGGAGCGCTCCTTCGCCAACGGGTGCGACGGTCCTGGCGTTCGCGGTAAGCGCTTCTTCGAATCTGCTGAGAGTGCGGAGAAGGAGGTTCTGGCCTTCGTTCCAAGAGAGAATGCCTGCCGGTGAGCCGTGGTCCGCGAGGTTGCTCCGAAGCTGCTTCAACCAGGCGCCGAGTAGTTCGCGATCCTCTTGGTTCAGTACGCCCGGCGCGGACGGATCACGAAATTGGGCGCCGTCGAACCAGGAACTCGGAAGTTGTTTGAGCCCGGTAGTCGAAGGGCCCTGAGCGGGACAGACCAACGTGAGCGGCGAAGTGATCGCAAGAAGTGATCCGCCATCCCCCCGCAATAGGTAAATCTCATTCCAGCTTGTATCTGTATAGAGCTGATGGATTCCATGGCGGTTTCCGTCCGTGCTGTTCCTTGCCGCTACAGCAAACGGCCAATTGCCAACCGTGTCAAGGCTCAATTGTTCGGCCTTCACGATTATGTTTTTGCGGGCACGAAGAGCTAGTAAAGCGAGAGCACCCCGGAACGCACCCACGACTCGCTTGTGAAGCAGGTGCTTCTCGTCGTACAGTGCGTTCGAGAACAGTATAAGCCGGGCCCAAACATCGGGAATTAGGTCTACCTCAATCTGACGCTTCTCATTGGCCGTTGCCGGCGTGCGACGAGCGATAATCTCTAAATCAGTCCAGGACCGTTTGTCCCACTGCCCCGGCTTGCCATGAGCAAAGTCGTCTTGATCTTTATCCGAGACGGGTAACATCGGTGGCATGGGTCGGATCTCCTCGTTTCGCAAAGTTGACTGATCAGGCTGTAACTGAGGCTAGGGCCTGAACAAAATGGCCAAAGCCGGAAAGGTCGGGTTTGTGTTGCGGCAGAGAACCAGCCACCTTTTTCACGACGTCCTTCGCACTGGACCCATAATGATCACCAACGATCAAAGTCTGAAAAGCCTCGTCCACAAACGGCGTAGTCCCAAATGCGCTGGCGTTTACCAGATTGAGCGTCATCCCGGAACCATGATGAAGGTCGACCCACCATTTGAGGAACTCTCGACAGAAATCGCGAAGAGACGACGCCTGCTCCTGGAACTCGGCGGTCGTTGAACTCACACCGGCTTGCTCAATGTTGCGAGCGAACCAAGTGGCCCGCTTTCCGGGCTGGCGAGCCTTCTCCAGCTCTGGGTAGAAATCTTTCAGATAGAGGAAACAGAAGCGTGTGAAGGCTGCTAGTTGCGGCTTCACTCGGGCCTGCTCGGGAACGTCAGACCAGTTGAACTGTGATTCACTTTGGCGATGCAGCACGTACAGCGCAGGGCCGTTGCCATTCTCGCCGGCGATTGGCGGTTGCCAGCTAACCAGAAAGTTCGAAGCTGCCAAAGCTGCAAGGAATTCCACGACATCGGGCTGATTGCGTTGTTTCTCTTTGCCCACCGCAGCGTTCTCTAGATGCCGCCACTTATCGGTTCCAATGGCGTACACACATTGATAGCGGCTCGGATTCAGCACGTAATAACGCAGGGCGTCCTTCATCATCATGATGAAGTCGTTTGGGTTTGCATGGGCCCCCTGATCGTCCAATCCGCCTGTATTGAACTCGAAGTATGGGAGCAGAAAAGCTGCTCCTGACAGCACGTGTTCACTCCCATGCTTCATGCTGTCAATCAAAGAAGCAGGAATGCTAGGTAGCCCTGCTGCCCCTGTCCCTCCGAATATCGAGCCAATGCTAAATAGTTTTACGCTACGGCCCTGGGCTGTTCCAGCTTCAAGCTGCTCACGAATTCGCTGCAGTGAATCTGAGTGCCCATTCGTACCGCCTCTTGCTGCTGCCCGATACACCGCGGCACCAATCGAAGGCCGCCCGCGAAAGCCCTCCGTAACAGAGAGCCCACGTTTCTCACGGTCGTATAAGAACTCGTACAGCGCCGTGAGACCTTCGGACTTGGCGCGCATGGACTCGTGTCCGAGGTAGTGATCGAGTGTGGGCTCACCTTCGCGGGAGGAAAACGGCGACCACGGCCGCTCATCTGCAAGGCTCAGCTTAGGTCGAAAAAACGGGGCTTCCCCCAACCAGCGCTGCCGTCCACGAACGCGGTCGTAAAGATGAATCAGGTTCAAGCTTTCCGTCAGGTTCCCGTTTGTGCTGTCGTTATCGATGCACAGCACGGATAAGTCAGCATCCCCAAGTGCGCCTGCAGCTGCCAGGAAAACCAGGGGCTTCAATGTTCGATGGCCTGATCCTCCGATGGATAGCAAGCAGTTACTCATGCGCGCCGCCCCCAAAGAACTTTGCCCATCAGTGGTGTATATCGATAATGATCAGGAGTAAGAAACAGCGTTGCCATCCAATACCCGGCTAGCACCAGGGCAGCACAGACCGCCATTTGAGTGGAGGGCCCCTCTTTCACTCGAGGCGGAATCAACCAAGCTAGCAGCGCGCCAGCGAAGATTGCCGTGCCCCAGAGCACGTACCAAGCGCCGGCCTTTGTGTCTAGTCCGCGACCTCCGTGGGCTAGTAGAAGCCAGATAGCGGAGAGAATGGCCGTGACTGCAGAACTCCAGGCCAAAGCATTAATGTACGCACTATGCCAAGTGTCGATGCTGACGTTTGGATCGACTGGGTTAACTGAATTCGACACAAAGCCAGCGAGCGCAATGCCGGGGCCAACCACGATTGCGGCCCCAATCAAAATTGCAATCAGTACCGACGGCCACGGTTGATTCCTCATTTAGTTAGTTCGCCACCAGATATATATACGCAACTGCGATCGCACTTCGATCAGTGGCAGTACTAGCCAATCCGCGCACGAAGGGCAATAAGTTCAATGTCTTTTGACCCCAGTTCGACTGATTTTGCCGAACATCTTTGTTGAAGTCCATAGAAGTTGCGCTGCTGCTGGCGATCCACGGTGGAAGTACCAGGTCATTGCCCGTACCCACCCGGCGAACCCGCAGCAAAGCAAGATTCGATGAAACTATGTCCGGACACTTAACTTCTATTTTGAGCAACTCATGGCCGGATCCATCCATCGTGGAATGCACTTCTGGGTCGGCGAGCCCCCGCGAGGACCACGAGCCTTTATCGTTGGTCAAAGCGCGTAGTGAGGCAGAGTAAGTGCCGGCCTTTGAGAGCTCGGGAGATCCTTCGAAAGCTGGTGCGAGTTGCGGTCGCGCTGTCAACTCGGCTGTGCTGCACCCACGAGAGACTCTGTAAACCGAATACGGCATTGAAGTTGCATCGCTGTTAGACCTGCTTTTTAGGGCAGCATTCCTGATCTGCGTGACTGCGAACCATCCATCTGCACTCTTGGCGGGCTGATCAGACAATAGAAGCAGCCTTTGTTTCCCTACGGTCACGTTTCGGTCTACCGCAGCGCGAAGCTTTTCGATAGATTCAGCGGACCCAAGTGCGAGCATATACAAATATCGATTGCCGGTGTAGTTACGGCCCTCATGCACCCGGAAGTCGAAGTCGAAGATAGAACCGCTAAACGGCATGCTCCACTGCCAAATTGCAAGACTGGAACGTTCAGGAAAGGATGAGGCCTTTAGCGACTGCTGAATCGAGCTGATGTCCAGATCTTGCTCGAAGAGATCAGTCATGACGATGCTGAGGTGTCCCAGCTTGCTGGCCCGAAAAACCTTGTCGATCCGAGTTGTCGCGTACTCCTTCGTGCCTTTAAAGAAGTTTACGGTTGACGCGGCGACGTAGAAAGGCCGTTGCGCGACGGGCTCGATGATCGACCCGAATCGCTGATAAGTGATCTGATCCGGTTTCCAAAGTGCTGAAAAAGAGAGGTCAAGGTCCTGGAGAAGCTGCGAGAACTTACCGTCCGTGGGTCGCGCGAAACCTTGCATCGAGAGTGTGCCGTCAAGGTTGAAGTCGAGCGCTTGGCTGGGAGCGGACACGCGATGCGGGCCCGATTCAGAGGGCAGGATCGTCTCGACTGTCGGTAGGTTAACCAGATTCGAGCAACTTGTCGAGAAACATAGTACGCAAATGAGAGCGACACGTACCTTCTTAGAAAGCGAATCACTCATCACGCATTGTTACAGATTGAAGGACCATCATACCGCGAAGGCGGTATAACCCCGATCAACAGAAAGTGGGCGCTGCAGGATTACTGCAACGCCCATTTTCTATTACAATTTGCTAACTGTTCGAACTACTCTCGATGGAAGCTCCAGCCAACGGAAGCACCGTATTCAGGTACCCAGTTGCTGCCAAACTGGAAGAAGTTGTTCACGTAATGAGCATCTACCTGCGGCTTAACATACAGGTGAGACGTCACATAAAATCGAACACCGGCTTGCAAGTGAAACTGGAAATGATTTGAGCTTTCAAGGTACTGATTTGAGCTTGAGCAGCCAGCAAACGAGTCACACGACGTTGTCTTGTTGTAGAAGCTCAAGTTCATGCCGCCAATACCCGCCTGCAACTCAGGCATTACTCGCCTGAAACCCGGGACAGTGGGCGTCCAGATGCCATTGAAATCATAAGAAGTCGGCCGATACCGCAGTCCCGCATAAGGAGCCTGCTGAAAACGGAAGTCGACCTCTCCACCAACGCCGAAATGGGGCGTGATCATGACGTCCGCGCCCGCTTTGCCGAAGGTTCCGCCTAGTCTCGGAGTGCTATAAAAATTGCCATCTCCGAACGTATTGAGCGATTGTCCGTTTGACGCAGCCTGAGCCGTGCCCACACCGAAGTAGACATCCGGGGAAAGTTGAGCATGCGCCGGGATTGCCGCTAGTGAGAGTGCAAAAATACTGAGCAGAAAAGAATTCACTAATAACTTCACGATACTTAACCTCTTATTTAATAAGAACGCTTGCCCGACTGAGTAGGTACGACCAAAGGGCAGGTGCTCTGTTCTGCTATACGGACGCATGTAGAGGCAAAGACGGTTACAAATACCCCGCCCTAAAGTTCGTTAAGAGTACCGAGGCGCGAGATGAGAAATTACGTAAGTGGAACCTGTTGCGTAGTTAAGTTAAATTCTGAAAACTGACAAGCATTTTAGGAAACCAGAATGTGACTAGGTCTGACTGGGAACGAAGGCTCGTTGATGTGCGTAACATCGATTGCATACTTCCGCGAGGTCGCCTATGGTCAAGCCGATTGCATTCCTGTTTCTAGTCTTGCTTGCTGGTGCGTCATGCTCACCGGCCATGACGGCTCCTAACGACGCATTAGCTTCAAACGGGCAGATCCACGACGGTGCTTCCGTTAAAGCCTCATCGGAGATCGTCATTCACGCAGCTCCGGAAAAGCTTGGCGCCTCCTCGCAGATTTCGATAGTTGGCCCAAATGGCAGGCGACGGTTTCCTCCGCACAGATTAGCGGTCCCTTGAGACCGGGAACCACTTTCGTTTGGACAAACGGAGGCACTAAGATCAAGTCTCGCCTAGCACTTGTCCATCCCGACTCCCAGTTAGCGTGGACAAGGGTGGCCTTTGGAGCGAGAGCGATTCATGTCTGGAACCTCAAACTGCTCCCTGATGGCTACACACTTGTTACGACTGCCGAGTCCATGGACGGCCTTATGCTCAGGGCCTTCTCGAAGGATCTAGCGAAGTCTCACAAGGTTTGGCTGGAGGCACTGAAGCACAAAGCCGAAGAACAGTGATGAAGCAGAGGCGACCTTCATCTACCGATCCACTTCGCCCAGGACAATATCAATAGTCCCGATGATCGCCACAACATCCGCCACCAACGCTCCTTTCGCCATCTTGCGCAGCGCTTGCAGGTTCAGGAACGATGGCGGCCGCACACGGATGCGGTAAGGCTGAATCGATCCGTCGCTCACCATGAAGTAACCGAGCTCGCCCTTTGGTGCTTCAATCGAGACGTACACTTCGCCCACGGGGGGCTTCAAGACTTTAGGCACCTTGGCCATGATCGGGCCAGCGGGAATCGCCTTCACAGCCTGTTCGATGATGCGTACCGACTGCCGCATCTCTTCCATGCGAACCAAGTAACGGTCATAGCTGTCCCCATGCTGTCCAACTGGTACATCAAACTCATACTGCTCGTAACCCGAGTAAGGTTGCGCCTTCCGCAAATCCCACGCCAGCCCGGCAGCGCGAATAAGAGGTCCAGTCACTCCGTAGGCCTTGCAATCTTCTACAGAAAGCAAACCTACACCGCGTAATCGCGCCGTCCAAATAGAGTTCCCAGTCAGTAACTCGTGGTACTCCTCGAGCTTCGATAAGAAGTAACCACAAAAGTGACTTACTTGTGCTTCGAAACCTTCATACAATTCGTAGTGGCAGCCACCGATCCGGAACGCGTGAGTCGTAAGCCGAGCACCACAGTAGTTCTCGAAGATCTTTAGAACTTCTTCGCGTTCGCGCATGGTGTAGAACAATGGCGAAACTGCACCAACGTCCAGTGCATGGGTACCAAGCCACAGCAGATGGCTCGCAATCCGATTGAGCTCTGTCAATATCACGCGGATTGCCTGCGCCCGAGGGGTCGCCGTTACACTAATTAGTCGTTCCACCGCAAGGCAATATCCGAGGCTGTTCGACACAGCCGCGACGTAATCCATCCGGTCCACATAGGGCGCGAACATGCCGTAGGTCCGGTTCTCGGCAATCTTCTCGACACCACGATGCAGGTAGCCAATCACGCACTCGACATCGCGCACGCGCTCGCCGTCCAATTTCAGAATTACCCGCAGAACACCGTGAGTCGAAGGATGTTGCGGCCCCATATTCAGGACCATTTCGGTTCCGTCTAGAAAGTGTCCTTCGGGCTCGGTTAGTGGATCGATAGTAGCGGGCGGCACTGGCGAGTAGTCAAAGCTCATGGATTCGCCTCACGATTGTCCGCTTTCAATGCCCAAATTGTTGCGCACCCATTCGTTATCCATGCCAATGATGGAATGATCCTTCCGTAGCGGAAAGCCATTCCAATCTTCGGGCATCAAGATCCGTTTCAAGTTGGGATGTCCTGTGAACGGAATGCCGAACATATCGAATATCTCCCGTTCCATCCAGTCCGCACCCACAAACAAATCTGAAAGCGACGGGACTGCCTCGTCGAGAGCCGCTCGTGTCTTCACGCGCACATACTCATTACGCTCGAAGCTATACAGGATGTAAATCAGCTCGAATCGTTCAGTGTTACTCGGCCTGTCTACGGCAGTCGAATCCGTCAACATGTCGAACTGTTCCTGATCTTGAAGGAAGGCAATTAGCGCATGTACCGTAGGCAGCGGCACTTCCACGAAATTCTGATTGGCATACGTACGGAAGAGAAGCCCTACGTCCGCAAAAGCGCTGCGAATCCGCCCAGGCAAATCTCCTTCCCAGGAGATTGTCTGCATTGCTGCGACTACCGCCGGAGTGCGATGCTGAGGTGTTTCCGACATGGGCTCTGCCGCTATTATGCCTACTTTCGTCCTGCGGGCCGATTACAACCTAGCGTTGTCGTTCCGCGTGCCCGCCTCAGGATCGCCCGTCAGCCGCGTCAATCCATGCTTGCGCGTGATGCGACTTGGCAAGGGCCGCCTCTGTAGCTTCTTCTGTTCCCGCGCCTGCCGCTTCACCGCGAGCCTGCTCGAGTTGTGCGCGCGCCTCATCCACCTTCACTTCTTCCGCGTGTTCGGCATACTCAGCCAGAACACTCACGCGATCGTTAAAGATCTCGATAAACCCACCGTCTACCGCCACTGACTTCGTCTGCCCGCCCGAGTTATAACTTACCACCCCTGCGCCGAGCACACCGAGCAGCGGAGCATGACCAGCAAGGATGCCCATCTGCCCCTCGTTCCCAGGTATCGACGCTTCGGTTACCTGTTCGTCGACGATCAGGTGTTCCGGCGTCGCAATCTCGAGCTGGAAAGTATCCGCCATGGTTCTGCGTTATCTGAGGCGAGTTCCGTTAGCCCTTCATCTTTTCAGCAGCTTCCAGGACGTCGTCAATCGTTCCTTGCATATAGAATGCCTGCTCCGGCAATTGGTCGTGCTTGCCTTCGACGATTTCTTTGAAGCTGCGAACTGAGTCTTCTAGTTTGACGTACTTACCAGGCCGGCCTGTGAACTGTTCGGCTACATGGAAGGGCTGCGACAAAAACCTTTGAATACGGCGAGCTCGCGCAACAGTCTGCTTGTCCTCGTCGCTCAATTCATCGATGCCCAAAATGGCGATAATATCTTGCAGGTCCTTGTAGCGCTGCAGCGTCTGCTTCACGCGTTGCGCCACTTCATAGTGATCGTTACCTATGATGTTTGGATCAAGGATGCGCGACGTCGAGGCTAGCGGATCGACTGCGGGATAAATGCCAAGTTCAGAAATCGCGCGCGATAGATTCGTTGTCGCGTCAAGGTGAGCAAACGTTGTTGCCGGCGCTGGGTCCGTATAGTCGTCAGCGGGCACATAGATTGCCTGTACCGACGTGATTGAACCCTTCTTAGTCGAAGTAATCCGCTCCTGCAGATCACCCATTTCGCTTGCGAGGTTCGGCTGATAACCGACTGCAGACGGCATACGGCCTAACAAAGCTGATACCTCGGACCCAGCCTGTGTGAATCGGAAGATGTTGTCGATGAAGAGCAGTACGTCCTGACCCTCCTCATCGCGGAAGTATTCAGCTACCGTAAGACCGGTTAGTCCCACACGCAGACGGGCGCCGGGCGGCTCAGTCATCTGACCGTATACCAGGGCAACCTTCGATTTGTTGAAGTCGTGCGGATTGACAACGCCTGATTCCTGCATCTCGATCCATAGATCGTTGCCTTCGCGGGTCCGCTCTCCAACGCCTGCGAACACCGAAACACCACCATGTTTCATGGCGATGTTGTTGATCAACTCCTGAATCAAAACCGTCTTGCCTACGCCAGCGCCGCCGAACAGCCCGATCTTTCCACCGCGTACGTAAGGTTCAAGCAGATCGATGACCTTGATACCGGTCTCGAACATTTCAAGGTGGGTTGCCTGATCCTCAAACGAAGGCGCAGAACGGTGAATCGGCCAGCGCTTGTCAGTCTGAACCGGGCCCATGTTGTCCACCGGTTCACCCAATACATTCAACACGCGGCCCAGTGTGGCCTTGCCGACGGGAACCGAAATAGGCATGCCCAAATCCGTCGCCTTCATACCGCGCACTAAGCCGTCGGTTGCCTCCATTGAGATCGTCCGAACGCGTCCTTCGCCGATATGTTGCGCAATCTCCGCCGTGATATTAATCCGCACCGGTACGTCAAAACCTTCGCTGGTGATGTGCACAGCGTTGAAGATCTTTGGGATATGGCCTTCTGGGAATTGCACCTCAATCGTCGGGCCAGCCACCTGAATCACGCGGCCTTCTACCATGCCTTCTGTCGCCATCTTTACTCCGTTTGTCTCCTGCCTGCGGCTGTATTCAAAGCTCTTGCAGGCACTACAATGCGGCCGCGCCGCTTACAATCTCGATTATTTCTCGCGTGATGGTCGCCTGACGCACGCGATTCATTTGCAGGGTCAACTTTTGAATCACCTCACCCGCGTTCTTGCTGGCCGCATCCATCGCCGTCATCCGAGCCGCATGGTAAGCCGAAATTGACTCCAGCATTGCCCTGTAAATTGATACCTGGACATACCGGGGAAGAATGGCAGCAAGTATCTGTTCAGGCGGCTGCTCGTAGATATAGTCAACGTCTGCTTCGGTGTGAGTCGAACCAGCGTCGTTCTCTTTTGCTAGTTCCCCCTTGTTGTTAGGGTTCAGCTTGCTCACCTCGCCTTGTGCTGCCTCGCCCTTGTTCGTCTCAGGCAACTCTACCGGCAATATCTTCTTAAGTACGAGGTTGGGCGCCATCACGCTCTTGTACTCGTTTACCGCAACATAGACCGCGTCGATCTCGGCCTTGCTATAGGCCTCAATCAATTTGCTCGCAATCTCGACGGCCTTGCTGTAGGCAGGCTTCTCAACTGCTCCGACATGATCGCCCGTCAACGTGAACCCGCGCTTGCGGAAGTAGTCCACGCCTTTGCGCCCTACCGCCTCAATCTGGACCTGCTTGCCGCCATGCTCGTCTACAAATTTCTGAGCAATGCGGAACAAATTTGAGTTGAAGCCGCCAGCCAATCCGGTGTCGCTAGAAACGACAATCAGTTGAACCCGCTTCTCCTCGCGAACGCTTAGCAAGGGAAGCCGCCCCACCTCTTCGTTGCCCGCCGCCGCACGTGCCACGTTCGATAACACGCGACCCATCATGCTTGCGTATGGCCTGGAAGCAACTGCGCGCTCCTGTGCTCGACGCAACTTAGCCGCTGAGACCATCTTCATGGCCTTGGTAATCTGCTGCGTGTTCTTGACGCTGCGAATGCGGCGTCGAATGTCGATCAAACTCGGCATTGACTAGGCCTTAACTTCCGCCTTCGCCGTTTCCGCTATTCCCACCCCATTCGACCCAGCCGGCTGCTTTGAGCCTTGCTTTGGGCCTTCTTTCTGAATGTCCGCCGCTTCCTGCGCCTGCCGTTGCGCCTGCTCGTCACGCTTGCCGCCGAAGTTCTTCTTGAATTCCTTCAGCAGGTTTTCAAGGTCGGCCTTGATCTCTTTGGTGAGTTCTTTCTTCTCGCGGATACTCGCCAGTAGGTCGGGCTTGTTCGTCTCTACGTGCTTGATCAGTTCGGCTTCGAATCGGCGTACGTCTTCGACGGCTATGTCGTCTAAGTGTCCGTTCGTGCCTGCGTAAATGACTAGGACTTGCTTCTCTACCGGCATCGGCGAATACTGATTCTGTTTCAGCACTTCAACCAGGCGCTTACCGCGATTTAGTTGCTGTTGAGAAACCTTGTCCAGATCAGATCCGAATTGCGCAAAGGCAGCCAATTCTCGGAATTGCGCCAAATCCAACCGAAGCGTGCCCGCGACCGATTTCATTGCCTTGATCTGTGCACTGCCGCCGACGCGGCTTACTGACAAACCGACGTTGATTGCTGGACGAACGTTCGAATTGAACAAGTCAGTCTCTAGATAAATCTGTCCGTCGGTGATCGAAATCACGTTCGTGGGAATGTAAGCCGAAACGTCACCTGCTTGCGTTTCAATAAACGGCAGCGCTGTTAGTGATCCACCGCCGAGTTCGTCGTTCAGTTTGGCAGCACGTTCCAGCAAGCGGCTGTGAAGGTAGAATACGTCACCGGGGTACGCCTCGCGACCCGGAGGACGCCGCAAGAGCAGCGAAATTTCACGATACGCAACCGCGTGCTTCGATAAGTCGTCATAGATACACAGAGCATGCCGTCGGCTATCGCGAAAAAATTCGCCAATTGCACAGCCTGTATATGGAGAAATGTATTGCATCGGCGCAGGATCAGAAGCTGTCGCAGCGACTACAATCGTGTAGTCCATCGCGCCATGCTCTTCCAACGCCTTCACAACCTGCGCGACAGTCGAGCGTTTCTGCCCGATTGCCACGTATATGCAAATTACGTCGCCACCCTTCTGATTAATGATCGTGTCGAGTGCAATGGCCGTCTTACCTGTTTGCCTGTCGCCGATGATCAACTCGCGCTGACCGCGGCCAATCGGCACCATCGCGTCGATAGCCTTGATTCCCGTTTGCATCGGCTGCTTGACCGATTGCCGATCCACAACACCGGGAGCCAGCCTTTCCAAGGGATTGAACTCGGTTGTGGCGATGACGCCCTTGCCATCAATAGGCCGACCCAATGCATCGACCACGCGGCCGATCATGGCGTCGCCGACCGGAATAGAAGTTATGCGGCCCGTTCGTTTAACCTGATCGCCCTCTTTCACATTGCCGTAGTCGCCCAGCAGCACCACGCCGACCTGGTCTTCTTCCAAGTTCAACGCTATACCCACCGTGCCCGGGCCAAACTCCACCAGTTCGCCCGCCATTACGTTATCCAGACCGTAGATGCGCGCTATGCCATCGCCAACGCTAATCACAGACCCGGTTTCTGAAACATTCACTGCAGAATCGAAATTCTCGATCTCAGACAGTAAGACGCGCGAGATTTCGTCCGCTCTGATTTGAGCCATACCTATTCACACCCCGAAGGCCGGCCTGCACTATGCCAGGTCCGGTTGCAATTTCCCCCTGCGCCTCGCGCAGACATTATTCCACGGCGCCCGCGCAGATAATCTTTTAGTGCGCACCGATCAGTTGGCTACGCAGACGATCAAGTCTGCCGCGAACCGTCGCGTCGTATTCTTTCGAAGCCACCTGAGCCCTCACGCCACCAAGCAGCTTTGGGTCCACAGAATAAAAGGCCCGAATGTACTTCCCTACCTTAATCCCCAGCACCCGTTCAATCTGCTCGCGCTCTCCCGAGTTCAATTCGCGCGCAGATGAAATCTCTGCTCGCACCAGCCCGAGACGCTCATCCGCCAGCAGTTCAAAGCTTTGGATCATCGCGCGAAGCTCGGTTAGCCGCCTATGCGAAACGATCACGACCAAAAAATTATCAATTAGCCGATGAGCACCCAGCAGGCTGGCCAACCTCTCAATGACCGCTTTCTTCTTCGCGCGCGCCACAGCCGGAGATAGTAAGACCTTCCGTAGTTCTCCGGATTCGGCAATCACCGCGGCTGCCGTACGCAACTGCTCAGTTGCGTCTTGCGCTGATATACCGGAATCAGGACGAAACACGGCGTCGGCAAGGGCCTTGGCATAGTGGGACGCAAGTGCCTCAGCCATCAATTCTTCCCTTGCTCGATTACATGAACGAAGTCCTGTAGATAAAGTCCTTCGAATGAATGAGAAGTTTGCTCAGCGAAACGGCGCTCCGCCTGTGCGAACGCAAGGTCGGCCGTTCTTTTCCTCAACGCTCGTGTGCCTTCCAGCCTTACAGAGGCAACCTCGAATTCAATGTTCCGCCTGATCAGCGCCAGCCGGGCCTGGGCATCGGCATTGATACGCGCATGTTCGCGGTCCATTTCCGCTTCAGCTTCTTTGCGTAACTGAGCCACCGCTTGAGGGAGCGTCGCCATCTTACGATCTATCTCAGACGATCGAAAATCGGCCGCAATCTTTAAACCCGTCGCGTCTTGGATAGCCTTCTGGATGTCGCTCGATCTTGCGTTGAAGAAAGCCGGTGCAGTCTTTGAGATCAGGTACCCAAGCGCCGCGGCGAAGATCAGCGTATTCACCCATCGCAGGGTCGTCGCATAATTTTCCGGCTCATATGACTGTGCCGTCTGCTTAGAATCCTGCCTCGGCGAGTCCTGAGCTCTCGCGGAGACGGCAAGCGGGGTCACGACTAACATGACCGTCAGAAGCGTACGACAGAACATTGGGTTAAATCGTCCTTCAATCCGCATTAGGCCGCTCTCCGCGTCTGTACAGCGGCTACAATTCTGTCAGCTAATGCACCAACATTCGCCGCTAGCTCCGCCTCAGCATGACTTACCTCATCCGCAACTTGCTTCTTCACGGCATCCATTTCGAGTCCTGCATCCACTCGAGCTTTCGCCAGCTCATCCTGCTGTTCCTGAAGCCAAGCCTGCCGTTTGGCCTCGTTCTCTTTGTGAATCTGAGCCCTTGCCGCGTTCATTGCGCGCTCAAACTCCGACGTTTTCTGATCCGCTGATTCAGTTGCCAGCCGCGCCAGTTCACGAACGCCCTCGGTTTGTCTTCGTCGCTCCTCTAATACCCGGGCCAGCGGCTTAAAGAAAACATTTTGGAGATAAAATGTCAGTAGTACGAAAAAGACGATCGTTGGAATCGATTTAATTAAGAGATCGACAAGGTCTTTTAACGTCTGGTCCATGTATTAGTTTCGTGGCAGAGTACGGATGAAGCGCGTGGCTGCAGAGGCGCACAATTGCTCTCACCGGTGCTCCTTCCAAGTTCGCTTACGCTAACATACCACGTCATTTACGCGTAATTCACTGTAAACAGCTCATCAGGTGCGCAATGAACGTAGAGATTATCGCTTACCCGCAGCCACCTTCAAGGGTGTAGACTACAATCAGGTCGCAAATTTGATTCCTTTCACCAGCCCCACCCTGACGCTGCCCAGCGTCGCTCGCTAGTCCGGCATGTATCCACCAAGAAATTTTCCGCCACGCCGGCCAAAGATTCGTGAAAATGTTAATGAGGCTATACGGGCTCGCGAAGTCCGCGCTGTATTCCCGGATGGTTCGGTCGAGGTCATGCCCACCCCTGCCGCGGTCCGCCGAGCCCAGGAACTCGGTCTCGACCTCATTCTGATCGCTCCCACTGCTGAGCCGCCTGTTGCGAAAGCGATGGACTATGGCCAATGGCAGTATGAGCAAAAGAAAAAACAGCACGAAGCAAAACGCAAGCAACACGTGATTCAGGTAAAAGAACTGAAGTTCCGTCCCAACACGGATGATCACGACTACGACTTCAAGAAGAACCACGCCATCCGCTTCCTCAAAGAAGGAAACCGTGTCAAGGCAGTGGTCCAGTTCCGAGGCCGTGAAATCGCTCACGTTGACCTAGGCAAGAAGCTGCTGCTCCGATTTGCTGACGACTTGGCCGGTATCGGTTCTATCGAAGGGCAGCCGCGTCTTGAAGGCCGCAACGCCCACGTGATCATTAGTCCTGTAAAAGTTCAGCCGCCCCCAAGAGACAAGCCTAGCGCGCCCCCACAGGCCTAATAGTCTCGAAAAACTGTCACGGATTAATGGGGCAATGTTGCCTTTAACTGAGATTGGGCTACTTATGCCGGTAGGTGATGCGGCCCTTAGTGAGATCGTATGGTGACATCTCTAACGTGACACGATCGCCTGCCAAAACACGAATTCGATTCCTTCTTAACTTTCCCGCCAGGTGCGCCAGCACCGTCCGTTCCTGATCTAACTGCACGCTAAACAAACCGCTGGGAAACTTCTCAACTACTGTCCCAGTTACCTCAATGCTGTCTTCTTTACTCATTCGCCCCTTAGCTGTGATTTATACGCAAAAAAGGCCGGAACCGGCCTCTGACACTTACCGAGTATAGCGCAAATACGTGTTTTTGAAGGTCTTTGGCTCTCCTGTCTTGGCGGACCCGCTTTACTCTTCTCTGCTTCGTTACTCTTGTTAGTGACTCCTTGACGACAGAGTTCCACCAGAAGAACGTCCTCATCACAGGCGCGGGCCGCGGAATCGGTAAACGTCTAGCTATAGGATTCGCAAAAGCCGGGGCCCGCATTGCTCTTCTGGCCCGCAGCAAAGCGGAAATTGATCTTGCCCAAATCGAAATTGAGCACGCCGGTGGCAACGCTTTGCGCATCCGCGCCGACGTTACTGATCCTGAGCAGTTGACCGCAGCCGTCGAGCGCGTGCGTATTGCTTTCGGAGGACCTGTAGACGTCCTCGTATGCGCTGCCGCTACGCCGGGTCCGATTCAGCCGTTCCTCAACACCCCCGCCCAGGCCTGGAGCGACACAATCAATATCAATTTACTGGGCGTTGTCTACTCATGCCGCGCCGTACTGCCACTCATGTTAGAGCGCCGTGCCGGTAAGATCGTCATCCTGACGTGTGATAGCGATGACGCTCCTAAATTGAACTTCACTGCTTACGCGACTTCGAAAGCAGCCGTGGTCCGCTTCGCGGAAGCCCTTGCTGCCGAGACCTCAGATTTCAATGTGCAAGTGAATTGCCTCGATCCTGGTCCCGCCTACACAAATATGACCGATGAGATCATCACCGCCGAGAGCCGCTTGGAGCCGCAAGTTGTTCAAGCTGCTAAAGAGACTCGTCGCACAGGAGGCGTTTCTGCCGAATTGCAGATTCAGCACGCGCTCTTTCTGGCTTCGGAGGCTTCGAACCACATTACTGGCAAGCTGATCCATGTCACCGACGACTATAAGAGGCTTCGGAACCTGACTCTACGACCCGACCTACTCACGCTGCGGCGAGTCCAGAAGTAAGGCTGAACCTAAGACTACTTTTGCCTACTGAGTCTTGAAAGCAAATATTGTGGTCGAGTGGAAGTGCTCGCCGGGCTTTAACACGGTAGTTGGAAACATCGGCTTGTTGGGCGAGTCCGGAAAGTGCTGTGTCTCAAGGCATAATGCCGACCGGTGCTGATAGACTTTGCCGCCTTTACCCTTGTTCGTTCCGTCCAGAAAGTTGCCGGTGTAGAACTGTATGCCTGGTTGATCGGTCGACACCTCCATCACCCGTCCCGACGTTGGTTCTTCCACTCGTGCCGCCAAACTGATTTGACCCGATGCATGATGCAGCACAAAGTTGTGGTCGTACCCCATGCCGTACTTCAATTGCGGGTTGGCTTGACCGATTCGCGAACCGATCACAGTCGACTTTGTAAAATCGAGCGGCGTTCCGGCCACCTTCTCTAACTTACCCGTCGGAATCAGCGTGCTGTCGATAGGCGTAAATTCATCAGCCGCAATCATGATTTTGTGATCCAGCACGCTCGCCGTTCCGGCACCTGCCAAGTTGAAATACGAATGATTTGTGAGATTCAACACGGTGTCTTGGTCCGTGTCTGCCCCGTAATCCAGTCGAAGTTCGTTATTGTCCGTTAGCGTGTACTTAACAGTTGCTGTCAGCGTGCCAGGATAGCCCTCTTCTCCGTCCGCACTGACATATCTAAGTTGTAGAGCCTCGCCATCGCTGCCCGATATATCCTTGGCCTCCCAGACGCGCTTGTCGAAACCCTTGACGCCGCCGTGCAAGGCATTCGGGCCATCATTCACAGGTAGGTGATATTGTTTGCCATCCAGCTTGAAGGTGCCTTTTGCAATCCGATTCGCGTATCTTCCTACGACCGCACCGAAGTATGGTTCTTTAGTTAAATACCCATCCATTGAATCAAAGCCAAGCACAACATCGTCCATCTTCTTGTTGCGATCCGGCACTGATATGGACTGGATAACACCCCCGTAGTTGGTGATCTTCACCGTCATACCCGACTTATTCTTCAACGTGTAAAGGGAAACGTCTTTCCCGTCCTGGGTCTTACCAAAGGGCTGCATAGAAATTTTAGATTGTTCTTGAGCGTGCAAAGCAAACGCGAGCGCGGGCAACACTAGTGCAGAAACCAGTGGCCTCCGCATCTTTGCCAGCGTGCTATCCGGGGCCAGCGTGCTTTTCGAGCGGGTACGGCGCTTCGTCATAATCGTCACCAATCTTATTGAAGCACTTGTCAGAGAGTCAACTACCCCCGTACTTACTTGAGTAGTTTTTCTTTTGAATTAATTTGACTTATCAACCGCGATCGCCTTACACTAACTTCCAGGTAATTTCTATGACTTCATTACGCCAAATGTCGAGGATCTCAACCCCTCACTGGTGCGGCCTCTCTGAGGTACCGTATGCCGGCGCAATGTCGTTTACCTGCCCCGACGATATAGCTCAATGGGTAGAGCATCAGACTCATACTCTGAGGGTCGTGGGTTCGACTCCCACTATAGACACCATCGGATCCCTGACACGGATTCCGCTTAAACAGGATTATCAAGGCCGTTTAGCCCGCTAACGCCTGGGTCGCTCTCTGCGGAGCCTCACTCGCTTGGCACCATCGCGGAACTCTGCGATCGGTCCAAACTGCTGTCTGACATCCCTATTCCCGAACAGCGGTATTAGCAGCGGCTTGAACTAGGGAAAGATTTCAGCTTCTGGCCGGCTCCCGTTTCGACGTTGTGGCCTGCGGTCTTGATAATCCCACTAACTCAATTTACATGTAATTAGAAAAGCTTGGAACGATTTTAGGAGACTTACTATGCTTTGGAAGACATTCATCATCGGAGACCAGGAGCGGGCCATTCTTACGCGCAACGGCCGTTTCGTCGGCATACTCGAGCCCGGCGAGCATCGTTATATCAGCATCCCTGGACGCACTCTCGAGATTGAGAAGTTTCTGCTTCGCGATCTCGTCTTCCAGAGTAACTGGACTAAGTTTCTAGTGAATCAGCGTCCCGCCCTGGCTACGCAGCACTTCGTGAAAATCGAGACTCTCGACACTGAGGTAGCGCTTATCTACGTTGACGGTAAGTTGCACAACGTCTTGACACCTGGGAAGATCCAATTGTTCTGGCGTGGTGTGGCTGAGGTCACCTCTGAGGTGATCGATGTAATTGGCGCGCCTGACGTACCCGCGAAGAAGCTCGCGACACTCGAGCGGCTGGGCCGCGCAGCCCCCATTCTGTACAGCGTAGTTGACGACTCGAAGGTGGGGCTGCTTCACATCGATGGTCGATTCGTTCGCCTGCTCGGGCCCGGTAAGTTTGGGTTCTGGTCGGTAGTCGTTTCGCCCCGGGTAGATCTACTTGACCTCCGTCTGCAAACGGTCGAAGTCTTGGGGCAGGAGATTCTGACTCGTGATAAGGTAACCCTACGCGTCAACGTAACGGCCGATTACCAGGTGGTCGATGCCGTGAAGGCCAAGCAGTACGCGAAGGATTTCACGGAGCACCTGTACCGCACCGTCCAGCTATCAGTTCGCCAGACCTTGGGTAAGAAGACGCTGGAGGAAGTGCAGGCCGACAAGACCAGTCTGGACGATTCTGTAGCCGAGGCAGTCCGTACGGAGATGGCGCAAGCCGGAATCCGTGTCGGAGCTATTGCGCTAAAGGACATCATTCTGCCTGGCGACATGCGTGACATGTTGAACCAGGTAGTCGCCGCCGAAAAGCAGGCACAAGCGAACTTGATCCGCCGCCGTGAGGAAACTGCGGCTACCCGCTCGCTGCTGAACACGGCAAAACTGATGGAGGACAATCCCATCCTTGTTCGCTTAAAGGAGCTCGAAACTCTTGAGCGCGTCGTCGAAAAGGTCGATCGCGTTTCGGTATCGAACGGCTTCGAAGGCCTGCTCACTCAACTGATCCACATCAAGCCCGATCCTGCAGTGAAGGCTTGAACCAAAACCGCCGGGGCAAGACTTAAGTAAGGTGTGCTCCGGTTTCACTTGTAACTACGTAGCTAGTTCCACGCGTCCATGCTGGTACATATGCGCGCAATCGTTATCGGCTTGGCATCTTTGTTATCCGCTTACGGAACGACCAACGCGAATTCGCTCATTATCGCGCCTATAAGCCAGTTCGGACATGCCGCTCATGAGTGCCGTGTCCAAAGCCTTACGCGCGCTGGTCAACCAAACGCGCCTAAGCTCGGCGTACCGACCGCTCTAAAGCTCGATCTGCCGAACGGCAATTATTGGATTGAACTAGCGTGCCGAGAAGGCTACGGCGAGCAGGTTGTCGAAGTTAATGCTCTAACCGCTCTAAAGCTCTTTCCAGTCGAGTTACTTCATTTCGATCACGGGCCGACACTTACCATTCGGCTGAATACGCCGCTTGCAGCCAACTACGTTCTCGCGCAACTCACCGGCATCTCGCACCCAAGCAACACCGAAGTCGCTTACTTCGACCAGGACGGAACCGTCCATCTAGGGTTAGCCCATAGCGGTGTTTACACTCTTATGATCGTTGCGGATGACAGACCCACCTGTCTCGTTAACGTGGAACTCGTAGGTGGCACAAGGCAGTGGCAGTTGGACCTAGACGCCTGTACTTTAATCCCCGATCATTATGCGTTCGTCTTGACCAGCAACGCTGCCGATTCCGACCGTGAACTTTGGGAAGCTGCCATGGTGGCCGAAGAGAAATCTTTCCTTGCTGAGCTCGAGAAAGTGGGTTCGCGACAGCAAGCCAAATGAACCGGGGCGGCTCTCATCTCATCTCCATCATTGCCTGGATTCCGGATCAAGTGGCCTGGGCGCAATCCTCTACGATTGCGTCTTACTAGAGTGGTTAGCATGCTCCTGCGACTCTGTTGTCTTTGCGCGTGTCTTCGCTTGATTGCTACCGCTCAGGACCCTCCTCTTGCTGGCTCTGCAAAAACTCTCCACGTCGTGCAAGCTTCCGGCGAAGCCACCCTTACTGCCAAACCTGATCGCGCACTGATCAACGTTGGTGTAAGTACCCAGGCTCCGACTGCTGCCGCTGCTTCTCAGCAGAACGCCGCTGATACAACACATGTTCTCGAAGCCGTGAAGAAGATCCTCGTTTCCGCCGGCGAAGTACAGACGAGGAACTACTCGGTCACGCCGCAGTACGACTATACCCAGGACAGACATCCACGCCTAATTGGCTACCAGACCAGCAATTCTGTTGTCGTTACGATTGACGACCTCTCACTTGTCAGTAAGATCATTGACGCGGCCACGGGTGCGGGTTCCAATCAGGTCAATGGCATTAGTTTCAGCCTTCGAGACGATAGCGAGATCCGCTCCCATGCTCTCGCCGCCGCAGCTTCAAAGGCCAAAGCAAACGCTGAAGCCATTGCTCGCGCGCTTAACCTTCGTGTTATCGGTGTCATCGAGGCTCAAACCGGCAGCTCAGCTACAATCAGACCTCTCCCGTTTGAGGGACGCATGCTAATGAAGGCTGCTGCACCTCAATCTACGACGCCCATCGAATCCGGTTCCCTCGAGATTGAAGCCACTGTGACCGTCACCCTCGAAGTTCAATAGCGCCCATCGCAAAATCGATAACCTTCACCCCAGTTTCTGCATCAACACCGTATATGAGCATCGCTGGAATACAACAAACAGCCACACCCGCCAATATGCGAGATTCCGAACGCACTCTTGGCAACTCCGACCTGGTAATTACGCCAGTCGGATTCGGTGCTTGGGCCATCGGCGGTGGCGATTGGGAATTCGCCTGGGGCGCGCAGGACGATCGCGAATCTATCGAGGCTATCCAGCAAGCTGTCAAGTTGGGAATGAATTGGATCGATACGGCTGCCGTGTATGGCTTGGGTCACTCCGAAGAGGTCGTTGGTCAGGCCGTGCGGGATATTCCTTCCGCTGATCGACCCTATATATTCACTAAATGCAGCCTGATTTGGGGTGCCGATCGCAAGGTCGGCCACAGCTTGGAAAGCGCGTCAATCAAGCAGGAATGTGAACACAGTTTGGGGCGGCTCGGCCTGGAGACGATCGATCTTTACCAGATTCACTGGGCCGGATTTCGAGGCGGTCCTGAGAGCGCTTCCCCTGGTTCCGTCGAAGAAGCTGTAGGGGCTTTGGGCGACCTTCAGCGGGAAGGAAAGATCCGCCATATTGGTGTTTCGAACTTTAATGTCGACCAGCTGCAACGCGCTTCCAAGATCGCGACAATCGCGTCTCTTCAGCCACCATACTCGTTGGTCAGGCGGGACATCGAGGCCGAGATTCTGCCTTGGTGCAAGGCTAATCATGTCGGCGTGATCGTGTACTCCCCGATGCAATCGGGCCTTCTAACGGGCACCATGACTCATGAGCGCATTGCCCAAATGCCGCAAGACGATTGGCGGCGAAACAACCCGCAGTTTAAGGAACCTGCCCTTTCCAAGAACTTGGAATTTGTCGAAAGCCTGCGTCCGATAGCCAAACGCCACGACAGTACGCCAGGTGAAATCGCGATTGCGTGGACCCTGCGGAACGACCAAGTCACCGGCGCAATCGTTGGAAGCCGCAGCAGTAAGCAAGTAGAAGGCGTGATTGGTGCAGCAACCATTCGATTGACGGCCGAAGAGCTCGCCGAGATCGACAAAGCTCTAGCAAAGCTAGCGTAAACCATCAGCCTACTCATCAGCTTCGTGTCAGAGCCGAAAATAGCGGTTGATTCTCCTCCGAGCCTCTTCAGTTGCAAGGGGGATTGGGCTGCGTGGCTCGAAATGAACCACCACGAGAGCCGAGGCCTTTGGCTTCGCTTGGCGAAAAAGGGCTCGCCGCTTCAATCGGTGACATACAGCGAAGCTCTTGATGTTGCACTTTGCCACGGCTGGATAGATGGGCAAAAAAGGCCTGAGAGCGAGTCGGCTTGGCTACAGCGATTTCTCCCCCGTTCACCTAGAAGCCTGTGGTCCAAAATCAATCGCGAGAAGGCACTAGTTCAGATTGCAAGCGGCCATATGAGGCCAGCCGGATTGAAAGCAATCGAAGAAGCGAAACAGAACGGGCGATGGAGCACCGCTTACGATTCGCCCAGTAATGCCCAAGTCCCGAGCGACTTTCAGGCCGCCTTGGACGCGAGCCCTACTGCCAAGGAATTCTTCGAAAGTCTAAACAAAACAAATCGCTACGCAATCCTCTGGCGCATACAGACCGTGAAAAGGGCAGAAACTCGCACTCGAAAGATCATTTATTTCATTGAAATGCTTGAGCGCAAAGAGAAGGTTCACGAATGATGCCTAGTGCCGTGACACGTTCTTTTCGTCTTTCGGCAGCCGAACACAAAAGCGCGCCCCTGCTGTATCTTTTTCCTCTACCCAGAGGTCGCCACCATGTTCAATCGCAGTCTGCTTCGAGAGCGCCAATCCTAAGCCAAGGCCGTTCTTTTTCCCTTCAGTTACGAACGGCTGGAACAGTTTCGCCTTGATGAGGCTCGATATCCCAGGGCCGGTATCGTCAATCTGAATTAGGACGTCGCCATTCCCCACACGTGCCATTACCCTCAAGTCGCCGCCGTTGGGCATTGCTTCTAGAGCATTATTCATCAGGTTCAGAAAAAGTCGTTCCACCCTTGCCCGTTCCAGTGGCAGCTCCAGGCTTTCCGGTACATCCAGCGCAACTCGAACTCCCAGCGTTTCGGCCGTAGCTGCCAGAGCGTCATGTGCCGCTTCAATCACCTCTAACAGCCGGCAGCTTTCAACAACCCCGGTTTTCCCTCGCGAAATGTTTGAGAGGTCCTGCAGCAGTTCTTGTATGCGCCGCGATGCACGATAAATACTGACAGCCAGACGCTTGGCCTGAGACGCGGGCAAGTCGGAATCCACCAATATCTCTGCGCCTCCATAGATGGCAGCTAACGGGTTGCGAAGGTCGTGAACGATGGAACTTGATAGGCGGCCAATGGTACTAATGCGTTCTTGCCGTATCAGTTCCTCGCGTGCGCTTTGAATTGAGTCGCACATCTGATTGAACGTCGTCGCAAGTCTGCCGAGTTCATCATGGCCCTCCACAGGAACGCGATAACCGTAATTCTGTCGAGCCACTTCCAATGCTGCTCGATCTAAGGACCGCACCGGTCTTAGAATACGGCGCGCCAACAGATACGTAAGTGTGAGGCCGGATATCGCCGCCGCCAACCAGATCAGCCCCACATTCTGTTCCAACCCGTTCAGCGCAGTGCGTGCCCCAGCAAGTGAACGGATGACATGCAATTCGCCAACAGAATTACCTTCCACATCATTCAGTGCGCTGGCTAGCGTCAGATACTCTTTCGGTCTTTGCTGCCAATTCTTCAAAGACGCTCCAGCCAAGGTAGAGGCGGCGATATGTGAGTTCAGAAGGAAAACGAAATCGCTACCGCTGGTGGACTTTTTCAAGCTTGCCGCTAGGTTGTCGTCAATCTCGAATCCCGCAAGAAGAATGTTCAGCAACGCTTGATCTGCCCCATCCTGCACATAGACTGGAGTCAGTACCACATAAAACAAGTGGTCGCCTTGCGGCATATAGCCCGCCACCTGGTTGGGAAACTTTCGCCTAGCTATATGAATCACGGAAGGTGCAATGATCAACGGCGTCACCCGGCCTGAAAGAGACGCGATCACACCTCCAGTTGGACCGAGCACCAGAAAAATCGTGTCTTGTTGTGAGACTCGGGACCATAACTCCTGCGCGCTGTCCCGTATCGTTGCTTGATCGCCGGTCAGAAAAGCCGAACGTACATCCGACATCGAACTGATGATGCGACTCACGGCAGCCAAGGTCGCTGTGCGCTCAGTCCAGAGTGAATGGTAGGCCTGAGCGCTCGTCTTTACCTCGTTTTCGAGGCTCGCTTCAGCAGCGCGAAAGGCATAGTTCTGAACTACGAAAGCGGTCCCGGCGAAAAGCAAGACGATAGCAAGCGATGTTGACCCAAGAATGCGCCAGAGCAATGAAAGGCCCGAGAATGGAGAGCGCGTGATCATGTCGCTCAGTGATAAACATCCCCGGCTTCAACTGGGTAATCGTGTCCAAACTTATTCTTGTGTGGCGTAGGAATGTAGCCGGACTCCGAAATCTGAATGTCCCCAAGATCGTTAACAGAGTTCGAGACCGTTACAGTCCTTGTCAGTGCACTTAGAACCTCAGACGTGGAGCGTTCGTGAAAGAACTGAAGCTTATACTGCCCTGCTGGAACATTCGCAATCGAATATCTACCCTTCTCGTCAGTCACCGTGAAGTAAGGGGTTGATAGGACTACGATGACTGCTGACATGCTGGGATGGATGTTGCAAAACACCCGCACCAAGCCTTCTCTATGAAATCGGATAAATCGACTTGATCCCGGTGGATACAGTCCAATATCGAAAAGCTGCCCGTCGAAATTGGAAAATGCGTTGTGAAAAATCGGGTCCAGGTTCGGAAAATCAACAAGCGTCCCCACCTCAACCGCGAGTAGGTGCGGAGTGAATCGCTTGTTCTTCTGAAGTATGCGCGCGTGCGCCGATGTTGCCGTGTTGATTGCAGGATCATCAAGCGATGAAAGCCAGACAACGGTAGTTGGAGTAACTGTCCCACTGACAGTAGCTCCGGCGGCCAAGCCTGATAGTAACCAAATTGATCCGAGCACGAACTTAAAACAAATAGGCAAGTGCGAGGTCATAACGATTGCGGATCAGATCGTCACTGTGCTGCAATCGCGAACGCATCTGCAAAGCCTCAAGACTGACAATCACATTGGGGCTGAGTCGAAGCATCAAATTGCCAGCATAAGCAAGATTTTCGATAAGGCTTCCAGTGCTCAAATCACGAGCTCGGTTTGCTTGAAAGCCACTAAACAGATTAAACGTGAGGTGGCTCGTAACTGGTGTTGAGAACTGAATCCAGCCTCCATTTCCATGCACCGGAATAACCGCCCCATCTTGCAAAATGGAATACCCAGTTGACAGCGCGCCCAACCCGCCGAAATTCTGGCCATGAAAGAATATCCCAGAGATCGCAAGCTTCGAGAAGGGCGCGGCGAGCCAATCAATTGAGGCGACACGTGAATCGACGCTCCGCTGCGCTACGTGACTTGTGCTTTCGTGAAAGCCGCTTCCAAGTTCCAGACGCCGGTTATCGTTCCACTTCTTCCAGAAAGCCACACGCCCTTCAACTGCTGGCCGGGTTTTCTCTAGTGATGAACCGTAATCTGCCGGCGTGTAATTGTATGTCTCATCAGTTTGAATGAGGGCCGCTTGCACTGAAAGTCCAGCATTCGCACCGAACTTGAAACGTTCCTCGTAGCGTATTTGCGGAAGCCACAACCAAAAATTTCCAGCATTCGCAAGCGGAGGAATCGAAACCTCAGCTAGAGAGTTCGGTTGACGCGGAGAGATCAGCGGCTTATCCAAAGCAAAGCTGAACGATCTATGTTGCCAGTCAGCAGAGATGTCGCTGGTGCGTATTCGAAGCCAATCTAATTGCTCAGATGGAATTCCAGAATAAAAATCCAACATGATGTGAGCGTTGATCTTGCCGTCGCCCGGTAAAGTAGGTCCGCGAAAATCAAACCCAAGCATGGTTTGGCGAACAGTTGCTCCAGTCGTGTTTGCCGTATCGATAAATGACGGATAAGTGGAATTCGGTAAGGGCTGCAAACGTCCAGTGTTGGCGAAGGCATTGAACAAGAGTCGTCCCGTGAGGGTAATCGGAAATTTCTGCGAAGCCTCTACCTTTGTTTGAGCTTGCTCTTCCACCCGATTCTCAGTAACGGCAACACGGTCTTGCATCGGGTCCGCCACTGCGCTTGCCTGTTTCGCTTCCAACTGCCGCCGGAGCTGATGGAGTTCCTCCGCCATCTGCCGATTTTCCTCTTCTAAGGCATCCATGCGCTGCATAATCGATTGCAGAAGGGACGTCTCCGATGGTGCTGGGGGCTCCTCGGCCGGGAGGGTGGAGACTGGAAGCAGAAAAATTAGAACAAGTATGCTTTTGGCTTGCAAGCTTGACCCGCACCGTTGACTCGCATCGTTAATTCGCATGGAGAAGGCGCTCCAGTTCCTGCCGAAGATCGGCTGGCGAATAAGGCTTCGGAAAATAAGCATTCGCACCCTTCTGAAGAGCACGAATGCGAGTGAGTGGATCACTATCTCCGGTGATCACCACGATAGGCAGCTTTGCGTAACGAACATGTAGCCTGATATGCTCAATCAGCTCAAATCCATTCATCAGCGGCAGATGCAAGTCTGTCACAACGGCCGTCACGCAACGCGCGCCATCCGCCAGGATGTTAAGCGCATCCCGAGCATTTGTCAACATCACGACCTCAATGTTCTCAACAACACCAAGCGCGATTTCAAGTGGTGTGGCTGTGGTATCGCAGTCGTCATCCACAATTAGAATGAGTTGCGTCATAACGCGTCAAAAGACAAAGCGATAACCGACCCCGTGAACCGTTAGGAAGTGGCGAGGGCCAGTATGATCAGGTTCGAGCTTCTGGCGCAGGCGAACCACATGCGCGTCTACCGTGCGTGTATTCGGGTAAGACTCATAGCCCCACACTGAGTTCAAAATCACGTCCCGGCTGAGCGCGCGATCAGGATTCTGGACAAAGAAAACCAGTAGATTGTATTCGGCCGGAGTCAGTTTAAGTTCCTCGTTCTGACGGGATGTTACGCGGCGATCTAAGTCAATCTGTACGTCGGAGAACTTCAAGACGCGCGGTAGATCTGGTGCCGAGCGTCGCAAGAGGGCCCGAATGCGCGCCAGAAGTTCGCGCGTGCCGAACGGCTTGACCACATAGTCGTCGGCTCCGATTTCAAGTAGAAGCACTTTGTCGATTTCGTCACCAATCGCACTCAGAACGATGATTGGTGTGTTGATTCGTTCTTCGCGCAGACGCCTACAAATATCAACGCCACTCAATCCAGGTAGGCGCAGATCTACCAGCACTAACTGTGGTTTTAACTCCAACGCGCTCTGGAGGCCCGCATGGCCGTCCGCGGCAAAAATTGGAAAAAAATTTTCTCGATCCAACATGACGCCGATGGTCTCGCGTAAGCTCTCGTCGTCATCTATGACGAGGATCTTTTGCATTTGAACCATTCAGTCGATTACCTCTCACTGTACATGCTAAACGCCTTCAGAGAGCTGCCTGAGATGTAAAAAGCTTGTAAAACGTTGTGTCGCATTCCGCATAGTCCCGTAAACTTAGTCGCACCGTAAACATCTTGTAAAAGCATTCGATCAGTACTTCATGGAGACCAGAATTCGATTTACTCTCTGTGTGGAGTAACTATGCCAACCAATTTGAAATCGACTTATATTGCTTCATTCCTGATGCTGGGCTTGCTTGCCGGCATCCCCGCAGAGGCGCAACACTTCGCGCAAACTGACCTTGTTTCCGACACCGGTGTCAAAGGCACGAAGACCGACGCGAACCTGAAAAATGTCTGGGGCCTATCGCGCTCAACTGGAGGCCCTTGGTGGGTTTCGAATAACAACTCAAATACTTCGACCCTGTACGGAGCGGATGGAACCAAGATTCCGCTTACAGTCACGGTGCCCGGCGGCCCCACTGGCACTGTCTTCAATTACACAACTGACTTTGTCCTTGGTGCTGACCCCGCTGCCTTCCTGTTCGCTTCTGAAGATGGCTCCATCTCGGCTTGGACCGGCGGCCCGGCTGCATCTGTCGTCGCTATGAAGAAATCAGGTGTCTATAAAGGCTTGGCGCTGGCCAGTTTCAAAGGTGGCAATTACCTCTACGCAGCGAATTTTCGCAGCGGCGAGGTCGACATTTTGGATCACAATTTCCGGTACGTCACTTTCAATCGGTATGACGTCTGCGAGAGCGAAAGTTGCGACCATGATCGGCACGACGGAGACCGCTACCGCGCCGCGTTTTCACTCGGACAGCGCTGGTCGGGTTTCGCTCCGTTCAACGTGCAGAATCTGGGAGGCACCCTCTTCGTCACTTACGCCAAGCAGGACTCGGCGAAACATGACAATGTCAAAGGGGCGGGCTTGGGAGTAGTCGCGGCCTTCACAACCGGAGGCAAACTCCTTAGCATTTTTGAGCACGGCCCGTGGCTGAATGCGCCGTGGGGTTTAGCCCTCGCTCCCGGCGATTTCGGACCCTTCAGCCATCAGTTGCTTGTTGGTAATTTCGGAAGCGGTCAGATTGCGGCTTACAACATAGTGACCGGTCAGTTCACAGGACTGATGATCGACGCTGCCGACAAACCCATCTGGATTGACGGATTATGGGGACTGAGCTTCGGGAACGGCGCAAAAGCCGGTCTCCTAAATACCCTCTATTTCGGCGCAGGACCAAACGAAGAACAGAACGGACTCTTCGGAACGCTTACATCGCTCGATGCCACCGAAGGGAACAGCAATTAAGGACCTCAGCCATAATGAAAGCGGATCCTGATGGCGACTGCAGCAATGGTTTCGACGAGCAAGTATCTAAGTACTAGCTATCGTCCTGACCAGGAGATGCTGGAAGGACAGCTCGTCGAACGAAACGTGGGCGAATACGATCACAGCAATCTACAAGGCGCAATCGGGTCCTGGTTGCGCCAGCGTCAAACGTCGAGCTTACGTCTGCATGCGTCGCGACTTCCGCGAGACCGAAAAATGAGGCTTTCGAAGTTGCGCTCACTCCCATCCGCATTCCCTTGGCGGATCCCTTCGGAGAGCTAGACTAGACTGCCGTTGTCAGGCTCGCTGCTCACGGATTTTCAGGCAAATCAATCCCGCCGCGCCCAGCAAGAACACGCCTACCGTTGAGGGTTCTGGAACCGTCGAGGGCGGTGGTGGATGCGTCGTGCTCAGTTCCCCGGCTACCGCCAATCCGAAGAGCGACCCGCCAAAGCCGGTATCAAATTGCTCGTCGATTTTACCTGTCGCGATATTTACTTCCCACACTAAGCCGGATTCTGAGTCGCTCGTCCAGAAGTCAGTGCCGTTAGGGTCAAGATTTAAGGCAAAATCTGTCCCCCGATTTCCAGGAAGACTGAACGTCCTCAGCAGCGTTCCCGTTGAACTTAGCAAGATCGCCTCGGAACTGTCAGCCGCCAGAACATCTCCAGCCAATGTGCCCGCAGGTATGATCCGAAATGCAAACACACAGCCAGCCACAACCACCTCGCAAGTTCCAGGAAGTGCTGTCGCAAAAGAATGGTTCTGGGTATCTGTCTGAAGGTTGTAACTAAGAAGAGCAGTCCCCTCTCCGTCGTAAAGGATCGTGTGATCGTTTTGAAAATCGATCCAATCCGTTCCACGAGTAACACCGTTTCCAGGCTGAACTGCGAACGTCTTAATAAGCGTGCCTGATCGGTCTAGTTGCGCTATCGAAGCCTTTTCGGGGCCGCCCACGAAGAAAGTACCTGCGTAAGGCCCGGTTGAAACGGCCTGAATAGATTCGGGAATAAGATCTGTGCTGGCCCACCTCGAAGCGACCAGGTTTCCATTGCTATCGAACTTAGAAACTGAGCCGTCAAGAAAATTCGTGACGTAGAGGTTCATTGATGAGTCGAAAACCATGCCAGTTGTGAACTGGGCTCCGGTCCGATCGTTTAGTATTTGGACCCGAGTACCGGCAGGCGTATATACACCCACAAGACCACCTCCAATTGCGGCAAAAACGTCCCCAGTGATATAAGTTGCGAAGGCATTACCGGACATCCCGGCAACGAACAAAGTCGCAATAGCTACGTGATTAATTCTCATGTGATACTCCTTCTCACTGCATTGGCAATCAAGATAGTCAGTCCTCCACCGAAAATTAGGATCAGTGTCCTGGGTTCCGGTGCGGGACTCCCCGGTTGTTGTAGCGTTGGTGGCCCGATCGAAAGGGGTGGTCCCCCACCCGCGGGAGTTCGATTCGGATCCGCACCAAAACTCTGGATGTTCGGGTTGTCGGTAACACTGATATCTACGAAGACATCGAAGAAGCTTTTGGTCGGTAACTCCGCTCCGGTGCGATCCAAAACTGCAAACGTGAACTCATCCGGAAAGCTCTTTGCCCTTGTTTGAGTGCTCAACGTCAAATCGAACGACAGACGATTTCCGGGAATGAACCCCTGCGTTAAATCATTGAGAAAGCCAGTCTCTGCCAGAGTCACTGTCGAAGACAGATCTCCACTTGCGCCCCCTATATGGATGGGGTTGCCGGACGCTCCACCGCCCGCTCCGAATGAGAATCCAGAAAGCGTAGCCGTGTTTCCATTGGATCCATTTAGTTGGAAGTCCAGCGAAAAAGGGCCCGCAGCATGTCCGATAAGCGGCGAGGTATCAAGACTGATTTGCTCGACAACACTGGCATGAATCGCACTCGCGGCCGCCAGGAACCAAGCTCCTAAGGTCAAAGCGCCGCAGGTAAAACGGCCGATATCGATAATTAACTTCTTCAAAAGGCACCATCCGCAAGTACGGCCGGCGAGTAAGTGATAAAGCTACCGCCAGGATCATCGAAAGTAAGTACGACAGTAACGAAGTCGCCCGGATTGAGCACTCCAGGTTTGGGAAGTTGACTCAACGGCAGCAGGACGTATTGTCGATTTTTCGGTGTTGCCACCTTAGTAGTACTTAGTGGAAGTGAAACTCCGTTTGAAGGATCTATGCCACCCACGAGTGTCCACGGATCTGGATCCGAATCGTTTGGATGAAAATATCCAAGCACAAGCGCAATCGGACCCTTTATTGATGTCAAGCTGAATAACTGATTCGTGACGGCCACCTCCTGCAGGTAGCGTCCAGTTGCATGATCCAATCGAAAGCCAGACGGAACAACGGTAACCAGTTGAGTCACGTCCGTCGCAGTCGGAGGACCGGGCTGAGTGACGGTAATGCTAGCTGTTTGATTCGATCCGGCGCCTTCCGCCACAATGCTCACCTGGCACGTGCCGGCAGACGAAAGACCAGGTCCGCAAGTCTCAGCTGTCGGAATACGCGTGTTGATTGTAAATTTCCCAATCTTCGCCTTTGCAGGGAACGTGATGCTCGGTACCGAGGGACGGGCAACTTCAGAGTTGTCGGAAAGAAGACTTACCGGAAGACCTCCCTTCGGTGCAGGGCAGGCAAGGGTCACAATTCCCACCGCGCTCTGCACCCCTTGAACTGTTGCTGGCTTAATGGCCAAGTTGTCGATCATGTGACCCACTTGCAGCGTTCCCGTTCGCTTTTCAGCCTGAAATGCCGCCGTTATCGTGACATCGACATCCGGGAGAGTATCCCCGCCCGTCATAGAAAGGCTGGCTGTGTTCTGGCCGGCCGGCACAATCAACTGGCTAGGTACTGGCCCAAGTTCTGAGTTGCTGCTCGACAATAAAACGGGTGTCGCCGTCTCAGCGGGGCAAGCGAGTGTGACTGTTGCAATCGCGGTTGTCCGGCTACAGACTTTATCCGGCGACAATTCGAAGCTTGATAGAAGTGACTGAACCGTCAAATTAGCCGTTACCACTTGCCCGGCGAAGAGCGCCTTCAGCGTGACTGGCGTACTGACTGTCACATCGTGCGTTGTAATCGGAAACGAAGCTGTTGTTGCGCCTTCAGGCACATTCACAGTTGCAGGACCATCGGCAATATTAGGATGTGTGCTCAGTATTGTGACTGAGGCTCCGCCCGAGCCCGCTGGGCTAGCAAGCTTAACCGTGCCGGTTCCATGAAACGGGCCACATACGGTCCCGGACTTGAGTGTCAGACTGACGATCCCCAAGTTGGGCGTTAACAAAAACGCGTGCTGCGCTCCGCCGATCACCCCCTGTCCAACAATCTGGCCCGAATCATTGATCGCATTTGCAATCGTCAAAACCCAACCGGACGACGTATCGATCAACGTATTCAAGTCCACAATCCCGCCGCCTCCTTTCCAAATAACCGCATGCGTACCAGAGCCGTTCACATCTGCATTCCCGACCACGTCCTTTGAAGAATTGATCCCGGCCGCTCTGCTCGTGCCTGTCGGATTACTGCTCAGTGTGCCTAGATCGGTCATGATCGTGCCTGCAAGCAAGAAGGCATGAACCGTACCATCAGCAAGCGTACTAGCTCCGACAATGACGCCGCTATCGTTCAATCCTGTAGCTACCGTGTCAGGACCACCCAGTGTTCCGACATCGTCAGCGGAGGTCAGCGGCCCTGAACCGGTGTGGCGAAATCCATGCACAGTTGCGAAGTCCGCAGATTGCGAAATCCCGATAATCTCGCCAGCTTGGTTCACCTTACTGCCAACCCCTAACGGATAGCCGGGCAGCGCTCCCAAATCGTGAAAAGTACCGTCGTATAGAAAGGCGTGAACCGTCGAATTTTCTTGCAGTGTTCCGACTACTTGGCCCGAGTTATTGATGCCATGTCCGAAGCTTTCAGTAAACCCGGACGGTACTCCTAAATCTTTTAGAACACCGTGACTGTAAGTAAAAGCATGGTTCACTCTGTTCAGACAATCGCTTCCGGGTCCGGTGAAGGAAGACCCAACAACTTGATTAGCAGCGCTGATACCGCCCGCTACCGTATCCAGTCTGGAAATCCCGCCGCTCAAACCAATGCACGTGAATCCCGGAAGTCCACCCAGGTCCGTTATCGTTCCCGTTGTCGCGTTGCTCGAACTTGGCGACCAAAGAAAGGCATGCCTCGTACTCGCATAAGAGTTACCGACAATCCATCCTGACGGATTAACTTCGAAAGCCGTGCTGCTGGTGTCCTGCAGAGCTGTCAACATACCTAAGTCCGTTATGACGTATTCCGGATTGGCGCCGTCGGCTCCTCGTACAACTAAGACCGCCAAAACTAACAATAGAAGTGCACGCAACGACGCAGTCCTCCGATAGCTGCCCGATTAATCGGAACAGACAGAACCGATATTCGGTCCTTCTCGCATTTCGATCAATGAGAATCACCTGAGGAGCAGATGAGGAACTTATGAGGAGGCTAGCTCCAGCGTGAGTTCTGTCTTTTCATGTACACTGTTGGACGCGAGAACAAGCCATTGGCAGAAGTCGAAGGAGTGGGAACAGTGGAGTTTTCCTCCTGGGAGTTAGACCTTAAAACCGGTGTGCTCCTCCATGACGGAGTTCTCGTCCGACTCCAGCCTCAGCCAGCCAAGGTTCTTTGTCTACTAGCTAGACAGCCCGGTTCTCTCGTCACGCGCGCGGAAATTCAGAAAGAGCTTTGGAGTGGTGAAACCTTCGTCGATTTCGATGGAGGCCTGAACTATTGCATCAGGCAGATTCGTACTGTGCTCGGCGACAACGCAGTCCAGCCAATCTATATTGCTACGGTTCCACGACGCGGTTACCGTTTTATAGCTGAAGTTAAGCCCATATCACAGCCAGCGGCCTCTGCGAGCGCCGACTCAGACGGAAACCAAGCAATAGCTAAAGTCAAACGAACCGGTTGGCCCGCGTTTGTCACACGCCGATTCGGAATTGTTTTGGCTCTAGGAATTCTAGCAATCACGACAGTATTGTTGCTGCGAGCCCGAAGCGTCTTGAATCCCGCTAGCCCCCCTAAAGTCATCTCCTACACTCGTCTGACAGATGACGGTAGAGTCAAAGATATCAATGGGTCTGCCGATCCACTAGTCGCGGTTAATAACAAAGTCTTCTTTACAGAGTCAGTAGGAAATCAGAACATGCTCGCGGCTGTCCTTGCCACAGGCGGTGACGTGTCGCTGCTCCCCGTACCCATGGCGAGTGTAGGAATCGTTGACTATTCAGCCGCCACTCGGGAGCTATTGTTCGCTTCTCTCTGGCATAGAAAGACCGATGAGTACCTGGTTGCTGAATCATCTGTTAACCACGTGGCCCATCGACTCGGCGGGTTGACGGCACATGATGCAAGTTGGTCCAATGATGGCAAAACCCTCGCGTTTGCCAGAGGTTTCGATCTATTTGTGGCGGATCACGACGGAGACCGCCCCAGAAAAATCGCAAGTGTCGGCGGTGCGGCCTTCTGGCTTCGCTGGTCTCCCGATGGACGCTATATTCGCTTCTCTGAAAGTCCGGACTCCAATCAATTTCACCTATGGCAAGTCAACGCCGATGGAACCGGCAAGCAACTATTGCTGCCTGACATGAGCGAGAAAAATCACCTCTGTTGCGGTTCGTGGATGGACAAGGGGCGGTACTTCGTTTATCTGTCGCTCGAGCCAACCAGGAGTGACTTGTGGGTCGTCGCTACGAACCGAGCCTCAGCTAAACCAGTTCGCCTCACGGCTGGCCCTCTCGATTTTTGGCGTGGACCCGTGCCAAGCTCAGACGGGCGGCATATATTCGCAATAGGCGAGCAGATGCGTGGGCGACTCATGCGCATCGACCCTGTAACACGAAAGCCTGTGCCTTACTTGAGCGAGTTCTCCGCAGAGGGAGTGAACTTCTCCCCGGATGGTCAATGGATCGCCTATACCGCGTTCCCCGAAGGATCGCTGTGGCGCAGTCGAGTTGATGGTACGCAGAAACTGCAACTGACTACCCCTCCGGCACTCGCTCGTTTTCCGCGTTGGTCTCCCGATGGAAAGACTATCGGGTTTATTGCAGCCAGCGCTGGTTCTAATTGGGGAGTCTACACAGTATCGGCCACCCAGGGGGGTGTTCACCGAGTTCTCGACAACGCTGCTAACCAAGGTGTTCCAAGCTGGTCGCCGGACGGCCGCTCTCTGGCGTTCGGCGGACTAGTCGAACTGGCTCAGTCTCAGAAAATAGCTATTCAGATCCTCAATTTAGCGGACGGGTCATTATCGACACTGCCTGGCTCAGAGGGACTTTGGACTCCGCGTTGGTCGCCCGACGGCCAGTACTTTGCCGCCATCACTGCGGACAACCAAACGCTTCGATTGTTTGACACGAGAACTAAAACCTGGACGAGTTTGGCGAGCCTGGGCGCAAACGATGTTGTCTGGAGCTCTGACAGCAAATTCATCTTCTTCGACACCCCATACAATGCCGTCTACCGCGTGCGGCTCTCGGACCGTAAGGTGGACTTATGGGCAGATCTAAGCAAGTTGCGTCGTGCAGGATTCTTTTCGCCTTGGTTAGGAGTTTCTCCCGATGGCTCACCAACTTTTCTGGCGGATGTGGGTATTCAAGAGGTCTACTCTTTGCAGGTGGATCTTCCTTAGCTGCTGAGAGGCAATTTGAGAAGGTGCTCGACCTTCAAGAGTTCTAACTGGCCGCCACTTCTTCCCCAATGGGCAGGCCGTTCTGCTCCAACGTGCCGCGCACTTCTTTGCGTGACAATCGAGCCGCATCATATTCGATGAACAGCTCGTCCAACGACGGCTTCACGCGAGCAACGAAAATTCCATATACCGCATGTACATGCGAGATGCGATCCAAGTCGTGGTCGTTCAAGGTCCGTGTGAGCTTAAAGGCCGTCTGTACCTTGGTCATTCGCCCTCAGAATAGCACCGGTGACCACTTCGTGCGCCTCTTCAATTTTCACCTTCCTTACTCAAGCTCTTCAGCTTCCAAAGGATCTGGCGAAACATACCCATCCATACTTCCGCGTCACCAGCAGGCATCTGCAATCTTCGAATCAACCGGCGTAACTTAAACACAGTCGATTCGGCCGTCACTCGGCTGACATAGCCCGATTGCTCCAACACTTCCAGCATCAACGAAGTTAACCGCTCTTGTTCCGCCCCAGTCAGCGTTGGCCCAGGCGCAAACGGTGCCGCTGAATCAGGATCGCGCTTCAACTCATAAAGAACGAGTGCAACGGCTTGTCCGAGATTCATTGACCCGTGTTCATTGCGGGTGGGAATGCGCATCAGCCAATGGCAGAAGCTGATGTCGTCATTAGACAATCCAAACTTTTCTGAACCGAATAGAATGGCAACCGGCTGGCTTGTGCTCGCAATCGCCTCCCGTATGATCGGAGCTGCCGCGTCTAGACGTCGCAGAGGGACGTGCAAGTCACGGTTTCCTAAAGCGGTCGTTCCCACAACTAACGCGCAATCGCCAACAGCATCCGCCACAGTTGCGCATACCGTAGCTTGCGCGAGGATGTAGCCGGATTTTACGGCCGACTTCGCTTCCTGGAACGCTAAATCATAAGGATTCACCAACCGCATCTGTGTGAACCCGAAGTTACTCATTGCGCGAGCCACTGCACCGATGTTCAGCGGATTGCGAGGCGAAACCAGCACGACCCGGATCGGATCATCTGCCATTTGCGCTCTTCGGATCGCTGTGGCTACTGTTCCAAGTAGGTATAACCGTTCAACCCCTCTTCGTAGAACTTCAGCAATCGGCCCGACTCTTCGTACCCGATCCTCTGTTCGCGTACAGCTCGTTCCACGTCTCGGCGGAAAGCATCCAGAAGCGCCTGAGAGTTGAACTGTACATAATCCAAGACCTCACGTACTGTATCGCCCTGAACAACAGTTTCCAGAACCACTTCGTTATGCTCGTCCAAGCTTACGTGCACTGCATTTGTATCTCCAAACAAGTTATGTAAGTCGCCGAGTATCTCCTGATACGCGCCCAACAAGAACGAACCGAGAATGTAAGGTGAGTCTGCGTTGAATTGGTGCAGCGCCAAAGTCTTCTTGACGTCGTGCCGGTCTATGAACTGTTCAACTTTACCATCCGAGTCACACGATATGTCCCCCAATATCGCTTTCCGGTTAGGCTGTTCATCCAGCCTATGAATCGGCATGATCGGGAACAGCTGCTTTACAGCCCAGCTATCCGGCATGCTTTGAAACAATGAGAAGTTACAAAAGTAAGTATCGGATAGCAGCGCGTCAAGTCCTTCTAACTCTTCTGGAAAATAATCAAGCTCACTCGCCATTCGCATCACCTTGCGGCAGATGGACCAATAGAAATTCTCAGCCAAACTTCGCTGCTGCAATGGCAGATAACCTAGGCTAAATAGATTCAGTGCCGAATCCAAGGCCTGCTGGGCATCATGATATGTCTCAAGCAGGTTCTTTTTGCTGAGCGACTTATGGGTCTCGTAGAGATCGATCAAGCACTGCTCCGAATCTTCCGAGACTTCAGCCGGCAGAGTCTCCTCCCCGAATCCGCTCACTCCGAGCACGTTGAAAACCAGCACGCTGTGATACGCCGCGATGGCTCGGCCGCTTTCTGTGACGATCATCGGATGGGGCACCTCGGCTTCATCACAGATGCTTTGGATGTGGTACACAACGTCGCGCGCGTATTCGTCCAGCGTATAATTCACGCTGGATTCAAAATCGGTCTGCGATCCGTCGTAATCAACACCGAGCCCACCGCCTACGTCCATGTATCTCAGGCCCGTGCCGAGCTTCTTCATATCTACATATACGCGTGCTGCCTCGATCACAGCACCCTTTATCTGCCGTATGTTGGTGATCTGACTGCCGAGATGAAAATGCAGCAATTCCAGACTGCCCTCGAGCCCGCGCTCTTTAAGGAACTCGACCGCTTTCAGCGCTTCGCTTACTGTAAGGCCAAACTTCGATCGATAACCACCTGACGACTTCCATCGCCCTGAGCCTCGGGCCGCAAGCTTTACCCGGATTCCTATTGTCGGCTTGACACCAACCTTTTCTGCATGCCGCGCAATAAGGTCCAGCTCAGTATATTTCTCGACCACCGGTATGATGCGACGACCAATCTTCTTGGCAAACATCACCATCTCGATATATTCGTCATCCTTGAAACCATTGCAGATGATGGGTGTGTCGTTGTCGGCCACTGCTAAGACCGCCAGCAACTCTGGCTTTGAACCCGCTTCTAACCCGAAGCCATAAGCTCGTCCATAGCGGAACACTTCTTCCACCACTTGCCGCTGCTGATTCACCTTGATCGGAAACACGCAGCAATATCCGCCTTGATAGCCGTGCTCACGAATCGAGTTATCGAATGCTTGGTACAACTCACCCAGTCGATGTTTGAGAATCTCAGCAAACCGTATCAGGATCGGAAGCGAAATCCCGCGCCACTGTAGCGTGTCGACCAATTGCTTGAGGTCGATTCGACGGTTCGTCTCCTTACTCGGGTGCACAAATAAATTGCCGTTATCTCCAACGGAAAAGTAGCCTTTGCCCCAAGCCGCAACGTCGTATAGTTCGGCTGCATCTGTCGTCGTCCACCGATCGGCAGGCTCTCGCACCTGAGCAGGCGTAGCAACTTTAGTGATCAATTTAACGGCTCCTTCTAAATGGCTGGTGGGAGGATTGCTTCGCCTTGCGCTGCGATCCGGAAACATGGCGCCCGATAGTGACGCCAACACTCAATTAGAGCACGTAAAAGCCGTATTTGGATTGTCTGTCCCAACAAGGTTTTAACGCTAATACAATCAGGTCATGAGTTCGTGGGCACAGCCACTAGCTGGCAGAAATGCTTTAGTAACAGGCGCAAGCCAAGGAGTGGGAAAGGGCATTGCGCTCGCACTCGCAGCTGCTGGTGCTAACGTTGCCATTAATTTCCTCTCTGACGAAGCGCAAGCTCAAGCCGTTGTCACCCAAGTTGCTGCTCTAGGCGTTCACGCCACCGCTATCGGGGCGGATGTCAGAAAGAAGGTTGAGGTTGATCGCATGTTCGAGGATGTTCTCCTCCAGTTCCCGACTCTGGATATTCTCGTAAACAATGCTGGCGTCCAAACCTGGAAGCCGCTTCTTGATTTGACCGAAGACGAATGGGACTCCGTCATCGACACGAATCTGAAAGGTACATTCCTGTGTACCCAACGGGCCGCTATCCTTATGAAGGAACGTGGAGGCAGCATCATCAATTTAGGGTCAGGCTCCAGCAAGTTAGCGTTTCCACGATTGGTAGCCTACACAACCAGTAAGGGCGGAATCGATATGTTCACAAAAGCTGCCGCACTCGAGCTTGGGCCCTATCAGATCCGCGTTAACTGCATCGCCCCCGGCGCAATAGAAATTGAGCGCACTCGTCTGGAGGCACCTGACTTCGGAAAAACCTGGGGCAATATTACGCCCCTAGGAAGAGCTGGCACCCCTGAGGACGTGGGACTAGTTGCCGTATTCCTAGCAAGCGAGGCTGCACGTTTCGTAAGTGGCCAGACCTTGTGGGTGGACGGAGGTGTATTCTCCCGTGCAATTTGGCCCTACTAAATAGGTAGCGCGGAAGTTCGTTTTTTCAACTTTGTGCCTAGAACTTGGGTTCGTCTGGTAAGTGGCCGGTAAACGATAGAAAACACTAACTAGGGAGAGTAGCCGTGTTAACCCAGAAATTGTTGATGTGCTTTGCGGCCTCGACCAACTCCTCAAATGTGGAGGGCTTCCGGAGGTAAGCGTTCGCATGGGACTGGTAGGCCCGCCGTACGTCCACCTCAGCTCTCGAAGATGTCAGGATAATCACTGGAATCTGGCAAGTGGCTGGATCCGCCTTGATTTGAGAGAGCACTTCGTGGCCATTCACTTTCGGAATATTCAAGTCGAGCAGAACAAGATCCGGCGGTGACAGGTTTGCAGAACTTTTTTCACGCGCGAATATCGCAGTTAAGCCCTCTGCCCCGTCTTTTGCGACACTCAGCCGAATGTTAGCCTCAAGCTCACGGAAAGCTTCCTGAAGCAGCCTTACATCTCCAGGGTTATCTTCAATCAGAAGAACGTCGAACGGTCGCTGTGTTTGGGAACGAAACATCTACTAGGCTGGTGCCATTGTATCGTCAACAATTTTAAGTCAAAAAAAACTTCAACGGACTATAAAGTTCCTCTGGTAACCAGCCGATAGCTGGTTGTGCAACGACTCTCGACCATCAAAGCTGGCATCACTGCTACCCTCTTTGGCTCAATCACGCTTATGTGTGTCGCCCCAACTTACGCGCAGAATGCTGTGCAGTCTCCGGTTGCGGCCAAGAGTTCTGCCCCTGGGCAGCCCGCCCCCGAGGTTGCATCGGCCCGCAAAAGTCAGCAAGAAGTGGCACAGACGGCTATGCAGCAGTCCCTAGCTCGCCAACAAGCGGCGATCCAGAGTCTTCGGGAACACCTTGAAACCGGGTCAGTTAGCGCCCAACGCGAGTCAGTTCGCAAACAGTATGCATCTCTCCATGGAACAGCTCAGCAACCGCCTGCTTTGGGATCAGCGGCTTTAACCGGTATCAATCCCAAGGAGCCCGTCAATGGTCAACCTCAGGATGCTGCCCCCGATTCTGATCAGCAGGCCAGTCTCGCTTCCCAGAAGGAATTCTTCGGTCAGCCGTGGCCTAAATCAGTGCCTTTATCGGTGCCGAATGTCCAGGTTGTTGACGAGACCTGCCAAGCACTCTCGAAAGATCAAGTCGAAAAGCTGGTCTCAGAAGCGAGTGGACATAGCGGCGTAGACGTGAACCTGATTCGTTCCGTCATGCATCAGGAATCAGGATTTAAGCCTTGTGCCCTGTCAACGGCCGGCGCTATGGGGCTCATGCAGATCATGCCAGAAACCGCCGAGACCTTGGGACTGGACGATCCTTTCGACCCGGCCAAAAACGTGGAAGCTGGTGCTAAGTACTTGAAATCCATGCTCGACCGATATCAGGGAGATGTCTCAATGGCGCTCGGAGCCTACAATGCAGGTCCAGGCCGCGTAGACAAGGCGGGTGGAGTGCCGCCGATTCCGGAAACGATCGACTACGTGACCAAAGTACTCGGAGATCTTCCGGCTGCTTATTAGAACAGATCCAGATTTCTCGGCCGATTCCTTATTCGTTCGGCCGAACGGCACTAGTCAGTACTGAACGTCAGTCTGGAAAGGTTTTCCGGCAAGATTTTTTTAAGCACTTCGCCACTGTGGTCGATAGAACCTGTAAGACAGACTCCCAATTCCAATGTCGAATAGCGATCTCACTCAACTGACAACCTGGGGTGCTGACAAGAGGCTTGCTCACCAGGGGCAACTGCAGAACGAAACTGGACCATTGGCCTGTCCACCGAGGGTTTCGCAACCCCGCATTCTGTTGGTGGACGATGCTCGAGCCAATCGGCGAGTGCTCTCGTCCATTCTTTCCGGATCCGATTTCACCATTGTCGAAGCCTCGTCTACGTCTGAAGCCTTGGCAACTATCGCCAGCCAACAAATCGATCTCGTCTTGGTGGACGAGCTTGCTCCCGAAATTGGGGGGCCTGAGTTCTGCAAGATTGTCCGGAGGGCAGCCCCGACACGCTTTCTCCCGGTCTTTGTTGTGGCGTCTCAAGACGACGTGGAAAGTGAAGTCGCGAGCATCAACGCAGGGGCAGATGAATTCATCGTTCGACCACTCCGACCCAGGGCCGTTCAGGCACGTGTTCGTGCCAGTCTTGAACATCGCGCTCTCATCGATTCTTTGGACGAGTCCGAAGCGGTTCTCTTTTCATTGGCGCAGTCGGTCGAGGAGCGTGACCCAGAGTTAGGTACTCATTGCCAGCGCTTAGCCATGATGACTACGGCCATGGGAGTAGTCTTGGGTCTTCCGCCCGAGGATATCCTTTCGCTTCAACGTGCTGGGTACCTGCACGACATCGGCAAGATCGCTATTCCTGACAAAATCCTCTTTAAACCGGGCCCCCTCACCGCAGATGAATGGATCGTTATGAAGAGCCATGCCGAGCGAGGCGAGCGTATCTGCAGCCGAATGAGCTCGCTCAAATCGATTCTGCCGATAATTCGCAACCACCATGAGCGGTGGGATGGAAGTGGTTATCCTGACCGGCTGCGAGGTGAAGAGATTCCGCTCCTGGCTCGTGTATTGCAGATAGCAGATATTTACGATGCGCTGACAACCGAGCGTACCTATAAATCCGCATTTACGTCTGAGCAGGCGATTGAGATCTTGCAGGATGAAGCGGCCAAAGGCTGGCGAGATCCCCGTCTTGTCAGTATGTTTGGGGATATCTTGCCAATGTTCCGCACTCAAGGCGGCACAGAGATAACCAACACGGAATCAATGCGCGCCTTAGCGGCTTCGATAGACAATCACCGAAAAACCGCTCTTCGAGCGAATTATTTGTCACCCTTCTCGTCTTTTCCGCCAATCGGTTTAGTCAGCGGTCTGTGATGTCGCCGGTATCCGCCGGACCCTAGACTGGAGCTGTGCAGCCTTTTCTGGATCCGGAACTCCGAGCCATCAATCAGCAAATTGTCAATTGCCGTCTCTGCCCGCGGCTGGTCGCCTACCGCGAAACCGTCGGGTTGATTCGCCGGAAGGCGTACAAAGAACAGATTTATTGGAGTCGACCTGTCCCTGGCTTCGGGGACCCCAATGCCCGGTTGTTCATAATCGGCTTGGCCCCGGGCGCTCACGGCGCTAACCGAACGGGCCGCATCTTCACGGGCGACCGATCTGGAGAATTCTTGTATCGGGCGCTTTTCGAGACAGGATTTGCCAACCAGCCGCACAGCATTTCGGCAGATGACGGGCTAGTCCTCAACGATGCATACATAAGCTGTCCAGTCCGTTGCGTCCCTCCGGACAACAAACCGACCCCTCTAGAGATGGACACCTGCCGGACCTACTTGGCCGACGAGCTTTTGAAATTGAGCAACATCCAGGTTATTCTCGCGCTAGGCAGCATAGCCCTTAATAGCTACCTCCGCGTGCTACAGGAAAGGCACCTCATTTTATCCAGGTCCGCATTCCGTTTTGGTCACGGCCAACGCTTCCAAACTCACGCAAACGGGCCTGTGTTGCTTGCCAGCTATCACCCAAGCCAGCAAAATACTTCAACCGGACGCCTGACAGGCTCAATGCTCCGGGAAATCTTTGAACAGGCTCGGGCCGCCTTACGCTGACGCAGCTTGTGAATGTTTATCGGATTTTTCACCCGGCGACGAGAATATCAACTTTGTCTCTTTGTGGCCTAATACCCAGATCCCGAAGAGACCAACTGCTGTTCCGATTGGGAACGCGAGTAAGTTAAACAGGGACACCAGCAGCATCGCATGCCGAGCCTTTGGTTTTCGGGTCAACAATCCCCAGCCGCCCGCAATGTAAATGAGCGCCATTAGATCCAGGATGACCGACGCCATCGTAAGCAGACCCTTAGCTTGAAAATTCGAACTCGAGCCGAAAGACCTCCAATACCAGAAAATGTACAAGTTCGCGATCGCCGCCAACCCGCCCATGGTCAGATTACAAACTGCTAACGCTTGTACATACCACCGCATTCCTAATCCCGGTCTGTCTTCTACCACCCTAGTACTCTTATGTGACAGAAAACGGTAAACTAGATATGTGTTTACGGATGCGGTCAACTCGCAAGCAGCTGGTTTAAGAATTCGCATTGACAGATCTAGACTAGCCGTTCCGTGTGCTTTGGAGAGATCAACGCGCCAAATCCTATACTCATGATTGCCGTCACGCAACAATTCGCTGTTCACGGGCTTGCATTACTGGCTACCACACCGTCGCTCCAGTCGCGCCTGCTTGACAACTTTTTGAACGACCCATTCTCCGGGATTTATCAACTCTCCGCCTTCGACTGGGCCCTACTCATACCGTATTTTGGTGTTCTGATCATCCTGTCGATCTTCGGTCTGCACCGTTACGAGACGATGCGGACCTATATCAAATATCGTAAAAATCTCCAAGACACTTCACCTCTCAAGTTCGAGACCCTACCCTCCGTCACCATTCAGTTGCCGCTTTTCAACGAGCGTTTTGTAGTTGAGCGCCTGCTCGAGGCTGTCAGCAAGCTCGAGTACCCCCGTGAGCTGCTCCAAATTCAAATCCTGGATGACTCGACAGACGAAACCCATCCGTTCACAGAACGGCTCTGTTTTGAGTACCAAGCGGCCGGACTTCCCATTGAGTACCGACACAGAACAAATCGTTATGGCTATAAGGCGGGAGCACTGCAAGAAGGTCTCGCAACGGCAACGGGAGAACTGGTCGCAATTTTTGACGCCGATTTTATTCCACCGACCGATTTCCTTCACCGAACCGTTCACTTCTTCACCGACCCCAAAGTGGGCGTCGTGCAAACCCGTTGGAGCTATCTCAACAAAGAATATAATATTTTGACGCAGGTAGAGGCGATGCTCCTCGACGCTCACTTCGTCCTTGAGCATGGAGCTCGCTGTGGCGCGGGTCTCTTCTTCAACTTCAACGGCACTGCGGGGATTTTGCGCCACACCATGATCGACCATTCTGGCGGCTGGCAGCATGAGACCCTCACCGAAGACTCCGATCTCAGCTATCGGGCCCAGTTGAAGGGTTGGCGGTTTGTTTACGTGCCTACGGTTGATTGTCCGTCAGAGCTACCGGTCGACACCTATGGCTTTCAGGTGCAACAATCGCGATGGGCTAAAGGCCTGACACAGGTTGCGCTCAAGCTACTGCCGAGCATTCTTCGCGCAGATATTCCAAAACGGGTGAAGCTTGAGGCCATCATGCATTTGACACCAAACATCTCTTATCCGCTCATGATCGTTGTTACAGCTCTGATGCTGCCAGTGATGATCGTCCGGTTCTACATGGGATGGTTCCAGATGGTTCTGATCGATTTCCCTCTCATCGTTGCTTCATTTTGGTCCATCTCCGCGTTTTATCTTTACGCGCAGCGCGAACTTTACCCGAAAACCTGGTGGAAATCCATTGCATTTCTACCGATGCTAATGGCGGCAGGGGTGGCTCTGACCCTGAGTAACACCAAAGCCGTCGCCGAAGCCTTGCTTGGCATCAAGACGAGCTTTGCGCGTACGCCGAAATATGCAATAGGGGCCGATAAGAAGAAGGCCGCCACTCAGGCTTATCGGCGCCGAAGCGGGTCCCTTCCTTACTTAGAGATTGGGTTTGGTTCCTACTTCATTTATATGATTGCTTTCGCGATAGATACGGGCAACTTTCTTTCTATACCGTTTTTGTTGTTGTTCGTGTGTGGCTATTATTGGGCAGGCTTTAGCACACTTCACCAGGAATACCGTGACAAGCTGGCTTGGCAGAAAGCGCGCGAGATGGCTGAAGCTTAAGTTGCATAGCACTGATTTATGCGGTACTGCGTACCTCTAATACACCAGAACCTATACCCCTTGAAAATGAAAGCTCGCCACCGGCATACTGGTTTTGTCATTAGTTAATCTCATACGCGAAGCTGAATCGCTCAGCGAGATTCTTCTGCTGTGTTCTTGGTTGTTGGTGTGTGTCTGAGCCTTCCTCCGGGCTTACTCTTGAGTAGGCCCGTTTTTTGACCTAAGAAACTGGAAGCGAGCTCGATTGCAGCACTGGACGCTTATCCCAAGAGGTCCATTTTGCAATGGCTTCAAGAACCCTAGATCTTTTAATTGGCTTTGTAAGGTGCTCATTGCACCCGGCGTCAATGCTGTGAACTATTTCGTCCGGAAGAGCATCAGCGCTGAGAGCTAGTATCGGCGTAGGTGCGAGACCTTGCTCCTGTTCGGCTTTGCGAATGGCGCGCGTTGCAGTGCGTCCGTCTAAGACCGGCATGCGAATGTCCATAAAGACCAAGTCGTAACGACCAGTAAGGACCAATTCGATCGCGTCATGGCCATTCGTCGCGATGTCAAGATCCACGTTCTCACGTTGCGTGAACATTCGCATCAAAAGGATGTTCTCTGGTGAATCATCAACGACTAGTACCCGTGCGTTTCGATCAAGTTCTGGTTTGGTGGTTGTGGACTTAACTAAGCCCGCTGCCTCTCCCACTGTTGTTGGGGGTTCGACGGCAACTGCAATCATCCGCTTATGCGCTGCCTCGCGGGTGCCGATTTGAGTGCAGGGAAATGTAAACCAAAACGTGCTGCCCTCACCAACGTTACTAGCAAGGCCCATCTCTCCGCCCATCTGTTCTACAAGCTGTTTCGCAATTGCAAGGCCCAAACCAGTTCCACCGTGTCTCCGGGTAACGGACGTATCGCCCTGATTGAAAGCTTCGAATACGTCTTGATGGGCGTGGGCTGGAATGCCGGGTCCTGTGTCGATGACACTGAATTGAGCGAATGGCCGATCTTGGCGAGTCATTGCCATAACGGTTAACCGGACTTTGCCCGTGTCGGTGAACTTGAACGCGTTACCAAGTAAGTTCGTCAACACTTGGCGAAGGCGCAACTGGTCTCCGCATACTGTACGGGGAAGACTTGAATCAAACTGCACATCGAGCGTTAGATCTTGCTTTAAAACGCCCTTGCTGAGCAGTTCAGAAACTTCGAAGACTGTGTCGCGAAGGGAGAACGGCTCATTGGTCAACTCGAGAACCCCGGACTCGACTTTTGATAGATCGAGGATATCGTTCACTATATTCAGCAGACGATTGCCGTTCTGACAAAATAAACGTACCAAGTCGCGCTGTTCGGTATTTAGTTCCGATTCCCACAGTAGTTCGGAAACGCCAAGTATCGAGTACATCGGGGTTCGAATCTCATGACTCATCCGAGCAAGAAACTCGCTTTTGGCCCGGCTGGCTTGTTCGGCGCGTTTCGTCTGCTCCATCAGTTGCTGAGTGCGCTGGTCGACCTGAGCTTCGAGTTCTTGTTGATGAAGGTGCATCAACCGCTCCGCTTCTTTCCGATCATCAATGTCGGTACAAGTGCCGAACCACTTCACAATTCTTCCTTCCGCGTCGCACATGGGGATCGCTCGCGCTAAAAACCAGCGATAAGTTCCCGTAGCAGACTTCATGCGAAGCTCAGATTCGTAAGGTTGACCGGTTAATATGGACCGTTCCCAGAGTTGGCCGCTACATTCGCGGTCCTCAGGGTAGATAAAGTTCCTCCAATTGCCGCCTTGGCAGTCACCTAGGTCAAGACCAGTGTAGTCACAGAAATGCTGATTGTAATAGTCGGGGTTTCCATCCGGAGTCGCAGTGAACAGCAGTTGTGGGATCGACTCGGCAAGGAACCGATACTGCTGCTCGCTCCTGTAAAGCTCAGCTTTACGCTGCTTCAGGCTTTGGACTGCCGCAGTTCGTTCCAAAACCTCGTCAGCAAGGGCTTGATTCAAGACCTTTAGTTCACGGGTTCGCTCTTCGACTCGTCGCTCGAGGGTTGCCCGCGCGTGGAGCAACGCTTCTTCTGTCCGCTTGCTTCGAGAAAGATCATGAAGCGAAGAAAGGAACATGAGTTTTCCTTCGAGTTGTACGGGAACAATCGTAATCTCAACCGGGAATAGGTTATGGTGGCGATCATAACGCCACCAGTCGAACCGGCAAATTCCTTTGGTCACTGCAGTTGAATAGGCATCGGACGCGATTTTACTTGAACTACGACCATCCGGCTGAAACTCCGGTGCGAACTCAGATGGATGCTTACCGATCAATTCAGACTTGTTGACTGCTCGAACCAGCGCCATTGAAGCTAAGTTGCAGTCCACTATAGTTCCAGCTGGATTCAGGATGAGACGTGGCTCGGAACCATGATCAAAAAGTACCCGGAATCGTTCTTCAGCAGCTTGTCTCTGACATAATTGCTCCGCAAGTCTTTCGCTGTTCAGACGTAAGCGCTTATCAATGGCTCGGATTCTGTGAATCTGAAAAAGCAATCCGAACGAGAGTGCGAACAGAACGAAGGCGAGACTACTGAGATCTCGATTGTGTACCTCAACCGAATCGGCTTTAAGAGCTGCAAAAGCTCTTGCGCCAGAGAACGGACGCCGTTTCGAGATCAATCGTTCAAGCGTTCCGTCCGCAGCCATGTCTCTTATCCCTATAAAGAGCGACTCCGCAGCGGACGCCTTCTCCTTATTAGAAGCAATCCCCAGGGCGAGACTGCCGCTCTTGATCGGGGTGGCTTTGAAATTGACCTTTTCACACGAGGAAGGGCGACGGAGCAACATGGCATGCAAATACGTATCGTCCATGAGAGCAGCTCGCGCTTCACCTCGGCAGAGAGACTCAATGACGGCGGCCTTTGACGGCCGTCGAATTCGCCGCGCGCTGGGAAAGTGCTTGGCTGCAAAGTCAGCCAATGCCGGAGTGCCAGCATGGAGAATGTCTGAGGGAAGTGCACTCAAAAAACTCTTATCGGAATGTTCTGTCCCCGCTTCGGTAGCTGACAAGAGAACAATGTCCTCATCGAGCCATGGATTCGTGATAGCAATGGTTTTTTCGCGTGCAGGACTTCGACCGAGGGTGGGCCAAAAATCGACCAGGTGTTGCTGCAATGCAGCATCAGCACCTTCTGTTTCTCGAACCCACTTGAGCGAAAATCCACGCCGGGCGGCTGCCTCCTTCATGACATCAGGCATGAGGCCTTTCGGCTCTCCATCAGCGCCGAAGACGCAGTTCGGTTCTATATGCTCGCAGCCGATCCTAAGAGTCTCGGGGCGGCGGTTGCCGCAGCTGACCAACGACCAAACTGAAAAACACAATATGACCAGTGGCAGAGCCGTAGTCGGGCGGACGACAGTGCTGGATAAACGGCCAAACATTGGTTAAAAAGCTCATCGGCGCTTATGTAAGGTCTATTAACAATTAGTGAAGCTCGGCCCAACGGTGGGTGACTAATCCGAAGAATCTTGAAGGTTGGATAGGCGGCATCTGTAAAGATTTCTAGAAACCGAGCCGATTAGGTTATCGTGGCCGACCATGACGAGCGAACTGCACACCAAATGGGTGACCGGATAAGATCGACGGTGCACGAGCCTGTTAGAAGTCTCAACCTTGGGCATATCTTAACCTTACTCGTCTTCACCTTTTTAACGGGTCGCGCCTCAGCGTATTCGGTTTTGAGCCACGAGGCGCTCGTGGACGCACTCTGGGATACCGAGATGCGCCCTCTCCTCCTGCAACGTTATCCAGCGACGACGCAAGAACAAGTGAAAATTGCGCATGGATATGCATACGGGGGAGCGATCATTCAAGACATGGGCTTTTACCCACACGGGAGCCCACTGTTCAGCAACCTGACCCATTACGTACGGTCGGGAGACTTTGTTCTCGCTTTACTTCGGCAATCTCGGGAGCCTAATGAACTTGCATTCGCAATGGGAGCCCTCTGTCACTATATTGCCGATAATGACGGGCACAGGCTTGCGGTGAATCGCGCTGAACCTCTGCTATATCCAAAAGTTCGGCGCCGGTTTGGCGACTCAGTGAGCTACGAAGACAATCCGAAACTGCACCTGGCCACGGAGTTCGGCTTCGATGTTTTGGAAGCTGCTCGTGGGAACTACGCGCCTGAGGCATACCACGACTTCATCGGCTTTTTCGTTGCGACCTCATTGTTAGAGCGAGCATTTTACGACACGTATGGATTGAATCTTTCAAAACAGTTCGTTAGTTTCGGCCGAGCTATTGAGTCCTATCGCCATGTCGTAAGCAAAACGATCCCCAAAGCAACTCGGGTTGCCTGGGCCCAGCGATCGCACGAGATTCTGCAAGCGCATCCCGATCAGACTCAACGGCAATTCATCTACGAAATGCGGCAGTCAAGCTATGAGCGGGATTGGGGGAAGGCGTACGACCGCCCGTCTAGGGGCGAGCGTTTGGTCGCAGTTCTGCTTCGACTGTTGCCGCCAATAGGACCGCTGCGCGCATTACACTTCAAAATGCCGACGCCAGTGGTCGAAGACTTATTTGCACAAAGTTTTAGTCGCGCAGTGAAGCAGTACCGGCCGACCCTTCAGACAGTCGTTACGAGACAGGGCTCGTTACCAGACACCAATCTGGACACCGGAGTCGCGAGGGTCTCAGGGAAGTACCGCCTTGCCGACCAAACCTGGGCGGAATGGCTTCACAAGTTGGCTGATGACAAGTTCGCTGGGCTAAGTCAACCTATAAAGACGTCTTTGCTGCGTTTTTACTCAGATCAGGATGCGCCGAATTCGGTCAAAAAGCATGTGACTGAATGGAAAGAAGTCGAGAATGAATTAAGTTTGATGAAGGTCGCGGTCCCAACCAAGGGTGAAACAAATAGGGACTAACTGCGGCTTCGGTGCGTAGTTAAGGACGTTTCAACCACTTTATAGTTTGAGGCGTCAGGTGATCGCAGCGCATAGTCTCGTTCATACCCGCGGCAATGTCTGCACATGCATTATCGATGGCCGTACGAAGAGTAGGATCCTCCGCCTTACCCGAAACGGTTTTACAAGCTGTCTTACCCTGAAATTCCATGCAGACCTGTACTCGAAATCGGCCTTGGCCCTGAAGGGTGCTATATGCCAGAAACGCTACGAAGCCAAGCACGAAAAGAGTGACTATCAATCCAACTTTATTCAGAAGTGCCGTCCCGAATTGACGAGTCTGCCAACTCACCCGCGCCAGCAGCACGATCCGGACCGCGATCTATAAAAGTATTGCCCATGGTGCGAAATTTCTGATAACGCTGTTCCAGCAGCTCGGACTTTGTTAAAGCTGCAAGCGAAACGAGCGCGGATCTCAAAGTGTCCTGAAGCGAGCGCGCCGCGGTATCGTAGTCGAGTTGAGCCCCCCCTTCCGGTTCCGCTACTAATCCATCTACAAGACCATTGTCGAGCAGATCCTGAGCAGTCAATTTTAGAGCTTCCGCAGCTAAAGGTGCCTTCAATGAGTCACGCCAGATGATGGCCGCACAGCTCTCGGGAGTTATAACGCTATACCAGGCATTCTCGAGAATGTAGACTCGGTTCGCAACGGCTATTCCCAGAGCACCACCGCTACCGCCTTCACCAATAACAACTGCGATGATCGGAACAGGCAATCGGGACATTTCACGAAGACAGTAGGCAATCGCTTCCGCCTGCCCGCGCTCTTCGGCATCTATGCCCGGATAAGCGCCGGGTGTGTCAATCAAGCTTATGATCGGTCGGTTGAATTTCGCAGCAAGCTGCATCAGCCGAATTGCTTTCCGGTAGCCCTCGGGCTTAGGCATGCCGAAATTTCGAAGTAGCTTTTCTTTGGTGGTCCGGCCCTTTTCCTGGCCTATGACCATGACGTGTTGGCCTTCGAAAAGCCCGAAGCCTCCAATAACCGATTTATCGTCGCCGAAGTTCCGATCGCCGTGGAGTTCATGAAAGCCGGTGAACAATCGCTGAATGTAATCGAGGGCGTGAGGTCGCTTTGGATGGCGGGCAAGTTGTACACGTTGCCAGCTTGGGTTGGTTACCGCTGAGTCTGATGCGTTTTCAGTCAGTTCACTATCAGTGGCCGAGAAGCTTTCCGGATCTGAAGGGAGCTCACTCATGAACACGTCCCCAAGAAGGCGACCGGCACCAATGCTAGTTTCAACCACAGAGCTATGGACGGCATTGCTTTTGATGAGGCTATTTTCAACGACACGGCTTTCAACAACACTAGATGCTACGACACCGCCTGCTATGACACGAGTTGTTGCAAAAGCGTCAGACAAATCGATCGGACCTTCAGCCATAGCTTAACTCGCTCCCTTAACCCGCAAGGATTTCGAGCGACTCGGGCCCACAGATTCTCTCGAGCTCCGCACGAAACTCTCGATCTGGTCTCACTTTCTTAGTCACGTCAAGAATAACTGAGAAGTCCCGAGGCTTCTCAAGTCGAAGCCGAACCTCGGTTGAGCCGGTCTTGCGGCCAAACAACTCATTCAATGCATTTACTTTATCGTGAGAGGCGTCGTCTTTAAGCCAGAACCGAATGGAAATAAGAGACGGCAAGTTAACGCGAGCATCCTCGAGTGGAGTCATCTCCTGTATAGACAACTTAGTAGGCGCACTCTCTTCCGGCAAGGCGCAAGCGCGGATAAACACTGCAGAGTCTTCCTTTAGGCACGAGAGTAATTCCTCATATCGATTTGCGAATACCATAGCTTCGCAGGTCCCTCGGCCATCGTCGAACTTACATGAGGCCCAACATTTTCCATCCCGGTTAGTTTTACGAGTGATGCAGGTCAGGATGCCGCAGAGAGCGACGGGGGTTCCTTTTTCAAGCTCCTCGAGTTTGTCTGTGTAGTGCGTGGCCAGATCGGCGACCTTGTCCCGGTATCGATCGAGCGGATGGCCGGAGACGTAGATGCCGAGTACTTCTTTCTCGCCAGTCAATTTCTGCTCCATAGTCCAGTCTGGCAAGCGAGCAAGCGTGATTTCGGGCTGGTGATTGTTACCTACATCGAGCGCACCGAACAGCCCGTGCTGGCCGAGAGCTCGGTCCCGATTGGCGCGTAAGCCAGTTTCAAGAGCCCGATCGAGAGCTTCATTCAGTTGAGCACGATTGCCGCCGAAGCCGTCGAACGCTCCAGCCTTGATCAAACTTTCAAGCACACGGCGGTTCACCGCGCCCATGTTGACTCGCTCGCAAAAGCAATAAATGGAGTCGAAGGGACCACCTTGCTCGCGGGCGGCAACGATGGCCTCGACAGCTCCTTGCCCGACGTTCTTTACGGCGCCAAGGCCGAAGCGGATCGCATCGCCATCCGGGGTGAAGTTGAGACCGCTCTGGTTAGCATCGGGTGGTAAGACGCCGATGCCCATCTCGCGACACTCATTGATGTACTTAACAATTTTGTCGGTGTTGCCCGATTCCGAGGTGAGCAGCGCGGACATAAACTCGACTGAGTAGTGTGCCTTAAGGTAGGCCGTGATGTAGGCCAGATAAGCGTACGCGGCTGAGTGCGATTTGTTGAAGCCATAGCCGGCAAACTGTTCCATCAAGTCGAAGATCTTTGCGATCTTCTTGGGCGGGTACCCTTTCTCGGTTGCGCCGGTGATGAAACGTTCGCGCTGCTGGGCCATTTCTTCGAGCTTCTTCTTGCCCATTGCTCGGCGCAGGATGTCCGCGTCGCCGAGTGAGTAACCCGCAAGCAGATTTGAAATCTGCATCACTTGTTCCTGATAAAGGATGACGCCGTAAGTTTCAGATAGAACCTGCTCCAGCTCCGGCACATCGTAAACGATCGGCTTACGACCGTGTTTGCGGTCGATGAAGTCCGGGATCATGCCCCCTTGGATGGGGCCAGGACGATAGAGAGCATTCAATGCGCAAAGATCCTCGACCCGATCGGGCTGATAGCGGCGAAGGATATCCTGCATCCCCGTAGACTCGAACTGGAAGACGCCACTAGTGAAGCCGTTATGAAAGATCTTTGTATAAGTCTGGCGGTCGTCGAGCGCAAGATCTTCGAGAACGACCTTTTCGCCGCGGTACTTCTCAATCAGGTTCAAGGCTTCGTTGACGATAGTCAGCGTGGTGAGGCCAAGGAAGTCCATTTTGAGCAGGCCTAGTTTTTCAAGGCCCACCATGTCGTATTGAGTGACCAACTCCTGTTTATTTGTGACGTAGATAGGAACAAACTCACGCAGCGGGACGGAAGAGATAACCACACCGGCGGCGTGCATGCCCGCATTCCGAGCCATACCCTCGAGGCGCACAGCAACATCGAGTACCTCTTTGACTTGACCATCCCGCGCAGCAAGAGACTTAAGCTCTGGATCCTCGATAGCTTTTGCGAGCTTGATGTTGAGTTGCTTCGGGACGAGCTTTGAGATTCGGTCAACGTCGGCGAAGCTCATGTCCAGTACCCTGCCTACATCTTTGATCGCAGCCTTCGTGGCGAGCGTGCCGAAGGTGATTATTTGGGCTACCTGCTCGCGACCGTACTTCTCGGTGACGTACTGAATGACTTCGCCGCGACGATTGGTGCAGAAGTCGATGTCAATGTCGGGCATGCTGATGCGCTCTGGGTTAAGGAAGCGCTCAAAGAGAAGGCCGTACTCCAATGGATCGATATCGGTAATCTCCATGGCATAGCTGACAAGGCTGCCGGCAGCGGAACCGCGACCTGGGCCAACTGGTATGCCGCGCGACTTCGCATAACGAATGAAGTCCCAGACAATCAGAAAGTAGCCTGGGAACTGCATCTGCTGAATCATGGTGATCTCACGCTCAAGGCGCTCGATGTATTCAGGAATGTCGTGCTTGAGGCGACCTTGTTGGCGAAGAACTTCTAACCGCGGACGCCGCTTATCGAAGCCTTCGCGCGCGATCTGAGCAAAGTAAGTATCCGCCGAATGCGCTTGCGGAACCTCGAATTTTGGGAACGGATCCTTGATCTTCTCCAACTTCACGTGGCAACGCTGAGCGATGTCCCACGTGCGATCAAGTGCATGTTCGACCTCACCGAACAGTTTCATCATCTCAGCCCGTGATTTGACATAAAAGTCTGGTGTCGAGAAGCGCATCCGATTGGGATCGGACATCGTTTTGCCGGTCTGAATGCACAGCAGTATTTCGTGAGCGCGCACATCATCAAATTCCAAGTAATGCGCGTCGTTAGTCACTACAAGAGGCACGTCGACATCTTGGGACAGGCGGACAATCTGGGGCATCAGGATCTTGTCCTGATCAAGACCGTGATCCTGCATTTCCAGAAAGAAGTTAGTTCGCCCGAAGATGTCGGTGTATTCGTTCGCTAGTCGTTTCGCGTCAGTGTAGCGATCAGCCAATATGGTCTCGTTAATATCCCCGCGAAGGCAGGCGGACATTGCCATCAGGCCTCCTGAGTGACGGGCCAGCAATTCCTTATCAACTCGGGGCTTGTAGTAAAAGCCATCGACGTAGCCGGTCGAAACAAGTTGAATCAGATTCCGATAACCTTCCTGGTTTTCGCAAAGCAGAACCAGATGGTTATATCGATCTGTGTCCGAGCGAGTCTTGTGACCTTGTTGGGAAACATAGACTTCACAGCCTATGATTGGTTGTACTCCGTTGGCGTGGGCCTCGCTATAGAACTCGACTGCGCCAAATAGGTTCCCGTGGTCGGTCATGGCAATAGCCGGCATGTTCTGGCGCTTGACAACCGACATCAGCTTTGAGATGTCGCAGGCCCCGTCGAGAAGGGAGTAATCGGTGTGGCAATGAAGGTGAACGAACGGTCGTTCGGACATGAATTAACCCCTTCAGTGTACCGGGAGCTCAGCCGCTATTCGGCCGCATCGGAGTTTCCTGACATATATAAGGTTGCAATCTCTTCAATCGGGACAGCACTCCATCTGAGAGGCCTTCTCTCCTGATGAATTTTCGCGAAACTATGCACTCGCGCGCAGGCGTTATAGATGGACAGACGCACGGCACGTTAGTGAATGAGCCGGTCCGAATGGCCCTGATGGATGCAATTCTGTCTGCACTATTGCAGACCAGGCAAAGTGAACTGGCTGCGTTGGTGATGAAGGAGACCAGCAATGTAGTTTCTGCGGGGCCTTTTCGAGGACTACAAATGTCGCGGACGGGTGATCTGGTCGAAGGAGATCGGACTTCAAAGCTGTTGGGAGTATACGAGCAGGAACTTCACCTATATATAGACCACTTTCGGCAGAAGCACTATGATGCGGTCGTAGTGTCAGGATTTGCTGACGGCTATTACTCGGTTGGGCTGAGTCGGATTTTTCCATCAACCCCGGTATTCGTCTTTAACTCTGATGAGAGTGCTCGGCAGGCGTGCTCAGCGGCAGTAGAACTAAACAGCCGCAAGTCAACCGTACACGTTGGGCGAGAGTGCACGGTCCAAGCCGTCGGCGAAATTGCAGGCCGTTACCGGAATCTGCTATGTGTCCTGCACCACGACAGGTCGCCTCTGGACCTCCTGCCTGACGTTCTGGTGTCCTCGTTTTTAGCAACCACTGACATGATTGTGGATTGCAATGGTAACAGCGGAATAGCCGCAGCTTTGCGCAATCGCGTCATTCACAGCCACTTTTTTGTGGAAGTATTGGCAGCAGGTCGCAACCCGAACACTTTTCCTTTTCTGAGCCACTTGAGCGAACTTGATCGATGGCTAACGATGTGGGAGCGAAAGCCCGGCCAGGCACGTTGGGCCGTTTGCGAATCGAAAGACGCACGTCGTTTGGTCAATCGGGCGTAGACTGCTTGGCTACAGGCAAGTAGCTTAGCGCAATCTGAGAAGCTTGGTGGTTGCCTGAGCCGCCGATTAGTTCTGACCGAGTCACCAGAGCGTTAACACCCACAGTCGTATTTATAAGCGCTTTTCTACTCTTTTCGGTAGAGCCATTTGTAGCCAAGCGAATGTTGCCTTGGTTCGGCGGATCTGCCGGTGTATGGGCCACCAGCTTAGCCTTCTTCCAAGTTGTTCTCCTAGCTGGATACGGGTATTCAGTCGTGGCGTCCCGGCTGCGACTGCAACCGTTGCACCAAGGCGGATTGCACATTGGTCTGTTGCTGTTCTCTCTTCTGTTCCTGCCGGTCGGCCCGGGATCGCGCTGGATTCCTGATACGGCCGATCAGCCCGCGTGGCACATCCTCTTAATGCTGACTGCGACGTTGGGCGTTCCATACTTTCTTTTGTCGACGACGAGCCCTCTGCTGCAGGATTGGCTCGCTCAGACAGGCGAGACCGCTCCTTATCGTCTCTTTGCCCTGTCGAACACGGCTTCGTTGCTAGCCTTGCTGAGCTATCCGTTCGTGGTCGAAAGATGGCTGACATTGCAGGACCAGCGTACGGTGTGGTCGAGTTCTTACGTTGTGTTTGCGGTGGTGTGTGGAGTTGTCGCCTGGACCCGGTCACGTGACAAGCGACGCTCTAGTGTGACGGCTCGATCTGGCCCAAACGAAGCAATAACAACGAACGCAAAATGGACATGGTTCGCACTCTCGGCCGGAAGCTCAACCGTGCTTCTCGCACTGACGAATGAAATTTCCGAGAACGTCGCAGCTGTTCCTTTCCTCTGGATTCTTCCGCTTAGTATTTACCTGTTGACCTTTGTGTTTTGCTTCGGCAAACGCAGCCTTTACAACAGGTCGATATTTCTCCGCGTACTGGCACTCGGCCTGGGATTGCTGGGCTATCGGCTTTACGACATTCGTACGACAGAGGTGTTGCAGATTAGCATCCCGATATTTGCGTTTGGCTTATTTGCATGTTGCATGTTCTGCCACGGCGAATTAAACAGGCGGCGCCCGCCAGTAGAATCGCTCACGACCTTCTACGTTGTGATTGCCTCGGGCGGTGCTGCCGGCGCTCTGTTCGTGGCTATTCTTGCGCCTCAGTTGTTCGCCGGGATCTATGAGTTTCCGCTGTCGCTTATTGCCATGGCGTTGCTGGCCGCAACGATGACATGGAAGGAAGGGTGGGCATTACGTGGGCTTTGGATTGGAGTCACCGCCTGTATGATCGCCGTTTTTGTAAGCGACCGTCAGAGTTATCAGCAGGATGCTTTGGCGTTGCGCCGTAGTTTTTACGGGTCTTTACGAGTGGTGGAGAGCCGCAGAGCAGGTGAGCAGCAATTGCGAACGCTGTTTCATGGAACCATCACACACGGATCTCAGTTCCGTCTGTTACCCCGGCGGACGAGACCGACCACTTACTACGGCTATGAGTCAGGCATTGGCATAGTGCTTCGTGAGACGTTTGCAGGACCTAAGCGCGTGGGGATTATTGGGCTGGGTGCCGGTACGTTGGCAGCTTACGGACAGTCGGGTGACGACTTCCGCATCTACGAAATCAACCACCAGATAGTTGAGATTGCTCAATCGCTCTTCACCTACTTACGTGAATCGAAGGCGCACATTCAGATTGTAGAGGGCGATGCGCGTTTGTCATTGGTTCGCGAACCGGCCGAGCGCTTTGATGTGTTGGCTGTTGATGCGTTCTCAGGTGACGCAATACCAGTACATCTTCTTACACGCGAAGCCATGGCATTGTACGTGGAACACCTCCGGCCTAATGGAGTCTTAGCGATTCACGTCTCGAATCAATATCTGGATTTGGCGCCCGTGGTTAAGTCGTTTTCCGATTCTGTTGCTTACCGTTCAGTGCTGGTTCGGAATAACTCCGATATGAACGAAAATATAGAACCGGCAGATTGGGTTCTAGTAACGCGCAACCCCGACGTAGCAGCCAATCCGGGCGTAGTCGTACACCAGGTTCCCATCAACGACTTGGGTTTAAATGTCAGCTGGACCGATAACTTCAGTAATTTGTTCCAATTATTAAGACCGATAAAACTCAACTGAGGTGCCAGTGTGTGCAGATTCTTAGACCCCCGCATCGCGAGTTGGTCTAGTTGTTACGCTTTTGTCATGGCAGTGTAACAGCCGTTCGGTAACTTGAATGGGCGTTCAGGGGTCGAGCTTCGCCGCCGCGCGTTGTGACGCAGCTGTGAACTTGGCCAAAAAGAACTTTCGTTTAAGGAGATTATGATCAGACGACATCAGGTACTGAGCGTGCTCTGTTACGTGGTAGTTGCGGGTCAGCTGTTCGGAGCTGAGCCCGGTGTTCCCGCGCGAGGTGTATCAGACGCACCTGCGTCTACCGAGGCGGCTTCAACATCATCGGCCTCGGCGCGGCCAGTTACCGCAGAGGAAATACAGCAGCTACGCCAACGCATTGCAGAACAACAAGAACAGATTAAGCTTCTCCAGAACTCAGTAGATGACCAGCGAGCGTTTGTAGAGAGTGCGCTAAAGAATGTATCGGCCCCACCGACAACTCCAAGCGCTTCGGCAATGACTGTGTCGGCCACTCCGAATTCCACTTTGAATGGTGGTGTAAAAGTCGTTCCGGCCATCAACGTAACAGGACCTTACAACGTCGCGGCAGCTTCACGTGCCGCACGGCAAACGGGTGGCGAGACTGCATCGCCCCTATCGATATCGATCGGTTCGGCTACGATCACGCCGTTAGGTTTTGTGGATTTCACGTTCTTCTCGCGATCAACGAACGTGGGTAGCGGTCTGGGAACTAATTTTGCGGGCATCCCCTACAACGCCGGTTCGTCCGCGCCACAGAGCCGCCTTTCGGAATCGAACTTTACTGCTCAGAACTCTCGCATTGGTTTCCGGGTTGATTCAACAGTGATGAACGCTAAGGTGCTCGGATACTTCGAAGCTGACTTCCTGGGCAACCAGCCGACTAACGTTTTCGTAACGAGCAACGCAGATACATTTCGTATGAGGAACGTTTTCGTAGATGTGCAGAAGGGCGGTCTCGAAGTCTTAGGTGGTCAAGACTGGAGCTTGTTCACTCCGAACCGGCGAGGATTGTCGCCGTTGCCGAGCGATATCTTTTACACGCAGAACATGGACACGAATTATCAAGTGGGCTTGATCTGGTCCCGCCAAGCGCAGTTTCGTTTGATTGCACATCCAACGAAGGATGTTGCTTTTGGTGTCTCGCTTGAGAATCCTCAGCAGTACATCGCGGGTTCGAACGGATCTGCGGCGGCGACCTTGCCCGCTTCATTCGCCGCAAACACCGCGTTGTCTAACCAGTTCAACAACGGTACGAACAACTACGGCGTACCCAACCTGCACCCGGACATCATCTTCAAGGCCGCTTACGATGGACATGTCGGAGAGAAAATCCTGCACGTCGAAGCGGGCGGTCTGGTGCGGAGCTTTAAAGATTCGTTCCCGACTGCATTTACTTCAACCGGCGCCATTGCGTCTACAAGTCGTTTCACTAACAACACACTCACGGCGGCCAGCGGCGAGGCAAACGCCAACCTGGAATTTGTAAAGAATGTCAGGCTGGTGGCTAACACATTCTTCGGCGCAGGCGGTGGTCGGTATATCTTCGGCCAGGGACCTGACGTGATTGTTCGCGCGAACGGCACTTTATCGGCGGTTCACTCTTATTCGACCGTCGACGGATTTGAAGCAACGTTTCACAAAAATACCCTGATCTCGATGCTGTATGGCGGGGCTTACTTCGGCCGTGATGTCTCGACCGATATCAATGCAACCCGTTCGCTAATCGGCTATGGCTATCGAGGCGCACCGAATGGACAGAACCGGACCATACAGGAAGCGACGTTCGATATCGTTCAAACATTGTGGAAGAGCCCCAACTACGGAGCACTTCAATTAATCGGACAATACTCGTACCTATGGCGAGACCCCTGGTATGTTCCAACTGGTCAAGGACAATACGCCAAGACCAATCTGTTCTACCTTGACTTGCGGTACACCATTCCATAAACCGACGCAGGTTAATGACTCAGGGCACTGGCTTCGGCTAGTGCCCTTTTGTTTTTAGGACAGGCCAAGCCCTAGAACTTCTTTGGCGTACTTGAAACTACGTTCCAGGTCGTCTCGCTGTTGGAAATTCATGGCGGCTTGAAACTCCGGCGATGACTTGGCGCCGTCCTCCACAACCATGAAGCCTCGGAACGGCCGACCTTGTTTGGCAAGTGCCACGAATCGAGCAAAGTCGGCAGCGGGCATTCCGTCGAAGGTCTTCCAAAATGATCGTTGAAGGTAGGGCAGAGTCTGTGGCGGCCGACCGGTAATGATCTCAAGATGCAGTGAAGAGTTCGGACACAGCTTCTGGAACTGCTCCACAATGGGCTTGAAATCAACTGAGCCGTCGCCCAGGGCCGTCCACTGCACCGCCGCACCCTCGGGCACCTCATACACAGCCGTATCACGAACGTGGCTCGTCAGTGTGTAAGGTGCGAGAGTCTCAAGCGTAGTAAGCGGATGTTCCATCAATGTGAGTGGATTGCCCAGGTCGAGGTTCGATCCAACGAAATCTTTTCCGCTGGCCAGGATGAGCTCGCGGACCTGCCAGGCCTGTAAGTCTTTGTGGTTCTCAATAGCGATCTTCACTTCCAGGTCGAGCGCTTTCGATCGAACTGCTTTGAAGCTTGAGACCGTGGCCTCCATCAATTGCGCGAGTGGTCTATCCCCAAAGCGATCGAGCTGCGTGCCCATATAGCAGCGCATGACCTTAGCTCCTATCGCATGCGTGATTTCGAGACCACGATTCAGCATGGTCACAGGCGAACCGTTCTTTGGATCCCAGCTTTTCGAAAGTTCGCAGATGCACCCGGTGCCGCCGTCAACGTGGAGGCGTAACTCAGACGCTCGCTGTTTGACCTTCGTTAAGTACGCCGGGTCAAAGCTTCTGAAGGACTCCAGGCCAGAAAACTGAATAGCATCGAGCTTTTGCGCAGCCGCGTATTCAAGGTGCTGAAAGGCGTCCATGTTCAGGGCGCGAATAGAATACGTATCGTAGCCAAGGCGGATTGCCATTCCCGTAGTTTATCGGCCCGTATCGTGTCAATAGGCGTGTCCACAACAAATAAGACTGCACTACAACTAAAGATCGAGGACCAACTACGGCAATCAGGCCAGCGCTCACCGTGGATTTCGATAGAACAATTTCTCGAATCTGCGTCGTATGATCCCGAACTGGGCTACTACAGGCGACCGAAAGACCCGTTCGGTGTCAAAGGTGACTTCTACACTGCGGAACAGTTGCAACCCGTATTCGGGGAGGTTATGGCCAGCTACATTGAATCGGTGATGTTGGCCCACCAGGCATGGCAGCCGTTTCGGGTCATCGAACTTGGAGCAGGCAGGCAAGAGATGCGACCTTACCTAGAACGATATGGCTACTGCGGTATCGACGTTAAAACAAATCCGAAGGAGATACTCGACATTAGAGTACCCATTCACGGATTGGTATTCGCGAACGAGTTCTTCGACGCGCTCCCGATTCATGTTCTCAGAAAATCCGGCGGCGAATGGGTCGAAGTGGGCGTCACGTTGGGTCAAGAATGTTTACACCTTGCAGATGGACCGAACGCCGTGGGGGAGCTTCTTGCGTATGCAAACCAGTGGGGAGCCGACATTGCCGACGGTCGAACGCTAGAAGCAAACCTCCAAGCTCGACGATGGCTAGATCGGGTAAATCGATTTATGCTGAACGGTCAAGTTGTCGTGATCGACTACGGCTACGAGGGACCCATGCTGGGTAGAATGAACGAACCCACTCTGCTGACGTACCGGCGTCATCGATCTGGAACGAACATTCTTTCGCACATTGGTGAACAGGACATCACCGCACACGTGAATTTTTCCGACCTGCGCCAACATGCCACCAAGATCGGGTGGCGTCTCGTCGACTCTTCATCACTCGCGAACTGGATTCTTCGTATCTGGGATGAGAAGCAGTTGAGTCGTCTATGGGCGATGGCCGATCAGCGTTGGCAACTTCAGTGGAAGCATCTGGTGTTCGGATTGGGCGAGAGCTTTCGCGTGATGGTCTGGGAGAAAGGCTAGGTTGAAATAAAAAAGCCTCCGTTTCCGGAGGCTTAGGTCGAAAATTCCTTATGGAATCGTCTTACTTCTTCTTCTTGGCTGGGGCCTTTGTTGCGGCCTTTTTTGTTGCAGCCTTCTTGGTTGCGTTCTTCATTGAATCAGTTCTCCCTAAACGTAAATTTGCGATCAGAAGATCGCAGCGTGATTCATATATAAATTTGTTCGCCGAAGAAGTCAAGAAAAAAATGCTTGACAAGGAATGTGAGGGGCACGCAGCGCGTCTGAAGGTGTGAAGGAGGGCGTCTTCGCTCACCAATGAAGATGATAGACACTGGTTATTGCACGGCGTCTTTGATCAGAAGGTCGAGTCGCAGTTGACTTGCACGAACAAACCCGTTTATCAAACAAGAAGGTTGCGAGAACACTGGTCGCGGATCATCGTCACTATCTTGATCGCTGTTGTTCTTTGTAGCTGCGGACGGAAACATAAGCGTGTCGCGGCCAGACACTCGCCACAGAAAAGCGCCAGCACATCATCAAGGGCGCAAGAGTCTTCGTCATCGATGCCCAACTCGCGAGTGCCGACACCTATGAGTCCGCTGCCCATCGGCTACCACGAGGAAGGGGTGGCGAGTTGGTACGGACTTCCATTTCACGGGAGGCAGGCCGCGGATGGAGAAATCTACGACATGGAAACCTTGGTAGCGGCACACCGTACGATGCCATTCAATACTTGGGTTCGAGTAACTAATGTGTCCAACGGCAAACGAGTGGACGTACGCATCATTGACCGCGGACCCTTTATAGAAGGACGTTTAATCGACCTCTCGAAAGCAGCGGCGCGGCAAATTGACTTACTTGGACCCGGCACCGGAAAGGTTCGTTTAGAAGTAATCGCTCACATTGAATCGCGAGTATCGGAGGAACATCTTGAGAAGGCTCCTGTGGTACCCGCGACAGTTGCTCCGCCCCCGGAAGCCGCCGTACCCGACCAGTACACAGTCCAGGTGGGTGCGTTTTCTGTCTACGACAACGCTGAGCGATTATGCCACGAGTACGCACTACGCTTTGGGTCGGCCGAGTTGGTGCTGCAACGCGGGCTTTACCGCGTCCAGCTAGGACGAACATCGATGGAGAACGCAAATAGGATTGCGAGTGATTTAGCAGCGGAGAACAAAAGCGTGTTTGTCGTCCGAGTCGACGCGGCCCTGACTAATGAGATTCGGAACGACCCCACTCAGACTGTCCCCATCCAGTGAAACGCGTCGGCCCGAGAGTTTCCATTTCGACTCACCACTACCTGAAATGGAAACCTAGGTTTCCCTGTGTCGTATTTTGTGAAGCCGCAACTTGCATACGATTCTTCGCCGCTGGCTAACCTGGTGGGCACCTCGCCCTCTATGAGGCAGATACATCGGCTTGTGTCTCGGATGGGCAAATCGCGCTTCCCGGTGCTGATCTTAGGCGAGACAGGAACCGGTAAAGAAGTAATTGCTCGCGCAATCCACAACATTGAGGCTCGCGGACCCTTTGTCGTGATTGATTGTTCATCGCTGGTAGGACAGCTGATGGAGAGCGAACTCTTCGGGTATGCGAAAGGTGCCTTCACAGGAGCGCACAATCAGAAGCTCGGGCTTCTTGATGCAGCGAATGGTGGTACCGCTTTCTTTGACGAAATCGGCGAATTGCCCATCGATCTCCAGGTGAAGCTGCTCCGTGTTCTACAGGAGAAAGAATTCCGCGCGGTAGGCGGACTATCGCAGCGAAGCTCGAATTTTCGCGTAGTTGCGGCGACTAATCGTGATTTAGCAGCAGAAGTTGATGCAAAACGTTTCCGACAAGATTTGTTTTATCGCCTGAACGTGATGCGGCTACGGCTGCCTCCCTTACGAGAGAGATCTGAAGACGTTCCCGTTCTAGTCACTCACTTTCTTGAACGTTATGGCAATGGCCATCGCGTACCAGACGAGGTGATGGACGCGCTTGTACAGTATGAGTGGCCGGGCAACATACGGGAACTCGAGCACGTGGTTCAGCAGATGGTGGCGATGAACTCCGGTCCCTGGATCGGGGTCGCTGATCTGCCGTCAGCCGTGATGAATCGCTCAATCGAAAGGCACTTGGGATCAGAGTCTCCGGTTGACACCGTGCCGGCACCATTCTACGGGGACCCAGCTTCGGGAGTTGTTCCCTTAGCGGAAGTAGAAAAGAAAGCCATTCTGCAAGCCATCGATTACACCAAGGGCGACCGGACCGTTGCGGCCGCGATGCTCGGCATCGGCAGAACAACGCTCTATCGAAAACTAAAAGACTACGGCCTGTAAGCTGGGACGTGCGCATTGCGTTCGATGCCAGCTACTCAGTTGACCCACACCCTTCCGGAATTGCAATCTACTCTCAAGAGCTGCTGACCGGACTTGCCGCTGCTCATCCCGATGACCGGTTTGTTCACGCTTACCGGATGAAAGCCTGGAAGTCTGCCCCTCGTCTTTCAGCCAAGAACGTCTCTCGTAAATTGCTGGTTCCTCCGCTTCGTACGTTTCGCGCAGATGTATTTCATGCCTTGAACCAGAGAGTGGATCGACGTACGGCTCCTGTCGTAATTTCAACCTTCCACGACCTATTTGTGATGACGGGCGAGTACTCAAGCCCGGCGTTCCGCCAACGATTTACTCAGCAGGCACGGCAGGCCGCCAAGAACTCAGACTTAATCATTGCCGTCTCTGAATTTACGGCGGGACAGGTCAGTGAGCTTCTTGGGTTCGACCGGGCGCGCATTCGAGTGGTGCCGCACGGTGTCCACTTTCCGGCAGTCTGCGAGCGGCGCGAACGCAAAATGGTCCTGTTCGTTGGAGCTCTGCAAAAACGTAAGAACGTTCTCGGATTGGTCGACGCGTTTCAGCGCATGCCAAACGATTGGACTCTGGTGCTCGCTGGTGCCGCAAGTGGGTACGAGTGCAAGCCGATTTTGGAACGTGTTGCAGGCAGCCAAGCAGCAGGTCGAATCACGGTGGCCGGGTATGTCGGTCAAGAGCAGCTGAAGCGGCTCTATTCGGAAGCGTCGATTTTTGCTTTCCCCTCGCTCGATGAGGGATTCGGAATTCCCGTGTTGGAAGCCATGGCCCATGGAGTGCCAGTCGTAACGTCGAATCGGTCAGCGCTGCCGGAAGTGGCTGGGGACGCAGCGCTGTTGGTCAATCCCGCAGACCCGAACTCGTTATCTGCCGCACTGCAGCAACTAAGTGGCGATGTAGTTCTAAGAGAAAAGCTCTCTGGGTTGGGCCGACGAAGAGCTGCGGAATTTAGCTGGGAAAAGGCCGCCGAGAAAACGTACGCCGTTTACTGCGAAGTAGCCGGTTAGTGTTTGTGATCTTCGTCAATCGAAATTTTTAGGGCCCGAAGGAATTTCTGGTCCTGATTGGTCAGTTTGATTTTACCTTCGAAGGCAGGCGCCGGAGCTGTTCCAATGACAGGTTCGGAAGTATCATCATCAGACTCTTCGCCTTCTTCGCGCTTATTGAAACCGATAGTAGCCTCAAGGACAAGAAAGACATCATAGCCAGCTCGTTTGATGTCACCGATAGCGCCGGCAATCCGATCTGAATCGGACAATGATTCATTGATTGCGTTGCCTAACTCCTGCATCAGCTCCTTGAGTCTATCGTCCAAATCACTCCCTTTCCCGGGTATCTTCAGGGTAGCACCGCAATCGCGAATCTAAGCGGACGCGCCGTGTTGTTACCGGCTCATGAAGGATAGTGGGCGGGAAGGCTGAAGCGCTCTATAGGAATGCGCGGGTGGTCACAGCAGAATCCCAACCTACATACCCGACCCTAATCTTTCCTAACTCTCACTATTTGGTCGTTCGTAGGCCTTGGTCGTGTACTTGGCGGCTTCTTCCTGCGCTCCACTGGTGTTGTCGTGCGTTCGGATGGCCTGTTTGTACTCGTTTAACGCCCGGTCGCGTTGGCCCGTGACGTCGAAAATTTTGCCGAGATAAACGTGAGACCAAACCTCTGTCCACTTCGGTTCTAGATTCCCATTGATCGAGGACCGGAACTCGTTCGCGGCGGATTGGAAGTTGTTCTGCTTGAAAAACAGTTCACCGATACGGTAATGCGCAAGTGAACTATTCCGCGAAACGTCCAGCGCCTTTTGGAATTCTTTCAGAGCGTTGTTGTAGTCGTTGATCTCGTTGTATTGTTCACCTCGGCGGATAGCAACGGCCACCTGAATGGTTGGGTCAAGACGAAGGATTCGGTGCTGCGGATCAACTGTGACCTTTCGCGGTTTGCCGAACGTATCAACGCTGAATTCGGACGATGTACCCGTGACCTCAATTGTTTTGTCTTCCGGGTTCCCTTCCGTATCGATTCGAAGCTCGACCGGCATCCGGAAGGTGTCCAGATCCTGGGTGATCTTGCCAGTAATCCGGAACCCTTTTCCCGTTCGGAACACAGTGTACTCGATCTTGAACTCGGGCGAGCCGCTTGATTCAAGCCATTGCAAGAAGAAGTAACGCAGGTCCTGACCCGAGACTTGCTCAATCACTTTGCGTAAGTCTTCGCTATTGGCCGACTTGTAGCTGAACTTGTCAACGAATGCCTGCAATGACTTGGTGAAGTTCTCGTTGCCGATGATGCCGCGCAGCATGTTATAAATCGCCGCACCTTTGGCAGCCGTTAAAGCCCAATACTCAGGCGAGTAGTCCTCGACTCGAGAAGCCTGAAGGACTGGCGGATCAGTAATGGTCAGTGACTCAATCTGCGTGTTCTTCAGTTCAGCCTCTAGCGCGTTCTGACCGGCAGTGTGCTCGAGATAGAGCAACTCGGAATAGCGTGCCGCGCCATTCGTGATCCACAGGTGATTGCGCGTGGACGGCGACACTAAGACTCCCCACCATTGCCGCGACAACTGGTTGGCCAGAACACGAGTGCTGGCCTGTTTCGTGATCGACCCTGGCGCGAGAAAGATGATCCCAGGAGCCGCGTAACCGTTCACCGCTCCCGCTTCCGTTTCAACCAGCGTCAAATTAGCCTGCGGCGCAAGACCGAATTGAGAGGTGAAAAAGGTCATGATCTTGCCCACCTCGTCACCGTAGGCCTGCGCTTTATCAGCCTCGCTGCCACGGAAGTACACGTTCGTACTGATGCCTTGCGAGGAAACACGAACAGCATCGCCCTTCACAATCGCGATGCTTCCCGGAAAGCTTGTTTGGGGATAGTGGAAGGAATAAACAACCTTATCGCCAGTGCCGCGATCTGTCTTCATGTCACCACTGGCGACCACTTTGTATTCACCCGGCGTCGTAACTCTGAGGTCCGCTGCGTATCGCGTGGTTGTATAACCACTGACCGGAAACCAGCGCGAGGGATACAGAAGGTAGCTGTACTCAGGATGTAAGGCGGCGAATTTAATGCCGTAGACGGGGGAGTCCTCGTCGCCTGTCAATTTTCCGCTATAGGAAATCGCGACCTCGAACGATTGCCCTTTGGGCAGTGGAGGACCAAACTGCAGGTGAATCGAGTGATCCTGCGCATTCCGTGTGGACGATATAGTTTGACCGCGACCATCGACGATCTTCGACACTGCCAAGGCTTCGTTGAGCTCGAAGGGCACATCAATCGCCGAATCGGAAGGCGTGAACGTAATTTTGGCGGTCGCGACCAGCGACTGCGTATGTGGATTTATGTCGGCCTCAATCGAGTACTTTTGAACGTCGATCCTGGTGCGCCCTGATTTGTCCTGACTTGATTTGTCTGGCCCTGCCGCTTTGTCTTGTCCGAACAGATGAGGAGCGGAAGAAAAAGCGATGCCCAATAAAAGGACTGTCCAGTTCAGACTGCGCAACATATCTAGACTAATTGTCTCCCGGTGAGATTTGGGTACATGCAATCAAGCGGAAAGCGGTGTGTGGGATCGAGCTCGAAGCGCTTCTGAAATGAGTGCCGCTGCACGGTAAAAAGGATCACCTTCTTGCGTTAATAACCGACGAACGCGCGCGAGGTCCTCCCGCATTTGTTCACGTCGGACGGGATTGTCCAGTAGCAGAGTGGCAGCTTCCGCAAGGGACGATGCAGTCATGTCGTGTTGGATAAATTCTGGAACGATCATGCGTTCGGCAATCAGGTTGACCATCGATAAAAATGGCACCTTGACTAACCGGCGGCCAGCGAACCAGGACAGCGGCGAGACCTGATAGAAGGTGACCATGGGCGTTCCCAGAACCGCAGCTTCCACTGTGACGGTTCCGCTTGCGGCTAGGGCCAGATCAGCGTGTCCAATGCAATCCCAAGTATCGCTTTCTACTACTTTGATGGATAGCGTCTGAAACGGTTCCCGAAAAGTTGAGAGCGCGGCATGAGAGTAAAAGCCGGCAGGCGTTGCCAGAAGCACTGTCAGAGGATACCGGGCGCGCAGTTTTGCCACAGTCTCCAAAAGAATCGGCAGATGCCGATGGGCCTCACCTACGCGACTGCCCGGAAGGAGGGTCAAAATTCGCTGGCCTGGCTCAACGTTGTGTCGTCGGATGAACTCGTCTCGCGTACTGCGCACAGCCACAGCTTTGGCGAGTGGGTGACCTATATATGTCGCGTTTACACCGCGCTCGCGAAACCAGGGTTCTTCAAATGGAAATAAACAGAACAGCTTGTCAACGCGATCACGGATGATCTTAACTCGACCTTGCCGCCACGCCCAGACTTGCGGCGCCACTAAGTAGTAAACCGGAACACCAAGCCTTTTTAAGTGCCAGGCCAGCCGAAGGTGAAAATCGGGACTGTCGGTCAGCAGTGCCGCGTCGGGCCGGTTCTGCTTGGTATATCGAACCAGCTTGCGGTACTCACCGTAAATGCGCGGTAGATGCCCAACCACCTCAGCCAATCCAACGACCGCCAGGCTTGCCGAGTCAATTACCGGATCAACGCCAAGCGCCTGCAACTTCGGACCTGCACAGCCGTAGAAAGCAGCGTTAGGGAAGCTGGAACGGAGATGTGCCACGACGCCGGCTGCGTACATGTCGCCCGAAGCTTCGCCCGCCGACACCAGAAAGCGCATCGATTCGGCTTAAGTGTAACAGTGGAATTCGGGTTCAAAAGCATTGCTAAACGCGCGGATAGTAGCCGAGCAAGGTCCAGTGGGGTCAGGCTGCTTTGCTAGAATCGAGTCGAACGTAGATGTCAAGCCAACGAGAGCCGACTAACACAAGTCTTGCTCAAACTAGTACTACCCGCGTCAGTGTTGGTCAGTTCGCGGAGCGCTTTCGTGGCGAGGTGATTCCGCTCAGCAGTACGTTTGGCTACTACTGCGCGTCCTCGCCGATGTCAGAAGAAGTAGTGAAGGAGTATCTGGAAGAGCCCGTCGCTGCCCTTCCACCCGCTATTGCTTCGATGCTGCCGCGAATCTCTATTCTTCTCGTTCCGTATCTGGAGCGAGTCGGCACGAAATCCAAGTCAAAAGCCTCCAAGACAAAGAAAGTTCCAAGGCGTCCAGGGATCGAGAAGCTGTCTGATTTCGTTGTGGCTGAACGTCCTGCCGAAGGCCACCAGTCTTGGGCTTCGGAAGTGAATTTTGAAAACGAGATGGTGCTTGTTTTTGCCTTGCAAGAACAAGATGTAGCCGAGTATCACTATCGGCTTTACCGGCGTCTGGCAAAGTTGGTCTCTGAGAAGTGGTCGACTGATACCGCGCAATCCTACTCAGCCATGATCCGCGACGAACTGATTGCCGACGTACACGGGGAGCTTGATGACGATAGCTGGCAGGCGAAACAGAATCTCCTCCGGCGTCAGGCAAACGTCAAGCGAGAGAGCGCAACATTCGATGAGTACATCAAGACTTCTTTTGTCGACACATTGACTCTCTACTTGCACGGAATCTGCTGCGACATCGACGTCGAGACCGGTCCCCGTCAATTGCCAAGTCGCTACTTGCGTAAGCGCCTCAATTTGCTAAAGTCACTTTATCCCCCGCCGACCGGCTACGCGGTTTTTCCGGAAGATCACGATTTGCAGGACCGACGGGATCCGTTGCCCAGTCAGTAGCGCAACGTAATCCGCGGCAAATTCGCTAGGCCTTCGTCTCGAGCATCCTCCTCAACATTTCCGTTGCTAACGCCTTTCCTGCACCTACTTCATTTCGTGGGCCCACGCAGGCTGGACATCCTTGCTCGCAGCGGCACATTAACACAAGGTCAAGCGCCCGCGTCAGCAGCTCACACCTCCGATGGAACAATGGTTGACTCTGACCGATGCCCCCCGGATATGTGTCGTAGAGCACTAGATCAGGCTTGAAGGCCGGAGCCGAATCCCGCTGCTGAGTCGTAGGACTGGGAGCATCCAGAACAGCTACCGCCAAATCATGCGGATCGTTCAGCAGCATCACGGTTCCCACAGTCTTAAGTACGTTGCCCAGAGCATGAATCGCATCCTGAAGCTCGGCTGGCGACTGGTCAAAGTGATCGAAAAACTCGGGCGCAAAGTGGAGCCAGAATGCAGTCGTGTGCATCTCCTGCTCGGGCAAATTCAAGATGCCCGCACCGACGTTTTCGAGTGTGTAGAATTTGATCTTCTTGAAGCCGACAACCTGCCGCTTAACTCGTACTTCACCGTGAACCGCAGTTACGCTGGCGTTGCCAGCCACAGCATCGGTTTCGAATTTCGAGATGTCACTGACCTGCGTGTACACGATTGCATCCGTGTAGTAGTCGCTATCCACGTGCCGGACGAAAGCCTTCCGTCCATCGTAATCGAGCTTCTCGACTTGAAACTGACGCGCATCGTGAAGATAGATCGCCTTCTCATGCAGAGTTGTCAGCGCTGATGGAAAATCAACCTCCCCTATGATCTTGTGGTCATCCGTTATGTCCACCACCAGGAAGTTATCGCTTGTGATGGAGCGCAAGCTCACCGAATCGGCCGGATAGCTGTCGTTGACCCAATGCCAGACATTGCCGGAAAAGCCGAGCACCCGTAGATCCTCTTCTAGAAACTTGCAAAGCTTTGCAGTATCCGTTTTGCCGAATTGTTCCGTGGCACCAATCGGCAGCTCAAACGCCGCGCACTTCAGATGGCTGAGCAGGATCTCAAGATTGTCCGGATTGATGTGCGCTTCTTCGGGTGAGCTTTCAAAAAAGTATTCCGGATGCTCAATTACATATTGATCCAGCGGCGCACTCGACGCGACCAGGACTGCAATGGAGGTGCTTTGACGTCGACCACCGCGACCGGCGCGTTGCCACGTGGAGGCGATGCTGCCGGGATAGCCAGCCAAAACGACGGCATCGAGCGAGCCGATATCGACGCCAAGCTCTAGCGCGTTAGTGGAGACGACAGCTCGGATCTTACCGTCGCGGAGGCCGGCCTCAATGTTCCGGCGCTCTTTCGGAAGATAGCCGCCTCGATAGCCCCGAACGGCCTCGTGCGAGAACGGTAGGTACGAGCAGGCGTCCTTTAAATAAGTGGTCAGGACTTCGGTAGCCAAGCGATTATTGGCAAACACCAACGTTTGTTGCTGCTGACGAATAAATTCAATTGCGATGCGACGTGACTCATGAAGATAACTGCGGCGTATCCCTAGCTGCGGGTTGACCACTGGCGGGTTGTAGAAGACGAAGTACTTGTCGCCCGACGGCGCACCATTCTGATCGACGAGTTCAAAAGGCTGACCCGTGATCGCCTCGGCCAATGACTTCGGATTGGCAATCGTGGCTGATGAGCAGATAAACTGCGGCTTTGATCCGTAAAACGCGCAGATCCGTAGCAGTCGGCGAATGATGTTGGCAAGATGGCTGCCGTAAACGCCGCGATAGTAGTGAAGTTCATCAATGACGAAATAGCGCAGGTTCTCAAACAACTTCGCCCACTTTGTGTGGTGCGGAAGGATGCCCGCGTGGAGCATGTCCGGGTTCGTCAGGATGATGTTTGCGCGCTCGCGGATCGTCCGCCGTGCATCTTGGGGCGTGTCCCCGTCGTAGGTGTGGCAGGTCAGCGGTCCGCCAATTGCGTCGTTCAACCGCTGCAATTCAAGACGCTGATCTTCAGCCAATGCCTTTGTTGGAAATAAATAGAGTGCCCGCGCGCCTGGGTGCGTAAGAATCTCGTGAAGGACGGGAAGGTTATAACACAGCGTTTTACCACTCGCTGTAGGCGTAACCACTACGGAGTTCCGGCCGGCTAATGCGTGCTGGACGGTAGCGGCCTGATGAACATAAAGATTCTCAATGCCCCTACCAGTAAGCGCTGACTGCAGGATTGGATTTAGCTGAGCCGGGAACTTGGCGTAAAGCGGAGGACGTACAGGCTGATGGCGAACGGCGCGAACGGACGAGCCATCTTGCTGCATCGCGAGTTGAAAGCGAGATGCAAGAGCTGGTATGGCCGACGTAGCTTGAATCGAAAGAGCGTCTCCTGGGCTAATTGAAGACACCGAGTGACTCTCGATGTCTTCAACACTGCTGAACCCAAAATCCAGATTAGTCATTCGCCTTTTGTTCTTCTTACCGTAGCCGAAACGGCAAAACAGAACAAGAGGAAAATGTTCAACCCTTAAACTACAGGGCGCACTTTAGGCTCGCGATCCCAAATTCGACCTTTGGAAGCCGCCGCCAGGAAGGTGTCTGCTGAACCATTCATTGCCACAATCCCTTGATCGGGCATAACATTCGCTTTCTGAAGCAGTGGCTGCGCCGCTTCAGTATGTCCAATAACTTTGAGGTGAGCGAATGCATCTTGAACGAATCCGATTGCGGACGCCTGCATCGCCAACTGCTGTGCCCCTTCCGAAGAAACCGCAATAACGACAGCATCGAACAGGACCGATGGACCACCGGCAAGCTGAAAATCAGCAGGAATCATCTTTCCGTCTGCACCTTTGGCTCCTTCAACTTTAGGAGCGACAACCTTCACCATCGCCCCGGCATTCTTCGCACTCGCCTTTAGTGCCATTACAACTGAAGCATCGGTCCCATCGGCGACTAAGACACCAATCATGCGTCCCTTCAGCATGGGTTTAGCTTTCGCCAAGATGCTAAGAGCTGGCGACGGCTTCAGGTCCGTACGCGTTTTGCCAGTTGTTGGTGCGGGAGTAATCGGATCCTGATGACCCAGCCCGTTTGCCACGCGTTGAGCAATCTTGGGATCTACATTGGCCAACTGGCTCAGCATGCGTGCCCGGACGGCTTTGGTTTCCACCTTGCTCAGTTCGAAGGTGAAGGCCGATATGATATGCCCCTGTTCTGTCTCGGTCTGACTATTAAAAAACTGTCTCGCTTGGCTGAAGTGGTCGGAGAAAGAAGCTGGCCGAAGTCGCATCTTGTCACCTTCTTCGCGCTCAGGAAAACTCGTATAGCCGCGCTTTGGATCTTCGCGTGGGCCACCAGTAGCCAGAGAATTTGGCGAGTAATTAACGCGCCCCTGAGGAACCGCCATTTGCATGTGCCCGTCGCGCTGGAAATTCATCACCGGGCATTTGGGCCGATTGATCGGAATTTCAGCAAAGTTTGGACCCCCAAGCCGAGTCATTTGGGTGTCTAGGTAAGAAAACAGTCGTCCCTGCAGAAGAGGGTCGTTCGTGAAGTCGATACCCGGAACAACGTGCGTAGGACAGAAGGCGACTTGCTCAGTTTCAGCGAAGAAATTCGAAGGGTTTCTGTCGAGAACCATGCGGCCAACGACCTGCAAAGGAATGAGTTCTTCAGGTATGACTTTACTCGCGTCCAAGACATCAAAATCGAATCTTTTGGCGAAGTCCTCGTCGAAGGGCTGAATGGCCAATTCCCATTCCGGAAAATCGCCAGTGTCGATCGAATTCCAGAGATCGCGTCGGTGGTAGTCAGGATCTGCTCCGTTGATCTTCAGCGCCTCATCCCAGATCAGCGATTGCATTCCCTGCTTGGGCCGCCAATGGAATTTCACGTAGGTGGACTTACCAGATTGGTTAATCAGTCGAAAGGTATGGATACCAAAACCTTCCATCATGCGCAGCGAGCGCGGAATGGCTCTGTCTGACATGATCCACATCAGCATGTGAGTGCTCTCAGGAGTTAGCGATGCATAATCCCAGAACGTGTCGTGCGCCGTTTGCGCTTGCGGAAACTCGCGGTCCGGTTCAGGCTTGGCCGCGTGGATCAGGTCAGGAAACTTGATCGCATCCTGGATGAAAAAAACAGGGATATTATTGCCGACAAGGTCCCAGATGCCTTCTGCTGTGTAAAACTTAACCGCAAACCCACGCACATCTCGAGCCGTATCAGCTGAGCCTTTGTTGCCGGCAACAGTCGAAAAGCGCGCGAAGACAGGCGTGCGTTCGCCCACTCGATTGAAGATGCCCGCCTTCGAGAAGTTAGAGAGCGACGTAGTTAGTTCGAAATAACCATGCGCAGCCGAGCCGCGGGCGTGAACAACACGCTCAGGGATGCGCTCGTGATCAAAGTGGTTAATTTTCTCCCGAAGGATGAAATCTTCAAGAACCACAGGTCCGCGTGGCCCCGCTGCCTTTAGCGAATTCTCATCATCGGCAACTGGTAAACCCTGATTTGTCGTCAGCGACGAGAATTCACCACCAGCATTGCGGTGCAGTTCGCCGCCCGCTCCTGTCGTGTCGGGAGTTGCCGGCCCGCTGTTCCCGTGTGCAGGATTTGGCGTATCCGACATTTGAGCTGGCTCAGGGCTGGGACTACCTTCAGCGGCGCCGCCAGCAGCCACGGCCCCCGCGAGAGTACCGCCCAGGGCAAGTGCCCCACGACGGCTAATCGGATCATTAAACAATGACATTCTGTTCGCCTTTCAAAGTACTAATCTGACGGTCTCGTGCAAAAATAAGCAAGATCGTAAACGCACCAAGGCTGAAGGATGCACTCCTGTAGCGACCCGGTCTCTAAAGTAAGCCCCGCATTTATACCGGACATGATATGTACCGGCCCATTTAGAGGTGTCGGCCAGCACCACTTGGTATGCTACCCTGAGTCACATTACGACGCCAAATTACGCCTTCGGTTCGCTTCTAGAATGATTCTCACAGACGTTATGTCCGTTTTTGACGAGCTCCAAGACGCAAATTCGAATAGTTGCGAGAGATAGAAGGTGGGAGAGCTCTTTCGCGTCGGCTTGCCTAAACCAGCAGTCACCTTCACAGGGGGGCATTCTTCAACCGCCAATAACGGAAAGATTAAAGACGAGCATGTTCACCGCTACCTCTTTGCTCGTGAAATTTGTCGTGGAAAGCGCGTGCTCGACATTACTAGCGGTGCCGGTTACGGCTCTGCCCTTTTAGCTCAGTCAGCCACTCACGTAGTCGGCGTGGACGTAGATTCGGCAGCTGTGCGACATGCCGCTTCTACCTATGTCAGTCCGAATCTTGTGTTCAAGCAAGGGCAATTGTCACGCATACCGTTAACAGACCAGAGCGTCGATGCGGTCGTTTCTTTTGACACGCTCGAACGCGTTGTTGAACAAGAGGCCTTCCGTACCGAAGTGCAGCGGGTGCTCCGGCCAGAAGGCTTATTGCTGATAAGCACTCCAGACTCAGACATCTATAACGGCCAAAATGGAAGCCCGGACCCGACCCATTTGCGGGAGCTCAACAAAGCTCAGTTTCAACAATGGATAGGTTCATCGTTCCGCAATACCGTTCTGTTCCGCCAAAGATTTATGGTGGGCTCAGCGCTATTCCCAGACGGTTGTACGCCTGGGGCGTGTATCGATGGTAACTGGATCTACGAACAGCGGGATTCCGTAACGTTCGAAGGACACCGGCATCTTCCCCGGTCCCCGTATTTGCTCGCAATCGCTTCCAACGGAGCATTGCCGCAGATACTTCATTCGCTTTACCTGGAGCGTGTTGCCTTCGCGTCGCCGAAGCACAAGCTGCAGGACGATGCAGAAGCTCTGACTGGCGAAAGTCCGATTGATGCTATCCGCTCCGAGATGGAGACCTTGCGTTTTCAAACAGGGGAGCGCGAAGCGAATCTCAATCGTGCCCTGAATGGGCTTCGTCAAGAATTGGTCGAGAAGAATCAAAAGCTACAGGACGCGAAGATTTTTGCTCAGCAACAGACATTGACCGTGCTGCGCTTGCAGCGCCAATTTGCATCGAGATTGGGCAACGTGGTGTTGCCTAGAGAAAGCACACTGGCGGTCTCCGAATCCTTGTCGAGTGAGCTTGAACAGGAAAAGATAAGATGTCAGCATTTAAACGGCCAACTGGAACAATCTCGCGCGACAGTTTTGCGACATGAACAAACCATTCACGAGCTTGCGAACCTCAAGATACCGGTGTGGATGCGCAGGTTAGTTCCGAACGGTCTTCGTCCAATGGCTCGCAAGCTTAAACGCTCGATAGTGCCCTAGATGTCGAAACAATTCGAAAGCGGCACAGCTCTCAGCCTGGATAGCTTCGCCTTCAATGGCACAGAGCAAGCCTTTCTAACCCGAGACAGAGAAACTGAATACGAACTACTTAAGCTGAGCGGCTTATTCAAGCCCGATAGTTATGTCGAGCAGGCCGGGCCAGATTCCGAGGCCGATCCTATCGCGCACTATCTGGGCAAAGGATGGTTGAAAGGTTTCGAGCCGAACGAGGACTTTCCGGGCTCTTTCCTGAAGCCATACTTCGCAAGTGTCGGGTACGATGAACCTCCAGCCGTCACACTTTTAACTCTGCAATCTGCCGGTTGGGCGATTCCCGCAACCAAAGCTGAGCTGCTCCACTTAACCGCTGAGGTGCGAAATTGTGAGCTTTTCGATGAATTGTACTATCGGCGCCATATGCGAGGAGAAGCCCGTAATCTCGATCCGGCGATTCACTACGTAGCGGTCGGAGAGCGGCTCGGTTTCGCGCCTTCAGTCCATTTCGATCCTACTTACTACGGCCAACGCTACCGAGATGTTTCGCATTCCGGACTCAATCTACTGCTGCACTTCACCAACCACGGTAGATATGAAGGGCGTTACGCCAAACATAAGCCGATCTACCGTGACGGCAAACGAGCGTTCATCCCCGACCGCGAAAACGTGCTGATTGTCGTGCACGAAGTCTCGCGTACTGGTGCACCTATTCTTGGCTGGAATCTCGCGGTTCACCTGAACGAACGCTTCAATGTGTTCACGGTTCGTTTTGGGGATGGGGAGCTCATCCCTGATTTCGAAGAGCAGAGCGTAAGAGTCTTCGGACCCTATTTTTGGAATGATCGACACCCTGTAGACCTGGAGTATTCCCTACGCGACTTACTTAAAGAACATCACCTACGCTATGCCATCGTAAATAGCGCTGAATCGAGGTTCATTGTTGAGGTTTTGAGTCGCCGCTCTGTTCCTACGGTCCTCCTAATGCATGAGTTCGCGTCCTACGTGCAACCAGTTGAGGAGTTACGGGCTGCTTTTGATTGGTCTACTGAAATTGTTTTTCCTGCAAGGATTGTCGCCGAAGCGGCGCATTTAATCCATCCGCCCCTTAAGAGCCGAGATACGCAAACCATAGCGCAGGGCATGTCGCTAGTGCCGGCCGACAGGAAGACAAACGAACAGGTTGACCCCAAGGAGCTGAAGGGACTCATCTCTCGGCATGACGACGGAGTCTTCACAATCGTAGGTGCGGGTTTTGTCCACATTCGTAAGGGCGTTGATGTTTTTCTTTCCATTGCTGCCGCAGTTCTCCGGCTCAAACCCGAACGGAAGATCCAGTTCATCTGGGTTGGTGGCGGATTTAATCCGATCCAGGATATGACTTATTCGGTTTACATTCAAGAGCAACTGGTTCGCTCCGGTTTAGCCGAGCATGTCACTCTTCTACAAGAAGTCTCCGACCTGCAGCCGATTTATCGTATCGCGGATTTGTTTTTGTTGAGTTCGCGCCTTGATCCAATGCCTAACGTCTGTATCGACGTTGCCGTGCAAGGTGTACCGATCATCTGTTTTCGAGAGGCAAGTGGCATAGCAGACTTGTTGCTCGCCGATCCTGATACTGCAGTTGGGGTTGTAGACTACCTGGATGCAGAGGCAGCTGCTCGTGTAATCGTCGATCTTGCCGGCGACAGTCCGCTGGTTCGGAGAATGGGGGAGGCGATCGAACGGATTGGCCTCCGGACGTTTGACATGAAGGCTTACGTCGCAAAACTTGGCGAACTGGGTGAGCGCGGCCAGAAGGTCATGGAACAGCGTGCGGCCGATGCTGCAACGTTACTGCATGACCCTACTTTCGATGTAGACATTTATCTCGGCCCAACGCCCTCTCTGGAGACGCGAGAAGACGCGATAATCCGCTATCTAGCGGAATCAGAAGTTCGCGGCAGAAGTCACGAGAAGGCATCTTTACCTCTACGCCGACCTGCAGTGGGTTTTCACCCGCTTGCTTACGCTGAGCTGATTCGGCCACCGCTTCCTGCTGGAGTAAATCCGCTGGCAGACTATGTACGTCGCGGTGAGCCCAAAGGACCCTGGCAGGCTCAGGTCCTACGTATGGACGATTACACGCCCGCTTCACCTGTTTTACGTCTGCGGGCAGTGCTGCACGGACACTTCTATTACCCCGAACTAGCCCGAGATTTCCTAGATCGATTAGAGCTCAACCAGCGAGCGTGCGATTTGCTCATCACCACTGATACAGCCGAGAAGGCAGACGTCCTCGAGCAATGTCTTGCTGGTTATGGGAGAGGAACAGTATCGGTGCAAGTCATGCCGAATTTGGGCCGCGACGTTGGCCCGCTTATTACTGGCTTGGCCCAGGCCTTAGGCAAATATGACTTGGTTGGCCACATTCACTCTAAACGCAGTCTAATCATTAACGAGGGCAAGCTCGGAGATGCATGGCGAACCTTTTTATGGGAGCACCTGATTGGTGGCCGATACCCGATGATCGACCGGATTATCGCTTCTTTCGAAGAGGACCCCGGCTTGGGGCTGGTTTTCCCTGGCAGTTCGTGTTTAGCAGGGTGGGATTCTAATCGAGCTGTGGCTCTTGATCTAGCGATTCGGATGGGCTGGAATGGACAGTTACCCGAAGCCTTCGATTTCCCACTCGGGACCATGTTTTGGTGCACTCGTGAAGCTCTTGAGCCCATGCTGGCTTTGGGCTTGCAGTGGGATGATTATCCCCCAGAACCAGTCCCTTACGACGGTACAATTCTGCACTCTCTTGAGCGACTACTACCGCTCTCAACCCAAATCTCCGGGCGCTCGCATGCCGTAACTCACATGAGTGGCGTCTGGTGGTAGCCGACCACAATACATGGACTTAGCAGAACTAGACGGAGAAAGGCGCATTGATCGATAGATCGACCATAGTCCTAGCAATCGCCTCAGCGAAAGAAAGCTTCGGCTGCCAACCCAACACTGACTGAGCTCTCGAAATATCAAGAACGCTAACGGGAACATCAAAAGCTCGCCCCGGCTCACGCCGGACTTCGAGCGTGTGGCCGACGCAAACTTCCAACTGCGTGATCATCTGGTTCAAACTGACTCCGCACCCGCTTCCGATATTGAAGGTGTGGTGCCCACTTAAATCCCGAGTCGTCGCAATGGCCACAAGCGCGGCTGCGACATCGCAGACGTGGATAAAGTCCCGTATTACCTCGCCGTTTCCCCAGATGATGATCGGCTGTTTTGTTAAAGCGCAATGTAGAAACTTAGTTACCGCACCTTGGCCACGAATCAGACTTTGGCCTGCTCCGAATGGGTTGGCAATCCGCGCAATGCGGCAATCAAGGCCGTATAGATTCCGATACAACCCGAGATAAATCTCGGCTGTGGCTTTCCCGGCGCCATAGGCGGTAAGAGGGAGCAGCGGATGATCTTCGGTGACCGGGACATGTTGTAACTTGCCATACACCGTCCCGCCAGAGGAGGCAAAGATGACCCGTCTGCCACCGCGCCGACGAACGGCTTCAAGCAAGGCAAGAGTCGCAGAAACATTGGAGGTCAGATCACCCGCTGGGTTTGCATTTGCGCTGGCCGGCAATGAGTTCCAAGCGTAATGATGGATTACCGCACTGTCGCCGATCAATGTCTCCCAATCAGCGGAAGCAAGTTCTAGCGCTCGGAAAGATATCAGTTGCGCCGCGTTGTCAGGAAACGGAAATGCGGGCGGCATTCGATCAGCGATTAGGACTCTGTGTCCAGCCCTGGCCAATAACAGGGTCACATGGCGACCGATGAATCCACCGCCTCCTAGAATCAGATGGGATTCGATCAATTTGTCGTATCCGAAGGTACCAATCTCATGTAGTTCTAAGTCGGAGGGCGCAAACTCGTGTATGCAGTCAAGACTAGCGAAGTATAGCCGATCCTTCAGGCACAAAGACGGATCTATTCAGCACGGCGCCAACTCAGACTGAATGGGCTTCCTAGTATCAGCTGAACTAAACCGTACGATGGCCCTCGTCACCACAGGTGCATGTGACGACTCAACCTTGCGAGCAAGTTGGAGGCTGATCACTATCAGGAATCAACTGCAAAATCATGGTTCGCGGCGGCAATCCTCGCTTCGTTAGTTATCCGAGTGCTGGTGATCATAGTTCTAGACCGGCGAGCTTGGCCCAGGGCTCAAGCTTTTTACGGGTGAGTGTTCAAATTAGGACTGTTCCAAGGCTTACTGCATCACGCTCTCCAAGGCCCTGTTGCAAAGAACAGTTTCGCCCAGAGTAAGGGCATGTCCAATGGTTCATAGGTCGCCACTTTCCAGCCGAGTTCAAGTCACGGAAAACGGCTTACGCCACGCTCAAAGGAATTGAGGTCATGTGTATGATCCGCAAGCTGCAGTGTGTCCTTCTCAGCTAGGCTTTGCTGCTGAGGTGGAATTCTTTAGTAAGCTCTTTGGCATGTACGCCCTTACCCGCGATTGACTTTTTTGCAACTGAGCCCAGAGAGCCACACCAACGCCGACCTCTCAACTTTCCTGTCTATTCTTAACTTTTGGTCACTCAGGAACGTGAATCTGACAGAGTCGGAGCCGGCGTCAAATTGAACCTGTTCGCGGGCCACACAGACCGTACAAAGGAGACCAGGGCGGATACGGAAACCGCAACACTTGTTAGCCACAGTACGTGAGCAGGCGCGAGATAGCGAATCTGGTTTCCGGGCCATGCTCTCGCATCGAGTACAGAGTAGAAGAGGATTCGGAAGCACACAAGCAGGAGAGTGAGTCCGAGAAACAGGAGATACGATTTCCAAACCGATTCTCGCGTGCGGAGCGATCCGTAAACTGCAACTACTATTCCGAGGAATACGATCACAGCGTTGAAGCGCCGGATGCTGGGGCTCTGAGAGAGACTAAACAACGTCAACTCCTCTTGGTGTCGGGTCTCTTGTTGAGCCGTAACATCAATGGCGGGTTGGGCCAAGTCGATTCCTTGTATGACATCGTCTCCCGGTACCACCTTGTTCTCTAGTTTCTTCACTTGGTTGTTCTGGAGATGATCATTCTGAACGCGGCTACCGTCGTCCAGCAAATAGGTGATCTTGACCTCATCGGGCAAGCGACTCTGTAGGCCGGTGCGAAAGGCAATAACTGCAGGTTTCCAGCCGTTTTGCGTGCCAAAAGCATTCACGACGTCCGGCCGGTCCAGAGTGGTGATATGCGCGCTATTGACAATTTGTGATCCGATCATTACGTTCACAATCCGGTGGCCGGGCCTGTTCACAAACGCCCAACCCTGAATGGCCATCTCAGGGGAGCGCAATACAAGGGCTGAACGCCTCACAAAAGCCTTATCGAACAATGGGGCATCAAACGCCTGATCGTTCCGGTTTTCAGGTATTGAACTTAAGGCGCTTTCGGTTACAGCAGCGATGCTAGGCGGCAGTTCTGCAAGCAAGTGAACGGGACTACCGCCAATAAGGGGATGAAGAATGAAGCGACGCTTTAGCCTTCCATCTTTAAACGCCTTCTGAATCTCGGAGTTGATTTTGTTGTATTCCGCTTCAGCAAGAGCAGGGCGACCACCTTGGGCAGGGATTACCTTTGTATTAATCGCGTGCCAAATCCATCCTCCACCGATCTCGCCATTCGGGATACCGAATTCCCTGCTGAGAACTTGCCAGCCATCGGCGGGGTTCTCGATCATAGGCCGATATTTGGCAAATGTCGGGCTCACCGCGTACGCCATTTCGCGGCTCTTTCGAGAGATTGGAACGAACCGGGTTAGCGGTTCGGCGGTATAGATTTGGGCGAGGTTATTTAAAAGCTTGACGTGACCGGGTATCAATGCCACGCCGCGGGCAAACACGCCATCTGAGTAGTAATAGGAGAGGCATAAGGACCAGACGGCCAGAAGGGCTACCGAGGAGGTTATGAGCCCAACGAGTAGAGGCGTACGCCAGACCTTCCACCCTAGCCAGGGAGCCGTTTCAGGACGCCATACAATGGCGCAAGTGGCAACCAGCAAAGCAATCCAAAGCAGGAGCAGAGGATCCTCATTGCGAGTAATCGCCATGGCACCGAACGTTCCACCCAATAGGACGGCCGAGGCAATAAAATAAGTGTTACGAAAGAGAAAGACCAGGATCGTGAAGCCCAGAGCGAAGAGCGTCAAACACACGAACAGGCCATCTGCTAATCCAAGGTTGAAAAGAAATATAGTTGAAGACGAAAACGCTAACAGTCCAAATGTTAAGTATCCGCCCAGAACCCCAAACCATCGATTTACGGCCCAGGCAACGGTTAGCGCTGCAATCAAATATAAGACTTCGATTGCAATTCTTTGTGGCAGATTGAACTCGCGACAGAGAGCAAGCCAGATTGGGTATCCCTGCGGGTAGCCTAGTGTCCACCGCCCGATCGACTGCGCGGCGTAAACAGCTGAGTCGTCCTGAATAGAAACGATTTCGTTAGGGGCTACGAGCGCCAGCTTCAAAAGCGCCACTATCAGTACGAAAAGAGGAAAGCCAAATTTCGAACTGAAAGATTTCAATGTCTTGGAGGTCAATTATTTTCGATTGTAGCGCTGAGATGCACTACATCCGTTGGGGTCGGATCTCTGCGGGCTAACGACCAACGATTGGCCCCCTGTTGAAGCAAGCTGGCGAAAGAGATGGAGAGCAACACCAATCCCAGCGCGTGAGCGGGAGCGAGATACCGCACCTGGCTGCCCTCCCAAGCCGCTGCGTCTAGCACGGAATAGAAGAGAATTCTCGCACACCATAGGACAAGGATAAAGCTGAAAATCATGAGCCACACTGCGCGTTGTTGCTGGGCGGTTTGCAGCAACGCGTAACAATTCAGAAGGAAAGCCAGCACAACGAGCGCCACAACACACCATTTGAGGCCCGGCGCCTGGATTGTCCGAAGGAGCCAAAGCTGAATCGCATAATCGATCCCGCTGCGGAGATGAGCATGTGCCTGAACGAGATCAACGCCCTGAATGACCTCGGAGCGGGGTGTGTGTTTATTTTCGATGCTCGATACCTGCATCGGTTCCAGGCGGCCTGCTTCTATTTGTGCACCATTGTCGAGGAGATAGTGGATAGTCAACTTCTCAGGAGACTGGCTATAGACAGTGGCCGAAAATCCTAGCACATTCGGCGGCCACCCATTCTGCTTCGCGAAAACCTTTTCAACGTCCGGGCGCCGAATCGGGTTGACAGCATAAGGAACGGAATCGGCGGAAGTGATGAAGGCATTTAGAAGCTTGCGTCCGGGGGCATTGACAAATGCCCAACCCTGGACAACGATCTGAGATCTGGGTTCAATAAGAGCAGCTCGCCTCAGCAGAGCTTTGTCGAAAAGTTCCGGCTGAAAATTCTGGTCGTTAATATAGTCGGGCAGAGAACTAAAAGCAGCAAGCAGTACAGGCGGCAGACTTGCGGGAACGCGAGACATGATCCCAGAAAGGTCCGCGCCAAGCAGGGGATGCAGAACAAAGCGGCGCTTTAGTCGACGAGCTTTGAAGGCAGATTCGAGTTCGCGATTAATCTTTTCATAGATAGCTTCGGCGTTGGTAAGGCGCCCCTGGGAGATCGGGAAGATTTGTGCATTGATCGCATGCCAAATCCAGCCTCCTCCAATTTCCCCAGCCGGCAGGCCGGCGGCCCGACTGGCGAGTTGATAGTCGGACATCGGGGCTTCAATGCCGCCTCGCATGCTGGCTAAAGTAGGGCTTTCTCGGTAAGCAAGTTCACGACTCACGCGTGAAATCGGGACCCATTTTCGCTGCGGCTCGCCGGTGTCGATCTCGGCCAAGTGTTTCAGAAGCTCAACATGCCCCGGTATCAAAGAGATATTGCGCGCGTATACGCCGTCAACAAGACAATAGGAAAATTCGACGCACACGACGATTGAAGTAGTGATTGCTGCTGTAATCAAACCGGCGGAAACGGCTCTCCTCCAGAACAGCCATTGCCGTATGCCTATCCGCTCTTCTCGCCATAAGAAAGCACAAGTCACAACGACCGCTATAATCCAGAACGCGATCAGCGGATCCTCGTTTCGGGTGCTGGCCGTTACGCCCAGAAGTAGGCCAAGGACAATGCTCCAAACAATCACGCTCTTCTTGCGCACCGCTGTGAAGAGGCGGAGCGTGACTGCTAGGCACAATAGAGTAAGGCAAATGAAAAATCCATCACTCAAGGCGTGGTTAAAAAGAAAGAAAGTATAGGGCGTAAACGCAAGGAGAGCAAGAGTAATAGTTGCGGCGAAGGTGTCGGAAAATTTTTTGACAGTTAACGCAACGCAAACTGCTGAGAATAGATACAGAATTTCGATCTCGATGCGTTGCGGAACACCGAATGGCCTACTAAGAGCGAGCCACGTGGAGTATCCAGGAGGAAAGTCGAGAGACCACGATCGGAGCGACTGCCGCACGTAACCCGCGGAGTCATCCGCAATGGAGATGATTTCGTTCTGAGCTACAAGTAAAAGCTTACCAAGAGCTAGTAAAACCCAAACAACGGCAAAAAGCCACTTGGAACGTACGAGTCTCACTCAAGCTAATTAGCATGATACTCGAAGGACATTGATGCAACTCAACCGGGCCGACAGCTGATTAGACGAGAATTGGTTTTGCATTTGCGATCCGGAGCCGTTTATTTGACAAAAGGGCTCTTTGCGAGAATGTAGGCTTAATGAACAGTCAGAAGACGTCGGTCGTCATCACGTCGATAGCAGCGCCGAATGACGTGATGAAGGCAATCGCGAGCGACTGCATTACGCGTGGCAATGATTTTTACGTAATCGGAGATGTCCCGAGCCCTAGTGATTTCAATTTAGATGGCTGTAGGTTTCTCAGCCTGCAGCAGCAGTCCGAGCTCAGCTTCACGACCGCCGCCCTTACGCCGAAGCGGCACTACGCCCGCAAGAATATCGGCTATTTGCTGGCGATCGCAGAAGGCGCTCAAGTCCTGGTCGAGACGGATGATGACAATTTCCCCCTCCCAAGTTTTTGGGGTGAACGCCGTAGAACGCTAACCGCGCCTACTGTAATGAATGCCGGATGGGTCAACGCCTATCGCTACTTTTCGGACGCAAATATCTGGCCTCGGGGACTCCCGCTCGATGCTGTCAATGCTTCGATTCCGGATTTCCGGTCACTGCCGATATCGGAAACAGACTGTCCCATTCAGCAGGGCTTAGCCGACGAAAATCCTGATGTGGACGCCATCTATCGGTTGTTATTGCCGCTGCCCATGAATTTCCGCAAGGATCGGAGGGTGGTGCTGGGATACGGAAGCTGGTGCCCGTTCAATAGTCAGAACACAACCTGGTTTCGCGAAGCTTTCCCTCTCTTGTACCTGCCTGCATTTTGCTCATTTCGGATGACTGACATCTGGCGCAGCTTCGTGGCGCAACGGATCGCATGGGAATGTGATTGGCAGGTCCTGTTTCATGAACCCACGGTCTACCAGAAGCGAAATGACCACAATCTCATGAGGGATTTTGAAGAGGAGGTTCCGGGTTATTTACAGAACCGAAATATCGCAGGGATTCTAGATCGAGTTGAACTTCGGCCGGGTGCCGAGCATCTATCGACCAGTCTTTATACCTGTTACGAAGAGCTCGTTCGGCACAGCATTTTCGAGTCGAAGGAATTGGCGCTGGTCGAGGCGTGGATTACCGACTTGGCTTCGGTGTCGAAATAGGACTAACGGACGTCCTTTGATGTCATGCAGAGTGTCCTTTGGAAGCGGGAAAAGTCAGTTTTGACTCTTCGGGTTTCCCTCGCTTAAGCTCAAACCACATATACTTCAGGATCTTGACGCCGGTAGGCCAAGCCTTGAAGTGCGTTGTTCCCTCAAGCCTTGAAAATTCCTCGATCGGAACTTCGATTCGCGTGAACCCGAGCCTGTAAGCACGAACCACCATCTGGAGATCCATTGAAAGACCTTCGGCAATTGGGTCCATCGCAAAGAACGCGTCTCGTCTCATGCCACGATAACCATGCAAAACGTCCCAAATGACTGGTCCTCTACCTCGCCACCATAAAATGGCGCTAAGCCCGCTCAGGGCCATAACGAACCATTTTCTCGGCTTGAGTAATTGACCATCCTCCTCATTCCGGGCGCCTTTGGCATTTCTGCTTGCGATCACAAGATGCGAGCCTGCTTGCAGGGCGGCCACGAGTTTACGCAGCGAATCCGGGTCCACCGAACCTTTGGGGTGAAAGACGATCAGAGAGTCGCACGAAGTGCGTTCGAATGCCTCGATATACGCATTGTTGTAGCCGCGTTTCGACTGATAAACAACAGGTATGCCTTGACCTACGAGGTAAGAGACCGTACCGTCAGTGCTTCCACCATCCAAGGCAAAAATCTCGTCGAAACAGTCCCTAGGCAAATTGGGAACATCTTGCTGGCAGCCTTTCAGCTCATTCCAGACCATCAAGCACAGGCAAGTACTAAGTTTCTTGGACAATACAGTATTTTAGGACATAGAGGGAGAAAAAGGCTGCTTTGATTGCCACCCAACCTTATCGTCGTTGGCCAGATTCTACATTTCTGGAGCTCGTGCGTGTCTTGGATATGGCTTCAAGCATTCCGATTTAACAGATTAGTACTTTGATTTACGGCTCGGTGAGACCACTAATCCACCAAGAGCTTACTTTCGACTTTGAGAGTGATCTTACGAGTTTCCAATCAGTACACCCGTAGCAAACACGAGTGCGCCGCCTAAGATCACCTGCATGGCCGCTCGTAGAAAGGGCGTATCCATATAACGCTGCCGGATCCAGCTAATGACTATCAGTTCAATGATGACCACGACGAAAGCGATTCCCGTCGCAATCTTGAAATCCGAAATCATATAAGGCAGCGTGTGACCGATCCCACCGGCGGTAGTCATCACCCCACATACAACTCCGCGCATAACCGGCTTCCCTCGCCCTGTGATCGCTCCGTCGTCCGAAAGCGCTTCAGCAAATCCCATCGAGATTCCCGCGCCGAGAGAAGCAGCTAACCCTACGAGGAAAGCGTCCCAGCTCTTGTGAGTTGCAAACGCGGCCGCGAACAAAGGAGCAAGCGTAGATACCGATCCGTCCATTAGCCCAGCCAGCCCTGGCTGAACGATTTGCAGGACGAATGTGCGCCGGTGCGTCTCGTCTTCTGTTCTGACCGCGGCGTCAGTTAAATGCTGCCTTTGCATATCTCCAGCTGCATTGTGATGGGCTCGTTCCGCTTCCGCCAGCTGCCCCAGCAGCTTTCGGATGGATGCGTCAGTGACCTTCTGGCCGGCCAAGGTGTAAAACCGCTCAGTCTCCTCCTCCATGGCCTGCACTTGCTTCCGCACAGCCGCAAGTCCTAGCGGGCGAACCAGCCACATCGGCGTGCGTGACACAAAACCGCTAACATCTTGCCGTCGGATTAATGGGATATGGTCCCCAAAACGCTCCCGGTGAAGATCAATCAAGGCCGTCTTATGCCCGACTTCCTGCTCGCGCATTTCCTCCAACATCCGAGCTGTTGCCGGGTAGTCTTCACGAACCCCCTCCGCCAAATCTCCTAAAATGCGCGCGTCCTCCTCCTCCAACGACACGGCGAGAGCCAGAATTTCGCGTTCCGATAGATCTTTGAATTGTTTCGCCATAGCACTTCGAGAGTCCACTTGCCTCGCTGTCGGGTAAGGCGCGATAGCCGACCGACGCGGGCAGGATCTCAAAGACATGGTAGCGACAGCGCCCGTTGTGACCTGCGTCGGCTACGCAGGGTCGATCGAGGACAATAGAAATAACCTCCTTATAAATGCTCGACCGTATTTCCGTGCATGGCGCGCGCCAGCACAACCTTAAAAACATCAGCGTAGAAATTCCCCGGAACACATTCACTGTGATCACGGGACTCAGCGGCTCGGGCAAAAGCTCGCTGGCGTTCGACACCATCTACGCCGAGGGGCAGCGACGCTATGTAGAAACTCTGTCGCCGTATGCTCGCCAGTTTCTCGATCAGATGGAACGCCCGGAAGTCGATTCCATCGATGGCTTGAGCCCGGCCATCTCCATCGAACAGAAAACCACGACACGCAGTCCCCGATCCACCGTCGGAACAGTCACCGAAATATACGATTATCTTCGGCTCCTTTACTCGTCAGTAGGAGTGCCGCATTGCCCGCTCTGCGGAGCCGAAATCGCCAAGCAATCCCCCTCACAAATTCTTGAACAAGTACTTGCAATGCGCCAAGGTGAGCGGATCATGATTCTTGCGCCCATCGCACGCGGTCGCAAAGGCGAGTACAAGAAGGAGCTTGAGGACCTGCTGAAGGCCGGCTATGTTCGGGCTCGGATCGACGGCGAGCTTCGGTCACTCGATGAGCCCATTAAGCTCGAACGCCGCAAGAATCACACCATCGAAGTAGTTGTCGATCGCCTGTTGGTAAAGGGCGGCATCGAGCAGCGTCTTCAAAATTCGATCGAAAGTGCTCTCAAGTTGGCTGACGGCTTGGTCATCGTAGCCGTTGTTGACGGAGCGGAAACGCTCTACTCGGAGAAGTTAGCTTGTCCTAATGACGGCACCAGCATTCCGCAGCTCGAACCCCGCTCGTTCTCTTTCAACAGTCCATATGGAGCTTGCGAAAAGTGCCACGGTGTCGGCAGCACTTGGGCTTTTGATCCTGCAAAAGTGATCACAGATGGTAGCAAGCCGCTGCTCGACGGCGGCCTAGGTCCAGGGTCCACCTCCTCCTATATGACATCGCAGCTGAACGACGCCGCGGAAGTCTTGGGCGTGGATCTTTCGGTGCCCTTCGAGAGCTTTCCAGCCCGGACGCGCAAAGTGCTCCTCGAAGGTAATGCGCAGTTTACAGGCATTCTCAAAATCCTCGACGAGAGTTACTCGCAGGCCAGCGAAGGTTATCGCGAGTGGTTGATGGATTACATGTCGGCAACGACCTGTCCGACATGCTGCGGCAAGCGTTTAAAGGCAGCTGGCTTGGCGGTAAAGGTCAAAAACATTTCAATTGCCGACTTCACAGCGATGTCAATCGCCCGCGTTCTTCCCATGATGCGTGGATGGCAGTTCACTGAGCGCGAGCACCAGGTCATCGGAAGAGTGATGGACGAGATCCAAAATCGGTTGCAGTTCCTGGGCGATGTTGGACTGCAGTACCTAAGCTTAGAGCGATCGTCCGCCACCCTCTCAGGCGGGGAGGCGCAGCGAATCCGGCTAGCTACTCAGATCGGCTCGAAGCTTCGAGGCGTATTGTACGTGTTAGATGAGCCGTCCATCGGACTGCATCCGCGAGACAACGGCAAACTTCTTGATACCCTTCACCATCTGCGCGATCTTGGTAACACGGTCCTGGTTGTGGAACACGACGCTGAAACGATCGAACGCGCGGATTACGTCATAGATCTCGGCCCTAAAGCTGGTCGCTTCGGTGGCGGCTTGATGGCACAGGGAACTCCCGCCCAGATCATGGAAGCGAAAGATTCGCTAACTGGAGATTATCTGTCTGGTCGACTCGCCATTAGCTCACCTTTGGTGCGCCGCGTCGGCAATGGCCTTAAGATCTCCGTCAAAGGAGCCCGCGAACATAACCTCAAGAACATTGACGTAGATTTCCCATTAGGCACTCTAACCGTCATCACCGGTGTTTCGGGCAGCGGCAAATCAACGTTGGTCACAGATATCTTGTACCGTGCGCTCGCAAAAGAAATCTACGGCTCGCGTGCAGAACCGGGCGAGCATGATGCCGTAATAGGCCTCGAGCACATAGACAAAGTCATCGAGATCGATCAGTCTGCTATAGGCCGAACCCCACGATCAAACCCCGCTACTTATACCGGAATGTTCGGTGCCATGCGCGAGATCTTCTCGATGCTTCCCGAATCTCGAGAACGGGGCTACAAGCCTGGTCGGTTCAGCTTCAACGTTAAGGGCGGGCGATGTGAAGCTTGCCAAGGTGATGGGCTCAAACGCATCGAAATGAATTTTCTTCCTGATGTCTATGTCACCTGCGACCTGTGTCGAGGCCGCCGGTATAATCAGGAAACTCTGCAGGTGAAATACAGAAACAAGAGCATCGCTGACTTACTTGAATCGCGAGTAGACGACGCTCTAGAGTTACTCAAGAACATACCCCAAGTACACTCTAAGCTGAAAACCCTGACCGAAGTTGGGCTAGGTTATTTACACCTCGGCCAGTCTTCGACTACATTGTCCGGAGGCGAAGCTCAGCGCATCAAATTAGCCAAGGAACTCAGTAAACGTCAAACGGGAAAAACGTTCTATGTTCTGGACGAGCCAACAACGGGGCTTCATTTCGAAGATGTCCGACACTTACTGGAAGTTCTGCAGAAGCTGGTAGACCTTGGCAACACAGTGTTGGTCATTGAACACAATTTAGACGTGATCAAATGTGCGGATTACGTGATCGATCTCGGGCCCGAAGGCGGTGAGAACGGTGGGACAGTGGTGGCCTCAGGCACACCGGAACAGGTAATAGAAGTGCGCGCAAGTCACACTGGCGAAGCTCTGCGTAAGTTACGCGAAACCATGGTGGCCAGACTGAACGGCCAACTCACGCTGGTCCAATAAAGAGTCAAATGAACATGCTCGAAGAGAACTCTACGGTCGATCCTCAGCCAATTTCAACGCCGGCTGCCCCGGAGACCGGAGTTGACGACCCATTCTGGAATTACAGTGACTTGTTCATTATGGTTGCGCTGACCATCTCAGCGATAGTCCTTTGCGCCGCCGGCGCCGCAGCTATCGCCAAGATGGTTCCTGCACTGAAGGCCGACCCGATTCCCCTGGCGCTGCCTTCGCAGACGGTCTTTTATGTCTTGGTGTATTTGGCGTTTCGGCTTATCTTTAATGTCCGTTACGGTCGTCCGGTGTTCACCTCCCTTGGTTGGCGACCGACTCGAATGCCTCTACTCTGGATGATCATCGGCGGGGTTGCGCTTGCCTTCGGCGTGGAAGCGATCGCAATGGCTTTTCACACACCGAAAATCGAAACGCCTATCGATCAATTGCCTCGAGGCCCGTTTTCCACGGCGTTTTTCATTATTTTGGCCGTTGTGCTTGGGCCCGCTAGCGAGGAACTTGGCTTCCGCGGATTCTTACAGCCACTCCTGTCTAAATCTCTAGGATTATGGGCAGGTATATTGGTCACTGCTGTGCTGTTCGGAGCCTTGCACGGGCCAGAATATAAGTGGACTTGGCAATATCTTCTTGCCATCTCGCTGGCAGGCGCGGCCTTCGGGTGGGTCCGCGCTCACTCTGGATCGATCATCTCATCCACAGTTATGCATGGAACTTTCAACTTAGTTGCTGTAGTCTCGTTTTTTATAGCAAAGAACCTCAAACATTAAATGACTTCCAAATTGTCCGTAACAACGAAGTTAGTCGAAACCATTGAATGGACAACTGATGGTGTCGTGATGATCGACCAAACTCGACTTCCGCGGGAGATCGTTTTCGTCACTTGTCGCACTTACATCGAAGTTGCCAACGCTATCCGAACCATGATCATACGTGGTGCGCCCGCTATCGGTGTAGCTGCCGCGATGGGGGTCGCCCTCGGTGCCCTTCACTCATCAAACTTAGATGAGGAGTTGCCGCATATCTGCGAAACGCTGGCCAGCACTCGCCCCACCGCTGTTAATCTGTTTTGGGCTATCGCGCGAATGAGGGCGACTTATCTTACGGTCCGCAAGATGGACCAAGAACTAATTCGCAAACGTCTGATCGAAGAAGCACAACTGATCCGGGAAGAAGACATTGCCATCAATGAGGCCATTGGGAAGCAAGGCGGCCCTTTGGTTCCGGACGGCAAAACAGTCTTGACTCATTGCAATGCTGGTGCTCTTGCAACAGCTGGTTATGGCACAGCTCTCGGAGTTATTCGTGCTGCAGTCGAGGCTGGAAAAAAAATTGATGTCTTTGCTGACGAGACTAGGCCCTTTCTGCAGGGTGCCCGACTAACCGCATGGGAGCTCCAACAGGATGGAATCGAAACCACACTGATCACCGACAACATGGCCGGACACTTTCTAAAAAGCGGCCGCATTGGATGCGTCGTTGTAGGAGCTGACCGAATTGCGGCAAATGGGGATGTTGCAAACAAAATCGGCACTTATACCGTTGCGGTGCTAGCGAAGGAGAATAGCGTTCCCTTCTTTGTTGCTGCGCCGATTTCAACGCTAGATCTTACACTGGCCACTGGCGACTTAATCCCAATTGAAGAGCGGGCTGCCTCAGAAGTCACCCATGTCCAAGGTGTCCACATCGCTCCTGACGGGATCAGAGTTGCTAATCCGGCCTTCGACGTAACTCCCAACCGTTACGTCACAGCCATCATTACTGAACGTGGTGTCGCGCGTGCACCTTACGCTGACTCTCTACGAGCACTGTGTTCATAGCCACCGCTGGGAATTAAAGCCAACACTTTCGTAATGCTTTCTGACACACCCTCGCAGTCGGTGTGGCAAACCAGCTCGGGCATCAGTGGCGGCTCATAAGGGTCCGAGACTCCAGTAAACGTTTGTATCTGCCCGGCGCGAGCCTTCTTATAAAGTCCTTTCACGTCTCGCCGTTCGCAAACTGAAAGCGGCGCGTCTACGAACACTTCGGAAAAGTTGGCCGTACTAGTCCGAACAGCATCGCGCATAGCTCGGTAAGGAGAAATCATAGCCACCAACACAGTCTTTCCCTGGGATGCGAATAGCTTAGCGGCACGAGCCACTCGCGCCACATTCTCAAATCGGTCTAGACGCGAATAACCAAGATCGCGACTGAGATCTTGTCTCACAGCATCCCCGTCCAAAAGTTGGACCGGTACTCCCGCTGCTTCTAATTGCGCAAATACACCCTGTGCGATCGTCGTCTTGCCAGCTCCACTGAGGCCCGTAAACCAGATGATGGCTCCACAGGCATCCTCGCCAGCGGTATTTGACAATCCCTTCAAGCCGCTGCTCCCGCAGGATCGGCCGCAATCGGAGCTACGCCGTAATGCAGTCGGTGCAAATCTGCAGAGCGTTGGCGAAACTCCACCAACTTCCCTCTAAAATTGGGAACCATCGCCGAACGACGCCCAATCTCCTCCGCCACAAATTGATACAGCTCCAAGTCCAACTCATTCAGGGCGACGACCTCGCGGAACAACTTCGCTCCCCAAGCCTCGCGCATTCCGTCCAACGAGCCGGAAATAGCAGCAGCCTGGTTCGTAGTGATGTTCTGGGCAACATAGTCAAGCTTTATTGCCATGAACTCTGGCTGCAGAAAGTACTCACCCAGTACCATGCTTTGGTCATATAGCTCGACCAGTCCTGGAACTGACATCTGCATAATCCGGCTTTTCGCAAGCTCCAACTGTACCCGAGTAACTGGCAAGCGGTAAACGTCACGACCCGCGATCTGAGCTGTTTGCAAATTACTCACCAGATGCGGACCTTTTTCAATCATCACTCGCAGAAATGTATCAATTGGCTCAGTTCGAGCCAAGCGGTAAACTGCATCATCCGACACCTGTGCCCTTAGGAACGAGTACACAGACTCAAGTCTTCGAAGCGGATGACGAACGAGGCAGCAATCATGAACGGCAAGCGATTTAGTATAAGGAATGGGGTAGTTGAGGTGGTGACTCGAGACTGCCCGAATGTGCGGATGCGCATCAAGGTAGGTAACCAGATCGTTTGAATCAAGAACTGATCCCTGCCTAGGACCATCGAGTGCCGCGAATTGACCACCGAACTGCCGCGCCAGCGTCCAGCTAAAGGTTGTGCCAGCATTTTTGAAAATGTGATAGTGAACCAATACAGAGCGCCGCTCCGGAGGTTGCACTATGGTGACTAGGGCGGACATACTTTAGAGTTAAACCCAAAATAACTCCGCACCGCTCTGCCGAATCCTTAATGTTCGTAAATCTAGTTACATGACTTAGTGAAGTACCATCTATCGTGAGTAGCCTTTCACAGATTCGGCCTGGACGTAATAGCACCTTCTGAGGCTGAACCAACTAACGCCACATATTTCGCCATAACTCCGCTCCGGTATTTTGGCGTCGGTGGCTTAAATGCGGTAAGACGTTTGGTAAGTTCCTCGGGTGCTATGTCCAGATTGATCTCGCGCCTATTGATATCGATCGTGATTGAATCGCCTTCGTTAACGGCGGCGATAGGACCACCCACGGCTGCTTCCGGCGCAACATGTCCAGCCATGAACCCTCGGGTGGCGCCGCTGAACCTACCATCCGTAATCAGCGCTACACTGTCCGAGAGACCTGCACCAATAATGGCGCTAGTAACGCCGAGCATCTCTCGCATCCCAGGACCGCCTTTGGGCCCCTCGTACCGGATCACAAGAATGTCGCCCGCATTGATCTTCCTGTGCATCACAGCCTCCATCGCGGCCTCTTCCGTGTTGAACACGCGGGCGGGGCCGGTCTGCGTTGTGCGCTCAAGTCCGGTTACTTTAATCACCGCTCCTTCAGGTGCAAGCGAACCCTTCAAAATCACGATGCCTCCCGACTTCTTGATCGGGTTTTCCAGTTGCCGAATAACATCCTGGCCGGGGGTCTCCGGCACCGCCTTAAACTGCTCACCGAATGTCTTGCCCGTAATCGTCATTGCATTTGGATCAACGAAACCACCGTCGTACAAACGTTTCGCAATGACTTGAATTCCACCAGCTTTGTCCACGTCCGAAGCCGTATACCGGCCGGCAGGTTTCAGGTCGGCAAGCAGAGGCGTCCGATTACTAAGCTCCTGGAAGTCGTCGATCGTGAGATCAATATCGGCCTCGCGAGCCATGGCCAGTAGGTGCAGTACGGCGTTTGTTGACCCTCCCGAAGCCGCCACACTCGCGATTGCATTGTTGATTGCTCCGCGCGTGACAATCTGCCGAGGCCGCAGGTCATTCTTAACCGCGTTCAGTACAATCTCCCCACACTGGCGTGCTGCGTCGTGCTTTCGATTGTCAACTTGCGGAATCGAGTTAAGCCCAATGGGAGAAAGTCCGATGATTTCCATGACCGTCGCCATGGTGTTAGCTGTGAACTGACCGCCGCAGGCGCCCGCGCCGGGGCAAGCCGCATCCTCAATGGCCGTCAATTCCTCGTCTGTGATTTTTCCTGCAGCATTGGCACCAACCGCCTCAAATACATCGACAACCGTGATGTCCTTGCCTCTATAACGGCCGGGCATGATCGTCCCCCCGTACAAAATCACGCTGGGAATGTTCAACCGCAGCAGAGCCATCGCTGCACCGGGAATCGTTTTGTCACAAGCCACCAACGCAACCAACCCGTCGAACATGTGCCCACGAGTGACGAGCTCAATTGAATCGGCAATGACCTCGCGGCTGATCAACGAAGTTTTCATTCCCTCTGTGCCCATCGTGATCCCGTCACTAATGGCGATGGTGTTAAATTCCATCGGAGTGCCGCCTGCTTCTCGGATGCCGCGCGCTACGTCAACCGCCAACTCACGCAGGTTGAAGTTGCAAGGCATCGTTCCGATCCAAGTATTAGCAATGCCAATAATCGGTTTCTTAAGATCCTCATCGGAAAAGCCAATTGCCTTGAAGTAAGAGCGAGCCGGAGCGCGGTCTTTCCCTTGCGAGATGGTATAGCTCTGAAGCTTCATAGAACTTCTTACTTTAACCAAACCCCGGGACCTGATTCGGGCTTAGAAACAGAAAGAGCGCAACGACCCGAAAATTCGGACTCGCTGCGCCCCGAAAAATCTAATCAGCTATTTAGTTATTGCTAATTTCAACATTGACTGTTCTTGGCTTCGCTACTTCCTTTTTCGGAAGGGTGATTGTGAGAACGCCGTTCTTGTAGTCGGCCTTCACTTTATCCGCATCGACCGTTTCTGGTAAGCTGAACGCCCGCACGAACGAACCGTATCCGCGTTCAATTCTGTGGAAGCCCCTACCAGCTTCCTTCTGCTCGAAATTGCGGGTGCCCTTCAGGGTCAGAGTACCGTTCTCCATTTGGATCTGAACGTCCTTCGGATCGATCTCCGGCACGTCAGCCTTCAAAACCAACTCGTTTACCGTTTCAAAAATGTCAACAGCCGGAGTCCATGGCCGAGAATTCGGCTCACCAAAGAGACGCGATACAGAATCTTGGAACAGGCGCAAACCGGCGGGAAAGTCTTCAAGCTCGGTGCTGAACGGGGTGTAACGTGTAATTGCCATTTGTTTCTCCTATCCACTCACTGGATCTGAAACAATCATATAATATGATGGCCGAACAGTCAAGATACATTAGCAAAGAAAGTTAGATGTGCTTGGGATTTAAATCGGACTGGTCTAGAGCTTGCGCTCAGGAGTTGAAAAAACGAACTCATATGGTTGGGTTCGTCTAGTAATCGGACCGTATGTTCCTGGTTCTACGTCACTTGACAAACAACCATCACTCGATTCAAGACAATGCCATAATAGGGCTAAGGCGTACTGTGAGCGTCAGCACACCATGAAGCTGTCTGTTGTCATCCCAGCCCGAAACGAAGAAGGTTGTCTCCCGGAGACGCTGACTACCCTTTCTGACACCTTACGAGCGGCTTCGATTGCGCACGAGATCATCGTCGTGAACGACGGCAGTAGCGACAGTACCCTGCAAATTGCGCGCTCAATGAGTGAGGCTCGCCCTGAGATCAGACCGGTCAGCAACTCGGGCCGCCACGGGTTTGGCATGGCAATTCGATATGGTCTTGATCGGGCTTCCGGCGAAGCGGTAACAGTAATGATGGCTGACGGCTCAGATTCGCCAAATGATGTGGTTGCGTATTACCGCAAACTACTGGAAGGGTATGAGTGCGTCTTCGGCTCTCGCTTCATTAGCGGCAGTAAGATCATCGACTACCCGAAGCACAAGCTCTGGCTCAATCGGTTCGCGAACTTTTTTGTTCGCACTATCTTTGCTTATAGCTATAACGACACAACCAACGCCTTCAAGATGTACCGCCGCTACGTGATCGAGGCTATGCAACCCCTCATCTCGCCCCACTTTAATCTCACGGTCGAGATGCCGATCAAAGCCATAATTCGCGGGTACACTTTTGCGGTAATCCCAATCTCTTGGACGAACCGGAAAGCCGGCGAATCGAAGTTGAAGATTAAGGAGATGGGCAGTCGCTACTTGTTCATCGTTCTTTATCTCTGGCTCGAAAAGGCGCTTTCACGCGGCGATTATCACCGACGCGTCGCCTCACCTCAGAAAGAACCGCTCCCGATCCCGAATGCATAAACGGATCCTGGTCACAGGGGGTGCTGGCTTTGTCGGCACTAATCTCTGCCTGGCCCTGCGCGAGAACTTTGAAGCAATCGAAGTGACCGCCTTCGATAGCTTGCACCGGCGCGGATCTGAACTCAATCTGCCAAAATTGGCCGCTGGCGGGGTTAAGTTTGTACAGGGCGATGTTCGTCTGCGGAGCGACTTGGCCGGAAGCGCTCTCGATCCCGACCTGATCATCGAGTGCTCGGCTGAACCGTCCGCTCAAGCTGGCTACGGCGGAGCATCGCCGGAGTTCCTGATCGAGACAAATCTCTCCGGTGCGTACCAATGTCTGGAACTTGCGCGCTTACGGCAAGCCGACCTGCTCTTCATCTCAACCAGCCGCGTCTACCCCTACGCGCGGCTGAATAGTGTTCCTTATATAGAGGATGAGTCGCGCTTTCGCTTCAGCCAGCCTGCCCCTGGCGTTTCGGCAGAGGGCATCAGGGAAGATTTTCCACTTGAGGGGGCGCGCTCTCTCTACGGAACTACCAAGCTCGCGGCCGAACTTCTGGTCGAGGAATATGCCGATGCTTACGGGTTTCGATTCGTAATCGACCGCTTTGGTGTTCTTACCGGACCAGGCCAGATGGCCAAATCAGATCAGGGCGTAATAGCTCTCTGGGTCGCGGCTCACCATTACAATCGGCCGTTGGGCTACATCGGATTCGGCGGTACCGGCAAGCAGGTTCGCGATTTCCTCCACATTGGGGATTTCTGCAACTTGCTCGTTGACCAGATCCGCCACTTTGACGCCTACAAAGGTCAGCGATACAACATAGGCGGAGGCTTGGCCAACTCGCTGTCTCTTCTCGAGTCAACGCAGCTCTGCCGTGAGATCACGGGGCGCGATCTTCCCATGTCGAGCCAACCAGCAAATCGGCCAGCCGACGTTCGCATTTACATCACAGATAACGCGCGCATCAATGCTGTCCGTGGATGGAACCCCCGATTCGACGCCCACCGGACACTATCCGATATTCATAACTGGCTGATCGAGGGCGGCGAGCCGCTTCGAAAAGTCATGTTCGGCGCCTGAGCCCAACACCGTCAAACCGGCATCTTTACCTATATGGCTAAAGCGACTGACGCACCCGAGATGCTGATAAAGGAAGGACAAGAAGCTCCTGAAATTAAGCTTCCTACCGACACGGGCGAACCGTTCACTTTGTCTTCGTTTCACGGCAAACACATAGTGCTCTACTTCTATCCAAAAGCCGATACTCCCGGCTGCACCAAAGAATCGTGTGAGTTTCGCGACACTACCCAGACGTTCACGAAAGCGAACACCGTTATCGTCGGAATCTCGCCCGATGCTTCCGCAGCACAAGCGAAGTTCAAAGCGAAGTTCGATCTCCCGTTCACCCTTCTAGCCGATGTCGATCATGAAGCAGCTCAAGCGTACGGCGTCTGGAAAGAAAAGAGTATGTACGGGAAGAAGTACATGGGCATAGAACGTACGACTTTCGTCATCAACCCGGAAGGCATCGTCAAGAAAGTGTTTCCCAAAGTAAAGGTCGAAGGGCACGCCGAAGAAGTTCTAGCGGCGATCGGTTGACCGATTCCCTACGGGCTTCTCCATACACTAGGGTCGTGAGCTCATCGAATAGTCGGCGTTATCCAGCTCGTCCGATACTCGGTGTGGGGGCCCTGATCTATGAGGATGCCCGTGTGCTTCTGGTCGAGCGCGGGCGTGAACCCTTGATTGGTGAGTGGTCACTGCCTGGCGGCGTCGTCGAAGCAGGTGAACGTCTGGAAGACGCTCTGGCCCGCGAGGTTCTTGAAGAAACCGGATTGGTCGTTGCCGTTGGTCAGCTCGCCACGGTGTTCGAACGCATTATGCCCGACACCGCGGGCGGCTGCGAGTACCACTACGTCCTGCTCGACTTCTATTGCACGCTCGAGGGCGGCACGTTGGGCGCTGGCGACGACTCTAGTGCGGTTCGCTGGTTCGATATCGACTCGCTTGACGGCCTCCTAATGACAGCCGGTACTTGCAGCGTCATCCGTCAATTCGCCGGCATACCTAAGACGCACAGCGCTGTTTTGCGTCCCTGAGTCTCATTATTATGTCTTTCAGCGGCATCGCCGTCCTCCAGTTCGAAGAGTTGAAAGAGCTTGTCTCGGATTTCGCTGGCAGTGTCGCTGGACGCGCCTATATCCTCGACCTCGAGCCTCATAGCGATCGCGCATCTCTCGAATCAGCCCACGCCGAAACAGGTGAGGCAATCAGTTATCTTCGGGATCTGTCAGGACCTCAAGTTTCAGGAAGCGGCTCCGTCCGCCTTCGGTTCGATCAGCTTCGCGATGTGCACGATTCTGTCCGCATCCTTCAAGTAGAGGGTGCATCGCTCGACGGGCGTGCCATTCTCGATCTGTTTCATACACTGGCACTCGCAGGAGAGTATCGAGGTTTGCTGCTCTCCGTTTCTGGCCGTTATTCACGTTTAGCCCGCCGTGCCCATGACTTGGCTGATCTGCGCGACTTGGCACGCCGTTACGAAAACGCGTTTATGCCCGACGGCACGTTGGCCGATTCCGCCAGCGTTGCTTTAGGCCGCATTCGGCGCGACATAGAACGGCAACAGCGCACCATTAATGACTCGCTCGAACGTTTTCTGCGAGCTCATCGCGCAGACGGAACGCTCCAGGAAGAGTTTGTCACCATCCGTGACGACCGCTACGTGGTTCCGATCGTTGCCGGCCAGAAGGGCCGGGTGAGCGGAGTCATCCACGGATCCAGCGGTACTGGTCGGACTCTTTTTGTAGAACCGCTTGAAACTATTGATTTGAACAATCAGCTGGTGCGTCTGCGCGAAGATGAGATTCGCGAGGTGGAACGCATTCTCGCAGAGATCACCAGCGCTCTTCGGGAACATAGTGACGAGATTAGGGCCAGCGCAGAAGCTTTAGCCCGACTCGATTGCATCTTCGCCAAAGCCAATTTTGCTCAGGACTACGACGCCGTAGTGCCCCGGTTCAGTGATGACCAACAGCGTCGCTTGGTACTCCGTGAGGCCCGTCATCCATTGCTGCAGTCGATATTGCGGAAGCAGCGTCGTCCCATCGTGCCCATCAGCTTCGGGTTGAGCGACGACCAACGCTGCTTGCTGATTAGCGGCCCTAACACTGGCGGCAAAACGGTCACAATGAAGACTGCTGGTCTTCTTGCATTGATGGCGCATGCGGCACTTCCGGTTCCGGCAAGCGAAGCCGAATTCCCCATTCTGGATGACGTGCTCGCTGATATCGGCGACGCTCAGTCTATCGCCGAAAGCCTGAGCAGCTTCTCTGGTCATCTTTTACACGTGAAGGAGATGCTGGCCAAAGTCACGCCCGACTCCCTTGTCTTGCTCGATGAGCTCGGGCGCGCAACCGATCCCGAAGAGGGCGGAGCACTGGGGGTTGCGATTCTGGACGAGTTCCGTAAGAGCGGCTGTTTTTGTCTTGCCTCAACGCACTTGCTGCCATTGAAACTCTACGGCTCCGAAACGGCAGGCGTGCTGAATGCTTCGATGGGCTTCAACGAAGTAACCCTGCAGCCCACCTACCAGCTGCGTACCGGGTTGCCGGGCAAGTCAGCCGGCATCGATATCGCCACTCGTTTGGAACTGCCCGAGTCCATACTTGAGCATGCACGCCGCGTTATGCCCCGGATGCAAGCCGATTTTCAACAGCTGTTGAGTGACTTGCATCGCCAGATGGAAGAGAACTCGTCGCGAGGTCAGCAACTTGAGAAGGCCACTGCAGAATTGACACGCCGATCTGCCGAACTGGAACAACGTACCATTCGCAACGAGCAGCAGCGCCAGCGCGAATGGGAACGGAAACGGGAGCAGTTGATTGCAGATTTCGAAGCCCGTGCACTACTGACTGTCGAAGAAGTCCGCGAATCATCCGAACAGCGCAAGGCAGTAGATCAAGCCCAGCGTGCGTTTTCGAAAACCAAGCGCGAGTTCCGCGACGAAGCAACAGAAATCATGGCCCCTCCGCCCGAGATCGCCGCAGTTACTGCGCCCAAGCCTCTCACTCTTGAGGAGGGCACTCGCGTTCGCTTACGTGATGTTCGTGAACCAGCCACCGTAAGGCGCATTCTTAAGAACGGTTTGCTTGAGGTCGAAGCGGGATTTCTTAAGATGCAGGTGTCTCGCGAGGATGTCGTTGAAGTGGTCGGCAAAGGAAGCGAGTTGCAGAAGCCGAAGAGCATTCGTGTTGAACTCGGACCTCGCCATGATGTTTCTTATCGTGAGTTGAACGTCGTCGGTCAGCGGGCAGAGGAAGCGGTCGAGCAAGTTGATAAATTTCTTGACTCAGCGGCGCTGGCGTCCATCAACCGCATTCGCATTGTTCACGGCCATGGCATGGGGATTTTGAAGAAAGCTGTAGGTGAATTGCTAGGTAAGAACCCGCACGTAAGCCGCTTTTACCCTGCGACTCCAGCCGAGGGCGGGACGGGCGCCACTATAGTTGAACTGCGCGACTAGTGCAGATCCGGTTCGATAGGGGATGTTGGTAGGCTAAGCCATGTTTAGGATATTGGTCGGGATCGTCATGGTTGCATCGCTGATAGCCGGTGACAGTTACCGAGACTCGATCATCGCCTGGCAGAATCACCGCGAACAGGGACTGCGCAGCGGTACCGGTTGGCTAGCGCTGGTGGGCTTGTTCTGGCTCGATCCGCACGGGAAGAACACAGTCGGTTCCGATCTGTCTAATTCCTTTGTGCTGGCAAACTCATCCGCGCCCGCCCGAATCGGCCGCCTGCGTCGTGCTACGAACGCTGTGTTCTTTACCAACCTTGGCGGTCACGCGGTGACTGTGAATGATCACCCGATCACCGGAGAAACAAAGCTTAGCTACGATCCTGAAAAACCGGACATAGTGAAATCGGGATCAGTGCAGTTCTTTGTGATTCAACGCGGTGACAAGCTGGGATTGAGAGTCAAAGATAGCCAGAGCCCGGCTCTGAAGAAGTTTGTCGGAACGAAGTTCTTCCCGATCAATCCATCGTTTCGCTTTGACGCCAAATTTATTAAGGACGAGACAAAGGTTTCTATCCTGAACATGCTCGGCCAAACCGAGTTGCAACCAAGTCCCGGGTTAGTTGAGTTTACATACAAGGGGCAAGCCTTTCGAATGCGTGCATTAGTCGAAGATGACACCCTGTTCTTCGTTTTCAAGGATCCTACCAGTAGGACGACCACGTATCAGGTAGGCCGCATGCTGAACGTTCCAATGCCTAAGAACGGCCGGGTCGATCTCGATTTCAACAAATCGTACAATCCGCCCTGCACGTTTACCAACTACGCCACATGCCCGATTCCGCCGAAGGAAAACAGACTGCCGTTCCCCGTCCAGGCGGGAGAACTTCGGTACGGCAGCGGCCATCCCGAGTGATGACAATTCAGGCAGCACTGCAGGATTCGGGTAAGCGACTCGATTCCCTTTTACACGAACGCTTGCCTGAATTCAGCCGTTCGCGACTTCAAACGTGGATTAAAGATTGCCGTGTTTTAGTGAACGGAAAAGTTGTTCGTGCTTCCCACCTCTTGCGGGAAGGCGAATCGATCGAAGTCGAACCTGCTGCGCTGCCCGCGTTGCGCGCGAAAGCGGAAGACTTGCCGCTTACAGTGCTTTATGAGGACAGCGACGTGATCGTAGTGGATAAGGCTGCCGGCATGATGGTTCACGCGGGCGCTGGGCGGCTCGACGGAACGCTGGTCAACGCGTTGCTGCACCGATTCGGAAAGCTCTCTACTGTGAATGGCGAGTTTCGACCCGGCATAGTCCACCGGCTGGACCGTGAGACCAGCGGCGTGTTGATAGTAGCTCGTCATGATCAAGCCCACCAGTCGCTGGCTTCCCAGTTCCAAAGCCGCACTGTTGAAAAGAGCTATTTGACGCTGGTGCACGGCCCCATGGATCGGCCTGAAGCGACCATTAGTACGCCGATTGCACGCGATCCGGTTCGGCGCATCCGGATGAGCACTAAATTGCAACTATCCAATGGCCGGAATGCAGTTACCAAATATAAGCTGACTGAGGCGTTCAAACAGTTCAGCTACCTTGATGTCCGGATCCTCACGGGGCGCACTCATCAAATACGAGTTCACCTGGCAAGCATTGGTCATCCCGTCGTCCAGGACAGGCTTTACGGTGCACCGGCGCAAACACCTGGATTGCCAGTAATGGGTCGCTTTTTTCTCCACGCACATCGTCTCAAATTCAACTCGCCCACAGATGGCAGTGCTATCGAGGTTGTATCTCAGTTGCCGCCGGAACTGACGGAGTTTCTGGAGCGTCTACGAGAACACGAGGGGGCAGTCGGACCGCGCAAAAGCGATCGCCCGGATAGAATAGAGTGAATCTCACATGAAGCTTTTTACAGTTACATCGGCGGGATTAGCTGTGCTTGCTGTTGCGGTTTTGTGTGCCCAGAATGCTCCACCGCAACAGCCTGCCGAGGCAGCTGGAGGGGATTCATCGCCGATCGTTGCTAATGTCACGCGTGTCAACATGCTGTTCACGGTTACAGACAAGAAGGGACGTTTTGTCACGGATCTGACGCGCAACGACTTTCAGATTGCCGAGAGCAAGAAGCCGCAAGAGATTCTCGAGTTCACCTCCGAAACTGACCTACCGCTACGACTTGCCATTCTGGTCGACACAAGCAGCAGCATTCGTGACCGGTTTAAGTTTCAACAAGAGGCGGCAACGAATTTCGTATTGAGCGTCGTGCACACACCAGATAAGGCCATCGTGGTCAGCTTCGATACGGCCGCAGAACTGGTTGCGGACATGACCAACGATACGCAGAAACTTGAAAAATCGATCCGTAGCTTGCGGGCGGGTGGCGGGACAGCGTTGTACGACGCCATCTTCTTCGCTTGCCGAGATAAGCTGATGCTCGATCAGCCAATGTACAAGTTTCGACGTGCCATGGTCATCTTAAGCGACGGTGAGGATAACGAGAGCCACTACAGCCGGGAGCAGGCTCTGGAAATGGCTCAAAAGGCCGACACGGTTGTCTATACGATTTCGACAAACATTAGTCACCAGGAAACGCAAGGCGATAAAGTCATGCGTTACTTCGCCCAGCAGACAGGCGGGGTTGCATTTTTTCCTTTTCAAGCAAGTGACCTGAACCAGTCTTTCGAAAACATCGCCAACGAACTCCGCCACCAATACAGCCTCTTCTACCGACCTAATCCCTTGAAGGCAGATGGCCTGTTCCATCCAGTCGATATCAAGGTAAAGAGCCGCAAAGATCTGATCGTCCGTGCTCGAAAAGGCTACTATGCGCGTAAGTCTTCCGGACCATCGACAAGTTAGGTCGTGAGCAATGGCCAGTCCGGGCCCGGCTCTCAGCGCTGAGCTGGCCGAAGTTTATAGGCTAGTGAGGGAAGCTGTGATGACTCGCCGACCAATCTCGGCCATTTACGATGATCATCGTCGGCTCTTCTGTCCTCACCGGTTAGGACGCAATGCACAAGGTCAGCTCCGAGCGTTGTGCTATCAGTTTGGCGGACAAAGCAAGAGCGGCTTAAAGCGCCCTGGTTCCAAGGACAATTGGCGGTGTGTTGCTGTGGACAAGCTGAGTCACGTGACGCTTTTAGACGGAGATTGGCGAACGGCTTCGAATCATTCCCGCCCAGCTTCATGCGTCAGCAATCCTGATGTTGATGCAGACGACTTTCCTAAGCTAGCGTGTACACCTTAGCTTCCCAGGCGAAGATTGGTTCGCGTCCAACTTGGGAGGGCAACACATCACGTTCTTGCGTTACTTCACGCCAGTGCCGGCCTGAGGGTGTCGATGGCCAGTTGGCAATGACGTACTCCGCTGAAGGATCAGTCAATCCGTTTGGAGTTTCGTAATCAGAGAAATTTGCAAGGACCACCGCGGGATCCTGTCCGGCCATGCCGCGCTGCCACACCAGCACACGCTTGCCTTCATTGAAATCAGCATGCAGAAATGTTGTGTCGTTTACACCCAAAGCAGGATTGCTTGTCCGCAGCTTTACCAGGCCTGAAACATAGTTGAAAATGGACTGACGCATTGGGTCTTGCAGACGCGAGAAATCAACCGGATCTACTTGCTTGCCACCTGATTCGGTCACATTGCCATTAAGATCGAAGAAGTTATGCTGGTCGGCGAATTCTTCGCCCGCTAGAAACATTGGAATACTGTTTGCGGTCAGCAAACAAACAAACGCCAGTTGCACACGCCTTTGCAAATCGGAACCGCTGAACCCTGATTTTTGCAGCATCGTGTACAAGCGTTCTCTATGAAACCCTTCTACGTCATGCGAGGTGACGTAGATAACCGACTGCGCCAAGTCGGTGAAACCCAGGTTGCGACAATCAATTGCATTCCGGATCGTGTTTTCAAAATTCTCGCCATCGCCGCTCTGTCCTAAGATTGCCGCACGAATCCGACTCCGAAAACCATCGTTCCAAAGACCGTCCAGCCGTCCTTGCGTGAGTATCGACAACGGTCGAGAAAGCTCCTCGCCAACCACAAGAAAGCGACTGTCGGATTCAGCCGGATTGAGACCCGCAGTCTGCCAACGTTCGTGCCAAAGATCACGAGCTGATGCAGTGAAGTCGCCGATGAAGTCCCAATTGGCAACGTTCTCAACGCTGTCCATGCGGATGCCGTCAATACGGAAATCGCGCATCCAGCGCGTGATGAACGTGTACATTAGACTGCGGGCAGGCGGTCCGGTGGTAGTTGCGCCGGAGACCGGATCGTAAGCAGGCGAGGAAAGGGGACGTGTGTATCTAAAAAGTGTGCTGCCGAACCCATCACGAAGACTTTGGCTACCGTCGCCGCGCTGTGACGTCCAAGCGTCGGGGTCAGCAGGGTTCAAATCGGGCCGGTTGATATAGAAGTTATCGAGGTCAATCCATCCGTATGCCTCGTTGCGGCCGAAAGCCATTACGGCATCAATAAAGAAGCGAATGCCGTGAGTGTGACATGACTGCACCAGAGCCGCTAGATCCCGATTTGCAGTTGGAGCCGACTGACCGTCCGGGAATCCGAGCTCCCAATCGGGCGCTAGAAAATGTGAGGTATCGTAGCCCCAAGTTCGCTTGAAGAAGCTGTTGCTTGCTGGCAGCAGCTCCAGTGCATTGACACCGAGCTCCGTCAGGTACGAGCGTCCTGGTTGCAGCACGTCGAGACCTTCGAAATTCGCTCCGGCCGCCGTCTCTTCGATCAGTGCTCGGACATCTTGGAATGTGCCGATGCCGCGTTCGTGAACACCGGTGCTGTGTGCTCGGACCCAGGCAGCTGGCAATTCGTAAATGACGAGTTGGCTATTGGTTGGGAGAGTGTCGGGGCTGGGGTCACCGCCGAACGAAGCCGTTTCGCCGTTTGGATCGACGGCTGAGAGCGTACCACCATGCATAACAACTACAGCCGCCGGCTGCCGGTCCGCATCATTGTCAAAGCCTGCCGGGAGTGAAGGCGCAAGCAGGCGCCAATCAACTGCAGTCGCAAAGGGATCTGTGCAAAGAATGTCGGCCGTAGGCTCGTTAGGTTTGGTGTTCTGGACTCTGAACCAGTAATAATAAACGCCATCAGCTAGGCCAAGGTCGGATGCAGCAAGAGTCCACAAGCCGGGTGCGTTGGGCCCAGCCTGGATTAACAAAATCTCTTGATGCGAGGCGAGAGTATTCGGGTTGCCAGCGTTGAACGTTCCGATGACCAGCACGGGCGCTCGGGCTCCTCCGCTAGGTAGCCAAAGCGTAAAGTGCGTCTTCCTTCGTTCGAGTAAGTCAGACATTGGCACGGGAGTCCCTTCCACAATCCTGCAAGTTAGTAAAGCAAAGCAACCCGCATTCGGAATGCCATCCATTATGTCGTTTTCAGGTAGCCTTCGGGTCAAGATGACATTTAGGCTGAAAGCAATGTGGACTATTCGGTCTTCAATGCTTTCTGCATCACGGCGCGAGGCGCACTTTCGCCAGTCCAAATCTCGAACTGACGGGCGGCTTGTTCCAGCAGCATTTCTATGCCGTGGATTATCGTGCAACCCTGGGCGCTTGCCCGCTTCAGAAGTTCCGTCTCATGCGGGTTGTACACCATATCGAAGACGATCTCGGCCGGTATGCGATCGGCGAACAAGCAGTCATCGATGTTGGGAGTCATACCTAGAGGCGTTGCGTGAAGAAGCGCGTCATACTGGTTCCGCTCAGCTTCTGCAAGCGTGACCAACTCTGCTTTTACGGCATCGGCCAGCGGCTTTGCACGTTTCAGATTGCGGCCGGTAATTGTCAGAGAAGCACCGGCGTCGGCCAGCGCGAAGGCAGCAGCGCGGGCTGCTCCCCCATATCCGGCAATCAGTACCGATGCATGCGCTGGTTTGAGATGAGTGCCTAGTGGCTTCATGACACCCTCGGCATCGGTATTGGTCCCTCGCCACTTCCCACCTTTCCGCCACACTGTATTGACTGCGCCTATGCGCTTTGCAAGAGGCTCAACGATATCCAGATGTCGCAGAATTCGCTGCTTGTGCGGGATAGTCACGCTGAACCCGCTAACAGGTAACTTACAAGCAAAGGTCATCCAGTCGTTAAGCTGCGAGGCTCCAACACGAAAGGGCAAGTACACCGCGTCGATACGCCGGGCCTGGAAGGCACGATTGTGAATCACAGGCGATTTTGAATGGGAGACAGGATCAGCGACCACGCCGAAGACTCTACTATTTCGCGATAGTTTGTCTGATCGGTATAGCGCACGCATTGATCGCGCTGGAAGTTGGCCAGACGCCATTACATCGTGATCTTGCGAGGCAGCATACGTATAGGCACTGCCCATAGACGGCGCCAGGATGCGAGATGCCACGCCGACTTCCGACATAGCTAGCGCGACCAGGGGTACACCATTGTTCTTACGAACGAACTCAAGTAAGCGCAGATTGTCGCTGGGCTTTCTGGCTGTGGTCGCAATCTTGTAAGCGTCGGCCGGAACGCGACGAAGACGGCGGATAATGGGATCGAGCGAAGGCGTACTTTCAAAGTTGTGATACGAAATGATGACCGGCAGCAACTGGCGAAGAGTTGCAACTGCAGCTATGGCCAAGGCGGCCGATTCTATTTCAAGGTCAACAGCAACTGCGCCCGCCTTTGCAGCCCCAGTCAGAATCGCGATCTGCTCGTCAATCGAAGCGTTGACCCCCCCGCCATTTGGTTTCAGCCGACAGGTCGCGAGAATCTGAATGTCAGCATAAGATTTGCGGAGCGAGGCGATCAGCGCGGCGGCCTGGCCTGGATTCGCTAAACAATCCAGGCGGAACTCGAGAAACTTATTGCCGTCTTTGTACTCGGTCTCCGCTGCTGCACGCAGCTGGGCGACGCTTGGGAGGCCCAAGGCCACGCATATTCTCGGAAGACTTTTCAGGGCTGGGGAGACCGCGATACCGCTCATCGGCAGTGTCGGACAACGGCTAGTTGGCTCGTCGACGGGGTACTGGGGCGGCGGCCGTGGCAGTAACGCCCAGCTGCTTCAACTGTGCTTGCGCTCTGCGCGCATTCTCAGTTCGCGGGTAGTTGTTCACCAATGCTCGAAATTCTTGAACGGCCCGATTACGCTGTCCACCTTTAATAAGCGCCAGACCTTTCATATAATGCGAATCGCCCGTTTTCGAGTTTTCCGGGTAGCGTTCCAGCACGGCATCGAACGACTGGATGGCCCCATTATAATCGCCCTTGTTGTAGCCGATTTCACCAATGTAGTACTGCGCATTCGGAGCAAGTTCTGTGCCGGGAAAGTAAGTCAGGTAGTCTTTGAACTCTTTCAGGGCGAGGTCAACGTTCCCGGTTTGCTTATCGCGCATAGCGTCTGTGTAGGCCTTCTCAGCGCTCATTCCAGCAGGCGGCATTCCACCTACGCCGGCCTGACTTCCAGGTGTTGCGCCCGGCCCACTACCGGTAGGCGCCGAGCCGGGAGCAGGAGGAGGGTTCTGCTGAATTTGGATCTGATTTTTAAGGTCTGTCAGCTTTGCGTCCATGCGCTCGAGCCGCCCATTCAGGTCGTTGATGGTGTCCTTCAAAGAGCGAACATCATCGCCCATCGCGTCCACTTTCTGGCTGATCCCGGAGACGGGACGGACTGAATTGGTGACTGTCGTGCTGACATTCTCTTGCAGGCTGCCCAGTGAGTTGCTGGTCTTACTGGTGTTGTCCTGCGTCTGTTGCAGAAGCACGGTGATGCTGGCAAACTTTTCGTCAAGCGTGCGTTGCATCGTGTTCATCTTGTCTTGAAGAAGCGCAACATCGCGTTGCAGCTCAATCGTCTCTTTGCTTGCAGCAAGGCAAAAACCCGACACTGTGAGCGTCAGAACGGCTAGGCGAAAAACTCTCATGAATGGAAACCTTTACTCATACCGGCACAGAACCTTTTGATACTTCGATCGCGTGAAGCATGAACACACGACGAGGTGTGTCACTTATGTAAGTTACTTATCTGTATCTTTTTTCTTTCCTGTGACGGCGTCCTTAACTCCAACAGCCGCATTCTTGGCTGCCTTACCGGTTCCTTTGCCGATTGCAACTGCCCCTGCACCCACGCCTTTACCGAATCCCTTGGCGCCATCGACAACGTCACCGTGCTTCACGTCATGGCCCAATTCCTTGCTGCCTGACGCGACCTCTTTACCGCCTTTTGCGTAAGAGTGTTTAATGTTTGAACCGGCGATCTTCATCTTGGTCCCGGGATCGGCCCGCTTAACGCCCAAACCGTCCATTGTCTGTGGCCCGAGCTGACCATCGGCTTTTATATGTTGTTGGTCCTGAAATTGACGAATCGCTGATTTGGTCTTAGGACCATTGATTCCGTCTACCGGTCCAGGGTCCAAGCCCTTGTCTTTCAAAGCTTGCTGCGCGGCGCGGACGTCGTCAGACGAGTGAGCGGCAAACATGGGCACGCTTGTAAGTGCCGCGGCCATAGAAAATGTAATCAGAAACTTTCGCATAAATTCTCCCTTAGGGTTTGCCAGAAGCATACAGAAATTTATGCTTCGGCTCTGTATTAAAGATATCGAAGCGCAGAATCAAAATGCTGGGTTAATGCAGATCTGGTGTCAGTCGATAGATTGCCGAGCCGTGTGGTGGAATTGAAAAGTTGTGTTCCTTAGGGAATGCTCCGAGGTCCTTCTTTTGCCAAAGATCGCGCACTCGCCATGACGAAGTCTGGAGGCCGAGCTCGGTCCAAGCGACAGTAATGTCGTGAGCCCCGTCATCGGCCACATTGAATACTGCAAGATATTTGTCATTCCCGTTGGGTCCGTCCGACATCCAGACAATCTGGTTGTCGCGGGAGAAAACCTGGCGGCTGTTCGTCGCTTTTTGATTTGCCGCAAGAACCTCATCATTTGTGATGAGCGCTAGCGTCTCGGGGTCAAGACTGGGAAGGTCGCCGCCGAACATGAGGGGAGAACGGGCGATGCTCCACAGGGTCATCAATGTGCGTTGCTCGTCTGGAGTGAAGCGGGTCTTGCGGTCGTCTCCGCGCTCGGCTCGAATACCGATTCTACCCAGAGGTAGCATGTCGCCATCGGGCCACGAACCCGATCTCGTGTAAGGAGTCCATTTGGCAAGAAAGTCAAAGGCCGCCCGTAAGTCTTTCCAGACATCCCAGAAGTCGTCGGACACGCGCCATAGTTGGGCATTGTCGGCGAGAAACTCAGCATTTTCCACTAAGGCTGGACCCGGCGAAATGCTCAAGACGATCGGACGTTTGGATTTCACGATGGCTTTGTGCAACGCGTTCACTTCCTCGCGGTGCAGCGGTCGGCCTTCGTCATCCGCCTTGAGATAATCTACACCCCAAGCCGCATACATTTCGGCCAGCGCATCATAATACTGCTGAGCGCCTGGTTTGCTCATATCGACCCCATACATATCGGTATTCCATTCGCACGTTGATTTGGGGTCGGCGATGTCGGCTGCGTGCACGGTCGTCGAGCCCGCAATCGGGGTGTTCGCCTTCACGGCCTGACGAGGAATCCCGCGCATGATGTGAATGCCGAATTTTAAACCTTTGTTGTGGATATAGTCCGAAATCGACTTAAAGCCGTTTCCATTGGCAGCCGAGGGGAAACGATTCACCGCGGGCGTCAAGCGCCCATTCTCATCCATCGTTAGTTGAGCGCCAGGCCGATAACCGTGGGCGGCCGCATTTGGTTCGTACCACTGGATATCCACGATAATGTATTGCCATCCGTGCGCCTTGAGGTGAGCTGCCATATAGTCGGCGGTCTTCTTCACCTCGGCTTCGGTGATGGTGGTGCCGTACGCATCCCAACTGTTCCAGCCCATCGGAGGTCGAGGAGCCAAGGACGCGGAAGGAGCAGCGGGGAGTTGGGCTGACAACAGAGCCAAACTGAAGAGTGCGCGCGAAGAAGTCCGGACTAAGCGACGGAACATAAACGCCATTTAGCTTATCGAACCGATGCGCCGGATCGGCGTCGGCCTTACAGCATGCCTAATAGCGCCAACTAGTCAGGTCGGCTCCGGGCGGTGCAGATTGCTTGATTCGCTCCATGACGGCTGGAATGTACATGGTGTTGTAGTGCAAGCGCGATAGAGCGTTGGGCAGGTTGGGATCACCATTCCAGCAGTGTTCAGCTCGATCGCCGTACTTTACTTCACCATTGTAGGGCGGATCGGCTTTTTTCAAGACGTCCTCAATGTAGTAGACCGCGCTGTTTAGAAAGTAAGTGTCGGCGCTGCCTACGTAAATATGGATCTTGCCTTGTAATTTCGGCGCCAGGGTGTGCCAGTCTCGTTCGATGATGTGGCTCAGGTCAAAGTGGTCGCGCCAGTAAGCGGCGACATCATGGTCGATGACTCCGGTGGCTTTGTCGAAAATCGGTTTAGGATAGCCCTCCTTACCGAGCGGTGAGAACACGGCCTGCCAGATATCGAATTGCTCACCCGAACGGCCCTTCGATCCCAACGCGAGTTCATACTGATTAAGGCTCTTCGTGGTAGCCGTCACGTGGCCCAAATAGTCGCGCATACCAGGCTGCTCGATCTGCTGATGCGCGCCAAGGATGTAGAACGCGTTCTTGTCGTCGTACAAATTGGTAGTTGTGTAAGCGCGGAAATCAACAGGATCAGGGCAGGCTGCAAAAGCGCCGTTGTAATGGTCTGGATAGAAAACCTGTACAGCCAAAGCCTCCCAACCGCCGGTGGACCCACCGTAGGTAAAGCGCGCCCAGCCTTGGCCAATACCGCGAAATGTCTTCTCGATATACGGGATCAATTCCGTCTCGATTGCGTCGCCGTAAGGGCCTAGGTTGGCCGAGTTCACCGCGTACGAATCGTCGTAATACGGATTAGCGTGCTGGATTTCGATGATGAGTAGCCGGGGCATATCGGGACCGATCCACTGTTGGTAGAACTTGTATGCCTCTTCTTGCTCGATGTGGTTGTAACCCGCAAGATGGAAGCGATCGCTGTAGTCGGGCCTGAGATTCGCGTCGGGCGGTGTCGTTCGGAAGCCTCCGAAATCTGCTGGGAAATGCCCATGAAATACCGCAAGCGGATAGTGCGCTTGTGGATGATCGTCAAATCCGTAAGGGACAAGAACGTTGGCACCGAGATACATGGACCGCCCCCAATACTTCGTCAGTAACTCGCTTTTGATATGGACGTGTTTGATGTATTGCGTATCAGCTAGAGCCGGAATAGGTGGGATCTCCTGATCGAGCAGTAGTGTTACGGAATCGGAGGCCGCTGTTATCGAGATTTTGCGCGGCTTGTTATAGAAGTTGCCCGGCGCGAGATTCCAGTGCTGGCCTTCGCCTCGGTCCATCGGCAGTTTGACTGTAGTATCGTCAGAGCGATGAAAGGTCTCGTACCGATGGAGGACTGCTTGCACATAGTAGTCTCCAGGTTTGACATCTGCGAGACTCTTAATCGGATACCCGGCTGCATGGTCGTCCACAAGAGCGGTCTGTCCCGGCTTCAATCCAACTACGTCCACGCCGAAGATCATCTGGGTTGCGGGCGTATCGTTAATCTGCATTCTGGGCTCCGCTGAAGGATCCGTTGAGAGCACAAGCAACAAGCGGCCGTCCAGAGCCTGCGTACTGCGCTCGGCTGGGAAGCTGACCGTGAACTGGGGTGAGGCGGCAATTAGCGGATAGGCGAGAAACGCGAGCAGTAAAGCGGCCAATCGGGCGCGAACAGGCATCTGAAATAGTTTAAACGCAGACTGCACAACTAATCTGCTAAACGGTAGGCGGGTCAAAACTGGGTAATGCTAAGAAGATTGCCATCAGGATCCTTGAACCAGGCAATGCGGGTACCACCGGGCGCAGCCCAAATACCGAGTTCATCCTTGTCGTTTAGACCTGCGTACCGCTCCAAGACCACGCCCGCATGAGTCAACGCGTTCGCAGCGGCGATGATGTCCGGCACTTGCCATCCGAGCACCGTGTATGTCGCTGGACTCAGTTGTGGAACCGTAACGATCCGGAGCATAGTCCCTGCTAGATCGAAAGCTAATGCGAAATCGTCCTGGCTAATGAAATTAATGCCTAAGACATCTCGATAGAAGGTTAGAGCTCGAGCAGGTTTCAGAGTTGGTATAAACGTGATCGGCTTTCGATCTTTGAGAAGCGAAACAAGCGGGACCGCAACGGAAGCCATGGAGGTAGCTCTGAGTATAAACGGAGCTACTCGGCTAAACGTAGGGACTCTCGCCTGGACTGCTTGGGCTAATTCACGACTTTGGTACAAACGGCCATAGTCGAAAAGCTAAAGAACAAAAGGTCGTTGTTCCAGAAGCAGATCGCCGTGGCCAAGCACAGCAGAGCAAGTTGAGAGCGCGGATCTAAGGACCAGTCGAACATATGCGTACTAGTTGGGTGTGATGAGCACGGCACGTGTCTCAGAGATGATTCTTAGCTGGTTGAGCGCCGCCGACGACGCCACGCGAAACGAGCCGGGAAGAAAAGCACTCCCGCCATCATAATCAGGGTGGGCAAGATCGAGAGTAAAAATGCGATTAGGCCGAGTACCGTATCGATCATCTGTCGATAGCCCTCGACGGCTGCATTTCGTAAACGAAGCATCGCGTCGGGCGCATTGTCGTTTATAGACGCTTTATGTTTCTCTTGCACAACGAGTTCGATGGTGCCGAAGGCGACGCGAGTAGAAAGACTCTTGCGTTGAGTTTCCATTAATTCAATCTCACCGCGGACACGGCTCAGTTCCTGCTCAACTTCAAGGACATCTGACATCTTCCCGGACTGCTGGCGAAGCAATTCCTGTAAACGGCTCTCAGTTATACGGGCATTACCTAATCTGGCTTCAGTGTCCACAAACTCGGGCGTTACATCATCACCTGAGAGCGTCTCGTTATCGACGTGTCCGAACGTCTTACAATCAGCTAGCGCGGCCTCCAGTTCTGCAGCGGGGATGTGGAGAGTTGCTGTCAAGTTTCGAGCGCCATCAGCTGGGGAAGAGTATGAAATCTGCCCAGTGTAACCGTGATGGCGAGCAATGAGTGCGTCGATCGCAACACGAGTCTCATCGAGATTGATTGCTGTTAAGGATAGATGTGCAACGCGAGCGATCATCGCTGAAGCCGTTGTTCGCGCTGTTGCCGAAAGTGCCGGCACCTTTGAACGCATAGTGGCTGTGGGCTCAAGAGCAATAGACTTCAGGGCTCTGGATTGTTCTCTAAGGGAGTAGGAGCTTCCGACAGCAAATTCGTGCTCGTCCGGCAGCACCGGCTGTGGTGCCTTACTGTGAAGCCACAGGTCGCCAAGTACGAGCGCAAGAATGGCAAGAGCAGGTAAACCTGCAAACACAAATTGCCTGTTATGTATGAACTCCCAGATTGCACGACGGCGCGACTCCCTGGGCGCATTTGAGGAATCTGCTCGGAGAGCGAAATTCGGAGCATCGACCTGCCATGCCCGTAGTTGGTCCGCGACTTTCCCCCAACTTGCCGAAAGTTGCGTGCATTGTTCACAATTCGCCAGGTGTTCAGCAATGACGGCAGCGCGACGGGATAAACCTTCGCCGTCCAGGTAGGCCATGAGCTCTTCTTCAGCGGGGTGCAAATTTGTCTGCATGTTAGAGCTCCTTTCTCAGTTGTGCAAGCGGTGTTGGCGCGGTTAGAGGCTCCAGAGATCGGCGCAGCGCATTGCGAGCACGAAATAGCTTTGACCTAACAGTATTCAGAGGCAGCCGCAGCACCACGGCAATTTCTCCATAGCTCAGCTGCTCATATTCTCGAAGCATCAAAATTTCGCGCTCGGTTGCGTCAAGGCGACTGAGAGATTGCCGAATCCAGAGCACCTGTTCTGTCGCTTCGCTCCGAGCAGAAGTCTCTGGAGATTGCTCGCCAGTTTGGCGAGCGAGCCTGCGACGCTCCGCCGCAACCAGGTTCAGCGCAATCCCAAATAGATAGGTACGAACGAGAGATCGCGGCTCATAGCGACGAACGTTTTTCATAACAGCCATGAATGTGTCTTGTGTCAAATCCTCGGCCCGTGAGCGACTGCCGATCCGACGAACGAAGAAGCCGAATAACGGATCTCGATAGCGCTCAAACAACTGTTCGAGGGCGCCAGGCGCTCCGCGTTGAAAATCGAGCAAGAGCTCTTCGTCGGTTTTGATTGGCACGTGTTCTTTGGCCCTCAAACCGTGTAATGCTGCAAGCTCCCACAAAGTTCCGGCAACGGAAGGATTAGGGCAGGAATTTCGATTGCGTGAAGCCGAACAAACGCAGGTAGGTTGTCTTCGCAATTTCGACACCGTAGATTCCGGTCTCGAACTCGGTAGTGTAAGTGGCTGGCCAAGGTGCCGGGTGCATGCGCCAGCGAATCGGAAAATGGGCGAAGATCAGCGCGGCGCGCGGAAGATGACTGGGCGAGCTGACTACCTCGGCCGAAGTCCACCTGTGCGCTTTCATGATCTGGGCGGAGTACCAGGCATTCTGAATGGTGTTCTGGGACTGGCCTTCTTCGAGAAGAGCATCGGCCGGAACGCCAAGCTTCTGGGCGTACCGGGCCATTACTACTGCCTCGACATATTGGTTGTGCGCAGCTCCGCCGGTCATGATAACGTGCGGGGCAACATGCCTCTTGAACTCACGGACACCTTCGGCAACCCGTGACTGCTGTTCCGGTCCTAGAGAGCCGTCCGGGTTTGCTGGAACACCCAGAACAATAATGGCATCGAAACTGTTCTGGTCTGTATTCTGCTGCGGAATGCTTCGGTACACGAGCAGGCCGGTTGCAATGCCGGCCCCAATTAGCAGGACGAAGTACAACGTAAAGCCGAGGTGACGCAAGCGGACCTCTTAAGCCACTACTCAGGCTTGCGTTTGCGCGGCCGACGAGTTGTGGGTCCCGTATTGCCAGGACTTGCCGAGTTTCCACCCGCAGGCGCGCGTTTTCGTGTAACAGTCTTCTTCGGCTTGGGAGGCGGCGGGTTCGGCTCGAAAATAGTCGGCTGACCCTCAACGATGGGTTGCGGTTCGTCCTCTTCCTCTTCGATGGCAGGCTGAGGCTCCGGTTCAGGCAAGGCTGGTGGATAGAACTCCCCACCAAGATAAACAATCAGGCCACGTTCTTCATCAGGTTCCGTGCGCACGACTAGCTTGTCCTGCGCGTAGTTCAGAAACTCGCCAAACTGCTGAAAGCCACATTTTGGAAGGCTAAATTCAGGTCGCTCTTGAAGGACCCACTGTTCGAGTTCGTCAGCCGTCGCACCCTCCTCGAGTTCCATTCGATGGGTTTCAAGAACATCACGCAATAAGGGCAGGGCTTCTTCGGGACGCGGCGCGGCCTTCTCTGAGACGTGACCGCCACCCTTGCGCTCGATGATGTAGCGCCCGCCGGAGCCGCTGACATTGATGTAGTCAGCCTTCTTTAGTTTGTCAACGAAATCGGAAAAGCTGCCCGCGCCATAGGCACGTTCGCTGAATGCCGGATCGAGTTGCAACATGGTGCTCTTCAGCAATCCAAGCTGTGGCTGAACGGCACGGCGTTCCAGTACTTGCAAGGCACGTTCAACGAGCGGCATTGCCTGCGTAAGGTCGAGCGGCGCTGGTCGGGGACCCCGCTGCTCCCTCTTCATGTCGCGGCGTTCAGGACGCTCGGTACGCTCGGGACCACCGGCGGGACGGTCTGCTGGACGCTCCACGCGACGGTCAGGCATGGCGGAAGGCACAATACGGTCGCCATCCTCGAGCAGAGATTCATAGCTCACAAACTCGTGACAGTTCTGTTGAAGAATGTTGCTGGTGAAGGCCTTACCGCCAAGCACGAAGACCGTCTTCCCATATTCCTTCAGCTTGTTCACGAGCGGGATGAAGTCACTGTCGCCGCTGACGATGGCGAATGCGTTCACATGAGCGTGCGTAAAAGCCATCTCTAGCGCATCCAGCGCCAGGTTGATATCGGCTCCGTTCTTGTCACCGCGGGGTGATGGAATTCGCTGCACCATCTGAACGGCGTTTTCGGCCATCTGACGAGTAGCGCCTTCCTGGCGTCCCCAATTTGCATACGCAAACTTAGCGACTATGTCACCGCGTTCCTTGAATGCGTCGAGCGCAACCGAAACGTCGAACTCTCGACGCAAAGTCGATTTCACGCCGATCTCAATATTGTCGTAATCGACGAACACGGCGATGTTCAGTCTGTCTTGCATGGGCAATCCTTTTTTCCGTTCCTGGCCGCCGCAATCAAAATGTGCGGCTCTGGCCAGCGTTGTTCAGCCGAGCTTCATTCGTCTGAGCCATACAAGCTCATTTGGTAATAACGAACTCCGCTGAGGCAAATCCGCCCGTTATGCACGGATACAGTCAGTCAACTTTGGTAAGAAGCCGGGCGCAACTGCTGCCTATGGCATGGCAGCTGCGATTGTCCCGTGCGCACCGTCCGGTCCGATGAGGACCTGATTCGAAAGGTGCATACTAACACTGTCCAGATTATAAAACTATGGATGCAACTCGCTTGGGATCTTGCGATCTCGAACCGGCTGTTGCGGCCAGAAAACAGACAATGAACGAACAAACTTTCAATGAACCCCGCATTGCGTTAAACCGAATTTATACGCGCCAGGGCGATGGCGGCCAGACCAGCTTGGTAGGCGGCCAGAGGGTCAACAAAGACGACCTTCGACTAGAAGGATTCGGTACGGTTGACGAACTCAATTCCTATATCGGGCTGGCTCGGACGACGGTTGAGCAGTGGGCGACGAGTTCGGCGAGATTAAACGACTTGGCGACGATCCTGAAGCGTGTGCAACACGAGCTCTTCAATCTCGGGTCGATTCTGGCAACGTTGCCCGAAGACGTGCATCCGAAGCAAGCGCGTGTGACAGAAGCCGACATCAAGCAACTCGAGGCAGAGATGGACGCCGCAAACGAAGAATTGCCGGCACTGCGGTCGTTTGTTTTGCCGGGCGGTAGTCGCCTGGACGCAGAACTGCACGTCTGCCGCACGGTCTGTCGCCGCGCGGAACGCCTGCTAGTCACTCTCGCCCGAGAGGCTCCTGTCCCTTCAGAGGCGATCGGCTATTTAAACCGTCTCAGCGACGCTCTTTTCGTTTGGAGCCGCTGGGCGAACCACGTCCTTGGCGCTCCAGAGACTTTGTGGGAGCCGAACAAGAGTGCGAGTGCGGGCGGATTAGGTTAGTGCGCCCGAGCTAGGGTCAACTTCAACTCGCTACCCTGAGAACATGGCTGCGAGTCCGTTTTCAATCCTGCAAGCTTCCCCGGAGTTGAGCCCGCAGCCCGTCATCACTGCAGCGCCCAAGCTCTGGGCCCCGAAGCGCGTCTACATAACGAAAGCAGCTGCTAATTGGCCCTTGGCCGACAGAGTAGCCGAAAACGCCGCGAGGCTGGGTAGCGAGATTGTGAGGCTATCGAACGATCGGATTCCTCGCATTGACGCAGAAAACGAGCGTCGCGCCTATGCCGAGGCTAAATCTACACTAGCCGTCGTTGTTGCTTCACCGAGTCGCATGAAATTACAACCAATACCGCCCAGCGCGGATTGGCAGTTTCATTTGGCAGAGGGCTGCCCAGCGCATTGCCAGTATTGCTATCTGGCCGGTTCGCTCAAGGGCGCGCCCATTACAAGACTGTTCGCGAATTTGCCCGAGATTCTGGGCGACCTGCAGGCCTATGTCGGCAAGGGGAACGTCACGTCTCGATCAAAGGCTCGCGCCACAGAAGGCACTACTTTCGAGTCCTCCTGTTATACAGACCCCTTGGCGCTGGAACATTTGAGCGCTTCTCTATCTGACGCAGTTCGGTTCTTTGGAAATTGGGACGCTCCGGTTCAATTGCGCTGGACAACTAAGTTCGCCAATGTCGATCCGTTTCTTCCAATCGAACATCGTGGGCGAACGCGGGTTCGCTTTTCGGTGAATGCAGACCCGATTCCCAGACACTTCGAGGGAGGCACACCGCCGGTAGCTTCACGATTGAGAGCTCTCCGTGCGCTGGCTTTGGCCCGGTATCCGGTTGGGCTGACAATTGCACCAATCATGCCTATTGAGAGTTGGCAGCAGGCGTACTCGGCACTGATCCAAAACACAGCGGCTGCGTTGGCCGATGTGCCCGACGTGGACCTCACGGTTGAGTTGATCACTCACCGATTCACTCCCGGGTCGAAAGAAGTGTTGATGGGATGGTATCCGCGCACTCCGCTGGAAATGAACGAGTCATCCCGGGCAGAGAAGCGGACGAAATTCGGCTCTCTTAAATACGTTTACACGAAAGATGTCATGAGCCAGCTGCGGCGTCATCTTGAGGGGGCTATCGCTCAGGATCTGCCTTGTGCCCGCATCCTTTATTGGACCTAAGTCTACTCTGTAAGCGCAAAGTGATACTCGCCTGCACCGAGGGCATATTCGCGTCGCCCATTGGCTGAGCTCCGCGCCCGGATCTTATTTGTCCGATTGAGCGGCTTTCGAGATTCGGTAATCGTGCCGGAGTAGCCGGTCGGGAACACGATGATCCCGGGTGCGGGAATGGTCACGTCCATCCGCAGCGTCTTCCCTTCGCGCGACCATTTACTGCTAATTAGTCCCAGCGCCGAACGGAATGAAGCCGATGTCGATTGGATGTCTCCCACCGGTGACGGTTGAATCCAGATTCGCTCTTGCTGCGCCCGCGCCATGTCGAAATCGATGCCGGCCAGGCCGCGATAGAACCACTCTTCCGCATGGCCCAACATGAAATGATTCTGAGACGAATTCGGATTCGTGTCCCAAGCCTCAGTCAAAGTCGTCGCACCGCGCCGTAACTGGTCACCATAGCTCGGGGTGTCTGTGCGGGTCAACATGTCGAACAACACGTCTGAACGGCCGTTGTCAGTCAAGGCTCGAACCACATAGTGGAAGCCAATATCGCCAGCTGTGACGTGATTCCCATGTTTGCGAATATCGGCAACGAGATTCTCTAGTACTGCGGTGCGCTCATGAGCAGGAACCAGACCAAGCACCAGCGGCATCGCGTTTGCTGTCTGACTACCCCGGTCATATTGGTGTGTCTCCGGATGGAACAGACGGGCATTGAACGAGCGCTTTACTTCCGCAGCTTCCGTAGCAAATTGGGTCGCCTCCGTTGGCCGGTCCAGCAGTGCTGCAATTTGTGAAAGGGCCTCTAAGTCTTGGAAGTAGATCGCTGTTGCCGTTAAACCTTTGCCTGTGAGCTGCGATTCGCCGGGGTCCTTCGGGCCAATGTCATACCAGTCGCCCAGGCCGTAGGAAATCATGTAATCCTTCGCTCGAGTCTTTAGGTAAGCGGCGTAGCGAATCATAGAATCATAATGTTGTCTCAGCGGATCCAGATCGCCGTAGAACTGGTAGGCTGTCCAGGGGCTTAGAATAACGGCGCTGCCCCATTCCGGAGAGTCCCGAAAACTTGTGTTGTTGCCTTGCTGATCGATAAATGGGACGTATTCAGGCGCGATTGCTGGGACGAGGCCGCTAGGCAGCTGCGCATCCTGCATATCGCCGCCGATCTTGGCATAGAGCTTCGAAACGTCGTAGTTGTACATGATCGAGCTACCAGCAAGATGGGTTTGCTCGAGCCATCCTAGCTTCTCGCGATGGGGGCAGTCAGTCAGAACGCTTACAGTGTTGCTGAGTATTGCCTTGTCGATCAGCTGATGAATTTGGTTGAAGAGCTCGTTCGAAGAAGTGAACGATCCGGATTGAGAGACATCCGCGTGAACGACTTGTCCCTCTACTTTTCCGACTGTAACTCCGGCGGAGCTCCGGACCTCCACATAGCGAAAGCCGTAGTAACTGAAGCGCGGATGCCATTGCTCAACACCGTCTCCTTTCAGCACGTAAGTAAAGGAGTTCTCACTGGTGGGGAAAGCGTTAGCGCTTCGTTGGGTCACTAGTCCACTTGAGTCAAGTAACTCCCCACAGACCAACTTTACTGATCCGCCGCGCGGGCCCGTCACAGTAATGCTCGGCCAACCAGCAAAGTTAGTTCCCAAATCGTAGATGGCAAAGTCGGGTTTAGGGTGCGTGACTTTGACCGTCTGCAGCACGCGAGCAACGCGGATCGGCGGCGTCGAATCCCGAATCAGCGCGCCTCCTGGACTCTGCACGGGAACAGCACTTGCCCAGATCTTGTCATTGAAGTTAGTTTTGTCCCAGCCGGAATGCTCAAGCTCCGCATCGTAGTCCTCGCCGCCAAACGTAGATGAGAACGTGATCGGTCCCGGGGCGACCTTCCAACTGTCATCGGTCACCACATTGCTGCTGGTGCCGTCCGCATACACGATGTGCATCTGCAGAGTGAGCTTCGGTTGCCCGAACGAACCCACAAACTTGGTGTAACGGCCGCGAGTGTTCTCGACGTTATACATGCCGTTGCCCAATAGAACGCCGATCGCGTTGGTGCCCGTGTCGAGTAGCGATGTTACGTCGTAATTGTTGTACAGGATGTGCGCGCGGTAGTCGGTCCAGCCGGGCGTCAGGACCGCATCTGTGACATTCCTGCCGTTCACGTGGACCTCGTACTGGCCAAGACCCGAAATGGATAGCGAGGCTTGTCTCACCTGCTTGGGCACCTGGAACTCATGCCGAAACACCGGCACGGGTTTTGAGGAAGCTTGCGGATGATCGACGTCCGCGGTGGGCGGATCTGTCGGCCCGTCAGGCTCGGCGGCGATCCACTGAGCGGTCCATTTCATGGGCTCTTCTCCATACAGCGATGCTGATGTCGCACCTACCCATGCCGCCGCGACCAGCAGTAGCCAAACCCATTTAGTCATTTGGTTCCCTTATTCTTCAGTGCTCCTACCGGCGCCGCAATCCTCGGTTGCGGACAAAATGACACTGGGGACAGGATACAGCTTCTTGAAGTCGGCCTGCCGGATGGCTACTCATGATCTCCGCAAAAGTAGCTAAACTCACGGGAATCGAGTCAAGGAAGCGAGCACGATCAAGGTCGTAGTAAGTTCGATTCGTTCTGGCTTGTGCCGCCAGACTGCTATCAAGATCAGCAAAGTAAAGGACTGCCAGCAGAAATAAGAAGGCCCCATCGATTACGATCCCGAGGCCGACCAAATACAACCACCGCTGGAGTGGTTCCGAATGAAGATGCTCGAGCCAACTCCGAATTTAATGGGCGAGCGCAGCCGAGATCAGAGCGCTGAGTTTGTGCAGATCTGCATGAATATCTTTTCCGAGATGAACCCGCAGGGCACGGCGGTGACGATCAGCAAGCACCTGGAAATCACCCCGGGCCTGCGCGGCTTTAACCACTCCGAAAGTGTATGTCTGGTCGGGCACTTGAAGGTCAGCCGCTTCATCACATGTGATTTGCAGAAATACTCCTGAATTCGGTCCACCTTTATAAGCCTGCCCCGTACTGTGCAAGAATCGAGGTCCAAAGCCAAGAACGGTTGCCACCTTTTTCGATGTCAAGACGTTCTTTCGAACCTCCTGCAAGATTCCCTCAAAATGTTCCGTCATCGGGATGTACGCAAGAAGGCCGAAGTAGTCGCCTGCCTTGAGCCGATCCACATGCTCCCGGATCACCGCGCCAAGCGTGTCTCCACCCTTCATCAGTTCCTTTGCATTGGCGTCGTCAGTGAAGAGCTTGATCCCATCTTGGTCGAGAATCGGTTTTTCGGGTGGCAGTGAACCACTCTTTTCAAAAGCATCGGTCAACTCGCGAGTGACAATCTTGCTGGCCTCAACGTCCGGCTGGTTAAACGCGTTGATGCCGATAATAGATCCGGCTACTGCGGTCGCAATCTCCCATTGGAAGAAGACCTGGCCCAGATCGTTCAGATCGTCGATGACGATGCGAACCACAGGCTGGCCAGATTTCTCGATCGCTGAAACGGCTGCCTCGATTTGGGGTTCATTATCGCTCGCGTACTTGATATATGCGAATACGCGATCTTTGCCGTAATCGCCTTGCTCAACCAATGGCTCGCGATCTACCGGGATGAGACCGTGCCCTTCTTTGCCGGTTGACTCAGCCAGCAATTGCTCTAGCCAGGCCCCAAGGTCGTAGATTGACTTCGAGCAAATCAAAGTAACTTTATCGCGCTCGGACTTCACGTCCGCTGTGCCCAGGAAGAGACCAAGCGCAACACCTGGGTTCTCTGCGACAGCCGGTTTCTTGCACGCATCAACCATCAACTTGGTCCGTTCCAGGAACAGCTTGGAATCAAGGCCCATCGTGGCGTGCGGCACCATGCCGAAATCCGACAAGGCCGAGTAACGGCCGCCAATACTGGCGTCGCCGTGATACAGACGCCGAAACTTCAGCTTCTGGGTAACGCCTTCCAGCTTCGAGCCTGGATCAGTCACCGCTATGAAGTGGTGCCCTACTTCGTCCCCGACCAACTTCTTAGTTTCGGCGTAGAAGTACTGCATGTAAATATTGGGCTCAAGCGTTGTACCTGATTTGCTCGAAACACAGAACAACGTTCTTGCCGGGTCGATCTTGTCACGCAGACTTTTGATCTGCACTGGATCGGTCGAATCCAAAACCAGCAACTCTGGCCCGTTTTGCTGCTTCCCGTAGGTGAGACTGAACACCTCTGGACAGAGGCTTGAGCCACCCATTCCCAGCAGCACCACGTGGGTGAACCCGTCTTCTCGAACTTCCGCGGACAACGCCTGGAATTTAGAAGCATCCTTGAGCTGAGTATCTACAATGTCCAACCAGCCCAGCCATTTCGATTCGTCTTCCTTGGTCCAAAGCGAAGCGTCCTTTTTCCATAACTTCGCCGTATTCTGGTCCGCTTCCCACTTCTGTCGGGCCGCGTCTACTTCTTTTTGTAAATCGGCCTGTAAGGCAAACGTAATTTCCATTGGTTCAGCTTCCTCGCTTTAGCGGAACTCGCTTTGCTCTATTGCTTTCACTTTGTTCAGACGACGCACATGACGCTCTTCGTTCGAAAAAACAGCTTGTAGATACGCACTGGTTACGTCTTGCGCGGTCGACGTCCCGACAACGCGCGCACCGATGACGAGCACGTTCATGTCGTCGTGTTCGACGCCCTGTCCTGCTGTGTAGTGATCGTGGCAGATGGCGGCCCGGATACCCTTGAATTTATTGGCTGCTACACAAACGCCAACGCCGCTACCGCATACAAGGATTCCGCGTTCTGCTTCGCCATTCCGCAACTGGTTAGCAACCAAGGCGGCATAGTCTGGATAGTCGTCGGGCTTTGAAGGATCATTTGTACCGACATCGTTAACTGTGTGGCCGAGCTTTTCAATAAATCCGACCAATGCATTCTTCATTTCGTAACCGGCGTGATCGGCTCCGATCGATATTTTCATCTGCGCCTCATATTACACACTATGTCTATCTTGAAAAGCTCTAATTCGCGACATATCAGCACGAATTCGTGAAGACCGTTCATCTTCGCCTCATCGTAACGCGTTTCCTGCACGCCGGTCAGCATCCTCGATCTAATCGTGCAGGCGATGTTAGGCAGTTTTCCGAAACACTAGGACAGCGTTCAGCCCTCCAAACGCGAAGGTGTTTGACATTGCATAGTTCAGAAGAGCTTCTTGCGGCTCATTCGTTACGAGATTCAACCGACAGGCTGCGTCGGGAGTCGAATAGTTGATCGTCGGCGGCACAACTCGTTCGCGTATCGCCATGATGGTCGCAATCGCTTCTACTGCGCCTGCCGCCCCTTGAGTATGGCCATGGATTGATTTCGTAGAGCTCACCAGAGGCCCTGAGCCAGTCCCAACAGATGGTCCGAATACTCTATGCAGGGCCTCAGTCTCAACCGAGTCATTCGCGACGGTTCCAGTGCCATGAGCGTTAACATGCTGCACCTGAGTGGGGCTAATGCCCGCATCGTTTAGAGCCCAGCGCATCGCTTTGGCGAAACCTTCTACGGCTGGCTGAGTCAGGTGGTGAGCGTCAGAGCTCATACCAAAACCGACAATCTCAGCCAGGATCTCGGCCCCTCGCTGGCGAGCATGCTCCCAGTCTTCAAGAACCAGCATGCCCCCGGCTTCGCCCAGCGTCAGGCCCTTACGGTCCGCCGAGAAAGGACGACAGGCCTCGTTCGATACCACCCTTAATGCTTCCCAGGCTCTCAACAATCCCTCAGCAAAAATGGCGTCCGAACCGCCGGTCACCACCGCATCTACCTGCCCCGATCGCACCATCCAAAATGCCTGCCCGATTGCATGGTTCGCGGAAGAACATGCAGTCGAAACCGTGTAAACAGGGCCTGTAATTCCTTGTTCCAGGGAGATGCGGCTAGCACCCGCGTTCGCCATTACTCGTGGAATTGTGAGGGGGGCTGCTTTCGGGACTCCAGCTCGATAGATTCTGACGTAACCTTCATCTTCTGTAACCTGGCCGCCAACTCCGGTGCCCACGATTACCGCGGTCCGGTCTGCGAGTTGGTGGTCGGCGATCACTAGACCGCTCTGGGCGACAGCTTCCCGGGCTGCAATAGCCGCGAATTGTGCGAAGCGATCGATTGTTAGCAGATCTTTCTCTTCGAACCAGCGAAGCGGATTGTAGCCCCGCACCTCTGCTCCGACTCTGAACTTATAAGGAGGGTTACCAGGATCCTGCAGAGGAAATATGCCGGTCTCGCCGACCCGCATCCGCTCCCAACAGGCATGAACAGAGTGACCTAAGCTGCAAATTAGCCCAAGCCCTGTTACTGCAACGCGCTTCATTCCCGCTGTTTAGCAGCTAGCAATTCATGGATGCCTAAAGAAACTTGGTGAACGTTCCTAAGGTTATGAACGCTTTCGTCCGGGATATCCACGCCGAACCTGTTCTCCAAGGCGAAAACTATGTTGATGCCATCCAATGAGTCTATTTTTAACTCTTCGAAGCTGCTGTCTACGGTCACGCTTTCAACTGGAATCCGCTGAGTCTCAGCGATTGTCTGGATTACTTGAGAAGTGATTTCGTCGTTGAGCAACTCTGAGGAGGACATCCAGAGACTAATAATACCCCGGTAGAATTCGACCACGACCGGGGTTGCAAAGAAGGCCAGGCATCTTGTCCGAATGGGATTGACGCGATGCCTGGCCCGGGGGGCACTGAACACGGCTCGGAGTTCCGTGCCAGGTCCTCCTGGAGGAAAAACTATTGGGCGAGAAGGCCGCCATGACCCAGGCAGGCAACTTCCCAACCTGTGACGTGATATTTTGCCAGCAGCGGCGGCAGGATCAAGTCAAGCACATTAAGCTTTGCGGAGCGGAAACAACACGGCGCTGAGATGATAGGCACCTCTTCCTTATAGCTCAGCATCATCAGATTGCCAGGTTCAACAGGAGCCATGAAGCGCTCGATCTGTGCTCCTAGCCGCGCTAGCGATCGTCCAACAACATCTTCCGGACCCGCCGGGGCCGTGGTCGAGGCAACCATGATCGCCGACGGCTTGGCACGCAGAAGGTGCTGCAATGCACGTGTCACTTGTTCTTCTTCCTCAACCGCACTCAGCGCGTAGCGAACAGTCGCTCCGAATCGTTCGAGCCGAGTCCGTACGACGCCTTCGAACAGCGAACGAGCGCGGTCGCCATGTACTGGGTCAGTGTATAGAACGGAAACTCCGCCGTCGCGGATAGGTCTGGCCTGTAAGATCGGACCGCGCTCATTTAGGATCGAGATTAGGGCCTCGAGCTGCGCTTGGGCTACGGCAAACGGGGCACTCTTGATTGTTGCCACGCGTTCGCCCGCTTTCATATACCGAAAGTTGCCGACCGTGGCAATGGCGACGCTACTAGTGCAGTTGATCTGTTTGAGTAGTTCGTCGTCTACCAATACGCAGCAGTCTTCAGTTGCGAATAAATTAGCGCGCCCGCCGGCAGCCAGCCTGATTTCGACTGCTCCACAGCACATAGCTCCCGAGATTGTCATGACGGCATCATCTTCACCAACTTCGCCGTCTTCCAATTCAGTTACCCAGACCTCGTTCATCCCCTCAGTTTGCAGAAGCCGGACATCCTCGCTGCTGAGTACGTGTCCTTTGGCCAGCAGCTTGCGGCCCCCCGCACGGAAGATTGTGCAGCAAAGAATTCGACCCGCCGAGGCGTTTACGTCTACCGTTAGAGCTCGCATCCTGTTACCCTCCCTTAGTACTTATTGGCTTCGTACTAGCCGTCGTTTGAGTATAGGGGAAACTTTTTATAAAAAGCTAGTACTAAAAAAGAAATTGCCAAGCTTTTTCTTAGGAGTTTTCCAGGAGGAGGGTGAGGCAGGTCTCTTAAAGCTGAAATTTTCTGTCTTTTCTGCCAATTATGGGAAATTGCACAAGCTCTTCTGGCAGTGTGCACGGGTTGGTCCGGTATTGCGCTTCCCGAAGACGCTTTAGAACGGCAATCTCGTCACAATTTTGAAATTTCGAGCATCTTAAACAATCTTTCCAAACTTTTAGCGGTAGCTCACCGCGCTCAACCTCTGCGAATCCAAGCCTTCCGAAAAATCCGGGCACATAGGTAAAAGCGAAAATTGCCTCTAGTTCGTTTTCACGGGCCTCCTCCTCCAACCCAAGCACAATTGATCGGCCAATGCCTCGACCCTTTGCCGCCGGTGCTACTGCCAATGATCGTACTTCGGCCGTAGTAGGGGTGTAAAAGTGAAGCGCTCCGCACCCCAGCAGGACGTTGTCCTCGTAAATTACTGAAAAGTCCCGAATATTTTCGGACATTTCGAATTCGGTTCGGGGCAGCATGACGCCTTGCGACGCGTACCAGTTGATCAGGTCCAGAATCTTCGGGATATCACGCATACCCGCTTTCCGGACTTCTACTGCGGTTGCGATCATGCTCGCACCTCCAACGACTGTGGAACTATCCTGGTTCCGACGGGCTCACCGGCAAGAACGTCCCGGCAAACGTTAAGCTTTTGCCCAGGAGCGATCATAACTTCCTTAATGCCCCCCTCGAGCGCAGTCTGGGCTGCCTCCAACTTCGCCTGCATACCTCCGTGCGCTACGCCTGTTCTGATCAAAGCTTGGCTATCTTCGGTCGTTAGGCGGCTAGCAACTGCTCCGTCCGCCCCTTTTACGCCGGCGACGTCGGTCAAAAAGATAAGTTGGTCCGCTTGCCATCCAATAGCACAAGACACAGCCATCTGGTCAGCGTTGACATTGAATATTTCGCCTGTTCGGCTTCCGGCAATGCAGGCGACTACCGGCACATAATGATCGGCCACTAAAAGGTTCAACAAGCGGGCGTTAGTTTGACCAGGCTTTCCAACAAGTCCCAACTCGGGATTGAGCTGCGTGGCTTCTGTTAGGAATCCGTCTACGCCAGACAGGCCCACCGCTGAAAGGCCTTTGGACACCAAAGCTGCTACTAGACGCTTGTTCACGCCGCCGGCAATCACCTCAATGACGGCGGTTATCACAGATTCATCAGAAACGCGGAGCCCACTAACGAAGCGGCTCTTCACGCCTTGCTTTTCGAGGTGTGAAGTCACCTGCTTACCGCCACCATGAACGATCACCACTTCGTGCTTAGCGGCTACAGATGACAACTCGCTGGCGATTCGATCGCGTGATGAGGCTTGTTCCAGAAGCGTTCCGCCTAGCTTGATCAGCAACCTCACAGCAAAGCCTCAGTTTCTGGAAAACCCAACATCAAATTCATGTTCTGCACAGCTTGCCCAGCCGCACCCTTTCGCAAATTGTCGATCACCGTTACAATCACTAGCCGCTGGCTATCTTCCTCATACGAAAAACCAATGTCACAAAAGTTCGTGCCGTTTACCGACCGGAGATCAGGGAGTTTTCCCGGCGCATAGAGCCGCACAAACGGTTCGGCCGCATACCGGTCTTCGTAGGCCGACAGAATGTCTACCGATCGTTCCACTTGCTGTGTGCGGATGTAAATCGTCTCCAAAATGCCACGTTGCACCGGGAGCAGGTGCGTTGTAAACGTAAACTCTCGTTCGCCGAGTCCGGAGTTCTGCAGTACTTCCGCGACATGCCTGTGGTTGAACACGCTATAGGCGTTGAAGTTTTCCGCAACCTCGCAGAAGCTGGTTTTGAGCGAGGCCTTACGCCCAGCCCCGCTAACACCAGACTTGGCGTCGCAGATCACACCGCGTGCCCGGTCCACAACATCGGCAGCCAATAACGGTTGAATAGCCAGATTTGCCGCAGTCGGAAAACACCCAGGATTTGCGATGAGACTCGCAGTCTTGATCCGATCGCGATAGAACTCCGGCAAACCATACACGGCGTGTTCGAACAAGCTCGGCGCTCGATGCTCCTCCTTGTACCAGCGCAGATAATTGTCACCGGTCTGCAATCGGAACGCGCCACTCAGGTCGATGACTTTGACCCCAGCCGATAAGAGCTCCGGAGCCAGATTCATCGAGACCTCAGGAGGGGTGGCTAGAAATACCATAGCGAGTCCTTCACTGCGGGCGGCTTCAATAGTCGCGGGGATAGTTCTAAGGGGCTTCTGGCCTAACGGTTGGGGCCGGGCTTCGCCGTCACTCCGGTGTTCAAGGAGAACGACATCGATGCCCGGATGCGATTGTAAGATCTGATTAAGTTCTGCGCCGCTGTAGCCTCGGAACCCTACAATACCAACACAGTGTTGGTCTGAGTATTTATTCACTACAACGAATAATTATACCTTTTTCAGTGATTGATAGCCAGCCTGTCGGACGAGCGATTATGTCTGTTCCGCTGCCGATCTTGCGGCAAGATCTCCAATAACAGGTAGTCGCACCACCTGTTCGCTCGCGGCCTTTATGAGCAAGTAGATCCAAATTACAAAAATGCTCACCTTTAGCAGCCCAAGCAAGACTTGCTCTACAGCGAAAACTCCAAACATTGACGAAAATAGTGTCGGGACCGCTGAGGATACCAACAGCCAAGCTACAAAGAGGTACAGGGATTGGAATGCATCGAAACGCACCCGAGCATTGGTCCGGTACTTGTGTGCGGCAAGAAACACGATGGCCGGAATGATCCCGAATACAGGAATATAGCAAAGAATTGAGGCCGTACGATCACTCAAGCCGTCCAGGAAATCTTGAGCCGGGGGCAGTGCGAAGGGGTGGGTTGAAGACGGGCTAGTCTTCGGCTGTGGTGCTCCGCAATTTTGACAGAACAAAGCCGCAGCATCGATGCTGGTTCCACAAGTTGTACAGAATGGCACGGCTGAGGCTCCTCCTTTTGTTCGTCGCGCTCTCAACAGTGCGGCGGGTTTTCAGCACCTGTACTTCAGATTACGATGCAGGGCGCTCCATTGTTCCCGAATTGTAGCTTGTGGTCTCCACAACCGCATGTATAATCACGTTTTCTGATGACGCCGTTCTCCCTCCGTACTTTTTCCATCGCTCGTGGTGCTGTATCAGCCCTCATCGCCACCCTTGCCACAATAAGCGTTGTGGCTGCCGCACCGAAGCCGCTTCAGATCTACTTTATCGACGTCGAGGGCGGCCAATCGACGTTATTCGTCACGCCTTCCGGGCAATCGCTACTAATTGATACCGGTTGGCCGGGCAATGCTTATCGGGACACTAACCGCATTGTTGCAGCTGCTAAACACGCCAAGATCAAAAAGCTTGACTACGTCTGGATCACGCACTACCATGACGACCACGTTGGGGGCGTTCCGCAACTGATTACTAAATTGCCGGTTTCGACTTTCGTCGATCACGGACCGAACCGAGAGGATAGCAAGGGAACCAAACGGCTCTACGCCGACTACGAAGGTGCTATCGGCTCGTCAAAACGACTGACTCTGAAGCCGGGAGACAAGTTGCCGATGAAAGATCTCGACATAGCAGTGGTGTCTGCCGACGGCGTTGTTCTGGATCAGTCTTTGGCTGAAGCCGGTCAGCCCAACAGTGCTTGTCAGGGTGTGAAACAACTGGACGTTGATACTACCGAGAACGCTCGTTCTCTTGGCTCAGTTATCACCTTCGGCAAGCTGCGGATCGTGGACTTGGGTGATCTGACCTGGAACAAAGAGCTAGAACTTATGTGCCCTAACAACAAGCTCGGCAAAGCTGATATCTTTATCGCCTCTCATCACGGTATGGATATCAGCAATAGCCCTGCATTGGTCGATGCTATCGCTCCGCGCGTCACCATCATGGATAACGGAGCGAAGAAGGGCGGAGTGCCGGCAGCGTGGGATATTCTCAAAGCGTCACCGGGCCTCGAAGATTTGTGGCAGGTTCACTTCTCAGATGCGGGCGGCAAAGAACACAACGTGCAGGACGCTCAGATCGCCAATGTAACCGAAGCTGATACGGGATTCTTTTTAAAGTTAACGGCGAATGCGGATGGCAGCTTCGAGGTCTATAACTCGCGTAACAAATTTAAGAAAGAGTATCCTGCGAAGTAGCGAGCCGGTTTCAATCATCCGAAAAAGTCGCGAACCTTTTCGAATACGCTCTTCTCGTGCGGATTATTCTCCGCCGGGAGGACACCATTCAACTCTTCAAATAAGCGCCTTTGTTCCCGGGTCAGCTTTTTCGGAACTTGTACATCCACGTGAACATATAAATCACCACGCCCCCGCCCATTTAGCTCGGGAACGCCCAACGTTCGCAGTCGGAAGTGAGCACCGGATTGAGTTCCTTCCGGAATTCTGATCGTCTGTGACCCGTCAAACGTCTCAATCGACAGCTCTGCGCCCAAAGCAGCCTGGGCGACATTGATCGGCAGAGTGCAATGCAGATCCGACTCACGTCGCTCAAAGACCGGGTGCTCAGCTACTTTAAGAACGACGTACAGGTCCCCTGGTTGGCTGCCGGGAGGACCCGGGTTGCCTTCGTTGCTCAACCGTAGCCGCGTCCCCGTATCGACCCCGGCCGGGATATTCACTTTCAGCTTTTTCTCGGCCTTGCTGAAGCCTTGACCTTTACACTGCGAGCAAGCCTGTCGAATGACTTGACCGCGGCCTCCGCACGTTGGACACGTTTTGCGAATCGAAAGGAAGCTCTGTTGATATAGAACCTCGCCACGGCCATTACAGACGGCGCAAGTGACCAGTCCACCATTCGGCTCCGCTCCGCTTCCCTGGCACTTAGTGCAAGCCTCCATTCGAGGAATTTGCAGGTCTGCCGAAAGGCCGCGCATCGAATCTTCAAAGCTGATTTCCAGGTCGTAGCGGATATCTTCGCCGCGTTGAGCGCCACGTCGCCGTCCTCGGCCACCATTGCCGCCGAAGATGTCGCCGAAGCCAAACAGGTCGCCTAGAATGTCTCCAAAGTCGGCGAACGTCGTCTCATCAAAACCCTGCGGACCACCACCGCCGTTTACACCTTGGTGGCCATACCTGTCGTAGGCTGCGCGCTTCTGCGCATCGCTGAGAACGGCGTATGCCTCAGCCGCTTCCTTGAACCGCTCTTCTGCTTCCTGATTGCCGGGGTTGCGGTCAGGATGATATTGCAGCGCCAGCTTGCGATAAGAAGTCTTGAGAGATTGTTCATCGCACTCGCGCGAAACGCTCAAAACTTCGTAATAGTCACGTTTGGCGACACTCATCTGCCTGCCCTCGCAATCGCCGAATTGGTTCCTGCAACCTGAGTAAATGCCCGACTGATCACGGATTAACTGCCACCTTCACCATGGCCGGCCGTAGCAGGCGACCCTTGAAGTTGTAACCACGCTGGTATTCCTCGAGAATGGTTTGGTCCGGGTGGTCCTTTGTGTCTTCCATCTTGACCGCGTGATGGGTGTGCGGATCAAATGACGAGCCTTCAGTCGAAATTGAATCCAGCCCCAGCTTCTTCAACAACTCATAAAATCGCTGGTGGATAAGTTCCATCCCGCGCGAGTACTCGACACCCACATTCTCGACCTTGATTGCGCGGTCAAAGTCATCCAGGATCGGCAGCAAATCCTTCACCCGATCCATGGTGATCATTTCGTACAATTCGCCGCGCTCACGTTCGACACGTCGGCGGTAATTGTCAAATTCGGCCTGACGCCGTTGCAGTAAGTCCTGCAGCTCGTTTTTCTCTTTTTGTAGCCGCTCGACCTCACCGGAGTCAGCCGCCGCGCCCGCGAAAGCCTCTGTCGTACTGCCATTTGCTGAGTCAGCCGCGCGTTCGGTCTGCGGCTGGGCATCGTCCGTCACGACGCTCGATTGATTGTTGTCGGATTCCATGAATACACCAGATAAGTGGGAGATTGTCCGTACAGGAGTCTCCTAAAATTCCAGCGTAACAGACGAATGGTGGATCTGGGGCTGCTGGCGCAAGTTCTAGATCACAATCTGAGTGACAATTTGTCAGATCGTGATGGAGAGAAGCCAAACTCGCCCGGATGACCGAATCGAACTTTATCGGCCCGCCCGGGAAGCAGCCGGAGCTTTCCCGGAATCAATCGGAGTTGCACCGTTCACAACCGGAACTGCTTCACTTGCATCAGATCCGCGGCTGAGACCCAATGCCTTGCGCAGTTCAGTATCTACGCGAGTCCGTACATCCGGATTGTCTTTTAAAAATTGACGTGCATTCTCACGGCCTTGCCCAATACGCTCGCCCTTGTAGCTGTACCATGACCCGCTCTTCTCGACCAAGTTCTGCGCGACACCCAGGTCGATCAGATCGCCTTCTCTCGAAACACCTTCGCCGTAAATGATGTCGAACTCGGCTTCACGGAAGGGCGGTGCTACTTTGTTTTTAACAACCTTCACCTTCGTCCGATTTCCGGTCACGTTTTCGCCATCTTTGATCGCGGCGATGCGGCGTATGTCCAGACGTACGGACGAGTAGAACTTTAAGGCCCGGCCGCCTGTTGTGGTCTCAGGGTTTCCAAACATAACGCCGATCTTCTCGCGAATCTGATTAATGAAGATAAGGCAAGTGTTCGACTTCGAAACGATACCGGTCAACTTTCGCATGGCTTGCGACATGAGCCTTGCTTGAACGCCCATGTGCGAATCGCCCATCTCGCCATCGAGTTCAGCTTTTGGCACCAGCGCAGCCACCGAGTCCACGACCAGCACGTCAATCGAACCAGATGTGATCAATGCCGCTGTGATTTCCAGCGCCTGCTCCGCAAAGTCCGGTTGTGAGACCAGCAGGTTATCGACGTCCACTCCCAACGCCTTCGCGTAAATGGGATCAAGTGCATGTTCCACATCGATGAAGGCAGCCATTCCGCCGACTTTCTGAGCCTCGGCAATAATCTGCAGAGCGATGGTCGTCTTGCCTGACGATTCCGGACCGAATATCTCGCAAATACGGCCACGCGGCACACCGCCCACACCTAATGCATAGTCGACAGAGATGGAACCCGTCGAGATGGCGGACACCGGTACGATCGCTTCCTTTGCGCCCAGCCGCAAAATCGAACCTTTGCCAAACTGCTTTTCAATCTGACCCAGAGTTAGCGTCAGTGTGCGAGATCGTTCTTTTTCGTCCATGAAGGTGTCCTTTGGGGAAGGCTTGCGGTACTCGGGGGTACTTGTATTATACCCGGAACAAAAGACGAAGATAATGTTTATTACCGTACCTTCGGCATATCTACGATTACGCCGAAACCGTCCAAGAGCGTCCACGTCGCCCGTTGATAGTTGACGTAAGCTTCCTGGTAGAGCACGTACGCATTTAGCACCGCGCTTTCCGCGTTCGCTAATCGGCTTTGCGAATCGAGCAACTCGAATGCCGTAACCGTGCCCAACTGATACTTCTGTTGTTCGGCGTCTACGTTCTTTCGTGCCAAGTCCCGGGCCGTGTTTGCTGCGCCAATGGATGCATCTGCCAGTTCGATATTGTCGATCGCCTGACGAACATCCATCGTGATTGTCTGCTGCACAACCCGCTTCCTGTAACGGTCCTGCACCCTGCTCACCAATGCGTCCGATAGTTGCGCCTTTGCGGTGCTGTTCCGCAACGGAAAGTTGAGTTGTGCTTGGATGCCATAACTCGGGAAACTGAATTGCAGCACCTGCTTCAATGTTTCTCCGTAGCCCGGGTACGGGGTGGCCGGAATGCCCACACTTCCTCCCGTCGTGACTTGATTGAATGCAGGTCCGCTCGATCCACCACTTGCCGTCACATTTAATTGAGGGCGCAAGGCATCGCGCGCCACACGTGCGCTTACGTCATCGATGCTCAATCTTTGATCCGTGGCCTTGAACTCCGGGCGTGCAGCCATTGCCTTTGCCAGAGCGGCCTCAAACGGCAAGACATCTGTACGGGGTGGCGTCACGGATGCGTCATCATCCAAGACGATTTCCGTGCCGCGCAACTCCGGCGTCAGGTCAGCACCCACAAATCTCCGGAGTCCATCGAGCGCGGTCCGATACCGAAACTGTGCATCCACCAGGTCGCGTCTCCGCTCGGCTACCTGCGTTTGTGACTGGTAAATGTCTAGAGACGCCAAGGCACCCAAATCGAGTGCTAGCTTGTCGCGCTCATACGATTTTTGCGCCAGGTCGAGTGTCTGTTGCTGAACGTGTATGGTATCGCGCGCCTGCACTGCATCCCAATATTGCCGAGCAGCAGTTGCCACTGAATCGCCTATAGTGGCTTCGCTCTGCTCTGACGAAACCAATAACTGCGTTCGAGCTATGATGCGCGGCCCCTTTGCTTGCAGGTTCGTGCGGTTCTGCAGCAATGGTTGCGTAACTTGAAAATTCAGCGATCCGAAAACTGCCGGGAAAGGATACTCATCGCCCGAGCTGCGTATGCCATTGAAACTTGACGAGAAAATCTGACCCGTGGGCAAAAGCTGCGAATAATTGAGGCTACTGTTCTGCGATAAACTGCTGATCGTTTGCGGCAAAACAACAAACGATCCTCCACCTAAATTGCTCCCACTCGATCCGGTCCCGGTTCCCGTTCCGCCCTGTCCTGTCGAACCGCCAGTGCCGGTCCCAGTTCCCGTGCCAGTCCCAGTTCCAGTGCTCGTCCCCGTACCTGTACCCGTGCTGGAGAAGCCGCCTGTAAACGACAGGGGAGTAACCGATCGCTGTGCGGAGAAGTTCGCACCTATAAATGGATCGAAAGGGCTATTAGAACTCAGGATGTTATTAGCCGCCGTATAAACGTCCAGCCTCGTTAGTTGCACGTCAGCCGAGTTCTTGAGCATTAACTCAATGAATTCTCGAATGCGGAGGTGCAGCTTGCCATCCGTGATGCGGTCCTTGAGACTCTGCACTTCATGCATTTGGATGTCGTCGGCATTGAACCTGTGCTTAAGGTATGAGGAGAATACATCTGCGCCTTGTCCGAATCCGGCGCACAAAATTGTCAAAACCCCGGCACTGCAAAGCCGCCTATTCATAGCGCAACGCCTCAATCGGGTCTATGAGTGAAGCTTTCCTCGCAGGGTAGATTCCAAATACGACACCCACTGCTACCGAGACTCCAAAAGCGATCAGCACCGATGACGGGGTCACAATCGTTTTCCAGTGCGCGCTTGCCGCAATAATCCACGACAGAAAATACCCAAAGCCAATTCCAACAGCCCCTCCGCCAATCGAAATGAACACAGACTCAACCAAGAACTGCCGCACAATATCGCTGCGCCGTGCACCGGTGGCACGACGAATTCCTATCTCGCGCGTTCTCTCCAATACCGTTGCCAGTACGATGTTCATGATCCCGATGCCCCCAACGAGCAGGGAAATAGCAGCGATGGCGACCATCACATAAGTAAAGATGGACTGCGCCCGTTGCTGTTGAGCCAACAACTCAGCGGGGATCGTCACACTGTAATCCGGTGTGTTGCGATGTGTGGAACTTAAAATGGCATTCACGACTCGTGCTGCCCTTACGCTATCGGCATCGGGCTTCATGCGGATGTCCACCGCATCCAATTCGTCCTTAAAAAATCCACCACCGGAGTCTGAAAATCTATAAAGGAACGTATTCAACGGGACGTAGATGACTTGGTTGGGATCGCTGTTGAGCCCGCCCGAACTTGAGGCTACTTGGCTCTTCAAAACTCCGACTACGTGCAGCCACGTGTCGTTGACTTTTACATATTTCCCAACGCCGTGTCCATATCCAAGTAATGCCACTTTCGCCCCTTCGCCCAACACGCATACAGCAGCAGCACCTTCATCACTCAACGGATCGAAGCTTGTACCCTCTTCCATCTGCCAATCGTGGATGCGAGCGTACTCAGGCCGCACGCCAAAAAGTTCCGGCAACGAGCTGGTGTCGGGCTTGGGCAGGACTGCAGTGGGATGCATGCTCTTCCGCGCCGAAATCAGTTGCAGCCCATCTACGTTGGCTTGCAAAATACGAACGTCGCTGCGAGTCAATCCCGGCGAAGCGCGTCGGCGCTGCTGCAATTCCTGCATACTGCTGGCCGGATGCGATTCGACCATCAGGTTATAGACCCCAAGCTGTTCGATGAAGCGCAAAGATTCGTCTTTCGCGCCTGCTCCGATAGCGAGCATTCCAATTACTGCGCCCACGCCGAAAATGATCCCCAGCGCCGTCAGTACTGTCCGTGTCTTTTGTGCCCAAAGATTTTGTGCCGCCAGCGCGAAGTCTGAGCCGTACCTCAAAAACGCCGCGCCGCCACTCACCTTGGCACCGCCTTCATGGCATTAGAGTCGTCTGACTTTGCCTTCGGCTTATCCAGTGGATTCGCTAACGCGACAGTTTGCTTCTCGCTCAGGCCCGAAACCACCGCCCTCGTCTCGTTCTTGCGCACAAGCTTTACATCTTTACGGGCGAATGTTTTTCCATCGCGCAAATACACAAAGGTGGCGCCATCCGCCTCAAACAGAGCTTGAGTTGGCACGGATAATGCCTTGCGCATCGTCTCCGTTGCAATCACAAGTTCTGTACTCATGCCGGGGCGCATCGAATCCGACTTCTCATCCAATGCAACCGTGCACTCGAAATGGCGCTCCCAAAAGTTGCCAACTGTTCCGCCAAGATCTTTAACGTGACCGCGGAACACACGACCCGGCAGAGCGATGACGTGAATCGTCACTTTGTCCCCCACGTTGATGTGTCCACGATCAACTTCGTCCACGCTGGCCGCCATCTCCCAGTTCTGTAAGTCTGGTATTTCGGCAACTGCCATGCCAGACCGTACTGAGTCGCCCACCTGCAACTCAGGCAAAACCATTCCGTCATATCCAAAGTTGGTGTTCGTGTTCTGTCTATTCGACACATACCCCGCACGCTTCGCGCGCAGCGTCATGGCGTCGATGTTTTCTTCAGCCGTCTTCGCCTGCGAAGCAGCTTTCGTCTTGCCCGCTTCCTCTTTCGCGATTCCGGCATCGCCCGTAGTCGCCCGATTGGCCAAATTCTGCTGGACCTGTCGCAAGTGTTCTCTTGCAGAATCCAGCGCCAGCAAGTTCTGCTTGCCCGTAATTGCAGGCAGCAAGGGGTTCTTACGAACGTCCAGCTCCGCCACCTTCACATCAGTGTTCGCCTTCACTAACGCATACTGGTCCTCTTCCTTCTGAGCATCGCGGTTGGCTTTCGCCTGTACAATCTTTTGTTCGGCTTCTGCAACATCTGCCTGGGCTTCCTGAAGTTTGTATAACTGCTCGCTTGTGTCAAAGCCGACAATCACATCGCCGGCATTGATCTGTTCACCGTTCTTGCGTAGATAAGTAATATGCAGATCGCCCCCTCCGGTTGCGGGCGCCATCAGCACTTCTGGGTTGCCGCCGCGTAGCTCCCCTTTCGAGGTAACAGTAAAGCTCACATCAGCGCGCTCAACGATCGCAACGGGAATATCGTCTTGCTTCCGTTGGCTCCAAGCTTGATACGCCCGCATGCCCAAATAGAGCAGCGCAGCCACGCCCGCCAGTGCCGCAACTACAGTCAGCAACCGATTACCAGTGCGCCGCTTCTCAGGTCTTCCAGCCGGTTCCGGGGTCCCCGACTGAGCCGTTTCGATAACTGTCGCCGGTACTGGGGTTACCGCAACGTCGCTCATTGTTGGCTCCCTCTCGGGCCGGCGCTTTCCGGAAGCATCAACGCAACCTTCGTCCCCGCCGAAATTCCTCCAATAGCGATTTCGTCCTTGTTCCGAGCGCGCACTTGAACCTCGTGCGGCTGAAAGCCGTCTTTGGTCTGGACATACACAACGGGCTTGCCGCCTTCAGTAAACAGGGCTTTCGCTGGAATCCGGATTGCATTCGGCAACTTAGTCTGAACCACGTCCGCCGCTCCGTTCATCCCTGGCCGCAAGCGCGCATCTCTGTCAGTTAACGTGGCAAACGCTCGAAATGTTCTGGTCGGAGGCCACTCTGTAAAATCCTGCTCAGTCAAAGGTGAAACCGCGGCCAACTTTGCTGTGAAGTTCTTCTCCGGGAACGCGTCAACGTGTACTACAACCTCGTCATTCAAAGCAATGCGGCCCCTGTCCACCTCGTCTAACTTGCTTTCCATTTGGAGGCTTTTCAACTCTGGAATCTCGGCGATGGCGACGCCCGAAGAAACGTGGTCTCCCGCTTTGTAAGGCTGTGAATTCATCCAGCCCTGGGATCGATTATTCAAATAGTTAGCAACTCCGTCATTCGGGCTCTTTACATCCATTTGTCGGAGCCGAGTCTTTGCCCGCTCCATCTCAGCCTTCGCTTCGTCGCGTAGCCTGGTCTGGGATGCAATCTTGGCTTCGCTGGCCTTGCGGTGTAAATCAAGCGTCGATTGTTGCAGTCGTACCTTCTGTTCCGCTAGTCCGAAGTCGATCGCGCTTTTCTCCCCTTCCATCGAGCTCACAATCGCTTTCTTTGACGATTCAAGCCGTGCCTTTTCCATGTCGAACTGTGCGCTCGCCAGATCAAGCTTGTCTTGGTCCGTTGTGATACGACCTTCCGCGACTGCTTGATCAAGAGAGGCTTGGGCCTGCTGAAGCGCAACCGTCTTCTCACGCAGTTCCTGCTGTGACTTACTCGGGTCGAAGCGAATAACGGTTTGCCCAGTCTTCACCTCGGAACCCGAAGGCGCGAGCCAGAGAATTTGCAGGTCTTGCACGTCCAACGGTGAGGACAGCTGAACAGTTTTATTCGACACCAGACTTCCACGGCAGTTGACGAGCACTGAAAATTCCCCGCTTCGAGCCTCTGCGACCGGCGTAGCGTCTTTGGCGCTCAGATGACGAACGCGCCAGATACCGAAAGCGGACCCTGCGATCAGCAAAGTTGCTACAGTCAGGCGGAGCGCTAGCCGTTTCCGTCTTGTCACCTATTCACCTCACGCGCTACTTCCACATCAACGGCGGCGGAGAGATCCGGCATCATCCGAGCATCACTCTGCTCAAGAACGAAACGACCGTTGAAAAATTTGACTGATGTGCCCAAGCCTGAGGTCGCGACCGGGCTCGCGGAATCGAAACGCGCCGCAAAGGCCGTTGTTGGAAACGCATCCAAATGCACGATGGCCTTTGTTCCCTTCGCCAAGGCAGCACGATCGGCCTCGCTGATTGCAACATCGACCTCCATGCTTGTCGGATCGAACAAGCGAACCAGCGGACTCCCCGGCCAAAGCTGGTCGCCCTCTTGAGCATGTCCCATCGAGTTATTGCGAAACACATTTTGCAAAGCCACCATACCCGCGAGCGGCGCGCGCAGAAGTAGATGTTCTGAGTTCTTTTGGGCCCGATCCACGGCGATCTTCTGCCGATCCCGTTGCAACTCAACTCCACGAAGTTCGGCTAGTTCGGCCCGATCGTGTGCTTCGCTCGACTTCTGCAGACTCGCCACATGGGCCTGCGCATCTTCTAGCTTGACCTTGTTCTTCTCCTGGTCGATCGCACTCAGAATCGGTCCTTTGCGGATCTCAATCGCCGCCTTTTTCAGATCCGCTTCCGCCTGACGTAGCTCAGATGTGCGCTTCTCCGCATTGCTGACGTGCTCGGCCCGTTTCTGGTCCACTTGGCGCGCCAGGTCGTCATATTTGGCCAACGCTTCTCGGGCTGAACGTATTTGAGTGGTGTCATCAAACTCAGCAATCAGATCCCCCACCTTCACGTGGACTCCATTCTGTACCAGCCGAGTGAGAGTCAGATTCCCGCCTGTTCCCTCCAGCAGAGGGACGCGCAACTCCATGGACCGCACGGCCTGCACAGTTCCTGTGACGCGAACTACTTGGGGATTGTTCCCGGCCGCAAATGCGCATGCGCAAACGAGCCAAGAGGGCAACATCAAATCAGAAAGTAAATAGATGATCCGCAACAAACCATCCTCCGCCTACATAGGCGATTGCCATTCTACGACGGAAAGCAATAACGGCAGGTTCCGTTTATTACCAGCGGTCATCGCAAATGAGAATTCCCGGACGCCTCGCCCTCCCCTATATAATGTGCCCATGAGTTCCCGCCGCATGTCCATCACCGGTCGCCTCACTCGCCGTCAGTGGACCGCGCTCGTTGCCAGCACTCCTTTACTCGCCCAGAGCCCTGTCACGGCACCCCCTGAGTCGGCTACTAAGCAGGCTGCCACTGCTGCGGTTTCAGGCGTTCTGGCCACACCCGAAGCTCAACTCACCAAGGCAATCGCGGACGTACGCGTAGTGAGCGACAAATTGTCAAAGATCCAAGTGCCGATGGCCGTCGAGCCGTCCTTTGTGTTCAAGCCCTGACGCCTACAAAGTCTGACGCGTCCAAAATCTGAGCCGACATGAAGCAGCCAAAAAGTAAGTTCGACTCGTCCACTCTCCCCTTCGCCACAATCTCCGAACTCGGCGTTGCATTACGTAGTCGCGATGTTTCTTCGTCCGAACTGACAAAAATCTTCACGGAGCGTCTTCAGAAGCTTGGCCCTCATTACAACGCCATCGCCTGTCTGTTCGCGAAAGATGCTAAACGGGCCGCCAAGGATGTCGATCAGGACATCAAACGGGAGCGTTTCCGAAGTCCTCTACAAGGCATCCCATGTGCTGTAAAGGATCTGCTGAGTGTGGCCGATTATCCGACTACGTGGGGCGCGAAACCATTCGCTGAACAGGTCTTCGATTACGACGCGACTGTGGTCAAGCGGCTTGCTGACGTTCAATCACCGGTCCTCGCAAAGCTGTCCATGATCGAGCTAGCCGGCGGTGGTGGCTATCACTCGGCATCCGCCTCGCTGCAAGGCCCATGTCTGAACCCCTGGAACACTCAGTATTGGACCGGCGGATCGTCTAGCGGCTCCGGTGCGGCCGTTGCAGCTGGGCTTATCCCGTTTGCAATCGGTTCCGAAACGTCAGGGTCAATCCTGAACCCGGCTGCCTACTGCGGCATCAGCGGCCTGCGCCCAACCTACGGCTTGGTGAGTCGACACGGAGCCATGTCTCTTTCGTGGACGCTCGACAAGATTGGTGTTCTCGCGCGCTCGGCCAACGACTGCGGCCTCGTTCTTCATGCGATCGCTGGCGCTGATGACGCCGATCCTGCTTCCGCACGCAAGAGTTTCTACTATTCGAACGATCCCACCTATCAACGCAAGTGGACCGATCTAAAGTTCGGGTATGCCGAGATAGACTTCGCCGAGTGGCCCGATCCACCACTCCGTCCAGCCTTCCAGTCCGCGCTCTCCGTCATTAAAACCGTCGGCTCGCAAATGGTCGAAACAAAACTGCCCGACACTCCTTACGGCCCGGTGATTGGTTGCATCATTGATTCAGAAGCAGCGTCGATCTTCGAAACACTGATCCGCAGCGATCAAATCAATCAGCTTGCCGATCCCAGCCAGATCGCCGGTCTGCGAGCGTCGCTGCAATACTCGGCTGTGGATTACCTGAAGGCAATGCGCGTGCGTACGCAGGTTCAATCGGCTTTCCACACTATGTTTGCGGATGTCGATCTCTTGATCGCCCCTACCTACTTCAATACTGCCGAACGTGCCGACCAACCGTTTGATGAAACTCCGCCAAAGCGTCCCGAGATCCGGGGTGTAGGATCTCGTCTGATCCCGGCCGCCAATCTTGCGGGTCTTCCCGGCCTTACCGTCCCTTGCGGTTTTGTGAACGGATTGCCCATCGGCCTGCAGATCGTCGGGCCGGCTTTCTCTGAAAACACGATACTCGCGCTTGGCCGTGAGTTTCAAGCTCGTACCGATTTTCACCGGCAGCATCCACCGATGCCGACGTAATCGCTTTATCGAATCCTGCTATTCGTTGCGGCCAGTAGTCCGACTACGGCTATTGACGCGGCGAACAATCCCAGAGCGTCCGGTTTTCGGCGATGCGCTGTCATACCATGCAGTCCCAGGAACAAGAAGCTTCCCGCTACGACACAGAGCACCAACGTCTCCCACCAAAAGCCGAACTTTGCTAATCCCAGTCTCTCGGCCTCCGGTTCAACCAGAGCCCCGACAATGGTGAAGCACTCGATCCCGCCACTAACAACCAGTGCCGTCGTCCTTGATCGAAACGCTTTGCGGCTTACGAAGCCCATCGCCAACCCCTCGGGAAACTTGTGCAGCCCAAGCCCAAGTGGAACAGCCACGCTCGACACTGGGTTGGTTGAAAGTAAGCGCGTGCTCCAGCCATCAAGGAAGCTGTGAACGGCAGCGGCTCCAAGCAACGCAGTGGCTATCGATGAAAGAGAGCGTTCGCCGAATCGATGTATTAACGCTTCAAGCAGGGCCAGAGTTAGCAAGCCAACCAGTGCCAGGCCCGCGCTGATCGCCCAGCCCGCAATACCAGCTATTTCAGGCAGAACCCAAAATAAGGCTAGGCCAACTAGCAGTCCGCTACCCATTGCCGTCAGTCTTGGAGAAAGGTCGCCCGAACCTGTCTCCAAGCCAATCAAATAGACTCCAACGGCGACTCCGCCCAATGCGAAGGCCGTCAGCAGATAAACGGCAAGCATCTACTGGCCGGATACTTTCACCACAAAATAGGTGACGTGTTGGCCCGCTGCGATGATCATTTGGTGTGGCACTTTCGCGTCGATATGAATGACATCTCCAGTCGCTAGCCGCTTCCGAGTGCCACCCGTAAGTGAGGCTCCTCTGATCTCTCCGGCTTTCGTCGTGACTGGCTTCTGCACAGTCCCGCCCAGAAGTATGTCGCACTGCCCATCTGTGATGAAGAAAACGTCAGATTCATGCTCGTGCACTTCAGCCGACCCTGTTGACGACCGGTACGCCAGCATCGTGTAGTGGTTCAGGTAGCGCTTTAAATCCTCACCAGCAAATCGGGTTCGTTTCGCAGCCAGCATTTGTTGGCGCGCTTCGATATCAGCTTTGGTATACAAGTCCACGCCCGGGCCGCCCGCTTCCGTCGCGCAGGAAACAAAACATAGAACTAGTAATGGAACAAGAGAGGAAGCACTTCTGCGAAGTTGAGACGGCACGGAAAAGATTGGTGGGCCCTGTAGGACTCGAACCTACGACCAAGGGATTATGAGTCCCCTGCTCTAACCAACTGAGCTAAGGGCCCTTCAACGAAGAATAACAAGCCAGCTTTAAAAAATGTGGCCCATCTTATCGCGCTTCGTCTTTAAATATGCGGCTGTTGTCTCCAGCGGCGGTGCGATGATCGGAGCTCGCTCCACTACCCGTATACCAGCCTTCTCCAGCGCTTCCACTTTTTCGGGGTTATTCGACAGAAGCCGCACTTCCCGGATCTGGAAGTAGTTGATGATCGCGGCCGGCAGCGCATAATCCCGCATATCTGGCTCAAATCCGAGCTTCACGTTGGCCTCGACCGTATCAAGACCGCAATCCTGAAGTTCGTACGCCCTTAGCTTATTTAGCAGGCCAATGCCCCGGCCCTCTTGGTGCTCGTAGATGAGCAGCCCGCGCCCTTCTTCAACAATCTGATCCAGAGCTAATTCCAGCTGCGGCCGGCAATCACACCGAAGGCTGTGAAAGACGTCGCCGGTCAGGCACTGGGAATGGATGCGCACCAGAACTGGGCCACCGCTAGGAGCCAAGTCCCCGAGCTTCAGAACAACGGCTTCTTCCGTCTCGCGAGGGCGTACTCCTTCAAACCCAAAAATCCGAAACCGACCAAAACGACTAGGAAAGTCCGCCTCGGCCACTTTGTTCAGGATGAAATCCGGCAAATGTGTCCTTTAGTTCTGTTGGATGTCCGCCAGCCGGCAACGATGCGGGACCGTTTGAGTGGAACCACCAACGGCCTATTATAGAAGCCGTAGCAGGTCGATCGCGCTAGCCGAAGCCCCATGCTCGAGCAACAACAACTCGCAGCGCTCCTGATCAAGGTCGCCGTTGCCGCCTCCATTGCCAGCATCCTGATGCGGTTCGGCCGCATCCAGCGAATTCTGTTAACAGACGATCGGACAGTCAACCAGCGATTGCAACTCGCGATCATCTTTTCGGTTACGTTCGGCATCGGCTCTGAAATCCGGATCCTCAGCCACTCGCAATACCAGGCGCTCGATCTGGCGTTAGAGGGTGCAATCATTGCCGGCCTGCTTGGCGGCTACGTCACTGGTCTTATTACCGGACTCTGCGTTGCACTACCCGATATGTTCGACGGCAAGTATATGTCCATGCCCCTCTTCGCAGCTTGCGGAGTCCTCGGCGGTCTCATGCATGACATCGCGCCGAAGCGCGCCGATGTGTGGCAGTTTTCCCCCTTCGTCGACCTCAATCTCTACCGCCTCTTCCGCCAGGTTCTCCGGCTCAATCGCGCCGCCATTCAACGCCTGATCGTAGAACGCGCAGCTTACAACGTCCTCTGCAACTCCATCGTCATCCTAGCCGAATTTCTCCGTTGGGGCATTTACATCCTCAAATTCAAAGATCACGGAACATTCTTTTTGCTCGACAAATCAGCCCTTAACGAACAATGGAGTTTCGCCTGGGTTGCTGTAACTACACTCTTCTCCGTGTCCCTACCAGTCCGGATTTGGAGCAGCTTTCGTACGGAGCGTCAGCTTGAAGCCCAGTACGTTCGGCTGACGGAAGCTCGACTTGCCGCACTGACAAACCAGATCAATCCGCACTTTCTGTTCAATACACTCAACTCTGTTTCCACGCTTATCCGGATTGATCCGGAGCAGGCACGCTCCATGATTCACAAGCTGTCGAACATCTTGCGTCGGCTTCTGCGAAAGACCGAAAACTTCTCACCACTTCGCGAGGAACTCAGTTTCATCGACGACTACCTTGCGATCGAGATGATCCGCTTTGGAGACAAGCTACGCTTCTTCAAAGAAGTCGGCGACGGCACAGCGGATCGCTTGGTCCCTAGCATGATCCTTCAGCCCATCATCGAAAACTCTATTAAGCATGGACTGGCTAGCAAAATCGAGGGCGGTACGGTCTGGCTGAGAACTTACCTGGAAGGCGAACGCCTCTATATCTCGGTCGAGGATGATGGCGTGGGCATTCCGTCTTCAAAGTTGTCCACCCTCTTTGAACTGGGTGTCGGTATCAGCAACGTGAACGAGCGCCTAAGGGTGCTCTTCGGACCCGATTACAAAATGACAGTTGATAGCGAGCCTGGAAGAGGCACGCTGACTCTTCTGGACATCCCTGTTACGGCAGGCACCGTCAACACAGCGCTGGTCAAAGCATCTGCCTAAGTTCGTGAGGCGAACTTAGCTCCTCTTATCCCTGCCAGAACCCCGCGCATATAGGCAAAGCTCTTCTGCATTCCAGGCATGACGTTATCGTCGTTGATCTCGTATTCCAGGTTCACCGATCCGTTGTATTTCATCTTGATTAATTGCATAAAGATCTGCGGGAACGGCATCTTGCCCTCGCCCACATCGCACTGGCTCTCTTTCGCACTCATATCAGTCAGATCTTTGACGTGCATGTCCAGCAGCCTCGGGCCCGCTTCAGCGATCGACGCGACGACATCCACGCCAGTCCGGGCTGTATGGCCGACATCGATACAGAGCCCACAACGTGGATCCATGTTTTTCACGACCGCCAGTACGCTCTGCGGAGTTGGGAAGTTTTTGTCTTCCGGCCCGTGGTTATGGACAGCGATTTTGACGTTGTATTCCTTGACGAACTTCTCGAGTTTCGGAAGCGTCACGTGCGTTGGTGCGCAGACAATCAGCGGGAATCCGGCCCTCTTCGCATACTCGAACTTCTGGCGGATGTCAGCTTCGTCATCCTTCTCGAAACTGACGTTTCCGCATCCCACTAAAGTGATCCCGGCCGAGGCGAACTCCTGTTTTGCCGCATCGATCTCCGCCGGAGTACTCTTCAGCGCCAGGTGGAAATCCTTGATGTTCAGGTATGGCGTGCCAAGTGCCTTAGTGTCGGCAATCGCTTGTTGGCGACTCAGTTTCCGGAACGAGTACGATGCAATTCCCAGCTTGATTGAAGCCCCCGCAATTTCAAAGAGCTGAGCGTAAGTAGCATTTGCCGCGAGTGATGCCATAGCCGCTGCACCCGTGGTTTGCCTGAGCAGTGTGCGTCTAGTAATCCCCGTTTCAAATCTCATCTAATAGCCTCCAGTTCTTCCTCGAGAAGCTGCTTCTGGTACAAGTCGGCATAGTATCCGCCCGACTCCTGCAGTTCGGAGTGCGTCCCAATTTCTACCACACGGCCGTGATTCAACACCACAATCCGATGGGCACCTTTCACAGTTGAAACGCGATGTGAAATCAGGATCGTTGTTCTGTCGGTCATGACGCTGGCCAGGCCAATCAAAATCTTCTCCTCGGTTACGGTATCCACGCTCGAAAGAGCATCGTCCAGGATAAGGATGCGCGGATCACGAATAATCGCTCGGGCGATGGCTGTCCGCTGTTTCTGACCGCCAGAGAGCGTCAGACCACGTTCACCGATGATCGTCTCCAACCCATTCGGAAAACTCTCAAGATCGCTCCCCAGTCCAGCGACCTCGGCGGCCCATCGAATCCTTTCTGGTGTTACATCCGGCACGCCCCAGGCAATGTTCTCAGCAAGTGTCGCGCTGAACAGAAACGTCTCTTGCGGAACGAACCCAATATTCCTGCGAAGATCGTGCGGATCAAACTCCTTCAGGTCTATCCCTGCCATCGAAACCGATCCAGACGTCGGATCGAAGATCCGTGGAATCAGCGATACCAGCGTCGTCTTGCCGCTTCCAGTCGGGCCCACGATAGCGACAGTCTCGCCTTCGTAAATCCGCAGGTTCACGTTTGCCAGCGAATGCCGATCGCCAAACATCATCGAGGCGCCGTGAAACTCAATTTGCCCAGATACGGCTGAAACTGCTTCGTCGTTCGAAACGGCTCCCGTGAGCGGGCGCGCAATGCTCGGTGGTTCATGCAGCATTTCGTTTACCCGGTTGAGCGATGCCGTCCCGCGTTGCATCAAATTAATTACCCATCCCAACGCAATCATGGGCCAGATCAACATGCCCATATAGGTGTTGAACATCACAAAGCTACCCAGGGTGATGCGCTTTTCAAGCAGTTGATGCCCGCCCGCCCACAATACAAGCAAGAACGTAAGCCCGATCAACGCCTGTAGCATAGGCATAAACAAGCCCTGGATTCGTGCCAGGCCCATGTTTTCCCGGATATAATCGCGATTGAGGCCCTCAAATTGAGCTACTTCTGCCGATTCCTGTGCGTAGGCCCGGACGACACGCACGCCGGACAGGTTCTCCTGAACGCGGCTGCTAATGTCTGAAAACATGCTCTGAATGTGTTCAAAACGCGTGTGAATGCGCCGCCCAAAGAAAACGACTGCCACAGAGACGATCGGCGCTGGGATTAACGCGATCAACGTGAGTCTTGGGTCGGTGTTCATCATCACGGCGACCGCCAGAATCAGCGTTATGACCGTCTCGGTACAGTACATAACACCCGGCCCTAGCATCATACGGACCGCATTCAAGTCGTTCGTTGCACGAGCCATAATGTCGCCCGTCCGATACCGGCCATAGAAGTCCTGCGACAGTTCGACCAAGTGATTAAAGAGGTCATTGCGGAGGTCGAACTCAATATCACGTGACACGCCGATGATGATGACGCGCATCCAATATTGGAAAACGCCTTTCACAATCGAGAGCCCGATCAGCAGCCCAGCCAACCGCAGCAAGAGCTCCAGTCGAAAACCGCTGGTCACCGAATCAACCCCGCTTCGGATTACCAGAGGCAGAGCGGCGTTCAGGATGTCCTTCATAAGCAATGCGCCCATACCCAACACCAGGCCGCGCCGGTAACGCCGCATATACGGCCACAAGGTCGAAAGAGACTTCAGCATTCGCTTCTACCAGCTTAAGGAATCGCTGGCCGAAGACTGTTATGGGTGCTCCGCTCAATGAGCATTGCGCAAGCATTTCGGCAAAACAAGAAGCGTTGAAGGTAGGCGGTCAGGAGGGCAGACCATCGGCAATCGATTCGTTGAAGATGGAATTCTCTATCGCATCAAACTAGATTAGAAACGCCCTCTGGGCCTCTCGTTCATGGTCCCCCGAACTTCGGTGGAATCGAATCAAGCAAATGCTGCGGCTGTGGAGGCATCTGTTGAGACCAACATGTATCGCGACTCAAATTCAAGAACAGCAAAGAAGGACGCCCCGCATGCATCTTCCAACCGATTCTGCGTCGAACCGGTCCCGGCCAAATGTAGCTATTCCATCAAGACACACGACACCTGAACCGGCAGGGCTGCAAGTATCAGACTCGCCGGGAGTAAAGCTGTTCCAGACACCCAACTTCTTGATGATCTGCTCGCATTGAGTAAGCCACTCGGGAAGCGACTGTGACCGGAAGAACTGCGAAGCATGCCTATAGATGGTGTCACACCCACCCGAGTTCACCGACGCACGAAGCTGTTCGGTTACTCGCAGAATCAGAGACCGTTCAGCGAGCTCCCTCGGCGCTCGCGATTGAAGGGGCTCGACGCTGCTTCTGCATGCAAAGGTCAGCAAAATCGCAGCAAGCATCAGTAAAATTCGCGCGGATTTTGCAAGAGTTGCAGCCACGCCGACCAGACTACCTCAATCCCCCACTGCTGCCGCGATCGTCTTCAACCCCTCAAATAGAAATTGTTTCTGGCCTTCGCGCGTCTTCCACCAACGACCGGGATTGAAGAACGCATCTGGCGCAGCGACCACGGTCAGCTGGAAGGAAGGTTCCTCTTTTCGAAATAGCCGAGCAGCTCGACCGGTATGAAAGTTGCTCGTCACCAACAAAATGCTGTGAACATCGTGGCGATGTAATTCTACTGCTATGGCATGCGATTCGGCGCGAGTCGAGTTCGCGCTATTCGGAATCGCGTGAAACAGCGACACCGGATAGCCGTGACGGCGAGCAAATTCAATCGTCTTGTCCGATTCCGGACCTAGCAAATCAGGAACACCGCTGACGTAGACGACCGGCGCGTAACCCGCCTTCGCCAACTCGGCAGCTTTCAGAATTCGCATCCCGAAGACATCGCCGCCCAGAACGACGATGGCATCCGCCTTCTGCGGCTTTTCATCTTCTACTAATGCGTAACCCAACCCCGCCAGCATTCGATCCTTAAACAAATAAGTAGCACCAAACAGCATCAATGCGGACACCAGAAATATTAAGCAGCCCCGTCCGGTGCGGCTCCTCAAAAGCGTATCCTCGGCAGCGTCCGCCTGCGTGTCAGTTGAATACCAATCCACACATACCCGGACCCGCTAATTAAAGTAAAGATTGCGGTCAGCACCAGGGAAGTCTCCTTCGCCCAGAAAATTAAGGGATGGTGAAAGGCCGCATAGATCAAGACCATCAACACAAACACAATCTGAAAAAAGGTGCTTACCTTGCCCGTCATTGTCGGCACAAACTTTTGAACGTTTCGAAAGATTCGGAGTAATATCGACCCACCGACAATCACGATGTCTCGCAATACCACTAATCCGAGCAACCACGCCGGGACCAGGGCCACATACGCGAGAGAGAAATAGAGTGTGATGAGCAACGCCTTATCGGCCAAAGGGTCGAGAATGACGCCCGATCGCCCAGCGACGCCCAACTTACGTGCCAGATAGCCGTCCATCGCGTCAGTCAATCCGGCGAGCGCTACAAGGCCCAACGTCTCACGGAATTTAAGATGGATAACCAGCCACGCCAGGATGGGCGACGCGGCCAGGCGAGACAGAGTTAAAAGATTGGGTAGGAATCGCAGCAATCAGGTCTTCGTAAGACCTTTTCAAGATACAAGGGCAGGGACTGATCGCAGCACAGGCTTAGCTTTCGTTTGGCCGATTGTCACGATTTCGTACAGCGACGAATCGGACATGATCTTGTTGACCAGCGCTACATGCATCGCATGACCGGCTTTCTCGGCGACCAGCAGCCCGAGCAGGGGTTTGCCGATCAATGCCAAATCACCAAGAAGATCCAGTGCCTTATGACGACAACACTCGTCGGCGAATCGCAACCCACCCGGATTCGCAACGCCAGAGCGTGTGAAGCAAACGGCGTTGTCCAAATTCGCACCCCGAATCAGGCCCATCTCGCGCATCTGGTCCAACTCATACTCAAACCCGAATGTACGAGCCGGAGCAATCTCGCTTTCGTACGATTCAGGAGTGATCTCCATTTCCAAGCTCTGTTCGCCCACCATCGGATGGTCGAAAAAGTTGCGGCACCTCAACTCGAAATGTTCACTCGGGAGAATCGCAACTCGCTTCCCGTCCTTTTCTACTGAGACCGGCTTGATCACTTTAAGGTAGCGCCGATGTCTACGGGATTTCTCAATTCCTGCCTCGCGTAGGAGCTCACAAAAGGGCAACCCGCTGCCATCCAGAATCGGCACCTCTAAATTGTCGAGCTCGACAAAGGCATTGTCGATACCCATGCTGTAGAAGACGCTGAGCAGGTGCTCGGTCGTGGATATGAATACGCCTTGCGGATGCATCAGACTCGTCGCATAACTCACGCGTTTGACGTACTCCCAATTCGCGGGAATCTGAATGTTGTCCAAGTCCGTTCGTATAAAGACAATGCCTGTGGCAGGCGGCGCCGGCGCGATACGGAGATTTACCGGGGCTCCGTGGTGAAGCCCAACTCCACTCACCTGAACGGGGCGACGAATGGTTGTCTCGAAAGGCATGAATAAACCATCACAGGATAGCAACCTTAGTTGCCTCTCGTCTGTAAATAGTTGAAAGTAGATCGGTTGTAACTCTAACGGTGTGTCTTTGTTGCCACTCCCGACCCTCTAACGGGGCTTTCTGTTGCGAATTCGCAACAACTTTCACGGTCGTTCCTCGGACTCCAAGGCTGACCCGAGTCCATAACCAACTGCGAACCTTTAACACTGTGTTGAAATGAGAATGAAAATTCGTGATGAAAAGACAAATCCGTTCGACGACGATCCTTTGTGTTCGCCGAAACGGCAATGTAGTACTGGCCGGAGACGGACAGGTGACGATGGGTAGCGAGGTTCTCAAGAGCGGCGCCAAAAAGCTGAGGCGGCTTTACAACGGGAAAATCATTTCCGGGTTCGCTGGTTCAACGGCCGATGCTTTCGCCCTGTTTGCCCGATTTGAGGGAAAGCTGGAGCAGTATTCAGGCAACCTAGCACGCAGTGTAGTCGAACTCGCAAAGGATTGGCGAACCGATCGTATGTTGCGTCATCTCGAAGCGCTGCTGCTGGTGGCCGACGTCGAAAACATGTACATCGTAAGTGGTACCGGCGATGTAATCGAGCCTGACAGCGCCATTGCTGCCATCGGCTCAGGCGGAGCATTTGCCAAAGCAGCAGCGTTAGCCCTTACCGAGAACACGACGCTAACTGCTCGAGAGATCGTCGAGCGCTCCATGAGGATAGCAGCCGACATTTGCATCTACACCAATGAGAATATCGTCTACGAGGAATTGACGGCGTCCTAATGGTCATCTATCTTCCTCAGCAATCGTCTGACGAAACACCGCTCCTCGATGAGTTGACTCCCCGCGAGATCGTAGCGGAGTTGGATAAGCACGTTATCGGTCAGGCTGATGCCAAACGCGCCGTTGCCATAGCTCTCCGCAATCGAATCCGCCGCCAAAAGCTCGAACCCGAGATGGCCGAAGAGGTCATGCCCAAAAACATTTTGATGATTGGGCCCACCGGTGTCGGCAAGACAGAAATCGCTCGACGGCTGGCAAAACTCGCGAACTCCCCCTTCCTAAAGGTCGAAGCAAGTAAGTTCACGGAAGTCGGCTACGTAGGTCGTGATGTGGAATCAATGATTCGGGATTTAGTGGACGTCTCGATCGACATGGTGCGCGACGAGCGTCTCGAGCAAGTCGCCGACCGCGCCGAGCAGAATGCCGAAGACCGCTTACTAGATCTTTTGATGCCGCCTCAGCCTGAGCCGCAGGACAGTGCCGAACGCACTCGAGAGAAGCTGCGCGAGAAACTCCGAGCCGGCAAGCTAGATGACCGAATGGTCGAAGTCGACGTGAAAGAGCGCGGCCCAACTTTCGAGATCGCCACAAACGGCAACATCGAAGAGATGGACATCAACTTAAAAGATGTCATCCCGGGTCTCTTCGGGCAGCGCACCAAAAAGCGCAATATGCGAGTCTCGGAAGCACTGGAATACCTGATCCAGGAAGAAGAGCAGAAGTTGGTCGACATGGATCAGGTCACCCGGATCGCTCTCGAACGTGTCGAGCGCAACGGTATCATCTTCCTCGACGAGATTGACAAGATCGCTGGTCGTGAAGGCAGTCACGGTCCTGATGTCAGCCGGGAAGGTGTCCAACGCGACATTCTACCCATCGTTGAAGGAACGACAGTCAACACTCGCCACGGATTTGTTCGCACCGATCACATTCTTTTCGTCGCCGCCGGTGCGTTTCACGTATCAAAGCCAGCTGATCTTATACCGGAACTGCAGGGCCGCTTTCCTATTCGCGTCGAACTCAAAACGCTGACCGAGTCAGACTTCATCCGTATCTTGAAGGAGCCGAAATCGGCCTTGGTCAAACAGTATATGGCGCTGCTTGAAACCGAAGGAATCAAGCTGACCTTTGCCGACGACTCACTTACTGAGATCGCAAAGATTGCGGCGCAGGTGAACGAGTCGGCCGAAAACATTGGGGCTCGGCGGCTGCACACCATCATGGAGAAACTCCTCGAGGACATTTCCTTTGATGGGCCAGATCTCAAGAAAAAGAACATCAAGATCGACGCCGCGTACGTCAAAAAGCAGCTATCCGAAATCGTCAAGGATCAAGACCTAAGCAGGTACATCCTATAAATGTCCTGGCGCGCACTCGCCCGTCTGGGCGTCGTTGTGTCCACAATGTGCCTGTGGGCCGGTTGCGGCTATGTCGGTCCGGTCGTGCCTCCATCCCGCATGCTCCCCTTGCCCGTAGGCGATCTCACCGCTCTGGAAAAAGCTCAAACCATCAACGTTCAATTTACTGCCCCTGAACGAACCACAGATCAGGTTTTTATTAGGCGCTTCTCCGATATTGAACTGATGGTCGGCCCGGATATAAGTCCCTTTGATTTCGATCTCTGGGCGCAACATGCCAAACGCTACGACATTGAGCTTCCTGACGACAACAGTGCCAAAGATCCTTCAACCACAGTCTTGAAAAAGCAGATTGCGGCAACTGACTGGGTCGGCAAGACTGTCACCATTGCCGTGCGCACAGCGGTTCGCGGCGACGGCTACTCACAATGGTCCAACCGAGTCGTCCTGCCCGTAGTGCAGCCCCTCGAGCCGCCCGTCTTAACCAAGGTGAATGCGACCGACACAGCGAAAGGCATCCGGCTACAGTGGCCAGACCAGCGTCCTGGCCTTCAATATAAGGTCTTTCGTAAAGGTCCAAATGACAAAGAGCCCGTTGCTATCGGAACCGCGGACAAGCCGGACTTTATGGACACAACTTCTCAATATTCGCTGCCATATCAATACACAGTGGTCGCCGTAGACAAGAAAGCCGAGAGTCTTCCGTCCGCCCCCATTCAGCACTCCAGCGTAGATACCTTCCCACCTGCCGTTCCGGGGAATATAGCGGGGCTTGCAGCGGCAAGTACGGTGGAATTGGCCTGGGATCGCAGTCCCGAGCCTGACCTTAAAGGCTACTTTGTATATCGCTCCGTCGACACCGCTCCGTTCAGGCGCTTGGGCGACATGGTCACTGTTCCCAGCCTCAGCGACCACGACGTCCAACATGGAAAGAGCTACCACTACCAGATTTCTTCCGTCGATCAGACTGGCAACGAAAGCGACAAATCAGCAACGACCACTGTAGACTTCTAGTCACCGGACATTGCTGAAGATGTTCTACGGAATCACTTATTGAGCTTCAATCGGGCCCGCTGCCATACTTCTACTACCTTCATAGCTCGCCCATGGCCGCAAAATGAATTTGCCGTCTCGGCGGTAAGTCACGCAGTCTTCGGTTCTGCTTCTAGCTCCATAAACGCTTGTATCTAATAGCCAAGGCACGTCTGGAATCCTGTGGTAGCATCAGCCATATGAGAGCAAGTTCGTTGCGAGGAGCGCTTGCTTGCTCGATGGCCTGAAGACTTGGATCGCCACATTCCAGGGCTTTCTCATCCTTGCTTACCAGGCATTCGTAAACATCTTTCGTCGGCCGCACTACTTCGATGACGTGTTCCTGCAGATGGACAGCATCGGAATTGGCAGCCTTCCTATAGTCGTCCTAACGGGTTTTTTCAGCGGTGCCATCATTGCTCTGCAAATGTCGCGCGCCTTGAATCAGTACGGTGCAGGCAGCCAGGTCGGAGCCATCGTAGCCCTCACACTCGTTCGCGAATTGGGACCCGTGCTAACAGCTCTTATGGTCGCCGGTCGAAATGCTTCGGGAATTGCCAGCGAACTTGGGTCGATGAAAGTCACTGAGCAAATAGATGCCATGCGCGCCCTGGGTACCGATCCAATCCAGAAACTAGTCACGCCTCGCCTAATTGCAACCAGCATCATGCTGCCGCTCTTAACTGTTGTCGCGGACACCATCGGCCTCATCGGTGCATACCTCATCGCCGTTTCATACCTTCGCATCATTACTCCAGGACAGTACTGGGCAACCTCATGGCGCGCGCTGGTTTTGAACGACCTCGTCCAAGGCCTGATGAAGCCTCTCATCTTCGGAATCATCATTGCCCTGGTTGGTTGCTACTACGGCATGAAGGCTACCGGCGGAACTCAAGGCGTTGGCAGAGCCACCACTCAGGCCATGGTTATCTCGTCCATCTGGATCTTCGTCGTTACATTCCTGATCGACCAGATCTTTGTGAATCTGTAGACTCGCTATGCCCACTGACTCAAGCCCGATTGTTGAATTCTCTGGCGTCAGTCTCAGCTATGGCGGTACGCCTGCGTTAAAGAACGTTTCCGTCACGCTCCGGCCCGGCGAGACCCGCATCATTCTCGGTGAGGCCGGCAGCGGCAAGACGTCAATCCTCAAGGCTGTGATTGGTCTTATTGAAGTTGACCAGGGCCAAATCAAATTGTTCGGTGAGGACATCAGGTCGTGCACGGAAGAGCAACTCTATCCAATTCGCGCCAGAGCCGGCATTCTGTTTCAAGAAGGCGGCCTCTTCGACTCAATGAAAATCGGGGAGAACGTCGAATATCCTCTGGTTAATCAGGTCGGGAAGGAGCGTCCTCCGCAGGACGAGGTAGACCGCAAGGTCACCGACTCGCTACGATTCGTCGAACTCGATCAAAGTATCAACAAGTTCCCCAGTGAGGTCTCAGGCGGAATGCGTCGCCGCGTAGGAATCGCCAGAGCGATTGTGACTGAACCCCCGCTGGTGTTGTACGATTCGCCCACCGCAGGGTTGGACCCGATCACCGCGAACACGATCATGGCTGTTATCGCGAAGGAACGAGACGTCCGGAATACGGCCGCTTTGATCGTCACTTACCGTTATCAGGACGGCGAGCTAATGGCGAACTTCCGCTTCGATCCCCAGAAAGAAGAATTGGTTCCGGTTTCCGAAGATGAACATGGCGATCCGGCAAAGGCTCGGACAAAATTTCTCGTTATGAGGAAGGGCGAGATCGTATTCGAAGGTACTCGTCAGCAAATTGAAGCATCAAAAGACGATTACGTGAAGCGATTTGTGATGCACGAGGGTAACGATGGCCGATAAAACAAAAGTTGGTTTAGCGCAGTTGCGGGTGGGCATCCTGGGCATCGTCGCCCTATTCTTCATATTCCTGCTGATCTTTCTCTTGACCGGGAACATGAAGTTCTTCACCAAAGAAATCCCACTTCACACATACATCTCAGATGCTGCCGCCTTGACCGAATCTGCGCCCGTGCGCATCAACGGAATCAACGCTGGCAAGGTGAAAAAAGTCGAACTATCGGGCGAAACAAATCCGCAGCGGATAATTCGTGTGGACTTCGTTGTTGACCAGGACATGCTGAAGCAGATTCCCAGCGACTCATTAGCTGAGGTGGCCTCGGACAGCTTGCTAGGCAGCACGAAATACATCAACATCAGCAAGGGCAAGAGCCAGCAACTAGTGCAACCAGATTCAGAGGTTAAAGCACTCGACACCCGCGAATTCAGCGCGCTGGTCCAGCAAGGCTACACGGTCCTTGATTCGGCGCAGGCCATCCTGGGCAAGGTCGAAGGAATCATCGGCCAGATCGAAGTCGGTAAAGGCACCATCGGAAAATTGCTCGTTGATGAGACTCTCTATAAGAGTCTGCAGAGTACGGTGGACGAGGTGAATCTTCTCGCGGCAACGTTGAATTCGAAGAAGGGCAGCATCGGCCGCATTATCAATGACGAGACTTTATATAACGACATTCGAACGACGCTAGGTCGGGTCGACACTATCGCGCAGGGACTGCAGGAAGGCCAAGGTTCGGCCGGAATGCTCTTGAAAGATCCCAAGATGTACAACGATGTCGAAGCCTCCATTCAGGAACTACACACAATCCTTGCTGACATTAATGCCGGCAAGGGGACGGCGGGTCAGTTGTTGAAAGACGACAAGTTGGCAAAGCAGCTCTCGACCACTCTCGACAAAGTGGATTTGACGATCGACAAGGTCAACTCGGGCCAGGGAAGCATTGGGCAATTACTTGTCAATCCACAGCTCTACGACGCAGCCAATGGAACTACGCGCGAACTGCACGAGCTTTTGAAAGACTTCCGCGCCAATCCGAAGAAGTTCCTCCGCATCAAGCTCGCCCTCTTTTAGTGCCCAAGCAGTTGGTTGTGAATGCTGACGACTTCGGGTTCACCAAGGATGTAAACGACGGGATCTTGGCCTCGCATCTAGGAGGCATTCTCACCGCCGCGACGCTCATGGCAAATGGCAGAGCCTTTGATCACGCCGTCCAGCTCGCCCAGCAGCACCCATCTCTCGACATCGGTTGCCACTTGGTCCTGGTCCAAGGCAATTCGTTGATCGATGGTCGTCCCTATCCAGCCACTCCCCAGGCGCTCGTTAGGGCGGTAATTCTTAAAAAGGTCAATATCCTGGCCGAACTCCGCGCTCAAGTAGAAAGAATCATCGCTGCTGGCATAGAGCCAACCCACCTAGACACTCACAAGCACACGCACGTGCTGCCGTCGATCTTCGACGCGGTGGTCAGGGTCGCAGCTGAGTTCGACATTCCCTTCATCCGCTTGCCCTTCGACGCAACCAAACTGGGTACCCGCACCCTCATGAACGCGTTCCAAAGGTCCCGCCGCGCCAAACTTCGACGTTTCGGCCTACGAGCAGCCGATCATTTTACCGGCTTCTGGCTGACCGGCTATCTGACTGAAGTGACCCTCGCGACTACGCTTCGCTCTTTGCCTGAGGGCTCAACCGAGTTAATGTGTCACCCCGGCTACCTGAGCGACGAACTCAGCAACGCCGCGACACGTCTGAAGAACTCTCGCGTTCGAGAGCTGGAAGCACTAACTTCCCCAGAGATCAAAGAGACCTTGCGCTCGGCTGGTGTCCGTTTGTGCTCATACCGTGATCTTGTTGAGGCGTAATCTTGAAGCCGACATACTGGACTTCTTCCTCCACATAGAATCCAAAACGATCGTGCACCCGCGTCTTCAACTCCTGAATTACAGCGACTAGATCGGCCGCCGTCGCTGCCGGGCCATCATTGTAGATAAGATTTGCGTGATAGCTCGCAACTTGGATGTCTCCTCGCCTCATCCCTTTGGCATCAACTTGCTCGAGAAACCAGGCCGACGGAACTTTTCCTTCGCGGACCAGCTTCGGCGGAACTTCAGCCTGCACGTGAGCCGGCAATTGGTCGAACAGTAGATTCTTGAAGATGCTTCCCGCGCACTTCATCGTAGGCGGATACTTCTCGTCGCGAATCGTCCGAATTTCGTCCGCCTTTCGACGGAGAGCAACGCTGTCCCCACGCTGCAAATTCAGTTCGGCCGACAAAATCAGCCACGACTTCTGGGCCTTAAAAATACTCTCGCGATACAGAAAGTGACACTCCAAGTTGGTGAACGTTCGAGTCTCACTCCCATTTGTTGCTGTTACTTGTCTGACCAAGTCCTGAATCGAACGTCCATACGCCCCGGCATTGCCGTAAACAGCCGCACCGACAGTGCCGGGAATTCCGGTCATGGTCTCTAAACCCTGCAAACCTGCCGCAATCGTTCCATCCACAACGTCCTGCAAAATAGCCCCGGCCTCGACCGTGACCACGTCGTTAGCAATCGAGCATGCCTTGCCCGTGTACCGCAGCACAACACCATCGAAGCCCAAGTCTGAAACAACTAGGTTCGACCCCCCTGCCATCACCACATGCGGGACCGCCGAGCTGCGCAGAACCTGAAGCGCCCGAGTCACTGACTCTGCGCCGTCCGCCTTGCACATACAAGCCGCTTGGCCGCCCAAACCGAAACGGGTGTATCCCGATAGCAGCACATCATTCCGCAGTGCAAGGCCTGAAATACCGGCCAATTCCTTCATGGCCGGCGAAAACGTAAACACGTTCCGATGTTACTATCGAGGCGGGTATCGTCCGTCAGTTCTCGTTCAAATCCTTCGCTATGAAAATCTTCCTCGACAGCGCCAATCTGGACGAGATCAACCAGGCTGTCGCTCTTGGCATCGTGGACGGCGTCACAACCAATCCGGCACTTATCGCCCAGGAAGGTGTCGCGATGGAAGATCAGATTCGCCGGATTTGCTCCCTTGTAGACGGCGATGTTAGTGCCGAAGTCGTGTCCACAACAACCAGCGAGATGATCCGCGATGCTCATCGCCTCGCGGCCGTTCACCGCAACGTCGTCGTCAAGATTCCGCTTGTCAAGGAAGGCATAGCGGCAGTTTCAGTGCTCTCCAAAGAAGGCATTCGAACCAACGTGACGCTCTGCTTCAGCCCCGCCCAAGCCCTACTAGCGGCCAAAGCAGGAGCTTACATCGTTAGTCCCTTCGTAGGCCGCCTCGAAGACTTGGGCTCCCCAGGCCTCGATCTGGTCCGCGATATTGTCCAGATCTACACGACTCACGGCTATAAAACTCAGGTCCTGGCCGCCTCCCTCCGCGGGGCTCGACACGTTGTTGAAGTTGCCAAACTCGGCGCACACATTGCTACCGTGCCACTGCGTATCTTGGACCAGATGTTCTATCATCCGCTCACCGAAAAGGGTCTCGAGCAGTTCCTCGCCGAGTACCACAAGACCTTCGATCTCGTTCGCGCCTGAAGCGGTTCGCCGTGTCGAAGATCATCCTTGGGGCAATCTTAGCGACGGGCCTGATAAGCGCACAATCAACACCCGAACAGTTCTGGCTTGCCGGCCGTTATGACGGCAATCGGGTCATCGTCTACTTCGACGCTGTAAAGTTTGGATCGACTGCACCGCCCAACCCTAAGAGGATCTCAGCACCAGTTGCAGACGGCTTCTTCGGTCCGGTCGTACTTCCTGCATCCTATATAGCCCAGCTACAGAAGGGCTCTCACGCCACGCACTTTGCATTGGGCGATCGAGACGATTTGCTGCTCGGCAACAGCAACGTTGCAACGTTGACTCTCACATCGCTGGTCGGATCCGAAGGTGATGAGGGAACAGGCAACTTTTCGTACATCGGAGCCTTGGGCACGCTGGAAGATCCAGAGGCGCTATTCTCCTCAAAAAATTACTATGCGGTCAGACGTCATCGGGAACCGAAGCCCAACTCTCATCAACTCCCTCCGCATGACGGCCCCATCTACGGTCCTGTCCCGTTCGATATTCAGGCTCAAGCCGCTGCGCAACTGATCCGAAAGATGAAAGTCATGGCTCCCAGTGACCTGCGAACCAGATTCGAGAAGGTTTCGCCAGCCTTCGAAATTCAGTCGTTCTACACCGCCGCCGGCAGCCTTCGTTACTACGCCCGATCGGAGTGGAGATCTGGCGCCACAATCTCAGTCAAAGAATCCGTTTACGCCCTTGGCGCATGGATGTCACCACAGCCCACGATTCATATTCTGTCCACCGAGGATCAAACGTCTAATCACGGTTTGGACGCTGAGCTTCCGAAGCTCCTTAATATTGTCGATCTCGGGAATGGAAAAACTGGAATCATTGTCTCAATATCCGGCGAGGACAGCGAGGCACTGCAATTGCGGGAATATAAAGACGGAGCTGACATCGCTCCTATGCCCGAATTGCAGAGTATCAGCGCCGGTGAATAACCTCACTCCGCCCAGATGCCGCGCATCGTCCTGAATACATTTGGATCCTACGGCGATCTCCATCCTTACTTGGCTCTAGCCATCGGCCTTCGCGACCGCGGTCACAACGTAGTCGTTGGAACCTCTGAAGTCTATCGCTCCAAAGTCGAAGGCGAGGGCATTGAGTTCGCGCCAGTACGGCCCGACGTCGGCGAACTCGCCGGCAACGCAGAGTTCGCTCGCAAGCTCTGGCATCCGGTTCGCGGGTCGGAGTTTCTTCTGCGCGAATACCTCATCCCGAACGTAAAGCCCAGTTTCGATGACCTGATGCTTGCCACTCAAAGCGCCGATCTTCTGCTCACGCATGCCGCCGCTTACGCCGGACCAATCGTCGCCGAAGTCCGAAAACTTCGCTGGATCTCAGTTGCTCTCCAGCCGCTCATCTTCATGTCCACCTGGGATCCTTCGGTTCTGCCCGGAGCCCCATGGTTTCACAACCTAGCCCGGTTGGGTCGCGGTCCCTACTCGGCACTCTTCGCAATCGCCAAGACAGTCATCAACCGTTGGGCCGAGCCCATCCAGCAGTCCCGTCTTGAACTCGGTCTCGCTCGATCTGCAGCCAACCCCATCCTCGAAGGTCAGTTCTCGCCAGTCAAAACATTGGCGCTCTTCTCCGAAAAGTTCGCCGCGCCCCAACCGGACTGGCCGGCAAACTCCCTATGTACCGGATTCTGTTTCTACGATCGGCAGCAGGCCGGCTTAAGCTTAGACCCCGGATTGCGCGCCTTCCTTGAAAACGGCAGCCCGCCAGTCATATTCACCCTCGGTTCATCTGCTGTCTTTGAACCGGGAAGCTTTTATCAGGAGAGCTTGGAAGTAGCTCGAAGCCTCAATATCCGAGCCGTGCTGCTGGTCGGTCCGGACTCCGTTCACCGCTTCACCAACGTACCTGAAACGGTCCATGTCGCTGCATACGCGCCTTATTCAGAGCTGTTCCCGCGTGCCTCCGCCGTCGTTCACCAGGGCGGCATCGGAACAACCGCGCAAACTCTACGCGCAGGCAGGCCGATGCTGATTGTCCCTTGGTCACACGATCAGCCCGACAACGCAGCCCGTATTGAACGTCTCAGTGTCGGCCGTAAGCTCGCGCGAAGTCGCTACCGGGCAGCTACGGCCGCAGCTGAACTCCAACAACTCCTCAACCGCCCCGATTACAGCACCAAGGCCGCGCAACTCGGCAACGCCATCCAGACCGAAGATGGAGTCACCGCGGCCTGCAATCAGATCGAAGGCGTGCTGGCCCTGTAATCGTTAGCGCTTCTTACGAACCAATCGCCGAGCCTTACGAACCACACCGGGCGTCACCGCGAAAGCCTCATCAGTAATGGCGGCCTGCTGATCTGTGTGAACCTTGTGCGCGCCGGCGGCCGGACTTGCCGCATTTGGACGACCCACATATCGCAATTGCCGTTTGATCGGACCACCGTTGCCGCCGGGATTGATGATCGACTGCATCTGCTCTTCCATGAACGCCCAAGCACCCATGTTTTCCGGCTCTTCTTGCACCCAGAACAACTCGGCGGTGTCTGAGTAACGTCGCAGAATGTCCGTCAATCGTTGTAGCGGGAACGGATACAGTTGTTCGACGCGGAGGATCGCCACATCGCTCCGACCTAGTTCCTCGCGCTTGTTGATCAGGTCGTAGTACACTTTGCCCGAGCACAGCAGAATGCGCTTCACCTGCTGGCCAACATGATTGCTGTCGCCGATCACTTCCTGGAACGCGCCGCTCGTCAGCTCTTCTAAACGCGACGAAGCTTTGGCATAGCGCAGCAGGAACTTTGGCGTAAAAATCACGAGCGGCTTGCGAAGTCCGCGACGATCCTGGCCGCAGTACATCTGACGTCGCAACAAATGGAAGTACTGCGCCGGCGTTGTGCAGTTGCAGACCTGCATATTGTTTTCTGCGCAGAGTTGCAGGAAACGTTCAATCCGGGCACTCGAGTGCTCCGGACCTTGCCCTTCAAACCCGTGCGGCAGCAGCAGCACCAACCCACTCGGCTGATTCCACTTCGATTCCGCCGACACAAGGAATTGGTCTATGATGATCTGCCCGCCGTTTACGAAGTCCCCGAACTGCGCTTCCCACAGCACCAGCGTCAGCGGGTCAGCCACGCTATAGCCGAACTCGAAGCCCATCACCGCGTACTCGCTCAGAAGGCTATCGATCACCTCAAACTTAGCCTGCCTGGGGTCTAAATGCTGAACCGGCACATACCCCTCGCCCGTTTGGTAATCGCTAAATTCCAGGTGCCGTTGAGTAAATGTGCCGCGCGAAACGTCTTCGCCGCTTAGACGAACAGGCGTTCCTTCCAGCACCAGACTCCCGAAAGCCAACGTCTCTGCAAAACCCCAATCAATCGCCCCCCCGTTCAAGGCTTCGCGGCGTTTATCGACCAGCGTCTTTAATTTGGGATGCAGATGGAAATCTTCGGGGAAGTTAGTACAACCTTCGATCACCTTTGTCAGCGTGTTGTAATCGGCGGCAGTCGCCGGAAGAGGCTGGAAGATCTGTTCAGTCGGCACTTCTGACGAGAACTCTTCAATCGTGTACTGCTCGCGTTGCTTTTTCGCCTGATCGTAAACGCCGTCCAGCTTTGTCCGGACCTGCGTGCGCATGGATTCTACCTGCGCCTCCCCAACGGCCTTCTCGCGCAGCAGTCGCTCTGAGTATTGCTTCGCAACAGTCGCCAGCGCCTTGATCTTGGCGTACATCACCGGCTGCGTGTAACTCGGATCATCCGACTCGTTGTGGCCCTGCCGACGGTATCCAATGACGTCAATCACCACATCGCGCTTGAACCGTTGCCGATAATCGTAAGCTAACTGCGCCACCCGGAAACAAGCTTCTGGATCATCCGCGTTCACATGGAAAATTGGAGCCTGCACCGCCAGCGCAACATCCGTGCAGTAAACGCTAGTCCGCCCCTTCAGCGGATTGGTTGTGAAGCCAATTTGGTTATTGGTGATGACGTGAATCGTACCGCCGGTCTTGTAACCTTCAAGTTGCGAAAGCTGCAACACCTCGGCCACAACACCCTGCCCTGCAAAGGCCGCATCACCATGAATCAGAATCGGGATCACTCGTTCGCGTTCCGTATCGCCTAAGCGATCCTGCTTCGGCCGGACCAGCCCCTGCACTACCGGATCAACGGCTTCAAGATGGCTCGGATTAAACGCGACAGACACCAAGATTTCTCGGCCCTGTGTTGATGTGTGGATCCCGCTCGCACCCAAGTGGTACTTCACATCGCCTGAACCCTGTACGCTATCCGGATCGGGCTCCCCTTCGAATTCAGAGAACACCTGAACAAGTGACTTGCCTACGATATTGGCCAGAACGTTCAATCGGCCACGATGTGCCATGCCGATCACCGACTCATGCGCACCCTCGTTCGCTGCACGATCTAGTACTTCATCGAGAACAACAATGGTCGACTCGCAACCCTCGAGGCCGAACCGTTTCTGCCCCACGAAACGGTTTTGCAGGAAATGTTCGAACTCCTCAGCCTGTATTAGCCGGTTCAAAATACGTGTTCGTGTTGCCTCATCTAGCGGCCACAGATTCGTAGTCGCTTCCATGCGATCCTGCAGCCACTGCTTCTGCACAGGATCCTGTATGTGCATGTACTCGATGCCGATCGATGCGCAATATGTAGCCCGCAGCCGGTCCAGTATCTCGCGCAGCGTCTCATAAGGCTGCATGTACGACGCGATGGCGCCACTTGGTGCTTTTACTGCGCCGGCCAGAAACGGACGATCCAGATCCCACATTGACAGCCCATAGGATTGCGGATCAAGCTCCGGATGATATGCCGGCTCGTTTCCCAATGGATTGATGTTGGCCAGCAAATGCCCGCGAACCCGATACGAATTGATCAGCTGAATAACCGCCGCCTCCTTGGCGACATCGGTATTCACGCTGGCATAACGACTCGGCGCAATTTGTTTATCGGTCTGCCAGACTACCGGCATGTACGGAATCTTCAGATCCCGAAAGATGTCGATGTAGAAATTGTCCTCGCCCTGCAGCAGCCCCTGCAGCTTGGCCAGGAACGAACCCGATTCTGCGCCTTGAATGATGCGGTGGTCGTACGTGCACGTGATCATCAGCACCTTGCTCAAGCCCAGCATCGCTCGCACTTCATCCGTCGCCGCCGCAAACTCAGCCGGATAATCAATCGCGCCTGTCGCGATAATGGCCCCTTGCCCTGGCATCAACCTCGGCACCGACCCGAGCGTCCCCACCGTCCCCGGGTTCGTCAACGAAATCGTGGTGCCCTCGAAGTCCGGCACCAACAGCTTGTTTGTCCGCGCCCGAGCCACGACGTCGTCATACGCCGAAACGAACTGTGCGAAGCTCATCCCATCCGCGTTCTTGATGTTCGGAACCTTTAGCGATCGCGTGCCATCCTTGCCGGCAACGTCCACCGCCAAACCGATGTTGACCTGCGATCGCACCACACGAAAGGGCTCGCCGCTATTTTCCGCGTACGCATGATTCAGAGACGGATTCGTCTTCGTGGCCTTCACAACGGCCCACGCAATGATGTGCGTAAAGCTCAGCTTGCCCCGGCCCTGCAAAGCGCGTTGTTTGTTGATCAGGTTTCGATTTTCTTCAACTACCCGAACGGGCATCTGCCGTTGCGAAGTGGCAACCGGAATCGACAGGCTCGCCGTCATGTTCTCGGCAATGCGTGCCGCTGCCCCGCGAAGTGGGATCAACTGCGCACTCGCTCCCACAGTCTTGCTGTCCTGCTTGGCCGCTCCCGGAGTTGCCGGCGTAGTCGTCGCGACCGCCGTGTTTGTTGACGTAGGGGAAGGTTTGGCTTCCAGGGCCGGCTTAACTGCTTCGGGCTTGACTTCAGGCCAAGCCTCTACGGTCGGCGTCTCACCGATCCTCGGTGTCTCAGCCTTAGGTATCTCGGCAGCCGGAGCCACTGGAGGCTCTGCGACAGCAATCGCTGACTTCTGCTCAGTCTTATTTTCAGCGGCTGTGGCGCTACCGTTTGCGGGCTTGGCAAACAATTCTGTCCAGCCTTCGTCAACACTCTGGCGATCAAATTGATACTGATGGTAAAGCTCGTCTTCCAACCAACTGTTGATACCCAACGTGGGGTCATTGGATTGCGGCATGAGAATAAAAGGGGTCCTGAAACACTGTGGGGCAAGGCTGGTGAGGATCTCCTGACGGCTCTCACCCATCGCGGCTTATCTTTAAAACTACTCTTATTGTATCGGAGCTAAGCACTTTACTCCGCATAGAGTAGGGTCCTTACCGGAATTTAATCTCACACCTCTGTTTCGTATCGGAGATATTCAGGTAGACTCTTCCTGCCGGAGGAGACCTCCCGAACGACTATGACCTACACCCGCCTTGGCTTGTTTCTATGCTGCCTGACACTACCCATCGCAGCTCGCTCAACACCCGTTCCCACCTTCACCGCCACAAGTGTGAACTTCAACTACGTGCCCGCAAACCCTGGCGGGATGATCGTTATCTCCGGCCCAAACTTCACCATCTCTGGTCCGGCTAGCGGCCTCGAATTCGCCGCAGATGGTATCCCATTAGGCGGTCCCAATGCTTCTGGTACGGCTGAGCTCCTGGCGCCTCTAGGTATCTTTGATACTTTTGACATCAATGGTCATAGCTATCAGAACCCGGTCATAGTAGGCGATCCTGTCTTGTATGGTCCGCCGAAACTGGCTTCGGTCACACTCGTCAGCGGCCTGGGACTCGGTAGAGTCGGTACGTATACATGGTCCGAACCGGCTTCCGCCGGCGGACACATGACTTTTTGCGCTTCAGACAATAAAGACTGCCCTAACAACGCGCTGTTTCGGATTGAGGTACCGAGCATCAGAGGCATTGCCACCGTCAGCGGCTTCGTTTTCCCTCCTTCCAGTCCTGGCCAGCCGTATTCTCCTGGTGCCCCAACAAGCGAACACTTCTATTCATTCCCAATTTCGGCAACCCCCGAACCAGCCTCCGCCTTCCTCCTCTTAGCCGGCTTCGGTGCCGCCGCACTGATTTTCAAACCAGCCACTTCTGGCAGTCCTTCGGCCAACTAACCACTTGCGATAAAATCGCCAGAAATAAATACAAGGGGACAACGCGATGAGCGCAGTTCGAGTTCTGGTCGGCACAAAAAAGGGCGCATTCGTGCTTAGCGCTGACGGCAAGCGGGACCGCTGGGATGTAAGTGGGCCATTTTTCGGCGGTTGGGAGATCTACCACGTCAAAGGCTCCCCGGTCGATCCAAACCGGCTCTATGCATCTCAATCCAGCAGTTGGTTCGGCCAGATCATTCAACGATCTAACGACGGCGGTAGAACCTGGGAGCCCACCGGCAACAAGTTCACCTACGACGGCATTCCCGGCACTCACAAGTGGTACGACGGCACGCCGCATCCATGGGAGTTCAAACGTGTCTGGCATCTGGAGCCCTGCTTGAAAGAAGCCGACACCCTGTACGCCGGAGTGGAAGATGCTGCGCTCTTTCGCTCTACCGATGCCGGGCAGTCGTGGCACGAACTGTCTGGATTGCGCGGGCATAACACAGGTGTCGACTGGCAGCCGGGTGCCGGCGGCATGTGTCTGCACACCATCATCCTCGACCCCAAAGATGACCGGCGCATGTTTATCGCTATCTCCGCCGCGGGCACGTTCCGAACCGAAGACGGCGGACAGACTTGGCGTCCGATCAACCAAGGCCTACGGTCCGAATTCATGCCCAATCCGGAACCCGAGGTCGGCCACTGCGTTCATCACGTCACCATCCATCCATCTCGCCCCAACGTCCTCTTCATGCAGAAGCACTGGGATATCATGCGCAGCGATAATGCCGGAGACTCCTGGCGCGAAGTCAGCGGCAATCTGCCTACCGACTTCGGCTTCGTTATCGACGTTCATGCGCACGAGCCCGAGACCATCTATGTCGTCCCCATCAAAAGCGATTCCGAGCACTATCCTCCGGAAGGAAAGCTGCGCGTATTTCGCAGCCGCACAGGTGGAAACGAATGGGAAGCTCTGACAATCGGCCTGCCCCAGCGAGACTGTTATGTGAATGTGCTCCGAGACGCCATGGCAGTCGATTCGCTCGATTCCTGCGGAGTCTACTTCGGAACCACCGGCGGCCAGGTCTACGCCTCCACCAACTCAGGCGACACGTGGGCCCCAATTGTGCGCGACCTGCCGGCTGTTCTTTCCGTCGAAGTACAAACGCTTCAATGATTCCTGCAGCAATTCGCGTAGTCTTGCCCGCTCACCTTCGGACTCTGGCGAAGGTAAACAGCCAGGTCACAGTAGACGTGAGCGGACCCGTCACCCAGCGCTCCGTTTTAGACGCGCTTGAGGCAACCTACCCAACCCTGCTCGGCACCATTCGAGATCAGAACACTCTCCAGCGAAGGCCATTTGTAAGGATCTTCGCCTGTGAGCAGGACCTGTCTTTCGAGTCGCCCGACACGCCCCTGCCTGACCCGGTCGCTAACGGCACCGAGCCCCTCCTCGTTGTCGGCGCAATCGCTGGCGGCCTGTAAGCTGCAACAGCGATGGATGGTCAAGCCGTCAAAGCGAGCTAATTCGGAGCGAAGCGTTTCACCTTTGGGCGGCTAACTTTTCGGCCACCAAAACATACCCTAAAGGGAAGGTTGTCTTCGTTCGCTCTGATATCCGCCGGCACAAGCTGGTCTTGCCAAGGTTAGACAACGCTGTGTGCGCCAAACGGAGCAATTTAGTGAACACCGACGGCGGAAGGACAACGATGCCCTTCGACGTCAGATCAATCAGGATCTCCGGTAAACCCCCATATGGCGTAAGCTCCACTATCCTGAGAACAGCTCGATCGCAGAATCGCCGCAAGGCGTATTCGGTAAATCGATAGTAGTCGTGAGGCTGTTCATGCAGCCAATAAAAGAACGGAACGCCTATTATCAGCTTTCCACCAACCTGGAGAATTTCTGCAACCTGGCATATCGCCGCCGACGGCTCGTTAAGATGCTCCAGCACGTCGGTCATCAAGACGGTTTCGAAACTCGAACTCGCAAACGGTAGCTTGCCATTCAGATCAGCTGTTTGGTCCAGGAAGGGATTGATGTGCAAGGTGTTTTCCCAGTCAACACAGATCGTCTCTTCCACCAAATCACGATACATTCCGTAGAGAGGGACATGACCGCAACCCAGATCTAAGATGCGGCCTGTAGCGTACTTTCGGATCAATCTTTCATATTGTTGCGCAAGAAGGTCCCCAATGAAACGCGATCCAATGCCAATATGTTTGGCATCACGGGAAGCTCGCAATCCATCTGACGTCTGGACGAATTTTGTCGGCTGCCAACGGTCGATATTTCTCATTCAGGTTCGTTGTCCAGAGCCCATCGTTCGCCTTTAGACTCTCTAAAGAATATGCCAGGACCATAGTTGCCAGCAGAAAACGATCCAGCGCCTTATCAGGCACGACTTGATGCCCACATTAGCTCTTTAAAGAGTCGATGTACAGTCAAGCCTTTAAGCGCGGCGTCCTTGCATAAGAGAAACGGCAGGCACGAGCAGAGGAACCAACAGGGATAGAGATTGCAGCCGGTACTTAGCCATCGCTTCCTTTTTGTTGTCTAGTTCCACGCCCATCTCTGCCCACGCATTGCTGTGTCTTGCAATTGTCACAGCATAAAGCAGCATCGGAAAATAGTTAATTCCAAGCGAGATCAGGTAGAGGCCAAGCGCAATTTGCAAATATGTGTGACCGCGAACTAGCACCCAGGCGCCAAGCGCGGGACAAAAGAGGACGGCAGCCGCGAACTCAGCGATGACGAACTTGGAACCGAGCAAAGCCAGGTCGATCGCGGCGAGTTTCCGAGGATTGATCACAAGGCCGCCCAACATCATACCTGAACACATCACCGCCTTACAATCTTTACGCAACGACCACCGATAGTAGTTAGAAATGGCTCCCATCCGAAAAGGGACCGATAGGCAAACAACTTCACCTCCCGAATTTGCCGCTACCTTCGAGTAGCACCGAACCCCTCGCTATGGTCGGCGCAATCGCCAACGGCGTGTAAGATGCTACAGCGATGGACAGTCAAGCGGTCAACAAGCTAATTCGGAGTGAAATATGGCCCGTCCTCCGTGCACAACGATTCACTGGTTTCGCTAGTAGATCAGCCTTCCGCTATCTTCCTTTCCTAATCCACGTAGTCAACTTTCGTCCTTCAATTCCCACTTGGCTCAGCGCGTAGGCTGCACGACCTTTTCCTTTTCGATCAACTTAGGCGTTTACGTGATCGGCAGTCAAAACGAATCACGCATAAAGCGAGACAAAAAGGGTAGTCTTTTGCCCAACGAATTCGAGTGCTCATTCCGCGCCCGTCTTGAGAAAAGGACCCCAATAGATCGGTTTGACCGCGCCGATACATTTTTTATCGACGTGAATGGCAGAACAGCGGCAGCCTGTATTGAGGAAGCACGATCTCTCCTGACCGATGTTGCGCCGCTGTGGTTCGATCCGCTCTCTCATATCTCGCAAATACTTGCTTCGTTTGAGAACGGCAGCTTTCCAAGCCCGCCCGATCACGTTAAGCCGGTCTACTTCGGAAATCGAGGATCGGTAGCCTGCCACGAAACTCTCTCGACGCTGAGGCTGGCTCAGCATTCGTCCGATCCGACACACCAACACCAAGAGGCGCTGCGAGAAGAGGCAGGTAAGCTGTTCGGCGCTTATCTAGGCATTCCTCTTACCTTATCCTCGGCGCTTCTTGACGAGTTACAGGTGCACCGTATTCGCGGACTGCTCAACGAAGCTCAACCCGTTTTGGACTCACCCCGCTTTCAGACCGAAGTGGATCTGAAAGTGGCCGTCAAACAGCAGATCTGGCCGCTCCTCAAAGAGCACGGCTTCTCTGAATTTACGACTCGGTTGGCACGCCGCGCTGTAGGACAGGCTGTCCAAATGGTTGAGGTGGCCCCGCCTAGTTCAATGGACCAAATGCTCGCTCCGCTATTGCGTGGTTCGTTCCACGTACAGTTGGGAGTGCTCTGGCCTTTGCTGCCGGTCGGTCGACATGGGGCTAGGAATCTGCCCCTCACTCCTTTGTACTCCAATATCGCCACTTGGCTCCAGGCTCCTGGTGGCGAGCCTGCTTCGATAGAAGTGGCCCGCGATCGTCTCAAGCACGAGGGTCTGGCCTGGCTTTCCATGCTCACCGATCCGGCATCCGGGCTCGCATTCCTTCAAAAGTCAGACCTTGAGATCTTCTCGCTCTCACCTATGACGCGTAACATTGGCGCCCGCTCGTCAGCGAGACGCTTGTTGCCACTGTCGTTCTTCGCTTTTCTTTGCCACAACTATGACCAAGCCGTGGATTATCTGAAAGAGGCAGGTCAGGCCATCGAGCACAACTTAAACCCCAACCTTCAGCCCAATTACCGTTCTTGGTACCACCAGCTTCGATCTATGATCTTGATCTAAGTCAAATCTTTCCGCGCAAGGAATCCCTAATTCGCACTCTCCTTTACTCCGAAGCCAAAAAGACATGCAGTGCGACAACCGTCATGTCATCGTGCTGAGGTGCGCCGCCCGCAAAGGCCTGCGCTGCAGCCATGATTCGGTTCACAGTTTCCTCCGCCAGTGAACAAGTCGCTTGCGCAGCCGCGATCAGGTTTTCTTCTCCCCACTCTTCGTCGTCTTTGTTCATTGACTCGGAGATGCCGTCCGTGAACAGCACCATCCGGTCACCGGGCTTCAGTGCGAAGACACTGCCTTCGAATTGCGAATTCGGAAGCAGTCCGACCGGAGGACCTCCCGCATCCAGACGAAAAATCTGGCTACCACATCCCGAAGATCGCAAAATCACCGGCGGGTTGTGACCGGCGTTGACAAAGGAAAGTTGAAGCGTAACTGGGTCGTATTCGCTATAGAAGAAGGTGGCGTATCGATTGGAAGAGGATGCCTCATAAACCAGGTTATTCAGCGTTTCCACAAGATGCGAAAGGGTTTGGGCAATAGGCGCTTGACCCCGCAGGGCAGCGCAGAGGCTGGCCATCATCAGAGCCGCTCCGATACCTTTGCCCGACACATCTCCGATGGCTATTCCGAGTTTGCCTCCCGGTAGTTGCAGGAAATCGTAGTAGTCTCCGCCAACAATTCGTGCAGGGCAGCAGAGGGCGCTGTAGTCTAAACCAGCAACCGTAGGCAGGCGCTGCGGGAAGAGGTGCTCCTGTACCTCTCGCGCAATTTCAAGCTCGCGATTTAGACGCTCGCGCGTCGCAATTTCCTTCCCAATAGCCGTGGTGAGCCGAGCCACTTCCAGTGCAAGGCCGGTTTGCGCACCCACGGAACGCAGCAGTCGAAGATCCGTGCTGGAGAACGGTGCTTCCGAGAGTTTTTGGCCCAAGCTCATGAAGCCAAGCAGTTCGTTCTTGGCGGAAAGAGGAAGGAGAAGCTCGGGCCTCAGAAGGGATATCTGCCTGCGCTCCTCATCCGAGACGCTTGACCGGTTCAGCCAACAGTTAGGATCGTCGGCATAGACGCGCGTGGGCTCCTGATCGCTTTTTAATAGTTGAATGGTGGCCGCATCTGCCGCCAGAGCCACTTCGCAAACTTGCTGGAAGCCGAGTGCGTGGCACACCCGGTAGCCCTCCTTCTCTGCTAGAAGCACCGCCACTTGCGTCACGTGTAGAGAACTCGCAATACGGGCCGTCAGCACTTCTAGCAATGGCTTGATTTCCACAATCGTGCGGACTTGGTCGGACAGGTCGCTCAAAATCTGTTCAGCATTGTAAGCATCGCGAAAGAATCGGCGGTCGATCCAGAGTGCCAGACGCTTTCTTCCGCCCTGTAGCAGGAAAATACCTGCCACTCCAGCTGCTACCGTCCCCCCAGTTACGAGGGCACTCACCGAACGAGAGGTCACAAGACCCCACACAAAAAAGAACAGCATCGTGCTCAACGCGAACTGCAGGATAATGATGCCGCGCGAAGCAAGCGCGTATTGAAGGCCTTGCCGCACCACCACTCGAATATCGAGCGCGCGCTGGACGACGATGACGTAAGCGAACGTGATCGGCAGCAGCAGGAACGAGAGATAGACGGTTATTCTGAACCAGCGGGGAAAGGACGCCTCGGTGTCCCCGCCCAGCTGTTGGATGGTGAAAAATATTATGAGTGGCAGGAGGCTTAATGCGGCTCCCGCGAAGAGAACCCGCAGACGCCGCTTCATGTCCTGCGAAGACGCGATCCGATATTTCGCCGCCATGCAGGCTAGAAAGCTAATGGCCAAGACAACGTAGACTAACTTGCCGGATGATAGGTTCGTTCGGGCCAGAAAAACGTTGAAGGGTATGGCCGCTCTTACGCTGTACAATTCAACGATGAAGCGGCTGAGATCAGCAAAAAAGAAGATTGCCCAGAGCGGGAGCACAATCGAAGCGAGCAATCTCCACCACGGCCAGCGTTTTGTGCGCGGAAACGGTTCGGGGAAGTAGATGCCCAGCAGAAATAGGCAGGCGATTCCGCCCGAATCGAACACGCGGCGATACAGAGATCCGAAGAGTCGCCAACCCGGCTCCCAAAGATCAGAGAAGCTGTCAAACGCCGTTGCGGCACTCAACAGGAATACCAGCAAAAGCCAGGTGCGAACATCCTGTAATCGCACCGAGACAACCCAGAAGCCAAGGGCTAGACAGAAGGCAGGCATCGCGAGGAACGCCAGAATCACGAACGGGTCATTTTGCGTTTCTGCCCGCGGGAATGAAAGTCTGGCATGGCGTTCGCTCGATTGAGCCTGCCTTCGATACAGGACGTCCCAGGCAGAACCGGGTTTCGAGCTTAATAGCAGATCTGCGAAAGCCGACCTCGATCGCATAGAAACACCGTTGATTGCGATCAACTGATCTCCCTCCTGCAAACCAGCTTCTTGCGCATTCCGTTGCAGGAAGTGAATGAGAAAGTGCGGTTGGTCCTTAGCCTCAAGCAGAAATGGCCATTCGGCCCGATCAATGCGAAACCACTGAGGGAACATCTGCTCCAGCGATCGGAAATGAAAGAGGATGCTAGCGAGCGCGACGGCGCCTAACAGGAGATACAGTGATCGATGCCGAGTCGCCATGTGCCGCCGATTGTTCAGCACTACAAATTATCAGAAGCTCGGTTTTTATCCGACCCAGGCGTGCCTAGCCTGAGACCCAGGCTCCTCCGGCTTGCCCTCACCGAAAAGGTATGAGCCCTTGGGACAGTCTACGAACGCATCGCGTCCAACTCGCAACCGCACTCGATCCTTTTAAATGACCGAAGCTTATCCATACAAGAGCCCGATGTCGTAGCTGCCGCCCTTGGGCCTCTTCCGTTGTAATGCATCGCTGGGCTTTTCCGATTGCTTGATGCTCCACTGGCCCGCAAAGCCGGACATCTCCCTCTCGGCACGTTTGACCGCCGCCTAGCCAAAATCGCAGGAGCCCAGAAACTCTCTGAGTCTACCTGCGAAGTCCTCCGCGCCGGACGTCCATAGGGACACTTCGGTTCTGCTGGCGCGTTCTCTGTGGGATTCCCAAATGAATGTTGTATGCTCATTTGGGGAACCAACATGGCGAACGTTTCACAGGGTACGCTGGCACTAATAGTGCTGAAGACCTTGGATGTGCTTGGGCCGTTGCACGGCTATGGCATTGCTCGGCGGATCGAGCAGATTAGCGGTGAGTTGCTGGGCGTTAATCAGGGAACACTCTATCCGGTTCTGCTGAAGTTGGAACAGGAAGGCTCAATCAACTCGCGCTGGGGCACATCAGACAACAACCGTAAGGCGCGCTTCTATACCCTCACCCCGCTTGGCAGGAAGCATTTGCAGGCGGAGACAAAAGGTTGGCAGCAAACGGTGGGGATCATGGAGCGCTTCTTTGTCTTAAAGGCGGGGGACCTGTCATGAGGACGTCCCGCGCTTGGATGATGCGCTTTGGTTCTTGGCTCACTCGGCAGCGGGATGCCGAGCGACTGGCCGCCGAGTTGGAAGAGCATCTTAAATTGCAAGCGACGGAAAACCTGTCTGCCGGAATGGACGAAGTGGAGGCGCGGCGCCAGGCAGCGCTGAAGCTGGGAAGCGTTGCGGCCATTCGGGAAAGCTATTGGGATCAGAAAGGGTGGCCGTGGGCTGAATCGCTGCTGCAGGACGTGCGGCTCGCGTTCCGGCGCTTGCTTTCTGCACCAGGCTTCGCGGTCACGTCAATCTTGATCCTCCGACTCCGAGCCGAACGTCGCCGCTATGAAATTGGGTTCGAATCGCAAAAAGCCAAAGCAGCCGCCGAGACCCGTAAAGACGAGATCCATCAAGTCCGTATCCGCAACCTCACAGCCCGTTCTGAGAACCTTGAACTCGATACAGACATCCGCGGCTCGGTCGAAGCTCCACTCCCCGGCCACGCCAAGTTCTCTTTCAGCTTTCTCAAACAGGTCATCAGTCAAGCCCTCGTCGAAACCGCCCGCGAGTGCGAAGCTCATCCCGAACTCACCGACATCTTCTTCGAAAAGAAGGCCGCCTAACTATTGCTTACTCAGCCCCACCCACGTCTCGAAATTGGTCCGGAACATCCTCGTGATGTCGCGACGAATCTCTGTTCGTTCGGTATCATGAATCCGCTCAGTTGCCAGAGGATCACGACGTGTGATCCAGTACAATCGCCCAACTTCCGTCCAGCAATTTGAACACAAGACTAAACAGACCGCCCACGGGTCCACCTGCGCCAGCTCCCCGATCTAAGTGCCAGTGTCCGGTCACGGTGGCAATACCTCTATCCAACTGGCGGACAGTCAGACCGGAGAAGGCCAGCTTGCCCCTAGTCCTTGAAGACGGATACTTTTGTTCGTAGTGTGCCAAGACCTGCTCCCTGCTAGTCTCTGAAATCGTGCTGCCTACCAACGTGCAATGCTGCGCGTAAGAAGAAACAAACCCTTTTAGATCTCCTCGATTCCAAGCTGCCACTTGCTGCTCCAACACTTTCTTAACAGCATTTTCCGGCGTTGCCGCTATAGCCCCGCACGAAAGCAGCAAGCACCCCAGCAGAGAGACAGCAAAACTTTTCATTCCCCGGATGGTACCTCATAGTTTCAGCTGCCAATTCTGGTTGATTGGCTTGAACCCCATCCGGCTTAGAACGCGTGATTTAGTTCGCATCTGAACGAGCGTGGCTTAGTACTTGGTAGCTCAAGTACCCTAACGAAGTGTTATTTTAACTACTCGTGCGTAACGGTCTGAGCACACAAGGATCAATAGCAGCAGTCCCACCTAGGACGGATACTAGTGCTATTTTGGAGAACTATATGAAGTTTATTCCTTGCCTTGTTGCTGCTTTACTGGTCATTCCCGCCTTTGGGTCTACCACCTACACCATGACTTTTACAGGCGGTTTCTATCTGAGTCCGGAGGGTCCCCTGCATCCTTTCGCGCCCGAATCTGGTTCCTTCACCTACGACGCTACAAGCGGCTTTTCAAGCTTCAACATTCAGTACGATCACGAAAAGTTCGACCTTACAGGCTCTGCTAACGCTCCGACGGTGTGCGATAGCTCAGGACTGAATTGTTTGCCCGGAAATCCGGCCGACGCATTCACATCGTTAGCTGAAAACGCAACCTGGCTCTCTTATGAAAGCTTCAGCGGGACAAACATCATCACTAATTTCATCGTTTCGCCATATGAGGATTCAACTGTAGGAGTTATCTCGGCATCTGGTCCAGGATTTCCTGGATTCTCGCCGGGTCAAGCGGACCTGGTGCGTTCGGGTTCTTTCACTATGTCCACAGGCACAGGACCGGTTCCAGGCGTTCCGGAACCCGGAACTGTACAGATGCTTTCCTTGGCCGGATTAGGACTTTTGTCTCTCAGCTTGGCCCGATTACGGAAAGGCTCGAAGTCAAAAGAGAGTTAGTCAGCGTTCCAATTACTTGTTACAGCAAGAGGGCGGGATAGTGTCGGAAAGCACTACTAACTCGCCCCTTTTTCGTTTCGCACTGCAACCTTAGGATTAGCGTTAGCACTTAGCGCATTCGCACAGTTATAGCTCAAGTTTGCGTTTCAGCAAAGCTATTGACGGTGTTGTTGCTCCTACCAATTGATTCCTAACTTACCCTTCCTATCGAGAGTGCAGTTACAGCAGAATCCTCCTCCCCTGTTAACAGTTTGATTAAGAAGTATTCGTATTTGTGTCTTGGTTGCTTTTGCTTGCTTCTGCGCAAAGATGCTCCTTCCAGTAGTCCGTTACTCTACTCACAATCACTAGTTGCAAAATCGTGGCTGCAGATGCCTCGGCATGATGCCGGTGTGTGTTGCGTGCGGCGACTAAGCACGCGCCTTGGCGCGGTGAAGGAGACGCATGTCAAAACGAAACTCGGGCGCCCAATATTTTGTAGCACTACTGCTAGGTGTCGCGGCATTGCCGTTATCCGCGCAGTCATTCAGGGTTCAGTGTCCGGCGAGCACGATCACTCACCCGGATCCCAGCAACGCTGGCGTCAATAATGGTGAGCGCGCGTACATTGGACCCACGACGCTCACAAAGAACTCCAGCGGCTACTTAGTGCCCACCGCCAACATAAATGGGGCGCTGAAATGCCAACAGATCTCAGGCGGCGACGGATTCGCCACGATGGGTGATGGAACGCAGATCTATATGTTTAGCTTCGGGCCACTGTCCGGACTAACAGACATCTCGCACGGTCTGCCCGGTACACAATTTCCCGTTGGTTTCAACGTAACGCCTACTGCAACGCTTAAGCCGGGTGACCCGGCAACGACAGGAATCCTCTATAACGGCGCTGTCGGACTAGCTCCTGATCTCGATTGTATAGCCGCGAATACCCCCAAGAACCCGACAACCACGACTGTTCAATGCCCTCCCGTCCCGGCGAGCGGCCTCGACGGCCATGTCGATCCCCGCCCCATCATGGACGTTGGTGTGATGAACGGCAACATCCCTGCGCCATTAATGGCTATCGATGAGGATGACGAGTTCTTCCTTACTCTGAGTAACGTCGGCATGATCATGCGTCCGGACTTGTTCGAACAGCATACAGTTCATTTCCACGGATATCCGAACGCGTCCTCCTTCTACGACGGCGTGCCCGACGCTTCGGTCGCCATCAATATTGGGGGCAGCTTCACTTACTACTATCTTGCGCCGGATGCCGGCACTTACTTTTGGCACTGCCACATTTCGCCCCCCGAGCACTTACAAATGGGCATGGTCGGACAAATCTATGTGCGCCCGCGACAGAATCGAGTTCCCAACGGTGGCAGCCTCTACGCTGCACTCAACATGCAGCAGGGAGATCTGCGGACCGCGTGTAATTCGATCACTGACATCATTTGCAGTAATCCCCTGCCAGCCGTCAATAACGGGGCTACAGCAACGGGCTTAAAGTACGCCTACAACGACGGCGACGGCACAACGGCGTATGACGTCGAGTATCCCATTCAAATTCACGGGTTCGACCCCAACTTTCACTTCGTCGGCATGACGTTCAATCCGGAAGCTTTCTTGGACATGAAAGACAAATACTTCTTATTGAACGGACGAAGCTACCCAGACACAATCACTCCCGGCCCAATCACGACGCAGACAACGGACGGCAGCAATCACTTTTCTCAGCCACTGCCCTCGATTATTAATATTCCGGCGGGCAAGAAGGCGCTCCTCAGGATTTCCGACTTAGACGTGACCGAAAACGAGACGTTGGCTTCACTGGGAATTCCAATGCAGGTTATCGCACTGAATGCGAAGTTACTAAGAGATCAGGCAGGAAATAATCTTTACTACAACACGAACTCAGTCACGCTTGGCGGCGGCGAATCGCTAGACGTGATCCTGGATGCCACCGACACAACCAAGTATCCGTCTGGCAGCATATTTTACCTCTACAGTCCAAATCTTGACCATCTGTCAAATGACGCCGAGAACTTCGGCGGACTTATGACAGAAGTTCACATTAATTGAGTAAGCGGCAAGCGAGACGACACAAATGAAAAGAATAGATTCAAGCAAACGACTGCTTCTGCGGATCGCAGTTGCCTTGTCGCTCACGGCCTCGGCTTACGGCGCAGCTCCTGGTATCACGGGTGGTCAATTAACACCAAGCTTCAAGCTGGTGGCTCACGACTCTTACCTCACTCAACCGGACGGCGCGGCAATCTACTCGTGGGGATACGGTTGTGACGGTGCGCCATCGGGTTTTGCTCCCGCCAGTATCACCACTGGGACCTGCTCGACGATGCAAGTGCCAGGCCCGACGTTAATCGTCACCGAAGGAGACACCGTTACGGTGAAGTTGAGCAACAACCTTCCTTCTTCGGCGGGCAATACTTCAATTCTCTTTCCCGGGTTTCAGGTGACAACGACAGGCGGTGTAGCCGGCCTACTCACACAAGAGGCTGCTCCGGGTAATCCCGTCTTTTACACGTTCCTCGCTTCATCGCCTGGAACACGCGCTTATTACAGCGGAACGCAGGGAGACCTTCAAGTGGAGATGGGGCTCTACGGCGCGGTGATAGTGCTGCCGAAAAGCGTGCCTAGTGTCTGCACTTCCGGTACGTTCGCGAGCAATATGACAGCGAAAAGCTTCTGGAAAGAAGCTGATTTTCGGCTGGCCAATGCGGCTTATGATCATGCGAAAACCTGTTACGACCGAGAGTACCTGTTCCAATTTGCTGAGATGGATCCGAACGTCCACAGTCAGGCGCTGACTCAGGTTTTGGCCTGCACCGCGGGGGGAATGCCCGGATGCAGCCTTCAAGTCCCAACTGAGCCTTATCATCCCGCGTACTTTCTAATCAACGGTCGATCGATGCCGGATGACATGGATCCTAACTATGCGACCGAGTATCCGCATCAGCCCTACAATGGCAATCCTCACATGCACCCCGGCGAGCAAGTGTTGGTGCGTGTCATCGGCCAAGGCCGGTGGCAGCATCCATTCCACGAGCATGGCAATCATGTCCGAATTCTGGGCCGGGATGGAAATCTAATTCTCAGTCAGACTGATCCAAACAGTCTCGCAGGACCTGCCCTATTTACGACAACCACGACGCCAGGTCTGGCCATGGACGGAATTTTTTATTGGACCGGCAAGGGCCTGAACTGGGATGCATACGGTCACAATTCGAAGTCGACCGACCCTAACGCCACGCTCTCCTGTAATCCGGACTCAAACGGTTACAACACTTCAAGTCCCACAGCAATCAACTACTTCGAGTGGTGTCAGGACCACAACAAGCCTTTGCAGGCCAATCCGTTTGGGGATGTGGCGGGCGGTGGTCCCATCACTCTACCCGACTCGAACATTCTGACAAACGGCAAATGGTACGGCGGCAGCCCTTACCTTGGGCCGAACGCCACGATTCGCGCCGTCGGCGCCACTGGCACAACGCCGCCATCGGGCACGGTTGCGAACTCACCATCAGGTGAGGCTGGCTTTGCGTTTATGTGGCACTCGCACAACGAGCGCGAGATTACGACCGACAACATTTTCCCCGGCGGAATGATGATGATGATGCTCGTGGACAGCCGGGAATTTGTAATCGACGAATCGAATTAGAACCCGCGAAGTAGAGGAAAAAACAATGCAAATTAAGAATGCCGTAGCTTCCACGAAAGCTGCGTTACGAGTAGTGTGTCTTCTCCCCTTCGCGGCAGCTTTGGCACTTAGCCAACAGCAGGTGAATCTCACTGCAGGCCCGGCTACTGCCGCCTTGCCTGATGGTTCAGCGCTGCCGATGTGGGGCTATACTTGTACGCCGCTAGCGCAAGGTGTCACGTCGACCGCGACCTGCGCCGCACTAAATAAGTCGACCACCGGTTGGTCTCCCGTCCTAATCACAGTACCCTTCGGACAAGATCTTACGATTAATCTCAGCAACAATCTCTCATTCGCAACCGGCAACACGGTACCCACATCCCTGACCATTGTGGGCCAGTTAGGCGGAGGGCTGGGATCGGCGAACCCGAGCAGGACTAAAAGCCCAGACCACAGCAACGCCCAGGGATCGGTAACCTGGCCCATTGCGAACACCAAGGCTAACGGTACGCCGCCTACGCAGCCCGATCGCGTGCAGTCTTTCTCGACGGAAGTAGCCGCAGGAGGGTCCGCTGCACTAACTTGGAAGAATCTTCGGCCGGGCACCTACTTGATTGAATCAGGCACGCATCCGTCCATTCAGGGACCTATGGGCCTCTACGGAATGCTGATCGTCACCACCGCGCCCACAACAACACCGGCAACCGATCCGACGGCGCCACCCGTTACCCTGCCCGGCACCGCCTACCCGGGTACGAATTATGATGCCGACGTGCCGTTCCTAATGAGTGAGATCGATCCTGTCCAGAACGCCGCCGTGAATACTGCTGTCAACACGGCGGGCTTCAACGAAACTGCGGTTTGGTCCGGAAAACAGGGTGCCTGCGGTGATGCAGGCGTTCACAATTGCTACCCGCCCGCCGTGAACTATACGCCGCTGTACTACCTTTTCAATGGAGTTGCTTTTGATAAGAGCAACGCCGGCGCTTCGATGTTCTCGGCTAGCGGCCCCGTGATTCCTATTACTGGACAGGTGTTGGTGCGATTCGTAAACGCCGGCCTTCGGATGCACGTGCCTTCCATTGTCGGTGCCGTGACCGGAACTCCCCCGGCAGCGCCCGTTGGGGGCTTTTCGTTGATTGCGGAGGATGGCAACCCGCTGCCGGGTCTGCGCCGCGTCCAGAGCGAAGTCTTTATGGCTGCTGGTAAGACTTACGACGTTATGATCAACGCGCCAGCCGCTCCACCTCTTACCGGCACAGTAAACGTTCCCGCACCGGCTCTTCCAGTGTTTGACCGCGAGTTGAGCTTGTCAGGCAACTCGTCCAATCGAGATTCGGGAATGCTCGCCTATCTAAGCATCAATAACGCAGGACTTCCGTCCGCTCCAGTTATCGCTGACGCGACAGCCAATCCTGATTCTTACAGAGTAGTTCCCGGTCGAACGCTTAACGTGTCTGATGCCTCGAAAGGCTTACTCGCTAACGACGTGAACGTCTTCGGGGTGAAGGTCTTGACGCCCCCAACCCAAGGCACCCTTGTTTTAGCGACGAACGGCACGTTTACCTATGCGCCGGGTTCAACTTGGACCACCACCACCACTGACACTTTCCAGTACCAAGCGACAAACGGGTCAGGCAAAACGGCGTTAGTGACCCTGACCGGAATGGCGCCAGAAGCGGCCAGTGGAATCACTGCTAACAACATTACTTATACGTCTAACATTGCTACGTCCATCAGCATCAAGTCTCCGGGCGTGCTATCGGTCGCTAAAGACGCCGCTGGCTATCCGCTCACGGTCGCCACATCAAGCGTCGCAAAAGGGACAGGTCTTTTGACCCTTTCTGTAGATTCGCATGGCGGCTTCAATGCGACCACGGGGGGACCGGGAAGCTATACATTCACCTACCAAGCCCAGAACCCACAAGGGACATTGAGCGCACCCGCGACAGTAACGCTTAATTTTTTGCAGCCTTCGCGCCTTAATGTGACCGTTGTGGACGGCAAAGACAAAACTACAGCAATCAAAGACTATCGCTGGATCATTGAAGAGGACCGCACTTTCTACGTTGATCCCACTAAAACGACGAACACAGGTACATCAATCGTCCCAACCTTTGGAACCAACTTCCACACCAGCTACATGCCGCTCGTCGCAGCGGGATGTGTCGGGACCGCTGCCTGTGAATCAGGCCAGACGCTTTTAGGCAAACCGGCTGTGTGCGACGTCGGCGATGGCGTCTGCAGAACGGATTCCAGCCAACAGACGCCTGTCGATCCCGGCCAGGTTCATCTGGACTCAACGAAACGCTACTACCTTTCAGTGCTGCCGGGCGACGCTTCCGATCCGTTTAGTACCGGGAACACGGGGCCGAATTCAGGTTGCGCGACAACAACGCCTCCGACTTGTAAAGCTGGTCACGGAATGGGCGGCGCGCCCATTGCTGCTGGTCAGACCAGCGTTACGGTGTTGACACAGCCCACGCCACTTCCGCCTGCGAAACTGACCGTTTTTGTGTATGAGGACGATGCGCCCCTCAACGGCGAACAGGATGCCGGTGGTGGAGTCGATATTCTGGCGCCCAATGAGCCTGGTCTAGGAGGCTTCAATATCACGTTGTTCGATGCCGCTGGCGGCCCTGGCGACTTCACTGGACAGTTGACCTACGACATGTTCAACATGCCTCTGTCTAACAGCCTGGCGGGAACTCCAGATCCAGCCAACCACAATATCGATGCATGCCCGATTTCGCAAACCTCTCGCGCCGGTATTAATATTGTTACGGGTTCTCCGGATACAAGTCCAACGGGCATTACGGGCACGATTGTGACGTGTCCTACTTACGAAGCTGACGGAAAGACTCTATCCCCCCTAGCAGGTCAGGCTGTCATCGCCAACATGATGCCTGGCCGGTACGGCGTGGTCGCGACACCCGCTGCTGACCGGATCGCCCGAGGGGAAGAGTGGCTTCAAACGAACACTCTGGACGGTCAGAAAGCGCACGATTCTTTTCTGAAGGTCGGCGAACCAGCCTTCTTCCAAGAGTTTGGCCCTGCCAGTTTCCACGTAGCCATAGGTTTCGCTAACCCGGCGATTATAAACGGGCGCCACACCGAAGTCTGCCAAGCATCAACTTGTGGCAACTCCATTCAGGGCAAGGTCACGACCGAGCGCATGAGTCGCACACCCGATGAGAGGCTCTATAGCAGCGGCTCGCACGATAGCTTCTCGTTCAGCCAGTGTTACGTAAGCTTCGGAGATCCGGACGGTGAAGATTTTGCATTCACAAAGTGTAACGCCGACGGTACGTTCAAAATCTCGGGTCTTCCGGATGGCGATTGGAGGGTTACAACCTTCGATCAATGGAACGATCAGCTGGTGGATGGCCTCTCAACGCCCGTTCGGCTCGCCGGAGGCAAGCTCGTCGACATGGGCGACATTGCAGCGACTCAATGGCAGGCTAACTTATATACGCGCACCTTCTTTGACCAGAACGGTGACGGCGTCTCGCAGGACAAAGAACCTGGACTTGCGCTGGTGGCCACGAACATTCGCTTCCGCGACGGCAGCTTCTCTAATTTCAATAACACAGACCTAAATGGGAACGCGAATTTTAATGAGGTGTTCCCGCTATTTAACTGGTATGTCGTCGAGACCGACACGACTCGCTACAAGAGCACCGGAACCCACGTAGTGTACGATGCCGGTGGTCCTGCCGATAACTCGCCAGCCTGCGGGCAATCCGGCTATCCAGCGTGCGGCACTTCCGTTCTCGCAAATAAGATGGCGAACACAGCCGAAAAGAACTCTTTGCCTGCTAATCTGCGCGTGCCGGGCTCAGTTTATTGTGACCAAGCCGACTGTACGGGGGTTTCCATCGCAAGTGGCCCGATTACAGGCGGTTCGGCCGGTAAGGGCGGTTCAACCGGCCGCATTGATGCTCCTTGGGTCGAAAGCCTGGGCTGGCAGGGATTTTCGGGACAGAATTCATTTTTAGAATTCGGAAAGAAGCCCTACGCCGAGCACGAGAATGGCGGCATTCACGGCCATGTTGTGTATGCTTCCACCAGGCCGTTTGATGATCCGCAGTTACTCCTGCAACTCAGTTGGGAGCCGCTGGTCCCGCATGTCACCATTAACCTGTATCAGGAAGGGACGGCGCCGGACGGCAACCAGTCTCTCACGCTAGTGGACACTACTCAGACCAGCAGCTTCGATGATTGGGCGCAGGGTTTCAGGGCTGATGGCGTGCCCAATATGAACTGCCCAGGCCAAACCACCAGTGACCTTTTCTACTTTTCGCTGTATAACCAGCCGAACTACCTGAACGTTTACAACTCCCAGCACGGGGGGCCAGCACCCACCACGCTGCCATACAATTCGCAGTACAAGTGCTACGACGGTATGCATAATTGGAATCAATTGCAGCCAGCGCCCTATGACGGAATGTATAAGTTTCCTAGCGTCAATGGTTTGGACCAAACGACAGGAAAATCAACCGGAACGAACTGCACCATTTGTATAGGCAATCCTGACACAACCGACCCCTACAGGTCCGGCATGCCGATGTTACCGGCCGGTAAGTACGTGGTGGAAGTGGTCGTCCCGCCCGGCTACGAACTGGTGAAGGAGGAAGATAAAAACATTCTGATCGGCGACAACTTTATCGCGCCGGTAGTGCAGCAATTTGCGGGTCTGGGCAATATCTTCATTCTTCCCGACCAAGCTGCCGTCGGCGCGGCTTACAACTCGAATAATGCCCAAAATCCGACACAGGATTTGGGTTCGAAAACGTTCCCTCGTCATCAAGGCGACACTGGAGAAATTGAGACCTACTGGCCTTGTGTGGGTGAACCACGCACTGTGCCCGATTTTATTAGTCTTTTCCCGGGATCTGCTGAGGTTGCACCTTTCGCCGGAGCATGGCGCAATCTTTGCGACCGCAAAGAAGTCGCGCTTGCAGACCAGACGGCAGCACTGGCGAAGTTTTATATCTTCACGTCGACTCACACATCGGCCCACTTCACGGGCGTGATTACTGACGATTTCACTGCGGAGTTCGATCCGTTCTCACCCCAATTTGGTGAGAAGTTTGCACCACCCGACCTGCCGGTTTCCGTCAAGGACTGGGCCGGCAACGAAGTCAATCGCGTGTATGCCGATCATTGGGGAACCTACGACGGCCTGAATTACTCGACATGGGAAGTTAATCCGCCCAACCCAACGGGCTATTCGCCCACAATGATGACCATGTGCATGAATGACCCAGGTTCCGGGACAACTCCCGATCCGTTGTTCAACCCGGGTTACAGCCAGTTCTGCTATGAGCTGCCCTTCATGCCGGGCCAGACACAATATATGGATACGCCGGTCACGCCGACCTCTGCCTTCTCGGAAGGCTACAATCATCCGGACTGCTCCTATCCGAACGCCACGCCAGCCGTGAGTGAAGTGGATGGGGATGGCTTTGGTCCTTATGTGAGTGCGGCCGGTAACCCCTTGACCATCAAGGCCTTGGGTGACCAGCAAGTTATTAACAATGGCTATTCAGGTCCGTCCGCGACCGCCGCGCCATTCAACCAGAAGACCGTTACTCGCCATTATGGCTTCGGCGGCAACCCGGGAACTGTAACAATCGGTGGGAAAACCGCGCAAATAACCGGTTGGAGCGACACGCAAATTACGGTGAAAGTTCCAAGCGGCGTGCCCGCATGCGGCATCCCACAACAGGGACAACCATCGCAGGCGCAATGCGGCCAGTTAGTAATCACGACCGCAGACGGCAAGCAGTCCATTGACGCCGTCACGGTCACAATTGGCGGGAGCAGCCCAACTCATGTCGGCGCTGGTGCTAGTATCCAGGCCGCAATCGACAAAGCCAACCCCGGCGATCTAATTATGTTGGACCCCGGTGTCCATAAAGAGTTCCTGCTGATGTGGAAGCCGATCCGACTGCAGGGAGTAGGCGCAGCCTCTAGTGTCATCAATGCCAACACGCATCCGGCGGGCAAGCTTGATCCGTGGCGTCGGCAGGTCAATTGTCTCTTCGGTCTGGCTCTGAATGGCCAACCCATAAACAGCAACAATCCGTATGATCCGACTCCGGGTGGCTTCACCTGCGGAGGGTGGACCGGCTTCAAAGGCGGACCGAATAATCCGCAAGTCGATCGACTACCTCTTGAGGGCATCCTAGGGTGGGACACCACAGTGAACGGAAACTTAGCCCAGCTCCTACAGGAACCGACGCTGATGGGTGCATACGAAGGGGCCGGTATTACGGTTCTCGGCAAGGGAGTTAGGTTCCCCAACGGCGCCACTGATATTTACGGGAGCGGAGCCGAATCTGCTTTCCCGGCCGGAACCAAACTGCTGACAAACTCGGCCTCCGACTGCACGGCCTATCCCAGCAACTTCCTCTGCAATCCATCGAGCATCGATGGCATTTCGGTTACCGACAGCTCCCAGGGTGGCGGCGGAATCTTCGTACACGCGTGGGGACATAATCTCCAGATCGCCAATAATCGTGTTTACAACAATTCGGGGACGCTAACCGGTGGTATCACAATCGGCCAAGGCGAATCTCCCGATGCCTATCTCCAGGGTGATGCCGGTAACGCTGACCCGGGTTCCTGCGCAAACTCGAGCGTACGCAACGCACAACTACCGTACTGTTTCGATGTGAATGTAAACGTTCACAACAACTACGTGGCCTTAAACTCTTCCATTGGCGACGAACTTTATTCTTCGACGCCGGCTGGTGGGGGTGGGGTCACGTTCTGCACCGGTGCCGATTACTACAAGTTCCAGTTCAATTGGGTATGCGGCAACTTGAGCACTGGTGATGGTGGTGGCCTTGTGCATCTTGGCTATATCTGGAACGGCGACATCGAGCACAACTCCATCCTGTTCAATCAGAGCACCAATCCAACCGTTCCAACAAATGGCGGAGGGTTGATGGTTATGGGAGCTCCGCCAGATGGTCTGGCTGTAGGGGGCCTCGAGTGCGGCAACACCGCAGCGGATGCGGATTGCACACCGGGACTGAGCGACGGCACTGGCCCTAACCTGACAATCAATGCCAACCTGATTATGGGCAACGCGGCTGAAAGCGGCAGTGGTGGCGGAATACGACTCCAAGGTGTCAATGGCACAGAAGTGGTCGCGTTCCCGCTGCTTGGAATGCCCATTCCTTTCCTGAGCCCAGGTTGGAATAGCGTCAGTATCACGAACAATATCATCACCAACAACGTAGCCGGTTGGGACGGCGGCGGCATTTCAATGCAGGATGCGCTAGTTGCGAATATCATCAATAACACGATTGTCTCGAACGACACGACAGCCTCGTCAGGAGTGCTCTTCAACACTCTGGGAGCACCGATCGCCAGCAGTCAGGGCCCTACTTGCACCACAAATTGCGGCACAACCTCGGCGCCTCAGGCGGCCGGGCTGGTCAGCATGCAACATAGTCAGGTGTTCAAAACGACGATACCCAGCGTAATCTTCTGTCCGCCGGGCCACCCGTCCTGTCAGACTGTGTCCTATCCGCTCCTTTACAACGATGTGTTCTGGCAAAACCGTTCGTTCTACATCGGGGTAGGCGCCCTCAGCAGCCAGTACCAGCAGAACGTTGTTTCTCTCTACAACTCGTTCACGACTACACTGGCTCCCAACCAACCCCAAGCTGCTGCAACGCAGCCTAACGGGACTGGAACAATCATTACGGGAGGCACTGGTGCCTGTACGCCAGCTAGTTACTGGGATATCGGAATACGTGGCGACAAGGGACCGAGCGACCATACCTCCACGGTGACTCTCAATCCGATGTACTCGGTGCTAACGGCTACTGCTGGCTATGACCCTTCGAACACGCAATCCAATCCCACAGTCGTGAGTCAATACTGCAACGGTTCACGCACCCCGCCCGAGTTGGCGTCAGGTGGTTGGCAAGTGCCTCCGGGCATCTCGGACGCAACTGTGCCCAACCCGATCTTTAATCTGACACCGTCAGCGACGGTAGACGAAGGCAATAACTGGATCAACATTAGCTGGGGACCACTGGCCCTCGCGAGCCCAGTGAGTAACAAGATTCTCGGATCCTATTCACTCGCGGCCGGGTCGCCTGCCATTGACTACGTGTCTCAGGCATCCGAGTTCTTGATACCGGTTCCGAGCACAGACTTCTTCGGCAATCCAAGGCCCGCCAAGCCGGGAACCAAAATCGACGTCGGTGCTGTGGAGTACGTGGCACCTGCCAACCTAGCGGTCGCCAGTATCACGGGTGGGCCATTAGCCTTTGGGAATGTCGCGGTCGGAACAAATAGCGCGCCACAAACTCTCACGCTTCACAACGACGGTACTGCGAACCTGACTTTCACGGTTGCCATCACACCACCCTTCTTCCGGGCCACGGGCACGGCAGGCGGGACGTGTGCCGCAATTCTGACGCCGGCTAGCTCCTGCACCATCAATGTCGTGTTCTCGCCAACCCCAACTGCGACCGGTTCACAAACCGGCACAGTCACGATTACCGCAAATGTCCCGGTAACAGGCTCGCCTGTGGCCCTTAGTGGAACAGGTGCGCCTGTGAACCCGAGCGCGACGATCACTCCGAATCCGCTGGCATTCGGTAACTGGACGACCGGTACCACCAGCGGTGCTCAAACTCTAACGGTAACCAATACGGGCAATGTTGCTCTGGCTGGCGGCACCTTTACAATCGGCAGCGGATTCAAGGCGGCAGCTGGCGGAACCTGCGGTCCGGCACTAGCTCGCGGCGCTACTTGCACCATCAGAGTAGTATTTGCTCCAACTACGGCGACGCCCTATAGCAGCAGTGTGACGGCCACCTATACAAATCCTGCAGTTGCCACCGCGACACTTACCGGCACGGGCGTAACAACCAAGGCCACGGTGTTAATCGCGCCGAATCCGCTTACAATCACCGTTCAGTCCGGAGTTACGATCGTGTCCAATACGGGAGTAGTTACATTAACTAATACCCAACCAGCGAATGGTACCTCGATGGCGGTCACGAACGTAGCGGTCTCGGGCGGTAACATCCTCACCTACTTCTTCAATGCTGCTACCGGCACTGGAGCTGATACCTGCACAGGTGCAAACCTGGCACCAGGCGCATCCTGCAACGTTACCGTTAGATTTACCAACGTCTTCTCAGCAAAAGGCGTTGATCGTCCGGGAACGATTACCTTCGCGGACAGTGCCGGCACGCAAACCGGAAACCTGATCGGTCATGCTAATCCTTAAACCGGATTCGGCGTAGGAGGCTGGCGTAAAGTCGTCAGCCTCCCGGCTCGCCTAACTAAATGAGGTTTCATCAATCATGTTCGATTACCGCTTTAACTACCGCGTAATACCGTGTGCCGCGAAAGTGCTGTTGGCCGGAGTCATGGCTAGCTCCCTTCTGGCCCCATCTTTAAAACCTCAATCGGCTACCCCCGTCGTCAAGGCACCAGCGACGGGACCCCCTTCTCACTATCAACCCAGCCGTGTTCCCCACCGCGCGGGTCTCTATTATGGACTCATCTGGGGCGTTGATTCGCTCAGCGTACGTTATGTAGAGTCGGGCGAGATTATTCGCTTTTCATACCACGTCATCAACGCCGATAAAGCGCAACAGCTCAACGACAAGAAATCCGAGCCTTCTTTAGTAGACCCACAGGCTGGTGTAAGACTGGTAGTTCCTTCTCTCGAACAGGTTGGACTCCTTCGCCAACGCGGCCCAGCCGAGACGGGAAAACAGTACTGGATGGCTTTCTCGAATAAAGGCCGGGTTGTGAAACGCGGCGATCGAGTCAGTGTTGTTATCGGCAAATTTCGAGCTGAGGGCCTGGTTGTTGAATAGCTTTTCCTCTTCGTGCTTCAAAGCGTACTAAGGCCCGAAAAGAATCTTCTTTCTAAGTTATTTTGTAGTCTTGCGCGAGGATCTATAACATGTTTCTAAAATCACTGGTAGGTTCTGTTTTCCTGGCATCTGCCATTCTGGTGGCGGCTACCGGCGATAACAGTCGCCAACAATCTAAGATCTCGGCCACCGAGATTGCAAACAAGAATGTCGAGGCTAGGGGCGGGTTGCAGGCCTGGCGGTCCGTTCACACGATGTCTCTGGCCGGGAAACTTGGTGCAGGCGGTAATCAGCGAGCTGCCCTTTCAAGTCTATCTACGGGTAAAAAGTCGAGCGTTCAGGCACCTGCTCCCCGTCCTGCAGACGAAGTCTTTCTGCCGTTCGTGATGGATTTAGAACGCCCTCGCAAAATGCGGTTTGAGTTACAGTTTAACGGGCAAACGGCACTTCAAGTTTTCGATGGCGCTAACGGCTGGAAGCTACGGCCATTTCTAAATCGGCGCGTTGTAGAGCCTTATACGACCGATGAGATTAAGATGTCCTCGACGCAGGCAGACCTGGACGGTCCACTGGTTGACTACGCCGCGAAAGGCACAGCGATTGAGTTCGCGGGAATAGAACAAGTAGAGGACCGAGACACTTACAAGCTGAAGCTAACCATGAAGGGCGGGGCTGCTATGCATGTATGGATTGACGCGAAGACATTTCTAGAGGCCAAGATGGAAGGTCAACCCAAGCGGCTTGACGGCATAGAGCATCCAGTTGAAATCTACTTCCGGGATTATCGACCCGTAAGCGGGCTGCAGATTCCATATGTTCTTGAGACGAAGGTTCTCCCCGTGGCCAAAACAGCGCTTGGATACCGAGATACTCCCGTTCCGTCAGAAAAGACCATCATTGATCGTGTCGTGGTGAACCCCAAACTGGATGAGGCACTGTTTTCGAAGCCAACTAACTAGTTGGGAAACGGCTACCTGAATCTACGCACGATTCTGGCCAGCAGGATTGCGCCATAGACAATTCAGGCCACAAGCTGTCAAACACTAGGCGCGTGTCAGTCGAGGATCTAAGATCGAAGTGTCACAGTCGTACTGGACAGTGCAGCCTGAAACTGCGCCAGGCGCCGTAAGTCACGAGCGAGATTCAGGCGGCAAAGTGGAGTTAGCAGACTTTAAACAACACGGCCTTGAAAAGTTCTGTTGTCGGTTATGAACAAGGCAGAAATTGTACATATGCAGGGTGGTTGCGATGGAAAGTACTAGTGACTCGACATTCTTTATTTGTGCGTTTGCTAGTTGCCACCCGGAGCATCATCTCCCTGGGTGACCTCGCGTAGACGAATGTAAGCATGATGAGCTACCGGGCCGACTATCCTACATCAGCAGCCTTCCAGTTTAACTTGCTAAAAGACTATTGAGGCTTCGACTGCGCTCGCGTCCTAGGTTCCGCAACTCCCGGCACAACTGCGGCGCTGGGTGTCTGGGACCCCGATGGCTGCGGCGGTTTCGCAGGATCGGTTGGTGTCTCTGGACTGCGAGTAGCGGGGGCGGAGATCTTTCGACGCAGCTCGATTAGGTTGGAGGTGCCTACCTCCATGGTCCGAAGATTCTCGTCATTAATTTCCTGAGCCCGAATTACGTGGGGAGTAATTGCGAAGACAATTTCGTTCTCTTGACGGTCTTTGTTTTCCTGGGCGAACAGATACTTCAGTATCGGAATCCTACTGATCCACGGATATCCACTTAGCGATCTTGTTTCTGTATCTTCCAAAATGCCGCCAAGTAGGTTCACCTCGCCGTCACTTAGGCGAGTCTCATGCTCTATTCGCCGTTGTCCAATAATGGGCTGTGTAATTCCGCCGATGTTCTGTTGGCCTGTTACAGATGAAATCTCAAGAGACATTTTCAAAGTAACGTCGTTGTTGGAGTGAATGTGAGGAGTGATGTCAATATTCACACCTACGTCTAGATATTGAAATTGAGTACTGATCAGTGGACTAACGCCGCCGCCCCCTGCGAGGCCCGGCTGAAATGACCCAGTAGCTATTGGTACCCGGTCACCAATCCTCAGGGTTGCTTTTTCATTGTTCAGGGCTCGTATCTCGGGGTTCTGGAGAATCTTGCTGTTGCTCTCGCTCGCGAGAAGCGAGAACGAGCCGCCAGGAATACTTACCACGAAGTTACCGGAACCTAATTTAGATAGGGTGTTTAAGGCGAACGCGCCAGAGCTGCCTCCAATGCTACTCCCGCTACTTGTCCCGCTCCCGCTAGTGCCGCTGGTTCCGTTGGTCTGAACCGTCGACACGCTGAACGACGTCGGAAGGTTAGCCCCCAAGTTGCGCAGACGATCCCGACTAACCTGCATCACCGTAATGTCGAGGATGACCTCCGACCTAGGCTTATCAAAATCCGTTAACAATTTCTCGGCCAGCAGCATCTGATCGGGAGTGCCCCGTAGAATCAATGCGTCATGCGCTTGAACCAGTTGCACACGTGTCAGATCGAGCATTTGACGCACCACGTTAGCAGCTTCCTGCAGTTCGTTGGGTGTCTCAATATTGTGCAAATAGAAGGTCTTAATAACATTCTGTTCCAATTCCTTACGCTTGGTAGGGGAATCTGCAGCCACAAAGATCGCGTTGGACAACACAGGGCGCCAGAAGGTTTTCGACTCCAGACGAACCATCTCGAGAGCATCTCGTAGCGTAACGTTTGTAAGGTCGACGGTAATCTTTTGTGGCTTATAGTCCGGATCCATCAACACATTAAACCCGGCCAGTTTGCCAATGGTCCTGTAAGCGACGTCAGTATTGACTGTCATGTACATGCTAATGGGAGAGTTCGACGAAGGCTGAAGCTCAATCGGCTGACCTAAGTCTTCGGTTAACTTGCTGGCCGGGGGCATCGGGGTCATAGGTGCGGCCCGCTGGCGCTCCTGCCTACTAATCATGTCCGTTGTACGGCGCACTTCCTGTTGAGCAATGAAACTTGAGCTATCTAGTTCAACCGCGCGGTGAAATTCGACAAGAGCCTCCTTGGTCGAACCTGCGTTGCGAAGGAGAGTACCTGTGTGCACGTGTTGTGCAGCAGCAATAAATCGCATCCGGGTATAAGCTGCCAAGTATTTTGCGTTGCTAGGCGCGAGCGTAGAGGCCTGCTTGTAATATCCGACTGCTGTATCAAGATTTCCTTGTCGTTCGGCGGCCTGTCCGTGGTTGAACGAGCTTTTCCCGCTTTCGGCACGCAGCGCCAGGCCCGATGCGAGCACCATGATGACGACTGTCATCCATTGACGAGTAAACATAGGTCGGCTCTTAGACCGGTGTGATTCCGTGCGTTAGAGAAAGCCTATTGTTGCTGGATCGAGGGTCGCGCTATTTGTCCGGGCGCAAAGACCGGAGGTTCAGATAGATTACTCTTTCTCAATGATCAACAAGCGTTCACGTGTGCATTAAACTTAACTCTCAGCGACAAAGTGAAAGCAGTACGTACCGGTACATACAAAGCAAGACATTAGATGTAGTGTAACTAACGAATTAATATTACTGGTATCTTTATGTGCTCTTACTCTTCCCCTGTTGCGCCGGTAAGTTCAATCGGAATAGCTCGACCGCAAGGCGATAGCATTCAGATTGGGAGTTCTCCCCTCTTCCGCGGAATCCCGCCGGCCGACTGCGCTGCAATTTGTGCGTCTGCCCGCCCCAAGGTTTTCACGCGCGGAGAGATGCTCTACTTTAAGGGCGATTCTGTCCAACAGGTAATGCTGCTCACGTCAGGCTCGGTGAAACTCACCCAATTCGGCGCAAGTGGTACGGAGGTAATCCTAAGCGTCCGCACACCGGGCGAAGTTCTGGGCGCCATTGGTTTGTTAACTACCGGCAAGCATCGTACGGCGGCTCAGGTTTTCAGACTATGTAGGGTGCTCACGTGGGAAGCTCGCACTTTCAAAGTTTGGATGGATCGATCGCTTACGTTGCACCACAATATGGTTAATATTCTTGGCGATGATCTCGTAGAACTCGAAGAGCGTTTCCAGGAACTCGCAACCGAAAAAGTAGCTTCGCGGGTTGCCCGACAGGTTTTGCGTTTGTGTGACAAAATTGGGCGTCCCATCGAAGGCGGAATTGAGATTGGCTTATCTCGCCAAGAACTAGCGCAGATGACGGGAACAACACTATTCACCGTCAGCCGACTTCTCTCGGCCTGGGAAGAGCTTGGGATTGTAAAGGCAAGTCGAGAAACTGTGGCAATTTGGGATCCACGCGCGCTTCATTCATTGGCTGATGCGTCAGACAGTGCAGTTCCGGTCAACTTGGCAGCTTCCTGACCTTGGGTGTTACGCGTAAGTAAGTTGTGGACTCAATCAATGTCTTGTATTCCAAGCCACACTCCTGTTTGCGATTACGCAAAGACAAGCGGCAGAACCGGCGCTCATGATTAGCCGTTATCCGTTTTAACGTTTGTAGTCTCTGGATATTTGGCGTGGGAAGTATAAGAGATCCACTAAGTGACTTCAGGGCCGTCTCGGAATGACTTAAGCCTAATCAGATCAAAGAAGGGGACGAATCTAATGCGGCGAATTATTATTCCGATCTTGTTCGTTGCCGTTGTTACATTGAGCTACGCCTTTGCTCAGCATCACTTGAACGGCCATAAAGAGCGTCACATTCTGTACTACACCGACCCAATGCATCCGGCATACAAATCTGACAAGCCCGGGATTGCGCCCGATTGCGGAATGGAGTTGGTAGCCGTGTATGGTGACGAGGCCAGAGATAGCCTCCATCCAGCCCATTCCGACCTGCCTGCGAGCGACCTTCATATTGACGCTGCATCTCAGAAACTTGCGGGCATTAGGCTTGCCTCTGTTGTAAGAACTACGACAGCCCGCACTATCCACGCTGTGGGTCGCGTTGTTCCTGATGAGACGCGAGTCTACAAGCTGAACGCCGGTGTCGACGGATTTATTCGTGAGACATACCGGGACTCTGTAGGGACCATCGTCACTAAGGACCAGAGACTGGCTGCATTCTATGCCCCAGAATTCTTGTCGGCGGCCTCCGGATTTCTGGCTGCCAACGAGCGCATACCTGGATCAGTAACAAACGAGGGCGCGCGCAGTATACAAAATTACACTGACCGTTTGCGCAATCTCGGCATGAGCGATCCCCAAATCAGACACATAACGGAGACACGGCGCCTTCCAGACACCATCGACATTGTGGCTCCGGTTGATGGTGTGATCCTTGCAAGAAATATTTCACCTGACCAACATTTTGAGCACGGTATGGAGTTCTACCGAATAGCTGATTTAAGGCAAGTGTGGGTAGTTGCTGAGTTAGACCGACAAGACCAGTTGTTTGTGCGCGGCGGTGAACCGGCTCAGATCACGCTGCGAGACGAAGGCCGCCACTTTCCTGCACGCATTTCAGATAGCCTACCGCAATCTGACTTGGCCGGTGGCACCGTAAAGGTTCGTTTGGAACTAAAGAACCCCAAGCTGATTCTCAGGCCCGAGATGACCGTTGATGTCGAGATGTCCATTCGTCAACGACCTGCCATTGTCGTGCCTACTGACGCTCTGATTGATTCCGGAACACACACGCGCGTCTACGTCGAGCACGGAGTTGGGGTTTTTGAGAGGCGTGACGTAGAGACAGGATGGCGTACGGACGAAGCTGTCGAGATTCTAAGCGGCGTTCAACCCGGTGATCGCGTCGTGGTTGCATCCACCTTTCTTGTTGATTCCGAGAGCCGACTCAGAACCGCGGCCCAATTTGCAACGCGCGGACCGGATACCAACTGAAAGTCTGAACACCAATCGATCGGCCACCTAGCAGGTCAACATGATTAGTAAAATCATCGACTACTCAGTAGCTCATAAGCTGAGCGTTTTAGGCTCGATTGCAATTGTCTGCATCGTCGGCTGGTGGTCCATGATCACTCTCCCACTGGATGCGGTCCCGGACCTCAGTGATACACAGGTCATTATCTTTTCGCAATGGAACCGAAGTCCAGATCTTGTCGAGGATCAAGTAACTTATCCGATCGTGACCGCTATGCTTGGCGCGCCGAAGGTGAAAACGGTTCGAGGCGTCTCCGATTTCGGTTACTCCTATGTGTACGTCATCTTTGAAGAAGGCACCGATCTATACTGGGCCCGCTCTCGAACTTCGGAGTACTTATCCAGCATCCTGCCCCGCTTGCCCGATGGCGTCAAAACCGAGCTCGGTCCGGATGCAACTGCTCTCGGGTGGGTCTTCCAATACGCACTGGTCGATACCTCTGGTAAACACGGCCTTGCTGAACTCCGGTCATATCAAGATTGGTATTTGCGCTACTATCTTCGGTCGGTATCCGGCGTTGCTGAAGTCGCCGCTGTTGGTGGCTACAAGCCCCAATACCAGGTCAATCTAGATCCGAACCTTCTGCGTACTTACGGGATCCCGATAAGTCGCGTAGTTAATGCAGTGCGTGGCGGGAATAATGAGTCCAGCGGAAGGTTACTCGAAGTGGGCGGCGCTGAGTATATGGTGCGCGGCCGCGGCTATGCTCGGTCGTTAGACGACTTTGCACAAATTCCACTTGGAGTAAGTGAGAATGGTTCACAGATCCGTATTAGAGATGTTGGACGCGTGACTATGGGGCCAGACTTGCGGCGCGGCGTTGCTGATCTGGATGGGGCAGGTGAAGTAGTCTCCGGGATTGTCATCATGCGCAATGGACAGAACGCGCTGGATGTCATCGACCGCGTCAAAGCAAAGATCAAGCAAATAGAGCCTGGATTTCCCCCCGGGGTAAAGCTGGTTGCGACATATGACCGTTCGGCGCTAATCCACAATACGCTTCATACCGTAACAGTGACGATCATCGAGGTCGCAGTTACGGTTGTGCTGATCATTCTCATCTTTTTGTGGCACTTTCCGAGCGCGGCGATCCCGATCATCACTATGCCCGTAGCGGTGCTCCTGGGTTTTATTTTCTGCCGCATCTCAGGTATCAGCGCCAATATCATGTCGCTGGCGGGAATGACCCTTGCCTTTAGTGAGTTAGTTGACGCGTCCATAGTGATCGTTGAACAAACTCACAAGAAGCTAGAGACTTTAGATGGCCGAGGTACTGCGCAAGAGTGCAAGGCCGTGGTATTGAAGGCCATCAAGGAGGTCTCTGTTCCAACCTTTTTTGCGTTGTGCGTAATGGCCGTTTCCTTCCTGCCGATAATTGCTTTGCCGGGTCGCGAAGGTCAAATGTTCAGGCCGCTGGCGTACACCAAAACGGCGACCATGGCGATCGCTGCCGTGCTCGCGATTACACTTGATCCTGCCCTCCGCTTGCTGCTCACTCGCGTTGAACATTTTGCATTCCAGCCGAAATGGCTCTGTTGGATCGCCAATCAGCTTCTAACTGGTAAAGCACAGCGCGAAGATCGACACCCCATCAGTCGGCGGTTGATCAATTCCTACGAACCCGTTGTCCGATGGACTCTGCGTCACAAAGGCTTTGTTCTGGTGTCGGCCTTGGCACTCATGGTTATCACTGTGCCGGTTTTCTACCAGCTTGGATCGGAGCCGATGTCGCCGCTGGACGAAGGCGCCATTTTATATATGCCATCGACGCTGCCCGGCATTTCAATTGCGCAAGCGGGTCAGTTGCTGCAAACCACTGACCGGGTTCTCCATCAGTTTCCTGAGGTGGCTAGCGTCCTCGGCAAGGCGGGTCGTGCCGATACCGCAACAGATCCTGCGCCGCTTTCAATGCTGGAAACGACAATCGTTTTGAAACCGCGCGGGGAGTGGCCACGCGTGCACACCTGGTACTCGGCTTGGGCGCCTGAGTGGGCGCAAAGCGTATTCCGCCGAGTTACTCCGGACACGCTTTCAACACCAGAGTTAGTTAGCCAAATGAATGCCGCGCTGAAGATTCCCGGCGTGAGTAACTCCTGGACTATGCCCATCAGGGGACGCGTCGATATGCTGACTACTGGCATACGGACGCCTTTGGGCCTCAAGATCACAGGTGCCAACCTAGAACAAGTCCAAAATGTCGGCGCCCAAGTCGAATCTCTGCTGAAAGCTGCGAAAGGGACGCGCTCCGTTTTGGCAGAGCGCACGGCCGAAGGATACTTTCTCGACGTCCGCTGGGATCGCGAGCGGCTCGCGAGTTATGGAGTTAGCGTAGCCGATGCTCAGCGAGTGGTTGAAAATGCAATTGGTGGAGACAACGTTAGCACCGTTGTGCTCGGGCGCGAGCGGTATGGCGTCAATGTCCGATACATGCGTGATTTTCGCAGTGATGCAAATGCAATCGGCAGGGTGTCGGTGCCCGCGGATGGAGGCCGGCAACTGCCGTTGAGTAGCCTGGCGCAAGTCAGTGTAACAACCGGCCCAGCCATGATACGCAATGAAGGCGGGCTATTAACCGGATACGTTTACATCGACACTTCGGCTTCTGATGTCAAAGCTTACATCACTGAGACCGGTCAGCTACTACGAGAACGCCTAAGACTCCCGATTGGCTCAGCGGTTACCTGGAGCGGACAGTACGAATCTATGCAGCGAACCGACGAACGCCTGAAGATCGTCGTGCCAATCACGCTCCTACTAATTTCCCTTCTTCTTTTCATCAATACGCAATCGCTGCCAAAGACACTAATGGTCTTGTTAGCCATGCCATTTTCTGCGATCGGAGCCGTGTGGTTCCTATATCTTGCTGGCTACAACCTCAGCCCCGCTGTGTGGGTGGGACTGGTCGCGCTATTGGGAATTGATGCTGAGACAGGAGTCTTCATGCTGCTATACCTAGATCTCTCGTACGAGGATGCGAAGCAGCGAGGGCGTCTTCAGAGTCTGGCGGATCTTAGAGAAGCTATCGTGCAGGGCGCCGCCAAGCGCGTAAGGCCCAAATTCATGACGTTTGCGACTACCTGTATTGGTCTGTTCCCTATTATGTGCGCCACGGGCGCCGGTTCAGACTTGATGAAACGCATTGCAGCTCCTATGGTTGGCGGTATTTTTACTTCCTTTGCGCTCGAGTTGCTGGTTTACCCGGTTCTATATGAGCTCTGGCGCAATAAATCGTACGCCAAAGAACCGGCCCGGAACCTAACACTTGCCGGTGCGCGCGCGGCTGAAGGTTTCAGTGACTAAAACACAATTAAGCTGCAGTCGAAAGCGCCTAGGCACGGGCCTGGGTCAACCCGCCGAGGAACCATTTGCGACTAAAAACAGACTTTCTCAAGCGGGCAATTTATTGCTCGCTCTCTTGGTCTTGAAAACACTTTCAGCCGCACCGGAGCAAGTTGCCGGTCCTGGTTCTAATGTCGTCTACTCAGCCGGACACCTCACAATCGACGCTCGCAACACAACGCTTGCTGATCTTCTCACCCGAGTCGCCTTCCTGACGGGAGCGAAAATTGAACTCCCGCCGGGAGCAAATAATGAACCGATGCCAGTTGTGAAGCTAGGACCAGGATCGCCTCGCGAAGTGCTGGCATCTCTGCTGCGAGACTCCCATCTGAATTTCGTGATTGAGGGCTCTGAGTCGGATCCAGAGCAAATAAAGTCAGTGTTACTGATGCCGGGCTCTGTCGAGACAGATCGTCCCGACGTTCCAGCACGCAGTATGAATGCACGAGCTGTCGAACCGGTGTCTGAACCCGTGTTGCCTGACCCTCCAACTCCGACAACTCAAGAAGCAACTGCGGCGCAGGCGATCGTTCCAGAGCCAGCGGTGGCCCCAGATCCAAGTGCAATCGGAGCTACCCCACAATCGCGGCTAGGCCTGACGAATCTTACACCGACGAGCAATCTCAGCCCGCCAGCGACGCTGACGCCCGAAACCATCAACCAGCAGTTGCAACAGATGTATCAGCAGCGCATGCAGATCGTTCAACAGGACCGGCAGGCAGTTTCACCCGGACCCGCCGGGAGTCGCTAGATGATTCCATTCATCAACCTCGCGTCACACCCGTTCCGGCCCGAGAGGGCGCAGAATGTGGCCCTAAGCTTTGTCGCCGGATGTCTCGGGTGTTCCTTGCTAGTACTGGTGATTATGCTCGTTCACGAGCATGCGGGGACTGCGGATCTGCATCGCTCCATTGCCGTCAAACGAGCAGCCCTCAACAATGCTCTTTCGGATCAAGCACGTTTTTCAAGCGTTCTTAGCAAGCCTGAAAACGCTGATGTGTTTGCCGTTAGCGCCTTCCTAAACGAACTTGTAGCACGCCGCTCTGTGAGTTGGATTCGGGTCTTCAAAGATCTGAGGACAGTGATGCCCAACAACATGCGGCTGATGGGTATTCGCCTGCCGCAGGTGCCGTCAGAGGACGCCAGTGGCGTTAATCACGTGCAGCTGGATATGCTTCTGGCAACCGACTCACCGACTGTGATCGTGAGCCTGCTGAAGCGTTTGCAGGGATCCAAAATGTTTGGCGCAGCTCAGATGCTGGCGCAACAGCCTCCAACTCAGAACGATCCACTTTACAAATATCGGGTAAGGGTGGCGTATGAACAAAAGCTCTAGAATTGTGCTGCCGCGGTTTGTCGGGGTACAACTCTGGCTTGTAGCCTCTTGCGGATTGCTACTGGTGTTGAACGGAATATCGCTTGCCCTCTATTTCGCGCCACCCGGTGGCACGCGCATGGATCTGAAGGCGGAGCAGAGCTCGCTACGCAACGAATTGGCGATGGTGCACTCGCGGACCGCCCGACTAAGAACCCTTGCGTCAGCCGTGCAAAGCGGAAGAGGTGGGTCAGCGGACTTCGAAACACAGTACTTTCTGCCAAGACGTCAGGCGTATGTTGCTGTCATCGAGGAAATCCAGCGAATGGCAGCAGCCTCCGGAATCCAGGAACGCGATGCCGTTTTTGGTGAGGATCCTGTCGATGGCACTGCAGATCTTTCCGTTCTTAGCAGTACCGCGAATTACGAGGGAACGTATAGCAACGTCCTGAGATTCCTGCAAGAAGTAGATCGATCGCCGATGCTCCTGATTCTTGATAACCTGCAAGCCGCACCACAGCAAAAAGGCGGCACGATTAACACTTCAATCCGCTTTCAAACGATTATGCGCGAGGACGTCAACCTCAGCGTAGGAGGCCAGCCATGAGGGTGGCGAGCCACACAAAGATCTTCGGCATGAACACCAGGCTCGATCCCAAGCTCTGGGCGGGTGCGTTGCTGATGACAGCGGGGCTCGTGTTTTGGCATAACTCGCAAGGCGAAGCAGGAGGCATCGCAAAATCAGGTTCGCCCACCCAGATAAGCGGGCAGCAGCCGCTTACAGCAAAAGACTCCCGCGCGCGCGGAAGTGGTTCAAGGCGGCCGCACTCCAGCACAGACCGTAACAGCTTTCGTTTGCGCACGGTGGATCCGATGCGAGGAGACGTGGACCCTACAATTCGTTTAGATCTACTTGCGAAAGTCCGATCAATCAGTGAGCCGCTAGACGGGCGCAGTCTGTTCGAGATTGAGGTCGAGGCGCCACGTGCGGTGGCGACCAAGATCGAGGGGCCTGTAATCATGCCGGAACCGCTTCCAATAACACCGGCTCCTAGCCGTCCAGTTACGATCCCGCTCCAGGTCAGCATTCCTTTGAAGTATTACGGATACGTTCATTCGCAGGACACAGTCGAGAACAATCGTGGTCTGTTTCTCGATGGCGATCATGTTTTGGTGGCCGCGAAAGGCGAGTTTGTAAAAGGCCGTTACTTAGTCGTAGAACTGACTCAACTCGCAGCGCGAATGGAGGACACACAGGTTAAGCTCCAGCAGGTCCTCGCGGTTGCGACTCCGTGACCACCGCGCGGGAGAGGCCGGCGCACGAGCGTGGCTCAGCACTGCTGCTCGTCTTCATCTTGGCCGCCTGCTTAGCGATACTTCTATATGCTCAAGTGCCGGTGATCGTTTTCGAGGCAAGACGGAATCGTGAGCAGATACTGATTGATCGCGGCGAGGAGTATGCGCATGCGGTCAAGTTATTCGTGCGAAGGTTCGGCAGTTATCCTCCCACACTTGACGCATTGGACGAGACAAATAGGATGCGTTTCTTGCGACGCCGGTACGATGACCCGATGACGGGACAGAATGAGTGGCGGCTGTTACACGCCGGTCCTGGCGGCAGATTGTTAGATTCAAAGGTGCCGCCGGTTAAGACCGTTGCGGCAGGAGACGGACGCGAGCAATCCGAAAGTTCGCACGGCATCTCGTCAGCAGCCGCGATTTCTTCTTTATCGGGGCTAGAGCAATCGGTTTCGAGTGCTGCTAGCGAATCGATGGGCGAAATCTTACGCAGTTCGCCCGCAGGAAACGGTTTCGGGGGACAAGCCGGATCCGGTTTCGGCGCGAAAGCTGATCCAACCACTCCGCTTTCGCCGTCAACGCCCTCAGAGATCACTTCTGCCGCAGCAGCACAAATGGAAGCCGGGCAGAAGGTCGTGGGAGGCGGTGGGGAAGGTCCGGTACAAGGTATGGTGACGCCAGGGAGCTCGACCGTTGGCGCGGTGGGTCAGCAGTTAGCTGACTCAGGGTCAGGACCGCTGATGGGTGGCGGCATCGCAGGGGTCGCGAGTAGAGGTTCCGGTCACTCGATCAAGAACATCAACGATCAGTTTCAGTATTCGCTTTGGGAATTTTATTACGATCCTTCGACAGACCCGATGCGCTTAGGCCTAGTCGGCCGGACCGGATTCGTCAGCATAGGGACTGGCAGCGCGGGGCAGCCGGGCGCCGCCGGTGGAGCTGGAACTACGAATCTTGCAAATCCACCCTCTTTCAACAAATTTCCTCAGTAGAAATTCAGGATCTTTGACGTACTGGGTGCAGAAGTTCCTCTCGACATCCCGCCTCAATTCCTGGTCACCTCAAACTGCTTTGGACTGCTTACGGAACTTACACTCGGATCGTAGTATTCATACACTCGGGACTGAAAAGTACTCGCTCGGATTGGATATTTCGCGCGCAGGCGAAAGTGTAATTTGAGGGCGTTTTTGGGAGAGAAGCCATTAAAATAGAGGATTGCTTGAGTTGTGGTAAGGCTGAACTTTTCAAGGCAGCCGGTTCGCAAGCCGGCCGTTTTGGCTTTGAAATCTTCTAGATCTTCGGTGAGCAGGTCAAAACCAGGAGGAATGCCGAGATCGACCATTACCATCTTCGCGGTCTCGCTCAAGTTGTTGCGGATTGTTGCAGTCGCCCGCACAGTTTCGTTCTGCGTCAGCTTTGTGCGGTCATACGCCACATCGATTGAAAGTGGTTCCGTATTGGCGCTTGACTCCCAGGGTGTGAAGTAACCGCCGACGACTTGATAGGCCAATCCACCAGTTCCGTGAAACGTGATTTCCAGATTATTCACGTCGCGCTCTCGTAGACCAGTTAGCACGAACTGGTGATAAAGATCGTTGTTGTTGTGGGTCAGAGTGAGCTTGTCGATTGGCTGGCCATTGAGAAAAACTTGCACAACGCCGCTTGCATCTGAAGAGCCTTCGCTGGCCATCAACAGCGCTCTGAGCGCCATGATAGTGGCCTGCGTGTTTCCCCATGTGCCGGATGAATCCTTTTTTGAGGCGACAAAAGTGAGAGCCTTACGCACGATGGCTGGGGCTTGACGCCATTTAAGCAATGCCTGAGCCGCAAGACCTGTGGTCTCGATAGCAGCGCTGGAGCCAGTTGCATACACGCTGGTCTCTTCAGAGTTCCAGAACACCTGATCACCCTTTTCGACGCGGGCAGCGACGAGCATCTCAAAAACCCGGTGGGTGAACGAGTCTCCCGTGGAGTCCTTGAAACCTGGGTAATCAACCGCGAAGTTGGCCAGCACGGCAAGAGTGTAGGAATCCAAGTGGCCGCTAAGATGGTCAGCGATGAACTGTCGTGCGTGCCCAACTGCTGGCCCTCGATAACCGCTGTTCTCTAGCGCCCAAGCGATATAAGCGGTGATTCGAAGCTCGTTGGCCGTGAATCGATTCGTGGCTCCTTCATTGATGAACGACGCATCGGGATGCCAGTTCCCATCGGCTTGCTGCTGCGAGATCAACCACTCACTAGTTCGCTTAATCACATTCTGGTCTACATCGTGAACGTTCGACATGTCGTGGAATTCCATCAGTCCATAAGCGGTAAGAATCTTATTGGCTGGCGCTTGGCCAAACCAGGAGAAACCGCCGCCGGGAACCTCAAACGTGAGTAGACGTTGATAGCCGTTTACTATGTAGCCTTCGGCCTTTGCATGCACCTCAGGCGTCAGTTTCTTCGTCCGCTTCATGTAATCGAGCGCGAGAATGTTGGGATAAGTGCTCGAGGACGTTTGTTCAAAGCAGCCACCGGGCATCTGCAGAATGGCATCCATGCCTTCGACGATCTGGCTAAGTGGGCCTGGGTATAGCCGAACAACCAGCTTGCTGGCATCGGGAATAGCCGCATCTGGAAACCGGACTGTATGTTGAACGGATGAGTCTAGGTGCCCGTTGAAGACTATGCTTTGCTCGCGGCCGTTCGGAACAACCTCAATTTCTCGTACGACGATATCCTGACGCTGTGCTACTCCCTTCATTTTTGCCGAGAGCTTTAGTTTGAAGTGGCCAATGCGTTTCGCTTCGAGCGTGAAGTTCGAACTGCCCACGCGGCCGGGCTCGACGGTAAGAGATTTAGAAGAGTCCCCTGTCAGTTCGAACCAATTCTCGTTCTCAAGAGAAAGACTGACATCGCCACGGTGGCCGGCATAGTTATAAACTGCGACGGGAATTGTAACCACGTCTGATTGAGTTAGCGTAGCTGGTAGATCGAGGTCGACAAAAAAGTCTTGGAAAACCTTGATAGACGAGTTTGCTGTGCCCAGCGCGCCGGTGGTCGTTGAGGCCAGCATTGCCAAGCGCCAATCAGTGATGGAATCCGCAATGGGAATGGAGATCCTGGCAAAACCGTTCCGGTCCGTAATGATTTCAGGATTGATATAGAGAGCCTCGGGGAAATAAGAACGGATATGGGTGTTTTCGGCGGGTTTCGGAACCGGTGCAGCGCCTCGCGCAACGGAATCGCTCACTACAACCTCCGTCGCTCTTGCCATCATGGGCAACGCTGCTACGACACCGCCAACGGCCTGCATCCTAAGCATAGGCGCGGCGCCGGTAACTTCCACGGTCTGAGAAACTGAGCCCACCCCGAGCATTCCCGCCACTGACGCTACGTCTCGCGAATGGAGTGTGATCCAGCGCGAGGCAACTTGAAAACCGGGAGACACAATTTGGATTTTGTAACTACCTGGCGAAATTCCAGAGAACTTAAACAATCCGTTCGGGTCAGTAGCCGTGGTGTGGCGACCCAGAGTCACGGTAGCGTTCTGTATAGCTGTCGCGGCCGGGTCGGTGACGGAGCCGTTAAGTTCAGCGAAATTATCTGCCATACCACGCTGTTGATCAATCGTGATTACCAGGGATGAATCGGGTTCGCGGCCCAACACAACTCCGGAGCGAGAGTCGATCGTGATACTGAAATCATCCGCGGTACCAAAGTGGCGATCCATGCCTGCACTGATTACCCTCAGATACGGGGAAGCACCGATCTGCCAGCTCGTGGGTTCGATGCGGAGAAGCGTTCCCCAAGCGTCGCGCGGCTTGGAGCCATCCGTTTCCTCCATCAGAGATGCGGGATTCCCGAAGACATGTCTTCGCCAGCGTTTACTTACTCTGGCAACAAGAAGTGAGACGTGATCTTCAAATGCGATACGGTAGCGTTCCTGATAGTCCGCTGCCTTCTCGTCTGGCATGTCCTTTCCAGCGACTATGTTGATGTTATTGGGGTTGGCGATCTCGGTTGCCGAGAACAGAGCTTGGGCGGCGCGGTCCTGGTGTTTTAGTTCGGTTTCGGTCGTGGGTTCGACAACTTCAGGCATCGTGAGCGTGTGAATCTCGTAGCGGGGTTTGAGTAGCTCCTGCTCAAGATAGAAGAAGGCTTTGGCGAACCCAGGCTGCTTCTCCGAGAGAGAGAAGACGGCTTCGTCAACGACCTGTAATCCAAGTGCCGCGCGAACACCTCGGCCATGTTCATTCGTGACTCGGAATTCGATGTGGGCGTCAGTTCCAGGTTTGTAGATCAGCGCGTCGGCAATGGCCTGAATCCGCAGTTCATCAGCAGGACGAACGAACACCAGACGGTGGTCTCCAAGGGTCTGACCGTCGTCACTTAACCGATAAACGTTGATTGCGAGTGTCCCGCTCATGTCAGTGGTTGCAGCAAGGTTAAGTTGGGCCCGGCCGTTCGTGAGATCGAGGTCTCTCGTCAAGATCGTTTGACTGTCTTTTACGATGTCGATAAAGGCCGTTCCATGTTGAGTCGTGGAAAACACACTGAGCTGCATGAGGTCCCCGGGTTTGTAAACGGCGCGGTCGGGGCGCAGCAGAATCTGATCAGTGCCGCCTCTAGCTTCGAGCGGAATTGATTTGGAAACATGGTTGCCTTGATGGTCGTCAGCCTTGATCTTGAGAGAGGCAACCTTGGCTTCTGGCGTGATGCGGACCATGGCGACACCCCGGCTATCGGTAATCACGGTTTGATCGACGGTCCCAGCAGAATGGACATGGAGATCGGCTGCGGCAGCAGTGCCGTCGAGGTAAGAAGCCAAAAGAAAGACTTGATTTTCGAGCCCCGGAATCAGCGTTCCGCCTTCGGGAACAGCGGTAACGAGAAGCGACGAATCACTCACCGTTATACCCTCGCCACGCGTTTCTGAATGACCGGACTCGTCCTTGACAGTCGCCTCAACCAGTACTGAGGCAGAGCCGCCATTCGCTAGGCGGCCTGCGAAGAACGACGGCAAGCGCAAATCGAAGTGGTAGAAGCCGTCTTTGTCCGTGCGCCCTGTGGCAGACGCAGCTTCGACAAGCTGGACGTCCATACTAGAGGTCTTGACCTTAATTTCACGGTTAGCGATGGATTTGCCGAAGAAGTAGTTTGACTGCACAGTGCCCGTGACGTGATCGCCGGGACGATAGTCGCGTTTCGGTTTGCCGTTCATACTCGGAAAGTCAATAGCAACTTTGAACTTCGGAAGGACATAGCGATCGACGGTAATGCTAAGGCTAGTTTGATTCGTCGAAGTTTCCGGATTGCCCATTAGGGCGTGAAGCTGATAGGTGCCGAGATTGACTTCATCGGCCAGAGGAAACTCGGCAGATGCGATGCCGTATTCGTCTGTTGCCGTCATTTGCTTAAAGACCTTGTTTCCCCGTGGGTCGAGCAATTCGAAAGTGAGCTGGCCGGAAGCGACGGCATGATGATCTGACCGGTCGAGGACGAGTGTTCGGACGTGAATAGTTTGCCCGGGCTGATATATACGTTTCTCAGTAGTGAGGAGAATCGAGGTTTTATCCTCAAGACGCACTGACTGCATGGTCTCGGTTGTGCCCAGGGGAGTTTCGGCTACGAAGCGTAGTTGATAATCGCCCTTTAGCGAGACCGGAAAGCGAAACTGAGCTTCAGTGGTGCCACGTTGATTTACCCGTCCCTGGAACAGAGCTCTACGAGGTTTGTCACCATCGAGCAATTCGATTCCTACGGAGCTGTTGCCGGCTATTTCATGCCCTTCGCTGTTCGTAACTATGACGCGGATCGCAGCTTGAGCTCCGGCCAAATACGAACTCTGACCGATGATGTGGACGATCGGTCTGCGCAGGATTTCAGACACGGCATGAATTGATTCGAAGGCGACAGAATCTTCGTTTTTGTATTGAAATTGGAAACGGATGCGTTGCCACGCGAGATCTTCAATCGGTAGATGATTAGCAGGTTTGAGGTCCTGCTTCCAGACGTTATCGCCTCGTACGACATCAACTCTACGCTGAACGTGACCCAGCACGTGATCTTCGGGATCGAGTAACTCTACTGTCAGCGTTCCCGATCCCGCACGGGGTGCGCTGTACGGGATTGTGATTGTGAGATGGCCGTTCTTATATATGCCGGTCAACGATACGCGAACCGCTTCCCGGTGAGAATCGCCTAGCAGGGAAACCAGTAGGAGCGAAACCAAAATGACGGGCAGCAAAAGTGCGGAGGGGTGAAAATTTGACAGACGTCTCCAAAGGGCTTGCATAGAGTTCTCCTTGCTCACGGCGTTCTACCCAGAGAACGGAGGGCAATCTAGAACTTGCATGGAAAATTCAGTTTTTTTTCGGTTGCCAGTGAGTGCCGTCGGAACTGAACCAGAGGGCACCGGAATCTGTAGTGAGCTGAAAACGCGGCGCAGTTTCTGAAGAGATGACGGCTATCTGGGCCACCTTGCCCTGCCACTTGGGTTTGATCGCCTTCCAACGTTTTCTTTCTTTGTGGTTGAAATAGAGAGTGCCCGCGGCGTCGATCGCAATGATGCGCGTTCCGCTACTTACGGTGTTGGCGAAGGGCCGCTTACCGGATAAGGTTTCGGATCGGATGGCATCCGCTTCAGAAGTTATGTTGGGAGAGGCCGCGGCAACCTCCACGCTCTGCGCTACTGACCCGACGTTTAGAATGACGGCGAGCATTGAGAGATCTTTCGGCCCCAACTCAATTTGGGATGAGGATGTGACAAATCCGGTCGATTCGATTTGTACGCCGTATTTTCCGGGAGGAAGTCCAGCCATTAGAAACTGGCCCAGGGAATCGGTCTTCGTCCTCTCGTGAGCGGCTCCTGACAGGGCTCGAACGGTGACTGTTGCCCCAGATATGGGATCGCCAGCGGGGTCTGTAACTGAGCCTTTGATTTCGGAGGACGAACTACTGTTGGCCAACGAAATCCGTGGCAGCGCCGGGAGGGAGACCTCGTCGTGCGCTGAGAGAGGAAGCACGTTTTGGGCTGTCGCGTCAGGCTGAGACTTGGTTGCTTGTGGGGTGTACGGGGATGGCAAGCCCCCTATGACTCCTCCGATAATTGGTGAGTCCCCGGGTGCTGGTACTGCGACCTTTGCTGATTCAACTTCTGCAGATTTCACTGCGACAGTGTGAGATGAACGGGACTTCAGCCCAGGCTTTGCGTTCGCAGTAGATAACTCTACGTTCCTCGCCGCATCTTTGACAGGCGCTGATAGAGGAGCGGCAGACCTTGGCTTTGCCGCGGGACCGGCAACCTCAACTCTTTTGGTCGAAAGCTTCGGCTCGGCCGGCTGGAACTTGTATAACGAGAAAACCACGATTACTAGACATGCGGCTAGTGCTCCACCGAGGGCGCGAAACTGCAAGTACCAAGGACCTTTCAGGGTAACAACCGCCGGCAAAGTTTGAGGCGGCTGGGCTAAGAAGACGATGTTGCGGCAGCGCTTACATTCTGCAATGTGCGAGACGCACTCAAGGCGTTCATGCTCCGTCAGCGCGCCTTCGATGAAGGCGTTGAGAAGATCCGAATCAGGATGTGCATCGGGCTGCATTAGGTCGATCATGCTACTTACCCATCCGATTCTGGCCTCTGTTGGATGAACGTTGCAGGTCCCGGAGCTTGCAGTAAGCTTCGTAGATTAATTGTGAGGTCGCGCGGATCAGTGCCAAGGGCGTCCTCGGCTGCGTGCTTATCCATTCCGGCTGTCTGCAGATTCTTGAGAAGTTCGTTCCGAAGTTTGGTCGTGAGGCGCTTTAGTTTGCGGCTTATAGTGGCTTCATGCACTCGCATGACTTGGGCAATCTCCAATAGCGTGCGCTGATCGAGGTACCAAGCTGAAAGCAGGAAACGTTCTTCTCCATCCAAAGTTTGCATTGTGGCGGTTAAGGATTGACTGAGGCACCGCAGTACATCAGAGCCCGGGCTGGGCGCTTGAATGACGGCAGGAAAGTCTCTTCCATCCAACTGGGTTTCGCGGTGCCTCCGGCGATGCTGGTCGACGTGCCGCTGTGCGAGTGTGGTGCGCAAGAAACCCAGCAGTGAACCGCGTCCGGCGTAAGAAGCAAGTGGTGAGCGGCGATGCCCATCGCGACCTGAAAGGCCGAACATTTCGGAATAGAGCGAATCAGCAAGTTCCTGACCGAGTGCTGTCGATTCTGTTATGGCGATAGCGATCTGCGTTAGGGCGTCGCGGTAGCGGTCTAGAAATTGCCGCCATGCTCGGTCGCGACCAAGTGCACAGGCTTGGGTAAGAGCGATCTCGCGCAACTGAAGAGATCGCCAGAACGTGGTGACTTGCGCACGAGTGGCGTGTAATCCGGGAGCAAGTCCAAAGTTATATTTCGTCCCGATTGCCAGAAGTGCGAGCGCCAGTTCTGAGGTGTTGAGATCCACTTGGTTGGCTTCGGCCTCTCGCCATAATTCTTCAATCTTGAGACCTGATAGCTTAGCGACCTGCGATTCGGGTTCCTGACTACGTTCCGCTGCGAGCAACCGATCTTCGCTCTCGAAGGAGGTGATTGAGGGGCTAAGTCCCGCTCGTGGCGTCGGCGCAGAATCCACGATCCCACGATACGCTAGACGACGCAAACTCAAACTCTTGACCGGTCAATGGCCATCCTTGGTACGAAGGTCTATTCGCTTTTTCAAAACGGGAGAATCACAAGTGGCAACAAAAAAAGCACGTAAGAGTTCGTCAGGCTCCGACTCTAAATCCAAGAGCATCGTGAAAACGAAGATGAGCGAAACAATGCATCAACTTAAGCACGGCGAACTGAAGTCCGGAGGCACTGGCGAGAAAGTCAAGAACCCGAAGCAAGCGATTGCGATCGGTTTGAGCGAAGCGCGACAGGCCGGAGCAGATATCCCGCTACCGCCTAACAAGACGAAAAAAGCGACCAAGAAGTCCGCAACGAATGAGTCCCAGACCAAGAAGAAAGCCGCAAAGAAGAGTAACGGAAAGTGAACTGCAAATCGGCCCAATGGAGTTGCTGGAGCTAGAACTAACGATGCGAGAGATCACGTATCCAGATATCCTTGAATTCCATATTGCCGCGGCCGCCAGCGTGAAGCTGTAAAGCTATGGTTCCATCGGATGCTCCCGGTTTCGGATCAGTAAAATCTATCATTTGTACGCCATTCAGGCGAGAGCGGTAGCGGTTACCGACCACCTCAACCAGATAGTCATTCCAATCGCCCGTTCGCACAACGCCTTCGTTCTCAGGCGCGGGCCACACCACCCAACCGCGACCATCTTCGGCGTAAACACCGCCAGTATGATGCATCATGTTGCAGTCAATCTCAAATTGCATACCCTGCGTGACATCGGCTGTCCCGGGCTTGAACGCCGAATGAAAAAACACGCCGCTATTTCCGTCACCAACACACTTAAAGCGCAGCGAGAGCTGAAAGTCCTTATAGGGACCCGTAGTCTGGAGGTACCCGTAGTCCTTGGTAAGCCCTTTTCCGTGAATGACTCCCTCCTCAACGGTCCAACTTTCACGGCCCACCGCTATCCAGCCAGTTAGATCATGACCATTGAATAGCGATAGCCAGTCCTCGCCTGGGATGTTGTTATGCTGGGCCAGCAAGCCGCCGGAAAAGCAAAGCGTTGTCAAAACTGTGGCCGTGACCAGGACAGTTGGCTTGAACATGAATGTCCAGAATTGTCTCAGATCACCTCTTGATGAACGCCCGGAACAGTTTTATGAGGGAGGTGCGGTTCGGGCGAGTTATGCCCTGCCAGAGCTATGCGACTCAGTCCCGTCCAGATCCGCCATGACGGAACCTGTACATAGCCTGTTATATGATCGAGCATTCGTGATTACCCGCCGAGAGTTCCAAAAAGTCGCCGGTGCCCTCCTTCCTGTGTCGACTTTAGCCCCGCCGGGGCTTCCGCCAGAGTCCAAATCCATATTTCCCTGCGGAACTCATATTTACAGGGAGCCTCCGCTTCCAATGGAGCAGCTGCATGCTGATCTCCCGTTGTTGAAGAAGTTGGGATTCAGCATGATCAAGATCCAGGAGTCCTGGTCAACCGACGAACGAACAGAAGGCGAGATCGATCTCTCTCGAGTTGCTCAACTGGTTGCCGATGCGCGTCAGAATGGACTTCTCGTCTACTTCGGCGTGACTATGGAGCAAGCGCCGGCGTGGCTCTGGCGTAAATTCCCGGAAGCGCGCATGCAATGGGAGAACAGCGTGCCGCTTACCGATCCGACTCAATACCTGCTGTCTTCGGATGGAAAACCCGGTCCTTGCTGGAACCACCCGGGCGCACGTTCAGCCGCTACTCGCTTTATCGAACAAGTGGGTAAGCAGATCGGCCGCTACGACAACATCCTGGTGTGGAACGTGTGGCAGGAGGTCGGTTTAGAAAGCCAGATTGGGTCGCACCTTGGCCTCTGCTACTGTCCGAATACTATCGCAGCATTCCAAGTCTGGACGCGCACTAAGTATCATTCTCTCGATGCTCTGAACCAGACATGGCGCACGTCATTCGCGACCTGGGAAGAGATCGACCCACCTAGACGCTTCACCAAAGTTCCCTTGATGGTGGACTGGCGGTACTTCATGGAGGACGTCTATCTAGCCGATGGTCTTCGGTTCAAGGCTGAAGCATTCCGGCGTAGCGATCCAGGCCATCGACGAATTCTGGCACATACAGGCGGACCGAGATACGGAGGATCTGCTGATTGGCGGCTTGCGCGCGCGGTCGATATTTACGGCTGCTCGGCTTATCCGGGATGGAGCGAATTTCAAGATCCCAGCGTTTCAGATGAAGAGCGATTACTTAAGTCTCCTGCACCGGCAACTCAGCTGAACGGGCTCATGATGCACTGGGACTACCTTCGCTCAGCGAGTGTGAAAGGCGAGTTTTGGGATGCCGAACTGCAAGGCGGTCGAGCTGGTGGAGGGATTACTCCGGGTCGCGTCCCTGATCCGCAAGATATCCGTCGATGGATGATGGTGGCGCTGGCCGGCGGCGCTCGCGGCATTTGCTTCTGGAATCACAGGTCGGAACCGTTCTGGGATGAGGCTTACGGATTCGGGCTCATGGAATTGCGTGGCGGTGAGACGGACCGCGCTAAGGAAGCCGGACGAATCTCGCGCGCATTGTCGGAGAGAGCTGCTGATGTCTTAGGCAGGGGCTCCGTCCCGACGGCTCAAGCCGCTATTCTCATTGACGAAGATCTATGGAATTTCGTGGGCGCTTCAGGGCCCGACTTTCAGTCCGCTTTCGTCACGAATCTCAGAGGTACGCATCTGGCAACGTGGCAGCAGGGAATCCCGGTTGATTTTCTCGACACGCGCGATCTAAGCGCACGAGCCCGCCAATACAAAGTGCTGATTTTCCCGCTTCCACTCGCGCTCGGAGCTGACGTGGTGAACGGACTCCGCACTTATGTGGAAGGGGGTGGAACGTTGATTACCGGGGCGTGCCCAGGTCGTTTCGATCGATATGGCTTCGGCGTGCCGGGCGAGATGCCTGATGCCGTGGCTGACCTTTTCGGCGTAGAACACGTCCAGTTGCTCTCACTCTCTGGACGCAAAGCACATCCTTCCCAGAACACATTTCAACCGCAGGATGCGCCGTCTGTTGTGCTGCAAGGCGTGGGCCCGTACGCTGCCTTTCAGGTTGAACCCACTTTCTACCTGCAATACCTGGATCCGAAAAAAGCAGTTCCAGTCTTGACGTATGCAGGACATGTCACGGCAACTACAAACCGGTTCGGCAAAGGCAAAGCGATCCTGATCGGCACCCTTTTGGGCTCCAGTGTTTTCGAGAATTCGGGCACGGGGAACGGTGCGTTTCTGACCGCTCTTCTAAACGAGGCGGGCGTACAACCAGACCGCGTCGGCAAGCTAGTCCGTCGCCGGCGCAATTACCAAAACCAATCTGCATGGTTTCTATACAATCCAACGCGCACATCGGTGCAAGAACAAGTTCCTGTCGAGAGATTCACTTCAGTTATCGATCTTCTTAGCGGTCCACTGCTAGCGCGTGATGCTAAGGTCACAATCTCTGTGCCGCCGCTGAATTTCGCTTGCCTCATTCTGAAGAGCTAAAGCTCAGAACGAGTTTCAATGCACTGAATTCATAGGAACAGGGTGAGCTTGTGAGGCAAACTTGACCGCATTTTCCGCGAAACGCGCGACGGCGGAGCGATTGAGTTGAATTCCAAGTCCAGGACGTTGTGGCAGGGCAAGCTTGCCGTTCACCAGCTGTAGTTCTTCAAGCACCAACTCGCGGCGGAGCCTCGAATCGGCAACCGATGGAGGAAGAAATTCGATAAATCGGCAGTTAGGGGACGCGGCAGCAACTTGGGCCGTAGCTGCAACGCCGATGCCCGTTTTCCAGCAATGCGGCACAATCACCTTTCCGCGATCTATTGCCATCTCGACCACTCGCATGGCTTCGGTGATGCCTCCCACTCTGCCAATATCAGGTTGAGCCACGTCGATTTTCCCGCGATCCATCAGGTCTGCGAACTCAAACCGGGTGGTCAGCCACTCACCGGCTGCGATACGAATGTCCGTCGCATCGGACAGACGCGCGTAGCCGTCAAGATCGTCGGATGGGAGAGGCGTTTCGAGAAAGAAAAGATCGTACTTCTCAAGTCGACGAAGGACCCTCAACGCCTCCTTCCAATCCGTCCAAGTGTACGCGACGTCAACCATCATGATCATGTTTGGTCCGACGGTCTCGCGGCATGCGGCAATCAAATCAACAATAGCGTCGTCACTTTCGTTCAAAGAATTATGGGTATATGGCCCCTTGATGCAGACTTCCATTTTGGCTGCCGTGAATCCATACTCCCGCGCCCACTGTGCCTTAGCAAGAAGGCTGTCGCGGTATTCGCGCAGGGTAGAACCGGTTGGGAGCAGACTTGCATATGGAGTTATGAATTCCTGGCGAGCGCCGCCGAGCAACTGCCAGATCGGTCGTCCAGTAGCCTTCCCATACACATCCCAGATCGCCATATCCAGTGCCCCGATTGCGCAGATACCCGCACCTCGCCGCCCAGTCATCGCGGACAAAGAGTACAGCCGATCCCAGATAGCGCGCGGACATAACGGGTCCTGGCCGATCACCAAGTCGCGCAAGCCAAGGCCCATAATGTGAGATCCCGGAGCTTCGATCATGGCCTTCAGCACCCATGGGTTAGCATCAGCTTCACCGATCCCAGTAATTCCCTCGTCGGTATGTACTTCGACGACGATTGTGTCCTGAGCAGAATCACAAGCCTCGGCATTACAGTCTGGGATGGCAAGAACGGTGCAAGTGACGTCGGTTATCCTCATCTGCGCCGCTCGTACCTGGAAGTGCGATGATCGATCATTACATGATAAACTTATCGCGCCCTATGGTTTGTGTCAATCAACCCATGCGCCTGCCGAAGTGAATGGCCGACCGAATTCCGATTTTCCCCAAGTCAACCCCCCCAGCTCGCACGCTGGTTGCAATGCGCCTAGGTGAGTTGCCCTCCTATGCCTGGGATATGCGGTTGACTTTGAATTGTCTTCAAGGGTTGGTGAACCGAAACCAGCCTCGTTTGTACTTGGTCACTGACCGGTATGACGAACTGTGGCTTTCGTGGCTCAAAGAAAGGGGTGATATCGATTCAATAGAGTGGCTCGAAGTTGGGCAGGTGTTCGCTCGGTTTCTGCCAGAAGTAAGGGTCATGTACGTCACCGATCCCTCGGTTCCAGCAAGTGTTAACGTCGCAACGATGCTGGCTGCCGTGCACGGTGGACTTGTCGCAACTCCACGGACAGCTGCACAATACGATCTACCGATGGGCATAGCGCCCGACTCAGAAAAGAGCGGGATCGACCTGCGCACGTTTCGGTGGAAGAAGAATGTCGACGCCTACCGATGGGCGTTCCGCGCCTTTGGAGATCAGCTCTCACAACGAGCCGTGGCGATATTGGATCCTGCGGAGCCGGGTTTGCGAGATTATCTCGTCCAGTTCAAAATTCCAATTCTGTGGCTCTCATCGCCAGATGATGCGGCAACCAGTCCCAAAGCTTCGTTTGACGAAGAACAGGATTTCATTCGAGAGACGCTTATGAAGTGGCCGCCTAATATCCCGTGCATGGGTTGGCCGCAAAATGGGCAAGGCCCTGAGAAGGGTGTTGGCGAGCTGCCAGGCGTTCTTTTGGCTAGCCAGTGTGCAAAATTTGAAGTTTGTTCAGCGTTCGACGGGTACTCGCCTACGGTCAGCAATCTTTCCGTACACTCGGGAACGCAAGCGGTGTTGAAGCAAAAAACTCCGGCCTCCGTCAAACTGGACCACAACAAGATTTACTACGCTTTCACTCGCTCCGATGGCGACGGCCTTAACTTTTTACGGCATTACTACCGCAAACTGTTCGACGATCCTAGTCACGGTGCAGTGCCCATCGGATGGCAAATCGGTCCTACTGCCGCGGATCTGATGCCGGACATTCTGGATTATTACTATCGGCATGCGAAAGCCTCGGATTGCTTCATGAACGCCTTGAGCGGTGTCGGATATATTCACGAGGACAGTTATGCGGAAAACTACCCGGTCGAAAAGCGGGCCCAAATATTCGATGAGTTTGTGAAGCTTTCGGCGACGTATCGATCCGCCATCGACGCTACAACACTCTGCACGTTTGCTGAGATGCAGCCCGAGCGTCTGGGCCAACTCGCTGGAATGGAGGGAATACGGGCCGTCTTCGCCAACTACGGCCGAACGCACCTGACTGAGTCCGACAATTTCACGACAAAGGTCGCCGGCAAACCTGTTTTCCGGGCACTAAATCGTCAGCCACGTCCGCTCAATCCGAACAGCGGTGCGAGCTTGAACATCCCGGCTGGGTTGACCTTCACTCCATTCGGGCGTCAGACCTCAATCAATTTCGCAATCGACGAAATCAAGAAGTTCACACCGACGTCAGCGCGCCCGCTTTTCTTGCATGTGTTCCTGGCCAACTGGCTGACGAATATGAGTATGGCTGAAAAGATCGCCAAAGGTCTGGGCCCGGAATATGTTGCGGTGCGCCCGGACCAGCTTGTGTCTCTTTATCGAGAGTCTCAGCTATGAACTCGATCGATCTGACTAGAAGGTTGTTCTTAAATACTTCTGTGGCGGCCTTTGGCGGGCTTCTGATTCCAGAACGTGGTAGCTCGCAAGATGTCGCTAGAATTACGGTCTGTCCGAAGTCGAAACCAATTGCCCGACGGTTGGCGGCGTTCCGTACAGAAGAGCTGACCTCGCATAATTGGGATCTGCAGCTAACACTGGCGTGCTTGCAAGGCATCGTGAACCGTAGAGAACCCCGGCTCTATTTGGTTCAGGACCGATACGATGAACTCTGGCTGGATTGGCTTCGCGAACGCGGTGACGTCGACAATATTGAGTGGCTGGAGATAGGCGACGTCTTCGAACGATTCTTGCCCGAGGTCACGACGATGTTTGTCACCGATCCAGCGGTCCCGGCCACAGTAAACGTAGCGACTATGTTGGCTTCGGTCCACAACGGCTTGGTCGCGACCCCTGCTACTGCTGTGCAATATGACCTGCCAATGGGAACGCTGCCCGATTCCTGGAGAACCGGAATGGACTTGCGCATGATGAATTGGACTAAGGACGTCGATGCCTATCGTTGGGTATTCTCGGAATTAGACGAGAGTCTGTCACGCAAGGTCATCGCTATACTCGATCCGGCTGCGATTGGATTGCGTGATTACCTAGTTGAGTTCCAGATTCCGATTCTCTGGTTGTCGGCACCTGAAGACGGCGCAAAGAATCCGAACGCTTCATTCGAAGAAGAGAAGGCCTTCGCACGCGACATTTTGATGAAGTGGCCGACGAATATCCCTTGCATGGGTTGGCCCGGCAATGGCGTTGGTCCCGAGGATGGCATCGGCGAATGGCAAGGCGTGAAGCTCGTCAGCCAATGCGGCAAGTTTGAAGTCTGCTCCGCGCACGATGGCTATTCGCCAACCGTAAGTAATCTTTCAGTGCATTCCGGAACAACGGCGCGCTTGCATCAGGCAACGCCTCCGAAGCTGAGAGTTCAAAACAAGAAGGTGTATTTCTGCTTCACGCGCTCGGACGGCGACGGTCTAAACTTTCTGAGGCACTACTATAGAAAATTGTTCGATGATCCGCAGCACGGCACATTCCCGATTGGCTGGCAAGTAGGCCCGACTGCAGCAGACACGATGCCGGATATCTTGGACTACTACTACAAGCACGCTCGACCGGGTGACTGCTTCATCAATGCTCTAAGCGGGGTCGGCTACATCCATGAGGACGTGTTCGCCGACAATTTTCCGCCTTCCCAGCGCAAAGAAATCATGGACGAGTTCATAAGGCTTTCGGGTATTTACCGTGAGAGAATTGATGCCAATGTTCTCTCAACTTTCGCCGAGATGCGGCCGGAGCGCCTGGCCCAACTTAGCGCGATGCCTGGGATCAAAGCTGTGATGGCTAATTACGGACGCACACACACGACGACCAATGACAACCTGATCACGATGGTTGCGGACAAGCCGGTGTTTCGGAGTATCAATCATGGACCTGGTGAGCTAACGTTCACACCTTTCGGGCGCGAAGAAGCGGAAACATACATGATTGAAGAAATTCGCAAGTGGACGCCGCCGCAACGGCCCGCGTTCATCCATGTCTTTCTGGCAAACTGGCTGTCTCAGATTGGGATGGCAGAAAACATCGCAAAAGGTCTCGGGTCGGAGTACGTAGCGGTGCGTCCCGATCAGCTGGCCGAAATGTACGAACCGTTTGGGGGCCGGAGATCTTCAGCCGTGGAAACTACAATTGAGAAGGGCCATAAATCTGTCAAGCACTAACCCCATCTCGTTCGCCAAGCTTCCAACCATCACATTACGTGATCGGATTGCCGAAGTGTTAAGAAAGGCAATTCTGAATGGAACCTTGGCCGAAGGGTCTCGCATTGTAGAGCGGAGGCTTGCAGCCCAGTTCGACACAAGTCTGACGGCTGTGAGGGAAGCGCTGATTGAACTTGAGGTCGAGGGCTTTGTAGACAAAAAGCCAAACTCCTCCACTTACGTCACCAAACTCTCGCTTGAGATAACGGAGAAGATCTTCGCTGTACGGCGTGTGCTCGAAACCTACGCGGTGGAAGAAGCAGCCCGACGCGCGACACCCGAGGGCGTTGAGGCTCTGGAAGCAGCGTACCGGGCCATGTTAGAGGCAGCGCGCGCCAGGGATCTCGAGAATTTCATCCTCAGAGACTACGCGATGCACGAATTAATCTGGGTGCTGACTCAAAACGAGTATCTTGCAGCGGCACTGAAACGAATCATTCCTCCTGTTTTCGCCTTCGCAGCTATGCGGATGGCCAAGGGGCACTCGTTCGATATGGTTCAAGATGCCAAGTCGCACAAGGCGCTGGTTGAAGCCATTCAGGCTAAGAAACCGGCCGCGGCGAAACGAGCATTTTTGGAAGCGCTCGACGGCTGGTCTGCGACCACGCGTTCATACGTGTTCGAAAGCGGCGAGGAATAGCTCGGCTCCTTACTTTGAACAACGTGACGGCCTGAGTTGACATGCGGGCCTAACTGGTGTACAACTCTTCATATCTCGTCACATGATCGATCATGCGGCAATGAGGTTCTTGTTGTGAAGGGGAGTGTGCTCGAGTGCAATTTTCATTTCTGGCAATTTTGACATTCGTATGTGCCAGCCCTGGGTGGGCCGATGTGAACGGATCCATATCCGGAACCGTCAAAGATCCAAGTTCGGCGGTAGTTCCCCGGGCTGACGTTCAGATCATCGACCTCGATACTAATGTGTCTCAGACGGTAAAAACGACCTCTGCTGGCGTTTATTCGTTCCTCTCGCTTCCAGTTGGTCGCTATCAACTGGTGGTCAAAGCACCGGGATTTGAATCGTACCAGCAGAACGACATTCAACTGAATACGAATGACGAACTGCGCTTCGACATTCTCCTGCGAGTCGGCGATGTCGCAGAATCCGTTAAGGTGGAGACCAACGCAGTACACGTTGAAACCGCGAACACACAATTGGGCGACGTGATCACAGGGAATCACATCGAGAACATGCCGCTGAACGGTCGACAATTCACAGATTTATTAGGCCTGCAATCCGGTGTGGTCCCGCAGATTTCGGCAACGTACGGCAACTCCTTCGCCAGTTCGCAGCAGGGAAACGTGTCAATCAACGGTCAGCGCGAGACTTCGAATGGTTTTTACATTAACGGGTCGAATGTCGACAATGCGGTTAATAACGGCGCAACAATTGTGCCAAACCTTGATTCTCTTTCCGAGTTCAGAGTCATCACGTCCAACTTCGACGCGGAGCACGGAAACTATAGCGGCGGGATCGTGAGCGTCGTCACTAAATCCGGTACTAACGAGTTCCACGGCACTGCCTTTGACTATTTCCGGAATACTGCTCTCGACAGTAGAGGTTTCTTCGACAGCAGCGTCCAAGCATTTCAACGCAACCAGTTCGGGGGTGTAATCGGTGGTCCGATCCGCAAGAACAAGATATTCTTCTTTGCTGATTACCAAGGAACGCTCAGTAATGTGGGACAAGAAAGCATAGGCCAGTTTCCTGTGCCCTCGGCGGCTGAACGCGGCGGCGATTTTTCAACTATCGCTTCGAATATGACAGGATCCGTAGGCGGGTCGTACTTTGCAGGACTGCTCTCAAAAGAACTCGGTTATCCAGTGACTAATGGAGAAAACTACTACACACCGGGCTGCACCAGTCCGGCGCAATGTGTTTTCCCGAATGGAGTGATTCCTGCAGCCGCGATCACAGCTCCGGCCAAGGCTCTTCTGTCGTATATTCCGACAGCGAATGTAGGCTCTAACTTCGCCAGCAGTGCTAACGTTTATCACACACGAGACAACTTGATCGGCGGTCGTCTTGACTTCAACACTGAGCACCGGGGAACCTTCTCGGGATATTTCAATCTCGACCGTATCTCGATCAATAAGCCGTTCGGAGCCACCAACACCCCCGGTTTTCCGTCAAGGGATGGCGGCCAATCTCTACTCGCCACGTTGAGCCATACATTCACGTTTAGCGCCTCGATGTTGAACGAGCTCCATCTCAGTTTTAATCGGCACGTATATCACAATGACAGCCCTGTGAAAGGGCTTGGTGTCTCGTTGTCTAGCCTCGGATTTAACGAGAATCAACCTGGTGGGATTGTCAACGGTGCAGGTGCTTTAGAGGGCTTCCCTGTTGTTAGCTTTAACAACTTCTCGATCGGCAATCCGGGTGTCAATTACAACCGGTACATCGACAAGCCATCTGTAGCGGACAACTTTTCTGAAGTGCTAGGCAAGCATACTCTGAAGTTTGGCGGCCAGTACGTGTTTGATAACTTCTATGAACCGATGCCGCTAGTAGGTGGCAACGGAGTCTTTGGCTTCAATGGAACTGAGACTGGAGTTGATTTCGCCGATTTCCTGATTGGTGCTCCGACTTATTTCGTTCAAGAGGGCGGTTTCAATGTAGATAATCGTAGAAATTATATGGGTCTTTACGCACAGGATAGTTGGCGCGCTAAGCCGAATCTGACGATTAACTACGGATTGCGTTGGGATGTCCTTCAACCCTGGTACGAAAAACGCAACCAGGCCAGTACCTTTGTGCAAGGCGTTCAATCCACGGTGTACTCACAGGCTCCGATTGGCTACGTTTTTCCCGGGGACAAGGTGCCCGGATACGGCACGATCCCGAATACGATTGCCCGCACAGAGTGGAGAAACTTCGGGCCGCGTCTCGGCTTTGCCTGGTCGCCTTCAGCGGGAGGATTTTTCGGCAAACTTCTAGGCGGCGCCGACAAATTCAGCGTGCGTGGCGGAATTGGTCTGTTCTATAACAACCTCGAGGGCGCGTCCGAGATCGACGAAACGGGTCTCGCGCCCTTCGACGTTTACTATCCAGCGCCACTGCCCGTTCTGTTTGCGTCGCCTTACACGAATCGAGTGGACGGCGGGACGCACCAGCCGTTCCCCTTTACCACTCAAAGTTTCCCCTGGCAATTTGAGCTTCCTCTCAGTGGCTATCCCGTTATTCCGATTGATCAGAAAGTGCCGTACACGGAGAGCTACAATTTGACAATCCAGCGTCAATTTGGCAACAGCACCGTATGGAGTCTCGGCTACATAGGGAATCAGAGCCACCACTTATTGACGCAGCTTGCCAACAATCCCGGAAATCCGCAGCTGTGCCTAAGTCTCAGTCAGCCGAACCAGGTCGCTCCCGGCACGCAGACCTGCGGTCCATTTCTTGAAAACGCTACATTCACGCGGGCGGATGGCACCGTGGTCGTCGGAACGCGACAACCATATGGTCTGCCCAACTTTGGCGATAACATCTTCTTCGCTACGGTTGCAAATTCTGCCTACAACTCGTTCCAGACCAGCTTGAGTCATACCAGTGGACGCTTGACCTTCACGGCTGCATATACATTCAGTAAGTCGCTGGATAACTCGTCCAATCTCCAAGACCGTCAGCCAAACCCTTTGAACACGCGCTTAAGCCGAGGCCTTTCCAGCTTCGACGTGACACATAATTTTGTAGTCAGCTACAACTACGCGCTGCCATTCGACACTCTGGCGCGTAATAGGCTTCCGCAATTGACCAAGGATTGGAGGCTGGCCGGGATTACCCATCTGGCAACAGGATTTCCGATCTACTTGTTCGAATCGGACGATCACTCACTTCTCGGAAACAGTGGTTCGACAGATACTCCAGACTTCCTCGGCGGAGACCTTCACCTCCAAGATCCCAGGAAGGCGAATATCACCACCGGTATTCCCTACTTCAACACCACCCTGTTTGCTCCCTCTCGGATTGGCTATGAGGGAACGGCTAACAAAGCCTTCTTCCATGGTCCTGGGATAGCGAACTTCGATATGGCGTTGCTTAAAGACATCACGTTCACAGAACGCTATCGGCTACAATTCCGAGCCGAGTTCTTCAACGTCTTCAATCATGCACAATTCTTGAATCCAAACGGCAACATTACGACTGGCTCGTCTACCTTCGGCATCATCACCCAGGCTCGGCCGGGGCGCATCGGACAATTAGCACTGAAGATCGTGTTCTAAGACTGTGACGGGATTCTACTACTCTGCTGCGTCATGAGGAGCCCCACGAAGTCTGGCTGGATTAATTTTTCCGCGCTGATTGTGGTGAACCTTTTATGGGCTGCCCAATACCCGGCCTATCGAATAGCTAGCGATCACATGGACGTAGCGGCACTTAACTTCTGGGTTCTTGTGATTTCTCTTTTGCTGCTGGTTCCATTTCAGATTAAGGCGCGGAAGGGCAAGGCAAGTCCTCCAATTGGTGCGAAGACGTTTGTTGAATTTGGGGTACTTGGCCTTCTCGGCATCATTCCGCCTTCGGTGTTTCTCGCCTGGGGAATTAATCACTCCTCTGCATCGAATGCCGCGATTTTATCGCTGACGATTCCAATCCTCATGACGGCTTTGGGGATCATCATGCTAGGAGAAAAGATCACCACAATTCGAGTTTTATGTTTGTTGATAGGAATCGCGGGAACAGTTCTAGTTTCGACATCCGACATGACGAACGCATCTTTTGGCCGTAGTGTCCTGATCGGTAATGTCGTGATCTTTCTGGCTGGGGTGGGCAGCGCTTTCTATAACGCATATGGCAAAGACCTACTGGCTCGTTATGGCGAGATTGATGTTTTGGTTAACAGCTACCTAGTCGCGATTATCGCGTGTGCAATTTTGTCAGCACTGACCGAATCACGGCCGTTTTACCAAGTAACCGGCTATCCGGTTTCCGTATGGGGTTCAGTGCTCGTACTCGGGCTACTAAGCTGGGGCTTCGCGATGGTCTTGTGGATGTGGGTTCTCAACCGACTAGACGTTGGTCAGGTCTCGGTGTCGATCTATCTGTTGCCGTTTTTTGGTCTTTTGCTGTCGATCATCACACTGCACGAGAAGATTTCATTTCCGCAGATAGCGGGCGGGGCACTTGTCTTAATCGGCACGGCTGTCCTAACTGTTTATGAGAACCGGCGTGCAAGCGTGAGTCAGGTCGTTGTGACCAACTAAGGAAAGGTTCGAATGAGTTCTCCTCGCACTCTCGTGGTGACTGGCGGAGGCAGTGGTATCGGCCGCGCAGTCGCGAAAATTGCTTCAAGTCGAGGCTATCGGGTTGCCGTTCTCGATCGAAATGCAGCAACGGCCGAAGAGACGGCATCAGCTGCACGCGCATTGGGAGGTTCTGCGATTGGAATTGGTTGCAACGTTGGCATTGAAGACGAGATCGCGAGTGCGTTTATACAAACGGCTTCTGAGTTCGGTCCCGCGTATGGAGTTTTTGCGAACGCCGGCATTGAGATCAACGCTCCAGTTCACGAAATGTCCCTTGAGCATTGGAACCGAGTCTTGAATACCAATCTTACGGGGGTTTTTCTCACATGCAAGTATGGGTTGCAGCAAATGATCGCAGCAGGTCATGGTGGTTCGATTGTTTGTACGTCATCTCCGACGGCGTCGGTCGGTCTCATAGCCGGTGGCCTCGGCGCATATAGTGCGTCAAAAGGAGGCATTTCGTCGCTGGTACGCTGTATGGCTGTTGACTATGCGCGTTACGGGATCCGCGTTAACGCTGTCGTGCCAGGATCAACCGAAACGGGCATGATGTGGGCCAGCGTTGCGCCCGAAAATCGGGACGAAATCCGACTTCAACTTCAGCAAGAAATCCCAACTGGCCGATTGGCGCAACCTGAAGATCCCGCCTACGCCGTGCTATGGCTCCTATCAGACGAAGCTGTATACGCTACGGGTTCGCATCTGGTCTGCGATGGCGGCATTCTAGCTAAATCGTGCGTCAGCGTGTAACGTCCAGATTACGAATCTCGCGTGCCCATGCGGGCACTCACTAGGAGCGTCTGCACCAACTGTTTTCATGGTGAGGGATCACACTACACTCAGGGCGTAAAGGCGACCGTTCTTTGCACTACGGCGACTAAACCGAATCCTCGCTTCGTGAGCCATCTGGGCGCATATCGCCGAGGCTGAGAGTCGGCTGAACGAGTAGTTCTTGGCGTGATCAGTTTGGAAGTAGTCTTCGGGAAGAGTTCGTAATGCTGGACGTAGTTGGTCAGAGATCTACAACGGATCAATGATCGATCATATAATGGTCCATCTATGGTGCATTAGCGCGATTGAGTATCCATTGTCGACGCTCCCCAGGGTAGATATGATGCTGTCCGCCCCAGCTTGGAGGAATGCTCGAGCTATGTTTGCCGAACCGACTTGACCTTGCAAACGACCTATAGCAGTCTCGCAAGCTGACAGTACCACTACCCTTGCTCGGAGTTGCAATGAGAGGATGTCCCGCGGTTCCAATAGCCCGTCTTCTCCTCGATCCGGGTCTGGCGGAAAAATCAGAGCGGAACGACTAGGATCAGCCTCGCTGGCGACTGCGTGGATCGCTAGATGTATGACTTGGAACCGAGAGAGTGGCGCGTGGGTAAAGGCGTATTCAGTAGCTGAGTTGCCTACCTGGAGAACTGCATTCAGGTTCGGGCCATAGGCTGTTAGTTGCTGATCATTCATCTTTCCTAGCTGCTCTTCGGATATTTGCCGCGCTAATCCGCCCTCGCCAGGCAATCGCGCGAAGATCATCATGGCGGCACTGACAATCTCGTCTCTAGAATCCGGTAGATTGGGTAACTTAGATACATCAAACCCGGCAAGAGCGCCGCGCCCCGTGCTCTTGGCCAGCACGAATTTCTCCGTGGCAGCCCGATTGTAAATAAGGCTCGCCTAGTACGGATCTAAGATTAGACCAGCCGATTGGGCAGGCTTCATCGTCTTGGGAAACGGCCACGCCGTTACTACTGCCCAGCCCAGTCAATCCACTTACCACCAACACTCACGCAATTGAAGACGCTTAACTACGACGACATAAAGGAAAAGACGCTGACACTTCTTCGGACTAAGTTCTTTCTTCCGCACCGAAGCAGCGCAGAACTCGAACCTTACTTCCAAGATTGCGCTGGAAGCTGGGATGATTGGGTTGCAGCCAATAGCAGCTTCGATACGTTTAAATAGTGACTGTCGCCGGTCCAGCGGCCCAGCTTCGCATATTCATCCACGTCGAAAGACATGCAGTCGTCCACCAGCGAATGTCCATGGCAATCAACTGTGTTCCAGTTGTTGCAACGCCCTTCTTCCAGTGCAAGCGGCGATCATCTGCATTGGCTGGCATGGGCACGTTCCACAGATAGATCCACGTCTCCGCGTAATCCGCCGCAGCTCGTGCGCGCTTCAACCACTTCGCGTCTTTTATCGAGCCATAGAGCGCCAGGTACGCTTCGATCGACAGCGTGCCGGCGTCTTTATCCGGAACGTCCGGATTATCGATGGTGCCTCCCCGAACTGCCTGTTCTTCTGTCCGCTGTTCCAAACGAAGTCGGCAGCGCGTTCCGCCACGTGCGAATAATGCGTGTCTCGCGTCTCCCGGCCCAGGTAGCACCAGAAATGGAATCAAGTTGTAAGTCGACTGGGGAGACGCATCGAAGACCTCACCGGACACGGGCTTCCACGATCGCGGAAACGCCCCTTCCGCAGTCTGCTGCGTTAAGAGCCAGTCTCCAAACTGCCTGGTCCACGCCAGCCAGTCATCGTGCTGGATCCGTTGTTCCGTTCGCGGCCTTAGGCGCGCAGCGTCGCTTTCATATCGTCGCCGAAAGAACGCAGAAAGACACAATGCATGCGTGGGATCGCAAGCAGCGGCTCCCCCGGTACTGATGCTGAAACCTTCCGCAGTCGGCGGACTCATCTTCAGACTTATAAACGACGCAAACACATCGAGCGCAAGCTTTCGGTGTCTCGCCGCTCGCTCCGGTCCGTATCCGTCTGCGCATCCGCAAGAAGAGATTCCGCGGCCTCCAGATTCTTGCCCGTAAAACCCATCACCGCCTTGTCATCGTGCCGCCGATCGGAATCCACCACAAAAAGATTTCCGCTCTGGTGGGGCTAGCTCCCTTCAACCGAGACAGTGGTGGTCTGCGAGGGAAGCGAAGGATCTGGGGCGGCCGTTCGAAACTTCGTGCATCTCTCTACATGTCTGTTGTCGCCGGTCTCCGTCTCAATCCTTTGATCAAAGCCTTCTATGAGCGTTTAACTGCTGATCCGATCGATGCGATGTTGTTGATTGCAGAGAGAAACCGATCGTTGACGCTCGGTGGTTGGGCTCGCAAAGACATCCATCACACAATTGTATGGATAGAGAAATGCCTGAAGCACCTCAACTTTCATCTGCAAGAAGCCATTCAGTCTAATCCCGAGTGGCGGAATCGTGAGCGGTTGTTTACGAGCGTGCCCGCCGTAGGTTCTGTACTGGCACGTACACTCATTGCTGAATCAATTCGTTTGCTAGAACGACTTCATGAACGCCTGTTGCCTCAAGCACGATCAGCTTGCGCGCCAGTTGTTGAAATCTTACCGAGATCAACCCAGCACCTGAAGCATCGTTCTTACATGAGAACGACTCGTTGGTTGGCTCTATATGCACTGCTACTAAAGATTTGGAAACATCCACACCAACCCAAAGCCCTTCCATAAAGGTCTCCTGAGATCAAATGCTATCCCGGCCGCTCGCGCTTGCCGGATTCGGGATCTAAACTCCCCGTCATCTGTTCGAGTTGGGTAACGGGTGTCGGTGGCGACCTTGTGCTAAGGACGGTTTCGTGTACCAACGGACGTTCGGTCTGCCACTAGGGTCAATACACAAACGGAGGTTTTCGGTTGGATGTTGCTACTACACCAATATATGCCGCGAGGCACCCTGCTGTGGGCCTGGCGAAGAGAGGCGTGATCCCACGAAACAGTTCTACACTAAAACGCTTTGTTTGTAACACACTAATACTAGTGCGCCAGCGATATCAGATATCGCTACCTATTACTCGTGGTTTCGGCGCATCGCTTTGAACATCTCCGGAAAAGACGGATTCGCGGAAATCGCGAAATGGACTGCCAAACTTTTGTATTGAGAGCGGTTCTCGAGCGGTGTCGCAAGATATACGCGACCCTCCAAATATCGGGACAGGCTCACGATTAAACCTCCACCCGTGCCAGTCAAGTAGCTTAAATGAGAACCGCTCAACACGCCGCCATGATCGACGAACCACGCTGTTTTCAAACGCTGGCCTAACGGGACACCAAACAACTTCTTTGCTGAAAATGGGAATGGCGCATCCAGCTCGGTGCTGGTCGTATAGCCGTCATCATTGATAAAAGCAGCTTCCGGATAGCCGCGTACACTCGACAGGCCGCCGATCTGGAATTGCTGAGACGGAGGCAGCGAATGTGGATCAGCTGCCTTACCTTGGCCCTGGCTTCGGAAAATTGCCGTAAATCCTTTACCAAGATTTTGCACCCGCGTTGCCGTCCCGCCAAACTTCACAAATGCGTTCAGGCCAAGCAAGTTGTAATCTCCCCCGGAGGCGAATAGATTCCCTGCCCAGAATCCGCGCGCATCGATAGCCTGCACCGACGTTCCCACTTCAAGGCTCCGAACGGGAGTGTTTGCGATTTTGTAATTCTGGCTCTGCAGAGTCGACTGCTGGAAATGAGGTGCGACGTAAGCTGTGCCTGTGAAGTTATCGCTCAAAGTGAATGGCCGACTGAGGCGTAGCGAAAGATCATAGAACGTGCCATTTACGCCAAGCTTCTGCAGTTGACTCTGCCGAACACGAATATTGTTGTAGCTAACTTCGGGCCCAAATCGAAGTCCCCTGACGGTAAGCGGGACGTTATAGGATGCGAAGCCGGCCAACATGCCGTTTGACCAGTAGGCCCCGAAGCTGAGCGGGTCGCGATACCCGAAAAGACTCTTGATGGTTTCGGTCGTCCCCAGTCGCTCTCGGCCGGTTGAAGTGAGTCCCGTGTCGTCCAAGGAGAATGATGTCGTCAGAGCTGCACTGGGCTGGACATCGAGAACTAGATCGGTTGTCCCGAACTCCTCGCCAGGTTGAAGGAGAGCTCGAACCTTGACGTCATTCATGGCGTTGAAACGCGTGAGACTCTGCTCAACCTTTTGCAGTTGCAGCAGATCGCCGGATTCAATCGGCATGCGATCAGTTATGAAAGAGGCGCGTGTGTGCCGATTGTCTTTGATAACTACCTTTCCTAGTCGGGCCTCGACAAGTCGAATCGTGACAAGGCCATCGACAACCTTTTGTGGTGGCAGAACAGCTGTCGCTGTCAGGTATCCACGAGACTTATAAAAGGCGTTGAAGTCTGAGACGATGGTGTTCAGATCCTGAACTGTTACCTGCTTTCCTTTGTACTTACGAGTAATTGCGGCTATTTCGTCTTGAGTAAGGATGACCGACGGATTCGTCTGGATCGTCTTTAAGAGGAATGCCGAAGCGGATGGCGAGTTACCGGACGGACTCGGCGGAGGAGCAATACGATTAGTCAGACCATCTATGTCCGACGACTTGGCCCCCTGATCGATGCGCTTCTGAAGCTGATAGTACTGGTTGGTTTCAGATGAGTGCTGCTGCACAGCTCCGGGGTCAATGGGCGCTGAAGCTTGCGCCCAAACTGCCGAAGACAGGCCGACTGTAGAAAGCAGAACGTAAATTAGCTGATTCATTCTTGTCTGCCGCTGTACTTAGTGGTGGTAGCCGAAGTAGTTCCATAAGTACTCGAAGACGTCTGCGGAATCTATCGGCCACTTATAACTAGTCTTTGGGTTCAGCAGCGAGACCGAGATCTGTTCGCGCGATGGCGCGTCAGTCTGAACCTGATTACCGATCACAAACATCTGCCAAGGAGAGTAACTCTTGCGGGTGTTCTTAATTAGAACCTTCACATAATTGTTGTCGAATTGCGCATTTGTGCCAACGATTGTGTTCGGAAATTCCAGCCAATCCATAGACGCCAGCACCGTGCCCGTGTTGGTCCAATATCTACTAAAGATAACCGGGTTGGCGGTACTGCAGGATGCGCAGGGGAGAATGGTTGCGTTGAGAACATTTGCAACACCTCCGTTGGAGCCGGTCATGCTGACTACAAGGGCATTGGCCTGTCGCGAGTTCAAGGTTGTGGGGACTGCAAGATTCGTGGCTATGACGCGGTTCAGATTCGTGGTGTCAGCTTGGGTTGTGATGCTTTGAAAAACTGAGAGTTGATTGACGGTCAGATTGCCGCCAGGGCTCGTAACGAAAAGGCCGACGGAGTTTGGCGAAGGCGCCTTGTAGCCGAACGCCTGGCCAGTCGGAGCACCGATGTTCTGGATGTTGAGCAAGCTTCCGTTGACCTGGACGTTGATGCTTTGGGTACCCAGAATCTGATTGAGAACGCCATTGCCGCTCCGGGCAAGCAGTCCGATGTTCCCGGCGGTGCTCGAAATTGAGTTCGAAAGCAGATTGCCTTGAACCTCAGTTGCGTAAATGTTGCTCCATGCCGAAGCGTTTAGGTAATTACTTCCGGAAGTACCTGTGCTCGGATTGCGATTGTTGACCAGGAACGGAAGGAACGATTGGCCGACGCTGCCGGTTAAGGACGTAAAAGTCGTGTTATTACCGATGACGTTGACGCAAGTGGAGCAGAAGTCAAGTCCATTGAGAATTGAGCCCTGCGCGTTAAGAATAACGTCGCTGGCCTGAGAGGTAATTTGATTCACGAAAACCGAACCATTCACCTGATTTAAGTAGACGCCCAGCTTGGCGTTCGCGTTCAGGACGCCAGGGAAGAAGAGGTTCGCGTAATTCGATCTGATATTCAGGAGATCGCCCGGCACTCCTACTGACCCATTCTGGGCGGTCAGAGTGATGTTGTTCGCATTGATATCACTGGACGCTGAGTGGTTCGTGTCCACGATGGACCCATAAGCAGTGATGTTTGTATTGCCCTTTTGTGAGTTGATTGTTCCGAGATCTACATCACCGGCCGTGGCTATCAGGTTCACGTTGCCTGTTGATGCGGTCAAAGCAGCCAGGTTCAATGTACCTGACGTTTGTGTAATGTAGTCGCTTAATGACGCCTGCGCGGTCACCTTTCCAGTTGCATCGATCGGAAGCGGAGTAGACGCCGCGCCGATCGATCCGTTCAGAGCTGTTAGAGTAACGTTCCCACTGTTGATGGTGCTTACGTTAGTACTGTTTGCATCCAATATGGAGCCATAAGCTGTAACACCTGTATTACCAGTGAGGGCACTAATCGTGCCGAGGTTGACATTACCGGCCAGGGCCGTAAGAGACACGTTTCCAGCAGCCGAGTTGACGGATGCAACGTTCATCGGCCCCGCAGTCTGGTTAATGAACACACCCATATTTCCTTGAGCCGCGAGTTGGCCCGTAGGATCTATATCGAGTGGCGTCGTGGCGGTGCCTACGGATCCGCTTTGCGCGGTCAGATTTACATTAACCGCATTGACGGTGCTAGCAGCTGTTGAGTTCGCGTCTAGGATAGAACCTGATGACGTAAGAGCCGCGTTGCTCAGCTTGGCATTTACGGTGCCAAGATTGAGGTTGCCGGCATTCGCGGTAAGAGTAACTCCGCTTGAGGCCGAAGTGACAGTTGCGATGTTCAGGTTACCGCCCGTTTGCGCAATATTGATACTTTGCGGTGCTTGCGCGGTCAGTAATCCGGTAGCCTGAGTGTCGAGAGGTGATGCGCTCGCGCCGATGGTTCCGACTTGCGCCGTAAGGTTCACGTTCTGTGAATTGATGTTGCTGCTGCCGTTGTTAGTCGTGTTTAGAATCGACTGATTCGCTAAGACGGTCGTGTTTCCTGCTGTCGCATTTACAACTCCAAGATCAATATTGCCGGCGGTCGCCACAAGACCGACGTTGCCAGTCTGAGACGTTACAGCATTTACGTTCATCGGGCCGGCGGTTTGGTCAATATTGATGCTCTGCTTCGCTGCGGCCGTAAGCTGACCCGCCGCGTTGACATCCAGCGCTGTGGCTCCGGTTCCGATGGAACCAGTCTGTGCGGAAAGGTTGAGATTGTTAGCCGCGATATTCGTTGCTGCACCCGTCGCGTTCAAAATTGAACCAGAGGCTGCGATAGATGCATAGCCCTGAGTCGCTGCGACTGTACCCAGATCCGCATCGCCCGACGCAACATTCAAATTGACATTGCCGACTGTAGAAGTGACAGAGTTCACCCTCAGGTTACCCCCTACTTGCGTGACGTCCACATCTGTAACTCCCGTCGCGGATAGTTGGCCCGTGGATGAAATATTGATCGGCGCAGAACTGCTTCCGACGGATCCGTATTGCGCATTCAGTGTGACGTTCCCGCTTACGATGTTCACAGGATTGCCAAAACTGAGAATCGATCCCTGCGTAGCTGTGATCGTCGTATTGCCCAATGGCGCGCCGATGGTGCCCAAACTTACACCGGTAACATCTGTCAGATTAATGTTCCCATTGATTGACGTAACGCTGTTTACGTCCAGGCCGCCTGTCACTTCCGTGATAATGACGTCTTTATTTCCTAGCGCTGTCAGTTGACCACCAGACTGGATATTTACCGGGGTGCCGGCCACGCCGATCGACCCGCTTTGAGCTGTGAGAGAGATATCGCCGCTGACGATGTTGTTCGCAGCGCCAGTGTTTAAGATGGAACCGGAACTGACGATGGATGTAGAACCCTCTTTGGCGCTCACACTTCCAAGGTCGATATTGCCAGCGTCTGATGTAAGTGCGACGATGCCGCTGTTAGAGGTAATGGTGTTGATGTTCAAGTTGCCATTAGTTTGAGTTAGAAAGACGCCCCTTTCGGCTTGAGCCGTAACCGGCCCAGTCGCGTCAATCTCGAGCGGCTGAGTGCTGATGCCGATAGAGCTGTTCTGTGCTGTCAGGTTAATAGCATTTGCACTCACGTTAGTGGTTAGCGTTGAGTAACCGATAGAACCGTATGCATTGATGTTTGCGTTGCCCGAAGTAGCGCTGATTGAACCGATAACTATGTCACCGCGTTGGTTCGTAACATCTACATCGCCGTTAAGTGAATTGGCGTTGATGATCACGCCGCCTATGGAAGACCCACTCGCCTCGTTAACCGATATTGTTCCGCCAGCGTTCACTTTGTTTAAGTTGTAAAACGAAGAACCCTGCGAGGAGATAGTGGGGGCACCGGCTTGCGGGAGCAGCACGGTCGGAGAGGCAAGATTCAGATTGACCGCACCTCCCGCAGAAATAGAACTGTTTGCCGTTGAGATGATCGCGAGATCGCCTGCTGCTTGCTCATAGCCGACTAAAGCCGCATTAACATTTACGTCGTTGCCCGCCTGTACCGACATTTGCGCGGCGGTGGGATTTGGATCGCTGACCATTCGGACATTCAGAGGATCAACCGTAGTGCCGACACTGTGTCCAGCTGTGAAGGACGCCTGATTGTCCTCAAGCAGGTCATTATTGGTGCCCAAAATACTGCCTTGGGTATTGACGTTGATCGCACCCGACGGGTTATTGACGTAATCGTTGAAAATCACATTCGATCCGGAGTTGTTCTGGACAGTAATTACGGTTGGCGTGGACTGCGTATGGAAGGTCGTGCTGAAACCAGAAGTTTCGGCTGCGGTTAGAGTGATATCCGGATTGCCTTGATTGGTCGACAGTGGCTGAATCTGGTTTATGATCAGGTTCTCGGTTGTGTTATTAACCAGGTTGATGGTAGGAAAGCCGCTGTTGCGAGTGATATTCAGAAGACCGTCGATGGTTCCGCTGGGCGCACTCAGGGTTACAGTTTCAGCGCCGCTGTTCACGATGTTGCCGACAACGATGTCACCCGATCCATCGTTAGTCGCATTGATGCCGTTGCCACTGAACGTCGCCTGATTGTTAGGGCCAGTACTTGCCGTCAAGGATGCACCTGCGCCGCCTTGCTGATACAGTGCGCCGTTCATGTGAATGGCCGGGGCACTGGCAAAATTACCGTTTAGAACGTTGTTTGTAGTGCTGTCAGTAATTGTCTCGACCCACTTCGTCACCGTCTTAGTGACACTCTCAATTAGCGGGCCGACGAAAGGAATCCAGCCGACGGCTTCATCCACGGTTTCCTGCACTGTGGTCAGCACCCACGAAACGACGGTATTGTTCTGGGCATTAGCGTTGTTGCTGTAGAACGGATTTGTAGTAGTGTTCCCGTTCGCATTTGGCGGGATTGGCGAACTGCTTTCAACACTAAGATTGCCCGTTGTCATACTACTCGCGCCGTCTACCGAGACAAACGGATGATAGGTGCTGTTGTTAGTCGCAGTCGCGGTAATGCTGCCTGTGAATCCATTGATTGACGCTGTTGCCAAATTAGTTGACTGAACCGCCGACGGATTGGTAGACACGTCCGCGTTCATGGCGATGCTTTGAGGAGCAGTGATACTTGTCCCGGTAAGCGTGACTGAGGGACTTGAAGTGAGGTTCATGATTGAGGTGGAGCTTGAAACACTGCCACCTGCAGACGTGATCGAGTTGGCTTCGGAGTTAGCGAGCAGCCCAGATACTTGCGCATTTAATAAAGCCGAACCGGTGCTGATGGTAGCGTTCGAGAGCGTGATGCTGGGGCTGTCGTTGATTGTTTCGTTGGCGAAGTTGTGATTCGTTCCGATTACGCCTGAAACTGTTCCTTGCGAGAGGACATTATTGGCGTTATCGGCGTTGTAGATGCCAATATTAACCTGGCCATTGACGTTAGAGCCACTGGTTAGAAGAGAACCTGAACCCACCGTGATCGAGGTGACTCCGGCATTGCCGCCAAAGCCACAGGCTCCCGGAGCATTGATGCACGCGTTGGCTGTAGAGCCGTCGGTTCCGCTTCCAACCGAAACCAGCCCAGCGTTTGAAGCGATGTCCTTAGCGACCGGAATGGTGTTATCGGAAGTCGCGATCAGAGCAAGGATAGAAGAGCCAAGCAGCGTAACGTTTGGACCTATTGAGATCCGGTCATTGTTATTAACATTCGCGGTTGCTACGGAATTGCCGGGCACATTGACCCCGGCGTAGTCTTCTCCCTCGAAATCTGCGCTCACATTCGTATTAGAGGACGTGCCCACATAGATTGTGCTGCCGCCTGTTACAACCGATGCAGTGTTGTAGCTGTCGCCTATTGATGAGCTCACAGTTGGCGAGTCGTTCGCGATGGCAGTTGACGTAGCCGCGGCTACATTCACGAGCGAACCGGCGGACATATGGGATGAAGCCGAGACTCCAAGCGATTGATATTGGGCCATCAACGTCGTGTGACCGGCGCTGATGTTTACGTTGTCGCCGATCACCGCCTTAACTACCGGTGTGGAACTTGCTTCGCTGTTGGCCGCGCCTACTGTGAGCAGGCCGAAGTTGCCGCCCTGAACGGTGCCGGTTGACTTTTCGGTTGCGCCGGCCAGCACATACAACTGACCCTCAATATTGACCTTTGACGCAGGGCCGATAAACGCATTGACGACGGGCGCGATATCGGCGTTAGCCTGGTTATACTCACCCGAACCGATGCCGGCAGAGAGCGCTTGGGCAGTGGATGTGGTGGTAGTTGCGTCATTTGCGATTGGCTCAAGGCTGATTACGAACTGACCCGGGGTTTGGCCGATGTTTCCGCCTGCATCAGCGGTGGTGGATCCGCCAGCCGACGTCAGCGCGACGGCTGCACCGCCTGAGAGGCCACCGATGCTTAGGCCGGCGCTGTTTGCCGTTAAAGTACGAGTGGTTGTGGCATTAACGTCGATCTTGCCAGCTTTTGGAATGGTACCGGTAAGGGTTGCCAAATTGGTACTGTTGTCGGTTAACGACGTGTAAGCGGCGTTACCGGACACTAAAGCTCCACCTCCCGCATATGCCGAGCCGTTGATTGTGCCCGTGTAATTGGAGTTCAAGCTAACGGAGGATGGAGTCGAAAGTTTCGCGATGTTATCAACTTCCGCCGAAGTGTTTGCGTCTACTCTCGCAAGAACGACGCCGGCTCCGAAGGCGTAACCACCAGCAGCCACTTCGCCTGAGATTGCCGTGAATCCGAGGTTCTCAAACGCATTTACACCAACGCTCCCGGCGTTTACCGTCGCCTGCCCAATATAGGCGCGAGTCACTGGTGAGATTGGGTTCGATTGGTAATCGGCCGTGGTGCCCGATGCTGCACCGATTCCTATACCGACCGATGCTGTGTAGGACTTAATCGTGTCGGGCGAGAGCGCGTTCAACGTCACAGCGCCATTCGCGTTGACCATTGTGTTGTCGCCGATCCCGGCAATAGTAGACTTCTGAATAGTTGCAGCGTCTACGGCGGCCCCAATGCCTAGACCAAGTGAAGCGCCCAATGCTCCGTCCGCAGTGATTGAAGTGGTTGTGTCAGAAGCGAGTACGTTGATGCCCTGGGCTGCGCCGGCATTGGCATTCGAACCATTAATGGTCGAACCGCTGTTGATGAGCGCCGACGTGTTTTCCGTGTACTTGGCGTTTGTGACCGAACCTGAAACCGATGCATCCGCTGAGAGGCTCCCGCCGACGGCCAGCGTTCCAAGCGTGTCTGTCGCGACAGCCGTGACCGACAATCCGCTGGCTGTAACAGAAACTAAGTTGCCACCAGAGTCAGCACTGGGCGTAGTTACACCGCTGCCGAGGGCAAGCGCCGTAACTGAAGTATTCGGCCCTACGTAAGCGCTCGTGTTGTTGGTTTGCGTGACGTTGGCAATCGACCCATTCAGACCAACCCCGCCGATCGCGCCTGAACCGTCCGTAGCACTGATGCCGGTGTTTCGATTTGCCGAGATCTGGACATTATTTTGGGCGGTAACATTCGACCCGCCACTAACCATCGCGTACGTGTTCGTAATGTCGGTGATGTTTGAGACAGCACCCGCAATCGCAAACCCACCGGCCGATCCGGAAGCTGCAATCGAAGTTATTGATCCTGAATTCTGGCTGGCCACGGTTACGTTGTTCGCAGCATTAACTGTTGCTCCCGTAATTTCAGCCGTGATGTTCCGGTTGACCTGATCGGTGTCGACACCAGCAGCGAGCGCAGCGGCGCCGGCAGCGGCTGAGCCCGCGATACTCCGCAGTTGAGTTCGATCCGTTGCTAGCACCTGAACATTCTGGCTAGAGTTCGCACCGGTATTGTTCAGATTGACCGTGGCAGATGGGTCGATTTCAGCAGTCGTGTTCACTGTCACATTCGTTGTCGAAACAGATCCTTGTGCCCCAACCGCGCCCGACCCTGCGCCGCCCGCGGCCGATGGGTTTACGAAACTCGAACTAATAGCTGTGACCGAGAGCCCCTGGAAGCTTCCATTCAGCGGGTTGCCGTGATTGTCTACTTGTCCCGTCGGCACGGTACTCAAAGGTGTACCGCCCAAGGCCGTGACTGACGCGCCGTTTCCTACTGCGGCATCGACGGTGTCGTTAGTGGTCGTATTCGTGACGGACGCGCCGAATCCAGCGCCAAGGCTGACAGCCACAGCAAGATCGCCATCAACGGCGTTTACCTGACCCGTGTTGCGACTTGCAGCAATTTCAACCGTTCCACCCGCATTCACGATGCCATCCACGGTGGCCGTTGTGTTCGAGCTTTCATTGATGACTGACGCAGCGCCGGCGGCTGCGGCCAGCCCAGAACCGGCTCCACTGACCGCGTACGAGCTTACAAAATTCTGCAGATTGCTGGCAGTTGTGACGTTAGCCGCAGCATTAATTATGGTACCGTTCCCGATTGCCGTATTTACTGTCCAATTGGGGACGATTTGGTCAAAGCCGACACCGATTCCCAGATCACCGCCGATAGCCAGCATGCCTGCTGCATCGTTCACGCCCGAGATGTCGGTGGCAAGTAGGGTTACCGACTGATCATTCACGGCATTTTGATTCGAAGTATTTACATTTGCACCTTGGCCGATGGTGGCCTCCGTATCATCTTTCAAGCTGTTCGGAGTAGATTTGCCAAACGGGTTGAGGATCACGGCACCTGCAACACTGGTTGATCCGGAGCCGGCGCCTGCAACAGCGTAGTCGGACAGATTTCCGCTGGTCTTCGCGTCCAGCAGCATGCCAACTACATTTTGGTTGTCATAGGCGATGGATGCGGAATCTGACCCTAACGCCGAGACCGTTGCTCCGTCAGAAATTGTCGAAGTCGTGGTTCGGATCAGTTGTGGCAGGATTGCGGCAACTCCAACCCCCACATCTCCGCCTACGCCGACACCACCGGCGATAATGATGGCGCTGCTTGTATCAAGGCTGCCGATGAGCAGGTTCTTCCCTGCGCTCACGTTCCCACTAACTGAACTAGCCGTCGTATCCGTGATGCTTTCACTCGCAAGAGAACCGGCCGCGATGAAGTTACTGCCCCCCGCGAGCGAAGCAGCAATTGGCAAGTACGATGAGGTGTTTGACCCCGTAACTTCAACGTTTCCGCTCGTGTTGACCTGAGCTGCCCCGATGGCGGCTGTTACGTTGTTGGTGTAACTGCCCATGTCAACGGCAGCACCTACTCCATCGCCGCCAGCTGAAGCGCTGAATCCGCCTGCAACAGAAACGACCTGGTCTCCGTATTTGCCTTCGCTCGCAGCCACGGTCGCGCCGCCGCTTCCAATTGCAGTTGCTGATGTGTTGTCACCCAAACGGGCAATCACGGTGTTGTTGATCAGGTTGTTGTTTACCGAACCCGCGACTGAAATGCCTTCTTCGGTGTTCACTGCACCACCGGCGCTGACTGCGAACAAACTGCCGTTGCTGGTTGCGTTCAGCGTTAAAGCGTTGCCAGTCAAAGTGGTGTTGCCAGTGAACGCTTCCACGTCCTTATTAATGGTGTTCTGGCTGTAAGCTCCTGCGAGGGATGAGAGTTGTCCAAGAGTTGCGGACAACACAGCCGCGACTGCGAACGAGGTATCCTGCGAAATCACGCCTAACGACCCAGCTGTCGCCGTGACAGTCGCGCCATTGTTAACGAAAGCCTTCGTGACGACTCCGGGATTGTTCGAATCGCCAACTTGGTTAAATGCGATTGCGCCGGATATGCCGAAACCGAAACCGCCGCCGCCAGCGCCGTTTTGGCCTTCTGAGGGTCCTGTGGTCGTGGGTGCCTCAGCGGCAGTGTCGCCAGTGGGCGTCGTGCTGGATTCCCCATCTGCGCCTTTGCCGGTACTCCCACTCTTAGCGGCCGCGAAGGTGACAGCATAAAGACTCTCACCTGAGGACGCATTGACATTTACGTTCTGACCAGCTGTCACGCCGCAACCGTTGCAAGAGTTCGTCCGAGCATTAGCCGGGTCGCCGATGTAAGCGAGCGTTGTGTCGTTTATCTGGTTCCAGTTAACGGCCACACCGACTTGGGCTGATCCGCCGATGCCAAGCGCACCGCCGACAGCGTAATCATGTAGGAAATTGCCAGCGGTTACGTTGACGTTTTGCGCGGCGTTAACGATCGCGTTGCTCTGGATATAAGATTCGGCATTGTCGGTTACGCTTGCGTTGTTGAAGGTGCCAGTGATTCCATATTGAGTTGCCTTGTCCCCAGCTTGCGCTAGATCGATGACGAAACTCTGAGTCGCTGCGCCTACGTTGACATTGCCCTGAGTCGCCGTGGCCGTTGTTCCGTCACCTATATAAGCGGTGGAGGTATTGGTTAGGTTGATGCCGTTGTAAGACCCGCCGATCGAAGTTCCCGATGACACACCCGGATTCAGACTCGCTACTTGTCCTACACCCAAACCCGTGCCGGAGGCGTTTATGGTTGAAGCTGTGGAAGTAGACGTGACGCTGAGGTCGCCACTTTTCGCAGTGACGTTGGCCGAGCCAGTGATGGTCGCCGACGACGTGTTCGTCATGCCGAGCAGGTTCAGGCTGGCCGCCGCGCCATATTGACTCGTCGATTTGCCCGCGGTAGATAGGCCGGTGTTGACGAATGAAGAGGTGAACAGACCAGGATTCGCGGCGCCCCCGAGAGCAGTCGTAATGCTGTTTACGACTTGATCAGTGTCCCTAAAGAGTACGTCGCCCCAGCCCGTCCCCGTGCCGTTGGTTGGCGAACCGGAGAAATTCAACCCTTGGAAATTCCAGTCTTTCTCGATGCCGCCTACGGTCTGAAGTGTGGGATTCAGCATGTCGGCTTCGGCTGTAACAGAAACTGCGCCGACCCCTGTGACAACTGCACTACCGTTCACATAGGTGTTGGCAGTATTGTGAAAGTCTGAGACTGCGGCCGCTCCTCCGATGTCGGTAGTTTGCCCCATACTGTCCGTAGCCAGGCTACTAACCGAGCCGGCCGCGCTGATTTGCGGCGCATCCAACGCTAGGCTGCTGACAGTTACTTTTCCTTGTGAATTCACGTTTCCGCTAACCGTAGTCGTGGCCGTGTTGCCGGTTTCCGAGTAAGAAACAGCCGCTGCCAAACCAAATTGACTCGGATTCGCGGCTGGCTTGACTGCCGGAGACGAACCCAAAAGTCCTGTCACCGTCGCCTGGCTCAGCTTATTGCCTAGATTCTGCGTCCAGCCTTCAACTGAAGCGACTTTTGATTTGATTCCTTGGCTCGGAACCGACGCCGAGGAGTTCACGACGTTCTTGCTGTTTGTCGTCGCTGACGCAATTTGGACGTCTTCTTGGGTCGAAGTCGCGCTTCCGGTTAGGCCCGCATTCGCGTTTGATTGGTAGAAGCCCAGTGCAATCCCAACTCCGCCGCCATTACCTGTAGCGGATTGGTAATCAGTAGGGCTAGCAGACGTGGAAAAGCTATTCACGTTCGTCGCGGCAATTTGCACGCTGCTGCCGGTAACCGAGCCATCCACCTGCGCCGTACTGGTCGAAGCTGCCTTGCCAAATGCGACGGCGAGAACGCTTTGTCCCTGCTGAGTCGTGGTTTCCGCAACGTGTAGCGTATCGTTTGAAAGCGCGTTAAGCACTACCGTTCCGGCGGCGTTGATGGTTGCTGTTTTTGCGACTTGCGCGGTTGCGGTCGAGTTGGCTTCGCCGTACGAAAATCCGCTAATACCTGTTAAGTCGCTGGTCGTCGACGACGTTGCGGTAGAACTGATCTTCACGTTGCCGGTTGCGTTAATCTGTGCCGATCCGGAAGTCCCAGTATTTCCAATCCTAATGCCGCTGGTCGCCGTTGATGCGTTGACTGAAGCTGGGCCGTTCACCAGAAAGCCAAGACTGGTGTCGTTCAGCACCCCAGCAGCAGGTCCGAAAGAAGAGCTGTTCGCGGTTGCCGAAGCAGTTGAGGTTAGCGTGATGTCCTGGCCCTTCAGCAACGCGTTTCCTATGTTTAGCTGGGCTGCTCCGGTTATCAGGGAACCGGCTAATGTCTGGGTCGCTTGCAGGGTGATATTGCCAGGAGAGTATATACCGGTAGCATGCGCCAGCAGCTGCGCACCGTCGCCGATGTTAATCACGGAGTTCTCGACTGCGGAGTTGGCCGTCATTGAAATCGAGCCTGAGTTTCCAGTCGAGGGCGAATTTAGAAAGTCTGTCGCACCTCCGATCTGCCGTGACGAGATAACTACGCCCGGTGCAATCGTAATGGTATCGCCCGTCAGACTGACGTTTGTCCCGTCATTCGGCGTCACGTTGCTGGTAATGTTCAGATCAGCAGGATCGATCGTCACGGTTCCTGGAGTTCCGTTCGCTGCTCCTGCCCTTAACTGACCGCCGTTGAAATTCACGGTTGACGTCGCACTTAGATCGATTGCGCCGCCATTGCCAGATTGGCCAGCTGCAGCGGTCACCAGTGCGTTCGAATCGATCTCAGCATTTCGCCCAGCCTTCAGCCCGATCGTGCCTCCGTTCGAGTTGCTGCCCACGCCCGCTACTGACAGGACCGACCCGGAATCCAGCTTTATGTCATTGCCAGTCTGAACCGTGATGTTACCCCCGTTAACTCCGTTCCCGCCGGAAGTTACGATGGTTCCCGAATTTTCAAAATTGCCAGCGGCTTGAATCTCTATATCACCGTTCTGAACTACGATCGAGTTCCCATTCTTCAGCCCGGTGACATTGACGACATCACTAAAGTCGGGCTTTACCCCTGAGAACACCGCGCCCGAACTGATGGCTCCCGAATTGGTGACTGTTCCGCCAAAGAGACCCACCTTACCGATTGCGTTGATCTTCCCCTGTACTGAAATCAACCCATCAGCGGTGATCGGAATCGTACCTTTCATCAGGCTTGCCGCTGCCGTACCGGATGGATTACCGGCGGACAAGAAAAATTGATTGAGAAAACTAGCGGTCGGTGTTGACGCTGAGAACGCCCCGACGTTAACCACCCCGTTCTTGCCGATGATCACTCCGTAAGGGTCGGCGAAGAAGATGTTGCCCCCGACTTTCCCGTTCAGGATTGAGTTCAGCGTCCCGTCGATAGTCGCCGATCGCTGGTTCACTAAGTTCAGAAGATTGGTGGTCCCATTCGGAAGGATCAGGTTGACAGTGCTGCCCTGACTCTCGTTGAAACTCGTGAACGAGTTATAAGCGTTGCTTCCATGAACCGTCCCGGTTGTAATGTTTGTTACAGTGCCCGAGCTCGAGAGCGCAGTACTGGTGCTGCCACTCGGGATGATAACGGTCTTCGGAGACTGGCCGAAAGCCAAGCAGCTTGTCAGTGCCACTGCTAACACTTGCCGAAAGGTCCAACTAGGTACTGGGAGCAGATTTTTTTCGAGAGCCATTGCGTTCTGAACGAACCTCTTCTGTCACTCGGACAGGAGAACTCGTCCAGGCGCAGCTCTTAGTTCTCACAACTGCATCTAGGAAGCAAGTAGCCCCGCATTGACTAAAATGGATTTGAGTAACTTAAGGTAACCTCCTAATTCCATTAACCTCTATGCTTTACGCTTGTCTGGAAGTTGCGGATCAAATATAGTCATAGGGGGTCGAAACACGATTCAGTCAATTATTAGCTTCGGTGACTATGAACTCGACGTCACAAGGCACGAACTGCGACGTGCCGGACGTGTCATCAGACTCCAACGCCGTCCCTGTGAGTTACTGTTGCTACTGATCGAGAAGCAAGGATCAGTGGTCACACGAGAGCAGATTATTGAGCGCCTTTGGGGGGCGGATGTTCATCTTGATACGGAACACAACATTAACACTGCGATTCGCAAGGTCCGATATGCGCTTAGAGACGACTCAGGCCGGCAACGATACATTCAGACGGTTGTCGGTAAGGGCTACAAGTTTGTAAGCACGGCCGTGTATGGCGGCAACGGTGCCGAGCCAGCGGAGACAAAATCCGTTTCGGCAGAGCCAGTGATCCCCGTTGCGGAAATCAATGATTCCGAAGTGGAAGATAGTGACTCGCGATCATCGCCCGATTTCGCGCGACCTGCTATTACGGCCAAAGCCGAGATAAAGAGCGAAAGCCACAAGCCCAAGTACAGCATTGCGTTCTGGAGCACTCTTGCAGTCGCAGCTGCCGGGTTGCTGGGTGCCGCAATCGCCATCTTTTTACCACAGAATCAGCAGCGTCGAACGCCGGTTGCAAACGGAGTTCATTCGATTGCTATTCTGCCGTTCCAAAATTTAACAGGCGATCCTCAGAAGGATTTTATAGCTGACTCGCTAACTCGCGAGATCACTTCCAATTTGGCTCAGTTCCACTCACTGCGTGTGATTTCACCCAGCTCCGTACCGCAGGTCCGGAACACAAGGGCCCAGCTGGCCCAGCTTCGGCGAGAGTTGAAAGTGGACGCACTTATTCAAGGTTCGCAATGGAATGCCGGAGGTCACCTCCGCATTGCTATGGAACTTCTGGACACTCGGAGCCGCCGCCACCTCTGGGCTAAACACTACGACTTATTCGACCCCGATGCGCTGCGAAGCGTGGTACTGGATGATGCGACCCGGCAGCTTTCGAACACATTGGGGATTCGCAATCCCAGTGATACCAAGCCGAGTCATACACCCAACGCGCAGGCGTATAACGATTATCTTCGGGGGCGCTACTTCTGGAACAAACGCACTCTTGACGGGTTAGAAAAATCCATCGACTATTATCAACAAGCATTGAAAGCCGATCCGCAATATGCGCAGGTTTACGCGGCTTTGGCAGATTCCTATGTCATCTCGAGCTCGTATGGTGGGCCGGAACCAGCTCAGTCGTTGGCGTTAGCACGACAGAACGCACTGCGAGCTCTTCAGCTAGATCCCAAACTGGGCGAGGCGCATGCTGTGCTCGGCGCCGTCAAGGTAGATAACGATTCGAATTGGGAGGGCGCAGAAGAGGAGTATCGCATGGCGCTACGCCTCAATCCCGAGTATCCTACCGCCCGGCACTGGTATGCCCTTCACCTGTCGCGCCTTGGTCGGCATGCAGAAGCTGAGGCGCAGATCAGGCAAGCCCTGGAACTCGATCCCTTGTCGTTAATCATTAACACTGATGCGGGTGAAATATTTTACCGCGGTGCGGACTTGGACAGTGCATTTCAATATGTACACAAGGCGCTTGAGCTGGAGCCCGACTTCGCCGCCGCGCATCTTGTTCTGGGCTTGGTTTATGAACGAAAGCATCAGTTTGCTGAGGCGTTGAGCGAATTCAGGACCGCCGAGAAACTGTTCCACAACGCCCCAAATGCAGTTGCCTTAGAGGGACATGCCCTTGCGTTATCCGGCGACAAGCAAGGAGCTCTACAGATCGCGGAGAAATTGAAGGCCATTGCCGCTCATCGGTACGTTTCCGGCGTAGATATCGCGATCGTATATTGTGCGCTTGGAGACTCGAATCAGGCAATGGCATGGTTGGACAAAGCCTACAAACGTCAGGACAAAGGCCTGAACATCCTCGCCGCCGATCCCTTATTCGCTCCGTGCCGCGCAGATCCGCGGTTCAGCAACCTGCTTTCAAAAATGCGGCTTCCAGAGTTACAACTTCCCTGAGTTAAGCCCTCACTTGGATTTCATTGCGAAGGTTTCGAAGGTACAAAAAATGGGACGAGTTGAGGCGATGAACTGAATTGAAATCAGGCGGCGAGGCCAAAGAGTTTGGCAATGAATCTTGCTTCGGCCATACATCTTGTTTCGCTATACATCGAACCGTGTTCGCCACGCACTCTGAAACGTGTCGTAACCCTTGGCCAGCCAAGTGCGCTTTTTTCACAACTCGGTGATCTTGCTCAATTAGATTATTGAGGTACTTACATTGCCGCAGGCGAACCCGCTGCTGCAGTGTCCTTTCCTGCTTAAGAGCCCGAATAGCCGCTGGATAGGCCGGGTTCTTGTCCACATTGATGACGCGCGGTACGGGATTGGCAGCAAGGCTGAAGAGCTTCTGAAAGAAGCGCTTCGCGGCACTCGCATCGCGCTTCGCCGTGAGCAGAACATCAATGGTTTGGCCGGCAGAATCCACGACTCTATAAAGGTACTTCTCTTGCCCTTTGACCCTGATCTACGTCTCGTCAACCCGGTAGGCTTGCGAGCGAACTAAAGAGGGGAAAGAGAGGATGTCATACCGCTACAGCGAGAGCACCCCACCCAAAACTGCTACGTATAGCGAAGATGATTCTGCGTCCGTTACTTTAACGCCCGAAAGCGCTGAAAGCTCCAGACATTGCTGTCCATTTCCTCTCCGAGAAGTGCAATATGCTTCTGATCGGGCGAAAGCACACCAGACGTGTTCAATCGACTCTCATACATCAGGTGAGCCTTGAGCTGTCCGTCTACGTAGTACATTCCCTTCGTGCGCGAGGCATCGTACTGAAAGGGCTCCCGGAAAACCGTGTTGATCGCCAGACCAGGAGGGTTCGATTGTGCCAGCCAGGCGTCGTCGGAGGCTGCGAAAGTCATTCCTTCAATCACTCCGATCGCGGCGACGTGGCGGCGCAACTCTGACCGCTGGCTCGGCACTGGGCTGAGGCCGATTTCGAGAAAACAGCCCGCGCAACGGTCATCGGGAAGGATCACCTGTTTGCCGTCCGGCGAAAGCGCCCAGCGACCCAAGCCGGTTGCTTTGTATGTGGTTCGCCCTAGTTCGCGGCCCTTGCCCTGTATGGGGTCGAGCTCGAAGTAATGTTGCCAGTCGCCCTGAGTGGTGCGGAGAACACAGCCGGTTCCGCGACCTGGCAAACTGCATCGGAACTCGTCGAGCGGTTCGCCAATCGGCACCTCCACTGCTTGGCCTCCGTTGATCGGCACCCGCAAAAGCCTGTGGCGAGATGGTCGGTCTGGCTGCCCGGGCATAAGACGGTCCCTGTAAGTCATCAGCAGCCACTTGCCATCCGGCGTTACAGCTGGCATATAAACGTCGCCCTGCGTAGATACCAGCAGGTCGGCTCCTTTGCGCGTCAACTTCTGTCGAAATATCTCCAGGCGCCCGTTGCGATTCGACTCAAAGATGACAGACTGACCATCGGGGCTCCAGGCGTGCGGATAGCTGTCGCTCCTCTCCAGCGTCAGCCGGCGCCGGTTGATGATCTTCGGAGACGGGCTGAGCTCCCAATCACCGACATAAACCTGGGTTGAGCTTTGCGTGCGTACGGCCGTTAACAACCGGCCGTCTAGGCTGCCACTCAATTGGGACAAGGTGGAGCCATTCAAATGCGATAGCTGGCGCGGTTGCCCTGAAAAATTTCCGGTCTTGTCAGTCTGGACGGACCAGAGATTGGATGCTTCGCTCTTGCGGTCAACATCCTCGCGCAAGAAGAAGAAGTTGCCGTCGTCGGTGAAAAAACCAGAGTCGAAGCGCAAATCGTTCGCTCTGATTTTCCAAGTTCGCTGCGCAGCGTCGTACGAAGCCAGATCGCTTTCGTCACAGGAGTCGGGGAAGACGAAACCGTTCTGTGGATTGGTGCCTGTATAACAGCGGCGGAGACGATTAAACCAAAGAGAGTCGTCGTTTGCCGACCAGAAAATCATGCCGATCTTTTCGGCAGGGGCGCTTCTCAAAAGCAAGTGGGCTGCTGTCCCGTCCAGCGAAGCCGTCCAGACTTCATCTTTAGGGTTAAGCCAGGCAACGCGCCTGCGGTCATGCGAGAGCGCCACTATTTCGGTATCCATGAGTAGCGGCGTCGCGGCGCTGCCATCGAGCGGTATCGTCCATGTCTCAAACCGCCGATTTGTCAGGCCCACTGCTAGCAGAGCACGGTCGGATTCAAACAGCAATTCGGAAATGCTGAGGCCAGCCGGCGGATCCAGCTCCTGGACTTTGGAGGTCCGATTGTCACGCACGAACAGGCCACCGTCGATGCTCGCATAGGCTAGCCGGTTTCCGTCGGGCGAAAGTCCTGCGACTATCACATCGTGACCGGCAGCATAATTTGTGACTTGCCTTAAACGCAGTTCCTGCGGCGGGTGAGCTCGGTCCCACAAATAGAACGACAGAACGCCGGCGAGCACGGCCACCACTATCGTCCGTGTCCGCAGCACAGGCCAACGGCCGGTCTTCTCCAGCCGTTCCAGTTGCGAGACCACTTTCCCCGCGCTTAGTCTTCGCTCCGGCGCTGCGCTTCGCATTTGCGTCAGCAGAGGATGACGCCACTTACCGAGTTCTTCCAAAACTAACGCCAGCGAGTACACATCGCTTGCGCCAGTGACATCTCCGCCAAACTTCTGTTCCGGCGACATGTAGCGCACCGTCCCGACAGGAAGATTCAAACTCCTTCCGTTTAGGGCACGGTCGCGAATGTTCTGCGCCAGCCCGAAGTCGAGAACCTTCACGTAGCCATCGACTCGGACCATGATGTTTTCCGGTTTAATATCGCGGTGAACGATACCTTGCTGGTGAGCGGCCGCGAGCGCACTGGCGACTTGGCGGCCCATCTGAATGGTTTCCAGCGCGGAAAGCTGGCGTGATTTCAGCAATGCACGGAGCGACTGTCCTTCCACCAGTTCCATAACCATAGCGAGGCCCCAAGGAGTCTGAATCAGCTCGTAAACCGTAACAATGTTGGGATGATTGAGGCGGGAGGCGAGTCGTGCCTCCGAGATGACTTGCGAGGCGGCAGCTTTGTCGGGGGCGACGGCGCTCGGCAGAAACTTTAGGGCGACGATGCGACGGAGTTCCGTATCTTCCGCGGCATACACCTCGCCCATACCACCTTGACCAATCCGCTCAATTAGGGTGTAACGCCCGACGGTATCGCCGACCCGGCGGTCCGGCGCAGGAGGGTAGTCGGGCTCGCTTTGGATCTCTTCTAACAGCGCAACGACCCGCCGCTCAACTTCACCATCGACCGTTGCGCCACGAACATATTCGCGCTGCGCTTCCGAATCCAGATCTCCCGCGGTCTCGCATAAGATCCAGGCGGCGCGCCACTGCTCGTCGGTCAAAAGTCGCTCCCATATTCCATAGTTTTAGAGCGAGTGCAGGAGGGCAAAACCTGCCATTGTCAGCAACGATTCTATTCCATTTTCAGCTGGTCCCTGAGCCATTCCTTGCAGAAGGTCCAGTTACGCGCGACCGTTCGGGGCGCCACTCCAAGGCGATCCGCCATTTCCTCTACCGATAAGCCTTCGAACACTTTCATCTCTACAACGCTGCGAAGCCGCGGGTGGATCGCCGCCAGCTTTTCCAGCAAATCGTCAATTTCCTGGAGTGTAGCCGTCCCGCCCTCCTCTGCGGCGAGATCGAACTGAGCAATATCAATTTTCGCGGCCCGTTTAGACAAGCGTCTGGAGTGGTCAATCAGCAGGTGGCGCATCACGTGACCTGCGAACTGCAAAAACTGTTCCCGCTCTGAGCGATCGCCGCTTATAGCGGGCGGCAGCGATCTCACCTTGACCAGCTGCAGATACAACTCGTTCACCAGCAGAGAGGGCTGCCAGGAATGTTGATTTTCCTCGGCATTCATCTTAAGGGCAGCCAGGCGTCTGAGCTCAGGATAGAGAATGGAAAACAGCCGGTCCGCCGCTTCACGATCTCCGGCGCGAAAGCGGACCATCAGACTAGCGACTGTGGTGGAGGTTTGCGGAGACGTCACCCTTTTCCCTATTTTACGAACTCGTAGGTTAATGGTGTAACTGTATCCGATACTGTGGATTCAACTCCACACTAATTTTGGCGTACGGCGACCTGATTCCTATCGCGGCCAAGCTGCGCTGGTCAGGCAGGGTGGAAAATCAAGCGGGGCGGATAGCTCCTCAAAACGCCCTCACCTGATTTCCCACCTCGAGAAACAGCGGCGCCGCGCACCTACGTCAGCATCCAGATCGCCCGCTGCTTTGCAAAGAATCCACGTGGCTCGCCACTGGTCTTCAATCACTTCAGTGGTGACGGGAAATGATGCGTTGAGTCCTCCATTTCGCTTTCTGATCGCAGCGCCGCCATGTTTCTTTTATTGGATTGGCGGGTTGCTCTCTCCTGTGGTGACGTCTGCCGTAAGGTTTTGAACCTGTGCGCCTAAGCCGAAGCCGAGCCGGTGAGCATTACCGAACATGTCCGCCACGTAGATGATGTCAGTCTGGGAGTTCCTATGTCCCACGGCTAAAGTGACTCCGTTCTCACGATACCGACCCCAGCCAAGGACATGGCTGAACGGAGTGGGAACTTGCCTCCAAACGCTGCCTATCCCCTGATTGTCGACTCCCAGCGTCCAGACACGTCCTGCCTCATCGACCCCTACCGAGTTGGCAGTGAACGGCCCGCTCAAGTTATTCCAACTGCCGTTCACGTCCTGGTAAATTCCTCCCGAAACGTCTACCACGGTTGTCGTGCCGGCTGGTCCTGCGGCGATTCGCGTGGCATTGGTCAATCCCGGAATGAGGCTCCAGGTTGTGCCGGTGTATTGGTAAGGCGTTCCCCCCGGTCCAATGATGAACACTGATCCGTCATCCCCGACCGCAATATCTGACGCTGCGGGACCGCTTACTGCCTGGAAATTGCCAAAGGCGTCCTGCTTAACAATCTGGCCGGAGTGCTTCACCACCCAAACGGACCCGCTTGGATCGACAGCCAGACGCGTTCCTGACTCCGTCACCCCACCGCGTCCGCCGGCCTGAACGTTCACGGGCGCCCAGCCTTCCGTGTTTCCTGAGCCGACCAGTTTATAAAGCGAGTGATCCGGATCTGCGGGTCCGTTGACTTCGTCACTAAAACCAAGCTTATAAACTGACCCATTCTTTCCAATCGCGAAAGCGGAGGCACCGTTCGGGTTGGTCGGCACACGATTGAAAGTTAGCGCATTGTGCGCGACGATGCTTTGTGCGATATGGCAGCAAGTCACGTTATCGACAGAAACCACATTGACGCTGTTGGGTTGCCATGCCAGTCGAATGGTTGACGCTAAGATCGGGTTGAAGTAATCTGCCGCATAGATTGGGCCGAGAAGCCCTGTGAAAGGGTCTGGATCCGAAAGATCTATGTCTCCATAGGGCGTAAGCTCGGCCTGTAGCGTTAGGATTTTGCTGTCCTTTTCATAGTCCTGCCAGGCGGGCCGGCGTCCGTAAAGGCCGAGGTTCCCATCATCAGGTGTTCCATTCTCGAGACGAGAGAGCTCCAAATTGGTGGTCCCGGCACCACTGCCGGTATACCCGACCAACCTCTCGGTATTGCTGTCGGAGGACCAAACTAAGTTGAATGTTGACAGCGTAGGGTAGGTAGTTTGGACTGCCACTCCGTTCGATAAAATCACCCGCGCCGATGTTCCGTACAGTTGTTGCGGTGTTACCTCCTGAGGAGCCAATGGCGGACCGTCGCAGTATCCTTCATCGGCGGAATTCGCATAATAGTCATTGCCGGAGAGCGCGCACGCGGTTTTCAAATCGTATACATAGGATGCGTTGTCCGATTTCCGCCGCAGGTGTTGGTCCAATATGTGAATGAAACTATTGGAAGAAGTCTGATCTCCCGTTGTGGAAGGAGAAATTGTGCCGCTGAGCTGGAGAAAGATAATTTCTTGCGGATGGGTGTCGAGAAATGCTTTCATCTGGTCCAACCCGTCCGCGAGTGTGAGATTCGAGAAGAAATAGCTGTGCCCGTACAGATAGAAATCTGCCTGTCCATTCCAGAATGCGCCTGGCAGAGGATAGACTTCGGTTCCGTCAGGCTTTTCAGGAACAGGAAGGCAGGTTCCAAAAAAGAAGGGCACGCATCCAGTCGTCAAGTACTCTGTCCGTATATCGAACCAACGCGAGCCGTTATTAAGCTGGCCCGTGAAGTCTACTGTCTGGTTCTTGAAGTAGTCTCCATTGGCAGGCACCTGATAAGTCGCGGGATCATGCGTTCCAGGCATAGCGATCCCCTTCATCGGCACCGTCGCGATGTAAGATCTCTGATCCGCCATCCAGGTGGGAAGGTTTTGCGCCGCCAGTTGCGTCGGAGCAGAACCTGCAAGCAAGGTCAGACAAAGCAGAGTCGGCGCTGCCCTGATCCGATCGATTCTGAATCGCGTCTGGAAAAGAGTTTGTGAGTGTAAGTTGGTCATACACCTTTGAAGCGAGAGCAGGCCGCCAAAAACTGCCACGGAAACGGAAAATAATTTCCTAAGCCAGGAATAGTGGCCGCAGGGCGATTTTATGATCTGTTTCGCGCCGCCGTATTCAAGGCAAGCCACAGGTGCCGGCCATCGGGTTCGGCAACCGAAGTGCGAATCAGGCGCTAGCGGCAGGAGTCTTATTTGTTGAAGCGTCGCTCAAGTACATTAGTCCCCATCTTTTTACTTCTCCCTAACCGACGATGATGTGCTGTTTGCCCATCCAGGCGATTTCGTTTTTAGCGGCGCAATCAGTGGCACTCCTTCCGGAACGCATGCGATGAGCCGACGAGCATCATCGAGATTCTTTCTCCCTGCGGCTTCGAACGCCTTTTCATGAATTTGGATGGGATGCTGACTCACATGGCTTAGGACGTAATACTCAAGTCCCCTGGCCGCCAAGCCTTTACATGCTAAAACGGCGATTAGACCGCTTGTTGAAGCTTTTCTGGGCCTGGTAGACAACCTTGATTTTCTTGAAATGATGCACGAACTTCAAAATCCCAAGGGGTGTGAATCAGATCGTAAACCGTAACAATGTTGTACGCCGGAGTTCTGTATCTTCGGCGGCATACACCTGGCCCATGCCGCCCTGGCCGATCTGCTCAATGGTTCTGGTGCAAATTGGGAGCGACGCTTAAACTCGGACGCCCTTGCTTGCTTCGAAGTGGATGTAGGCGTTACGCGGCCAGAGCGGCTGCCAGACCTCCGGCATCGTCGCAGCATTCCCGCCGAGTTTGACTGTTTTGAATTGTCCCTTCTTGATCTTCTCAACCAATTCGATGCTGGCGATGACTACCACCGCTGTTAGAAGACTCTTCAACCCAGCATCGGGCGAAGTCTTTGTTTGATCCGGCGATGGTCCTGTTCGATCCTGTTGTTCAGGTATTTGCTGGTTCGGATCAGGACCCGCTTCGGCAACTCACCATTCGCTTTCAAATCCGCCACAGCCCGGTGCGAAGCAGCGTACGCATCAAGGGTAATCTTGGTGGGCATCCGTTGGCTCTTCATCGCCCTGCGCAGAAAGGCTGTGGCGGCATTCACATCGCGCTTCTGGCTCAAGTAGAACTCTACCGTCTTGCCACTCTTGTCAACGGCTCGATAGAGGTACAGCCATTCGCCTTTCACGCGAATATAAGTCTCATCCATGCGCCAGGATCCACCTACCGCGCGAGCGAACCGGTTCCACCGCTTCACAAACTCCGGGCTGTAATGCTGTACCCACCTCAGAATTATGGTGTGCGCCAGATGGATGCCGCGCTCACCCATCATCGCGACCAAATCCCGGAAGCTTAGCTTAAAATTCAAATACCATCGGACGCACAGAACCACGATCTCCCGGTCAAAGTGCCGGCCTTTGAACAACTCCTCCATCGGTACAAAGCGCGGCATCTGTCCATCATCGCCAACCCTGATCCCGGTTTGCACCAGAACCCGTTGAAGTACTCCTCGGTGCTCAAGCGGGCATTGTCCGTCATCAGACTCGGCGTGTCCGGCAATTCGGCGACGAAGTTGGTCAATCGTATTCCGTCGGAGCAGCCGGGAATGCGGCGGGATGATCCCGGCAGCAGGCGACCATGATCTGGTTCGCGTCATATTCGGCTTGCCATCGGATTAATGGCTGTTGCGCCACCTCCTGCAACCAATGGCCGAGTTCGTGTGCGACCAGCAAGTTGTTAAAGACCTCGGCATATTGTTCACGCCCAGATAACCCAAGTGTGCCAACGTGAAACTCCATGAAACCCGATCCGGCATGAAAGCGATGCCGAAGATAGCGTGTGCTCCGTCTGCACGCTTGCAGACTCATCTCTCTAGCCTGATTCACCGCCGCCTGCCTGAGTGAGACCGGCGGCTGCGTAAAGACGCTCTAGTTTACGCTCAGCCTATGGTCGACCTGATCAGCAACCAGGCGCGTGTGTGATAACGTCTTGAGCACGTGTTTGCCGTTTTCGGCACGAATTAAGGTACCTTCTGCGATGTCCTTTAAAGAAGCGACGGCGGGTTTGTTTGTTGCGCTTTGTATGGCGGCAGCCATTAAAATGTGCCCGACAAACTCGTCCTGCAAGTACTTCTCGGATTAGCGCTAATCTTTACCCTTGGCTTCGCTCTGCGAACTTTCGTCGAGAAAGGAAGCTCTCGAGACAAGTTCTACCTCATCTTATTGGCACCGGTCGTAGGGAGCGGTATTTCTATCGCCCTTGTCCTCGCGTATTACTCCTTAGCGTTCGCCTTGCATTTCGGCTACATCGTTATCCCCGTTATTGTGGTAGCGATCGCGGTCTTTGGAATTGTGCTCGCCAGGCGCTATGTTCGGGAGAAATGTGAATTCGACCAGGCTAATAGGCTTTGAACAGGTCCCGAACCGTCCTCCTGCAGCACACAGTTCCTTGTGTCCCCCATCGCCCACGTTCAATTGCAGCATGGCGATGCGGATGAAGGTGGCGACGAAGCTCTACTGTGTGCTCCTTGAGAACCGCGCAGAGAATTCCGCTACAAAACCACTACAGCGCACAAAGAAAAAGCCTTCCGCTCGCCGGAGGCTCTTGTAAGATGCTGATTTTGAATGGTGCGGAGAGGGGGACTTGAACCCCCACGGTGTTACCCGCTAGCACCTCAAGCTAGTGCGTCTGCCAATTCCGCCATCTCCGCGTTTAAAGCGTACTTATTTTTTGCCGTTTTGGGGTTGGCCGGCCTGGCCCTTGGTAGCGGGAGGTGCAGTCACCACAGATTGCTTCCGAACATTTTTGAGAACGCTACCGTTACCGCTGTCTGTTCGGTTCGACACGATAGTTAGCGTCAAAGCGGTGATCATAAACAACGCCGCAGCGACCGTGGTCGCCTTTGAAAGAATAGTCGCTGTGCCCCGGGGACCGAACACTGTCTGAGAACCCATGCCGCCAAAAGCGCCGGCGAGGTCAGCCGCTTTTCCGCTCTGCAGGAGCACCACGATGATCAGAAATACACACACGATCACGTGAAGGGATGTGAAAACGTACACCATGCCAGCAGCTAGTATAGCAAGGGATGGGCGATTTTACGGAACGAACTCCGGGGCTGCTCCTGGCGAATCTGCGGGAAAGCTACCAACGGGGTGGCCTATCTGAGGCGGATTGCGGAACGAACCCAATTTCGTTGTTTGCACGGTGGTTTGGTGAGGCACAGGCCGCTGGCCTACGCGAGCCGAACGCAATGACGCTGGCCACTGCGACTCGTGACGGACGGCCCTCGGCCAGGGTTGTTCTCCTGAAAGAGCTTAGCGAGGACGAGTTCGTTTTTTACACAAACTACCAAAGCAGGAAAGGCCGCGATATCGAAACGAACCCAAATGTGGCACTTAGCTTCTTTTGGAACGAATTGGAACGCCAAGTGCGGGTAGAAGGACGAGCAGAGCGCGTTAGCCCAGAGACATCCGAGTTTTATTACCAGAGTCGTCCGAGGGGTAGTCGGCTAGGGGCATGGGCTTCCCCCCAAAGCCAGCCTGTTAAGGATCGGGAAGAGCTTGAGAGTAAGCTAGCTGCCTTGGATGCTCAATATCCTGATGGGAACGTGCCGATGCCCGAGTTCTGGGGTGGGTACAGTGTGGTCCCGACCAGCCTGGAGTTTTGGCAAGGCCGTCCGAACCGATTGCATGACCGTATCCTATTTAGTAGGAGCCTTGGCACTGGTGAAAGCGCTGGTGGATGGACGAGAGTGCGCCTTGCTCCTTAATAGGAGATGTTTCTTGAAAGAGCGCAAACGGATTTGGGGCTAGGTACGTCTGTTCAGGCGAGTATGATTCGAGTGCAGCTGCTCGCGGGGGGGCTTGTGACCCTCTCCGCGCTCGCGAGCCAGACTTCGCCCTCGGTTGTCGATCAGGTCGAAAGTCGGTACAACGATGCCAAAACTTTGTCTGTTCACTTCGTTGAAACCTTTACGGTCCAGGGTCACAGGCGTAGGCCGGAAGCAGGGGTGCTTACACTTCGGAAATCCGGAAAAATGCGTTGGGATTACCAGCAGCCAGCTGGCAAATTGTTCGTGTCGGATGGCAAGATGATCTTTTTGTATACGGCCAGAGACAATCGGGTTCAAAAAGTGAAGCTGAAGGAAACCGAGGATCTTCGAGCTCCGCTTGCATTCTTATTGGGGAGAGTGGATCTGCGCAAAGATTTTCGGGATCTGCAAACGAGCCCCACAGACCGCGGAACACAGCTACGAGCCAACGCGAAAAGCAATCGCATGGCGTACCGGAGCATTGAGATGCTTGTTGGACCGAACGGCTCGATCGCAGACTTGAGAGTAGCGGGGGTCGATGAAAGCGTGATTGAGTATCAATTTACCGATGAGCGATTGAATCCGCCCGTCGCAGACGAGCTCTTTCATTTCACGATTCCACCGGGTGCGGAGATAGTTGACGCTATGAATGTTCAGACCGAAGGGGCTAATTAACGTGGCTGAGTTCATGTTGCGATATGCAGATCCGCGCGGCCAGATGCACGAGCAGGTAGCGGAGGCGACGAGCGAGAAGGAAGCCCGCGATAGGCTCTCGCAGCAGGGCTTTCTGGTTTATTCGGTCAAAGCCAAAGACCTGAGTGCGCGCCTCGGTGCACGCCGGAACAAAATCGTCAATCTTGAGAAATTTTTGATATTCAACCAGCAGTTTCTGACCCTCGTCCGAGCCGGGTTGCCGATTGTGCAGGGGCTCGATCTATTGGCCGATCGTTTAACTGATCCTAAGCTGGGCCGTCATATAAAAGCTGTGCGCGACCAGGTTAAGACCGGGACTGGCCTGTCAGATGCTTTTGAGAATCAAAACGTGTTTCCGCCGATTTACGTAACCTCCGTTCTGGCTGGCGAGAAAAGCGGATCGCTGGTTGAGGTCTTAGAGCGCTATCTCACCTACCAGAAACTGACTCTCTCGGTTAGAAAGAAGCTGCTAGTTTCGCTGATCTATCCGGCGCTTCTCATTACGTTGGTCTTGGGTCTAATGGTGTTCCTGGTTACGTATGTGGTGCCCAATTTCGCCGAGTTGTACCGCAGTATGCAAGCGACTTTGCCGGCACCCACACGCATCTTGATTGCTGTGGGCACGACAGCAAGGGGTTATATTTTGGTGGCATTCTTGGGACTGATACTGTCCGCAGTGGCGTTCTACTTTTGGTCGAAGCGCGAAGCGTCGCAGGAAATTCTGGATCGAGTCAAGATGAAGACGCCAATATTTGGCGATATCTGGACTAAGTTTCAAGTTGCGCAATTTTCCCGAGTTTTGAGCACCTTGTTAGTAGGGGGAATTCCATTAGTGCAGGCGTTGGAGACCTCGGGACGGTCGCTCGGAACGGTGTTATTGAAGAAATCGCTGGATCGGGCAGCAGTGTTAGTACGGGAAGGCAAGTCGCTCTCGAGGTCCTTAACAACGATCGGCATTTTTCCTCCGTTGGCAATCGATATGACAGAGGTCGGCGAATCAACAGGAGCACTGCCGCAAATGCTCAATAGCGTCGCCGAGTTCTACGAGGACGATGTTTCTACTCGAATGACGGCAATCCTGTCGTTGATTGAGCCAGTAATTATGGTGTTCATGGGAATCTTCGTGGCCTTCGTGTTAGTGGCGTTGTACTTACCAATTTTTTCGCTGGCGGACACGATTCACTAGAAAGCAGAACAGATGGCTACCGAAACACTAAAGATCAAGGATCCAACTACAGAGGCAGATCTGGCCCGTTCAATGGCGCGCCGGTACCGCTGTGAATTTGTTGATCTGAAGGAAACAAAGATTGATCACGAGTTGTTCCGGACCGTTCCCGTTGACTTAATGTTTCGGTACCATTTCGTACCGATTCACGAGATTGGGGGAACACTCGAAATCGCGCTATCCGACCCGAAGCAGGTTGTTTTCATCGACGAACTTGCGGTGTTGATCGGTAAGAAGCTGAAGATTAAGGTTGCCACTTACACCCAGATCTCTGACCTTCTCAAGAAGACCGAGCAATCACAACGAGTTCTGGAAGAAGTTACCGAGGGCTTCACACTTGATGTTCTCGGAGATGATGACAATGCCGACGAGACGCTTTCAATCGACCGGCTTGCTTCGGACGAAGGGGCCATTGCACCAGTCATCAAGCTGGTCGATACGACGATCTTCAATGCACTTGAGCGACGTGCAAGCGACATCCACATCGAAACCCGCGACGCTGAATTGGCTATCAAGTACCGCATCGACGGCGTGCTGCAGTATGCAATGGCTCCGATAGGAAAAGAGTTCTACTCGGCCGTCATTTCGCGAATCAAGGTAATGAGCGAGCTCGACATCGCTGAACGCCGGGTGCCGCAGGACGGACGTTTCCGAGTACGATACAAAGGCCGATTGATCGATTTTCGGGTATCAATCATGCCTACCATCCACGGCGAGGACGCTGTCCTTCGTGTCCTCGACAAAGAATCGATGAGCGAGAAGTTCTCGACACTCAGTCTTGATGTGGTTGGGTTTGCTGAACACGACGTCGTGAAGTTTAGACGCTACATCAAAGAGCCCTATGGCATGGTGCTAGTCACTGGTCCAACAGGTTCGGGCAAGACGACCACACTGTATGCAGCGCTGAGCGAAATTAAGAATGACGAAGACAAGATCATAACGATTGAAGATCCAGTCGAGTACCAAATCAAAGGCATCACGCAGATCCCAGTCAACGAAAAAAAGGGTTTAACATTTGCGCGCGGATTGAGGTCTATTCTGCGGCACGATCCCGACAAGATACTGGTGGGCGAAATCCGTGATCAAGAAACAGCTCAGATCGCGATCAATGCGGCGCTGACAGGACACTTAGTGTTCACGACCGTGCACGCAAACAACGTGCTTGATGTACTAGGCCGCTTCTTGAACATGGGCGTCGAGCCTTACAACTTTGTATCGGCTTTGAACTGCATTCTGGCGCAACGTCTTGTTCGCGTGATTTGTATTCACTGCAAGCGTAAAATCACGTACGACGACGATTATCTAAAGAGCAGCGGGCTTGATTTAGACCTTTGGAGATCGTTCACCTTCTTTGAAGGTACGGGCTGTATGGAATGCGGAGGCACTGGTTTTCGAGGTCGAACGGCTATTCACGAGTTGTTAGATCTGAGTGAGCAAATTCGCGAAATGATTCTAGAGCGCCGTCCCGCATCGGAGATTAAGAGGTTGGCGAGAGACGAAGGTATGACCTTCTTGCGGGACTCTGCTTTGGCCAAAGTTCAAGAGGGCGTGACAACGTTGCGCGAGGTCAACAAGGTGACCTTTATTGAAGGATGAGGTGACGTTCTGTTGTTATTTGATGCAATCCAGCGACTGGTAAAGGAGCCACCGCCAGACCAGCTGATTGAGATTACGGAAACCTCGCTAGCGGCGGTCTCACCACGAAACCCGGCTGATACTCGGGTGGAAGTTTTCGAATCATCTGCTCTGACAGCTTCGCCCAACTTGCCGAATCTGACCAGACCGAACGTTTATCAGGAAGCGCTCAGCAAGTTAGGATTTGGCACTCCCGCTAAGAAGGGCATGGCGGGGCTGGTGATTCCGGATTACGCTGTTCGCATGTCGATATTGGATTTTGAAGAGTTCCCGGCCGGAGAGCCGGAGCGTAACGCACTACTTCGTTTCCGACTTCGGAAGACAGTTCCCTTTCCGATCGAGGAAGCGCACGTATCGTACTCGGTGCAAGTCAGTCAAGAACGAAGGATCGAAGTGCTAGCTGTCGCAATTGCAAAGCCGATCTTGGACGAATATGAAGGCTTGCTGGTGGCCGCTGGTTATCGGGTTGGGTTAGTAACTCCATCGTGCATTGCGACTCTGCCGCTCTGTGTCGGTACGGGCCAAAGCGGCGCAAACGTGGGCGGACAGCGCTTGGGCGATGCGGGGTTGACGGTGTTAGCCAAAGCAGCCGGGTCGAAGATCTCGGTGTTGCTGTTAGACCAGGCGCGGGTCCGATTGATCCGATGTGTAGATCTGGCGCCCATCGGCGCGGACGAAGAAGCGCTGCCCGAAGACTACGACGTATTGGCGCTCCTTGAACAAACAATTGCTTACGCCGAGGATCAGGTTGGTAAGCCAGCGAAGAGTCTGCTGCTCTGCGGATTCGGTGCGGAAAGCGATCTGCTCGGTTTACAAGCGGAGACTCAGTTCGGTGTCAGATATGCGCCAGTGCGATCTCGCTTTCGGGCGGCGCAGCAGGAGAATGCCGGGCTGCTTGGATTATTGGAGCAGTACGCAGCCTGATGACGCCATTGATGATCAACCTTGCCTCGCAACCGTTCCGGAGAGAACGTGCGCAGAACGCGATCTATGCGGTCCTATGTGGACTGCTGACTTGCTCGCTGATAATCCTCTCGATTCTGGCTCTAAGAGAACGAAGCACGGCAACAGATCTACGCCGAGGTATTGACCGTGAACAGATGCAACTGAACCACCTGAAGCAGGAGCAGGCTCAGTTCACAAACGTTCTGGCGAGACCGCAGAATGCTGACGTGTTTGCGGTCAGCGTTTTTCTGAACGAACTAATTGCGCGACGCTCAGTCAGCTGGATGTTGGTATTCAAAGATCTGGAGACGGTGATGCCGCAGAACATGCAACTAGTCTCGATCAGATTACCGCAGGTCCCGACAGAGGATCTGGGTGGAACCAATCACATCCAATTAGAGATGCAAGTTGGAACGCTGGAGCCGCAAGTCGTGGTTCAGTTGTTGACCAACCTGGCAAAATCGCCTTTATTTGGGGATGCATCGATTACTAATCAGCAGCCACCCAAGCAGAATGATCCTTTCTTCCATTACGCGGTGACCGTCGCCTATGCTCAAAAACTTTAGGCTGGTTCAGAAACCAGAAGTAGCGGGGCTGACAAGCCGGACATCGCTGCAGGTGGGAGCCGCGCTGCTTGCCGTATTGAATGCGTTCGCGTTGTTTGCCTACCTGGCACCGCCGGGGGGCTCAAGAGCCGACTTAGAACAGCAGAGCGCGGCCCTCCGAACCCAGATACGGTCGATGCAGGTTTCCTCACTTCGATTGAAGTCGGTTGCGGCCAAGGTGCAGCAGGGAAGCGATCAGGACGGCGGGTTTGAGAGCACTTATTTTCTGCCGCGACGACTAGCGTTCGAACGAGTGTTGAGTGAGTTGTTGCGCATGGAAGCCGCAGCGGGCATACAAGGCAAGGACCGGGTTTACCAACAAGAGCCAATAGAAGGAACTGATGATCTGACTCTGCTGAACGTGGCGGCGAACTACGAAGGATCGTATGCGAACCTACTGAGCTTTCTAAAACAAATTGACCGGTCCCCGATGTTGCTGATGTTGGACTCATTGCAGGCGTCGCCGCAACAGTCAACTGGCAGACTCAATGCCGTTCTTCGGCTGCAAGCGGTCATTCGTGAAGAGCCGGCTGTGGTGAGTCCACAAGCCGGGCAGTCTGGGCAGGGTCAATGACGCCAACGCCGCCCGCCCCACAAACGAAAATTTTCGGCATTCCCGTAGGGGCCGAGCCCAAGAAACTGGCGTGGCTGATCGGGATCGTTGTTGTCGCAATTGTCGTTTATTTGATCAATTCGCAGTCTGACAATAGTGCGAGCGCACCTGCACCGATTGCCGCAAACGCCGGTGCATCAATCGGCACGCCTGGGCTGACACAACGAACTATGGCGCAAGCTCGAGCAGCTAGAACGCGACGCACTGTGGTGAACAAAGCTAATGATCGAGGTGTGCTGAAGCTTCGCCCGATCAACGGGTCGAAAGGCGACATAGACCCAACGCTGCGTTTAGATCTGCTCAGCCGATTGCAGTCAATTGAAGTGACGGCCGGACAACGGAATCTCTTCGGGATGGGTCCGGTGCCCGTTGAGCAATCTAAGGCAACGAAGTTCGTCCCGCCCAAGACGCCGCCTATCATCCCTGGTCCGACGAACCCGCCAGGCCTGAGCGCGTCGAGTTCCCCTGCCAGTACGCCGATCCCTTTGAAGTTTTATGGATTCATTCAGTCGCGCGCTCCCCTTACCGGCAATCGCGGATTTTTCCTGAAGGGCGATGACGTTCTGGTGGGATCGGAAGGCGAAGTTCTGCTCAATCAATTCCGGGTGATTCAGCTGGGCGTGAGTGGCGCGGTAATGGAAGATACAGCATCGAAGAACCGGCAGACACTGCCACTGATTCCGGAGGTGCGCGGTGACTCGTAAGCTCGGCGCAGTGCGGGATCGAGTAGCTCGCCAACGTGGTTCGGCGCTGCTGATAGTCTTCGTCATGGCCGCCGTAATTGCGATTATGTTGTATCGCGAGATGCCGGTTTCGGCGTTTGAATCCCAGCGACAGAAAGAGCAGTTGCTGATCGATCGAGGCAGCGAGTACCAGCTCGCAGTGAAGCGATTCTATGTCAAGACCAGGAGCTATCCGGGGTCGTTGGACGCTCTAGAGAAGACGAACCAGATTCGATTTCTACGGAACCGTTACAAGGACCCGTTCACGGGCAAGGACGACTGGCGACTGCTGCATACAAACGGACAGGTGCTGACGGATTCAAAAGTAACTCCGTTGAATACGCTGACGGGTAATTCGACTGGTTCGGGATTCGCACAGAACACTGGTGCGGGTGGTCCGCCAGGGCTGAACGCAGGTGCCAATAATCGAGGATCTGGAACGTTTGGTGGCCAAAGTTCATTCGGCTCTGGGAGCCAGGGATTTGGTGGAGCCTCCAACGGCGGCAACTCGACCTTAGGCAATAGCTTCGGAGGCGGTCAACAAGGCCAAACGAACCCAGGAACAAACACGCAGCCGGGACAAAGTGCGCAAGCTCAACAACCGGGGCCGATGCAGTTGAATCCCGATGGAACGCTCCCTGCTATCGGAAGTCAAGGTTCTGGGTCACCGGGAAGCCAGGGCCAACCAGCGAATGGTCAATGGGCTGCTTTCCCGGGCCAAACGCAGAATGGAGGCGCGCCTCAAGGGATGTTGCCGGGTGGAATTCCTCGACGAGGCGGTGCCGTAAACTCGGCGTCTTCGGCCTTGAATCCGGCTGGTTCGAGTCCACCTGGTTCGAATCCAACTAGTTCAAATCCTGAAGATCCACAAGCTGTGTCCGAGTCGCTCACACAAATCAATAATTCCGGCAATGATCAAGAAGCGGCGGCAGCTATACGGCTGGCCCAGGGCATTCCAGCGACTAACACCGCTGGTGGCGGTTTGGCGCAGGGCAGTGTGGGACAAGGTGGCGGGCCTAGCATGACTCCGACGGGCGCTCAACAAACACTGCTGAGTCCAAGCACGCCTTCAACACAACCGGGTTCGGGAGCGGGCACTGCGCAGGGGCAGCCTCCGGCCACGGGTTCGTTCGGCAGCAATTCGTTTAATAATCCAAGTAATCGAACCTTGGGCGGCGGCATTGCCGGAGTGGCGAGCAAGGCCGAAGGACGCACGATCAAAGTCGTCAAGGACCAGAAAGACTTCTCGAAATGGGAATTCTGGTACGACCCGCGCGAGGATACACAAGGGCAGCAAGGCGTGCCGGGTTCAGTACCGTTGCAGAATCCCCAGGGTGGGGGAGGGAATTCACAACCGCCGCTCAGGGTTCAGCCGCCTACTCAGTAGCGCCTTGTAGCTGCGGTCCGTCTTTTACCGGATCCGCCGCTTGTAATGGAAATCCAGTCCGAACACTCCGTTTTCGTCGCGCAAGGCAACAGCGGAAAACTGAGGTGTGAATGCCCATTCCACTTGGATTATTTGTGAGTTTGTTTGAGTAACGTCGGTGATGTAGGTGAACGTGATCGCATTCGTCACCTGTTGCTGCAATGTCACGCGGGCGGTGGGGACGCCCGAGTTGCCTTGGAAGCTAGGATCGATCTTGAATTGACTGACACCGAACACTCGCTGGACCCGACTGGCTAGGGGACTTGCGACTGCGCTGCCGAGAATGGCCGATTCACCCATCTGGCTGACGGACTGTGCTTGTGGTGTGGGCTGGCTTGCGGCGATGTTCGGATCGGTAGTGGGTGTTTTATCGCTGCCAAGCAGGCTGACGATTTCGTCGAAACGTAGCGGCGGGTCAGAACGGTAACTCAGCTTCAGGTTGTCCATGGGCCCCTGGACGCCGAGGGTGACTGTGACACTCTGCGCTGTTGTTTCCAGTTCCACGTTGAGGATCGGCTGGATGCTCACCGGGTTGTAGAAGTTGATTGTCCCTTGATTAACGATGTACTCGTTGCCAAAGAAAACAAGGGTCCCGTCAGTGACGCTGACCCGACCAAGGACGCCGGGAGTTGCGGCTGTGCCGCGGATTGCAAGATCTGCTTCAACACGCAGCCGACGTGCATAGCTCGTGACGACGCGAAGATCAGGCGCAGTCACGATGTGGATATCGAGCTTCATTCCTGCCAAGAGCGGCGAGGGAGCAGTCGGCGTTTCAACTGGCGCTGATGCGTTCGATAGCAATGAACCGATATCACTCTGCGACTGATAGCCGATCCGTTGAACAGTCACGCGGCCATTGAGCAGCGATCGCTGGTCGTTACCAATCAGGCTTAGGGTTGCACTGCTGACGATACTGGCACCCGAGGAACGCACGCGAACACGTGTCGCTGCGGCTGTCACGTTATAGGTGACGCTTTGCCCAGTCAGGCCAACATAGCCCGTCAAGACGAGTTTGCCACCACCTGTTTCTCCAGTCAGGTTCTGAATGGAGGCGCTAGTTCCATTCAGAAGGATGGTGCCATTGGCGTTTGAGAGGCCGTTTGGCACCGAAGCAATGTTCACATTCGCATTCTTGAGATCGAGGTGACCGTTGACCAGAGGCTGGGCGAAGCTACCACGCACGGCGGCTTGCAGGATGACGTTCCCTGATGAATAGACATCCCGGTCAATGTCTTGAAGGATTCCTAGGTCGGCATTTGCGTCGACGTTGAGATTGAGAGGAGCTCTCGTGTTCTTAAAATCGACTTGGCCGCTCGCATCAATGTGGCTGCTAGGCCCAACGATGTGAGCCTGCTTAATAGCGGCGACCATGTGGTTGAGCTGAACCACAATCGGTCCTTCATTGCTGATCGCGACTGCGCGACCTGGAGGTGCTCCGGACGGGGTTCCACGAGGAGTGGTCTGCAACTCCAAACGGCTTACTTGAAGCTGTGCTTGAAGATCTTGGGAGCGCAGAATAGGACCGTTCAGGGACGCGGAACCTTCGACCAGAGCTTCGAAGGACGGGCGGACGGACGGCTCTTCGGACACGAACGGCGCAATGTTGGTGTACTTTATATTGCTGAAAGTCAGCGTGGCATGGGTCGGATAGTCGGGCGCGAGTTGCGATTGACCTTCGCCATGAATGCGAGCCTCGGCGAGAGTTGTGTCGAGCGTATAGTTCAGGTTCGAGCCCGATGATTTTGCCTGCAGGCTAGCTTGTCCCAAATCCTGATTCTTCACTCGCAGTGCAGTCGCAGCCAAATTGGCGTTCAACGTCGAGAGCAGAACTTGCGGATTTCCGTTTACCGCGTGAATGTTGCCGGCGGCATCTGCAGCAAGCCTTAGAACACCACTGATGCTGCGATCGGTTTGACGACGAATTGTCTCAATACGCGCAAGCTGAATGTCGCTGGAGTTCACACGGAACTGTACGGCGCCCTCATTCAAATTGTTCGCTGGATGCCGGAACGAGGCAACCAGATTTACTGCGCCGGCGGGCGCTTGCAGTTGCAAAGACGGAACGTCGATCAGCGTATCGGAATAATTCAGCGTGCCCGCGAGACGGTTGATCGGCTCCTGATAGACACTCGCGTCGGCTAGCAGGAAGGTCAGGTTAGCGACCGGCGATTTCACGGTGCCCTGCACGTGAGCATCGGCCGAGAAAGTTCCCTTCGCTGGCACAGAACTTTGGCCGGCGATGCCCAGTGTCTTTTCAACAGACAGATTTTTGATCGACAGGTCAGCAGTTGTGGGATAGTCTGTAGCGAGGGTCGTGTGACCATTCACACCGATGGTGGAACCCGCAAAGTTGGAACTGATCTGATACGTCACGTCGCGATTAGAAGTCCGTGCCGTGGCAGTCAGCTCGCCGGCATCCTGGTTCTGAACGCGAAGACTCCGTGCGGAGAAGTCCGCTGAAATATTCTGAACGATCAGTTCGGTCTGTTTGTTGTGTTCGGCCAGATCGGCAGTTGTGTTGGCGGTCAACTGAAGAAGTCCTGCAATGCCGCGGTTTTGCTGCTGTACCGTCTTGAGATTCGCAAGCTGAATATTCGAAGCAGCAACGTGAAATTGGGCATGGCCGGTCGTGAAGCTCTCACGTGGATGGGCGAAGGTTCCATTGGCACCGACGCGGGCTGGCCCGGCCGAGAGCTCAAGAGTTTGTAACGTGATCAGCTGATCGCCCAAAAGAACGTTCGAAAACAGGCGGTCAAAAGGCTCTTGATCGAGGCTGCCGTTCAGGATTTGAACAGTTGCATTGCCGAGCGGATTTCCATATGTTCCGTTCACATGAACATCGGCCGTAGTTGCGCCTGATGCGGGCATCGTCTGCCCGGCAAGGCTCACTAAATCTCCTAGGTCCGCATTGCGCAATTTGACGTTCGCGGTCAGAGGGGAGCGGGGCAACGGCGCCCATTTCCGAAGGCCGAGAGCGGCATCAAAGTCCGCCCGAAGCGTGTTGCGGGTGAGTAGACCGTTGTGTACAGCGGCACCTGAAGGTGATGCTGCGAGGTCAAGCGCTAGTTGGTCGAATGATTTCTGTTGAGCGACAAAACGATTGAGCGCTGCATGCGCTGTGATTCTTGGTGACGCAAGATTGCCCGTCACTACAGCCTGAATTGAGGCGCTACCACCCGCCTGAAGCGTTATGGGTAGAGCCGCCGCGCGTTGGCCAGGAGAAGATGCCATTGCCAATGCGGGCTGAAAATCGTTCAGGTTGTGCGACAGCAGCGTAAGATCGAGTCGCCTGTTCAGAGAACCTGACAAATCGAGGCGCGAGTTGGGCAGGGCCACAAACGACTTGCCAAGATCGATGGAATCCGAATCCCCACGGTAATCGGCATAGAGATGACCCGACACTGGTACACCTTGGCGACTGCGGCCTGGCGCAATATTGATGTTGGCCTGCGCGTTGTAGCCGCTGGTCCCTTTAGCCTTCAAATCGCCTTGCGCCCTTAACGTGCCTGAGATGTTTCCGTCGTAGCCAATTCGATTGCCTTGCACAGCCTGCGTGATGTTCTGAAGTGAGAAGTTGCTTAAATTGCCATCGACACTGAGCCGCTGTAGATCTTGAATGATGATTTTCGCTTGCAGGCTGCCACCGAGTGCGGCGAAACGTAAGTCGTCCAAGCTGATTGAATGAGGGTCCAGGTGAAACGGCGTCGTCAGATTGATGTTCGAAATTCGAGTTGTCCCACTCCGGGCCGAGACTCCTTCCGAGCTTAGATTGCCATCGACAAAGTAGTTCGAGTTCGTATCTAAACGAGCCTTGCCGCTGAACTTGATTGCGCCAGATGCCTCAGGCGAAGTGATGTTCAAAAGACGGGTTAGCTCTGTAAGTGCGAGATTGCCGTTGAATTCGAGGGAAGCGCTCGAAAGCGAAGGATCACGAAGCGTTCCGCTGGCGTCAAGGACTGTCTGCCCAAGGCCAACATGAAGCGAATCGACAGTAATCTTCTGGTCATCGGTGTGTATGTTGGCCTGAGCAAGCAGTGTATCGGGTGCACCCTGTGTAGTGGGTGCGATTCCCAGATTGATACTGCGCTGCAGTTCCGGAAGAGAGAGCCTGACGTTAATGGTTCCAGCCACTTGCGGCGCCTTCATATTTTCGAGCGAGGCATTCACCAGCACTTGGGATTGATTGGTCGTAATGCGGCCATTCAGGATGCTGAAAGCATTCGGTTCAATGGCTAGCGGTAGACTAACGTGAACGGTCAAGGGAGGCCTCGCGCCCGACGAAACTATGATGCGGTCGAAAGCGATGTTGCCTCGATAGCTTGGGGAAGCTACGTTGTACAGCAATAGTATGCGCAGATTTTCGCCTCGCGCATTGAACGCGGTCTTCTGTTGCGAGAACTGAAGACTGCCATTGTCGAGCTGAAAGCGATGCACAGCAAGGTCAACGACCGTTTGCAAGCTGTTCGAGTTTGGATCCGGCTTCGATTTCACTCTGGGTTCTGGGATATTGGTTTGGCCGCTCGGCAAAACCATAACGTTGGCTTGCGGCGCATCGACCGTTACATAGTCGATGTTGAACAACTTAGGACTGAAGAGCTTAAGATTGATGTCGAGCGATTTCGCCTGCAGTAGCGGCGGGCTTCCGGACGGTTCAAGACCATGGAGAACGAAATTAGTGATTCGGAGGTGCAGCGGGGAAACGGTGACTCGCAAGTTGCCAATTTCGGCGCGACCGCCAACCGAGTCCTCTACCGCAGCAATGATCTTGGTGCGAACGGAATTCGAGAACCAGCTGGTCTGGATCACCATCACCGTCGCCATTACTAAGACTACGAGAAGGACCGCAACGGCGACGGCGGCTCTAATCGCAATCACTTTCCACTTTGTCATTTCAGATCGGCCTCACGATATCTGACTTTGGACAACTTCCGTTGGTCGTCGAGCCAAGTGAAAAATTGCTGGTCCACCTTCTGAGCAGTTAGCGTGTCCTGGATTTGCTGGCGGAAATCGTCCAATGTTGTCTTGCCTCGATTTGCCCGGCGAAGAGCGGCTGAATGAGCATTAAAGTATGCTGCGATCTCGTCGTCAGTGACGTTCGCGCCCGGCCGGAATCGGACGTCAATAAAACGCAGTACTGTCAGTTGCCACTGAAACTGTGTATGTAGATCAACCTCGCTGATGCCGTATTGCCGGAGCGACTGCTCGAAAGCAGCGTTGGTTCGGTAGCGATCGTGCTTTAAACGGGCGAGTTCTCGATCCGCTTCTTCAGGTGAAGCGGCCGGGTATGCACCAATATCAATTTCGCGGCGAATGAAGATCTGATCAATCAATCGATTCACAGCTTTCTTTTGACCGGCGATGCTGAGATCAAGCGGCTCTTGATTAATCAATGCCGTCGCGCGAATATCGCGATCGATATCGCTGGTCTTGATAATGCTGCTGTCGACAACGACCAGAATCCTGTCGATGATTGCGGCAGATGTTCCAGGGGCTGTTACTAGAATGAACATCAACAAGCAGCGGGCCGGATTGCGAAAGCCCATCAAAACGCCTGCCCAATAGAAAAGAAGAACTGAAAATGAGTTAGTTGCTGGGGTTTGCTAACGCAGCCATTTGTTCCGTTTACAATATTCAGAGCCGAGCAGTTCAGTAGTTCCTGATACGTACCCCCAAACCCGTTGTATCTCGGCGGATTCAAAGCGTACGCAAGATCGACACGAAGCGGTCCGAGCGGTGTCTTGTAGCGAATACCGAATCCCACAGCTTGCACAGCATAGTCGAAGTCGGTCTGGATTTTTTGGGGATCAGTCGGTGTCTTCTGGCTGTATCGGAACGAGATGTCATTCAGATTGCGGTACACGTTCCCCATATCGTGAAAGAAGACGCCACTAATATTGGCCCCGAGGAGCGGAAAACGTAACTCGACGTTGTTGAAGAAGAGGGCATTGCCGCCCAGTGGGAAACCTGTTGCGGGTGATGGACTTCCGCCGGCTTGGGATGGAGCACCGATGTCGCGAGGCCCAGCCTCGTTATAGCCGAAACCCCGCATCGAGACTGCACCACCGCCATAGAACTTCTCGGGAAGCGGAACTGCATCCACAGTTGTCAGGCCTTTGTCGATGCTGAATGGCACGATGACGCCGAACTCAGTCTGACGGGCGAGAACAAGATTTCGTGTGATTTGCGTGTAAGTCGAATTGCGCCCAAGGGCTCGTAAAAAGCTGCGCTGCGAACCGAAGAAGCCCCCCGCGATTCCTGTGTCCAGCGTGTTCCAGAACCCGTGATGCGCATCGGCTGAGTTGTCTCGACGATCCTGAATCAAGCTGGTTGAAAGAATGCCTATCCGCACTGGCTGGAGCAACTGCGGCACCAACAACGAGGGAATGACTACACTGCCGGTACTCACCCGCCGATAATCGAAGCGCAACAGAACGGTGGTCGCCTTTGAGAGCCGCTGTGATGTCTGGACGGAGGCTTGTTGACGCTTAGAGGAAAACGTCGCAACGTCTTGAGTTGTGTCGTAAAGGAGCGAGAAGATGACTGTGCGATCGGACGAACCGAGAAAACGCGGAACTGTATAGCTGAGTGAAGCGCGCTGTTGTAAGTTCGAGTAGCGGGTCTGCAGTGTAATCGTCTGGCCAATACCAAGAAAGTTCAAACGACTAATGTCCAGCTGAACTCTGGGATAGAAACCCGATTTCCCTCCCGCTCGTTGTAAATCCTGAGTTGTCCCGCCGAACTGCCCGATCTCCGCGCCCAACCCGAGGTTAACCGTGTAACGAGCAGCTTCGTCGAAATCGAAAAGGACATGCTTGTACTGATTCGTCCCGTTAGGATCCTGCAATGCGGTATTTACTTTTGCAAAAACACCCAGATTTGAAAGATCACGGGCAACATCGCTGACCTTGATAAGCGAGAGCGGTTCGCCGTTATCGAAATCCATCTTCCTTTCGACCAGTGATCGACGAGTACGATTGAGTCCAGAAATCAAGATGTCGCGAATGTACTCGCGACGACCCTCTCTGATTCGATAAATAAGTATGACGGACTGGGGCGTGGGTCCTGGCAAGGCAGCGTAAGCAAAGGTGGCATTTGTAAACCCGTTTCGGTAGTAGTAGTCGATGATGTGATTGCGGTCAGTCGCGATATTGACATCACTATAGGGCTGGCCTGCGCCGGAAGCGAGCCGGTCCACCAATTGAGACACATCGAGTTGCGCGGGGCCTTCGATCTGCACTTTTGAAACAGTCCACTGTTTGCCTTCATACACGGTGAAAGCTGCCGCCAGGCTGTTGGCCTTTCCTTTATAGGAAGTCTCAACCGATGATGTAACCTTCACATCGCGAAAACCATTAGCTTGGTAAAGATTCTCAATCGCCTCTTCGTCCTTCTTACGAAACGCTTCGCTGTAGCGGCCGTTTCTGAGCACGAACGAGCTCGGCTGCAGAAACATACGCTCATGCAGCGTGTCTGAAGTAAAATACTTATTTCCCTGGATAGCAACAGCCGCAAGCTTCTGTTTCTGGCCCGTGGCGATGTAATAGTTGATAACTTGCTCGTCGTTTTTCAACGGCAACGTCTTGAACGTTACGTCGACATCCGGATAGCCCTTTGACTGAAAATATGTTTGTAGATTACGTGCACCTTCTGTCAGAAGATCGTTATCAACAGCCCCTTCCTGATAGACGGGCACATACTGCCGCAACTTACTCTTTGAGACCTTCGCTTCGAGAGCTTTGACGGCAATTTTTGGACCGGCTTCGATTTGAAGTGTCGGAGTTACACGACGAGCTTCAGGGTCGTAGTCAAGCGACGTTACGTCGGCTGTCGCAGTCAATCGGTTTTGTTTTGCGTACCGTTTTAGGAGACTATCCGTGCCAGAGTCCGTCAGAGACTCAGTTACTTGACGCCAACGGTGGACGAAACGAACGCGCCAACCGGTTGCACGCACGATTGTGGCGTCGGACAGCTTTGCATCGCCCTGAATGATAGGCATCTGGTACTTTGCTCGTGTACCGTGCCGGACATACAAGGCGATGAACACCTGGTTCGTGACTGCATCGGTAATCGTCCGTGCATCAATCGTTGCTTCGAACAAGCCGTTATTACGAAATGATTCCAGGATGGCGTCCTTCGCTCGCTTTAGCGTGTCTTCATCGAACGGATCGCCGAGGTTCATCTGTGCCGTACTGAGAATGAGCGAACGGCTAGGTGGGTCCGAGATGTTTCCAAAAGCATCTACGTGACCAATAAACTGCTTGCTGCGAGTGATAATCCTGACCAGAACACCACTGCCGCGCTCTTCTGCCTCGACTTGAACGTCATCGTACATGCCGCTGGCGAATAGCCGGTCAATCGTTATGGCCACATCATGAGTCTCTAGCGGATGGCCCACATGGATTAGCTCCATGGTGTCCAGGTCATGGTTGTCGAGGGGCTGCCGGGCGGGAATGTGTTCGACGGCCGTCACAGTTCGGCCGAAGTACATTGTGGGCATGCTCTGGGCGTCGCCCCGTGAAACTAAAATGAAACTTGAGAGAAGAATCCCACCCAGGAGCAATCTGCAGTACACGGAAACGTTTGCCATCGTCACGCTTGGCAGCTTCGCCGCTCTGCGGACTTAAAAGCCCGCATAGGATGGCAAGCATCCAACTGCACTGGTCGGAACATAATCGAGATCATAGCGGAAAAGTCGCTCACAAACGACGTGACTTGGCCCTTTTATGTTTCAATTGTCTCAGGTCTAACCGTTTCCAAGTCTAAGTAAAATTGCGATGACAAGGCACGAATTCGTTGAACTCTCCAAGATGGCATTCAGTAAGTGGAGCGATCATAAGGCTCCCAGACTTGCTGCCTCGCTTGCCTTCTACACGCTGTTGTCGATGGCCCCTTTGATGGTCGTAATCGTCGCCATATGTGGATTGGTATTCGGAACCGCGTCTGCTGAACCGAAAATTCTGGCCGAAGCTCAGGAGCTAGTGGGGCCTAGTGGCACGAAGGCTCTGCAAAGCGTAATCGATAATGCTCATCACTCAGGCACTGGTATTTTCGCCAGCATCGTCGCGATTGCCACTTTGTTTTTCGGTGCTTCCGGAGTCTTCATTGAACTTCGAGATGCACTAAATACGATTTGGGACGTGCCGGAGAACAGTAGCGGAATCAAGGGCTTTGTTCTCCAAAGACTAACTTCGTTTGCCATGGTGCTTGGTGTGGGATTTTTGCTGCTGGTATCGCTGGTGTTCAGCGCTGTGCTCGCGATTGTTATGAAGTTTTTCACAAGCTACATACCTCTCAATCCCGTGTTGCTGGAAGTCGTAAACTTGGCCGTTTCGACAGTTGCAATTGGTACTCTATTCGCCCTCATCTTCAAGTTCGTTCCGGACGTACACATCGATTGGCACGATGTCGGGATCGGGGCAGGAGTAACTGCCGTGCTGTTTATTGTAGGAAAAACACTTCTTGCACTTTACTTGGGCACTGCGGGCGTGGGATCAACCTATGGTGCCGCAGGATCGCTAATTGTTCTGGTCGTCTGGGTCTATTACTCGGCCCAGATTTTCCTATTGGGCGCGGTTTTTACGAGCGTCTATGCCGAGAAATACGGCTCAAAATTTAGACCGAGTAGCGCCGCGAATCGCAAGCCGGACGTCCCGAACCACAAGTCAGCGCAAGTTGGTCGAGCCTAACCTTCTGACCATGCTCGTTAGGCCTTGTGGCCTGGCCGTCAAGCCGAAGTTACCTTTAAGTACGTTGAGTAGTGTCGGTCGCCGATCTCGGTAAACGGCCGAAAAATCAATTGTTCTGAAGCGGCGTTAGCTAACCATGTGCGTTCGCCGGGTAAGCGTTGAACTGCAAGCAATTCATGCCTAGTGAGGCGCGGCGCTTCCTTTGTGAGCGGGAACAGGACCAGCGGGCCGTGCATCAGTGCCACCGTGTCTGGGTGACTTGCATCAATTGCCTCTAAGCGCAACGGCAAAGCCAACTGAAGCTGAATCCGATCGCCGTCTCTCCATTTTCGAGAGAGTCGCGCGAATCCCCGGTCTACAACAACAGTCAGCAGCTGGCCGTTAACTCGAATCAAAGGTGCTGGCTGGGATGCCCACGCCGGAATGCGCAAAGCAATTCCAAAAGTCGAGGGCCGAGACGCACGCAAAGTCATAGTTATCCCGCCATCCAGAGGGTAATTAGTCGTTTGACCTAGCGTAAGTTGAGCACCATCGGGTCCGGTCCAACGCAAAGTTGACGGCAGGTATAAATTGACGAACAAAGTGTCAGCGCTGCGCATGTACGGCAGCAGACGGTAATCGGCAGTAACTTGAGGGAACGTGCCTGAACAGCAGGGCCACTGATCAGGGAAATACGATTTCGTCGCAGAAGAATTGTAGTCCGAATAATAAAATGCTCGGCCGTCAAGCTGAAGTGGTTTTGCACCCAAGATAGTGTTATAGAAAACGCGCTCCATGCTGTCTCCGTATCGCCCGTCATGCGTCACGCGTAGCAGATACCGAGTCAATTTGAAATGAGCGTAGCTGCCACAGGGTGTCTCGAAGCCGCGGTGCGTTTCTGAGAGACTCTTGTATAGATCGCCACTTTTCGGATCACTGAAGCTTTCATTCGGTCCCCAGCCGCCAGTCGCAAAGCTCTGGGTAGAAGTGATCATGTCGAAGGCGTTGCTTGCAGCACGCAGGTGCTTTGTGCTGCCTTCAGCAAGATACGCCTGCATTGCTGAGCTCAGAGCATTGCAGAAACTGTATGCGTGGTGGTTGGCTAGGACGTTCTTGTTTTCGGAGAGTGGATCAAAGTAAGTCTCGTTCAACAGGAATCGCGGCGCTAGTTTGCGATATCGATCTCCAGCGCCCCGTTCAGCAGCCAGATATAAGTTTTCCGCATTCGTGTACGACTCATCCCAGGTGTAATCGTCAGCAGTGGATTCGCCGACCGACTTGCGCCAACGGCGCTGGGGTTCATCACGATCGAGAGCACGCGGAGGCAGATGAGGCTCGGCTGCGTCAGTCGTTCGTTCTAAGAGCGCCAGCGCATTATCCACGTGCGCAAAATAGTGGGCGTCAATAAGCCCGATCACCATCTTGTCATAGTTGTAGGCAGGGAAGCGAAAGTTGGTGTAGAAGCGGCCAGAGATGGCGGGCTCGTACAAAGCCAGTAACCGCCGCAGCTTAGCAAGCGTGCGACTGTCCTGCGTGATCGCATAGCCCCGAGCGAGTGCTGAGATCCACTGGCCGGTGCAGTGCGCAGGAGCAAATCCATGCCCACCGCTTTCTGTTTTGCTCAAAGGAAGTTCGTCGTACCAGCCTCCAAGCTCTGGGCCCGGTGCTGGCAAGCCTGCGCGCAGACGCCACGGCTTCAGAATGCTGTCTTCGTTCAGAGCGAGCAAGATAGATTGCGTCTGCTCGAATTGCGTCTGGGCGATGCCAGGCGCAAGAGTTACGTCCCCGTAACCAAATTCTTGAAGCGGAGCATCGGGCAACCCGGCTGCCTGGTCAGCTTTGGTCAAGCCCCTGATTGATAGAGCCGCAGCGGCGGTGCCGGCTGATTCCAAAAACTTACGGCGAGAAGGCATAGACACTCGCAGCTATAGTATCGAGCCTGCTATTAGGCCCGACTCGCATAAACACGCACTTGGGCGCGTTAAGAGTTCCGCGAGGCATGGCAAACAGCCATTCAGCACGCTAAACTAGAGATTCCCACCCTTTCTTCACCATGATTTCAGTTAGTAATGTGAGCATGCGCTACGGCGGCAAGATTTTATTCGAGGACGTGACCACTACGTTTTTGCCGGAACGCCGGTATGGCTTGACGGGTCCGAATGGCGCCGGAAAATCGACATTCATGAAGCTGCTGTCGGGCGAGCTTGAACCACAGAAGGGCAATGTTGTCCGCCCGAAGAAGCTTGGCATTCTGCGTCAGGATCAATTTGCTTTCGACGAATACCGAGTGATCGACACGGTCATCATGGGTAACCTTCCGCTCTGGAAGGCGCTCGAAGAACGCGAAACTCTGTACAACAAGCCAGACCTGACGGACGACGACGGCATGCGCCTGGGCGAACTGGAAGGCGTTGTTGCTGAGGAGGACGGCTATACGGCTGAGAGCGACGCGGCCGTGCTGCTAGACGGATTGGACATTCCCGAGTCACTTCATGAACGCAAAATGGGCGAGATGCAGGGCGGTCAGAAAGTTCGTGTACTTTTGGCCCAGGCTCTCTTCGGCAATCCCGCATCACTGTTACTGGATGAGCCGACAAACTATCTCGATTTAGAGTCCATTCACTGGCTTCAGAATTTCTTAACGCACTACAACGGCAGCTTGGTTGTGATTTCACACGATCGCCACTTTTTGAATGGCGTCTGTACACACATTGCCGATATCGATTACCAGACCATCATCACGTATCCGGGCGGCTACGACGACATGGTGCTTCAGAAGACGCAGATTAGAAGCCGGATCGAATCAGAGAATGCACAGCGGGAGAAGAAAGTTGCTCAGCTGAACGACTTCATCGCACGCTTCGCGGCCGGTACGCGCGCCAGCCAAGTGACTTCGCGACGCAGGGAAGTAGAGCGATTGCAGAGCACTGAACTCGCTCGTTCCAACATCCAACGTCCGTATATTAGGTTCGACATGAAGCGGCCTTCTGGGCGTCAGGCGCTGTTGACCAAGAACGTCAATAGAGCCTACGGCGACGTGCAGGTTACCAGAGACTTCTCGACCTCGATTCAACGCGGTGAGAAGGTCGTCTTGATGGGCCGCAACGGCACGGGCAAAACCACGTTACTGAAGGCGCTTCTGCAGGGCGCGCCGGGTGTGGACGACAAGGACGTAGGCCGCGATGGAGGAGTCGTTGAGTGGGGCCACGAGGTCCAGATCGGCTATTTTGCGCAAGATCATCGCGGCAGCATTCCGAATGGAACCACGGCGGAAGAATGGCTGCACAGTTGGGACCCGCTTGCGTCGCGTGAGGAAATTAGAGCGGTGTTGGGCCAAATGCTGTTTCGGGGTGAAGAGGGAGCGAAGCCTACTGATGCTCTGTCCGGCGGCGAAGCGGCACGACTTATGTTCTGCAAGCTGATGCTTCAGAAACCGAACGTGCTTGTGTTTGACGAGCCTACAAACCACCTTGATCTAGAAGCGATCAATGCCTTGAACTCTGCCTTACAGAAGTTCGAAGGCACCGTGTTCCTGGTGACCCACGACGAGGACTTGATCGACGAAGTCGCAACTCATATCTGGCATTTCCGCGATCGCGGAATCGAAGATTTCCCGGGCAAATACGAAGAGTACATGACCACTACAACTGCTACCGCAAAGTAGTGTTCTGACTGAAACTGCGGAAGTTTAGAACGGGAACTTGAACAATGTCCCGTGTTGTCCCAGCAAAAAATAGAAGATCAGTACGACAGTTATAAAAAGCAAGCCTTGCCACATCCAGGTGCTCGGTTTGCCATGAGAGGTCGCCGTGACTGCACTCTCGTTCGTGCCTGCTTGATCCTTTATCGGTTCGTGTAGAGGAACGCGATCGTGAAAAGAAATCCGGCAATCACGACAGCGATAACGACGGAAGCCCTGCCATTCGTAAACAAATTCGAAGTGGCGGCGGCCTCCTGATTTCCGTACGTTATGGCTGCCGCATTCGGGGCATGTCATATGGACTAGCGTGCTCCAGAGAGGACGAGCCTCTCAAGACCGTTAGTCTACAAGAAAGTAACTGACGAATAATCTAGACAGCCAGGGCGCGCGTTCGAGCTCGAAATGGAATAGCCACTTCGCTCGAGAAAAGTTTCAGCGCACGTGCGACTGCCTGATCCATGTTGTAGTAGCGGTAATCCCCTAAACGCCCGGCAAACATTACTTGACCGTCTAGTTCTTTTGCCGACTCTGCATACAGGTCGAAGATCGCCTGATTTTCTTTGCGCGGAATAGGATAGTAGGGCGTGTTGATACCGGCCTGAAACCGTTCAGGAAATTCCTTTGCAATCGTGGTTGTTCCTTGATTCGTGCTTCCGCACAAATACTTGAACTCCGTGATCCGCGTAAAGGCAAAGTTGTTGGGATAATTCACGGTACCCACTTCCTGATAGTGGTCTACAGGCAAGTGTTCCAATTCGAAGCGAAGACTACGATACGGAAGTTCGCCATGCTGATAGTTGAAGTATTCGTCAATAGGACCTGTGTAGATCAGTCGGTCGTATCGAATATCATCAGCGACTTCCGCGAAATCCGCATTTAACAGGATCTTGATTCGAGGATGATCCAACATTCGCGAAAACATGGCTGAATAGCCATCGCGCGGCATCGCTTGATAGGTATCGTGAAAGTAGCGATCATCAAAGCTGACGTTGACAGGAACACGCGCGGTGACCGACGGATCCAGGTCCTCAGGATTCAGTTCCCACTGTTTGCGTGTGTACTCGCGGAAAACATTCTTGTATATATAGTCAGCGAGAAATCTGAGTTCGCCTTCTGCTGCATCGCGCAGCTTGAGAATCGGCACGCTAGCACCGAATCCAAACTGCTGCAGAAGCAGGCATTCCAATTTATTAGCTAAACTGCTCGGAAACAGCGTGCGGATTGAGTTTAGATTGAATGGTATCGGGACTTTGCGTCCTTCGATAACGCCCAACACATGGTGAAAATAAGGGCGCCACTCTGTGAATCGAGAGAGATAGTCCCATACTGTACTCGAGTTGGTATGGAATATATGTGGGCCATAGATATGAATCAGTTGGCCTTGTGCATCGAACGAATCATAAGCATTTCCGGCGATATGGTTACGTTTATCAACAAGTAAAACGTCCTCATTGAGTTGAGTAGCAATGCGTTCCGCAAGTGTTGCTCCAGTGAAACCAGCACCGACTATCAGCCATTTCGTTTTCATCTCTTTCGCACACTCATGTTAGTAGTGTTGCGCAGTTGACATGCGAATGCCAAGTCGTAGTATTTCGAATGTAATCAAGTCGCCTAATCCGTTACACGCAGGACGGAGTAAACGTTCGAGAAATGTTGAAACTTAGGCTACCGTCAAACGTGCGGAATCCACGTTTTCAAGAAACCACTTGTATGTAGTGCTCACGCCGTCTTTGAGCGCAATACTCGCACGCCATCCGCACGAATGCAGTCGTTGCACATCAAGAAGTTTACGAGGCGTTCCATCGGGCTTCGTTGTGTCGTAGTGAAGTGAACCCTTGAATCCAACAATTTCCGAAACCATACTGGCGAGTTCCGAAATAGTTAGGTCGTCACCCACACCGACGTTCACAATTTCCGAATCATTGTAAGTCTGCATGAGATAAACGGCAGCTGACGCAAGATCGTCAACGTGCAGGAACTCACGGCGCGGCGTTCCTGTGCCCCATATAATTACTGATCGATCTTCGTTGAGTTTTGCTTGGTGAAACTTGCGAATCAGGGCGGGAAGGACATGCGACTTGCTCAGGTCAAAATTATCGCCGGGTCCATACAAATTGGTAGGCATCAGGCTGATTGCCTGAAATCCGTACTGCAGGCGATAGGCCTGACACAATTTAATTCCCGCAATTTTCGCAATTGCATACCACTCATTTGTGGATTCGAGCGGACCAGTCAGAAGACTGTCTTCTTTGATTGGTTGTGGAGCAAGCTTTGGATATATGCAGGATGAACCAAGGAACTCGAGCTTCGTTACGCCGTGCCGCCAAGATGAATCAATGACGTTTTCCTGGATGGCTAAGTTGTCTCGAAGAAAATCTGCCGGGTAGGTAGAATTCGCGAGAATCCCGCCAACCTTTGCTGCAGCTAAGAAGACATACTCCGGACGTTCAGCGGCGAAAAACGCATCGACTGACGACTGCAACGTCAAATCTAGGTCGGCCCTGGAGCGAAGCAGTAAATTTGAAAAGCCTTCGCTTTTAAGAAATCGAACAATTGCCGATCCGACTAACCCTTTGTGACCGGCGACAAAGATACGACTGTTTGAGTTCATTGGGAGCAGTAACTATGATACGAGTGACAATGCAGTTTTCTGCTCGTGTACCAAGCGCTCACCTTCTGCAATGACTAAGTCGTTGTCGACCATCATCCTTACAAGTTGTCTGAAAGTTGTGCGCGGCGCCCAGCCAAGAGCTTTGCGCGCTTTGGTAGAGTCGCCCAACAGGTAGTCAACTTCAGTGGGACGGAAATAGTTTGCATCCACTTCGACATGGCGCTGCCAATCAAGGCCGGCATAGCCGAAGGATTCAACCAGGAACTCGCGAACCGAATAAGCCTCGCCTGTCGCGACCACAAAATCGTTTGGTTCGGGGTGTTGCAGCATCATCCACATCGCTTCAACATAATCGCCGGCAAAGCCCCAATCGCGACGAGCGTCCAGGTTTCCAAGATACAGCTTGTCTTGAAGCCCAGCCTTTATGCGACCAAGAGCACGAGTGATCTTTCGCGTGACGAATGTCTCGCCACGTCGAGGCGATTCATGATTGAACAAGATTCCATTGGTCACGAAGAGATTGTAAGCTTCACGGTAATTGATGGCGTACCAATGTCCGGCAACTTTCGAAACTGCGTACGGGCTTCTTGGATAGAACGCTGTTGTTTCGTTTTGAGGCGGATGAGCCGCACCGAACATCTCTGAGGATCCCGCTTGATAGAAACGAACCTCTCGGCCTGTGTGTTGAACGTGGTCGCGAACGCATTCGAGCAAACGAAGTGTGCCGAGTGCGTCGGAGTTTGCAGTGTACTCCGGGTTATCAAAGGACACCTTCACGTGAGACTGAGCTCCGAGATTGTAAACCTCATCTGGAACAGCGATTTCAATGATCTTGCGCAAGCCGGCCGAGTCGGTCAGGTCGCCGTAGTGCAAGATGACTTTGCGTTCCGCCGCATGCGGATCAGCGTAAATATGATTGATGCGTGCCGTGTTGAAGCTGGAGCTTCGTCGTACGACGCCATGGACCGTATATCCTTTACGCAACAGAAACTCGCTTAGATACGATCCATCTTGTCCGGTGATACCCGTGACCAAAGCTGATTTCGACAAAGGACGATTCTCCTGATTCTCACCAGCCGCCCTGCGCAGGGTTGCGCGTCTGTTCTGGGGCGAACTTCTTAGATGGAGTCGTTCAAAACGGGACGGAGTCTCCGATTATTTAGGGGTGGGGTTAGAAAACTGCGAAGCGCTTCTCAATCAGATGTTTGGCACACGGCTAACACTATGGCCTAGCCCAAGGCTTTGGGTCGCGTGAACGGAACAGAGTCCGTTTGTTTCACGACGTTGTAATACTCGCCGTATCCTAAAAGCGACTTTGGTCATCTATACCAGAGATAATACGACGATGGCTGACTCACGATCCGAAAAACAGAGTGACGCAACAGCAAACTCCTACCAAGGGACGCTGCAGAGTTTCAACTATAGTCCGAAGGGCAGCCTCGAAGGGCTTCTGCTTGAGACTAAGGATGGAATTTTGCAGTTCAATTTTCCCCATGAATATGCTGAGCATATAGCTAAGCTTGTCGACCCTGGCGACAAAGTTACAGTGATCGGCGACCCTCATCCTGACGACCGGCCAGGAGATCATCCTGTGTTCCAGCTCAATAGCATTGAACCTAAGAAGGGCAATGCGTTCAGTGTTAACGGAAAGGCAACCTTTGAAGGCAAGGTTGCACGCTTCAACTATGCCCTGCATGGTGAATGCAATGGAGTTGTGCTGAAAAACGGTGATTTTGTTCACTTGAAGCCGCGCGGCGCAGAGTTGGCCGAGTTGGAAATCGGGCAGAAAGTCGAGGTCGAGGGGACAGCCAAGCCACTGATAGTGGGCAAGGGTCGCGTCATCGAGGCTTTCGTGATCAATGGGATCGTCATCGAAGATGACCCGGCCAGTAAGAACGCGGCAGGAGCCAAGAAGGCCGCCGGGAAAAAGGCACCTAAAAAGATAGCCGCTAAGAAGGCGGTTAAGGAAGTTGCAAAGGCAAAGGAGGCCGCGAAGAAAACTACGCCCAAAGAGGCTCTGGAAACGTTGCTCGTTTAAGAAAGAACCAGCAGCACCACAGCTTGGGCCTCACAGGAGCGGCCTTCGCCTACTGGTCCGACCTTCTCCGCGGTCTTAAATTTCACACCCACGCTGCCGGCAGCAAGATTCAGAGCTGATGCGAGGCTCGCCTGTATTTGGCGGCGGTAGTCTTTCAGCTTCGGCCGCTCCAGAATGATGGTCGAATCGACGTTCGATATACCGTAGCCGCGTTCCTTGGCCAGCGCCTGCGCGTGTTGAAGAAACTGTCGGCTATCTGCGCCCTTCCAGCGCGGATCGGAATCGGGGAAATGCATACCAATGTCCCCGAGAGCCATCGCGCCTAAGATGGCGTCCGTGACTGCATGGAACAGCACGTCGGCATCGGAGTGACCCGCCAGCCCAAAATCGCTCGGGATAGTGACGCCTCCTAAAACGAGTGGACGATTAGCCTCGATCCGATGAGTGTCCCAGCCCTGCCCAATGCGCAATGGCAAAAGTTCCGACATGAAGGACTAAATACCGAGACTACTGCTCTCGAGAGCAAGATAGAGTCGAGCCAATTCCATATCAGTGGGCCTGGTGATCTTGATATTACGGTCGGTTCCCGGAACCACGGAAACTTCGACTTCTTCCAGTCGTTCCACCAGAGATGACTCGTCTGTGCCGATAAAAAGATCCTGCCGCGCTTTCGCAAAAGCATGCCGTAGCAAACCCAATTTGAATACCTGTGGAGTTTGGGTCAAGATCAGGCGATCGCGTGGCAACGTGGCTCGGACCTTATTGCGATGGATCTGTTTCACGGTGTCGATCGGAACAATGCCGACGATTGCTGCCCCAGTCTCGGCAGCTTCACGAATTACCTTCTCGATAACTTGTATTTCGATGAAAGGTCGAACGGCGTCGTGGACAGCTACGAAATCGACGTCGTCGCCCAGTGTCGCTAACGCGTTCTCAACCGACTGCTGCCGGGTCTCTCCACCCTCCGTCGTACGGACAAGCTTAGTGAACCCTTGCTGGGCGAACAATTCGTTAGCCCATTCCACGTCCTCACCGCGCAGCGCGACTACAATCTCAGTGACCAGAGGTGAACTGACAAACTTGCGAATGGTATGGACCAGAATGGGCGAGCCGTTCAGCAGCATAAACTGCTTTCGGCTGATGCCTTCCTTTTCCGGCGCACCACGGCCCATACGCGTCCCTAGCCCTGCAGCCGGGATAATGACTGAAACTTTCATCTGATCGGAAGTTGCCTTTGAAACTCCATGATAGAGGTTTCTCCTTAAACCTCACTGGCATTAGATGGCGGAAGGCTTGACTATGACCCGCCCACACTCGCAGCACTGGCGCTTGATCCAGATTGGGTTGTGACTTGGCCTGCGTGCGGCATTGTTACGGGCCTACCTTCCGCAGCAGCGTGAGTTCGCTCATCGTACCGGCCAAAAATCATTTTGCCTGCGGTGGTTTGCAAGACACTAGTAACTGTGATCTCAATGGTCTTCGAAATGAACCGGCGAGCGTTATCGACCACAACCATGGTCCCATCGTCCAGATAGGCGACACCCTGCGCATGTTCTTTACCCTCTTTGAGGATGAAGACGCGCATCGACTCACCGGGAAGCACAACAGGCCTAAGACCGTTGGCCAACTCGTTAATATTTAGTACCCGGACGCCCTGCACCTGGGCCAACTTGTTGAGATTGAAATCGGTAGTGACTATGGTGGACCGTTCGCGCTTGGCTAGCTCGATCAGCTTCAGGTCAACCTCGCGTACGTCCGGAAAGTCCTTCGCACTCAGGTGAATTTTGATGCCGGGCATGTTCTGTAATCGCTGAACAACATCGAGCCCGCGACGGCCTCGATTACGGCGCGATGAATCGGACGAATCAGCTACTAGCTGCAACTCATGAAGGACGAAATGAGGAATGATCATGCGGCCTTCAACAAAGCCTGACTCGCCGATTTCAGCTATTCGCCCGTCAATCAGCACGCTCGTGTCGAGAATCTTGTCCCCAGCACTAGCACCGCCGTCCTCTCGCATAAATCCAAGCCGCGAGAGATTCAATGAACCGGCTTTTGCGACTCCTACTAGATAGCCGACGTAGGCTCCGGCAACAGGCACGGCAATTTCAAAGAACTGCGCTGTAGTGGCGTGTATGGAAGAGGCTTGGTGCAGGTAGGTGACAAAGAGCAGACCAAGGATGAGGCCGACAAGAATGCCGAGAGTTGCGCCAAGGATAGAACCAAACGCGGCGCGACCAATCCGGCGAGCGATAACGACTACGAGAGCACCGCTGACCACGCCGGCAGACAAAGAGAGGAGACCAGAAAGGCCAAACGGCCGGAACGCTACAGCGATGGATGCAACGATCCCCACGAAGCAGATGGAAGGAAAGACAGATTCCCAACTAAACCGGCGCAAGATGCTAAAACTCCCTGTTTTCTACCGCTGGATTTAACACCACAGCTAGGCGGTGTCATAGGTGGCAGAGATGAAGATACGTGACGCAGGGCAGTATAGCACCGCAACTAACACTACAAAAAATTGGGGTTATGTGGGGCGGGAAGGAGAAAAAGGAGAGGAACTCGCTCAGCTACTCAAAGAGCTTTGGCGAGTTCCTCTGCGAAGGCACTCTGTCGGGTCGGCCCGTTGGTACGCTTGCCGTTGGTGGCTTTTCGTACAGTGCTGGCGGCAGCAACGGCTGCACCATTACCAGTGCTAGTTAGACTGGCGGCCGGACGCTTAGTTCTGTCGACAGCAGGAGCCGCGACGTTCTTGACCGGTCCCTTTCCAGACTTCGGCGGTTGGGCCGGGTTGGCACGGAGGAGACGATCTTCAAGCGGCGCGCGATCAAAACGGCGAATAATGGAGTTCATCTCTTCTTGATTCGGCGATTCGATAAAGGCGAAGCCCTTAGATTCCTGGGTTTCGGGATTGCGGATTACCTTGACCGCATCAGCGACAAGGTTTTCTGAGGATAGCCACGATTTGATATCGTCAGCTGTCACCCAGACAGGGAGATTTCCGAGGAAAACGGTAAAGCTCATTCGTTGGTGGTTTTTGCTCCGGAGGAAGTTACTGCGGTGTACCTTGCGCGCATCCGTAAGGCAATTAGCATACTAGCATAGAGTCTGCAACCAGGCAAATCAAATTGATCGGCCAAACTGCAGAAGCTGTGCCAACATGTCACACAAACAAAGCGCTTTTGTCCGATGCTCCAAAGTGCGGGGAAGACGCAAGCTCTCTCGCTTCAATCACCTCCGCACTGAAAATAATTTTCCGACCCCGGTGATTCAATGGAACGATTGGCAGAGTATCGTTCAACGAAGAGCTTGTCTCCTGCGCGAGCGGCGGTTTTCGATGTTCTGACGGACGTAACAAACGGCGCTTTTGCCTCCGATACACTGCTGGAGCGAAGTCGCGAGCTCACGTCGCGTGACGCCGGCCTCGCCTCCCAAATTGTGTTCGGATGCCTGCGCTTTCAATCGCAACTTGATTTCCTGATTTCGCACTACTCCGGGCGACAAACCAAAGCCCTGGACATCGAAGTCCTGATCGCCTTGCGAGCTGCTTTATTTCAACTTAAGTATCTTGATCGCGTCTCACCACATGCGGCCGTACACGAGAGCGTGGAATTTGTAAAGCGACGAAAGCGTTCTGCTACGGGCTTTGCCAACGCAGTTCTCCGAAAAGTGAACAAAGCACCGGTTCCGTGGCCGAATCGGTCGGTTAAACTCGCGTGCCCAGAGTGGCTACTCGATCGCTGGGGTGATCATTTTGGAGCCGACGTGGCCAACGGGATAGCAGAAGCCGCACTGCACCAGCCACACGCGTACATTCGCCTGACAGACGCGGCAGGACCAGGCGAGCTCGACGTAGAGCCGACGGATGTTCCGGGATGTTTCCGCCTGCTCTCGCCTTTGCCTTCCAGTATGAGATTGCACGACATCGGCGCGCAATCGATTGTGCCACTGCTTGACCTTAAGCCCGGTGACTCCTACCTGGATCTGTGTGCCGCCCCAGGCAACAAGATGATTCAGGCTTTGGAGGTTCCTCTCTCACTCGCCGTCGCTTGCGATCGGAGCGAGAAGCGGCTACGAACGGTACCGCCTGTTTGCAGTCGAGTCGTTCTGGACGGGACGCAGCCACTGCCGTTTGGGCGCAAGTTCGACCGAATCCTAATCGACGCACCCTGTTCCGGGACTGGCACACTCGGACGAAACCCGGAGATCAAATGGCGCGTCACCGCTACTGATTTTCCGAGATTCCAAAGTCGGCAGATTGAGCTGGTTAATCGCGCCTTGCCGCTGCTAGGTCCGGGTGGCCGCCTGGTGTATGCGACCTGTTCGCTTGAGCGAGAAGAGAATGAGGACGTCGTCACCCGCGTATTAGAAAATAATCCACAGTTCGAGATTTTGGGGGAGCACTGGCACATTCCGGGTCGCGAGGAGGGGGACGGATTCTTCGTGGTAGTGGTGGGCCGCCGTCCGGATCCGTAACGGACTGTCAGTCGTCAGTGACGTTGGCGATTGGAGGCAGTAGACTAGTCAAGTGGTTCAAATTGTTCCATCAATCTTCGCCGCTGATTTTACGCGCCTAGGCCAGCAGATCAACCTGGTCGATCAAGGTGGTGCGCAGATGATCCATGTGGACATCATGGACGGCCATTTTGTACCGAACTTCACGATGGGGACGCCGATCACTGAATCCATCCGAAAAGCAACCAAACTGAAGCTCGATCATCATCTAATGATTGAGGATCCTGACACTTATGCGCCTATCTTCATCAAAGCTGGCGCTGATTGTGTCAGTGTGCACTATGAAGTCTGCCGCAACCTGGACCGGACCATCCACATGATCAAGGATCATGGCGCTATGGCCGGGGTTGTGATCAATCCAGCCACGCCCACCATGCTGCTCGAAGACATCCTGCCGATTGTGGATTACGTCCTGGTGATGAGCGTGAACCCCGGCTACGGCGGCCAGAAGTTCATACCGCATTCGCTTGATAAGGTCCGGCAATTGGACCGTTATCGGCGGGACAATGATCTCTCGTTTTTGATCGAAATCGACGGTGGCGTAGGTTTCGAGAACATAGTGGAGGTCGCAAAGGCAGGCGTGAATTGGGTGGTCGCCGGATCTTCCGTCTTCCGCACACCGGACCCGACGGCGGCTGCTCGCGACATGCAGAAGATCGCCACTGAGGCAATTTCAATTAAGGTTTAACGTCGAATGTTTGTTTCCTCTTCCATGGTTTCGAAGCGCACCTTAGTCGCTGCCCTGTCGATCTGTTTTCTTTCATCTTGTATCCACAAGAAATACGACACGCCTATCACAAAGCAGACGCAGCAGCCGGACAAAGTCCTGTTCGATGCGGCGATGAAAGACATCGAGCACGGGCGATACGAAGTAGCACGTATATCGCTGAACACGCTGATGAACACGTACGAGTCGAGCGAGTATTTGGCTAAAGCGAAGTTAGCGATCGCTGACAGCTGGTATCGCGAAGCAGGGGCGAGCGGCTTTGCCCAAGCTGAGGCCGAGTACAAAGACTTCCAACTCTTCTATCCCGAAATGCAGGAGTCGGCGGAAGCCCAGAACCGTGTTTGCGACATCCACTTTCGGCAGATGGACAAGAGTGACCGTGACTGGTCGCAAACCTTGAGAGCCGAAGACGAGTGTCGCCAGGTGATTTTGCGTTACCCGAACAGCAAGTTTGCGCCCATTGCGCAGCAGAAGCTAAGGGCCATCCAGGAGAGCTTGGGCGAACACGAATTCACGGTCGGCACCTATTACTACAAGCGCGGCGCCAACCCAGCCGCGGCAAACCGGATGAACGGCGTAGTCGATCAGTATCCGTTGTACAGCAAGTCGGCTGATGCTCTCTACGAAGCAGGTGATGCCTATTCAAAGATGGGTCCTCGTTTCCGCCAGAGGGCTGGCGAGATGTTCACAAGGCTAGTGCAAGATTACCCGTTAAGCGCGCGGGCCGAAGACGCCAAACAGCGGTTAGGCGATATGGAGTTGCCGATTCCGAAGCCGAACCAGGCGGCCATGGATCGCATGAAGTACGAAGAAGAAAATTATAAGCGACCTGGCCTGATGGCCCGGTCCAGTAGCTGGTTGAAAAGTGCGCCTGACACCAGCCATGCTGCCAAGGTGGGGAATCCGACGATGACCGATGTGAGGCCCATGATTCCGGGTAGTGTCCCCGTTGTAGCCCCGGAGACTACAAATGCGGCAGCCGATACCACCGCTCCTGCTGCGGGCACCGAGACCGGAACTACGGGTTCGAGTACCGCGACGGCAACGGATGCAAAGGCCGGTGATGCCGCTGCCGATGCCCCAAAGTCAGCCGCTGCCGCCCCTGTCGCGCCTCTGCCAACCAACCGGGATGAAGAGCTCCGCAAATACCGCGAGAAGCTAGCCAAAAAACAGGCGAAGCTGAACAAGAAGAAGGGTACAAAAGATCAGCCCGCCTCAACCGGGGCCACTTCGGCTGACGTGCCCGCGGCAACTTCGCCGCTGGGCGCCCCAGTCCCGAACGCTGCGGCTCCGAACACCCCGAACGCTAACCCAACCAATCAGACTCCGGCAAACACTGCGCCCACTCCCGCACCTACTACGAGCGGCACTTCGCCGCAGTAGCCGGCGACGCATAGATGGCTCGCATTCTGCTGGCTGACGACAGCCCACAAGCGCTCCGGTTGGCGGAACAGATCCTGGCCGGGCAGGGCATCGAGGTCGTCAGTGTTACCGATGGCGGAATTGCGCTCCGCCGTCTTGACGACGTAAAACCCGACCTGCTGATCAGCGATCTGTACCTGGCGACCAAAAACAGCTTCGAGTTGGCCCGATGGCTGAAGTCTCAGCCTCACCACCGGCACGTTCGGATCATCTTCGCCGCCGCACCGGTCGACCAATTTGATGAGCAAGACGCCAAGAATGCCGGTGCCGATGTGGTACTTCGCAAGCCGTTCGAAGCGTCTGCGCTGCTCAGCGCAGTTCAGCGCTTATTAGAACAGAGCGCTGCCGCTCGAAATCAGGACAGCACTGAGAAGGCGGCCTTCGACCGGCATAGTATTCGTGCGGCTGTCACACTGGCGCTTGAGTTGGCCATGCCGACACTGATTGAAGAGTTAACCGATCGTGTGCTGATGACGCTGTCCTCTCATGAGTAGCGGACCTAGTATAAAAGTACATAGTTAGTACACAGTTCATGCCAGAAAATACCTTCGACATTGTTTCCAAAATCGACCTCACTGAGGTCTTGAACGCAGTCCAGCAAGCATCTAAAGAAATACAGACCCGCTACGACCTGAAAGACAGCAAGTCATCTATCGTACTGAAAGAGAAGGACAATAAAATCGAGCTTGCCAGTTCTGACGAGTACAAGCTGAAGTCAGTTATCGAGATCCTGAACCAAAAGCTGGTAAAGCGAAACGTACCCTTGAAAGGCCTCGAGTATGGGACACTGATCCCTTCGTCGGGCGGCAGCGTCAAGCAGGACATCAAGCTGCAGCAGGGTATTGCCACCGAAAAAGCCAAAGAGATCGTCAAATTCATCAAAGACAGCAAGCTGAAAGTCCAGACCACCATCCAGGGCGACTTGCTGCGGGTCAGCGGCAAGGACCGCGATGTGCTGCAGGAGGCGATCGCGTCTCTGAAGGCCAAAGACTTCGGCATCGACATGCAGTTCACCAACTACCGCAGCAACTGATGGCCCGGCGCATAGAGACGCTTTTCCTTTCTGGCCCAGCGGGGAAGCTGGAGAGCCTTCTCGAAGAGCCGGACGACGCACCGCCTGTGGAAGCTGCTGTCGTCTGCCATCCGCACCCTCAGTTCGGAGGGACCATGCATAACAAAGTTGTCTACCGGTTGGCACGAGGACTGCGCCAGACCGGCTGCGTTGTTCTGCGCTTCAATTACCGGGGCGTCAACCTGAGCGAAGGCGTCTATGACGGGGGCCTTGGCGAGACCGAAGATGCCCGGACCGCGATGCAGGAGCTGCGCAACCGCTACCCCGACTTGCCGATTGCGGCAGCCGGATTCTCATTCGGTTCACGGGTGGCGCTGCGGCTGGCTTCCCGAGAGCGAACGATCGCCCGTGTGATTCCAGTCGGCTTTCCTACCAACAATCCGGAACGCGACTTCGTTCAGCAAGTCACCGTTCCCAAATACTTCATCCACAGCACGAACGACAGCTTCGGACCCAGGCCGGATATGGAGAGCTACTTTGAAACTGTACCCGATCCGAAGCACCTCGAATGGGTCGAAGCCTCTGACCATTTCTTCAAAGACGCCCTGGATAACTACGAAGCAGCCGTCCAGCGTGCCGGTCTGGCCCGCTGATTACTTGCAGGTAGCTTCAGGTGAACTGGACTGTAGCTGCAAGCCCTGGAGCACGTCGAGCTTTTGTTAGCTGTTCAAATGCATAAGCGAGCTTGATCAACTTGCCTTCGGTCCAGGCCGGGCCGAAGAATGATAGGCCTACAGGTAGGCCGTGGACGAACCCCGCTGGAACGGTCACATGAGGATATCCGGCAACGGCCGCCGGGGTCGAACAGCTCCCTGTGTCCTGATCACCGTTGGCCCAGTCCGTGATCCATGGCAGGCCTCCTGTGGGAGCGATGATGGCGTCGAGTTTGTTCTTCCCAATCACTGCATCGATTCCTTGATCCCGAGACAGCTTGCGGCACTTCTGCAGGGCATCGATATAGGCTTGGTCGGTCAAGGGACCTTTTGCTTGGGCCTGGATTAGTAGTTCCTGGCCAAACCACGGCATTTCGCGGTCACGCTCCCGTTCATTGAAAGCGATCAACTCGGCTAAGGACTTGACCGGAGCGCCGCCTCGTGTGGCGAGATACGCGTTCAGGTCGGCCTTGAATTCGTAGAGCAACACGTCGTTTTCGGGATCGCTGATTTGCGCAGCGGTCGGGAAATCTGCCGGATCGATGATCTCGGCGCCGTTGCTTTTCATCACCGCAATACAACTTTCGATCAGCTTGTCGACCGCAGGATTGCGGCCGAAGAACTTGCGGCCAACGCCCAGCCGCGCGCCTCGCAAGCCATTCGGATCGAGAAACTTGGTGTAGTCCGCTTCAGCCTTGCCGATGGCGTCCTGTGTGGCAGGATCACGTGGATCGCCCTTGGGGTCGCGCCCGGCAAGGGCAGTCAACAGAATCGCTGCATCGCGAACAGTTCGAGTCATGGGACCGGCCGTGTCCTGTGTATGCGAGATGGGTACAATACCGGCGCGGCTGACCAGGCCGACTGTGGGCTTGATGCCGACCAAGCCGCTGATGGATGAGGGCGATACGATTGACCCGTCAGTCTCCGAGCCGATCGCCAAGGCACATAGATTAGCCGAAACTGCTGCGGCTGAACCGGAGCTAGACCCGGACGGATTGCGGTCGAGCGAGTACGGATTGTGCGTCTGCCCACCGCGTCCGCTCCAGCCGCTGACCGAATGAGTGGAGCGGAAGTTGGCCCACTCGCTAAGGTTCGTCTTACCCAGAATGACGGCCCCAGCTGCGCGCAAATGCTCGGCGACAGTAGAGTCTTTGGGCGCGCCCGGGCCGGCCAGGGCCAAGGATCCAGCGGTGGTCATCATGCGATCACCGGTGTCGATGTTGTCCTTGATCAGCACCGGAACTCCATGCAACGGACCCCGGCTGCCTTTGCTCTTGCGCTCCCGATCAAGCGCTTCGGCTATCGACAACGCGTCCGGGTTCAGCTCGATGACAGCGTTCAGACGAGGTCCGCTTTTGTCCATGGTTTGTATGCGGCGGAGGTAAGTTTCGACCAGGTGTTTCCCTGTGAACCGGCCGGACGCGAGTCCACTCTGAATGTCATCTACGGTGATCTCAGAAAGCTCGAAACTCTTCTGATCGGCAGCGAGCAGCGCGGCTCCGGCGGCGGTGGCGAGAAAGCTTCTACGTTGCATTAGATGATTATCAACGAGCGAACTTCAGTTCGACAGTAAGGTGCGCCAGCAAGGAACGAGCACCATAGCGCTGATCGTGATAATCACTAAAAACCCACTCATAGTAGTTGAGTGGCCAAAGCGTCTCCAATGGCGTGAGAACCCTACAATTATCGCTAGGTCTGCAAGTAGGATGACCCATAAAACAGCTCGGTCGTGGCCGAAAGCGGCACCGAGCATGAGAAGGATTGCAGGCAATTGAAGAACGCAGCCGATCGCACTCCTTCAATCGCGCTTCCCTTTTTCTCGTCGTCTTGTTCAGACACAAATCATATCCAGGGCAGGGGTCTCAGAATTAATCCCCAACAGGGAATTAGGATGATGGCACCAATTAGCACGGTAATCAAGAATCCGCTCGCCGTTCGTGATTCACCGATGCGTTTCCAACGACGATAAAGAAATATGATCACCCCTAGGTAGAGTGCCGCGACTGCATAGATCCATTGCACTTGCACATACACAACTAACAAGAGCGTCGCAAACGAGACCGCAAATTGTAAAACAACACCCATACTTGCGCCTGCGAATGCACTTCCCTTCCATTTTCCGTCTTCTTCAGACACGCGCCACCAACTCTCTCGCTTGACGCAACGGCGCAAGACGCGTCTGTTCCAGATTGTCGCGATAGAACAAGTTATACGTGTCGAACGGGATCATTCGGCCATCTGGGTGCGCAATGTGGACGCAGGTCTTCTTCACCGATCGCACGTCGAATGAGTACGCGTCGATGAACTGCATGATGATTACCCGAAAAAGGTTCTGATAACCAAGCCCTTCGGGCAATGCTACCTGGGGCAAGCAGCAGAGTAGATCGCGCAAACTGGATGCGCTTGATTGCGGTGAGTGGTTGGTTGAGAAGACCTTAAACAACTGCTTCTGTAAGTTCGTATCTGCTTCGAAGACGATGGTGTTGCGCCCGGCGTTGATCAGAACCTCAGGATCGATCAGGCCCGTTAACGGGGTCACCTTGCCGCACACCTTCAACGCATAGGCCATGGCCAGGCTATCCGGATGACAGGGTACCGGGATGATGTCCTCGGGCCGGAAGATGCCGGACTGCTCGAGGATGCGACGGCGGACTTCGGTCAGTGTCAATCTATTCGTTGCCGGGTCGAAGCCTTCGAGACGTCCGGCTGCTTGTACGGGCTGAAAGACTACGCCGCGGACGCAAGGCTGGTCGAGAGCATAGTCGAGTATGCGCCCCAGTTCGTCGTCGTTGACGCCTTTCTTCACAGTTACAACCAGCGTCGTTGAGACGCCGAGCGCGTTGAGTCGAGCGAGTGCCTGTTCGCGTACAGAACGAAGATCGGCGCCACGCAATTGGATCAAGGGATCAGCCTGCAAGGAGTCGAACTGGAGATAAATCTCAAACCCCGGCATGTAGGCGGCCAGCTGTTCCGCAAACTGCTGATCTTTTGCGATACGAAGCCCGTTCGTGTTCACCATCAAATGCTGGATGGGGCGTTCCTTCGCCATGTCTAGAATGCGAAAGAAGTCGGGATGCAGGGTTGGCTCCCCACCCGAAATCTGCACTACGTCAGGGCGTCCTTCATTGCGAACGATAGCGTCGAGCATGCGTTCGATCATCGCCAGATCGCGAAACCCAGGCCGGTGCGGGCCGCTGTCTGCGTAACAAACAGGGCAGCGCAGGTTGCATTGGTCAGTAATCTCGAGCAGCGTCAGGCACGAGTGCTGTTCATGATCGCTGCAAAGCCCGCAATCGTAGGGGCAGCCCCAACGCACTGGCGTATTGTAGTGTTCGGGCATCTCTGGAGCTTTCAGAAAGACTTCACGGCAGCGGCGATAGTAATCGACGTCGTCTGCCATCAGCACTCGTTCGGCTCCGTGGTGCGGACAACGTTTCAGGAGATAAACTTTTCCATCTTCGAAGACGATCTTTCCGTCGACTCGCACGTAGCAACTGGAACAGATGCTGGTGACGGTGTCATAAAACAGATATGGTCGAACTCGTTGGCTCATGTTGGGCGTCTCGCAAAATACGAATCAAATCGCGCGCATACCAGCAAAGGCCGGCGACGCAGGTCCATTGAAGTACTGTCAACCCGCCCCATCGTGGATCGGGCTTCAAGAAGTCGACCACCAATCTCCAGCCTAAATAGCTGATTAAAAACAGCCGAAAAATATCGCCGGTTTGGTGAGACCGCGACGCGAAGCGGTGCAAGAAGATAGCGAGAACAATCATCGCCAGAACCTCGTAAATCTGTGTGGGATGGCGAGCGATGCCGTCACCCAAATCGACGCCCCAGGGCAGTGTCGTCGCTACTCCATAGGTCCTATCATTGAGACCGGAGCAGAAACAACCAAGGCGACCCACGGCGATGCTGATTGCGAGGGGCACGCCGAACAAGTCACCTGTGCGCTGAGTGATGCTGCGTCGAGCTTTCCACCACTCAACGGCAGCAGTACCGCCAAGAAGCGCTCCGACGATGGTCTTACCCTGGATCAGAAAGAGCGGATCGGCGATGTGCTGCAGCGTTTCAGCCGGCCACTCAAACCAAGCGAGAACTTTGCTGCCGACCACGGCGCCTGCAATCGCGGCAACGATGATATTCAAGCGGACGTCGGTCGTCAGAACGTCGCCCTGCCGTTTCCTTGCCCGGGCGTAGATTTGGAACCCGACAACATACGCCAACGATTCGATCAAGGTGTGCAGCACAATGCCGCGTGACCCGAGATCGAAGTGTAGTGCTGCCATTACGGTGCCGGGTTCTGCAGCGAATTGATCATGACCTGATAAACAGCATCGTTATCGAGCAGCGCCAGCGTGACCGACTGTTGAGAGCTTTCAGCGATGTTCACCGATCTACCTAATTTGGCGAACAGCTCCATGACCTCCTCCGTAGCTGGTAACGCACTGGAAGTCACGAAAACGTTATACGATCCAGGCCGCATATGATCGGACTGGACAGTAGTCGTGCCCTGGGCGATGCCGATCGGTGACATACTCTGCTGATCGGGCTTTCTATCCGTCGGAATGGCATATACGAAGGTCTGACCACCGGACTGAGGCGCACCTTCGACGGTTACGTTCAGGGCTCCGACATTAGCGCCCATAGTGATGCGCAGCGGACCGGATTCGCCTGGAGCGACCTCAATCTCGTTGCCTGCCACAGGCTTCTGGGCCCATGTGATGGATTGGACGTAATGCCTGTAGTCACGTGGCTGAACGTTGACAATGTAGGAACCGGGTGAGACGTTTGAAAGCTCAAAGTGGCCGCTTTCGTCAACGTTGGCTTGAGGAAAGTTGCCGTAAATGGGCTGGCCATTTGGGAACAGAGACACTGAGGGCTGCGTACCAGCATTGACGACGCCAGTTTGCGGTGAGGCCTGTTGCGTGTTCTGCGTAGGTGGTTCATCGAGAATACCTTCGACGGGTACTCCCGGGCTCAGCTGGAGCGTGACTGGCTCGGGCGGCTCGTTGCCAACGTGGATGTCCACTGTTCCGACTTCGAATTTGCCAGCCTTCTGATCGGCCATTCGGGTACAAGTAGCGCGATAGTTGCCAGGCAAAACAGATAGAGGCATGAACGCGCCAGTGGATGGATTGGCGTTAAAGTACTGGGCCATGCGCGGTTCGGGCGTTAAGCCATTGTAGGGAACGAGTTGGCAATTTGCTGCCATACCGTTCTCATCTCCCGCCGATCCGACAATCCGTCCTCTGACGGAAAGGGTAGTCGCGACGTGCATTTGAAAATCGATACCTGCGATTTCAGCGCCAGGCAGGACAGCGGTTACAGTGGCTTCATCGGGCGTGGAAGCTGCGGGGTAGAACATAGGCGCCCAGGTAACACGGCTTACACGCGGCGTATCTTCATTCCGGCGTCCAAAGGGCCGCTCGACTGGAATGTTCTCGAAACATTGAGCCTCAAGAACGTAGCGGCCTGCAGCGATATTCGAGAGCCGGTATTCACCGCGATCGTTAGTTTGGCCAGCGCCGAAAGATCCCGGGTTGCCGCCCCCTCTGCGTCGGCCGCCAGATCGGCCGCCAAAATTCGCCTGCTGCCCTGCTTGCATCGCGGTCACATTGCAGCCCGACATGGGATCGCCTCCATCATCAACGATGCGGCCTGTGATGACGCCGCCAGGATAGAGCTTTAGGACGATGCCTGATTGGCTTTCGCCTGCACTCAAAGTCACGACATGACTCGCCATGCCCATGCCGAACAGGCCCGGGTAGGCTTGCGCACTCGCTATGACGGATGTCGTCATTGCGGGTAGGCCCGTCAATTGGAACTGACCCGACTCGTCCGTCGTGGGTCGGGCTCCTTTGCCTTGAGCTCCGGGTGCAGAGACCGATGCGTTTTTGATCGGCTCGCCGGTGATACCGTTCACGACTTTCCCGGTGATTGAGCCTGTGCCTTGGGGCTGGTTGGATGCCTGAGTTCCGTTCGGCTGAGCTTCGAATTGGATCTGGGCAACGGCAAACGACCCGAATACTAATGGCAGTAGCAGGAGATTCATTGGCTAACTCCGGGCGGCGGAGGTGGTGGAGGCGGAGGGGGCGCGTTAGCTGGAACAAAGGTCGCTTGCGGCTCTCGCGTTTGATTCTCAGGCTGATCAGACGCGTTAGGCGCTAAATCGATCAACTGCGGAATCTCTACCGTTTGTTTTTCGCCTTCCTGGACTTCGACCGCAACACCGCGCTCGTGAAATGGGGGCAGGAAACTTGGATCGGACCAGGCTTGACGCTTTAAACGAGTAAAGGCGTACAGCTTGTAGGAACCGGGCGTGATCCCGCGCACCACGAATCGGCCCTGATCATCAGCTGTCACCCGTTCATAGAAGCTCATGACATCGGCTGATGCGCCATCAGGCGCGAGCAAGACAACACCCTTGTGAGCACCCAGGATTTTGCCCGAGACCTCACCTGCTTTAGAGCTGACCGAAATCCGCATGGGCGGCGGCGTTTCAGAGCCGATCGTCATCTCACCCCGAAGGACGTCAGCCGTGCCTAGCAGCATCGCCTTTAGATATCCGCCTTTCGGCACCGGTTGCACGTTGATGTCCCAGACGCCGGGCGTAACGTTCTTCAGGACGAACTTGCCGTCTTGAGCCACTTCGGCTTCTTCGGCGTCGAACCGGCCCCGATTGAAGCGGCCTCTGTTGAAAGCTGGTCCATTGCCATTGTCAGGAGACACAAGTTGGACCTTCAAGCCAGCATCTGGTTGACCATCCAGATCGGCCACCCCTGTTATGTCAACCGCTGGCCGTAATTTGACCGGAACGCCTTCGAGGTCTCCTCCCGTGAGGTCGACCGTTTGCACTGAGGCATATGCTTTACCTTCTACATCCAGCGTGCAGCGCAATGTGTAAGTGCCTTCCCGAACTGGCATGGATTCGAAATGCCCTTCGGGGTTCGCGCCGATGCCAAAGCTGAACGGTACTGCATCATCGCCGGAAGCAGTAAGGCTAATGTTCAGCTGATTATTCTCGATGCTAACGGGAGCAGTTACCTCACCCTTGACCCGGGCCATATGCACAATTGGTAAGCGCAATTCGACTCCCTCGGCTGGCTGTGTGCCGCTGACGGTTACCGTCGATGCGCCAGCGGCGTTCGGTGAACCGCCGTAATAAGTCTTGCGATACGTCACCTCGCGTTCCGGGGCGCCGTCTATCACCAACGGACCGTTAAAGGAACGTCCCATTCCAGGCGGAACATCCGCCGAGACGACGTAGCTGCCGGCCAGTAAGTCAAAAATGCGGAATCGGCCGCGATCGTCCGTCATGCCAGCCCCGGCCCGCCGCACGGAGGGCTTTCCGCGAAAAATCGTGCGCTGTCCGACCTCGATGTTTGCCCCAGGCAGCGGATCTCCATCTGCAGTGAAAACTACCCCTGAGATAACCGAAAGGGGCGGCAAGCGGAATGAAATGCCGTCGCGCTGTTCACCGACCTTCAAGGTCACTACTTCGCCTGCACCGTCTGGTGTTGTTGCGCCGAAGGGGAGTTGGGCGAAATCGCGTATCCAGGCTTGCAGGACGAACTTACCGGCAGGCAAATTGTGAATCGTGAATCGCCCTGCAGCGTCGGTCGGAGCGCTGGCCGTTAACGTGCGATCATCGAACACTTGTAAATCGACGCGCGCCCTGCGGAGAGGCGATCCGGTTATGGCATTTACGACTGTACCGGAGATTGAGCCTGTGCCAGCTGGAGTGTTAGAAGTCGGTTGGGCGAAGAGGCCGGAAGGAAAAGACAAAGACACACCGACCCATATCAGAGTAGTTAGAAACCTTCTCATGCGCACCCGGAACCCATTATGATGCGACGCGAAGCTCTACTTGAAAGTTCCTACACAGCGCAGTAAAACAGGAAGGCTTAAGCGCCCCGCAGTTGATGATCGACTATTCGTGCTGCGCGTTTGCTGATCAGGTCAGCCACTTTGCCCAGCAGTTCCGGGAGATTTTCCGGCTTAATCAACACGCGGCGACTCAAATCGCGTTTGGCCCGATGATATGTGGTCAAGATAGCGGTGGCGGGTTTGTAATCCATCAGGCGAGCGTGCGCCAGAACGCGGAGACCTTCCTCGGGTGCATTCATCTGAAGATCACTTACGACGAGTTCGTATTGCTGCCGATCGAGCTTGCCAACAGCTTCAGCCGCGGATGCAGCGGAATCGACGAAATAGCCTCCCGCTTCGAGCACGGCTTTCAGCGTTAAACGTGATGTCAGATTGTCGTCAACCAGCAGAACCCGCGCCATGTCGTATTCACGATCCGGCGGCTTACGTCCAATTGGTGGCCTCAATTAACGCCTTTCCAGTACCCAGTAGAAATACGAAATCCAACCTTAAGAGACGACTTGCGTGGAATCCGTTGATGGCAGACCATCAAGTTCACGAACAGTGTAAACGAAAAGGGTGGAAATTTACATCATTGATTTATCTGGGTTTTTATAGATGACTTAGTCGAGATTAGTTGGTTCGCTTACGCCTTCGAGCCGGATCGAATTACAGATACGGTTAGCAGGGACTAAGTACACGTTATAACGTGGGCGGGGGAACGGCTATTCATTTGGGTGGGAGTGGCCCACCCGAGGGCGAGTACTTGGCGTGTATCAGATCCGAACAGCTGTTCCGGAGAAGCGGGCGGATGCGAGTTAAATGGTTAAGGATTAAAGTTTGACGGAATGAGGCGGTGTGACTGAGGAAAGCGCGGCGGGTCAGGAGGGCTGGTAACAAACGATTTGGTGGGCGGCAAAAGGGATTACAGGGCCTAAAAAATCGCCAGCTATTAATTGACGCATTTACAGCTCATAATCGGGAATACGTGGAATCCCTTTCGAATCTGGTCGTACAGTGCGAGATCACGCGACTGAGTCGCCCGATCTGTGTACAGTCGAATGATGTAAATCAAATCGTCCGGCTTTCGAAAGACGATCAACTCATGCACGAACTGCAAACGCTGGTTCACGACAGATTGAAAGTTGGCTTCTACTCCGGGCAGATCATGAAATCGGAGTGAATGCATGCTCGTTAAGTGTGCTTTGGAGGCAGAATTGAGTTCCCAATCTAGGTAGGCTCTGGGATTATTTAACAACATAGAGTTGTATTCGTCCTCCACGCCTACGATCCGTCCAAGGTCAAAGGTGACTGGATCTGTCCTCTGGGGACTCGCGGCCGAAATGAGAAACCCGTGATGTGGGCTGGGCGGATGCGTAGCATGGGCAACTACGGAAGGGGGAAGATCGACGTAGCGTTTATAGTAGCTCAGCTGATTGAGCGAGATTCGTTGATCTTCAATGAGAACGACGTAGAGTTATTCATAGATGGCGGCGATTGCTATTACGAATTGGAATTAAATGCAGCAGGCACGATCTATGAAGTCTTATTCGTGTGGCAGGACGGTCTGCAAGTGAGCTCCCGCTTCGACGCGCCCGAGTTCAATCCATTAGCTCGTCACGCACTGACGTTCGGAGGCGACCTCGATCGGCAACCTAAGTCTTTTTGGAATGGAACGCATCCTCGCGGATTTCGTTGGGCCTATCGGGATTTCGATCTGCCAGGACTGAGAACTGCGGTGCGGGTAGATGGGAAGATCAACGACGATCAACATATCGATCGAGGTTGGACGGCTGAACTCGCGCTGCCCTGGTCGGGTTTAAGAGCAGTTGCAGGTGATCGAGATTGCCCGCCGCGCGACGGAGACTTCTGGCGCATGTTTCTGGGTAGGTTTCAGAAGCTGGAGTTCGGCGGAGTTGAACTACTGCCGCATCCCTGCTGGTGCTGGACACCGCACCGCGTCTATGATACGCATCGTCCGGAGCTTTGGACTAGTATTCGATTTACCTAGAGTGCCTTCTCAAGCGCAAACGAACGAGGCTTCCTCCAACAAACAGTCCAGCGCCCATTAGCATGATGCTGCCAGGCTCTGGAGTGCCAGTGGGAGGGGGTAGGACGGCAGTGTTCGCAAAGGTCCAGTTCACGATGTCGTGATTCTCTGCGCCCGAACCGGTACCCGATGTGAATCCGACAAAGGCCACATTTGTGTTTAGGTAAGGAGCGATATTGATGGGATAGCTGCTCAGAGCCGTAAAGACCGATGACTCTGCAGGATCCTTCAGAGTCGCCGAGAGAAGTGAGCCGTTGTAGTCGACCGTGGCGGTCCAGAGATCGCCGTTCGACATGCAACCTGGAACTGTATAGGGATTTTGCTGTGGGCTGCCGTTCGTAAAGCCACAAGATCCATTCCCGTAAACGTTCGTCAAAGCGGTATTGGTCAATACACCGTCGGTATCAATAGAGAAGTGATTGCTGCTGTTCCCATCATTATTTCCAATGCCGTAACCCGCGTTGTTATAAGTATCAAACTCAAGTGCGATACTATTCGGAACCCCAGCGTAACCCATCCCGACTCCGCCACTGCCGAGCCCAGTTGTACTGGCTGCCAATACGAACGTAATTCCGTCTGCCGGATCACTGCCAACGGGATTCGTAAACCGAAACTGAAAGCGCGTGCTGAAAGTGTCGCCTGTGCCCAGTGTGACGGGGGAGGTCAAGTAAGCCGCTCCTGACTGACTACCTAGCCCTGGCGTTACACGAAGGACTGTACCGTCGCTAGTAGTTGTAGTCGCGGCGTTCCCAATCAGCGTCAATCCGCTGGTGTTGCCGAAACCATTGTAAGTGTATTGGGTTGCCTGCGATTGCGTGGCAAGCCCGAGAACAGAAGTCAACGTTAGCGTTGTTATTAAGTTCCTCATATCGAGTCCGTAATAATATATCTCGAAATAGAACGGAATAGGGACCGTTCAAAGGCTGTGTCAGTACCTGGCGATTCATTCTGTGGTCAGAGCTAATGTTGGCACTAAGTCCACCGCCCAGATACCTTCGAAGTCCACAAAGTAGGCTTGAACTTCGATGTCGCTGACGGCTGCCCTAAGCCACTTGGCTGCACGCTTCAGTTCCTGTTCGTGGTGTTCCGCTTCAGCCCGCTCATTCGACTTGAAGCCATCCGCCAGCCCGCCGTAAGCTCCGCAATCTGAATGCAACATGAGAATAACGAGCTTTGTTCCGTGGAGACGAATGGACTTGCGAATTTGCTCGAGCACAAACTCCCGATCCGTTTCATGCTCGGGAGACGCAAGAGATTTCGCGCCGCCCGCTATTTTGATGGGATCTGAGTTGATGATGCCTTGGCGCTTTAGGAACTTGGTAAAGCCGAGTTGGAAACGGTTATCGAAGCACCAAATGACGGCAGCATCGCAATGGTATTTGGCTCGAGGTGCGTCGAAGTGAAAGACCTTCTCCATTCACGATCCTGTTGAACCGAGCATCGGGGACTCGGTCCAAACACAGAATACTGAACTTCACATTACAACTTGATTACTGTTGCGAAACGACTAGCAGTTTAAACGAGCCAGGGAGAATGGAAGGGCGGGGATGCGCATTGCTGGCCGTGGCTGCCGGAACTGGACCGTAGTCCGCGCTTGATAGATAAACTGTGTGGGTCTTCGTATCGAGAGCCATAGTGCGTGCACCCTTCTTTGTTGAGACGGTTTGGGCAACTTCGTACTTATCTTTCGAAACTTCCTTAATCACAGTGAGTGTGCCGTCCTCGCCGTTAGACGAGAAGATCATGTGAGTCTGGGGATCAAAGCCGGCCGCATCGGGACCTTCACCAATCGGAACTGTCGTCACTACTTTACCGTTTTCGGAGTTCACAACAACGAGTTTTTTGCCGTCACAAACGGCGAATAAGCGGTGTGAGCTGTTGTCGAACGCCAGTCCGGACGGCGACTCGGCAGGAGCGATTGACCAATGTGCGAGAACCTTCATCGACTTGGCATCGAGATGAATAATCTCGTTCTTCTCTTCCATATTCACGTACACGTTGCCTTTGCCGTCGGTGGCAGGGAACTCAGGCTTGCTCCCCAGAGCGATGGTTCCGGCGACTGCACCCGTGGCACCTTCAATCACAGTCGCGTCGCCGCTGCGACCGTTGAAAGTGAGCACGCGATGTGTGGAAGGCTCATAGAGAATTCCGTCGGGATTCGTGCCAGTCTTGGCAGTGCCGAGCTTCTTCAGGGACTTCAAATCGAAGATGACCACCTGGTTATCACGGCCAGCACTGACAAAACCCCGGCCGAGATCCGGAGCAATGGCAATCCCATGTACGCCATTTGTGTTCGGAATCTGGCCCACAACTTTGCTGCTGTCAAGATCGAGAACGTCAACGACATTGCCGTGCGAAACATACAAGCGGCGGTTGTCGGAATCGACCGCGAGGTAGTCCCAACCGCCTGCACCCGGAACGGGAATAGATTTCGTTACCTTGTATTGGCCTTGGGCGAGAAGCGCAGATGAAAGAATTGAAGCAGATAAAAACGCGAGAGCAGCTGAACGCATGGAGTGGGTCTCCTTCTGTGACCACAAGTCTCAGGTGACCATAGTCCCCTGAAGTTTCGCTGTAGATCCAACAAAGTAAGGCTGCTCACTCGGCGTCTAGAGCCGCTTTTGCGAGGAGACAAGGAGCGACTTTTTAGGCTGCCGTCGGCAGAACGACTGAGAAAGTAGTTCCGCCTGCTGGCCCGGCGCGCAGATTGATCTCAGCCTGGTGCTGTTCAGCGATGGTCTTCGCGATGGAGAGTCCAAGGCCGTAGCCGCCGGATTGCTTGTTGCGAGAGGAGTCTACACGGAAGAAGCGCTCGAAAATACGTGGGCGGAGATCTTCGTCGATACCAACTCCGGTGTCGGTCACTGACACGACAACGTGGTCGTTGTCCTGTTCGGCTGCGACTTCGATCGAGCCACCTCCTGGCGTGTACTTCAAAGCGTTATCGAGCAAGATGAGCAGTAGTCGCCGGAGGGCTGAAGGGTTGCCGTAGACAAAGGACGGAGTAAAAGCACGGCAGCTAAGAGCAAGTTGTTTTGCTGAGGCGAGGGGCTGAATCTCAGAACAGGTCGCAGTGAGAAGGGCAGCGATATCGACGGCCTCGTGAGAGGTGATGTCACTTTGAACATCGGCTCGGGCGAGGAATAGCAGGTCTTCGATCAACCGGCTCATGCTCTCTGACTCGCTTTGGATTTGCTTCAGGGCATCCCGGTACTCGGCTTCAGAACGTGTTTTGCGCAGCACTCTTTCCGCTGCAAAACGAATGATGGCGACGGGCGTTCGAAGCTCGTGTGAGGCATCGGCGGTAAATTGAGAGATCTTCGACACTGCACGTTCCAACCGCGCGAGCATCTCGTTCCAGGTCTCAGAAAGCCGCTGGATTTCGTCTCGGCTTGCAATGACTGGAAGGCGCTCAGAAAGATTTGAGATGCCAATGGAACGGGCCCGAGCAGTGATCTGATCAACGGGTGCAAGAGCTCGCCGACTTAGCCAATAACCTCCAGCGGCGGCACAGGCGATGAAGCCAGGAGCGAGAGTTAAGAGCAAAGCGAACAGGCGCTCGAGCACGTCCTCAGTAGCGTCTTCAGGGATAGCGAGGATATACCGGAACTCGCCCGCGCTCAAGTGTAAAGGCCGTGTGACCACACGATACTTGTGGTTATGCCAGTGCAGTCGATGGATGTGCACGGAATCGGCCTGTTGCAACTGCTTCATGAGCAGTGACGAGTCTGCGGGGATCCCGTCGGCAAACACCACACGTCCATCCGGAGCAAAAACGGCTAATACGTGATCAATCGGCATCGATCGCGAGTACTCATCGATCTCGACGCCAAGGCGCATGAACTTGTGCCGGTCTTCGAGATGCAGGTACTCGTCAAAGCCGCGGGCTTGATTAAGTAGCTTGCTATCTAGGTCGGCACGAAGCTGGTGTCTCAGGTTGAACCAGATCAGCGCCGAGAACAACAGCAGGCCCACTGATAAGACTACTGAATACCAGACTGTGAGTCGGAAGCGAATGGAGCGCCGAAAGTCGAGGACACTCATGGTCCAAAATCCCGATTAGACATGAGCGGCTATGCGCAAGGAGTAACCAATACCGCGAACGGTATGGATCAGCTTCTGTCCCTCTGCGGTTTCAATCTTGTTTCGAAGGAGACGAATGAAGACTTCAACCGTGTTGTCCTCAATGTCGGCGTCGTAGCCCCAGACGGCTGAAACGATGGTTTGCCGGCTGAGAACGCGGCCATTGTGGCGCATGAGGAGCTCTAGCAAGCTGTACTCGCGTGGGGTCAAGTTGATAGTTCGGCCATCCCGAATTACTTCTCTGCTCGCGGTATTGAGTTGAAGCGTGCCTACTTCGAGCAAGACAGGGCGGGGAATTGGGCCACGGCGACTGACGGCCCGTATCCGCGCCAGGAAGACATCTAGCGAGAATGGCTTCGTGAGGTAGTCGTCAGCCCCTTCGTCAAGTGCTCGAACAACATCCTGGGCAGCGTCTCGGGCCGTCAGCATCAGGATGGGCGTCTGATTCTTGTTATGCCGTATGCGACGGATAACGCCGAAGCCGTCCACCCGGGGTAGCATCAAGTCAAGGACGATCAGGTCCAGTGGCCCAACCAGTGCGAGATCAATCGCGCTTTGGCCATCGTTTGCGACGAGCACGACATGACCCTCTTCGGCTAGAGTGGACCGAAGTAATTCTGCCATTCGGGGCTCATCTTCAACGACTAGGATGTGCACAGTCTTACTCTATTGTCGGCTTCAGTTGTCAAATCAGGCGAACGCAGTACCTGGCTTGTGGCTACGGTGGTCCACATAGTAATGAACGGCGGGCGTGACAACAAGTGAGAACACGAGTGATGCCGCGATGCCGCCAATGACCGCAATAGCTAAAGGCTGAAGCATCTGGGAACCTGCGCCGATTGCGAGCGCAAGCGGGAACATGCCGGCTACTGTGGCCAGCGCGGTCATCAGGATAGGACGTAACCGTCGCTCACCGGCTTCGATCATAGCGGCCCGGGGTTCCGAGCCTTGACGCCGAAACTTTTGTTCGGCATCGAGCAAGAGAATGCCGTTCTTGGCAACGATCCCGATTACCATAATCAGGCCCATAAACGAAGACAAGTTAAACGTCCTACCGGTGATGAGGAGGGCGAGAAGGACTCCGGAAGCGGAGAGAATAGCCGAAGCAAGAATGGCGATCGGTGCTGCAAAGGAACGGAACTCCAGCAACAGCACGATGAAGACCAGTACGATGGCGACTGCCAGTACAGCAAGAAGGTCCCGGAAAGACTTTTGCTGTTCCGCAAATGTACCGCCGTACTCGACGCGAATGCTCTGGGGAATGTGGAGGGCGGTCACAGCTCTTTGGACAGCGGCGACACCCGTACCCAGGTCGAGCCCTTGGAGGCGACCTGTAACGGCAACATCGCGCTGTAGATTCTCCTCGCGAACTTCAGTCTGTCCTGGCGATACGCTGAATCCAGCAAGAGTGTCGAGCGTTGCTGTTTTTCCGGTCGAGCTTACTAGAAGGGTATTGCGAATCGCATCGAGACTGGAACGTGTTTCCTCGGGGAACCGCACGCGGAGCGTATAGGGACGGCCATTTACGATAACTGGCGTCGGAACCGGTTCGCCCTGCAGAATGGCACTAATATCCAATTCAACTTCCTGGGGCGTGAAGCCGGACCGAGCGACGACGGAAGGATCAACTGAGAACGTAATGCCCGGGCCGCTGATCGTATTCTCGATACCGTTCTTAACGTCCACAACGCCCTTGATCTTCTTGATAGAGTCAGCTACGCGTGGAGCCCATTGGCTCAGCAGATCGGGATTTTGAGAGTATAGCTTCACCTCAATCGGGTCGGGCGAACTGGATAGGTCGCCAATCATGTCTTGAAGCACCTGAATGAAGTCCGTGTCGAGAGTTGGGTATTGTTCGTTGACCTTGCTTCGAATATCGGCAATGATTTCCTGGACGCCGCGGCTTCGTTTGCGCTTGAGTTTGACCGAGATATCACCGGTGTTTGCTTCTGTCACAGCAGCTAAGCCAAGTTGCAGGCCAGTGCGACGGGACGTGCTCGCTACTTCGGGGACCTTGCTCAGAATGCCTTCGACGCCCGTGATCACCCGGTTAGTGTCCGCAAGCGACGAGCCGGCCGGCATCAGATAATCAAGAATGAAACCGCCTTCGTCCATCTCGGGAAGCAGATCAGTACCCAATGCACGATACGACACGAATGTGATTGCGACCACAACAACACTGAAGAGAACCAGGATTAACGGGCGGGCCAGAACCAACGTTAGCGTTCTCTCGTAAAGCCGGGTAAGGCGGCCCATGAAGCCTGTCGTTGCAACGGGATGGTCGGCCGTCGCCGAAACACCACCATCGTTCAGCTGAACTGGATGGCTACGAAGAAGGTAATGGCTGAGTGTGGGCGTCCATGTTAGTGCGAGGGCTAATGAGGTAAGAAGAGCGACTCCGACCGTGATAGCGAGAGCACGGAAGAAGGTTCCTGTTACGCCCGTGATGGTGATCAGGGGAAGAAATACAACGATGGGCGTGATGGTTGATCCGGTGAGCGGAATAATGAGCTCGGAGATAGCACTGCGGATCGCATTGCCTCGGCTCTGGCCGATTTGGCGATGAAGAACGATGTTCTCGACGACCACGATGGCATCATCGATGACTAAGCCCACAGCCGCTGCCAAGCCACCGAGCGTCATCAGATTAAAGCTTTGGCCGACTAGATAAAGAACAATGCAAGTGATTGCGATCGTCGCTGGTATTACAAGACCGGCAACAAGAGAACTACCCCAGTCGCGAAGAAACAGTACTAGAATGATTCCTGCTAAAACGAGGCCCAGCAGAATGGCATCGCGGACACTGGCAATGGAGTCTGTAACGACTGTTGACTGGTCGTAGAACGATTGGATGTCGATGCCCTGGGGTAGGCTACTGCGAAGAGATTCGATTTCTTTCTGAACCTCGTTTGCAACAGTAACGGTATTGCTAGTCGGCTGTCGATTGATGTTGAGCAAAACCGATGGGCGGCCGTTCGCAGTGACTGCCGTGTAAACAGGGCGGACGGAACTGCCGACGCTCGCGATGTCTCCGATTCGAACGGGGCTTCCCGATGGTGAGAGCTTTACGACAATGTTGCTGATCTGTTGCGGCGTAGTGGCCTGGCTGCTGACGAGCGTTAAGACGAGTTGATGACGATCTTCGACGAGTCCTGGAGAGTCGAGCAAGTTGCCCCGTGTAATCGCGTCGAGGATCGTCGGAATGGTTGATTGCGTTTGGAGCAGCTTAGCGGGGTCCGGCCGGATCTCAAACTCCGGGATATCGCCGCCTTGGATCACGACGCTGGATACGCCGTTCAGCCGGTTCAGTCGCGGCTTCATAGTGTAGTTCGCAATTTCCCAAAGCCTTGACTGCGGGATATTGTTCGAGCTGAGGCTGTAACCAAGAATCGGAAAGGCTGCGAACGTGAGGCGGTTGGCAGTGACTGCAGCGGTTGGGGGTAGGGTGCTTTGAACCCGCGCCAGTGCAGCGTTAACCAGTGTGAGCGTCTGGAACATGTCAACGTTCCAGTCGAAAAATAGGTTGATCTCGGCTGAACCCCGTGACGTAATCGATCGGATTTGCTGAAGCCCCGGAACGCTATTAACGGCCTCTTCGATTGGCCGCGTGATGACAACCTGCATCTGCTCGATGGGCATCACGCCGTTGTCGACACCGATCAGGATCCGAGGGAAGTTAGTGTTCGGAAAAACTGCGACGGGGATGCGCGTTGAAAGATAGGCGCCGACTACGATCAAAGCAAGAGTTATGAAGATGATTGGCTTGCCGAAATGGGCAGTCCAATGCTCGTCTCGATCAGGCACAGTTGTGCGCGACGGCGCAGGCGAGACTTGGTCGGTAATCATTTGCCCGCCTTATCCTCTTTACTGTCGTTTTTGCCAGCGTCTTTGCCATCGACCGCTTTGTCTTTACCCGTCTCCGGCTTGTCGGTCTTGTCGTCTTCACCTTTGCCGACCTGGACCTTTGCCTTGTCTTCGATGCCGAGACCACCCACGGTGATGACTGCTTCGCCCGGCTTCACCCCATCCAGGATTTGCACGTCGTCACCTTGGCGAACACCGACTTGAACTTTGCGCTCCTGTGCCGTGGAATCGGAGCCGACGACCATCACTCGGTTGCCGCCATCGTCAGAAGCGAGCAGTGCGGCTGTGGGAATGACAACCGCGTCTTTGATCGTCTCGGTATGAATTTCTATGTGAGCTGTCGTCCCCGGCTTTAACGCTTGCGCTTTGTTGGGCGCCTTAATCCAAACTTCTACCGTGGTGGTTGCTGGATCAACAGAGGGACTTACAACAGACACTTTGCCGTTCAGATCGCCTTGAACGGAGTGGATGACCGCTGGGTTTCCGACTTTGACGTAGCGGCTATCAGCGGCCGACAGGTTAACGCGAGCCACGATCTGTGACACATCGACTACGGTAATCAGGGGCGTACCGCTCGCGGCCATCTCGCCATCAGATGCAGGACGATCAGAGACGACACCGTCAATTGGGCTTCGAACTTCGGAATACGAGAGCTGAGCCTGGGTGCTGGACAGGCGGGCCTTGGCGGCATCCACCTGATCCTGCGCACCTTTCAGTTGCTGGTCGCGCGTGACCGTTTGGAAGGACTCAAAGTGACGCTTAGATGTATCGAACTGACTTTGAGCTTGCACCAAAGCGACCTTAGCGTCATCTGCGAGCTTTTGAGACAGCGCTCCTTCATGGACCAGTGCGACGCGATTGTCGTAGACTCGCTTCGCCGCATCCAGCGTCTGGGTCGCAGTGTCCAGATCAGTGCGCGCCTTCGTTGCGTCTTCGGGTAAAGTACCGGAGCTTGTGGTCGTGTACTGTGTCTCTGCCTGCTGATACAGGGCCCGACTCTCTTGAGCAGCAGCGGCAAGATCCCGATTCTCCAGCTCGGCCATCAGTTGCCCGGCTCGCACGTGGTCACCGCGGTTTACCAAGAAATGCCGAACTGGCGCCGAAATTTTCGGAGTGATGCTCGATTGACGAACGGGATATAAAACAGAGTCGGCTGTGATGCTCCGCTCCAAGTCTTTCTTTGTAGCCCTTTCCGTCTGAACTGGTGCTGCAGATTCCGCATCGGCCGCACCCTCTTTCGCAGTCTGCGATTTGCAGCCAAGCAGTAATGTCATGCAAACCAAAACAACAATGGCGACGGGGTGGGAAATGGAATGAGGGCAATTCATAACGAGAGCGATGCTTTCACTTTCCAAGTTGTCCGGTCAAGGATTGGACTGCACTGGCGGCAAGCCTGTATCGAAGAAGACCGTCGGCATAAGCATTGCGTGACATGGCAAGAGTCGTTTGTGCATCGACCACCTCGAGGACAGTTGATTCACCGGCTTTATAGCGCAGCGTTACCAGGCGTAAGCTGTCAGCTGCCAGATCGATCGACGTCCGAAGAGAAGATAACTGTTGCTGGGCTGTTTGCGCCTCTAAATAAGAGGATTGAACATCGGCCCGCAATTGTTTCTGCGCATAGCTTAAGTCCAACCGCGCCTGTTCTTCCCGGAAGCGGGATTGCTTTACTTTGCTTTGAATGCTGCCCCAGTTCCAGACAGGAATGGTTAATGTGACAGCAGCCGAGTAACCAAGATTTTGCCGATTCTCAACCAGGTAATTGGGTAGCGTGCTGCGGCCAGTGTCTTGCGCGCGGCTGGAATTCGCGGCGAATTGGTTGGCGTCGATTCCGTAGTAGAAATCCACACCGAGGCTCGGCAAGTAGGCGTAGCGCGCAACGTTGGTTTCGTTATGCGATTGGAGGACAGTCGCGCTAGCTGCCCTAAGATCAGGACTGGTTACGGTGGCCTGTTGTTGAATGATGCCCAAATCTTGCAGTCCGGGTGCATGTTCTATATCGTCTTCGACGATGAAGTCTCGCGTGACGTCAGGAAAAATCAGCACCGCCAACGCAACCTTAGCCTTCTCTACCGCAACCTGGGCATCCTGCATGTCACGCTGGCGCTGCGCCAGCTGCAGTTGCGCTTTCACGGTGTCGGCTCGAGCAGCTTCGCCACGTTGCTCCTGTCTACGGGTAATGTCGAGAAACTCGTTAGCATCCTTGAGACTGGTGTTAGCGCTTTGCAATTTGCGGCTGGCGACGATGATGGCGTAGTAATCCTGAACCACCGTTGTGTTCAGTCCTCTGGTCGCAACGTCCTTGCGCGCCGTCGCTACCGCTTCAGCTGCATGCGCTCTCCGCAGGTCAGCCCGACGAACGAAGTTGAACAAGTCCTGGTGCACGACGGCCTGTTCGTTGTAGATATGGACTCCGTCGTTAGCGACAAAGACACCTGAAGGTGTGCCATTGCCTTCGGTGTAGATGAACTGGTTCAGGACGTTCAGGCTAGGAAGAAGATTAGCTCGGGTCTGAATGCGGTCTTCACGAGCCAGAGCCTGAGCAAGACCTGCGGTTTGTACTTGGTTTGCGTACTTGGCCGCTCTTTCAAGAGCGTTCTTAAGCGTTATGCAAGGAACGCTGGCATTATCCAGACACGTTGTCGTTTGAGCGGAGATGATCCCGGAGCAGAAGAACAGACCGACGAAATAATAAGCCGAGCCACATCTGAATCTGTTCATTGCTCTTCGGAACAGATTGTGACAGACGAAACTGAAAGAAGAATGAATTCAGACCTTTCCCGGAGAAAGCACTCGGTCTCCGCTGTCCTCACACTGAGCTTTTTAGTGGTGGCTATTGGAAACGGAACAGGTCTGAAAGAAGAGCGCCAGCAAAGCCAGACGCCTACTCGAGGCGAATGGGGCGATCAAGGTAATGGCACTTACGCGAATCCAGTGATGCCCGGTGACTTTAGCGATCTTGATGCGATTAGAGTAGGGGCGGATTTCTACGCCATTTCGTCAACATTTCAGTTCTCACCAGGAGTTGTCGTGTTGCACTCGTTCGACGTGGTGAATTGGAGCATTGCGGGTCACGTAGTTCCCGACATTGCCCACATCAGCCCTGAAATGAACTGGGACAAGATGAACCGGAACGGGCGGGGCATTTGGGCCGGGTCAATACGGTTTCACGCCAATCAATATTGGGTTTATTTCGGCACGCCCGACGAAGGGTTCTTCATGAGCACAGCCAAGAATCCAGCCGGTCCCTGGACCGACATCAAGCGAGTCTATGGCGCCCCGGGATGGGACGATCCTTGTCCGTTCTGGGATGACGATGGGCAAGGATATCTGGTCGCCACACACTTTGCAAAAGAGTCGTCAAACGGCAAGCAATACAACATTCATTTATTCAGGCTGACTCCCGATGGCGAGCGATTAGTGCCAGGATCAGACCGCATCATTCATCAGTCGAAGGGCAGCGAAGCCAACAAGCTTTATAAGGTGAATGGACTTTACTATCACTTTTTCAGCGAAGTGCACGAAGAGGGCCGCGTAATTATGATGGGCCGCGCTCATAGTCTTAGTGGGCCATGGGAGACGAGGCAATTGATCCATGTCAATGCGCCGACTGACAAGGAACCGAACCAAGGTGGGCTCATCGAACTCGCGTCCGCTAAGTGGTACTTCGTGACTCATCAAGGCACAGGCGATTGGGAGGGCCGAGCGGGCGTTTTGCTTCCAGTCAGATGGGTCAACGGTTGGCCGATTATTGGACAGATCGGACCAGATGGAATCGGCAATATGGTGTGGCGCGGGCCGAAACCCATTAGCAAGTTTCGGCTGACAAGCCTGGTCACCAGCGATGATTTCGGGAGTGCGGCTCTGAGGCCAGAGTGGGAGTGGAGATACCAGCCCCGTGCGGACCATTGGTCACTGACAGAGCGGCCCGGAGTTCTTCGCTTACATGCTTTTAAGCCCCTGCACGGCGGCGACGATTTCAGGACTGCCGGAAATGTGCTTACTCAACGGGCCATGCGGACCAGCTCGAACGAAGTAACTGTGAAGCTTGATCTGACGGGTTTAGCTAATGGACAGCAGGCCGGCCTCGCACATTTTGCTAAAACGTTCTGCAGCTTAAGCGTCCAACGAAGTAACTCCAAATTTAGAGTTGTTTACGATAACGAAGGCAACCAAGTAAGTGGTCCCATCATTTCGCAAACTAAGTTGTGGCTTCGATCAAACTGGGGATTCGACGGTCGCAGTCGATTTGCGTTCAGCTTGGATGGCACCATCTTCAAGCCCTTTGGCGAGCCTTATCAACTAACTTGGGGCGATTACCGAGGAGACCGGATTGGAATTTACACGCTTGCCACGATGGAAGAAAACGGATACGTGGACTTTGACGATTTTAGGTACAAGCTCTCACGCGGTCACGACTTGTTGAGATGAATAAAGGTTTGGGGCTTACCTTTGATGCTGACGGCGCAGCAGTTGCAGCCCGCTTCCTTGGCAGAGAGCATGGCTGCTCTGGCTTCCTTAATCAACTGAACCGAGTTGCTGCCGCTGTGCGGATAATACGAGATGCCCAAGCTAAGCTCGATCTTTAATAGCTTGTCTTCCCCGAAAGGAACCGGCTCTAACGCGGACTGAAGCAACGCACGCACGGGCCGTTCGACGCCGCTCGTGAGCTGAAGGCCCGGTAACAAAGTGAGAAACTGATCGCCTCCGATCCGTAGCGCTAGATCATTGCCGCGGATGATGGCTTTCAAGCGATCGGCCATCTCTTTGAGCAAACTATCACCAGCGGCGTCGCCGTGTTCCTCGTTGATTTCAGAAATATTGTGAACCTCGACGTAAAGGAAAGCAAGAAACCGATCCTCGGAGTCCGCGTAGTCTTTGGCAATTTTGATCGCTGTTTCCAAATAACGCTTATCTGCCAATCCGGTCAGAGGATCGAGTTGTACGTCGGTGCCGAACTTCTTCTTCAGCTTTTCTAACTCCAGCAAGAGTGACTGATATTGCTTGCGCTCAAGTCGATACTTCAGCTCGGCTGACACCAACTCAGAAAGATCACCAAGCAAACCAGCTTCAACTGGAGACCATTGTTTACGCGGTTCGTTGTCGTAAATGGAAAGGGTGCCTACTCTGGATCCAGAAGGAGTCGTCACCGGAGTACCTGCATAGAAGCGAACCTTGGGCGAGCGCTTTACCAGGGGATTGTCCGCGAATCGATCGTCCTGTTCTGTGTTTAGGACAACCAGTTGACTGTCAGTGACAATGGTATGCGCTGAGAAGGAACCTTGGCGCGGAAGCTCAGAAACGTTGAGACCTGATGTCGATTTGAAGTACACGCGATCATCGTCCACCAGCGACAACGATGCGCTGCGGGTGCCGAATAGTATCCTGGCCAAACGGGTGATCCGGTCAAATTCCGGCTCAGGCATGCTGTCAAGCAGACCGAGCGCGACCACGTCTTTGAGTCGTTCAGCTTCGTTCGATGGCAGAGGATAGCTTCGACTTCGATCTTCCCCACTCACCTTGACATCAGGCATGAATGAGCTCTCCGGGCATAGAACTTGAGGCTGCGACGACCTCTGAACCTTTAAACCAGTTTGGGTCGAAGAGTTGCAGCACCGCTCCAAAGTCAATAACGTCGACCGTGCGACCGGCCACGATCGCCGGGTATGAGATGCCAGTATGATCGTCGGGGCGCGGAGTAATATGCGCATCAACGATGTCCAGAATCGTTCGAACCACAACGCCAACGGCACGGGTACCCTGCTTGCAGACGAGCATTGAAAAGGTGCTGGCCTCTCGTTCGGCATCGTTGCCAAACCCGATAAGGTCGCCCAGCTCAACCAGCGGAAGAACGCTGCCTCGAAACTGCATTACGAGCCGACCACCAGCGTGTTCGATCTTTGTCTTTGATACGTGCTCCAGGCGATCAACAAATGAGAGGGGAATAGCAACATAGTTTGATTCGCTGACAGCACAGACCAGAGTCATTTGGGAAGGTCGGCCCTCCTTGATACTTTCGGGTGCTCGAATGCCCTGGATGGCTCCTGGTTCGAGGCCCGCGCATTTCAGAAGCCCGTCTACATCTAAGATCAAGCAAACATCGCCATCGCTGAGGACGCTCGCGCCAGCAAAACAGTACAGATCTTTGAGTTCTGGGTCCAACGGTTTTATTACAATCTCCTGCGTGTCTTCGATATCTTCAAGAAGCACGCCGAAGCTTTGTTCGTCACCTTGTATTACGGATATATAAGGCTGGTCCTGTTCCCGGTGCTTCGACGGAGTCAGTATCGCCCGAAGATCAATCAAAGGCAGCACTTGGTTGCGCCAATGCAGGATTGAAGTTCCGTTAATAGCTTCCACTGGGCTGGACTTAGATGTTTTGTCAAACCGAATCAATTCGATCAGATTCCGTTGGGGCAAGATGAATCGCTGCCCCCCGCTACAAACGATAAGCCCAGGAACTATGGCGAGGGTCAACGGAATTCGAATCTTCATGGTTGTTCCCTGGCCCGGTTCAGATTGCAGATCGAGCAGTCCGCCAATCTTCTCAATGCTCGTTTTCACGACGTCCATCCCGACGCCTCGCCCTGAGATGTTAGTAACTGTCTCCGCAGTGGAGAACCCTGGGAAGCAGATCAACTTAATAGCTTCCTTATCAGAAAGTGCTGCGGCCTCACGTTCTTCGATCAGGCCGAGGCTAATGGCCTTTCGCTTGACGCGTACGGGATCGATGCCTCCGCCGTCATCTGATACTTCGATCTGTACCTGACCATTTGAATGGAACGCGCGAAGTGAAAGCACGCCTTCAGGTTGCTTGCCGCGCTCAAGGCGAATCTGAGGAGCCTCGATCCCGTGGTCGCATGAGTTCCGAATAATGTGGATCAACGGATCGCGAATCGCCTCAACAACAGCTCGGTCGAGCTCTGTTTCAGCACCCTGCATATCCAACCTGATCTGCTTCCCGCATGTCTTGGCCAAATCCCGGACAATGCGCGGAACTTTTCCCCAAGCAGAGCCGACGGGCTGCATACGAATCCTCATTACCTTCGTCTGCAGTTCCGTTGTGATCGTATTGAGCCGTTGAGAACTGGCCTGATAAGGGCCGCCGGCTTTTAAGGAAAGCTTGGCAATCTCGTGTCGAGCGAGGGCGAGTTCACCCACCAAATTCACCAGTTCATCCAAGAAGCCAACGTCAAGCCGGACGGTGTTGTCTACGTTGGAAGCAGCACTTCCAGAACGCGCCGGTTCAGATTTATGCTCAGGCTTCGCATCCGTAGGCGCGGCCTTCACCAGCTTAGTTGGAGCAAGCGCTGGTGATTCAGTCGATGCGGACTTGACGACCGCGGATTCTGTGGCTACAGGAGTTGGCTGAATTGTGACGGCCGGGGACGGAGCTGTTTGGATCGCCGGTGGCTGTTCGGTATTGCTACCCGAAGAATTAGAATCTTTGATGGTCTGTTCGGCGGCCGCAACATTAGCGCATGACAACGAGGCCAACAGTGCTAACAAGCTCTCAGGCGTCGCTTCGCTTTCGTGGCCAGTATCTCGAATAACGGATAATTCAGCTTTGATCGAGTCAACGGCGGACAGGACGCCGGAGACGATTTCGGGCGTCAGTACCTGCTGACCGCCACGAACTTCGCTGAGTAGATTCTCTGCACGATGGCTTACCGTTTCGAGACGCTCGAAACCGAGAAAGCCGCAAGTCCCCTTTATGGTGTGAATCGTCCGGAAAACACTTCCGAGCAGCTTGGTGCTCGTGGGATCCTTCTCAAGTTCAACCATCTCCTCGTCAAGGCGCGCCAGGTTCTCTTGGCTTTCCTGGAGGAATTCATTTAGGATCTCGTCGTCAGCAATCATAAGGCAGGTTGAGCAATCGGCCGATCAGACGTTTAGTTTTTCGTTTGAGACAGCTTGCGCCAGCCTATTAGCAAGGTCGCGCACAGAATGAGCCGCTTTGAGGCTTGTTTCACTTCCAGCCAAAGTATTCTTTGCCGCCACCGCGACACCCGTGATGCTGCGAGCGATGTCCGAAGCACCCCGCGCGGCCTCTTCCACACTTCGACCAATTTCGTTAGTAGTAGTTGTCTGTTGCTCGACCGCCGATGCGATGGTATTGGACAGCCTGCTCACTTGGTCAACGATGCTGCCAATCTTTTCTACTGCTTCGATGGCGCCACGCGTATTTGCCTGGATCGCTTCGATTTTCCGCCCTATTTCTTCGGTAGCTGTCGCTGTCTGCTTTGCCAATTCTTTGACCTCGTTCGCGACTACCGCAAATCCTTTGCCCGCATCACCGGCGCGAGCGGCTTCGATCGTAGCGTTCAGCGCCAACAGATTGGTCTGTTGCGCAATTAAGGTGATTACCTTGATCACCTGGCCAATTTCTACGCCGGAGTCGCCTAGGCGAGAGATGGTCTGGTTTGCAGACGTAGCTGCCAACACCGCCGCTTGTGCAACTCGGGCTGCCTCTCCAGAATTTCGTGCGATCTCCTGAACTGAGGCCAGCATCTCTTTCGTGCCGCCTGCGACCAGTTCGATGTTCTTCGAGACTTTCTCGCTCGCAGCGGACGCGATATTGACCTGTTCAGCCGTTTGATCAGCGTTGCGCGCGATCTGTTGACCAATTGTCGTCAACTCCTCAGAGGATGCTGTCAGTCCGTAGGCGTTTGAGGTGATGTCGCCAATGACTCTAGCCAACTTGGCATTTGAGCGCGGCCGAGCTTCCACGTGAGCAGTTTGATGGAAGCTATTGACTCCCGTCTGCCCAGACTGAATACTTCGACCAGCACCAGCCTTCTTTGGCTTCCTGCCTTCACCATTGCTGGTTGCTTGAAACGCACCTGTGCTCGTTGGATCGGGTCCCACAAGCTCATCCTCAAATGTTCTTTCGACGTGAGGTGTCTTTTTTGCTGGATCTGCCTTTTTCATGCTCTCTCTATCGAACTCGGGTTACGAATATGCTGGTTGAAGTGTTGAAGGGAAGCCTTCGAAGAGTTGCCCACTGTTCAAAATCAGGAGTAGGTTGCCGTTTAGCCGACAGACCTCACGCAGGAGGCTGCGCAACTCGGCGGGCAAAGTACGCGGCGGCGGTCCATGATCCTCGGCTGCAACCTCAACAACACCGCCAATCGAATCGACCTGAAGGCTCCGGATTGCTTTGTCCGACCGAACGACTATGTTGAATGGCGGATGATCGGAATGAGGCGGAAGGTTTAGGCGTGTCCTCAAATTGATTGCAGTGATAATCTGGCCACGCAAGTTGATCAGCCCGGCGATCACGGGTGATGACAGAGGTACTTGGCTAACTCGCTGGGCAAACAGGAACTCCTGCACCTCTGACGCGTTGATTCCAAATCGCATGGAGCCAACGTTGAACGTTACATAGCTGATCGTCTTGCTTGAATCCATCTCCATATTCTCGTGGCGCACTACGTACCAGAACTCAGCAACCTCAGTTGACGAGACTCCAAGCAGGTAGTGTGGCCGAGATGAGATTTATCGCAGGACTACGGGAAATCGCCTGGAAGTTTGTAAGCTGTCCAGGCGAATCCTAAGTACTGAATCAACCTAACGACACATATTCCCATTCAAGTAGAAAGTAGTAGGGGTTGGATCGCTGCCGCTGTAGCTGCCGTTCAAGCCAATGCCGTTGAGAGTTGCTCCCGGTGCGATCGATCCGTTCCAGCTTGCGTTTGTCAATACGACATTTGGACCGCTCGAAACCAGGTTTGAGTTCCAGGCTTGAGAAACAGATTGGGAACCGCTCCAGGTCCAGGCTAATGTCCACGAACTTAGGGCCACCGAGCCTGTGTTCTGAATCGTTATACCGACATTGAAGCCGTTGTTCCACTGGGAGTTAACGGTGTAAACTACGTGGCAAGACGAACCCGCCGAATTGCTCAGTGTTGTGGTTGAGGCCTCGTTGGATGGATCTGACTCGCCACTTGCGACGGCGGTTACAAAATAGTAGTAACTTGTCGCTACGGTTAGGCCCCCGTTGGCGTATGTGGAACCAATTACACCGGTTGCTATGCGCGACGAAGCAGAGGGAGTGAATTTGGCACTTTGGCCTCGGTAGACGTTATAGGCCACGCCCGACGAAGAACTTGGCTGCCAGCTCAAGGTGATTGCATTTGCAGAGGTCGCGACTGCGTGCAAGGCCGACGGTGGAGTTGGTGGGTTTGTCGTGGCTACCTTGGTCGTGGCGAATTGCTCAGAGGACGGGGCGGACTGACCGGCCGAGTCCAATGCAGTGACCGCAAAGTAATAAGTAGTGTTGGACGCAAGGCCTACGGCCGAATAGGCGTTTGATGGAAGCCCACTTGCAATTAAGCTGCTGGTTGAAACGCTGAAGTTTTGGGTTTCGCTCCCGTAAACGTTATAACTAACGTTGCATCCAGGGGATGCCGTCGCAGGACTCCAACTTACGTTGATCTGACTAGACGAGGAAGATGAAGCCACTAACGAGCCAGGAGTACCCGGTGCAGACTGGCAGGACGGAGCCACACCTCCGGAAGATTGAATGGAAGCAAGAGCCATCTGTTTCGCGGCACTCGCCGGAGTACTGTCATATTGGCTGTCTAAGATACCGTAAGTGTCTTCGCCGTTGAGAGCCCAATAGGTCCAACTAATATTTGGATTCGCCTTCAAAAATGAGACTAGACTCTGAAACCACTGGCCTTGCGAGCCCCGAGCAGAGTTGCTGATATCAGAAGCGTTGTTTGTTGTTCCGAACTCGCCGACCCACACGGGCGCAGTGCCGTTCAAGCTAAGATACGCCCAAAACTTGGTCCAAAGTGCATCTAGGCTAGAGGAAGTGGTGCTCCCAGTAAACCAACTTTGTCCATACTCGTGCGGACCATAGTCGTGTGCGGAGTAGACGAGGCGTCCAGAAAGATTGAGCGTTACCGGAAAGGACTTAGCGCCTTCGAGGTTGCCACCCCACCAGTCACAGTCACCGTTGTAACAATCCGTTCCTTCAACGAAGATGAGCCAATTCGGATTGGCTGCAAGCACGGCGTTACCGCCCCGTTCAGCTGCTAGTCGCCAATCGTTCGGTGTTGACCCGCATCCCCAACACGATCCGGCACTCGTTGCGTTGTGAGGTTCGTTCCGCAAATCCGCACCGACCACTGTAGCAACGCCCTTGTAACGGTTCGCGAGAACCACCCAGTCGTTGATCCAGGCCGACTCTGAATAAGCGCTTGTATACCAAAGACCATTGGATTCGGCGCTATTCCCAGCTTCTGACCGATGATTATCCAATATCACTTTCAAACCAAGCTGTCCCGCGTAAGCGATTATCTTGTCCAGTATTTGGAGTGAGTTAAGCCCAGCCAGATCAGTATTAATGGGCCCGCTACTGTTGCTATGACTTATATTTGATGGAGCGATCGGGCCTTCTACCATTTGATTTGAAAATGGAATGCGTATCGTGTTGTATCCATTTGAATGGATGGTGTTCAGGATCGCTTTGTAGTCTTGCGCCCAAAGGCCGTGAACAACCTCGTCGGTTGTCTCGAATCCATACCAGTTCACGCCAGAAATGCGAACCACAGCGTTATTGGAGTCCAAGATCTGATTGCCGGAAGTATGCCAAGGGCCTGCCGACTGAGCGGGCAACTGGGACGTGCCAAGTAGAAGGATAATTAATAAAGCTCTAAGATTTAGATTCATTAATCTATTGTACTCTCCTGGTTGAACTCAGCCGCTGGCCCTGGGGCGGACCTCCAATTACGGGAATGTTAAATGTCCCTGCGCAGCATTTATCGATGTTAAATCAGAGATTTAGAAGGGCAGTGCTAAATGTTCCGAACGAATACGCCTGATTATCAAAAATATAGTTGACTCCCTTGGTCCATTTGCGCTACTTTTGTCTCGTCCTGGTTCTCTTAGTACTAAGTGGTTCACTGGACGCTATTGTCTTACAGCGACCAGCTTGGTCCAGGTTTCTAACCCAAAAAACTCAAAAATGTGAGTAATGGGGCGGAGCCATCTCGAAATCCAATTCCTACCAGGATTAGCTTCATGGATCAGTCTTTTTGGTACGCCGTTCGAGTGCGACCTCAGCAGGAGAGCATTGCATCGCAAAGTCTACGGGGTCGAGGGCTGGAGGAGTTCCTGCCGATCTACACAGCGCGTCGTCGCTGGGCCGACCGAGTGAAAACTATAAATTGCCCCTTGTTTGTGGGCTACGTGTTTTGCCGTTTTCCGCTCAACCAGAAGCCGCTCGTGCTAACGTCTGCCGGGTGCATCGACGTTGTGAGGTTTGGGCCAAATCTAGCACCTGTCCCGGATGACGACATTGTTGCGTTGAGACGGCTGGTTGAGAGCGGCAATGCCTCGCCCCATCCATATGTTGCGAAAGGCATGCGCGTTAAAGTCCGCACCGGTGCATTCAAGGACGTAGAAGGCTACGTTCAGAAAATCAAAGATCAGGATCAGCTAATCGTCTCGTTGCACCTTTTGCAGCGGAGCGTGTCGGTGCACATAGATTCCGACGCGGTGCAGCTGATTTAGCCTCCATGCTCCGAGCGCGAAAAAAGTCAGTATGCATTCGCCTGTCCGAGGACGAATTACAAAAGCTCCGAGAAGCATGTGCACGTAGCGGAGCCAGAACAGTCAGTGAACTCGCCCGTGAGGCGATGCAGTTGATTGTCAATGCTGAGCAATCCGCATCATTAGGCGAGCACGATTTCAGGTTTTGGTTACTCGAGCTCAGCGGTCGCTTAGCGAGTTTGCAAGACGAAGTGCAACGAATGGCTGCTCTACCGCAAATACAAGGGTAGTTACGTGTGAATCAGCCGCGGGCTAGTATGATTCAGAAACGAACAAAACCGGTTAACATCCGAGTCACTGAAGAAGAGTTTCGGATGTTACAAGAGGCCTGCAAAAAGATCGGAACCAGAAACGTCAGTGAATTGGCGCGGGACGCAATGAGTCAAATTGTCAACACACACCGGCCTGAGTCAATCAGTGATCGAGATCTAATGGCCTGGTTAAACGATCTGGATGGCCGACTGATTAATTTGCAAGCGGAAGTGACCCGTATGAAGCAACTCCTCGTTTCGACCAGATAGTGATACTCGCGCGGTCTTGTGGAACTTCGATTCACGGCGGTCACAAACTTTGGCTTATGACGCCCTCTTCGGCTATCTCTCGGTACCTACCTAATTATGATTCGCAAGACGGACCGAGTAATTAGAGTCCGAGTATCCGAGGAAGAATTTACGGCGCTGCAGGACGCAAGTAAAAAGGCGGGAAGCCCGAGTATTAGCGACCTTACGGTCTCCACAATGCACCAATTAACGGAACCGGAAAAAGTTGGGACATTAGATTCGAAGAACGCTTACTTGTGGATTAAGGAATTCATTAATCGCCTGAACAGCGTGCAAGCTGAGATAGACCGGCTCGAAACGCTGTTGAATATCAAACGCCAGCAACCCAAGTGACAATTGAACGGTCCTCGCTACACGTCAGGAAACTGATCGTAGTTATAGTCTTGCTTCTCGTGGTAGCTCAAGTATCAAGAGCCGATGGCTGGTTGAATTTCGATCCCGCACCGAAGACCACAAGCGATGCAGTGCGCAAGAACATTATCTTCGCAAGACCCCAGGGCTTCTTTACACAGTCTACAGTCGCCACGAAGCCGAAAGACTCGCTCAGTCATCTGCCGCTCGAAGTTTGGCGTGATGAACGGAAGATTGCGGCCAGCTTATTTGCAATTAACCGAGGCGATCTCCGATGGATCATTCCCCTCGCAGCAGCAAGCGGATTGATGATTGGCACTGACCACCACGTAATGACTCTGATCCACACCAACTCGGCGAGTCGGAATCGTAGTGTACTCGTATCAGATGCGGGCTTGGCGGCATTCGGCGGAGCAGCGGCTGTGTCTTACGGAGTCGGATTGTTTACTCATAACGAGCACCTCCGCGAAAACGGACGCTTGTCAGCGGAGGCACTTGCTGACTCATTTCTTGCAGTTGAAGCCTTGAAAATTATCACCGCCCGACAGCGGCCAGGCATCGCCGGCGCCCACGGCCTATTCGGGACCGCGTCGCCGCTGAATTCCTCGTTCCCGTCCGAACACGCCGCGTTGGCGTGGACTGCGGCAACTGTTACTGCGCTTGAGTATCCTGGCCCAGTAACTCGCTGGACGGCTTATGGGCTAGCGTCGCTGGTCAGTCTATCTCGAATCACGGCCGAGCAACATTTTCCGTCCGATGTTCTAATTGGTGCGGTCTCCGGCTATCTTATTGGACGTTTCGTCTATCGTGCGCACCACAATGACAGGTTGACTGATCGCACCGGCTCAACTCCGGTTGGCGAACTAGCTGCTCCGGGTTTGTCTGCCGCAAGTGTTGTGTCGGCTCGAGTACCGCGGCATCGCACTACTGGCTCGCCTTACGTGCCTCTGGATAGCTGGATTTACCCGGCGCTTAAAAGGCTTGGCGCACTCGGTTATGCACCTGACCAGGTCTCGGATCTAGCGCCTTGGACGCGAGCTGAATGCCTGGAGCAAGTACAACAAGCTGCCGACTTGGCGACTATGCGAGACGCGGTCACAAACCGATCTCACGCAAATGATGAAGCGCTCAGGCTCATCTCAACCCTGCTCCGAGAATTGAGCAGCGATCTGGTTGGCGAAAACGTTGTCCATTTGGAATCCTTGTATACAAGGACATCTGAGATCAGCGGCACCCCCCTGAGAGATAGCTATCATTTCGGGCAGACGATCACAAATGACTATGGCCGTCCTTATGGCAAGGGCTTCAGTAACGTAAGTGGGTTTTCGACCTATGCCGCGTCCGGACTCTTTTACGGGTACTTTAGAGGGGAATACCAATACTCACCAGGTAGGTCTGCGGAAGGCGCCACTGTCCGCCAGTTCATTTCTAACGTCGATCAAAACTTGTTACAAAGCGCAACGCCCGTCTCGAACACGAACCAGTTCCAAACTCAAGAAATGTATGCGGGCATAAAGCTAGGGTTTGAGAACTTTACATTCGGCAAGCAAAGTCTCTGGTGGGGACCCGGGCAGGACAGCGCATTCAGTTTCAGCAATAACGCACAACCCTTTTACAGTCTCCGTCTGGCCCAGAATCGACCACTTATTCTTCCGGGTTTGTTTTCGCGCCTAGGCAAGATTCGAACGGAATTATTGTTCGGAAAACTCTCGGGCCATCAGTGGCCACCACGGCCTTACGTTAACGCTCAGAAAATTAGCCTTGCTTTAACCGACAACTTCGAACTCGGCTTCACCCGATCAGCGTTCTTTGGCGGCGTAGGGCACCCTCTCACGTTGGGCAATTTTGCCAGTAGCCTGTTTAGTACCGCCAGCACCGGCGCCAGTGGATATGGAGCTCGGAATGACCCTGGCGATCGACACAGCGGCTTCGATTTTCGATACAGAGTCCCAGGACTCAGGCGGTATCTGAGCATTTACTCTGATTCCTACGCCGACGACGATCCCAGCCCTCTCGATAATCCGAAGCGGTCCGCCTGGGGGCCTGGAATTTATCTTGCCCAGTTGCCAGGCTTGAGAAAGCTCGATTTCAGATTCGAGACTTACTCTACACTTCTTTATCGGGAAGATATGGGCGGGAACTTCATTTACTACAACACCGAATATCATGACGCATACACCAACAAAGGATACTTACTTGGAAGTTGGATCGGTCGCGACTCCAGAGCTTATTCTGGCTCGAGCACATTTTGGCTTTCAGGGCGAACTACTGTCAAAGCTCAATATCGGCAGATAAAAGCCGGGGTGAAATTCCTGCCCGGCGGCGGAACACAAACCCAAGGCTCAATGGCTTTTCAATGGAGCATTACCCCAGAGCTGATGGTTAGCGCCTCGGCTCAGTACGAACGATATTACATTCCCATTCTCGGCGGACCAGACCGGAACGTGCTGGGATCGTTTCAGGTCATGTTCACGCCCCACGGGCGCGCCTTGTAATCCAGTTTTCATTCAGATGGTCCGTTCTCACCTGCAACAATCAACGTCTAAATTCTCTCAGCTTTGCCTCTCACTGATCGGCTTCTCACTACTTGCCACGACACTTCAGGCACAGACAAACCCATATCAGTCTCTTTATCAGCGGCAGCAGCAACAACAATCGCAAGACGTGGGGTTACCCTCTACCTCAACTGATAACCTGAGTGACTGCCCTGACGGTACGCCAACTATAGAGTGCGAGCCTTCCGAATCTGATCAGCAGCAGTCCACGTCAGGCCGAGATCCTAATTCAGTCAGTCGGGACCGAATGGCGTCTGCTTACACTCCTATTTCGCCAGACATGGCGGCAGACTCTCGAGACAGTAGGATAAGGAGGCCAGTTACAGCGACTCGGCGGGTTAAGGAGCCCCCGACGGAGTTCCAGCGCTTTGTGCAATCCTCCACCGGGCATCTACTGCCCATCTATGGAGCGTTCCTTTTTGAGCGAGTGCCCTCTACTTTCGCGCCTCTCGATCGGATCCCAGTTCCGCCTGACTACGCAGTAGGACCGGGCGACGAGATCAGCTTGCGAGTGTGGGGTCAGGTTGACTTTAGTCAGCGTTTGACAGTCGATCCAGCAGGAAATATATTCCTGCCGCAGGTCGGACGAATTGGCGTTTCGGGCCTAAAAGCTGACCAACTGCAGGCTGCTATCAAGTCGGCCATGAGTCGAGTCTTCCGTAACTTTGATTTGAATGTGAGCATGGGCCAACTGCGGTCGATGCAAGTCTTTGTGCTTGGCCAGGCGCGTCGGCCCGGTACCTACACAGTCAGTTCTCTGAGCACTTTAGTAAACGCACTATTTGCATCCGGTGGCCCATCTGCCCGGGGATCATTGCGAAATATCCAGCTCAAACGCGGAACTCAAACGGTTACGACGCTCGATCTTTACGACCTACTGCTTAAGGGAAATAAAACTAAAGATGCGTCACTCCTACCCGGTGACGTCATATTCATACCGGATGCGGGTCCTCGCGTAGCCATTGATGGCAGTGTGGAATCGCCAGGCATCTACGAATTAAACAACGACGCATCCTTGGGCGACTTACTTAATTATGCAGGCGGTCTCTCGCCTAGTGCGGCTGGAAAAAGAGCAATTCTTGAACGTATAGACCAACATTCTTTTCTCCATTCTGAAGACGTCAGGTTAACGCCCGACGCCTTGATAGCGACGCATGTCCAATCAGGCGACATCTTCCGGATCTTGTCAGTCGTTCCTCAGTTTCAACAGACCGTAACGCTCCGAGGAAATGTGGCCGACCCCGTCCGCTTTCCCTGGCACTCCGGCATGAAAATCAGTGAGCTGATTCCCAGCAAGGAAGCTCTTCTAACGCGTAACTATTGGCGAGACCACAACAACTTATTAAGTCAGGACGATCGAGACCAAGCCGAAATAGAGGGCGCGACCGGAGTCACAAACAGTAACAAAAACGAGAATGGACCAGAGCCGGCCAAGTCTTACCGTGAAGAAGGTCGAAAGTCAGACGTTGATGCATCTCTGGCTGCTGCCACCGATAACTCGGATGCTGTCGTAGTCCGTCAGTTCATAAGGAAGAACGACATACAGCCGATCGCCCCCGACATCGACTGGAGCTACGCTGCAATCGAGCGTTTAGACCCGGTCACGCTAACAACACACATTGTTCCGTTCAATCTGGGCGAAGCCGTTCTGAAGCACAATCCATCTGCTGACCTCGAGCTTCAGGTTGGTGACGTGGTTACAATCTTCTCTAGTGCGGACATCTCCTTACCAGGCGCACAGCGGACAAAGTACGTGCGTATTGAGGGTGAAATCAAGATGTCAGGCGTGTATTCTGTCGCACCAGGCGAGACTCTCCGCGATGTAGTTGACCGGGCAGGAGGTCTGACTAACCATGCTTACTTATTTGCCGCCCAATTTACCCGCGAATCGACTCGCCGTGAGCAACAGCGTCGCTATAACGACTTTTTAGACCAGCTAGAGAGGGATATAAATCAGAGCGCCGCGACTGTTTCCGGTCGGGTGATATCAGCCGACCAAGCACTCGCTTCCCAGAATTCCCTAATTGGCCAACGCAACTTACTAACTAGGTTACGCCAGACGCCCGTAAGCGGGCGAATCGTACTTGATCTCCAGCCAGACAGCACACAGTTGACGGATCTTCCAAACTTGCCACTCGAAAACGGAGATCGGCTCTTCATCCCACCAGCTCCCTCAACGGTTAGTGTCGTCGGAATGGTGTACAACCAAGCCGCATTTCTTTACAACCAAGATCTCCGACTGGGTGAATATCTCACCGACGCTGGCGGTCCCTCCCGGTATGCCGACCGTTCTCACATCTTCGTAATTCGAGCAGACGGATCTGTGATCTCCAAAGATGCGCGTTCCCGTCTGTTTGCGAGTAGATTCGACAATCTTCGAATGTACCCTGGGGATACTCTAGTTGTACCAAATAACACCAATAGAGTTACTCTTCTGCGAAGCCTAATTGACTGGTCTCAGGTGATAAGTAATTTTGGGCTCGGCGCCGCAGCGATTAACGTGTTGAAGTAAGATTTCCGCGCATGACACATACAGTTCAACCAGGACCGATTCCGACCGAGTTCGACTCTGACGAGATGTCGGAGCAGCCGACCCTGTCAATCCTGGCCATCTTAGTTGTCCTTCTCAGGCGCAAAACGATCATCGTTTTCGGTACGTTGATCGTGATGTCCGCCACTGGTATAGCTGTCGCCTTCATGCGGGACACATTCAAAGCCGAGGCGGTAATCTTGCCACCGCAACAGCAGCAATCGTCACTGACTGTCTTGGCGTCGGGTGCCCTTGGTGGTATCGGCGGACTTGCTGGCTCGGGCATAGCTTCGCAGTTGGGGCTGAAGAATCCTGCCGACCTATATATCGGAATGTTAAGGAGCCGCACGATTTCCGACAAGATAATCGAGCGATTTCGGCTCCAGGATCTTTATCAGAAGAAGTCCCTTTCTGATGCTCGTACCACGCTGCGAACCCACACTGCATTTACAAGTGGGAAGGAATCGATGATCACTATCTCTGTGGAAGATCACGACCGCAAGCGTGCAGCGGCAATGGCCAATGCCTTCGTCGACGAACTCTATAGGTTTAATTCTCAGCTGGCAATCACAGATGCGTCGCAACGCCGGCTCTTCTTTGAGCAAAGACTCCGCAAAGAGAAGGACGCGCTGAGTGAATCCGAGATTGAGCTAAAAAATACCCAGCAGTCAACCGGCTTGTTGCTCCCAGGTGGTCAAGCGGAAGCTTTGATTCACTCCGCAACTCAATTACGAGCTCAAATCATGAGCCGAGAAGTTGCACTTCAGGCCGCACGTTCTTATGCGACCGACCAGAATCCGCAGATTCAGGTCCTACAACGGGAAATCGCGACCATGCAAGGTGAACTGGCTCAAATCGAGAACAACGGCAGCCAAAATAGCCGTTTGGAAGTCGCAGGTGGCAAACTACCCCAGGCGAGCTTGGAATACTTCCGTAAGTTTCGCGAATTCAAATATCACGAAACGCTTTACGAACTGCTCGCAAAACAGTACGAAGCCGCCCAAATCGACGAGTCCAAAGAAGCCCCAGTAATCCAGGTAATCGATCGCGCAAATGTGCCTGACAAGAAATTCGGACCTGCACGCCTTGCGTTGGTGTTTGCATCCGCGGTGCTTGGACTTGTCTTGACTTCGGTGTATGTTCTGGTTGCTCACCATCTAGGGAACTTGTCGTCTAGTCCGGAGCAAGCCGAAGTGCTTGCCGAATTGCGGGCTGCAGTGGGATTTTCTAAGCCATTGACTTACAAGGCCAAAGCATGAAGTCGCCAAATCTCGACTCATCGGTAACATCGTCCTGCGCCGTGTTAGTGCCATCGTGTGATGCTTACTCCGACTTATGGACACCCTTCTTCACGCTGTTCTGGAAATATTGGAACGATTGTCCATTTACCGTCTATTTAGGAACCAACGAGAGGGCCTTCCAGGATTCACGAGTAACTGTAATCAACGCGGGCCATGGCAGCAACTGGTCCAATCGCGTGCGCGAACAGTTGGAGGCGATTGAGAGTCCATACGTGTTGTTGTGCCTAGAGGACTTTTTCTTTCGCAGACCCGTGCCAACAAGTAGAGTCGTTGAAGCTCTGAACACGCTACTTAGACTCAATGGCCACATGGTTCGACTGGTACGTCGGCCGGGACCCGACAAGTCTTTGAACGCCGCCCCAGAATTGGGAACGATCGACCTCGGGGCGCCGTATCGTGTTTCGACCCAAACAGCGATCTGGCGAAAGGAGACCTTATTAGCCCTCATGCGACCGGATGAATCGATTTGGCAGTTCGAGATCGATGGTAGCCGCCGCAGTTCCAGCTACCCGGGAGGATTCTTCTGTGTCTGGCGTGATGCGATGACCTATGGTCACCATGTAGTGGAAAGAGGTAAATGGTTTCGTAAGGAGGCTCGGCAATTTGCCAAGGCTCGGATCGGCTGTGACTTTAATGCCCGACCTACAATGACTCGAGCAGAGACACTGCGTTGGACCAGCAGCAAAGTTGGTGGAATGCTATTAAACCTCCTTCCATGGAGAGAGCGTCTGCAACTTACAAAGGCTCTTCGATCGGTTGACCGATTTGGCTTGGCACGTCAGAAAGGTAAGGCCCTATGAGTCTCACCACTTATCGGCTTCGCCACGCCCTGTCTGCAATTCAAGAGCCTTTGCACCAAGCCGCTTTTATGCTCAAGGTCCAGACCGGGGCCTACGCTCCGGCACCGCATGGACAGAAAATGCGCGTTCTTAAGAGGTATATTCCACAAGACCGTCTCGTCACTCTGGTTGAGACTGGCACATATTTCGGCGACACCGTTTCGTCCCTCAAAGACTTGTGCGCCGAAGTCATTTCTATTGAGGTCGATCCCGCTTTGCACGAGTTTGCCAAGCGAAGATTCCGGTCGTGTCCCAAAGTAAGGCTCGTCTTCGGGGACTGCGCGGAGGAACTGCCAAAAGTTCTAGCCGAGATTAACAGGCCTGCCGTGTTCTGGTTAGACGGCCACTGGAGCGGTGGAATAACAGGTCGGGGGCTGTTGGATGATCCTATTTTGCTTTCACTTCAGCAGATCAAAGCGCATTCCTTGAACTCGCACGTGCTCCTGATAGATGACGCCCGCTGTTTCGACGGGCGCGAGTCGCGACCTCACATTGTGGACGTGATTGAGCTTCTCAAGTCCATTAACCCCGAGTATCGGATCCTGATTCACCAGGACATCATCAGCGCCGTGCCACCCAGGACAAACGCAAACTGATGGTGCTATGGCGCACAGCGAAAAACGCTGGCACAACGCTTACCGGTCAAGCTTGGGCATCCCTCTTGGGTTTGCTAACGCTGCCGATCATGGTCAGAAGCTTTGGTGCCGAGGCATTTGGGTTACTTTCTTTGAGCCTGACCGTGGTTGGGGTGGCTTCTGTTTGCGACCTAGGCATAGGCCGGGCATTGTCGAAGTGTGTGGCTGAAGAGAACGACCCGGCACGCACAGACCGGAACATTCATTCGGCACTCTCGATAGCACTCTCGCTCGCAGCCGTATTTACAGCTGCGTTTGCGCTTGCAACACCGCTACTTGTACGCAGAGTGTTCCGCGTTCAGGCCGATCTGGCGACTCAAGCAACGCTGGTCTTCTTGTTTACGGCGGCCGGCTTACCAGCAGCACTGATCAGGATTCTACTTGACGGCGTCTTGATCGGGAAACAAAGGATTGCCACTCTCAGCGTAGTCAACGCAAGTGCCGCCACACTGAAAATCGGATTGGGCCTGTTAGTGGCAATCCGCGGTGGTCCGGTTTCTATCCTAGTGCTTACTTACTGTGCTATCTCCTACGTCCATATGGCCGTTTTGGGTTGGCTCTGCTTTGGCGGCCTACGGCCTATCGCCTCCTTCGGTTTCGCGTGGGACCTCGAGGTGTTGAAGAAGCTTATGCGACTAGGTGGTCTGAGCACAGTCGCCACTGCGAGCAGCTACATCTTCCTTTATCTGGATCGTTGGATCATCGCGGCCTTTCTACCTATCAGCGTTTTGGGCTATTATGCAATGGCCTTTGATATTGCCTATCGGCAGAACTATATAAGCAATGCGATCGGCCAAGCGTTCTTCCCCGTTTTCAGCCAGAGTGCCACAATCTCCCGTGGAGCTCTCACAAACGTCTATCTACATGCAAGTAAAATGACGCTTGTAGCTACGACGGGTATGGCGGTGATCCTCGCAAGCTTTTCTCCTACTCTGCTCAATTTCTGGGTCAGCCCGGACACGGGTCGGAATGCAGGCTTGCTGCTGAGTATTCTCGCAATTGCGGTTGCACTTTCCTGTTACTTCAACATGCCTGCAACGGTACTGCTGGCAGGCTCTCGAAGGCCAGAAATCATTGCCGGTTTATTTGTGGTGGCTGCGGTGGCACATCTAACAATCAGCTTCGTGACTATTCGCTGGCTTGGCGCAACTGGAGTCGCCTTAGGTTTCGGAGTGGGATATCTGGCTGCACTTTGGATTTCCCATCGGTGGCTGATCCGTCATCTGCTTGCAAAGGATACGCTGAAAACGCTATACGGCTGTCTGTCCCGTTGTTGGACCGTGGCAGTAGTGGTGGGAGTTTCTAGTTCGTACTTGCTCATGCCCGTTCTTTCGAGCACCATTCGAGTACTCGCGGCCATGGCTGCAGCGTATGGTGTGTACATCACAGCCGCCATGTGGGTGTCCTACAGCGAATCCGAAAGATCTAGGATCTGGGAACAAGCATTGTCCACAGCTTCGTTACGAACAGCCGCTGATCGGGTTTGAAGGAACTCCTGAATGCCAGACTCGCGAAGTACCTCAGCTTTGGGCAACACCAGCGTCCAGGGGCCGCAGGAATCGATGTTGGCTGAGGGTCACCGCAATGGGCATCATCAGTCTCCTCAAGCCAAGATCGGTTACAGCAACAAGATAGGACGCGCTGGAAAGGGCATCTACCAACTTTTGAGCGCATTCGGTTTTAATCCCCTCATCACTGTTCGCGCCATTCGAGGAGTTCCAAGCTTCTTTCGCGATATGGCTGCCTACCGACGAATGCAGCCGCCGCCGAACTTTCGATTGTCTCTCGGCAATTTATATCCAGTCCTCAGCGACTTTAATGGACTGGCCGGTACAGCGCGAGGTCACTACTTCCATCAGGATCTATGGGCCGCACGTAAGATCTATACTCGACGACCTTCACATCATCTCGATATTGGTTCTCGGATCGACGGTTTTATTGCCCATCTCTTAACCTTTATGGAAGTTCAGGTGATGGACGTCCTACCGCTGAAATCATCTGTTCAAGGACTGCACTTTATCCAGGGAGACGCGACTAACTTAGATACCGGGCCCAAAAAAAGCATAGAGTCCCTTTCCTGTCTACACGCGGCCGAACACTTCGGCCTGGGACGGTACTCTGATCCGGTTGATCCTTTTGCTCACGAAAAGCTGATTCGAGCGTTGCAAAAGGTCTTAGCTCCCGGGGGTACTCTCTATTTCTCGGTTCCCATCGGGCGTGAACAGTTGATGTACAACGCGCACCGAATTTTCTCAGCCCGAACTATTCTTGACGCATTTACTGCTCTTACCCTCCGCTCATTCTCATACGTTGATGACTTCGGAGACCTACACGAAAACGTCGCAATCGCAGATGTTCCTAGCGAACTCTGCTACGGCTGCGGACTATTCGAATTTCGGCGAAGTTAGATATTCTGGCACCTGCCCAGATACTGGTCACGCCCTAGTTAATCCTGAACATAAGTTGATTTGACTCTCGTAGACACGCCAGCTTTCAGCAAACAAACCGCACCATGGACGGACTAAGCATCTTCAACTACTATTTCTCGATAACAGAGCCGTCAGTCCAGATTTTCTTAGGGTTATTCATCTGCGCGTTGTTATTGCTGATATACCTGCGCCCGTCCCTGTACGTTCCGCTAGTACTGCTTACCGCACCTATTCCCAAACTGATTTCTGTTGGTGTGAAAACCACTACTGTAGTCAACTACGATAACGGTCTGATAGTTCGAGCACCGGGCTTCTCACTGGTAGAGCCCGTCATATTCTGCGGGGCATGCGTGGCGTTGCTTCGGCGAGGGCGGTACCGGAAAAGTAGACGCCGCTCAAGTCTTGGAAACGCCGTTTGGCTCTACATTGCGTCAATTGCTGTTTCTTCCCTGGTAGGCACACTGCTATACGGCGCTGAATATGGGAATGTGTCGCTCCTTTATGCCGTCCGGCAAGCGTGCACATTAGGTTGCTTCTTCGTAGCCAGAGAGTATGCCATCACTACTGATCGACTTGTGCTGTCTCGTGCCATCAGAGTGTTATTTGTCTCTGGGAACGTCATCACTTTCCTAGGTCTTGCGTTCTACTACTCCATTTCATCGGTTGTCTCTCCCCAAAGTTCCCAAGAACTAGGCAGCGGGGTGTTTCGAAATTTCCTGTTCTTCTTCGACCTTGCCTACGACTTCGGATTTTATTTGGGGCTGATGTTGCTCGTTAATATGGTTTTCCTCCTGAGATCCAAGCAGTTGGTGCTTCGTATCTGGGCAGTTTTGGGCATGTTAATTTGTCCTCTGGCAGTCCTGGCAACCGGGCAGCGAGGTAATCCAGTCATTGTCGCCCTAGAGATCTTGAGCGTAACGTATCTCACATGGCGTCAGCCCTCGCCTTCAGCGGGACGTCAACGTCTGCGACAAGCCAGTTTGGCCATTGTTGCGCTATTCGCGATTTCGCTGGTCGTCTCGCAGTTTGCATTTGGTTTCGAAAGAATGTCTGCCAAACTTGACCAGCTTTCCGGAAACAGCGAGATCATGGCAGCAGAGGTGAACCAACAAATAAATTTACCTCCTGAGGTTGAGAATTGGTTAGAGCATCTTCAGATTGGAGATAACACTTGGCGTGTGGCAATGACCCTGTCGGGATTGATCTTCTTTCTTGAGCACCCCTTAGGGATCGGCTACGGTCGTGAGATGGAGGTGCGCGGATTTCTATCGCACCACGAACTAGTTATATGTGCCGTTGAGCAGGGCGTCTTCGGTGTGCTAGCATTTTTCATCTTATTCAAGAATCTGAGAAAATTTGCTCTAAAAAGACCACACGGGCAATGGAATCAAGATGCAGTGCTTTTGATCCAATGCCTCACCCTTACTCTTATGGGGATCTCCCTGATCTCGTTGACTGCCATTACTTTGTGGAAGTTTGGATTTATCTATTGGACGCTGCTTGGAGTTTGTGACGGTGTTCTCAGACAGCCCCGGGTCTCGTCGAGACCAACTTCGGCACTACTAACCATTGGGGAACAATCGTTCGCTTAACGTGTGACTAGCGAAGCTCGTCGATTCTCCTGTCTGGACGGCCTTGCATCTGAGTGACAGCTCCGACCGGATCGGACATGTTGATGCATGAAGTATCCGAGAACCGGTGGAAGCACGTTCCTGAACATGAAACACACTCCTCCCGAGGCTGATGCTGAGCTTCCACAGCTTGACTTCGTAAGAGCGGCAGCCGTACTCTTGGTGTTTTTCGCGCATCTGATCCATACTCTGGGTTACCAACATCTTGGAAGCGCAGCTCATTTTGGAGTGCTCCTCTTCTTTGTGCACACCTGCCTGGTACTGTTCATGGCTTTGGAGCGCCTAAGCCGAACTGGACCGACCGCGACGCGGTTTTATGTTCGGCGAGCTTTTCGCATCTATCCACTTAGTATCCTTGCCGTCGTTGTCGTACTTACGTTCCATATTCCTGCAAATACATGGTCGGAAAATGTCTACGTACCTCCTGGAACAAACACGATTCTGGCGAACATCTTGCTCGTGCAAAATGTGACCGGAGATCCTTCTATTCTGTCTCCGCTTTGGAGTTTGCCTTTTGAGGTCCAGATGTATCTTGCGCTGCCGCTGTTATTCATTCTGTATAAGCGATATTCAGTTGGGGCGTACTCTATCTGGCTTGCAGCCTTAGTTGCTGCGGCCGTACTGTCATTGTGGCCAGCCTATGCTCGGCTCCTTTTATTCGCGCCGTGCTTCTGTTCCGGAATCGTGGCTTACGACCTGATCCGCAAAATGCCGCCATGGTCATTCCAAACCCTTGCGATCAGCCTTGCAATCCTTCTTGTGTCTTTCGTCAGTGTTGCAAGATTCACCCCGTTGCTAGTAACCGATTCAATTGGGTCGATTATTGCTGGCGTTGTTATTGGCCGTTCAGGCGCTCCTTCCAGTGCCATCGTTCGTCTGGCGTCGCACGTTATCGCGAAGTATTCTTATGGAATCTATCTCGCACATCTTCCTCTAATGTGGATCTGCTTTCGTCACGGAGCTCATCTATCTGCTTTCGTCTTATTCGCAATTACTATGCTGATTGTTCCGTTTGTGCTTTATCACGGGGTTGAAAGTCCGATGATTCAACTTGGCCGCCGAATCTCTAGTTACGCCCCACGGATGCAGGCAGCTAGCGCGGCAAACAGTCTCTGACTTACTTGTGCGCCAGTGCGAATGTCGGCTTTTGCAATCTGAATGGGCCGAGCCATAAGTGTCATGAACGAACCACTATTCAGCATTGTGATGCCCGCATACAATCGCGCAAACCTGATCGTGCGGGCGCTAGAAAGTGTTTATGCGCAGAAGTTTCAGAGCTATGAAGTGCTTGTTGTGGACGACGGCTCAACAGATGATACGGCGCAGCGCATTGAGCCATTTGTAAGTCGTGGCCTCCGTTACTTTAACTTGGCGACCAACCGTGGAGTTGGACCTGCTCGAAATCATGGCGTAAGAGAAGCGAGAGGTCAGTGGGTGATTTTTTTCGATACTGACAACATCCTTCTTGACGACGCGCTCTCGCTAATGAGCAGCCGTGTCCAGGCTATGGCTGGAGATGTGGCGGTCGTGCTGGGCCGGGCTGTAGATATGAGTGGGCGAGATTTGCCGGGCCTACGGCGCGAGGGCTCAGTGTCCTTCTCCGAATACATGCGCTCGGGCCTTCCAGAGGGGCTTCCTGCACTAAGGCGTGATCTGGCACTGCGATTTCCATTTGCCGAGGATTTGGGAACCAGAAGGGAATGCGGGGGCCTGTTGTGGATGGACTTAGGCAAGCACGGATACAAATTCTACTTCGTGGATGAGGTCATCCTTAGGTATGACTGCGAAGGAACGGACCGCCTGAGTGCGCGAAGTTTCCTAGCCCGAGCACCGCTCGACATGCTCCCTTGTCATGAGCGTGTCCTTGCACGTTTTGGCGAGGACTTGAAGCGAGAAAATCCACTCCGTTTCATTTCACTGCTTGAGAAAGCTTCCATCTACGCGGCGATGGCTGGCCGCCGGATGTGCGCTGCGACCTACGCTGTGCGAGTCTTTCACGAGTGTCCCCGTTCGTACCGCTGGCCTCTCTTGCTCCTGCTCACGGCGGGTGGGCCGAAGTTTGCAACATGGGTCTATCGGCGGTTCTCTGGTAGTGCTCTGGGTTTAAAAATTGGAAGGGCTTGACGTAAGTCATGAACGCAGCAATCTCAAGTGAAACAACAATCCGGTTTCCGTTTGGTAAGAACTGGAGGAATTTCACCGCTGAACTTGGATACCAGCAGATCGAAGTAGCGACAACGTGCCTCTATGAGAATTTAGGAAATCTCCAAAACAAGAGTTTCTTGGATATAGGTTCAGGTAGTGGCATTCATAGCCTGGCAGCGGTCCGTCTTGGTGCGGACAAAGTTCATTCGTTTGACTTTGACGCTGATTCTGTCGCGGCAACAAAGGAAATTCGAGAGCGCTTTGCAGCGCAGGCCAATTGGACGGTCGAACAAGGCTCCGTACTCGACACTGATTACCTTAAAACACTAGGGACATTCGACGTGGTCTACGCATGGGGCGTACTGCACCACACGGGCGAAATGTGGCGTGCTTTGGAAAACTTAATTCCACTAGCCAATCCCGGCGGGTGCATCTTCCTGTCAATTTACAACGACCAAGGACGAGCGAGCAGCTTTTGGAAACGCGTTAAGCGAATGTATAACAAGTCGGGTTGGTTAGGTCAACGAATGCTGGAAGCTTCAGTCTGGTGCGCCCGATGGGCGATAGCTCTTGTTCTTGACCTGAGTGCTTTCAATCCAATGCGCACCATCAAGCGTTATCGGTCTTACGCCACCGAACGAGGCATGTCCCCTTGGACCGATATCGTCGATTGGGTCGGAGGATACCCGTTCGAAGTCGCAACTCCTGACGCAATCTTCACCTTTTACCGCGATCGAGGATTTGTTCTCCAAGGCCTGAGGACTTGTGGCGGGCGAATGGGCTGCAACGAATTTGTAATTCAACGGCAGGCAACCGATCCTCAAAGGTCTCACCCCGTCGACTAACAGGCTCAAAGACGCTAATGGACTTAGCCACCACGATTCCCGATAACCAAGATCACCGCACCGTATCCGGCTTCGGGGACGAGTGGACACGGTTCGATCAGTCTCAACTCTCAATTGGCGAATCGAGCGAGTTATTCGAAAGTTACTTCAAAATCTTCCCTTGGGATCAGCTGGGTGCCAACGCAGTCGGATTCGATCTTGGTTGCGGTAGCGGCCGCTGGGCTCGCCATGTAGCTCCAAAAGTCGGCCAACTTCACTGCATCGATGCCAGTTCCGACGCTTTGTCAGTGGCTCAACGCAATCTTGCAAACATCAAGAACTGTCTTTTTCATGTTGCCTCAGTAGACGACATTCCGCTCCGTAATGAGTCAATGGATTTCGGCTATTGTCTCGGAGTTCTTCACCATGTGCCGGACACCTTTCGAGGCCTCTCGTCCTGTGTCGAAAAGCTTAAGCCCGGCGCCCCTTTTCTCCTCTATCTCTATTATGCGTTTGACAACCGACCCTTCTGGTTCCGGCTGGTGTGGCGAGCGAGCGATCTTCTTCGACGCATGATATCCAGGTGTCCGCACCCGCTTAGGTATGCCCTCAGCCAAGCTATAGCCGCGACGGTCTATCTCCCGCTCGCGCGCCTTTCTAAAACTCTTGAATCGTTGGGCATGAATGTTTCCGGTCTTCCCCTCGCTTTCTACCGGAATCGGAGTTTCTACACGATGCGAACCGACGCACTAGACCGGTTCGGAACCTTCTTGGAGCAGCGGTTTTCGGCGCCTCAAATTAAGCGAATGATGACAGATGCCGGTCTGGAACACGTGATTTTTAGTAAGGCCGCGCCTTTTTGGTGCGCCGTGGGTTATCGAAGTCGTCCCCCAATTCGGCTGATCCATTGAAGTGATCACAACAGCCGGTCAGCCTGATGAATGCTCCGAAATCTCTCGCCCTTAACGGCGATCACGTCAATCCTGTGAGTCAGAGAAAAACGAAGATTAACGCACTCTTCGTGATTACCGGCTTGGGAGTTGGTGGTGCCGAGACAATGCTCTGGAGGTTGTTGTCTCGACTAGATCGCACCCGTTACTCTCCATCTGTTATTTCGCTGCGAGCAGGAGGACCATTTGCAGAGCGAGTGGAGAAGCTTGGCGTACCCGTTTATTCTCTCGACTGGCAGTCGGCTCTAGGAAGTCTAAGAGCCTTCAAAAATCTCGTTTCTATGTTCAAGGGCCTGGCTCCGACCTTTGTCCAGGGTTGGATGCTACATGCCAACGCTGCCGCTCTGATGAAGTATTTCGTTTACGGCAAGCAGGTGCATGTCATTTGGAATGTACGCCACTCGTTCCAGGGATCCGAATCATTGAAAATCTCAACCCAGGTCTTAGATCGGGCTCTAGGGTACCTCTCTTGGTGTCCCCGAAGGATCGTCTACAACTCTCAAGTATCAGCCATTGAGCATGAACAAATGGGTTATGATGCTCGCCGGACCGTGGTAATCCCGAATGGTTTCGACTGCGACATGCTTCGCCCACGCCCGGAATTGCGATCAAAAGTCAGGCGAGAGCTAGGACTTGACGTAAGCACCCCCTTGATCGGACTGTTTGCGCGGGTTCATCCGATGAAGGACCATACGAACTTTCTACACGCAGCTCAGCGCCTGGTCTCGCGAAAGTCTTTAGCCCATTTCCTTTTAGTAGGTCAGGGGACCGACGGCACGAACATAACGGCGCAGATCAAGGCACTTGACCTTGTTGGTCGCGTGCACGTGCTCGGCGAACGATCGGACATCCCCGAACTCATTCCTGCCCTCGACATCGCGACTTCCAGTTCTGCCTCGGAAGGATTTTCCAATTCCATTGGAGAGGCTATGGCGTGCGGCGTACCTTGTGTGGCGACTGACGTCGGAGATTCGTCTTTCATAATCGGCGACACGGGACGCGTGGTTCCTTGTAAAGACTCACCGGTGTTAGCGGACGCGTGGCAAGAGTTGCTTGATGTTGATCCGAACAAGTTGCTGGATCTCGGCAGAGCGGCACGTAATAGAGTTCTGGAAATGTTCTCTTTAGACCGAGTCGTAATGCAGTACGAGCGCTTGTATGCAGAAGTCGTAGGTGGTTAATCTGCTAAGTGTTCGTCGGCACTTACTAACGTAAGCCTATGTGCGGAATAACAGGATTTCTTGATCTGTCTCGCTCCGAACCGCGGAATAACTTGGAGGCTCACGTTTCCAGAATGGCTGCCACGCTTTTTCATCGCGGCCCCGATGACGCAGGTGTGTGGGCGGATGAGAAGGACGGCGTAGCCCTCGGCCACCGCCGGCTGTCAATTCTTGATTTGTCTCCCGAAGGTCGTCAGCCGATGCGTTCCGCCTCTGGACGCTTTTCAATCGTCTTCAACGGCGAGATCTATAACTTCCGCGAACTCCGTGCCGAGTTAGATACTCAGTATCCTTTTCGTGGCTCGTCAGATACAGAGGTGATCTTAGCGGCCTTCGAAACCTGGGGCATTTACGATTCCGTAACTAGGTTCAACGGCATGTTCGCCATCGCAGTCTGGGATCGGCTGAAACGTGTGCTCTGCCTTGCCAGAGATCGGGCCGGGGAGAAGCCGCTTTACTACGCCTGGATGGGGTCCACATTTCTGTTCGGCTCAGAATTGAAAGCGCTTCGTGTTCACCCTGCTTTTTCGAGCAAGGTTAGCCGGGGTGCCCTGAGTCTTTTTCTCCGCTTCGGCTATGTGCCCACACCTTACTCGATCTATGAAGGAGTTGCAAAACTTCCGGGTGGAACGATACTTGAAGTTAACCCGGCAAAACAGCCCCTCGAATCACGTCCACTTAATTACTGGTGCGCGAAAGACTTAGTTGAGAACTGTTCCCTCAGCGGAAGTAAGCATGCCTTAAATGATCGCGAAGCTGTAGACCAACTTGAGGCTCTCCTTTCTGATTCCATACGCCTCCGAATGAGATCCGATGTCCCCCTAGGGGCGTTTCTCTCCGGCGGGATCGATTCATCAACCGTTGTAGCGCTGATGCAGAAATACAGCACGACCCCGGTCAAAACCTTCACGATCGGGTTTGATAATCCCGCCTACAATGAGGCCGTTGACGCCTGCAAGGTCGCACGCCACCTACGCACGGAACATACCGAGCTTTATGTCACACCGGCTGACGCGCTATCGGTCATTCCACAATTGCCGACGATATATGACGAGCCATTCGCTGACTCTTCGCAAATTCCTACACTCATCGTTTCTAAGCTAGCCCGCCAGCATGTAACTGTAAGCCTCTCCGGCGATGGGGCGGACGAATTGTTCGGAGGTTATACACGCTACCTGTGGGCAGAACGACTATGGCGAAGGTTTGGATGGATGTCTACTTCGTCGCGTCATATTGTGGCCGGACTCTTACTCGGGATCTCGCCCAAACTGTGGGAAGCAGGCCTCGGCTGGCTCAAGCTCAATAAACCGGCAGACAAGATTCAAAAGTTGGCCGGGATACTGAACGTAAGTACCCCTGAAGAGCTTTATGTGGGCTTGGTCTCCAATTTCGAGCATCCAGCAGAGCTTGTCACCGGAGGTTATGAACCCGCGACAGCGCTGACAAACAAAGCGGACTGGCCAAACCTCCCGAGCTTCGTTCACAGAATGATGTATCTCGATGCAATCACCTACTTGCCGGATGATATTCTCGTGAAACTCGACCGAGCTAGCATGGCTGTCAGTCTGGAAGCGCGAGTACCATTCCTCGATCATCGAGTTATCGAGTTCGCTTGGCAACTGCCTTCTCAGATGAGAATTCGGGATGGTCAAACGAAGTGGCTACTTCGACAAGTGCTCGACCGGTATGTTCCCAGAGCTCTCACTGACCGTCCGAAACAGGGTTTTGGCGTACCTCTTCATGAGTGGCTCCGCGGACCACTACGATCGTGGGCCGAGCAGCTTTTGGACATCAAACGTCTTCATCACGAAGGGTTCCTAAACCCGGAACCGATTCGATTGAAGTGGCTGGAGCATCTTTCAGGTAAACACAACTGGATGCCTCAACTGTGGAATGTCTTGATGTTCCAGTCCTGGTTGGAAGGGCAGGCGCAATCTATAACTGTAAATCCATCGAATACGCCAGCAGCTTGTAGTGCTCTGGCCTAAGTCGGCCCGTATGGAACAACGTTCACTCAACCATAACTCCATCGACCGGAGTGACCGTAATATGACCGAGCGGCCGAAAGTGATGCGAATTATCACTCGTCTCAATGTAGGCGGACCCGCCATTCAGGCCATATTACTTACTCGTGAACTGGGTAGTTTCGGTTACTCCGCCACTCTTGTTACTGGTATGTGCGAGGCCAGTGAGGGCGATATGAGCTATCTCTTGGGCGACGAAGATCCCGTTAAATGGATACCCGAAATGTCACGTTCAGTGAGCCTCAGTACGAATGTCCGCGCTCTTACGCGAATTTGGCATCTCATTCGGCGCGAGAAACCGGACATCGTTCACACTCACACCGCCATGGCCGGATGCCTGGGCCGTTTTGCTGCAATCCTGGCGGGTGTTCCGATCATTGTCCATACCTTTCATGGCAACAGTCTGAGCGGATATTTCTCGCGCCCAGCCGAGATCATCTTCCGAGTGATAGAGCGGATCTTGGCGAGGTTTACAGATGCAATTTGCGTAATATGCGATCAACAACTTTCGGAGCTCCACGATAGGTTCCAGTTAGCCCCTCGTTCTCGCTTCCATGTCGTACCACTTGGATTAGACCTGTCCTCATTTGAATCCATGTCGGCCCCTGCGCTTGGCGAAGGCCCACTTAAGGTTGGCTGGTTTGGTCGTTTAGTTCCTGTCAAAAACATCCCTTTGCTGCTCCAGATAATCGAGGCTGCGCTTCAGAAGACAAGTGCCCTTGAGTTTCACATTGCGGGAGATGGGTCCGAACGCCACTTAATGGCAGCGGCAGCGGAGCGCTTCGGTTCTCGCCTCACCTGGTACGGGTGGCAGAAGGACATTACGCCGATAGTCGAGAAATGCCATGTTCTGATTCAGACATCCCGAAATGAAGGAACGCCAGTCGCTCTGATTCAAGGGATGGCTGGGGGCAGGCCATTTATCTCTACAGCTGTCGGAGGCTTGACTGACATGGTTGCTTCGCCAGTGTGGCGGATAGACAAGGGGTGCTTATGGTACTCCAACGGCATCTTAGTCGAGCCCCAACCGATAGCTTTCCTGACAGCTTTATTGGAGTTAGCAGGAAACTCTCAAGTACTTAGTCAGATGGGACAGCAGGCCCGGCTTTTTGCGGCCGCAAGATATCCCAAACAGGCTCTCGTAGCAACCTTGGACGCACTGTACCGCGAACTGCTCAGGAAGAAGCTTCTGCTAAGAGAAGAACAACACTTAATCCTGCACTCTCTATCCAGCAAGAAAACAACAACCACATGAGAATACTGATTACGGGCGGGGCCGGCTTCATCGGCTCGCACCTGGCCGAGCGTTGCCTCCAAGAGGGTTGGTCTGTCGCCCTGCTAGACGATCTGTCCACTGGCTCCTTCGAAAATATAAGTCATCTGAAAGGTCGTCCGGGCTTTAGCTACAACATTGACTCCGTGTTCAACGAGCCATTAGTTGCAGAGTTAGTTGACAACTCCGATCTAGTCTTCCACCTCGCGGCTGCCGTCGGTGTTCGTCTAATCGTGGAAAGTCCGGTGCGCACAATCGAAACCAACGTTCACGGGACCGAAGTGGTCCTGCGGGCAGTCGCTAAAAAACGGAAGAGGTTTTTCATCGCTTCCACCTCAGAAGTTTATGGGAAGAGTAATAAGTTCCCTTTCTGTGAGGACGACGATTTGGTTAGCGGTTCCACTACTCAGCGCCGGTGGAGTTATGCGTGCACAAAAGCACTTGACGAATTCTTGGCGCTAGCCTACTTCCGAGAAAAGAACGTTCCCGTAACCGTTGTCCGTCTTTTCAATACTGTAGGACCTAAACAAACCGGCCAATATGGAATGGTCTTGCCCACCTTTGTGCGCCAGGCGCTCTTAGGTGAACCGATGACGGTGTTTGGCGACGGGCTCCAGTCTCGTTGCTTCGGATACGTCGGAGATGCAGTCGAGGCCTTCGTGCGGCTTATCAAATCCTCAAAAGTGGCGGGGGAGGTAATTAACGTTGGAAACGACGAGGAAATTACAATTCGAGGTTTGGCAGAGCTAGTTAAATCGCAAACTGGTTCGGACTCCGAGATTGTCCACATTCCATACTCTGAAGCTTATGGTCCCGGATTCGAAGATATGCGTCGTCGCGTGCCCTCCTTGGCAAAACTTGAGCGATTAATACACTATCGGCCGAATACACCTTTAGAAACGATTGTGCATTACGTCACTGAGCATTTGAGAACCCGAACGAGTAGCAAGATCGGAGCTCTCGCAGCCTCCGCGTAAGCTGGCAAGAATGCCCTTTAGTACTTACATTGCCGTGTTGGCGGCAGGCACATGTGTATCGTCTTCTGCGCTGACCTGGCTGTGCATACGCGTTGGCCAACGGTTCGGATTCGCCGCCATTCCGCGGGCAGATCGATGGCACAAGAGTCCTATACCGAATTCCGGTGGCGTTGCCATATTCCTAAGTTGCGCAATTACTTGCCTGTTCGTACCGCCCGGAAGATATGCCGCAATCGCCGCTGCCGCGACGGGAATGGCGCTTCTGGGGTTTATCGACGATCGCGTGCAGCTAAGCCCCTTCGTAAAACTTGTTGGTCAATCGTTAGCAGTTATTACCGTCATGACGAGCGGGATCGTATTTCATCTTACGGGCTCGCAATCACTCGATCTGGTACTCACGTTTGTCTGGATTATGGGGCTCACAAACGCCTTCAATCTAATCGACAATATGGACGGTCTCTGCGCTGGCGTAACCGTGATCATTTGCAGCTTCCGATTCTGTTCTGCTTTGCAGGCGGGTGACGTGTCCGGTGCTTCAATCCTGGCGATTCTTGCCGGTGGATTTCTCGGCTTCCTTGTCTTCAACTACAAACCCGCCAAGATTTTCATGGGCGACACCGGCAGCATGTTCGCCGGTTTCACCTTGTCATCTCTGGCCATTGCTGCCCCGATTCCGCAGACACGTGTCTTTGTGTCTGCGATCTTGTATCCGCTTCTTACGTTTCTCTATCCGATCTTCGATACCGTGCTGGTATCGGTGCTAAGGAAGCTAGCGGGTCGACCAATATCTGTTGGCGGACGGGACCACAGCTCCCATCGGCTCGCCTCTCTTGGACTTCGAGATCAGAACGTTGTCTGGCTGCTGTGGCTCTTAACTGCGATGGGTGCGGCGGGTGGTCTGCTTACCTATTCCATGCCGATTGGGATCTGGGCCATTGCGTTCTTTCTTGCTCTGGCCATTACCATCTTCGGTATCTTTCTCGCCAGCCTACCCGGATACGAATTGCCCCAGGCGAACGTTGCTTCGCACTCGAGTCTCCGTCGCTACATACCGTCTCTGCGTAACGGAGTCACTCTTCTGGTTGATGTGCATATCGCGGGCGTCTCTCTTCTCCTGGCCTTCTTGCTGAAGTGGGAAGACGGCTTCTCTGGGCGTTCCGTCTCAGAATTTTTGTCTCTTTTGCCCATCGTCATGGCTTGTCACGTCGTTGCTTGTATAGCTCTTCGCTCATTTAATTTAGGATGGCGCTGGATCGACCTCGATGATGTGCTGGCTGTAGGCCGTTGCGTGTTGTTTAGTTCAGGACTATCTGTTCTGACCACACTAGCCTTCAACTTGCATGGTTACTCACGAGGAATTATTTTTCTATATACTTTACTGTCTTTCTCTTCAATGACTGGCTACCGCGCCCTGTTGGGCCTATTTTGGCGAGTGCTGGGGTCGGTCCAAAACGGACGGAAAGCCGCCTTGCTCGGCATCATTCAATCGTCAGAATTGCTCATCTTGATGCTCCAGCGTAATAGGCAGATGAACGCCTCGCCCATGTTGATTGTCGACGCTGACCCGTCTCGTTGTGGAACCCGGATTCACGGGATACCCGTCGTTTCCCCTGGGCCCGGTTTGCCTCAGCGATTGCGCGACGCCGGGATTGATTTGCTAATTATCAGTTCAGCGAATCACGAGGTCACCCCAGCAGAACAAACGGCGATTAACACCTGTCACGAATTGGGAATCCAAGTCCTGCAATTTGAGTGGCACTATTCTTTGCGAACATTTCCTGTGCCCGACCTGAAATGGGATTCCTCACTCGCCTCCTCGGCTGTTGCTTCCATCTAGACTCCTCAACTCTATTAACCAACAAACAGTAAAGCGTAAGGGGCTGCCCGGAATACCGAGCAGCCCTTTTCGTTTTAGCCGGCCTGCCTGACCACTTACTGCCGAACGGCAACAAGCGGCAATTCTACAAAACTCAACTGCCCCGGCGCGTGATAAATCCGCTCGGTAGCCTTCTTATAGTCGCTCGGCTTCGCGAAGAAGATACTGGGCACATATGTCTGCGGGTTACGGTCGTACAGTGGAAACCAGCTTGACTGCACTTGAACCATAATCTTATGACCTGACAGAAAAACATGGTTTGCACTGGGTAGAGCAAATCTGTAAAGCAACGCTGTGTTGGCCGCAAGGGGCTTTGCTACGGAGAGACTCTCTCTATACCGGCCCCGCAGGATGTCCATCGCAATGGGTAACTGATATCCGCCAAGATCAGGGTCCCCGCCAACTTCATCTGGATAGACGTCGATCAGCTTTACGACCCAATCGACATCGCTCCCCGTCGTCGAGGCCATTAAGTTTGCAATTGGTTCACCACTGATTTTAACCGCAGTTGTTAGTAAGTCGCTCGTAAAGGTAAGTACATCCGGCCGCCCTGAAAATTCACGTTGATCGTCCACCAGCCAGCGCACCCACGACAAGTTAGGCGTGTAACCAATTGGTTGACTTGGCCTCGCGCGAAAGGGAACTGGTTTCGCCGGATCAGAAACGTACTCGTCGAACATATCCCCACTCGAAGGCGCAGCGAAAGCCAGCTTCGCATTCGGCTCCAGATATAACGGCGTCATCTTCGGGCTGCAGCCACTCTCGCAGCCGGAAGGCCAGTTCTTAAGCCGCAACCACTTGTTTGTTCCCGTTTCGAATGCATTTACCGGCGCCACGTTCATGGCAGGCGCATCGTCTTTCAAGTAATGCGCAAGAAACGGAGCCAGAATCTGCTCACGGAAGTAAAGACCGGTGTCACTGCCGAATTTAATCGCGCCCAATGAACTCGCTTCTTCGATCTCTTGCCCATGATGCCAGGGGCCAAGTACCAAAAACAGCTTGTCATTCTGAGTGTCAAGCGGCTTAACCGCCTTGTACACCGCCGGAGCACCGTAAATATCTTCCTGATCCCAGAGGCTCGCTACCAGCATCGTTGGCACCGTAAGCGGCTCCTTTGCCAGGATCTTATCCACGGCTTGGTCGCTCCAAAAGCTGTCGTATCCCGGATGCTCGGTCAACTTGGTCCAAAATCCGATCTGTTCCATACCGCGTTGCCTACCCAGATTGCCCGCCGAACCCGCGTTCATGTACATGTCATAGTCATCGAAATTGCTCGAAAACCAGTGCGCTTCGTTCGAGCGCGTCGCAGTCTGCTCATATATGTAAGGCATGCCCTGCTGGCGAAACGCCCCGTTATGGAACCAGTCATCTCCCCTCCACCCGTCCACCATCGGGTTCATAGGTACCGCGACCTTCAGCGCTGGATGCGGATGCACCAGTGGCATTAGCGCTAAGTAACCGTCGTACGAGATTCCTAAGACCCCGACCTTTCCGTTCGTCTCAGGCACGTTTTTCACCAGCCACTCGATCGTGTCGTAAGCGTCTGTCGATTCGTCGACGGGCGTCGGATTCAACGGCCCGTGCAGCGGACGATTCATCACGTAATCGCCCTCACTCCCGTACTTGCCTCTGATATCCTGCACAACGCGAATATAGTTGCCCGCAATGATCGTCTCTGTGGCATTGTCATAGCCGTAAAGGCTGGTCGCAAGGTGAATACTCGGCGTGTTACTTGTGGTCGCACCGGCGTTATACGGCGTGCGAGTCAGCAAGATTCCTTCGCGCTTGGCACCTTTCGGAACCAGGATCACGGTGCTCAACTTCACGCCGTCACGCATCGCGATCATCACCGTTCGACGCTCATAGTCCATGCCGAAAATCGGTGCCTTGAACGTCGTCGGCGTCTCACTTGGATAATTCGGATACTGTGGTGTGGTTTGCGCGCGTGCCGCTGAACCTACCACCAGGAGCATCGACACCGTCGAAGTAGCCCAACGTAAGAAGCAGCCGAATGTTTTTGCCAAAAGAAAATCCCCTCTCAGATCACTGCGAATGTGTCTTAAAGCTTAACCTTCCACAATATTTTTCTTGTCTCTCCGTCTACCTAACTAGATGGAAGACGTGCTGAGCGCAGACGCGGTCACCAACGACCAGAACCGGAACATCTCCGAAACGGTCGCTCGGGAACAGTCTCGACTTCGCCAATTCATTCGCAAACGCGTCCCCGATGATGGCGACGCTGAAGACATCTTTCAGGAAGTGTTCTACGAACTTGTAGATGCTTACCGACTGATGAAGCCGATCGAGCAGGTAGGAGCTTGGCTCTTTCGCGTAGCCCGCAATCGGATCACTGATCTGTTTCGGCGCAAGCGTCCAGCCACCTTAGGGGACGACACAATGCCCGCGACAGAAGACGGCGAGACGCAGCGATGGGAAGACTTGCTTCCCTCGCCCAATGCGAGCCCAGAAACCGCTTACGCGCGAAGCGTATTGGTCGATGAGCTTGACGCGGCTCTCGATGACCTGCCCGAAGATCAGCGTGATGTGTTTGTCGCACACGAAATCGAAGGCCGAAGCTTTAAGGAACTGAGTGAGGTAACCGGCATTAGTGTTAACACGTTACTGTCTCGCAAGCGCTACGCAGTTCTGCAATTACGCCGTCGATTGCAAGCCATCTACGACGAGTTTGGAAACGATTAAGCAGTGAGAGATGAAAGAGGATAGATTTGAAACGATATCGTTTGTTTAGAGGACTGAAGTTTGTCTTGTTCGGAGCCATAGCCGTTTCGGCGGTCAGTTTTGTTGTCATGAGCCTCTGGAACGGCTTAATGCCCACACTATTTGCCCTCCGCTCCATCAGTTTTTGGCAGGCACTGGGTCTCCTAGTGCTAAGTAAAATTCTCTTTGGCGGTTTTCGCCCGCATACCGGAGGAGGCGCGCGTTGGCGTCGGCGCATGATCGATCGTTGGGAACAGATGACACCTGAAGAGCGCGAAAAGTTCAAACAAGGTATGCGGAGCGCCTGCGGCCCACGTCAAAACGCAGTAGCATAACAGCTTGGCGCTTCGGCTTTCACGCTTAGTAACTCCTAAGGTACAGAGCGTCTCTAACCAACCGTGAAGCCATCAGGTTTGCAGATGTTGACATGGGCACTAGCCCTCATGCTGCCCACTCCCTATTTCGCACAACGGAATCCGCCCAGCCAGGGCCGGGAGATCACTAAAGTTTACTCCGACAACTGCGCCAGCTGTCATGGAGCTGATCTTGCGGGTGGCTCGGCTCCAAGCCTCATCGATCCAACTTGGCACTACAGTGGCGACGACAGAAAGATCACTCGTGCCATTCGCGAAGGCCACAGTGGCGCGGGCATGCCCAACTTAAGGCAGTTGCTGAACGCTGCTGAGGCTCGTGCGCTCGTCATCTACATCCACGAGAAAAATGCGAAAGTCCAAGAAACCGCGGCTAAGTACAACAGCCCATCTCTCGGCGCAGTTGTCCAGAGCGAACAGGCGTCCTTCAAATTGGATTCCATCCTGAAAGTTGCGGACGATAAGGCCGAGCTCGACGACCCTTGGGCCATCGCCTTCCTGCCGGATGGCCGTATGTTGATCACCGAGAGGCCGGGCCGGCTCCGCATCGTAGTGGGCGGCCAACTGCTTCCCACTCCCGTGCGCGGCATACCGGCTGTCTATGGAGGTGAGGGCGGACTCCTCGACGTTATGCTTCATCCCGATTACTCACAACCGGGGAACGGCTGGATCTATCTTACTTACGGCGACAAGAGCTCCGATGGGCTCGGGCTCGCCGCTGTCATTCGGGGCCGCTTGCACGATGGCGAATTCGTCGATCAACAAGAGATCTTCAAAGTGGATCCCAAGCTCTATCGCGTCGGTGGTCAGCGCTTCGGCTCACGCCTGCTGTTCGACCGCAAAGGACACCTATTCTTCTCTGAGGGTGACCGAGCTAGTCCCGGAGACGAACAGGATCTCTCACGACCCAATGGAAAGGTGCATCGCGTAAACGACGACGGGAGCATTCCAAAGGACAATCCATTTGTGAACCGGCCGAATGCCTTGCCGAGCATCTGGACCTACGGCCACCGCAACCCACAGGGACTTGCCTTCAGCCCGGTAACCGGCGAACTCTGGGAATCAGAACACGGACCTCGTGGTGGAGATGAACTCAACATCATCCGCCGCGGTCACAATTACGGCTGGCCCGTGATCACTTACGGCATGAATTACGATGGAACACCCATCACCGATCACACCGCTCAGCCAGGCATGGACCAACCTGTTACTTACTGGGTTCCATCCATCGCCACCAGCGCCATTGCCTTCTACACCGGTGACCGTTTCCCGCAATGGAAAAACGATCTCTTCCTCGGCTCGTTAGCCGCCCAGGAACTGCGACGTTTGACGATTGACGGCGACTCCGTTACGCACCAGGAAGTGTTGTTCAAAGGGATTGGCCGAGTCCGCGACGTCATCAACGGTCCCGACGGATACCTGTATATTGTGCTAAACCAACCCGCCCGCATCGTCCGCATCGTTCCAGCAAGGGAGCACTCAGCCGACTAGGTTTCGGAAGCTGGCCGGGCGGCGGCGTGACCTCTAACGGCGCTCCCGGCTCACTGCGCTATTGCTTCCCCTGAGTGATTTGCTCGACCGTAACCGGACCAAGTAAACCTGATGGGCGAAGCGGCGCATCCGCTTTGTAAGTCGGCATCACGGTAAACGTGTACTTTGTGGCACCGGGTTGTTGATCTCCGATAAGGCGGTTTACCCAAAGATTGGTCACCTTGATCTCGAGCATGTTCGTGCCGGACCTAACCGCACTTGTGATATCAACCTTATAAGGCGGGTGCCATGCAACGCCGAGCGATCGCCCGTTTACCGTCACCTCAGCCAATTCTCTGACGTCACCCAAATCGAGCACCAGCCGATGTCCGTTGTTGAGCCAAACTGTCGGAAGATCGAAGCTCTTCGTGTACGCGGCGGTTCCCGAGAAGTATTTCACTCCTGGTGCCTTATTTTCCGTCCACGAGCCAAGTTGTTCCAATTTGATTTTCTCTGGCGCTCCTAAATTCGGTGCGAAGCGAACGTCCCAGCTGCCATCCAACGTGGTTAGCTTCGTTTCCAGACTACTGGGAGCTGTTCCGGCCAGCTCTGAAGTGGACTGACGGAAGACGACATATACCGAGCCGTTGCCTTCGAGTTCAAGCGGCACCATCGTGCGCCCGTTCTCAATGCGAAACGAAACCGGCTCTGTCCGTCCAGTATCCGCATGCCAGATTTCGGGGTGCTTTCCAGTAACCCGGAAGGTCGCGTTCATTGTCCGCGGAGTCTCGCTTCGGTTCGATAAAAAATAGATCTCGGCGTCGGGCAGGTGACGGTGGACAAACATAATGTCCATACCTTGGCCCGTCTTGTCATACTCGAAGTCAGGCGCCACGCCCAAAGAGGCCAGCACTGGATTGGCATCTTTGCCCGGAACGACTTTGCCTTTTCCGGCCGTCTTCCCCCAAAGATCGTCTGCAACTGCGTCGAACTCATCCGGTTTATCGGCCAGACTGGGGGAGCCCGTGGGACGATCGCCGACCACGACTGCGCCCGCCTTGACCAGATCACGCAACTTGCGCAGCACTGGCAAAGTCATCTTCCGGCTACTCCCGCCCAGGTACAGCACGCGGTAATGCATGCCGCTTGCAGTCTCCAGCGCGCCGTTCGCAACAGACAATCGATGCAGAACGATGTCCGAGTTCACAAAGTCAAATCCGTATCCGATCGGAAGGTCCTTCGGCAGACTGCTGCCCTCCCCATACAGCCCGGCAAGCGGGGCTTCTTCGCCGTAAAAATAGGCCACGTCGGCGTTGAACTTACCTTGCTGCAGCATGTAAGCGTTCCGGGAAATATACGTTACCCATGGTTCTGCCTGCTCGGCCCAAGTTTCATTGCGATTAAAGTATTGGCCGAAGATCATCAGGCCCAGGCCCGGTTTCTTGTTCACCAGCGGCTGATGAACTGACGTATGAATGACCGGTCGATTCACGCCTAGTGCGAACTCGAGATCGATAATAGGCTTAAGCGTGCGCGGTGAGAATCCCCAGGGAACTAGTGCTGACGTCATGGACTCGGCGGCCACAAGGTTCTGTCCATAGATATGAGCCACTGAGGCCGCTCCCCGGATGTCGATGACGTAGTTCGACCGGGGTCCTTTAGCGGGAGAAAATGTCCACATGGCCGACATCGGAATGTCCGCGTTCTGGCGCATCTCCATGTCGTCTCCGATCGATACGCGAGTGCCTTCAAGCGACTCCCCGTAGTAGGTCAAACCTCTCTCATGCGCGCTTTTTGCGATTTGCCCGTAGTGACTCTGAGCCGTCAGTTCGGCAAGAGTGCGCCGGAAATCCCACAAAAACTTGTCGCTCATCTCCGCGCTGCCGACGACCACTCCGGTAAGCGCCGGAAGCAACGGTATCGGATCGTATCCCCGTAGTCGTTTGAACTGCATCAGCAGATCGGGCGTCCAGTTGTAGGCCCCCACTTCAATGCTGTCGGTGAGCAGTGCCTTCACGCCGCGATGACCCATAAGCTGCGGTCCCACGGCTCCGGCATAAGTGCCGAGATAGGTGTCGATGTATTCTTTCACGGCCTTTGCGTCGAGCTTGTCAACTTCCAGTCCCGTCGCTTCAGCGGTTGCCGGGTGGTTTGTGGTCCCGGTCAGGGAATAGCCCAGGCGGAGGATCATCCACCGTCCTTCCGGAGGCGTCCACTCAATCGATCCATCCGGCTTCATGCGCGTCGTAAGGTCAACTACGTCTCCAGTAACGACCGCTTGTTTGGAATCAATGGGCGCACTCGATATGGAGTAGTAATCGTTAACCAGGCCGAAGGCTGCTTTTTCTTCAAATCGATTCACGCGGGGAGTGGCATAGAGAACAAGCTCGTTAACTTCCGCGTCCGTTTTCGCGCCAGCCATCATTGCCCCAAAGAACCCCGGATCCGCGCCCGGTGCCGGTTCGAAAGCATCCATCATGTGTGATGGCGGCGCGTTCTCAATCTTGAGCCGGAAATATCGTGCGGTAACAGGCGGAAACGATACCGTTTCCTGGGCGACGCGGGTCGAGGGCAAATCGGCAACAGTCTGGAAGCCCTGTCCATCGTTACTCGATTCCAAGCGAAATGTCAGGGATGGAGCGGGCATGAACAATCCGACGATGGGCCGCGACAAAGTGACAGCGTATAGAGTGCGGGGGGCGGGATACTCGTAACGCAACCATCCGCCGTCCGCACCTTTGCTGACCGGGATATTGATGCCTTTGACTAGGTCTCCATCTTTCAGAATGGCAGCGTCAACCGGGCCGGCGCTCGAAGTAATCGTTGGCTGCTCTTCATCCGTGGCTCCAGCAGCGGGGAGCCGATAGGCCACTACGGCGGCATCGCTGTAATACTGCGGTGGTCTCTTCGGCTCCGAGCCCGGCAGAGGTATGTCTTCCTGATAGGGTACGGCCTGAAACGGCCCGGTTACCGAGGAAGGTTTCGGAAGAGTGCCAATAAATATCTTCCCTGGAGGCACACTTGTTTCGGTCCACACAAGTTTCTTCATTGCATCCGCCGGCTTCACCCACGGGCCGCCCGTTTCGCTCCAGCCTGGGGAAGAGGCAATGGCCACCTCCAGACCGAGTTTGTCGGCCATCTCAACCGCGTAGCGAAAGGCTTCCTTCCACTCGGGCGTCATGTACACCAAACGCTTGTCGACGACCTGCGGCGTAGCCAACGCCGCATCGAAGTTTTGAAAACCTCCAATACCAACACGCTTCATCCACTCCAAGTCAAGCTTGATGCCTTCCTCAGTAATGTTGCCGTTCATCCAGTGCCACCATACGCGCGGGCGCGCCGAGGCGGGTGGATTCAGAAAATCGTGCCGGAGTGCATCGGTGATCCCCGTTTGATCCTGGGTTTGTGCAGCCACGGCCAACCCGATTAGCAAACAACTCGAAGCGGTGGCGAACCTCCTGGTTCTCATCTGTGACGTCCAGCATATCGATCTTGCGTTGATTTGCAAATCTTGCTATGACATCACGTCTCGTAGACTGTCCGGGTACCCAACCCAAGCCCTAAGGTTGGTGTTCAAGTTGACCACGTAAGCGCGCCACCGATTGCACCTGCTCTGGCGTAAGCTTTTTAATTTCTGGTTCGGCGATCTCTCGCGCTTCAGCCAGATTGTGGCTTCCGCCAGTTCTAACCAGGCAATAGCTTGTAACCGGTCTCGATTTTTGCGATCAGGGGTGGCAAGCAACAACTTTCCAAGCCGTAGCTGGCACATGGGCGTCCCCGAAGCTGCGCAAAGACGATAAAAGTTCTTCGCCCTGTCCGGGTCAACATCTACGCCCTTCCCCCGCTCGTACATTGATCCCAACGCAAACTGAGCTTCCGTGCTGCCGAGCAGAGCTGCATCACGAATCAGAGATAGTCCTTTGACCGCGTCTTTTGGCAAAAGATCCCCGTTTATCTCGGACTTCGCAATGAAAAAAAGAGCCGGTCCGTATCTCTGGTCTGCTGCTCTCCAGATACTGCCAATCCCTGCGTCGACATCCTTCGGCAAGAATTCGCCGTCCACGAGCCAGGAACCGATGGCGTACTCCGCCGGCGCGAACTTCTGCTTGGCAAGATCTTGCAATTCCCGCACCTCTTGATCATTGGGCCTCTTGTCTTTCTCTCTCGAAATCTGCGCAACGATCAAATTGAACTTCGTACGCCGTTGCTCTTTACGAGAGTCGAAGTCTTTTCCAATTACACGAAACTTGACTTCGATGTTCGCTAAAATTTTTACCGGCTTTCCTTCTTTCTGAGCTGGCGCAAATCGCCACTGAGACACGCATCTGACTGCGGTGTCGTCAAGTCCGAAGCCCAAAGGACTAATCACCGTGACATTGTGGGGCAATCCTAGCTGATCAATCAAAAACTCAAGCAATACCGTACCCTGAATGCGCTCTTCAAACGCAGCTTTGGAGTATGTCGGTTCGACTCTGTAGGTTATTTTCGGCGGTGAATCGCCGGGTCCAAGCTCGACTACGTCGCTTTCCGACGCTTGTGGGGGCCCATCCGCCGTCGACAACTGAGGAACTAGCAGAGCCATCATCAGGAAGGCCGTCGTCATACTGTCGTGGGTTCCCATCATGGCTTGTGGCTATCTGCTGCTGATCCTTGTCCGATCAAGCCTCGCCTCAGATAGTCACGCGGCCTCAGTTTTTCTCTCCCCGCAAGCTACACGCTCGAGAAATGGCTGGGTGCCATCAATGCTGCGCTGTCCACGACGGAGTTGATAACGCCGTCATGAGAGTTGCGAAAATGACCGAGAAGCCAAACAATCTGGAACCCTGTCCAAGCTGCGGTGCGAGTTCCTTGCTTCGCCAGAAACTCATTCTCATAGACGAAGCATGGGTCCCGGCGACAAGCAAAGACCCGCGAACTGAGTACTTTACAGACCTTCGAGTAGATGACGTCAAAGCCGAAAATCTTCGCGACCACCCTTTACAGCAGTTCGTTGACGGCTTTTACTGCGATCAGTGCAAGAAAGAATTTATACCAGACGGGATTATCCCGCAGATGGACATAGATAGAGCGCTGTCAGAATTCCGCGGCGCACAAATTAGTTCATTGTGCAGAGCCGTGCGCCCGTCGCGGCTGGGGTTCGGTCAGTACGACATACAACAATAAACCGGGCCATCAATAGCATCGGGCAGAGTTCGCCCAGTTCCGGACGTTCTGAGATGATCGAACAGCTCGATCGTTGACCGTTACTCGCGCTCGCCCCCAAGTTCGTTTCGTAATTTGCCCTTCGCTCAACCCCGATGACAAAATCCCGACCTCTTTCTTCCATTCTCTTCCAACCACTTACAAAGCTTATTTCCATCCGCTAAACTCGCCACGCGTTTACGCTCACAGACAAGAAAGTAAGTACTTTCTTGACACAACTTGAGATTCCAGCCGACATGTTTAAGGTTGTGATTCTCGCTTGAGCTTCGCAGCAACTAGCGTCCACCCATACCGCCGCCGAACAGGCATCTCATTTGTACAATAACTTCACATTTCCTTTACAACTCACCTCCCAAAGACATCTACCATGGTCCACGGCAGGGTAACAAACTCCGCCCATTAAGTTTCTAAGAAGAGGTGAATTATGAAAAGAAGACTAGTGGCGAAGACGCTGCGCCTGTCTTTTGTTGCACTCGGCGCTGCGATCCTGAGCTTCGCCCAAACGCACCTGCCTATCGCCGACCCTTTGCCTGCGCCACAGCAAAGCGCCGTGACAGTCGGTTTGCAGGAAGTCGCGAGCGGGTTTGTCGTTCCCGTTTGGGGCACGTTTCCGCCTGGAGATGATGATCACTTATATGTTGTCGACGCCATCGGCAAAATTTGGGCGGTCAATCTGACAAACGAAAACGCGCCGGGCAAGCGTCTCTTTCTGGATATGAGCAGCCAAATCGTCAAGCTCGGCGTGTTCGCCGGTTACGACGAACGTGGTTTGCTGGGCATGGCCTTCCACCCGGATTTTCGGCGAAATGGCAAATTCTACACATTTTCATCTCAGCCGGTAAAAGGCGTGGCGGATTTCACGACTCTACCCGCCGGTGTGCCTGCTAATTGCCAGAGTGTAATTACCGAATGGCGCGTAATGACACGCGACCACAACCACCACCACGAGCATGATGGAGATCACGACCATGATGGCGATCACGACCATGATGGCGACCACGACCATGATGGAGCCCACGACGGAGATCAGGACTCTGAAAACGATTCTAAATGGGACATCGACGACGACAATCTCACGGTCGATCAGTTAAGTGAACGCGAAATCCTTCGCGTCGACAAGCCTCAATTCAATCACAACGGCGGCACACTCGTGTTTGGGCCGGACCATATGCTCTATTTCGGTTTGGGCGATGGCGGGAATGCGAATGACACTGGTGTTGGTCATGTCCCTGGCGGAAATGCCCAAGATCTAGCGCCGAATAATATCCTCGGCAAAATTCTGCGCATTGATCCACTCGGTCATAACTCGGCGAACGGAAAATACGGCATCCCGCATGACAATCCCTTCGCGCACAACGGCAAAGGGCCCGCCGAAGTCTGGGCTTTCGGACTTCGTAATCCCTTCCGAATGTCGTTCGACGCGAAAACTGGTGCCTTGTGGGCAGCCGATGTTGGGCAGAACCAAATCGAAGAAGTCGACACCATCGAAAAAGGCCGAAACTACGGCTGGCCCGTGAAAGAAGGGACTTTCTTATTCGACATCGATTCCACCGGCACCGGTTTTGTTTATGCCAACAGTCCCGATAGCCCTGCAGGTTTGATCGATCCCGTCGCCGAATACGATCACAACGATGCGGGCGTTTCCGCGCGCATCGCCACGGTAGGTGGCTTCGTTTATCGCGGCCGCGAAGTACCCGCCCTCCGCGGCCATTATGTTTTTGGCGACTACTCCTCCAAGTTCCTCGCCCCAGACGGCCACTTGTTTATATTGACCGGCGCGGATCATCATGCTGACTATCTGCAGGTTCAAGGTCAGTCATCGTTGGGTTTGGCCGTGCAAGGTTTCGGCGAAGATGCCCGTGGCGAAATCTATCTTATGGGCAACGTCACCGGAGGCTTCATCGGCACGACCGGCAAAGTCTTGCGCATTACCAAGGGCTATTAAACGCCAAACATCCGAACAAGGGAACTTCACCGTTCCCTTGTTTGTCTTCTAAATTCTTTCCTACACATGGCGGAACCTTCGTGCGACAACAACACAATGTTCACGCCCGCGAAAGAACGAGATCCACATCAATTCCCGACGATTAACCCTCGCGGTCCACGAAGGAAAGGCTCATCCTTAGGAGGTTTTTCGAATCCGCCGATCTCATCACGCGTTTACGCTCACAGACCAAGAAAGTAAGTGCTCATCTCGCCTAATTCGCGAAAAGACGAGAGCACGCCTATCACAGTCATCGCGCTGTGCCGTTTCATCTTGGGGGAGTGAAGAGCTCCACGAGCGCTCTCACGCGCTCTTTCTGACGGCTGCGCGTAAACCGCTTTGTTCTTGTTAGCTCGGCGATACCATGGAGGCTCGCCCAAAACAGTTCCGATACAATCTCTGATTTCGAGCTCTGCCCCTGAAACAACTCCAGGAGCTGGGAAAACGCGAATCGCATCTCTGGAGGAGTAGCCGCGTCATCGAATGGTACGCTCAGGCTGAGCGAGAACATCACCTCATACAGTGCTGGTGAAGACGCGGCGAACTCCAGATATGCGGCCGCAACCGATTCGACCGTATTTCCACGCTTAACCCGTTTCCGTGCCTTCTCCAAAGCCAGGCCGATCTCCTGGAAACCCTCGATAGCAACCGCGGCGAGAATTCCTTCGCGACTTCCAAAATGAGCGTACAAGACGGGTTGGCTGTATGAAATTTCGTCGGATAACCGTCGAACGGTCACATTGGCCCACCCTTCAAGCTCCGCGATTCGTCGTGCGGCACTTACAATCTGAGCCCGGCGGGCCTGCTTGTCACGCAGTTTTCGTTCCGCAATTCTATTGCTTGCCATCGATAGAAATTGTAGCGTCGCTAAGATAATGCTTGGTAGATGATGAAGCCTTTCCAAAGACTTTGCATCTGACATAGCAGTGCTAGAATTCCTATATTAACAATATGCTATGCATGGTGCTAGACCAGAAACTTTGATTTGCCCGGCATCGTTGGTTTTGAATCAACGATTCTCATTCCTTCAACAAGTTCTTCGTTCAAGTGACCGGAAGAAAGAAACAAATGAACACGACAACAAGCTTAGATAGTTCGACTTTGAGAAGGAATTCGCTGCTCTTCTGGTGCACTCTCGTAATACCGGTAGCTATCATCGGAATCGGCATCAACTTTATACTCAACCCGGTTGGGGCCTCAACTGCCTACGGCATTCCAATCCACGACCCCGCCGCCTTTCCTTTTATGTGGGTCAAGGGAATCCGCGACATCTTTTCAGGCCTCGTAGCCCTGTTGTTCCTCTGGAGGGGAGACCGGCGCACCACCGCAATACTCTTCGCCATTTCAATTTTCATCCCGTTCGGCGATGGGCTGGTCATTCTGAGCCATCTTGGCTTTGCGCCGCCCATCTATATTCACTGGGGAACAGCGCTTTACATGATGATCGTTGCTGCCTTTCTTCTCAGAAGGAAGCAACCCTAACTCATTCCTAGATGTAGCTTATGGAGGAACTAATGATGGAAGTCCTAAATGTGGTCGCAATTATCGTCGCTGGATTGATGGTTGGAAGTGAACTGGCCATCGCCGCGTTTGTTCATCCAACGCTCGACAAACTTCCGAATGATGTTCATCTGCCAGCCGCAAGCGCCGTCGCTCGTGTGATGGGAACAGTCATGCCCTTTTGGTACATTCTTGTGTTCTTCCTTAATTTAGCTGAGGTCTACATCCAATGGCACCAATCCGGCCGCTTACCGATCTGGATTGTTACATCGGCCATTTTGTGGGCGTTGGGGATCGCGTATACGATCACCACCTTAGTGCCGATCAACAACCGTATCGCATCCTGGGAAAAGATCGCCCCACCTGCCGATTGGAAAACTTTTCGATGCAGATGGGACCTGCTTCACCGCTGGCGTGTCGCGCTCCTCACGATAGCTTTCGCGTGTGTAATCGTGGGAGTCGTCAGTAAATAGACGCATCCAAGCTCTCCCATAAACGAGAGCGAAATATGCGCTGCACCCGGAAATTTGACCCTTGTGAGACTCCACTTCCCACCTTGTAGAGCAATCCAGATAGGCTTCAACTACTGCAACTTTCTGCTCTCGTGATATTGCTTCTTCTCGCTTATAGTCTCAAATGACGCTCAACCCTAGAAGAAACGCATTGAGGAAACCAGATTGGCAATAGCTGAAACTTCTCCCTATCGGCAAGGGTAAACTAACCCTTCGCCGTTGATAGTTACTATTGCAACACCCGATGGGCAAGAATCGCCACCGTTCGTTGCCCTGGACTACTGGGGCCGCCTCCGTCGCATATCCCACAGCCCGCGCGTCGAGAGGATCAAAGTAAAGCCTCCTAGCCCGCCCAGCGCCCAGAGTATCCAGACGAAGAAAAAGCCGCCGGGGGATTTGGCGACCTCACCGTAATGTGCCCCCCTCATATGGATGACGGGCATGGCTGCTGCCATCAATCCGATGAGCAGGATGATCACGTGCCCCGATCGCCGTTCGGGGAGCACGAGTGTCCCGTACAGGAAGACCGCGAGGACGAGCAGCGCAGTGTTTGAGCTCTCTGCCTTCGATATCCCACGAACGATGTCGTCCGTAATGTGAAGCGTCAGGAAGAGGAGCGAGAGCAGAGATGCGACGGTCAACATGGTGTTGTGTTTCATTGGAAAGTCTCCTTACATCGCGGCAGAGAAAAGGCCTAAATGGGCGGAAATGTTCTGCACCATGTGATCGGCGTTGCTCGCAACTACCAGCTTCGGGTAAACAAAAAACTCAGCGTAGCTAACAGGATTGGGCAGGTAGGCGAAGCCGGCAACCAAAGCTCCCCGGCGTAGAGGGACGCCGCCGTTGGCTTTTGCAGCGGATACCGGCTTCATTGGCTTGCTCCTTGTAACGAGTTCGCGGCGAGTGGTCCGTTCTTCGAGTTCGGTCCGGCTAGCGAGGCACCGCACCATGAGCAGAATCGCTGGTGGAGCGGACCGGTCTTTCCGCAGTGAGTGCAAGTCGAAGCGATTGGCTGGCGCAAGACAAAGTAAAGAAGAAATCCGAGCAAATGAGGAAACAAGGTTGCGACCAGTACCCACAGAACCGGCCGCATCGCGCGCCGCCGAGCGTCCGCAAACACGAACCCGAGACACATTAGCCAGATAGCGAGCATGGTGCCGAGCACGAAGGCAGCGCTGCCATACGCTGACATCGTCCGAAACACAGCGCCCTGGTCAGCGGCCTTGTATCCCGCAACTAACCCGATCAGCAAGGCGCAGCCTACAAGGACCGAAGCCCACTGCTTGACTGGTTTCGGAACAATACTAAAAAATCGGCGGAACATCATTGAGTCCTTTCTTCCCGGGGAGAGCCCGCTTTCGATAACAAAGGCAATAGCGGAAACAGCAGTAAGACACACAGCGAGGGAACAATCCAGAAATCAAGCAGCCCCTGGCGCACCTGCATGCGCTGTATATCAAAGACAGACGCGATCAGGTCTCCGAAGCGCAGATCAACGAACGATCCGCCCATTGTGAGTACGACGGCGGCAACGCTGATCAATGCCCAACGCCGGAGGCTTGGCTGCGCCGGCCGCCTGAGTGACGAGAGAACCCTGGCAGTGAGGGTTGGATCCACCTCGAAGGAAAAACCGCGGAGGCCCGCGATAACCCTGTTGCTGACGCTGAGATACTCCTGGCATGGAGCGCAGGTGTCGAGATGCTCGCGAAGAGAATGTTCCCTCTCCGCCGAAATGCCGCCGGCCAGACTCTCGTCGATCATGTGCCGGAAACTTTCGTGGTGGTCATTGTTCATGTTGTTTCTCCTTCGAAGTGCGGCCGCAACGTCGCGAGCCCTCGATAGATCCTTGAAGCGACTGTAGAAACTGGCGCTCCGACAATGGCTGATATCTCCTGTAGCGACAAATCTTCTTGAAAGCGCAGTAAGAGAGCTTCTCGATAAACGGGCTCCAGGGTCTCGAGCGAGCAAGCGAGCCGGTCAGCATCTTCTGTCCGCGCTGCAAGCGTAAATGGCGAAGGCTCATCGGAGGCAGTCACTAGCCGAACATCATCATCATTCGAGTCCAGACTGAACACCCGCCGCTTCCGCATGGCATCGACAGCAATATTGCGTGCGATCCTGAAGAGCCAGGGCTCAAAGCGGGACTGCCCGTCGTAGGAAGAACCGCGCTCCAGAACGCGCAGCCATATCTCCTGCACCAGATCGTCAACTCCACCGCGTCTTCCCAACAGGTAAATGAGATAGCGAACAAGCCGATATTGATATTGCTCAACCAGCGCCTCAAGAACGACGACGTCTCGTTGGCGCAACCCAAGCGCGATTTGTTTTGTATCGCTCTCCATTGGCGCCCCCGACGTCAGCTCATAGTCGAACATACGTGGGGTATACGAGACACCGGGCCGGAATGACGAAGTTGCTCGAATAAGCGCCAATCGGGAACTCGACAATGGCTGCTTGCCAGTCCAACAGCAGACTTGGCAGGACAGTCGGCGATCCCGGACAAAACTCATTTTAAAGGTTGATAGATCGCTACTAGTCTTCGCTGTGTGAACGGGAAATCCGCATGGTGATAGGAATCCGTCTCACATCGTCGACTTGGGCGTCATGCGTTGCGCTTCACAAGGGGTTAGGTCCGGCAACGACTCGGTTATGCAAATCAGTCGTACTCGAGCCAAACGAGGTTGGACTCCCGCTCATAGCCAGGTAGCCAATGAAGATCGAGCGTTTCAGGACCGTCCCACGCTCGCTTGCAGGTTGACGAGAAGCTGGTCCAACTGCTCGAACGACTCGCCTGTCCCACTTGTACTCCCTGAGGCGATCGCATCGTCGAGAGCTTTCGTTGAGGGATAGACGTCCTGCATCGTGACGAGCGTCTCGTCACCTCTTTCTTCGAAGGTCACCGTGGTAACGGCCCCACCTTCCTCACCTTCGTCATTCGTCCAGACGAGGCGCGAGTGCGGAACCACTTCGACATACCTACCGAAAAATGCCATAGGCTGCTCCGATGAAGCGTGACTGAACACAAAACGGTACTTGCCCCCCGTACGAGCATCGGCGTCGCAGGAGAGGAAGGACACCCCAAACGACTTCGGTGCCCACCACCGCTGGAGCAGTTCGGGTTTGGTCCACGCATCAAAAACGATATGCGCCGGGCCGTTGAAGGTTAGAGTCACGACGAGCTCACGCTCGGACTTCCGTTCCACTGTCGTGGCGTACTTTGTGGCGTTGCTTTCATTATCTTTTGTTTCGTACATCGGCTTTCTCCTTTTGTTTTAATTCCTCGACAAGCTTGTCCAACTCGTCGAAGCGTGCGGCCCAGAGCTGGCGTTGCCGCTCGATCCATGCCGCCTCGGTGGCCAGTCCGCGTGGGCCGAGCTTGCAGGTCCGTACGCGCCCGACTTTCTCCGTCGCGACGAGCCCCGCCTGCTCTAAGACACCGACGTGCTTCTTCATGCCCGTTAGCGTCATTTGAAACTTCTCGGCAAGGTCAGTGATCGAAGCATCCGCGCGGCCGAGCTGTTCCAGAACGCCGCGTCGAGTGGCATCCGAGAGCGCTGCGAACGAAGCATCGAGGACCGCACCGTAACACTGAACCATATGGTTCAGTATATGACCCAGAGTGGCGACATGCAAGAGGTTTGAGCGCGCTGCGCTGCGAGCTGCTTCATTCCCAAATCGACACCCGGCTTAGCACCCAGTTCGTTTCGTAATTTGTCCTCCTTCCAACCCCGTTCACAAAATCCTGACCTTTTTTTCTGTTCTCTTCCAACCACTTACAAAGCTTTTTAAAGTCCGCCGATCTCACCAAGCGTTTACGCTCGCGGACGAGAAAGACGAAACTCTCTTGTCTCCTACGACGAATCACACCAAACTCGAAGTCGATTTCAATCTCGAACCCGCGACTCCTGCGCAACTCAAACGCGGCGGCGGTCCCAAAACGGACGAAGGCAAAGCCCGTTCCAGCCAGAATGGCCGGTCACACGGCTGCTGCGCCAACACCTTCATCTTGCCCGGCGAAGATCCGGAAGAGTACGAACAGATGAAGGAAGGTTGGTTCACCGACTACAACCCCGGCACCTTCGCCCCGCTTACCCTCGTTCTGAATGTCGTCAAAGCGCACTGGTTCATGCTACGCAATCAACGCCGTTGCAGCGAGTTCGAAGTTTCACTCGCCGAGAAATCGCCCATCGACTGGACCGACAAAGATCATCGCAATCTCACCAACTTCATGCGTTATCGCACTGCAGCCGAACGCAGTTTCCACCGCTCTTTCACCGATCTCGACGAGTACCGCAGCAGCCGTGTCCGCGAACACCATTCCGAAGAGCGCATCCGACTAATGGGTCTTGAGTACGCAGCCAGGATTGAACGAGGTAGGCTCAAACAGAAAGCGGCTGCCCCACCATCAGAACCTCAATCAGCTGTTGAATCTGATCAGGTCGTAAACCCGGCTACCGCGACTTCTCACTCCAGCAGCGCACGCGAATATTGTGCAGATTATTCACCAAGTCCCAAGACAGGTCTGGCTTACCCAGAGGCTTCCCAGCCTTCACGTCAAGAGCCGTACTTTCCAAACACACCGGAGCCGATTCGCGCGCCCCAGGTTCTTGACCGAGCTCAAGTGATTTCCAGTTTCGGCCAGGAGCGAAATAATCTAAGTACCAATCGTCAGGGCTGAAAGCTGCATAGTAGACCGTCGCCGTTTTCGGCATGCCATGATCAAGTCTTTGTGCCAAAGTCAATACCGGGTCAGCACCAACGTGAGAATGGGGCCAGATAAACACGCCGAAGTTCCATGCACCCACGGCGATTGCTAATGCAAGAAAAGCGTTCTCCTTGATTCGCAGGCTGGGCCGCCCCGCCACGAAAGCCGCGATCAGTAACACCATCGGAGGCCACAGAAACAGCTTGTGAAACGTACTCGCTGGATCAAACACCGCTAGAAATATGGCAAGTGGTAGAAACCAAGCCCAAAGAACAGCCGTCAGTTCCGGATCAACCGAATCGATAGACTTCTCCAAGTCAGCCGATTTAGTTCTCCGCCATGCCTGAACGGCGAAAGCCAGTGCTCCCACTACTAACAGCAAAGAGCACACCATCGTCGGACCAAAAAATTGCCGTGCCAGACTCGCTCTTCCGCCGAAGAACAGCTTCGTGTAGCTGCTCAGGTATCCGGCGACAACTTGGCCGATTGTGCGTGTCACCGGGGTGTCAGACGCATAGCTTGTGATCCACGAAAGTAACGTCGGATAGTGTTGGTGATCAACTTGACTAAAGGCCAAACTGTATGCGAGTAACACCATCGCACCAGACGCGAGCCCATAGAGCACTAGCTTTCGAAATGATCGATCCTGCACCCAGATAGCAAGCAGAATCGGGAAGTACAAGAATACGGAGAGTTCATGCAGCAACATCGCACCGACATGACAAGCGCACGCGGCAGTCAACCATCCCGTGGCGCGATTCAGCACAAACCAGATCGTCAGCAGCACGAGCAGAACCGAGGGGATGTAAGCATCCGCATCAGTCGAGAACTTCCACCACGTTGCGCCGAAGGCGAACAGCAACATTGCCGACAAAGCAAGCGTGCGGGATCGCGTGACGCGAAGACCCAAATGGAAAACCATCAGCGCACAAGCCGCACTCAGAAGCGCATTCGCCACCTGCATCACTGTTATCGCTCGGGCTCCAATGCCAAGCGCGGTCACCAAGTGGTAGAGTCCGTACCCGAACGCTGTATAGAGCAAATGGTTCGGATGAAGCAGAGCCGCCGAGCCCATCCGCTGGTGTTGAACGCCTTCGATGTAGATCGAAAACAAGACGCCGTCCCAGTAATAGGTCTTCGTCAGGAACAGCAGATAGATAACAAGGATGACAAGAAGGATGCAAGCCGCAGCGACCGGGGCCGTCCTCTCTACCCTCTGCTGCACAACCTACTCTTCTTCTTCAAATCCGGGCTCAACTGGAGGCAATACGTCACCTTCCCGTGCAATCCAAACGTAGATCACTGGCAACACAAATACGCTCATCACCAGCGTGGCGCTCAAGCCGCCGACGATTACAATGGCAAACGGTTTTTGCGAGTCGGAACCAATGCCGCGCGACATCGCAGCCGGCAAGAGGCCAAGCGTGGCAACCAGCATGGTCATCATGATTGGGCGGAGTCGCAAGACTGCTCCCTCGATCGCGGAATCCTCGAGTGCATGACCGCGAGCACGAAGCTGATTAATGTATTCGATCATAATCACCCCGGTTTGCACCGAGACACCAAATAATGCGAGTGCTCCGATGCCGGAAGACACACTGAAGTGTGTGCCGGTGAAGTATAACGCTAGGAGGCCGCCGATGGGCGCTAATAATACCGTCACCATGACCAGTCCAGCCCATTTAAACGAGCTAAACATGGAATACAGAAGAAAGAAGATTCCGACAATCGTGATCGGCACAATCAGTTCTAGCCGGGCATTGGCTCGCTTCGCACTCTGATATTCACCGGCCCACTCTGTCGTGTAACCAGCAGGCAGTTTCACTTTGGTGCGGACGGCATTGATCGCTTCATCAACTGTGCTGCCTAGGTCACGGCCTCGCACGCTGTACTTCAGAGCCACGTACCGGCTGTTTCGCTCGCGATAAATTTGCGAAGCTCCGTCGCGAGTTGTAATCGAACAGAGTTGCGCCATCGAGACACGCTCACCCGATGGCGTCAGCAATCTAATCCGGCCAATCTCATCAGGCGTCGATCGAAACTGCGGCTGATATCGAACAGTCAAATCGTAAACCTGTTCACCTTGCAGAACCTGCGTAACGGCATTGCCGCCTACTGCAGTCTGCACCGCATCTTGAACATCAGCGACATTGACGGAGTATCGATCGGCTTTCGCACGATCAACCAGAATGTTGAAGTTCGGTTGTCCAATGACTCGAAAAATTCCAAGGTCCTGTACGCCTTTGATCTTCGACATGACATCCACAATCTCGTCCGCCTTCGTCTCAAGCGTTTTCAGATCTTCGCCGAAAATCTTGACCGCGAGTTCACCCTTGACACCGCTCACTGCTTCTTCCATGTTGTCTGAAATCGGTTGCGAGAAATTCCAAAGCACTCCCGGAATCTTTTCCACCTCCCGGTCCATGGCGCGAATCAACTCCTCTTTGTTCTCGCTGAACAAACTTCTCCACTGCTCTTTCGGCTTTAGATCAACGAAGTATTCGGTGTTTGCGAAAGTGGCCACATCAGTCCCGTCATCCGGGCGCCCCACTTGTGTCACAACTTGCGTCACTTCTGGAAAGCTGGCGAACGTGAGCCTTGCCTTGTCCATGATCGCCTCGCCTTCAGCCGGTCCCGTGCTTGGAGCCAGCGTCCCACGTGCCCAGACCGCACCCTCATCCAGATGGGGCAAAAACTCGGAACCGATCTTCCCGCTAATCGCAAGATAGAGGACAAACGTTAGAAGAAGAGTCACTGGCAACAGCACCAGCAAACGCTGCCGTATCGCAACGCGGAGGGAGCTGCGGTAGATCCTGACAAGAAATTCCATCAGCGGGTTGTGCCACTCTTTGGCATTTTTGCGAAACATCAAGCTCGAGAGCACCGGAGCCAACAACATTGAGAAAATCAGCGCGCCCAACAGTGCGAATGCAACTGTCAATGCCATCGGCCGGAACAGTCTGCCTTCAACCGACTGCAGAGTGAAAATCGGCAAGTAGGCAGTAATGATGATCGCAATTGCGTAGAACACCGGACGCTGCACCTCGTGCGCAGCCTCACGGATTTTCTCGGTCGGCGAACGCTCAGTCTTTTCCCGTCGCCCCATGTGTCGAAGAATGTTCTCGACCATGACGACTGCGCCGTCGACAACCATGCCAAAATCCAACGCACCCAGCGATAGCAAATTCGCCGGTATGTGATTCAAGTCAAGGCAGATCGATGCGAACAACAACGCGAAAGGAATTGTAAGCGCGACAATAATCGAACCGCGAATATTACCCAGAAACACAAATAGAATGATTGAGACAAGGATGATTCCCTCTCTCAAGTTATGCATCACCGTTGTCGTGGTGAACTTCACCAAAGCGCTTCGATCCAGGAACGGAACAATCTTCACGCCTGGCGGCAGAAAGTGATTATTTAGGTCGTCAACCTTCGCATGCAGAAGATTCAACATCGTTTCCGTATCAGCGCCCTTCCGTAGCAAAACGATTCCTTCCACCGTGTCAGGATTGTCGACAACTACTCCATCCTTGCGGTGAATCGACTTTGCAATTTGACCCAGTCGGATCTTCGGTCCCTGCTGAATGTAACCGATATCTTTGATCCGAAGAGCTGTCCCGTTTACATTTTTGACAAACGTCTCGCCAATGTCGTTGACGTTGCGGAACAGTCCAAGCTCGCGAACATTGATCTGCTGGCGGCCCTCTTGAACAAAGCTGCCCCCCGCGTTTGTGTTGTTAGCAGACAAAGCCTGTTCTACCTGTTGCAAACTCAATCCATACGCAACAAGCTTGTCCGGGTCTAACTGAACCTGGTACTCACGCGTGACGCCCCCAAACGTCACCACATCGATCACATCAGGAACTGATTTCAGCTGCTTGGTTACAACCCAATCCTGCAGCGACTTAACCTCCATCAAGTCGTACTTCGGATTCGTGCTCTGCAGAGTGAACCAGTAGACTTGGCCCACTGGGCTATAGTCAGGCCCAATCTGTGGCTGCAAGCCAGTCGGCAAAGTCACCATCGTCAGCCGCTCCAAGGACTTTTGCCGGTTCCAATCGTTCTCCGACGCGTCATCAAAGATCATGGTGACCACCGATAGCCCGAACTCCGAGATAGACCGCAGGCTGGTCATATGCGGAATGCCGTTCATCCCGACTTCGAGCGGAATAGTGACTTGCTGCTCGACTTCTTCAGCTGCTCGCCCAGGCCATTGCGTGATGATCTGGACATAATTATTAGCGACGTCCGGGTACGCCTCTACTGGCAGGTTTCTGAATGAAAGAGCGCCCCACCCTAACAGCACAATACCCAGTACGAGCACCAGGAGTCGGTTGCGTAATGCGTAATCGACAAGGGCTTTAATCATTTGGGCTAGTTATCTACTGACTGTTCTCAGCCGAAAGCGCAAGCGGGTTGCTAACAACTTTCTGCCCCGGCGCAAGACCGACTGTCACGTCTTGCGAGTTGTCGGATGCAATCCTGCCGGCTGTTACATTGATTCTTCGAAATGTTCCCTCTGGTGACGATGACTGTTGCGATGACGCTTGTGAAGACGATTGTTGCTCCGGCACATAAACCCAGTCGCGGTCGTGCAGATGCAGAATCGCGGTAGCAGGCAAGGTCGTGAATGTGTGCGCGCGGCCTCCGTAGAAAGTTGCGGTTGCGAATAGACCGATGTTCATAAGCCCCGGATTAGCCACTTCGAGGCGCACCTTCGCTGTGCGGATACTAGGGTCAAGAATAGAACCGATATTGCCCACACGCGCATGAAAGACTCTATCGGGATACGCGTTCAACCGTACCGTCGCGTCCAGTCCGACTTTCACGAACGAGAGATCGTTTTCGAAGACATCGCATATGATCCATACGCGACTGAGATCAGCTATCGTAAACAGACCGGCAGCCTGATTATCCGGGGTCTTCACATTTGCACTCTGTGTGACTTGCTGATCGATAATTACTCCCGTGATAGGAGCGTAGATGCTTATAATCGGATCCTCATGGTCAATGTTCCCGCCGATAGTTCGAATGTGCTGGATCGCTACGTCCAAGTCGGTCTTGGCTTTCTGCTCCGCATTCTGTGCAATCTGAAGATCGTTCAATGAGATTGCTCCGTGCTTGTACAGCAGGTCTGCTCGTTCTAATTGCGTCCGAGCTAGTGCCTCGTCTGCCTTGGCGTGGTTATAATTCTGAAACGCAACTGAGATGTCATCGCTCAAGATACGCAACAGCAATTGGCCCTTTTTGACCACGTCGCCAACTCTGGCGCGAATATCAACAACTCGACCTGAGGCAAGCGAAACCACCGGAATCTCTCGAGTGATATCGGGATTTACAACGCCGGTCACATTTAACGTCTGCAGTTCCTGGCGCTGACCGGCGGTAACCAGAGTGAATCGTTCCGGACGATCTACTTGAATTACGTTGACGTCTTGTGTCGTAACGACAGATGTCTGTGGCGGCGCTGCTGCTGCCTCATCAATCTTCGCCTTCGGTCCACAACTGAAAGTCGTTCCGCTTGCAATCAGCAGCACGATTCCGCCGATTGTTAATCGAGTGCGTTTCATCGAATCACCTCGCGTCCGACAGTAAAGTTCACTTGATTAGCAGCGGACAAATAAGCTCCCACCAGATTCAAATAACTCAATTCCGTATCCCGGTACGACTTCTGCGCATCCAGGTATTCGAGCAGCGTCGCTGCTCCGTGTGAGTATGCGAACGATACCGTGTCGCGCACATCCAGAGCTTGCGGCAGATAGTCGGTTTTGTACGGCTTCAATGTTTCTAATGTGTTTCGAAGCGTAGCCCAAGCCGAATCAACATCGTGAAGAACCGCAATCTGTGCTGCATCCGCAAGTTTCTGATTGCGTCCAATGTCGAGTGATGTCCTTAGCTTCTCGCCCTGATTCCGATCGAAGATACGTAACGGAATACTGACGTTCAATCCAACGTAGGTGTTCAGCGGCGGCGGTTGATGTGATGCGTCAACTCCGAATGTCGGATCCGTCGACCCGTTCGCTATGGCCAACTTGTGATCTGTCTTCGATTTGTCGACCGTTTGGACGGCTTCCTTCAAATCCGGCCGGTTCTCAATAGCGAAACTATGTAGCTGATCGAGGTTCGTTGATGGATCGGAAAACTCGAACGGCTCCGTCACATCGAATTGATCAACGGGTGTTCTATCCCGCAAAAGCTGCTGCAAATCGATCTTCGCAGTGCGGAGATTCACAGTCGCAGTTTGAAAATCAGATTGGTATTGGATTCTCTGCAACTGCACTCGTTCAAAATCGACATGCGACATGTCACCCGCCTCGAAACGTTGGCGGTTGATGTTTACTTCGCGATCAAAGTAAGCTAGGTTCTCGTTAGCAATTTGCAGGACTGCCTTCGACAGCAACACCCGCACGAACGCATCACGCAAATTGAACATTAAATTCCGTTCCAGATCTTGCTGCGTTGAGATCGAAATATCGGTTGCTTGCTGCGCACTTGTGAACCGCAATTCGCGCTTGTGCCGACGCTCGTGAAGATAGTCGAAGTTGCCGAAAAGGTACGACTGCGAGAGCGGCCGATAACCGTCGCCGCTATTCTGAAACGGTGTGACCTGATCGAGCCCCAAAGTCATCGTGGGATTTGGGCGCAGATAGGCAGTAATCTCTTCCGCTTTAGACTCATCAATGAGAACTCGGCCCGCAAGCAACGTCGGGTTGTTCGACCGGAAATTTTGTTGGGTCTCCTGCCACGTCAGTGTTCGCATGCCGATCGGTGTCTGGCCTATGCAGACACTTGCGAACAGGAGACCGGTGCATACACGCCAGGTATGGCGATGCATCTCTCCTCCAAAAAATAAATTTGTCGAGCTGTCTGTACTAGGAAGTAACTACGCGGTTAGGAAGACGGCGGGGATCGGCCAGCAAAAAACGGAACGCTACGCGACTGCGTCTCAAAAGTCACTGGCGTAGTCATCGCGACAAACGACAGCGTTAACGCTACGTGGCGGCGCACTACAAAGACAGCGCTATCAATGGCCTCATAGAGACGAATCAGGGTATCGGATTGAGTGCGACGACCCGCATCATTCGGCTGCTGATGTTTGCCTTGAGAATGGATCGGCTGCCCTGTTTGTGCATGCCAACGTTCAATCTGCAGAATGTCGTCTGTAGCTGAGATATACGGAAAAAGGGCCGCGACGATCATCGCGACACCAACGATGTGTGGAAGGTGATTACCGGCGCTTTTACTCGATCGACTATCACGCGATCGTCGCCATTCGATGCGCACAACAAGCGCAAGGGCGGCGAGACCCATGACCAACCAAGCGAGATTTAACACGCTGTCGGACTGCACAAAATCTGAGATTAGCACGCGGAAGCGTACCTTAAACTAAGGACTTCGTAAGGACTTCATTAAAGATGCACTTGCAACTTCCAAGTCTTTGCGGCAAAGCCCGTCATTGAACGTCGGTGTCAAAGAAGCCGGTCTCGACTGTTTCGCTGTGTCTCATCTGGACGATAATGCGGTACCGCCCCGCGGTTGGGAATCCATATGGGAACCTGACTTCATTCGGATAACTCGCGATGGCCGGAGCATTTATCTGCATACCAGAGTGATTCATGCCTGGCATAGCGCCGTTTGCACCCAGACCAGATTGCGCCATCATGAAGGCCGTCATCGATACCGTGCCAGTCGGATGTATATGAGCGAAGACGGTTCCGTCATCTTTCACGAAGGCCGCATGTCCGAGCATGCCCATGTAGAGCTCCATATCCGATGGAGCGCAGCCTTCTCTGTCTAGCAGACGGAATTTGAACATCTCCCCTTCACGTGCTCTCAACGACTTGCCCAAACGTATCCATTGCATACGGTATCCGTCGGGCAAGACAAACTCCGGTGAGAGCAGGCCCTGACTGATCGCTTTTGTATATCCGGCTGCGTCGTCACCCTTTAATGGACGGCCGTGAATAGTCGGCACACTAAGGAAACTGGTCAGAGTTTCAGGGAATCCGTTCTCATGGACAATGTCGGCGTACAAGTTGTACCGGCCCGCTTCGACACTTGGCAGTGATAACTCGAATCGACCGGTGCCGACCAAGTCCGGGTGTAAGTGATACACGGCATCGTACCCCGGCTGCCGAATCAAATAGAGGTGCATCAAATGCCCGTGGTCAGGCACAAGGTCATCGATCACGCGCGTGCGCAGCCAACCCGGATCAGACAGGTTTAGCGAAAGCAAATTGCCCGGCTCCACCGAAGCACTCATCGTTAGAGGCTTATAAATATAGCCTCGATAGTCGGCGTCCGAAGACTGCCACCAGCGCCAGCCCAAGAAGAGCCAGGTTGCGACGATCGCTCCGGCGATCACCATCACCTTTCGTCCACGCTGAAGACGGTCCGGACCGGGCGTCATTCCAGGTAAAAGGTCACCCTCTCTGGCGCTCGCGCCGGCCATTGCTACAACGCCAAACACGAGAAAACTCATCAGTCCCGTGAGCATCAGGCCCATGCTTGCCGGCATTTTTTTGGTGCTGACTGCAAATGAAGGCACCGGAACCGCGATAACGCTTTTGCCCTGAGCGCCGTCCACAGTTATCCTGACCTGCGACGACCCGCTCACCATCAGCCAAAACGATCCCGTGAAGAATTGAGGGTCCTGCTTCGAGACTGATAGTGTGTCCGGCGTCGGTGCGTATCGGGCACCTGCACCTGTCAAGGCCAGCGGAACGATCTGAATTTGCTGAACACCGGGCGATCCACTACGGACCTCAATCTGCGCAACGCCGGGGATGACAGTCGGTGTGCGGACAGTGATAAACAGTTGGTAGGGCCCAGCTTTTGCATCCAAATAAATATCTGGGCTTCCTACGTGTGCACGGGCTATCGGTTCAAATGCCAGACAAGAAAGCACGCACAACAGCAACCGAAGCGTACGCTTCATGGCTTCTTAACGAACCAAGCTCTTCAGCCATTCGCCGCGCGAAAAGCCAAACCGCAAAGTTAATGTGCCTAGCACTACGGTTACGGCAAAGTCACGTAAAAGCTGGAGCGCGGTTTCTGTGTAGAACGCATTGCGAGCGATCATGAATTCGGGCCGGATTGCATAGTTCAAATATTGAGTGCCGAAGAAAACATTGCGTGCGGCCGGAGTCATTAGAAAGGAAGCGAATGGCCATTCCACAACGGCCAGACTGGCACACAAGATCGCCGCGCTTACCGCCGCAGTGATCCACTTGTTCCAGGCTTGGGTCTTGCTCCAGAAAAGATCTAGAAAAATTGCCGGAATTACCAAGAGCACTGGGAATTGGGGTGGTATAAAGTGCGTCACCTGCTGGTAAACCGGCCCGAGCTTCGGTTCAGCTGGAAACATCGGCAATATCAGAATCAAGGCTACGATGAAGAACATGTAAAACCCCGCCGCGAAAGTGGAGCCGAACTTTGACCCGCCAGAACGCGAAATTAAGGCCAACACACCGCCTGCAAGAGCCGTTTCGAGGAGATACGGAAGCCCAGTGTGAAGAAAAATTCGGTTGGTGTACTCCAAAATCACTGCCTGCGTCAACACGACCAGTGTTCCGCCGAGGTAAAGGTATAGCCACCGTGCCGCCGATTTGCCGCTCGATTCGCGCCGGTGCATATGGCTCGCAATCAGAGCTAGCGTCCCTAGCGTGACACCGTAAATCCCCATGAACAACACGATGTGCGGCGGACTGACAATCTTGACATCCAGCCCGTAAGCATCGTGCCACCAGTTGTCGAAGGGTGCAGACGTCAGCATGGTGATGCCACCCCACGAAGCGATGAACGCACCCAAAGGCGCTCGAAAGCCCCAAATGTGAACGCAGCTTTCGGCCAGTGAGGTCGTTTTCGAAAACGTCGTGTGCAGAATCAGAAACCCAAACGAAATCCCTGCCAGAACTCCGCATAGATAGATGGCCATGTGCGCCGGCGTCCAAAAGCTGTCGCGACCGATCGAACTGTGCCACGAGATGTCCCAATATCCGCCAATCATGACGGACGTAACGGCCATCGCGGCGCTCCACAGATACCAGGGCAAGCCGAGAATCTGCACACCTTCTGAAGCCGATTGCCTGGAAAGTGCAGCACTTTGAGTCTCAGACCAATGACTATCAGCTGTTAACGGCCCGTGAGTGACCAGATTCCCCATATGGATGCTCAATCAAGGAAATCCCATTGTCTCGCAAAGAGTGTCAGGTGTGACTGTAGAGATTGGTTTCGATAAACGCGTTATGAAACTTGCGTTGCGGGTCGATCGCGTCTAATGACGTTTTGAAATTGGCCAGCTTGGTGTACTGCAATTGTAAGCGGGCGGGAGCCATCGTGAAAAGTTTTGCCCAGTGTGGCCTCGCGTCGAACGGCGCTAACGCTTCCTCAATGTGCGGTAGAACGTTCTTCACTTCTGGCCACTCCGGCTTCCAAGTGAAGTGGAGGGCCATGGCTCGGCGCTTGTAACAAGGGCTCATCCAGAGATCATCCGCGTCGATCGTGCGCAGCTCAGTAATGAACAAGTGAGGCGTGATTTTATCGCGAAGCTTTTCCACCGCGAGAACTGCTTCGTAGCCTCTCTCGTAAGGAACAAAGAATTCGGATTGCAACTCAGCGCCACTGCTCGGCGTAAAGTTCATACGGAAATGCGGCAAGCGTTCGTACCAAGGACCGGGGATGCCCATCTGTTCTGTGCAGTTTTCTGCCGAGTGGCCCGCCAGCGGGTGTAGCTTTCGTGTGGCAAGGGTTGCGCCGAAGAACGTCGGCTTGGCTGTTCCGGAACCGCCCGCGTCAACACGAGTTTTAATCCAGACCTGTGTCGCTCGGTGACTCTGCCAATCAGTAAAAAGGCTGACGCTATAGCCGCTACCGAAGATGTCGTCCCGGTGATGTTCCAATTGCGAAAAGGGCAGGTTTTCGTAAACCACCTGACGCACCTGATATGTCGGCTGGACGCTGAGAGTCACCTTAGTCACGATGCCAAGCGCACCGAGTCCAACAACCGCGCCCTCAAAACGTTCTCTATCGTGCTCGCGTGAAAGGGTGACGACTTCACCGTTTGCAGTAACCAGTTCTAGTCCGCGGACTGCAGTAGATAAATTCCCATTCTTAACTCCTGATCCGTGGGTAGCCGTGGAGCAGGCGCCCGCAACTGAGATATGAGGCAGCGAAGCGAGATTGTGAAGTGCAAATCCCTTTGCATCGATGTACGGCGCGAGCTTGCCGTAGCGCACACCGGACCCGACAGTCACTGTATGAGTCTTGGTGTCCAAGACAATTTCATCCAGATGCTCCAGCGAGATCTGGTTCTCGGTACTATCCGCGATCGAGTTGAATGAGTGCCGCGTCCCGAGAGCCCTCGCATGAGCACAGCTCTTTACCACCTGCCGCACTTCTTCTACCGTCTTTGGGCGATGCACATGATCGGTGCTGTAGGTGTAGTTACCCGACCAGTTTGTGCGGTTCGCGTCATGCGAATCGCTTGCTGATAGTTTGCCCGATGTGAGTTGGGACAGCATTCCACCCGTCACCAGTGCGCCTGACGTTTTCAAAAACTGTCTCTTGTCCATTGCATCTGATCGTATACGTTTTAGTTGGTGAAAGTATCAGGTTGTGTAAAGAGTGGACGCACTTGAGAGAACTCCTTCGATTTCTCTGCGCAGCTCAACGGGTGAGACTACCTCGACCGCATCGCCCCAACCCAGAATCCATCGCCGGATTTCGAAAGGCCCGCCTGCACGGAAAGAGAGTTCAAGCTGCCCATCTGGAAGTCCTACGAACTTCTGCGTCGGGTGCCAAAGGCGCTCGCGTACGTAAGGCGCCTGGTCGGCTCGGAGTCGCAAAGTAATCTCTTGAGGATCTTGCCACGACACGCCGAATGCGTTCTCGCGACACTTCTGCACATCAAAGGCCGGATCTACCTCGAATTCGGTGTTGGAGAGAATTACCGAGAGCAGGCGGTTGACTGCCAACGTTACGGTGCTCCGGTGTTTGGGCACATACCCAACTACGTACAAACCGCCACCCACTGACAGCAATTTGTAAGGATCAAAGGCATAGATCTTGGGTTCTGAACCAGACGGCTTTTGGTATTGAACGCGACAGCGCATGCGACAGAGAATCGCCTCAATCAAAACGGCAACACGTTCCTCATGCTGGCGGTGATCTTTCGACCCGCATGTCCATGTTTCGAAAGCCTCTTCTAATTCAAGGGCGATGGGAACTTGTTCGGATCTGCCGAGTGCCTTCAGCTTCAAGGCGGCGGACGACAGTGAGTCAGCAGTCGGAAGAGCGGCATCTACCTGCGCGGCCGCAACGAGTAAAGCGGCTACTTCCTGGGCGGAGAAACGGATTTCAGGGACAACTGTGGGGAGCAGCCGAGGCCGAGAAAGCCGTCCGTGCTCATCACCAGTAATGGGATATCCGGCATCCTGTAGAACGCGCAGATCGCGGTAGATCGTTTCACGCCGCGTCCGAAATTCAGCTGCAAGTTCGTGAACTGATGGTTTTCCACCCTGCGCCAGTACTCGGAGGAGCGCCAAAATGCGAACAGTCTGCCGCTCGCGCCGGCTCGGAGCCGGGTGCCGTGGGGTCTTAGACCGTGGCTGTTTCGGTTTAGGCCCAAGCTTCTGCATCTCACACACATATCGGCAACCTCTCCCAGGGTCCTAAAATTTTTCTCGGCTGGCGTGACGTTACATCGCACAACCGCTGGCTACTCTGATGTCGATGGCAGGGCTCTGCTGTTTCTGGACTAATGACACAATCTTCCGAGCACGTCTCTTGGTGGGCCGTTCTTCTTCCCAGCCTAATTACGATTGCGATTACTTTCGTGGGCTTCTGGGCCATCATGCGAAAGAGAAGGTGGCGAGACTGGAGTCTGCTCGGTAGAGCTGCTGCCGTCCCGGCCCACCTGGTTGCTCGCGAGCCGAGGCGCGTGAAAGACATGTTGGCGGGGGATGTTGCTTACGTAGGGGCCTGGGACATCGTGACATCCCACAAAGGCCGCAAAGTCTTCGTAGCGTGGAATGCGCGTCTCGCAGACGAACCCGAGAACCCGCTTAGTTCGTTCGCGCCGCTGCGAATCCAAAGACTAGGACGGGGCTTTTCATTGACTGTGAAATCTAGCGACAAGTTCCGTAGCAGTCCTTTGCCTTGGGGCTATTACGGGCCAGTTACCGAGATTATCCAAGCCGAAACGCTCTGAGGATCAGGTGTCATTCAGATGAGACAGAAACGAGTATCAGAAAAGATGTCGGCCATCCGGGCCGCTCAGCGACAACATGCTAAGAAAAGATTTCAACAGCGGTATTCCGTGAGCATGAATCGTGACCGGATCTATGAAATCGAGAAGATGATTGCAAATAACAAGGCTATTTTGATCGAGCGCAGGCCGCCCATCCGGAACTATTTTGTGGCTGTTGATGGCAAGCTGGTGGCGATCGGTTACAACGCTCAAACAAAGAGAGTTGTTACGGCGTTACCCGATGCCTACATCGAACAGCTGCCAGCGGAGTTCGTTCAGAAAGCCCGGCTTCGATTGCTGGGGGATAAGACCAGCGGCACTTCTTAAGTCTGCCTAAGCGCCGTTGCGGGATCCACTCGTGTCGCGCGCAGGGCTGGCCACCAAACAGCGAGAATCGCAGTCGCAATCAGTACAGTCGGGATAAGTCCAAAGATCAAAGGGTCCCATGCCTTCACTCCGAACAGGAAGCTGGCGATTTGCTTGGCTAACAGGAAGGCCGCGCCAGTTCCAATTACTACGCCGACAGCAGCAAACGTCAGCCCCTGGCGCATAACCATTGTGCGTACGTTGCTCTGCTCGGCTCCGAGCGCCATCCGGATGCCGATCTCTTGCGTCTGCTGCTCGACTGAATACGCCATCAGTCCATAGATCCCGATAGCCGCCAGTAGCAGAGCGACCCCGCCGAAAGCACTCATCAGCAGCATATGAAAACGTTCTCGTGATGTGGATCGGGAAACCACTTCTGACATGGCTCGGACGTCGGATACTGGCAAACCGCTCACTTGCCGCAATTGTTCCTCTATGGCGGCCCGGAGCTGCATCGGGTCGACGCGCGTGCGGATGACCCAGGCGAGCGGAACCAGCTTAATGTTCAATGCCTGAATCGCGTCGGTCGCTTGGCCATTCGGAATATACATCTCGGGCTCCGGATCTTGGTTCAAACCGTTGTCATGTTGATTGGCAACGACCCCGATAATCTGGCGAGGTTGTTCGGACTCTAATTCCGGCATCATGCCTTTGCCAATTAGAATTCGATCGCGCAGAGGATCGCCTTTCGGCCAGAAACGGTTGGCCATTGCTTCGTTGATGATTACGACCGGGTCGCCGGTATGGTTGTCACGTTCGCTAAAGGAACGGCCGCGGATGAAGCGCATGCGGAACACCTCAAAGAAGCCGGGCGAAACGGTTTTCCAACCGCCCCCGCCGTGAAACGGTCCATCTTTCAATGGCCGGCCCATTACTTTGAAGGGCAATCCATAGCCCCCCTCCAAAGGTACGCAGCATGTCGCGCTGGCCAGTTCTACCCCAGGTAGCGCATTCAGCTGTTCTGAGCCTTGTTTCACTAAGCGTTCGATTGCGGCGCTGGTCTGGAATGACTTGCCTGATAGAGACATTCGAATCGTGAGCACGTTTTTTGTGTCGAATCCAGGTTGAACGGAATAGAGCGCCACGGCCGTCCTAATCAGCAGACCAGCGCCTACCAATAGGACAGCGGCAAGGGCCACTTCCGCCATGACCAGCAATGAGCGGGCTTTGTTCTGTCGAAAGCCGCTGCCGGATCGATTCGCACCTTCTCGTATCGTTGAGTTCAAATCAGTGTGTGCCGCGCGCCAGGCCGGCACGAGTCCGAAGATCAAGCTGGTCAGCAAGCTTATGCCCGCCGTGAACAACAGTACTCGCCAATCGAGCGACACCAGGTCGCCATCGATCCCTACACGCGGCAATCCGGCGGTGTTCACCGAGAGCAGTGCTCGAATGCCTACCATGCCGAACACCAATCCCAAAGCTGCGCCGGCCGTCGCCAGCAGGAGACTCTCGGTCAATAGCTGTCTCACAATTTGGAGCCGACCCGCACCTAGTGCGGCCCTGATTGCCAGTTCGCGCTTTCTTACTTCGGCACGGGCGAGCAACAAGCTGGCCACGTTCGCGCATGCGATTAAGAGCACGAAGCCGACGGCGCCGGCCATAACCCAGATGGACTTGCTTGCATCTCTCACCAGCGATTCCTTCAAAGAGGCCGAGTCGAAGGTTACTCCGCGGTCCAGGACGCCCGGGAACTTGGTTCGATAGGCCGCCGACGAAGCATCGAGCCGCGCGTTAGCCTGCGCCAGTGTCAGACCATCTTTCAATCTTCCGGCTACTTGAAAGTAATGGCCCTGATTGTTCGAATTTGGGTCAAGCTGAAACGGAACCCAGATCTCCGGCGCGGGCCCGAAGTCTGCAAAATCGAATCGGCGCCCGACTACACCAGTGATGACATAGGGCTCGCCACCCAGAACCATGGTTTTGCCCACTACGTTCTGGTCACGTGAAAACTGCTTCTTCCACAATCCTTCACCAATGACGACGACGGGTGCAGCGCCGGGCGAATCCTCCTGAGCATTAAAGGGACGACCAAGAATCACAGGCACGCCAAACAGTCGAAAATAGGCGGAGCTGACTCGCTCCGATCGAAGCTGCTGGGGGAACTGGCCGCCCGTCCAGTTCACGACGGCGCCGTTGAAGGCTGCGACATCAGTGATTGCCTCTGTCTGGTGAGCCCAGTGCGCAAACTTGGCCGGTGAACCTGCGCCGAAGCTGCCTTCAGGCGTCTTGGTCTGCAGGATGACAATGCGGTCGGGATTGGGAAACGCAGGCTCTTTCAAAAGCACTGTATTAACGAGCGTGAAAATTGCGGTGTTGGCCCCGATCCCCAGCCCGAGCGCAATAACAGCAGTAATGACAAACGAAAGGCCGCCTGTGCGGAACGTTCGCAGGGCGTGACGTAAATCGCGTAACAGGGTTTCCATAGAAGCTTGCAGGCTTAGACGAAATTGCCTGGCGAAAGTTCCTACGACTGCGGGTCGAAACTTGGTGCTGCAGGCCTAGTTGCTTGTCATGCCCAGCAATTTTTCCGCGTTCAGGGCGCCGGCCGGGCTTTCCTCGTGCTTGAAGATGGCGTAGGTTGTGCGACCGGCGGCCGTTGCAGCCTGGACTTGCTGAGCAAAGGCGTCAATGTCGTCAGACGTGTAATCGGGCTTTCGCAGGCGAAGGTACATGAAGTTGGCAGTCTGAATTTTAGGCGTTTCGAGCTTCTCATTCTCCGCCAGGCAAAGAGCCGCGTTTGCATTGCGAAGAATGTCGTAGATCGATTCATCGAACCAACTCGCATGGCGGAATTCGAATGCAGGCGTGATCGACTTCGGCACGACGTCAAGGAATTCTTTCAACGTTTCCTGGTCGGCCTTCAACGAGGGCGGCAACTGGAAGAGCAAGGGTCCGAGACGCCCGGCTTCGGCCAAGGGTGCGAGAGTATTGGCAAAGATCTGCGTGAACTCACCCGCGTCTTTTAGCTTCAGCGAATGAGTGATCTTCATGTGCGCTTTCGGAAGAAACAGGAAGCCCTCCGGAGTCGCAGCAATCCATTTCTCAAACGTACTGGCCGCAACCAGTTTGCGGTAACTATAGTTCACTTCGACCGCATTGAGCCGGGTTCCGTAATGCGCCAGAAACTTGCTGCTCGCTAGTTTCTCGGGATAGAAAGCGGGCTTCCAACTTGGATACGCAAAGCCCGAAGTTCCGCAGTACAAACGCTTTGGGTTCACGTTAGAGGCCAGCAAACCAGTCGTACCCACGCTCGTACCAGTAATCGGCAGGACGATCTTTCACGTACTGAATCGACCCGAGCCGCTTTATGTTCTTGATGCCGTATTTGACAGGGATGACCAGCCGCAGCGGAGATCCGTGCTCATCCTCTAAGGGCTTTCCATTCTGTTCGTAAGCCAGCAAAGTTTGCGGATGCATGGCGCTCTTCATGTCCAGTCCAACATAGTAATCTTCGCTCGGAGTAGTCATGTACACGTAGTCGTTATTGAGTGAATCGCTCGGCGTCAACTTACGTGTGAAGTCCGAGAATCGTACGCCTTTCCAATTGGTGACCGTGCTCCAGCCTTCGATGCAGCAGAATTTAGTCGTCATTTCCACGGCAGGCAGGCTCTTAATATCGGCCAGAAGCGCGTTCTTTTCCGGGCCCTCTTCGCCCACTTGAACCTGCACCTTCCAGTTAACGTTATCTACTTCGTCGTCCATGCCGATATCGCCATTTGGCTTTAGATTGCTGATTTCATTCGGTCGATAATTGTGAGCCTGATGTGAATCGCTGAGGTAATCGTGCGCGAGGCGACCATTCATGTCGAGGATCTTGCGCTGAAGTCCTGGGACATTGTTGTCTGCCGGCGTGTGCCGCACGGCCATGTATCCGGCTATGCCGAGAGCCGACGCGACACCACCGACCAGAAATCCTCGGCGGGTGCGCGCCTTCAGATCGCGACGCAATTCGTCTTCAGGCAGGACGATTTCAGGGTGACGATTAGTCATGCTTTGTCCACCAGTTCGTAGCCGATTACCATTGATCGGAAATTGTTCCAGCCTGCACGCACAACTTGTGCGACGTGTAGAACGAAGAAAGCCACATAGCCGACTGTCAATAAAAAGTGAATGAGCCGCGCCATTTCGTAACCGCCGCAGAGAGCGGTGAGCCACCCGAGTTGAACCGGCTTGTAGATGGCAAGACCCGTTAAGACCGAGAGTCCACCCATCACCACTATGGCCGTGTACGTCAACTGCTGTGCGGCGTTGTATTTGTCCTGCGCTGGAAGATCTTTTCTCAACCCTAGATCGACTAAAACGACATGCCACGAATCCTTGAATACCGTGGTTGACGTCGGCACCAAGAATCGCCATTCGCCAGATATAACGGTGTAAGCGACGTAAAGCAGCCCGTTAATCAGAAACAGCCACATGAGGACGAAATGCAGCGCCATTCCTTCCGCCAAGCGCCCACCCATCTGCAATGCTTTGTAAACCCAATCTGGAAAAATATGCAGGGGTCCGACGTGATATGGATCGTAGGCCCAATAAATTAGCAGTCCGCTCCAAATCATCAGAGACAGCAACGGGAAATTGATCCAGTGAAACCAACGTACGGCCACTAAATGCTTTAACTTCGCTTTTGGCATGAACGGTCAACCTCGCATTAGGTCATTCGCTGGAAAGTCGATTTAGGTTATCGTGTTCCGAGGCAGCTGTCATGAAAACTGCCACTTCGCCCGTTTTCTTTGCATCCTTAGTGGTATTGAAGAAGCACACTCCAGTCATTTTGGTCGCGTTAGTAACAGGACTGATTTGTAGCGGTAGCCCTGCCGCGTCAGCTGAACGATCTGTCAACGGAGAGGTCGATTACGCTGGCGGCGAACCGGCCAGAGGCGCTGCGGTGCAGCTCAAGAATGTGACCAGCCTGCAGATTGTGTCCCAGATCTCGGACAAATTGGGCCACTTCCATTTCGACGGACTGAATCCAGAGATCGACTATGAAGTGCGGGCGATGAAGAACGGGCACTGGAGTAAGGCTCATCGGGTTAGTCACTTTAGTTCCAAGCCTGTCGAGGAAGTCAAGCTGACTTTGAGCGCCGACGTTAGCGACAAGTAGGTTCGGTGACAAGTAGGATTAGTGATGTGGGAACCGGGAAAGTCTATCTGGTTGGTGCTGGGCCAGGCGATCCCGATCTCCTCACTCTGAAAGCGGCCCGTGTTTTGAGCCAGTGTGACGTAGTGCTGTATGACCGGCTCGTGAGTGAAGGTGTGCTCGCTATGGCCCACCCGCAAGCTGAATTGATCTACGTCGGCAAACATCAAGGTGAGCAGGAACACACACAGCAGAAGATCTTTGGCTTAATCCTGGAATACGCCCGAGCCGGAAGAACCGTGGTTCGTCTCAAGGGCGGCGACCCGCTGGTATTCGGTCGGGGTGGGGAAGAGTGGCAGCTGGCCGTCGACCACGGGTTGACAGTTGAGCTGGTTCCGGGTGTCAGCTCGGCTATTTCGCTGCCCGGACTTGCCGGCATCCCGCTGACTTACCGAAATGTCTCGCAGGGGTTCGCAGTCATAACAGGCCATTGCCGCGACGGGTTGGCGGAAGACTGGACTCGTTATGCGGGCGTCGATACTTTGGTTCTGCTGATGTCGATCAAGAATCGGTCCTTCATTGCCCAGTCGCTGATTGCTGCTGGACGAAATCCTAACGAGCCGGTTGCATTTATTGAGCGCGGTGCAACACCTCAGGAAAAAGTCATCGAAAGCACGCTCAGGGCGGCCGCTGAGGGACAGACGGAAGTCGAAAATCCAGCCGTTTGGGTCGTTGGCGAAGTTGTTAGGCTCCGACGCGAACTTATCGAATCTCGAGTACAGCCAGAGTCTGTGGCCCGAGCGTAATCGCCTCGTTCAATGATCCCTGTGTGGCGGGAGCGAGTTGAGAAGCCTCGATGAGCTTTCGGATCTGCTCCAAACTTGGCGTCTTTGGGCTATCCATATCTTCGAAAGCCTTCAGCGCCGATCCGCTGGTCGGACTTACCATCTGCATTAGATAGTGTCGATCTTGCGTACCAGGCACCGAGAGCTTAAAGGACTTAGGGGGAACACTCTCGCCGGGCTCGGCATAATTCCATAGCGCCACAACCAAGGTCCCGTCGGCCCGCAACGTCGCCAAGGCATTTTCGGAATCGATATGGATTCGACGATCACCTAAACGGTGCAGCAACTCGAACGCACGGAAGGCAGCTTTGGGGATGCCACGTTCGCCAACGATGCCATAACCGCCGTAGAAAGGTGTTTTCACAATCCCCATCTCTTCGAAAACGTCAGAGAAAGACCAGTACGCCATGATGTTGGCCAGCCCGTCGCTTTCTCGAATATTATTCGCCAGCCAAGGGCCCATGAATGCACTATCTGTTACTTCCTGCTGATTCATGTAGGTGGCGTTATATTCCGACCAGATAATGGGTGTGTTGGGCGCAGGTGATGCAGCCACCTCATCGTGAACCTTTTTAGCGGCTCTGGCGACCATGCTGCGGCGAGGGATCTTCAGATCCTTATCGAAAAGGTTCTGAGCTGTGTCATTCCCATAAGCATGCGTCGATACAAAGTCAAATGGAACGTGATTTTTAGCGCAGTGGGCGATGAAGTCTCCTGTCCACGCGGCTTGTGCTGTTGACGGGCCACCGATGCGCAGATTCGAATCTGCCCGTTTTACCGCTCGTGCCGTACGGTCGTATAAGTCGAAGTAAGTCTGCTGCGCCGGTCGTCCAGTCCAGAAATCAATATTGGGTTCGTTCCAGACTTCGAAGTACCACTGCTCCACCTCGCCCTTGCCGTAGCGATCGATAAGGTGGTTGGTAAAAGCCCCAATTAGGGCTTCCCATTTCGCTGGATTATTGGGCGGCGACGGAAACGGCTTGTACCAAAAGAAGTGGGGCGACAGGTTTGCAGCCAGCTTGCGAGGCATGAAACTCAGTTCGACGAAGGGACGGACACCGTTCTCAAGCAGCCCATCGTAGATCTGGTCTACGTACGAAAAGTTGTAAACCGCCTGGCCTTTCTCGTTCTCGTCGTAAATCCCAAGCTCGTCGTGAAAGATGGCGTGGAAACGAACGTATTCGAAATTCGTCGCCTGCTTGACCATCCGGATATCCCGGCGGTAGCTGTCGCGCAAACTCAATGCAGCTCGTCCCGAACCGAAGACCTGTTCCCAAAAATGCGGGAGCGGTGTGGTGGGTGCGGAAGCGTTGATCGCGATCGACTCGGTTCCTGATCCCGGCTGTTGCGCTTCGGAAGGCGGAACTGACGAGATGAGCGCAAGAGAGAGTCCGCAGAAGGCGACGAGGGTAGCAACACGTTTCACGGCTGATAGCATACACGACAGTCCAGGGGATTAGCGGAGCGCAGGCTGCGCAAAAGCGAGAGCCGTTTCTCGAACGAGGATGCCCATTTTGGGGTGTGACGGTTCAAGGGCGGGCTCGAGATTCTGTTCTCGCAAGGCTTCGGTGCAGGTTGGGCCGATGGACGCGATGAATGTGGATCGCAGGCCTTCGAGTACGGCAGCACGCTTGCCCATTTCGTCAGCTTGGAGCAATAAGTGGTCGAGCTGGACAGAAGTCGTAAATAGGACTGCCTCGAACGCGCCTTGAGCCAAGCCGTCGACTGCAGCTCGAAGCGGGGCCGTGTCCTTCGGTAACTCCCATTGGTAGACGGAGACGGTTCCCACTCGTCTACCCTGCGCAGCCAAACCTTCATGTAGTTCTACACTGAGCCGACCGTATTCCTGGACAGCCACGGACTGTTCCGGTCGTTGTTCTATGGCTTTCAAAACCTGCCGCCACGTGTTTGGTTCTGGTACCAACACGGTTGGGGTGATGCCCCAATCCCGGAGTACGGCGCTTGGTTTTGGTCCTCTTACGACAGTTGTGATTAATCTCAGTGCTTCTCGGAACCGGCTCTCGGGCTCGCGCGTGGCCAGCACTCGATCGAGCAAGCGTGTGCCAACCCCCGTCAGCAGAATCATCATTTCGAACTCGGCGGCGTAGAGCCGGTCAGCAAATTCAAAGGCCTGTTCGTTTTGTTCTAGCGGTACTTCGACAAGAGCCGGTGCAAGGAACGGATCACCACCGTTGATGCGAATGAGTTCGGCCATTTCGCTCTCACGGCGTGCTTCGAAAGCTAACACTTTCGCGTTTCTAAACGACATGAATGACTTACAGCATCGGACTATTTTTCAGACCGTGTTCCGCGGTTGAGATCAGAGGGTGCGCTCTGGTTCTTCTGTGCCGGATCGTGCTGAGTGGGTTGACGCTCACCCCCATCAGAATCAAGATTCTGATCTTCCTCGCGACTTTTTTCGATTTCCTTGTCCGACAGAGGCGATTGTTGTTTTGGGTCGCTCATAGCAGTTGAGTTAAATGTACAACCTTGTGAACAGTGCTGGTACCGATCGCTCGCAGAAACTTGACAGCTAAGGGATAATACGAGGCATCGATGGCTGACTGGATCGTATGAACCTGGAAGAAGTCGCAAAAAGAGCGAAGGTCTCGACCGCTACTGTGTCGCGAGTATTGAATGATGTCGGCCCCGTTAAGACCTCAACGCGGGCTCGAGTTCTAAAAGCGGCAGAAGAACTGCGATATCACCCCAACCTTCACGCGCGGAACCTCGCGGGAGGACGCAGTCGTACGTTGGGCATGATCGTCTCCAACATGGAGAATCCGTTCTTCTTTGACATTTACAAAGCGGCTGAACAGGATGCCCGGAGCAATGGCTTCGACCTGGTGCTGGCGAACACGGATTACAAACCTGAATACCTGGTCAGTAACATTCGCCTGATGATTGGACGGCGAGTAGCAGGATTGGCTCTGATTGTGTCTGAGATGGACCCAGACCTGATTCAGGAGTTGTCAGAGCGCGACATCCCCGTTGTGTTCTACGATGTCGGCTCGCCGGTTGCGAAGATCTCGAACATTGTCGTGAATTATGCCAAAGGGATTGAACGCATAGTTAGCTACTTGCATGAAGTCGGGCATCAACGAATGGCATTTGTCGGACACCATCCGTTCCTGGGACCTTTGAGCGTTCGTGAGCGGACGTTCCGCGAAACAGTGTCAAAGTATGGTCCTAGTGTTGAGTGGAAGATCGTTGCGAACACGGACAGCATCGATGGGGGCCGACAAGCTGCGCGCGAGCTTCTCTCCTCCGGTTTTGGACCGACTGCGATTATCTGCGTAAATGACTTCATGGCACTGGGCGTGCTTCATGAGTTGAGAAGTGCGGGCCTGCGTGTTCCACACGATGTGTCTGTAACAGGTTTTGACAACGTGAAACTTTCGGAGATCAGCTATCCGTCCTTGACGACGCTGCATATTCCGAGAACCCGGATCGGTCACCTAATGTTTCAGACGCTCTTCGAAGCCTCAACTTCGAGCGAAGGGCATGGGCGCGAGTTCGCTATCGATCCTGAATTTGTTCTTCGCGAGTCAACCGGTCCAGCACCGTCACGATAACCAAGGTTGGATCTAGAGCGGGATCAATCCGAGTCGAATGCCGAGCGTAACAGCTTCTGCGCGACTCGCTGCATCGAGCTTGGCTAGGATCTGAGCGACGTGGAACTTAACCGTATGTGGAGACAGAGACAGCTGGAAGGCGATCTCCTTGTTGGCAAGACCATCGGCAAGGAAGCGCAGAACTTCGAGTTCACGAGGAGTGAGAGGCTCAATCAGGTCAGCGCTTTTCGGGCGGGGAGCTTCGCTCATCCATATGATGGCTTGCTCGCGCGTGAGGACGACGAGATCCGAAGCTGCCGCCAGCAGCGCTCCCGCAATTTCTGCTGGTGAACTGCCGGCCGGCAAAATTGCGCTGACTCCGGTTGAGAAGTGCGGTTCGGCGAAGGTTGATCCTTGTGGCTCAATCAACACAAGCGGCGCCGCATCTTCTGGCAGCTCGTCGGCCAGCACATCGAAGGCTAAGACGACTTCACTCAGAGAGTCGATCGAAAGGCCCGGCCGCCAAGCGGAGACTTGAACGAGGTCGAACCGATCGTCATCTCTTAGCAAGTCTGCAAGGTCGTCCGCGGTTTCGAGGTTCGGGGCGATGATGGCGACCCGAGTTGGCATCGGTGCTAGCAGCGACTCTTCCTGGGACGTTCCGCAATGACGACTTGCAGGTCTTTGGGCTCGCCAGCGCGGAGCAGGTGGACGGGGACAGATTGGCCGACGATGCCGCTTCGCAGGGCGGACTGTAGTTCCTCAACTCCGCCGATCGATTGGCCATTCAAAGTGATCAGGATGTCGCCCAATTGAAGGCCGCCTTGTTCAGCTGGGCCGCCGGTTTCCACGCTCAGTACCATCAGGCCGTTTTCAGTCGCGGGCTGGACTTTCGATTGCCAGTTGGCCGGAATGGGAACAAGCTGGAATCCGGCTCCAATATAACCCTGGGTGTTCTTGCCTTCCTGCTGCACTAACGCCGCGACGCGTTCAAGAGTCTCTCGGGGGATCGCGAGCACTGAATGACGTGACATACCGGGCGTTGCCAAGCCGATGAGCCGGCCGTGAACATCAACGACTGCGGCACCGGATTGCGACGGATAGAGATCAACGTCTAGTCGAAGGAAATGGTCGAGAGTACCGCCACGCATTGTACGGCGGGCTGGACCGACTGCGCCGAGAGTTCCTAAGCTGGCCGATGCGCCCACGTCGGCGGTCATGCCGACGACTGCCACGAGCGTACCGGCTTTAAGAGTGGATACGTCAGAAGCGGGAAGCGGTTTCAGTAGGGCCGATTCGGTCTTCAGAAAGGTCAGATCGAGGGTGGGATCACGGCCAATGAGGGTCGCCGAAACACTGTCTCCCCAAGCGGTATGTACGGCTACGGTGCTTTCGCGACGGAACGAGTGGCCGGTAGCAGCGATCAGGTCTGGGGTAAGGACGACGCCGCTGACGGTTCGGTAGGGCGCAATCTTAAGTGCGACGACCCCCGCGGAGACAGACTCGACCAGGCTAGAGAAGCTCCCAGAGAGGCCTGCCAGGATATTTAAAGATTCATTACTCATGAGCTCAGTGTGGAGCGGATTGGGCTCGTCACACATCAGCCAAACGGCTAGCTAAACGAAGCCAATCCGAAGGGACCTTTTAGAATCAGGTACCTACAGGAGTATTACGGAACGAACTCGCCGAGGGGGTTCGTTTTTTCAACTGTCCTCTGATACAGTCGGCGCGGAGATCTATGTCTGGGCTTCTTATTAGGTCATTGTCAATCGGGCTAGTAGCGATGGCGGGTGTAGCACAAATTGTCCCAAATCGAGCGCCGCTTCAGCCCACGGCCTACACACCGTTACCGCTCGGGGCAGTGACACCGGAAGGATGGCTCCGGAGGCAGTTAGAGATTCAGGCGGCCGGGCTTACTGGTCATCTCGATGAGTTTTGGGCCGATGTGGGGAGCAATAGTGGATGGCTTGGGGGGAAAGGCGAGTCGTGGGAGCGCGGGCCCTACTTTCTGGATGGTCTGCTTCCCTTGGCTTACCAGTTGAACGATCCAAAACTGATAGCCAAAGTTCGGCCTTGGATGGAATGGGTGTTGACCCATCAGCAGGCCAGCGGACAGATCGGTCCGGCGTCGAATGACGACTGGTGGCCGCGAATGGTGATGCTGAAGGTGCTGGCTCAGTACCAAGAGGTGACCGGTGACGCGCGGGTGGTTCCGTTGATGTCGAAATATTTCGCCTTTGAGCGGAAGGAGTTGCCTGGCAAACCGCTCCGGGACTGGGGGCGGTACCGGTGGCAGGATAACGTCTATACGGTTCTTTGGCTATATAACAGGACGGGCGATGCGAAGTTGCTGGAGCTGGCGAAGTTGCTGCATCAACAAGGCTTCGACTGGAACGCCGAATTTAGCGCCTTCGAATATAAATCAAAGCAGCATGCGAGCGAACTTGGGTTCGTTCCGAATAGTCCCCCGCCGGACCGCGCAATGCAAACGCATGGCGTGAATATCGGGATGAGCCTGAAAGCAGGGCCGGTGTGGTGGCAGGTGACGGGCGATCCCGATGACCGACAGACTCTGAGTCGCCAATTGGCAATGCTGGACAAATATCACGGCCTGCCAAATGGGATTTTCAGCGCTGACGAGCATCTGGCCGGCCCTGATCCGTCGCAAGGGACGGAGTTGTGCACGGTGGTAGAAAGCATGTTCTCGTACGAGGAAGCCTTCGCGACCTTAGGGGATGCTGCGCTGGCCGACCGGTTGGAGCGAGTGACGTACAATGCTTTGCCCGCAACGTTGTCTAACGATATGTGGTCGCATCAATATGATCAGCAGCCAAACCAAATTGCCTGTACCAGGGCGCATCGCGACTGGTCGACGAACGGGAACGATTCGAACCTGTTCGGGCTGGAACCGAATTTTGGGTGTTGCACGGCGAACCTGCATCAAGGCTGGCCGAAGTTTGTGTCGAGCATGTGGGTGGCGACCAGTGACGGTGGATTGCTGGCAGAGGCCTATGGTCCGAGCAGAGTAAGTGTTGCGCTCGGTGGCACGAAGGTATCGATCGACGAAGAAACAAACTATCCTTTTGACGGCAAGGTTCTGCTTCGAATTCATGCCCAGAAGGCAACAGCCTTTCCGCTGCTGGTGCGTCGGCCGGGTTGGTCGGAGTCGTTCGAAGTGCGGGTGAATGGAAAACGTTCGGACGACACGGTAAAGAATGGCTTCGTTTCGTTGCGGCGCTCCTGGCGCGAGGGTGATCGTGTCGAGATCAGCATCCCGATGAAGCCGAGGGTGAGCCACTGGTACAAGAATTCGGTTGTGTACGAACGGGGACCGCTGGTGTTTGCGTTACCTTTGACTGAGAAATGGACAAAGTTGCGGCAGTACAACCCAAGATCGGCGGATTGGGAACTTCGGACTGAGCAGCCATGGAGCTATGCAGTGTTGGCTGATCCGAGTGCCGTCAAGTCGGACTCGCAAAAATTGAGCGATGTTCCGTTCGATGCGGCCAAGCCTCCAGTTACTCTCCAAGTAAGCGGGGTCCTGCTACCCTCGTGGCCAATGATCGACAATTCAGCGGGGCCGGTACCTACGAGTCCGGTAGATGCGGCTGGGCCGGTAAAAGAACTACGACTGGTACCCTATGGCGCCGCTAAGTTGCGAGTAACTGCATTTCCTTATTTGGCGAAAGAAGAATCAAAATGAGTGCAAAAGTTCGGTGGGGCGTACTAGGCGTGGCCAAGATTGCGACTAAGAAGGTTATCCCGGCTATGCAGCTTGGGCAACGCAGTGAAGTTACAGCAATTGCGTCGAGGGAAGGACAGAAGGCTCAAGCGGCTGCTAAGGAACTTGGACTTAGTAAGTCCTACGGATCGTATGAAGAGCTGATTAACGATCCGGACATAGACGCGATTTATAACCCTTTGCCGAACCACTTACATGTGTCCTGGTCGATTAAGGCGGCGGAAGCGGGAAAGCATGTTCTTTGCGAGAAGCCGATTGCGCTCACGGTTGCGGAAACCAAGACACTGATCGATGCGCGGGATCGGACGGGCGTGAAGATTGGCGAGGCGTTTATGGTGAAGACGCATCCGCAATGGCTACGGGCGCGCGAGATTGTCAGAAGCGGCAAGCTGGGCGAGCTGCGGGCGATCATGTGCGAGTTCAGCTACTTCAACAACGACCCGAGAAACATTCGTAACGTGCCCGAATATGGCGGCGGCGGTCTGATGGATGTCGGCTGCTATCCGATTACGACCTCCCGCTTTCTGTTTGGGCGCGAGCCGGTGCGAGTCGTGGGGCTTATTGACCGGGACGCGCAGATGGGTACTGATCATTTGGCCTCGGCCATGCTTGACTTCGCACCTGGGCAAGCGGTGTTCACGTGCAGCACGCAGTTGGTGCCTTATCAAAGGATGCAGATTCTGGGAACAAACGCCCGGTTGGATATCGAGATTCCGTTCAACGCTCCGCCAGATAAGCCGACGCGCATCTTCGTGGATGACGGCTCAGCGCTCGACGGAAGCAGCGCAGTACCGGAAGAGCTTGCGACGGTGGACCAATATACGGTACAGGGCGATGCGTTTTCACGTGCCATTCAGGAAGACGGCGAGGTGCCGGTGCCGCTTGAGGATGCATTGCGGAACATGATGGTGATCGAGGGCGTGTTCGAGTCAGCGAAAACGGGATGCTGGGTGAAGTTGGGCTGAGATTGGGGTGAAATCTTCCTGGACACTCTCAGCGAGGGGTTCCGGGACTCTTGGCCCGGTTACCGAGGGGTAGAGGAAGTTGTCCCGTAAGCGTCACGTATAAACTCGCTCCAGGAGTCGTGCATGCAGCTTTACAAGGTTGTCGCCGTACTATCTTTGGGGCTCGCTGCCACTTACCCGCAAACGGCTACAGATCCACCCAGATCACCAGTATCGGCTTCCTTAAAGGCGCATTACGTTGGATCGGTGGCCTGCAAGACTTGTCATTCCCAGATTTACGATCGTCGGAAAACGACTCGGATGGCGAATGTAGTCAGAGATCCCAAAGATCATCCGGAAGCCATTCTGCCCGACTTCTCCAAGCCAGACCCTCTGATTACATTCACGAAGAATGACATCGCTCTTGTTTATGGCAGCAGATGGAAGCAGCGCTATTTCAAAAAGGTTGGCGACGACTACTTCGTCTTACCTGCCCAGTGGGATATTACGCACGAGATCTGGCGTCCGTTCTTCGTCAAGAATGGGACTGACTGGTGGGCTGCGCTTTATCCACCCAACAACCTGAAGCGTCCTACGGGTCCGCTCTGCGACGGTTGTCACTCGGTCAATTACAACATCCAAACTAAGACTGTGACGGAGTGGAACGTGGGTTGTGAAAAATGCCACGGGCCCGGAAGCGCACACGTGGCACACCCGTCCCACACCGACATCGTCAATCCAGCTCGCCTCGATTTTGTTCAGGCGACCGACACTTGTATTCAGTGCCATTCACAAGGCCAACCGTTAACCAATCCAATCGAGGGCAAGTATTACGATTGGCCCGTCGGCTTTAACATCGGCGCCAAGCTACAAGATTTCTGGAAGCTGGAAGAGCACAAACTTGGTGAATTGACGTTCACGCATTTTCCAGACGGCACTGCGCACAAGAACCGGATGCAGGGTAATGATTTCGTTCAAAGCGTCATGTATACGCGTGGAGTGAGGTGTTCAAGTTGTCACGATGTTCATGGGACGGACAATCCCGCACTGTTGATCAAGCCGGCAAATGTGATGTGCCTAGAGTGCCACGGACCCGGGTCTATCAATGGTCCGCACACCAGCACCGTTGAAGAGCACACTCATCACAAGGTGGGTAGCCCAGGTGGGGAGTGCATTGACTGTCATATGCCTAAGATCGAACAGACGCTTGCCGACACCAATGTGCGAAGCCATACGTTCCGATTCATCTCACCTGCAATGACAAGCGCTTATAAGATCCCCAATCCGTGCACGAGTTGTCACGAGGATAAGAACCTCGCCTGGGCTACCGGACAGCTCAATAGTTGGAACAACGTTTCTCCTTGGCGAGTAGGCCAATGATTACCCGGTGAGTTTTCGTGCGCGCTCGTCACACGGTCACTCTGGTCCGGACCGCCTTCTCTTGCCTGGGTAAGGGGCAGACTGAACTGGATGAGGATACATCCGACTCTTCTAATTCATCTCTAGATAGATCAAATACAAAGCACCAGCCCAGCGAAGTACTGGCGGGCTCAGTGTCATGGGTGATTAGGAGCAGAGCTTACTTTGTGTCGGGCTTGGGATTGCTGAAGGAAAGAGTAGAGTTGGCGGTAAAGGCTCGGCAGCGGTCAAACGAAATCTGACTTATGCGTTTCACTCCGGACGGCTCGGCGGCTTCGACGTGGGCAGTGCTCGGAAGAAGAAATTGGCGGCCTGCCAGTGTTTCCGTCTTGTAATCAATCAGCGCACTTAGAGTTACTAAGTTCAAGACACGAGGAATGTTAGTTGCACTTACATAAGCGCGCCGCAAGATCAGGCTTTTTGCTTCAACCAAAAACCAACCTTCCTCTGCTGCTCGGCCACGCTGTGGGCCATATGTGATTGCCCAACCAGCCGCGCCGTCCAGCGTCTGAAAGTTATACCGAAGTACAACTTCCCCGTTCAGTGTGAACTGACCAGCGGGTTGGATCCCAAAGTGATCGCCCGCAATCAGACTGCGTGAAATGGAACTGAATAAGCCGATCGTTCTAAAGCTGTCGCCAAGAAGGTCTCGCTCTGCATGATCTGAGAACTGTTTGCCGTCCGGCGAGCCAAATACTTCTTTGTTGTCAAAAACGGCAACATCGACGCGGGTAGTTTCTGATTTGAGAGTTTGGCCGAGCAGGTCGGTATTAGTTAGAGAGATATTTTCAATGCAGGTGTAGGCTGATGGCTTGGCTAACAGCGGTACGTTTTGAGCTTGTACCAAGTCCATGAGAACAGGCTGCTCAGGCGTAAGAACCAGGTCTGGAGGGCCAGCGGCAGCCTCTTGAGTGGAGAAAGCCGACTGCGTCATAGCGAGATCGACTTGAGTTATCTGCGCGAGCTGCTGTCGCGCGGAATCTATGTTGGGTCCGTTGGGAGCCCGTTGTAAGTAGCTTTCAAGATGCTCTTTCGCTGCGTTTGGGTCGTGGCCGTTGTTGAGGGCTGTTCCCAGGACGTAGTCAAGCTCCGGGTACGAATGGGTTGAATCCAGTGCTAGGCCTGAGCGGGCGCTTCTCTCAGCCGAGTCTGAGTCGTGGAGTTCCAAATTTGCGATTGCATTGAAAAGATAGGCGTCGGGGAAAGCCGTGGGATTGAGATGGATTGCAGCTTGAGAATGGGCAAGGGCGGCCCGCCGCTGATCGGTTGAGATCTCAATCGCAGCAGCCCGGACTAGTGGCGGCGCAAATTGCGGATCCACCTCAGCAGCCTTTAAATACGACGCTTTAGCTTCGATGAGTTTACCTTGAGCTTGTTGAACGATTCCAAGATTTAGCCAGGCGGAGCTACAGCTCGGGTTAGCGGAAAGGATCTGGTCTAGGACGATGGTCGCCCCGGCCCAATCCTGTGCGGCGGCTTTGTCCAGGGCTTTCGATAATTCTTTGTTTTGGAAGTTGGAGGTAACGCTGGTGAGCCCGTTGGGATCAGCTGATACGGGCTCGAGGATAATTTTGCCCAGATTCTTACCGGACCTAGTATTCAGGCTGGAGAGACTTATTAGTGGGGAGCGATAACCTTCTACGAATGCGGCCAATGTGCAGCCGTTAGTCAGGTCGATATCGGACTGACGATTGGATTCGAAGTTGAAGCTGAATTTTCCTCTCGAATCTCCGATGGCTATCAATCGGCGGGAGGTCGGGCAAGTGGCATTGAGCTCGACCCATTGGTTAGGTAGGTGGCCGTTCGACAATGTGACTGTTCCGCGGACTCGCTGATTCAAGTCAGGGCTGGATTTTTCGATGCGACTAGGTTCTGCGTTGGTTGGGTCTGGAACGCGGCGATGGTCCTGTGCGGACACCTGCGAACTCACGGCTGCAATGAAGATGAGCATCAATACCGAACGGAGACAAGGTCGGGGACGCATGTCCGTTACAGCGGAGATCGGCCATTTTGGCGAAGAGCGCGCGTGATTGCTGTTTGTAAGGTCCCTTGAGTGAATGGCTTGGTGATGCGCGGTTCCGGGACTTCGGCCCCCTCCCGCTTCGGGCTGTTTCCGCTCTGAGCTGTTAAGAAAATAACCGGGACGTTGTGCGTGGATTGGATCTGCCGGGCTGCTTCGATTCCGTCCATATCGCCGCGCAAGCGGATGTCCATCAGAACAAGATCCGGCTGCAGCTCTGTCGTTTTTGAGACGGCATCCACCCCTGAAGAAGCAGACCCGACGACCATGTACCCAAGATCTTGCAAGCTGAGGCGCAGGTCAAGCTGGATTATTTCATCGTCTTCGACGATAAGAATTCGCGGCTTCAATTTGCGGACTCCCTGATCTAATTCGAATTCGACGAGTGTGGAAAAGAGACTTCGAACCGTGTACCTGAATCGCCGTTCACCTGGGCCACGCCGTCGAGCTGTCTGGTCAAAACCTGGACGAGTTGTAAGCCTAAAGAAGTGGACTGCGTCCAGTCGAACCCTTGCGGCAAACCCACACTGTTATCTTCGATAGTTAGGATACAACGGTCGTCGACACAATCGAGGCGAACTCCGAGGTTTCCACGTTTTTCGCCGGGGAAAGCATGCTTCAGGACATTTGTGACCAGTTCGTTCACAAGCAATCCGCAGGGGATTGCCTGATTGAGTTCGAGGTTGGCGTGAGCGATGTTAAGGGCGAGTTGAATCTTTTCGTCGGTGACGCCGTAAAACGAAAATAGATCGCGAGCCAAACGATTCAGATAGGCTGCGAAATCGATGCGCGCCAAGTCGGGCGACCGGTAGAGCAATTCGTGAATGCCCGCGATTGCTTGCACGCGATGACGAGCCTCTTCGAACATACCGCGCATGGACTCATCGGAGATGTGCTGAGACTGGAGCCGCAAGAGGCTATTGATGACCTGAAGGTTGTTCTTGACCCGGTGATGGATTTCCTGCAGGAGAACCTGCTTCTCGTCGAGCGAGGCTCGGAGTTGGTCCTCGGCTCGACGCCGGTCGGTGTCGTCGCGCATGACTTTGGCGAATCCGCGCAACTGACCCTTGTCATCGGACATGCTGGTGAGGATGCCGCTGGCCCAAAAGCGAGTGCCATCCTTTCGTACGTGCCAGCGGTCGTCCATAGATCTGCCCGTGTTACGAGCTGTTTCGAGTTCCTTTTCAGGTTCATGCGCTGCGACCTCCTCGGGTGTAAAGAAAACGGCTGACGGCTGGCCCAAGATTTCGGCTTCGGAGTAGCCCAATACCCGTTCAGCACCCGTGTTCCAGCTAATAACTCGACCGTATACGTCGAGCTGCATGAGGGCATAGTCACGAACGTTTGCAGCGTATAGCCGAAAGCGCTGTTCGTTTTCGAGCAATGACTGTTCAGCAAGCTTCCGGTCATTGATGTCCACGCAGGCTCCGGTGAGATACAAAGGAGTGCCGTCGTGGTCGCGTGCAACCTCGCCTTGATCGAGCAGCCAATGTTGACTCCCATCGGGCCAGACGACCCGGAATTCGGTATTCAGATGCACTCCCTCGTGTCGAGTGCGGTTGAAGGAGGCAATCACCAGTTCGCGTTCTTCTGGATGGATTATCTGGTAGAACTGTTCGATGTGGTCGAAATTACGATCTGGAGGGAGCCCGAATAGTTTCCGCAGGCTCTCGTCCAGCGTGTCGACATCGGTGCGAAGATCCCACTGCCAAGTTCCCGTCCGCGCGGCCTGCAGAGCAACTCGTAAACGCTCGTCCCTTTCCTTTATGGCATTGAGAGTACGTTGGCGCTCAGTTGTATCGCGGCTGATCTTGGTGAAACCGGTGACCACACCGTCCTCATCGTGTAGTGCCGTGAGGACGCCCTCGGCCCAATAGCGAGTTCCGTCGCGTCGCTGCAACCACCTTGTAACGTCCGCCGATCCCTGTAGTCGCGCTTTCTGCAACTCGCCGAGTGGAACACTGGCAAGGCGATCCTCCGGAGTAAAGAAGAGGCCGAAGTATTGACCTAAGATCTCGCCGGCGCTGTAGCCCATGGCTCGTTCGGCGCCGCTGTTCCAGCTATTGACGTGCCCGTCGCGGTCAAGCGAGAAAATGCAGTATTCAACGACTTGTTCAACGATGCGTCGAAAGCGCTCCTCAGACTCGCGCAAGGTGTTCGTTTGTCTTTGGCGCTCGTTTTCTCTGGCGACTTCTTTCGCGTGTTTGAACAACGCCAACTGGATGGCTCGGTTCAGTTCGCCGTCATGAAGCGGCTTTGTCAAATAGGCCAGAGGTTCTGTGTTCCGAGCTCGCTCAAACAGTTGATCATCCAAATTGCTTGTCATGTAGACGACGGGGATGTTCAAATGCTGGAAGCGTTCGGCTGTGGCAATGCCGTCAATTGTTCCTGGCAGAATGATATCCAGTAACACGAGGTTTGGAACTTCTATTGCGACCTGTGCGAGCGCTTCTTCGCCGTTTTCCGCAATCGAGACTTCATATCCTAATTTGCCAAGGCTACTCTGGAGTTCGTGGGCGACGGTTTGCTCGTCTTCGACGATCAGAATTTTGTTTTTTACCAACCCGGTTCTCTTTCTAGGCCCTGCGAAAGGCAAGCAAAGTAAACCAAGGGTTGGTAGACTCCGGATGATAGTCTTCTACCGATCCGTCTAGCTGGTCTTAGCTTCACACACAATCTGTCGAGGCACTTAGGATAAGCAGGTCTCTCTATGTCCTTATTCGACGGATGTTACTAACCCTACGGTGTCGTTCAGGAGTTAGTACCAGCCCAGCCTGGCGTTTATTACAGCTAGAAGGTTTGCCCAAGGAGGCGCACTACGAAATATTGATAGTGTTGCTGACCCGTGATCCCGGAGTACTATAGACGCGTGGACAGCCCGCAAATCCTCATCGTAGAGGACGAGATGATTACGGCTCTCGATCTGAAGAACGAGCTTACTCGTCTCGGTTATCGCGTCTCGGGTTTGGCTAAAACTGGCGAGGAAGCTGTGCGATTGGCACAGAGGTTGGATCCAGATCTTGTTCTGATGGATGTGAACCTAAGCGGGCCCATGAACGGTATCGATGCCTCGAAGCGGATTCACGAACTCAAGGGTGTGCCTGTGATTTACCTCACGGCGACTCCGGACGTTCTTGTGCGAACACCGGCGACGATGCAGTCACCGCATCTTTGTGTCTCCAAGCCATACTCAATCGGCCACCTGCAGGCCGCGATCAATATTGCCTTAAGGCTGTGATGCCGTCGTGCATCGGCTTTTAGTAGTCCTGCTGCCTAGGAACGAGTGCGGCGTTTTGGTAGTTACGGACAGATCGGAGCGAAGTACTTGAACGAGCACAAAGCAGCGACGTTAGAAGACGTTGAGATCTCGATTGGTCAAGACGCGGCAGTTATCGGCGAGATCCATCACAGGATTAAGAACAATCTCCAGCTACTGATCAGCTTGATTGGTTTGCAAGCGCACCGAACGGCACACGAGGAAGCTGCAGAGTTGCTGCGCGCGACACAGAGCCGGATCCGTGCCATGTCGATTCTGTACGACCGCAGTTGCAGCATCGAAGTCTTCTCAATAGTTCATTTCGGGAACTACCTTTCGAAGTTAGCCCAGGAACTGCAAAGTTTTCACGGCACAGCAGATCGAGTGAAGCTGAACGTCATGGCTTCGGATATGGCGCTGGATTCCAGTGTTGCCGTACCGCTTGCACTTATCAGCAATGAACTGCTTTCGAATCCGCTGAAGCACGCTTTTCCTGACGACAGCAGCGGGGAGATAACCGTCAGGCTGGAGTATGCGGGTCCGCAATCTCAGCATTAGACAGCAGAGATGGGCGAGCTGATCATCGCGGATAACGGCGGTGGTTTTCCCGATGGATTCGACATTGAGACAGCTGAATCTATGGGCTTCTATTTGGTTAGAATTTTGACCCAGCAACTAAGTGGTGAACTTAGGATTCAACCAACGACTCGAGGCACTAGCGTGCGCTTGTTGTTTCCGTTGACGAGGTAATTTACCTGGGATGGGTGAAGCCGCACTCTTTCCATAGTTTTTCCCAAACCCAGATGCCATCCGCCGCCGTAGTCGGTAGTGGAAATCCGAGCTGGTGGGCGAGCATACTTACCTGACCGCGATGATGTGCATCGTGAGAAATCATGTAAGCCAGCATGGCCGGACCTGCCGGCCATGCTCTTGCCCAACCGTCGCGCCTAAAAGTCTCAACCCGGCTGTCCGGCCCAGACAGCGCGTCAGCGAGCATTTCGGAGCAGCGTCTACCGCTTTCAAGCAGGGCAGTCCGGGCTTGGTCCTGCGTGCAAGTAGAGCGATCAAGGAGAGCGGGTACGGCTAGATGCGGGGCGGATAGCCTCAGCCATTTGCGGCGGATGTTGTGGACGTGAGCAACGATGGCGGCAATTGTCCGTCCCTTACTGCCGGGCAGTTTAGCGCGCCATGCAGCAGGATCGAGATGCTCGAGGATGATCTGGTTCATCTGCTCGTTTACGGAGTAGCTCTCCACAAGCACCTGGCAAAAGTCGACGCTAACGCCAACCTGGGGGTTGGTACTGCGTTCCACTTTAAGCTTCAATCGCGACATCGAGAACCTACCATTATCATGCGCAAGTCTTCCGACGACTTACAGTCCGAGCGGTAGTGCCTAATTCTGAATGATCGACTTAGTCTGATGCGGAGCTTCGGAGCAGGATCTCTCGCTGAATATCATCAACAGCTGTAATATCAGCCGATCGCAGGTCTTCTTCGAGTCGGCGAAGTGCGATGCCGAAGACTTCCCGTTCGTGGAGAATGACGCCGGGCTCTTTGGTCTGGAATAATTCCCACCAGAGACGGTGAGCCAGATCTCGGTCAGCGGCGGAAGGGAGCACTAAGTGCTTGCCGAGATCTACATGCCAGGGGGTCTCCTCGCCGTCTGGTGTGATTTCAACGCGCAACTCCGGACGCGGACGCGCGAGCCTCTCCCAAGCTTCGGCAATTTTACTTTCCTGATCTTCGGCCGACGATCTCTCGGACAAGCTCACCACTACATGCGACGAACGGAGCCGGGAAGCAGCTAACAGAATTAACTCGTACACGTTCTTGCCGGGGACGGCCAGAAGGAATGCGGGCCTGCCAATTTTCTCTGCGATGTATACGGCTTTGCTGAAGACCTTGGTCTCACACAGATTTATCACCTCTTGTGGATTACGAGGATCTTCCGACGCAGCGTCCGGGCAATTTGCGTTGATGGACAGGACCACGATATCGGTGCGACTTGGATCGCTCTCTTCGAGAACCTTCTGAAGATGCGAAAGATTATTAGGATCGTGGACAGCAACCAGTATGTTGCCGGGCCGAACTCCTAACGACTTGGGCGAAAGATTCTCTCGTACTTCCAGACGGAACACCTCGGTCTCATTTTGTTCGTGAGACTGGAGATTACCCTTGTCGGCGGCCTTCTCTTCGGGTTGATCTTTTCGCTTATAGTATTTCTCGCTCAGGGTGAATGCAACAAAGAACAGAATGGTGAAGATCGTTCCGGAGATGGTGGCGGTCGTCTTGGTGAGGACATTGATTCCGGCTAATAAAAACAGCATGATCGTGATCACAGCCAGTCCAATTGGCAGGTCAACGCCACGGACGCGAAGGTTGAAGGGGACCTTCCATCGTTCAACGTGAGGCTCAGTAAAGCGCAGGACCATGACGGCCAGCGCTTTCATAAAGAAACTCCAGGCAACGCCGAACGCATACGCTTCACCGAGCAGGAACACATCGCCTCGGCTAATCAGAATCGTGATGAGTTGTAAGGCAACAACTAAGTTGATAATGCGGTGTGTTGTGCCGTACTTTGGGTGAGGTTGACGAAACCAAGCTGGCAGAACCCCGTCTTCGGCCACGCGGTTCAGTACGCCATTAGAACCAATGATTGATGTATTGACTGCTCCGGACAGAATGAGTGTGCCGACTAGTACGACGAAAGCTTGGAATAACAGCTTGAGTAAGTGAGGCCCGACCAGGAACATAGAAAGCCCACTGATTAAGTTGTCGAAATACTTGGGACGTTCTGTGTCAGGGATGATCATGACAGCGAAGAACGAAACTAAGGACGTAAATAAGAGGCTGTAAATGAAGATGATGAAGCCGGTACGCATCAGGTTCTGATGCTTGGGGTACTCGATCTCACGGTTGACCTGGGCCAGGCTTTCTTCGCCGCTCATGGCGAGCAACGAATGGCCAAGCCCGATCAGGATCGCGATGGCTGTGATGGTTGGGGCGACTGTGCCTTTCAGCCAGCCTAATGCATCGTTGCTGAACTTTAGATTCTGCATTGTCGGCGGCGGGATCGGCTGAGAGCCCTTCAGGAAAATGGTGAGGAGACACCAACCGATGAGGATGACCACCATGACCGTTGTGATCTGCATAATCTTCAGGGCTTTACCGCTTGAAAACGGCACCCCGACCGTGTTCGTCCACCAGAAGTAGACAGTTACTCCAAGTGCGAACAGGGCCGCTGCATAGGGAGCCGAAATCGGTATCTTGGGATAGTGCAGATAGTCGGCAGACTGGTTGATCAGGCCGATTAAGTAAAGACCGGCACTGACGGCACTGATAGGTCCGGTTAAGACGTAATCGAACATGAGTGCCGATACAGAAAACTTTGCAGCTGTGCCGCCCATGGCTTCGCGGACGACCCGGTAGACGCCTCCTCGAACGAACATGCTGCAGCTTTCGACGTAGACTGCGCGAACGGCGTACGAGAACAGCATGATGCCCAAAATGAACCAGGGTGCGGCTTTGCCGATGGCCTTCTCAGCGATACCGCCGATGTAATAGGCCGTTGAGCCAAGATCACTTAGAACGATTGCGGCGGCTCTCCAAAAGGACACGAAGGAGAGCATGATGGTGGCCGGAACGACGTAGCGGGAGAGCCTTCCCGGTTCGGACGAGATTGTCTTGTTGGACATGACTGGCGGGTTTAAAAGGAATGACGAGCGGAGTCTCAGCGTCCCGACCTGATTTGTATGCGCGGGAGCGCTGCTAAACGAATTTACGTTGAATGTGTTGAAGAAGGCACAAAGAAGGCCTAAGGGGAACGTTAAGAGGGGTCTTTGAGGATTGGCGTAATTCGAAGTCAATCGGCGGGAAAGCTGATGGTAGCAGCGTCGGTCAGCGGCCTGGTGCAATCGCCCATGCCTTGGACGAAATCGCCGGTATCGATCTGACCGACGCTCACGAGTATGCGCCGGCTTCCAAGGATGAGAGCGTAGCCTCGAAAATAAGAGGGAACGCTTTGCGACGGATACGCTGCATCACTCGTCACTGTGAAGTGAAGATGAGGAAAGAGCGAGTCGCCCGTAAAGCCAACCTTGCCCACGAACTGGCCCACTTGGACGCGATCACCGACGCTGACGCGAGTCGACTTGGGCTGCAGGTGGAGAAGCCAGCTAACTCGGCCATCAGAATGGCGGATTGCGACATGGTTGCCAAGGCCGCTCGGATCTCGTTTCTCGCTTTTGGTTGGGATCTGGGCGTTGCCCGATGAATTGAAGGCGTTTTCAGGAAGATCCGTTACCGTCTCGACCACGATGCCCGCATCTGGCGTGAAAACTTGTTTGCCGTACGTTAGCCAATTCCCGGGTTGTTTGGGATCACCATGAAAGAGCTGGCCACGGTCATCTGTGGTAACGAAGTCGTAAGCATAGAGATTGGGCGAGGCGATTTTTTGAGGGTTAGACTGATACTGCTTAGAGAGGTCGAACCGGCGATGGTGGGAGTAGAAATCGTGACCATCGAGCACAAGCAGTGGCCCACGCAGGGGCATGCAAAATGGCTTCGGCGAGTAGGACTGCGGCTTCACGCTCAGGGTGACAGTTTCGTCCGCGCTGAAGGGAATGGGGGCAGAGGCCTGGCCCTCCCTCATGAAGAGCAACCTCAGATCCATTCGGCTCAAATCTATGTTGGCATCAAAGGCGTAAAACGGTTGGAAAATGTCGCTTACTCCCTTGGGTGAAATGTCGCGCGGAGCGATTAGGTCAAGAGCCGGAGGGTGACCGTTGCGATTCAACTCTCGCGCTAACTCCAACTTGCCGGATTTGTCATAAACAGAAATCTTGAAGGCTACTAACTTGTAGCTGCGGGAATCTCGGTTACTAACCAACACATCAAAGTTCACAATCTGATTTGTGTCCCGCGTTTCAATAAACGGGTTTTCCGGGTGGGCGACAACGGTCAGAGGTGTTGAGTCTGAGGGCGATTGACTAGGGGCGTATTCTACGAACAAAAGCAGTGCGAATAACGCCGCTGCCGATTTCTCGATCATGGCCTATCGTAACCAGCCAAGGCTGCCGCGCAGCTCGCGCTTCTCAATGCGTCATCGCATAAACGATGTAGTTGATCCCGAGGCGGACGCCGAGAGCGGAAAACTTTTCGGGATACTCGGGACTGTCGGCCCACTCCCAGGAATCGCCGATATCTGAGTTATAAGAGATCGCGACCATGACGCGGCCGCGGTCGTCGAGAATGGCGCGCCAATGGGGGACGATGCCTCCATTTTTGGAGCCGACCTGGAGGTGAGCTGCGCCCGGGATGCCGTAGCGGTCGTCCAGATCGTACACGGTATGGAACAGCGCATCGGCGTCGGGAACTTCGATAATGGGTCGGTCGGGAAAGACCTTCTTCATACTGTCGGCGAAGACCTGCCACTCGGTCGGGCCGTGGAAGTCGTCGGCCATGAAGAAGCCGCCGCGGAGCAGATACTCTCGCATGATTTTGGCTTGAGCATCGGTGATGCCCCACTCGCCTACCTGGACAGCGTAGAGCCAGGGCCAGTTGTAGATGTCAGCCGTGTCCTCAATGTTGACGGGCTGTTCAACTGAGCGGACGTGGATGCGAGTGAGTCGGCGAACCGCTTCGGCGAAGTGACGATCGGCTCGGGGGTAGTCCTGCGTCCAAAGGGACAAGCCGAGCCGCCAGTCCCCATCGAAGCGGCCGCGATAACCATCGTTCCAGCCAGGTGGAAACATGAGTCGCGCAAACGTCCACTCAGTCTTGTCGTTGAAATCAGTTGGCAGAGCCATTCCTTCATACTCAACGCCGGGATATTCGCGAAATGGCCGCTGGGTGGGGGCGGTAGCAGCCAGAACCGTAAAGGCGCAGAAGATGAGCGCGAACCAAGAGGCGGTAAGGTGCGGAATCTTCAAGTATGCAGCCTCGTGCCGAGCGTAGCACTCGGAAATCGGGGGCCTTAGGGGTGGTTATGGGTCGCTCAGGCCTAACGCCACCTCTGAGGCTAAGGGCGGAGCCCTCATAAGGGAATCAGGATTTCGCTGGAGCGGCAACTACCGGAGCTTTAACTGTTCGAATTGCGACGGCAGTGAGCTTGACGGGTGTGAGTGGCTTATCCCCTTCGGCTTCATTGCGAGGAACTTCGGAAATCTTGTCTGCCACATCCTGACCGCTGACAACCTCGCCAAAGATGGTGTGCTTGCCATTCAGCCAGGGTGTTGGGGCAACTGTGATAAAGAATTGTGACCCGTTCGTGTTGGGGCCGGAATTGGCCATAGCGAGCAGGCCGGCTTTGTCGAACTCGCGATTAGGGTCAATTTCGTCAGCAAACTTGTAACCTGGGCCGCCGGTACCCGTGGCGAGCGGATCACCACCTTGGATCATGAATTTGGGGATGACGCGGTGAAACTGCGTGCCGGCGTACAGGGACTTGTGCATGGGTTTGCCGGTAGCGGGGTCGGTCCATGGTTTGGTGCCCGTGGCAAGACCCCGGAAGTTGGCGACTGTTTTAGGTGCTTGCTCGCTGAAGAGGCGGCAGACGATGTTGCCTTCCGATGTATATAAGACGGCGTAGAGGCCGGGCTCCGTGGGCAGAGGTACAGCCGGCAGAGCAGGTGCGGCAGGGCGCGCAGGCCGGTGCACGGGGGCTCCGGTTTTCGTACTCTTCTGAGTAGTGGAACCGCCGGTTTGGCCGATAGAGATAACAGGAACGCCGAACAAGAGTGCAGCTGTGAGTGCCGTAGCAAAACGCATGGTTTTGCCCATTATAAAAAGAGGCCAGTCGTTGTATCCAATCTAGATGGAGGTGAATAGCTCTGAAAACACCTAACTAACCGGAATGTCACGAAAGTTTAACGGAACTTTCTCGCGCCCGTAGTAAGCTACAGGTGAAAAAATTTTATGGACCTGAAAACTTCGGTCGACACTCCGTCCCTAGAAAGGCGTGCGCGGGGGGCAGGCGCCGAAGTAGACGAGAGCGGAAAACGGGAACTGGAGCGGCTTGCATCGCTCTCTGAGTCGAGAGGTTCATTAGCTGAACGATTAGGCGCTGAACTGCTGGATTTTGATTCGCCTTCGATGCTCGTCCGATTGGTCCAGCGATGTGTCGGATTACGCGAGTTGGACCGCGTTTATCGTGAGTCTGAAGCCGAACAGGGGAGCAAGCTTTATTATCAAGCGCTGCTGGATTACCTGAACATCTCGTGGGATGTGTCGCCTGACGATGTCGCTCGCATTCCCAGGACGGGCGGCCTGTTGGTGGTTGCCAACCATCCATTTGGACTGATAGAAGGAACGCTTCTAGGGGCCCTTTTCCAGACACTGCGGCCAGATGTGCGAATCATGGCCAATCAGGTCTTGGAGCGATATCCCAAAGTATGTGAGCTGTGCATTCCGGTGAATCCCTTCGGCGGGGCTTCGGCGAGCAGGGAAAACCGGCGAGGGCTGCGCCAATCCCTAACCTGGCTACGGAAGGGTGGAGCGTTGGTTGTTTTCCCGGCTGGAGAGGTGGCAAGTCTCGATCTGAAGCGCCGGGCGGTGCTCGATCCAGCCTGGCACGATAACGTTGCTCGGCTCGCGGCCATGGCCCAAGTGCCGGTTTTGCCGATGTATCTAGAAGGCCGTAATGGAGTTGGATTCCATTTGGCTGGCCTGCTGCATCCACGGCTCCGGACGGCTTTGCTGCTGCGAGAATTCCTGAACAAGGCCGGTAAGACGATTGTGGTTCGTACCGGAAGTCTAGTGAGTCCGAAGAAGCTGGACTCGTTGCCCGATGACGCGGCGCGGATCGACTATTTGCGGCGGAAAACTTACGTCCTCGCAAATCGTCAAGCACCTAAAAGTGGGCTACCGTTTCTGACGCCGCACAAAATTTCAATGGCGGCTCAGACCGACGACGGTCTCGAACCGGTCGCTCAGGCAGTGGATTTTTCGCTACTTAAAGGAGAGATCGCCCGGCTGCCAGCGGAGTCGTTGCTCGATGAGCAGGGCGATCAGTTCGTCTATCTGGCCAAGGCAGAATCAATTCCCAACATCATGCGGGAGATTGGACGGCTGCGGGAGACAACATTCCGCGCTATGGGTGAGGGCTCAGGCAGAGCGCTCGACTTGGATGAGTTCGATGCACACTACCTACACCTGTTTATCTGGAACGTAGCGAAGTCGGAGATTGTGGGTGCTTATCGGTTGGGGCAGTCCGACCTGATTCTGCGAAACTTTGGCAAAAGAGGGTTTTACACCAGCAGTCTCTTTTCTTACGGGCGGACATTTTTAGAGCGGATCAACCCAGCGATCGAAATGGGCCGGTCGTTTGTGCGGGCGGAGTATCAGAAAAGCTATGCACCTTTGCTTTTGCTCTGGCGCGGAGTAGGCGTGTACGTTAGCCGCAATCCACAGTACAAAATGCTTTTCGGGCCAGTCAGTATCAGCAACGACTATCATCCGAACTCGCGCGGATTAATGGTCAGCTTTTTGAAGGAATACTGCCGGGCGGACGACCTAGCCCACTTTGTTCGGGCACGCAGTCCGTTCCGAACCAAGCCCAAAAAGGGTCTGGACGGTTTAGGCGAAAACAGCGTGGCCTGGGACATAGAGGAGCTTTCGGCCTTCATTTCGGATATCGAGACGGATCAGAAGGGCGTTCCGATCTTAATTAAGCAATATCTCCGGTTAGGCGGTAAGTTGCTGGGATTCAATGTGGACGTGAAATTCTCAAATGCATTAGACGGATTGATTGTGGTCGATTTGCTGAAAACCGATCCCAAGTTTTTGGAACGCTACATGGGTAAGGCGAATGCCGCGGGGTTCCTGGCCTACCACCATGGCGAGGTTGCGCGCGCACAGTAGTTGGCGGGTGAGTGGAATCTCAGTAGCAGTTTCCGGCGCGCACTTTGTGCTGTCGGATTGGGGCAAATTCCTAAGCCTTACAACCGTGGGCGATTGTAAGGAGTTAGTATTCCGCCTACAATTCATAGTGTTATGAAGTTTTTTGCTGTCGCGGCGCCTGTCGGGGCCTTGCTCATCATGACTGCGTGCAGTCAGAGCCCTCAACGAATGTTGGAATCTGCCAACAAGTATCACGATCGGAAGCAGTACAAAGAAGCCTCCATTCTGTACCGCAAGGCCATAAACAAGGATAAAACTTTCGCCGAGGCCTACTATCGCGAAGGCCTCAACTTGCTCGATCAGAACAATGCCGGAGAAGCGGCGAAGTTCCTTAGACGTGCAGTCGATCTCAGGCCGGATAACACGGACGCGGAGGCAAAGCTTGCTGAGATCTATCTGGCTGCTTATGCTTCGAATCCGGCGAAAACGCGTGCCATCCTGCCTGACACCAAAGATTTGGTGGGCAAGATCTTGCATAAGGATGCCCATTCGTTCGACGGTCTCCGGCTACAGGGGATGCTCGACTTGGCCGATAAAGACACTCCGAAGGCGCTTCAGAACTTCGAAGAGGCAAATCGGCTTAAGCCCTTTTCGCGCCTGGTGGTGGGTTGGTACGCACAGACCTTGTTAGCGGCAGGAAAAGGAGATCAAGCCGATCAGCTAATGCGGGACATGATTGCGCATGACAAAAGTTGGCCCCCCGCGTACGACTTCCTGTACGTCCGCCAGGCGAGAGCCAATGATCCCGATAAGGCCGAAGGGATTTTGCATGAGCGTGTGCAAAACGATCCGTCAAGTCCGGTTGCGATTACGAATCTGGCGAACTTTGAGCTAGCCAGGGGTAAGTACGCTGATGCTGAAGCGACCATGCGTCAAGTGACCAGCGACAAGCAAAAGTTTCCAGGTGGGCGAGAGATGATGGGGGACTTCTACTTCCGGGCAAAGAAGTATGACCAGGCTCTTGAGCAATACCAGGCTGGAGTCAAGGAGAACCCGGCGCAATCGCTGCACTATCAGCAGCGGTTAGTCGGAGCGTATCTGGGGCTGAATAAGCGGGATGATGCTCTGAAGCTGGCGAAGGATTTGGCGGCAAAGAACCCGAAGGATACTACCTCAAATCAACTGTATGCCTCGCTGTTGGTCGACACCACCACTCCTGCGACAGTGAAAACAGTTGTCCCGGAACTGCAGAAAATCGTTCAGAACAATGCCAACGACGCATTTGTGCACTTTGAATTGGCACGCGCGTACCTTGCCGATAACAAGGCCAACGAAAGTCTGACTGAGGCGCAGGAGGCCGTGCGATTGAAGGCGGACTTGCTACCTGCGCGATTGATCATTGCACGGATCATTGAGGCTAAAGGTGAACACGCGAAGGTGCTGGAACAGACAGAGATGGTTCTGAATAGCCAGCCACAGAATCCGGAAGCTCGGTTGCTACGAGACAGAGCGTATGTAGGAATGGGTCAGCCGACGAGGGCGCAAGCGGACCTAGAGGCCTTGGTGCAACAGTATCCGAAGTCTAATGACGCGCACGTCGAGTTAGGGAACCTGTATCTGGTTGGTGGACAGCAGGCAAAAGCCAGCGAACAATTCGAGTTGGCCTGGAAGTCTGACCCGCCGGATCTGAGAGGGTTCCTGGGCATCCAAAATATCAAAATGCAGCAGGGCAAGTCGGATGAGGCGATTGCCGCGTTGAGCGATTTGGTTCAGAAAAACCCGGGGAGAGTGGACTTCAGGTTCAACCTAGCCAATTTTGAGTCTACTGCTGGTATTCAGAAGGCTCGGGCGGATATGAATGCCGCAAAGTCGCTTTTTGCGAAAGCGGCGGACAATTACAAGGAGATCGTAAAAACTAATCCGAAACTGACCGAAGCCTGGATCCGGTTAGGTGTCATGCAGCGATATGTAGGGCAGACGGATGCTGCTCTAGGGTCGTTCGAACAGGCGTCGAACACCAATCCGAGTTCCACGGAAGCGCTGATGAATCGGGCGATGCTGCTGGAAAAGCTGGGCAAGAAGCCGGATGCTGGCGATCTCTACAAGCGTGTACTTGATCTGGACCCGGAGAACTCGATGGCCCTGAATAATCTAGCCTTTCTGGACGCGGAGAGCGGCAGGAACTTGGACCAGGCCATGACCATGGCAGAAAAGGCGAAAAAGCGGGTGCCCAACAATACAGATGTTTCGGACACACTTGGCTACGTCTATTACCAAAAAAACCTAAATTCAGAAGCCCTGCGAATTTTCAAGCAAGTTGTGGAGGAGCAACCCCAGAATGCGACATTCCGGCTGCATCTCGCGATGGCGCTTCTGAAGCAAGGAGACAAGCAGGGGGCCCGGGACGAGGCACAAAAGGCGCTGAAGACTTCGTCCGCTCCCGATGAGCAGGACAAGATCAAGACGTTTGTCGGTCAAATTGGCTGACCGTTGATCACGTCTGAATCCTCTGGGCCGCGGAAGTGGCTCGAATTCAATCCGAGTGCGCGCTATGTAGTGCCGTTTGCCGCCTTCATGATTCTGCTGGCGGCGATGCCTTACGTGCCGGTGAACCCAGCTGTCGAGGGTCCATTAAGAGTCGGATTGCTGGCGGTCGTCTGTTGGGTTTGCTGGCCTCCAGAATTGTCTGTTCGGCCTGTCCGGCCGCTGATGAGCGTTTTCATCGGTTCAGTTGTGTTTGCGCTTTGGATAGCGCCGGATTATCTGATCCCCGGCTATCGGAATGGGCCGTTGTTTTCGAATGCCCTGGTCGGGCATACTCACTCGTCAATTCCCGCTGTAGCGCTTCGAAGCCCCTGGGTGCTCGGGTGGCGGTCGATCCGGGCCACGCTGATTGTGCCTGTAGTGGAGGAGTTGTTTTGGCGGGCTTGGTTGATGCGATGGCTGATCCGCAACGATTTTCAAAGTGTTCCGCTAGGTACGTACAGCGCGTTTGCCTTTTGGGTTACGGCCGTCCTATTTGCGTCCGAGCATGGGCCGTACTGGGATGTTGGCCTTGTCACAGGGATCATTTACAATGCTTGGATGATCCGCTCGCGGTCGGTGGCGGATTGCATACTCATGCATGCGGTAACGAACGGATTGCTGTGCGGGTTTGTCATATTCAGCCATCAATGGCAGTATTGGCAGTAGGACTTCTCAATGCCCTGTCTACTCGCAGTGTTGGCCGTAGCTTTCCCTCGACTGGCGATCGTTCTGCTCTGGTTCTTCACCAACTTCTTTGCCAGCTTCCATCGAGACATTCTGATTCCAGTGCTTGGGTTTTTATTTCTGCCATTGACCCTGATCGCTTACACGTACATGCAGAACACGCATGCGGGCATGGGGACGACGCAGTTGGTGATCCTCTTCATTGCTGTTCTTTTCGATCTAGGCTTGGTGGGTGGCGGCTCCCTTGGTCGTCGGCGTTCGGAGTAGCAGTAGGAGCAGAAGCCAAGTTCCAGGACAACCCTCGTAGTCCGTCTTGGGGCGATGACAAAAGTTCAGATCTTTTCTTCTCCTACATTCCACCTAAGGCACGGACAACCTACGACGGGCGATCACAGTTGTTGTTATCTCAATAAGTACTGTTGAAAGCGATAGTTGCAGCTGGGGTGAGTTGCCTCAGAGAACCTCGTTGTTTACTCTGCGCGTGAACACAGAGGAGAAAACAGGCCATGGCCGGAGAGAATGTGATTGCTCAGCCGAAGATGACTGAGGTGGTCACGCTTGAGCGCCTGACAGATCAGATTGAATGGTACTGCGACAAAAGCCGGCGCAACCAGAAAATGTTCAAGCTGTTGAAGCTGGTGACGATTATATCGGCGTCAGTTATACCAGTGTTGACAACTATCAACGAAGGGTACTGCACGCGCGTCGCGGCCGGCCTGGGCGTTTTAATCGCAATACTGGAAGCCGTGCAGCAGCTGAATCAGTATCAGGGGAATTGGTCGAATTACCGGGCCACATCGGAAGTACTGAAGCACGAAAAATATCTTTATCTAGCGCAGGCCGGGATCTACAAAATAGCAGAAGGTCGGGCCACTCTGCTTGCCGAACGGCTTGAGACACTGATTGCGCAAGAGGAGTCGAAATGGATGAATTTGTATGCCGAAGGTCCACAGACTCACTCGCGCGCTGCGGCCGACCGCCCCTAGAATGTCGAGAGTTTTGGGGGTGGTCGTGACTACCTACTGTGGCACTCTTTCGGACGTACAGCGCAGCGATACAGGGCATAGAGGCTCATCTGGTTGACGTCGAAGTAGACATGTATCCGGCAGGCAGCAATCGGGATTTCGTGACGGTCGGGATGCCGGATGCGGCCGTGCGTGAGAGCCGCGAACGCATCAAGTCAGCGCTGTTGAACTCGGGATTCGGCTATCCTAGCAAATCGGTGACGATCAATTTAGCGCCTGCGAACGTCCGGAAAGAGGGTGCCGGGTTCGATTTGCCAATGGCGATGGCAATTCTCGGCGCAATGGGCGCGGTCAAGCAGACCGACGACTCGATGATCGTGGGCGAGCTATCGCTTGATGGTGGATTGAGGCCGGTGCGAGGCGCGCTGTCTATTGCCGTCTGCGCCGCAAAGCGTGGGATTCAGAACTTGCTGTTACCGACCGACAATGCGGCCGAGGCATCCGTGGCCGAGGGTGTTCGAGTTTTTGGAATTCGGCACTTGGCCGAAGCCGTCCGTTTCCTGAATGAGCCCGAACAGTTTGCTCCGACGCTCCCTGTTGTGCCTGAACATGACCTGCCGAATAGTTCAGTGCCTAACTTCAGCGACGTACGAGGCCAGACCATGGCCAAACGCGCCCTTGAGGTAGCAGCCGCTGGCAATCACAACTTGCTCATGATCGGGCCGCCTGGGTCAGGCAAGACGATGCTCGCAAAACGGTTCGCCGGGATTCTGCCGAAGTTAACATTTCGTGAGGCTCTCGAGGCGACACAAATTCATAGCGTCGCGGGAATCCTGCCGACAGGACTTGGGCTCTTGATGACGCGTCCATTTAGGACTCCGCATCACACGATTTCCGATGCAGGTTTGATTGGAGGCGGAAGCGGAAGTGCGCGGCCTGGCGAAGTAAGTCTGGCCCACCAAGGGGTGTTGTTTCTGGATGAGCTGCCGGAGTTCCCCAGAGGCGTTTTGGAGCAGTTAAGGCAGCCTCTTGAAGAGGGGTCCGTGACGCTGGCTCGGAGCAACGGGACTCTGACGTTTCCCGCTCGAATCTTGCTCGTCGCAGCGATGAATCCATGTCCGTGCGGATTCTATGGCGATCCGACGCGAGAATGCCGGTGCACGCCAGGAATTATCCAGCGCTATCTGGCCAAGGTAAGCGGGCCGTTGCTCGATCGCATCGACATGCATATCGAGGTACCCGCGGTTCTCTATAAAGAGCTGCGTGGGCGAGCGGACGGAACTACGTCGGCGGAAATCAGGGACCGGGTCGAGAGAGCTCGGGCAGTCCAGCTTGGGCGGGGTTTCTACAACTCGCAGATTCCGGCCTCACAGCTTCGAAAACTAGCTGCCTTAGACGACAGCGGCGAAAGAACGCTTGAGATGGCGGTCAGGCGCATGAATTTGTCAGCTCGCGCGCATGACCGCCTACTACGGGTGGCACGGACTATTGCTGACCTAGACGGGTCCGGCGAAGTAGTGACAAAGCATCTGGCCGAGGCTGTGCAGTGCCGTAACCTCGACAGAAACTATTGGAACTAGATTCGAAGATTATTCTAACCCCCTTGTCCTTCCGCAGTATGCACTTAGGAGCTTCCTGGAACTCGCAATGAACTTCTGAAATCGTTGGTTAACAATCTGCTGCTATCCTTTCGGGGTAGTTGCATTGCAGATAAGGTCCAACAATGTCAGATTTTTCAAAAACAATGTTAGCCCTTTTCGGCCCTGCCGCCCCTGTCTTGTCGGTACCCGGGTCCGTGATTGTGGCGACAGGAGTACCTTTAATCCTGCGACTTTCTTTTCAGAACCTGTCACAATGCCGATCCTAGGTTTGGCGTTAGTAGTTCTGGGAATGCTGCGCTGGGGGCGAAAGTCCTCGTGATTTACTCAAACTCACTTGTTCATCTCAAATTCGAAGTAAAGGATCTCACGTCCAGATGAGGTTTCCCGGATGCCACTCACGTAGAGCTTATCGCCCGGTTCGGCTTTTGCTTGAAAGTAAACAAATCCGCTAGCCGAATCGCCGGGTGGAAGCACGCGAGCGGAGAAGGAGCGTGTAATGATCTCGGGGGTATCTAGCGGCCTGCGTTTAGACGAGTGCGGGATTGGAAGAGGGTTGATAACCGGCGGCTTCCTCCCTGTTTTCGCACCGATTTGAAACAAGTCTTCAGGCCTAGTCTGATCAACGTGGCGTCCATCATCGCCGACCAAACTGATCTCTAAATTTTCAAGGCTCAACGTCTTGCCGCGTTTGTTTTCGATGACCATTAAGACCGGCAGTACTCCGTAGCGAAGAAGATCCGTTTTCTTTCCAAACGCTTCTCCCGTTAGTTCGGGCGTGCTGAAGGGCTTCGCTCCGATCGTGACTTGATCAGAGGTCTGGTGTGCGTAATCAGAGGCCGGCCCTGCGCGGAAAGCCTGGTCAGGTTCCGCCGCGCCCATAAGGCCATTGATCAAGATGAGCACGCCGACCAGCACCGTTATACTCAAGACGATTCGCATTCTTACCCGCACGCTACTCCTTTATCGGCTGCTTCAGCTTCTCACTTTACCGTTCGTAGCCTTGTATTTAGCTTCGAGACTGGTGCGAGACGCCAATTATGGGTCCCACTTTGTAGAGCGGCTCGGATTTCTGCCTCATTCTTGCCGACGGACGGCATACGGGTCGATCTGGTTGCACGCTGTTTCGGTGGGCGAGGTTACATCTGCCCGTCCACTTTTGGAAGAGCTCAAGAGGTCTTACCCCAATCGGGCGCTGTTCGTCTCGATCGGAACAGTGGCGGGAAGAAAGGCCGCGGCAAAGCAGTTGGGCGCATTGGCGGATTGCATTTTTTACATGCCGCTCGATTATGTCAGCCGTATGAGGCGTGTGTTGAGGACTATTCGGCCTGCGCTGGTCATTGTGGCAGAAACGGAGATATGGCCGAATCTCTACGCCGAGGCGAAGCGGAGTGGGGCGTCGCTGGCCATTGTGAATGGACGCATCTCGAATCGAACTTGGCCGACTTATAAGCGTTTTCGCTGGTTCTTCGGACCGATTCTAAAGCTACCAGATGTAGTGGCCGTTCAAAGCGAGACCGATCTTGAGCGATATCAGGCCATGGGCGTCCCGACGGAAAGGCTGCACCTTCCCGGAAATCTGAAATACGATGCTGCTGGTTTAAGCGAAGCGGTTGCAGTAGACATTCCCACCTTCGGGACCGAACAAATCTGGGTGGCGGCGAGCACGGTCGGTCCGATTGGCCGGCGTAAGCGAACTCTAGCTCACCTAGACGAAGACGACTTGGTTCTAAACGTATTTTGCCGCCTCAGCCAGGAGTTCCCCAAACTGCTGCTGATACTCGCACCGCGGCAGCCGAGCCGTTTCGCGACCGTCGAGCGCAAGTTGGAGCGCTTGGGGCTGCCCTTTGTACGGAGAAGCGAGACGAGCGCGGAAGCGCCTGGCCAACTCTCGTTACCGGGAGTGCTGCTGCTGGACACGATCGGCGAACTTTCGAGTGTTTTTGGCTTGGCAAACGTGGCGTTCGTGGGTGGCTCGATCGCACCGCGCGGTGGTCATAACGTGCTGGAACCAGCGATGGCGGGAGTTCCTGTGATTGTGGGAAAACACACCTACAACTTCGAATCGATTATCAGGGATTTTAGGGCAGCCGATGCGATAGTTGAAGCAAGCAATGCCGAGGAGTTGTTTACAACGGTGAGCAGCTTGCTCAGCGATGTGGAACAAGCTCACGCGTTAGGAGCCCGAGGGCAGCAACTGGTTGCGCAAAAGCGAGGTGCCGCAGGCAAGATTGTTGAACTGTTACGGCCTTTAATCGCTTCAGCGTTTCGGCCTCCTCTTCAGAACGTGGTTGGCCGCGCGCTGCTTTGGCCGGTTGCTTTAGCTTGGGAATTTGGCGGACGTGTAAAGCGGACGCGATCGCTGCGATGGGCGAACGATCAGTCTCCTTTGAGGGTGCCCGTCGTGAGCGTAGGGGGCTTGACGGTGGGCGGGTCGGGCAAGACTCCGATAACCCAATATCTGGTGTCAGGCTTGAAGCAGCGCGGATTCGAGCCAGCCATTTTGACCAGGGGTTATGGGCGGCGATCTCCTGCTGAATACGTGATTGTCGGTCCAGGAAAAATGGTCTCGGCTGCGTTGACCGGGGATGAAGCGCAAATCCTGATCCGTTCCTCGGCGGTTCCGGTTGGGATTGGCACCAACAGATACCAGACAGGGCAGCGACTGCTGGCGAAGCATCCGGAAACTGACGTGATGGTGCTGGACGATGGCTTTCAGCATGCACAAATATTGCGCGAATTGGATGTCGTAGTGATCGACGGTTTGGATCCGCTAGGCGGAGGCGAAGTGGTGCCACTAGGGCGTTTGCGTGAACCGCTCCGTGCATTGGTGAGAGCTGACGTTTTTGTGGTGACACGTGCCGAGGACGACAACCTTTACAAGGTGAGTGAGGAGCGGTTACGACGTTGGAACGACGCAGCGCCGGTGTTTCGGGCGCGTTTAGCGAAGCAGACTTGGCGAGACTCGTCGGCTGGCGAAGAGTTGATTGAGCTTGGAACGCGGCGAGTCGGGGCATTCTGTGCGCTGGGCAATCCGCAAAACTTTTGGAACACGTTAACGAGCCTTGGACTCGAAGTGGCCTTCCGCTGGGAATTTCAGGATCACCACGCATACAAGCCGACAGAACTGCAGCGCATTGCGAAGCAGGCTCGCTTCCACGGAGCAGAACTGCTAGTCACGACAGAGAAGGACCGCGTAAACTGTCCCGAAGGATTCGAAGCCATGATCGAGCCGCTGAGATTGGTGTGGTTGGAGATTGGCTATGTGGTTGACGATGAAAGGCGGTTCTGGGAATTCGTTGAAAAACGGACTGGAGCAAGAAGAGGATGACCCACGGTGTTTTTGGGGGTTTGCCCATAAGCAAGATCACGAGTTTTCTGGCATGGATTGCCCTGGCTCTAGCTCTATCGGCGGTCCTTCGGGCCACCGGCTTCTATCAATGGACAGCGACCGATAGTGAAGGCCTGAGCGTTGTCATTCAACTGATTGGTGCCATCTATTCGGTCCTACTAGCCTTCACCGTTTTTGTGATTTGGGGCCAATTCAACGACGTAGAGAACTGTGTCGTTCGCGAGTCGGATTCGATTATTGATCTCCTGCGGTTTAGCAGACATTTGAATTCAGATGCGCATGCTGAAATTCGACGGGCTTTGTCGAATTACACTCGACAGGTTCTCATTTCTGAGTGGCCGAAGCTCGGCGATGGGGTAGTGGACAAGAAGAGCGAAGAAGCATTTTTGCACTTTGTCGATACTGTGGTGAAGGTCGAGTTGAAGGTTGATACCGAGAGCGCGATTCACGAGCGGCTGTTGGACATGTCGCAAGAGCTAAGCCGTAACCGGGATGAAAGGCTAGCGAAGAGTCTGCTGCGTGTTCCGCGAACGTTGCTGGGATTGGTAAACGCAATCGCGGGTGCTCTCATGCTGCTCGTGTTTTTGTATCCCTTTCACGCTTGGCTTGCCGGGCTTGTCAGTATTGTGGTGCTCTCGTTCGTTTTGTTGTTGGCGAATTTTGTAATTATCGATACGGATAACCCGATTAAGGGTGTCTGGAACGTGACACCGAAGGCCTTTGCCGACCTTCATTTGTGAGCAGTCCGAGAAGTGGCAATGACGCTGCGCAAAGCAGATTCCATGTCGGCTGCTGAGAAGTCGAGTTCGGTCAAGTGTGAGCTGTAGCGTATTCGGCCTTCACGGTCGATGACAAAGGCACGACTCGGCCAGGCACCGTACTGGGTCTCAGTCCTATTGTCCAGGCCATCGAGCAATGATGGAAAGGGCAAGTGCAGAGCGCGGCTGCACATTGCAGCAAGGCCCTGCTTCTCAGAAAGGCTGTTCGCTTGTGGCAGATCGACGCCCTCTCGCACATTGCGGGTACTCTGCCAATCGCCGCTTCCGTGCGCCTCACGAATGTAGATCAGCAGGAACGGGACCTTGTCGCCATACTTCGACTGCAACGTTTTCAGTGCGGGGGCCGCTGATCGAAAATTAGGGCACGTGTAACTTCCGAACATCAGCACGACTGGGCTCTTTTCGCGGAAATCGTGGAGGCTGACGTTTGTTCCAGTGGCTATGTTCGGCAACGTAAAATCCAGAGCGACGTCGTTGAGCTTCGGACCTGCAGACCCGCCTCCTTGACTTAGTCGATTGGCGGCCGCCTGTTCGCGGCTTGATTCTTTGGCAAGTTTCAGGCGCGCATAAACGCGTGCCAAGTTCAAGTGAGCCTCGGCTGAGTTAGGAAGCGTCTTTGTTGCGGCTTCAAGCTGCTCGCGAGCTTCATTCAAATTGCCTTCTGCGCTGAGGCACTCGCCTAAAGCTAACTTAGCTTCCGCTGACTGCGGACGCATGAGGGACGCGTTTTTTAGCAATGATTCCGCTTTTGCGAATTGTTTTCTGACAGTAAGTATCTGACCCAGACCGAGGTTAGCCGCGAAATTATTCGGATTTGATTCCAGTTCCCGGTTGAATGCATCCGTAGCCGCATCAGGATCACCCGTTGTTAAAAGAGCTAGGCCATAGTATTCCTGTAACTCAGGAAGTTTTGGATTGACTTCGATAGCGGCCGCGAACTGCTTAACGGCTGCGGGATAATCACCTGACTCATACATCTGCATTCCTAACAGAAAACGGGCTTCCGCTGTATCGCCGTTTTTCAATATTCGATCGAGTAATACCTGGCCTTCGCCAATTCGCCGTTGACGAATCAGAGCAGTACCTAGTAAGTAGGCGGTAGCCAAGTCATCGGGAGTTTGGCGTTCGAGCGGTTGCAGAAGTTCAACAACCTCCCCATTCTCGCCGGATTGTAAGTAGGCGTCAGCGAGCAGCATGGTTGTCTGCTTATCCTGAGGGAAAGTGGCATGAAGAATCTTGAGCGTTTTCCTGGCCTCGAGCATACGCCCGCTTTTCTCATACGCGAGAGCGAGGTTGACGACGATTCGGGGGTCGCCTGGAAGAAGCTTATCGGCCGCCTCATATTCTGTAATCGCCTCCTCATACCGCCCGAGCTTCGTAAGTACGACGCCGAGATTGGAGTGAGCGCCAACTTCGTTTGGACGCAACTTGAGGAAGTCTCGATAGGCTTGGGCCGCGCTTGCGTAATCGCCGCCTTGCTGCAACTGATAGGCACGCTGCACAAGGGCCAGGGGATCATCCGGGCTTTGACTGAAAGCTACAGGGAGCAAGAACAGCAGGATTCCAATGAGCGCTCTAATTTGGATACTCATGCTCTTTCGCAATACGGATCTGGTGGTCGTAGAATTGGTGGTGGGAGCCAGGGATCTCGACCTTCGGCATGTGACACGAAACGCAGTTGTCTCGGGATACTTTGCATGCTACCGCCGAGGGTTTTCCGCCGCCATGACACGCTTGGCACTTTGAGTCGTAATGGGATTCGGTCCGATCGACCTCTTGATGCGGATTGTGGCAGGCGATACAACTGATCCTTACGTCGTCGGTGTCGTAGCACTTACTGTTAGTCAGTCGATAGGGTTGGAAACGCACGTTTGAAACACCCAACTTGCCGCTTGATGCAATCTCGTCCCACGTCCGGTGACACTGACCGCAAAAGGTGGAGGTCTGCTCAGGTGACAAGCTGGTGAGCTTAGTCATGGCGGCGAGCTTTGGATCATCCTGTTTCATGCCCCGCAGATGATTCTCGGTTGCTCCATGACACCGTTCACATTGGACGCCCGCGATCAACTTGTCGGCTACTAGTCGCTTTCTGTCTACAGCATTGGTGGCGTGACACCCAAAGCACTGAGGGCTGTCCAGAGGCGTCATGCGCATGCCGGCCGCGTCCTGAATGCTCGTCGGTATCAGATTTGTGGCGCCAAGTGTAAGATCGAGTCCATCAATCGCCTGATAGTAGCTGACTCGAGTTTGGAAGTAGTCCCCCTTATTTTCGAAAACGTAAGTCTGTCCTGCTAAACCTTGACCGAAAGCCCATCCAATGGGATAAGTCAGCGTTTGTTGTCCGTCGGAAACTGAGTAAATACTCTGGTCACCTTTCCGTTCGATCCGAAATGAGAATTTGCCCTCGGAGAAATTCATCAGCGAATGAGATTTCAGAATCTTGCATTCCGGAACTAACTCCATTGCATGTCCCATAGACGTAAGCGGGTGCGGTTTAGCCTGAGCAGGATGGCAACCCGCGCAGGATCTCACGGCGCGAGAAACTCCTCCATCGTCGGCGGCAAAAAGAGGAGCTGCTGCCAGTAGAAATAGACCGATTGTCGCCTTCACCTTGGCCCCGAGATGCTGGCATCAATCTCTGTTCGCAAACGTAGGAACTCGGCGCGCTGAGTAGCCGCGTCCTTCTTGCGTCCGGCTTTCGAATAAGCAGCTGCTAAAGCTAAACGGCTCTGGGGGTTCAGCGGAGCCATATCCACGGCTTTCTCTAACTCGAGAATCCCTTTCGGAACGTCGAGATTGCCTTCTACGAGAACTCGGCCGAGCATGGCGTGTGTGGCGAAATAGTCGGGATGGTAAGCCAGGGCCTTTTCGGCGAAAGGAAGCGCTGTTTGAAATTCATTCCGCTTCAGATACTCGGAAGCGATACTGATCAGAGCTTGTGCATGCTGTGGCGACACGGCCAACTCTTGTTGGAAGGCTGCGACGGCTTTATCGGCATCAGTCTGGAGTAGAACAAGTCCATACAGATAGTGGAATTCGGGAAAACTTGGATGCGCAGCAATCAGCGCCTCAAATTCAGTTGTGGCCTCCTTGCCTCGACTCGCTGCAGCATCGCGCATAGCACGGCCTAAAGCCATGATCAGGTCGTGGTTTGTGGGCGGAATATCTTCTGGCAAGATAGGTTGTCGAAGAGCTGCGATGCCCATTGCTTCTACCAACTTTGGGTTATCTAACGCCTTGGAAGCGAATCGCGAAATGAATTCTAGAGCCCGATCGAACTCTCTAAGCTGAATTAGGCTCAGCTCTATATGATATTGAGTTACATCGTACAGAGATGTAGGAAGGCCTAGCTGGCTAGCCTTCGTTAGGTAACTTAAAGCATCTTTGTAGTTCTTGATTTCGAACTCGCAAAGACCGGCCATAGCCCAGCCCGCCGACTTGTCCGAATCTAATTGAGTTAGCGGAAGAAAGGCCTCTGCGGCCTCTTGAAAACGGTTGTTATCGTATAACACGGAACCCAACACCCACCAGCCTTGCTTCCAATCTGGCTTCACATGAAGTGCTTGCCAGTACAACCCAACCGCCTTATCGACGCTTCCTGCATCGCGAGCCTTGTCAGCCCGCTGGACTAGTGATTCGAAGTCAGGTGAGTCTTGTCCGTATAACACGGTGGCGCAAACTATGCCCACGACAAGACTGGCGAGGCTGAAACGACTCCGAATCATTTTGGAGTTTGTGCGCCGGGTTCAGCTGCTTGCTTTTCTGCATTCAATCTCGCGACTAGTGCCCGCTCCCGATCTCCGTCCGCTTTGCGTTTTTCGCGATAGTAGGCAGTCGCCAGAGTCACGTGAGCCTCAGTGAAATTCGGTGCTTCTTTCAACATGGTCTCCAGTTCTTTTCGAGCAAGATCGACTTGGCCCATCGCTAACTGTGTCGCAGCGATCTGATATCGCACGCCGATATCACCCGGTCGAACCATTAGGGCACGATCGAAATGCTTCATAGCGGCGGAGTTATCTTCATCTTGGCGCAGCAGGACGCCCATTCGAAGATTGGCTTCAAAGCTGTTCGGGTCGAGTGCCAATTCTTTCTCAAATGCTTGTTGAGCAGTAGCCGGGTCGCCGGTGGATAGCAGCGCTGAGCCGTAATAGGAATAGACATCGGGTAGCTTCGAGTTCAGTTCGATCGCCTTTCGAAGATCGGCTACAGCGCCTACGAAATCGTTCACCATCAATTTAGTCGTGCCCATTAAGAGACGAGCCTCCGCTGAATCCCCATTCTTTAGAATCGGGTCAATAATGAGCTGGCCGCGGCTGACCTGGCCGTCTCGTATCAATGCCGTTCCTAGCATGTAATTGATGCCTAAGTCAGGGGCACTAGCTTGTTGAAGTGGCGTCAACAAAGAAATGACATCCTTGTTTTGCCCCAGTCGCAAGTAACAGTCAGCTAAAAGCATAACGGCCTGTGTGTTGTCCCGCTGTTCCTGACGGACCCTCAGCAGTGTGTCGACCGCCTTCGGCAGTTGCGAGGTCTTGTAATAAGCAAGTGCAAGATTGAGCCTGACGTGCGGATCGGGTTGCTTGGCTAACGCGCGGTTGTATTCGACGATGGCATCTGAATAACGTCCGCTGCCGGCGAGCGCGGCTCCAAGGTTGGATCGGACCTGCGGCATGTCGGGATAAATCTCCAGCACGCGACGGTAGTCCGCAATGGCCTCGTCCAGTTTGCCCGCCTGATGAAGTTCCGCTGCCTGCTTCAGCAGATCATCGGCTGATTTGGGCGTTTGCGCGACTAAGTACACGGCGAAGATCGAAGTGAAAATAAGCCGCAACATCACAACCCTCATTACACAATCGGACCGCCTTCAGTGATTGTGAGATAGCGGTTGACCGGTACATCCGTGAATCGATCGCGGCGTTTGCTGGGCAGGGGCCACTTGATTTCAAGCCAATCGAGCTTAGCGGCCGAGCCAAGCCCAATCACTTCGCGAAGGTCATGAGCAGAAAGATAGCTGCCCCCGCTATTTTTGAGGCGAGTGCGAGTGGCTCCATTAATGCACCAGGTAAGCCGAGCGCCGATCGCATCGCGGTTACAAGACTTCCCGACTAACTTGAATCCGACCCAATGATTTCCCTCGCCAGTATTGTTATGCAGCAGAGCGGGAGCGGAGCCGTTATTCGCGACAATGACATCGACCCGCCCGTCATTGTCGTAGTCTCCAAGGCTCAGTCCTCGTGCCGCGTACGGCTTACGAAACGCTTCGCCCGATGACTGGCTGACATCGACGAGCTTTTTCCCATCGTTGTGAAACAGAAGAATGGGTTCTTTGTATCGCACCTGAGGCGAGTAGAGATCAATCATGTCGTCTGGATGTCCATTCGCCAGCATGAGATCGAGGAAGCCGTCGTTGTCGTAGTCGAAAAATTTGAGGCCCCAACCGCTTAAGTAACGAGTCGACTTCGCGACGTCGTTCTGGTGTGCAACGTTTGAGAAACTCTCATTTCCCATGTTCTTATAGAGCGCATACATCTCTTGATCGACGTTTGCAACAAAAAGATCCTCGCGTCCACGGCCATCGATGTCTGCTGCATCCACGCCCATGCCCGATCGGGCCTGCCCATTATCACTGAACCCGACCTCGGCTGCGAGTGCGATTTCTTCCCACTGGCCATTGCCGCGATTCATAAAAAGAAAATTCTGCACGGTGTCGTTCGCGACGAACAGATCCATCTTTCCGTCGTTGTTCACGTCGGTAGCGACGACGCCCAGGCTCTTGCCCAGAGACTTGGCGATATCGGTTCCTTTGCTGACCTCTGTGAACGTACCGTCTCCATTATTGCGGAATAACAGGCTTGCAGACGGAAGAAAGACACGCGGAATGCAGTAGTAAGCTCGACCTAGTTTATTGTCTCCGCAATGGATACTGCTCTTGCTGTAGCGAACGAAACTGCATACGAATAAGTCGAGTAACCCATCGTTGTTGTAGTCGAACCAGACGGCACTCGTGGCCCAGTTAGGGAAAACCAAACCCGCCTTTTCGGTGACGTCCGTGAAGGTACCGTTGCCGTTGTTGTGATAGAGGGTTGACCGACCGTAAGCAGAGACGAACATGTCCGGGAAACCATCGTTATTGTAATCGCCGACGGCGACTCCCATGCCGAAGCTTTTGCCGCCGACCACTCCGGCTTGTTCTGTCACGTCGGTAAAGGTGCCATCGCGATTGTTCTTGTAAAGGGCGTTTCGCAATGGTTTAGGGGGGGTGTAAAAATCTGCTTCTCCGCTATTTACCAGAAAGATGTCCATCCAGCCGTCGTTATCGAAGTCGATGAAAGCGGCTCCGGGCCCCATAGTCTCCGGAAGTTGTCTCGAATCAGAGAGCGCATTCTCATGGACCCAACGGATACCGCTTCTATCCGGGGGTACTTCGACGAAGGGTGCCAGCTTCGCAGTCGATTGCCCAGGTACCAGGGAAGGAAACACGCTGCAAAAGGCGGCAGCGCGTAAGAGATCTCGTCGGGAAAACTGCATGAACGGATGTGAATCAGTATGCCATTAAACGAAAGAAGGGAGCTGTCTTCCGACAACTCCCCTTGGTCTACGTTGCGGGGGTTACTAGAAGTAAAGCTTGACCACAAGTTGGATGATACGGTTGCCCTGTTTATGGGTGACCGTTCCAAAATTGGGCGTATTCACTTTCAACGTTGCCGGATCGAATCCTAGAGTCAAATTATCTCCATTGAACGACCAGAGCGGATGGTTGAGGAAGTTGAAGGCATCAAAGCGGAACTGCAGCTTAGTTGCTTCCCTAAGTTGGAAATTTTTAAACAGCCCGAGGTCCGAGTTAAAGAACGCGGGCCCGTAAGCCACAGGCAGTAGCGTAGGTCCATTTTGCCCGACCTGCGTAGGAACACCAAAGCAGCTGGGATTGATGTACTGGTTCTTGCCGAGATTCGCAGTCGGATTGCAGGTCAAAATTGGATTGAGCTGGATGTTCGGCGTTCCCAGAAGGGAAACGTTGCTAATGTTGTCGGTCGTTCCTGGAATCTTTGCGTTGTTGAGACCGAGGCTGTAGTTGTCGTTACCGATGTTGTAAGTAATGTTTCCGCCGCTTTGGAATTGCGTGATGCCGGAGAACTGCCAACCATTAACGAACTGGCCACCAAGCTTGCTCGAAGTCCACTTGCCAAGGTCAACCGAGTACGCCGCATTGAAGATATGTTTTCGGTTACCCGGTTGCACCCCATAGTCGTTCTGCAGGTTGAACTGGTCGAGCGCCGCGTTGACGATTCCCATCGCTTTGCCGTACGAATAATTGGCATTGATCGTGTATCGCCCCTTGGTCCGAACCCACGTAACCTGGAGAGAATTGTAATTGGCGTAAAGGTTATTGGTGGCGAGTGGCAAGTCGGTGTAGCCGAAATAGGGCCTGAAATTGTTAGCGTTCAGCGAGTTTGGATCGACGCCGCCATTGTTGGAGGCCAACATTGCCCCTACTGGCACCCGGTTGATGTTGTTGCCGGGGCCACTAGCAGTGTTTAGAAGATTACGGCTAGAGTTGCCGACGTAGGCTGCTTCGATCAAACTCGACCAAGGCAGTCGTTGCGCAACTGTGAAGCTGTAACTGTCGGTATGAGGCTGAAGGTTGTCCCTGGAGTCTACAGCTGTCGGGGATGAAGATGTGCCTGCCAAGTTCAACGAGCTTAGTTGACTGGCAAAGAGTTGGGTCCCGTTATTGCCGTTAGACAGATTGATCGTCCTGACACCAGCCGTCACGTCAAGGCCGCTTGTGAACTGAGCGGAGTGATAGAAGAATCGACCCCAACCGCCGCGAAGAACTGTCTTGCCAGTGCCGAACACGTCGTAAGCCATGCCGAACCGGGGCTGCCAGAATATTCCCTTTGTCGGGAAACCGCTCGCGGGAATCTTCGGATCGATCTTATGCCAATCAAAGCCACAATTGTTAGCAGCGCAAGTTGGGCTATAGGCAGCTGGATTAAAGATGGCGTAACCGGCCCCAGTCCTGTCCGTCCATGGCGTGAAGTGAGTAATTCTAAGACCGTAGTTAACGGTCAGCTTCTTCGATACCTTCCACGAATCCTGCACAAATCCTTCCCACGTTGAGTAGGAAATGTCGTTAATCCGATTAAAGTTCGACTCTACATATCCCCCTGACAAATTGCCCGTAATTAGGTCAGCGTAGGCATTGCCATAACTCGTTGAGTTGCCGGTGTATACCTGTAAGTAGCCGTTCGTATCATCGTTGCCGGGCTGAGAGTTACGAATCCACTCCCAGAAGAAGCCCGCCTTGATTGTATGAGTTGCGTATACTTTCGTGACAGTATCGCTAGCGCTGGGAAGCCATTTGTCGGCATAAAGCCCTTGAGAAGCCCCGCCAGCTTCAAACCCGCCAGGTTGAAAGATTAGAGCTGCTTCGCTTTGATTCCACCCGTAGCCGCCGAAGGACGGGATCTGAGCTACACCGTTTTTGTAGACTCCGCCGTAGTTGTATCCGACAGCGCTTCGCGAAACCTTTTTGGGATCCTGAAACACGTTCGGGAAGCCTACATAGGTATAAGCAAAGACGAACTCGTTCGTCATAGTAGGGCTGAAAACATGGGTCAATGATGCGGTTATGGCCTGGGACTGGTTCTTTCCTTCCACGGCCGAAGGGTAGGGAACTTGCTGGTTCTGACGCCACCACAGGCCGACGGGGAACTGTTGAACTTCTTTCTGTAAGTTGTAACGGACAAAAAGCTTCGTATTGTCGCTGATGCTGTAATCAACACGCGAGGTGGATTGCCAGCTGTTCTGGTTGAAGTTCTCGGCTTGGACGTAGTTGTAACCGCCAGTTGCATTTGGATCTGCATTCGCCGCCGGATATAGCTTCATCAAGGCGACCATATTCGGGTCAATGCGACTAGCTGGAACCTGTCCCCCAGGAAACAGCGCTTGCGCAGCAGCGTTTAGTTCGCCGGGAGGTCCCCCTGAGGCGGTGATCTTTCCCTCTTTTGCGACCTCCGCAGGCGAGAAAAGCCCAGTGAGTTCACCAGCTGTCGGAACCGTGGCTCTAATCAAGCCTGTATCCAGGACTTGATAAAAGTATTCGAAACCTGTAAAAAAGAACAGCTTGTTGCGGTTGTGATTGAACGAAGTGCCAGGGATAAGAATAGGACCACCGATCGAACCGCCCGGATAATAATACTTGTTTTCAGGGCGTTTTTGGCCGTTGGCGTTAAACAACGCATCGTTCGAATTCAAGGCATAGTTTCGTGCAGAGAAGAAGCCAGAACCGTGGAACTGGTTGCCGCCCGACTTCGTGACGGAACTGATGATAGCCGGGCCCTTTTGATCTTCTGCGCTGAAATTTGACGTCAGAATCTTGAACTCAGAGATAAAGTCCGCGTTCGGATTCACGGGTGTCGCACAGTTGCAGCCGGGATCCGAAACGTGTGCGCCATCGGAAACGATGTCCAGCGAATTGCCCGGCATCCCGTTGTAGGAGAAGTTCCCGTTCAAAGGGCTTTGGCTGCCACCGTCACCATTTCCATTTATTCCAATGACCTGCCCTGTATAGCTAGCTTTATTTGAAGTATTGTTGGAGATACCAAACCCGGGCGCGATTTTGATGTACTCAGCCGCGTTGCTGCCGACCTGCACAAAGTTCTGCAGCTCCTTCTCGGTCAAAGTAACCGACTTTTCGCCGGAATCTACCGGAACGATCTCGTCTGCGGAGCCCGTGATTGTGACTGTCTCGTTGGTATTCCCGACTTGCATGCTGACGTTTACGTTGCGCTGCTCGCCTCCCGTCAACGTGATTCCCGGAAGCTTCTCGATTCGAAAGCCCTTGGATTCAACCGTCAGTTCAAATGTAAAGTCCCCGACTGATACAGAGGCAAAGGTGTAGTAACCGGACGAATCGGTGACCGAAGTTCGGATTGACCCAGACTTCTCATCTCGAAGCGTTACTTGCGCGTCTGGGATAACGGCACCGGAGGGATCGGAAACGATGCCCGTCAGGGTTCCGAACAAGGATTGTGCGTGCGCTTGCATTGCTAACAATCCGCATGTGACTAAAGACAGGAAAACTGCATTAACGTGCTTAAAGCGTAAGGTACGAGACATGGACCCTCATCCGTGTGGAACTTCAGGCTGACCAACTGGTGCAACTTCTGATTGACTCAACTCTTAACAGATTTGCCTACTTAGTTGAACTGCACTAGGGTTAATCTTGAGCTAACAATTACGTTAACGAGTGTAAGTGGCTTATTTTCAGTAGCGTTAACGCAGAAAGGCGCGCCCTAGCTGTCCGTTAAACCACCTGTTTGATATACTCGGCGCGATTGTCGGCAACGCCAACAGGGGCCACTGGATCCCTAGAAGAACGAGCAGAGTTAGAGGTCGTTCTCAATTCAGGGATCTTTAACCGAGCGCCGAACCTAGCTAGTTTTTTAAAATACGTCTGCGACCGCCACTTCGAAGGGCAAGCGGACGGTATCAAAGAGTACTCGATCGCCGTCGAGGCACTAAGGCGTTCTGCGGATTTCGACCAGCGGACAAACTCGATTGTGCGCGTCGAAGCTCATCGCCTCCGAAAGCGTTTGGCGGAATACTACGCTGCAAACGGGGCTGATCATCCTATCCAAATCGAGATTCCGAACGGCCAATATGCTCCCAGGTTTCTAGTCAAAGATCGAGCGCCCAAAGATGAAGACGATCCGACCAGGGTACCCGTCGAAACACTCAACACGAATGTTGATCAAGTTGCGACTGAATTGCTGCCGAGTGCAATTGCAAAGTCAGAGCAACTTCGCCGCGATCCCTGGCACTGGAGGACTTGGGCACTTGTCATTGCGATTGCGTCTGCAGTGGCTGTACTGATTGCTGTTCCGATGCAGAAAGCGGCATCGACCAAAGCCGGAGAAGTTTGGCAGGGATCTTATTCCGAGCCGGTCGCTAATGAATTTCGTTTTCTGGCCGGCTACCGAGGCGCTTTATTCACAGATAGGCAGGGCCGCGTCTGGCACCCCGACGCATACTTTGAGGGAGGGACTTCTGTTCCTATCGCACGAGATCACATTATCGAAGGACTGCCTGATCCTAAATTTCTAAGGAGCCGCCGCGAGGGCAATTTTCGGTACGCGATTCCGACGCGCCAAGGAACGTATGAGGTCCATCTTCATTTCATCGTGCTAGCGCCCGATGACCCCGATTTCGTTTCCGCACCACTGTTTCAGGTGGTTGTGAATGGAAAGGCTGTTCTTGACACCTTTGATCCGCTCTCAGAATCTGGCGGATTTGATCGTTTTCACTCACGGGTGATTCGGGATGTCTCGCCGGCGAGCGATGGGAAGATCCATCTTGCTTTCCAGCCGATCACCGGTGCAGCGTATATCAGCGCAGTTGAAGTTTTATCATCGGAACCGGGAAGGGTTCGTCCTGTTCGCATTGTGACCGCAAAGTCGTCAGTCGTCGATTCAAATGGACTGGTGTGGGCGGCGGATGAGGATGCGATTGGCGGATATGTGGTGGAGCGCCGCGACAGTGTTCGAGACCCAAAGCTGAGGATGTTGTTCGTCAGCGAACGTTATGGAAACTTTCGATATCGGATTCCAGTTCCGCCCGGGCGCTATCGCGTGAAACTCTATTTCGCTGAAACGTACTTTGGCAGTAAGCTTCCGTCTGCTGGTCCGGCGTTGGGTTCGCGGGTGTTCAACGTTTTTGCGAACGGAACGACTCTGTTGCGTGAGTTCGACGTGACCAAGGAAGCCGGTGGCCCTAACCAGCCAGTCGTCAGAGAGTTCGAGAACATCGAGCCCAATGCCCAAGGCAACATCGCTCTAGAGTTTGTGCCGCTGCGTAATTACGCAGAAGTAAATGCTCTGGAAGTCTCGCAAATGAACTGAGGCTGGGTTAGGCGGTTAGCGATGTCTGAGCTATGTCGCGACGGCGAAGCACTTCCGCTTCGTGCGCGAGCAGCCGTACTTTAAGTCGAGGTCGGCCGCCGAATCCGCCGAGCTTGCCGCCTGCAGCAGTGATTCTGTGGCAAGGAAGGAGTACCGGAAGGTTGTTCTGCCTGTTAGCACCACCGACAGCTCGCGCAGCCTTAGGGTGATTGATTTGAATTGCAAGATCGCCATACGTGCATGTTGTCCCAAATGGCACGCGTTGAAGTTTCTGCCAGACGTTGACCTGAAACGGCGTTCCTCGCAGACTGAGCGGCAGGTCGAACGTGAGCTGGCGGCCGGCGAAGTAGTCTTTAACTTGCATAGCGGCTGCTTCGAGGAGGCTTGACCCGGTACAGTGCTCGGCCTGAGACCAGCCCCGGCTGTCTCCCGAGCGGCCGCCTAGATTCCAGAGCCACTCCGATTCAGTGAGCGGGTGATCGTTGTCGAACATGCCGCTATGCCAGACACGCCCCTCGTGAGTCGCTAGATAGATGCCGAAGGGCATGCCGTCCGTCAGTTTGCCGATTACTTGAGTCCATTCCGCCACAAATTGCCCGTCCCGATCCATCTGGTATTGTACGGTTTCAATCGGTAATGCGCTTTTCTCAGCTAGAAATTCCTTCAGAACAGTTCGTCCTTGATAACGGATTGACTGTCATTGTTCACGAAGATCACAAGACGCCTATTGTGGCGGTCAATGTTTGGTATCACGTCGGATCGAAGAATGAAAAGCCCGGCAAAACGGGGTTTGCTCACCTCTTTGAACACCTAATGTTTGGCGGAAGCGAGCATTTGCCCGGAAGCTATATCGAATCAATGGAGCGCGTCGGGGCCACTGATCTGAATGGCACGACAAACGAAGACCGGACCAACTATTTTGAAAACGTGCCAGTTTCGGCCGCCGATTACGCACTTTTCGCTGAGTCAGACCGTATGGGTCATTTCTACAACACGATTAGCCAGGAGATCTTGGATCTGCAGCGCGGCGTGGTGCAGAACGAGAAGCGCCAGGGTGACAACCAGCCGTATTCGATTGTCGAAGACCTAGTGGTGAAATCCACTTATCCGGCCTTGCACCCTTACGCGCACACGGTGATCGGGTCGATGGAGGACCTGGATTCGGCGTCGGTCGAAGATGTCCGGGAGTGGTTCAAAACCTACTACACGCCCTCGAACGCAGTGCTGACTGTCTCGGGCAACATTACTTTGGTCCAGGCTGAAGAGAAGGTAAAACGGCACTTTGGCGATTTACCGCCGGGTCCGCCGCTGGCACACGAGCGAACATGGATTGCCAAGATGACGGGCGAACACCGGGAGCGCGTGCAGGATCGTGTCCCGCAGTCGCGTCTCTATAAGGTCTGGAACGTTCCGGGCTATGGGACGCCTGCATCCGATTATTTGCGGCTTATCGGTGGGCTGCTGTCGTCAGGCAAGACCTCGCGACTGTATAAGAGGTTGGTTTACGACGATCAAATTGCGACCAACGTTGGTGCCTATCTTGATGAACGCGAGATCGGCAGCCAATTTGTAGTGGTTGCGACGGGGCGAGCCGACGAGGACCTGGGCGAAATTGAGAGCGCTGTTGATGAGGAGATGGCGCGGTTCCTCGAAGATGGCCCGACAGAGCGTGAGTTGAATCGGATTAAGACGCAGGTGTATTCGGGCTTCGTTCGTGGCGTAGAGCGCATTGGCGGCTTTGGTGGCAAATCGGACATTCTGGCCCGGAATCAGACCTTCTTAGGAAATGCGCAGGCCTACAAGAAGGCTTTGCAGAGGATTGAAGAGGCATCCAACGCCGACCTCAGAGAAACGGCGAAGGAGTGGTTGACAGATGGGGTCTATGTCCTGGAAGTCCAGCCGTTCGGGGCACCGGCAGCGATGGAAACGGCTGCAAGTCGGACTGAGCCACCGGCTTTGGAGGCGGCCCAGGACCTAAAGCTTCCAGCCATTCAAGAAGACCGCTTATCGAACGGACTTCGGTTGCTTGTCGCAGAGCGCCACGATATCCCAGTGGTGAATGTGTGGATGGAAATCGATGCAGGTTACGCGGCCGATCAATCGGTGCTACCCGGAACAGCCAAACTTCTTTCGAACATGCTGACGGGAGGGACTGCAAAGCGGACCGCGCTCGAGACGAGCGAGGAGCTGCAGATGTTGGGAGCGCAGTTGAGTTCGGGATCAAACCTGGACATCACGACCGTGTACATTTCCGCATTGCGGGACGCTCTGGACGAATCGCTGGATTTGTGGGCAGACGTCATTCTTCGACCCATTTTTCCTGAAGCTGACTTTGAACGGCAGCAGAAGCTGCAACTCGCGGCCATTGCGAACGAGAAGGTGACGCCGCTTCAGATGGCCCTGCGAGCGTTGCCGCCTCTGTTATTTGGTGAGAAGCACGCTTATGGACTGCCTCTAACTGGATCAGGAACCGAGGAGAGTGTAGCGCAACTGTCTCGCGAAGACCTGGTCCGCTTTCACGAAACGTGGTTCAAACCCAATAACTCGACCTTAATTGTGGTTGGGGACACAACTCTCGACGAGATTAAGCCGCGTCTCGAGAAATTTTTGGGCGAATGGAAGGCAGGCCCAGTTCCCGCCAAGAATGTAGCGAAAGTTGCACCCCCAGCGAAGGCCGCCGTCTATCTGATCGACAAACCGGGTGCGGTTCATTCGGTCGTGATTGCAGGAACGGTGGCTCCTCCGCCGGACGCGCAAGCAGAAATCGCCCTGGAAACAATGAACAACATCTTCGGGGGCACCTTCGGAGCGCGACTGAACATGAACTTGCGGGAGGAAAAACACTGGTCATACGGGGCGGCCTCGCTTCTTTATGGCGCCCGGGCACAGCGGCCCTTTCTCGCGTATGCGTCGGTACAAGGCGACAAGACAGCGGACACGATCTCAGAGATCATTCGCGAAATCGAGGGCGTGACGGGGGTGGACCCTATCACCGAAGAGGAACTCAGCAAGGTTCAGCAGCAGCAGATCTTAGAATTGCCTGGGTCACACGAGACGGCAACATCGGTCGGAGGCATGTTGGGCGACCTTCTGCAATACGGGCTGCCGCTGGATTACTATGACTCCTACGTGAGTCGAATTTCGGCCTTGACGGTGGCTGATGTGAACGCAGCCGCCAAGGGCCTGCTCAGACCCGAGCAGATGATCTGGTTGGTAGTTGCGGACCGGTCAGCTGTGGAAGAGTCTTTACGCAACTTAGGGCTGGGCGAGATCGTCAATCTAAGTGCGTGATGACGGTCGGATGACTTTCACGGCGGCGAAGAGCCGTCTGGAGGCCAGCCAAAGAACGTAAACCCTTGTTATACTAAGCTTTTCCCTATGCCCACCATTGAGCAAGCGTACGAGACTGGAACCCCTGTCCCTCCGGTGGCGGGTGGCGCGGGCCAGAAGAAAATCATTCTTCTGAAGCCCAGAGGTTTCTGCGCGGGGGTTGTGCGAGCGATTGATGTAGTGAAGATAGCCCTCGATTTATATGGGGCTCCTATCTACGTCCGTAAAGAGATTGTCCACAATCGCCATGTGGTTGATGAATTGCGGCAGGCTGGTGCGATCTTTGTCGAAGAGTTAGTCGAAGTTCCCAAGGGGGCGCGTGTCATATTCAGTGCGCACGGAGTTTCGCCGGCAGTCCGAACCGAAGCCAAGGAACGAAGGCTGCAAGTCATCGACGCAACCTGTCCGTTGGTGACGAAAGTCCATCTGGAAGCAGTTAAGTTTGCTAAGCAGGGTCACACGATCATCCTAATCGGGCATCGTGATCATGACGAGGTAATTGGAACGTTGGGCGAGGCGCCTGAGAGCACAATTCTGGTGTCGGATGTTGAGGACGTGAATCGCCTGGAGATCAAAAATCCAGAGCGCATGGTGTATCTGACCCAGACGACGCTTTCTCTTGACGAGACTTTGGAGATCGTCAAACGATTGCGCGAGCGCTTCCCGAAGATTGCGGGTCCTAAGTCGCAGGACATCTGTTATGCAACCGAGAACCGGCAGCTGGCCGTCAAAGCAGTTGTGCCGATGTGTCAGGCATTGCTAGTGGTCGGTTCCCAGAATAGTTCGAATTCGCGGCGATTGGTTGAGGTTTGTGAAAAGGCTGGTGTGCCGGCATACTTGCTGGACGACTGCGAAGAAGTCAGGCCGGATATGCTGGCCGGCGTAGATACAGTAGCGGTTACCGCGGGTGCGTCTGCTCCTGAACACTTGGTGCAAGAATTGATTGATTTTCTTCGAAACAGGGGCTATTCCGACCTCGAAGAAGCCGAGATTAAAGAGGAAGACGTCCGGTTTACGCTGCCGGCCGATCTTGAGAATTTCACCCCGCGATTGTACACGGTTCAGCCTAGCGCGTGACCCAAGTTTTTAGTGCAGGAATGAAATCTAGTCTCCAGACATCCGAATCGCTTTACACAGCTGCTTATGATGCCGTGCGCAAGGCCTCCTCATCACTTTTGCGGAGGCAGTACGCGGACGGGTTCTGGTGGGCCGACCTTACAGCTGACACTACTCTGGAGTCGGATTACATATTAATGCAGCTGTGGCTGCATCCGCCGACAGACGGCGTGTGGAACCCGCCAACTCGGCCGCAGGTTGATCGAGCAGTCGCGGCGATTTTGGCGCGCCAACTGCCCGATGGCGGATTCAACATTTATCGGCATGGGCCTGCTGAAGTTAGTGCATCGATCAAGGCTTATTTCGCTTTGAAGGTGGCAGGTAGGCCGACCATTGACAGCCGTATGATGCGCCTGCGTGAGCGCATTCTCGATTTAGGCGGGATGCAGGCCGCAAACAGCTATGTGCGGACGAACCTCAGCTTGTTTGATTTGTTTCCCCGCAGCGCCTGTCCATCGATTCCCGCAGAAGTAATCCTGCTGCCGTTCAAGTTCATTTATCAAATGTCGGCTTGGACTCGGGCCATTGTCATTCCCCTGTCAATCGTTCATTCGTCTGATCCGAAACGACCTGTTCCTCGTGGGTTCAATCTAAACGAGATCTACCTGCCCGGTGCGCCGATCCTCCCTGAACGAGAGCCTAAGCTGTTTAGCTGGCGCAATTGTTTCCTGGCCGTTGATCGTTTCCTCAAAGTTTACGAACGCATTGGGCCGAAGTTCATTCGTCAGTATGCGGTGAAGCGCTGCGGTGAGTGGATGATTGAGCGCTTTGATCGATCGGACGGTTTAGGCGCGATTTATCCCGCAATGCAGTATGCGGTGATGGCGTTAGACGTTCTGGGCTACTCGGCCGGGCATCCGTTACGGGTGGAGGCAGAAGGCCAGTTCAACAAGTTGATGGTCGACAACGACTCTCGCGGATTCTTCATGCAGCCATGCTTTTCGCCGGTGTGGGATACGGCGATCGCGGCCTATGCTTTAGCTGAGAGCGGGACGTTTGCACCGGAAGCCAGACGAGCGACTGCCGATTGGCTAATCTCGAAAGAGATTCGTATCAAAGGCGACTGGTCGGTAAAGCGCCCTCATGCCGAGCCGTCGGGTTGGGCTTTCGAGTTCAATAACGAATTTTATCCTGACGTTGACGACACCGCCATGGTGTTGCTGGCCTTAAGCCACATTCAAGGTTCAGACCCGGTTAAACAGCGGACATGCGAAGAGCGGGCGATCAACTGGCTGTTTGCGATGCAGGGCAAAGACGGTGGCTGGGCGGCCTTCGACGTTGACAATAACTGGCAACTGCTGAGTCATGTGCCCTTTGCGGATCACAATGCCATGCTCGATCCGTCATGTCCAGACATCACAGGGCGCATTCTGGAAGCGCTGATGCGGTATCGGATTAGCCCGCAGCATCCGGTAGTCAAACGCGGCATCGAGTTCTTGCTGCGATCGCAAGAGGCCGACGGCAGCTGGTACGGTCGCTGGGGTGTCAACTACATCTACGGCACCTTTTTGGCACTTCGCGGGTTAGTTGCGACCGGGATGAGCATCAATGAGCCTTGCATTCAGCAGGCCTTGGAATTCATTCGCGCTTATCAGAACCGCGATGGGGGCTGGGGCGAAAGCTGCGCCAGCTATGACGAGAATCGATTTGTCGCGAATCCGAGTTCTCCTTCGCAAACTGCCTGGGCGATCTTGGCATTGTTGGCTGGTGGCGATACCCGGAGCCGAAGTCTTTACGACGGCATAGATTACCTGATGCGGACCCAACGCGCTGATGGTAACTGGGATGAAGACTTTTGCACAGGTACTGGATTCCCAGGAGTCTTTTATTTGGCATACACTGAGTACCGAAACACGTTCCCACTCTTAGCGCTGTCGACTTTTATCAAGGCTACTTCGTCGACGACAGATAAATCGCGTTAGCGGTGGCGCAGAATACCTTGCCGGCTCCCGTTCTTGTTACTGGTGCGAGTGGATTTTTAGGCTGGCATGTTGCCAGACTCCTGACGGAGCGCGGTCACCAGGTTAGAGCGCTTTGCCGCCCCGGTAGTCAGATTCGTGAACTCGAAGCCGAGCGGGTTGAGGGTGATTTGCGCGACGCTGATTCGGTACAGCGAGCCATGGCAGGATGCCGCTTGGTATTCCACGTTGCCGCTGATTATCGGCTCTGGACGAGGCATCCCGATGAGCTGTATCGCTCGAATGTCGATGGAACGCGTAACATACTAGCGGCAGCGGAGGCGGCTGGGATCGAACGACTGGTGTACACGAGCACAGTCGGATGCATCGGGATGCCGGAAAACGAGCTTGGGACTGAGGAAACGCCGATCAGCATCGCGGAGATGGCCGGCCATTATAAGAGATCGAAGTGGCTGGCCGAACAAGCGGTTTTAGCGCATGCTAAAAATGGCTTTCCGGTGGTGATCGTGAACCCTACGGCTCCGGTTGGAGATCACGATTGGAAACCAACGCCGACCGGCAAGATTGTTCTAGACGTTCTCAGACAGCGTATGCCTGCGTTTGTCGATACCGGGTTGAACATAGTGGATGCACGAGATACGGCTTTAGGGCATTTGCTTGCTGCTGAATGTGGGCGTGACGGTGAACGCTACATTCTGGGTAGCGAGAATTTGACTTTGCAGCAGATTTTGCAAACCGTGGCGCGTCTGGCAGGGAAGCCGGCTCCAACCCGCAAGGTTCCGTACGCACTCGCGTTTGCCGCTGGGGTTGTCACGACGGCCTGGGCTCAGGTGACCGGCCATCCTCCGATTGCGCCGTTAGAGGCCGTTAAAATGGCCCGTAAGAAGATGTTCGTCAGTCACAAAAAGGCTGAACGTGAACTGGGGTTTAAACCCGGTCCAGCTGAAGAGGCATTGCAAAAGGCAGTCCTTTGGTTTGGGGCAAATGGGTATGCTTAGGACTTCACTACGTTGAGGAGACACAACTGGCGATACTCTACGTAGCATCTGAAGCTTCAGAACTGAAACCCTTTGCCGAAACCCTGACCGGCTTACGGAAGCTGAAGTGGCCTCTGGATTACGCGTTTGAGGGTGTACAGGGGAGTCGGCGTATCATGTTGGCCGCTCACGGAGCCGGGCCGAAGCTGGCCGCCCAGGCGGTCGAGGTTGCGTTGCGGGCGGTCAGTGTGGCCGATCTTTCTTCATCGAAACTCGAAGCTGTGGTCACGACAGGGTACTGTGGGGCGTTAGATCCTGCATTAGAGCTGAATCAGATTGTGGTCGCAACGTCGGTTGCGGACCATGTAACGCGCCAGGGATTTACGTGCTTGCCAGTGAGTTCAGAGGAGCCAGCAGCCGAGGGAATTCTGCTATCCCTGGATCGGGTAGTACAAACGGCAGAAGAAAAGTCGCGGTTGCGTGTAAGTGAGCCGGCAGGGGCCATTGCGGTCGATATGGAATCAGCCGGAGTTGCTGCGAGGATAACTCGCGCCGGATTGCCTGTCTGCTGCATCAAAGTAGTTACTGATACGGCGGCTGAAGGTTTCGCGATCGATTTGAACCAGTTTCGAACGGCGGAAGGACGGTTTGGGCGCGGCAAGATTGGGACGTACGCAATCACCCACCCAAGTATGATTCCAGAGCTGTTCCGATTAAAGCGAAGGAGTGATACAGCAGCTCGGGCCCTCGGAGAGTTTCTGGTTAGTTGTCGGATCGAATTTCAGGTAAGCCAAGTGGTAGCTGGCATGGAGGCAAGTGAGTAGCCACGCGGCACCCGTCGTGAGTTGTCACGTGTCTTCGCAAACGGAAATCCATGTTCCAACGGTGATGCGTGCTGCCGTTTATCGAGGTGCGGGATGCATGTCGGTCGAGTCGCTGGAAACGCCGACGATTGGGCCCGGAGAGTTGCTAATCCGTGTTGAGAGTTGCGGGATTTGTCACACTGACTTGAAGAAGATTGAGTACAACCTGTTAACACCCCCGAGGATTTACGGTCACGAGACTGCGGGCGTTGTTGTCAGAGTAGGCGAAGGAGTTACTAAATTCGAGTGTGGGGACAGGGTAATTGTTTTCCACCACATTCCGTGCGGCACCTGTTTCTATTGCCAGCGTCGGCTTTATGCTCAATGTCCAGTCTATAAGCGGGTGGGTGTCACCGCAGGTTATCAACCGGCGGGCGGAGGTTTTGCTCAATACGTGCGCGCAATGGATTGGATCGTAGAAAGAGGCCTTGAGCGAATCCCCGACTCGGTATCATTTGATCAAGCCTGCTGGGTGGAGCCGGTGAATACCTGCTTGAAGGCTGTCGAGCTGGTTGATGTTAACGCTTCTGACACCGTGGCGATCCTCGGACAAGGGCCGATTGGACTGATCTTCACGATGCTTGTGCGACGGAAGGGCGCGATTGCGTTTGCAAGTGACACAATTTCTTTCCGGCGAGAGCTCTCCGGGCGTTTCGGAGCGCAGGCATATGATCCGCGTGGGACGTCTTTTGAAGATGAAATGAAAAGCCAGACGGAAGGCCGAGGGGTTGACGCCGTCATCGTCGCGACGAATGCAAAAGGACTGGTGGACCAGGCATTAAGAATTTCGCGTCCAGGCGCAAAGATTTTGTTGTTTGCCCAAACGTCTATGACGGAACGAATCGACATCGCGGGAGCAGATATTTGCGTGGGCGAGCGCACGCTCTTGGGTTCGTACAGTGCGGACGTCGATCTGCAAGCGGAGTCTGCCAAGCTTGTCTTTGGGGGAGAACTACCGCTAGAAGAGCTGATTTCGCATCGGGTTGGGCTTGAGAACATCAGAGATGGCATAGAGACTGCGCTTCATCCAAGCGAGTACTCTTTAAAAGTGGTCGTTCACCCTCAGGAGCTGAACTGATGACCGAAACCATGCAGGCGGCCGTACTCTACGGGAAGGAAGACGTCCGTTTAGAGTCTGTGCCGGTTCCCGAAGTAGGATCGGGCGAACTGCTGGTGCGTGTCCGAACTGCGCTGACTTGCGGCACTGATGTGAAGGTGTTTCGTCGGGGGTACCATGCTCGAATGATCGTACCGCCTGCCCTCTTCGGTCACGAAATGGCTGGCGACATCGTGGCTGTCGGCGAAGGCGTTACTAACTTTCGGGTTGGACAAAGAATTGTAGCGGCGAACTCGGCTCCTTGCGGCGAATGTTTCTTCTGTCATCGAGGACAGCAGAATCTGTGTGAGCAACTCCTTTTTAATAACGGCGCCTACGCAGAATTTATGCGCGTTCCTGAGCGTATCGTTCAGCGCAACACGTATGAGATTCCGGACGAACTGGACTATCGTGATGCGGCCTTAATTGAGCCGTTAGCTTGCGTACTGAAGGGCTTGGACGAGAGCAATCTTCGGCCCGGTGATACGGTTGCCGTTATGGGTTTGGGTCCTATTGGCCTGATGTTTGTCCGTTTAGCCAAATGGGCGTTCGGCGCTCGAGTAATCGCCATGGCCAGGCGTCTAGAGCAAGTGGATCGCGCCATGATGTTGGGTGCGGACGAGGGACTGCTGATGGGCAACAAAGAGGCCCTGATAAGCGAGGTCCGGGCCACTACCGGAGGGCGCGGAGCTGACGTGATGATTGAGGCCGTGGGTCACCCTGACGCTTGGGAACTGGCGACACTTCTGGTCCGCAAAGGCGGCGTCATCAACTTTTTCGGTGGCTGTCCCAGCGGCACCCGCGTAGGCCTCGACACTACGCTTCTGCACTATTCTGAGATTACCTGCCGGGCCAGCTTCCACCATACGCCCGAGCACATTCGTCGATCGCTGGAGATTGTTGCAGACGGAAAGGTAACGGCTGATCACTTGGTCAACCATGAGGAACCGCTTCGACAATTGCCTAAAGTGCTCCACGATCTAGCCCACCACCGCAACGGGCACATCAAGACAGCTATTATTCCTTAGATTTGCTCGTCGATCTCGCCGAGGGCGCCGATTCTTACTTGACACGAATCTCAATGGGAGGTCCTGGGTGAGGCATTTGCACCGTGTGGGTCTGGACGAGAGATTCTGGTGATCCTCCTCTGACTCGAACCTCACAATGTCGGGTTGTGGAATAGTATGGCTTCGGTACCAAATGCCAAAATGGCCACCGAGGCTGCCTGGGCCTGAGGGTCAACTTGCGGTTGACGACTCTGTGTCTACCGACACAGCACACGTAAGAGAGACTATCAAGAAGTTTTCGCGCCGTATGTTTCGGTCGAGATTAGAAGAAGTCACAGAATGTATTTTCCTCCTCGATGTCATCAGTAATCGCCCTGCCATCTCTGAAACTTCAGCGGAGCTTCGCTGAAATAGCCAGCAAGGTATCTTCGAAGTAGTGCCTGTCGCGCAGCTACAGCCCAAAGAATACGTTCAGCAGATTGCGCCTGGATCGGAAAACTACACTGAGGCTGAAGCGCTGGCTTATACGCGTTGGCTCGCCACGCACCATTACGAGAACTTTCATGTAGTCAGCCTCTTTCTACCGAAGCGGCTTCATCAGGACTTCTACAATATTTACGCGTTTTGCAGGTGGGCTGACGACTTGGGTGACGAGATCGACGACCCTGTGGAGAGCCTTCGCTTGCTGGCGTGGTGGCGGCAGGAACTAAAGGCCATGTATGAGGGCAAGAATCCCGCTGGTCATCCGGTGTTCGTGGCGCTAAAGGGAACAGTCGAACGATTTGGAATTCCAATTGAGCCATTTGCCCGCTTGATTCGGGCTTTTGAGCAGGATCAGACTACGACACGGTATCAAACATTCGATGACCTTTATGCTTACTGCACAAATTCTGCGAATCCCGTAGGCCACCTCGTTTTATATCTGGGCGGCTATGGCGACCAAGAACGACAACGGCTTTCCGATTGCACGTGCACTGCCTTACAGCTTGCCAATTTCTGGCAGGACGTCACTCTTGATTTAAAAAAAGATCGTGTCTATCTGCCGTTGGATCTGCTGGCCAAGTATTCCTATACACTCGAGGATTTGTTTGCGCTGAAATATGATCGACGGTTTGAACGACTCATGGGGGAGGCTGTTCATATTGCGTTCGATTTCTTTCGCTGCGGACTGCCGCTGGTAAGGATGGTAGACCGGCGACTGGGGTTTGACCTGGAACTGTTTTCAAAGGGCGGCATGAAGATCTTGCATAAAATTCAGATCGAGAATTATAACGTTTTGAAGCGACGCCCCTCTATCTCGAAAGCAGAACGGGTGGGTATGCTGATACAGTGTCTGCCGCGACTGCTCCCGTTTTGACCGACAACACGGTTGCCCAAAGCTATCGATACTGCCGCCGTGTTGCCCGCGACAGAGCGAAGAATTTCTACTACTCGTTCCTGCTGCTGTCCGGTCCGCAGCGGGATGCCATGTGCGCCATTTACGCGTTCATGCGGTACTGTGACGATCTAAGCGACGAACCAACGGCAACGGGCAAACAGGCCCTGCAGAACAAGATTACGGAATGGCGACTAGAACTGAACCGGACGCTTGCCGGGCGGCCGGGTGATCACCCGATGTGGCCAGCATTCCAGGATGCCGTCGTACGCTACCGGATCCCTCACCGTTTCTTCCACGAGATGATCGAAGGGATCTCGTCGGACTTGGAGCCTCGACAGATGGCCACGTTCGATGAGCTTTATCGATACTGTTATCACGTGGCTTCGGTTGTCGGTCTCACCATCATCCATATCTTTGGTTTCGACTCAATCAGAGCGCTGCTACTCGCTGAGAAATGTGGAGTTGCATTTCAGCTGACAAACATTCTTCGTGATGTTCGTGAAGACGCAGAGCTCGGCCGAGTGTACCTGCCTGCTGAAGACCTAAACCGATTCGGCGTCACTGTCGAGCAACTGAAAATTGGAAACGAGAATGACAGCTTTCGGAAGCTGATGCGTTTTGAAGGCGGACGAGCGCGGGCTTATTACGAGGAGTCGCAGCCACTGTCTGGCATGATCCACTCTAAGAGCCGGAGATCATTATGGGCTTTACGAGAAATCTATCTCAAGCTGTTAGCCCAACTAGAAGCCGCGAATTACAACGTTTTGAGTCGCCGCATAAACGTGCCCACGTACGCCAAAGTTGCGATACTGCTGCGCGCGTTTCTGCGTTGACTTTACACTAGTGGGCTGTTAAACCTGTGACGGACTCCTTGGCTGTATAGGTGTAAATCCATTCAGATCCAAAGCCCATCATAGTGAACTCGGGCGTATTGGCCGGCACGAACCATACCTGCCCTGCCTCGAAATCTTGACCCCCGATTGATCCTTTCCCTTTGAGACAAATCAGAAGTGAGTATTGCGGTTCATAAGCCGGGAAGCGCAGCAGCTTGTCCGGCACTAGTTTCTCGATCCGAAAGTACTCAGAGTCGATCAGCTGTTTGCGCCAGGGTTCGATGTCAGCGGTCCTGGGCTGGTATCCGTGCGGACCCAGCTTGGACACTTTGCAGCCGTGATCAAGATGTAGTTGGCGCGGACGGCCATAGTCATAAAGACGATATGTGATGTCGGAATTTTGCTGAATTTCGCAAATGGTGACTCCGGCGCCAATTGCGTGCACCGTACCGGCGGGTGTGAAAATGAGGTCGCCTGCTTTCACCTTTCGCCAATCCAGTAATTGCTCGATCTCACCCGACTGGGACGCTTCCCGTAAGCGTTCAGGCGTGATTGTTTCCCGGAAACCGATCGCGACTTCCCCTGTTGGCTCCGACTCGATCACATACCAAGCTTCTGTCTTACCAAGGCAGTGATGATGCTTATGGGCATAGACATCATCTGGATGCACCTGAACCGAGAGACGGCTTGTGGTGAACAAAAACTTGACTAAGAGAGGACATAATCTCGGATGGAGTGGGTCGCGGACCGTCCCGAGGATCGCTGGCTGTTGCTCGATTAGATCGCCAAAGTTCACGCCCGAGACTGTCTCGTTCTCGTCAGACGTCAACCAAGCCTCTCCAATCGGAATCTCAGGATGGACGTCCTGAAAATAAGGTGCCAGGCTTCGGCGGCCCCAAACGCGTTCTTTAAAGATGGGCTTGATTTGGAACGGTCGATCAGGCTTGTTCAGCATAGATGGGATTAGTGAAGTTCTGGCGCAAATAGTCTCGCTGGACTAGCTGCTTTCCTCGCGCCCGAGGTAAAGCGCATTGACCAGTTCGCGATGGTTTTCGAGAACTTTGGTCCTACGGATCTTTTGTGTGGCAGTGACCTCGCCATCCTCGATTGAGAACTCACGGCCAAGAACTTTGAAGCGGCGGATTCGCTCAAAGTCCGCGAGCTGCTTGTTCACGCGGGCAACAGCATTCTGGACGGCGACGGTGACTGGTTCCGATTGAACGAGCTGATCGAGGGGAAGGCCTTTAAGAGCCTCGCCACCATCTACCGTTTGTGCTTGCGCGGCGTTGACCGTCATCAGCGCAGTAATGTAGGGCTGCTTGTCGCCGATGAGCAAGATCTGGCTGACCAGGGGCTCCATCTTGAATAGATTTTCAATGCGAGACGGATAGATCTTCTTGCCGTTCGACGAGACGATGAGCTCCTTTTTGCGACCGATGATGTACCAATAGCCGTCCTTATCAACCTCAGCTATGTCACCGGTTGAAAACCAACCGTCATCCGACATAACGGACCTGGTTGCGGCTTCGTCCCTGTAGTAGCCCTGAAAGATGCAGGGCGTTTTCACCTGGAGCTCGCCGTCTTCACGGAGTCGCGCTTCAACGCCAGGCAAAAGCACTCCGATGCTGCCCGCCTTGGGCCGATCAAGCGGATTAAAACAGAGAATACCTGCCTCAGTCAAGCCATAGCCCTCAATGAGCGGCATCCCAATCGCGGCGTAAAAATCTGCCAGATCTTTTCCAAGCGGGGCTGCGCCACTGGCCGCAATTCGAATGCGTCCGCCGAGTCGTTCGCGCACCTTTGAAAACACCGCTTTATCGGCCGCCTTCAACAAGGCCGACATCCAAGGTGGAACTGGTTTGCCAAGCTCGCGCCGATGAGCGGCTTCTATGCCGACACCTAATGCACCCCAAAAGATGCGCTGCGCAATCTTCGGACGCTTGCGAACTTCGGTGCAGACGGTCGCGTACATGCGCTCCCAAACCCGTGGCGGAGCCAAGAAAAACGTTGGCCTGATAGTCTTCAACTCGGTGGGCATGCGCGCGAGACTTTCAGAGAACCACACTGGTGAACCCATGCGTATGGGTACAAACTCGGCCACAATTCTTTGCGCGATGTGGGCGGAAGGAAGAAATACAACCGTTGTGTCATCAGGGTTCAACGGCAACACCTGCGGGCCCATATCAATGTTGGCGATAACTGCCGCATGACTTGTGAGGCTCATCTTGGGCTCGCCAGTTGCGCCAGAGGTGAGGTAGAGGATAGCGGAGTCCTCCGGCGAGGTGTTGTCGTGGACTTTTTCGAACGCGGCCGGATCTTCTGCTAGGCATGCTCGACCTCGAGCGCAAAGGTCGTCCAGCGTTGACACTGTTGATTGCGATAGGGCTCGGAGCGCGGAAGCGCGGGAGGATCCCTCGTCCAATTCTCCGGTCATCAAGAAGATGTGGGGTGGCAATAGATCGCCATTCTCCTCAACTACCTTCGCCAATGACTCCAAAGCCTTGGCGCTCTCGATCATCAAAAAGCTCGGCTGCGCCGTTCTGATGTTCTTGGCAAGGTCCGGCATCGGATACGCCGTGTAGAGCGCAGCCGAGACCCCGCCACCAGCCATGATTCCGAGGTCAACTAAATAAAACTCAGCGCGGGTTTCAGAGAGGACGCAAACGACATCGCCACCTTTGAGTCCCAACGTCTGCAAGCCGAGTGCGATCTCGCGGGCGATCTGCGCCCATTCAGCCCATGTGTAGGTTCGATAGCCGGATTCCTGTTTCCCCGGAAGTGGTTGATGTAGAGCGACCGTGTCGCCGAGACGAGTTGCCGTCTCTTCAAGAACCCTAAATAGTGTGCGACCGGCCATTGCCCGAATTTTACCAGCGTCCATGGTGTAGCTGGTGAGAGAATCGACTTGCATGGCGAGTCCTCCGTTTGATCAATTTCGACGCCCTGTTGCGTATCGAGAAGAAGCCTTCTTGCAGAGTCCGGATTCTCGACCCTTGCGGATACTGTCTGAATATCTATGGCCGCTGGCGCATTTTCAAGAGGAGTTGATTCAGGACACGATCGTCTTTTTCGGGTCGGCTCGAATCATGGAACATGGGCCGCTCGCCCGCTACTATCACGAAGCTCGCGAACTTGCCCGAATGGTGACTCAGTGGACGGATCGCATTGAGAAACGACCGGCAGACATAGCTGAAAGGCATCGATTCGTGGTGTGTACCGGAGGCGGTCCGGGCATCATGGAGGCCGCAAACCGGGGAGCTATGGATGCCGGCGGCAAAACTATCGGCCTGAATATTGGCCTTCCGTTTGAGCAGCGGCCGAATCCCTACATAACGCCTGAACTCTCTTTCGAGTTCCACTACTTTTTTATGCGAAAGTTTTGGTTCGCGTATCTGGCCAAAGCGCTGGTCGTGTTCCCCGGAGGCTTTGGGACGCTGGACGAACTTTCTGAGATCTTGACGTTGGCTCAGACCAAAAAACTCGAAAGCAAGATCCTGATTGTGCTGTACGGGTCCGACTTCTGGAACGAAGTAATTAATTTTCAGGCTCTCGTGAGGCATGGCGTTATCTCCGCCGAGGATCTCAGCCTATTTCGATTTGCTGACGATCCTGCTTCAGCGTTGAGGATCCTGCAAGAGGGATTAACCCATCAGTATCTGGAACCGGAAAGCGCGCTGCCCGGGTTGACAGAAGAAGCTCCGGACATTGCAAAGACAAGAACTCCGTAACAAAGTCTCCGTCGCGGATCAGAATGATTTTTCGAACTGGTCGAAGCGATCCTCCAGATCTGCTTGAGCTTTTGCCTTCTCGCTTGAATCGAGGAAGGTTCTGCAGGTGACGCTAGTTCGCTGAGTTAAGCATTCCCATACTGTTCCCTGATACGCACCATCTCGCCAAAGACTTTTGCCCGGCAGAAATGAGTACTCGATGCTATTCCGGACAATCTGCTTCAAGTCGGCGTAGCTGAGGCCGTAAGAGAGTGTCGCCCGGACATACTCTTGGGTGAGATGAGTGCGGGAGACGCCCTCATCGTCAGTACAAAGGACAACCGGTACTCCTGCTTTACGGTACATGTTGAAGGGATGATCGTTGCCGCGTACACCCAGGATCACATCATTGCTTGTCAAATTGATCTCGACGGCCACCCGACGCTGCTTCATTGTGTCCAGCAATTTCTCCGACTCAGATTCGTAAGCAATGTCCACACCGTGACCAATGCGTTCAGCTCCGGCTAAATCCACAGCTTCGCGAATATGGAACCTAAGGTCTTCGGGCGGCACAAGGCCCGAAGCCAGTTCGCCTGCGTGCAGTGTGAGCCGCACTTTCGGATAGAGGCGATGAGCAAACGCGACCATCTGCATATGAAGGTGGTAGTCGTGCATGGAGGTTAGTCCGTCTTCCGGCTGCACCAGATTGATCGAGACTACGCGGGGGTCTTGCGAGGCTAACAGAAACCCGCCTAGGATTTGCGCAAATACCTGTGATTTCGGAAACTCTCGTAAAACTTGAAAAACGTATCGAACTTCTACGCGACAAGCCGGCGTGTCGGGATGAACGTCGCATTCCAGAATCCGCCTACGGCCAGATTCCATATCGTCCACGCGCGTTTTCATCTGGTCCACGAGTGCCGATAGGCCGCCTGCCATCAAAGCTTCGCGAGTGCGCTCAAAGTCGCCCTCGAAGCCGGTTTGTTTACCCAGTGCAGAAATAGCGCCGCCGCCGGCCATTGCCATCAGCTCGAGGTAAGACTCGTTCTGTTCCGCCGCACGCCGAACAACTTGAGCCACGAATCCTGGATTTTCTTCGCGCCCGATGGCTTGGAATTTGCCGAACGTGGCGAAAAAATGATCGTGTGCCGACTCTAAACCCGGCACAAAGCCTCGGAGCGAGAGGCTGTTGATCAAGTGATCTCGATCATCGTTGTCTCGAGCGGCTGCGGCCGCCGACAGCATTGATTTATCGCACTGTTCCTTTCCCGGTGGTGCAACTATCGACCAAGACCGCTGATCGACGCATAGGTGCTCCTCGGCCGCAGCCTCGACCAGATCCTCTGCGTACACTGCGCCAGAAAGATGGTTGTGAAGGTCGCCGCCCTTAGGCATCGTGAGCAAAAAGGCATAAAGCTCCGGTGGACTCTTTCTCAGCTCCGCCAGTTTCCGTTCGACGCGCTGCAGTTTCACGTTGATGGTCGGCTGAGACGCTGAGAAAAGGACACTGGAGAACGAGATGCAAAGGCCAAAAAGGGTCAGGGTTCTTTTAGTCATCTTCGCCCAGCAGCCTACTTCCAAATCGACTTGACTTGCCACAGGTCCGCTGAGACAGCCCCAGGGCTGCCTCCCACACTGTAGTAGCTCAGCAGAGACGCGCCCTGCGGTGGAAAGACAAGGTTGGTGAGAGTTACCTTGCCGTCGCCCGCGAAGACCTCGACTGAGTTGCGGTCGACCAAAATGTCGAGTCGCAGCAGGTCACTCTCGAGCGTCAATGGCGCCGAAACGCGAGCCGGGAAGTCTTTGCTGAAGGCAATTGCGGTGTCATTCGTACGGTCAAAGAAGAGAACGTGATTTTTGGCATCATAGCCCAGCTTGGCTGCTTTCCCGTTGCCCGCGCTAAGTTGCAAACCAACCTCGTCAGCGCGCCCGATTCTGAGCGTGGTCTTCAGCCGGTAACTGTTGTTCTTCAGAACGCTTGAGCCGTTTAGCTTCTCCGCTACTTGCTTCGCCGGTTGTTCCACGACGGTGACATGCTCGCCCAGCAAAGACGCGAATTCGTTCGCAGGCTGTTGAATTAATCGCATTCCCTGATTCGTGGCTCGCAGGCTGAGCTTCCGAGGGATTGTCATTTGGCCGCGCCACGGCGACGTGGGCACTTGGTTCGCGTACTGCCAATTGTTCATCCAAGCAATCATTGCCTGGGGCTGGCTTTTCGGAAGATTGTTAAACGTTAGCCCGCAGTAGCAGTCCTTCCCGTAGTCCGTCCACATGGTTGTGCTTGAAGGATTCTCGTTCGTGAAATGCGTTCCATCGAAGCTGCCGACAAAATACTGCTCGCCCGACCCGCCCTGGAGACCGCCAGGATTGAGGCCGATTTTCAAGACCCACCGGCTCTGTCGAGGTTGATTGGTCACGGGCAGTTCGAAGAGCTCAGGGCACTCCCATTGACCAGAAACCGCGCCCGCCGGCCCGAAATCGCTGACCGGCGTCCACGACTTCAAGTCAGGCGAGTGATAGATGCGTACTTTGTGATCGTTCGGCAAGGAAACAACCATTACCCAACAATGGGCCTGATCAGACCACAGCACCTTTGGATCCCGGAAATCTGACATGTTCAGGTTGAGAACCGGATTTTTCTCGTACTTCGTCCATGTGCGGCCGTGATCGTTGCTCCAGGCAAGATTCTGTGTTTGCAGGGCTGGCTTCAGCTTTGTCTCTGGCGTGTGGCCGGTATAGATGGCTACCAGGCAGGGTTGTCCACCTTTGCAGAAACCACTGCTGTTCTTGTGATCTACGACGGTGCTGCCGGTGAAGATCATAATGCCGTTCTGTTCCGGAAGCGCGACTGGCAATTCGGACCAATGAACCAGATCGTGGCTGACCGCGTGACCCCAACTCATGTGACCCCATTTGTCACCGAGAGGATTGAACTGGAAAAAGAGATGGTACTCACCATCGAGATACACGAGGCCATTCGGATCATTCGTCCAATGCTGGCGAGGGGAAAAGTGGAACTGAGGACGATACGGCTCCTGATAATTCCCGGCATTCTGGGCCATGCAACATAGCCCCAACGCCAGCCCACAGATTATTGCCACAGGTGAAAGAACAGAGCCGAATGTCATTCTGAGGAAAGCGTACCGTACAGCGGCTTCTACGTTGTTGTAAGTACCCTTCCTAGCTACAAACAGTTACAGTCATTGTTATTCGCATTACGGTCGTCTACAAGGGTGTGCTGCATCCGCATTATCTTGCTTTTTACGATCTTTCGCCTGTTTGCCTTGGCTCAAACAGGTTCCGTAGAAGGCCAGATTCGAGATAAGACGAACTCGCCAGTTCCAGGTGCGACTGTCACCTTTCAGCTTCCTGGTGGGACGCCTAGAAGAGCTCACGCAAGTAAATCAGGCTCGTACGCTTTCCACAATTTAGAACCCGGCAACTATCAGGTGAACGTAGCGGCGCGAGGGTTTGAGCCTTACGAGGTGCTATCCGTCCGTGTGACCGGACCACGTAGCATTCACCTGGACTTCCGACTGGATCTTGCTCCGGTAAAGCAGGTTGTCGTTGTGGCCTCTGACGAAAAGCCGATGAGTGTTGAGCCAGTGAGTAGCCCGAGCACCCTGGTTCTACGAGGTACCGGTCTCAACGGGTTGCCGGATGATCCAAACGACTTTGCAGCCGCACTCGATGCCCTGGCAGGACCTTCGGCGCTAGGCCCGACCGATCCGCAGATCTTTGTGAACGGATTCGTCCTAAATCAGATACCTCCCAAAGAGACTATCGCCGAGATCCGGATTAACGAGAATCCATTCTCTGCCGAGAATGATCGTCCGGCTGCGAACAAGATCGAAGCAGTTACTAAATCGGGGAGTGACCAGGTGCATGGAGAAGGGTACATCAATTGGGACGCTGGCTGGTGGGATGCCACGAATCCGTTTACCAGACCGTTGCCGGCTAACCCCTCTCAGCTGGAAGGGGGCAATGTGGCTGGTCCAATCACGTCGAAGGTCTCATTCTTTGTTTCACTGGAGCGAACCAGGACCGACCTCAAGAACGCTGTTAATGCTACGGTTTTGAATTCTTCTCTGGTTTCGACGCCTCTGGTCGAGAACGTTGCGGATTTCCAGAATAGCCTGCTTTTCAGTCCTCAACTCAACTTCACGCTGAACAAAACCAACACGTTGATGGTCCGATATTCTTCGTCCGGCTATTCGCTGCCTCGTGAGGGAGTCGGGGGCACGGCACTACCGCAAAATGGCTATAAGACCTCGGACCACGAACAAACAGTGCAGTTGTCCGAAACGGCCGCGTTGAACACCCAGTCCGTAAATGAAGCAAAATTCCAATACGTGCGTACGGACTTGAGTTCGAAAGCATATAGCTCGACCCCCGCGATAGCTGTTGATCAGGCATTTACAAGCGGTACGTCCCCGCTGGCTCTGAGCAGCCTGCGCCAGAATCAGTGGGAGTTTCAAAACAACTTCTCCACAGTTCTCAAGAGTTATGCGATGCGCGCGGGTATTCGACTGAGGGGTAGCCTGAGTTCAGAGAGCTTGGAGAAGAATGCAGAAGGAACATACTCGTTCTCGGCTGGCTCTGGTCCGGCCTTGAACGCTGACGGCAGTCCCATTCTGGACCCGCAACGGGCGCCGACAACCATCCCGATATCGGGCTTAGAGCGATATCGCCGGACGATTCTGTTTCAACAAGAAGGACTAACTTCCTCTGAGATCCGGCAACTGGGAGGAGGACCCAGCAGCTACACTCTTAACTCAGGCGATCCTTTTGCCCGAGTGAGACAGTACGACGTTGGAGTGTATCTTCAGAACGACTGGCATATTCGGCCCAACTTGCTTCTGGGGGCAGGCATCCGGTATGAGAAGCAGACGAACTTGCATGACAACTCGAACGTAGGACCACGCCTCTCATTTGCATGGGCGCCCGTATCTGCTGTTGGCAAGGACAACCCCCATACAGTGTTCCGCGGCGGAGTGGGATTGTTTTACGAGCGGCTGGATAGTTCGTTGGTTCTTCAGTCCCGTCACACCCAACAGCAACAGCTTCACTACATGACGTCAGATCCTTCTGTGCTGAATCTCTTTCCGGCAGTACCGCCTTTGACAAGCTTGGCCCCTTTTTCCAGCCCAGCCGATTCTTTGCAGATTGCTCCGAACGTCAGGGCGCCTGTTACGCTCCAGGAAACGCTCACATGGGAGCAGCAATTGCCGTACAAGACTCGTGTCTCGATCAGCTTCATAGAGGCAAGAACATATCGAGATCTCCTGGTTGTTGATTCCTCGCCCTTCCAGCTAGGAAGCCCACGATTCCTGACTGTGGAATCGAAGGGACTTCTGACGCAACGACAGATGAGAGTTGAGCTGAGTAACCGTTTCACTAAACAGCTAAATATCACTGCTAATTACGTTTACAGCGGAGCGAATAGCAATACTGACGGAACGTCGAATCCTGCCGCAAGCTGGAACGATTTATCGGGCGAGTTCGGGAGATCGGAGAAAGATCTGCGCCATAATTTCACGCTGACCGGGTCATGGGATGCGCCCTGGAGAATTCGGTTGAGCCCCTTCCTTGTGGCCTCTTCTAGCCGTCCCTTCAACATCATTACGGGAACCTACAACGATCCAGACATCCCCTTTACCGGACGGCCAGTTTTGGTGACTGATCCGACTCAGCCGGATGTGATCGTGACTCAGTTCGGAGCTTTCCGGCTGAACCCTCTTCCTGGTGAGGCTGTCATCGCCCGTAACTTCGGCCGTGGACCCGCGTTCTTCTCCGCCAGCTTCCGGCTTAGTAAAACGTTTGCGTTTGGCGAAGCACCGGCCAGCGACAAAACGGCAAAGGACGGTTCCTCTGGGAAAGACGAGCACCGTTATGGCCTGGTAGTTTCTGCACAAGTCATCAATCTCACCAACCACCTAAACGCAGGAATTCCCGAAGGGAACTTGAGTTCCGCCCAGTTTGGGCAGGCTAGTTCGCTCGCCCCCGGTTTCAACTTTGGCGGGGGGACCGCCGTCTACCACAAGCAGTTGGAAGCTAACCGTCGGATGGAGCTGCAGCTCCGCTTCACGTTTTGAGCACAAACTATAGGATCAACCTGCGGACGTTCAGGCATCCTATCCTGCGAAGGGAATCAAAATGGATAAGTTCGCAATTTGGGCAATGATGGAAGCCAAGCCGGGCAAAGAGGCAGAAGTCGAGGAGTTTCTGAAATCTGCTCAGCCAATGGCGATGGAAGAATCGGGAACTACGACCTGGTATGCGCTAAAGATCGGACCATCGCAGTACGGAATCTTCGACACGTTTGCGGATGAAGAGGCGCGCAACGCTCATCTGAACGGAGATATTGCGAAGGCGCTATTCGCTAAGGCCAAGGACCTCTTTACCAGAGAACCAGATGTTGAAAAGCCGGAAATCCTAGCGGTTAAAGCTCCAGGCGCCTGATTATGTATTAACCGCGGGATCCGCTTCTAGATGATCGTTCCTAAGGGCCCGCACCTTTGGCGATGCTCACGTACGTGGGATGGCCGCTGCTTGCCCTGGTGGCGTGGGATGTGATGATGGTGCTCGCCTACAACCTGCTGCATTGGGAATGGGTCGGCTCGAAGAACATCCCGCTCGCATTGTATGGCTCGGTGATCGGGCTGATTGTTGGCTTTCGAAATAACTCAGCGTATGCCCGGTGGTGGGAGTCCAGAGGGCTTTGGGGTCAAATCGTAAATAATAGCCGGAGTTTGGGACGGCAAGTTCAGGTCACTACGCATCCCGTGAGGGCAGCAGATGACGATCTGGAGCAGCTGCATCTGACGCAGCGACGCCTGATCTACCATCAGATCGCCTTTGTGCACGCACTAGGGCAGCACTTGCGTGGCCTGAGCCCATGGGAAGCAATCCGTGGGTTACTGAGCAGCGATGAATTTGCGGTCTTGCAAGAAGCGAAGAACGCGCCGCTGGCCATTCAGCAGGAGATAGGAAGAATGTTGCGGCAGGCAAAAGATCAGGGATGGATCGATTCACGGGAATGGCAGGCCATGGATGGCAACCTCGATGATCTTGCCGATGCTCAAGGTGGAACCGAACGGATTAAGAATACGCCCATGCCCAAGCAGTACGACTATTTTCCCAGCTCTTTGTGTTGATCTACTGTTTGCTATTGCCGGTCGGGATGGTGGAGCAGCTAGGCTGGTTTACTCCGCTTGTTCAACTCTAATTGGATTCATGTTCCTGGCTTTGGACAAGATTGGCCGCGACCTGGAAGATCCGTTTGATAACACGATTTACGACGTTCCGATGACGGCCATTACTACTACCATAGAGATCAATCTTCGGCAATTTCTAGGTGAAAAAGATCTGTCCGAAGCCGTTCAGCCTGTGCGTGGTGTGCTGTAGTAGCCGAACGTTGATGTGTTGTTTATCGAGAGTCGCCGCTGAAACCTGGTGCGCCCGGACAGATTCGAACTGCCGGCCTTCTGGTTCGTAGCCAGACGCTCTATCCAGCTGAGCTACGGGCGCAACTTTCTAAATATAACATTGGTCGCCGTGCTGGAATCGGCTCTAGCTCGCCGCCGATCCTCGAGCCAGGTCAGACTCGCCATAATGCAATTTTACGCTTCGATTACGGCCGCCGCCCTTAGCGCGGTAAAGCGCTTCGTCGGCAACTCGTACCAACAAATCGGGTGACCGATCGGAGAAGTCGGAGACTGTTACGCCGAAGCTGGCCGACACCGGAATCTCACCTGCTTCCAATGCCATTGGATCTCCACAGAGCCGTTGACGCATGCGCTCTGCCTGCTGCGCGGCCTGTTCGAGATCGCAGTTTGGCAGGACAACCAGGAACTCCTCCCCCCCGTAACGGCCGACCTGATCATAGGGACGCATGCTGTTGCGAAGCCGAGCAGCCGTTTCGCGCAGCACAGCATCGCCTGCAAAATGCCCGTAGGTGTCATTGACGCGTTTAAAATGGTCGATGTCTAGCAGAATGACTCCGACCGTTCTACGATCACGATGACAACGAGCCAACTCATGCTCTAAGGTCGTATGAATTGCTGCCCGATTTGGAAGCATTGTCAATAGATCTTTGTTGGCGCGATCCCGTAGCTCCTCACGAGCTTTCATCAAATTCAACTGCAGGTCAATAATCCGCTTACCGGCGCGAAGCCGAACCTGCAGTTCATGTTCATGGAAGGGTTTGACGATATAGTCGTCGGCACCTGACTCCATACCCTCGACCGTTTCGTCCTTCGTATTTTTCGAGGTTAACAGGAGAATGTAAGTGTAAGGCTCTCTTAGCGTCTCGCGGACCTTGCGGCAGACTTCTGGTCCAGTCATGTAGGGCATCACCCAGTCCAGAATGGCAACGTGTGGCGGATCTGGAGCATCAAGCACATCCCAAGCCTCGGCTCCATTCTCGGCGACAATAACCTCGTACCCCCAGCGAGCCAGAGTGCTTTGGAGCACAGTCCGAGATACTCGGCTGTCATCTGCTATAAGAACTTTCATCTAACGCGCATACTCCGTAGCGATATTTTGCATATCGTCGCGGAAGACGAAATCATGAGCATTGTGGGCCCCACAAACCAAAGCTTATCCCAAGCCGCGCTCCTACACCGCCAATATGACCGGCCTTAGCGGATCCGTCAATAGGGCTGAAGCGCATGCCGAACTAGGCCCTTACAAAATCTCGCCCTAGTATGATGGGGACGTAAATCACAGCCGAAACAGTACTGCTTGCTACAGCAGTACTACGGTTGGTGAAGGAGCCTGGATGAACAACTCAGTACTTGTGCCCATGGTCGTCGAGCAGACGTCGCGGGGCGAACGTGCCTATGACATTTACTCGCGGCTGCTAAAAGAGAACATCATTTTTTTGGGCACGCCCATCGACGACAGCGTTGCGAACCTGATCATGGCCCAGATGTTATTCCTGGCCGCTGAAGATCCTGAACGCGACATATCTCTGTATATTAATTCGCCGGGCGGTTCGATCACGGCCGGGCTGGCGATTCTGGACACCATGAACCTGGTGGAGCCCGATATCGTGACTTATTGTCTCGGACAAGCGGCATCAATGGCTGCAGTATTGCTGGCCTGCGGAACGAAAGGCAAACGATTCACCTTGCCACACTCTCGCATTTTGATTCATCAACCCTCGATGAGCGGACTCGGCGGACAAGCGGCGGACATCGATATCTATGCACGCGAAATTCTTCGTATGCGGCAGTCGCTTAACGAAATCCTGGCTAACGCGACCGGTCAAACCGTTGATAAAATAGCTCGGGATGTCGATCGAGATTACATCCTAGAAGCTGATGGCGCACTTGAATATGGCATGGTCGACCGAATAATTAGTAGTCGCGAACCGTCCTTAGTGCCCAGCCGTTAGCTTGATTAACCAGTTTTAACTTCTGACAATCGGGATAAGTTGGGACTGTCACACACCAAGTTGTTGATGACTAAGCGGGATGCGAGGAGCATCCCCTTCCTGACTCCCTGGCTGAATAATCAACGGTTTAGCTTAGCAACTTTGCAACTTACGGGTTGAAAGGGAACGTAGCACTGCAATTTTGATGCCATGGTCCCGATAGTGGAATCGCCCTATCATTATCAGTAGGATGCAGTACGGAGTGGGTTGACCCTCTTGCAAAAGCTGGGGTACATTGAGAGTTCACAATTTAAACACTGTTTCTTAAGGTTTGTTTACCGAATGAAATTGTTTGCACCGCCTGTTTTCGTCGGTTTCGCTCTGGTAGTTGGTCTGAGCGTCGGGAGCGCAGAGGCATCGCCCCTCCCTTCCACATCTCCGCTAGCCGCTGCAGCAACTGACTCTAGAATCGCAGCGGCCGATCGGCATCTGGAGGCTGGCCGGAACTTCTACTTCCAAAACAATGTGGAAGGTGCGAGGCGAGAGTTTGACGCGGCTGTCGGGGAATTGCTTGCTGCTCCCGACGCAGCCGATCGAACTCGTATTGAACGTCGCCTAAGCGAGATCACTGACCTGATATATAGGTTTGACGTCGAGAAGCTCGGGTCTGGGCAGACCGACAATACTGGTGCCTCCTACGAGAAAGCTCCGATTGATGAAATAAGTCGTACTACCTTCGCGATAGATGCGAGCTTGGCTCCTCAGGTGAAACTCGAGCTAGGCCAGACAGCATCTGGATTACCTCTGGAACTGTCAGATCCAGTGTTGGGCTTCGTCCACTTCTTCTCGACAGACCGCGGCAGGCGAATACTGCTGGATGGTTATCGGCGATCGGGCCAATATCGTGAGTTAATTCAGCGAGTTCTTACGGAGGAGAAGGTTCCGCAAGAATTGATTTATCTGGCTCAAGCTGAGTCCGGCTTTATGCCGCGTGCTGTTTCGAATAAGCAAGCAGTAGGCATGTGGCAGTTTATCGCCGGTACTGGCGATCGGTATGATTTGGTGCACACAGCCAGGTTTGATGAACGCCTTGATCCGGAGAAAGCCACCAGAGCGGCAGCGCGGTACCTACGTGATCTGCACGCCCGCTACGACGACTGGTACCTTGCGCTGGCTGCTTACAATTGTGGCGAAGGCAACGTCGACCGGGCAATCGAACGAACCGGGTACGCGGACTATTGGGAACTCCTAAAGCGTCACGCCCTTCCGAAGGAGACCTCTGGTTACGTGCCGATCATTATTGCCATGACGATTATGGCGAAGAACCCTCATGATTACGGTCTGGACCACATCGATGTTGATCCGCCGCTCGATTACGAGAACATTCAGCTAACGGCCGCTACCAACCTGAATCTCATTGCAGACGCTGCAAGGCAACCGGTGTCTACGATTCATGATCTTAATCCGGCTATCCTGGGGTCCGTAGCCTTAGCGGGTTTCCAGATTCATGTTCCGAAGGGTTCGGCGCAGGTGACCTTGGCAGCCTTGGAATCGGTTCCTGCCGATAACCGGCAAGCATGGCGGTTACACCACGTGCAAGCTGGCGATACGTTGACCGAGATCGCGGCGGCTTATCACACGCCGGCTCAGAGGATATTGGATGCAAATAGGTCTTCCGACTTGGCTGCGGGTGATGTGCTGTTCATTCCAGCTTCGTACCAAGCTGAATCGAGAGCGTCTAAGCCTAGTCTTCGAGGCGGCAAGAGGTCGAGCGGTTCCTATCATTCCAATAAGACAGGCGCGAGATCTGGATCTACTGGCTCGCATTCAGCTCGGAAGTCCGGGTGGCAGCGAGCTACACACGTCTCAGCATCAAGACATATCACCTCGCAGATGCTACACCGAAAAGCCGTCGTCCATACTGCAGGCCTAAGCCGCTAACTTTTTTACGGCTAGCCTTTTCCGGTGATTAGAATCCTGAACTACCGGAATTGGTAACCGGGCCGGAAGAGCAGTGAAACTCTACCTGATTTCGTATTAATTGCCGTTCTGAAGCGCAAACGATAGAATTTGACTCAGCCGCCACCTGTCTTGGCGGGATTGTTCGGGGGTCTCTCGTTATGGCTTCTTTGCGTCGCATCGCGACACTTTCTTCCTGGGCCTTGATGTCCTGGGGAATACTTAATGCTCAGGAATCGGCTGGTATCACTGGCAACGTTTCCGATCCGAGCTCGGCTGCTATTGCCGGCGTCCACGTCACTCTTCGAAATACTGCAACTGGCCAATCAAGGACTGTGGACAGCAATGCTGCTGGAAATTTTAGTGTGGCTGACGTTCAGGTCGGCTCATACAACCTAACTGCCGAGCTGCAAGGCTTTAAAAAATATCAGCAGACCGGCATTGTTGTTACCGTGAATGCCACGGTTCGTACTGACGTCGTCATGCAGGTCGGCGATGTAAATCAGAGCATAACGGTAGCGGCTGAAGCGGTTCAGGTCCAGTCAGAGTCAAGCGAGATCAGCAACTTGATCAGTGGTGCGCAGGTGACTCAGTTGGCCATCAACGGCCGCAATGCAATCCAATTGGCTACCCTCACACCCGGTGTCTCAGGCAACCTGCCGGATTTCAACGCACCCAACGCGCTGTCACAAAGCTCCTCAATCAGCTTCAACGGCCAACGTGTCGACCAGAATGTCTGGATGATAGATGGAGGCGAGGATTATGACCGCGGGGGCGGTGGCGGCTTCTCAGTCACTCCGTCGCCAGATGCGATTGCCGAGTTTCGTGTCCTGACCAGCAACTATAGTGCTGAGTTCGGCCAAGGCTCCGGCGGTATCGTGACGATGGCTTTAAAGAACGGCACACAGAACTTCCACGGTAGTCTGTGGGAATTCAATCGAAACGATGCGTTTGATGCGAATGATTTTCTTGCCAATCGAGCCGGTGCTGCCAAGCCGGAGCTTCGGTTCAATACTTATGGATTTAACTTCAACGGCCCGGTTTTCATACCGAAGCTTTACAACCGCAGCCGTCAGAAGACATTTTTCATGTACAACCTGGAGTGGCGCAAGCTCATCCAGGGTACTGAGGTGACTCACGTCACGTTCCCTCAATCCTTCTATACGGGCAATCTGAGCTCGGTCGGAACTCAGTTGCACTATCCTACGACTACAAATCCAAATGCCGGGTTCACATCGGGCGCGCCAATTGCTGGCAATGTTATACCGACCAGCTTGATCGACAAGAATGCTGCGCTGCTGCTGGCACAAGGTGTCTTCCCGTTTCCAAATTCTCCAGGTAACCAATGGACTGGTTCGCGTGGCGTGCCTACCAATGTTCGTGAACAAATCCTACGAATCGATCACCAGATTACCGACAAGCTGGCGATCATGGGGCATTTTATTGACGAACAGGCGAACCAGGTAGCTCCGCTGAGCCAGTGGAGCGGTCAGACCTTCCCAACCCTCGGAACTACACAGATTAGTCCTTCGTATAGCGCAGTTGCCCGTCTCAGCTGGACCATCAGTCCTACCCTGTTGAACGAAGCCTCATACAATTACAACGGAAATCGAATTTTATTCACGCCCAATGGCATTTACAAGAAGCCAGCTGGCTGGACGGTCCCAGAGTTCTTCACGTCGAACAACCTGAACCGGTTGCCTAACGTTGATATCGGCGGTGCGTACAGCACCAATTATGAGCCGTCTTCGTGGCCATGGTACAACGCGGCGGACAGCAATCAAGTGCGCGACGACGTCTCCTGGACTAAGGGCAGCCACAATATGAAATTCGGTGGCAGCTTTATGCGCTACCGCAAGAACCAGGACACCTTCGGAACAACACAGGGTTCGTTCGGTTTCAATGGCAGCTTTACCGGCGACGCCTTCGCAGACTTCCTGCTGGGCTATGCCAACAGCTACAGCGAACTCGCGATCCAGGATCGAGGCCATTGGCGCAACAGCACATACGGCGCGTACATGTTGGACAACTGGCGAATAAATAAGAAGCTGACGTTGAACTTAGGTTTACGTTGGGAGGGCATTCCACAGACCTACGACGTGCAAGATCGGCAGTCTAATTTCTTGCCTTCGGCTTATAACCAAAGCTCGAGGCCGCAGTTCAATGCGGACGGTAGCTTGAACACCTCAGGACCTGGCTTCGGGACAGTATCTGGGGTTGCGCTCTCAACCACACCTTTTTACCTGAACGGCATCCAGCTGGCCGGACGCAACGGCTTTCCTCGCGATTTAGTCCAGGATCACTGGAGGAACTTCGGACCTCGGGTCGGCCTCGCTTACGATCCTTTTGGGAACGGTAAGACAGCTATTCGTTCGGGCTTCGGAATCTTCTATGAACGAATCCAGGGTAATGCCGTTTACAACATGGCAACAAATACCCCATTCTCGTACAACCCGAGTCTCAATAACGTCTTGTTCTCGAATCCGGCTATCAGCGCAACAACCGGTACCCTCGCCACAGCCCCGGTCTTTCCAGCCAGCTTGACTACGCTGGCCTACTCTGATTTCAAAGTTCCAACCACGATGGAATGGAACTTCCAAATTCAGCAGGAATTGGCGAAAAACACCGTGCTCTCGGTCGGATATGTGGGTACCAGCAGCTATCACATGGCTGACTATCGCGAGATCAATGCCGTTCCGTTGAGCGATCCAAACCGCTCGCTGATTGCCGGCGGCCAATACAGCCCGAATCTTGACAGGCCCTATCTCGGATACTCAAACATCAGGTTGCTGGAGGATGCAACCGGCGCAAACTATAATTCATTGCAGGTTGGCGTTCGAGTCGAGGCTGGCCACGGGCTGACTCTACAAGGCGCTTACACGTGGTCCAAGTCGCTAGACTATACCAGCGGTGATGATGCGGGCAACCTGTCAAACCCGTTTGATCGCCGCTTCAATTACGGGCCTAGCGACCTGAACCGTAAGCATGTCGCTGTTATCAGCTACATCTACGAACTTCCGTTCTACCGTAATGCACAGAATCGCTTGCTTAAGAATGTTGTGGGCGGTTGGGAAATCTCGGGCATTTCGACGTTTGAAACTGGGCTTCCGTTGACTCCGACGCTCGGCAACGACAACCTCGGTATCGGTGGCAATGCAACTGCACGACCGAATGTGGTTACGTCTGTTCAATACCCCAAGACGGTCGATGCCTGGTTTAATACGACCGCGTTTACCGGCCCCGTTTTCGGCTCATTCGGTGACTCTGGCCGAGGATTGTTGACCGGTCCGGGTCGTGAGAACTGGAACATTTCGCTATTCAAGACGTTTGCGGGAATTCCGTTCATTAATAAAGAAGGCGCCAATGTGCAGTTCCGCGCGGAAACCTTTAACACGTTCAATCACACGCAGTTTAACGGCGTCACGACCAACTTCAATGACGGGAACTTCGGACGGGTTAACTCCGTATTCGATCCCCGCATTATTCAGCTGGCGCTAAAGTTCAACTTTTAAAGCGGGAGACCGGTTTGGTGTAGGCAAAGGCCGTATTGCGGGAGTATTAGCCTGCGTACGGCCTTTATATTGGTGTCGTGAATACGCTGTTTGCAATTACGACCTGCCTGCTGGCGTGGTTAACGTTTCCCTTAGTAGGCCGCGATGTAACACCGCAGGAAGCCATTGATTTAGAACAGCGCGGTAATCTGGTCGGAGCGGTCGAGGCATGGAGAACACTCACCCGGCAGTCGCCTCACGATGCCGGAGCATTCGCAAGCCTCGGCGTTCTGCTTTCAAAGCAGGGCAACTACAAGCAAGCTTCGGAAGCATACCGCAGAGCCCTTGCCTTGGACCCTGGATTGCCCGACAGTCTCAGATTGAACCTCGCTCTTGCTGAGTTCAGGCAAGGCCACTTCGAAGCGGCAGTCCCCTTATTTCAGAAACTCGCGCTGGACGGCCCTGCTGACTCGCAGGCGCGAATGCTGCTGGGTTTGAGTCAGTATGGAGCGGCGAAGTACGTAGAAGCAGCACGCACTCTTGCACCGGCCGTAACGGCAAGTCCTTCGAATCTGCCTTTACGTCAAGTCTATGCGCAGAGCTGCCTCGCTGGCGGCCTTTACTCCGAAGCGCAGAGGCAATTCGAACAGATCCTGGCAGCTGATTCAAACTCCCCTGCGGCTCACGTACTGCTAGGCCAAGCGTATGATGGACTCGGCAATCAGGAAGCTGCTATCCGTGAGTTCAGGGAAGTACTGGTCGCCTCACCGAACGAACCCAATGCGCATTTTTCGCTGGGGTACTTGCTTTGGAAGACGCGCCAATATGCCGACGCTGAAGCAGAGTTCAAACGAGAGCTAAGTCTTGATCCGGAGAACTTCCAGGCGGCCGCTTACCTTGCCGATGTTGAGATGAAGAACGGTGAAGATGAGGCTGCCCTGGGGCGTCTCAAACGCCTGGAGCGCTCGGCCATACCCGTTCGTATTGCGTACTTCGATTTGGGTCTCCTCTACGCCAAAGGCCACCAAAACCAGTCCGCAATCCAAGCCTTTAAGCACTCTATTCTGCTTGATCCAAGCAGAGCTGACGCTTACTATCGATTGGCAGCCCTCTATCGTTACGTAGGGAACATCAATGAAGCCCAAGCTCAACTGAATAAGGTTCGGCAACTGCAGCGAACAGAAAATGACGAACTACTGCAGAGGGTTTCTGGTGCCCCACCACTTCCGAAAATGCCGTAATTTGAAGGAAATTGCCGTTATCCCTTGCAAAGCAAAACAGCATGTGAAATCATTTTGCTTCTTGCATCATCTGGATGCGTAGTGATGTGGACTTACGAGAGGAATATTGGATGACTTCGAATTATCAACTCAGACCCGACAATGAGGAAGACGACTTCGACTACGAGGACGAGCATGTTGAGCTTGAGTCTGACAAAGATGAGTACGACGAAGACGACGATGATGATGACGACGATGACCTCGACGAAGAAGCCGCCGAGGCAGATCTGAAAGCGCCATCCAAACACGTATCGAAGGAGTCTGGAGGAGAGGACGTACCTAAGCCAGCGAAGGGTGGGCATTCGCATGCGAAGGCAAGCAGTCACTCGACAGCGGCTACCGAAGCACCAGACGCAGAGGACGAGAAGCTGATTGCTGAAGCTGTTGATGCGACGGGCAGCCCAGAGAAGGAAAATGCGCAAGATCCTGCAGAGTCAAAGGCCGGAGCCGAAACGGTAGCTGCCAAAAAGACTACGCCGGCCAAAAAGGCTACCAAGAGTGCAGCCAAGAAATCAGCACCACCGGTTGCTGCTAAGAAATCAGCTGCTCCGGCAAAGAAATCAGCTGCTCCGGCAAAGAAATCAGCTGCTCCGGCAAAGAAGTCTGCTCCTGTGAAGTCCGCACCAGCGAAGTCGGCCAAAAAGATTGCGCCGGCTAAGAAGGTTTCAGCAACGAGATCTCCAGCGAAGAAGGCCGTGGCCAAGAAATCGGTCCCATCTAAGGCTGCTACGAAGGCACCTGCGAAAAAGGCTGTAGCTAAAAAGCTACCCGCCAAGAAGTCCGCAACTAACCAGCCTGCAAAGAAGGTCGGGCCGGCCAAGAAGACTGCAGCAAAGAAGACTGCAGCAAAGAAGGCGACGACAAAGTATCAAGGGCAGAGGGGCAAGAACAAGAACCGCTGACGGCCAAGGCCGCTAGAGAGCGACGAACAGTTTTGGAATCTCGCCAAGACAGTTCGTGCTCTCTGTTTCGCTCCGGTTCAGTCTATCGGCGATGGAGAAATCGTTTACTTGGCCGGTCCGCGGACAACACCGCGGCAGCGCTCGAAGAGATCGAGTAGCGAATCCGCAAATTCCTCGCTTGATCTCGGTCCTTTGCCGCCGAATCCAGCCGCTGGAGTACCCTTCCCGTAACCAGTGGTGACAGCGATGAACTTCATCAGCTCCAATGCGACTTCATCCGGGTTATGTGGGGTTGACGCCTTATCGTCGGTCTTGTTTTCGGTCTCTTCAGCCATTTCTTTCTATGCTCCTTTGTTGTCTGTAGCCGTACTAGCCTGATTCTCTCACCTGCCTAGAAGCATGCCTGTCCGCGCTCGCAAGCTAATTCGCAAGATGCGCGGCGGGGCTCAGGCACACCTCATCGAGGGAGATGACGGACAGTTTTACGTTGTTAAGTTCACGAATAATCCCCAGCATCGACGAATTTTGGTAAACGAGTGGCTAGCCTGCGCATTCCTGCGACACCTGCAAATTCACGTCCCAGACACTGCCGTAGTCGAACTATCGGATGAATTTGTCAACGAGACCGAAGAGCTCTACATGACCGTTGGTTCGCGTCGGGATCGCATCGAGCCCGGTTATCACTTCGGCTCAAAAATGGCGGTCAACCCCGATCGCGTCGCGGTGTTCGATTTTCTGCCGGACGCATTGCTTAATAAAATTGAGAATCGATTTGACTTCCTAGGCATGTTGGTATTCGATAAGTGGGTCAGCAACGCGGATACTCGGCAGGCAGTCTTTTTCCGTGCAAAAGCCAAGACATGGACCCCACTGAAGGGCGAGAGCCAAACTCGCGTGGGCTTTTGGGCTCAGATGATTGATCATGGATTCGCATTTAGTGGTCCTCTTTGGCAGTTTCAGGACTCGCCTATTCAGGGTCTTTACTTCCGTACTGGCGTCTACAATGAGGTTCGGTCACTAGACTCGTTCCAACCCTGGCTCGACTTAGTGAAGAACTTTCCGTTGGAAGTGGTCGATTCTGCTTGGAAAGAGATCCCGAGTTACTGGCTCAGAGGTGACGACACTGCCTTGGAGGAAATGCTAGAGGTATTGTTGAAACGGCGTTCGCGAGTGCCCGAACTCATAGCGGAGATGCGCCGCGAGAAGCCGAAGACCTTCGCTAACTGGAAGTGACCTGATCACGTATTTGTTCGGCCGTGAGAGGCGCTAACAGGATGCCGTTCCGATAGTGCCCGTACGCTATGAGAAGCGAACTGTTACACCATCGTCCAATGTGAACCTTGTCGCTGGCGGGCCGAAAGCCAGTCCATGTCTCGCTAATGGTCGTCTCGCGTAAGTGAGGGAGAATGGCCCCGGCCTGAGAAGCCAATCCGGCCACATGACCCTCAACAATGGACCGATCAAAACCAACGTCCTCTACTGTGGCTCCTGCGATAAGAAGGCCATTGGCGCGCTGCAACAGATACGTATGACCACGCCGCAAAATAGTTCCGCAGGTCTGGTCGGGTTGTTGGTACCCGATGAGGTGCCCTTTGATCGGTCTCGCACGGGGGATGGCGGGCACTCCTTCGACCCGTATCGAGTGACTCCATGCGCCAGCCGCAAGGACTGCCTGATTGAACATAACCGATCGACCCTTGCCTTCGATCAGCACGCCGCTTGGATGAACGTCAATGGCCGTGATCGTTTCTTCGGCGCAGATCTCGACGCCACTTAGGCGGGTGGCTGTGATCAAAGCGCCAACCACTTCACGGGGATTGACGATGGCGTCGCCAGGGTAGAAGAGAGCGCCGCAGAGATTTTGCTTCTCGACCCGCGGCCAGAAGACAGAAACCTTTTGGGGCGCGATTGGCCTTGAGTGGATCCCCGCTGTCCGTTGCCGTTCCGCCCGAGCCTGCAGCATCTGCCAGTCTTCGTCCGCGTAAGCCAGGTCAAGAGCTCCGCACTCTTGATGATCGATCTCCATTGAAGCCGCTGCTCTCAGGTCACTTATGAAGCCGCCGTAAAGAGCGCGCGATTCAAAGCACAGGGAAGCGAGCTCGGAGGCATGTCCAGTATCGTCGGGATTCGGATCTATCTCACCGCCAGGAGCGAGCATGCCGGCACCCGCCCAACTGGCCTCCCGTGCTAGCGGTCCTTTGTCAAAGATTGTCACTCGGCAGCCTGCCTGGGCCAGACGCCATGCGATCGAAAGACCGATGATGCCGGCGCCGATGACTGCGACCGATTGCTGGTTTGCCACTTATTGCTCTACGCCGGCGGCTTCGGGGAAACGCCTTCCGCCTCCACACTCGACTTCTTCATGAGTTCAAGAAAGGCCTTAGCCGCGTGACTTAAGGCGCGTTTTGCGGGATAAACAAGTCGAATCTTTCGCTCTACGGTCAGCTCTTTAACCCTAATCTCCCGAAGTAGGTTTTGCTTGATCTCGTGTTCCACACACATTCTCGGAAGGAATGCGACTCCTTCGTTGTGCTGAACCAGCTTGCGTACGGTTTCGACGGTAGGCATCTCCACATCCATGTTCAATGGCACTTTGAAGCGTTGAAACTCCCGCAGAACAACTTCGCGGTTGGGTGAGACGACATTGTGGGCTATAAAGGTTTCCATGTCGAGCTCAGTGATAGAAATTTCGTCGCGGTCCGCAAAGCGATGCTCAGGCGATACGACGAGCGCGAGCCGATCAATGTAGATGACGTGCGAAACCAGGTGCTCGTCACGGGGATCATAGCTGATGACGCCAAGTTCCAAGCTGCCGTCCAGCAGTTGCGACGGGATCTTGCTTGATTCTGACCTACGCACCTGAACCTTGACCTTGGGGAACAAACGCCGGTAACTTTCAATGTGCTGGATGAGATACAGAGACGTTGATTCGTTAGCGCCGATGGATAGGCGGCCTGCGTAGTTGTCTTTCAACTCGCGCAGTGCGTTTTCGAGATCCGCTTCCAAGTTCTGAAACCGGCGCGCATACTCCAGCACGACCCGACCAGCATCTGTCAGCATCAGCTCGCGGCCGGATCGATCAATTAGGCGCTCTTGTAGATCAGCCTCCAATCGCTGAATCGCAATCGAAATGGCCGGTTGGGTACGAAGTAACTTCTCACCGGCGCGGGAAAAGCTGCGCTCAGTGGCGACGGTGAGGAAAACCTTCAGAGGATACAATTCCATCGCACGGCCTCATTAACTAATTCGTATGCCATGATTGTAGCTTATGCAAGACCGCAATACTATAAATTTGCATGATTGAAGATCGGCATCTACGATGAAGGAGGCTCTCTTACCGGAGAGCTACAAATAGTGCTGCCTAAAGACCTATAGGAGGCTCCAGGTTTGGACAAGATCTTCATTTTTGACACGACGCTACGGGACGGAGAACAGTCGCCTGGCTGCAGCATGAATCGAGGAGAGAAGTTGCAGATGGCGGCGCAACTTGTTGACCTCGGCGTTGACATTCTCGAGGCGGGGTTCCCAATCGCATCGGATGGTGACTTCGACTCCGTGGATGCCGTCAGTCGGCAGTTTCCCGACGTTCGGGTGGCGGCTTTGTCCCGAGCTTGCACTCTCGACATCGAGCGAGCCGCCAAGGCGCTTGAGCACGCGAAAAGCCCCCGTATCCACACCTTCATTGCAACCAGCGATATTCATCTCAAGTACAAGCTTCGTAAGTCGCGCGAGCAGGTGTTGGACGATGCGGTCGCTGCCGTAACGTTGGCCCGAAGTTTTGTGGATGATGTTGAATTCTCGGCTGAAGATGCTACCCGCACTGAGATCGGCTACCTGGAAGAAGTTTGCAAGGCGGTTGTCGAGGCCGGAGCACAGACCGTTAACTTGCCAGACACCGTCGGTTTCTCGGTTCCCGAAGAGTATGCCGAGCGCATCGGCCGCATTGCTCGTCTCTTAGGTGATCGGGCCATTGTCAGCGTTCATTGTCACGATGATTTAGGGCTGGCTGTCGCAAATTCCCTGGCTGCAGTATCGGCGGGGGCGCGACAGGTCGAATGTACGATCAACGGAATTGGAGAGCGGGCCGGGAACGCCGCGCTCGAGGAAGTCGTGATGGCCATAAAGACCCGCAACGACCGGCTACCTTTCGAGACTAGCATCCGAAGTGAAAAGCTATATGGCTCAAGCCAGATGCTGACCCGGTTCATCTGCTTTGGTCCGCAGCCGAACAAAGCCATCGTCGGCGATAACGCGTTTGCGCATGAAGCAGGCATTCACCAGGACGGCTACCTGAAAGAGAAATCGACCTACGAGATTATGGATCCGGCGAGCGTCGGTGTGCCTGAAAGCCGTCTCATTCTGGGCAAACATAGCGGGCGTCACGCCTTGAAGAAGCGCACTGAAGATCTTGGTTTCGACCTAACGCACGATGAACTCGACGAAGTCTATCGCTTGTTTACAAATTTGGCAGACAACAAAAAGGGCGTACGCAACGACGAAGTTTTAAACATCATTCGTCAAGTAGCCACACGAGCAAATGCTCATTCGGTAAGCCTGTAGCTGGTTCCCTATGGATCTAAACATATTGCTGTTACCAGGCGACGGAATTGGCGTTGAAGTAACTCGAGAGGCCCGTAAGGTGCTGGAGCAGATCGCCGACAGTCACGGGCACAGACTTTCGCTTTCGGAAGGATTGCTGGGTGGCATAGCGATTCACCAGACAGGGTCGCCCTTCCCGGACGGTACCCGGGAACTCGCCTTGAAGGCCGACGCAACATTGATGGGCGCAGTCGGTCTACCCGAATTTGATAATGCGCCACCGGAGAAGCGGCCCGAGCGCGGCCTTTTAGGAATAAGGCAAGTGCTGCAGGTGTACGCCAATCTTCGGCCGGTGCGGTCATACAAGGCTCTTGTTGACTCGTCTCCCCTAAAAAACGAACTGGTCGATGGGACGGACATGATTATTGTCCGGGAACTGACGGGCGGCCTCTATTACGGAACGCCACGCGGCATTTCGGGCAGTGGCGCTGATGAGCGTGCCGTCAACACTATGGTGTACACGCGGCCAGAGATTGAACGAGTCACTCATGTGGCGTTCAAGCTGGCCCAAAAGCGGCGGAAAAAGGTCACTAGTGTTGACAAGTCGAACGTGCTCGAGAATTCTCAGCTATGGCGTCGTGTTGTGACTGAAGTAGCCGCAGGATATCCTGACGTCGCCCTCGATCATTTGCTGGTCGATAACTGTGCCATGCAACTGGTCCTCAATCCCAAGCGCTTTGACGTACTGCTGACAGAGAACCTCTTTGGCGACATACTAAGTGATGAAGGTGCTGTGCTAGCTGGATCTATCGGCATGCTGCCTTCGGCTTCGATCGGTAGCCAGCGGCTATCGGGAGCATGGGTCGGCCTCTACGAGCCGGTTCACGGTTCGGCTCCGGACCTTGCCGGACAGAACAAAGCCAATCCGTTTGGAGCAATTGGATCTGTTGCGGCCATGCTGGAGTACAGTTTCGGCTTGGTGGACGAAGCGCGTCAGGTGACTGACGCCATGGAAGAAGTTTTAAACAGCGGGCGAGTGACGGCTGACTTGAAGCCGACCGGCAGGCCGGCAACCACCAGCGAAGTGGGTGACGCGGTTTGCGCTGTGTTGTCGGCCAGCCGAGTGTCCGCGTAACAGGCAAATTATGGCTTTTGAACAAACGTCGGCCGTGAAGCCGCGCACCATTATCGAAAAAGTTTGGGACAGCCACGTCGTCTCTGAGCGCGAGGGCGCGCCCACACTTCTGTATATTGATCTTCACCTTGTGCACGAAGTAACCTCGCCGCAGGCTTTCTCAGGATTGCGAGAGCGCGGACTGAAGGTTCGCCGGCCGGATCTCACTTTCGGTACGACAGACCACAGCATCCCAACCTACGATCGGGCGCTTCCAATGCTGGACAAGGTGGCTGAAACGCAGATCGTGCAATTCCAGCGGAATTGTGAAGAGTTTGGCATACCGTTCTATGGCCCGCACAGCAGCAAACAGGGTATCGTTCACGTCATCGGGCCTGAACAGGGCCTTACTCAACCAGGCATGACAGTTGTGTGCGGTGATAGTCACACGGCTACTCATGGAGCTTTCGGAGCTCTTGCGTTTGGGATCGGCACCAGCCAGGTTGAGCACGTTCTCGCGTCTCAGTGTCTGCTGCAATCGCGGTCAAAGACCTACGAGGTTCGGGTAGATGGAATGTTGAAGCCTGGCGTCGGCGCCAAAGACATCATCCTGAACTTGATTTCGCGCATCGGCATCGGCGGCGGTACAGGTTGTGTTCTTGAGTACACCGGATCGGCCATTCGCTCCCTTTCTATGGAAGAGCGCATGACCATCTGCAACATGTCAATCGAGGGTGGGGCGCGAGCCGGACTGATTGCGCCGGACGACACCACGTTCCAATTTTTGCAGGGACGTCCGTATGCGCCTAAGGGCGTCGATTGGGACCGGGCTGTTGCGCTCTGGCAAAAGCTGCCGACTGACGACGGCGCCGTCTACGACAAGCAAATTTTCATCGATGCAAACTCGCTGGAACCAATGATCACTTTCGGCACAAATCCAGGCATGGGCATCTCCATCAACGCGGCCGTTCCGGATCCCTCATCCGTCAGTGATCCGCTGGAACGGGATTCGCTGGCCAAGGCTTTGCGCTATATGGATCTGCCAGCCGGTCAACCACTAGTGGGGCATCCTGTCAACGTGGTCTTCATTGGAAGTTGCACTAATTCGCGCATGTCAGATCTTCGCGCGGCGGCGGACATCTTCCGCGGCCGAAAAGTGAGTCCGAACGTTCGCGTAATGGTGGTTCCCGGATCACAACAAATCAAGGTGCAGGCCCAGGCGGAAGGGCTTGACCAGGTGTTCCGCGATGCGGGTGCCGAATGGCGCGAAGCCGGATGTTCGATGTGTATCGCCATGAACGGCGATCAACTGCGGCCGGGCGAGTATAGCGTGTCTACTAGCAACCGCAACTTCGAAGGTCGCCAAGGCGTCGGTGGACGAACCTTCCTTGCCAGTCCGCTAACGGCAGCCGCCAGCGCAATCACCGGCGTCGTCACAGACGTGCGAACCATTCTCTAGAGAGGTCAGCCATGGACAAATTCGTTACGCTCACCAGTCGCTTGGCGCCACTGCCCATAGACAACATCGATACCGATCAGATCATTCCCGCACGGTTTTTGAAGACCATCTCGAAAGCCGGGCTAGCCGATCAGCTATTTAATGACTGGCGCTACGACGCGGACGGCAATCCACGTCCCGACTTCCTGTTAAACAAGCCGGAGGGCAAGGCTGCTCAGGTACTGCTGGCCGGTGACAACTTCGGTTGTGGCAGTTCGCGGGAACATGCGCCGTGGGCACTTACACAATTTGGATTTCGCGCGGTGATCAGTACCTCGTTTGCTGACATCTTTCGCGGTAACGCACTCAAGAATTCGCTTTTGCCGATTGCTGTTTCGCATGACATTCATGCCAAGCTGTTCGAGACCGTAACAGCAAATCCGGCGACAACCGTGACAATCAATCTGATGAATCAGCGCCTCGAAATGCTGGACGGCACGGCCGTTCCATTTACCATCGACGAGTTTGCGAGAACTTGCATGTTGAACGGAGTCGACGAGCTTGGCTACATCCTCAAACAGGAATCGGCCATAGCTCAATACGAATTTCAACGCCCACTTACGATAAACAGCTTGCAAGCGGTGTAGTGATTCCGCTGCTGTAAACACGGTAGTTTCGCGTGTTAAGGTGGTCCTAGTGTCGGCGGCTTTGAACTTCCATCTTGAGCAGTATGATGGACCTCTAGATCTACTGCTCGACTTGGTACGCAAGCAGCAAATCAACATCTACGACATACCAATCGCCCGCATTACGGCTCAGTATCTGGAGTACATGAAGCGTGCAGTGCAACTCGATATCGAATTGAGTTCCGACTTTGTTTATATGTCGGCGACGCTCATTCATATCAAAAGCAAGATGCTTCTTCCGCAAGATCCGGAGTTGCTGGCCATGGAACCCGAAGAGGATCCCCGGCAGGAACTGGTTCAACAACTGTTGGAGCACGAGCGGTTTAAAAATGCAGCGGAGATGCTGCAGCAAAAGCGGTTGATCGAAGATGCAATGTGGTCGAATCCGCAGATTGATAAGTTCCTGAACGATTCGGAAGGTCCAGGTCTGGCAGTCACGATTTTCGATCTGGTCAAAACCTTTCAGCTTGTCTTAGAGCGCTCTAAGACTCGTCCGACTTATGAGGTCGGCAAAGAGGATGTAAGCGTTCCGGAGATGATGCAGTTCCTGCGGACGCAGTTAACGCGCAGCCGAGCGAACTTCGTCTCTGCGACGGAATTGTTTGAGCGGCAGCGCAGCCGCCGAGCCATGATTTGTCTCTTTCTGGCAATATTAGAACTCGTGAAACGCCAGGCGATCCACCTTCGACAGCACGAAGCTTACGGCGACATCGGATTGGAACGCGCTGCAGGATTCGAGAATCCCGTTTCAACCGCCGACGATTTCGAGACAGTGGAACAGGAGTACACATAGCGCCCGCATGAGTGAGGCAGAACACGCCATGAACGGCGATCTGGAAGAGCTCACGGCAGATGAAGTTCTAAACGGCACTGACTCTGAAAACGACGATGTTGTTTTAGAAGCTGTTGGTAGCAACGACCACGCGGATTCTCGACCGCAGTCGAAGGCCCTGATCGAAGCTATTATCTACATCACTGACGAGCCTCTTAGTGCCGAACAGATTGCTACGGCTCTCCGTCGCCCGATCGAAGAAGTCCAAGGAATCCTTTCTCGGCTGGTCAGCGAATGTTCGGCTCCCGATCGGGGCTTATCGGTGCGTGAACTCGCCGGAGGTTACAAGATCTCAACTAAGGCTGAGCACCACGAGTCGATACGACAGTTTGTTAAGAACCTGCAACCACCGTTCAAGCTTTCGCAAGCTGCTTTAGAGACACTTGCCGTCGTCGCATACAAACAACCAATTACCGCGCCTGAGATCATGGAACTACGCGGCGTGCAAGGTGCGGGAGTGCTGAAGACGTTGCTGGATCGCAAGCTGATAGCAGCAGGTGGGCGAAAAAACGTAATCGGCAAGCCGATGCTGTACCGGACCACCCGCGAGTTTCTGGTGGAGTTCGGGCTTAGTTCTTTGGCGGAACTGCCCACGCTTAAAGAGTTCGAAGAACTCGGCCGGCTTGCGCTGACCGAAGGAGAAGAGATCATCATGGGAAGAGAAACTGACGAAAGCGGAGAGGCTATGATGAGCGAAACCCGACCCAATGAAGCCGATGACATTCGTCCGGCAGACCTAGTCAACCCAGAGGCAGTTTCGTATGGCGATCCTGCAGGCGAGGTCTCTGAGGACGATAGTTCTCCGGAATCCAAAGATTGACAAAGAAGATCCATGGCTGAAGAACGCCTACAAAAAATTCTTGCGCACGCTGGCATTGCCAGCCGACGCAAAGCAGAAGAACTGATCTTAGCTGGGCGTGTCTCCGTAAACGGATCTACGGTAACTGAGTTGGGCTCCAAAGCGGATCTTGATCACGACAGAGTCAAGGTGGACGGCCAAGTCCTGAGTGCTCCGAAACACTTCCTTTACATTGCTCTGAATAAGCCTAAGAACTGCGTGACTACCGTGCGCGACCCCCAAGGGCGTGAGACGGTCATGTCGTTCTTCAAAGGTCTGCGAGAGCGCATTTATCCTGTTGGTCGTCTCGATTACGCGAGTGAAGGGCTGTTGCTGCTGACTAACGATGGCGATTTTGCGAATAAGCTTACCGCGCCTGCCAGCAAAGTTTCGAAAACGTATCTAGCGAAGGTGACTGGCCTTCTTTCGACCGAGCAGGAAGAAAGTTTTCGCCGCGGCATTCCTTTGCATGGACGCAAGACCGCACCAGCTGGGCTGAAGCTGATCAAGAAGGGTGATAATCCGTGGTACGAAGTGCGCTTGATCGAAGGGCGGCAAAACCAGATTCGCATCATGTTCAAGCACTTTGGATTTTTGGTAGAAAAACTTAAGCGCGTCAAAGTGGGTTTTCTCGAATTAGGCGCTTTGAAGCCAGGAGCATACCGAACGCTGACTAATGCCGAAGTTGCACGTTTTCAGAAGTTGCTCGGCCTTGGCGAGGAAGTCGAAGTGAAATCCACATCGCACGGGAGCGCGAGATGAACGGCCCCGAGATCAGCGACCTGCTCAAATCAGCGAAGACGATAGCCGTAGTGGGTCTTTCCAGCAACCCAACCCGTCCTAGCTTTGGTGTTGCCCAATATCTCCAACAACATGGATACCGAATCATCCCTGTCAATCCGAATGAGCCCGAAATTCTCGGCGAAAAGTCGTACGCCTCGTTGCTGGAAATTCCGGACCAGATCGATATCGTAGACATCTTTCGGCGATCCGATGCGGTGCTTCCCATCGTAGAAGAAGCCTTGTCAAAAGGAACTCGCTGCGTGTGGATGCAGCAAGGCGTCATTAACGAGCAGGCGGCGGAGCGGGCCAAAGCTGCGGGTGTTCTAGTGGTTATGGACGAATGTATTTTGAAAGAACATTGGCGTATTTCGCGGAGCTGGCCACCTGCGTAGCTCAGGACGAGATTGGCGCGCGCTAGACTGTCCTTGACTGTTTTCCGCAACATGCACCGGCTTTTGCTGCGCTTGTCCATAGCCGTATCTTTATGTTTCCTGATTTCGGTCCTGCTTCTTACAAGCTGCGCTACAGAATCTGTCAACTCATTAGGGTATGCGTATGTTGCTCCTGCTACTCTCGCCATCAGGCGTGACCTGCGCGAAAAGAACAGCGCGGCCGCAGCCATAGCGAATCATGGCGAACGCTTATCGATTGTGGATGTCCGACGGCGCTATATCAAGGTCAGGACCCGTAGTGGTGCAGAGGGTTGGGTCGACGCCGCACAGTTGTTAAGCCCGGAGCAGATGAAGCGCATCGATGACGACACTGCCCGCGCTTTGAATCTGCCATCGGAAGGCACCGCAACGGCATTTGAAGCACTAAATATTCATATTGACCCTTTACGTACGTCTCCGGCCTTCGCCCGAATCCCAGAAGGAGGCGCCGTGCAGGTACTGGCTCGCAAACTCGTTCCCAAAGCGACCGGACCTGCTGTCGTTTCTCCCTTCGCATTGATAAAGCCATCATTGCCGGCCAAGCGTCAGAGAAAAGAAAGGGCGGCAAAAGCTGTTTCGCTCAAGCCGCCAAAGCCGCCTGCGCCCAAAGCCCCAGAAAATTGGGAGGAACTTTCCGCCGAGCGCATCAACAAGCCTCCGCAGAGCGCCGAGGCACTGTTGAACGGTTTTAAGAATGCGCCGGCCAAGAGGACGCCGGTGACTCCGCTTGTACCGTTGGAAGACTGGTCACTAATCCGGACGAAAGATAAGCAATGTGGATGGGCGTTGACTCGCAATCTGACTATGGCGATTCCTGACGAAGTAGCGCAGTACGCGGAGGGAAAACACATCACTTCGTACTTCGATTTAGGCGTCGTCAACGATGAAGAGAAGGGTACGAAGCATAACTGGCTTTGGACCACGGTGACCTCGGGCGAAACTTCCGATTTCGATGGCTGGCGCGTGTTTCTTTGGAGTCGTCATCATCACCGTTACGAAACGTCGTACCGGCAGCGCGACGTTGAAGGATATTTCCCCGTCCATGTTGATCCTCCGGATACAGTTAGCGGGGGCAGGCAATTCGAATTGATCACGAAGGATGACGACAGCAAAATGCGTCGGCGCACATACGTCTTCGATGGAGCCCGGGTCCACCTGACTGCGACAGAAGATTACCACGCTGGGCAGGACTCGAACAACTCACCAGCAACCAGCCTTGATGTCGATCAACTAGAGGCGAAAAAACCGCAGCCAAACTGGCTGAGTAGGCAACTCAATGGCGTTTTCAGGCTATTCGGAAAAGCCAAGAAGTAGGCCTGCGACCGTTAGACTTCCTCGATCTTGCCATCGATCTCGACACGATCCATCGCCAGGAACTGCCGAACATGCGGGTGTTCACACTCGCTCAACTTTGAGACTTGTCCAAAGTAAATGGCCTCGCCCTTGTAGAGGAACATCACTGTGTCTGCAACCTTGCGCATCAAATCAAGGTCGTGTGTGACAACGATCGAGGTCAGATGCAGCTGCTTCTTTAGGCGTAGCATCAGAGTGCCTAAATCGTCCGACATGATGGGATCCACCATGGTCGTAGGCTCATCGTAGAGAATGCATTCAGGTTGCGCCGCCAGTGCGCGAGCAATTGCTACAGCGCGCTTATATCCGGTCGAGAGGTCTGTTGGGTAGCTGTCCCTGAGGTGTTCAAGGTCGACCATCTTCAGCATTTCAGCGACAATATTCTCCTTGTTTTTTTCATCGTAATCTTCGCGAGTCTCGAGAGAGAACTCAATATTCTCGCCGACGGTCAAAGAGTCGAAAAGAGCGCCTGATTGGAAGACCATCGTGACCCGCTTGCGGATCTGGCGAAGCTCCGTCTCGGGCATGTTGCTGATGTCCTGATTGGCAACGATCACCTGACCGCTGTCGGCCTTCAAAAAACCCATAATGTGCCCCAGACTAACGGATTTTCCGACGCCGCTGCGCCCGATAATTGCCAGAGTCTGCCCAGCATCAACATAGAAGTTGATGTCTTTCAAAATTGGCCGGTCAAAGGTCTTGCAAACGTCTCGGAATTCAATGTAATGCGCAAATTCACCGTTGCTCATCTACTGCGCACCGGCCCGGCATTTGCGACACGAACCCAATCATCCGGCGTGTTTAAGTTCGGCAGTACGCCCTCCATAACCAGATGCAAGCCTGATAGATCTTCGACCAAGTGCATCGCTCGAAGCCGATTTATATATAGATTTCGCTGCACTATTGGAAGAGCGCTGCTTCGATAAACGCCACATAAGGGATGCAAGCGGCGACTCTGATCCATAGTTACGACGCAACCAGCGCCCGTGTTTTCGACCGCCTCGAATAACTGTTCGAACCAGCCTTCTGTAAGCGTTGGGGCGTCGCAGGACACGATGAGATTCAGATCGCCACGCTTACTTTGCAAGGCCGCTTCGATTCCGGCAACGGGTCCTTTGCCTAAATGGGTGTCCGCGAGAAGCACAGCCGAGTGTGGCGCGAACTCAATCTTGGCGTATCGCTCAGGTGCTCCGACTAACGCAAGGTTTCCGCCAACTGAGGCAGCGACTTGTTCGACTACGTGTTGAATTAGCAGACCTGAACCCCAAGGTAACAACGCCTTATCGCGCCCCATCCTTGTACTGCGTCCGCCTACAAGCACGAAGCCTGCCCGTCGCATGCCCAAATGGTAGCACTCAGAACTGCGCAATCTGGGTCTATAATTGAACAAACAAAGCGTGATTTATTTGTTTTACTGTTCAACGGATAGATTGGGCCGCAACTGAACTATGATCCGCCTCCCCCGTCGGACTCGATCGCTGATCATGGCCTCGGTATGGCTGCTATCGCCGCTTCTGGCCGAGACACATGCTACGTCGCGGGTCGAGGCGATTCGGTTCTGGTCTTTTGGCGACGTAACCCGGGTAGCTATCGAAACTACTGGGGCGTACAAACTCACGTCAGATCAGATTGATCATCCCGCTCGGCTCTACTTCGATATGGTTGGCCTGCAACCGCCGCCGCAGACACGGGCTGGTCACACTAGCGCAATTTCCGTCGCTGATCGGCTTGTTCGCCAAATTAGAGTTGCCGAGTTAGCACCGGGCACCACAAGGATCGTGTTCGACCTTGATCAGTCCGTCGAGGTTACTTCGTCGCAGCTTGTGAATCCTGATCGACTGATTGTCGAGCTGCGTCCGCGTGCCGGTCGGGCCGGATCTCCGGGCCTTTCGATCGCTCACAGCGGAACGGGAATGGAACGGATCAGCCCTGTTCCGGCAATCGATCAGGGGCAATCGTTATCAGCTACTGCATCTGCTGCTGTTCCCGACAAAGCAGTTCCTGATAACACTCCTTTGTCAGGAGAGCCGATTGTTCCGACGAACACGCGCTCTGATACTCCATCTGCTGCCATGGATGCAGCTGTCGACAAGAGTGTAAAGGACAGCCGTCTTGCTCCGCCTAAGGCGACGCAGTCAGGTGTCGACAAGATCACTGCAGCTAAAATCGACAGCGCCGGTGATCGCTCGCTGGTGCGGGTCTTCGGTTTGAAGTTAGGCAAGGTCGTGATTGATGCCGGTCACGGAGGGCATGATACCGGCACAGTTGGGCCTCACGGATTGATGGAGAAAGACTTGGTTCTTGAGGTAGCCCTTCGACTCGGAAAGTTGATTGAATCGCAATTGAGTGCACGGGTTATTTACACTCGGTCAGAGGACATCTTCATTCCTCTGGAAGACAGGACGAAGATCGCCAATACCGAAAAGGCAGACCTGTTCATCTCAATTCACGCAAATTCCTCTCCGTTTCCCGCGGCGACAGGCGTCGAGACGTACTATTTCAACTTCAACTCCGACAAGAATGGTCTGGATCTCGCCACGCGCGAGAATGCATCGGCGAGTAGCGCGATCTCTGATCTGAACGACTTGCTACACAAAGCAGTCTTGCAAGCCAAGGTTGAGGAGTCTCGCGAATTTGCTCAACGAGTTCAGACCTCGCTTTCGACCATGTCTGCGAGGATGAACAAAGGATCCCGTGATCGAGGAGTACGAAAGGCGCCTTTCGTCGTTTTGATTGGCGCGACTATGCCGTCGATATTAGCCGAGGTTGGGTTTGTGTCGAACGCGCATGACGAGACGCTGATGAAACGATCCGATCAACGCCAGAAGATTGCGGATGCGCTGTTCAAGGGCGTTGCTCAATACGCAAGTTCGCTCAGTCACGTTCAAATGGCTATTTCGAAGTAGAAATTATTTCTCGGTTTCAAAAGTACGTTTGCTCTCGCGGCAGATCCCGCGTTTGCTTACGCGGATGAACGCGACCAGGTTGCGTGTGTGCTCGCCATCCAGTTCCGTTTCGATGCGTTCGACAGCCTCGCTCAACTTCAAACCAGACCGGTAGAGTATTCGGTAAGCACTCTTCAACTCATGTATGTCTGTGACCGAGAAACCGGCCCGACGGAGGCCAACAAGGTTCAGGCCCTTAGGCGTCGCGTGGAACTCAGAATAAAGAAAGTAGGGCGGCAGATCGGAATTCACACGCGTATTGCCGCCCACCATCGCGAACCTTCCAACCCGCGAGAATTGGTGCACTACAACACCACCGGAAATGAATGCGTTACTCTCGATCTCAGCGTAGCCGGCGATCAGTGCACTGCTAGCAATAACGGTGTTGTCGCCAATGATGCAATTGTGGGCGATGTGTCCCGTCGTCATGACGTAGTTCTTGTTGCCTATGTGAGTTGTTGATTCTGGTTTGGTGCCCCGGGAAATTGTGTAATGCTCGCGTATCTTGTTGTCATCACCGATCACAAGATAACTGCGTTGACCCGTGAAACTCTTGTCGAGCGGATCTGTACCTAAAACCGTTCCCGCCGAAATCTCATTGCGAATGCCGACTGTCGTCCAACGTTTTACAAACACATACGGTTCAAGCAAACAGTTGGCACCCATAACGACGTCTTGTTCTATCACGCAGTAGTCTGCAATACGACAGTTTGGACCGATTACTGCTTCGGGATGCACCCTTGCTGTTGGGGAAACAAAGGTTGATGGATCCACCGCCATAATGCTAAGTATGCCGAATGACGAGGGCTTCAAGTAACCATGCCGCAATACACTGTTGCGCAATTAGCGGAGATTTGTTCGGGTGTTGCGCAAGGCGAACTATCGCGAGTTATCACGGGCGCGAATTCGTTGAGCACGGCTACTACTGATCAAGTGTCATTCGTAGCTGGAAGAAAAGCACAAAACGAGTTGTCTACGACTAAGGCGGGGTGCCTTATAGTTGCGCATAAAACCGAAGTTGATAGCTGGCGTACAGTCGTTCAGGTTGCGGATCCGCGCGCTGCATTCGCAAGAGCCTTGCGGGCGCTATACCCCGAGCCGCTCCCCGCACCGGGAGTTCATCCATCGGCGATGGTCTCAGCTTCTGCGGTGATCGGATTAGGATGCTCGATTGGTGCGTACTCGACTATCGGTGACAACGTTCTGATCGGAGACCACTGCGTGATCGGTCCACGATGCCAAATTGACAACGGTGCACACATCGGTCCAGGGTCACGCTTCTTCGCAAACGTTACCGTTTATGCAGGCGTGCAGATGGGAGCTCGTGCCGTCGTTCACTCCGGGGCGGTGATTGGCGCCGACGGATTTGGCTTCGCATTCGTCGAAGACCACTATGAAAAATTTCCACAGATTGGAAAAGTCGAGATCGGTGATGATGTCGAGATTGGCGCTAATTCGTGTATCGACCGCGCGGCGTTGGGAGTGACGAAAATTGGGAATGGTACTAAACTCGATAACCTGATCCACATCGCGCACAACTGCACAATCGGGGAACATGTCGCGATTGCCGCGCAAGCAGGTTTTTCAGGAAGTGTGACTGTCGGTGACTATGCGGTGATCGGAGGACAAGCGGGAATCGGCGAGAAAGCAATCATCGCAGCGAAGGCGATGATCGGTGGAAAGGCCGGTATCATTACTTCTCAGCGAGTACCCGCGGGTGAACCTGTGTGGGGAATACCTGCGCGCCCATTACGGCAACATCTGAAAGGATTGGCGAATATCGCTCGTCTCGACGAATTGAAGAAACTGGTTCAAGAACTGCGGCGAAGAGTGGACCGCCTTGAAGGACCAGCGAATGACGCTTCGCCCCTTGAGACCAAAGTCTAGAATGTTCCGTCCCTGCGTGGAAGCGGCTGGACCTCTGCCCGGGCGAGTATGCTACTCGCTTGCATTACCATTGCTTGAATCCTGTGCATCTGTACTTTAACCGCCTCGTCTTCGGAAGTTAGCTCAACGTAGTAGGCAAGTGATTCGATAGCGCTGAGCGGCTGTCTTAACTCGTGCAAGACGTCTTCTGAAGCAACACTGGATGCGGAATACGAATCTCGTTCGATACTGCGCGATGGCGGACCGGAAGCTCCGGCGCCTTGTTGCTCGTACTGCTGCATGCTGAGTGTTTGGAGCTTCGTCCCTGAGCTTTGTTTCACCTTTTGCGGCAAAAGAAAACTCATCGGATCTGACCTGTTGATTGTGGCTCCAATCACTCGTGCAGTCAACAGTGTTCTGCATTTGTAAGTCCTGAACCTTTCGTCCGAGAGTGCGCTAAACCAGCATTACTATTGTGTTATTCTCAGGACGTACCTTCCCGCTTCGTGGGCCTGTGGCGCAGTTGGGAGCGCGCTTCCATGGCATGGAAGAGGTCATCGGTTCGAACCCGATCAGGTCCACCATATCCTTTAATCTCAGATCGTGAGTCAGGATCTGCGATCCTCAATACTTCAATTTAGATCCGACGCAGCCGGACACTCTCAACCAAGTGATCCGGGCCTTTCTCCAATATCAAATGTGCTCTCTCTCGAGTAGGCTTGATGTTGTCTCTTAAGTTCTTGAGATTGATCTCTTCCCAAATCTGCCGCGCCGTTTCGATTGCTTCCTGCTCGTTCAATTCCGAATAGCGGTGAAAGTACGAAAACCGATTTTGAAAAACGGTTTCCCGCAGTCTTAAAAAGCGGTCGACGTACCAGCTCTCAATCATCAATTCGTCAGCGTCAATATAAATCGAGAAATCGAAAAAGTCTGACACGAAGACTCGGGAACCACCCTTGGGTTGGTGGTCCGGTGTCTGCAAAACATTTAGCCCTTCGATGATTAAAATATCGGGCTGACTGACAGTTTGCTCCTGGTCAGGAATGATGTCGTAATGAAGATGCGAGTAAACCGGCGCGGCAACCTTTGATGCACCCGCCTTCACATCTGCTAAGAACTGAAGTAGCTTGCGTTGGTCATAGCTTTCCGGAAAGCCTTTACGCTGCATCAGCCCACGCTTGTTGAGCACGCTGTTTGGGTAAAGAAAGCCGTCCGTGGTTATAAGTTCAACGCATGGATGATCGGACCAGCGCGCAAGCGAAGCTCTCAACACACGAGAGAACGTGCTCTTGCCAACAGCTACGCTACCTGCAATGCCTATAACGTACGGAACATGTTTCGCGGATGCCGTACCCATAAAAGCACGGCGAGATGCATATAGGTGCTGCACAGCTGCGACGTGCAGGTTCAGCAAACGCGATAAAGGAACGAAAATGTCTTCTACTTCTCTGAGTGAAACGCGATCATTGATTCCGCGAAGGGCGGCTAGCTCCTGCTCACTCAAAAGCAGGGGAGTATTGGTACGGAGAGCCTTCCACTCTTCTCGCGGAAGAGTGACATATCGGCTGATGGGAGCGGATCCAACAACTCTCTGTTCTTCCACGTCAGTCTCTGTGGAAGAAGATGATGTGCTGCCACGGCAGCGTGTCGACGACTCTATCGAACTGGTAGCCTTCTGGCTGCACCTCGGCTTTCACTTCCTGAACGCTCATTTTATGTTCGGGTCGGATCGGTACCGTAGAATCCTCTTTTCGATATTCGAGCAACACCAATTGACCATTCGGCTTCAGAGACTGCCGAATCATCCGCAGCATTCGTTGAGGACGGGAGAGTTCGTGGTAAACGTCCACGAGAATGACCAAGTCCAGCTTAGCGGGCGGCAGGTGCGGATCCGACTCTGTGCCTAAGATCGTCTTGACGTTTTGAATTCCCTCGGCCGTAGCATTCGCCTGTAATCGGGACAGCATTCCGGGCTGAATGTCGTTTGAGAAGACTACACCGTCCGGCCCTATCAGCTTCGCAATCCGCAGGCTGTAGTAGCCGGTTCCGGCGCCAATATCGCCGACCATCATGCCCGGTTTCAGACCAAGTGCGGAAATAGCCTTCTCTGGCTGCTCCTCCTTCTCGCGCTCATTTCGATCAAGCCAGTCCGCGCCGCTAATGCCCATTACAGGGGCAATTCGACGCCCCGTTACCGGGTGAACCGCCTGAGCGTTGCCGTGCGATTCGAACCCAATGCCGAGCAACGCCGAGGCGACAGTCCAAAATAGGAGAGGGCGGAACAGCACTAGCCATTGCGCGATCCCCTGCACTTTGCCGCCATCTGTCAGATTCTTACCGCACTGTCGTCCAACACACGTCTGAGTATTCATGTTGCTCAAATTCCAGAAATCGTTTCGTTACCAACAATCATCGCGAATCGGAGTCAGACCGAAAATATGGGGGGCAGAACTCTGGTCCCGGCAACGGTACGATGCCGGACCGCTGAGTGCGGTTGCTTTGTTTGTCTCCGCACTACTTGCTCTACCGACGGCGCGAGCCTTCTGCCAGAGTGCAACACCACAGTCGTCATTGGCAGTGATTCAAGCTGGAGTTCAGAAAGCCGAAGACGATCCTTTCGTAACCGAGAGCTACCGATTCTTGCCGGGCGAATACGTTTACGTCACTTTCTCAATCGCCGGCTTTACGACTAGGCGCAGCAGCGCTGAAGCTCAGCCTCGTATCTCACTTGTGTACTCCATAGTCCCAGAAGACTTGAACAATGTGCCTCTTGCTTTGCCAGACTCTGGCAAAGTCGAGACTGAACTCAGCGCAGAAGACAAGAACTGGGTTCCAAAACATCGGAGTTCTTTCCTGCTGCCGTCTTTCATCGCGAGCGGAAATTTTCAGGTTCGAATTGCCGTTCGGGACGACTGGAATCAAGCCGAAGTGGTCAAGACACTTCCCTTGCGGATTGGCGGCGTCCGGCTGCAGCCGACCAGCCACGTTACGGCTGAAAACTTTCGTTTTCAAAGAAGTGAAACGGATGCGGCACCGCTTGAATTAGCCGCTTACCGCGCGGGCGACACTGCTTACGCCCAATTCGAGATCACCGGTTTCAAATTTGGCGCAGAGAATACGTATAAGCTTCGGTACGGCCTGACAGTATTTCGGCCCGACGGAAAAGTTTATGTCAATCAGCCGAACGCGGCTGAGTTGTCGGCCAGCGGATTTTATCCGGCGCAGTTTGTACCCGGACGCATTGCGATTACCACTTCAGCAGACAGCCGTCCCGGCCCATATAAGCTTGTGCTAAAGATTTTTGACCAGATAGCGAAAGAAGATTCTGAAGCGACATTTTCATTTCAGATTGAATAGTTCACTTCAACGCTTCTCGAATCCGTGAGACTCCAGTCGCAAAGATCTCAGGTTGAGTAATCAGGCTCACGACTACAAATGAGCCTCGTGGCATATCGAAGAAATAGCCAGGCTGGGTGATAACACCCATGCTCAAGAGCTTATCTAGCCATACTTCTTCGGGCGCGTGACCGGGCAAGCGCAAGATAGCTGACCAGCCGCCCTCAAGATGGAGACAATGCGCCGGTGTGCCTGCTAGCAGGTAATGGAGTGTTTGAAGATTGTTGCGCGTTCTTACTTGCAACTGGGCGCGGATGCCTTCTCCGATCTGCAAAAGGCGGGGGAGCGCTATCTGCACCGGTGTGTTTACAGAAAGATAATTGTCCAGCAAAAGCTCGAGCGCGTCTAACGCTGATCGTTTTTCATCAGCCTTCCCAGCCACCGTTATCCAGCCGAGCTTCATCTGTGGCATCCCGGCCGACTTGGACAGGCCGTTGAGGCAGAAGATCAGACCCTCGCTCAAAGCTGTGAAACTGTCACATCGGTTCTGGTTTGTGCCGAACCCGTAGTCCAGAAAGACTTCGTCGACGATGAGTGGAATGCCTCGCGTAATCGCAAATTCAACTAGAGCATGTGCTTCCTCCCGTTTGAAGAAGGAGCCGGTTGGGTTATTAGGGTTGACAAGAACGATAGCTCGAGTCGTGTCGGTAATGGCCTGCTCCAGTTCAGAAAGATCGAAAAACCAACTCCCGTCGTAGCGCAGCATATAGGGAATGGTTCGGACCGACTCTGAGCTGGCCAAGTATTCGAATAAGGGATAGGAGGGCGTCGGTACCAACACATGGTCGCCGGGATCGCACAACATTTTGAACAGAAGACCATAGGCTTCGCTGGTGCTAGCGGTCAAGGCTATATCTATCGGGCTGACAATCACGCCGTGGGAGCGGTGGTACTCGGAGATGGCTTCTCGAGCAGACCAAGTCCCTAACGGCTGCGGATTATAGTTGAAACTCGCAATCGACCCGTAGGCTGCGCTGATCGCGGCGTGCGGATACTCCAGATCAACGGCGGTTGGATTTGAGACTGTCAGATCGATCAGAGGAGCTGGGGACTCCCGTCTGGCTCGTACCGCTGCACTATATGTGTTTGGGAAAGGCGACCAGGACAGCCGGCCAGAATAACGATACAAATAGCTACTCTGGCACGAACGTTCCAACCCTGCAAGGCGTCCAAACTTGGTGCGCCACATTTCTTTGTGGTGCTGAGTGCCCAGCTCAGCACCACGCCACGCCCGCACAATTGGCGTGCTCACCGAAGACAACAGGTGCTCAATCCCGTCGTCTCACTCGCGTCATGTCTCGCGATGGGAGCAACGCCAAAGACTACTAACGGACGTGAAACTCAATTCCTGATCTTTTCGCGACCGGTTCGGTCAGCAAAGTGAACACTGTTCTCTCGACGCACGATCCGCTATCTAGAACAACGGCTGGTTCGAGGACCTGACTGTCGAAAAGCTGGATCTTATCAGCTGACAAAACTGGTTTGACTCTGTTCGTCACCTCAGCAAAGGCCAGCGATCCCAGCGATACTCCGGAAACCAGTGGTGCAGGTATGCCAACACGGGAGCTGCCGATAATTGCGACCAATCCAGCTGTCGCGTTGATGACAACACTGGCCAGATTTAATGGGCTCTGGTTTTGGTTTTTGGAGATTACTGACAACATAATCTGCCGCCCAATCGGCTGGAGCTTAGTGTTTGCTCGGGAGAGCGCCTGATAAATTCGGCTGCTCACAACCGACTGCTTCTGTGCAGTCTGGTTGCAGATACTCAGGTCGTAAGCGCCGATGCCCTTCGGCATGCGACCATAGCTTTGCGTTAGCAGTTGCTGCGGAATCGGGGTACCCGTCACAACGATGCCATCTTCCTGTGCAAGCATCGCCGCCGGCAACACAGCCGTGCATATTAAGGCTATCCACAAGCATCCAGACCATATCGGCTTGATAGTTCGACGTTTCATTTCATTCGGCCGCCCCGTTCTTAACGGGCTCGTTCGCCTGGTCTAGAGATAGCTCGAGTGACAACTTACCGGGCCCTCGCCGGGATTGCTAATCGTATGATTCGAAGGAAGATAAAAAATTCTTGAAATCTGTCATCGACCTCTCGGAAGGCGTCCGAAAGATCCTAGAACGAGAACGAGCCGTTCCTTTTTTAACTACAAACAGACATCCTCGGAAACTGCATGGCATTTTGGAACTCTCGTTTAAAGCTGCAGTTTCTCGCACTACAAGGAGCGGAACTTGAAAACGCGAAAACTGGAAGCGCTCAAAGCGGCAAATGAATAAAGCAGCACGCCGACTCAACTGAGCTTAGTAATATGGCGCCCTGCCGAAGGAAGGACCTCCCTCGTTGGAAGCGTTACACGCTGTTTCACTAGCCGAGCATGTCGAGTAGGCGCGAAAGGATCGCCAGCTACATCGTCCGTGTAGCCTACTGGACAATGTTGCTCGGTCTTCTTTTGTTCCTGATTGAGATAGCTCGCAAAATAGCTTAGCTCTATTTCGGTGAATCGACCGCAGGGAGAACCGCTGACCTGAAGGACTTAGGTCTAATTCCGAAATTCTGTACAGCCCAGTGATTTCGATGAGCTTGCTGTTCGGCATACTCGCGTTCAATGGATTGATCTTTTACTTTGCGGCAAGAAGCGAGGGCGAGCGCCCCAAATTGGAGCCGCTAGAGCTCAAAAACATTTAAGAATACGCTACTTTGCCCAAAATTCTGGAACTCTTAATCCGGAGTGAACGGCGAGTCACGTTTGAAGTGGCCTGGTTTTATCTGCTAGATGGTCAAGCAGATAAAACCCGTCCGTCAGGCCACCCTACTGAACCATGCGCCGCTGTTTTCGAAGAATGGCCGGCAGATCGTAATCGTTCATAGGGGCCAACTCTTCAGGTTCGGTGGGCGCAGCCTCCGGCTCAGGTCCATGGACCAGAACCACCGGCTCGGGTTGATGCTCGGGTAGCGGGGCGGCTTCGGGCGCATTGGTCAAGCTAAACGGAAAGCTGGGACTCCGGCGGTCGATCTCGGGCAGAGTATCTCGGCGGAAGCCTGTGGCAATGACGGTGATTTTCACGTCCTGGTTCATCGACTCGTCGAGAACAATACCGAAGTTGATCTGGCAATCATCATTTTGCGCGGCGGCTCGGATTAGATGGCACGCTTCGTTGACCTCGTGGATGCCGAGATGACTTGAGGCGGTGATGTTGATCAGAACGCCTCGTGCTCCGAGCACTCCGCCTTCTTCCATGAGAGGGCTGTTGATCGCTCGACGGGCTGCTTCGATCGGGGCGTTTTCACCGGACGCAACAGCGGTTCCCATCATGGCGTAACCCATGCCGGACATGATGGTGCGAATGTCAGAGAAGTCGCGATTGATGAGACCTGGCGTGGTAATGATGTCGGCAATGCCCTGCACGGCTTGACGCAGCACATCGTCGGCCATGCGGAACGACTCAATGAAGCTGGTGCCCTTGGGGACGAGGGCAAGCAATTTTTCGTTGGGGATGCTGATCAGGGTGTCGCAGCTCGCGGCGAGTTCGGCTAGCCCGCGCTCAGCTTGGCGCATACGACGTGGTCCTTCAAACGAGAACGGTTTGGTGACCACGGCGACTGTAAGCGCTCCTAATTCCTTCGCGAGGGAGGCGACAACCGGAGCGGCGCCTGTACCCGTTCCTCCGCCCAGACCGGCGGTGACGAAGACCATGTCAGCGCCCTCCAAAATCTCAATGATCTGCTCTGTGTCTTCCAGAGCGGACTGGCGGCCAGTGGAGGGGTCTGCTCCGGCGCCAAGGCCGCTGGTCAGCTTCCTTCCAATCGCTATCTTGTTAGCTACGGGCGACGCTTGCAGTGCCTGACAGTCCGTGTTGAGGACGTAAAACTCAACGCCGGTCAGACCTTCCTGCATCATGCGTGTAACGGCGTTTGAACCGCCCCCGCCTACACCGATCACCTTGATTCTGGTGCCCAGTTGAACTTCGTCTTCGATCAAAAACTTGAGATCGTCTGTCATTCTTTTCTTCGTTCGTTCCTATTCAGTCCGGATCTATTTGAGAAGGGCTCCGGCCAAGCCACCGATCCGTTTTACGTCGCGCTTGAGTTTAAGGCGTGCGGAGTACATCGCCAAACCAGCTGCAGTGGTCCAGAAAGGTGTGTCAAGTTCGTCAGGCCAACGTTCGATGCCTGTCGCCAGACCGATGCGGACCTGGCAATTCAAAATGCGCTCGGCTACGTCACATATTCCAGCAAGCAGGGCACCGCCCCCCGTCAGCACAGCACCTTCCAGTAGGGAATTCTCCATGCCGACGCGAAGGATTTCAGCGTAGACCCGGTCAAGGATCTCTTCTGCACGGGCCTCGACGATTTCGTTGAGCTGGTTGCGCGGCGCCTCGCGAGGTGGTCGCCCTTCAAGCGACGGAATTTCGATCAGACTGCTGTTAGAGGAGAGACCGGTCAGAGCACAGCCGTACTCCCGCTTGAGATTCTCAGCATCTTCATAGTTGACTTTGAGGAGCCAAGAAATGTCGCGAGTGAAGTGGTCAGCCGCGACCGGAAGGGATGTGGCTAGCAGCAGCGCTTCGCCATCATAGACCGCAAGATGGGTTGTGTGCGCGCCTATGTCGATGACCGTGACACCGCGGGCACGGTCTTCAGGAAGGATGGCGGCATAAGCGGCAGCAGCGCCTTCAAAAATGGATTCTTCAACCGCAAGGTGAGCGTGATGCATCGCTGCAACCAGTGCTTCGTGCTCTTGCCCCGAAGTGGTAACCACATGAACATTCGCTTCCAGCCGAGCGCATGTGATTCCTTGCGGATTGCGATAACCGGCACGTCCATCAATGGTGAAATCTTGCGGACAAACTTGCAGCAGATGGCGATCTTCTTCGAGACGAACTCGCGCGGCAAGTTCGACGGCGTAGCGCAAATCACTGAGTTCAATTTCGCGGCGGCGACCAAATTCGTATACGCCACGGCTGTTAACACCCGTAACGCATCCGCCGACGCCGATAACGGCGGATTCAGGTGAGACCTGAGCGCGAAGCTCAGCCTCATGGAATGCAAACCGGATACTTTCGGTGAGAGCGCCTTGGTCGGACAGCCGACCCTTACTCCAAGCGTGAACCGGCGCTTCGCCATAACCCAGGAAATGGATGCTGTCGGCTTCGAGGGCACAAATGACAGCGCGCGTACTGGTAGCACCAAGGTCGAGGCCAACGGCCAGTTTTGTCTTATTCGGCATGTGAACCTTTTGAGGCTTTTAGTGTGTGACTCGAAGTCGGCCCGTCTTCTGCAACGGCCGTGATGACGCCATCTACACGGAGGTCGAGCGTCGTCGCATCAGGACGTTTTTCCTTGATCTCTCCGTAGCTATTGAGGAAGTTCTGAAGACGCGACTGGTAGTTCTCTTCGCCCAGCATCAGGTTTAGGACGCGACCCTCGACGTGCTCAGCCACGATGAGGTTATTCGGGTCTGCGACATTAATTTCCGAGATCTGACCGGCAAGTGGTCCGATCTCTTTCACCATGGTCATGACGCGCTTCACCCGAGCACGCCGATTGATTAACTCTTCTGATTCGCGAATGCCCGTAATCACAGGTAGAGTGAAGCGGGCGGCCACTCGCGGACGCAAGATGATTCCGTCTTTGTCGACCAATGCGAATTGGGACATCCCGTCCTTGTGATTCGGACGCAGATGGACGAAGGCGACGGGAACGCGTTCCTGGAGTGAAACCTTCAGCGTGCCCGGCCAAATTTTCGAAACCGATGCGTCCTGGATCCAATCGATCGAAAGTAGTTGTGTCCGGCGTTGACCAATCGGCACGAGATAAATACTGCGGCCAAAGTCCGGAGCGAACACGTGACGGATCTGGGAAGGCGACGCATAGTGAACTCCTTCGACGACAAGATTCGGGCTGTGCCCGTTTAACTCCTCCGGCTCGGTCAGACGGAACCGGTCATCCTTAATCAAGAACTGTTCTGTTTGGTGCCAGGCGAAAAGCGTGCCGACCATAGTGAAAAGGCCGACGCCGGTCCAGAGTAAGAATCGTGTCCAGCGCAGGCCGCTGGGCGTCTTTGCAGATTCAGCCGAACGGCTGCGACTCTCAGCCGCATCTTCGGGCCGGCGGGCCATTACACGGGTACCTCACGCAATTGTTCAAGTATCTTTTCGGCAGCTTGCGAGACGCTGCCCGCTCCTAATGTTATGACTAGATCGCCGGGTTGAGTCACGGCGGTAATGGCCCGAACACCTTCCTCGATTGAACCGGCGTAGTGAGCGCCACGATGACCATAAGAACGAATTTTGTCGATCAGCGCCGTCGAGTCTACACCTTGGATCGCGGACTCAGAAGCTGCGTAGATGTCCAGAAGGTAAACAGCGTCGGCCTGATCGAACGCAGAGCCAAAATCGTCCAGCAAGTGCTTCGTGCGGGAGTAGCGGTGCGGTTGAAAAAGAACGTAGATCTTGCGATAAGGGGAAAGTCGTGCTGCGGCTAGTGTTGTCTTCACCTCAGTCGGATGGTGGCCATAGTCGTCGACCACGGTGACGCCTCGTTCAACACCTCGAATCGAAAAGCGGCGATCAACACCCGTGAATGCCGCGAGTCCTTGGGCCAGCTGGACTGTCGAAACATCGAGCTCCAACCCGACAGCGATCGCAGCGCTAGCGTTCAGTACGTTGTGGATACCAGGAACCCGGAGACTGAACTCTCCTAGATCATGGTCGCGGCGACGAACCTGGAACGTGCTGCCCGTGGGTTCTAGCTTGATGCCGTGAATCTCTAAGTCGGCCTGTGGCGAACGGCCGTAAGTGATTACTCGGCGACGGATGGCGGGCAGAATACGCTGGATGTTTTCGTCTTCTATGCACAGAACGGCCGCGCCATAGAACGGAACTTTGTTGATGAAATCAGTGAACGCAGCCTGGATGTGATCGAGCGAGTTGTAATGGTCCAGGTGTTCTCGATCGATATTGGTTACGACGGCAACGATTGGCGCCAGCTTGAGAAAGGAACCGTCGCTTTCATCGGATTCAACGACAAGAAGAGAGCTATGACCGATGCGAGCGTTCGAGCCACCCATGGCCGCGACGCGACCTCCGACGACCACCGTCGGATCGAGGCCGGCCGTATAGAGAATTGAGGCAACCATCGATGTGGTCGTGGTCTTGCCGTGACTGCCGGCAATCGCAATCCCGAATTTAAGCCGCATCAATTCGGCGAGGAGTTCGCCTCGCGGAATGATTGGAATCTGAAGCAGGCGCGCTTCGGCGACTTCGGGATTTGTGGAATCAAGCGCGGAGGTGACGACGACTGCCTTCGCGCCATGGACATTCTCGGACTGATGCCCAGCATGGATGACCGCTCCGAGCGAGGACAAGCGATCGGTAATGGGGCTAAGCTTGGCGTCCGAACCTGACACCGTGTAACCCAAACTAAGCAGGACTTCGGCGATCCCGCTCATGCCAATGCCCCCGATACCCACGAAGTGGACGTGTTGGGGCTTAAAGAACATTCTCAGCTTGTATTGTTTCGGCTTTCCGTGGCGGTGTCAATGAGAGAAACATAAGAAAGAACTAGATCTAGGACGCGAGTCGTTTTGTCGCTGCTTCCTCCAAAACATCGGCCGCGCGACCTGCTGCCCCGGGATGAGCGAAAGCTCTGATCTTCTCCCGCATTGCGGCCATCAAAGCCGTATTCTCACGCAACAATTCCACTTCGTCGAAAAGCCGCTTTCCTGTGAACTCACGGTCAAGGATCATGCGAGCGGCTCCTGCATCGACAAGCGCTTCGGCATTCTTGCGCTGATGATCGTCGGCAGCGAAAGGAAATGGAATCAGCACGGAAGGCACACCAGCTGCGGCGATTTCATTGACCGATCCAGCTCCTGCGCGACCAATGACGAGGTCGGCTTGAGCAAAGGCTCGGGCCATATCGCTGATGAAGGGAATCACTTCGCCCTGTATCTGCATGTTGGCGAACTCATCTGCCAAGGCTTTGTTCTCCGCTGCACCTGATTGATGAATGATGCGAATGGGCGTGCGGGAATCCCGGAAGAGGTGCCAACTTTCTCGGGCGGCCCGGTTCAGAGTTCGGGCACCCTGACTGCCACCAGTGATCAGCAGAGTGAATGTTTGGTTGAGCGGAGGAGCGATCTCGAAGAACTCGGGACGTACAGGCAAACCCGTTACTTCGGCTCGCCCGGCCGGAAACCAAGAACGAGTCGTTTCGAAACCGACCAGAGCCCGATAGACACGTTTCCCAAGTTTGCGGTTTGTAATGCCGGGCACCGCATTCGGTTCCATGACTACCAACGGCACGCCTGAAAACGCTGCGGCGATCGTGATCGGGCCCGCTGCGTAACCACCCATACTGAACACCGCTTGAGGCCGAAGACGCCTGAGCAGCAGCCAGGCCTTGAACACGCTCATCGGCAGCTCGGCAGCGCTTCGTATTTGATGACGGAAACCGACGCGGTTCAATCCGCTTACCCGGATGAACTCAATCGGGTATCCAGCTTGCGGTACTAGTCGTGCTTCGATCCCATCGGGCGTTCCGACGAAGAGAACTTGGTGCCCACGACTTTTCAGGACTTGCGCAACGGCGAGGGCAGGGAAAACATGACCGCCAGTGCCGCCGCCGGTCAGAATGAACAAGCTAGGCGGCATGCTCGCTGACGCTGAGCAGCATCCCCATCAACAGAAGCGTACTGAGAAGTGAACTGCCACCATAGCTGATAAACGGAAGGGGGATACCTTTGTTCGGCAGCAGGTCGAGCACGACGCTCATATTGATGAATGCCTGAATCACCACGCAAACAGTGACGCTGAGCGCTAAGTAACGACCGAAATCGTCAGCTGCGTGCAGGTATGTGCGCAGACCACGCCATAGGACGACAACAAATCCGACAAGAAGGAGAGTCGACCCGAAGAAGCCGGTTTCTTCACCCACAACTGCGTAGATAAAGTCAGTCTCGGCCTCGGGAAGATAGAGCATCTTTTGGCGACTCTCCATCAGGCCTACGCCAACCGCACCCCCGGAGCCGACCGCGATTTTAGCTTGACGCTGCTGGTAACCGGGATCGCTGGTCGACGCCGTTTTGTGCGCGTACGAATTAATGACGCCCTTAGGATCAAGTTTGTCCAGCAGCTTATGATCTTTGTCAACGAAGGCGATGGTACGCGCCAGACGATACGGCTTCATCGCGATAAAGCCTATGCACAGAATAATGCCAAGCGCGCCGCCGATGACCAGATAACGAACGTCGATACCGGCAACAAAGACCACCGCTACCGTGGTTCCCACCAAAACCAGAGCAGTGCCGAGGTCAGCTACTGCGACAACCAATGCCATAAACGAGATGATGACCGCGATAGGCCGCAGCGTATGTTTATTGTTGATGGTGCCAAGACGTTGGGACAGAAAATAAGCAAGGAACAAGGCGAGTGCGGGTTTCGCCAGTTCGGACGGCTGCAAAGAGAAGATGCCGCCGGCCCGCAGCCACCGATGGCTTGCCGTGTCCGTGATGTAGACGATCACTAGAAGCAGAAGCACGATGCCGAGACCAGCGAAAGCGAACCGCGGATTATTCCAGCGACGATAATCACGGCGAGTGCAGGCCAGCAACACCAGAAAAGAAACCACAGCCCATCCAAGCTGTCGAAAAAAGAAATAAGTGCTGCTGACGTGGTACTTCAGTTCCGCCAGCATGGACGAAGAACTGTACACCATCACGAGTCCAAAGCAAACAAGCACCAGGATGGTGAGAAATAATGTCCAGTCAGTCTTAAGTCGTTGCGCCATGCGTATGTGGTTCTAGTATCAGATTCAGAGTAGCCTAGCTAGAACAAATTGTGCACCAAATGTTTAAACACTCTCCCGCGCTCTTCGAAGTTTTCAAACTGGTCGAAGCTGGCACAGGCCGGGGCTAACAGGACTGTGTCGCCGGCACTAGCATGAGAATGAGCGCACGAAACCGCTTCGGCCATTGTTCCGCAATCGAACATAGGGACGGCGTTTTGAAGAGCAGTCCGAATCAGCGGCGCGGCGGCATACGGGTAAGGCGCTTCGGCACCGATCAGAAGCACACCTTTGGCTTGGGCGGCGAGTGGCGCACGAAGCGGCCCATAATCACTGCCCTTGTCTTTGCCACCGAGAATGACCCAAAGATTACCGGGAAAGGCTTCAATGGCCTTCAACGTTGCGTCCACGTTTGTTGCTTTCGAGTCGTTGAAGTAATCAACGCCGTCTAGACTGCGAACGAATTCAAGGCGATGTTCGACTGCTCGAAACGTGGCGACCCCTGGCCCGATCTCGGAAAGAGGCACTCCGGCGAGGTGAACAGCGGCTCCGGCAGCCATCACGTTCTCAACATTATGCGAGCCACGCAGATGGATTTGCGACCTGTTAAAGAACGGGTGCTGATTGAAGTAAATATCATCTTGCTCCATCCACACTCCAACTGGGACGCGTTGCGTCGCGCTGAACCAGAAGACCTCAGCTTTGGTCTTGTCAGCGAAAGAGCGGCAAGTCGGGTCATCGTAATTGAGCACTGCGAAATCGCCAGGATCTTGCGTCTCGAATAGGCGCGCCTTAGCCGCAGCATAAGCCTCGATTGTATGGTGACGGTCCAAATGATCGGGCGTCACGTTCAAACACAATGCAACGCGGGCACGAAAGTGAACGATAGACTCAAGTTGGAAGCTTGATAGCTCGAGTACGTTCCATTGAGAATCCGCCGAAGAATCGATCAGCAGAGTTACGGCTGTCCCAATGTTTCCGCCAACCTGAGCAGGCATCTTCGCGTGTTGCAGCAAGTGACCGGCCAGCGCCGTAGTGGTCGTTTTACCGTTCGAACCCGTGATGCCGAGGATTGGCCCCTTCAAAAAGTAAGAAGCGAACTCAATCTCACCGATGACAGGTATCTCGCGATTTCGAGCATCAACCAACACTGGCAAGTCAAAGGGAACTCCGGGGGAGACGACAATCAACTTAGGGTCCACTAAGTACTGCGCCTGCTGCGGAACGAATGGGACCTCAAGGCGACTCAGAACTGCTTGATCTTCGGGCGAGGGCGCTTGAGAGGCCATGGCCCGAACGTGCGCGCCTTTGGACCTGAGCAACTCGATTGCACCCATGCCGGACCGCCCTGTGCCGACGACTACGACATTCTGCCCCTGCAAGTTCATCGGCATCACCTCAGCTTCAGTGTGGCTAGCGCAAACAGGGACATCACCAGACCGGCAATCCAAAACCGCGCAATGACCTTCTCCTCTGGCCAGCCCAGAGCTTCGAAGTGGTGGTGAATTGGAGCCATTTTGAAGATGCGTTTTCCATGGCGAAGCTTGTAGCTGCCCACCTGTAAAATGACCGACAATGCCTCGATAACAAACACTCCGCCAATGAGAGTGAGCAGAATCTCCTGTTTGATCAACACAGCCACCGTGCCGAGCGCGCCGCCAAGCGCCAAAGATCCGACATCACCCATGAAGATCTGCGCCGGATGGCAGTTGTACCACAGAAAGCCCAGGCTCGCGCCAAACATGGACGCGCAGAAAATAGTGAGCTCTTGCGAATTGGGAAGACGCGCGAGATCAAGGTATTCGGAAAATTGCAAGTGACTCGATACGTAACAGAGCGCGGTCATGGCGCCCGACGCGATCACCATTAAACCAACTGCTAAGCCGTCCAAGCCGTCAGTCAAGTTCACAGCATTCGAGGAGCCCACCATGATGAACACGATGACGATGTAGAACAGAACGAATGCTAGCGGATAGGTCCAGAAATTCTTAGTGAGCGGCTCGATCAGCAAGTCGGGTTTGAACTGTTTGAAAAACGGAACATTTACTGCTGTTGAGTAGGCCTTGTCAGCATGCAGCAGGAGCAGCATGAAACCGATCACGATCGCACACCCGACCTGCGCCCAGAACTTTTGCCACGAACTTAAACCCAGATTCCGCTTTTTCGTAACCTTCGCGTAATCGTCCATGAAACCAATACCGCCAAACGCAAGAAGTCCGAAGATTGAAATCCAGACGTAGCGATTCGCTAGATTCGCCCATAGCAGGGTGGAAACTACGATGGAGATCACAATCAGAAGGCCGCCCATCGTGGGTGTTCCGGCTTTCTTCTGATGCGACTTTGGACCCTCTTCACGGATATACTGACCGAAGCTAAGTTCGCGCAACTTGTGAATCAATCCAGGGCCCAGAGCGAGCGTTAGAAAAAGCGCAGTCAGATTAGCAAGGGCTACGCGAGTGGTTATGTATCCGAAAACGCGGAATGACGGAACGTAGGAATGAAGGACCTGAAACAGCAGCCAATAGAGCATTTATGATTCCATGGTGGCAAGCGCGATCTCGACGTGAGTTCCTCGGGAGCCCTTAAAAAGAATGGCGTCTCCGGCTTGCACGAAGTCCCGCACGAACTCGCCGGCTGACTGAGCATCCTTAAAGAATTCTGCTCTGATCTGAGGTTTGACGCGAACCGCGGCTTCCACAATGTTCTGTGCGTGGCCTTGTACCCCGATCAGAACATCTACACCGAGTTCAGCCACATAGATGCCGAGCTCTTGATGGAGCCGCGTCGAGGCCATTCCGAGTTCCAGCATTTCACCCAGCACCGCTATGTGGCGCACCGCCGGCTCAGCACGAAGTACATCAATCATGTGGCGGGCGGCTTCGGGATTCGAATTGTAACTATCATCGAGAATAGTGATCCCGCGCCACAGCTTTCGTTGCCCACGCATTTTGCCCGGCTTGAGCCCCGCGACCGAGTTGACCAGGGTTTCCAGATCCAAGTCGAAACAGCGAGCGACAGCAAGTCCAGCCAGGATATTCGAGACGTTGTGCTGGCCTGCTAGTAAGGTGTGAAAGCGACTGTTGCCGACCGAGAACTCGTTGCCTTCGGGTCGAAGCTGCACATCGGTCGCTCGAAAAGTTGCCGTTTCAGAGAGTCCGTAAGTGACGACCGTGCCTGAATGCACCTCGGCGAATTTCGACACGCGCGGATCGTCCGCGTTCAAGATGGCCGTGCCAGTTGCGGGAAGCGATTCGATCAGTTCTCGTTTTGCGAGCGCAATGCCTTCAATCGAGGCGAACGCTTCAATATGGGCGTATCCGACGTTAGTAACGACTGCATATTGAGGTTCGGCGATCGCGCTCAAAGCCCGGATCTCGCCTGCGTGGTTCATCCCGAGCTCGAATACCCCGATATCGGCATCATCCTCCATGCGGAGCAGAGAAATTGGAAGCCCAATGTGATTGTTGAAATTGCCAAACGATTTGCCCACCCTGAACTTGGTGGCCAGTAGAGCCGCTGTGATGTCTTTGGTCGTAGTCTTTCCTGCGCTTCCAGTGATTGCGACTAGCGGCCCACCCCACATTTGGCGCGCAAAATGGCTAAGCCGCTGAAGAGCAATCACCGTATCGGACACGTGAAGCAGAGGCTTGTCAGCATTTGAGTTTTCGCTGACTACAGCCGCAACTGCACCACGCTCATAGGCCGCATCCAAGAAGCGATGTCCGTCTAGCTTCTCGCCCTTGATGGCGAAGAAGAGATCACCGGGACTCGTCGTTCTGGAATCGATGCTCCAGCCAGAGACACGCAACTCGGGCGAACCAGCAGAGTTGGTCGCTTCGATCGCCGCTTCTATCTCACCCAGGGTGAACTGCACAGCCTCTCACGACCCAGCTTGTCAAGACCGTGGATAGCCGAAATTACGCAGAACACGACGCGCAACCTCGCGATCATCGAAAGGAATCGGACCATCCTTCAGGATCTGGTATGTCTCGTGACCTTTGCCCGCCAGTATCACGACGTCGCCGGCCGAAGCACTTTCTATGGCCTTCTGAATGGCGCGTTCGCGGTCGGGCTCGGTAAGGTGTGGCGTGTCATAACGGCGCAGTCCAACCATCGCGTCATTCATAATCGCTAAAGGATCTTCGCTGCGCGGATTATCGGACGTCAGAATCACGTAGTCACTCAGTTCAGCTGCCGCCATACCCATAAGCGGACGCTTTGAGCGATCACGATCGCCGCCACAACCGAATAACGTGATCACTCGTTTCGGCTTCAAGTTTCGGGCGACAGAAATGATGTTGCGAAGCGCATCATCCGTGTGGGCATAATCAACCACGACCATGAACGGCTGCCCCTCCTCCACACGTTCAAATCTCCCCGGTACAGATTGCAAAGCGGATAATCCTTCCTGAATTTGTTCGTCGGTCAGACCCAACGTCATCGCGGCTGCAGCAGCCAACAAGATGTTGTAGATGTTGATGTGCCCGACCAAAGGCGAGTTCACTTCAACGCGGCGGTCGCCTGTGTCGATGGTGAAGCGAAGTCCATCGAAGCTCGACGTCATATTTGTCGCGACGATTGATCGATCATGCCGTCCTGCGCGCGCGGGAAGCTTCTGATGAACGCCATACCAAAACACTTGCGTTTCCTCGGGAGGATCGATACGACGGCCCCATTCGTCATCCATGTTCAGAACCGCAAAGCGTGGGGGAGGACCACTCGTCGGATTGAACAAGAGTTGCTTGGCGGAGAAGTACGCGTCCATCGTGCCGTGATAGTCCAAATGGTCGCGTGTGAAATTCGTAAAGGCCGCAGTGTGGAAGTCCATCGCATAGATACGCCCCAAATCGAGAGCGTGCGACGAGGTCTCAAGCGTCGCGTCAGTCCCACCTGCTTGCCGCAGTTGATCGAAAATGCGAAACAGATCCAGCGATTCAGGTGTCGTGTTGACCGCAGGCAACACACGGTTCGCCAATCGGTATTCGATGGTCCCGATCAAAGCCGTGATCTTACCCGATGCACGCAGCATGGCATCAAGCAACGTCGTACTCGTGGTCTTGCCGTTCGTGCCAGTCACACCCGTCAGCGCGATCGTCTGGTCCGGGCTTCCATAGAAGTTCTTAGCCGCAACGGCAAGCGCCTTGCGTCCATGGGGAACAGCAATCCAGAGTCCTCGAAAGCCTGGCGGTGGCATCAGCCGTTCACTCACGACTGCCACTGCGCCCTTGGACAAAGCAGTTTCGGCAAACAGTGTTCCGTCCGTCTTTGCACCTGGAAACGCGAAGAACAAATATCCCGGCTCAACTTTGCGGCTGTCGTAAGCAAGGCCCCCAACGTTGATCGTTAGAAGATCGATGGATGAACTAGGCGTAATTGGAATGCCGGCGAGAACGGCATGTAGATTCATGACTTCCTCGCAGCAGTGTTCATCATCGCCTGAATGTCACTGTAATGCGTTCGCCCGGCGTATAGAACGCACCGGCCGGCATGCTTTGAGCGCGCGCCATTCCTTCACCCATAAGATCTACATCGAGACCTTCACCGGCAGCTTCCTGCATAACGTCTTTGACGGTCTTGCCCACGAAGTTCGGTACCTTCGGGCCAGTCAGATTTGCATCGACCACGGTGGCCTGCGTTGCGGGATCAGGACCACCCTCGGATGCAGCGACTTCTTCCGCAGTCAGCGGCGTAGCTAGATCCGGATCAGCAACGTCATCGAACTCGGCCGAGTTTTTATCTCTTTTCTTTAACTTGGCTTCGGCAAGCAACTGCTTCTGCTCCAGTTCTTGAATCTCTTCCGGAACATCGCGTGGAACTTCCTGCAGACGCAAAGCAGCATTGGCAACTGTCTCGAACGCTGGGCCGGCTGCATAAACACCAAATCCCGCCAGACCAACTGTGCCCGACACGGTGACAATCACAAGGACCTTAGGATTGTTCATCGGTGCGAAACCCATAAAAGAAGCGTTGTACTTGTGGGTGTAAACGTGGTGCGCAAAATCAAATATCTGCGCTGTGCCCGTCTTACCGGCAAGCGTATAGCCGACTAGGTGAAGAGTTTTGGCCGTCCCCACAGTGGCAACTCGGCGCATTAGTCCACGCATGGTAATCGCTGTTTGGGGTGCAAGAACCTGAGTTGGAGCCGGATACCTGACCCACTGCTTAGCTCCACCGGGCTCCTGCTTCCATGCAACCACGTGCGGGTGGACAAGAAATCCGCCATTAGCAAATACGCTGCCCAAACGAGCCAGCTGGACCGTGGTGACGCTGACTTCATGTCCCATAGCAACAGACGGAAGAGACGTGAGTTGCCACCGGCGCAGAGGCCGCAGCATACCGGGCGCTTCAGCGGGAAGCTCAATTCCGGTACGCTGACCGATGCCCAGTTGCCGTACGTACTTATACATGTTCTGGTTGCCCACTGTTAAACCAATGTGAATTGCGCCGATGTTGCTGGATTGAGCCAACACATCAGCCATGCTCAGCGCTGAGAAGGAATGCGTGTCGTGGATGGTTCGGCCAAATAGGTGAATCACACCGCCGCCGCAGTTGATGATCGAATCGGGCGTAAGATTTGTTGTCTCGAGCGCCGCAGACAGCGTGATGACCTTGAAGACCGACCCCGGCTCATACGGCGCAACCACGGCCAAGTTCTCTCGCCCTGTCGGAGCCTCGCCCGCATGTAATCTTTGATTCGGATCGTAAGTGGGGTAGTTAGCGAGCGCCAGAATTTCGCCGTTTCGAGGATCAATCGCCACAATGCTGCCGTGCACGCCATGGTTCTTGATGACCGCCGTTTTGATCGCATCTTCCGCAATATGTTGCAGCTGGCTGTCGATCGTCAGGCCGATGTTTTTGCCGATCGTCGGAGACTTGGCCAATTCTGATGCGTAAGGATGTTGACGAACGTCGATCTTCACACGCATTTGACCAGGTGTGCCCGCAAGATCCTTCTCCAGCTTCAACTCGACGCCCGCCGCGCCATGGCCCTCGCCGTTCACTTCGCCTACGACATGCGATGCCAATTGTCCGTTCGGATAGGTACGAAGACTACCGTTCCGAATCTCGAGCCAATCCAATTTCAGAGCTCGCAATTCTTCGGCTTTCTCCGCAGTCACCTGTGGATCAGCCACGAAGTATCCTCGATGATGTCGTGACTTAGCTGCAGCTTCGATATCCGCGCGCAGCTTTTCGGGATCGAGATTGAGAACGCGGGCGAGAATAGCTGCTGCGATGTCTTTGTTAGGAATGCGGCGGGGATTGACAACTGCGAACTGTGAAGCGGAACTCAGCGCCAGATAGTGGCCGTCACGATCGAGTATCGATCCACGAACGGCATCGATCGCTATCAAGCGCTCCTGCTGTGACAAGCCAAGCTTGGCGTACTTTTCGTGGGAAACAATCTGCAACGAGAATAAGCGCGCTAGTACGACGAAGGCCCATCCACAGAAGATGAGCCCTAGTACAGACAGCCGAGAAACTGATTTTGTAAGCGGCGTCATCTTTTCGACAAGACGCTCTCGCCAGCATGTTTAGCGAATAGTGGCCTCAATATGCGCTAGCGGCAACTGCATTGCAGCCGCTTGACCCAGTGCCGGCTTACCATCCAGATACTGCACGCTGGTCGCGATCGGCTCTTGCATCTGTAGCGATTTAGCTAGCTGCTCCAGACGCTCAGGACTTAACAGCTTCGCTTGTTCCAGTTCGAGCGCTGCCGCCTGTTGTTTCAGCCTTGCCTGTTCTGAACGAAGATTCTGAATATTGAATCCAGCCATCGTGTTGTAAGCCGCCGGAACCAACCCAACAATAATCAACGCTGCCGCCAAAAAGCCTGTCGCTACTGAACGGCTGCGCGCACGCGTCGCTAGAGGATTGGCCGCCCTGATCACGGCGCTGTTGTCGATGCGCTTGACGAACAGATACACGTCTTCGTTTGGAATCGGACGCGATCGGGACGAGTCAGCTCGATTCCAAACAGCGGTCCTACTGTCTGCCAGTTCTGCGACGCCGACGAAGCGGTTCATGATTGTTGCCAGAGAAGCCATACTTATTCCTTTTAACCTTCAATACAGGGCCGTGACGGCCTTACTTCATCTCCAACGCTCGCAACTTCGCACTGCGAGACGCTGCGTTTTCTCTAATCTCTTCATCGCTGGGCCGGACTACATGTTTGGTCAGAATGGTTGCCCTGCCACTCCGTGCCAATCCTTGAAAGGCCTGCTTCACTTTGCGATCCTCGGTTGACATGAATGTGATGACCACAAACCGTCCGCCCGGCTTGATGCGCTCTGGCACGATCTTGAGCATCTGCTCTAATTCGTCCAACTCCTCGTTCACTCTCAGCCGCAGGGCCATAAACGTCTGTGTCGCTGGATGAAGTCTCCCCGTTCGCGGCACGGCATCTTCGATAGTCCGGGCCAAACGCCCAGTCGTGAAGATGGGCCGCGCGCGAACGATTGCTCTGGAGATTCTTCGCGACCTCCTTTCTTCACCGAGTTGATAGATCAAATCGGCAAGTGCCTTTTCTGGCAATTCGTTCACAAGGTCGGCAGCGGTGATGCCCTGACTGCGATCCATACGCATGTCCAAAGGACCGTCCTCCATCAAGGAGAACCCGCGCTCAGCGGCGCTCAATTGATAGCGGCTCACGCCTAGATCAGCCAGCACGCCATCGACAGTCTCCGCACCGTTGTCCGCCAGCGCTTCGGGAAATTTCGAAAACGCTCCGCTGAAAAACCGAATCCGCCCTGCGACCTCGGCGGCGTTAGCCTGCGCGAGTTTCAAGGACTCCTGGTCACGATCGCAAGCAATCAAAAAACCCTGATCCAGCAGTTGAGCAATCGCCCGGGTGTGACCGCCAAGACCGGCCGTCATATCCACATAAACCCCGGACGGTTGTACCGCCAAAAACTGCATCGACTCGTTCAGCAGAACCGGGTAGTGCGTTGGACCATCGAACTCGTTTGAGGAGGTCATACATACGCCTACTGATTCGCTCCGGCAAGCAACGCGCGCAACCGCCTACTACCGCAAGCCCCGTTTTTCCAAAGACTGAGCTTTTTCTCCAACGCCTTCCAGTGCCTTAGCAAGACGCTGTTCGTAAACCTCACGGCCAATCACATCAATCCGCTGTTTAAAACACCGCAGATAGACTTGCTCATTTTCAAGCTTGAGCGCTCGCCTCAACTCGGTCGGCACCAACACACGTCCTTGCGAATCGATGTCTGAATCGGCGCCAAAATGATATGCGATAAACGCCAGATCTTCCCGCTGCTCTGTATCTTCGCCCGACTCTTCCAGCTTTCTCTCGGTATCCCGCCAAACCGAAATAGGGTAAATTCGAGCTGTAGAGGCATTTAGCGTCGTGATGAAAAATTTCTCTTCCCCAAGCCCTCCTAAATATTGGGCGATCGCAGAGGGCAGCTTTAACCGACCCTTCTCGTCAACCCGGGCACTATGGAATCCTCGCGGCGCTTCCACAACGGACACCGGGGCTGCCTGACTCTCATCTGCCACTTCTGCCTGCCACTTTCAACCACTTTTGGCCCCTTCGGACCACCTGCACAATATTTACATGCGCTCGTTTGAGAAAGCAATAGATTTCTTTGTAGGATTTATCTGTAAGTCATTGATTCGCCTTTCTTACGCCATCCCGGGCGTACTAGGCCTACCGCTCTCTTGGGCAACTCGTTCCTGCTGCGATCCATACCTCACTTGGGCCACTAAACAAAAAGGACGCCCGTGATCCAGGCGTCCTGCGCAACTCTCGAAAAGTTGATGAACAGCTTTAAGCGTGTGTACCTTTTGCCTTCGTATGACTCGCGCCAGCCGTTTTCTTGGCCGGTGCCGCTTTCCCGTGCGAAGCTGACTTCGACTCACTAGCGGACGAGTGCTTTTCAGTCTTGTTGTGAGTCTCAGACTTCTTACTTTCTGCTTTGTCGTGTTTCGTGCTTGAAGAGTGCTCGTGGTCTTCCGACCCATGCTCGACTTCTACGTTCTCGGCGCTGACCAGCTTATTGAAATTACTTCGCTCACCCGCTGCAGTTTTTTCCTGATAAACAAGCGCTAATCCCCGCTCATCGAACTTCTCGAAAAACTGGTCCCACTCAATTTCCTCAAGTGAACCCTGGCCGCTGTAGCCCGGGAAATCGAGCCGCAAAATCCCGATATCCTTTTTGTTAGCAGTGCTTTTCACGTGAGATGGCTTGCCGCCGCGCTCTTCTGCCCATTTCCTGATAACGTCGTGGTCCTGAGTCGTGTGGCTTGAATTCTGTGACATTGACTTTCTCCGACAGCAAAGTAAGCAATTCGCTCACCAGTGATCCACCTTGAGAGCCGGTCTAGTAGTTGTTCGCGGCCTCGGGCAGCACTAGATTTCTCAATTGTCTGATCCTGGGTCGCCCTCATGGAACGCGTCGTTTGGCCGAAGAGTTACTCAAGCGAATGAGCGGTGTGCAAGGCTGGACATCTTCACTGACATTGGCAATTCTTGGGGCCGCCGTCATCCTCTGCACCTATATAGCGCAGCGCTCTAGCGCCAGACGCCAGTGGGTTTGGACGCCAATTCGGCTGTCCTCAATTGCCCTCGTGCTTCGGGCCATCTTGTCAGCCGCAATTCCCGGCGGAGCATCTCGGACAGGCTCACTGACTTGGCTCGATCTTGCTGACCTGACTTTCGGCACTTCGATCTTATTGGGTGTTGTCTTTGCGTTTAGAGAACAGCCACGCCCTGAAGAAGAAATACGACAAGAGGCCGTTGTTATCGAGCCTATAGAGATCAATGAACCTGGTCCGGAATCCACCGTCGTAGCTGAGGTAGCGCTAGTGCCCGACGTGCCGGCACCTGCGGAGGTACAGGAATCCCAGCTCGTCATGCCTGTTCCTGCAACGGACATGGGCGCGATATTCGCAGAATCAAAGGAGATTTTGGTTTTGGTTGCAGACGGGTCAGAAGAGATCCACGACTTGGTTCGAGCCTACTTGCTGAGTACGGCTTATGTGCCCCATTTTGTTCGAACCGGCACTGAGGCAATCTCAAAGTTCAAAAGTGGGCGGTACAGAATCGTGCTGGTCGACATACAGCTTCCGGTATTGGACGGCACTGCAGTTATTGGCATGATACGGGAATGGGAACAGACTAATTCCCAGGCGAGAACACCAATGGTCGCTATGATCGCCAAGACCGCGACCGAGTACGCCGAGCAGGGCACCTTAGGCGCAGGCGCGTCGTCGCATGTGAGAAAGCCGTTATCGCGAGCAAAGCTTTTACAGGCCCTAGAGGTCTGTCGTGGCCAGTTTCTGGCCAACAAAGTAACCTCAGTATGTTCTACGGCAACGGAGATCACTGAAGAAATGCTTCCCGAAATTCCAGCGTTTCTGGTCGGAAGGCTTCGGGAAGTGGACACGCTGAAGCGCGAGTACTTTGCGCAAAATATACCGCAAATTTTAGTGATCGCCGACGAAATCGCCGAGGCTGGTTCGACCTACGGCATTCCGCGATTAGTACAAATCGGCCGCACGCTCGCGTCTGCCGCTTCAGAGGATGATTGGAACGGCCTCGCCGATACTATCCGCGACCTCGAATTTTATCTGGAGAGCCTCCAAAGTTCAGTGCCGGCGTTGCCCTCATAACTGTAGATGAAGCTGCCGTCGACGCCCATCGACCTGGCGAAATCCCTAAACGTGTTCAGATCATCGCCAGGTTGGTCATTGCCCTTTCCCCCCAGTTCGTTTCGTAATTTGCCCTTCCTTCAACCTCGTTCACAAAATCCCGACCTTTTTCTTCCGTTCTCTTTGAACCACTTACAAAGCTTTTTTCATTCCGCTGATCTCGCCACGCGTTTACGCTCGCAGACGAGAAAGGCGAAACTCACTTGTCTCCTACGGCGCATCACACCAAACTCGAAGACGACTCTGATCTCGAACCCGCTACTCCGGCTCAAGTCAAACGCGGAGGCGGTCCCAAGACGGATGAAGGCAAGGCTCGCTCCAGCCAAAATGGACGCTCACACGGCTGCTGCGCCAACGCCTTCATCTTGCCGGGCGAGGATCCGGAAGAATACGAACAGATGAAGGAAGGTTGGTTTACCGACTACAACCCCGGCACCTTCGCCCCGCTTACCCTCGTTCTGAATGTCGTCAAGGCGCATTGGTTTATGCTACGCAATCAACGCCGTTGCAGCGAGTTCGAAGTTTCACTCGCCGAGAAATCGCCGATCAACTGGACCGACAAAGATCATCGCAATCTCACCAACTTCATGCGTTATCGCACTGCAGCCGAACGCAGTTTCCACCGCTCTTTCACCGATCTCGAGAAGTACCGCAGCAGCCGTGTCCGCGAACACCATTCCGAAGAGCGCATCCGACTAATGGGTCTTGAGTACGCAGCCAGGATTGAACGAGACAGGCTCAAACAGAAAGCGGCTGCCCCAGCATCAGAGCCGGAACCGCTCGCTGAATCGAATCAGCCATCGAGGGTTGCCGACGCGCCCCGATCCGCGAAGCCCGCCGAACTAACCAGAGAACCATCCGACGCGGTTACCCCTGTTACGCGCCGTTTCTACCCAGACACCGTACCCGATTTTGGCCCAGTGCCAACGATTCGCGAACCAACCGCCGACCGGACGTGGCCTTCCTAAGAATTTAGCCCTCCATAATAAGGAGTGCGACATGGCAAAGGCTGACTGTAAGCGGTGCGGCGGTACCGGCTGGATCGTAAGTGAGCAAGACGGCACATCGTTTGCTGATCGCTGCTCCTGTGTTGACGAAAAGCAGTCCGAAGAAAAGACAAAACGCGCACAAATTCCTGAAAAGTTTGCTCAAGCCACTTTCGACACGCTCAAATTTCCAAGCGACAACCCGATGGCCGAACGGGATTTGAAGACAGCGTCAGTTCAGGTTCGTGGGTTCAGTCGCGACTTCCCCAAAACTCCGAAGCCGGGGCTTCTACTCTTCGGCAAGACCGGTACCGGCAAAACTCACATGGCCGTCGCCGTCCTTCGCGAACTAATCTCGCGAGGGCACGAGGGAATCTTCTTTCACTACCAAACGCTACTCGAGCGTATCTACGCCGGTTACAACAAGACACTTGGAACTAGTGACGTGAGCGCCTACGAAAGCGCGCTCGAAACGGAGATCCTACTGATCGACGACCTCGGCGCGCACAGCATCAATGACTGGGTAGAAGACACTGTGACGTCCATCGTCACCCACCGCTACAACCACCGCAAGCCGCTGATCGTAACCACAAATCTCTCCGACCCGGAGATTGGCGGCAGCCTTATCAAGAACACCCTCGAGGAACGAGTCGGACCGCGCGTCCGATCCCGCTTATTTGAAATGTGTACAGTCGTGAAACTCGCAAACGTTGACGATTATCGCGTTCACCCGTTCCGCTAACACCTACTTAGGCAGTTGCTGCTGCAGCGGTTCCAAAGCTGGCTACGGCGTCCCCTTCGTTGTCGAAGGTTTTAAAGATGGTGTGCAACTTGGTGATCTGCATCAAATCCCGGATCTTGCTTTGGATGTTTAACAGCTTCACTGATCCACCCTGGTTTGTAGCTGTCGTGTACGCGCCTACTAATTCGCCTAACCCAGCGCTATCAACATAACTGACGCCTTGTAAGTTGATGAGTATGTTTTTAGTGCCTTGCGCTAAAAGCTTTCGCAGTTCTTCTCGTAATGCGCCAGTGCTCTCGCCTAAGGTGATCTTTCCGTTCAGGTCTACAATCGCGACCGATCCGGATTGCCGTGTATTAATTGTCAGTGCCATGTGTACCTTCTTTGGACGTCGTTATTTTATACCAGACCGGCGTCACTTGCTATGTCACTGGTACTGGTGTCAGAAGCGCTTCAGGCGTATGTTCAGCGTAGATAAGCGGCTAAAATGGGGGTATGAAGCTCGGCGTAGACTTTGGAACGAATCGGACTGTGATCGCGGCAGCTGACCGCGGCAACTATCCGCTTGTCAGTTTCCAAAGCCCCGACGGAAGCATAGCCGACTGGTTTCCATCCTTGGTTGCTCTCCGGGATGATGAACGCCTTTACGGCTGGGACGCTTGGGACACTCAAGGCGATAACACTTGGACCGTGGTTCGCTCCATCAAGCGCCTTCTGGAAGAAGCCGGTCCTAAGACTCTGCTCGATTTGGGCGAGCGACAAGTCAGCCTAGCCGATCTGCTCACCGGTCTTACCAAGGCCATTGCTGCCGCCCTTCGCGAGTGTTCGAATCTTTCGCTAAACCCAGGTGAGCCGCTCGAGATCGTTCTCGGCGTTCCGGCACATGCCAACAGCAATCAACGCTTTCTAACAGTCGAAGCCTTCCGTAACGCTGGCTTCAACGTTCTCAGTGTTCTCAACGAACCGAGTGCTGCAAGCATCGAATTTGGTCATCGCGAACGCCGGGATCGCGCCGACTCGGCAACCCTCTTGGTCTACGACCTTGGCGGAGGTACCTTTGATGCTTCTCTAGTAAGGCTCGACGAAAATGTTCATCACGTCGTTGCATCTGAAGGCATACCCACCATTGGCGGGGATGATTTCGATCAGATCCTTGCTGACTTGGCGCTCGACTCGGCTGGTATCCACACCGACGCTCGTGAGGACATTTCGGCCGCTGCCTGGTTCCGGCTCCTCGACGAGTGCCGCATCAAAAAGGAAGCACTCAACGCAAACTCGCGAAAGATTGTTGTCGATCTCGACCAGGTCAACCCAGACTGGAACTCGGTCCAAGTTCCGGTGGCTGCTTTCTATGACGCAGCTCGGCCGCTCGTCGAGGAAACCCTCAGTGTTGCCGAAGAGCTAGTCTCTCGCCAGCAGGACGATCAGTTCGAGGTCCTTTATATAACAGGCGGAGGCAGTGAGCTCCCATTGGTAGCCCGTGTTTTGCGCGAGCGCTTCGGTCGTCGAGTCCGCCGTTCCACTTTTACCCGATCAGCCACTGCCATTGGGTTGGCCATCCAGGCCGATCAGCCCGAGACTTATCGCCTAAGTGAGCGCCTCTTCCGCTACTTCGGGGTCTGGCGTGAAGCAGATGGTGGATCACGGGTTATCTTCGATCCGCTGTTTAGCAAAGGCATGCACTTGCCGGCGGTCGGCGAACCCAAGCTGCAGATCCGCCGTCGCTACACGCCCGTCCACAACATTGGCCATTTCCGTTTTCTTGAATGCAGCCATCGCACCGAATCTGGAACACCCAGTGGCGAGATCACTGTTTGGGACGATATCCGGTATCCCTTTGACCCCGATCTTGCTAGCTGCAAAGAACTGATTACGGTCCCGGTTACCAACAGCCATCAATTTCCCCAACACATTGAGGAACTCTATGAGTGCGACGCCAGCGGTTCCATCGCGGTCAGCATCTCGAACCACTCCGCCGCTTACTCGCGCAGTTATCCCCTGGGGCATTGGTCTCAGGATTCCAAACCCATCAAGCAGAGCCGCCGTCGCAAAAAGTCTTAGGATCTGTACGACTCGTCCTGAATTTAAAACCGCTGGTCACGGCTGACTGTAGCTGCCCGCCTCCTCGTCCTTACTATGGACTCAGGTGATCAAGATGTCCGCTGGCTCCGACCACTCCTGGCCTGTCTTCATTCGCAAATACCTCTTATCTACGACGCTCGCTTCGATCGTGCCCGTTGTATTCTTTTGGGCCTTTTCTAACAAATTCACTTGGACCCAGGCGTGGTCCACTTATCAGTTCTCCTTCATCTATTCTCAATCCATTGGCGGCCTTCTTTGGTTCTCTAGCCCGAGCCTGTGGCACACAACCAGCCGACTTGACCCGCCACTCAAGTGGCTTTTACGCTTTACGACGGTGCTTGCCCTTTGCGTCTCAGGTTCTCTGCTCGGTGGATTATTCTTGCCTCCCCTACACTTGATCAACTGGGCCGATTATTGGCCAGTCTTTCGTCAGAACGTGCGTTTGTCGATCCTGATGGGGACTTTGGCGGCTGTCGTGACGACTGTTATCGAAGTTATGCGTGATCGCCTCGAGCGGACCAAGCTCCAGCTTCGAACTCAGGAGCTCGGACGCGAACGCGCTCTCAAACAAGTCACGGAAGCGAAGCTGGCTTCGCTCGAATCTCGCATTCACCCGCACTTCCTGTTCAACACCATCAACTCCGTTACTTCCCTGATCCATGAAGACCCGGATCGCGCCGAGCGTGTGCTCGAGCGCCTGGCCGCTTTGCTCCGGTTTTCCCTCGACTCTGAACAAAACGGCCTCGTTCCGCTTGATCGCGAGATGAAGATTGTCAACGACTACCTCGAAATTGAACGCACTCGCTTCGGCGATCGTCTTCGATTCTCTATTGACCAAGCGCCGGGGCTCGGCAACATCGGCGTACCCCCGTTATCCATTCAGACCCTTGTCGAAAACAGCGTGAAGTTCGCAGTTGCCACTCGGCGGGAAGGAGGCGCCATCCGCGTTTCCTGTCGAAGCAGTGGCAGCATACTCAGCATCGACACTTGGGATGACGGATCGCCATTCTCGCTTAACTCATTACCGGCCGGCCATGGTCTAGATAATTTGCAATCGCGTCTGACAACCTTGTTTGACGGCTCAGCGAGTCTTTCAATGATTGACACCGACCAGGGGATCCCGGGTAAGACTATCCGCATGCAAGTTCCTGCTTCAGTACTCGTCCAAGGTGCTGCGTAGCATGCTGAAAGCTTTCCTTGTGGACGATGAGGAACTCGCTCTCAAGCGACTCGCCCGCATGCTTGCGGCGACTGACCGAGTCGAGATTGTGGGCGTGAGCACCGATCCTGTGGAAGCCTCCGCGTTTCTTACCCTCACGCCCTGCGACGTACTGTTTCTGGATATTGAAATGCCGGTGCTGACCGGTTTCGATCTATTGCAGCTACTTGATCCTCAGCCCATAGTGGTTTTTACGACTGCCTATTCGCAGTACGCTCTCCAGGCCTTCGAAACCAACTCGGTTGACTATTTGCTGAAGCCCATTGAGGCCGATCAACTCGACCGTGCTCTCAATAAGATTGAGCGTCTGCGCGAACAGTCTCTTCCGCCCGCTGACCTCACCGCCATCTTGAGCCAACTGAAGGCCGCGGTTCGCGCCAGCACCAAAGGCTATCCTTCCCGCGTCGCTTCGAAAGTAGGCGAGAAGACCGAGTTGATAGAACTCAATCGCGTCACTCATTTCTATTCCGAAGATAAGCTGACGTTTGCTTCAACCGGAATCAAATCGCACATCATCGATTCGACCATCGCCGATCTTGAATCGACGCTCGATCCCGACATGTTCGTTCGCATCCACCGCAGCAGCCTCGTCAACATTCAGTTTGTACAGGAAATTCACGCTTGGTTCAGCGGCCGAGCTCTCGTTCGTCTCAAAGACGAAAAGAAAACTGAACTGACGGTTTCGCGTGACCGTGTAAAAGAACTGAAAGACCGTTTAGGCGTCTGACGAGCAGTTACCAGTTGATCCTGTCGAAGATTACTCGCAGTCGCCGTGCCTTTTCAGGATTGACCATGCCAACGAACCCGATTCGTCCTTCCAGGTGAGAACGAAATGCCTGATGGGCCTGACGATTCTGACTCTCTGGACCCGAGCGGGCACAGTTGGTGAGCGTAGCCTTTAACTGGTCAAAGTCAGCTCGCGGCACATTCATCTTACGATTTACGATAAGGCCAGCCAAATGTTGCCGTACGCCCTGGCGCATCACGCGCATTTTGCGGTGATTGATCTTGAATCCCTCCTCGATCAGCACGGCTCCTACATGTGCTGAAAAGCTTTCGACGTGCCTGTCAAACGCTGCGCCTCCTGAGAATGCAAGGTCATCCGCATAGCGGGTATATTCCGCGCCCGCGGCTTTGGCTAAACCGGTTAAGCGGCAGTCAATCCGGAACGCGCAAATGTTGGCGAGTGCTGGCGAGGTCGGTGCGCCTTGTGGCAGATGCGGCCTGGAATACAGAACGCGAGCATCCTGCAACTCTGTAGGCCCTATCTCACCTGCTGAGTTTTTCAAGATATCGCGTGGGACAGCATTGGTGCAGATGCCTCCTAAAAGGTCGGCAACCGATTCTGGAAAGCCCATCACTCTGAAAATCGTCTGAACTCTCGCTCCACCAATGGAAGCAAAGAAGTCCTGCAAGTCCATTCGCAACACCACGCGTTGACCTACATGCGGAGCAACAAAGGTCTTAATTGAACGGCCTTTCACAAATCCGTGGGCAGCGGGATGCGCAGGAATCTTTTCCAAGATCCCCGCGAGTATCTCTTGTTGTACTTTCTTCAGACGCCGCTTTGGTGCCTCAATCAAACGAACGTTGCCGGATCTCTTCAACAGAATCTTGTAGCGGTAATGCCGCAGCTTAGCAGCCGACTGTTTGTATCCGAGCGCCTTCAGATCGGCAAACCAATCCATGTCTCCGGTCTCTAACCAAAGCCAGTCCGCGAGCGCCCCGGCAGATTCGATGAGCGGAACGTCCCAGGTTTTAGCTGCAGCAACAGGCTGCATTACTTGCGGTCCAGTCAGCCATTGCTTCAGAGCTACTTTGTGCGGAAACTTAGCTGATACTCGTACGAACTGAGCTTCGTTCCGAATGAACAAAGCCACGTCACGGTGCCGAGGACGGACTTGCCCAGCGAAGCGCTCTAGATATCTTGCGGCCATCGGCCAAAGCCAGCGCCAAGGTCGGCCAAGCATTGCTCCCGCCCGAGTAGCAATCTGCTCAACCTCCTGCTCGCCAGCCAGAAACGAACGGACCAACACGCTTGCAACCGACTCGATCGGTGTCATAGACTGCGGCGCAATGCCCCAACGAGTCTAACCGTGCGTGAGGTATTCTGCAGTTTTGTGCAGGGACTCCCACGCGACGAAATATCAGCTAGTAACGTTCTCATGGGGTAACCCCAGAGAGGTTGAACCGAAACCCGAGAGCTCGATCCAGCCAGGCTTAGAGCACCACGCCGCGCCCGTAGGATAACAATTTTAGGCCAGCAACCGTTCCAGCTTCGACCCAGCGATGATCATGGTCTCGTTTCGTTCCGGCCCATTCGACACCGAGCCCACTTCTACGCCAGTCCTGTCTTCCAAAAACCTTAGATAGTCTTTGGCGCGCAACGGAAGGGCATTGAGGTCCGTCGTTCCCCTCGTCGACTGCTTCCATCCAGGCAGGTTTTCGAACACCGGTTCCAGCGCTTCCATCCTTCGCGTGCTCGCAGGCATCTGCGTGATCACTTTGCCGTCTACCCGATAAGCAACGCACACCGGTATCTGGTCCAATTCGTCCAGCACGTCCAGCTTTGTAATGATCAGGCTGTCAAACCCATTGACTTCCGCCGTATAGCGCAGCAGCGGAACGTCGAACCAGCCGCACCGCCTTGGCCGGCCCGTTACCGCTCCAAACTCGTTGCCCTTGCGTCGAATTTCTTCACCCAACTCGGACTTATCTTCCGATGGGAACGGCCCAGCACCAACACGCGTGATATACGCTTTGGACACACCGACAATCCCATCAATCTTCGTCGGCGCTACACCAGTCCCTGTACACGCGCCACCCGCAGCAGCGCTGGAACTCGTCACGAATGGATACGTGCCGAAATCAATATCCAGCATCGTGCCTTGGGCCCCTTCGAACAAAATGCTCTTCCCTTCGCGAATGTAGGTGTTCAGCAAATGCGCCGTGTCGCACACCATCGGCCTGATCTGTTCGGCAAACCCTTTGTACTGGTCGCAGATCGCGCGAAAGTCAACCGTCTCCGAGATGTTAAAGGCTCCCGCGATCAATTGCTTATCTTCAGCCAGCGCTCGATACAATTGCTCAAAGTCTCTGTCGATTAGATCAGCAACACGAATGCCACGCCGGGCGATCTTATCTTCGTACGCGGGTCCGATTCCACGCGATGTGGTGCCGATGGCTATACGGTTTTCGCGGCCCTCAGAGATCTTTTCTAATGTCCGATGGAACGGAAAAATGACATGGGCGCGGTTGCTGATTTTCAGCTGGCTCTTCACGTTGATGCCGACTTTCTCTAAAGTCGCCATCTCTTCGATCAGTGCGGCTGGATCAACAACAACGCCATTGCCGATAATTGCCTGCACACCCGAGCGCAATACGCCGCTCGGAATCAGCTTCAAAACGAACTTCTGCTCACCGATGTAAACCGTGTGTCCCGCGTTATGGCCGCCCTGATATCGAGCTACGGCGTGAAACTTCTCAGAGAGCAGGTCGACGATCTTGCCCTTGCCTTCGTCGCCCCATTGCGCTCCCAAAACTATCAAATTGCTCATGCGTTTGGCCGGGAAAGCCCAGTTGGGGATTATAGCGCAAAATTGCTGAAAACCCTAATAAATCGCGGGTTTGATGAGCTTTATCAACCGGAAAACAACCCGCTTTTATGCTACCCTTGGCTCGATGCAGTTGTGTGGTGTTTTCCTGGCGCTAGGGCCTGATGTGTTCCGTCAGCTGGTGCGAGGAATCTCGATTGGCAAGCTAAAAACCTATCAGGTTTACGAACGCTTCAAGCTTCGCGCGCGTCTGGTGAAGCTGAATTCCGAAGGGCTGCGGAAGGCTGAACCGAAGCTATGGGCCCGTATCGAAGCGGGCGAGGACGACTTCGCAGCGGATCTTGCGCAGGTGTTCCTTTTGTCTCACCTCGACATGATTTCGGCTGTGCTTGACTTCTTTCAGATCCCGCACCAGGAAGGTTTCTTCGATAAGGACCTGAAGCCCGAGACCTACCTCACGGAGGGTTGGCAGACCCGGGCCTTTGACCAATTCAAAGATCAATACCCTCGCGAGATCCTGCTGTTTTACATCAATCACCTTGATTGGGAACTGAACCACACCGAGCAGGTCTTCCTGCCTGCAGCCTAACTTTATGAACGATTTGAAGAGCTTTCACGAAGCGGTGAAGGCCGGAGATCTCGATGCTGTACGAAGCGGCCTCGCCGAACAGCCCGACTTTTTAAACGCTACTAATGCCTCGGGACAGAGCGCGTTGCTGCTAGCAAAATATTATCGGCAAGAAGGAGTTGCCGAATATCTTCTCGGTCAAAGCCCAGCACTCGATCTGTTTTTGGCAAGTGCGGTAGGCGACACGGCAACCGTGCTCAAAACGATCGATGCTGACCCATCACTGCTAGAGTCACACTCCTCCGACGGCTGGACGCCATTGCATCTTGCCGCATTTTTTGGTCATCCTGAACTAGCTCAGACATTAATAGATCGGGGAGCTAAGATCGACAGCCGCTCTACAAACGCTATGCGCAACACACCGTTGCATGCTGCAACGGCGGGCCGAAAGCTTGAATCGATTCACCTGTTACTACATTGCGGCGCAGACGTAAACGCAACCCAGGAGGGCGGCTGGACTGCACTGCACGCTGCCGCCCAGAATGGCGATCGCGAGATGTTCGAGCTCCTCCTAGCTCATGGCGCTGATCTTCGGTCCCGTGCTGAGAACCAACAAACCGCGCTTGATCTTGCTCTTGTTCGGGGGCACAGCGAGATCGCGACATTGATCGACAGCATCGGCCCGAATAGCACTCCTGCGCACCCTCACTCCTGACATGCTTGAAGGCAAACTTGAGGAACTACGCCGGTCTACGTTGGCGGCTTTTGCATCTGCTGTTTCGCTTGAAGAGCTCGAAGAAGCGCGCGTCGAATCGTTAGGGCGCAAGGGAACTCTTGCTCAGGTTAGCCGCGAATTCGGCAAGCTCACACCCGACGAACGCGCTGCGTTGGGTAAGCTGCTCAACTCAGTCAAGCAAGACCTTGAGTCTAAGTACGACGGAAAAAAATGGGGCTTTGAACACGCCGAGCTGACGGAGCGTCTGGCTAAGGAATGGATCGATGTCACCCTTCCTGCACCCGGCGTTAGGCCCGGCAGCCTGCATCCGATTACCCAGCTTCAAGAAGAGATCGAGGACCTGTTTACCTCGCTAGGATTTGCCGTATTGGACGGCCCTGAAGTTGAGTCTGAGGAACATAATTTTGACGCTCTGAACATTCCGCCGACTCATCCGGCGCGCGATATGCAAGACACCTTCTGGTTGTCCGACGGCCACCTGCTTCGCACGCACACTTCGCCGGTTCAGGTCCGCGGCATGCGTTCTCTAGGACCACCGCTTCGCATGATTGCGCCGGGCCGCGTATTTCGTAACGAAGAAGTGGACGCATCTCACGAGCACACCTTCTATCAGCTCGAAGGCATGATGGTCGACCGTGACGTCTCGGTTGCTAACCTCATCTACTTTATGAAGACGCTGCTCAGTTCGATATTCAAGCGCGACGTTAAAGTCCGTCTTCGGCCCGGCTACTTTCCCTTCGTTGAACCAGGTTTCGAGCTCGATATCCGCTGTCTGATTTGCGATGGCCAGGGATGCGCTGTTTGCAAGCAAAGCGGCTGGGTCGAGCTTCTGCCGTGTGGGCTTGTTCATCCCGCGGTGCTTCGGATGAGCGGTATCGATCCTGATAAGTGGGGCGGCTTTGCGTTCGGCTTAGGACTGACTCGCTTGGCCATGATGCGCTACGGCATCGATGATATCCGTCAACTGCAAGGTGGCGATCTGCGCTTCCTTTCGCAGTTTTAGGAACAACACGTGAAGTTCTCTTATAACTGGCTCGGTGAACTTCTTCCGGGCCTTGACACTGATCCCGCTAGGCTTCAGCATCTGATTACTGTGAAGACGGCCGAGTGCGAAGGCATCGAACCCTTTGGCGCCCACTTCGCGAACGTAATTGCCGTGCGTGTTCTCTCTGTTCAGCCCTCCGCCAAAGGCAAGAACAAAATTGTTTTGATCGATGCTGGCCATGGGCGTAACGCGCAAGTAATCTGTGGTGCTCCTAACGTGAATGTAGGTATGACTGCCGCTTGGGTTCCGCCGGGTACAGTGTTGGACGGCAAGAAACTTAACCGCGCGGTCATTGACGGCGTCGAGAGCGAAGGGATGCTTGCCAGTGCCGCCGAGCTCGGAATCAGTCGTGACCACTCTGGTCTGCTTGAACTTGATGGTGTTGCACCGGGCACTCCAGTTCCCCGGTTGAGGCCGGACTGGATCATCGAGATCGACAACAAAAGCCTGACTCATCGGCCTGATCTCTGGGGCCACTTCGGTATGGCTCGCGAAGTGGCGGCCATTGCCGGAGGCGCGCTCCGCGATCCGGTCGATCTTAGTCTGCTGCCAACAGGAGACGCTCCGCTTCATGTACGCATTGCCGATCACGAGCTCTGCCCTGTTTATAGCGCTCTGGTTTTTGAAAACGTCAGAGTCGAGCCGTCCCCCCTTTGGCTTCAAGCACGCCTAGAGTCCGTCGGCATCAACCCCATCAACAACATCGTCGACGTTACCAACTATGTGCTGGCCGAACTACCTCAACCTATGCACGCCTTCGATGCAGATAAGTTGGTCGGCGACACCATCATGGTTCGTTTTGCTTGGGATGGCGAGCGGATGGCAGCACTCAATGGCGAGTCTTACGCTCTCACTAGAGCCGATTTAGTGATTGCCGACCGCAGTGGACCAGTTGCGCTCGCCGGAGTAATTGGGGGCCAGGACAGCGCAATATCGCACTCAACAAAGAGAATCGTTCTCGAGAGCGCCAACTTCCAACCGACGACCGTGCGCCTGAGCGGAGCGCGCCACAAGCTTCGAACGGACGCTTCGATGCGGTTTGAAAAGTCATTAGATCCGGAAAACACACGGCGCGGTCTCGCTCGCGCGCTTGAACTCTTCCAGAGAGTCTGCCCAGGCATCTGTGTGGTCGGCGGTGTTGCTCAATCAGCGTCGACACGTGTTGCACCGCCCGTCATTAGTTTGCCGATTACGCTTGTCACTCGCAAGCTAGGCAAAGTTATTGAAGCTCCAGAAGTTTTGAGCATCCTGAGTGCTCTTGGCTTTGGCGTGATTGAAACCGAACCGGCTGTTCTCAGCGTCACGGTTCCGTCTTGGCGAGCGACCAAGGACATTTCACTCAAAGAAGACTTGGTTGAAGAGGTGGGCCGCATCATAGGTTACGACGAGATCGCTCCTGTTCCTCCGTTGATCGCTGCGGTCGTACCACCAGCGAACCCGATGCGGAAATATCTGCGGGAACTTCGTCGTCAACTGGCCGCACAGGGGTACACCGAAACTTACAACTACTCATTTGTAAACCCTACGGACGTAAAGCGCTTTTCCATGAACATTGGCGAACATCTTGAGGTTCGCAATCCCATCGCCGCTGAGCTCAGTCATCTTCGCCGAAGCCTCTTGCCGGGGCTGTTCAACAACTTTCTGGGCAACGTTCGACATTCCAAAAGCTTCCGCCTGTTTGAGATCGGCAGTGCCATTGAGCCACAACCTAACGGGCTTCCGATTGAGACGACCCGAGTGGCCGCAATTGCATTCGATGCTGGTGCTGACGAACAGGACTTCTTCGAAATCAAGCGCGTGGTCGAGAGCGCGTTCCCTTGTGCCCGCTTTCGTGCCACCGAGCCGTTTGTTTATGAACACCCGACACGCGTTGCGGAGGTGTCGTGGGCAGGGCAGGTGATCGGCCGCGCTTTTGAACTGCATCCGTCAATGCTGGGGGACGAAAACATCGAAGGCCGCGCGATGTGCTTCGACATTGATGTCACGCTCGCTCAATTAATAGCCGCAAACCAGACAAAGCGTTACACGCCATTGCGGAAATATCCAACGAGCGGCTTCGATCTTTCAATCCTAAGCGAACTGCGAAGGCCTGTTGATCAGATTCAGGACGATCTGACTCGCTTAGCGGGCCCGGATCTTGCCTTGATTGAATTTGTTCGCCAATATGCCGGACCGCCTCTGCCAGAAGGTCAAAAGAGCGTCTCGTATCATCTTGAAATTGGCTCGCTTCAGCGCACCATGACCGCTGATGAAGTTACTGAGATTCGGAACCGTATTATCAGCGGCATGCGCAAACTCGGCTTCGATCTGCGCGTCTGAATTGAACCCATTTGACTAGGTAAGAAACATCGATCGAACATCCTGCCAACTGCTCACCCGCCGGAACCGAGTCTCGTGCACATTATGCGGGGCTGTATATAAGATTCCTTCGCCTGAGAATCGTTCGAAGTGGCGCACGCTGTCGTCAATCAAGTAATCAGCCTTGATGATGCTCTTATCGCCGCAGAAGACAATGCGACTGGTTGGCAAGAACGGAAAGTGTTGCTGCAGCCATTCAAATTTGGCCGTGAACGAACAGGGTACATCCATTGCCGCAGTGGTCACGAACACCTCATACCGCCGGCAAAGATCAGCGATTACTTCCTGGCTATCAGGCATCAGGTCGATATTCGCGAAGAACTCTTCCTGATGAAAATATTCAAGAGCTCTTTCGGCGTGCGCCGGATCGATAACATCGAAGACACGCCGCCCATGAAGATCTTCAACTTTCAAATTCTGATCGAAATCGCGGTTGTAAAGTTTTAGGTAATGGCCCATGGTGTCAGCCATGACCTCGTCCATATCGATCGCAATTCGCTTCATCGTCTCAGGTTAACTGGTTGGTTGTCGCCGAAACAAAACTGCGATAATTTGCTTTGAGCTGTACAGTTCCTATCTCGCCAACGTTCGCCGCGCACTCTTCGGGTGCGCTATGGATCCCTGAAACCAGAACGGCAATCATCGCTGACGTTCATCTCGGTTATAGCTGGGCTCAGCGCCGTCGCGGAGAACTCGGGCCGTTGTTGGATAGCCAGACTGCGGCCAAGCTACACAAACTCTGCGACAGCTTACAGCCTAAAGAGATCGTCTTCCTGGGCGACATTGTCCACGCGCCGCGCCCGTGCGCACCCGAGCGCGAGTGGATCGAAAAGACTCTGACCGAATTGAGCCAGTGCGCCTCGCTCGTCGCTGTTCGTGGGAACCACGATCGGGCCTTCGCGCGCGAGTTCGCGCACGTGCCCATTCGGACTGCTGAAGTTTGGTCTAACGCAACAATAACTGCCATTCACGGCGATCACTTTCGCGTCGCAGTTCCTGATCACCATGCGCTCGTCGTGGGTCACCTTCATCCGTCGCTAGGCGTGCCCGACGGTTCGGGCGCAGCCCACAAGCTGCCCGTTTTTCTCGTTAACTCGTCGTGTATTGTTCTACCCGCCTTCTCGCCCTTTGCGGGCGGTTACGACGTGGCAGCCGGGTTACCTGCTGAGCTGCAGCATCTTTTTGGCGGCCAGCCCATTCAGACCTTTGCCGTCACGGCGGCTCGAACGGTTGCGCTTGGACCTCTCTCTCGCGCCCTCGAACGGATCAACGCGTTCGATGTCAGCGCCCCCGCACAGTTCCGAGGCCACCGTCGATCCCAATCACCTGCCCCGTCACCCACCCCTGTTCCGGATGAAGTAACCAGCTAATAGCACTTGCGACCTGCTCCGGTTGCCCGATGCGCCCCAACACGTGCATTGATTGCGATGCCTTCAGAGAAGCCTCATTCGAGGTAATTCGATTAGTCAACGGCGTGTCAACCAAGCCGGGCGCCACGCAATTCACTCGGATTCCACGCGGTCCATAACTGGCTGCAGCTGACTGCATCAAGCCAATGATGCCAGCCTTCGCTGCCGCAATCGCTTCATGATTGGCCAATCCAATACGCCCGGCGGCCGACGACATCAGCACGACTGTTCCGCCGGTACTCTGCATCATCTTGGTGGCTTGCCGTATGACGTAAAACGCCGTGTTAAGGTTCAACTGAATCGTTTGCGTCCACTCAGCATCGGTGGTCAGGTGAGCCGGTTTCAACAGCAGAGACCCGACGCAGTTTACTGCTCCATACAAGGTGCCCATTTGAGCGGCTCGGGCGAACAGCGCTTCGACCTGCCCTGAATCTGTTGCGTCACAATCATGCCATCTCGCTCCAAGTTCGGCTGCTAGCGTGCGACCACGATCGGTGCTGCGTCCGGCGATCAGCAGATCGGCATCTTGCTCCACCAATCGCCGGCAGAGTGTAGATCCGATTCCGCCGCTTCCGCCCAAAACTACAATCAATTTTCCTTGTAAAGTTGTGGACTCAATCAATAATTCGCCGCCTTGCTCTTAAACATTCAACCCTTGCCGAATCTCGCTAGCGCGTGCGCGGATCGCCTGCTTCTTGTCTCCACTGAGTCTGACCAGATTTCGAAGTTGAAAATCCATACGCGGATTCCGAGCCAACAGGGTTTCGTGCTTCATCAAGAAATCCCAGTAGAGGGTTGTGAACGGACATGCTTGATCACCGGTTGAGTCTTCAGGTTTGAAACGACAGCCCTTACAGTAGTTGCTCATGCGTGATATGTATTTCCCGGTTGCCACATAAGGCTTAGACGCCATCATGCCGCCGTCAGAAAATTGCGACATTCCAATGGTGTTTGGAAGCTCAACCCACTCCACAGCGTCTACGTAAACAGCCAAATACCACTTATGTATCTCGACCGGCCTCACACCAAACAGCAACGAGAACAGGCCCGTTACCATCAGCCGCTGAATGTGATGAGCGTATCCGTACCGTAGCGTTTGATTCAAGGCGTGGCTCATGCAATTCATTTCGGTCTTTCCGGTCCAATAGTAATCGGGCAGCGGCTCTTCGGCTTGCAAGGCATTCCCCTCCACGTACTCGGGCATGAACGTCCAGTAAATGCCACGAATGTACTCGCGCCAGCCGATTATTTGTCGAATGAATCCTTCAGTGCCCGCCAACGAGGCGTGCCCTCGGAAGAACGCGTCCTGAGCTTCCATCACCACCGTTCGTGGATCTAGAAGCTTCACGTTCATCGCAGCCGAGAGCCGGGAGTGGTACAGGAATGGCTCATCGGTCCACATTGCATCTTGATAACTGCCGAAGTCCGGCAAACGCTTTTCGATGAAATCCTTCAAAGCCAAACGCGCTTCGGATGCTGTCACCGGAAAATCGAAGTCAGCCAATGCTCCAGGGTGATCGCTGAAGCGCTTCTCAACAAGCGCAAGTACGTGTTGCGTAATCTGGTCCGGCGGAAACGATATCGGCTGCTGTGTGATTTGAGGCCCGGCCTTACCGAAGCTTCCGCGATTTTCGGTATCGTAGTTCCATTTGCTGCCAACAGGCTCGCCGTCCTCCATCAGGATCTGAGTCTTCTTACGCATCTCTCGGTAGAAGAACTCCATCCGCAGTTGCTTCTTGCCTCGAGCCCAGATAGCAAACTCGCGGCGGCTACACAGAAAGTGGCGATCTGGCCGAATCTCAAGCTGAACTCGTAAATCGGATGACAGTTCGCGAAACATCTGTTCCAACCTGTATTCACCGGGTTCGACCGCAATGAGGCGCGAAGGCCCAAATCGGAGAATCGCCTTTCGCAGCTCCCCTTCCAGCGTTCCGGCGTTTTCTGGACTGTCTAGTGCCGAGTAGTGAAGCGGCGTGTGTCTCTCTCGCAACTGAGCAGCAAAATGCCGCATAGCCGAGAGAAAAAAGGCAATTCGAACCTTGTGCGACCAGGCATACTTCGATTCCGCATCGACCTCTGCCATCCACACTAAGTCCTGGGCGGGATCGAACCCGTCGAAAGCTGCCGATTGGTGATCCAATTGATCACCAAGTACCACGATCAAATGGCGTACGCGAATCACCACTATTAGACGCTGAGCCAGACTGAGTGGAGTTAACTAGTTGGATCGAACTAAAGCAGTCCGCGGATATACTGTGTCATTTCGTCGCTGGTCGAATCTGGCTTACGCGGCCTTCGCGGCTTGGTGGAGGTTAGTTACGTCGCGGTTGTAAATCTTGGAGGCTCGGACGCCGTCGAGGAAGGCTTCGATGTCGGAAATTGAAAATTCGAACCCATGGTCGGCAGCGTTGAAGGGTTTGCGATCCTGCTTGGCTTTGAGATAGAGTTTGGCGGCGATTTCGAGATTGAGGCGTTCCTGTTCATTGCGTTCTTTCTTGAGTTGGCGCAGTTCGGCCTGATCTTTCTCGCGCTGGCGGCAGAGACGGCCATGCTGCAAGTGAAGATTGCGGAGCTGCTTTTCGAAGACAACGAGGACGTGAGCTTCGATCAGGAGCTTGCGCATGCCGGGAGCTTCGCCGGGGAACATGTCGGCGAACTGGACGTAGCCGAGAGCGAAGATGCCGTACTCAAGGCCGGGGATGCGATCGACGCGCCAATCGGTATCGGCAAGAGATTGAACAAGTGCTTCTTCGCGTTCGCTGCCGGGCTTCCATTCTTTGAAGTATTGAGCGACGTGATGGCGGTAAGCTTCGGCGTCATCGCTGGGGAGCAGGACCGTGCGGCCGGTAAGACCAGTTTTGACGGCGTTCAGGCAGGGTGCCTGCGGCACAGCCAATGATGAAGGTTGTGGCGCAGATGCAGACTGCGGTCGAGGTGAGGGCTGAGTGGGTGGCTGCGGTTCGGCGGACGAAGGAGATCCGACAGCGGTTAATGACGGTTCGGCGAGTGACTCGGATTCGAGCGATTCGACAACGGACGCAGCGGCCGTTGGATTCAGTTCAGCTTTGCGGGCCTCTTTGACGCGTTTCCGTTCTTCGGCACGGCGTTCAGCGCGAGTAGACATGATCAGAACCTCCGGACGATAAAGAAATCCGGCTTGACGCTAGCACGACGAAGGGCAAAAACGAACTCGGAGGTGGCGCTGCGCAAGGCTAAGTCGATTGAAATGTTGGAGAAGAAAAATCTCGAGAATCTGTGATCAAGCGGAAGAGGGGCAACCGTCCGGCCTCAACGGGGTTCCTAACAATTAGCCAGCTTCTGGCTAGAATATGGATATCACCGTGAGTGTTACTGAAGCGAAGAACAAGCTGACTCAGCTTTTGATGGCGGTCGAAAAAGGCGAGCGGGTGACGATCGAACGTCACGGTCACATTATCGCTGAAATCGTGAAGGCATCCGCTAAAAGGATCCCAAAGTTCGGTACGCTGAAGGGGGTCGTGCACATGACGCCGGAACAGTTCCAGGCAGCAACGCGCCCGATGTCAAATAAAGAAGTTGAGGCCTTCTCGAAGGACGCTACTGATTGCGGGTTCTGTTCGAAACAGAGTAGTTCGACAGACTAGAGCAGTCCGCGAATGTACTGTGTCATTTCGTCGCTGGTCCAATCCGCCTGGTTGGCAATCTTTCTCACAACGACGCCGTCCTTGATGATGTAGCTCTCGGGAAAACGAAATGTTCCGTAAGCGCCGCTTACATCCGCGTTCGGATCTCTGGTAGTGGCGAACGAGACTTTCACGTGATCGAGGAATGATTTGTACTTATTGGCATTCTTGTCAACGCTGACGGCAAGCACCACCACTCCGGAGTTGGCAAACTGCCGCTGAAATTGGCTAAGCGAGGGGATCTCTTCGACGCAAGGCGAGCACCAGGTAGCCCAGAAGTTCAGCACCAAGACTCTTCCTCCAAAGGCGGTGGGGGTAACGGCCTTGCCGGTGTCGGTGTGCACCGTAAAATCCGGAGCTTTCGCACCCTCCTTTGCTGACCGGTCCTGCAGTGACCAGACCACTACGCCAGCGAACGCCAGCGCAAAGACAACCAGCAAACTTCTAAGTAAGTTAATGGTGCGCAACTGCCCAATATCCTAGCCGGAACTCGCCTGGCCCGATCTCGACGGTGCAGGCTCTACCTATTAGAGTAGCCGACATTACAAGTATCGAAGTTCCCGCCCATGCATCCTACTTAGTGGAATGTACATTACTCGTAAAGCCGAGTTCTCTGCTTCACACGTTTGTCGGCTTCCGGCTCTCAGCGATGAGGAGAACCGGATGCTTTTCGGCGAAGACGCGAATCCACACGGCCACGGGCACAATTATGTCGTTGAAGTAACAGTGGAAGGCACTCCTGATCCGCAGACCGGCATGATCATCGATCTAAAGCAGCTGAAGGAGATCCTGGAGGAGCAGGTGGTTGAGCCCATGGATCATCGCTTTCTGAACTACGAGGTATCTCCGTTTTCGACTGTGATTCCGACTACTGAGAACGTCGCTGAGGAGATCTGGAGTCGAATGGAACCGGCTCTCGGCAGGGTGGGAGCACGACTGTACCGCGTGAGACTATTCGAGACTGCCGACCTCTATGTGGACGTGTTCAAAGGGGTTGCCGCGTGACTGTCACGTTGACCCGCAAATATCAATTCTCGGCGTCGCACCGCCTGCATGCGGCGGACTTGACTGATTCTCAAAATGCCGAGCTCTACGGCAAGTGCAACAACCCGTTCGGCCACGGCCACAACTACGCGTTGGAAGTGACCGCGTCGGGCGACGTCGATCCGTTGACAGGTAAGCTCATCGCTGTGGGCAAGCTAGATCGGCTGGTTGACGAGTGCGTATTGCAACTCTTCCGATTCTGCTTCATCAATGTAGATGTACCGCAGTTTGCAAGCCTTGTGCCCACGACCGAGAACTTGGCGCTGGTGATTGTCGAGATCCTCGAGAAGCACTGGGCAACCGCAATCGGTTCAAAGGCTTACCTGCATCGCGTTCACATTCAGGAAACTGACCGGAACGGTTTCGAAGTGCTCATACGTGCAGCAGCGTAGATCGAAGGGAAAAGAGATTGGAACAGAATGGCACCGTGGTCGATAGCGGTTTGAAAGCGCCCGACGAAACAGCAGCTCCTGAAACTATTGCTTCGCATTTGAAACACGTACTGACGGCGTTAGGTGAAAATCCGGAGCGCGAAGGTCTTCTTCGTACCCCGGAGCGGTCAGAGAAGGCGTTGAGATTTCTGACAAGCGGTTACACGGTTGATCTTCAACAGCTAGTGAACGGCGCTTTGTTCGACGTTGAATATGACGAGGTCGTCATTGTTCGCGACATTGAGTTCTACAGCATGTGCGAACACCATCTTCTTCCTTTTTTCGGCAAAATGCATGTGGCCTATCTGCCATCGAAGAGAGTTATCGGCCTGAGCAAAATTCCTCGCATTGTGGACGCGTTTGCTCGGCGTTTTCAAATTCAGGAACGGTTGACGCAGCAGGTGGCGCAAGCCATTCAAGGGTTGGTCGATCCTCGAGGTGTTGCCGTCATCTGTGAAGCCCAGCACTTTTGCATGATGATGCGCGGAGTCGAAAAACAGCAATCGGCTACCGTTACCAGCGCTATGTTAGGCGCTTTCCGCAATAATCCTGCAACTCGGAATGAACTGCTGACGCTTGTGAATCAGCGCTCACGCGGCTTGTAATGGACGCGCAACAAGGTCCGTTGACGTGTTAGCATGTGGTTGCATGAGCGACCAAGCCCGCCTTTTTGATGCCGGACCTGACCCGTTCGGCCGTATGTGGCGAGTGCAATTTCGTTGGCTGCAAACCGGAATTTCGATTCGTCACGCCGATACGGTGGACGTCAAGTTTTTCATAACTCCGACTGATGGTACGACTCCAGACACCTCTCTTGTCGAAGAGAAGGTCATTGCGCTTCCACATGCCATGCTGCTGAAGTTGGCCTCTGACAATGGTCGGAAGCTTACAGATCCTTGGTGTATGCAGTTAGCGGCTGCACATCTTAGATACATGATTGAGACCTCAGAAGATATGGAAAAGACGCTGGTCACGGTTACGGCGGACGAGTTGGCCCGTTCTAGCCAGCAAATTCACTTGGTAACGGCCCACCGCTAAACAGGATCCTTTGACCGTGTTGATCCGTTAGGGCAGCTGTTCGGGAGGTACGAACAGAGTTGCTTAAGAATCGATACTCGAACCGGCTTTGCCGAGTTCCCCCCAAGAGGAAAACAAATGGTTAGTTGCCCGAAGTGCGATTCGAATCTTGACGTCGAAGAAGAAGACTTGGATGAAGGCGATGTTCTGTCGTGTGATGAATGTGGCGCTTCTCTTACGGTCGCGAGCGTGAATCCGGTTGAGATTGAGTCCGAAGACGAGACGAAAGACGAGGACAACGATTTCGAATTTGACGACGAGGATGACGATGACGACGAAGATGAAGAAGAGCAGGAAGAGGCTGAAGAGTGGCACTAGATTGTTAGCCCACTTAGATGAATGTTATTGCCGGCATGTCGAAGTTCCTGCTGATTCTGTTCTTAGGTGTTGCGCTCGTTCCGGCTTTTCCTCAATCCGGTAGCGGCTCCCCAGCAGGACAAAGCGGTAACACCACTCGGTCTGTCCAAGGGGTGATTTCCACCAAGAGCGGTGCCGTCATACCGGGCGCGATCGTGCAATTAAAAGACACAAAAACTTTGCAAGTACGGTCGTTCATTGCCCAGCAAGACGGCTCATATCACTTTTACGGACTCAGCACGGACGTGAACTACGAGATTCGTGCGGACCACAACGGTCACTCGAGTCCAACAAAGAGCATCAGCGTTTTTGACAGCCATCGGCTGATTACGCTGAATTTAAAGCTAAAAGAATAATCAGTATCTGGGAATTGTCGGGTCGACCTCCAGGCTCCAGCGATCGATTCCGCCAGCGACACTCGCGCATTGTTCGATGCCTTGCTGCTGCAACCAATAGGCTACCTGTAGGCTGCGTACACCGTGATGGCACAAGATCAGCAGCGATCCCTCGTCGGCCAGAGCTTCGAGCCTTTGTAGCTCACTCGGCACAGTGTTCATAGGCATCAAGATCGCGCCCTCGACCTGAGCCAGCGCAAACTCTTCGGGCTCGCGGACGTCGATCAAAACTGCTTCTTTCTTTTCCAGAGCCTGCTTAGCTTCAGCAGGCGTTGCTTCCAATGTAGCGGCCACCAGTTGTAGTCTAGCCTGTGGCATATACTATGGGCAGAAAGTTGGCCGGATGGCGCATTCGTGTGATGCCATTGCCCGCTATGACCGGTTACTCCAGGACGCTCGTTATCTGGACCTCTCATGGGCCGAAGCGCTTCAGGAGCGGATGCGGGAGCGCCTACTTGCCTCGTCTGGCCGAGTCATCTCGTCTACTCTTCGCCCGGCTTTTTTAGATTCTACACAGCTGACGGCACTTGCTTGCGCGGGGGAACGTCTAGCCAGGATCATCGTGCAGGTCCGTTCCAAGATCGCCGAGACCCCCAGCCTCTTAAATCGTCTTCAACTGTTGCCGGCTGAGAAGGCGCTTGCCGTTCTTCATCCCGTCTCCTCCTGCTTCGGCGCTCTCTTCACATTTGGCTTTCACCTGACCCGAGACCATATTCTCGTGGATTCGGTGAGCTGTCCCGATGTGATCGGCCTAGCTCAGTCTTGGGTGCTGGACGGGCTCTTTCGAGAGCTCGCGATTGTGAAGCAGTTTAACTGCGAGATGCAACCCGAACCTGCAACGGCCCGTGCCGGGATCGATGACATGCGCTCGTCTCTTCTCAACCTGAATGGCCATCTGGCTGTGGTGCACAACGCGGCTCACGGGTCGGATCTTGGTGCGGCCAAGTTGGTTTCAGAACTGGTTTCATCCACTAATCAAAGTGTGCGACTGATCGCGGCGAGTGATCTTGAATGGTCCGACAACCGCCGTCTCCGTTTCCAGAATGTCGAGATCGGCACCGTCCTGCGATTAGTAGGCGCGAAGGAATTGGTTGTTCGTGCCGGTCTAGCACATCCTTTGCTTCAGGCTTATCGTGATGGGACGGTTTGTCTGGTCAACGATTTCCGCTCAGAGATTGTCCAGCGTCGGGCGTTTTTTGAGTTGCTTTCCGATCCTACCGTTTTATCTACTTTCCCTCAACCGGATCGCGAGTTCCTCGATCAGGCGATTCCGTGGACGCGAGTCTTCGTACAGCGTAAGACCTCCTACTATGGGCAGCGGGTCGATCTTGTACCGTTTGCCTCGGCGCACCGGGACAGCCTTCGGCTTTGCCCCAACGATCGTGTTTCAGATCAGCCAACATACGTCGGCGCGGAGGCAAGTCAGCAGGACTGGTCGCGGGCGATCAGAGAAGCGCTGAAGGGATCGTATGTTGTTCAGCGGCATCCGCCCAGTGAGGCGAGAAGCTTTCCATTCTTTCGCTATGGCCAGCTGGAGTGGATTCCTGTACACGCGTGTCCGCAGGTTCACGTGGTTGGCGGCAGAGCTGTATTCCATTCCGCTAAGTTGCAGTCCTGCTCGCGCGGCGTAGCTAACTGCCAAGGCATCACGCCCGTGTTTCCGTGTTAGCTGAGATGGCGCTAGCACGCCTGTTACACTGAGGTCCTCCCCCAAAAGAGTGTTGTCTTGAGTGATTAGCTCGTACCGGTACAATAGTCTTTAGCCGCAGTTCCACAACCTAAGTACTGTATATGGTTATTTCTCTTGACGAGATACAACATGTAGTGGACTATGTTCATGTGGTGCACGAATCGGCTTTCCTCTTGTGCACCCCACCACCCCCCGAGAAAGGCATTCGATGGGACAGCTCAGCGTTAATTTAGGCGTTCATTTTCAGCACAGCCGCAGGTCTTTGCTTCGTCACGAGCGGACCGGCATTTCATTTTCGAAATACTTCACCTCCAAACTGGAGCCGGGCAAGACGCCCTATGATGAGATCCATTGGGAGTTGCGGACCGCTACGATCGGCAACGACAAGGGTTCGGTCATTTTCGAGCAACGGGACATTGAAGTTCCGGCCGATTGGTCGCAGACTGCCACCAACATCGTGGCCAGCAAATACTTCCATGGACGCATGGGATCCCCAGACAGGGAATCGAGCGTTGCGCAGTTGACTCATCGCGTGGTTGACACGATTGCCGATTGGGGTCTCGAAGGGCATTACTTCAAGACCAAAGAGGATGGCGAGAATTTCCGTCAGGAGCTCGCCCATCTGATGTTGCATCAGAAGGCTTGTTTCAACTCGCCGGTGTGGTTCAACGTGGGCGTCAAAGAATCGCGCGGCTACGGATTCTACTTTGACGAAGCTGACCAGGATGTCAAAAAGCTACAGCCGGGCGAGAACCACCCGCAGTGTTCAGCATGCTTTATCAACTCGGTTTCGGATTCGCTGGAGTCGATTCTCGATCTGGCCAAGACCGAAGGCATGTTGTTCAAGTGGGGCTCGGGCACGGGCACGAACCTGTCGAGCATTCGCGAAGAGGACGCACACTTGTGGGGTGGCGGGCGCGCTTCAGGTCCGTTGAGCTTCATGAAAGGCTTCGATGCCTTTGCGGGTGTTATTAAGTCGGGTGGCAAGACGCGCCGTGCTGCGAAGATGGTGATTCTCAATTCGGACCATCCTGATATTGAAAAATTCATCTGGTGCAAGGCCAAGGAAGAGAAGAAAGCCCATGCGTTAATCGACGCCGGTTACGATTCTTCCCTCGACGGAGATGCTTATAGCTCTGTCTTTTTCCAAAATGCAAACAACTCGGTTCGCGCCACGGACGATTTTATGCAGGCAGTGGTCGAAGACAAAGACTGGTGGACTCGCAGCGTCGTGAACGGCCAGCCAGTGAAGCGCTTCAAGGCACGCGACCTGATGAAGGAACTGGCTGAAGCCACGCATCAGTGCGGCGATCCCGGCATGCAGTTCGACACCACGATTAACCGCTGGCACACATCGAAGACAACGTCCCGGATCAACGCTTCGAACCCTTGTTCGGAATACATGTTCGTGGATGATTCAGCTTGCAACCTGGCATCGCTGAACCTGATGAAATTCATCGGAGCCGATGGGGCGTTCGATGTAGAAGCGTTTCGACACGCGGTGGACACCGTTACGCTTGCGCAAGAAATCCTGGTTGACAATGCCAGTTACCCGACCGAGAAGATCGCGAAGAACTCGCACGATTTCCGGCCGCTCGGCTTAGGTTACGCCAACCTTGGAGCCATGCTGATGTCGCTCGGCTTACCGTATGACGGCGACTCTGGCCGAGCTTATGCCGCAGCGATCACGGCCGTCATGTGCGGCCAGTCGTACTTGACCAGCGCCAGAATTTCTGAAGCCGTGGGACCCTGTTCCGGATACGCCGAAAACGAACGCTCGTTTCTCGATGTTATTCGCATGCATTGGAACGCTGTGAACCAGATCGACAGTAAGCGGGTGCAACCTGACATGTTTCATGCCGCCGAAGAATGCTGGCGCTTAGCGCACGAACTCGGCAGCCACACTGGGTTCCGCAACGCCCAGACAACCGTTCTTGCGCCCACCGGAACCATCGGTTTCATGATGGATTGCGATACTACCGGCATTGAACCAGACCTGGCTTTAGTCAAGTACAAAAAGTTAGTCGGCGGTGGCGTGATCAAGATTGTAAACAACACCGTTCCGCAAGCCTTGATCAAGCTCGGCTACAGCCCCGAACAGACCGAACAGATTGTCTCGCACATCGATTCTGCCGGAACAATCGAGGGCGCGCCGCACATCAAGCCTGATCATCTTGCTGTGTTCGACTGCAGCTTCCGACCACAGAACGGAGTTCGATTTATTCATCACATGGGCCATATCCACATGATGGCCGCTGTTCAGCCCTTTATCTCCGGCGCAATCTCGAAGACCATCAACATGCCGGAAGAATCGACTGCCGAGGACGTGATGAGCGCTTACGTCGAAAGCTGGAAGCTTGGCTTGAAAGCTGTAGCAATTTATCGCGATGGCTCGAAGCGCGTTCAGCCGCTCAGCTCAGGCACTGGCAAGGGCGAGAAAAAGAACGTGACCGCGATGATGCCCGCCCCTGTGCAGACGGTCGAAAAGATTGTGTACCGACCTGTTCGCCGCAAGCTGCCGGACGAACGTCAATCGGTAACTCACAAGTTCTCAATCGGTGGGCACGAGGGCTATATTACGGTTGGCCTTTATGATGACGGAACACCTGGCGAAGTATTCATCTCGATGGCCAAAGAAGGATCGACGATTTCAGGCCTTGTCGATACGCTAGCGACGTCGATCAGCTATGGCCTGCAATATGGTGTGCCGCTGAAGTTCTTCGTTGACAAGTTCAGCCATGTCCGGTTCGAGCCCAGCGGCTGGACAGGCAACCAGCAGGTTCCATATGCCAAGTCGATCATTGACTACATATTCCGCTGGCTTGGATATCGCTTCCTGGGTATTACCGAGGCCGGTGAAGCAGGCACCACGCCGAAGCTTCGACCGACAGAAGTAGAGCCGCAACAGGCACTTCCGTTCGATGCTAACGCGATCAGTGATGCGCCTATGTGCTCCGAGTGCGGCAGTTTCATGACCCGCAACGGATCGTGCTACAAGTGCGAGAACTGCGGCGGGACGTCCGGTTGTAGTTAGTCAGATTTTTCCTGGTTCCACCTGTTAAGGGCGGCCTTTGTTAACAGACACTAGCCGCTCTTCCATTTTTTGCGAACTCTTCTTCTTTCCGCGCACTTCTTCTTTGCCCAACTCGATCAACAAAGTCCGAGTGCACACCTATGTCTAAACTCTTCAGCAAATTCCTACTGGTTCCGTTCCTAGCCATGTCCTCGCTCGCGCCCATTTATGCTGCGACATCACACACGGCTGCAAGCAAAGCATCAGCTCCGGCCATGACCGATGCCCAGATTGATGCCACAATACGGACGAAACTCGCCAAGAGCAAGATCGGCAAGGATGGGCTGCGTTACTCAGTTCACGGAGGCGTCGTGACCTGGGAAGGCCATACCAACGTCATGCAGCACAAAGGCTCAGCCACTCGTATGGCGCACGCGGCTGGTGCCAAACAGGTGGTCAATCATATTCAGATTAGCGAAGCTGCAAGAGGACAAGCCGTTGCTCAGATGAGGCATGCGTCCGTAAAGCAGTGACCCAAAGCACCAAAATCGGAGCGCTCCCGCACGGCCCTAGTCGCTTTCGACCAGGGTTTTAAACAGGGTCTGCGTGCTACATTTAAGGTGAAAATTCGGCCATCTTGAATGAAAAGCAGCATCTTTATAACATCTGCGCTACTCTGCGCGTCTTCGGCCTGGTCGCAAAGCACACCGCCGTCAACAACACCTTCGACAACGCCGTCCTCAACAAGTTCTCCATCCGTAGGAACAGGCTCCGGTTCGCCTAGGGTTTCGCCACCGGGTCTTGCTGCACCGGGCCAACTAAAGCCGCGAGGTATGGAGACTACTGCCCAGCAGGACCCCACAAAGGTCGTTGCGGTGATTGAAGGCAAGCCGATCACAGCACAGCAGGCTTGGGACATGCTAAAGGTGCTCAGCCCTCAGGATCGCCAACGATATTCTTCTGATCTTTCGCGGTTGCTCCAGGAACTGTACATGCGGCAACAGTTTGCAATTCAAGCCGAGCAGCAGCATCTTGATCAGCAGCCGCCAGTCAAAGAACAAATCGAAATGGCTAGGAACGGTATCTTGGCACAGGCGTATGTGACCAAATTGACGGATGCCGCCGCTGGTCCCACACCTGATCTGAAGCAATACTACGACGCTCATCCCGACGAATTCAAGAGCTACAAAATCAGCGGTATCTTCGTGGCTTTTACGGCGCCAGGAACGCCGGCTAATACCGGACCGAATTCGCCCGCAGCCAACCGGACGGAAGAGGCTGCAAAAGCGAAGGCGACTGAATTGCTGCAGAAGCTCAAGACCGGTGCTGATTTCGGAACGCTGGCCAAGTCTAATTCCGATAACGCGGCGTCTGCGGCGCACAATGGCGAACTGGGAACGATCACGGGCGATGCAGGTCTTCCGCCTGAGATGAAGACCGCTATCTTCAAGTTGAAGCCGGGCGAGTACTCGGATCTTGTCAGACAACCAAACGGATTTTACATTTTCAAACTGGATAGCGCCACGACAAAGCCATTCGAACAGGCGCAAGCAGAAATTTCGCAGAAGGTCAAGAATGAGCGGAGCCAAGCGGTTCTGAAGACGCAGTATGCGAAGTATCAGATAGATGTGAAGGATCCGAACTTCTTTGACATGCCGCAGGCTTCGCGGGTGCCATCGCTTGCCAATCCTTCCCAAAACTCCGGCGCGCACGTCGCAGCACAGCCTCCTCCTCCCGCTGCAGCTCACTAGCGGCGGCAAATTAACCCGAGCTGATTGCCAGTTTCTGGGATTGCTGACGTTCTCCGGCAGTCCCATCTCCATTTCTTTCCAGCCGGCTCTAACCTCGTATCGCGGCAAACTTCTGTCTGGCCGGGTCAAAGGCACGCCTGTTTATGCAGCAAGTTTCCTACGTCGTCGTTCGGTTGTTCTCGAGTCATCGCTATTGGCTGATCGTGGTCTACTTCGTCTCATCCTGGTGCACGAGGTTTTCCATTTTGTCTGGCTAAGACTTGGCAACCCAAGAAGACATAGCTTTACGAATTTGCTGGACCGTGAACTCTTGTCACGTGCGCGCGGCGAATTAGGCGAGTCGGCTGCAGTCAGGAAAGATGGTCTGGAACCCTCATCATCCAGATTGCCGCGTGACTATGTATGTGAGAGCTTTTGCGATACAGCGGCTTGGATGTACGCGGGCCTTGGCGACCACCGTTCGTTCACGCTTGCGCCTCGGTGGCAGAAACGGAGACGGCTGTGGTTCGAAGCGAACATGCTTGGTGAAATCCACTGCTGATTCGGGCGATACACTGAAGTAAGGAGATTGCCCTTGAACATGAAGAACTGGAAGTCATCAACGTTGGTGACCATTGCGGCGTCTGGTTTGCTGTTTTCGTGTTCTAAAGCCACGTCCCCGGCGGTTCACGCTCAAGCAAGTGCGGCCGACTTGAAGCCGGTCAAAACGAGGAAGGCAGCGCCTGATTTCACGTTGAAGGATTCGAACGGCAGCAGTGTGAAGTTGTCCAATTACAAGGGCAAGGTCGTGTTACTGAACTTCTGGGCGACGTGGTGCGGCCCCTGCCAGATTGAAGTGCCTTGGTTCGTTGACTTCCAGCAGCAGTATAAGGCGCAGGGCTTGGAAGTGCTGGGTGTGTCGATGGACGAAGATGGATGGGCGGCGGTGAAGCCGTGGATCACGCAGAAAAAAGTGAATTATCGTATCCTGCTGGCAGATGATTCGACGGCACAGCTGTATGGCGGGGTAGATGCATTGCCTACTTCATTTCTGATTGATCGGGATGGCAAGATTGCGGCTGTTCATGTAGGGCTGGCGGGAAAGGATGAGTATTCAAATGAGATTCAGAACCTGCTCGGCACGGCTGGCTCAATCACGAATGGGCAACAGGGATCTAGGGCTGCGTTGCGCAGTAACGTTGGTCGGGTTATGCCTGCCATTCTCATTACTAGCGCAGCAAGGTAAGCTGTCCATTTCGCCTCCTGAACAGGTGACGATTAAGCACGGCGGAACGGCAACTGGAACCTTGAAGATTGTGGTGCCGGAAGGCATTCACGTTAACAGCGACAAGCCGAAAGACGAGTTCATCATTCCGATGAAGCTGACTTGGAATGACGGACCGGTGCAAGCGAAAGTCGTAACCTTTCCCAAGGCTGAGGAAATCAAAGTAGGTGCTCAGGAACTCACTGTGTTCACTGGAACGTTCAGGGTTCAAACAGAGTTTCAAGCAGCCGCAAACGCCACGCCGGGAACCACGACTATTACTGGCAAGCTCCGCTATCAGGCGTGCAATAACCAGATGTGCTTTCGTCCGGTGACGACAGAGGTGCGCTTGCCAATCGACATTGAGTAACAGTCGAGTAAGTGCGGCAACTAGTTCTCAGACCAGGTGCGATTGGCGATTGCATCCTTTGCTTGCCCGCTTTGGAGCATTTGGCAGAGCAAGGCGAAATAGAGATCTGGATCTCATCTCCAGTAGCGCCGCTAATCCAGTTCGGCGAAAGGGTTCGGTCATTGTCGTCGACGGGTATCGACTTACTAGGCATTCCTGACGTCGAACCACCGCCCGCACTGGCGGACAGCTTGCGCCCATTCGATCAAATCGTCAGCTGGTATGGCGCAAACCGTCCGGAGTTCCGGTCATCGCTGTTGAGCTTGAACCCGCGCTCTACATTTCTGGAGGCCCTTCCGCCAGCAGCCGTTGCCGTACACGCGACCGACTTCTTCGCTCAGCAAGTCGGAGGACGCCTGGGTCTGGTTCCGCGAATACAGGGTTTTCAGCGTACCACGGCCCCCAGTTTTGTGGCGATTCATCCTTTCTCAGGAAGCGCGAGAAAGAACTGGCCACTGCACAAATTCAGAGAAGCGACTGTAACTTTACGAATGCCAGTAGAATGGACTGCCGGACCCGATGAAGAGTTGCCAGAAGCCCGACGCTTCGAGACGTTGAAGCAGCTCGCCGGATGGCTGGCCAGCGCGAGCGTTTATCTAGGCAATGATTCCGGAATCACGCACCTAGCTGCCGCGTTGGGCGTACCGACTGTCGCACTCTTTGGTCCAACTTCGCCGGCACTGTGGGGACCTCGCGGTGACCACGTACACATTTTACGAAACGAACCCATTGCCGAGTTGTCGGTGGAACGGGTGGTCGATCTAGTCTGCGGCTTCGCTGGCAGTTGACTTCGGCGTCCAGCGCACGATAGGCCGCCGTGCCGCAGTTACCTCGTCCACTCTGCGTGTGCGCGTGGAGTGCGGAGCGGTGAGGACCACTTGCGGATCATCCTCAACCTCTTTGGCGATCGAGATCATGGCGTCGATAAACAGGTCCAACTCGCGTTTGCTTTCAGTCTCGGTGGGCTCAATCATGAGCGCCCCGCGCACGATCATTGGAAAACTGACAGTGTAGGGATGAAAACCGTAGTCGATGAGACGCTTGGCAATGTCGCCGGTACGCACGCCTTTCTTCGCCTGGCGGTCGTCGCTGAAGACGCATTCGTGCATACTCGGTGCTTTGTAGGCCAGCTCGTAATAAGGCTCAAGGAGAGTGCGAATGTAGTTGGCGTTCAGCAGAGCATCGAGCGTGGCCCGGCGCAATCCGTCACCGCCATGAGCCATGATGTAGGCCAGGGCCCGGACGAGTACGCCGAAGTTGCCGTAATAAGCTTTCACGCGGCCTATGGAGTGAGGGAGATCGTAGTTCCAGGCCCATTGATTACCACTTCTTTGAAGGCGCGGGCCCGGCAAGAAGGAGACCAAATCTTTCGCTACAGCAACAGCACCCGAACCAGGACCGCCGCCACCGTGAGGAGTCGAGAATGTCTTATGGAGGTTCAGGTGCATGACATCGACGCCGAAGTCGCCAGGCCGGGTAACACCGACCAAAGCGTTCATGTTGGCGCCGTCCATGTAAACGAGGCCTCCCTTGTCGTGCATAATGCCGGCGATTTTGTTTATGTTGCCTTCGAAGACACCGACTGTATTGGGGTTAGTGATCATGAGGCCGGCAACTTCGTCGGTCATGGCCTTATCGAGCACTTCGAGATCAATCATGCCTCGATCGTTACTCTTGATGTTCTGGACCGTGTAGCCGACCATCATCGCCGTTGCCGGATTGGTGCCGTGAGCCGAATCGGGGACAAGAATCTTCTTGCGCGGATTGCCGCGGGATTCGAGCAGAGCGCGAATCATTAGAATGCCTGTAAACTCGCCGTGAGCGCCGGCAGCCGGTTGCAGAGTTACAGCAGCAAGGCCGGTGATCTCAGCAAGGGCCTTTTCAAGAGCGGCCATCACTTCCATGCACCCCTGCGAAAGCTCGTCGGGTTGATAAGGATGAGCCCAAGCAAGACCTTCGGTCCTGGCGACGAGTTCGTTGACGCGAGGGTTGTACTTCATGGTGCAAGAGCCAAGCGGATAAAGGCCGAGATCAATGGCGTAATTCCAAGTGGAAAGACGGGTGAAGTGCCGAATCGCTTCGACTTCGCTAACTTCCGGAAATTCTTCGATTTCGTCGCGCACGTGCGAGGCACCAAGCACCGCTTCGGGACTAACAGGTGGGACGTCGAGATCAGGCAATTGATAGCCACGTTTGCCGGGAGAGCTGAGTTCGAAGAGCAGAGCTTCGTTCTGAACAATGTGTTTCGAAACTTTGTTGATCATGGGTGCCCTCTCAATGCTTGACGAACACGCTGGCGACGGAATCCATATCTTCGCGGCGGCTCATCTCCGTGGCGCAGAACAGAAGGCAGTTGCTCAGTTCGGGATAGAAGCGGCCGAGAGGCAGGCCACCGACGATTCCTTTCTCGAGCAACTCGGAGTTTATTTTTTTGGGACCTTTGCCGTTGGTGGTGACAACGAACTCGTTGAAAAACGGTGCATCGAAACGGAGCGGCAGTTTGCTGGCCAGGTAATGAGCCTTGGCGAGATTTTGTTCCGCTAACTCGCGGAGCCCTTCTTTTCCATAGACTGTCATGTAGACAGTGGCCATCAGAGCGATGAGCGCCTGGTTTGTGCAGATGTTAGAAGTGGCTTTCTCGCGGCGGATGTGTTGCTCGCGGGTAGCAAGGGTGAGGCAAAACGCACGGCGACCGTCAGCGTCGGTGGTCTCGCCTACGAGCCGCCCGGGCAACTGACGAATGTACTTTTCTTGAGTCGCGATGATACCAGCAAATGGGCCGCCGTAACTGGGTGGGATAGCAAAGCTTTGCAGTTCGCCCACGACAATGTCGGCCTGGCGCGGCGGTTCGATCAATCCTAACGAGACAGCCTCGGTAAAGACAACGATCAGCAGCGCGCCGTTCTTCTGGACGATGCTGGCGATCTCCGGTACTTGCTCAAGGAGTCCAAAGAAGTTCGGTGATTGAATAATTACGCCTGCAATTCCGGCGCTCAACTTGGCTCGCAGATCATCTAAGTCGAGCAGCCCAGACTTGGTGTAGGCAAGGTCAGTGACCGGGATGCCCTGATGGGACGTGTAGGTATCGAGGACTTCGCGGTACTCGGGATGAACCGTTCGTGCAACGAGAACTCGATCGCGCTTGGTGATGCGAACTGCCATCATCGCGGCCTCGGGTACGGCTGAAGAACCGTCGTACATTGAAGCATTGGCGACCGCCATCCCGGTAAGCTGGCAGACCATGGTCTGAAATTCGAAAATAGCTGTCAAAGTGCCTTGCGAAATCTCGGCTTGGTAAGGCGTGTAGGAGGTGAGAAACTCACCGCGTGAAACAACCGTATCCACGAGCACGGGCCGGTAATGATGATAGACACCGGCGCCCAAAAAGCTGGGAAGGCTGCTTGCGTTTTCAGCGCCACGTTGCTTGAAATAATCGACAATCTCGTACTCGCTCTTGCCCTTGTCAATGGCGAGAGAATGATTGAAGAGCACCTCAGGCGGAAGGTAAGAGACAAGCTCTTCCTCTGACCTCAATCTGATGGCAGCCAACATAGCCCGCCGTTCAGAATCTGACTTCGGTAGATAACGCAATGCTAATGGGTCCTCACGAGGGCGAGGCTCCGAAACTACTCAGAGCCTACATAAGTTTGATAATCAGCCGCAGACATAAGATCGTTTAAATCGTTAGTTCCGGACATAGTTACTTTGATAAGCCACGCGTCGCCGTGCGGATCATCGTTAAGTTTTTCCGGAGTGCTGGCGAGCAAAGGATTGCTTTCGGTGATCTCACCATCCACTGGTGAATAGATGTCAGAAACCGCCTTAACTGACTCCACGGAACCGAACGACTGGCCCTTGGTTGCAGCAGTTCCAGGCTTAGGAAGATCGACATATACGATGTCCCCCAACTCATGTTGCGCGTGGTTGGTGATGCCGACGGTAGCTGACGAGCCTTCAACCAGCACCCATTCGTGTTCTTTGGTGTATTTATAGCTTTCCGGATAGCTCATGCTTTGAGTCTCGTGTAGAACGGCGTAGGAACGGTAATGGCCTCGACAGGCGTGTTTCGAACTATGACCTGGATTAGCTGTCCTGGCTCGGCCTTCTCGACAGGCAGATAACAAAGTCCAATGTTTTTGTTCAGCGTGGGTGAAGGTCCTCCGCTGGTGACCCAACCGGCAGGCAGACCATCCAGCGAGACTTCGTAGCCGTCGCGGCCGATGCCGCGGCCTAGCATCTCAAACCCAACGAGTTTGCGCGTGATGCCTCGTTTGACCACACCCTCAAGTGCGGAACGGCCGACGAAGTCGCCGGGCTTGTCGAGTTTCACGATCCAGGCGAGATCAGCTTCATACGGATTGATGGATGCCGTAATCTCGTGACCGTAGAGCGCCATCTTTGCTTCTAAGCGCAGCGTGTTTCGAGCACCTAAGCCGCACTGCTTGATTCCGAACTCTTCGCCAGCTGAGAGCAATTGGGCCCAAAGGGAGGCAGCGTGGCAAGGCGCAATGTATATTTCCCAACCGTCCTCGCCCGTGTAGCCGGTGTGTGCAATGCGTGCGGGAACGCCGAACACTTCACCATCTTGGAACCAATAATATTTGATAGATGCGAGATTGGTCTCGGTCAGCTTCTGCAACGTTGCTCTCGCTTTGGGTCCCTGGACAGCGATCTGCGCATATTGATCGCTCACGAAGTTGACCGTTGCATCGAAAGTGTTACGCGCGGCGATGTGCTCGAAGTCCTTCTCCTGGTTGCTAGCGTTGACGCACAGGAAGAAAGAATCCGGGGCTACTTTGTGAACGAGGATATCGTCGACAAAGCCGCCATGATCGTGGAGCAGAGCAGAATAATGCGCCTGGCCGATCTTCAGCTTGCCGGCGTTATTAGTGGAGACGAAGTTCACCAACTGTTCAGCTTCAGGGCCGATGATGGAGATTTCGCCCATGTGGCTGACATCGAACAGACCCACAGCCTTACGAACAGCGTTGTGTTCTTCGAGAATGCCCGAGTACTGAACAGGCATGTACCAGCCGCCGAAATCGACTAATTTGGCTTTGCAGGTGGAATGAGTATCGAAAAGAGGTGTTCTCTTTAGATCGGCTGCGGCAATGATAGAGCCAGCACTCACTTACGGTTTGGCCTCGAGCTTCATCACGCGGATGACGAGATTGGTTGTTTGCTCCTCGAGCGCGGCGAGACGTATGGTATTCGAAGTGTCAAGATTACTCATGTCGGCCTCCAGTTTGCGCATACGGATTCTGGCGTTATCGTTGTAATCGGAGAACGCGCGGAGCAGCTTGGTTTCGGTTTCATAGATGCGTTCGTCAAAATGGGCACTCATCTGCTCGAAACGCTTGTCAATCTTTTCGGAAAAAGCAGCCAGTGCTTGGGTGAGATCGTCTTTGGTAAGAGGCTCGCTCATATAGGTGTACAGTTTGCTGCCCGCGTCACCAGGAGGCAGAAACCTTCAGGCTAACATCCCAGGGAAGAAAATAGGCAGCTTTGAAAAGGCAGGGAAGCTTATGCTGCGTCGTTATCTGCGCCGTACTCTTTCAGCTTGTTGAACAGAGTCTTGAGGCTGATACCCAGGATTTCAGCGGCACGGGTTTTGTTGTTTTTGGTGTGCTGAAGGGTGAGCTGAATCATGGCGCGCTCTGCTTCTGAGACGGTGGTGCCGACGGGTAGACGGATGTTCTCGGGTTCGAAAGCAGGTGCGGCCTGGCGTGAGCCGACTTGAACACCGAAATCGAGTGGAAGATGGCCCATCTGAATGACGCCTTCGCCAGCCATGATGACCGCGCGTTCCAACACGTTGCGCAACTCACGAACATTGCCCGGCCAAGCGTATTTCTTAAACGCTTCCATCACTTCAGGTGTAATGGAAGTGACGTTAAGAGCGTGTTTTCGATTGAGATGCCCGATTAAAGCCTCGCACAGAATTGGTAAATCACCTTGACGGCTACGAAGCGGAGGAAGCGCAATCTGAAATACGTTGAGGCGGTAGTAGAGATCTTCGCGAAGGTCGCCCTTCTTGAGAGCGTCGTCCAAATTGCGGTTCGTCGCAGCGATGACGCGGACATCGACAGAGATTTCGGCCTTGCCGCCCAAGCGCCTGACGCGGGAGTCTTCAAGTACTCGGAGCAATTTGGCCTGAGTCCCGGCAGGCATTTCGGCTAGCTCGTCCAACAGAAGAGTGCCGTGCTGGGCTAGTTCGAAGCAGCCAGAGTGGCGCTCAACAGCGCCGGTGAAGGCTCCCCTTTCGTGGCCGAAGAGCTCGCTCTCCATTAGCGTTTCGGGCATGGCGGCGCAGTTGATAGCAACAAAGGGGCCGCCCCGACGTGGACTGAGCTGATGAATGGCGCGTGCTACGAGTTCCTTGCCGGTACCGCTTTCGCCCACAACTAATACGGACGCCTTGCTGGGAGCGACCTGGCGGACGACGGAGAACACTTGCTGCATCTGAGGCGAGGTGCCGACCATGTCAACGAGAACGCCCTGATAAGTCAGTTGCCGCTGAAGGCGTTCAGTCTCCTCAGCGAGCTGGCTCTGCGCTGTCGCGCGTTCGAGAAGTACGCGCATCGCAGCCGGTTGAATAGGTTTTTCGAGAAACCAAAAGGCACCCAGGTCGTGGATGGTCTGGATGGCGGTTTCAATATTGCCGAAAGCGGTAAGTACTATCGATGGCGGCATATTACCGTCCGCGCCGAGCCGCTTCATTAATTCGAAACCATCCATGCGGGGCATCATCAAGTCAGTAATGATGACGTGAGGGGTAAAGGCCGTTAACTTATCCAAAGCTTCCTGTCCGTCAGCGGCAGTTTGGACGGTGAATCCCCAAGCGGAGATCATCGCTGCGAGAGGTGCGCGCTGTGACTCCTCGTCGTCAACGATCAGGACGTTAGTAGACGGACGTGTGGCGGGGTTTCCCACGGTTCTCAGTGTAGCCGATGATGCACACACGGGCTTAAGCGCACGTATAAACGACCGCTTTAACACTGTGGACAAAAGAGCTGAACCTCCAGCCTAACTAAACTTATAAATTTTTCACATTGTGGTATTTACGAGTGGTATGTGAGAGCGCCTGGAATAGGGTGACGTAATGCCTATTGAACCGCCGGGAGACGGCCCACCGATCTTAAAGACATGGCCTCGTGTATACGCTGTCACACTGCTGTTTGCTTCGTGTGTGATGTTGGCCCTGTATCTATTCACAATCCACTTTAGTGATTAGCGATTACCTTCAAGGCGCCCACGCTAGAATTCTTCAGGTGCCCAAGATTCTGGAAGTGATCGTCACTTCGCTGTACGAGGCGGTTGAGGCGGAGCGTGGTGGTGCGCGGAGGCTGGAAGTGGTGCGCGCCCTGGACGAGGATGGGTTGACTCCCTCACCTGATCTAGTCCGAAATATAGTAAAGGCCGTACGCATTCCCGTTCGGGTCATGGTCCGGGAGAACGCGGGGATGACGTTGGGCGGTCAGGCAGAACTAAGCACGCTGTGCCGGCATGCCGAGGCGTTCGGACGTCTCTCTGTAGACGGGCTGGTGCTTGGGTTCGTGAGGTGCGGCGAGGTCGACATAGAGGCCACAAGGTCGGTTTTGGCGGCTGCACCTCATTTGAAGGGCACGTATCATCGGGCGTTCGAGGAGTCGGTTGATCCTCTAACAGCATTGGCCAGTTTGAAATCGATTCCCCAGATTGATCGAGTGTTAACCGGAGGCGGCCCGGGTTCCTGGGCTGAACGCAAGCAACGATTAATTCGATATCAGGACGAGGCGGCTCCAGAGATCAAAATCCTGGTGGGCGGAAGCCTGACCGCGCCGTTGATCGAGGATCTTAGCAGCGGAACAAATCTGACAGAGTTTCACACAGGGCGTGCGGCTCGGACTCCTGCCCTGGCCTCGGGCATGGTACGGCGCGGCCGGGTCGAACTACTGGCTCGGGCACTGGCCGAAGACAAATGAGCCGATGGGACTGGGCTGTCCTGGTTGCTTGGCTCACTTTCATTGTGAGCTATGGACTCTACCGAGGGCGGGGAAGCAACTCGGTCGAGCGTTATCTGCTGGCAGGCAAGTCGATGCCATGGTACGCCATGGGGTTGTCGATCATGGCCACTCAGGCAAGCGCGGTCACGTTCATTTCAACTACGGGTCAGGGCTACGTAGACGGAATGCGGTTCGTGCAGTTCTACTTTGGGCTGCCGATCGCGATGGTCATTCTGTCAGCGACGGCGGTCCCGATCTTCCATCGCGCGAAGGTCTACACAGCCTATGAGTACCTGGAGCAGCGGTTCGACGCGAAGACTCGAACTCTTGTTAGCGGAATCTTTTTGATTCAGCGAGGATTGGGAGCGGGCATCTCGCTTTATGCGCCAGCAGTGGTTTTGTCTATTGTATTGGGTTGGCCGGACCAGTTGACGACCGTGCTGATGGGCGTCCTGGTTGTGAGCTATACGGCGCTGGGCGGCATCAAGGCCCTGACTTGGGCGGACGTGCAGCAGATGGCGTTGATTTTTATCTCGTTGACGATCAGCTTGGTGGTGGCAGTGCGAGCACTTCCGGGAGATATAACAATGTTGGATGCGATGCACCTTGCGGGCGCGGCGGGTCGGCTTCGACCCATAGATCTCCACCTCGATTTCAGTAATCGCTATAACGTCTGGAGCGGGCTGATTGGCGGCGGGTTTCTCGCCCTGGCGTACTTCGGCACCGACCAAAGCCAAGTTCAGCGGTACTTGAGCGGCAAGTCGATTGCGCAAAGTCGGCTCAGCCTACTGTTCAACGCGATGGCAAAGGTGCCACTTCAAGCATTCATTCTGTTCATCGGTGCTATGGTTTTTGCTTTGTCTTTGTTCCAGTTACCGCCAGCGATCTTTCATCCATTGGAGGCCAAGAAGGCCGAGGGTGCAGCAGGTTGGAACAAGATTGAGGCGGAGTATGAGAAGGCGTTTACAGAGCGTCGAACAGCGGCTTATGGCTTAGCTGCTGTCCTGCGGGGAGCCATTTCGGGCCGTAACGGAACGAACTTAACCGGGGATGCAGCGGCTGCTCTACGGCGCTTCCGAACGGGTCAGCAGCAATTTGAAGAGAGCCGAAAAGCGGCACTGCAGGTTGTCGAGCAGAGTAAAGGCGACGGCAAGTTCGACGATACGAACTATATCTTCCTGTCTTTCGTGACACACTTTTTGCCCGTAGGACTGGTTGGGTTGTTAGTGGCTGTGATTTTCTCGGCCTCGATGTCTTCGACCTCAGGCGAGATTAATTCGTTAGCAACAGTATCGGTGATCGATGTCTACCGGCGGTACGTAGTGCGGGAGGCGACGGATGCGCATTACCTGAAGGCTTCCAAATTGCTCACTGTGTTTTGGGGCGCATATGCGGTGGCCTTTGCGGTATTCGGTGCACGAGGATTTGGCGCACTAATTGAGCGCGTCAACATCGTGGGCTCTCTCTTTTATGGCGGGATGCTGGGCGTGTTCGTACTCGCCTTTTTCTTCAAGCAGGTGCATGGGACGGCAGCTTTTTGGGGTGTCGTGGCTGGAGAAGCAGCAATTTTTTCAGCCAATCTTTTTAGCGGAATTTCTTTTCTTTGGTACAACGTGATTGGCTGCGTCATTGTGGTAATGACCGCTGTGGGGCTGCAGTCGATCCTGGGAAGAAAAGAGGCGTAATAAGGGTGCGGGCAGGGGTTTGCGGTTCTGCTTTCTCCTGTGGCGCGGGCTTCCGTTACCGTGCGCTTAGCTGACCTGCTCTTCAGGATCTAATAGGGCCGCCTTCTAAGTGATTCCGGAGTTGATCGATGAGTGATCCAACAAGCTCTCGTCCCCAATCTTGCACGTTCTGATTTTTCGATCGCAGGATGAAGTCGAGCGTGACGATCTTTCGAAACGCTATGAAGATCTCGAGGTACCTGTCGAAGTCAGCGCCTAAGGGTCGGATCCGAGAGTAGCCTTTGAGTAAGGCCGCCCGTCCCTCTTGGTACTCCGCGGCATCCACGAAGATGCGCCGACTAAAGGATTCGAGTATGCAAGCGACGTCGTAAAGGTAGTACCCGAAGCCGCAATCATCGAAGTCGATGACGCCTACCTCTGAGTTGTGGATGAGGATGTTATCGAGGTGCAAGTCCCCGTGTATCAGACCTTGCTGCAGCTCCTTTTTTTCGCGGCATGAAACGGCACCCTGGATCTGTTCTGCCGCAGCTTTTAATATGACAAGCTGCTGTGAGTTGAGCGTCGTCATTGCGCTTTCGTCATGCAGGATTGAATCGACACCGAAGAGACGCTCACAATCCCAACGCGGTCTTACGAAATCGACCTCTGGGGCGAACCGCTCCGAGTACCTGTGCATTTCAGCTGTGAACTCCCCTAGGCGCTCGGTGAGAATCGGAGAGAGACCCGGTTCAGGTGGTTCCCCGGGTACCCAGCGAAGGACCACGCACGCGTGAGGTTCAACGCTTCCCTCGGTAACGATAATGGTGACGAGTGCGCCATCGACGTTACGGACCGGTCGTGGCACGACTAAAGATGTGTTCCGGCGGAAGCCTTCGAGCCACAGTAACTCCGAGCGCTGCTGCTCTGCGGTGCGCCCACAGGGCGTCCCGACTCGGACGACGAACTGCTCACCCGATGTCGCGACAACGGAGTATACGGCGTTGTTCTCGTATTGGAGAAGCCTGCGCTGGACTCGTGATAGCCGATAGTGAGGAAGCAGTGCGTCGACTATGTCTCCAAGTTGTGCCAACTGCTCGTCATAGCAGAGATCTTGAAACGATTTCAGGTGCTGCAACCTAGTCGATGGTGATGCCGCCGGACTCGACACTGAGGTTGACTGAAGGCCCGCCGCCGCGGATGGCTCCTTCGACGTGATGGCGAGTATGAGCACTCTGCGCGGTCATCTCTGGTACCGAGACGTTGCCGCTGTCTGATTCAGCATGAATGTTGTAGCCGGCCGTGGAGACCAACTTCACTCGGATGCCACCCGAGTCGGCTTTCGCGTGGATGGGGGCTGCGCTCAACTGACCAAGATGTATGCTTCCGGAGTCTGTCTCGGCATCAATACCTCCTCTGACGTCCATTGCTTCGATGCCGCCGGAGTCGGCTCGGGCATACACAAATCCCTTCGCGTTGCGGATGTGTATGCCACCCGAGTCCACTTGAGCGTGAACATCGGAACCGACATCCTGGACAGTAATGCCTCCGGAATCAGCCTTGCAATTCACTGGGCCGTGGACACCGGCCACATCGATGCCTCCTGAGTCAGCGTCTGCGCGAAGCTTGGTATCCGCAGGCGTCTCTATTTCGAATCGCAATGAGATGTTGTGTAGTAAGTTACGGTCTCGAACCTTGCCGATGCGGATCGTGTTGCCGCTCTGTTCGATAGGCGGATTCCGCTCTAGCTCGCGAATACGAGACTGAACGTCGCCAGAGCCGAACATCCCGTTTTGGGCTTTGATGATGCCGTGAACATGCACGGTGGACGATGAGCCGGGCCTGATGGTGATGCCACCCGAATCTGTAGTGACCTCTAAGTCAACGGGACCTGATACGGAGAGCGAACGATCAAATGACCCGTTTGTGTCTGCACCGATTAATACCGCAGCCGCGGCGGTCATGGAGAAAATGCTGAGTAGAATGGCCTTCACAGATTCCTTTCTTGCTGCTAAAACAGTTGATTTGGTAAGGCTTCACTTTACGGATACCTTTGGTACCCCGGTGTTGGAAGAAATCAAACATACAAGCGTGCCTAGTTGGAGGTTCTCGGAGAAGATCCCGGCCCACGATACTTTGTGGCCAACCAGTCAATGGTCAGTTTTACCTCTCAATTTTCGAGTGGCCCACATTAACAAGAAGGACTTTTGAAAGACGTTATTGATAAGCGAACATAGCAAACCGAAGCCAACAATATCGCTCAGATGATCACTGGCTGAGCCGACACTTGTCGAAAACCGGCGCCATCGTACGCAGACAGAAAAGATGCCCAACCACATCGCGAGGCTTATGCAGTTGGTCAACAGAATCACAAACCACGCCTGCGCGGATGCCATCAGACTAACCAAATCGGCCTGTACGCCCTGGTACATCACTGTCTGCCTAGATGGACTCCACACTCCGACGTAGGGATTGAAAGGCCAGATCACGAGCAAAGCGCCCGATACGAGAGTACCCCCTGCCAAGCCGGGCATTAGCCATGCTCGTTTTGAGGCAACCGTCAGAATGATTAACCAGAGCGGCATAAGCAGCATGGTCGCGTAGCCCCGCTGGGCTTCTTCAGAATAGATAGTGGGTAGACCAAAGCGATTGCGCTGCTGGATGTTTGCCTCGTCTCTAATGGCAACCTCGCCTGCGCGCCCCCGATTTCTCCGTAGTAGATTGAACACAGTTGCAAAATACCCGGTACGTACTTTGAAGCAGAAATGTTCCACTGAAACAAAAAAGAGGGCCCGAAGGCCCTCGACGTACAAAATAGATTTGGAAATCGGTTACGAGTTGGCGTGGCGAGCGTGCTTCATGTCGCGGATAGTGTTATGAGCTTCTTGAACTCCGGCAAATTGACGTTGAACGACAGTCATAACATCAGAAGGCAGAGCAGTTGCCAGAGCTTCTTTGTAATTCTTCATCGCAGCATCTTCCCCGGCTTCACATTCGTCAATGATGGCCGTGTCCTCACGCTTAGAAACAGCCTTCTTGACGTCGATCCAACCACGATGAATGCTGGCGGCAAGGCTACCCGAAGTTTCAGCTTTGGCGCCCAGTTGCTGTACTAACTGCTGTAGCTCACTTACGTACTGAGAACGCTGAGAAGAATATTTCACGAACAGTGTCTTGAGCGAAGACTCATTTGCCTCTTGAGCGGCTTTGTCGAATCCGAGCTGACCATCTTTAGCAGTTTCAATCAAATTATTTAGTGTGTGTGCAACGTCGTTGCCTGTAACGGTTGTGTCCATATTGTTAGTCTCCTGGTCATTTGACTAGGGCCGGGCTGGAATCATTTCGAGAATTTCGATGGAAGTAGAAGCTTAAACCCGGATGAGCCAGTTGCGCCGGTACAGAAAGTAGGCGATAGCGTACATCGTGAGCATGAATGCAATGGAGTACAGCAGAGACGCGTTCATAGGTGAAGCAAGCGGGGCAAATATGTGGAGGTAGATCCACTGTTGAAGGCTGATTCGACCGCTGGGGCTTGGGCCTGAGACGTGGATCATGTCGATAATTTCGGCACCCCACTCAGATGCAAGATAGACGGCAATGGCATTCATGCCCATGATGAGCAGCGGTTTCACGAGTCGTTGAATCCGCACGCCGGCCAGAGGCCCGTCTATGGTCCAAGCGAAAATAGCAAGCAAAATGAAATCGAAGCCGCCCATGAAGAGAGAGAAGGCGTCGCTCCAAAGCTTCTTGTTGATTGGCATAAAGATGTCGAGGATCAGTCCGGCTGTGAGGACAAGACTGCCCGTTAGGAACAGCCAACAGACACGTTCAGCAAGGGTCTGTCGAAGGCGCAGAAGGTGTCCTGCCATTATGCCGAGTAGCGCCGTGCCGATCGCCGGAATGGTGCTGATGATCCCTTCTGGATCCCATGTAGCCGTTTCTTGATAGTTGTGAGCCCCAAGCACAACGCGATCAACGTAATGTGCAAAGTTGCCTGGTATGTCTAGATGACCTGCGCCATAGCCGGGCACAGGCACGTACATCATAAGAATCCAGTAGACAGCATAGAGCGCGAGGATGGCACCAATTTGAACGCGGATGCTGGCGTACAGGTAAATGAGAGAAGCGATCAGGTAACAAATGGCGATGCGTTGGAGCACACCGAGTAAGCGCTGAGTAGACAGGCTAAACGCGGGAGCGACATAGACGAGCAAGCCGAGAACATACAGAACCAGGGCGCGGCGGAAGATTTGGCCCATGAGTTTGGAACGCGGAACGCCGGATTGTATGCGCTTACCTAAGGACAAGGTGATCGCAACGCCGACAATCCAAAGGAACGTGGGAAAGACCATGTCAGTGATGGTCCAGCCGTCCCAAGCAGAGTGATTGAGCGGCCTGTACGAAGCAGGGCCACCGGCATTGTTGACCATGACCATAAGAGCGATGGTGGCTCCTCGCATGGCGTCAAGCGAGAGCAGGCGATTGGTGGGCTTGGCTGGTGGCGGCGGGCTATCGACAATCAACCCAGGGCTGGCGTCGAGAGAAGTAGAACTAATTTCAGGCATGTGTGAAGTCCGGAAACGCTGATGCGGACCTCACAGAGCTCTCTCATCAGGCGTTACGTTCTGTCACTAAGTCTACGACGGAATGCAGTGCGCGTTGTGCCGCAGAGTCAGGAAAGCTGCCGATGATGGCACGCGACTTTTCGGTGAAGGCGTGAGCGCGATCGTAAGCGCGTCTAACTGCATTTTGGCGATCGAGGATCTTCAGCACATGCATGAATGGCACGTGATCGTAGTTGCCCTCAGCCAGGACCGTTTCGACAGCCAGGCGTTCGTCGGAAGTGGCGGACTCCAGGGCGTAGATCATCGGCAGCGTCACTTTACCTTCGCGTAGATCGTTGCCGGCCGGTTTGCCCAGGATCTTCTCAGTAGACGTGTAATCGAGAATGTCGTCCACCAACTGGAAGGCCATGCCGAGATTCCAGGCAAACTCACTCAACTTGGATTCGGCGGTATCGTCCGCATATAAGGACACGGCGCCTAGGCGGGCACAAGCGGAGAAAAGGCTCGCAGTCTTGCGGTCGACGAGCTCCATGTAATCGGCTTCTGTGATGTCGATGCGATGGAGGCGTTCAAGCTGAAGGAGCTCACCTTCGACCATGAGCTGCGTGAGCGTAATAAGGATGTCAAGCAAATGGAAGTTGCGCTCTCGAAGGGCTACCTGGAAGGCCTGCATGTAAAGCCAGTCGCCAGCGAGAACAGAGGTGTGATTGCCCCAAACAACGTTGGTGGATGGGCGGCCCCGACGGGTCTTGGCGTAGTCGATCACATCGTCATGAACCAGCGTGGCGGTATGCAGCATTTCTACCACCGCCGCGAGACGACGACTGCAGTCTGTGCAAGGACCGAACAGGCGAGCGGTCAGCAGCACCAGTACAGGGCGTAGACGCTTGCCTCCGCCGGCCTGCAGGTAGTGGTTGATGGTGGTGATGGCCTCAACAGAGGCAACCGATTCGACGCCGATTTCGCGCTCGACTAGGTCGAGATCAGATTGAACAAGTTCAAAGATTTCGCGGGCGGCAATCGATTGCCGAATCTTACTGAACATGGGGCACCCTCAGTGTAACTGGAGTAGTCCGTCGCTAACAGCGGGAGTGGCGAGTCGGAACAGCGTTTCAAAGTTAGCCGTAGTCTGTGCGCCGAGTTCGCCGACGGAGACTCCGCGCAGGTCGGCGATGACTTGAGCGGTATGGGTAATGAACGAAGGCTCGTTTCGTTTGCCGCGATACGGGACTGGCGGCAGATAGGGAGCGTCGGTCTCCAGCAGCAAGCGATCGGCGGGAGTAAGACGGGCTGCCTCTCGAATTTCGTGAGACTTAGGATATGTCGTAGCGCCACCGAAAGCAAGATGGAAGCCGAGGGCGAGGCATTCTTCAGCTAGAACGGCGTCGCCGGTAAAGCAGTGTAAAACGCACGGCAATTTCGTAGGCGCCCAATGCTCCCGCAGTACGGCGAGGGTGTCGGGCCACGCGTCTCGGGAATGAATGATTATAGGTAGGCGGGCGTCGGAGGCTAATTCAAGTTGGCGAATAAAAACGGGCATTTGAACCTCCTTCGAGACGCCTCGATAGTAGTCGAGGCCGATCTCACCGACGGCCTTGCACTTAGGATGTCGGAGAAGCTCGCGGAGATTCTCGAACATGTTCAAATTTGTTGGGACGAGCGGCAATTTGGCTGCGTCGTTTGGGTGGACGCCTACCGTGGCGTAGACGAAAGGGTAGCGATCGGCAATCCGCAACGCGCAATCGAGGTCAGGAGGGCCGTCGCCGGTACCGATCGCCAGCATGTATTTCAATCCGGCTGAACGAGCGCGCTCAATGACGGCTTCGCGATCTTCGGCAAATTGTTCGTCATCGAGATGACAGTGAGAATCGACGAAAGGCACGGGCGAACAACCAGTCTAGCGAGGGAGGCTGGCCTGGAGAGTCAACCATGGATACTGAAGCTCAAGTACCTGCAGAAATAGCAGCGGCAATATCCGGTTATGAGTGGAATCTGGTGACCGCCAGCGAGTCGGGGGCGAGGATCTACCTGCTAAATAAGGCCGAAATCCTTCGCTCTATCTGAAGTGCGTGGGCAAAAGCGCGGCGGCTGAACTGGAGGCGGAAGCTCAGCTTCTTACGTGGCTTGATGGGAAACTGCCAGTTCCAAAATTGCTCGATTTTGTGCGAACAGGATCAGGACGGTTCTTGCTGACGTCAGCTCATGAAGGAGTATCTGCAAGGACCTGCATGGAACAAGGATTAGACGTCGCCGAACTGATTCCCTTGTTGGCGACCGCTTTACTCCGGATCCATAGCGTTCCAATCGTAGGCTGTCCGCTTCACAAGCGCTCGCGACAAGAATGAGGGCAGCTCGTGCGCGGCTGGAGGCTGGACTTATAGATAAAGACGACCTTGATCCTGAGCGCGTGAACTGGTCCGAAGAACGCTTGTGGACGGACTGGTGCGGACGCGGCCGCTGGATGAGGAGTCGGTTTTCACGCATGGCGATTACACGCTTGATAACGTTTTAGTTTCCAATAGTCGAGTCAGCGGACTCGTCGATCTTGGGGAGCCGGAACGGTGACCCATATCGTGATCTTGCGCTGATGACGCGGGACATAGGACCGGAATGGGAGCGCTGCTTCTGCGATGCTTATGGGGTTAGGGCAATTGACCGGCAGAAGGTAGACTTCTACCGGTTGCTGGACAAGTTTTTCTGATCTCGGCTGTCTTGCTCCCCAGGGAATTCGTTACCAAAGACCCACTCACCAGGACCAACACACAACGTACGAACTCACGACCATTTCGAAGAACTCCCCTGATCCTGGGCTCTTTCAGATTCCAGCTGGATTCAGCGAAGGTCACTGAAAGAGTTCATACAATTCTCGCACTGATCAGCTCGGCAGCTTCAGATCCTTCTGCAATTGGCGAAAGCGCGCATTAGACCTGAGAGCGTCCAGTTCTGGGTCCACTTTGAGAAAAACCAAGCCATTGGCGCGCTCGGAAAAAGCCTTCTCGAGCCACCTAATTGCGTCGTAGTTTCTGCCCAATCCAGCGTGAACAATCGCAATGTAGTATGGCGAGACATATTGGTTTTTTGATTCGGCCATCAAAGTCGCAAGCAGCCTTTCCGCTTCCTTCCGATTGCCCGAGACCGCATAGCAATGGCCCAAGCTGGCGACCATCAAAGGCGTATTATGCGCCAAGTCTGCAGCCTTGTGCAACTCAGTAAGCGCGTGAACGTAATCGCCCTTCTGCTCGTAGGCTTGCCCAAGCACCCAGTGCGGAAGCTCGTATGTGGAATCCATTTCGAGAGTGTTCTGCAGTTGCTGAATCGCGCGATCATACTCGCGCGCCATATAGAGCCGCCAACCCAGACTGAAGTTGATGCTGAGCGACATTGGGTCAAGGTCCCGAGCTTTGTTGATCTGATCGAAGCTGCTCTGGAATCGTCCCATTGCAGTCAGATAGAGAGAGTAGCGCTGATACCCGGTACCGTAGCTTGGGTCAAGATCAATGGCCTTGCGAAATCCCGCATCCGCTCCGGCCCAATCCCAATCGTAATTGAATTTAACAGTGGCAAGCGAGGTCTCGGCTTCCGCCAAATGTGGATCGATTTCCAAGGCCCGGCGCGCTGCCGCTCTCGCTTTAGGCGCAGCTTCATTGGGAGATGTTGTTCCGAATATGGTTGCGCTAATGATGCTGTAACAGTCCGCAAGAGCCGCATAAGCCAGAGCGTATTTAGGATCTTTGTCGGTTGCCAGCTCAAAGTACCGGATCGCACTATCCAGTTTCTGGGCTGACCGCCTGTTCCAGCAATAACGCCCTTTCAAGTAGTTCTCATATGCTTCCGGGCTGACGTACGGCTTCTTTTCGAGACGCTCTTTCTCTTCAGGGGTCAGCGTAATACGTATTTCGTTAACAATTGCGGACGAAACCCGATTCTGGAGCGCGAGTATATCGCCCATTTGGCTTTCGTAGGTTTCAGCCCATAGATGGCGGTCACTGGAAACCTGGATGAGTTCAGCAGTGATCCTGGCGCGATCGCCAACCCGCATGACAGTTCCTTCCACAACAGCATCCACCTTCAGTTCACGCGCAATTTCAGAAAGCGACTTCCGCGTACCTTTGTAAGCCATCGCGGTCGAACGCGAGATCACGCGCAAAGAACGGATCTTGGCTAGATTTGCAATAAGTTCGTCCGTCATCCCATCTGCAAAGTAATCCTGATCCCGATTTCCGGAGAGATTTTCGAGCGGTAACACGACCAAGGACGTGCTTTGCCCAGCCGCAAGCCTACCCGAGGCAACTGCACGAACATACGGCACGGCGAATACACTGAGGCCGGCCATGAATGCGATGGACAACATTGCGATCCAAAAACGAGTGGGCCAAGATCTCCGTTCAACTTGCAGCGTCGGCCGATTCGGGTTCGCTGATTCAGCGATGACAAGCTTCTCAGGAGTGTCAATAAGCTGCTCGTTCTTGGGTGGTATTGGAGCATCAACTTGCTGCGGCAGAATCGTTGCTTCCTGAACCGGGGCGATAAATCGATACCCGCGCCGATGTAGAGTTTCGATGAAGCGGGGGTTGCCGGACGAATCGCAAAGGATCTCCCGCAATCGCATCATCGCGTTGTTCAATCCATGGTCGAAATCGACGAGTGTGTCATCTTGCCATAGTTCGTTGCGCAACTCGTCGCGTGTAATCAGTTGGCCAGGCTTATCCAGCAGCATAGCCAAGATCCGGAAAGAACGGCCGGGAAGCCTGACTCGTATCCCACCCTTTCGCAGTTCACCGGCACCTAAGTCAGCCTCAAACAGACCGAACCGAATAATCCTCGTCGTGGAGGGAAGGAGAGAGTTCATGTAAGTAGCAAGTTAGCGGCGAGTATATCGCTGCGTCTTATCGATGTCAAAAAAGATCTTGGACATCTGAGCGTAAGGCCCCTGTTTTGAATTAGAAAGCTGTGGATCGAAAAAGGCCTTCAATCATGGCGACGCCTTATGAGAGGGTTTCCCAAGGTAGTGTTAGATCCGCTGTTGCCGATTGCGTGGCTGTTATCAATCGCGCTGGCCCACGGGCTCAAAAGGGGAACCAATGATCTTTAAGCGTGCCTGCTGGCTGATGATCGAATGTGGACGTCGCATCGCAGTTCTTATATTGTTGGCCGTCTTAGTTCGCCTCCCAGCTTTCTCCCAAATGACTGGAGCTACCCTCTCAGGCCTCATTACGGACAAGTCGGGCGGGGCAGTCCCAAGCGCGAGCGTTGCTATCAGAAACGCGGACACGGGAGAAACTCGCGACATAGTTTCGAACAACTCGGGCTTCTATTCCGCACCGAACCTGCTGCCCGGCAATTATGATGTGAGCGTCACGGCAAAAGGCTTCAGCAGAGAGTTGCAATCGGGCGTGACCCTTACCGTCGGAGCTCAGCAGGAGTTAAACTTCAATTTGACGGTGGGCGCGATGAGCGAAACCGTTGAAGTGCGTGCCACTCCGCCGAGCGTCGACACAGCATCATCCACGAACGGCGCGACTGTTGATTCCAGAACTGTGCGGGAGCTTCCCTTGAATGGCCGTGACTGGACTTCGCTGGCCGCGCTTGAACCCGGGGTAGTGAGCATTCCCAATCAGGCGACCGCAAGCTTCAGCGCCAATAAAGGGAATCGGGGTTTCGGAAATCAAATGACAAACTCCGGTCACCGGCCTAATGAGAATGCCTATCGCGTAAACGGGGTCTCGATCAACGACTACTCAAATGCCGCGCCGGGAGGTGCCACCGGCGTCAATCTTGGAGTCGATGCGATCCAGGAGTTTTCCGTTCTCACCAGTGGGTATACCGCCCAATACGGAAGAACTTCCGGTGCAGTCGTGAATGCAATCACAAAGAGCGGAACCAATAGCCTGCACGGAAGCGCATTCGGCTTCGATCGCGACAGTATTTTCGATGCTCGGAACTTCTTTGATCCAGCCAAAATCCCGCCCTTCCGGCGCGTTCAGTTCGGAGCCTCGGCAGGTGCGCCCGTCGTTAAGGACAAGACGTTCATCTTCGGTGCGTACGAAGGCATACTTCAGAGCTCGTCATCCTCGGGTAGCATTCGCGTGCCCGATGCTTCCGAGCGCGCTTTGGCCGTCCCCGCTGTCGCGCCATATCTTACGTTGTGGCCCGTTGCCCCGGCCGGCGCGCCTGATGTGAATGGAATTCAGACCATAAACGTCGGTGTGCCAAACAGCGCCACAGAGAAGTACGCCAGTACAAGGGTCGATCAAAAGATTGGAAGTACGGATAGCTTGGCGTTCAGCTACTCGTTCGATTCAGGTCCGCAGAAGCAATCCGACCCTTTGGGAAACACCGTACATCAGGTCTTTTCTCGCAGGCAGATGGTGAGTGCTGAAGACACGCACATCTTCAATGCCGGATTTGGAAATACGTTCCGGGCCGGTTATAGCCGGGCAATCGGAGACATCAATACGCCCGTCTCAGGGAGCGCGGTGGCCACTGACCGAGCTCTCGCCATTGCGCCTGGAGCCCTAGCGCCACCGCAGATTCCTGTCCCGGGGCTAACAACCGCATACGGGCTGAACGGCTTCAATCAGTTCAAACACGCCTGGAACTCGCTCCAGCTTTATGACGACGCATTCCTCACTAGGGGAACTCACTCCATTACATTGGGCTTTGCTTTTGAACGTATGCAGTACAACGTGCTGGAACAGCTGAGTCCAAATGGCAGAATGAATACCTATTCGAGTCTTGCTGCATTTTTGGCCAACGCGCCGGATAGATTGAACGCGCTCGCTCCAGGAGGCTCCCACGAAGTCGGCTTTCGAGAGAGTCTGTTTGCCGGTTACGTTCAGGACGACTGGCGCGCACGGCCCAACCTGACACTCAATCTCGGCTTGCGTTATGAAATGACAACGAGGCCCACCAATTCAAACAAGGTGCCCGGTTACACGGTCGCGGGATATAGCGTTGCCACTGCCGGGTTTCAGGAGATTACCAGCCTTTCCAACTGTACGCCCGGCACCACGGCGTGCGGTCCAGTCGGCTTGAATAGCCCGATCATCTCTAACCCGACTGTAATGAATTTTGAGCCCCGTGTCGGCTTCTCGTGGGATCCATTCAAGAATGGGAAGACTGCCCTTCGCGGAGGATTCGCTATTTTCGACGTGCTCCCGCTTCCCTATGAATTTGGCCTGAATACGGCCGCGACGGCTCCCTTCCAGATCATCGGCGCAGACTCTCATGCAAGGCTCGGAACCGGAGTGACGGACCCGAACATAGGCTTCAACGAACAGGCGATCAGAAACCGTTATATCGACCCCTACCCGAAGCGAGCAGACGTGCTGAACTGGAACCTCAATATCGAGCGTCAACTCGCCGAGGGTTGGACCTTGATCGCCGGCTACGTAGGCTCTCGCTCGATTCACTTGTCAGTTGCCGCTGACGATGTGAACCTGGTTCAGCCCATTTCGGTTAGCGGCATCGGCGCTGTATTCCCGTGCAATCCAGCAGCGCTTGGCGCTGGCAATACCTGCGCGAGTCAGCAGACAGGAACCAGAATCGACTCGAATTGGGGAGGAGGCGCCGGCATCCGCCCTGTCCTGTTTGACGGTACCTCGAACTATCACGCGTTTCAATCGCAACTAAAGCGAGCGTTGCGGAGCGGCCTGCAAGGTCAGATCTCCTACACATTCGGCAAATGCATGGACACCAGTTCTGCGCCTGTCACAGGCGACACTTACTTGAACTCCATTGCTGTGCCTCTTCTTTCTGTTCGCTCTGCTCGCTCCGGCCCTTGCGATTTCGACATCCGCCAAGTCTTTGTCGCCGACATCATCTGGCAGATCCCTGCGCCCAAATCCTCGTCGGCGTTCGTTTCAAAATTGACTCAGGGATGGGAACTCGGAAGTATCGTGACGAGGACAACCGGCGCGCCCTTCACGGTTACTACCGGCGACGGCAATGACCCTCTCGGCACCGGCTTCAATGGAGACTATTCGATGGATTTCGCCAATCGCTTGCCCGGATGCGATGCCATCCATGGCGGTGTCAATTACCTCAACACTGCTTGCTTCACACCGCCGACTGCGCCAACTTCCCTGGCTCCGGCGACGTCGGTCAACCCCTATGGATGCGCGCCGAACTCTTTCCTCTTGTACCCAACTCCGGCTCCGTCAGGACAACAGTTCTGTTCAAATGTCGTGGGCAACTCCGGACGGAACAGCCTCTATGGCCCGGGACTGGTAACTTGGGACCTGTCGGTGTTTAAGAACACGCCGATCAAAGCGATCTCGGACACCTTCAACATACAGTTCCGCGCCGAGTTCTTTAACGTACTAAACCACACAAATTTCCTATCGCCGGGGTTCCTGAACACCTTTGGTCAGAACAACTCCGTCTTTGATTTCGATGGCAGTGCTCTTCCTACCGCGTTAAATCAGACCTCTACAACGTCGCGCCAGATTCAGTTCGGATTGAAACTCGTCTGGTAGGAGGCGAGCGACCTCTTAGCGAAACGGATAAGACGCTGGAGAGCTCTCCTCATCCACGAAGCAACATCATGCCAGTTATCCGCGTCGCAGCGGGTAACTTCCTCGAGATGTATGACTTCATGGTTTTCGGCTACTACGCGACGTCCATCGGCCGTGCTTTTTTCCCGGAAAAGAACGAGTCCGCTTCACTCATGCTGTCGTTGGCCACCTTCGGCGTCGGCTTTCTCATGCGGCCTCTCGGCGCGCTTGTACTAGGTGCTTACATCGATCGGCGCGGTCGTCGGGCCGGGCTTATCTTGACCTTGGCGCTCATGTCTCTTGGCACTCTGTCCATTGCGTGCACCCCGGGTTACGCGAGCATCGGCATTATGGCCCCTGTACTGGTCGTGGTAGGCCGCCTGTTGCAGGGCTTCTCCGCAGGCGTAGAGCTCGGCGGTGTATCGGTCTACCTGTCTGAGATTGCGACTCCGGGACACAAAGGTTTCTACGTCAGTTGGCAATCGGCTAGTCAGCAATGCGCCGTTATTTTTGCCGCGCTTCTCGGCGTAACGCTGAATTCTCTGCTATCGGCCACGCAAATGGACGCCTGGGGTTGGCGCGTGCCGTTCGTGGTGGGTTGCCTCATTATTCCGCTGCTCTTCCTGCTTCGCCGATCCTTAGCGGAGACCGAGGACTTCCTCGCACGCAAGCTGCATCCTTCCGTCAAACAGATTTTCGAATCACTCGCCTCAAACTGGCGCATTGTCGTAATCGGAACCATGCTGGTCATGATGACCACGGTGTCGTTTTACATCATCACCGCTTACACTCCGACTTTCGGTCGCGTGGCCCTCCATCTAGCTGCTCGCGAAAATCTGATCGTCACGCTATGCGTCGGCATCTCGAATTTTGTTTGGCTGCCGATCATGGGCGCGCTCTCTGATCGCGCGGGCCGGCGGCCACTCCTGCTCACTTGCACACTCCTGGCGCTTGCTACTGCCTATCCGGCATTGCTGTGGTTGGGCGCTCAACCTTCCTTTACCAGGCTGTTGACTGTGGAGTTGTGGCTCTCTTTTCTGTACGGCAGTTACAACGGAGCAATGGTGGTCTACCTGACCGAGTTGATGCCGCCGGCTGTCCGCGCTTCCGGATTTTCACTGGCCTACAGCCTCGCAACAGCCCTATTCGGTGGCTTCACGCCGAGCATCTGCACTTATTTGATTCAGCGCACCGGAAATCGCGCCATGCCCGGAGCCTGGCTGTCGTTCGCCGCAGCCGCCAGTCTCGTAGCCGTAATCCTGTCGTGGCAATCAAATAAGTTCCGCAGGAAGTGAGAACTTACTGGCCTCGTAAACAACAAGACCTGGAACTTAGTACCAGGTCTGAATTGCTGCAGGGATCTACCCCCAATCGCGGGACTAATTGTGCTTGTCTTTGTAAATCGCGCGGCTGGTTCGATTCTGCTGACGATTCACTTGGCGCTTCTCGGCTGCGGTCAGCTTTCCGCCGTTTGCTTTGCGGTCTGATCTTACTTCATGATTGATCCGTGCTTCGCGGTTCTCAAGGTGGGCTGTTTCTTTAGGCTTCAGTGCGCCGGATTTGACTCCCTGCGCAATCCGGTCCTGCTGATTCTCAGCACGCTTCCCTACTTCACTCGTCTGTGCAAAGCTGCTGATCGCGAATAGCCCGATGCAGATCGAGCTCAAAGCGAATCGTTTCATTAGTGTTTCTCCTTTGGATGTTGGCTCTGTGGCCACTTACTTCACTTATCGAAACGAAACACGATCGGATTTGGTTGACAGACACAGATTGGCGAGTGAGTCAAAAACGCTCATTCGCGTCTAAGACGTTCTGCTATCACCAACGCCTGATCGGGCGAAAACGGGGTGATCGTGACGGCGGCCCGATGCCAGTCGCTCTTAGTCCAGACGCCTTTCATAAGTCCGACGTTCTCATGCGCCGTGGAGCGCAAGAGCACGTGACCGATCTCATGCGCCAGCGCATACCCCAGTACTCGATAGAAAGCCGCGAGCGTTTTGTTGCTGACCACCTCAACACGATCGGAGTAGAGGACGACTTGCACTCCGCGCTCGCCGAATGGTAATGCGTAGCCCAGTGCTTCGGCCTGGAACCCTCGAGGCGCATGAGGACGGATCTGAATTTCAATGATCTCGGGGTGCAACCGGGCGACGAATCGGCGCTGTCCTGCAACGCTAAAGTCGGTTCTGGGCGCATTGAGATCCGATTCGATTCCCGTGGTCCAACTCGCATCTACTCCGGCGGACACCAAAATCTTGGTGGCAATCCGTTCAGCCTTAGTTAAGCAAAAGCGGGCGGAGGCTTAAGCTGCAGGAGCAGCCTTTCCAGTTATTGCGGCTCCTGCTGGAGCATCCTGGTCAGGTTGTTACGCGCGATAAGTTGACGGAATCGCTGTGGGCGGCCGATACCTTTGTCGACTTCGATCACAGCTTGAGTGCGGCGGTAGCTAAGCTGCGTCAAGTGCTAGGCGACTCGGCTGAGAGCCCGCGCTTTATCGAAACTGTTGCGAAGCGAGGTTACCGGTTCATCGCGCCCGTTGAACTGGACGGAGGTTTGAGCACCGAAACAGGCGGGGCGATAGGCCCAACTGAGACGGAGAGCTCGGCTTCAGCGGCATCGGCGTTTTGGCCGGCCAAAGCGAGAAGATGGACGGGCTTACTGGTTGGCAGCGCTGGAGCATTCGTAGCAATGGCGCTCGCAACTTGGTTATGGCAGGGACGGGCCGTCTCTAGGACCGAACTGGTCAAACTGACGGACGACACCGGCCTAACGATGGACCCGGCCATCTCGGCAGACGGAAAGCTGCTTGCTTACGCTTCCGACCGCGGATTGAGAGCGAATCTAAATATTTGGATCCAGCAGGTCGGGCCTGGAGGTACTGCCGCCCAGCTAACACACGATGGGGCAGACGCGATAGAACCCACTTTTTCACCCGATGGGAATCGAATTGTGTTTAGTTCCACTAGGGACGGCGGTGGAATTTATGAGATCCCTGTGATCGGCGGCGATGCTTCCCGTTTGGCTCCGTCCGGAAGAAGCCCGCGATTCTCTCCAGATGGGCGCTGGATTGCCTATATTTCCGACGGAGGTGGGATTCAGATCTCGCTCGGACCTGACGGCGGCCGGATCTACGTTGTCTCAAGTACAGGGGGAGAGCCTCGGGCGCTAGGGTTGGATATTTCCGAAGCCGCGGATCCAGTGTGGACGCGCGATGGTAACCACCTGATCGTGTACGTACCTCCTAAACATGCATTGACACTGGATGGGGCAGACTGGTGGTTGGTGGCTGTCGATGGCTCGCCGTCGAAGCAAACGGGAATCTTCAATGAACTGAAGCGGCAGGGCTTTTCGCTAGGACTTGGCCGGATTCCGCGCCTGTCGCAATTAGACCGGAACTCCGTTATCTTCTCGGCGGGCTTCGGTGACGCCACGAATGCCTGGCGCATGCCGATATCCGACAACGGACAGGTAAGCGGGAGTGCCGAACGCCTTACCTCGGGCACAACTCTCGAGACCTCGCCTATGTTTAGCTCGAATGGTGACCTGTTTTTCACAAGCCTAAACCGTAATACGGCGATTTGGAGCTTGCCGGCGGATACAGAAAAAGGAGTGAGTACGGGTGAGTTCAAAAGAATCACCGAGGGTCCCGCGGAACTCATGCCGTCCATCTCGACCGACGGTCGCTTTATGGCTTTCACGGCCGCTCATAAGCAAAATGGATCGACCCGGACAGCGGTCGCGTTTTCCGACGAGAGTGCGGCCGAATTGCACGCGCGTATTCGGGATGTTTCTGCTAATGAAGAGAGGGCGATTTCGAGTTCTGAACCAGTTCAGTGGCATCCGCAAATTTCGCGAGACGGTTCAATGGTTGCCTACACCGCGGGGAAGCCAGGTCGAGTTTACGTCGCTCCGGCTAACAAGGGGGCCGCCAGGTTGCTGTTCAGCGGAATCAACCACTTTGTCTGGGATTGGTCGCGTGATAACAAGACCCTGCTATTCAACCAGCACGATTGGCAGATTTATTCGGGGGACGTGGGATCTGGGAAGGAAAAAGTGCTTCTGACTAGACCAAATTTCGGCCTGTTTCAGTCAGAATTCTCTCCTGACGATCTAGCCGTGGCCGTTGTGGGCTACCACGACGATGTTCGCAAAGACGGGGAATGCCAAATTTATGTTGTGCCTCTCGAAAACGGCGCAAGGGGCCCGGTGAATCAATGGATTTCGATCGACCATCCCAGCAGCTGGGATGACAAGCCTCGTTGGTCGCCCGGCGGCAGCGTACTCTACTTCATTTCTGACCGCGACGGCTATATGTGCGTCTGGGGGCAGCGGATGGATGTGCGAACGTGGCGTCCCACCGGAACTCCTTTTCCAGTTCACCATCTCCACAAACCGCGTCTTGCGGTAGCAAATCTTGGAACAGGCCTAACCGAGTTTGCTGTTGCGAAAGACAGAATCGTCATTGGCTTGCAACAGGTGACCGGCAATATCTGGAGCTTAAGGCGAAAGTAGAGCGTGGCTACTGAGTGGATATCGCACCGGCCGGGCGGCTGACCGGGACGCTCCACGAGAATAGGACTCCGCCGCTGCTTGTGACCACATACTGTCGGCCATCAAGTTCATACGAAATAGGGGAGCTTTCCATGTGCGCTCCGGTTCCCGCATGCCATAACGTCTTGCCCGTAGCCGTTTCAAGAGCTAGCATGTTACCGTGCGCATCACCCGTGAAAGTTAATCCGGCATCTGTAGTTAGGACGCCTGCGCCTGACCCACCTGGTCCTAAGTCATGTGTCCACTTAAGTTCGCCTGTCTGATAATCGATGGCCTCGAGCACGCCCTTGCCCCAAACCCCATAATCGGCGCCAGCCCAACCGAAGGTGCCGTCCGCTGGCTTAGCGAAATAGATACCGTAACTGGGATGAGCATCGACCACAAATAATCCTGTTTTCGGATCAAAGCTAGGGGAGCGATAGTTTGTCATTCCACCCTCGTCTGGCGCGATTAATCTACCATCGGGAGCGGGCTCCTTGGCTGGATTTGGAATCGGGCGGCCTTGTGCATCGACCCCGCGCGCCCAATTCACGGGCCCAAAGGGCTTTGTCAGAAGGCTTTTGCCGTTGGTGCGATCAAGTACGAAAAAGTAGCCGTTGCGCGAAGTCTGCATTAGCATCTTTCGAGCTTCGCCATGAAAATCGGCATCGACCAGGACCGGTGTCTCAACTGCATCCCAATCGTGAGTGTCATGAGGCGAGGGTTGAAAGGCCCAGGCGAGTTTTCCTGTATCTGGATTAAGAGCGACAATGCTGCAGGTGTATAGGTCATCGCCCGGCCTGGTTGAGGCTGTTAAGACCGGTGTCGGATTGCCCGTGCCCCAGTAGAGGAGATTCAAGTTCGGGTCGAAGGTGCCGGTCATCCAAGTCATGCCGCCAGATGAAGCGTTGGGTGTGCCGACAGGTGGGGTGCTGTCCCACTCCCACTGCAACTTACCGGTCTCTGGGTCCAGTGCTTTCAGATAGCCTTGCAGATTGTCGAAATCGCCCGAGACACCGACGATCACATGGTTATGTACGACGAGGGGTGCAACGGTTGTCCAGTACCCTTTGGAGACGTCCGCGACGACGACGTTCCAGCGGACCTTCCCATCTTTGGAGTCGAGCGAGATGACATGCCCATCAGGACTGACGAAGAAAAGCCAGTCTTTATACATGGCGACTCCGCGATGACCGATGTGCAGGCCTTTGTTGGGTGGATAAGTGTAGTGCCAGAGTTGATGGCCGGAACGAGCATCTACGGCCCAGACGTTATCTGGCACAGTGAAATAAAGAACGCCATTGACCACAAGCGGAGATGATTTGATGGTGGCCGTTTGGCCGGTTTGAAAAGCCCACGCGAGGCTCAGTGAGCTTACATTGTCGGGCGTGATTTGCGTCAGCTTGGCATGACGCATTCCCGTGTAATCGCCGTGGTAACCGGGCCAGCTGTTCATTGGTGGATTGGTCAGCATGTTGCCGTCTACGTCGCTGGCCACATCCTGAGCCGCTGCTGGAAACAATAGCAGCGTGAGCGCTGCCGCCAAGGTCAAACAATGTAACTTCAACGAGTAAGTCATGAATATATCTTTCTAACTTCTAATGCAGAGTCTGCAGGTAAGCCATCAGGTTGTGGATATCGTCGTCGCTGTACTTGGCAAGCAGGTCAGCATGGGCCTGCGCGGGGTCATCCACAGTGAACTTCACTTGGGACACAGGCCACGAGTGGTACCGGCCAGCTTCATCTTTCAGGCCAACCGTGAATTCATCACGATATTCCAACTTGCCGGATAAAACTTGGCCGGAAGGCAGTGTCACGTTGGCTTTTGCTTCGGCGTCGCGCGGATACAACAGCCGTTCTTCGAGTTTCAAACCCTTGTATTTTGAAGCGATATGGGCCAAGTCGCCAGTTGCTGAATGGCACGATGTGCAACCGCCGGCTCCTGCGAAGTAGCGCTTACCAGCGTCGACATTCCCAGTCTGTAAGTCTTCAGCATCTACACCGCGCCGACCGCCTTTGTGAAGATCGCCATCGCTGTTCTGCTTATGCAAGAAGGCGCTTAATGCGGCAATCTGGTCGGGAGGCAGGTTGAACTTCGGCATACCCTTCTCCACTCGTCCGTTCAGAACCACCACACCGATCTTGTCGCCACCTTTGTCTCTGCTTACGAGAGTTGAGCGTGTCAGGTCGGGCCCCGTCTCGCCGCCACCCGCATCGCGCCCGTGGCAGAATGCACAGTTTTGTTGATAGATGGAGTTGCCCGATTCAAGAAGAGCCGGCGACGGCCCGCTGCCAGTTGATTTGGCCTGCTGCCTCGGAACGCTCGGATTCTGTACGGCGGGTGCAGGGTTTTGGGCTAACAAGGTACCTGCTGGTAATACAAGAGCCCAGAGCAACGAATGCAGCATGCGTGACATGCTGAAGAATGCAGATGAACGAGATCGCATAAGAGTGGAAATGTATGGCGGCGTCCGGGGCCGCCCCGAATACTTAGATTATCCCGCCTAGTACTCGCAAACTAAAATAATCCGACTGCATCCTCTCGGAGCTTGTCTTTGCATGATGTACGTGACATATTTTAGGCTCTAATGCGCAATTTAGGATTAGCTTACAAATGCGTCAACTTTCTTGGCTCAATTACACTGGCGTTAGTCGTTGTCTCGGGGGCTAAAGCAAGCAGCGAAACAATAAAGATTGCAAGCGGATTTGCTCAACAGAATAGTACGCCGGATTTCAATGGATCTTTCGTAATGACCTTCGACGTCAACGGCCTTCCTGCTGGCGAACCGCCCGCATTAGGACAAAACGGGCCGTCAGTCCCAGTCACGAATCTGAATATAACCGTCATGTTTGTAAACGGCAGCATCGACATCGGAACAGCTGGCTCCGGTTCAATCACGTCTAGCTATGGAGGTATCACGCCAACCGTTTTCGACTACCTTAGTTTCTCGTCCGGCGATGTCTCCGGCTACTTTGCCATGGTCGATAAATTCAACGGAACTGGCGGGGTCTTAACGGATGACGGTGAAAACAGTTCATTGATTGAGGCCGGGCCAGTTACTGGTTACCTGAATAGCCCATCATCTTCAGTTGTGTCTTCAGCAATGCCCGAGCCTTCGAGCTACGGTCTGACAGCCCTGTCGATACTCGCCATAGGCGAATGGGCACGTCGCAAGCGCAAAACAGCCTAAACTCGCGTGTTTACTTCAATCGAGCGCCTGGGGTAATCGGTTCATTGAAGCCCGCTAGGACCGGGGCGTCTCCTTCGAGACTGGCGGCGACAATCATTCCATGCGAAACCAGGCCGCGAAGCTTACGCGGTTGCAGGTTGGCAACAATGACAACCTTGCGGCCGACTAGCTGTTCGGGTTTGTAAGCGAGTGCAATGCCTGCAACAATCGTGCGTGGTTCCGCTTCGCCGATGTCGATCTTGAGGTGCAGCAGCTTGTCAGCCCCCTTAACGGCCTCTGCGAACTTAACTTCGCCGACGCGCAAATCTATCTTGGTGAAATCATCAATGGTAATCTCTGGCGCGATGGATTGGATATTCGACGTCTTGGCTGGTGCGGACTCCTCAATAGGCTTGCCTAATAATGCTGCTTGCCGCGCCTTCTCGATCGCTTCAAGTTCCTGCATTTTCTCGATCGTCGCTTTCGGATCAAGCCGTGGAAAGACGGGCGCAATTTCCCCGATCCGTTGACCGTCGGGAAGATGTCCCCAGTTCAGTGCGTCAGCTGTGATCGTGTGGATCGAATTGGTGAAGCCCAGTTGTCGCCATATGGCTTCCGTGGTGTGTGGAAGGACCGGGCTGGCGAGCGCGCAGGCAACACGTAGAGCTTCGGCAGCTGTATATAGCGTGTCTTGCAGCGATTGCTGCGCTTCATCCGAAGAGCTCTTTGAAAGCTTCCAGGGCGCGCGCTCAACGATGAACTTATCAGCCAAACCGATGATGGTCCAAATCAATTCAAGAGCACGAGCGAAGTCGAAAGCTTCGTAAGCCGCTTGAACGTTGGTGATTATGCCAGCAGCGGCTGCCGCAATCGTCGGATCACCAGGTCCTGACGGAACCGATCCGCCCCGGTACTGCTGAATCATAGTTAGCGTTCGGCTCGCAAGATTACCAAGGCCATTTGCGAGATCCGAATTGTAGCGTTGAACCAATGCATCGTAGCTAAAACTGCCGTCCTGACCAAATACAACTTCGCGCAGAAGGAAATAGCGAAGAGCGTCTACGCCCATTACTTCAGCAATTGGCGCGGGGCGAACGATGTTCCCGCGCGACTTGCTCATCTTGTCGTTCTCAAACAGCAGCCAACCATGAGCGAACACACGTCCAGGTAGCGGCCATCCAGCCGCCATCAGGAACGCCGGCCAATACACGGCATGAAAGCGGAGTATCTCTTTGCCGATTAAATGTAGGTCTGCAGGCCAGCGCGATTCATTCCGGACGGCACTGACATATGTAGTCAATGCGTCAAACCAGACATAGAAGACGTGGGCTGGATCTGCTTCGACGGGAATGCCCCACTTGATGCTGGTCCGAGTGATGGATAAATCTTGCAGGCCCTGCCGAACGAACGAGAGCACTTCGTTGAGCCGGATCTCAGGACCGACGAAATTGGGATGCTCGTCGTAGAACTCCAGCAAGCGATCCGTGAATGCCGATAGTTTGAAGTAGTAATTCTCTTCAGTAACTTCTTCGTAAGGTTTGCCAGTTTCCGGGTCTATATCACCTGGCTTCGCATCGTTTACGAATGACTCACTGACAACGGCATAGAGGCCTGTGTAAGTGCCTTTGTAAATGAATCCGTTCTTCTTACAATCTTCGAATAATTGGTTGACTAACTTAGCGTGACTCTTGTCGGTCGTGCGCTGAAATCGGTCAATTTGCAGGTCCAGCTTTTTCCATTGAGTCTGAAACTCGTTGGAGATGACATCGACGAACTCTTCTGGAGTTTTATTTTGGGCCGCGGCGGCCCGCTCAACCTTTGTGCCATGTTCGTCAGTGCCGCTAGTGAGAACAACATCGTAGCCCTGTATGCGCTTCAGGCGAGCGATGGCTTCGGCGGCGATGGTCGTATAAGCGTGCCCGATGTGCGGCGCAGCGTTGACGTAGTAGATAGGTGTTGTTAAGTAATACTGGCCCTTGCTCATTGTGGGTGATGACGGAGGTGCTCTGCGAAGAGCTGATTCGCAGACGCGAGCACTGTGCGAAGCGGCACATTGTGGTCGCGCGCAAGTTGGCGACAATCGTCGTACTCAGGCGAGAAGCTGCCATTGCCAGCGGTTTTGATTCGCACTTTGCCGTAAGGAGTAAAAACTTCGTGGAAGTCACGAGCAAGAACTCGGCGTTCGGCTTGAGTAATTCGAAGCCCCAGCGTGGTCGTCTCGGCAAACAAGATGTCTACTAAACTTTGCGTTTTCTCTGGCGTGGCCAAAACCGATACGACGGTCCCGGGCCGGCCCTTTTTCATTACGACTGACGACAGTGTTACATCCAGTGCGCCAGCTTCAAGAAGTCGTTCCATGCAATAGCCGAGCAGTTGCGGACTCGCATCATCAATATTGGCCTCAATAACGGTGACTGTGGTGGACTCAGATGCAGCCTGGGTTTCCCCGATCAGAACACGCAACAAATTGGCCTGCATGGGGAAATCTTTGTCGCCAGCGCCGTAACCTTGAGCGAGCACCCGCATCGGCGGTGGCGGTCCGAACGACTTACCGAGTGTCGTAACAATCGCAGCACCGGTAGGAGTGGTCAGTTCAGCTTCAGGACCCGCCGCGTAGATGGGGCGAGTTTTAAGAAGCTCTGTCGTTGCGGGAGCAGGGACCGGGAGAATGCCGTGTTCCGTGTTCACTGTTCCACTGCCAACATTAATGCGCGAGCAGTGGACCCCGACGATCCTCAGCAAATCGAGCGCAACGCAAGCGCCGACGATATCGCAGATTGAATCGACTGCACCGACTTCGTGAAAGTGCACCTTTTCCATCGGCACATTGTGTGACTTTGATTCAGCTTCGCCCAGATTGCGAAACACAGCCAACGCATTGTCCTGCGCGGTCTTCGAAAGCTGTCCGTCGAGGATGATCTTCTCAATGTGAGCCAGGTGTCGATGCGCCTTTTGCTCGCCGCCGTCGACGGAGAACTTCGAAGCGGCCATGCCCTTACGCTTAGTCTTTTCCAGTCGAAACGTGGCGTTCAGTCGCAAGCTGTCGAGCGCGAAACGAAGACCGTCCCAATCAGCACCGGCATCAAGGAGTGCGCCGACAGTCATGTCGCCGCTGATGCCGGAAAATGCATCGAAATAGCAGATTTTCATGGTGGCGTTCGCATGCCGACGGCAATGCGGGTTCAAAGACCAGTTTACAGGTGGTTGCCTTAGGCTTGGGACAGTAAGCGCTTTCGAGCTTCTTGTACGTCTTGCAAAGCATCTTCAGTGCTGCGGGCTAGCGCCGTCAAATGGCCCATTTTTCGACCTGGTCTAGCGGCCAGCTTCCCGTAAAGATGCAGCTTGATGTCGGGATCAGTGAGCGCGGCAAACCAGTCGGGCTCTATAGAATTGCCATCTGCGTCGGGCGAAGTAAGCCACAAGTCGCCCAAAAGATTCGCCATCGCGGCGGGCGCCAGTTGCTGGACATCGCCCAGCGGCAACCCGCACACAGCGCGGAGCTGCTGCTCGAACTGGCTGGTGATGTTAGCGTCGAAGGTAAAATGACCCGAGTTGTGGGGACGAGGCGCGAGTTCATTGATCATCAAGCCGCCCTCGCGACCGACGAAGAATTCAACACACAGCACTCCTACGACTTCGAGCTTTTCAAAGACGGCCCGGGTAATCTCGATAGCCTGATCCCTAAGCTTGCCTGGCACACGGGCCGGTGAGACGGATACATCAAGTACGCCCTTCTCGTGGTGGTTCTCGATCGCACCGTAATGAACAAAATCGCCGCTGGCCGAACGCGCGGCAACGACCGAGATTTCGCAACTGAAATCGACAAGTGCTTCCAATACCGCATCTTCTTGACCGACAAACTCCCAGGCTGCTTGGAGCTCACTGACATGTTTGATCCGGAACTGTCCCTTACCGTCGTAGCCGAAGCCCGCAGTTTTCAGAATGGCCGGCAGCTTAAGTTCGTCGGCGGCCTGGGTGAGTTCGGCTCGGGTGTTCACACGGCGAAACGGCGTGACCGGTAAGCCGCCTTCGAAAAGGAACGTCTTTTCGCGGAGGCGATGTTGCGTCGTGTGCAGGACGTGCCCGCTCGGGCGCACAGGAGCGCATCGTCCAGCAGCAGCCGCGGTGGCTGCCGGTACGTTCTCAAACTCGAAAGTGACGACGGAGACTCCGGAGGCGAACCGGCAGACTGCGTCCAGATCTTCGTAAGGAGCATTGATCTCGAGGTCTGCGACCTGACCGGTCGGCGTATCTTCATCCGGCGATAACGTGTGGACTCGATACCCCATACGACGAGCCGCAATGGCGAACATGCGGCCAAGTTGACCACTGCCAAGCACTCCAATGGCACTGCCCGGCAGGACGGCTTTCAAGGCAGCCGATCCTGAAGCACCGATTGGGTCTGCTGGTCGCGCCAGTGCTGCAATCGGAGGCGAAGGTCAGGATATTTGCAAGACAAGATGCTGGCAGCGAGTAAGGCGGCGTTCGTTGCGCCAGCATTGCCGATGGCCAAAGTGCCGACAGGTACACCGGCCGGCATCTGCACAATCGAGAGTAGAGAATCCACACCATTAAGAGTGCTGCTCATAATAGGCACTCCCAGAACAGGCAGCACAGTATGAGCCGCCACCATGCCGGGAAGATGCGCGGCACCACCTGCAGCTGCGATGATCACATCAAGTTCGCGCTCCAGGGCGCTTTGCGCGTACTCACGCATCCAGTCAGGCGTGCGATGCGCGGAAACGATGTGTGCCTCGTAAGGAATGCCGAGCGAAGCCAGCATGTTTGTGGTCCGCTGCATCGTTTCCCAATCGGATTTGCTGCCCATGATGACACCAACCAGGGGCCGGTCAGCTATGGGTTCGGGTGTGTCCATGTGTGTAACGTTTGTTATTCGCCTTGCCCTGCGACGAAGCCTTTCTGACCGTCGAAGGTATAGAGATTCTCTATTTTGATGAAGTCGAGACCACTCTGATTGATAAGTCCTAAGAGCTGCACAATTTGCTCATGCTTAATAGGCGTGTCGTTCGTATCAGCTTTATAGGTAGCGCACCAGTGATCGGTTAGAAACGTTTCGGCAAAACCCTGCGGATAAACTTTCACACCGCGGTTACTCAGGGCGGTTAACTTGAGACCCACGTCGCTGAAGGCTTCCAGCTTCTTGCCGAACTCGGCCGCATTCTTTTCGTTCCATTGCAGAAATACATCAACGCCGACCAGCTGTTTGTTCGCACGAGGCTTGTTGCTCACCAACGGTTTGCCAGATTGCACGGGCTCTTTGGAATAGTTGGCCTGCTTCAAATGCTCGGGCTTCTTGCCCAGTCGCGCCACGACAGCTTCGGCGAATTCCTTCGTACCGACCTTCTGCTTGCTGGTGCCTTCCTTAAAGATGTCGTAGGTGTGTATTCCCTCTTCGATCGTTCGAAGCCATGCATTATGGATGGTCTCGGCAATTTCGGGTTGGCCGATGTGAACCAACATAAGCAGGCCGCCATGAAACAGACCGGACGGATTGGCTAAGTTCTGCCCGGCGCGGCGAGGAGCTGAGCCATGAATTGCTTCGAACATGGCCGCATGTTCGCCGATGTTTGCCGAGCCGGCGAGGCCCACGGATCCGGCAATTTGCGCCGCAACGTCGGACAGGATGTCGCCATAAAGATTCGGCATGACGATAACGTCGAAGGCGCCCGGTGTGTCCGCTAGTTTAGCTGCGCCAATGTCTACAATCCAATGCTCTTTCTCGAACTCTGGGTACTCAGCGCCGATTTCATCGAAGACCTTGTGGAACAGGCCGTCGGTGAACTTCATGATGTTGTCTTTGGTGAACGCCGTCACCTTCTTACGGTTGTTGCGGCGTGCGTACTCGAAGGCATAGCGGACGATCTTTTCGCAGCCTGGACGGCTAATCAGTTTGAGGCACTGATACATATCGTCGGTTTGACGATGCTCAATGCCGGCGTAGAGATCCTCTTCGTTCTCGCGGACGATGACCACGTCCATGCCCGGGTGCTTGGTCTCGACGTAGGGATGGTACGAGACGCAAGGACGCACATTGGCGTAAAGGCCGAGTGTCTTACGCGTGGTCACGTTCAGCGATTTAAATCCGCCGCCCTGAGGAGTAGTGATCGGAGCCTTGAAGAACACCTTGGTTCGCCGGAGAGACTCCCAGGCGCTCGGCTCAATGCCGGACGGGATGCCCCGCAGGTAAACCTTCTCGCCAATTTCTATTGTTTCGATCTCGATTCGTGCGCCTGCCTCCTTGATGATATGGAGACAGGCCGCCATGATTTCCGGGCCGATGCCGTCGCCGTGCGCGACAGTGATTGGGACGATATTCGATGCCATAAGTAACAGAGCTATTAGATCAGAGGCGCCAAGCCTAGGAAATCATCGGGCTTAAGCAATTCTTGCCAGACAAGAAGGAGTACACTGAAAATGTCAACATCCAGGCAGGACTGTCGCGAATCGTATACTTAGACTCGACAGTGACCTCGTCGCATAACTGCACACAGTGAAAGTTTATATCGAGCTCACGAAACCACGTATTACGTGGCTCATTTTGATGAGTACAGCAGTTGGTTACTACTTCGGCCATCAAGGCGAGTGGTCCATCTGGGCGATTCTGCACACGATATTTGGCACGGGTCTGATTGCCTCCGGAACAGCGGCATTAAATCAGTGGTACGAGCGGGACGCTGACTTCTACATGAAGCGAACGCAGGCACGGCCGCTTCCCTCTGGGAGACTTCAACCGCTAAATGCCTTGCTGTTCGGTACCGGCGTCGCCATCGCCGGAGCCCTGGAACTGGGATACGGGGTCAACTGGCTCTCCTCCGGGCTCGGCGTTCTGACCCTGTGTATGTACTTGTTCATCTACACGCCCTTGAAGCAGAAGACTTGGTGGTCGACGACGGTCGGCGCGTTTCCGGGCGCGATGCCTCCGCTGATTGGATATGCGGCAGCCAGTGGGCGGTTAACTCCGGAAGCTTGGGCTCTCTACGCAATTCTGTTTCTGTGGCAGTTTCCGCACTTTTACGCAATTGCGTGGATGTATCGCGAAGACTACTCGCGTGCCGGCATTCAGATGCTGCCGGTTGTTGAGCCGGACGGGCAATCCACAGCTCGTCAGATCGTCCTTTTTTCTTTATTGTTGATCCCCATTAGCCTTATGCCGAAGTGGCTTGGCATGACAGGGAACATCTATTACATCGGCGCAATAACGATTGGTCTCCTTTTCCTATATGCAGGCGTGCAAGTTTCGTTCAACCGAACGCGGATGCAAGCTCGGCGAGTGTTGCTGGCTTCAGTGGTTTACCTACCCGTGCTGTACGGTTTGATGGTGCTCGATCCAGCGCGGCTGTGAAGTTTCCAAGCCGCTCTTTATCGGGACTCGCTCTGGTCCTTGTACTTAGTTCGTGTTCGCGTCGCGCCAGTGAATTACCGACTTACGACAAGGTTCCACCGTTCACGATGACCGACTCGCAAGGGCATGCCTTCGACAGTGCCAGTTTGTTCAGCAAAATCTGGATTGCCGATTTCATTTACACGCACTGCCCAGGACCGTGTCCGCGCATGACCTCGCAGATGCACAAATTGGTAGGGCAACTTAGTGCTGACCCAAACCTCCGTTTTGTATCTATCAGCGTTGATCCGCAAAACGACACGGCGCCGGTTCTGAACGAGTTTGCTCACAGATTCGGCGGACCGACTGAGCGCTGGGTCTTTCTAACTGGCAAGCCGGAATTGATTCATACCTTGGCGCACGATGTATTCCGCGTTGGCGACTTGATAGGCGTAATGGATCACAGCACCAAGTTCATTTTGGTGGACCAACGTGGAGCCATCCGAGGCTACTATTCGACTTTTGATGCCGAAGGAATTCCGAAGTTAGTTGAGGATGTTAAAGCGCTAGGCCACCTCTAGCCGTAATTACGGAGCAACGCTCGTTGCAGTGTACTCCTTGAATCCATCACCCTCGAACGGGATTTCAACGGGAAACCACTCGTTTCGGATTGTGAGCGTTCCGCTGAAATGACATGGCTGCTCGTAGATGACAAGGCTCGGCGGGGGCCCCGACGCCAATGGGTCCGTTTTAAGGGCTCGCATAGTGATGCGGATCTTTACCTCCTTGTTTTCAGCCGTGAATAGCGATTCGATCGGGTATGACACATTGTTCTGCTTGTCAAGGGCCCATTTGGTATGGATCAAGTTGTAGTGATCGGCTGGAAACACGATTCGTTCACCAAGAATATCGATGCTGGCCCTCCCGTTCGGATTGCCGACGAAATCTCCAAGATCGAAGCTCAGACCGGGTTCTGAAAATTGAGCCCAGTTCCAGGTGACAGTTGCAAAGTCCCACTCACCCCAGTTGTGGTCATGGTATCCAGGGCAATCAATTTGGTAGGTATGCCCGTCAACGGTCAAAGTTCCGGAGACCCGGGCTCGTGGCATGTAGAGGAGCCAACTCATTTGCTCCCAAGGAAGCGGAGCTACGTTTTTGTGATGGACGCCAAACCAGGGACCGCTTTCGCGGTCGTAATAAAGGTTCCAGCTCAGCCGACCATCCAAACTCGAGCCTGCGATTACATAGGTGTTCGGTTCAGCAACAGAAATGGTGTTTGCCCCGACACTAACGTTTGCTGCTGAGTACGAGGCCTTGAACAGCGACAAGGGATAAAAGTCACCTTCGGTGATAGTCTTATCGCCTTGGTAAACGACCATTGTCATGTCCCCCCCGCCTTGCCTCGACAGGTTCAGTGGATCAGCAACTTGATAGGTGAAGATAGCTTGGAGGTCGTCCTTCTTGTCATAAAGGTTGAAGTACCACCATTCCGTATAAGCAGCGTCGTAGGGTGAACCTTGCCAGTACTTGAAGTGATAGGCATCGTTAATCTCAGAGACATGCTGCTGGGCGTGTAGAGATGATTGCGCCGCTACACTGAGCGCCGCCAGGAAAACGGATCGATAGAAGCCTCTAACTCGCATTTGATTCCTTTCAGATGGATGCTTAGGCGCCCCAGAGATGACGGATTGCATCTGCAGGGCTCGGTTATTGTATCTAAAAATGAAGCTGATTGGCTTATACCCGGCGTCAACTCTTCGCCGTCTTAGCGCACGTGGGGTTCAGCTGGAATCTAACTACAGTCCAGAACTTTGTCCCAAATGATGATCGTCGCCTTATCGCCCTTGGGACGGGTAGGAAGCCCTCGCTGGTCCTGACTTGCTTTCGTAACGTCGACCATCTTTGTCGAGCGTCTTAATCAGGCGATAGGAGGATCGCTTGGGACCATACAGAATCGCGACGTTTCGACCAGTGTCCTTGGATTCAACTGCATAGTTCTCCCCGATGCCGGCCGGACAACGGTAATACAGCCTTTCCTCTTTGCTTTTACTAGATACCCGTATCGTAAGTAAAGGGTAGCGCCATAGGCATCTCGGTTAATGATATCGATGGATAATCGATTTGAGAGCGCCACGATGAAGGTTATGCACGGCCAGTTGCTCGATCAAAAAGAAGATTGACACTCCAACTGCTTACGCGTTCTTGAAACCAGTTCGCAGCATAACGCCCCAAGAGCTGTTTTGTTTACGGAGCATCTCCAAAATGGCCACTAGACGCCACGTCATTGTGATCTGACGATAGCCAAGATTCTCCACAACCGCTGCGCCGAGAAGTTTCCAGATATCATCTGCTTTGGGATAACGCTGGAGTGTGAACTCCTCAAGCACGATGGAACTGACCGACAACAGGATTCCGAACAGAACAGACACGGCGATGAACGAAAGTGCACTTGCTGTCGGGATGAACGAAAACGTCAGTCCTACCGATGTGAAGCAGTAGCCAATCAACTCCATTACCGGCCCAAGCGCTTCGTAGATGAAAAAGTATGGCAGGCCTAGCAAGCCCACCGATCCGTATCTCGGGTTGCCGATCAATTTCCGGTGGATCAACAGCGATTCCATACAGCCGCGCTGCCAGCGGATGCGCTGGCGGAACAACACGCGCCAGGATTCAGGAGCCTCCGTCCAACAGACTGGATCAGCAACGAACTCAACGTTACACGGCAAGTGGTGGTCGCGGCGATAGCGGTGCAGCCGGATGACCAATTCGAGATCTTCGCCCAGCGAGTTTGGCAGAAACCCGCCGATTTGAAGAACAGCATCACGACGAAATACGCCGAATGCGCCCGAGATCAAGAGCAGACTTTTGGCATAGCTGAGAGCAACACGCCCGCCGAGGAAAGCGCGGAGATACTCCACGACTTGAATGCGCGGTAGCAAGCGTTCGGGGACTCGGATGCCTGTGATCCGTCCATGTTGGATTTTGCAGTTGTTCGCGATGCGGATAATGCCCCCAACGGCGACTGTGTCTTCCGGCCTTTCGAGGAACGGATACGACATCAGCAGTAGGGCGTCTCGCTCAAAGATCGAATCCGCATCAACTGCGGCGATCAGATCGTGACGGGCGTAGTTGATGCCGCAGTTCAGGGCGTCAGCTTTCCCACCGTTTTCCTTATCGATGACGACCAGGGAGATGGGATCGCGCGACTCGTAAACGGCACGGACTGACGCGGTTGGTATTTTGGCGAGAGGAACTCGTACTGATCGGAAGAGGCGGAACTCTTCGATCAAACGCTGCAAGGTGTCGTCGGTTGATCCGTCGTTGATAACAATCAACTCCTGCTTGGGGTGCCGGAGCGAAAGCATGGAGCGGACTGATTCGCGGATCAAAACTCCTTCGTTGTAGGCGGGCGCCAGAACCGACACGCTGGGCACCAGAGGTGATTTGAACAGAATCTCCAACTCGCCCGAAGAGATGCCGAACCTGACCCGGCGCAGAGCGAAGAAGCCGACCAGGGTCAGCATGAAGTAGAACGTATTGGCCGAGAACATGTACCACGTGAGGAAACGTTCGATGGTCGTAAAGGCTTGCTGGGGCGAAACAAACGGAAATGTAAGCCAGTTCAATGGGCACCCACGGCAAACTGCTGCAGAGCTTCTGCAGCGAGAGCGGCTGCGTGCCGGTCAGCGCCGGCCACCATTGCTTCGAGTTTCAAGCGACCCTCGTCGCCCAACACGGCAATTGCATGAACTGCTGTAAGCGCCACGCCCGTATCGGATGACACTTGTTCGAGCAGTAACTGGAGCGTGTCCCTAGATTGAAGCTTCGACAACGCCGCAACAGCTGATCGACGAACCTGGTTCTCCGCATCCTGAAGGCAGTCGACAACAGCGGGCTCAGTCTCGAGGTCTACCGAGGAGTATGACAACAGAGCCAGTGCCAGCAACCGTATAGAAGAAGAGTGCCGGGCGTCGAGGTAGGGCGTCAAATGAAGCGTGGGCAGCAGCCGCTGCCAGACAGAGAGGACCTGCAGACAGCATTCGATCTCGCGCTCGTCCTTTGAGTCGAGCATTGCGGGGACGACGGTGCGGACCAGCTGAGCTGCATACGCCCTGAGATCGCTAGCAACGAGAGCCCTCGCGAGCAGACATTCACCGGCGAGAGACCGTAGCACCTCGGCGGCACCGGCCTGATCGCCATTAGCCAGGATGGCGCGGCGTGCCTCGGTTCGCACGGTTGTGTCCGGGTCGTGCAAGGCTAATGGCAGGATGGTGTTCCCGGCAACCGGCGCGATGAGGCCTAATAAGTAGACTGACTTTCTACGTTCCTTGCTGTTCGAATGAGAAAACCGTTTGACCCACCGAGTAGCAAATCCTTGCTCTAAAGTGAAACGCGCAAGACGGTCGCGAGCCGATCCGCGCAAGGACGAGACTGAGTCGGCTAGAACCTCCTCGAGCAGGTGGCGTTCGTCGGCCGTCTTAGGGGCAAGAATGCGTGCGCGGTCACCATCGTAAGCGAAGTTGATGACCATTTCTTGAATAGGCGGGCGCAGACGGTCGTAAACAACGGCTCTAGCTTCCAGGTAATAGCGGCGGCACAGAATGTAAGTGCTGAGACTGAGAAGGGTAGCGCCTTGAATAGACAGGAACGAAACGATTAGTCGTGTACCCGGGCTCTGTATTCTCGTCTCGAGCAAGCGGCCCGCACCGAGAGTCGCCAAGCAAACAGCCGCAAGTATGGCCGTTGCTTTGGCGTAAACGCCTACATGCTGCCGTACCGCTGAGACCCGGCCCACGGCGCCTAGCTGAAACGGCCGACGGAGCGCTTGAGGCGAACCAACAGTTCCATCGGATTAAAAGGCTTGATGACGTAGTCATCAGCACCTAGGCTGAAGCCTCGAAGTATGTCAACTTCTTGTTCACACCCGGTCAGCAGGATCATCTTCGTCGCTGCAGTCTCCGGGTCATTTCTAACCAGCGACAGAAGTTCGAAGCCGTCCATTTGAGGCATGTTAACGTCGACCACGGCTGCGACTGGTTTGGTCGCACGGATCAGTCGGAGAGCTTCTCCGCCGTTTGGAGCAGCTTGGCATTTGAACCCGTTTCGTTCCAAAGTAACTCGAAGTAAGGCGGTGATCGAAACATCGTCGTCCGCCAGAACCACTGTGTTGCTGATCACCGGAGCCTGAATCTTGGCGGACAAACGCGGAGTGCACGCCTTACCTGCACGCAGCAGGAATTCGTCGGCTGAACACCCTTCTGCGCAGAAGCGCATGAACAATTCTTCGGAAGTAGCGACAAGGTTCAAGGCCGATGTGGGATGGCACAGCACCAGGGATCGGTCGACGACTGGGCGCAGATCTTCGTCCTTCAACCAACGGGTTCCCTGACATCCTTCTGCACTCAACACCAGAAGCTCGAAGGGCTGCAGCGAGGCGGTGTCAGGCGAATGTTCTGCTGCTGAGAACTGACGGCTGAATGCGTCAGCCTTTCCGATGATCTCCGCCAGGCGGCTTGCCTGCTCGGCGCCGAAACCGATGAATGCGATCCGTTTTCCGGAGAGCATACTCCTCGCGTATCCGAGTGTCTCGGCCGAGCAATTGTCGACTTGCTTATCTTCAGAAGTGATCACCGTTGAATCCTAAATCCCATTCCCGCTCAAACTTTGCATGTCAGAATCCATAAGACAGATAGCCGTTTGCAGTAACGTGGCGGACGGCCCCGAAAGTTATCCGGTCCTCATGTCCGTAAGAAGAACGCAGCCCTGCAGCCCAGTGTTTTGAGAGTGCTCTATTGAAATCGCCCTGTATCGACGTCTCGTTCAGTATGCCGATGTTATTGAGACTTTGTATCTCGACCGGAGTTGATCCACGGCTGAACATCAGGCCGAAGTAATTTGTTTTATCCCCGAAGTACCGGCGCGCAGAACCCTGGTAGCTTGCCGAAGTGCCTGGCAGGCTTGGTGTCAAATATGTCCGACCGGTGAACATCCAATTCTTGTGATAGCGAGTCAGTGAGGCTGTGTAGACCGTAACGGGGTCTCTAAAGCGTAAGTAGCGAAAGCCGCTGGAGACTTCCCAATGATGGGTGAGAGATTGGAAGAGTTCGGCTCCGATGCGGTAATGAGGATAGAGAAACCCGGAGAGAGCAGTGCCCGTATTCAGGTATACGTAGGTGCCCCTTCGGAGCGTTTGATAAGTCTCAATTTCGCCCTGAACGGCCTGGAGATCATAGCGAGAGGCTCTCGAGAAGCGTGTGATGACGCTGCCGTTGCCAATCGGAACTTTGAGGTTAGCCGTGTACTCTGTCCACGTACCGACAGATTTGTTGAACCAATCGAACGTGTTCTCAGTCGAAAGAACCAGACCGGGCAGGTTGTCTTTCAACGACGTGCGCAGCCCTAGAAAGTCGGAGTTGCCAGGTTCTAGCTTGATGTATTTATCGATCAAGTCCCGGGCCACATCTCGGTTACCGCTCCAGAGCTCGGTGTGAATAAGAGCTAATGCCGCGTCACTGTTGTTCGGTGTCTTGGCCAAGACTTTCTGGAGCTGAAGACGCGACTCGGAATAACGTGCTTCCCAGGACAGGATCAAGCCGTAGAGGGTACGCGCATCGAAGTCATCTGGAGCCTCAGCAAGGCGTTGTTCTAGTAATCCGAGGGCTTGGATGCGGTCGTTACTCTTTGCCAGTTCACGGCAGTGTTGAATAAGGTCTTGTTGCGCCATCGCCGGCGAGCTTACGCTGACAAGGGCCAGAGCGAGCAGACTCAATGCAGTGACCCTGGCGGTTGACACAGAATCTTAGTTGTCCTATCTTCTCCGGATTCTCCTGCTAACTGCGGGTCGTGGTAGCAGTGTTACATTGCACACATAGCCTAAGTCGAAATCAGGAGGGTTGCGTGAGTGAATCGAAACGGACTCGTGTTCGCGTTCCGGATGGACTTCAAGAACTCATTCCGGAGTACCTGGATGCAAGACGGCAGGACGCAGCTGAGATGCGGCGGTTCTTCGAAGAGAATCAATTAGACGAGGTCCGTCGACTAGCACATAACTTGAAGGGCAACGGAGCCTGCTATGGCTTCGACGAACTTAGTAAGTTAGGCGCGGCATTAGAGGCGGCGAGTAAGCGGGCCGATCGAACCGAAGCCGACCAGCACATAGTGGACATCACTCGCTACTTGAACGTGGTCGAGACGTACTAAGCGCGCCGTCTCCCGAGCATCACAACGACAGCAGTGAACAGGGCGAAAGCGCAACCGGTCATCGTGGAAGGCTCGGGGGTTCCATTGATTGAAAACGCGGCAGTTAACTTGCCGACATTATCTGTATAGAAACCTGGATAGCTGTCGAAAGAATCGGCAAAGCCGAGGTACAACCGATCGGCAGTCTTAGGAATGTAAAACTCCTGCTGCTGTCCCGATCCGGTGCCGGTGAGGCCATCACCGATGAAGAACACTTGGTTGAGCTGGGGTGAGTAAGTCAGATCATGCGTGGTCATGCCGCCGGGGTAGACGTCGTAAAAGAGCGGGTCAGGACGCACGGTGCCGGGACCGCTGGCGGGTAGGAATACGCCCGCTAAGAACATGTTCAGATCGTCAACACGGATTCGGCCAAGCGCGTTGTCGCTTAAGATGCGGGTTCCATAATCCGGGAAGCAGGTGCCGTCCGGTCCATTCGTGAGGCGCCAATTGCATCCCACTTCGCCGGTAACAGAAGAGAAACTTAGCACAGAGGCTGGTTGAGCCTCAAATGAGACGAAGGGCGGGAAAATGCCGGTTCCATCACCCCCAAGTGTTGAGTATCCAGCAGAGTAAATGTTCGCGCGTGCATCGATCCGAACATCGTTGACAGAAAATGTGTCGGCGCGCGCGATCTGGCCGTCTGTTACAAGCACCAAAAAGATGCATCCGAGTAGACCCATTACGACTGACCGCATTGAAGTTTTCGAAGCCATGATGAGATGCTGGTACGCTGACCTGCAAGGGCCTATTGATATGTGTGGCCCGAAGGCGCAGAATTCTCAGCGGTGATCAGTCGTCTAAACGACTACGCGAAGGCCAAGGTGCTGGGCGAACGGATCGAAGTCGCGGTCGTTGTGAAGTAAATAGTACCGACTCTCGATGCAGCGGGTAGCGATGATGGTGTCAATCGTCTTTCGAACAGTCACACCGAATTGACGTAGTGTTCTAAGATTCTGGACTGCTTGAATGGCAATCTCCTTTCCACCTAGTTCCACAACCGTTAGGTTGGTCAGCACCATTCGAGCTTCATTGAACCAGCGTTGTTCTACAAATCCTTGTAGGACTTCCGTTAGAACTAGATCGCCCATGGCCAATGATTCCTGACCGAGCAGGCTGTCCAGTATGCCGGTCTGCGCGTTGACCTGCCATCAAAATAATCAATCCACACGCTCGAGTCGACAGGTATCAACGATCGTTTCTTAAAATTTCTAAGTCGCCCTTCCACTCGAGCTTGCCCCGGAGCTTCCGGATCTCGGCTTGCTTGTTCAGGCGTAGCAGCGTGCGCGATCCGAGTTCTACCGCCTCGCGCTTGGTTTTGAGACCAGTCGCACGAATTGCGTCTCGCATCAGTTTGTCATCATTGACGATGCTGGTTCGCACAATGTGTATCCCAACAGTATTTTGTGCACATATGAGCGCGCAACTGCGCGGTTGACAGGATTCGGACGGAATAGACGCAATTCTTTCTTGGCGTGAGTTGCCCGAATCGTTATAACGATTCTCATGGAATAACTCTCTCGTTGCGGATGCGGTCGAAGAATGTGCGGAACATTGCTTCGGTGTCAATGCAGGCTTGAAAACCAGCGCGGCGGGCTTTGATGGTGCTCGAGATATTGTCAAAACCGCTGTTGAAGATGAAGTCGCCGAAAGTCCAAGAAGCTACTTGCGAGTATGGGATGGGTTGCAGATTGTGGTCGCGCACGATGCGGTCCCAGGGTTCTGCCTTGTCTTCCATATAGACGGCTAGGGGCGTGGGAACTGGATCGGCGATCTCCATATTGAACATCTTCGCGATGCGGGGCCACATGTGCTGCCAACGGAAATAATCGCCGTTGGTGATGTTGAAAATCTCATTGCGAGCTGTAGGACTCGAGCCAGCCCAAACACTGGCTTCGGCGAGGATATCAGCCGAGGTGACCTGATAGAGCGCTCGATAGGCACTCTCGGTGCCCGGGAAGCGAAGTGGGAGACCGAGCGCCTTCGAAATGACGGCGTATACGGCAATGACCATGGCCAAATTCATAGGATTACCGACGGCGAAACCACAGATTGCTTCGGGACGCAGCGCCGTCCAATGCCAGTCCATACCCTTTTGGCGGTCACGCAGGAAGTCTTCCTGGTCGTAGTAGAAGTTAGGCGGCATCAGACGCGGGTCGTCCTCTCGGGCTGGCGTTTTGAACGGGCCTAGGTCTGCTCCATAGGCTTTGCCACCTTGATAGAAGGTGATGTGCTGGAGCGATGTACCGATGGATTGAACGGCATCGAGAAGATTGCGCAGGATCGCTACGTTAACCGCTGACTTCTCGGCAGCCGTTTTCTTTTCTATGTAAGCGCCGAAGACGATGTGTGTAATGCCCGGCATAAGAGAGAGCTTCTGTTGAACATCAGCAGGGTTGAGCAGATCAACGATGACGGGGTGAACGCCACGAGGGACGGACGCTTCACGCCGTGAGAGGCCGTAAACTTGGGTGTCTGGCACGGCACTCCAGTGCTCGGCGGCAGCTCTTCCACTGACTCCGTGCACGCCTGCGACGAGGACCATCTGTTTTGCTTCCATTCTCTATTGTTGATTTTCAGGCTGGGCTTGCGCGGTTTTGGCGGCTTGTTGATCATGGGCTAGGTCGGGTTGGCGCAGTTCGGCCTGATCTTTTTTGGCGCTGACGGCACAAGTGGCCATGCTGCAGATGAAGATTGCGGAGCTGCTTTTCGAAAACAACGAGAACGTTAGCTTCTATTAGGAGCTTGTACATACAGGGTGCTTCGCTGGGGAACATGTCGGCAATTGGACGTAGCCGAGAGCAAAGATGCCGTACTCAAGTCCAGGGATTCGGTCAATCCTTCAGTCGGCGTCGGCAAATGCAGTTAAGTCAAATGGAATCGAAGAAAAGAAAAAGTTGGAAAAGCTGTCATCGGCGGAGTAGGGCCGGCCGGTGTCGCACATGTTCAGGGCGGAATGTCTCAGGACTTCGCTTTCTTCGAAGGTTTCGACTTGCCAGAACTGTTGAGAGCGGCCGCTTCGCGAACAAGGGCCTTGAACGCAGACTCGTCAACTTCTTCTCGTTCGTGGATATCGATCGCGCGCCGTACGTTTCCATCGACTGGAGTTAAAGAGGCGGGCCGGATTCTCCAGAGACGCGCCCTTGGCGAAGGTGAGCTTCACTACATTCTTGTAGGACTCACCAGTGCAGATGATGCCGTCGAACTACCACGTCGGAGTGCCCATCCACTTCCACTCCGCGACGCCGTCCGGGTGTGCTTCCCTGATGAGCTTGCGCATTCGGCTGAGGGTGTCTCCGCGCCAATCCCCGAGTTCGGCGATTCTTTGCGAAATGAGATCCGATGGTGACTGAGCTTGGCTCGCCCCTGACTTATTCATATGGTTGTCGTTAAAGTTCCCGATATATTTAGTTGCAAGACAGTCATGACCAGCGCCTTTCTTTCGGTCCAAGCGTAATGGAAGTTTACGCTACCATTTCATTCGAAAGTACTGACGCCTGAGTCGAGGTGTTCGCGCGAGGTGATTTGGTATCGAAAGCTAGCAGGATCGAGGCTGTCCAGCCGACTGTCGGCAGTCTCCGCTTGCGGATACATCAAAAAGTGAAGAGGCGGACCGCTCGCTCCGGCAAGCGCTATGTCCTGGGCATAGTTGTAAGCCATCCAATTCATCTCCCAAGACCCAAACAGTCTTGCTCGCACCTGTTTCACTTCCTCGTCCTCAAGCGAGTGATGTCCCGGAGGCTCCTCAAGAACGACTTTGCGCACATCCGCTGGGTCAACCGGAACCCAACCATAGGAAGTCAGGTAGACTTCGGCACGACAGTGTTGCGCCTTAGTCACATCCTCTGAAGAGACACCCAGACTCTTGCAGCCCATCCGTGATGGGGCGATGCGAATGCCGTACACGTCACGGGCGGGCAGACCGGCCGCTCGCGCTAATCCGACAAACAGCGCATTCAGATCGGCACACTTGCCGCCAAGATCGCCCGATTCCAGCATGAATCGGATATCGCCGTTTCCACACCCGTGCGTTTTGGGGTTCCGATATGTGTTTTCGACGATCCACTCATAGATCGCACGAGCTTTCGCCAAATCTGTCTTCGCGGCTTTGGTGATCACTGTGGCGCGTTCTTTGACTATGCCGTCAGTCGGCAACATCCTGGTCGGTTCTAGCCATGAAGCCAATTCAGAACGCGCCGCCGTCCGTTGATTGCGGGGCGCGGAAAAATCGACTGACCAATTTTTGGTCTCGACCAGCGTGGTCAGCATGAGAGCCGGCTTCGCTCCTAGCGGAAATTCGCCAACGATCAGGTTCGATCCTCCCGCGCTGTTGTCGATGCGGGCCGCACCAGTTTCGCAGTCAATCCTACTGCTTAACGTCCTCTGAAAGGGTGTCTTATTTGGCAAGGCGACCGGAGCCCACACACGCGTGATGCCCGTCGGTCTTAAGATCTCGATATGCGTGGTGACTTCGAACGTTCGCCATGCAGTCCGCTGGGGCTCTGGCTCTTTCGTGGTTGCTGGAAGCGCAAAGGCGAGTCCGCTGGATAGGATGCTGGTTTTTTTCAGGAAGCGACGACGATTCATCAGTGCGGCTCAGGGAAATACCATCTATTGTGATCTATACTGGCGCAGAGTGGGTGTCCGGGAGATCGCTCTGTTTAGCTCTCGCTTGACAGGGAACTGTCGTTCCTAAGGACGTTCAGACCACGGCTTTCTTTCGGCTGGGATGCCTGGAGGTCCTTCGATCAAGCGATCAGCGACTCCGCCGGTTACGAAGGCATAGACGCCTTTGTGGACAAGATCAATGACTTGCTCGTCCACGGGCCATGTCCAGGGGAGGGCACCAACGCCGGTTGCGTTCTCGAGCGTCTCGTCGTTGAGAAGACGAAAGTTCATGAACAGGAATGAGCCCATGGGCCCGCGAAGACCGTGCTCGGCCATTAGTCCGCGGAGGGCCCCGAACAAGATGCCTTGACCCCAATGCATAGCCCAGTTCATGGCCAGTTTCTGCTGGTCCGATTTTGGAGTGATGCGCGTCAGTCGTCCGAGCGTGTCAGCAGGAATATACGAGTCTGGCCGCTTCGTGATTGCCTGCTCCAATTTCTCTCCGAGCGTCATCGCTGCAGTGCCGGCCAGTCCAGCGAGAATTCCGTATCCTGCCGATTTCAATTTCATTTCTGTCTCCCGCAAGAGTCGATTGTCTGAGAGGCTTGGCGGCTTCCCTGGGAAAATTGCTGCTGCGCTATTCCACTGCGGTTCGCATCATTGCTTCAATGCCGAAAGAGCCACCGCGACTTCTTACCGAACTGAGTACGTTTCGGGATACTCAAGACAACTTGAACGTCGTTATCGAGACACCGAAAGGGAGCCGGAACAAACTCGATTATGAGCCCGATTTGGGTGTGTTCGAGCTGGCCGGCGTGCTACCCGAGGGGTCTGTTTTTCCTTATGACTTTGGCTTTGTCCCATCAACAAAGGGCGAAGATGGAGACCCTTTAGATGTGCTGGTTTTGCTGGACGAATCCGTTCCGACCGGTTGCTTGATCTCGGCCCGACTTATTGGTGTAATCGAGGCCGATCAGACGGAACGGGAGGGCGAGACTACCCGCAATGACCGATTGCTGGCGGTCGCGACTAAGGCGCATACTCATGCGGATATAAAGACACTTGAAGATGTCCGCCCAAAGATGATCGAGGAGATCGAACACTTCTTCGTCTCGTACAACCAAACGAAGGGCAAGATATTCAAACCGACGGGACGTGGGGGGCCAGACCGAGCCTTACAGCTCGTGCGCGAAGGTGCAGAACGATGGCGGTCACCGGAGAAAGCAGCACGTACTACCTCCGGGCACAGGGGGTAATCCTGGTAGTTCAATTGCACTATACTGGACAGGGCTGTTTTTAAGTTCTGTTCGGAGGTGTCACTATGTTCTTTCCCAATTGGAAGCATCACCAATCTGGTACGCTTCTCTGCCTTTCATTCATTCTGGGTATTTTTGTTCCTGCTGTTCAAGCGCAGGAACCGATTCAGGAAAACCGCGAACCAGTCAGGATTATGACGGCTGTTAAACCAATCCCGCAAGAGGCCGTTGAGGGCACAAGGGCCGCCTCGAAGGCCCAAAATGTCGCAGGGCTTCCGATCTGGAACTATTTCACGGAGTCGACCCGAGACTTCTTTGGCTATAGCGGCACGATGATCGGCCGTGACCCGTTCAATGGAGGGGGTGGCGTGTCAATTCCAACCAACATTGTTCCTCTCGTGATCGTTACTCACTCGATCGCTACAGGCATCAATAACAAAGGAGATTACACGATCAAGCCAGGCGCCACAGTGTTCGATCCAACTGCGCCTGATAATGCCTGCATGGCAGCACCGAACAACGTGCCGCTTACAGTGGTGCGCCAGTCTCCGCTGTTCGAAGATGCGGCATTCAACTTTGGAGGAACTAATGTCGGGACTACTCAATATATCAATGCATTCCAGCGGGCGGAGTTCTGGAAGGCTTTAGGCAACGGGGCTAGTGAATACCACACGCTCTTACAGCCTGTACGGCCAATGGCGCCCATCGTCATCGACGTTCCCGCAAACCATGGCTTGGCTCGTCCCAAGTTCTTAAACCCTGCCAGCGCGACTATATGTGGTCCTCAAGGCAGAGTCGATATCGACTGGTTCGATACTTACCTGAACGACGTCGTTATTCCAGAGCTATCGGCGAAAGGAGTAGCGCCGTCAACCTTACCTGTATTCCTGGTCTACAACACTGTGTTCGGCATCCCGGCCATTGATCCCCGGCAATGCTGTATTCTCGGCTATCACTCGGGTACCGCCGCAATTCCTATCCAGACGTATGCGGTATCGGACTTCGACGAGACTGCCTTCTTCGGTTCGAGTTTTAAGGATGTTACCGTCATGTCTCATGAACTTGCCGAATGGGCCAATGATCCTTTTGTGGGCAACTTCACTCCGGGGTGGGGCAACACTGGTCAAGTTATAGGATCTTGTCAATACAATCTGGAGGTTGGAGATCCGCTGACTGGAATCGAGGCACCACGGATTGCGATGCCGAATGGGTTTACCTACCATTTACAGGAGCTTGCTTTTTATTCCTGGTTCTTCGGAGCTCCTTCCGTCGGTATCCATGGCTGGTTTTCGAATAACGGAACGTTCCTGACCGATGCCGGTCCGCCTTGCGTCCCGCCGCCCGCGCCTAGCAGCGCTGATTCAAAGCCGAAGTGGATTGTTCGATAGTCGGAAGAAAAAGGGGGGACGTGCCGACAATGCGTTCCTCCCTGTCCTGCTCTAATTGCTCACAAATCGTAACTTGGCTGCAATGCAAGGAAGTGCTCAGAATGCGAGACTACGTCAGGAGTAACTTTGCCAACTACCCTCACGCTCGATCAGATGAAAGAGTTTGTAAGACAGCACTTTGAAGACTTCGTAAACAAGAGAAATGCCGCCGTTATTCACAAGAACATGACGGCAGATTTCTTTGACCATGATGGTCCCGGGGGCAAGCCAACCGGTGTTGACGGTGACGAACAGATGATACTCGCAATGTACAAGGTCATGCCCGATTTGTACTTGACCATCGAAGACATGATCGCTGAAGGCGACAAAGTGGTATGCCGGAACATATGGCGCTGGACCGACCCAGGTTCGGGTAAAAGGATGCACTTTAAGGGTTTCGTGCTCTGGCGATTCGAAGGTGAGAAGATTGCCGAGCGCTGGGCCACAGTTACGCAACCTGCTGAGGAGTAGCTCGTACCGAAACTGTGTCTATTAATAATTTAAGACGCCTAGGAAGAGGTGGACTTAGCGCGCGCGTTTCCGTTGGAACTGCCACTCTTCGCGTACGTACTGTCTAGCTGGTCTTCGGTGAGTTCGGGGATAATCGGAAACGTGAAATAGAAGGTGGTGCCCTTGCCGAGCTGAGACTGAGCCCAGATTCGGCCCCCTTGCGTTTCAACGATGCGTTTGCAGACCGCCAATCCAACGCCTGTACCGGTATACTCGCTCCCGTGCAGGCGCTTGAACAAGCCGAAAATGCTGTCCGTAAATTTGTCATCAAAACCGATTCCGTTATCAGATACGGAGAATTGCCATTCATCTGCTTGACGCTCGGCTGAGATCTCAATCACCGACGGATGATTCGGATTGCGGTATTTCAGTGCGTTTCCCACAAGATTTTGGAACAGCGAAATGATCTGGTGTAGCGGGGCGGCGATCCGGGGAAGACTCCCGTAATTCACGATGGCTCTGGTTTCCTGTATCGAGATGCGTAGATTTGTAAGTGCAATTTCGAGCGCATCTTGAGTACTGAATACGGGCGGCGGTTCGTCCGAGTGTGCCGTTTCGCTCGCATACTTAAGCAGATCGTCAATCAGAGATCGCATACGATTTGCGCTACCCACTGCTTCACTAATCAGGCTACGGGCATCTGGACCGAGCTGGTCACTATGAAGTCTCGATAAAAGCTGGAGATAGGAGGAGACGTTGCGCAAAGGTTCTTGCAGATCATGGCCCGCTGCGTACGCGAATTGTTCGAGGTCGTGATTGGCTCGCCGAAGACTCTGCATTGCGCGCGCTCGTTCCTGCTCTAGCTTGCGCCTCTCAGTAACATCGCGGAATACCATGACCCCGCCCGCGAGTTTGCCGTCGTCCTCCTTGATTGGGGTGGCGGAATCATCAATATAGATCCTGGCTCCGTCGCGCGCAATCAGCTGGGCACCTTCCTCGATATGGATGGACCGCGATTCGGTTAGGGCTTGTAGGAGGGGATTACGACACGTCTTGGCATCTTCCATCTCAAGACATACTACGTTTTCGATCCGTTCGCCGAGGGCAGCGATTTCGCTCCAGCCGGTGAGTTGCTCTGCTACGGGATTCATGAACTTGATGTGGCCTTCGGGGCTTGTTGCTACGACCGCGTCCCCGATTGAGCGCAACGTCGTTCTCAACCAGTTTTCGTGCTCGCGAACGCGACGCTCAGCCGAACTCCGGTAAAGGGCTACTTGGATGGCGCCATGGAGGTCACGCGCGGAGAACGGTTTGACCAAGAAGCCGAGCGGCTCGGTCAACCTGGCTTTTTGTAGGGTTTCCTCGTCTGTGTGTGATGTGACGTAAAGAAAAGGAACACGCAAGCGGCCTATCGACTTTGCTACTTCGATTCCGTCCATTGAGCCCCTTAACCGGATATTCATCAGCACCACGTCGGGCATGAGAGATTCGGTTAGCGTCAGCGCCTCCTCTCCGGAACTGGCGATGCCGGCGACTCGGTACCCGAGATGTTGGAGCTGGGCCTCCAGATCCATCGCAATCCCAGTTTCATCCTCAACGATCAGGACGCTGGTCTCTGTCATGCATGCTCCATGGGAACGTGATCTCGACGAGGTCTCGTTTTCTCGACCGATCCGCAGTTATACTCCAACCTGCGGCGAATTAAATGGCCCACTGCACCGAGGGAAACGCCTGCGTAGAATCGGATGATTGACTGAGATTGAATTGGGACAGTGAACCGGTACGGTTTCCTCAGGCGAGAGAAACGCTGAGATTGCGCCACAACCGCGCTGGGAAGGATCTGCCGTCGAGCGATCAGCAGAGCCGATTCAGTAATCATCATAAACTATCTTCCGCAGGGAAATCCGGTGTTATACACAAGGATTTTCCGGAGAAGTCCCTGCTACATTGGCAGCAGGTTTGGTACTTAGGTTTAGAACAGTTAATTGCTGCGACTGCGCGGTGATGAACGAACACTATGGATTGGTATGAACCTGAGGTCCGCGCGCTTGAAAAAGAAGCCGCGCAGGGAAGAGTCCCGACCGGGCAAACCGTTTTTTATGGGAGCTCATCTATTCGGCTTTGGGATACGTTGGCCGAGGACCTTCAATCAGCGCATTTAGTCAATCGCGGCTTTGGAGGATCGACGCTGAAGGCATGCGTTCACTTTTTTGAGCGATTGCTGCTGCCGCTCGAGCCGATCGCGTTGTTGCTTTATGCTGGGGATAACGACCTGGGCGATGGCGAAGCGCCGGATGTAGTGTCTCAGAGCTTTTCAGCCTTTCAAGTAAAGCTGGAGCAGCACTTTCCTGGTATCCCGTTTGCCTTTTTGTCGATTAAGCCGAGTCCAGCTCGATTCGGCATTGTGGAACAGATAGAGAGTACGAATGAGTTGATCGAAGCGGCGATCGCGCAAAGTGGACACGGAGAGTTCATCAACGTTTTCTCGCCAATGTTGAGCAACGACGGCCGGCCGCTTATGGACCTGTTCACGGAAGACGGGCTGCATCTCAGTCACAAGGGGTATCTGGTCTGGGCAGAGACGCTGGTTCCGTATAGAAAGAGATTATTGATAGAAAATACACCCGATAGCAACACCGTCGGGATACGCTCGTGATCGGGCACGATCCGCGATCTTGGACGAGACATAGTGAATCGCCAGTATCACAAGTGGCACAGTCCGCGATTGAATCGCGAAATGGAGTTGCTGGTTTTTGGACACGCGGGTGCTCGGGTACTCGTGTTTCCAACACGGCAGGGCCGATTTTTTGATTACGAAAACTGGGGACTCGTCGGTGCCCTTAGCAGTTCGATTGATGCTGGACTGATCCAGTTATATTGCGTGGACAGCATCGATTCCGAGACCTTCTACTGCTCGCGTTGTCCTCCGGAGTTGCGGCTGTCCAGGCACAAGCAGTATGAGGAGTACATTCTTCGCGAGATGTTGCCACTTTCAGAGCTCCTCAACCCCCACTCGTTCCTGATCGCGCACGGATGTAGCATCGGTGCATTTCACGCTGTTAACATTGCGTTCCGCCATCCCGGGCTGTTCGGCAAGGTAGTCGCACTAAGCGGTCGCTACGACCTAACCCAGGAAATTGGCCCATTTCAGGATCTTTTCCAGGGCTTTTATAACCAGGATGTCTACTTCAATACGCCGAACCACTTCCTGCCCAACATGCATGAGCCATCTGCACTCGAGAAGCTGCGAGGAACTGAAATCGTGCTCGCGATTGGTGAAGACGATCCGTTTCGAGACAGCACAGTGCAGTTGAGCGAGGCACTACACGGCCGGCAGATTGAGCATCAGTTGGCGATCTGGACAGGCGAGGCGCATCGACCACGTTACTGGCGCAAAATGGTGAAGCTTTATCTTTGACCGGAACACAGGTTTCCGCAGCTCACTTCGAATAAGGCGAGTGATCCATACCCGGACTATCCTAAACAGATGGGTTCGAAAGTCGCTTGGGATGCAGAACTATACGAAGCGAAACACGGATTTGTATGGCAATTTGGCGAGAGCTTGATTCAGTTGCTGAATCCACGGCCGGGTGAGCACGTCCTTGATTTGGGGTGCGGTCCTGGCCAACTCACCAATCGACTAGCAGAGGAAGGCGCCGTCGTCTTGGGCCTGGATGCTTCTCCGGAGATGATCGGGCAAGCGCGGCAGAACTTTCCGAAGCTTCATTTCACCCTGCAGGACGCAACGACGATGCTGTATGACCAGGAATTCGACGCCATTTTCTCGAACGCTGCGCTCCATTGGATATTGGATGCGAAGGGTGCGGCCAGAGCAATGGCGAAAGCTCTGCGGAGACATGGCCGATTCGTAGCAGAACTTGGCGGGAAAGGGAATACTGAAAAGATCATTAATGCCCTACACGCCACACTTGTTGAGCGCAAGCAAGCGGTCCCAGTCCCTCGAACTTACTTCCCGTCACTCGGGGAATACAGCCACTTACTCGAGCAGGCAGGATTTCAGGTACAGTTCGCGCACTTATTCGACAGGCCGACTCCGCTTGAGGGTCCGCACGGAATGCGAAATTGGCTAAAGCAGTTTTGCTGGTATTTATTTGAGGGGCTGCAGTCGAACGAGCGTGAGCAGGCGCTTGATGAAACTGTGGAGCGGCTTCGGCCGGAACTTTGCGAAGATGGAGTTTGGACGGCGGACTACCGGCGATTGCGGATCGTCGCACATAGGTCAGCATGAGTTTGGAAGTTGGCCAAAGCAAAGTACCTGAGCCGAAGCTGACTTTGTCTCCGGTGGCTATGGTCGTCAGCGCCGCCGTTCTGCTTGCGCTGGGGACAGGCTTAATTTATCTAAACCGTCCAGCAGTCGCCCCTGGGACTGTATCCGGGCAGCAGGCGTCAGCCGAAGCCAGAGCCTATCTGAAGTATCTGGAGTTGAGCGATGTCAGCATGACAGCAACTGAGAACTTCATGAAGCAGCGGGTGGTGGAAGTGCAAGGTAAGATCGCCAACAAAGGAGCGCGTCCGATTAGCTCTGCAGACGTGTATTGCTTGTTCTTCGGTATTGATGGCCACGAGATCCACCGGGAGCGGGCCTCTTTGCTGGTAGGAGTTGGGAGTGCTGTTTTGGCCTCTGGCGAGAGCCGGCCATTTCGACTTCCCTTCGATGCACTTCCGGACGGCTGGAACCAAGTTATGCCACGCCTGGTCATTGCAGAGATCCGATTTACTAAATGAAGAAAACTGTACCGCCGGTGCTGGTCGTTGAAGACGATCAGGACCAACTTGAGCTGCGTTCGCTCTTGTTAGGACGTAGCGGGTTTGAAGTCATTCAAGCCGATAATCGCGATTCGGCTTTGGCGATCGCAACGGAACGAAAGCCGGGAATTGCGGTGCTCGATTTAAGATTGCCCACCGAGGATGATGGGCTTGGGCTGATTCGTGATCTGAAAATCTTGGACAGCACGATGAGACTCCTGGTGCTGACCGGAAGCGATCCAGCGAGGTTAAGGCAAAAGCCTGAAGGTCAAATGGTAGACGAAATCTGTAAAAAGCCGGTCACTTCAGGAAGGCTCGTACAAGTCCTGCGTAGCTTGGCCGAGATGAACTAACGAGGGGCCAGCGGGCTGATGTTCGTGGCACTGCGGCGAGCTCTATCGACGTCGATGGCCAACTGTCGCGCTACCTTGCCGGCAACGTCAGCGCTTGCGCCGTGGAACTTGCCTCCGGGGCTTTCTTGTGTTGTTGACCAAATAACATCGCCGTCCCGATTGCACAGACGTACCGCGGCGTACGCTTCGTGCTTGCGCTCTTTCGAATGGGCAGATTCGTTGTCGGCCATGCTGATGGCTGGATAGGTGCTGCCGCCGCTGATGGCGGACCGGGAACCTTTGCTGCCGTAGCTGGTATGCGCGATGACGCTGCTATCCGAGTCGAACGAATCGGTATAACTCTGATCGTCCGCGGCACCCTTTAGAGTGGCATCCGCCCGCTCCGGGTTGTCAGTCAATATGAACAGCTTAGATCCGTTCAGACTGGCGATGATAAGCTCTCGCAGCGAGTCAGCGCGCATACCAGTCAACGTGCCAACATAGATGCGTTTCACATCTAACAAGCTGCTCGCTACTGGAGTTGCTGCCGCTGGTGGGACAGTTGCGGGCTTAGTATCGGCATCGGTCTGAGCGGTCATGATTGCCACAGATGCCACGCTTATGGAGATGAATCGCCTCAAGCAAGTCATCCTTTACCCGCTATACGAGCTTCATCGTCTTGATACTGGACCCGCTGTCCGGTGCGCGCCTCCAGGGCGATCAAAGCTGCCCGCACATCTTGTTTGTTTAGCTTGAAGAGCATAGCCTGCTGATGGCCGTTGTCGTCTTCGAAGCCTATCGTCAGGAAATGTTCTCGCTTTTTGGAGGCTGCAAACACGGGTGAAATTAAGCTCGCAATTAACCTGCGGCTCACATCCTGACCGTACTCGAGCAGGTTGATGCGTTCATAAGGGATCTTGACCCTCGTGTGCTTAGAAACGTAGACAAAGTAGACATCATCGGTGGCCGCGATATCGCCTGAATGAAAAAGAGGAATATTGGCGCAAGTACCGCCGATGTACTCGGCCCTGGCGGTTGGCTGGGCTGCAAACGTCACGGAAGCGCTGAAGGTCAGAGCGACAGCGAGCAGGGGAGTGCGCAAGTACCTAGACCGCAAGCGAGGGGACCTCGAAGACCATGTGCCGGAAACTTGGGAGAAATCTCCAGCAACGAGCACTTACAAAACGTTGGTGCGACCCAACATTCTCGAGTAAGAGCAAAGCTCTCGTGAACCGATAAGGATCCTATGGCCACTGCCGACAAGCTCACCGCCCAAGAACTCGTTGACCAGGAACAAAGCGCAACGGCGCAATTTGAGTACGAAGAAGCGCGGATGAACGTGTTGAAGAGTCTCGATCTGCTTGACACCCCGGAAAGCGAGGGTTTCGACCGGATTACGCGGATGGCTAGCAGGCTCTTTCATGCTCCGATTTCAGCCGTTTCGCTGACCGACCACGACCGTCAATGGTTCAAGTCCCATGTCGGCACTCCAGGTCGGCAGTTGCCCCGCGTAGGTGCCCCTTGTGCGGAAGTGACCAGGTCTGCTGCCGAGTTGATTATTCCAGACCTGCTCGAAGATCCTCGCTTTTCTGACTGTCCGCTGGCAAAGTCAGGTGTGCGTTTCTATGCAGGTGCCCCGCTCACCACGCGCGATGGCTACGTTCTCGGTGCCATGTGTGTGCTCGACAATTCGCCGCGTACAGTAACGGCCGAAGAATGTGCATCACTACATGACTTTGCTGCTATGGTCATGGCGCAAGTCGAACTCCAGCATGATTTCGGCCGCATCGATCCGTTAAGCGGATTGCCTAATCGCAACCAGCTGAACGACGACCTGAAGGACCTTGAACGCCAGCACCCGGGCGCATCGCGAGTTGCTGTGCTCATCGATTTGGCTGATGCCAATCAACTCAATGCGGTTGTGAATGTTCTTGGAACTGGTTACATCGATGATCTTGTTAAGAACTCAAGCCGAGCGATTCAAAAGGCAATGGGACGCAAAGCCGGGATTTATCATGTTGGAACCACGTCCTTCGTTGTGCTGGTGGACGAATCGACAGACGAGACTTGGCGCATTGTTGTAAGTCGACTTTCGAACTCCTTTAAATCACCTCTAGTCTGCAGCGGGATTCCAGTAACGATCAACGCTGTCTTTGGAATTTCGCCGTTTGAACTTCCTGGATCAGCCACACAGGATGTGCTGCGAACTGCTATTGCGGCCGCGCATGATGCACGAGAGCTCGAGCTAGAGCATGCCGCGTACAGTCCAGCAAGCGATGAGGCGAATCGCCGCCGCTTCACCCTTCTGACCGACATGCGGACAGCATTGAAGCAAACCGACGAACTCACTCTGGTTTACCAGCCGCGTGTCGACGTCCGGACAGGTGTGTGCGCCAGTGCAGAGGCATTACTGCGATGGCAGAATCCCCGACTCGGAAATGTCTCGCCGGGTGAGTTTATTCCCCTTGTTGAGCAGACTGCGCTGGCCGGCCCCATTACCCAATGGGTGATGACGACTGCCCTGAAACAAGTGGCTGCCTGGAATCGCGCTGGCTCCGATATCCGCGTATCTATAAATATTTCCGCCCGCAATCTCGAAGAGGGAGACTTTGCCTCGAACTTAGCTGGCTTGCTGAAAGAGTATGAAGTGCCCTGTTCTTCGATCGAGTTGGAATTTACCGAGAGCGCTCTCATTCGCAACCGCTCACGTGTTCTGAGTCAACTGGAACAGGTCCGCTCCATGGGACTTGAGCTAGCAATTGACGATTTTGGCACGGGCTACAGCTCGTTCTCTTACCTCCATAAACTGCCCGCCACAACGATGAAAATCGACCAATCCTTCATCCGAACCCTGACGGAAGGTTCGGTTGAACAGTCTCTGGTCCGGTCTATGATTACCATGGCCCACGACATCAATTATCGTGTTGTAGCCGAGGGCGTTGAAACAGCCGACATCTATAGCTTTCTCGCTAGCGCCGGTTGCGATGAGGTGCAGGGCTATTTCATCGCCCGCCCACTCACCGTCAGCAAGTTCGAAGAATGGCTGATTGAAAGCAGAGACGAACAGACCATCAGCATGCTGCGAAGCCTGCAACAAGCAGGAGCTTTCTCCCAGCACTAAATGCTGCGGAACTAGCTTTAGTATCTAGGCCCAAATCTTCTCGACGCTTACGCCGGCACGGCAGAGATTACAGGAGTTTGAATCTTTGTAATAAGTCGCGTCCATCTTCGAGAGATAGAACAGCGGCAGGTCGCCGAAATCAAGGATGCTGGGATTCGGCTGGTAAACTGCCACAGCGAGTCCAACTACTTTTGCGCCTTTCGACTCAACTAACGCGCGAAGCTGGGTCAAACGGCGGCCGGAGCGCAAAATGTCGTCCACCAGCAATACCTTCTCCCCCGGTGTCTGTTCCAGGAACTGGCGGAAGCGCATCGGCGCGTCCTCGTGGTCCTGTTCCGCCCAATAAACCTGCGCAGCACGCAAGGCCTCGCAAACACCGTAAGCGATCGGCAAGCCACCCGTGTTCGGGGAAACAATAGATAGCTCCTTGATCATGGCGCGCATTTCGGAATCAGCCCGCAGACGGCGGCTCAGGCCCACGCTCAGTAGCTTCGCGTATTGAAAATGTCGAAAAGCAAGCGCCACCTGCAAATACTCGTTCGCGTGCATGCCGTTGGGGTACTCGAAGTGGCCTTCGCGCAGTGCCCCGGTTTCGCGTAACATCGAGATTACTTCATTATTTGTAGGAATTAGATTCATAGCGCCAGGTTCAGTGCGCGCCCGAGCCTGTAAGGACGCGCGGAATCGTGCGCACAATGATGGACCAGTCGAGCATCAACGACCAGTTATCGATGTAAGACATATCGAGCCGCATCCAAGATTCAAACGTGAGTTTATCGCGACCGGTGATCGCCCAAAGACAAGTAAGTCCAGGACGCATGCGCAACCGGCGTCGCTGCCAGCGCCGGTAGTGATCAACTTCTTCCGGCAGTGGCGGGCGCGGACCCACAATGGACATATCTCCTCGTAGCACGTTATAAAACTGCGGCCATTCGTCAACCGAGAATTTACGAAGCCAGTGTCCGATTCGAGTAACGCGCGGATCATCCTTCAGCTTGAAAGCTATTTCTTTCTCGTTCAGATGCATCAACTCGCCGCGCATGCTCTCGGCGTTTTCGACCATAGACCGGAACTTATAAAGGACGAAGCGTCGGCCGTTCAGTCCGCAACGTATTTGTCGATAGAGCACCGCGCCGGGCGACGTGAGTCTGATCAGCACTGCGGATAAAAGACAAATGGGTGACAAGATCACCAGAGCGCAAAAAGATGCAACAACGTCGAAAGTGCGCTTGAGAATGAGCCGGAATTCATCATCGGGCGCCGACGAGAATGTCAACAGCGGCGCAGTGCCAACCCGATCGAATGACATCTCGCTATTTACGTGCGGGAAGAAGTCGAGGGCCACGCGAGTGCGGACCCCCTCCTCGTCACACATCAGGAAAATTTCCTCCAACGCTGCGAGCTGATTGCCTTCGACGCAAAAGATAACTTCGTCGACGATCTGCTGAGCGAGAATTCGGGGGAGCCGAATGTTGAGATCCACCTCGTCACTGATGCTGCTGACATTCATCAGGAACGGTGTGTCGTGAAACAGCTTTTCCTGAAGACGCGCACTCCGGGCCGCGCTTCCAACGATCAAGAGATGATACGGGGTCCCAAACCGGCGCTCGAATCGACCCACAACATGCCGCGAATTCCAACGAAACAGCGTAAGAAGAACAAGGTCGGCTGCGAGGAACAACAGCAAGAAACTGCGGCTGAGGTCTAAACGAATCAGGTACTCGAAGACAACGATCAGCACCCCACCTACTAAACACTGCCGCGTTGTGTCAAGCAAAACTCGGCCGCTACGGGCAGAATCCAGATACTCATAAACACGTTGGAATGTTCCGAGTGACACCCAGAGTGCGATGCAAAAAACAAGCAACGTCAAATGGTCTTTAACAGTAAAGAAAAATGGATGCTGCAATCCGAGATTCCGGCGTATGTTGTACGCCATCTCAAAAGCGATGATCGTGAAGAATGCATCAGCTACTGCGAACAGCAGCTGCAACCGTTTTCTCTGATGAGCAAACACGCGATGTCAAGGAGTGCGCCGCAGCGGACACACAAACGTTCTATGATGCCACAAGCATCGCTCTTCTATTTACTTACCCGCACTCAGATGCCACGAATGGCTTGATCGAGATCAGCAACAATATCCTCGGCTGCTTCAATGCCGGCTGCAACCCGCACTAGGTTTTCTTTAATCCCCATACGCTCGCGCATCTTCGGCGCAACGTCCCGATGAGAAGCCATTACTGGATAAAGCAGAAGAGTGTGTACGTCGCCGAGCGATGTACCGGGAACAACCATTTTGAGCCGATCCATGAACGCCATCACGCCTGTCTTGTTTGCACCCTTCAGCTCGAAGCTGAGAATGGCTCCATACATGTCGGGAACAAACAACTGCTTGATCGCCTCCGCATCCGGATGTGCCGGGTCCGCACAATAATAAACACGATCAACGCAAGGATGTATGCCCAGCCAGTCGGCGACGATACGGGCGTTCTGACACTGGCGCTCGAACCGTAATGCGAGTGTTTTAATGCCGCGCATCGTGAGATAACTCTCGAAGGGGCCCAGCACCGGACCCGAAATTCGCGATATACTGCGCACCATTTCGTGATGGGATTCATCGCTGACCACAATGCCGCCCAGCACATCACCATGACCCGCCAGATATTTGGTTGCACTATGGACGACCATGTTTGCGCCATGCTCTAACGGACGCATTAAAACCGGTGTCGCGAACGTACTGTCGACAATCAACGCGGCGCCTGCAGCAGATGTGAGTTCTGCGATCTTGTCTATGCGTCCCACACGCAGCACTGGATTCGATATGCTCTCCATGAACACGGCACCGGGCTTGTTTTCGTCAATCGCTTTAGCGATCGCGTCCAGATCGCAGATATCGACGTAGCGAATTTCGACTCCAAACGGCGCGAGAACTTGGTCGAACAGCTTGATGGTCGCGCCGTAAATCGAGTTCGCCGACAAGATTACTTTGTTCCGCTCGAGCAGGGCGGCCTGAAACGCGATCTGCAAAGCGGCCATACCTGACGCACACGCGAGCGAACCATGCCCATGTTCAATCGCGGTCATTAGTTCTTCTAAAGCCTGATTCGTCGGGTTGTCGTAACGCGCGTAGCTGAAGCCTTCTTCTTCATGAGCAAAGATTCGGTCCAGCGTTGCCGCGTTCTCGTAGAAATAGGTCGTTCCTAAATAGATCGGCGTGGTCGACGAAACCGCACGAGGCGCACTGCGCTTCCGGTCACCAGCGTGTACGAGTTGAGAATCGAACTTCATTTCCGTTTCCAGCGGACGCCGTCTTTGGTGTCCTCAATAATCACGCCTTTGCCCAGCAACTGCGCCCGGATCTCATCCGCTCTGGCAAAGTTGCGCGCCTTCTTGGCTTGGTTTCGCTCGCCGACTAATGCTTCAACCGCTTCGTCGGAAACTTCTTCCGTGGCGGGACTTGCATTCAACACGCGGAAGATTTCGTCGAACGTGTTGAGCACGCGGTCCGCATCACCGACGTTCCCCTCCGCGAACTGATCCAGGTCGAGCGCCGTATTCATTGCGCGTATATATTCAAAGATCGCCGCTAGAGCCTCGGCCGTATTCAGGTCATCGTCCAGGCCACGCTCGAAGTCTCGAATGGCTTCTTCACTGCGCGCGGTAATTTCTGCGTGGCGACCCGGTGGCAACTTTGCCGAACTCAGCCGATATTTCAGCTCGCGAACACGATCGATACTCTTCGTCGCTGCTTTCAAGCCATCGAACGTGAAGTTCAACTTCTTGCGGTACGGCACCGATGCCAGCAGGTATCGAATCGCTTCGGGCTGATAACCCATGCCGATTAAATCCCGCAGAGTATAGAAGTTGCCCAGCGACTTCGACATCTTCTGCCACTCAATTTGCAGGTGCTCAGAATGAAGCCAAAAGCGCGCAAACGGTTTGCCTGTGATTGACTCGGATTGAGCGATTTCGTTCTCGTGATGCGGAAACGTTAAGTCGACCCCGCCTGCATGGATGTCCAGTGTTTCGCCCAGGTATTGCATAGCCATCGCGGAACACTCGATGTGCCAGCCAGGACGTCCATCGCCCAACGGCGTTTCCCAGTAAGGCTCGTTTTCTTTCCGGGCCTTCCACAAAACAAAATCGCGTGCGTCGGCCTTATCGTATTCGTCTACGTCCACGCGAGCGCCGCTTCGCATGCCGCTGAAGTCGTTGTGTGAGAGTTTGCCATACTCCGGAAACGTCGCGATCCGAAAGTATGTGGACCCTTCGCTGACATACGTGCAGCCTTTCTCGGTCAGCTTCTCAATTGCCTCCGTCATCACCTGAATGTGCTCGGTCGCCTTCACAACCCGTTCCGGCAACTCCAGCCGAAGTTTCGCCATGTCTTCGAAAAAGGCCTTCGAGAAACAAGCCGTATAGTCGCCGATCGTCTCGCCAGCTTTCGCGGCATTCGCGATGATCTTGTCATCCACATCGGTGATGTTCATGACGTGATTTAGCTTGAACCCGCGATACTTCAGCCAGCGGCGGAGAATGTCTTGAAACGTGAACGTCCGAAGGTTGCCAATGTGGACGTAGTTATAGACCGTTGGGCCACACGTGTACATGCGGACCGTGTTGTCGGAAACTGCTCTGAACTCCTCCAGCTCTTGCGTGAGGGTGTTGTACAGGCAAAGGGCCATTGAAGGTAAGGGACGTAATCTCTGATCCTAACAAGCGTCGCTAGATAGAATTCACTCCGGTCCGGGAATGCGATCCCTACAGCCGCAGTTCTGGGAAATCCTGCCTATACCGGTCTGGGTCCAGCGTCATGAGGCGATCCGCTTGCAGCAGCGCGTGAGTCCCCACTACGAAGTCGGCCAAAAGCCGCTTGGGACTTTCTCCCTTCGCGTTCCTACGACGGTTTGCATACTTGGCAATGCGACGGCCTGCTTCCATCCAGACAGTCTCTCGGAACCGAAAGTCTGTCATTATGCCAGTTTGCTCAAAAAAGTCATTCACGAAGGCCTCGGTCGCCTTGGGATAGGCAAGAAGCTCGGCATAGACGAGGCCAGAGACAATGACGGCACCGGACTGCTTTGCTTCGCCAAGACGCTTTGCAATATCGGACGCGCTAGGTTCGTTAGACCACAAGGCCGACAGAATATTCGTGTCGAGCGATGTTCTCATTTAATCGTGACCGTCGTCGCGTAAGCCCGCCACCCACTTGTTGATTTGGCGCTTTGTTTTAAAGGCCGGAAGGATGCCGACATACTTCTCGAAGGGGTTGCTTGCCGGTCGTGCCGGGCGCATAATCGTTTGATTGTTGTCGATCATGAACTCCACACGATCGCCTTCCTTCAAACCGAGGCGATGCCGGATTTCAAGTGGCACAGTAATCTGGCCCTTACTGCTGATGGTGCTGGACTGACGCATCTTTACAATCTTTCTTTACGGTAAGAATACCAGCATTTACTTGCGTGTAGCTCAATATGCCGATCACTGCGTCCGGCCAGAAGAGATCCCTTAGCAAACCCGCGTTGTCCACGCGACAATAACGGTCGTGTCCGCTTTGCGATTCGAAATTCAGGCAACCTGCCCGGTAACCGGCGCACGCGCTGGCTTACTGCATACGGCCCACGGAACGATCGAAACGCCGGTCTTCATGCCGGTCGGAACTCAGGCGACCGTCAAAGGCATTCCGCAGCGAGACCTGCTGGGCGACATCGATGCCCGCATCATCCTGGCCAACACCTACCATCTTTATCTTCGCCCAGGGCACGAGCGAATTGAACGTCTTGGTGGCCTCCATCAGTTCATGGCTTGGCCTCGAGCCATCCTCACCGACTCCGGCGGTTTCCAAGTTTTCAGTCTCGACTCGCTGCGCAAAGTGACCGAAGAAGGCGTGCTGTTCCACTCGCACCTGAACGGCGACGCGCATTTCTTCACGCCCGAGAGCACGGTTGACGCGCAGCTTGCGTTTGGAAGCGACATCATGATGGTGTTAGATGAATGCCTGCCGTACGGTGCAGATCACTCGGCGGCACTGGCATCTATGCACCGGACCATCAATTGGGCTCGGGCCGGATATGCGCACTACCGTCGTCGCGACAAGGGCCAGCACTGTGCCTTGTTTCCCATCGTGCAAGGTTCCATGTACGCCGACCTGCGTCGAGCCTGCGCCGAAGCCTTATTGTCGCTCGATGCTCCCGGGTATGCGATTGGTGGCTTGTCCGTCGGTGAGCCTCGTGACCTCAGCCAGGAGATGGTCGCAGTCACCGCGCCGCTGCTTCCGGCTGATCGTCCCCGCTACGTCATGGGAGTCGGTATGCCAGAGGAGTTGCCTCGATACGTCGCGCACGGGATCGACATGATGGATTGCGTGTTGCCTACTCGCAATGCCCGCAACGGCTATCTCTTTACCTCACAGGGAAAGGTCGCCATCAAGCAAGCACAGTATATAGAGGATACAGCTCCGCTCGACACGGCCTGTCACTGCTACACGTGCCGCACCTTCACACGAGCGTACTTACGCCATCTGTTTCAGGCGAGTGAAATCCTATTCTCCACGCTGGCCAGTATCCACAACATCACCTTTTACCTGGACATCATGCGGCAAATCAGGCAATCTATCTTGTTGGGGAATTTTCCAGAACTCTTAGCTAGACTGTCCAGCCGCTCGGGCACGATCGCAAGCGGCCCGCCGTCTCCCGACACTCAGCTAGACGCACCGCTCACCAGCGTCTGACACGGCCCTACCTGTTCTCAAACTAACAATATGTTGCTACTTCTTCTGCAATTCGGCGCCTCGCCCAACTCGTTCCTTAGCGGGCTCCTGCCCATCGTCCTCATGGTCGGCATTTTCTATTTTCTTGTCTTTATGCCCATGAGGAAGCAACAAAAGCAGCAGAAAGATATGTTGAAGGCTCTTCAGGCTGGGCAAGTGGTCGTCACAACAGGTGGCCTGATTGGGACCATTCTGGCCGTGAACGATGATACGCTGATACTTCGAGTTAAGCCGGATAACCTGAAGCTGCAGTTTTCACGCAGCGCTGTAACCAGCTTGGTCAACACGGAAGATCCGGCGAAAAAGGCGTAGTCAACAGAACTCCTTCCCACAGCACTCGCACAATGAAACGGAATTTACGTACTAAGTTTTTGTTTATCATCGCCGTCATTCTGGTCTGCATTTATGGCATGATCGGGCTGCCCAGAAGCAAAGACGAGCTGATCGCTAATTGGCATCAACGCATTCACCTGGGCCTCGACTTGCGTGGTGGAACCTATCTCGTCGTCCAGGTTCAACAGCAGGATGCGTTCAATGCCGAAGCCAGCGCCCGCGCCGATCAACTCAAGGACGCTGCTGCGAAAGCCGGGATTGGCTACAGCAACATCGATCTGGTAGAGGTCAAATCCTTGCAGGATGCGGGTAAAGTTGCCATCAACGTGACCGGAATTCCAGTCGCACAAACAACTGCTTTCCGCAACCTCATCAACACGAACTTCCCCGACTGGGTGTTCACTCCGCAGAACTCGAGCGACTACCGCCTGACCCTCAAACCCACGGCAGCGCTTGCGCTTTGGAAGCAGGTTTTGGACGACACCCGGAACACATTTGACAGGAAGATCAACGCCCTTGGGTTGACCGAAGCCACCGTGCAGCAGCGCCGCGAAGACGCCGATGCCGAACTCCTGGTTCAAATGCCCGGCGTTGATGACCCAGGTCGTGTGAAGGCACTTCTAGGGACCGCAGCAGTTTTGGAACTATACGATGTTAAGGGCGGCCCTTATACTAGCCGCGAAGAGGCACTCGGGCAGAACAATGGCGTTTTGCCGCCGAATACAAAACTCATCGGCAGCGGCACCCCCGACCAGCGTGGACGCGGTGGAGTTTATCTGGTTGCTCGCACTCCCGTTGTTCGCGGCCCTGATATCCGCGATTCGAGACCGCAACAGGGTATCTCGAACGCGAGCTGGAACACTAGCTTCGTGCTGAGTCAGGACGCCGCCCGACGATTTTCCGACTACACAGGCAAGAACATTGGGCAACGCTTGGCTATTGTTCTTGATCGGCAGGTGCTCGAAGCGCCGCGCATCAATGGCCAGATTTCGGATAATGGCCAGATCGAAGGGGCCGGTACCCAGAGCGAAGCTTCTGACCTGGCTTTGAATTTGAAAGCAGGATCGCTCCCGGCCAGTATCCGCTACCTGCAAGAGAATACTGTCGGACCGTCTTTGGGTGCTGATTCCATTCGGGAGGGTTTCATTGCGGGCGTTGCCGGCGTCTTGGCGGTTGTGGTCGCCATGCTGATTTATTACAAGAAGTCCGGTATCAATGCAACTCTGGCACTAGTATTGAATGCCGTCATTCTAATCGCCTGCCTTAGCTATTTCGACGCGGTACTGACGCTGCCCGGTATTGCCGGAATCATTCTGACAATCGGTATGGCGGTCGATAGTAACGTTCTTATTTTTGAGCGGATCCGGGAAGAAGTGAGGGCCGGGAAGGCGCCTTCGGCTGCGGTGGACACGGGCTTTAGCAAGGCTTTACTAACCATCATCGACACGCACGTCACAACGGTGGTCTCGTGCGCTATCCTTTTCCTGTTTGGCTCCGGTCCTGTGAAAGGCTTTGCTGTGACGCTGGTCATCGGACTGGTCGCGAACGTATTCACGGCGGTCTTTGTTTCAAAGTTCATTTTTGATTGGGAGTTGTCGCGGCCGGAACCCGTTACGGCGTTGAGTATTTAGCTGGGCGTGGTTAGCGGCTAGAATCGGCGTGAACAATTTTGCGTGTCCCCCGGCGGTCACATGACGAACGGTAACTCGGATTTGACCGTTCAATTTTGGTACAGATTGGGAACACTTTGTGAATAACCGGTGTCTACAAGATTGAATGCCGGGATTTAGAGCTCGATGGAAATCTTCAAGCAAACAAATTTCGACTTTCTCGGCAAGAAGTGGCCGTTCATTATCCTCTCTTTGGTGCTTACCGTGGCTGGCCTCCTCAGCCTTGCCATTAAGGGAGGACCTAAATACGGCATTGACTTTAACGGTGGCGCTTTGATGGACGTTAGCTTCACGAGACGACCGCCGGCGGAAGCCATACGCTCTGCTCTCCATCGCCGGATCCCCGGTGAGATTGCGGTGCAAGAAGTGGCCAACTCGCAAGAAGTTCTGATCTCGACCGACGTCCGCGACGAAAGCGCGCTGGAAGTGGCGCGACGCGAAATGATTGCGACGCTTGATGATCTAACGGGATCGAGTGCAGCCGTTCCTATGGCATTCAAGCCGTATACGATTCGTTCGATCGAAATTGTCGGTCCTAAGATCGGGGCCGATTTACGGCGTCAGGCTGTCCAAGTCGTCTTGATCGCTTTAGCGGCGATGTTGATCTATATCGCATTGCGGTTCGAGTGGATGTATGGTGTGGCGGCTGTGGTAGCCGTCTTCCACGACACAATCATTACCATCGGACTTTTTTCGATCTTTAACAGGCAGATTGATCTTACCGTGATTGCGGCGCTTCTCACTTTGGTCGGCTACTCCATGAACGACACCATTGTCGTCTTCGACCGGATTCGCGAGAATCTGAAGCTGCACCGTCGCGGCACGTTCACCGAAATTGTGAATGCCAGTATTAATCAAACCCTGAGCCGGACCGTGCTCACGTCGGGCCTGACCTTTCTGACAGCTATTTCGCTCTTTTTATTTGGTGGACAAGTACTAAAAGGATTTTCATTTGCCTTAGTTGTTGGTATTATTGTCGGCACTTACTCGTCTATCTTCGTGGCGAGTCCGATACTAGTGGCCTGGCATCAATTTGTCGAGCAACGGCGAACTGCCGGGGTTCCATCAGCTGTCAGACGCTAGCGCAATCAGTAGCTCGGTGTTTCTAAGTAGTTGTCGGTAGCTCGATTTAGTGCTAGTTGTTTTAAGCGTTAGTTAGGTCTCTGTGCTGTTTAGGCGAGTTAGTCACTAAGACTGTGATAGCTTGTTGAGCTTGTAAAGCCGTGTCTTCCAGGGAGGGGTTTTGCTATGTTTGATCAAACGTTTGTTGACGGGACGCAGAAGACGAAGAAGAAGTACACCATTGTCGTCTCCCTGCTGTTACAGATGTCGGTTATCGGCATCTTGATTCTCATTCCACTTATTTATACTGAGGCTCTGCCGAGTGCGCAGTTGAAGAGCATGCTGGTCGCACCGCCGCCACCCCCACCACCTCCACCCCCACCGCCCCCGGCTCCGCCCGTGAAGACAGTTCCGAAGCCGGTCGTGAAACAATTCATCTCGAATCAATTGATGGCTCCCAAAGTCATTCCCAAAACAGTGAATCACATTGAAGAGGCTCCCGCGCCCCCCGACACGGGGATGGGCGTTGCTGGCGGCACCGGTGACCCGAGTGCTATGGGTGGTGTGCTGGGTGGAGTTGTTGGCGGTGTTCCTTCTGCTGCGCCGCCGCCGCCTCCTCCTCCAAAGGCTGCCGCTCCGGTTGGTCCGCAGCGCATTGGTGGAAACGTCGCCGCTGCCAACCTAATCCGAAAGATTCAACCTGCCTATCCGCCACTCGCAAAATCAGCTCGGGTGCAGGGCACTGTTAGATTTACAGCTGTCATTAGTAAGGACGGCAATATCGAGAACCTTCAGCTGGTTAGCGGTCACCCATTACTGGTGAACGCGGCAAAGGAAGCGGTTCTGCAATGGAAGTACAAGCCGACATTGCTGAACGGTCAAGCGGTCGAAGTTATCACACAGATCGACGTGAACTTCACCCTAAGTCAGTAGAAACTCAAGTAAGTGTGTGCCAGTCAGTTAGAACTATTCGATTCAACCCTAGGAGATAAAAAATGGTAATTCAACTTCAAGTCTGGGCATTGTGGCTTCTCCAAGAAGCAGAGCCCACCGGAATCAGCTTCGATCCGCGTTCCGTTTGGACCAACATGGGTGTGTTGGCGAAAATGGTCGTTCTGGTTCTGTTCATCATGTCTGCCTGGTCCATCGGCGTCATGATCGATCGCTTTATCGCTTACAGTGCTGCTCGTAAACAGTCCCGAGCATTCGCTCCGGCCGTTGCTGGCGCGTTACGTGAAGGCAAGTTAGACGAGGCGATTAAAATTGCTGACCGGTTCAACAAGAGCCACTTGGCGAAGGTCGTTGTTGCTGGTCTCCAAGAATTCAAGGCTCATCAGATGAGCAGTGAGATTCCTGGCGAAGAGATTGACGCGTCACGACGTGCACTGGAACGCGCTGAAGCGATTGTTCACGCCGAACTGAAGCGCGGTGTTAGCAGCTTGGCGACAATCGGCTCCACAGCCCCGTTCGTGGGCCTGTTCGGAACGGTCGTCGGCATCATGAACGCGTTCAAATCGATCTCGACTTCGAAATCGACCGGTTTGGGTGCAGTGGCCGGCGGAATTTCGGAAGCGCTGATCACCACCGCAGTCGGTTTATTCGTCGCCATCCCTGCGGTCTGGGTGTTTAACTACTTTGCAAACCGAATTGAAGCATTCGACGTTGAAATGGGTAACTCCAGTTCGGAACTCATCGACTACTTCTTGAAGCGTAGCCAGACCAGGGTTGCCAAGTAAGTAAGTCTGTTAGTACTCCTGTCAGGGCGAATCGAATAGCGGAAGAGGCACAGATCTCTTCCGCTCTGCTGAACTCACCTGAAGTGGTTCTTGGAAGGTTTCTACTTTAGAGAAGGTGGATTATGAAACAGAAGGAAGCGCCGCCGGTTGTATCTGACATCAACGTAACGCCAATGGTGGACGTCATGCTCGTGTTGCTGATCATCTTCATGGTCATCACACCTATGTTGTCTAAGGGTGTCAACGTCGACATGGTCAAGGCGAAAAACCCCATCAAAATGGTTGAGGCTGACAAGGAAGACGCGATTCTGATTGCGGTGACCCGCGACGGGAAAGTGTTTCTAAGTCCCGGTAACACCTTGGTAAATCCTGATTCGCTGGGCGACAAGGTGAAAGATCTGCAGGTTAACCGCACCGAGAAGACCGTCTACATCAAGGCCGACGCTCGGGCGCGATTTGAAATAGTTACCGATGTCATCGATAACCTACGGACCGCAGGTGTTGATACGCTAGGCCTGCTGACCGAAGAAATTCGCGATAAGAACAAAGCTGGCAGCCTATAATTTGGCTGGCCCTCTTGATGCGGTTGGTCTTGTCGATGTTTGATGAGTTAGTGAATCGAAGTTAAGTGAACGGCTGCTGCCGTAAGTTGGGAATGGGAGATTAATCGTTTATGTCAATGGCCGTAGGCGGCTCTGGTAGTGGAGCGAGAGCCGATATCAATGTTACCCCGCTAATCGATGTTCTTCTTGTGTTGCTGATCATTTTCATGGTGATCACGCCATTGACGCCACATGGCCTGGATGCGCTGGTTCCTCAACCTCCGCCTCCAAATCAGCCGCCTCCTCCTCCCGACCAGGATCCAACGGTCGTTGTTGACATCAAGAAGGATGGCGCGATGGAGATCAATGGCCAGGCAATTGCCGAAAAAGATTTGACTCAGCGTCTGGAAGATATTTTTAAGACCCGCGCCCAAAAGGTCGTCTTCGTAAAGGGCGACAAAGATCTGGATTATCGAGCAGTGGCTATCGCCATTGACGATGCCAAAGGCGCTGGCTTGGATAAAGTCGGTATTATGACTCCGAAAGTCGAAGCCGGTCAGTAATCCCTAACCTATCTATAGAGGCGAGAGTACACTCGATTGAATATGATGCTGCGATCCAAATGGTGGACGTCGGCCTGCTGTGCTGGCCTCTTGTTGTTTAGCACAGGCTGTGCCCGGCTACAGTCCCGAGACGAAATGAACAAGGGCGTCCAGGCATACAAAAACAATAAGTATCCGGATGCCGTGAAGCACTTTAAGCAAGCGGTTGAGCTGGATTCGAAGAACGAAAATGCCGAGCTGTATCTGGCGACTTCGTACATGACGCAGTGGATTCCAGGTGCAGACTCACCCGATAACAAGAAGAACTACGATGCGGCTCGTCAGGTGTTCCAGCAGGTTCTCACAAGAGATCCTAAGAACGACACTGCATTATCCGCGATGGGCTTCATGGCCTACAGCAGCGCCTCCTCCGGTACTCCCGAGCAGCGGCGCGCTTCGCTCGAAGAAGCCAAGAAGTGGAATGAACGACGCTTGGAAGTGAATCCCAAGGATGCCGAAGCCTACTACTATCTCGGAGTAATTAACTGGTCTGAGGCCTTCACGCCCATTCAAACTGTCCGTGTCGAGCAGCACATGAAGTCCGACGATCCCGGCCCGATCAAGGACGCCAAGATCAAAGACGATTTACGCGGCAAGTATGAGGGTGATATCGAGAAGGGCATCGGCTATCTGCACAAAGCTCTCACGATTGATCCCGAGAACGAGGACGCCATGTCTTACCTGAACCTGCTGCTTCGCAAGAAAGCTGACCTGGAAGACACCACTGATTTAGCAAAGGCCGATATTGCGCAGGCTGAGGACTGGTCTAACAAATCGATTAACATGAAAAAAATTAAGGCGACTCGACCTAAGAAGAAAGGCGAAGAGGGTAGCGCTTCCTAGACCCGGCTTTACTTACAGACGAATACCAAGGCCTACCTGAAAAGGTGGCCCCTTTCCGTTTTCACTCAACTAATTCAAGAAATAAGTCCGGTACAGAGTATCCCGCTGTTTTGGAACGAAGCCAGCATCCCTGATCATGCGGCGTAACTGCTCCTCCGTAGCCCGATGATGCGTTCCTGCCGCAGACACGACGTTTTCCTCAATCATGATGCTGCCCACGTCGTTGCCACCAAAACGCAAGCCTACTTGGCAGACCTTCAACCCCGGCGTTACCCACGAAGCCTGAATGTTTTTGATGTTATCGAAGTAGACGCGTGATAAAGCAAGCATCTTGAGATATTCCACGGCCGTGGCTTCCTGTTTCACGAAACGCCCAAGCGAGGTGTACTCGCGCTGGAAGAACCAAGGAATGAAAGCCGTGAATCCGCCCGTGTCTTCCTGAATCTGGCGAACGATATCAAAGTGGTTCATCCGCTGCTCGATTGTTTCGCCAGTCCCAAACATCATGGTCGCCGTAGTCCGCATTCCCAACGCGTGGGCCGTTCGGTGAACGTCGATCCAGTCTTGGGTTGAACACTTCAACCGGCTAATCCGATGCCGAACATCCTCATCCAGGATCTCGGCGCCGCCTCCCGGGATCGAGTCTAGCCCCGCATCCCGCAAGCGAGCAATCGTGTCACGCAAAGACAAGTCGCTCACTTGAGCGATGTTGACAATCTCAGGAGCCGAGAAGCAGTGACACCAGATATTAAACCTGGCCTTGATGGCCCGCAGCAAGTCCTCGTACCATTCGATTTTGAGATCGGGATGCAGACCGCCCTGCATCAGGATGCCCGTGCCGCCCAGGTCCACTGTCTCCTGAATCTTCTCGAGGATCGTTTCAACCGACAGGATATAGCCTTCTTTGTGTCCCACCGGCCGATAAAATGCACAGAAGCTGCAGTATTCAGTGCAGAAGTTGGTGTAGTTGACGTTCCGATCAATGATGTAGCTGACGATTCCTTCGGGATGATGTTTGCGTCGAACCGCGTCGGCTTCCATGCCCAACCCGACCAAATCGTCGCTGTTGAACATGTCGATTGCTTGTTGTCGGGTGACCATCGTGTTCCTACCTTGCACTCACCGCGCGAAGTTGGGCCAACTCTAAAAACGCTTGTAGGCCATTCAACTCGTTCGGTCCGAGCGTGTACTTAATATTGTGGCGCAGGTACTGACCCGTAAGAGCCTTGCTAATCCCCCGCACTGCGAACTGTTCGCCGATAATCTCGTCCAGGTGCTCGCGCCCGAACTCATACGAGGCAACCACCAGCGATTCGTATCGCATCGGCTCGCGTTCAGGTTTGCCGGCCCAGGCGGCAAAAACCATCGGGAGACCAGTCAATTCGAACCATTCCCGACCCAGGTCCCGGCATTCGTACCTAAGCTGATCGGGATTAATCAGTAAGGCTGGATCGCCGATAATCAGCGCCGCGTCTGCTTCGGCTAGCATAGCCTCCACGTCCGGGTAATGGGGGGTAATCTCGGGTTCAACTCCGTAGCGCTCGCGCAGTATGACACGGGCCAGTTGAACCGATGTCCGGGATCCAGAGTCAGCGGCCAGAGTACGAATGTAGCGCAACGGTATACGTGAGACCAGTAGTATGCTGCGGACCGGACCCAGACAGGAGATTCCTACTCCTGGAACCACCTCGAGCCCTTGACGAGCAATTTCGGCGACCGGAACTAGGCCTGCATCAATCAGATTCGATTCGACCTGCTCTGCGCAGATGGCGGGAAGTGAGAACGAAAGTTCTACTTTTTCGCGTTGTCCGCCACGCAACATGCCCCAGACAAGAGGGACCGTGTTGAGGTAACTGACAGCCCCCAAACGCGGGATTTGAAAAAACGAACTCAAGTCCAAGTCTAACTGAACACGTTCAAACTCCGCGACGGTCGCCCCAGAGATCTACATGTAGCCTAGGGCTGAACCTGTAACCATATTGTTTGCAACGTTCCACGAGCCATAGGCCTCGCTCCCGGATCGTATTTGGGTTCGTTCCTTCAGGCATGAGCAGGATCCGCTCGGCTGGCGCGTTGAGTTCGTTTCGTAATTGGGCCACCTCGCCCAGGTCCTCGGGGTTTGAAATTACAAACTTCAGCTGGTACTCGTACTCGCTCATCAGCCGCCGCAACACATCGGGTTGGTAGCGTAGGCGGTCGTGCTGAAGGGCCCAGCGTCCGCCATCGCGCGCGAGCGGAGTAGAGTTCGAAAGCTTCGGACTGATGCTCATCAGGTCGCAGGCCACCGGTGCGAAAACAGTTCCCGCTGTCTCGATCGTGATATGCAGACCGGCATCGCGGAAGGCCTGGGTTAAAGGAGTAACCTCGGGTGCAATCATCGGTTCTCCGCCGGTCAAAACCACGTGGTGTGCCCCGAAGCCCTGGACCTCGCCCAAGATGGATTCAAGTGACCGGTTGTCGCCTTCCGGATTCCATGAGGTATAGGGTGTGTCGCACCAGACGCAGCGGAGATTGCAGCCGGAGGTGCGAACGAAAACTGACGGCACTCCGACCAGCGTTCCTTCGCCCTGGACGGAATAGAAGATCTCTGAAATCTTCACGACGGGGAAGGTACTGCGAGCGCCGGATCAGCGACCTGCGCTTCAGCGAAGCCTTTTTGACGCAGCTGGCAGGAATCGCACTCGCCACAAGCACGACCTGCCATGTCCGGGTCGTAACAGCTATGAGTCAAGCTGAGATCGAGCCCGAGTTCCACTGCAGTTCTGACGATGTCCGCCTTAGTCATCCTTATTAAAGGCGCTTTAATCGTCAGCTTGGTCGTACCCTCGACGCCGGCTTTGGTGGCGAGATTCGCCACCGCTTCGAAGGCACGTATAAACTCCGGCCGGCAATCTGGATAACCCGAGTAATCGATCGCGTTCACCCCGACGAAGATTGTGGACGCGCCCACGACCTCGGCGTAAGCCAATGCGAAGGATAGAAAGATTGTGTTACGAGCCGGTACATACGTAACCGGAATCCCGGCGCCGATGGCGGAATCAGTGCGGTTTTTCGGTACATCGATGTCGCCGGTCAACGCCGACGTCCCAAATGCTGATCGGTCTATGGTGACGATGCGATGTTCCGCCGCACCGAGATGGCGCGCGACGTTCGCGGCGGCTTGCAACTCGACCCGATGCCTTTGCCCGTAATCGAACGAGAGGCAGTAGGCAGCGAATCCGTCCCGCTTGGCGATCGCCAGAACCGTAGATGAATCGAGCCCACCGCTGAGCAGGCAAATGGCTTTCGGCTTAGTATTCGGATCCAAACTTCAAGTATCTCGCGTGGCTTGGACGGTGGCGTCGAGTTCGCCTTGGGCTAAACGGATACGAAGTGGTTCACCCGTCCCCGTATCGACAGCACTTCGCAAAATGTGACCTTGGGGGGTCTGCACAATTGCATACCCGCGATCGAGAACCGCCAGCGGACTGAGTTGCTTCAGGTGGGCAACGGCGGTCTCCTGCTTCCGTTTTGCCTGCCACACTCGGGCTTGCATGGCCTTTGCCAAGCGGACCTGTAAGTCCGAAAGCTTCGTGTGGCCTTGCGCGAAACGCCGACGCAGATCGGTTGCTTCCAGCCGACGCGTAAGCCCCGTCAGCTTCCGTGAAGACAGGTTGAGAATGGACCGGCTGACCCCGTACAATCGCTCGTCCAATTCGTCAATGCGTTGAACTCGGCGTTTTAACGCCCGCTGAACGAAGCTATGTGCGCGTTCCGTACCTCGCTGTTCGAGGTTTCTGGAAGCCAGCAGAAGACGATACCGCAGTGATTGCACGAGCTTGGCTCGACAACCGACAAGTTGTTCAAACAAGCTTTCTCGCGTGCAGATGACAACTTCTGCAGCAGCCGAGGGAGTTGGGGCGCGGTGATCGGCAACGAAATCGGCCAGCGTGAAATCCGTTTCATGGCCGACGGCGCAGATCGTAGGCACAACCGAAGCGGCGATCGCGCGTACGACGGCTTCTTCGTTGAACGTCCAAAGATCTTCGAGAGAGCCGCCGCCGCGCGCAACAATCACCACATCTGCCCAAGGGCGTTCACTGAAATGACGAATGCCGCGGCATACATGCTCGATCGAACCGGCACCCTGCACCAACGCAGGGAAGAGACGAACGTGCAAACCGGGGAAGCGGCGTTCGAGGACATGAAGAATGTCGCGAATCACGGCGCCATCTTTCGACGTAACGATGCCGATGCGTCGAGGCAGTTTCGGCAATGCACGCTTGCGACCGACTTCGAATAATCCCTCAGCCGCCAGCTTCTTCTTGAGCTGTTCGTAAGCAAGCTGAAGAGCACCGGCGCCCTGCGGCTCTAATGTCTCCACGATGAGCTGCAGCTCACCGCGTTGTTCGTAGACTTCCAAACTTCCGCGAGCGATCACAGCAAGTCCGTCTTGCGGCTTGAATTTCAAGAAGCGCGCCTGCATCTTGAATAGCGCGCATTTCAGCTGACTAGTGTCATCTTTTAGAGAGAAGTAGTAGTGGCCACTTGAAGCTGGTCGGCAGCCGGAGATCTCACCCGCCACATAGATGTTCCGATAATTGGCTTGGAACAGACGCTGGATAGAATTGCTGAGCTCGCTAACTTGAAAGACCACCCGTTCGGGCTGAAACATCAGGCCAAGCTGGCCGGTGTCTCTCAGTGGGTTTGCAGGGGCCATGGATCTATGTGGTCAGGACTCGCGAGGAGGATTCGGTATTCTAGCGGGTTGCCGGGAGAACAGGCGCGCCGTTGCCGTTAATTGTCCCACGCATGGAGGAACATGACCCCACAAGAGCTGCTCGACTTAGCCAAGAAGAACGATGCAAGACAATTCGATCTGCGCTTCACCGATCTCCCTGGACTGAGCCAACACATCACCTATCCGATCAACATGTTGAGCGAGGACTCGCTCGAGGACGGCTTCGGGATTGATGGCTCAAGCATTCGCGGCTGGGCGGCTATCAACGAAAGCGACATGTTGATCATCCCCGATCCGAGCACTGCGTTCATGGATCCGTTCGCCGAAACGCGCACGCTGGTCATGTTGGGCGACATCATCGATCCCATCACGCGGCAGCATTACGATCGTGATCCTCGGTGGATTGCGCGCAAAGCTGAGATGTACTTGAAGAACAGCGGTGTCGCAGATACTGCTTATTTCGGTGCGGAAGCCGAGTTCTTCATCTTTGATAATGTGCGGTTCGATCAGAATCAGCACAGCGGGTTTTATTTCATCGATGCGGAAGAAGGCCGTTGGAACTCCGGTCGCGAACAGAACAACCTCGGGTACCGTCCGCGTTACAAGGAAGGGTACTTTCCGGTCCCACCTACTGATCACTATCAGGATCTCCGCAGCGAGATGGTAGCGACAATGATCGAGTGCGGATTGAGCATCGAATGCCATCATCACGAGGTGGCGACGGGCGGCCAATGCGAAATCGATCAGCGCTTCGACAAGCTCGTCAAGTCGGCCGACAACATGATGCTGTACAAGTACATCGTCCGTAACGTGGCGTATCAATACGGCAAGACCGTTACGTTCATGCCGAAGCCGCTGTTTGGAGACAACGGCAGCGGGATGCACACACATCAGAGTTTGTGGAACGAGGGCAAGCCGCTATTCGCTGGCGACAACTACGCGGGCCTGAGCCAACTAGCGCTCTGGTACATCGGCGGACTTTTGAAGCATGCGCGCGCGCTATCGGCCATCATCGCGCCAACAACAAATAGCTACAAGAGGCTGGTGCCCGGCTATGAAGCTCCGGTGAATCTTGCGTACTCGCGGCGCAACCGTTCGGCGGCGGTTCGTATACCGATGTACTCGAATAGCCCCAAGTCGAAGCGAGTTGAGTTCCGTCCGCCTGATCCGGCCTGCAACCCGTACCTTGGATTTTCGGCCATGTTGATGGCTGGCTTGGATGGTGTGCTAAACAAAGTGGATCCCGGCGAGTCGCTCGACAAGGATATCTACGACTTGTCTCCGGAAGAGATGCGAAGCGTGCCTTCGATGCCGGGTACCTTAGACGAAGCGTTGACCTGTCTTGAAGAGGATCATGGATTCCTGACGAAAGGCGACGTATTCTCTGAGGAACTGATTGAGACTTTTGTTTCCTACAAACGCCGAGCTGAGGCGGAAGCCGTTCGGTTGCGCCCCCATCCATATGAGTTCGCGCTGTATTACGACATCTAGTTCTACGATGGACTTGAGATGTCTTTGACGTGATTAGCAGTAACCAAATTCGATCTCTACTCGGTTCGGCACTGAGCTCGGCGCGTTTGCTCGTCGTCGGAGACGTGATGCTGGACGAGTATCTTATCGGATCGGTGACGCGCGTTTCGCCAGAAGCTCCCGTGCCGATTGTGGAAATTCGCAGCACTGAACACGTGGCTGGTGGCGCCGGTAACGTTGCTGCCAATGTGGCGAGTCTTGGCTCGGCTGTGAGTTTACTGGCGGTGACGGGACGCGACAACGCAGCGGATCGTTTGCGGGCATCATTGCGAAATGCCGGTGTTGATATTGAGGGCACGCTTATCCAGGCTGATGGTCCGACAACGTGCAAGACGCGCGTAATCGCCGGGCAGCAACAGATTGTTCGATTTGATGTCGAGGATCGAACATGTTTCAATTCGGCCGTTCAGGCGAGCCTTCTTAAGCGCTTTGACGAGTTGCTGGCCGAGTCAGATTTATGCATCATCTCTGATTACGGGAAGGGCGTCATTAGCGAGCAATTCTGTGCCGAAGCGATCGGTCGGGCGAATCGCCAGCACAAACCGGTTATCGTGGATCCGAAAGGGACGCGGTTCGAAAAATATCTTGGCTGCACGTTGCTTACGCCGAACCAGAAGGAGGCGATTGCGGCTGCTGGCGTTGTGGAACTCGAGGGGGAAGCTGCTGTTTTCGCGGCAGGGCGGCAGTTGCTAACCCGGCTTCCAGGCACGGCTGTATTGGTCACGCGCGGGTCTGAGGGCATGACTCTCTTTCGGGGCGACGCAAGCCCGCTCACCATACCCACAGAAGCTCAGACGGTGTACGATGTCGTCGGCGCAGGTGATACGGCCGTGGCGACCCTAGGAGTAGCGATGGCGGCTGGCCTAAGCCTGGAAATTGCGATAAGCCTCGCTAATATTGCAGCCGGAGTTGCCGTCGGAAAGCGAGGTACGGTCACGGTGACCGCAAACGAGATCATGAACCGGGGTCAATCGAGCGATATTCTCGAGAGAGCGCTACAAGGCCGGCTCTGCGCTTAACTGGAAGCTAACACTATTCCTGAAATTGCTTGCTTAACATTAAAGCATAGCCAGCTTTCGAACGATAAGGCAAGTGGACGGCGCTCTAGTACCCAGAATGAAGAAAAACCGTGCTGGTCCGTACTCTAATAGAGAGACGACCGTGTGCGCCGAGTTTCGTTTAACGCTTCGGAATAAATCAGTTAAAGAGGGCACTTAGTGAGATATATCATCTCTGGCGGGGCCGGATTCATTGGATCCCACATCTGCGACCAGTTAATTGCGACAGGGCAGCAGATTCTTGTTCTGGACAATTTAATTACTGGCCACTTAGCCAATGTTCAGCATTTACGGGACAATCCGCTCTTTGAATTTCGCCAGGTAGACGTTTGCAATCCGGTTGAAGTCTCAGGTCCTGTTGATCGGGTGTTGCATCTGGCATCCCTGGCAAGCCCGGTCGACTACTTAAATCATCCGATTGCCACGCTCGAATCCGGATCGACCGGAACGCGAAACATGTTGGAGCTCGCGCGCCAGCACAACGCGAAATTTCTGCTGACATCCACATCGGAATGCTACGGAGACCCATTAGAGCATCCGCAGTCAGAATCCTACTGGGGCAACGTAAATCCTGTCGGGATCAGATCCTGTTATGACGAGAGCAAGCGGTATGCCGAGGCTCTGACCATGGCGTATCACAGGGTTTACGGGATGCAGACGACTATTGCACGAATCTTCAACACATACGGCCCCCGCATGGCTCTGAACGATGGCCGCGTGGTGCCTGCCTTTATCGATCAGTCACTCCGAGGACAGAATCTGAGTGTGTTCGGCGATGGATCTCAGACTCGGAGCTTCTGCTACGTATCCGACTTAGCCGAGGGACTGTTGCTGTTGCTCGAGTCGAACGAGCGTTATCCCGTGAACCTGGGAAATCCTGCCGAAATCACGATTTTGGAATTTGCGAATCGAATACGGGCGCGCTTTGGCGACAAGCCTGGAATCGACTACAAGCCCCTGCCGATGGATGATCCGAAGCTCCGGCGACCGGACATAACGAAGGCCCGGCGAGTTCTCGGTTGGGAACCCAAAATTGGATTGGAAGAGGGCCTCACGACCACCATCGAATTCTTCAAGCGACAGCAGGAACGCTCTGCTGCCACGGGAGAGCTTCTGAACTCGCGTAAGAATGGGGCGCGAGCGGATATGCCGGAAGTTTTGGCGACCCGCTAGGCCGTTCTAACCGTTTAATTCGGGACAGTGCGGCGACTAAACGTGGCAGTGACGCAGGCCGCGTTTAGCCAAGTATTGCTGATGGTATTCTTCGGCCCGATAGAAGGTTTGAGCTGGCACAATTTCCGTGGCAATAGGACGACGGAAGCGACCAGAGGCATCCTGCTCGGATTTTGACGCGCGGGCAATCTGCTCCTGTTCAGGCGAGTGAAAGAAGATCGCGCTTCGATATTGGGTGCCCACGTCGGGACCTTGGCGATTTTTTTCAGTCGGGTTGTGAGAGCTCCAAAAAACGTCAAGCAGTTGTTGATACTTGACCTTCGCAGGATCGTACTCGACTTCAACTACCTCGGCGTGACCCGTTCCATCCGTACAGACCTGCTGATACGTCGGATTCTCAATTGCGCCGCCTTCGTAGCCGACTAGGGCATTGACGACGCCGTCAATGTCGCGAAAGGTTGCCTCAACGCCCCAGAAACATCCCGCTCCGAACGTAGCTTTCTCTGTCATATCTCAATTGTCGCGCTGATGGTCAACAAGAAACGAATTTTATCTAGCTTCCTCCAGCAAGTTTATTTGGGCTAGCGGGTTGCCGATCACTTATGGCGTACGCCATAGTGAAGATCAACATGTTTTCCCCATCGACGGTTCGTATAGGCGCGCTGCTGCTGGCGGTGTGGCTGCCGGTTCAACTTCCGGCCCAGCAGGCCGAAAAAGTAGATCTGCGAGCAATCCAAGCCATACGCGCGGAAGAGTCACAACACTCCGCAGTGATGGACACCATGTTCTATTTGACTGACGTCCACGGGCCGAGGCTGACGAACTCGCCTAATTATTTCGCGGCTGCTGATTGGGTTGTGAACAAGTTAGGGTCTTGGGGCATTTCAGCCAAGACTGAGAAATGGGGCCCGTTTGGGCGCAGCTGGCAGCTGAAGAAGTTCTACGCTGCGATGGTCGAGCCGCAGTACCAGCCATTGATCGGATTTCCGCTTGCCTGGAGTTCCGCTACAAATGGTGTAGTCACGGCTGAAGTCGTGCTAGCTCCGATCTACACGGATGCGGACATGGCCAAATTTAAAGGCAAGCTCAAGGGGAAAGTCGTGCTGGCCCAGGCGCCCCGGCAACTTGAGCTTTCAACGAAGCCGCTCTCCTCGCGGCGCAGCGAAGCTGACCTGGCGGATCTGGAGAAATATCCGGAGGCAGCATCGGACGGCATTCCGGCGGCGGCTCGCTCGCGCCTACCCGTGGCTTGGCAGAGCATGAGCTACGCCGAGATCCGTGCCATGCGCAAGAAGATCAACGAGTATCTCGCAGCTGAAGGTGTCGCGGCAATTCTCAGTTCTGGCTCAGTTGGTGATGGAGGAACGGTGTTCGGCTCTGAGGCGGGCAGCCGCGAGACTAAAGATCCTGTACCGCCGCCGAGCATCGTTGTTACACCGGAGCACTACAACCGAATTCATCGTTTGGCGAATCATAACATTCCCGTGAAGCTGCAGCTTGAAGTCCAGGCGGAGATTCTCGAGCCAAAAGATTCAGCTAACGTGATTGCAGAGATCCCGGGCACGCAGAAGCCGGACGAGATCGTGATGCTCGGCGCCCATCTGGACTCTTGGCATGGTGGCACGGGTGCGACAGACAACGCCGCGGGAAGCACAGTCATGATCGAAGCCATGCGGATTTTGAAAGCGTCCAAGTTGAGAATGGATCGAACGGTGCGTCTTGCTTTGTGGAGTGGCGAAGAGGAAGGACTGCTCGGCTCGAAGGCGTATGTGAAGGAGCATTTCGGGAGTCCGGAGACGATGAAGCTGACCGAGGCACACGCCAAGTTAGCCGGCTACTTCAACGTCGACAACGGTAGTGGCAAGATTCGTGGGATTTACTTGCAAGGTAACGATATGTGCAGGCCCATCTTTGAACAGTGGTTTACGCCTTTCAAAGACATGGATGCTGGAGCGATTACGACCCGCAACACAGGAGGCACCGATCATCTTAGCTTCGATGCAGTGGGGCTGCCAGGCTTTCAGTTTATTCAGGACGAGCTCGAGTATTCGACACGAACGCATCACTCGAACATGGACGTTTACGACCGCATATCAGCCAACGATCTGAAGCAAGCAGCGACGATTGTTGCATCATTCGTGTACCTGACTGCGAATCGGGCTGAGATGCTTCCGCGAAAGCCGTTGCCCGCGGCGAAGCCTGCAGAGGATCCAAACAAGCCGACAACGACCGAGCAACATCCAGCCGTGACGTCGACGAAATAACCTAAGTTACTGCTTGTTTTGCCTCAAACATTTCGGGCGAAGCAGGCTGCTTAAACGCAGGTTGGGAGGGCAAGGTAGCGATCGCTACCGCGCCAACCATCGCTACGGCGAAAACGACAGTCATCGGCGCAAGATAATTCCCAAAGTGTTCACGCATTCCTGACACTGCATATGGGAACCAGGTCTGCCCAATCGTGTTCACGGGTAGAATGATGGCCATAGCGCGGGAAAGCGTGTTGACTCCGAATTGCTCGGCGGCCATGAGGGGGATCAACATATAATCTGCGCCCATGGCAAACCCGAAGATGATGGCAAATGCATAAGGCTGATGTGGCGGGCGCACGGCGAGAAGGAGCGGAATAGTCGCCGCAACGATGAAGTAAGTGACAGTCATGACGCGCTTTTTCGAGAACATATCAGCGAGATACCCGATACTGAGGCGTCCTACGATGCTGGACCATAGAATCAGCACGGAAGCAGTGGTCCATGTGCTATCGAGTTGCGCTTGATTGGTAAAACCGGCATCACGGAACACTAGCTTCATATGCATGTTGATGGAACCGATTGATCCGATTGAGCAGATGCTTCCGATGAGCAGCATCCAGAAAGAGCGGCTACCAAATAGGTGTCCGAAGGTGTGGGAGGCTTGCGTGCTGTCCGCCGGAGGGTGACTGGCGCCATCGGGAAACTGGCCTAGAAGGCTGGGTCTGTCCTTTAGGAGAAAGAACGCCAAGGGCCAGGTGAGAAACATAAGGCCGCCCATCACCATAAGCGTGGTATGAAAATCGAAGCGTTGTGTCAGGCCGCGAACGAGAAATGAACCGAGGCCTCCAAACAGTCCGACACCGACGTACACAACTCCCATCGCGCGGCCCCGGCTGCGTTGAAACCATTGGGAGACGAGAATCTGGTGAGGTATCGGTCCCGAAAGAATGTAGCCGATTGTGTAAAAGAAGTAGATGCCGTAGTAGAACAGCAGCGAGCCTTGCATGCTACTAAAGCCGAAGAAGGCGAGCGCCGTTAGGCCCGTACCAACAATGATGAGGATTCGAGGGCTGAAACGGGGCACTAACAGCGGCCCAATCCAGAGGGTCAGCAAAGCAGCAATTGGAAAGCCAAGCGTGATCTGGCTTAGCTTCCAGTGATACGCTTTCTGGAAATAATCGTAGAAGAAGGGCAGATTGTAGTAGGGAACTCCAACACTGAGCCCAAAGGTAATGAACGCCATAGCGGCAATCCACCATCCATAGAAGCTTCGCTTCGTGCTTTTGTCTGAGCCGGCGGCAGTCTGCACTGCCATCGTTTATATCACTCTTCGCCGGTCTGGTGACAGGGCTGACTGATCAGCCTTACGCAGTACACTCGGTATCCAGTACTGTCTTGTGGGGTTGAACGCAGATAGGTAGTTACATAGCAATTCAGTGACACATCCAACTGCTAACAATCTAATTTGGCCAGTCATAGAATCAATGAGGCGCCCGACCTGCAGGGCGGGAATCGGGCCAGTAGATGAAGAGGACAGAGATGGGATTACATATACACTACTCAAGGGGATTAGCCGCTTTGGCGGTGTTCTCTATGACAATGCTGTCGCACGGCATGGTCGCCCCGAACACACGCACTTTCGGAGATGGCGAGGTAGCCAGGATACGAGGCATTATCATTTCGCGAGATGGCGAAACGTTGAAGCTTCGCGGAGACGACGAGGCGGTAGGCACAGTGAACCTCACGGACGCAACCAAAGTTCTGCTGAAGCACGGCATGTTTGGGATGGCGAAGACGAATATGGACGTGACTTCTTTGCTGCCCGGATTGCGGATTGTGGCCGAAGGGAAAGGTAATGGAAAAGGCGAACTCGACGCCGACAAGATTACGTTCGATCCAAATTCCATGAAAGCGTCGCGCGCAATCGACACAAGAGTGGGTCCTGTTGAGGGACGCACAGGGAAGTTGGAGGGACGGGCCGGACAGCTTGAGACGCGGGCCGGGGATCTAGAGACTCGGGCGGGGCAACTCGAAAATGGGCAGAAGCAGACTGAGCAGAAGGTCGGCCAAGTGAAGGCTGAGGCTGATCAGGCAAACCAAGGTGTGGAGTCGGTTAACCGCCGCGTTTCGGATATGGACGATTATGTCGTGAAGGACAGCGCGACCGTCTACTTCAAGCTAAACAGCACTGTGCTGACCGCAGAAGGAAAGAAAGATCTTGATGACATCGCGCAGAAGGCACAGGCCGAGAAGGGCTACATGATCGAAGTTGCTGGTTTCGCCGACAAAACCGGGAATATCCAGCACAACCAGGAACTAAGCGAAAAGCGGGCCCAGGCGGTGGTGACTTACTTGCAAGAACAAGGGAACGTCCCCCTCAGGCGGATCTTAGCGCCAGCCGGTCTTGGCATCTCTCATGAAGCTGCCGACAACAACACAACAGAAGGCCGTAAAATGAACCGGCGCGTAGAGGTGAAGGTGCTGGTCAATAAAGGCGTTGTCACGACAGCCGGGTCAGCAGCGCCGTCGCCTAATCAATAACAGCTTCAACACCTGACACGCGGGGTAGCGAAGAAATAGCTGCTACCCCATAAGGTTTGCGCGCTCAATTAAATCTCCGAACGAAATGCGGAATTTATTCATGAGTCTATCGGCCAAATATGGCTGTAGCTTTCGTGTTCCTTTTAGGACGTTATGAATCTGCGGCTGCGAAACAGAAACAGCGCGCGCCAAAGCCCGCTCAGTCACTTCGCCATTGAGGATCTTATTGTTTATCAAGAAGATAAGGCACCTGTTGAGAGATTCGAACGTTTCTGTGCCGGACAAATTCGGTGATTCCTCGGTGAAATAGGGTCGCGTCATTAGCATTAATTTATAGGTTTTCCCCTCGCTTTATTATCGTCGTCATATGCTTAGAAAAGCCTGAACTTTGAGAGAGTTGTATCGAATCTTTCCCAAAAATCTCAGGTGTAAGTAAGAATTTTTTCTAGTCATTTCTTGAACAAAGCGCGCAAGCTGAGTATCTTCGTACTAGTACCGATAGTACCTAGCGCCTAAGCCCACCGGACACGGGCTTCGAAGGGTTGCCGGGAGGAGATAAATCAATGCAGTGGACACGTTCGGACACATTGGCACTAGCTCAACAATCCTGCTCAGTTTGTTTTGGTCTTGGACTCAAGGCTGGGCGAAGCGGAGCGTCGGCTCCTTGTAACTGCGTATTTAGAGCAATTTTTCGCGCCTGCTACTCGCGCTTTCGGCAATGTGCTCTGAAGGAGAAGCACATCAGTCGGGTCTCGTTAGAGTCGAATCCCGGTCGACAGCGGAAGGCCACGTGGGGCCTAAAGGACGAAGAGTTCATGGCAGATTTTTGCCTGGTGGCCAAACGAACTCTGGAGCCCGGAGAGTATGAAATTTTCAATTATCATTTTATGTTGGGTGCCGATTGGAAGCTCTGCTGCCGCAAATTGAACGTTGACAGAGGCACCTTTTTCCATGAGGTCTACAGGATCCAGAGCAAGCTTGGCAGGACGTTTCGTGAACTGGAGCCGTATGCTCTGTTCCCGATTGACGAGTACTTCGGCGGTGGCCCCCGCACTGCGGAAGCCAAGATTGTGGAGATCAAGCTGGACCCAGAAGAGGGCAAAAGGGCAAGGCCGATCCTTCGCTTTCCGGTAAAGCGGGCTGCTTAGTTACGAAGATGGCAACGATCGACGCGTCCGAAAGAAAGTTGCCATTAACTCCGCTGCCTCCGCCTGCAGCGGGCCTTCTATGACCGCGGTCTGGTGATTTAAAAGCGACGAATCGGCCAGCCGAAACTTACTTCGAACTGCACCGAATCGTAGATCTCTGGCTGCAAAGCAGAGTCGTCCGATTCGGGCCGTCACTAAAGCTCCCGCGCACATCACGCAGGGTTCTAAGGTGACGTACAGCGAAGCTCCTGTAAGGCGGTAGTTACCAACCTGCAGAGCCGCAGCGCGGATTGCGAGAATCTCGGCGTGGGCTGTCGGGTCACCGGATGAAATCGGTGAGTTGCACCCAGTCCCGACGATAACCCCATCCAACACGACTACGGCCCCGACGGGAACTTCGCCGAGGGCCTGAGCGTTCACTGCTAAGTGCAGAGCCAGACGCATAAAAGATTCGTGATCTACTTCTGTCACCTGCAGCCTCGCCCCGTCCTCAAACCCACCCATCTTTCCAATTGAACTTCTGAAATCTACACTTCGTCATTGTTGTTAACCGGTTGGTCGAACTGAATGTCTCTCGCCGGCACAAACAGTTATCGTTAGGCATCTGACGCCCGAGTGAAAACTGAGACGTTGGAGCACGATTTAGGCTACAGTAGCTCCAAAAGGAGAACAACTCTGCGTTATCTTTCGCTTGTATTCCGAAACAGCTTGCGCAATCGCCGCCGCAGCTTGCTGACTATCTCAAGCATTGCAGTATCGCTTTGTTTGCTCGGTGTTCTGTTGGCCATTTATCATGCACTCTATTTCAGCGTGGCTACGCCCAGTCAGGCTTTGCGGCTCATCACCCGACACAAGGTGTCACTGGCGCAGGCCATTCCGGGCTTTTATAAGGACCGTATTCGTAAAGTGGCGGGCGTAAAGCAAGTATCTTCGTGGGATTGGTTTGGGGGCACATATAAAGACAATCGTGACCAAAACAATTTCTTCGCTCGATTCGGTGTGAATCCGAAGGCGGTAATGGAGATCAGGACTGAAATGGTGATGCCAGAGGAGCAGCGCAGAGCCTTTCTCACTGAGCGAAGGGCTGCGGTCGTAAGTAGGGATCTGGCCAAAGACTTAAACCTGAAACTCGGAGACCGTGTCGATTTAATCGGTGACATCTATCCGGTGACGCTGGAACTCACCATTCGCGGTATCTTCGATGATCCGGATGTTACCAAGTCGTTGTACTTCAATCTTGATTACCTGCGTGACGCCCTGCCGATTGGACGCAGAAATCAAGACAGCACAGTTGCGATCTTAGCGGACAGCCCAGATAACGTGCCACGCATTGCGAGAGCCATCGACACCATGTTTGAGAATTTCCCAGCCCCCACGAAGACTGAATCAGAGCAGCAATTTGCCTTATCATTTCTTGCCTTCTTGGGCAATATCAAGCTGTTCCTGCTCAGTATCTGTGCCGCGGTGACCTTTACAATTCTGCTGGTTTCAGGCAACACCATGTCGATGTCGGTTCGCGAGCGGATCAAGGAAGTAGGCGTTCTCAAGACTCTGGGCTTTACCAACGACGCGATTCTCGGAATCATCATCGGCGAAGCGATTACCATCTCGCTCATCGGCGGAGCCATTGGACTCGCCATCGCAAGCATTTTAGTTGTAGGCGTCGGCAAGGTAGGTCAAAACTTTGTGGGTCAGCTCCATAATTTGTCTTTGACCACGACCACGGTGCTTCTGGCGATGACTATCGCGGTCGTCATTGGATTTATCAGTTCCTTTCTTCCTGCTTGGAATGCAGCAAGGACGAACATCTTGGATTCGCTACGGTACAGCGGATAAGGCACTCAAGTTAGGTAACTATGGCGATTCCAATCTCATACAACATACGAAACCTGATTGTTCGCAAGACGACAACCATCATGACGGCTACCGGCGTAGCCATGACTGTCGCGGTGCTGCTCGCCGTGCTTGGACTGGTATCAGGATTGCGTTCTGCCTTTGCGGCAACAGGAGATCCACTGAACGTCTTGGTCCTGAGGAAGGGCGGCAATTCCGAGTTGACCAGCATTATGACTCCGCAGTCGTTCCAAATAGTGAAATCGTTCCCAGGCATTGCAAACGGACCTGATGGGCAACCGCTTACTTCACTTGAGGTGGTATCGATCATCAATCTCGTTAACGTTGATAATCCACAGGGTGCCAACGTAACGCTTCGCGGGGCTTCGATAAACGGCGTAGCAATGCGCAAGCTAACCATCACACAAGGGCGCTGGTTTCACCCAGGACAACGGGAAGTGGTCGTAGGCAAATCGATCGCTAAGCGGTATCCCAGCGCGCAATTCGGCAAACAGCTTAAATTCGGTCGTGGCTCATGGCAAGTCGTAGGCATCATGGATAACCATGGTGGGGCGGTAGACAGTGAGATCTGGGGCGACGGCAATCAGGTAGCATCCGACTTCAATCGCCCAGATGCCTTTAGTTCCGCATTAATCCGAGCAACGGACGACGTCACGGCAGCTGCTCTTCAAAAATCGCTCGAATCAGATCGGCGACTCAACGTGACAGTGTCTACGGAGCGAGCGTACTACGCAACCCAAACTGTTTCTGCAGCGCCGATTCAGTTCCTTGGGTATTTCGTTTGCATCATTATGGCGATTGGAAGCGCGTTCGCCGCTATGAATACTATGTATGCCGCTGTTGCGCGCCGAGCGAAAGAAGTGGGAACACTCAGAGTGCTCGGGTTCACAAAAGGCAGCATTCTGCTTAGCTTCTTTCTTGAATCAATATTGCTGTCTCTTATTGGAGGCGCAGTGGCCTGCCTGCTGGTATTGCCGTTGAACAACGTTACGACTGGCTTGGGTAATTTCGTCACGTTCAGCGAAACAAGCTTTAACTTCAGGATCGGTCCCGATGTGATGGCCATCGGGTTGATTTTCGCGATGTTGCTCGGCGCAATAGGAGGCATACTTCCAGCGCGTCAAGCGGCAGGCAAGGAGATCTTAACCGCGCTTCGAGAAGTGTAGGTTCTGATCGAGCCACATCACTCAAGCCAAAATAGAGCATGCAGACAAATACGGGTATGGAGACGGAGTTAAAAGACCTTCGGATCGATAAGACCAGCCGGAAAGCTAAAAGCGAGGGCTCTGCTGGGAAATGGGCACTGCTCGGGCTGTTGGCCTTGATCGTTGTTTCGGCTGCCTGGTTCGCCTATCAGAAGCTCACGGCCGCCGTACCGGTTGAAGTAGTTCAAGTGATGGCGCCGACTTCGATCGCTAGCAGCGGCGCTGGAGAGCAAACAGTACTTAGTGCGACGGGCTACATTGTGGCCGCGCATAAGATTGAAGTTGCCTCGAAAGTGGCAGGGCGCGTGGCCTTTATCGGTGTTGATAAAGGCGACCAGGTAAAGGCAGGCCAGGTTATTGTGCGTCTTGAAGACGATGAGTACAGGGCCCAGCTGGAGCAGCAAAAGGGGCAGCTTAGGAACTTGGAAGGCAAGCTTTCAGAGCTTACAAATGGATCGCGCCCCGAAGAAGTTGAAAAAGCACGGGCCGATGTTGCGCAGGGCAAAGCAGATTTAGAGAACGCGCGCGTTTCCTTGGATCGGACCAAACAATTGGTAGCTGACGGCGTTATGTCGAAACAGGCCCTGGATGATGCGCAAGCAAAGTTTGACGGCAACGTCGCCAAAGTCAGCAGCCTGCAACGAACTCTCGACCTGTCTGTCCTGGGTACACGAAAAGAGCAGATTGAGCAAGTAATGGGGCAAATCGAACAGGCGCGGGGCGGTTTGGCTTATGCGCAGACTCAGCTGAACGACACGGTGATTCGCGCTCCTGTAACCGGCACGATCTTGGACCGGAATGTCGAGAAGGGCGAATTTGTCACGAACGGTTTTGTCGGTGACAAGGGTGCAAAAGGGTATGCGTTCACGATGGCCGATTTACTAGATTTGAAAGTTGAGCTGGATATCAACCAGAACGACTTTCCTAAAATCGGGCCTACCCAAAAGGGCATAGTAACGACGGATGCGTATCCGGATCGGAAATATAAGGGAGTTGTCGATCAGGTTTCGCCGGAAGCAGATCGGGCGAAGGCGACGGTACAGGTGAAGGTGAAGGTACTAAATCCAGACGGTTATCTTCGTCCGGATATGAATGCAACGGTGGCGTTCTACAACGAGCAGCAAGGCAACGTCAGTTCCGAAACAAAACCGATTGTCACGATTCCGGCCGCCGCTGTGTGGAACGGCAGCGTGTTTGTCGTAGTGGATGGTAAGGCACGAAAGCGTACCGTTTCCACAGCGGGTACAACTTCCAAGGGCGCGATCATCGAGAGTGGGCTGATCGGTGGCGAGGAGTTGATTGTGAGCGCCCCCGAAACCCTCAAAGACGGCCAACGAGTGGAGACAAAGCACTAAGCGCAAGTGAATTCACAGGAGCAGGAAGTATGAGCGACATCGTAATCAAGACTCGGAAGCTAAGCAAGGAATATGTTCGAGACGAGTTTCGCGTTACTGCCTTAGACGAGGCGGATATCGACATAGAGAAGGGTGATTTTCTGGCCTTAATGGGTCCTTCGGGGTCAGGCAAATCCACTCTGCTGTACTTAATCGCTGCTATGGACCGACCTTCGAGCGGCGAAATCGAAGTGCTTGGCTCCAACCTGCGCGCATTCAACGACAAGCAGATTGCTCACTGGCGGAATGAACATATCGGCTTCGTATTTCAATCGTTCAATCTGATTCCTGTGTTGACCGCGCTTGAGAATGTCGAACTGCCCTTGAAGCTGACGAACCTGAGCAAGAAGGAGCGTATTGAACATGCGCAGACTGCATTGCGTTTGGTCGGGTTAGGCGATCGGATGAACCACTTGCCGAAGCAGTTGTCGGGCGGCCAGGAACAGCGTGTCGCTATCGCGCGTGCGGTTGTGACTGACCCGGATCTGGTGCTTGCTGATGAGCCGACGGGCAACTTGGATGCGGCGGCGGCCGAAGACGTTCTGACTATGTTGATGAGGTTAAATCGGGAGTTCGGCAAGACAGTGATTATGGTGACCCACGATCCACACGCTGCCAAATTCGCGAGTTCGATCCGGCATCTTGACAAAGGGAAATTGTTGCCACAGGGTGCGCTGCCAACTGATTGGGCTGAGGCTATGGCCGGACGGATGTAGGCAGATCACTAGCGAAGACTCTCAAGAGCAAGGCGAACGGCTTCGTCCAACTTTTCTCTCGTCCATGCAGTGCTGACAAATAGTTCCTGACGGGCTCCTGAGCTGAGCGCGATCGCTTTCCATCCGTTTTGGGTTGGCACAGTGACGCGGATTGTCGGTTCACCTTTCGCGTCCCGCACCTTCCGAATAACCCCAGGGACGATCGATCGAACCTGCTCGTTATCGCGCAACAACCGTTCCAGCACTGGGCGTAGTCCATCGATGATACTGTGCTCAATTTTCAATCTGCCTTGCGCAGCACGTAAACGCATACTTCTAAGCGAGCACCCCTACTTGAACCGCGTCTTGAATTGGATGTCGACTCCGAACTCGCCATTGTCGTCGCGCAGTGCAATGACTGAGTACTGACGATTCAAGGCCCATTCCAAGCGGAAAATCTGCTCAGATGTTTGGGACAAGTTAGTGATGTAAGTGATGGTAATCTGCCGCGAGATCTGTTGCTCCACTGTCAGTCGAGCCTGCGGCGTGTTCGTGATGCCTTGGACCAGCGGATCGATCTTTATATTTGTAATTCCGAAGAGCTTTGAAAGCCGGTTCGAAACGGGCGACAGAGCCTGACCCAAAATTGTGTTCGCGCCTGACTGAAGTGCGCTTGTGTCGTTCGAAACTTGGCCGCTTCCGATGTTCGTATTGGCATTCGGCGCGCGACCAACGGCCAGCAGCGCAATGATGTCTCGAGGTTGCAAAGGTGGATCTGACCGGTAATTGATGTTGAGCTTACTAAGCGGTCCGGAAACTGTGATGTCCACAGTAATGCCGCGCGCTTCCGTTTGAAGGTCAAGGTTCAAGACAGGTTCTATTCGAGCGGGGTTGTAAAAATCTACTTCGCCGCGATTGATGGAATATCTTGTGCCGAATAATTTAACGTCGCCTTGGTTCACCGAAATAGAACCGAGCACAGCAGGGCGATTGAAGGTTCCGCGCACATGAAGGTCACACTCTGCTTGTACGTCTTGGCTGAGACTTGTGTCCAATTGTAAGTCGGGTGCGCTTTCCACCGCTACGTCGAACTGGAGTCCGTTCAGAAAACCGTACGCGTCGCTCGGCGTTGGCCTTGAGAGTGACGAGGAAGCGATCAGAGTGGCAAGATCAACACTGGGGTTGAAAGCCGCTCGAGTAAGAGTAACCGTACCGGTAAGCAATCCACTCTGCGCAGTTCCTTGTAAGCGGAGCGCGGCACTGGACGTTATACTCACTCCGCTTGCGGATCGAATGCGGACGTCTCGCGAATCTGCTTGTAGCTGATATAAGACGAGCCCGCCCGTTCCCAAAGTAGCGCCACCCGAAACCGCGACTGTGCCGCCTCCACTGCTCGCGCTGAAGCGCTGAATCGTGGCCCTGTTTCGCTCGAACTTGACTGATGCATTTACGTTGCTCAATCCGGTCGCAATGCTTGTCGAGAAAAAAGAACCGCTCCTGATGTCGGCTGATCCCGACAGCACTGGATTGGCCCATGTACCATTGACAGTTCCGGCCAAGGCGAGTTGGCCAGTCGATTGCCAACTTGGGTTGAGCGCCTCTAAGAGCCGAGCATTTAGACCACCGGCAAGTTTCAGGTCAATTGGAGCAGTGTTGCTCAGGTAAGGAGTTGAGCCTGTGATCTGGAAGCGAGCTTCGTCAGTTCCTTGTTGACCGGAAATCTGACTGCTCAGATCAAAACTCTTTATAAAAAGTCTTCCATTTGCGACAGAGATTTGAATGGGCGCAGTGTTTCGAACAAGCGGAGATGCCGCTGCGGATCGTGCAGCTTCGGTGTTTGCGAGTGGTTCAGTGACCTGCAATGAACCGATCACGACGTCAGCTTGCATTGCAGTCAGATTCGCCAGCGGTCCATGAAATCCGACGCGTCCTTGTACAGTTCCGGCAATTGGAAGCGATTCACCTTGTCCCGGCCGAATGATCTCAAGCACTGTGTTCAGCGAAAGCTTGTCTGCTTGTGCTGTTCCGGTCGCCGTATAGCCGCTATCAAGTGCGATCAAGGCTGTGGCCTGAATCGGCGCGGATCGAACATCACCGGTCAAGCGTGTCTCCACAGCCTGACCTCGCGTGGCCAAGGAAACAACGGCGTTCCCAATCGGCCGGCCCTGGACTGAAACCTTCTGAAGAATGCACATGCCCTTCACATCAATCGGACGAATCGTGCCTCGCTCTACTTCAGCTGAACCTTGGACATGAGCCGCCGCTGTTGCATTCAAACCCGGTGCCCATCTTTGCACAGGCGAAAGGCTTGCGAGCGGAAAACCGTTGGTGTCAAGCCGAAGTGTGGCACTGCCGTTCGTCCAGCTTTCCGCAGTTCTCCGGTAAGACGTCGAGAAGGTCATCAATGCAGGGCCAGCCACTACTCGACCTTTGTCAATTCGCACTGAATCTCCTTCGAAGGTTGCGTCGGCCGTGACTTGGTTCAAGAGTTCACCGTATGCATCCAGACTATTTGCAGAGATCTTGGCGACCCCCAAAGGTCTGAGCGGAGTACCGGTCAAATTGACCGATCCGCTAGCCAGGCCACGGATGATGGGAAGACGTACCGTTGTGTATTGGTTCAGGAGATCAATCACCGGTGCATTTTCAAAGGTGCTCTGTAGATGACCTGGCAAGGTCTCCTGAAATCGCCAGTGAGCGAGCTGAGTTTCCCCCGAAGCGCGCACGCGAAACTTGCCTTGACGCAAGTCTGCTTTGCTGATTGAAAGTTGCCGGGCCTTTAGACGCACGGAGGCAGCCAATGAATCCCAATGAGCGTGAAAGGCGTCGAAGCTAGTCAGATCAAGGTCGCCGACTATCTCTGGAGCGTTTAACTGGCCCATGACAGTGCCTCTAAAATTTGCGCGGCCATTTCTAAGTGTCACGGGTAACTGGGTTGTTGGCGCACCTGTGAGTACAAGCGCCGGTGTTATGTCGCTGAGATCTGTCGATTGCAGTTCGACGGCCATGTTGTTATTCAGCTCACCTGCAGCTGTAAGTGCGCTATGGGGAAAGAATAGATGGGCGTCGGAGAATTCAAGGCGATTCGCGGGAGCTACGTACGCGAGCGCGACATGACCGGAAACCGGAATTCCGGTCACGCCTGGCACAATTTTGGGATCGGCTTGAAGACTGAAGTTGCGCCATTCGAGAACACTCGGCATGTGAAACTGAAATGGTCCGGATGCCGTTCCCGACCAGGGGAGAGTATCTCGGATAAAGAACTTACTAAGTTGCTGCAATGTCAGTTCCCGGACCGTACCCTCAACTGTCAAGTTTCGATAACCGCCAAGCTGAGCTCTACCCTCAACGTGAGCGCCAACCACGCCTGCACTAAAGTGACCTACAGTAAGACCGTTCCGGTTTGCAGACACTTCGGATTGAACAGACCATCGATCCAGATTCAGGTAGCGCGACTGATACCTGATCTGGGTGCCTGACACTTTGCCCTTAAATGAAAATGACTGGCTCTTGTCGTATGAAGTGGTGCCTTCTATCGCGACCAAACCCGCAGTGAACTCGGGCGCTCGAAGGATGACGCCGAGCTTCGAAGCTTCGAAGTTGCCGGCGGAAGCCAGGTGGAGCACAGGATCCGCATAGTGAACCAGATCGCCACTAGCATGCAGTTCAGAGGCGCCAAATCTATAGATCACCCGATCAAATACAAGCCGGTCGGATTGGAACTGCATTCGCGCTTGCAGATCACCTGTTACCGGCAGCATATACGTCGAGGACAAGCTGAGATGGTCGGAATCAAGGGAGACGTCATATCGAGCTGGATCCCGCGCATACTGGACGTCGGCATGTAAGTTGTCGCCCCGGATATTCAGAGGCAAGCGCCGGAGTTCAGTTTCAACAATGCCGTGATTCATTTCGAAATGACTGATGCGAAGTGCAACGATTTGCTCAGGGATGGTCCTCTTAGAAGGTCGCCGAGTAGCTGGTCGAGGAAAGTTAGATGTTCCGTCCGGTCGAAAAATGAAATGCATGACTGGACGTTCGACTACAACGGTTTCGACGTTGACGTCGCGCTTCCAAAACGAGAGAATCTTCAGGCGCGTGCGAATGGACTGAGCCGCGAATAGAGGATCCGAGCCTGAGGGTTCAGAACCCCTAATTACGAATTGGTCCATGTCCGCGGTAAGAGTCCACCAATGGAAAGCAAATTGGCCGAGTTCTACGTGTCCACCTGTTGCCCTGGCTACAGTTGTGACGATCGCGTCGCGAATCCTTCGTTCAAACCAGCTGCTTTGTAAGATGAGTACGCCGAGTAGCACGATGAGCAGTGCAGCTGTGATCAAAATGCCGATACGCGACAGAACCCGCCGTAAGTTAAAGTGGATCACTGAAGCGACTTGTCCTGATAAATGATGCTGAGTTGCTTGCGGGTTTCTTCTATCCACTGGCCGAGGCTGGCGTCAATGTGTTGCTCAGTTAAAGCCAGACGGATTGTATCTTCTGAATTTTTAAACGATGGAGCGGATCCACGGTGGGACTGTGCCGCCGATGCGATCTCGCGATTGTAATAGTCCTGAATTTCAGCGTCCGATACTTCAGCTTCGGGCCGGAAACGGAACTCAATAAACTTCATCAACATCAGTTGTGACGCCAAGTGCTCGCGGAGCACCGGTTCAGTCAACTGGTAAGCGGCCAATTGTGAGTCGCCGGCACTTTGGCCAAATAAGCTCTTCCGAACCTCATCGACATACAGTCCAACCTCCATTTCCGTTGGCTCAGGATAGTGATTCGATTGCATCTCCCGCTCAATCAGCATGCGCTGAATCAGACGGTCAGCTGCTGCCCGTCGTGCAGCTAGGTCTCTCACAATAGATTGGTGATTTAGTAACGCTGTCACTCGAAGTTCTTCATCCAAGCGTAGCTCTGTGATGACACGGTTCCCGACTGTGATTGCAACGCGATCGATCAATGCAGCGCTTACATTTGTTAAGGCGATGAGCGAGATCATGACGGTTGTAAATGATCGCCGCGACATCAGAATGCCTGCCCTAACGAGAAGTGAAACTGGAATGCGTTGATCTTCTGAACTCTTGAGCTTGCCGTTCCATTTAGGAAGTCTTGCTCTGAGCCTTTTAGGCCGAAGAAACGGGGCGCATCGGGACTAAAAGATAGGTCCAGGCGAACAGGTCCAATCGGCGTCCGGTAGCGTATGCCGAACCCGACAGACTGAACCATGTAGTCGAAATCCTGCAAGTCGCGCTGGCGAAAACGCAGGCTCATATTTCCCAAGCTGCTATATACATTCCCTGCATCGTGAAAAAGGACGCCACCGACATTGTCGCCGTACAGTGGAAATCGTAATTCAAAATTATTGAGAAGGAGAGCATTGCCGCCCAGCGGGAAGCCAGTCTCCAGATCTCGCGGACCGGCCTGGAAATCCGGGAACGCTCGAATAGAGGTTGAGCCGCCTGAGTAGAAGCGTTCGGCTAGCGGGATCTGAACTCTGCCGCCTGTGCGGCTGATGACGCCCAACTGCGTGCTTCTGGCGAATACTAAGTTCCGGGTAATCTGCGTGTAAGTGGAATTGCGCAACAGGAATCGCGAGAAGGATGTTTGGGACAACAGAGCCTTGGGTGCATAACCGGCGTCGAGAGTTGTGTAGATTCCTCGGTGAGCATCAGTCGGATCGTCGCGCTTATCCTGAATCAGCGTAACTTCGGCGAGGCCAACGCGCTCTGGCTGCGAGAGCAGCGGAACTAGCAGTTGTTGAATTTTTAGGTTACCTTGCGTTACTCGACGAAATAACAACCTGTACTGAACCGTGTATGCCCGCGACAGCTTTTGGCCCAACTGCACTGATCCTTCTCTGCGGTGTGCGGTGAATGTGCGAATGCCGTTGGAGTTATCGAACAGCCCCGTAGAGGTCAAACTTAAATTCTGATGATATGCAAATTCAGGGATAAAGTAAGTTAACGATGCTCGCTGTTCAATTGTGGAGACGGCGGATTGCAGGCTAATGGTCTGTCCGAGTCCAAGAAAATTGATTCGGCTAAGACCCAGAGTGGCGCGCGGTGAAAAGCCGGTGGTACCAGCAGGGTTGTCGAGAGTTGTCACGCCACCTCCGATTCGCGCTATTTGAGCACCAACGCCCAAATTCAGAGAGTAATGCCGCGCTTCTTCGAGATCGTATAATACGTTTTTTTTGTCTTCATCACCCTCCGGATTTTGCAGAGCAGTATTGACACGTGCAAAGATTCCTAGATCGTAGAGCCGGCGTTCGCTTTCTGTGTTCTTCGATAAAGATAGCGGTGCGTCTTTATCAATCTCGATGCGATTTCTCACCAAAGCCGGACGTGTAGTGTCGAGCCCCGTGATCACGAGATCTCGCACGAATTTTCGTTGACCAAGCGTAAGAACGTACCGTACATTGACGGCTTCAGGGGCGGCGGCGGGTTCCACAGAATATTCGAACGCCGCATTCGGGTACCCGTCGTTATAAAACTGATTCAGTAGATTCTCGCGATCAGAGGCAACGCTGGATTGACTGAATGGTTGCCCTTCTGCGAGAGCTAGGAGAGAGCGCAACGAAGGCAATCGGCTCGATGGCACTCCTTCAATCCTCAAGTCAGCAACGCGCGACTGGGAACCTTCCACGATGGTTATGAACGCGACCAATTGATCCCGTTTTCCTAAGTAGTTATCCTGCGTGCGAGCTGTTACCCGCACGGCCCTGAAGCCATTCGACTCATATAGATCACGGATGGTTTGGGTGTCCTGCTGCAGATATACCTCGCTAAACCGTCCGTAGGGGAAGCGAGGAAAAGAAGCCGGTTCAATATACAGCCGCTCCTTGATGGTCTTGAGTTGGAAATAGTGATTGCCGCTGATTGCGAGACGGACAAACTTGTGGCGCGGACCTCGATCAACATCAAAAGTCACGACGCGCTCGCGTTGATTTGCGCCTTCCGAAGACTCCAGCGTGACGGTCGCGCCGAAGTAGCCGTCGGCAACCAGAGCCTGCTGAATATTACGCTGGCCTTCTACGAGAAGGTCGCGGTCGATCGATCGCTCCTGAAAGACTGGCACAAGTTGGTGGAGTTTGCCCTTCGAAATTCTGGCGCCCCGCACTGTTAGCCTGATGTGATTGCCTGCTATGACATTCAGTATTGGCTTTACCGTGTTCGTTTCACTGTGGTAATCGAGGTTAGTCAGGGTTACACGCGAGCGAAGGCGTTCCCGCTTCTGATACCATCGACGCACTCCGTCGAGGCCCTGCTGCACGCGTTGCTGAGTAACCTGCTGCCAGCCAAGCAGTTGCCAACCCGGCAAACCATAGAGGCGCTGCCACCGTGTGTATCGAATAACCGCAGCCACAGGCTGATCGGGTGTTCCCGTAACATCGGGTTTCTCAAATCGTGCCCGAGCCCCGGGGTTCACTGTGAATGTCAAGTTAGCTTGCGAAACAGATCTGTCGTAAGCGACTCGAGTGTCAATCGAAGCGTTGTACAACCCGTTCTGCCGTAGCAGTATCTGAAGTAGCTCGACAGCTTGTGTCTTTGCTGATTCCGCGTACGGTGTACCGAGTGCAAGTTTCGTCGCGCTTGCAAGCTGCCCGCTATTGGGGGGCTCCCTAACGCCTCGAACCTCAACCCTGCCAATAAAGTAAGCAGAACGGGTAACAAACCGAAGTGCCACGCCATTCCCGGCTGCGTCGGCGTCTACGGCGAGATCAGAAAATCTGCCCGTTGAGTAAAGCTTTTGAATGGAATCTTCGAGCGCTCTCTCATGAAATGGAACACCCGCCTTTAGCGTAATTAGACCCTCGAGTTCCGAAACCGGAACGGGCTGTTCTAGCGGATCGAAGGCAATGCTGGCGACGGGCCGGCCTTCATACTTGAGAGCTGTTTCAAAAGACGGGATTTGGGCGTCTTGAGCTCGAAGTACATGCATGGCAACGACCATTACGATGAACATACCGAGCTTCTGGTTACTGTAGCGGGGCCGTACCGGCTCTGTAAGTGTTGCTACGATCGACTCATATGAACGCCGGTGAGAGCGAGCGCTACTCTCGCCAGATCCTATTTGAGCGAATCGGGCACGAGGGGCAACGGCGTATTCGCGAATCAACTGTGGCCATCGTTGGTTGTGGTGCACTAGGCAGCTTCCAGGCCGAGGCTCTGACGCGAGCAGGGGTCGGTCGCTTGCGGATCATCGATCGGGACTATGTAGATATCAGTAATCTGCAGCGACAATGGCTTTTCGACGAGGCAGATGCGGCTGACGAAACGCCGAAAGCGATAGCGGCGATCCGGCACCTTGCACGGTTGAATAGCAGCGTTGTCCTTGAACCTTTCGTTGCTGACGTAACGCCTTCGAACGCTGAGGAGTTGCTCTCCGGTTGCCACCTGATTCTGGACGGGACCGACAATTTCGAAACCCGCTATCTCCTCAACGATCTTAGCGTCAAACTTTCCGTTCCCTGGATCTACGGCGCAGCCATTGGTAGCTATGGGATCGTGATGCCGGTAGTTCCGAGCCGGGGCCCCTGTTTTAGTTGCGTCTATCCTGATCCCCCGACAGGCCCTCAGCCCACTTGCGACTTAGACGGCGTGCTTTCTTCTATAACTGCAACGGTGGCTGCTGCACAGGTGGCAGCTGCGTTGCGACTACTCGTTGGATGGCCGTCATTTCGGGCGGTGCTGCAGACCTTCGACATCTGGGAAGGAACGAGTAAGCAGATTGCGGCGGGTAACCCGGATGCCAACTGCCGGGTCTGCGCCGATAGAAATTTTGCCTATCTGGACGGTGCACGCCAAGTCCCAGTAAGTCTTTGTGGACGGAATGCGGTGCAACTTCACGAGACATGCAGACCGCTGAACCTGCAGCAGCTCGCATCGCGTCTGCGGCCACATGGAAATGTACGCGTTAACGAATTTGCGCTTCGTGTAGCCACTCCAAAATTCGACCTGACCTTCTTTCCCGACGGCCGAGCTATCGTGAAGGGAACCACAGACGTGGCCGTTGCTCGCAGCATTTATGTCAAGATGATCGGTGCCTGAGTATACGGCCAAGTCTCCGGACATTTCCTTCGTGTCAAACTAATAACAGCGATCTTGCGGGCGGTTAGCTCAGTTGGTTAGAGCACTTCGTTTACACCGAAGGGGTCCGGGGTTCGAGTCCCTGACCGCCCACCATACTGTCTTCCTAGACTGCTTGACTTTAAGCCAAGCTAGCCCATCCGACAAGAACCAACCCTGCAGCGTAGAACAGGAACATCAAGGCGACTAACACGAAGGTGCTTTTCGGGGCTGCGGCGAACTCCTTCCAAACAAACACACCCCAGATGGCCGCCACCAGCGTGGCTCCCTGTCCGAGCGCATAGGATACCGCTGGCCCTGCAGTGCCCGACGCGACGACATTCGTACATAGAGCCATCATCCAGATAGCACCGCCGAGAAGTCCAATCGCGTGGAGCTTTAGCGATCCGCCGAAGTATTCTCCAAAAGTGAGTCGGTTCACTCGCATGAAGATTGTGTTCAGGACTAAGTTGCTGGCCAGGACGCCTACGCCGAAGAGGAGCGCCGCCGTGTACGGAGTCAGAGTGCCCAGCACAATTGGCTGCGTGTTGAAATTTGGCGAAATTGAGGAGATTAGTTTCGGGTAGAAGAGGCCCATCAAACATCCAGCTACGACGGCGAAAAGAACACCGCGCAAGCGGACCTGCTTCTGGGTTCCCGGGAGAGTTGCGGATGCCCGGGCTGAGATCAGAATCGCGAGAGCAATCAGCAGAACACCGGCGCCTAGCAGAGCTGGATTTCCTCGAGGTGTATCGAGGTAGCTTTTGATTGTTCCGATGACTAGCGCCAGACCCACTCCGACTGGAAACGCGACAGTCATTCCGGCCATATCGATGGCGACTCCGAGCAGAACGTTGGCAAGGTTGAAAAGTGCCCCGCTGATAAGTGCTGCCCAGATTGCTGGCCCGGAAGCGGCGGCGAGATTCGCAAGAGCAGGTTGGCCCTCAGCGCCGATGCTGCCGGCAGTGAAAGCGAAAAATAATCCGAATAGGAACAGGCCCAAGGCGTAATCCCAATAGAACAGCGGAAAGGGCCACCGCTCCTTGCCGGCCAGCTTTTGCGTGTTGGCCCACGATCCCCACCCAAGCATCGTCAGCATGCAAAGCGCGATCGCAACCCCGGAACTATGAACAGTAAACAAATTAACTCCCGATCAGGAAGTCTCTCACATCCCCGACCCACCGTTTGAGAGCATTCAATCGGCCCACCCACTTACCCTGTCGAAGGCTGCCGCCCTCCCCCGGCTGATTAAACACTCGTGAGCACGACCAACGAACGCCGAAACAGTGAGAATTGCATTACCTACACGGTCCGAAACCGTAGAAGCCGTATCGTCGTTGCGACAGACGTTTGTTTGCCGGCTGCCAGGAACGCACAGAGAAGAAAACTTTTGGGCCGGGGTTCGCTCAATCGAGGGACCGGGCTTTGGATTGCGCCGTGCGAGGCGATCCACACGTTCGGGCTACTGAGTGCTATCGATGCTGTCTTTCTGGAACGCAACTTTCGCGTTCGCGCTCTTAAGCCGGGTTTGCGGCCGTTCACGATTGCACTCTGCATGCCGGCGTATTCTGTTCTGGAATTACCCGCAGGAACGATCAGGCGGTCGGCAACCGTGGTTGGCGACTACTTTGAGTTTGTTGCGAATCTCAAACCCGAACAACAATCGATCCAAGCGGCTTAGACGCAAACAAGAACCGCCAGCCGTTAGAGAACGTTCGGCCCCACTTCGACCATAGCGGAACTCTCGATTCCCGAGAGAAGATGATAGCGCTCGATGCCTTCTTTGGGCGCGCCATCAAACATAAGCTGACCTTGATCCAAGAGCAAAACGCGGCTGCAGTAATCACCAATTTGGGCAAGGCTATGACTGACGAGGAGGATCGTTTTACCCGCGTCCAAGAACTTCGATAAACGATTGAAGCACTTGGCCTGAAAAGCCGTATCGCCGACTGCCAGAATTTCGTCGAGCGCCAGGATGTCGGGGTCAATTTCAGTGGCGACTGAGAAAGCTAGGCGCGTATACATACCCGACGAATACTGCTTGACAGGGACGTCGATGAAATCGCCGATCTCAGCAAAATCGATAATTCCTGCTTCACGCGAACGCATCTCCCGTTTCGAGTAGCCCATCAGCAGTCCATTGAGAATGATGTTCTCGCGGCCTGTTAGCTCGGGGTGAAATCCAGCGCCAAGCTCCAGCAGTGGCGCTAACGAGCCAGTTACGTTGACCGAACCTGAAGAAGGCCGGTACACGCCGGAGATCACTTTCAGCAGCGTACTCTTGCCTGACCCGTTCCTGCCCATGATGCCAACCATCTCGCCTTTGTGAACCTGGAACGAGATGTCTTTGACTGCCTCAAATTCGTAGACGTCAGCATTCTGCCGGAAAAACCGCGTCACTAGTTCCCGGACCGTGTCGGGGCGCTCATGAATGACGCGATAACGTTGCGTGAGGTTCTCAACTGATATGACGACCTGGTTCGATTCCATAGCAGAGCTCAGAGATAGTAAACGAAGTCGGATTGCTGTTTCCGAAACACTGCGTAACCGATGGCGAGGGCGAGGAACGCGCAAACGAACGAGGCGATCACACTCTGCAGTCTTGGAAGCTGCCCATAGTAAACGGCCAGCCGGAATCCGTTCAAAAAGTAGATCATCGGATTTAGCTTGAAAATCCATTGATACTGGGCCGGGAAGACCTTCAGTTCATAAATGATCGGTGTGATGTAAAACCAGACCTGCAAAACAATTTGGATGATGTGGGCGACATCTCGGTAGAAGACGTTAACGGCTGCCAGGAGGAGCGAGGAGCCGAGAGTAAAGATCGTTAAAGCCAGTAGCGGGACCGGCAAGTAAATCCATGTCCAATAGAGAGGGTGTCCGAACGCGACGACGATCAGGGCCAACGGGATGATCGAAAGCAGGAAGTTGATCATGTTCGACATCACTGCTGCGAACGGGAACACTAATTTCGATACCGCCACTTTCCTAATAAGATCACCGTTCCCCACGATGCACTCGGACGCATAGCTGAGCGACTGGGAGAAGAACGTCCAAGGTAGAAGAACGCTAAGCAGGAATATCGGGTAATGCGGGAGCTTCATCGCCAGAATCGTTGAAAAAACGAGGCTCAAAACGATCATCAACAAAGCAGGATTGAGCAAGGCCCACAAGAAACCAAGCACCGAGCGCTTATAGCGCACTTTCAAGTCCTTCAGCGCTAAAGCCCAAATCAGCTCGCGGTACCGGTAGGAGTCTCTGATCAGTTCAATCATTGTTCATGTTTCGATTCCGGACGCTCACTCCCGAAATTGTAACGTGAAACTCCAGATCAAAGAGAGTCGGCGGGGAAAGCAGGCTAAAGGAGCCGGTGTTGATCTATCCGGCTCGCCTAAAGTTTCGGAGTTATTAATGATGATTGAACAAAAACCAAAGAACGATAACAAAGCCAGGTACACCTAGGATCCACGCGAATAGATACTTCATAACAATTCCTCCGGGCTGATCTGTGCAAAGCAATGGCCAAATCAAGCTGCAATTGAAAGCAAAGGACTTAACGCTGAACGCGATAAGAATAAACTACAAGCTCGGGGAATTTTGCGGAACGAACCCGGCTGTCTTCGACGGAAGTTGAAAAAACGAACTCCTTAAGTACGGCTGGGTATTGGCCAGCGCTAGTACGGAACGAACCCAAGTGTATGTGTGGAAAGGGCAAACGGCCGAGCTACAATGAACCTTCATGTCGGATCTGTTAGCCGGGAAGACCGCGGTCGTCTTAGGTGTTGCTAATAAGTGGAGCATTGCTCACGCGATTGCAGGCGCGTTCGTACGCGAGGGCGCAACTCTGGTTCTTACCTACCAGGGTGATCGGCAGAAGCAGACCGTCGAGGAACTGGGCAGGGAACTGAAGGCAGATCGAATTGTGAACTGTGATGTGACGAAGCCGGATGAGCTCGAGAGTCTGGTAGGTGAATTGAAACAAGCCTATCGTTCTGTGGATGCAGTCGTCCATAGTATTGCCTTCGCCAATAAAGAGGATCTGAGTCGGCCTTTCTTGGAGACCAGTCGCGATGGATACCTTTTGGCCCAGGAAGTTAGTTCGTATTCATTGATCTCAGTTGCGCGGGCTCTGGCACCGCTTATGATGAGTGGCGGATCTATAACGACTCTGACGTATCTCGGTTCAACTCGGGTAGTGCAGAACTATAACGTAATGGGTGTAGCAAAAGCAGCCTTGGAAGCTTCGGTTCGTTACTTGGCGAGCGACCTTGGTGCTTTTAAAATTAGAGTAAATGCTATCTCTTCAGGCCCGATTAAGACGGCCTCGGCACGGGGCATAAAGGATTTCTCGAAGGTGCTGGATTCTGTGGCAGCGCACGCCCCGCTGAAGCGGAACACAGACCCAGCAGAAGTCGCCGATGCCGCGGTTTTTCTGGCCAGTGATTTAGGACGCGGTGTGACGGGAAATGTAATGTTTGTAGACGCAGGATTTCAGATTATCGGTATCGGTCTGTAACGCCATTTGTGAACAGCGGGTTTGAGCTGAACCTAGTCCTCTGGACAAAGGATCGTCCCGATCTCACGTTCATAGCGCGACCGAATAGGAAAACATACTAAAGATGATTCAGGTAGAAGGTCTTTCGAAGCGTTACGCGCGCCATGTCGCGGTGAATAACATTTCTTTTTCCGTGGACCGGGGCGATATTGTCGGTTTTCTTGGCCCGAACGGGGCGGGGAAGACGACGACGATGCGAGTCCTTACATGCTTCATGCCCCCCACGGCAGGACGGGCGACTGTAGCTGGTTTCGACGTATTTGAGAAGCCGTTCGAAGTGAAGAAGCGGATAGGCTATCTTCCCGAGGCACCGCCGGTTTATCCGGAGATGACGATTAGTGATTACCTCAATTTCGTCGGCAGACTGAAGAACGTTCCGAGCGGCGATCTAAAGCGCAGGACCGAAGAAGTCATGGAGCGTTGCGCTATCGGCGATGTGAAGAACAAACTAATTGGCAAGTTGTCGAAGGGATACCGGCAGCGTGTGGGCTTGGCGCAGGCCATAATCCACAATCCGGATGTCTTGATTTTGGATGAGCCTACGTCAGGCCTCGATCCAAAGCAGATCAATGACACTCGCGAGTTGATTCAAAGCTTGGCGGGCGAGCACACCATCATCTTAAGTACGCACATTCTGCCAGAGGTAGAAGCCGTCTGCAAGAAAGTAATCATCATTAACAAGGGTCAAGTAGTTGCCACCGATTCTGTCGCCAATTTAAAACATCGAATTGCCGGCAACGATGCCGTCCAAGTTCAGGTAGGTACCTCGGGTTTAGCAAGCGCAAATGATGTTCGATTGCGACTCGAACAGGTACCCGGTGTGAGTAAGGTTCTCGATAAGCCCGAGATCGGTGGAACGTTCGTATTTGAAGTTGAGAGTTTAAATGGACAGAGTGCGCGGGCCGATGTCGCCCGTGCAATGGTGCAGTCGGGTTGGAATCTGTTGGAGATGAAGTCGGTGACATTCAGTCTTGAAGAAGTCTTCCTAGAGTTGACCGGGTCAAGCCATGGTCAAGGTCACGTCGGCGAACTAGACGCCGGTTCAGTGCAGACGGGCACAGTGCCGGTCGGAGGCGTGCAGTGAGAGCAATTTGGACTATTTGCCGGAAAGAGCTCTACAGCTACTTCGTTTCCCCAGTCGCTTGGGTGCTGTTAACGATCTTCGCCATTCTAAGCGGGTTTTTTACTTACTTCATTTCCGGTATCTTCGTGCAGCAGGGAATGCAATCGCAGATGACAGGACAGTCGATGCCCATGAGCGTGAACGAACAGGTAATAGCGCCCGTGTTCTCGAACATTGCGGTCATTGGCCTGTTCTTAATTCCCCTGATCGCAATGCGTTTATTTGCCGAGGAGCAGAGGCAAGGGACAATCGAACTGCTGGCGACATCGCCTATACATGACGTCGAGATCATTCTCGGTAAGTGGCTGGCGGCCGTCTTGATGTATTCAGCTTTATTAGCAGTGTTGGTCTTGGATTTTTCGTTTTTGTTTATGTATGGCCGACCAGACTGGCGGCCTGTCGCGACCGGGTTTTTGGGCTTGATTCTGCAAGGTGCTTGCCTTCTGGCCTTCGGAACCTTTATTTCAACCACGACGAAGAATCAGATTGTTGCGGCAGCCATTGGGTTTGCTTTTGCACTGCTGTTATTCGTGTTGAGTTGGTCAACAGCGTTCGGCAATTCTGACACTTCACAGGTGCTTTCCTACCTGTCGATCACTAGTCACTTTGACAGCTTCTCGCGAGGTGTAATCGACAGTAAGGACCTCATCTACTATTTGTCTGCAATTTTTCTAGGCTTATTCCTGACAGCTCGCTCGCTTGAGTCAATGCGGTGGAGGGCCTAAGGTGGCGGAGATAATGGACAAGAAAAGAACAACAGTAGCTGGCCAGCAGGCGCGATTCGGCGCAACCGCAGGGATCTACACAATGATCGTTATTGCCGCTCTGGTAATGGCGAACTGGCTAGCCAATCGATACAACAAGACCTGGGACACAACAAGTAACAAACGCTTTACTCTGTCGCAAGAAACTCAGAAGTTAGTAAAGGGATTGAAAGGCGATGCCACTATTACTTACATCGATCGTCCGGGCGGATTTGACCAGGCGCGGGGGATGTTGGATCGGTATAAGAATCTCTCGCCTAAGATTCACACCCAGTATGTCGACATGGTCAAGCAGCCCACTATAGCTCGATCGTATGGTCTTCGATTCCCTGGAACAACTTACGTTGAGATTGGAACGAGGCGCGAAGAAGCCAAAAGCTTAACCGAAGAGGGCATTACGGGGGCCTTTCTGAAGGACCTGAAGGGAACGCGTAAGGTTTGCTTTGTAACCGGTAGCCGCGAGCATCAGCTGGACGAAGCAGGACAGGGTGGGCTTTCGCGATATAAGACAATGCTTGAGCGCGATAACTACCTTACTGAAGCGACTTCCCTGGTTGAAAGAACGGAGGTGCCCAAAGACTGCGCGGTGCTAGTCGTGGCGGGCCCGCAACTCGATTATTCGGCTAACGAAGTAAGTGCGATTAGGAGTTACGTTGAGGGTGGAGGGCGAGTACTGTTTGCTATTGACCCGCCATTGAATTTTGAGAGGATGCGGATCGCTGAGAACGAGCCATTGATGCAGTTGCTGCAAAGCTGGGGAGTAACAGCGCAGAGAAACTTAGTCCTCGAGCAGAATCCGGTCGGTCAATTATTTGGGTTCGGTCCCGAAGTGCCGCTGGTCTCAAAATACGAAACTCATCCGATCGTTAATGATTTGAAGGGCGCAGCAACGGGATTCCCACTGTCCCGGTCCTTAGATGTCAAAAACGCGGAGAAGACGACGGTAAGTAAGTTGTTCACGACGACCGATCAGGCAATTGCGACAACTAAGCTGAGTGCGAACCAAGTTAATCCTGACGATCCAAGTAATCAGAAAGGGCCGTTCGTCCTCGGTGCGGCTGGTAATTACAACACCGCGAAGGCCAACAATCCGGGCCGCTTCGTTGTAATCGGATCATCGGGTTTCATGGATAACAGCACAATTGGCTTTCAGGGTAATCGGGACTTAGCCGTTAATGCCGTGAACTGGCTGTCCTCAGATGAGGACCTTATCTCAATAAGACCGACGGAACCAGAAGACAGGCGCTTGAATGTTACTCAACAACAGATGAGCGTGTTTCGGGCGAGCGTGCTATTTGCCCTGCCACTGGCGATTATTTTCTCGGGTGTTTTGATCTTCTTGAACCGTAGAGGCTAAGGGAAATATCAATGAATCCGAGAGGGCTGTTAATTGCTGCTGTAGTTTTGGCGGCCTTGAGTGTAGGTGTGTGGTGGGCGAAGAAGCATCCTGAATCGGCTACGGCCACGCCTGCTGCCACCACTTCAACCAAAGTCATGGACGTGCAGGATTCGCAGGTGGAACAGTTATCCATCACCAGGAAGGGCGAGTCGGCGACTGTCTTGCGGCGGGAGGGCGGAAAGTGGGTCATTGCCGACCCCGAGAAATACTCCGCCGATCAAGATGCAGTTACATCGATCGAGTCTGCGCTGAATCCGGTTACCTCGGACAGTGTTGTTGAAGACCGGGCCGGAGACTTGGCAAAATATGGACTGAACTCTCCCACGCTAAAGGTCGATGTTAAGCGCAAGGATGGTAAGACAGACGGGCTTTCGTTCGGAGACGAAGTGCCGGCGGGGTCGCTTGTGTATGCGACGCACACGGGTGATCGGAAAGTTTATGCTCTATCAACTTCCATTCGGAGCTCACTTGATAAAAGCGTCAATGACCTCCGCGACAAGCGACTATTAACCTTCGACCAAAACAAAGTAACTCGCGTTGAACTCGCCTCGGCTAAGGTGGATGCGGAGTTCGGCAAGAATAACTTAAATGACTGGCAGGTTGTCAAACCTAAGCCGTACCGAGCAGACAGCTTTCAGGTGGAGGATCTACTGCATAAGTTGGCTGATGCAAAGATTGACCTACCTGCGAGCGGGACAGCGGTTCCGAACAAAGACGCTGCACCTGCGTTTGCTTCGGGACAGCGTGCGGGCACAATCAAAGTTAGTGATGCCTCGGGAACGCAGACCCTTGACGTTCGGAAGGTGAAAGACGACTACTACGCGAAAAGCAGTGTTGTGAACGGATCATACAAGATTCCGGGCGACCTCGGTAAGGTGCTAGAAAAATCATTGGATGATTTTCGGACGAAGAAACTTTTTGACTTTGGTTTTAGCGATCCAACAAAGGTAGATGTACAACAAAACGGTGCAACACGTTCGTATCAGAAGTCTGGACCGGATTGGAAACTGAGCGGCAAGGCAATGGATGCAGCCTCTTTCCAAGCTTTACTAGACAAGCTTCGGGATGTTGCGGCCACAGGTTTTACAGAGGCGGGATTCACCGCTCCGAGCTTAGAGGTGACTGTTACGTCCCAAGATGGTAAGCGAGTCGAGAAAGCCTCGTTCGCTAAGGGTAAAGATGGCTATATTGTGCGTCGCGAGAACGAGCCGGCTCTCTACTTGGTAGACAATAAGTCGGTGGACGATATCCTGAAGGCAAGCAGTGACGTGAAGCCAGCTGTGCCTGCAAGTAAGAAGTAAGCCTGCAATACGAGACAACCCACCGGGTGGCGAAGGCTTACGGAGATCCTTCAAGAATGTCCGCCCTAAATACTGACCTTTATCAATTAACCATGGCAGCAGGCTACTTTGCTGCTGGCAAGACTAACGAGATTGCCACTTTCGAGCTTTCGGTACGGCGGCTCCCGGAGCATCGGAACTTTTTGGTTTCGGCTGGGCTGCAGCAGGCCATTGAGTATCTGCAAGGTCTCCAATTCCGACAAGAAGAGATTGAGTACCTTCGCAGCCTCAAGCAGTTTGAACAAGCGTCACCCGAATTTTTTAGCTTCTTACAATTGCTTGGATTCACGGGTGATGTTTTTGCGTTACCTGAAGGTACGCCGGTGTTTGCTAACGAACCGATCTTGATTGTGCGTGCTCCGCTAGTTGAAGCACAGCTTGTCGAGACTTACCTCTTGTCGACGATCGCTTTTGAGACAACTGTTGCATCGAAGGCAGCACGCTGCGTGTTCGCCGCTGAAGGTCGGCCGGTGATCGAATTCGGAAGCCGCCGCGCGCATTCGCCGGAAGCAGGAGTACTTGCAGGACGTGCCGCGTACCTGGCGGGCTGCGAAGGAACCAGCAACGCTGAAGCGGGAATGATGTTCGATATCCCTGTTTTTGGGACGGCTGCCCATTCCTGGACAATGGCGTTCGCTGACGAGATGCAGTCATTCAAAGTGTTGCAGGAGGTGTTGGGTCAAGAATCGACTTTCCTTCTAGATACATACGACACGATTGAGGGTGCGCACGAGGTGGTGCAATTGGGACGGCCACTGTGGGGCGTGCGTTTGGACAGCGGAGATATCGAAGTTCTATCGCGGCAGGTCCGTAAGATTCTAGATAAGGGTGGCCTGACTGACGCGAAGATATTCGTCACTAATGAGCTGAATGAGGACAAGATCTCCGAACTCGTAAGGCAACAGGCGCCCATTGATGCCTTCGGTGTGGGGACACAGCTCGCGACATCGGCTGATGCTCCAGCCTTGTCGGCGGTGTACAAGCTGGTGGAGTTAGAGCACGGCGATTCACACACTTACACAGCTAAGTACAGCACAGACAAAGTTACTCTACCGGGTGCAAAGCAGATCTATCGTCATCCTGACCACGATGTTGTGACGCTCTACAATGAGTGCAACAGTAACTACAAAGGTGAGCCGCTTGTGCGACCGGTCATGATGCAGGGACAGTTAGTAGAGCAGCTTCCGACAACTAAGGCTATTCGGGCTTACCGGGAGTTGGCCGTTGAGCGATTGCCAGAACGACTCAAAGTACTTGAAGCTGCTGAGCCGTACTCCGTTGAAGTCGGTGAGCGACTGCGTCTATTGGCCGACAGTGTTCGAAGCGACCGTCAGATGGTGAAAAGTTAGTTACTGTTCCTTGATTCGAAGTACCTGGTTGGCTTGGACGTTTTGAAGAGTCTGGACAGTTCCGGAAGGCCAGCGAACTTCAAGATGGTCTACCTTTTCGTCGTGACCAAGGCCGAAGTGGACAGGGCCCGCACTTGAGGAAGCATAGCCGACGCTGGTCGTCATGTGGTTATATTGGGTGCCGGTTTCTTTGCTGACTACTTTGATCTTGGCACCGATTCCGTCCCGATTACTCTTAGTTCCCTCCATAGCTATCTCGATCCAGTGCATTCCCTGCGCGCTGTCGTTCATCCAGATCTCGGCCGGGGCAGTCAGTGCGGTCACTACCGCGTCAATTTGACCATCACCATTGAGATCGCCGAAGGCGCAACCCCGATGTCGCTGAGCCGGAACAGCATTGAGGCCGGCTTCTTCTGTTAACGCAGTCCATAAGCCTTGAGGGCCCGGGTTACGGAAAACGGTGTTGAACTGATTGATGTCCTGGCCGGGCAAGGGCAACGATTCGACGTGACCACGACTGACAAACAGATCTTTCCATCCGTCGTTGTCGAAATCATAAAGGGCAGCGCCGAAGCCGGACATGTGATAGCTGGCGGTACGCATTCCTGATTGGGCGGTAACGTCGCGGAACTCGCCTTTGCCCTTGTTGACGAACAGCGGAAATGTTTGATTGTTCAGAGCGACAAAGGCTATGTCAGGCAGGCCGTCGTTGTTGAAATCGCGCATGTCTAAACCCATCCCGGAAATGAAATCACCGTCTTCCGTGAGGGCGACGCCAGCGTTGAACGCGACCTCTTCGAACTTACTGCCGACGTTATGAAACAGCGAATTGTAATAAGCATCGTTGGGGACGAATAAGTCGGGGCGGCCATCATCATCGTAGTCAGCAACGCCGACGCCCATCCCCTTGCCGATGTGATCGCGTATGCCCCAGGAGGCGGAAACGTCCTCAAACGTGCCGTTACCCTTGTTGAGGAATAGCTGATTCGGCTGACCTTTGTAAAACTTCGGATGGCAGTAATCGGCGGCATTAGCTAATGCGCATAGAGGATGATTGCTGAATGCCCACTGAACATAGTTAACGACAAACAGATCGAGTAAGCCGTCGTTATTCACGTCCACCCAGGCTGCTGCGACTGCCCATAAGGGGCCGTATTGAGGGTCGACGAATCGATCGAGACCTGCCTTAGCTGTTACGTCAGTGAACGAGCCATTTCCATTGTTGTGGTAAAGAGTGTTTTGGTGAACTCCGGTGATGAAGAGGTCCGGGTGTCCATCGTTGTCATAATCGGCTACTGCAACGCCGATGTCGTAGCCATTGCCGCCTAGTCCTGCGGCTTCTGTTACGTCAGTGAAGGAACCTGCGCCGTCGTTACGAAACAGACGGTTCCTATACTTGGGCTCGTCCTTCTTCAGCGTAGCGATATTCGCGCCATTGGTGAAGAAGATGTCGGGACGGCCATCGCCGTTGTAATCGACGATGGCGACTCCACCGGCCATGCTCTCGGGCGCGTTGCGAGCATCCGTCTGGTTATTTTCAAGCCGAAACTGAATGGGCTTATGTGAAAAGTGAATGGGACTGGTTTGGGTGGCAGGACTCATCTGGCTCGACACGAGCAGCCAAATGAATCCAGCGGTGGCGAGACTAAGAAGATAACGAGCCGAATGCATGAACTTACACTATGCGTGCCAGGAAACAAAAAGGGGGAAGGCCGAAGCCAACCCCCTATTTTCAGGACAGCTGAGTGACCAAAGCGTTAAAACATGTATTTTACCGCTAGTTCAATCAATCGATTACCGACTGTATACTCTGGGTAGCCGGTAAACCGGGCGTTTGAATTGGTGGTGCCGCCGCTGGCGAAAGTAAGCCGCAGGTCGTTATTAGTGCCGTCAGCATTGAACTGCCTCAAAGGGTGATTGAGGAAATTGAATGCGGCAAACCGTAGTTGAACGTTTTGACGTTCTGTAACTTTGAAGTTTTTATAGAGCGATAAATCGCTGTTAAAGTAAGCAGGACCCTTAATGTAGGGCCAGATTGTAGGACCGTTCTTGCTGGTACCATTCGGGCCGAGTGCGGGAAGGGTGAAGCAACTTGGGTTGTAATACTGGTCCGACTTGAGTCCCGACCGCGGATCACACGTCAAAGCCGGTTGAAGCTGCAGAGCGTTGGTGCCGAAATAAACTGAGTTACTGACGCCGGTCGGGTAAGTGGCATTCAAGTTCCCCCCTGTATTCGGTTGAATAGGAGCGCCGGTCTGGAACTGTGTAGTGCCTGAGAGTTCCCAGCCATTCACCGTACCGGACAAGATCTTGTTGCCATGTAAAGGATTGGGTAGATGCCACACGTAACCAGCGTTGAAGACTTGAGTATGGTCGTACGCAAGCACCCCGTAGTTGTTCTTCAGGCTGAAAGAATCAACCAATGCGCCAGCGCCGGATCCGTTCGCAGTGTTGCCATCCCGAATGCCTAAGGCCTTACCAAAAGTGTAATTAGTGAGGAAAGTTACAGGACCGCTCTGCTTTTGCCAGGCAACCTGGAGCGAGTTGTAGTTAGCATAACTGCCATGCGAGATCAAATAGATACTTTGATAATTCACTAGCGGATAGTAATCGTTGCCCTGAAAGTTTGAAGCTGTCGGCGAGACAATCTGCCCGTAGTTCTTTGAAGTGCTGAGTGGATCCGGTCTGTAATAGGCGCCCATGGGTATGATGTTCTGATCACCAATGTGCGAGTTACCACCTTGAATGACTCCGTTCATACTATGGTTGCCAACGTAAGATATTTCGAATACCCCCTTCCACGGTGTTGCTTGCGAGATCGTGAAGTTATAGTTGTAAGTTCTCGGCACGCGTCCGTCATTCAATTGATAGGGATAAATGGTGCCACCGTTAGCGCCCTGAGTTGCAGGCGGATTAAACGTTGATGCTTGAGCCAGAGAAGTTAGCGCATTGGTGCCGTACGTAAACGCTCCACTTGCTGTATCCGACGCACCGCCGACCACGCCGATCTGATAGCGATATACAGCGAACCCGCCGCGGAGCACGGTCTTTCCTGTGTCAAACACGTCGTACGCAGCCCCGATGCGAGGATCAAAGTAGGCCCAAGGCGATTTGAAGCCCGACTTAGGGATGCTCTTGTCTAGGCTATGCCAGGATAGGCCCGTGTTGGTCGGGCCATTTACAGCATTCGAGTAAGTGGAGGGGAGCCAAACAGCGAAGCCCGTCGTGTTGTTGTACCACTGGCCCTCGTGGTCGAGCCGAAACCCATAATTCATGGTCAGACGACGAGAGATCTTCCAAGAATCTTGAGCGTACGCAGAGTATTGGTGGAAGTACAGGGTCTGTGTTGGAATTGCGTTTGCTTGGGAGTAGCTCTGGGCATGACCAATCAATAGGTCGGCGATGGTATTCCCGGTGCTGGTTGCGCCATAAGTTTCGAATTCATAAACTCCTTGGTTAAATCCGCCGTTTGATTGAAGATTCTCGGTCTGATCCCAATAAACACCAAACTTCAACGTGTGCGTGCCAGTGACTTTCGTCAAGTTATCGTAAATAGCCGGCGATTCTTTCAGTCCGCCGAAAGCCCCGCCATTCCAAGACCCGCCGAATGACTGCGCGTAGAAACCGGCAAGCCCGCCGCCCCAACTAAGAATGTTGGGAATTTGCTTGGCAGTATGACCGAACAAACCTTGAGCAGACAGATTTATGGTTGAGCGGTCGGATGCACTTGGGTTGGTAAGCTGATTAGGATTGATGAACCGGGCCAGCGTCGCGACTGTTTCATTTGTAAGCGTTGGATTAATAACATGAGTAAAGTTAACGGTTAGTTCATCCGCCTTTTGATTGGCAGCAATTGCTGACGGGTAAGGGAGAGCCGTGGTTGGCGCCCACCAAACTGCCTGCGGACTTGTGTTCACTTCGGACTGGTGAGCGTAGGAAACCGAAAGCTTGGTATTTTCGGTGATGGAATAGTCAACTTTTTCGGTCTGTTCCCAACGGTTGTGCGGGTACTGGTCGAGATAGAGATAGTTATTGCCGCCGTGTGTTGCCGGATCAGCGTTTGGCTTCGGGTACAAGGACAAGAGAGCCAGTCCGTTGGGATCGAATGCAGTTGACGGGATTATCCCACCTGGGAAGGTCAGGGTACCGCAACTGCCTTGGGCTGAACCGGGCGGGCATGGTGGAGCAATTGCCTGGCCATTAACACCGGCCGCCTTTAATGGATTCAACACGCTAGGGCTGAAGTTGCCAGCGCGCATATCCGCCGTGGGCACAAAGTATTCATGCAAAGTGCCGGCCGGCTGTTGGCGCATGTATTCATACCCGAACCAAAAGAACAGTTTGTCCCGGTTCCGGTTGAAATGGGTGAATGGCAGCAGAACCGGACCGCCGATGTTTCCGCCCGGATAGTAGTAGTAATCGTCGGGCTTCTTTAGTCCCTGATTCTTTTGAAAGGAGTCTTGGGAGTTGAACATTGAGTTACGAGCATAGAGATAACCTTCGCCGTGGAACTGACTTGCTCCACTCTTGCTGAAGGCCTGGAAAACCACCGGGCCCTTCGCGTACTCAGCGCTATAGCCCGATGTTTGGACCTTTATTTCCGCGGTCATGTCTTGGTTGATGTTGGCAATCTGAGTACCTTGATTACCTGGGTCAACTAAGTTCGCGCCGTCCAACATGTAAGCCATGGATCCGTTTGGCTGCTGACCATTTGCGGAATAAGCGCCCACGGGGCCGCTATTGGTTCCTACGACGCGTGCATTGAAACTGGAACCTTGAGTCAGGCCGTTATTCAGGGCCATCCCAGGCATAAGCTTCACTAGTTCACCAGCATCGCGGCCTTGCAGTGCGAGCTCAGTGACCATCTGATTATTCAATGTCGTGCTGACGTCACCTGTGTCAACAGGAACGATCGCGTCGGCTCCACTGACTACATCGACACTAGCCGAAGCGGACCCAACCCGCAGAGTAATATTTGGGATTGTGCGATTGTCACCTTGGCTCATCGCGATGCCGTTAATCTGCCATGGGTTAAAACCAGAGGCGCTCACCGTAAGGCTGTAATTGCCAGGCTGAACCGCTGTAATGGAGAAGTTGCCCGTTGAATTTGAGACGGTCTGGCGAGTATCGCCGGAATCGGCATTCTTGAGAGTTACATCTGCGTTCGGAATTGGTGCACCTGACTGATCAGTCGCGATTCCGCTCAGCGTGCCAGTTAGCTGTTGTGCATTGCTGGTGCTTAAAAAGAATACAAGAGAAAGACAAACGACTGACAGGAGTCCCTGAGCACCTGTAAATGTTCGTCGGATATTGAAAGCTGGCAGCGCTTTCAGAAGAAATCTAGACATGTAGACTCCCGAGCTCATTAACGTGTATAAACAACACGGATTCCCCTGCTTTATTACACGGGTTGTCGCCATTATTACATAAAAATTTCGTAAATCTAGACCAATAGGCTGATCTACGGGCCCTACCGCGGGTGCAGTCTGGAATGCAGGAAAATACTTAGTACTTAATGCAAACGTTTACTGCGGCCCTTTTTGCTGCTGCGAGGCGGAAAGATGGTCGACAACGCTACGCTCACGAGCCCCATCCTCAGCCCGGTGTAGTCGGTAGTACAGGGCCGTCAACTGAACATGAGGCTCCAGCCAATCGGGATCGCTTTTGGCGAGACCCTCAAGGGTTTGCAGGGCGGCTGGCAGATTACCGGTTGCAGTATCCAGTAGGGCGACTTCGTATCGGGCCAGAGAAGACGTCGGATCAAGTCGTAAAGCTTGCCGCAGGTGCACGCCTGCCTCAGGTAGCTGCCTCTCTTTGTAGAGAACCGCGCCCAAGTAGAGGTGAGCTGTGAAGTCATTCGGGTCGGCAGCTAAGGCCTTCAGCAAAAGCTGCTTTGCGCCGTCGGCGTCGCCGTCCTTCTCGTGCGCAACGCCGGCGAGCCGATATATATGCGGTAAGGACGGATTCAATTGAAGAGCTTGGTCGACATGTTGGCGAGCTTTATCGAATTGATCCATCTGCAGCAACGTGGACCCAGCTAGCAGATGAGCATCGGCATTCTGGCCGGGAGTTGCGAGCTTCTCAATTCTCAATAGTCCTTGTTGGCGTTGACCGGTTTTTATTAAGGCAGAGCCGAGGATAAATGTGAGGTCAGGGCTGTCGCTGGAGCTCGGTTCAAGTGGCTGGAGCAGGTTAACCGCAGCGGCAGCATTGCCGGTTTGAAGCTGACAATCAGCAAGCAGGATTGCCGTTCGTATGTCTCCAGGTTTGGCGGCGTGCAAAACCGTAAACTGCTCGGCGGCGTCGGCGAAGTCGCGTTTCTTGTAGTACGCCAGTGCGAGATTCAGACGCACGGCGTCGTTTGTGGGGCTCTGGTGTAACGCCGATTGGTATTGGGCGATCGCTTCGCCGAACCTGCCCAGCTGGACTAGTGCGGCCCCGAGATTGAGTTTGACTTCGAGAGCGTCGGGCTGGAGTTGAAGAAGGCGTTGGTAGCCGCGGACCGCTTCGGCATAATGGCCACGCTGCTGGGCGATCACGGCATCAGCAAATAGACGATTTGGATCGGCTTCACTGGATGGAGTGGCGGTCAACAGAAAGGCCGCAAACAGCAGAGCGAGCATCCTGCTCTCAGGATATCTGGATAATCAAAGATAAAATCGGATTGTTGCCTCGCACTGAGCCACGTCGCCGATAAGAATCGCCCGAATCATGCAATCTGTTCTGCCCTGTTGCCTCGTTTCCTTGTTGCTGCTAGCTAGCGATGGATTCGGGCAAACAGGATCGTCGACTACAGCTACCGACAGCGATTTCGATGACCTTGCCCGGCGAGCTGCTGCGGCCGTAGATGTGCGTCCCGAAGAGGCGGTCAACTTATATCAGAAGGCTTTAGCGAAACGGCCTGCCTGGCCTGAAGGTTGGTTTTACCTAGGCGCAAGTGAGTATCAGCTGCAGCAGTTCGGGCAGGCATCGACGGCATTCGAGCGGGCGGTAAAACTCGCTCCGCAGAATGGTCCCGCCGCGGCGTTTCTCGGATTGTCTGAGTATCAAAGCGGCGACTACTCAGCTTCATTGGGGCATCTGGAGCAAGGGATTCGGCTTGGCACCGAAGGCAGCGCACACTTCTCAAGCGAAGTACATTCGCACCTGGCTTACCTGTTGTGTCGTGCGGGGCTATTCGGTCCGGCCCTGATTGGGCTGGAACCGTTAGCGAAGGCGGGTGACAATGGCCAAACGGTCATCACTGCGTTCGGACTGGCCGTTCTGCAACGACGCGAACTGCCGGCACAAGTTCCTGCTTCAGAGCGAAAGCTGGTCAACAAGGCCGGCGCTGCGGTCTGGGCTTACTATGCGGAACAGCCTGATCGTGCGAATGCTCTCTTTCAGCAGCTTGTTGCAGACTATCCACAAGCTTCTGGTGTGCATTACGCGTACGGAATGTTTTTGGTCCCACGTGATCCTGACCAGGCTCTTGCGGAATTATCGCGCGAGTTGGCGAATGATCCAAGACATCTAGAAGCGTTGATCCAGTCATCGTTGCTGGAGTTGAAACGCGGCGAGGTTGCGCGAGCGGTGGCTCTAGGAGGAAGAGCGACGCTGGCAAATCCGGATGATCCGCTGGCGCGCGCGGCTTTTGGAAGGGCTCTTCTCAAAAACGGGCAATCGGGCAAGGCAGTCAGCGAACTCGAACGTGCGGTAAAGTTAGCACCGCAAGAGGCAACATTTCATCTCTATCTAGAGCAGGCATATAGCGCAGCAGGCCAAGCAGAGAGGGCGCAAACCGAGAAGACTTCGTTTCTAAGGCTACGTGCGGCTTCGGCAGCTGAGGTGGGAAAGGGGCTGCAGCCGTCGTTACTGGACAGTGCCGCAGAGGTCAAAGCCGCTCAGTGAGTACCGGGCGGCTGAGGTTGTTCGCGCTCGTTTTCGCTGGGATGCAATTAAGCGCTCAGAATGGCACGGACTTTACGGCTCTGTCTGCCCGGGCAGCTACGGCCCGTGAGGCTAACGATATTAAACTGGCGATCTCCCTTTACCAGGATGCGCTTCGGGTAAATGACAAATGGGAAGAGGGCTGGTGGCTGCTCGGTTCGCTCCAGTATGATTCGGATCAATATGCTGCAGGAGCCAACTCGTTCAGGCACTTATTGGACCTACGACCTGGCATAGGGCCAGCCGTCGGGTTGCTGGGTTTGTGCGAATTTGAGATTGGTCAATATGATGTTTCGCTTGGACATATTCGGCAAGCGCTGAACTTAGGCATCGGCGACCAAGCGCAAATGGCTGGCGTTCTTCGTTTTCACGAAGCCTTACTTCTGACCAGGGATGGGCGATTTGAGGCAGCACTCGTGAAATATGCCGGGCTTGCTTCAAGCAAAGTAACCGACCCTCAAGTGATTACTGGAATGGGCCTAACGGCTTTGCGCAGAGCAGAGCTTCCGGCCAATGTGAGTGCCCAAGATCGAGATCTGGCGATGACGGCCGGGAAGGCACTTGCGGCAATGTTGGGCGGGGATACTGACAGCGCGCGTCAGGAATTTGAAGCGCTGGTGCAGCGATTCCCAAAAGCGCAGGGCGTTCACTATGCCTACGGGTACTTTATCTATGGATCGGACCCCGACCGGGCCTTGAACGAGTGGCAGCGGGAACTGGAGATCAATCCACGAAACGTGGGAGCCCAAGGCATGTTGGCGTGGGGCAATTATTTTCGTGGCGATAAAGACGTAGCATTCCAAGAAGCTAAAGCAGCGTTGGCGCTTAACAAAGATTTGACGGTTGCCCAAATTGTCTATGGGCGATCGTTGGTTCAGTCGGGTCAGTTGCGGGCGGGTGTCACTATGCTCGAAGCCGCCACTCGCCAGGAACCTGAGAACCTGGAGACGCATCTGGCACTTGCATCGGCGTACTCGGAGGCTGGCGAAAAATCTGCGGCACAAGAGGAGCGACAGCGCTGTTTGCAGCTTAGGGCGGGAGCGGGCCAGGTTGCGAGTCACTAGTTTAATCGCGGCCATAGTTCTGTTTGGAGGTGGCGCGGCTGGGCAGTCGAACCAAGCTTCGGTGCAAGCGAAAGCGGTGAGCTGTTCAACGTGCCACGTGCAGGAGGCAACGGCACAACCAGCAACGCCCATGGGCAGAGCGCTCCTGATACCGGGTGCAAACACAACGTTGCAACTGCATCCGAAATTGACCGTCCGTCGGGGCCCATTCACTTATGAGGTGAACACGGTCGGTGACCAGAGTACTTACACGGTCAGCAATGCGACCGAGAAGATAACCGTCCCAATTCGCTGGGGCTTTGGGGCGAATGCGCAGACGTTCGTCTTAGAGCGCAATGGCAGGCTGGTCGAAAGCATGGTGAGTTACTACCCTGAGATCGACGGTCTTGATGTCACGATAGGCGACCAGTCACTATCGCCGCACACTCTGGAAGAGGCGGTGGGCCGACCCCTTGCGTCGAGTGAGTCAACCGCCTGCTTCGGCTGCCATAGCACCAACACCGTGACCAAAGGCAAACTAAATCTGCACGACTTGAAACCGGGTGTTACGTGCGAACACTGCCACGCCAATACAGCGGCACACCTGGGCTCGATGACGAATTTGAGCAAGAGGGCTAATTTGAACAGGGGCTCAGCGAAGGCCGTGCCAGTCATTCCGGCCAGACTCAGTTCTCTTTCTACCGAATCGCTATCCACCTTCTGCGGCCAGTGTCATCGGTCTTGGGAAACCGTCGTCCGTAATGGATGGTCGGGCGAAATCAACGTTCGTTTTCAACCGTACCGACTTGCAAGCAGTAAGTGTTTCGACGGAGCCGACAAAAGAATCAGCTGTGTTGCCTGTCACAATCCGCACCAGGACGTTATCCGAAACAGCGAGTCTTACGATTCAAAGTGCTTGGCCTGTCATGCTTCCGGAACGCCGATTCACAAGATCAGTTTCGATAAGACGGCTGCCAAAGCCTGTCCCGTGGCACAGACTCACTGTGTCAGCTGCCATATGCCGAAAGTGGCCTTGCCGGGCGGGCATCAGACATTCACCGACCACAACATACGCGTTGTGAAGCCTGGAGAACCGTATCCGAATTAAAAGCCGGTGAAGCCGGAACGGAGCTTCTCGGTAACATCAGCAAGTCAGGACCAGCGACTCTGAGTGGCGCCCTTTTCAACACTGATTGCAAGTCCCCATATTGGACTGCTGCCGGGTGGTTAGGTGGAGTTCGACAATTCTGACTGAATAGGAGCCCTATCTGCTGGCTCAGGGAACGTTGGAGCGCAGGCCATGACCCTTCAGACAAATACTTTTTATACAACCGATCCTCTATGTCCTTGATGCACCCTGTGAAACTTCTTTGGTTTTGGCTTTTCCTTGCATTTTTCTTTGGCACTTCGGCATTCGTCCTGTTCGGAGGAGTTCCAGCTATGAGACTGGTCTTGAGCGGATGGACAGTTTCTGAGGGAGCGGTGTTAGAAGTTACGCCGAGAGAACACGGACGAACAACCGTTCGATACGTGGTGGATTCAGCCTCGTACACCATTACAACAGGAGGCTACAATTTCAAAACTGGTGACACGGTAAACGTTTACGTATCAAATTATGACTCTCGCATCGCTATGCTTGATACGCCCCACGGGCGCATTCGAAATGTCTCGTGGATATCTACGATTGCCGCCGTAAGTTTCCCGACGATTCTGATATTTGGAACATACATGTTCTCTGGAAAGACGGCTGGATTGAGATCAAATGTTAGTACTTCGACCGGACCTGCCATCTTCTTTACAGGCATTGCGCTTGCAATGCTGGTCGGGCTAACGTCAACAATTGTTTCAGGGCAAATACCCAGGCGCTTCTGGTTGACCACATCTTTAGCAATGGCAGGCGCGCTTATCTTGTGCATCCAATCTTGGATTGTTACCGGTCCGTTCTCTTGGGCACAGGTACTGAGATCAAAAACTTCCATTATTGGTTTATCGCTCATTGCTCTGGCAGCAGTTGGCCGTTTCTGGCCCTAGAGCGGCTCGCAAAGCTGGTGCGTCCGCCATTGATTTGTGAGAGGCGCAGGCGATCAGCTTATGTATGCCCTGAGGATGATATTTCAATGACACTGGCGCTGATGGCTATCTTCTGTGAACTACCGACTGTTCAAAGTCTTACGGCTACACAGAACTTACATCCCGAAAGTAGAGCCAGAGTTGTCCGTTAAGCGCTATTCTCGCCGGCATCTTTCTCCTTTTGATGGCTTTCATAGGGGGCGTTGTCCAGCAGAGTTCTTAACGCTGCGCCGCCAGAGCTATTCTTTGCCGCCAGACATCCGAAGCGGGCGTGCAACATGTCCTGTCAGCGAAGCGTAATGCTCCTTCAACCCAGCAAGCGTTCGGCTGAGTTCGTTTCGTAATTTGCCATCTCTTCAACCCCGTTCATAAAATCCGGTGCGTTTTCTTCCATTCTCTTTGAACCACTTACAAAGCTTTTTTGAATCCGCTGATCTTGCCACTCGTTTACGCTCGCAGACCGGAAGGCAGGGCAACGATATTTCGACGGTAGGCCCGGCTTTGTCGTGCTTGCACCAAGAACTCTTCTTGCGAAAGCCAAACGATTACCTGGTCCGGGTGAACGTACCGCAATCGATCGCCTGAAAACTACCGGGAAGGGCGCTATCAATTGCGGTGACAATTAGCGGCAAATAGTGCTTGAGGATTTCCCATTCAACAGAAGACAACGCCACAATCGCAATGGCGCGCCCTTTAAGGTTCTGCTCATGAGTTAGCGTCTGGTCGCCGGTTAGGAAAACTTCGAAGCCGTTGTTTTCGGCTGTTCGCAGGAGATCGCCGTTTTTAAGTCCTGCCCAGCCTTTGTAGCTGACGGTGGCAACTTCATGTTTGCCGAGGTTCTTCCGCAACCGATGCGCTAGATTTTCATCAAGCAATATCTTCATAGATTGGGTTGCTCACGACGGACGTGGGCAAACTCAATCAGGCGCTTGATTTGGGCTACGGACAGCGAAGGCCAATCCTCATGTATGTCTTCAATACTCTCGCCCATGTCGTAGCTGTTTACGATGCCATCGGGCATGATACGCGTTCCGCGCACAATGGGGCGCCCCGACACCTTGCCAGGAACTTGCTCAATCAGTTCGCAAGCTGTCCAGTCGATGGTCGTCGGTGTATTTAGCTTTGCCATGTGCGCCCTGTTTTTATCCTAGCTTCATACCACATTCCAGCGATGGATGTCACTCTAGATGACCGAACCGCTCGGCTGTTGACCCTCGATCCGCCCCCCCAGTTCGTTTCGTAATTTGCCCTCTCTTCAACCCGCTCACGAAATCCCGACCTTTTTCTTCCGTTCTCCTTGAAGCACTTACAAAGCTTTTTTCAATTCGCTGATCTCGCCACGCGTTTACGCTCGCAGACGAGAAAGGCGAATCTCTCTTGTCTCCCACTGCGAATCACACCAAACTCGAAGACGATTTCGATCTCGAACCCGCGACTCCGGCTCAACTGAAACGCGGCGGCGGTCCCAAGACCGACGAAGGCAAAGCCCGCTCTAGCCAAAATGGTCGCTCACACGGCTGTTGCTCAAACACCCTCATCTTGTCGGGCGAAGATCCGGAAGAATACGAACAAATAAAGGAAGGTTGGTTTACCGACTACAACCCCGGCAGCTTCGCCCCGCTCACCCTTGTCCTGAACGTCGTTAAGGCTCAGTGGTTTATGCTCCGAAACCAGCGTCGTTGCAGCGAGTTCGAAATTTCGCTTGCCGAAAAATCGCCCATTGACTGGACAGACAAAGATCATCGCAATCTCACCAACTTCATGCGCTATCGCACCGCCGCCGAACTCATTTTTAACCGCTGTTTTAACGATCTTGAAAAGTATCGCAGCACCCGCGTCCGCGAACACCATTCTGCAGAGCGCATCCGATTAAAGGGTCTTGAATACGCTGCCAAGATCGAACGAGACTGGCTCAAAAAGGGAGCCACTGTTCAAGAACCTAAGCCTGAATGTCCTGCCGAAGCGCCTAAACCGTCGACGGTTGCCGATCCGCCCCGACCCGCAAAGTCCGCCGAACCCATCAGAGAACCAATAAGAGAATCATCTGAAGCCGCCAGCCATGTTACTTTCGAACTTCTCGCGCGAGGGCATGATTTGAACTCTGTACGATTAGTTCGGGACTCGGTATTCTCAAAGTAACTTGGGACGGTGGACAAGCACGGACGCCGGTTGGGACGGGTTCGAACTTGTAAACTATGAAAACCGTCTTTTTTGACGTTGATACGCAATTCGATTTTGTCTGTGCTGCCGGAGCATTGGCCGTTCCGGGTGCACCCGAGATCTATCAAGCTCTGGGCGCATTATCGGCATTGGCAGCGGCGCGGCACATCACAATTGTCTCGACCGTCGATGCGCATGCGGAAGATGATCCGGAGTTCCGACTTTGGAAGCCGCATTGTGTAGTCGGTACAACGGGACAGCAAAAGCTGGGAGTGACGCTTACGAAAATGGTTGCGACTGTTACGTCTACTAAGAACGCTGGGCCTGACAAGGCGCTGTTGACCGGGCCGCAAATCGTAGTAGAGAAGCAGTTCCTGGATGCCTTTACGAATCCGAACCTTATGCCGTTACTCGACGCGCTTTCGGCGCAACGGTACGTTCTTTACGGTGTCGTGACAGAGTTGTGCGTCCAGTGTGCGGCGACGGGATTGTTGAAGACGGGGGCGCGAGTGGAACTTGTAACGGATGCGGTGAAGAGTCTGGACGCGGAGAAAGAACGAGAAATGGTCAACGCATTTCGACTGCACGGCGGAGTTCTGACCTCGGTAGCTGAAGTGACTCGAACTATTGATTAGTCGTGCGCTTGAATGTAGCAATGTGTTGACCGGCGGGCAGCAGAATGGAAGGCGTCGCGGACTTACCAGCCTCCCAGAACAGCGCTCCGTCGATATCGATGCTAGATATAGGTGACCCTAGGGTAGCGATGGCTCGACTATGACTGCTGTACGCGAGGTCGACTGTGTTGCCTTGCGTTATGACCGATCGGAGGTCGCCATTGAAATCCTTGATGAGGATTGGCGGCTGGCTTGTCCCGATGCGAAGCTGATGCTTGCCGATGGGAACGAGAACGCTCTCGCCATTTTGCACAGGCCAGCACTTGCCGTCGAGTTCGGCTGTCCCTGGCCAAGCGATGCGAGTCATTTGGTGAGCCTGGACATCCATTTCATTCGGCTTTGGCGCGGTCCACTCGGCGCGGGCCGCTGCTGCCGGCAATAGCTGCAGATCTTGTTGATCAAGCGAGCTCTCAAAATAGAACGCCACCCGAGGGAACGACAATGCTGCTTGATGGACCAATTGCAGAAGCTCAACCCCGGTCTGTTTCTTAGTCGGATATACATCCTGGTAACGCTCGACTATGTTCAGATCAACCGCCAGTTCGTCGCGGTCTGGCGCAATTTGGTTGTACTGTGTTGCGAGCTTGGCATAGCGGTCCGCACCTAGGTTCCACAGCGGTGCTGGATCTTCGATCAACAACGTGCTGCGGTGGGAACGCATGAGTGGAAGGCTGCGAGCAACGTCTGCTCCCAACGAATCACGGATGCCTGGTTCGAAACGATCGTCAATATGTGTCAGTACGACATCGAGCCAGGGCTTACTAGACCGAAAGTGCTCCATTGTGTTGAGCCAGTCGGATTGCATGCGCGCGGCGAGGTCGGCTCTAAAATCGAGAAATCGTCGAAGCTTCGCGGCATGTTCAGGGGCAGAGTCCGTAGTACTCGACGCGAAGAGCGATTGCGGATCGAAGCCTGCTGACGACTTGAACTGCTGGCGCACATCATCGTTCATCGGGGTAAATCGCGCGGGGTTGGTTGCTCCTTCGAGTGATTCGAAATAGAGCTCGGCTAGGTTGACGCCATCCCAGTCAAACCGCTGAAGCAGCTTCGAGAGTTGTTGTTCAACGGCGCGATGGCAATCAGGATTCTCAAGATTCATCAGCTTCCGCCAGTCGAGTTCAGCATCTTGCCCAATCGCGGTTTTCTCACGCCACTCGGGATGTTTCGCCCAGAACTGTTCACTGACATGCGGAAGTTCGAGCCAGGCATAGACCAGGATCGCGTTTCGATGGCAGGCCGCGATGAGACGCTTCAGGTATTCGTCCTGAATCGGATCGTCCTCCATGTTGTGCCAAGCGGCTACATGAAGTGCGCTGATTCCGGACTGACGCCAGCGATGGGCGAGATAATCCACATCGGCGCGAATGCGATAAGGGGAATCGAAGAATGCCCAAAGATTTGTGGCCGAAGCTGGAAACGTGACTCCCAGATCACCCAGCGCGTTGAGGACGTAAGGATAGCGTTCTATACCTGTAGGGCCGGGAGATGTGGCCACCCATAAAACTCCGCCGCGAACGGTTCGCTTACCTGCAAGGACCGGCGTGTTGTTCCACCGCTCAGTAGCAAAAACTCGAAAGTCGGACGGCAAGTGGGGAACGGCAACCGGTTGAGCATGCTCCCAAATAATTCGAGTTCCGATCGCATGTGTGTCCGCAACTTGACGAACGGAAACGGTTCGGGACTCGGCGGTGAGGCCGAGGGCAGTTGCCGTTTTGGAGTAACCTTCGAGGATGACGAAGTGAGTTTCAGAATAGGCAGCCACATCCAAGGTGGATTCAGGTCCTGCGACGAGGACTTCCGTATCGGGCGATATGGTTGAGCCTTGCTGCGGAGTGGACGTAAGTCCGACGCAGGAAAGAACCCGACGCCAAGGTTCCGTCGCAGTGCCGGTGACTGCAAAACTAGAGCTGCTGGCCAGGACAGGCCGCAAGGTTGAACCTAGAACAATAGAGAGCAGGAGCGTTCGACAGATCATTTCGAGAAGGCGTACCAGAAGCCAACGCGAATGTCGCTGTAGCCGTGAAGGTTCAGATAGTACGGATTGGATTTGTAAACACCCCGGAGGAAATCGGTCGATAAGTAGACGTTGCGTGGAGTACCGGGCAGATGAAGCTTGATGCCTGGGCCGTATTCCGTTGTATTTGCCCAGTATTGGTTTTTGAAGTCGCGCGTGTAGTTCAGATTGAACAGGAGTTGAGCACTGGTGTTCTCGCCAAGGGCGAACGTGCGGCCAGCGCGGTGCTGCGAGTAAAACAGCCAGTCGCGGTCAAAGCGATGCACGTAAATTGCGTCAGCAGTGGTCTCGTAAAACAGGCCTGATCGCTTGGCACCCAATAACTTCCCAAACCCTTTGGCAAAGTTGGCGCCGCCCCGATAGTCGGGAATGGCTGCGCCTACGTCGGAACGGGACGGAAGGTATTTGATCGCTTCGCCTGCTTCGACCCAGCCGGTCAAGTGATGCCAAACGTGAGTTGCGATACCGGCGCCGACGATGAACGAGGTTTCGGATAGAAATTGAGGTGCAACACTCACCGGTCCGGGCAGGCCGCTCTTGGCATCGCCGACGAAACGCGTAGAAAGATAGAAGGTCAGATACTTGTTCGCTCGTCCCAGGAACGGAGTGGGCAGAGCACGCTTGATTTGGCCGTAGGTGAAGGCATCGTTCCAGCGTGACGAGTACATGGGCAAGGCCCAAACGGTGAGGATGGGCTGATTGCCGGTCGTCAGGTTGTGATAAGCCTTCGCAGCTTGGGCAACAACTTCGGGATCGGATGCATGACGCGCTCGGTTGAACCACTGAATTGCATCCGGATCATGGTGGGCCATGTTGTAGGCATAGCCGAGCTGGAGCATCACGCGGGCGTCGTCCGGATCCTCCTCATGGGCCTGGCGTAAGTACTTGATCGCATCGTTGACGTAGCCGGCGGCAAGGCTCTTGGCACCCATGGTCTTTGCGTCTGGTTTAGGTTGCGAAGCAACAGCAGGTGCAGTAGGTGATGATGCTGCTGACGTGTCCGGACGCTTCTTAAAGCCACGGAGAGCCGCAAGTTGGTCGGACGATTGAGAGTCGTTGGGATCAACGGCGAGTACTTGCTGAAACTGCTCGATCGCTTCACTATCCTTCTTCATTGCCAGATAAAGATAAGCCAGTTCGCAACGCAGAGCATTGTTTCTGGGATCGAGCTGGATTGCCTTAACGAACTCGTACGGATATGGATAGCGTGAGCCCAGGCGCTCCAAACCAAGTTCGGCGGTGCGGGACTCAGTACTGCGCGACGCAGCCAAAAGGGCTGCATGAGCCTCATCGACGCGGTTCAGTTGCTGCCATACGCGAGCGAGGTCCAAAAGCAACTCGCTTAACGTGGGCTTCAGTTGGCGGCAGATTTCGAACTGTTCAGCAGCGAGTGGAAGATCATCTCGCTGTTCGGCAAGTTGAGCCAGTTCAAGATGCGCGCTATAGGAGGCGATATCGTTCTGATTAGCGAATTTCGTCAGTGCCTGTTGCCACCTGAGGATGCCGGCTGCTAAAGGTTTGTCGATGTTCTGGAATGCCGTTTCAGCCGTGGCACGCGCAGTGGACATCCTGGCATACTTGCGAAGGCGATCGAACGTGCGCCGGGCTTCAATCGGGTGCTTGGTCTCGTAACAAAGGAATGCGTATTCGATAGCTGGAGTGTCGTCAGAGTTATTGAGCTGAACTGCTCTTTGGAATTCGTCGCGGGCGGCCGCGTTCTCGCCCACTCTGAGCAGAGAATAAGCCAAGTCCTTATGCGCAGCAGCATTGAGCGGATTACGGTTGAGCGCCTGCCGGAAAAGCGCGATTGCTCGGTCATAGTCCCTGGATGACAACAGCTTGTACGCCTGGCTTAGGTCCTCATCAGCTGGCGTTTGCCCGGCCGCGAGGCCGCTAATGGATAACAGAGCAATGATAAGGGAAAGCGGACGAAGGAACTTCTGGAACATGTGGCGGACAAAAAGCCCTGTTCAGAAGTTGAGGTTCTGGGGAAAATTTCTCACACGGTAGAACCTGCTGTTCGGCCTCAGCAAAAATGAGCTCGAGGATGTTAAGTGCGGTTCTGTGCCCTGTGCGCTAGCTTTTCCTCGTAGGCCTTCGTCGCTCGCTCGATTTTGTCGATTAAGCCAGCAAACGCAATTTGAGGTCTCATCTCCTGCAACTCCTCGTCGGAAAGTTCTGCGAGATGTGCTTTCCAATCTGCCTCGAAGTCTACGTTGAAGATGGCCTTATCCAAAACGCTGGTTGCACGGAGGTTGAGCTTACCCGGAACCAGCAGAGACCATTGATGTGTTGGAAAGACCGTCGTCTTTGGTTCATCGGCAATCGGAGAAAGCTCAAGATGACACGGAATGTTGGCCGCGATCAATGCCGCTTCCGCAGTCAATGGTGCTTCATCTGTGGCCCGGTGGCCTGGCATTACAACGGAGGAGAAGACAGTTGCGGCTTCTTCGATCCACTCGGGCCTTACTTCGCTGTTTGCGACTGCATCGATTTGATCCAGCCGTCGATCTACTGATTGTGTGTTCAGGCCCGAAGAGCTCACGATCTTTCGCCTTTGCAGCTCTGAATCGAGTATCTTGCGTGCCGCCGGGACGAGTTCATCGCGGTGAATGTCGAACAGTGCATCGTCGGTCAGAGTTGCGTACTGTTGCTTCAGGTATTTGGGATCCAGTTCCATCTGAGTGAGTCCGAGTAGAAGGCCAGTTTACTCGATTGCGGAAACATATGCATTCACAGGAGAGTTGAAGGACTGTTCCCCTTTGCTTCAATAAGGGCCTTCAGCCGGAGTGCGTCTTTCGGAGCGAAGCCTGAATCATCATTATCAAAGTAGACGTATATAGCGGCCAGCTTCGTGTCCCAGTTGACGATCTTTGCAGCCCATCCTTCTAAAACCTCGTCACTATAGCTGCCTTGATACTTGCCTCCGGGCCCGTGCAAGCGGATATAGGCGAAATCGGATGTGACGCAGGAGGGCGAGAGGTAACCGGCTAGATCATATATGCAGTAAGCCGCATTGTGCTGAGCTAGCAGGTCGTATGTTTGTTGCGTATTCCAAGTCGGATTCCGAAACTCGAATACGCAGCGACGGTAACCAGGAAGAAGCGCCAAGAAATCTGCTAGTCGATCGGCGTCCAAATCCCAGTTTGGCGGCAGTTGGAAGAGAATTGGGCCAAGTTTTGGCTCGAGCACATCAACCGCGTCGAGAAAGCGACTAAGTCCGTCCTGCGCGCCTTTCAACTTCTTCATATGAGTCAAGAAACGGCTCCCTTTGACTGCGAAGTGGAAGTTAGGCGGAGTGGAATCTCGCCAGTTCGACAGAGCGGTTTTGGCCGGCAGTTGATAGAAAGTGTTGTTGAGTTCGACAGTGTCGAAGTGCTGGATGTAGTGAGCCAGCATGCGTGAGCCTGGTAGGCGCGGAGGATAGAAGGTGCCCACCCAATGCTTGTAATGCCAGCCCGATGTTCCAATCCAGATTTCAGCCACGGCAGCTATGAATGCTACCTCCTGATTTCAGCGTACCGGCGCGGGACGTGAACGTTGACGGATGGGCGATGAGAATGCGGTAAGGGCGGCTGCTGTACTGGAAGAAGAGGTGCTTCCAGCGGCTGGGCAGACATCGCCGGCAAGAATTTGAGAAGCGACGTTGAAGAAGGTGTTGTCAGTACCGCTCGGGCCGCCGATTGTATTGGGCGTAGCTCCTTGCAAGATCGCCGCGCAAGCTTCGTTGACAACGTTGTCTGAAACAGTGTTGTTGGTACCAGTTGAACCACAGGTCGAATCGAGGTGGATCGCGGCTTCAGTGGAGGAATACACCGTATTTCTGTACACCTCGTTGTTACTACTGCAAACGTCGATGCCATCGAATATACGCGTTCCAAGAATCCGGTTATCGTGAATATTTGCGTGGTCAGCAAGTCCGGAGGGATTAGCCGAAGTAGGGCTAGCCGATGAGGAAACAGTGACGATTCCATACTGTGTCGATCCGACCGTGTTCCCAGCAATTTCGATGTTCTCCGACGCATAGATAAGAATCCCGCTCGCCGCATCGCCTGTATCTGACGAGGTATCAGGCGCATAAATCTCGTCTATCGTCGTGTTATTTAGAACTTTACCCGCCGCGCCGTCGCTCACTTGTACGCCGTTTTCTGCTGCCCCCGTAGTGGGGCCTTGACCGACAATGTAATTGCCCGAAATATTTGCAGTAAGCGTAGGCCCATCCGCGGTAATTCCGTTCTTTTGGAAATCGTGCACGCTATTGTTCCTAATGTTCACCGTGCGCTTAGTGCTAGACGTGTATCCGCTTTCTGCAAAGATCGCCTCACCGCTTTGGCACCCAATGAGAGCGGGGGCAAGCACCTGAAAGCGTGTCGCCACATCGCTAATGGAGCCGCCCGCGTTCTGATAATAAATGCCCCGGAGATCGGGCGCGCACCCGTTGATGTTGTTGCCTGACCCGTCCACCGTGATGTTGACCAAGGTCACGTTCGCATTCTGGACAAGTATTTGTGCAGCAACCGGCATAGAGAAATCAGTGGTGTTGGCCGTGACACCTGCCGAGGGCGAGGTGATGACTACTTGGTCTCGGTTCGCTACGGGCACGCCTGCCACGGTCAGATTCTTGTTGATTGTTACCTGCTCCTTGTAGGTGCCAGGACAAATTAGAACCGTTCCGCCCGGCGAGCTAGCTGTCACCGCGGCTTGGATCGTGGTCTGGCTCGGGTTACCGCAGCCTCCCACATAAGTTGTTGTTGCTCCTTGTAGAGGTAAGAGTCCTCCAATGCTCAATACGAAGGTGAGCATTAAGCTTCGAAACAGATTGTTAACTGCCATGCGATCTCCTAGATTTTCGTGAACCATTTGAGCCCAGGATCCTACTTACAAAGATCGACGAATCAGAATGGCTGCTTATTAGTACTACCCTCAGGAATAATTGGATGTATCTAGAACGAAAAATCGGGTTGTCCGATGCCGCGAAAACCACTAAAGCTTACCCGAACAGCTTCACAAGTTCGGCATGCAGCTGGGCCACACCAGGGTCTCTGTCGATCACCTTTGAGTAGCGTTGCCAAAAGCCATTCTCATCACCACGCGAGGGTGACATCAGCGCGTGAGTGTCGCGGAAGAGCCGATCGAGAGTCGCGGGTTCTGCAGGCGGCTTTTTGGCTGCGAGCGCCTCGTCTATTTGTACGACCTGAGTCGTGATGGGTCGAAGCCAGGCGAACCAAGGATCGTTGATCAGCAATTGTAGAAACGCGGCAGGTGAAGCGATTGGGCCGCGCACAATCTCGTAGGACGTCCGCTCGGATTCAAGCAAAACCTTGTGGAGGGCCAGCAGGTCTCCACGAAGCTGCATAAGTCGCAAGCGAACAGGTTCAGATGAAGGGTTTCCTGACGCCGGGTCAGGGGAAGCGGGATTCGGCACGGCTATCGCTTTCAGAGTAACGCGCCAAATTCTTGGGTCTTACCGGAGCTTTGAGTGTTCTTCCTTAGTGATGTCTTCCGGCGTTTCACCCATGAATGTGGGGCGTGCCTGCGGCTTCTCGTGCCCTTCATGGCAAGTGAAACAGCGTACTTCGGTCTTCCCCTCGAAAGTGTTGGCATTGATGCCATGCGTCATCGCGATCATGACGCGCGCCGTACGCTTCTCTTCCTTGTCGTCGGAGTCGAATTTGCGTTGGACATGACAGAACTCGCAGTCTTTGCCGAGCGACATAGCGAAGTAGCGCATCGTGTCAATGAACTGCGACTCCGGCAGGCTCTTCAGTTCAGTCTTCACATTTTTGAAATGCTCGGACGCGAGTTCCTCAGGCTTGTCGAATACCGCGCCGGCTGAGTCGGGCTGCTTCGAGAGAATGACGATGGTGTCCTGCGACTTTCCCGGGCTTGTTACCACGCTAGAGATGGTGAGCATTTGCTTATCCGATGAAAGCTCATAATGTAACTTGGCGGTTGAGGGTGGCGCGGGAACTTCTTCGACCAGATCAAGGGAACTCGAGACCATAGTCGCTGTCACACGGGTCGGCAAACCGTGATAGTAGATGACCTTAGGCTTGGCATCCATCTTGTAAGTAATTGTTGACCGAGACTCGCCCCGTTGAGAGTGTATAAGAACGCTTTCAGTTACGTCGTCGCCGGAAGCGGCAATCCGGACGGTGTAGTCCAAAGGAGGCTGAGGGCCACCAAACTTGCTTTTGGCGATGTCAGCCTTCCAGACGCCCACAATTTGCACTAGCTCTGCTTTGACGAGATTTGGAACCGTAAATGCAAATCCTAGGACGACAGTTATAACGCGAGACAGCGTTTTTGCCATGTCGGGAATACTAGCATGGACTTTGTGAGAAGCCGGCTAGCAGACCAGTTCCTCGCGCGAGACTTCGACACCGCCCAGCCGACCTAACATGGCTAACGCGATGTTGTCGGTCTGGAAGAACTCCCGAGCCAGGCTCTGGACCTGGTCCCTCGTGACTTCCTCGATGCTCGCGATCATCTCGTCCATGGTCATGAACCGATCGAAGTAAAGTTCCTGACGGGCCAGATTAGACATACGGCTTGAGCTCGACTCCAAGCTGAGCATGAGCGAGCCTTTCAAGTGATCCTTCGCTCGGCGAAGTTCCTCGTTGCTGATAAGGTCCTGCTTGAGCTCAACAATTTCGCGCATTACAGATGTAACCACCTGCTTCGCTGTCTCGGAGCCTGTGCCCGCATAAATTGTGAGGCAGCCTGTATCGCTAAAAAGATTTAGTTCCGAATACACGGAGTAAGCAAGACCCTGCTTTTCGCGGATATTCTGAAAGAGGCGTGAACTCATGCCGCCGCCGAAGACCGTGTTCAGGACATAGAGCGGGAAACGGAGTTCGTGGGCCAGCCTGTACGCCGGTACGCCGAGAGTGATGTGCACCTGCTCTAAGGAGTCCTTCTTCTTCAGAATGATTGGTGCGTAATTCTTGGGAACGGAACTCGGAGCCAGAGCCTGCTGCCCGGGCATATCTGCAAATTGGGATTCGACTAACCGAACTATATGATCGTGATCGAGGTTCCCAGCGGCTGTGACCAGAATGTTCCGAGGTGTGTATACCCGGCCATAGAAGTCGGTGAGCATGTCCTGCCGGAATTTCTTAACCGTTTCTTTCGTGCCGAGGATCGGCTTCCCGAGGCCGTGACCTTTCCAGAAGTTGCTCAAAAAGGTCTCGTGAAGAACAAATTCGGGTTGATCGGCCTCCATCTTAATTTCTTCGAGGATGACCCCTTTCTCCTTTTCGATATCGTCCTCACGGAACAAGGGATTCAGAACAAGGTCGGACAGAACGTCAAAGGCCAAAGGCAGGTGCTCGTCCATGACTTTCGTGTTGTAGCTCACCAGCTCCTTGCTGGTGAAAGCGTCGAGACCGCCGCCGACGGAGTCCACTGTGCGAGCTATGTCCTCAGCCGAGCGATGCCGAGTCCCTTTGAACACCATGTGTTCGATGAAGTGGGAGAGGCCGTTTTCGGGGTTAGATTCTATTCTGGATCCTGCGTCTATCCAAATGCCGAGTGAGACAGAACGGACGTGCGGCATGACTTCCGTGACGACGCGAAGCCCATTGCCAAGAGCGACGCGTTCAATCTGACGAACGTTTGCGGGAGCTAAAACCATATGGCCGGGCCTCCTTTTAGTGTATCGCGATAAAATAAACGTTTATGTTGCAATCACTTAAGCCTGAGCCGCTGGTCGGAATGGATGTTGCTGACCTTCAGGCACTGCTGGGGAGAGAGCAACCTGCTTATCGCGCCAAACAGTTATATGACGCGATTTACCGTCGCCGAGTGGCGAATTTATCGGAAGACTCGACCTTGCCGCGGGAGCTTCGGGAACGACTTAGCGAAACCTGCGTGTTCGGGCTTCCAGGGTTAGAGAAGCGGTACGACTCGGCCGATGGCACGCGTCGATACCTGCTGCGGCTGGCCGATAACCGGACCGTTGAGGCTGTCCTGATGCCTGAGGATGGGCGAGACACAATTTGCATTTCGAGCCAGGTCGGTTGCCCAGTCGATTGCAAATTCTGTCTGACGGCACTGATGGGTTTAGAGCGCAACTTGACGGCTGGAGAGATTGTCGGACAGGTCTTGTTTGTGGCGAGAGCCCATGGGCTGAGTCCGGCTGACGGGCGGCTCAATGTAGTGATGATGGGAATGGGTGAGCCTCTGTTGAACCTCGACCAGGTGCTGAAGGCGACTCGCCTATTGACGGATATGCAGGGGATCGGGATGTCTCCGAAACGGATCACTCTATCAACGTCCGGAATTGTTCCCAAGATCGAAGAGATGGGCCAAGCGTTGGTCAGGCCCAAGCTGGCGATCTCGCTTAATGCATCGAGTGATGCGCAGCGCCGAAATCTAATGCCAATCACGAGGAAGTACCCGCTTGCCTCACTGTTGGACGCTTGTCGGCGTTATCCCTTACGGCCTTGGGAGAAGCTGACATTTGAGTATGTGCTGTTGCGAGGTGTCAACGACGCTGACGGGGATGCTCGGCGGGTGGTGGGACTGCTGGGAAACCTCGACTGCAAAGTGAATCTAATTGCGCTAAATCCCGGGCCCGGCATTCCGTTCGAAAGTCCAGAGTCGGAGCGAGTCACCCGTTTTCAGGAAATTATTCGACGATCGCTGCCCTGTTATGTTCGAATCCCACGCGGGTTGGATGTATACGCGGCTTGCGGCCAGCTGAAGCGGGCAGTACCGGATCTGGTGACCGTGGGGTAACTCAGGGCAGTGTGTATTCGAAATCGTAGGTGTGCCTGCCAGCGCTGTCGATTACGATATTCATCTTGCCGGCTATGCCTGAAAGTTCAGCGGTACCTGACGCCGGTACGACTACGACGTGCAACTCGCTGCTTTTAGGGTCACCCTTCATCATCGTGGCGCTATGCATGAGCACAAAGCTGCCGCTTCGGCCATCGAGCTTACCCGTGACGCGTTCAACGGCGACATAGGCCATAGAACCGGTTTCCGGCGTGATGCCGGTCACCATCTCGCCCTTACTGGTACCCTCAAGAGCCCCTGAAAATATTTTGTCGATCGTCATTCGGCCCACTGCTGCTTGTTGCGCAATCGGCGAAGCTTCAGCGGGAACCGTCTTTACCTCAAACGCGCCAGTCGCGTGTTTCATCACTGCAACTCCGTTCTTTGTGGTGGTTGCGGCAGGTTGCCCGGCTGCCAACATCACGCTAAGTAGGCTAGCAGCTAAGATCGCCCGAGCGAGTCGTTGCATTTACTCAACTACAGCGGTCGTCTTAGGATGCGAGGTCGTACTGCCTTCGGTCAAGCCGAGCGACCACTTGATGGCTTCGAAGTACATCTTGCGGATATCCGGATCCTGCCAGGACTCGGGCGTATGTCCCAGAGTGCTGTAGAAAACGCGACCTTTGCCGTACATTTTCGACCAGGCAACGGCAAAATCGTGATCCGTTCGATGGACGCGCGGATTGTTGTTGTAATCGAGCTTTGATTCATCAAGACGCAAGAGCACGTTCACCTTGTCGCGCGACCATTCTTTAGCCTGATAAATCTCGTCTCGTTTCATGAAGGCTTTCGGAAAGTGGTGGACGGCCGGAAAATTCGGGTCTTCTAGAAGGATGGGCGCGTTGAATGTCATCCAGGGATGCTCGTTAAAGTAACCGCCGATCATCTCACCATATTCTGGCCATTTGTAAAGTGTGTCCAGAGCGGCATGAACGCCGACGAACCCTTTTCCATCCTCTTTGATAAACGACATCATGTCTTTTTTCTGGTCGTCAGAGAGGGCAAGCTCGCCGGTCGTGCTGGCAAAGACAAGTGCGTCGAAATAATCGAGGTTTTTCGCGTTCGCTTGAAGTGGCTTTTTTGTGATTAGGCCGCAATCGGTCTTGATGATTGTGTCCCAAAGCTGAGACTCCAGGCCTAAATTGTAAATTGCCGCCTGTGTGTCCGGAATGGAGTCGTGCTGAAAGCCCTTAGTTTCGGATATGACAAGAATGTGTTTTTTGGTCTTTTCAGGTGCTGCGTTGGCGGAGGATTGCCGAAATAGTAGAACCGAGCTGATGCCAATAGTTGAAAGAACGACAAAGAATTTGCGGGAAAGTCTCAAGAAGGCCTCTAAGGTTGTGAGCTTATCAAATCGAATGGCTCGCGCCAGGTCGGTCCAGGGTTGTCGGTCCAGCGACTTAAAGCAAGCGACGTCAACGTAGACAATGGCGTGTCAGCGCAGGCGGGGTTGAAGGCTCCCGCTTCGGCGTGGTAATCGTCCCCGCTAAAATATGGGAGAGGCCCCTATGGGTTTAAACACGTCCAAGAAATCGAACGCGCCATTAGCGCGTTGACGCAGCAGGAGTTGGAAGAACTGTGTGTGTGGTTCGATCAGCACCCGCATCCGTTCGATACCCTCATTCCATCCGATCTTGCATCGGGCCGTCACGACAATGCCATCCAGCGAGCTTTGAGCGACGAAAAAAATAATCGTCTCCAGCCGCTCTAGGGATGGATGGAGCATCGCGCCAGTTCAGACTTTTGGCAGGGATACAGGGCGCTCCGGAGCAAATTCGGGAGCGGGCTGACAAACGTTTTTGCTTCTGCAAAGACAACCCGCAGCATCCTTCGTTCAGCTGAGGTCTGGCGTCCATTTGTATTTGCGGCATGAAGTCTGATTTCGGTAATGATCTACACACCTTTACTCAAAGCATTACAGCCAGCGGGCCGAGAAAAACGCCGCCAACGCTAAGGATCTGCAATAGTTCAGGGATACCGTCGCTCTGCAAAAAGCAAAGGTTTAGGTGTGTCGGTTCTGGCACTCGCTAACGAAGTGCCCCTGCTACGTAGAGCGAGCCAGCCTTTTAAGGGCAACCGCACCGCCTCTACTCACCACAAAAGCAACAATCTTGATAACATCATACTTGACATGCGCCACGTGTCAGCTTACAGCTCGGGATGATAAAGACAATCCGCCGCAAGGGGCTAAAACGGCTGTTTGAACAAGACGACCCAAGCGGAACAAACCCGGAACACGCCGACAAGTTGGGGGATATTCTGGAGACACTTCATGCGGCTCCCACGGTTGCCCATATGGATTTGCCAGGCTTCCGATTGCATCGCCTCAAAGGTCAAATGAAAAGTTTCTGGGCCGTGACCGTGCGGGCCAACTGGCGGGTAGTCTTTCGCTTTGAGGGTGACGCGGACTTTGATTATGTCGATTATCACTAGAAAGAGAGAACAGCCCAATGACGATGAAAAACCCAACCCACCCCGGAGGCGTTGTTTTGCGCCAGTGCATCGAGCCGTCAGGCTTGACGATCACGGACGCTGCCGCCGCTCTTGGGGTAACACGTAACACGCTTTCGGAACTGGTAAACGGAAAGCGCGGCATATCCCCTGAAATGGCGGTCAGGCTTTCCAAGGTTTTCGGTGGCACCGAAGACGGCTGGCTTGTGCAACAGGCTCAGTACGACCTTGCGCAAGTCCGCCGCGACAGTTTCAAAAAATTGAAGCGGTTGGAACTGGTCTAAACTTCGTTGCTATAGATACCCCGCTTACTGTTGCGATCATTTCCGCCGCCGCCGCTATCGTCGTTCCAGCGATCCTTATTTAACTGACCAAGAGCAAGGAACGGCAAGCCGAATGGCAACGTTATAAATTCGACCTCTATAAAAAGTTGGTACAGTCTTTGAGCGGAATTGTGGGAACGAACTCAAGCCCGGAGCGAAACAGGCGTTTTGCTTTTGCCTGCAACACGCTTCACCTGATCGCTCAAAGGAGTTCTTGAAGCCCTGCATTACTTTCAGGATGAAATCGGGGTATCGCATTCCAGCCGCGACGATGACAGACACGACGCACTGCTATCACGTTTGGAGTGGGAAATAAGGGAAGGCTTGTGTATCCCGAACTCCACCAGTCGACCAATTCAAAGCTCGTCTTTAATGTTCCGGAAGCGAGACCGCAAAACCACAGGGAGTCATTTCTCAAAAGGGTAAGTTTCGGAACTCCATTCATACGGTCGGTTGTTCGAAAGCCCGGATGATCGGCTTTAAGCTATTGCATCTAAGATCGTTTCTAAAACGGAGAGAATCCATGTCAAGAGAACAAAACATCACCGCAGTCGAAGCCTATCTTGATTCCTTTACGACCAAAGACCCGTCCAATGTCCCCTTCGCCGAAGACGTAACCTTTGAGGGCCCGCGCATGCCAACTCTAACCGGAAAACCAACGGTATTGGGATTCCTCACCCACATCCTACCCATGGTCAAAGGCATTCAGCTTAAGCAGCACATCGTCGAAGGAGACTACGTCGCCATCATCTTCGACATGGAGACAATCAACGGAGTCGATCACGTCTGCGACCAAATCCACATCGTCGATGGCAAGATCAAAGCCATTCACGCCTTCTACTACGCAGCCGAACCACCCGCAAGCCAATCAACTTAGCTCATGCATCCAGCTACTACGATGTGTCGTAAAGGTAAGTTTCGGGACGGATTCAGTGCTGGACAATCTGGGCTGCAGCTCGCGCGATCTGATAACGATGTTCGATGATTTCCGCGACCGTCGCGTTACCCTCCCTTCCCTATCACGGTCACGCAGGCAATGTCAACGCCGGCAATGTCACCCCAGGCAATTGCAAAGCTCACCGCTTCAATGGTCTAATAAGAGTGTTGCGGTGCATAAGTGGGCGAAAGCCCACTTTTTTATTTGTCGTAACGACGAAGACTTATGCCGGCAGTAGAACAGAGTGGGCTTGTTCAGCGCATCACCGAAATAAGCGAGCAAGCCGTGCAAGGAACCGATATCGAGATTGTCGAGGTGCAACTCAAGGGCGCGGGTAAGGCCCGTCTATTGCGGCTTTACATTGACAAGCCTGGCGGAGTAACGCATGGAGATTGTCAACTTGTGTCGGAACGTTTGGGAGGCTTGCTGGATGAGGCCGATGTGATCCCTGACGACAGCTACACCCTGGAAGTGAGTTCGCCCGGAGTCGAGCGGAAGCTTACCAAACCTCGAGATTTCGAACGAGTCGTCGGCCAGAGTGTTCGGGTAACGCTGAAGCAAGCGATCGAGGGTCAGTTGCGGATAGAAGGCAAGCTATTGGGCATTCGGGACGAACGGCTGGAGCTGGAGTATGCCGCCGGATCCGCCATTGAAGTGGAATTGTCGAACATTCAGAAAGCCAATCTGAAGTTCAAGTGGTAGAGCGACACGTCGGATCAAATTTTAAAGGCTAATTTTTTGGTTAGTAGCTAGGCAGGAATATCTAAGTGGCATCTATATATCAGTCCATCGAGATTTTGAGCAAAGAGAAGGGGATCGATCCGCAGATCGTGCTCGATGCAGTGAAGGACGCGATGCTCGCGGCGGCTCGCAAACACTTCCGATCGCAGGAAGATCTGGTTGCTGATCTAGACGAGCGGACGGGCAGCATACAAATCTATAGCATCAAGCAGGTTGTCGATGCCGTCGAGGATCCAGCCAAGCAACTCACACTCTCAGCGGCGCGAAAGATTGATGGGACCGCCGCCGTTGGGTCTGAAGTGCGCGAGATCAAACCAATGGAGGTTTTGGGACGGATTTCTGCGCAAACGGCTAAGCAGGTCATTGTTCAAAAGGTACGCGAAGCCGAACGCGATAGCGTCTTCTCGGAGTTTCAAGGCCGGCAGGGCGAGCTGGTGAACTGCATGATCAAGCGCCTAGAAGGCCAAGATTATGTGGTTGACATGGGCAAGACTGAGGCAAGACTACCCAAAAAAGAACAGTCACGCATCGAGAGTTTCAGTATGGGCGATCGAGCGCGCTGCGTCATCAAGGGCGTTGAACGAGGGGGCAAGAACGCCGGTGTTGTCGTGTCGCGTGCCGCACCGGAATTGGTGATGCGCCTTTTTGAGCAGGAAGTGCCGGAGATTTACGACAACACAGTCGCGATCAAAGCCTGTGCTCGTGAAGCCGGTGAGCGCACCAAGATTGCTGTCGTCAGCCGCGATCGAGATGTGGACAGCGTGGGTGCGTGTGTGGGCATGAAGGGCATGCGCGTTCAGGCCATTATTCGGGAACTCCGTGGCGAGAAGATCGACATTATTGAATATTCGGACGATCCGATTCAATACGCGACAAAGGCCCTGAGCCCGGCCAAGATCTCGCGGGTGACCATTGTCGACCCGGTGGAGAAACACATGGAAGTTGTCGTGGACGACCTCCAACTTTCGCTTGCGATTGGCAAGCGCGGGCAGAACGTCCGACTGGCAGCCAAGTTGATCGGCTGGAAAATCGACATCAAGAGTGAGGAAGAGAAGCGGCGCGAAATGGAATCGAGCATGGCCGATCTTGTCATCTCGGGAGCACCTGTGTCGGTTCTGATCGACCATGGCTTAGCGGAAGCAATCGTTGAAAAGTTGGTGAGCGCCGATATTGGTACGGTCGAGCGCCTTGGATCGATGACGCCCGAGGAATTGGAATCGATTCCTGACATCGATGAAGAGATCGTCAAGCAGATTCAGACTGCTGTTGTGTCGTTCTATGGTCAATATGATGCGGAGGATGCGGAAGGATCAGGCAATGAAGATCAAGCCGAAGATGCGCCCGATCTGATGTTGGCTGACACAGCAGTAGATTCCGGCGAAGAGGAGAGTGGCGAGACAATGAACGATAGGTTGACAGGTGAAGAGTTTGTGGGTGAGCAGGTCAGTGGGGCTGGTGACCCGGTCACCGAAGAAAACATCCAGACTGGACACTTAGAGCACGATCTAGCGAAGCACGAACCAGCAGTGGTTGAAGAGGCTGATGGTGCATTAGTTTTGGATTTGGGCCGTGTCGAAGGGCTATCTGCTGCACCTTCGATCCTGGGGTATACGTCTAAAGACGACGGCGATGACGAGCTGTCCAAGTCTGGTACGATAGGTTCAAAATAGTACCTTTTGCTAAAAAGCATGGTGGGTCAAGGAGTTAGCTAGCAGTCTTCTCTATGAAGAAAATCAGAATCAACGAGTTAGCACGTGAGCTTGAGGTCAAGCCAGGTGTTATCCTCGACCTGCTGCCTGGACTGGGCGTGCAGGAGAAGAAGACGCATTCCAGTTCAGTGGACGAGGATGTAGCCATAGAGCTGCGCAATCGCCTGACTGGTTCGGAAGCGGCCTTGCGGCTGCGGTCCGAGTATTCGAACGGCTTTTCGCATGAACACGACGAAGAACTAGATTCAGATAACATCGAGTCAGAAGATGAGTCGGCGCATGATGCGGCTGCATCCACCGACAATCCGGGCCTTGGTGACCGTGAAGCAGCAGCGGTTCCTGCGTCTCTGATCGAAGCTCCTAAAACCACCACGCCTGCTCAACCAACCAGTACACCTGAGTCAGTTGGAAGGTCTAGCGGAATTTCGATTCCAAAGCCGGATGTTATCAAGGCTGGTTCGCCGACACATTCTGTTCCGAGCTTGCCTATACCGCCTTCCGCTCCGAGGTTGCCAATTTTGCCCGCGAGGCCACGGCAAGCTGAGAGTGCCGTACCTGGCGGTACGGAAGTAGCTGGCAATGCGATTGAAGGTGCTTCTGAGCAGGCTGGCCTAACCCATGCTGCGCCTGCGATGCCGGCGGAACCGGAGCGGCCGATTCCTCGATTCCAGCCCTTGAGACCGCCGATGGGAGGCGGCCTGCATCCTCCGCTTGCTCCTGCCGGAGGGGGTCCTGGAACGCCACTCCGAAATGTGCCGATCGCTGCTCGCCCAGTTCCTCCGGCCACGGTTCGACCGGGTGCGCCATCTCAATCGGTGCCTTTGTCGGGGCCTCGGCAGCCGCTACCACCCGAGCCAGGGAAGGCTGCGCCGACTTTCGTCCGTCCTCCGGACGCGGTTACGGCTAAGCCCGCTGACATTAAATCAGCAGAGCCAAGCCGGCCGCCTCTAGGCATTCCACAGCGTCCGGTACGCTCGGGTCCGCTATCGCCTGCCGCTCCGTCCCAGCCGTCATCTAGGCCGTCGGCTCCTTCTCAGCTGGGGCCATCGCAGCCCAGCCCGTCACAACCCGCGCCATCCACTCAGTTTGTTCCTCCGACAGCAACCCAGCCAGTCGGCCAGCTGCCCACCATCGCTAGCGCACCTCCCAGCAGCATGCCCTCGGCTCCAAGGGCCCCGATTGCAAGGCCGCAGTCCACGTCGGGGGTATCAGCATCGGGAACACCGTCTGCTCAGCCGCCCTCACAGATCCCTCCAACGCATGTGATTGTTCCGGGTGCGGCCGGTGCACCGCCGCCCGCTTCGGCCGGATCTGTTCCGGGAACGCCGATGCCGTTCCGCCCGGCCCCGCCGCCGCAACGTCCGAGTCCACCGGCCATGCGCCCATCTGCGCCGACGACCCCGGGACAAGCTCCTTCGCTTCCACAACGGCCCACCGGTCCTCGACCACCCGGTCCGGGGCTGGTTCCGAACACGCCGATCGCTCCACGTCCGCAAGGGGCGCGACCAGCAAGTTTGGCCGGACAACCCGCAGCGAGACCGATTGTTCCGCCGCGTCCTGATCTCGTAGCCAGACTCCAACAGACGAGACCTGGATTAGCTGCACCGCCAGCTTCGCCGCGTCCAGGAGCACCGGCACGTCCAAGCACACCCGCACCCGGACAGCCGATCTACCGCGGTCCTATTCGTCCCGGCCAGCCACCGATGATGCGAGGTCCCGGTGGACCTCCCGGACCTGGTGGACCGAGCCAGCAAGCCTTCGGTCAAAGGCGACCAGGCCAGCGGCCGATGCACCCGACGACTCCGCTGCGTGCAGAGCCGGCCACGGTCCCGACAGAACAACAGCGACGTCACCAAGCGAAGCCGGGTGCTCGTCAAGGCCCGCGCAAACGCGAGGAACGCGAAGAGGGGATCATCCGCGAACGTGTCAACAAGCGGCAGGCAATTTACGAGCCACCGCCCATTGACCGTGAGATCACCGTCGCTGAGGGTGTAACCGTCGGCGAACTTTCTGAAAAGCTGGGCGTCAAAGCCAATATGGTAATGGGCAAGCTGATGGGCCGCAAGATTTTCGCGACCATCAATCAAACGCTTGACACCAAACTGGCCGAGGAGATTGCGCGAGAGTTTGGCGCATCGACTAACAAGGTCAGCTACGAAGAAGAATCTACACAAGACCTGGGTTTGGTCGAAGAAACCAAAGACCAAGTCCGCCGTGCGCCTGTCGTGACGATCATGGGCCACGTCGATCACGGCAAAACTTCGCTGCTGGATGCGATTCGCGAAAGCAATGTCGCGGGCCGAGAAGCCGGTGGCATCACGCAGCATATCGGCGCTTATCGGATCGAGAAGAACGATCGCAAGATTGTCTTCATCGATACCCCTGGCCACCAGGCGTTTACGCGCATGCGTGCCCGTGGAGCGAAAATCACTGACATCGTTGTATTGGTTGTTTCAGCAGATGACGGCGTTATGCCGCAGACCCTCGAAGCAATCGATCATGCCAAGGCGGCTGGGGTTCCCATGCTGGTCGCCATCAATAAGATCGATAAGCCTGACGCTCAGCCTGACCGAGTCAAGCAGCAATTAGCGGACCGCGGGTTGTTAGCCGAAGATTGGGGCGGCGACGTCGTCATGGTTCCGGTCTCGGCCAAGAAGCATCTGAATTTGGACCTGCTCCTTGAAATGATTCTGCTGGTAGCGGACATTCAGGACCTCAAAGCCAATCCAGCCCGACCGGCTTTGGGTACAGTGCTCGAAGCGCAATTAGATCGAGGGCGTGGACCCGTCGCAACCATGTTGGTGCGAAATGGCACCTTGCGCGTGGGTGACTTCTTCATCTGTGGCGCATTGTTTAGCAAGGTGCGAGCCATGTTCGACGATCGCGGCAATGCGGTGAAAGAAGCGGAACCGTCGATGCCCGTCGAGGTCATTGGTCTGGAAAGCCTGCCTGAAGTGGGCGATTCATTCCAAGTTGTTTCCGATACGTCGAAGGCGAAGCAGATCGTTATCTATCGGGAAGCCAAGGCTCGCGAGATCGCAATGGCCAAGGGTGCCCGTGTCGCTACGCTCGACTCGCTTCACAAGCAGTTCGAAGAAGGCGATCTTAAGGACCTGAACGTCATCATCAAGGCTGATGTGGGCGGCACTGCAGAAGTGCTTTCCGATTCGCTGCAGCAGTTGTCGAATGACAAGATACGCGTTCGAGTTCTGCACGCTGGAGTCGGTGCGATTACTGAGACTGACGTTCTGCTTGCTTCGGCATCAGAGGCGATTATTATCGGCTTCAATGTTAAGCCTGAGCGAAATGCTCAAGCTACGGCGGACCAACAGAAGGTCGAGATCAGGCAGCATAGCATCATCTACGAACTGATCGATGAAATCAAGCTCGCGATGAGCGGTTTGCTGGACCCAGTCTACAAGGAAATTATTCAGGGTCATGCAGAGGTCAAGGAAACCTTCAAGATCAGCAAGATTGGTACCATCGCCGGCTGCTACGTGGCCGACGGATTGGTCCGGCGCGACAGTCAGATCCGCGTTATGCGCGGCCGCGAGGTGATCCATACCGGCCGTGTCGATGCGCTGAAGCGGTTCAAGAATGACGCAAGCGAGGTGAAAAACGGCATCGAATGCGGTATTTCGCTTGTCAACTTCAACAATATCGAAACTGGCGACGTCCTTGAAGCGTTCACGATGGAACGCGTTCCCGTGGAATTGCCAGTGCCTTCCTCGAATCGGTAGGCACTCGGCGCGTTTTTCATGGCCGCTATCGGCGTCCTCACGCTCGAAATCGTGGTCGAGCATTCGCATTCGCTTAAAGAGAAGCGACACGTTGTGAAGAGCCTGAAAGATCGCATCCAGGAACGGTTCAATGTTGCCGTTGCCGAGATCGATCACCTCGACTCGTGGCAGCATTCGGTTGTTGCGGCCGTGACTGTCTCAAACGACCGCGTACATGCGGAGAAGGTCCTTCAAGCAGTTGAGGCCCATGCGGCTAGCGTGCTCGGGGGCGCACTAGCGGGCAGCGGGATCGAGTGGGTCTAGGGCTCGGATTGGAAAAAGTGAAACTCGGTTACTTGTCCTGGTGGAACGAGGGTGAAGCTGATGCCACTCAGGTGACACGACCGTACTGGAATTGGCCGATTTTGGTGCTCGTCGAGGCATTCGGGATACTTGGAGTTTTCCTCGTCCGCCGAAATATTCATGCGAGCGGGATTATCGTACTGGCCGCTTTTCTCTTCCTCCTCGGTGCTGGCCTCGTTCTTGCGGGAAGGGAAGCCTACATCCTCAAACCGACTGGAATCGCCTTCCGCACTCGCTTGGCGGGACGGGTGGAAGTCATATCTCAGACTTAAAGGCGGTAATTGGACCAGATACTCTTCACGGTTCCGAGATGGAACCTCTTATCAGATTTATATTTCGCACAGGAGAGCTTGTCCTGCCAGCAACGCCGAGTGTTCGCGCCTTAGCATCTTTACTTCGGGCGCGACTAGCTGGTCAGCAGCAAATAGGAACTGCGGGAATTACAAAACACAGCCCCGCTTCTAGAAAACCGGCGGGCTCTGCGGGATAGCTGCACCATCGCAGCGAGGGTCCGAACCTGCGAAGTTGACGGATCTTTTTGCATCGCGCAGTACTGCTTCGCCCTGTCCAACTGACGTCGCAAACGGATCTAGCACTTCGATCACGTGCCCCATTCGCGCAAGCTCACCGCGAACAGCGACGGGCACACGCGATTCCATGGTGACGTCACAACCTTCGAATGTGGGCTTCGTAAAGCGGGCGCCTTCCAGGGCAGCTTGAACATTCATTCCGAAATCGGCAACGTTCGATACGAACTGCGCATGAGCTTGGGCCTGATTCCAGCCGCCCATAATTCCGAATCCGATGGCTATGTCGCCCTTCTGCATAAATGCCGGGATGATGGTGTGAAGCGGTCTCTTGTGGCCTCTGATCGAGTTCGGTTTTCCCGGAGTCAGCTCAAATCCGGCACCACGGTTGTGAAAAGAAAAGCCAGCGCCGGGTGCGACCATGCCGGTTCCATAACCAGCGTAGTTACTCTGGATCAACGACACAATGTTGCCCTCTTTGTCGATAGTGGACATGTAAATCGTTGAGTTCCCGTGCGCGTTCAAGATCGCCGAAATCTCCGAAGGCACGTAGTGACAAGTGGCGTGGTCGGCCTGGATCAGCTTGGCACGGTCCGTCCCAAGCTGCTTTGAGATCAGTTGCTCAACCGGAATCGGGCCAAACCGAGGATCGCCGTCGTAGTGCTCCAAATCTGCATAGGCCAGTTTCTTTGCCTCGATCATGACGTGCAGTGCGCGAGCGGAGTTGTGGCCGTATTCTGAGAGAGGAAATCGCTCCATGATGTTCAGCATGGAAAGGGTAGCGAGTCCTTGACCATTCGGCGGCAGTTCATAGACTTTCCAACCACGGTAGGTCGTTGAGATCGGCTCGACCCATTCCGGTTGGAACTCGGCGAAATCAGCGACGGTGTGCGTGCCGCCTTGGGCCCGGAGAAACTGAATCATCGTTTCAGTAAACGGGCTATTGTAGAAACCATCACGTCCCTTCTGCGCGACCAGGCGCAATGAATTGGCCAACGCGGGATTTTTGAACATATCGCCAACACTTGGCCGCAGGCCATCGGGCATGTATGTTTCCTTGTAACCAGGCTGCTTTAGGAAAGTGTCACTAATCCAAAACTTGGCACCGCGCTCAGGCAACGGAAACCCATTCTCTGCATAGTAGATGGCTGATGCAAGAATCTTGGCTAACGGAAGGCTTCCGAACCGACGGTTCAGGGCATCCCAACCAGCAACGCATCCGGGAACAGTGATGGTGTGAACGCCATTGGCGGGCAGCTTGTCTCTAATTCCGTGTGCTTTCAAATACTCGATCGTCAGCGCTTTGGGTGTCCAGCCACTCGAGTTCAGGCCATAGAGCTTGCCCGTTTTTGCTTCGTAATAAATGGCGAAGAGATCGCCACCCATACCGTTTACATAAGGCTGAGTGACACCCAAAACAGCGTTCGCAGCAATTGCGGCATCCACTGCATTGCCGCCTGCTTCGAGAATCTTGGCGCCTGCTTGTGAGGCGAGGAACTGGGGAGTGGCAGCAATGCCATACCGGGTGACGACCATTGACCGGCCTTGCTCTTTGACCGACGAAAAGTCCTGTGCGTTCCCGAGTACTGCCGCAACAAAGATCAACCCGACAACATGCCAATCAGCAAAGCGAAATTTCATATACGTCAATCCAGCAATCAGACCACGTCTGCAGATGCCTGCGCAATCCGGATCTGAATCTGCTGTGTGCCGAGATAAGGATGTTTCGCAATCAACTGGACCGTGCCGGGCGTTTGAGAAGCACGTATCCAGACGGCGCCCGTGCCCCCTACTGGACTGAACGGGTTGTCACCAATAAGCTCGGCTGGGCCTTGCAACGTGAATTGAATTGCGTCCGTTGCGAACGGCCGAATAGCACCGTACTCATCAGTTATGCGAAAGACAATGCGGGTGCTGTCGCTACCATCGGCCAACAACTCGGTGTCATCAGGAATCAATTCGAGTTTCTGATCAATGCCCCTACCCGAGAGAGTTTTTGCGATCACTTGCTTACCCTTGATATAGCCTTCGATCTTCAGATCACCCCAGCTGTCATTGGTGAACTTGCTCAGATCAACTGAGAAGGGCGGATAGGGTAAGTATTGAAACTCTTTCCGGTCGGGTTCCACTTCCGCGATCGGCTGAAACTGACCATTCTTGCCAAGGTAGAACTTCAGGTGGTCACAATTCGTACAGACGACTGCATTCGTGAAACCGATCGACTCATCCCCGCGCGCCCAATGGAATGCCGGGTCGAGAATCACTTCTTCCGCGGGATCGCATTGCGAGCGATAGAACCCTGCTGCCAGTTTTGGTTCGCGGAAGATGTCGGTGACTCCGTGATAGCAAATGTGGTCGCCAGAGCCGAAGTTTGAATGCGTGTTGTAGTCGAAGGCGCACCAGCCGATGCCACCCGAGTATTGCGGATTAGACGCAAGTTGGTTGTGGATTCGAGCGTGGCGAAGAGTGTGTTCGCGAAGTCTCTCAACGTCGTCAATGGTCTTGGTCGGATAAGTGTGACCTACGAACTCTGTGTTGAGATACCTCGGATGATTCGGTGCTTTCAGCGGAAATCCGAAGTCGTTCATAGTAAACACGTCTTCTAGAAATTCAGACTCCTGGAAGAAACGGATGCCGCCACGCTGACGGGTGGAATCTAGCTCGTGGGCAACGGTGTTGGTTCGCGTGTAGAATTCGTGGTCATCTTGCGATTCATTGATCCGCACACCCCAAAGAATGATCGAGGGGTGATTCCAATCGCGGCGTATCATACGGCCGACATTGTCAATCGAAATCTTTTTCCAGGATTCATCGCCGATGTGCTGCCACCCGGGAATCTCCTCAAGCACCAGCAACCCGATCTCATCACAACAGTCCAGAAAATGACGAGACTGAGGGTAATGGGAGGTCCGGACCAAGTTGCACTTCAGCTTGTTTTTCAAGATCTGTGCATCTCGGCGTTGGGCGCGTTTCGGCATTGCCTGTCCCATAAACGGGAAGGTTTGATGACGGTTGAGTCCACGTATCTTAACGATTTTGCCGTTCAACTGAAAGCCATGATCGGTAAATGATGCGTCTCTAAAACCGATTCGGCGCGAATCTTCATCCACTAATGCCGCGCCATAGAGGAGACGCACATGCACTGAATAAAGATAAGGATGTTCCAGATCCCACAAGTGAACGCCCGTGAGATTACGAAGCGTAACGACGTGGCGGGCGTCAGGGCTGGCAGCACTTGCCGTGGGTACTCTCGATTCTGCTTTTGCAATGACCGTTTCGCCGTCGCGGAGCTCAACCTCCAACCGCAAGATTCCTGAAGCCCTGCCAGAGTGATGGAGATAGCACGCGACATCAACACTGCGGTTGTCGGTCAGCACGTCCTTCGGCTGGGCGAATATGTTTTCCAGGTAGGTCGCAGAAACAATTCTGAGACTCACCTCACGATAGATGCCGCCAAACGTCAGATAGTCAATTTCGTTCCCAAATGGTGGGATGTCAGCGCGCTCTGTTGAATCGACTTGTACCGCAAGCAGGTTCTCGCCATCGTAATTCAGGTAGGATGTCAGCTCGAAGGAGAAAGGTGTGTAGCCGCCCTTGTATTCGCCTAGGTCATGGCCATTGATCCAGACGCGAGACGCTGTCATTACGCCCTCGAAATCAACAAAGACCCGGCGGCCCTTCGCATCAGAGGGTACTTTGAACTTACGACGATAGGACGAAACGAACTGGAAGGCCTTCTCATCGAAGCCATGCCAAGGCAGTCGAATGTTGGTGTGGGGAACGATGACGCTTTCAAACCCCGAATCATCAAACTGCAAAGTCTCAAACTTCTCGACTACCCTTGGGCTGTAGCGCCAGTTCTGATTCATCGAGAGAACGCGACGGGCGGGAGTTAGATTGACTGTGTCGGCGGTCAATGAAGTAGTAAGCAAGTTGAGCCCGGCGATAGCAGAACCAGTGGTTTGAAGGAATGTACGTCGTTGCATCAGAGATGTGACCTACGTCATTGGATCACAGGCGGTTCGTGACGACGGCTGATCTGACGTTATCGCAATTTCGCCAATTCTTGGCGATACAACTGATTTCGTGGAAAGTTTGTAGCGAGCTCCGCCAGCAGGATGCGGGCCCGGCCCGCGTCTTTGTCCCGAAGTGCAGCGACGGCCAACAGCAGCTGCGCGTAAGGCCGCAGATAGTGCCCGCGCTCTGCCGTAAGCTTCAACTTGTTCAAGCCAAATTGCTTGTCGGTCTCCGCACCTCCTGCATGCAGCAACCAGCGGACAGGCGCAGGTTTCAAGCTTAGCAGATAATTCTCGACGCCCTCGGCTATATAAGCATCAAAGTACTCCGGATGAGATGAAAGCAACTTCTGGGCCAGTTCACGGCCTTGTTTTATTTCGCTCAGTGCAGCCAAGTTACGTTTCTCGATGAGCGCAACATAATCAGCATGTAATCCAAGCCGAAGGGTTTGTGCTAGGAGCGCGTTCCCGTCGGCGGGCTCCCGTTTGAGGATCGCCTCGGCCAACTCACTCGCTTTCGCCAGATCACCGTTGAACTCCTCTTGCACCTTTCTATCGGCGTCGGGCCTCTTAGCGCCAAAGAAGTCATTGTTTGTCACAAAGAATTCGGACTGAAGAATATGGAGGCGGTCGAACTCGGAGAACAAATAGGCCGCTGCGTCTGATACTGGCCCAAGAGGGTCAGTCGGCTGCAGCCTTGCATATTGAGCAAAGGTTTTATGGGCTTCCGCAAACTCCAAGTTGTACATCTGCCGATAGCCTTGATCGAGTAGCGGCTCTCCGCAAAGGCAGAAGGTACACGCGAGAAAGCCGAGGAATCCGGCCGTGATTTTATTCAAGATGTTGGCCAAGAAGAAAGTGCAAGCTAGAGGTGCAGAATCCCACTAATAATCGGCACAACATTACCGCCGACTTCAATCCCATTGATGCCGCCATCACCCATCACGTGTACATGTAACAGGCTCCGGCGAAGCATCTTTGTCCCCTGCTCACTCACAAAGTGAGTACCGCCCTCTGTCGAGGCCAATCCATGCCGAAGCATGTATGAAGCGAGAGGTCCTGTTGAACTGCCAGTCGCCGGATCTTCTGCAAGGCCGTGCTCAGGTGCAAACATCCGAGAATATGCGCCCTCCGGTGTCGGTGTAAATACGAAATTGCAAATTGGTTGCGGTATGTCGCCTCTAAGCTTACGTGCACCACTCAAATCGAGCCAAGCCCTATCGACTGACTCTTTCGTTTTAAGTGGGATGAGAACCGTTGGATTGCCCGCGCTTAGTAGTTGCGGCGGCAGGTCCATCACTTCATCAATTTGTAATCCAAGAACCTCGGCGCACAAGGCTCGATCAAACTTTGCACCGTCTTGAATAGGCGGTGTAGTGAGCCAGAACATGCGGTTTTCGCCATTTTGTTCGACTCTGACGGGAACGGGGCCGACATTCTCTTCCAGGACGAAGTTGACGCAATCCCTTGGTACCGTTCCTTGGTCCATCAGCACATAGCTCGTGCCTACTGTCGGGTGACCCGCAAAATCCATCTCGCGCCCCGGAGTAAAGATACGAAGCTTCGCGACGGCATCTGAACTAGTTGGCGGGAAGATAAATACGGTTTCTGAAAGGTTCAGTTCGCGTGCAATCCTCTGCATGGTTTGGGTGTCGAAACCTGGCCCTTCTGGAAACACTGCAAGCGGGTTACCTTCGAGTTTATTGTTCGTAAAGACGTCAACAACTACATATCGGTGCGAACTAATTTCGGGCATGAAGACGAGGCCAGTATAGCGACTGTAGCGGTCGTCGGGTTCCGTTTGGGATTATGCAATCAGTGATGATCGTAAATCTCGGCGCCGTTAATTTCGCCCGCACTGTCCTGTTCATCTTGACGGCCCTGGTGATTTCTACCAAGGTCGAAGCTCAGGACAATTACGAGATTCAGGTGTATGGGTCAGAGACGGTGGCTCCAGGACGAACAATGGTGGAACTCCATAATAACTTCACCTTCACTGGATCGAAGCAGGAGATTGACGGCGTTTACCCAACCGAGCACGCCTGGCACGAGACGATCGAGATTACGCATGGCTGGACACCTTGGTTCGAGACCGGCTTTTACATCTTTACCAGTGCTGACGAGCGTTACGGCTGGCAGTGGGTCGGCGATCATATCAGGCCTCGGGTTCGCATTCCAGAAGAGTGGAAATGGCCCGTCGGCGTTAGCCTTTCATTGGAAGCTGGTTACCAGCGGCATGCTTACTCGGCAGACACTTGGACGTTAGAGGTACGCCCGATCATTGACAAGCAACTCGGCCGGTGGTATTTGGCCTTCAATCCGACTTTTGACCGTTCGTTTCACGGCCCAAGCGTCCCGCAGGGAATGGTCTTCTCCCCAAACTTCAAAGCCGGGTTTGACTTCACCAAGAGGATAAATGCGGGGCTTGAGTACTACGGATCACTCGGTCCGGTTACCGGCTTCGATCCAATTCGTGATCAGCAACAGCAGATCGTTCCGGCAGTTGATTTCAATCTTGGTCCAAATTGGGAGTTGAACTTTGGACTCGGTGTCGGCGTGACGCAGAATACCGATCATCTAATCGCAAAAATGATTTTGGGTCGCCGATTTGGGAGCGGATCGCGAACAGCGAAGGAGAGCCCCAACGACCAGAAGCGCCAAAAGAAAGCGCCGGACACTCCAAATTAAGGAACTATCTGGACGGCCGACCCGTCGTTGGAGCAACGGGTGAAGGCATGAGTCAAAGGATGGACTACCGTTGGCGATGATCAGACTTCTATGCCTGAACTGCCTCGGTAGCATTGTGCTGCTTGGCGCGGTGCAGCAGGAGGGAGTTCTCGACCAAGGTGTCATCCAGCAATTTGCAGCGCGTGCGATTTACGTTCGAGGCCAAGTGACCCGATTGCGCGATGAACAACCGTGGGCATTGAGCAGTGGTGAGCGAGTGCCCATTCGCCAGGTAATCACGACCGGAGCAGACGGGTACGCACGATTCGAAGTGAGTGGCGGCAGTAGTTTCGAGATCTTCAGTAACTCTCGCGTGGCCTTCCGGCAGAATGCCAATAGCCCTGACGATCTTCTCGATTTGGTTGCCGGACGGGTCAAGGTATTCCTGAAACCCGCGGTCGGTCAGACACAACTTCGGGTGTTTACGCCGGCGGCCCTTATCACCGCGCGTGAATCGGCGACCATCGCACTTGCTCTGGATGAGGACGAAACGGTCCGCATCGATGTCACGGAAGGGCAAATCGGCGTTCAACACCGATTGCTGCCCAACAGCGAACCGACTGTGGTCCGGGCCGTGGACGCGATCTTGGTTCAGAGGGACCAACCGATTGCACGGCGAATGGACCGCGGATCCCTTTACCGTTACGCCATTCGCGTCAGAGAGGCGCTGTCTTCAATCACCAGCAAGCGCGCAACTAGCCGGGAGGCAACCCGCGATTTGGGATCCGCGCAGCCGGGAGCCAAGTTTATGGCCGACACGACAAAAATCCGAATGCCGGCAACGCCGTAGATACAAATTGCCGGCGGACGATCATGGTGTGAGCTGGCCGATACAATGGAGCAAATGGCCGATCGAAGCACACCCGAGCCACTTGTAAGAGCAGGCTTGAGCCTCTTTGGGCTTTGTTTCTTCTTTTTCTCCGCAAGTAGCACGAACGCTCAGACTACCTCGTCTTCAGGTCCACCATCAGCCGCTGTCGGCGTTGAAACACCGTGGCAGGCTCGAAAAACGGTCGAAGATCTGAATCGGGACATTCAGGTAATGAAGCCGCTGCTGGACCAGATCGATACGCAACGCTGGTTCGCTGAGAAGGGCGCACCTGGTGTCTACAGCCAACAAGCCGATCAAGCGAAAGGTCAGGTGAAAGACATACTGAAAGCCATTTCCCAGTTGGCGGGGCGTGCTGACAATCTCTCGTTGTCGCTCGACACGTACTTTCGATTGGAGGCTTTGGATATTACCGCCCGGTCATTAGCCGAAGGTGCGCATAAGTACGACGACCGAACTGTTGCGGATAATTTGAGCGCGGCAATCGCTCGCAACTTTAACGATCGTGAGCACTTTCGGCAGTACATGCAGGAGCTCGCGGTCAGCAAGGAACAGGATTTCAAGATCGCTGATCAGGAAGCCCAGCGCTGCCGCGGTATGATCAGCAAAGAGCTTCCCCCAAAAAGTACCCGGAAGTCAAAGTAATTCGATGGAAACTTCCAGTTTTCGGTGTACCATTTGCGGCGAGCATTCGACTGACATTTGTATTTATTGCACGAAAGATTCCTGCGCGAATCATTTGTGTGAGCGATGCCGAGAGTGCAGCGACTGTTGCGATTGTGAGTTGCGGCTAACGAACCCCGATCAGCGATTCAGTTCTCCGAACAGCCTGAATAGCGGAATGAGTCATCAGGTCCTGCCAGGCGCTCACACTTTAAACGGTCATCAGAGCGTAGAACCGATTTAAAGGTCGAGGGCAGTTCGTTTGCTGTTGGGATGAAGCGCGCGCTGCAGCACTGGTTCATGATCGGCGCTAACCCAGGCCCGTTTTATTTGAGACTCGGACAGGCCCGCAAGACGTCCGGCTAGGATGAACCCCGGCAAAGCGTGAGCCAGGTTATGCCACCGAGCCATCTCCACGACTGACTGCAACGCTCGTTCGCGAATAAGGCTCATCGCTTCTGGATTTGTCTCCTGTGTCAAGTCCACTAGGGCCAGACTAGCCGCGTGGCGATCCGACCAAACGACCGAGTTCATCAGCTCGATAAACCAAGTTGGCTCAATCTGAACCTGTTGGTCGGGATGCAGCCTGCCACCGACTGCGACAGCTGTTAACGAACGAAGCGCGATACGTCGAACCGAATCATCTGTATCGTTCAGCGCGTATTGCAGAGCATTCACCACCGTCGGCGTATTCCGTGGTCCCCGCAGCCCGTATTGAATCAGATAAGCTGCTGTGCGTCGCTGCTCCGGATCAATTGCATTCCGCAGAACGTTATCTAAGACATCTGCATGCTCGGCAGCGAATGTCCGGAAGTACTCTTGCTGATCTCGGCAGTCTGGGTCCGACATAAGCGAGTAACCGTTCGTGAGGTCTTCATCCGCATGGCGACTCTTGTAGGTCACCGATACAGCATCGAGAAAGGTCTGGTAATGATTCTGGACTTCTTCCGGTAGGGTCACTGCAGCGGTAGGAGGTGGTCGAAATGCGAAATGCGGCATGTCGCGTTCTTGTAAACCGACGTACACGGTCGTCTTTCCCTGATCGCAACACTCAGCTTGAACCCGAGCGCCTACGACCCCCGGCAAGTGATTCAAACGATCTTCGACATCACTCCGTAGGTCAGGCAGGGGACTTCCTTCAGAGACTCCTAACGTAGCCCGGATTTTTTTCAAAGGCGTCTTATGCGCGCCGAAGACTTCGATGTCGCCGATCTTTGGAGTTAGATCGACAGCGCACAACGGGAGAGCGACCAGCAAACAACACAGAACGAGAATCTTCACTATTTGAGTATGGGACGCTAGCCACCGAGTCTGGGTTTACACCTGTTTCGCTGCGAGATCGCCGATCACCGGCAGCCGGAACTGCTCGTTTTGATAGGCCTTGATCATCAGCACTATCGTGAGCACAAACAGAGCGAGTCCAACAACCGGATAGAGAAGCAGCGTAAGGCCGTGCGTAATTACCGCCAGAACGGCGCTGGCCATCCAGAAGAGAATCGCAGCCCCATGCAGGAACAGGCCTTGGAAGGCATGAAAGCGCACCAGTCGATCTCTGCTGTAGGGCTCGATGACCAGAAATATAATTTCGCAGATCAGGCCAATGCCAAACGGCGCGTAACAGAGCGCAGCAACAACGTTCGCCGACAAACCACTGGACGTGGAAGTCGCGTACGGAGGCGGCGGTCCGTAGTTTGGTGGCGGCGGAGGCGGCATCCCAGTTGTCGTGCCAGTGCTTCCTGGCGGCTGAGGGCCGACGCTTGCCCCACAATTTGGACAGAATTGTCCATTGGTCTGAGTACCGCAATTTGTACAGAAAGCCATATTTCTATCTCCTATACGGATGCCGGAACCGATTTGTTCAGCATGGGCCGCAGCAGAAAATTAACGACCACCATCGCTATTGAGAAAATCGGCAACAGCAGTAAGGCATTTTGTAGCGTGCTGGCCGTATTGATTCTTCCTATGATTGGCGAGCTGACAGCCAGTCCGATCCAACCAAAGGTGATGGCAATACCCATAGCACTAGCGGTACCCCGCGGGAATGCGTCGCCAACCATTGCCAGAGTTGTTGGAAAAACTGGGGCCATGGCCAGTCCAGCGCAAAACACAGCTACCGCAACAGAAGTTGAAGTCGTCGCATGCAGCATCGCGTAAGTAGTTACAGCCATCAGGATTGCAGAAACCAGTGTCACGCTCAACGCTGGAACCTTGACCAATATCCGAGACACGACAACCCGGCCCACCAAAATTCCAAATGCAAAGCCATAACTGACAATCTTGCCGGCTTGGCTCCCGTCCATATGCAAATCACCTATCAGATATGTTTTCAGCCAGTTCCAAACGCCCACTTCACAGGCGACGTACAAAAAGAGAAACAACGACAGCAGAATCAGTTTGGGTTGGGTGATCAGAGCAGACGCTTCACTCAGCTTGAAGCTTGAGACACCGGAAGGAGCAGGCATCTTCGTTGCGACATTGACCAGTACGGCAACCACGGTCAACCCAGCCACTGTGTAACAGAGCGAAACTGGACTGAGAACGCCACTGCCCGCGTATGTGGTCACAATGCCGCCCAGGCCGAAGAATAAGTTTAAGAAGTTTAGCGTTGTTCCGCGCCTGGTTTCGTCGACCGATCCGGCCAGTGCGTTAGCGCCGGTCACCGTAATGCCGCCGCCGATGCCCAATAAGAAATAGACCATCAACAACCCCGAATACGATCCGGCATTTGGCGCAGCGAACAGCGACAAAGCAACCAGGGACAGGCCGCTAACCAGCCCGATCTTGTGCCCTTTTACATCAATAATAGGACCTGCTGATAAGGATGCGATAACCAATCCAAGTGCTTGACTCAGGCCCAGTGTTCCCTGTTGGTCCGGTGTTAACGAGTAAGTGGGGAGTAGTGCGCCCAACATCGGTGCGATGAGTCCGTAAACAAAGATTGCGAGAATGGCAGCCAAAATAAGCATTGGCAAGAATCCTATCAAATCGCGGCCTGAAAACGCGTTTGGCTTAGGGAAATCCGGCTTACCGTTTCGACAGCCCGAAAACATTCATCTCGGGAAACATCCAGGTGAGTAACCATACGGATGCTTGCAGGTCCTACTGAGTTGGCGAGGATACTAGCTTCCTTCAACTGGAAACTGAGATCCTCGGCCTCCAGTCCGGTTCCAGCAACGTCGAAGATGACAATGTTCGTGGCGACGGTGGCAGGATCAATTGAGACTCCATCGATTTTGGAAAGCGCTCGGGCAAGTACCCGCGCGTTTTCGTGATCCTCTTTCAGACGTGCTGGTCCCTGCTCAAGAGCAATCAGTCCAGCTGCCGCAAGAACGCCGGCTTGCCGCATTCCTCCGCCTAGGCGCTTTCGATAAAGACGGCCCTGTGCAATAGCCTCCTCCGTCCCGACAAGCATGGACCCGACCGGTGCTCCCAGTCCCTTGGACAAGCAGAACATCACGGTGTCCGCCTGCCGAGTCATAACGGATACTGGGGTTCCTGATGCAGAAGCCGCGTTGAAAATCCGGGCTCCATCAATGTGCACCTTCAAGCCCCGGCGGTGAGCCTCGACACAAATTTCATCAAGGTTGCTTTGCTCGTATACGGTGCCGCCCGCCAGATTATGGCTGTTTTCCAGGCAAACCAGCGTAGTGGGGGCGTTGTGCGGACCTCGTAGTCGCAATCGTTGCTCAATCGCTGGCCAGGAGAGAATACCGTCTTCGGTCGGGATCGTTCTGGCAAGGCAACCAGCAAACCAAGCCATCATCGATAGTTCCCAGTCCATGACATGCGAACGTGCGTCGCAGATGACTTCTTCGCCGTGCCGAGTGTGGAGCTTTATAGCGATGGTATTGGCCATTGTGCCCGTCGGGCAAAAAAGTCCAGCTTCTTTGCCGAAGATCTCAGCCGCCTTGCGCTCCAGTTCGTTGACGGTAGGATCTTCCCCGTACACATCGTCGCCGACATCAGCAGTTGCCATGGCTGCCCGCATCGCAGGTGTGGGCCGAGTGACCGTATCGCTCCTGAGATCTATCAAGCGGCGGTTGTTCCCAACAGCGTCAGTCATGCAGAAACTCCTGGAAAATTTCGTTCGAGATCATGATCCCCGGTGCGGTCAACCGCAACATCGGACCATCGTGGCGCAACATCCCCGCCTGGGTCCACTTCAGAATCGGTTTGGCGTATTGCTGCCACTCGGCCGACGTGGGTCTGATCCCATCTGTCAAACGTAACCCCACGAAGAATCGTTCTTCGCTCAAATTAGCGGGACTCTCCTCGATTCGCGGTGATGCCTTGCTGAGAAATTCACCCAGTGTGTCCGGGGTGCTCCAGCGCGTTCGTCCATCGAAAGAATGAGCGTCGAGTCCGAACCCAAAGTACGGCTCCAACCGCCAATACTTCAGGTTGTGCTTCGATTCAAACCCTGGCCGCGCGAAATTTGATATTTCGTATCGATGGATGCCAATTGAAAGTAAACGCTCAGCTGCTCTCTCGTACAGAGTGGCCATGACGTCCTCGTTCGGCAGCAAGGCTGCTCCGTAACGCACGCCACCCAGTAGTGCCTCGCGTCCTAACCGGCTGTCCTCATCGATCTCAAACAGGTAGACGGATACGTGGGGAGGACTCAGTCGTTTCACCCACTCCAGCGATGATTCCCATGTTGCGGGCGTCTGCCCGGGAAGACCCGCAATTAGATCGATGTTCACGTTCCGGATTCCTGCATTGCTCAGGATCTGCAGGTCGCGAGCTACGACCTCTGCCGTATGCCGACGGCCAGTCTGGCGCAATTCCGCCGTCACGAAAGATTGAACACCTAGGCTGACCCGATTCACGCCGCATCGCACCCACCATGCAGCTTTCTCCGGTGTGACCGTGCCCGGCGCGCATTCCAACGTGACTTCCTGCAGCGCTTCTCGCGGTATGGCTTCCATCAACTGTACGAGCCATTCGTCCGGAATCAAGCTGGGTGTGCCGCCGCCGAAGTACACCGTGTCAGGCGACCAATCCCGCTGGTGCGATCGTATGTCGTTCACCAGCCGCTCTAGGTAATTAGCTTCTTGCGAGGGGCCCGCTACATTCGAGGCAAAGTTGCAGAACGTGCACTTTTGCGCGCAAAAGGGATACGAAATGTAAACGCCAGACACGTCGTTTGCGCCGCCTTATTCTTTGTGCCTGCTATCCCAGGCTAACTGGTTCGCCTAATTGCTGTGCAATGACCGAGGCCATCAACTCATTCAAGGTTTGATCCGTGTCCGGCAATGTGAAAGCTTCTCTCGAGTCACTCCACTGCAACTTGAAGCTTTTCGAGTGTGCCGATACCCAGATCTGCCGGACGGGCGCGTTGGGGCTCACGACGAACTTACCCTTTGGTTCTTCGAACTCGATCGCCAAAGCGCCAGAATTGAAGTCTGGCTCAAACCCATACTCATCGGCTGCATCAGAAAGTTTTCGGTAAAGACTCTCGAGAGCAAACTCTGATTTTGTTTTAAATTCCTGCTCGTCCATTTATGTTCAGTTTCCGCTCTCGTCAGTCCAGCGACCGGGTCACATGCCGCTTTCCCATTCTCGCCTGGACCGAATTCAAATTTGGTAACTTTAGCGTGAGCCCGATCATCTGCTAACTGCCGATCAAGCTATGGAGTCGTCGTGTGTTCGTCAGAACCTGATCCCGGGCACAAGCAAATTGCTTGGCGATTACCTATATCATTACGATCGTGTCCAACAATTTTTCCCTGGCCAGTTTCAGGACGCAGATGCGCTCGCCGGCTCAGCTAAAAAGTTAGATTTTCCCGCTGATCGTCGTGCCGCCATTGTCACCGCACTTCGCGAACAAAATGGCAATACACCGGCTTTGGCTAAGTTGGCTCAACCAGGCACTGTAGCTGTTGTTACCGGTCAGCAAGTTGGACTTTTCTCAGGTCCCGCCTATACCGTTTATAAGGCGCTGACTGCTATAAAGCTGGTCGAGCAACTGGAATCCGAAGGTGTCGCGGCTGTCCCGGTTTTTTGGGTAGCAACAGAAGACCACGACCTGGCGGAAGTAGACCACGCTTGGGTTTTCGACCACCAAGCCACGCCGACGAAGATTGCTCTTCGATCGGACTTGTCGAATCCTGGTCCAGTTGGGCGTGTCCAGCTGCAGGATATCCCAATTGAGGCGTTACGGACTGCACTTGGTGACCTTCCCTTCGCCGATGAGGTCACGGAAATCGTCGCCCAGGCGTACCGACCCGGAGTGTCCCTCGGCCAAGCGTTCGTCGCGCTGGTTCGCCACATCTTCCACAACTTTGACCTGCTTTATCTTGATCCCCTGTTCCCCGCCATTCGTGCGATCGCGGCGCCTTTCCTGGCCGATGTTGTCGACCGTGTTCCCACTTTGACCGCTGCACTGCAACGGCGCGATAAGGAACTGGCTGCTGCCGGCTATCATTCCCAAGTTCACATCGAACCAGACACGTCGTTGGTCTTTCTGCTGGACGAGGGCCGTCGTGTTCCGCTGCGGTTTAAGGACGGTCAGTTTACGGCAAAAGACCGTTCCTATACACAGTCAGAGTTGCGCGCCGCCGGTGATCGTATCTCGCCTAATGCTTTACTGCGGCCGGTGATGCAGGACTATTTGCTCCCCACGGTCAGCTACGTGGGCGGACCTGCTGAGATTGCCTATATGGCCCAGGCCGAGGTCATCTATCGTGAGCTGCTCGGCCGCATGCCAATCATCTTCCCGCGCAACGGATTTACGTTGCTGGACTCCCGCACGGACAAGCTCCTGAATCGATACACCTTGAGAATTCTTGATCTTTGGGAAGGCTCAGAATCAGTGAAGACACGCATAGCCGAACGGCTTGTTCCGTCCGAACTGAGCCACGAGATCGGCGCACTGCAGCAAAAAGTCGCGTCCACTATGTTGCGTTTGAAGAACAGCCTGGTGGACTTTGATCCCACACTGGCGAAGGCCGCCAAGAAAAGTGCCGAAAAGATCAGCTTTCAATTCGAAAAGGTCGCTCAAAAGACTGCCCGCGAATCGCTTCGACGTGATACACGCGCGGGAGCCGAAGCGGCATACTTATCGGATCTCGTCTTTCCGCACCAACATCTGCAGGAACGCTTTTTCTCGATCATTCCGTTTCTCGCAAAGCATGGCTTAGATCTGCCAGAACGGATCGCAGACGAGGTCCAGCTTACCTGTGCAGATCACATGATCCGGGTCTTCTAGCATTCTGTCGCCTCTTGCTATCATCAAGGTCAACAGTTCCTGGGCAATGTAGTCGTGCCCTATGGGCTGGAGTGGCGGAATTGGCAGACGCACGGGACTCAAAATCCCGCGGGATTCACTTCTCATGTGGGTTCAACCCCCACCTCCAGTACCACCTCAGACTATAACCCGCAGTCTCCTAGTGCGATCCTTCAAGGCGCACTTGGCCCCGCTCCCAAGGTCTGGATCAACCGCGCAACTAGGTAAATTCGTGGTGCAACGGCCGAAACGTCCATCCATTCATGGTCCGTATGGAAGTCGCCGCCGTCAAAACCAAGGCCGTCTATGGCTGGGATTCCACCCGCTTGGGCCAATGCTGACTCAGACGAGCCTCCGCTGCCTGACGTCTCCAGCACTCGCCCCAATTCCGCCTAGATCGATTGAGCTTTCTTAGCTAAAGCATCCACCTTCGCATCCTGGAAAAATGGCGGAAATGCGGGATTATGCGTCACCTTGACCGTTGTGTCCGGAACCTGCGTGTTGTGCGAGATCGCATCTATACGGCTCAACACATCGTCAAAGTCGGAGGCTTTCCTGTACCGGACATTCAACACAGCCGTAGCCAAGTCTGGAATGATATTGGTCCGTTCGCCAGCTTTCATCACGGTCAGGTTCACCGTCGTGCCCGCACCGACATGTGGGAACGCCGCTTCGATTGCCGTGAGTTGATGTAACAATTCGACCGCCGCGTTGCGTCCGTTTTGGGGCGCAGTGCCTGAGTGCGCGGCCTGGCCGTGGACTGTTATCTCGATGTTCGCTGCACCTTTCCGCCACACTGTAAGTGCATCCGGGCCGGACATAGCGCCGCTTGCAGCGATCCCTTCACGTCCTGGTTCCATGTTGAATTCAACGTCATGCTCCTTCACTAACGAAGCAATCAGTGCACGTGAGCCGGACGATCCTATCTCCTCACTTGAGTCGAGCAGCACCGTAATACGGTCGAAGTCCTGAAAACCAGTTTGTTTCAGAATCGTTAGCGCTTCGATTGCGCAAACATCCCCTCCCTTTTCGTCCGCCGCCCCTGGACCATGAACCCGCGCGCCTTCTACTGAGAACGGCCGCTTAGCCGCTGTGCCGGGACCGAATACCGTATCAAGATGAGAGATGATCAAATTCTTCCAGGCCCCTTACCACGTAAAGTCGCGATCAAGTTGTCGCCTAACCCCGTTTGTTCAGCCGGAACCTTCCTGATTTCTGCCCCTAACTCGGTCATCCGCGACGCAAGGATCGCCTCCACCTTGGCCGCACCTTCAACGTCACCTGTTCCGGAATCGATGCTGACGAGCTGCTTCAATAAGCTGAGGGCGTCCGGAGCAGCGGCCTCCGCGGCAGCCTTCAACGGCAGATCGGGCGATGGCGCGCCAATCAATCTCGTCGCGACAAAAGCGCCGAGTAACATCGCAACTTTCCCGAATCCCATCCGATCAGTATAGGGACCGAAGCCAGAACCCACGTTCCAAACACCGTCGTATAAGCTGTACGAGGAGTTTCGAAAGGAATCATATGGCTAGTAATCGAGGAGTAGTCTACCTGGGACCGGGCAAAGTAGAGGTCCAAACAATTGATTTCCCCAAGATGCAGAATCCCCAAGGAAAGGAGATTACGCACGGAGTCATTCTAAAGATCGTCTCGACCAACATCTGTGGTTCCGATCAGCACATGGTTCGTGGACGCACGACCGCGGCCGCAGGTCTTGTCCTTGGGCACGAGATCACCGGCGAAGTCATCGAAGCAGGGAAGGACGTCGAGTACATTAAGGTCGGCGATCTGGTTTCTGTACCGTTTAATGTTGCTTGCGGCCGATGCCGGACTTGTCACGACGAGCAGACCGGCATTTGTCTGAATGTGAATCCGTCGCGTGCAGGTGGAGCTTACGGATACGTGGATATGGGTGGGTGGATTGGCGGGCAAGCTGAGTACGTGCTGGTTCCCTATGCCGATTTCAATCTTCTGAAGTTCCCGAACAAAGAACAGGCGCTATCGAAGATTCGCGATCTGACGATGCTGTCCGATATCTTGCCGACCGGTTTCCACGGCGCCGTGACAGCTGGCGTCGGAGTTGGCTCAATCGTCTATGTGGCGGGCGCAGGCCCCGTCGGTCTTGCCGCCGCAGCATCCGCGCAGATCTTGGGTGCAGCAGTAGTCATGATCGGTGACATGAACGACGCACGCCTACAGCATGCGAAGAGCGTGGGCTTTGAGCCTATCGACGTTCGCAAGAGTGACAAGCTCGAAGAGTTGATCGAGCAAGTTGTCGGCGTCCCCGAAGTAGATGCTTCCATCGACGCTGTCGGGTTCGAGGCACGCGGACATGGGAAGAAAGACGAAGAAGCTCCGGCAACCGTATTGAACGCTCTAATGACAATCACCCGAGCAGGCGGAGCTATCGGCATCCCGGGGCTCTATGTTACCGAAGACCCAGGCTCTAGCGATGAGGCGGCAAAGCTGGGCAACCTACGCATGCGATTTGGATTAGGCTGGGCCAAGTCACATCGATTCTCAACTGGACAAACGCCTGTTCTTAAGTACAACCGCCAACTAATGCAGGCCATCCTTCACGATAGGCTGCCGATCGCAAAAATCGTCAATGCAACAGTAGTTACTCTGGCTGACGCACCCGAAGGCTACAAAGACTTCGACAAAGGTGCCGCGAAGAAGTATGTACTGGATCCCCATGGCGTCTTAGGCACGGCCGCTTAATTTAAACCGCAAATCGTGGAAGTCGTAACTTCAGTAGTCGACTTCCACACTGCGTTACCGTTCCTCTAGCGTGTAGACGTGGACGTAATCAAAGTCGACCGTAATACCCGCTGTGTTCTGCGCCGAAATCCCAATTTGTGGCTGCGCCCCGAGGTTGTGGGTCCAGGTGCTGCCCTTGTACCAGTGCTCGCCGTCGCTGCTCGTGTAGATTGTATATCGTTCGGTACCACTCGTGTAATTTGGGCGAACTGCAATCCGCATATATGTGCTCTGCATACCGGGAGGTCCGTCCACAGAACTGCCGTAATTCGGATCTTGCGGCAGAATAGGCGCCACCTGTTTGCCGAACTCGGTCTGACGCGTATTGAAGTCCGCAAAGACATCTGCCTTGATGCTGTTCAAGTCATCTCCGTAGATGAAGAGAGCGCCTTGCGAGAAGTTGAAGCAACAGGCTGGCCCCGGCGGGATCGTCGTCGAGAGCTTTGTCTCGACTAAGTAGGGTCGGTGCGGTGCGGGTTCAGCCAAGATCGACACATGCAATGGATCACCCCCCTCATCAGGCCCCTGTGTCTGTACCTCATACGCAGTCCCAGTCAGTGTGTAGCTGTTATTAGCATCGGGATGAATAAAGTGCCACTGTGAAGAGAGCGTCGTCTTGTTGAAATCGTCTGAAAGCTCTTTGATCAACTTGCCGGGTTCATCGTCCTCCTTAAACTCTGGCCGATAACAGTCTTCCTGCCAAGGCTGGGCTGCTGGCCTCGGCTCTAACATAGCTGACGGTCCGCGATCACCTCGCACAACGGGCCATCCATCCTTCCAGTCCAGCGGATCGATCAAAGCAGGCCGCCGGGTGAATCCAGGGTACCCGTCGAAATACGGGGCAGTCCGATCCACGGCGTGATAAAGCATCCAAGTTCGGCCGGAAGCGTCATGAAAAACCACGTTTCCTCCAGGACCGATCCACCGGTTTCCATTCGCCGAGATGACTGGTGTGCCCCCGACCGAAGGATCCAGAACAGAAATGCCATTCTTGTCGAGAAAGGGGCCGGTGGGACTCTGTGATCTGGCCGCAAATACTGAGTAGCCAGTCAATGGTCCATTGCAGCAATTGGCAGCCGACATCAGCAGATAGAAGTACCCGTCGTGCTTCACGAAGTTGGCGCCTTCGTAGCGGTTGTCGATAGCAATCTGAACCTCGCTCAACGGATCCGACGTTAGCCCGTCAGCAGAAAGCTTCCGAATCGCAATGCCGCCAAAAAAGCTGCCGTAGCTGATCCATCTCTGCCCCGCATCATCTTCCACCACGTCTGGATCAATAACCCATCGACGGCTGTCGGGCCCGCAGCAAGGCGCAGGCTCTGGCGGAACTGCCGGCGACCCGCTATCAATCCAAGGACCCGCAGGCGATTTCGCGGTTGCGACGCCTATCGCGAAACCGGTCAAGGGCGGAGCTGTATTCGGTGCCGTGTAATACAGGTAGTACTGATTGTTGAAGTGCTTCACCGCTGGCGCCCAAAGATTTACGCCAGGAGCAACCCATGCCGGAAGCGACTTCAGAACATCCCCGATGTACGTCCAGTGCACCAGATCAACGGAAGTGAATTCCGTAATAAGGTGACTTACTAGATTGCCGTTTACATCTTTGTCGTTCGAGTTAAGCGGGTCACCAGTGCAGAACAGATACCACGTGAATAAGCCATCCTTTTCGTGATGAATGATGGCCGGATCGGGACAGCTAACGCCAGGGCCGGTCTTCGGGTCATTCAGCTTCAAGGGATTGACGTAGTGGCGCTGGCTCCACCACTCATCAGGGCTGTTTGCGAGGACAGGTTTGCTAAGACTAGCTAGGCTCGATAGAACGAATAGGAAAACGAATAGACTTCGTGACAAGTACCGCGCTCCTTCATAATTTGGATCTGGACACGTTAGATCCAGCAAGCGACAGTATATGCCTCTACTTCGGCGCGCCCAGCAGTTTCAACAAGGCGTCCAGGTTCTCGCGGGCGATCTGGTTGTGAGGCTGCAACTTGAGTGCCGTCTCAAATTCAGGCTTTGCTGCCTTGAGATCACCAAGTTGTGCTAGTGCCGAGCCCAGGTTAGCGTGCGCATTCCCATCGTCACTATTGAGCCGCACGGCCTCACGAAACTCTTTGGCGGCGGCTTCAAAGCGGCCGGCAGACGCCAGCGTGATGCCTAAGTTATAGTGTGCGTCGAAGTAATTCGGCCGCGCCGCAATTGCGATCGCAAACTTCTCTGCGGCCTTTGGCAACTCACCCGCGGCGAGAAGAGCACCGCCCCAGGCATTATTCACCACCGGGTCCTTCGGCCGAATTTGCGCCGCAGCTGAAAAATGAGTCAACGCTTCTGACGTTTCTCCGCGCACTCGCAACATTGCTCCGAGATTAAACTGAGCTTCGAAGTCGCCCGGGTCCCTCTCGACTTGGTGCCGCGACAAAGCTTCCTGCAAGATTATACGTGGATCTGTTCCATTCGTCTCCGAATGTGGCAGAACCTGCAGCCACAGATGCGCCATCTCATCCTTGGATCCATTGCCGCCGATCACCAATTTGGGTGGCTGATTGGGATTCGCCAGGTTAGCGGTTGAGTTGTCGTACACATACCGCATTCGAATCACCGAGCCCTTTGGCAAGTTAACGGGCGCGGCGTATCGGTAAACAGCTTGCCAGTTCAGATCCCATCGCTTGATGTGAATCAGATCTTGGGTGCGCCCATCCGGCTCAGTGGCCGTAGCCAGCATGTCCCGACCTAGATAATGCGCGTGTGGATAGATCGCCAGCAACTCCACACTGATCGGCAACGTGAAATCGTCATCAACTACAAAGTGATCGGCTGCAGCAGGAATCCTCAATGCCGAATCATGCTGCAACTCCAGCAGCATTGGATGCAATGTCGCCGGTTGATCCGTGAAATACAGGCCGATGCTGGGCTGTATTGATTCCGGCTTTCCCGAAGGCTGCAAATGGACATTCAAGACGAGGTCAGTGCCTCCGTCAACCTTAACGGGCATGCCTTCGGGCTCAGATGCAGGAACGGTACCCGGTTTCCAAAACAACAGATGGCTATCTGGATCGAAATTCTCAGACGCAATTCGCAATTCCATGCCGCCGAAGCCAGCGCCCGGCTCGCGTTCCATCTCTCGCGCGCTACCTGAATGGTCCATCACGATGTTGGCGTGGTGAACCAAGCGCTTGTCGCCGGGACGAATTTCAACTGCTTTCACCCATCGAGTCTCTTTCACCGGAACCGGAAGAACGAAGTTCCAATAAACATCTGTCCCGGAAGCAGGCAGTGTGAAAGGCCGTCCGGCGTGCAGAATCAAGTCAGGCTTCCCTAATTGCCAACCGCTAACAAAGTTTGGACGTGCTGGTAGGTCTTCGGACCGACCCTCAGGCGCGCCATTCTTCACCCAACCAGCGATTGTTGAAATCTCCGCATCAGTTAATCGCGCTTCGCCAGCGAAATGCATTTTGTTTGGTTCCGGCAACCACGGGGGCATGTATCGCGATTGCGTCACACCCACAATCTGACGCGCGTGCGACCTTACGTCCCCATACGTCAGCAGCGAGAACGGGCCAGCTTCGCCAGGTCTATGACATGGAGCGCATTGCTTCCAAACGATAGGCGCAATATCCCGGTTAAAGGTCGGCCGGAAACCTGAGTTGTGCCCACGAACAATCGCCGGAACAGCTACTACGGCCAACAGCACGATTGCGCTTGCGTAGCTCATTCAAGATCGCTCATGTAGCAGCCGACTGCGGGCGCAGTTCCGACACTGGGACGCCTTCCAGCTATTACCGCCTCGACAGCATTGCTTAGTTCATGAGTCGTTGGAGCTGGCCGAGATCGGCCGGCGCTTTCGAACCAGTTGTCGATCCGACCATGATACTTCAGCTCTGCTTTTGGACTGAAGACTGCTGCTTCCGGGGTAATCGTGGCCCCCGCTAGTCTCACAAACCTTAAATCTCTGTCCTGTATTGCAGGCAGCTTGTACCCGTATTGCACGAGGTAACGCTCAATCGATCTCGCATTTTCAGACCGAGCCGGAAATATGAGCCAGAACTTTGCGCGCTTTGCATACCGGGAACTGAGAGCCTTCAGCGTAGGCGCGTATCGATTGGACACCGGGCAGTCAGTTCTGAGAAAGACCAGCACCGACACTTTGCCACCGCTCTCACGCAGCGGGTCGATTGCCTTACCTGCCAAACCTTGCGCTGAACATCGAGACGCAATGGCCGCAACAAGCAATACAATTACCGCAGCTGGCGGCCGACTTAACACCACAATCTCAAGCCTACCGTAGGCTTAGCTCACTCAGTTCGCAAAGCGGTCATTGGGTCGATCTTCAAAGCTCGCAATGCCGGGACGAGTGCGGCCCCAAGCGCCACGAGGACGAATAGAGCGTCAACGCCGGCAAAGGTCATTGGATCAGTAGCACGAACCTGGAAAAGAAAACTCTCCATAACGCGAGTGAGTGCAAGTGCCGCAACAGTCCCGATCACAACTCCGCAGAGTGCAAGGGTCAAACCTTGCCTCAGAACTAGCCGTAAAACGTCGATGGCTTGCGCACCCAAGGCAGTTCGAATTCCAACTTCCTGCGTGCGCTGCGACACTGAATAAGCCACGACCCCGTACAGGCCAAGAATAGCGAGCAACAGAGCGACTCCGGCAAAGCTTCCCAGCACTACCACCGTCAGACGACGTTGACCCAAAGTCGAATCGAGCACGTCGTCCATCGTTCGAATGTCCGACACCGGTTGGCTACTGTCGATCGCGAGCACTTCTCGCCGAATGGCGCTCACGAGACTACTTGGCTGACTCGCCGCATTCACTGCCAGATATGCCGTTTGGGGAGCGTGAATTACAGGCAACACATAAAACTCAGGGCCGGAATTGTCACTCAGTTCGCTCTCGTGCACATCGGCCACAATTCCGACGATCGGGAGCCAGTCGGTGTGATCAATGCCCTCTCTTAGGTGCCGGCCGATCGGGTTGATGCCGGCGGGATAGCTTGGCCAAAACCGGCGTGCAAAGCTTTCGTTGATAATGACAGCGGATTGCTCCTTCAACCGGTCATCACGTTCGGTGAAGCCCCGACCGCGCCGGAGGCTTATGCTCATTGCACTGAAATACGCAGGCGTAACACTCTGCAGCCGCGCCGTGGGCTGCAAAGTGCCATCAACGATGGGTTGGCCCTCAACTTGTACATTCGTGCCCAGCCAATCTGCGGTCGTGGGGAGGGACATCACCAGCCCAGCGTGTCGAACTCCGGTTAAGCCGCCCGCCCGTACCGCAAGCTCGCGGAAGAAGGCCGCTCTTTTCTCTGGTGTGTTATATCGCGAGGGCGCAAGCGCCACCTTCATGGTGACAATGTTCTCTGTCTCGAACCCAGGGTCAACGCTGCGTAGACGCGCGAAGCTTTTCATCAATAATCCGGCCCCAATCAGCAGGCAAATTGAAAACGAGATCTGGCCCACCACTAACAGTCCCCGTCCGTTAAAACCGGCCATGCGGTGCTTAGGCGTCGATGTTCGTCCAGCACCGGGTTCGCGCAGCTCCGTCGTTAAGTTCTGATGCGAGGCCTTCAGCGCCGGAACCAAGCCGAAAACAACAGCAGTAACCACCGATAACGCGACGGCAAACGTCAGCACCGTTCCGTCTAACCGGATTCCTGCAACCCCTGGCAGTGCCAAAGCGCCAACGTTCCTGACTTCCCGCAAGATTACTGTTGCTGCAACTACGCCCGCCATGCAACCAGCTAAGGCGAGCAACATGCTTTCAACTAGAAGTTGTTGTACGATCCTTCCGCGACCCGCTCCGATTGCATCACGTATCGCGAACTCGCGAGAACGACTTTGCGCACGAGCCAACAACAGTCCCGCTACATTAGCGCAAGCAATGAAAAGCACCAATGCCACTGCCCCAAACAACATCCAGAGTGTTGGCCGCAGGTTTGCGGTCAGCTGTTCTCTCAGCGGAGTCGCGTGCATTACTAGCCCAGCTTTGGCGTCCAAACGCCCGGGATGCGCGTTTACATATTGCCGGTTCAAGACGTCCATCTCGGCTTGTGCTTGCTGAACACTTACACCAGGGCTCAATCTTGCAAATCCGTTCACAGTCGCCACAAACGACCAGAATCGAGACGGTATGGCCGACCATTCGCTGGGTCTAGTTACCCAGACGTCGGTCCCTACAAACGGGAAAGCGAAGCCCTCCGGGATGACGCCAACAAGGGTGTACGGCGTCGAATTCAAATCCACCGTTTTGCCCAGGATCAGTGGATCGTTATGGAAGCGGCGCTCCCATAATCCGGAACTGATCATCATGACGGCTGGTCCGCTTCCTGCATCCTCTTCTGGCAGAAAGCCGCGACCTGCGAGCGGTTGCACTCCTAAGACGTCCAGGAAATTGGCCGAAACGCGAGCACCCTTCACCGCTACCGGCCCACCAGTGCCAGACAACGCCATGTCTTCTTTGAATTTCAGGTAGGCACCTACGCCGCTAAGAGACTTGGCGGACGCCCGAAGCTGCTCTACCCGAAGCACCGTGAAGGCAGCATCGCGTTCTGTTTTATGAACGTCATCCACAGAGATACGGACGAGCCGTTCAGAATCGCGATACCCGAGTGGCTTCAACAGTACCCCGCGAACTACCCCGAACATGGCTGTGTTAGCGCCAATGCCTAACGCTAAGGTCAGAACTACAGTCAACGTGAAGGTCGGACTCTTGCGAAGGACCCGGACCGCGTAATGAACGTCCAACAACGTTGTGTCGAGAAATGTCATTCTGCCCTCCTACGTAACACTGAACATCGCCCCGGCGATAGCGCTACTAATCCGGTCAGTCCGACCTAATCTAGTTGAGATCACGCGCAAAAATGTCGCGGCACTCTTCTGAACGTTTGTGAGCTCGCCAAATTACATCCACTATCACCTTCACATCTAAGAAATCTACGACCTTCTCAGTGGGATGCTAGCGCGAGCCGAATTATCCGACGGTACATAGATGACGAACTTCACCAACGGGAGATTAGAAATAAACGAAAGGCTTCAGTCTGTAATCGCGGCGTTGATCTGGAAAGGACTCGCAGTAGGAACGTCCATCTGTGATGGTAATCCCGGAGTCGGTGGAGATTGCATCCAGTGAATAGCACGGATAGAAATCGTCAACTTCTCGAACGAGTATTACGCCGGGGAACAAAGTCCTCTCCTGCCGAATGACAACCCCGAAATCCGTAGTTGCCCCCCATTCGTTCTATAAAAACGAACATCTGTTCCTTTCCATTGTGTCTCAGCAAACCGATCAAAGCTAAGGTTATGGCCGTTTCTGTAGGCGAACCCAGCAATGGCCGAGACAAGCACAAAGACGAACGTGTACAGCAGTAAAGATGCGCCGGCAACGATGGCGACCGTTTTACTCCACCATCGTCCGATGCGGAAGATAGCAACCACTGTCAACCAAGGGAGGCCCAATCCCAACGCGAAGCCTAGCAACTCATTAAGAAGGGGAGAAGCAAGCCTGATAACGGGATGGCGCAACTGCCAAAAGAAAGCCGCGGTCCCGCCACACAGCAGGATCACGTGTCGCCAACCTAGAATTGAGGTTGACCGATTCACCTCAAGCATTTTTTTGACCGTACCGTGGCATGCAAAAGCGCGACCGCTAATAATTTAATTGGTCTGTCATTTAACAAACAGCAGGCGCGATGGTTGTGCCTATGCCGAGTCACATGGTTAGCGAGGCTTAACACGTTCGTCCCACCAAACAAAGCTCATACATCACTAGGATTCGTGTCATCCTCGGAGTCTCCGGCTTACTCGGGCCGGCGGACGGACTAAAGTGTACGTAAAAAATACCGATATATGATCTGTGAACAATCGGAAGCATTTAGACGTACTCTTACTTCCGATTCTCGCCCTAGTGTGCTTCACATCGGCTTGTACTGCCGACCGATTTCGACCCGAAGCCCGTAAGCTCCTGACGACAGTGGCAGAAGTACGCCGCTTGAGTGCGCGCGAATTAAGTTCCCAGGTTCGTGTAAAACTGCAGGGCCAAGTTATCTTGGCTGACGGAACCAGGAGTTTGTTCCTGAACGATAAATCGGGCGGGATACTCCTAATGACTCCAATCAAATCGGTGGAGTACAAGCTTGGCCAATTCATTGAAATAGAGGGCGAGGTCACACGCGGCCAGGACAATCCATCTGCAAGCGTTACCAGCTCGCGTCTAATCAGTCGAGAAGCTAGACATCCAAGCCCCAGAAACATAACTTACGCCGAGATCGAATCCGGCGGCGGGCAATACCGCTATGTTCGGTTAACAGGGGTAGTAAGAGCCACCTGGACCGGTCGTGATAATCGCACAATTCTTCTACTGCACACTCTTGATCGAGACATAGAGGTCACGATAGGGGACGTCGCGGGTGAAGACTTTGGTGTTCTAGTAAATAGAATCGTCCAAGCACAGGGCGTTCTTGTTGTTAGTCGCGACGCTGCTGGCGCACCCGCCGGCATCCAGCTGATCGTCCAAAGCTTACAAGAGATTGCGGCAAAAGAGGCAGCCGCGCCGATTCCACTCAGATCCGTAGCAGAGATCAAAGATATTGCCAGCTCCAGGCCTGACCACCGGGTGAGGTTGCAAGGCTCGGTTTCGTACGGCGGCAGTGGATTTATCTTCAGAGACGGCACGGGCACGATTGATCTACACCCTAACCGATCAGCGACGATTCCTGTCAATGACGCGGTCGAAATTATAGCGTTTGTTTCTTCTGACAAAATACACACATTCCTGGCCGAAGCGGACGTAACCCCGGATAAGCGTTCTTTATCCTCGAAACCGCCTACTTTGGAAAGCGTTGCCGCCATTCACCGGCTTTCTCGCAAGGAAGTCTCGCGCGGTTATCCGGTACACATTCGGGCCATCGTGACTTATTTCGATCCCAGCGTACACGATTTGTTTGTTCAGGATGAGACTGGCGGAATCTTCTTATTCACCCCTATTAACGACAAAGTTGTGCTTAAAGCTGGTGAACTTGTCGATGTTCAAGGATTTAGCAGCGCTGGCGGATTTGCACCCGTTATTGTCGAGCCTCGCATAGCAGTCCTCGGAGCCAAACAACTTCCAGAACCCAGACCCATAAATATGGAACAGCTCCTGACAGGTGTTGCTGACAGCGATTGGGTTCGTGCACAAGGATTCGTATTTGCTGCTCGCCCTGAGTATGGTCACGTCAAATTAGACGTTTCGTGGGGCAGTCATAAGTTCGTCGTCTATGTAGCTCAAACTAACGAAATACCCAAATCTCTGATCAATTCCCAAATCTCAATGCTCGGAGTCGCCGGCGCGGTTACGAACTTCAGGCGTCAGATTCTGGGGCTGCAGGTCAGTGTTCCGGGATGGTCTTACATCACCCAGCAAGGCGCCCCCCTTTCCACCACGCTTCCCCTGCGGAAAGTTGACGAACTGTCTCAATTCTCCGGCGATAGCAATGCTGACCAACGATATCGGATACGCGGCTCCGTCACTCTCACTCATCCTACTGGTCCCACATACATCACAGACTACTCAGGCGGGATCCTCATCCCGACTCACGCAAGGATTGCCCTTCATGTCGGAGATTTGGTTGAAGCCATCGGCTCGCCTGTCCCCCGATCATTCGCACCCCTGTTGGAAGATGCGCAGCTAACAAAAGTGCAGACGTTAAAGCCTGTCTCACCCACGCCCATCACCGCTGACCAGATCTTGGAACAAGGCCGAGACGCGGAACTGGTCGCAATTCAGGGCGTTCTGATGAACGAGATTAGCGGTAGCGGGGAACAAACCTTGCTCCTTCAAGCTGGAGACAGGATTTTTGACGCCCGGCTCGACTTTGGCCGACTTCCTCCCCTCCGTAGAGGATCCCTGCTCAGTGTTGCTGGGATTACATCGATTCGAGCCGATGATTCAGGAGATGTTCTTCAGCCTTCTGATTTCTCCATTCTTCTTCGCTCACCTGCCGACGTTTCCATTCTTAAAGGCGCTCCTTGGCTTACTTTGGAGCGAACCATCGGCTTGGGGTTGGCGATTGGGGCCATTGCTCTCGCCGCTTTTGCATGGATTGTTATTCTACGCCGCCGGGTTCGACAGCAAACTGCTGACCTCAGGATGGCAAAAGAAGTAGCTGAAACCGCAAGTAAGACCAAAAGCGAGTTCCTGGCCAACATGAGCCACGAAATCCGCACTCCCATGAACGGAGTGCTGGGCATGACGCAGCTTGCGCTTGAAACAGATCTCACGCCTGAACAGCGCGAATATCTTTCACTCGCCCGAGACTCAGCCGACGCGCTGCTCGTTGTGATCAACGATATTCTTGATTTCTCAAAGATCGAAGCCGGCAAGCTCGATCTCGACCCGATCTCGTTCCGTTTACACGACACTGTGGTCGATTCCCTCCGCGCAGTTGCAATACGTGCCCAAGATAAAGGTCTCGAACTAACTTATGAGATTAATACCGATGTCCCGGAGCGAGTTGTGGGTGACCCAGGTCGGCTTCGCCAAATACTCCTAAATCTCATAGGCAATTCAATCAAATTCACGGCTGAGGGCGAAGTTAGCCTACATGTCTCGCTTGAGCCGGAGAGCGATGCTGCATCATCTGGTATCTTTCTCCATTTCTCAATCCGTGACACAGGGATTGGCATTGCGCCCGATAAGCAGGAACTCGTGTTCGGAGCGTTCTCGCAGGCTGACGGTTCCACTACGCGCAAATTCGGCGGAACTGGGCTAGGTCTTTCTATTTGCAAGCAACTTGTCGGATTGATGGGCGGACGCATTTGGCTCGAAAGCGTCCTCGGCCAGGGAACAACTTTTCACTTCACAACGAGACTGGGCCTCGACACTCACGTTCCTGCTGAGTTAGACCCAGAGTCGGCGCTTTTGACTTGCAGTGACGCTCGAGTGCTGGTGGTCGACGATCATCCGATGAACCGTAAACTGCTGCTTGAGATCCTCAAGGGCTGGAAGATGATCGCGACTGCCGTGGACAGCGGGCCGGCCGCATTAGCTCTGCTCGAAAAAGAATCGTTTGACCTCATGCTGTTTGATTTGCGCATGCCTGGCATGGACGGCTTTGAACTGGCTGACCAGGTCCACCAACGGTGGCCTAACCTGCCGATGAAAAAAATGATTTTGACTGCTATGGGCCAGCGCGGCGACGCCGCTATGTGCAAAAAGCTCATGATCGATGCTTACCTCGCCAAACCCATCAAAAACGCCGATCTTCTGGAAGCCACTCGCCGTCTTATGTGTGCCCCGGCAGTGCAGGTCGGCGGCGTTCAACCCGAACTGTTAACACGGCATTCTCTAAGAGAACAGAAAACCAGCGCTCCAGCCGATTCTAAGTCACTGCGCATTCTCGTGGCAGAAGACAATCTAGTGAACCAAACTCTCGCTAAGCGCCTTCTTGGCAAGTTGGGGCATCAAGTTACAATCGCCTCAAACGGCAGAGAAGCATACCTAACATTCCAGGCAAATAAGTTTGACTTGGTCCTTATGGATATACAAATGCCCGAAGTGGACGGGTATGAGGCGGCAGGCTTGATCCGGGCCTGGGAGGCCGGCAAGATCCGCACGCCGATCATCGCATTAACGGCACACGCTATGGCCAGCGATCGGGACAAATGTCTTCAGGCCGGCATGGACGGATTTGTCACGAAACCGATTCAGGTCGCCGACCTGCTCCAGGCAATCGAGTCTCTGGGCGTAGGGGCCCAGCTGTTACCAGTGGCTTAAGCGACCGTTTCGGAGCACTATCAGTGCACTAGCCCACCACGCTCGAAATCAGCTTCTGGGCTTCCTGCTGTAGAAGCGTCAAGTGCTCTCGCCCCTTGAAACTTTCCGCATAAATTTTGTACACGTTTTCCGTGCCTGACGGTCGCGCTGCAAACCATCCGTTTCGGGTCGTGACCTTTAATCCACCGATACTCGCTCCATTTCCAGGAGCCTTCGTCATCATCGACACGATCGGGTCACCCGCAAGTTCTTTTGCTGATACCTGCTCAGGGGAAAGCTTCAGCAGCTTTGACTTCTCCTCGGGCGTGGCAGGAGCATCGATCCTCTCGTATAACGGATCGCCGAACTTTGCCGTCAACTCGCGATACCGTTCGCCCGGATCACGTCCCGTGCGCGCGGTAATCTCGGCCGACAACAGCGCCAGAATAAGCCCGTCTTTGTCGGTACTCCAAGGCCCGCCATCCCGCCTCAGGAAAGAGGCGCCCGCACTCTCTTCGCCACCGAATCCAAGCGACCCATCCAAGAGGCCATCAACAAACCACTTGAATCCGACTGGCACTTCCACGAGCTTTCGCTCTAAATCCTTCGCCACACGATCAATAATCGAGCTGCTAACCAATGTCTTACCTACCCCGGCGTCGGGCGACCAACTACTTCGACTACGGAATAGGTAATCGATCGCAACAGCGAGGTAGTGATTTGGATTCATCAAGCCAGCACTCGGCGTGACGATCCCGTGCCGGTCGTGATCAGGATCGCAGGCAAATGCCACATCGAAGCGATCTTTCAAGGCAATAAGACTCGCCATAGCATACGGCGACGAGCAGTCCATCCGAATCTTGCCATCCCAGTCCAGCGTCATGAACCGGAACGTCGCATCTACATCTTGGTTGACAACCGTGAGCTTCAGCCCGTATTTATCGGCGATCCTCGGCCAGTATGCCACGCCCGCCCCGCCTAGCGGATCTACGCCTAGGTTCAAACCCGCGCCGGTGATGGCCTCGAAATCGATCACTGCACCGAGATCATTCACGTACGAAGAAATGTAATCGTGTCGGTGTGTAGTGGCCGCCTTCAACGCCTTTACCCAAGTCACTCGCTTGACGTTGATCAATCCGTCTGTTAGTAGCTGGTTCGCGTAATTCTCGATCCACTTCGTTGCGTTTGTATCCGCCGGGCCGCCAGACGTTGGGTTGTACTTGAATCCACCATCGGTCGGCGGATTGTGCGACGGCGTAATAACTACTCCGTCGGCGAGCGCCTCAGTCCGGTTCTTATTGAATGTTAGGATGGCGTGCGACAGTACCGGAGTTGGTGTGTATCCTCGATCGTGATCGATCATCACCGTGACCTCATTGCCGGCTAAGACTTCCAGAGCACTTACCAGCGCCGGCTCTGAAAGCCCATGAGTGTCCATCGCTATAAACAGCGGACCAGTAACCCCCTGCTGCTTCCGATAGACACAAATGGCCTGCGTGATAGCAATGATGTGTTGCTCGTTAAAACTTGTCTGGAAAGATGAACCCCGATGCCCGGATGTCCCGAAAGCGACGCGCTGAGTCGGCTCGCTCGGATCGGGTTGCAAACCGTAGTAGTCGGTGATCAGCCGCGACAGATTTACTAAGGACGAAGGTTCAGCTAGTTTGCCTGCACGAGGATCGTTGGCCATGTCTGATCTATTCTAGGTCGCTAGGTCTGCAAGCGGAAGCATATATTTGGCGGCCATCGCATGCCACTCGTGCCATCCGTCTTCTCCTTCGGTCGGCCATACATCCAACCAGTGCGGCACCCCCTTCGACGCCAGCAATTCAGCTACCTGCAGACTCTCATGGAGATGGCTGTCCCGGCTCCCTGACGCTACAACAAACCTAATCTTCAAATACTGCTCCAGGACGGTCGCGTCCGTAGTATTAGGCAGGTACTCAACGGGATTGTTATTAATGAAATCCCTGTCAGAGTACCCATCCATATACCGCCTCATATCGAACTGTCCACTCATCAAGATGCATGTCGATGCGATAACCGGGTGCCGTAATGTAAAGTTGAATGCCTGATACCCTCCCATCCCGCAGCCCGCGCAACATAAGGTTCCTGACTGATTCAGGCCGCTAATGAGTGGTACAACTTCCTCGAGTAAGTAGCTGTCAAACGCCAGCTGCCGCTGTACTCGATCATGCGGACGGGACTTGGCGCGCAACCAACTCTCGTTGTCCACGCTGTCGACGCAGAACAATTGCACCGTGCCCTGATCCACACCCACAGTCAAGGCCCGTAACATTCCGAAGTCTTCCCAATCAAAGAAGCGCCCGCCAGCCGGAGGAAATGCAAGCGTGGGCGCTCCTCGATCGCCAAACACGAGCAACTCCATTTGTCGCCCAAGTCGTTGGCTATGCCACTTGTGATACTCGCGGCGCATATGGTTTAAGCCTTAGCCCTTCTTGTCGCTCTCAGCTTCATCCCCTTCCCGTGAGAGTACCAGCTTATTCGCGCAATGCATCCTGCTCCGTTTCACCGCGACTTTGGATGCCGGTACTACCATGTTTCTATCGGCCAGGAGTCAACAAAATTGGTCAACTTCTTTACCCACCTGTTCGCCACTGATTTCATGCCACATGGTCACTGTTATTTGTGGCGTCCCGACGTTGTCTGGCTGCATGTGACCGCGGATGCCCTGATAGCTGCTGCCTACTTTGTCATCCCGGCTCTTCTCATTCACCTTGTTCGCAGGCGCGGCGATCTCTCCTTCAACTGGATGTTCTGGATGTTTGCCGCCTTCATCCTGTTGTGTGGCGCCACGCACCTCTTCAGCATCTTGACCCTTTGGAGCCCGATCTATCGGCTTGAAGGTGTTTTGAAGCTCGCGACGGGTGTCGTTTCCGTTGCCACCGCTATTGCCTTGATCCCGCTGATCCCTAAACTTGTCTCAATCCCAAGTTCCTCCCAACTGGCGACGGCCAACGATGCTCTGGCTGAACAGATCCGAGTCAATCAACGCGCTCACGCTGATCTTCAGCTTCTCAACTCTGAACTCGAACATCGTGTAGCCGAGCGCACCGCCGAACTCCAGCGCTCCAATCAAGATTTGGCTCAATTCGCGTATGTCGCCTCCCACGACTTACAGGAACCTTTACGTATGGTTTCCACTTACACGTTCCTTTTAAAGAAGCGATATGGACCGAAGTTGGATGAAGAGGCTCAAACTTTCATCGCTTTCGCAGCCGATGGCGCGACCCGCATGTCCCAACTGATCACCGATTTGTTAGCTTACGCACAGATCGATAACCGCGACCGCAGCCATATCAAAGAGGTGGACGCCTCTGACTCCCTCAAGTCTGCGTTGACAACACTCCGGCTCGCGATCGAACAGCAAGAAGCCGAGATAGAAGTCGGAGCGCTGCCGACAGTTCGCGCCGACGGAAATCAATTGGCTCTTATTTTCCAGAATCTAATCGGCAATTCCCTAAAGTATCGTAAAGAGCAGCGGCCGCATGTACGCATTTGGGCCGAACAAACTTCAAATGAAGCTAGCTGGAAGTTTTACGTATCCGATAACGGCATCGGCTTTGATATGCGCTTCAAAGACCGGCTTTTTAACATGTTTCAACGCCTCGATCATGAAAGGCCAGGCACCGGAATAGGCTTGGCAATTTGCAAGAAGATCATCCAGCGACACGGCGGCTCTATAGATGTCGAATCTGAACTGGGTGTCGGAACAACTTTCTCCTTCACTCTTCCTGCAACGAGCACCCCTCCATCCATCATCTAAGTGGCAAGAGGTCCAAGCTCCAGGTTCTGTATTACACATAGCCTTCAGTTTGCTAAACTTAGGCCTCAGGGAATCGGGTCTCATTGGCTATTTTGCTCTGGGATTCGCTCGCGAATGGGAATATTTAACATAAGGCACTTACGATTAATCGCAGTCGCCCTCATTGCTCCTCTCTGGATCTCGCTAGTTACTGCCGAACCCGTCAGCAACGCGTCTGAGGGTGAGGCAGGTGAGAGCGATGCAAGTGCCTCGTCTGAAATCATCGATCGCTATCTGCAAGCTACTCACACCCATGAGGACAGTCAGCGCGGTGCGTCAATGGAAGTCGAAATTGATGCAAATGTGCCGACCCTGAAAAAAGAGGGTAAGCTTCACGCGTTACGCCAAATCTCAAAAGTAGGCCAGATCAGCTATCGCGTCCTCGGATTTCAGGGTGACAACACGGTAAAGAAGGAAGTCATTGCTCGTTATTTAACTGCGGAGCAGCAGGCGCAGAGCGACAACCAGATGTCTGTAACTCCGGCCAATTACAAGCTAAAGTTCAAAGGTAAGCGCACACTGACTCAGGGCGGCAAAGTTTATGTCTTTCAACTGTCGCCTCGAAAGAAGCGTTTAGGCTTGTTCAAGGGCGAGATCTGGCTCGATGCTAAGACGTATCTGCCGGTTTATGAGAAGGGTCGGTTGGTCAAGAATCCCAGCATCTTCTTCAAGACGGTGGATTTCGAGCGCGCGTTCTCTATCCAGAATGGGGCTGCTATTCCGCAGCACATGAACAGCACAATCGATACTCGACTCATTGGACGCGTGCAGTTGAACGTCGACTACACAAACTACAATCAGCCTGCGGCGCCAGATGCCTCGCCTCTTAGCGGGTCGCCTTCTGCCGTGGTTCTCCGGTAGTCCGCTCTTTAATGCTCGAAACCTCCACCCACATCAACCGCGTCGCCGCTTACCTGTGTCCGGTTGAGTGGCGGATATACAATTCGTTACCCTGAAGGGTACGCCATAAGGGAGTTCATGAAAACGCTTTTTCTTAACCCTCCGTCTTTTGAGGGCTTTGACGGGGGAGCCGGTTCCCGCTGGCCGGCCTCGCGCGAAATAGAATCCTACTGGTACCCGGTTTGGCTCTGCTATCCCGCTGGTATGCTGCCTGACAGCAAAGTTCTTGACGCACCGCCCCACAAAGTTTCAATCGACCAAACTGTCGCCATGGCTGACGATTACGAGTTATTGGTCCTGTTTACGTCAACCCCTGGTTTTCATGTCGACGTGAAAATCGCAGAGATGATGAAGGATAACAACCCGAAGCTCAAGGTTGCCTTTGTCGGTCCGCCAGTAACCGTTGAACCCGAACAATGTCTGAGCACTTCTTCCGCCATCGACTTTGTCGTGAAGCGTGAGTTCGATTATCAAATCCGCGATTACGCGAACGGCAAGCCGCTCGAAGAGATTCCTGGAGTGGTTTTTCGGAAGGACGGCGGGTTTCAGCACAACCCCGAAGCCGGTGTCATCGAGAATCTTGACGAGTTGCCGTGGGTTACTAAGGTCTATCAGCGCGATCTCAATTTTCGCAACTACAACGTTCCATTTCTCCTCAACCCATTCATCTCGTTTTATACGAGCCGCGGCTGCCCAGCCCAGTGCACGTTCTGCCTATGGCCTCAGACTCACTCCGGCCACCGCTGGCGCTTACGCTCCTCCGATGACATCGTGAATGAGTGCCGTTGGGCTCTCCAGAACTTCCCGGGACTCAAAGAAATCTTCTTTGACGACGACACGTTCAACTATCAGAAAGCTCGAACGATCGAGCTCTGCAACAAGCTCAAGCATCTGAAGTTCACTTGGAGTTGCACCTCGCGTGTTACCACCGACTACGACACGTTGAAGGCCATGAAGGACGCTGGCTGCCGCCTTTTGATTGTGGGCTACGAATCCGGCGACCAGCAGGTTCTGAAGAACATTAAGAAGGGCGCCACCATCGATATGGCCCGCCGCTTCACCGCGAACTGCAAGAAACTCGGCCTCACCATCCATGGCGACTTCATCGTCGGCTTGCCGGGTGAAACTCGCGAGACCATCCAGAAGAGCATCAGTTTCGCTAAGGAACTCGATGTCGAAACCATCCAGGTCTCAATCGCCCATCCTTATCCGGGCACTGAGTTCTACGATCATGTAAAAGCAAACGGCCTGATCACCATCGACGACATGACGGACGAAGTCGGCCATCAACTTCCCAATTACAGCTACCCCGACCTCGACCGCGGCGAACTTGTCGATTGGGTTGAGCGCTTCTACGGCGAGTATTATTTCAGGCCCCGAGTCGCGTTTCGCTTGGTTAGCAAGGCCATTTTTAATAACAATGATCGCCGCCGCCTCTACAAGGAAGCCCGTGAGTTTCTCGCCCTCCGCTCCAAACGCAAGCAGTTTGTGAAGGACAACAAGTCTCAACCCACCGTGCTCAGCGCCGGAGACTAATTGTCTCTTTCGCCGGTCACCTCCGGCCCACAGTCGGAGATGAAACCCCACGCGACCCGCCCCAGCTCTATCGACTTCCGCACGGGAATACTCACCGCAGCCGTAGTTCTTCTGGGTTCCTTCGGGAACACGGCACTGACTTGGGGCATGAAACACGTCCCAATCAACGTAGGCCTGAATCCTTTGAATTACATCCGAGCCATGCTCAACCCTTTCGTGGCTGCCGGCATTGCGACGCTAATCCTCTGGCTACTCACCCGCATGGCTTTGATGAGCTGGGCCGATCTCAGCTTCGTTCAACCTGTGACCGCGGTCGGCTATATTCTCGCCGCGCTGCTCGGTAAATTCTTTCTAAACGAAACAGTTACTACCCGCGAGTGGATTGGCACGTTCTTCATTTTTGCTGGCGCTTCAATCGTCGGCACCACCGCTGAGAAAACAACGGGACCTGCTTCTTCTGACCCCCCCGCATGAAGTGGCTCCTGCTCAGCGTTGTCGTCGGCTCGACCGTTCTTGGTGATCTGCTTCAGAGCCACGAAATGAAGCGGTCGGGTGAACAGTCCGTCGGCTTGCGCGGTCTTGGCCGTATACTTCAGCTAATCGCACGCCAGCGATTTCTGCTAATCGCCATCGTTTGTATGGCGATTTCATTCTTCGCTTTCATGGCTCTGGTCCAAGTGGAACCGATGAGCTTTGCCGTTCCCGCCTCGGCCGCAAGCTTCGTCCTTGAAACCGTGTTAGCGAAAATGCTGTTGAAGGAGCACATCAGTTCGCGCCGTGCACTCGGAGCGCTCCTCGTCCTCTGCGGGGTCGTTCTTGTGGCTCACTAGCCCCGAAGCTTCCTTGTGCGATTCATCTGGCTTTTTTTCGGTCCGGCTCTCGGCTATCAGTTGCTAGCTGTCGTAGCGGCCCTCACTCACCTAGCTCGATCTCTTTCCCGCTCTCCTCAACCTATCTTCCTTCCGCCAGTTTCAGTTCTCAAGCCCCTCAGTGGTGCGGATCCCGCCATGCGTGCCGCCTTCACGTCACAGCTTCTGCAGAATTACCCGCACTTCGAAATTCTCTTCGGTGTCAGCGATCCCAGCGACCCGGCCGCCGCGGAAGTCCGCGAACTCCTGGCCCAAAATCCGGATGCAGCAGGCCGTTTGATCATCACCGATGCTGAGCATCCCGCTCAGAATCGCAAAGTGGCCAATCTCATTGAGCTAGGCCAACACGCTCGTTACCCCATTTGGGTCGTCAACGACAGTGATATCAAAGTCACGTCCGATTACCTTCGCTCCGTTGTCGCGCCTTTAGCCGATCCGGCCATTGGTCTTGTCACCTGCCTATATCGACCACGCCCGCACAGCGTTGCTGCTGCCTGGGAAGCCCTCGGCATCGCGACTGATTTTATGCCTAGCACCTTAGTTGCGCCGCTTGTCGGAGTCCGTGAGTTCGGCCTTGGCTCTACGCTCGCTTTCCGGGCACCAGATCTGGCCCGCGTCGGCGGATTCGAGCCCCTCGCCGATTTCCTTGCCGATGATTACCAACTTGGCCGCCGCATCACTAGCCTCGGTCGTCGAGCCGTGCTTTCGTCCTACATCGTCGAGACCTCGCTTGGCGATACTACGTGGGCAGGTATTTGGCGCCATCAAATTCGTTGGTCCCGCACTGTCCGCCGTAGCGCTGGCCCATCCTTCTACGGCGTTTTCATCACACACGCGGGACTCTGGAGCGCCCTGGCGCTGGCCCTTCACGCATACCCAGTGGCTGCAATACTAACGGCCGTCCGAATCGCGTCCGCCCTCCTCACCGGCGCTCTCATACTTCGCAGTCCCGTAGCGCTCTTATTGTGCTGGCTTGCTCCGCTTTGGGATATCTATGCCTTCTGCATCTGGATCGCCGCACTCTCGGGCCATAGCATCCGATGGCGAGGCCAGAACTTCATTCTCGGTTCCGATGGTCGTCTTCGTAACCAGTAGCCGGGCGTCAGCCGTCTTACCGCACATGCTAGTCTGTTTACTGGCGAATCGTCCGGCCGATTCAGGCGATCCCTGGCTTCAGAATGCCCAAAATGGCATCTGATTCGAGGCCCGTAAGCACTTTTCAGCCATTACAGGAGTTCAACGTTTTCAATGTTTTCGAAATTCAACGGCGTCCTGCTGGCCGCTTCATTCCTATTAGCGCCGGCTCAGCTTACTCGCGCACAGAGCCCCGGCCCTGCCAAGGTCGCCATCATCAACGCCCAGAAAGCGGTCGCCGATACGCAGGAAATCAAGAAGGCTCAGGCCAGCTTGGAAGTGAAATTCCGCCCTCGCCAGCAACAGCTTGAGGCCCTCAACCGCGATCTTCAAACGATTCAACAGCAGTTGCGCGCTCCGAACATGACCCCCGACCGCGAGGCGCAACTCAACGCCGACGGCACCCGCAAGCAGAAAGAACTCCAGCGTATCAACGAAGATCTACAGGCTGACGTCGATCACGAACGGCAAGACATCCTGGGCAAGGCCGGCCGGCAAATGCAGGAAGTCGTTAAGAAATTGGCCGAAGAACGCAATATCGACGTCGTTGTTGAGTTCAGTACCACACTTTATTTCAAGCCCGCATTGGACATAACTGCCGACGCCACGACTGCTTACGATAAGCAATTTCCCGCAAGATAGGGAACAATCCGTCCCAGACTTCGTCCAACCCAAGAGACACTTGTCATGGGAGCGTTCCTTGAGAACTATGGCGTTGGAGACGAACGCCGCAGCAAGATCATTCAGCGCGTTGTGCTGGCCGTGCTCAGCACCGCCATTATTGCTCTGCTTGGCTACATCTTTTCCCATAACCGCGCCGAAACTGGGCGTGTTCACAGCTTTCTCGATGAAGTGAACGGGCGGCAATTCGATCAAGCTTATCGCGACTGGGGCTGCGGTCCAGAACATCCCTGTCGCGATTACAGCTACCAGCGTTTCCTCCAAGATTGGGGTCCTCAAAAGAACGTCACGCCTCCGTGGAAGGTCCAGTCTGTTGATGGCTGCACATCCTTTGTTACGGTCAACGTCATTGCAACCGGCGCCGAATTGCAGTCCCTAATGGTGACTCGCGATACCAAGATGCTGGGTTTCGCACCCTCACCCGAGTGCCAGGAAAAGAAATGGCGTTGGGGCCAGTTCTTCCATCGACTGCTCGGAAAATCAGACTCCGACGCACCCCCACGCAAGTGACCTAGTATTTCTTGCAGCAACACTCCTCCTGCTGAGAAGAGTCCTAACTCGAAAGGGAGAATACAAAATGACTCTACACGAATTAATGATTGACGAACTGCGCGACCTGTACAGTGCAGAAAATCAGCTCGTAAAAGCTCTGCCTAAGATCGCCAAGGCAGTCTCTTCGGAAGAACTGAAGGCCGGCGTCAAAGAACACATTGAACAGACCAAGGGCCAAATCGAACGTCTCAAGAAGATCTTCTCTGACTTAGGCAAGAGGCCTTCTGGAGAGCAGTGTAAAGGAATGCAGGGGCTGATCGAAGAAGCCAACGAGCATCTCGAGAAAATCGAGGGTGGAAGTGTTCTTGATACTGCCTTAACCGGCGCCTGCGTCCGTGTTGAACATTACGAAATTGCTGGATACACCAGCGCTATCGCGATTGCGAAAGCCATGGGTCATTCAGACATCATCGCCGTTCTCACAGAGACCCTGAACGAAGAGAAGGCAATGGGCAAGCGCCTCTACGAAGGTTCCAAGCCAATTCTGAAAGAAGCTAAAAACGAGGGAATGGAGGAAGAGGAAGAGGAGCCCGAAGAGGAACCAGAAGCACCAGAGGAAGAACCAGCAGTTATGGGTGGCCGAGGCCGCAAAAGCACTTAATTCGTTTCTGTTTGGACCTGGTCTTCTTTGACCTTGATTTGGTCCTCGCCCCAACGCGGGACTCCGGGCACCTCTAAACCAAATAGATCTAGAGCGCGACAAACCGTGTGATCGACAATGTCGTCCACTGTTTGTGGCATCTGATAAAAAGCTGGTACGGGAGGCATGATGATGCCTCCCATTTCCGTTATGGTTAGCATATTCCGCAAATGCACCAGGTGCAACGGAGTCTCTCGCGGCAGTAACACCAGCCGACGACGCTCCTTCAAGACAACATCAGCGGCGCGCGTCAATAAAGTACTACTAACACCTGTCGCAATCTCGGCCAGCGTTCGCATCGAACAAGGCGCTACGATCATCCCCAGAGTTCTGAACGATCCGCTCGAAATCGCGGCCCATACGTCTCCAATACGGTAGTTCACATCGGCCAACGTCCGAAGCTCGTCGATTGACAATGAGGTCTCATAGTGGCGCGTGAGGTCGCCCGCTTTCGAGACCACAAGATGAGTCTCCAAGTCCAACTGCCGCAACCGTTTCAGCAGCTGGACGGCATACACAATGCCAGTCGCGCCGCTAATTCCGAGGATGATTCTTTGGCGAGTCACTCGCTTCTGATGCTACCTACAAGCCGCACGCCTTCAATAAACACGGCACGCCCAGATCGTCAATTCCTGATAGGGCAGCTACAGTAAGCTTATGCGACCATCGCTCCCTTATACGCTTGCCGCAACAATCGGCTTTTCCGCAGGCCTGCGTTCCCTCACCCCTGCCGCCACAGTTGCTCAAGCAGCACGTCGCAACACCTTAGCATTGGACGCTGAGAATTGGAAATGGCTGCGGCACGATGCCGTCGCCCACGGACTTACCGCGCTGGCTATTGCCGAACTGATTGGCGACAAGCTGCCTAATACGCCGGCTCGTACGATGCCTGTCCCGCTCATTGCCCGCACTCTGTCTGGCGGCCTGTGTGGCGCTGCTGTCGCATCCGCTGCCAAAGCATCCCCAACTCGCGGCGCTCTTCTCGGTAGCTTGGCCGCAGTAGCGGGCACCTTTCTCGGCTATCACGCGCGCTTGGCGGCCCATACTCAGCTCAAATCGCCAGACCTGCTTACTGCCGTTCTCGAAGATGCACTTACCATCAGCATCAGCACCAAAGTTGTTTCCGCTTTGCGCGAGGTGCAACCTAGCCCTTCAATCAACCTAGCCACGCGTGCAGCAACTCCGCCGGTTCGCTGTCCAGATCCACCGGTGCTCGTTTCGTCGATCCATCCGGCTCCGTCTGCACCCCCACAATCCCTTCCGGGGTAGGCTCGAGTACCAGCGTTCGGCCTTTGACTTCCAGCCGCAGCGTTTGTTCCAGCCAAGCCACGTAGACTTTGGCACGGATGCGATGCCCCGCTATCGCTGCTTCATCAAATAGCTTCTTGGTCCAATCTCCACTTTTCAACTTCTCTGCCCATGGCCCAGCAGCCAATGTCCGCGCCCGATAGTCCGCCTGTCGTTGTTGATCCGCCCCGTCCCGCTCTTCGCGCGATTCCAGGTTCTTGAGCGAATTCTCGAGATTATCCAAAAAGTCCATAGACGTCTTTCTACCAACTTAGTCGATGCTCTTGAGCAAGCTGCATCCCCCCACTGAATGATTGTCAGTCCCGCACTCCCTAACGCCGTGCGTAATGTTTCTCGCGCGCATCGGTCTACTTGCCGATGGCCCCCGCAAAAAGACCAGTAACAATCCTTTGGAACTCAGGCGCAGGCTGGGATGAAGGCCACCAAGTTGCCGATGTTGTCCAAAGCTCCCTCACTGACCCAGCGAAGCCCGGGTTTGAGTCGAAGCCTGACTTCATTCGCCTGAAAAAGGGCGAGGACATCATCGCTCGCGCTCATAGCCTCGTCGACGAAGGATTTCGGATCCTGGTTGCTGCCGGTGGAGACGGAACCATTAATGCGGTTGCAAGCGCCTTGGTCAACTCTCCAGCTACATTGGCTGTCATCCCTGCTGGCACTCTGAATCACTTCGCCCGTGATCTTGAGATTCCGCTCGACCCCGAAGCCGCCGCACTCAGTATCAAAGACGGCCATGAAATCATGGTCGATGTCGCCAGTGTCAATGACCGCATCTTCATCAACAACTCCGTCCTTGGCGTTTATCCCATTTACCGCGCCGCCCGTGAAGCATACGAGCGAAAGGGCTTGGGCGGCTCGCGCCTCGGTAGTTTCATTGCAGTCCTTCGAGGCATAATCCGGGTTTTCGTCCGCCTGCCTCATCTCAAACTGCGCGTTCACCTCGATAGCGGAAAGATTGTCGATACTCACACGCCGTTCGTGCTCGTCGCCAACAACGAACACGAGGTTGAAGACTGGAACATCGGCCACCGCCAATCTCTTGATCAAGGATGTCTCTACGTCTATGTCATGCGCCCCTGCAGTCGCTGGGCCATTATTCGATTTATCGCGGGGCTAATCTTTAAACGCTTCTCTCGCGGCGAAGCCTTCCAGGTGTTTCGAACTCGCAACGTCCGCATCGAAACCCGCTCTCGTACACTTCGCGTAGGAGTCGATGGCGAGATCGTTCGGATGCAGACTCCGCTCGAATATCGTTCTATTCCCAAAAGCCTTCGTGTGATCGCACCGGCGCACTACCTTCCCGAGCCTTCCCAACCTGAGCAACTCGCGGAAATGAAGGCCTGATGCGACGCGTCGTCCAGATTTCCGACATCCACTTTGGCAATAACGATCCGTTGCTCCTTGCACCTCTCCGCGAGGCCATCGAACGAATCAACCCGCATGTTCTGGTCATTTCCGGTGATTTAGTCGAGCACGCTTCAGATGACGAATTTCGCCAAGCCCGGGCCTTTATTGATACTCTGCCTCACCCGCAAATCATCGTTCCCGGCAACCACGATTTGGCGTTTTATAATTTTGCCCGGCGCATGTTAGTTGGTCTCGATACGTATCGAAAGTTCATCACCGACGACCTCAGCCCCGAGTTCGAAGACGATGAAATCGCAATTGTCGGCGCCAATACTTCCCGTATTCACCAGATTCGGGGGGGGAGCCTCAGTTCTGTCCAACTCGAATCTTTATTCGCTCGCTTCTCGGCATTCCCCAAACAACTCGTCCGCATCCTGGTCACCCATCACCCATTCGATCTGCCCGATACTCAACAGCGGCATCTCATCGTCGGTCACGCACGCCGCTCAGTCGTTAGGCTTGCGCCGGTTGTGGACATTCTGCTGGCTGGACACATCCATGTCAGCTCCACCGGCAGTACCGCTCACCGATATCGCACGCCCGAGCATTCCATGGCTTTCGTGCAGGCCGGCACAGCCGTTTCAAACCGTTTCAAAGGAGAAGAGAACTCATTCAACTCGCTCCGCATCATGCCCGATCTCGACGGCCACAAGACTTTGATTGTTGACCGATATGCCTGGGATAAAACAGATAGCCGTTTCCACTGCCACCAATCAAGCGAGTTCCGCTTAGAAGAGTCGGGCTGGAACATCTACCAGCCCGGCCCGGAGCCCGAGTCTGTGACTTCGGTCCAGACGGACGAGGGCAAACCAGCGTCTAGCGTTTAGCAATAATTCCGCCGACAAATTTCTTATCGGTTCGGTTCACGCCACTCCGTTCCGCCGAATGGTTTCTTTGTAGAACGCCGCGCTCACCTTCGGCGTCCGCTTCTGTGTTTTGAAGTCTACGTAGTGTATCCCGAAACGCAAACTGTATCCTGACGCCCACTCAAAGTTATCCATCAAGCTCCAAAGGAAATACCCACGAACAGGAATGCCCTCGGCGGTTGCTCGATGCAGGCTCCGTAAGTAATTCCGCAGATACATCACGCGATCACTGTCATAGATCTGCCCGTCCGGCGCAATCACGTCAGCAGACGAGCAACCGTTCTCTGTGATGTACAACTCTTTCACTCTCCAAATGTCTGACACATGCCGTGGCGACCAGTACAAAGCCTCCGGTCCAATATCGAGCCAATCGGAAAGCATGTGCGGGTATGATGTCGGCCGTCGCACCACGGCAAATCCAGGATCGCTTGCGTCATATCTGACATAGGTCGGCGTATAAACATTCAGTCCCACAAAGTCCAGCGGGCTGGAAATAATCTTTAGGTCATCGGCCGGAAACTTGGGCGCATTGGCTCCCTGGGTTTTCAGATAATGATCCGTATACTTGCCTTCCAAAACCAACGTCAAGTAGGGCGCGTTTAGCTCGCGCATTGCACGTTGGGCCGCCCCGATTTCCTGCTCCGTTTCCACGATCGGCACCGCTACAGCCGCGTTCTCGGCCAGGCCCACCTTGGTACCCGACTTTGCTTCAGAATGTATCGCTTGTACGGCTAGGCCATGCCCCAGTACCGCGTTGTGTCGGGTCTGATTTAGCGGTCCTGCAGCTAACTTTAGACCCGGTGCGAACAGCCCATCCCGATACCCCATATCGATGTAGGTCGTGAACTCATTAATCGTGAAGAAGTGCTTCACTCGGTCTGATAGTTGACCCGCAATATAGCCCGCATAACTTCCGAACGCCTTCGCAGTTTCGCGAGACTGCCACCCGCCTAGACCAGTCTGGAGAACGTCCGGCAAGTCCCAATGAAAAAGCGTGCAAAAGGGCTCAATGCCATTGGCCAGCAGCTCATCCACGAGCCGCTTATAGTAGTCCATTCCTTTCGCATTGGGCTTGCCGGTTCCGTCCGGGAACACGCGCGGCCAAGAGACAGAGAAGCGATAGCACTTCGCACCGACCGCCTTAAGCAATTGGACATCCTCTTTGTACAAGTGATAGCTGTCGTTAGCTACATCGCCCGTTTGGTTTTCATAAACTTTGCCCGGCGTATGAGAAAACCTGTCCCAGATAGAGGGGCCTCGACCGTCGTCCTTCGCGCCACCCTCCACCTGATAGGCTGCCGTCGCACAGCCCCACAAGAAGCCTTTCGGAAAAGCGTAGTAGTTAATTCCGCTCGCCACGTTACCGCCCTCGGCGAGTAAGCTCCCGAAGCTTGCTCCGATCGCCCCTGCTATCCCGGAAGCGCCTAATTTTCGTCCAAAGCTTCGCCTCGTGGGTCTGTATACAATTCCTTTGCTCAAGCTGGTTCCTCCCCCGTACTCGCAAGCAGCCTATCGCACACCATTGGCTATGCTGTTCGAGTCTTTATGCCACACTCACAGCCCTGGCCGGCAATCGCCTCAGCCGCAGTCCGAGCACGATGAGCAGAATTCCGAAAAGCAACCCATAGGCCGCCAGGAACGAAACCAGCACAACCGCTCCCGAGATCGGCGCCGCAAACAACGAGATCGCGAAAATAATCGAAATCAGCCCCAATGCCCCCAGCAACCACTCACCCTGAATATGTCGGCGCAAGCGAATCGCCGCCAAAATCTCCAAAGCTCCCGTCACCAATGCCCAACCAGCTAACACATAGACCAATATCGCCGCTGCTGCAATCGGCTGCGTGATCGCGTAAAGACCCACAACGATTCCCACAATGCCCTCCGTTAGCAATGCTCCCCACCGCTTGTGCCCCTCAATTGCTCTGATTGTTGAGACAATAGCCAGCACACCGTCTACCAAAGCATAAATTCCAAAAATTGTGGTTAGTACTGCAATCGTCGCGCCTGGTACCGCGAATGTCACAATCGCCAACAAAATGGCCGCACACCCGCGGAGTACCAATGCCCACCAGTTCGACCGCAAAATCATTGCCATGTTTAGAGCTCACCCTGTTTATCAATGTTTTACTAGCTTGCTTCCTGTGGACGCGTCTCGCTCAATATCGAAACCTGCGAATCGACTCTTTTAGTACCGCTGTATACTTTCGACTCAAGCGATAATTGGTGGTTCCTATGCCGCGCTTCCAAGATCTAACTCGGCGACTCGGTAAGTCTGGCGTCGGCTTCATCGCCGCACTCCTGCTAGGCTTCATCTTCTACGCAGCCAACTTAACGGGCTTACTCGTCTTTGACGTATTCGCACTCCTTATTCTGGCTGTTCCTGTTACGTTCCGACTCCTGCGCTACATCCGACGCCGGTCTCTTTGGAGCGTTCGTAATCGTCTTCTGGTCGTCTACGGGCTCATTGGCATTTTGCCCGTAGCGCTTATTCTCCTTCTTCTCGGACTTAGTGCCTGGACCGTCTTGGGCGAGTTGGCAATCTACTTGGCTAGCAGTGCCCTTGACCGTAAATTGGAAGCTCTCGATAGCTCCGCTCACATTGTCCAGCGAGTTCCAGCTGACTCCCGTCTGTTTGCGACTGCCGAGATCGTAAAGTCACTTGAACACCAATTCCCAGGCGTCGTGTTCTATCTTCACGACTTGAACGGCAATCACACATTTCCAAAAGATCGGCCCTTCCTTAAACTGGGCCAGGATTGGACAGAAACTCACGGCCTGCTTAATCGAGAGGGCCGCTTTTACGCCTGGTCGCACTTAACCGACAGTACAGGTGAAATCACCGCCCTCTCACCTCTTTCCGATCAGGTCGTCGCTCACCTTGTTCCCAACCTAGGCGAGATTACGCTTATTGAAGCGTCTGAGCCACCAGTCTCGAGAAGCGCATCGCCCGGCTCGGAAAAGGCCATTCACCTTGATTTTCCAGGCTCGCGTAAGAAGACTGACTACTACGACCTCGAACCGTCTACGCGGGAAATTGGGCATCGAATGCACATCCCTGAGGCTGTAAATCGCCTCGACGTAGAACTGTTTACCTTTGCCGTTCTGCCCCACCACGATTGGGATCAACCGAAATCCCTTCATTCCGGTGTCATGTACGTTCGTTCGCGCCCGTCCGCCGTTCTTCAGAGTTTCTTCTCAGGTCCTGAGCCCATTCGCGGAATTGTCTTCGACATCATCATCGGCGTCGGTGTTCTGTTTCTTCTGGTCGAGATGGTTGCTCTGTTTTTTGGCGTGTCCCTTTCGCGCCGAATTACCGGTGCGGTCAACCATCTGTATGAAGGAACCCGCCGAGTTAGTAAAGGAGACTTCGAGCACCGCATTCCCGTCAACACTCACGATCAACTCGGCGATCTCGCTGAGTCGTTTAATCAGATGACCGGCACCATGCAACGCCTGTTGAAAGTCGAGAAGGAGAAGGAACGCCTAGAAACCGAGATCGAGATCGCTCGTGAAGTGCAAGGCCAGCTCTATCCTAAGGACGCACCGCCCGTCTGCGGCCTCCGCCTGACAGCCCACTGTGAACCGGCCCGCATGGTGTCCGGTGATTATTATGATTACCAAGATTTATCCAACGGCCACGTGGCGTTCGCGATCGGCGATGTTGCCGGCAAGGGCATCTCAGCCGCTCTGCTGATGGCCACTATCCAAGCCGCGCTTCGAGCTCAGATCAGTCATCTTGATGTGAAGCGCGATTTGACTGACGAGGACTGTAGCCCTCTGCCTGAACTCGACTCCGCCGCTCTCGTTTCGAAACTGAACAAGCAGATCTATGCGCACACGTCGCCCGAGAAGTACGCAACTTTCTTCTTCGCCTTCTTCGACCCGAAGACTTGCACTCTGACCTATACCAACGCAGGCCATCTGTCGCCGCTTCTGGTCCGTGGGTCCAATGTAACTCTGCTCGATAGCAATGGTACCGTCGTCGGAGCATTCCCGTTTGCTCACTACGATTCCAGTTGCCTCACCCTCGAACCGGACGACATGATCGTTTGCTATACAGACGGCATTACAGAACCTGAGAACGCCTATGGCGAAATGTTTGGCGAAGAACGTCTGATCGAACTTGTCAAAAAGCATTCGGCCGATGAGGATCGCGAGATCGTCCGTATAGTCATGGAAGCCGTCCGCAACTGGACTGGGGTACCCGAATTGTCTGACGATATGACTCTGCTGATCGCACGGCATCTCCCTGTACCTCCCGAAATCACAACCGACATTGCCGCGTTGGAAGCTGTTGGCGTATGAAAATCCTGACCGCCGCTGAAATGCGAGAGGTCGATCGGTTAACAATTGAGCGCGGAATCCCTGGCATCATCCTCATGGAGAATGCTGGCTGTCGAGTGGTCGATTACCTACTTCGGGATTTGCCATCTCAATTGTCCAGAGTCGTAGTGGTCTGCGGAAAAGGGAACAATGGCGGCGATGGGTTCGTCATCGCGCGGCAATTATTCACCAGAAAACTTTGCGCCCAACTTACTGTTTGGGAGATCGCCGATCCGGGATCCCTCACCGGCGACGCCCGGCTCGCTCGCCAGATGCTGGCGGCCTGCGGTTGCCCAGTCTACGGCTCTCTCCCAGACGAAGCCAAATTCGCGACGCTCGTCATCGACGCGATACTCGGTACCGGGCTGTCTGGACCGGCGAGTGGTCCCGCTTGCGAAGTGATTCGAACCGTGAATCAAAGCTTTCTTTTGGCCACGAAAGTCGCCGTCGATCTGCCGTCCGGATTACCCACCGACGAAACGAACCCAAAGGGCGAATACGTCCGTGTCTCGCACACCGTAAGCTTCACAGCCGCCAAGCCGAGCCAGGTCTTCTCGCCCAGTTGGGAGTTGATGGGCAAACTCAAAATCGAACCCATCGGGACCCCTGACGAACTTGTAAAAACGAACTCCCGGTTCAAACTCCGACTGACCCAAGGCTCTGATCTCTCTACTTTATTTGCCCCACGGGTTTGTAACTCTAACAAAGGACTCTACGGACACGTTCTCGTGGTCGGGGGTTCGTTTGGTAAAAGCGGAGCTCCTGCTATGGCCGGATTGAGTTCGTTTCGTACTGGGGCCGGTCTGGTGACCGTCGCCGTACCTGAAAGCATTCTGACTCTGGTGGCTTCGTATCGTCCAGAGTTGATGACAGAGCCGCTGGACCAAACCAAGGCTGGCCGGGTTCGCTTCGAAGAATCAACCCGGGTCCTCGAGATGCTAAAGAAGATGACCGTCCTCGCCCTGGGTCCTGGTCTTGGTCTGGAGGACGACACAGTTCGTTTCGTAAAACGCCTGTATGCCCAGGCCGAAACACCTGCCGTGATCGACGCGGATGCCCTAAACGCCCTCGCCGGGGATCTGCCGAAAGCCACTGAGATCGATGGCAAGATCCGCATTCTCACTCCGCATCCTGGCGAGATGGGGCGCCTGATTAGCAAGTCGACTAAAGAGGTTCAATCCGACCGGCTGAACTGCGCTCAGCAACTCGCTTCGGACAGTGGCGCCACCATCGTGCTCAAGGGCGATCGAACGGTCATCGCGTTCCCGGACGGCGAGTCCTACATTAATCCGACTGGTTCTCCGGCGATGGCAACCGGCGGCACGGGCGACATTCTCACTGGCATGGTCGCCGGCTTCGTCGCACAGCACGTTAACAATTGGAAGTTGGCCGTTGTCACAGCAGTTTGGCTTCATGGACGTTGCGGCGAACTGGCGAGTGCGAAGTTAGGCGACCAGTTCACGCTCGCGACCGACATTCTGGAGTTCCTGCCCGAGGCAATGAATGAGCTCCGTCCGGGTGTTTAAGACTGAGTCGGACGAAGAGACTCGGGCGATCGGGCGTCATCTCGCATCGGTTCTCCCCCAATCAGGATTAGTGCTGCTGATCGGGGAACTCGGGGCCGGGAAGACCACGCTCACAAAAGGCATTGTTGAGGGTCGGGGTGCCGAAACGGCTGATAACGTCACGAGTCCAACATTCACTCTCATTCATGAGTGCGGCGTCCCGCCCAGCGTTTATCACATCGACCTCTATCGCTTGGACACGGTGGAGGAAGTTCGAGGACTCGGCATCGATGAACTTCTCGACTCGCCTGCGTTAGTCCTCATAGAGTGGGGCGAGCGCTTTCCAAATCTCTGGCCCGCCGACCACACCCAGATACGTATTCAAACAACTGGTGACAGCTCGCGCGAAATTACTATCTCCTTCCAGTACAAACCGTAAGAGAGAAACCTCCGGCTTTCTTCCACGTGGTAGTCAGATTGCTTGTCATACAATGCCTGTGGCTGCCTTGTTGCAGCTCAGGCAAAATCTCCGCGTGTTGAGAGGGCCATTATGCGTGCTGTTTTACCGGTTGCCGTGCGCGCTTGCACGCTCATTGCAACTGCTTATGCGTCTCTAGCCAATCCTCGTTTGTGGGCTGGCGGGATAAATTCATCGCCGTTACGATCCGTCGCTGTCATCCTTGATTACGACCAGCCATTTTCCGATGTTTCTCAGCGTGCCATGCAGCGAGAACTTAACGTGATCTTGTTGAAAGTCGGGCTGCAACCACAGCTTTATCTCAAATCGCAGCTTCCCGAGAATCCTCAGTTCGAAAACTTAGTTATGTTTCGAATGAAAGGCTTTTGTTCAATGCATCAAGAATTGCCCGTTAGTGCGCTGTCCGACGAGCGTGGCGCGCTTGCTATGACGTATTCGAGCAACGGTCAGCTCTTGTCGTTCGGAGCAGTAGAATGCGATCGTATCAAGCGCTGTTTAACCCGCTCACTTCACAATCCCGGAGGCTTTGGATCCGACCTCGTTCTAGGACGCGCTTTGGGCCGTGTTGTGGCTCATGAGATGTATCACATGCTCGGCAACGCGAAGCAGCACACGACCGAAGGTGTCACAAAGGAGAGGTTTTCTGCCCGAGATCTCTCAGAAGGTGAACTGCGTTTATCAGACGACGCTCAACTCGCCTTCACGAAGCAGCTACCACGCTGAAACAGGCAAGTCGCTCGCGGAAACACTGGTTTTTGGTGGCCAATTAGGTACGGTTAATCAAAAGCTTTTCTCTTTGATAAAGCCTTTTTATTCTTCCTATCGTTCTAATTGTGTGAATTCGGTGCTACACTCATCCCAAAGTGTGGTGTAAGCCGTACTCTGCTCCCCAGAGTCCGACGTCCTGATCGCCCTCGAGTAACGCCTTCCTGACTTTCTAGTTCAGGACGGGCCCCGTGCAGAGCTATCAAGATTTGCTCCTTGTCGAAGCAACCCATGCGCACACTCGTGCCCGGTGGAGTTGCCGGTCACTCACGACAAGGAGAAAGATTTGCTACTACCGAAGCTAACGGGGTCTTTGGCAAAAGCAACACAACTGTGTCTGATTTTGGGAATTGCAACAGGCCTCCTGTCTGCGCAGTCTTATCAAGGCGGTGTTCGCGGATCCGTTTCTGATGCACAGGGGGCGGCTGTTGCCGGAGCCAAAGTCACCATCACAGACCAGGCAACAAACGCTTCCCGCGAAACAGTCACAAATGCTGGCGGCGAGTACGTTTTCAACACTCTCAACCCGTCCACTTATCGGGTCCAAGCGGAGAGTCCAGCCTTTAAACGATTTGAGCGCGAGAACATCATCGTGGGGACGCAAGAATTCCTCACCGTAGACGTCAAACTCGAAGTTGGGTCGCATACCGAAAGCGTGATGGTCACCGAAGAAACTCCGCTGATCGAAAACACCAACGCTTCGAACGGTCAGGTTTTGGATTCGCAGAAGCTGACTGACTTGCCAAACCTGGGCCGCAATCCATTTCTTCTTTCTAAGCTTTCGACGAACGTCGAACCGGTTGGCGATCCGCGATTCAACCGATTTCAGGATCAGAGTGGATCCTCACAGATCTCAATAGGTGGCGGTCCTGTCCGAGGTAACAACTACCTGATAGATGGAGTACCGATCACAGATTCCGAAAATCGCGCTGTCATTATTCCGTCCATTGAAGGTACCCAGGAGATGAAACTTCAGGAGCAGACTTACGATGCCACGATGGGCCGAACCGGCGGCGGTGTATTCAATACGCTTCTAAGGTCCGGGACAAACGAATATCACGGCTCGCTGTTCGGCTATACACGGCAGACCGACTGGCTGGCTAATAACTTCTTCTACAACGCGTCCGGCACCCCACGCCCAGATACGCCGTTCTACAACTGGGGCGGCTCCTTTGGCGGCCCGATATCAATTCCAAAACTTTACAACGGCAAAAACAAAACGTTTTTCTGGCTTGTCACTGAAAGTTATCGGCAAAAATCGCCGCTCTCCGATAACTATTCGTTACCCACGAATCTCGAGAAGACTGGAGACTACTCGCAGAGCGCAACCACTCTGTACGACCCGACCTCAACTCACGCCTGCACTGCCGCGGATAACTGCCCAGCGGGCGTGACACTCGCGAGGAACCCCTTCCCGGGCAATAGAATCCCGTCTCAACGTATCAATCCAGTTGGTGCTGCCGTGCTATCGTATCTTCCTTCCGCTCAGAATCAGAACGCCCCAGAGCGAAACAACTTCTCGGGCGCTGACACTCTGACCGACCGCGCGGACGAATACATGGCAAAGGTGGATCATGAGGTGTTCTCGTGGTGGCGTCTGAACGGTTCTTATCTGCATTACAAGAGTCGTGAACCAGGAGGTAACACGCTCGGAAGCATAATCTCAGCAAGCAACTCGAGCCCTTATCTTCTTTTCCGCAAAGTTGATGCTACCCAGGCGAATAGCGTTTTCACCCCAGACCCGACTACCGTGGTCAGTGTTCGATTCGGCTTTAACCGTTTCCCAAACCTCACCTCGCCCGAAAATCTAGGCTTCAATCCGGCTGCGCTCGGTTTCCCCTCAACTTACACCTCAGCGATTCAAGCAAACTATTTCCCTGAGTTCGACTTCAGCAGTAACCCAAATAACTTCAGCAACGTGTCTCCGGACAACTCTGTGTTTTATTCGAGGAGCTTCTTAACGAGTTACGCAAAGTCTCTTGGTAAGCACAGTTTGACGGCTGGATTCGACTACCGCGTGATCCATACTGACTTCACGAACTTGAACTATGCGGCTGGTGACTTCGGATTCGACGGCAGGTTCACTCAGCAGTACGTCGGGCGAACCAACGGCACTGGCAACGACTTCGCCGATGCACTCCTCGGCTTTCCGTACACAGGCGAAGTAGACACTACAACAAAGCTATATCTTCACGTCAATTACTATGCTGGTTACATCCAGGATGACTACCGGGTAACTGACAAGCTTACAGTCAATATGGGTCTTCGGTATGAGTACGAAACCGGGATCAAAGAAGACAAGAATAGATTGGTCATCGGTTTAGGTACCACAGCGAATCCGCTCTTTACCAATGTCACTGGAGTCAATACCTCTGGCGTCGTTCAGTATGCAGGCCAAAATGGAATATCCGCTTGCTGCCGTCCGCTCGAGTACAAATTCGGTCCTCGGCTCGGTGCTGCGTACCAGCTGAACACACAGACGACTATTCGTGGCGGATTTGGAATTTTCTATGCGCCCATCCAGTTCCGAGACGATCCAGGTCTTGCTCTTGGCTACACGCAAGCTACTCCGTATGTGGCCAGCAATAACGGCTACGCGACTCCGGCTAACAGCTTGAGCAACCCGTTTCCAAACGGCATTCAGCAACCGACAGGAAGCCAGTTGGGTAACGCCGCAGGTGTAGGTCGCTCATTCAGCTTGCTTGATCCGAATCGCTCCTCCGGTGTGGTGTATCAGTACTCGGTCGATGTGCAGCGACAACTTCCTTTCAATGTTGCCTTGGAGATCGGGTTTATCGGCTCCCGGTCAGCTCATCTGCAGCCAAGCTCAACTGGCGGAGGTGCTTACAACATCAATCAGGTTCCCGACAGTTACGTTGGACTCGGTTCGGCGCTCAGCAACGCGGTCGCGAATCCTTACTATGGAAACGGTGGTGCGGGCGTAATTGGAGCTTCGACAGTCGCAGAAGCGCAGTTACTTAAGCCGTACCCGCAATTCAATAACATCAACCTGTTCACCAACCATAGTCATGCGCTATATAATTCAATGATCGTAAAAGCGCAGAAAAGATTGTCATCCGGGCTCACGTTCCTCTCGGCGTTTACCTGGTCGAAAAATGAAGACAATGAGTTTGCCACCGGGAACTTTTTCAGCTCAAGTAGAGGGGCACCGCAAGATGCCTACAACTTACAAGCAGAGTACAGCCTAGCAGCGAACGATACTCCTCTGCGTTGGGCGAACACCGTGTCCTACTATCTGCCTTTCGGTAAGGGTAGAGCTTTTCTAAATACAAGTCGCTTCCTTGACCTGGCTGTCGGCGGATGGCAGATCAATCTTACTAACATCTACCAGACTGGATTCCCTTTACAGATCTATCAAAGCTCGAATGGGAATGCCATCCTGGGTACAGCGGCGCAGAGGCCCAATGCGACCGGTACGAGTCCGGTCGTATCTGGCAGCGTGGAATCGCGCTTGAATAACTACATCAATGCTGCAGCCTTTTCTCCTGTCACAGGCATTGGGTTCGGCAACGTTTCGCGGACAATTCCTTATCGAGGGCCTGGTATGAAAAACTGGGATACTTCGCTGTTCAAGGACTTCACCATCACAGAGCGTTTCAAGGCTGAATTCCGAGCGGAAGCACTAAATACCTTTAATTCGCCGCTGTTTCCCAACCCGAATACCAGCCTTGGTAGTTCCTCGTTCGGGCACATTAATTCGCAGGTTAACTTCGCGCGCCTTCTGCAATTGGGCGTACGCTTTTACTTCTGATCTAACGAGGCCGGGGTAGTTCTACCAAGCCTTAGTAACTTCGGGCGCAGTGAGACGCCTAGTAGAATGTCATGAGCGGTGCCCGCGTTTGTCGCCGTTCTTTCCAGAAACCATCAAGTTATTGCAACGGGAGACACAATGTCACTAGATGTACTAAGCACCGCGGGGCTCACGGTCGATCAGCAGGCCGACTTCGCCAAGCGCGGTTTCTCAAGACGCAACTTCGGACGAATTGCTACTGTTTTGACCGCAGGGGCAACGCTTCCGTTCTATAACGAACGAGCTCTGGCGCAGCTGTCTATGGTGCGGAACATGCCGGCTGACGCGGTCAAAATCAACGCCAATGAGAATCCATTAGGACCCTGTGCGGAAGCGGCAGAAGCCATCCACGGCATTGTCAAACAGAGCGGTCGTTACATGTACGAGAAGACCTTCGACTTAGGCGAAACGTTGGCTGAAATCGAGGGTATCAAGTTCAGCTACAAACCCGACCAAAGCTACATTGAAATCTATGCCGGATCGAGCGACCCACTGCATCGCTCAGTTCTATCGTTCTGCTCCAAAGAACGTCCGCTTGTCAAAGCAGATCCCGGCTACGAAGCCGGCGAGCGCGCAGCAAAGTTCATCGGTGCCAAGGTAGTTAACGTCCCACTGCGCAAGGGCACTTGGGACCACGACGTACGTGCGATGGTAGCTGCTGCTCCAAATGCGGGTCTCTTTTATATCTGCAATCCCAATAATCCGACGGGGACCCTTACTAAGCGCGAAGACATCGAATGGCTGGTAGCCAACAAGCCTAAAGATTCTGTCGTTGTCATCGACGAGGCTTATATCCACATCTCACCTAACGCGGTGAAGTGTACCGATATGGTCGCCAATGACAAGGACGTCATCGTCCTGCGAACCTTTTCGAAGCTCTACGGTATGGCTGGCCTGCGCGCAGGTGCGGCCATTGCCCGCCCCGACTTGCTGGCCAAGATGAAGGACTGGTCAGCCGGTGCGATGCCCGTGACCGGTATGGTCGGCGCGACTGTCAGCCTTAAAGTGAAGAACCTTGTTGCAGAACGTCGAAAGATCATTGGCGATACGCGGAACGATACGTTCAATTGGCTGGAGTCGAAGAACATTGAGTTCATTCCGTCGGAAAGCAACAAGTTCATGATGAACGCCAAGCGTCCTGGTATGGAGTTCTTTAAAGCTATGGCAGACCAGAAGGTTTACATCGGTCGTGTCTGGCCAGTCTGGCCGACTTGGGTTCGGGTCTCCATCGGTACACCCCAAGAAATGGCTAAGTTCAAAGAAGCTTGCGCTAAGGTTTACAGCGCATAATTTGTAACTGGGTTAGCTCGTACGCACTTACACATTTGCGTGTGTAAGTGCATTTGTAACTCTAAGTGTGTCTAAGGTATTGGATTGAGACGCTTACGCTATAGCTGGCGAGTTCTGTCCGGTGATTTAATGGGCGGTGCGATTGCCGCTCTTATCGCTCTGCCGTATGGCCTTGCGATGGCGAGCATGATGGGACTGCCACCCGTTCTTGGATTGGTAACTTCGATTGCGACTGCCCCTATTACGGCTCTACTTGGGCGGAATCCAGTTCTGATCGGCGGAACGGCAAGCGCGACCGTTCCGTTCATTGCTCAAGCGGTTCACCGGCAAGGTGTCGGCGGCGCGGCCAAAATATGCATGGCTGCCTCGGTCTTTATGATGGTCTTCTCCGTCCTAAAGTTGGGTCGGTTCATTCAGAAGATTCCGCAGACAGTGGTCACCGGCTTCTCATGCGGTATCGGCGCCATGATGGTGCTGTCGCAGTTAGGTGTAATGCTCGGCGTCAAAGCAGTTGTCGATCGAACTTCCAACAACATGGTTTACCAAAGTTGGCAAGTTCTGTCGCACGTCGCTCAGACGCAGTGGAGTGCCGTGATCATTAGCGGCGTCGTGATTGCTGCAGCGTTCCTGGCCGCTCGCTTCGTTCCCAAAGCGCCTGCCCCGCTACTCGGCATCTTGGCCTCTGTTGCTATCGCATACATCTTTAGCCTTCACCAGCGAACCGTGGGTAGGTTGCCATTAGAGATCCCGAACTTTGCTCAGTTTTCCTGGACTCCGGCCGATGTTTTGAACGTTGTACCGTCTGCTTTCGGTCTTGCGTTTGCGTCGTCGGTCAACATACTAATCACGTCGCGCGTTGTCGAACACTTCCGTGGGAAGCACCAGCATCTGAAGCGCGGCGATGCGGATGCCGAGCTCGGTGCGTATGGGATAGCCAACATGGTTGCGGGCGTTTTCGCTGCTCCGATGAGTGTGGGCATTCCTGCCAGGAGTCTGGCCAGCGTTCGTTGTGGTGGAACCACTCGCATGTCGAATCTGTTCCATGGAGTGTTCATTTTCGCCTTTATTGCGCTCGGTGCCGACTACATTTCCCATATTCCGATTCCTGCGCTTGCGGGAGTCACGGCATATATAGGTGTTTGTTTGCTGGAGTGGAGCACCTGGCGACGGTTGCCGCGGATGCGTCGAATCGATGCAGCGGCGTTCCTCATTACAGCCGTTGCCGTGTTAGTTGTAAACGCGGTCTTAGCCGTCGCAATGGGCTGCTCACTTTATGCTGCGCGAGCGTTGTACTGTAATTGGAGTTCCCGTCAAAGCCGAGCGAGGAGTTCTGCAGCCGAAGCAGTCGAACCATACAAGGAGCTGGCGCACGCTGGTTCCAAGTAGTATGTGAAAGTGATTCACATTCGTAAAGGCATTGCCGACGACGTTCCACTAATGATGGAATTGATTCACGCGTTGGCAAAATACGAAAGAGCGCAGCCCGGCGAGCTTTCGGTCACAGCAGAACAGTTACACGAAAGCCTCTTTGGTCCCAGTGCCTCGGCAGAAGCGATCATCGCCTTTGTTGACGACCAAGCGGCAGGGTTCGCGATTTTCTTCCATAACTTCTCTACCTGGCGGGGAAAACGCGGGCTCTATCTGGAAGACTTGTTCGTCCGGCCAGAATCTCGTGGCTGCGGTGTAGGCAAAGCCTTGCTGCGCGAACTAGCGACCATCGCCGCCTCTCGCGATTGTGCACGAATGGAGTGGTCGGTCCTCGATTGGAATCAACCCGCAATCGATTTTTATAAGAGTCTGGGCGCTAAGCCGAAAGACGAGTGGACTGTCTACAGGCTTGAGGAGCAGGCGATCAGGGAGCTCGCTGGAAGGGACCTATAACAGAGTCTTGAATTCTCGAAATTGCTTGCCCTGCGATTCCGCAACACCGGCGTAAGTAATCTCACCCTGATAAGTGTTCACACCTTCCGCCACAGCCGCACTGTGTTCGCAAGCCTTTTCGAGTCCCTTGTCAGCGAGCATGTATAAGTACGGCGCGGTGGCATTAGTCAAGCCATAAGTGGACGTATTGGGAACTGCGGCCGGCATGTTCGAGACGCAGTAGTGAAGCACGTCGTCGACGTAGTAGATCGGGTCAGTATGAGTGGTCGCGTGTGCTGTTTCGAGGCAACCGCCCTGGTCGATGGCGACATCCACTACGACGGAGCCGGGCCTCATTCTTCGGATCATGTCGCGCCGGACTAGCTTAGGAGCGGAAGCACCCGGAATCAGCACAGCACCGATGACTAAGTCAGCATCGCGGACGGCATCACGAATCGTGTAAGTGTTCGACGCCAAAGTCAGAATAGAATTCGAGTAAATATCATCTAGCTCGCGCAGGCGGTTCAGATTGCGATCAATAATCGTGACGTTCGCGCCCAGACCACAAGCCATCTTGGCTGCATTATGTCCGACTACTCCGCCGCCAATCACAACGACATTGGCAGGCGAAACACCAGGAATCCCACCAATCAAAACACCTCGACCGCCGTTTGGCTTTTCCAGGTACTGCGCGCCAACTTGAACAGCCATGCGGCCAGCGACTTCGCTCATCGGGGTCAGAAGCGGTAGGGAATTGTCCCGCTCTCGGATTGTTTCGTAGGCTACGGCACTGACCCGATTGCTTACCAGTGCTTCGGTTAGCTCAGGAAGCGGGGCAAGATGCAAGTAAGTGAATAGGATCAAACCGGGCCGAAAAAACTCGTATTCCGATGGCTGAGGCTCCTTCACTTTGACTACTAAGTCGGACTTACTCCAGACCTCAGCTGCCTTTTCAATGATTACTGCCCCAGCCTCAATGTATTCATCATCGGTAATGGAGCTACCTATTCCGCAGCCGGTTTGGACGAGGATCTCGTGGCCGTGTTCCCGGAGCGCGGTGACCATGGCGGGGACGCAACCGACACGGGTTTCATGATCTTTGATTTCCTTAGGAACACCGACAATCATCTCGACTAATACTCTCGCAAACGACGCGCGAGCTTCTAATGAGATTCGTGGTCAGCTGGGCGGTCGGGGTCAGGAAAGGCCCCAGATTCCGGGGTTGGTGGTGCATCAGCTGGGGTCATGGCAGCGGCAGGAACACTGGAGGCGGTGCTTCCGTCGTGCTTTGGACCAAGACCTAAACCGATCAATGAATGTGAGTTGATTCGCCCGTCCGCTTCGAGCTTCTGATCTGCCTGGAAGCGTTTCAGAGCGTCCACCGAGTCAGGCGTCCACTGTCCGTTTACTTCACCCTTATAGAACCCGCGCTCAGCCAACGCCTTTTGTATCTCGCGATAGCGATCTTCGTCGGGATGGACTTGATAGGAGGGTGCGGAAGTTCGAACAACGGTCTTTCGACCGTAGCGTCCTCTTACAACGCGCGAACCTGTCGAAACACGGTGGGAAGCAGACTTGCCCACAACGTGTCGCGTGCCTGACACCCCTGTTGAAGTTTTTGCCTTGCGAGGTGGAGTCGCGGCCTGCATTTGACGTATGAGCACGACGGTGAAAGCGCAAGCGAAAACGGCAGCCAAGACCCGGCTCATGAGAGTATTACTGAACACAGATTATCACCCAAATCAGCTTTTGGTCGAAAAGCCTATTGCAAATCGACCAGCTGCAGTCCTATACTCTAGTTTCATGACAGCCAACGCTCGTCGCTTCTACTGGTTCGGTTTTTGGCAAGGCCAACAATCAACCCGAGTGGCGTCTGCGTAAGACAGATTTAGGACGAAAGTCAGAAGGGGCCCACTCGGAAACGAGTGGGCTTTTTGCTTTTGGTAACGCACTCGTGAGGGGCAAATGATTATTTCGATGAAATTACATGCCACGAAGCATGAGATTCAAGCCGTATTCGATCGCATCCAGGACTTCGGGTACAAGGTGCACTCGATTGAAGGGGAAGAGCGAGTCGTCATAGGCGTAGTTGGTGTCGGGGACGTCACTAACTGTCTGGAGTCGCTGGAAGCCATGCCGCAAGTTGAAAAGGCGGTTCGCATTTCAGCTCCGTATAAGTTCGTCAGCCGAGAGTTTCGACCTGCAAAGTCTGTAATCAAGGCTGCGGGCGTCGAAATAGGCGGTGATCAGTTCGTCATGATGGCTGGTCCTTGCTCGGTCGAAAGTGAACGGCAGATCTTAGACACGGCGCATTTCGTTGCCGGTCATGGGGCTAAGTTCTTACGCGGCGGCGCGTTCAAGCCTCGGACTTCGCCCTATGATTTCCAAGGGATGGAGCTCGAAGGCTTGAAGCTTCTCCGAAAGGCCGCCGAGGAGACTGGGCTTGGGATCATTACCGAGGTGATGAGCGATCGTGACGTCGAGATGGTGGCCGAATATGCCGACATCCTTCAAATCGGCGCGCGCAACATGCAGAATTTCTCGCTGTTGAAGTCGCTGGGAAAAGCCGGTCGACCAATCATGTTGAAACGTGGCTTGAGTTCGACCATTAAAGAACTACTGATGTCGGCCGAGTATGTGGTGGCGCATGGCAATCCGAATGTGATCCTGTGCGAGCGGGGCATTCGGACATTCGAGACGGCGACTCGGAATACCTGCGACATAACAGCAGTTCCAGTGTTGAACGAGCTTTCTCATCTGCCGGTTATTCTCGACCCAAGTCATGCCACCGGCAAGCGCAGCCTTGTGCCGGCACTGTCGCGCGCAGCCGTTGCCATTGGTGCTGATGGCTTGATCGTGGAAGTGCATCCGGCTCCTGAAAAGGCAGTGAGCGATGGCGCCCAATCGCTCCGTCTTGAGCAGTTTGCGGACATGATGGAAGAGCTGAAGCCCTACGTTGCTTTGTGGGAGAAGGCTCGGATCTCCGAACTAGTAACGGCTTGATCCGCATCGGACGCTCGCATTATCGTTTGCCAAGCTGGGCTGTCTTGTTCGCCATCGCTGTCGTCATAGCGCTGGCCATGTATGGCATCTACGCGGGACGGCATCGGGCATTTGCGACGCGAGGAGACATGATTGCGTTACTGCCTCGAGGTGATCATGTCACGTTCTTTGTGAACGCCGCACAGGTAAGGCGGGCCGGTGTGTTCGAATCGTTGGGTAACGCGAAGATTGCGCAAGAGCCAGAGTACGTCGATTTCGTCCGGCAGACTGGGTTCGATTACACGCGCGACCTGGACGCGCTTACGGGTGCGTTTGAGACTGGACAAGTTTTCTTTGTCGCCCGGGGACACTTCGATTGGACACAACTGCGCGCCTACGCTTCTCAACACGGGGGTGCTTGCAAAGATCAGTTTTGTAATGCTCCGGGCAGTGTTCCAGGACGGTGGGTGTCGTTCCTCCGGATTCAAAACGACGTGATCGCGCTGGCTGTCGGCCCAGATCAAAGCGCTGCATACGTTCTTTCGCCTCGTCGGGACGTTGTGCCTCAGCCCGTGCCCGATTCGCCCGTTTGGATAAATGTGCCTCGGGCAGCTTTGCAGGCCGCAAGTTCGTTGCCAACAGGGTTTCAGATTTTCGCCAACCCAGTCTTAAAAGCTGAAGGTGTGCTGTTGACGGTCAATGGAGACGTCGTCAAGCCGGACCAGTTTTTCGTCGAGATGGATGCCCGGTTCAAGAACGCAGCGGAAGCAAGTACCGCTCGAAGCGCGCTTGAGAGTCGGGTGGCGCTCGTGAAACGAAGTCTTTCGCGAGATCAGAAACTTACCCCGGAGAGTTTGCCGGCGGTCGTCCTGAGTGGCACATTTCGACAGTCCGACCGGGAAGTGATTGGCCGCTGGAACTTAAGCCAGAAACTGCTTCAGACGTTGGAGTAGGCGATATTGAAGTAAGTATGTCAGCAACTGTCATCCCTTTCACCGTCGACTTGGCCAAAGCTTTTCGCGTCGTAGTCGACCCCGGCTACTTAACAGCGTTGAGCTTGCCTGGCTCATCGGCCCGCTGAAGAAGCGAGTCGAGATCTACCGGCAAGGCCAAGAAGCGCCAAAAGTTCAAGAAAACCCAAGGCTAGTTAATGGCGAGGGTCCGGTAGCAGGGTTCAATCTGAATCTGGACGAAGTCTACGAGTCGAGCAACGACTAGCGTCGTCTAACCTAGTAGCAGTCACGATGTCCCCAACCGTACTGGTCTCTTCCGAAGCGGAGGAGCTCTACCAGAGTCTCGAGGCGAAGGTCCGACAGCTACGACCGACCGAAGATCTGGGCGATCTAGAACGGGCCTACCGGTTCGCAGCGCAGTTCCACAAAGAGCAAAAGCGCGAGTCCGGCGAGCCGTACATGATGCATCCGCTGGCGGTCACGCACCTGCTGGCCGACATGCAAATGGACACCGTGTGCCTCGAAACTGGACTGCTGCACGACATCGTAGAAGACACAAGCGTTCGGATCGAAGAGATTCACGATCGATTCGGTGAAGATGTTAGCCGCTGTGTGGATGGCGTAACGAAGCTCAGCAAGATCAGCCTGGCGAATCGTGACGACCGGCAGGCCGAGAGCCTTCGCAAGATGCTGCTGGCAATGACCAGCGACATACGGGTCATCATCGTTAAACTAGCGGATCGGCTCCACAATATGCGGACTCTTGGCTGGTTGCCTCGCGAGCGCCAGGAACGCATCGCCCAAGAGACGCTGGACATTTATGCTCCTATCGCGCACCGGTTGGGGATGGGTAAAATTCGCGGCGCCTTAGAGGAGCTGGCATTCCAGGCCCTGGAACCGGATGCCTGGGCGGAGCTGATGCGCGAGATAGAGTCCAAGCGGCACAGTAACGAAGCGTCGCTGGACCTGATCAAGACGCAAATTCAAGAGAAGCTGGCTGCCGACACCATTCCGGCCAGAGTGGACGGCCGAGTTAAGCGCGCTTACTCCGTGTACTTGAAGTTGAAGCGACAGCGGATTCCACTCGATCAGGTTTACGACTTACTCGCAGTTCGAATTATCACGGATTCCGTAAAAAATTGTTACGCGGCGCTCGGCGTGATCCACAACGAATGGCATCCTATTCCGGGCCGTATTAAAGACTTTATCGCTATTCCGAGACCGAACCTTTATCAGTCGCTCCATACTTCGGTAATCGGTCCAGGCGGCGTTGCATTCGAAGTGCAGATTCGCACAGACGAAATGCACCGGATTGCGGAAGAAGGTATTGCGGCGCACTGGAAATACAAGGAAGGTCGCAAGGGTCCGGGCGAAGATGATCAGCGAATAGCCTGGCTCCGGCAGTTGGTGGAGTGGCAGCGCGAGATGCGCGATCCGGGCGAGTTCATGTCCACGCTGAAGGTGGATCTCTACCCGGAGGAAGTTTATACTTTCACGCCGCGTGGCCGCGTTATTGTTCTGCCCCGCAATGCGACGCCGGTCGATTTTGCTTACGCGATCCACAGTGATGTCGGCAACACGTGCGTCGGCGCGAAGGTTAATGGCCAGATTAAGCCGCTGAAGTACAGTCTGCGAAACGGCGATGTCGTCGAGATCCTGACGCAGGCCGGTCACCAGCCTAGTAAAGACTGGCTCACTATCGCCAGGACGTCGAAGGCGCGGAACCGCATTAAGCACGTTATTAACGCCAGTGAGCGAGCCAAAGCTGTTGAGATTGGTCAGAAATCGCTGGAGAAAGAAGCCCGCCGGCTTGGCGTGAATCTGGGGCGCATCTCGCGCGATGATCTGGACATCGTGGCAACCGAATACGGGGTCAGCAAGACCGAGGACCTTTATGCGGCGCTTGGGTTCGGCAAGTTCTCGGCAAGGCAAGTTCTGCAAAAGGTCGCTCCGGACGATCTTCCGCCGCCAGATGCAACGCCGGCACCTGCGCCTCCACGATCCGCTCCCTCAGGCTTTGGGTCACCATTTGGCGGGGGCGATGCCACCATTCACGTGAAAGGTGTGGATGACGTGATGGTCTATCGGGCGCGGTGCTGCAATCCGCTGCGTGGCGAACAGATTGTCGGGTATATCACGCGTGGAAAGGGCGTGGCCGTTCACGCTGTGCAGTGCCCAAATGTTCAGAACTTGATGTACGAGGCCGAGCGCAAGATTGATGTTGAGTGGGCTCGGACAGCAAGCGAACCATTGCCGGTTAAGGTTGTCATTTATACCGATGATAGGCCGGGCATACTGAACCAGTTAACGTCCATCTTGTTTACTGAGTCCAGCAATATTCGTAGTCTGGAAGCCCGTGGCGATCAGTCCAGAAGCGACGACAGCGCGATTGTGGATGTCACGATAGAAGTGAAAGACAAGAAGCAACTGGAGCGTGTGATTTCTTCATTCCGGCGCATACCGGGTGTGCGGGATATTGAACGCGTCCAACAGGCGCCCTAGTCAATCTGAACAGGTACGACACATGATTACGACTCAGGCGGCAGAAACAGCTCGCGCCGAACCGGAACACATCGCGATCTCAAAATCGACTGGCATTAAGATCGATTGGCTCGATCAGCATCATAGTGATTACTCGCTGGCTCTTTTGAGAGATGAGTGCCCGTGTGCGACTTGCACCGGTGCACACGGGACAGAGCCACAGCGATCGAACTACTCGGCTCCCGATCCTTTTCCGATGTTCAAGCCAAAGCTAAAAATGGATTCCATTGAGTCTGTGGGCAGTTATGCGGTGAGGATCTACTGGAACGACGGCCACAATACGGGCATTTACTCGTTCGACCATCTGCGGAAGATCTGTCCATGCGATGCGTGTAGAGAGTTGCAAAGGAACGAAGAAATTCGGGGCGCTTAGGCCCCGAACGTATTTACAACAGCCTGAAGTTTACTTCGACGTAGGCTTCGGTAGCAACCGGCTTACCACCGCGCATACCTGGCTTGAAGCGCCAGTGCATCACAGCTTCGATTGCTTTTTCGTCGAGCCCAAGTCCTACAGGACGTGTGACTTTGATATCCCGGGGAAGGCCGTGCTCGTCAACGACGAAGGAGAGACGGACCGAACCAGAGTACTTGGCCTTGCGGGCCTCTTCAGAGTACTCCGGATCAGTTTGCAAGATGATCTGAGGCGCCGAGACATCTCCGCCGATTCTAAACACGCCGCCACCAGTGCCGCCGCCTGAACCGGGTCCATATCCGTTTCCATTGCCCGATCCTAAACCGCTTCCTTTGCCGCTTCCCAAACCATTCTGGCCTTGGCCTGCGGACAGGCTGTTGAGCTTGCTAAGGGGGTCGCCATAGTCATTAGCAACGATCACCGGCGCTGGAGCCGTAATGGTCGGCGCCACTGGGAGAACGGGTTTCGGAGTGTTCACCAATGTTGGCGGCATGAACTGTTTGGGAGCTTGCTTTGGCGCAACACCGCGGCTGACCGGCGTCGGAGCTTTGTTACCACCGCCTCCACCACCGCCCGCTTTAGTCGCTGCAGGAGGAAGCTTTGGCTTATAGGCTTGAAGAGGCGAGAAGATCAAGGTTTCGTGAGTCAGCATCTTTTTCCCAAGCGGCGTAGCCCGAAAAATCAGGAACATCAATGCGATTACAGCAGCCTGAATTAGAATGGCTGATCCGAACGACTTGGACTGTCCGCCGCCGTATGCTCCCCAAATCGGCTTGACATCGACCGGCTTAGAGGTAACCTCAAGAGGGGCAAGCTTTGGTGGATTGATCAGCTCTTTAACGTTGCTGACCAGGCTCTTGTACCAGGGCAACTCGACAGCTTGCAGTCCACCCATGTCGAAATCTTCAGCCGGTTTGGAAGTGAGTACCAGCGGAGGAAGCTTCGGAGGATTTAACGCTTCGCGAATGCTCCGCGCTACAGACTTGAACCAGGGCTCCTCTAGATTGGCGCTAGTTAACAGCCGATCTAAATTGTCTTCATGGGCCCGGGCGAGTGGGCCCGCATTCTGCGGAAGCTCTACGCGATCCCTCTCAGTATCGTTCATTGTCACAGCCTTGCACCGCCATTTACTGCTAAGTAGCTGTTCGCCACTGCCTCAATCTCATTCGCCCAGTTTGCGTTATACATTGACGTACTCCCGTTGGACGTATGGCCGGCAGTAGTCGTTGCAAATCACTAGGAAGGGAATGAAAGGTATGAATCTAAGTCTAGCACCTAAATTCAGCTTTCGACTGCGAGGAACTCGCGAGATCTTTCCCAAATTTCGTCAAGTACGTCCGTCAACTCGTGTCCTGAGTCCATACGCATCAGATGCCGATTTGGATGCCCCGTTACAAATTCAACTGAATGGGAGACAGGAACAACCGGATCGTGATTACCATGGAAGATCAGCGCCGGTTGGTGCGGGTTGGGACAGCTCTCATATTGAGAGGCATCTTCAATGAGCTGGTAGCCGATCTGCATTTGACGTCCTTCTCCATAATGAAAGACAGGCACCCTACCAATTTTTCTCCAAGCACTTAGTTGTTCTTCTGTCAGCCGAGCCCGCCAGGTTTCGAGGAAGTGGAAGGCCGGCGCCAGCAGAATCAGCCGTTCGACTTCGGGATGAACAACTGCGTAAAGGGCAGCCAGATAGCCGCCGAGACTTGATCCCACAATGGTGATGGGCTCGCCCCTAGCCGCCTCTTCCACGACTCTTAGTTGACCCGTGATCGTCAGATGCTCGAAATTGCCCTGGGCGAGATCTGGAACTTCCACCGAAACACCCAGCTCGGCAAGGCGACGTTCGAAGAACAGTGCCTTCCGGGAGCGAACGCTTGAAGCGAAGCCATGAAGATAAAGGAACCGTTTCATAGTCAATTCGCGCAATGGCCATTAACCGGCCTGCATGGCAAAATAGTGCACCTATATACTATTGAGGATTGCCAAACCCCCTCAGTTCAGCTGCGTGTACGCTCTACGAGGGCCGCGGTTTACTTATTGCTGGGCTTGCCACTGGGAGGCGAGGCGGCTAAAATCAAAGATTCTTGAACCCAGATAAATTCTCAACACATCCTGTCACGCTCACCTTTATGTAGTGATGTAGCTTAGTGAGTTGGAGCCGGGTTAGCTGTCCCGAGTGTGAGATGGTTCTGCGAGCATAGGAGATTAAAAAATGTCGGTAGCAGAAAAAGTTAAGCAGATCATTGTGGAACAGCTTGGAGTTGACGAGAACCAAGTGGATCCGAGCGCGTCGTTTGTGGACGATCTCGGAGCCGATTCATTGGATATCGTAGAACTCGTCATGGCTTTCGAAGAAGCGTTCGACCTGGATATTCCAGACGAAGACGCTGAGAAAATTACGACAGTCAAGCAGGCCGTCGACTACATCGAATCAAAGAAGAAGTAATTTTGATGTCGTTGGTCCATTCTTGGAAGCAGGGTAGAAGACTGCCCGGGGTTCAGCTTGTCACGTAGAGTAGTGGTCACTGGAGTAGGTCTGGTTTCGTCAGTTGGAATCGGAACCGAGAATTGTTGGGCTGCTATCAAAGCAGGGCAGAACGGAATATGCCCGATCACTCAATTCGACACGACGGAATTTGCCTGCCGTATCGCTGGTGAGGTCAAAAGCTTCGATCCCTTGAACTTCGTCGAAAAACGCGATGTTAAGAAGATGGGTCGATTCATCCAGTTTGGGATGGCCGCCAGTGAGTTCGCCGTCAAGGCGGCGCGATTGCCGCTCCGGCCTGAAGAAGCCGAGAACCTGGGCGTCTACATAGGAAGCGGTATCGGCGGATTCGAAGTGATCGAACGGGAGCACCGGATCCTGCTTGAAAAAGGACCGAGCCGAATATCACCGTTCTTCATTCCGTCTTGCATCGTGAATCTGGCGAGCGGGTACGTCTCGATTCGTTATGGGGCCAAGGGTCCTAGTTCGGCTACAGCGACCGCTTGCACGACGAGTGCTCATTCGATTGGAGATTCGTTCCGGTTAGTGCAGCGCGGCGACGCGGACGTTATGATCTGTGGCGGAGCCGAGGCATGTATCACTCCTATGGGCATTGGCGGCTTTGCAGCGCTTCGGGCTCTTTCGACCCGCAACAATGAACCGAATCGCGCCTCGCGTCCTTGGGATCGGGACCGCGACGGATTTGTTGTAGGCGAAGGGTCTGGCATTCTGATCTTGGAAGAGCTGGAACACGCGGTTCGCCGGGACGCGCCTATTCTCGCCGAGATTGTCGGTTATGGCATGAGTAGCGATGCCTATCACATTACGTCGGTTCCTGATGATGGTGATGGCGCCTATCGCGTAATGAAGAAGGCGCTGAAGGATGCTAGTCTGGAGCCTTCCCAAATTCAGTACGTGAATGCTCATGGAACGTCAACGGAGGTCGGCGATAAGGCCGAGACCGTTGCAGTGAAACGCACGTTTGGTGACCACGCGCACAAGCTTGCAGTAAGTTCGACCAAGTCGATGACAGGGCACCTTTTGGGCGGCGCTGGCGGACTCGAAGCCGGCATCACTGTGCTGGCTATTCGCGATCAGATTGCCCCACCTACGATCAACCACGAAATTCCTGATCCGGATTGCGATCTGGATTATGTTCCGAACCAGGCACGCCCGATGCAGATCAACTACGCGCTCTCGAATAGCTTCGGCTTTGGCGGCACGAATGGGTGCCTGATTTTCAAACGGTATGAGACTTAAGCAGTTCGGCGTCGGCGTTCTTCTGCTGACAGCTGTAGCTTGCAATAAACCATCGACGACCAATGTTGCGGCAACGGTAAACGGTCGACCAGTGAACTATGCGGATCTGGACCGAGCCATGGCTGCTCAATTTCCGAACGCGCCGTTGAAGCCGAACGATGATCAGACGACCCAGGTCCGACTGAACGCTTTACAGGCCCTGATCGACAGCGAGATTCTTTTGCAGCGATCAGAGAAGGAAGGACTGCTCGCGTCGGATTCCGAGGTGGAAGCCAAGTTTAATGAGTATAAAACTCCTTACACGCAAGAGCAATTCCAGAAGCTGCTCGCCCAGCGGAAGATGTCGACTGAGGATTTCAAAGCTCAGATTCGTCGCGAGCTGAGTGTCGAGAAACTGCGCAACAAGGAGATTGGCTCCCACATAGCTATCACCGACGCTGATGTGGCCGCGTTCTACAACGCGAACAAGGCAAGCTTTAACCTCCCTGAAAACCAGGTCCATCTTGCTCAGATCCTGGTCACACCGGCGCCCGACCCAAACGTGCACAATCTGAAAAACGATAAGGCCCAGAACGATGAGCAGGCTAGGACAAAGATTCAGATGATTCAGATGCGTTTGCGCCAAGGGGAAGACTTCGCGGCGCTAGCCCAGAATTATTCTGAAGACGCGAACTCGGCGCCGAATGGTGGAGATTTCGGCTTCATCGGCCAATCGCAACTGGAAAAGGTCGACCCAGGCCTGCGGAAGATGGTGATGGACCTAAATCCTGGCCAAGTGTCACCAATTATCCGCACGTCGACTGGCTACTCTTTATTTCGATTAATATCGAAAGAACCGGCGGGGCAGCGCGAGTTGAAGGATCCGAACGTAGAGGAAAATATCCGCCGAGAATTATTCCAGCGTAAGGATCAGGTTCTTCAGGCCGCTTTTTATGAGGTGGCGCGCAGTGAAGCCAAGGTCGTGAATTACTATGCCAAATCGGTTCTAGCGAGCCGGGACAAGAAGTAAAGGCCAGATGGCGGCCCGGCGGTCAGGTCCGCCGAATTGGTACCATTGAGTTTCGCCGCGAGCTTACTAGCAAACGCGAGCTTACAAAGGAATTCGAACGACATGTCACACCGTAGCGGCGACCGCGCCCGAGCCGACAAACAGAAGAAGCGCAAACGAGTCATCCGGGCCTATCGGGCAGTACTTCGCCAGCATGCAATTGAAACGCGCGGACAAGCTGAGGCCGCCAAAAATGAAGGCGCATCTCAGACCAGCCCAGTAGCGCCGGTCGAAACAGCTCCGGAGAGCAGCAACGTCGAGCCTACTTCGGCTGCTTCCTAACCTGCTCCATATAGTCCCGAACGTACTGTTGGAATTCGAGCGGCACTTGGTCTCGGTTGATTTGTCCACCTTTATCGGAATGCGTTCCAAGTCGCCCAGAGTCTTTCGTTCGCAGTTGCTGTTTACCGGACGGAACATCGACCATCACGTCGCCGGTCAACTCTGCTGACCGCTTTCCGATAATCTCGGCTAGTTTGCCCATCGCTTCTTGCTGGCGCGAATCCTTCAGGGCTTTCTCCCCATCCTGACTCCCGATCCCGGAGTGAGAATCGGACCCGTTCTGGTTTGAGGAGCTGTTCGATGTGCGGCCTTCCGAAGCCTGCGCTTTCTGGGCGGCGCCGGCCTGCTGCTGGCCCTGAGAATTTGGGTCTTCACTGCTCTGCTGATTCTGGTCGCCTTGCTGACCCCGCTGCTGGTCCTGTTTCTGTGGTGACTGCTGTGCGCTCTGCTGCGACTCGCGCTGATTCTTGCTTTCCTGCGACGAATTATCCCCGTTGGACGAAGCTTTCATCTTGGCCATCATGCTCGAGACCGCGTCGCGCATTTTCTCGAAAACGCCCGTACTGGATTTGGCGTCCGATGACTGATCCTTCGTCTGCTTTGCGTCGTTTGGGCTGCCTTTGCTGGCCGCCGTTGGATTTCCTGGAGCGCTGGCGTCGTGAGCCGCAGAGTTATCGTGAGCCTTGCCGTCTCCTTCACCATTGCTCTTTGCATCGTGATTATCGTTCGGTGATCCCGCCGCTTTAGCTGCGTTGGGTTCTCCCCCAGATGGATCAGCAGGTGAACTTGCTGGCGTTGATGCGGAGGCTGGATCTTGCGACTGATTTCCTTGCTCCTGAGCATCTGCCCTATCCTGACCTGCTTGGGTTGAGGCCGCATCTTGGCGCGCACCGCTCGCCTGCATTTCATGCCTACTGTCTGACCGAGCCAAAAGCTTTTCGACCCGCTCATAGACAGGGCCAAGGTGTATGGGAACCAGCGCGAGGCTCAGATCCAGTGTGTTGGTGACCAGATAGCGTGTGGCGAAAAGGCCAGTTACCGCAACGAACAACGCAGCCGCAATCGTCCATTGACGTCGTCCGCCAAACGGGAATATTGTTGCCACATCAACGCTGGACGCAATGGTGTCCGCCTGCGATAACTGAGTCCTAACTGCATGAGCGCTGCCCTGTTCGGGATGCAACAGCAGGAAAAAAGCCGTCGAGATTGAATCGTGCAGCTGCAGCTTGCGGTCGATGCCCTGAGCAAGTTGATACTTGCTTGGTATGGCCGATCGCACTTGGTAAAAGCCGAAGCCCATTCCCGCTACGGCGAGTGCGAACAACAACCAGGCATTCAGAATCTGTGTGCCTAGAAGCAGCATCAGCACGAGCCCGCCGAAGACCGCGCTGCAAACCAGTCCGAACTGGTCCACGGCTAATGTCAGCAGCTTTCGTCGGAAGGCAAGCCGAACAAGCGCAAGAACCCGATGGTCGTTTCGGGACAATCGTTCGAAGCTGCTGGGGGAGACGGACGCCATGAAAGAATCGGAGATCTGCTGCCTGTCTGATTATCCTACTGGGCGGAAAGCTCGGCAGCTCAGTTACCATAAAGAGCAGAACGCTCGGGAGTCTCCGCCTACGCATTTGGACTTCTGGCTTGGGCACGAACTCACCGGCAACTATAGTTCTTCAATAAATTCATGTTACGTTTTGAGACCGCAGGAGAATCCCATGGCGAGTGCCTTGTTGCAACGCTGACTGGTTTGCCTGCAGGTATCCCGGTCGATATCGATCTTCTGAATCGTGAGCTCTGGCGACGGCAGCAAGGCTTCGGCCGGGGCGGTCGCATGAAGATCGAAACAGATCAGGTGCACATCGTATCCGGCGTCAGGCACTCAAGGACGATTGGCTCGCCGATCGCCATTCTGATCGAGAACAAAGATTGGAAGAACTGGGCGGGCATTCTTCCAGTGGACAGCAAAGACGCAGAGCCAAATGGTGCGAAACCGGTGTCTCGGCCTCGTCCCGGTCACGCGGATTTGGCCGGTGCGATTAAGTACGATTTCGAGGATGCACGCTACATACTCGAGCGTGCCAGTGCCCGCGAAACAACCGCCCGCGTTGCTGTCGGGGCATTCGCGAAAACATTACTCCGACAGTTTGGGATTTCTATTCTGAGTCACGTGGTCGGTGTGGGCCCCGTGCGATTAGAGCGGCCAGCCTCGTGGGAGGAGATTGTTGATCTAAGCCAGCGCGACGAAGTGATGCTTGGTTGTGTTGATGAGGAAACGGAAAGCCGAATGAAGTCCGCGGTTGATCACGCATATCGAACCGGCGACACTGTAGGCGGGGTATTCGAGGTTGTAGCCCATGGGCTACCGCCGGGTCTTGGCTCTCACATTACCTGGGACACACGCTTAGATGGGCGGCTGGCGCAGGCGATTGTCTCGATACAGGCTGTGAAAGGTGTAGAGATCGGTCGAGCGGAGGACGGGGCTGCCTCGTACGGATCGGCCGTTCAGGACACGATCCGTTACGACAAGTTGGCGCAACAGTGGGCGCGTGGTTCTAATCGCGCAGGAGGCCTGGAAGGTGGCATTACTAACGGGCAGGATGTGGTTGTTCGTGGATTGCTCAAGCCGATCTCGACTTTGCGGCGTCCGCTTGAATCTGTCGATCTGCAAACCCGGGAACCTGCTTTGGCCGCTTACGAGCGCAGCGATATAGCCGTGGTTCCGGCCGCTGGCGTGATCGGCGAAGCGATGGTCGCAATCACTCTGGCCGGGGCATTTCTTGAAAAGTTCGGCGGCGATTCCCTCAAAGAGACCCAACGTAATTACGAAGGGTACTTGGCCCAGGTTGCATCGTACTGAGTAAGTAACGCACGAGTTCTGTAAATGTTGACTATTGTGAAATATGGGGCCCCGGTGCTGGAACGTAAGGCTGAAGTCGTCGATAACTTCGGATCACCGGAGCTGAACCGAATAATAAGTGATATGTGGGAGACCATGTATGCCGCAAAGGGTGTCGGGCTGGCTGCTCCGCAAGTTGGCATAAGTAAGCGAATTTCAGTTATCGACATAAGTGCCGGCGAGGATGAATCGAAGAAGATTCTGATCATCAATCCCGAGATCATCACTCGAGAAGGTAAGCAGACTGATGAAGAAGGTTGTCTGAGTATTCCCGGTTTTCGTGAACCTGTGACACGCGCCGCCTCCGTTGTCGTTCAAGCCCAAAACGAGCTGGGTGAAACCTTCGAGATCAGCGGCGAAGAGTTATTGGCGAGAGCTTTTCAGCACGAGATTGATCACCTGAACGGGATCATGTTCATCAATCATCTGAGCGCGCTAAAGCGGGACATCATTCGTCGCAAGATTAAGAAGTTACAAAAGGCCGGAGAATGGGATTAAGGCGAGCAGTCCCTTCCTGGCTACCTTGTTCGCTTTCGATTTACCTCGTCGTTCTCGTACTTACTGCTAATCGCATTCCGCTCTGGCTGGACGAAATTATACAGTTGATCGGTACCCGCGATCTTGCGGCGCTTCCACTGCTCCGATATATCGCAACAACGGCTGGGCAAACGCCCGTCGGTAATTTCCTCCAATCGGCCTTTATCCACGTTTTCCCTTACTCGTTACTTACATCTCGCATCGAGTCGATAGTCAGCAGTATTGCCGCATGTCTCGGGATTTACATTTTGGCAAGGAAGTACGGCCAGAAGCTTGCGGGGTTTAGTGTTTTTCTGTTCGCGCTGGTGCCGATGCAGTTCCGCTATGCGATAGAAGCTCGGCCCTATGCGATGGCGCTCTGTCTGGCAGTCTGGCTTCTCGTTACAGGAAACGCACTTTGCCGAGAAGAGATCTCGGATGGTGACGCAAGACGTACACGGCGGTTGCAGTTGGCCGCAGTTTATATGGTCCTGCTTCTTATCGGAATGTACACGCAACCATATATCGTCTCAGTCGCGATTGCGCAGCTGCTGTGGTGCTGTTGGACATACGGAGTCCGTAGTCGCACCGCCGGAATCTACGCGCTGACTATCGCCCTGAGTATCACGTTATTTCTCCCTTGGTACCTCTACGCTAAAGGTTTTTGGCAAACTTCGATTGTTGGTGGTGGCCTCGCGTTTCATTGGCAGGCGAAAACACCCCTGATGATTGTTCGTGAACTGTGCGGTGGCGGCTTTCTTGTAAGCATTCCTCTCATCGCAGCTGTTGTGGCGGGATTCCGATCAGATATGGTTCCCAAGGCTGACAGAAGATTGTGGTTGATTCTAACGGTTCTGCCGATTCTGTTCGCACTGGCCGCAGACTCGTCTTTCGGCTACTTTTTGGCGAGCCGGCAGTGGATTTTTGCCGTGCCTGGAATGGTGTTGTTGGGTGCTACGGGACTAGTAGACTTCTACACTCGCCGTGAGCACGTAGGTATAGGCGCAGTCACCGCAGCAGTAGCTTTGTTGCTCTATGCGGATGCGCGATATGTTTTCAAACCACATGAGGACTGGCCGGCGGCTTCGGCGCTTCTAGCTGGTTCCATCCATGAGGACGCTTGTAACCTCATTCCCGATGGATACACGCGCTACTTCCGATTTTTCGAGCCGACACTTGACCTTACTTTGTGTTCCGATGAACAGCTCAAGCGCGTTAAGACAGTCCGTGCAGCTGTCGATCCCTACAATGGCCGCGAACAGGAACAAGTTGTTATCACTCGATTGGAACAACTCGGATTCAGAGAAATGCCTATCTCGCGTGAGGACCTGCCGAAGATCTGCCAGTTCGGGCGTGCTAAATGAGGTTTCTTCAGTGCGAGTAGTGTTTCTGGGAACTCCTCAATTTGCGGTGCCGTCTCTTGAGTCTCTGGCAGCGGCTAAGCACGAAATCGACGGTGTATTCACCCAGCCGGATCGACCCAAGGGTCGAGGCAATCAACTGAGCCAGTCGCCGGTCAAAGATGCGGCATCGAGACTTGGCCTAACCATTCACCAGCCCGAACGGATTCGGCGTGCCGAAAGCGTAGATTTCCTGCGATCGTTGCGACCGGAGCTAATGGTCGTCGTTGGTTACGGGCAGATCATCCCGCAAACAATTATCGATATTCCGCGCCACGGCATCCTGAACGTCCATGCGTCATTGCTGCCAAGGTACCGAGGTGCCGCTCCGATCCAATGGGCATTAGCGAACGGTGAGGCCGTGACTGGCGTGACTATCATGCAGATCGATGCAGGTCTGGATACGGGAGACATGCTGGAAAAGGCTGAGCTTGAGATAGGCGACACGGAAACCGCGCCCGAATTGAGTGAACGACTTGCTACCGTTGGCGCTAACCTCTTGATTGGTGTCATTGACCGCATTAGTGATGGCACGCTTCGGCGCGAGAAGCAGAACGATGCGGATGCGACGCTGGCGCCGATGCTCAAGAAGGAGGATGGCCTGATCGTGTGGACGCGGACTGCAAGCGAGACCTCTAACCGACAACGCGGATTTACGCCATGGCCCGGCGCGTACACGACAGTACGCGGCGAAACGTTATCAGTCCTCCGCGCGGCCCCCCTTGAATACGACGGATCTTTAAGCCCTGGAGCGGTTGTCGTTGAAGGACGCCGCTTGCTGGTAGGCTGCGGTCAGAACAGCGCACTCGAACTGTTCGAGGTTCAATTGCAAGGCAAGAAGCGGCTACCGGTAGAAGCATTCTTAAACGGATATAAGCTGAGCAGTGGCGAGATCTTGGGAGAACCGATTTGACTCTTCCGCTTGGATTTCGTTATGCGGCTACTTACGCGGGCATTCGCAAACAGGAGAAGGACGACCTTGCGCTAATCGTTCCCGATCGCCCTGCAGAAGCCGCAGCTGTATTCACCAGCAACGTTGTTAAAGCAGCCCCGGTACGCCTGGCCCAGCGGAATTTACGCGCTTCGAACGGGCGAGTGGCCGCCGTTTTAGTGAATGCAGGCAACGCCAACTGCGCCACACGTACCGGAGATCAGGTCGCACTTACTACTTCGAAAGTTCTCGCCAGGTCACTTAGGACGAAGCCGCACTACATTTTCCCGGCCTCAACAGGAGTGATTGGCGTCGAACTTGATCCGGCTTTGATCACCGATTCGATTCCTCGATTGGCTGCTGCTCTTTCCGGCGATGCCTTCGAGAGTGTTGCTCGCGCCATCATGACCACCGACACACGCCCGAAAATTGCGTCGGAAGAGTTGAAGCTGAAGGATGGCACGGTACGTGTGGCTGGCTTGACTAAAGGCTCGGGTATGATTCACCCTCACATGGCCACGACCCTCGGCTTTGTGATGACCGACGCCAACTTGCCGGCCAGATACTTACGCGAAATGCTGGTGCGAGGCATCGACCGCAGTTTTAATTCGCTGACTGTGGATGGCGATATGTCAACCAATGACACCGTTGCCTTACTGGCTAGCGGGGCATCGAAAGTTACGCCCAGCAGCAAAGAACGCAAGGTGCTGGACGAGTTGGTCACGTGGGTTTTGGAAAGCTTGGCCGAACAAATTGCTGCTGATGGCGAAGGTGCACGGAAGCTGATCGTGATACGCACGGCAGGATTCCGGAATGATGATGACGCTCGGAAAGTGGCGCGAGCCATTGCGAATTCGCCGCTCGTCAAAACGGCCATCGCGGGAAGTGATCCGAATTGGGGCCGCATTCTATCGGCAGCAGGTTATGCCGGTGTGGCGTTCGACCCCGCACAGGTTGACATTCATCTACAAGGTGTCCAGGTTACAAATTCGGGCCTCGCCGCTGAGTACAACGAAGCAGAGCTAAAGAAGAAGCTGGACGAACCGGAAATTCACGTTCGAGTAAGTCTTAAAGGCAGCAACACAGGTGAGGCGCGGTTTTTTACGTGCGACCTGACCGAAGGCTACATACAGATAAATGGCAGCTATCGTTCGTAAGTGTCTCTTCATATGCGCTGTCTTGATCGGTTCACTACCCTTATGGGCGGACCGCGCCGCGGACGTCTTAGCGACGGTGAACCACGTCGCAATTGGATTGACCGACAACAATGTCCCCGATGCGTTAGAGCCCTTTTCGAAGGATTGTCCTGACTATGTGCAATTGAGGGACTCGTTTGAAGGCTTAACTAGCCGTGGCGATCTGATAAACGAGGTGGACGTTGCTTCGGAAGAACAGGCAGGTTCCGAGGCCAAGCTGGTTGTTACTTGGACGATGACTATCACTAGCCGAGAAAATTCCTCGGACGTTGAAAGTCGTACACAGCGCGTGACGATAAAGCTCGTCCAGCAGGGCAATAAGTGGAAAATTGCCGAACTGAAGCCCCTCAGCTTCTTCGATCCTCAGCCTATGGCGAAGCCGAAAGGGCCGCACCGTTAGTCTCAGCCAAAAGCAGCTTTCTAAGATCCTCGTAGTTGCTCTTGGTCACCAGGTGGAACTCGACCGCTAGCCGAGTGTACTGTTTTAATTCTTCGAATGCCTCAAGCGCCGGAATCTTAGACCCAGCAACCAGCAATTTTCCCCTCTGCAGGCCGAACGGCACTAACTGATACCGGCGCTCGACATGTGCTGGTAAGGTGCGCACCACGGCGCGATTAACAGTTCGAAAATCGATTCGTTCACGAGCAACACCACCTTGTACGCTCATCGCCTCGCAGAGTTCATCGTCAGTGATCATTCGATGTCGCAGAAGGTAATCACTCAACTCTTCGTCTGCCAGTTTCGCGGACATTGCTATCTCAAGAAGACCCTTTGTGATCAAGCCTCCGTCTACTAAGACCTCAGCCAAATCACGGCGGTGCGCACTGAGCGCACTACGGTTGGGGTAAGCGTGTGCAGTCTTAGCCCAAGCCAACGATTGGCCCTTCCGCCTTGCCGACGTATAACGACGAATGGCGCGAAGCGCGGACGTACAGTTAACCAGATTCGCGTAGAAAGACCGAATCGGTACTGCCAGAGCGAACACAGGCCCGTACAGCCGCTGAACACAGATAATCCGAACCGCCAATCGCAAACACTGGAGCGTCGTAGTCATCAAACAAAGCCAAACTACAAGCGGCTGCTTAATAGCAAAGGCCCAGGGTCGATGAAAGACGAAGCTGAGCGCCAGGTCCACCAGCCCGATCGCGAACACCAGATTGGTTAGCAGACTGAGCGGATTCGTCACGAGCCCTTTACGGTCTCGCCAGAACCAGTACTTGGCAATAAGCGGTCCGCGCCAACCCTGCCTTTCCCAACTCTGGAGGCAGTTGCCCATAACCCAGCGGGTACGCTGCCGGACGGCCGAGTCGAAATTTCTAGGAAAGTACTCACGGGTCGCGACCACATCACCGCCCACTCGCCGCAGGGGTGCGAACGTCTGACTGAATCCAACCCTATAGATGAAGACCCCACACTCGTAGTCTTCGGTCAGGCTTGTCGGTTCAAAAATGCAATTGCCCCGCTCTTCAGCTAAACGCTCAAAGATCTCTCTCGCAAAGGCTGTTCCGACTCCGTTCGACGGGATGAATGACCCGCTAATCTCTCTGGCCCGCATGTCGATGGTTTGGAATTCAGAAAATTCGTCGCAGTAGATTCCATGTGTCACATCGCTCAGCGGAGTGGGTAAAGGCAAGACCGGGACTTGTACCATCGCGTATCGCTTACGTTGTTCGTCAATTAACGCAAGTGCTTCCGGATGGACCATGTCTTCGGCATCGTGCATCACAACCGTGTCGAAGCGAAGATCGCGCTCCTCTTCGTATTGCAGCATGCGCTGATAGACCCAGTTGAGGCAGTCCGCTTTAGAGGTTGGCCCGCCGTGGGGGCATACCGCTACGTGTACATTACGGAAGCTCCGGGCGAGCATTTCAGCGACCTGCACTGTTGCTTCGTCGTTGGGGTAGACACCGAGGAACAGGTCATAATTTCGATAGCGGATGGCGGCCAGGTTATGGCGGACCATATTCTCAATGACGTCGGACTCGTGCCAGCAAGGGACATAGATCGCGATCTTTCGCTCACATTGAGTTCCTGCGATGGATAGCTCAACCCCAGGTTCGAAGCACTGCGGAGGATTATCGAAGTGGTCCGGTTCGCGACGGTTTCGATTCTTAGATCTCAACCAACCCTCGCGCAGCCATGCCCAAGCAACCATCAGAGTCGGCACCGAGTCGTCGAGACCACTCAAAAGGAGCAAGACGGAGAGTAGCCCTACGGTCCATAAAACTACTGGCGGCCACATCGCCTCAGCCCGGATAGGTCCTTGGGAGAGGTACATGTGGATGACAGGAAACACGTAATGACCTGACAAGAAAGTGGTTATTGTGTGACGGTCTCGCACCTTTTTTTGGGAATTTCTACAAAACTGCAACACTTTGTTTTCATGACAGACCAACGCCCAGAACGCACACCGCTTAACTCATTCAGCCTGCTCATTCAAGAGTTGATCACGGGTACGGTCAAGCGCCATGTCTTCACTCCGTTAGAGATGGAGTTGATGCTCGATTTAGAACTCGCGCATCTGAACAAGTCTTCCCGGCCTGATACCCTTCGCCGATATCAGCGCGCTGTCAACCAGTCTCTGACCGACGGAAGTTCGGTGCCGGTGCGCCTTTGTGCGTTCCTGGAACGCGAGCGAGAAAAGCGCCACCCGCAACGCCGAGCTGCAGCCAGCGCTGGGCTATCCTCGAAGTAGAAGCTCCCGTCTTCTGGCACGCTGTCCGTCGCCTGTCGGGGCTCGACGTCAACCCTTTATGGCAACAACGACCGGCACCGGCCCTAAAACTGAACGCATGGTATTCTGCGTCAAACTCCAGAAAGAGCTCCCAGGTCTAGCTGAGGTTCCTTTTGATGGTCATCCCCTGGGCCAACGCATATACGATCACGTTTCGAAAGACGCGTGGGCAATGTGGGTTGAGCAGATGAAGATGATCATGAACGAATACCGTTTGAATCTGGGAACGCCCGAAGCTCAAGAGTTCTTGCTGAAGCAGATGGAGGAGTACTTCTTCGGCGAAGGGGCTGCGCATCCGCCCGGCTATGTCGCTCCTGTTCACTAGGCCTGCAGTTTCGCTGGCCTTGATTGTCGGCATCCTGCTAAGCTGCCAACTCGTTTTGGCCGCGGCTCCCTCGGACTCGGTAGCGGCTGCGCGATTGGCGCACGAGGCGGAAGACGCCCGGCGCTCGGGCCAATTTGTCCGAGCATTTTTGCTCTACTCGGAAGCAGCTTCACGAGATCCTCACAACTCTAGTTACCGTCAGAACAGGGATGGCTTGGCTTCTGTTGCGAATCTTTTCATGAAGGCTCAGCTTGAGTCGGCCGACATCACCTCTGATCTCAAGCAGGCGGTCGCTCCGATGGGTGTGGCCCAACCGGCAGTAGAGGAAATTGAGCGCGAGCGCGCCCTGGAGGCTGCTTCCCGACTTGATGTTGAGGATGCCAAAGGGCTGCAGGGCCTTCCAAAGCTGCTGCCCTCAGACGGCAATCACGATTTCCAACTTCGCGGCGATATCACGACTCTCTACCGTCAAGTCGCTAGCGCATATGGAATTGAGATTGTATTCGACAAGGATCTGCAGGAGGCAAACTCCCTGCGGTTGGCCGTCACCGGCGTGAACTTTAGGGCTGCGATGGACGCCCTGACGAACGTCACGGATACGTTCCTATTCCCAATTTCGTCCCACGCCATCTTCGTTGCTAGAGACACCGAACTAAAGCGGGCCGAGTTCGAACCGAACATCGTCCTGAGCGTGCCACTTCCCAACGCGCTCGAATTACGAGACCTGACCGATGCGGCGAATGCTGTACGAGGGCTGTTTACTATGCGGTCTATCTCTTACGACAGCGGCACGCGGACAGTGCTGATCAAAGACCGGGTCTCTCGTGTACTCAAGGCAAGAGCAGTTTTAGAGGCGCTGCTGCTTCCGAAAGCTCAGGTGGCTATCGAGGTGGAGGTGCTGGCGATCGATGCCGATACCAGCTATCACTACGGGCTCTCACTGCCCACCTCATTCCAGGTGATCGACTTCGGCAGGATAGGCCGCTTCCAGTCAATCTTGTCTTCCGTTGCAAGCCCTTTGAGCATGATCGGCTTTGGGGGTGGCGCATCATTGTTCGGCATCGGTCTCACGAATGCGAACCTGTTTGCACAGTATTCAAACTCGGTCAGTCGGCGGCTCTACGATGCGACAGTCGTTGCAGGGGACGGGCAAGTGGCGTCTTTCCATGTAGGCGATCGCTACCCGATTGCTCAAACTTTGTACAACCAAACCGGTCAGACTCCAACTTCTCCACTGACAAATCCAGTGGGCCAGATCACCTATGAAGACCTAGGTCTGGTCCTGAAGCTTACGCCTCACGTAGCTGGAGACGGCGACGTAGCGTTAGATGTTGAAGCGTCGTTCAAGATGCTGGGCAACATCACGATCGATTCGGTGCCTTCCATAGCCGAACGCGACTTCAAAGGCAATGTTCGACTTGTGGAGGGCGAATGGGCCGTCATTGCCGGGCTAGATCAAAGCTCGAAAACATTCAACCGCTCCGGACTCGTTGGTCTGAGCCAGATCCCTGGTCTCAACCAAATCCTAAGCGAGAATAGCCGGGACACATCGAGCTCAAATACGATGGTCGTTATCAAGCCCTTTATCACGCGCCTGCCTATGTCAGGCACCGTTAATCCGCAGTACTTAGTGGGGCCAACGGGTGGATTTCGCGTTCTGCTTTAACCTTGTCTCGCCTAAGTGTCACGATCTCTTCTTGATTGGATCTTCCAACGGAGGGTGGATGTCGTTTAAAATCGCCTGTAACATCCTGGCTTGCTCGCGTCGATCGCGTGCCACCTGAGCATAGGCCCCGCCGAACTGCTGTCCGAGCCGGTCCGAGATCTCGGCACTTTCTTCTAATACAAGAACCGCCTCCCAAAGCTTTCGCTCCATCGTGTCGTGGTGGTCGTGAGCAAGAGCTAACACTGAGTACGCGTGCCCGACTCGGCACCGGTACTCTCCCAAATTTCCACATCGATATTCCGAGAGCGGCCCTCGGCACTCGGGACAGGTCAACTCGGAAGGAACCTTTTCCATGCTCATCGAGCTCTGCACTGGAACCTCTTTCCGGACATCTGAAGTAAGCAAAGCTGGTATCTTCTCCACTGGCACAACGTAATCCACTGCCACAGATTCTGCTGCATAGTAAGGCATTGAGGGATAAACTGCCGTTTTCGGGTCCTGCACAATGGCAATGCCTCCCTTACGCTTTATCTCTGCGAGGCCAAGAACGCCATCATCCAAGTTTCCAGAAAGGATGACCCCGGTCACGTCCGGTCCATAGGTCGAGGCCGCTGTGCGGAAAAGCGGATTGATCGCTGGCCGAGTGTGGTTCTCTTTCGGGCCGTGCGAGAGCGTAATCTTCGACGGTTCAAGCAGCAGCATGTGGTAATCCGGAGGGGCCACATAGATTACACCTTTCTCGATCGGCTCGCCATGACTTGCGTGGACCGCTGTCAGGGGACCTATGGACGAGAGAAGTTGAGGAAGTGTGCTCGGATTCGAACCAATATGCACTACAACGAACACTGGACACTCGAAATCACTGGGCAGCCCAGCCACCAGAATCTTTAGTGCTTCGATTCCGCCTGCTGATGCACCGATAACAACTATGTTGGGATTACTCACAAGAGATCAGAGTCCAATCAGCAACCACGAACTATATCTGTACTCTACTCCTTGTAAGTGCAGACAAGTTCCGCCGGATAGCCTTGAGCCTGCCAAGTGCGAGGAGAGTTCAGAAAGCGGGTCTTGCTCGACGAGCGGCTCTGCTACGCTCGACAAATGTCCACAATGCGCGAGGAAATTTGCGAGCAGCCAGCCGCTGTTGAGAGAACCTTTCGCTCGGAATGGGCAGGTGCTGAAGCGCTCAGAAATCGGTTCGCAAAGCAGCGGCCTCGCTTAATTGTGCTTGCGGCGCGCGGTACTTCGGACAACGCAGCCCAATTTGGACGCTATCTCCTGGAACTGACCACCGGCATTCCGGTGTCCCTTGCGGCGCCCTCCACTTACACGTTATACAAAGCTAAAATCAACTTAGCCGATACCCTTGTCGTCGCAATTTCCCAATCGGGCGAATCGACCGACACCAATCTTGTATTGGAGCAGGGCAAAGAAAATAACGCCTTTACCATCGGCATTACGAATGAGAGCCAAAGCTCGCTGGCCAAACTTGCTGATCATGCTTTCCTGGTACAAGCAGGTAAGGAAAGAAGCGTGGCTGCCACAAAGACGTATACCGGTCAACTTGCTTGCTTCTATCTGCTGGCCTACGCCCTGGGTGCGCCTATTGAGCGGTCCGATCTTGATCGCATCCCCGCGATGGCCGATGCTGCACTTCAGCTCGAAACAGAAATCGCCGCCAGAGCTGAACGGTATTGTTTCATGCGCCACGCGGTATGCATCGGTCGAGGTCTTAATTATGCTAATTCCTTTGAATGGGCTCTGAAGTTGATGGAGACGTGTTACGTTGTGGCCGAGCGCTTTTCGTCGGCCGATCTTCTGCATGGACCTATCGCCATGTTGGAAACCGGCTTTCCGGCCTTTGTTTTCGGCCCGTCTGGTGTAACTTGGACGCCGATTCGCGAACTGCTGATTAAGCTCACATCGATCGGGGCCGAGACGCTTGTACTTACAGACGAAAGCAACTCTGAAGCGTGGGTCGTCCCTGGGTTTGAGAATAGTGTGGTCACCATCCCCGCGCGCTTAGCTTACTCGGGGCCGCTGCCGGAAGAGGTTTTTACTCCGATTCCCTATATAATCCCGGCTCAATTGTTTGCCGCAAGTCTTGCAAAGGTGAAGCGCCTCAACCCCGATCAGCCGCGAACCTTGAGCAAAGTAACTCAGACGATGTAGCGCCAAGGGGTCCAATTATGTTCGTTTCAAGACTCGCTGTAATTGTTAGTCTTTTGTTTGCTGCCGTTGTGCCTTCGGTGGCAGCCGAGCTGCTTGTCGGAACTTGGCACTTAGTAAGTCAAACAGTCAAAGGACAAAAGCAGGAGCCGGACCGGCTTACCTTGCGGATCTACCAGTCGGGCGACAGTTTGGAGTTCGCCTACTCGGTTCCGATCAATAACATCAACTTCGTTGGCACTCGTTTCACATCCGTTCATATTGATGGGCCAGAAGGCGACATCAAAGACGGACAGAGTAACAAAATCGGCACAGTCAAATTGACCAGAACCGGACCGATGCAGTACCAGTGCGTAATTCAGGGGCATAACCGGCCAACTGCTTCAACCAAACTTACTTTGTCCAATGGTGGCAAGACCCTTACATCTGAGTCGATACCGGCCGGAAGTGCGCAAGGCCCTCCGGTAGCGGTTCAAGTTTTCTCGCGAGACTGATGCAGCTTCTCGGCCGGCTGATTCGCCATCCGCAGCAGATTTGGATCAGACGGGCCATTTTTCAGGTTCACCTTTGGTTAGGAGTGGCGCTAGCTCTATATCTGGTCGCAATCGCACTGACCGGCTCAATATTGGTTTTTCGCGTAGAACTAGAGCGCTTGACTGCAGCCAATCAATGGCCAAGCCGCGGTTCGACCTCTGGCCCAATCGCTTCGCTCACTACCGTCTTAAGCAATGTTCAAGCTGCTTACCCGGGACGGCCCGTCCAGTCTGTCATGGCTCCGACGAGCACGACACCCGTGTTCCTCGCTGAGCTCCTCGGACGACGCGGACGGATCACCGTTGCTGCTGATCCAGTTACAGGAGCCGTGCTCCACGAGTTGCATCCCACGCGAAACTGGCTGACGTGGGTGCGCGATCTGCATGTGACATTACTGATCGGGCCGAAGGGTCGTCAACTCAACGGAGTTGGTGGTGCGTTGCTGTTGCTGATCAACCTAAGCGGGCTTCTCATCTGGTGGCCCGGCATCGCACACTGGCGTCGCGCCATGGCGGTCGATTTTCGCAGGCGTTGGCGACGAGTCAACTTTGACCTTCACAGTGCCGCGGGCTTTTGGACGCTTTGGATCCTGTCTATCTGGGCCGTATCCGCTGTCTACTTCGGGTGGTCTCGTGAGTTCTTTCTTTTCGTAAACCAATGGTCGCCGATCATCAACGCCCGCCCGCCGAAAGTCACCGTCGACGCTGCTTACGGAGCGGACAAACCGCCGAATTTAGAGGCTTTGATTGGGGAAGCCCGGCGAAGAGATCCAGGCACGAGCCTAAGTGGGGTTGAGTTTCCTTATAATCGTCGAGCGCCGCTGGGCATTTTGTTGTTCCGGGGCAACGACGTTGGGCGTGAGTATGTGGACACAGTCTACTTCCATCCCGTGACCGGTGCGTTCCTGATGAACTGGCGCTACGGGGTCAACGAATCAGTTGGAGACTGGATTATCTGGTCGCAGGTTCCGTTGCACTACGGCACCTACTGGGGATTGGGAATCAAAGTCGTCTGGGCTTTGCTTGGATTGGCTGTGCCAGTGGTCGCCACAACAGGCCTGATCATGTACTGGTTCCGAGTACTGCGTCCGCGCTATCGTCGGCTGATTGCACCGACCGCCGCAACTCCTGCTTGAGTAGGTCAGTTACTTACGAGCGCCGCGAGTTGTGCCCTTCAAAGCCGACTGCCGACGTTTGGCACTCTTGCGTTTTGGCTTAACGATGCGAAACGTACCGCTGCCCAAGTATTCCGCCTCGTAAAGCTTCTGTTTCGGCTTCATGCTGGGCGATGATGCGTGAGCTGCCTTCTGGTCCGAGTTAGGTGTTATCGTGTCTGTTGCTTGCGCCATTCAAATCCTTCTAGTTACGCCGCGCACACTTCTGGCATAACTCACAAACTTCTAGTGTAGCTGGTCCGCCCTAGATTCCGCTAAGGGTTGGCTCTGAGATACCATCTCAGATGGCCTACTCACGACCGGAAGATTTTACAAATCCGCATCAACGGCGGTCATCAATAAGGTTGGAATCACGTCCATGAGTACTATTGCGATCGGTCCGCGCGAGAACCGCACCGCGCGATTCTGGGATTCGACAAACGGGAAAAAGGCGGTGATGGCTGTCACAGGCGCGCTGCTTTTTGGTTTTGTCATTGTTCACATGCTGGGTAATTTGCAGGTCTATGAAGGTCCAGAACGGCTGAATGCATATGGCCGGTTCCTTCATGGCGTTCCTGAACTTCTGTGGAGCTTTCGCATAGTGCTGCTGACTTCAGTCGTGCTGCACATTGTTGCTTCCGTCCAGTTAGCGCTCCGCAAGACGCAGGCTCGGCCCGTGGCTTATACGCGAAAGGACAACATCGTCTCGACTTACGCGTCCCGAACAATGTATTGGAGCGGGCCGATCTTACTCGCGTTCATCATTTACCACTTGTTACACCTGACGGCCGGCGTGGTTCACCCCGGATCTGACTTCATCGAGGCTGACGTTTATCACAACTTGGTCGCAGGCTTTCAGGTCTGGTACGTTTCCGCCTGGTACATCTTCTCGATGATTCTGCTTGGATTCCACATACGGCACGGTGCCTGGAGCATGGTTCAGTCCCTTGGTCTTAATCATCCGCGTCACACCCCGCTGTTGAACAAGGCTGCTGCAGTGTTCGCCATTGTGCTGACTCTTGGCTACATCTCGATACCTATTAGCGTCATGACAGGGCTGGTGAAATAGATATGAGATTAGATGCTCACTCGCCGTCAGGCCCGATAGAGAAGCGCTGGGACCAAGCAAAGTTCGATATGAAGCTGGTCAATCCAGCGAACAAGCGTCGGCACTCGATCATCGTTGTAGGTTCTGGGCTGGCGGGTGCTTCTGCGGCGGCAACGCTCGGCGAACTTGGCTATAAGGTCAGCTGTTTCTGCTTTCAAGACTCACCGCGCCGAGCGCACTCCATCGCGGCACAAGGCGGAATCAACGCCGCAAAGAACTATCAGAATGACGGCGACAGCGTTTTCCGTCTGTTTTACGATACGGTCAAGGGCGGTGATTTCCGGGCGCGCGAATCGAACGTATATCGACTAGCGCAGGTCAGCGTTCACATCATCGACCAGTGTGTGGCGCAAGGCGTTCCGTTCGCACGCGAATATGGTGGGACCCTAACTAACCGCTCGTTTGGGGGCGCCCAGGTTTCTCGGACATTTTATGCTCGCGGGCAGACTGGGCAACAGCTACTGTTGGGTGCCTATCAATCGCTCGAACGTCAAATCCAGGCCGGCACGGTCGCTATGTATCCGCGGACTGAGATGGTCGACCTCATCGTGATTGACGGGCGTGCCCGGGGCATCGTCACCCGGCACCTGGTTACGGGAGAGATCAACACCCATCTTGCTGACTCCGTTATCTTGGGCACCGGCGGCTACGGCAATGTGTATTACTTGTCGACAAACGCCAAAGGCTCGAACGTGACGGCTTCCTGGCGGGCACACAAACGTGGCGCTCTCTTTGCCAATCCTTGTTACACGCAGATCCATCCTACTTGCATTCCGGTCTCGGGCGAGTACCAGTCGAAGCTCACTTTGATGAGCGAATCTCTGCGCAACGATGGGCGTATCTGGGTTCCGAAGAACGGAAGCGATAAACGATCGCCTGACCAGATTCCTGAGCCAGACCGCGACTACTATCTGGAGCGACGATATCCAAGCTTTGGCAACCTTGTTCCGCGCGATGTTGCGTCCCGCAATGCTAAGGCCGTTTGCGATGAGGGCCGAGGAGTAGGTGAGACAGGGCTCGGTGTCTATCTCGATTTTGCAGCAGCCATTCAGCGGCTCGGTCAGAAGACGATTGAAGAACGATACGGCAATCTGTTCGACATGTACCAACGAATCACGGACGAGAACCCTTACAAGGTCCCGATGCGCATTTACCCGGCGATTCATTACACGATGGGCGGGCTGTGGGTGGATTACAACCTGATGAGCACGATTCCCGGCCTGTTCGTCATCGGTGAGGCTAACTTCTCAGATCATGGTGCGAATCGCTTGGGTGCCAGTGCACTGATGCAAGGTCTATCGGACGGCTACTTTGTCGTGCCTTATACGGTGGGCAATTACCTGGCAACGAACAAGCTTGAGACTGCAAGCGAATCCCACCCGGAAGTGCGCAATGCTGTGGCCTGTGCTCAACAAACCGTTGAGAAGCTGCTGGGAATTAGAGGGAAGCGCACGGTCGATTCCTTCCATCGCCAACTAGGCAAGATTGTCTGGGACTACTGCGGCATGTCGCGTACGGCGCAGGGACTTGAAAGTGCGATTGAACAGATCCGCGAATTGCGTGAGGAGTATTGGCAGAATCTGACGGTCTCGGGCTCGGCCGACGAACTGAATCAGAGCTTAGAAAAGGCCGGCCGTGTTGCGGACTTCTTCGAGCTCGCTGAGCTGATGTGCATTGATGCTCGCGATCGGAACGAGTCAGCTGGCGGGCACTTTCGCGAAGAGTATCAGACTGCTGACGGCGAAGCGCAACGCGATGACGAAAATTATTCGTATGTTGCTGCCTGGGGTTATCGAGGGTACGGCAATCAGCCGGAGCTGATCCGTGAGCCGCTGGAATTTGAATACGTGCATCCCTCGCAAAGGAGTTACAAGTAATGCGTGTGACCTTGAAGGTCTGGCGTCAGGGAAGCCGCTCGAAGACTGGCAAGTTTGTTTCCTATCCCGTTGATAACGTCAATATCGACATGTCCATGTTGGAACTGCTCGACGTGTTGAATGAGCAGTTGACCGAAAAGGGAGAAGATCCGATCGCGTTCGAGCATGATTGCCGCGAGGGGATTTGCGGTTCGTGCGGGTTCATGATTAACGGCATCGCACACGGTCCGCTGCCAGCCACAACAGTCTGTCAGTTGACGATGCGCCACTTCAAAGATGGCGAAGAAATTATCCTCGAACCGTTCCGGGCCCGGGCTTTCGGCAACATCAAGGATTTGGTTGTCGATCGGCGCTCGTTTGATCGCATCATAGCGTCGGGCGGTTACATTTCTATCTCTACCGGGAGTGCACCTGACGGAAACGCGATTCCCGTGTCGAAGGAATCGTCAGATCGTTCCATGGATGCGGCTGCCTGTATCGGCTGCGGTGCTTGCGTCGCGGCTTGTCCTAACGCTTCAGCGGCATTGTTCACGGGTTCGAAAATCACTCACCTCGGCCTGCTGCCGCAAGGAAAACCGGAACAGGATGTTCGTGCTTTGCGAATGGTCGCTCAGATGAACGCCGAGGGCTTCGGCGGCTGCACCAACATCGGCGAGTGCACGGGCGTTTGTCCGAAAGAGATCCCGCTGGAAGTAATTGCTGCAATGAATCGGGACTACATTCGAGCTAGCTGGAAGCGGCGCGACGAAGAAGTTGTCACGATGCGTCCGTTCACGGAGTGGAGCACCGGCTCGAAGCTGAAGGTGGACCCACACCCATAAAGCGCGTTCAGTTGTTAGTCGCTCACGGTCATTGTGGGCCTGCTGCGCTGCGAACTCTCGGCCGCCTTCTCGATGACAGTGCGGGCGAGCTTCTCAAACAATGAGGCTTGTGCATTGGGGACCTCTGATGTGGCAATCGGCATGCCTGAGTCTCCGCCTTCTCGTGTCGCGGGATCGAGCGGAATTTCAGCTAGTAGAGGAACACCCATCTGAACGGCTGTCTTCGCCCCACCACCCTTGCCGAACACGTATAGCTTTTCGCCTTGGTGTTCGAGATAGCTCATGTTCTCGACAATGCCCAAAACCGGCTCGCGAACCTGGTGAAACATCATCACTGCCTTGCGGGCGTCTTCAAGCGAAACATCCGATGGCGTGGTCACGACAACAGCGCCGGTCAAAGGTGTGGTCTGGATGAGGGTTAGTTGCACGTCGCCTGTGCCGGGCGGCAAGTCGATAATCAGGTAATCAAGATTTCCCCAGTCGACCTTGCGCAGAAATTGCTGCATGACGCTGTTCAGCATGGGTCCACGCCAGACCAGCGGTTTGTCACCAGGGTTCAGGAAACCCATCGACATGATCTTGACGCCGTGTGCTTCAAGCGGCTGTATGCGGTCGCCCAAAGCATGAGGCTGCTGGCGTACGCCCATCATCAATGGTACGTTGGGTCCATAGACATCGGCGTCTAGTAATCCCACTGAGTAGCCAAGCTTTACTAGGCTGATTGCAAGATTGACAGCAACCGTGCTCTTACCGACTCCACCCTTGCCGGAACCCACAGCAATAATGTTCTGAACACCGGCAATCGGTAACTTCGGTTGCTCCCCAGGAGCTTGCGGACCCATAGTCTCGATCGTAACAGCCGACTAGATGAGCAACGGGTAGATTATGTCAACGATAAGTTAGGCGATGGACGCAGAGTCAGGTCAGAGAATTCGCCGCGCTCGAACTTAGGAAATGCTGCAGCGGCAATCATGGCCGCGTTGTCAGTAGCTAGCGAGAGGGAAGGGAAGTGGAACGATATTCCACGAAGGGCTTGGGCTCGTTTCTGTAGTCCTGCATTACACGCCACACCTCCTGAAACAATTACGGATTGTGTGCCCAACTGCTCGGCTGAAGCAACGGTGCGGCGGAGCAATTCTTCGATGACCGTGTTTTGGAAACTGGCGATCATGTCGAGTGTTCGGTTCGGCGTCACAGACAGCCACTGCTCGATTGTAGGTTTTGGGTGCTCCCGTAAGAGCGCTTTACGAGCGGCAACCTCGACGGCGATATCGTTCTGTTCCGTCCACCGCAGGGCTGCTGTCTTCAACCCGCTGAAGCTGAAATCGATCTCGTTGCCCTTCATTCGAGCGAGCGAAAACTTGACGGCCTTTGGATTTCCGAAAGGTGCAAGCCGGTCCATCGTAGGTCCGCCCGGCCACCCCAGTCCGAGTAGCTTTCCAACCTTGTCGTAAGCTTCTCCCGCAGCATCGTCCCGTGTCTTGCCCAGCAACCGATACCGTCCCAGCTCTTCTACGACAAAGAGATGCGTGTGGCCGCCGCTTACAACTAAGGCCAAAGCTGGAAAATCAATGTGCCCGCCCGTCATTTTGGTTTCCAGAACCACCGAGTGAATATGTCCTTCCACGTGGTTGACCGCGATCAGCGGCAAACCCCGGGAGAAGCAGAGAGCTTGGGCGTAGGTGATTCCAACCAGGAGCGATCCAATCAGCCCCGGTCCCACGGTGACGGCAACAGCGTCGAGATCGTCGAATTTCAAGCTAGCGCGGCGGAGCGTTTCTCTAACGACCGGCACAATGGCGCGCAGATGCTCGCGGGAGGCTAGCTCCGGAACGACACCACCGTACTGTGCGTGGATATCGAATTGCGAACCGATAATGCTGGAGAGAATCCTGTTTCCGTCTTCGACAACAGCTGCCGCGGTTTCATCACAGGAACTCTCGATGCCTAGAATGCGAACCAAACGTTCAGGCTAACCTACACTGAGGTCGGTGCTGGTTTCAGACTTTGATTACGAACTTCCAGAGGAGCTGATTGCACAGCAGCCCCGGGCTGAACGGGGTTCGTCGCGCATGCTGGTTGTCTCACGCGAGCGCCAGTCATTTCACGACGATCAGTTCTCGAATTTTCACCGATATATAAGGTCTGGGGACTGCCTGGTTTTTAATGAAACACGGGTCTTTCCGGCGCGGCTAATGGGACGACGCAATCACGCTGACGGTGCAGAAATCGAAGTGTTCCTGACCGGCGTGCCAGATGGGTCGTGGACCACATGCCAAGCGCTGGTCAGGCCTGCGAAGCGTGTCCGAACCGGAGATCGTATTCTCTTTGAGCAGGATCTAAGTGGAGAAATCGTGGCTGAAGGTGAGTATGGGGAACGTACAATTCGGTTCGAATCAGATAAGTCGATTGAAGAGGTAATCGACCAGATTGGCAGTGTGCCGCTTCCACCCTACATTCACCGCAGACCAGAAAAGGCGGATCGCGAGCGGTATCAAACAGTGTTTGCCCGAAACAAAGGTTCCGTAGCGGCCCCGACTGCCGGCCTGCACTTTACGCCAGACATGGTGACCGCATGCGCAGAGGCCGGTGCTGAGATCTGCTATGTGAGTCTGCACGTCGGCCTGGGTACGTTTGCTCCCTTGCGGGAGCGAGAGGTCGAAAAGGTTCAGCTTCACGCGGAACGCTTTCAGATTGATGATGAGACTGCCGAACGAATCAGGCGAGCTAAACGCGTGTTCTGCGTAGGAACCACGAGCGTTCGTGCGGTCGAATCGATGCAGCACTTAAGCCAGCTCAGGGGTGAAACCAGGCTCTTCATCTCACCCGGTTTTACGTTCGGAGTCGTTGGGGCGATGTTGACGAATTTCCATCTACCCCAGTCGAGTCTCCTCATGTTGGTTAGCGCGTTTGCCGGGCCGGAGCTAACGCTTGCTGCATACCGGCATGCCGTCCGTGAGAAGTATCAGTTCTTCTCCTATGGAGACTGTATGTTGATCGATTAGTTTGACCAGGACCCCAGGAAGTCTCTGTAAGCGTGCACGCCGTCAGTTGTGAAGTGTTTCAGCGCCTTCAGTCCATCCTCAACGGCTCGGGTGTCATGCAGCAATCCTGTTCCGACTCGGGCGATATCGAGCACATCGTCGACTTCAGCTTTCCAGTGTTCGGGCGCCCAGTCGATCGCGTCCGAGACAACGGAGGGGACACCTTCGGCGACTCCGTCCGCCGTGACCATGTTGAATGACTCGGTGTAGCTGGGTTGAAGCAAAAGATGCATGTGTCCGACGACCTTACGAAATTGAGGCCAGGTCTGCCATCCATTCAAGACGAGCTTGACGTCGGGCAGCCCAGAAAGCATCTCGTTCACGGCTGCGAGTACAGTTTCGCCGCCACCTTCTGCTCGGCCGGCAGAGAGCCAGAGTTCTAAAGGCGTTCGCAAAGTACGTGCAATTTCGAGAGCCGCTCCGGCAGCACTCATCAAGTTTTTGAGCGGCCGGGTTGCGCCGAAGACTCCGACCCGAAGAGGACCCTGGCAGAAGGGCGCACGAGAACTCGGGATATGTTCGTCCAGCCAATACAGGTTGGGCAGATATGTGCAGGGAGCTTGAAATGCGCTATTGACCCACCGGCAGAATCTGCGCGAGTTGCCACCCAAGTGAACATTGTGCGTGGACAGTTCAAGATCCATGAGCTCGCGGACAAGCTTGACGCCGTTGCTGTCGGCCTGCAGGAATCCGACATTCGAATGACAGTTCACCGCGAACTGGGTATCGGCGAAGTCGTTCGACAATTTTTGCAATTCCAGAGTCGGTAGCCAAGGCGCCGATATAACGACGTGTTGGGTAGGACTGTTCGTAAGCCGCTCGCGTAAGTCCTGCGCCGAAACAATCGGCCAAACCGCTGCTTTGATGTGCTCGCGACGAAGTACCTTGGCGCTGTTGATGCAGGCCACACCCAGACCGATGTGACTGATGTTGCGATCAGCAGCGAAGTTCTTATATGCCAAAACAATGTTCATGATTCAGGGCTCTCCAAAATCTCCTAGGAACGTTTCCGCGTTAAGGCTGGCGTGGCTCGTTCGGAGGCCGACATTGGTTTCGCCCTAAGAACTTCAATTCAGGGAAGATAAGTTTTTTCGCTAACGTGTGATCGCGCTTGGGTTGTCCGCGCGGCGTCGAATATGAGGCGTTATGTCAGGCGGCCTTGGCGGCTTGGTGGTGGTTGGTTACGTCGCGGTTGTAGATGTTGGAGGCTCGGACACCGTCGAGGAACTCTTCAATTTCAACAGCTGAAAATTCGAACCCATGGTCAGCGGCGTTGAAGGGTTTGCGATCTTGTTTGGCTTTGAGATAGATCTTGGCGGCCATCTCGAGATCGAGGCGTTCCTGTTCATTGCGTTCTTTCTTGAGTTGGCGCAGTTCGGCCTGATCTTTCTCGCGCTGACGGCAGAGGCGGCCATGTTGCAGATGCAAATTGCGAAGCTGCTTTTCGAAGACAACGAGGACGTGAGCTTCGATCAAGAGCTTGCGCATGCCGGGAGCTTCGCCGGGGAACATGTCGGCGAACTGGACGTAGCCGAGGGCGAAGACGCCATACTCAAGACCGGGGATACGATCGATGCGCCAATCGGTGTCGGCGAGAGATTGAACAAGTGCTTCTTCGCGTTCGCTGCCGGGCTTCCACTCTTTGAAGTATTGAGCAACATGATGGCGGTAGGCTTCGGCATCGTCGCTGGGAAGCAGGACGGTGCGGCCGGTGAGACCGGTCTTGACGGCGTTGAGGCACGAGATGGCTTTGCCTTCGGAAGTCTTGGGGCCGCCGCTACGCGGAGGTGCCTGCGGCAGGGTGCCTGCGGCACAGCCAACGGGGAAGTTTGTTGGGCAGATGGAGGTTGCGGTTGAGGTGAGGGCGGGGCAGATGGCTCCGAATCGGCGGGCGCCATCAGGACGGAGGCGTATTCCTCGTCGGCTTTGGCCACGTCGGCGATTGCATATAGGGTGCGCTCGAAGTTGCTCTTTGGCAAGTCGGTAGGAGGAATGGCGGCACTGGCTAAAAGCTCGGTTTCAATCGCGACTTCTTCGGTCATGACGGGCGCGCCGGCCGTCAGATTGAGTTTGGCTTCACGGGCGTCCTTGACGCGTTTCCGTTCCTCGGCACGGCGTTCAGAGCGAGTAGACATGATGAGAACCTCCGGATGGTATAGAAATCCGATTTGACGCTAGCATGGCGGAGGGCGAAAACGAACTTGGAGAAGGCGCTGGGCGCGGTTAAGTCGAGTGGAATGTAGGAGAAGAAAAAAGTCGAAAATCGGTTACCGCGCTGGACGGCTACGCGGACATTCCCTGTTCGGCGAGGATCAGATTGCTTATGTCTGGGCAATTCATCGCGAATCTACGGGACCGTAGAGTTGAAAGCTGATGCATACCGGACTTGGATGCCGATGAGGAGAACAATTCAAGTAAGAATCAGCCGGGGTGAGCATCAGTTCGTCGCTGAGTGCCTTGATTTGCCGGGTCGTCACCCAGGCATTCACTCTCGATGAGTTGACCGAGAACATTCGCGAAGCGATAGGCTTGCATCTCGAGGGTGAAGATTTGGCGGCACTTGGGTTGGCTACAAATCCGATTGGAAAGACTCTTGTGAAGTGCAGTTCATGTCGGACGAGCTGCGGTGTTTTTAGCGTCGCGAGCATCCGATTTCGTTACGGGGACTACGGTGGTCGTCGATAATGGCTACTCTATCCGCTAATCGTGCAAAGTTCCGACAAACGCCCATCACGGATGGAATCCACTTGAACGTTTCGTCGGCATCTTCGCAGACGATCGACATCAGTTCTGGACGGCTCCGCAAATGACATGCTGTTCTGACAAGACGCTGAACCGAAGGCGATTTGCGGTCTCGACGCGGATTGATCAAAAGATGACGAGGCGGAAACCGCCGCTCTCCTACCGCCTCTGCAACGTCTCAAGCTCTTCCAAGCTACGTGGCCAATCGGACCCCAGCAACCGGGACAAACCTCGATCGGCGAGCACCTTCCCCCCGGTCTGGCAACGGGCGCAGTAATTCGTCTCGTTGTCGGCGTAGCGGATACGCAGGATTTTTTCGCCGCAGACGGGACAGGGATGCCCATATCGTCCATGTGCGGCCATACCTTCCCGAAAGGCAGTGACTTTCTCGGGAAAGCGTTGGCGAGCGTCCTCACGAAAGCGCTCGATCCAGAGGGAAAGTGTTGCTCTAGTGGCGTTGAACAGCCGCTCCCACTCTTCCGGTTTGAGCTTTTGCGTTTGAGCAATGGGAGACAACTGCGCGGCATGCAGGATCTCATCTGAGAACGCGTTACCGATGCCACTAAGGATTCGCGGGTCGGTCAGCGCTCGTTTCAGAGTGTGGTTCGCTGCCGTGAGAGCCACCCGAAAGCCCGTCAAGTCTGCAGCGAAAACGTCAATGCCGCCGGGATCGAAGGTTAGCAACGATGCTTCACTGCGAACGAGATGCAATGCTGCTCGATGCCGTGTCCCGGCCTCTGTCAATACCAACGAGCCTTGCGGGAAGTCAAAACTGGCCAGGTTCTGACGGCCGGAGAGTTTCGCATTCGTTTCCCGCCAATGCAATCGTCCCGCAATCATAAGGTGCAACACGAGCCACAGATTGTCTTCGAGTCCGAATGCAATACGTTTGCCGATGTGACGCAGCTCGAGCACAACTCGACCTTCGACGCTGGCGAGCGGCGGATCGGTCGTGCGGAGAAGAAACGGAGTTCCCACGCGGACCCGCTGCACAGGCTTGCCGATGATGCGTGGCGTGAGGGCCTCGATATAAGCCAAGATGTCCGGCAGTTCTGGCATTTACCGCTGGAACCTTGGCAGTCGGCTAGCCATAGCCGCTCTAAGCCGAAATGTCCGTTACGGTTTGGCCCATCTCTTTGCGCAGCAACTGCAGTGCTCCGCGCACCCAGGTCTTTACCGTTCCTAGCGGCTGTTCGAGTTTTGCGGCCATCTCGGTTTGAGAAAGCCCTTCGAAGTAGGCCATTTCAAGCACCTGCCTCTGACGCTCGCTGAGCTTTTCTAAAGCAACGCGGATCGCCCGGATTCGATCGACGTTGTAATACTCGGTCTCTATGTTGGTGAAGAACTTGGGCCGTTCTAAAGCTTCCAAATCGCAGCTGCTTTGAGCCAGTCGGGCGTCGGTTGATCGGATGTAGTCGATTGCTCGATTGCGAGCAATGGCGAGCACCCAAGGACCAAGTGTGCCCCGGGCGTTGTCGAAGCCTTGCACTCGATTCCAAATTTTGAGGAATGTTTCCTGGACCAGATCCTCAGCGATGGCCTTGTCTTTGACAATCCTAACTACGACAGCAAAGGCGACCTTGCCAAACCTCTCATACACCTCGTTCATGGCGTCGGGCTCGCGACGCTTCAGCCGCAAGATCAGCTCTGAATCGTCTTGGAAAGAGAGCAGCGCCGATAGGATGAGGTAGAACATACGGGCGCAAGACTCAGGGATTATAACAATCGGGCCCTAATTGGTCCGCATCCTGGCATCATGTTGGAACCGACTATGTTTCTAAGTTCTCGATAAGTCCTCGGCTACAAGCGGCATTCCCGGCTCCATGGGAGCGTGAGAAACGACATTATATCGAGAGCGTGCTTCGAATAGTTTTTCGACCTCTGCGCGAGGCAAGGCACGTGCTCCGCCGAGCATCTCGGCTACGAAAGCAATGCGGGCGAAGTGTTCCACCATCTCCATCCGGAAAAAAGCTTGCCAAACGTCGGGCGCATAGCAGGTACAGCCATGGTTTTCGAGCAGCAGTGCGTCATAATGCGGAATCAGCGGTAGCATGCCATTAGTCAAGGCGGGCGTCCCGGGCAGACCGTACGAAGCCAAGGGAACCGCTCCGAGTTGGATGACCACCTCAGGCAGCAGCGCTTTGTCGAGGGCGCGTCCAGCACTGGCGAATCCGGTTGCCACCGGCGGATGGGCGTGCACCACGGCCCGGATATCCGGCCGTAGTGAGTAGATCGCGGTATGCATCGCTATTTCGCTGGTGCGTTCGCGTGACCCCTCGATTTTGTTGCCGTCCAGATCGCATACGACCAGGTCATCTACCGTCACCATGCGTTTGCTGATGGCAGTGGGGGTGCACAGAATTCGGTTTTCGTCAAGACGAATGCTGACGTTTCCGTCGTTCGCAGCCACCCAGCCTTTCTCGTAGATCAGGCGGCACACGCGGACGATTTCCTCGCAGTAAGTCGGCTCGGTGTTACTCATTCGAAAGAACCGAGTTTAGCAGGCCGAAACCAGCACACGGCTACAATGAAGACCGTGGAAAAGCGTCGTATGTGCCCGAACTGCCGGGCCTTCATCACCACTAAGGACCGCGTGTGTCCTTATTGTGATGTGCAGCTGGGGCCGCGCGCCATTGACGTGCGTACTGCGCAACTGGGATCGTTCGTCCCCAAAGCGAATCTGACCGCCTCGGTGTTTCTGATTATCAATGGTGCTTTCTTCGTGGCCATGATGATTCAGAATTACAGTCTGACCAAAGACCCTGGGTTCAGCGGGTTCAGTGGGACGGTGCTTGTCCTCTTTGGCGCAAAGTACGTACCGATGCTCCGCCTAGATGGTTGGTGGAGGTTGGTGACGGCCGGGTTCTTACATGGGAGCGTGCTCCACATCCTGATGAACTCATGGGCAATGTTCGATCTGGTTGGCGAAGTTGAGCAGTTCTACGGGACAAGTCGATTGATCGTCGGCTACATAGCTTCGACTGTGGCAGGTTTTTGGCTAAGTTCCGTCTTGGTGCCGCAGAGCCTCTCCGTAGGCGCATCGGCCGCCATTTTCGGCCTGATTGGCATGATGTTAGCAATGGGCGTTGGAAGAAGTAATCCGCTCGCTCATTCAGTCCGGGCTTATTACGGGCGTTGGGCTGTTTACGGCGTAATTTTCAGCTTTATTCCAGGACTTCATATTGATATTGCTGCTCACTTGGGCGGATTAGCCGGCGGATTTATTATCGGCTTAGTTTGCGGAATGCCAGGTCTGCCAGGTACTTCGCGCGAGCAGATCTGGAAGAGTGTAGCGATCTTAACTGTGCTGCTGACCGCTTATTGCTTCTACAAAGATGCTGTCGCTTACCAAGCTTTAATTAAGTCAATGTAGAAATTATTGCGAGTAAGCTGGTAATTCCCACATAATTTAAACTAAATTTGGTAGTTGGGGCAAACAATTATGATCCGGGGCGCCCGGCAACTGTTAACGTTGCGCGGGACGGCAGCAGCTCGGCGTGGGTCAGCGCTCAACGACCTAACAATCATCGAAGATGGATCCATATTAATCCGCGATCGAAACATCATCGCAGTTGGGCCGACAAGGCGAATTGAGAACTTGAATGAGTCACGCGACGCGTTGACTGTTCCTGCTCACGGCAAGGTCGTCATGCCTGGATTCATCGATGCCAGTGTGAGCTTGGCTCTAGATGAATCTGAGAGCAGTTCCACTCAGACCAGGCGTAGGCGTCGCTCCGAGAACCAGCAAACGGATCCTAAGCTGGCCATTTTGCGATCGTGTCTTCAGCATGGGACCGCTTTGGTCGAAGTCAAGACTAGAGGTGACCTGTCCAGGCCTGTCGCGCTTGCGACTGCCTTTAGGGAGATTTCACAGATTCCGAATAGTCCGGTAGACGTCGTGCCTACTTGGCAATTCCAGCTGGGCGAAGCACCCGATGAACAGACCCTCAAACGCTTTCAATCAACGTTGCGGCATTTGATTCGGCGCAAGCTGCTTGGCTTTGTTGAAATTAATTGTTCGTCGGATAATCACGTGCACATGTTCGATGCCATAGCGACGGCTGTGAAGAACACTAATGTTGGGTTGAAGCTAAGCTGGAGTTCTCAATGCGGGGCTGGGTGGGCTGCGAGGGCAGCAGATCTCAACTCTCTATCCATTAGCATCAGTGCTGACCTAGACCAACAGTACATACCAGCCCTGGCTGCCTCTGGAAGTGTTATAGCTATCGCGGCCGACAACGAAGTCCTGGGTGGTGCCACACCATCAATGTTGGGACGTAACCTGATTGACGCCGGGGCTGCGGTTGCTTTGGCAACTGGTTACAGTCCAACCAGACCCACCAGTGTCAGCATGCAAATGGCGATAGCGTTGGGAGTGATTCGCCTTGGAATGACCGTCGAGGAAGCAATTACGGCCGCTACTATCAACGCGGCGTATGCGGCCGGTTATAGTCACATGACGGGGAGTTTGGAAGTTGGCAAGCAAGCTAATCTCTTATTGATGAATTTCTCTGACTATCGGGAGATTGCCCGACAGTTCGGCATCAACCATGTCGGGATGGTGATTCGTAACGGGAACATCGTTTACAACCGGACTAGCTGGAAAGCAGCGGCGCGTTGAACAGTGACCGGCTGACTGCTTCCGGTGCTCGATTGGTGGAGTGCGTACCCAATTTTTCAGAAGGGCGTGACCGGGATCGCTTAGCGGTGATTGAACTGGCAATCGCCAGCGTTCCGGGAGTATCGATTCTTCACGTCACAAGCGATTGGGACCACAATCGGACCGTCATCACTTTTGCGGGAACAGAGCACGCTGTTGCTGAGGCAGCCTTTCAGTCCGCGGCGGCTGCAGCTAGGGCCATCGATTTAAACCGACATCAAGGCGTCCATCCACGCTTGGGAGCTCTAGACGTCCTGCCGTTCGTGCCCCTCGGTTCTACAACTCTGGCAGATTGCGTCGCACTGGCCCATCAGGTCGGGGAACGGATTTGGCATGAACTGGCCGTACCCGTGTACTTCTATGAAGCGGCGGCTCTGCATACCGATCGTGTTCGGCTCGAGAACGTTCGTCGCGGGCAATTCGAGGGCTTGCGTGAGGCTGTCCTGACAGACCCTGAGAGGCATCCAGATCTGGGCGACACCGCTCTTCATCCCACGGCCGGTGCGGTGATTGTCGGAGCTCGCAAGATCTTAGTTGCCTTCAACATCAATCTCGCAACGACCGATGTTTCGATAGCAAAGGATATCGCTCGGCAGATCCGGGCCAGTAGTGGAGGATTACCTGCAGTTAAAGCTCTGGGACTCTCACTCGAATCCAAGGAACTGGTCCAGGTGTCCATGAATCTGACCGACCTTGACCAGACGCCGCTCTATGTGGTTTACGACGCGGTGAGTCGGATGTCGGCTGAACGAGGTGTTGTCATCGCCGAGAGCGAGTTAATAGGCCTGCTACCGAGAAGGACACTTGAGCTGGCCGCAGCCCGCTATCTACAATTGACAGAGTTCGAAAGTAGCCGGGTTATCGAGGATCAGATTCATCAGACGCTTAGAGTCCGGCTCTAGCTAACTCAGACGAGGAGAGGCTAGTTGCAACGTTTCCGGAAGTTGTTGTTTTATTGGGGTTGTTGTGTTCTTGCCGGGCACTGGTCGGCGATTGGACAACAGAGCAACGGCCTTGCCGAGTATCGTGAGGCTAACTTCAAGGTCGCTCTACCGCTGCTTCGTAAGGCCGCTCCAAGTGAGCCGGCAAATGCGAAGATTCAGGCGGCTCTACTTACCGCACTAGTTTATGAGGACCAGGTAGATGAATCCTCAGATGTCTTTGACGATCTGGCGACAAAGTTCCCGAACGACCCGGGTGTGCTTGCAGCCCGCGGTGACTTCCTGTTTTACATGGGCGATACGGCCGAGGCGGAAAGGATCTATAAGTTAGCGCTAAAGGGTCAAGAGGATCCTCGTGCGTGCCTTGGTTTCGCGCGAGTGCTTCGGGCAGCGTCGATGTATAGGTCAGCTCGCCTGCTTACGTTGCGCGCGCACGAGTTGGACGCTACTGATGCACTGATCACAAAAGCTTGGATAGCTTACTTAGTCGGTGACAAACGAAAACAGGTTGAGCCGGCTTTTGTCGAAACCCACCCTTGGCTTTATGAAGTCCGTGATCGGGCAAGTAAGACAGGGGCAGAGCTAAAGAATGAACTTGCCGGCCGTAGAGTAGATGAGCCAGAAGCTGTGCCTCAGCCGACAAGCCTGCACCTGATTCAGTTGCTGTATGGTCCGCAACGCGTCCGAGGTTTAGGAATAACATTCGCGATCGAAGGTGGTAAACCTTTGCATTTACTTCTTGATACTGGCGCTTCGGGCATACTCATCAACCAGCGGGCGATCGACAAAGTCGGACTTGATCACTTAGGCGCGATGGAGTTGCATGGGATTGGAGATGCCGGCAAACAATCAGGTTTCCTTTCTATCGCAAGTACGTGCCAGGTCGGAACACTGGTTTATAAAACATGTTTGATGCACGTGCTGGAAGGCAAGCGTTCCGTGACGGACGAGGACGGGTTGATCGGTGCTGATTTCTTTTCTGATTATTCAGTGCAAATCGATTTTGCAAAAGGGCTGTTGAATCTGGAACCTTTGCCCCAGCGCGATCCGAGTCCACAAGGCTACGACCGAACAATTCCACCTAACGAGAAGGACTTCACGCCCGTGTTTCGCTTTGGACATCGCTTGATGATTCCGACGCGAGTGAATGGCAAAACGACAGGGTTGTTTCTGATCGACACCGGCGCAGGAATGTCAACGATCGACTCTACTTTTGCGCGGTTGTCGACCAAGGTCTACGGCAATTCCTGGATGCACGTCAAGGGCATTTCGGGCGATGTCAAAGAGGTTTTCGAAGCGGGTAAAGCCGAACTACAGTTTGCACGTTTTCGACAAAGCAATCTTGGATTGACCTCCTTCAACCTCAGCAACACGCCACAGCATGGTGGGCCGAGGATGGCGGGCATACTGGGATACCCCTTGCTGAGTCTATTCAAATTGACCATCGACTACCGAAACGGTTTGGTGAACTTCGACTACACTCCACGGTGATCAAGCCTAGGCGCCGAGATGCGATTGCAGCAGCAGGCAATTCGTAGAATGAAACATGTCCACGACCGTGTCTCCAGCCCAGGAGGCGGCTTCAACATACCAGAACGTTAAGGATCTCGAGCAGGCGTATCTGCTACAGAATTACGCCCGATATCCGCTCGTTCTGCAGCGAGGCAAAGGATGTTACGTTTACGACGTAGAGGGGAATCGCTATCTCGATCTTATCAGCGGCATTGGTGTTAACTCGCTGGGCTATGCGCACCCACGAATAACCAGAGTGATTCGGCAACAAGCAGGATTACTGCTCCACACGTCGAATCTTTACTATCACGAGTATCAGGGCAGACTAGCCGAGCGCATCGCCAAAGTAAGTGGTTTACAGCGTTCTTTCTTCTGTAATTCTGGTGCGGAAGCTGTAGAGGGGGCGTTGAAGATGATCCGCTCTCATGCCAATGACACTAGTGCCAATAAGCACGAGATCGTGTCGTTAGATGGCAGTTTCCACGGGCGGACACTGGGAGCAATTTCTATCACAGGTCAACCTAAGTATCGGAAAGATTTCGAGCCCCTTCTACCCGGCGCGCGTTTCGTTCCGCGCAATGATATTCAGGCGCTGGAAGCTGCAGTCGGTCAACAAACAGCCGGCATAGTTGTGGAAATCATACAAGGCGAGGGCGGCATTTATCCGCTCACTGAAGCCTATGTCCGGAAGGCGCGAGAATTAGCGGACCGCTACGATGCGTTACTCGTTTTCGATGAAATTCAGTGCGGCGTGGGGCGGCCTGGCACTTACTTCGGATATCAGTTACTCGACCCGGTAGTGATGCCCGACATTATGGTGGCTGCAAAGCCTATGGCCTGTGGTTTACCACTGGGAGTCATTGCGGCAAATGAAAGAGCGGCAGCTGCAATCAAGCCTGGAATGCATGGCTCAACCTATGGTGGCGGCCCGCTGGCCTGCAAAGTGGCCCTAGAGTTTTTCGATATCTTGGACGAACTATTGCCATCCATCAACTCAATCGGGGGGTACTTCCGCATGAAGCTGGCCGACTTGGCCCGGCAGCATTCATTCATCAAGGAAGTGCGCGGACAGGGTCTGATGATCGGTCTGGAGCTAATGTTCCCCTGTAAGCAACTCGTGCTGGACGGCATTCGCGAAGGCGTGCTTTTTAATTGCACGCACGACACTGTGCTCCGCTTTCTACCGCCCTATATTCTGACCGAACAGGATGTGGATCGGGGAATATCAGTTCTCACAAAGATCTTCTCGGCCGTGCGGGAGCCTGCGAGCTGACTTGTGGGCCGTAGCTAAACTAAAACTGACTAAGTAAGTGCAGGACAGGCTCTAGGGCTTTGCGGACGCTGGCTGCCAGAGCTCAATCTTGTTCCCATCCAGGTCATAGATCCAGGCAAATCGACCGTAGGATTCGTTTATTCGTTTGGCGTCAATCTTTATTCCCTCTTGTTTTAAACGGTCGAGCAAAGCATCCAGATCGTCGACGATGTAATTGATCATGAACGGTGCGTGGCTGGGATCTAAATAATCGGTGGAGGCGGGAAGAATAGTCCAAACCGTAACGTGTTCCTTTTGAGGGTCGTCGTGTTCGCGCCAGGGAAGCATCATGCCTCCGCCTTTATCAGCGAGTCCAAGATGCTTCGAATACCATTGGCGCATCTGATCACGATCAGCAGATTTGAAGAAGACACCGCCGATTCCGAGGATGCGCCCCCGCTGTTCCATTTTGACAGGCGGCTTCGGCTTTTCAGGTTGCGGAGATTGCACTTCCTGTCCTCCTTGTAAGAGGGCCGAGATGGCTAACAGCGAGCCGAGCGCAATTGTGTTCCAGGGTATTCGTTGCATGGGGGGATTATTTTTCGAGCAGCTCCTTCAGTTTTTTCAGGAAGTCCGCCCAGCCGGATTTCGTATCGGCGAACTCGTCGTCCCAGGCAGCTTCGGGGCCGAAGCCGGACTGAACCAGACGCAGGCGCGTGATTCCTCCGCCCAGCGATTCGATGTAGTAGTCGACACACATGTTTTGTACAACGCCTGTGTCCTTTGGGCCTCCGCGGCCGAAGGTGAGGGAACGTTCTCTGCACGTGCCGAAATGCTTACCGGGCTCCCAGGCGGAGATGGTGGTTCTACCTTCCATCCCCGGGCCCCAGGAGAAGAAATATTCTCCGCCGACGCGCGGATCGACTCGGGCTTCGGGAGCGAACCATTTCGCAATCTGTTCGGGGTCGGTGATTGCCCGGAAGACTTCTTCTGGGGTCGCTTTTAAATCGATGATGGTCTCGTGGGATCTGCTCATAGTTCACTCCAGATTTGCGGATTCGATAGCGGAATCTTCCAGTTTGACGGCGGGATAAACGGCGGAGAGCAGGCGGAAACGCCGGCCTCCTTCAGCCCGCTCGTTATGATATTTCGCTGCGAGGTGCGCAAGGGAGGCGGTCATCTCTTCGGCGAAGGCGGCGCGGGATTCAGCGCTCGCAAAGCGGATCTCTGTTTCCAGGGTAAGAGTGGCAAGGCGCTTTCCGGCGCGGCGGGCGCGAATGCAGAGAGTGGCCAGCTCGCGAATCATGCGCGCGGCAGTAGAAGCGAGATAGGCCGCAGAGAAACGGTCGGCAGTGACGCGATCGCCGGTCTGGGGAGCAATCAGGAATTCGCGTGCCACGGCGCGCACCACGCGTTCCATGCAATTGCCTTTACGTCGCTCCTCGATTAATTCTAGAAATCCTTCGCGCTCTAGTTCCCGCAAATGGTAGTTCAGTTTCTGCCGAGGCACACCGAGGCGTCGGGCGAGTCCGGCGGCGGAATCGGGCTCAGTTAATTGTTCGAGGAGACGAAGTCGGCCGGGCTGGAGTAACACGCCCGCCTTTTCGGGGCTCTGCACGATCTGCAAGGTCGCCAGCATGAATCGATTTCAACATCGAAACACGCTTCTGTCAAGAAAATTATCTTTGTCGGTAGGCCGGAAGAACACTGTTGTCAGATATGCAAGTCTTTGATGATCCTATTGGTGCGCGGAACCAGGCTGCGGATTGAAAGCATCGGGGATTGCGTGTTCATCAGCAGCGAATCGCCTTAGACCAGTTCCTCGCGCCCCTGTGCGTCCAGCGTCTTCACGAGTTTGCTAACGTCTTGTGCTCGACTGCGTAAGGCTACTAAGAGAGCATCGGGAGTGTCCACCACGATCAGGTTATCGACGCCGACCAGCGCTACGGTTTTCTGGGCGTCAACGTAGTTACCCGTTGCGCCTTCTACGACCAGGTCGCCCTTAGATGCGTTGCCGTTTGCGTCCTTTTTAGCCAAATCGTAGACTGCTTCCCAACTACCCACATCACTCCAGCCAATGTCGTCGAGAGCCAGCCCGGTTACCTCTTTGGTCTTCTCGATGATGCCGTAGTCGACCGAGATGTTTTCGCACTGCGGATAGACTTCGGCAAGGTTCTTGCTGAACTGGCGGCTATCGATTGGGGGCAGGCTTTTAAGCAACGCAGCTGTACTTGGCTGATGCTCCTGCAACAAGCCTAAAACCTGATCGGCCCGCCAGAAAAACATACCTGCATTCCAGAAAAAGTTTCCGCGTTCGACAAATCGTTTGGCCGTCTTCTCGTCGGGCTTCTCCCTAAAGCTCGTCACCTTCAGTGTTTCTAAATTCCCGGGAGTCAGAGTCTTCGGGAATTCGATGTAGCCGTAACCAGTCTCTGGCCAGCGCGGTTGGATCCCAAGCACGATTACTCGGTTTTCTTCTGCAGCTTTGAAGGCGGCCTTCACAAAATTTCGAAACCGAGCCTCTTTTAAGATCAGGTGATCAGCCGGAAAGACACCCATGACGGCGTCTGAATCGATGCGACTAAGTATCTGAGCTGTCAAGCCAATGCAAGGCGTGGTGTTGCGCTGCGCAGGTTCCGCGATGACCTGCTGCTTCGGGACTTCAGGCAGTTGCTTGCGGATCTCGTTCACTAGAAAATCATTTGTGACAATCCAGATGTGCTCGGGCGGTATGACGCCTTTCAAGCGATCCACCGTTTGTTGAATCAGTGTTCGTTCGCCAAAAAAACGTAACACCTGCTTCGCATTCCGCTTGCGACTACGAGGCCAGAAGCGGGTGCCCCTGCCGCCAGCCATGATCAGACCATATCTATGATTCGCCATCTCTGATGTGCCGTTGTCTCCGTGTTTTAACGTCTCAGATCAAGGAGTGGCTTCGCAAGCGAATTAGTTGCGAAGCTTCTTCAGATAGCAACCCTGTAGGTCAGGAGCAACGATAGTAAAACCGAGCTACCTCATCGCCGGAGTGAGTGCATGAGGAGGACCGGGTTGTTTCTGGGGCAAATCAGTGTCAGACACGCCACGGACAATTCGCAAGGTGCGACTCCAACGAGTTCGAGTGAAAAAATGCTGAGCGAGGTCGCTAAAGTGGCTGACAAGCGATCCGACTGACGATCCAGCTAGCTCCTCTGTAGGCGCATCGTAAGACCAATAAATTATCAGTGGTTTGCCGATGATGTTGTCCCTTGGAACAAATCCCCAATACCGGCTATCGAGTGAATTGTCGCGATTGTCACCCATAGCAAAGTAATTGCCCGGCGGCACCACGAGGTCTCCGTTAGCGATGTGATGCTCAAACAAATCTCGAATCAAGGGATCACGTGGCGTGTCAGACAAGGGTGGTTGTTCCGAGGGGAAGTTGTCCCGGTACGATTCCATGAACGCGCCCTTGTGATAGATGTACGGCTCATAGAGCATTGAACCGTTGCGATATACCTGCTGGTTCATTATGTGAATTCTGTCCCCAGGAACGCCGATCACTCGTTTCACGAAGGTTTGGGCGATGTCAGCCGGATATCGGAAGACGATGATGTCTCCATGCCGTGGTTCCTCGTACGGCAGAAGGTACTTGCTGATTCGGCCTGATGGTGCGTATGCCAACTTATCGACTAGCAGGTGGTCGCCGATCAGCAGCGTGTCTTCCATCGACCCTGTGGGAATAACAAATGCCTGGACCAATGTTGTCGTGCCGAATAACAACAAAAGGATTGTAACGGTCCATTCTGCAATTCCATTGCGAGGCAACTCGCGCCTGGGCTGCTCGCCTAAATCGACGTCCGCTGTCTTTACTGCCGCTATCTCTTCCGCCATGCCATCCTAGAAGCACGCCAGCGATGGGAAATATGATGAAAGATCCCGGGGCGGGCGCGCCGATTTATTCGGTCTTAAGCTCTCATTGTAACGTTTTAGACGACAAGGGGCAGGTAAGACTGCTGACTTAGTCAGCTCCGCTGCAGTAGCCGAAGGGCAATAAGAGTTCCGTCCGATCAGCACCAGACTAGATTAGGTAATTGGGAGAAAGATTATGAATCGATTGAGATCCGTGTTCCTGGTGAGTGTCTTGGCCTTGTCCGTTGTGACATTCGGCTGTAGTAAGAGTGGGTCGAACGACGACGCTCTGGCCAACGACATAAAAGCGAAACTGTACTCCGACCCGACCACAAAAACAGCAAATGTGAATGTTGCTGTAAAGGGAGGAGTGGCTACGTTGACGGGTGACGTACCAAGCTCCGATGTTGAACTGCAAGCGTACAAGCTAGCAAACGCCACCGCCGGTGTAACCAAGGTAGCCGACCAGATTACCGTAAACGGGCAATCCGCATCCGCATCTGGACAGAATCAAACCGCACAGAATCTTGCCAGCCCTGCGGCAACGCCGGCTCCCGCTGCTGCCCCGCCAAGTTACCCAGCCCCGGCCCCGGTCGCCGCACCACCTGCTGTTCGTTCTCAATCGACGGAAGTAACTGACCCTCGGCCGCCGCGCGCGGAAAGGCGTGCCGACGCGCCCGCTCCTCGCCCAGAAGATGTAGATTTAACAATCCCGGCTGGTCAGCAAATCTCGGTTCGCACGATCGATGCTATCGATTCCGGCAAGAGCACAACTGGCCAAAGCTTTCGCGCAAGCTTGGCTTCACCGTTGGTGTCTCAAGGCCGCAACGTTGTTCCAGCAGGGGCTGACATGACATTGACTCTCGTCGATGCCAAGGGTGCGGGCCGAATCAAGGGCAACAGCGAACTATCCATACGGCTCTCCCAATTGGTCTTTCAAGGCAAGACGTACGACTTGGTCAGCAGCACTGTTTCTGAAGCTGGCAAGGGCCGGGGCAAGCAAACTGCCGTACGGTCCGGAATCGGGGCTGGCGTGGGGGCTATTATCGGCGCTATCGCAGGCGGCGGAAAGGGAGCGGCCATTGGCTCAGTTGTGGGGGGTGGCGGCGCGGCCGGATATCAGCTCGCCACTCACGGCCAACAGGTTAAGATCCCATCTGAAACAGTGCTGACCTTCAGCCTGGAACAGCCAGTTACCATCCAGAAACGCCTACGTAACTCAGATCAGCGCAGTTCTGATCAGTAAGTGGAGCCTGAATAGATCGGAGCAAGGGCTGTCGCTAAGAAGATAGCTCTTCAATCGAGTCAATCCAGTGATCTGGTTCCCATTTTGTTAAGTCTTCCCGCCGTCCGTATCCATATGTGACCGCACACAAGGACACGCCCGCACTTCTTCCGGCTTCCATATCAGCGGTAGAGTCGCCTACAAAGAGCGCTTGTTCTACCGTTCCACCTAGGGCTTCTAGAGCTCGGAACAGAACGTCAGGCGCGGGCTTCGCAGGAAAGCCGTCCGTACCCTGAACATGATCGAACAAAGGAAGAAGCCCAAACTTTTCGAGAACGATGCGGGTCGTAGGCGTGCCCTTCGTTGTAGCCGTTGACTTTTTTCCTCCTAGGCGACGTAAGGCATCGAGCACACCCGGGTAAAGCGCTGTCTCCGTATGATTTCGCAACGGGTAAATCCTGCGGTACTCCAGCACCATGGCGTCCATCTGCTCGGTCGTGTAGTGAGGAAACAACTCCTGAAACAGGTCAATCAGGTGACGTCCGATGAAGCCCCTGATGTATGAATCGGGAACGTCGGTTCGGTCAACACTTGCTAAAACACCCTGGATGGCTCCGCAAATATCAGGGGCGGAGTCAACCAGGGTGCCGTCTACGTCAAACAAATAAAACGGAAAGCGAGGGATCAAGCAGGCTGCGGACTCTCTCCACCAACCAACCCAGGCATTCCACCGTTTGTCGGTGAAGGAGCAATCACCTGCGGAGTTCCGCCGTCGTTCGAGTTAGATTTCGGAATCGGCTCAAACTTCGGTAGGGTTTTGCCGTTAATAAGGTCAACTACTTCACTGCCTTCCAGGACCTCACGCTCGAGTAAAGCGTCCGCGATCCTCATTAGAGCATCAGACCTCTCTTCAATGACCTTGCGCGCAGTGTTGTAACCGTTCTCGACCAATTTCCGGACCTGTTCATCGATCTTGATTGCAGTGGCTTCGCTGTAATCGCGATGCTGAGCAATCTCGCGACCGAGGAAAATCTGCTCGTCTTTCTTACCAAAGCTAAGCGGGCCCAGCTCACTCATACCCCACTCACAAACCATTTTATGAGCCATCTCAGAGGCGCGTTCGATGTCATTACCCGCGCCTGTTGTCATCTGGTTGAGGAAGATTTCCTCAGCGATGCGGCCCGCCATTAGAATCGCTAGGCGAGTTTGCAGGTAGTTTTTGTCGTGGGACAGCTTGTCATCGAGCGGCAGCTGCATCGTCAAGCCCAAAGCCATTCCGCGAGGAATGATCGTGACTTTGTGAAGCGGATCTGAATGCTCGAGAATCGCAGCTGCTAAGGCATGTCCAGCTTCGTGAATAGCCGTCATCCGCTTTTCTTTGTCACTGATAATCATGCTCTTGCGTTCGACACCCATCAGGACTTTGTCCTTAGCGAGCTCGAAGTCGTACTGAGTGACCACTTTGCGATTTTGGCGCGCCGCAACCAGAGCAGCCTCATTCACTAGGTTCGCTAAATCTGCGCCGGCGAACCCAGGTGTACCCCGAGCGATAACCGAAAGATTCACATCATCAGACAAGGGCGATTTTTTTGTGTGTACTTTGAGGATCTGCTCGCGGCCGCGAACATCAGGTCGATCAACGACGACCCGGCGATCAAAGCGGCCAGGCCGAAGAAGGGCCGGATCCAAAACATCCGGACGGTTCGTAGCTGCGACGAGAATAACGCCCTCGTTCGATTCGAAGCCATCCATCTCGACCAACAATTGATTCAACGTTTGCTCGCGCTCGTCGTGCCCGCCGCCTAGTCCAGCACCACGGTGCCGTCCGACCGCATCGATCTCGTCGATGAAAACGATGCACGGTGCATTCTTCTTCCCTTGCTCGAATAAGTCGCGCACGCGGCTGGCGCCTACGCCGACGAACATCTCAACGAAGTCAGATCCTGAAATCGAGAAAAACGGAACGTTCGCCTCGCCAGCAATCGCTCGCGCAAGAAGCGTCTTGCCTGTGCCTGGAGGCCCGATGAGAAGAACACCCTTCGGAATGCGACCGCCGAGCTTCTGGAATTTCTGAGGCTCGCGCAGGAACTCGATAATCTCCTGCAGCTCTTCTTTCGCCTCATCTACGCCGGCGACGTCCTTGAAGGTGACTTTCTTCTGTTGCGAAGAATGCAGCCGCGCTCGGCTCTTCCCAAAGCTCAGAGCTTTGTTTCCGCCGCTCTGCATCTGGCGCATCATGAAGATCCACAAGCCAAGCAGAATCAAGACCGGGATTGCGTTAAACAGGATACTGACCCAACCGCTACCGGTAGAGTCTTTCCAGGTGTACTTTACGTTCTTATCCTGGAGCTGCTTATAGATGTCCGGATAGTTCGGCGGAATGCTAGTCCGAAAAGATTGGGAACCGGCAGCGTCGGTCAGCTGACCTTGCACCTCTGTGCCGACGATATTGGCTTCCTTCACCTTTCCTTCCTGGACGAAGGTCACGAACTCGGAGACTGATAAATTTCGAGGTGTCTGGCCGTGGCTGGTCTTTACCGCCATCCAGACAACGACCACAGCGCAGATAATCACCACCCAGAAAACGGCAGTTTTAACGTTTGAACTCATATTGACTTTCCGTTGGCACGAAATGGAGCCAACTTGGGCAAATTCGCCCACTCACTCGGACGGCCTAAATTCCTAGACATAACTAAGGACGTCAACTTCATTCTCTTTGATTCAAGTCAGTCGTAATTGGCCTATTGTCTTCCAAGGGATCCTAGATAGCCTTGCTCTCGGTACTGAAGGACTAGCAGCTCCGAGTGATCGTCCCTGGCGGCAAACGCGTCCGCCGGACCAAAACACCGCGTCCAGACGATTTCGTCGCCGCACGTCATTACGGGCCAGTGGCGGCGCTGCCACAAAAGAATTTTGTGTTCCTGAAATAAAAACTTCAGTTTCTCCGGTTTGTGCTGGCCAAGTCGTACAATTGCATCGCCCGGCTCCCAATTCCTGATGTAGATAGGACGAAGCTGCTGCACTTCAGTAAGGCGCCCTGCGTCCAATTCAGCTTGCTCTAAACCAAATTGTTCTTCACTCTTGACGTTAGCACAAAAATCTGCTGCTCGATTTACGAAATCGACACGGAGGCTGCCCGCTGCTAACGGAAGCTCCAACTCTGTCCCTAGGACCACTGGAACGTTATAGTGCCGCTTTGGATCCTCCGTACCGGTCCGGATCATCCTAAGGTGGCTATAGGACCGAAGAGCGTCCACGCCCGGGAGCATCAATCGATCATGTCCGTCATTCCTGCGGCAAAGCTTCACTAGAGCCTCAACATGCTCGAAGTCAATCAACCGCAAATCGCCGCGCGTGTCCTCGATTGCCGTACGAAGGACTCTTCGCTGAACGGCCGGATCCCACTTGCAAAAATTGACTAGATCCAGGATTAGTCCATATTGACTTCGTTTCGAAACGGCGGCGAAGTATTGCGAAATTTCTCGGGCCCAGTAGTCTTCTTCTGCCTGCGCTATCTGTGACATTCGCGCCAAACTTCTAGTCAGCCGAGGATTGTAATTCTTCTCAAGCTCAGGTATGGTATCGAGTCTGAGCCGATTGCGGTCGAACGCACGATTCATATTGGATGCGTCTTCACGCCAAGTTAGGCCTTCAGCTTGGGCCCAATCGCGTACCTCTCGGCGCGTAGTAGTCAACAAGGGGCGGATAAGCCCATCTTTGCTGACAGGGCGCATACCTGATAAGCCGGCCAGTCCTGATCCTCGAAGCAACCGGTATAGAACCGTCTCCGCCTGATCGCTTTCTGTGTGCCCCAAAGCCACTCGGTCCACATGGCCGTCAGCTTTCCATTTGTGGAACCAGTTGCGACGCGCATCACGGGCAACCTGTTCCAAGTTGCCAGTCAGTCCGGAGTTCGAGCCGACCGGACCAGACCCCACCAGACACGCCAACCCTTTCTGAGCTGCGAGTTCCCGAACGAATTGTTCATCACTTTCTGACTCGCAACCGCGTAACGCATGATTGATATGCAACACGATGGGAACAATCTGAAAAGCGTCCGAAAGCCTGACCAAAACGTTGAGAAGCACCACCGAATCGGCCCCGCCCGATACCGCGACACCTACCCGGGTACCGGCCGGCAGCATGCTATAACGAGAGATGATTTCTGCCACCCGCTCGAGCAATGTGTCGGCCAATACCCACATTGTAAGTCTCGACATCGGCAGTTCCAGCGTCCGTTCTCTTCTGTTTCAATCCGATTTCACCCAGGTCGATCAGGTCGGTCTCCAGAGTCATTACGACATGTTGAGCACGCCCGACGGCGGTGTCGAGATTGACCCCAAGCAGTTGTTCGAAATAACAGTAAAGTGCATCGACACGGTTCATCAGCAGATGAAAGACAAACAACTGACTGTTGCCGCTGTAGGGATCAGCGCGTTCTGGCATTGCTTTCTCGGCATCGATGCTGACGAGAACCCGACGACTCCCATCATCCACTTATTCGACACGCGCAGCAGCGCCCAGGTTGAGCAGTTGAAACATGCGTTCGATGCTGAACAAGTTCACCAGCGGACAGGCTGCGTAGTCCACACCAGCTATTGGCCTGCGAAGTTGCTGTGGCTCAAGGATAATCATCCGGACGAGGTCGGGCGCACAAAGCGTTGGCTTGGGTTCGGAGAATATTTGTTACTGAAGCTGACCGGAACAGCCGCTGTATCAACTTCAATGATGTCTGCCACCGGTCTCTGGAATCAGGCGAAGGACGACTACGATGACGTCGTGCTGAATGCGCTTCCAATTACACGGGATCAACTACCCGACCCGAGGACTCTCGATCAGCCCGTGACAAAACTGCGGCCTGAATACGCGTCGCGCTGGCCGCTGCTGGACAACGTCCCTTGGTGCCCCGCGATCGGAGACGGTGCTTGCGACAACATCGGTAGCGGTTGTTTCAAGCCTGAGCAGTTTGCCGTGATGATCGGCACCAGTGGCGCGATGCGGGTCGTTCTGCCTTACAAAGATATCGCCCTGCCGTCCGGTATTTGGTCCTACCGGGTGGATCGCAACCGGATGATCGTCGGTGGTGCTTTGTCGAATGGCGGCGAAGTCTTCAAATGGGCAACCAGAACGCTACAGCTACCGGACGATGCCCAGCAACAAATTCTTGGCCGTCAACCTGGTAGCCATCACTTGATCATGTTGCCGTTTTTCGCGGGTGAGCGCTCTCCTTACTGGCGATCTGATCTTCGCGCGGCTATCACGGGTATGACGCTGGCCACAACGCCGACTGACATCCTGCACGCTGCGCTCGAGAGTATCGCTCTTCGCTTCCGACAAATCTATGATCTCTTGGTGCCCGTCTGCGGCAAGCCCACTAGTGTCTACGGATCTGGCGGCGGTCTGCAGCATTCTCCTGTGTGGATTCAAATGATCTCTGACTCGCTCGGTCGCCCGCTAACTCTTTGCCTTGAACCCGAGGCGTCTAGCCGCGGTGCTGCGCTGCTGGCTGCTGAGCAAACCGGCTTGATCGACACTCTCGAGAAATTCGCGCCGCGGTTAGGAGATTCCACACAGCCCATTGCCGATCGCCAAATGCAGTATGAGGATCTCTTGGCGCGCGCCACTAAGCTATTTGCGCGAATCTATGCTTGAGACCTATGCACATTAACCCGCCTTGCACCGAACAAGAGCTGCATCGCTTAGCATCCGGTATTCAACTACTGCTCATGGATGTCGATGGCGTCCTTACCAACGGACATCTCTACATGGTTCCCGATGGACAAGGAAACTGGGTGGAAACCAAAGGCTTCGATTCGCAGGATGGTATTGCCTTGCGTTGGCTCACCTGGTACGACATCAAGACGGGCGTTATTAGCGGCCGCAACTCTCCGGCCACAGTGGAGCGTGCCAAGCAGGTCGGCATGACCTACGTCTACCAGGGCCACATCGAAAAGATTCCGATCTACGAAGAAATCTTGGAGAAGGCTCAAGTTACCCCGGAACAAGTAGCGTATGTCGGCGACGACCTGACTGACATCGTAATCATGAAGCGTGTCGGTTTGTCTATCGCAACTGCCAACGCGCGTGCCGAGGTGAAGCGATCGGCCAAAGCAATCACCACCGTTCCAGGTGGTTCCAATGCCATCAGAGAAGTGATTGAAACCATCCTGCAAGCGCGCGGTGTTTGGGATGAACTGCTCCGCAAGTACGAGGTTTCTCCCTGAACCCGATCGCCAGTGACAGGGTGGGCTTGGTGCTGGTTACGACCAACGCCCCAGGAGTTCTCCATGCGTTAACGGGAGTAATCGCGCAGCATCAAGGCGATATCCGTTCTGTCTCGATCATTGAGGATGCCCCTGCAAATACTCGCCTTTACTTTGAACTTGATCTGCCAGGATCGCAGGATGAGCTTATCTCCGACTTAGAGAAGCTGGACGTTGTTCATCGTGTAACCGCCGTCCAGTCGCTTCAAAAAATTTATGGCAAGCGAATCATCATCATGGGCGGTGGGGCGCAGGTTGGACAAGTAGCGCTAGGCGCCATCTCTGAAGCCGACAGGCACAACATTCGCGGCGAACATATTTCTGTCGACACCATCCCTCTCGTAGGCGAACAAGTGTTAGCCGCCGCTGTTCGCGCATGTCGTCGTTTGTCGCGAGTTCGAGCGCTTGTTTTAGCTGGTTCCCTGATGGGTGGCGATATCGAAAACGCTGTGCGCGAGGTCCGCAGCGAGGGACTTTTAGTCATCAGCCTCAATATGGCAGGCAGTGTTCCCGATGCATCCGATCTCGTCATCAGCGACCCCGTTCAAGCAGGAGTCATGGCCGTCATGGCAGTTGCCGACACTGCCAGTTTCACAATCCAGCGCCTCCATCGACGGATCTTCTAGTTGAGCATTTCAAGCGTTACTCTCAGTAGTCGATAATTCGCGCAACGGTGCACGCCGCCGCGCCCAAATCCAATTTGCTGTCGCGATCGATGCTGTCAATCCAATCAGTAAGAGTTGCCGTCTTTCGAGCTGAGCAAGTAACACCACAGAGAAGATCATTCCCACTATCGCGACCGTGGGTCCGAACGGTATTCTCAGGGCCGGAACTTCAGGCTGTATCTTTCGGAGCCGTATCAGCGCCGCACACCCGACGCCATACAGAATCATCATCGATCCCGCGGCCAAAGCCAATACCCAGAGGAATGTTCCCGTAGCCGCTAATATCATGACCAGCGCAGCATAGAGCAATATACCCACGTAGGGGGTCCGATACCGTAGATGCAACTTGCCAAACAGGGCGGGGCAGTCCCCCTGCTCGGCTAACGAAAATGCCAGCCGAGGAGCATTCAGAAATCCAGCCGAAATCCATCCGTACGTCGAAAGCATTACCGCCACAGCGACAAATAGGCTGCCACCTTGGCCGATGAGTGCCGAAGCCGTGTTCACCAGCGGACGATCGGTAGCCAGGGTTCCGAGAGTTGACACAATAACGAATTGCAGGAGCGTATAAACCAAAGCGCAAACTGCAATCCCGAGTCCCAGGGCAAAGGGAATCGTCCGCCTCGTGTCTTTAACTTCACCGGACGGTACTAGAGCGTCCTCATAACCGCCGTAGGAAAAGATCAGAAGCAGTAAAGCGCTTAACCAGTTCTGCAATCCATATCCAGCCGGGCTGCGTACGTTTAAAACAGAGGCATGCAGGGTGGAAGGGTTTGTAGACGGCCCCGAAATGTGCCCATTGAACAGTCCAAGGACAATCAATAGCGCGATCGGCAACAATTTGGCGATGGTCAGCAAACTACTTAAGAGCACGCCGCTTCGGACACCCACGTAGTTAGCGACTGTGGGCACAGCAATCAGCAACAGAAGAACCGTCAAGCGGGTCCAACCGAGTGTCGCGGAAGGCAAAAACGTACCCAGGTATGTGATGAATAGATTAGCTCCAGCAGCCCCGCCACCAACTGCTGCCAGCAGCCAAAACCAGCCAATCTGCAGGCCTACAAATCTGCCAAATGCGACGCGAGCATATAGATACAATCCGCCCGGCTCAGAGAACTGCGAAGCGACTTCGGCGATCGAAGCAGCAATAACTGCCATGGCGAGTGCTGCCACAATCATTACCAGTGGACTAGCCGGACCGAGTAGCCTGATCAACTCAGAGGGCACTCCGAAAATGCCGCTACCGATGATGCAGTTAATGACAAGGGCGGTCATTGCCCAACGGCCGATGGCACGTTCTAAAACCATAAAGATGGTGCCGATAGTCTAGCAACGGACACTTAGCCATCGAGTAGAGGAGACAGGCTTAGTACTAAAACCCTTAGCTTTCTCATCGCAAGTGGTCAATTGCGTGCTTTACTGCGGAACTGAGTTAATAGATTCAGGCGGGCCGCTCGCCGTCTTTTTCCGTTAATTATTCATGGAACCGAAACGCTTTCGCCGATCGACCTATATCTCCGTCATACTTGCGTGCTGCGCTTATTTAGTGCTCTCGTTCATTCATGCCCGCAGCACAGTGCCCTGGTGTGACGAAGCGTGGATGGCAAATCCGGCATGGACACTGATTCACAAAGGATTCATGGGCACCCCGGTTCTGACACCGTTCGGCTCTGGACCGCCCATGTTTTTGGAGCACATCCAGCGTTGGACTTACTGGATTATGCCGCTCCACACCTTCGCACAAGTGGTTTGGTACAAAGTGTTCGGCTTTAGTCTTCTTGCCATGCGCGAGCTGTCGGCGATCTTTGGTCTGATCGCTTTGCTGGCTCTTGCTACTCTGGCGTTCCAACTGACTCAGAAGTTTCAAGCCGCGTTCTTGACCGTGCTCATCGTCGGTACCGACTACTACTTTTTGACGCGCGCTGCGGACGGCCGTATGGATGCGATGGCAGCCGCATTCTGCTTCTGCGGATTGGCATCCTATGTTGTACTTCGCGAAAGGAGCCTGCCTCGCGCCATCCTCGTCGGCTCTACCTTCGCTGCCGCAAGTGCGTTTACTCATCCTATGGGCGGCATGATGTCGCTGGTTGGTTTCGCGACTCTCGTGCTCTTCTTCGATCGCGCCCGCCTCAAGATTGGCCATGTGTTGCTTCCGGCGATTCCATTTCTTGTCGGTATTGTGCCGTGGTTGCTCTACGTCACCAAGGATTGGCATGCCTTCCGTGAGCAGATGAAGAGCAATTCTGTTGGCCGAGCAGCCGGACTCCTAAACCCGCTGCATGCGCTCAAACTGGAGTGGACCAACAAATACCTCAGTGTCTTCGGCTTTAGCAGCACTGCTGGATTTTCTGCTCAGAACTTAAGGGTCTTTGTACTGGCAGCTTACCTGCTGGCGCTAGTGGCCATCATCACTCTTCCAGCACTGCGTAAGCAGCGAGGCTATCAGGCACTTGTTGTTCTAACAATCACCGACATGGTTGCGCTGACCTTTCTTGATGGCGCCAAGCGCTGGTATTACATGATCTATGTGACGCCGTTGTTGGGGATCGTGCTCGCGTCAGTCATCACCTGGGCTTGGCAGGAGCGAGTGATTCGGCGGACGTTTATCACTGGGGGTTTGGCTGCGCTGATCCTGCTACAGGTATCAGGAACCGTGTTTCGTGGGCGGCGTGATGACTACGACCACCGGTACTTGCCGGCTGTTCAGTTTATTGAGGCGTCGCTGCGCAAAGGGGCTCCTAACGCTCGCGTTGACGGACCAGCTGAACTGGGATTCGAGATGAACTTTCCGGATAATTTAACCGACGACATCTCGCTTGGTTACCGCTCAGGCCGAACACCAGACTTCGTTGTTCTCTCGAACCCTTGGACGTCAATATTCTTGAATGACATGAAACGTACGTTGCCGGATGCAGCGAACCGCGTCGATAAGCTACTTTCAACCGAATATCGAAAGGTCTACGACAAGGGCGGCTACCAGATCTTCGAAAAGGCGAACAACAGCAATTCTCTTTACGCTCAGGCGGGTATGTAAAGCACTTCGCTAGGTACTAATTGACTTCGGTTCGGCTGTTGACATCACTTCACGGTAAATGAATATTCACTGAGCAGTGTTCCGCGCTTGCTCCCGTCCACGGAATACAGTCGTGCCAGATGATTTCCCAATTCGTTAATTGGCGGAATCGAGACATCAACAGACCCGGTGTTAACGAACCCGTGTCCTTCCCAAGCGGCGCCACCGGATTCATCAACTATCTGAACAATCACAGGACCGGCTGCCAGACCGCTTGCACCCAAATGCATGCGAACCGGTCGGTGGGCAGGAACCTGTGTGCCCTCTGATCCGCGCATGGCTGAGATTGACACGTCGGCGATAGGCGAGCTTCCGAAATGCATCTGAGGCAACAACACCAATCCCAGCGCCAACGCAGCCAAGCTTCCAGCAAGCGCAAACTGTGGCATTGTGAATGGCCCCAGCTTCAACTTGCTCACCAGCCACGAGCCCTTGTCCCGTTTTCCACTGGCCAACTTAGCAGCTTCCGCAGCTCGTTCTTGCTGCCATTGCTGGAGAACGAGCTTCATGTCGCTGATCTCGTTTTCCAATGCTTCCATCCGAGCAACACAGTCATCGCAGGCAAGGATGTGTGTTTCCACCGTGGTGCTCTCGGCTTCCGGGCTCTTGTTCATCAAGAAGCGCTCCAGCATCTCTTCCGAAGGATGTTCAACTACGTTGTTCATTTTTGCGTTCATGTTGTGCGCCCCTTGACTACTTGCGCCTTCTATACTAAGGTGTTCTCAGCCAGCTTGCGCTCTCACAAGCACTGAGAAAATTCCGCTAGTCGTCAGTTTTTTCTTGCCTATCTCCCCGAACTTAGCTTTCGCACGCGACTTAAGTAACCTGAATTGAGTTTCTGTAAGTTGCATCTCGCTGCAGATTTGTTCTTGGGACTGTTCTTCCAAGTAAAATCGAACAAGAATATCGCGATCTCTATCACTTAACGACTCCAAAACGGACTTCATTAGCTCCGCCTTTTGGCGAATGATGGCTTCCTGTTCTGGATTCTGTTTCCGATCAGCAACGGTCGCACCTGTTTCTAAGTCGGTCTGCTCGCGGCGCACATGAACCGCTGTGTCGATGTAAGCTGCTACTTGTCTGCGCACTACCGTCCGAACAAATCCCATAAGTCGTTCAGGCTCTCGTAAGTCGCCGCGCTTTATCGCACTTACAACAATCAAGAATGTGTCGTGGACTTTGTCCTCTAACTCCTGTGGACCAAGCTGGCGACATAGATAGTAACGGATGCCGCGGCTGAACAGCTTATAGAGTTCCTCCATGCCCGCATCCTGTCCGGCTCTGACTCTTGCCACCAAGCCAATCCAATCGGTAGTTGCCGGCGCGCCTTTTGGACCCTCGCTGGCTGTCGTTTCTCCCGCACTCACGGGCTTGGAGTCTTGCGTAGATATATGGCCCATCGGCTCCCTGGTTTCGGAGTTAGCTCCAGAGCTGGGTTCGGCCGGGGCCGGGCTCGCGCCCGCATTCATCGCCATCGTGTTTACTCCTTCGCGATCACTGAGAAGGCAGCCCAAAAGGCCGGTGCTTTTTGAAAGCTGTTTGTATGTTGCATGTCGATTTGTGCTTTTGCCAATGCAGTCGCGGCCCTTTGTGGAATGGAACTATAAAGCGCGCGAGCTGCCTGATAGTGGCTGTAAAAAGATGAGAAGAACGTCCCACTGTCGTCAGGCGTGGGCCAACTGCTAACGATAACCGCCGACGCGCCGGCATTTACCCAGGCCCGACTGAGTCCCACCAGTCCCGCGCTCGGCAGGGTTTCTCCTTGCTGAGATGCACAGCCGCTAAGCACAACCATGCTGCCCGGAACTCGGAAGGTGGCGATCGTCTCAGGAGTCAGAAGCTCCGGTATCCCCCCTGTACCAAGACTCAGGGCCAACGCTGCCTGCTCAGGATGACTTGGTGGACTGACCACGTGAACTGCAAAGTGAATAATTTCGGGCTTTGCTTTAAATGCCGCTCGGATTTGCGAGACTGTCGCGTTCGGTCCGCTCAGTACCTTTGTTTCGGCCAATCCGCTCTGGCGAGCTACAGTCCGAATCTCTCGTTCGCTACCAACCAGCCGAGCCAAGGTCAGACCCGGAGCGCGATACGCAGGTGCCTCAATTGCACCTTGAGCTGGAAGATCAATCCGAGTGCGCCGCACATCTGCGGCATTGTAAACCGGATCGCCAATTGCGACCACACGAGCTGTCGCCCTCTCGCCGCTTTCGGTGAGGAGCAGTAGCTCGCTTGGGATCAGTCGGATGCTGTGCTCGGCGCCCAGCAGGCTACTCCGAACCGCCCCGCTTCCATTCGGTTTTGTCTCGTCAACCCGGTCCGTTACTGGGTTTGCCAGGGCAGCAATTGGAAAAGCAGTCAGCATGACTCCATCACCGGCCACCAACCAATCAGTCTTCCTAAGTGTGCGGATCGGAACTTGAGAAAACAAAGCTCGGCTAAGTTTTGGGCCTGCGGCGTCTGTAGGTCGGCCCCACTCCACTGCTGACGCGAACCTTCGTACATCTTCGGTGATCTCCGACTGGCTCGGTAAACGATATAAGTCAACGTGTTCTCCGGTGATTGTCCAAAGATACGAACGCGGAGAGCTCAAGCAAAAGCTGAGTAATAGCTCGGTGGGTTCAAGGCGGCTCTGTATATCTCTCAGTGAACTCTGACGGCTAAGATTCTCGTACTTCCGCGAGAGTATTGTGGATTGAGTCGAAATTCTGTTGGCAATATCGCTCAGCTCCTGGCGGATTTGCTCAACCTTGCCTTCTTCTTGAGCATTCGATCCCAAGGTGTACTTGGCCTGTTCCGCCTGTAAGTCTTGAAGAAGTTCGTAGTAGCGGGGTGGAAGCTGGCCGGCATCCTGTAGGGAAAGCTGCAGTTCTTCGCGCAGACTGGCCGAGCGGTTCTGTGCCCATATCTCTAGCGCTCTACGGGCTAAAGCCTGGTCGTGCGCCTGTAGGGCACGCTCTGCCGCCGCAGTTGCATAATCCCTATAAACTTCGCTTAGGCGGGCGACGGTCCTTGCGCTCGTCGCACTTCCGGGCAGCGCTCCTTCTCTCCAGAGTCCGGCGAGCTTGGTTGCGCGTTCCAGCTCATGCAGTCCTTCACTGTGTCGCTGCAAAGCCATCAGAATCTGACCGCGAAGGTGGCAAGACTCGTAAGGCGGAATAATCGACAAATCCTGGCTCTGCGTTGCTAAAGCTGAATCGAGCAGAGTCAACGCACTACGATACTTACCTTGGCGAAGCTGCAATTCGGCCAAGTTGGCTCGTGTAACAGCCAACATATTCTGATCGTGAGCCATCAACCTCAGCCGATAAGCCTCAACCAGCGCCCGTTCCGCCCCTTGCAGATCACCAATGTCGAGCAGTTCTCGCCCCAGCTGATCTTCCGAAAGAGACTCTGCGTCCAACAGTCGAGCGCTCTGTGCAAGAAGAATCGCTCGCATGTAAGACTGCTTTCCTTCTTTGGCTTGTCCCTGGATGAATTGAATGGAACCTAAGTTCCCTAAAGCCTGAACCAAATAGATGGGTGGCGAGTTGTTCTCGAGATCGCGAACTGCTTGACCTGCCGCTTTCCGTGCTGGCGAGTAGTCCCCGAGCTCTAAAAAAACCGCACATAAGTTGATCGAGGCCATGCCTGTAATCCTGCGGTTACCAATGGCGTTGCCCATCGCTAGCGCTTGAGCAAGCGCATCTACAGCTGAGCGATATTGAAACAAGCGCAACTGACATGCAGCTGCCGATATCAGAGCCTGAGCTTCTGCCTCTTTTCCGCCAATCTGATGAGCAAGACTCGCAGCTTTTTGAAAGTAGCTCAAAGCGCCGGAGTAGTTACCCCCCGCACGCAGCTGCTTGCCTTGCTCAACTAACGCCTGAACCTGAGTGCGTCCAGATGTTGGAGAAACTGCCGGAGCCGCGAACAGCAGACCAGCCGACTGAACTAAAAGCAGGCTTGACAGGTGCTTTTCCCAGCGCAGCCACCTGACCAGTGTCTGCCATTTAAAAAGAAAGACGGGCAGTATCGGTCCTCTTACTACCAGTACTTCGGTAGTTGTCCGTACTCTACCACCCTTTTCAGCTCACTTCCAATGATTCTCACGCGAGGCGCGGAACCACCGAATTAGAAGCCGAAGATCCAACCTAAAATGCTGAAAAGCGGATCGCAAATAATTGGATGATGCATGGGTGCCTGTTCCTCCTGCGCATGAAGGTACAGGCTGAAGACCAGTCACTGGCCCCAAAAATAGCTTGTAAGTGTTTGAAATAAAAGGACCAATAATATTTACCTAATCTGTGACCGTCATTTCCGGCTACTTTGGAACCCACTCTGACCCGTCAGGTTCCGCCTTGGGATTTCTGTCGAACCGAGTGTTAGTTTTCGGACCTTGATTCGTTGGGAAAACCAAGCCAAGCCCGAATATTGCGCTACAATTCTGTTGTGACGAGCTGCACGTATGCGGCGCGTTCCCGGCGCTCTGCACGCCGGCCACCCCAACCTAGGAATAATGTTCGAAAATCTTTCAGATAAGCTGCAGCGGGTCTTTAAGAATCTGCGCGGCGAAGGTAAACTAACCGCCGCGAACATGGACGAGGCGCTTCGGGAGATCCGCGTTGCGCTCCTGGAGGCCGACGTTCACTTTAAAGTCGTGAAGCAGTTTATCGACCAGGTAAAGCAGAAAGCCTTGGGCGAAGAAGTGTTGAACGCGCTATCTCCGGGCCAGCAAGTAGTCAAAATTGTGCGCGACGAGTTGGTCCGCATGCTAGGCACGCACCAGTCGAAGCTCCGGTTCGCCAACGACCCACCGACAGTCGTCATGATTGTCGGGCTGCAAGGCTCGGGCAAAACGACCAGCGCTGGCAAACTTGCAAGATTTCTCTCGAAAGAGGGAAACCGGCCTCAACTGGTGTCAGTTGACGTTTACCGGCCGGCCGCTCGTAAACAATTGAGCATCTTGGCCAAAACAGTGAGCGTTCCTATATACGAGGGAACCACTGATGAGACTAAACCGCTGCAGCTGGCTAAGTCTGCACGTCGGGAAGCTGAGCAGGCAGGCCGCGATGTTCTGCTCGTTGATACCGCAGGCCGGCAGCATATTGACGAACAATTGATGCAGGAATTGTCTGAGCTGAAGGATGCCCTAAATCCGACCGAAATCCTCTTCGTGGCGGACGCAATGACCGGTCAGGACGCAGTTCGTTCAGCAGACGAGTTCCACAAGCGACTCGGCATTACGGGCGTCATTCTTACTAAGATGGATGGCGATGCTCGCGGTGGTGCGGCTCTCTCTATCCGGACCATTACAGGTCAGCCACTTAAATTTGTAGGTGTTGGCGAGAAAACGGACGCTCTCGAGGCTTTTCATCCGGATCGCGTTGCTTCCCGCATTCTCGGGATGGGTGATGTGCTATCGCTCATCGAAAGGGTCGAACAGACTATCGATCAGAAGTCAGCCGAGAAGATGCAGGAAAAGCTTCTCAGTGACGATTTTTCGCTTGAAGACTTTCGAGATCAGATCAAACAAATCCGCAAGCTGGGCCCCCTGACTGGACTGCTGGAAATGCTTCCCCAAATCGGCCCTTTGAAAGATCTGAACTTACAGAAGGAAAAGGTCGACGAGAATCAGTTCAATCAGGTGGTGGCGATCATCGATTCTATGACGCCCAAAGAACGACGTAACCATATGATAATAAATGGATCTCGTCGTCGCCGGATCGCCCGAGGCAGCGGTACTAGCGTCCAGGACGTCAATAATCTGCTGAAACAGTACGGCCAAATGCGTAAAATGATGAAGAGCTTTACGGGCCCGGGTGGGTTGTTAGGCAAGAAACTAGCGAAGATGAAGTTTCCAGGGCTCTGAGCATTCGACGGTGCTCCGCACCGCTTCTTGGAGTTCAATCCTCCACAAACTTTCGTTATAGAAAAGGGTAAAGATGTTAGCTATTCGTTTGGCGCGTTTTGGCGGAAAGAAAAAGCCGACCTATCGCGTGGTTGTCATAGATAAGGAACGCGCACGCAACAGCCGGGCAGTCGAGGTGGTTGGGATTTACAATCCGATCGCCCAACCTACCCAGGTTTCGTTGAATCATGACCGAATCAATCATTGGATTAAGAACGGCGCACAGCCGTCGGACACTGTTGCTCGCCTAATGAGGAAAAATCCTGCGGTTGCCGACGCTCCGACCGTTGTTTAGCGTTGTAGAATTCGTCAAGTCGGGTCAAACTGGTTAGCCGGGCTGAGTTCCCAGTCCGAAAGCAGAAAACAAATCATGAGCGAAGGTAATGGCGTCCGAGCGTTGCTTGAAGACATCGCTAAGGCGCTGGTAGATGTTCCTAATGAAGTGGTCGTCAACGAGGTTTCCGGCGAGCAGGCTACCGTCTTCGAATTGCGGGTCGCGAGTAGCGATCTGGGTAAGGTGATTGGGAAACAGGGTCGCACTGCTCGGTCCATTCGGACTTTGCTGGGTGCTGTCGGCACGAAGCTGAACCGCCGTTTCTCGCTCGAGATTCTGGAGTAGAATCGAGTTCGTTTCTTAATCAAGGCCTTCAACTTCGGCAGTCTTAGAATGGATCGAGAACGGGTCATCATCGGCGATATTCTGCGACCTCGCGGCGTACGCGGCGAGGTCGTCGTTCGCTCGCAGACCGATGTCCCGGGGCGTTTTGAAGAGCTTAAATCGGCTTGGGTTCGTTTCGTAAAAGGGCCGATGGCGGGCTCGGACCGAGAGATCGCCATCGAAGAAAGTTGGCCGCACAAAGGCGATTGGGTGTTGAAGTTTGCCGGCGTCGAGTCAATGAATGATGCCGAAAGCTTCAAAGGTGCCGAAATTTGGCTTCCTTTCGTCCAACGGGGCACTCTGCCCGAAGGCGAGTATTTTGAAATGGATCTCGTCGGTTGCGCTGTAGTCGAATTGGGTTCGTCTCGCAAACTGGGTCTTGTGGAACGACTGCAAGGCTACGGAGGCCCATCGTTATTAGAACTGACCATCGATGGGCGGGAAGTGCTGATTCCGTTCACTCCGGACATCTGCCGCGAAGTATCGATCGAGACCCGAACGATTGTGGTGGATTTGCCCGAAGGACTGCTTGAACTGTCCACCTGAACTTCAAGCGTGACGCTCGATGAACTTTCACGTAGTCACGATTTTCCCCGAGTTCTTCAACGGTCCTTTTGAGTTCGGCGTAGTGGGAAAGGCCCGCGAAGCTGGAAAATTAGGAATTTGTGTCCACGATCTGAGAAACTGGACATACGATCGACATAGGACGGTCGACGATCGCCCGTTTGGCGGTGGCGAGGGGATGCTGTTAAAGCCGCAACCCTTGTTTGAAGCAGTAGAGTCGATTTTTCCGGAGCGTGCCGGTAATCTTCGGGTCGTTCTCTTGGCAGCCCACGGTCGGCGTTTCGACCAGAATGCCGCTAGGCGGCTAGCTGCGTATTCGGAAGTGCTACTCATCTGTGGCAGGTACGAAGGCGTTGATGAGAGAGTGGCCGAGCACCTCGTCGATGAGGAAATCTCGATCGGCGATTTTGTTTTGAGCGGCGGCGAATTAGGAGCCGCCATAATTGTGGACGCTGTAGCGCGATTGTTGCCTGGCGTTCTTGGAAATGTGGACTCGTCCCGGAACGAATCGTTTAGCGGCGAGGATAAAGATTTGTTGGATTGCCCGCACTACACGCGCCCGGCTGAATTTCGGGGCTGGAAGGTGCCTGAGGTTCTATTAGGCGGCAATCATGAGGAAATCAGGCGTTGGCGACACGAAGCGTCCCGCGCCAAAACCGAGCGGCTTCGTCCAGACCTTCTGGCGGCCGTCGATTGAGAATTAGAGAAGATAGGAACAATGCAAAACGCACTTGTCAGCAGGTTCATCAGCAAGCACGCCCGCACTACACCGCACCCGGAGTTCCGCCCGGGCGACACGATTCGCGTGCACGTCCGTATCCGAGAAGGTGACAAAGAGCGTCTGCAGGCCTTCGAAGGCACTGTCATCGCCCGAAAGAACACGGGCATGGGAGAAAACATCACGGTCCGTAAGATTAGCTTCGGCCAAGGTGTCGAGCGCATTTTCCCGGTGAACGCCCCCGTGATCGATCACATCGACCTGGTTCGTACAGGTCGGGTTCGCCGCGCCAAGCTCTACTACCTTCGCGGTTTAAAGGGCAAAGCCGCACGCCTCCGCGAGCGCCCATAAAGGACTAGCTGCTCCGTTAGGAGGTGCTGTCTCAAGTGGCACAAGCCATTCCAAAGTCACCCCCACCTCGCCGGGAGATCGCCACTAAGCCTGACGATAGGTCTATCCGTTGTGTCGGAACCTTCGAGCGTTTGGCTCGAGAGCGCGGATTCATGGCTATCGCCGGAGTCGACGAGGTCGGTCGAGGTTGCTTGTTTGGCCCCGTGTTTGCCGCAGCCGTCGTTCTGGATCCCGAACGCCCTATTTGGGGTTTGAAAGATAGCAAGGTGATCGAGGCGGTGGAACGGGAAGACTTGGCGCGCGACATTAAGAAACGCTCCTTGGCTTGGGCTCTCGGAGGCGCAGATGCTTACGAGATCGATCAGATCAACATCTATCAAGCATCCCGGATTGCGATGAAGCGGGCCGTCCAGGCGCTCACCATTAAGGCTGATTATCTTCTGATCGACGCGATCAAAATCGACCTTAACGTGGATCAACAGTCTTTAATTAATGGCGATGCTCGTTGCCGAGCGATTGCGGCAGCTTCGATCGTTGCCAAAGTGCATCGGGATGAGTGTATGTCTCGCTGGCACGAGGTTTTCCCGAATTACAATTTGGCCTCAAACAAAGGTTATTCGACGCCCGATCACCGCAAAGCTCTCCGCCAGCATGGGCCGACCCTCATGCATCGGTTCAGCTTTGAGCCTGTTCGAGCAGCCTGTCCCGACACCCATTGGCTGGGTTATGTAAGACAAATTCACATTGGGCAGGTACCCGCTGTTATTACAAGTGGTCAGCTCGCTCTAGAAGGCATCGAGCAAGGCCCGTCCAATGAGTAGCCGGTCGTTGCCCGCCGCCGATGACGAGGACGGTCGATCAACGCCTGTTAACCCAGACGCTCACCCACCCGTCATCAACACGCCAATCCGCACGCCTGGCCGATTCCTGCGTTGGCATCACCGTGTACTTGGGTTCTGCTTCGCCATCTTCGCCTTCGAACTCGGCCTGGTACTGATGGTCTTTCCGTGGGCGCGAAGTTGGGACATGGCCTGGATTCCGGTGCACTCGCCTCGGCTTAGCAGCATTTGGATGAGCGGCTACTTTCGGGGGTTTCTAAGCGGCCTGGGCCTGCTGAACCTCTACGTTGCCGGAGCCGAACTCATCAGGCAACTTAAGCTCCTCTTCAGCTAAACGCTCGCCGTCAATGCGGCAGCTTCTGCGACTGCTCCAACGCGGCCCGCCCCTCGTCATTCTTTCCTTCAGCAACTAACGTTTTGCCGAGCTGGAACGTAGCCGAGTAATTCTTTGGATCGAGCTCCAGCGCCTGCCTCAAGAACTTCTCGGCGTTTGTATAGTCGCCTTTCTTGAAGTAGGACTTTCCGAGCAAAATGTACGAACCACTAAAGCTTTGATTCAGCCACACAGCACGCTGCAAACTGGGGATAGCTGCGTCCCACTTATCTTGGCGTGTATAAGCGTCTCCGAGTCTGTACCAGGCCATGCTGAATGTCGGATGCAGAGCCAGTTCGGCCGTTAGATCCCGAATCGAACCTTCAACATCGCCTTTGAACATCTTCACTTCCGCCAACAGATAGTGAGCTTCGGGAATGTTTGGGTCCATGGAAAGCGCTACACCCACCTCGGCCGCGCCTGGTTCTTCGAGTTGCTTCTTGATCAACATCTGACCCGTGACCAGGTGTGCGGCAGCCGACGTCGGATTCACTCCGAACAGTCGTGCGAAGGCCGCCACCGAATGCGCCATGTCGCCGGCCTGCTGGTACGCGTAGCCCAGCATGTAGCTCGACTCGTTAGTAGCAGGAACTTTCTCAAGCCAGGGAATCGCTCGGCTACTCTGAGAAGTCATAAAATAACTCTGCGCGATCATCATTGCTGATTCGTTGAATGCGTCCGAACCCGGTTTCTCTAATGCGACCGATTGTTCAAGCACACCGATAGTCTCGGTGTACTTGTGTTGCTTGTAGAGTTCAGTGCCGCGGGCGTGTACCTGTTGCACTTCGGACCCCAGTCCAGCAGTCGATAAGACAAGAAACAGCAACGCGATGAGGCCTCGCGAGATCACACCCGCATTATCTCGCCCGACTGTATCGCCGCGGCCTTCCAGAAAGCTGGCATATACTGAGTGATCAAAAGCCCCAGGCGTCAAGACCTATGGCGGGAGTACGATGCTAGTCAAGGATGATTCGTTAGCGGCTTCGGGTGGGATATCCGATCTGCAGCTGCAGCGCCAAGTCGATCGCATTCTCAATAGCGAGCTGTTTGGTGGTTCTGAAGTATTACGCAACCTACTCTCGTACCTGCTGAAGTGCTCTATTCAGGGCCGCGAGCACCCCGTCAAGGTGAGAGAGATTGCAACTGAGGTTTTTGGCCGATCTGCCGATTTTGATTCACAAACCGATTCAGTAGTTCGCGTTCACACGGGCAGACTCCGGTCGAAACTCGCCGAGTATTATATGGGCGAGGGTCAGAGCGACGAGCTCATCGTCTCTATTCCGAAGGGCGCCTATGTTTTAGCTTTCGGGGCACGTCACACGACCGGACGCGCTGTTAGTGCCGCGCCGGAACCGCCAGGTTCAGCGAGAGCAAGCCGGATTGCGCTTGAGTCAGAACAACCCTCGTTCACTCCTATCGTTCAACCGGCACCCACGCGTTTCATCACTGGGCGTCTCATTCTGGCGCTCGCAATCTGCGTGTTGGCCGTCTTAGCTATCGCGGTAACAAGAAACCGCCTGAGTCAAGAAAACGATTCTCCCGCGCTACGCCGGTTCTGGAGCGGCTTTGTCGCCAAAGGCCAATCACCCCTACTGGTCTTCTCCAACTTGCGCCTGAATGATCTTGGCGATCCTCGGAAATCCACTGTAGATACGTACACAACCGTGGGCGAAGTGATGGGCGTAGCTGAAGTAAGTCACATCCTGAGCAGATTCGGCACCCTGGGTCGGGCCAAGCCGGGATCGCTGGTGACTTGGGACGAGGCCAAAGACAACAACCTTATCTTCATCGGCGGCCCGCTTGCTGAAACGCCTCTCCGAGAAGTGGCCTTGTTCAAAGAGTTTCAGTTTCGACCTCGGGACGCAGCGGCCTTCGACAAACCCGGGTCGATTGTGAACGTTCACCCGCGACAAAATGAGCAGCCACTCTTTTTCGGTCCCAACGCACGCCCATTTGAGTTCGATTACGCGCTGATCGCTTTTCGGCCTGCCTTCAGCCCGGCCTACAACTCTCTGGCGATAGCTGGAATCACTGAATATGGCACCTGGGCTGCGGCTGACTTCGTGACCCGCGAAGATCGGGTGTCAGAATTGCTAGCCAAATTGACCACCAACACGGGCCGGACCCTCCCGTACTTCGAAGCACTTCTTCGAGTTCGCATACAGGGCGGTGTGCCGGTACAATCGTCTGTGATTCTCATTCGGCAGGCCTCAGACGACGGAAGATAAGGTCGCACGCCGCAGATAATACGCAGTTTAACTTAGGATTTCACTTTAGTTTCAGAGCTTTCCCGTCTACGATGACGTTGTACTTCGATCGGTGTAAGAAAGAACTTCCGCGATGAAGAAAGATACTGCTGCCCTTAGTTCCCGCTTTTTGCGTCTCATTACCCTGACTATTTTGCTGATGGTTCTCTTGTCTGGCGGCATCTTTGCGCTTCGGGCCCAGGAGGTTTTCGGAAGCATTCTCGGCACCGTTGTCGACAAGTCCGGCGGCGGAGTTGCGAATGCCAAGATTACGGTCACAGACGTCAATAAAAATACGACGTCTGAGGTAACTACGAACGAATCTGGCAACTACATCAAAGGGCAGCTGATTCCAGGCACCTACCGGGTGCAAATCGAAGCATCGGGATTCGGTAAGGTGATCTCGAACGACATCCCCGTAAGTGTCGACGAATCGGCGCGATTCGATGCCACTCTGAACGTTGGGAACGTAACCGAGCAGGTTGAAGTCACCGCAGCGGCTCCGTTGCTCCAAACTGACCGAGCCGACGTTGCGCTGACGTTCACATCGAAGGAAATTTCAGATCTTCCCAACTTTGGACGTAACGTTCAGAATTTCGAGTTGCTGAACCCCGGCACTTCGCTGTTCGGTTGGAACCAGAATAATGCTGAGGACCCGCAGGGCGGCCGGCAGATCCAGGTGAACGGACAGCCATTTAGCTCGACTGGCTTTGAGCTTGACGGCACTACCGATCAAGACCCCATTCTCGGTGAGATTCTGATTAACCCGACGATCGATTCGCTTGCCGAATCGAAGCAGGCCACACAAGACTACGATGCCGAATTTGGATACGTTGGTGGCGGCATGCTGAGCTACTCAACCAAGTCAGGATCCAATGCCTTCCATGGGTCCGCGTTTGAATACCTGTATTTGAATACGCCCGGCTTCCAGGACTTCGGCCGCGATCCGTTCAACGCTGCTCAGAACAATGGTGTTCCTACAGTGCGCTGGAACCAGTTCGGCGGCTCCATCGGCGGCCGGATCATCAAGAATAAGCTGTTCTTCTTCGGTGACGCGCAATTAACCCGCCGTAGCGAGGGAGCTTCAGTGCTGACCACCGTCCCCACCGCCGCAGCTCGAAATGGCGATCTCAGCGCTTATTTGAATGGCACAAATAACGTTATCTATGATCCGGCAACTGGCAATCAAGCAACCGGTTTGGGTCGCACTGCATTTCCGAACAACGTGATTCCGACTAATCGCATTAGCGCTCAAGCGAAAGCGTTGCTGAGCTACTTGCCCCTTCCTAATACGACTGAGCCAGGAAGCGGCCTGACATACCGTAACAACTACGCCGCGAGTGGAACAGAATCCATCAATGCCAATCAATGGGACTCGCGTTGGGATTATTACGCGAACGAGAAGAATACGCTATTCGGGCGATACAGCTACGCCACCTATGACATTCAGGCGCCAGGTGCATTTGGCGCGTTGGCCGGTGGCCCGTCATTCGGATTCGGGTACGCCGGAAGTTCCAGCGTATTCAATCAGAGTATTGCTTCTGGCTGGACGCATACGGCAAATCCCACGTTGGTGAATGAGCTGAGATTCGGCTACATGCGCTATCGCGTGAACGGAGTTCCCAACGGCGTGGGCACGGCCCCCGCTACACAAGCCGGCATACCGGGCCTGAACGTTGATAACTATTTCACCTCTGGCATGCCGGCGTTTTTCATACAAGGCGACCAGTCGAACAACGGACAGTCCAGCCTCGGTTATGCCCTCAATATCAACTCCTGTAACTGTCCTCTTGCCCAGCGCGAACAGCAGTATCAGGTGATCGATAACGTTACGAAGATCCTCGGCAACCATAACCTTAAGTTCGGAACCGATCTGCGCTGGGCCAACAATTTGCGCGTTCCCAGCGACGCACATCGTTCGGGCGAACTCACGTTCGGACCCGGCTACACCAGTCAGGTAAACACCAATGGCGGCACCACAGGCGGTTATGGCCTGGCAACGTTCCTCCTAGGTGAGACGACCAGCTTCCGGCGCTACGTCAGCAGCACAACCAATGCTCAAGAGAACCAGAAGCGCTGGTTCTTCTATGGACAGGACACGTGGCGACTTACAAAGAAGCTGACATTCACCTACGGCCTGCGTTGGGAACTGATCTTCCCTGAGTCTGTCAACGGAGCGGGGAACGGGTCGACCCTCGACCTCAGCACCGGAAACTTGGCAGTGTTCGGTCTAGGCAACTACTCTGATCATGGGATTCAGCAGATGAATTACCACAACTTTGCGCCACGCTTAGCCCTTGCTTACCAACTAACTCCTAAAACAGTCATTCGCGCCGGTAGCGGCTGGGCTTATAACTTAGGCACATTCGGCTCCATTTTCGGTCACAACGTTACTCAGAACTTGCCAGTGCTCGCCATTCAATCTTTGAATGCGCCTCAGGCATATTCGGGCGTGTTCAATCTTGCTAACGGCCCCAGCCAGCCGACATTCCTACAGCCCGACGCTAATGGCAACATTCCTTTGCCGAATGGCGTTGAAGCAAAAGTCCGGCCAGCGCAAATGACGCTTCCTCGCGTATGGGCTTACAACTTGACCCTTGAGCAGCAGGTAACCAGTAAGGTTGCCGTTTCCGCAGGTTATGTAGGTAACCAGGGTAGGCACGATCTGTTTTCAAGTAGCAGCCCATCCACCGACATCAACACCCCACGATTTATTCCCGGCGACCCGAATCTAAATGACGGCCGTCCCTTCTACAGTCGCTATGGATGGACCCAAAGCATTGACTACTACTGCAACTGCGTCAACAACGGTTACAATTCGTTCCAAGCGACGTTCCGCGTTCGGGGGTTATCCGGCTACACGTTGCAAGGCAGTTACACTTATCAGGTTGCGCGCGGCGACGGCTTTGGAAGTGCCAGTTCCTACACCTTCTTGTATGACCGTGCGCTTGGTTTTGGCAACGAAGACTACATTGCTCATCACCAGCTCACGCTGGCCCAAGGATTTGACGTTCCGTTTGGACGCAACCGTAAGTACGGAGCAAATGTGAACCGTTTCGTGGATCTCGCGTTGGGCGGCTGGAACATTAGCGGTATAACAAGTTTCCGTTCCGGTCTACCGTTCTCACCCACCATCGGCTCCTACCCGGCAGGTTATGCGCGACCCAATACCGGCCCGAACGACCGTGCTGACAAAGGCAGCGGCGACCCGTATAAGGGTGCGCAGGGTAACCGGAACCAATGGTTCGTTGGTGGACTCGGGAGTGCTTTTCTCTTGCCGGCTCCCAACACCTTCGGCAACTATCCGGTCAATACCCTATATGGGCCGCACTTCATCCAGCAGGACGTCTCCCTTGCTAAGAGCTTCCGCTTGACCGAGCGATTCCGCTTTACCCTTCGTGGTGACGCGGTTAACGCGTTCAATCATACTAATCTGGGCCAGCCAAACAACAACGTTACCGATCAATTCGCGGGACAAATTACGTCACTTGCATCGCAATCTCAAATGCGCAGACTTCAGTTCAGTGGAAGAATAGATTTTTAACCCTCGACTTATAAGCTGACTGGTAACGCTAATTCAATATGTCTAATACAAGCCGCCGCCTTTTCGTAGGTGCCGTCATGACTACTGCCGCGTCTTACAACCGGATCCTAGGTGCTAACGACCGCATTCGCGTTGGTGCAATAGGCACAGGTGAACGCTGTCAATATCTGCTTAGCCTTTTAAACAAAGTCGGTACCAATGACATAATCGCCGTTTGCGATGTCTATGAGCCGCATCGGATGGAGGCAAAGGCGAAATTCGCCCCAAACGCTCGTGAGTTTGTAGATCATCGCCAAGTGCTCGATTTGAAAGAGGTCGATGCCGTCGTCATCGGCACACCGGACCATTGGCATGTCCCAATTACAACGCAGGCTGTAGCGGCGGGGAAAGATGTCTACTGCGAAAAGCCGGTTACTCACACCATCCAGGAGAGTGCGCCGCTGATCAAGGCCGTTAACGACTCCAAGCGCGTGGTCCAGACGGGCACACAACAGCGGAGTTGGGCCCACTACATCGAAGCAAAGAAATTGATCGATTCCGGCAGGCTCGGGCAAGTTACTTTCATCCGCACTTACTGGTATCAGAACCATCTGAAGAACCAACAGGGTGGCCCGCCTGTCGAGGTCGACAAACTCGATTGGAAACGTTTTCTCGGCTCGGCTTCAGACCGGCCATTCAATCAAGATCAGTTCGAGCACTGGCGTTGGTATTGGGATTTCGGCGGCGGCGCAATGACGGACCTGTTCATTCATTGGGTCGATGTGGCCCAATGGTTCATGGGTAAGGACATGCCGGAAAGTGCTACTGCAAGCGGCGTGAAGGCGTTAATCATGGAGCGGCAAACGCCCGATACGATGAGCGCAGCTTTGAAGTATCCAGGCCTGATTGTCGAGTTCGATAGTGCATTGCTTGGCTACATCGAGGGCGGGGGTCTGATGTTCAGGGGTACGAAAGCTGCTATGCGCCTGCACCGGCGGGGCTTTGCCGTCTACGACGAAGTACCCAGGTACACAGAATCGTTTGAACCGGAGAATGTATCCGACCAGATGAAATCGGACCACGACGGCGCGATCGATCATGTTAGGAACTTTCTCGATTGTGTCCGGTCGCGAGCAACACCGAATGCGTCCATTGAAATCGGAGTTGCAGCAGCACGGGCGGGGCACATTGCTAACTTTGCCATGCGCGGTACTGGCGTTTGGACGCCGAAAGACGTCTTTACTTCATAGAAATCAGTTAGTAAATCATGCGGTTTTCCATATATGATATTCCGCTTTCTATAAATAACGCGAAGCCTGCTTAACCTATTGACTTAAACGAAGTTATTGACCATACTGGCACCAATTAGGGTCTGTAAGTTTGCCTTGATTGAGGTCAGCCATGTCGCGAAAATTATCTAGTTTGTATCTGCTCGGGACGCTCATCTTTCTGATGTGCCTTCCCCATTCCCTCTACTCACAATCGAGTTTCGGGACTGTTGTCGGAAACGTAACCGACTCATCCGGTGCAGCACTCCCCGGAACACCCGTCACTCTCACCAACCTCGGTACCAATGAGAAGCGCACCGAGAGCACTAACACTGAAGGTCTCTACCAGTTCGTCAGTGTTGCACCTGGCCAATACAGCGTTGAAGTCAGTAAAACCGGCTTTAAGCGCATTCTCCGGTCTCCGGTCGGTGTGGAAACAGAGTCTACTGCCAAGGTTGACCTAGCTCTTGAGCTTGGCGATGTTACTCAGACTGTCGAGGTTACTGCGGCGGCTCCTCAGCTTCAGCCGGAAAGTTCCTCATTAGGTCAGGTCATCGACGAGCGTAAGACTGTTGAGCTTCCATTGAACGGCCGCAACCCGCTTAACTTAGTCGCTTTGGTGCCTTCAGTGGTTCCTCAGGGCGGCTCGATGTCGAGTCCGAACGGGCAAAATCCGTTTGCCTGGGGAAACTACCAAATTGGCGGCGGCATGGCGAACCAGAGTATGGTTTGGCTCGATGGATCGCCGGTTAATGGTGCGTACATCAATATCACAGCTTTGATTCCATCGCAGGATTCGCTCCAGGAATTCAAAGTTAATACAAACAATCTATCTCCTGAGTACGGACGCTTCGCTGGCGGAGTAGTTAGCTTCACCTCTAAGTCGGGCACCAATGAGTTGCACGGAACTGCCTACGAGTTTCTTCGGAACAAGGTTCTCAACGCCAACACTTTCTTTAATAACGAAGCAGGTGTCGGTCGTCCGGCTTTCACGCAAAATCAATTCGGATTTAACATTGGCGGGCCGGTTTACATTCCCAAGGTTTACGACGGCCGAAACAAAACATTCTTCTTCGTGAACTACGAAGGCTTTAGGCTTCGCCAAGGGCAGTCTTTTACCGAGACTGTGCCCACCGCCCTGGAGCGGACTGGTGATTTATCAGGTCTCGCCGCTTCGCAAGGGGTCAACATCTATGACCCACTGACAACATGCGGTACGTCGCCTACAGGTCCAGCCTGCAACGGCGCTGCGACAGGATCGCGCCAGCAGTTCGCGGGCAACGTCATTCCGACAAACCGCATCAACGCAACAGCTCTCAAATATTTAAACCTGTACCCGCTTCCAAACGCACCAGGTAATGCGCAGGGGGTCGGTAACTGGGTCGGCAATGCAAGCGTCGGCGGGAGCCAGAACGAAACTGTCGTCCATATGGACCAGAACGTCTCTGATAAGCAGCACATTACGGCCCGCTACACTTATTGGGGCAATTTGAATTTGCCCATTGATCCCTTTAACAATGGAGTGTGTCAGGACCGCTGCACCGAAACGTTTAACACGAACAATTTTGTCCTCGGCGACACTTACTCAATCAATCCAACAACGATTCTTGATGTGCGCTTAAGCTTTCAACGCTTCGACTACGTACGTACACCAAAGACGATCGGCTACGATTTGTCCCAACTTGGATTTCCGGCAAGCTTGAATTCGCAAGTGACGTTCCGTGATCTTCCGGTTCCGGTCATCAGTGGCTTTGACACAAGTAACACTTTTGGCAGCCAGGGTGCCGGTAGCGTTATCGTGGACAAAAACGATAACTATCGCGCCTCAGCTTCACTCACGAAGATTAAAGGCAACCATACCATTAAGGCTGGTGCCGAGTTCATGCGCATGACCTTGAACTATGGGCAAACAAACACACCTTCGGGAATCTTCAACTTCAATTCAGACTTCACGGCGCAGAATGGAATCAACACGGGCGCTAACCCTGGTTTAGGGTTCGCGAGCTTCCTGCTTGGCTATCCTTCCAGCGGGAGCGCAAACAGTGTTTCACTCGTAGCGGGCCAACAACTCTACCCTGCTGTGTACGTCAATGATGATTGGCACGTCAGTCAGAAGTTAACGATCAATGCCGGCCTTCGTTGGGAGCATTCGGGACCATGGACCGAACGGTTCGACCGACTGGCTTACTTCGACCCGACTCGGCCGAATCAGGCTCTTCTAGCTAAGGGCGTCAGTGTTCCTGGTGACTTAAGTTTGGTCAACACTGAGTACGATCCATACCGTAGTAATATCTATCCGGACTGGCGTCAATTTGCGCCACGAATCGGAGCTGCCTATCAGATTACTCCAAAGACGGTTATTCGAGGCGGATACGGTGTGTTCTGGTTGCCGAATAACGTGGCCTGGGACTATAGCCCCAACAATAATCCAGTTAACAGTTACAGCACTCAGTACCTTGCTTCGGTTTACGCAGGCGTACCGGCTGGGAATTTGAGCAACCCATTTCCAGGTGGAGTAATCCCTCCGCCCGGACGCAGTCCTTCGTATGCTCAAACGCTTTTGGGCCAAGGGCTTAATGCTCCGCTGCTCAACAATCCGTACGGGTATGCACAGCAATGGAATGCCGACTTCCAACGTCAGCTTGGAAACGGACTCCTGCTTGATGTCGCGTACGGTGGCTCAAAGGGAACACATCTTCCCGTCGAGTCCCCCCAAGGCGATCAACTATCCGACCAGTATCTTTCGCTAGGCTCTGCGCTTACTACAAACGTAACGAACCCGTACTACGGACTAGTTACTGCTACCGGTTCACCTTTGTCCCAGCCTACTGTCTCGCAAGGACAATTGTTGCGACCGTATCCACAGTACAACGGTGTGAACTACTCAGGTGCTGGTATAGGCAATTCCACTTATCACTCGTTACAAGTAAAAGCGGAGAAGCGCTTCGAAGCTGGTGCTTCTATATTGGTCGCCTACACACATTCCAAGTTAATCAGTGATACCGACACCATTACGGGGTGGTTAGAAAATGGTGGAACTGGCGGAGTTCAAGACTGGAATAACTTAAGAGCAGAGAAGTCGTTGGCATCCTTCGATACTCCGGATCGCTTAGTGGTTAGCTACGTGCTCGACATCCCTGTCGGTAAAGGCCGTAAGTTCATGAGCAGTTCAAATGCTCTGGTAAACGGAGCTCTCGGCGGATGGGGTGTACAAGGTGTCACAACCGTCCAAAGCGGTTTCCCGTTGCACTTCGGAACCAATAGCAACACCACTAATTCCTACGGCGGTGGTCAGCGGCCTAACGTGATCGCCGGTTGTTCTAAGTCCGTTAGCGGATCGATCACGAGTAAGTTGAACGACTACTTCAACACCTCCTGTTTCGCGGCACCGGCTACATTCACCTTTGGCGATGAGAGCCGCACCGATCCGAATCTTCGCTCGCCTGGGATCGCTAATTGGGACTTCTCAGCGTTTAAGCGCTTCCCCATCAAAGAACGGGCAAACATTGAGTTCCGCGCTGAATTCTTCAACATCTTCAACCGCGTTCAGTTTGGCTATCCTGGTCAAACCCAGGGTCAATCCTCATTCGGCGTAATTACGTCACAGGTCAATAACCCTCGACTTGTCCAGTTCGCCTTACGCGCCAGCTTCTAACGACAACGAGTCAACTAACAACACCCGGGCACCGGACTTACTCCGGTCAACCCGGGTGTCTTTATTTACCTGATGCTTTCTGGAACTCTTTCATCTCTCGATCCGCTTCAGCAGAACGACCTGCTTTCCTATAGAGGGCAGCTAAACCGAAATGAGCCTGCGCCGCCAGATTACCTTGTTGTTCCTGAGCCAACAAAGAGGTCCACGCTTTCTCAGCGCCAGGCACGTCGCCTTGCAAAGAAGCCGTCTTGCCGAGTAAGTAAAGTGTTTCAGGCATGCTGGGGCGCAAACTATCTGCGCGCTGCAATTGTGCCCGTGCTTCGATTAGCTTACCTAGCTGGAGTAATACCTGCCCGTAGTTATAAGCTGCTTCCGCATCGCCCGGTTGCAGCTTACATTCGGCTTGAAAGTGCTGCTCGGCTTTTGGCCAGTCTGAAACAGTGGTGTACAGGTGACCAAGTGCAAGATGGATGCCCGGTGCATCCGGTCGGGCCTCAATCGCCTGCTTAAATTCGCTCTCTGCTTCGGCTGTTCGCTTCAACGCTGCCAAGTTTTCAGCCAACGACTGATGAGCTCTTGCAGAGTTCGCATAAGTCGATTCCAACTCGTCAAAGGCGCTTTTCGAAAGTAAGCCGCTGGCCCGACCTAAGTAGTAAAGTAAGTCAGGGTCGTTCGGCCTAGCCTTAAGTGCGGACTGCAGATTGGTAACGGCTTCAGGCAGTTTCCCGGTCTTCAGCTGCGCAATTCCGAGTGCATCCAAATTGCCTGACCTTTCCAGGTGCGGTATCGCCTCCGCCGCATATCCTTGTGAGAGCAGCGCGTAGCCGAGCATCTGGTGCGCACCAATAAGATCCGGATTGAGTGCTAGCGCTTTCTTAAGCGCCGGAGTGGCCTCCGCGTATTGATGATTCTGCAAATAAGCCGCACCAAGGTTGACAAAGGCCGCGGGTAAGTCTGGCGCGAGCTCGCTCGCTTTTCGGAACTCGACAATGGCGTCGCTCAATCGGCCTTGCTGTTGTGCCGCCATACCGGCACGTGCATGCTCCAGGACCTCAGGCGATACAGTCTGCCACACCAAACCTGCTGCGAACATCCATCGATGCATTGTTATTCTGCCGGCTCAGCCACTAACAAGAATTGATCCGCACGCACTCCCGAAAGGTGTTGATTTATCCCGGACGGCCATTTGATCTCTACCGTAGCGGATGTTTGGTCACTCAACCCGAAGTGGACACGTTTATCGCTGGCTGATAAGTAACTCCCGGCCGAGTTACAGTACTGAGTCTGTCCATTTACGTTCACGGTGGCTCCGAACCCGTCGCGGTTACTTTTCGTGCCTTTTAACTGGAGAGTGAGCCAGTGATTCCGATCGGCGTGGGTATTGCGAAGTAGGACTGGTTCACTCCCCAGAACAGTCATGACAACGTCGATAGCGCCGTCATTGTTTAGATCCCCGAAAGCAGCGCCGCGCCCAGTAAGCACTGCATTCTCTCCAACATCTCCCTTATCAAACCGTCCGTGATGATTCATCGCCAGCAGCGGAGGCTCCTGATAATGCAGTGCGGCGTCTAACGTTTCGATGTTGTCCATCACGTGACTCTGCGCGACGAATAGATCCTTCCAACCATCGTTATCGAAGTCTTCCCAACGCACGCCCCACCCGGAACTGCCCGCAGACAGTGCACTTAGGCCCGTAGCTTGACTAGCGTAACTAAACAGCCCTTTCCCATCGTTGTGGTAGGCAGCGTAAACCTGTCGAGCAAGATTCGTAATGATGAGGTCGGGTCTTCCGTCATTGTCGTAGTCGCGGAAATCCACGCCCATGCCTGAAAATGTCTTGCCGTCATCAGACAGAGACACACCAGAGTTCAGCGAGCGTTCCGAAAACTTGCCTGCGCCATCGTTGTGAAATAAAAATTGGCCCATGCCGTCATTCGCAACAAAAATGTCAGGCCTGCCGTCGCCGTCATAGTCGCCAAACGCAACACCAAGCGACCGTCCTGGCGAGCCTGCAATCCCTGAACTTCGACTGATGTCCTCAAACGTTCCATCACCGCGATTTTTATACAGGATATTGGTTGTCATTGGAAACTCGCCTGGAGGGCAGTAAGTGTCGCGACTACAAACTTTGCTGTGGGCGAAGTCCCATTGCATGTAGCGAGTCACAAATAAGTCCAAATTTCCGTCATTATCAAAATCCACAAAGCCGGCCGAAGCTGACCATCCACGCGCACCCACTCCGGACTTTAATGTCACATCAGAAAATGTGCCGTTGCCGTTATTTCGATACAGTGTATTCTTCCCGTAATTGGTCACATACAGATCGGTGTAGCCGTCGTTGTCGTAGTCCGCTGCAGCTACTCCCATCCCGTAGTTTGCATCGCCAGCATTTGACAAACCCGCCTGCTCGGTGACGTCAGTGAATGAATGGTCTTTGTTCTGACGATATAAGCGATTCCAGTATTTCGGATCGCTTCGGCCGAAATCGGGCACCCCAGCCATAGGCTCACGAATTCGGCCGCTGTTAACCAGAAAAATGTCGAGCAGACCATCGTTGTTGTAGTCAAGCAACGCTACGCCGCCACCCATCGACACAATCAGGTGCTTGCGCGATGAAGGTGAGTTCTCGTGCTTGAAGTGCAAGCCCGTCGGCTTCCACTGTTCAAAAATCGCAGCTGAACACACACTGAAACAGCAGACCAACGCGGCCACAAGCCTCACATACCCACTGTATAGCTATCGAACTGAATGTAACTATCGGCTCTGTGCCTCATCGTATTTGCCAGGAGATTGATCATGGCAATCAAAGTATACGGTGCGGATTGGTGTTCGATGACCACGGCTACTCGCGAGCATCTGGACAGCTTAGGAATCGATTACGACTACATCGATGTTGAGGACGACAAGACTGCTTCGGACTGGGTCAAAAACCATAATGGCGGGAAAGAGAAGAAGCCCACGCTTGATATCGACGGCGTAATCTTAACCGAACCCTCGAACAAGCAATTGGACAAAGCGCTCCGGGAGAAGGGGGTTCTGGCCTAACGCGCGCGTTGGCTACTTGAGCAGCTTGTGAAACGATGCCTCGAGGGCAGTTTGGGCTTGCTTTTGCGGCAGAAGCTTTTCAAAAATGCCTAAATCGGCATCGACCGTAATATCACGACTTGTAACTTCGACAGTGCCTTTGATGGGTGTGCTCAGAAGTCCCATCTTTGCCCTGAATGAAAAGGTCATGACTTGCCCGTCCCAGCGCCGCTGCTCGTTAGTAATCTGAAGCGAGAAGCCAGCCATGCCTCGAAAGAGATCGTCGAACGATCGGTCAACGGCTTGCACAACTTCATGAACTGGTTGGGTGTGAGAAACTGTCACTCGCATTAGAAAAAATAAACCCGCTGCCTGTGGACACAAACAGCGGGCCTTTGTTTCGAAATGCTTGAACTACTGGAACATGAAGAGAGGCGTTCCCGCTGAAACAGCAGTCTCGCCGGATTCTCCTGCGATCACCGGCTGACCTTCCAAATCGCCAATTTGGCGGCAATAGATGCCACTTTCACTGAGATAAACCTCGAGTTCTGCTGGACGCGGCAGAGCGCCCTGGATCAGAGCCTCTGACAACGGGTCCTCAATGTACTTTTGCAGAGCTCGCCGCAGTGGCCGCGCTCCATAGCTGCGGTCTGTCAGCGTTTTGTCTAAAATGTACTTGGCTGCGTCCGGTAACAGCTTGATTTTGATCTGCTTGGCCAACAGATTTACGTTGATCATGTCAACCAGCAGGAACATGATCTTCATCAGCTCGTCGTCGGTCAGTGACGTGAACAGAATCACTTCGTCCAAGCGATTCAGAAACTCGGGGTTAAAAGCGCGCTTCACTTCGCCCATAACCTGGTCTTCAATCTTCTGAGGAATCCCGACATCCGTGTGTGCCGAGAACCCGATCTGACCCCGTTTATCGAGGAACCGAGCCCCAAGATTCGAAGTCATAATAATGATCGTGTTTTTAAAATCGACAGTATTGCCAAGCCCGTCGGTTAACTGGCCGTCCTCAAACACCTGCAGCAGGATGTTGTAGATGTCCGGGTGCGCCTTCTCGATCTCGTCCAGCAGGATAATTGAATACGGCGCACGTTTCACACGTTCGGTGAGCTGGCCGCCCTCTTCGTAGCCCACATATCCAGGAGGCGAGCCGATCAGCTTGGAGATGGAATGCTTCTCCATGAACTCCGACATATCGAAGCGGATCAGAGACTTCTCACTGCCAAAAAGGAACTCAGCGAGTGCCCTGGCAACTTCCGTTTTTCCGACACCGGTTGGTCCTAGAAAAAGGAATGAACCTGCGGGCCGTTTCGGTGACTTCAAGCCTGCACGCGAGCGCCGAATAGCCCGAGACAAAGCCGAAAGAGCCTTCTCCTGGCCGATCACACGCTTGTGCAGTTCTTCCTCAATCCGAAGAAGTTTGTTAATTTCCTCTTCTTTAATCGAGGTCATCGGAACGCCTGTCCAGCGCGCCACTACATCCTCGATGTCGTCCTTGGAAACAATACCGGTGGACGTGTCGTCGAGATTGTATTTCTCACGAAGGACGCGGAGATTCTCACGCTCCTTACGCTCTTCGTCCGAGTAGAAGCGAGCCTTTTCAAATTCGTGATTCGCAATCGCATTCTCCATGCGATGGACGATGAACTTAATTCGCTTCTGAATGTCGGCCACTTCGCTCGGCAACGTCGTCTGACGAAGCTTCACACGCGCGCCCGCCTCGTCGATTAGATCGATCGCCTTATCTGGTAGAAAACGATCGGGAATAAATCGCGTGGACGTGTAGACTGCCGATTCGATTGCCTCGTCGGTATAGGCGACGGCATGAAACTTCTCATACCGTTCCTTGATGCCGAACAGGATACGAATCGCGTCACTCTCGATCGGCGGGGGAACCTTGACTGCTTGGAAGCGGCGTTCAAGTGACCTATCTTTTTCGATCGACTTGCGATATTCCGAAGGCGTCGTCGCACCAATACACTGGATCTCGCCCCGGGAAAGAGCCGGCTTCAAAATGTTGGCGGCGTCGAGTGAACCTTCGGCCGAGCCCGCACCCACCAAAGTATGCAATTCGTCGATGAAGATGATGGCGTTCTGATTTTCCATCAACTCCTTCATGATAGTTTTCAGGCGCTCTTCGAATTGGCCGCGATACTTGGTTCCGGCCACAATCAACGATAAATCGAGTGCGAGGATTCGTTTGTCTGACAGGAAGGATGGAACATCCCCATCAGCGATCCGTTGGGCGAGTCCTTCGACAATAGCGGTTTTGCCGACGCCCGGCTCGCCGATCAGGACCGGATTATTTTTGGTTCGGCGGCAAAGAATCTGCACGACGCGGTCGACTTCGGAATCGCGGCCAATCAACGGATCGAGCATGCCGTCCACGGCAGCCTGGGTCAAATCACGGCTAAACTCGGCAAGCAGGGAACTTTCTTTCGGACGACTGGCGGAGGTTTTCTCAGACGCGGACCGGGCAATCTCCTCGCGCACAGCCGACAGCCGAAGTCCCCGTTCATGAAGAATTTCAGCGGCGAAGCTCTTCTCCTCACGTAGCAGTCCAAGGAGTAGATGTTCTGTACCGATGTGCTTGTGGCTCAGCCGTTCGGCTTCTTCGGCCCCATAAGCCAGTACCCGCTTGCACTCATGGCTGAGCGGAAGATCAACTGATGTCGACACCTTCTCGCGCACCGTTGTGTGTGCTTCAATCTGCTTGCGAATCGATTCGATGGCCGCATGAGACCGCAGGAATCGATTGGCAAGCGCTTTGTCCTCGCGCAAGAGCCCGAGCAGCAGATGCTCCGTCTCAATGTAGGGACTGCCGAACTGGCTCGCCTCATACCTCGCAAAGAAGATTACGCGGCGTGCTTTCTCGGTATAACGTTCAAACATAAGTGCCACCGTCAAGACGGGTTGCGTCTTGTCCAACTCTGGCTTCCTGACTACCTAAAACAGAAGGTGGGTGCAGGCTGCCCTTTCTCAACTCTAAAACTCGGTTGCAGCGTCCGGCGAAAGAAAGATTATGGGTCACAAAAACAGAAGTTAATCTATGTGCCACATGCAATTCGTCCAGCAAACCGGAAATCATGTCGCCCGTGCGATGGTCCAGGCTGCCGGTTGGTTCGTCAGCGAGCAATACGCTCGGCTGCACGGCCAACGCCCTCGCAAGAGCCACCCTTTGCTGCTCACCTCCAGATAACTCGCCCGAGAGGTGATCCTCCCGAGCACTCAGGCCTACTTCGGCCAACATTGCCCGCGCTCGAGCCTTCGCAGAACTGAAGCTAGCTCCGCCGACCAGCATAGGCATCATCACGTTCTCCAAAGCATTAAACTCGGGCAGAAGCGATGAATTCTGCCAAACAAACCCAATTTCCTGATTCCGAAAGTCGGCCAACTGTCGATCAGATAGGCCAGCTATGTCTCGATTGCCAAAGAAGATCTGACCGCCAGATGCTCGGTCCAGACCTCCCAGAAGATGAAGCAAGGTCGATTTGCCGGCGCCTGACTCGCCGATGATGGCCACACGCTCACCTCTTTCGATCTGCAGCGAGAGATCGTCTAGCACTGTAACCGTTGTTCCGCCCGACCGGTAGGACTTCCTCAGTGACTCGGCTCGAATCGCACTTTCAGCGCTCAATTACGCTCGCCTTCTAATTCCTAGATTAAAACAGTTTGTCGAAGCTGCAGGACTATGCCGACGAATCCTCGATAAATTGCCTCGCTAATGGTTATCTAGGGTTCAGCGGACAACTACATTGATCAACTTGTCCGTGATCACGATTACCTTCGCCACTTGCTTCCCCGCGACATACGACTGAACTTTCGAGTCTTCTAACGCGAGCTTCTGAAGCTGATCGTTCGATGTCCCAAATGGCACGTGCAGATGAGCGCGAAGTTTTCCGTTCACCTGAACGGGGATCTCGGCCAGATCTTCCTTCGCCAAGTCCGGGTCGAATTTCGGCCAACTTTGCCGAAAAACTGGACCCTCATAGTCTAGAATGCTCCAGAGCTCTTCCGCTGTGTAAGGAGCGAAAGGCGCCAACATGAGCGTCAGTGTCCTGCAGATCTCCGGCAGGGGTTGATCCGACAGCTTGGGTTCGAGCTGATATAGCTCGTTCACTAGCTCCATCAAGGAAGCGATGGAGGTATTAAAATGCCAGCGGCTGTCGAAATCATTGGTCACCTTCTGCAGGGTTTGATGCAGCTTGCGAATCGCTTGCCGGTCGGCCCCATTATTCTCACTACCGACGTTCGAAGTTCTGTCTGCCTGGCGCGTGACGAACCGGAAGACGCGTCCCAAAAACCGATGCTGGCCTTCGACACCTGTCTCGTTCCAGTCCATATCGCGTTCCGGAGGCGCTGCAAAGAGCGTATAGAGGCGACAAGTATCGGCCCCGTATTTGTCCGTCATCAAGTCCGGGTCGACGATGTTCCCTTTAGACTTGGACATAGCCGAGCCGTCCTTCAACACCATACCCTGCGTGAATAGGTTGCGCGCTGGTTCCGGAGTCGTGACCAGGCCTAGATCGCGCATCACCTTGGTCCAAAATCGAGAGTAGATCAGGTGAAGAATCGCGTGCGTCACGCCGCCTATGTATTGGTCGGCCGGAAACCACTTCCCAACAATTTCGGTGCTGAACGGAGCCGTCTCGTTATGCGGATCGCAGTAGCGGTAGAAGTACCACGATGAATCGACGAAAGTATCCATCGTGTCGCTCTCGCGGCGAGCTTCACCTGAGCACGACGGGCATCGGACATTGATAAAGGACGGAACTGCCTCTAGTGGCGATCGGCCTTTACCGGTAATCTGGACGTCTAGCGGCAGCACGACCGGCAGATCCTGTTCGGGAACCGGAACCATTCCGCAGTGCTCGCAATAGATGATAGGGATCGGCGTTCCCCAATAGCGTTGTCGGGAAACGCCCCAGTCCTTCAAGCGATACGTTATTGAGGACTGTCCAATATCTTTCGCCTCAACATAGGCCGTCATACGTCGGCGAGCTTCCGCGCTGTCCAGGCCCGACCACTCGCCCGAGTGTTCGACGACACCGTAGTCGAGAAACGGTTCGCCGATTGGAACCTGTGGCGAAGGATCGCTAACTGGCCGCACGACTGGAACGATGGGTATCTGATAGGTCGTGCAGAACTCAAAGTCGCGCTGATCGTGTGCCGGAACAGCCATAATGGCGCCGGTCCCGTATCCGCTCAATACGAAGTTGCCGACCCAGATCGGGATCAGGCCTCCATGGAACGGGTGCACCGCAAATGCCCCCGTGGAAAGACCGACCTTCTCGTCCTGCCCTGGGTCCTGACGGGCAGCAGTATCCACCATTTCTCGAATTTCTAGCCGAGCTTCCGGATTGGTCACCAGTGTGTCAGTCAGGGAATGGCCGGGTGCCAGGATCAGGCAGGTCGCTCCATAGATGGTGTCAATTCGAGTCGTGAAGATCCTGATCTTATCCTGGGAATTCTCCAGCTTAAAATCCACCTCTGCGCCCTCGGAACGGCCAATCCAGTTCCGTTGCATCGAGATGACGCGTTCCGGCCAACCTGACTCAAGATCAGCAAGATCATTCAAAAGCTGATCTGCGTATGCAGTGATCTTAAGGAACCACTGCTTCAGAGCCCGTTGTTCCACCGGCGTAGTTTCGTGTCGCCAACAGCAGCCATTCACAACCTGCTCGTTCGCAAGTACAGTTGCGCACTCTGGACACCAGTTCAGCAGGGCCTCTTTGCGATAGGCAAGACCACGCTCATACATCTTTAAAAAGAACCACTGATTCCAGCGATAATATTCTGGATCGCAGGTTGCAATTTCACGACTCCAGTCATAGCCGAAGCCCAGGCGCTGCATCTGCGCTTTCATCTGCGCGATGTTGCTGACGGTCCAGTCCCGCGGATGGAGGCCTCGCTTCAACGCTGCGTTTTCTGCGGGTAATCCGAAAGCGTCCCACCCCATTGGGTGCAGAACATCATAGCCGCGCATCCACATATACCGAGCAAGCGCGTCACCAATCGAGTAATTGCGCACGTGCCCCATGTGCAGCTTGCCACTTGGATAGGGCAGCATCTCGAGCACATAGTATTTTGGCTTTTCTGGCGAATCGGCTACGTAGAGGGCCGGATTCTTCGTCCAACGCTCGTGCCACTTCGGCTCGAAGGTTTGCGGATGGAACGCTTGTTCGGGAATACTAACTCCTTTAATTTTTGGACATTTCGCAGGTCGTCACCGGGGTTGTCGACAGGTGTTTCGAGAATGAACGCCTTGTCTTTCAGCTTAGGGTGATTGAGGATGCGACGAAAGCCCTCGGTTCCAATATAACCATCGCCAATGTTTTGATGCCGGTCCAAGTGCGAACCCAAGCACGCCTTCGCGTCGTTGGTGTGAATGACCGGCACATGTTCCAGGCCCAGTTTAAAGTCGGCGTCTTTGACTAGCCGCTTTAGGCCCATCTCGTGTGCCAGATCATAGCCGTAAACAAAACAGTGACAGGTGTCGAGACAATAGCCGATCGGAATATCTAAATAGGGAGTTGCTAGCTCACGGATGATCGCCAGGTCCTGCAGTTCGCCGCCTAATTGCGCGCCCGCTCCGGCCGTGTTTTCGAGCAGGATTGTCAGGCGAGCTTTGGCTTTACGAACTGAATTTACAGCATCCCAGGCAAGAGCCAAGCCCTTGGCGACGCTGATCAAGCCCTGCTCAACTGTAGTTCCCCGGTAGTTGCCGGGATGTGCAACTAGGTATTCAGCGCCGATGATCAACGCTCGTTCTATCTCGCCGGCAAACGCTGCGACGGACTGTTCGAAGATGATTTGGTCAGATGAGGCAAGATTAATCAAATAGCTATCGTGAATAACCAGTGGGAACAGGTCGTGGTTCTTTCGTTCCTGGGCTAAGCGCAAAACCTGATCAGGATCTGGCGTTCTCGCCTTCCACATCCTTGGGCTGGCCGAGAAGATCTGAAGCGTGTTAGCGCCAAGTTCCCGCGCCTTCAACGCGGCCCGTTCCAGCGAGCCTGCAGTTGAGCAATGAATACCGATTCGCAAACTCTTATAGTTACAGGTACGGAAGATTGCTCTAATTGTGGCTTTGCAACAATTTTTGAAAACTTGATGTCTTTACCGATTCGGCAGCATCCAATTGGGCAACGGACTTCCTGAAATGACATCCACCAAGCCGCTACCGGCGGAACTTGAGCTCATTGAGCCAACGCCACAGTCGGTTCCGCAAAGCAGTTATAAGATCTTCAGCCGCGTTCTTGATTGGATTACTCAGGACCGCATGCAGGTGCTGAATATCACCGAGCGCATCAATGAGATCGTTCGGAAGAGTGGTGTACGTGACGGACTAGTGCACTTACAGACGCTCCATACTACGACGGCCGTGTTCCTAAACGAATGGCAGGACGCCTTGCTCCATGACGTTCGACAGTTCTTCGACGACATCGTCCAGCGCGAGAGCTATTACCGGCACAACGATCCTGCGTACAGCGACTGTGAGCGAAAAAACGCTGATTCGCATATGCGTGGAATGTTGATGGGTCAGACTTTGTGCCTACAGGTTCGCAACTCGTCCGTTCTGCTCGGGACCTGGCAAAGTATTTTGCTCGCCGAGTTTGATGGTCCCCGAAGTCGTTCTGTGGCTGTGCAGGTATCGGGCATCTGACCAAATTAGACGCGACTTGCTCCGAAATCGCCCGTATCAGGAATTGCTAAACTAGCCTCGGATGCTTCTTGCTCGCGAGTTTCTTGGCTATTTGTCGAGGCAGCTCGTCCAACGTTTAACCCCGACCATTTTCGAAACGTCAGATCCGACGGCTGCCGCTGAAGCTATCGAGTACATCATTGAAGACGATCTCTCGGTTGAAGATCGAATGAACGATGAGGTTCGCGACTTACTCGAACAGTACAGCGAGTATATGCGCCGTGAAAACGTGTCTTACCAGGACATGTTTCGCAAGATCAAGAATCAGCTGATGTCGCAGCGGAAGGTAATCCGCGCCTCTGGACGTGATACCGGCGATCCGATGAGACTCTCGCGCGACAAGATCAACGATCTCTCACACAAAATCGTCCCAGCTCTCAAGAAGTTGCGAGAGGTTCGAATTCGTAAGCCTGACAACGATGTCCGTCTTGCATTCGTACGTGAGATGACCGAGATTCTCCAGACCGAAGACAAGGTGGACAAAGCTGCGCGCCAGAAGATCAAGACGCAGAAACGCGACATTGTCGAGGGCGGGGAAGAGTACGAGCTACTACATAAACGCTATTACGCCGAAGAGCTCAAGAAGCTTGGTATCGATCTGAATACGTAATATCTGAATACGTCGCGGCTTACCGCAGTTGGATCCCAGACTCGCTTGCTCGTTGGAGGTCCTTTGCGTCATACACAGCGAAATCCGTGTTGGCGTAGACGGTTGGAATATGCTGGAGTCGATGGCTGCTCTTCACTACGTAGTAGTCGATGGGAAGCTGGAGCATAGATTGTAATCTCTGCGCACTATACGGTCCGTTCACAGTTTGCTGCCATCGGGAGAACCACTCTGTCGCGAGGGATTCAAAGTAGTTCACCTGTCCTCCACTCTTCCAATCAACCCAAAGAGCACGACGGGATTGAGCACGAAACACGCCCGGGTAGAGATCACGACCAGCATCTGGAAACAGAAACATCGAACTTCCCCAGGTGTTGTTGGCAGCCCAGTCCGCTACGTCCACAATCGTTCTGTTATCGGTTCGTTTGTAGTTCTCGACTGCCGCGAAAGTCGGCATCAACATCATCGCGGCAACTGGGATTGCGAGGCAGGCAAGGGCGGGAAGCCGCTGCGCAATTGTTCTCCTGAGGCGTCCTGGGGACACCTGAGAGGTGACTGTACGGGCCTGGCTAATGACAAATGCCAGCGTCCAAGCGAGCACAATCGCAAGTAACAGCTGACGCCGTGCTTGTTCCTGCCAAAGGTCAAGTAGGTCCAGCAAACGGATTCGCATCGGTATGACGAAAGCGACCGCGAACCAGCCCGTAGCCTCTGCTAGTTGATCACTTAACGCCGCCCGGCAACCCGCGATCGCCGTGCCTAATGAGGCAAACAGTACAGTGAACAGAAGTGCCCGCGCCGGTTGCATCTGTGGTAGAGCGCTTAAACGCATGTGTTCCAGAAGTAGATCTGAAGCAGCGATGCTCACCAGTCCGGCGATAGGGAAGAAAGCAGCGAAAAGTCGTACAAACACGTTCAAGCTGGCCCAAACACGGTAGAAAGCCCAATAGCTTACGGTTGCAAGCGCCAGATACTGCCAAATATCGCGACCGGCCCACAGGGAAACCCAGGCATAGCGTGTACGGTAATGCTGCAGCGCCGCAAGCTGATCGGAAATGCGGGTGAACAACGGTTGCGGTTCCACTACGCCCGGTTGCAATTGGGACAAATTGGCAAGCAGTAGCGTCGCTATAAACAGGACGGTGAGGGCGGGTTTAGCGTACGGTCGAAGGTTCCGACTGAAAAGGAAGCACCCAATAACAAAACCCCAAAATGGAGCACTGGTGGGCGGATGATAAAGGAAAGCCAGCGACCCAGCCAGTCCCGCCAGAAGAGGTTTCTCGTGAGCCATCAGCCCGAGTGCGAGTAGAATTAACCCGAACGCGAACCCGCGCGGCACAGGCTCGTACTCGACTACTAATACAGCTGGACCCAGCAACGCGCCGCCCAAGTTCACAAGAGTGGCAACTAGGAAACAAAGATAACTTGGTAATCCGGTAGTTTGGACCAGCAAGTAAACACCGAGAAGGCCTGCTGCCCTGAACAGTAACTGCTGGCCGACCAAGGCTCGCTCAAATGAGACTTGGGCAGCACTATGGAGAAACAGAGTTACTTCGTCATAAATCGTGTAACTGACATGGGGGTGAGTAGCGATCAGATCCCGCGATAGAAAACCGGGAGAGTCTAAGCGCTCCAGAATGGGTAAATAGATTTGAGTATCAGATTGAAGATACGTGTGGCCGGGGAACACGGCAAATTCCAACCATGTGAATACAACGATGCTGATGAATACGAACAGCGCATTGCGCATGACCGGCGGTTCTACTTAGCCGGTGTCTTCTCGAGTTGCTGTTTGGCCCAGACTCTCTGAGGGTCAAGTTGAACAGCGCTTTCGAATGCTTGATGAGCCTCCACGTTGCGATTCGCCTTCCGCAGTGCCACGCCTTTCCAAAGGTAAGCTTCGGCCAGCTTTGGATCGAGCGAAATTGCCTTATCGTAGTCTTTAAGAGCTAAGTCGATGCCGCCACCCATTTGCGGCGGTAAGTAAGAGTTTCCCACGCCTCGACTTACATAAGCTAGGGCCAGTTTGCCGTCTAGTTGGATAGCTTTGTCTATTTCATCACGCGCGCACTGGCCATATTTGAAACCGAAAATCGGATTAGCCGGGATCACTTGACCGCATAGCTGCCCAAGAGCTCGATGATACTCGGCGTTAGATCCGTCCTTCGAGATTGCCCGCTTAGCAGGATCCATCCCCGCCTCTGCGTACGACTGAGCCTTCTTCTTATCGCGGACTTCGAGCGCCACTTCAGAGGCATACGAGTAAGCTACGGCCAATCTATGCTGTGCCACGGGATCGCTTTGGTTAGCCGGCTGGCCTTGGGCGATCAGCTTATCTAGAAGACCAAGGTCTTGCTTGTCTCGTGCCGCATCCAAATCCGCCGTGCTGGCGGTAGCCGCGCAAACCGCGGTTGCAAACATGGCAGCCGCAAACAGAACACCCAAGAACCGTTTCATCTCTCCTTATTGTAAGGAGCGGATCTGCGGGTTCCGAATTTCTGACATCATAGACGCCATGCTCAGGCGAATATTTGCATTAGCGATTTTCTCGGGAATAGTCGTTTCTGCCGAAGTGCCGCCGTTTGCCGCGGCAGATTCTTTGGTGAGCCCGCGTATCGCTTTGCTGCGCAAACAGGTTGAAGCGGGGATTGGAACAGCAACGGCACAGTTCTGGACGGAGATCGCAACGAATCACGCGCCCCTGATAGAAGTGAACCCTCTCGATCACCGCAGTTCCCTCGTGACGTTCGTGTGGCAAGCGAAAAAGGAGACCCACAACGTGGTTATCGTGGGCGCTATGGCCGGATTTGATTTCACTTCAAACCAGATGGCTCGACTGGATACAACGGACGTCTGGTACAAAACGTACACTATTCGCAACGACGCACGCTTCGCCTATCAACTGTCTCCCAACGATTCACTGCAGCCGGTCGAAAAACTCAATCCAAAGGACATTGCCGGTGGGATTCAGCGTCTCTTCTTGACGCCGCAGCCTGATCCACTGAACCCGCGGATCTTTCGCTGGCGTTTAGGCCAATTTTCTTGGGTCGAGTTGCCCGCAGCTCCGCCTCAGCCTTGGTGGAACGCGCCTGTCTACGGCGCGCTCAAGGGCACGGTCGAACAGAGAAAGCTTCGCAGCAACATTCCTAATAATGAGCGTACGGTTTGGGTTTACACCCCACCCGGGTCCACTTCCAAGGGTGAGCCGTATCCATTGCTGGTGATGCTCGAGGTGAAGACTACGTGAATACTGTTCCGGTGCCAGTCATTATGGATAACCTGATCTCGAAAAAGCAGATTCCGCCGATGATGATTGACTCGCCGGGCTACAGCCGATTTGCGGATCTTGCCTGCTCCGTCCCATTCACCGAATTCCTGGTGAAAGAGGCCGTCCCGTGGACGCGCAGCAACTATCACATAACCGCGGAGCCTGGACGCACCTTTGTCGGTGGCGCGAGCCTCGGGGGGTTAGCGTCGGCCTGCGCCGCCCTTCGTCATCCCGAGATCTTTGGCAACGTTCTCGCGCAGTCCGGAGCTTTCGCGGGCGCCCCCGACGACGACTTAGAGGCCGAGTGGCTCGCGCGACACTTTGTTGCCTCCCCCCAAGCTGCCCGTGATATTTTCTCTTGAAATCGGACTGATGGAGGTGGATTTCGAGCCGCAGTACGTCCTTCGCAACTTGTCGCCAATCGCCACCTGCGTGACATTTTGACCGCAAAAGGTTACTCGGTCCACTATCAGGAATTCAATGGCGGCCACTCGTATCTAAATTGGCGTGGTAGCTTCGCCGACGCGCTTATTTCGTTGACGCACTAGCTACTACCGGCGGCGCTACCGCCAGCTCATAGCGGAGCGATTTCAAGACTAGGCATGGATTCAGGGATCTCTGCTTACACCCTTACCAATCGTCGCCGCACTGCAAGAAAGTAGAAAGCCAAAACAAATAAGAGAGCTCCATTGCCGATCATGATCAATGGTGCCGAGCTTTGCTTGATGAGATAGCCCGAGACGATGCTGCCGATCGGCATGCCGCCACGAAAGGCAACGTTATAGATGCTCATCACGCGGCCACGCATTTCGTCGGTCGTTTGCATTTGCGCTAGTGACGAGTTAGCAGCGAACACGACCATCAGACACGTGCCGGCGAAGAAAATGAGGCCGAGGCTGAGGGCTAGATTGCGCGATAGCCCAAATGCCATGATCAGCAGCCCCAACACGGCCATCACCATCAATGCTCGTTGTGCCAAGCCGGCTGTTTTCTTGTCGCCCGCAATCAACAATGCGCCCATGACCGATCCAGCGCCGGAGAGGCACAGGAAGAGCGTAAACGTTCTTGGAGTTCCATGGAAAATGTCTTTCGCAAAGACAGGCAGAAATGTAATAAGCGGGAACGATAGCAGCGTTACAAAGAAAGCCAGCGAGATTAAACCCACCATACCTTGGCGGTTCTTTATGAAGTCGAGCCCCTCGCGCATGCTCTCTAACACTGACTCCTTGGTTTTGGTGGGTACTTGCCTGGTCTTGATCATCAACAGCGTCGCAATAACGGCGAGATAGGATACTCCGTTCAAACCAAAGCACCACGTTGGACCCCAAAAGGTAAGTGCTAAGCCACCCAGCGTCGGTCCTACGACACGGGCCAAATTGAATTGGATTGAATTTAAGGCGATTGCATTTTGCAGGTCTGCCTTACCGACGAGGCTCGGAACAAGTGCCTGATACGCCGGCCCGCCGAATGATTGCGCCAGACCCACGGTAAACGAGAGACACCAGATGTGCCACACGCGAACGGCGCCAGTGAAGACCAGCCCGGCGAGTAGAAACGCACACGTTAACTGGATAAATTGCGAAATGAGCAGCATGGTTCGGCGGCTCTTTCGATCGGCAAACACGCCGCCAAACAGAGAGAAGAGGAAGATTGGGATCTGCCCGAAGAAGGCGTCCAGCCCTAAGTACAGCGATGAATTGCTAAGTTTGTAAACCAGCCAGCTTTGGGCGAGGACTTGCATCCAGGTGCCGATGCTCGACACACAGGCGCCGATCCACATCAAACGAAAATCTGGATACTGAAAAGCCTTGAAGACGCGACTGAACAATCCGTGATCTTTCGAGTCCAGGTCACGGCAGGGGCTCTGCTCGCTCAATGAGATGGACAAGGTTGCCGTCGCCATCCTCGAAGAAGACGAGCCGGTTCCCTTGATTAGTATAGGGCTCGGCGGTAAAGTGGACACCTGTGTTTCTTAAGTGTTGGTAGGCCAGATCGAAATTCTCCACGGAGATTGCAATATGGCGCATTCCGGGCGTCTTCGGTTCATTGGCGCCGCGCTCGCCGTCTGACGGGATGATCTCGATTTGAGCACCGTTTTGTGCTTTCACGAAAAAGTTTCCAGCGTACTCATAGTTGATCGTGAAGTCAAGATGATCGCTGTACCAGCGCGCAAGGGAGGCTGGGTTTGGTGATGCGATAGCGAAATGTTCGATCCCGGTGAACATAAGCGGCGATTGTAACTCAATCCTTTTGTCGGAACCTTATTGGTCATTAAATAATGGCTGTGAAATTGCAGTAATTTAGATCTGAACCAGATAGACTATCAGGCGCGAACTCGAATCTCAGTACACTTCGCCTGGACTTACAAGCAAATTTGGAGGAATAGACATGGCATTTACAAAACACCCGCATTCCAATCCAGTAACGGGAGGCGCTCACGGTGGACTTTTGAGGCAGGGCGAGACTCGTCAGCGACCTCCAATGGGGCGCTCACAATTTCACGGCGGCGTAGCTCCGCTTACACCATTCGCGCAAGGCACCCAAAAATTTCAGCCCCTGCCGGATCCGCTGGGCCATCCGCCCTATCACTATGATCTTTCAAATGCTGTTCCCGGCATTGATGATAACGCCAAGACAGTTGGAAAAATTGTGTTTCACTGCGTCGGCGACACGGGTGGAATCAAGAATCCCGATTACCAGGCTCATGTTGCATCGGCAATGAAAGGCGACCTAAACAAGCCCAAAGGTGAAGCCCCACAGTTCTTTTACCATTTAGGCGATGTTGTTTATTACAACGGTCAAATTAGTGAATACTATTCACAATTTTACGAGCCGTACAACCACTACAACGTCCCGATCATTTCTATCCCCGGCAACCACGATGGTGACCCGATCGATTCGTCACAAACTTCTTTGGATGGCTGGGTCGACTACTTCATGACTCCGGAGCCGCGGATTAATCCCGAATCGCACGATTCGCCTCGTGTGACGATGTCGCTGCCTAATGTTTATTTCACGCTCAATTGTCCGTTCGTGACTATCGTTGGCATGTATACCAATGTGCCCGAGCACGGATCGATCGATTCAGTCCAGCAGCAATGGCTCACAAACGAGTTTGCAACAGCGCCGCAAGATAAGGCACTTCTCCTGGCGTTGCATCACCCCGTCTATTCTTTCGACGATCATCATAGCGGTAGTCCCCGGATGGCTGACGCGGTACAGCATGCCATCAATGACTCACGTCGTGTTCCGAACATGGTCTTGACTGCTCATGTTCACAATTATCAAAGAATCGAACGCGAGATCGTTAAGGATGGGCCCACGCCTTTCATGGTGATTGGTAACGGTGGGTACTATCATCTGCACGGAATGAACGGTGATGTTGGTGTCCAGGACCCCGACACCCATGCAAAGTTGGTTGCTGGCAATCACAACAATCACGGCTATTCCACGCTGACCGTCGATGCCGAGTCCATCTCAGGTGTTATGACGACCATAGATGAAGTGAAGTACAAAGGCAGCGCCAAGGCGGATGCATTCTCTTACACGGCAAAGGCGTTGTTCTTAGAAAAGGACGCCGTCGTTAGTCTGTAGCCGGGCTCTTGATATTCTGAGGGCTCGGAACGTTTCTAAAACATGAGCCCAGATCGCCCGTCCGAATCACGTCGAAGTTTCCTGCGCGCGTCAACGATGGCCAGCGCCGCTGTTCTTGCTTCTGGTCCTGCGATTCTGCCGGCTCTGGGCGCGAATAGTAAGACTAATATCGGCTGGATTGGCACAGGTACCCGCGGCAATTATCTGATGGACATGTTCTATGAAGGCAAGTCCGATCAGTATGGTTCGGTAGTAGCGATCTGTGATGCCTACAAAGGGTATCAGCAGCGCTCAAAAGACAAGGTCATCTCAAAGGAAAACAAGAGCCCGAAGATTTATGACGACTTTCGGGCGCTGTTAGCTGATCCTTCCGTTGAGACAGTTTTCATAGCTACGCCCGAGCATCTGCATCACGTCATGGCGATGGCGGCATTGCAGGCCAAGAAAAACGTGTACCTGGAAAAGCCTCTCGCACACACGATTGAACAAGGTGCCGAGATCGTTCAAGCCGCGGAGGCTTCGGGCAAGGTTGTCCAGGTTGGTACGCAGAATCGAAGCAACACCCTCTACGCGAAGGCGAAGGAGATGGTTGCGCAGGGCATGATCGGAAACGTTCATTACGTGCGCGCGTTTTGGTATCGCAACGATGTGCCTTCGAAGCCCATTTGGCGTTATGCCATTCCGAAGGACGCGAGCCTCGAAACGACTGATTGGAACAGATTCCTTGAGGATGCTCCGAAACGGGCCTGGGATCCTCGTCGGTTCTATCAATGGCGTTTGTATTGGGACTACTCGAGCGGCATTCCTACTGACCTACTGGTCCACCAGACCGACATCACGAACTTCGTCTGTGGCAAGACCACACCTTTATCGTGCGTAGCTTCAGGCGGAATTTATAAGTGGACTGAGGCGGGTGATGACCGGGACTGTCCTGACACGTTCAGCGCAGTCTACGAGTATCCGAATAAGTTTCACATCCTCTACAGCAGCTACTTCGGCAACGAGCATTATGGCTATGGCGAACAGTTCATGGGCGATGAAGGCACGATTGAGGTGAACTCGCGCCAGCATCTATATTTTTATCCTGAAGCGTACACGAACCAGACCCGCGCTGGAGGCCACCCGGAATTGATCCCTGCAGACGTCAAGGCCCGCAAGCCATACGAAGAACACAAGCTGGGCAATGACAACTTGGCCGTCCAGTCGCATATACGCAACCTGATGGAAGCGATCCAAGGCCAAGGGCAGGTCATAGCTCCGACGCGCTTGGGTCAGCAAGCCGCGATCGGTGGACACTTGGCGACTTTGTCGTTCAAACATCAGAAAAAAGTGATGTGGGACGACGCGAGCCAGAAGTATAGCTTCGCTTGAGCTTACTGCCGTAGAGCAGGTTCATTGGTGCGGCTCTTCAAGACTTGCAAGAACACAGGAATGAGTGACACGATCACAATTCCCAGCACAACCTTTTCAAAGTTCTGCTGAATGACAGGGATCCTGCCGAGCCAATATCCGAGCGAAAGCATGATGGTTACCCAACCGATTGCGCCAAACACATTGAAGCTTAAAAACCGCGAGTAGTGCATCTTGCCTACGCCGGCGATAAACGCGGCAAAGGTGCGGACGATGGGCACAAATTTGGCATAGATGATTGTCTTGCCACCGTGTCGTTCGTAGAATTCTTTGGTCCGGTCCAAATGCTCACGCCGGAAGAATTTGGAATTAGGATTTGAAAACAGTTTGTATCCCAGCGTGCTGCCCAGCAGGAAACCGAGTCCGTCGCCGGCCATTGACGCGAAAGCTAAAAGAAATATCATGCCGACAATCGGCAACTTACCGGCTCCTGCAACTACGCCCACGGTGAACAGCAGCGAATCGCCCGGCAAAAAGAAGCCGACTAACAAACCGCTTTCCGCGAAGACGATTGCGAAGAGGAATACGTAGCCAAGCCACCCGCTCAACACCGTCGAAAGCAGCTGGATCAGCTGGTTCGGGTCAGTCAGGCTATGCAGATAACTAAGCAGTTGTGAAATCAATATTAGTCCTAGGATTGAAATGCGGAAATCATGCGTGAGAGGGCCGCATCGTTCATTTTGATTTTGCCGCGGCGCTTCAGATCGGCTACGATATTCTGGCGAAACAAAGATTGCTGCAACGATTTCTTCTGCGTAATTAAGCTTTGGGTTAGCGCATCGCGATTCTTTGCGAATTCACCCATATCGGCTTGAATCTTGTCTGCCACTTTGCAGACGAACTGTGAACTTCCAACGGAGACGGGACCAACGACCCCGCCGACCGGCGCCTTAAACGCGTCAGACAAGTAGCTGGCTGCACCGATGCCTTCGGCAGCTCCATCAGCCGTAAACGGCGCTGCAGTCTTCACGGCCAGATTGTCAGACTTGGCGATCGATTCCAGGCTGTCGCCCTTGCGCGCTTTCTCAGCCGCACTCTTAGCGGCTTCCTGCGCCAGACGGTTGGCCTCTGTTGAAGAGTATCGATCTGCGACTTCCTGCTGCGCTTCTTCGTAGGAAGAGTTGTGTGCTGCGTAGATATTTGTAACCACCCCAAAAGCGTCTCGGTTGCCGTTCTCAACCGGGATTACATTGCTTGTTCCACCCTTTTGTAGAGAGAAGAGAGAAGTCATCAACTCAGGCTGCGCGTTGATCACCGGCAAGGTTCCGTTAGCCGTGATGCCGGTCAACTTCAAGAACTTGAGATTGTATTTCTTGGCGATTTCAAGGTCTTGTCCGGGTGACTTGGCAATCTCGGTGCGGGCTGCATCAGCCGCTTTTCGTACGTTGTCGGTCGCTGCTTCCCGCTGCGTTTCAGCCATCAACTGCGGCTTCACTTCGTCCAGAGTCTGGGTGTGTGCGGCTTGCTTGTCCATCACTTCGAGAATGTGGTAGCCGTATTCGGTCTCAACGACATTGCTGAGTTTCTTTGGATCCAGACTGAACGCAGCCTTTTCAAAATTGGGCACTGTCTGGCCGCGAATGATCCAACCGAGATCTCCGCCCTTTACGGCTGATCCAGGGTCATCGGAGTTCCTCTTCGCGAGCTCCGCGAAGTCAGCGCCGCCTTGCAGCTGCTTCAGGATTTGGTCCGCCTTAGCCTTAAGTGCGGGAACGTCGCCCTTCGGCTTGCCTTGCGTCTTGATCAGAATGTGACGCACGTTCACCCGCTCAGGCGTGCGATAACTGTCGATGCTCTCCTGATAGCGTTTCTGCAAGTCTGCATCGGAAACCTTGGCGGTGGCCATAAAGTCCGTGGCTGTGCCCAGCAGAAGATCGACGTCACGTCTTTCAGGAGTTCGGAACTGCGCCCGATTCTTGTCAAAGTAGGCTTTCAAGATTTCAGGAGACTTTGTCACGCGAGACGCGAAGTCTTTGCTATCGAAGCCGATGTATTGCAGCCCGACCTTCTGATTTTTCTTTTGGTACTCAGCCTTTGCTTCATCTTCCGAGACGACCAGCGACTGTGTCTCCAACGCGTCGAGTCGCTGAGCCAACATCTCCTCGCGACGTTCCTTCTCGTACTGAGCCGGTGTCAATCCCTGAGACGAGAGAGCAGCCTCATACCGAGTCATGTCAAAAGGGCCCCCGAGTTGCGACGCGTATTCCGACTGTATGCTGTTCGCCAACTCCTGATCAGAGACGGTCAGTCCGACTTCATGTGCTTTTACCGACATGGCCTTCGAACTAATCAACTGATTGACCATGGTGGGAATGTAGCCCGCGATTAGCGCTCGAGGGATATTCGCCTGACCTTGGGTCATGCGCTGGATGGATGTCTGGACATCCTGGACGGTGATCTTCTGATCGCCGACAGTGGCCACGGTGTTCTCACCTGTTGTGCCACCCATTCCAGGAGCGCCGGGCACTAAGTAAATAAGCATGGAGAGAGCGACGAGCCCGAGAAACACGCCTAGCAGTATGCGCACAGTCTTTTCCCGGCTGCGAAACAAAGCAAACATAAAATTGAAACGTGCTCCTGAAGAGTTTAGATTGCAGGCTTGTCACTGATACATTCGGGCACACGCCAAGCCAGCATTCCTCTTTGCCAGTATAGCCAACTTGGCGACCTTTGCAGACGTGCTCGGATTGGGCGGTTGATCCGGACCGCTGATCCCCGTTACGCTCGGGCAGCGCTTGCCGATGGAGAACGAAGCTCTGTCGAGGACCCAACTGCAGGTATTGGCCTGGCCTGGAAAATCCCATCAAAGGCTGTTCGGACACTCATGAAAACGATTGCCCATAAAACCGTGGCAAGTATGCCAGGACCGACGCCGCCTGGATCCATCGTGATGTGGAATGTTAGTATGTTCACGAGCACAGGGCCCAACAAAGTTAAGGCGAGAGGTACGAATCGGTTCGCCAGTAGCAGCACTCCTCCAATTACCTGGACCAGGAAAACGGGAACCATGTAGTGGGACCCCATCATTACACCGAAAAACTGTCCGGCAAGAGCCGATGACGGTGGAGGCTGAGGGAGAAAATGGAAAAAACCATTCAGGCCAAACACCAAAAACATTAGACCTAACAGGTAGCGCGAGATTGTAGCGGCAATTCTCATAGAAGAGTCTCCTTGTTTACAGCTGATGTTTAATCAACAGCTGTCGCCATCGTACAACAACAAACGGCGCTTAGTCAACAGTTGTTGAAGAGATGATAGAATAAGTTCATGGTCGAAGAGATTCCAACCGCTACAGAGTCTGTCGACCCCCGCGTTAAGCGTACCCGGCAAATGCTTCACGGCGCTTTAGAACGTCTGCTGGAATCTAAAAGCATCGAGAAAATTTCTGTTGGGGACATAGCCAGTGAAGCAACCCTGAACCGCGCAACCTTTTATGGCCACTATTCGGATAAGTTTGCCCTCTTGGAAGGACTGGTGGCGTCCCGATTTCAGGACTTGTTACACAAACGCGGTGTCGTGTTCCATGGCGGATGTTCCACTGCCCTGAGGCGAATTATCTTGGCCACTTGCGAATACCTAGCGGGTCTTCCGGGCGTTGACTGCCCTACCCGGCGGCAGATGGAAAAGAACTTTGAATCAGCAATCATCGCTGTCGTGCGCCGAATTATTCTGAGTGGCCTTCAGAATCATCCTTCGCCAAACGGGATATCTCGAGAACTGGTCGCGGCGACAATCAGCGGCGCCATTTACAGCGGAGCAAGAGAGTGGATTCAAACTTCCAATCGAGTTCCAGTGGAGGAAATTGTCGAGTCGATCTTCTCGCTTGTCACTCCGATCGGCGCAACGGTGCTGCCCCATGATGATGTCCTGACAATGCGATCCGCTGTGGATCAGTGATGCACGAATAGGTCGTGCCACGATTCGTCCATGGAGATCCATCGCTCGGCTTGGTCGTCCCAGGTAGGCGTCAGATGCGGGACGTGCAGAACGCCGTGGCCCTCGCTGCAGAGAAACTCAGTACCGGCCCACTCCAGCAACATATACCCTGGGCAGCCCATGCGCACTGGGGAGCAGAGCAATCGGAGACATGTACGACAACGGGCGCGCTGGTCTGCAACGGCCCAAAACAGAGCAGCCATTGACAGCGCCACGTAAAACCAGATCAGTGTCGGACCGTTGGCGCCGTCTTCCCACCGCAGTAAAAGAGCGTTGTTCGACCGGGTTGCTTCGAGCCCTGCCACGAATACAGCGACCAAGGCCAGGACGACTTTACCTGCAAAAAATCCAACGCGACGCCACGTTGCCTTTCGAGCTACTGGCCGCCAAGACGTCCGCCATTGCCTTACTCGGACCCGAGACACGAACATCACTAACAGCCCAGCTGCCGCGACGATGACTGCAAATAACCAGATTGGAGCGACAGCTGTAGACGTCAGGGATGCAGCCCGCAGTCGTGTCGTCACGAAGAAGAAAAACCCTTTTTCAGCCAGACGCGTGAACGTACGTTCCAGCATGTCTTCAGTGACACCCGGCTTCGCTCTTGCCAGCACTACAACGTGATCGGGATAGCTTACCTTGGGAACCACTAAGAAGGCGGTACCCCGGCGCGAGAGGAAATGAACGTTATCGGCCAGCACGCCAGAAATCGGGTACGACTTATGCAGAAGTTCAATTTGAGAGCCAATCGCGCGGGGATTTCTGCTGAACAGAGTTTTCCAGGCTCGGTCGTCTAGAACAACTCCTGCTTTAGTACTCGGCAGACCACCGGCCGCAAATCTGCTCTCCATGACGTGAAAGAGCCCAGGTTCGGTTTTGACGATCAACGGCCGTCTACGATCAGCGGTCTTGCTGACTGATTTCTCTTTCAGGAAGGTGAACGGCGCGAGCGAATCAACTAACTTCTTGTCCTTCGTCCAAACGGGGATCACCGTCGGATCGAGGCCAACTTCGCCGTGACCACCAAAACCACGCAATGACAACGTAAAGAGTCGGTCGGTGTCGCGCTTATATAAAGGACGCAGAAGTTCACGCGTGGCAGGGAAGCCGCCCGACAAAAGTCCGATCAGGAAGAGAATCACCGATAAGCCGCCTAAGCAAGTCCATGGCGATCGGCCAATCTCCCGAGCCCGCTGTCGAACCGGTTCCTGCGAGGCGAAGTAGGAAACAGCGTCGATGATGGAACCTAATGAACTCCGAAGTAGCCGAAGAGCTTCGCGCCAATTCCATTCGCCCGCGTCGCGAAACAAACCCCAGTGATGCCAGATCTCGGCATGCCATTCTTGTTCCCAATCACGCCGGCGTTCTCGCGGCACTAGAAGCGCTGCACCCCGCACGATGGCCTGGCATAGCTTCACAATCAACGGCGAGTTGGGCTCTGCTCTCATGACGTAACCTACAATTCGTTTCCACTCAACCTAAGAATTCGTTTCCACTCATCAACCTAAAAAGCGTTCCACTTACAAAACTAAAACACGTTCCGCTCACCGACTGAAACATTGGTTTCACTGATTAGCGTTGCTTCACAACCGCTAACTTCTCTAACAGCGGATAGCGTTTCTGGAGTTCGGCCAGGACCTGTGTACCTGCTCGAGTAATCTTGTAATATTTCCGCGCTGGCCGTTGCTCAGCCGCCGCTTCTTTGTCGGATTCCCACTGCGCACTCACCAAAGCTTCTGATTCCATGCGCCTGAGCGCGGGATAAACTGTTCCGCTTGGCAGTCCTGTGGCGTCCATAATGTCAAAGCCATAGCTGCATCCGCCATCGATCGTCTGCAAAATGATCGCAGCCGTGTGAGAGAGCTTCCGTGATTCGCCCATAACTGGCTGACCATGATTCTACCTCTTTTTGACGGGCCCACTTTGCCCCTCAAGAGAGCTTCAGCAACTCGAAGGGTCGGTTGCTTTCGGAAAATGTCAGAACGCCCGTGGTGTCGCGATTCAGCCGGCGGCGATTGATCCAGAGACCTGTCACACCAAGCAGTAAGATGCTCAGCATGAGTACTGGCCGCTGTAGCAACCATGCCTCAAGCACAGCCATCAGAGGGACCGCGCCGATGAGGCCAAACAAGCAGCCCAAGATTCGAAGTACGATTTGCCGAGTATCTCGCTCAACACTGCAGGTGAATGGAATGTGATCATGTCCGCGAACGAGGGCGGTCACGATGATCCAGGTGACCACGACCGTGTACAGGAGATGCAAGACGGTTACTTTCCCGCCAAATTTCGGGTATGTGGACGCGAAAGCGACTGCGCAACTAACCGGCAAGATGGCCCACAACATCAATTCTCCAACGACTATCGGCATAGACGGTTGTGCTCTTTCTGTGGTTGCCCGGAATATCCAATCGCTTCGAGAAGAACTGGATTTCCTTCTGCAAGTAGCAGGCCAGTTACTCCAAAGAAGGACACCAACAATGACACGCTGAGGACGGCGTCGTCCGGAATCGTGCGGCCTAAGTTATCTGGCAGGATTGCTGTATCCGCAGTCCAGATAAAGCCGAGCCCGAGATAGGCGCCAAACCGAATTGCCTGCTGCTCGCTGCGAAACAGCGCTTTGGTGCAGAATCCGCAGACGGCCTTCTCAAACTGGCTAGGAGACAAAAAACGGCTCAACCACGTGCCCAGCCATTGCCCTAAGGGTGATGGACGATGCACGAGGCCACCAATGATGTCCGCCGGGAACTCAGCTAATTTTGCAAAATGCCGGGAGTAACAAGCCGCATATGACGCCGCACTTAGGGCGACCGAACCGGCAAGCATCGTCAGCGCAAACCTGCCATAGCCGTCCATAACAGGCGTTGCTAATCCTGTCAGCTGTTCATACACTCCTAAGAACCAGAAGCCGGGCATCGCATGCAGCAATGCGGTTTTCCCGCCCGACATTCGGGCGCTGAGTAAGTGGACTAGGAGATTTGAAAAAAACCCTGCAAGCAGTAAGACAAAAAGAAATAAGCGTATGTAAGTCGAGCAGAAGCGGAACCAGTTTTTCGGCAAAATGGCCATCAACAGTCCAACTAGGCCAAACAGGCTGAAAAAACTGAACATGCTTGCGGAGAAAACGGTCAGTGCGTGTGCTGCCACGAAGTGCGCGAACGTTAGTATCGTGCCGTCGTTCATGGTGACAAAGAGCGGGAAGATGACAGTTGATACCAGGTTGATGTCTATGGCGAAGACTACAGCAAGCCCCAGCAGAGCGACTAAATTCGCGAGAAATATGTCGCGTGCCTTGATGGGCAAGGTTGCTAAGTTGATAAAGTCTCGCCGGTTAGGCAAAAGTCGATCCCAACGCAGCACGACCATCAGACCGATGATGGTCATGGAAAGTACGACAAAAAAGTATTCGTCTGCTATCGACAGCTTATAAGGATTGAAGCGGCGACCGGTGCCGTGGAAAAAGGCGATGAGGCTTGAGTATTTTGCTAATAAGAACAACGACACTAATGCGCCCGGTATGGCCAGCAGTGCCAGAATTCCGCCCAAGCCGAACCCGACGCCACCATGCGCTTGCTCCTGTTCGCTAGCGAAGAGCCCTCGTGCGAAGTGCGCCACCAACACAGCGAATGGTGCGCGCTTCAGTGCATTCCAATCGATTCCGTTCTGCCACAGCTTAGTCATATTCAACCGTTCGAGATGACTTCGAGAAAGTGTTGAGCGGCCTCTGTGGCATCGGCTTCTTTCACCAGATGTGAAAACGCGGCCTCCAGGGTCGGCATGGATTGGAATCGTTTCAATTCGCCAACGGTGCCGTACGCTAACTGCCGACCCTTCTGAAGAATGGTCACGTGCGAGCACACTTTCTCCACTACTTCCAGGACGTGTGAACAATAGAGAACCATCTTGCCCTCACCTTGTAAGGCCGCTATGAGTTGGTGAAAGATGAGTGCGGATGTTACATCGAGACCGGATTGCGGCTCGTCGAAGATGATTAGATCGGGGTTATGCATCAAGGCAGAGATCAACAAGACTCGCTGGCGCATACCTTTCGAGTAAGAAGACATGGCGACATGGCGATGAGGGTGTAGCGAAAGAATCCGCAGGAGTTCGTTGGCGCGATGGTCAATCAAGCGCTCGCTGAGGCCGCGGAGCCGGCCTACCAGCTGAAGGTATTCCAAGCCTGATAGAAACGGGTAGAGGTTGGCCTCTTCAGGCACGTAACCGAGAATGCGCTTGTAGGCGGCCAGATCGTCGCGGATGTTTTGGCCACGGAACCGGACCTCGCCGAGGGTGGGCTCGAGCAGGCCGGCTACGATCTTCACGGTTGTGCTTTTGCCAGAGCCGTTCGGACCCAAATAACCGAGCACTTCGCCGGGCGAGATGGTGAAACTAACGTTCGAGAGGGCCGGGACAGAAGCATAGGTCTTCGTTACCGCATTCACGGCAAGCATGATAAGAGCAGAATACTACATAGGTGTGTAGCTTACTAGTGGGAGTGGACAGAGTTTGAGTGCGGTCGGTTCGCCGAATTCAATGATCTGCAGCACAACGGACTCTCGCGTGTGCAGCTATGAACTATTCGGATTTCAAACAGCTTGGTGGAAGCACCAAAACACGCGGCGGCGTGTCTCAAAACAGAAGAAGTGACCCAGGAAAGCTAGGCGGCGTTAGTGATTGGCGAGAGGTCGGCCGGCGGGTGGGACGGGTTCTGCGGAACGAACCCAATTTCGGGTTGGGGCGGCGCGGCGGCGGTCTGTGTGGACTGGACCTTGTGGAGCTTCGCTTGTTGCAATTTGACCTTGAGACGGGCGGAGTGGATGTTGAGAGAGTTCAGTTCAAGCTTTCGAATCTCGATGATCTCTAGCGATTTGGATTTCTCGCGAGCAGCGCGCATCTTAAGGATCTCGTTGAGGGTGCGATGAAAGACGCGGTCGTGATGGGCCTGGTAACGGATGTAGAGAGGGAGTTCTTGTGAGTCAATGGCTCCGAGTTCACCGAGGCAGAAATCCTGGAAGACTTGGGCGCGGTTGCGAAGCCACCAGGCTTCGGTCAGAGTTCTAACGAGCAGAGATTCGGTGATGGTTTGAGGGCGATGCTCGGCTGTGAAGGCGGCTTCTAACTTTTCGAACTCGTCTTCGCTTTCGCCGGGGAGGATTTTGAACGATCCGCCGCAGAGGCCGTGAACGAAACGATTGCGGGACGCGGCCGCTTTTCCCTCCTCGGTACGGGGACCGGTGGAGTGCTGGGCGTTCTGCTGATTTGCAGTGACTTGCGCGAGTGTGGACATCGGTTGATCTCTCCTGGTAAATGAAAAAGCCACCCCGGAACGGTGGCTGCTGAGAATAACAAAGCCACCGGAATGACGCCGGTGGCGGAAGGAGACCTGAGACAGGAGACTCCCCAAGGAGAGCCTACAACAGGTGTCAAGAGAAAAAAGCTAAAAAGCCGGTTTTTATTGAGGTTGAGGCTTGTGACTGGCGAAATGGAGTACGGGGAAATGACTCGGACTTGAAGTTATTGCGGCCCTGGATCTAGGCAAGGGCGTCTGCTAGAAAGGGCAGGCCACGCACACCATGGAAGACGTGCTCGCCCGAGAAAATTTCCTGCTGGACATGGGAGGCGGCTCCAAAAACTTCATACACTTTCTTCACACGCGCATAGCTTTCGCGAGTAGCGCTGACGGGGAAGATCGGATCTTGGTCGCCTCCTTCCGAGAAGAGGGGACGAGGCGCAATGAGACCGGCGATGTCGTAATTTTCAGCCCAGTTTAGGATTCCCGGAACATAGTTATCGATGCAGTGCGAAACGGACATGATGCTGTCGCGAAAGGTGTTTAGATAACCGCTGACGAAAGCGGCCTTGATCCTCAAATCCAAAGCAGTGGCAAAAAGTGTGCAAGTACCTCCGCCCGAGATGCCCATGCAGCCGACTCGCGCCGCATCCAACTCGGGGCGGGTGGCGATCCAATCGAGAGTCCGCATGACATCCCAAACTCTCCAGCCAATCATCGTTTCGCCGAGGAGCAGTGCGGAACCGGCCGCTGGTTGGCAAGCACTGGCTGCAGCACCTTTGGCTTTTGTACGTTCATCGCGCCGATACCCGAAGCCCATAGGCTCAATCGCGAAGACTGCTAAGCCATGTTCAACGGCCTGAATTGCAAAGTCATGTTCATAGCCCGGCTTGTCGGTGCGATCGTGTCCTTGTTCGTCAATCCCGACAATGTCGTTGACTCCGCGACCGTGACCGGGGATGGCAATCACTGTCGGATGCGGCGGTTTGCGACCAGCGGGAACAAGAAGGTAGCCAACCACGTTCACGCCAAGGCGGCTGCGAAATACGATGCGCTCACGACGATAGCCTGGATATTGGCGAAGGTCGGCTACTTGCGCTTGCAACGGGGTTCGCTCGGGAAAACCGCCCAATAGCTCGATCACCTTGGCGCGTAACGCTTGCTGCCAGAGTTCGGCATCAGCCCGATTAGTTGCTCGGTAAGTGAGCCGCAAAGGAGCTGATTGGTATCGCTGTTGAGTCCACTCGACAGGATCGAGGTCTTTGAAATCGTGACTGCCGTCCATAGGTTTCGTTGGTTCTTCCTTAGTAGGCGGTGATGCCGCCGCTTGAGCGACGCTGACGGCCGCCGCTTGCAATGCGAACTGCCGTCGGGTGGACCGGTGGATCATCGCTGAATTATACGTTGCGACCACCTTAATGAGCAGTCGAAAGACGCTTCACCAATTCGTATAAGAACGTTTGTCCCTCATAGAATGACTGGACTGGCATCCTTTCATCGCGGCCATGAGCGCGAACGTCGTCGCGGTCTAGAAAGAAACCTTGAATGCCGTAAGTGGGAATGCCTGCCTCGCGCAGATAGCGACCATCGGATGCGCCGGTAGCCATTTCTGGAACCGTGATGACGCCCGGCCACATGGTATCTGTGATCTGTGCAAAGGCCTTCATGATCTCAGGTCGCATTGGTGACGGTGGCGCTTTGCCTTCGTCCGTTTTGATACTGACAACTACCTGATCGTCAGCGACAACCTGCTTGAGAATGGCAAGCACGTGTTCAACCGTGTCCTCCGGAAAGATCCGGCAGTTGACGTTTGCCGCTGCGAGTTGAGGCAACGCATTCGGCGCATGCCCACCTTCGAGCTGCGTAGCAACACAGGTTGTGCGCAACATAGAGTTCATGCCAGGCGATTGCTTGGCAACGCGCTCCATCGCTTGTTCCGAGCCGGTCGCAACTTGAGCGAGATCGGTTGCAAGCGTCCCAGTTTCGATCTTAGCTAGTTGAGCGAAGTAGGCGCGCGTGACAGCGTTCAGCTGAAAAGGAAAGTTGTAGCTGGACAGTCGGGAGAGAGCTCCGGCCAAGTGGTAAATGGCATTGTCCGGAACTGGCCGCGAACTGTGGCCCCCTTTGTTTCGCACCTCGAACCGGAAATCCGCATATGTCTTTTCGGCCAGACCGATTTCGTTGGCAATGCGCTTACCGTTGATGATTTCGCCCTTCCCGCCTTCATTGAGAGCGAAGTCGGAGTCAATCAAATCGCGGTGATTTTTCAGCAGCCAATCAACTCCGTTGTATGGCCCACCGCCTTCTTCGTCGGCCGTTAGAGCGACGATCAGATCCCGGTCGGGCCGAAACTGTTCCTTCTTGTATCGGATCAAATTTTCCACCCAGATGGCGGCTTGGGCCTTGTCATCGGAGGTACCGCGGCCGTAGAAATAGCCGTCCTTTTCTGTTAGCAGGAACGGGTCGATGCTCCAGTCTTCGCGCTTGGCTTCGACAACATCGATATGAGCCAGCAAGAGAATCGGTTTTTGCCCGCCCGTGCCGTGATACCGGACGACGACATTGTATTTGCTGGGGATGGCGCCACCGACGAAGATATCGCTAGCCGGAAAGCCCGCGGCTTTGAGCCTCGCAGCAACGGATTCCGCGATGGGAGTGGTGGCACCGCTGGTGAAGCCTGATTTGCTCTCGATCATCTGCGCGTAGATCTCGCGCGCTAACCGTTGGTCGGGCGCGGGTGGGACCAGGGAAGCGGCTTGCAGCAACAGAGATCCGAGCAGCAGAAAAATTGCGAGCCTCAACATCTCCGCATTGTGGCATGACGCCCTACTATTTAAGCCAGAGCTTTTCCGTATAAGTCAAGCAAGCGGGTCCATGCTTTCTCAGCCTGAGGCTCGTTGTAAACGTGGGAGTCTGGAGGGCACCAGCCATGCGCAGTGCCGGTATAGACTTCGACTTCCGCGGGAAGGTTCGCTTTCGCGAACGTCTCTTTCAGAACGGTCTTATCGTTGGGTGACCGACCATCGTCATTTGCGGCAATCGCGACTAGGAACTGCGCCTTACTTTTCGCTGCCTCTAGGTGCGGACTGTTCGGCTTATCTGTTACGAGTCCACCACCATGGAAAGACGCAACTGCTCCGACTCGATCGGGAGCAGCGGCCGCTGTACGGAACGCAATCGGCCCGCCCATGCAATAGCCCTGTGTACCGATTTTGCGATTCTTTGCAACGAATGATTGCGTGTCCAGCCAGGCAATGAACGCTTTCGCATCGGTCATATGCGTCGCTTCGCTCAGGGTTTTCGCAAGCGGCATCACTTGTTCGATGGGCGTTGCGGCACCAGCGTCCGCGGTCGGAGCCTTTTTGGTGCGATAAAACGGGTTCACCACGAGCACTGAATAACCCGATTGGGCGAGTCGCTTGCCCATGTCTCGAAAGGCAGGCCGAAGCCCGAAGATGTCTGGCCATATGAGAACGCCTGGAGCCGTGCCGCTTGCGGGATGCACGAAGTAGCAGTCTGCGGTACCGTCCGGCGTGGTCACATTTACGTCGGATTCAACGACCGCGGCTGCATTCGCAACTTGCGGCAACAACATCGCCATGCCCGCGCCCAACATGACGCCGAATTGCTTCCTGGTCACCCGACCGAGACTCTCGTACTCTTGTCGATCTTTCTCGAAATGATCCTGATCACACATGCTTGCTTTTATACCGCGAACACATCGCCGATCCTACGCAATGTCAAACTAAACCCGTTGACTTATCCCAAGTCCGATCATTACGACGGCAAGCAATTTTTCAATCCGAACTCACCACCACCCAAAGGACTGCTCGACGTACTTCGGTGGAAGATGACGAGTCGCACAGCTCCCTGGGCCGTTCGTGCAGAGGCCGCACTTCCGAAGAATCTCCCGCCGGCGTCGGTAGATGGTTCACGGTGCCGGATCACGTTCATCAATCATTCAACCGTGCTGATTCAGCAAGCCGGGATGAACCTGCTGACCGATCCGATCTGGAGCGACAGGGCAAGCCCCATCTCCTGGGCCGGACCACGCCGTTTCGCGCCTCCGGGGGTTCCTTTCGAGAACTTGCCGACGATCGATGTTGTTCTACTCAGCCATAATCACTACGACCATTTGGACCTGCCGACGATCCAGCGAATCAACGAAAGGGACAAGCCGCGCTTCATTGTTCCCTTGGGCGTCGCAGCGTTATTGTCCCGAATCGGCGTGAAAGCAGAGAAAGAGATGGACTGGTGGGATGTCGCCGGCTCGATCACTTGCGTACCGGCCTATCACTTTTCGGCTCGCGGGATCAATGATCGCAACCAGACTCTTTGGTGCGGGTACTGGCTTACGACTGCGGCCGGTCCGATTTACTTCGCCGCAGACACGGCGTTCGGGCCACATTTTGCAGAGATTCGCAAACGGCTGGGGAGTCCACGGATCGCGCTCCTGCCAATCGGCGCGTATAAGCCGGAGTGGTTCATGAGTCCGGTTCACATGTCACCGCAGCAGGCTGTTGAGGCGCACCGCATCCTTAGGCCAGAACGCAGCATTGGGATTCACTGGGGCACCTTTCAGCTGGCTGATGACGGACGCGACGAGCCAGTGATCGCTCTTAAGAAGGCCATGACCGAGCGTCCAGATCTGACTCCGTTCGAGGCGGTTGAGAACGGGGTAGCGGTGGAGATTTAAGAGGGGTGCACGAACGCGGGTTCAGGCTGCAGGCTTCCTCGCTTCATCTACGCTCCATGGAAAATTACGCGCCGATGCAAGAAGGAATGCGCCGCCTGACGCTGCAAAGACGGAATAATCCAGCGCGGTTTTGACCCCTGTGGTCGCCGCCATGGAAAGGGCGAAGGCAAGCAGTAAGCAGCCGCTAAACCGGGCTACCCACCGGGTCTGTAAACCAATTAGGAGGAGAACGCCGAGCGCGATTTCGGCAATGGTCGTCACCCATCCTACTGCAGGAATGACGGCATTTGGGAACCATGGATTGAGTTGAGCGACATAGGGCAGGAAATGAGCCATATCGCCCCACGCGACATTCCGTTCTCCGTATCGTCCCCATAGGCCGAAACGGTCCGCAACTGCTGAGATAAAACCAGCCGCTAATCCGAATCGTAAGAACACGGTCTGCAGGTTGCGATCTGGCATGTGGCTCAGGCCGGCAAGACTACCGGACTTCCTTTTGGTGCGACGATGAAGGCCAGGAATTTGACAGGAGCATCGGGGTTCGCGCTTGTTCCAGTCGTATGTAAGGCGCCGAGCGGCTCAAAGAACGTGCTCCCTGCCTTCAAGCTTGCTGGTTCCATCGAGTTGATACCGAACTTCATTTCTCCATCTAAGACGTATCCCAAAACGAAGCCTGGATGGCGGTGGATCACGGAAGGAACTCCTGGCTGGGCGATTACCTCAACCAGAATGGCTTCCATGCCCTCTTGTGGACCAGTTAACGCGTGCCTAGCTAGTTCTTTGGCGCCTGCTCGTGCGGGTGCCTGGGCTCTTCCAGGACTGCCGAGGAGTGAGGCAATTAACATGCTGAAGAAGTTCCGTCGATTTTTGAAGCCCACGAGGAATACTCTACGTTGTTGCAGTGCCGTTTAGTACTACCAACCTCGCGCAAAGGCCCATGCCGAACTCTGAGTTCCGGAGTTGCTGAAAGTATCTGGTTTTCTACTGAACACTTTCGACGAGCATCAATTCGCTACCCTCGCGATCTGTTTTGGAATATATGATCCAGTGCTCGTCAGGAGAGACGTCCAGGTTCCACCCAAGCGGCCCGGGAAGTGTGCCGACAGTTTTCGTGCGCTTGGTCTTTGGATCAAACAATTTGAGGATAAAAGTCGAGGCGGAGCTCAGAGTTGAAGGATTTTGAGCCGGACTATAGTAAAGTCCATCCTTCGTTGCAACAGCAGCATACGACTGCTCAATCGCTACCGGGGTTCCCCCTGCCACCGGCATGGTCCACAAACTTTGCTCATTGAAGTAGAAGAGAGCTTTGCCATCGAACGACTCCTCCGACCAGGCACCTCCGTTGTTAGTAACTTGAACTTCGGTTCCTCCCGCCACGGGCATCTTCCGAATTGCCACTTGCTTGCCGCGATTGGAATAGTAGTAGATCCACTTACCATCGCGCGACCAACTTGGCCAACTCTGGTCCGCTCCATCGCTCGTCAGTTGTCTTGGCTTGCCACCACCGGAACTTACGATGTAGATGTCCCAATTTCCAGCTGCATTAGCAGCGAAGGCAATCTCCTTGCCATTTGGTGACCACTTGGGAGCCCCCGCCCACGCGTTGCCAAAGTGGGTCAATTGTACGAGATTCGACGAATCGGCGTTACAAATCCAAACCTCTTCATTCCCGGAACGATTGGATTCGAATGCAATGCGTTCACCGTTTGGCGAATACCTTGCCTGTGTGTCTCGCCGGGTGGAAGCAATAAAAGTTGTTGGGCCGATGCCGTGCTGATCGTTCAGAGGGGCGCGCCAAATGTTCTGATCGTCTATTTGATGGGCGAATACTAAATGATTTCCGCTTCGAGAGATCGCGATGTCAGTGACCTCATCGTCTGTGGAGCCCAAGCGAATGGGACGGCTTCCTTGTGCCGTGGCGATTTTCCATAGCTCTGGCTGTCCGTTACGCGGGGACGAGAAAACTAAGTATTTACCGTCGCTAGTCCATGCAAGGCCTGCGATCGCCTTATTGTCGAAAGTCAGCTGTTTTGGTTTTCCGGTAAAGAGTAATTCAGAGGATACAGGGACAACATAGATATCGCGGGCCCAGAAGCCACAATCCTGAGTGTAGGCGAGACTTTTGCCATCGGGTGCAAGGTTTAGAGCTCCGTCCCCTAAACTCGTGGAAAGTGGCCATGTCAGGATCCGCTTTTCACCACTCTCCACAGAGACTCTGATGATGGCATGGGGTTTAGATCTTCCTGGTGAGTCCTGCTCGAGCGTAAGCAGCCACTTGCCATCCAACGACCAGACGAGAAACGGCCCAGGTACCGGCCAGCCATAACGCTCTACAATCCGGGCGGCGTCAAACGTGATGCGGGCCACTTCCCGCTCCTGCCCACCTACGGACGGAACTACTATGATTGCCACGTGCCAAAAGTCTTCAAGGGGCCGCAAGAAAGCAATAGACTGTCCATCCGGCGACCAGGTCGAACCAAAACCGCCTGCTCTGCTTAAGCGTACCGCCTCCCCCGTCCCCAGCAGCTTTATATAGACATCCGGGTTCTTAACTCCCGGATGCTGCCATGTGAATGCGACCCTGGTGCCCTCTGGCGAGAAACTTGGCAGCACCTGGAACCCTGGATAGCTTGTAAAAGGAACAGCCTTGAGCAACGAACTTCCATTGTTAGGTTTGGGCATTGGATCAGCAAACCAAATTCTAAAGCCTAGAACCAACAAGATGAGGCTGAAAAGCAGCAGTTGTGCTACCCAGCCCCGACGACGCGTACTGGGAAGCTTTGCGCTGCTCTCTGTGGCTGAGGCTGGCGCGCCCGAGCCATTCGCTGATTGGGTTGCCGCAGAAGATGAAGCGGGAACCTGAGAAACCGGAGCTATGAAACGGTAGCCCCTACGCGGGAGTGTTTCGATGAACCGTGGGCAATCGGGACTGTCGGCTAGGGCCTCTCTCAACTTGCGGATAGCACTGTTGATCGCGTTGTCGAAATCAACGTATGTATCGTTCGCCCACAGCCTTTTTTGAATGTTCTCGCGAGTAACGACCTCGCCTTCGCGTTCAAGAAGCACAGCCAGAACCTGCAAAGGCTGCTGCTGTAGTCGGAGCCTAACGCCGTACTTGCGGAGTTCTCCGGCGCGTAAGTCGAGCTCAAAAACGCCGAACTTATAACTTGGCTTTTGTGATTCCGTTTCCAAAGTAGTCCGCCAGACTGGAGAAATCATAGATCTTCCCGGCAGAATTGGCAAACAACGTCGCTTTTATCGAAGAGAATAGTTCGTCCGCCAACCCGGCAAACAAAACAGATCTCGTCCCATCTCTAGCCTATTCAACTACTTCGCTGGACAGAATCAACCTATAGCTAAACAAGATTGGCGCTATTGAGAGGGCTCCTCGCCTCCGCAATGCTGAATGCGGTTTAGGGAGCTCGAGTATGAAGAAGTTTGTAGAAGGCGTCCTGCTTGGCACAACTCTAATCGCTTTACAACCTTTCACAGCGATTGGTACAGCATCGGAACAACCGACAGAACAGGTCCTCAACATTCATATATACGATTTCGCCCAAAAAGCAGACCATTCCTTGAAAATGGCAATGATCGAAGTCGACAAAATCTTTAAAAGGGCCGCGATTAGGACAATTTGGGAACAACCGCCAATAACTTTATCGGAAGCAAGATTCTTCGATTTTGAGATCCCCACTTTGCGTTGGTCCTATTCGGGGGAGCAGCGATACTTGGTTGTAAGGATCATAGAAGACCTGCCATCCACTGGGTATCCCGGTGCGCTCGGGTTTGCATTGCCATACGCTCAGTCGGGTGTAAATGTTGAAATCTTTTACCGACGTCTCGCGCATTATGCAAATTTGCTCGGAATGCCCGCAGAGGTAGTACTCGCCTATTCTCTGGCGCACGAAATAGGGCATGTGCTTCTCCGCTCGCCCAATCATGTAATGTCCGGGATCATGCAGACCCACTGTGACGCCGAGAGCTGGAATATTTTATCTAGTGGTATGGCCGCCTTCCTTCCGGAACAGTCTCTTCAGATGCGAAACGAATTGCGATGGCTAAACGGCCATGAAAAGGCATCGCGAGAAAAGACTCCTGCCCTGGTCCCGGAGTCCGCGAGAAGCAAGGAGCAATAGCGGACCTGGACCAGAACTAGACTTGGCCCTGATCGTCACTCAGATCGGCGCTCAGTAGTTCGCGCCGACACAGCCAATCCTTCCTCTGCCGAGCATACGGTCCCTGTCTTCCACGCACCATCCCGCCCTCCAATCAACTCGAACATCTACACTATATTTGGGAGGCGCGTTATGGATTCGCACCGTACCGAGAGAGTTTCGGAAGTGCTTCGGGAAGAAATTGGAGAGCTCATCACATACGAGTTGTCGGATCCTCGGATCGGCGACGCCACGGTGACGGAAGTGCTTGTTTCGCCCGATCGAAAGCACGCCCAAGTGCGTCTGCATCTGAGTGACAAGCTGCACGAACAGCAAGCGACGATTGCTGCGCTCGAAGGGGCGCGTCACTTCTTGCGCCGACAACTGGCGGAACGTTTGACGCTCTACCGAGTACCCGAACTGCATTTTGAAGCTGATGTGTCCTCTGCGGTCACGGATCGAATGCAACACCTCTTGAAACGCGTGCGGCGCGGGCGACCAAAGGACGAGGAACTTCATCAGGGTTGAGCCAGTGGGTTAGGTCAGTGCTTAGGTTGTCGATTTGAGTTGCTTGCGCGCTTCGATTTTCCTCTTTGCTCTTTTCAGTTGCCGATTGAATGTGGACGCTGGTTCCCTGCAGCAACACGCCGGCGCGGGCGGTACGACTGCTGCCGCGAAACTAGTCAAAGTCGAGCGGTCGGCAGACGCCATGGGCACCACTTATACGATCGACGCCTATGGCGAAAACCAAGGCAAGATCCTGGCGGCTATGGAGCAGGCCTTTGACGAGGTTCGGCGTCTTGACCAGATGATTTCTAATTACATCCCCGACAGCGAACTCAGCCGAGTAAACGACCAGGCTGCTGATCATCCGGTACAGGTCTCGCGAGAGTTCTTTAGTCTGATCAGTAGCTGCATCGACTACAGCCGCCGCAGTGAGGGCTCTTTCGACATTACTGTCGGTCCGTTAATGAAGGTCTGGGGATTCTACAAGGGAAGCGGGCATTTGCCGCATCGGGCTGAAATACGTGCAGCGCTTGACCAAGTCGGCTACCAAAACATTGAGCTAGATCCGAGTAATCTCACCCTCAAATTGACCAGGCACGGCGTGAACTTAGATCCGGGGGGCGTGGGGAAAGGCTTGGGTGTGGATCGAATGGTGGAGATATTGCGGGACAACGGAATCACGTCCGCGCTCGTTTCCGGCGGTGGCAGCAGCATCTACGGAATCGGTTCACCGCCTACAGATCACAGAGGTTGGTACGTGCGCATTCGCGATCCGAAAGACGAGAACAAGACCGCTGCTGAGGTGTATTTGAACAACAGCTCGTTGTCTACGTCCGGCAATTACGAGAAATTTTTCTGGGCAGAGGGCAAGCTATACAGCCATATTATGGATCCACGCACCGGTTACCCCTCGGAGGGGATGCTTTCCGTTTCGGTCGTAACGCCCAAAACTATCGATAGCGAGATTTGGGCCAAACCTTATTACATACTTGGGCGGAAATGGGCAATTGCGCACAAGCCTGGCGACTTTCGGGTCCTGCTGTGTGAGGATAAGCCGGGGGCTCGATGCGAATGGCTGCAGTAAGCAATGGACGGTTTTTGGATGCGTGCCGGAGGCGTCAGACCGATGTACGGCCTGTCTGGTTTATGCGTCAGGCCGGCCGTTATCTAAAGCCCTACCGCGACATTCGAACTAAACACGGCATTCTTGAGATCTGCAAGAACGCTGAACTCGCTGCGGCTGTCACTCTGCAGCCGATTGACATCTTGGATGTGGATGCAGCCATCATCTTCGCAGACCTGTTGCTCCCCGTCGAGCCGATGGGGTTGAAGCTTGAGTTCGTTAGCGGTGAGGGGCCATCCATTGATAACGCCATCACTGAACCTGAGGATATCGATAGTCTCTCGACTACAAACACTGACGATCTAGGCTACGTTGGCGAATCGATCAAATTGGTTAACGCAAGTTTGGGTGGACGGATTCCGGTGATTGGATTTGTCGGAGCACCGTTCACGCTGGCCAGCTACATGATCGAGGGCGGGCCCTCTAAGACCTTCCTCAAAACGAAAAAGCTGATGTATGGCAACGAGATCATGTGGCGTCGGCTCATGGGAAAGCTGGTCGACGTTCTGGGCGATTTTGGGCGGATTCAGGTCGGGGCGGGCGCTAAAGCCATGCAGGTCTTCGACAGCTGGGTTGGAGCGCTCGGTCCCGATGATTACGTCCGATATGTGCAACCCTACTCACGCGCACTCATCGAGCGCCTGCGCGTTGGGAGCATACCAGTAATCCATTTCGGAACGGGAACGGGCGGCTTCTTCAAGGAACTGCATGCTGCCGGTGGCGATGTGTTGGGCGTGGATTGGCGGATCAACATCGATTACGCGTGGACAGAAATCGGCCACCGATCGGCCATTCAGGGCAATCTGGATCCGATTGCATTGTTCGCTCCCTTGAGCGAGCTGCGAACCAAAGTTCACGATCTGCTGCAGAGAACCGGAAGCCGACCGGGGCACATCGTGAACCTGGGCCATGGCATTTTGCCGGAGACTCCAGTCGAGAATGTGAAGGCGGTCGTTCAAATGGTTCACGACCACAGGCTCTAGCTGTGGCAGCGGCTCGAGTCGTCATCATTGGCGGTGGCATATCCGGGCTGTCGGCAGCTTACTATCTTCAAAAGCAAGGATTCGACGTCACCCTGATCGAGCAATCGCACCGGCTCGGGGGCTTGATCCAGACGGATTACGTCGAAGGTTGTCGCTTGGAGGCAGGGCCCGACAGCTACATTGCAACCAAGCCGGCCGTCGCTGCATTGGCTTCGGAGTTAGGCGACCTGGGAAGCCAGATCATCAGCGCGAACGACGCGGCTAGACGGGTCTTTATTGCTCGCAACGGGCGGCTAAACGCCATGCCGACGGGAATGACGATGATGGTCCCGGGTGAATGGAAACCGGTTCTAACTTCGGGGCTGTTCAGCTTGCGGACGAAGCTGAAGTACATCGCTGAGTTACGGCACAAGCCGCTTGTACGATCCGAGGACGTCAGCATCGAAGACTTTGTTGTCGATCACTTGGGACGGGAAGTCCTGGACACCTTGGCCGAACCGTTGCTGTCAGGAGTGTATGGTGGCGAGGTGGGGAAGCTTAGTGCCGTCAGCGTTCTGCCGAATCTTGTCGAACACGAGCGGTTAATTGGGAGCTTGATCCGGGGCGTCAGAGCTGCGGGACGAAAACCGATTCCGGGAGGTTTGTTCCGCTCTTTTAAAGACGGCATGCAGTCGCTTCCCGATGCAATCGCGAGAGCGCTTCAGAACAGAATTTACGTTTTGCGGGGCAGAGCGGAGGCTGTCCACAAGACGGACAGCCGGGCTTGGCGCGTTCGTATCAGTCACGATTGGGTGGAGGCAGATCATGTGGTCATTACAACTCCTGCCCATGAAGCAGCGAAGCTTCTCGCTGACTCAGCTCCGGCAGTCGCGGCCCATTTATCGGCTATTCCGTATTCTTCTGCGATCTTGGCGATGTTTGTGTTTGACAAGTCTGAAGTTCGGCATAGCTTGGACGGCTTTGGCTTCCTGGTCCCGCGAGCGGAACGCAAGGCAATTGCGGCGGCAACTTGGGTGAGCACCAAGTTTCCGACTCGGGTGAGTGGGAACCGTGTCGCTCTCCGCGGCTTTATCGTCGGGCGGGAATCCAATCAGTATCAGACCGCATCAGACGAACAAGTCTATGACGTCGTGCTTAGCGACTTTAGACGGTTTATGGGGATTGATGCTGTCCCGGTATTGCGTACTCTGACTCGATGGCCTGCTTCCATGCCGCAGTATGTAGTAGGTCATCAAGCGCGCATTGCTCGGTTAGGCACGGAGATAGGCCTGTGCGACGGCCTTCATCTAATAGGAAATGCCTATGATGGCGTCGGCATCCCTGATTGCATTCGCTTAGCGTCGAATTTAGCTGGCCAGCTTTCGCGTGTCGCGACATAATTTCGTGTGTCGCGACATAATAGTGTTATGTCTTGCCAGCACCCAGCGTCGTACTTGGTGCAGCGGACTAAAGACTCGAGTAAGCAACAGTAAAAGAAGAGTCAACTATGTATGAAGGGAATTTAGGAGGAAAAAAATGAAGTTTTTAATGGGAGCAGCGATGGCGGTCCTGGTGGCAGTGCCAGGATTTGCACAAAAGACGGCTGCCGAAAGATTGCAAGTTTCAACAACCGTTCTTCATGACTTAATGAAGGCCGACGACAAGGGCGTGCCGCAGGACTTGTTGGACAAAGCACATTGCATCGTCGTCATCCCCAACCTTAAAAAGGGTGGGTTTGTGGTCGGGGCCCAATACGGTAAGGGATTTTTCTCGTGCCGGAAACCAAGCGGAGTGGGCTGGACGGCACCTGGCGCAGTAAAGGCTGAAGGCGGCAAGTTTGGACTTTTGATCGGCGGCGCAGAAACCGATGTGGTTTTGCTCGTCATGAATGATAGCGGTGTGAAACACCTTCTCAGCAGCAAGTTCACGTTGGGTGGAGAGGCTTCGGTGGCGGCGGGTCCGATCGGACGTGATTCGACTGCTCAAACGGATGCCACTTTACATGCCGAGATTCTTAGCTATTCGCGGCAGCGTGGTGTCTATGGCGGACTATCGTTAGACGGTTCAACGCTTCGTGAGGACGACGAATCAAATCGTGAACTCTACGGCCACGACCTAAAGAATGAATCGCTCCTGACCGGGAAGGTCACAGTGCCAGCCCCAGCTAAATCGTTTATCGCGGCCTTAACCAGAGACTCTGCCCGCAAGTAGAACTACACTTCATTTAGGCAAGCTATTGCCTTGCTTGAGTGATTTGGGCCGCTCCGTCGAGGATGATGGGGTGGCCTTTCTTTTTGTAAGCGGTCGGCGACAATGGTTTCTTGCAGGCAAGCGAGTCTTCGAAATTTCAGTTAACAGTGGCAGTGATCTTTGGCGGTCGTTCTGGGGAACATGACGTTTCTATCCGTTCTGCCCGGTCCGTCATCGAGGCTTTAAAGTCCTCCAGATATAAGGTTCGGGAGTTCTTCATCGATAAGGAAGGGCGGTGGGATCCTGCGCCCCTCTCGTCAGAACCGGGCGGAAACCCCGGGATTGACGTTGTCTTCCCGCTAGTACACGGCACCTTCGGTGAGGACGGCACGCTTCAAGGCTTACTTGAGTTAGCTGCTTTACCTTACGTCGGTGCCGGGGTTTTGGCTTCCGCCGTTTCGATGGACAAGGCTCTAACGAAGTCTCTGTGCTGTGCCGCGGGTCTGCCGGTTGTCGATTTTGTGGTTCTGAACCGCGATCATTTCGACTCGGACACCTTGCAGCTGCCTTTCGGATTTCCGGTGTTCGTGAAGCCCGCAAACCTTGGGTCCTCAGTTGGCATTTCCAAGGCCAAGAATCATGAGCAACTCGCTAAAGCCCTGGAATTGGCCTGCCGCTACGACCATAAGATCGTGGTCGAACAGGGTATCAATGGCCGAGAGTTCGAGTGTGCGGTTCTGGGGGGATCAATTGCCCGTGCTTCGGTCCCCTGCGAGATTCACCCCTCGCAAGAGTTTTACACGTACGAGGATAAATACGTTCTTGATACCGCGAGGATCGATCTTCCGGCTCAGCTGACTCCGGAACAGACCGCGAGGATTCAACACTTGGCGGTGGCGTGTTTCGATGCGGTCGGTTGCGAAGGAATGGCCCGCGTTGACTTTCTGTTCGACAAAACCACTGGCGAATTCTTCGTAAACGAAATCAATACGATTCCAGGCTTTACATCGATCAGCATGTTTCCAAAGATGTGGGAATACTCGGGCGTAAGTTACCCGGCCTTGCTTGACGAGTTGATCAACCTTGCACTACAACGTGCTGACAAAAAGAAACAGTCGCAGTACGTACGGTGACTTTCGTCCGTCCAATACTTCGCATGACAAAGGCTTTCGCTTGCTCCCTTGTGCTTCTCTGCCTAAGTGTGCAGATGGCATCCGCTCAGGGCCAAACAGCTTCGACATCGACCCAGCACGGCGCTCCAGTTGACTCCAAGGGTGTCGCGGAGATGGAGGGTTCACTAAAAACGTTCTTGGATGTTCTTCAAGTCGTCAAGAGCTCAGCGGCGGATAACAATAGCGTGGACAAGATGATTTATGAAGGTGCGATCCCTTCCATGCTGCGGGAGCTAGATCCGCATACTCAATTCTTCGATCCCGTTCAGTTCCAGCAATTACAGCAAATGGAGCAATCGGAACAAAAAGGATTTGGGAGTATCGTCTCCGTGTTGCCTGGGCAAGTTATCTTCCTCCAAACGCTTCCTGGAACCCCGTCGAACAAAGCAGGAATCCAGCCTGGCGACGAGTTGGTCGCTATTGGCAACGTCGCGATATCACCCTTGATGCCCGAACAAATTGTCGAACTTTTGACCGAAGCTCGGCAGCAGAAGGTCGTCATCTACGTGAGGCGCGCTGAGTCAGCAAGGCCGATGGCATTTACATTGACGCCGGAATTGGTGGATGCACCGAGTGTAGATCGAGCGTATATGCTTCGCGACAACATCGGGTACATACGAATCGCGAGCTGGGACTTACAGACAACAACGCAGCTGAAAGCAGCTCTAGGCAAGCTTTCAGTGGACCACTTAGCGGGCCTTGTGATCGACCTTCGAAATAACCCGGGCGGCATTGTGCAGGCAGCATTGGAAGCAGCGAGTATGTTCCTCCAGCCAGGCCAGCGGATCTTGACTGCAAAAGGACGCAGCGGAGAAGGCCAAATGGTGGATGCGCCCAAGAATGCCAAGCCTCACTCGGTCAAGTTGGCCGTCGTTCTTAATGCCCGAACTGCAAGCGCCTCTGAGATATTGTCCGGCGCTCTTCAGGATCACGACCGAGCTGTTATCGTCGGCCTGCCAAGCTACGGCAAGGGCTTGGTTCAAAGTGTGATGCCCTTGTCGGGCGGTGCTGGGCTGGCAATCACGACAGCCTTTTACTACACGCCTAGCGGGCGGTCGATTCAGAAGCCGCTTCGTAACTCGGCTTTATCAGAAACGTTTCAGTCGACTCCTTCAGCAACTCAACCCACTTACAAAACAGACAAAGGGCGGACGGTTCTAGGTGGCGGAGGCATTCAGCCTGATGTGGTGGTTGCACCGGCTGAGCCTACGAGACTAGAAGGCGTCTTAGAAGGCAGCGGGGCGGTGATTGCATTTGCGACGCGCTATCACTCTCAGACTCCTGAACTGAAGCTGCCCGAAGACGCCGCCCAGTTTCGGGTGACGCCCGAGTTGCTGGACCAATTTAGAGTTTTCCTGTCGGAGCGAAACATTCAACCGAGCATTGCCGAATGGACTCAGGAACGTGCTTGGATTAGCAATAAACTAAGTACCGAAATAGTTACCCAGATCGCTGGTGTGGCGAAAGGCGAAGAAATCGAAGCTCAGCAGGACCCGCAGATCCAGGCGGCGATCCACGCATTAGAAGATCGGTCTGTCCTGAACGCTTCTGCCCGTTAGTATCTGGTAAGAGGGGGGATAAAAACGTTCAGTGGTCGGGCCGCCGGGATTTGAACCCGGGACCTCTTGCACCCCAAGCAAGCGCGCTAGCCAGGCTGCGCCACGGCCCGAATCACCCAGTTTAGCGCAAGGCTCTAAGTCTCGAATGCTTACGCAGTTCGGTCAGCGGCTTCCGACTGTTTGCGTTCAGCCACAATCGTCACTTCCATATCACCAGCCATGCCGACAATGCGGTTCACCAGAGATTTGCCGAACAAGCGATCTGTTCCTTTGCCGATCACACGTGGCAAAAAGATCTGTCGAGCGTTATGTAAGCGTGCGAAGTCGACGACAGCTTGCGCATGGTCAACACCGATCAACACGCGTGTTTCTATATGAAGGTTGCGCGCAAAGTTCAGATGGCGTTCCACGGCATCACGTTTAGCAGGCGGCAACGATTGCAGATCACCCTGCTCGTTTACAAACACGCCGAAACAGTTGGCATGGATGACATCCGACACGCGCTTTCCCCGCCTGATCAGCATCGCAGTCGACGGGTCATCACTGATATAGATCACAACCGCATCGTTCAACCGACTAGTCTTGCGATCAGCCGAATCGAAATCTGCGGGTTGGGATCCTTGTGACTTCTGGATCGCGACTTCCTCGGCCTGACCCATACGCCCTTCCACCTCATGGGCGGTTTGGCGCAAGGCCATTTCGCGAAGCGCAACTAAAGTAGATTCTTTGAAAAAGTTTTGCAGGGCTCGTTGAGCCTTCTCGGCTGAGTAAACAACACCCCGTTCCAACCGATTGAGAAGTGCACGAGGCGTGACGTCCACCATGACGACTTCGGCCGCCTGCTTCACTACCCAATCCGGTATCGTTTCGCGCACTTTGATGCCGGTAATCTGGGCCATTTGATCGTTTAAACTTTCCAGATGCTGCACGTTCATGGTGGTCAGTACGTCGATGCCGGCTTCCAATAGCACCAGCACATCCTCCCATCGCTTCTGTCGCTTGGAGCCCGGTACGTTTGTATGCGGAAACTCGTCCACGACTGCTACTTGAGGATGCCGATTAAGAATAGCGTCCGCGTCCATCTCTTCAAAGCTGGAACCTCGGTACTGGATGACGCGGCGGGGAATCATCTCCAAGCCTTCGGTTTTCGCGATCGTGTCCTTTCGGCCATGAGGCTCAAAATAACCAATGACAACATCGATGTTGCGGGACTTCAAACTCTGGGCTTCGTCCAGCATCTGGTAAGTCTTCCCAACCCCAGCGGCATAGCCCAGATAGATTTTTAATTTACCTGCTACGTCAGTCATGCCTTCTCAGGAATTGCGAATTTATAGCCAACCCATGGCTCCGTAAGCAGATAGCGGGGGTGAGCCGGATCAGGCTCAATCTTCTTTCTTAATTGACTGACAAAGACTCTGAGATACTCTACCTGCTCGCCGTAGTCAGGCCCCCAAATCGTCTGCAGTAACTTGCGATGGGAAACCGGTCGGTTCGGATTCGAAAACAGATACTGCAGCAAATCGAATTCCTTCGGAGTGAGACGGAGCGTCTTACCACGCGCGATCACCTGCCGAGACGAAAGGTCAATTGTCAAATCGGGCGAGATTTGAACGGGCGGAGTTTGCTCGGCCAAAGAGGGCAGCCGACGCAAATTGGCGCGGATGCGAGCCATCAGCTCATCGACACTAAATGGTTTGGTCAAGTAGTCGTCAGCTCCGGCGTCCAGGGCGGCAATTTTATCCTTCTCGCTGTCACGAACCGACAGAACAATAATGGCGACGTCCGAAACCGCTCTGATCTCACGACAAGCAGTCATGCCGCCGATGCCCGGCATATTAAGGTCGAGCAGAATCAGATCGGGGTTATGTTCACGGAGGCGTTCAAGTGCCTCCTCGCCTGTTCGAGCTTCGAAGGCTTCGTACCCAGTTGAGGCGAGCGCAGTTTTCATAACACGGCGAATCTGCGGCTCGTCGTCGACCACAAGGATGCGACCGGAGTTCATCCTTCTGACCTACTTGCAATGGAGATCACCGTTTCGATTGGCGGTGGATTTTGTGCCGACGTATCAGTCCAGCTAGGAGAATCCGGCGAGTCATGTCCGGAGTCCAACTCAGGCTTGTTCTTTAACTGAATCACGAACTCCGAACCTTGCCCAAATTCGCTCTCGAGCGTGATTGAACCCCCGTGCGCTTCTACGATTTCCTTCGCTATTGCCAGACCCATTCCGGTGCCCTGAATGGCAGAACGGTCGTATCGGCCTCGATAAAATTTGTCAAAGACTCTGCCCCGCTCCACCTCGTTAAGTCCATACCCATGGTCCCGGACCGCGATCGCCACTCCTTGACCTTGATCGGTAAGTGTAACTTCAATGGCTGCTCCTGCAGGGCTGTACTTGATGGCATTGTCAATCAGTTGCTTTAAAACCTGTGTCATTAATTCTTTGTCCACGAAAGCGTGGGTTGGTTGTCCAGGGGCGTGAATCGTGATCTGGCTAGACGCAACCCGATCGCCCAGTGACGCAACTGCATCTCGAACCAGATCTTCAACCGAGATACTAACCAGTTTCAACCGCAGCCGTTCAGCGTCGATGCGGGCTAGGTGAATCGCCTCCGAGACAAGTCTTTTGAGGCCTTGGACTTCCTGACTGATTACCTCGACCAGGTCGGCGCGTTGCGCATCTGTCACCGACTCCGGATGCGAAAGCATGCTCACCGAAGCCTCCATTGCTGTAAGCGGAGTCTTCAAATCGTGAGCCAAGGCGTCAATCAATACCGATTTCAACTCCTCGCCTTTGCGAATCGCGACGGCTCGACTATTGGCCTCCTGCGCTTGAGCTTGGGCGAGGCCGATAGCTACATTGTTTGCTACGGCCTGCAGTGTGGCCTCGCTCAAAGGTCCGCCCACAAAACCCAAACTGCCGTAAATTCTGTTTCCCAGCATGATGGGGATGATGGTGGTTGAGTTTTCTCGGCGTATATCAATCGATCCATAAACAGCAACATGCTTCATCTGCTCGTCGCTGATTGCTGACGGTGAATCGGACGAGTAAGTTCGACCCGAAGCTATCTCGAAGAGCACGGCCTGGTCAAGCTTAAATAGCTCAATCAGCTTATTGACCACCAGGCGGCGAAAGTCGTCGACCTCTGCGCCGAGCAACATTGCTCTGCTAAGGGCATACTGCTTTTCGATTTGACTCCGGCTAGCAGCCAGTTGATCACGCTGGTGCCTGAGTCGGGTGGAAAGTCTGCTGGCTACTAGAGATGTCGCTACGAAGACCAGCAGGGCAACGAAGTCTTGCGGATCTTGTAAGCGCAATGTATGAAGGGGCGGCAGAAAGTAGTAATCCAAACAGAGAACGGCGGAAACCGACGAGATGATCGCCTCAGTCTCGCTCCCATACGCGCCCGCGAAGAAGATCACTAGCTGCATAGTTACTGCAGGACAGATTCCATTTCCCGAGGAGAATCTTGAATAAAGCAGCGAGATTACGAAGTTGGCGGCGGTGGCCAGAAGTGCTAAACGAGCCCGCCGCACGAACGCTTTCATCGTTTCTCCAGTGTACAGTTGCAGCATGTACTCGGTGAGAGCTCGACCGCGCGTGACTTTGCAATTCAGATCGCCAGAATTTCCAAAACTGTTGAGTGTTTTAGCGATTGCTGGCTGCCTCGCAAACGGCCAATCGGTGCACATTTCCGGCGATCGGATTCGCGCAAGCGTGAAGTATTTGTCTAGCGATGAGTTAGAAGGACGTGGTGTAGGAACTCGCGGTGAAAAGCTTGCGACCGACTTCTTGGCAGCCCAGTTGCAGTCGGCTGGAGTCTCTCCGGCTGGGGACAACGGGACTTACTTTCAACGAGTCCCACTGGTTGGCTCAACCGTTCAACCAAGCGCGTCCCTGGCATTTACGAGCAACGGAAAAACAACCTCCCTTCAGTTCGTTAAGGATTACGTTGGCAACGCATTTTCGCAGAAACCTGAAAATGATTTCAATGCTGAAGCTGTATTTGTTGGACACGGCATTTCAGCGCCGGAATTTGGCTGGGACGACTATAAAGGTGCCGATGTAAAAGGGAAGGTTCTGGTCTTCTTCACGAACGAACCTCCGTCGAGTGATGCGGCCTTCTTTGCCGGTCCGGCGCTCACCTACTACGGTCGCTGGACATACAAGTTCGAAGAAGCGGCTCGCCGAGGCGCTGTCGCAGCGATCATTCTTCATACAACGGCGACGGCGGGATACGGCTGGGGCGTTGTCAGTGGGTCTTGGAGTCAGGAGCGTCCGGAAGCAAAGCTTGAGCCCCGCGAGAATGGTCTTCCACTGGCAGCTTGGGTGACTCAGGATGTGGGGAAACAAATGGTTGCAAGCGCCGGTAAGAGCTTAGATGATTTATTGGCCTTGGCTAACCAGAAATCGTTCCGACCGATGCCGCTCGGAATTCGAGTGGTTGGTCATATCCCGGTAACGTTGCGGAACATCGATAGCAGAAATGTAGTCGGTAAGGTTATCGGTTCCGATTCATCGGTTTCTGATCAGGCCGTTGTGTTGACTGCCCACTGGGACCATCTTGGAATCGGAGTGCCAGTACGCGGCGACAAGATCTACAATGGCGCAGTTGATAACGCGACCGGCTGCGGCATGTTGCTGGACATCGCTCGGGCATGGGAGACGCTGCCCCGAAAGCCCAAGCGCACAGGCTTGTTTCTGTTCGTGACGGCTGAGGAATCAGGATTGCTTGGCTCCGAGTATTACGGTAAACATCCCGTCGTTCCAGCCGGCCAGACGGTCGCCGATATTAATATTGATGCGTTCTTCCCCTTTGGAAAAACGCGCGACGTCTCAGTCACCGGAGCAGAACGGACTACCCTTTGGCCGATCGTTCAGAATGATGCCAAAAGGCTTGGACTGCGAATCGAACCCGATCCGGAGCCTGGTCAAGGACACTACTATCGATCGGACCACTTTTCACTAGCTCGCGTAGGCATCCCATCTTTCTCGATTTCGGCCGGAACGGAGTACATCGGCAAGCCCGCTGACTTCGGCAAAACCACATTCGAGCAGTACAATGCCGAGCATTACCATCAGCCTTCGGACGAGTACAAAGAGGATTGGGATTTCTCGAGCATGGAACAAATGGCGAATTTTGCTATGACACTGGGCCTTGACTTCGCTGCTGTGCCGCGCCTACCGACCTGGAATTCAGGTGATGAGTTTTTGGGGGCGCGCGAAAAGAGCGGAGTGCATTAACTCTGACGCAAGATTACGAAGGGCCCGGTTTGAACATAGGGCCCCTCGAATCGTGAAACGACTAGCTGATTCCGGCCGCTTGCAATGCGTTTACGGCAGCGCCAATTACGGCGAGGTGCTCTCCGCCCGCGACGGTCTCAAGCGCGTAACCTTGAAGCGGGCTCAATTTGACCATTTCGTGCAGGTACTCTTCAAGAAGCGTTAAGTTCATGTACTGCGCATTGTATCCAGTGATATAAAACTTGCCCGGGCCGTCTTGATGGATGCTGGTTGCTGTTGCGGCGGCCAAGGCACGGTGCCAGAGACGCACGAAATCAACGCAGCGGCCCTCGCCCTTTTCGGCTTGAGCAAACACCTCTTCGGGTTCCAGATCCATGAACCGAAGGCGCATTGCGCGGTGGCCCATAATCCCTTCGAGATGTCCGCGGCCACCACAGCCGCAGAACTGCTCTTTAGGATCGAGCGTCACGACAGAGTGTCCGGCTTCCCAAACACCCTCGTGGACTGGGTAGCGGCCGTAGCCTATGCCATTGCCGAGCGTCCAGACTCTGATCAGCCTATCGAGATGGCCCTGGGTTGCAGCAATTCCCGCAGCTACGGTGTCAGCATCATTGAAAATTGAGACCGGGACTGCGCCTATGTGCGGCTTAAGCGCTTCCTCGATTAGGCTCTTAATGTGCAAGCCTTTCAGTTGCACGAGATTAGGCGAGTCCTCAATGGTGCCTTGTCGCACGATTCCTGGGATACCGACACCGATGCAGGCCGGCTTTCCATCGCCCGTCAGCTGCCTGATTTCACCAACAATTTCCTCAATCACCTGCTCCGCAGGCATCCCTTGCAGAAAGTCGGAAACCGACCGATCCTGGGGGTGAACTCGGATTTCACCCTCAATTTTGTGGTCGGAAACAGCAGCAGCAGCGATCCGTTCCTGAATGAAAATTCCTATGGCTTGCGGCATGGCGTGTCTCCAGATTACACTCGCCTTAATTTGTTAAGGCCGTTAAACGCTGCGGCTTTATAGCATTCCGCCAACGTTGGATAGTTGAAGACTGTGTTCTGAAAATATTCCATTGTTCCTTTCAGAATCAGTACCGCTTGCCCAATATGAAGCAACTCTGATGCGCCCTCGCCGATGATATGGACTCCTAGAATTTCGAGCGTTTCTCGATGAAAGATTAGTTTGAGCCGGCCCGTTGTATCTCCACGAATTTGGCCGCGGGCGATCTCGCGATAATAGGCGACGCCCACTTCGTAGGGAACATCCTCATCGGTCAACTGCTCTTCCGTTTTTCCGGTGAACGAAATTTCAGGGATGGTGTAAATCCCGAAGGGGAAGTAATTCGGATTGGACGAAACCGGAGTACCGAATGCGTGAGCCACAGCGATCCGACCTTGCTCCATCGAAACAGACGCGAGGCTCGGAAAGCCAATTACGTCACCGACGGCATAAATATTCGATTGGGAAGTTTGATAATTCTCGTTTACTTTGATGCGTCCACGATTGTCGGACTCCAGCCCGGCAGCCTCGAGATCCAGCTCGTCCACATTGCCTTGGCGGCCGACTGCATAAAGCAAAGAATCGCCGGTGACCTTCTTATTACTTTCCAAAAACGCAACAACGCCTTCACCATCGGAGGTCTCGCTCACACTCTGAACTTCCTCATTCAGGCGCATCGTCACGCGATGGTCACGCAGATGGTAGGACAAGGCTTCGACAATCTCGGAATCGGCGAATTCTAAAAGTCGCGGACGTTTCTCGATCAGAGTGACGCGCACGCCCAGCGCGGCGAACATGCAGGCGTACTCGACACCGATAACGCCGCCACCCACAACGATCAGAATCTTTGGAATGCTTGGCATTTCCAAAATTTGGTCGCTGTTAATGATGGTTCGAGAGTTGATCGGAACTTTCTCCGAAGCGGCCGGCTTGGTGCCGGTACCAATCACAATTTTGTCGGCGGTTACCGTATTCGTGCCACGGGTGTTTGTGACGACAACGGTGCGATTGTCTTTAAAACTGGCGACTCCAGTCAGGACTTCAATGCCGTTCCGGGCCAGTTGCGCCTGGGTAACGTCGACCTCCGTTTTGATAACGTGCTGAATTCGGAAAGCAAGATCCGCCATCGTGATCTTGTCTTTAACGCGATAGCTGACGCCGTAGATATTCTGATAGTTGTAGCCGGACAAATGAAGGACGGCTTCCCGCATCGTTTTGCTCGGGATCGTGCCTGTATTAATACAGACACCGCCGATCACTTCGCGCCGTTCTACCAGGGCAACGCGCTTTCCCGTTTTCGCTCCCTGAATCGCCGCACGTTGGCCGGCGGGCCCGGAGCCTATCACGACTAGATCGTAGTGAGCCATCTGTAAGGGGGTGTGGAATCCGTCAGGAAACTCTGGCAGGTACTTTGTGGAACAGCAGACCTTCTCAGAGTTTTATCTCCCGAGTATATCCCGAGATAGGCCATGGGGAAGAGTAGGGCTGCGAAGGACCTTAGCAGCAGCCCCGATGAACGACGATCTCTGAAAACTTTTGCGATGTCAACCGAGTCTACTGAGACGTCTTACCTGCAACCTTGTCGGCTCCATTAGCTGTAGCGGTTGCTGCCTTATGTGTGCCCTTCTTCACGCCGTGGGCAGTTTTCTTGGCCACCTTCTTAGTGCCATTCTTTGTTTTCCGTGCGCCGGTCTTAACGGCGCTACCGGTATCTTTGCCGGCATTCTTGATATCCTGGCCCGCCGTTTGCGCGAAGCTGGCCGTTCCTATGCCGAGAGACATGACTAGTAGCAGAACAGTATTCTTCATAATTCCATTGCACCACAGTGAGTATGGGATGACTGACGTAGGCTGGCGCGAATAGCAATGCTACGAACATTAACTGCCGGAGTTAGTACAATCCGGCTTGCGCCTAAATAAGACTTACGTATTTTTAATAACACTAATGTGTTTCTGGAAATAAACAGGATAATGGCTGCTATAATAGTTTAATTAGGTAATTTTAGCGGTATCTTGGAACGCCCAAAAACGTCATATTAAAAGAGTTACCCGAGTCTGGTGCACCACGATCCGGGGACACTGCTCGCGGGTTCAGTAGAAGCGTTGTCACGATTTGTGACATTGGCCAACGATTCCTGAGCCCGTGGGAACTTGGCCTAAATCCAGTAATGGCTCAGTCCAGTAGAGCGATCCGCCATTAGTGACGATAATTACTCGGGCATTTTGAATTGCGTAGCCACTAAGCAGACTTTGAAGTACTTAGTTGTTGCGTATACTTCACGAGGAGCTGATCTTCGAACGCATAATCCGGCTTTGGGAAGCAGCGTTTCTTTTGGTATGCCTTAAATGCCAGCTTCAGACCTACGCCAAAGTCAGTTGGTTTAAAGCTAAGCATGCGCTGGGCCTTGGTGATGATCTGGGTAATAGCAGGCAGGTCGTAGTGATATCCGAAGTACAACCGAGTGCCGATGGCTTGGCCGCCCTCTCGCACGATTCGATCACGTGGAATTGAGACCAGGTGCGGTTCCTTTGTACCGGCAGCTTTTGCGAGTTCGATTAAAAGCTCGTGCTGAGTAACTGCTCGAGGATTCGCGGTGTTGAAGGCGTGTCCGATAACATTTCGCGGCTCCATTACCTTCAAAGCCAGACTAACCAGGTCGGGCAGGTAGATGAACTGCATGAGGCGGTGGCCTTCAGATGGCAGAATTACACTACGCCCGGCTCGAAAGCGATCCCAGAAAAAGGCTTCTCGGTAATAAGGATTGTCCGCTCCGTAAACGAAGGGAGGGCGAAGGGTGACGATCGGGAATCCGGTTCGATGTTGCATCCGAAACAGCGCGCGTTCACTCATCGCCTTGTTGCGAATATAGGAATCGGGATGATCATCCGGCGCTAACGCGTCGCCTTCGTGATGATTCAGTCCGTCCCCGTAAGCGGCCACGCTGGACATGAAAATGTAGCGCCCAACCCGCCCATCGAACACCTGCGCCGTCGCTTCAACCTGGGCTGCTGTTGTACCGCGATCCCAGTCGTAAGCGAGGTCGAAGACAATATCGAAACGGATGTTCCCAACAGCCGAGCGAACCTCGGATGCACCGTTTCGGTCGGCGACCAGGTTATGCACGCGCTTCCCAAAAGGATTGTGCGCGGTTCGATGCAGAATTGTGACGTCGTGGCCGGCTTGTGCCAGTTCGTTTACAAGATATCGTCCAATAAACTGAGTGCCGCCGATTACCAGAACTCGCTTGGGCGTCGCCCCAAGTTCGTCGACGGTTTTCCGGCAAATCGGAGTGGGAGATTCCGGGATGAGGAGAGAGTTCTTCAAAGCGAGATTCCAGATTCAGTACTAAGGTTCTACTCTTTGGATGAAGCGGATTTTCTCTGGATACAATCTCGCTTACACTCTGAAGGCGAGTTCGGCGGACAAAACGTTGCGTACCGGTGAATTTAATTTTTAGTTGGCTTCCCTGCGTCTGTCGAGCGGCCCAATTCGATTTTCTGGGCTTGAAGCTGGGCTACAATGGCGGCATGTTACAACGAGCCCTCGCCACCATCACTGCGTTAGTGATCGACGACGAGCCGCTTGCTCGTGAAGAACTGGTTTTTCTTCTCAAAGACGCTCCCGATATTGAGGTTCTCAGCACTGCCTCGAACGGAATTGAAGCTTTGAAGGCAATCGAGGAGTTTCAGCCGGACCTGGTCTTTTTAGACGTGCAGATGCCCGGCTTAGATGGCCTCGGTGTCATTCGGCGGCTGCGGAACGAAGGTGGTCAACTTCCGTACTTTGTACTGGCGACGGCGTTCGACACGTATGCGATCGAGGCTTTCCGACTTCAGGCTCTGGATTACGTCCTTAAGCCAATCGACCGAAATCGCTTGGATGAGTGCCTGGCGCGAGCGCGCCGAGTGTTAGAAGACCGGCAAACAGTTGAAGCGCGCGAATCGACTGAGTGGAAGGTTACCGATTCGACGGCCGTCAACAGGACTTCCGTACAACGAAGCAAATTGCTCGTGCGCAGCAATAATCGAAACCTGATCATTGACGCCCAAGACCTTATTTACGCAACCATTGACGATGGGCTGATTACCGTTGTCACGGCACAACTAGAAGGGCAGTCGAACTACCGGACCATCGAAGAGTTGCAGTCCAATCTGGACCCAAGTATCTTCTGGCGTGTGCACCGGTCATTTCTGGTGAACATCAACCGCATTCGAGAAGTGATTCCGTGGTTTAAGTCCAGCTTTCAGCTGAAGATGGATGACAAGAAGCAGACGGAAATCCCGGTCAGCCGCATTCAGACGAAACGGCTGCGCGAACTGCTGAAGATGTAATTAGTTTATATCTCACTTGGCAGGATTATAACCGGAAATCGGGGTGGGGCCACACTGCCTCTAAATGCTAAGCCCGTTCGTTTCTTCTTTCTTCCAGCTTCGCTACCCGGTCCTGTAGAGCTTCTAGTTCCATGTCAAGCGAACGTATTGTGTGATTATGCGTTCGAAGCCGCTGTTCAGTCGGCGAGGCCCATTTATGAAATTCAGTTAAGAGCCTGGTTTCGACTCCATCCAGGTCTCCTTTGGTAGCAAAGTGCTCTAGATCGGTTTTGGTAGCAAATTGCTGCAACATCCATCGCTTATCTCGTTCGTCTAACATGATCCCCTCGATAGCGTTACTTTCCAGAGTCGGACTGGTTCCGGCTTTGGTTCTCTAGTTACTCGCTGGCCCTTGACCCTTGGCGAGACGAACCCGAGCACTGTCTAACTTCTTCTGCACTTTGGCTACATCATCGGGCTCAGCATCGGACGGAGCAGTGGTTCCATAACCTTGAAGAGAAGATTGCCACTGCGAAATGGCATCCTTGATCTTGCCCTGCTTGAAATACACATCGCCGAGGTGATCGTGAATGGTTGGATCCTTTGAAATCAGCTGAAGTGAGTGCGTCAACTGTGTCACAGCATCGTCAAGCTTGTTAAGCCGGAAATAGACCCAACCGAGGCTATCGAGGAATGCGCCGTTGTTCGGCTCCAGACTTACGGCTTTCTGAATCAGGTCTCGAGCTTCCTGCAATCTGACACCTTCGTCCGCGAACATGTAACCTAAGTAATTTAAGGCTTCGGCATTATCTGGATCGATGTCGAGCACCTGCCGAAATTGCTTCTCAGCAAGATCGAAGTTCTTCTGACGCTCAAACATTGAGCCTCTCAAAAAAAGAACCGAAGCCTTTTCATCCTTATCGTTTGCAAGCTTCTCAGCCCCGTCCAATGACGCTGCCATATCGCTAAACTTCTTTGCTTTTTCCTGTACCTCGGCCAGAGCCATATACGTTTCGCGATCTGCCTTAATACTTAGAGCTTTCCGCAATTCCGCGATCGCCTGATCGGTCTTGCCCTGATCGGCCAAAAGCTGAGCGTGAACCGACCGTATGGTGCGGTCCTCTGGATACTTCTTCTGGGCAGAGTCAAACTCCTGCTGGGCTCTTGGATAGTCTCGCGCAACCCGGAACGTATCGATGATGTAGGCTTCGCCCTTGGCCGCAATATCAGGATCTAGTGCCATGAGATCCCGGAAGGCCTGAGCGGCCTGTGGGTACTGCTCAGAATTGCGATAAAGAAACCCGAGCCGCTCGAACATCATGGCCCGATAGCCGCGTTCAGCAGGATTGTAAGTCTTGCGGGCGGTGGATTCCAGGAGAGATTTCAAGGAAGCAATGGCCTCGGTAGTTTTCCCTTCGGCCTCCAACAGCACCGCCTGGTTATAACGAACTTCTACATTCGCTGGATCGAGTGCTTTGGCCTTTTCGTTCATTTGCCGGGCAAGATCGAACTTTTTCTGATCGCGATAGATCTGTGACATCCGGAGAAGCGGCTGGGAGTCTTGCGGATTTGATTCAGCTAGCTCGGAATACGTCTTTAGAGAGTCGTCCATCCGACCTGCCGCGGCTTGATCTTGTGCCAGAGCTTGTTTCAGCTCGACACGCGTGCCGTCCAGGGAGACCGCTCGAGCGAGAGCGTCTGCTGCTAAGCCGTACTCGTGCATCTGCTCATAGCTGCTTGCCAATGCCGCGAGACCGCGAGGAGATGGATTCTTTTTCGTCAACTTCTCCAGCAGGTCTGAAGCCTGCTTCGAATCGTTTCGGTCAGCATAGATGCCGGCGAGACCGGTCAGCGCATCCTCGTTGTCAGGGTCGACCGTAAGCACCTTCTTAAAGGTCGCTTCAGCGTCAACCGAGTCCTCCATCACTTTTTGGAGTCGTCCTAACATTAAGAGGCTATCTATGTCTTTCGGGTCCTTATCCGAGATCAGCTTGTACTGTTCGATTGCCTTCTTAACCATGTTTTCGTCAACGTGATTTGCTTGGGAGTCGCCAATCTGCTGTGTATATATGCGAGCTAAAACACGGCGGGCGTTCAAATCGTCCGGATTGGTCTTCAAGGCATCCTGAGCTTGTTCGACCGCTTCCCTGATTCGCCCCGCTTGCCGGTAGAGTTCCGCTATGTCTTCGACCAGAAAGGAGGTCGACGGATCTTCTTTCATCGTCAAGCGGTAGTTCTCGATAGCCTTGTTGAGGTACTCGCTACGATTGCCGTTGGCTTGCGCCATCTCTTCATATAAATGACCCAGAGCGAAATGGTAATAGGCAGAAGATTTGCCATCACTACCCTGCTTTATCGCGGAGGGTAGCTTTGAGGTGTCTGTACCAGAAACACTCGGCTTTCCGTTTTGATCGACGGCTTGCGCCTTGGTCTGATCGACCACTTGCGCCCGGGCGATCACGCGGGCATTGGGCGAAAGACTCGTCAGTGCCAAAAGAGCGACCGCGGGTAAAGTTTTGCGAACGGAGTTAAACTGGGAAAGTGGCATTAGACCGTTGTAGGAAGCGGTGAGGTTACAGCCCGGTGAACCCGGGTGCTACCACTCAGTATAGCCAGGATTTCGAGTCTCTGTTGTCGCAGATGCCGAAAGGCGTTGTCCGCTTCGCAACCTAAGGCTCGAACCAGCTTCTGCGAACAGTGTGCCTCTTGAACGCCCCCTCATTGCGATCGTAGGTCCGACTGCTGCAGGCAAGACCGAACTTGCGCTCCATTTAGCGACAACGTTTGCTGCCGAGATCGTCAACTACGACTCCATTCAGATGTACCGGCGCCTGGACATCGGGTCGGCCAAACCGGGGACTGACGCGAGGAGCAGGGTTCATCACCACTTAATCGACTGTCTGGACCTAGACCAAGCGTTCAACGCTGGATTGTTCGCTCGAATGGCGACTGATGTTCTTCAAAAGCTGAGGGAAGCTTGCACGCTGCCCATCTTAGTGGGTGGGACCGGGTTTTACTTACGGGCTTTGCTGGACGGGCTTTTCCCGGCTCCGTCGGCTGATCCGGACTTGCGAACTCGGCTTTCGGCAGCCGTGGCTCGGCACGAGAGTGTTCTACATCGGTTCCTACGGCGGTTCGATCCTGCTGCGGCCGGTTCGATTCACCCGAATGATATTCAGAAGTCGACCAGAGCGGTTGAGATCGCGATTACTTCCCGAGTACCTGCAACCAAAGCCCAGACCGTTCCAAGACAAGGGCTTTGGGGATACCGTGTCTTGAAGCTTGGTGTCGCGCCGTCTCGCGCCGAATTGCACAACCGAGTGAACCTTCGTGCTCAACACATGTTTGACTCTGGACTTGTCGAGGAGACGAAAGCTGTTCTTGATGAAGGGTATAGCCCAATGTTGCCAGCGTTAGCCTCCCTCGGCTACAAACAGGCAGTTCGATTGATTTTGGGGCAAGCAACCCGGGATGACAGCGTGCGAGAGTGTCAGGCGCGGACTCGGCAGTATGTCAAGCGACAGATGACTTGGTTTCGGCGAGAAACAGATGTGCAATGGATTTTGGGCTTTGGATCTGATACGGCAGTTCAGCAGCGTGCGGTCAATATTACATCTGAGTTTCTTAGCCATTTATAGTGTCGCGAGTAAGTAAACGCTAGATTAAATCTTAAATTCTTCGGAACTCTTTGCCTCGGTCGGCGTATATGACTGTGGAACGCACAAGAACGCCTTCTTCCCTGCTTGAACTGAAGAACTGGTGGATCAAGTTCTACTAAGAAAAGAGACTACTTCCATGCTGAAGAACTTATCACTCGCCCTAATCACAGCAGCTCTTGGTGTCGCCCAAGCTGCTTCCTACAACGTTACCCTTTTCCAAGATTCGACTGTTAATGGAAAACAATTAAAAGCGGGTGCGTACAGACTAGATCTTAAAGATAATGCCGCAACATTGAAACGCGGCAAAGAGATTACCGAAATCACAGCTCACGCTGAGACCGCAACCCAGAAGTTTCCTAGCACCATGGTCCGGTATGACAAAAACAGCGAGATTCGGGAGATCTTAATCGGTGGTAGCAAGACCAAGATCGTGATGGATCAAGCCAGCGCCACGGCGGGTGGTACTCAGTAGCTCAGCCGTTTTGCTTGTTAGGATGGAGACGTGCTCGCATGGCGTCTCCTTTTGCCTGTTTTGCTTATGCTCGTTTCGATTGAGCAAGTCGATGCGGCTACGCTTGTCACATTGCGTTTTTATAACAGCTCTAAGTTCCAAGATCTAAATTGGGTTGGTGAAAGTATCCCTGAGACGCTGTCAGGTGAATTTAGTCAAGCTGGCGAAATTGTGTTAGATCGCAACGCTCGTCTAGATGGAATGCATCAGCTGTCGTTAAGAGAAGATGCCCAACTAACGAAGGGCACGTTGATCAAGCTCGGGCAGACATTGGATGTGGACTACATATGTTACGGCACTTACTCCGCAACGATTCCTTCGCCTACCGCGCAGTTGAAAAGCGGCTCGATACAAGTTACCGCGACTTACATTGATCTTAGAAAGATGCATGCCGGTCCGACGTTGACTGAAGCTGGGCCACTTGCGAATCTTTCTCAGATGGAAGAGCATTTAGCGTGGCAGTTACTGAACAACATAAGCCCGGAATCAAGGCTCCCCGTTGATAAGTTTATTCAGCCGCAGAAACTAGTCAAGGTCGATTCAAAAGAAAGCTTCATCCGCGGATTACTAGCCTCCGATCGCGACCAAAAATCGAAATGGTTCACTCAGTCCATCCAGTTAGATGCGAACTTCTCCAGTCCAGCAATAGCTCTTGGGGACCTGGCAATGGCTCGAAAGGACTACCCTCTTGCTATTAGCTGTTTGAAACGAGTTCCGGACAGCGATGCTCGTTATCCCGAGGCTCGCTTCAAACTAGGGTTAAGTGCTTACAGTTCCGGCCAATATAAAGATGCGGTCGGCTACTTTCGCGAGGTGGTCAAGGCTGTACCTTTGAACGAGGTTTATAACAATCTTGGCGTCGCTGAAGATGCACTTGCTCAACCAGTTGCGCTGGACGATTTCCGGCACGCGCTTGACGGCGACCAGAACGACCCGGTCTATCTATTCAATATAAGCCGTGCACTACTACGGAACAACTACTTTGACGAGGCTGTCCGTCACCTGCAATTGCTAGTTGATCGAAATCCTGGGGATCGGGAAGGTCATCGTTTACTGGATCGTGCCAAACTGCACCAAATTAGCCCGACTGAGTTGACCGCCGCCCCAAGCCGGCTCAAGTCAAACTTCGATGAAGTTGCCTACTTGCAGTTAAAAGCCATGCTCCAGCCCGGGGTCAAAAAGTAATTCTCCGGTGTGGGCCGATAATTCTTTCGCCATTCTCACAATTCAGAGAAATCTTTAGCATCAGAACGGCACTAGATCGCTGAAGCTGTAGCTTCGGGTAGTAGCGCTGGATTGATCCTGCCAGCGGCTACGCCTAAACTGCAGCCGCGAGGCCGAATGAAATCGCTATTTCGAATTGTGGCTTTGTGCCTGTCTCCCGCCTTGGTGATTGTGCAGTGCCAGGCTCAGATTTCGGCCGTAGCGCCCCCCCAAGTGCAGGATGCCGCAAAGGCTACGGCGGGATTGCGAATTCACCTGATCGGGAACACGTCAGAATTGGCTCCCAGCACACGATCGTCTGATGGCTGGGCCTTTGAAGTCACTGACGGCACCGGCTCGGTTATACCTAACGCGCTTGTGACCGTTCAACTGCCCGATGCTGAGCCGAGCGGAACGTTTACTAATGGTAAGACCGTCGCTTCGGCGTTCAGCGACGAGATCGGACGGGCTCAGTTTCCAGGCATCGTGTGGGGCTCAACGCTGGGCTCCGTTACAGTTCGAGTGACAGCGTCCAGAGATGGTGCTCACGCAGGTATGCTGATTGAACAGAAGCTGGTTGGTTCGCATGGTTCGGGTGCGAAGCAGGCAGTTGAACGGACTGCTCAGATGACCATCCCGCTTGTCACTACGCCCGAGAAAACGCTTGAGAAGCCAAACGCCTCGGCTGCTTCTGGATCGGTTCAAGCTGCCGCTATCCAGCCTGGCTTGGGCCAACCCACTTCAGTGCAGCCTGGGGAACTCGCTCGGCCTAGCGTGTCGATCCAGCAAGTTGGGAAGCAAAGTGCTGCCGAGTTGACGCCATCTGTCTCAATCACGACCACGGGAGCCTCAGCCGGCGGAAGTGGTCGCCACAGCCGGACAAAGTGGATCGTTCTTGCGGCTCTGGCTGGTGGCGGTGCGGCGGCTGCATTGCTGCTACTCAATCACAGCAGTTCATCGAGTTCCAGCAGCGGCGGAAGCAGTTCCGGGGTCACGATCGGAACACCTACGATCTCGATCAGTCACTGACGTGGACGAGAGATAACTCCGAGCGTTTCTCGCTTCCTTTCGCACTCTCTACGCAGGGATAAATGATGAAAGGCCTAGTCGCGTCAGTAGCAATCGTTGCCGCCTTGTCGGGCTGCGCTTCGGCGCAGATCAAGCCGCCCGTTGTAGGGTTCGTTCGCACTGTCAGCGGGGAAGTTCTTCCTGTGCGGGGAGTGCACGCTAATCTGACATACGGCACGCCAATTGCAACCCAGGCCGAGGCCGCCAGCTTTTCCGACCAGTACGGGCTCATTTCCAAGACCGGCCAGATATTACTAATGAAGGTTGACGGCACATTAATCGGGCGATGGCAGACCGATGAAACGAACCCAATTCTAAGCCTCGATCCCGACAATGGCAGTGCCGCTGCTTGGCTGCCAGGGCAGGGAACCCTTCTTCACTGGCGAGCCGGTCGGTTCGAAGTCTCGCCCTCTGTTGCGCTAGATCCCAAGTCGCATGTAACTAGTCTTCGGGTCGCTGCCGGAAACGCTGAGCTTCAGGTTTTGAACGAGGGTGGAACGGCAAGTACGGTCGTAGTGGATTTGGAAACAGGGATGATTCGTTCGACGGCGGCTCACCCTGGAATACGCGGCCCCGTGCTCGCCATCGACGGGTCGCTGCTGTTTCTTGACGAGCATCGCTGGGCATTCGAAACACCTGACGGAAGCCGTCGCTACATCTCGATTGACAAAGATGACCTGAGATTCACTCGGATGTCGAACGACTGGTTCCACATAACCTCGCCAGGAAGTAGCCAGGAGTGGGCACTGCATTTGACCCAAACTCAGCTCGAACTTTCAGAGCTGCCGGTCAGCGCAACTAACGCAATGGCGGCGAACAAGGTGCGGCCATGATCAAGGCACTGCTTCTTGTGATTGTTGCTTTACCCATCTACAGCCAGAGTCTTACGTTTATCGTTCACGACCCAACAGGCGCACAACCCGATCAACCGCTTTCAGTCAACTACCAGTTTCGAGACACCATGGTCGGCAGTTCCAGCGACCTGGTACTGCGCGCCTACAACAGCGGTAACAGCCCAATCGAAGCTGTTGATATTTACGTTCCGTCCTCGGCTGACTTTTTGGTCACGGGGACGTTCATCGACAAGATCCTCTCACCGAACGAGACCAACTTCGAGGAGTTCACGGTTCACTTCAGGCCTATCGCGGTCCACACAGCAAACGCAAATCTTCAGATTACTTACCTGACTCAGCAAGGAAGCTGTGATTTCTCGAGCACTGATCCTACTGCACAATGTCCAAGTACTACAGCAACCGTTGCCGCCTTCACCGGCACCGGAACTACTCCTCAGTACACGGTTACGTCCACACTAAGCGGCACCAGTTCGGTTATACATGCGACGGACACGATCAATTTTGGCGGAGTTTCGGTCAGTGCGAGCGCGACGGCGACTATCACGATCGCCAATCAATCGAGTACCGCACTCACTACCCCAGCCATCGCAATCAACGCCGGCGTTTTTGCGTCGAGCGCCTTTGTTGCGGACACGTCTACGCTGCCGGTCGCTATCGGTCCAAACTCCTCGGCAACGTTCACCATTAAGTTCGCCCCTGGCCAGGCTAATTTAATCACAGCGACCCTGACGATCGGGACGAATACTTACGCGCTGGTTGGAACTGGGACGATCGCGACCTCAATCGATAATTTACAAATTGTCTATGTCGACCAAACGGATGTGCGTACCTCGCCACAGGCGGCTACGCCGATCAGTTTCGGGCAGGTAACTGCCGGAGCAAGTCAATCAGCTACTTTGTCCTTCTTTGTTACGAATCCACAGACCTCTCTCGATCCAGTGACAATCTCGACCATTGCAGTGACAGGTGCAAGCTTCTCATTAACAGGACTTCCGACCCTCCCAGTCACAGTCCAGCCCGGACAGACAATTACGTTCAGCATCGCGTTCACACCATCTCAGACGGGTCAGTCCACGGGAATGCTCAGCATAGGCACTCGGCAGTTTGCCTTGGCCGGGATCGGCGCCGACTTGGCAATTCCAGATGTCTCGCTCGTCATTGACGAAGTCACTCTTGCCAGTCAGCAGCAGCCCCATATCTCTGTTCAACTCGCTGCGCCGTCGACCATAACTGCAGTCGGAACGTTAACACTAGCGTTTACCTCGGCTGTGACCGGTATCCAGGACGACTCGGCAATCTTATTCCTGGCCGGCAGTAATCGCACCGCTCCCGTCACCATAAGCCCGGGCGCCACAACAGGGACCTTCAACGGTCAGGCCCAGCTTACGTTCCAGACCGGTACTACCGCTGGAACACTCAACTTTTCTTTGCAGTTTCCAAACAAGCCGGCAATTACTAAGTCGGTTCAGATTCAACCTAGCGTCTTTGTCGTAACCTCATCTGCTGCGCTCCGACAAGGCCAGTCTCTTGTTGTCACCATTGTAGGTTTTGACAACACTTACAGTGCGAGTAAGCTAATCTACTCTTTCTCGGATCTAAAGGGAAAGCTGATCAAGGCGCTGACATACGACCTGACTTCCAACTTTCACGACTACTTCTTCTCGAGCGCAAACGTAACCGGTGGAGTTGTATCGGTTCAATCGAGCTTCCCCGTGGTGGGCGACATCACTCAAGTGGGCGCAGTTGATATCTCGCTAGTTAATTCAGCGGGCACGTCCGTGATTACGCATACTCAATTCCAGTGAAGCAGAGATACCGTTAGAGAATGCGCCCTGTTGCTCTTAGCATTGCCGGTTCCGATCCTAGCGGCGGCGCCGGCATTCAAGCTGATCTCAAGACCTTCCACCAGTTTGGTATTTACGGCGAGGCTGTCATCACCTTAATTACTGTTCAGAACACGCTATCGGTCACAAGAGTTGAGGTACTCCCGGCAGATCTTGTTGCGCAGCAGTTAACAGCTGTCTTAACCGATATCGTTCCTCACGCGGCAAAGTCAGGCGCTCTTGGCAGCGTTGAAAATATTGAAGCCGTTGCGGGCCTTGCTGCCGGATTCAAGTTTCCGTTCGTGGTCGACCCTGTGATGGTGAGCAAACATGGTGCACGCCTGATATCCGAGGAGGCAGAGACGGTCCTCGTCAAGCGCTTGCTTCCGCTGGCCGCGCTGGTGACGCCCAATATACCTGAAGCGGAATTTATCACCGGCTTGCGTATATCGACCGTGGCTGACATGCAACACGCAGCCAAAAACCTGATTGCCCGAGGAGCACGCGCAGTGCTCATCAAGGGAGGACACGGCGATGGTGAACCGACTGACGTTTTGTATCACGGCGGTACCTTCGACCACTTTCCCGGTGTTCGCATTGACACGCGACACACGCACGGAACCGGATGCACCTATTCGGCTGCCATTACTGCCGGGCTTGCGGCGGGATTCAGTCTTAAAGATGCTGTTTGGCGGGCAAAGCAATTTGTGCAAGCCGCAATCGAGACTGCTCCCGGGCTTGGGCACGGTTTCGGGCCCGTGAATCATTTTGCGGGCGTGTACTAGTGGCGGAAGTGCCGCATGTTGGTGAAGACCATCGCTAAGTCGAGACGATCGGCCGCAATAATTACTTCGTCATCCCGCACAGAGCCGCCCGGTTGAATCGCCGCCGTAATCCCGTGCTTGGCCGCTTCTTCCAGTCCATCTGGGAATGGAAAGAATGCATCAGACGCTAAGACCGATCCTGCAAGAGGCAACTTTGCCTTCATTGCGCCGACTTTGACGCTATCTACCCGACTCATCTGTCCGGCTCCGACCGTAAGGCTCTGGCCCGCTCTCGCGTAAACGATCGCATTCGATTTTACGTGCTTACAGACCTTCCAACCGAACGTCAGCGCACTCAATTCGTCGGCGGACGGGGCCCGCTTTGTGACTACTTGTAACGATGCCGGATCAACAATCCCTGTATCGGGGGTCTGGGCCAGCAACCCGCCCGTGATGGATCGCACGACGAGGTCCGACTCTCCTGTGCCCGACACTTTCACGAGCCGTAGGTTTTTCTTCGTTGTCAGAATCCGAAGAGCGCCTTCAGAGAACGAAGGAGCCGCAATTGCCTCAACGAACAGCTTGCCCACCTCTATCGCGGTTTCTTCATCCAGTTCGCGGTTGAACGCCAGCACTCCGCCGAATGCCGAAACGGGGTCAGCTTCCAGCGCCTTTCTGTACGACTCAACCTGTGTCGGCTGTTCAGCGCACCCACAAGGATTTGTGTGCTTGATGATCGCGGCTGCGCATCCTGAAAATTCTTGAATCAGTTGCCAAGCTGCATCGAGGTCGACCAAATTGTTATACGAGAGTTCTCGCCCGTGGAGCTGTTCGCCGTTCGCCAAACCGCTCGAGCCCTTGCTGTAGAGCGCAGCTTGCTGGTGCGGGTTCTCGCCATATCGCAGGACGGTCTTCCGCTTTAGATTGATCGAAAGAGTTTCTGGAAGAGTTTTGGTTGCGACCTGCCCGCCATCCGCATCAACCTGCAGCAACCGGCTTGACACAGCCTGATCATAAGCGGCGGTATGCAAGAACGCCTGTTGTGCCAGATGCCAATGAGTTCTGAACGTGAGTGCACCGGCATTGGCCTCTAACTCTGCCAGTACGGCCGGATATTGGCCAGGTGAGACGATTACAGCGACATCTTGAAAATTTTTAGCGGCAGCACGGATCATGGTTGGGCCGCCGATATCTATGTTTTCGATCAGTTCGTCGCGCGTGACTCCCGGCTTCGCGGCAGTCCTCTCGAACGCATAGAGATTCACAACCACCATTTCGATGCCAGGAATGTCGTGCACCCGCAGCGATTCCATATGCTCCGGATTCGCTCGCACCGCGAGAATGCCGGCCGCGATCCGAGGATGAATCGTCTTCACTCGTCCGTCCAGCATTTCGGGAAAGCCAGTCACGTCCGCTACCTCGCAGACTTTGATTCCGTTCTCGGTTAGGAGTCGAGCCGTGCCTCCGGTTGATACTAGCTCGACGTTCATCTCATGCAACCTATGCGCAAAGGCAACGATTCCAGTCTTGTCTGTGACGCTCAACAGTGCGCGTTGTATATGCGGCATAAGGCCCCATTTTCCCAGACCGGTTACTGACCTTCTTCACAGCGAGCTTGGGTCTGGGCTCCGCGGGATTCTAGAATCGGATTGTGTCTCATCATTGCACCCTGATTCCTGGCGACGGCATTGGTCCCGAAGTCGCTCAGGCCGCTGTACGCGCGATAGAAGCAACGGGCGTCGATATTCGCTGGCGTCGCGCAGAGCTGAACGAAGCCATTATTCTTGAATCGGGCAAGACCCTGCCGCAGTATGTGCTCGACTCCTTGAACGAGACTCGCGTCGGTCTAAAAGGACCGGTTTCAACTCCGGTTGCAGGCGGGTTCCAGAGCGTCAATGTCGCCCTTCGAAAAGCGCTCGACTTGTTTGCCAACGTTCGCCCAGTGAAGACGCTGCCCGGCATAAAAAATCGCTTTCAAGACGTAGCCATTGACATGGTTATCTTTCGCGAGAACACTGAGGACCTTTACTCGGGCCTGGAACACGAGATCGTCAAAGACGTTGTGACCAGCCTAAAAGTGATCACGCGTACTGCGTCTATTCGCATTGCAGAATACGCTTTCAATTACGCTCGCAAGAATCGCAGACGGCAAGTCGTGGCAATACACAAGGCCAACATCATGAAGCTGGCGGACGGTCTCTTCCTCCGTTGCTGCCGTGAGACTAGCAAGAACTTTGCCGATATCCTCTATCGCGAGTTGATCGTCGATAACGCATCAATGCAGCTGGTTATCCGACCTGAAACGTTCGACGTTCTCCTGCTACCGAATCTCTATGGAGACATCGTTTCCGACTTGGCTGCTGGCTTGGTCGGCGGTTTAGGCATCGTTCCAGGCGCCAACATGGGCGAGACTCACGCCGTGTTCGAAGCTGTACATGGCAGCGCTCCAGACCTAGCAGGACAGGGAAAGGCCAACCCTACGGCGTTGATGCTTTCATCGGTGATGATGCTGACCCACCTGAGCGAAACGGATGCCGCGCACAAACTGCAGGCGGCTGTCGAAAGCGTCTATGCGGATGGCAAATACCTGACCGGTGATGTCGGCGGCACATCATCCACCGAGGAGTTTACTGACGCCGTAGTGCGCGTGCTCCGTTCCTAGGAGAACTAAGGAGCCCAAGGCGGGCCCCTCACACTACAGGCCTTTTTTGCCCAGGAATGCGATCAGATCGACTACCCGGTTTGAATAGCCCCACTCGTTGTCGTACCAGGAGACGACCTTCGCAAGATTGCCACCGAGCACCTTCGTCAGTTCTAAATCAACAATTGAACTGTTCGGGTTATTTAACATGTCAGTCGATACAACCGGATCGTCCGTGTACGCCAAAATGCCCTTGAGCGGGCCGTCGGCCGCCTGCTTCAGTGCGCCATTAACTTCTTCCGCGGTCGTGTCCTTCGACAATACCGCTACAAAATCGACCACCGAAACGTCGGGCGTGGGCACGCGCATAGAATATCCGTCCAGCTTGCCCTTCATGGCTGGCACAACCAGTCCGATAGCCTTCGCGGCACCGGTCGAGGTCGGAATCATATTCAGAGCGGCAGCCCTGGCACGACGTAGGTCCTTGTGCGGGAAATCGAGCACAGGCTGATCGTTGGTGTAGCTGTGGATCGTTGTCATCGAGCCTTTCTCGATGCCGAACGTGTCGTTCAGTACCTTGACCAGCGGCGCAAGACAGTTCGTGGTGCACGATGCGTTCGAAATTATGTTATGTTTTCCGGCCTCGTACATGTCATCGTTAACACCCAGAACGATTGTGATGTCTTCGCCTTTTGCAGGCGCGGAAATGATGACCTTTTTGACCGATCCGCGCAGGTGCTTCTTGGCATCCGCGGCGTCGGTAAACCGGCCTGTCGACTCAACCACAACTTCTACGCCCAAGCTCGGCCAATCGATTTCGGCCGGATCTTTTGTCGCGAAAATCCTGATTTTCTTGCCGTCTACGGAAATGCTGTCGGCCTCGACCTTTATGTCGGCCTTCAGTTGGCCGAGAATCGAATCGTACTTCAACAGGTGCGCGAGGGTTTTCGTGTCCGTAAGATCATTAGCGGCAACGAATTCCACCTCGGGGTTGCTTAAGCCCGCACGGACGACATTTCGTCCGATGCGGCCGAAGCCGTTAATACCTACCTTAATTGGCATATATTTCTATTGTACTGGCGGGTTCAGTATCCGTTGGCGAGTTTCGAACCGATAAAGAGGGGCGTACTCAATGAGTTTCTGGTAGGGGCGGGGCTGTCGTCCCACCGACATTAGCGTATGACTCGCGCACTTTAACCACTTTGCCTTCGCTGAACGTGATGAACGTCATTTTTCCCGGAGGCTCGCCGTACACCCAATCCTCCAACTCGTCCCCATCGCTGTTGGTTTCGCGGCTCTTGTTGTGAGGTCGGCCCATAGACAGCAGGACCTGGTCGCGATCCATGCCCTGTATAGCTCGCTGTTCCTTGATCGCCTTCTTTACGGGCTCGGGCAGGCTCTCGTGATACTGCTCTGTGGCCGAATGCTTGTCGAAATCAAACAGAGGAGCCAGCATTTGCCGGATCTCTGCTGACTTCACCGACGGCACGCTGCCCGGGAACACCAAAGCAATTAACGACCCATTAGTTCCCTGCGCTCCCTGGGTGTTGTGCACGGGAGCGTTTTGCGTACCCATACCAACCTGCACATGGTCGTACCAGTGTCCTCCGCCCTTCAACCCACCGTTTACCTCGAGCAAGATCTTGTTTGCGAGAATCTCGACCCGCGTGATCTGAAGCTCATCTCCAAGGCGTGCAGCAGGGCCATTTTCCTGAAGCTCCTTGTCCCAGGCTTTCTCGTCGTACTTCCCGCTGCTATGGAACACGAGCGCTTTTCTCGAGCGTGGCAGCAGAATCTTCGAAGTCGCAAATTCGGCGGTCATGCCGCGCTCTATTTCGATCCTCTCGTCATAGCTCAATTTGTCTGCTGCCAGTTGGCGTGGAGTAACCGCCAGCAAGGCGACGGCAGCAATCATAGCGGCTAGGCTGCGTCGAAATCCGGTTCGTTGATGCTGGGTGCGATCGCCGAATGCTGAGCTCGAATGGGAATTCGCGCAAGCGTCCAAAATAGTGCGCCCACAAACGCCGTCGCGAGTAAGCCACCCTCGGGTCCGTAGTCGCCGCCGCTCCAAAGGGGAGTCAAATCCCATTTGTAAAAGTACCTCGTAACCTCGATTGTAAGCCCGCTCAAATTCACCCCGAACAGCGGCAGCACGGAATTCCAGCCATAATGCAGGCCGATCGGCAGCCATAGGTCGTGGCTCCTGAGAAACGCAAACCCGAGCAGAATGCCCCAGAGCATAGTATTTATTACTCCTATCAGGGAAGCGTGCGGGTTGAGCATGTGGCCTAGTCCAAAAAGCGCTCCGACGAGCAACACGGTGGTTATCGGGCCTACCTTCTCGACTAACAACTGGAATGCGTAACCCCGAAATAGCATTTCTTCGCCCATTGCCCCGAAAAGGAGCGCGAAGAGGTAGAACAACAAGCTTGTCGATGAGAACATCGGGTTTGTGCGAAGGATAAGGTGGCCAGCGCCGGCGATGAGAGGGGCAACCAGCATTAATGCCGCCGTGCCGCCCGCAAGCAAAATGCCGACCAGAAGGTTTATGCCAGACCGTTTGTTGATTGCAAGCCCGACATCAGTAAGCGGTCGCCGGTCGAAGATGCGCATGACGAGAAGGTTGGCTACCAGGCCGCTGGCAAAGACACCGACGGTGGCGCTTACAACTAAGCCGAAGACGTTACTAATCACCATCTGAAATACAGGTAGACAGATGACAACGAAGCCCACGAAAAAGGCGATGCGAATTGCGACGCCGAGCCATGTATCTGGAGCCCGAGTTGGGGTCGTATCTGTTGATAGCAAGTCTTGCTCGCTCGCCCGCCTTAGACGGGCTTCCCCTTCATACTAGAGGTAAGAGAAATCTTTCCCCTCTCAGCTTTGTCCCACGTGGCCGATGAGGACATCATGGATGAACGGAGAAACGAATCTCGGCTCATGTGCGCCGAGCTAGTCGAGGTGATTTGGAAAGACAAGAGTGGCCGTCAACGGCGAACGGTGGCCAACCTTGAAGACATTTCACAGTCTGGCGCTTGCTTGCAAATGGATTCCTCAATCGTTCGAGGTACCCCCATCTCGATTCGTTACGGTGACGGTCAGCTAGTGGGAGACGTTCGTTACTGCCTCTACCGAGACCTTGGCTACTTTGTCGGGGTGGTTTTCAGCGAAGGCTGTAAGTGGTCTAAAAAACACTTTCGTCCACAGCACTTGCTAGATCCGAAACAGCTGGTTACGGACGCAATGAACCGTTCACGCCATCGCGGTCGTGCAGTGGTTCAGCCAATACGGCCGGAATAATAACTGGATTCAAGCGCTGATTACGAGAGCGAACTCTCGACGCGATAGTCTTTACGAGAATGGGAAAGGCGAAAGAGCCGCCGAACTTTTCGGGAGTCTACGCCAGCTTATTGACCCCGCGACGCGGACAAGAGATCGAGCCCGATGTAGCGGCGCTTCTGGAGTACCTTGACCGCGTTGTCTCGGCGAAAGTTGCTGGTGCCGGTGTCGACGGCCTTGTCCTTTTCGGTGCAGCAGGCGAGTTCATCCACTACGATCTGAACGATCGCATGCGCGCTCTTTCGCTTGCTTGTAAGCGCAGTCGCGTTCCGGTCTTGGTCAACGTTTCGCATTCCACAATTGATGGAGCGTTCGCTCTGGCACACCATGCCATCGACTCAGGTGCGTCCGGCCTTGTTCTAATGCCGCCGTACTTCTACCGATATTCAGATGCGGACATAGAACGCTTCTACCTCGATCTGGTCGATGCTGTTGGCGGTGCACTGCCTTTGTACATCGACAACCTCGGGAGTGACCTTGCGCAGACCCTGCTCTCGACGAGTCGGTTTGCCGGTTTGATCAACGCCGTTACTGACGATGGCAAGTTGCTGACGCCGGTTGCGGGAGGCTTTATTTCGGAAGTTGCTTCCGCAGTCCCCGAATTACCGGTTGCCCTCAACCGTGCTTTGAAAGACAAGCAGAATTCGAGTGTCCAGGCGCTTCACCTACGAAGCAAAGATCTTCTGAACTGGCTGACCAAATTTCCATCGCCTGTCGGGCTGAAACATGTCGCGGCTTTTCGTGGCTGGATGCCTAAACAAGTGCCGGCCGTCCAAGCGACGCGGCAACAGGAGTCGGACTTGATTGCCTTCCAATCGTTTCTCGCGAATTGGATCCCGGCCACTCTGACAGAATGTCAAGTGAAGGAAAACATTGGATCCCGACGAGTTTAGAGACGCGGCCCACCAGCATGCAGATTGGGTAGCAGAGTATTTTTCAACGGTTCGTGACCGGCCTGTGATGACGGCTTTCAAGCCCGGCGAACTAACCGCCAAGCTGCCTGCCACTGGGCCCGAAAAGGGCGAGTCCTGGGGTGCGATCTTCTCTGATTTTCAATCAACTATCGTTCCGGCGCTAACGCTGTGGAACCATCCGCGGTTTTTCGCATACTTTTCAGTTTCTTCGACGCCTCCCTCAGTGCTGGCCGAGTTTCTTAGCGCAGCTTTGAATGTCAATGCCATGTTGTGGAAGTCCTCTCCGGCTGCGACCGAACTAGAACAGGTGACGCTCGGCTGGCTTCGTGATTGGCTTGGACTCGGAAATGATTGGTTCGGCATCATCTACGACACGGCTTCGATCGGGGTTATGCAGGCGATCGGTGCCGCTCGTGAGCGGATTGACCCCGAATGCCGCACCAAAGGGATGCGTCCCGGTCTGACGGTCTACGTTTCTGAGCAGACTCACTCGTCTGCCGAGAAGGCCGCGATCATGCTCGGCTTCGGCCAGGAGAACATTCGGAAGATCGAAGTTGATGAGCATTTCCGCATGCGACCCGGTTCGCTGGAGGCTGCGGTCCAACATGACATTGCCACGGGCAAACGTCCCTGCTGCATCGTGGCCTCGGTCGGATCCACGTCAACATCTGCCATCGACCCTGTTCCGGCCATCGCGGACATAGCCGAACGCTACAAAGTCTGGCTCCACGTTGACGCAGCCTATGGCGGTTCCGCTGCCGTTGTGCCTGAAATGCGCTTCGTCCTGGACGGAACTGAGCGGGCCGATTCGTTAGTCCTCAATCCTCACAAGTGGCTCTATGTATCTATCGACTGCAGTGTCCTTTATACACGGCATCCGGATATATTTCGCCGAGCCTCTTCGCTCAGCGCCGAATACCTCCGGACATCGGAAGACGATCAAGTCGTCAATTTCAACGACTATGGGATGCAACTTGGACGTCGCTTCCGAGCCCTAAAGCTCTGGTACGTCTTTCGCTATTACGGCCGCCAAGGCATTACCGCCCTACTTCGACAAAGCCTCGAGCTCGCGCAATTGCTTCAGGGACTGGTCGCGGCTGACCCCGATTTTGAACTCTGTGCTCCTGTGCCTTTCTCGCTGGTTTGCTTTCGTCATCGCGCCGGCGACGACGTGAACCGCCAACTGTTGGACCGAGTCAATGTTTCTGGACAGGCCTTTCTTTCTCATACGGTATTGCGCGGCCAATTCGTCATCCGCTTTGCCATCGGAAACTATCAGACGACAGAGCAGGACGTCCGCCAGACATGGCAACTGATCACCAGGGAAGCCCAGGCACTTGCGCTCGCGCCAGTATCTTCGAGCGACAGTGCAGTTTAGCATCCGATGAGTGAAGAACGGCTGCACAGCACCTTGTGCGGCATACCCCTCCGGAATCCTATCATTGCTGCTTCGGGCACATTCGGTTACGGACTCGAGTTCGCCAGCATTCTCGACCTGAATCTACTGGCCGCTATCGTCACCAAGGGGCTGTCGCGCGAACCGATCGTCGGCAATCCGGCACCTCGGCTTTGGAATACCGAAGCGGGGATGATTAACTCAGTCGGCCTTCAGAATGTTGGTGTTCGAGCCTTCATCCGCGACAAGCTTCCAAAGCTGCAGCGGTACACAGTCCCTGTCATCGCTAACGTGTTTGGCTACTCAGACGAAGACTATGCGGAGGTCATACGGCAGCTAGAGAACGCCGATGGTCTGGCTGCTTACGAGTTGAACGTCTCATGTCCAAACACCAAGCATGGCGGAATGTTTTACTCTAGTGACCCTCAGCTCCTTTCAGACTTACTTCGCAGGTTACGCCCTTTAGTTCAACGGCGTCCGCTCATCGTGAAGCTCTCGCCTAATGTCGCCAGCATCACCACGCTTGCTCGTGCTGCAGCCGAGGCAGGAGCCGACGGCCTGTCTCTGATCAACACTCTGTACTCGTTAGCTATCGATGCTCGTACGCGCAGACCGCGGATCGGTGCAGGTTTCGGGGGACTCTCTGGACCAGCCGTCAAACCGCTTGCCTTGCGCATGGTGCACGAAGCTGCGCAGACCGTTTCAATACCCGTGATCGGCTTGGGCGGCATCTCGTCCGGCGAGGATGCAGCAGAGTTTCTGATTGCTGGCGCCCATGCTGTGCAGGTCGGTACGGCGACTTTCTGGGATCCCAAAGCGCCTTTGAATATCGCGACTGAACTGGACCGGTTTCTCAGACGGCAGGGCCTGACCCGAGTGACCGACCTGATCGGCACTCTCGATCGGAAGCACTAGGTAATCGTCAAGTCTGCCTGATTCGGTCTTTGTACAATCGTGGTGCTGATGAAAGAAGTTATTAGTACCGAGAACGCGCCCAAGGCCGTTGGGCCATATTCTCAAGCGGTTAGGCTGAACGGCATGGTTTTCTTTAGCGGACAGATTCCGCTCGATCCGCGGTCTGGCGAACTTGTTGGCGGCCCGATCCATGCCCAAGCCGAGCGGGTTCTTGAGAATTTGAAGGCCGTCGTAGAGGCGGCTGGACTCACGCTAGAAGATGTCGTCAAAGTCAGCGTGTTCCTAAAGAACATGACGGATTTTCAGCAGATGAACGAGGTGTACGGACGGTACTTTTCGAAGAATCCCCCTGCCCGGTCAACCGTTGAAGTGGCGCGCCTACCGCGTGACGTCCACATCGAGATGGATGCGATTGCTATGGAGTCCCACTAATGTTTCCGTTCAGAATCTATAGCTAAGGCTTGGGGCCTTCCGGCATCGGGTCGTGGGCACTATACTGCTTCTGCGGCGGGTTCAGCTCCACCTCCAAAATCTTCTTTTCCTCGTCAACTTCGACTTTCTTTCCGTACGTCTGATAGTCCTTGCCGACCACCTGCAACTGCAGCGTGCCTTGTGGAATAGGCGGGAAACGGGCGACACCTTCCTGATTGGTGCGGGCTTCCCAATGCGTGGCCTTTCGCTTGCCTAGCTTTGTGATCTGATGCGAACCCAGAAAGTCGAGAATGACAGCCGCGTTGTCCACCGGTTTGCCGCGTTGATTTTTCACGGAAACAGTAAGCGAAGTCTGCGGCACTGCAGCGAACATAATCTGGCTTGCTGCTAACAACGCTACGGCCAAGGTTCGGCTGATCATGCTGAAATTATCTCCCATCGAGTGATGTGGTAGCGAGTTCACTTGCCCGTCACTAACGGCCCGATTGCCTGGCGCAAGGCGGCCTCATCTAGGAACCCAGGGTTGTAAAGCCGCACCACACCAGCACGATCGACGAGAACGAAGGTGGGCGTTGTGCTTGCGCCGTAGTGCTCGAAATTGGCGTGATCGAGCGGAACTACCACCCCCGGGATTCGCTTGTAAAAAGTGTTGAACACTTTTTCGATATAGTCCTTTTCTTTCTGTTCGGACGCATGTTCATCGTCCGGCGTGTAACCGTAACGTTCAGTCGGCGCAATTACCACCAAGCCCTTCGAACTAAACTCTGCCGCAAGCTTCGCAACAGTCGGACCATCGGCCTTGCAGTCTGGACACCAATGGGCCCAGAAGAACAGGAGCATTGGTTTGCCCCGTAGGGTAGCCATCGGAGCAGGACGTTTCCCGATCCACTCCGCCGACGTCAGGGGCGGCATGGGTTTCCCGACCAGCGTCATTAAATTCAGGTTCTTTTGCAGCCGCGGAACAACGGATGTCCCATGCCAAGCCTTGATCGATGCTTGGAGCAACTGGACCGCCTCTGCTTTCTGACCGCGACGATTTAACACTTGGGCTTCGACCTCTAAGGCGGCACCCAAAGCCAACGGAAGATGGGGAACCGTGTCGAGTTTTCGGCCTTGCAGAGCCGCCTCGCACAATCGGCGAGTCTCTTCCGCGTCGCGCCACGCCTGGTCCAAGTTACCTTGCGCCAGTTCCCCGCGCGCGACCCAGGATCGGGCTTCGATCGCCTCCGGTGTGTCACCCTTCTGGGTTTGGAACTGCGCGAGATGCAATGCGGCACCCGCGTACTCGCCCTGCCGTACGGCCGCGCTCACGTTCGCGACAAGGATGCTGGGAACTACGTAGGCTGGCACCGGTACACTCACACCAAAACCAAGAATGCTGGTCAACAGTTGTCTGCCAACCAGCCTCGTCAATCCAAACACGCAATTGCTCAGAAGTTCAGGGCTTTCAGATACTCACGAAACGGCTGGCCCAAGTCTGGACGAGAAAGTGCGAACTCTACCGTGGCCTTCAAGAATCCTAATTTGTCGCCGGCATCGTACCGCTTGCCTTCAAACTTCAAACCGTAGATAGGACGATCTCGCAGCATGTACTTCAAACCGTCAGTCAATTGAATCTCGCCGCCGCTGCCTGGCTGGATCGACTCCACGCAATGGAAGATGTCAGGCGTCAAGATATACCGCCCGATAATTGCCAAATTGGACGGCGCGTCTTGTGCCTTGGGCTTCTCAACCAGGTTCTTGATCTTGAAGAGACGGTCCCCAAACTTTGTGCCGGAAACCGGCTCTGCATCGACTACACCGTAGGCTGAAATCTGATCGCGTGGCACTTCCATCAAGGCCAGAACAGACGCATCATACTCTTCGTGGACGTCCAACAATTGTCGGACGCACGGTCTTTCGGACGCAATGATGTCGTCAGAGAGAATGGCCGCAAACGATTCGTGTCCGACCAACTCCTTCGCACGCAGAACGGCGTGCCCCAGCCCCAAAGCTTCTTTCTGCCTTACGTAGGACACGTCGATCATGTCCGAGATTTGGCGCACCATGGCCAGCATCTCGATTTTGTTTTTCTTTTCGAGTAAGTTTTCAAGCTCGAAGCTGACGTCAAAATGATCTTCTATTGACGATTTGCCGCGGCCAGTCACAATGACGATGTTCTGGATGCCGGACTGTATTGCCTCCTCGACGCCATACTGGATCAGAGGCTTGTCCACGACCGGCAGCATTTCTTTGGGCTGTGCCTTCGTAGCAGGAAGGAAGCGAGTCCCAAGACCGGCGGCAGGGAATACGGCTTTGCGTACCTTTGCAGTCACGTCGCTATTATAAGTTGCCAACTCGGCCGGGCCGACTGAAAGGGCGCGGTCCACCGATTGCTTTTCAACCCTCGATTACAGCCATCGACTGTTCCGAGGTTCGGCTACGCTTGGTGCTGTGCTAATCCTAGAAGTTGATCTCCATTGCTGCACGGAGCGCACCTCGTGCCGTGCGGATCGGAACTACTTCACAAAATGGCTTACGTAATCGCGGAACCCTGTATCGGAACTAAGGACAGCGCGTGTGTTGACGCCTGCCCCGTTGACTGCATTCATCCTAAAAAAGACTCGGATAAGTTCGAGTCAGTAGATATGCTGTATATCGATCCAGTTGAATGCATTGATTGCGGAGCGTGTGTGCCAGTTTGTCCTGTTTCGGCCATTTTCGCTCTCGACGATTTGCCGGAGAAGTGGGCCGATTTTGCACCTAAGAACGCTGCGTTCTTTAGTCGTTAAAAACGCTGCACTCTCGCCGTCTACTGCGCGTCGGGATTTCTAGTCTTGCCCGTGTCGGCAGCCCAATCATCGGGCGATTGGCCATCTAGGTTGGTTAGTCCGAGCCGCCTATCAGTCGCCTCGACGATCTCGAACCCATCGTTTTCCTGAAGCTCTTCTTCCGCATCAAAGTTGGCAAAGTCTGGCTGTCCTATCGACGTAGTGCCACCAAGGCTGGTCGGATCTACTGTGCTATGGGCTGACCCGGAACCCATTTCGTCGGGCTGCGCCTCGTTATCACCCGTATCCTCGCGGTCTCCCCGATTGATGCTGCTGTCGTTCGGACCGAGCAGGAGTCCCTCGAATCTCATTAGATCCTCAATTCTGAGCAGGCCTGCCGGGATTCCACTATTAAGAAATTGCGTTGTCTGTATCACATCCTCTTGACAGGGCATTTCGGCTCTTAGTTTCGTGCGGGAGTCAAATTTCCTGCGATTCTCACACTAAACGTTGCGCGTTCCAACGGTCAGACGGATGCTGCCTTCCGTTGACCGTTTCGCGTTTCCTGAGTCCCGTTCAGTAGGGTACGTAGCTGAGAGACCCGATCAGTTACTGCGGTTGCGTGCTCGATCGTAGCGGTCACCACCGAGCGGTCGACGATTGATGCGCTTAGCTGCTTGTGGAGTGTGTCGACATTCGCGGACTGTGCACGCGTCAACTTAGGACCCATCGTCCCCCGGCTCTGCGTCGCCTCGCTGCTGTCGTCCGTTAACCCACTAAGCTCGGTCTGAGACGCCTGAAGGTTGATGAGATCGGTCTGAAGCTGCGATCGCTGAGCCTGTAAATCGATCAGCGTTGAGCGCAAAGCACGAATATCGTCTGACGTGGTCGAAGGGGATTGCAGGGCCAATTGAGTCTGGCTGATTGCATTGTCCACTGCCGCGAGAGCGTTCTTGATTCTGTCGATCTGCTGCTGCATATTCATGTGCCTTCCTATTTTGAGCTTTCACACTTCTTGTCTGAATATAATTTGCTTGCTGCTTTTTGCCCGGCGTTTGACTTTGCCTTTAGGTCCGCGCAAATCTTCTGATCGAAGTTCTTTTGAGTCTCGTCAGCAAAGTCGGAAAGACCGCCTAATTCTTTCTGCAAAGACTGCTTTTGTGCGAGAACTGTCAGCAGCTTCGAAAGAGCTCTCACTTTTTCCTGTTCGATTTTCAACTCCTGGTAGCGCTGCATATATAGGTTGGTTGCGGTCAAATCAGATGAAAGGACGCGCATAGTGGTCGTGTAGTCGGTTTGTGCGTAATCGAAGAGCTCGCTTCGCCAATGCGAAATCGAGCTTGGATCATCGAGATAATCGGCGGCAAGCTGATCGACTCGTTCACTGCGTTCGTTTGCTAACGAATCGTTTGCCAGGTTCCGCGTGTCTTCGCTGGCTTGAGCTCTATAGGCTTGATAGGCTTGCGACTCGGCTCGGATCTTTTTCGAGATCTCTACGGATCTATTCGCCAAAATCGACTTGGTTTTCCCGGCAAAGGAGCGAGCTTGGTCGTCACAACCGCTCACGAAAAGCGTGCTAAATACAAGGGCGGTAGTTATGAAGGGTCTCAAGGTTGGTCTTCTTACTTGGTCGCGATTACTGGAACAGAAACGCTATTGGTCAGAAAAAAGATAAGTTGCGCAATGTCTGATGGCTTTAACCCGCTTTTGTAATAGAGTGCAAGTCGCTGCACCGCAGATTGAATTGTCTGGTTATAAGTGCTTGAGGTCACCGCGCTTTGGCGAATAGAATAGCGCCGCTGCTCATCACTTTCCCGGTTGCTGGCCAGCCTTACAGGAGCATCTTCCACGGCTAGAACGGCCGTGCACTGGAACAATCCGTCCAGCAAAAGGCGCAAGCGGGCCGGATCTGGGTGCTCGCCCGCGACTGAACGCAATGTGTCCTCGATTCGATCATTTGAGTTCCACACCTGAGCATCAGTTAGAAAGGCCCGGGCTTGACGAACGTTCTCGAGAGCCTCACCGACTTCCAAGCGCATGTTCGCCCGAATGCGGCTCAGTTCCGCAATGTGTTCTTGCTCCAACTTAAGAAGCTGCAATTGAATAAGTTCCGGGCGAGGGGCGAGCGATGTCGGGTCGCGTTTAACCGCTTGATAACCGCGCCAGATGCTCTGGGCGCTCTGATACAGTGCGATCATCTCATCCAGTCCACCGTCGATTTCATTCAGTGCGTTGCCTAGACCCTTGTTGTTAGTTTGGCTGGAAAGCTGCTTTGCATACGCGACGGAATCATTTGCGTCACGGAGATGCGCGGTTAACTCAGAGAGATCGGGATCCTCTGTCTTCGCAGAGTCCTTCAGCTGTTGCACTGCTTTGTCGAGGTCGCCTACTTTTACCTTTATTTGTTGGACGCGACCTTCTGCCGCCTTCTCATCAGCTACGGGGTCGCTGAATGAAGGGCTGTCCTGCAATCGGTTTTCGATCACGTCGACATAACAGACAGGAGAATAACAGCGCGCGTCGTGAATACGGATGCCGTCCTTCACGGTGTCTCGAGTATCTTTGCGAGAGTTCCACGTCGAGAAGGATGCCAATTTCGATCTCATCTGCTCCCGCGTGTAGGCCAGAGTAGTGGAGACCTCTTGCTTCGACTGGACGTCAAGGTTGGCCAGCATCTTGTCGAATAGCGCATCGTTGGTAATGTCCTTAGCGCGGGCGACTGCCTCCTGAGCAGTCTTGTCCTGCTTCTCGTTGTAGAGGACGTGTTGCGCCTGCAGCAAAGGGCCGAGTAGTAAGAGGCCCAAAACTCTATCGATAACCATGTGTGATCTTCCTCAATTTGCGAATCAGCAACCAGGAGTCATACCCGACAACTGAGCACCCACCAAACAATCATGGAAATCATATCGATAGAAGGCTTTGAGAACCAGCTCAGTGCGGGAAGGTCCTAGCCTAACTATCGGAAAATGACTAATGTCTTCGGACCGAGACACAATTGCGTTCAAATCAACGCGCAACCAAAAGGTTGCATTTAGATCCGATTCCCTGTAAGCTTTTGTCATGTGCAACCAGGAGGTTGCTTATGGAAAACACAATCGAAAAACAAAATCGAGTTATCGGCGCCAGTAAGGCGCGTTTGGGATGCGCTCACGGACTCGCGTCAGTTTGGTGAATGGTTCCGAGTGAAGCTAGACGGACCTTTTGTCGCGGGAAAGCCTGTCAATGGGCAACTCACGTTTCCGGGTTATGAGCACTTAAGGATGGAAGTCGTCGTACAGACCATTGAGCCTACCTCATACTTCTCGTACACATGGCATCCATATGCTCTGAATCCAAAGGTGGATTACTCGCAGGAGACGCCCACGCTTGTAGAGTTTCGCCTACAAGAGAAGGCCACCGGTACGTTGCTGGTAGTCATAGAGTCAGGGTTTGAGAACCTTCCCAAAGAACGTTATGCCGACGCCTTCAGAATGAACACTCGCGGCTGGGAGCAGCAACTAGACAGCATTCAGTCTTATGTCCGGAAGACAGCAGCGTAGTAGTCTTGCGGCGAAGGCGATAGTTTTCGCCGCGCTCGGAGACGAGACTCGACTCTCGCTGCTGGCAAAACTTGGTAAGGGAGAGCACTATTCGATTTCCCAACTCGCGGAGGGGACGAAGCTCACCCGCCAAGCCGTAACCAAACATTTGCGTGTGCTGGAACGAGTTCGAATCGTGCATGCGAAGCGCGCTGGTCGAGAGAGCCTCTTTGAGCTGGATCCAAAACCGATTCAGGAGTTGACCCAGTATCTAGAGACCGTATCGAAGCAATGGGATGATGCCTTAGCTAGATTGAAGAGTTTCGTTGAAAACGATTCGGGCTGAGACGCCGCCTAGCGTACTCAGACTTTCAGCATGAACTTCTTGCAAGACCCGCTCTATCTCGGCTTGCACCTGCTCAAGAATGAACGGCTTACTGACAAATCCGTTCATTCCGGCCTTTCTTAGTCGCTCTCGATCACTCAGCATCGCACTGGCTGAGAGCCCAACAATCGGGATGGACACACCCATGTTTCGAAGCTGTCGGGTGGCCTCACCTCCACTCAACTGCGGCATTTGGTCATCCATCAACACCAGATCGAACGTGCCCGCCTGCACCGCTTTTATAGCCTCCTCGCCATTCTCCACAACGTGCACAGAGTGTCCGACTCGGGCCAGCAGCTTGGTTGCGACTATCTGATTAACGTGGTTGTCTTCAGCGAGCAGGATCTTCAGTTTCGGTATCTCGGCGCCGAGGACGCTCGTTTGCGGCTGCTCCGATTCTGCGGCCAAAAGCATTGGAATCGAAAGTCGAAAGGTGCTGCCGCAGCCGACTTCACTTTCAAGACTCAGTTTGCCGCCCATCAGTTCTGCTAAGCGCACACAGATTGACAAACCGAGGCCTGTGCCCCCGAATCGCCTCGTAATCGAATTGTCGGCTTGGGCGAATGGCTCAAAAATTAGCCTTTGCTGCTCGGGTGCAATTCCGATGCCGGTATCGATTACTTCAAAAAATAGAGTGACGGGGTCGCTTTGAGCATTGGCACAACTTACCCCAAGTGTTACGCTGCCTCGGTGAGTGAACTTGATTGCATTCGAACCCAGATTTACCAGAATCTGGCGTAATCGATTTGCGTCGCCGATCACAGCAGCGGGCACTTGCGGATCTAGTTTCGCGCAGAATCGGAGCCGCTTGGCTTCGGCCTGCCCGCTCAGCACTGAACGAGTCTCCTCAACCAAAGATTTTATGCGGAAGGGCGCCTTCTCAATCTGAAACTTGTTGGCCTCAATCTTGGATAAATCAAGAATGTCGTTGAGGATCTGCATCAGCCCGTTAGCTGATGTGCGAAGCTGTGTAGCGTATTCCGACTGCTCAGTATCTAATGCGGTGTTGAGGAGCAGTTGTGTGAGGCCGATTACTCCGTTCATTGGTGTTCGGATCTCATGGCTCATGTTGGCCAGAAACTCACTTTTGGTACGATCTGCACTTCGGGCTTGCTCGCGGGCTTCCCGCAGCTCTGTTTCATGGGCCAGTTCTGCCGTAATGTCGCGAAACACGATAACGGATTGGCCGATTCCTGAACCAGGAGACAACGAATTTCGAATGAAGGCGATTGGAATGAGCTTTCCGCCTGCAGTCTTCAGCAAGGCTCTCTGGTGGCCTGAACGCTGCACTTGCGACATAGGCGAGTCTGCCATTTCGAGCGGCAGACCTTCTAATGCCGAAAAAAAGCTAAAGGTTTCAGCACTGGACTCAGCTTCTAGGCCGAGAATGCTCTTCGAAACCGGATTGCTCCATATGATGGAGCCTTCGCCGTCCAATGTGCAGATAGCATCGCCAGACGCGGCCAGAACTGCATCTAATCGATCATGATCTGCCTGCAAGCGACAGTTCAGTTCCTGCATCTCAGCAGACGAGAGTGAGATTGACCGTTCCAGCAGGTATCGATCGTCGTCGGCACCGTAGTAACTGGCACTGACCTTTTGAAGCAAGTTGACGAGGTTCTCAGGCGTGATTTGCCGCTGTGGATCTGTTATCCCCGCGCGCCGAAGTTGTCGTGCAAGGACGGGGTGAAGTTGAGCAGCCCCGTCGCCTGGATCATTTTTCATGCAGCAAGGTGACGGTCATAGTCTGGTTGTGGAGACGACTGGCTTCTCGCTTCGATGAAGGAGCAATCTCGCCGTATGAGTAGAAGCCGATCTTTGGAATACCGGCCGGCAACTCTGCTTCCAATGCCTCCAGTTCCTCTTCAGCACGCTGCTTGAGCACGAGCCGACGCCCCACACAACTCACCACAAATGCTAAGGACTGTAGACTTTGGCTTCCGCCTTCAGACGCCTGTTCTCCCGCCTGTGCCGCACCCCTGATGAGTCTCTCGCTGTTGGCTTTCATGAGCTGCGCATATGAATTCTCGGGCACGTCGCCGGCGAACGTCAGCGATTGATCCGTCTCATTTACCTGCAGAATCGTTCTAACCACCGCGCTTTCCTCCGAACCGTCCAGGCGAATGGAGAGAGGAAATAGTAAGCCCGTTGCAGGTAAGCCCGTTGCACGTTCACCTAAATACTCTTTGTATAACTGCAGAGCAGGCTTGCCGTCTAGTTCGTAGAGAACTGGGCCACTCGAACGGGTCACGCGCCGCTCGATACCGAACTTGTCCCAACCGCCTTCAGTTCCTTGGCTTGTCTGAATGTGATCACCATACAGACCCACTGCTGCCACCTGATTTGGGCCGATCGAATTGTGTGTTACAAGCCAGGTTCGCTCAAACCGACTACCGTCAGCAGCCAAACCGCCACTTATAGAGACGCCCGGGGGTAACTGCTCGCTCAGGCCGCGAACCAATTCCGAACCGTTTACGACCAGACCGTCGCTCAGCAGCAGGACGGCCTTCAGATCCTTGGCGGGCAAACTACGGCCTAGTTCGCTTCCGGCTTTAAATGAGTTCTCTCGGGCATCGATCGCGACAGAAGCAAACTGCAGCGCTGTTTGGCTAAACCGAATCGCAAGGCCCTCAATTGAAAGATCCCGTACCTCTGAATCCCGAATGTTTCCTGCGCTGGAACAACCCAGGATTACGGAATTCTGAAACTTGCTTCTAAGAGAAGACCAGACTTTCTCGGCCCCTTCGAGCGTGGGATCCGCGAACAAGAGGACAAGCGTTGAGGGCGAGTCCGCCTGAGGCAGTGAGATCTCGTCGGCGTCGGGTCTTATAGAAAATGGAAACACTTCCATATAGGAAAGGTCGAAAGACCGCCCGTAGATTCTCTGAAAACTGAGGTGGAAGCTGCATCCCCTGCCGCCGGAAAACCTGTACTCCACTAAGAGGACGCATGAAGTAGAATCGCGAAGCGATGACCAATGCGGAACTACTCACGAAAATCGCCGAGATTGGAATCATCCCAGCCGTTAGTGTTGCGTCGGGTACTGACGCGCTATTCGCTTGCGAGACAGTCTTTAGCAGCGGTATTCCGATCGCGGAGATCACCATGACAACGCCTGGAGCGGCAGGAGTGATTCGTCATTTGCAGACTGCCAATCCAGGCGTTATCGTGGGGGCTGGGACTGTCCTCGATCTCGATACCGCCCACAGTTGCCTTGACGCAGGGGCCTCTTTTCTGACCAGCACTGGGTTGGAGCCAGAGATTGTCGGGTTTGCGCGCCAGCATAAAATCCTGATCATCCCCGGTGCACTCACCCCAACTGAAGTGATGGCTGCGAAACGGGCCGGTGCAGAGTGCGTCAAAATCTTCCCGTGCGCGAGCTTGGGAGGACCTTCATACATACGTGCACTGCGGCGCCCCTTCCTGGGCACTCGGCTGATGGCCTCCGGCGGTGTTACGCAACAGACCGCCGCAAAATACATTCTGGCTGGAGCCGATGTCCTCGGGATCGGGAACGACCTACTGCCGCCGGAAGCAATCCGTACGAGGAACTCGGATTGGATCAACGAGTTGTCACGCCGTTTCCTGGCCATGGTCAAGGACGCGCGGAGCGGCAAGATCACTAACAGTGGCGGATCGTAAAGCAAATCTAATAGCAATCGTTTTGGAAATGATAATTTCAGAGACGTAGATGATCCGCTTTTTTGTCGATTTTGCGTTGGACAACAGGTTCCTGGTCGTCTTAATTGCCCTCTTCCTTCTTATCTGGGGCGCTATCTCCTTCCATAATCTGCCCGTTGAAGCTTATCCCGATGTTGCGAATAATTATGTGCAAGTTATTACGCAATGGCCCGGTCGGGCCGCAGAAGAAGTTGAGCAGCAAGTCACAATTCCCCTCGAAATTGCGGTGAACGGGATTCCTCATCTTGATCATCTGCGCTCGGTTTCCATCTTCGGCCTCTCCAGTCTTAGCTTGATCTTCGACGATCAGTCCTCAAACGATCTGAATCGGCAGAAGGTGCTGGAACGGCTGTCTCAGGTCACCTTGCCGGCAGGCTTACAAGCCCAGATAGGATCCGACTTCAGCCCGGTGGGCCAAATTTACTGGTATACGCTGAGTAGCACCAATCCCAGTTTCGACCTGATGACGCTAAAGTCGTTGCAAGATTGGACGCTTGTCAAGCAATTCAAAACAGTTCCCAACGTTGTAGATGTCAGCAGTTTTGGTGGCACAACGCGCGAGTACCAGGTGCGAGTCGATCCTAACAAGCTAGTCTCATACGGCCTGAATATCGGCCAGGTAGAGCAGCAATTGGCCAATAACAACGTGAATGCTGGAGGAAGTTTTCTCGAGGCCGGAACGCAGCAGATCAACGTGCGCGCGATCGGCTTAGTAGACAACGTAAGCGATATAGCGGAGACGCTAATCAAAGCCCAGAATGGAGCTGCTGTTCGAATCAAAGACATAGCTAGCGTCTCGCAGGGGCCTCGCATCCGGCTTGGCAAGGTGGCGAAGGCCGTTCATCGGAGCGACGGTGTTGTGGTTGACAATCCTGACGTGGTTGAGGGAATTGTGCTTCTCCGCAAGGGTGCCGACTCAGAAAGCACGCTGGCAGGTATTCACGCGAAGGTGAACGAACTGAATGAGCATCTGCTTCCTCGTGGAGTGAAGATTGTTCCTCATCTGGACCGAAGCGAGTTACTCAGCTACACAACGCATACCGTTCTCCATAACCTTACGGAAGGAATCATCCTGGTTGCGGTGATTCTATTTCTGTTTCTGGGGAACATCCGGGGCGCTTTCATCGTGGCTCTCACGATTCCGTTTTCGCTTCTTTTCGCGTCAATCTGTCTCGACCTCAACAAAATTCCGGCGAATCTTTTGTCTCTCGGTGCTCTCGACTTCGGAATGGTGGTGGAAGGCGCCGTCGTTATGGTCGAGAACATCATTCGATATCTGGGGCGGCACAATGCCGATGGCCAGCCAGGCATCACATCTATCCGCGAAGCCGCGCACGAAGTCCAGCGACCTGTTTTCTATTCCATTGGCATCATCATCACAGCGTACCTGCCGATCTTTACACTGCAGCGCGTCGAGGGCCGCCTATTTAAACCGATGGCCTGGACCGTCTCGTTCGCCCTTTTAGGTGCCTTGATTTTCTCGATGCTGGTGGCGCCGGTACTTTGCAGCTTGTTTTTCGGTAAGCAAGTTCGCGAGTGGCGGAACCCGGTCATGACGGCCATCTCCGCGGGCTACCTCTGGCTGCTGCGCAGAGCCATTCGCTTCCGTTGGATCACTGTAGGTATCGCCGCTTCTGTGTTTGCCATCTCGATTTGGATGATGGTGAGCGGAATCATCGGCTCTGAATTTCTTCCACACTTGGACGAAGGTTCCATCTGGGCCCGAGCCACGCTCGCTCCAAGCAGTGGTCCTAACTCGGCTGTTGAAGTCATGGATCGCGCGCGAGTCGAGATGGCAAAGTTTCCTGAGGTGAAGCAAGTCGTTTCGCAGGTGGGCCGCCCCGATGACGGCACGGATACGACTGGGTTCTTCAATACCGAATACTTTATCGACCTTAAGCCTAAGGAGGCTTGGCGTCCAGTCTTCGGGCAAAACAAAGAAGACTTAGTGGCGGCAATTGACCGAGAACTCGAGAAGATCCCCGGAGCACTTTGGAACTTTTCGCAGCCGATTGCCGACAACATGGAAGAGGCCGTGAGCGGTGTCAAGGGACAGCTTGCTATCAAGATCTACGGCGATGATCTGAAAACTTTGGAGGCCAAAGGCCAGGAAATCGTGAACGTAATGCGGACCGTGCGGGGCGTTTCGGATCTTGGATTGTTCCGCGTCATCGGCCAGCCAAATTTGCAGTTCAAAGTTGATCGAGCCAAGGCCGCGCGCTATGGCATCAATGTTTCCGACGTTCAGGATGCGGTCGAAACCGACGTCGGCGGAAAGGCAGTCGGACAAGTACTGCAGGGCGAGGAGCGCTACGACCTGGTCGTGCGTTATGACGTCCCGTTCCGAACTACGATTGAGGACGTTGGGAGCATCCGGCTCATGACTCCCTCGGGCGAGCGTGTTTCTCTTTCGCAAGTGTCTCAAGTCAATGTCTCTGATGGTGCTTCGGAGATATATCGCGAATCCAACTCGCGTTATGTAGCGTTGAAGTACAGCATTGTTGGCCGTGACTTAGGCAGTGGCGTAGAAGAAGCCATGTCGAAAGTGGCAAAGCAGGTCAAGCTTCCGGTTGGCTACACGCTCGACTGGGCGGGAGAATACGAGAGTGCTAAACGCTCGCAGAAGCGCCTGTCCATCGTCGTACCGATCACGCTGATGGTCATCTGCATGATCCTCTACACCATGTTCAATTCGCTCAAGTGGGTGCTGCTGATTATCGGCAATGTTGCAATGGCGCCGATTGGCGGCCTCCTGGCACTTCTGTTGACGGGCACGCACGTTAGCGTTTCGTCGGGCGTAGGCTTCCTCGCATTGTTCGGTGTTTCTGTGCAGACCGGCGTCATCATGCTGGAATACATCAATCAGCTACGCGCCCGCGGAGAAACGATCATGAATGCCGCTATAGATGGTTCGGTCCGTCGTTTACGCCCGATCATGATGACTATGTTGGTAGCGAGCGTGGGACTTCTGCCCGCTGCCTTATCCCGCGGAATCGGCTCTGACTCGCAACGTCCCTTTGCCATCGTTATTGTTGGTGGCCTGGTCGCCGCTTTGTTTCTGGGTATATTTCTCTTGCCGACCTTGTACGTGTGGGTGGCTGCCGATAACGACGTATTACCCAAGCCCGAAGGTGAGCCCGAGGAAGAGTGATTACTTAGAGACGCTATCGCCCTCCTCCTGAACCTAGCTTCGATTCCGCCTCGGCAATCGAATCGTAGCTGACTAAGAGTTGCCGGACTTGCGTAACATCGAATAGCGTTTTCAGGCGATCGCTGGCGCCGACAATAGCGTATTTGCGATTGTGGGTCTCGCAAGAAACGTGCAAGCCGACCAAACTGCCCAAGGCCGCCGAATCCATGTAAGGTACAGCACTGAGATCAATGAGCAGTACTCTTGGTAAGGGCTTCTGACGAATGATCTCTTGAAATTCGAAGAAGTTGGTGATGACCAACGGCCCATTTAGTTGGATAATCTTCACATCGGAGCCTTGGCCAGCGAGAACTTCGATGGTGAGTGTTGGAGCTGTACTTGTTTCCACGGACCATGAATATACCAGTTCGGGCGTAAAATGCATATGGCAGTCAGAGGCTCGATTCTCAGGAGGTTGTTAGCGTGCTAGCGATTCGCCCCGCCGTGTTGCGGAAACCGCTCCAGACAGCGATGGCTGTGTCTTTGTTATGCGCCGTGAGCCTTTGCTCGCCCGCTCAGACCGGTGCGCCTGGAACAGTGGATTTCGAGCAGCAAATCCACCCCATTCTGGCCGCCAAATGCCTGATGTGCCATAGCCAGGAAAAGCGTTCCGGCGGTCTGTCACTAGCAAATTATCCCGATGCTCTTGACGGAGGCCGCAGCGGCGCTACGATCCGCCCGGGCAGCAGCGCCAAGAGCTTGATCATGCAACGCATTACGGGGGAAACGGAACCTCGCATGCCACTCGGCGGCAAGCCCCTCTCAGTTGCCGAGATCGCGACCATTAAAACCTGGATCGACGAAGGCGCGCGTTTGACGCCGAACGCTGCTCCAGCCACGCCGAAATGGGAAGCACCTCTTGGGCTGGCTGCGCCTTCGGTTCCAAAATCTCCCTGGTCTTCCTGGTCATCACCTCTGGACAGTTTCGTAGCCGTGTATCTCACCAAAAACGGCATTGCTCATCCGCAAATTTCGTCAGACGCCCAGTTCGCCCGCCGCGCCTATCTCGACATTTGGGGATTGCTGCCTCCGCCTGAAGATCTGCAGAGATTCGTTGCCGATCAGTCCCCATCGAAGCGCCAAGAACTGGTCCAGCACTTGATGGCTGACAACACCAAGTGCGCTGAGCACTGGATCTCGTTCTGGAATGATCTGCTGCGCAATGACGAGGGCGTCAACTATCATTCGGAGACTTCATCTCGTAAGAGTATTAGTAATTGGCTGCTTGCTTCACTCGAAGACGATGTTCCCTACGATCAGTTTGTTGCCAAGCTAATCAATCCCACCGCACCGGCTGATCCGGATGGATTCCTGATCGGTGTGAACTGGCGCGGAACCGTCAGCGCAAGCCAGACACCGGCCCTCCAAGCCGCGCAAAATACTGCTCAGATCTTTCTCGGCATCAACCTCAAGTGCAATTCATGCCACGACAGCTTCATCAGCAGATGGAAGCTGAAAGACGCCTATGGATTGGCAAGCTACTTCTCTGAAGACGAGAAGCTCGAGCTCTATCGCTGCGACGTGGCTCAGCACAAATTTGCGACGGCAGGCTTTCTTTATCCGGAGCTTAATCGCGCGCTTCCGTCAACCAGCCTTACTGACCGTCATGCTACAGCTGCTGCCATTTTCACTGACCCTCGCAATGGCCGGCTTCCTCGTACACTTGTAAACCGTTTCTGGGAAAGGCTTTTTGGTCGCGGCATTGTTGAGAACGTCGACGACATGGACGGAGCGCCCTGGAATGCTGAACTGCTTGACTGGCTTTCGGCAGACTTTGTGGCGCATGGCTACGACATGAAACGTCTGATTGCCACAATCGTTGATTCCCAAGCTTACGGGCTGGCTGCGGTCGAGCGTAAAGGCGATCAACCGAAGCAATATGTCTTTCGCGGCCCTGAGGTCCGCCGTTTGACGGCCGAGCAGTTTGCAGATGCGGTTGCCTCCATTACCGGCGACTGGCACGTCGCGCCGCCGTCCGATGATGAACCACGACCAAGATCGTCACGCCGCGCCTCCGGTGAAACTACAATACTGCCGGGCGGAGCTCTAGTGCGTTCGGTGTCTTTGGGTGGAGACAATCCTGCTCGCAAGGATTCTCTACCAGACCTAAACGAGAGTGCTGCGGGCACTTATTCGCGTGAATGGCGCATTGCTGCGAGCAGCTTGACGCGCGCTTTAGGACGACCTATGCGGGATCAGGTTTTTTCGACTCGCGACAATCAGGCCACCGCGGTTCAAGGCATCGAGTTGATGAATGGCGAGACTCTGACCCACTGGCTTAATCGAGGCGCTCGCAGAATGCTGGGCGAGTTGCCCCCGCAAACGCAGAGCTTGTTCGCCACTCAGATCAACGTGACGCGCGAGGCCACGCCTGAAATCGGCCACTTCGATATCGACATTTCACATTCGTCACAACTATTTTTTATCGTTGAAGACGCCCGCTCTACTGCGTCCGACAAAGGCCTGCCGCATTGGGGTAATGTCGAGCTGGAAGGTCCTGCCGGGCGAGTGCCTTTGTCGTCGCTCAAGCCCGATGAAAGGCTTGGTTCACGAGGGGGAGCGGCAGCGGCTCAAGGCACAATTCCTGTGAAGCTGGGGTCAGTGCTTCGATACGACTTGACCGGTAGAGGCTTCACGCGCCTGCGCGGTTCTCCTGGTTTTGACGCGATGCAGCTGGCTCAGGGCGAGAGCGTGCGTGCCCGTTTTTTTGTCTTCGATCAGGAGCCTAGTATGGACCGGCTGGTACCTCCGCTACCCGGAACACCTCTGCCGTCGGGACCGGTCCTGAAGACGACGAAAGACGCAGAAGATCGCCTGTTCCAGTACGCCCTGGGCCGAAATCCATCACCTGCTGAACGCCGCATTGCTGACCACGTACTGCAAAGTTCGGGACACTCTGACAAACCTTCTCCGGAAGGCCTGGCCGATCTGCTATGGGCCGTGTTGATGAAGCCCGAATTTCAGTTGATCTATTAAGGACGCAAACGATGAACTCCGAAGAGAACCGAATCTACTCCCGAGTCAGCCGCCGCGGGTTTATGGGCACCACCGCTGCTGCCACTTTGGCCGCACTTAGCGGCAGCGCGCCCGAGCTTCTGAAAGCAGGCGACGCCCCAGCCATCAAGCCGACCGCGGACTCGGTGATTGTTCTCTGGATGGCCGGCGGAATGGCGCAAACGGAGACTTGGGACCCCAAACGCTACACACCCTTTGCACCTGGCGTTCGCACCGACCGGGTGCTGAGCACGTTTCCCAGCATCGATACTTCTGTCGACAACATAAAGATCTCAGCGGGCCTGGAGCATGTTGCTCGCATCATGGACCGAGGCGCACTCATCCGCACTTTTCAGGGGGCCGATCTCGGATTCATTCTGCATTCGCGTCATCAATATCACTGGCATACAGGTTACGTTCCACCACAGCCCATGGCTGTACCGCATCTTGGCTCAGTGGTCGCAAAAATCATGGGCCCCAAGAATCCGACCGTACCGCCTTTCATAGCCATCGGACAGAATCTCGAAATCGGGGCCGAAAGCGCCTCCGTAAAGGCGTTCCACACCTCGGGATTTCTGGGCACCGAGTTTAGTCCATTCCTGATTACGGACCCAGCCGATGCTGCAGCCGCGGTCAAACCTCCTGCGGAACTTGGCGCTGCCCGTTTCACAAATCGTCGTCGCGTTTACGAACAGTTGCTCGCTGCCGAACCTGTGTATCAATACGGCGGCGACTTTCAGCGCGAGTCGCTCATCCGTTCAATGGACGCTGCAGACCGTCTCTTGACATCTCCCTCGGCGAAGGCGTTTGACTTATCGCTGGAGCCTCAAAAGACGGCCGATATCTATGGCAATTCCCGCTTCGGTCAGGGATGTCTGCTGGCCCGCCGCTTAGTTGAAGCCGGAGCGCGGTACGTGGAAGTGACCACAGAATACATTCCGTTTCGCTACTGGGACACGCACGAACATGGTCATGAACGCGCTGAAGTGATGAAGCGCGAAATTGATTTGCCCGTTAGCCAGTTGATCCTCGATCTGGAAGAGCGCGGGTTGCTGAACCGAACGTTGGTCATCCTGGCAAGCGAGTTCGGGCGGGACGCCATTACCGAAGGAAAAGTTGGTAAGGAAGTTAAGGACCAGGCGAACACACCGGATGTTATGAGCGAGCCGAAGCACTATGGCATGCATCGCCACTTTACGGCGGCTGGCTCTGTGGTTCTGTTCGGCGGCGGCATCAAGCGTGGCATGGTGTACGGCAAGACCGCAGACGAGCGCCCTTGCACGACTATCGAAAATCCTGTCCCGGTGGAGGATCTGCACGCAACCATGTATCACGCTTTGGGCATACCGCCAACTTATGCGTTTAGCGTCGAGAAACGGCCGGTTTACGTGACAAACAACGGCAAGGGTAAGGCCGTCACTGATTTGTTTGCGTGAACGATCGGCGGTAGGCGGAAGGGCGCCATCGACGACGCGTTTTGCTGAATGTCAGAAGAGCGGCTTTCCAGGGATCAGATATTCGTCGTTGGGCAAGTCGGAGACCTTGTTTCTGAGACTTGTCGGTAATGCACTGCTAGACCCTGAATACTTGGGCGCGGCGCTGTTGAGTTCGGGCAGAAGGCCTTGTTGGACTTCGCTCGTGCCGTGTAATTTAGCGGTACGCGCTTTGACGTTTTCGACTTTGGCGGCGGTGAGTTCAAGGTGGCTCTTGTGCTCGGCTGTGCGCTGATCGAGCGTGGCATGGTCCTTGCAATACTTTTCGAGAACTTGCAGGGCTTTGTAAAAGGCACGCTCGGCGGTGCCTAAGTAGCGTTGAAAAAGGCTGAATTTCTGAGTGAATTCTGGCGGCCAACAGGCGGCATGGAGGTCGTCGATCCGCCACTCGATTTCATCGAAACGGCGCTGGGCACGGAAGAGAAGCCATTGATTATCGGCAGCGTTCTGGATTAAAGAGTTGAGGATTTCGTCTGTCTCGATGTTGAGGGCTTCAGGGTTGATGAGCGGCGCGGGTGAGTACTTTTTGAACCATGTGGCGCAGAGGCGATCGTAGTCGTCCTGGCTCTCGCCCTTGATGATGATTTGGCGAGAACAGCAGCCGTGAGTGCGGGAGTTACCGCTTGAGATCGCTTTGCCTTCGGGCGTGCGAGGACCGGTGGAACGGTTGGTAGGCGCGAGCGTGTTAGAAGTGGCGACATTTGCCGGATGGGCGGCGAGCGCTTCAGTATCGATCAAATCGCTGTCGGACATAACGGTAGATTTGAGACAAGCATCGATTCGGCCCGTTGCGGCTGCCTGGCGGGATCGGCGGCAAGCGACTGAATTGGCTAGGGAACAACGAAATGCTGTTAGCTGTGACTCAGAGAAAGTGCAGAGGCAAGATGGCGAGAAACGAAACGAACTGGTTGGGCAGCCAGAGGAGTGCAGAATAACAAAACCGTCCAGTGCTTAAATAAGCAGCGTGAACGAATTTCCGAACTTCGACCTGAAAGGCCAGGTTGCGCTGATCACCGCCGCAGGGCGCGGATTGGGACGATCGATCGCGCTGGCTCTCGCGAACGCTGGTGCAGACATTGCCTTGGGCCTCCGTGTACGCGAAAACGATAGCGGGCTGGGGCAGGAGATCCGAACTCTAGGGCGGCGCGTTCTTCCGCTGCAGATGGATGTTGCGCAGGTCGATCAGATTCACAGCGCGGTTGACGAGGCACTTGCCCATTTCGACCGTATCGACATTCTGGTAAACAATGCCGGGATTGCTCCCTCAAATCTCGCCGAGAACGTGACGGAACAGGACTTCGACCAAACCTTGCAGGTGAATCTGAAAGGCACATTTTTCACCAGTCAAGCCGTGGGACGCATCATGATCAAGCAGAATAGCGGACGAATTATCAACATGAGTTCGCAAGCCGGCTTTGCCGCATTGCCCACCGAATCGGTGTATTGCATGACCAAGGCCGGCATCGTCCACCTGACTAAGTGCCTGGCTGTCGAATGGGGCAAGTACAACATCAATGTCAATGCAGTTGCGCCGACCTTTATACAAACCGACGGGACAGCACCTGCTCTCAGTGATCCTGCCTTTCATGACGAGGTTGTCGAGCGGATCGCTGCTTTGCACCGCATCGGCGAACCGGTCGAAGTAGCAGGCGCGGTCGTGTTTCTAGCGTCACCGGCGGCGTCGTTGATTACCGGACATACGATCGTGATCGACGGCGGGTGGACGGCTCGTTAGAGTTGAGCAGATTACAAACAGCCTCCACCACGTGTCTTTTGCAGGGCCTTATACGCGAACGGGTGGCACCTGGCTTACTGAGAGATCATTCCAGGATGCATAGCATCGTCGAGACTAAAAAAGCCGCCTACCGCAGCCACTGATGCCGTCTTGCGGGAAAGCCCACATAGGGCGCGAATCCGATAAGTTGCTTCGATACCGGTACAGTGAGCTCCAAGTAGATTCTGAATACCGAAGTCCTTCAGCTTTCCAGCTGTCCATTCCAGGTGAGCATCATCCAATTGGAACAGGTGAAGCCCCCCGATCACAGCGAATATCGGTGCTGCGCGAATCGTTGAGCGAGCGAAATCCAAGATGTTGATGATGCCGGCATGACCGCATCCTGTGAGCACGACAAGGCCCTTGTCGGTATCGAAGACCAGTGACATATCCTCTGGGATGGTGTCTTGTACCAGAGATCCGTCCGGCATTTGCACCTTTACGCCGGGTCCAATCCCAAAGTTTGTTTCGGGATACTTTCGCGGAACCGGACCGGTCAGCCAGATACCGGGATAGAGTTCGGTCAAACCCTCGTGCACCACGATCTTGCCACCCAGTGACTCGTAACGCGCACGTACCTGATCCGTTGGCAGCCAGTGTTGCGGTGCGCCGACTCTTTTTAGGAAGATCCCTTTGGCTACGTGCGTGACCGCTAGCGCATCGGCATTTCGTTCACGGAAGGACTGTCTAAGGGTGATCAACCCGCCGGTGTGATCGCCGTGATTATGAGTAAGGATTACGTCTCGAACATTGGACAAGTCGGTATTCAGTTCACGAACATTGTTGAGGACCGTATCCGGCCGTGCACCCGTATCAACGAGAATGCGATGACCATCCGCGACGACCAAAGCAGCGAAACCCCACTCGCCTGTCCCGGCCATGTCGGTGAGCATTGTAGACAGGATTTTAACTTCGAGTTTCTGCACATGATGGTGGGTCTGAGCTGCAACCGAGTGAACGTTTCCGACGACTATTAGGGCTAGCGCTATCGATCGAGGCTTGAACAGTGCAGGGAGCCACTCTGTTATGAAGATCAAGAACATCGATGCATTGTAGCTCGGGGGCAGCTAGGGACCAAGACAGCTAAAAATCGCAAAAGCCAATTGCGGCCGCCATGCGCGTTTAGCAGTGAAACAGGATCATAGCCGACCCGAATATGAACGCGTCACTTAGTTAGCATGGCTGACAGTGCATGCGATGAGCGACGATTAGAAAACCCGAATCGGTCGTTGGGGCGAGCTAGATAAGTTGAAATTGCTTTAGTCGCTTCGCTGTTTTGTCGAAGGTTAGTGTAGCCGTGCATCCCTCGTGATAGCTTATTGTGCACAGGAGGCTCAGGTCACCCGATATGAATCGACCCGGTGAGTTCTCGCGTCCGACTCAGCAACTGGCTCTAGTCCGGCAGAAGAATAAGTGTGCAAGCTGTGGAACACAGATCTTCGCTTTAGGTCTGGTAGCAAAAGCAAGACATAGATTTGGTGAAGGTGCCCAAGCTCATCACCTCAACCATATAAAGCTTGGCGGCACAGAGGCGCTGGAGAACTGCGTCATCCTATGCCAGTCTTGCCATTATTCGATACACGAGGGCGGCAACTACCGTCTCGGGACTGTCGTCGGTCGAAAATCCGATTTCCCACATTACAGCGGATAGCCTGCGATTGTTCAAGAACTAGGCAGGTCGCGCGGCTCGCAGCCAAGGTCAGCGCTTACCGCGAGGATCGTACTGGAAGCACTGATCAAGCGGCACACCGAGCACGATTGCCACCTTGAACGCAGTCTCGAGAGAAGGCGAATACTTGTCTTGTTCTATGGCGATGACTGTCTGCCTTGTAACACCGACTCGGTCGGCGAGCTCCTGCTGAGTCATTTCGCGGAGAGCCCGGAGGTCTCGAATCTGATTGCGAATGGCGGGCATTAGAGCGTCTTCCGATAAGCCAGAATCTGTGTAGCGGTCTTCGTGATATCCGCGACGACTAACATGCCGAAGAAGACACTCAAGAAATGGAGTCCTACCATCCGGCTGTCCAAATGAAGATGGCCGACGTTTGCGTGAAGCCACAACATGCCCAGCCCGATCACCATCAGCGAGGCGAGCGTTAGATAACCGGCGCGATAGCCTCGTAGCTCGATTAATCGATCGCGCTCATCTGTTACTCGGTTCCTGGTTAGTGCGGCAATCACCGATTGTAGGATGATCTGCAACACGATAATTGCGACAATCATGCCCGCGACATTGTTGACGGAGTTTTGCTTGTCCAGAAAGAAGAAAGGCCCGTAGACAACTAGTTCGGCCGCAAGTGAGGCGAAAAGAGTTTTCTCCCGGTAGGAAAGGCTTGTCGCCATGGTGAATCGCTCCCGTGTCAAAAATGTTTGACATAGGAACGATAGCGCCTTACACGTGGGTGTGTCAAATATGTTTTACAATCGTTGTAAGGGCTATGGTTCCCAAATCATGAACGTTGAAATCAAACGCTGTTTCTTTTGAACTGACATCAAAGTGGAGGCCGTGAGCCTCAAAAAGGAGATCGAGCGCGAATTCCAGGCGCCGGTCCGGCTTCGCCTCGGTGCCCCAGGCGCACTGGATGTTTTCGTCGATGGCGAACAGATCTACTCGAAGAGGCGGACGGGACCTTTGCCGACAGCCGCTGAGCTTATCAACTTAATTCAACGCAAGGTTTCGATGGCCTGAAGGTTTGCCACTTGAGACTGATTTTGCCTTCCAGCGCATGGGAGAACCGGTGGAGTGGCGCTGCCGTCCAGAGACTGTGTCCCGGTGACGGCCTCACTTTACCAGGTTACAAATAGATACAAACTGCAGCACAAAACCTAGGTGTCATGATCCGTATTAGTAAGTATGAATGCCTCAGCAATCTCTGACAAAGAACCAAGACTACCGGCTCAGTCCAGGCGAGCCATCTGGTTGAAGCAGGTTCGCCAAGTGCACCTTTATCTTGGAACATTCTTCGCTCCCTCCATCGTTTTCTTTGCTTTATCAGGAGCTCTTCAGTTGTTTGGCTTGCACGAAGGCCATCCGGGCGAAAAGTATCAACCGCCCGCATGGATTGCAAAGCTCGGGTCTATTCATAAAAATCAGACTCTCGTCGAAAGACGCGGACCGCCGCAGGGTCTTGCAGGTAAAGAATTGAGACCGCCTGAAGGTAGCAACGAAGGCGGTAAGCCGCCGCGAGGAGAAGACAGACGCGGGAACGAGCGTTCGCAAGAAGGCAATTCTACTTTTCCTTTGAAGTTGTTCTTTCTCGCGACGTCCCTCGGTTTGGTTTTCACCACCGTACTCGGCATCTACATGGCCTTCAAATTCAATCGAAGCCGGACTCTCGTCTGGAGCTCACTGTTAATCGGCACCGCTATTCCGGCAGCGCTCATTATCCTCACAAGCGGTAAGGCGGGCTCTTAGTAAGACCTTGATGAGGAACGTTTGATGGATTCAGACAAGCAGTTCAAGGTGCAATTTCTCTCAACCGCTGGGGTGACCGCTGCTGGAAGGTTGCTGCGTCCCCGCCTTGACGCAGCGCTGAATATTACTGACTCGCGGGTATCAGACATTGTCGCGACGAGTTTGGGGATCGACACCCATAACCACATCGACGTTCCGCTGACCGCAGCCGAAATGCCTGGCCCGGACCTCGACCTTGCCGGCGAAATTAAGAGGTCGGGCCTCTCAGCCATGTGCATGACCTTTGCGACCGACTACCAGCCCGGCGACGCCTATGACCGCTTCCTTACAGCCATGGCGTCTATGGATCGGCAGTTGGGACGAAACGGTATGAAGCGTTCTTTTACTCCGGCGGGCGTCAGCAACGCCCGAGAGAATCGCCAGCCAACAGTCATTCAGGCGGTCGAGGGCGGTACTTCCTTCAAGGCCATCGTAGGCGGTGGAAGAAGCGTACAAACGAGGCTTGCGGCACTTTGGGCTGCTTCACGATAGCGACGCCACCGTGCCGCTGGGCGATGTGTACACCAACCCTCCGCGCTACGGCGGATTGACAGCATTTGGCGCGGACGTCATCAGGGAGTGCAATCGGCTGGGCATCCTCGTTGATCTTGCGCATGCCATGTGCTCAGGGTCACTACCCGGCCGGTGATCATTTCCCATACCGGCCTTGATACGCAGCTTGGGAATCGCCACGGACATCAATCTCACGCCGCCCGGCCCTCGTCTCAATGGTCCCGGTGGTCCTACGCCCGGTTCACAGCGTGCGCGCGTCGGGGAAGGCACCAATCAGGCATGGCAGGATGAAACGGCTGGATTCTATTACGTCGTTGTCGACGCGATGTTGGAGACCGGCTTCACTCAGGATGAGATTGGAAAGATCGGTGGCGGGAACTTCCTGCGCGTATTCGGCGAGGCCGTTAAGAAGGCCGACCGATAGTAGCACCCCGGCTGACAAGAATTAGTCGGACATTCGACGCAAGGTTTCGACGGCCTGAAGGGCTAATACTTCGGTACAGTCGGGTCGACCTTGTCGCTCCAGGCGGTGATGCCGCCAGTCATGTTGTGCACATTCGCATACCCGATTTGTTTCAGGTAATCGACTGCTTGCTGGCTGCGGCCGCCGCTTTTGCAGTGGACAATGATTTCTTGTTCCCGATCGATCTCCTGAAGCCGGTTGGGCAGCTCACCCAGCGGGACTAGCTTCGACCCTGGAATGCGCGCAATCTGGTACTCATGCGGCTCACGCACATCGACGAGCAGGAATTTCTCTTGTCGATCTAGCTTTTGTTTGACTTCGATTGGTTCCACCACGGCGCTTGCTACCACCTTTTCTGTTTGATTTCCGTCAATACCGCAGAACTTCTGATAATCGATTAAGTGAGTCACGGTCGGGTGATCGCCGCAGACAGGGCACTCCGGATCACGCCTCAATTTAAGCTCCCGAAAGCGCATCGCGAGGGCATCGTAGAGCAGCAATCGATTCTTCAAAGTTTCACCACGGCCGATGATAATCTTGACCGCTTCAGTTGCTTGAATCACGCCGATGATTCCTGGCAAGATGCCTAATACGCCACCTTCCGCGCAACTCGGAACCAATCCCGGCGGTGGTGGTTCCGGATACAAACATCGGTAACAAGGTCCGTCTTGATAGGCGAAGACAGTGGCCTGCCCCTCGAACCGGAAGATCGATCCGTATACGTTGGGCTTGTGCAAGAGCACGCACGCATCGTTCACCAGATATCGGGTCGGGAAGTTGTCCGTGCCATCAATGACCAGGTCGTAGGGCCGTAAGATCTCAAGAGCGTTCTCGCTTGTGAGGGCCACTTCATGCTTGTCGATCACCAAGTTAGGGTTGATGTCCAGCATTCGATCGGCTGCTGAATCAAGCTTCTTGCGACCAATATCTTTGGTGCCGTGGATAACCTGGCGTTGTAGATTCGAAGCGTCAACGACGTCGAAATCCACAATCCCGATTCGACCGATGCCAACCGCAGCCAAGTAGAGCCCAAGCGGCGCACCCAGGCCGCCAGCGCCGATCATCGCCACGGAAGCGTGCTTCAGCTTAAGCTGGCCTTCGACACCAACCTCCGGCAGAATCAAGTGCCTGCTGTAGCGGGCGATCTCGTCATTGGACAAACTTTCGGCCGGCGCTTCGACAGCTGGTGAGCCTCCCGCAATGCTGGGGACGATGGTCACGGTGTCTGCCAACTCCAACCTGGTGGCGTCCTTATCGAGGTAGCGAATGTCCTCGTCATTCACGTAGACGTTGACGAAGCTTCTCAGCTTACCCAGATCGTTGAACAGGTTCTTCTTAATGGCGGGATGCTGCTTCGTCAGTTCGGCTAAGACCTCGCCCACAGTTGAGCCCGCGACATCTAGTGCATCTTTCTGGTCTGTAAACTGTCTCAGTGCTGTCGGAATTAAGACTTTTGCCATGTAAGTTCCTCACGGTCGGCCTGCGTCTGATCTAAGTCAGGTAGGAAGCTGCGCGCATGGTCGAAGCGGCCACGCTGTATTGACAGAATCACAAACGAATACCAGGGGCATGAATTCTGCAGATCGGTTTCTGAGAAGTAGGCCTCGCAATCGGGGTGAGAGTGGAAAATGCCGATCAGTTCCAGATTGCGATTCCGGGCTTCTCGGTCTGCTTGGAGCAAGTCTTCTGGACGAATCTCATATCTTGCTGCTTGAGCACCGGCAAAGGCGTTCTCGAGCGGCAAGGCCATAGTGACCCTCTTTCGTTCTCCCTCGGTGAATCCCAGCATGGCACCGCAGCACTCATTCGGGTACGTCTGTTCGGCGTGTTCCACCATCGTTGTCCAAGCTTCAGCATGCACCTCAATCATCATGTCGACTCAAAGCAGGGCAACTCAAGATCAATATGTCCAATGTCGCATGTAAGAAATTGGTCGCGGTAGATTAGTTCAAATGTTTAGTCGCCGCCAATGGATTGCCCGATCAGCCGGAACTGCTGCACTGACTCACGTGTCGACCAGAATCGCCTCGGCGGGGGAGCAGGGATCGGGATCAGGCAAGAAGCCAGTTGTCATCTCGAGTGCCAACGGCGTGGCGGCTTGCGCAAAGGCGATGGAGATGCTGAAAACCGGGGCCGATACTCTCGATGCGGTAATCGCCGGCGTGAACATTGTTGAGCTCGATCCAAATGACACGTCGGTTGGCTACGGCGGACTGCCGAACGAAGAAGGCGTTGTTGAACTCGATGCGAGCGTGATGCACGGACCGTCGCGGCGTTGCGGGTCGGTAGGCGCCATTCAGGGAATCAAAACTCCTTCGAAGATCGCCAAGTTGGTGATGGATCGGACGACGCACGTGATGCTGGTCGGTCAGGGCGCGACGAAATTTGCCGGCGAACATGGGTATCCGATTGAGGATCTGATGACGGAGAAGTCCAGAACGGCGTGGCTGGTCTGGAAGGAGTCGCTCAAGGTACCCAGCGGCTTCAACAACTGGAATTCGATGGACAGCAACATAGCTGCTGCGACGGCCTCAATCGACAAAGAGCAGGCGCCTTTGGCCCGCCTGAAACGGTCGTTCCCAAATGCTGATGATGAAACCCTGGCTTGGGCGTTGAAGATGGCCGTTCATCCCACCTACGGGACCATCAATTGCTTGGCCCTAAATGAGAAGGGTGAGATGTCGGGCGTCACGACGACGAGCGGTCTTGCCTGGAAAATACCCGGACGGCTCGGTGATTCGCCCATCATTGGTGCCGGCTTGTTCCTGGATCAGGATGTGGGCGGAGCTGGATCAACCGGTCTGGGCGAGGAGAACATCCGGATATCCGGCGCTCACACGATTGTCGAGGACATGCGCAGGGGCTTGTCGCCCCAAGAAGCCGTCGTGGATGCTCTGAAGCGGGTCTCGCGCAACTACAAGGACGACATTCACAAATTGGATAAAATCGATATCCAGTTTTACGCGCTTCGAAAGGATGGAGCCCATGCCGGCGGTTCGCTCTGGGGATCTCGCCGGGGTGATACGCAGTATTCTGTGGACGACGGCTCGGGGCAGAGCCGTCACGAAGACTGCATTTTTCTGTACAGCCGCTAGTCCCGAAATGGGATTCTGAATCCCAAGGCGGACCAGAAAACCTGTTTCATTCTGGTCTGCGAGGGGCCAGCGGCTTCGTTTGTTTTATTCTTTTCAATAACTTATAAACAGGTCCAAGTTGGGCAGCCGCATGCTTCTTCTAAGGCATGAACTTCTGGATGATCCTCTTAGCCGCTCAGGTCCTAATCGCTCTGGTTGCGATGGTCCGCGAGCGCGGGGAAGACGCACGGTTCGCTGGCGACAAACTGGGCTTTCGTAGCTAGTTGCCTTACTGCGAACTGTTGGAAGCTCAAATGCGTAAAGGAATAATGAAATGGACGACAAAGAAACCATCAACGACCTGCCCACGTTACCGAAAGACTTTGTGGTCTTGCTGATCTTGACGCTTATGGCATTGGCCGCGCTCGTTATTGTGTCGTTTCCATCAGAAGGCTTATTCGGCTGAGTAATAGCTTCGTTCTTGCAAATCCCTAAGTCGTGCTATCTGCGCAGGCAGGTACTTCCTCTCCGGCAAGCTGGCCGTGCGAGCCGCGGCAGCTTGGTAGTTTTCGATCGCGCCTGTTAATTCCTCCGCCATCTCCAACAAGTGTCCACGTGCTGCTGGCAAGCGGTGGTCATCTCGCAGCCGGCCGTAGCGTCTAATTCTGCTGGCAGTCGCAGCCTTATCGTGACTGCAGCGATGGCGGCTTGCAACTGATAAGGGCCCACCATCCCGTGTTTCAGCGCCGCGCTGATCAGTTCTACACCTTCCGCAATCTGGGTGCGGTCCCACAGGCTACGGTCTTCTTTGTCGCGAGGGATCACTTCATTTTGCGACTCAATACGCCCGGCACGACGGACATCGGTGAGCAGCATGAGGGCGAGAAGCCTGCGGTTTCAGCATCCTCAGGCAGTCTTGCGTATACGATTCGCGCTAGACGGATCGCCTCAGCAGTAAGGTCCGCACGCTGGAGATGCTCGCCTGCGCTGGATGTATAACCCTCGTTGAAAATCAGATAGATTACGTCCAGAACGGCCCGAAGCCGCTGGTACTCCTCTTCTGGACCGGGCATTTGAAACGGAATTTCAGTCCCTAATCGGTTTGTTTGGCCCGGCTGATGCGCTGCGCTATGGTCCCTTCCGGCACCAGAAAAGCACGCGCGATCTCTGCCGTTGTTGAACCACCCACCGCAGCGTCAAGGCTATGGCTGATGATGTGGTCAGAGCCGGGTGGCAACACATGTATATGAGGATGAGCGTGTCATCTTCACCGAAGTCGCTACTGGGATCGGGCACTGGAGTAACGTAGCCAGTCTCTAAGGCGGCTACAGTCTCCCGCTGCCGGCGAGCCACATCGCCGCGAATCTGGTCGGTCATCCGCCTGGACGCGACCTGCGTCAGCCAAGCATGGGGATTGGCAGGTACACCCTCGCCCGGCCACTGTGTGGCAGCCGCCAGGAGTGCCTCCTGAACCGCATCTTCGGCAGCCGCGAAATCTCGGTATCTGGGAAAAGTGACGCCGAGAACCTGCGCCGCGAGTTCTCGCAGCAAGTGCTCGAAGCTGTACTCCGTCATCGGAGTGCTTTCCGATCCCTAACTTTTTGGTGGACCGCTCATGATCTGACGCACTTCGATAGGCATGTTCAATGGCGCTCCTCCTAGTCCCGGAGCAGCTGACGCACGGGCTGCTACCTGGTAAGCCCGCTCAGGGCTCTCCACGTCGATGATCCAATAGCCGATGAGAAACTCCTTCGACTCGGGGAACACGCCATCGGTGACCGGTGCGCCGTCTTTGTCTGCCCGAACCAGCCGGGCTTGATCCGGCCAGGCGAGACCTTCGGCCGATACCAATTCTCCAGCCTCCTTCAACTGTTTGTTTAAGGCCATCATGAACTGGATATGCGCTTCCATATCCTCCTGTGGCCATGTCCTGATGCCCCTGGATTGGCCCTCTTTCTCGGTCTTTATTCCCATCATCAAAATCAATTTCATAGTGTGGTTCCGTTCGATGGCGCAATTCGGTGCGCTTTCACCGGGAAGTCGGAACGCATAGCGCACTCTCGACATTCCTCATAAACTTTTTTGGTGAAGTGCAATGAAACACGATTCTACTGGGCCAGGAGCTGCTTTGGAAGTGGAAATCGGTAACGCTCGGGTTCCTAATCAGAACTACACTTGGCCGTCAGAACGAAAATGACCACACTCTTCTGAATATCGGCTGTCTAAGCCTAGCTCGCCGCCTCGCTGAAAACTCTTGCGAATGCGAGTTGCAAGGCTGAAGAATTAGGCAGTGTTCGATCTCCAACGACGTCAGGAGGACTCAGTTCCTCAGTCGTCGCCGACGAGCCTGAACAACTCCGGATTTTCAAGACTTCCAGTATGTGTTTCTCGATACCCAGAATGTCGCCCAAGCAAGAGCAAAATCGCAAAGTAAATATATCGCTGTAAGGGCGGATCCCTCTGAGCCGCGGCTCCTCCGGCGCCAAATTGCCATTGACTCGCGGCCTGCGTAGAGAGGATTGGGTATATAGTGTTCCGGTGCTTGCCCGCCATGCTCCGTTGATAGCTCCAGCCCTTGCATTCCTATGCCAAGCATTTGCGCCTCCGCCTGCATTGGAATGGCACAATCCTTCACCGCATAAGCAGCTTTTCATCGAAACAGCTCCTCGTGTGAAACTGGAAGTCCTCGATTGGGGTGGAACGGGTGATTCCATATTGCTGCTTGCAGGGCATGGCGATACTGCACACATTTTCGACGATTTCGCACCTCGACTCACCTCCAGCTTTCACGTCTTTGCGATGACCCGTCGTGGGTTCGGTGCATCAAGCCAGCCCAGTGCGGGCTACGATCTCAGTACTCTGACGCTTGACATCAAACGTGTACTGGACGGAATCGGTATCGAACGGGTAGATCTTGTCGGGCATTCGATAGCAGGTGACGAGCTGACACGATTTGCATTGATATTTCCAGAGCGTCTGCACAAGTTGGTTTACCTTGAGGCCGCCTATGATCGGGTTGAAGCACAGCAAGTAGAAACAAAATTTCCTAAGATTCCGCCCCCGACCTCTCATGACATGGAAGCAGTTACGCCTGATGCCATTCGAGCCAGCGTAGCGCGATCCGAGATCCTGATGCCCGAAGGAGAAATCAGAGCAACTCGCATCTTTGGCCGTAACGGACGCTTCATACGTTCAGTGACACCAGATTGGATTGCTCATGCCGTTGCGATCATGGTGGAGCACCCGAACTACGCCGCAGTGCACGTACCGATTCTCTCTATCTATGCAATCTATGAAAAACCTGCAGACTTAATTCGTCGATACAGCATAGCGGATGAGCAAACCCGATCGGCATTCAAGCAAGTCTTTGCGTTATGGCAGCCGTTTGCTAGAACGCAACGTGAGTCTTTTCAAAAAGCCGTTCCAGCCGCACGAGTCATTGACATCTTCGGGGCCAGCCATTACGTATTCATCTCCAACCCCGACGTGGTCGTGCGAGAGATACGGACGTTCCTACAGCGCAGACGACATCCTGTTTAGGATCGTTGCTTGTCTTTCAGCCTCCGTTCTGACGTATGGAAACCGGCCGCTTTGCCGCTATTGCAGGAGCGCGGAAAACTCCGGCAGAACTCGTACTGCGCTCGACGAACGTCTACACCACAGTGTCCCGATATGCTTGCCGATCTGCGCTCTATAGCTGAAATACCTGATTTCCGAGATTGGCCAGACCCAAGACCCGGATAGATCGCGCGTAGTCGCCATGTGTTTACAAATCTGTCTTATTCGAAGCGAAGAGCATCGATTGGACTCAACCTCGAAGCCCGAATCGCTGGCAGCAGTCCCGAGATCAACCCGACGATCTCTAGCATCACTGTGGAAGTCACAACCGCAAACATTGAAATCGTTAGGTGAATGTCGCCCGCGCCGCTCGTGTCTTTGAAAAGCGGTCCCAATAGCGGCAGTGTGCCGATTCCTTTGGTGATCAGAAAACCAAGCAGGATGCCTAACAGTCCGCCCATGGTGACAATGGCCATCGCTTCCAGCAGAAACTGAGAGAGTATCGAAAACTGGGTAGCGCCTAGCGACTTGATAACGCCGATCTCCTTCGTTCGCTGCGTGACTGACACAAGCATGATGTTGGTTAAGCCCACGCCGCCGATCGCCAAAGTTAAAGTGCCGATCAGACCGAGCAAAATCTGCAGAGCGGCCGACATGCCGTCAATCTGCTTCATGAATTCGTTGAAGACGATGATCTCGATCGCGCGTTCGTCTGTTGGGGAAAAGTTGTGGATGCGGCCGAGCGTCGCCCGCACTTGCTTTAACGCCTGCGCCCGAAAAACAGGATTCGCGGGAGACCAGACAATGTCCTCGGGATATTTCACATCATGCAGCAGCGACATCGCCCCATACGGTATGAAAATGCACTCGTTGTCCGGAGTGTTGTAATTCGAGATCTGGATCTTTGTTTTTAAGACACCCACAACTGTAAACTGCATCCCGGCGATAGTGATCTTCTCATTCGTTGGCGGACTCTCGCCGAACAGCTTCTCAGCCGCTTTCGCACCGATGACGGCTACGCGTTCCTTCGCGAGTTGGTCATCCACTGATAACCAGCGGCCATCGCTCACTGTCATGTTGCGGACCTTCTGGTAATCGACCGGCAGCACGCCTCGAATGCTCATGTTTTGCGACCGGTAGCCATGCGTCACGGGCGTGGCTCTCATCATGACCTCCGGCGAGATAGCTGCAACAAGGGGCACTGAGTCTCGAATAGCCTCAACGTCGTCAGCTTCCAACCGGATTACGCGCCCTGATCTTTCCCCACCAGCTTGAGCAGATGTTTGCCCGCCGAACATGAGGATTAGGTCCTGCCCAACCGCTTTGAACGACGTCGTCAGAGCCGTGCCGAATCCCTCGCCGTAGGAATATAGGATGACGAAACAAGTCACCCCCCACGCCAGGCTCACCATCGTCAGCAAACTCCGCTGGCGGTTGAAGGCTAACGCGGCCAGAGCCTCGCCGAAGACTGATTTGATCCGCATAAGCGTTTATCTTTCGTACCGTAATGCTTCGACCGGCGTCAACGCAGCCGCGCGCCAAGCGGGAAACAGAGAAGACACAATAGCGATGATGGCCAAGGCCGCGAACGACAGTAGAGTCGTGCCCATATCGACTGGTAGGCCGGGAAACATCTCCGGCATCGGTATCAACTTCAACAACGCTGAGAGTCCGAAAGCGATTGCCCAACCGATAGTTCCGCTGACGAAGGCCAGGAGGCAGCCCTCGACAAGGAAGTCCAGCAGTATTCGCGAACGTGTTGCGCCGATGGCTTTGCGCAACCCAATCTCCTTTGTACGTTCGTTGACTGTTACCAGCATAATGTTCATGACTCCGACTCCGCCTAAGCTCAGGGTCACAAACGCGACGATGCTGAGGAAGACAGTCATCGATTCGAAGATGGCGTCTACTTGTCGTGCATTTTCGACTGTGTCCCAGATACCGAGTGCACCATCGTCTGTTGGATCGAAACCGTGATTCCGAGCGAGGACGGCTACGACCTGCTTCCGTGCCGCTTCGTAAGCTTCAAGTGAACGAGGCTTGTAGATAATGTCGTCAAGAATCCCTTTGAAGTAGTACGCTTCTTTCGGAGGGATGTCGCGGACGGCGGTCTCGTAGGGGATAAAGATCTTGTTCTCGTCAGGACTTCCATAGCTGGAATTCTGATTCTTTTCGGCCAAGAGGCCGATTACCTCAAAGGGAAGAGTGTTAATGGCGATCTTCTGCCCAAGCACGTTTTGACGAGCCCCAAACAGCTGCACTCGAACTTTGGATCCCAAGATCGCGACGCGACGACCCTCTGCGTTATCTTTCTCAGACAGAAACCGGCCCGAAGCGACCGGCACGGTTCTTAGCTTGTTGAAGTCCGGCTCCACTCCGTCGGTATCGAAGGCTCCGCTGTTAAACGGGCTGCTACCGCGGTTCGTGCTTTCGATCTCACCGACCGTGTACTCGACCAGATAGCAATCCCGGCGGATGGCTGCAACATCATCGTATGTAAGACGAACCCGTTTGCCAGCACGCTGACCTCCCGCCTGCTTCTCGGTCCGACCCCCAAAGAGGATGACGATGTTCTCGCCCAGCGACTTCATATTGTTGCGCTGGCCCTCTTTGAACCCATCGCCCATAGCCACAATGATGACGATTGAGGCAATGCCCCACGCTATGCCGGCCATTGTCAGAATTGTTCGTAGTTTATTCCGAAGCAGGCTGGACAAAACCTGCCGCAGCAGTTCGCTCAGGTAGGTCATTACTGCAAGATGACCTGCTGGCCTTCACTCAAGCCTGAGACAACCTGCGTCCGGGATCCGTTGCTGATGCCGGTCTTGATAGGAACACGACGCTTCCCCTTCTCGTTTGTGGAATCGGGGATCTCGGCCTCAGTCGACTTGTTCTTCGCGTAAAGCACCGCTCCTTCAGGAATCGTGAGCACGTGTTTGCGCTCTTCGAGAATGATTTCAGCATTAGCGGTCATCAAAGCTCGGAGCTTACGTGACTCGTTTGAAATGGAAACCCGAACTTCGAAGGTCGTGACGTTGTCTTTTTCGGCGCCCATGGGAGAAATTTTGGTCACCGTACCCGAGAACTTTTGATCCTTAAATGATTCCACAGTTATACGCGCTGGCTGGCCCAAGTAGACTTTTCCGATATCACTCTCGTCTACCTTGCCTTTCACGAATACCTCACTTAGGTCGCCCAGCGTCATGATGAGCGTCGCTCCGGAGCCCATAGTCAGAATCGAGCTGACCGCGCCGCCAACTTCGCTATCCCGCGACAGTACAACGCCATCAATGGGCGATACGATCGTGGCGTTTCGAAGATCCTCTTCCGATCGGTCCACCACTGCTTTTTGCTCGTTGTATTGTGCTTCGGCTTTAGCAATTGCCGCCTTCGCGCTTCCTAGGTTGGCGATCGCGGAGTTTTGTTTGTTTAGTGCCAGTTGGTAATTTCTATCCACTTCGTCGCGCTTATCACTAGCGATAAGCCCTTGCTGAAACAGGCTCATGGCGCGCTCCCTGTCTCGTTTGAGGAAGGGAAGATCAGGCCCAGCCGCATCCACTTTATATCGTTCCAGGTCCGCCTGGGCGCTCTCGATTTGTGCTTGATTGACAGCTAGCGCTGCGCGCGCTTCATTGAGACGCGGTAATAGATCATTCCGGTCGAGCTCGCAAATGACCTGACCTCTGTGCACGTAGTCGCCAAAGTTCACCGGCAAGCTCTGGATGATTCCACTTGCCTTTGACTTGATCTCCACCTGACGAATCGGCTGGATCTTCCCAGTCGCGACAACTGATCGGGCCAAATCTACCTTTTCGACTTTTGCTAGCTTCTCGGGATCAATTTTGGTAGGCGTGTGACCGATTGCCTTCACTGAAAACAGCGCGATCAGGCCCACGACGGGAATTGCTATGAACCAGAGCCACCTACGCCGTTTTGATCGGTTTGCCATTACCAACATTTACGTACGAGTGGCGATCTCGGTTCAACAAAAAAGGAACCAACGCTTTTGGCGCGGGTTCCTCAGCACATCAGTTCTAGAATCAGGGGTTTTTACGCGCCCGGAACCATGACCATGTTTGAGGTCGAGTCAGCGTTCAGGTCGATCGTTTTGGTCAGCTTCAACGACTGTGGATCGTAGCATTCCACCTGGAATCCGGCGACGTAGATCATCAGCATCTTCCCATTCGGCGACAAAGCAAGGTCGAACCGGCGCCGGCCGTCGAACTCTGACTTCCGGATTAACTTGTTCGTCTTCATGTCAAAGACCCAAAACTCACTCCGTTTGTTGCCCTGTGATCCAGTCATGGACACCGTATAGCCGGTCGATCGGTCCGGCGTGACCCACAAGCTCATCATAGGCGTGATGTGCGGGCCGACAGGTCTGAAATCCACCGTCCGTTTATTCAGGTCGACCGTCGCAATACCGAAGACTGGCCGATGTACCACCGGGTCGGCAGCCACGAATAAAGAAGTGACCGTCCCCGGCGCTTCATAAGGATCGTCGACCAAATTCAAGGACACTGTCTGAACGCCCGGATATGACGGCTTAGCTAACGCGATTGTGTCAACCAGTTTGAAGTCTGACGTCTGGAAGATCAGGATGTCGTTCTTAAACATGTACAGAAACTTGTTATCGGGCGAGATACGCAGCGCGTAGGCAACATACAGGCCACCTAATCCGTAGTGATCTTCTTCCTTCGGAAAATCGGAAGAACGCACAATCTTGTGTTGTGCCAGGTCTACAACGATAAACTTCGGCGGATCCTGGTCGAAGCGGTCGATCTTTTTGATCGTCGGGACTACGATGCTGTAGAGGTATTTGCCGTCAGTGTCAACGGCTCCACCGGCAATCCGATATTGGACGCCGCCTGAGTCAAGCTTGAAAGTGTCTGCTACCTTGTGAGTCGCGACGTCGATCGTGACGATGTTGCTGTCCCGGGCCGTAAAAACATAAACTTTCTTTCGGTCAGTCGAAATAAGCAGCTGCATAGGAACATCGCTGCCCGTATCGATTCGGTCCACAACCTCTTGTTTGTCTTCGTCCAGAACAAGCACGTGGTGTGGCCACGCCCCGATAAACATCTGCCCGCGTGCGCTGACGCCAGGAGTTTGGTTTCCAGTCGCGAACGTGCAGGTTGCCACTGCCATAAAAGCTACGGCTCTAAACAAGTTCTTCATTCAACAATCCCCTAAGTTCCCGGTTGGATCAATCAGTCCGACGTCTATGGAAAGACCAAATCAACGTTGCGCCAATCCTTGGTGGCCGCAGCGCACTTGCTCGTCCAATTCGGGTAGTTGTTGAGATGATCTGGTACCTGCGCTGGCCAGAAACATGTGATGTAGCAATCGTAAATATCGCGCTCCACCGGCTGACACAATCCTGCCGTACCGCCGGCCGAATCGACCTCCCAACCAGGAAAGAAGGCTAACGAGCAACCTGTCGGAACGTGTGGCTTCTGCGAGGGCGGTGCAGATACCCCGTCTTCCTGCAGACCAAACACATCCCCGTGCGACATGGAAACCTCCTCCTCTATGCGCACCGCTTTACGATTGATCGGTTTCAGGTGTTTCATTGTGCTTTCCTTTCCGCAAAGTACTCTAGAAATCTTGGATTCTTCTCGGCCAGGGTTCCGTAGATCCCAAGGCAGGTGTCAGTCCAGCTTCGGACCCAATCACAGTAATGCAGGTTGGCGTGGCCTGTATCCCCATACCGAACGAACGCTTCATGATGGCAACCGCCGGCGCACAAAGGCCTCGCCCAGCAAGTTTGGCAGTCATACTTGTTGCCGATGTTCCCTCTCGTCAGGAAGTCCGTTTTCTTTTCAATATCAAGCCCGGTGCTGATATGACCAAGCTTGTGTTCGTCGGAATCCACAAAGCGGTGGCACGGAGCAATGTCGCCCGAGGGACCCACGCCAAGCAGACCCAACCCAGCCCCGCAAGGATGTGACTTACTGATACCCTGATGCAGCTCTGAAAGCGTATCGCTGACGTTTGAAAAACCGTGATGTTCGCCTCGCAGTGCAAAGGTCTGATATTCGTAAGCTAACGCGGTAAACTGCTCGAGCACCTTACCCATCCCCTGGTCACCGATCGAATAAAGACGGTCTGGCGAGGTCGTCACGGGCGCGAAGCCGACTTCATAGAAACCCAAATCGTGCTTCAGATGCTTGTACACCCCAAGCACATCGACGGTTGGAGTCGTGAGCGTAACGCGCGCAGCAATGGGACGGGTCCGATGGCGATCCAGCAGCTGGCGAATCTTAGGCACCATAATGTCGTAGCTGCCCTTGCCGTTTGAGAAGACCCGAAATTTGTCGTTTGTCTCCCGATTGCCATCAATACTGACCGTGACGCCCACAGCGTTCTCTGCAAGAAAATCGATGATCGCAGTGGAGAGCAGCGTCGCGTTGGTGGTCAGACTGAAGTCGATCTCCTTGCCTGCCTCCGACGCCTTTTCACGAGCGTAATCGACCACCTTCTTTAGTAGCGGAAAGTTCATCAACGTCTCGCCGCCGAAGAACGTGATGTGGATCGTCTTGCGCATCGCACTCTCGCGCACAAGATAGTCAACGCTCTGCTTCGCCGTTTCCCAATCCATGAACTTCGGTTTGCCGCTCGGAGTTGCAACCTTGTCCTCGCCAAACTCATAGCAGTACTGGCAAGAAAGATTGCACTGATTAGTGACGTTCATCACCAAGGTCTGCAAGGGGAAATCGGCTGGCGGTTCTTGGACTAAGTTCTTGTGAACACGGCCGTCGTGGATCGCCCGCAGCTCGAGAAGTTCACCTATGGAATCGACGATGTCCGCACGAGAATGACCCTGAGAGACTAAGTCGGCGACGATGACCTCTGTATCTGCTGAGCCGGCAGTAAGCCGGCCAAGAATCGCCTTGCTTAGGGGATCAAGCTGGAAGATTCCTCCGCTCGGGACCAGATAGACAAAGTCAGAACCAGCGCCTTCAAACGTGTGAAACTCGCTCAGTGAATATGTGGTGCTCATGGGGCAACCTCCGGTTGATCGTAGCGAAGATATTGAGGAACGGTAACGATTAGGTAGCTGCGGGCCGTGAGTGGTTGAGGTTTAACATCAGCCGTCTTTCCCGGCGGAAGGTCCTTACTCACTTCAGCTTCAACCCATACATCGCCATAGTTGTTGCGAGAGAACTTTCGCTCGGGATTAGGCCCGTCAACCGAAGGCGTAAACAAGCCGGTTTCAGAGTTGAGACCGCCAACATATTGAGTATCGTCATCTCCGAATGTCGCGTAAAACTCTTTGAGGCTCCACTTAGCTTGCACCGGGCCTAACGAGATATCGTCCGGCGTATTGGGTTTGCCGTCAGGACCATTTAGATAAGCGATCGCTTCAAATTGAACGTAGCCTTTGGGGTGCGGCCCACCGCCTAGGCGCGACAGGCCAGTATCGGGCGTCACTTTCACAAAATCAATGTGGTCGTAGACGGCCACTGCCGCCGGAAGCACTGTGCCCGCAACTGCAATATCCCGTTTGCCGGGAGTCGCACCCTTGCCGACAGCAATCTCCAACGTAATCTGAGAAGGCGAGATCTTGGTAACTCGCTTGACTGAAACGCCACTGCCGAGATCGATATCTGTAGGCTTCAAAGCCTTCGGGAATCCATCGCCAAATACATGGACCGTCTGGGTCGCGTCCGAATGCAAGCTGGGTGTATTCAGACCTAACAGCGTCAGACCCGGGGTCGCTCTATACATTCGAACCTCAAATCCAAACTCCTGATAGTCGCCCCACATCCAACGCCCTTCTACTTGCGACTGATCACGCGATAGCATCATGACCTCGCGAACCTTCTCCGCCGCTTGAGGGCCAGCCACAACGTCCTTTGTTGTCGAACGTCCCCGCCATGCGTAGCCGTTGTAAACCGTCGCCTGTCCTGAACGTGTAATCACGGTGCCGTTGTTGGCACCGACAAGCCGGGTCTTGGTGTCGAATAGTTCCGGATCGTTCGTGCCCGCGACCACCATCTCGCCGTAGTAGGGTCCTTCCCCAGGCTTATAGGCAGCTACCAACCAGCGTCCTGTGACCCGAGGCTTCTGAATCGTAGTGCGAAACGCACCCCACTCCGGGGTACTCAAAGGAAAGCTCGTCTTCAGGAAATCCAGTGCCTTCTCGTAGGGTTGTTTCAAATCTTCAGGCTTGGTCGGTGGTGGCGCTCCAGGAAGCGGCGGTGGACGCATGAAGCTGGTCATTTCCGAAGAAGGGAAATAACCAATGTGCATTTTATAAAGAAGGTCCCACTCTTCTTTCGACCTCCGCCAGGAAGCGGGCTTGCCGTAGGCGTGACAGGCATTGCAAACCTCTCTAACCTGGTCAGGAACCTGCTCATCGACACTGCGGCGCTCATTAACGTACATCACCGGTTTTGCCTCTTCGGGTGCCAGTCCGTGATCATTGGCCAAATAATGCACGATCTCGCGAGCCTCTGGCGTAGTCAGACTTAAGCCATTCAGCCGAATCATTCGCTTGATGGCCTCTTCCCAGCCTTCGGGCGTTGTGCGCACCCAGGAAATGCGGGTCATATTGCCGTCTTTGTCTTGCGCATGGCAACCGCCACACTTTTGGACAACTAGCTTATTAGTGACTGGGATTCCAGGCTCAGGAGCGTCGACAGGCTTAACAGCTATGGGAGCTGTATCGGCGGCTCGGAGAAGCAGTGTAGCGGAACAGATGAAAATACTCAGACACGCAAGATGACAAGATAACGAACGGTTCATTCTTCAGCAGCCCTGCTCAAAAACTCGATTTGAGGTGGCTTGCGGGAGATGCGATTGTCGCCGGGGACAAACCCAAAACGTGGACTACCTGCAAACTATCCTTAGGGCGGAGGTTAGCACAACTTGGACAGTAAAGTGAATGGTTTGTAAGATTTCACTCGACTAAATTTTTCTATTTGACACTTTCAGGGCCCAGAACGTACGCTTACTAAAACTAGTTGACTCGCTTTAATTAGCATTTACATTAGTCCTATCTCCACGTTGAACCTCGCAACCACGTTGCTGCTGCGACCCAAGTGCCCTGCCGCACTCTGAATTCAAGAACGGGAGTTTTCTTCATGAATAGATTGTTTGCTGGGCTATGCCCCGGCGATGGCGCCAGCATTTTCGGGCGGGGGTGTTCGAGGATCCAGCACCCCAGAGTCCCCGATTGGATTGCAACCGCCGCCTGTGCGCTGGTGCTGTGCTCGACAGCGGCTCAAGCCCAATCAACATTCGGAACAGTACTGGGTACGGTCAAAGAGTCCTCGGGAGCGGTAGTCCCAGGTGCCAAGGTCCAGTTGATGAACAAGGGGACGAACTCCGCGCGCGAGTCGGTGACTACTTCAAGTGGTAACTACGAATTCACCAATGTGGACGTAGGTACTTATAGCGTGCAGATTGAGGCTCCCGGTTTCCAGAAAGTTGAGTTCACGGATTTCGCCCTGAGCGCCCGCGAATCGAAGCGCCTCGATACAGAACTGAGACTAGCGACTCAAAGTACGACGGTCAACGTCGAGTCTTCGGCTGGCTCAACCGTGCAAACAGACACATCGAGCATCGCCGAAACCAAAGGTAGCCGCGAGTTGATCGACCTGCCGGTGGCTATCGGGACTCGTGCAAGTGGCTCAACTAGCCCAATGTCGACGCTCACTGCCCAGCCTGGTGTTCAGACCGACGCGAACGGAAATATATCAGTGGCCGGCGCACTGCCTACTCAGCTGTCAATGAGCATCGATGGCATTAGCTCAGTGGGACCTGCTACGCAGGGGGCACTGAGCGAAATGTTCCCTTCGTTCAACGCAATCGAAGAGATCCGCATCGGCGAGACCATCAACCCGGCCGAGTTTGGAGGTGTTGCGGATATTACGACTATCTCTAAGGCCGGTACCAACAGCTTTCATGGCGGAGTATTTGAAAACCTGCAGAACAGCTACATGAACGCCAGCAACACCTTCAGCCATACGGTTCCAACGCTGAAGATGAACAACTTCGGCATTTTTCTTGGCGGTCCGGTGATCTTTCCGAAGCTTTACAACGGCAAGGACAAGACGTTTTTCTTTGGAAGTTTCGAAGCGCTACGTCTACCTAAGACTCAAACCGAAGTTTTGAGCGTCCCAACCGCCGCTATGCGCAACGGAGACTTGTCGGTCTACTCGGACCCGCTGACTGGCTACCCCGGCAATCAAATTCCGCAAAGCCAAATTTCGCCTTTCGCGACCAAGCTGTTAAACACCTTTTACCCGTTGCCGAACTATGGTGCTCCGGGCGATGTCGCGAATAATTACCTGGCGTCCTTTGCCGTTCCTATCAGCAGCAATCAGGGAGACGTACGAATCGATCAGGCTCTGGGAACGAAACATCAAATTTATGCGCGTTACAGCTATAAAAACAGGAGGGTTATCGAGGAGCCCGCTGGATCCAATGCCAACAATCCGCCTCCGGGTTCTCCCTTGCTCGGGAATCGCTCTGTCCCAGAGATAGACAACGCGCTCACTGTTGCGCACAATTTCGTGATTACTCCCAACCTGATCAACGAAGCACGAGCGGGCTTTAGCCAAACTCATGGTGCCGTCAGCTTTGGTCCGACCGCTCAGCAGGTCGTGAACGAACTCGGCTTGACAGGGCTTCCCGGCGCGCCTCCTGGCGGTGATGCAGCGCCGACTGTTAGCATCGCTGGTTTCTTGGGCATTTACGGCGCATCTCAGACAAATCGAGAGGGCACCAAGCAGTTCCTCGATACGCTGACTTGGACTAAAGGGAAGCACACTATGAAGTTTGGGGGCGATTATCGCTACCTGAACGGGCTGTTCACTAACGTGTTTGCCAGCGACCGGTTAGGGAACTATCAGTTCAACGGGACAACAACTTCCGGTTTACTGGGTGGCGGCGCAGCGACCCCCTTCGCTTCTTTCTTGCTGGGCATCCCCGATATTTCTACGATCGCGACCGTAATAAATCCGGATACGAACTCTTATGCGCAGCACTTTGCCTTCTTCGGGCAGGATGACTGGAAAGTCTCGCAGAACCTGACATTGAACTTCGGATTGCGCTACGAATACCATCCGAGCTTCCACGATCACTACAACAACTTGGCAAATTTCGTCCCCTCGATCAAGACAACCGTCGACGGCCAGACCGTGAACGGAGCCGTGGTAATCCCTAACAACAATACGCTCAAAATCCTGAACCCTGGCTTTGTCGAATCTATCGCGCCAACTCCAGTGTTGACGGCCTCCCAAGCAGGTATCCCCGATGCACTCCGCTACTCGCAGAGGACGGATTTCGCTCCACGAATCGGCTTCGCTTGGAGACCATTCCACAATGACAAAACGGTCATCCGCGGCGGCTACGGGCGGTACATCGAGACTCTTTTAACCTCGGCTGTTTACAACGGGTGGGCAGTTGAATCGAGCGACGTTTCTTCTTTTACCAATTCACTGGACGCTAACGGTATTCCTGCTTATAGGCTGCCTTATGCGTGGCCGTCCAACATCGCGCAGAATGGAAGCCAAGCATTTTATTTGGCAACCGACACACACTACAAAGATCCTTACGTCCAACAGTTCAACTTCACGGTTGAGCGCGATTTGGGTGCCGGCATTGGACTTCGAGTCTCCTATGACGGAAGTCACGGTTCGAACCTCGGAGTTAACGAGAATCTGAACCAGACTCACGCAAACACGACCGGATACGACGCGACTCAAACGCCGTTTCCTCTTTTGCAGTACATCGCGTATCAGCTGAATACGGGATACAGCAACTACAACGCGATAACCGTTTCGGGGCAGAAGAGAATGTCACACGGGCTGCAATTTCAAAGCAGTTATGTCTACACCCGAAATCTTTCGAACACTCCCGGTGCTGCAATCTCTTCAGCGCAGGCCTTTCCCGGTGAGGCCGGCGGGACCCTGTCCGACCCATACAACCCAAAATTGGACTACGGCAATGTTCCCTATTCGCGGCGCAATCGTTTCCTCACCACGTTTTTGTATGATTTGCCGTTCGGAAAGGGCCGCGCATTTCTTAACAGCTCGAACGGGATTGTCGACCGGGTTGTGAATGGTTGGGAACTAAGTGGCGTCTTGCTTTTCCAAACTGGACCCTTTATGACCGTGACAACCCTAAGCGATCCGTCCGGCACAGGTTATAACTTGTTCAACTATAACGGTGGAAGAGCAGACACTGTGAAGAGTGTTTCACCCACTGCCGGTCAATCGGTCGGTCAATGGATTAATCCAGCGGCCTTTGCCGATCCAGGTAGCAATATCGGCCGGTTTGGCGACGCCTCTTCCGGCTCTGTGGTTGGCCCTGGCACAAACAACGTATCGATGTCCTTAATCAAGACCATCCGCATCACGGAGGGAAGCCGGATACAGATCGGCGCGCAAGTCGCTAACCTGTTCAACCATCCGAACTACGCACCGCCGAGCAATCTGACTGTCGGGGTTGCCGGCTTCGGCACCATCACAAGCCTCCAGACGGCGGAGAGCTCCGGGCCTCGATCAATTCAGCTCACCGCACGAATCAATTTCTAATCTTTCAATGAGCCGTTGGCCAAGGGCCCAAATCATAAGGGCCCTTCACCGGCTATCGACCGCCGGTGCGCTCCCAGGACAGCACTCTGCAAGCCATCTTTGAACTTGTTGCCGCAGCGTATTCAGACTGTCCGTCAGGCGATCCGTTTCTGCCAAAAACAAATGGGCCCAAGGCGAAGGGTTTTCCTCTTCAGCTAGCAACCGGTTGTAGTCGTCCCGCAATCTTGGCAAGATTTCCGAAGCTGCACTCGACCCTCGTAGTGCCCTAGACAAGTAATAGAGAGTGAACTCGACATCGTGTGCGAAGCTCTGAAAGCTCGTCGGTATTACGCCACGATCCTCGTTCAAAAAAGCTGCTTCAAGGGCCAGAATGGCCAGCATAACCGAATGTGAACTAGCCAAGATTGAGGACAATGAATCAGCTTGGGCTCGGGTCGTCCTCGGTTCCACGCTCATACGATCGACTGAAGCGACCGCATTAGATCGACTGCCGCGCAACGCCAGACGAGCATCATCGAGTCCGCTAGAGTCACCCATGTCTTGGGCCGACCTACTTACTAGCTGAAAGTAAGCTCTTGTGGCATCTATCATCTGAGACAGCGTTTCAGGTACCTGGGTGCGCTCCCATGTCGGCCATGCTGCGTAAGCTAACAGCGCCAAGATCCCGCCTGCCGCCGTGTTCAGCCCGCGGGCAACTATCACCTCACGAGGGGCTATTCCCGTCATTGAGATCATCAGCACCACGATTGAAGCGATCGATGCGCTAAAAATGCCGTAGTTCGCGGGACCGTACCACCTCAGCGCCAGTACGAAAACGCCCGTTAAACAAGCCTCCGTGACTAGGCCGGCATGCAGCATGTGGAACAAGATGGTAGCCACGACTAGACCGGTGAACGTTCCCAAAAGACGGAGGATGCCCCGGCTGAATGTAGAAGTGAAGTCGGGCTTTAGCACGACTGCGATTGTCATCGGAATCCAATAGGAGCGTTGCCAATCTATGCTGCGGCCTAAACCGTCACCAATCGCCACCCAAACAGCCAACCGTATCGCATGTCTGCAAACGGCTGACTTCGTGTTCAGGTTCGCACGCATTATCCCGACCCAGTCGGTGAGTACGTCCTTAATATGCACCTGATCGAGCTCCCGAGGAACAACTTCCAGATCGGCCAGCGAAGCCCGCTGAGCAAACCCATCCGCCGCTCGTAACCGTCCCGCAAGCGCATCTATCTCGGACCGAATGCTTTCTTCAAAGTCAGACTCGCTTGCTAATGCCCGGTTGCTGGGAGCCGCTTTGTGTAATTCGCGGATTAATCGGCTGAGTTCATCAATTGCGGGCCGAGCATTACTTGGCGCGGCATTCCCTTTCAACGTGTCGCTGATTTGATGGAGAACCGCAGCCGTTGTCGCGCTTAGGCGTTTGTAATATTCCTCGTGACCTGACTCCCCTTCGTTCGAAAGTAACCGAACATGGGCCAGCATGAAAAGCGAAAGTCTTATCCGTTCAGCCTGATCTGCTAACAACCGAAAACGCTCGGCTTCGACTGTATGGTCCCGGCCCAAGCTAGCCGAAATATTTGCTGCAGGTGCGCTTTTTAGTGGATCGATAGTCGCAAGCGTAGCGCTCGTAGCTAAGTCCTTGTAGGTTTCGGCCAGAGTGCGGCGCTCGGGCTCGTAGCGCCGGATCGGCCATAAGAGGACCGATAACAAAGTTTGCAAGATCCCGCCCGATACAGCAAGAAGGCCTGCGATAAGCGCCGTCGGCGGATCCAAAGGTCGAGAACCATAGACAACCAGGATGACTAGCGTGTTGACTCCCAAGTCGCCTGCCTTCACGCCAAGTGATAGCAGTAGGCCCGCCAATAGCGCCCATGCGGTAGCCAAGACTACGGACAGGAATTGGTTTCTCGCGCTTAAAGATCCCAAGAACACAGCAATCCCGCCAAGAAAGCTCCACAACAGCATGCGTCTAGCCCTTTGGCGGTAAGGATCATCGCCGTCCGAATAGCTGACATTCAGAGCCCCTGTGGCCATAGCTACGGCACTTAGAGGTCCTCCCAGAAGAGCGCCGATTATGAGAGGTATAAATACCCCAAGTGAATTTCGAATCGCTACCGGCGGCGTAATCTTCGATCGGTCGAAGCGAATGATGGTCTGCCAGAAGGCGCGTATTGCTGTTGCTTCTGGAGGGCCGGCCACTGTCTCAATGTACTAAGCGGCTGCAACATCAATTGCCCGCATTTTGCAAGTCGGTCACACGGCGGCCGAAATTTTTCTTCTCCTACATTTCACTCGACTTAACCCCGCCAGGCGCCTCCTCTGCGTTCGTTTTTGTCATTCGCCGTGCTAGCGTCAAACCGGATTTCTACACTATCCGGAGGTTCTTATCATGTCTACTCGCGCTCAACGCCGTGCCGAAGAACGGACACGCGTCAAAGATGCCCGCAAGGCTCAACTGAATCCCACGGCCGCTGAGCCCGTCGACGATCTGCCAGAACAAGAATCCACACTGACGCCAGCACCCGACCTCCAAGCACCGCAATGTGCGTCCGTTCTACAATCTTCATTGGCCGTGCCGCAGGCACCGTGCCTCAACGCCGTCAAGACCGGACTTACGGGCCGCACTGTCCTGCTTCCAAGTGATGACGCCGAAGCTTACCGCCATCACGTCGCTCAATACTTCAAAGAATGGAAGCCCGGCAGCGAACGCGAAGAAGCACTTGTTCAATCTCTTGCCGATACCGATTGGCGCGTCGATCGCATCCCCGGCCTTGAGTACGGCATCTTCGCTCTCGGCTACGTCCAGTTCGCCGACATGTTCCCTGGCGAAGCTCCCGGAATGCGCAAGCTCCTGATCGAAGCTCATACGCTCGTCGTTTTCGAAAAGCAAATCCGCAACCTTCATCTTCAACATGGCCGTCTCCGCCGTCAGCGCGAGAAGGACCAGGCCGAACTGCGGCAGCTCAAGAAAGAGCGCTATGAACAGGAACGCCTTAATTTCGAAATCGCTGCAAAGCTCTATCTCAAAGCCAAACAGGATTGTAAACCCTTCAACGCCGCCGACCATGGGTTCGAATTTTCAACTACTGAAATTGAGGAGTTCCTCGACGGTGTCCGAGCTTCAAAGATCTACAATCGCGACCTGGCCAACCACCAACAAGCCGCCAAGGCCGCCTAAATTAGCCTCCTGACTTCGTGCAAAGAGAGGCCACCGCCCGGTCGATCATAGATTCCTAACGGGACAGTTGCCAAGTCGCTTCACTGCTAAGTGTTAGCATCTGCAATTGGAAGAGCAGGACGTGTTTGCCGCAATCGGTGAAGAAGGGTTTCAACGACTGATAAGCGCCTTCTATCGCCAAGTTCCGTCCGACGCTGTCTTGGGCACTATGTATCCCGCTTCGGACTTGGCAGCAGCCGAGTCCAGGCTCCGAAAATTTCTGATTTTCAGATTTGGCGGACCGCCTCAGTACATTGAGGAACGTGGACATCCAAGGCTCCGTATGCGGCACGCACCGTTTGCCGTCGATTCAGTCGCACGCGACCACTGGCTCACATTGATGAAGAACGCTCTGATTGAAGCGAGTCTGCCGGCAGAGGCTCAAGCCCTCCTTTGGAGCTATTTTGAATCAACTGCCGCAGCCATGATGAATCGTCCTTAACGGATAGTACTGTCAATTTGGTACTGGGAAGATGATCAGTTTCGGCCAGACTTTGCATCCACACTAGTGCATGCGCCGAACCATAGTCATTCTCCTGTCTGTTGTCGCTCTCATCGTTGTCGGGGTAGCAATCTTTCTGTTAACTTTCGACGTTGACAAATATCGGCCCCGCATCCAAACTGAGCTTCAGCAAAAGCTAGAACGGCCTGTAACTCTAGGGCATTTGGGCTTGCGCCTGTTTCCACTTTCGATCCGTATTGATGGTTTCACCATTGGAGACTCGCCCGCCGCTCAGTCTGGTCGTCCATTTGCCACCGCTAAACAGGTCTTCGTTAGTGCTGGCTTGATGTCTCTGATTAGTGGTAGCCCAGAAATCAAGGATTTGACTTTGGACCGCCCCGAAATAGAACTTATTAGGAATCAGGCAGGCGTGTGGAACTTTTCCACCATCGGCGGGAACAATCAGCAGTCCAAGTCTTCGAACTCGCAACTCAGTCTGGACAAGCTGGCAATCAATGACGGCCAAATTGCCGTGACCGATCTAAAAGCGCAACAGGCGCGTTCTGTTTATGACCACATCGACCTCAAGCTTGCAAACTTCGCGCCCAATAAACAGTTCGACGTCGATGTTGCGGCACATCTGCCGGGCAACGGTAAGCAGCAGCTTTCTTTCAACGGAAAAGCCGGCCCGATGAACGGAACTGATACAGCCTCAGTGCCCGTCAGCGGTCACTTCCTCTTACAAGAAGTCTCCCTGGCAGCCATCAACCGAATCTCGCCAGGCTCACTTCCCGAAAACACTGACGGCATTGCTTCGGGTGAAGGTAACGTCTCCTCCGTTGCTGAGAAATTGAGTGCCAAAGGCACGCTCAAGCTAGACAATACTGTGATCCGAGGTGCCAAGTTAGACTACCCGATCGAGTCCAAATTTGATTTGAGCGCCGATCGCAAAAGCGATGTATATGACATCAACTCAGGTTCCCTCAAACTAGGCCAGACAGCTTTTGATCTGAGCGGCACCGCGGCGATGGCCGCTAAGCCTGGAACGATCAACCTCCACCTGAAAACAGACAATTCATCTATCGCGGAACTGGCAAAATTGGCAGGAGCTTTCGGCATTGCGTTCGATCCTCATTATCAAGTGAAAGGCTCTGTTACGGCAGACATCAATGCGAAGGGACCTACGAGCGCTCCGCAATTGAATGGAACGATCCTGGCAAAAAATATTGACGTTAGTGGGGGAGAAATCAAGCAGCCGGTCTCTGTACCCGAAATCGCACTCACCCTCACGCCCGCAACTGTGACTTCAAATAACTTCCAAGCGCAGAGCGGTGCAACCCGGTTATCAGGGGTATTCACACTAGCCAACTACACTGCAAAGAATATGAACGTGGATGCGTCCTTAAAGACAAACGGCACTGTTGAAATAGCTGAGCTGTTGAACATCGCGAAGGCCTATGGCATTGACGCCTCGAAAGGAATGACTGCTGCCGGGAAAGTCGCGCTCGACGTTCATGTTCACGGGCCCACAGCTGTTCCGGCCGACTTGGTATATACCGGATCCGCCGACCTCTCCAATTGCACTCTGACATCGCCCACTTTGACCAAGCCCGTCAGCATAAGTTCAGCGAACGTGCGCTTCGCGCAGAACAGTGCATCCATTCAGAATTTGGTTGCCGGGATTGGCACCACCAACCTGCGCGGAAACATGTCGGCCAGGAACTTTGCGTCACCCGATGTGCAATTCGCACTGACAGCCGATAAGATCGACACTACTGAACTCGAGCAGTTGAGCAAACCAGAACCGGCAAGCCCGTCCACCCCAAATCGCTCAGCTTCGAGCAGGGCAGGGAATCAGCCGAGCCTGCTGGCTAGGACAACTGGGTCAGGAACACTGGCGGCCGGGGTTATCAAAGCCAGCGACTTGACTCTTCAGAATGTCCATGCGACTGTCAAGCTCGATCGCGGCATTATCCAGATGTCTCCCTTGACAGCTGACCTTTATGGCGGGAAGGAGACGGGTGCTGTCACGTTAGATACTCGACCAGCCAACTCGCAATGTTCGTTGAAGACCACGCTGTCCGGAGTGGATACCAACAGCCTGCTCTCCGCCGCAACCACCTTGAAGAACACACTGTATGGCAGCCTTGCGGCGAATGCAGATCTGAACTTTACTTTGCTATCAAGCAACGATCTTGCCCGGACTCTCAACGGCGTTTTGAAATTCAATGTCACCAATGGGCAGCTTAAAAATGTGAACATTCTGAACGAGATTTCGAAAGTAGGCAAGTTTCTGAATAGCGCGCCCGCTCAGGCCTCCGGATCGAGCACGGCCCTGAAAAAGCTTTCTGGAACGCTAGACATTCGTAACGGTAGTGCGACGACCAACGATCTGGTGGCTGCTATGGACACCGGGTCGCTCTCTGGTGTCGGAGCCTTGAACTTGGCTGACCAAGCTATCAATATGCACGTCTCTGCAGTTCTCGGCAGCGGTACAAGCCAGCAGGTCGGGGGCAATAAAGTGGGTGGCTATCTAAGTACCGCTCTTGCAAACAACAAAGGTGAGCTCGTTGTCCCCGTTATTGTATCTGGCACTATGGCCCATCCTGTATTCGCGCCTGACATCCAGGCCATGGCCAAAATGAAGCTGAGCAATTTGCTCCCAACAACCGGCGATCCCGGGAAGCTGGCCTCTGGAATCGCTGGATCGGTTCTGGGCAATAAGGGAGCTGGCGGGATTATTGGTGGCATCCTCGGCAAGGGCACTCCGCAGCAAGGGCAACCGGGAGCCCAACAGCAACAGCCGGACAAAGATCCGATTGGCTCACTCCTCGGCCAGTTCGGCAAGAAGAAGAAAAACCAATAACGGGTCAGCTTAGCCGAGATTGCAACACTGCTTCTGCCGCCCGATTCCCGGACAGAACAGCCCCTTCAATAGAGGCAATATCGGTCCAATCGCCGCACACGAACCGGCCCTTGCTGACCATTGCCGGCTTCTTTATCGGAGTTAATGCAGGCGGTGTTTGTAGCGGCAGCGCACGACGGATGTTGTAAGTGCGCAAATGCCGCCAGGTGCGGACCTCATTTCCGTACCAGCTGATCAGCTCTTGACGAATCTTCGACTCGAGGTTTGTCTCGCTTTCTGTATGATCTCCGACCACGGTCACAGAAATGAGAGACGACCCGGACCCGGCGTACTCGGGGCTTACTTCGCTGGGCACGCAAAGGTTGTTGATGAGCCCTCTACTTGTCCCGTTCAGTACTAGCCACGGTCCGGCTACCGGCGACTTTTCAGCGGTGTAGTATAGGCACGAAGTAGAGTTAACGGGGCTTTCCAGGCCAGTACCCAGCAGCCCATTGGCATCCTGCTGTTCCGTAGCGACAACGACATTGGCAGCGTCGATATGCTCACCTGTCGCTAGTCTCACGCCGTCTCCGGTCAGTGCTTCAACCATCGTTCCCAAGCGCAATGACCCTGGCCGAAGCCGACCGCTTAGTTGCTTCGGAATCTCCTCCATGCCTATTGCTGGAATGGCCGCCTCTCCCAAAGCGAACATGCGAAAGATAAAGTTGAACTTGCGACTGGACGTCACGAGTTCGCGTTCTAAGAAGATGCCTCCAAAGAACGGCCGGAAGAAACGCTCGATAATCGCTGCGGAGAACCCGAGCCCCTGCAACTCTCCTAGCGTCGTTCGCTCGAGTTTCGCCATCAGATTCTCAATGGACGGTCGTGTCGTGCGATCTACCAACCACGGGATGCGGAGTTTATCCGTGAGGCTACCGATGGGGGCAACAAGGCTGGGTAACGTGTGAGACCAATCGCGCAAAGGATCGCCAACACGGACAAAATGTCCGCGGAAACGTACTAGCGCCCCGGCATGGAACCGTTGAAGATTCAGCGAAGGACAATCCAGTAATCGGCTTGTCTCCGGGTATGCCGTGAGGAAGACCTGGAATCCGCGGTCAAGTCGAAACCCGTCGACAACGTCAGTTCGGATGCGTCCGCCTGGCGCATCAGCCGCTTCTACGACCAGCACCTCTAAGCCCGCGTCCTGTAGACGTGTCGCACACGCAAGACCCGCCACGCCCGCGCCAATGATCAAGACCTCTGGTTTCCCAAGTGCCATCACTTGTAGCCTACTAACTGCTGAAAATCGACTATCGGGTCGCCCACAGCGCACCCGCGCTACCGTAGTCTTGATGAAGATCATCTCTTCGAAAGAGCTGCTCAAAAACAAGCTGTTTACCGTGGTTGATGAGGTTGCCCATGACCCGAGCGGTTTCGAAATTCACCGCTCAATCATTCGCCACCCCGGCTCGGCTGTCATGATGGCTGTCGACTCTGAAGAGCGCATACTTCTTGTCAAGCAATTTCGGCTTCCGGCTGAGAAAGACCTCTGGGAATTGCCTGCTGGTCGACTCGATCCTGGCGAGCAGCCCATCGATGCCGCCATACGTGAGCTGCGCGAGGAGACCGGCTATGGCGCGAAGACATGGACACTGCTGTCTGCCTACTGGCCCAGTCCCGGTTACGTTGCGGAGAAGATGAACTTATTCTTAGCCACTGAACTAACTACAGGTCAAGCCGAGCCCATGGAAGATGAGCGCATCGAGACCCGTTGGTTCACCAAAACTGAGCTTGGCGCCCAGATTCGTTCCGGCGCGATCCAGGACGGCAAGACCATAATCGGCTACTTCCTCTGGCTAGACCGAGTCTCGAACACAACCCGAGCTTGACTAACAGCCAGATGTGCCAGTTGATGTCGTAAGCGCTCGTAAGCTCGGAACAGCAGGCTCTTAGTCGCTGACTCTGAACACTGCAGAGCCGCAGCAATCTGCTCATAACTCATCTCTTGATACTTGTGCATGATGACGGCCGAGCGTTGATTGCTTGGCAGTGCGAGAATCGCGTTCCTGACTTCCTGTAGCTGAACATGAAGTAGCAGCCTCTGCTCGGCTGTAGGATTGAAATCCGGAAGCTGTAGCGTTGATCCGTACTCACGTTCCAGGTCCAGGCTTTCACGCCCTCTCTCATGCCTGCTGTCACGAAGGGAATTCAGAGCCAGGTGTGATGCAATCCGAAACAACCAGGTTGTGAACTTCGCTGTCGGAACATAGCTCGCTCGCGCTCTGTAGACCCGAAAGAAGACTTCCTGAGTTAGTTCCTCTGCAATCGCGCGGTCGTGGACCATCCGATAGACGAAATGCGCGATGGGCGCACGATGACGGTCAACGAGGTAGCCAAAGGAACTAACATCTCCATCCCGCACTCGACACATCAGTTGCGTATCCGCTTCCGCCGCGTACGTGGTCATCATCGGCCTGCCATATAAAACTGCCGGTGAGCTGAAAAGGTTTACCCCAGCAATACAGAAAAGTACGCTTACGCGGGCAACTCACTCGCGTGTGAGCGGCCTGTCTAGTAATTCCCTCAGAGCTGCGCGTGGGTCCTTACCTTCATAGAGAATCTGTTTCATCTCGCTCATGATTGGAACGTCAATGCTGTGCGCTGCCGCCAGATCGTTAGCGGCCTGACATGTCCAAACACCTTCCGCGACCATCCTCGTATTAGCCAACAGGTTCACTAACGTTTTACCTCGCGCCAGGTCGACGCCAAGTGAGCGATTCCGTGACTGCGAGCCAGTAGTCGTCAGTATCAGATCTCCTAAACCTGCCAATCCCGCCAATGTTCGCGGATGTGCGCCCATCGTAACAGCGAGACGAGTCATTTCAGCCAGACCGCGCGTGACAAGCGCCGCCAGTGTGTTCGATCCTAACCCCAGTCCATCGCAGATGCCCGCCCCAATGGCGATCACATTTTTGAGTGAGCCGCCTAACTCTGTACCGATCACGTCGTCGCTCGCATACAACCGCAGCGTTGACGTTGCAAAGCAACGCTGCATTCGAGATGCTTGCTTCCTGTCAGCCGATGCAATCACCACGGCTGCCGGCTCGCCTGCTGCAATCTCACGTGCAAAAGTGGGTCCAGACAGGACACAAACCTGCTCGTCCCGTCTCGCGCCTTTCCAGATCGTGTCCGCAACGACCTGCGACATTCGCTTCAGCGTGCCTTGTTCCAAACCCTTGGTTGCGGACACATAGACAGCTTCGGTCGGCGCGTACGCTGCCGCGGCCGTCAACACTGACCTTAAGTAGCGCGACGGCACAACCACCAGAACGACGTCCGCACCTTGCAAGGCCAACGCAAGATCGTCGGTCGCAATAATGTTCGGCGCGAGCGCAAAGCCGGGAAGGTAGGTGAAATTTTGCCGGTGGTCCCTCAGCTGTTGCGCTTGTTCTGGCGAATGGGCCCACAGCGCAATGTGTTCGAAACGCGAGGACAGTGTGATCGCTAATGACGTACCCCAACTGCCGGCACCTAAGACAGCGAGACGTGTTGGAGACGACGTTGTCTCATCTGTCACACGCGGCTAGCGGTCCCTTTGCCACTCTTCAACGTAAAGACGCTTTCCTTCCCCTGCAACAGCCTTGAGATGTTCGCCCGATGGCGATAGATGATCAGCGCTGACGCGAAGATCGCGGCGGCCAAAATTGGCTGGGGTGGCCGATTTGTGGCCCAGAGCGCAATCGGAAAGACGACCGCGCCCGCAATCGAGCCCAATGAAATGTATTTACTCCCAGCTACCACGAGTACGAACACGACCGTCACCACTGCCAGAGCCGCTGGAGCGAGATAAAGAAAGGCTCCGACAAAGCATGCGACAGCTTTGCCGCCCCGAAATTGGAGAAACACTGGATAGCAATGGCCTAACATTACGGCCGCGGCAGCGCAAGCCAAGCCAGCAGGGCTGTTACCCGTGAGCAACCCGCCAATCCACACCGCCAGCAATCCCTTCGCAATGTCGAGCAGCAGGACAATAAAACCAGCTTTGCCTCCAACACTCCGATGCACGTTAGTCGCACCGATATTGCCGCTTCCCATCGTGCGAACGTCTTTTCCTAGCGTGTATCGAACAAACAAGTAGCCGAAAGGCAGACCGCCGATCAGATATGCCAGCAGCGCTGCGAGCGCAATTAAGAGAGCGGGCGAGATCACGTCTTCAATATTACGAGTAGTCTTTCAAACTGTACTCGCAAGTTACAATCCTCTTATTGCGCTGCTGCTGCGCGCCCAAATGAGAAGTGTCGAAGCGGTCGGTAAATGCTCGCGTTCGGCCCCGGGTCGCTGCGGAACAGCGTGAATCCAGAAACTTTAAATTCCCCGATTGCGGCTGGCTGCAACTCCTGCACCCTCGCTCGCAACTGTGTCAAGGGCACCGTGGTCTTGATTCGAGCCAACGTAAGGTGCGGCGAGTAATCACGGTTTTCGCACGAGATTCCCATCGGGATCAATCGCTCCTCCGTCTCTCTTGCTAGCCGAAGCAAATCTTCCCCACCATCAGCCCCGCACCACAGCACCCTGGGTGACCGCTCATCTGGATACCACCCCAAATGCCGCAACTTCAGATGAAATGTTGGACGATCGGTCAAGCCTTGGAGTGTGCCAGACAGCTCATCTAGCTTCCGCTCCGGCCATAACCCGATGAATTTAGTCGTGATATGCAGGTTGTCCAGAGGACTCCAGTAAATAACTGCTTCAGGGCGGAGTGCAGCCAGCAATCTCTCCAAACGCAGCAAAATGTTTGGCTCCAGCTCTATCGCCGTGAACAGTCGCATGTCTGTAAGCATCGTATGACGGTGCGTGTTAATGTTCAAACGTATTTGACGTGATTGCATTAACTCTCGACCGTCTCTACGGCGCAACCGTCCAGACCACCCGTGACTGGTTTGCGCGCGATACCGTCACCGTTGCGAAAGATTTGCTCGGCGCTGTGTTAATCAATGAAGAAACGGCCGGCACAATCGTTGAGACCGAAGCATACCTCGGCGGCGACGATCTTGCTGCTCATTCGGCCCGCGGTAAGACTGATCGGACTAAAGCTATCTTTGAAGACCCCGGCCGAGCGTATGTCTACTTCATCTACGGCATGCACGAGTGCCTCAACGTTGTTGCTGAACCGTATGGCACACCGGGATGTGTGTTGATCCGCGCCCTGGAGCCCATCTTAGGGTTGGCGGAGATGGCTGAGCGCCGGCGATGGCATGGTCCAAACATCGGGCTGGCAAACGGGCCGGGCAAGCTCACGAAGGCCCTAGGCATCACTCGAAGCCACTACGGGCACGATCTCACCACGGGCAATCTGCAGATTCGGCTCTGGCGTCAGAAGCCGCCCTTCCAAATCGAAGCCACTTCTCGCATCGGTATCAGAAAGTGCGCAGACTGGCCGTTACGCTTCGTGTGGTCCGGACACCCCTGCCTGAGCAAGCCGCAAGTCACTCGCTAGAATCATCGAATGCGCTCGCCCCTCTGGTTTTTCTCGCTCTGTTTCGCCCTGTCAATCTTGCAATCAGCGGGTCAGGCCCAAACGTCCGCTCGTGCCGACGCTCTGGTCCGAGCTCAAGCCGCAAACTTCGAAGGCAGCGTCAGCCTATTCGCCAAGAATCTCGATACCGGCCTCACGTATCAACTACTTGGCGACGAGCCCGTCCGAACCGCCAGCACGATCAAGCTAGCCGTCATGGTCGAATGTTTCTTCGAGGTCAGCGAAGGCAAGCTCGACTGGAAGCAGCCGATCACCGTAACGGCCGATGAGAAGGTCTCCGGTTCGGGCATCCTCACGGAGCTATCCGATGGCGTTCAACTTCCCATTCGCGATCTGATGCATTTGATGATCGTGCTAAGTGATAACACGGCTACCAATTTGGTACTAAACCGCATCACCGGCAATGCCGTTAATGATCGTATGAACGGTCTCGGCCTGGTTAACACGCGCGTCATGCGCAAGATTCTTGGCGACGGTAAAGACTTGAAGCCCACCCCGTCCGGCATTACTGTCGAAGGCGCTAAACCTGAGAACAAGCGCTGGGGCATTGGCCGTACAAGTCCCCATGAAATGGTCACAATCCTCGAGAAGCTTTATCACCATCAGCTTGTCAGCCCTGCAGCTTCGGACGAGATGATTGCGGTTCTGAAACGTCAGCACTATCACGACGGAATAGGTCGCGACATGCAGGACGCTACTATTGCGAGCAAGTCGGGTGCCCTCGACGCCCTCCGCAGCGACGTAGGAATTGTCTACTCTAAGAACGGGCCGATCGCGATGGCAATTACAGTCGACAAAATGCCGCAGCCTAACTGGACCGATGACAATCCAGGTGACCTGCTCATCTCACGGTTATCTGAAATTCTTGTTAAGGAACTCGGGACCACTAAATAAAAAGGGGCGAACAGCATCGCGCCACTCGCCCCCTAAACACAACTAACTAAGCCTTACTTAATAACGATAATGCTCTGACTTGTACGGACCCTCAAGTGCCACACCGAGATACGCAGCCTGTGCAGGCGACAGTGTCGTCAGCTTTACTCCGATCTTTTCCAGGTGCAGCCGCGCAACTTCTTCGTCCAGCTTCTTCGGTAGCGTGTACACGTCGATTTTGTAAGTATCTTTGTTCCTCCAAAGATCAAGCTGTGCCAACGTCTGGTTCGAAAAGCTGTTACTCATGACAAAGCTGGGGTGCCCGGTCGCACAACCAAGATTCACCAAACGGCCTTCAGCCAGCATAAAGATGCTGTGTCCTTCAGGGAACGTATATTTGTCGACTTGCGGCTTGATCTCTAGCTTTACGACACCCGGTGCTTCATTCAGTCTATCCACCTGAATCTCGTTATCGAAGTGTCCGATATTGCAAACGATCGCCTGGTCTTTCATTAACCGCATGTGGTCCAGCGTGATTACGTCCAAATTGCCCGTGCAAGTCACGTAGATATCGCCGCGGCCAAGAGTCTCTTCAATCGTCGTGACTTCATAGCCTTCCATCGCCGCCTGCAATGCATTGATCGGATCAATCTCAGTCACGATCACGCGGGCACCAAGTCCCCGTAAAGAGTGAGCCGAGCCCTTACCCACGTCGCCGTAACCGCAGATGACAGCTACCTTGCCGGCAACCATTACGTCCGTCGCGCGCTTGATGCCATCAGCCAGCGACTCGCGGCAACCGTACAGATTGTCGAACTTAGATTTAGTCACTGAATCATTCACGTTAATTGCCGGAACCAGCAGCTTGCCCTGTTCCTGCATCTTGTAAAGGCGATGCACACCGGTCGTCGTCTCTTCTGACACACCGCGCCATTCCTTCACAATTTCGTGCCAGAAATTCGGCGTTTCCGCGTGAACCTTTTTCAGCAGGTCCTTAATGACCTGTTCCTCATGGCTACCCGAAGGTGTTGTAATCCAGTCGCTGCCATCTTCGAGTTCATAACCTCTGTGGATCAGCAACGTAACATCGCCGCCATCGTCGACGACTAGCTGTGGGCCTTTGCCGCCAGGATGACTAACGGCCTGGAGCGTACACCACCAGTACTCTTCCAGCGATTCGCCTTTCCAAGCAAACACTGGGACACCAGCCTCTGCAATGGCCGCAGCTGCATGATCTTGCGTTGAAAAGATGTTGCAACTCGCCCAGCGTACGTCAGCGCCCAGGTCCGCTAGCGTTTCGATCAAAACCGCCGTTTGGATCGTCATGTGTAACGAACCGGTTATGCGAACTCCCGCCAGCGGCTTCTCTGTCGCGTATTTGCGGCGGATCGACATAAGACCCGGCATTTCCTGCTCAGCGATTGTGATTTCTTTTCGGCCCCAATCGGCAAGCGCCAGATTAGCGACCTTATATTCGGTTGCAATGCGGTTCAGAGTTGCTGTTCCCATAAGTCCTCGAGACAATTATATCTTAAAATCTTGATATGTTGATGGGTACTGATGCTTGTACTGAAATCTTTGCGTTTACTCGCTGACCCCAGCCGGGTTCGCCTGCTGCTCTTGCTCGAGAAAGAGGAACTGTCGGTGGCCGAACTTCAGCAAATTCTCGCTAAAGGACAGAGTCAGATCTCGACGCACTTATCTCAACTAAAGCAGGCAGGTTTGGTCGAAGATCGGCGCACCGGAAAAAACAGTTTCTACCGCCTCAGTACCGAGATTGGCCCAAATGGTCGTTTTCGGAAACAGCTGATGGAAGTGGTTCGTAGCGCTACCCACGAGATACCCGAAGCCGCTCAAGACGCTGAAGCCGTCACCTTGATCCTCAGTCAGCGTCGCGATAAGATGCGCCTCTACTTTGACAACCTAGCTGGACGTTTTGGTCGAGACTACGTTCCCGGCCGCTCCTGGAAAGGCTTGGCCGAAGCTCTTCTCGCCATCATGCCCGCCATCACCGTTGCTGACCTCGGCGCCGGCGAAGGAACGTTTTCACAACTCCTCGCACAACGAGCAAAGCACGTAATCGCCGTTGACAGCTCCCAAAAGATGGTCGAATTTGGCTCAGCCTTGGCCAAAACTCACGGTCTCAGTAACCTTGAGTACCGCCTTGGCGATATGGAAGCTCTGCCCATCGTCGATCAGTCTGTTGACTTGGCCTTCTTCAGCCAATCGCTGCATCATGCTCTTCACCCGGCTCAAGCTGTCCACGAAGCTTGGCGCATTCTGAAACCTGGCGGCCGCATTGCAATTCTTGACCTGCTTCGGCACCAATTCGAAGAAGCTCGAGACTTATATGCAGACGTCTGGCTAGGTTTCACCGAACTGGAGATCCGACAATTCTTTGAACAGAACGGTTTTGTCTGCGTCCGCTCCGCTATAGTTGATCGCGAGCCCGAACCGCCTTATTTCGAAACACTGCTGGCTGTAGCCGATCGCCTTCTCGAGATTAGTAGCGAGCTCACAGAGTGATTCCGCCGTCCACACTAATCACCTGACCGGTGATGTAGTTGTCTGGTTCTAAAAGAAAGCGCACAGTCTTCGCCACGTCCTCAGCCCGTCCGAAACGTGCGATTGTCTGGTCGGCCAAATACTTGTCGTACTTGCCTGAGGCAATACTTGCTTCTGCCATACCGGCCTGTATGATTCCTGGGGCAATCACGTTTACGCGTATGTTGGCGCTCCGTAGTTCCTTCGCCAGAATCCGGGCGCCATGGACCAACGCCGCCTTCGCCCCGGCATAAACGGTCGATTGAGAGAACAATGCTACGCCCTGCATGGTTGAAAACAGGACAATCGACCCCTGCTTGTTTGCCTGTCGCATTCGGTCCCCTGCCTCCCGCGCAAGCAACAGCGGTCCGGCGTAATTCACTGCATGGGAAACCTGCATCTGCGCTTCCGTGTCTTCAGCTCTCGCGACTCGTGCCGGATTTCCGGTGAAGACCACCAACCCGTCAAGCACGCCCGCCTCATCAAGAATCTTCGTTCGATCCGTTTGCTTTGTTATGTCGGCCTGGGTTACGTGCCAGGCTCCCCGCGCCGCTTCCGCCCGCCCGCGATCGCGATAGTAAGTGACAGTTAGTTTTGCACCTTCGCTGGCCAAAAGCCGCGCCGTTGCCTGGCCAAGGCCTCCGCTACCACCTACCAGTAGAAAAGAACCATTAAGCATCAAGATTCAACCAGCCTTGGTTTTGGGTGTCCATAAATGCATCAGTATGCCAGAATAAGAGTCAAACCAATTCTATTTGTGATGCAGCTTTACTTACTGCGACATGGAGTTGCCGAAGAAGGCCGCATTGGTTTCAATGATGCCGATCGTGCATTGACCTCTGACGGTCGTCGGAAGCTGCGTGAGTTGTTGGGCGTTGCTGCTGAGGCGGATGTTTGTCCAACACTTGTTCTGTCCAGTCCGTTCAAGCGTGCCCTGCAGACGGCCGAAATTGCCGCTGAATCATTGCACGTGAAAACAGACATCCTGCGCACGAAGGCTCTGATTCCGACGGCCTCCACCCAACAGGTCTGGGACGAGATCCGAGTCCACAAGAGCGAATCGGAACTAATGCTTGTCGGACACGATCCGCTGTTCAGCAACTTAGTCGGATACTTACTCGGCGCCGTAAATCTACGGATCGATTTCAAAAAAGGATCCCTATTGCGCATCGACTTTGAGCATTTCCCGCCGAACCCGCAAGGGATCTTGCGCTGGTATTTAGTCTCAAAACTCTGCTCCCGCGGCCCTCAATAGTGAATCACTAATCTACGCCCATCCCCGCTGGTGTTATCTGCCCAGTAACGGGGATTGCGGTACCAGCATCCTAAGTTCGGTCGAAATTCTTATTGAATGCGCAAATTCCTCTCTATTCTCACCCTGGCATGGCTGCCAGCGTCGTCTGGCTTCGGTGCAATGCTCCCGTCAGTTCCTACTTCAATCGGCTTGGCACTAAATCAGCTTTATAACGCCAATTTTGAAGCCAGCAGAAAAACTTTTTCTAGATATCGAACGGAACGTCCGTCTGACCCGCTGCCTGAGGCATTCATTGCCGCGTCGTACCTGTTCGCCGAACTTGATCGAACCGGCTCTATGAAGGGTGGCTTGTTTACGGAGGATCGCAGTTCTGGAAACTCCTCCGCAAAGCAGGTCATGGCTCCTGAATTTACGGTGGCAGTTAACTCCGCCCGTGAAAAGGCCAAAGTTCTGCTTTTGAAGAACCCGGATGATGAGAATGCACTTCTTTCGATGTGCATCGTAGCAGGAGTCCAAAGGGATGAGTTGGCTCTGGTCGAGCACAGGTGGCGCGAAAGTTACGAATTCATCAAAGAGGCTGAGTTGTACTCCAATCGGCTGATCAAGTTGAACCCGAAGGCATACGATGCTTATCTCACAAAAGGTTTCACTGAATACCTTGTTGCCAGCCTTCCGTTTTACCTTCGTGTATTCATGAAGTTCGACGACATCTCCTGTACCAAAGATCAGGGCCTGCAGGATCTGCGTGTGGCCGCTACTTCTGGCCAGTACATGAAGCCGTTTGCTCAACTGCTGCTGGCCAAGTTCTATCTCCGCGAGAAGCAGAAAGACGAGACGCGACGACTCCTCACAGATCTAACTCACGAGTATCCAGACAACCCCACTTATCGCCTTGAACTTAGTCATCTTCCGACCGAAAACCCTGCCAGGAACTGATTTTTTTAACGGCCTTGCTCCTCACGACGGTCTATCATGAGGCAAGGTCTTTGATGGTCAGTTTCTACGGGTGTCGCGTGCGCCCTCTCGTTTGCCGTACGGTGCTGGCCCTGGCATTGTCCGGCACCAGTGGTCAGGCACAATTGACCCCGGGACAGCTACCAGCTCCCAAGAAACCCGTAACTCGTGCGCCTGGACAGACCTCACCTGATCAAGCCAACACCGGGCCAGTTCCGGAAAGCACCCCAGACTCGGCGCCGGTAGATTTTGAATCACACGGTTTTCATTACCAGGCAGTGACCAAGGGCGGCGTTACGGTGATGTTCGCTCCGCTTCCAGCTCACGTGAAAAACTGGGAGATTATTCAGATCGCGGTCACCAATGGGTCACCTGTTTCGTGGGTCATCAGGCCGACCGATTTCACTTATACAAGAGTTGACGGTACTGCCCTTCAACCGACGTCTGCCGACGAAGTTGTGGCATCGCTTCTTGATAAAGCGAAGCGTACCGATGTTGTCAAGCTGCAGCTCATTTACGAGCAGGGCATCTACTCCGTCTCAAACTATAAATCGACGAACGGCTACGAACAGCGCCGTGAAGCTGCAATGACGCAATTTGTCAATGCGCGTTTCAAGGCGGCGGCAGAGGCTTCTGCCATTACCTTCGTCGCAACCAAGTTAAAACCAGGCGACAGCACTGACGGAGCTATCTTTTTCGAAGACCGTACAAGAGACAAAGAACATGTTCTTGGAGAAGGGCGCCTCACCGTTCGTACGGCTGGCGAAACCTACGACTTCGATATTTATCCGGAAGTGAAGAAACGATAGTGTCCGAACATTCTTCCGCGCCGAATACTTCCAACCTTGCCGGCTGCATCGATCTTCATGCCCACACCAATGAGTCAGACGGATCCCTGACACCGGCCGAGCTGGTTCACCTGGCCGTATCACTTGGTCTTGACGCTCTGGCGATCACTGATCACGACACGTTTGCTGGTTACGACCGTGCTGTTCCGTTTGCGCAGGAGGCGGGTCTCGATCTGATCCGTGGAATCGAGCTCAACACTCGTCTGCTTCTTCCAGAAGGCACCACCAAAAACTTACACTTGCTCGCGTACTTCTTCGCTCAACCGCCCGCAGGAGAATTTCTAACTTGGCTCCGGACAGAACAGGAAGACCGCCAATCAAGAAACCGTCAGCTTGTCGAGTCTTTGCGTAACCAAGGCGTTGATATCACGCTCGCTGAAGTGGAAGCTCGCGGCCGCAGCCTTGCCGGACGCCCTCACTTCGCACGCATTCTCGTGGATAAAGGTTACGCCGCGAACAATGAAGACGCCTTCAATCGTTTTATCGGGGAGAACGGGGCGGCGTATGTCGAACGGCAAAGTCACACTGTCGAGGAAGCCATCCGGATTGTTCGCCTAGGCGGCGGGTTCCCGGTCATCGCTCACCCAATTCGCCTCAACCTGTCCAGAGAGGCCGAACTCGAAATCTTTTCTTGCTTGAAAGAGGAAGGTTTGTTAGGCCTTGAGGTGTTCCACTCCGAACACAGCGCTGAACTGCAAGCCCACTATCTCGCCCTCGCCAAACGTCTCAACTTGCTTCCTACCGGCGGCTCCGACTTTCACGGCACCGTCAAACCTCGCGTTGCTCTCGGCACTGGGTACGGAAACAACATCCGTGTGCCGGGTCGATTCTTAGATGACGCCCGTGCTCTCGTGCCCGCCGCACTCGGCTAACTCTCGTGTCGCTCGTACAATGGGGGCGTGTCTGTTGCTCTTCCGCGGCTGCGCTATAACCTTGATTTCTCGCCTTCAGCCGATCGCAATCGCCCCGGTCTCGTCATCCGCGACCCCTATCACTACTCGGATGCAACGTTACTGATTCCATACCTAATTGTTCCGGCGCTGGAGTGTTTCGATGGTCAACAAACATCCATCGATCTTCGCTCCGAACTTGTCCGGCTCACCGGCGAAATCCAGGTCGGCCCTATCGAGACGAATCTATTCGACTCCCTCAACGAGGCCGGCTTTCTCGAAAACGAAAGTTACCGCAAATTGCGTACAGCCAGAGAAGCCGCTTTCGCAGCCCAGCCAGATCGCGAAGCCATTTTTGCTGGAGCCGCTTACCCTAAAGATCCAGAGAGTCTCAAATCCGTTCTTGATATCCGTGTAGGCGCCGCATCAGGTTCACTCAAGACCGTAGCTATAGCCGCACCGCATGCTAGCCCTGATGGCGGTTGGGAGACTTACCGTGCTGCTTATCAGTCGCTGCCATCGCGTGAAGAGGCCGCGGACCGTACTTTCGTGATCCTCGGTACGTCACATTACGGTGCGCCGGAGCGTTTCGGCCTGACGCGCAAGAGCTTCACCACGCCCTTTGGTGCGGCACAAACGAACATAACGCTCGTGGACGAGTTAGAAGCTTCCGCCCGCGATGCCATCCGCATGGAGGATTACTGCCATGCCGTCGAGCACTCCATCGAGTTCCAGGTCGTTTTTCTTCAGCACCTCTACGGCGCTAACGTTCGCATCTTGCCCATTCTCTGCGGCCCCTATGTGAAGAGCATCTACGAAGGAGGCATGCCCGAAGCAAACGCGAACGTTGCGCGGTTCATTGATGCACTCGGGAACATAGCCCACCGAGACGCTGAGAAGCTCTTCTGGGTCTTAGGCGTCGATATGGCCCACATGGGCCGCCGTTATGGTGATCCCATAACCGCTCTGGCTGACCAGGGCGAAATGCAGTCTGTCGCGGAACGAGACAAGCAACGCATCAATCAACTCGTGGCCGGTGATGCGGAAGCCTACTGGTCATTGGTGCAACACAAACAAGACGACCTGAAATGGTGCGGATCTGCTCCGTTCTACACCTTTATGAAAGTGATGCCGAATCTTCGGGGCAGCCTGCTCGACTATGATCAATGGCAGATTGATGAAGGGAGCGTAGTAAGTTTTGCCGCGCTCAGCTTCCAAACGGTTAGTTAACTATTGCGCACCCGCGCCGCCACCCCACCAGTAACCAGGCCGGTTTCGAATATCTAAGTGCGGGGCATTAATATCTACGCGGATATTATGAAATCCTGCTTCAGTCTTGTTGGTTGGCGAGTAACTCAAAACATACTGACTTTGTAACTCGCGTCCAATATCTGAAATAGCCTGTTCAAGGGCCTTATTCGAAGCGAAGGAATAAATCTTGCCTCCAGTAAAGGTGGTTAATGCCTCTGCTGGAGTCTTCTTGAAGACGTCGCGGATACCTCGGTAAACCGACGGCGCAACGTCGAGAACGTTCCCATTTTGCTGCTGTATCACTGTCGTGTCGTTGTTGACATTTCCGCGCAAGTTTGGAGTAGCCTCCGCCGGGATGCCCCCATTGGCTGGCCGAGGGTAATCAGGCTTCTTTTGCAAAGTAGTCAGCCACTTCGACATATTCACGCAGTAGACAAGCACGTTATCGAACTGCATCTTACGAGCTGTCTCCTGCAGCTTCAACTGGCTGCCCTTATCGACATCGCGGCTCATCAAAAGAATCACACGCCTTCTCACATTTTTAGGATCGTGTTGCAGCAACATCCGATCTGCTTGCCAAACGGCGTCCACCAAGGCAGCTGTTCCCGACCCAGTTGTGATCTTCTGCATGGCGTCATCCAGACGAGCCGGATCAGTCGTAAAATCCTGAATGACTCGCTGCCGGTGATCAAACGCCAGCACCGCAACGTCGCCGTTGTCGCCCGTCACAAGCCCCTGCACCAACACACCCGACTTTTTAATGCGCGGTAACATTGACTCGGCTTCAGAGTTGGCCTGAACGACGAATACCAGCGATAACGGCAACTCCACAAATTCGGCGTTTATCTTCTGTAGCTGATCGTTGTCGTACAGCTTGAAATCTTTTTGTGTCAGACCATTGACGTAACCCTTTGTGTCTCTGTCGATGACCGTGGTCGGAACCAGAACGCTCCGAACATTCGTCCGAATCAGGAGTTCGGGATCGACATCTTCAACACCCGAGGGGGCGTTCACCGGCACATCCGAAATTGGGCCCTTTGCCGTTTGGTCGGTAGTGATCGTGGTTCGAGAGTCCGGCGGCGCAACTTGGCCAGGTTGGGGCGGCGGAACCGGCACTTGGCCCGGCGGCGTAATCTGCGCTCCAACCGGCGACGTAAGCATCCCAAGTCCAAAAACAAAGCCAGCCAGACTACAAATTCCAGTTACGTTCTGATACGCACGACACTGCCGCGGCAGAGTTCTCATGTCCGTGAGATGTACCTCAATCTTCCCGAGTTTCTATTGCCTGCTTCAGTTTCGCATTCGTATCGTGATCTGTCCTCCCTTGCAACAGTTCCGTCACATGCTCAACCAAGTGTCTAATCGATTGCAGCGAGTGAACCGCACCCTTGGGCGACCCCGGCAGATTGACAATCATCGATCTTCCACGAACACCCACCATCGCTCTCGACAACACCGCGAAAGGAGTTTGCTCCAGGCCTTTCGTGCGCATCCAGTCGGCGATTCCCGGGATCTCCCGCGTGATTACCAATTTCGTTGCTTCCGGCGTTACGTCACGCAACGCGACACCCGTCCCACCAGTTGTCAGAATCAGTCCGGCTTTTCCTCCCTCAGCCCAATCCATTAGCTGCCCAGCAATCTCATCCTCAACGTCAGCCACAACCGCTGAAGCCGCTACTTGCCAATTCCACTCCTCGCAAACTGCCTGCAAAGCAGGTCCGGATACGTCCGCCCTCGACCCACTAACCGCCGAATCGCTAACTGTCAGGATCGCAACAGTGATCACGATGCGGGCTTGCCCCGCTCATAAGTGCCCGACTTGCCACCCGACTTCGATAACAGATGGACTTCCCTGATCTCGATACTTTTATCAAGGGCTTTGGTCATGTCGTAGACGGTCAACGCGGCCACAGATACAGCCGTCATAGCCTCCATTTCAACGCCCGTTTTGCCGGAGGTTCGCGCGGTAGCCACAATCTCGACTCCGCCCTCAACCAAAGTGCATTGAACATCCAAATGATCTAGCGGCAATGGATGACACAGCGGAATCAGCTCCGAAGTCCGTTTTCCGCCCTGAATACCTGCAATCTCGGCAATCTCCAACGGATCGCCTTTCGGATTATGCGGAAGACTCGCAATCACCTCCGCGCTGAGTGTCACGAAACCTCGCGCCGTCGCAGTTCGAACCGTCTGCTCCTTGCGTGAGACATCGACCATCGACACACGTCCTGCAGAATCGTAATGCGACAACTGCCTCTCATCATTTGGCATGTCTTACGGCTTCGCCATCACTCTGATTTCATCCCCTGCCGCCCATTCCAACCGGTCATGGTCCGCGATTAAAAACACGTTGGCTCGCGCAAGCGCCGGGACATCGCTCGAGCCCTGCCATGAAATATGTCGCAGACTCTTCCCGTCCTCAGCCAGTCGTGCCGGCAAAAACCGCGTTAACCCGCCCTTGTGCTTGAACGGCTCAGAAAAACGCGCGGCCAGCATCGGCAGTACCGTTTCACTTCGGCCCGCGATCAACTCCAGAGCCGCCCTGGCAAACAGCTGAAAAGTCACCAGCGTTGATCCTGGATTTCCCGGTAGTCCAAAGACTGGCTTGCCTTCCCGCATGCCAAACGCAGTCGGTTGGCCCGGCTGTATGCGGACTCTCTCAAATGCAAACTCGACGCCCATCTCTCGAAGCGCCGGTTTCACCAAATCATACTTGCCCGCCGACACCCCGCCCGTAACCACCAACATGTCATGCGTTAGTCCCTCAGCTAACGATGCCCTGAGCGCCTCGCGTGTGTCCCGGGCCACAGGAAGGATAATCGGGATCCCGCCGGCGTCTCGCACTAGGGCAGCCAACAGATACGAATTTGAGTTCCGGATCTGATGCGATTGCGGCTGTTCTTCCACTCCCACAATTTCGTCACCTGTCGCCAAAATTGCCACACTCGGCCGGATATTCACTGAGACTTTCATCGTCCCGGTCATCGCCAATGTCGCTACATGACTCGCATCCAACCGTGTACCCGCCGCAATCAAAACATCGTTCTGCACCGCCTCTGCGGCCTGTTCATTGACGAATTGCCCAATTTGCGCCGCACGATCCGTTGTAACCGTGGGCTGACCCGACTCTGAAGCACCCCGGATCACATGCTCAACCATGATCACCGAGTCGGCACCCTCTGGAACCGGCGCTCCGGTCATAATCTCCAGCGCCTCGCCCGCGCCCACTACGACGTGCTGTTCCTCTCCTGCTCTAACTTCGCCCAGGACCCGCATCGTCCCTGGAACGTCCGCCGCCCGCACCGCAAATCCGTCCCGCAACGATCTACGCAGCGCGGGGTAATCCCGATCTGCCAGCACATCCTCTGCCAGTACCCGGCCATGCGCTTCGGTCAGGTCCGCCACTTCGCTTCGAAGTGAGCCGCAATTCTCTCGCACTAGACGAACCACAACCGCTCGCGCTTCCTCGAAATCGAGCGTCCCTCCACCCTTACTCAACACGTCCCGAATTGTACCCGACTCCAAAAGCCGCCACGGCTCGCCAACAGTTCCGGCGGTTGCACGTCGGTCAACACTAGTCTCATCGGTGTCGGTAATATAATTCGAGTCCATGCAATGGCCTTACCTGCCGGTTCTGTTTTGCCTCTCCGGCGTTGCCGCGGCGTACGTCTTCACCAGGCCTCCTGAAATCCCGTTCGAGAAACACACGATTGATCTAGGATCCAGTGAATCTGCAGCTGTCTGCGACATAAATAACGACGGCAAGCTAGACATCGTCTCCGGTGAGAACTGGTATGAGGCCCCGCACTGGACCAAGCACCATTTTCGCGACATCTTGTATACCAATAACTACATTGACGATCTGAGTACCGTACCGCTTGATATCAACGGTGATGGATATATGGATCTTGTCACCGTAGGTTGGTTCAGCAAGAAGATCGCTTGGTGGCAGAATCCCGGCAAAGCACGTGGCACTTGGCTGGAGCATCCCATGACCGTCGGCCATCCAGTCGAGTTTGCTGAGCTGGTCGACTTGGACAATGACGGTAAGGCTGACGAAGTGCTTCCGGAGTTCGGCGACTTGGAGGCTCCACTCAATTGGTATGAGCGGGATCATCACGGTAACATGATTGCCCACGCAGCCAGCCCTCGAAGTCATGGGCACGGGATCGGCGCGGGCGACGTGAACGGCGACGGACGCAACGACATTCTGACACCGAATGGCTGGTTAGAAGCCCCAAACGATCCAAGAACCGCGGATTGGAAGCTCCATGCCGACTGGAAGCTTGGCGATCTCGGCTTCATGTACGTGGCCGATGTGAACGAGGATGGCCGTCCCGACATCATCTCTTCTATGGCTCACAACTACGGGATCTTCTGGCTCGAAAACAAAGGCGACGGCCGTTGGGAGAAGCACGTCATTGACGAAAGTTGGTCGCAGCCGCACGCTGTTTCATTAGTTGACTTCCGAGGCACTCACAATATTGGATTGCTCACTGGTAAGCGATACATGGCTCACAACGGTAATGATCCTGGTGAGAGGGAATCATTGGGTATCTACTGGTACGAACGTTTGATCGACCCGCATTCGAAGCAGATCGAATGGGCCAAACACGTCATCGACTACGGCGGCCGAACCGGTGGCGGCCTGCAGATCCCCGTCGCCGACCTCGACAGAGATGGAGACCTCGATTTCGTTGTCGCTGGCAAAAGCGGGCTCTTCCTCTTCGAAAACCAGACAAAGTAGAAGGCCTGAGCTAATAGGCGTCCAGTACGCCGAAGCGCCGCTTGGCCGCCTTTTACACGTACGTCCGCGCTTGCGGAGTAACTGCGGTAACGCACAGCTCACGACTAGTACTTAAATATCTATGAAGGTGGGCGCTTGATTTCGTCCGCATGTATCCTTGTTGGGGTCACTTATGTCACTTCATCAGCGAATCTTGCCGGCTCACCGGGCTAGTCACTTAATCTTCTTAGCGGCTGCGATATCAAGCGTTGCACTTGCGGCTAGTTCGTCAACCGGATTGTTAGTGAACCCCGCATCTGGTGCTTCGGGCACAATGTTTACGCTGACGGCATCTGTAAACATCGGAAGTGTTGCGGCAACAAGCGGAACTGTGCTCTTCAAGGATGGCTTCCGGGTTTTAGGGTCAGCGCAGATTATCAAAGCGGGAACCGGCTCCGGCAAAGCGTCAATCAAAACCGCTTCGTTCTCGACCGGCACGCATCAGTTGACGGCAACATTTGTGGGGACGCCCGGATCGAGTCAGGCTGGAGCTCCGAGTACGTCGGCGGCGACAGCGCTTAGCGTTTCGGGCCTGCTTCCGTCGGTGATCACTTTGGGGTCTTCTTGCACGGGCGCCTGTACCACGACCAGCGGCCCGGGCGACTACGGCCTCGCTGTGCGCGGGCTTGGCTTCGCGGTTCCCAGTGGCAATCTCACCGCGAAAAATGTGAATAGCGGGATCGTTCTCGGTACAACTACGCTCAGCCCTTCTGAAACGACGGACCCTCACAACCCTGTTGCGCCGCCCTTTCACGATTTCTTTCCTGACGAAGCTGCGCCTGGATCCAGGAGCGCGTCTGCAGCAGTGACTACTGCAGATCTTAATGGGGACGGCTATCCAGACCTCATTTCCGCGAGTCCAATCGACAATACCGTGACAGTGTTCCTGGGCGACGCGAGTCATCCGGGAAAGTTCTTCAGCGCCGTTGTTTACACGACGGGACTTTCACAGCCCAGTGCTCTGGCGGTTGGGGATTTCAATAACGATGGTCTCCCTGATGTGGCAGTTGCAAACACGAGCAATAATGGTTCCGGTACCGTGAGCGTATTGCTCAGCGATGCCCTGCATCCTGGCAATCTTCTTCCGGCAATTAATTACGCCGTGGGAAAGGGCCCTCTTGCCGTTGTTGTCGGCGATTTTAATGGCGATGGAATATTGGATCTGGCAACAGCCGACGGAGTAGACGGGACGGTTAGTGTCGTGCTCGGAAGCGTCAGCACGCCAGGCGTTTTTCTTCCGCGAGTGGTGACCTCTGGCCTTTACACTTCAGCGTCTCAACGCCCGGGTACTCCCGATAGCCTTACTGCGGGCGACTTCAACAACGACGGATATACAGACCTTGCGATTGCTTTGATTGACCCAGAAAGCGACGCCCCAAACTCGAGTTTGCTATTGTCCGATCCTTCTCGTGGCGGATACTTCTCCTCGATAGGTCTTCCTGGTGGGGGCGGCACTTCAACAAGCCCCTTTCACCTTACTGTCGGCGACTTCAATCATGATGGCTTTCTGGACATAATTTCGGCTGACAGCGACGAAGGCTACTATGTTCTTCTGAATAGCCCAGCGCATCCGGCTCAATTTACAAGCACGGGCTACTATTACCGATACCTCGGACAGCTTGTCGCCAGCGACCTGAACGGCGATGGCGCCCTAGACCTCGTCATCGTCAATCATTCACCAACGGGCAACGGGTTCAATCTTATCCCAGGACTGGCTAATTCGCCTGGCCAGTTTGACCAATACGACTTTAACTCCCCGCCAGCGGGATTACTGTTCTTTGGAAACACGGTCGTGAACGGGCTAGCCGCGGCGGATCTTAACGGAGACGGCGTGCCGGACGTCATCGAAGCAACTAACGTTGGCGTAAATGTCTTAATTAGTGACACCCCAGCCTATGCCTTTCAACAGCCCTCATACTTGCCGTTAATCGGAGGAGCTGCTTCCTATTCGGGCGACAAGACGTATGCGCCCTCAAATTTGCAGTCTCAGGTCGGGTCCTCGTTTACAATCAGCCGCAAAATCATAAATTTCGGCTCGCGTCCTCTCGGAGTAACAGGCACGTCGACCGTGGTACTTACCAACACGACCAACGCACCAATTCAAATCCAGGCATTCGCCGTACAAGGCCCAGGCGCGTCGGATTTCTCCGTGTCTGGCTGTTCTTCGATTCCTGCCGGGTCGGCCTGCACCGTCAGCATCGTGTTCGATCCATCGGTCGTGGGCTTGCGCCACGGTGATGTCACGTTCCAATCTTCGGCTGGAGATGTACAGGAAGTTGCGCTTTACGGTCCTGGTACATCGGCTCTACCTCTTGGACCACTTACATTCAGCCCGGGCGTAGTTGAGTTTGGTCAGCAGAAAGTCGGAACGACAAGCACGTCGAAAATCACGGTATCGAACCGATCGGGTTCCCTCGTCACCATCCGCACGCTCAGCTTCACGGGTAACAATCCGGGCGATTTCGGGGTGGCACAAAATACCTGCCCCACCACGATTCCGTCCGGTGGTTCGCCTTGCGCATTTTACGTCACATTCACACCAACCGCTGTCGGGGGACGATCAGCGAACTTGACGGTCAATCTTGCAGACGGCACCTACGAGGTAGTACCAGTGAATGGTCCGGCTAACTGATTAACGGGACAGTTCCCAACAAGGCCACTTGTGCCAGATTTTAAGCGGGTATCATCAGACTGAATGCCCGCCTATCCTGACCGATCGGCCCATTCGCACGATCGCTCCTCCGATAACAATCGCAAGCTGCGATGCGAATGACCATGGGATCATTCCCCACCAAAAGTGCACATTTCTGGCCATCATGAACAGAAAACCAGCTGCAGTCAAAGCTGTGCCGATAAAACTCAGGACCAACGTCGCAGTGATTTCCTTTCCTTTGGCGATGACCGCTACAACGATGCCAATTAGCGCGTATAGAGCAATGCGCCCCACCAACATCCCGTAGCTTAGAAAGAAGATATAGGCGCCGGGGTGATTCTCGTAAAGATGTAATCTGTCGAGTACGGTTGTCATTGCCGGCTGAAAGAACCGGAACAGCCCTGTCAGTAGGCTCCCTCCAACTACAGCGCCGATCATCGTGAACGGAGCGGACCGAAATCCAGCCACCGCAACGTCAGTGATGGTCCCCACGCTTTGTCGCCAAAACCAACGGCGGGCGAAGGCGACTCCCAACTTAGACGCTAGTTCCGAGAATTCCTCCAGCAGATCCCCTACGATCGTCTCCGTCTCATCAGCCGAGCTAAATAGCGTGACAAGCCAGAGCGCAAAGCTTGGCGGTCCAACAGATTTTGATTCAATGCGCATAGTCAGATCCGAACCTCACTGAGACCGGCGCCCATCTTTTGGAGCGCGCTCTGCGTCCGATTCACCGCCGCCAGCCCTTCGTCCGTGACACGGAAGAAACGTTTGGAACGGCCTCCTCGTTCTGGCGTGGGATCGCCGCGATGCGAGTTGACGTATCCTTTGGTCTCAAGCCGATCGAGCGTGGCGTAGACCGCACCGATGGATACCTCACGTTGTGTCCGGAGTTCTATCTCCTGTCGCACCGACACTCCATAAGCTCGACCCTCAAGCCTCAGAAGTGCCAGGAGAACGATGTGTTCAAACTCGCCGAGGTAATCACGCCCAGACATTACTTATACATAATAGAATAAATCGAGGTACTCGTTTCGTATTTGGTTTATCGTCCCTTGCTCGGCCGTCACCGTATACCACTCAGTCGGCGAAAACACGGCACAATTCACATTCCAAATTGGGACCCACTTTCGCCTAAAGAACGGCCTCGGAACTGCCGATTAGGAATTCAGTGGTTGGCCTTGCCATCCGGACCGGCGCCCCACCCAAGCCCGATTGCTAATAGGGTCAACCACTTAAAGTCGAAACTTCCGTCCGTTTAGCCTTCGAATCAGCTTTGGTCATTTGCATGCCTTCTATTTAGGCATCATGCTAGACCGCGTCTCCCAACAACTCGAGAAGTACATGGACCTGGTTTCGACCCGTCAGAAGCTAGTTGCTTCTAACATCGCCAACGCTGACACACCTGGCTATCGGACACAGGACATCGACTTCCAATTTGAATTCCAAAGTTTGCAAGCGGGTGAGAAGCCGCACGTCGTCGAAGTACCCAATCTTAAGGTGAAGAACGACGGCAACGACGTCAGCATCGATCGCGAATCCCGGCTCCTGGCCGAGAACGATCTCCGCTTCCGTCTTGCTACTAGCCTGCTTAAAGGCAACTTTGCCTCGATCAAAATGGCCCTCCAAGGAGAAAAATAATGAGCCTCTTCTCGTCTCTTTCCGTCAGCGCGTCTGGAATGGCCGCGCAGCGCACTCGCGCCGAACTGCTTGTCGAAAATATGGCCAACTCCGAAACTACCCGTACCCCGGATGGTGGCCCTTACCGCCGCAAGGACGCCGTCTTCCAAACGCAGCAGATTACATCCCCGTTCTCTGCCGTCTTCCAGTCAGAGATGGATGCTACTTCTACCGGTGTAGCCGTGAGTGACGTCACCGTTGATTCGAAGGATCCTGTAAAGCGTTACATGCCCGGGCATCCTGATGCAGACAAAGATGGTTACGTCTCTTTTCCCAACATAAATCCGGCTGAGGACATGGTCAACCTCACAGAAGCGAGTCGAAATTACGAAGGCAACGTCTCCGCTATTTCCGCCATAAAAGACATGATTCAGCGGTCCATCGACCTGCTCGGATGAGGCCTCCGAGTGGTGCGTTAGACCATCGCACGGCTGAGAATATTCGTTCGGTTCTGGAACACAATCATAGAGCTGTTGGCCAGGCGGCATCGCTTGCTGACGTGACCAGTCGGACATGCTAATCACCCTTCAATAAGTGCACTGACACACTGATCCAAAAGAAAAGGACAACCTATGGCCGCCCCAATTACTCCAATCCAACTCTCCGATCCTTCTTCTATTCTTCCTGTTACTGGGCTGAATTCTCCCGCAGCCAGCGCGGGCGCAGGTGCAGTTTTTCACGATGTGTTCAATACCGCCATCAATACAGTTGAAAGCTTTCAAACCCAAGCAGATAAGGCCGTCCAGGACCTTCTCTCGGGTGCTAATGAGGATGTTCATACCCCCGTCATCGCAACGCAAAAGGCTGATCTCTCGTTCCAATTGTTCATGCAGGTGCGAAACAAAGTTATCTCTGCCTATCAGACCGTAATGGGCATGCAGGTATAGGTTTCAAGCGATCAAAGACATTGGAACAGCTATTCACTCTTGATGCGATCGCGTAACGGGCATGGACCAACTACGCAAATTTTTCGGCAGTCTAAGCCTGGCGCAGCGATTCTTTTTCGGATTCGTAGTCGTTCTTGCAGTCGCATCCATCGTCTTCCTTCAACGTTGGAATAAGGATCGCGACTTTAAGCCTCTTTACTCCAGTCTTTCATCAGAAGACGCCGGTGCCGTTATCGCAAAGCTCAAAGAGAGTGGTACCGAGTACCGCCTTCGAGAGTCCGATTCAACAATCCTCGTACCCTCCCAGAAAATGGCCGAGCTCCGCCTTCAAATGGCGACTCAGGGAATTCCTAAGAGCGGGCGAATAGGCTACGAGCTTTTCGACAAAACAAACCTGGGAACAACCGACTTTACTGAGCAGGTCAATTATCATCGCGCGATTGAAGGGGAGCTCGAGCGCTCCCTCATGGGCATGTCTGAGGTATCTCAAGCTCGAGTCCACATTACCTTCCCCAAAGACTCTCTCTTTACCGACAAAAGTCAACCCGCTAAGGCGAGCGTCATGGTAGCCCTTAAGGCTGGTTCGACTCTATCTGCTGCACACGCGACGGCCATCTCTCAGCTGGTTTCAAGTGCGGTTGACGGACTCGCGCCGGAAGCCATCTCTGTCATGGACATGCGGGGCAACCTTCTTATGCGCCCCAAGAAACCAGGCGACGGATCTGAACCTTCCGATGAGTTGCTCCAATACAAAACCCGGCTTGAGCGCGAAACCCTCTCCAAACTCAACTCCGTCTTGGACCCCTTGATTGGGTCTTCTAAGTACCGCGCCAGTGTTGACATCGATTGCGACCTGACAAGCGGAGAAGAGAGCGAAGAATCCTACGATCCGAACCGCTCGGTAATCACCTCTTCTCAACGATCAGAAGAAGGTTCCGTCGCCCACGACGCTTCGGGCGTTCCCGGAACTGCTTCGAATTTGCCGCGCCCCGTCACACGTCCTGCGGGTCAAGGTAGCGGCTTGGCGCGCCGCACCGAAAGTACCAATTACGAAACAAGTCGCGTCGTAAAACGCCTCAAGCTGCCTCAGGGCATTGTCCGGCGCATGTCCGTTTCTGTACTCGTGGATCAGAACTTGCGGTGGGAAGTGGTGGGCAAAGGAGTTGGCGCCCATGCTCAACGCGTGATCGAGCCGCCTTCCGCCGATCGCATGAAAACCATTCAAGCCGTGGTGTCCGCAGCCGCAGGTATCAACACCACTCGCGGCGATCAACTAACAGTAGAGACGCTTCCGTTCGAAGCCACACTCACTTCCGATCCGCCGGCATCGCTGCTTCCAACGGCGCCCGTTAAGCCCGGTGCCCCCGCGGCAATCAAAAAACAGATATCGCCTATGATCCTCAGTGGCTTGGCGGGAGGCGCAATTGCCCTCCTAATGGCAGCCTTGCTTTATTTACGAAAGCGCAAACGGCATGACAAAAAGCTTGCCGAAATTCAAGCGCAACTCGCAGCTGCGACCCAAGCTGCAGAACTGAAAGCAGCGGAAGCTGCCGCGCTTCAGCAACTGGCTGAGGCCCAGCAGGCTCAAGGCAGCGATCGGTCATCGGCCAATTTCAAGGCTCCTGGCGAGTCCTTTATATTGCCCGAAATCATGACCACTAAGAGCGAAGTCCTAACCAAGCAGGTGGCCGAAGAAGCCCGCAAGGATCCGGCTGCGCTCGCCCAAATTGTTCGTACCTGGCTGAACGAGACAGCCAAAGCAACATAAAGAGATCTTCATATGAGCGCGACCGCTATTCCGACATTGCTCCCCGTTACCCCTCCTCCTGCGCCCTCGGCAACTGCCGGGCTGAGTGGGGTTCAGAAGGCCGCAGTATTGATGGTGATCCTCGGAGAGCAAACCAGCGCTGAACTGCTTCGTGAACTGGACGAAGAAGAGGTCCAGCGCATCGGTCGCGAAATCGCCACTATTCCTACCATCACCAGCGAACTCGCCGAAGACGTCTTAACCGAGTTCTACCAGATGATCGTCGCTCAGGACTACGTCCTGAAAGGCGGTCTCGACTATGCCCGCAAGGTTCTCGTCAACGCCTTTGGACCGGACCACGCCAGGCGACTTCTTGACCGAGTCAGCAAAGCTATGGGTAGCGATGCGGCCAGCTTTGACGCCCTTCAACGTGCCGACCCTCAGCAACTCGCCAACTTTATTCACAACGAGCATCCGCAGACTGTTGCGCTGATCTTGTCCCATCTCGGACCCACACAGGCCGCAGGTCTTCTTAATTCGCTTCCTCCTGACATTCGTGCCGATGTCGCCGTCCGTATGGCGAATCTCGACCAGATCTCGCCCGAGATCATTTCCAAAATCGCCGGCATCGTCGGTCAGAAACTCAAGGCTCTCGGCGAAACCAGTCGCGAGGCGTACGGCGGTGTTCGCGCCGTTGCTGAAATGTTCAACAGGCTCGATCAGAACGCCAGTAAGGAGATTCTCGATAACATCGAAAACTCTGATGGCGAGCTGGTCCAAACCATCAGACACCTTATGTTTGTCTTTGAGGATCTCCTGCAGGTGGACGTGTCTGGCATCCGGGAACTGCTGGCTCGTGTCGACCGCAAGATTCTCACCGTGGCTCTCAAGGGTACTAGCGACGCCCTGAAGAATCATTTCCTTTCCGTCATGTCGCAGCGCGGCGCTGAGATGTTGCGCGAAGATCTGGATGCCCTGGGTCCCATCAAGATGCGTGATGTTGAGGCTGCTCAGCAACAGATCATCGCGGCTGTCCGCCTGCTCGAATCCGAAGGTGTTGTCAACTTGAAGGGGGCTGGCGGCGATCAGTATGTTGACTAAAATCGTACCGGGTGATTCGGCCTCTCCTCTGAGGCCAGTTCAGTGGCCCACCGCCGATGGCTCAAGCCCAGCCGGATCCGTTAGTCGACCAGAAGAACAGCTCATCCATGCTGAACTCACATCCGTCCGCGCAGAACTCGAATCGCTGAAGTCTCAACTGGAACACGCTCGTCGCGAAACTGACCACCGTGTCGAAGAAGCTCTGGCGGCGGGTCGTCTCGAAGGAGAAGCTCAGACACGCAAGTTCCTCGAGCCCCAACTCGAAGCAGAACTGAATAACCTCCGGACTATGCTTCGTGAGCTGATGCTGGCCGGTCCAAAGCTCCGCCATCAGGCCGAAGAAGACCTAGTCCGCTTGGCCGTCGCCATCGCTCGCCGCATTCTTCACCGCGAAGTCATCGTTGATCCCGACGCTATGATCGGGCTGATCAAAGCTGCCTTTAGTCGACTTGATGTTCGAGAAGTGATCCAGATTAGAACTGATCCGGACAATTACGCTCTGCTCCAGCGTGTCTGCGAAACGCTTGGGTTACCCCGCGCAGCCAAAGTGATCGCCGATGCGGGGCTACGTAAAGGATCGCTCGTGATAGAGACAGCCCGAGGCGAGCTTGACGCTTCGGTCGAAACCCAACTGCTTGAAGTGCAAAGGGGCTTCACCGACGTAGTCAATCACGGTTAGGTTCGAAATCAGTGCTTGAGATCTGAGAACAACTATGACGCCGATCGACTTCCAGCCCTACTTCCAATCGCTCGCCCGGTCCACGTTGGCGGTCTCCTCCGGAGAGGTAACCGAAATGGTGGGTCTGCTTGTGGAATCGCGAGGACCGGCCGCTGCGGTCGGCGATTTCTGCGAAATTCAAGCGGCGAACGATCGCCGTATACGAGCCCAGGTTATCGGATTCCGCAACGGCAAGGTCCTCTCTATGCCGCTTGAGGAGGTTGAAGGCGTACAGCTCGGCAATTCCATAATTGCTCGCGGCGACGATGCTCGGGTCAATGTGGGTCCAGACCTGATGGGCCGTGTCCTCGATGGTTTCGGCAGACCTATGGACGGCAAAGGTCCGGTCCGTAGTGTTGCGCAGTACGATTTGATCGCTCAACCTCCCGGCCCCCTCGAGCGAGAGAATATCGATACACGACTGATCACCGGTATTCGCGCCATAGACAGCATGCTGCCTTGTGGCAAAGGCCAGCGCATTGGAATCTTTGGCGGAAGCGGAGTTGGGAAAAGCACTCTTCTCGGGACCATGGCTCGCCACAGTTCAGCAGATGTAAACGTGATATGCCTGATCGGCGAACGCAATCGTGAGGTCCGCGAATTTCTCGAGCATGAACTCAGCGCTGAAGGCCTCGCTCGCTCTGTGGTTATCGTAGCGACGTCCGATCGGCCAGCGCCGCTCCGCATTCGTGCAGCCTTTGTGGCACTTGCGGTCTCTGAATACTTTCGCGATCAGGGCAAAAGCGTGTTGCTCGTCATGGACTCGGTTACCCGCCTTGCTATGGCCCAGCGCGAGATCGGCCTGGCTGCTGGTGAACCACCCAGTCAGAAGGGCTATACGCCTTCCGTATTCGCCCTTTTGCCGAAAATCTGCGAACGTGCCGGCTCATTCAAAAGCGGCTCGATCACTGGCCTGTTCACCGTGCTCGTCGAGGGCGATGACTTTAATGAGCCGATTTGCGACGCTGTCCGCTCGATTCTTGACGGTCACATCCAGCTGTCACGCGCTCTGGGAGCGGCCGGCCACTATCCTGCCATCGATATCTTGAACTCAATCAGCCGACTCGCTTCCAAAATTGCCAGTCCTCCCGAAAGGGACGCCGCAGGACGTGTTCGCCAAGCCCTTTCTCTTTTAGATCGATCAAACGACTTGATCAACCTTGGCGCTTACGTGTCGGGCAGCAATCCGCGGCTGGACTCCGCAATTCGGATCCGCCAGGACATCGAGCAATTTCTTAAACAGGAATCCGGCTCCAGCGCTCCCCTCGATCAGACCCTCCAGAAACTCGGAGATTTGGCCTCATCCATGGCCAGCTAATTCTTGCGTCTCGGCCCGTTTTTGGATCCTCTGAATGAAGCGCTTTGAATTCACACTTCGCCGGGTACTTGAAGTGCGTCGTCAGCAAGCCGAGATTGAGCGATCTCGGCTGCAGAGTCATCTCGCAAATCTCGAGACTCTTCAAAATTATCGAAAAGCGACAGCTCAGCGAGCCGAGGAGGCCCGTGCCTTTGTGAAGAACGGATCCACCGTTTCGGGCGAGGATCTTGTTGCTTTATCAGCTTTCGAGAAACACATCAGCCGCACGATCGTAAACATCGATCAGCAAAAGGCGAAGCTCGATCAGGCCATCGCCCAGCAACAAGCCAAAGTCTTGGAAGCGGAGCGCAAGGTTAAACTTCTTCAAAATCTGGAGGAGAAGCAGCTCTCTGAATGGACTGTGATTCGCGACAAGGAGATCGAGCAACTCGGCGCCGATTCGCACCTTGCTCGTCTGCTGTCCGAACGAAGAGTCATGGCCGCTCTACCTAGTGGGCAACTCACCATAGAGGCGTCCGCCGACTTGCCTCCGGAGTTCACGTCTGAGTTCGGCGCAGAGTTGACCCAATTAGAAAAATATGTCTCCGAAGACTCATAGCACGCGATCTTGAGTATGTGCTTCAGCTCGTTCTTGCATCCGCATCGCCCCGCCGACATGAGTTGCTCCTGGCAGCTCAGATGCCGCACTCAGTCCAACCCTCATCTGTAGACGAATCGCGGCTACCCGATGAGGAGGCGATCCCGTACGTCCGTCGACTTGCCCTACTGAAGGCCGAGCAGGCTCCAGTTCTTCCCGGCCAAGTCATACTAGGGGCCGATACCGTCGTCCATTTCGAGTCAGAAGTGTTGGGCAAACCAGCCTCCGACCTTGAAGCCTCCAAAATGCTTGGGCTACTATCGGGCCGGGTTCATCTGGTCTCAACCGGCATCTGCTTGCGGACAGTAAACTCCGTTACAGTTGACGTGTCGACGACGCGCGTTGGGTTCGTTTCGTTAACCGCATCTGAGATCCGCGATTATCTTGCAACCGGTGAGCATCGCGACAAAGCCGGCGCTTATGCAATTCAAGGCGTGGCATCTAGATTCGTCAGCTTTATCGAGGGCAGTTATCACAACGTCGTTGGGCTGCCTGTGTCGCTTGTGTACCGCTATCTGCGTGATTTAGAAAATTGAAAAAACGACCTCCACCCTAGTTCGTTTCGTAAAAAGACTGTAAGTTGCTCATTCTGCGTAAATGTTTGTCCAAGTTCGTTTCGCAAAAAAAGCAGTCGGCCCGCCTGGCCAGAGCACAGTGAGAGTAATATTCCCGCAACGGCACTGTTATACAGAAACGGCCCAAAACTGGTATAATGAAGGCACTTTCCTGCAGTCCATCCACCCAAAACTCTGCAGTTAAGCAAACCAAAAGAATGATTCGATGTATTCCTGCCTGTCTTCGTACACCCTCGTTTAACAATCATTTGTTTACCGTTTTAACCGCTTCTCTGTTACTACTTCCGACCGGAATTGCTTCTGCGAGAGCGTTCCCAAATGGCCAAGCTCCCGCTCCCCTACCCACCAACCAACAAGGGACCACTCCGAACCAAAACAATCCAAATGGAACTAGTCCAGCAACCCCGCCTGCGGGCAGTCCGGCGCCAATGGGCCAAGGTGACGGTAAAGTCGGTGCACCTGAACCGGCTGCTATGGGTTCTATGCCTACGCCTGGTGCGGCAGTAGACGCTTCATCATTCAAGGTCGGAGCGGAAGACATTCTTTACGTGCGCGTCTGGCACGAACCCGAATTTACTGGCACGGTGGTTGTCCACGCCGACGGAAAGGTCACCCTTCCGTTGGTCGGAGATATAGATGTTGCGGGTAAAACTCCTATCGAGATTCAGCCGATTGTTGAGAAAGCTTTAACGTCGTATGTCAAGAAGCCGCTTGTACAGGTGCAGGTTCAGGAAGTTCGCAGTAAAAAGTATTACCTTGACGGGCAGGTTGCTAGGCCCGGTGAATTCCCCTTGGTAGGGCCGATTACTATTTTGGAAGCGCTCAGCAAAGCAGGCGGCATTCGCGACTTCGCCAATGAGAAAAAGATCTACGTCCTTCGGGGCAGCAAACGAATTTACTTCAACTATCACGACGTGATTCGCGGCAAGAAGATGCAACAGAACATTCCATTAGAGCCGGGCGACCACGTCTATGTCCCATAACGAACAAACATTAAGAGTAGATACCGATGCTTGATAGCCTCTCTGTTCCACGCCGGTCCTACGATCTCGAAGACTACATCGACATTCTTCGGCGGAATGTCCGCTGGATTATTGCCCCGGCCTTCTTAGGTCTTGTTCTTGCGACCGTCATTGCCTTCCGCCTTCAGGACACCTATGTGTCTTACGCAACCATTCGCATCACTCCGGCGCAGGTTCCCACCCGTCTTTTCGAGACGATCAACAGCCAGGATTTGGCCGACCATGTCAGCTCCATGACGCAGACGATCACAAGTCGGACAGTCCTCGAAAACCTGATTACCTCTAACAACTTATACGAGGCTGAGCGCAAGAAGATGCCGATGGAGGATGTAATCAGCGTCATGCGTCCTGCGATTCGTATCCAGGGTTCCAGCGGTTATAGCTTTTCAGGAAAGATGATTCCTGCCATTCAGATCTCGTTTGCCTATCGGGACCGCTTTAAAGCCCAGAAGGTATGCCAAGACATTGTCGGCCGATTCATCGATGAAAATGTCCGGAGCCGCGGCGAAAACCAGGTCGCGACCAACGATTTCCTGATGGAGGAGTACACGCAGGCGAAGAAGAACTTAGAGGAGGCCGAGAACAAATTGGCCGACTTCCAGACTAGGAATGCTGGCCGCCTGCCCGATCAAGTGAACATGAACGTTCAACAACTGAATGTCATGCAGACCCGGGTCGGCCAGATAGAAGAAGCCATCAACCAGCTTGGTCAACAACGCATGATGCTGGATACTCAGATTCAAGTCGCGAATCAGCGATTGAACGCGGTTAAAGATGTAAATAACCGCTCGCAAAACCAGCACATCGCTTCGATAGACAACCAAATCGGTTCGTTGGAAAACAGCATCGCTCAGATGAAGGAGAAGTACACCGACGTTTATCCAGACCTCGTCGAAATGCGATCACAGCTTGAGTTCCTTCGCCGCCAGCGTGAGCAGGCCGTCGTCGATGCAGCCCGTCAGGAGAAGGAAAATCAGCTCCATCCAGCACCTGTGGTCGACAATCCAGCTACTGCTCGTGAGCGTTTGGACGCAAACGCGGTGGTCGAGCAATTGAAGACGCAGATTAAATCCAACGAGATGGAGACTGCTCGACTGCGCCGCGAACTCGGCAGCGCAAATGGAACTGCCGCAGGCTATGCTGGACGACTCCAGAACCTACCTGTTGGCGAAAAAGAATATTCAGATATTATTCGTGACCGCGACTTGGCACGACAGAAGTACTTTGAACTCGAAAACAAACGCCAACTGATGGGCGTTTCGCTCGACATCGAGAAGCGGAAACAGGGTGAGTCGCTTGAGATTCTTGACCCGGCCGTTCTCCCCAGCTCTCCTTCTGCGCCGAAGCGGCCAATTATGCTGGTCGGCGGACTAGTCGGGGGTTTAGTTTTAGGGGTCGTCTTTATCGCTCTTCGAGAGCTAAAAGACACGTCGCTGAAGAGCTTGAAAGATGCTCGGCTCTACACGAATCTTGCGATCTTGGGCAGTATTCCTCTTCTCGAAAACGACGCAGTCGTACAGCGGCGCAAACAATTTATATGGCTCGGCTGGGCAACCGGAACTCTTCTGGGTATCGCCGTGATTGCGGGCTCTGTCGCCCGTTACTATTTGACAAAGGTATAAGCATATGAGCCGAGTACACGACGCACTGCGAAAAGCATCTAACGACTTACCTAACCTTCCTCAAATCCCAGCCCCTCGCCCGCCAGTTTCGGGCGTTCAGTCATCAGTTATTCCGCCTGCCTACACGCAACCCCAACCCGCGGGTATTCCGGCCTCCCACGCGGTGACGGTTCTGGGTGAACCGCTAGGCCTGGACGATCTTGAAAGTATCATCGACAATGCTCCGGAGATTCCGTTTCGCCCGTCGCCCGATGCGATGCTGGTCAACCCTCTAAAACCACGTGAAGCGCCAGGCGAGGAATTTCGAACTCTGCGCACGCGCCTCAACCACCTGCAATCAACCCAGCCGCTGCATACGCTCGTCGTAACTAGTGCGTCGCCGGCCGAAGGCAAGTCTTTCACCGCTACAAATCTTGCATTGGCTCAGGCTCAACTTGCAGGCAAGCGCGTCCTACTCACCGATTTTGATTTTCGGCGTCCCACGGTAGACAAGGTTCTTCAGACAGAGTGTGCTCCGGGCATTACCGATTACTTAACGGGGCAGGTATCTCTGAGCAGCATCGTCAGGAAAGTCGCTGATGTGAACCTGTATGTCATGACAGCGGGGTCACCGGTTCCAAATCCACTCGAGCTATTGAACCTTAATGCTTGCAAAGAGCTAATTGACGGATTACGCGAGTATTTCGATTGGGTGATCATCGACAGTCCTCCGCTTCTGTTCGCGGCTGACGGCAACCTGCTTTCGACCATGTGCGACGGCACGATTCTAGTTGTGCGTATTGGCGCAACCACCTTTGATTCAGTCACCCGCGCCATGCAGTCTCTTTGCGAAAACAACGTGCTCGGTGTCGTAGTGAATGGCGCGCGTAGGGGCGAGCTCTACAGCAAATACACCTACTATCACGACTACTACAAGCCCGAGGGAAAGCTGCCAGGTGACAAGCAGTTGTCCGAGCCGGTCGCTCCGGCTGAAGTCTAGTTCGCGGCGGTCTGCGGACTACAGCGGCAGGTGACTTCCGAATCCGCCCGAAGGCTTTGCTTGGGGACCCGTACCCTCGGACAGAACAGCTCGAGGCGGAGCAGAACTCAGATCCAGGTCCGTAGGTCCATACGAGAGAGGTCGGTCAAGAACCATCTCAACCGTCGTTCCTTTGGTCAGCATCGCGTCAGGTCCACGAGATGCCAGAACTCCGATGAGGCCTGCTGCTGCTCCGGCAGCGGCGCCAATCCCTGCCCCTCTTCCGAGTCCGCCTGTTGCTGCACCGATCGCTGTTCCAAGGCCAGCTCCAGTAATTGTCGTTCCAGCCACGGTCTCGGCATCGCCCTTCTTATTGCCATCACCTTTGACTTTGCTTTTCTCGCGATCCAGTGTCTCCTCGCCCCGCCCGTCCAAATTACCCAGGTCAGCGCGGAAGTTCCTGGTGACTCCGTTCGGCAAAGTCAGCGAGTCGAACCTTACCTGCAACTCGCCTCTTCCTTTAACCCGACCAGGCCGCCTCACCTCCGTGATGGTCCCTGCAACCCAACTTCCTTGAGGGATTAGAATGCGGTTCTCCGCCAGTATGGGGAAAGCAGTTTCGAGGTAAAGGCGATCCCCGATCTGTGCCGTCTTCGTGCTCACGCTGTTAATCATGTTGAGTAGGACATGTGTACCCACCGGAACCTGGTAAGTCGCGTCACCCGGCTGCGGTTCACGTCGCTTCAGCCCATCTTGCGACTTCGGTGAGGCTAGAGCCGGATCCGTGTTCGACGGTGTTTGAGCGTGCACACCAACAGTCAGAATCAGCGCGGATACGAGTGTGTAGAAGTGACGAGACAAGTTGCTCTCCTGAAGTAAGTCTAGCGAGAATCTGCTGCCTTCGCCACGGAACGGAGCTGTTCCGATGCTGTCTTCATCGCCTTCTTCAGGATTGTACTTAACGGCAGTGTTGCGAGTTGCGCGCGTGATACCCAGCAGCAGTCGCCTATGTTTGAAGGGACTGATCCAATGACAACCGTGAACGAATAGTCGTGGAAAGTGATACTGTGACGGAACGACCCCAACTCTCCTGCGGGTACGAAGCTGGGTAGTTGCTCCTGTTCAGGAAGTTCATAAAAGCCCGGCATTAGCCTTGCCGCATCAGGACGTCTCCAAAGCAGGAGACGATCATCTTTCTCAATCCAGAAAACGGAACGAGCTTCCTGATGGCTCCGCTTCGCAACAACTTTAACGGGCAGTTGATTTTGAACCCCGTGCTTTCTTGCTCTGCACATTGCTGAAACAGGACAGACCAAACACTGCGGGTTCTTGGGCAGACATACTGTCGCGCCGAGCTCCATGACGGCCTGGTTGTATGAGCCTGGAGCTTCCCGGTCCAACAGTTCTTGTGCTCGTGCGGTAAAGTGCTTTCGCGCGCCACTTGCCGCAATGTTCATGGGATCGTTTAACAATCTACTCAATACTCGATACGCATTGCCGTCAACCACCGCGTAAGGAAGATTGAAGCAGATGCTGGAGACCGCTGCAGCAGTGTACTGGCCAACGCCAGGCAGAGCGAGAATACCCTCGTAAGTTGTAGGGAACAATCCTGAGCTTGCGATTAGCCGTGCAGCCTTTTGCAAATTGCGTGCTCGGTAGTAATAACCAAGGCCCGCCCACGCCGCAAGCAAATCCGCTTCAGGCGCGCTTGCTAGCGATTGCACGTCAGGGAACTGAGCTATAAATCGTTCGTAGAACGGGATCGCCGCTGCGACTCTCGTTTGCTGCAGCATTATTTCGGAAACCAGAACCGCGTACGGATGAGAAGTTCGGCGCCACGGCAGATCTCGCCGGTGCTGCGCATACCACTGCAGTAGGCCAGTTCGAAAGCCTTGCATCTCATCTTGCAACGGCATCTTATAATTGAGTTAAGTTGCCGTTCAGGCTTTCGCCGCCTATTGTCACAAATGTCCGGAAGTTCCAGTGTACCTTCAGCCGCCGATAACGCGGTGATCTCCATTCGTGGCGCGCGCGTCCACAATCTTAAAAACATTAGCGTCGATATTCCGCACAATCAGTTGACGGTCGTAACCGGCGTCTCTGGATCTGGAAAATCGTCTCTTGCCTTTGACACGATCTATGCCGAAGGGCAGCGCCGTTATGTAGAGTCACTGTCCGCATATGCGCGGCAGTTTCTTGAGCGTATGGAGAAGCCCGATGTTGACGAGATAGTCGGCATTGCTCCTCCCATCGCCATCCGGCAAAAGAACCAGACACGCAATCCGCGCTCTACTGTTGCAACCGCGACTGAGTTGTACGACTTCATGCGGCTCCTGTTTGCCCGCGCGGGTCGCATCTTTTGTCCCAACGACGGTATGCGAATTCAGACGGATACTGTCGATCAAGTGGCAGAGTCAATGCTGGCGCAACCCGAGGGTTCTCGTTGGTACGCACTGTTTCCTGTGTTGGTGCCGGAATCGGCACAACTTCAAGACAAGTCCACGGCACTCCGGAATCACTTGTTCGAATTGCGCGGCAAGGGTTTCAATCGGTTAATGCAGAATGGTCAGAACTTTGAGTTCTCAACTCCCGAATCTCTGCTCGACATCGATTTCGCTCAACCTCTGTTCGTTTTAGTAGACCGGCTCGTCATTCGTGAAGACCAGCATCAGCGGATCGTCGACACTGTTGAGATTTGTTATCGGGAAGCGGCGGAAGTGTATTTCGAACAGGCCTCCGTCGCCGATCCACAAACTCTGCATTTTTCTGAGCGTTACGCGTGTAAGACTTGCGGACAAACGGCCGCTATTCCCGAACCGATTCTGTTTAGCTTTAATAATCCCGTGGGCGCGTGTCCGGCCTGTCAAGGTTTCGGCAACATGGTTGATTATGATTTTGGCTTGATTATTCCTGATCCAAATCTTTCGTTGCGTGATGGTGCAGTCGATCCATGGACGAAAGAACAATATCGGTGGTATTACGAAGAGCAGCTGGTGCCCAAGTCTAAGGCAAAGCTTCGGCTCGACATTCCAATAACTGATTTGAAGACGGCCGAGCGGGAATTTTTGAGAGAACACGTTCTTCGGTTTTTTCGCGAAGTCGAAAAGAAGAAGTACAAAGTTCACGTGCGAGTGTTTCTCAGCCGATACCGGGCCTACACTGAATGTCCGGCTTGTCGCGGTGCAAGGTTGAGACCTGAAGCGCTTTGGGTTCGTTTGGGCGAGTTCAACATCGCGCAGGTTTCTCAGATGAATATCGCGCGCGCTTCCGCGTTTTTCGAGAGTCTTGAACTCAGCCCAGAAGAGTCTGAAATCGCCGTGAAAATCATAGACGAGATTCGCCAGCGCTGCAAGTTTTTGGTCGACGTCGGCCTTGAATATCTTACGCTTGATCGTGTTTCGGCGACTCTTTCCGGTGGTGAAGCGCAGCGGATACAGTTGGCGACTTGTCTGGGCTCACGTTTGGTCGGTGCGACCTATGTATTGGATGAACCTTCGATTGGTTTGCACAGTCGTGACACGGCAAAACTGATTCGGATCTTGAAAGATTTGCGCGAACTTGGTAACACCATCATCGTGGTCGAGCACGATCCTGAAGTAATGATGGAAGCCGATCACATCTTGGATCTAGGACCTGGAGCTGGCGAACACGGTGGTCGCGTCATCTTCGAAGGCCGATACAACAGATTGCTGCAACCGGGTGCCGGCAAGGATTCGGCTCAGTCGCTCACCGGCCAATATCTACGTGGCGAACTGACTGTTTCGAAGGCTTTGGACCGTCGCAAGGTAAATGCCAAAAAAGCTATCTCGTTCATCGGTGCTCGAGCAAACAATCTTAAGAACATCGATGTCACGATTCCCTTGGGCATCATGGTCGCGATCACGGGTGTTTCCGGATCAGGTAAATCGAGCTTGGTGCACGATGTTATTTTTCGCGCGCTCGATTCCGAAGTAAACCGGGAACGTAAGCCTGCAAAAGAAGATGACGTTTTGTCGGACACAACCCGGCAAGTGACATGGAAGCGCGTCGACCGGGCCAACCTTCTGACGAGTGTTGTCATGGTGGACCAATCGCCAATCGGGCGCACGCCAAGGTCGAATCCGGTGACTTATGTCAAAGCCTTCGACTTGGTCAGAGATTTGTTTGCTTGCACGCCCGACGCTGAGCGTAGGGGCTACACGGCGGGACATTTCTCATTTAATATTCCGGGCGGACGCTGTGAAACCTGTCAAGGTGACGGTACGGTCACCGTGGAAATGCAGTTCTTGGCCGATGTCGAGTTGGTGTGCGAAGACTGCAAGGGCACTCGCTACAAGCAAAGCATTCTGGATATTCTGTACAAGGGTCTGAACATCCACGAAGTTTTGCAGCTGAGCGTGCGCGAGGCGTTGTCGTTTTTTGCCGGGACACCTCGACTCGCGGCGCGCTTGAAAGTTTTGAACGATGTCGGATTAGGGTATTTGCGTTTAGGTCAGTCAGCAACGACCCTCAGCGGCGGTGAAGCCCAGCGTGTAAAATTAGCTGCGCACCTCGCTCAGGCAACATGTGAAGGCACACTGTTTCTTTTCGATGAGCCGACAACCGGTTTACACTTCGACGACATCGCAAAACTGCTGCAGGCGTTCGAGCGGCTAATCCAAAATGGTGGAAGCGTCCTGCTGATCGAGCACAATCTCGAACTGATTCAGGCGGCTGATTGGTTAATTGATTTGGGCCCGGAGGGTGGAGAGGCCGGCGGCTTTGTCGTCGCACAGGGTACGCCCGAAACTATCGCGTCGGTACCCGAATCGTACACTGGCCAGTACTTAAAGCAGACGCTGACCGAGCGTGCGATTGCGTGAGCGACGAGCTTTCCGAAACAGTCATTGACGCGCTTCGCAATCTGCCTTCAGTCGACCAAATCCTGCGTAGACTGACACATTTTCAGCATTTACCGAATACGTTATTGACGGTGGAAACGCGATGCGTAATAGCTGAACGTCGCCGCGCGATCGTCGACGGAGATTCGACAGACGAGAAACGGTCCGTTGAGGAAATTGTTTCCAAGCGCATCGAGCGGCTAGTGAATCCATCGCTTCGGTCCGTGATCAACGCGACTGGGATTATCCTGCATACCAATCTTGGGAGAGCACCACTTTCAAGATTTAATCCGATTGAGCGTTATTCGAACTTAGAATACGACCTCGAAAGCGGCAGGCGCGGAAAGCGCGACGAACACACCGCCGAGTTGTTGCAGCGTTTGTTAGATCGCAAATCGATCATCGTGAACAACAATGCTGCTGCGGTCTATTTGGTCTTGAACGAATTGGCTGCTGGGTCAGAAGTCATCGTGTCGCGCGGCGAGTTGATTGAGATCGGCGACGGGTTCCGCATTCCGGATATCATGGCCCGGTCTGGCGCGATCCTTCGTGAAGTCGGCACAACGAATCGCACCACAATCGGGGATTACAGTGGCGCAATCAACGAGCGAACACGATTGATTCTTCGCGTTCATCCTTCTAACTTCCACATCTCTGGATTTACTAAACGACCTGAACTGAAAGAGTTGACAGCTTTAGGAGCGCAACGTGAAATTCCAGTCTACGAAGATCTTGGCAGCGGGTGCCTTGTTGATCTGCAATCGTTTGGAATCCAGGAACCGCGTGTTCTAGATTCTTTTTCCGCGGGCGCAAATGTTTGTTCTTTCAGCTGCGACAAATTGTTAGGTGGCCCGCAGAGTGGCATCATCGCAGGCGACCCGGTGTTGATAAACCGGATTAGACGCAATTCCATGTTCCGGGCATTCCGCGTTGACAAGTTGATCGTGGAAGCACTGGAAACGACACTTCGTCATCTGCTAGTCGGCAATTGGAATGCCATTCCGACATTGGCGATGATCATGACCGACTCTGACACGATTCGCCAGCGTGCCGAGCGGGTAGCCGCAATGCTTGATAATTCGCGAGTCCAGGTTTGCGGCGGTGAGTCGCCGATCGGTGGAGGATCTACTCCTGATCGAGTGTTGCCAACGTGGCAAGTTGAGCTTTCAGTCACGCGCGCTCAGGAATTTGAAAAGCGCTTGCGGCAAGCACCGATTCCCGTGATTGCAAGAATCGAACGCGACCGCCTTATTTTTGATATGCGAACTGTGGCAAATAACGAAGAACAATCTCTGGTCGACTCGATTCGATTCGCTGCATCAATCTAGCCTTCGAATTTCCAAACCATCGAGCCGTTGACGATGGTCGCAACTGGTCCGCCACAAAATTGATGATTATTAAACGGTGTGTTCCGGCTTTTCGAAGCCGAGCGGTTCACGTCGTAAGTCCATGCGTGGTCAAGACCAAAGATCGTGATATCAGCGGCAGCACCGACTTGAAGTGTTCCCCGATTGATTGACAAAATACGTGCTGGTTTGGAAGTGAAGAGCGCGATTAGATCGGAAACCCCAACGCTCCGAGCGCGATGGAGGTGCTCGATCGCGAGTCCGAGTGCTGTTTCGAGGCCAATAATGCCGAACGGGCAGCGCTCAAACTCCTGCATCTTTTCGTCCCCCGGATGCGGTGCATGGTCGGTCGCAATTGCGTCAACAACACCGCTGAGTAAACCACCGCGCACTGCGTCGATATCGCACTGTTCGCGAATCGGGGGCTTCATTTTGTAGTTACTGTCGTAAGGAGTCATGCATGAAACATCCAACGCGAAATGATGCGGTGTAGTTTCAGCAGTCACCGGCAGTCCGCGCTTTTTCGCAAAGGCAACCATCTCGACGGAGTGCTTTGACGAGATGTGCGCTACGTGATAACGCGCACCAGTCACCTCAGTCAGAATGATGTCCCGAGCAACCATCACATCTTCTGAACTGCGTGGAATGCCCCGCAGACCAAGCCGGGTAGATTCCAGGCCTTCGTGCATGTCACCACCGGCGCTCAAGTTCAGGTCTTCACAATGTTCAATCAGTGGAATATCGAGCGAGCGCGCAAATTCCATCGCACGGCGAACTAACCGTGCATTCATCACCGGTTTGCCATCATCGGAAATAGCAACAATTCCCGCCTGCTTCATCGACGTGATGGCGGCAAGTTCTTCGCCGGCACTGCCTTTTGTGATCGCGCCGATTGGAAACACATTAACGCACGCAAAACGTCGCGCACGTTCAATGATGTAGCTGGTAACTGTGGCGTTGTCATTCACGGGTTGCGTATTCGGCATGCAACAAACGGAAGTGAAACCGCCAGCGGCAGCAGCACGTGCGCCGGATTCAATTGTTTCGGAGTGCTCGAAACCGGGCTCGCGCAGATGAACATGCATGTCAATGAATCCGGGAGCAACAATCAATCCCGAAGCATCGAACACTTCACAACCCGTAGTGTCGATGTTCGATGAGAGCTCGCCAATAATGCCATCTTCAACTGCAACATCGCAGGTACGGTCGAAGTTCTGAGACGGATCAACTACGCGCCCATTCTTAACAACTAGCCGACTCATCAGGCGAGCACCTTTTCAAGAACAGCCATACGAACCGCAATACCGTTCTCAACCTGATTCAAGATTGCTGAACGTTTAGAATCGGCAACTTCTGACGAAATTTCGCGACCGCGATTCATTGGACCCGGATGCATGACGATAACGTCTGTAGTTGCCAACTCCATGTGTTCAGGCCGCAGACCGTAGAACTGAAAATACTCGTTGGCCGAGATAGGTGATTCGTATTGACGTTCGAGTTGAACACGCAACATCATGATGACGTCGGCTTCGCGTATAGCACTCTGCATGTCATGAGCAAGTTCAACTCCCGGCGCGATTTGTTGCATCATCGGAGGAAGCAGAGTCGGAGGACCGCAAAGGACGATAGAAGCGCCGAACTTTGAAAGCAGATGGACATTGGACCGCGCTACGCGACTGTGCGCGATATCGCCGATGATGGCAACACGAAGTCCCTCCAGCGACGGTCGGCGATCGAGAATAGTTCGGGCATCAAGCAAAGCCTGAGTCGGATGCTCATGCGTACCGTCTCCTGCATTAATGATGGGAATTGGTAGATAGCGCGACAAGAACTGCGGCGCACCAGAAGCAGCATGCCGGATCACAATAGCGTCCGGCCGCATTGCACCGAGTGTGTTGAGCGTATCGACGAGTGACTCGCCTTTCGAAACGCTCGATCCGGAAGCGGCGATCGAAAGTGTTTCTGCTCCTAACCGGCGGGCTGCGATTTCGAAACTGGTACGCGTGCGAGTAGATGCTTCAAAAAAAAGATTTACAACTGTACGGCCTTTGAGAGTGTCAAAGCGGCGGAACGAAGCACCGGGTGAGGGCTGAAAATCTTTGGCCCGAAGAAGCAGACTTTCGATGCTCGGCCGATCGAGCGATTCAATATCGAGTAAACCGCGGTTCAAAATCATTGCCGATCAGTCTTCGATCTTCTCCATAAGCAACACTTTTTCCTGACCATCTACTTCTTGAAATTTGACCTCGATAATTTCGTTGTCGGATGTCTGCACTGTGCGACCTACGTAACGAGCTTCGATCGGTAGTTCGCGATGACCGCGATCAATCAAAACAAGTAATTGGACGCGCGCGGGACGACCATGATCAAACAGCGCATCAAGTGCGGCTCGGATGGTGCGACCGGTATACAGAACATCGTCCATCAGAACGATTTCTTTTCCGGTCACAGAGAAATCGATCTGATTTGCCTTCACGACAGGCCTCTCAGACACTGTGGAAAGATCGTCCCGATACAGATTAATATCCAGAGTGCCAGTCGGAACCTTGCGGTTTTCCAGGCTTTCAATCTTTGAAGCTAGCCGGGTGGCCATAGGCACACCCCGACGCTTGATACCGATAAACGCAAGCTGGTCAAGATTGCTCGTTCGTTCAAGAACCTCGTGCGCTAAGCGGACCAGGGTGCGGTCGATTTCGGAGGCGCTCATCAGCTGTCTTCGTTCAACGACGTTCGGCATAGCAGAGAGATCAGTGCGACTCAGAATCGGTCATAAGAGCCGCTGAATCCACTGTCACGCAGGGTACCATGTGATGGCTCTTTAGTAGGATCGATGGCAGTTCTTATGAACCGAACAATTATCCCGGCTGTCTTGGTGAGCGTGGTAGTGGTTCAAGGGGCCCAGTTTCCACCAGGGATCCGCTTTCTCGCGGGACCGGTAAACGGGTTGCTGATTCACGGCAAGGTGCTGATTTATGGTGACGCCAGCGGACACCTGAAGAATATTCCCTATGTGCTTTTCACCGATGCACGACGAGATAAGGTATGGGCCGGAACTGCGCTGATCAAAGCTGGTGCTGAATCCGTCGTGCCAGAACGCGAGCGCGAACTCTTTTCTGATCCGAAGAAGTTTTGGGCAAACTACGAAACGAGTCGCTTCCACGACTATTCGCAAGTGAACACCAAAGTTCTTGCGGAACCGCTTCAAGTCTCTCGTGCTGTTAAGGGCGGCGAGGCTATCAGGTTAGCTGGAACGCAGATCCAAGTGATCGATACGCCGGGCTACACGCGGGGCTCAGTTTCCTACGTGTTCGAGGACGGCGGAAAGCGCATTGCGTGTACCGGTGATTTGATTTACGGCGACGGCCAGATCCTTGATCTTTCGAGTCTGCAGGACGCCATTCCTCAAGCTGAAGCCCGGGGCTACCACGGATTTGCTGCCAGGGCCGGAGATTTAGTGGAGAGCCTTCGCCAAATCGCAGCGTTGAAACCCGATTTGCTAGTTCCCGCGCACGGTCCGGTGATCGACAATCCACAGGTTGCCATCCAACGTTTGATCGAGCGCCTGCAGGATCTGATGACCAGCCACTTCGAAACCGACGCCCTTCTTTGGTACTGGGGTGAAGCGAACCTTCGGGTCAGGTCGAAGAAAGTCCTCGAAGGTCATAAGGTCATATCCATGCCTATGGCCGAACAACGACCACTGCCAACGTGGGCGAAAGCGATCGGCAATTCGCGATTGTTGTTGTCCCGAACCGGGGCAGGATTCGTAATCGATGCAGGGTACAAAGGGCTCAACCCTGAACTCGATCAAATGAAAGCGAAAGGCGAGTTGAAGTCGATCGATGGTATCTGGATAACGCACTACCACGACGACCACACTGATTATGCGCAAGAAACAGCTGATCGGTTCAAGTGTCCAATCTACTTCACAAAGGAGCTTACCGATATTCTGCTGCGGCCCTCATTTTACCGTTTGCCGTGCCTAACCACGAACCCAATCACTGCTGGTAAACCACGGACTGACGGGGCGCACATGAATTGGAACGAATTTGAGTTCACCTTTCATTCGTTCCCGGGGCAAACTTTATATCACGACGGGTTGCTGGTTCAGCGAGATGGGGGTGATGCGCTGTTTTTTGTTGGCGACTCATTTACCCCGTCCGGAATTGACGATTATTGCCTTCAAAATCGGAACATACAGCGCGAAGGAGAAGGATATCTGTACTGCCTTCGCATGTTAGATCATCTTCCCAATAACGTTTGGTTGATCAACCAACATGTGGAGCCGACCTTTCGCTTCTCTGCCGAGCAGCGTGACAAGATGCATACCGAGTTGTTGAAGCGTATGGCGATTTTGAAGGCAATGCTACCGTGGCCAGACATCAACTACGGTGTGGATGAGAGTTGGGCATCTGTGCACCCGTACGGCAGCACGGCACGAGTGGGTGAGCGCGTAAAGCTGCAAGTCGAAATTACGAATCACGCGCCGATTTCAGAAACGTATCGCGTGCATTGGAACGTTCCAATCGGTTGGCGGTTGATCGAGTCTGACAGGCGAGTCGCAATCGAATCTCATAAGCTTGGAACGGCAAAAGCAATCTTTGTGGCGGGCACGCCGGGTTTGAACGTTGTTACCGTAGATGTTAACTTCTCGGGTCGTGAACTGAAGCATTGGACGGAAGCACTGGTGCGGGTTAATTGAGGAATCGGAACTGGCAAACATGAGCATGAACATTTCCACCGAGACTAATCAGAAAGACTGGTTGCAAGCTATGGGTAATGCGGGCGCCGCGACCAAAGATGTTCTGGTGAATAGTCGCCTATTGGGACACAAACGGCATCCCACAATCACCGATGTGCCGTTCGGAAGCTGGACTGTCACGCTAGTTTCTGACGCCCTTGAAGAAGCTGGCATCGTTCAACCATCTTCGGCAGCAGAGGTCTCCTTGGCGGTAGGCCTAGCAGCCTCTCTGATGGCGGCCGCAGGTGGACTTGCAGACTTGAGCGATACGCATGAAGAAACAGATCGCAAGCTGGGCATGATGCACGGCATCTTTCACGGCGTGGCCATCCTTCTCTATGGTGGATCCCTCGTTGCTCGGCGAAGGGCTAATCGGAGACTTGGCCGTTGGCTGGGCTTTGCCGGATATGGCACTCTGATCAGCGCCACTTATCTGGCTGGAAAATTAGTCGAAAGAAGAAGCGCAACTTAAGTGACGCTTACATTAGCATCTCGCCTGTGTGGGTAGTATCGTAACCCGCAATTCCTTTCAACTTATTGCGCAGAGCACCACGATTTAAGAGGTCGAGAACAGCCTTCGCGGCCGGTAACTCTAGGGCGTCTTTTGTGAATGAGAGGTCGAAGCGTTCAACCGCGAGCGGAATGAACGCTAATCCGAAACATCGGCTTGCTGAGCGACTTGCGATGCAGCAGTCGGCGGCACCGACCGCAACGGCGTAAGCAGCCGGCAGATGTCCGGATGCGTTGACCTTGTAACCGCCGATACCTTCCGTTGAAATCCCAGCATCCCGAAGACTCCGGTCTAGTAAGTCTCTGCTGCCCGACCCCTTCTCTCGATTGATGATTGTGATCCCCGGGGCGCCAAGATCTGCGATTCCCCGAATACTTTTGGGATTGCCGCTCTGCACCACGAGACCTTGCTCCCAAACAGCGAAGGTCACTACTCGAACTGATCCAGTCGGAAACTCTCGTTCTATAAACGGAACGTTGTAATCCCCCGATGCGCGGTCACGTAGATGAAGACCAGCGGCATGCACTTTGTTCTGTTTCAGCCATCGAAGGGCTCGTCTACTGGGCGAAGAGACGCAGATGATGTCGATGGCGGAGGAACTCAGCAGTTCTGAGATGACCGAGAGCGCAGGATCGCAGCCCGCAATCAGTAGCCTCTTGCCGTCGTCTGGGAGTCTGGTTGCCGGTTCGACGGCAACGATATGCCCCGCTTTTGACCGAATGAGTCCATCCGCTGGCGGAAGGTACTGGGGCATGGAAGGAACGGGAATCGCAATTAGCCGTTTCCCGACGCGACAGTAACGAACCAGATGGCCGTGAGCCGGTTCCAGATCATCATTGATTAACTCTGCCGTTATCGGATCAGCAGACGGTTCGTCGAGGAGGCAAAAAAGCTCTTCGACTTTGACATCCAGGACACGCGCAAGACGCAGAGAGACGGTCGTATTCGGAACAAAGCTGCCATCCTCCATCGCGTAAATAGTTTGCCGAGATATGCCGACGCGTCGAGCCAGATCAGCCGCACTTAGCGCTTTTGCTTTCCGGAATTCCTGAAGCCGCGTGGTGACCATCATTCGCTGTCCTTTATACTTTACGAAGTATTGCAAACATGACAAACCACTCAGGATGGATCTCTCGGATTATTGCACTCGCGGTGTTCCTCTTTTGTGGATTTCTGGCGACGGCGCAGGTCTCGGCGGATCTCGCAGGTTCGGTTCGGGACGAATCGGGAGCACTAATCGCGGTGGCCGAGGTAACCGCTACAAACGGAGACACCGGCGCACTCCGCAATGTTTTTACCGACGGATTCGGCAGATATAGGTTTGCCGCTCTGCCTGTGGGTCGTTACGAAATTCGAACCAACAAAGAGGGATTTGCAGAATCCATTCGAACAGGAATAAATCTGGTCGTAGGCCAAGCAGGTGTTGTCGATTTGACACTGCGCGTTGGAGCCTCGAGCCAACAAGTTACGGTTAACGAAGACGCTCCGGTTGTGAGCACGGGGGCTGCTGACGTTTCCGGACTTGTTGGCGAACGCGAAATTAGAGATCTTCCCCTCAACGGACGCAGCTATGATCAGTTGCTCACTTTGAATCCAGGAGTGGTTAACTTCACGGCTGCAAAGACGGGCGGCGTTGGCGTGTCCAATTCAACAGTGGGTAACAACTTTGCAGTTGCCGGTAACCGACCACAACAGAACCTGTTTTTGCTGAATGGGGTTGAGTTCACTGGGGCTGCCGAGAACAACATGCAACCGGGCGGGACCAGCCAACAGTTGCTGGGCGTAGACGCTGTACGTGAGTTCAACGTGCTTCGGGACTCCTACGGTGCACAGTACGGGAAACGTCCTGCAGCTCAGGTGCTGATCCTTACGCAATCTGGAACAAACCAGTTGCATGGTTCCCTCTATGAATTCCTGCGAAACAACGCCCTGGATGCGCGTAATTTTTTCGACGGCAGATCGGTCCCTGGTTTTCAACGCAACCAGTTTGGCGGTGCTTTCGGAGGACCAATCAAGAAAAACAGGACATTCATATTTGGGAACATTGAAGGATTCTTGCAGCATCTTCATCAGACCGGTGTTGATTTAGTTCCTGACTCAAATGCCCGTAACGGTTACCTTCCTTGCAAGCTTGTCAGTCCTGCTCCAAAAACGTGCCCCGTATCAGGGTTGGCGTTCGTCGGCGTTTCGTCTCTGATTTCAGCTTGGCCAGTACCCACTGCAGGCGCGCCAGATTTCGGTGGGATTTCAGAAGCGTTTAACAGCCCACTGCAGACGATTCGAGACAATTTCGGTACGTTGCGGCTTGACCAGGTGCTGGGCAAGAACGATTCCCTGAATGCGACGTACACAATCGACGACAGTGCGGATGTGACTCCGACCAGTACCAACCTTTACAGCACTGATGTGGAAAACCTTCGCGAGCAAGTTGCAAGTTTAGAGGAAACGCATGTCTTCTCACCCGCGGTTCTTAATACAGCTCGAATCGGTTTCTCGCGAGCAAGTTACTTCTATACTGGCGAACCGACAGCGAACACACCAGCTGCCACACTTCCCGGTTTCTTGGTTGGTGAACCAGTCGGTGCGATCGTGGTTGGCGGTAGCGCGGCTTCAAACCCTACTGCTCAGCTAAGTCTTGCAGGGAGCAACAACGGTAGCAATCTAACGGTCGCGCGCAATCTCTTCACATACGAAGACCGTGTACCGGTCACAGCAGGCCGGAACAGCATCAACGTAGGCGCCTGGTTCCAACGCGTACAGTCAAACGAAACGCTCGCGTTAAGTCAGTATGGGCAAGCGACGTTCACGAGTTTGCAAACGCTGCTTCAAGGTACTGCCAGCTCTCTTCTTTTCGATCCAACCCCTACCAAGATGTATTGGCGCTCGTTGTTTGGCGCTTTCTATGCAGAGGATGTGATTAGGCTCCATCCCAAGTTCACTCTCTCACTGGGTTTTCGCGATGAGTTCACCACGGGTTGGAACGAGGCCCATGGGCACGCTTCAAACTATACATACCCGAACGGAGTCATTGCTAGCCAGCCGACGATCGGCAATTCAGTGTTCACTCACAACAAGGGAATGTTTCTTCCGCAGCCGCGCGTCGGAATTGCTTGGAGCCCCTTCCAAAACTCTAGAAGCACAGTCATCCGCGCCGGCTTCGGAATGTATAACGATCTGCAGGATGCGTTGGGCTACCGCACTGATCAGAACGCGCCGTTTAACCCAACTTACAGCCTCCCAAATATAGCGATTTCTAAGCTCCCGCTCTCGCGAACGGGCAAGATTCCCGTCACAGCCAAGCTTGTGCCGGGTGGAGTTCAGCCTGACCTGAGAACGCCGACACTTATCTCGTGGTCGTTCAGGGTTGAACAGGAATTGACACGCAATACTGTTCTTCGGGTCGGCTATGTCGGATCACATGGTTATCATGAATTGCTCGGTATCGACGCGAATGAGCCTTTCCCAGTAATCTGTCCACAGTCGCCCTGTCCCGCCAAATACCCGAGTACTTTCCCTGCTGCGCTGGCCAACACGAAGGTCGTTGATGGCACTTACTATGTCCCAACGGCAACCCGTGCCAATCCTGCAATTGCTAATACCTGGACGTACTTTTCAGAGGCAGATAGTTCATACAACGCGCTGGAAGTCGATGTGAACCATCGATTTAGCGGCGGCCTGTCGCTACGCGGCGTTTACACCTGGTCGAAAACGATTGATGATGGAGACTCGTTGAATGCAACCACCTCTGGTGGTGAACCTGCGCTGGCTTCGAACCCATTTAATTTAGGTGCAGATCGAGGACTAGCGAATTTTGACGTCAGGAATGTTGGCGTAATTAGCGGAGTCTACGCATTGCCGTTCGGTCGAGGAAGACAGTTTCTTTCGGCTGCGCATGGAATCAGCAATTCACTTGTCGGTGGGTGGTCCCTGAACACCATCGTTACTCTGCAAAGCGGATTTCCATTTACGCCTCAGCTCAGCTACAATCCATCGAACAATGGCGACACGCGGAATCCCGTACGTCCGTTTGTCAATCCGTCGTTTACAGGTCGCGCGATTTTGGGTAGTCCAAACGGATGGTTCAATCCCGCCGCCTTCCTTGCACCTCCAAATGGCAGTGGATTTTACGGCGACTTGGGGCGAGATACGTTGATCGGCCCCGGGCTGGCCACTTGGGACTTTTCAGTACTCAAAGACGTGCGGCTCCGTGAAAGAGTGAATCTGCAATTTCGGGCCGAGCTCTTCAATATTCTGAACCGCGCCAATTTGAATACACCGAATGCCGTCGCATTCACTCCAACGGGCGTGTCACCGACCGCGGGTATTGTTACGAGTACCTCAACATCGTCGCGCCAAATCCAACTTGGATTGAAGTTACTTTGGTAGCTGGATAGTTCAGAAGCATTCAGCAACTTTGCAGTTTCCGCTGCTAGGGTGAACCAAGTTCTATGGCACTTCGCTCTTACTGCGCACTGATTGCATTGTCCTGCTTGGCAATCTCATCGCAAGCTCAAACATTGGCCAACCAGACAGCGGAGGCTCCAACAACTTGGAAAACAGTTGTGCCTAATACGATCAAAGACCAGAAGAGAATCTACTGGGATTTCCCGCGCGATCTATTACGCGGCAAGCATTGGATACCAACAGCCGCGTTTCTCAGCACCACTGGCGCCTTAATTGCAATCGACCAGTTTGAATCTCCTTACTTCCGGAAATCGGCTACTTACCACGACTTTAATACCGGGTTTTCAAGCACCAATACGTCGCTCATGATTGCCGCTGTACCGGCCGCCACACTGTTGACCGGCTTGCTTACAAAAGATCAGGCTACCCAGAACACAGTGCTTCTGACGGGAGAGGCTGTTGCTGATTCGGAGATTGCCACAGAGTTGCTGAAATTATCAACACGGCGCGCAAGACCATCAAGCATTCAGCCGAATGGAAATTCTGCGGACACGTGGCTTGATTCGCGAGTGACTAATGGCGGCTTCCCATCAGGCCACACAATAACGGCGTTTTCTGTCGCAACTGTCATGTCTCGGCGCTACGGCCAGCATCATCGGTGGGTGCCGTATGTGGCATACGGCGTTGCAGGAACAATCGGTTTTTCGCGAGTAACTTTATCGGCCCACAACGTCTCTGATGTTTTCGCAGGGGCCGCGTTGGGATACGTAATCAGCCGATTTGTTGTGCTCGGCCATCACCAGTAATCTATTGTTGCCGGGCTCGGCACTGCTGGTGAAATTCAAGGAAGCTGCAGCCGGACCGAAGCCCGCAATCTCGGCTGGTTGGGCATCAAAGGCGCGCCAACATGCACGTAAACTGGGTTCGACCCGTCCAAACGCCTCCACAATCGGCGAATCAGTCGAGTTAAAACCTTGACGTCGAACCAATGATGTCTCGCCCAACCTTCTTGTATCCAGAGAACGACATGGCGTCACGCACAAATAGTTCGGCTTCGTCCATACGCATATTCTAACCGCTTTTCGGCTGCTATCATAAGCCACAAATGAGACGTCAGGAAGTCTGTTTTCGGGTGTATCCTTGGTCTCCAGCGCCGCGGAGCGCAGCATGACAGAAATTGGTGTCGGCGTAATTGGTGTCGGTAACGTCGGTTCAGGAACCATTCAAATCCTGACTGAGAACCGAAAATCGATTCAAGAAAAATTAGGTTTCTCGCTGGTTGTAAAGGCCGCGTGTAGCCGGTCTATTTACACTAAGACGATCGCTGGACTTGGGCAAGACACTCTGCTTACAAGCGAGTGGAAGGACGTTGTTTCTCATCCTGAAGTAGACATTGTGGTCGAAACTGTTGGCGGTATAGCGACAGCAGCGCAAATTATTGAAACTTCGTTAAGAAATCACAAATCCGTCGTCACGGCGAACAAGGAGTTGATGGCCCTTCGCGGTGCTGACCTTTGGAGTCTGGCAGAACAGTCGGGTGTCAACCTCGCTATGGAGGCGAGCGTTGCGGGTGGGATCCCGGTCCATACTGTTTTGCGCGAGGGCATCGCGGCCGACCGAGTTGTTGCCTTGCAAGGCATTCTGAACGGGACCAGCAACTTCATCCTGACCGAGATCGAGCGTAGTGGCGCTGCATTCGAATCGGTCTTGGCCGAAGCACAACAACTTGGTTATGCTGAGGCGGATCCTTCGGCAGACGTAGACGGATTAGACGCGCGTTCGAAGCTTGCGATTTTAGCGGCGCTTGCGTTTGGAGAACGACTCACACCTGCGGACATCTTTACCGAGGGCATCCGGCGAATCGTACCGGTCGATTTCGCTTACGCTCATCAGCTGAAGCACACGATTCGACTGCTCTGTTCAGCGAGGCAAAGTGATGAGGGTTTGCTGCTGAGCGTACGGCCAAGCCTCATTCCTCAATCGGCCATTCTGTCGCAAGTCAAAGGTGCTTATAACGCGGTGTGGATTCAGGGTGCGTATGGTGAGGACACCTTCTATTACGGGCGCGGTGCGGGCTCAAAACCGACCGGTGTCGCAGTGGTCAGTGACTTGATGCGTGTTGCTCGTGAGATTCACTATGGGAGTCCCGAGCGAGTCAGTCCTTTTGCCCACAAGCGCTTGACGGCGTTCAATCCGCTGCCCAGCAGTGCCTTTCAATCGGGCTATTATCTCCGGTTCCGCGTTGAGGACAAAGCAGGGATTATCGCGACTCTGGCGACGATTCTGGCCAGGCATAAAATCGGCATCGATGCGGTGCTGCAGCTTCCAACTGAAAATTGGCGGGACCTCCCGTTCGTCATTACGACGGAGCCGGCTCGCGAGCAGTCCATTCGTGACGCGATGATCGAGGTTCGCGAAGCCGATTTTCTGATTGAGCCGCCGTTGGCTTTGCCTATGGTGAAGGGTTTCTAAGCTCACCCCACTGGTAAATACCCGGTTTGTGCTAGGATTTTGAGTGACCGGGTGCCCACTGGAGAGGTGGCTGAGTGGTCGAAAGCAGCGGTTTGCTAAACCGTCGTAGGGTCAAAAACTCTACCGGGGGTTCGAATCCCCCCCTCTCCGCCAGACACTAAGTTCTCCATTAACTGACCTGAATCGGCCGGCGCAAACTAGTATATACTCCGCCCATGGTCAAACGACTTCTCCTGGCTATGTTCCTGATGGGTTACGCGCTCTCCGCCTCCGCCGACGAAGACGATCCGAAAGTGGTCAATGGATACTTCATCGAGTGGGGGATTTACGGCATCCCGACACCCTTCTTCGTGAAGAACCTCGTGTTAAACGGAGATGCCGCTCGGCTTACAAACATCTCTTATGCATTCGCAACCGTCGCAAACGGTAAGTGCGGCCTGGCGGATCCATGGGCCGACGTGCAGCGGCCGTTTACCGCAAACGAGAGTGTCAACGGCGAGAACGATTCAGCTTCTCCCACCGCCTTGCACGGCAATTTCAACCAGCTTCGAGAGTTGAAACAGAAATATCCGCATCTGAAGATTGCGATCTCGCTGGGTGGGGGCGGGGTGGCCGCTCCTTTCAGCGCTGCTGCGGAAACCGCACAAAGTCGCAAGGAGTTCGTTTCATCTTGCATCTCGACCTTTATCCAGGGGAACTTTGGTAACGGAACAGATGTTACGCCGGATATTTTCGACGGGATCGATATCGATTGGGAGTACCCGGTTGCGAGCGACACACAGAACCTTGTAGAACTTGTGCGAGAGTTTCGGCGCCAATTGGATCAAGTGCGCCCTCACTTACTGCTTACTATGGCGTCTTCAGCGGGAAGATGGGCCTATCAAAATATCAACTTACCTGAAACAGCAAAGTATCTAACCTTCTACGATGTGATGACGTATGACTATAGCGGGCCTTGGCAGTCGACAACCGGATTCGTCGCACCGCTGTACCAAACGGTTCACGACCTGGATCCCAGCAACAATGTCGACGCAACTATCCGCGCCTATATAGACGCCGGTGTTCCTCGCGACAAGATCGTTATGGGCATTCCTTTCTACGGCTATGGTTGGACAGTCGCAGCAACGGCGCAGAATGGCCAATTTGTGCCCGGTACAGCCATCGGCCAGGGCTACTCATACTCCCAAATCGCCGCTCTGATGCCGACCTGCAAGGAGTTCCGCGATGGAGGAGGCGAGACCCCATTCATCTTCAACGGCACTCAATTTTGGACTTACGACGACACGCGATCAATCGACAGGAAAATGCGTTATGCTCGCGAGCACCAATTGCGCGGTGCGATGGTCTGGGAACTTAGTCAAGATCTTCCAGACGGCGAATTGCTCCGGACAGTAGCGGAAGGTTTGAAATTGCGAGAGCAATAAGTAACCACGAGTTCGAGACCAATTTTAATATGGCGGGCGACTCTCTCCCGGTCTTGGCCGAAAACACCGGTGTCTTATAGTGACAATGTCGATGGAAGCATGCTGTATCACCGATTCGGTCCTCCCTTCAGGCCACAGGGCAGTGACTCTTGAGAACGAACTTGTAGCCGTCACTATCCTGCCGGAGAAGGGCGCCGACATTTACTCGTTCATCTTCAAAGCCAAGGCAATGGACGTGCTTTGGAAGTCACCTTGGACGCTGGCCTCGCTCCATCAGAATCGCGTATTCACTGGCGGCAACACTGAAACAGCTTGGATGGATCAGTATGAAGGTGGGTGGCAGGAGATCTTTCCAAACGGTAGTGACGAGTGCGTCTACCGGAATGCGTCGTTAGGCTTTCACGGCGAAGCTTCGATCAGTGCATGGGATTACCAGTTTGTCTCCCAAGAACAGTCGCGCATAGAAATTGAGCTCACTGTCAGGTTGAGGCGAACTCCTTTCGAACTGCGACGACGAATGATCATAGAGTCTGGTCTCGCCGGGTTCCGAATGGCGGAACGTATCGTAAATCAAGGTGACGAGGACCTTGCCTTCATGTGGGGCCACCATCCGGCTGTAGGCGGTCCGTTTCTGGCGAGTGGCTTGAAACTGAAAGTTCCGGCCCGCACGTTTCTGAATCACGATGTTGAGCTATCATCCCAATCGCGTATTCCGGCCGGGGTCAAAGCGAGCTGGCCGTTGGTAAAAGGCACGTCCGGAGAACCGATTGATCTATCGATCATGCCCAAGGATGGGGTGCGCTTTGCCGAGTTCGGATACATCAGCGATCTGGATGACGGGTGGTACGGGTTGACGAGCGATGTGCTCGGCTTCGGTTTTGGTATGGCCTGGTCAAAAGAGGTGTTCCCCCATCTTTGGCTCTGGCAGGAGCGCCACGGTAGTAAAGGCTATCCCTGGTACGGTCGATGTTCAGTGATGGCTGTCGAACCGTTCAGCAGCATCATGGGTCCTGGCTTACTGGGCGCAATCGAAGCAGGTACAGCTCCTGTGCTTAAGGCCGGAATGGAAGTAGAAACCGAAGTAGCAGCCGTATTTTACGAAACCAGCGAAGGCGAGCTTCAATCCATCAGACCTGACGGAACCGTGCGGTTTTCAAATTAGTACCTGGCTTAAATAGCAACCTGAGATGGTTGAAGCTTTCCGTTTGACAGCAAAATCAATCGCGCCTAGACTTTATCTAGGCCCTGAACGAAGTATGACAGTCGCTACAATCACGTTCTGAGTAAACGAATTTGTGATTGGCGCCTCCCTCAATTTGGTACCAGGCAGGCAACCTCCCTTTATGATTCGACCGACAGGCTTTCTACCTGCGCTCTTACTATTGCCGTTATCCTTTGTTGAAGGTCAGAACCGGAACGTATGGCAGATCGGAAAATTCGACGAATCCCCCGTCGAATTCTCGGCCCCGCCCGCGAAGTCAGTTACGTACCAGGTCGGCAAAAGCGTTGCCAAGAAGGACTGGCCTGTGAGTCAGCGGGCCGGCGACCTCTACAAAATTGCCTTTTCATTGTCCTCAGCCGAGGACTCCTTCACCTTGAGGGTCGGAACGCTTATAGATCAGCCGCGAGTTCCTGCGTTACACATCGATGTGAACGGCCACTCTGGAATCTTCTATCTTCATCCCGAATTAAGCTACTCGCGAAGCGACTTCACATACGCTTTCGATCCGCATGAATCGAAGAGTACTGTGACTGTTCAACTTCCGTCTTCCTACTTGAGAGTTGGCGAAAATACGATCAGCATTGAGTGCCAGGATGACCCAGCGACTCCGTCCAGCGAGAAAGAACTGGGCGGCTTCAGTTATGACGCGCTCAGCCTGGAGCAAGACAGTTCCGCAAAGCTAGCCGCCGACTATCCAGACGCGGTGGTAGAGCCGACCATCTTTTACCACGAGACTGCCGGCAGCTTGACCGAGATAGTCAACGCTTTCATTCGATTCACTCACCCGTGGCAATCTGGATCCGTTGATCTTGAGGTCAAAGGCAAGCACTACCGCTCTGAACTTATGGCCGGAACTTTCGGAGAACGGCGTGTTTCGTTCGATGTGCCGGAATGGACAGGAACAGTCAACGGTAAACTCCGGGTCAGTTCAAACCTTAATCGGCCAACCCAAGTTCGCCTAACCGCCCAACGTAAGTGGACAATTTTTGTAGTTCCTCATACACATCTTGATGTTGGCTTCACAGACTATCAAGGTAAAGTAGCGGAAACTCAGGCTAGAGTCCTCACGCAAGCAGCGGCCCTCATCCAAGAACATCCAGATTTTCGATTCTCGATGGACGGCTCTTGGAATCTGGAGCAGTTACTTGAGACTCGACCACAGCCGAAGCAAGATGAAATTCTAGATCTGATCCGGAGCGGGAAGATGGCCATGCCTGCTCAATACTTCAACTTGCTAACCGGATACGCTTCTTTAGAGACGTTATACCGATCGCTTTACGATTCGAAGGCGTACGCGCGGCAGTATAAATTGCCTTTCGAATACGCCAATATCACTGACGTGCCGACCTACTCTGGTAGCTATGCGTCAATCCTGGCAAGCAGCGGAGTGAAGTATTGGGTTGCGGCGGCCAATAACGATCGCGCGCCTATTTTCTACTACGACCATTGGAACGAGAAGTCACCATTCTGGTGGGAAGGCCCGGATGGCAAGCGCGTCTTATTCTGGTATTCAAGGCATTATGAACAAGTGCAGGCCTTATTCGGGTTAACACCCGAGCTGGACGCGGTGCACGAATCGCTGCCAATTTACCTGCAGGCTTACTCGAAGCCGACTTACAAGCCGGACGTAGCGCTCCTATATGGGACGCAGGTTGAAAATACAGATTTAATTCCCGCGACATCAACATTTGCCGGACGTTGGAACAAGCAATATGCCTTTCCAAAGCTGAATTACGCGACGTTCCCTGATTTCTTTCACTACGTAGATTCCCATTTCGGAGGTGATTTACCGACCTTCACAGGAGATGGCGGCGGCTACTGGGAGGATGGCATCGGAAGCGATGCTTACTTCGCGGCAGAGGACCGTCTGAACCAGAATCGCGCTCTTTCGGCCGAAGTCTTGTCGTCAGTTACCCACTCGGTCGATCCGAACTTAAATCCGCCAAGTGATCTGTTCAAAGACATTTGGCATAACATCATGATGTTTTCTGAGCACACATGGCTCTCCTATAACTCGGTCTCGCAACCCGATCATAGTGAGGCAGTGAAGCAGCTGCGAGTCAAAGATGACCGTGCCGAAAGGGCGGGGGTCGAGATCGAAGACGTGATGAATCGGTCTCTCAGCCAATTAGCTGATCAAATTCACATTCCGGCTAACACTCTTGTGGTCTTCAACTCTCTTAATTGGTCGCGCAACGGAACTGTAGAGACAGATCTACTCGAGCATCCAACGCTGACTGACGTCACTACAGGCCAAGAAGTACCGCTAGAGGTTCTGTACACGAAAGAAAAGTTTCTGCACGTGCGATTTCTGGCAAGGGACTTACCGGCAGTTGGATATAAGTGCTTCCGCATCACATACAAGGAAGATGGTGACCCACGGGCGGAGCGGACCAACTCTACGACTGTCGAGAACCGATTCTATAAGGTCAAACTAGACGAGGACACGGGCTCAGTAGTGAGCATTTACGACAAACAGTTACAACGTGAGATCGTTGATAGCAGCAGCCCATATAAGTTCGGCCAATACCTATATGTAACGGGAGGCGACGGCGATACCCAAATGGTTAATCCATTCCCTGCGCTAGCCCCGGGCGTGTTAACCGTTCATCCAGCAACGCAAGGCAGGCTGATAGGAGTCGAGAAAATGCCTTGGGGTGATTCGATCCGACTCGCAAGCTCGGATGTGAACACTCCTGAGATTGGCACTGAGATTCTCCTATTTAATGACCAGAAAAAGATTGAATTTCGCTATCGCCTGCACAAGGAGTTCACGACCAGCAAAGAGGCGGTATATTTCGCCTTTCCAGCGGCGGTCACGAGTCCTATTTTCACCTTCGCAAACCAACAGGGCTGGGTCGATCCGAGCCGAAATCTGATGAAGGGCGGTAGTCTCGAATGGTTTAACGTTCAGCAATGGATGGCCGTTCACGACTCTCACCTAGCCGTCGGAATCGTTCCCATCGACGCATCGCTCGCAAGCTTCGGCGACATCAACCGAGGTAAGTGGCCTGGTGAATTCCACCCATCAACCGGTACAATCTTTTCGTACGTGATGAATAACTACTGGCACACTAACTACCGGGCTGGCCAAGGTGGCGATTTCCAGTTCCGCTACACAATTACTAGCGCCTCCAAGCTGGAAGGCGGAGCTTTGACCCATTTAGGATTAGAAGAATTACGGCCTTTGGAGGTTAACTTTGTTGTAAGTCAGGACAAAGATGGTGATCCGCCCCGTATTCTGCCTCCCACCGGCCAAAGTTTTTTCGACATTGCTGGTCAGGACGTTGCTCTTGTTACTTGGAAGAAGGCGGAGGACGGAAACGGCGCGATCTTGCGTCTGCAGGAAATTGCCGGCAAGCCATCAAGTACTGTGCTGCACTTCAGCCGATCGCATATCGAGTCCGCTCATCTATGCTCGGGAGTCGAGGACAACAGTAGCGAAATACGGATCGAGAATGACCACATTCCCCTTACGTTTAAGCCGTTCGAAGTACAAACAATCCGGGTAGTTGCAGTGGCAAATTAGTCGAGCCCGATGCTACTTCCAGGTCTTAGACCAGCGTGCGCTGTCTCCAATCGCTCTGGATCTGCTCTAGTGTTCTGCCTTTGGTTTCCGGAACAGATCTCATGATAAATAGGAACGACACTAAGCTAAGGCCTGAATATAACCAAAATGTTCCAGCCGGGCCCAGCTCCTTGACCAGAGAAAGAAAAGTGACCGTAACCAGAAGACAAGAACTCCAGAGTACGACCGTTGCAAGCGAGATCGCTCTACCACGAATGCCCGTGGGAAAAATTTCGGACATAATGACCCAGATCACTGGCCCCATCCCGATTGCGAAAAATGCAACAAAGGTCAGAACGCATGTCAGCGCAACAAGGTAGTTCAGCCCCAACTTGATGGCGATTCCGAGTAATGCTAGCGAAACCGCCATACCGGCGGATGACCAGAGTAGAAGTTTCTTTCTGCCCCACGAATCAATGACAGCAAGCGTGAGAATAGTAGCCAGTAAGTTGACGCCTCCAATGATGATATTTCCAATCAGAGCCGCCTTAGCCGTCGCGGCACCAGCCTGTTCAGTGAAGATGATCGCCCCGTAGTACAGTATCGTGTTGATACCTGTTATCTGGCATAAGCAGGCTAAGCCAACACCGATCACCAGCGCGGGTCGATAAATCGGTTGGAATAACTCACTAATAGAAGGTTCGCGCGCCGAAACGGCGTCCCGTATTTCATTGATCCGACCCGAAGCGAATTCTAGTCCTTCGAGCCTGCCTAAGATCGCCAAAGCTTGAGTAATTCGGCCTTGCTGGACTAGCCATCTCGGACTTTCAGGTACTGCAAACAAAGCACAGAAGAAAATAGCTGAAGGCGCAGCAGCAGAAGCAAACATCCAGCGCCAACTGCTTTGCCCTGAAGAGGCCAGTAAAGCGCTTACGCCATAGGCGGCCAGAATACCAATTACGATTGCAAACTGGTAGAGGCTCACCATTCGTCCTCGCTGTGCGGCTGGAGAAACCTCGGCAATATACAACGGAACAAGCGTGGATACGAGCCCGATAGCCACGCCTCCTAAGATTCTCGCGATGACGAACGACGTAAGGTCTTTCGGTACGGCTGCGCCGATCGCAGCTATTGCGAATAGTGCCGCAGAAGCAAGCAAGACTAGCTTTCGCCCGAACCGGTCGGCTAGCGTGCCAGCTATGGCTGTTCCCGCCACGCACCCTCCAAGCAGACTTCCCGCCGCAAACTCTGTGCTCACATCAGAAAGGCGGAACTCTTGTTTCAAGAACAAGAGAGCGCCATTAATGATCGCGGTATCAAATCCAAATAAGAAGCCCCCCAGTGCGGCTATAGCGGAAATAAGATACGAGTAAGTCAGCCTCAAGCAGATGCCCTTACGTAAGCCTTAACCGTCGCGTACGGTGTTGCGGTTTTGTGAGACGGTCGGATTGTGTAAGAGCCCACCGAAGCGGGAACGATAAACGTCTCTGCATAATGAACCGGGAATGGATCGAAAGCGTGATCCGGACTCTCAACTACCGCTTCTTCTCCTTCTACTAAGTTCAGAACTTGGACGTTACCGTTTGTATGGTGTGGAACCAGACCAGTGAACCAGTGGCGGCGAGTCTCAATAAATTCGCGGGCGTGCAGGCCGGTTCGTTCCTCCTTCCAACCCTCGCCTTGGGTAATCAGCTGTGGAGGGGTCAGCAGTTCACGGCGTACCCACGAGGTGTCGCGCTCCCATCGCAGATTCTCGATCCCGTGTTCAAGGTGAATCGGCCGTGGTTTGCCATCTAGCCCAAGACGGCCCCAGTCCCAAAGCTTGAACGTGAATATGTAGGGCGTTGCGCTGATCTCAAGCACCATGCTGTTCTTACCCGAACAGTGAATGGTTCCTGCCGGGATGGAAACGTGATCGTGCCGGCGTACACGAAATTGGTTTACATACCGTTCTGCGGGAAAATCACAGCCACCCGATTGAGCTGTATGTAAATCTTCAGTCATCTTCGCGGAATCAATGCCCTCTCGAAATCCCAGGTACACGAACGCCTCCTCACCTACGTCGAGCATGTAGTAACTCTCATCCTGCGTATAGTGCATTCCGAAATGCTCTTGAATGTATTCAGTTAGTGGGTGCACCTGCAAAGACAAGTTACCGCCGCCCATAGTGTCAAGGAAGTCATATCGAATGGGAAAGTTTGCCCCGAACCTTCCGTAAACAGCATCACCGAGTAAATCACTGGCTTGAGTAAGTAATAAGTCTTGCGCAGGCACTTCGACATGAGTTTGCCCAAAACCTAGCAGCAAGCTATTCTCTTCCGGTACGCAGTCGAAGCACCAGGCGTAGTTGGGAGGACCATCGGGCAGATCACAGACGCGCCGCATCCATTGACCGCCCCATGGGCCCGGATCGAAGAAGGGAACAACGCGGAAGGGTTGCCGGACTACGCTGGCGAGTGCGGACCGAAACGCTTCTCCCGCGATCAACTTCGGCGTGTCGCGCTGATTTGTGTCGAGGAGCCAATCGATCCTATGAATAACTCGCTGCTTTAGCCGGTCGGACAAACGCCAATCCACAAAGAACGCCCTTTTGTACAGAGCTGCAGCTGAACCACCTGCATCGTCCGAACCCAAGCTTCCAATCAGTCCTCGGCGCTGTCGCTGCTGGATTTCCCACCGTGCAAGGTCCGCATACACCAGTGCTTCGGGCTGAGGTTCAATAAGAAATGCACCTGTACCAATGACCACCGTATTTTGCGGATCCAACCGAATGCTGCGCCGCCGGTCAGCGACCCTCACGGGATCCATCAGATCGAAAAGCGAATAGCTGGTGATACGCCCAAACACGCGGTCCGTAGTAAGTTCGCGCGCAAGCATTTCGGTTACCGATTGAGCATCGCGGTAGCAATCCGAAACATTCAGGATCCGGATACCGGGAAAGGCAGCCAGCAGGGACCGTTCAATGTCTTGCAGCATCACCCCCGGGTAACACTCGATGCAAAGTACCCCGGTTCGGCGCCAGAACTTACCGACGCGGTTCCAAATTGCTTGCCATCCTACGCTGCACTCGTCCGGGGAGGAACTGATTGCAACGTATGGGTGTTTGTCGTAATTTGATTTCAAAGTCGCTCACCGAAGAGGGGAATCACACCCAGTAGCGCGGCGCTACGCCCGTGTTGCATGGGAACTACGTCCACCTTGCCCCACGGCGTCCACGCTTGCCGATGTAATTCGTCCCGTATAGCGGCTAAGATCGGGAAATCATTTTGAAAGACACCACCGCCGAGGATCAGCCGCTCCGGGTCGTATGCATGAACAAGGGAAATTGCACACGCGCTCCACGTCTCTATGCAGAACGCACGAATCTCTTGGGACACAGCGTCGCCCTGATCGGCACATCGAAACAAGTTTGCAAAGTTCAGCGTGAGCCCATGATTCAGCGCACTCTGCTCAAAGTCAGGCCAGCTTCCGCAAACGGCGGGAAGCGAGAATGTGGACCCTTGCGCTTCGTAACAACCACTTCCTCCGCACGAGCACCGATTCGGCGAACCCGGAATCTTGACGTGACCGCCGAGGATACCAGCTTGCGAATGTTTGCCTCGGAGTATATGACCTTCAACCAGTGCGGCTGTGCCGATGCCGGTTCCAACGGTCATCAGAACCGCATCGTTAGTGCCACGAGCCGCACCTGCATAATGCTCGCCCAATAACGCGAGGCGAACGTCATTTTCAATCCGAAAAGGTAGGCCAAACTCACGCTCAGCCCATGCAGGTAAATCGATCTCAGAGCCATCGTCATACTTGCCGTTGGTCGAAGCAATCCGGCCACTTCGGTGATCTACCAATCCACAGAAACCCATTCCAATTCCTTCAAACCTGCCGCAGGAATCAGTGAACTGGCGTAGCTCTGAGGAGATGGAGTGCAGAACCTTGACCAGCAAGGCGCCGGGATCAGGCTCGAGCGTGGCTGACTTCAGAATGACGCCGTCTTCTATCGCTGCACAGGTGACGTGGGTGCCGCCGAACTCAACTGCCAACACTCGTCGGGCGGCATAGGACGAATCGTCAGGCATGATTGATCGGCCCTTGCTGGTGTTTTGCCCAATCAGTCAGGAGGTCGATCGCTTTTATAATCACGCCTGCACCGCCGCGAAACTTTCCTGCGCCGCGAGGCTGGTTATCCCTGGACCACCATTCGTGAAAATCACCAACTCTCAAAATGCGGTCGAGCATTGGCCCGAGCTCGAGATAGGCGTCTTCAACAAATCCGTACCTAACTAGTTGCTGAACCATCCGCGCGCCGAACCAGCACCAGTCGCCTCCGTTCTGGTAAGTGTACGGCTCCCGAAGAATCGGATCTTGATAGTAACCGGAAGGATAAGTCGGATAGATAGTCAGTCCAATCGACCCGGCGCTCGCTGCTCTTACGTTCTGTCGCAACGACGCAAGAGAGGCGGCGATTTCACGTCGTTCAAGCAACCCCGCTTCAATTGCAATTGCTGTGCCGCCATGATAATAGATCTGGCCTTCGTCAAAGCTCGGTGGAAACGGTGAACGATGTAGATACAAGTGGGGGATGAATTTCGCGCGCTTACTATCCCAGAGATGATTCCGAATGTTATCGTGCAACGTGCTGCGAGTTTGTGACCAATGTGTCGCAATCCGGTCCGTCTCCCCCACTAACGCCAGATAATCTCCAATTGCAATGACTAACATTGCATTGTTATAAATCGCACACGCCGGATGACTCTTCTGATCAATGTGTGTTCCGGGGTAATCTTCTGGCTGGACGTCACCCCAGTCAACGCTGGCCCCGCCCCAAATCAAGCCTCGGGCTTCGTCAAAACGTTTGTTGAGCGGGTAGGACAGCGCGAGATCGAGGCGCTTGCGTACGGTCATCCCATCAATCCACATATTAAGCACGCCACGATCTTTCGTTGCGTCCACATACTTACGAAATGCAGAAACTAGCGACGACTCTTGATCAGTCTCGACCGTGTTCTTGAAAGCGGCCATGCCTGGCAGTTCAGCGGACCTGCGATATGGCGGTTCGGTACTCTGGCCTTCTTGTACGTAGCCGTCAACGATATCTCCGTCCGGACCTTGCAGGAGCAGAAAGTTGAGTAATGCCTGACGGATCGCACTCGGCTGATTAACTGCAAGAGCCGATTCAATAAAAGTATTGGTGTCGCGAATCCAGACCTCAGGATACGTACTGCCAGCCCGTAAGCCGGTCGCCAAAAGTGTAAACCCGAGCTGGCGGACTTTGGGCAGGCGAGCATCGCTCAATATCTTGCGCCCTAATGCACCCGAGTTTTGGTCATCACTCGGCTTACTCGCAAAAAGAGCAGGTGCGACAGCAGTTGTGCAAGCGCTTAGAGCACAAAAGTAACGCCGCGAGTAAGTGGATCCTGTCATTCAGCTATTTCGAGTCCAAGTTCTTAAACCTTGGATCCGAAGGATGTTCGACTCGTCCTCGGGCCATGGCGGCGACAGCCTTGTCTTCAAGACCTTGGGCACGCGCGGCCGTTGCAAAGCCGAACAAAGCATCCGCGTTTGCTGGATCGACCTTTAAAACTAGCGAGAATTGGGCGAGAGCTCGAGGCGGCTGCTGAAGCAATAGCAACAAGTCACCCAGCATGAGGCGGTGAGGTGTGCTGTGCGGATCGATCTGAAGAAGTCGAGTGAGAATGCGCCCGGCTTCTTCACGGCGTCCAGCGCCAAGCAGTGCACGCGCGAGTGCGTCATACGCTTCCATGTATGTGGGTTCGATTCCGATAGCCTTGTTCAGATCGATTTCAGCAGTCGCAAGGTCTCCAGATTTTGCGGCAGCCTCACCCGCATGGTAGGCCTGCTCAGCCGCCGCGATGTGCAGAACGGACTCCGCTCCAAGAGCGAGCATTCCTACAAAACCGATCCATACCGGCTTCATCAATGTGCAGCGCCTCCTGAAAATACTGATGACATCCGGCCTTCTGCCACCTTCGAGACTCCGTCTTCTGCCGTTGAAGTGATCCTGCTTCGAAGCGCTTGAGCTTCCTGCGTTCTGCCGAGTGACTGATAGGTTCTCGCCAGCAAATATAAGGCGGTGCGCGATTCTGGATCGTGTCGTAAGGCCGCCTCCAGGTCAATAGCTGCGGCTCCGTACTCGTACTTGTTTAGGAGCAGCTTGCCTCTCAGAGTTCTAGCCGCTGTAGAAGTCGGATTGATTTCAATTGAGGTATTCAGTGCCTGTATAACTTCACCGGCCGGAGCTTCCCCTTGCTGGACCAAGCACTCAGCTAGCAAATAGTGAAGGTCAGAATCTCGCAAACCGTCATTGGCTGCGGCCCTTAGGATGGTAATTGCCGAGCCGTACTCTTGAGCCCGGTAGTCCGCGAGCGCAACGAAAAACACTGGCTCCGGCGATTTCGGATCGAGTGCATGCGCCCTGGCGAACTCATCGCGACTGCTATTAATCTGGCCGTTTTCCATGCGAGCCGCGCCCAAAACTAGGTGAGCTTGGCTGGATTCGGGAAACGCGTGTGCGGTTCTCTCTGCCGCGGTTATACACTCCGCCTTCTTTCCGTTTTCGCAAAGCAGGGTCGACAAGTTGAAATAAGCCGCAGAGTCGCCCGGCTGAGTCTCAATTTGTCCTTCGAAGATCGCCGCTGCTTCGTTCAACCGACCAGTTTTTGAGAGTGCGACTCCGAGAAGGTTTGCTTGTTTTGGACCAAATTTGGCGTCCGCCGCCACTGGCTCCAGCGTCTCGGTAGCAGCCCCAAAATCCTGAAGTTCTACCTCTGCTAATGCCGACGCGTAGTCGTGTGTCACACGATTCGGAACTTGGGCCGGAACTGAGCTGAATAGTTCGAGCGCCTTTCGGAACTGGTGCGCTTGACCGTATAGCCAGCCTACGTTGAACCGATCAAGGTCGCTCAAACCTGGGCGGCGTTGCATGGCATCTAGCTTCGAAGTGGCCTGCTCATACTGTGCATGCCGCAACAAATCGCGAATCGCATCGAACGAATCTTCAGCCCGTAAAGCCGTCAGGCAAAGCCCAAAGCTGAACATCGCGACTATCTTACGGCGACTAACGAACATAAGTCTTCGGCGGGTTGAAGGGCAGTGTCTCTTCCGGAGCTTGATGAGTTTCTGGATTACCGCACTCTCGCGTGCGGCATCTTGTGCACTGCCGAGCCGCAGGTAAATGCGGCGTCGCAAATTATGGAAAGCAAGCGGGTCGTCAATTTCTAACTGGTTCTCTAAAACAATCAATGCTTCTTGCGCCCTACCGGTACCGAGCAGCGCCCGCGCGAACCCTAACCCTGCTTCGCCGTGGCAGCCGAATTTGCAAGCTGCACTGAAGTGCCGGACGGCGTTCAACGCGTCGCCACTATCGAAATCAAGGCGTGCTAACTCGAGGTTCGCCGGGGATTGCGAGTCTATCTTCAAAGCTCGCTCGAAGTACAGTCGTGCCTCGGCCACGTTGGATTCACGAGCAGCGGTGCGACCCCGACCCACCAAGGCCGGTGTAAACGCTGAATCGATGACAAGCGCTTCGTCAAAGGCGAGCCGGGCCGCTAGCAGCTCACCGCGCGCGAACTCTAGTTCAGCCTCCGCTGTTTTCAGCAGTGCCGACCCGCCTCAGGAACGGTGCGTGCTTCTCGGAACATAAAGTCGATGTGCCTGTGGGTCGATCGTGAGATAGTCCCATCCACCTTCGCCGCCAATCTGGAACGTCTTGACGACCTCCCAGCCAGTCTGCGCCATACCTGCACTGAGGCGGGCAAACAGAACAACAGTCAAAGTCTTCACGATCCAATTTGGTACTCGCATAAATTCTCCTGGCGAAAGATCCGGACTTTTAAACCATGGCACCCATGTTGTACGTCACCCAGGATGATGTAGTTGAAAAACGAACTCCCGAGTTCGTTTCGTAATTTGACCCCCAGCAAAGCTTGATCGCAACATCCGAATTTCTACTTTCAATACCTTCTCTTCAATCACTTAAGGCCACTTGTTCAGCCTCATAATTGCGACGCCTTAAAAGCTCAAGCACAAGCAGGCCCAAAGCTCGCGTCAAATTCCGCTGAACTCAGTGGACAACTAATCGAGCCAGCCCGGCATTACCGGCATCATCGTAAACGCGGAACACAAGCAGATGTTCACCCGGCTTAAGCTTTTCCAAGTGGATACGGAATGTCTCGTGCGGCGAATCGGTAACGCCGTCTTCGGCTTCGACTGGTTGCCAGGATCCAGCGTCGAGGGAGTACTCGCAACGTTTTAATGCGCTGGTCGCGTCTGTGGCGTCGACCCTAACGTCGACTAAACCGCCGTTTCGTACTGGCTGATGAGGGGTGACGATCGGTGGCGTGTTGTCGATCAGCACAGGCGCGCTGACTAACTCCGCTTGGCGGGCGTATTCAAGCGCATTCGAAGGCGAATCCGATGCCACCACCCGGAAGAAATACCGTCCATCGGCCAGAACGTCCGGGTCGAGCATCAACATGTTCTCTTGCATGTGGCTCCGAATCAGCTGCCACTGTGTCTCATCCTCGCCGCGAAAATACAGCGAGTAGGTCAGCCGATCGCCGTCGGCATCCTCGGCTTGCCAGGAGACTTGCGTCTGTGTCGTATTCAGGCGAGAAGCAGTTTGAGAAGCCGCCGTAGTAGAACTTGCGGCTGGCGCTTCGCCTGTATCGGTAACCGTGACCGAAAAGGCCGATGAGGAACTCGCGGCCGTTACTCCCGACTTGGCCGGGTTCGCTGTATTCACTGAGTTTACGTTGATGCTTCGAATAACAGGAGGTGTGTTCTGGGGCAGATACGGCACAGTGACACTTTCAAGGGCTGAAACGGATTCGCGACCCCAAGTAGCGCGCCACTGAACAAAGCGCGCGTTAGTGCTTCGTATCGCAGAATCGGCGTCCGTCAGTGGCGCAGACCAATTGCTCCAAGTCGTGTCCGGCCGTGCTGTGTTACCGGTCCGAGTCTGAAACGACAAGCCGGTGACCGAACTACCAGTGACGTGCCAACGGAGCCGGCCCCATCGCGCAACACTAGTGGAATCGTGGACAACGGATTCATAAGTGGCCGGCGCTGATCCGCTCCCGGTTCCTGACTCTGTGTCGAATCGAAGTGCCCGAGCCGGTCCGTTGAGCGCCACCCAAATCTGGCTTGGTGTCACACGTATTCGGGTCGCCTCGCCGTCACCGGCTTCGATCAGCAAATTGCTCTTGCCGTCTTTCCATCGATAGATGCGGCCTCGAACATCCGTCGAAAAGAGCAGATCGCCCTTCGAGTCCAACGCGATATCGTACACATTGTCCTCTTTGGAAACCCGCAGTGTCTCAATCGTGTGGTCCCGGTCAATCTTGTAAATTGCCGACTTGTCGACACCGCTAACATCGACCACCGTTGCTGCCGGCGTAACGGCAGGTTGAACTGTAGCGGCAGGAGTAGCACTCGATCGATTTGTGTCCGGCTTCGGTTTGGCGTCGCCCGCTTGCGCACTCTCAGTCACGGTAACTACTGTCGGACTGGTAGCGACGACAGGACCTGGGCTCGATTGCGGGGCCGCAGATGCCGATGTAAGGCGGCTAGCGACAGAGCCACCCATTGCGGACGCATAGACGGCTCCATCTTCCGCAACACGAATAGCGCGAATTTCAGGTAACGGCGAATCTAATATAACGCTGGCCCGACCCTTTTGCTGGATGTCGTACAGCAGCCCGTTCGGCTCCGTTCCGGCGTAAATGTGCTGATTAGCGCCAATGGTCAGGGCAGTGACGTTTGGCTGTCCCGTGTCGTAATAAACTTCGGCCCGATTGTCAGTACCGATTCTGTAAATCTGGCCAGGATCGCCGGTCGCAACATATAGAGTGCCGTCAGGGGCAGCCTCCAGTGCCCAGAGATAGCGGGCCGGAGCGTGCCAAACCTCCGTCGCATGGCCGTTCCCGTCCAGCCGAAACAGGCCGCCATTCGGTGATGTTCCCGCATACACTTCGCCTTTCGCCGTCACGCAGAGTGCGAAGATCTCTGCCTGCTCGGCTGTCCAAATCGTGCGAGCTTTCCCGGTCGCATCGATCTCCATAACCTTGCCACGGTGGCCGGTAGCGGCGTAAACCACCCCGCTCGGTCCGGATGCAATGGTCCACAAAGCCGGCTGATCGAGCGAAGCGTTTACTGCCAAGGCCAGCCCTTTTTCAAGAAGGCCGTCAGCTGACAGGCTCAGGCCGGAAAGTCGTCCCCGTAGAAAGTCGCTGTAACCAGACACTACCCACGTGGAGCTTGTAGCGGACCAACCGCTTGGTGCCGAGGTGAACATACATAAAGAAGACAGGAGAACCAGGGCAAGGGCCCGATAAGATTTCAATCTTTCACTTCCACTTGAATCGTCTTTGCGCCGCTCACAACATAGCCGCCGACCGCGATAGGAATTTCAGCTACTTGCGATCCGCGAACCGTGCCTACCGTCCCATTCACACCGACTGACGTAAAAGGCTTGGCCATAAGAAGCGCTACGGACGGGGGCGGGTCAATCAAATCACTCCCGGGAAGTTGCCCGGGGATGGAAAACGAGGGTTCCTGCCGCCATACCCTGAGATATGCATTCTCAGAACCTCGATACTTGTTGACAGCTCCAATCAGTTCCTCCCCGGAGTGCAGCCCCGCCGGGTTCAGCCCAGCGAAGTCTGCGAAGTTAAGCGAATTCGCGTCACCTATGGTGAAATTCAATGGCCCTAACGGGGCGCCAATGGGGATCCTGTAATCGACGCTGCGGGTTGTCTCGGCGCCATTCTCGCCGGTCATCAACATCGTGATCGAAATCAACTGACCCGGTGCCGCTTCTCGCCGCGATGCCCAAGCCTGGTCCACTTGCAGCTGTCTTTTGGCATCCACTAATTCAACGCTGAAGCTGATATGTCGGACGTGCACCTTCGAAAAACCAGCCCCTAGGACATAGCTCAACGGCAGCACAGCGTTTGCGGATGCCTGCATCGCGGCGGCATTATCGGCGACAAATATGTCCTGGATCTCGAGCGGAGGAAGACCGCCTTCAAACTGCACTTCACCATGAACCCGCAGTGTTCCTGCACCCAGAGTGCGCTCGGTCGAATCCAACGAAGAGAAAACAGCAGACTGGGTCAGGAATCCCGTGAGCAGCCGATCGTCAACAATTTGCATATGGTAGGTGTGCTCGGCCTCTCTTGCGGGATGAATGTGGATCTCAATTGGAATGACGTGCGCTGGTCGGCCTATTTCGCCGGCTATAGCGGTGCTGCGATCGCTCACGATCGTGCCTACCCACTCTTGCGGACTCGAGATTTTGAACGAAGCGTTTACGTTGGGCAACAAAGCAACTACTTCTGACCGCGCGAATGGCAGATTTGTCGAGCCTCCTGATAAAAACCGATGACCAAACGCATACACACGATTGCCGTTTATATAAGTGACGGTGCCATCGGCCGCGACGGACATGTCGCCCGACATGAGTTGAACACTGATCATTGAGCCGGGAAAAACTTTTCCGGAATAAGTCTGAGATTTAGGAGCACCACCTGCCACTCCTTCTTGTGGCTCAAACCCCAGTCTTCGAAGCTGAGGAATGAAGGCCTGGAAAGTTGACTCTGTGAAACCCGAAAGCACCAGCGGAGTAGAAATGTTCGTGAGACCGGTTGCGGCCCGCGCGAAGTATGGTTCAGAGGGTAATGTTTGAGCGACCAGGGAAATGGGTGTCGGAAGAGCACCAGGTTCACTACCGTCACCGAAGCGCGCATCTCGGATCATTTGTCCGATGGGTTGGATTCCCGCAATAGGCTCTTTCGAGAATGGGAAGCCCAAGGCGACGGCGCCCAGCAATTTGCCGTCGATGTAGACGGGGCTTCCGCTCATACCCTGGAGAACGCCAGTTTCGGCCAAAGGTCCGCCGCTCAGCCTGGCAAGGATGACACTTTGTTGTACGCCAACATTTTCGAGCACGCCGAGGATTTCGACCTGGAACTCTTCGATTCGATTCCCTTGGAAAATAGTTCGACCGACGCCGCGGAGACCAGGTCTAACATCCTTGAGAGCGAAGAACTCCTGGGCGACACGTTCCTGAGCAACCTGCGCCACTTGGCTGCGGCCTGTAACCAGGAACGCCGAAAGCAGTACGACATTGATCGAAGCTCCAAGAAGCCCTTTGCGCCACGTACAGGCGGAGATCTTACGCATGTCAGTCATTGCACTCCGAAATGGCTTGAAGCACTCCTTTGTGATTAACTGAAGGAGACTCTCAACCATGGTAAGCGGGCCCCTTGCTCCTTCTGAGCCGGTCATAGTGCGGCGATCTAATACGGATTGGCTCCCTGTTCTCTGGTTCGCCACTTTACTGCTAGTGTGTTACGCGCCCATTCTGTATCGTATGGTCTCTCAGTGGGCCAACGATGAGGACATGGGCCATGGGTTTTTTGTTCCGATCATTGCAGGCTTTGTGGCCTGGCAGCGACGCGATAAACTTCAGACCATTCCGTTGCAAAGCAATCCTTGGGGCTTGGTGCTCGTGGTCTTTGCTGCGCTTCAAGCGCTGGCCGCAACGCTGGGTGCTGAACTGTTTACGGCGCGTTTGGCCTTCGTAATCTCTCTTTTCGGAGTCATTCTGTTTATCGGCGGCACGCGTTGGGTCAAGGCTCTGCTCTTCCCGTTACTACTGCTGCTTTTCATGATCCCGATCCCGCAAATCATCTATGCGCGACTGACTTTAAGTTTGCAGATGCTGGCCAGCCAGCTTGCCGAGGTGATGATCGGGTGGATGGGAATTCCAGTGATTCGTACAGGTAATCTGCTCGAATTGCCCAGTCAGACGTTGAATATTGTCGATGCTTGCAGTGGCATACGATCGCTGCTGTCGCTTACATTCTTGTCTCTGGTTTACTCGTACTTCGCCGATCACCGGATCTGGATGCGTTGGGCTTTGCTGGCCGCAACGATTCCTATCGCGATCTGCGCTAATGCGATTCGCGTAGCATTAACTGGCTTGTTGTCGGAGATCAACACCGATCTTGCAAAGGGCTTGTTTCATGAAGTTGAAGGCTATATCGTGTTTATCGTCGCACTCGCGGCGTTACTCCTGACCCATCGGATGTTTAGCCTGCTTGCTAAACGTGGCAGCCATCAAGGTACAGTGGAGTTGAAGAGTACCTTTTAGTCGTGTCCCACTTTCTGCAGAACAAGAGCGTTCGAATCCTGACAATAGTCTTGCTGGCCCAGGCAGGTGTCTTCTATGGATTCTCACGGACCGAAAAGGTACCCATTCACCGGCCGCTGAATGAGTTCAATCTGCAAGGCACGCCGTGGGTGATGCGGCAAGATCTTCAACTTGATAAAGATACCTTGGACGTCTTAAAAGCGGACGACATCCTGTCCAGGGTTTACCAGAATGCCCAGAACGGCGCTAACGCGAATCTGTTTGTTGCATTCTTCGAAACACAGCGAACCGGCAAGACTCCGCATTCGCCTAAGAACTGTTTACCGGGTAGTGGCTGGGTTCCGTCAGAGTCTGGCATTATCCAGATTCCAGTTCGTGGCCAAGTTTCACCTATCTCAGTCAACCGCTATATTGTGTCCCGCGGCCAGAATCAAAGCGTTGTTCTGTACTGGTATCAGGCGCGAAATCGAGTGATTGCAAGTGAGTACTCAGCTAAGATTTTCACAGTAACTGATTCGATCCGTTATAACCGGTCGGATACCTCCCTGGTGCGCGTTGTGGTTGGCGTAGAAGACGGAAACGCAAAAGCAGCAACAGACGTAGCGGAATCGTTCGTCAAGGCTGTATTCGAGCCTCTTCATCACTACTTGCCCGTATAGTACTTATTTATTGCCGCTTCCAGGCCGTCTCCGTGATCTGGCCTTCGCTGCTCGCAGTAACGGTTACGACCACTGTGCCCCGAAACGCTGGAAGATTTTGCGACGGAGGCGCCTTCCAAACATACAAATCGCGGCCGAAGTGACCGTGGAACACTTCATACGGCGGCCCAAATTGCTTTTCAGCTTGAGCAACATCTGATCCGACCAAGGATGAGACAACCGCTGTAATCTTGCGAGCCTGCTTTCGGTCACGACGCTGACGAGCGTTGTCGCGCAAGAGGCTCCAAAGGCAGCAGGCACCGACAAACAGAAGGAACACGCACGTTTCGAGGACCAGCATAATCGCCTACCGAGGACTTGTGTTGGATGATATAGCAATCCATTAGGTCGTATTCATTACAGCAGCACTTATCTTAGGTGTTAGCATACGTTCCAAATGATAAGAGCCCGGACCCGTTTGCTGATGCTGCTCTTTTCAGCGTCCGCAATACTGCGCGCGGCGGATCCGGATTTCGGGTTTGTGCCGCCGTCTGTTGACGTTGCTGGTCCGGGCCAGCCGGTCGAGACGGTCATCTCATTTCACAACGGTTCAGACAAGCTCCTGCGAAGTATGAAGCTCGAATGGACAGCACCAGCGTACGTTCACATCACTGCTAGTCAATTGCAGTTTAAGGCCGAGTTGTCGCCAGGAGCCGACATTTCATGGATCCTGCGCGTTGCAGCCGATACGGACGAAGTCCTGTCTGAGTCGGCGACATTGCGAGTTGAGTATTCGACCGGCGCAGGGCTGGCACGAGTGGCCGTGAAGGCGCTTCTGATCAAGAGTAAAGAGCGCACAGCGGCTGAAAAGCTTGTCGACATACAGGTTCAGACGGCGCTCGAGACGCTGGACTCCTCACGCGACGGCGAAGTCAGCCTCTTAATCACAAACAAATCGGGAAAGACCGTGCAAGTAACGCAGGTACACGCGAGCGGCCCACGCTTCCTGACAATCATCGACCAGCAGGCGCACTTGACACAGGCCATTGGTCCACTGCAGTCAGCACGGCGAACGCTAACTGTTAAAGCCGAAGGCCGAGTCATTCCCGGCAAGTATCTCTTGTACTTCGACGTATCACTTAAATCTTCAGAGTTCGGGCGCACTGATGTCCGTACTCTTGCGCTATCTCAGGCCATCACGGTCGGTGTGCTTGGGGAATCCGCTATTGAGAAGGTGCTCGGCGTAACTTCGTTCCTCTTTTTGCCCGGTTGGTTGGCGCTCACTACCGGCGCCCTGCTCTGGCGTATAAAATCTGAAAGCCTGACTGTGGCTTTGGGCGACGCCGGCAAGAAGTTTCCCCTTGAGGCAGTTTCAGCCGAGTACATCCTGCTCTCGGTAAGCTTCTCCCTGCTCTTTGCGGTCGTGCTTCGGTCAGTCTTTCAGCGGTGGTTCTTTGTCGAATACGGTCTGCCAGATATCCTCTGGGTCTGGCTGTCTTCGATCCTGATTGGCTCCGCTGCGTTCCTGACTTACTGGTGGCTGGTGATAAAGCTCCGCATCCCATCTTCCTCGGACGAGCCGTTTGATGTGCTATCCAAATTAGCCAAACGTGGACAACGGCTGAATCTGGAACGAGTGGTGATGAAAAACTCAAAGAGCCACGAGCCAGCGTTCCTGCTTTTGCCGGGTGCGGACAAAGACACGGCTTGGATTAGCCCTGCGTTGCTGATTGACTTCGCCCAGATCAGTGACCAGCCGACTAGTAAGGCCGTTCAAGAAGAACTGAATGGCCCGGGCCGACCGAAGCGAATCGCTCGGTTGCTAAAAAATTGGAAGCAGGCAATCTCATTCAGATCAGAACCGGTTGATCATGTATCTTTCTGTTTGAAGACAGAGTTCGACGCGGTTGGCAAAGATGATCTTGTGCAAACCAGCTGAGGATGGGGCGATGTGTCTCGATCACATCGCCGTAATGACGAACATAGGTTCCCATTTGGGGCGGGAGTCCGATACGCTGCGGCTCTCAAGGAGCGGCATTTACTCGTCAGATCAGTCAGCTACGATATTACTCCAAGCAAGAGGCATGAATTGAATACAAAATGGCTGATCTGATCATTACCAACTTTCGGCTTTCGTTTATTTGGACCGAGACGCTAACCAATGCCCTGTCAGACCCGAGTTGGGCAGTGCCTGACTATCAGTTCCTAGCAAGCAATAACGGTTACATCACGAAGATCGACAGCATAGCGGGCCATGCTGAGCCGTTATCTCTATCCATGCCCTGGAAAGAAAAAAAAAGTAATCGCTTTTGGGGATCGTATTTGCCGGGCGCGGCACTGCCCAGTGTGAGCGGGAGGCAAGCCTGGAAGTATTTGGTGCCGACACGGTGGCAACTCAGGGCTCCATTCAAGACCGCCAAGGGTGAGTCGGTCCAACCGGAATGTTTCCTGTATCCACATGGGTTCGGATGTGTCATCAACATCAAGTGTTCCGGCGAATTCTCTCTTGCGGGTGTGGCAGACTACGCGACGTCCTTATACCGCGAGACTTTCACGCACGAGTTGCAGGCACCTTCGACACTGAGGAATATCGCTGACCAGGAATTTGGCTGGATGCGATCGATAGTCCACGGCAAATCAGATCCATCAGGCGCGCTTAGCGGACCGCAGTCAGTGGTCTCGTTGATCAAGGGCAAGGTAACTGGAGAGGGAGCTTACCGGGTACAATCGGGCGAGCTGCAGCAAGTCATGGAAGCGCTCGCAACCTGGCCCATCGATTGGAAGATTCCCGTCGGTCCTGGATTAGCCACGGCCTCGATGCCGCTAAGCAGCAAAGCCGGTGCTGGCGCAATCGTGTACGTGCGCGGCTCTGGAATTCTAATCTGGATCCCTGAAAAGCTTTTGAGCGACAGAGCCGGCTTGTCGTCAATCGCGTGTTACCACCAGAATCAAGTCTTCGGAGGACTGCAGGTCCAGAGTTTGGGATCACTGATAGGAACGGTGGCTCGAGACTTTCGAGCCGGAAAACGCGTGTCGGATCTATCGTTCATGTTGAAAGCTTGTGTGCGGAACGCGATCGACCGGCTTGTCGACGTGTATCAAGGCGAGAAGCGAATCACATACCGATCGGCCGCCGTGCAGCGCCAGATCGCAAGCACTTACCTTGCTGATTTGAATGAGGTACGGAAGCAGTTCCTTCCCGGAATCGAAGACCTCAAGTAGCGGGCTTTGAACTCGGCCGCATAAACAAAAGGGCCAAGCGGCGAACCGCTTGGCCCTTTTCTTCTTACCTTACTGCTGGTCTATTTGGGGCAGCCGAGCAACTTGGCTTCCGCAGGCGTGAAGGGCTTAGCTTCCTTCACGGCAGGCGGCATCACGTTGCCGGTGTGAGGCACAAGGTAGATCTCAACGCGACGGTTCTTATCCGACTCGCTGGTCTGTGAGCTCTTGCGCTCCTTTTGCGTTGCGCGATTCGATGTTCCGCAAAGTGCCGGATCAGGAGTCGAGGTTTGGTCGGTGCCAACCCAATCGATCTTGATGCGAGACGGATCCACCTTAGCGCAGGTTCCGGTTCCACCACTCAGGACAGCAGCCGCGTTCTTTACACGGGCTTCATCGAGAGCTTGAGCAGCAGCGGCCGCTCTACGACCCTTGCGAGTTCTACCAGCACCAGAGTTAGCACTTTCGTCGCTATCACGGTGACCAACCAGAATCACATCGTACTCGCCGTCTGCCAACTTCGGTGCAACTTCGTCGATAAGGACGCGCTTGCCGCAGTTGTTAACTCGAGCATTGTTCTTTGCGAAGACCACGTCAGAGAAGCGGACGAACTTCGGCGGGCACTTGACGGTGATGTCGCTCGTCTTAGAGGAAGACTTTCCGGTCTCGTCGGTAACCGTCAACGTTGCCGTGACTGTCTTGGTTTGTTCTTGCGCACCACCCTCGAAATTCAGGCTGGACGAATCGAATGTTGCGTTGGCGGTGGTGTCGTTAGAGACCGTACCTTCGCTAACCGTCCACTTGTAAGTCAAGTTTCCACCACAAGCTGAACCGGTTGCCGTACCCGTGAGGTTTGCAGTGTGAGTGCCGGTCGTATCCGCAGCGCAGCTCAGTGCGTTCGGGGTAGCCGAAACTGCAGAGATCTGAGGCTCGGTGTATTCCTTCACATTGATTGTGATCGGGCCTGATGTCACAGCAGGACGTGCTGTAGGTGTCGGGATAATCCAGCAACGCGCAGGAACATCTTTCGGTCGCTCAGGGGCGGGTGGCACGGTCGGGTCAGTAACGGATACTTCGACCGCAAAATCGCCACCATTATTCGGAGTGAACGAGAAGTCAGCACTGTCGCTGCCTTGAGCCTGACCGTTCAGCTTCCAAGCGTAATGTAGTGTGTGGCCTTGCGGATCACTTGCCGTTGAATGCAGAGTAATCGGCTTGCCTTGGCAGAGCGTCGCGCCTTCAGCACCGGTGATGGTACCCGGGCTCAACGGAGTGACAACAGGCGGCGTAATCGGCGGGCACTTAGTCTGACCGAGATACCAAACTAGACCAGCGGTTGCTTCCAAGCCATTGATCTTCGACTTGTTCGGAATGTAGATGCCGCCATTCGGGAAGTTAGGCAAGTTGAAGGTGGGGTTGCGAGACCAGAGACCTCTAACATCGAAACGGAGACCGAAGTGGTCAGTAAGGTGAAACTTAACACCGCCACCATAGTTGAGACCTACTTGCAGGTTGTCGTTTATTGCAGCCGTGTTCGGGATTGTAACCCCATTCAAGACACCCTTTCCATTGCTGGGGAGGTAATCGAGCACGCTGGGACCAGCAGTAATGTAAGGTTGAAACCTTGATCCGCGTGGAGTGAAATTAAAAATCGGGTTGAAAGAACCCATGTGAATACGATCGCTAAAATCATAGCTCGGCAGGCCGGGTTGAATCGGCGTGACAAGCCGGACATTATTGACCATATAGTTGTACGCGAGTTCGAGACCGACATACTTGCTGACGTTCACCGCAACGCGTCCGCCCCATGTCGGGCCGGTAATTAGTTTTTCGTTTAGCCCACGATTCACTTGGCCAAACATACTAACGCCGCCGAAGGGACTGATTTCCACCAAATCGGGGTACTGATCTTCCGATGTTGAAGAATTACTGCTCTTCTTTGTACTGCTGGCGTCCTGCGCATATGCCGCCGTGCCGAGACACATTGACATGCTTAAGATCGCCGAACTTATCGGCCTAAGTTTGAGCCGAGTTTTCATTCTTCTCCTCCACGTGAGACTTCCATAACCAACTCCAACTATTGATGTTAGCGGATGCGGACTAATTACGGAAGAGGATTCCTAAGTCATTCGTAACCGCATATAAATGACTCGAACTGTTCGCAGGTATCCAGAGTTCCCGAATGTGAAGAGAGGATGAGGTGGCCGGTAGGGCCGTCCAAGTTGATCCGGCATCCTGGGATGTGAAAAGCTGACCGTACTCTACCGCATATGCTTTGCTTGGATCAGTACGGTCGTAAATGACTGAATTTACAGTAGATGCGGAGATCCCGTTGCTGACCAGATGCCATTGAGCACCGTTGTCAAGCGACGAAAATAAGCCGCCCCGAGTAGCAACAAGTAACGAATTTTGAGAAGCTGGACTAATCGCTACTTGATTCACCTCAGCACCGGAGACGGGCAAGGTGAGTTGATCCCAATGCTCGCCGAAATCTTTTGAAATATACAGAGTAGCTGATGTTCGAAGTACCATTCTGCCGTCAAAAGCAGGTGAGAAGTACAGACCAGTGACCGCAGGATTTCCTAGCAACTCAACTTGGCTCCATCGCTCACCGTCGTCTTCACTCTTTAGTAATCCCAGATCTGTAGCAGCAAAATAGACATTCTTAGTGCCGACCTTAGTCGAGTAAAGCCCGTTAAACTGTTCCACGGTGACTGTCTTTACCGTTGTAACCGGCTTCGAAATCACAGTGCTTTTACCTATAATCTTTCCTTTACTATTGCGTTTGACCACAACCCTGGAGGGCGTCTTAGGCATTTCTACGGTCACAAGCTTAAGCGGCAGGGGTTTCCATGTCGATCCAGCATCGGATGACTTATAAAGCTGACGAGGACTTGCCGCCAGGAGAAAATTATCGTTGTTCGCGGAGCTTGGAGGTCCAGTGATGACTGTTAGATGAACTCCCTCTAAGCCCTTTATGTTGGGAACGAGCTGCCAGGATGCGCCTTGGTCGGAGCTAGCGAAAATGCCGGTCGTATCGCCAACCTGAGTATCAATCGCGACGAACCTGCTGCCTGACTCAGCCACCGCACTAATCCGCCGATTCACGAATCCATCTACTGCAGGTCGAATAGTTTCGCCGCTGTCACCGCTCTTGCCTACACCTTTGTATTCAAGTGCCAAATACATGGTTCGAGGCTGAGCAGGGTCAAACGTCAGAGCATTTACTTGATCACTATTCGACACTTTCCAACTCGTCCCTCGATTTGCCGACTTAAAAAGGCCTAGAGTGGTGCCCGCGTAGATCACATCCGGCTGAGTTGGATCTTCACGGATTACATGGGTTCGCCTATGTGTATTAGGAATGCCCAACAGTTTTCGCCACTGGTCACCTTGATTGCCGCTCGCGTAGACTCCGCTGCAAGCGCTGGCGAAAATATTCGTCGGTGTAGCCGGGTCTACATAGATCGAGAAGACATCGGAGTCGTCGATCATTCCAGTGTGAATCGATTCCCAATTCTTCCCCGCATCTTTGGTCTTCCACGGCAGATGGGTGGTGCCGGCGTAAATGATATTTGGATCCTTAGGATCGAACGCTACGGCCGTGATGCCTTGCATTTCAAGGCTCTCAGGATCGGAAATGCGGGTCCACGACTTACCGCCATCGGTGGTCATCATCACTCCGCGCAGGGTACCCGCAACGAAGCGGTTGGGGTCACTTGGAGCTATAGCCAGCGCTCGCACACCAACATCTTGTACGTCCTTAACTCCAGTCCAACTCTTGCCGCCGTCGTGGCTTTCCATCAAGCCTGCGTGTTCGCTACCGATCATGCCGAGCAGGTAGTGCTCCGAATCGCTGGGGTCGATCAGGATGCTGGTCACTTCACCAAAACGGATTCGAGGTAAATTCAGAAGGCTCCAGCTTGCCCCGGCATCTTCGCTCTGGAAAAGAAGTGAATTCCGAGCTCCGGCCAGCAGCACTTTGGGATTCTTGGGATCAATCGCCACAGCTGTAGCGGTACCACCAAAAGGACCAGTGATCTTCCAGTCTTGTCCTGTTGAGAACGTGGCTGCGTGAGAAGATACGGCTAGCGCCGCCACGAAAATAAAGGCCCGACTGGCACCTGTGATGAGGGAATGAAAATAGGGCTGAATCATTTTAAGCTAATTCTGGTTTGGACCATATCTATTGTCCCCTAAATTTGTGCGTAATCTCATCCAAGCTAGTTAAATCTCAATAACCTTGCGCACGCACCGGCGGCACGGTACCATGTGAGGGATATCCTCACTAAGGAACTAGGTCAGAAGTCTTAGATGGCAAATACAGTTTCATCGTTGAAGCGGGTCCGCATTGCTGAACGGCGGACGGCTGTCAACCGCGTGCGCAAAAGTCGGCTGCGGCACCAGATTCGCACGATGCGGCGCCTGTTAGAGCAGAAAGACGTTGAAGGCGCGACGAAAGTTATCCCAGCAACTTACTCAATGGTTGATCGTGCTGCGAAGTGGGGCATTATTAAAAAGAATACGGCCGCGCGGTATAAAAGCCGGCTCACCATTCGGCTCCGCAAGCTAGCTAAACCCACCGTCTAGCCCTACTATTCAGCGCGGCACTAGCTGCTGCAATTCCCTGCTATGCTGACCAGTTATGAAGCGCCGCTTGGCAGCCCAGCCTCTCGTATATCTATTGATAACGGGCCAAGTCTTTGCGCCCCTAGCGCTACCGAAAGACCCAGTTCAGGGTACGCACGGCATGGTAGTCGCTCAGGAGCCGCTGGCAGCTGAAGCAGGTCTTCAGATTCTTAAGCACGGCGGAAATGCAGTAGACGCAGCCATCGCCATTGGCTTTGCTCTTGCCGTAACGCATCCAGTCGCCGGCAATATTGGAGGCGGCGGATTCATGTTGGTCCGAATGGCGAACGGGCAAACAACGTTCCTCGATTTTCGAGAAGCCGCACCGCAGAAGGCCAGCCATGATATGTATCTCGGGCCAGATGACAACGTGACAAAAGATAGCATTCTTGGTTGGCGGGCATCCGGCATCCCGGGATCAGTTGCAGGTTTTGGCGAGGCACACAAGCGGTGGGCTAGCATGCCTTGGTCGAAACTAATTGAGCCAGCTGCTCGAATGGCTGGATCAGGCATCACTGTTGACGCGACTCTGGCCAAGGAACTAAGCATGACAAAGGACACGACACTCCGACTCGATCCAGAGTCAACACGTGTCTTCCTCAGGAGCGGGAACACTTACAAAGTAGGCGAAACGTTCAAACAACCTGAGCTTGCGTCGACCCTGCAGCGGATTGCGTCTAACGGCCCCAAAGAATTCTACGAGGGGCATACGGCCGTTCAGTTTGCTAAGGCAATGAGCGAGCACGGCGGGCTCATCACGACCGAAGACCTGAAGAACTACAAAGTCATCGAGCGCAAGCCGATGGAGGGCGACTACAAAGAATTCCACCTGATTCTACCGCCTCCTCCGAGTGCGGGCGGCGTTGGTCTGCTCCAGATGATGGGCTTGCTGGCAGGTACGAAATATGACTCCGGAGGTGCCGATTCGCCTGTTGCCGTTCACTATGCCGCTGAGGCCATGCGACGGTTCTATGCCGATCGAAGTGAATATCTTGGCGACCCGGATTTCTTCAGCGTGCCGGTCAGGTCATTGATTGATCCGCGTTACATTGCCAAACGGCGCGCCACCATCGACCCTGATCATGCCACGCCCAGTGACTTGGTCCAACCAGGTCTCCCAAAGGCCCTGAATGCCGGCGTGCAGGGATTCAAAGGTGTCGAGTCTGACGAGACGACGCACTTTAATGTAGTGGATTCCAAGGGCAACGCTGTGGCCGTCACTTATACGCTGAACGGGGGATTCGGCTGCGGCATCACGGTTCCAGGGCTTGGATTTCTGTTGAATAACGAAATGGACGATTTCGTTGCAAAGCCAGGTGCTCCGAACATGTTTGGGCTGGTAGGTGGCGAAGCGAATGCCATTGAACCGGGGAAGCGTCCTCTCTCTTCTATGACGCCGACCATCGTTACGAAGGGTGGAAAGCTGTTCATGGTTGTCGGAGCGCCCGGCGGATCGCGGATTACGACAGGCGTGATGCAAGTCATCCTTGATGTACTCGACTTCCACATGAACCCGCAAGATGCCGTCGATCTTCCACGCTTCCACCACCAATGGCGTCCAGACATCTTATACCTGCAAACCGGATTCTCTTCTACGGCGCAACAGGCTCTAGAAAAGATGGGTTACGTGATCGAGTCCACTTACGGAGTCGCGCGTGTCGAAGCAATTGTCGTGAAAGATGACGGTCACCTCGAAGGTGGATCCGAGTCCAGTCTGAATGGAAAAGTGGCGGCTTACTAGAGAGCGGGCGAAGATCGCTGCCGATCCTTCTCAGGCATGATGCCGACCTGAATAGCCGGGTTTACACCTCGTACAACATCGATCGCGGCTGTCACGTAGCGGTACTCAAGATTAGGATCAGCTTTGAGAAACAACGTCATGTCGCCGCGTGCTGAGAAGATGCCGGAAACCCTGGCGTGGAAATCGGCGGCATCGACGTGATGCGTATTGATGCGCATGGGCCCGTCGGCCACCAATTCCAAAATGACGGGAGCTTCTGGGGCGACTGACTTAGTAGTCGCCGGTTGTGGTACTTCGGCGTGAAGACCTTTCGGTGTCAGCGGTGTGATGACCATGAAGATGATCAGCAAGACGAGCAGAACGTCAATGAGAGGCGTGACGTTAATCTCGCTGCGAGTCGGCGCGCCTGTTCCTATAACTGTCATATGTGGTAACTCCTTGCCGCAGAATCTACGACTAGTGCTGAATTGAGTGCGGCTGGTTCAGTAGACGCCGAAGGAGGTTTGAAAGATCCCGGCTCGGAGGCTGCGAAGGTTATGTCAGAGACGAAGACTTTCGACCAGTTTGCAAATTTCAGCCAGCCGCCAGTACTCAACCAAATCTTGGCTCAGACCGAAGCCTTGGGATTCGATATGGCCTCTGAACCAAGGACTGGCGCACTCCTTCGCACTTTGGCTGCCTCGAAACCGGGAGGCCGGTTCCTGGAACTCTGGATCGGCCTTGGCGGAAAGTGAAGACTTTTTGATAGCGCCGCTAGCGTGGGCAAGTGGCATTAATGTTGCCGTAAGGCGACACCCTTGAGCTTCTTGAGCCGTGTTCATCGTTGAAGCTGGGCGGGGCGGCCCGCTAAAACCGTATAATTTGGTCGGATGCTAGTTGAGCTAATCGTTGAGAATTATGCCGTTGTTGAGCAGGCGCGCATACGTTTTCACGAGGGCCTGAATCTGCTCACGGGCGAGACGGGCAGCGGAAAATCGATCGTCGTAGACTCGCTCGGCCTTCTGTTTGGGGCAAGAGCATCTGCGGAGATGATCCGCAGCGGTGCGACTAAAGCCCGTGTGGCTGGAATGTTTTCCGTGGCAGAGACTGCCGAGTTCGAGGCCACTTTGACGGAAGCGGGCATCGAGCATACGCCAGGCGAAGAGCTCATTGTCGAACGCGAGCTGGCTGGCACTGGGAAGTCGCGAGCATTCGTAGCCAACCGTCCCGTGACTACTGCGTTTCTCCGACAGCTTGCGCCATTACTCGGTGATATTCACGGCCAGAACGAACAGCAGCAACTGTTTGAACCGCAGGCCCAACGCGAGTTGCTGGATCAGTATGCGAATGCGGCACAACTGCGCGGGCAGGTGGGCGAAACCTACGCTGCATGGCGGGCAACGAACGAGCAATTAGGACAGTTTGATCAGAACGAACAAGAAAAGCTGAGACTCCTGGATCTCTGGGCATTCCAGAAAAATGAGATCGAGTCCGTTATGCCGCGCGTGGGCGAGGATGCGGAACTTGAAAATGAGCGTCGGGTTCTCCAGAACGTAACTCGGTTAGAGGAGAACGCTACGGCGGCCTACGGTCTCTTGTACGACTCGCCCGAAAACGCGGCAACGCAGGTTCGTCAGGCGCTCAAGAGGCTCGATGATCTGGGCCGTATTGATGAAAGCTTGGCCGAGACATCGGCTGTTCTAAAACAAGCGTCACTCTCGATTGAAGAAGCAGCTTATGGTCTGCGCGACTACCTGGGCAAGTTGGAAGGCGATCCAGGCCGCCTAGATGATGTAGAGAGTCGGTTAGCGGCCCTGGACCGTTTGAAGCGCAAGTATGGGTCTACCGTGGATGCCATTGTCGCGTTTCTGGAAGATGTCACCAAGCGCATTGATGAAGTCGAGAATGCGGCGGAGCATCGAGCAAAGCTCGAGCGCCGGCGTGAGGAGTTGGCTGACGAATATCGAGCCCGGGCGGGCCAACTAACCGAAGTAAGGCAGAAATCGGCGGCGAAGTTAAGCAAGCAAGTCGAAGCCGAATTGCGGTCTTTGGCCATGGGTGGGACGTCATTCTCGATTGCAGTTAGGCCGGGAACCTGGACCTCTACCGGAACAGATGTAGTTGGATTCCTGGTCTCGCCTAACCGAGGGGAAGAGCCCAAGCCGATGGAAAAGATTGCGTCGGGCGGGGAACTGTCGCGTATTGCTCTTGCCTTGAAGACCGCCATGGGTGATGCGGATCGAAGTGCTACCGGTCTTCACACTCTGGTGTTCGATGAGGTAGACGCAGGAGTCGGCGGAGCGGCGGCGGCCTCGGTGGGAAGGCGACTCAAGGCCTTGTCTCGTCGAAATCAAGTTATTTGTGTCACCCACCTACCGCAGATCGCGGGCTTTGCTGATCATCACTACGCGGTATCGAAGCGCGAGCGCAAAGGGCGAGTGACGACGGCCATCGATGAACTGCTGCCCGAGGATCGGGCACGCGAGATCGGGCGCATGTTATCAGGCGAACAAATTACGCCGGAAGCTCTGCGCCAAGCCGAGCAGTTGATGCAAGCCGGAGCGCTCGCCTAGTTCACGGGAGGGTTAACGCAAGCGCGAAACGAACCGGTCAGCTATGGAACGAGCTTCTTCGATCCGAAGTAGATAAGCGCCACTGAGATAAATCCCTCCGTAGACCACCAAGGCCAGACCGGATCGTAGAGGATGTGTGGCGATCGACAAAAACCCTTTGCAGATGTAACCGACTAATGCTCCGACGAGCGCAATTGCCCAGAGTTGATTCGTGTAATCGACAGGTAACGGTGTCGGGCCGATGCGAGTGCGCAAAGCGTGCCGAAGCAGCGCAAATTCGATCCAGCCGGCAATCCCGGCCGAAGCGGTGAGTCCCGCGATACCCCACTTGGGATCGATCCCAAGCAGGATTGGAAGTGGCCGCGCAAACAAATAGCCCAGCACGATTGTTAAAACAACGCGAATGATAGCAAAGCGCAGCGGCGTGCGAGTATCGAGGAGCGCATAAAAGGCCGACGAGTAAAGGCGACCCAGTGACGTCGCGAGAAGGCCCACGGCCGAGCCGGCAAGTACCGACCAAACCAGGCGCGAATCCTCATAGTGAAATTTGCCGGATTGGTAAAGCATGGCTGCAAGCACGTCGCCCAGTACGAGGAATGCAGCGGCCGAAGGAATAATGAAGAAAGCGATACGGCGCAGGCCGGAGGTAAGACGCTTGCGTAAGTGCGCGGCCACTTCTTCCGGATTGCCGCGAGCTTCAGACAGACCGGGTAGTTCGGCTGCTGCGACAGACATGCTAAACAAGCTGATCGGTAGTAACGCGATCACCTGCCCATAGCCGAGCGCCGAAACCGCGCCGACCGGCAGAATACTAGCGATCACTGAATCGACAGTCGAACTGATTTGGACAACGCCGCGGCTCAAGAACACGGGACCGAAATTCCGCAAAACAGCACGCACGTGTTCGGAGGCGAAGTCTAATGCAGGGCGGAACATTGTCATCGAGCCTCGGGCGCGGGGCAATTGCACCAAGAACATCAGCCCAGTGCCCACCACAGAAGCCCATGCAGTATTGATGGCCAGTTGATCCAGTGAGGTTCTGCGGCCAAACCAGATCATGCTCACAATCATCGTCAAGTTGACGATCACGGGCGCCATATAAGAAAGGAGAAAGCGGCGGTGGCTGTTCAGTATGCCGAGACACCACGCGCTCATAACCAGCAGCCCAGTGCCCGGAAAAAGGATACGCACCAATCGGATGGTGAGCTCCCGCCTGGCCCCGTCAAAGCCGAACGCGAGGACGTCCACCAAGTACGGTGTAAGCAGGATACCGAGAATAACCAGAGCGGCGCTAAGAAGGGCGAGGATGGTGAAAATAGCGGAAGCAAGCTGGTCCGCATCGTCGGTCCTGTCCTGTGAGCGCAGGCGGGAGTAGATCGTTATAAAGGAAGCGGATAGCACCCCGTCGCCGAACAGGTTATTGAGGAAGTTAGGGATGCGCAGGGCGGCACGGAACGCATCCGCCACGGGAAGGTTGCCGAAATAGTGGCCAAGGACCCGCTCCCGAACTAGGCCGCTGATGCGGCTCACCAATATGCCAAGAGCAACCAGAGCTGAACCACCTAATAGCGCCTGTTTTTTTGAATTTAGACCGTCAGATATCGCGATCGATCGCCGAAGTGAGATACGAACCCGCAAACTGCGAGTGTAAAGGGTAGTGCGAACTTAATATTTGTTACGAACACAAAGTAGCGTCAGCTGCATCATCAAGCCATGAGGTGGTTGCCTGCATGCGCGTGAAGGAAGCCCTGTGTTTGGGAGCGTTACTCGGTTGTTTTAGCCTCGGGTTAGCGGACGCTCAATCGCCGGAGCCAGGGAGTAAGGCGCCGGTCGAACCCAATCTGCAGAAAACAAATGTTTTGCGGGAGTTGAGCGCGTCCTTCGAGGAAATCGCCTCGCGATCCGGACGGGCTGTGGTGCAGATCTTTGCGCATAGCGTAACGCCCGCCGCTGAATCTAGCAGCGACGGCGAGCTGTTAACGGCGCAGGACAGCAGCGGATCCGGCATCATCGTCGATCCGGCTGGTTACATTTTGACCAATGCGCACGTTGTGAAGGGCGCACGGACGTTGCGGGTTCAGTTTAACTCCAGGGCTGCAGAGGAGATGAGGGCGCATGGCGACAAGTCCGGTATGCGTGGCGTGTCAGCAACCGTGGTCGGCGTCGATCGCGAAACGGACTTGGCGGTGATCAAAGTTGACAAGGCAAATCTGCCGTTCTTGGCTTTTGGGAATTCGGATGACCTGAAACAGGGTCAACTTGTTCTGGCATTAGGCAGTCCGCTCGGGTTGGATAATTCTGTGAGCCTCGGCGTCGTGAGCGCGGTCGCAAGACAGTTGAAGCCCGATGACGAGATGGTCTACATCCAGACGGACGCGTCCATCAACCCTGGCAATAGCGGTGGGCCGCTACTGGATGCGGATGGGCAAGTGGTCGGCATCAACACCCTTATCTTGACGCAGTCGGGCGGAAGCGAGGGCATTGGCTTCTCGATTCCAAGCGCGGTGGCCCGGCAGGTTTATACACAGCTCAGGACGCAGGGTCATGTTCACCGCGCACAACTGGGCTTAATTGGACAGACGGTCACGCCACAGCTTGCAGATGGATTGGCTCTGACCCGCGACCGAGGTGTTATCGTGTCCGATCTGAAGCCTGATGGTCCGGCAGCGCTGGCGGGATTGAAGCCCGACGACATCATCATCAGTGCGAATGGCAAACGCGTTGATAGTTTTCGGCAACTTGAAGTCGGAGTATATCGGCTGGGTCCGGGAACGATTGTAAATTTAAAGGTGCAACGGGGCGAGTCGCAGGTTGACGTTCCTGTAAAGACCGAAGAGCAGTCGAGAGAGCTGGACGCCCTCGCGGACGCCGTGGACGCAGTCAAGAACGCCGTTCCTCAACTGGGCATTGTAGGCGTCGACATCACGAAGCCGGTGTTGGAGTTGATGCCTGATCTGCGCAGACCGCAAGGCGTGGTGGTAGCGGCACGAAGGGCAGCTGCACCCTATTCAGGGCCCCCTCTGGAAACAGGCGACGTCATCTATCAGGTGAATCATCAAGTGGTCAGCGGCGTAGAAAATTTGCGCCAACTATTGGGCGGCATGAAGTCGGGGGCGGCGGCCGTCTTGCTGGTAGAACGGGATGGCAAGTTGATCTATGTGCCGACAGAACTGGATTGAGCATGCTCGTTAATTGCCCGGCGTGCCGTTCGTGTTGATACCCAGCACTCTGCGCCACTTTGCTTGCGAATGCCGGTCCCGGGACGCTACCGTAAAGTGACATGGATAAGAGCGTATTGAATGAGGGCGACCCGAAGCGTGGCCCAGTTTCGAGTTTTATAAAGCACCACTTCCGGCACTTCAACGCAGCAACACTGATCGAGGCTGCTGAAGCTTACGTCGCTCATCTTGACAAAGGCGGAAAGATGTTTTTCACCCTTGCAGGGGCCATGAGCACGGCTGAGCTAGGCGTATCGCTCGCGGAAATGATCCGGCAAGAAAAGATCCACGGCATCTGTTGCACTGGCGCAAATTTAGAAGAAGATGTCTTTAATCTGGTAGCTCACAACTTCTATGAACGTGTGCCGCACTGGCGCGATCTGACCCCGCAAGATGAGCAAGCCTTGCTCGAGAAGCATATGAATCGCGTGACAGATACTTGCATTCCAGAGGAAGAAGCCATGCGCCGTATCGAAGGCGCAGTATTGAAGGAGTGGACAGACGCGGAGCAGAAGCGAGAACGCTGCTTTCCGCACGAGTTCTTCTACAGAGTGCTGCAATCGCCGGAGTTGCAAAAAAGTTTCCAGATCGACGTGAAGGATAGTTGGTTATATGCGGCGATGGAACGGAATTTGCCAATCTTCGTACCGGGCTGGGAGGACTCGACCATTGGGAATATGTACGCCGGCCATTGCATTTCCGGTGATGTGAAGAACGTTCATACGGTACGAACCGGCATCGAATACATGATGTCGCTCGCGGACTGGTACAGCACGACGTCTAAGGACGCGTCGATTGGCTTCTTCCAAATCGGCGGTGGCATTGCGGGTGATTTTCCCATCTGTGTTGTGCCGATGTTGAGGCAAGATTTGGAGAAGGATGACATGCCACTCTGGGGTTACTTCTGTCAGATCAGCGATTCCACAACCAGTTATGGTTCGTACTCGGGTGCGATTCCGAATGAGAAGATTACGTGGGAAAAGCTGAGCATTAACACTCCGAAATTCGTCATCGAATCGGATGCTTCGATTGTTGCACCGCTCGTATTTGCGCATGTGCTGGGCTGGTAAACGCGGCGAGCCGACCCGTCAACCTGCCAAACCGAGAAATTCCTCAGAAGCCTCCTACTAAGCATCGAGGAGCATTCGATTGAATAGCTGGCCGATCGGAAAAAGAGTATCAATGGGTTTCGGTGTGCTCGTGGTTTTGGTTGTCGTCACGGGCAGCATCGGGCTTTATGGACTGCGCCAAGGCTCTACCCATTTGGAGAGCATGGGGAACCAGTCATTCCCAGGTTTAAACGCCATCGGAAAGGTCCAGAGTAGAGCGCTTGAGATCAGAGGCTCTACTTACTTGATGGCTCTTCCTGGTCTTCCGGAATATAAGGCCAAGCAACTTGCCAGAATGGCAACCTTGGAGCAAGAATTGCCCAAAATCTTGGCAGAGTATGGAAGCGGAGTTTCTGAAGAAGAGCAGCCTCTGTATGAAAAGACCAAAGCTGCAAGCGTCAGCTTCTTAGAAACCTGCAAGGAATACCGAAAGTTTGCCTTAGCGGGAAAGCTGCAGCAAGGAACCGAGTTCTGGCAAGCGAAGGGGACGACGGAATGGCCAAAGTTGAGAGACGCTCTTCAAACTGAAATCAACTTTCACATAGCTGAGGTCGAAAGACATCTGAAAGCTGGAAGGTCGTCCGCTCACTCCGTGACTCAGCTGACTTGGCTTTTGCTTGTCGTGGCTGTTGGATGCGGCATTGGGCTCAGTTATCTTGTTGTTAAGAGCATCAACGACGGCCTGCGGCAAGCTAGTTTTAACATCCGAGCCAGCACTGAACAGGTCGCGAGCGCTTCTGGCCAAATGTCGTCGGCAAGTGAGAAGTTGTCACAGGATGCTAGCCGTCAAGCGGCGTCATTGCAGGAAACGTCCGCATCCGGCCACGAGATCAGCGCTATGACTCAGCGAAATGCGGAGAATTCGCTCAAGGCCTCGGCTTTAATGAAAGACGTTGACCAGCGTGTTCTGGAGGCGAATCAGAAGCTGGAGTTGATGGAAACGAGTATGTCCGCCATCTCGACTTCAAGTGATCGCATTGCAAAGATCATCAAAGTGATCGATGAGATCGCCTTTCAGACCAATATCCTTGCCTTGAATGCTGCCGTCGAGGCGGCCCGTGCCGGGGAATCTGGTATGGGTTTCGCAGTGGTTGCCGATGAGGTCCGGAGTCTCGCTCAACGCTGTGCTCAGGCGGCTAATGACACAACGTCACTCATCGAGGAATCAGTAACCAATGCCAAGAATGGCGGCACAAGACTGGGCGAAGTTTCAGAGGTGATCGGAGCAATAACAAAGAGCTCAGCAACAGTCAAAGCCCTTGTAGATGAGGTTAGCGCTGGGTCGATTGAGCAATCTCATGGCATAGAGCTGATTTCGAAGGCGTTGGTTCAAATGGAAGGAATTACCCAGAGATCGGCCTCGAATGCGGAAGAGACCGCATCTGCTAGTCAGGAACTTAAGACTCAGGCGGAGACAATGGAGAGCGTACTGCAGCAACTAGACGCCCTCGTCACGGGCTGACCGCACCCTGCACAGTCGCCCAGGCCCATCAGTCCTTTCTATCGGTGGACAGAAGCTCGATCGATTTAAGAATCATCCTTGTGTTGTCATGGGAAACCTTGGCGGCAATCATGCCCGTTACGAACACGCTTCCAATAACGGCAGCTAGTCCAAATGGAAGGCCGGAGTGATCGTCCTTCGCAAACATCATGGCCAACCAAAATGCCACGGTCATAACGAGTAGTGCTACCAGCATTGCCATTGCCCGTTTCCTTTCACGATCAACTTGGTTCAACGTATTTCTAAGTGCGTCTGAAGACATCTGGGTCATAGTTATTTTCCTTTTCACAACTTGTTTTTTGGTTTGACAACTTCTCTAAGGCACGCGAGGCCATAGGCCAATCGGGACTTTGCGGTACCTACCTCGATGTCGAGGACGGCAGCGACTTCTTGGATTGTGAGTTCGTGAAGGTAGTGCAAAGTTAGAACCGCCCGACTTGCTGGAGAAACTTTGTCTAGCATCTCCGGTAAATCAGAAAAGAGTTGCCGGGGCGATTCGGGCTCTGCTGCCAGCTCATCCAGTACGAACGTGTCATCATCGGCGGCCCGGTAACGGTGTTCTCGCTTGAGATGTTTGAATGCGGCCCGGCTGGCAATCCTATAAGCCCAGGGCACAAACAACTCGGGATCCCGAAGCCACTTCAAGTTACGACAGATCTGAAGAAATGCATCCTGCAGAATATCGTCCGCGGCCGTTCTCCCCACTATTCCGGAGACATAACTGAAGAGTCGCGACTGCAAACCGGAGAGCAGGATTTCAAGCGCGTCACGGTCACCGGCCCCGGCCTGCAATACTAATCGAGCTTCTTTGCTGGAGATTGGCTTCACGGTCTTCGTAAGCTAAGAGCGAGTCAACATGGCAGAGTGTTCGAATTCAATTTAGAATTGGACAAACCTAAAAATGGTTCGCGAGAAACAAACATGAGGTTCGGCTAATTGCAGTGGTGGACACAGATCTTCTCATTGCTCGGGCAAACAATGATCCCGCGGCTTATGCTGGCCATGCTACTCGGGTCGATTGTCGGCGCGGAGAGGCAATGGCGGCAACGCGCAGCCGGTATGCGCACCAATACTCTGGTTTGTTTTGGGTCCGCAGCCTTCGTAGCGCTAGGTACCCGGACGCTCAGCAACAACCAGACCAGCATCATCGCCTACGTGGTTTCAGGAGTCGGCTTCTTAGGAGCGGGCGCAATCATGAAAGAAGGAGGCAGCATTCGTGGCCTGAACACGGCTGCCACGTTGTGGTGCTCGGCTGCAGTAGGTGCCTGTGCCGGCGCTGGCGAACTAGTGAACGCAGTTTTCGTGACAGTCTTATTGCTCGGGATCAACGTTGCATTGCGCCCGCTGTCCCGGTTCATCGACCGGCGATCATTGGCCTTCGCCCGACACGGATCCGTTTACCGAATCTCTATCCTGTGCGCTACGGTGCACGAACAAGCTGTGGGCTCACTTGTCATGCGTGCTCTAGCTGCTAAACCACTTACGTTGCGAGAGTTGCGGACAGAGGAGTTGGAAGGAAGTCAAGAGGTATCTATGGAGGCTATCGTTGAGTCACAGAAGGATAACAGGGCCTTGATCGAAGCGTTCGCCGGCGAACTTCGGGCTGATCCGAACGTCATGGAAGTTGCTTGGGTCAAGACGAGTGGCGACGTCGAGTAGCTAATGTAATGATGGCCTTGAGCTCAATGGCTATCAGTCCAACACCAGCCCTCTCAACAATTCTGTTCACGCTTGCCCTTAACAATGCTTTGCCGGCCGCCACCTGCGAAAGCCTTACAAAGCTGCGGTTGGCGGACACCTCGATCCAGGTTGCTCAACGCGTCACAGCGGGACCGTTTACAGCGCCATCTGGTCAGGTAGTCGGCGAGTTGGCCGCATTTTGCCGAGTCTCTGGCATCATCGCTCCGACGTCCGATTCCGCCATTCATTTCGAGGTTTGGCTACCTGCGTCCGGTTGGAATGGAAAGTTTCTGGGCGTTGGGAACGGCGGCTTTGCGGGATCAATTGATTTCAGAGGATTGGGAACGAACCTGAGACACGGATTCGCGACAGCTGGGACTGACACAGGCCACCATGGCGAAGCCGAGGACGCGAGTTGGGCACTGGGCCATCCAGAGAAGGTGGTCGACTTCGGTTACCGCGCGGTTCATGCAACGGCCATTAATGCAAAATTGATCATTGCAGCGTTCTATGATCGTCCGCCTGAGAAGTCGTACTTTGATGCTTGCTCGGACGGCGGGCGCGAAGCATTGATGGAAGCGCAGCGTTACCCTGAAGATTACGACGGCATTCTTGCAGGCGCGCCAGCGAACAATTGGACGCGCATGCTTGCGAGTGGACTTGACGTTAATAAGTCAGTGAATCGTTCTGAGGCGGGTTACATTCCACCTCCTAAGCTGCCCACCATTACAGCCGCTGTGCTTGCTTCGTGCGACGCGCAAGATGGCCTGAAGGACGGACTGGTTAGCGATCCGGAACGTTGCCATTTTGATCCAACCGTTTTGCTTTGTAAGGGTGCCGATGCACAATCGTGTCTAACGTCGCCGCAGGTTAACTCATTGAAGAAGTTGTACGCGGGCGGGCAGGACTCGAGTGGCAAGCCGATTTTTCCGGGTTTCGTTCCAGGCGGCGAAGCGTCGGAATGGACGTCGTGGGTCACTGGAAAGCGTCCTGGCGAGGGCTCAGGAGTGTCCTACGTATCCAACTTTTTTAGGTACATCGTTTATGAAGATCCGAAGTGGAGCCTACGATCTGCCGATGTGGACCACGCGTTACAGAAAGCTGACGAGAAGACAAGTCGGACTCTAGACGCAACGGATCCTGACCTGAGCCGCTTTCGCTCAAGAGGCGGCAAGCTGATTATTTACCACGGCTGGACCGATTCGGCTATCTCGCCGCAGAATACGGTCAACTACTTCAACAATGTAGTAAAGGCGATGGGTGCTGAGACAACTAAGGGCTTTGTGCGCCTGTACATGATCCCGGGTATGGGTCACTGTATCGGCGGACCGGGTCCAAACTTTCTGGGACGGCTTGGAACGCCTACCGAACGGGGCCGCGGGATATTCGAAGCACTCCAATCTTGGGTTGAGAAAGGCACGCCTCCCGTAAGTCTTGTCGCAACCAAGTACCGCGGCGATGATTCCCACAAGGAGGTCGAGAGAACCCGCCCCATTTGTCAGTATCCCCAGGTAGCCAAGTATCTCGGCTCGGGCGACATCAACAACGAGCGAAGCTTCTCGTGCGTAATGCCGCAACCTTAGGCGTAGTTCTCGCCGTACTTCGGTTGCGGGATAGGAAGGTACTTTGTAATTCTTCCCGGCATGAAACCGCGTCTCCCAAGTTGCCCCACACGCATCTAACGTGAGTGGTTGCCGGCGTGCCCCGTAGCGGTCAGTTAGCCGGCGAGGGAGTGCATCATGGATCCTGCTATGGATCGAACCAACCGATGGGGAATTGCTGGAGCAGGCGTGCTAATGCAGATCGCATTGGGCGCTGTATATGCCTGGAGCGTCTTTCGGGCCCCTCTCAGTAAGCAATTCGGATGGACCACTTCGCAGGTCACGCTGACGTTCACCATTGCAATTTTTGTGCTCGGCTTCGCTGCGTTTTTTGGAGGGTTGTGGCTTAACAAAAAAGGTCCCAGAGTAGTTGCTATGACGGGCGGAGCTTTGTATGGGCTTGGCGTCTTTCTGGCGAGCTTTTCAGCACACAGGCTCTGGTGGTTATACCTGACTTATGGAGTAATCGGCGGCATAGGCCTTGGCTTCGCTTATATAGTTCCTGTGGCCGTACTGGTCAAATGGTTTCCGGAACGAAGAGGACTTATAACCGGGGTGGCCGTAGGCGGCTTCGGAGCAGGCGCGTTAATTGCAGCACCAGTAGCAACTCGTTTGATCCAGGCTGTGGGTGTGCTGAGGACGTTCGGCTATCTCGGGGCCGCGTTCCTGATTGTGACAGTAGGCGCGGGGTACTTGATGCAGAACCCACCAGCGAATTGGAAGCCCGTCGGATACGTTCCTACACCCGCGGTAGCTCAACAACGGAGCTCAGTCGAGTACACCTTTTCGCAGGCTGTTTATACCTGGCAGTGGTGGGCGCTATGGCTCCTGCTCTTCCTGAATACAACTGCAGGCATTTCGCTAATCTCTCAAGAAGCTCCACTGTTCCAAGACTTGACCCACACATCAACGGCAATCGCAGCGGGCCTCGTAGGCATCGCTGCTTTGGGTAACGCAGCAGGACGGGTTCTGTGGGCCTGGGTGTCTGACGCGATTACGCGTCGCATGGCTTTCTTGGCGATGTTTATGCTCCAGGTCGCATTATTTTGGGTGCTGCCGAGTCTGCACTCGCTGCTTAGTGTAGGACTTGTGGCAGTGCTGATCTTGATGTGTTACGGCGGAGGATTTGGGACCATGCCGGCCTTCGTAGCCGACTACTTCGGGTCCAAAAATGTAGGACCAACTTATGGGCTGATGTTGACGGCCTGGGGTTTCGCGAGCGCGTTTGGACCGCTATTGGTAGCGCACATGCGTGAAGTGAGCGGCCAGTACGGAGGTGCACTGCACGTCATAGCAGGCATTATGGCTGCTTCAGCGGTCTTGCCGTTCTTGGTTCGTCCGCCCAGACGCGCGGTGTCGCAACAACCCACCGGCGATCGAGTATTGGCTGCGCAGCACTGATTACTTCAGAACCGTAAAATTCGTTCGCACGTCTTCATCGCTGCTGTGAACCTCGCTAACGGACCATGGTCCACTACCATTCAATCCACCGGCTGCTTGCAACTGCAGTTCAGGCATAGGTTTGGCTTGGAATAGTCGCTGACACAACTTTGCCAAACGACGCGCAACCAGTGTGGCTTTGTTTCTCCGCGCGCTATCACTTGCAATGCCTGTCTTAGCGTACATTTGGCGGTAGAGCCTGGAGACGAATAGAAATGCCAGACGAGCTCGAATGGTTGACACGCAAGAGGAACGTTGCCAAATAGAACTCCAGTCGTAGAACTGATCCCAAACACGCTGAGTTCGTTCCCGAATCTCCTCGGAGCTCATATTCGGATGGGGTGTGAACATCTTGGGCCGCAAGTGTGCAGGAATCAGCCAATAACGAGTAATGGGGATGCCCGCTACCATCGTTGGGTTTTGCTGTTGTTCTTTCTCCCACCTCTCAAAATCGACGGTCCCGGGAAAGGGCGTCATCATCACGAATTGAGCAAACGTTATGCCCGCTTTTTGTGCCAGAGCGGCAGTCGCGTCGAAGGTGTCGGGCTTGTCGGTCGGCAGGCCGAAGATAAAAGATCCCAGAACATGGACGCCGTGTTCTCGGAACGTCTGTAAGCGCTGGACAAGATTGTCGCCGGAAAGATTGAAATCCTTATAAACAGACTTGAGACCTTCCGCCGTCACGGCTTCAACTCCGACAAGGGCACCCTTGATGCGGGCTTTTTTCATGGCCTCCAGGAACTCAATGTCTTCGGCGGCCTCCATCGTGATTTGGGTGTAGAACACCAAGTCGCTTGGTAACGTCGAGAGCCTTTCCATCAGTTCGAAACGTTCGTTGCGCATTGCTGTTAATTGCTGCAACTTAGCTTGGTTGTTTTGGCGCTCAGCGAGCTTCAGATCTGTGAGGGTGACTGGGTAAAAGTTGTCGTCCGCTAGAGCGATAAACCGGAAACCCTTACGGCGCAGTTGAATGATTTCTTCGATCACACCATCGGAAGCACGTTGACGTGGTCGCTGACCATCTGTTCGCCAGACTGAACAGAATGAGCAGTGTTTAGCGCATCCGCGAACCGTTTGAACAGAGGCCCACATGTAACGGCCTTCCGGCATCAGGTCCCAGCGTGCTGGGAGGAACTGATCGGGCTCGATCCGGCCGCCATCATAGATAGCTTTTGGTGAGCCTTTCAGACAGTCGCTAACTACTTGAGGCCATATTGCATCACCGTCTCCCTTCACGACAGCGTGCGCACCGCCCAGCTCCATTGCTTCTTCCGGGTACAGCGTGGCATGGATGCCACCAAAGATAACCCATGCGCCGCGCGCTCGAGCTAACTTGCCAACTTCGTAGCCCCGGAGTGCATTACCGGTGTGGATTCCGATGCCTACAACATCGCCTTGCTGAATAGAAGCCGGGTCAAGCTGTTCTAGGGTCTCATCACAGATCTTAGGGTCGCCAAGAAATCGCGGCGTAGCCGAAGCCAAAACGTAAAGCCAACGCGGTGTGATGACGGCGGTCCCAAACGCAACGTCGCTTGGGTTGATTAGGTGTATGCTCACTGTCCAGTTTCCTTTTCGCAGGTGGCTGGACTTTGTCCAATCCATCGGGTGTTGATCGATTGGAGTATGCAGAGTTTTCCGGAAGCTCCGCTTCGAGAGAACTAGTATGTTGACCAGTCTTGATCAAGACGACTGATGATACCGCATTTCTATTTAGATGTCGCCCGGATTACCCGTTCCAACAAGCCAAAAAGTACGGGGCCGCGACAGCTAAGCCGGGACCCCCGAGTGCTGATTACTCGATTCGGTTTAAATCATTGCCGGCGGCATGCCCTCAACCGGGTAATCAACCCAAGCTCGGTTACTCAGTGCTGTTGCGAGCGTATATGCCTTGCCATTGGATGGCGTCAAGAATGGCGTCAAAGCAGCAACCGCAGAGTGTGCTCCGTTATAAACGCTGGTCAGTCCGTCATACTGCTCATAATTTCGATTGTTGGCTGGATCCATTCCGCTAATAACTCGGCCGAGAGTTCGATGTTCAGACTCTACGCCCATGATGGATGCAGCTACAACGGCGAAGTAAGTTAATTCAGCAGCACTGTAAGTGCTGCTATTTGGATTAACCGCTGCTTCAGACGCGAGGGTCGAAAACTCACGGATAGCATTCAAATACGCTCCGATGAATGCATTCTCCAGCGCATCGAGAGTTGCGAGAAACGTTCCTATTGAGCTGAACGTGGAAGGATTGAAATAGAAGGTCGTATATGGATCAGTGCTTGGGTTAGACTTACCCAATAATCCACGTAAGAAGTTGGCATGATTGTATTCTTCAGCTAGAGCGGCCTGGATGTAAATAACATTGCCGGTGTTGCCATTTGTAACGCGAGGTGTTCCGTTGGCTGAGATTCCGCCGCCGGAACCGGCAAGCGAGGGGTCTTGGATTACCGGGCCGACAAGGCCGTTGTAATAGAAGGTTGTTGCTAGATCTTCAGCGACCAATGCAGCAGTTACAATCTGAGCTACTGTGTCTTGGGTTGCAGTACCCGCTGCGGAGACCTTTGTTGCACTTGCTAGCAGCCCCAAGCTAGCAAGCCCTGCACCACTAAAAGCTGCGTTCTTTAACAATGCTCGTCGGCCTACAGCCGAGCTTAAATCTAATTTGTTTTCCATAACACCTTTCACAGGTTAGTTCGGATGAAAGTTCCAACTACCTAGCTGTAATACGACAGACTAGACTTCATGGATTGGAACTTACTTTTGGTTAAGGGGTATGGAACTAGGTGGACGAGAGACAGTACCATTTAACGCTTCCGCAAACGTGACATTATTAGCGGTGAGTGTTTGGCCTGTGGCGCGGTCGAGCGCAGCACGCGCTTTCGCGTAGTCATCTTGGGCAACTACTTCAGTTGATCGCGCCTGGGCCAAGTCGCGTTGGAACTGAATAATCTGAAAGCTGGTAGACTGCCCCACACCGAACCGTTGCTGTTCAGCGCTTAGAGCCTCCTCTTGCAGGCGAGTAGTCTCGGCAGCAGCATCGTAAGTCGCACGGGCTCGCACGACGGCTAGCAGTGCATTCTGGACTTCAAGTCGTACCTGGTTAACGGTCTGACGAAGACGAACTTGGGACTGACGCAACTGAAGTTCATCTCGAGCTATATCGGCTTGCGCAACACGATTACGGATCGGAATAGTGAGTTGAAAGCCGAGCGTGTAATTTGGGTAGTTGCGATCTACTAATTGGGACAGGATAGTACCTGAATTTCCTATGAGTACCGGGTCAGGGGCCCTGGGAGTAGTAGATGCAATTGAAGGCAAACTGTTGATTGTGCCCGCGAACGCGTTGTTCGTGACACTGCCGACCAAATCAAGCTGCGGTCGAATCTCGTTGCGAGACCCTTTAAGGGCAAGGTTGGCGTTGCCGATCTGCAGTTGCGCCTGGGCCAGATCAGGCCGATTCCGGAGTGCTTCGGTCATCAATTCAGTGGCGGAAGGGAGACTCTCTTGAGGGGGCACGGTAATCGTGTCGAGTGGAACAATGTGCACCGTATCTAACGTGACGTCGTCTGCGCCACTACGCGTGATGCTGTTCTTCAGTATCAGTTCTTGCTGAGCGACCAAGTTATTGGAGTTTATAAGATCTTCTTTACTCCGCGCCACTTCAGCGGCAGCCTGTGTCAACTGTAATGGGGCAAGTGTGCCGACCTCGACCTGAGCTCGGTTGTCTTCAAGCAGCTTTTCGGCGGCGGCGAGTGCCTCCTGCTTAACTCTCACATCGTTATTGAGGCTGACCAAGTCCCAATAAAGGCGGATTATAGATGCGACCGTGTCAATCAACTGTTGGCTGAAGATTAACTGCGCAATACGTTCCTGATTTTCTGCGATATGAATAAAACGCCGGTTCAGATCGATGCCGAAGCCTCGAAGCAAAGGCTGATCGACTGTAAGTGCCAAGGCGCCAGCCGTATAAGGATTGTAGTCACTGCGAAATGAATTGAAGTCGGTACGAGTGGAACTATAGTTCAGGTTGATATTCGCTCCACTTGAAAAACCTTGCTGATAGCCGGCGCTGCCGGTTTCATTGTTGCTGATCAAATTGGAGACGCCATTCGAAAGTAGCGTGGTCTGTAACTGAGACAAATGCTGGTAACTGAAATTTCCTGTAATTGCAGGATCGAAAATCGGAATAGCTGGTCCTGTAGCGACGGGAATAGTGCTTTGGACAGAAAGATTGTTTTGTCCTTCAGCTATGACGGCAAGATCTGCTGAGTTAGCGTTCACCTGAGTAGCGGGAGCTGCACCCCCGACGGTGGTTAGCAAAGGACTACCTGGACCGCCGACACCTTGTGGCAGCTGATTAACTGTATAGGTCAGTCCGCGGAGAAGGCCACCCCCACGAGCTCGCAAAGTATCTGTGGCAGCAATGGCCGAACTATAACGCTGGAGCTGAATGTCAAGGTTGTTCTCGAGGGCTAATGCAATTGCGTCCTGTAAAGAGAGGTAGAGATTCCCAGCCCTAATTAGATCGTAGGTCCGTTGCGAGTTTCGAAAACTTGGTGCTAAGACTTCCGGAGAGCGGAACGCGCGGAAGATGGGCCGGCCCGGGGAACTGATCTGTGGTACCGCAGATGTTTGTGAGTTCCCGGATTTCTGAGAAAGGGCGGGCCCGCAAGCAATCAGCCAAACCGAAAAGAGAGCTACAAAGTGCTTCTTCTGGATCGGAAAGCCTGTTTTGAAGAAAGTGGCAGCACTCGAAGGGAATTCAAAAGCCATTTGTCTAGCGGCCACCAGCAGCTCTCTTACCCGTGGTGGAGGATTGGCCTGCGGGAGACGACTGTGTTTCTTTAACGACGTGCTTCTGTACTTTGACCCCATCACGGACGTCGTCGGTAGGATTAACCACGATCTGGTCTCCAGCATTGACACCTGAAGCCACCTCAACTTCAAGACCGAGATCGCGGCCGATCCGAATGGGTCGAAAGTGAGCGGTGTCGTCAGGAGTTATGACAGCAACGAAAGTACCGCTAGAGCGAGTCACAACGGCGTCACCAGGAATCAACACGGGCGGCGTTACTCGTGAGACTGACAATCGAACGGTCGCGTACATGCCAGGTCGAAGACTGCCGTCGATGTTGCGGAGCTGTACCTCAGTTAGCAATGTTCGCGTGGTTGTGTCAAGGGCGCCGGAGACTCGAGTAATATGACCGTCGAAGACCCGTCCAGGCAGCTCTTGCACCGTGATTTGGGCGGGCGTGCCGACCTTGAGAGAGCTGAAGTTTGCTTGTGGCACGTTCAAAAAGATGCGCAAGGTGTCGTATTGTGCAACGCGGAATAGCATTGTGCTTCCGCTGTTGATCAACGTTCCAGTATCAATATTGCGGAGCGTGATGACTCCAGCGAAAGGCGCACGCACTGTTTTGTAGCCTTGCAATTCGATTAGGCGATCGAGATTAGCTTGAGCGGCGGCAACAGACTGCTGAGCGGCGGCGATGTTCGCCTGACCAGCGTTGACGTTCGCGAACTGGGCTTGGTAAGCAGCGGTCGAAGTGTCACCCTCTTGCTTTGACAGGACACCGCGTTGGACCAGAGTATCGTTGCGGCGCTTAGTGACCTCAGCCAGGGATTCATTGGCTTTGGCTTGTTCAAGATTGGCTCGGGCCTGAACAAGAGCGGCGTTGGTTTGCTCAAGAGAAGCCCGGGCCTGGATCACTTGCTGATCGAGATCGGGTGCGTCAATCTCGGCGAGCTTCTGTCCTTTCACGACACGGTCGCCGATGTCCGCATAGCGTTTCACAAGGTAACCTTCGGCCCGCGCCAGAACAGGGCTTTCAGCGATAGCCTGGACGTTACCCGGCAGTTGCAGCTCTGACAACGCGGAAGCTTGTTTGGCCGTCGAGACATTCACTACAGGAAGAGCCGATTGTTCTTCATGGGCAGAGGCACTGTTCTCGCGGTTGCGCTGTACGCGCGGCAGGTAGCCGAGAACAAAAAATCCAGCAAACACTATGAGCGCGACAACAGCAATGATTTTGAGAGAAGCTGAAGAAATCCGGGGTGGCGGTGCGCCGACGGCGGGATCTTGAGTAGTGGGCATGGAGGCTGGTTAGACCGTCTCTCCTTCGTGGGCTTCCTGGTCGATCTCGTCCCCGACAAGTACAGGGGCATCATGACGAAGGTAGCTGTAGATAATTGGTACGAATATTAAAGTCGTTACAGTGGCTAATAGTAAGCCGCCGATGACGGCACGCCCGAGGGGAGCATTTTGTTCGCCACCTTCGCCCAAGCCAAGAGACATGGGTAACATGCCAATGATCATCGCGGTAGCGGTCATAATAACGGGCCGAATGCGAGTATAGCCAGCCGATAGAGCAGCTTCAATTGCATTCTTGCCTTCAATGCGCTCGTCATTGGCGAATGTAACAAGGAGGATACTGTTCGCGGTGGCGACACCGATACACATAATCGCTCCCATCAGCGATGGAACGCTGAAAGTCGTCTGGGTGACGAACAGCATCCAGCAAATCCCGGCTAGAGCGCCGGGCAATGCCATCAGAATGATGAACGGATCGAGCCAAGATTGAAAGTTGACCACCATCAAGAGGTAGACAAGGAGGATGGCGAAGAGGAGTCCAAAGCCGAGCCGCAGGAACGACTCTTGCATGGTTTGGACCTGGCCGCGAACGTTGAGAAGTGTTGCCCGGGGCGTCTTGATGTTCTTCAGAATCTTTTGCACATCGCCAGCGACACCGCCGAGATCCCGATTGTCAACGTTGGCGTAAACATCGAACAAGGGTTGGACATTGTAGTGGTTGATGATCGCAACGCTCTGGCCTCGTCCGAATGTGGCCAAGTTTGAGAGAAGCTGAGTGTGCGTAGGATCGCTTCCGTAAGCTGTGGATCCGGCATCGGGATTATTAGCATCCACAGAAGCAGAACTAGCTGCCGATATCGGAGTGCGCGACAGGTCGTCCATGCTCCGGATTCGATTCTGGGGTGTCTGAACACCGATGTCATAGCTGACGCCGTTGTCTAGATTTAGCCACTGATTCGGCGCTACCTGCCCGCTACCGCTGAGTGAGATCAGAAGACTATTTCCGACGTTCTGTTGTGTGAGACCGACCTGACTCGCTTTCGACCGATCAACTTTGACCTCAACTTCGGGATAACCGATCTCCTGGTGAACGTGCACGTCAACCGCGCCGGGGACTGCAGCAACGCGATTGCGAATGTCAGAGGCGACTTGGAAATTGTGCGGGTCGCGACCGATAACCTGGACGTCGATGGGGGCAGGTAAGCCGAAGTTCAAAATCTGATTCGTAATGTTAGCTGCCTGGAAATAAAAAATTTCAGCAGGAAATCTCTCGTTGAGTGCCTTGCGAAGACGGCGTTCATATTCGAGCGTACCGGTCTTGTGTTTAGGTCTGAGCGAGATCAAAATGTCGCCGTCAGAAGGACCGATGACAGAGGCATCACTGAATGCCAGGTTGAAGCCGCCCTGCGGAAGGCCGATGTTGTCGAGGATCGTATCGAGATCGCTCTCAGGGATAAGACGTCGAACTTCATCCTCGACAGTGCCGAAGACATGCTCAGTTTCTTCAATACGAGTTCCGACAGGAGCGCGAACGTGGAGCCGCATCTGGCCCGAGTCAACGTAGGGAAAGAAGTCACGACCGATGATGACCGATAGAAAGAGCGAGCCAATCGCAAAGACTCCAAATCCAATCGCAACGATGGCACGATTTTGAAGTGCCGCGCCCAGTAGTCCGCGATAACGCTCTCGAAGCCATTCGAACATGATATTGAAACGCCGGTGAACGGCCCAGATGATACTGTCGCCGCCCATCGCGTGGCCATGCTCGCCGGCCTGATACAGCTTGACTTCGGGCCTGAGCAAATAGTGAACCATAGTGGGCACAAGAGTTCGGGACAGCAAATATGACGCGAGCATCGCGAAGACCACGGCCTCTGCCAATGGTGTGAAGAGATATTTGGCAGCGCCGGTAAGCAAGAGGACCGGAACGAAGACGATGCAAATGGAAAGAGTGGATACGAAGGCGGGCACGGCAATTTGCTGCGCACCGTCGAGGATGGCCCGAGTAATGGGCTTCTTCATCCCAAGATTACGGTGGATGTTTTCAATCTCAACAGTCGCGTCGTCAACGAGGATACCGACCGCGAGCGCCATTCCGCCCAGGGTCATGACGTTTGTTGTTTGACCAAGAATAGCGAGGATGATCTCCGACGTAAGAATGGACAGCGGAATCGAGACGCAAACAATGAGAGTGCTACGCCAGCTGCCAAGGAAGAGCAGAATCATCAGGCCGGTAAGGACGGCAGCCATAAGGCCTTCTCGAAGCACTCCGTTGATCGCGGCCCGAACGAATAGTGACTGATCGAACAACTGCTTCATCTGCAGGCTGGCGGGCATTCCGACTTTTATGATCCCGAGCTGTTTGCGAACGCTGTCGACAATGTCGAGCGTAGACGCACTGCCATTTTTAAGAACTGTGAGCAGAGCAGCGCGAGCTCCGTTGATTCGAACAATGTTGGTCTGTACAGAATAACCGTCTCGGACCTGGGCTACATCTCGCATGTAAACGGTAGCTCCATTTACGGTCTTGATGGGCAGATCATTCAACTCGTCGGCGTACCGCGGACTGGCGTTCAGACGGACGAGGTACTCGCGGTCGCCGAACTTAGCAGTGCCTGCGGGAAGGATCACACTCTGGCTGTTGATGGCTTGCGACACGTCGGTAGCCGAAAGGCCCTTGGCGTAAAGCGCATTCTGATCGAGGTCGACCATAATCTGGCGCGCCTTGCCGCCGTAGGGCAGCGGGATGGAAGCACCTTGCACAGTGGCCAGCTGAGTCCTTATGAAGTTAGTACCAAGGTCGAAAATCTGAGCTTCGCTGAGCGTCGAACTTGTTAAGCCGATTTGCAGAATAGGAACGCTGGAGGCACTGTACTTGAGAACGTTGGGAGGGAAAATTCCAGGCGGAAGGCGGCGAAGAATCGTTTGCGAGATAGCGCCAATCTGGGCAACAGCGAGCTCGACTTTGGCTCCGGGGTGGAAGTACACGCGGATGATAGCAACGCCGTTATACGACTGCGATTCTATGTGCTCAATATCGTTGACTGTGGTGGTCAGTGATCGTTCACTAATGGTGACGATGCGCTTCTCCATCTCGTCGGGCGAGATGCCCGTGTAGTTCCAGACCATACTGACGACGGGGATGTTGATATCCGGAAAAATGTCAGTCGGCATTGTGAAGATCGCAATTCCACCAAGGACGGCAATCAGCACAGACATCACGACGAAGGTGTACGGCCTGCGGAGGGCAAGCCTGACTATCCACATAAAGCTGGGGCCTCTAAAGTAAGACGAACGTCTTTGACCAGTATGGCGGGAAAGACGGGTAGTACGTTACTCGAAAGGTAGCTTAGGTGTTGAAAGTAGAGGAATTGTTATATTAAAGGACGGACGTCATCCGACATTGAGCGGTTGCGGTGAGGTGGCAGAGTGGTCGAATGCGGCGGTCTCGAAAACCGTTGAACCTTCACGGGTTCCGTGAGTTCGAATCTCACCCTCACCGCCAGAAACTACCATTAGTTACGCACTTCGAGTGCGGTCTGAGTTCCAGCTAATTTAACAGTTTTCGAACAGCTTGGTGGAAGCACCAAAACACGCGGCGGCGTGTCTCAAAACAGAAGAAGTGACCCAGGAAGCTAGGCGGCGTTAGTGATTGGCGAGAGGTCGGCCGGCGGGTGGGACGGGTTCTGCGGAACGAACCCAATTTCGGGTTGGGGCGGCGCGGCGGCGGTCTGTGTGGACTGAATCTTGTCGAGCTTCGCTTGTTGCAATTTGACCTTGAGACGGGCGGAGTGGATGTTGAGAGAGTTCAGTTCAAGCTTTCGAATCTCGATGATCTCTAGCGATTTGGATTTCTCGCGAGCAGCGCGCATCTTAAGGATCTCGTTGAGGGTGCGATGAAAGACGCGGTCGTGGTGGGCCTGGTAGCGGATGTAGAGAGGGAGTTCTTGTGAGTCAATGGCTCCGAGTTCGCCGAGGCAGAAATCCTGGAAGACTTGGGCGCGGTTGCGAAGCCACCAGGCTTCGGTCAGAGTTCTGACGAGCAGAGTTTCGGTGATGGTCTGAGGGCGATGCTCGGCTGTGAAGGCGGCTTCTAACTTTTCGAACTCGTCTTCGCTTTCGCCGGGGAGGATATTGAACGATCCGCCGCAGAGGCCGTGAACGAAACGATTGCGGGACGCGGCCGCTTTTCCCTCCTCGGTACGGGGACCGGTGGAGTGCTGGGCGTTCTGCTGATTTGCAGTGACTTGCGCGAGTGTGGACATCGGTTGATCTCTCCTGGTAAATGAAAAAGCCACCCCGGAACGGTGGCTGCTGAGAATAACAAAGCCACCGGAATGACGCCGGTGGCGGAAGGAGACCTGAGACTCCCCAAGGAGAGCCTACAACAGGTGTCAAGAGAAAAAAGCTAAAAAAGCCGGCTTTTATTGAGGTTGAGGCTTGTGACTGATGTCGTTAGACTGTTCGGATTTTGCAACCGCTGATGAGATTGCGTTCCAAGTTTTCATGGAGCGGGGCAGGTGATTCCGTAAAGGCGCCTTGATCCCGTAGCATTGAAGGCCAATGGGCCCGCGGTATCCGATCGAGACAAGCCGGCGCACCAATTCAGGAACGTCGAAATCGCCCCGGTCTAAAGGTTGAATGAGGGTGTCCCAATCTGTTCCTTGCCGGTCGGCGCCATTGATCGTTACTGCATACAAACGCGGCATGGCATGTTCGAGCGAAACGTACAGGTCGCTCTTGATGCCAGAACGGATTTCATGGCAGAGATTAAAAGTGACGCCCAAATTGCTGCGGTGTGCTTTCTCCGCCACTCGCATGACGTCGTTCAGAGTTGGGAGATAAAACCCATGGTGCGGGTAGAGCGCAACACGCAGGTTTGACGCTGCGGCAAGATCAGCAATATGCTGGCTTGCTTCTATGGCCGCTTCTTCCGGCTGCGGTCCCCTTCCGCTCAGGGCGAGCCAGATTACCGTGCCTCGTCCGGCGAGCGCGCGTATAGATGGTTCCAAGCCGGGGTCATAGGCGAGAGGCTGCTTGCTGATGTCTAAGTTGATCCAGAGAAAGAAGAGTTGACGATGGACAGCGTCAAGAGCGCTTAACCGCTCAGGTACCAGCTTCGGATCATCGAAAGACATACCGTCGAATCCGAGCTCACTGGCAAGACGTACTTGCTCGACGAGTGGGGATTCGCCGAGTTCATAAGCAAAAAATGGGTTCGGTAGATTCGGAGCAGCAAACCCTGGAACTAGGCATAGCAGAAATGCGAAAGAGAGTCGGCTAGGAGTGGGCAACATCTCTTGCGATGTTACAAGGAATGGTGCGCGGACCCGCATTGCCGATGGTCTAGTTACAAATTAGTTAAGAACTAAATTATTTCCGCCACTTGGCTTCAGCTGCCCGCATCACAAAAGCGAGCGAAGTCAAATATGAATGTTTTGCGAGCAAGAGCAACGGCAGTCTTAAGTGCAGCTTTAGGTGTTCTGGCGTTACAAATCAACGCAAATGCCGCTGAGCTACACCCAGAGACTGTAGCCGCTTGGAATCAATATATTAGCGATGCCGAATCGAATATGAACCAGCGGGTCGGACCGGGCAAAACGTTCTTGTGGTCTGATGAAAAGCCCGGGCGAGCATTGAGTGTAAGAAAAGGAACATTCGCCGTAGCTCCAGGACACGGTTCCGGATCGGTTGCAGTTCCGAATGGCTTGATACACCACTGGGTCGGCGCAGTATTTATTCCAGATACATCGCTGGATCAGGTCGTCACTGTTACTCGTAACTACGACCGGTACAAAGATTACTTCAATCCGGAAGTGACAGATTCCCGAGTTGTTGCCCAGTCTGGTGACAACGACGAATTTTCTGTGCGTTGGATGACCAAGATTCTGTTTGTAAGTACGGGTCTAGACACACAATGTCGCGCTCGGAGTTTCCGTGTTGATGATCGGCGATATTACAAAACTTCTTACTCGACTCAGATACGAGAAATACAGAATTATGGATCGTCGCAAGAACGTAAGTTAGCACCGGACCAAGGCGACGGCTTTATTTGGCGGCTGTATAGCATTAACCGTTATGAGGAGCGGGACGGCGGTGTGTATCTGGAAATAGAGGCTATGGCACTTACCCGAGACATTCCAAGTTCCGTGCGGATGATTGTAACTCCCGTCGTAAGACGAATTTCCCGCAACTCGCTTATTATTTCTCTCCGGCATACCAAAGAGGCGGTCTTGTCGACAGACCAATCACAGGGAAGCGAGACGGCAAGGGTTAGAAATTATGGTGTGTCGCGACCGACGGGGGCATCGTCATTTCTGCCCGCAAGTAAGTAAGTCATGCCACGCTTCCAATGCCGACAAGATCTCCGCGCGAGGACGGGTCAAAGCGTGATGAGAATGCGGCTTTTCTCGTCGAGCCGCGCTGGGTAAGTCTTGATGTCACACGTACCGGTCACGGCGGTCCCGGTGCGCAAATCGAATTTCCAGGCATGAAGGGGACACAGAACCATGCCGTCCCCGACCAGTCCGTCAGCTAAAGGTCCGGCTTTATGCGGGCACAGTGCCTCTGTTGCAAAGACTTCGCCTGCTCGCGAATGAAAGATCGCTACCTGCTGCCCATTGACCTGAAAGGCCCGACCCTCACCGGGAGGTACCTCGCTTAAGCTTGTGACAACCTGCTCGGTCGCGATTCCGTTGGTGTTCACTGTAGAACCTGAAGCAGAGAAGAAAATTTGTTCGGAACGTGAGAATCGAGGGCTGCCTTCCATGGATCCTTGTAAGTCTCCGTACTTCGCCGTAAGTCCCGTTCTAACTGCGCGGCGATTCCCTCACTGTCTTCGACAACAATAGATCTGAGTTTCTCAATCCCGATCCTTTCAACAAAGGCGTAAGTGCGTTCGAGATACTTGGCGTTTTCGCGATAATACTGAACAAAGCGTGCAAGATACGTCATGACGGCATCATCGCTGTCGACAACACACAGAACGTCGCCTTTGCGGACGTGTGCACCGGCTGCGCCACCAACGTAGATCTCCCAACGACCGCCCTCCACAGCTACTACTCCAAGATCTTTGACCATCGCTTCGGAGCAGTTGCGAGGACATCCGGCGGTCGCCATCTTCATCTTGCCCGGTGAGTCGATACCCTTTAAATAGCTTTCAATACGAAGTGCGAGTGAGATACTGTCGCCGACACCAAAGCGGCAATAATCTGTTCCGATACAACTCTTGCAGGTGCGGTAACTCTTGCCATAAGCGTGACCGGAGGGCATATCGAGATCACGCCAGACATTAGGAAGATCGTCTTTCTTGATGCCGACCAAATCGATACGCTGACCGCCCGTGAGCTTCACCAGCGGAACATGATACTTCTCGGCGACATCTGCGATGCGCCGGAGTTGTGCAGGGGAAGTGATGCCACCTGCTATGGGCGGAACGACAGAGAAAGTTCCGTCTTTCTGAATGTTGGCGTGCACGCGTTCGTTGATGAAACGGGCATCCCGTTCTTCTTCGTGCTCCCCGGACCAGATCACACTTAGCAGAGACGCGAGGCCTGGCTTGCTTCCGGGATCCTCTTTGCCACCGGCTAAAGCGTTGAAGATGGCAGAAACGGACCTCAGGTTCTGTTCGCGACAAGCGCGAATCAGATCAGGCTTGGTCATCGGAATACCGGGCACGTAGTAATGCACGGACGGGTCCTCTTCCACCTGACCGTCCGCGGCCCATTCAAGCACCTCGGAGACCATGGTCTTACAGGAGCCGCATCCAAGCCCGGCACGAGTGGCATCCATAACCGCCTTCATCGTGCGTCGACCGCTTTTAACGCAAGCAATCAAAGCAGATTTGCTGACGCCATTGCAATTGCAGATCTGGGTGTCTAACGGCATCTCCTCCATCGTGATTTTCTTGGACGGAGTTCCGAGATCGAAAAGCAAAGCGAGCCTATCTTCCGGCAGCGGAGTATTCCGATCGAAGGCCTGAGTTAAATAGGCAGCCTTGCTGATGTCGCCAAGTAGGATGGCTCCAATTAGCCGGCCATCGCGGATGATCAGCTTCTTGTAGGTGCCCTTTTTCGGCTCGGTGAACTGAACGATCTCATCGTGATCGTGCTCGGGATCGATCAATCCCATAGATGCCAGTTCGACTCCCATCACCTTGAGTTTGGTCGAAACTTTGGAACCGTGATACGCAGTGTCGGTTTTGGTGTTGGTGATGTGATCGGCGAGTACCTTAGCCTGTTCCCATAAGGGCGCGACTAAACCATAAACATGCCCGCGATGCTGAGCGCATTCTCCGACAACATAGATGTTCGGGTCATCCGGCGACCGCATTTGATCATCAACGACAATGCCGCGCTCAACGGTTATGCCGCTACGTACAGCAACGTCGATATTCGGGCTAATACCGGTAGCAATGACCACCATGTCGCAGTCCATCGAGGACTCGTCCGCGAAGGCAAGGCCAGTCACATGGTCCGCGCCCAGGATGGCGATGGTGTTCTTGCGCAGGTGGACCTTCATATCGATGGCCTGCATTGTGGTGCGCAGGATTGAGCCTGCCACGCCATCCAGTTGCTGGCCCATCAAGTGCGACCCGCGATGAACAACTTCTACAGTCAATCCGAAATTTTGAAGGCCTCGCGCTGCCTCCAGTCCGAGCAGGCCGCCTCCGATCACCACTGCGCGTGCGCGTCCTTCCGTGTAGGAGGCGATGGCGCGGCAATCGTCCAGGCTGCGGAAGACAAAAACGCCCGGCTTTAGCCTTTCCTCATTTGCATAGAGGCCTTTGATCGGGGGGAGATAAGAACTGCTTCCCGTAGCGATGATGACCTTGTCATAAGGCTCCTCGATATCGCCTCCGACAACGTACCGGGATGCTCGAAGAATGCGTTCGACCCGAACGCCCGCGTGGAGCTTGATGTTGTTCTCGCTGTACCAGGACAGAGGATTGAGGAATATTTCGGTCTCGTCCTGTGTCCCGTTCAGAACGTTCGAAAGTAAGATGCGGTTGTAGTTACCGTAGGGCTCATCACCAAACATCGTAATGTCGAACTGATCTGCACCACCACGGGCCAGGATTTCTTCGACGGCGCGAGCGCCAGCCATGCCGTTCCCGATTACGACGAGCTTTTGTTTGTGCATGCCTCAAAACTCCATCAAGCCGATATCGACAACTACGCTGCCCTTCTCTCCGGCAGGTGCAGCATAATGAACCTCGAGCTGTGTTTCAGGATGCATATCTTCGACCACTGCGAGCGGCACGTGAACAGCACTTTTACCGCCGATCGGAAAGTAGCGAACTGGATTGCCGTCTCGCAGAAGGACGATATAGATCATCTCGGGCGAAGAGTTGCCAGCGCGAAGGTATACAAGTTGAGAACGTTTATCGAAAGGAACTTTATATGTTACGGGGGAGGCGAAAGGGCGCGGCGTATCGAGACCGGTACCCTCAAACGCGAAGATGCCTTGAAGGAAAGCTGGTTTTTCTAACATGACCTGTTCTTTTTGACTCGCACCGCACAGACTTTGAAGTCAGGCATGCGGGACGATGGATCGAGTTTTGGATTCGTTAAGAGGTTCGCGCAGGCGGAACCGGCGAAATGAAAGGGAACGAAAACGGTGTCCAAACGAATGGTTGGAGTGAGCACCGCTTTGAAGACAGCCTGCCCGCGGCGCGTCGTCAACTCAACGGGATCGCTATTACTGATGCCGTATCCGCGCGCAGTTGCCGGGTGAATTTCGACAAAGGCTTCACCGCTCAATTTATTAAGACGTTCGACTCGGCGCGTTTGCGTTCCGGATTGATATTGGGCGAGAACACGACCAGTGGTTAGGAAGAGAGGATACTCGGCATCGGGCTGCTCGGACGATTCCAGGAACTCAATCAAGTTGAATTGAGCGCGTCCATCCGGCGTAGGAAAACGATCTTCAAAGAGTCGAGGTGTCCCGGGGTGATCTTCGTTTGGGCAAGGCCAGAAGACACCCGCCTGTTTTCGAATCTTCTCGTATGTCGCTCCCGAATAGTCAGCCAGTCCGCCGGCTGAAGCCCGTCGCAGCTCATCGTAGACAAGCGAAGGGTCTGGCGAGAACTTGTCACCTTGTCCCAAGCGATCAGCCAATGAGGCGAGGATTGCCAGGTCAGAGCGCGCGCCCTGCGGCGGAGGAACTGCCGCGACGCGAAGCAGGATACGGCCTTCGAGATTCGTCATTGTGCCGCTTTCCTCAGCCCATTGGAGGCAAGGCAGCACAACATCAGCGAGAGCGGCTGTTTCAGACAGGAAGAAATCGGAAACGACAAGGAGATCAAGCTTTTTCAAGCCTGCTTCGACGTGCCGGGCGTGCGGCGCGGAGACGGCAACATTCGACGCAAAGACAAACAAGCCCTTGAGTCCGGAATCGGTTCCAAGAGTGTCGAGCAACTCGTAAGCGGACCGTCCCGGTTGAGGCAGGTCTTCCTCTTTGACCCCCCAGATCGCAGCTATGTGCCTTCGATGTTCAGGATTGTCCAGTTTGCGATAACCCGGCAGCTGGTCTGCTTTCAGGCCGTGCTCGCGACCACCTTGACCATTGCCTTGGCCAGTTAGAGTGCCGTACCCACTGAACGGCTTGCCGACAGTGCCAAGCGCAAGGGCCAAATTGATGAAGCTGAGAACATTGTCCACGCCTCGGCTTTGCTGCTCCGGCCCACGCGCTGTCAGAATCATGGTCTTACGCGCCCGACCTAGTAGATGAGCCGCCTCTTCCAGTTGGCGCTCACTAACTCCCGTGATGCGTTCGACTCGCGCGGGCCAGTAAGACAGCACAGCCTGCTTTACTTTGTCGAAACCGTTCGTGCGTTCGCGTATGTAGTCTGCATCTACGTATCGCTTCCGGATAAGAATGTGGAGCAGGCCGTTAGCGAGCGCAGCATCAGTTCCGGGCGTGATCTGCAAGTGAAGAGCTGCGTTGCTTGCGGTATTTGTCTTGCGCGGATCAACCACAATTAGTGAGCCGCCATGGGCCCGCTGCTCTTCGAAGTAGCGCATAGCAAGAGGCAGGGTCTCAGCAACGTTACTGCCTACCAGAAGAATCGTCTCCGCGCGGGGAATATCGGCGAGAGGAAACGGCAGGCCTCGATCCATGCCGAGCGATTTATTAAGCGCGGCGGCTGCAGATGACATGCAGAAGCGGCCGTTGTAGTCGATCATTGCGGTTTTGAGAGCGACGCGCGCAAACTTGCCGAGCGCATATGCCTTTTCGTTCGTCAGACCACCGCCGCCGAATACTCCGACCGAGTCGTTGCCGCACTTGCGCTGCAGGCTACGCACATCGTTGATGATCCGGTCGAGGGCTTGATCCCAGGTTGCCGGGCGCAACGGGCCTCCTTTGTTATCGCGGATCATGGGCGATGTGAGCCGGTCGGGATGGTCGAGCAGATCGGCGGCTGTCCAGCCTTTCTGGCAAAGACCTCCTTGGTTAACGGGAAAATCTCGAGCAGTCACCCGAACAAGACCTTGTTCCACGACAAGATTCATGCCGCACTGCAGGGCGCAATACGGGCAATGTGTAGCAGTAACTCTGTGGATGGGAGTTGCGGGTACACGAGCCTGAACATCCTCGTTACGGAACGACGGCTGACCGACGATCGACAATGTTTCGGTTGTGTACAGAACGCCTCGCAACGGATCCAGGACAAAAGCTATCGCGTGCGTGGCGAAGATGTTCTAACAGGGAACGGGTGAGAAGCCCGACCGATCCTCTTAGTTTACCGGCTGCAAACTGAGCAACCGAGCTTGAGAGGAGATGAGCATTAGTGTACACTCATGAAATTCGCGCTACGAAGCGCGGCTCTATCTCCTCGTTGCAGTACTTGCCCCGTTGCTCTAGTTGTCCGTCAATTCAGACAGGATGAACGTTTTATGGCAAGTACGAAGCTATTCCTAAAATCCGGCCACGCGCCAACACTTCTCGCAGCGTTCCTTTACTTCGATTTCTCGTTCGCCGTTTGGGTGTTAAACGGCGCGATGGGACCATACATTTCTGAACAGTTCCGCTTGTCAGCAGCTCAAACCGGCTTTATGGTTTCGGTGCCAACCTTGGCGGGCGCGTTAATGCGCTTTCCGCTGGGCGTGCTTTCGCAGTACATCGGACGCAAGAATGCAGCCATTCTGGAGATGTCGCTGATCATCGCGGCCATGGTGTACGGATTCTTCTTCGTCAATACCTTTAACACTGTTTTGGCGATGGGCGTTCTGCTTGGAATCGCCGGCGCAAGTTTTGGTGTGGCACTCTCGCTAGGCTCTGGATGGTTTCCGCCGAAATACAAAGGTTTGGCGATGGGCATTGCCGGCGCGGGGAATAGCGGCACCGTTCTGGCGACTCTTTTCGCTCCTCTGCTGGCAACCCACTTTGGCTGGCAGAAGGTCTACGGCTTTGCTGCGTTGATGATGACCCTGCCCTTACTGGTAATGATTTTCTTCGCCAAGGAGCCACCCGATCGCGAGCATCAGAGCTTCCGGGAACACATTTCCTGTCTATGGGAGACGGACGGGTGGGTCTTCAACCTGGTTTACATCATCACGTTCGGCGGCTTCATTGGGCTGAGCACGTTCCTCCCAAGTTTCTTCTTCGCTCAATTCCACGTTTCTAAGATTCAGGCTGGACAGCTAACAACTCTGGCGGCTTTGTCGGGCAGCGTCATGCGTATCGTTGGAGGATATTTGTCTGACCGTCTTGGAGGTATTGTCACTCTATCCGTTGTTCTCCTGATTGCGATCGGCGCTCTATTAGCTTCAAGCACTGAGCCTTCACTCGTCGCCACGACACTCCTGTTTATGTTGTGCTTTGCGGCACTGGGAGCCGGAAATGGGGCTCTGTTCCAACTAGTTCCGTTGCGCTGGCCCACAAACACCGCTGTGGCGGGCAGCATGATCGGAGAAATCGGTGCGCTAGGCGGAGCCATTCTGCCGAATGCGATGGGTTTGTCAAAGACATATACCGGTTCCTTTACGACCGGGTTCATCGTTTACAGCATCTTGGCTGCAACGGTTTTGACAGTGCTCCACCTTATGCAGAGGAAATGGGTTGGTAAGTGGATCGCCCGAGGTGGCCGTCCTCTTCAGCAAACTGAGGTTGCCGTCGCTGCTTAGCTCCGGTCGGCGTTTCAATGGACTGGATTGCAGGGTACTCTAAGAGTTGCTCACGCCTAAGAGGGTTCCCTTACTTATCTACGTCGTATGTGCCTGGTGTGCTTTGGTCAGTCTTCAGCCACCTCTCTCGGCTCAGAGCGGGAGGCAGCCTATACGCGTTGCCATTGTCGGTCTTGTTCATGGGCACGTTCATGGATTCTTAAGTGCTCTACCAGGAAACGAGAATGCGAGGTTGGTGGCGATTGTCGAGCCTCAAGGGGCTCTCGCAAAGCAGTATGCTGCTCAGTACCACCTAGACCAAAAGCTGTTTTATACAGATCTCGATCGCATGATCGCTGAGCAGCACCCTGAAGCAGTGCTTGTCTACACGACCATTTCGGACCATCGAAAGGTGATCGAAGTTGCTGCCCGGAACGGAATTAGTTCGATGGTGGAGAAGCCGCTATCGACAACCCTTAACGATGCGATTGCGATTCAGTCGGCGGCCCGCAAATACAAGGTTCAGGTGCTGGTTAACTACGAAACAACTTGGTATTCGAGTAACCACGAAGCATTGGATGAGGCGCTTCACGGCAAGTTAGGCGAGGTAAGAAAAGTGGTGGTCCATGACGGCCACGAAGGTCCAAAGGAAATCGGCGTCGGTCCGGAATGGCTGCCATGGTTAACCGATCCAGCTCAGAACGGTGCGGGTGCACTGTTCGACTTCGGCTGTTATGGAGCGGACTTGTTAACGGTGCTCATGCATGGTCAAGCGCCTACAAGCGTGACGGCAGTTACGCAAACAGACAAGCCCGACATATATCCCCACGTTGATGACGACGCGACAGTGATACTTCAGTATCAGAAGACACAGGCTGTGTTGATGCCTTCCTGGAATTGGTCGTTCGCTCGCAAAGATATGGAGGTTTACGGAACGGGTGGTTATGCAATTACTGTTGGTCCTGATAAGTTACGGGTTCGGTATCGGGTTGAAAAATCAGAGTCGCAAACCACAGCGCCGGCTCTAAGCAGAGATGCAAGTAACTCTCTGGCTTATTTAGCTTCTGTACTTCGCGGCCAGACCAAGCCTGAGGGCGACCTCTCGTCATTGGAGACAAACATGGTTGTGATGCAAATTCTGGATGCTGGGCGGCGATCAGCGAAGTCCGGCAAAACTGTTTCAGTAACTCCGATACCTTAATAGTTCGGAAACGATTGCGCCTGCCCTGGCGACCTTACTTTTCGGTATTGAGTGAGTTGTTCTTCAGCCTCATTGAAGCGTCGAGTCTGTTTATAGAGTTGGGCGAGAACATAGTGGTACTCGGGCTTCCCATTATTGAGTGCGATTGCTTGCTGCAGAGCATTGATGGCTTCTGTGATGCGGCCGAGCCCGCGCTGAGCTTTCGATAGCTCGTCATAGGCTTGGTCCCATTTAGGATCGATTGATATGGCTTCTTGTAGCATCGTTCGGGCTCTTTCGAAGTCGCCTTGAAGATTGAAATAAGTTGCGTAGTCGATGAGGGGCCAAGCAGACGGTTTAGCTTGCTGACGGTTGCGGCTTAAGCCTTCCTCAAAATTCTCTACAGCCTTGGACTTATCCGAAATGCCGGCATACGCAAGGCCCAGGTTGTGATAGAGGCGCACGTAATCGGGTGCAAGAATCTTGGCTTTTTCGAGCTGATCTATGGCTTGAACGTAAGAGCCTTTTTCGTAGTAGATGCGGCCTAGCTCATAGTGACTTTCGGCTGAAGCCGGATCGAGCGTGATGGCGCGTTCGAGTTCGATGATGGCGCGATTGGGATCTCCCAGAATGTTGAGATCGTATGCCAGGATCTTGTGAGCCTCGCTAAAGCCATCGTTGATGACGAGACTTTTGCACAAGCTAGCCACGGAGGCTTGAATTCGATGGAGCCGGAAGTAGGTGTAGCCAAGCTGGTACTGCGCTCGCCAGGAACCGGCCCGCTGAGCAGTGTAAGACTCAAGGGCCGATTGCGCTTCGGTGAGATTACCGGCTTTGATCAGCAATTCAAAGCGAGCGATCGCTTCGGAATCGTCGATGAGCGGGGCCTTCTGGGCGCTGGAGATGAAGGCTGCGCATGCAAAGAAGAGCAGAGTCCGCGTCACTTCCGTATGGCTCCGCTTGGATCCGCGAGGAGACGCCAGCTCACTTTGTCATCCGCGGAAGCACGCAGCTGCTTAGCAACTTCTAATTCCTTTGTTGCTTGATCCTGCTGCTTGAGGGCAGTGAGCAGCAGGCCCAGTTGGTAGTGGGCCTTTTGAGAATCCGGTGTCAGCCGGGTTGCAATCTCAAGTTCCTGGCGCGCTTCTTGAAGCTTGCCTTCGGAGCGGTACAGCTGACCGAGCGCAAGGTGCGCCCGCGCGTGACGGGGCTCGCGTTCGATGGCGCTGGCCAGCAGGCGAATAGCGTTCTGATTGTCTCCTTCCTGATTAGCGATTTCGCCGAGATAGTAAAAAGATTCGACTTGGTCCGGCTGAAGCTGTATGCTGCGTTCGAAGTACGGTTTAGCGAGTTCGGTTTCGCTACTAAGAAAGTAAGTTGTGCCGAGAGCGTAGTTGACCTGTGGGCTATCGGGTTCGGACTTTAGTAGATCGGCGTAGATCTTTTTAGCTGATACTAAGTCCCGATTTGCTACGCGCGCTGATCCCAATGCGTACATGATTACAGGATTGGGGTCGATGCTTGCGGCCTGTTCCAGGTTAGCAGTGCCGTCTTTGATGAGGTCCATTTGAAGGCAGAGTGTGCCTACAGCATAGAGAACGGCAGGGTCGCGGGGTGCGATCGTCTTTGCTTTCAGACTGAAGGCGAGCGCAGCTTCAGTATTGCCTCGGTTATTTTTCAGACGAGCCATAGCCAGAAGCGCCTGAACATTGCTCTTGTCCACAGCAATAACGTTTTCGAAAGCTGTTTCCGCTTCGGTGGTTTTTCCCTCTGCCTCTAGAACTGTCGCCAGCGTTAAACGAGCGCCCCGGAGTCCCGGCTCAAGAGTCAGCGCTTTGCGGATGTGCTGCTCGGCGCTTGTCAGGTTTCCTTCTTGAACCTCGATGGCGCCTAGTAAGCTGAAATCCAATGCCGAGGGATAAGCATTCAGCGCGGCAGTAAGTAAGGCCTGAGCTTCCGCAACGGAACCGGATTGATAGAGAGCAAAAGCCCGGTCGAAAACCGCATCCTCTGACCGGGCTTGAATAGGACACAGTGAGACAAAGGCGAAAACCAAAGCCCAAAGTGTTCGGTCATGTACCAACATTGAGTAAAGTTCTTGTTAGAAGTTTACCTTCATGTAAAGCTGGATGGCTCGCGGAAGATTACACTGGCCGGTTGACGCACCGAAATTAGAATCGCTCAAGTTCGTGTCAGGGTCACACCATTGATGGCGATTAAATAGGTTCGCGCTATTGGCACCGATGCGCCAGGTAATCCGCTCAGCAATGACAAAGTCTTTGTAGAGCGAGAGACTCTCGTTGTAGTTGGCCCACCCTCGAAGAATCGAGTCGATCCGGCCTTCATTTCCAAGAGTTCCAGGAGCGGGTGTTGTGAACGCACTCCGCGAAATGTAACGGCTGTTCACGATATCGAAGTTACCGTTATTGGTGTCCACATATCCGCTGACTTGAGGAACCCGATCTGGAAGATATCCCGTGTTGAAGAGCACATTTGAGTACGGGTTATTGGAGTAATAGATGCCAAGCGGTCGGCCTGACTCGTAGCGCAGATTTCCTGCGACGGTCCAGCCACCGAGGACGGCGTTGAGCACTCCCCCCCGGTTCATGAAGGTTTTCCCGCGGCCAAACGGCAGCGATTCGACAAATGTGATAGTCACGACATTGGGTACGTCGTCAATGGACAGCGCCTTGGTTGGCAGATACGTGCTAATTGGGAGCGATCCTTGAAAACCTTGGGAGAGGCCCGATTCTGCTCCGTTGCTGAGCAGCTTGGACCAGACCCAGCCGGCATTCAACTGCAGTCCTTGACTGAAGTTCTTGCGGATAGTGGTCTGGAGCGAGTGATAGATGCTGTACCCGTTGGCTCCATTAAATTGAGGAACACTCAGATATTGCGGGTAAGGCCTCAAAGCTTGCGCGACTGTTCCAGTGAACCCTGGGTAGGGCGCAGCAAAGCCATTGGCCGCAGGAGTACCCACGGTTGCAGTCAATTGGGATTGAGAATATTGCGACAGGATGCCGGGGTTGTTCTGGTTGAGGTCACTCATTTGAGAGCCGCTAATCAGCCGTGTCCCGTGATTTGCGACATAGGCTACGTCGATCATCAAACTCTGAGTTAGTTGACGCTGCACGGAAAGAGTCCAATTTTGATATCGAGGTAACGTGTCGCCCTTCGGATTCATGTACTGCAGGTTAGATCCGTTGGCGAGAGTGGGAGTAATTTGAGGCGGGATAGTTACTGCGCTTTGCGGAAAGCCGCCGTCCAGCGAGAATGCCGCCTGCCGACCGTTAGTCAGATCGGTAACTGTCGGATTAGTGCTATACCCGTAATTGGGGTTAGCGTTGAATCCATTCATGGTTACACCGGCGTAGTAAATGCCGTAGCCGCCTCGAACGATGTTCTTGTCGTTAATTCGATAAGCGAAACCGAAGCGCGGACCGTACGTGTCGGCCTGAAGATCTTCGAACGTGTTTGCACGGCCGTTCTGACCAGCAAAGGCCAGGGCTCCGAGACGGTTCCCTGCGCCTGGATTAGGAAGAGTCGGGTCAAAGGAAGAGTACTGGTTGTGGCGCTCGGTGCGAGGGAACTGCAGGTCATACCGGAATCCAAAGCTGAGTGTCAGCTTGTCGGTAATCTTCCAGTCGTCATTTACCCAAGGGGCGAAGTAGGGTCGGCGGTAATCAGAAAACGAAGGGATTGAGAAATTGGCTGATCCGACCTGTCCAAGCAGGAAAGAAGCATACGGGTTGCCAGTGTTTGGGATCAAAGTACCACTAGCATTGAAGGCACCGGTATTAGCGGCGCGGAAGTTGTAATTACCGGCGTCGCCTATGAACGAACCCGTGAACCAGCGTTCCCAACGATATTCAAATCCTACTTTGATGGTGTGCTTTCCAAGTATCTTGGTCGTGTCATCGAGAAACTGCCAGCGGTCGGTGCCCTGAACTCCTCCTGTGTTGCTAACGCCGAAGCCGGAATACTGCTGATCGAAGTTAATGCTTGGAAAGCCACCGGCGTCGGCATACGGAATGCCCGTGATTCCTAATTTAGAGGCCCAACTCTTGTCGACGATGCTCGGATAGCTGTCGGGCAGCACCCAGCGGTCATAGGACGCAACAAAGTGCGTAAACAAACTCGGACTGATTACATAAGTTAGCTGCGCATGTGCCGTGTGGGTGACGATGTCTTGGATACGGGGATGGCCAATCGGGCCGCCGCAACCGCCGATATTGTTGCAATCGAGCTCGCGAGGACGGTCGGTGTAGTTATAGGTTAAGGAGAACCGAAGGTTCTGAAGGATATTGTGATCGACCCGAGTCAGTATTGTTCGCGCGTTCAGAAATGACTGGGTTGGTCCCAGCAGGTAGTTATTCGACAGTGACGAATTGATTGGTTGAGGGAGATAGCCCTGAATGTTCGAAGCTACTTTCGAGAAGGCTGTGGTGGGAATTAGATTACCGGCGAATGGATCGCGTACAAAGGCGGTCGCGGGGCCGCCGCAAGTAGACGCGCTGCGAGTGGTGGCCGGATTAAAGATCTCGCCCTGAAGAACAGGACGGCCGCAAGCATCGGTGCCGACCTGCTGGCCTGTTAGAAACTGGGAAAAGTCTCCGTTGCGAGCAGTGGTATTCGCGACGGTTCCGAAGCCGCTTCCAGATCCTGCGTTCGTGTACTTGAACTGGTCGTAATTAAAAAAGAAGAAACTCTTATCTTTACCGTTGTAAACCTTCGGGATGGAGATAGGACCGCCAAGCGTAAAGCCGTATTGGTTCTGACGGACGGGTGGGCGAATCGGAGCGATCTCACCTCGGGCTTCGAGCTTATCGTTGTCGAAATATTCGTACACGCCGCCGTGGTACTGGGACGTTCCGCTCTTGGTGGTGTATTCGACAAAGCCACCGCTGGTGTGGCCGTACTGCGCAGCGAATGTGTTGTCGATGATACGCGCTTCAGCAATGGACTCGTAGGGAGCCGAACGTTCCTGAGTACCGTTGTGACCGCTAACTTCTCCGTAGGAAGCGCCGTCGAGGAAGTTCTCAAACGCAGCTCGTTGACCACCGTTGATGCGGGCACCAAAGGCACTACCCGGATAGATATTCCCCTGAGAAGGCGCCACGAAGGTAGGGAACGTATAAAGTTGGGCTTCAGGCACCCGATTCTCGCCTGCCATGACCGCTGGCAAGGATTCGTATTCAAGCTGATTCACCGAGGCGGAGACTTGGGCGTTGTCGGCGTTCAATTGCTCAGTTTGAGCACTCACTTCGACAGCTTGTTGGAGATCGCCGACTTCCAGAACTACGTCTTGCCGAAAGGTCTGGCCGGAAGCCAGATTGATGGCGCTGGCATGGAAAGTTCTGAACCCAGTCGTTCTGACTGTTACTTCATAGGTGCCGATGATCAATGGCGGGGTGCTGTAATTGCCAGAATCCGTCGTCCGAACATCTGTAACGACGTTAGTGTTGGAATCCTTGATGGAAACCGTTGCGTTTGGGATCGCGGCACCTTGTTTGTCGGTAACGATACCAGTAATGACGCCTCGGTCTGCTTGAGCAAACAGTTGGGGCGCTGAAACGGCGAGGAGCGCAAGAAGAAGTTTAAACTTCACGGTTTATTCCCTTTTTGAAGCGAGTAGAAGCTTGAAGAATTATATACCTCTCCAACTCAGGTTGGAGAAGATGAGCTTCGACGTTTGCTGAACGGCAGTGAATTTGCTCTGGAACAAAGACTGTTGCTAGGCGGCAGCTTCCTCGACGTACTCAGTTTTTGTGCTCGACCAGCGCAATGGTCAGATTAGTTCGAAGTGTCCTCAACACGCAAGATCGGACCAAAACTGAGGGAGACAAAAGTGCCTCGGGTCGCAGGGCCAGCTTCCTGCCGGGTGTAAACCTGCCTTCATCATAGATCTTCCAGCAGAGCCACAAATGACGAGTGAGGCTTATTGGGATTCACTCTGACGACAAATCCTAATGAACTTAGACTGGCGATCAAGCTCTCCGCGTTGGAGCGGGTGTCCAGACGTGTGCCAAAACTACCTCCATATGGCATTTGATTGTAAGTATAAGAATAGGTAAACGATAGCCAGTATGCAGTTGGCCGCGCGAATGTCTGGATAGTGTGACTCTCGATGCGTGCGGTAGCTCTAGGCCATTCTCGAGACATTCTTAATTTAAACCAGCCCACAGCTTTGATACAGGTAGCCGTTACTAAACTGCCAATTACCAGTGCTAGGATCCCGGAAACAGCTTGCATCGGTGTCTGCTGGTGATGAAACATGCTCACTACTTACTCCAGGTTCGTTTGCTCGTTCCCGGGAAGGCCGCAATACTCGCTGATTATGTGTTTGGCTCTGTAGCCCCAACTCCGCTTGATAGGAACATTATTCGTCCAAATTCCAACAACCGGAGTCTGGTACACATTACCGAGGCCAGGAACATAAAGCTCGAAATCGCTCATAGTACGGCAGGCTGATACATCAAAAACTTCGATTCGCAGGTTGACCAGTGGAACTTTTCTTACCGCCTGAGCAAGGCTATCGAGAAGTTCAAAATCACCAGATGAGTACGGAGCAATTCCAATGAGCATTCTATTCTTGTGCGTAGGCGTTGACTGTTGGGGAGTAAACATTTCAAATCCTGCGTCAAAAATCGCCCTAGGTAACTTCCCTTGTATAAACGCAAGTTGCTCCTTTGGATGTAGGGTTTGCGCTTCGCTGAAAACGTTCATAAACGTCACCATCGAGTTGTTTGTACACCGTTGTGGATCCAAACACCGTTTGGACCCAGAATTTGAATTTCACCGGTCTGAATGCCAGGACCGAAATACATTTCGAGGTAAATGGAACATTGTTGGTGTAAACCGTCGTAACCGAACCGTTCGCAAAGACAGCTGGCGTTTCCACAAACATTGATTCCCGGCAGGTTGAAAGCTGTTGCAAAGACTGGCTAGACAATACCGGATAGAACGCCCATGGGCTGCTAGTCGAGTCGAGAAGTACGGATCTAAGCGGCGGCTTCCTCAAGGTGGATTTCTGTGGCGGCGACGGGTGGCAAGGGGTGTTCGGAAGAGCACTGCGAAACGAACCCAATTTCAGGAGCGGGTGCGGTTGCGGGCTTTTTGGACTGCGCTTGATTTTTGAGTTTCAGGCGGAGGACTTGGGCGCGGAGGCTGTTGTATTCGGCTTTCTGGGCGAACAGGATTTCGGTCTTTCTGGCTTTGTCACGAGCGGCTTCGTCGCGACGACGTTCGGCTCGGAGCTTGAGTAAGTCGTTCAGGGCTTTGTGAAACGCGCGGTCGTGTTGAGCCTGGTAGCGGGAGTAGAGCGGCACGTCGTCGAGGAAGGCCTTCCCGGTTTCGTCAGGCAGAAGTGTATCGATGAAAAACTGGGCGCGCTCGCGGAGCCACCAGGATTGCGCCATTTTGCGAACGAGTAGAGTTTCTGTGAGTGTGGTGGCTCGGTGCTCGGCCATGAGACCGGCTTCGAGTTCGTCGTACTCTTCCTGGCTTTCGAAATGCAGCAACCTGAAGCGAGTGCCGCAGAGGCCATGGGTCGAACTGTTGCGGGATGACTTGGCTTTGCCTTCCTCGGTACGAGGGCCGGTCGAGTGCTGGGCATTCTGCTGATTGGCGGATTGCTGGGCGGGGGTCGCAGATTTCGGCAGGGGAGCGCGGAACAGCTCGGGGGAGCTCGCGGCAGACTCCGACAAGCTGTCTTCTTCCTGCGGCTCCAGTTCTGGGCGAATCGTGCTCTTCAGAACACAATCGATACCGGCTCGTTTTGCAATTCGGTTAGCCTCTTTGATGCCTTTGCGTTCCAGGGCGCGGCGTTCGGTGCGGGTCATGATGGGAACCTCCGGATGATATAGAAATCCGGTTTGACGCTAGCAGGTGGAGGCGCGAAGGCGGGGCGGAAGTAAGGCGCACGTGGCCGTAACCTATTGCCATCGAAGAACATACGATCGGAGGATAAATTTCGAAAGGTTGTGAACGGCTGAATAATCGCTCGACGACATGGAGGAGACCGGGATGTCTGAGCTAATTAAGCATGCCTGCGAGTGAACAGCGTTATCGGCTGGCCCGCAAGGTGCAAGATTAAGGGGTGCGCCCGGCTGGGCTGCCGGAAGTCGTGAGTAGAATAACAGGCATGAAAAAGGGCGTTCCCAAGTCGGTTGAGGAGTACATTGCTGCCCAGCCCGAGGAGGTGCGGCCAAAGCTGCAACAGGTGCGCGCCACGATCAGGAGGGCTGTCCCGGAGGCACTGGAGGGCATTGGCTACGGTATGCCCGGATACAAGCTCCACGGAGAACCAATGTTGTATTTCGCCGGTTTTAAGGAACACTATTCGCTGTTTGCCGCTTCGGGAACTTTCTTCGCGACGCTGCAAGAGGAGCTTACGGGCTTTGACCTGCGAAAGGGGACGGTCCATTTTTCGCTCACCAAACCGGTTCCCGTGAAGCTCATCAGCCGGTTTGCAAAGCTGCGCGCAGCTGGGATCGCCGCTGGAATGAAAATGCCGGTGCCGAGCCCAAAGAAGGAAGCACGAGAGCCGTAATCGCAATCGAGGGGTTAACTAGCCGTTTCACCAATTCAAACAACATTGACTTATGGCGACTTATTGACCTTAGCGCTTGGCCCCTGCACTGCGGGTCTGCTTCTTGGCAGTGGCAGCGGCACTCAAGCCGGATTTGCGAGTTTCGAGATTGGACGTGGCCTCTGATTGAGGAGGTCGCTTGAGACTGGCAAGGCTGCGGCGAAGCGCGTCGGCGATATCGACCACAGCGGGCCCCTTCTGCACTCTGGGAGTTTCTGCCAGAGCTGAGCCGGCAACTTTCTTGGCGATCATGGCCTCGAGCTGTTCGCGGTAAGTATCACGATACTTAGCCGGCTCAAACGGGGCTGTTAACGAAGCGATTAGCTGATGAGCGAGTGCCAGTTCTTTTGGCGCTACCAGTTCGGCGTTGGCTCGAAATTCTTCGTCCGCGCGAACCTCTGAAGTGAAAGACATGGTATGAGCAAGGATGCCCTGCTGGCCGGTTCGGACAACCACGACATGCTCGCGGTTGTGCATGGCAAATTTGGCGAGTGCTACTAGTCCAGTTTCTTTTAGAGATGCAAAGAGCAGCGCGTAGGCCTTCTTACCGGCATCATCGGGGTGGATGTAATAGGAAGTCTCAAAGTAAACAGGATCGATTTCGTCGAGCCGGACGAACTCCTCGATTTGCATTTCGGTTGAGGTTTTCGGCGCGAGGTTTTTGAGCTCGTCTTTATTAAGGGCCACGAAGCGATTCTTTTCGAACTCATAACCTTTGACGATCGATTCAGCGGGTAGGGCTTTGCCATTGTCCTGGCGAAACGCGGCTTGATGAACAGGGGTCAGCAGGGGTTCAGGGCTAGGAGGTTGAACGAGCGGGGAAGAAAGATTAGGCTCGGGACGGCGGCCGCGTTCTAGGAGTTTTAGGACCGGCCTTTCATCCTGGTCGGGTGTGTCGTCATCAGCTAAGGGTGAATCATCGTCAATTGTTCGAGCCGCTGGTTGGGCGTGCAGGCGTCGCAACGGGATACGTTCGGCCCGTGCGGCTCGGAACAGACGCACGGGAATAGATATTAGACCGAAAGTAAGGAAGCCTCGCCAGACCGTAGACGCCATATTTTCTCTATGGGTGAGATTGGTAAAGGCGGGAATCTGTTACAGCCTCCTTTGGGCTTGATGAGACAAAGAAACTTGAGTCTCCGGAGTTTTAAGCAGTTTTTCCCTCATTTAGTTTTCTAACTTGCTCAACTTATGCTAACTTCTAAGTTCTCCGAAGCATTTAGCAGCCAGGTAGCTGCCCGCGGCGCAATACGACGTCGGCATCTTAGGAAACAATGGCTAGTCTCGCCGTAATCCACGTTGAAAACCATTGTCCCTGTCCAATGTCTTCGATGGTCTGAGTTCATCCAGCAATGTTCTGTAACACTCGCCTGGATGCGAGGCACTACGTCGAGTTTTTGCCGGGACACTTTAAGCACTTTGCTCTATATTTGTGAAAATCTGTCGGCAGACAGGTTCAAGGGAGATAAGCAAATGAAGCGCATTGACGCGATCATCAGGCCCCACGCCTTAGAAGAGGTGAAGGATGGCCTTATAAAGATCGGAGTTGAGGGCATGACGATTTCGGAGGTCAGAGGATTCGGACGCCAAAAAGGGCACACAGAAGTCTATAGGGGGACGGAATACGCCGTCGAGTTCGTCCCCAAGATCATGATCACGATTCTTACTACTGACGAGCGAGTTAGTGACATTATCGAGGCCATCTCTGCAGGAGCTCGAAGCGGGAAGATTGGCGATGGAAAGATTTTCGTGAGCCCCATTGATGAAGTGATCCGGATACGCAACGGCGATCACGGGGATTCGGCAATCTAAGACCGCGGCGATCTTTTGATGAATGCCAGGGAAGGATGATTGGTGGAAAAACTGAACAGAGGCGAGATTAAGATGAAGCGACTAGCGGGACAGAGAGCTCACTGGATTAGAACGTCTGTACCACTTCTGATTGGCTTGATTGTTGTTGCCGGGCAAGCGCAGTTGTGTCTTGCTCAAGATGCGAAGCCGGACCCTGCTGGTGTCACAACCGGAGACAAAACGAATGCTATTGACGGAGCCGGTAACTCGTTTGTGGTTACTGAGCCTACTGACAAAAAGGCGCCCGACTACCCAGCAAATAAGAAGAGCTTCGATGAATACCAGGCGCAAGCAACGAAAGAGCCGCTTGCCGTTAAGCTTGCTGATGATGTAGGCCACGTACGTATCGCCACAAATTTTGCCTGGACGCTGAATACGGGTTATCTTGTGCTTTTCATGCAGGCAGGATTTGCATTGTTGACCTGCGGATTAGTGCGCAAGAAGAACGCTGCGCACCTAATGATGTTGAATTTTGCGGCTTATGTCTTTGCAGCTCTCGCTTATTACGCGGTTGGGTACGGATTTCAGTTTGGCGCGATGGCTATTAACGCAGCGCCTACGAACATCGGCGGTGTTCCGACACTGAATCATTTCCTGATTGGCAGCGGATTATGGGGATTTCTAGGAGGGAAGGGTTTTTTTCTCACCGGTCCGGCTTACGATGCGGGCAGTAATGTCCTCACTCTTTTCGAATTTGTTTTCATGGAGACCGCAGGTTACATAATAGTGGGCGCGGTTTGCGAACGTATCACGTTCTGGGCGTTTCTGCTCTGTGAGCTCTTTATTGGGGCAATCTTGTATCCAGTTTTTGGCTGCTGGGTTTGGGGTGGTGGCTGGATGTCACAACTTGGAACGACATGGCACTTAGGCCACGGTTACGTCGACTTTGCGGGCTCTACAGTCGTGCATGCGGTGGGTGGATTCTGTGCGTTGGCCCTTGCGGTGATATTGGGTCCTCGCCTTGGCAAGTACGGCAAAGATGGAAAACCGCGGGCTTTCCCAGCGCACAACATTGTATATGTCGTTACCGGCACCTTCATCCTTTTATTTGGATGGATGGGGTTCAATCCCGGTTCAACCTTAGGTGCGACTGACCTTCGGATTGCCGTCGTAGCTGTTAATACAAATTTGGCAGCTATCGCTGGATCCGCTGCGGCGATGCTGTTGTGGTACTTCCTTTTTCAGAAACCAGATATCACTATGGCCTGCAACGGAATGCTGGCGGGACTTGTTGCGATTACTGCTCCTTGTGCTTTCGTATCACCTACATCGGCCATGATCATCGGAGCGCTTGCCGGCGTAATTGTTTGTTGCGGGGTTCTGTTTTTTGAGAGGGTCGCAAAAGTGGATGACCCTTGTGGCGCTATTTCGGTGCACGGCCTGTGCGGTTGGTTTGGAGCGGTGTCTGTCGGTATTTTCGCAGACGGCACCTATGGCGGTGGTTGGAACGGAGTCGGCACAACCAGCTATCTCGGACAGGCGGGTCGAGGGGTCACTGGATTGATATACGGCGATTCGAGTCAATTTTTAGTTCAACTCGGAGGAGCTACCCTGTGCGCGCTTTGGGCCTTTGGATTGACCTTCATCGTATTCTCGGCTGTCAATAAGTTCCGGTCAATGCGGGTAGGGACTGAAGTTGAGGATTCCGGTCTCGATGTACCTGAGTTCGGCCTTGCAGCGTATCCAGAGGACGCGCTGGTCACAGCCGACTATTAATCGGCAGATGTCACCTCAGTTCCACAGCCAAGTCCTAGAGAATTGAGCAACCGATAGAATACTTCGGTGCCTCGAACTTTCCGTGGTCTTACTTCGGCTGCAGCATTGTTGTTCAGCCTTTCGTTCCTTACTGTGGGTGCTGAGATACCTCGGCCGGAGTACCCGGAGCCGCAGTTTATGCGGTCCGCGTGGCTAAGCTTGAATGGCGAGTGGGACTTCGCCTTCGACGATCAGAATCAAGGGCTCGCTCAGCATTGGGAGGCGAATTCTAAGCACGGTGGTTGGAAGAAGATTATCGTACCGTACTGTTTTGAGAGTCAGCTCAGCGGAGTGAAGGACACAAGTTTTCACCCAATATTTTGGTACACCCGCAGCTTTGATCGACCAAAGGATTGGGCAGACAAGCATGTACTTTTGCATTTCGGGGCTGTCGATTATCGGGCGTCGGTCTGGCTGAATGGACGTTTCCTTGGGTCGCATGAAGGTGGCGGCGTGCCGTTCGTGTTCGATGTATCTCAGGAGTTGAAGCAAGATGCGAATACGGTCACCGTACGAGTCGAAGATCCTCCCACGGATAAGTCGATTCCGAGAGGCAAACAGTATTGGGAGCTGAAGTCGAAAGCAATCTTCTATACAAGAACGTCGGGCATTTGGCAGCCTGTGTGGATCGAAGCTACTGGAAGTAACCATCTAGACTACGTTCATGTAACTGCCGGTCAAGATGGCACGGCGATATTTCATGGAGGGCTGCACGGTAATCCCGGCCACCCGCTTAAAGTTGCGATCGATGTATTGCGCAATGGCGTTGTGGCGGGTCATGCGGATCTAACAACAGTAGAAGATCGGCTGGACGCAACAATTAGGATCGCTTCTCCGCAGCTTTGGTCTCCGGATTCGCCTAACCTTTACGATCTGAGTTACACGTTATCGGACGGCAGCACTGTTCTAGATCGGGTTCAGTCGTATCTTGGATTCCGGACGATAGGGCTGGCGAATAATCGCGTAACGATCAACGGCAAGCCTGTGTACTTAAAGCTGCTTCTCGATCAGGGTTACTGGCCTGAAAGCATCCTGACCCCTCCGTCAGACGCAGCCATTCTGAAAGACATCGACCTGATGACCGCGATGGGTTTCAATGGAGTTCGGAAACATCAAAAGATTGAGGATCCTCGATTTCTTTATTGGGCGGATAAACGCGGGCTGCTGGTTTCAGGAGAGATCGCGGATGCTCAGCAGTTCAATCCAGATGCGGTTCGTCGCACAACCGTCGAGTGGATGAGTGAGCTGAAGAGGGATTACAATCACCCGTCCATTATCATCTGGAACGCCATCAATGAGAGCTGGGGCGTGCCCAACTTGAGTGACAAAGATCAGCAGGCTTATCTAAGGGGTTTGTACTGGCTGACTAAGTCCTTTGACCAAACAAGATTCATGATTGATAACGAGGGATGGATGCATACCAATGATACGGACCTGTTTGCAATCCATGACTACATGAAGTCCGGCGAGGAACTTTATCAGAAGTACAAGGACATAACGCAGCAGAGCGAGACAGTTCCAAAGAACGGGCGAGACGCGCTGATCGCCGGCTATAAGTACAACGGGACGCCGCTGTACCTTTCTGAATTTGGAGGAATCGCTTACATTCCTCCGGGTACTCAAGTGCCGGGTGAGTCTTGGGGCTATTCCGGAGTGGAAAAAACGCAAGACCAAGCGTTTGCCCGTTTGTCTCAGTTGTTCGAAGGCGTCGCGAAACTCCCTAACTTGGTTGGATTTTGCTACACACAAGTAACTGATGTTGAGCAGGAGGTAAATGGATTGCTGACTTACGACCGAAAGCCAAAGTTTGACGCTGCAAGAGTGAAAGCGCTAAACGATAAGTTCAAATAGATGCCTCTCGAGCTAGGAGCGCAGTCCTAATGGCACGATCCATCGCAATGCTGCCCATTGTTCTCGCGTTGGCTGCCGGCGTGTTGTCTCAGCAGGTTCAACCTAGTGTTCAGATCGGCACATTAGTCACTGGTGCAGTGGTGGTGCCGATGGACGCGGATGGTGCGCGAGGTATTGCTGTGACCGGTGCTGGATTTGCATCAGCGCAACAGAGTAAGCCTGTTCAGGTTGAAATCTATGGCGGCACAGGACAAATTGAGAATAAAGCTGCTGGTTACGAGAGCTTTCAAGTCTCACACGGCAGGGCGGTGGGCATTGCTCATTTAGCGGGACCTACAGGAGCCACTTTCCTCTTCATAGACGAATGGTCGGTTCAGGATGCTGTGCTTGAGCTTTCGAGAACGGTGCGGGTGTCGGGTACGAGTTCCGGTGGCTTTCTTTCATCAATTACGTTGTCTCATCCGGAGGCGCAGCCACGGCCCGCGGTCGATTACTTTGCTCCCGGGATGATCTATGGCAACACAGATCACCTTACGGCAGTCGCGATTGGCGGCAGGTCCACATATGAAGGAGATGGCGGTGGGCAGGTGCGGATTCGGGAAGACCGACTGCCAGCGCCTATCTTTGGCGTGCGCTCTAAAGATGGATCGGCGATGACTGTTCTCGATCCATCGCCCAATGGAGCTACCACGTATGTGGACTCGCAGGACACAGAAGTCAAGACTCTCGTGGATGAACGCTTTCGGTTTGGAGCAATTGGGGTAGATCTTGATGAGGGCCATCATGCACAGGGATTTTGGTTTCCGGGCAGCGAGGGTGAAGTTACTTACAACGGCAACACCTACCCTGGCGGGCAGGCGCATAAGTGGAGGCGGCGCTATCATCCGATTCGCGACGGAATGGTCCAGCAGTACCGAGTTCAGTTTCGATTCTCGAAAGGCGAAGAGTTCCCGAGATACATGAGGAACTCCTGGCGATGGGCTTACTCAGTTTTGAAGCCACCAGTTGAGTGGCAAGACATCGCGAGTGCGACACGAAGTATTATCGACGTCCTGGCTCAACAGGTTCAGGTACGGAATGAGCGAGCGGGCATTTCCAATGTTGTATCTTCCGTTGCGGTTTCGGACGGGAAAGCAAATCGTGTCGCTGTCATGGGATTCACCGGCAAGAATTTGGAAGCCGCGGAATTCTTGTTAGCAGACGCGCTAATAGATGCGGATAAGGCCCGTTCGGCTCAGCACCGGCGACTTGCAGAGGCGATCTTCGCGTCTTTTATCAGGCTTGGAATGAATCCGCCTATCGGCGAAGGTTTCGACATCGAGACTGGGAAGCCGGTGCTGGCGATCCCCCGCGATCAATGCGTCTTTCTGCGCTCGTTCAGCGACGACATGAAAGCCACATTACGTGCTTCTAGACGAGAAAGAGAACACGGGCATCCTCACGAAGAGTGGCTTAATTGGACACGGCAGTTTGGAGACTGGCTGCTGACTCAGCAGAAACCGAACGGGGGGTTCCCGCGATCGTGGAAGCCGGTAACGGGCGAGGTCATGGATGCGTCACCGCAGTCCAGTTACAATCCCGTTCCTTTCCTCGTTTTGTTGGCCGGAGAAACAGGAGAGAAACGTTACTTGAAGGCAGCGGAAGATGCTGCCGAATACGTCTGGGCGAATAGCCAGTCCACAGGAAGGTTTGTTGGCGGCACGATTGACAATCCCGACGTCCTGGACAAAGAGGCAGGGACGTTGTCGCTCGAAGCCTATCTCGCTCTCTATCAGGCAACACACAATTCCAAATGGCTCACGCGCGCTGGTGCTGCTGCCGACTACGCCGAAACCTGGATTTATCTATGGACTGTGCCGATGCCGGTGGACGCGGACAATCAGCAATCGCACTGGAAGAAGGGTGTGCCTACTTATGGGACCCAACTGATCAGTAGCGGTCATTCACTGGTGGACGACTATATGGCATTTGACGTCGATGAGTATGCAAAGCTCGGGCGCTGGGCTGGCGACGATCATTACCTCTCTATATCAAAGCTGCTGTTACACGATACGAAGTTAATGCTCGCCGTTCCTGAGCGTACCTTCGACTTGAAAGGGCCGGGATGGCAACAGGAGCACTTCAGTTTCGCTCCGGTTCGCGGCTTTGGATTACACAGACTGTGGCTGCCATGGGTGGCAACCAGCCAGTTGAACGGGATCTTTGAACTGAGGGAATTTGATCCGGCACTTTTTCGTGAGTGGACTCAGATCAAGGCTACTCAGTTCCAAAGAACACAATGACGGTTCCTGGCGCGGTGAGTGTGGCTTCGATCACGGCATGACCCGAGCGGTCGTAGCGCACTTTCCCGTCACCTGCGATCCAGGCATTCTTGTGCGGCTTATGCATGGTCACATACCTGAATGTGCCGGCAACCGTGGAAAATAGAACTACCGCACCCTTACCAGTTTCAGCTGAGATCTTCTCGTGGATCTCGGGTGAGGTGCCGACGGCGCCCGTCAAGAAGGGGCTGCTTTCCGTCATATCGTCTCGGATGGTTTTATAGCGAGTTAGGATCGCGTTGATGCACTTAATGCCTTCGGGCGAGACAGCGGGCAGATCACCCCAAATCCCGTTCTGGCCAAGGATCAGGCTGCCGAGATTGACTAACTGCGAACTCTGAGGATCATCAGGCAAGTAGTGAGTCAAAAAGAGAATGGATGGAAGCCATCTGTCGTAACTAAGTGGAGAGCGGCAGATCCATGTTCGAGCCGGGCCTGGATAGAAGAATAGGTTCCAATTCTGGCGGTCTCGATCAAGAGGCAGGTCGTAATCGAATAGATAAGGGCCGTTATTAATTAGAAAGTATTTGCCTATTGATAGAAAACTGAGGCCGACTGCACGACCTGCTTCCGTGACGTCAAAGTCGATGATGATGTCTGGAATCGCTGCCGCTACTCTTTCAGCAACCCGCGCCATTTGCTGTGGCAACTGAAACGCATAAGAGTTCCAGCGCTCTTCTCGCGTGTTCGCGTGTACGCCATGCCAGTGATGCTCGGAATCACATCCATACTGCGCGATTGCATCCCACTTGAAGTATCGTGCCCCGGTCTCTCTTGCAATGTGAATCAGAGTTTCGGCAAACAAATTGCTGTAAGGGCTAACAAGACACATCGAAAAACTTTCTTCTGTCTCCCAGATGGTTTTAGGCGCACCCTCCTGGCCATTGACGGTCCGGACGCAATTGCGTGTTTCGGCGAGCATCCTAGACGATTTTGCTGCAGCGGTAGGATCGAACCACAACCCCAACTTCATTCCGTAGTTCTGTAGGCGCGTACTAATTTCTTTCAGTCCATCAGGAAAACGGGAGCGGCTTACGTTCCAATCGCCCGTCTTCTCGTACCAGCCGGTGTCCATCACGAAGACGTCGATACCCAAGCGGTGTGCAACATCGATCTCGGCTAAGACTCGCTCCGGATTCATAGAGCTTATATAAGGTTTGTGGTTGAACCACTTATTGCGTTCTTGGAAATTCCAGGTGTTGTAGAAAATGTACGGGCTTCGAGAAGCGCCACCGGTATTTAGCCCGTGAAGTATGTAGCTCCGGTACTTAGTTGCGAGGTCATCCATTCCCCCGTCAACTGCCGCTGTTTGCATCCAAACGGTTGAGTAACCATCCGCGTTCTGGCCGGGAATATAGTTGGTCTTCTTGGCCTTCAGTGCGACGTTCCGATTGGCATCGAGCTTGAAAGATAGAAATGAATCGGGACTTTGCGCACCGTGTTCGTATGCGAGTAACAATGACCCGGTAGTTTCGCTTGATGACACAAGAATAGGACCAATAACCTCCAATTCGTCTTGAAAGTTTCGAGGTGCGATTGGAAGCTCAGCTAAGGTGTAACTGTGAAGCAGGTCGTTGAAGGCCGACAGTTGTATCTCGATGCAATGCGGCATGTCTGCCAGAGAGAGCCCAAGATATTTGAGTTGCGCTCCGTCGCCGGTTAGTTTCGCTCCATTTGCGGCGTGAAGAACGTAACGAAAACGGACGATAGGGCTGTCGTGTGCGAGCCTAAAAACGATCTCGAGATTTAGCGCCGGGTCATGTGCAAAGGGTGCTAAAAACCGCTGCTCGGAGATGTTGTTTCCAAGCTCCTGCGGTGGTCCCAAGCGCTTGGGTGAACGAAGGACAGCGGTTCGCAAATTCCCATCGATCATGAAGGAGGGCGGTGTAATCGCAACAGTTTTCGATCCTGCGGTGAAGGTCCAGAGAGCTTCGGCTGAGCCTTCAACTTGTAATCGGACATGAGAGTTGCCCCAGACTATTTCATCTGGAGTTGGCGGATTTGCCGCTCGTTCGGGGTTAATGCTTCGATTCACGTCTTGAGCCCCTGTGGCAAGTGCGGGGAGCACGAGAGCCTGTTTCATCCAGTCACGCCGTTTCATCTGAGTCAGCTTATAACGAGTAATAGGCTGCGCAGCCTCAGGCCAGCAGCTGTTCTTGCCGGGCGAAGTGCAAGAACATCGCGGCAGTCCAGTTGTAACCCGGGTCGCCTGTGCTCGACCAGAGCACCCAGGCGGCGATTTTGCGGGCGGGCTCATAGCGGGGCTGGAGTATCGGGAATTTCTCGGTCCAGCTTTCGAACGCGGCTTTGATTTTCGAACGAGCCACATCGAAGTCATCCGTCGGAACTCTGGCCCATGGCACTGCATCGTAATGCTCGAGCGAGCACTCAAAGATGCCATCTGCGTCGGGAACGAGGTCAATCTTGATGTGGAGCAGGAAGCTTTATGCAGCTCGTCGATCCATTGTGCCTAGAGTTAAGAGCACCGGAGAGGGCGCGTATCTGAACTTGGGGTATGTTGACCGAGGCTAATTCGCACGCCGTCGCAGACTGCTGAATTGCATTAGAGTAGGATCCAGTAACCGCGTGCAGACGAAGCGTGCAGTTACGGCCGCGTATGCGCAGCAACTGTGTCTCAGGCATACGAACTCGACGGTTGCATTCGAATTCATCGAAAGAGTTAAACTCGCGGGAGTAAGTCGTCCTTCGATCGGCACAGCTTCATCGCCGGTTAGTAACTCGATCCGAAACAGCTCGCTCGGCGTAGCCTCGTCTTCAAGAATGCGGATGTACCATTCGTTCAGGGGAACGTCTTTCGATGCTCCAAAAGCCCACCATAGCTTTGAGACCGCCCAGTATGAGCCGTAGCTGCTGAAAGGTTGGCGAGCCGCTTCCAGGTGATAGGGCTTGAGATCACTACGGGGCGACGATACTTGGACCCGCTCATCAATGTTACTGAGAGCGTAAGCGATAGCGTTGAGTAGACGTCAGTCTGCGAAAATTTTATGGTGAGCGAGGAAGCCGCAGAGGTGCTGTCGATTGAGGGTCGCGAGGTCCGTGTCACTCATCCGGATAAGCTCTACTATTCGAAGCAGACGCGGCTCTCAAAACTTGACATCGTCAAGTATTACCTTTCAGTTGCGCCCGGAGCTCTTGCTGGAATATGCGGTCGGCCGCTGGTTCTGAAGCGATTCGTGAATGGGGCTGAACACCCGGCGTTCTATCAAAAGCGCGCGCCGACCGAGCGTCCTTCGTGGCTGCGAACGGCAACGCTGTCGTTTCCGTCGGGCCGTACTGCAGAAGAAGTCGTCGTAGACGATGCGGCTGGGCTGGGATGGGTTGTCAATCTAGGCTGTCTCGAACTTCATCCACATCCAGTACGCTCACGCGATCTAGAACATCCAGACGAGTTGCGGGTCGATCTGGATCCTGGTCCTGGAGTAAGTTGGTCGAATGTGTGCAAGGTTGCACTCGAGGTACAGGCGTTTCTCGAAGAGGTGGGACTTCGCGGTTGGCCCAAGACCAGTGGATCACGAGGCATGCATATCAATGTGCGGATAGAGCCGCGCTGGACGTTTACTGAAGTCCGTCGCGCCGCCCTAACTCTGTCGCGTGCGATCGAAAGTCGTGCTCCGAGTATCGCTACTTCTAAGTGGTGGAAAGAAGAGCGTCACGGCGTATTTCTCGACTACAACCAAAACGCAAAAGATCGAACCACGTGCTCGGCGTATTCGGTGCGGCCTTTGCCGGATGCGCGGGTATCGACACCTCTCGAGTGGCACGAGGTTCCGGATAGCGATCCAGCCGAGTTCACGGTGTTTACGGTTCCGAAGCGGTTTGCGGAACTGGGAGATCCGCACGCCATGATGGACGCGGCACCAGGTTCTCTTGAGAAGCTGCTGGAGTTGGCGGATCGAGACGAGGCTGCAGGTTTAGGCGATGCGCCTTGGCCGCCGCACTTCCAGAAAACAATAAGTGAAGGAAAACGAGTTACACCTTCACGGGCCAAATCGGCGGCTAAGCAACCTCGAAAGCTGATGCCGCTTCTGGTTGTGGCGAACTCTCCTGACAAGGAGGCTGCACTGGCCGGTCTAGAAAGATGGAAAACCAGGCATGCTGAGGCTACCGGATATCTGGCCGGCGATGATGTGCTTGTGGATTCGATGCGAGGGCGGTCTTCAACTTGGACGCGCGTACGAGTAAATCTGCGAAATGTGCCTGAGGCGATTCGGCCCGCCCAAGAAACCCCTGATCCGGATGAGGATCCCACGCGTGAGTTGAGTAAGCCAGCACGAAAGCGGGTGGGGCGGAAACGTGCTGACGCAAGTACGTGAAGTTAGGCAAATTGCGTTACGACGGTCACGACTGAGCGGGCTGGCAATTTGATCTGAGATGGGTTGGCGGAAGCTGGGACCCGCTTGAGCTCGTATCCGGGAGTATCTGAAGTCACGTACACGGACGTAACCGGAGCAGTCCAGCGCCGACCCAGACTGAATTCAAGCTTGCGGGATTGGCCGACTGTACTCATATTGAGGTACACGAGTACAACTTGCCGAGAACTGTCATCTTTATAGGCGGACGCCATGACACCGCGGATGTCCTGCTGGACCCCGGTCATCTCAATACGACGCATGCCGGGCCGAAGGAAGCGGCTGTAATTGCCCAACACCCAGAGCATTCTCGCTGGAAAAATTGTTTCCGGATCGCCAGCTTTTCTCCAATCCGTGTAGATCAAGCCGTCTTTGAAGTCGACGCCGGAAACGGAGGTCCACCACTGCCAAGCCGACACTCCGACGACGGTCAAATCCAAGTGAATGATGCGCGCAATATCGAGGGCGGTGTTCATGCCGAGGTCGCGATGGTTACCGCCTTTGCCCTCGCTCCCAGTCAGGACACAGTACTCACTCATCCAAAGCTTGCAACCTGGGTATTGCTTGATCTTGTGACCCAGCTTGGTTCGGTGCTCGATCAGTTCGCCAGCAATCCGATCGGACCCGTAGTCGTGATAGCTGAGGCGTTCCGACAACATGGGCCGGATCTCAGGATCTCCTACGAAGGTGTCCAAATAATTGCCATAAGGTGCTTTCCAGGTGGCAGTCGCCTTCGCATTGAGTTGCCACATATCAGGCACGGAGCCACTCTCGAGCGCCGCTATTTGCGTGAGCAGTTTGCGGCGTTCTAACTCGGCGTGCAAGCTACGTAAGATCCGCTTAAGATCTTCATTACTAACTCGATTGCCCTCCTGCGAGTGGCCGGCCCAGTCCCATTGGGGCTCGTTGACGGGACTCACATAATTAAATTCAATGCGCTGGCTGTCGTCAGGGTTGGTCCGGAAATGCTCGAGTATGTCGCAGAGGTATCGAGCATATTGATCTTCAAGACCGGGCTTGAGATTGGTCGTGTCTAGTTCTTTGTTGCAGAAGGTGAGCCCGTTCCGAGTCATGCGAGCCGGCGGGCTGTTTACAAAGGCCAGAAACTGTGGAACGCCCCGGGTTTTCGCAGCACCTAAGAACCAGCGTTCACCGGTTTGGCGGGTCCAGTCGTAGTGCCCTTCCGAGGTTTCGAAGGTTTCGGCAGTCCGCCAAGGGTTCGTAATCTGGGGATTAACTCCGCCTCCTATGTTGAAGCGCCAGCAGGAAAGACCAATGCCGTCCGATTGCGAAAATAGCAGGTCTGCGACCTTGTTGCGATTCGGAAGCGACCATGTACCGAGTTCTTGCATGCTCCAGGCGTCTGACGCGCCGAAGTTCTCGATGACCTGATGTTCGTGGTCGAGATCGATCCTGTCATATACAGGCTGTGCTCGAAGGGTACTCGCTAGAGTGCCGGAAAGAGCAGCTTTTAAGATGGAGCGTCTTGACCGCATTAATCTATTTGTCGCAGCCGGGTGCGGCAGAACAGTTCTAACATGGCCGAAACCAAGTGAATCATAAAGGTAAGAGGAGCGGCTACAATGTTCCATGACTTTCTGCCGGGCTTTCGTTTTTGTCGCCTCGATAGTTGGAGCGGCGGCGCACGCTGAAGGTCAGCAACGAGCGCGTGATCTTGGGGTGCCGTTTGACGGTACGCCTGGACCTTTGAACGCGATCACTGATGTCGCAGGTATTGAGATTGGTCACACAACTCTGATCTCTGGCGAAGGCAAGCTGCAGACTGGGGTCGGGCCGATCAGGACGGGCGTCACAGCTATACTTCCTCGCGGCAAGACGGATGCGACTCCTGTCTTTGCGGGTTACTTCTCACAAAACGGCAACGGCGAGATGACGGGGACGGCCTGGGTCGAGGAATCCGGTTTTGCGGAAGGGCCGATTCTGATCACCAACACACATAGCGTCGGTGTTGTGAGAGACGCGACGATCAAATGGCAGGTCGCCAAGAGAACGCAAGCTCAGATGTTTAACGATCTCTGGTCTCTGCCCATCGTAGCCGAGACATGGGACGGCTATCTCAACGACATCAACGGATTTCACGTGACCGATCGGGATGCAACTCAGGCGCTAGACACAGCGAAGACCGGCCGTGTCCCGGAGGGTGGCGTGGGAGGCGGGACCGGGATGGTCTGCTACGGGTTTAAGGGCGGTATCGGAACGTCGTCCCGGAAGATGGAGGCGAAGGCTGGCGGATACACGGTGGGCGTTCTAGTGCAGTGCAACTGTGGGCGGCGGCCTTTGCTTCGGATTGCCGGCGTACCGGTGGGTAAGGAAATCAGTGAGGGCACTCCGTATGCGGCGAACGAACCGCGAATCGGCCAGGATGTCGGATCCATCATTATTGTTATCGCTACCGACGCGCCTCTGGTTTCTGCCCAGCTCAAACGCTTGGCACGACGAGCGACATTGGGGCTGGGTCGCACCGGCTCTGTTTCGGGAAACGGCTCCGGCGACCTGTTATAGCGTTTTCGACAGCGAATCACGAGGTGAAAAGTGCAGGCTTGACTGACATTAAGATGTTGGGCAACGACTCCTTAGATCCCGTGTTCGAAGCCACTGTCGAAGCGACTGAGGAAGCGATCGTCAATGCAATGGTCGGCGGCAAGACCATGACCGGGATTGACGGACATACGGTGATCGGGCTTCCGCACAATAGGTTAGTTGAGGTGTTACGTAAGTACAACCGTTGACCCGTGGGCATGTAGTGAAATAATCGCTCTAGTGCAGCTTCGAGCCATTTCAGTGATCCTGGCCCTTGCGGTCATGCCCGTAGGGGCAACTCCCCCTGCCTTGCAGCAGCAGTTCGAGCAAACTGTGCGGCCTTTCGTCAACAAGTACTGCGTCGGCTGTCATAGCGGCCAAATGCCGGCTGCCCAGTTCGATCTTAAGTCGTATAAGTCTTTGGATATGGTGACCGCGGATTTTCCCCGCTGGGCGCTTCTGATGCAACGGCTGTCGGCGAAGGAAATGCCGCCCAAGCCAATGCCAGCACCACCCGAGGAAGCGAGCGAGCAGGTGATCGCCTGGATTCAGGCAGTGCGGGCAGAAGAGATAAAGAGTTCGGCAGACGACCCCGGCGTGGTGTTGGCGCGACGCCTCAGTAATGCCGAGTACAACTACACGGTTCGCGATCTCACGGGCCAGGACATGCAGATCACCCGACAGTTTCCGGTCGACCCGGCCAATCCCGCGGGTTTCGATAACTCGGGCGAATCGTTGACGATGTCTCCGGCCTTGCTCAACAAGTATTTGCAGGCGGCTCGTGAAATAGCGGATCACATGGTTTTGACTCCCAACGCCATCGATTTTGCACCATATCCAATGTTGGTTGAAACCGATCGTGACAAGTATGGGATTCAGCGCATTCTCAAGTTCTACTCCGAACAGCCGACCGACTATGCGGATTACTTTCAGGCTGCGTGGCGATTTCGTTATAGAAATGCTCTCGGACAGAAAGGAGCGACCCTGGCCTTGGTCGCTTCCAATTCGAAGATAAGCCCCAAGTACCTACCGCTGGTTTGGAGCATTCTGCACGAGCCCAACCCAATTGGGCCGGTACTAAAACTGCAGGAAATGTGGAATACTCTGCCCTCACCGGCCGCAAAGCAACCGGATGTAGTCCGTGCGAAGTGCGTCGCAATGCGGGATTTCGTAATCAAAATCCGAGATCACACGGCGATGCAATTTGCCGCGCCAGTCGTGAAAGGTCTGCCTGCGGGATCGCAGCCCTTGTTGAATTGGAAGCTGCAGGCATTCGGATCCCATCGCCGCGATAGCGATCCCAACGATCTGCGCAATGACACAGACCCGCCTCCGGCGGTGCCTGAGATTCCGAATTACCCGGGACTCCACAAAGAAGCGGCCCCGCGATGGGCTGCCCTTTCGGCGACAGCGCGCGCCGGAGACACCGATCTTATTGTTCCAGCTGCACAACGTACCCGCTACGAAGCCGCTTTCTCTCGCTTTGCTTCCGTTTTTCCGGACAAGTTCTACGTCACCGAGCGTGGCCGCTACTTCCCCGACGATTCGGATGATAAGGGCAGGCTTCTGAGCGCGGGCTATCACAGCGTACTGGGTTTCTTTCGCGACGACATGCCGCTGATGGACTTGATCCTCGACGAGAAGGGTCAGAAAGAACTCGACCACCTGTGGAATGAGTTTGACTTTGTGGCGAACTTTACGGCTCGAACCTGGACTCAATATTTCTTTAACCAGAGTGGAGAGGTGATGGGCAAGGGCGCGGAATCCGGCACACCGCGTCCGCCGAATCACCAGATCACAGATACAACGGTCATCATGGACCTACGCGATGCTTACATGACGAAGGCATTGGCAGATCCAAAAAATGACCCGGTCGCTCAACAGGCCATTCGCACTCACTTTGCTCGCGTGAACGCGACGCTTCGGAGTTTGGAGAAGGAGCGGGCCGACGCGGAGCCCAAGCATCTGGAGGCGCTTCTCCGTTTCGCCGAGCGAGCCTACCGCCGACCACTCACTCATCCCGAGCGCGCCGATTTGCTGGCCTATTACCACTTGCTCAGGACGAAGAACGACGTGTCGCATGAGGACGCGATACGTGATTCGGTCGTGAGCGTGCTGATGTCGCCGGATTTCTTATACCGGCTTGACCTTTCAGACGACGATGCGACTGGTTCGAAATCGACCATCCGTCCGACCAGTCTGCGACGGGCGGCTCCCTTCGGCAGTCAGTCGTTGTCCGGCTACGCACTGGCCAGCCGGTTAAGTTACTTCTTATGGTCAAGCATGCCTGATAACGAGCTATTGCGGCATGCAGCGGCAGGCGACTTGAACAAACCAGATGTCCTCCTGGCGCAGGCTCGACGCATGCTGAAAGACGGTCGCGTGCGCGGGTTAGCAACTGAGTTCACGGGCAACTGGCTGGGTTTCCGACAGTTTGAAACGAACAATTCCGTGGACCGGCAGCGCTTTCCTACTTTCAACAATGATCTTCGGGAGGCGATGTTTCAAGAACCCATTCGCTTTATACAAGATACGATTTCGAACAACCGCTCGGTCCTGGATCTTGTCTACGGCAATTACACCTTTGTGAACCCGCCCTTAGCCGAGCACTACGGCATACCCGGAGTAAGCGGTGACGTGAACAATTGGGTTCGGGTGGACGATGCTGCCCGTTACGGTCGCGGCGGCCTATTACCGATGGCAGTCTTCCTGACTCAAAACTCGCCCGGCCTCAGAACGAGCCCAGTCAAGCGCGGGAATTGGGTAGTGCAACGGGTACTGGGAATCAGAGTTCCGCCGCCCCCTCCGGTCGTGCCGGAATTGCCGAGCGATGAGTCGAAGTCAGACTTGCCGGTCCGCGAAATGCTTGCTAAACATAGGCAAAACCCGATGTGTGCTGCGTGTCATGCACGCTTTGATTCGTTTGGGCTCGCCTTTGAAGGCTATGGACCGGTCGGAAATGCCAGGACAAACGACCTGGCGGGTCGGGCGGTAGACACTAATGTGACCTATCCTGGCGGGATCCAGGGCACTGGCCTTGAAGGGTTACAAACGTTCATTCGCGACCATCGCCAACCGGAGTTCGTTAGTAACCTTAGTCGTAAGCTGCTCGCCTATGCTCTGGGCAGGTCGCTCCAACTCTCCGACGAATCCCTCATCGAACATATGCAAACGGAGCTCGCGGCTAGTGGATACCGCTCTTACTCGTTCGTGGAATCGATCGTCACAAGCGCTCAGTTTCGGAACAAACGGATGCTGATCTCACCCGACATGTCCGTGGCCCGCTTAGAACCCAGGAAGGCGAACTAACATTGACCTCATTGACCAAGAAGAAATCTGCGGGTGGCGTTTCGCGTCGTACCGTACTGCGTGGTGCTGGCTGCACGATGGCATTACCCTGGCTTGAATCTATGAACGCCTTGGCGGATACATCAGTTCCGGCAGCATTCCCGAAGCGCTTCGGCGTTGTTTTTCTGGGTAACGGTATCAACGAAGATCACTGGAGCGCTGAAGGGCAAGGCGCCGCCATGAAACTTGGCAAAACTCTTGAGCCCTTGGAACCGCTGAAGCAGAAGATCAATGTGCTTGACGGCCTGTATGTGAAGGCGCTCACGGGACAGGGCATTCATCCAGGGCAGACCGGAAGCCTGCTATCCGGCGCGCACATTTCGAAGGGCGCAATTATCCACTCGGGCATTAGCGTCGATCAGATGATTGCCAATCGCGTGAGCGAGGACACTGCGCAGACTAGCATTGTTTTGGCTTGCGAGCAGCCCATGACCGGTTACCACGAGTCTAACTTCTCGATGGCGTACAGCTCCCACATCTCGTGGCAGAGCCCGGACTCACCCGTTCCCGTGGAAGTCTACCCTTCGCTTGCGTGGGACAACCTATTCGACAATCGCGGCAGTCTGCTGAACGTTAGCATTCTCGACCGTGTTAAAGACCGAACTCAGGACCTGTGCCGGAGAATTAGCGCGAGCGACAAAGGCAAGCTGGATGAATATCTCACGAGCGTGCGTGAGGTAGAGAAGCGCGTCGAGAGTACCCGGAAAGGCAAAGCAGATGCCGAGGATGTGGCCAAAGCGAAAAACACGTCGATCGCACACATGGACCGGCCAGCCAACGGACTTCCAGAAGACCTTCGTGATCACGCGCGTTTGATGTGTGACTTGATCGCGATCGCGTTTCAGACGAACAAAACCCGTGTTGCTTCGCTAATCATCTCGCGCGACCTGTCGGCGATGTACTATCCCTTCCTGGACGTTAAAGACGGTCATCATTCCGCGTCTCACAACAACAACTCAGACGGATACGAACGCATTGCGCGTTTTCACGTGAGCCAATACGCCTACCTTGCTTCGAAACTGGACAGCATGAAAGAAGGCGAGGGCACGGTTCTCGATAATACCTGCCTGATGTTCTTATCTAATATGTGGATCGGCCGCAAACACGACAACTTCCGCTTGCCGGTCGTGCTCGCTGGGGGGCTGGGCGGAACGCTCGAGACCGGACGGACTCTAAATTATCTCAATGCCGGCGAAGACGATCGCAAGATGTGCAGCCTGTACCTGTCTCTGATGGATCGTTTCGGAATAAAGCTGGAACAATTCGGAGACGCGCAGAATCGGCTGGAACGGCTTTAAGGGTGGTCCTGAATAACAAGCTGCAAATCTCGCTCCCACATACTCAGTTGAGCGATCCCACGGTGGCTGAAATTGCTGTTGGCGTGGCATCTCGAGCCGTGCGGAAGCGGAGTCTGACGCTGGAGATAACTCCGATCGCGAGTATCAGGGCAAAAATGTAGGGCAGCCAAGAATAGGGTGCTGGCGGTACTGGGTAGAGGCTGCCCGCAAATGCAATGATCATCACCAGCATCGCTGCGCAAGATATTGTGACTGCGCTGATCGTGAGTTCGCCGCGAGAGCGGAGATAGAGCGGGGCAGCCACGCAGACGCTGCCGTACGTCACGAGAAATCCATAAGTTGCGACGGTTCCCAACCAGCCATTGATATCAAAGCCGGAGACGCCGCGTGACGCGAGTAGAACGCCCGGGATCAGAGCGGCAACGGTAGCTAGAGCCACTGCCCGATGCGGGGTTCTCTTCTGCACATGTGCGTTACCGAATCCGGCGTGCAAGTCACCTTTTCGGCCCATATCAAAAAGAACTCGCGCCGACGCTGTGATGCATGCGAGGGCACAAGAGAAGAAGCTGATAATCGCACTCAGGTTGATCAAAGTGCCGAGAATGGGCAGCTTAGCTTTGGCGGCCAGGACGGAAAGCGGAGCCAAGCTTTGATCGAGTGGTTGCGATTCACCGTGGAAGGCCATTACCTCGGCGTAAGCGCAAACGGTGAAGAAAAGGCCGGCGCAGACAGCAGTGAGCATTACGGCCCGAGGAATGCTGCGAAATGGGTTGCGTGCTTCTCCCCCCAGCGCGGTGGCGCTTTCGAAACCGACGGAACCAAAAATAGCTAGAACTAAGCCCAACCGAAGACTGCTGGCCGTTACGCCCGTCAGCGCGATCTGATCGTGATCGAACCGCAAGCTATGAGAGTAAAGTGTGCAACCCACAATAACGGAAATGATGGTGACCGCAACGCCCTGAAGGATGAGCATGAGGCGGGCGGAAACGGTGACGTCGCAATATGCAAGAGTTCCTGCGCCGCCAATCGCAACAAAGGTGAGGACAGCATTTGGGATGGCCGGCAGGCCAGCAGCTATCAAGAAGATTCTTGCGTAAGATGTTAGACCTCCTGTCAACGCAATCGCTGTTCCGATGTAGGCGAGTACGAGTGACCAGGCGGCAATCACACTCCAAATGGGAGGCAGTACCCCGACTGTGTAGCTATAGAGCGCTCCGGGCGAGGCTGATTTGCGGGCAAATTGGTTTATGTTTGCGGCTACGAGCGCCAGACAGATAGTAGCGATCAGATAAGCGAGCCAGCTTCCGTTACCTGAAAGTGCAAAGACCTGGCACACAGTCATGGCGGGAACCGCTGTGGGAGCGAGACTAGCGATAGACTGCCCCAGGGTTTCTGTTGCCGATAGAATGCCAGGTCTTAGGTTGTGGTTTGAAGGCACGTGATTCCAGATCCCTTTTGAGTTAAGCCTTTAAATTAGGCCAGCTCGACTGGGAAGCTGGAAAGTACGGGGTCCGGTGCACAGAAACTTACATGCACGCGCACCAGTGATCCGCCGGGCGTGAACTATTGAGTTCCCTTCCAGATTACAATGCTGGTCCCGTACGGAAGGCTGGCTGTCGAATATTATGGAAAGACGCTGAGCTCGGCAATCGACCACCACCAGTTAGCGGTCTTAGTTTGGACGATTTTTAAATAGCGGGCGCTCTGGGTTGGAAAGCTTGCGCGGATGAGGGCGGAGGTTCCCACGCCGCTAGCAATCGGATTGCCCCAATTCTGCCCGTCATTCGAAGCAAACACTTGGTATCCGCGGGCATAGTCGTTGCCCGATGATCCGGCATCTATCGAGATATTGCTGAAGCTTTGGATAGAACCCATGTCAACACTGAACCATTGACCAGGCGTCTGGCTGTGGCCCGTTGACCAACGGCTTTTCGTGTTCCCGTCAAGAGCGGAAGCGGGGCTTTGAGTTAAGCCATCGAAAGTGCCGCCTGCTGTAGAAATCGCTGTCGCGTGCCAGCTTGCGCGAGGTAACACGCCGCGTGATTGAGGAATCACGACAATGCTTTCCGATTGAGCTGGGAACGTAGCCAAGATTGTTGCATTCGTCACGATCAGCGTTGGTTGTTCCACGATCTGCTGAAGGTTCGCGTTCGAGTATGTGTAGAAGGTGGCCGAGGCTGAAGGGTTGAAGTTTGAAAGATTGATGCTAGTCGTCAAGCTTTCCAACGTCTTGTTGATGACAACCAGCGTGAGTGCTCCATCGGAGGTACGCTCTGATCCATAGATGGCCAACTGGCTCTGGTTGCTGCTTTCTGAACCGACAGATGTATCGCCGAACTGATTACCTTGCCCGTCATAGTTTCGAAACAAACGAAAACTATAGGCTGTGGGGTCGGTAGGCTGCGGTGGATCCCACATATCAGCGAAGTCTACCTGCTCACGGCCGAAGATGCCCAGAATGTCTGCTTCCGCCAGAGCTCCAACGAGGGTGGCATGACCGCCCCAGCTGTATTCGGAGAACGCCAGCTTGGTTCCCGGATAGTATTGCTGGATCCAGCCTCTGAATCGGGGGATCAGCTGCATATTCCCGAAAAAATATTGTTCGATCCAAGTGCCTGAATTGTAAGTAGGATCCCAAAACGAACGAGTGGACTCGAGCTCATAGACGTTGTCGGTTGTACTGCCGCCGTAATAATGCTCGTCGAAGTAATCGAGAACGCGCTTGCCTTGTTGCTGCGAAAAGCTTTGCATCTGCTGCAGATACCACTGGCCCGCATACAGTCCGCCATGCTCCTGCGTGTCCCCAGAGGAGCCAATCCAACCTCCGAGAGTGAAGTCTGAGGGACCCATGACTTGAGCTGTAGGATCGGTGGCTTTGATCATCGATGCGTACTCGCTACCGAGGCTGAAGATGGTGTCGTAATTAGCGCCATTGGGGAGCACATCGCGATGCGTGTTACTCCATCCGCCTGGCTCATTATCCAGCTGATAGTAAGTTACGCCGCCGCTTGCTGCATTGCCGAAAGTAAGTAGTAAGTGGCTAATCCAGTTTTGTTGGAATTGCGGACTGTTGTTAATGTGGTCGGCAAAGATATTCTTATCAAGCAACTGAGTTCCGCTGGGGCCGTTAAGGTTGTTGGCACCGGCTATGCTGTTTCCGCAACTGTCTCCGTTCGGGTGAACATAGGGATTCGTAGATTGCTGAGGGCCGTACACCGAGACCGGAAAGCTGCAGCTTGTGGTGGCTGTGCTGTTGATGTAAGGAATGATCGGGACAGTCAGTAGCGGATGTGTTCCGGCAGGCTGAAATGTCCGAATCATCGTATCGGGCCCGGCACCCGGTATTGGACTGGCGCTTCCACTGCCACCCATAAAGTACCAATCGAAACCTGCATTTGAGCTGTCTACCTGCCAGTTATAACGAGTGGTACCATCGCCACCCCAGCGCGTATTTGGCAGCCTGATTTCCTTGGCAAAGTTCGGATCCAGCCCGTAATTTACGATTCCGTAAATATCAGGGTTGATGGGATGCCGATTAGCGGCCACGTTTACGGTCAGTGTGGGCGGTGGCGTTTGGGCCACGAGCAAAAGCGGGCCAACCAGACCAACAAGGAGGAATAGATTGCGCATAGAAGTTGGTGGCGGCTCTACCCAGAATCTCCCGTTTCTTTTTGCCGAGCGCGTCCAGATTAGTCCGAATTAGGCGGACTCAGAGCTGAGCCACATCCGGTTAACATCTATTGCAGCCGCTTGGCTCGGTGACCTCTGGATGGCAATCGTGAGGGGTCCGCCTACAATACTGAGAAGGACAGCGAACGAGTTCTTCCGAAGCTCTTCAAAGGTCGAAAACCCACTGAGTCGGCGGCGGCCCAGGTTCGGAAAGTGGAAGAAGTAGAACCTGCAGTGGGCCTTGACCGGTCTCGGGCTCATACCGGCGACAAGCGATTCGCGGTGGATCGAACGAAAATGTTCGATCTGGACCTGACGGCTAAGCTTCAGGCATTGGTACGTATTCCCGTGGAACAGAGGGATGCCGAATGGACGCCGGCCTTTTTTGAGGCTGCTTGGAATGCGTCTCTTGCCGTGCCGCCCAAGCCGATCCTTCGAGGACCCGATGGATTCTCGTACTTGAGGATCAACATTCCTGCACCCGGACCGTTCGAGTCAAACTCCCTGGCAAACTTGGCACGGAACGCAGTCGAGAACTTGAGCGGCGCTGCCATCTTTCTTTCCCCAGATAAGCCGATGCCCGCTTACGTGATGTCGATGGGGCTGCTGGACAGCTTGCTCCGCTTTGACTCGTGGGAGGGCGATCCTCAGGACGTGCACGAGATGCGCCGCAAGTTAGCAGGCGGAGCGAACGAGATCCAAGAGAATGGTCAGGGGCTTCAAACAGTCACATTAGCTGCCGACCATCAGGTGATGATCGGGTCTCCGTCGAAGGAATATCTCTCGCCTAGTGCAGCCGCAGGATTGCACCGACATCTGACGCAGCATTGGGCGATGAAAGATCCTCGCGTGAGCCTCATGATGGATCCGAAGATCGTGCCAACTCGGAACATCGTCATAAATCGCCGTCGGGCGGATTTCGAGGACCCGGATCTCATCGCAGGACAGCTACGAATGCTGCTCTGGTACATGCCTCCGAGCAGAGCGATCATGCTTCTTCCGGACGGCTGGGCGGAGCAGAGCATGACTCCACTAACAGACTACTTCGATGGGCGATCGCCAAATTAGCGAGGGCGTAGCCTGTCTGATCGGGGAATCCTGGACCTGCAAAGTGCGTGCTATCGGTCAGGCACGCCGCGCTTGCGAAGCCAGATACTTCCGCCGCAGTTCCTGAGACACAATGGCATTTTGATTGCAAGCTCATCGTGAAAATGCCGGTGAACGAAGTGATTGAAATAGATGATCTCGAATGCCGAGTTGTATTGCAGAAAGGCTCTTAGAAAATAGACTTCGTTCCAAGACCGGCGGTCATTGATCCATTCGGGACTGTACTCAAACGGGTACGGGATGTCGTGAAGATGGATGAGAACACCGGGCGCTAGGGCGGGCAAGATCCGGAAGAACAAGTCGAGGACATCGCTCCCCGTTTTAGCGACGTGTGTTGAGTCGATGAAAAGAATATCGTTGGCTTGTAACTGCCTGAACGTGTCCAAGTGCGTCCGCTGCAGGCTTTGCTGTTGAAGCGAATTTAGGTAAGGACTCTGGGGCTCGATGAGACTCAATAAAGTATGCGGATAGGGCTCAATGAATGTAAGTGCGGCGCGAGAGTTATCGGCGCAGCGATCGTTGAAGTCCATCATTACGCAAGAGGAAAATCCGGAACCGGCTTCCACGATTTTTTTCGGCCTGTATTCTTTCATCATTCCAAATAGCGTGATGGCGTCGCCGTATGAGAAGTATGGATTTTCGTAGTAGTAACGCCAAGGAGTCGTTCTAACTTCCGGGAATTTCAATTGATGATAGTGCGAGCTGAAGAAGTTTAGATGTTCTTCGATCAGACCAGTATTAAGTGAGAGCGACTCATCAGAAGTCAGTTCCGATCGACCGAAGTTATCCATGATGGATTTAACGACGGGGTCATTAGGATCGACCGCGGGAGAATAAAAGTGTCGTTTTCGGGCCGCCTTATCGCGGATCTTCCTTGCGAGATGCAATAACTTGTTCACGTTATCGCTCAAACGTTCTTGAATGTGCGGGCGAAAATGTGGTTGATATGACGGAGTTGGCGTTCGGTTGAGAAGGCTTCAGCAAGCTCCGAGTCGGTTAAGTACGGCCGAATTTGTGGGTCGGCCGAAATGGCTGCTCGGAAGTCGCCTTCCTCGGCCCAGGCTTTCATCGCATGAGTTTGGATGACCCGGTATGCGTCTTCGCGAAGCATACCTGCGGCTGCTAAATCGAGCAACAGTTGGCCCGAAAAGATGAGGCCGCGCGTTGAGTCAAGATTCCGACGCATGCGGTCCGTGTGGACAACCAGGTTTGAGATCAGCCAAGTTGTTTTGTTCAGCAGGTAGTCCGTGAGGATGGTTGAGTCGGGCAGAATCACTCGTTCGACGGACGAATGCGAGATGTCACGTTCATGCCACAGCGCGACGTTCTCGAGGGCGGCCTGGGTGTGGCTCCGGACGACCCGCGCCAGTCCGCTGATCTGCTCGCAAACGATAGGGTTGCGTTTGTGGGGCATGGCCGATGAGCCCTTTTGTCCAGCCGCAAATGGCTCTTCGGCTTCGCGAACTTCGGTCCGCTGCAAGTGCCGGATCTCGACGGCAATCTTGTCGAGCGACGAAGCGATGCCGGCCAGCACCGAAACGTAAAAGGCGTGGAGGTCTCGCGACAAAACTTGCGAAGTGATCGGCGCAGCTCGGAGCCCTAGCCTCGCGCAGATGTTTTCTTCGGCCTCGGGTCCGATGTGAGCGAATGTACCGACTGCGCCCGAGATCTTACCGACGCGAATCTGGTCAGCCGCTTGCGTAAACCGGGTACGTTGGCGTGCGAGTTCGTCCCACCAAAGGGCGACTTTAAGACCAAACGTAATCGGTTCGGCATGAATGCCATGTGTTCGCCCGATTTGAATAGTATGCTGATGCGCGAACGCCAGCTTCTGCAGGGCTGCACAGAGATCGTCGAGATCGCGGGCTATCAACACCGACGCGTCGCGAATTTGGAGGGCCTGCGCGGTGTCGACCACATCGTTCGAAGTCAGCCCATAATGGAGCCATCGAGAGGCTTCGGCCTGCCCCGAAGCCTTCATGTTTTCGGCCACAGCAGTTGTGAACGCAATGACGTCATGCCGTACCTCGCGCTCAATTTCCGCGACGCGTGCGAGGTCGAAGGCAGCATGTTGCCGAAGTGCCCGGGCGGCTTCCCGGGGAACCTCGCCCGTTTCGGCCAGGGCTTCCGAGGCGGCCAGTTCCACGGCAAGCCAACAGTCGTATTTGTGTTGCTCACTCCAGATCGCGCCCATCTCGGGGCGTGTGTACCGTTGAATCATCCGCTACCCATTGTGAGCCACATGCGTGGCATCTAACGTGAGCGGCGCCTTAGTGCCGTCTCAGTAGGTGATGACTTCAGACTGAACGCCAGGTTGCGCCACCATCAGCTGTGTGAAGAGTGTGCGACCTTCGAGGGCGCGATAAGCGGCTTGCCGGACGAGTTCCGGATGGTTATTGTGTTCACTGATGTGGCCCAATATCAAGGTGGACACGCGGCTATCGAGATCGTTGCGGACAAAGGCGGCCGTGACCTCGTTCGACAGATGGCCGCGACGCCCCATCACGCGTTGTTTGACAGACCAGGGATAAGGGCCGACGCGCAGCATTTCGAGATCGTGGTTTGACTCGAGCACCACCACGTCGCACCCTCTAAGGTGGACGCGCAAGGAATCGGTGATGTAGCCTAAATCGGTCGCAATTGCAATCTTGACGCCGTGAGCTCGAAGCGTGAAGCCGACCGGATCAGCTGCATCGTGCGGGATCGTGAAACTTTGAATTTCGAAGTCGCCGACGGCAAAAACAGAGCCGGCCTGAAAGCACTCAATTACCGGCGCAGCGTCGTCGCCCCAGTCAATACAGTCGCGTGTGCCTTCGGAGAAGAAAACGGGAATCCGGCGTCCACGGGCTCTCTCTTTGGCACGCGCTAAGGCCGCTAATCCGCATGTATGATCTGTGTGCTCATGGGTGACTAGGACTGCGTCTAGAGCATCAACGTCTTCGCCGATCAGCATTAGGCGCCTCGCGATCTCGCGACGACTGAGGCCCGCATCCACCAGAATGCGCGTTTGCCCTGAGGAAACGAAGAGTGAGTTTCCGGCGCTACTGCTTGCGAGTACGCAGATTTTAACGATGATGCCCGTCCATTTTAAGTCGCGGTTTTTAACTCGCGGCTGGCCTCGGATAACTCTTATATCGGGTGCAGAGGAAGCTTTCGTTAGTTATAGCATTTTTGCGGCGAGTTTCCCAACAAATCAGGGCTGAATTGTTTTAGGATGAGTAGCCGCGCCTCGGCGGCTCCTACAATGAGGGCATGACCGCCCGAGTGTACGTCTCAATCAAGCCGAGTGTGCTCGACCCGCAAGGCCAAACCATCTGTGCCGCCCTAAACGGATTGGGTCACAAGGAGATAGCAGGCGTAAGGCAGGGAAAATACTTTGAGATTAATCTGAGTGAAAGCCTCACTGAAAAAGAGGCCGCCTCCTTACTCGAAGAAGTTGCCCGTGATGTTCTGTCGAATCCCGTGATTGAGAACTACCGGGTCGAATTGATCTAAGCAAGAGATATTGCGTAAGCGGTCACAGCAGAGGATTACAGCCTAAAGTATGTGCGGAATCGTCGGTTACATAGGTACGCAAGAAGCGGTGCCGTTGATTGTGGACGGGCTGCGGCGGCTCGAATATCGCGGCTACGATTCGGCTGGTGTTGCCGTGCTAAATGGATCGAAGTGCCTCGAAGTGCGGCGTGCGTCGGGGAAACTGCGGAACCTGGAAGAAGCAATCCGTTTGAATCCGCTGGCGGGCGCCTACGGCATTGGGCACACGCGATGGGCGACCCATGGCCGTCCGACGGAAGAGAATGCTCACCCGCATCGCGACTGCAAGGGCGAGATTGTCGTTGTTCACAACGGCATCGTTGAGAATTATCTGCAGTTGAGAGAGCAGTTGACGGCCGAGGGGCATACCTTCAAAACGGAGACCGATACTGAAGTCCTGGCTCACTTGGTCGAGAAGTATTCGGCGAACGGAGAGAAGTTAGAGGACGCGGTTCGGGCCTCTGTGCGGCAAGTGCACGGCGTGTTCGCCATCAGTGTAATCTCGAGTGTCGACCCGAACAAGATCGTCGCCGCGCGATCCGGACCACCTGTGGTGATCGGTCTCGGGGACAAAGAGTTTTTCGTCGCCTCCGACGTTCCGGCGATTTTGAGTCACACGCGGGACATGTTCTTCCTTCATGACGGCGATGTTGCTGTGCTGACGCCAGAAGGCGTCCAGCTGACCGATTTCGATGGGAAGACGTTAAAGCGGCCGGTCTCTCGGATTCTTTGGGATCCGATCATGGCTGAGAAGGGTGGCTACAAGCACTTCATGCTGAAGGAAGTGTTCGAACAGCCACGCGCTGTTAAGGACACGATGCTGGGCCGGATGGGGCTCGATAGCGGGCGGATCTTTTTGGACGAGGTCAGCATTCCGGAAGCGGACTGGAAGCAGTTTCAGCAGGTCAAAATCATCGCCTGCGGCACCAGCTGGCACGCGGGATTGGCTGGTAAATTCATCATCGAAAGGTTAGCGCGATTACCGGTCGAAGTGGATTACGGCAGCGAATTTCGATATCGCGACCCGATTATCGCGCCTAACACCCTGACCGTTGTGATCTCGCAATCGGGCGAGACCGCGGATACGTTGGCGGCCCTGCGCGAGGCCAGATCCAAGGGATCGAAAACGCTGGCGATCTGCAATGTTGTCGGTTCCATGATTACGCGTGAGGCCACGGGTACATTGATGACCCATGCGGGACCCGAAATAGGCGTTGCGTCCACCAAGGCTTTCACGTCGCAACTAACGGCGTTGCTGATTCTTGGCATGTACCTCGGGCAAGTTCGCGGGACGTTGAATACCGAAGCTTCGAAAACGTTGGTTCAGGAGCTTGCGCGCATCCCCGGCAAACTTGAACAAGTGCTGGCCGAAACCGCCATCTACGAGAAGCTGGTGCACTCTTTGGGCCGGGCCAAGGATTTTCTCTACTTGGGGCGGGGCATTCACTTTCCGATCGCTCTCGAAGGAGCGTTGAAGCTGAAAGAGATTTCCTATATTCATGCCGAAGGCTATCCGGCTGGGGAAATGAAGCATGGCCCGAATGCCTTGATTGACGAAACGCTCCCAGTGGTTGTACTGGCGACCAAGGATCCTGAGTCCGAAGAAAGCCGCGTGCACTACGAAAAAACCTTATCGAACATCCAGGAAGTGAAAGCCCGGAGCGGTATTGTGGTCGCGGTTGCCTGCGAAGGGGATAAAGAGCTGGTCAAAATGGCTGATCATGTGATCACCATTCCAGTGACACGCGAACTGCTGCTACCTCTGCTCGAGATGATTCCTTTACAGCTACTGGCGTATCACATCGCAGTGTATCGTGGTTGCGATGTGGACCAGCCTCGAAACTTGGCCAAGAGCGTCACGGTTGAATAGCGGGCCGGGCAGCGTGGCGTCCTTCGCCGAGCTTCGATGAAGATTTCTCAGAACACCCTGACCATTCCTACCGGCGGCAAGGGTCTCTACCCATTTACAAGGTCCGCGGCAGAATGGATTCGCCACCAGCAGGTCACGGCTGGATTGCTCACTGCTTTTGTCCAGCACACGTCCTGTTCTTTGGTGATACAAGAGAATGCTGACCCAGATGTGACGCTTGATATGAAGGATTTTTTCGAGAAACTCGTGCCCGAAGCCGATACCTTCTATAGGCATACGACCGAAGGTCCAGATGACATGACGTCGCATATTAGGGCGGCGCTCACCCAGACCAGCCTCGCGGTGCCTTTAATCAATGGACGGATGGCATTAGGGACATGGCAAGGACTTTATCTCTTCGAACACCGCGTGCGACCGCACGTTCGCCACGTAGTGTTGCACCTTTTGGGCGAATGACAGACAGATTTGTTTCTGAGAGGACTCTTGAAAATCGGCGGTTAGGCCCGCCTCCGGTCAGCTTTGATCGAAGTACTAGGCTTCTTTCCGGGGCTACCGCTTGCACGAAAGTCGTTGACTTCCGTAGACTCAAGATGCAGGGGTAATAACTTTTAATCTGGCACGAGTCTTTCCTGCAGGCTCGGCAAGTGTGGCGAATGAGTCTTCGACAGTTCATCGAGTGGTTCCTGCCGGCTAACGGCGATAGCTCTACCCGACTCACTCGCGTGGCCCGATCGGGCCGCACGGTAGTTAATACTCACGAACTCTTCAAACGGGAAGACGTCCGCGAAATGTTCGACTCCATGGAGACTGAGCACAACGGGTCCCGCTTAGTCACAATTTCCAAAAAGTAGCTTTCTACCGCCCAGGCCGCCTCAGGCCGATTTTGCTACGCTTCCAGTAAGCCTTCGCCAGATATTCTCCTGGTCTGAATAGATTGAGGCTTCACTCGATGCCCTTTAATCTGCTTCTATTTCCTCTTCTGGCCGGGTATATCTTTATCCATAGCAACCACTACCTTCGCCTGAAGGCCCAGACGCTCGATGGCAATCGGCTCCTGTTCGAATCCTCGAAATACGGGCTTTTGTTCCTTGGCTTCGCCCGGCTATTAACATTGCTGGCCGCTCGAATCCCGTATCTGAGCGGAATTGACCCGGCACTCGAAAGCCTGCTGCCCCAGCAAAGCGAGCATTATTTCGGCACGGCCTTAATTGCCCTGGGCATCGGCGTCATTGCGGGGCCCATATCCAATTTAGGTCGCGACGAAGTAGAGGCAAGCGCCGAGGCTTTGAAGAACCATGGCAGTCTCATGGTCCAGCTACTGAACGATGCGGCCGATAATGGAGATCTCGTCTCGATTACGCTCGACACGCGCAAGTGGTATGTGGGCTATGTCACGCAGACTCCGACGCTCTCGCCTGACGATCAATATCTTTCGATTATTCCGGTCTTCAGTGGTTACCGCGACCGAGATACGCTCGAGGCTAAGCGCCTGACCACGTATCGGTACACAGCCGGAGTAGACGAAGAGTTTTACGCCAAGGTGGTGCCAGTGGGCCATATCGTCGATGCAAATCTCTTTGACCGCAAACTATTCGAAAGCTACTACGAGCATCACGCAACTGACTAGTATTAGCGTCGTGTAAATAGACTGTGAACTCGACCTGATACCTTGGCAGGCGATGCGTTTTCATTCAGCACTGGCCACATTTGCATTAACGTCATCTGTGTTTTTGGCTTACGCGGCTGATCCGGTCGCATTGCAGCCGGTCCCTCGATTCGCTCTCACGAGTTCTCCTCTAGAGATCACGCGGAATACGGAGCCCGCAAAGCCGTTCACCGTCGCTGGCGAAATAGGCGCGATTTTCGGCCAGCAAAGCGGTGAGTTTGAAGCGTGGGTGTTTCCGGTGAAGATCCTGTCTCACATGAAGATCTCGGCCGAGCTGGCTGGTTATCCAGTGCCCATCGAGCTGAACGACTTGCCGGGTAGCATTGCCGTCAATCCTGGGCGCACGACGGTCACCTATTCTCACGCGGCTTTCACGGTTCGGCAGCATATGTTTTCGCCTCGCCTGGGTGCTCGAGGAGCTGGCAAAACGGACTCAGCCAATATCAATTCAGCCAATACTAATTCGGCCACTGCAGGCGCACCGGTAATCTTTTTCGAAATCGAGTCGATCCGACCTCTGCAGCTGACCTTCAGCTTTACGCCTGATGTGCAGCGCATGTGGCCCGCTCCGAATTTTGGTCGCCCGAACCCGGAGTGGATTGGGTCTGATTCCCCAGCCACGGGCGGCTCGGGGTACTACATTTTGCATACGGATAATAATGACTTTTCTGCCGCGGTGGCGATTCCAGGCGCAACCTCCGGCATCCTGCAGCCCTATCAGGAGCGCCCCAAAACGTACCCGGTGCAGTTTCGTCTCGCGTTCGACCCCACGAAGGATCTGAACCATTTTTTTCCGCTATTACTGGCCACCGGCGGCGCGAAAACGGACTGGTCCAAACAGCTGGCCGACCTCGATAACGATGTTCCGCGGCTGTTTTCTGAAACGCAAAAGTACTACGAAGATTTACTCGATCGGAATGTCGTTGTCGAATCGCCTGACCAGCAATTTAATCAAGCCTTGCAGTGGGCCATTGTCTCGATTGATCAATTGCAGGTACTGCACAAAGGTCCGACCAAAAACGAGACCGGCATGGTTGCGGGCTACTACTCTTCAGCCGACTCGAATCGCCCGGGTTTCGGCTGGTTCTTTGGCCGCGATACGCTCTTCACGTTATATGCTGTGAATTCTTACGGCGATTTCGCCCTTACTCGGCGAGCCCTCGACTTCCTGTTTGACCGGCAGCGATCGGATGGAAAAACCATGCACGAGTTCTCGCAAACTGCCGAGCTGACCGATTGGACCCATCTTCCATACTTTTACGCCGCAGCTGACGCCACACCGCTGCTGATCATGACCGTCGATGATTACATGTCCGCGTCCGGCGATACGGAATATTTACGGCGACACTGGGAGGCGCTGAAGCTTGCCTACCAGTTCATTCGCGCGCACGATTCGGATGGCGACGGCATTTACGAGAACACCGAAGGCACAGGTTGGGTAGAGTCGTGGATTCCCAGCATGCCGCATCAAGAGATCTACTTAGCTGCTATGGACCAACAGGCGACAGACGCTATGGCGCGATTGGCCTCCATAATTGGCGACGCGGGACTTTCGAAAGCTGCAGCCGCACACGCTGCCGAGGTTCAAGCAAAGCTGTCGACTGAATACTTTGACGAGGCCACGGGCTCGTACGCCTTCAGTCGCAATCCAGACGGGTCAACCGACAAGACCGCAACCATTTACCCTGCCGTCGCCTGGTGGAGCGGACGATTAACCTTGCCACGTTCTGAGTCCATGCTTTCGCGTTGGGCTTCCGCAGACTTTTCAACCGACTGGGGCACCCGAGACGTGGGGGGTCGCGAGAAAATATTCGATCCGATCAGTTATCACCAAGGCTCTGTGTGGCCGCTTTTCACTGGCTGGGCATCGTTGGCTGAATTCCGCAGCGGACGGACTCTGAGCGGGACTGCCCACTTAATGCAGAACCTGCAGATGACGTACGCGCAAGACTTGGGCGCAGTAACCGAGCTGCTCTCAGGCGAGTTCTTTCAACCTATGGGCCGCAGCAGTTCGCATCAACTGTGGTCATCGGCCATGGTGCTGACGCCTGCGCTGCGAGGCTTATTTGGTATTACGCCCGACGCTGCGACGAACACGCTAGTCGTCAAGCCGCACCTGCCTGCGTCGTGGGATCATGTTCGTCTCCGGCACATTACGCTTGGCACGTTCCAACTCGATTTGGATATCGTTCGAAAGAACGGCAAGGTCATGGTCCAGGCCACAGGCGGCGGCTCAGGGCCTGTGTGTCTCGCGCCTGATTTGGGCAGCATCAAGGGCAAGTGCTCAAAATCTGCGGCTCAGTTCACCATGCCGCTTCCGGGCGCGGAGGTCGAATTGCGCCAACCTCTTCCCGCTCCCGGTGCCGCTACGCACCAAGTAAAGGTCGTCGACGAACAGCGGACAGACCGGAGCCTGACACTTACGCTCGAAGGTCCAGGCGGCATTGAACAACACTTCTATATTCGGAGAAATCGACCGGACGTTGCTGTCGTGGGAGCTTCGACCATCGGCACTGACCTGGTTGCAAAACTGCCGGCTGGGGAAGGCCTGCAGCGACAAGTGATCCGAATTACATGGTGAGGTTCGTTGATCGTGTTCGTCGATCCTGTTCAATAGAAGCATGAAGTGGCTTCTATTTTCGATCCTCACCGTCGTTGCGGTCGCAGCGGAGCGCGAGGTTTCGGCAGATCGACCGACCTTTCAAATCGAAGGCAAGGACCTGCCCCATCCGCTGTCGATCGTCACGTACGGTGATATGCGGTTCACTGATCCGACGGAGACTCACGCCACCAACCCGACCGTACGTCGTTGGCTCGTTGACAAGATCGCAGCCGAGAATCCAGCGGCGGTGCTATTGAGCGGCGACGTTCCCTGGCATGGTGGCGTTGCGAATGATTATGCGGTCTATCAAACCGAAACACGCGCCTGGCGGCAAGCGCATCTGCGAATTTTCCCTGCACTTGGCAACCACGAGCTAAACAGTGTTGACAAACAGGCCTGTATCGAAAACTGGTGGACTGCTTTCCCAGAGCTGCGCGATTATCGATGGTACTCCGTCCAGCTTGGAACAGCCGTGTATGTCTTGAACCTGGACAGCAACTCGCCGCTGGTATCCGGAAGCGTTCAGCAAATCTGGGTTAACGCTCAGTTGCATCACTTAGCGCCGACGGTCCGGTTCGTATTTGTGAATCTGCATCACCCGCCTGTGGCCGATTACCAACCGCATGGCGATCCGTCTCACAATCCGCGCTCGAACGAACAGGCTCTGGCTGCCTTTCTTGCCCAATCACCGGTACATAAAACAGCGAAAGTTATCGTAGTTGCCGGGCATATCCACAACTATGAACGAGCCGTCCAGGACGATACCGTGTACTTAGTCTCGGGCGGAGGTGGCGCCGACCCGCGTCTGATCGATCGCACTCCGCAGGACCTCTATCATGGGCCATCGGCGCCAAATTATCACTACGTGAAGTTCGTGCTGAACGGCAATACTTTAGACGCGACCATGACGCGTGTTGTCGATCCGACTGCCTCGAGCCCAGCTTGGGCCGTAGCGGATAGGTTTAACATCCAGTAACCAACTTGGTCTTCCATTTGGCCAGATACGGCTTACTGTATCCTGATAATTGTTTCCGCAAAAATCAGCATTCCTGCTTGCACCTATTTCGTTAGTGCTCGCCGGGTTTGCCATTCAGGCCGCTGCGCCTCCGGCGTCACTCATCTCCATTCTGCAAGAAGAGTTGATTCGCGAGTTCACCACTTTAAAAGCAAAGGGTGATCCGCCGCCCTATTACATGGCATACGAGGTAGTTGATGAGCAGGAGTCTCGTGCATCAGCGACCCTGGGTGCGCTGATTAACAGCTTCAGCAATCATGTACGCGGTGTGGATACAACTATACGCGTGGGCTCGCCGCAGTACGACAATTATCATCCCTTTCGCGGTGACTCGGGCCATTTCACGAGCTTTTCAATTCTGAGCCTGGACGACAACGCGAATCAGATTCGCCGTACGCTCTGGGAGGAATCCGAGCGCGTCTACAAGCTGTCGAGCCGCCGTTTGCTCCAGCTAAAAACTGATCAGCAACTGCTAGCCGATCAGAAGGGCCAATCTGCTGACTTTTCGACAGAACAGCCTACGAAGGGCACCAAGCTGCCTGAGCAGTACGGCTACAACTTAGAAGCCTGGAAAGAGAAACTCCGTACCTGGTCAGCCGTGTTCAACAAGCATCCAAAGATTCTGAGTTCGGGCGTCAATTTTGAGGCTCGCCGAAGTGTTCGAACCTTGGTCAACACCGAAGGCACGGCAGTTGAAGACGGTAACAACCTGTTTCGGCTTGAGGTGAATGCTGCCGGCCTTGCGCCTGACGGTATGGACCTTCAAACATTCGCTACAGTCGATGCCTACGATCCTGCACATCTGCCCTCGGACGCTGACCTTCAGAAAACGATTGAGCAGACTGCCTCGCAGCTTGACCGTTTAATCGATGCGCCGCCGGCCGAGCCGATCGTCTGTCCGGCGATCCTGTCCGGGCGAGCATCAGCGGTGTTTTTCCATGAGATATTCGGACATCGCGTTGAAGGGCATCGACAAAAGGATGAAGCAGAGGGGCAGACGTTCACGAAGATGTTGGGCGAGAAGGTGCTACCCGAGTTTCTGAGTGTCGAGTTCAATCCTACCTTGCGAAGCCTGGGCGGTCACGATCTGATCGGCAACTACAACTACGACGACGAGGGTGTCAAGGCAGAAGCCGTCAAGGTCGTGGAAAACGGGATTTTAAGGACGTTTCTGCTGTCCCGATCTCCTGTGGGCGAGTTCATCCATTCGAATGGACACGGTCGCCGCCAACCGGGTCACGAGATCGTCTCGCGTCAATCGAACCTGATTGTTGAATCAACCAAACAGGTTTCAGATGCCGAACTTCGGGCTCAACTGGTAACTGAAATCAAGCGCCAAAACAGACCGTACGGTCTCTACTTTGAAGAAGTATCCAGCGGTTACACAACCACTCGCCGCCAGGGTTTGCAGGCCTTCACGGTCGTTCCGCTTATCGTTTACCGGGTGTTTCCGGACGGGCGACCTGACGAGCTCATCCGAGGCGCTGACATAGTTGGCACGCCTCTGGCCAGCTTTCAGAAGATTGTCGCGACATCTAACCAAGCTTCAATTTTTAATGGATATTGCGGTGCTGAATCCGGCATGGTTCCGGTGTCTGCCGTCTCGCCGGCAATCTTAGTTTCTGAGATCGAAATTCAGAAGAAGCAAAACGGCCAGCAGCGACCGCCTTTGCTGCCTCGGCCGGAGGTCGAATGATGAGCAGGCCACGAAATTGGATTCGCGCTGCCTCACTCGGTTCGGTTCTTTTTCTTAATGCCGCGATGGGGGCCGATCAAGCTTCCGATGGGTCTATCCAGAAAGACGCCCAATTGCGCGCCATGCTGGATGAACTAACTCGATCGAAGACGCTGCAGTTGAACAATCTCGACAAGCCTTACTTTGTTGAATATACGATCGACGACCCTGAACAGGTAACTATCGAGGCGAGCTTAGGTGGCCTGCTGTCTTCAACGCATCGCCACTATCGTCAACTACACGTGAATGTTCGAGTTGGTAGTCCGGCTTTCGACAATACGAATTCTATTTACTCCGGAGGCACGGGTAGCGCTCCACTGCCGACTGAAGATAGCTACCGCGCCATCCGGAATGGTATATGGCTTGCCACTGACACAACTTACAAAGTCTCAGCCGAGCAGATCAGCCGTAAGCGAACGGCTTTGCGCGAGATCGCCGACCCCGACCAAACGGCTGACTTCAGTCCCGCTAAGCCGGTCCAGATTGTTCAGCAAACTCCGCCCTTAAACGTTGATCAGAAGGCGTGGGAAGGTACCGTGCAACGGCTTTCCGGGATCTTTACTGGCCATCCGACCGTCGCTCGATCAACCGTGCAGATGCGAGCCATCGACTCCACCTTTCGCCTTGCGAACACCGAGGGAACAGTTGAACGAATTCCTGAACAACTGGTCGACATTGATGTACGTGCCAGCGCGCTTGCTTCCGATGGGAGTCGGGTCTGGAATCATCGTCTGGTTGTTGAATTGAGGCCTGAGAGTCTACCGTCAGAAGTCGAACTGACTAAGCAGGTTGAATTTATCGCGATTGAGACTGAACAGCTCGCCAAAGCGCCTTTAGCCGAAGAGTACAACGGGCCCGTGCTGTTCGAGGGCGAAGCCGCAGCGCAGATGATGGCACAGGTTCTGACTGATTCCTCCCGATTGACTCGAAAGCCATTAACGCCACCCGAGTTGATCAACCGTGTCCCGGCCACTTTGGACAACGTTTGGGCAGCGCGGCTCGGCTCGAAAGTCACGCCTGATTGGCTTACAATCGTCGATGATCCGACAGTGAAGGAGTTTCGGGCTATAACGCTCGCCGGTCAATTCGACTGCGATGAGGAAGGTGTTCCTGCCCAGCGGGTCACGTTAGTCGAGCATGGAACGCTCAAGGGGTTCTTGCTCACCAGGCAACCTATTCGCGTGTTCAATGCCTCGAACGGACATGCCCGGTTGCCCGCGCAGTTCGGAAATCATCAAGGCATATTGAGCAGTGTTTTCGTCCAGACGACTCAGCCGAAGACGGACATGGAATTGCGGAAGAAGTTACTCGATACTGTGAGGACCGCTGGGCTGAAATATGGGATGGTGATCCGCCGCCTAGATTTCCCTTCCACAGCTAACGTTGAGCAGCTCGAGAGTGTCGGACGACAATTGCAGAAGGTCGGAGCGACTCGAACGCTAACCCCGGCGCTGCTCGCCTATCGTGTGTATCTCGACGGCCATGAGGAACTGGTTCGCGGTGTTCGTTTCAAGGACTTTAGCGCGAAAGATCTTCGTGATTTGGAAGCGGCTTCTGATCACTCCTACGTCTTTAACTTCGTCAACAACGGGACGACATTTGGCTGGCTTGATGCGCCTCTGGGCGCGGCAACCTCAACCGTGATCTGTCCGTCTCTTTTAATGAGTAGCATGGAACTTGACCGAGCACAGGACGAAGTCAGCAAGCCCCCGATTGTACCCGTGCCTGAGTTGGCCGCCCGCTAACGTCCAGCATGCGCATCATTAGTCGCGCGATATTTCGCGAGGTCTTCATTGGCGCGACGCTAGGAACGTCGCTCTTTATTTTCGTTCTGTTCCTGAAGACGCTCGAAAGCCTTTCTAAGATTCTTGTCCGCACATCCGCAACGCCCGCTACTGTGGCGAAGCTGTTTCTGTATGCGATGCCCTCTACTTTTCCGTTCGCCCTGCCGCTCGGAGTTCTAGTCGGCATCTTGCTAGGACTGAGCCGAATGTCGGCAGATAGCGAGATTATCGCCATGCGGGCAAGCGGCATTTCGAGTGCCTCGGTCGCACGTCCCGTCCTTCTCTTTGCAAGCATCGCGATGGTTATTACAGCCACCGCCTCGCTTTGGCTAACACCGCTTTCATTGCACCTGGAATCGACTATTGCTAAGGGTCTTGCCGCCTCGCAACTGACCGGCAACATCGAATCCCGTATTTTCAACGAGGACTTCCCTAATATCGTTCTCTATGTAGGCGATGTGGGCGTAGTGGCTAAACAGACTATCTGGCGTCAAGTGTTCATGGCCGATGTGACCTCGCCTGAGGATCTGAAGCAGCAGGGCAAAGATCGCGGTCCAGGGCCTCGAATCATCGTGGCCGCAGAGGCTGTGGTCCATCCAGATGCGGCGAACAACCGCATCATCCTCGACATGAAGGACGTGCATACAAGCGAGCGGGACAAAGAAGGCAAGGTCATCACATCCGCGACGCCTTCACAAATCCAAGCTCTGACGGCTCAGAAACCTTCCGACATCCAGGTCAACAAGACGGTCCAGCAGATGGATATAGGGCCTCTTTACAAACGCGTATACAAGCAAAAAGGCTTATCGCGCGACGAATACACCGAGTCTGCTATTGAACTTCATCAACGCTTCGCCTTGCCTTTCGCATGCCTGCTTTTTGGGATGGTTGCTATTCCGCTGGGCGTTTCCTCTCGCAAGGGCGGGAAGTCGGCGGCTTTCATTTCGACCGTATTGCTCGCATTTGTATATTGGCTCGGGTATCTCACCCTAGTTGGCCTTGCGAAGAACGGAAAATTACCTGTCCCGGTCGCTGTTTGGACCCCTGACGCCCTGTTCGCTATCGCCGGTACTTACTTGTTGACCCAGTTAGAAAAGCCCGGTGACCGCACTGTCATCGCCCACTTGCGCCAGATTGGATCCGGGTTGGCCAACAAGTTATGGGTGGCACGTCCAGCTATGGGGGGAGGCATTCAACTCGGGGCTTTGCGCCGGTTCGGGCTTCGGCCGATGCTGGTCGATGCTTATGTCTTGAACGGCTTCATCTTTTACTTCGGCATCTTACTCGTCGCCTTAGTTCTACTAATCGAAGTTTTTACCTTTTTTGAACTGCTGGGCGACATGATTAAGAACGATATCGGCATGCCGAAGATGATCGATTACCTTTGGCACTTAGCGCCGCAGCTGATCTATAACCTGACCCCCATTGGAACGTTAGTGGCTGCGCTAATCTGTTTCGGCATTCTGACTAAGTACAACGAAGTGACAGCTTTTAAGGCAGGCGGCGTCAGTCTTCATCGGCTCGCCTTGCCGGTCTTATTCGTGAGCCTCATCATCAGCGTGCTCCTGTTTGGCTTTGATCATTACTACATTCCAGACGCCAATCGCCGGCAGGAACGGCTGCGGAGCGAGATCAAACATACCACGGTTAAGACTTACTTGAATCCGAGGCGTCAGTGGGTCTACGGTGAGGGCGCTCGTATCTATAACTACAACTATTTGGACCCCAAGGAAGCCAGTATGACTCGAGTGAACGTATATGAACTCGATCCCGGAACGTTTCGAATTGTCAACCAGATTTCTGCTGACAAAGCGCGGTGGGAAAGCAACCTAAAGACCTGGGTCTTTGAGAATGGTATGAGCCACGATTCCCATCGGGTTGACGATTACAAGCAGTTTTATCACGCGTCTGCCTCTTTCCCACAGCTGGTTGAGCCGCCCAGTTGGTTCGTCAAAGAAGAAAAGCAGTACAAAGAAATGAACTTCGACGAATTAGGCCGCTACATTCATGAACTGAAGGCCAGCGGAGTGGATACGACGCCCCTCCAAGTCCAGTACTACAAGAAGTTTTCGGTGCCGCTGTTTGCCCTCATCATGGCCCTGCTAAGTATCCCGTTTGCGTTCTTGGTCGGTAACCGTGGCGCAATGACTGGTGTCGCCATCAGCTTTGGGATTGCCATCGCTTATTGGACGATCGGGACATTATTCGAACAGATCGGCGACTTAAATCAACTACCGGCCGCTATGGCAGCATGGTCGCCCGACGCGATCTTTTCGCTAGCCGGCCTGTACTTCATGGCGCGCATGAAGACCTGATCGAATGTCCAAGTTCTTTGATTTGTGATTCCAGGAAGCTAATAGCCAAAGCGCGATCACGATCAGAGAAAGCGTTAGTCCCCACCAAAGTCCATACACGCCTGCTTTCGATTGGAAACAGAGCATATAGCCGATAGGCAATCCTAGTAACCAATATCCGACAAAGTTCACGATCATGGAAAGTTGGGTGTTGCCTAACCCTCTGAGCGCCCCAGTTGTGACCGTTTGAATTCCGTCGAATAGCTGAAAAACGGCCGCAACACTGAGGAGGCTGGCGCCGAGCTTGAGGACTCCCGGGTCGTCGGTGTAAATACCCAAAATTTGTCGTGGCCAGGCAAGAAAAGCGCCTGCGGAACAAAGCATGAAAGTGCAAGCAATCACGATAGCCAGATAACCTCGTCTACGAGCGAAGTGCGGTTCCCCTCGGCCCAAGGCATGCCCGACTGCAACAGCTGCCGCGGAACTCGTCCCTAACGGCACCATGTAAGTCACAGAGGCGATATTCAATGCAATCTGATGGGCTGCGAGAGCCGCCGTCGTCAGACGTCCAGCCAGGATTGTAGCCGCTCCAAAGGCTCCGATCTCGAGCAGGATCTGGGTTGCAGCGGGAAATCCGATTCGGATCAGCTCCCGAAGGCGGTGGAAGTCCGGTTTCCGCCAAAGCGGCTTCATTGGAGTCGATGGCTCCAGTTCAAGCAGCCAGATCGCAACCGCCAGTGTTCCTGCCATATACGTTCGGGCAAGACACGTGGAGAGCGCCGAACCTACAACGCCCAGGGCGGGGAAGCCCCAATGTCCGCGAATCAGAAGCCAGTTAAATAACAAGTTCACGAGGTTGGCGCTGACCAAGGCGAACATCACGGGCCGAACCTGGCCAATTCCTTGGAGATACCGTCGCAACGCACCGTAGAGAAGAAGAGGCAGTGTACCGATAGCCAGAGTGCTGACAAACGGCCCCGCCAGTCTGCTCACTTCCGGGTTGATACCCAGCATGTAAAACAGACTAGGCAGGAATAAGCAGAAGGCCGTCAGAGGAATGGATAGAAATACGGCGAGATACAAACCTTGTACTAACGAATGGTGGCAGTCTTCCTTGTTTCCGGCACCCCACGCGCGTGGAACGAGAGTGTCTAAACCGAATAGCAGGCCCATGCCAAAGATCGCAAATGAGTAATAAACGCTGATGCCGACACCGATTGCGCCGATTGCGGCAGGACCTAAACTACCCACCATCACCGTGTCGACCACTGACATAGCCATCCAGCCAAGTTCTGCCAAAACAACGGGCCAAGCGAGGGAGAGCATCTCCCAAAACTCGTCGGCGATTGTCTCCTTCCTGGGAAGTCCTACTGATGCCATCTTCACTAGAATGGCACCTATGTAGTACTAAGCAGCCATGTCACTTATTTCAGTCGAATCTGATACAAGGCGCAAAAAATACTGAATAAAGGGCTGCGAATTTTCTAAGTGGTTGATTTTGAAGGATAATTTTTTTGGCATTGTTATTGCATAACCAACTACATATGAAATTGAAACTTTTCGCGTCCAGCGCGCTGCTGGCGACGATCCTCTATGGGCAAGCGCCCGATGCGCCCGCGCCCGCTAGTGATGCCGCAGCCCAACAGAGTTCAACTAACCAAAATCCGATTTTCCGTGTACAAGTAGTGTCGCGTTCGGTGCAAGCGGTTAGTTACCGTAATCGGAGTGGCTGGACGAAGGTCGATTTTCAGGGTACGGCCATTGCTCCTAAGGCAAAGGGTTCGGCGGAAGTAAATAGTCGTTCTGGTTACCTGCAGGTCAAGACCGACATCAAGAGCCTTCCCGCGGCTGCCACATTCGGGCCTGAGTTCCTGACCTACGTCATTTGGGCAATTACGCCTGATGGTAAGTCATCCAACTTAGGTGAAGTTAAGGTCGACAAGGACGGTAACGCGAAACTGGATGTGACAACAGAACTCCAATCGTTTGGCCTGATTGTAACGGCTGAGCCTTACTTTGCGGTCGCGCTGCCAAGCGAGGTAGTTGTAATGGAGAACGTCGTGCGAAAAGACACGATGGGCAAGGTCGAAGCAATCGACGCGAAATATGAGTTGCTGCCTCGCGGTCAATATACGTTTAACGTGCCGGAATCTCAGATGAAGATGATGCAGGTGGACTCCAAGACTCCTCTCGAGTTCTATGAAGCCCAGAATGCTCTTCGGATCGCTCGATTCGCGAAAGCAGATGAATTTGGCGGCAGCACTTTCCAAGATGCACAGAAACTGCTAAATCAAGCTGAAGACTACATCACTCGGAAGGCTGGTTCAAAGCCGGTAATCATGACGTCTCGGGAAGCAGTGCAAAAAGCTGAAGATTCTCGAGTTATTTCGTTGCGAAAACAGCAGCAATTAGCTCTTGAGAATGAGCGCAAGATGGCTGCGGACAGAGTTGCGCGGTCCAAACAGGCCGCAGAAGCTGCCGCTGCCCAACAACAGGCCGCTGAACAACAGGCCAAACTAGAGGAGCAGCGCCGCGCTGAAGCTGAGCAGGCTCGCCTCCAGGCGGATCAGGCACGTAATGAAGCAGAGCAGGCTCGTGCGCAAGCGACAACTGAAGCTGAAAAGGCCCGTATTGCTGCGGCCGAAGCCGATAAGCTACGCCAACAAGCCGTGGCTGACAAAGAGGCTTTGCGTGCTCAACTGCTGCAGCAGTTCAATAGTGTGCTGGACACTCGCGAAACACCGCGTGGCTTGGTAGTCAACATGAACGATGTTCTCTTTGCGACCGGCAAGTACGACCTGAAAGATGCCGCTCGTGAAAAGCTGTCGAAGATTTCGGGCATCATAATCTCACATCCCGGTCTGAATCTTCAGGTGGAAGGGCACACTGACAGCACCGGAAGCGACGAGCTTAACCAGAAACTGTCTCAACAGCGCGCCGACACTGTCCGTGAATATCTGATCAAGCAGGGGGTTAATCAGAACGACATCAGTGCTCAGGGCCTGGGAAAGAGTGATCCCATCGCCTCCAATGACACACCCTCGGGTCGTCAACTGAACCGCCGAGTTGAGCTGGTTGTATCAGGCGAAGTGATTGGGACCCGCATTGGCGGCACTCCAACTACGCAGATGTCCAGACCACAATCGCCGGCAACTCCCGCTGTTACCGCCCCGCAGCAATAGCCCTCACACTTAGAACCCGGTGCGTGAGTGAGATCAAGCTCGCGCACCGGCATGAATGCCAGAGAAACTAAACTCCGTCTGAACCGTGCAGCTTTACCAATTTGTTGTATAGCCCGAGTAGCAAAAACGTCGGAGCCCAGTGGCCAACGAAGTTCGCCTTCCGTTCATCACCCGTGATTTGAAATACCAGAGACGTACCAATCGACGCAAAAGCGGCCCACAGCCAAAGGTCTGACGGTAATTTCGCCGTCTGTTGCTCAATACTCCTAGCAATAAACCCCTCCCGATGCTCTTCCTGCGCCCGAGGCCGGGGTTCTTTTGCGATTTCAGCTTGATAATCCATTAATTCGCTCCTTTAAGCATTCTTCGACAAACGTTTTGATTCTTGCAACGAGTAATTAGACTCGAAACATCGCTGTGTGGGCGCACAACAATTTTCCGTGTCACTTCACGCTCTTCTTGTAGTCGGAGTACCAGGTATTGAGTCGTTTGTTCGGCACATCGCCATCATGCACAATCACTCTATATCGAAAACGCATCTGGTCACTGCCGCCCAGATTGAATCCGCCCTGCTCCGCCGCTTGAGGATTGAAGGCACGTAACGCAAACGGATTTGCGGCAAAAAGACCGTAAGCACGAACATGCCAGCGCACAGGATGATTGCTATTTGCCGGGTGGTCAAAGATGGCAATCCCCAGCTTGTGGCCTTCCACAGTACCGTCATAATCAACCCAATTGGAAGGCTTACCCCAGACGTTCTTTTCTGTATGAGCGCCGTCTGCGTTTGAGATTAATCCGCCGGACTTTTCAGTCATCGTGTCTGCGAGCCGAATTGCAAAGAATCCATCTTTTTCGTCAGCAAATTTCAGATTCACCTTCGCCGTGAAGGTCGAATCGATGTCGATGACTCTCCGATCCGACGGCTGCCCGTAGATCGTCATTACACGCTGCTCGTCTAGAATGTCTCGTCCGGTCGGATCGCGCCACTCGAAAACAGCCGTAATTGTTGCATGCTTGCCGCGCTGCGCCAACTTGGGCGTGCCCACGATTACGATCTTCCCGCGATTTTCGCCCGGCTGGTTGAACTCGTTCTCCCAGAAGTTAAACCCGTTCACGTCGTGGAAACCGATCCACAATCCACGGTGATGGGGGTGGTCTGTCGTTTCACCGGCGACCTTTTCCATTGGGAACCGGCGTGTAACAACTTGGCCGCCTACAGATCGCAAAGGCCATAGAAACGGCTTCGGGTACTCCGCACCGACATAAAAGTCGGAGAAAGGCTGGCCGTTGATCGTGATTGCCACACGATCGTTACCCTGCATCTTTAAGCTGACCTGTCCAAAGCAGACAGATACGGATGCCAGGGTGATCGTTACAACGGCTAAAAAGTTTGCAACGGCAGGAATTTCTTTTTTCATCAGCCGCTCAAATATATCAACGGGTGCCAGAACCGCGCTCTGGATAGGCTTAGCTCCAATCACCCCCATTCGTCGCGATATGATGAAGCTGTTACGACATCGGTTGACCGTGTCGTGTGAGGAGATCGGTATGGGACCAGTCGGGGTACAGGAAATGATGATGATTTTCGTTATCGCCCTGCTTCTGTTTGGACCAAAGAAGCTTCCTGAACTCGGGCGAACGCTCGGCAAGGCTCTTCATGAGTTTCGCAAAGCGAAGGACGAGTTGAAGAACACATTCGAGTCGCATCTGCACGAGTTGGACCGCGAAGCTCAAATCAGCTCCAGCACATACAAAACGCCCGATTACTCGTACAATCAACCCGAATACAAGGCGTCCGACTACAACGCATACGATGGCGAGTATCACTCGTCCCACAACGTCCAAGAGGCGCTTCCTGCTCCAGATCCGACTGCAGTAGACGAATCAAATGGGCATCTACATTCAACCGAGCTCCCTCCTGGAGAACCCTTGGTGGCCGGCACCGTACCTCGCACCAACGGCATTCACCCAGCGACGTCAGCAGTTGCCACGGAAGAAAAGTACTCCGGTTGATCAGTAGCCTCGATGCCAGATGACACGAATCGGCCCTCGGGGCTGAAAAGCGACCCCCTGCCTGTTAACGATGAGCCGGTCGAACATGCTACCGGTGTCGCTACTACGCCAACCGTAACTCCGCCAGTCACAGTTCCGCCCACACAGGCTCTGGCGAACCGTACGCCTCCACCGCCGAGGCCTCCAACCGACAAGTCCGACTCTAACGAGGATCCCGACGAAGAGGGCATGCTCCGGATGTCCTTCATGGAACATCTCGACGAGCTGCGAATGCGAATCCTGCGCGCACTGGGCGGGGTCGTCGTTGTTTTCGTCCTCAGCCTAACGTTTAGCAGCCAGCTTTGGAATGTGGTGAAAGCCCCTGCTGTCACGGCGCTCCAGCATCTAGGCGTGAAACCTCCGAATCTGTCGCAGATTACCCCGATGGAAGGGTTTAACGTGATCTGGATCAAGCTGCCGCTCCTGGTTTCTGTGTTTCTGGGCTCACCCTGGATCCTTTATCAGGTTTGGGCTTTTATCTCGCCCGGGCTGTACAAGAAAGAGAAACGCTGGGCAGTGCCATTTATTACTTGCACTGCCGGGTTGTTCATCACCGGCGGTCTTTTCGCTTACTTTGTGGCTTTTCGTTTTGGGCTTGAATTCCTGCTCGGAATCGGAATCGGCCAAAACGTCACGCCGCTGGTCTCGATCAACGAATACTTCGATCTGTTTGTGAATGTGACGCTTGGTGTCGGGCTCGTTTTCGAACTGCCGGTCATCATTTTCTTTTTAACCCTATTGAGGCTGGCGTCCCCGCGATTCCTGGTTCAACACTCTCGTTACGCCATCCTCGGGATCGTCATTTTGGCGGCCGTCGTGACACCTACGCCCGATGTGTTCAACATGATGATCTTCGCTGTGCCGATGGTCGCGTTGTTCTTCGTCGGTGTATTTGCCAGTTATTTGCTGGTTCTGAAGCGTGAAGGCAAACCGTTCCCCTGGAAGATGTTCAGCCTTGTTATTCTCGGCCTTCTAGTCATCGCTGGTAGCGTTCTAGCGCTAATGATTTATCGCTATCACTTCCACTTCATCCAGCACTGGCCGTACTTTACTCAGTAACTTGCGACTACTCGCGCCAAAGTAAAGCGCCGCCTAAGAGACCGTCCTCGTTCGGCACTCGAGTGACATGGCTTGGAAGTGCGAAATCGATCTTTTCCGCGTTACCACCGCCGATGTATAGATGGTCGTAGTTGAACAATGCCTCGATTTGCACCAGCGCCTTCGCCAGAATCTTGTTCCACCGTTTCACACCCAGCGTCTTTAAGCCCCGCTTCCCTAAATACTCTTCGTAGGTCTTGTCTTTGCGCCAAGGATGATGTGCCAGCTCGAGTCCCGGGACAAGCCGTCCATCGGTAAACAACGATGATCCAAGTCCCGTCCCGAGCGTGATTACCAATTCGACACCTTCGCCGCGAATAGCCGCGAAACCCTGAACAGCAGCATCATTGGCCACGCGTACGGGCGTTTTCCAACGACGCTCCAGTGTCTTCTTTAGCTCGTAACCTGACCACTGTTGGTCAAGATTATGGGCGGTCAACGTGACACCATGCTTGATCACACCAGGGAAGCCGACTGACACGCGGTCGTAAGCGCCCGCATTCGCAGACATCTCGTCCAAGATGCGCAAAATCTCGAGCGGAGTGCCCGGCTGCGGCGTCGCCACTTTGACTCGCTCTGAGATGGGATGGCCCTTCGCATCCAGGAGCATTGACTTAATCCCGGTGCCCCCGATATCGATCGCGAAGGTGATCAGCTTCTTCTTTGATTTGGCCATTTTGTCTATTAAAACGTGCCTTCCACGAGATTTTGGTCTCCCCTGGCCGTTGCTATACTGAAGGCGGTCTCATTGGGAGGTCGTCTAATGGTAAGACTGCAGATTCTGGATCTGCGTATCGGGGTTCGAGTCCCTGCCTCCCAGCCATCCTCATCGTAGATCGGCCGGAACTCCCGCCGCCCGCCAAGCAAACATCAGCAATGACGGAGCCGTCAAATCGATCGCGGGCTCGACCGTCGCATACGATTCTTGGTTATCGATAAATACCGATCCATTCCCGTCGAAGGGTGCGTAGAGGTCGACACCGTGAGCCGGACACACTCGCATCCCATCGACAAAACCCGTTGCACCCTGACTATTCGGGCCCTCAACGAGTGCACCATCGAGCCTCGGTTCCGATCCGTCCAGCGAGCCGACGATGTTAGCCACCTGATGCTGCATGCAATGCGGAAATATTTCTCCGTCACCAATAATGAAGGATGCGCCCCACGCATTAGCTCCTAAGATATTGCCTGCCCAGCGTTGCGATTGCTCGTCATACTCACGAGAGTGGGTCAAGTACGAATACTCTTTGGCGAGAATTGCCAATCCCGCACCGTGCGTGGCGGTGTCAAATGCCGCCCAAGGGAAGCCAAAGCCGAATGGATCTTTTTTGGCTTGCGCCATCGAGTTATCAAGCTGTTCCTTCAGGTCACTTAGAAGCTCGGCTCTGGAGATTTGCAAATCAGATGTGTCCCGCCCGGCAATGTCCAGCGCTCGGCACAGTTCAAAGTGGGCCAGCCCGCTGACGTCGTAAAGATTCAGCGTGTCTGCCGCATCGTTTGGCCCATGGATATAAGCATGAGCCCAGTGTGCGGCCGCTTGCAGGTAATACTTGGGATCGCGGCGCGGTAAGTCAACGTCGTCCGTATCCCCTCGCTCGAGAGCTAAATAAAGTTCGGTTGCTCCCAATTCCAGATCGTCCCGCCACTCCGTTTCTGGATAGAAGTCGAATGGAGCAGTTGTCAGTAAGTGACCCTTTGGATGCGTATTCGCCAGTTCGAAAACATGCTCCGCTGATCGCAGACACTGCTTCGCATACGCCGGATCGGATTGCCGAAAGACTTGATAGCCTTCCGCGAAAGCAGCCGTCAAGCGACCTGCGAAATTTGGGCTGATGAGGCTACCCGCAGGTCCTGCTATGAAAGTCGGTCGATGTCGAATGTAGCGATAGGTAGGATCTGAACCTCCAAAGGTGTCGTCCTCTTGCGGAAGTCGCCAGATGTCGTGGTCGCTCAGGATCGTACCGTCGGCATTGCCGGTTCCAATGCCAACCTGGTAGTAGAGCGTGCGTGTGCGATCGTCCCACATCTTTTGCAGCCAATCTAATCCGAAACGAGCTTCTTCTCGAAAGTCTGACCGGCGCGCGCGGTCACCTAACTGGGCTGGGAAATCGCGAATCCCAATCAGCATCAGGTTTACCGTGTAGCTGTGAGTCTGAACAAATTTCAGGTAATCGCCTGCGTCCCACCAACCACCACTTGCGTCCAGAGCCCCGCCCGCGGGTTTCAGATCGCTGACCAGTACATCGTTGCCGTCAATTTTCGGCGTGAAATAGATCGTTGATTGCCGATCATTGAGGTGACCCGGAGCCGATCGCAGCCGAGAAGGAACGAAGTCGGGACCGTCGCGCTCGTTCTGGTAGAAAGTTAGAGCGTTGGCTAGCGCGGTTGGATAAAGATCGTCCTTGTCGGCAATTGCAAATTTTGGTGAAACAGCCGAAACCGCCCCGCGTACGCGGATCGAATATTTACCTTCTTTCGCTGGTCGAAAGTCTATGGCGTATATCGAAAAGTTGCCCCAAGTGCCAAGCCCCACTCCGACCTTGCCTTGGCTCTGTATTTCACCGTCACTGTCAACAACGTTGAACTCAGCCGAACCAACCGGGCCGGGAGCCATCAAGTAGGCCCGCGCGCACAGGCCGATTTCGTAGCCCATCTGATTTACGCGAATGTACGAATTCTCCGCGTGCAGAGAACCCGCTAGCGACAAAATCAACCCCAGGGAGGCCACAAATCTCAGTTGCATCATGATCGGAATAGCGGCGCCATTTGCCGTAGTCATCTTACTGTAGCGTCGTTTACAAGCCGCTCTTCAGTCTTGACAGATAGCTCGTTGACAGGACACACTCAATATTCGTTCCGGGAGAGTCATCCTCGCGAACCACACCGTCTTTTCCCTCTCCGTCGAGGACCAAGTAACGCGCTTGCGGTTTACCCGTATAGGTGGTTTAGGTCCGTATGAATCAGTTTCGCGCCCTCTGCGTCGGCGCTCTATTAGCGTGCATGTCGCTCGCCATCGGCTACAGCCAGGAGGGGTCAAATGTTCCGCGGCCTACTTCTTTGCCCGTCGAAACGGAACCAGGCATTCCTGTTGTCGACAAATTGACCGCGCAAAAATGTGGCACATGCCACAAGGCGGATGACAAAGGAAATCTGACACGCATTTCCTGGATCCGGACCACACCTGAAGGCTGGCAAGAAGCAATCAAGCGGATGGTTCGGCTGAACGGACTAGTTCTTCAGCCCGATGAAGCCCGGCACATCTTGAATTACCTGACCACTGATCACGGCTTGGCTCCCGAAGAGACCCAACCACATCGTTGGTACCTCGAAATGCGGCAGATCAATGAAGAGCAGCTTCCGAGTCCTCAAGTCCGTATCGCCTGCGCCTCCTGCCACCCTTTTGCTCGGCCACAAACCTGGCATCGTAGTCCGGCGGAATGGAAGCTTCTGGTTAACATGCACCTGGGCTACTTTCCCGTCTCCGAGTACAACAGCTTTCACGCTCGGGCACGTCCCGACGGTTACGGAGTTCTCCCAGCTACCCTCACAACGCCGGTTACGCCTGGGCCGGCTCCAGGCGCAGGGCCGGTTCCAAACCCAAAGGAACCCGTCGATGAGGCTCTAGAATACCTCGAGAAAAATCAGGGTCTCCACGCCGCTGCCTGGTCCAATTGGCGCGCGGCGCTGCAAGACCCCAACCTCAAGGGTCGTTGGATCATCTCCGGTTCGTCGCCAGGCAAAGGACGCTACTACGGCACCATGACTGTCACTCCAGGCAACGCGCCGAGTGCCTTTAAGACTGAAACGACTTTGACCCGAGTTGCCGACGGCTCAACGATGACGTTTTCTGGCGAGACCTTTATCTACACCGGATACGAGTGGCGCGGACGTAGTCAGTGCAAGCCTATCGGCACAGTTCGTGAGGTCATGACGATATCGGCCGATCAATCGAAGATCGAGGGCCGTTGGTTTTGGGGCGGATACCAGGAATTCGAATTGAACGTAATGGCACGACGCGCGTCGAACGATATCACGGTCGTCGGAACCGATGTTTCGTCCATTCAGCAAGGCGCCAAAGCCGTGTCCATCAAAATCATCGGTGAAAATTTTCGGCGTGGCCTGACTGCCGCGGACATCAATCTGGGAGTCGGCGTTCGAGTCACCAAAGTGACTTCGGTAAAGCCGACTGAGATTGGAATAGTCGTCGACGTCGATCCAAAAATCATCTCCGGCTTCCGCACTGTATCTGTGAAAGCGAGAACTGCGCCTTCTGCCCTAGCCGTCTACGACAAGATCGATTACATCAGGGTTGTCAGTTCATCCGCACTGGCGCGTCTGGGTGGCGCTGGACATCCCAAGGGCTATGTCCAGTACGAGGCCGTGGCTTTCAATCGCGGCCTTGACGGGATAGCAAACACTAGCGACGACATCGATCTTGGGCCCATTCCCGTCAGGTGGTCAATGGAAGAATTCATTGCTCGCTACAATGACGACGACAAAGAATTTGTCGGATCCATCTCGGCCGACGGGCTATTCACTCCGGCTGCTGAAGGACCCAATCCGCAGCGTCGATTCTCAACTAACAACACCGGCGATGTCTGGGTTGTGGCCACGTATAAGACTGGAAGGAACGTGCCCAGTGATAAGGAAGCTGAGGCCTTGACGGCCAAAAGCTACCTGGCCGTTACGGTTCCGGTTTACATGAAATGGGACCAACCCGAGGTGGCCCAGTGACCTCATGCCTCAACGCGCTTTTAAAGTCTGCTGAAAGGAACTCTCGTGAGACATCTTCGAGCTATCAACAAGAAGGCCCACAGTATAGAAGAGCATCTTGCCTTGTCCGAAGGAGATGTCTTCGGCCTCCAACAAGGACCTAACAACAGTCGACCCCAAGGGACGCCCCACTATCCGGTCGGTTGCACGATTGTTTTCTCACCCGGTTGGGAAGTCGATTCTTCCGGCGGGACTGCCGGGCTATGCCAACCGGCTGAGCGCGATCTGTACGACTGTTATGCGACTTGTTACTGGCCGGCTCAGGTTCCTGACCACCTGAATAATTACCCGGACTGGACGGCTAAGTGTGCCGCCGCAACTAAGGACTGGCGAAACATTGACTTGGTTTTTCCATAAGCCGATGAAGTTACCATTCCTCTTATCAATCTTGTCGGTTGCGGCAGTTACTTGCTCCGCTGCGGACACCATGCTCTATCTAGGAACGTGGCCCCGGACAATGCTGGTCATCAAGGAAAGCAACTACCAGATTGTGAAGCGAATCGAGTTGAAGACGGACGTTCCACGGACGCTGGTCTTGACCGCCGATCGATCTAAGTTGATCGTCACAACAATTAAGAACACAGGCCTCGAAACGATTGATCTGGCGAAAGGTGAAGTAACGGATTCCTTTACGCTTGGCTCAAATAACAGCCGCGTCTCTATGGCGGGTATGGCCGTCGATCCGACTGGCAGTCTGGTCTATACAAACATCACTACATCCAATAAGCTCATCGATCGCTGGGAGATTGGCGAACAGAAGATGGCCGTTATCGACCTGAAGCAACACAAAATTGTGAAGGAAGTCGAGGTGCCTCTGGCCGACCGCCCGCAAGTAACGGGGTCATACAGGGGAGGGAATTACCGCGTCTCGCCTGACGGCAAATTTCTCTATCAGTTCGCGAAGACGATCAATATCTACGACACGAGCACGCTCAAGAAGATTCAGACAATCGATCTGACCAAGCCTACTTTCCCGGGTATGGAGAATGTGACTTTTGCGCCTGAGGTGGATCCCAATGACGACTTAAACACGCTGACGGGTATCTTCAACACACAGGATCCGATCGTGCACCGCGAAGTCTTCGGCATCGCCACCTTCCATTTAAATGAGCGAAAGTTCGAGTTCACAGCCATCGGCCCAGCGGTCACCGGTGTTTCTAACATCCGCTACACGCCCGACCATAAGCGAGCCTATGCAGTGGCCATAACGGGCACACACGGTGATCGCCATTGCGAATTCTGGGGCATCGACGTTGCTAACACTAAGCTTGCAAGGAGACAGGAGTTCGACTGTCGGCCTCGGTTCTCTTTCGCAACATCATCAACGGGAAAAGAGCTGTTCATCTACTCAGCTGGGTTCGAGTTAGAAGTGTACGACTCCGACACGATGAAACTGCAAAAGACTATCAGCCTTGACGCCGACATCACTACACCCATGGTGACCGTGATCCCAGTCCAAAGAGCGCAAACGGCGAATTAATGAGTAGGCATCCAAAACGGCTCTGCGGTCGGAACGAACGTTACTGGAACATTCCCTACAAAAGTCTTCAACCAACGCGCACACTCCTCCATCCCTGCTTGCTCTGACCGAATGTGTCCCATCAATATGAGTGCCTTCTGCTTACCCTCTGCACTTGCATCGGCAACGTATTCGATCGTTTCCCACTCAGGAACCTCACCGATCACGAGCGCCTCAACATCATTGCGCCGAAGGTAATGAAGATGCTGTTCTGTGCCGGCAGCACCCGGGACTAAAGCTACTTGCGTTAGAACCAGATTCGGGTTTCCCACGACCCGAAGGACCTTGATCCCCATCTTGTCCTGAATGTCTTTCGCCAAGGAACGAAGGGTTGTACGTGGCAATACGAACAGATTCGGCAACTCAGCATTCTGGTAACTGTCCCATTTGAGTGCATGACTCATGCCGCTCAGAATCCCATCTGGTTGGCGCAGATGCCAGTGGTCGTGAAAACGCCAGACAACCAGATGATGCTCTTTGATGAACGCCTCTTTGTCTCTCCAGACCTCGTCTCCTGCCGTTGCAAGGGACTCCGTCTTGTCTAGATGACTATAGAAGGTCGGCTCGTGAGTAATGATCAGATTTGCGTGTTCTGCCGCCGCTCGTTTCAGCACATCAAAGGTTGCCATCATGGTGGTAGCGATACCAGTGATCGGCGTCGCCGGATCGCCTGCTTTGAATGTGTCCACCGTCTCGGCACGCCAAGCGACACCAACATGTTGCTTGATTGAATCAATAATCTGCTGGGCCGTAAGCTTGTCCGGTTCTTTCGTTGGGGCCAGGAACGGGATCGCCAAGAATAGGAATGCAATTCTTCGTTTCAAGAGTTCATCCTATCTCTACGCAAATAAAAAGGGCTGCAATCCTCCTTAGTGGAAGTGCAGCCCGTAATTTACTGAATGACAAGGCTAGATTAGATAAACATCTCTTCGTCCGAAGTCACATGGTCAACGGTCGGACGCCTGCCGCTACCGAGATGAGCAATTGCTGCTCGAACGCCCTTGATGATTCCGTGGACCTCGCGAATCGGAGCAACAACTCCATCCTGAACCATGGCTACTGTTCTTTGAGTCCGACCCATGGTGTCGTCCAACACCAACTCGGCACGATCGAGCTGGACACGGGCCCGGTTCCCGGCATCTGTTAACAAGGCGTCAAACCGTACGACTTGGCCCTTAGCGGTTTCCGCCACTGACTCAGCTTTCACGGCGATTGCCTCTGCTTTAGCTGCTATCGATGTAGCTTTGTCACCCAATTCCGATGTTAGTCGCTGGGCCTCTTGCAAGACCTTTTTCGAAGATGCCGTAATCGACTGAATTTCAGGCATAAGGCTGGTGACTTTCTTTTCCATGCTTCTCGCCACCACCAACATGCCGACCAACATTCCGGCTTGGATCAACATCGCCAGAGCGCTCAATCCGACAAAAATAGTAAGTAGAGTTTGTTGATCCATAACTAACGTCCTAGCTCATCGCCAACTTACCGAAAGACTAGACTGCATCTCCGGAAGTACCAGCCTTCATGTTTGTAACGGCATCGCGATAAGCCTGCTTGCCAGATTCTACGGCCGCATTGAGAGTTTCTTTGTGCTTGGAGATCTCGTTCACGCCCTTGTCGTACAGATCTGCGGCCGAATCCTTAATGTCGTCCGCACGGCGGCGGATGTACTCGCGACCTTCATCCGTCCGCGCTTTTAGATAATCAGTACCTTCTCCCGCACGATCTAGCAGCATCTGGCGAGTCTCCTCGCCTGCACGCGGTGCTAAAAGAACTCCAGCGGCGACGCCCACACCAACCCCGAGTAGAAAATAAGCAAAACTATTACGATCTTCCATTTACCTTTTCTCCTTTTGTTTACTTTTTTGATATCCTCAGGCCAGTTTTCCGGGTCGGAAGGTCTACACCGGCCAGTCCCCTGGTCGAGCGGTCTATAAAATGATAGACATATCAACGTACCAAATGTTTCTAATAGAAGCACTAGGCTGCCTCGCACATCAGGGCCAGTGCCGTGCCGGAGTTCCCGAGACGATGAAAGCCGCAGGAACACAATGGAAGTAGTTGCGATGTGGAAGAAACGAACACCACCGAAGAAACTAGACGCTGATGGGCTCTGGTCTTACGCGTTGAAAGCCTTACAGGTCAAACCGTACTCCGCCGGTGAATTTAGGCGAAAGCTCAACCTTAAGGCTGAAACCCCCGCCGCTGCACAAGCAACCATGGCCAAGTTGCTGGAGTACGGATTAATTAACGACAATTCCTTTTCTGAAAATTATGCTGCTTCTAGGCTGCAGAACCAGGGGTTCGGTCGATTTCGGGTTCTACAAGACCTGCGTGGCAAACAAGTCTCGGGTGAGGTCGCAACCAAGGCAGTAGAAACCGCCTTTACTGGTACCGACGAGCAAACTTTGATTGCCCAATTTTTGGAACGCAAATACAGAAATGTCGACCTACCGGCTTATCTCAAAGTCGAAAAGAATCTTGCCTCCGCCTACCGTCGATTACGCGTGTCTGGGTTTTCTTCCACCGCTACAGTCGCGGTTCTTAGGCGTTTTGCTTCGAAAGCCGATGAAATCGATGAACAGCCCGAAGACGACTAGTTCCAACCTTCAAAGCTCTTTAGAACTTAACGTTCGGAACTTTGCGATCCTCTTCTGTAGCGCGGAAATAGGCATTGTCCTTTTGGAACCCGAACAATGATGCGGCAATGTTCTTAGGGAATAGCTCAACGTCCGTGTTGTATTTCGTAATTGCCTGGTTATAATCGCTTCGTGCAAGCGCGATCCGGTTCTCCGAGCGCGACAATTCATCCGACAGCCGCAGGAAGTTTTCGTTCGACTTGAGTTGGGGATAGTTTTCCTGCAACACAAGCAACCGTCCGATTGCTCCAGTTAGCTGATTATTCGCGTCGATCTTCCCTTGCGGATCCCGGGCGTTCAAAAGAGAAGCGCGCGCATTTGCTATGTCGTCGAACACTCCCTTTTCCTGCTTAGCGTAGCCCTTCACCGTCTCAACCAAATTCGGAATCAAATCAGCCCGGCGCTTAATGACCGTGTCCACCTCGGCCCATCTCCCGTCGATTTCGTTCTTTTCAGTGACTAGCTGGTTTCTGGACGAAAACAACGGCCCGCCGATCAGCACTGCCGCAAGCACTAACACACCAACAACTGCCAAAATCGCCTTCATTATTCCCCAATTCCTCCGGAACTGCGCTGCTATGTCTCACTGCAGCGGCCCCACTCACCTAATAGTCTAATGCTCCAGAGCGTCCACAAATCGCACCAGGGCGTCCATTTCAGCCAGGTACTTTTCCAACAGCGGCACCGCTTCGCTTTGCCCGTCGAACTTGCCTGATTCTCGCAACGCCAGAATTGCGTTCGAACCGCTCAAAGACCGCCGCAGAACGTCTTCCAGTGAGGCCAGGATATCTCGCTTCTTCCATTGTGCTGGACGACCCGACAAGATCAACGCATGCCTGCCAAGAACGGAAAACGTTGACAAAGAATCGCTCATTAGCCGCAGCAGCTGGGCCGGCTTCGAGAGTACCTCAGTGGCCTTCTGCCTTAAACGAATCTGTTTCGCCCGCAGTTCATGCTCAACTTGCGCCCGATAGTACCGCTGATCAATGGCCAGGTCTTCGATCACGTCTTGCCCGACCAGCACTCGGCGGTGTGCCTGCATGTCGTGGAACTCCATCGGGAAGCAATCAGTCGATCCGCGCACTTCCTCGACACTCATTAGCAGCGGAGGGGAATTTCCCTGTTCGCGCCACCATCGGAATACCGGCTCAGATTGCCTCAACTCATGGGGCGTCAACTGCCGCAGCACGCATAAGACGTTTAGATCAGAACCCTGCTCGTTCCAGTCATTCATGGCCGCGGACCCATACAAGATCGCCGAGACCAGCTGCTCTCCGAACGCTGCACTCAACCGGTCCGCGATGCCGGAAAGTTTCTGTTCCAAATTGCCGCTATCACCAGTCACTGTTTGCGCCGCCCCCACCGAAATCACCGCCGCCGAATCCGCCAAATCCACCACCGCCGCTGCTTCCGCCGTCGTTGCCGCCGCCAAAGCCGCCACCGCCCCAGTTGCTTCCTCGGCCTCCACTAAGCAGATTGCCCAGAACCATCCCTGTCAGAAAGCCGCCGCCACCGCCACCTCCACCAGGTCCGCGCCGATTGCCGCGGCCCATGAGCCACACGAGAAAAAATATGCCAAGAAGGATTAACCAGAACGGAAACCCGCCCCCTCGGGACGGCGGTGCAGGTTCATCACGGGGCTGACCTTGAGGAGCCGCCGGCATCATTCCACCAGGCAGTCCGCCGTTTGTACCAGCCGATCCGCTTGGAGCAAGCGCTGAATCAGGCGTATAAGTAACACCTTTGTGTTGTGCAATCTCTTGCGCAATGGTTAGAGTCAACGTCCGCAGGGCTGCCCCGTATTGCTGCTCCCTTAACTGGGGCCGAACGCTGCGGAGCGCTGTCCCGGTGAACCCGTCACTGATAAACGGCTCGATTCCTCTGCCGAGCTCGATATCGTTCTTGCGATCCTGAATGACCAACAAAACCAGCACACCGGAGTTGGTCTTCTTATCTCCAACCCTCCACTGTCGCGCCAACTGCGCCGAGAAATCTTCGACAGGCTGCGGGTCTATCGTGTTCACCGTCACTAATGCGACTTGCACACCGATTTGTTTCTCAATATCGCCGCATGCCCGCTCCAAATCTTGCCGATCGGTGTCACTCAAAACGTGGGTAAGATCGCTCACATAACCCGTAGGCTTTGGTAGCGACTTTACGTCTAACCCATACAGAGCCAAAGCACCCGCAATCAGCCACAAAACAATGGCCAGACTTGGCTTGCTTCGAAAACTGACCCCGTACTTTCCCATGCATCCTGAGCTTACCAACACAATCGCCTTTCTAACCTCGGCTACCATACTCATGGCTCATATCCATTCGGGCTGCCGATCTGAATTGAGGTACGCATTATGCCCGTCTTACCCACCGTCGCCGGCCTCGTCCTAATCGCAATCATCTTGCACGAAACATTTGAAGCCATGTTGCTGTCCCGGCGAGTACGCCGCAAGCTGCGCATGGTTCGCCTGTTCTTTCGCGTCACTTGGTTCGTTTGGACCAAGGTAGCCGGCATCTTTCGCGCGAATGCTCGTGAATCGACGCTCAGCCTCTTCGGTCCTTTATCGATGGTGTTGCTGCTGACTGTGTGGGCGGCTGGCCTCATCTTCGGATTCGGCCTACTCCATTGGAGTTGGTCCGCAGGCCGTCTGGCCTTCCCCGAGGCTCTTTACCTTAGCGGCATAACGTTCTTCACCACCGGCTACGGCGATGTTGTTCCCAAAGGACCACTTCCGAAGACTCTCGCCGTCTTCGAATCGGGCAGCGGACTGGGATTCCTTGCTATCGTTATTGGCTACCTGCCGGTGCTCTACCAGTTATTCTCACGTCGAGAGGTCCGAGTCATACAACTCGATGCCCGCGCGGGGTCACCTCCGACCGCTACCGTTTTGCTCACGCGCTATGCAGCAGCTGACAGTTTGGACATGTTCGAGGATCTCTTATTGAACTGGGAACAATGGTGCGCCGAGTTGTTCGAAAGCCACCTTTCTTATCCAGTCCTCGGGTACTATCGCTCTCAGCAGGACAACCAGTCTTGGATCGGCGCTTTGGCTGCGATTCTAGATGCCAGCGCTTTAATCCTCGTTGGCCTGAGTAACGTTCGTACTTTCCAGGCCCGCCTTACCTATGCTGCAGGGCGGCACGTGCTGACTGAACTTGGCAAGGTCTTCCAGATCCGGCCGGCTACCAACGCCTTTGATCGCTTGCCTTCTGAGAGCTTCGCAATCGTCCAGAACCGGTTGGCCGCCTCAGGTCTAGAGTTCAGTTCCCCAGACTCAGCGGAAAAAAGCTTGCAATCATTCCGGTCCACGTATGAACCTTTTCTCGTCGCTCTTGCTCAGTATTTTCGCCTTGACGTGCCTCCTTGGTTTCCCGAAGAAGAAGACGAGTTAGACAATTGGCAAAGTGCGCCCCGCGGTCGAACTGCCAGACAACTGTTGGAGTCAGTCGAGCCCACGCCCGAGTAACTCGCTTACATATCCGCAGTGTTAGGAAGAGGTGTAGGACGTGTGGTTTCGCATGAGTTCAAACGGCACTCAATCAGCTGGCAACAGCTACACATCAACTTGGAAATAGGGGCCGCGGTTCAGACGGGACAGCCTGGCTCCTGTGGGTCTATCTGTTGCGTTCGGATGTTAGGTTTTTTTCGTCTAGTCGGAAGCTCCTTAAGTAACACCTTCTTCTGCACAGTAATCCCGACGCGATAGCGCAGGACAGTGCCAAACCTGAGCTGTTCACCGTTCGAACACGTCATCCACCAAAATCGACGCGGCTGGGAGTGGCTCAGGCATGACAATCTCCTGCCCTAGCCCAGCGTTACAACGCCTTAGCGATCGTGCACTTCAATCATCTGAGACTTTGGACGCACCACCCAGACCGCGGCTGCTCCATCGCAATATAAATGTCCGGCTTCTTCCCGGAAACCCGGGGTATCGTTGGCCGGGGAAAACACTTCGATCACAAGCTGTGGGCTCCCTGTGGGATACGTTTTGTTCACAGCCGCAGCTTTCCATCGTGCCCGATCAATTACAAAAACATCCGGGCGTGACATACTCTCACGGCCAACAACCGCATGCTTGTGTCCTGGCGGACAACGAATCACTACCTCGAAGCAGAATGGTTAAAAGGTCGTAGAGCCGAGCGCAGATATCGGCGTGCTCAGGCATAGGCGATGGTGACAAGACAATCTCTCCCTCGATCAACTCGTCCGATCAACTCGTCCTCAGCGTCAGCGGGAGCTCGATACGCAAGATATTCATCAATTGTGCTCAGCATAACTGCTCCATTGCTTTCATCATGACTCCTTTGCGGAGTCCTTACCAGCCCTGCGTGCCAACTCCGCCCTTGAATGGCCCCACAATATTTTTCGTGATCCAGCCGCCGTAGAATGATCCCGGCTGGGGCAGAACCAGTTCGTCGTCCACGTAGCAAGCATCCACCTTATTTACGTAGAACGCGAAATATCCGCGGATCCCTTCAAACCGGCTGGAGGGAGATTCGTACGACCACGCGGCTTGCTCGCTATGTTGATCCCCAACTTTGATGCTCCAGTAGCTTGCCTTGCCCTTCCACTCACAGAAGGAGGAGTTTTTCGCTGGTTCAATATATTGCATTGCCACATCGGCAGGATCGATGTAGTAAACCGGCGGATGGCTCGTCTCAAGAACTCGACAGCAGCGGTGGCTGTCGGCAATGGTTTCGCCTCCGAAGAGCACGCGTAGGTGATTGCTGATGCGTTCTAATTTTGGAGGCCGCGGGTAATCCCACACGCTTTCCTCTCCGGGTTTCAGTGTTTCTCTTTGCACAGCCGTTCGATGGTGGCCCAACTGCAATCGCTTTAGAAACAGTTGGCCGAAAACAGCCAGCGTGCTGTTTTCCAACCACAATCCAGGCTCTTATATCTTAGATAAACCTTGTTAAATTAATGAGTTACAATTGGCGAAACCCGTGCTTAACTCAATACATCGATACGAGTGAGGAACAAATGAGACCCGTAGTTATCTCGAACCTAATGAGGACCTTGGCAACGGTAGCAGCCTTGGTAGTAACTCCCTTTTTGCTGCCAGCACAGTCCCAGACACAATATCCGGATTACTCGCAACAGGCTCCGCAATCTACAGCCGAGTCTGACGCGTCATCATCGCAAGACTCGCAGCAGCCTTCCGCTGCCTCTCATGGTGGCTTCCGTCGAGTAAGCGATCCGGCGCAATCAGCTCAGAGGCAGCTGCCGGCACAGGCGCAGGGCGGGGCTTCCCAATACCCGTCACAGCAGCAGCCATCGCAACGCAATCAATACCCAACGTATGGGACTGATCAGAATGAGGCGCAAAATCAGAGCCAGACGTCCAGCCCCGCCAATCAGGCGCCCGCTTACACCATTCCGTCCGTTCTCACAATTCCGGCAGGAACCTTTATCACTATCCGCGTAAACCAAACTATCTCAACCGATCGCAACCAGGCTGGCGACGCTTTCACTGCGTCGCTAGTCCGGCCCATCATTGTCAATGGTGTGATCGTCGCTGAGCGTGGCCAGACCATCGGTGGTCGAGTCTCTGAATCCCAGAAGGCCGGACGCGTGGAAGGCACCTCGCGATTGGGCCTCCAAATGACTGATCTCACTTTAGTTGACGGTCAGCAGGTGCCGATTCAGTCTCAGTTCATCAATCGGAACGGCGGCACTTCTTACGGCCGGGATGCGGCAGGTATCGGCACCTCAACCGCGCTTGGTGCCGGTATCGGCGCAGCTGCTGGTGGCGGGTTCGGAGCTGGCGTGGGCGCTGCCTCGGGTGCTCTCGTAGGTGTAGTTGGAGTTCTGCTTACCCGCGGCCACCCAATCATCGTCTACCCCGAGTCAGTGCTCACGTTCCGCATTGAGGCACCGGTGACCATCAACACCGAACGCGGAGCAGCAGCCTTCCGTTACGTTCAGAATGGGGATTATGATCAGCCGCAAGATCACCAGCGGCCACCGACCGATTACGCCTATAACGGCAGCACTGGCTACCCCGTGCCCCCGACTCCGTACGGTTACGGCTACCCATCTCCCTACTATTACGGATACGGCTATCCTTACTACGGCACTGGCTTCTCATTCTTCTATGGCCCTGGATTTTATGGTCGCGGTTTCTACAACCGAGGCTTCTATGGCGGTGGATTTTACGGAGGCGGGTTTCGGGGCGGCTTTTACGGTGGTGGTCGCGGCGGTCGGCGCTAAACTACAACCCCCTCACTTGCTTACTTCAGCGGCTCGCTATCACATGATGGCGGGCCGTTTTCTTTGTTCAGCCGCCAGCTTAGCTGACTCTAACGGCAGAACTCGCGCAATCACTTCACTGAGCGATGCTCAAGAAAGCCGCGATGTGGTCGTTGAGGAACTTCTCGTCTGCCGGGCTCGCACCTGCGCCAGCCGGATGTCCCCACAGAGAGGGAATCGGCAGTAGCGTGCAGTGCGGAATGAACTGGCTCTCATATCGCGCGTCGGTCACAGGAAAGTAAAGGTCCGTCTCAGATGGCATGTACAGCACTTCTGCTTTGATCGAACGAAGGGCTTTCTGCGCGTCTCCACTAGATCCCGGCGTTGCGCCCACATCGTTTTTCTCCCACGTGCGCATCTGCAGAATCAAGTCGTTCGCATCCGCACCAGGAATAAAGCTCTTGCGATAATGATCAACCACCTGGGAGAATGTAGTTCCAGCAGGTTCCTCAGTTTTCCAAAGCTCTTGCCGCCACCACTCCTGCGAAAACAGCCACGCTGTCCAGACTAGTGAGAATGCTTCGATACCTTTCTTAGGCTCTTCCTTGTAATCGCCCCCTTGAAAGGCATCATCCGCGGTCAGCGCGGCGATCTGACTCTCAAGCCGTACAATCCCGTGCCCGTACGTCTTCGCCGTGCCGGATGTCGCCACGATCCGATCCATGTAGTCGGGATACGAGACCGCCCACTGTAGTGCCTGCTGGGCACCCATAGAGAATCCGACAACTGCTTTCAAATGATTAATGCCGAGTTCTTTCGTGAGAAGCATGTGCACGGCTTCGACGTTGTCGCGAATCGTAGTCACAGGAAAACGCGGACCGTGAAATGGCTCTGGTGTATTACTGGGCGAGGATGATCGTCCGTTTCCAAACAGTTCACTCGTGACGAGGAACTGACGCGCCGGGTCTAGCGCTTTGCCGGTTCCGATTAGCCATTCATACCCGTGCAGGTTTGCCATGTAATGCGACGGGAGCAGCACAGCATTATCGTGAGCCGCATTAAGAGTGCCATATGTGCCGTACATAATACGCGCCTCCGGCAACGTGACCCCGCTCTCCGTCTGGAAGTTCTGCAGGATGAAGGTGTGCTCTGCCGGCTTGGACTCCGCACCAATAACCCGCCTGCACGCAAAAAGCACACATAACGTCAGCAACCTGAACAGGGCTGAGTGCAGAGCTGAGTACCGGCTTGACTGCATTATTAGCTACCGGCAAGTCTAACTATAAGTCTCGTCCAAAATCTTGCGAATAAAGCTAAGATTGCGTCTCATATCAGGGTCTAAACTGCCGGGATGCGCATCCGTCTCGAGGTTGGCCCATCCGCTCCAGCCAATATCTTTAATCGCCTGAACCACAGGCGAGAACTGAATCGTGCCTTCGCCCAGGTAGTGCGGATTGTCCTTAAGATGGAACTGACAAATGCGATCCTTCCCCAGCCAGCGAATCTCCTTCACGATGTCAAACCCAGCCACAGTCGAATTTCCGACGTCATAGTAAACCAGGACGCTCTTCGAACGAGACCGCTCCATAATCCGGACATTGTCTTCCGCTGAGATCGTGTCTTCCAAGCCAAGGATGACGCCATTCTTTTCGGCCTCGGGTCCGAGCTCTCGCATTGCATCGCCCACGTAATCCATCTCTTGACGAGTCTTGAGCGCCCAACGTCCGAAAAACGGCACTAGGATCACGCGTGTTCCCAGGTCTTTGGTCAACCGAATCGCGTCGTGCACCCATTTGGGCCCAAGTGGATCGCTCTTCAAGCCATTGTCATGGAGCCTGTCTACGCATGTGCCGTCGATGGGAATGCCGTGCTGCGTCGAGAGCTTGCGGTATCGATCAATGAATTCCGGGTTATCCAGCGGCATCTTGCCATCCACAATCTTCCGGCCGAACGAAATCTGTACCCCCGCGAAACCAAGTTCGGAAGCTTTCGCGATTGCCGCCGGATCAGCCGTGAGGTTCAGGTTCCAGTCCGTCACGCCAATGCGCAAGGGTCCGGGTCGAGCCCAAACTCGGCTTGCGGAATAAGCAAGACACGCTCCAGTCAAGAAAACTCGTCGTGTTGATCTTGTTGAAAGCAGCATATCGGATCTAAGCAACTGAGCATACATCTATCAGTGGGGCTGCGCCACAGGTGTGATGAGGCTTCGCTACATTCGGCTCTCTTGACCAAATTGCTATACTTCCGCCGGTATGCCTGCTGAAAGTACCCCTCTGCTCGACTTCATCGATGCCGCAAAAGGCCAGGGAGCCGCCGACGATTTCGTAGTGGCCCTCCTGCGGCAGAACGGCTGGTCAGAGAAGCGAATCTATCAGGCCTTCGGAACTTGGTACGAGACGCGCACTGGAGCAACTGTCCCTAACGACGGCGGCCGAATCGAAGCGGCGAAGGACGCTTTCTTTTACCTGCTCGCATTCATCACGCTTGGAATCTGGACTATCCAGCTCGGAGCACTGTTGTTCACCGCGATCGATCGAACTTTCCCGAATCCTTCGCTCGGCTTCGCGAACTATCAGTCTATGACTAGAACTATGGCAAATGAGCTGGCGAGTATCATGGTCGCTTTTCCACTGTTCATATACATAACTCGGGCCATAGTTCAGGGCACGCAACAGCAACCAGAGCGCTTGGAAAGCTCTGTGCGAAAGTGGCTCACCTACATCGCACTTGTAATCACAGCGAGTACTATGATTACAGATCTCGTTACCTTTCTCGAATATCTTCTTCGCGGCGACCTAAGTACCAAATTCGTTTTAAAGGTTCTAGTGGTGCTGGTTATCGCTGGCGGTGTGTTCGCTTATTATCTGGATTCGCTCCGCAGTCAAACAGCGGTCTCGACTCGGAATCGCTTGTTTGCCTATGCCGCGCTGGCCGTAGCAGCTTTCGGCATCATCGTGGGTTTCGTGCAGATTGGGTCACCTGCAGTTCAGCGGGCCGCTTCAGAAGATGTTCGTCGCCTGTATGATCTATCTTTCCTTGCCCAAGGAATCCATGTAAGATTAGCAGCCCGCTCGCAACTCCCGCAAACCATTCAAGAGGTGCAGAGAGTTTCTGGAGATACAGGAACAAGCATCACCGATCCGGTAAGCGGTCAACCTTACGAATACATTCCGTTGCAAGGTGTGTCGTATCGTTTATGTGCCACCTTCAATCGTCCCAGTCCCGATTATTTCGCAGCCCAATGGGCTCATACGGCGGGACACTTCTGCTTTACTCGAAATGCGATCGACGACGTTCAGTTAGTTCAACGAGAGTGGTAATCCTCTGAGAACGAGATCTTTAAGATACGACCCTCTGTGCCCACCAGCCATCCTGTCTCTTCACCCGAAAACGCGACGGCCCAATAGTTCACAATGCCAGGCAGGCTGAACCAAGTCTCGCCTTCATCCGGGGTCCAAGCCGCACCAGCAGGGCCCGTAATCACGACTCTGTGTTCTTCGCAGCTATACCGTTCATCGTCTTCAATGGCGCTCTCCGCCTCGTGGTCGTGATCATAGCGTCTATGCTCCAGCACATAACTCAAGCCATAGATCGCGCCCGAAAAAGGTGGTCGGCTGCCAAGCTGCCATGTTCTTCCTCCATCTTGCGACCTCGCCACAGTGTTGGCGAAAGCTGCAGGCGCAGCCAATTCACCGGCGCCGAGTATCCCGTGTCGGGCGTCACGAAAGGCGACCGTGAAAACGCCGGAGCTCGGAGTACCCTGCACAATCGGCGTATCATACGCCTCCCAAGTATCGCCACCATCGCGAGTCGCCAGGATTCGTGCCTTAGCGGCCCCACCGGTCGCGATCCACGCATGTCTTTTTCCCTCAGTCGCGACGCACGTGCCGCTCGCAGCAAACGAAGCTTCGCCCGGCTGCGCCGCTGGCAACCGGTCACCTATATCGGTCCACGTTTTACCATTCATCGTGCGAATCGCTGGAAATCTGCCACTCACCGAATCGCTTGTGGTCAGTCCTCGCTTCGGCGTCCAGAAAGCAAAGCAATCGTAAAACGCATTCGGATCTTGATTCTGAAATTCCAACGACCACGACTTACCGCCGTCTTCCGTCTTGTAAATTCGTGAGTCGGTCCCTGTTCCCGCTGAAAGCAGATAAGCAATGTTTTCGCTTACGCCTTGCACATCTCGGAACTGGAGCGTTTCCGCTCCCGCAACACTTCCAACTTGCCACGTCTGTCCTCCGTCCGTTGTCTTGACCCAAGTACCAGCAACGCCGCTCGCCCACACGACTCGGGAGCTCACCGGACTCACCGCCTGCAGCCGATTCGTCGTACCACTTTGCTGGGCCGTTAGAACTGGCGCATGGTGATCTCTATCACGACCGTCAAATTGCCCAGCAGCGCTGACCAACAATCCGGCGACTAAGGCTAAAGAAGCTGAGAACAACAGCTTTCGACGCATAGGGAGAACTCCTCTCGAGGTACCCTCGATTATTGCGCAGTCCCAGTCGCATTGTCGTTACCGTTGATCCAAGTTTCGTTCGGCTCGGTAGATGACGAATTTCGTCCCGACCTTCTTGTGAAAGAACATCTCTTTGCCATCAAGAGAAACCGCTGGACCCTCGACGAAACCAGTGAGCGCCGTCAATACACGCGGTTCGCCGAAAGGCGCGTTCGTTGAGAGCCGTGTTGCAACCATAATGCGCACGGTTCCTGGTGACTCCAAGCCCGGCCTCAGTTGGCTTGCACGCGTGAAATAAAGCTCTAGTCCGTCTGCTGATAGGGCCGGAGCGTACTCAAGAGCATCTGTGTTGACGTTTTTTAAGATTCGCTCACTATCTGCTCCGATCCTGAACGCACCGGTTTCTAGCCGTGCAACTAGAAGATCGCACTTCTTCGGAGCCGGTGCACCGGGTGCGATCAAGGCTCTCGAAATGTACAACGTTTGCCCATCAGGACTAATGCTCGCGTCCATGTTGACGGTGCCAGGCGTCTTTGGGCTAATTTCTCCCGGGACCGCACGAATGTTTCGTACAGGCTCACAATTTAGGTCGCCCACGTAGATCGAGTTCATCGTTCGGTCGTAGTCCCTCAAGGTTGTGAAGTAGAAATGTCCGGCACTGTCCAAGCTCGGGACTGCATCCAGTGCTTTCGAATTCACGCCCGGCACTTCGCCCGCGTACCGAAACGAAAGCTTTCCGGTGCGTTCGGCAAAATGCAGATTGGTGTCTGCCTTGAAATCATTCTCGTTATTGAAGAACAAGGTGTGCCCATCTGGCGAAATGAACGGTTCCATCGCACTTCCTTCATAGCCTTCGATCGACACTGGCTCTGGCCTGATGTATAGGTTGCTTGTTTGCTCAGGGTTGGCATCAACGGGCAAAGGTGATGAATCATCACCTCCCGCGCCGACGCTCAGCATCTTCAGCGCTCGATCAGGAAGAGCTTCCGCTTTATCGGGATCGCCCGCGTCGAGTGCAGGCTTAACCTGATCGGCCACGACAAGGGCGGCTGACGGGTCGCGGCCTTGGCTCAGCCACGAGCGAACACCAACTTGGACTCTGTCCGCCTTTTCCTGCAGGCGCGTTCGCCTACCGTGTGACTCAACCTTGATAGTTAGAAGAACTCCGGCAGCCAAAACGAACACGCCCAGAATCAGCAACAGCCCCTTCATCACATGTGTGACGATCAGTCCCTCACTGTTCAGCCGACCACTGAAAGCAGAGTCCGTATCCGTCCGGATCGAGCAAATACATCTGCTTCATCCCATACCTTGCGATCACCGGCTTGTTTACAGTCAAACCCTTGCCTCGCAGCTCTTCATACGCCGCCTCGATGTCTGGACACCCGAAGAACAGCCCGGTATCGCCGTGAGCAGACACTCGCGCAACATCAGCTGGAATCGGGCGCTCTTCGTCAAACTCATAGGCCGTATTCAGCATCAGTTCGGCCTCCCCAAGCCGAAGCCAGACCCAGTGAAACCGATCAATGCCGCCCAAAGCTGGCGAGGTGCCCACCACTTCAAATCCGAGCGCGTCACGATAGAACCTGATCGACGTCGGCATGTCATAAACCTGCAGCAATGGAGCTAAGCCACGCACATCCAGAGCCATCTCTCAACCTCCGAATCTATACGCGGCTCGAGCCTGCGCTTTGGCCGCCTCTTCGTCCCGAGTCTTCGGTGCAGCATTCGTCTCTAGCGAATTCAGAAGCCGAGACGAAGCGCTCGCAATCTCTTCAACCGCTTCGAAAAACGCTTGCTCGTTCGTCTTTGAGGGCTTATGAAAGCCGCTGATCTTTCTAACGAATTGAAGGGCCGCAGCGCGAACCTCCTCCTCGTTTGTCGGCGGATCAAAGTTGAAAAGCGGTTTGATACTCCTGCACATAAAACCTTGCTGACCCCTTAATCTAGTTCACGGCCGGCAGCAACTCTTCCGACGAAAACGGCGATGCCGGCAAACCTGCGCTGTTATATAAATTCACGACCGGCACATCCTTCCAACCGTAACGAACATACTTGGGCTCCTTGACGTCGGGGCTCGACACAACCACGCTTTCGCCATCGAGCTTTGCCGTTGCCGATCGATACTTCCGGTCCGCACCAGCCAGCTCAAAACCTGCCGGCGCGGCGCCGCCCTTCGCCGTCAACCCACCTGCATGGTCGAACCATACGTGCATCTCATGCCCATCCGTACCCGCCTGCCGAAACAACGGGCCGGAGAATTCCAACTTCTCGCCATACGCTCCAGCCCGCGCTGCCAAAGCGAGCCGTTGCCCCACCGACTGCTTGTCCGCGGGATGAATATTCACTGGATCACCTACGTCAATCGTCACCGCCATGCCGGTATTCGCCAAGGACAACACTCTCCGTTGCGCATCACGGACGGTCGGCCATAAATCCGTGGGCGAGGCCTTGTAATTCGCCAATTGCACAAAGAAAAACGGAAAGTTGCCCTCATGCCAATGGCTGCGCCAGTCTGTAATCATCGCTCCAAAAACTTTGTCGTAAATCGGCGCTCGCGCAGCACCCGCATTCGACTCGCCTTGATACCAAATCGCACCCTTGATGCCGTATCCAATCGCCGGAGCCACCATGCCGTTGTACAAAGCAGCCGGTGCCCACGATGCCGGCTCGGGGCGCCAATCGTGTTTGGGCTTCGGCGCATGCTCCTTCTCAGCTTTCTCGTCGGCGCGCTTGTCAGCAGCCTCCACCAGCGACATATCAGTTTGACCATCCATCATCGTGCCCCAAGCCGAAAACACAGGCATCAAAGATGCGTCGGACGCCAACCCCTGATAGCTGGCCCAAGCCTCGGCCGGCGTGCCGCCCCACGTCGAGTCAATCAACCCCACCGTCACGTTTTCCTTCTCCGCAATAGCCCGTCCAAAAAAGTACGCGACCGCCGAAAAATCAGCCGCCGTCTGCGGCGTACAAGTCGTCCAGGTATCTTGATAGTCGATCAACGGATAGTTCGACGTCTTCTTTTGAACGCGCAATAAACGCAGTCTCGGCTGATTGGCACCCTGAATCTCTGCGTCGCCATTCTGAATCGAGGCGTTGCCCACAAAACCCTTCAATGGCATTTCCATGTTCGATTGCCCTGAAGCAAACCAAACATCACCGATCATCACGTCCTCAATACTCACCGCATTCGATCCCTTCACCTCAACCGTGAAGGGGCCGCCCGCAGCATGGGCCGCTAAATACAAGCTCCACTTGCCAAGGTTGTCCGCGGTCGCCTCAGCGCTCTTCCCGTCCAGGCTCACCGCCACTTTCTCGTCAGGGTCGGCCCATCCCCAGAAGTGCATCGGCCGATCTCTTTGCAGCACCATGTGGCTGCTTAGAATTTTCGGCACTCGTACCTCCGCGCCAGCTCGCAAACTGCTCAACACCACCACGGCCACTAAACTCGCAACTCGCATCATCGTGCCTGATATTATCGCTACGCCTTGGAAGGAATCGCCAGCGCCGAAGCCGCAACTCCCAACACGGCACTGTCTCCCTACCCGCAACGCTGGCTCATGATCAGCCTTGCGTTCTTTGCGACCGTCATTAACTACCTCGACCGCCAGACGCTTTCAGTAGTCGCACCCGTCCTGCTCGACCAATTCGGCATGAACAGTATCGATTACTCTCGCGTGGTGTCTGCATTCATGTTTGCTTACACGGTGATGAATGGCGTCTCCGGCCCGCTTATCGATCGCCTCGGCACACGCGCCGGCTACGCACTTTGCATGGTTTGGTGGTCCATCAGTTCCATCCTGCATGTTTTCGCAAGCGGAGCCCTCAGCTTGGGCATTTTCCGCTTTCTGCTCGGCATGGGCGAGGCAGGCAACTGGCCGGCCGGACTCAAGGTTGTCGCCGAATGGTTCCCCGAACGTGAACGAGCGCTTGCCTCCGGCATCTTCAATAGTGGTTCATCCATTGGCGCCATTCTGGCCCCGCCCATCATTGCCCTTATCGTCCTCCGATTTGGCTGGCGGGCCGCATTTCTTCTCATCGGCACACTCGGATTTGTGTGGCTCCTCGTGTGGCTCTCGATCTACCGCACTCCGCCCGACGCGTTCCAAAGCACCCGCGTCCCGCAGCCGGTCTTTCAACTACTGCGCATGCGCTTTGTCTGGAGCTTCACTTTATCGAAAGTCTTCCTCGATCCGGCCTGGTATTTCTATGTCTTCTGGTTTCCCGAGTACCTCAAACAAGTTCATAAATTCAACTTGGCCGCCATCGGAAAGTTCGCTTGGATTCCATTCACGGTCGCCGCACTCGGCAACTTCTTCGGCGGATTTCTATCGACCGAATTTCTGCGCCGCGGCATTCCGACAGCCACGGCACGCAAGCTAGCCGTCAGTATCTGCGCTCTCCTGATGCTCTCCTCGATTCCTGCAGTGCTGTCCCATTCGCCCTGGGTGGCGATCGGCTGTGTGGCCGTAGCGATGGCCGGTTATACCGGAGCGAATGTCACAACCTTAGCTTTCACAGCTGACGCCTTCCCCAAAGAATCGGTCGCTTCTGTATGGGGCTTTGCCAGCATGGGAGCCGGATTCGGAGGCATGCTCTTCACCCTGATCGCCGGCTGGGTCATACAGCACTTTTCATACACACCCGTTTTCATCGGCTTCGGAATCATCCCACTGATTTGCTCGACAATCCTCTGGACGCTGACCGGCCCGCTGCCGGATCATCAACCCCGGACTTTACAAGCTGTCTGAGATTTTATCCCGCGAGATGAGCTTGTGTCTGGCCACCGCTCGATTAGAGGACCTCAAAACAGCTCGTTCATACCGTTCATAATGACGGTTGAGGGCTCTACAATCACTTAAGAGGAAACGATATGTCGACTTGGCAGCCAGCGCCATACAAAGGCTACCGCTGGATAGTCGCAGACCCGCAGCTTCTTGGCGGAATGCTTGCCGTTCGAGGAACACGGTTGTCTGTGTCGCTCATTCTAGAATGCCTGGCCAATGGAATGACTCTCACCGAGACGGGCGAAGCTTTTGATCACCTTTTTTTAGAGGAGGAGATATCGGACGTGCTTCGCGTTGCATCAGAGCTAACCGGCGCGTTCCATGTGGCTGCTTGACGCCAACATGGATGTTCATCTGGCAAGCGTGTTGGCCGAACTTGGTGTTCCCTGCGACACCGCAGCCCGAAGAGGCTGGAAGTCTCTCTCTAACGGTGAACTCGTAAGCGCTGCCGTTGGCGCAGGTTTTGATTGCCTCCTCACACGGGACCGTCTCTTCGGAGAGTCGGATTCGCGAGCTCTAGGATCTCACCCCATATTTGCAGTGGTGTTGGTCAACCTCCCTCAGCAGCGTTGGCCGGACTACTACAATAGCTTCATTTCAGCCTGGGCTTTGTCACCGATCAAACCGCAACCTGGACGTCTAGTTGAATGGCCATCCAGCTAAGGATCAGGTCACACTCGCGACGGCTTCGTCCCGCCTCCACGCCCGTCCAGATGTGTTGCTCCTAGAGTGGCCTATTTGGCTTTTCCTTGAAATAGCTACTGAGATAACGATGTTTCATCGTCAGTGAACTAACAGGAATGTGCACCCGTCATTTTTGGGCAAGACCACTCGGAGCGCTACGGCTAAGATGGCTGAGAAACCTGATACTGAACTGAATCACAAGCTAATTGAAGCTGTAGCCAAGGTGTACTGGCAGTCAGAGCAACTTAAAGGCAGCAGCGACGCCGAGAATCGGTTCAGAGCACAAGCTGAACTCGGGCTGATTAAGGACCTGTCGCTAAAGTCTGCTTCGAAAGTAGCCAGCCAAATAGTCACAATTTTCGCTGCTGTGGGGCTTGGTTTCACCGCTGTAGGCGTTTTTCTCGTTTGGGCGTACCTCAGCAGTATCGGTGCTCCAATGCCACCTCTAGACAGCTCGATTAGTATTCTCGCTTTGTCCGTCTTTGTGGTACTGGCCATTTTGTTCCTTCTGATTCCAATGTTCATCGTTTTACCCTTTGTTTTGAAGGACCCTGAACAAATGAAAGAATTCTTTCCAATGCTTCCGCGTAGTGGCCGGGCGCATGCAAAAGATTACTGGAAAGATTACGTTGCGTACCTCCTGCCGTTCCTGCTCACTCTGATTCCGCTCGGTCTGCTAGAACGGTGGCGGAATGGTTGGATTATCTTCCTATTCTCGTCGTGCCTTTTTTCTGGCTTATTATCCAGAGCTTGACCGGTTTCGGTAACGGCATTTCGCTGCTGCTGGCGTTGATACCCAGCGTAATTATTTATCACATTCTGACCCTTTCCTTCTTGGGTCTGAAAGCTATTCCTGGCCGTTTAGCTCCCGTTTCAATGTTATTGGTCATCTGCCTATGCCTACTTGTGATGAGACCGGCGTTTTTTGGCAGTCGGGCGCTCCGATTCCTCAAATTAGGCGGAGGTATCGCCGTTACAGTAGTTCTGAATTCTCAGGCTACACCGGCTAGCGGTGCTACTCAGTCCAATCCTCTCAACAGTTGTTTGATTCTGGCGACCGGAACAGGAATATTCTTGACTGACCGAGCCGGTGCAGGTTGCGAGTTACAATCACCGCCTTTCGGGACGACTCAAGCCCCATTGCACCTTGGTGTTGAAGTATACGAGCGTCCAAACATATTAAAGACAACACTCAGTCCGGCGGGTTCCCCACAAAACGTTAGCGAGTCAGCTAACTCAGAAAAACGGAATGGCCGGTCCAACAAGTAGGCCCGTTGCTCCGACCCGTTCACCGATTTTCGAAATTTTTCTTCTCCTACATTCCACTCGACTTAGCCCAGTCAGGCGGCACCCAATAGTTCGTTTTCGCCCTTCGCCATGCTAGCGTCAAACCGGATTTCTATACCATCCGGAGGTTCTCAACATGTCTACTCGCACTCAACGCCGTGCCGAGGAACGGAAACGCGTCAAAGATGCCCACAAAGCTCAACTGAATCCGACGGCCGTCGCGCCTGTCGCCCTCGCCGAACCCGAGGCACTAGAATCCATCACCGAGCTGTCTGGGATTGCCGTCGAATCCCATTCATCGGCCGTGCTGGAAGAACCCGCGCCACAAGCGCCCTCATCCAAAGGCGGCCCCAAGATCCCCGAGGGCAAAGCCATCTCCTGCCTCAATGCCGTCAAAACCGGACTCACCGGCCGCACCGTCCTCCTCCCTAGCGACGACGCAGGACCATACCGCCATCACGTCGATCAATACTTCAAAGAATGGAAGCCCGGCAGCGAACGCGAAGAGGCGCTTGTTCAATCTCTCGCCGACACCGACTGGCGCATTGACCGCATCCCCGGTCTCGAGTTCGGCATCTTCGCTCTCGGCTACGTTCAGTTCGCCGACATGTTCCCAGGCGAAGCACCTGGTCTGCGCAAGCTCCTGATCGAAGCCCACGTTCTCGTCGTCTTTGAGAAGCAGCTCCGCAACCTTCATCTGCAACATGGCCGCCTGTTCCGCCAGCGCGAGAAAGATCAGGCAGAACTGCGTCAGCTCAAGAAGGAGCGAATTGAACAGGAACGCCTCAATCTCGAAATCGCCGCCAAACTCTATCTGAAAGCCAAACAGGATCGCAAGCCATTCAACGCAGTCGACCATGGGTTCGAATTTTCAATTGTTGAGATTGAAGAGTTCCTCGATGGTGTCCGTGCCTCTAAAATCTACAATCGCGATGTAACCAACCCGCAAAGAGCCGCTCACGCCGCCTGAAGTTGGATACCCCAGAGTTCATCAGCTTAAATTTGGTCAGTAACGGCGACCGGCCGCGCCATCATATAGGTTAAAGACTGCTATGGCTTGGATACAACCTTGGGAATCGACCGTGGTGCAGCAAAGCTCTGCCCCGCTCAGCACGAATCGACACCTGCTGAAGTGGGTCGACAAAATGGCTGAGCTCACCCGTCCCGCTGCCGTCCATTGGGTCGACGGTTCGCAGGAAGAGTACGATCGCCTCTGCGGCGGCATGGTCCACAACGGCACCTTCACTCGCCTGAATCAGGACCTATGGCCGGGTTGTTTCCTCGCCCGCTCGGACGCTAGCGACGTCGCCCGTGTCGAAGACCGTACCTTTATCTGCTCGCTATCCAAGGACACCGCCGGACCGACCAACAACTGGGAAGATCCGTACACCATGCGCAAGAAGTTGAAGGCGCTTTTCCGTGGATCCATGCAAGGCCGAACCATGTACGTGCTCCCCTTCAGCATGGGACCCATCGGCTCGCCCATGTCCCAGATCGGTGTCCAGCTCACCGATTCCCCTTATGTGGTTGTCAACATGCGCATCATGGCACGCATCGGCCTTCCCGTCTTCCGCGAGATCGACAAAGATTACACGCGCGTTGTCCCCTGCATGCACAGTGTCGGCATGCCTCTCCAGCAAGGCCAGAAAGACGTCCCTTGGCCGTGTAACGCGGAAAAGTACATCGTCCATTTTCCGGAAACTCGCGAAATCTGGTCCTACGGGTCCGGCTACGGCGGAAACGCGCTGCTCGGTAAGAAGTGTTTCGCTCTGCGCATCGCTTCGAACATCGCTCGCGACGAGGGCTGGATGGCCGAGCACATGCTCATCGTCGGCGTCGAAAATCCCGAAGGCGAGAAGACCTACGTCGCCGCTGCCTTTCCCAGCGCTTGCGGCAAGACTAACTTCGCTATGCTGATCCCACCCAAGGGTTTTGAGGGCTGGAAGGTTTGGACCGTCGGCGACGACATCGCCTGGATCCGTCCCGACCAGAACGGTCACCTGCGCGCCATTAACCCCGAAGCCGGATTTTTCGGCGTAGCTCCCGGCACTTCCGCCAAAACGAATCCAAATGCAATGGCGACCCTCGCCCGCAACACCATCTTTACTAACGTGGCACTCACGCCCGATTGTGGAGTTTGGTGGGAAGGCATGACTGACACGCCTCCGGCCGAATGCGTGGATTGGCAGGGCAAGCGCTGGACGCCTGAAATCGCCAAGTCCACTGGTGCCAAAGCGGCTCACCCCAACGCGCGTTTCACCGCACCCGCATCGCAATGTCCCACCATTGATCCCGATTGGGAGAGTCCCAACGGCGTACCCATTAGCGCCATCATCTTCGGCGGGCGTCGCGCCACCAACATCCCTCTCGTCTATCAGGCTTTCAATTGGAGCGCCGGTGTCTACATGGGTGCAACCATGGGTTCAGAGATGACCGCCGCTGCTGCCGGCACTGTGGGTAAAGTGCGCCGCGACCCCATGGCGATGCTGCCTTTCTGCGGCTATCACATGGGCGATTACTTTCGCCACTGGATCAAGATGCAGCGGACCTTGCGCGTTACGCCTCGTATCTTTCACGTCAACTGGTTCCGCAAAGACGCCGACGGCCGGTTCTTATGGCCCGGCTATAGCGAAAACATGCGCATCCTGAAATGGATCATTGATCGCGTGCGTGGCCGTGCGCAAGGAGAAGAAACCGCCATCGGCTGGACCCCCAACTACGACGACCTCGAATGGAAGGGCCTCGACTTTTCTCGCGATCAGTTTCATGAGCTCCAATCTGTCGATCGCACCGCTTGGAAGGGAGAGGTCATCGGCCACGAAGAGCTGTTTCTCGAACTGCACGACCATCTGCCGCCCGAGATGGTCTACGAACGTGAGCTACTGATTTGTCGACTCTGACCCACCGCTCTTCAACCCGCCCCCTTGAGACTGGCTACCTCCACGTGCGAATCGCCGGAAGAAGCTGTCCTGCTTCCACATCGGTTTTTGCGGCGCATCCGCGATAGCCATTATGTACGCTGCTGTCACGTCCTCAAACTTGCCGGCCGACTCTTTGTTCACCGGCTGTTTCAGGTCGTCCGATGGCGCGTGATACCGGTTGTGCAACCAATTTTCAACGATCTTCTCCTGATCGGCGCCTAGAAACGCGACGTCATACATGATTGACGGAATACCTTTTTTCACGAAGCTGTACTGGTCACTGCGCGTGAAGATGCTGCGCTGAGGCTCAGGATCACGACGCACTGTCAATCCTGCAGCTTTGGCCGTCTCAGCCAGCGTATCGCCTAAAGTAGACTCTTTCAGCCCGTAAACGTTCAACGTCTTCAGTGGCACCAAGGGCAGGAACATATCCACGTTCACATCGGCCACAATCGCCTGTTGGGGCACGGTCGGCTTGGCGGCGAAATACTCCGAACCGAGTTCACCCTTCTCTTCACCGGTCACGAACACAAACAGCAGGCTGCGTTTTGGCTTCGTTCCGTTCTTCTCCAGCGCCGCAGCTATGTCGATCAGTGCCGCCGATCCCGATCCGTTGTCCATCGCTCCGTTGTAGATCCGATCGCCGTTGATCGGTTCTCCAATCCCGACATGATCCAGGTGAGCCGACAGCACAACATATTCGCTCTTCAACTTCGCGTCACTGCCCGGTAGTTCGGCGACCAAATTTGCCGATTCAATGTTCTTGTCGATCATCTTGGTCTTCGCTCGAAATCTCGCTGACAGCGGGAACCGAGGCAGTTGCTTGTGGCTCTTCAGCACCGCAATAACTTGGTCAAACGTATGTCCGGATCCTTCGAACAGCAACGACCCGTATTCTGGGTTGATTGCAAAGGCAACTTGTGCGCCTTGCATCTCCTCGAACTCAGCGCCGACCAGACTCATGCTGGGATGATTTCGATTCGCGCTAATCCGCGACCAAGGAATGTCCATCGAAGTCGGATTCAGGATCGTGATCACCCCAATAGCTCCTGCCGCCTTCAAAGCTTTCCATCGTACGTCGGTCGACCTCGAGTGCGCCGCCAACTCCGACGGCAAGTCAGCCGGAGCACCGCTGATCGAGACTGCGATCTTCCCATGAAGATCCAACCCCGCGTAGTCGTCATACTGCTTCTCGGGTATCTGTAATCCATAGCCGACGAACACCATCGGTGCCTCAATCGAGGGCGCAAGATCGATCCGCGAAGAAAAGAAACCTTCTTTGCCTAACGTCAGCGGCTTCACCTTACCGCTAACAACCAACGCCGCATTCGACGCGCTCTCGTCTACCTGTCGCGACACCATCGCCATCCTCTGGTAGAAGCCGTTCGTACCGGCGGGCTTCAGCTTGGCCGCCTTCAGTTGCGAGACCACGTAGGTCTGGGCCCGCTCTAAACCTGGGCTGCCCGTGTCCCGGCCTTCCATGTTGTCGTCCGCCAGAATCTCGATGTGACGCCACCAGTTTTGACCATCAAAATGCGGAAGTGAACCAGTTCCATGGCCGCTTCCGGCCAAGCCTAGGAAAAAAGCTGGAATGATAAATACTGGTAAATGGAGTCTCATACTTGCAGTCGAGTGAACTACTCCGACTAATCGTAACGTAATAACCTTAACTATTCCCTCCCTAGAGGCGGTATTTTAGTATGAGAGCGTTGATGGCTAACTCTGCCGCCCGGCAGTTCAGTCCGCAGCGGCTTGGACAGTGAACGAGGAACAGAATGTCAAAAAGCCTTTTAGAACAACTTCGCGAAATGACGATCGTCGTATCCGATACCGGTGATATCCAGTCGATCGAAAGGTTCAAACCGAAGGATGCCACGACCAACCCTTCCCTAATCACCGCTGCGGCACAAATGCCCGCTTACCAGCAGATCGTCGACGATGTACTGGTCGGTGCTAAAGACGACCTCGGCCCAGATGCGGCCGACAAAGAAGTCGCAACCCTGGCGTTCGAACGGCTCGCTGTAGCCTTTGGCAAGAAGATTCTAGCCATTGTTCCCGGCCGAGTGTCTACCGAAGTTGATGCACGCCTCTCCTACGACACCGAAGCAACCCTCCAGAAGGCGCACTACATTATTGAGGAGTACGACAAAGCCGGGATTTCTAAAGACCGCGTTCTTATCAAGATAGCGTCGACTTGGGCCGGCATCAAAGCAGCCGAGAAGTTAGAAAAGGAAGGTATCCACTGCAATCTGACCCTCCTTTTCGGTCTCCATCAGGCGATCGCGTGTGCCGATGCGGGCGTCACCTTGATATCGCCTTTTGTGGGCCGCATCCTCGATTGGTACAAGAAGGACACCGGCAAGGACTATCAAGGTGCCGAAGATCCCGGCGTCCAGTCCGTCACCACTATCTACAACTACTACAAGAAATTTGGCTATAAGACTCAGGTGATGGGTGCCAGCTTCCGCAACATCAGTGAGATCAAGGAACTTGCCGGCTGTGACTTGCTCACCATCTCGCCGCAGTTGCTTGGTGACCTCGATAAAACCCAGGGCGACCTGCCCCGTAAGCTCGACCCCGAGAAGGCAAAGAGCCTCAACATCGAGCGCATCAATATCGATGAAGCCAAGTTCGAGGAAATGCACAAAGCCGACCGTATGGCCAACGACAAGTTGAGCGAGGGCATCAAAGGCTTTAGCGAAGCTTTGGTCAATCTCGAAAACCTGCTTGCCGACCGCCTTGCCAAGCTAGTCGCACAGCAGCCGGAACTAGCCCCCCAGTAGCACGAGTTGGCCGGTCACTCCGGCTATCTTTGCCGTTTGTGCGCTCAGGTTCATCTGACTGGGAGTCCTGGAGAAGTCAGCCTCTTTCTCCGAACAACTCCTTCGACTCCCAGGAGGAATGAATGGACGATCGTCGAAAGCAGATCCTCGCGACCCTCTCGCAGATGGATAAGCAGTTTGGGAAAGGCTCAGTCCTCATGCTGGGCTCCAAGTCAGCCCTGCCCGTCGAAGTCATTTCGACTGGTTCTCTCTCCATCGACTTTGCTTTAGGTGCCGGAGGTTTCCCCCGCGGCCGAGTAATCGAAGTGTTCGGGCCTGAGTCGTCAGGTAAAACGACGTTGGCCCTGCATGTAATTGCCGAGGCTCAAAAAGCTGGCGGCAATGCAGCCTTTATCGATGCCGAGCATGCGCTCGATCCGAAGTACGCTGCTAATCTCGGCGTCGACATAGAAAATCTGGTTGTCTCTCAACCTGATTACGGTGAACAAGCACTGGAAATTGCTAACGCCCTGGTTGCTTCTCAAGCCATTGACATCATCGTCGTCGATTCTGTCGCGGCGCTCACCCCCAAGGCCGAAATCGAAGGCGAGATGGGCGACAGCCACATGGGTCTTCAAGCCCGTATGATGTCGCAAGCACTGCGTAAACTCACCGCATCCGTCTCCCGCGCTGGCACTTGTTTGGTGTTCATCAATCAGCTCCGCGAGAAGATCGGGGTTATGTTCGGCAATCCGGAAACCACGACCGGGGGCCGAGCCTTGAAGTTCTTCGCCTCCGTTCGAACTGAGGTCCGTCGCACCACTGCCATCAAAGAAGGCGAAGTAGTTGTCGGAAATCGCACCAAGATCAAAATTGTAAAGAACAAAGTTGCTGCCCCGTTCCGGGAAGCAGAGGTTGACATCCTCTACGGCAAAGGCATTTCGAAGGAGGGCGACGTGCTCGACCTGGGTGTCCAACATGCCGTGGTCGAGAAGAGCGGTTCTTGGTACAGCTATCACGGCGAGCGCATCGGTCAAGGCCGCGAAACCTCTCGCCAGACTCTAATCGAAAAGCCCGAACTGCGCGAAGCCATCACAAGCGAGTTACGAAAAACTCTCGGCATCGGCCAAGCTGCCGAACCCAAGATGCCGGCCGAATTAGAACTTGCCGGCCCTGCACCCTCCCGCCGCGGATCCGCGACGTCTGTAGCCTCCTAAGAAGCCGGTCACCATCGGTTACAAACACGTAACTGGCATATTCTCATCGTTCTACGTCGACGTTGTTAAGCGTCCGGAACCGTGCGCGTTCAACATCGACGCAGCCTCAACGCAAAGTAGTTGAGCCCTAAATGACAGTACTCGAATCAATACCTGCGTGATCGACTGGCGTAACCAATCGAATTTAAGACCCTATAGAAATAAAGTTGTCCCTGCATTTCTCTGTATCGCTACTATCAACTTACTATCAAGTTGCCAGAAACCGGCCCCTGCAGCCGCGCAATACCCCCCGCCCGATGTAAGTGTAATCGAGCCCACTCAGCAGGACGTGCCGGTAACTGGTAGTTGGATAGCTACGTTGGACGGATACACCAATGCTCAAATTCAGCCTCAAGTCTCGGGCTACTTACTAAAACAGAACTACCGCGAGGGATCTCTTGTTCACAAAGGCGACGTTCTGTTCGAGATAGATCCTCGACCTCTGCAGGCGACCTTAGATCAGGCTCAAGCCCAACTGGCACAAGCGCGCGGTCAACTCGGCCAGGCGGAAGCTCAACTCGCACTGAACCAAATTAACGTTAAACGAGATACCCCGCTTGCTAAGGTTCGAGCTATTGCTCAAAGCACTCTAGATAACGATACACAAGCATTAGCCACTGGCCAAGCCACGGTCCAAACAAGTAAGGCCGGCATACAAGCAGCCGAGGCGTCAATCGAAACGGCAGAACTCAACCTCGGGTTCACGAAAGTTCGATCACTCATCACCGGTGTTGCTGGCATCGCAACAGTCCAAATAGGAAATCTAGTCGGAACCTCTACAACACTCACCACTGTTTCGCAACTGGATCCGATCAAGGCTTACTTTCCCATTAGCGAGCAAGAGTATCTCACGGTTGCTGACCGCATCAAGCCCGGTTCCGGAGGCGATTGGCTTAAGAACTCCTCTGCTGTTCCACTTCAACTTACGCTGGCGGACGGAAGAGTCTTCCCACAAAAAGGAAGAATCATCTTCACCGAGCGTCAAGTCGAGGCCGCAACCGGAACAATAAGAGTTGTCGGCGCATTCCCTAATCCAGGTAACATACTGCGCCCCGGACAATTCGGGCGAATCAGCGCAGTCACAAGCGTTCAACGCAACATACTGCTCATTCCTCAGCGCTGCGTTTCAGAGCTTCAAGGTCGATATCAGGTTGCCGTTGTCGGACCTGATAACAAGGTCTCAATCAAGAATGTCACCACTGGTACCCGGGTTGGTGAAATGTGGGTCATACAGAGCGGCCTCCTGCCAAATGAGCATGTAGTCAGTGACGGCGTATCAAAAGTTCGCGACGGCTCCACCGTCAAGCCCCACTTAGTTTCGATCGAAGCTTCAAAACCTAGTCAGGGAGGCACAAACTAAGTGGCTAGATTCTTTATTAACCGTCCCATCGTGGCCATGGTCATCGCCATCATCATGGTGATCGTCGGCGGTGTCTCGGTTCTGAGTCTGCCGACGGCTCAGTTCCCAGACATCGTTCCACCCGAGATTCAAGTTCAGGCGACCTTCCCCGGAGCCGACGCCCAAACCCTCGAGCAATCAGTCGCAACTCCTCTGGAACAGCAGATTAGCGGCGTCGATAACATGAATTACATGTACTCCATCAATGCAAACAATGGAGTCTCACAGATCACCGTTGACTTCGACGTCAAGACTGATCCGAACATCGACCAGGTTCTGACGCAACTCCGCACTGCCCAAGCGCAGGCTCAACTGCCGGCGCAAGTAACTACTAGTGGACTGATTGTCCAGAAGTCACTTACTTCGCCTATGATGTTGTTTTCCTTGTACTCGCCAAAAGGCACTTACGACAGCACATTCTTGGCAAATTATGCCTTCATCAACTTAGTTGATCAGCTAACACGGACCCCCGGCATCTCGCGCGTCCAGGTCTTTGGTGCAGGTCAATACGCGATGCGCATTTGGGTTAAGCCCGATAAGCTGGCGAGACTAGGCCTTACGGTGCCGCAGATTGTGAGTGCCGTTCAGGTGCAAAACAACGTGAACCCCGCTGGTCAGATCGGCGGGCAACCCGTTCCAAACGGTCAAGAGTTCACTTACTCGGTTCGCGCACAAGGTCGCCTGCAGTCAGCCGAAGAGTTCGGCAACATTATATTGCGAGCGAACCCTGACGGCTCAAATGTCCGTCTGTCCGACGTTGCCCGAATCGAGCTTGGCGCACAAACCTACAATCTGAATGGCCGCTATAACAAGAAGCCTTCTGCGATTTTGGCCGTATATCAGTTGCCCGGCTCGAATGCCGTTGCGGCTTCAGCAGCAGCCCGTGCCAGTATGGCGAAACTAGCACAACGGTTTCCGTCGGATCTGGCATACGAAACCGCTCTTGACACCACCAGAGCAGTTTCGGCTGGTATCAAAGACATCGAGATAACATTACTGGAAGCTCTCGGCCTCGTGGTGCTGGTCGTCTATATCTTCCTGCAAGGCTGGCGCGCAACTCTCATTCCGCTGCTTGCCGTCCCGGTGTCTTTGATCGGCACCTTCATGGTCTTTCCGCTTCTGGGCTTTTCCATCAACACCTTGTCGCTCTTTGGCCTCGTACTCGCCATCGGCCTTGTCGTCGACGACGCCATCGTCGTTGTCGAAGCAGTTGAACATCATATCGAAGAGGGCATGACGCCTCGTGACGCGGCCTTCAAGGCAATGGAAGAAGTCTCTGGCCCTGTTGTCGCTATCGCCCTGATTCTTACAGCCGTCTTCGTTCCAACCATCTTCATCCCCGGAATTACGGGTCGGCTGTATCAACAATTCGCAGTTACTATCGCCATCTCCGTCTTGTTCTCTGCGTTCAACGCACTCTCGCTCAGCCCGGCGCTGTCCGCTCTTCTTCTCAAACCGAAGAAGGAGAATCGGCGTGGCCCGCTTGCGGCTTTCTTTCGATGGTTCAACAGAGTCTTTGCCCGGACGACTGAGGGTTATGTCAGCATGTCCGGCTTACTAATCCGCAAGTGGGGCTTCAGCCTCGTCTTCCTGGCAATCGTGGCTGTCGTGGCCGTCTTACTCGGTAAGCAGTTGCCCGGATCATTTTTACCGCAAGAAGATCAAGGTTACTTGTTCGTCGCCATGCAGTTACCGGACGCAGCTTCTCTACAGCGAACATCAGCAGCGGCGGCCAAAGTAGAAGATGCCCTGACGAGCACGCCGGGTGTTGAGGGAGTTGTCTCAGTAGTAGGCTTCAGTCTCCTCAGTCAAGTACAGAACACTTACAGCGCTTTCTTCTTTGTTCCCTTGAAACCATGGGACGAGCGGAAAAAACCAGAAGAACAGCTCGCCGCTATTCAACAACATGTAGGGGGCGCATTGGCCGGAATCAAAGAAGGAATCGCCTTCTCGTTCGCTCCGCCTTCCATTCCAGGTATCGGCACATCGGGCGGCGCAACGCTTGTCTTAGAAGATCGATCCGGTGGCACTCAAGACTTCCTAACGCAAAACGTTGGTAAGTTCATGCAAGAAGCCCAAAAGCGACCCGAATTAGTCGGGCTCAATACAACTTACATTCCGAACGTACCCCAGATTTACGCTGACGTGGACCGAGCCAAAGTCATGCGTCAGGGCGTAAACATCAATGATGTCTACACGACAATGCAGACCTTCATGGGCGGCTACTTAGTCAACTACTTCAATCGGTTCGGCCGCCAGTGGCAGACTTATGTGGAGGCCGAAGGTGATGTTCGCACCAAGCCCGACAACATCGGCCAGTTCTACGTCACAGGCAATACCGGAGCTTTGGTCCCACTCAGTTCCATCACAAACATCCGGACAATCAATGGGCCGGAGTTTTCGATGCGCTACGACGAGTATCACTCAGCGCAAATCAATGCTTCTGCCGCGCCTGGTTACAGTTCAGGCCAGGTGACTGCGGCTCTCGAAGACGTTTTCGCCAAAACAATGCCCAAAGAGATGGGCTTCGACTATATGGGCATGTCCTATCAAGAGCAAGCCGCGGCAAAAGGGATCTCGCCGAATATCGTTTTTGGCCTTTCGCTCTTATTTGTGTTCCTCATTCTTGCCGCTCAATACGAGAGTTGGTCACTACCCTTCAGCGTGCTGCTCGGTGTTCCCATCGCTGTATTCGGTGCCTATCTGGCCATGTACGTCAGGCACTATGAAACCGACGTTTACGCCCAGATTGGGCTCATCATGCTCATCGGTTTGTCTGCCAAAAACGCCATTTTGATCGTTGAGTATGCGAAGAACGAGTACGAGAAAGGCAAGAGCATCATGGATGCCGCGTTGACGGGCGCACGCATTCGACTGCGCCCCATCCTGATGACCGCCTTCGCATTTATTCTAGGATGCGTTCCGCTGTGGGTAGCAACCGGGTCTGGGGCAGCCGGCCGTCGCATTCTCGGAACGGTAGTTATCGGGGGAATGCTTGCCGCAACCTTGATTGCCATCTTCCTGATCCCCGTCACCTTTGATGTCGTCGAAACTCTGACTGCCCGGTTTGGCCGGAAAACGAAGTCAGAGACTAAGCCTGCGCTCGAACCCGTGGAGAGCCGATCATGAAACGCGGCCTCATAGCTTGGATCGCTATTCCAGCACTGATCTTTGAAAGTGCTTGCCTGGTCGGACCGAATTACAAACGACCCAAGGTGGACGTACCCGCCACTTATCGCGGACCGGACGAATCGGCAGTCGGCACTCCAGACGAACAGTCATTAGGAGATGCCAAGTGGTCCGCCGTTTTTGATGACCCGGTGCTTCAAAACTTGATTGAAACTGCGCTCAAACAAAATTTCAACGTTCGTATCGCCGCTTCTCGTATCGAACAGGCCCGGGCACAAGTAGTTGTCACTCGCAGTAATCAGTTTCCATCTGTCAGCGGCTTGGGTGAAGATACCGGTCTTCGTACGCCTCCCATTGGCGGAGGCTTTCCTTCATTCGCTTACAATGCACTCGAGATCGGTCTTTCGGGATCTTGGAATATAGATTTTTGGGGCCGGTATCGCAGGGCTACTGAGGCTGCTCGAGCCAGCTTGCTCTCTTACGAATGGGCCCGCAGAGCCGTCCTTAGTAGTCTTGTGGCGAACGTTGCTAGTGATTATTTCGCCCTTCGAGAGATCGATCTTCAGCTCGATATTGCCCGCCGGACACTCGCGTCCCGCCGAGAATCCGTACAGTTAACCCAAGCTCTGGTCGAAGGTGGATCATCGCCCCTAACTGATCAGCGGCAGGCAGAACAATTGGTTGAAACCGCAGCCGCAACCATTCCCGATCTAGAACGGCAGGCACAACTGGAAGAGAACTCACTGCGAATTCTCTTGGGAGAAAACCCCGGTCCTATCGCCCGGGGCCGCCCACTTACAGAACAACCCTTGCCGCCTACCATTCCAGCCGGATTGCCGTCCCGCTTACTCGAACGACGCCCTGACATTCGCGAGGCCGAACAGAACTTAGTGGCAGCTAACGCCGAAATCGGGGTAGCCCGCGCGGCCTTCTTCCCCACAATTTCTCTCACTGGTACTGTTGGGTTTGAGAGTGCCTCGCTCGAAAAGTTGTTCACTCGAGCCAATCAGCGGGCGTGGAACTACACCGCATCGGCAACACAGCCTATCTTCACCGCCGGTCAACTGCGGGGAAACCTCCGAATAGCTCAGGAGCTGCAACAGCAGTCATTATTCACTTACCAGCAGACGATTCAACAGGCATTCAGTGACGTTTCAAACGCTTTGATTGGCTACCGCAAGTTTCGTGAGTATAGAGAGCACGAGGAGCGGCTGGTAGCAGCAGCACGGGATGCTTCCGATCTTTCTCACACTCGATTCCAAGGCGGAGTAACCAGTTACTTGGAGGTACTTACTAACGAAACCAATTTGTTTTCGGCTGAGTTAAGCTTAGCCGGCGCTCGCTTGAACGAACGGCTTTCCGTTGTTCAGGTTTACAATGCCCTTGGCAGCGGATGGCAGTAACGAGGTCGCAAGAAGAATTAACTCCGACCGTTCAAGTAGTTACCATACCCGATAATGATCGTTGAAGCGATCAGGACGATTAATCCTAGTACGAGCAGGCCAATCGACCTCGCGTTTGCGCCTTTCCACTCGGATAAGGCGATACCCCAAGCAGTGCTGAAGATAATGATGCTGGCCATGTGAATGGTCCAGCTTGAGAAGCCGTAGCGTCCCATCTGGGTCTCACCCATCGTGTAGAAGAAAAACTGCATGTACCAGGTGAGCCCAGCTAAGGCGCACAACAGATAATTCCTAACTAATGGGACGCGGACCATCTCGACCGCTTCTCTCGTCGCCGCTGCTGTCAGGACAGCGGACGTTGCGCCAGTCATTGCCATCGCTTCGACCGGCTCCGGTGCTGTAACTGCTGTCGGTTCTTGGATGACCGCGCTGAGCAAGCTGAAGTATTGGTGGCCGGTCTTGTTACGAACGTTCAGCAACAAGGTCCAGACAAAGTTGGTGGTGAACCCGCCAAGGAGGACGACAACAAGGACGGGCAGACCTTGCCACAGAGTTGCGGTTCCATGCTGCAGCGTGAGCGCCTTGATCGGCTCGCCCGCGGCAAGTCCGTAGGCAAAACAGGAGCTCATCACTCCCGAGATAATTGCGACGAAAAGCCCCTTGCCGAGATTGAATTCACTAATTGCTGTATTGGAAGTTGGTACCTTACTTCCACGTTCTTTGTCAATGCCCGCGGCTCCCGCGATTGCGATACCAACCAGGCAAACAGCAATGCCTCCCAGGACGACTTGACCAGAATGAGTGCCAAGCACCTCAGTTGCGAAGACGCCTTTGAAGATCGGCGGCATCAATGTGCCGAATGCTGCGCACAGACCCATTACGATGGCCATCCCGAGAGACAGGCCCAAATAGCGCATCGTCAAGCCAAAAGTTAGGCCACCGATGCCCCAAAGCAATCCGAAGATGAAAGCCCAAAGCAGGTTCGAGGCGGGTGTCTCCCGGAGGACCGCCCCAAGATTGTTGGTGAGCAGGGAAGCCATGCACCAAGGGGCAATAATCCAACTGAAAATGCCACCAACTAGCCAATAGGTTTCCCATGACCAGCGCTTCACGCCCCGATAAGGTACGTAAAAGCTGCCGGAGGCAAGGCCGCCGAGCCAGTGATAGAAGACGCCTAACGCCGGGTTCATCAGTCCATCTTATTCGGATGGCAAATGAAAGACCTCGTCAATGAGCGAAATCGAGCGGTCGGGCGTACCGTTTGGAAGGTTTACAAAGAAAGGAGCCATCTCCCGCTGCCACCGATCGTTAATTTCTGTGTTAGCCATGTCGGCCAGTGCAGCTCCGGAGTCGTTACTTTCAAAGTAACCGATCAGCAACCCATCCTCGCGTAGGAACAGAGAATAGTTATGCCAACCTGATTCGCGAAGCGCCCGCTGCATCTCGGGCCAGACGTCACGGTGACGGCTCTTATATTCTTCCAATCTTTTGGGATTGACTTGTAATGTAAAACAGACTCGTTCCATTATGCAAGCCCGCGATGGCGCCCCTTAACAAAAAGCAACCCTGCAAAGGAGGCGGCTATCAAGAGAAGAGTCGAGGGTTCTGGGGCTGCACCCGTGATTGTAATGTCGTCGTATGCGGTAAGACCATCAGATCCAGAAAAGATCACTGACTTCGCAGCGCTAGTGAATGGGACCGTCCCCTGCAACCATGGACAGAACAGGGCGCTGGCGTCGCATGAAGGACTTCCGAATGGTGTTTCTGGGAGCAAACCGTCTGCTATCAAGTTGCCTGTTTCATTCACTCCGTCAAAGACCAGAATCTCAACCTCGGCGAGCGGGCTGGAATACGAAAAGCTCAGATCAGTGAAACCGGCAGGCACATTCATAAAAGCACCAGCTCCGCTAGAGGAAAAGAGAACGGTTTTGCCCGATGGATTCCCCGCGAAGTTGCCTGAACCGCCAGCACTCATAGCAATGGCCGCCAGGGAATCAGATTGAAAACCTATACCCCAACCTGGACCGGGGCCGCTTCCCAAGCCGCCGAGGCCACCATTGTAGTAGTCGGAAACGGGCTCCAAATTTTGGAGGCCCTCAAAAGTCAGAGTAACGGTGGCGGCGTGTGATAAGCCAGCACCGAAGAGAAGAAGAGTGAGTAGAAGAGCAATGTATGAATTTTTCATATCTGGAGAAGGAGAAAAAACACTTCCCAAACTGTAGCAGGCGGGGCGAACCATCCTACAATGACGTTACTTTGCGATATCCGACTTACTCCATCCGAATATTGACGCTGATGTTTTTGCAGGTTGTGGTTTCCTGGGCGCAAGCACCAGAGCCGAACGGTGCGGGCGTCGAAGAAGGCACGGTTCCCGAACATTGGGTTCCGAGCGGCCCTAGATGCATGGAGGTGTCTGATTGGCAAGTTCACGAGTACAACCCGAACCTGTATATAGTGCGCCAGTCGGGTTGCCTCGATTACGAGAAGCCGTTTGTGTATCTGATTTTCGGTGGAGACAAGGCGCTGATGATTGATACCGGGTCACGAAAGTTTCCCGCGGCGCAAATGGTTCAGAATGTGGTGGGTAAGTGGCTCGAGCGGAACAATAGGAACAAGATCACGCTAGATGTGGTCCACTCTCATTCGCATGGCGATCACGTCGCGGGTGATCCGCAGCTGAGAAGTATGCAGGATCCACAAATCAAAATCAACCTGATTCCGGCTGAACTGGAGGCGACGAAGAAGTACTACGGCATTGCGCAATGGCCCGAAGCGCAGGGCAAAGTAGATTTAGGAAGCCGGATTCTGGATGTAATCGCGATTCCGGGACACGACGCTGTGGGTGTCGCGATTTACGACCGCAACACCGGACTTCTGTTCACAGGCGACACCCTGTATCCGGGCCGACTCTACGTTCCGAAGTTCAACGACTTCGCAGCAAGCGTCGCCCGACTCGTCCGATTTACGGACGGCAAGATCGTCACGCACATCTTGGGCTGCCATGTCGAGCAGTCCAAAACAGCCTATCTGGATTACCCTGTGGGCACGATTTATCAGCCGCACGAACACGCGCTTGCCTTATCAAAAGGCGACCTGCTGGAGCTAAACTCTGCCTTTGAGTCCTTACACGGAAAGTCCGCGAGGCTCGCTATGCGCAACTTCTCCATCTGGCCAGTGGGCGCTGAGGCCAAACCGGACGAAGCCGCGGAACATAGATTCAAAGAACACGAGAGCGAACAACAACGGCAAAAATGGAGTCAGCCTCTTCAGTAAAGCGCTGTTCACTTCGACGGAATAGCTTCAATCTTCTTGGGATCGAGTCGCCATTCTATGCCTGATTTGTAATTGGAGAGCCAAACCATACCTCGGCCAGCCCGGATGGCATCACCGCCTTCACCGACGAATTGCTGGACAACGCGGTTGGTCTTGGGATCGATCCGCGACAGGGGAACTCCGAATGATGTGGCCCAAACGGAACCTTCCTCGGCTGAGATATCTCCGCCCTCGCCTGGGATGCCGACCTCAATGGTTGCAATTACCTTATTTGTGCTTGGCTCGATCCGCGAAACAGTACCATCGCTTTGATTGAGAGTCCAAACAGCGCCTTCGCCGGCACTCAAAAAGCGGGGCTGAGGGCCGACTTTGATGGCGGTCAGAATCTTATTAATGGTAGGGTCTACCCGGACTACTGTGTCCTGCTTTGTGCACGCTACCCAAACGGAATCGAATGCGAAAGCAGGCGTGTAACAACCTTCTGGGAGGGAGATGTGTCCGACTATCTTGTTCTGTTCGGGATCAATTCGGACCAGGGTGCTCTTGGCATCCGCCACGACCCAAACGCTGCCGGCTCCGGTCGCGATGCCGCCTTCGGAATCGGCAATCGTTGTGGCGATGGTCGATGTAATCTTACCGCTTTTTAGATCGACTCGCGCCACGTTCTTCGCGCCGCAGTTCGGCACCCATAAGCTGCCGAACCCGATCGCTAATCCGGCACAAGGCTTGCTGAATCCGGTAAGCGTTTGGGATGTTTTGTTCGTGCGTGGATCGATGCGGGTCACGATCCCTTTCGGGTTGTTCGACACCCAGACGTCATCGCCAATCGCGATCCAGTCCGGCGATCCGCCGATCTGAACCGTTGCGTCGGGCTGCAGGCGGCTGAGCGGTTGTTGGACACCTGGCGTTTTGACTCCCGGCTTCGGCGGCGGTTTGCGAGGAAGAGGTTGCGCGGTAGGTGATTGCGCGGCGACTAGGCTCGCGAACAAGGATGCGATAACGCAGCTTACTCGGCTTCGGAGGTGAAAGTTTGGCTTGTATAAACGCAAGTTACGTAAGTATAAAGCCGTCGCCGCGCACCAGCTATTTATTTACTGAATAGGGTGTATAAGTTACGTCCGAAGAGCGCCAATCGTGATACGTTAGAAGCTGTAATTCTCAGGTTAGCGCTGCCCCGTCTTACAACGCTCTTCCCGCTCTGCCCCGTTTGCAGGTCAAATTCGTGGTCCTGAGACACGATCCCACCTAGGCACACAGTCGATTGATGCGAGAGCGAAAAGTTGTATTTGTCAGTATCCTGCTTGCTGGTACATCGTTGGTCCTTTATGGATTCAACGGCCGTCAAATATCGGCCTCGTCACAGACGAACGCAGATCCTCAGTTCTACGAGACCAAAGTACAACCGATCCTGAAGACCAGTTGCACTACCTGCCACGGGCCCGCGGCGATGGCTGGGCTGCGGGTGGATTCGCTTGATGCCCTGATGAAGGGCGGTGGTTCAGGGCCGGTCATCGTTCCTGGCGACCCCGACAAGAGCCTGCTTATCATTGCTGTTCGTCAAACTGATCCCGATTTGAAAATGCCGAAGGGCGGCAAGCTGAAGCCTGAAGACGTTGCGGCTCTTGAGCAGTGGGTCAAGATGGGCGCGCCCGGACCGAAAATGCCCGCGACGGCGGCTCCGGCCGGGGTGTCGACTCCAGCCACTACAACTGGTGTGGTTGCCACGGCGTCGCCAGCAGCCGACTACTTCGAAACGCGCGTGCGGCCGATTTTCGCTAACAATTGCAACGGCTGCCATACGGCCATGGCTAGCTCGGGATTGCGAGTCGATTCGCTTCAAGCATTGATCAAGGGCGGCAACTCTGGGCCAGCTGTCGTGCCTGGCGATCCAGATAAGAGCTTGCTGATTAGCGCCGTCCGGCAAACTGGTGAAATCCGGATGCCCAAAGGCGGAAAGTTGAAGCCGGAAGATGTCAAGGTTCTCGAGGAGTGGGTGAAGATGGGTGCTCCGTGGCCCAACTCTCCTACGACTGCCGCCGTTGCACCTGCGGGTCCAAAGATCACGCCCGAGCAGAAAAAGTTTTGGTCGTTTCAGCCTCTTCATACGGTTGCGGTGCCGACAGTGGAGGACAAGAAGTGGGCAAGAACTGACATCGATAGGTTGGTTCTGGCGAAGCTAGAAAAAGAGAAGCTTCAGCCGGTTCCATTCGCAGATAAGCGCACGCTGATCAGGCGCGCCACTTACGATTTAACGGGTCTGCCGCCAACTCCCGAAGAGATTGAATTATTTGAAAAGAACAAATCGCCCAAAGCTTACGAAGAGCTAGTGGACAGGCTGCTGGCATCGCCCCGCTATGGAGAGCGTTGGGGCCGGCATTGGCTTGATGTCGTCCGGTACGGTGAAGATGACGTGCGGGGATTGGACCCTATGGGCCGAGGCTACATGCCTTGGAACGGAGCGTTTTTTTATCGTGATTGGGTAATCAATGCCTTCAACGAAGACATGCCTTACAGCGCTTTTGTAAAAGCTCAGCTAGCGGGCGACCTAATGGACCCGAAGCAGCGGGAGAGGTTGCTTCCCGCCAGCGCCATGTTGGGGCAAGGGCCTTGGATTTGGGATCAGGCCGAACCGATTCAGGGGCGAGCCGACGAACGCAACGAACGGGTAGACATGGTGACCCGAGGCTTGCTGGGTTTGACCGTGGCGTGTGCCCGTTGTCACAACCATAAGTACGATCCAATTCTGCAGAAAGACTACTACTCGCTTGTCGGCGTGTTTGCCAGCACTACTTACAACGAGTATCCGGTCAGTTCGGCGGCCACTGTACTGGCTTGGCAGCGTAAGCAGGACCGGCTGATTGAAGTTCAAAAAGAGGCTCGCGAGTTTACGCAGAACGAATCTGAGCAGCTAGCTCAAATTCTGGCTCACCAAACGTCGAAGTACATGGTTGCCGCGTGGAGAGTGTCGGGTGACCCCAAGATGCAACTCGACGTTGCGGCTTCAAAAGACAAAGTGGATCCCGAGATGCTGGAACGCTGGGTGAAGTATCTCGAAAAGCCAAAGAAGCAGTACCCGTTCTTGAAAGACTGGCAGGCGATGGTTGCCGCAGGTGGCTCAGAGGATCAAGCCAACTTGCTTGGCGGTGACTTTCAAACTTTAGTTTTAAGCATCATGCTGGATGCGAGGAAGCTGAAACACGAGAACGACATCATCAAGGCAAAAGCTGATGTTCCTGAGCGGCTGGAGCGGGATGCTAAACCAAACGAGTTTGAGACCGACGATCAATTCTGTCCGGGGTGCAACCTCGAGCTGAAAACTCTGCCAACAGAAAAGGCAAATCTCTGGGTTGATCTCTTCTTACGATCGATTAACGACGATGACAACGAGCGCGCAAAGCCTGGCTTGTTCGTTTTTCGTGGCTGGGCCCTGACGCGACGCTTGAGTCCTGAATGGCAGGAACATTTGCAGGCCTTGAACGCCGAAATTGACAAGCTTGAAAAAGCTGAGAAAGATGAAAAGTTCCCATTCATTCACGGCGTAACAGACAAGCCGAAGCCGGTGGACGTCGCTGTGAATTTGCGCGGTAACCCGCATAATTTAGGTGACGTTGTTCCCCGCCGCTTCATCGAAGTTCTATCGCCTAAGGACCCGAAACCGTTCCAGCAAGGAAGCGGCCGGTTGGAGCTGGCAGAGAACATTGTTCAGAGTGGCATTGCATCTCGAGTTTTCGTTAACCGAGTTTGGAAGTGGCACTTTGGATCGGGCATCGTGAATACTCCGGACAATTTTGGTAAGGCCGGCGACCTGCCCAGCAATCCCGAATTGCTTGAGTACCTGGCGAACTTCTTCGTACAGAACGGCATGTCGATTAAGAAACTGCACCGTGAAATCATGCTGTCTTCGGTGTATCGCCTATCGAGCGCTGATTCCAAACAAAATGACGAGAAAGACCCGGCAAATCGGCTGTTCTGGCGATACAATCGCCAACGCTTGGACGCAGAAGAGGTGCGTGACTCAGTTCTGTTTGCCTCAGGCTCACTCGATCTGAAGAAAGTCGGCGGGCCGTCCAGCGACTTCACAGACGACAACACACGCCGCACTGTGTATTGCAAAATCAGCCGGTTCCGGATGAATAATTTCCTGCAAGTTTTTGACTTCCCGAATCCGTCGTTTACAGCCGAACAAAGATTCAGCACGATCGTGCCTCTACAACGGCTTTACTTCATGAACAGTGGATTCGTTTACAAGCAGGCCGAACAAGTTGCTAAGCGTGTTTATGGCGTCGCAGGAGACGACAAGGTGCGGGTGACAGAAGCGTATCGGCTGCTATTTGGTCGCACGCCTACCGACAAAGAGATTGAATTGGCGATCAACTTTATCCACAATACGCCCGACCTGAAGGGTGAAACAATTAACGGTCAACCGCCGACTGCTTGGAAAGAGTACGCTCGCGTGTTGCTTAGCTCAAATGAATTTGAGTTTGTGAATTAAGAAGAAGGTCACATATGACACTTGGCAGATCTGGACGACCAACAACCCGACGGGATGCACTTTGCCGATTGGGCGGCGGGTTTGGAATGATGGCATTTTCGAGTTTGGTGGGTTCGGTTGCGAAGGCTGCCAATACAGGCGGACCGGCTCCATGGTTGATCGATAAACCTAACTTCAAACCCAAAGCTAAACGAGTCATATTTCTGTTTATGAACGGCGGCATGTCGCAGGTCGACACGTTCGACCCTAAGCCGGCCTTAACCAAGTACGATGGTCAGCCGATGCCAGGGGGTGTTCTCTCGCACGAACGCAAGGTGGGCAATCTGATGAGGTCGCCGTTTACGTTCGAAAAGTACGGCCACAACGGCACTGAAGTCAGCGAAATCTTCCCGCACTTAGGCTCGTGCGTAGACGATATGTGTATCATCCGGTCGGTCTACACAGACATTCCGAATCACGAGCCGGCCTCCATCATGTTGAACACGGGCGCAAATGTGACCGGCCGCCCGTCTATGGGGTCATGGCTCACCTACGGTTTGGGCACCGATAACCAAAATTTGCCAGGCTATGTCGTATTGTGTCCGGATGTGCCAACAACTGTAGGACCGCCGCTTTGGAGTGCTGGCTTCCTACCGCCGATTCACCAGGGCACGTACATTTCGGACAGTGACAAGGAAAAGAAGTTCGACCCTGAGAAACTGATTCCAAACATTCAGAATAAAAAGTTCGACAGTGCTCGGCAACGAAAAGAACTGGACCTGGTCGCACAGCTCGACAAGCTGCAAATGCAGCGCGAACAGGACGATCCTCAGCTGGAAGCGACCATCGAGTCAATGGAAACTGCATACCGGATGCAGACCGAGGCGCCTGAGGTTTTCAACGTCACCAAGGAAAGCGAAACCGTTCAGAAGCTGTACGGTGAGGGAAGTACAGCGCGCGGCTGCCTGATGGCCGCCAGGTTGGTGGAGCGCGGCGTACGAATTGTCCAGGTTTACTACGCGAAGGCTGATCCTTGGGACCATCACTTCGACATACAGCTGCACCGCAAAACAGGCAAGGATTCCGATCAGCCCTTTGCTGCTTTGATCAAGGATCTGAAGGGCAGGGGTTTGCTGGACGAGACGCTGATCGTGTGTGGATCAGAGTTCGGTCGAACTCCAGTGGTCGAAGTAGGAAGCGGATTCAACGGTGGGCAGACACACGCGGGTCGCGATCACAATCCGCACGGCTTCACGATGTGGATGGCTGGCGGCGGAATCAAGCCCGGTATGGTGTATGGCTCGACGGATGACTTCGGGTGGAAGGCGGTTGACAAGCCGGTTCACGTACACGACATACACGCGACAATTTTGCACCTACTCGGCATTGATCATCTTAAGCTGACATACCGATACAGCGGGCGAGACTTCCGCTTGACCGACACGGCGGGTAACGTGATCACAGACATAATTGCTTAAGCTGGCGCTTAATGATGAAAGTCGCCTTCTTATTTGTGGGCTTGGCTGCTGTCTTACTGGCCGATCCCAAAAGCAAACTTTCCATTTACGATTTCAACCTTCCTGACGTGACGGGCAAAATGGGCTCGTTTAATCAATACAAGGGCAAAGTGATGCTGATCGTGAATGTGGCGAGCGAGTCGAGCTACACGCCCCAGTATGCGGGCCTAGAAGCGTTGTACGAAAAGTACAAGCAGGCGGGCTTGGTCGTCTTAGCTTTCCCGTCAAACGACTTCGGCAATGAGGAGCCAGCGACGGAGGTCAAGATCAAAGCCTTGTGTGACACGACCTACCATGTGACGTTCCCGGTCTTCTCAAAGATCTCGGTACGGGGCGACGACATCACGCCGTTGTTCCACTTCTTGACCAAAGATGCTAATCCCAAAATCAAAGGGGACGTTCACTGGAATTTCACGAAGTTTGTTGTTGATCGTAGAGGAAACTTAGTTGCTCGGTTTGAGCCGGGTATCACGCCCGACGATCCCGATTTAGTAGTAGCCGTCGAGAGTGCATTGACCGGCAAGCAAGACGGCAAGGATGAGGCTAGCCCCCAAACTCCGCCATATGCTTCTCAAGGCGAGCCCCCAAAGCGACGGTCTCAACCTGATGAATAAGCGCTTGTAGCTCTTCCTGCCTGGGATATCCGTCCGGTTTACGTATGTAGTCCGGGATCCGGAGGTCGAGCGCTACGTGCGAGTGGTCGCGCTGGTCATCTTTCGCAAGAAGCACGACGCGATTGGCGAGGAAGATAGCTTCAGCAAGGTTGTGAGTAACAAACACAACAGTGGTTCCCGTTTCGCCCCAGATGGAGCGGATCAGTCGCTGCATGTCGGTCCGTGTCGCGGGGTCTAGCGCACTAAATGCTTCGTCCATCAAAAGCAACTTGGGCTTCATGATGAGAGCTTGAGCAATTGCTACACGCTGTTGCATGCCGCCTGAAAGTTGGTCCGGATACTTATTAGCATCCCGTTCTTTCAAACCGACGCGCAGAATATAACCGAGGCTTTCTTGATGCACCTGTTTTCGGTAACTCAAGCGGGAAAGCGAAAGTAGTTTGTGAGGCGCCCAAGTTTCAATCAGCGGACCAAACGCGACATTATGTAAGACGGTTTTGTCAGGGAACAGTGAATATTTTTGGGGGACGTAGCCGCGGTCACGATCCGGCTGAGACACAACTTCGCCATCGACGAGCACACGTCCTTCGGTGGGCTTTTCTGAGCCCAGCAAGAGCTTCAAAAGAGTCGATTTGCCGCAGCCGGTTTGGCCGACTATGGTTACGAATTCGCCATTAGCGATCGTCAGATCGAGACCTGAAAAGACAGTATGATGCCCGCCTTCTTTGAGCGGAAAACTAACAGAAACTTTGTCGAGGGAAATTGCTCCAGACATCGATCAGAGCTCCCGAAACCACGGATTGGTCAAACGGATGATTGCGCGTATCGAGGCGTCAACAAGGAACAGTAGGAGAGCGACCCAAAGCACGTACGGAATGATGACGTCCATGCCCATATGCCGTTGCATGAGGGCAATGCGGTACGCCAAGCCGTCTTGGGACGCGATCATTTCACCGGCGAAGAGGAAGAGAACGATCGCTTTCAGGTTCAGTCGGATACCGTTGAGAATGCGCGGCCAGATCTGCGGAAGAACAACTCGGTATGTGACCGCAAGGTCGTGAGCGCCCAGCGTAAAGCCCTTAATTACTTGCTCCGTCGGCACCGACTTGGTCAGGTTCAGCGTGTCGAGAATGACAGTAGGAGCGACGCCGACGATGATCAACATGATCTTGGCGAACTCGCCTATACCGAACGCGATGAAGAGAATGGGAAGGATTGAGAGGGCGATGATCTTATCGAAGAAGAGAACAAATCTTGTGAACCAGCTGTTAATCCAGGGAAACGCTCCCATGTGCAATCCGAGGAACACGGCGGGAAGCATCAAAGCAAGACTGATAAGGAATCGTCGTCCGCTGGCGGCGGTGTCCTTCCAAAGCATGCTGTTCGATAGCTTCTGCCACAACGGAGAGGAGGCGGTAATTTGCCCCTCGTCGTCCTCTTCAGCTGGAGTGAGGGCGGCGTGCGTGAACCCGGTCGCTAGTTGGGTAATGGTGGGGACAATACGATCTTCCGGATTCTCGATGTGACGCAGATGAGCAGTGCGGAGATAAATAGAGATACTAATCGCGAATAGGAACCACGACAGCACTAATGCGACATTCCGGTTTGGAAGCGCAAACATCCGGAACACGCTAGAGTTTGCCTTTCGCGGCCTGCTGCATGTAAGTCGCGTCGAAACGCAGGCGAACGCGATCTGCTTTGCCCTGCACCGTTCCATCCGGATATTTGATTCCGATATCGTCGGCGGCCTTTGTGCCGGAGCCGAGTAGACCGTGAGTAAAACAGAACTGGCGAACGATCTTCATTTTGTCTTTGAGGCCAGTGGAAGTGGCCATCGTTGCTGCCTCGTCGGCCTTGTACATGAGATGAGTCGTGCTGAGCTGCTCTTTGTAGGAAGGCAAAGTGTCTTCGGATACAGCGGCAATCGAACCGAGTACCTTGTCAACATTCGGGCCGGAAGCCATTTGCGAAAGCAGTTCGTACCAAGCACCCGTGATCGCTTGAGCAAACTTCTTGCCGCTGCCATCAGGTCGATTAAGGACTTCCGAGCGAACGACGAGAAGGTCAAGAATTTCGCCCGGGATCTTCGACGAATCGAACAGAGTTGTCGCGCCCTTCATCTTCTGCAGCTGCGAAACAAGGGGTTTCCAGGTGACGACGCCTGCTTCGGATGAGTCATTCATGAAAGCAGCCACGATGCTGCTGTCGGAGGCGTTAACGAGCTTTACTTTGCGCAGTTGATCTTCAAGGCCGTTGAGAACGTAGGCCCGCTCAAGTAAATACTCGGATACGGTCTTCTGCACCAGCAAGACCTTCTTGCCAGGCAAACTTTTCAATGTGATGCCATCACGGGTGATCAAGGCATCGTTGCCGTTTGAGTAATCGCCGATGATGATGGCGGTGCTGTCGACTCCTGAGGCCGCAGGCAGATCGAGCGCTTCCATGTTGGTCATGGTGCAAGCATCGATGTTTTTTGACGTGAAGGCGTCGATGGACGGCGCGTAATCGAATCGCTGCGTCTTGATGGTGACGCCGTACTTGTCACCCCACTTGCGGAGGAGACCGGATTTTGCCAAGTACTGATACGGATCCCAGCCGACGTAGATGGACCAGCCTATAGTGAATGTTGGCTTTTCAGCGAGCGCAAGGCTCGGGAGAAAAAGACACAAAGTTGAGAAAAAGACGAAGAAGCGTTTAGCCACAGACGAGACCTACAGCAGTGTGCGGACTCAGGCGGACACGGCCCGGAGTGGAAGCCTCGAATATAACAGACGCTGAAGCATGATGAGCATTGAAAAAATTTATGTCCGCTATGCCTTGTATTGGTAAAGCAGGACTAGGAGAATTGATCGTGGGTTTATCAGATTCAGAGTCGCCTGTTCTCTTTGAAGAACACATACGCGGTGGCGACGTATGGTCACATGTACTGAAGCGCGGGACTACGTTGCGCATTACTGACGTAGAAGGCGGCGCGAATGTCGGGGCAATCTTCTTTAATCTCGAGATTCCTTCAGAGCGGTACAACATGCCGGACACTTTGAAGGCGCAACACACGGCTCGTCTGACCGAAGGTTTTGTCCTTTATTCCGATATGGGTCGGATACTCTGTTCCATCACGAAAGACACCTGCGGGTGGCACGACCCGTTGTGTGGGCACCTTCAGGCAGAGGCGGTTGCAGCTAAGTATGGGACAGCCCACTACCAGCAAGTTCGGAACGATTTTCACCGAAACACCAGGGATAATTTTTTAATTGAGCTGCAGAAACATGGACTTACCGTCCGCGACTTGCCGCACAATGTCAACTTCTTCAGTAAGGTTGTTGTTGCGGATGATGGTTCATTGCACTATGAAGCAGACAATTCGCGAGCTAGCGAATCAGTAGAGTTACGCGCCGAAATGAATGTGTTGGTGATTCTAGATACCTGCCAGCATCCGTTAGATCCAGAAAGTACATACCATCCAAAACCGGTTGCCGTTGCAATCACTAGGCGTGCTGGCCCAGCATCGGATGACGCTTGCCGTAATTCATGCCCAGAAAATGGCCGTGGGTTCATCAACACGGAGAGGTACTTTCTATAATGCCGGATCGTAACCTTATCGAGAGCACATTGTATCCAGATACAGCTATCTACGATTTCGTCATCGAGGCGGGAGACCCTTGGCTTCACCGGATTGAGGCCGGTCAGAGGTTACGCATTGAAGACCTGCAGGGTAACCAAGCTGTAGACACGTTCTTCTACAATGCGGACGACACGCACGAGCGATATAGCGCAACGGACACAATTCTGAACCAACGTAACATCTACCTGACTGGCGGAACTGTTCTGATGTCGAACCTGTTTCGACCGATGCTGACCATTACGGCGGACACTTGTGGACGACATGACACCCTCGGTGGCGCATGCTCGACCGAAAGCAATACCGTTCGATACGCGTTAGAGAAGCGCTATATGCATGCGTGCCGACAGAGCTTTCTGAAGGCAATCATCCATTCCGATTTGGGTTTGAGTAAACGGGACGTTGGCAGCAATGTTAACTTCTTCATGAACGTGCCTGTTACTCCAACTGGAGAGCTTTGGTTTGCAGACGGCATTTCAGAAGCCGGTAAGTATGTCGAGATGCGCGCTGAAATGGATGTTTACGGACTCATTAGCAATTGTCCTCAGCTGAACAATCCCTGTAATGCCTATAATCCGACGCCGGTGCGAGTTCTGATCTGGGACCGGGAGAATTAGCGTTGTTCAAACGCGTTCTGGTTGCTAATCGGGGTGTAATTGCGTGTCGAATCATCCGCACACTTCGGAAGCTGGGCGTTGAGTCTGTAGCAATCTTCTCCGAAGTTGATGCGGGGTCGTTACATGTGCGAATGGCGGATCATTCGGTGTGCGTCGGACCTGGTCCTGCGACGGCAAGCTACCTCAACATTCCGAAAATACTTGAGGCGGCTCGAACAACAGCCGCAGAAGCTATACATCCGGGCTATGGATTTCTAAGCGAGAATCCGGAGTTTGCGGAAGCCTGCGAACAGGCTGGCCTTGTATTTTTGGGACCGACTCCCGCACAAATAAGAGCGTTTGGCTTAAAGAACACGGCACGAGATTTGGCCGTCGCCTGCGATGCGCCGATCCTGCGTGGAAGCGGATTGCTGTCCGGCGTAAGTGAAGCTGAGACGCAAGCGCAGCTGATTGGCTACCCGGTCATGTTGAAGAGCGCGGGCGGTGGCGGCGGGATAGGCATGCGCCTCTGTCGCGACTCTGACGAGCTTGCGGATGCTTTCGAGTCAGTCCAACGACTGAGTAAGACGCACTTCAATGGTTCGGGCATCTTTCTCGAGAAGTATATTACTAACGCACGGCACATTGAAGTACAGGTATTTGGAGACGGGCACGGAAGAGTAGTTTCGCTAGGTGAGCGCGATTGTTCCGCGCAGCGTCGCAATCAAAAGGTGATTGAAGAAACGCCGGCTCCGGGACTGCGGGATATGGTTCGTCAGCACCTTCATACCGTGGCCACGCAAGTGATGCAGTCCGTCCAATATAGGTCAGCGGGTACGGTCGAATTTCTGTACGACGCCGATACAGAGCAGTTTTACTTTCTGGAAGTAAATTCTCGCTTACAGGTGGAGCACGGAGTCACTGAGGAAGTGTTCAGTATTGATCTGGTTGAATGGATGGTTCGACTTGGTGCGGGCGAACTGACGCTTCCGGGCCAAGTCTCCCTTAAACCACATGGTGCATCGATTCAAGTTCGAGTTTACGCCGAGAATCCGTCGGAGGATTACCAGCCGTCGAGCGGCCGAATCACCGAGTTTCGCACGCCAGAGAACACACGCGTTGAGACGTGGATTGAGAACGGATCAGAAGTTACGCCCTTTTATGATCCTTTATTGGCGAAACTCATTACGTGGGGTGAGGAGCGGGCCGCCGCACTGGTGAAGCTGCAAACTGCCGTAGCGAACACCCAAATTAGCGGTATCGAAACGAACTTGCAGTTTTTGGAAGCAGTGCTGAAATCGCCGACGTTTGTAGCAGGTACGGTCACAACTAAGTTCCTGAACACCCTTTCATTCGTACGTTCAGCTGTGAAGGTATTAGAGCCGGGAGTACTTACCACGATTCAGTCTTATCCCGGGCGGCTTGGGTTTTGGAATGTGGGCGTTCCACCGTCTGGACCAATGGATTCAGTTTCGGCGCGTCTGGCTAACCGGTTACTTAGTAACAAGCCGGATACTGCGTTGCTGGAATGTACGTTATCGGGGCCAAGTTTAAAGTTTTTAGTGAGGACGCGGATTGTTATTACCGGTGCTGATATGCAGCCAGTGGTTGACGGGAAGCGCGTAGCAGCGTTTAAGCCCATCACGATTGAGGCTGGTTCTGTGTTGGCTCTCAACTCGATAACCGGACCGGGTGCGCGGACTTACATTGCAGCTGAGGGTGGTTTTCAGGTGCCCTCCTATCTGGGAAGCACGACCACCTTCACGCTGGGGAAGTTTGGGGGACACGACGGACGGCAGTTACGCTCTGGCGACTATCTGAACGTAAATGGAACGCATGAGATTCCGCAATCGGCCACTGCGGATGTTTATCCAACCTTTATTCCGCAGTTAACTAAAGACTGGAGCTTGCGCGTCCTTTATGGGCCCCATGGAGCTCCAGACTTTTTTACCCCGACTGACATAGAAACCTTCTTCTCGACGGCGTGGAGGGTGCATCACAACAGCAGTCGCACCGGGGTTCGGCTTGTTGGGCCAAAGCCTGAGTGGGCGCGACAAGACGGAGGCGATGCGGGGCTCCACCCATCGAACATCCACGACAACGCTTATGCCATCGGAGCGATCGATTTTACGGGCGACATGCCGGTTGTGCTCGGCCCCGATGGACCGAGTTTGGGCGGCTTCGTTTGCCCCGCAGTGATTATCAACGCTGATCTCTGGAAAGCTGGCCAACTTAGTCCAGGAGACACGGTGCGGTTTGAGCGAGTTAAGGAGCAAGATGCCAGAGTTCTGGATGCTGAACTAGAACGTTATCTTGAGACGCTGGAAGTCCCAAGTTACTCAGCAACCGCCGGCGACTTAGAACCAGCGATCTTGCGGCTTTCTCCCGAATCCGACACAGTCGTGAGAGTCTCGGGCGACCGGTATTTGTTGATAGAGTTCGGCCAGGCCGTCCTAGATCTGGACCTACGATTTCGGGCCCACTTACTGATGGAAGCAATTTCCGCGGCCAAGCTGGACGGGATTGTTGATCTCACGCCGGGAGTAAGATCGTTACAGATCCACTACGACAGCCAAATTATAAATCGGATTGATTTACTTGCGTTTATAGACGACTGTATGTGCGCGCTACCCAGAGTGGAAGATGCGACCGTACCAACTCGAATTGTGCATCTACCTTTGTCGTGGGATGACCCGGCAACCCGACTTGCAATTGAGCGCTACATGAGTTCGGTTCGTCCTGATGCTCCTTGGTGTCCGAGTAATCTTGAGTTCATACGTCGAATAAATGGATTGAATTCGATTGATGACGTGCGCAAGATTGTTTTCGACGCGAGTTACCTGGTCCTTGGGCTTGGGGATGTTTATCTTGGCGCGCCGGTGGCAACACCGATCGACCCTCGGCATCGATTAGTAACTACGAAATATAATCCTGCCCGAACGTGGACTCCGGAGAATGCGGTCGGAATCGGCGGCGCCTATCTCTGCGTATATGGGATGGAGGGCCCTGGCGGTTATCAGTTCGTGGGCCGTACCGTCCAGATGTGGAACACGTACCGAAAAACTCGCGAGTTCGAGGCCGGCAAGCCGTGGCTGTTACGGTTCTTTGATCAGCTGCGTTTTTACCCAGTGGGCGCGAATGAGTTACTGGAAATGCGGCGCGACTTTCCGCTCGGCCGGGTAACGCTGAAGACCGAAGATCAAGTTTTCAAATTGAGCGACTATCATCGTTTTCTGAACGGGATCCAGGATCAAGTTGCCATGTTTCGGGACCACCAACGTGCAGCGTTTTCTGCTGAAAGGAATCGTTGGGCTCAGCAGGGTGAGTTCTCGTCACGAGAGGAGGAATCGGAAATTTCTCCGGCGGGTGAGCATGTGATCCCTGCCGGATTCGCTGCAGTCCGGTCACCAACAACTGCGTCCGTATGGAAGTTGCAGGTCAGCCCCGGGGAAACGGTCGAAGCCGGTCAAAGGCTGCTTATATTGGAGTCGATGAAAATGGAAATAGCAGTGCTGGCCCCAGTTAACGGCGAGGTTACTTCTGTTGTTTGCGAAGAGGGATCTATGGTCAACGCTGGCCAACCTCTTGTCATATATAGGCAGCGCACGTGAGCACAACCTTGCTTTACGACCTTTCAATCCAAAAACTACGAGCTTCATACGACAGCGGAGCGACGACGCCGGAAAAAGTGATCAGTTATGTTTATGATTTGATCGAGGAGCAGCCTCTTCACCCCACTTGGATCAAGCTAGTACCCGGAGCGACGGCAATAGACAACGCTCGGCGTCTATCATCTAGTAGCAGATCGCTGCCCCTTTTCGGGATTCCGTTCGCAGTCAAAGACAACATCGATGTAGCCGGGCTGCCGACTACAGCAGGGTGCCCAGCGTATTCTTACGTTCCCAAAACCTCTGCTTTTGTTGTACAACGATTGTTGGATGCGGGCGCCATCTTAGTCGGCAAAACTAACATGGATCAGTTTGCAACTGGTTTGGTGGGGACGCGTTCACCTTACGGAGCATGTTCGTCTGTTTTTGACAGTACGGACATCTCGGGCGGTTCTAGCTCTGGTTCCGCTGTGGCCGTAGCAAGCGGGCTTGTTAGCTTTGCTCTTGGAACTGATACCGCCGGATCAGGCCGAGTCCCCGCCGCGTTAAACAACATTGTCGGTTTGAAGCCGACTCGAGGCTTACTTAGTAACACTGGCATAGTGCCAGCCTGTCGTTCTCTTGATTGTGTTTCTATCTTTGCGCTCAACTGTCACGACGCGTTGTCGGTTCTTGAAACGGCCCAACAGTTTGACCCGGCAGACCCTTTTTCGCGAAAGTCAAATCTCTCTATTCCCCCGGCCAGATCCAAAGTCCGTTTTGGCATTCCCAGGCCATCCCAGCTAGAGTTCTTTGGTGACGCCGGGCCAGCATCGGTCTATGCTCAGTTACTAGATCAATTAAGTGCAGAGCATGCGGTAACGGAGATAGATTTCGAGCCTTTTCAGGAGGCCGCCGAGCTACTCTATGGCGGACCTTTTGTAGCAGAACGCTTTGCAGCGTTAGGCGAGTTTGTAAAAACACATTCCAGTGACGTCGACGGCACTGTTGGGTCAATCATCAGAAATGCAGAGAGATTCACGGCGTCCGAACTGTTCGAGGGTGAGTACCACTTACAAGCGCTACGTCAACAGACTGAGCATGTTTGGCATGAAATCGACTTCATGCTTTTACCTACCACTGGGACGACTTACAAAATTCAACAGGTTTTGAACGAGCCTATCATCCTGAACGCAACGCTCGGCTATTACACAAATTTTGTCAATTTGATGGATCTTGCCGCCGTGGCTGTTCCAGCAGGGTTCAGCAGTGAATCACGTCCTTTTGGAGTGTCTGTGATTGGTCCTGCATTCCGCGAGCAAGAGATCTTGCAGGTAGGGTCACAGATACAATGTCTCAAGTCGACTTTCGCCGGGCGCAAGGTTAGTGGAGTGCCTGAAGGAAGCCTCGACTTACGTGAACGGCAAGGCTCAGTGAAACTAGGTGTCGTTGGTGCGCACCTCTCAGGACAGCCGCTCAACAAACAACTAAGTAGCCGGGGTGCCAAATTACTTCGGACTACAACTACGGCGCGCGACTATAAGTTCTTTGCTTTGACGGGTACTGTTCCGGCGAAACCTGGATTAGTACGTGAAATTGGATTCGACGGACCGGGTATAGAAATAGAGATCTGGTTAATATCTGAGCTGGAGTTCGGAAGCTTTGTTGCAGCTGTTCCCGCGCCGCTGTCGATCGGCTCTTGCATTTTGGCCGATGGCGAAGTAGTCAAAGGTTTTTTGTGTGAACCGTATGCGACTACTGGAATGCCAGAAATAACACGGCTGGGTAGTTGGCGGGCTTACTTGGCTGCTGTAGGATAGAGGAAGCTGAGCGGGAGTAATTCAGCGGTAGAATGCATGCTTCCCAAGCATGACGTCGCGGGTTCGATCCCCGTCTCCCGCTCCATATCCCTTCCCGAGTACATAAATCCATTAGGGCGATGCCGACTGTTGCGCTACGCTAACGTCTGTGCGATTTAGATCAGTTGTCGCTACTGTGCTCTTAGCGATTCCGATCGCGCTCGAAGGCGCGGCGGATTATCCCAGTGTCCAGATCTCCAGCGGCAGCGTTCGTGCAAAGGTCTATTTACCCGACCCCCAAAAGGGCTTCTATCGTGGAACGCGCTTTGATTGGGCCGGCGTAGTCGTCAGCCTGCAGGCAAATGGGCACAACTACTACGGACCGTGGTTCAACCAGACTGACCCGTTAATTCATGATTTCATCTATCGAGGGACAGACATCGTCGCTGGTCCTTGCAGTGCGATTACTGGTCCCGTGGATGAGTTCGGACCTCTGGGGTATGACGATGCAAAGGTGGGTGGCACCTTCGTCAAGATCGGAATAGGAGCGCTCAGGAAGGCGGGAGATGAAGAGTATGATAACTACCATCTCTACGAGATGACCAATGGAGGGAAATGGACGATTCAGAAGCATCGTGATGAATTGAATCTGACTCAGCAGTTCGACGATCCTATATCCGGTTACTCGTATCTTTATGAAAAAGACTTACGCCTAACGAAGGATAAAACCGAGTTGGTGCTTACGCATCGCCTCAAAAATGCAGGAAAGCGTTCCATTCAGACTACCGTTTATAACCACAATTTTCTCGTGCTGGATCACCAGCCACCTGGCCCCTATGTGACGATCTCGTTTCCGTTTACGATTCACAGCCCGGAGCCCCCCAAGAGTGAGTTGGCCAAGTTCAGCGGTTCGCAGATTACTTACCTAAAAACGCTCGAGGGGCAGGACACGGTGGCAAGTTCGCTCGAGGGATTCACGGCCAGTCCGAACGACAATCGGATCCGCATCGAGAATAACAGGTTGGGTGCCGGTTTAAGTTGGCAAACTGACCGTCCGTTGCTGCGCGAGTATCTGTGGTCGATACGGACCGTGATCGCCGTTGAGCCCTTCGTATCAATCAATATTGAACCCGGCGCTGAGTTTTCGTGGAAAAGCGTCTACGACTATTACGCGCTTCCGAAGATTGTTCCCTAACTTTTCCTCTGGATCAACCTAAAGATTGACACAACCGAACAATTCCTTTAAAACTACTTGCTATTTTACGGCCGTAGCGGTGTAATACTTCTACAGGTAGCTTGGGGTGTTTGGTTTCGATTAGTTCGGCACTTACCGCAGCTAATGCTTCGGTGTTGCTAGTCGAATTATAGAGTCTGACTGCGTGTAAGTGGATCGTAACCAAACGGTTATGGTCGCAAGCGAAATCCAGTCTCGCCAAAATCGTGGTTATTAGTCGGTCCTCTCCCTGCGCCTATTGAGCTTAGGAGGCTTATGAAACCCAGTAGTTTCGGACGCAGCGCCGCGATCGTTATTCTTGTTGCCTGTCTGGTAACAGGTATTCCATTGTCTGCTCAGTCCGACCTCACGACTGTTACAGGTGTTATTCAAGATCCGAGCGGTGCGGCGATTCCCAATGCACAGGTCGTCTTGCGCAATGAGTCTACTCAGACCGAGCGCAAAGTCACGACTAATAGCCTTGGTAGCTACACCATCACGAGTGTTCAGCCGGCTACATACACTCTAATTATCGAAGCTGCTGGATTTAAGAAGTTCGAGCAACTAAGTAACCCAGTTGTGTCGAATATTACTGCAACCCTCGATGCCAGTCTGACTATTGGAAGTGCGGGCGAGACGGTCCAGGTTACCTCTGAGGCGCCGCCTGTTCAAGCAGATAGTGCAACCTTGGGCCGCGAAGTCAACGAGAAACAAATCAAGGACCTTCAACTGAACGGCCGGAATCCCTACTTTCTCGCGCTACTCAAACCTGGTGTTACCGGTGCCGCTTTGGGTGGCTTCTCGTTCGGCTTGAACAACGGGCTTAGTATTAACGGGGGACGCAATCAAGACGCTCTGATCACGGTCGACGGTGCGGTCTCGGTTAGGACACGCTCGAATGGAACCAGCATCGCAGTAGCTGATGCGGACTCTACGCAGGAAGTCCAAATTCTCACGTCTAACTACAACGCAGAATATGGACGTGCCTCCGGCGGCCAAATTCGTATTGTTACTAAGAGCGGTGGACACGATTTCCATGGCGTAGCTTACGAGTACTTACGGAATTCAGCGTTGGATGCTAACTCGTGGCTTCGCAACCGACAGCCCGATCCTACACAGTCTAATCAGCCTGCTCCTTTCCGCTACAACCAATTCGGATTCAACATCAACGGACCCGTTTTTATACCTAAGATCTGGAACCGTAATCGTAACAAGCTGTTCTTCCTTTTCGGGCAAGAATATGTGCGCTATCGTCTCGCTGATACCAATCAGTCTACGGTGCCAAGCCTTCTTATGCGCCAAGGAAACTTCAGTGAATTGCTAAACCCCAATAACGGCTTCTATAGCGGTGCGCGCCAGCTCCTTTTCCCGGGCACAAACACTCCCATTCCGGGAAACGTAATTCCCCAATCCTTTCTCAGTCCGAATGGCCTTGCGCTTCTGAATACTTACCCGCTTCCGAATCGCGGCTCCGGCCAGAATGATGCCTTTTATACAGCGGCCCATCCGATCAACCAACGAAAGGATACCGGGTCGATGGATTACTATCCCGCGGATAAACACTATCTCAAGTTTCGCGTTATTAACTACGAATATGACGAATACATTCCATTCGCGAGTAACACGCCTGTCATTCCACAACTCTTCAGCCGGCCAAATCAGATTGCATCTATCGATTACACTTGGACGGTCACACCCACCCTAATCAACGAGTTTCTTTTGTCTGCCAGTCGAGATCAAGTCTATATCAATATTGATCCTTCAAACGGCCTCTATAATCGGACTAAGTACGGCATCGACTATCCATATCTCTTTCCCACCGGAAAGCAGATACAAAACAAGATTCCGACCATCACTCTAAACGGACCTTTTACTGAGCTCAGCGGACTTCCCTATCCGTCCGCGTCCAAGGGTCCAATTTACGACTTGTCCGACAACTTAACTAAAATCCTTGGAAACCATCAGATTCGAGGTGGATTTCTTTTTGAGCGTTCAGGTGAAAATGACTACGATCAGATCAATGTGAACGGCGTGCCGGGAGGAACTAATAATCAGAACGGCCGTTTCGTTTTCACGGATACTCGTCCAGGGGGTAGCGGTACATCAGTCGCGGACGCGGCACTTGGTCTTTTCAACACGTACACGGAGCTTGGCAATCGTTCCTACACGCCCTATCGCGGCCAAATGTATGAATGGTTCCTTCAAGATGGCTGGAAAGCATCGACAAAGCTGCACATCGACTACGGCCTGCGCCAAAGTATCATTCAGCCTTATTACAGCCTCTGGCGCAATATGTCTGTATTTGATCCCACTTACTACAACCCTGCTAACGCGGTCAAAGTGGATCCAAAGACAGGTAATCCCATTGCTGGATCGGGCGATCCCTACAACGGACTTGTGATCCCAGGCACCGGATTCACAGAGGCAGCAAAAGGTCGTGTGCCCGCCGACAATGGTCAATATAACCAACTCTTTCACGGGCTGAGTAAGTCGTACTCACAAACGCACGCCATTCAGGGACTTCAGCCGCGAATAGGCCTTGCTTATTCGTGGGATCCGAAAACTGTCGTGCGCGCTGCGGTGGGTCGTTTCCTGACTCGAATCGGCGTTAGCGACTCCGTTTTCCTCGGCGGCAATCCGCCTTTTCAGCCAAGCGCTTCCGTTTCGAACGGTTCTGTCGATCAGCCAGGCGGCGGTGCGTCGAACTCCTTCCCGTTGCCGGTCACGACACAGGACCCGATACTTTACAATCCCGAGGCCTGGACCTGGAATGTAGCTGTGCAGCGTGAACTCCCTGCCGACATGACCATAGAGGTCGCCTATGTTGGACGGCGTGGTCTTCATGGGCAGCAGGAAATCGACCTCAATGCGCTTCAACCGGGCGCGCTCCTCGCTAATCCGGGCGTGAACGAGAATTATCTTCGACCCTACGCCGGTTACGGTACTATTCGGTCCACTAACAACGTCTCAAATTCCATTTATCACGGCTTGCAGATTGACCTGAACCGGCGGTTTACAAAGGGCCTTTTGTTCGGCCTCGCTTACACGTGGTCGCGAAGCTCCGACTTTGGATCCGCTCAGCGCGACATTCTCGCGGACGGTATGCCTCGTTCCCTGCAGTACGGCCTTTCTGATTACGATCATCGTCACGTTGCCGTTATCAACGTGATCTATGAATTACCCTTCCTGCGTGAGAAGAAGAGTCTCACAGCCAAAATTCTCGGCGGCTGGCAAATCACTGAAGTTACTCAGTTCCAGACAGGCGCTCCCGCTTCTGTTCAGAGCAGCAACGACTTCGCCGGCGTCGGCTCCAATGTCGGTAGTGGCAGCGGCTTTCAAAATCGCTGGCTGATCAATGGCAACATTCCCCAAACAGGTAAGTTTTCGAACGTAACGGTAGCCGGAACCAGTCAGTTTGAAAACAACTACTGGTATCCCTTTGTGAAGGGTGGCAACATTGTTCAGCCTGCCCCTGGAACATATACTGACCAGCGATCGCGGAACATCTTCTTGCAACCCGGTTTTCAAAATTGGAACTTCGGCCTTTTCAAGAACTTTAACGTGACAGAGCGGATTTACTCAACGCTGCGCTTTGAAGTTTTCAACTGGCTTAACCATCCCAATTGGGGTGGTGACACCGGCGGTGGTCTGGACACCAATCCGAACGACGCGACCTTTGGCAAAATCACCAACAAAGGCAGCCAGCGGCAACTTCAATTGAGTCTGCGCTTCACGTTTTAGAACTCGGCGCCCGTCCGGATTCTACACTGGGTAGGCCGAACACATGCCGGTCGCTACCATGAAAGCAGATGAAATTTAGTCTGATTCGGCGAGTCTCCGCGTGAGAGCACTCGTTAAAAGCCGTTCTGAACCTGGCCTCTGGCTCGAAGAGATTCCCGAACCGTCCCTGGGCATCAACGACGTCTTAATAAGGGTCCGCTACACCGGCATTTGCGGGACCGACCTTCACATTTACGAGTGGGATGACTGGGCCAGATCGACCATTCCTGTGCCAATGGCGATTGGCCACGAGTTCGTGGGCGAAATTGTCGAAGTCGGCTCGAATGTCAACGACTTTCATCCCGGCGAGATCGTCAGCGGCGAAGGCCATGTTGTTTGTGGCCGTTGCCGTAATTGCCTCGCGGGACGCCGCCATCTCTGCGCTCATACGCAAGGCGTCGGGGTTAATCGGCCCGGAGCATTCGCTGAATTGATCGCGCTGCCAATGAGCAACATCTGGCGGCACAACGCTAACGTCAATCAGGAAGTCGCGGCAATCTTCGACCCTTTCGGCAACGCGGTACATACGGCTTTGTCGTTTCCTGTTCTTGGGGAAGACGTGCTTATCACGGGTGCCGGGCCGATCGGTATTATGGCGGTGGCCATCGCTCGTCATGCCGGTGCTCGCCACGTCGTCATTACCGACCTCAACCTCTACCGTCTCGATCTCGCTCGAAAGCTCGGCGCAACCCTTGCTGTTGATCCTCGCGAAACATCGCTTCCCGATGTGCAGCGTCAGCTCGGCATGCAAGAAGGCTTCGACGTTGGTCTTGAGATGTCCGGCAGTACGAACGCATTTTGCGACATGATCACGAACATGGCTCACGGCGGTAAGATTGCAATGCTTGGTTTGCCGGCTGAGCCTATGTCCATCAACTGGCGCGAGATCATATTCAACATGCTCACAATCAAGGGCATCTATGGGCGCGAGATGTATGAGACTTGGTACAAGATGACTGTGATGCTCGAATCCGGCCTGGACATCAGCCCTGTGATTACTCACCGCTTTGGCTGCGAACACTTTCAGGACGGCTTCGACGCTATGCGTTCCGGCAACACGGGCAAGGTTATCCTCGACTGGACTAATTAACTGACAGAGTGGATTGGTGCCATGACAACAAGCATCTTCGACCTGTTCAAAGTAGGCATTGGCCCGTCCAGTTCGCATACGGTAGGACCAATGCGCGCGGCTCGTCAGTTCTTAGTGGAACTTGGCCCGCAACTTGACTCTGCTTACTCCGTGAAAGCCGAACTTTACGGTTCACTAGCTTTGACCGGCATTGGGCATGCAACAGATCGCGCTATCTTGCTCGGGCTTGCGGGTGAGCGGCCGGATGAGATTGATCCCGATCGCATCACCAGTCTGATCGGTCACATTCGCCAGTCAAACTCAATTCAGCTTTTGGGCACTAGAACTGTTCGCTTCCTCGAATCCACTGACCTTCTGTTCCATCGAGACATGGTTCTGCCCGGTCATCCTAATTCGATGCGCTTCACTGCGTTTGACGAGAGTGGGCAAACCACCAATTCGACCGTTTACTTCTCGATTGGTGGTGGCTTCATCATAAAAGAAGGCCAAAAATCGAGCACGCAGCTTCAATTGGTTGTAGTGCCCTATCCGTTCAGCAGTGCCGCCGAGTTGTTAGAAACTGCCCGTAGTAACAGTCTCGCTATATGGCAACTGATGCTTGCGAACGAGTGCGCTCAGCGAAGTGAGGCCGAAGTGCTCGACAGGATCCAGCGCATCTGGTCCGTCATGGATCAGTCTATTGAACGCGGGCTTCGTACCGAGGGCATTCTCCCTGGGGGTTTAAACGTACGCCGTCGTGCGCCGCGTCTGTACCGGAATATTTTGCGAAGCGGTTCGATTGATCCGCTCGCTGCGCTTGACTGGGTCAACATGTTTGCGATGGCGGTCAATGAAGAAAACGCGGCAGGTGGTCGGGTCGTGACCGCACCTACGAACGGCGCTGCCGGATTGGTTCCCGCTGTGGCTCGTTATTATCTCCAGTTCTTAAACGGCGACCAGCCGGGACTTGCGCGTTACTTCCTGACTGCGGGCGCGATCGGCATCTTATATAAGGAGAACGCTTCCATCTCCGGAGCGGAAGTCGGCTGTCAAGGCGAAGTCGGTGTGGCCTGCTCTATGGCTGCCGGGGGGCTCGCAGCCGCTTTGGGTGCTCCCAACGAAGAAGTCGAACATGCAGCAGAGATCGGCATGGAACACAATCTAGGCATGACCTGCGATCCTATTGGAGGCCTGGTCCAGATCCCCTGCATTGAGCGCAATGCGGTCGGTGCTGTAAAAGCCATTAACGCGTGTCGGATGGCGATGCAGGAATCCGACGGTCACAAGCTATCTCTCGATCAAGTCATTTTGACCATGTACCGAACAGGGCTCGACATGCAGTCCCGCTACAAGGAAACTTCACTTGCCGGCCTTGCTTTGAATGCAATCGAGTGCTAGAGCGAATCAAACAAATTTATGTACGGAAGTGTTCAAGAGTACCTCACTAACAAGATCGGCGAAATTGAATCAGCTGGGCTCTTCAAGCGCGAACGCTTGATTGAAAGCGCTCAGCAAGCCGACATCATCGCGAACAACACGCATGTGTTAAACATGTGCGCAAACAACTATCTCGGCCTTGCTAACCACCCGGAAATCGTCGAAGCTGCCCAACAGGCTTTGAAGACCTGGGGCTATGGCCTGGCTAGTGTACGCTTCATCTGCGGCACTCAATCCATCCACAAACAGCTCGAACAACGTCTGAGTGAGTTCCTCGGAACCGAAGATACGATTCTTTATGGCTCGTGCTTCGACGCGAATGGCGGCCTTTTTGAAACGCTGCTCGATGCAGAAGACGCGATCATCTCGGACGAGCTCAATCACGCCAGCATCATTGATGGCATTCGGCTGTGCAAAGCTGCCCGCTTTCGATATAAGAACGGCGACATGGCTGATCTAGAACTGAAGCTGAAAGAAGCCAGTAGCGCACGCCACCGTTTGATCGCGACCGACGGTGTGTTCTCGATGGATGGCTATATCGCAAGACTGCCTGAGATTTGCGACCTCGCTGAGAAGTACAGCGCCATGGTGATGGTTGATGATTCGCATGCCGTCGGTTTCATGGGTCCCGGCGGCCGCGGCACCCCCGAACATCTGGGAGTCACAGAGAGGATTGACATCATCACCGGCACGCTCGGGAAAGCTCTCGGTGGTGCGAGCGGCGGCTACACCAGTGGCCGAAAAGAAATCGTGTCTCTCCTTCGGCAACGTTCTCGACCCTATCTGTTCTCAAACTCACTCGCGCCGGCCATTGTTGCAGCGTCGTTAAAGGTGCTCGATCTGGTCGGGCAGGGAACTGAGCTACGTCACCGCCTGTTCGAGAACACTCACTACTTCCGTCGCGAAATGTCCGAACGCGGGTTCAAGATTCTGACTGGCGAACACCCCATCGTGCCCGTCATGTTTGGCGAAGCCCCGCTTGCGGTCCGCATGGCCGAAGCCTTGCTGAAGCGAGGCGTTTACGTGATTGCGTTTTCGTATCCAGTCGTGCCACAAGGCAAGGCGCGCATCCGGGTCCAAATCTCGGCTGCGCACACTCGCGAAGAAGTCGACTTCGCCATCGAGCAGTTCTCGGCCGCAAAGGCCGAGCTTGGACTCTAGACTAACTTCTGCTTGCGAACGGGCAGTTCGTAGATGCGCTTGCCGGTAGCTTTGTAGAGCGCATTACAAATTGCCGGAGCCATCGGCGGCACACCGGGCTCGCCCACGCCGGTCGGCACGTCGGTGCTGTTGATCAGGTGGACCTCAACCTTGACGGGTGATTCCTGTATACGTGCGACCGGATAGGTATCGAAGTTGCCCTGCTGTATTCGGCCATCGGCAGCCGTGATCTCGCCGAGCATCGCGATACTGGTACCGAATACCGCTGCGCCTTCGAACTGCGCCTTCACTCGATCCGGATGTATGACGCGTCCGCAATCGACAGCCATGACAACCTTAGGGATTCGCACCTTGCCGTTCTTGTCCACATCGACCTGAACGGCCGAGGCCACGTAGGAATAAAAGCTGCGATGAGCTGCGAAGCCCCATCCTTGGCCCGAACTGGACTTGTTCTTGGCCCACCCTGATTTGGTTGCCGCTAAGTCAATCACTCGCTTGAAACGCGCTATATCGAGCGGATACTCTGGCGTCTGATTGGCATCTCGCTCACCCTTGGCCGGGGTCGGTGCTGCCGTTGGTGCTTGACCGATTAACTTCAGCTGATATTCGACTTCGTCCTGGTTGTGCAGAACAGCCAATTCATTGATGAACGACTGCATGGCAAATGCATGGTAAACGTTGGCAACAGACCTGAGCCAACCAATACGGACATGAGCTTTCGCCGGCCCGTTCTCGGTTCTGATGTTCGGAATGTCGAACGGCAGTCCAAGCCAGCCCATCGACAACTCGTCTTTATCCGAATACTCAGTTCCCTCTGCGAACGTCGATCCGATGGGTGGAAACACGCTCCGGTTCAACAGCCCCGTCACTCGCCCATCGGAGTCAGTCGATGCCTTCAGGTACATGGCAGCCGTCGTGTGATAGTAGTCGAAGCCGATGTCTTCTTCGCGGCTCCAAACCACCTTCACAGGCTTGCCGACTTTCTTAGAGATGATTGCCGCTTCGGCCACGTAGTCGGGCTTGGACTTGCGGCCAAAGCCTCCGCCGATCAACGCCATCTTGCAGGTAACCATCGATGGGTCGATTCCGAGCGCACTGCCAACCGTCTTCTGTACTTCCTGAGGATTCTGTGTCGATGTCCAGATCTCGACCTTGCCGTCGGCAAAGCTTGCCACTGCGACCGGGGGCTCCATCGAGGCATGTGCCAGAAGCGGGGTATAGTAAGTTGCTTCGTGCGTCTTGGCAGCCTTGCTGAATGCAGCGTCCACGTCGCCTTGCTTCAACATGACCTTCTGCGGCTTGTTCGCCGTGTCGATCATCTGCTGCTTGAAGGTCTCAGAACTGAACTTGGCGTTTTCGTTGAACTGCCATTCTGCTTTCAGCTTCTTGCGACCTTGCATAGCCGCCCAGGTATTGTCCGCAATGACAGCCACTCCGCCCAAAGCCTGAAAGCCATACGGAGCCTTATACGGGTCCACAACAACGGTGCCCTGAAAACCGCGAACCTGCTTTGTCTCCGTATCGTCGAACTTGATCAGCTTCCCACCGATGACTGGCGACCGCTGAATTGACGCATACACCATGCCAGGCATCGTGGTGTCCATGCCGAAAATTGCTTTGCCTGTCGTCATGTCATGCAGATCGACAGTAGGCACACCCTTGCCGATGTAGCGGAAATCAGCCGGATCCTTCAAACGCAGTTCCTTCTTGTCAGGAAGCGGTTGCTTCGAGGCCAGCGGAACCAATTCGCCGTAGCTCAGCTTCTTGCCGGAGCCAGCATGAACCACAAAGTGGACTTGTCCCTTGCACTCGCCTGGGGGTACACCCCACTGCTTCGCTGCGGCACGTTCCAGCATCGTCCGGACACTCGCGCCGGATTCACGCATAGTGAGGAAGAAGTCGCGAATCGAGGCCGACCCGTCCGTATCCTGGTCGCCGTACTTCTTGTCACCCGTCGCTTGCTCGACCTTGACTCGAGCCCAGTCGGCTTCCATCTCGTCGGCCAGCACCATGGGTAGGGTGGTCTTGATGCCTGTGCCCATCTCGGCCCGGTGTGCAATGATACGAACCGTTCCATCCGGCTCCAGGCCGACATAGACGTTCGGTCGCCACTCAGCCGCGTTGTCCGTTGCAGCCGCTGCGTCTGAGGGTAAAAAGCGCGCGCCCAAGACCAATGCGCCTGCCGAAAACAGGCCTTCCAAAAATCCACGTCGTGGGATTAGCCGAATGTCGCTCATGCGGTCACCCCCGCCGCGATCTTGATTGCTTGCCGTATACGCTGGTAGGTTCCACAGCGGCAGATGTTCCCCTGCATGTTCTGTTCGATATCGTGATCGGTCGGTTTGGGAATCATCTTGAGCATTGCCGCCGCTTGCATGATCTGACCGCTCTGGCAATATCCACATTGCGGAACGTTCGCCTGTACCCATGCGGTCTGAAGTGGATGCTGGCCGTTAGGATCGAGCCCTTCGATCGTGGTGACAGACTTGCCCGCGAGCGCCTTGAGCGGCGTAATGCAGCTTCGCGTGGCAACGCCATCTACGTGGACTGTGCATGCTCCGCAAAGGCCCAATCCGCAACCGAACTTGGTGCCGGTCAGATGAACGTCGTCGCGCAGGTGCCACAGCAGCGGCATGTCCGGGTCGCCGTCGAACGAATGCGCGGCTCCGTTTATGGTCAGTTGAATCACGTTGTGCTCCCAGTACCGAAGCGCTACTGAGCGCAGCGGAAGACTTATTCTACCCAAAAACTGTTAATGTCCCCAAGGTTGACCTTGATAGGTCCATGACCGGGTTGCGTAATCGGAGAACGTCATTAGCAGCATGATTCCAAGCCACAGTACACCGGCGATCACGAACAGCCTTGTCAACGTGGTCGAGTATCGGACATTCATGAACACCCACGCGACTAGCGACGCCTTCGCGAGCGCAATCAAGAGAGCGATGATGACGTTCCATTCTCCGAGCTCTACGAACGAAACGGCAACTGTCAAGCCGGTAAGAGCTAGCAAGGATGCAAAGATTGCGGCGTAAGTCTTGACCGGAACAATGTGCGAACTCATTTATGTTGTCCGATCAGGTACAGAAGTGGAAAAAGGAAGATCCAGACAATATCCACAAAATGCCAATATAGTCCGATATTCTCGACTGGCGTGAAGTAATGCTGGTTGAATTTATTCCTAGCGGCCATAATCACCAAGGTCGTTAGCAGTCCCAGGCCGATGATCATGTGTACGGCATGCATGCCGGTCATCATGAAATAGAGGAAAAATAAGATTTGTGCATTGTGCTCAAACCGCGGATCTTCGTAGTGAAATCCTAATCCTGGGATTAGATGCTCGGCCCATTTGGAGTGGTATTCGTACGCTTTGACGCCGAGGAACATCAAACCCAGGATCATGGTGGCGAGCAGGAACCAGATCAGTGCCTTCTTGCGGCCAAGCTGCGCCGATCGGACCGCTAACACCATCGTGAAGCTGCTGCAAATCAGCACGGCGGTGTTGGTTCCACCCAGGGTCACATCCATATATCGGCTGGTGCTTTCGAAAGCTGCGTGATACAAGGATCGATAAATGGCGTAGCTGGCGAACATCGCTCCGAAGAACAAGACTTCAGTAATTAGGAACGTCCACATTCCGAGGGTCGCAGTCTCGAACTGCTGCTCGGAAGTAGCAAAGTGATGTTGGAGGTGGGTCTCCTCCGTTGTCGGTTCGTATTGGTCGGCGGGAAGGACCGTTTCAGCCAAGTGTTTCCTCCCGAGGTCCATAGTGGTAGGCCTCTTGAGTTACGACCGGGGTCTCGTCAAAGTTGAACTCGGTTGGCGGCGATTGTATTTGCCATTCCAACCCGGTTGCACCCCACGGATTGTTTCCTGCCGGCTTTCCTTTGAACCAGGAATAGATAAAGTAGATCATCGGAATCAGGTAGCCAACTCCCAGGATAGAGGCGCCTGCACTGGACAAAACATTTAAAACTTGGAACTCAGGCGGATAGGCATGATAACGCCGCGGCATGCCCATGTAGCCGAGAATGAATTGCGGGAAAAAGGTCAGGTTGAAGCCAAGAAAGATGATCAGCGCAGCGAACTTTGACCAAGCCTCGTTATAGAGGCGGCCCGTCATCTTAGGCCACCAGAAGTGGAGTCCGCCGAGGAACGCCATCACCATGCCGCCAACCATCACGTAGTGAAAGTGAGCCACGATGAAGTAAGTACCGTGAACCTGAACGTCGACAGCCAAGCTGGCCAAAAATAATCCAGTAAGTCCGCCAATGGTAAACAGCCCGATGAAGCCGAACGCATACAGCATCGGAGTATCAAACGAAACAGAGCCCTTGTACATTGTGGCGGTCCAATTAAAGACTTTGATGGCCGATGGCACAGCGACTAAGAAGCTAAGAAATGAAAATGCCAGGCTAGAATACATGCTTTCGCCCGTTACGAACATGTGGTGACCCCACACCGTGAAGCTTAGGATCGCAATCCCCATGCTGGAAGCAGCGACGAAGTTGTACCCAAAGATGCGCTTTCGCGAAAAGCAAGGAATGATCTCGCTGATAACGCCCATGCCGGGCAGGATCATGATGTACACAGCGGGATGAGAGTAAAACCAAAAAAGGTGCTGGAATAAAATCGGGTCGCCGCCGATATTTGGGTCAAAGACACCAACCCGCGCAATACGCTCGACCGCGAGCAAGAGAAGAGTGATGGCCAGGACGGGAGTTCCTAACACCTGAATGAGACTTGTCGCGTAGTGCGACCAAACGAAGATGGGCAAGCGGCTCCAAGTCATACCTGGTGCACGCATCTTGTGGATGGTAACGATAAAGTTCAGTCCGGTAAGAATGGATGAAAAGCCAACAGTGAAGACCCCGAAAGCAGTAGCTAAGACATAGGCGTTCGAGTAAGTCGAACTATACGGCGTATAGAATGTCCAACCGGTATCAACTCCGCCATGGAAGACGGCGTACAGAGTTAGTAAACCGCCAATGATGTAGATATACCAGCTGAGTAAGTTGATCTTAGGAAAAGCAAGATCACGGGCACCGATCATGATCGGAATGAGAAAGTTCCCCAACACGGTTGGTATTGACGGTATCAGGAAGAAGAAGATCATCACGATCCCGTGCATGGTGAACAGCCGGTTGTAAGTCTCGGCTGAAAATAATAGGCCTTGCGGCGAAACTAGGTTAATGCGCATCGCTACCGCGAAAGCTCCGCCAACGAAAAAGAAAAAAGTCAGCGAATACAGATACAACCAGGCAATCCGCTTATGGTCAGTGGTAAACAACCAACTGGTCCACGTTGTTTTGACGTTGAGGTAGTTGTCTTCCTGGGTAGTGGGAATAACGTTAAGGATAGTGGCCATGGGTTACCTCTGCCTATTGGGCCCGTTGCCGGGCAGCGATTGTGCCGCTGGAGCATTCGGACTACTACTTGCCGTTGGCGCGACCACGATCGGCCATTGCTGTGTACCTTGCTGAGAAGCCGGGCCGTTGTCAGATAGAGACTTGATATACGCGATCACTTCGACAATGCCCTCCTCTGTGATCTGACCCTTGAAGGGGGGCATGATGCCGGGTTGAAAACTGGCTGTGATCTTGGCATTCGGCTCGAGAATCGACTCGCGGATGTAAGCGTCATCGGCAACAACGGTGCTCCCATCTGCTAAGTAGACCTGCTTGCCGTAAAGTCCTCTGAGGGTTGGCCCACGCCCCTGCTGATTCATGACGTGACAAGTGGCGCAACCTAATTGTGCGAACTCGGTCTGCCCGCGTTCAGCCAAGGTGCCTTGGGTTCCCGCGCCGCTGGCCCAGTCGGCGTAATCTCTAGGACTCAATACGTTAACCCAGCCCACCATTCCGGCATGCTGATTTCCGCAATATTCAGTGCAGAACAGGTGATAGCGGCCGGGCTTGGACGGCGTGAACCAGATGGTGTCGTAATGGCCGGGAACGACATCGTGCTTGACGCGGAAGGCGGGAATGAAGAAGCTGTGGATTACATCTTCCGAGGCCATCGTCAGCTTGACCGGCACGCCCACTGCAACGTGCAGCTCATTGATCTCGCGCCCGCCATTCTGATACTGAATCTTCCACATCCATTGCTTGCCTGTTACGAAGATTTCGGTTGCGTCACGAGGCGGCTGAGCATTTGCGAAGTAGATCTGCGCTCCCCAAAAGAACATGACAATCATGACAAGGAAGGGACTCACTGACCATGCCGTCTCAAGAACATATGAACCTTCAATTTGAGTCGGTTTCGGATTCCGTGCACGTCTGTAACGGTACGAGAACCAAACGATGCCCGCCAGGATAAGGCCCGTCATCGCGAAGAAAACCAAGCAGAGAAAGAAGTAGAGATGGTCGACACTGCCCGCCATCTCAGACGCGGCGGGAGGGAAGAGAGGCACGTTAAACATGTCGCCCCTCCGTTCGAATTCGGTCTCCTAAGCGCCGGATCTCACCGGGTCGCGAGGGGCTCCTGATCAGATACGTAATGAGCAAAGCCAGCCCGAGCACTGTTGCAAATCCGGCCGCTTTTAAGATGTTGGTGATAGCCAGCGTGTACTTGCCTTGAGTCGCATCGTAGTGAAAACAGAACAGCAGCAAGTGGTCGACCGGGGTGCCGATCTGGTCGCGCGCAGCATCGACCAGCGACATACGGAGATCTGCCGGCGCGTACTGAACGCCAAAAAAATAGCGGGAGATGTGACCAGATGGCGTGACTACAGAAAATCCGGCGGCATGGACGAACTGTTTGCTGGCGTCATCCCACCTATAATGAAACCCGACGGCATTGGCCAGTTGAGAGATGGATGATTGCGGTCCGGTGAGAAAATGGACTCCGCTTGCAAACGTAGGTCGATTGAACAGCGACGCATAGGCGACCTTCTTGCTCGAGGCCAGTTCCGGCGTTTCCTGCGGGTCGATGCTGACCGCGACCACATTGTAATCTTTGCCCGGTTCCAAAGTTACGCGGCGCAGACCGGTAATGATCTCGTTCAAGGTTACACTGCAGAGGCTTGGACATTGATAATAGACAAGCGCCAGAATCATAGGCCGATTCTGAGTAAAGCTGCGTAACGTAACAGGACGATTCTGCTCGTCATTGAAGGGTAGATATAGGGGTACCGGCGCGTTCAGCTTCTGATCAATACCGACGCCGTTAGTCAGATTCGGGCGACCGTACTGAGCAAAGGCTGGTACACAAACCAAGTTGACCAAAAGGGCACAGACGGCCAGGAGATTACTTTTCAGCATGCTTTTGAATCTCCCCTTGAATTTGCGGGACAGGCTGGTAGCTACGCGGAATTGCATCCAGGCCATGCGAAGAGTCTCGCCCTTCGCCGCCGGGAGTTGTTAAGCCGACGGGTGAACCTGGGCGCACAGGTAGGCGCGCAACAATTTGGTCCATTGCTTTCTCAATCGGTATGTGAATGTGTCCAGCAGCATCGCGCCCATATCCATTGAGGATCTCGTCTTCATGAGCGCGCAGTTGAGGGTACGTGTCCCACGGATGCACTTCAAGTTGAGGGTTGGGTGGCACGATTCGGGCTGGCGCCAATGGACTGAGTGGCGGACCTTTGGGCGTGACCTTCTCGTAGTTGGCCTGAATTACGAGCGTAAGAAGCAGGGCGCCCACGAGAATCGCACCGACACCTGCCAAGCCCCAAACGATAAGTTTGGCGGGCGCATCCGTTTCTTCGAAACGAACACCATGGGTGGCCTCGGCCCTTTGTTCAAGGGGCTCGGTCATGTCGCGGCCTCCAGCAACGGTTCGGATACGCGGGTATCACGCAAGGGCAGCAAGGGGCGCCGCTTCAACTGGAGCAGATAGACGAAAACCCAGATGCCGCCGACACCCAGGAAAGCGGCGAAGTCGGTCCAATGAATCTCGAATCCGTGAATGCGATACGTGGGTTCGACAATCCAGAAAAGGTCTATCATCCGGGCGAACAACAGCCACACACACACTCGCAGCAAACGTTCCGGCCTCTGCTTGGTTTGTTGCCACAGCATGGCTAAGAAGGGGATCGCAAACATGCTAAGCGCAATAATGACGGTCACCGAAGTCCAACCGCCGCGTACGCGGACCAGGTACCAACCAATTTCTTGGGGCAGATTGCCGGGCCAAATCACGATCAGCTGCGAAAGTGAAAGGTATGTCCAAAAAATCGTGAAGGCAAAGGTCAGGTTACCCAAATCATGCAACAGCTTTGAGTTAATCCGTCCACCAAACCCGTCCTGCTTCGAGGTCAGGATTAGAACAATGAGAGTCAGCGCAAAGCCCTGAAGTACATCGCCGATGAGAATCATGCCGCCATAGACGGTCGAGAAGAACTCAGTGTCGGTGGACAGGATCCAGTCGATGTAGCCGAAGGTGACGGTCATCACGAATATGAGCAGGGCGGGGGCACTGAATGCTCTCATCCGGTCTTTGAGCGTCGGATCCCCGGTCCGATCTTGTTCGTCAGACATACGGCCAAGACGCGAACCAAAGAACAGCCAGACAGCGAAATAGAGGACCAGCCGCGCCACAAAGAACGGGATATTCAGGTAAGGCACTTTGTGCTGGAGCGTTGGACTGGCATGCACCACAGCGGGTTGCGCCCATGGATAGATATCCGGCATCCCTAGCAATATGGGCAGGAAGAGCAGGAACACGTACGGCAATGTTCGAACTAAGGCCTCGAGATAGCGTCTCGTTGTTACGCCCCATTTGCCGCCTACGACGTTGTTCAAGAGCAGAATGCCCAGACCGCCGATCGAAAAGCCGCTCCAATAAAGGAATGCAAATAGATAGGATTGGAAAAAAATAGTCCTATGTGTCATGAAGCCCACGACGCAGAGCAAGAAGCCAACCACGCCAACGATGAGTGCAACACGGCTGACACGAACTGCTTGATCGCCTAACATTTCGACAGGAATGTCAGAGGTGTGCGGATAACTCATCTCATCGCCTCAGCGGTTGCACTCTCGGTCGGCGCGTTCTGACTCAACTGCAAAGCACGTATGTAGGCTGTAATGCGCCATCGGTCATCAACCGGAACACGCGATGCATAAGAGTACATGGAGCCATAGCCGTTGGTAATGACGTTGAAGAAGTGCCCGACCGGAGCTTTCCGAAGTCGCTCGTCATGATAATTGGGCGGGTGCCGCAGACCACGCTCCACAATCATGCCGTTTCCATCTCCGAGCCGACCGTGGCATGGCGCGCAGTAGATTTCGAATCGTTCGCGGCCTCGCGTCAAATCATCACGACTGATCTGAATAGGGAAGAAATCGATGTCTTGCCCATTTTCCTGTCCTGTGTATCGAGCTCGATCGGTTTCAAGTTGCCCGCGCGCAACGGTGTCGTCGATCGTCGGGCGTGCTGACCGGCCGTCATTGAAAAAATTTGTTCCGGCCAGGGGCTTATAGCGGGGCTGGTCGTGCATGTCTTGACGACATGCGCCCAGCATCAAGGAGCAGACAGCCAAGGTCGATGCCCATAGGTTACGCAGGAACAACCGTCACCTCAGTGCCACCGGCGTTGCGCAAAAATTGCAGCGATTCCTCCGTTCTGAACAGAGGATCGGACGATTCGATACAAAGAAAGAAACTGTCTTTTGAAGCTTTCGCAAACTCGGCGATGTTGAACACAGGATGGTACAGCATCGGCAATCCGTTCATGAACAACATGCCAAGGACCGCAGTGATCGCAGACAGTAAGACCATGCACTCAAAAGTAATGGGAATGAACGACGGCCAACTATTGTATGGACGGCCGCCCACGTTATGTGGATAGGCGATTGCGGCAATCCAGTAAAGCAAGAAGAAGCCGCCGGCAGCGCCTGAAGAGCCGCCCACGAAGACGAGGGGAGCAACCCAGTTTCTTCTATATCCGATTGCTTCCGCTAATCCCTCAACCGGCATCGGTGCGTACGCATCCATACTTCGGTAACCTTCGGCATAAGCGCGTTTGGCGGCCCGGATTAAATTTTCAGGCGAGTCGAACTCAGCCATGACACCGTGTATGCCGGGCAGCTCAGAAAGCCTGGTCGTGTGCAGCGACATCTAAACATGCTCCATTTCATGATGGACCGTTTCACGCTCTTCAAAGATTGAGACCGCAGGCAAGACACGAACAAAGAGAAAAATCAGCGTGAGAAACAGGCCAATTGTGCCAATGAATGTCGCCCAATCCCACTTCGTCGGGACATACATGCCCCAAGAAGAAGGCAGAAAATCTCGATGCAGGCTGGTGATGACGATGACGAACCGCTCGAGCCACATGCCGATGTTGACGACGATAGAAAGAAACCACACGGCAATGACACTGTGCCGAATGCGTGCTGACCAAAGGGCTTGAGGGATAACGATATTGCAGGCAATCAACATCCAATAAAAGAAGCCGTAGGGACCTGTCATCCGGTTCCAGTACATGAAGCTCTCGTACTTGTCTGCGCTATACCAGGAAAAGAATGCCTCCATCGAATAGCCGTAAGCGACAATTAGCCCCGTTCCTAACATGACCTTTGCGCAGCTATCAATATGACGCATGGTGATGACGTCTTTGAGCTTGTACCAGGACCGCAGGGGAATTATCAAGGTTAAGACCATGGCGAATCCTGAGTAAATAGCACCAGCTACAAAATAAGGTGGGAAAATTGTTGTGTGCCAACCGGGCAGAATGGCGACCGCAAAGTCGAAACTAACGATGGTGTGAACCGAGAGAACTAAGGGCGTTGCTAAACCTGCCAGCAGTAAGTAGGCCTTCTGATATCGGTGCCAATGAATGGCCGATCCACGCCAGCCGAGAGACAGAATTCCGTAAAGTTTCTGCATCCACAATTTAGGCGCGGTGTCGCGCATGGTGGCAAGATCGGGAATTAACCCGACGTACCAGAACATGAGAGATACCGAAGCATAGGTGGATACCGCAAAGACGTCCCACTCGAGCGGACTCCGCGGCTGTGGCCAGATCTTCATGGAATTCGGATATGGAAACAGCCAATAAGCAAGCCAGGGACGGCCTAAGTGCAGGATGGGAAACATCCCTGCACAGGCAACCGCAAATAATGTCATCGCTTCGGCAAACCTGTTGATCGAAGTGCGCCAGTCCTGCTTCAGCAGGAACAGAATGGCCGAAATCAATGTACCGGCGTGACCGATACCGATCCACCAAACGAAATTGACGATCGCGAAACCCCACCCAATTGGAATATTGACGCCCCAAATACCGACACCTTTCAGGAAGAGGGTTCCAACCGCAATTAGAAAAAGGTTGAAGAGGAGAAAAGCTAAGGCTAGGCCGACGTACCAACCTTTGGGAAGCTTCTTCCAAGGCAGATAGACGACGTTCGTGATCTTGTCAGTAACTGTGTCGTAAGTGTGACCGGGCGCGAGAACACTATGAAGGCCAGGGTCACCAGAAGGAGCAGGTTGGTTAAGACTTCTTGTTTCCACCCGGATCTCCTAAAGCGTCGTTGTTATTCCGGACGTAACCCAAGTAAGTCGTGCGTGGACGGGTATTCAAGTCATCTAGCAACGAATAGTTTCGCTTAAGGGACTGCTGACTCGCCACTCGGCTCGACTTATCGTTAAGGTCACCGAACGTGATTGCTTCTGTCGGGCAAACCTGCTGGCAGGCGGTCAGAACCTCACCATCGCGGATGCGCCGACCTTCTTTCTCTGTCTTGATTTTCTGTTCTTGAATGCGCTGGACGCAGTAAGTGCACTTTTCCATGACACCCCGGCTGCGAACGGTGACGTCTGGATTACGGACACCGTGCAAACTGGCTGTATCCCAATCCGAGTAGAGGTAAAAATTGAACCGGCGAACTTTGTAAGGACAGTTATTCGAACAGTAGCGCGTGCCTACACACCGGTTATAAACCATTTGATTCAGTCCGTCGTCACTATGAACCGTGGCAGCGACCGGGCAGACGACTTCGCAGGGTGCATTCTCACACTGCATGCAGGGCAGAGGCTGATTGTAGGTGACTGGTTCGTCCAAATTGCCGGCGTAATAACGATCAACGCGGATCCAGTGCATGTGGCGTCCTCGCGCTACTTGATCTTTGCCGACGACAGCGATGTTGTTCTCTGCCTGACAGGCAATGACGCATGCCGTGCATCCTGTGCAGACATTCAGGTCGATGACCATGCCCCACTTATAGCCGTTGTATGGGACGTTTTGATAGAGCGTATAGTCGCGAGGAATCGGCTTCTCTTCTAGCGTCGGAAAGTCCGGATGCTCTTTATACTCGTGAAGACTTGCGGCTCTGACTGGTTCGCGCCCAGCCATGGTCTGCGTTTCCTGCGTGTTCGCAAGACGGTAGGTTTTGCCCGTCTTAGTTACTGCTGCACCCACCACAAACGGAGATGCCGCGTTCTGGATACTGTACGCGTTATAGCCAATACTGTTTCCCACGCGACCGAGGAAGTTACGGCCATAGCCGAAGTGAACAGTTACTGATTCGTCAGCATGGCCGGGTAAAATCCAGGCTGGCCCCTCAATAGTGGCTCCATTGGCGCTTACCTTGAGGACATCGCCGGATGCAATTTTCATCGTGGTCGCCATCTGAGGACTGAGTGAGATGACATTGTCCCAGGTGATCTTTGTCTGAGGCTTAGGCAGTTCCTGGAGCCAGGAGTTGTTGCTCTGCGTGCCGTCGCCGATGGTGGGATCGGGCCGAAAAACGACTTCAACACCATGGACTTGCGGTGGTATTGGCGCAAGCGTCACCGAAGCTAACGTTCCCGTAATAGCCGTTGCAGCTGTCCCTGGTACGACGCCATCGTGAAGTGACTTCTGCCAAAAAGAATCAAAGTCTTGTTCCTTGCGACCCGTCCGCCAGTAACCTTTTACTAAGTCATGCGAAGAAACATCGGGCTTGTCGAGAAGGATAGTTACAATTTCGTGAGCTGATTTGCCGTCGTAAATCGGAGTAATCAGCGGCTGCTGAATAGTCGCCGTGCCGTCGAACGCTCGACTGTCTGACCAGGTCTCGAGGTAATGCGCCTCGGGAATGGTCCAATGACTAAGGCGTGCTGTCTCGTCATTATGCTGACCGAGTCGAATGACAACACGTGCTTTACGAATAGCGTCAGCGAATTGCAACGACGCTGGAGCGCTATAAACCGGATTGCAGCCAACTATGATTAATGTCTCGACCCCCCCGGTTTGAAGATCGCGCGTCAACTGTTCGAGAGAGTAAGTTTGATCTGGTCCAAAATCTTCAAGCAAACTAACGTTCTGGCCGACGTTGCCTAATGCGTCATTGATGGCCCAAGCCGCAAGATGGACGCTCTCGGGTTGGAACTCGCCTGGAACGACGAGGGAACGCCCTTTCGCCTGGGCTAGGTCTGCTGCGATAGTCGCAATCCAGTGCGGCGCCGGAACGGTTGTGTCGGGTCCAGGCACTCCGCATGCTCGCGCGAGTTGATACGTTAGGGTCGGAACATCACTGCTACGAATCCGAAATCTGTGGTCGGCCAAAGATCCGCTTACTGTTGGTGATGATTCCAGGGCGTAGAGGCGGCAGGGTGTGTTCCCGTTGTCAACTCGACGACGTTTCGAGAACTGCCGGGCGTAGGCAAGGCCACCCGGTTCAACGTTCAAGAAATCGCTCTCAAGCGAAACAATGACGTCGACGTTCGATAGATTGTACGTGAGCAACGCATTACGCCCTGCAATCTTGCGGGCTGACGACGCTCGACCGGAATGGTTGTTGGTGTTGTGCACGTACCAACGGGCCTGAGGACAATCGGCGCGCAGGCGGGTCATCTGGTCATTGAAAGTGGGCGATGTGATAGGACCCGTTAGAACAGCAAGCCCCTCGCCTTTGCGCGATCGAAGCCCGGCAGTCTCATTAATGAAGGCAACGCTGAACTCGCCCCAAGTGCTAATTCTGCCTTCACGTAGAACTGTCTGGAGACGGTCGGGATCGTAGAGGTCGAGAACAGAAGCCTGTTCAGCTATCCCAGTAGCGCCGAGGCTTGCTGGATGGTCTGGATTGCCTTCCACTTTGGTCGGGCGATTCAGGTGACTCTCGACTAACAGCCCTCGCGCGTACCCGTTTACCGACATAGCGGTGGCATAGAAAAGAGGGAGGCCGGGGATGACGTTTTCCGGCTGTCGCACGTACGGAACGATCGTCTCTTTGGGCTGACGGGTGCAGGCAGCGGCTCCAGCCATAGCCAATGATGCCGCCATTACCTTTAATAAGCTTCGGCGGTCGACACCCTCCGGGATCTGGCCCGAAAGACCCGGGAACTCTTCCTCAACGTACTCACGAAGCGCGTTCGATTCTGCAGCTTCCTCCAAGGTTCTCCAGAAGGCCGGACCCTGCCCGGCAGCGAGGCGGGCCCGCAAAATTGAGAGGTCAAGCGGAACTTTGCTAGTGTCCGCCGTTGAACACGTCTGCCGCAGAACATCAATCGGAATGAGTTCGGGATTTCTCATCTGTGGCACGTATAGCAGTCCGTCAATTTCTGGATATGATACTCGCTGACCAACTTTCGACCTAGGGCCAATTGGTCAGGTGGGGGTTGATAAGTGATGTTGAAGACCTCGGACTTGGGTCGAACAAAACGCTCGGGGGCGCGGTGACAATCAAGACACCATTCCATATAGAGGTTATTAACCCGCCACATGAGTGGCATCTCGTCAACACGGCCGTGGCAGGTTGAGCAGCCAACGCCCTTACTGATGTGAATGCTGTGATTGAAGTAGACGAAGTCGGGGAGATCGTGCACTCGCGTCCATTCGATAGACCTGCCACTGTTCCAGCTATCGCGGATCCCTTGGGTAGCCGCGGCGTTCGTCCAGATTTGCGAATGGCAACTCATACACGTTTCAGTTGGCGGCAAGCCGGCATAGCCTGAGTTCTCGACGCCAGTGTGACAGTAGCGGCAATCAATGCCGTCGTCTTTCACGTGGTGTTTGTGGCTAAACTGGATGGGCTGCTCGCGAGGCACGCCAACAAAGGTCATCCACGGGCCGCGATCAATCGTGTAGGCTACGGCAATGACTGCGCCCACCAGGATCACCGCGCCGGCAATGGTGACACGGGCGATGGTCGTCGCGCCACGCCGGAACAACTGGGCCATAACGGGTATTAGACCAAACTCTGGCGAGAGTTAGCTTCCGGAGATAATACTAACTTCAGAAAGAGTACTTACTTGCCGAAAGTGATGGTACTCTCGCCCGTATAACGATGGTAGTCCCGAAAATCGATAACGTTCTTCGAACAGATAGGCGATCCACGCTGGCAACTCAGATTTTCGGCGTGCGTGGGCAAAAGGAAGGTTCTGGTTTCTAACCGAACCTCGTCGTAGTCAACGGCCGATTCAACTGCGTCCATCGGAAAATCTTTTGGAACATTATCGGCCTGCATCTCAATACGGCCCACGGCAGCGCTCGATTTGTCGATCCAGACTCTGCCGCTGTAGGCAGGTAAAAGTTCTTGCCCGCCGACTTTGATCATCCAGTGGGATCGCTTTAGCGTTACCGTGAAATCATAGATGGCGAAACTGACGCTACCGCGGGAAGTGCTCTGGTAAAGCTTAAACGCGGCGCCAGTTGAGTCAGAGAATAGATCTTCGAGGATGGTCGAGAATTCACCTGTGGAGGTGGAGCCACCGATATCCATCATGCTCTTGTTTGTTTTCTTTCCACCGACGGTGATATCGCTGTACGACTCGTGGCCGCCCTCGTAGACAACTTTCGCTGTTACAACGTCGAGTGGTTGCCAACCCGTTGATCGAGATTGCTGCATATAGCGGGTGGTGAACTGTTGGCAGACATAGTTAGGCAGTCCGCGAGCGAAGGTTTGCGACCAGAGCTTGGTTCGCTGCACTAACTCGGGGACAGGAGGGCCTTGCGTACTGACAGGCTCATCTCCAATCGTGAAATCGCCGTCCGTGCCTGGGGACTTCGGTGCCGCTGACTTGGCCGATGTTGTGGACTTAGCAGGGGTGGATCCAGAGTCCGCTTGATCTTCTGAATCGTCGGCACTTGTGGGATGCTGCGCCTTACCGTGCCGCAGAATAGGGCGGTCCGGTACTTTGGGAGCATCCGCATCTCTCAGGATGGTAGGCCGGGGCGCGCCCTCATCTTCGTCCGAAGAGCTGGAAACGGCTGAAGAATTTGTTCGGCGGCTCGCAGTCTGTGTTGGTTCGGGATCTTTGGTAATGTCGACCAACGTTGCGGTGAGGTAAGCGTCATCATCCTCGTTCGCGGTAACGTGAACAGTTGCCCCGGGAACAGCGGCATTGGAGTGGGCCGGAGCTCCTTTCCGCGTGAACTGAGTTGTGTCATTCACTTTAAGCGTCAGTCGACGTCCATCCGCTGTCAAGACCATCAGCGTGCTCTGACTACTCGAACTGACCTCGCCATCCGCTGAGAGTGTGTTCTGTATGGTCTTTGATTCGTTCTTCTGCTGGCTCTTTTTATGACCCCAGCTGGGCAGCGGGATTCCACCCCCACCCATCTGACCAAACAATGAGTTGGTCCAGCAAAGACAAAAGAGTAGATAGCAGACTCTGGTCACTGTAAGCATGTAGATGCGCTGGGGCGCCTGCAGGGTACGGGGTGAGTGATTCACCAACGTAAAAGAAGCAACTCGGCACAAAACCCTGGTCCCATGGCCGAAAGCAAACCCCACGAACCAGGTTCTGGCCTACGATTTCTCAAGGTCTCTTCTAACACGAAGAGCACGGAAGCAGACGACAGATTGCCGGTGCGGGCCAAACACTGCCACGAGATGTCGAGTGCATGGTCTGGCAAGTCCAGGGCGGCCTGTGTTGCTTCCAGAACCTTGGGCCCGCCAGTATGAATCACCCAACTGGAGAGATCTTTCCGGCGAAGATCATGCTCGGCCAAGAAGGTATCTACGTTCTCGCCCAAGTTTTTCAAGACGACTTCTGGCACCTCTCGCGACAACACAATCCGGAACCCTTTTTCCGAGATGTCCCAACCCATGACGTGCTCGGTTTCGGGGTAAAAGACCGATCTAGTGGCCACGATGCTGGGCCCGGGATGATAGGGAGTAAGTTCTGCGCCGGCAACGACGACGGCAGCCGCGCCATCACCAAACAGGCCGGAACTGATTAAATTTGCGACCGACAGATCGTCTTGCTGGATCGTTAGCGAGCAAAATTCGACAGAGAGAAGAATAGCAGCCTCGCGTGGATAGGCCTTCACATAATCGGCGGCTCGTGCCAACCCGGCGGCACCGGCTACGCAACCCAAGCCAAAGATCGGCATTCGCTTGATGTACGGATGTAAGCGCATCCTATTAATGAGGCGCGCGTCTATGGAGGGGCTGCAGACTCCGGTGATCGATACAAAAATAAACGCCCCGATATCCGTCTGCGAAATGCCAGAGCCTTCGATGGCTCGGCAGATTGCCCGCTCACCTAATTCGATTGCCGAATCAATCCAAACGTCGTTCGCCTCGCCCCACTTAAGTTTGGGATAACGCTCCTTGGGCAGCACTAGATATCGACCGTCTACGCGAGTCGCAGCATGCAGACGTTCGAGGATGTCGAACCGGTCAACCTTCGGCCCCCAGTACTGGCGAAAAATCTCGATTAACTCGCTCTGGGGGTAGTAATAAGGAGGCAAGGCGCTTGCGACGCCAACAATGTTCATGCGGTATTTAGAGCGCAGCCGAAAGCATTATCGGCTAGCGACGACCCTTTCATCTTTGTCGTGAAGGACTAGTTCCTTCAGATTTATCCTGGTTTGCCACATTAAACACACGGTTATTTTCTCGCCCATAACTCCTAAAAGAGTGCCACAGGCTAAAGCAGAAGGGCGTTACAGCCGATAGCTGACTTAGGATGTCAACGCTTCCGCGACAGATCGCACTCTTAACTTTGCTCGCAAGCTTGCCTTTTTGCGTGGAAGCTCAGCGCTATACCTTTGCGCAGTACGGTAACGCTCAGGGTCTCGACAACCTGAACGTTATTGGGATGCTTCAAGATCGCAGTGGATTCATGTGGTTGGCGACTGAGAACGGACTGTACCGTTACGACGGATACAAGTTCTCCCGAATGGACTCCGGCATGTTGTCGACCTTGCATGAAGATACGGCCGGCAGACTCTGGGTGGGTTCCGCCAGTTTCGTGTCGGTTCGCCAGGGATCCTCGCAAACCCAGATCAAGTTTGAGGGCGCTGATCTGCATGTGTCGAAAGGTACAACAATCGCGTCAGGCCGGGATGGAAAAGTTTACGTCGCAGCTAATGAGGGGTTGATTGAGCTAGTCCAAAATGGCCCAGGCAAGATATGGGTGGGAAAGCGGCTCGGAGTCCTTGGTTCGGAACAAAAGAGAAAGAGAAACAGCCAGACGGTTCTGAATCTGGTGCGAGAGCCTGATACGGCTCATCCTCGCAGCGTCATCGTTGACCAGCAAGGCAACCTGCTGTTTGGGTCCGCCAACTCAGTCTGGCGGCTCGGCCGCGACAACGGACAGCTTTCGGAAGTAGAAGGATTGCCGGAAGACCAATGGTCAGTTCTATTTCGTGATCATGGCGGCAACATCTGGGCTCGCGGACTAACTAGGATTGCTGTCCTGCGACCGGGCGCGACGAAATTTGAACTGCGCGATTTACCGACGATCTCCGAAGTCAAGGATCCTTACCTGGCGGAAGACAATCAGGGCAGAATTTTGGCCACTCACACTTCCGGCCTAGCCCGCTTTGAGAACGGATCGTGGAATCTGCTCAACGAGACTCATGGAATCACAAAGTTCAGCACAAGCTCGATTCTTTGCGATCGACAGGGGCTGGTATGGTTCGGCATTTTAGGGCATGGACTTCAAAAATGGATCGGTTATAGCCAGTGGGAGCATTGGACTAGTTCCGAAGGTCTCTTAAGCGATTTGACCTGGGCCATCCTGCACGACAGGAAAGGGAATCTCTGGGTATCAGACCAACAGGGTTTGACGGTTAAGAGGCCCGGTACTTCCCATTTTGAACCGGTTCTTCAACGCAACCAGATCGGAAGCGTAGTTCGGGCACTGGTTGAAGACCCAGACGGAACTGTCTGGGCCGGAACGTCCAAAGGACGTCTCTTCAGAGTCGACGGGCACGGAATTTTAGGCGAGACTAAGGGTGCATTCAAACGGCTTAACGGATTGCTATTGGACAGCAGGCAAAGACTATGGATTGCTACAAATGCCGGACTCTTTCTGAAGCCTGGGCGTGATGCAAATGGCCCGCCTACCCAGCTGACTGATCCCGTTTTGGGAGGAGGAGAGTTCCTCGACTTGATCGAGGCCGCCGACCATCAGATTTGGGCTCTTGGCAGAGATGTTTTAGCAGCCTTTGATGGTAGTACGTGGCACCGCGTGAACCTGGAAAATGCTTTAAGCCAGGAACTGCCCGGCAACATTGCCTTCGACAAGGACGGACTATTGTGGGTAACCGAGACTGCTGGCATTGCTCGGCTTCGGATCAGTGGATACAAGGTAGTACATGCCGAACATTTCTCGACCCCCCCACTTGCTTCCGGCCAGGTTGTATCCCTGCAGACTGACACACGAGGGTGGGTCTGGGTTGGCGAAGACAAAGGACTGAATGTCTTTGACGGGCATCACTGGCGCTGGTTTAGTGAAAACAATGGACTCATTTGGAACGACTGCGACGGACGGGCACTCTTTACAGACCGAGATGGCAGCGCCTGGATCGGAACTAGCGCCGGGGTCTCGCATTTCCTAAGACCGGCTGAACAGAAATTGATTCCCCCTGCTAAGCCGGAGATCACGCACGCGGCCTACGGCTCAACGGATTTGCTTCGAACTGGCGCTGCAACCAGAAAGGCCGGAGATCCTTTCACGCTTGAACTTCTTGAATTAAGTTTTGAATCCGAGAAAAGCATTCATTTTCATTACCGACTTCGCAACCTGGAGAACAATTGGACTGAAACCACCGACCGCGAAATTCGCTATTCACAGCTGCTTGCCGGTAATTACTCTTTTGAGGTCTTTGCTTTCGATGCTGACACCGGCCTTAGTTCGCCAGCAGCTACTTTCAACTTTTCGATTGAACCTCCTTGGTGGGCGTCCTGGCTCTTCCGTGCTTTAGTTTGCTTCCTTGGACTGGTAACAGGGATACTAATCTGGCGAAGGCGGATGCAATCCCTCGTAAATCGGCATCAGGAACTCGAGAGGCTTGTTGCTAAGCGAACAGCAGAGCTTGACACAAAGTTGGCCCAAGAAGCCTACCTGAAAGCAGAAGCCGAGCAGGCCTGCCGAGCGAAAGGTGATTTCCTCGCAATGATGAGCCACGAAATTCGAACGCCTATGAACGGCGTCATCGGTATGACGTCGCTTCTTATGGATACGCCTCTAGATGAGGAGCAACGCGGGTTCCTGACTACAATTCAACAGTCTGGGGAGGCACTGCTGATGATCATTGCAGACATCCTAGACTTCTCGAAGATTGAGGCTGGGCGACTCAGTCTGGAAAGCACCGAGTTCGATCTACGTTCCGTTTTCACCAACTCAGTGTCGGTTGTGAGCGGTACTGCCCAGCTAAAAGGATTGGCGCTTCGAACCCTTATTGATCCTCAGTGTCCGCAGTTCCTCACAGGGGATCCGGGAAGATTGCGCCAGATCCTGCTGAATTTACTCTCGAATGCACTCAAGTTCACAGCCAAGGGTGCAATCACAGCCAGCGTAACTGTAAAGCACTCTGACATACCTGGCCGAGCAATGCTCCTCTTTTCCGTCGCCGATCAGGGGATTGGTATCACTCCTGAGGCGCAGCAACGGCTGTTTACTAAGTTCCAGCAAGCTGATTCATCAATTACCCGCAGATACGGCGGTACAGGCCTCGGCTTGGCGATTTCGAAGAGCTTGGCCGAGATGATGGGCGGAACAATAGGTGTGGATAGCGCACCAGGGCAGGGAAGCACTTTCTGGTTCACAGTCGACCTCGCGATCGCGGCTAGAAGTTCGAGTGACGTCCTGACTTCCCCCGACGTCGAGGTCCCGACATGTCACGTAAGGGACGCTGAGATCAAGAGCTGTGTCGATTTCGAAAACAATAGGGTTGGCAGTGACCAGGGTCCGACAGGCTTTGCGAATCTAAATGCAAAACTACTCTCAACCTCCAGAGATATCGACCAGAGCAGGCGGATTCTCGTGGCCGAAGATAATTTGGTCAACCAAAGAGTTGTGCTGAAGATGCTGGCGAAATTAGGCTACGAAGCAGAGATAGCCAAAAACGGCCTCGAGGCACTTAATTTGATCAAGACGAGCGATTTTGATCTCATCTTGATGGATTGTCAGATGCCGGAAATGGATGGGCTCACGGCATCAATAGCCATTCGCAAACTACCAATTCCTATCCGGGATATCCCAATCGTGGCGCTCACAGCAAACGTCCTTACGGGGGATCGCGATCGGTGCTTAGAGGCTGGGATGAATGACTTCTTAGGCAAGCCTATCAAATCACAAGAGTTGGCTTCGATGCTGGTCCGTTGGCTTCCCGTTCGAAATTCTTTCGCCGTCGAACTAGCCGGACCCACCTCGATTTCCGACCGGAGTCTTGCAACGACGATTCCGAAAACGGAATAACGGTCATCGTGGCCCGTCCTTGGCCTGAGAGTTCAAACCGACGGTCTGCACGTACTCCACATGGCTACGGCCGCCCTCACGCAGGAAGAAACTCTCCATTGGCTGGCACTCCGGCTAGTACCTGGCTTAGGTACGCTCGGTGCGGGCCGGCTTGTCGACAAGCTTGGAAGCCCACAAGCAATATTCCGGGCTTCCGCCTCCGAACTTCAGAGTCAGGGTGTTGGTGCTGCTCTTTCGCGCAACATCGCGTCTGGTTGCTCTTTCGACGACGCTCTCGATCAGCAGCAAAAAATGCTGAATGCAGGGGCCCAACTAGTCACGATTCAGGATCATCGCTATCCTCAGCGCCTTCGGGAAATTTTCGATCCTCCAATCTTCCTTTTTGCACTCGGGAAAACGGAGCTTTTGTCGTCATACTCCATCGCAATTGTGGGAACGAGGCGCCCAACGCCTTACGGCATAGCCAGTTGTGAAAGACTGACAGCCGACCTTTCAAGGGCAGGTTTGTCCATCATCAGTGGAATGGCTCGGGGGATCGACACTGCAGCCCACAAAGCGGCTTTGGCCCAGAATGGTCCGACGATCGCCGTCTTTGGCTGCGGAGTTGACGTACTTTATCCAGCTGATAACCGCAAACTCTATGAGGATATTGCACGTCGCGGCCTTCTCCTCTCGGAGTTCCCTATGGGAATGCCAGCTTATCCTCAGAACTTTCCAATTCGGAACCGAATTGTGAGCGGCGCTTCCGTAGGTGTCGTTATCGTTGAGGGAGCTCAGCACAGCGGATCGACCATCACTGCGCGAGTCGCTATGGATCAAAGCAAGGAAGTTTTCGCGGTTCCCGGCAATATTACCTCTAAAATGAGCTGGGTGCCTAACCTTTTAATTAAGGATGGTAGCGCCAAGCTGGTTCAAGAGTGGACCGATATTACGAATGAGTTGCCGGTTCCTATCCGTCGGGACCTGGTTGAAAAGGCTCAGCAAAAAATTCTTTTTGATGCCCAAAACGGCGAAGCCAACCTGTCAATTCCGCAGCCAGAAGGTTCCGAACAGCCGCTTCAGGCCCTCGGCCGCAAGCTGCTCAATCGGCTGCAAGTTGATGTTCCTCAACAACTTGAGACACTGCTTGAATCTTTCGAGGGAGCCTCCTCATCTGAACTGATCGCAGCCCTCTTTGAGCTCGAGATGACCGGCTTGGTTCGGCAACTCCCCGGGAAATCATTCGTCAAGGTATGGTAAAAAAGTGATCGTCTCTTGATCGGGCCTCCTGCTCAAATTTTTTGGCGGCGAAAATAGGTAAGCAACACAATGGGAAAATCACTCGTCATTGTCGAATCTCCGGCAAAGGCGAAAACAATCGGAAAGTATCTCGGCAAACAGTTCATCGTGAAGGCCTCGCTCGGGCACATCAAAGATCTTCCGAAAAAGGACTTGTCTGTCGACGTCGACCACGAGTTCAAGCCGAAGTATGAAGTCATTGAGGGTAAGAAGAAGCTCATCGCAGAGTTGAAATCCGCTGCTAAAGACGTCGATTCCATCTATCTAGCGGCTGACCCTGATCGCGAAGGCGAAGCTATCTGCTGGCATTTAAAAGAGGAACTTGAGTCCAAGAAGGCCGGCAAGCCTGAAATTTTTCGGGTGATGTTTAACGAAATTACCGCGAATGCTGTACGGAAGGCTTTCGACAAGCCACTAGCTGTCAACATCAACCTGGTTGAGGCACAGCAAGCTCGACGTGTGCTCGACCGCTTGGTTGGATACAAAATATCGCCTCTGCTTTGGGATAAAGTCCGGCGCGGTCTGTCGGCCGGTCGCGTTCAAACTGTTGCTCTCCGGGTCGTCGTAGAACGGGAGCGCGAAATCCGAGCCTTCCAGAAAACCGAATACTGGACCATCGACGTCGCGCTCAACGCTAAAAAGCCTCCTATCCTGACCGCCAGGCTCAGCAAGCGAAATGACGAAACGCCTGAGATCGGGAATGAGGAAACAGCCAAGTCGATAGTTGAAGACGTCGCGGATGCAGCCTATGTTGTCCGTTCGGTCAATACTCGTGAGAAGCGCCGCAATCCGGTTCCGCCCTTCATCACGTCTACTCTCCAGCAGGAGTCGTCGCGTAAACTGCGCTTCAGTGTTAAGCGGACCATGATGTTGGCCCAGGGCCTTTATGAAGGTAAAGAGGTCGGCAAGGAGGGTTCCGTTGGTCTAATCACCTACATGCGAACGGATTCGACCCGTGTCTCTGACGACGCGCTAACAGAAGTCCGAATGATGGTGGGTGAGCGGTATGGCCAGAACTATCTCCCAGCTTCGCCCAACATTTATAAAACGAAGAAAGACGCCCAAGATGCCCATGAAGCCGTCCGGCCCACCTCTGTACTGCGTACGCCTGAGTCGCTCGAAAAATTCCTGGCCGAAGATGAGCTGAAGCTTTACCGCCTCATCTGGCAACGCTTCGTCGCTTCTCAGATGAACCCGGCCGTGTTCGACCAGACCACGATCGATGTCGATGCTAAGGGCAAAAGCGGGACATCATATATTTTCCGCGCCACCGGTAGCGTACCCAAATTCGACGGCTTCCTTGCTGTGTACCAGGAAGGCAAAGATCAGAAGGACGAGGACGACGAAGAGCTTAAGAACAAACTCCCACTCGTAACTCAGGGCGAGACACTTCGCTTTAAGTCGATAGAACCAGAACAACATTTCACAGAACCTCCTCCTCGCTATAACGAAGCCACTCTGGTAAAGAAGCTCGAAGCTGACGGTGTGGGCCGCCCTTCGACATACGCCTCCATTCTGTCCACCATTCAAGACCGCGAGTATGTCAGCAAAGAAGGCGGTAAGTTCATACCGACCGAACTGGGTATGGTTGTTACCGATCTGCTGCTCGAAAGCTTCAACAATCTTTTCGACGTAAGCTACACGGCGCGTATGGAAGAAGAGTTGGATGACATCGAGGACGGCAAACTCGAGTGGCACGTTGCTATGGCCGAGTTTTACGGGCGCTTCCAGAAGGACCTGGAGCATGCCGAGCGCCATATGACCGACATCAAGCGGATGGAAAAGCCAACCGACTTGATTTGCGAGAAGTGCGGCAAGCCGATGGTCATCAAGTGGGGCAAGCACGGCAGCTTTATCGCTTGCACTGGCTATCCGGAATGCACCAATACCCGAGAGTTGACGGTCGACCTAGCCGACGTTGACAAGTCTGATCTCACTGAGCAAGACGAGCAAGAGTACTGCGAAAACTGCGGCCGCCCCATGGTTCTAAAGAAGGGGCGTTTCGGTCAGTTTTTTGCTTGTTCTGGATATCCCGACTGTAAGACCACAAAGCAGATCGGCGGCGAGCAACGCAAGGACGTTCCGCTTGAAGAACTTTGTGTGCAGTGCGGCAGCAACCTCGTTAAGAAGTTCGGACGATATGGCGAATTCGTAGCTTGCAGCAATTATCCGAAATGCAAGTTCGTAAAGCAGAACACGATCGGCGTGGCCTGCCCGAACTGTTCGCAAGGTGAGATTGTCGAGCGTCGGTCCAAGCGTGGACGTACGTTCTACGGCTGCAACCGTTATCCTGAATGCGACTTTGTGGCTTGGGGTAAACCGCTCCCGGAAAAGTGTCCGGACTGTGGCAGCAGTTATTTAGTCGAGAAGTTCTTGAAGGCGGGGCCAGTCGCTCAATGCCCAAACGCGGAGTGCAAGTACACGCATCCGCTTGAACACGTTCCTGTAGAAACGGTCGCTTGACGAACTGTGGGCCTTAACCGCTGATCAGTTGATAGGGTGAAAGGATTGAACCAAGTTGCGCACTATGAATAAAACATGTCAGGCCCTCTTTCACCGGAACACCAGCGCCTAGCAGATTCCGACGCTCGAAAAAAACATTGGAAGCGCTGGGGACCCTATCTGGCTGATCGAGCCTGGGGTACTGTCCGTGAGGACTACAGCGAAAACGGCACTGCGTGGGAGTATATCTCTCACGATCTTTCAAGGTCGCGCGTATATCGCTGGACCGAAGATGGTCTGTTAGGAATCTGTGATAACCACCAACGGTTGTGCTTCGCTTTAGCTTTGTGGAATGGACGAGATCCGATCCTCAAGGAACGCCTGTTTGGGCTGACCGGCAACGAAGGGAATCATGGTGAAGATGTAAAAGAGCTCTACTACTACATCGACGCCACGCCCACCAACTCGTATCTCAAGGGTCTATATAAGTACCCGCAAACTGCGTTCCCGTATGACAGGATCGGCGCTGAAAATCGCCGTAGGAACCGGCAGGATTCCGAGTACGAGATCGAAGACACTGGTGCTTTTAAAGATGATGAGTACTTTGACATCTTCGTCGAATACGCGAAGCAAGATGTCGATGACCTCGTCATTCAAGTCACAATCGCCAACCGTGCCTCGCATCCTGCCAGCTTGACCGTCTTGCCAACGCTGTGGTTTCGCAATACGTGGAGTTGGGGCGGCAGCTTGTCTCGCCCCGGATCTCCTTCGCCCCCTGTGCCCAAGATGCGGCTCAAGTCTCCTACTCGCATCGAGGCTGCACACTCGGATCTCGGTAGCTTCGTGTTAGCTCTCGATGGAACTCCCGAAGTTCTATTCACTGAGAACGAGACCAACACAGAGCGAATCTGGGGCTGGCGTGGGAAAAACCGGTTTTACAAAGACGCTTTTCACGAGTATCTGGTCAAGGGCAATAAGCAAGCCATTAATCCGGAAATGGTGGGTACCAAAGCCGCCGCTGTTTATCGGCTTCAGCTGAATGCAGGGCAGCAGACCGTTCTTCAGTTCCGCCTGTTCCGCGACGGCTTGCGAGACCCCAGCCCTGCTGCCCTGGGCGACATAGTAAGCACTCGCCAACGTGAAGCAGACGAGTTCTACTGCGGCTCAGCTTTTGGATTAACTCCGGAAGCGGCACTCGTCCAACGTCAGGCTTATGCCGGCCTCATTTGGAGCAAGCAGTTCTATCACATGGTCGTCGAAGAGTGGCTAAATGGCGACCCTTCGATGCCACCTCCGCCGGAGAGCCGACAGCATGGACGCAATCACCAGTGGCGTCACTTGTTCAACTCGGACGTTATCTCGATGCCCGACAAATGGGAGTATCCGTGGTATGCCGCCTGGGATCTGGCCTTCCACGCCGTAGCGTTTGCGCCCATTGATCCGGATTTTGCAAAGAGCCAACTCGCGTTGTTTTTGCGCGAATGGTACATGCATCCAAACGGCCAAATTCCTGCTTATGAGTGGGCTTTTGGCGACGTTAACCCGCCGGTACATGCATGGGCTTGTTGGCGCGTTTTTAAGATCGATCAGCGTATCAAGGGCAAAGCTGACTTCGCCTTCCTCGAGAGTGTCTTTCACAAGTTGTTGATGAATTTCACGTGGTGGGTGAACCGAAAAGACTCAGAAGGTGCGAACATCTTTGAAGGCGGATTTCTAGGCCTGGATAACATTGGCATCTTTGATCGAAGCGCCCCTCTGCCGACTGGTTGGCTGCTTGAACAATCGGACGGATCAAGCTGGATGGCCATGTACTGCCTCAACATGCTGAAAATGGCACTGCAGTTGGCCAATTTCAACCCGACCTATGAGGACATTGCCAGTAAATTCTTCGAGCATTTTCTATACATCTCAGCTGCCATCAATCATCACTTAGGCTCTGGCCTGTGGGACGATCAGGACGGCTTCTACTACGACCGGTTGCGCATCGCCGGCGGAACCAATACGCACGTGCGGCTCCGATCGTTGGTCGGCTTGGTTCCTTTGTTCGCGTCCGATACTCTCGAAGCGCATCAGCTCGAACGTTACCCCTCATTCAAGCGGCGCATGGACTGGTTCATTGAGCAACGTCCCGATCTGACTGAGGGCCTAGCAGTTATAACGGATACCGGCGTTGAGCAACGGCGTCTTCTTTCCGTTGTTAATCGCGAACGCCTGGAACGCATCCTCGATCGTGTCTTTAGTCAGGACGAATTTCTATCACCCTACGGGATTCGTTCTTTGTCCCGCGCCCATGCCGGCCAACCATATGAGCTTCCAATTGACGGGCACGTCTTTCGAGTTGCCTATGAACCGGCGGAGTCAACCTCCGGCACTTTCGGCGGCAACTCTAACTGGCGTGGTCCCGTGTGGTTCCCTATGAACTTCCTGCTGATTGAAACGATGCAGCGCTACCATCACTACTACGGTGATTCGCTCACAGTCGAGCTACCGAAGGGCTCGGGTCAGCGCGTCACCTTGCAGCAGGCCGCTCGTGAGTTATCCAAACGTTTGTCTGCCCTGTTCCTGCCGGATGGAAGCGGTCAACGGCCCGTGTACGGCGACGACAGAACTTACGCTGAAAACCCCCACTTCCGTGATTTGATTCTTTTTTACGAATATTTCCACGGCGACACTGGCAAAGGCTTAGGTGCATCCCATCAGACTGGCTGGACGGGTTTGGTCGCCAAGCTTCTCCAGCAAAGCAGCGCGCCTGATTAAGCCAGCATTTTGCCATCTAGGCGCGGCCTTTCCGAAGCATCTCTCTTTTCAAGAATGCTTTTGCGGTTGTCCACTCGCGTTTCACAGTCGCAGGCGAAATATCCAGCGCATCAGCCGTCTCCTCAATTGTTAGGCCCGCGAAGTAGCGCAGTTCGACGATACGATTCTGTTCGGGGTCTGCCGCTGCCAGGGCTTTCAGAGCATCATCCAAGGCCAGCAGATTGAGATCTTTTTCATCGCAGGGAGTTATTGATTCATCCAGAGATGGGTTCACGTGCACGCCGCCACGCTTCGTCGCGAGCTTAGCTCGAGCATGATCCACCAGAATACGGCGGATTAGTTCAGCGGCCAAGCCAAAAAACTGATTTCGATTACGCCACTCGACGTTGTTACCGTCAACGAGCCGAAGATATGCTTCGTGTACCAGGGCGGTGCCGTCAAGCGTATGGTCCGGGCGTTCCCGTCGTAGATGAGCTCTGGCGAGCTTTTGCAATTCGTTATAAACCAGAGGCGTAAGCTCATCCAACGCCGCCCTGTCACCGGTACCCCAGCGCACAAGAAGTCCTGTAACCTGTTGTGGCGAATTTTCCATACTCAGTTAGCGCGCTTGTCGTTTCCGCCCTTGTCTCGGACCATGACAACGTCGCTCGTAGTTATACCGCGTGAGAAAAACAGGCGGCCGTCTTTCGACCAAACGAATGAGTAGATCTGGCCGGCGGTATAGCTCGTAAGGGGCCAAGCGGGCCGACCATTCAATGGCTGCATCCAAAGATTCCAAACGCCATTCTGTTGGCCTAAGCAGGTAATCGCATCCCCGGCGGGACTCCAGGCGAGTCTTGAATCGGGAGAGATTGCCGTCGCCGGAGCAAATACTCTGATTGGTTTACCCCCTTCCGGCTTGAAGATGGCGATTTTCCACAGCGGCTTCTCGGCAGCTTCGCTGTACCAGGCCACGATTTTTCCGTCGACAGGTGAAACTGAAGGGTGCGTGGTCATCACTGTCGTGAGTTGGACCGGTGTGCCACCTGCTACCGGCACGCTCCAAATATTCCAACTGCCTTCGAGGTTCTTACGGTGAAACACAATACTCTTTCCATCCGCCGTAAATTGAGGCCAATTGCTGTCCTCGGAGCCTATCGTAAGTTGAATTGGGTTCGATCCGTCAGCATTGGCCCGCCAGATATTCCAGCTGCCTGAACGGTTTGTATGAAATGCGACAAAGCGACCGTCCGGTGATGTTGCGGGCGCCCAGTTCAGACTGTCTGTTGTAATCTGCTGCGGGTCGCTGCCGTCCGCTTTGATGGACCAGATAACCGCTTCGCCGGTCGAATCAGATGCGTAAAGCACGCGTCCGGTCGGCGTCAAAGCCAGGTCGAAGTAGCGGCCACTCCCGGCAGTGATTTGGCTAACATGCGCGACGTTCTTCAAAGACGTCGAATAAATATTCGATAGCGTCTGAAGCTGGACGGACACAATCATAGACGCAGAGTCCGTCGTGCTTGCACCAGAGTAGCTGTCAATATCATTACCTAACCTGTGGGCTTGGCCGCTCGGGTAAGGGACGTACCAAATCTGTCGGAACGAGCTCCCCTGAGACCTGGCAACAATGGTGAATCCTGACGTGTTGCCGATCCATGTTATGTGTTCTACCCACAGCCACCTCGGGCACTTAACCCGGCGCAGTTCCCCGGTTTCCACGTCGATCGTTTCGATATAGATAACGAATCCTGCTGCGTCTCTTCCCTCAACCGGAAAGGCGATCAGTTTCCCGTCCCGCGACCAGCACGGCGAAGCTTGCCAACTCAGATGCTCGGGGTATCGGCGATATTTCAACATCCGCTCGCCGCCTTGCTGCAGGTCAACTATCCAAATTTCGTCTCGATTCAGCGTTGGCTTTGCCCGCACTGTTGCAGCCCAACGGCCATCGTGAGAAAGCCCAATCGGACCCGAAACTTCGGGCAAAACTTCGCGCGTAGGCCCGTTGAAAAGCGGCGCGAAAAGCAGCCGTCGGTGATGATGCTCAAGTGTCGGATTGATTTCGAACGCGATCTCAGCACCATTTGAGGTGAACTCCAGTTCCAGCACGTCGCCCTGCATTGCAGGCCTGAGTTCTTGTGAGGAAGATGAGCCAACAGCTCTTCGCCAGAAGTAAGTCCACCCACCCTTAACCGTCGTGTAGACGATGTAACGGCCATCAGGCGAAACGGCTGCTAGCCCTGCAGTGCCGTCCCCAGTCAGCCGTGTGAAATGCGCATTGGTGAACGGTGGCACGACTGCATGTGAATGGTTCCACGCGAGGACCGTAACTACAAGCAGCGCAGTAACGATAGCGGCCACGACCGCAGCCTTAAGGCCGTTACCTTGCCGAAGACCCTTCAATGAGGCTTTAGCATTCGGCTTCGTTCGAGTAAGATCGGCGGACCGCGTCTGAGCGACGAGATCTTCGAAACGCGCCTGGCGCCGAAGCGCGTCCCAGCGAGGATCCACCATCAGCCAGCATGTCCACCAGTCGCGCGCTGCACTCGCCTCTTCGAGACAGTCAAGAGCCTGACCTGTTTGTCCCAAAGCCACAGCCAGCAAGGCTCGATCGTATCCAGAAACATACTGCTTGCCCTGCATCTGCTCTAACTCATGCAGGACCTCCATCGCCAATGCCTGGTTCCCTGAAGCGAGTTCTGCGGTCCCTAATGCGGCAAGAGCAGAAGAGGTCCGACCGCTGAGCTGGACTGCATGGCGCGCGCTTTCCAGTGCGAGCCGCGCGTCGTCCAACCGTAGATAGCACCAGGCGAGCATCTCGTAAACCAAGCCGGAATCGCGGAGCTCACGTGACGCAACGCGTAGCAACTCGACTGCCCGGGGATAAAGGCGAGCGTTGTAGTACACAAAGCCAAGGGCTGAGGCAATGGACGGCGAGTTGGGATCAATTTTGCGTGCTCGGTCCAGATTCGCTATCGCGAGCTCCGGCTGGTTACGCGCAGAGTAGAAGAGGCCGCACCAATGGTGCGCGTTTGCAGAATCCGGATTGCGGGCTACTGCGACGTGAAGCTCTCGTTCAACCGTGACGTCCTCGTGATCATAAGCCCAAGTGCAGAATCCGAATGATGCGTGCGCTTCCGAAAGCTCTGGATCAAGCTCCAGCGCTTTGCGAGCATACTCAAGCCCCGCGGCAAAGCTTTCGGCCGGCGGCAATCCGCCCCACATGCCAAGGCGAACATAGTAGTCTGCTACACCAGCGTAAGCTCGCGCGTAGTCGGGATCTTCCGCGATAGCTTGGGTGAAATAGACCAGCGACTTGACTAACCTGTCGGGCTCGCCGGCAGCACGATTCCAGTGGTAACGCCCCCGTAAATACGCTTCATGGGCTTTGCCGCTACTTGTACCGGCGATGCTGAGTCTGAATGGCTCTTCGCTGATAAGCTGCGGCATCAAAGCGTAGGTAATCTGCTCGGCGATCGAGTCCTGAAGGCGCAAGAGGCCGCCGCTCAATTCCTCAAATGTGCTTGCCCATACTGCTAAGCCCGTTTCAGACGAGACCAGTTGAACGTTGATCCGTACACGATCCTCATAGCAGTAGGACGTGCCTTCCAGCAGGTACTTGACCCGTAGTTGGCGAGCTACCTGGGTCACATCTTTGACGTCCGAGTGGCGAAGCATGACGCTCGTTGGTCGGACCGATAATCGATTCACTTTGCTCAAGCGCGTGATTAGGGCATCTGTGATCGCCGACCCAAGCCCGTGCGCCATTGTGTCCTGACCAAGCTCTCTGAACGGGAAAACTCCAATGGAGATCCGATCTGCTTCCGGTTCTGTGTCCGATCGCAAAACGGCCTTGGTGGGAAGACCTCTCAGGCATCGACGGAGGTCTTCAGTGAATGCTGCGACAGAGTCATAGCGTTCGTTGGGATCCAACCGAATGGCATTCAGAACAACCGCGCGCAGATTCGGAGAGAGATGCTCTTCAGCATCGCGGTTCCCGCCCGAACCTAGCTGCATCGTTGTTAAACTCGGCCGCTCACCGCATAAAAGCTCATAAAGAATTACGCCCAGTGAATAAATATCGCTCCGGGCCGTAGCCGGCTCTGCTTGTAATTGCTCCGGGGCGGCGTATGCAGGCGTCAACATGCGAAACCCACCCACAGTTGCTTCTTTGCTCGCGCCCGGATTTACTGGCTCCAATATCTTGGCAATGCCGAAATCCAGAAGTTTCGGATTGCCGTTCTGCTGCACGAGTATGTTCCCGGGCTTCAAATCGCGATGCACAATGTTCCGCTCGTGCGCATACTGGACAGCGGCGCAAACTCTGACAAAGAGTTCGAGCCGCTCTTGCAGAGCTAGTTCATGTGTATCGCAATAGCGAGTAAGCACGTCGCCTTCGACGTACTCCATCACCAAGTAGGGCAGCCCTGCATCGGTAGTTCCACCGTCAATCAGCCTCGACACATAGGGATGTTCCAACGTCGCCAAGATCTGTCGCTCAAGACGAAAGCGTCGGACAGCGAATTCGCTGTGTCTCTCTACGCGGATGACTTTAATTGCGACACGTTGACTGAATTCGTCGTCCGCACGATTGGCGAGATAGACCGATCCCATACCACCGCGTCCGATCTCACGTTCAATTCGATAAGCCCCAATCCTGCTCCCGATTTCAGGAGCCTGCATTCGAGGCGCGTCCTCAATCTCCGCTAGTTCTTTAATCAACGCGAGAGGTTGCTCTAGAAACTTAGAAGTCGGGTCATGCGCAGATAGCAGGGACGCAACTTCCGACCGTAACTGTTGATCAGAACCGCAACGGAGATCTAGAAGAGCGGACCACTCAGACGGATCGAGCGTTGCCGCAAGCTCAAAAATGGCTTTCACATCCAGCCATCTGCCACCCGTGGACGGCGAGATCGTCTCTGGCCTGACCGATTGGAAGTCCTCGATCATCTCAAACCAATGCCCGTAATCGTCCGAGCCACATATTTCTCAAGCTGTTGAGCCTTTCGTTCTAATTTCTACGCTTTACTTAAGCAGGGAGTCAGCAGCGACCGATGATGCTGGCATTGATCCCAACAGACACGCGGAGATTGTACATGAAAGAAACTCTTTTTTCCTTGGGAGCCGTTCTCGCGCTCGCAGCTGCACCTTGTTTTGGTGAGCCAGCGACTCAACCACAGCTTCAGAAACACAACTATCAAGTCAGATACAAAGTCATGCACTCGACGTCCGGCGCGAAGCTAGATCGAGAGACGATTGAATCCCAGTCAGCCACGGGCGCTACCATCCCGTTCTGGCATTACAACGTCGTTTCACCGCTGGACGGCAGTACGTATCAAGGAACGATGGTCGGTCGTAACGCGTTCTTCAATGGGCATCGATCCACAGTAATTCCAACCGACATCATCCCGGTCAAGCTTACGTTCGCGGACACAGGGACTTTGTTTGATCCAACCGTTGTCGACTCTTGCGTTGGCGATTCAGTTGTCAACCTGCTAAATCAGTCGCCGATCTTTCAAAACGTCGACTACGTTATGAATGGCGCCGACGTGGGTAGCACCCAATATACGGACGCATTCCAACGTTCTAACTTCTGGAGCAAAGTAGCGGGTACTCCGTATCACACCCTTTTCGGAACCAAAGTTCTGCCCGCCATCAACGTAACGGTTCCGATTGCAAACGGCTCAACAAGCACAAACTTCTTCTCAGGATGCGCCTACGGAACTATGGACATCAACTGGTGGGACGCCTACGTCCAAAATACTCTCATTCCGCAGCTTGCCTCGCAAGGCGTAACACCAGCCGTGTTCCCGATTTTCTTATTCGATTCAGTCTTCGAATACGACGCTGACCCCAGTCAGTGTTGCATTCTCGGCTACCACAATTCCTACGCGCCGAACAACATTCTGCAAACTTATTCAATCAGCAGCTACGACACCAGCGGAGCCTTCGGAGGAGACGTTTCCGTGTCAAGTCACGAATTGGCCGAGTGGATGGATGATCCTGACACCAGCAATCCGACTCCTTCTTGGGGGCATGTTGGTCAAGTGACTGGTTGTCAAGCGAATCTCGAAGTCGGTGATCCGCTTAGCCCTGGTGGCAACTCGCCCACAAACCCTTTCACCGTCACGATGTCGAACGGTGTTACTTACACACTTCAAGAGCTAGCGTACTTCTCATGGTTTTTCCGGCAACCTAGTTCATTAGGTGCCGGTGGTCTGTATTCGAATAACGGAACCTTTACTTCCGGTCAGCCATCGGTTTGCCAATAGGCGAGAAACGAGGAAAATACAATGCTAAGACAAACCACTTACTCATTCGTTCTTACACATCTTACCTTGATCGGGTTCTTAGGTTCCGCTGCAGCTAACGCCGATACACTGTCCCAAATCACAAGTCCTGCGGCTCAAAAAACTACAGACTCCATTTACTGGTCGAGCATCGGGGGTGATCAAACGTTGCTCAACGCGGGCGGTAGTGTTTCCACCGCTAAAGGTGCGACGGCGCAGGTTACTCTGGCCGGTCCAAACGCGATTCTATCTCGTGTTTGTTCGACATCACCTTGCAGTTGGACAGGTGTCGGCTTCCCAGCCGGTGATACCCTTCTCTGGACCTCAGATGCCGGCAACGGATCTACCGGCCCCGTGCGCGTCACATTCAAGTCTGGCATGGCGGGCGGCGGAGCCTATATCCAGGCAAACGGCCCAGGCACTTTCATCGCTAAAATTGAAGCCTTCAACGGTGGCACGTCTCTAGGGTATTTCTTCGCGACCAGTAACTCGCAGGGCAATCCGGTCTACATGGGCGTACTAAATCAATCCGGACCGAATGTAACCTCAATAGTTTTCAGCCTGACTAGCGTTAGCGCCGGCATGACCACAGATTTCGGATTGGATTCCGTCAACATCAGTTCCGCAAGTGCAGCGCCTGCTGTCAGTTTGACTCCGACAAGCCTCAACTTCGGTAACCAACTAATCTGGACCACAAGTGCGCCTCAGCAAGTTACCCTAAAAAATGTAGGAAACGCGGCTCTCGCGATCAGCAGTATCGTTGCAAACGGTGACTTCAAGCAAACTAACAACTGTCCGTCTTCCGTGGCAGTATCGGCGAGCTGCGTCATCACCGCAACCTTCTTTCCCTCTGCTACAGGCGTGCGTACGGGGTTGATTGTGGTCTCCAGCAATGCGAAAGGAAGCCCGCAAACAGTTAACTTGACCGGCACAGGAACTGCTCCGGCCGTTTCCCTATCGCGTACATCGGTTACCTTCCCGAGTCAGCGATTAAATACACAAAGCTCTGTGCAGGCGGTAACTCTGACCAACACCGGAACAGGGCCGCTCATCATATCGAGCATCTTCGCGAGCGGAGACTTCAAACAGACCAACAACTGTGTTTCGCCTGTTGTTGCTCATGCGAGTTGCACCATCAGCATCACTTTCACTCCGACCGCGATCGGCAACCGCACTGGAACAGTCACGATTACCGACAAGGCTGCCGGCAGCCCTCACAATATCCGGCTAAGCGGAGTCGGCACGCACTAGAACGATCCACAACAGTCAACATCCCAGAAGGCAAAGGGCGAGCGGAGCGATCCACTCGCCTTTTTTTGCGTTGCGCTTAACTTCGAGGTATCTCAGTGCATTGCTGGTGCCGCAGCGCCGGCCTTCGGTGGCCGCCTCATAATGAACACAAAAGGTATGAGAGCCAATACCAGAATCGCCATCCACGAAATTACGTCCACGTAGGCGAGGCTGGCCGCTTGGGTCTGCACAATTCCGTAAATCTGGTGGTACGCCTGTTGGCGCGTGCCATACAGTCCATTCAAGCTGGTTCCACCCTGGTTCAACGACTGCGTCATGCCCTGGACCATAGAATTGAAAGCTGGGTTGGCAGCGGCCGTGTGTTCAGACAAGTAGGTCATGTGCTTTTGACTTTGTCGGGTCAGCATCGTCGTCAGCGCCGCAATCCCGATACTTCCGCCGATGTTTCGGGCGAATGTATTGATCCCTGACACCTGGTTATTCTTCACGCGCGGCACACCCACATAGGCCAAAGTATTTGATGGTAGAAAGATAAACGCCAACCCAGCGGTTTGATAGATCCGCATCATCGCTGCAGTCTTCAGGTCGATCCCGGTATACAAATTAGACATATGGAACAGCGATAACGACGTCATCGCAAAGCCTGCCACCAGCATCCATCGTGCGTCCATCCTGCTGACCAACACTCCGGCAATCGGCATCATGACTAGCATGATTGCCCCTCCGCCTGACATTGCTTCGCCTGCACTCACGGCCGGGTACCCTAATAACGTTTGCAGGAACTGCGGAATTAAAACGGTGGTGCCGTACAAGACCATACCGAGCATGAAAGTAAAGAAAATAGTCGTCGAGAAGTTCCGGAGCCTAAACAGTTTCACGTCAACAATGGGATGATCGTGCTGCCACTCCCAAATCACGAAGACCACGAGCGTCGTAATTGCGGTCAGCAACATTGCAGTGATCCACCACGTCGCGAACCAGTCTTTCTGCTGCCCTTTGTCTAATACAACCTGCAGACATCCAATGCCGAGCGCTATCAACCCCAGCCCTAGGAAATCAACTCCAATCCCGCTGACTCTTTTCCGCTCTGCTTGCAGGTAAGGTGGATCTTCCACCATGCGATTGGTCAGGAAGAGAGACAGAAGTCCGATAGGTACATTGATGTAGAAGATCCAGCGCCAGCTGTAGTTGTCAGTGATCCAGCCGCCTAGCGTGGGTCCGATGGCCGGAGCCACCACGACCGCCATACCGTATACGGCGAATGCAATCCCGCGTTTGGCTGGTTCAAAAGTGTCGGCCAGAATTGCTTGTTCGCTCGGCGCAAGACCGCCTCCACCAAAGCCCTGCATGACCCGGAATAGCACCAATAACCCCAAGCTGGGCGCGAGCCCGCACAGAAAGCTGCTCACCGTGAACAGCGCAACGCACGTCATATAGAACCGCTTGCGCCCAAAAGTTGTGGCCAGCCAGGCGCTGATCGGAAGCACAATCGCATTCGAAACCAAGTAGCTGGTCAACACCCACGTCGACTCATCTTGACTAGCCGAGAGCGACCCGCCGATGTGCGGCAGCGCGACGTTCGCAATTGAACTGTCCAGCACTTCCATGAATGTCGCCATCGTGACCGTCAGAGCGACCAGCCACGGGTTGTGCTTCGGACGCCAGCTTAGATGTGGATCAGCGACGGCCATTGCGGCTGATTTGATACGCCAATCCCATAGTTAACATCTTAACGACGATCCAAGGCTACGTCTCGATTCCAGATTTTCAGGTGCCGGACATAACTGAATCAACGTCTGCTCCGTATAGTCTAATGAAAGGAAAGCTGAAACAGTATGAATCGGCGCATATTTCTGACGAGCATTTTGGGCGGTCTCGCGGGTTGTGCCGCGGTAGTCGAAGCTAAAGATAAGACTGGCGGCATGCCTGGCCAACATCTTGTAAAGATTGTAGAATTCACCAACGCCGGGCAGCGGAAAGGAACGGCAAAAGTGGAAAAAGTGGTCAAGACGGATGAGGAGTGGCGCAAGCAGCTAACTCCCGAAGAATTTGAGGTGACCCGCAAGGCAGGAACTGAGCGTGCGTTTACTGGAAAGACTTGGGATAATCACGAGCACGGCATTTACCGGTGCGTGTGTTGCGGGAATGCGCTGTTTTCGTCGGACACGAAATTCGAATCAGGCACAGGGTGGCCAAGCTTCTACCAGCCACTCGCCTCTGAAAACGTGAAGAATCACACTGACAATGCCTTTGGGATGGCTCGTACGGAGGTTCTATGTGCAAAGTGCGATGCTCACCTCGGCCACGTGTTTGACGATGGTCCGCGGCCAACTGGCCTTCGGTATTGCATGAATTCTGCTTCTCTCGACTTTGTTAAAAGCTAGTCGTCACCGATTGCGAACTGGCTGTTTCTTATACTCCAATGAGGCAGCCTGGCTGCCTTAGGGAGATAGCCGACGGCATGCGTGAGTCCGCTACAATAGAGCAGTTTCTGGCCGGGTACCGGCACTTCAAAGAGACCATCTACCCGCAACAAGAGAAACAATTCCAAGTCTTAGCTGACCAGCAGAGTCCCAAAATACTTCTTATCACCTGCTGCGATTCTCGGATTGCTCCAGAACTCGTTTTCCAAAGCATTCCGGGGGACTTGTTTGTCTGCCGAAACGTGGGTAATATCGTCCCCACTTACGGCGAGATGCGAGGCGGTGTTTCCGCAGCAATCGAATACGCTGTGTCGGTTCTCGACGTAGAAGCTATCGTGATTTGCGGCCACTCCGATTGCGGCGCAATGAGAGCACTCCTGAATCCTGAGCGGCTCAACGGCTTGAGTACTGTCGGCCCCTGGCTTCACTATGCTGAGACTGCCCGGATCATCACACAGGAACACTTCCCAAATCTGCCCGAATCGGAACTGCTTCGGCGTTTGACTCAAGAGAATGTCGCCGCCCAGATCGAGCACTTAGAAACGCACCCCTACGTGGCAACACGACTTCGCAGCGGCCACCTGAAACTGTACGGTCTGACTTACAATATCGAAACCGGTGATCTGTTTGCGCTTGATGCACAACAAGGGTCCTTTGTTCCGGTTGTCGATTCAATGCCGTGTGCGACATTCACACCGCGTTTGCAGTTACCCTCTACGGACACAGTCCGCTAGCCGTCCAACCCCGGCGCAACTCGCATCGCCGAACATTTTTGGCCTTAGTTTCGTTAGTATGAATGACTATGGCTTTTTGTACGAACTGTGGCACCCAGGCTGCCGACACTGCGCGTTTCTGTTTGAACTGTGGTCAAGCGATGGGCGCCTCCTCCGGCCCCCAAACAGGTGCCTCCTACTATCCGCCATCACCGCCGGTCGCACCGCTCCGTTACGACATCGAAGGTCATAATCTTCAGATCGCCCGTGTTCATCTCGACCCAGGCCAGGAGATTTACGCCGAAGCCGGAAAAATGATTTACAAGTCCGCCAATGTCGATTGGCAGACTCGCATGACCGGGCAAAGCATCGGGCAGAAATTGCTCGGCGCATTAAAACGCAAGCTCATGGGCGAATCCATCATGTTCACCTATTTTCAGGCCCAAATGTCGAGTGGCGAAGTAGGCTTTGCCGGCCATTATCCGGGCAAAATCCAAGTCTTCGAACTCGCTCCCGGTCAGACCATCATGGTCCAGCGCGATGGGTTCCTGTTTGCCCAAGGCTCAGTCACGCTCGATATCAGTATGGTGCGCAAACTCGGAGCAGGGCTGCTCGGTGGTGAAGGATTTATTCTCCAGAAACTCACTGGTCCAGGCGCTGTATTCGTCCATGCCGGTGGCGATCACGTCGACTTCAACTTGGCGCCCGGCGAAATCTTGCAGGTCCAAACCGGCCACTTAGTTGCCTTCGAACCAACCGTCAATTACGACATTCAAATGGTTGGCAGTATCCGCACGGCTATCTTCGGCGGCGAAGGATTGTTTCTTGCTACGCTGACCGGTCCAGGCCGCGTGATCCTGCAGAGCATGACGCTCGAACGCCTGCGCCACGAACTTGCACCAGCCGAACACGCCCATAGCGGCGACGAACAAAATCCACTGCGCGCCATCACAGGCGGGATCGGCGGACTTGGCAGCTTCTTCGGTAGCGACGACTAAAATAGGAGTTGCTTCGTCGTTGCTCGGCGCTTCTGCTGGCCGTTGTCTGCCTCGCGTTCGCCCTCGATTCGCCCGACCGCCTCCCTCCTCAACTGGCGACTGCGCTGGACGTTATTTCTGCTGAGAACCTGAAAGCCAACCTTTCGTTTCTCGCTTCTGATAAGCTAGCCGGTCGCTACACCCCATCGCCTGGCCTCGACATCGCAGCCAGGTTCATCAACGAGCAGTTTTGGAAGGCAAAGCTGCAGCCAGCCTCCGGCCCGAACTTCTGTCAATCCGCAACATATACCGAACTCCCTGGCCTATTCGAAGGCGCTGGCGCCAAGGCCAAGCCTGGACACGTGATCCAATTATGTAATTTAGTCGGAATTCTGAGGGGTTCCGATCCGGTGCTCAAGAACACGTATATACTTTTAACCGCACACTACGACCACATAGGCACTACCGCGACCGCCGGTCATGCCGCGACCAAAGTTCTTCATCCGAACCCGAGCGATCAAATCTTTAACGGCGCGAATGACGATGCCAGCGGCACTGTGTCCGTCATTGAAATAGCCAAAGCGTTGGTGACCTTAAACCCTCGCCCGAAACGCAGCATTGTGTTCATGACCTTCTTCGGTGAGGAACTTGGCCTGTTAGGCAGCAAATACTATGCCGAGCATCCAATCTTCCCGCTCACCTTCACCATTGCCGAAATCAACTTAGAACAGCTTGGCCGGACCGACGTCGGATTGCATAAGCGCATCGATCGCGCCAGCATGACCGGTTACGACTATTCCGATTTGCCCCACTATTTTGAAGAAGCAGGCCGCCTCACGGGCATAACTGTTGCACCCGATCGAACAGCTGACGACTCTTTCTTCGCGCGTAGTGATAATTGGTCTCTGGCTGGGCACGGTGTTCCTGCTCACACGCTTTTTGTCGCACTCGACTATCCCGACTATCACCAGGTTGGCGACGAAGCCAAGAAGATCGACTATGCGAACCTTGCTCGCATCGACCGCATGATTGCGTTGGGGTTAATTGATCTTGCTAACTCCGATCAGCCTCCCGCTTGGAATACCGAGAACAAAAGCGCAGCGAAGTTCCTCAAAGCACGCTAGTTTGACAGCCACCTTTGCTGCCCGGTCTTCTACACTGGATCGAGTGAAGGTCGAACTGACGCCGACGCCGGATAACAAAGGAAACACTGTGACTGACTCTCAATCCCGGCTCGTTGTCTGGGCACGCTGGCTCGCTTTCGCATCATCCGTAACGATTGTCATAGGCATTGCACCGTCTCAAATTCTGTTGGGCGCAGCGCTCGCCATGTTGATCGCTTCACGCACGCCGCTCCGGCTCCCGCCTATTGAGCTACCGCTCGGGCTGTTTTTGTTGGGCACATTGATCGCAGTAGCATTCTCCGGCGACCCGATGGCTGGTTTCCCCCAAATCAAGAAAATCTACGTCTTCAGTCAACTGCTCGTCGCCTACACCTTGCTCCGCCAGACCAAGCTAGCCCGGTGGCTCGTGCTGGCTTGGACAGCATGCGGCGCAGCCAGTGCACTATTCGGCCTGGTTCAATTCGGCCTCAAGCTGTACCGCATCCACCAACTCCATCTACCCTTCTACGCGACCTATATGGAGAGGCGCATCACCGGCTTTATGAGCCATTGGTACACATTCTCAGTAGAAGAAATGCTCGTCTTGATGATGCTCGGCTCCTTCCTGCTCTTTTCGCCAATAGCTCGCCGTCACACGTGGTTATGGCTGGGCTTTGCAATCCTGATGGGTATGGGCGTCCTACTTGCCGAAACTCGAGCGGTTTGGATCGCCACCATCGTCGGAGCCATCTATCTCATTTGGTGTTGGCGTCCGTGGCTGACCTTAGCGGTTCCGGCATTACTCGCCGTCGGCCTGTTCATCGCGCCGTCCACAATCCGCGAACGTGCCGTTTCCATTGCCCGACCCGGTCCCGACGACTCAAATGGATTCCGCGCCATACTCCTGCGAACAGGCGTCCGCATGATTGAAGATCATCCCTGGCTCGGTTTAGGTCCCGAGATGCCGAGAAAGCGGTTCATGGAGTATCTACCAGCCGATATCCCTCGCCCGCTGCCCGCCGGATCGTACATGCATCTTCACAATATCTATCTCGAGTATGCAGCCGAACGTGGCATCCCGGTCTTGCTCATCTTTCTCTGGCTTATGGGTAAAATTCTGTGGGATTTCGGCCGAGGTGTTCGTGCCTTGCCGCGCGTTCCTGACGACCGGCGATTCTTGTTGCATGGGGGTATCGCCGTCGTGATCTCGCTGCTGATTGAAGGCTTCGCCGATGTCAATCTCGGTGACAGCGAAGTGTTAACGATGTTCCTTGTCGTCGTAGCCCTCGGCTACAACGCGCTCGATCGAGGCGTTTCTAACCGGCCAACATCCTCTCCCACTCAGCCGGCGGAAGAATTGCATGTGGCACCATTGCGCACTGTAACTTCCAGCACATCTTAGCTAATCCAGTAACGCTGCGCCCTCCCGTGACCAATGGAATCAGTCTAGCTGCCGAACGCGCCAGGCCTTCCCGTTGCTTCCGAAACTTCGCTCCATCGCGAGGACAATATTGCGCCCAGCCGATGGTGTGCAAAAGTCCCGCAGGTCCGAAGCTGTCGGAACGCAGCATGTCCTCCACAAACACTCGGATCGGGCCTTCGAATTCATGCAGAGTGTCATGAAAGGCAATGATGGCACCGTCTACCAGGAAGGGCGAGAACAAGTCGAAGTCAAGCTTCGCACCCGCATATGTGTGATCGCCATCGATCCACAGAAAACGTATGGCGCGCTTCCAATCACGAGCGACATCACGCGAAAGAGCCCGATGAGCTTCGACCTGACTCTCCAGTCCCGCTCCGCGCAGCGCCGACATAAAGTCGTCGAACGAGGTCGTCTGATCACCTAACATCGGGTCAGTCTCGCAAGGGGCGTTATGCGGATCAATGCTTACAACGGGCCCAAGATCATAGCGAGCCGAAATGGCTGCCAATCCAACAGTGGACTTACCGCGGAAACTTCCAATCTCGACCGTCACCCCGTTCTTCGGAGCACCCGCACAAAGCATGGTCAAGGCTCGGAACTCACGATCTCCTATGTACCCAGGGACGTCCCGCGCTTTCTCCCATGCGGCATCAATCGTGGCCTCCAGATCCGGCGGTAGCGGCATTTCTGAAGGTTAGCAAGTGAGCTCCTAATCAGGCCGCGCGAACTGACCCTTGTCGGCCCGTATGTTGCAAATGCCGGACCTGAGCCGAACGAAAGATGAGGGCCTTTCCCCGGGTCACTTAAAATCGATAGAGGTATGGATGCTTCTAAATTCCGCGTGCTGCCAGGCTTACCAGGAGACGGCCCGTGGCCCATCGGCTTCAGTCCAAACGGCAGAGGCCACTACCGAGAAGGGTACGTAATCCAGTTCCAGTCGTCTCCATCGGCTTCCTGGGTAGGTAATTTTCAAGGCGGCTTTGGTAGCCTCAACGCGATTGTTGAACATTCTTACACTGGGTACGTTCTGGTGACCTCGCGCGGACAGGGCTATCTTGTTGATCCGAATTCCCAGGAATTGATTAGGCTGCTCGCACCTGATATTGCGTTAGTGATTCCGATAGAGACCAGGAACGAGATCTTGGTGGCGACCTACACTCGACTAGAAGTCATCGATCCTGAGGGCCTAATTTGGAATAGCCCCCGAGTCTCTTGGGATGGGATAAAGGACTTGCGCGTATCCGGGTCGAGTGTTACTGGTGAAGCATGGAGCCCAGTTAACGACAGTTGGTCTGCATTTCGATTGGATCTCAATTCGCGGGTTGTTGAAGGTGCTTCTTATCCCCACTAGCCACGCGACTCTGCTAGCGCAAACTGCATGAGTGGCGCTCAGAGCTGAGCACAACTGAACTTGGCCTCTTGCCGCTAATTCTTCTTCATGAACACGAGCTTCATCCGCAGCGACCCTTTCCTCAAAGTCGTAACTTCCATCCATTCCGTCAACGATTGTTTGTCTTCCGACATTGTCCAAGTCTCATCTATCACAACGGGCCGGCCCACTTCATCCTGCATGTTGGTGTGTACGTGAAGATCTGTGTCCACCCACTCAGCTGTCACGTAAGCGTTGCGTTCATTTACAAAGTTTCTTGTGTCCACATCGTTCGTCCAGAACAACAAATCGGTCGTAGCCGTTTTGCCCTTCTGAGTCTGCGTTGAATGAACCTTAACCATTGGCGCGTCCTGCTCGATTTTCTTCTCTACGGTGTCCGGCGCGGCGTAGCCGCCGAAGTCGCTCTTATTTTTGGCCAATTGCCATTCGCCCGAGAAGTTCACCTCTGCGTTCTTGGCATCGGCAATCTGAAACTGCTGCGAGAGAAACAGAAACGCAAGAGCTGCTGCACGTAGAGCAAATTTTCTGTAAACCTTGCTGGACTCTAGCCCTTCGATCATTTCAACCATACAGAGGACTTATCGTCGACACCCAGCTCTTCGTGAACCAATTTTTCTTACAACAGAGGCGAATACACTTACGGCTAGGAACCTGCATGAAGCTTGATCAGTACATTACTCTAGGACGCACCGGCTTACGCGTGAGTCCCTTGTGCCTCGGCACGATGACATTTGGCAACGATCGCTGGGGCTCGAGCGACGAGGAGGCCAGCACCATCTTCGACCGTTATCTCGATTCAGGAGGCAATTTCTTCGACACTGCCGACGGATATGCTGAGGGTCGAAGTGAGGAGCTTCTGGGCCGCTTCATAAGTGGTCGAAAACTGCGCGACAAAGCGGTGATCGCGACTAAGTTCACCTTCAATCTCGAGCCCGGCAATCCCAACGCTGGGGGCAACGGTCGCAAGAACATTCATCGAGCGCTCGAAGGCTCGCTGCGCCGTCTAGGCACCGACTTCGTTGACTTATATTGGTTGCACGCCTGGGACATGATCACTCCGGTCGAGGAAGTAGTCAACACTCTGAGCGCACTCGTTCGCGAAGGCAAGATTCGTTACTACGGCTTCTCCGACGTGCCCGCCTGGTATGCCGCCCGAGCTGTTACGTTGGCTGAATGTCACAGCCTAGAACGTCCCGCCGCCCTTCAGCTCGAGTATTCTTTGGTCGAACGAACTATCGAACGTGAACATATACCCGCAGCTCGCGAGCTTGGAATGGCCGTCTGCCCTTGGAGCCCTCTCGCCAGCGGATTCCTATCAGGCAAGTACAATCGCGACCGCGCCAGTTCAGAGCAAAACAGCCGACTAGAAGTTCTGAAAGGCACCACAAATCCAGTCTTCGAGAAGTTCACCGACCGAAACTGGTCGATTCTTGACGCCCTTCAGCACGTCGGCCAAGAACTCGGACGGCCGCTCGCGCAAGTCGCTCTAAACTGGGTCGCCTCTTGCTCCGGCGTCACCTCCACCATCATCGGAGCGCGCCGCCCTGCTCAGCTTGCCGATAATCTGCAAACCTTCGATTTCGAGATTCCTCACGATCTCCGCGCGGGTCTTGATGCAGCAAGTCGCCTCGACCCTGCACATCCCTATATGTTCTTCGACCCGGTTATTCAGGCGCGTATTAACGGTGGTGTCGCAGTGCACAAGTGGACTTGATCCAGTAAAGCTGAGCAGGAGTAGCCTTCCGCCAACTCCACTCTGCGCCCAGATTTCATTCTGATGGTCTGGCCGTTTGCAACCCGCAGATTGCCCTATTGAACGTCCTTACTGTGGGTGTATACGCCACAAAAGCGAGGGAGATAAATATTGTCTTTGCCCACTCATATTTCTGAACGACATTTCAGGTTTGATCAAGATGAAACTACTTCACCTTACTTCGCTGACCGTCAGTCTCTTCGCCTTGCCGCTTGGACTGGTTGCTCAACAAACTGCTTCGCTCGCCGCGGACTCGTCATCCTCTTCCCTAAATACCTGGCAATCTAATCTTGATCGCTGGTTAAGTCTTGACAACTTTTCCTTCAGCAGCCGTTACCGCGGCGTGACCGACTCAGAAGGGGTACACACTTACTCACAAGGCCAGCAACGAAGCCTGTTCGAAGGCAATGTCAAGCTCGACCAGAAGGCCAAATACACGATCCACTTCCGGCTCTCGTCTGGTCACTACTTCGACTGGGCCTACGCCGACTTTGCAGGGGGCGGAACAGACCTCGCCATTCAGCGTTCCATCCCAAGCCTCCCCCTAGCCGACCGCCTCGACGCGATCGCTTCAGGCCCAAGTGCCGGCAACTATCCCTCTGGCGGTTGGGCTTTCCTACCCCGGCAGCTCTATCTTCAGGTAAAACCGATTGACGGCATATCAGTGCAGTACGGTTCTCTCGGCATCAATCGCGGTGTCAATACTGAGATAACGAGTTACGACGAGGATGGTTATCTTGCTGGTGGCCGTTTGCTCGTTCAGAAACCCAAGCAGCTTTTTCTCGACGAGATGTCCGTCACCTTTGGATATCTCGGTGACATCTACACGCCGAACTTCTTTTCACGCGGCAACCGACTAGCCCAGTCTAACTACCATCAGTTCCTAGCTCGCAAGAAGGTAACGCCCTGGCTTGAACTCTCTGCAGATTATACACACCACCTTGTATATACCTGGCGGGAAGCAGCCTTAGTTAAAACCAACTGGGCGAAGGCGATCGACTCAGTACGCGTTGAAGCCTACCAGCGTCCAAAATCTCTTACAGTTGATACCGATACCTACAGTGGCGGAAATGGCTTCTCCATCACCGGCGAGAAGACCCTACGCAAGAAACTTACCTTACAGGCTGGCTATGCCGACATTGATTACAACTACGACGTCTACTCCGCCAGCGGCAATAATTCTATCTGGGCTTTCGCGTTAAACGGCGACCAGTACGGGTTAGGCGAGCGTGCATTTTTCCGTGCAACGCTTAAAGTAACGCCTTACGTGAATCTTTTCGGCTTCTATACGCGCATCGTCGATTACAGCTACGCCAGTAACGGATTCGTTTGGAACCGCACGGCGCTCAACACAGGGGTCCAAATTGACTTCAAAAAGCTGTTGAAACTCGAAGAAAGGCATTAGCCTTTAGCGTCTGTGATCGCGCGCGGCGAAGAATTAATACGCTGCGCGCCTTCCAAACTAGACCGACAACAATCAACGACCCCCAGCCGTCCTGTCGCGCATCTAACGGGCGATGAAGACGACTGCAATCTCCGCTACCTCCTACCAGCTCACTCGCTTCGGCCTAGTTAACTGTTATCTAGTCCGCGAGCCCGATGGATTTACCCTGATCGACACAGGTGTCGGCGGCGCTGGGAAACAGATTGTGGCAATTGCAGCGACACTCGGTGCCCCTATTCGCAGAATCGTTCTGACGCACGCTCACGGCGATCACGTTGGGTCTGTTGACGAGCTCGCTTCTAAACTAGCTCTAAGCCAGGCCACCACTAAGCAGTCGGACCCAGCCCGACCCGGTGCGCTTGAACTTGCTGCCAGTGGCCGAAGCATCCCGCTACTCCGAAAGCCGCCAGACAAGACTCGCTTCCCCGGCGAGCCTGCCAGCAAAGTCAAAGGCTCACTTCCCGGCATCCGCACCAGCGTCACTGACCAGCTGATCGAAGGTCAACTCTACGGCTCACTCCGCGTGATCGAAACGCCCGGCCACATTCCCGGCCATCTCTCATTTATCGATGAACGCGACGGCACCCTATTCGCTGGCGATGCGCTCATCACAGTCGGCCGCCTCAGTGTTTCCGGCTACGCTCCGTGGTACTTCCCTCTTCCGAACGTCGCAACCTGGGACAAACCCCTTGCTCTAGCCAGCGCCGACAAACTGCTGAATTGTCATTTTGAACGTACAGCCAGCGGGCACGGACCTGTTCGCGCAGGCGGTACTGCAAAGGTTCGGGAAGCTCTCGATCGGGCAACCACGCAACGGGCCTGAGGTCTTTAGCTTGCACCGCTACTCCCAATGCCACAATAAAAGTTCGTGACGACCCTGGTCCAGATTGACCTACCGGCCCCCCGCCTTCCCGATTGGCTCCGTAAGGGCCGCACTCACCACGAATCCGTCCACACCTTAAAAGCTGATCTGCGCCGTCGCCGGCTGCATACCGTCTGCGAGTCAGCCCGTTGTCCCAACATTCATGAATGCTTCCACCGCGGAGCCGCTACCTTCATGATCCTTGGCAATCTCTGCACTCGCGGCTGCGGTTTCTGTTCGGTACCCAAAGGCTCTGCCGCTAAACGCGAGTTCTTCCTCGACGCCGACGAGCCGTGCCATGTAGCGGAAATGGCCGCTGAACTCGGGCTTAACTACGTCGTCATCACGGCTGTCAACCGTGACGATCTGTCCGACGGTGGCTCCCATCACTTTGCAGAAACCGTACGCCAGGTCCGCCGCGCGCTCCCCAATGCCCGCGTTGAAGTTCTTACTCCCGACTTCTGTGGCGACCTCGATGCCGTGGCACGCGTGCTCGATGCCGGTCCTCATGTCTATAACCACAACATGGAAACCGTTGAGCGCCTTTATCGCCGCGTCCGTCCACAAGCGAACTACCGGCAATCGCTCGGTGTCCTGCGATTCGCCAAGAGTTATCAACCCGAGACCTTGGTCAAATCTGGCCTTATGGTCGGACTCGGCGAACAGCCCGACGAGGTTCACCAACTCCTTCGCGACATTCTCGCGTCCGGTTCCGATATCGCCACTATCGGCCAATATCTGCAGCCCACTCGCCGCAATTTGCCCGTTTCCCAGTTCATAACGCCAGTCCAGTTCGACGCCTACCGCGACCACGGTCTTAAGCTCGGCTTCAAGATGGTCTTCAGCGGTCCCCTCGTGCGCAGTTCCTACATGGCCGACCTGGTCAGCGACCAGGCTGCACCTAATTCAGTTGCCTCTCGTTCGGATGCCTAAGCGTCAGATCCTGCTTCACTCAGGGCTGGCTCTCCTCACTGCGATCCTTTTACTATTGATCTTCCCTAAGTTCGACCTGCACTGGCTTGCACCCATCGCACTGGCGCCGCTGCTGGTTGGCATTGCGAGAACTCCCCGCCCCGGACAGCGCTTCATCTTTGGATGGGGCGCGGGCATCGTCTACTGGTTCGGCCTCTGCACATGGATCCAATTTGTACTTGAAATCCATGGCGGCATGGGCTCATTCGGCGGATGGGGAGCATTCCTTCTCTTCTGTATCTTGAAAGCACTCCACCTAGCCGTCTTCAGCTGGCTTGCCGGGCCGTTGATGTCTCAACCCTATGCGTTGCCGGCCGTGGCTGCTCTGTGGATTGGTCTTGAACGAACACACGGAACTTTCGGCTTTGCCTGGCTCGCATTGGGTAACGCCGGAATCGACATGTCGTTCCCCTTGCGTCTTGCACCCTTCGTAGGCGTTTATGGACTCTCGTTCGTCTTCTGTCTTCTCTCTACTGCAGTTGCCTGCCTGATACTTCGAAAACCTCGCCTTTGGTTATGGCCGCTGCTCACCCTGTTCGGCATCTATTTGCTTCCACCGATTCCCCAAGGTCTGCCCGCCCATGACCAAGCGGCCGTGGTTCAGCCGAACATCGATCCTGAAACGGAATGGACGACCGATCTCCAACGCACCACGCAGAACCAGCTTTCGATCATCTCGCAGGCTTTGCCCGGAGCACTCGTTCTTTGGCCCGAATTGCCCGCGCCCCTTTACTTCGACAACAATCCGATCTTTCATGATCAAGCGGTCCAGATCGCCCAAAAACACGGCCACTTCGTGTTTATGACCGTGACATTCAACGAGAAGCAAGAGCCGTTAAACACAGTGATTACTCTCGGACCGGACGGTCGCGAGGTCGGCCGATACAGCCAACTCTACCTCGTACCCTTCGGCGAATTCACGCCTCCTCTATTTGCCTGGGTCAACCGAATCACACACGAATCGGGCGACTTCGTGCCCGGCGATGCTGTTAAGGTTCTACCAGTCGGACAACATCACCTGGGCACATTCATTTGCTACGAGTCTGCATTCCCGCATCTCGTCCGGCAATTCTCAAAGGCCGGCGCCGACGTTCTGCTGAATCTCTCAAACGATGGTTACTTCGGACACAGCGAGGCTCGCCGGCAGCATCTATTGCTTGTTCGCATGCGTGCAGTCGAGAACCGGCGCTTCATCATCCGCGCCACTAACGACGGCATCACCGCAGTGCTCGATCCAGCTGGCCGCGTAACCAAAACCCTGCCACCTTACACGCGACTCGGCGCATTCGTTTCATACGCAGGCATAACTCAGACCACGTTCTATGCCGAACACGGTGATTGGTTTGCCTGGAGCTGTCTCGCTATAAGCGTGACGTTGTCGGCGCGCCACCTGTGGCAGTCACGTCGCGAGCCAGCAGATCGCGAATTTCTGTAAGCAGCTTCTGGTCCGTCGTCGGTCCTGCTACTGGGACCGGCGCGGGTGGGAACAGCTTCGCCATCTGCCTGACCACCAGGAAGATCACAAACGCAACGATTAGAAAGTTGATCAGCGTATTAAGAAAGTCGCCGTACGCGAGTGCCGACGCGCCTGCTGCTTTGGCCGCTGCCAGGCTCGCATAGGGCTGAGGCCCTTTTCCCGGCGTTAACAAGTAGTACTGTTCTTTGAAGTCGATGCCGCTGGTTAATACGCCGATGGGCGGCATGATGATGTCGTTTACTAAAGCCGTGACGATCGATCCGAAAGCCGCGCCAATAATGACGCCGACGGCAAGGTCCACTACATTGCCGCGTAACGCGAAGGCTTTGAAGTCCGCTACAAATCCCATATTTTCTCCCTGTTAGTAACGCTTACGTGCGCTAAGCGCACTATACTGATTTCCATGTCAACCAGCCAGATTGAACGGGAACTTGGGTTCAATACCAGAGCGCTGCACTCCGGTTACGATCCGGATCCCGCAACGCACGCCCGCGCCGTACCGATTTACCAAACCACTTCCTTCACATTCGATGACAGCGATCATGCTGCTCGCCTTTTTGCTCTGCAGGAATTCGGCAACATCTATAGCCGAATTATGAATCCGACCACCGACGTGTTAGAGAAGCGCATTGCCTCCCTAGAAGGTGGCACAGCAGCGCTCGCTCTGTCGAGCGGACAAGCGGCTCAGTTTATCGCAATCAGTACTATAGCCGAACCGGGCGATCAGATCGTTGCTGCTAGTACCTTGTACGGAGGCACATACACTCAGTTCGATGTGACCATGCGCCGTCTCGGTTATGACTTCGTCTTCGTCGAGCCCGATAACCCGGATAACTTTCGCAAAGCCATCACACCCAAAACAAAGCTCGTCTATGGCGAAACCATCAGCAATCCGCGGAGCAACGTACTCGACATTGCTGCTGTGGCCAGCATCGCTCACCACCATGGCGTCCCACTGATGATCGATAATACCTTCGCCACGCCCTATGTGACCCGTCCGATTGAATACGGCGCAGATATCGTTGTTCATTCATTGACGAAATTCATCGGGGGCCACGGTACATCCATCGGCGGCATCATCGTCGACAGCGGTAAATTCCCGTGGAACAATGGCAACTTTAAACATTTCACCGAACCCGCTCGCGCCTATCACGGCATGAAATTCTGGGACACCTTCGGCGGCCTTAGTTTCATCATCAAAGCGCGCGTCGAAGGTCTTCGAGATATCGGGCCATGCATCAGTCCCTTCAACTCTTTCTTGTTTCTGCAAGGCGTCGAGACCCTGGGTATGCGCATGGATCATCATCTTGCTAATGCCTTGGCCGTAGCTCAGCATCTTGAAAATCACTCACGCGTGCAGTGGATCCGGTACGCGTCTCTCCCGTCCAGCCCGTATTTCAAACTAGCCGAAAAGTACACCCCGAAAGGCGCCGGAGCGGTTTTTTCGTTCGGCATCGAGGGCGGTCTCGAAGCAGGGAAGCAGTTCATCAACAAGTTAAAGATCTTCTCGCATCTGGCCAACGTGGGCGATGCCCGCAGTCTCGTCATCCACCCTGCGTCCACCACCCATCAACAACTCGGGCTCGCTGAACAAGAGGCGGCCGGCGTCTCGCCCGAACTGGTCCGGCTCTCCATCGGGATGGAAGATGTTGCAGACCTGATCTGGGACATCGACCAAGCGCTGGCGTGAACACATCTCGCAACTCGATTACCACGAAATTTGATCTCTTCCGACCAGCACGAGTTCCAAGACTGCCTGATTAGCCCGGTCAAAGAGTACCTGCGACGACTTCTCTCGGAAGACACGCACCGACTTCAATGCTGCAACCGGATCAGTCACTTTGTTCTTCTCAAGAAGGGCTCGTAGATTCGAGCCCCAATCGACGTAATCTAGCTTTCCATTGACTGAGACAATTACTCAGGCGTTACTGTTACGCGGCCATCAAATGGAATACAGCGAGCGGCACCTTAGGTAATAAGTCGGAACAGCTTAACATCGGATTTATTTGAACCGTTCGAGTCAACTCCTCAATGGCATCGGCGCTATTAGCCGCTACTATGATCGCGGACCGCTCGATTTCTACCCGGACAAAGTTAGTGAGAAACATCAGCCTATAGAGCCGGATTCTGGAGAACCTCTTCGCCAGAGAAAAGCCAGATCCGACCTGAGTCGAAGGCGTAACCAGATCCTGAGGAGTGTAAGTTGTCTTAAGTAATCCAAACCATTTCCGGTGATCACTATCTTCCTTAATTGAATACAAGACCAAACTGAGTTCTATATAGTTTGCGAGCGAATCCGGTTCCGTCGGCCTGTCCTTCTTAATGTAAGCTCGTTCTAATCGCAACCGTAACCGGGTCTAAGATCAAGGCCGTTCTTCCCCGGGAGATAAATGTATTTACTGAATAAGCCAGCCTCTGCGAGCGTGGGCAGGCTCTCCCGGACGATCTGGCTAAGATATAGACCTGCTCCGGCGCCAATACAACCTTTTTGTTCTAACGAACCGATCTGCTCCAGAAAGGTCAGTAAAGGTGTTTGAAGACCATCTGGCATATCGAATAGTTTCCAACCGCTGAGCATCTGTTCCCATGCGCCCAGGTTTGGCAGTCTGAGAACCATCCGACCACTGCGTTGAGATACTGGATATATTGAAAATGGGCCGTAAGAAATGGTGCAATCTTGGTAACGCAAGCCGTGTTTCCCAGCACCAACACGCAGTTGAATAGTAATTGGCTTATCTAAGGCTAAGTTCTTTGGTAAAGGTGGCGGAACTAGAAGATAGTTGTCTTGTACTTTCGTAAGACGATAGTGATTGTCGACTAGAATAAGCCTGCTTCGATGGATGCAAGCTAAAGCTGCTAGCCATAAACACCGGAATCGCAAAGGTGTAAATGACATTCGCTTTGTTCCGAATCGTTCTGGGTCGCCGATTCACGAAAGGTATGCTACCAAGCTGCGGCAACGCGCTGCTTTTCGAATTTACTAAACGTTTACACATTCTGAACACCTTTCACCGAATTTCGGCGCATGATCGCTACGAACGGAGACGTCCAGCAAAGTACGGATTGCTCCGTATCTCGAAGTGATCAGGAGCACACCAATGAAAATTACGCAAGGTCCCGTAAGAATCAATGCAAGCCGGCGGTCCTTTCTTACGAAAGGACTGGCTGTCGGAAGCACCGCAACAATAGGGGCGGCGTTTCTGGCGAATTCAAAACTAGCTTTGGGCGAAGAGGAGGAAGCAGGTCGCCTCCCTAAGGGAGATGCGGCCATCCTCCGCTTTCTAGCCGCTGCAGAAATACTTGAGAGTGACCTGTGGCAGCAGTACAACGAACTTGGGGGTGTCCAGGACAGCGAAGTTCCAGGGGGCAGCGGAAGCCCTGCCTATACGGCAGCCCTCAAGAATCTGGACGGCGACATGGATATATACATCCACGACAACACCGACGATGAGCTCAGTCACTGGGCCTTTCTCAATGCATATCTCGCATCCAAAGGCGCCGACATTGTGGACCTGGATAGATTCAGAACTTTACCCAGCAGCAGAGCTTCCGGAGCTCAGCAGATCGGCCGACTCACTAATTTGATGCAGCTTTCGGTAGACACCAGCTGGTACACCAAATATCGCAGCAAGCACAACCCGGACCTTGATCCCAACTTTCACTTTCCTAACGCGGTGCCCGGGATCGCTACTGGACAACATCCAGCAATTCCGAGAGATGATTCCGATCTGTTCCCGCAAGACCACCTGCAAGCTATCGCGAATACAGCAGGCTTTCACTTTGCCTTCATCGAGCAGGGCGGTACCAGCCTCTATCCTTCGCTGGCGCAGCGCGTCACACACCCGGCGGTTTTGAAAGTCATTCTCAGCATCGGACCGACTGAGACTGCTCACTTTCAGACTTGGCATGACAAGGCCGGCAATGCAGTAAACGGCTCGATTCTTCCGGCTCCTCTCGTTGACCCCAAAGATCCCACTGTGATCTTTCCCAACCTCAATGTGAGCCCCGGCGGAGAGCTGTTCCAGTCAAACCTGATCATGCCTGAACCGTGTAGCTTTCTGAGCCGACGCCTTCCACGCTGTTCAATCATTCGCCCCGTCGAAACGAGAGGCGCAGCCATGGGAGCCGTCAAAACTCTTTCTGCCGATGGACTGTTCATCGGGCAATCAAAGGAATTCTTCGACACTCTGCGGGATCTCGCAGAAGACGCCGACGAAGCGAAGCGCGAAGAGTGGCGAGACGATAGGTAAGTCCGGTGCCGTCCCTGGAGATTGGCTTTTGACACCCCGTCCAACGTAGTGATAGGCTCACAAGGCTGGAACGCGCCTCCCAAATCTCTTTCTTAGGCATGCAAGCCAGCTAAGAGGGACAGATGAATTCAGAGACGCTTCACTACGACAATGCTCGTACCGGTTGGTTCAAGCGCGCGGCCAGCTTCGAGCAGACTGACTCGCGCGGTCGGCCCTGGGGGCTCTACGCCGATCTCACTCTAGGATCTCCCGTCCGCGGCGCCGTTATGTTCCTGCAGCAGTGGACCCTCCGCGGAGGTCAGCATAGCGGAGAGACGCACACCATGCTCTACGTCGCAACGTCTGCTAACGAAGTGTTTGCGTTCTCAGAAGAACAATTGCGGCACGGCAGTAAGACGCCGATCTGGACGGCTCAACTCGCAGCGCCGTCAACCCGTGGCGGAAGCAACATACCGACCCCCGTCGGAGTCTCCAGCACCGTTGTTCTCGAATCACATGCGCGTCGCCTATTTGTGATGGCCCTGACCGATCAGGGCCGAGACGGAGATGTCTACCGCATCTACTCGCTCAGTCTTGATACCGGCTCAATCCTCGCCCAAGCACCAATCAACGACGTCGGGGCTGGAGGCCGCCCCACTTTCATTGGGCGCGACCATGACCAACGAGGTGCTTTGCTACTGCAAAATGGTCGCGTTTACGCCGTGTTCGCGGATTTCCAGGCTGATGATGCGGGTCCCTACTTCGGGTGGTTGGTCGGTTGTGCATCCGACAACCTCAGCGACCAATCATTTCTGCCGACAACCAAGCGCGTCCATGGAGGTGGAGTCTGGGGTCCCGGCGGAGCTTCCGCTGACGCCCTAGGCAACCTGTACGTCGTCACCGGCAACGCCACCGAGATGGGCGATAACTATTGGAGCGACCTGCCCTCCGGCAAACATCCCGGTGACTTTGGGGACTTCTTCGAAGCAGTTGTCCGTGCGGTGCCCTCATCAAATGCGAGCGCACAACATTGGGACAACCCAATACCGATTCCAGGTTGGTGGGGTAACGAAACCGCTGGAGGCAGTGTCGCCGTCGCTCGCCCACGCGGCGTTCACCTCGCGCAGCTGATTGCATTTCATATCGACAATCCATCCGGCCCGAATCACGGCTACTATCGCGTCGGGCAGGGGCTCGATGCCGCAGGAAAAGTGACGGGCGGGTGGGGCGCGCCAGTCCAGATTCCGGGTTGGTTCGGTAATGAGAATCAAGGCGGAGGACTCGCAATTGCCGACCTGAATGGCGACGGCAAGCCAGAACTGGTCATCTTCATCCTTGATCACCCATCAGGTGGCAACCACGGTTACTATCGCATCGGATGGGGGCTCGAACCTTCGGGCGTTATCGGTGGAGGCTGGACCGCACCGTTCGAGATCCCGGGTTGGTTTGGGAATGACAACCAAGGCGGAGGAATCGCGGTCGCTGACTTGAATGGCGACGGCAAGCCCGAGTTGATCGTCTACCATATCGATCACCCGTCAAGCGGAAATCACGGGTACTATCGCGTCGGCTGGGGCCTGGATGTGACGGGCGAAGTGACCGAAGGCTGGAGTTCGCCTATTCAGATTCCAGGTTGGTTCGGCAATGAAAATCAGGGTGGCGGGGTTGCAGTCGCAGACCTGAACGGCGACGGCACGCCCGATCTGGTGATCTTCCATATCGATCATCCTTTAGGCGGCAATCATGGATATGTGCGCGTAGGCTGGGGACTCAACTCTTCCGGGCTGGTCACTCAAGGCTGGAGCGAACCGATCCAAGTTCCGGGCTGGTTCGGCAATGACAATCAAGCAGGCGGGGTGGCGGTAACTGATATCAATGGCGACGGTCATCCCGACCTCATTGTTTCTCAAATCGACAATCCATCCGGACCCAATCAGGGCTATTACCGCGTCGGATGGAATGTCAGCCTCTCGTCTTCGTTGACAGCTCTCGATTGGTATCTGCCGACCGACGCGCAGCCTTTGAATGACGCGGATCAGGATCTAGGCGGATCCAGCGCGCTTCTGCTTCCAATCCAAACACGCACAGGCGGTCAACTACTCGTCACGTCGGACAAGGTCGGGAACGTCTACCTTCTTGACTCTCGGAATCTCGGTCACTGGGGCCACGAATTGTGGCGTCACCAGTCGTTTAGTGCAGAAGCCCGGTGTGCCCCCGCGTACTATCAGACGGCTCAGGGCGAGCACCGGGTCATCCTGAGTTCCAATGGAAATCCCGGAATGATCGCGTTTCGAGTGGATGATCTTACGACGCCATCTCCCAAACTGGTCGAAGTATGGCGCGCGCGAGACTCGCTCGGCAATATCGTCGCGCTTCACAACGCTGCCAGTTCACCCATTGTGGTCAGCACTGCCGGTCTTGAACGCTTCGGTACCGATCTGGCCATGGTTTGGGTGCTGGATGGAGGCGACGACACTTCCAAAACACTACGTGCTTTCAGCATGGCCGACGGCCTTGAGATCTACAATTCAACCTGGCAGCCCGAAGATATCATCGGGCCCGTACCGCACTATCCACCGATCAACGTTTCAGAACACAGCGTTTTTGTGGGCACCAATACGGGAGTTGCCTGTTTCCGTTTGCCCCGTATCCGACCCTCACAGCAATCCGATTTAGTCGCCTTCCACGTTGATGATCCGTCCGGTGCAAACCACGGCTATCTTCGGATAGGCTGGGCCACCGATTCGAATGGCTCAGTCTCGTTCTGGGATGGACCGACACAAGTGCCAGGATGGTTCGGGAACGACAACCAAGCCGGATCCATCGCAGCGGCTGATATCAATGGGGATGGCAAGCCTGAGTTGATTGTCTTTCATATTGACAATCCGTCGGGCGCTAATCACGGCTACTACCGTGTCGGCAGTAACTCGGATCTGTATGGACGCCCCCTAACCTGGACGAATCCTCCGGTCGAAATTCCTGGATGGTTTGGAAACGAGAACCAAGGCGGTGGTGTCGCGATTGCAGACCTCAATGGCGATGGCAGGCCCGAGCTAATCGTCTTTCACATCGACCATCCATCGGGTGGCAATCATGGATATTACCGAATCGGCTGGGCGCTTGATCCGGCGGGTAACGTCACCGGTGGTTGGACCGGACCGGTTCAGATTCCTGGATGGTTTGGCAATGATAATCAGGGTGGCGGCGTCGCGGTGTCGGACCTCAACGGTGACGGCCGGCCTGAACTAATCGTTTTCAACATTGACAACCCTTCGGGCGGCAACCATGGATACTACAGGATGGGCTGGAAACTTGATTCAGCGGGCCACGTCACCGGTGGATGGAGCGCACCAATTCAGGTCCCTGGCTGGTTCGGAAATAACAACCAAGGTGGTGGCATCGCGGTCGCAAACCTAAACGGAAATGGCAAGCAGGACTTGGTCGTCTTTCACATCGACCATCCGTCTGGCGGTAACCATGGTTATTACCGGATCGGCCGCGGAATCGATTCTGCAGGGAACGCCGCGGGTGGCTGGACAAATCCGCTTGAAATTCCAGGCTGGTACGGCAATGACAACCAGGGTGGAGGCATCGCCGTCGCACAATGGCCTTGGTCCTGGGTCTGGTCTTAGCGAACTTCAAGCGTCACGCGAAGACGTCGCTGGCTCCGGAACAGATAGTTTCCTTGCCACTCGGCGCAGTCTGCCGCCAGACGCAATCCGGGAAAACGCTCCAGAGTCTTTTTCATCGTGATCTCTGCGACTAACTCACCCAGCGATGCTCCCAGACAGTAGTGAATACCGTGTCCGAGTGCGATATGCGGATTGGGCTTACGACCAAGATCTAAGATTTCGGGATCTTGGAAGACCTCTGGATCCCGATTCGCCGCGGCAAGGCAAAGAGCCACCGATTGACCCGCATGAATTAACTTGCCCCCAACTTCCAGGTCTCGCGCCGCTTGTCTAAGAACGCCGTGCAGTGGACTCGAGTAACGCATCAGCTCTTGAATCGCTGTGGGCCACAAGCCAGGGTCTGTCAACCGTTCCCTCTGATCGCGATGCCGCAAAAGCGCAAGCATTCCATTGCCGATTAAATGCGTGGCCGTCTCATGCCCTGCCAAGAGCAGCAGAATGCCGATTCCGATCACCGCATTCTCGCCGAGCGTTTCGTTCTTCAAATCCACCCACATCAGCGCGTTTAAAAAATCGGGTTCGGCTTGTTGACGCCCTCGAGCCAATAAGCCCTGTAAGTATTCGGTCGCAGCCGATAGGCTCTGGTGTGCCCGCGCGAGCCGTGTTGAACCTGGGTTTGCTTCTGTAGCAGCTCCGACGGCGTCTGCCCATTCATATAACCGGCCGTAATCACTGGCGGGCACTCCAATGAGATTGCCGATTAAGTCCAGCGAGACAGGAGATGCTAAATCAGCAATAATGTCCATCGATCCAAGCGAAGCCGCGCGGTCGAGCAACTCGTCCACCGTCCGCTCAATCCGCTCACGAATCGACCTCGCGGCCATGCAGTCGCGCAAGGCGGAAGCGCCGAGCTTTCGAAGGCGCGTGTGAGCCGGGGGGTCTGAATGCAAAATCCAGCTGGCGACAGTGTCGTACACCACTTCGGCATCTTGTGTGCTGGGTTCAGACATGCCCGACAGCGTGGGCCGCTTACGCACCGACGATAGCGAGGAATTCCGCAGCCCTGCTGCAACATCCGCATACCGCGTGACGATCCAAACATCCAGCCGTGAATGCCAATGTACCGGATCGGCGGCTCGCAGAACACGATAGTAGGAAAACGGATCCGCGAAACTGCCCGGCACTCTGACCTCTGTCATCAAGAATGCGCAATGATCTTGCGCTAGTAACGATGTCGCGCTAGGCAAATACGAAGACGATTGTTTCGGCTATATAAGTGTAGCGGCGATCCGAGCGGAGCAATCATTATAGATCGATTTCGCCAGCGTGCTCTCTTTCTTAGGTCCCCCGACCTACACTGTTACGTGAACTGGATCAATCCGGTACAACCATTCAGCCTGCCGTCTTTCCTGCCGTGCCGCCTCTTGAACTGCTCTCTCGACAACTCCCCGCATGGGCGAAAGCGAACACACCGGATCGGTGGCTGAGGCATCGTCGACCAGCAGTTGCGCCTGGCAGCGGCACCCGCCAAAGTCAATCGACTTTCGTTCACACGATCGGCACGGCTCCTGCATCCACTCATCGCCGCGAAAACGCTGGAATGCCGGGGAGTCTTCCCAGATCCTACGAAGCGGTTGATCAACTGCATTGTCGAACTCAAGGTTTGGAATCACGGCCGCCGAGTGGCATGGCATCACACGTCCTGCGGGGTCAATTAGAAGCAGGCCACGTCCCCACCCACCCATACAGGGCTTTGGATATTTAGCATAGTAGTCCGGTAAAACGTAGTCGATCCGCATCCTTCCAGCCAGCCGCGCTCGAGCACCTTCAACGATCGGAAGTGACCAGCCAAGCTGCTCGCGAGTCGGTAGCAAATCTGCTCGGTTCTTAAGCGCCCAGCCATAGTACTGAACGTTTGCAATCTCCAGCTTGTCTGCTTTCAACTGCTCGGCGAAACCGATCAGCTGCTCCAGCCGGTCCATGTTTTCTCGATGCACTACTAAGTTCACCGTGAAAGCTATCCGGTACTCGCGAATCCACTCGGCGACACGCAATTTCCACGCATGCGCCTTGGTTCCTGCAAACGTGTTGGCTTCGCCTTCCTTGCTGTCCTGAAAGCTAAGCTGAATATGATCAAGTCCGCAATCAACCAAAGCCTTCATCCGATCCTGCGTAAGGCCGAGCCCGGATGTAATCAGGTTGGTGTATAAACCGGCTTCGCGTCCCGCCCGTACTAAGTCCTCAGTATCTTTGCGCGACAACGGCTCTCCACCTGTCAAATGGAGATGCCAGCAACCAAGCTGAGCCGACTGCTGAATAATTCTGATCCATTGCCCCGTCGATAGTTCGTGTTCCGCGCTCTGCATCTCGAGCGGATTTGAGCAATACACGCAATGCAACGGACACCGATGTGTAATCTCCGCTATTAAGGCCTGCGGCGCGCTAACAGTCATACCAACTCGACAGCCCCCTTTTCAACCAGCCTCGTGATGAATTGAGACGTTTCCTCCGCCACCTTCAGAGGCTCCGCGGACGCAAACTCTACTAACAACGTCTCCACAATCTGCGGCACCGTCTTTGTACCGTCGCACGCCTTCACAATTTGCCGAGCCGGTCCTTTCAATCGAAGAACTCCTTCTGGAATCAGGAGTACATCCTCCGAGGGCGACAAGCGGCAACCCGGCTTCAACAACGGACGCCTGTCGGAACTCGTCACAGATCCGCTTCCTTGAAGGCGCCAGGGGGAGTCCAACCGGGCGCCACGTAGGCCAAATAAATCGCATCCAGCTGCGCCCAAAGGATGTCGCACTTAGATCGCAGCGCCGCAATAACAAGCTCCTGTTCACTCCGGGTCCGCGCGCTTTGCGTCACATAGTTCAGAGCAAAAGCGGCATCCTCTGGCGCCTGGGTCAGCCGCGCAGTGAAGTACATCAATCCGCCTTCTAGCCATGGATAAAAGCGACGAAGCGCGTCGATACGCAACGAAATCAAATCCCGCGAAAATAACTCGGTCAGCGACGAAGCGACGGCCTCCAGAAACGTTCGTTGCGAAACCAGAGCCAGATAGGCATCAACCGCATAGCGCACGCCTGGCAGAATGTGGCGTTCGGAAACCACCTGTGCCCGGCTAACTCCGGCTGCCTCTGCTAGTCGTATCCACTTCTCAATCCCGCCCGCCTCACCGGCTAATCCAACCTGATCCGCGGCCCCATCGTGATCGATCACCCGCTTAATCCACGCACGTCGAAAGTCTGCGTCAGTGCTACGGGACAAGATAATCGCGTCCTTCATGGGAATTCGGCTTTGGTAGTAATAACGGTTCAGCGCCCACGCCTGCAATTGCTCTCGCGTCAGCCGTCCCTCATGCATCAGCAGGTGGAACGGGTGCTTGTGATGATAACGTTCGTGACCCACTGCCATGAGGCGCTGCTTCAACTCGTCGGGCCGTAAAAGATCATCCGCACTCATAGAACCAGGTCCATGCCGTCGAACGCGATCTCCCAACCCGCGTCCCGGACCTCTCGGAATTCCTTGCTCTGTTCATCCAAGATCGGATTGGTGTTGTTTATATGGATAAGAATCTTGCGTGCGTTAACCCCGGCGAGCGCGGGTACGGTATCGACCACTGGCTGATGTCCCATTTGTCGCGCGGTCTTGCCATGGCCTTGTAATCGAATCAGCTCGTCATCCGACCAGAATGTCCCATCGAAGAAGATCACGTCACAGGTCTTGAAGTGTTCTAGCCACTCCGGATTCACTCGAGGCGCTCCCGGAAAAAATGCTGCTCTTCGGCCTTTATATTCAAACAGCATTCCCAGCACTGCTTCCACCAAACTAAACTCATCCGCTCGTTCCGGCGGAACAAATCCTGGAAAACCGCCTCCAGCAGAAAGAGGCAGGCATTCAATATCGCTGTCGCCTAGGCTAAACCGATTGCCCGGACTTACCGCATGCCACCGAACTTGATCTGCCTGCCGCCGCAACACCTGAAAAAGGGTATTATCCAACGTCAAAAGCTGCCGAACTGCATCTGTTGAGTAAACCGCAAAAGGCTGCGATTCACGCAGCAGCAGCAGACCAAGCGCAGCGTCCACTTCAGCTGATAGCAGAACGATGCCTTGAACTGGTGAGTGTCGAATGTCGGAGTTCTGGGGGTGAAGCGGAGGGAAATCCTCTATCTGATAGCGAAGATCAGGGCAAGCATTTACCAGGAACCAAGCATGATCGTCCGTTGAGATTGCAAGCTGGGCCTGAGATCGAGCACGCCCTGCAAACCCGCCCTGGCGCAGTCGCCGGCAATTTGGACAGGAACAGTTCCATTGCGGGAACCCCCCTCCTGCGGCTGCACCAAGGACTCGGATGTGCATCCAATGTTAAATTTCTGGACTTGCGTAGCTCGCGATTTCACAACTTAGACAGACTTCTTCAAACTGCGGGGTAGACCATTCCATACTTGTAAAGCTCCTTTCTGGTATTGTAGCCGTCCCTTGAACAAAACAAACATTGCCGAAAGATACTAAATCATTGGCTGGGCGAAGCTGGACGCAAGCCGTCCGTGCGCTCCGTCACACTCACTTTCGCCTGCTCTGGTTCGGCTTGGTCATTTCTGCAGCAGGAACCTGGATGCAAATCGTCGCTCAAAGCTTGCTAGTTCTGAAACTGACACACGGCTCAGCTTTCGCGCTCGGGTGTGTTTCGCTGTCCCAAGCGGTCGCTTTCTTCCTATTCGCCCTCGTGGGTGGCGGCATCGCCGATCGAGTGAATCGCAGGCGATTGCTACTAGTGACACAAACAAGCTTGATGCTACTCGCCGGCTTACTCGGTTTTCTAACGGTGACGGGAGCAATCAACGTCTGGCTCATCGCCCTGTTTGCATTCTTATCCGGCACAGTTCTGAGTTTTGATCAACCGGCCCGTGCCGCGCTGATCTCGACGCTCGTGCCACAAGAGGATCTGCTGAGTGCAATCTCTTTGCAATCTGCTGTGTTCAATGGAGCTGCCGTTGCCGGACCTGTCCTTGCCGGAATCACGGTCGACTTCATCGGGCTCCCCGCCAACTTCTTCTTGAACGCATTCAGTTATGCTGCCGTGCTGCTCGCTCTCGTTTTTCTCCCCGCCCCGACTGCCGTCTCACCTAAGCGCGAAAAACTTTCGCTACAGATTCGAACGACCCTCAAATGCGTCCGAGGCGATCCAGTTCTCCTCCGGCTCATCTGTGTTTACGGCGTGCTCCTGTTTGCCGGACCTTCTTTGCCGCTGTTGATTCCGGTGCTGGCGGCAGCCAGATTACATGTTGGTGCAACAACTCTAGGAATTCTGTTCTCGGCTGCAGGCATCGGCGCAGTAGCTGGATCGATCATTCTTGGAAGTCTTCCGGTCGCCCGCTCAACGCTAGCCCGAGCAGCCGTAGCGACCTGGTGCATCGCGCTCACCCTAACTGGAATCGGGCGCACACTTCAGGTCACGTTCTGTGCACTGGCCCTACTAGGCGCCTCGCAAAGTATTGTGGGTGCAACCACGGCCGCACTTCTCCAGACCAGTGTTCCGCCTCAACAGCGGGCGCGGGCAATGAGCTTGAACACTCTTCTGCTGATGGGCCTCCGTCCTCTCGGTGACTTTCCTTGCAGTATTGCCATTGCCGTCCTCGGTGCGCCTGCCGCGGCGGTCGTCGGCGCCGTGATTGTTGCTGCCAGTGCTCTTGTGGCATTTGCAAGAAAGGCTTCTAACCGGCAAGCCGAGCCCCAGCGCGCAAGCGAGTTCGTTCCGTAATTTGCCCCTCCGCTCAACCCGTTCACAAAAGTACTGGCTTTATCTTTCTTCGTCCTTCCAATCACTTACAGCACTTTTTCATTTCGCCGGTCTCCTCACGCGTTTACGCTCGCGGACGAGAAAGGCGAAACTTCTTTGTCCCGCACGCCCCACGACGACAAAATCGACAACAAACTCGAACGCCTCATCCTGCCCGGCGAAGATCCCGAAGAGTACGAAGAGATTAAACAAAGCTGGTTCGCCGACTACAACCCCGGCACCTTCTCGCCACTTCAGCTCGTCCTTCTGCTCGTCAATGCCCAATGGTTGTGGATACGCAATCGGCGTCGCTGCGAAGACTTCGAATTTTCACTCGCTGAAAAATCGCCCGCCGATTGGACCGACCTGGACCACCGTAACCTGACCAACTTCACGCGCTACCGCACCACAGCCGAGCGCTCTTTCCACCGCTGCTTTTCCAATCTCGAAAAGCACCGCAGCACCCGCGTCCGCGAACGTCTCTCCGAAGAACGAATCCGTCTGAAAGGGATCGAAATTGCCGCCCAGAAGGAGCGAGACGCTCGCGCTTATCTGGACGCCCAGCACAAATCAGTCCAGCAGGCGGAAGCAAAGGTAGATCGCGCCACCAAACAAGCAGAAACTGCCGAAACCCGCGCGGCCAATCAAGCCAAGAAGGACGAAGAAGCCGCCGCGAAGTTCATCAAAGACCGCCTCATAACCGAATGGACCAAAGGCCGCCAGTGGGTCGAGATCCACACCCACGTAGAAACCGGCCAGTTCACGGTCGAGTACTTCCCCCAAAACGAAACGCTCATCGATGAATTCCGCCATAAAGACAAGCCGGAGATGCTGTATCGCTATCTACACTTCATGAACGGCGTGCCGGACGAATTTGCTTTCACCATGCCGCCCGATGCTCAATACAAGAAGCTAGGCGGACTGGTCCTCCATCGCATGGAGTGGCACACCTGGCTTAAGCAAATTGTCTTCGAGAAAGAGACCCGCGACGGACTGCCCGGTCCCATCCAGGGCCGCACCTACCATCGCTGGGAAACCTGGCGCGACAACCAAAAAGACCGCATCGCCCAAGGCCTGCCGTTTCGTGACTGGAAGTCACCTCAGCAATGACTGGAAGTCACCGGAGAAATGACTGGAGGCGTCAACCCGCGCTAAACATCAACCCACGCCCGCCGTTCGGCACTCTCGGCCACTTTCTCCAGCAGAATCATTCCGTGCAGCCCGTCTTCAAACGTCGGGTAATCAATCGCTATCGACGGATCCGCAATCTTGGCGTAGAAGTTCTTAAAAACCTGCTTGTGCGAATCGTCGTATCCTTCGCTATGCCCACCGGGAAGATCGGCAAATTTAGCTGCCGCGGGGTACATTAACGAAGCATCTTTGATCAGGATCTGATTGGGTTCGTTCCGGTGCCCGATCCACAGCGTATCCGGCTGCTCCTGATCCCAGGCAACGCCCGACTTAGTCCCAAAAATCTCGAAAGCAAACTTATTCTTTCGCCCAGCGGACATCTGACTGACCGTGAAAGCACCTCGTGCACGGTCGCCCAAGTGAATCAATACGGCTCCGAAGTCGTCTGTATCGATCGGAAAGTCATCGTAATCCGAGGGCTGAAGTTTCTTCCCCGAAAATGTCTCAACAGAACCCTTCGGCCGCTTCCTTGTCTTGTGAAACGTAGCCAAGTCCGCGCAAATCGAGCTGATCGACAGGCCTGTCAGGTGCTGGATCATATCCATCCAATGTGATCCGATATCGCCCATCACCCGCAGTCTGCCGTTCGACTTTGCATCTGCGCGCCAGTTCCAGTCCGTATCGTAAAGCAGCCAATCCTGCGAGTAGGTTCCTTGTGCGATCAGAATGTCACCTAAATCGCCGTTCAGGATCATCTGACGGATCTGCTGGACCACCGGATAATACCGGAGATTGTGCTGGACGCCATGAAGCACCTTCACCTCCGTCGCTGCAGCCAGCAACTGTCGAGCCTCATCCGCCGTCATTGTCATCGGCTTTTCACACAACACAGCCTTGCCCGCCTGGATCGCGGCCAGCGACATACTGTAGTGATCGACATTCGGCGTACATACATGTACGGCCGCAATACTCGGATCAGCCAACACTTCTTGTAAGTCGCTCGTCGCCGTGGGGATTGACATAGCCTCGGCAAATTTTTGGGCCGTTTCCGGCCTGCTGCCAACGACCGTGGCAACCTCAACGTTCCCCAGTCGCCGGAGGTTCTCCGCGTGAACCTTCCCCATAAAGCCGGTGCCAACGATGGCTGTTTTGATTTTCTTCATGCTAACGATGCAGTCTCCGTGTCGAAGTGGAATCCAGACTGGTGCGGCAAGCTCATTTTGGTCAGACTCCGGTCGGGCGTAAGCCTGATGGGAGTAGGAAGAACCTACCGGGCCTTTGTACAAATAGACTCTATACCATCTCCGGCTTAGCTCAATCCGGCTACAGGGATACGCACGGTGCGAGCAGGAAATTCCAATCCAAACCTGAACGCGCCGGTACGACAAACTACAAAAAACGGAAATGTTCCAGTCCTCGAATGGCATTCTGGCACCGAGTCAATGGCTGAGGTAAGGATTTTATTAAGCGCGCTGGCGCAACCAGCATTGTTGTGATATTCATACGAGTTTTGGAAAACTTCCAAATATCGTAGTATTTTCCTATTCCCATAGGAACTACCAGCACAGCGTTTCTGGTGAATAGATTGTATTTAGCTTGCAGAGACACTCAGGCAACCTTCGGCACTGTACGTGCATCAGATTCCGTAGTGAGAGTGAGGTCTCGTCAGATCAATGCCTGAGTCACGTGCGGTAGCTATCGCCATCAAACCCGAAGCGGTTCCGACCGTTTCTGGAAGGGCGCTTCAGTCCTCGATGACGCTGCTGGTGCGGGTCGGAACTTGGGCCGGTGACACGGCTCAGAAATTCGGCAGTCTTGTCTCCGCGCTGATGGGTCCTGCCGTCTTGTCCGCGTACTCAATTGCAGCTTGGAGCCTCGCGTCCAGCCTCGGTTGGGCGAACACTTTCCTTTTTGGATCGGGCCCGCTGTCTAACTGGATGGTTTGGTTAGGGATAGCGGTTCTTATCCATGGTGCGGCGGCAATCCTCAAACGCCACACGCAGGGAAATGCCTGATCTTCGCTGCTGCGAATCTGTTATCTCTGTTATTCTCAAGTGAGGTCTAGCCTCTCTCCACATGCCTTTCAGTTCCCGTTCGTATGTGAAAGGGTACGCTCCGTCTAATCGTTTTCCGACGGGACTCAAGTGGTTACTTGTAGCAAATGTGGCAATCTTTGTCGCCTGCTACTTAATTCGTCCGCTGAACGATCTCGTCCACGACTATCTCGGGCTCATACCTTTTCAAGTCGTCCAGCAGGGAAAGATTTGGCAGCTGGTCACCTACATGTTTGTGCATGCCGGTATCATGCACATCCTGTGGAACATGCTTGGGCTGTGGATGTTCGGTATTCAGCTTGAGAAGCTGTGGGGTACTGCCAAGTTCCTGCGCTTCTATTTTGAGTGCGGAATCGCGGCTGGTTTGACAGTTGTGGTCGCAGCCTATCTGTTCGGGGGAACAGATGTGGCCACGGTCGGTGCTTCGGGTGCGCTGTTTGGGCTTTTAGTCGCCTATGCTGTCGTCTTTCCCGATCAAACCATTCTATTTAGTTTCTTGATCCCGATAAAGTCGAAATATTTTGTCATGATCATCGGCGCAATTGTTTTCCTGCAATCTTATTCGGCCACCATTGGCCATCAGTCAGGAACGGTCGCCGTAGTCGCGCATTTGGGGGGCTTGGTTGCGGGTTATCTTCTCTTAAGGGGAAGAACATTACAGGTCAAGCTACGCCAACCCGTTGAGGCTAGCTTTAAAGGATGGAAGCTGCGCCGTGCCAGGAAAAAATTTGAAGTCTACCTCCGCAAACAGGATCGCAACCGCGATCGCACAATTCACTAAAAAGCCACTGCCCATCGTGTTATTGGGAGCGTTGCTGCTCCTATGCCTCGCTGGTGTTCCGCTTGCCCATTCAAGAACGCAGGACGGCCCGCAGACTCAAACTGATTCCGTCGCCAAGAAGCGTAAGAAAGATGCGCCTCCGCCGGACGAAACGCCAGAGTCCACTCCGCCTTCTGACGATAGTGTGGCCCAGCCAAAGAAGCCGGCTGACGAACCTGCACCTGACGAACAGAAAATTCCTTCGAAGTACAAGAAGCAGAAGGAAGCTCCCGCAGACACACCGACGTTCCGAAGCGAAGCCACTACGGTATCGGTTGACGTCGCTGTCCTGGACGAGAAGGGGAATTTCCTTCCAAAGATACCCCAAGATAAATTCCGTGTTCTCGAAGATGGCGTACCGCAGCAGATTTCGCAATTCGGCCAAAGTGAAGCGCCAATGACCATCTGCATGCTGATCGAGTTTAGTGGTCGGTTCCAGCGGTTCTGGGGTCAAGGCTGGTACGAAACGCTGACGGCCTCCTATGGTTTCCTTGACACCTTGAAGCAGGATGACAACGTGGCGGTCGTTGCTTTCGATATGCGGCCCACCATCCTTTCCGACTTCTCACCTGACAAGCGGCGTGCCCAAGAAGCCATGTCCCGTTTGCGCATCCCTGGCTTCAGCGAGTCCAACATCTTCGACGCAATGACCGATATGGCCAACCGTATGTCCAATATCGAAGGTCGAAAGGCCATGCTGGTGATTGCAACGGGCCTCGACACATTCAGCAAACTTACTTTCGATAAGACGCGGAAAATGTTGCAGGAGGAAGGTGTCCCAATCTATTCAATAAGCATCCTGCAAATCTCTCGCGAACTTGCTGACGCACGCGGAATGATGGGGGCTGAGCAGCGGATGGACTTTCTGCAAGCCGATAACGAAATGCGTACCTTCACCAAAGAGACTGGCGGCAAGGCCTTCTTCCCACGATTCACAGGGGAGTTGCCAGGCATCTACAACCAAATCTCTCAGGCGCTTCGCAGTCAGTATTCGTTGGCTTATCACCCCACCAATATGGCTCCCGATGGCAAGTTCCGCCGCATCAAAGTCGAACTCGTCAACCCTGAGAATAACGAGCCTCTGCGCATCGTCAACGAGAAGGGAAAGCCGATTAAGTATCAGGTAATTGCAAAGGCCGGATACAACGCGCCGCGAGTCGTTCAGTAGGTACCGTAGGACACCTGCGCATTGCTGGAATCCTGTCAAGTACTGAATCTCGTCCGTTTTTAACTGTATACGGGTTGATTGACAGCTTCGGAAAGCGTCTGATACCTTCACTTGGTCCGGATGAGAACTGTCCCTTCGTATCGCGCGCAATCTCCAGCCTCAATTCTGCTAGTTGATGACAATGCCGACGGCATCTTGGCTAGGCGCTCTGTTTTAGAGGAGCTGGGATACACGATCGTTACTGCCCGTTGCGGCAGCGACGCTCTTCATACTGCTGAACAGCAGTCTTTCGATTTGATCATCACTGATTACAAAATGCCGTCCATGGACGGTTTGCAACTGATTCGACACCTGCGCAAAATGGGTTTCGCAAAGCCCATCATTTTGCTTAGCGGGTTCTCGGAAACCTTGGGGCTGGATGAAAAGGGAACCGGCGCCGATGCTGTAATACAGAAGAGCGCCAACGAAATCTCGCAGCTTGTACGGTCGACAAAACGACTACTCACAACGCCTAAAAAACCCGCAGTTTCGCAAACGGCTGGGGCAAAAACTACTACAGCCAAAGGCACTCTGAAACTCTAGCCTTACACTTAGCTCGCTATCAGTGCCTTGTCGCACTCTCGCTCAGGACGTATCGTGAAGTATGAAGCGGCGCGTGTTTTTGTGTGAACTTACTTTGACTGTCTATGGGCCATTGTTTCTGCGCGCGGCCCAAACACTCTCGCCTGCGCTGACGCCCGATCCCTGGTCTGCAGCCGAGCTGCTCCAGCCGGAACAGGTTGCCGCCATGATGAAGAATCACAGTCATCTCGCCATCATCAGCGTCGTGTTTCCATCGCTCTCCAAGCAGCGCCACATTGCCGGAGCTGTTTACGCAGGACCCGGAAGTAAACCCGAAGGCCTCGACCAGCTGAAGACTGAATCAGCAAAGCTCCGCAAAAATCAACCCGTTATCATCTATTGCGGTTGCTGTCCTATGGATCATTGCCCAAACATCAGGCCCGCTTATCGTACCTTGCGCGATGCCGGTTTCCTTCACGTGTACGTATTGAATCTGCCGACAAACTTCCGCAAGGATTGGGTCGACAAAGGTTATCCGGTTGAACCGGCCGTGGCCGGCATCTAACTAATGGCCATGAAGACGTTTACTTTCCTTTTGCTCTGGGCCGGAGTCTCGCTCGCCGCTAGTACGCCACCGCAGCCCGTTCCTCACGGGACTCTAGAGTTGATCTCCGAGTACCAGTCCGTGCAACCCGGACAATCATCCTTGGTCGGTTTGCATTTCAAACTCGAACCGGGTTGGCACATCTACTGGAAGAACGCCGGCGACTCTGGCCAGCCTCCGCGTGTGCAGTGGACAGTACCCGACAATGTGACTGCAGGCCCAATTCAGTTTCCAGTACCGAAACGCTTGCCCGTGGGACCGCTGCTCGATTACGGCTACGAAGGCGACGTGTTGCTGCCCGTATCGGTGCAGGTCGCAAAGGCGGTCACAGCCAAGACGATTTTGTTGAAGGCGAACGTGCGGGTTCTGGTTTGTCGTGAGTCCTGCATCCCCGGCAAAGCTACGCTTCAGCTTGAACTGCCTGTGAGTCAACAAGTTCCTCGATCGGCGCACGCCAACGAACAGCTTTTCGCAACCGCCCGGAATCAACAACCCGCGCCGACTCCCGCATCATGGAAAGCATCAGCAACAGCCACGGCAGATCACATAATCTTGACCGTGATAGGCGCTACACCTGGTTCTGGTTTCGCATTCTTTCCGGCACAACCCGGGGTGATCGAAAACGCCGCGCCGCAGAAGGTACAGGCCGTTGCAGGTGGTGCGAAGTTGACTCTCAAAAAGGCGCAAGACGCGACAGCGCCGATCTCTGAACTAAACGGCCTACTCGTCGCGCCCGACATGACCGGTTACGACATTCGTGCCAATGTCACAGCCGCGCCGACTGCTACTCCATTGGTGGCGTCCAAACAGCAAGCTCTTCCCTTGGTCCTGGTTCTTGCATTCCTTGGCGGTCTGGTTCTCAACCTGATGCCTTGTGTTTTCCCTGTGCTGTCCATCAAGACCATTCATCTTCTGAACAGCGCCGGCGACGATCATCGTGAGATTCGGTTAAGCGCGGTTGCCTACACTCTTGGAGTCCTATGCTCGTTCTGGTTGCTCATCGGAGTCTTGCTCGGGCTTCGTGCCGGCGGGACACATCTCGGCTGGGGTTTCCAACTGCAATCGCCTGGATTTGTTGCATTCCTCTGCTGCCTGCTTTTCCTGTTTGGATTGAGCTTGTCAGGCCTGTTCGAAATGGGCCAATCGCTCATGAGCGTCGGTGGCGACCTGGCCCAGAAAGGCGGTCATTCTGGATCGTTCTTCACCGGTGTTTTAGCTACGGTTGTCGCGACGCCGTGTACCGCTCCGTTTATGGGGGCGGCCGTTGGATTCGCGTTAAGCCAGTCTGCCTTTGTATGCGTTCTGGTCTTCACGTCGATGGCGTTCGGTTTAGCAGCACCCTTCCTCGTACTCGCATTTGCACCGCAGCTGGGCCGCTTTCTGCCAAGGCCCGGGCGTTGGATGGAAACACTCAAGCAGTTAATGGCGTTCCCTATCTTTGCCACCGTGATCTGGCTTTTGTGGGTGTTCGGCCACCAGGCCGACATAGATTCGCTAGCTGTTCTGTTGATCTCTCTGCTGATCGTCAGCTTCGCAGGCTGGATCCTGCACCACTGGCCGCAAAGCCGCATTGCCAATGTCTGCGCGGTTGTTATTATCCTGGCCGCCGTTTCCTATCCCGTATTTACCTTGTCAGCGTTCCGCCAAACCGTTTCGGCCAGCAGCGTCAAACCAAACGGCACCGGTGTTGCTTGGGAAGTATTCACGCCAGACAGGCTCGCTAGTTATCGAGCGAACGGTAAACCAGTTCTGATCGACTTCACGGCTGCCTGGTGCCTCACGTGCCAAGTCAACGATCGTGTCGTATTTCAATCAAGCGATGTTGAACAGAAACTTAAGAACACGAACATCGCCCTGCTCCGTGCAGACTGGACGTCTTACGATCCAGCAATTACCGAGACCCTCGCAAAGTATGGTCGCAGTGGCATTCCGCTCTATGTTCTTTACGGCGCTGGTGCTGACGCTCAGCCCGTGCTGTTGCCGGACGGCGTGCTTAAGCCTTCCAATCTACTCGACGCCTTGCGAGATCTGAAGCTCTAGTGCCACCCCATACGCGGGCCGCTATAGTGAAGAACAATGTGTCTTTCGCGCCGCTTAGTGGCTGGCATATGTTTTGTATCTTTCCTCAACGCCGCACCTGTCCAACGCTCTTCAGTGAAAAGACAGACAACAACGCACAGTAAGAAGGCGCCTGTCACCGGCACCACTGCGGCAGCACTCGTCCGATCCCTATCTCTGCACGACCGTATCGCGCAATTAATAATCGTCCGCGGCTATGGCGATTACCCTCGGACCGACAATGCCGAGTACAAGACCCTGCGTCACTGGATCGAAGACGATCATGTCGGCGGAATGATTGTGGCAAATCGCGTGATCGGTGGATCGGTCATCAACGCGCAGCCGTTTGAAATGGTCACATTCCTCAACCACCTTCAGAAGCTTTCGAAGATACCGCTCTTGATTGGTTCTGACTTTGAGCACGGCGCTGCCATGCGCGTTACGGGTACCGCCAAATTTCCTTACTGGATGTCATTTGGAGCGACTAACGATCCAACCGTCGCTCGCGAGTTGGGCCGGGCCACTGCACAGGAGGCCCGTGCTTTAGGCGTGCAGTGGATCTTTGCACCCGATGCCGATGTCAATAACAACCCCGACAATCCCATCATCAACATCCGCTCCTATGGTGAGGATCCAAACGCGGTCGCAACAGGTGTCGGAGCTTATATCGACGGCGCGCATTCCGATCCACTGAACTATGTACTGGTGAGTGCAAAACATTTTCCCGGACATGGCGACACCGCCGAAGACAGCCACATGCAGCTGCCTAAATCGGATCAGCCGAAAGAACGGCTCGAGGCGGTCGAGTTTGTACCTTTTCGCGCGGCCATCGAACACAATGCTGACTCCATCATGACGGCGCACATAGCAGTCCCGTCGCTCGAACCCGAGTCGATACCCTCCACCGTTTCTCGTAAAGTGCTGACGGGCGTCCTGCGCGAGGAACTTGGCTTTAAGGGTTTGATCGTTACTGATGCGATGGACATGCAAGGGCTGGCTGCGCTTTACTCGCCGGGGGAAGCGGCTGTTCGTACCGTTGAAGCAGGCACCGATGTGCTGCTGATGCCCGCCAATCCCGAGGCTTGCATCCGAGCCATTCAGCAAGCTGTAGCTAAAGGTCGAATATCGCAGAAGCGGATTGATGACAGCGCGACGAAAGTTGTCGCGGCAAAGCAGTTGACAGGACTCTTTCGCAGTCGCTTTGTCTCGGCCGATGAACTTACCGATTCTTTGGCCGACCCCAAGCTTGAACATCTTGCACAAAACGTCGCGGACCGTTCGCTGACTCTCGTTAAAGACGAGAAGCATTTAATTCCTATGCCTCAGACGCCAGACTCCTGTCTTGTTGTACTGACTGAGGGTCTCTACTCACAGCGTGGTCAGGTGATGGTCAACTACATCCAACGTAAAAATGCGGCATTGAAGATTTATCTGGTCAACTCTGCCTTCCCGGATTCACTGCTGACTGCATTCATTACCGACGCTGCATCCTGCAAACAGATCTATGTAGCCACCTTCGTTACCGTCGCTGCATACCGAGGCGGTGTGGGACTGCAAGGCGGGCTTGACAAGTTTATGAACGGATTGGTCCACGGTCCAGCGCCGGTAGCGATGATATCGCTCGGCAATCCATACCTGCTTCGTAATTACCCGGACGTGTCGTCCTATCTTGCGACTTTCAGTACGACGACTACTTCGGAACTTGCCGTGGCCAAAGCATTATTGGGCGAAATACCGATTAATGGACATCTGCCGGTCTCAATTCCAGGACTCGCCAAAGTCGGCGATGGAATGAACGTAGCGGCTAAGTAAGTTGAAAGAGGATATGTGAAACGAGCAGTGATCTTTGACGTTGATGGAACCTTAGTTGATTCAGTCGCCTTACATGCAAAGGCATGGCAAGATGCTTTCCGGCACTTCGGCAAGGATGTTGCATTCGACGAAGTACGTTCGCAAATCGGCAAGGGTGGCGACCAATTAATGCCGGTTTTTCTGTCCAAGGATGAAATCGAAAGCAAAGGTAAGGAGATCGAGAAATACCGCGGAGACCTCTTCAAACGGGAGTATCTCTCCCAAGTGAAAGGGTTTCCAAAAGTCCCCGAGCTCTTTAAACGATTGAAGGCTGATGGCCAACAAGTCGCGCTGGCGTCCTCTGCCAAAGGCGACGAACTGACCACTTACAAACGCATCGCTGGTATTGAAGACCTGGTGGAAACTGAAACTTCGTCGGACGATGCGGACCAAAGTAAGCCTGAGCCGGATATTTTCCTGGCTGCCCTCGATCGTTTGGACGCAAGCGACAAGGAAGGTATTGTGGTCGTCGGCGATTCGCCTTACGACGCCGAAGCCGCCGGAAAAGCTGGGCTGCGTACTATCGGATTCCTTTGTGGAGGGTTCGCAGAGAGCACGCTCAGAGACGCCGGCTGCAAGGAAATCTACCGCGATGCGTCCGACTTACTAGAACATTACGATAAGTCTTTGCTCGCCAAGTGAGGAAGAAAGACTAACGAATGGGATTCGATCAATACCACGAACCTGCGCATGAACTGCCTGAAGAGACGCGAACCTTCGCGCGTATGATTGCTTCTCTGTCTGAGGAAGCTGAAGCGATCAATTGGTATGAGCAGCGCATAACCGTTGAGAAGAACAAAGATGCAAAGGCGATCATGCAAGATGCTCAAGGGGAGGAGTTCAAACACTTTGGGATGGACTTAGAGTTCCTCTTGCGAATGAAACCGAAATGGAGGGGGATCTTACAAGGAATTCTCTTCAGAGAGGGAGACATCGTCGAGCACGGAGAAGAGTCCGAAAGGGCGAACGAGTAGATGACCAAGATAACTTGGCTTGGACACGGTACTGTCCAGTTTCAATTTCCAACGGGCGAGGTCTTGATTCTCGATCCATGGACGGACGGCAACCCGGCTTACCCCAAAGATTACAAAATCGAAAAGCTGGATGCGATCGCGGTGTCGCACGGCCACTTCGATCATATTCACGATGTGCTGCCTCTCGCGAAGAAGTTTGAGCCTAAGATCGTCTCCATTGCTGAAACGTCTTGGTGGCTCGAATCAAAGGCAGCCAAGAATCTGATCGGGATGAATAAGGGCGGTACAGTCGATATCGGATTTGCCAAGCTCACCATGACGCACGCTGTTCATAGCTGCGGCATTCAAGACGAGGGCAAGATCATCTATGGTGGCGAGGCTGCCGGTTATGTCATCACTCAACAGGACGGTCGAAGAATTTACTGCGCAGGAGACACTACTGTCTTTTCAGATATGGCACTGATTGAGGAACTCTACCAGCCAGAGCTGGCATTTTTGCCCATTGGCGATCACTTTACGATGGGACCTCGGGAGGCAGCAAAAGCCGCGAAGCTGCTAAAGGCCAAGAAGATCGTTCCGCTCCACTTCGGTACGTTCCCCGTGCTCACCGGGACACCAAGTCAGTTGGCCGAGTACCTGAAAGGTGAACCGTACGAAGTCTGGACTCTGGAGGCAGGGAAGACTGTCGAGTGGTAAAGCGGTAGTATCTGAAGGACGTTCGCGGACTTGTAGATGAGTAGCAGCATTGAGATCGAAAGCGGAAAGGGAGTTCCGGTTCCTGCAGAGATGCAGGATCAGGTCCAGCGAATTGCCTCCAGCTCCGGCTTCAAGAATTCAGACCCGATAAGACAGGTCTTCCTGTATCTTGCTAAGCAGGCTTTCGAATGCCCTGGACAGTCCGTTAAAGAACACCAGATTGCTACTGCGGCGCTAGGTCGTACTCCTGATTTCGATCCGCGAGTGGATTCAACAGTTCGCGTTGTCGTAACCAGGCTGCGTGGCAGGTTAGCGGAGTATTACACGCACGAGGGAATTCACGACACGGTTGTCGTGGATATTCCAAAGGGTGCCTATGCACTCTCGTTCACGTCGCGAAGCTTAAGCCTCCCTGACGTCCAGCCGCTACGAGCGTTTGACCCTGCTAGACAGGTGAGTGAGCGAAAGCTCAACAGGCATCGATTTTGGGTTGGCGGGTTTCTGTCGTTAGTTGCTGTGGCGGCAGCTGCCTTCTTTGCTGGCCGTTTGTCGACAGTTCCCCGCCAGCCGGCGGTATTGTCGAATTTCTGGGAGGGGTTTCTCAAGAATGGCGATCCGCTGATTGTTTTTTCAAATCCCCTGTTCGAGGGTACTCCCGAACGAGGTATGCATCTTCTCAATCCGTCGGCTTACCTGGCGGACGGTACAAACGACACCTTCACCGGAACGGGTGAGGTTATTGCCGTGCATGTATTAACGGAGCAGATTGCGGCATTTCGACACAAGGCTCAGCTTCAGAGAGCCCGCCTCTTTACTTGGGATGAGGCCTTGGCCAACAACTTAATTATCGTGGGAGGCCCGGCGCAGAGTTCAGTCTTTTTGCAACTACCTCAACTGGAAAATCTTGTGCTAAAGGCTGCCGACAAGCCACCATTTGAGGGACAGGAAGCCGTCAGGAACACCAAAGTTCAGCCTGGACAGCCGGGAGCATACTACATTCCGAATAGACGCCGAGGCGCAGCCGTTGAGTATGCGATCTTGGCTCTCACGCCCGGTGCCTCGTCCGAGCATTTCATCCTAGTTATGGCGGGGACTAATACTTTTGCGACTCAGGCCGCAGCTAAGTTTGTCTGCAATCCGACACTATTAAGGGCGCTTTCCCGAGAGCTAAATGCAAACGAGGCACGTCAAATGCCACCGTTTGAGGCTCTACTAAAAGTGGAAGTTCGCGGGGGAACTCCCATCGAGCCGCAACTCCTCCTCGCGTATAGCCGAAAACCACAATAGGCTGGCGTCGTAAGTCTTTCGTTTCATTGGGTTTCAACTTGTTTCAACCCGTCCGTAGCTAGTTTCTGCTTGCCTTCTGTCGCAAGTTGGCGCAAACTCACGCTATCAAATTTTCGCTGGGGGTTTATGGTTTCACTAAAGCTTGTACTTGCATCCGTTCTTCTCATTCCGGCCCTCGCATTCGGGCAGGCCAGTTTTACAGCTCAGTTACGCGGCACCGTGCACGATCCCTCGGGAGCCGCGGTTCCGAAGGCGCAGCTTGCTATCACCAATGCCGCGACCGGCGTTGCGGTCAAAGCGACATCTGACGACTCGGGGCGATATGTCTTCAACGATCTGCAGCCCGCGAGCTACGGAATCACGGTCTCGGCACCTGGTTTTAGCAAACTGATTCAATCGGGTGTAGTCCTTAGGGTCAGCCAGCAAGCCGTGTTGGATTTGCAACTGGACGTAGGCGCGACTACGAGTAGCGTAGATGTGACTACCGACGCCGTCCTCTTGAACTCCGCTAACGCCGAGCTCGGCCAAGAAGTGACGGGGCGTTATATAACAGAGATCCCACTCAACAACCGATCAATTGAGAAGCTTGCATTCCTGGCACCCGGCGTGACCGAGTCCCAAGGCTATAACTCGGACCAAACCAATCAGAACTTCTCTTCAAACGGGCAGCGCAACTCCTCAACCGAAATACGGCTAGACGGGTCGATCCTCAGCGTCCCGGAAGCAGGTGAAGGAGCAATGTTTTGGTCGCACTATCAACCGTCTATTGAGATTGTCGACGAGTTCAAACTGCAAACGAATGGCTTCTCAGCACAGTACGGCAGCAATGGCGGCTCGGTCTTGAATATCATCACCAAATCAGGAACCAACGAAGTTCACGGAACCGGCTACTATTTCGGCCAGTGGTCAGCCCTAAACGCGAACGGCTTCTTTGCAAACAGATCGGGGCAGGGTATTCCCGAATACCATCGCCACCAGTTCGGCGGCACCGTGGGCGGTCCCATCGTCAAGAACAAGCTGTTCTACTTTTTCAACTACGACCGCACTGTATTCAACGGCCCCTCGACTCTGACCACGAGCGTGCCGACCGCACTTCAACGGGCCGGCGACTTTTCGCAGACCTATAACTCCGATGGAACGTTGCAGCAGATCTTCAATCCGAATAGCGCCGTCGCGGGCGTCAATGCCGCGGGCCAGCCAGATGTTGTACGCACCCCCTTTCCTGGTAACAAGATTCCGTCGTCCCAGTTCGATCCGATTGGCGCGAAGATTGTTGCTCTCTACCCGAATCCAACTGGTCCGGGCGACCCGATTACGGGATTGAATAATTACTCCAAGAACTACGCCAACAATCAACCCGGCCACCAATACAACTTCAAGATGGATTACACACTGAACGACAAGAACACGTTCAGCGGCCGGCTCAGCAAGGGTTATCTGCAGCGGCAGTCTCCCACGGACTTTCAAGGAGCAGTTGGACAGGGCGACGAAATCAATGATTATTACAACGGCGTTCTACAGTACACCTGGACCGTGTCGCCCACGCTGGTCTGGACAACGCGCGTCAGTGCCGACCGGCATCATCAAACTCGCTACCCCGACAACAACATTTCTCCTACCAGTGTCGGATTTCCAAGCATTCTTGAGGCGGCAAACGGCTCGAATGTGTTTCCGAACATCCAGTTCCAAAATTATCAGAGCCTCGGCCTGAGCGGTTATACACAGACCATTGAGGCCCAAACGCAGTGGGTGTTCGATTCGTCCGCCGTCAAAGTGATCGGAGCGCACGATGTGCAGTTTGGCGGAGAGAGTCGCATCCTGCTCTCAAACTTCTTCCAGCCACCCACTCCAAGCGGTTCCTTTCAATTCGGCCAAAACCCAACGATGCAGTACAGCTTGACGCCCAACCAGGACCAGGGAAATGCGATCGCATCTTTGCTAACGGGCTGGGCGGGCCAAAACCCAGGCAATACCACTGCTGGCGACCTTAGCATTCACCCAAGCGTTGCCGAGAAGTCACGCGAAACTTCGTTTTTCGTGCAAGACGACTGGAAAGTTAGTCCGCACCTGACCCTTAACCTCGGCCTTCGTTACGAGGTCAGTACACCCTACGAAGACCGCTACAACCGTTTACAGATCGCGAACTTCACCGCTGACACCGGAGTCAACGTGCCGGGGATCGGCGAAATTCATGGCGTCGACCAATTCGTCACAAATTCAAAGCGGCATTCAACTACCGATTGGAATAACTTTGGGCCGAGATTAGGCTTCGCTTATCAGTTAGCACCTAAAACGGTGATACGCGGCGGTGCCGGCCTTTACTATGGCATCAATTATGCGACGTCCTATCAGGATCTGGGGCCTGCTTTCCGCAGCGACTTTACTTTCACGCCGACACTCGACAATGGGCTCACTCGGTATGGAAGTCTTGAGAACCCTTTTCCTTATGGGACGGTCCAAGCGCAAGGCACCAAGTATGGGAAGTTGAACGGATGGGGATACCCGTCGACCTCAAATCAGAGCGATACCCTGCGTAACGCCGAAATTTACCAATGGTCTGCTTCCTTACAGCACGAACTTCCGGGCCAGCAGGTTATTGAAGTCGCTTATTCTGCTAATCGGAGCACGCATTTGCCAGAAGCGTACGTGCGCAGTCGCAACTACATAAGCACGGCCGACCGCGTGAAATATGGTTCCAGCGGTCTTTATCAAGTCGTTGACAACCCGTTCTACCCGTTGTTTGTTGGACCGAACGCGATTTTTAATGAGCCTGGTTCGATTTATGCCCAGCCGCAAACTCAGCGAATCAATCTGTTGCGCCCGTATCCACAGTTCCCGGGTGTATTTGAAGGCTATGCGCAGTTCGTCGGCAATTCCATCTACAACTCGATGCAAATCAAGTACGAGAAGCGCTACTCCGCCGGTTTGAACATTGTTGGCAGTTATACCTTGGCCAAGGGTAGAGATGACGGCTCAGCTACTTCGAACGGCTGGCTAGGAAATGCACCCAGCGTTCAAGACCCTAACAATATACGCGGCGAGTATTCGGCCTCGGCGACAGATGCACGGCACCGAATTGTCCTCAGCGGTAGTTACGAACTGCCATTCGGACGCGGTAAGAAGTTCGGCTCGAATCTGAATAAGGTGGTAGACACCATCGCGGGCGGGTGGCAGTTCAACGCTTACTACACTTTCCAGTCTGGCTTGCCAATCTACGTGTATATGGCTTCCAACACGTTGGCGGACGGCAATCAAAGACCGAATGTCACAGGCAATCCCCGCAGTCGATACAGCATCAAGCAAGTTGTTAATAGCGGACCCACTGATAACTTTCTCAACTTCTTCAACGTTGGATCCTTCGCCTACCCGGGCGATCAGATGCCAGGCAACGAGCCCCGTTTTAACACTGCACTACGAGGGGACAGCCTTCGCGATCTAGATTGCTCTCTGTTCAAGAACTTCAAGTATGGTGAGCGGTTCAAACTTCAACTCCGGGCGGAGTTCTTCAACTTCACAAATACGCCTCGCTTCACGGACCCAGACTCGGGCTTCCAAGACCAAAATTTTGGAAAGATTACGGGGCAGGGAAACAGCCCTCGGCAAGCGCAGATGGGCGCACGATTCACGTTCTAGAGGCGGGCCGGGGGCCGCTTAGGCGTCTCCCCTGGCTAATATCGCTGAACGATCACCTCGCGGAAGCCGGTTTTTCGAAGCAGGTCGCGTGTAGCGGAAAGATCGCCCGCGTCTTTGACCGGGCCGATTAGAATTCGGTAGATGGTGGCGCTCCCAGGTTTGGGAACGGCATGGGCATGAAAGCCTTTCTTGTGGAGTTCGTCTGCGACTGCCTCTGCTTCATCACGCTTAACGGCTGCGACCTGCAGAAAGCTTTGTCCAGTCTGAGGAGCGAATTCAGCGGATGCTGGGATAACCACTTCGGCGTCGATCTTTTTTGCAGAGGCCCGCTTGGGAGAGCCTAAAGGTTTCTGATCACTTACTCGCGCTGAGCGTGCAGGTGCGTCGTCGTCTGATGCGGAGGACGCTGGCGGCATGCCTGCAACCTCGCCCGTAGGTGTCGTGTCGCTTTGCGACGAGTCGGGTGCTATCGTGCGAGTCTCGGCGACACTGTTCGGTGTGCCGGAATTTGTAGCTCCCGCAGTTTCCGAAGCTCCTGTTCCGGTTGCTCCGGTTGCTGATGCCAAAGTGCTTGCCGTTGTGTTCTTAATACCAGCCGAGCGACCCACGAAGTAGCCGCCTGTAAACGCCACACCGACTAAAACGGCAATGACTATGAAGATGCCGAGGAGCTGCTTATTGCCCAACAGGATCTCGGTTTCGCTTTCGCTGGTCTGCAACATTTGTTACTAGAATTGTACTTGAATTTTTAGCCACGTCCAGAGGCATTTCGATGCGAGCTCGTCCGGCTTCTTGCAATCCTGAATGTGAGTTTGTGGGTAGCTCGTCAAGCTACTCTGTAGAAGAGTATGGATTTTCGGAATAGTTTATGGCAGAAGACTCCAGGTCAAAATGACTGGAGCTGGCGCGTCGCCGCTCTGCTGACACTCTCAACAGTCTTGATAGCTGGCTTGGTCGGGGCCCATCGCCATGTCTACGCTGCCCGCGTTGCCTTAGATCTGCTTCCGGGGATGCCGCCCGTCGTTGATATTAATAACATCTATTCTGAGGACGCTGCCGGAAAGATGAGCCCTGTGGTGAAAGGCTATCCGACACGAGTCTACGTTCCCAATTCCCGTAGCAACACTGTTGACATTATCGATCCGCAGACATACAAAGTTATCGATCATTTCGCAGTCGGTAAAGAACCGCAGCATGTCGTGCCCTCCTGGGATTTGAAGCGGCTGTGGGTTGCTCAAGACCATCAAGATCAACTGACGCTGATCGATCCAATGACTGGCAAGAAGGGTATGAGTGTTAAGGTCGATGATCCGTACAACATGTACTTCACGCCTGACGGAAAGTACGCCATCATCATGGCCGAGCGCGAGAAGCGTATCGACTTCCGTGATGCTCAGACCATGAAGGTGATCAATCGCGTGCCAGTCGGGTGTCGCGGCGTAAACCACGTAGACTTCTCGATTGACGGCCGCTACTTGATCGCCACGTGCGAGTTCTCAAGCGAGCTGATCAAGGTCGACGTGGCTAATCAGAAAGTACTCGCTCATTTAAGCCTGAACCCGCCCGGCATGCCGCAAGACTGCAAACTGTCGCCCGACGGAAAAGTGTTTTACGTGGCCAACATGGATGCGAACGGCGTACATCTGATCGATGGGGACAACTTCAAACAGATATCGTTCATACCGACCGGCAAAGGAACCCACGGCTTATACGCCAGCCGCGATTCGAAGACTCTTTACATTTCGAATAGAGGCGAAGGCACGGTATCCCTACTCGATTTCGCCACTCGCAAGCTTGTCAAGAAGTGGACTATTCCGGGCGGAGGCAGTCCTGATATGGGCGGCGTTTCCGCAGATGGCAAAGAGCTTTGGTTATCCGGTCGCTACAACAGCGAAGTGTACGTTTTCGATACTTCGAACGGTAGTTTAAAAGCGCGTATCAAGGTCGGTGAAGGTCCACACGGACTCTGCATTTATCCGCAACCAGGCCGCTACTCTTTGGGCCACACTGGTGTGTTCCGGTAGGCGATGGATTCGGAACCAACATCGCCGGAGCCTTGGCTTCGCGGCCCCATCGACGGCATTATCCCGCTGGTTATGCCGGTCTTCTTCAGCTTTGCGTTAGTACGAGAGGATCTTCAGCGTCATGCTTCCGGCTTGTCGGATGAACAAGTCTGGCGAAGGTTGCCGGGAGCGCCGTCGCTCGGCTTTCACTTGAAGCACATAGCGGGTAGCGTCGATCGCCTGACGACGTATCTGTTTGGCGGTGAACTTCGTCCCGATCAACTGGACTTCCTACGTAATGAGCAAGTTCCTGGCGCGGGTTTGGATGAGTTGCTCGAGATGGTAGAGAAGGCGCTTAAGTGGTCTGAACAGAAATTGCAAACTCTCGATCCACAAAGCTCATTTGAGCCGAGAAGTGTAGGGCGACGGCGTCTGCCGACGTCCGTGATTGGATTGCTGGTCCATTTAGCTGAGCACACACAGCGGCACCTGGGCCAAGCCGTGACGACTGCTAACCTTGTCCGTTCCCTGCCTGCTGGTTTTTGAGCTTCGCTCGTGTCTGATTTCACCAACCTTCTTTCGAACAACCGCAACTACCGGTTCACCTGGATCGGCCAGATTGTGAGTGAGGTCGGCGACCACTTCAACAACGTTGCGGTGCTCAGCCTGGCGATCGCTGACACACATAGCGGTGCAGTCATCTCGGGCATTATGTTGTCGCGTGCCATTCCTGCTGTGTTGGTCGGTCCTTTCGCGGGCATTCTCTTAGACCGTTTCGATCGGCGCAAAATCATGATCGCCAGCGATACGATTCGCGCTTTCATTGCGCTTGGGTTTATTGCCGCTATTCGGTATCAGCAGACTTGGCTACTCTACGTTCTCAGCGCGCTGCTTATGGCCGCTTCACCATTTTTCACCAGCGGACGTTCGGCCATACTCCCTGCGATTGCGACTGACGAAGAGCTGCACACCGCAAACTCGTTAACACAGACCACTGGTTGGCTAACGCTGGCGGTTGGAGCTTATTTCGGCGGTACCGCCGTCGCGAACTTTGGGTACCAGTTGGCGTTCATATTCAATTCGCTCTCGTTCGTGGTGTCAGCGTTTTGCATCTGGCAGCTTCGATCGTTGACTGGTCACTTTCGCGCTGCAGACTTCGGACCCCCTAGTGATAAGCCTGGCCTAAATGAGACGAAAGTAGTGCGGCCCTGGAGCGAATATCGAGCAGGCTTGCAATACATGATTAGCAGTCCGCTTATCTTAGGCATTGGTCTGATTGCCGTGGGTTGGGCCAGCGGCGGTGGCGCTGCCCAAGTCTTATTTACCCTTTTTAGCGAACTGGTGTTTAAGCGTGGTCCGAGCGGCCTTGGCCAATTGTGGGGTGTTGCCGGTGTGGGTCTGCTGATAGGCGGGATTATCGGCAACCGGCTAGGCAAAACTATCAGCTTTGATAGTTACAAGAAGACCGTGTTCTTTTGCTATCTCGCGCACGGCGGCGCTTACATTCTCTTCAGCCAAATGCATGATTGGGCTTGGGCACTTTTCTTCATGTGTTTGTCACGTGCGGCAGTGGCGGTCAGTTCGGTTTTGAACTGGTCGAACCTGCTGCGCCATGTCGATGATCGGTTCCGGGGCCGCGTGTTTTCCACAATCGAGACGATGAACTGGTCGACCATGATGCTGTCGATGTTAGGCGCGGGCACCGCTTCGCGATACTTCAGCATCCCGGCCATCGGTGCTGCCTCAGGTCTGCTTAGTTCGTCCACAGCTTTGTTTTGGGGCTGTGCTAATTGGACCGGCAAGCTTCCGGAACCGGCCTTAACTGGTGATGACGAGTGCGTCGAGATTCACGGCGATCCGGTCGCTTAACATGATGCACGCTTTACAAGTGCACGTCGAAAACTTGGCAAGCACTATAGGCGGACGTCTTGCGGCTACTGGTTTGGAGAAGGCTGCGCTCTACATAGAACAGGAGCTTCGTTCTTACGGTTACTCACCGATACGCCAAACCTACACCGCCGACGGACAGACGTTTTCGAACATAGAGGTGGAAGTTCCCGGTGTGCAGCATCCGGATAAGATCGTGGTCATCGGCGCGCACTATGACACGGCGGGCAATCTTCCGGGTGCAAATGACAATGCGAGTGGCGTGGCCGCTACGCTGGAGCTGGCTCGTCACTTTGCAAGCGCCAAGCCAAAGCGAACTATTCGCTCGGTGTTCTTTGTCAATGAAGAGCCGCCGTATTTTCAAACTGAGGCTATGGGCAGCTACGTGTACGCCAAGCGATGTCACGAACGTAAGGAAGACATCTCGGCCATGCTTGCTCTCGAAACAATCGGCTACTACACGGATGAACCTGGGTCTCAAGCTTATCCAGGCGGCGTCCTTCCGGGCTATCCCAATCGTGGCAATTTCCTGGGCTTTGTCGCAGATCCCAAGAGTGCGTTGTTGTTGCGAACTGCTTTGCAGGCGTTCCGAGCGAACGTGGTTCTCCCGGCCGAAGGTATAGCGGGCCCGGACTCAGTTACTGGGATTGGCTGGTCTGATCACTGGTCTTTCTGGCAGTTCGGATACAAGGCTTTAATGGTAACCGACACCGCTCCTTTTCGTTATCCGTACTATCACACCGCTGAAGACACACCCGATAAGCTCGACTACCCGCGCTTCGCTGAGGCAGTTGCAGGCATTGCGGCGGTTGTGAACCATCTCTCGACTTAGTTGTCGCAGGGCACCAAGGGCGTGAATAAAGTTAGAAGCTTCTCTGGTATGCTCCGTGTCAATGCCACGACGCACTTTGACCCAGGAGCTTCTTTCTGAATTCTTTGGCACAATGGTGCTGCTAATGCTGGGGAACGGCGTTGTCGCCATGGTCATCCTCTTCGGAACGGGCGCGCCAGGACAGGTGGTGAACGGCGGATACACCAACATCACCATAGCTTGGGGCATTGCAGTCACACTCGGCATCTACATCTCTGGTGGAGTGAGCGGTGCCCATCTAAACCCCGCTGTGACTATCGCACTGGCTGCATTTCGCGGATTTTCCTGGAAAAAGGTCCTGCCATTCGTGGTCGCGCAGATTGCGGGTGGATTTCTAGGGGCCGCTCTGGTTTACGCCAACTATTTTGCACAGTTCGACAAGGTGGATCCCCATCGTGACCACACGGCTGGCATTTTCACGACGTTCCCGGCCTTTCCGTCAAGTCCGACCGTCGGCTTTTTGGACCAGGTAATCGGCACGGCCCTGTTACTGATTTGCATCGTGGCTGTGGGCGACGCCCGTAACACGTCTACATCCAGTAAGACCGCACCGGTACTGGTTGGTGCTGCGGTCATTGCTATCGGCATGTCGTTTGGCGGCCTACACGGCTACGCGATTAATCCAGCTCGCGATTTTGGACCCCGACTGCTGACCGTTGTGGCTGGATTTACGCACAATGGCTTGACCGACGGTACCAACCAGTTTTGGGTTCCGATCCTGGGCCCGATTGTTGGGGGACTACTTGGTGTTGCGGCTTACGATCTATTTATCGGAAGAAGTCTTGCCGAGTCCAAGAGCGCTGTGATTCCATTAAATAATTAGGAACTTTACTAATTGTCTTTGAATCCAACCACCGTGTCTGTAGATCCGCGCGAGGCTTTTTACTACGAGCAGATCCGGACGGCAGGCTCGCTGTACCAAGGCTTCGATGTTTTGACGTCGGAGACCGTGTTGGGTCTTGCGTATACGTACGACATGTATCAGCAACGTTGCTCTAAGCACTTATCTGACTTTGGCCTGTCTAAGTCCACGTTAAACATCTTACTTATTTTGCGGCACGGGCCTCCTGAGGGGATGCAACTCCATGGGCTAGGCGAGCTTCTGCTGGTCAGCAGGGCAAATGTGACCGGATTGATTGACAATTTGCAGGAGAGGGGATTGGTCAAGCGAGTTGTGGACGAGCACGATCGCCGGTCTCGTTTTGCTGTGATTACTCCAGAAGGTCAGTCGCTGGTCGATCAGCTGATGCCGGTACACATCGAAGCTGTCGGGCGAATGATGCAGGACTTGACCAATCAAGAGAAGCGGGACTTGGTACAACTCTTAAGAAAAGTACGATTAAGTTTGGCTGGACACTCGCCGGAAGTAGCGACTGGAGTCACGGGCAACCTTCTAGCGGAGCACAAGTAATACGGGAGATACGCATGGCTATTCAGGAGCAGAGTCAGCAAGAACAAAAGCAAGAGCCGGAATCGGATGGTAACCGGCAGCCAGAGAATGAAGGCAATCAAAAGCGAGCAGATCCACGTAAAAAACGGCGTGTTCGATTTATCGTGCTGGCCGTCCTGGTCATTGCCGCGGTCTCTGCGATACCCATCTTTGCGTATTTCTCAGTGCGTGAAAGCACTGATGACGCTCAAGTGGACGGACACGTTGCGCCCGTGAGTCCGCGAATAGCGGGCACGATTGTGAATGTGCTGGTGGACGATAATCAACCCGTTCGAAGGGGACAAGAGTTAGTAAAGTTGGATCCTGCTGACTTCGAAGTGGCGCTGCAACAAGCGAGAGCCAATGTAGCAACTGCAGAAGCAAGCACAACTGAATCGCAAGTTAATGTGCCATTGACCACAATCAACACTCGAGGTTCATTCCGGTCCAGCTCTACGGTTATCGATCAAAATAAGGCCGCTTTAACGGCTGCGGAGCGCGGAGTTGAGGCAGCCACTGCTGCTCTCAATGCGAGCCGCGCAACCCAGGCCGAAAAGGAAGCGAATCTTCTCAAAGCAGAGAAGGATTTAGCCCGCTACAAGGTTCTGGTCGACAAAGACGAAATTTCAAAACAGGAGTACGACGGAGCCGAGGCTGCTAAGGACGCGAATCGCGCGCAGGTCGAGTCAGCCATTGCTGATGTTCGCCAGGCACAGCATACACTCGAGCAGTCAACCGCGCAGATAGCTCAGGCGCGCGCCAGGCTGGCCCAGTCGGTCATCGAGGCTCGTCAAAGCGAAGAGGTCATTCCCAAGCAGTTGGCGTTGAGTCAGGCACGGTATCGGCAATCGCAGGCACAAGCAGAGCGCAACCGCGCTGATTTAAGCCAGGCGCAGTTGAACTTGAGTTATGCAGTCATTAAGGCGCCGATTGACGGACTAGTGAGCCGCAAAAGCGCTGAACCTGGCATGCAGACTTCAGTTGGCCAGCAGATCATGTCGATTATTCCGTTAGACGATATTTGGATTACTGCAAATTTTAAAGAAACACAGATCAAGCAAATGGCAGTAGGCCAGAAAGTCGAAATTAAGGTTGACACTTTCGGCGGCCGCATTTATCGTGGCCACATTGACAGTATTGCAGCGGCGTCCGGCGCGCGATTTAGCCTATTGCCGCCTGAGAACGCAACCGGAAACTACGTCAAAGTCGTGCAACGAGTGCCCGTCAAGATTGTTCTTGACGAAGGTGAGAACAGAGATCATCGGCTTCGGCCCGGTATGTCCGTCGTCCCGACAGTCTTGCTGAACACCCCTCAACCTTCGTAGTTGGCCAGCGTTCGGTTTAATTTTGAATTTCTAGGAATGCTGAAAGTCCGCTGTCGTCAGAGAACACTGTCTGCCCTAATCGGCACTTGAGTGTCTGTGCCGCTATCGTAGCGATCTGCTGCTCAGTTCTGTACTCAGGACGCCAACCCATGCAGACCTCCAGATATCCAGACTCGGCCGTTGCCGGCGTGAAATTAGCTAGAAGCAGACGTCCGTTAGGCTTAAGTAAGCCACTGAGCGCTTGAATCAGTCTTCCCGCGTCAGCATCGCTGAGGTTCTCGAGCAGGCTGGTCGAGTAAATATAATCGAACTTTCCAAAAAGGCTGCATGCGCTGATGAGGCTGTTCGCGTTGCAGTGCTGCGTTTGGATGCCGCCTGATCCGAAATGCCATTCAACGGCAGGACGGCCATCGCCCCTAAAGCTGTGCCCAGCAACTTCGTGGTGCTCTGTCGACGGCAAAACAGTTGAGGCGGATGGTTCTTTCACCAGTCGCTCGATCTCCCATCGATTGGCCGGGTCGATCCGTAAGATGCGGGCGGACTCTACTGTTTGGCATACTTCGTCCAATTCTGCTTCCATCCTTGCCAATCGTTCGCGAACACTTCTGCACGCGTGAAGGTCTCTTTCCCATGCCCAGATCACTTGGGCCAGGGATTGACGGCCGACCGATACATTTTTGATTAGATTGCTAAAGCTGTGTTGGCAGTCTTGGGAAGCCATCGTTGCGCGGTGCTCGATGCCGTGCCAATGGGCAGCGACTGCCTCGCCCCCACTTTGGTACGCGGCACGTGAGAGGGGACTCTGGTGCAGATAGTCACGCACCGAATGTCCTGCGAAAAACCCCTTCGCGAATGCTTCCCAAGCAAGGGGGGCCATCGCACTTCGTAGTGTCTGAAGGTCCCGCAGCAAGTTTCGGAGCGCGGATATTACCTCTCCTTCCACGATCTGCTGCTGAACGTCATCTAAGAGTTGTAATCCGTCAATTGCACATGCATTCATCACTGCACCTGCAAATCTATCGGCGCATTCAGAATTCAGGGAAGGGCAATTGTTGTCAGAAAAGCCTTGATTCGGGTGCTAAGCCTCCTTCCGTTTAAACCCAGACCGTAAAACGGGCCCAGTTAAACTTGGCCGACCCAGTCGGGTTGAGCAACATCGCTCCAACGCGTTCGAATGTGGTGATACAGCGCCGGATCGAGTGGACCAGTAGCAACCAACTGAGCATTGGTCAGCCAGCGATCGGGCGACTTCGTACCTACAATGGCTGTTGCCACGCCCGGGGTAGTGAGCGTGAAGCGCAGAGCAATCGAGACGGTCTCATTTAGCGCAGTGTCTCTGAGGAATTCGTACTGTAGCTGTTGCAAACGGTCCCAATACTCATGGTGATAGCTGTTGGTCGGTTTTGTGCCTGATTTCCAAGCGGCATTGGCGATGGGCCGTTTGGCTATGACTCCCATGGATTTCTCGACGGCCATTGGAAGTGTCTCTTTCAGAACTTGTTGATCCGCGATGTTCAGGGAAGTCTGTAGTGTGTCGAAAATTCCAGATTGGACAGCGTACAGGGCATCCTCAGAATCACCGCTGTAACCGATGAAGCGCGTTTTCCCTGCAGAGCGGGCGCGTTCCAAGGCCGCAATCACGTCGCCTTGTTCAAGGACCTGCTTCGAGCAGCTATGTAATTGAAGCAGATCAACGTGGTCAGTTCGCAACCGCTCCAGACTTCGATCAATCTGGCGCTCGATGAGTTCTGGAGACCAGTCTGGCTGAGGTAAACCTGAGGCGTGCCCGCACTTGGTGAAGAGGCTGTAGTCGGAACGTCGGTAGCCCACAGAGCGGCCAATCATTTCTTCGCTGGCCATATAACACTCCGCAGTGTCTATCAGGTTCAATCCGGAGTCCAATGCTCCGTTCAACAACCGTTCAACATCGTCGAAGCTCGCGTTTTCATAACCAATCTCGGCACCACCGAATCCTAGAACCGTTACAGCGATGCCTGTCTTGCCTAACTGTCTCTGCTCCATCGTCTAACTGTAGACGACGAGTAATGACTTCGTCACTGCTTTAGACGGTTTCGACTCCTCGGGTGTACACATGACCACCGGCCATTGCGGGGAAAGCTCGCTCCGGCGTCTCACTGTCGAAAGTTCGATCGGAAGACGGCCTTCCTACCAGGACAGGTGAGTCCTGAAGCTTGGCGCAGAGTTCCTCAATCATGGGTTTGAACCGGGGATGATGTTCGCGTGAATCAAACCGTAAAATCTGAATCTGGCAATCATAATGTGGGTCGAAATAGGGCGGCAAACAGCCGTCGGCGAGGGGGAAAGGCACACCTCCAACCTTCTGCAGGATAGTCGAGGATTTATGGCGCACGGTGGCGGTGCAAGTCGAAATGCAGCCTTCCATCAAGTTGCCCCAGGCAAAGGATGCAAGAAGGATTTCGAGAGCCGCCTTCGTTCCGCGTAGTTCCTCCGTGAGCGCGAGTCCGCCGCATTCGACATAGGTGAGATGCTTTTCACGCACAAGGGCGAGATCGTTCTCGACAGATTGGCGGATGGCTGAAGCCCAACGGGGGTCGAGGGCCACGGGTGTCTCGGAAATTCTCAGATCGTTGTAGGACACACTTCTTGGGTGAGCCAAGTAGCGGGCGCAACCGACTACTTCATTTTCGTCTTGGATCAGGAGAAAATGCCAGCTCTCATCGTCGCCGGGCATTTGATGGCGAAGGTCACGGGTCAGCTGGTCGGCGGGAACAGCGCCGTCGTTCACATAAATGCGACCACGCGTCCTCTGCATCTTTGCTAGATATTGCTCATGCAATCTGGGGTCAAATCGGGTGTTCCGAAACTGATTGTTTAAGCAGGCCTGCGCGGGAGCGAGCAACTGAACACGGTAGGTATGTTGGAGCGCCTGGTCCACATAGATGACGTAGTTTCTAGCTACTGGTTTGAGAATTCAGAGTTTTCTTTTGCGCCGAGCTAAGTAGGTCACATAAGCCGCTGTTTAGAAATGGAACAAGCTTAAGGCTGTACTGCTTGGACTTAGATTCGGATCGATACGGAGCTCAAATCAGTCAGCGAATGTAAAGGGAGGCGCCGCGCCTATGAGGTAAGCCGTCGAGCCTACAAGAAAACCCTATCTTTAACTAACACCAAATTAAAGATGCTTTAGAGGCGATGGTCAGCTGAGATTCGTGATAAGAACATCTTGACTCGCATTGCACAATTCGACCGAGCAAACAGGGCCGCCTTTCCCACGCTGTGTCTAACCATTCAAATATTGAGGATCACCAGGATACGCCCAGCACTATCGATCCCGGCGTGTTGATATTCGATCGTCTCTTGACTGAAGACCAACTCGAGGACATTCTCCAGGAATGGGAGAAGAGTAATGGGATCGTCACGATCCCCAACGGCGAAGTACCTGAGTAGCGAAGTAGCCAGCGCCGATTTAGCGACCTGTGAAGAGCTTGACTCGAATCGGAGCGCTAGAATTCGACCATGACCAGAGCATCCTGCTTCGTCTCTTGCTGGCCTAGTGCCTTCGCGTTTTTAGTAGTTTCGTCCCTATGGGCCGCTCCGCCGCCCGATTCGTTTCAGACCACCCGTACTCCAGTCGTTATTCAGCCCATTCAACATGCAACGCTTTCTCTTGAAGCGGACAGCAAGCTGATCTATGTTGACCCATCCCCGGCGACGCTCTTCGCCGGAACGTCAAAAGCAGATCTCATCCTGATTACCGATATTCACGGCGATCACATGGACGCGCAGGCTGTGTCTGCGCTGACTAAGAACGGGACCACAGTTATATCTCCGGCAGCAGTGGCAAAAACTATCACGCAAGCAAAGGTTTTACATAACGGAGAGAAGACGACCTGGAACGGCTGGCAGATTGAGGCAGTGCCGATGTATAACCTGCAGCGGGGTCCTGCGTCGGGCAAGTTCTTTCACGACAAAGGACGAGGCAATGGATATGTCTTGACTTACGGAGGCAAGCGGTTCTACATTGCCGGCGACACGGAAGGCATTCCGGAGATGAAGGCTCTTAAGGACATCGATGTTGCTTTCATTCCGATGAACCTGCCTTACACGATGCCGCCGGAAGAAGCTGCTGTAGCAGTTCGCGCTTTTCATCCGAAGGTCGTCTATCCGTACCACTACCGAAACGGCGACAAAAGCATGAGCGATGTCCAGAAGTTTGCATCATTGCTGGCAGACAGCGGTGTTGACGTTCGTCTCCGTGACTGGTACGGCGAATGACAGCGAGGCGGGACCGACGACGGATCGAAGTGCGTGAGTAACTTATAGAGAGTGCAAGTGGGCGATACCGGACAGAGAGACTCAAGTCCTGCCATCCTAGTTTTTGCCGATGATCTCACTGGTGCTCTCGAGGTTGGCGCTAAGTTCGCCACATACGGCCATTCTGCGATGATAACGACCGGGTTGACTCCTTCGGCTTGGCCGAACTGTTCAGTCCTGGTCGTTGACACTGAGACGAGGCACCTGACCGCTGAACAAGCGGCGGCGCGAATACGATGTCTTGCCGACATTGCGCGGTCCGCTTCACCTCGGATTATTTACAAGAAAACCGATTCTACACTCAGAGGCAATATAGGGGCGGAGTTCAATGCACTTCACGACGCCTTTCCTGGCCAGCTGCTGGCTTACGTTCCGGCATATCCGGATATGGGTCGCACGGTCAAGAACGGACAGCTCTTCGTCTGGGGTACTCGCGTTCATGAGACCGAATTCGGGACCGATCAGGGGAGTCCGGTTCGGGACAGCAGGATCGCCGCCGTTCTGGGAAATGGCCCGACTCTCGTTCTAGACTGCGAGTCCAACGGTGACATCGACGCGGTTGTGACTAAGATCTTGGAGGGATCTGCCCCAGGACTGTGTGCTGGTCCCTCTGCGCTGGCCGAAGCTCTAGCGAGACGCCTCGGTCCCGGCTTATCTCGAAGCGCTCTGGTTTCCTTTACAGGGTGCACCTCACCTAAGTGTCTCGTGGTCAACGGGAGTCTGCACCCGGTCTCGATAGAACAGATGAAGCAGGCCGAACAACTAAGTTTTTTCGATCAGGATTGGAGATGCCTAGTCGAGCCAATCGAGGGCACCGGAAACGAAAGATCGATGCGAGCAGGGCAATGCGTCCAGCGAATTCTCGCTTCTTGGCCGTTTACTGTTCTGATTGTGTTTGGTGGCGACACGGCCTTCGGCATTCACAGCGTTTTGGGAGGGGCCGCGTTTGAATCCTTGGGCGAGATTGCCCCCGGTGTGCCGCTTTCGAAATCGGGTGAGCTGCTGTGGATCACTAAAGCCGGCGGGTTCGGCCCTCCTGAGATTCTCTCAACCATTCGAAAGCGACTAACATGAAGAACCTGTTTGGAATCACGCTTGGAGACTCCAGTGGCATTGGTCCGGAAATTCTGCTGAAGGCCTACCGCGAAGGACAAGCCAGGTGTCCTTTCGTCGTTTATGGCGATTATGAGGCCCTAGCGTACTACAACGCCCTGTTGCGGTACGACGTTGTTGTACGGCGGATCCGGCATGCGTCAGACTATGATGCTGGCGCGCTTAACGTGCTCGATGCCGGCTTACTTACTCAGGCAGATATAACGCCAGGCGTTCTGAATGCGAAGTCTGGGGCGGCCGCGCGCGAGTATGTCATCGCTGCTTCCAGAGCGGCGCTTGCCGGAGAAATTGCCGCGATCATCACCCTGCCGATGAACAAGGAAGCAACGCGGATGAGCGATTCAGCCTTTGTCGGACACACGGAATTGATCGGTGGAGTGTGCGGGGTCTCGGACGTCACCATCATGCTCGCTTCGGATCAACTGATTGTCACCCACGTCAGCACGCACTGTTCATTACTTGAGGCAATCGCACGCGCAAAGCAACCCCGAATTCGGACGATCCTTCGCTTGACGAGCGAAGCAGTTACCCGAATCATCCCGAATCCCAGGATTGCCGTCGCAGGACTCAACCCGCATGCCGGCGAAAATGGTCTGTTTGGTCGTGAGGAAATCGACGAAATCTCACCGGCCGTCCAGTGGGCACAGGCGCAGGGTCTGCCCGTCTCCGGTCCATTCCCGCCTGACACGTTGTTTTATCTTGCCGTCCATAAGAAACGGTTCGACGCCGTTGTTTGTATGTATCACGACCAGGGGCATGTGCCCTTGAAGCTTCTTGACTTTGAAGGCGGAGTAAATATTGCGCTTGGTTTGCCGATCGTTCGAACTTCGGTCGATCACGGCACGGCTTTCGACATCGCTGGTAAAGGTGTGGCACAGGTCGGCAGCTTTCGAAAAGCTCTCGATTTTGCCGCTCGCCTGGCTCAAGGCTGAACCGCTTGGTTGCGCCCTACTTCTATGTCTGTGAACAGAACTTGTTATTGAGCGGCTGTCGCCGGGCAATGAGCCCTGAATGTGCGTGGATCGAAGGCGCCAGGGAACTGCAGCATCAATCGAACCGCGACTGGAAGTCCCTGAGCATTCGTAACCTGCTGCGGCTTTCCGTGTCCCTGCCTCAGGCTCCGGAACAGATAAACGTCTCGGCTTTGCGGCTCACCATCTTGTACCATACGGAATATCGCCCACTGACCTTCATACCGCCCAAACGGAATGCTCAATCCGTTCATGGTGAGTTGCAGATCCACAAAAGCTTGATCCAACGGTGGCGGCCATGAGACCGGAACTGGATGTCCTGTTGATGAGATCACGGTTCCACTGATGTTGACTTTGACGGAATCGACACCTTCGCTCGGGAGGGGCTGAACCGAATACTGCAGATGAGGACGTGTGGATCCTTCCGGAAACAGCACTGTCGAGATCGTTGCCAACCGGTTGAAGAAATCCAAGAACTCGGGGGTTAGACGAGGGTCTTGAACGGCAGGGTTCTGCATCCAAAGGTCGCCCTGCTTAATAAGAAGGCCGGTGAGTGGCTGGGGTAGTTGCTGGAAGCTCCAGAGTGCGCCGGTGCCGGGCGCGAAGACTGAGGCAAGATCCTGCTCTGTCGCTTCAGCATCGGCTTGTGGATTGAATGGGAATTTGCGCTGCAGTGAACCCAAGCGGCTGCATAAAATGTGCAGTTGTCCATTGACCTTGTCGCGCAGCGGCTTTCGCGGATCCTTAGGAATGTAAGAATCGGTGAACTCAATCGGCATCTCGAGCAGACGCGTTAGATCAATATCCGTACCCTGGGCACTGTTGATGTTGAAGTGCTGGGCCACATCGCGTACTTTCGCGCGGGCCGCATCGATTGCTTGGCGTGCCTGATTGTTCATGGATACATCAAGACGTGCCGTGTTATCGTGCGGCAAGGCATCCAGTGCTGCCTTAAGATTCGCGAGTGCGTCGATATATCCGCGATTGGGATCGTCAATCATCCGGTCACGGCCGCCGGGCTTGACGACGGATCGCACCGGCTGAAATACGTTGAAAATATCGGTTTGCGAGAGGCTCGGAGCAGCCGGCTGCTGAGGTAGAACCTTCTTCATTGCATCCTGGCCTTTGCGAGCACCTGGAAAGAGCCGACCCAGGCCAGTTTCGACACTCTTCTCAACCGTCTTTCGAAAATCCGGGTTGTTTGCTGGAGGTGCATTCGGGAAATTTGTGTTGTCCGAGATCATTAGCAGAACACCAAGCAGCGGGGATCGGTTGCCGGACAAGATGCCCAGCTTACTTACGGCGTCTGGAACACTTCGATAGGGCGCGATGGCCTGACCCGAAAGAAAATCATGCCAAGTCTTGATGTAGTTTTTGATATACAGCCCTTCAACATCACTCTGCAGGTTGTTCCCCGTAAGCGAACTGCCGCCAGAGCTGGAGCCGACGACGCACGATTCGACAATCGCTGAGAAGTTCTTCTGCCGGATGCGGCTTTCGATAATGTCCCAGCCCTGACGCGTGAAGCTCGCCGATACTTCTGATGGGCCGGTCAACACCTCCGCAAACTGGGGTGCATAATCTGCCACTCGAACCGAGCGCTGAGGCGGTTGATTGACCGAGGCAATTAGGCCTCGGTAGAGTTGCTCGGGACCTCTGAAGCTGAGAAGGTATGATTGCGCGGCGTTGGTAGCCGCTAGATCTTCAGGATTCGAATGATTGTAGGGATCTCGTATGGCGAACTCGTCAACATAGTAAGTGATTTGGCGACGCGCGAGCGATTCTGAACGGCCGTCCAAAGAACGGCTTGTTAGCCAGGCCGCGGGTAATACGCGGGAGAGCAGCGGCCGGTCGGGACTGCTGCATCCACCGGAAGAAACGGTCCGGTATGCTTTCAACCGTTCGTATACGTCATCGTAAGAATCGGCACCCGAGCTTGGGTTCAGACTGCTGAACTGGGTCGTGAGCGTGCCGAGAACTGGCACAAGAAAAGCGCGCCGAAACTGGGCAAAGTATAACTGATGAACATCAGCAAGAAGCGAATCACCTATGTACAGTCCCCAACGTAGCTTCCAGGGTGGACCTTCGCGATGGTACTGAGACAGCAGGGCTGCCTTATCGCGCAGTGCCTCCATACGTTCGAGGCTTTCGCGTGTAAGGTGATCTGGGTCGGGCGGCGCAGCTTGAGCAATTCGGACGACGTCCTCGACTTCGCGTGCGAGTTGCCGGTTGTTAGTTAGTGACGTGACGAAGCCAAGTGAGAGCAGTAGACAAAGCGTGGCCACGGCGCCAAACCCAACCGTGCGGGACAGTTCCCATTGGGAATCGGTGGCGGCGGGGACGACTCCGGCCTGATCAAGAAGTACGATCTCCCTGAAAAATTTCAATAGAAAGGTCCAGCGCTGGATGGTTCGTTCCTGGGGGACGGCGATGGATCGCATGACACTAGGGGCGACTGCGACCGAGCGTGCGTCCGAGGCCTTCATCAAAACCGTCGCGCCTGAGCCATATCGCACTTGTGAGAAGTCGTTCAACTCTTCTGCGGGCTGCGTTGAGGCGACCTGTCTCACTCCGCTAAAAAAATATCCTCGGAGCTGAGGGCCCGGCTGCAAAGGATTTGGGCGAAACGTATCAACTAAGAAGTTGACCACTTCGGATCGAATCCGTTTGAATTCACGCGGAAACTCGTAGATATTGCCCTTTCGGACAGCGGCTGTCTCGCGAGCCAGGAAGAGAAGCCGCTTGTTTGCCAAGGATGCGTAAATCCGGTTAAAGTATTTCGACAGGCGCTTGCGTTCAGCTTCCTTCTGCTCTTCGCCAGCTTGGGAAGAGTTCGGCGCTTCGAGCGGCAGTGTGCACCCTAAGAGTTGGCGTTCTTCGTCATCGCTCAAATGGGAGAAGAAGTAGTCGAAGTAAGGAAGAGAGTCCGCGCGAGTGAACAACGCATAAACCGGGAACTTTGCGCCGGCGATTTTTCCGAGTGCTTCCAGGCGATCTTTACACTTTTGCGAAACAGCGAGTGTGCGTTGCGGGTCGCCTGAACGTCCGAAGGTGTTGAGCCCGCAGCCAAGCACTACGCCACGAAGATTGCGCTGAATGCTCTGGCCGTCCCAGATGCGGCGCAGCAGTGGCTTTTTAGCTTCGGAGTTGAGGAGTACGGGAACGACACGGCTCCAGCGCTCAGGATCATCAAAGATTCGACCGGCAAGATCGACAATGATTGACTCGCCGGTGAAGTAGATATTGCAGATCTTAGTAGGAACGATGACGCCTTCGCGGTATGCCTCCCCTGCCAGGAGATGAGGCTCGAGCCCTCCTTTGAGCAGTGCACTGGTCTTCCCGCAGCCCTCGGACCCAATGACAAGGTACATCGGGAGTTCTGCCAGACGAGGCTTCTGCTTGACATTTGCAAACCCTGGTGATGAGGCGAGGCGCTCCTCCGCTTGTCGGATCAGTTCTCTAAGGCCAGCTACGTCTGGGTCGTCAGAGGTTGCGGCTGCGGCCACTGGCGTCGAAATCGGCGCAGCAGTTCTCGGGAACGCTGCCTGTTGAAGGCGCGGTCTCATCATCCAGCGCATCACTAATATGTAGACCAGCCAAATGGCAACCGCCATGGCCGTCATAACACCGCAGATGAGCAGGATGTTGACGTCAGGCAGAAGGATCGTTCCTAAAACCCAAATTGCCACCTCAAAGAAGAGGAAAAGTAAAAGGAGACCGAAAAGTCGACGAATGCTAATCATTGGACTAGTTGCGCGCCAGGCATTGATCTTAAGTTCCGGAGTGCACGCCGCTCCCGATTAAAGAGTGGAGGTCACCTGCACGGGACGAAAGTATAAGTTTAAAGATGATGAAGCAGATCAATGCAAAAGCAATTGCTGCGACCGCGCCGAGACGAGTCCACCTGGGTAGTGGATCGGCTTGGTTCTGAGGTGTTGGATCTGATTTGGGCTGCTCAAGCTCAGTGTCGGGCGAAAGCGGAATCGAACGGCCAGACACACGTTCGATTCGTTCACGCAAATTTGTCATCAGTTGGAATAGTTCGCCCTTCGAACCAACCGCGTACTTGCCTTCGTACCCGAGCAGAAGACACAAATAGTAGACCTCCAAAATCTGGACGAGCTCAGCGGAGTCCCGATTTGCGCTCAACTGATCGAGCTTTTGAAAGAATGCTTCTCCCGCTGACCGTTGTTGAAACATCTCCTCTTGTAAAGTCTTTCGCGCCCACTGCGTGCGGCCACTTTCGCTTGAGGTGAGGACCGTTTCGTCGAGGAAAGCAATAATGGCAAAGTTCGCTTGTGCGATGTCTTCAGCAGAGTAGCCCCGTTGAGCACCGGCCCGAGCAACTTCACTCAGAACCGTTTTCATACGGTCTCGAAATTGATCAATTCGTTGAATCGGCTGCTTGCCCGACTGCACGCGTACAATAACCGTGAAAATACCTTCGTAGAGCGAGGCGAGTCTGTCCAAAGGTAAACGCGACACGGGCCGCTGTACTGCTGGGTCTCCGAATGTACTGTCGTCTTGCATTGGGTCTATCGGGTTGCGTGAAGCAACGTCCCGCTCTTAAAGCCGAACTTACCAACAGCGAGGTCGAAGCCAGATACCGCACAATCGTCAACCAAAGCACCCCGACCGTCATGGATGGTGACTCTCGTCGGCTCTATCGTGATTTGCAGCCGATAGTAATCATCGCCAGGGATGCGAACCATCTTTGAGTCTTCTTTGGTTTGCCCATTGATGGTCAGCTTTCGGGAAACATAGCCGAGCTTATCGATGTGGTAGCTCACCTTGTTCTTTCCCTTGTCGGTGTAACCAACTACAAAATCGATTCCGCCTCCTCCGCCGAAAACATTCCCGGCTCGCTTGCGAATATCAATTGAAAAGTGACCCTGCGCGCGTTTCATCCACCCATAAGACTGACCCTGATAGACGAGCCAGCCGTTCAAGTTCTGCCATTGTGACGGATCCTCTACAGAACTGAAGGCATTCTCGGCTTGTACGACCGGCTTCGTCTCTGTCTTTTGAAGTGCCCAACTGACGGTTGGAGCGCTGCCGGGTGTGACCGTGTAGGAGACTTCTTTGGGTTCGTAGCCTTCGGCACTGGCGCGAACAATATAGGTTCCTTCGGCGAGAGAAATGGCTTCGTTGTTCTTAGCAACGTGAGACTGGAGATCGTCCTTACGCCGGTAAGTAATTTCGGCCCCGGCCGTCAAAACTCGAAAGCTCAGCGTTCCGAACGGTATCAGTTTGGACTCAGCTGGCGTAAGGCGCACAGCTTGACTCACGACAAAGGTCTTCACGACCCGTTTAGATTCGTAGTTTTCCTTTTGTAGAACGATCTCATGTGGACCCGGCGACAGATGATCTACGATCAGCCGACCGTCGGAGCCGATCTGACCTTTCGCGGAATCGGCAATTGAAACGGTGGTACCCGGGGTACCGCCCTCAATGGTCAGAGAGGCAAACGTAGGAAGTGCTTTCAGCTCGAGCCGCAACTGCTTCCGGTCACCTTTGGCGAGAACGAGATCTTGGTCGGCGTCTTCGAAACCCGGCTTAGAAAGTTTGACCAAGTAGGTGCCTGGATCGAGCCGTCCCCAAATCTTGCCTTTGTACGTTCTCCATGCGACTGCCTTACCGTTGATTGAGACCGCGGGTTCGTCTACGTTGGTTGTGATTCCGACCAGTGGCTGCGCCTCGTTGCTGTCGAAGTTTGCGTAAACAGCCAGGACCGGATAATTAGCGGACTCCAATGCGAAGCTTTTTTGGAGCTTGCCGTCCGATACCGAAATCTCTGGTCCATTCGTGTTCGAGACGTCGAGACCTTCCGCGGGAATCACTTGGTTGACGCCGTTCTTTTGAAGTTGCAGCTTCGGTCCCGTGAAGATCCTGCCGGCGTTTCCAAAACTGCTAAGTACGACGACGTTGTCTTTAACCGGTGAAAGAACGGTCGGAGCATGTGCCGCACTCCCACCTATATGGACGTTGATCAACTCGCGTCCCTTGTCCATTATTTGCAGAGTATGTTCCGCCAAGCTGACATCATCCTTCGAAAATTGACCCGCGCTCAATTCGCCGACCGGATTCCCATCCAGCAGAACTTTACCGGCAGGAAAACTAGAGATAATTTGCACATGCTGCGGTTCGGGCTCTAAGGTAAACGAGATCGGCGCCATTCCAGGGATCGCCAAGAGATTCTTTGTTGCCGCTTTGTAGCCTGGTGCAGAAGCCTCTACGGTGTGACTGCCCTTCGAGAGTTGAAGCGGTGAACTCGAAACCTCGGATCCGTCAACATAAAGCTTTGCAGTAGCCGGAGTGACGGTCGCGGCGACCTTGATTGGCGTCGAAAGGGGACGTGTTTTGACAGGTGCAGCCCTATGAAGGCTGGTGGTTGCCCAAGCAGCCAACAGAATCACGACGACTGCAGAGAGACCTCCCCATTTCAGCAGCGATGACTGGCTGGGCCGATTAGGCGGTAACAGACCCGGCACGACATTGTGCGGAACCTGCGGTGCACGTTCGCCGGGCGGCATGTCGACCAATTGCGAAGAGTTCCCATTCTGATGGACGCCTGAAGTGGAAAGCAACTGGTCGAGTGAGGACTCACGCGTGACCACGGGCCTTACCGACCTGGCGTCCGCAACGCTGTCTGCCACAGCGATTGAGCCACCAAAAATGGAATCAAGCGCGCTTGTCTGTTGGAAGGGATCCGCCTTCGCAGATACAACCTGTGCTGGGATCAGTTCTTCTCTGCGAGGGAGCGGAGTAGCCGGGCGCTCTCGTTCGAGTGTCGCCAAGAACTGCGTGAGCCGCTGATCGTATGGATACGATTGCAGGCCGGTTTTGATCTTTCCGTAAGCGCCTTCGTAATCGCCCGCTCCACGCAACTCGCGAGCGTCAGCAAGGCAGAAATCGACGGTCTGTCGACGAAGCTGATCCTGAATTTGCGCCCGAATGCTTTTCGCAGCGGCATTGCTGGGATCGAGATCAAGTGCAATTTGAATTAGGGGCTCGGCAGCCGTCCAGTCCTGATTCATTAATTCATCAGCGCGGCGGGTCAAGGCTTCAACCAGTGCGCAGCGGACCGAATCATCACGAGTGTCTAACGCGGCGGCCTGTCGCAGCACCGCCAAGCCTTCGTCAAAGTAATTCGATGCACACAGCTGTTGGCCCTTTGCCAATAGCTGCTTAGCATTCTGTTTGCGATCGAGACTCTGGGCTGCAAGACGGTCCAGACTTGTTAGCTCAGGATCCTGCGGAAACTCGAGCAAACCATTGTTTGCGAGTTCCTTCGCCCTGTGGTAGTCGCCAGCGCTGAGCGCGGAATCGGCCTGATCGACCCAATGCGACTTGGCTTCGTCCCGATTCTGTTGATCGCGGCGGCGCTTGATCTGCTCAATCTCAAACGTTAGCCCGGGATACTGCGGATAGATGCCACGCAGGATTTCCCACTGTCCCAGGGCCTCTGCAAGTTGACCACGTTCTTCGTATTGTCGACCCCTCGCTACTATGCCGGCGATCAGATCGCGCCGGTCACGCAGCAATCTAAGCGACTGTATGAACTGAGCCTCTTGTGGGTAGCGATCGGCAGCTTCTTTGGCGATGCTGAGTTTACGATCTAAGTCGGGCTCGGCATCAAGGCGGCGTTCGATTTCGGAGATGTAGGAGTAGACTTCTTGTCGTTCGCGCTCGCCTACCTCAAGCTTCAAAGCTTGAAATAATGCTTGGCCTGGATACTTTTTGAGGTTCTCTTCGCATATGGCAATGGCCTTCGCGAAGTCTTTTTCACTCAGTGACCGCCGGGCTTCTTCATATGCGCTGCGGTTCGCATCGTTCTCCGATCGAACCTGGTTGTAAAGCTTCTGATAGGTAGCGTCTCGTTCCGGTGAGGTGCGGTCCGGCACTCTTTGGTTCAGCTCGAGAATGCGTTCCAGCTTGCTGAGCGCGGTGCTGATCTCGCCTGATTGAATGGCGAGTTTAGCGGCTTCATATAGCTGTTCCTTCTGCTGGCGCGCCTTTGAGTTTTCCTGTTCTTGGCGAGAGACTTCGCTCAGCAGTTGCAGCACACGGCTATCGTTGGAATTAGCTTTGAGCGCTTCTTCCAGGCCTTGGCGAGCCTCGGCAAACGCGCCACGGTCCAGATGCTCGCGAGCGAGACGAACCCATCTCTCTATTTGTTGCTGACTGCGCTGCGCTTCGATCTCGTGGCGCATCCCCAGTGCTTCGCTGTTGCCCGGGTCGATACGGAGCACTTCCTGAACTTTCTGCAGAGCAAGAGGATGTTCATCCTGTTCAAAACGGGAGCGCGCACTTTCAAGCAGTTGCCGAATAGTTCGCTGACGACCAGCTTGCTCAATTTGGCCACGCAGCAGGCTCATGTTGGAGTCAATGTTGCCTTCGGATTCAAGCTCGTTCAGAATCTCGGAGGCGAATTGAAGATCACCCTCGTCAAAAGCCTTGGTGGCGCGTTCAACCCGTGAGCGGATTTTCGAGTTATCGAAGGCGAGTTCGCCACGAAGAGCTTTCTCCAGTGTGTCGCCGAACTCACGGGCACTGGAGAACCGATTCCAGGGCTGCTTCGCCATCGCTTTGTGAAGCACGCGGCTTAGCTGGTCGCCGACGGTCGGATTGATCTCTGAAGCTGCCGGCGGAATATGAAGACGCACAGCTTCGGCGGTATCGGGCTCCGACTTTCTCGCAAACGGCTTGCGGCCCGTAAAGGCCTCGTATGCGGCCACGCCGAGAGAAAAAATATCTGACTGAGGAGTGGCGGGCTTGAGCTCCAGTTGCTCCGGCGCCATATACTGGACAGTTCCCTTCAGTCCAGTGATGGACTGGCTACCAGTAAGGTGAACAACACCGAAGTCGATGATCTTCGCCGTGTCATCCTCCATGACGAAGATATTGCTTGGCTTAAGGTCCCGGTGAACCAGCCCGCGTTCGTGAGCCGCCTGAAGGCCGCGGCAGGTCTGACGAAAGATCTCAACCACACGGCTGATCGTGAGGCGCTCGCTTGAACTGTGAATCAGCTGTTCTAATGTTCTTCCAGGCAGAAGCGGCATCACGAAGAACGGGCGAAGCCGACCTTTGCCCTCAAATTCGCCGCAGTCCAGAATGTCGACGATGTTTGGATGACAGAGCTTAGCCAGAACGCTCCACTCCTTTGAGAACAACTCAACCGACAAGGGATCGGCAGCGTCGTGCATCGTCTTAAGTGCAACATCTCGCTTAGTTGAGATATCGTAAGCACGGTAGACAACGCCCATACCGCCCTGACCGAGCGAGTCTTTGAGCTCGTATCTGCGGTTGATCAAAACTTGAGAGGCCATTGCCGACGGTCCATAAGCATAACATCTTTGCGTGTTCCGAAAATCGGTCTCGGCGCACTTACAACGTAAGTTGCAATTCACGTTCCACGAGGTTTGGACCAGCTTATTGAGCAACTTACCTTCTATTTGGCCGAGAACTTGCATTAGGACGATCTAGATAACACAAAACAGGATCTCCAAACCTTTTAGGCGGTAAGTGGCCTTCTAGACGAGAACAGAATCTTGTGTTAGAGTTTGAAACCACCTAGGCTAATAAGCCCAGAAAGTAAAGCGAGCGCTTGAGCGATGGCAAAAGAAAGTATCCAAAAGAAAATCGGCCGGGTGCGTCCGCCCCGGGTTCATATCACTTATGACGTCGAAACCGGCGGCGCCATCGAAAAGAAAGAGCTGCCGTTTGTTGTGGGTGTGATGGCGGATCTTTCGGGTAGCCCTGAAAAGCCGTTGCCTGCGCTAAAGGATCGCAAATTTGTCGAAATTGATCGCGACAATTTTGACGCTGTCCTCGCGAAGGCAACTCCTCGCCTCACTTACAAAGTGGATAACACGTTAACGGAAGAGGATACGCGGTTAGGCGTGGAGCTGAAGTTCACCAGCCTAGAAGACTTTGAACCGCAACGGGTAGCTCAACAGATAGAGCCGCTAAGAAAGCTGCTTGAAACCCGGGCTAAACTCGCAAACCTCAGAAGCAGTATCTCGGGAAACGACAAGCTGGATTCTATGTTGCAGGAAGTCATGCACAATACAGCCGCCCGAAACAAGCTTCGAAGTGAAATCGGAGTTACAGAACACGACGAGGCGGATGCCGGACCAGCGAGGGATGAATAAGTATGGCAATCGAAACCCAAGGAAACGCAGTATCTGAGCCGCAGGTGCTCGAAGCGGAAGGAAGCCTACTAGACAAGATTTTACGCGAAGGACGGCTGGCACCGACCGAAGAAGAGAGAGATCGTGCGAAGGAGTGGCTCGGAGCCTTCGTCGAGCAAGTCGTTGATCGCAGCACTGTCGTCGGCAAAGATACGGAGCTAATGATCAATGCGCGTATTGCGGCTATCGATGAGGCAATCTCAAAGCAACTAAATGAGGTTATGCACGCCAAGGAATTTCAACGCTTGGAGGCTTCTTGGCGTGGGCTGCATTACTTTGTCTTCCAAACCGAGACTTCAACCATGTTGAAGATCAAGGTGATGAATGTCACTAAACGTGAGCTCCTAAAGGACTTGCAGAAGGCCGTTGAATTCGACCAGAGTGCGACTTTCAAAAAGGTTCACGACGAGGAGTACGGTGTCTTAGGTGGCCAACCGTACGGAGCGTTGATTGGCGATTACGATTTTACTCGGCATCCAGAAGACATCGAAATTTTGGAAAAGATGTCCAACGTTGCCGCTGCTTCGCATGCTCCATTCGTTAGTTCCGCCAGTCCGACTCTGTTCAATTGGGAAAGCTTTACAGAATTATCCAATCCGCGCGACCTCGCGAAGATTTTCGATAATGAGGCGTATGTCCGCTGGAAGTCTTTCCGAGAGAGTGATGACTCACGCTATGTTGGGTTGGCCTTACCGCACATCCTGATGCGCTTGCCGTATGGCAAGGAAACGGTTCCGGTCGAGGGCTTTGACTTTGAAGAATCGGTCGACGGGACAGACCACAGTAAATACCTTTGGGGTAACGCAGCTTACGCCTTCGGCACGCGTTTAACCGAAGCATTCTCAAAGTACGAATGGTGTGCGGCTATCCGCGGCGTTGAAGGCGGCGGTCTAGTCGAAGGTCTGCCGGCGCACACTTTCACAACGGACGAAGGTGATATCGCGCTCAAATGCCCGACAGAAATCGCGATTACTGACCGGCGTGAAAACGAGCTTTCTAAGTTAGGATTCATTCCGCTCTGCCACTATAAGCGGACGGATACGGCGGCCTTCTTGGGTGCTCAATCTACCCAGAAGCCGAAAGTGTACTTAGACGACGACGCGAATGCGAATGCGCGGTTGTCCACACAGCTGCAATATATCTTTGCGGTTTCGCGCTTCGCACATTATTTGAAGGCAATGATGCGAGACAAGATCGGTTCGTTCATGTCGCGTGACAATTGCGAAAAGTTCCTGAACGACTGGATCGCACATTACGTGTTGCTGGACGATTCCGCCAGTCCAGAGCAGAAGGCGCGTTTCCCTCTTCGTGAAGCTCGTATAGCAGTAACTGAGGTTGCCGGTAAGCCGGGAGCTTACACGGCCGTTGCCTATATGCGTCCGCACTTTCAGTTGGATGAACTTACAGTTTCGCTTCGTTTGGTCGCTAAATTGCCCGTTCCAAAGGGCTGACATAAGCAGCATTCTACTTTCAGTCTCATTGCATGAACTTGCAAGTTCTGGCATGAGCCTTTCTAACCCAACGTCACAGATCGTGCGGCTCAGAGAGCTTGCACAGAAGGAGCCACCATGGCTTTTGATGCATTTTTGAAGATCGATGGAATCCCGGGCGAATCAACCGACGATAAGCATAAAGATTGGATTGAAATCAAATCCTACAACCACGGCATGACCCAGCCGCAATCGGCTACAGCAAGTTCAGTGGGCGGAGGCACAACTGAACGGTGCGAGCACCACGACTTTTCGATTGTAAAGTTGATGGACAAAGCTTCGCCAAAGCTGTATGAGTTTTGTTCGAAGGGCGCCCACATCAAGGATGTGACCCTCGAACTCTGCCGCGCCGGTGGTGACAAGCTGAAGTACCTGGAGGTGAAGATGGAGCAGGTGATTGTTTCTCACGTGGCTCCGAGCGGCTCGTCCGGCGAAGGCTTTCCGGCAGAGTCGGTCAGCTTCAACTACGGCAAGATCAAATGGACGTACACCCAACAGAAGAGAGCGGATGGCACAGGCGGCGGAAACGTCACGGGTGGCTGGGACCTGACCGCCAACAAAGTGTACGCGTAGTTTGGGTTCGCGACGCCCATGATTGCCCAGGATTTGCTGCAGCAAGGCCATTTGCATGCAGCAGTGAAGCAGGTAACGGAGAGCGTCAGGAATAATCCTGGCGACCTCCGGCTGCGCATCTCACTATTCGAATTGCTGTGCTTTTCAGGTGATCTCGACCGGGCGCGGAAGCACTTGGACGTAGCGGGGAAGAACAACGCTGAATCGGAGTTGGCGGTGCACCGTTACGTTCAGTTGCTTTCTGCTGAGCGCAAGCGCCGGGCCTGTTTCACCTCGGGCTTGCGGCCGAAAGTACTTTCACCGTCTCCCTTTGCGGAGATGTATCTGGCGGGCCTCGAGAAGTTTCGTGAAGGTCACATCGAGAAGAGTCGCGAACTGCTGGAAGAAGCGGAGGAGCAGCGTTCGGGCACAAAGTGTTTCGTCAACGATGTTCCATTCGAAGAATTCAGAGACGGCAACGATTTGCTTGGACCATTCGCGGAGTTGATGGTGCAGGACGAGTACTGCTGGATTGCTTGGGACGCCATTGTGTCAATGAGTGTTCAGCGCCCCAAGCATCTGCGCGATCTGATGTGGATGCCCGTACAGCTAGAGCTGGGAGGTGGTTCGGGCGGGGAAGTTTTCGTCCCGGTACTCTACTACGACTCTTATCTGTCGGGAAACGAAAATGTGGCGCTGGGTCGCGAAACCCGATGGCGCGAAGACGTTGAGGGACTTTCGGTCGGCATCGGTCAGAAGTTGTTTTACGCCGGCGACCAAGATTTCGCCCTGCTAGAAATTCAGAACCTAAGGTTCGAACATGCCAGCGCCCAAGCGGGATAATGCTGCGCTTCTTGCGCCTATATCGGATCAGCGTCCCGCCGGTGAAGACCTCGGCGCTAGCGAAGACTGGGTAAAGATTCGGGCTGCCCGTCCAAACCTTTCCGATAGCGAATCGAAAGGCATGTGGACGCCGGTTGAGACTGCTAAATCGAGTTGGGAGTTGTTGGGCACGTTATCCGCAAACGCGCTGGAGCGAAAGAGCAAGGATCTTCGGATAGCTATCTGGTTGGCGGAATCCGATATTCGGCTTTTCGGCTTTGCTGGGCTTCGCGATAGCCTGGGTTTGATTCGAGAGTTGCTGGACCAATTCTGGGATCGCGGACTTTGGCCCTCGATAGAAGACGGCGACTTGGAGATGCGCTCGGGCCCGCTTGAGTGGTTAAACGAAAAGCTAGCAGACCTGTTGCGTGAGACTCCGCTGACTCAACGGACTGACACTGGCGCCGACTACTCGTACGCGTATTATTTGGAGTCGCGCCGCCCCGAAGGTAAGATTTCGGTCGTTGATTTCGAAACAGCAGTGCGTTCTACATCCCTAGATCGTGTAGAAGCTACTTACAAAGAACTGCTTGAGGCGATAGCCGAAATGGCGCACTTCAACGCAGTCTGCGCTGATAAATTTGGGAGCTTTGCACCTTCAGTAACTGAAAGCACGACCGCTTTGGACGACATTCGAGTTCTGCTCGAGCGCATTTTGCGTGACAAACGTCCTTCCGTGTCACCCGCCGCGCAAGAGCCCAAGCCGAGTGAATCTCTTGGCAGTAATAACGTAGCGTTGGGGAGTTTTCAGGACCTTGGCTTCTCAGCGAGTCACGGATCCAGTTGGGAAAATGCCGAACGTTTGGCGCGCTCAGGGAAGACAGATGAGGCCTTGGCCGAGATGACCCGGTTGGCGGCCGCAGAAGGTACGGGCCGGGCACGTTTTCAACGCAAGCTTGTGCTCGCCGATATTTGTCTTTCAACGAAACGCGATCGTCTTGCCAAAGTGGTGCTAGAAGAACTGGCCGAAGCGATTGAGCTTCATAAGCTGGAAGCCTGGGAGACAAGCGAAGTGGTCGGTGCCGTTTGGAGCCGATTATACGGTTGTTACCGCAATGACAAGGCAGGGATTGCGGATGAGGAAAAAGCCTCGGTTCTGTTCCTGAAGTTGTGCCGCTTAGATCCCTGGCAAGCGCTCCGTTGTAACGACCTTCGAACTTAACTGATGGCTCGCCCAAACGAATATCAAAACGAGTACCGATTATCCATCTTGGACAGGCTCTGCAATTCTCCTTATAAGGGCGAAGCAGGTGAACCCCGCCCGGACAGTCGTGAGGCGCTGGAAGCGGCGATCCAACGTGATCTTACTGCGCTGCTAAATACGAGGCGTGAGCAGGAGACGTTTCCGCCTGAGTTTCAGGAATCAATCAAGTCCCTTCTAACTTTCGGAGTACCGGATCTAAACGCGATGAATTTGCGTCTGGTTTCCGAACAAAATCGGTTGCGCAGAATTATCGAAGCGGCCATACAAATCTTCGAGCCTCGATTGAGCAATGTGAAAGTGCGAGTTGAGCATTGGGATGAAGCAAAACCGCTACTGCGCTTCGAGATTGTTGCCTATCTGCATGGTGACCCAATCCTTTTCGACACGTTTCTCAAATCAGACAGTGGCGAGTTCTTCGTCCGGAGGCAAGCGTGAAGGATGAACTGCTGCCTTACTACGAACGTGAGCTGTTTTTCATTCGTCAGCTGGCTACCGAGTTTGCTCAGCAGCATCCTGAGCGCGCAGGCTCTCTTCAATTGCACCCGGATGTTGCGGCGGATCCTCACGTCGAGCGCTTGATCGAGGCGTTCGCGCTGATCGCTGGACGCATTCAGCACAAGATCGAAGATGAATTTCCGGAGATAACGGAAGCGTTGCTGGGACTGTTGTACCCGCATTACTTGCGCCCAATCCCCGCAATGTCGGTTGCTCAAATAGAGATGGATCCTGAGCAAAACCAAGCCACCTCAGGGCATACAATCAAGCGCGATGCGACTCTGTTTGCAAACGTGAATGGGGGTGGGTCGTGCTATTTCCGCAGTTGTTATCCGCTCACGTTATGGCCGATTGAAGTCTCGTCTGCTGCCTTCGTCCTTTCCTCGGCGGCCGGGTTGGGGCTCGTGGCAGGAGACTCTCGTTATGCCGTCAAGATAAACCTTCGGTGCCTTGGTGGGCTAAAATTCGCCGCGTTGACGACAAACACGTTACGCTTCTTTTTAGGCGGCGAGCCACAAACTTCGTTCTTACTATACGAGCTCCTATTCAACGACGTCCAGAGTGTTCTGGCGCGTCAGTCATTTGAAGGAGCCAAGATTTTCGGATTACCCGTTACTCTGGCGAGCGATTGCATTGCCGAAGTTGGTTTCGGACGGAACGAAGGAATGTTGCCGTACAGCGAGCGAAGCTTCCTCGGCTTCCGGCTTCTCCAGGAGTACTTTAGCTTTCCGCAAAAGTTCTTATTCTTCGACTTGAAGAACCTTGAGCAAGCGTTCCGATCGTGCTCTGGGGACCAGTTAGAAATCTACATTCTGCTGAGAGAGTTCGATCGCGAGGACGCCGTTCCGCTCTTGCAACAAGCCGTGTCGGCCCGAAGCTTCATGCTCGGATGCACCCCTGTTGTGAATCTCTTTGAGCGCTGCGCCGAGCCTATCCGTCTGACCCAAGCAAAGACGGAATACCGCGTGACTCCGGACTTCCATCACGATCGATCAATGGAAGTCTACTCAATAGACAGGGTCGTGGCGACTTCACCGAATCTTGAGCGGCCTCAGGAATACGAGCCGTTCTACTCGATGCGCCATACATATGGAGTCAAGGCGGGCGAAAGCTTCTGGCATGCTGCCAGGAGATCTTCCGCTATTAAAGGCGATGGCGGCACTGATGTCTACCTGACTCTGCTCGATCTACATTTCAGAGCAAATGTACCACCGATGGAAACCGTGACGGCTTTCGTGACCTGTACAAATCGTGAGCAGGTTGACCAAGTGAAATGGACGCGAGCATTTGGCGAGCTACAGATTGAAGAGAGTGCCTTATGCCGGGCCCGTTTTGTATTGAAGCCGACCACGTCCTTACGCGCAGACGCGCGGCGAGGTCTCCAATGGAGGCTGATTTCGCATCTCAGTCTGAATCACCTGTCAATTATCGAAGGAGGCGTAGAAGCCTTTCAAGAACTGCTACGGCTTTACAACTTTTCTGAATCTCCCGCGCTGAATGCGCAGATACGCGGCGTCTTGCGCATCTCCAGCCAACCGGAAGTTTCTCGTGTTCCCTCGGAGAATGGATTGGCTTTCGCGCGTGGCCTGCATACAACAGTGGAACTGGATGAACATCAGTTTGACGGTGGAAGCATATTTTTGTTCGGGAGCGTACTTGAAAGGTTCCTTGCTTTATACACCTCGATAAATTCATTCTCGAAACTTAGCGTCGTGTCGCAGCAGCGGAAAGGAATCGCCAAAGTATGGCCGGCAAGAGCAGGCGAACAGATCCTTCTCTAAAGCAGAAGTTATTCTCTTGTGGGTACGAGTTCGACTTCTTTCAAGCTGTCTTCTTGTTAAACAGGATCTTCTCGGAACGTAAGGGCGTAGGTGAGGCAGCCAAGCCCTCCCATGAAGTCGTGCGCTTTAGTGCGCGCGCTGCCATGGACTTCCCAGCTAGCTCCATTGACAGTATTTATGAGCGGCAGAACGGCCAAACGGGTATGACGGTTTCGTTCATGGGACTCACCGGTCCGCAAGGTATCCTTCCCTCGTCTTACACCGAGCTCGTCATCGCACAAAACGCTGCTAAGTCAACGGCACTTGCGGACTTTTTTGACGTATTTAACCACCGATTAATCTCCTTGTTCTACCGCGCGTGGGCGAAACACCACTTCGCGGTCAATTACGAGCGAGAACAATCTGGAATCAAGGGAGCGGACCGGTTCACGACGTATCTGTTTTCTTTGATCGGAATGGGAACAGTCGGGTTGCGCGATCGTCTGCCAATTCCCGATTTAGCGCTTCTTCGTTACGCCGGTTTGATCGCTCAACGTCCGCACTCGGCGAGCGCGTTGCGGGCACTGCTAGCAGACTTCTTTGACGTGCCCGTTGAGATTGACCAAATGCGTGGGAAGTGGCTGCCAATGGGAGAAGCCAACCTCTCCTATTTAAATGAGCCGGGCCCTCATAACCAATTAGGATTGGGTGCGATTGCGGGTGATGCGATTTGGGATGTCCAGTCGGAGTTTCAGATTCGCTTAGGGCCGTTAGGACTGGAGAGCTTCGTCCGGTTTCTGCCCGTGGGAGATGCATGCCGGGTATTGCGTGGGTTGACACAATACTTTGTGGATACCCATCTTAGCTTCACAATCCAGGTCCTGGTGAAGGCTTCAGAAGTTCCAGAATGCCGTCTGACTGATGAAGGACTCGACGCCCCGAGACTCGGGTGGATAGGTTGGTTGAAAACAGATCCATTCATTCACGATGCCGATGAGGCCGTCTTCGAAGCGTCGGAGGCTGCTTAGCTTTCATGCCAGCAAAACGCATTCCCGGACCTGTTGGGCGCGCAACCTTCGTTTCGGCAGATAACGCGAAATATCTCCCGCAAGGGCCCGAAACGAAGCCCTTGGGCGTGGCTCATTCTTTTCAGCGCGATCGGGCACTCTATGGCTCCTTTGCTCCGGCCGGTACCGGACTCGCATCTGTGATGCGTATTCCTGTTCCGGACATTGAGGACGTCACTGGAAAGCGCGTTCTGCGCCTAGATTACGGCTACAACAAGGTCATCGGGAAAGTTGATTATCACTGGAACCAGAAAGGCACTTTTGCTGAGTTTGGAATTGCAGATCATACCGCTGCCGACAATGGCGCAAAAGCTCTGTATAGCGTTGCAAAGACCTTTCGCTACGCCGGTCGCGTGTTACTGGTAGTCGGCGTTGCGATGGACGTCTACTCAATCGTGGTCGCTAAAAGGAGATGGAGGCAGGTAGCTCGGGTTGCTGCCGGCTGGGGTGCCGCCACCGCGGGTTGCGAATATGTGGGCGGCTGGGGTGCCGGGATTGGATCGGCAGAACCCGGATTCGGCACGGCCGTCGGCGGATTGGTCGGTTGCGCAGTGGGCGGTGTTGCCGGTTACACAGGTGCCACTTGGGCTGCTGGGGAAGTTTACGACTGGATTGGCGAAGAATGGTTCGAACCAGTGCCCGAATCGATCCCGAATCAGCCTGGTATCGAGAACAATGACTCACGGCAACAAACAATCGAACCGCTTCGACGGCCAAGCTAGGCCGAAGTTGACCGCCATAAGATTGACGATGAACCCCACCGACCTGCGCTGGGACCTACCACTTGCCGCCTTACGTGGTCTGTCCACAGGATTGCTTGGATGGGCCCTCGAGATGGAGCCTGTGGATGCTGGCGTGCCTTTCGAAATGCAGGTGTTACTTACACAAACATTGTGCGCGCATTGGAAGCTGACGTTTCCTGACGAAAACGGCGTCACGCACGCTAACGGTTTACGTGTGACTAGCACCACCGATCCGCGCGAAGCGCTGCGTCTATTCGATCAAGTTGAATTCCCCTGGAGTCAACGGGGGCAGCTGGCGCTGCTTTCTGCGACTAATCAGGTTAGTCCGGATCTGAGCTCGCGCAAAGCTCGCGAGTTGCTGGACGGAAAGCGGACTCTGCTCGGCGACTTTCCTGGCGCTTGCGGCGTCTTGCTGCCTGCGGTGGATGGAGACTTTGCTGCCGTTAGCCTTTCGGATAATGTTTGGTCACAATTCGTGAACGCATTCGCTGTGGAGTGTTCCCGAAACTGTGTCCAATGGGATATGATCACCGAAACACAATTCCTAGAGACGGCATGGTATGCCGGGGGAGACGTGAATCACATGGATAGGCTGCGATGACTTTTACGCAAACGAATCGTCGCATTTCGATCGAGACTCCCCTCGGCGAAGATACTCTTCTGCTCCGCGGGTTCCACGGTCATGAGGCCCTTTCTCGATCTTTTCAGTTTCAGCTAGAGCTCCTTTCCGAGAACGATTCGATTGACTTTGAGGATATCGTGGGCAAACGCGTCACGATTACCGTCGCATTGGCGGATGGAACACCTCGCTATTGGAATGGTTTTATCTCACGATTTGCCCAGGCAGGCCGCGACCAGAAGCTGACCGTTTACAACGCTACATTTTCGCCCTGGTTGTGGTTTCTGACGCGGACCAGTGATTGCCGGATTTTCCAACACAAGAAGATTCCAGACATTATCAAGCAGATTTTTGCCGATCTTGCATTCACTGATTATGTTCTGCGCCTACATGGGGATTTTGCAGAGCGGGATTACTGCGTGCAATACCGCGAAACCGATTTCAACTTCGTTGCCCGATTAATGGAAGAAGAAGGAATCTTTTACTACTTCGAGCACGAAAAAGAAAAACACACGCTGGTGCTTGCCAACAATCCAACTGCACACCAGGCCTGTCCGAGTCAGCCCGAAGTCCGATACGAACTTAGTGCCGGGGGATGGCAGGAAGACGACGTAATCTCAGAGTGGAACTTGGAACAGGAGTTTCGGCCGGGCGTCTTCACCGCTACTGACTACAACTTCGAAAATCCGGGAATGAGCTTAGCCGCTACCGCCAACGGCAAATCAAAGTACGAGCTCTACGATTATCCGGGCGAATATCGTAAGAAAGGTGAGGGCGATAGCCTTGTTCGGGTGCGATTGCAAGAGCAGGAGATGCCGCGCTTGGTTGCTCGCGGGACGAGTGATTGCCGCGCCTTCACGTCCGGTTACCGGTTCGATTTAAAGGATCATTACCGGAATGACTTAAACCAAAGCTATGTCTTGACGTTTGTTAGTCACGCGGCAACGCAAGGTCTGAATTACTCTAGCGGTGGAGTGTCGGACGGCGATGCAACTTACACGAATTCGTTTGAATGCATTCCCGCGTCAGTTCCGTTTCGGCCGATTCGAACAACCTCGGTTCCAGTTGTGCAGGGATGTCAAACTGCCGTGGTTGTAGGGCCGGGCGGAGAGGAAATCTACACAGACAAGTACGGTCGCGTTAAGGTTCAATTTCACTGGGATCGAGAAGGCAAGAAGAACGAGAACAGTTCATGTTGGGTTCGCGTTTCGAGTCCGTGGGCTGGTAAAGGTTGGGGCGGCGTGCAAATTCCGCGCATCGGCCAGGAAGTAATCGTCGATTTCTTGGAAGGCGATCCCGACCAGCCAATCATCATCGGCCGCGTATACAATGCCGCACAGATGCCGCCATTCGGATTACCCGGCGGAGCTGTAATTAGTGGCTTCAAGTCCAACAGTACTAAGGGTGGCGGCGGCTACAACGAGTTTTCGTTCAACGACACCAAAGGCACCGAACTGATCAATCTGCATGGACAGTACGACATGCAAAGCAAGATTGAGCACGACGAGCGCGTAACCATCGGGAATGACCGGACCGAGAGCGTTGGCCATGACGAGAAAATCACAATCGCTAACAACCGCAATGAGCACGTCGGCGTCGACGAAACAATTACGATCGGCAGCAACCGCAAAGAGCAGGTCGGCGTTAACGAGGACATCAAGATTGGTGTAAATCGCACCGAATCGGTGGGAGCAAATGAAACCATCCATATCGGCGCAAACCGGACCGAGACCGTAGCGTCGAACGAGACAATTTCCGTGGCGCTAATGCGCACCCGGAATGTGGGCATTAACGAGATGGTGAATGTTGGCGCTGCTCAGGAGATAACTGTCGGAGGCTTGCAAGCGGTAACGGTTGGGTTGACACGCGCTCTGACTGTAGGCATTTCACAGACGACCTCCATCGGTACGAGTTTTAGTGAAACAAACGGCACCACACGTTCCGAGAAAGTAGGTACGGATAAAGACGTCAAAATCGGTGCGAATCTGACCGAGCACGTGACCTCGGACCAGAAGACGACGATCGGCAGTAATCTGACAGAAAAAGTCGGCACCGATCACAAGCTCGAAGTCGGCTCAAATCGTCAGACAAAGATCGGGTCGGACGACACACTCGACGTCGGTACTAACTTGAAGATCACTGCTGGCAGCCAGATCACGCTTGAGACAGGACAGTCAAAGATCGTGATGAAGTCGGGCGGCCAGATTGAGATTCACGGAATGAGTATCGAGATTAAAGGGACAACGTCAGTGAAAGCCGAAGCCGTAACCATCAATGTAGAAGCAAGCGGAATCAACACTATCAAGGGAAGCTTGGTCAAAATCAACTAATTTATGGACGGGGATGAACAACAGCTTTCGTTTTCTGCTTGCGGTTTTGGCGGTGTGGCGAGTCACGCACTTACTGTCTCGCGAAGACGGTCCCTTCAATGTTCTCGGGCAATTTCGGCGTGTTTTGGGCACGAGAATGCTCAAAGATTTAGTGTCGTGTTTCTATTGCCTGAGTATCTGGGTAGCCGCCCCGTTCGCCTGGTTCTTACAAGGAACTTGGGTCGAGCGCACAATCGGATGGCTTGCCCTGTCAGGTGCCGCTATTCTACTGGAGCGCACGACGGCAAACCCGCTCGAAATCAAAATTGAGGATGAATAAGCGATGGCGTGTTGCGGGCAATCCAGTGGCGGAAGTCTGACTATGACTCAGAGAGATATTGATGACGGGTTGACGCTGCAAGTCGAGTATCAGGGTGGCCGCACAGTTGCAGTGCAGGGCCTGGTAACTGGGAAGCGTTACACCTTTTCGGGGCTCGCCCGCTTGGGTGATGTGGACCCGCGCGATGCGCCGAGTATCTTGCGCGACCGGCAGTTTCGGTTGAAGGGAATCCGAAAGCCAGGACCAGCGAATGGGTAGGCCGGCGGCGAGGCTCGGTGACAGCACAATGCATGGTTCGCCGTTAACCGGCGCATGCGCGACGAATGTTCTCATTGGTGGGAAACCGGCGTGGCGAATAGGCGATACGCACAACTGCACGATTCCAAACGCCCCGCCTTTGGCGTGTGATGGCGCACCCCACGGGCCCGGTGTCACTGTGCCCGGCGGTGGCGGTGGCGAAGGAGTAACATTGATCGGCGGCAAGCCAGCGGCTTGTTTAGGCGATATCTGCATGGAGCCGCATGCGCTCATCCCGTTGCCACCGCCGAACAATATTGTCATGGGTGAAATGACAGTACTGATTGGGCAGGGGGGAGGGGGAGGATGCGCACCCGGAGGAACTTGAGTGTGACTTACCTTCCCGGTCGGGAAATGGCAGCCAGATGCTCAATCTCAGCGTAGGCAACGGTAGCGTATGTTATTCGGAAGTCGACTACTCACTGCCGGGGTTTGTTCCTTTTGAATTTGAGCGCAATTACAACAGCAGCAAAGACCTTTGTGGGTATATGGGTTGGAATTGGAGTACGCCCCTAGACATCGCTCTAGTTCAGAAATCAGATACATTCTTTTACCGAGATCAGTGGTCCAGTCTCCACGCGCTCGCCCTCACGAAAGGGAACGAAGCGAAGACAAACAGTTACACCATTAGAAAGAGCGGAAGGCACTTAGTAGCAACGATACCAGGCCTGTTAGCAGTGTACTTTGCAGAGGGACTTGATGCTTACGTGCCGGTTCAATTACAAGACTTAAACGGCAACTCGATCAGTCTCGATTATGGTCATAAGGGCTTAGTCGACCTTGTGACAGATTCGATGGGGAGACGAATCGCCGTCCACACTTGGGGCTCCCGAATCAATGAGTTTGAACTGTTGCCGCGTAACAGCAATACGAAGGGCGTCTCCTTGTCTCGGTACACATACAGCAATAATGGCGACCTTACGACTGTAATAGACGGAAACGGACATGCCGCTTACTTCGAATATGAGAAGCATAAAGTCGTGCATTTTCGCAACCGGAAGGGCGGGTCGCAATTTGCCGCCTACGATGAGAAAGGTCGATGTACGAGCCTGTGGTGTACCGGGAACCAGCAGCTTAGGACTGTCAATTATGACGACGTTCGAAGATCAGTTCTAGTGGCTGATTCGCGTGGTGCATCGACGGTTTACCGGTGTAGTAAGGCTGGCTTTGTGACCGAAGAGGTCAACGTGCTTGGAATCGTCAGTTCGAATGTAATTTCAAGCAGCAACGGTCAGCTAGGTTCTTTGGATAACACGGGAAAGCCAAAACTCACTACTTTGTATGACGAGTGCACAGGAAAACTGACCGTGACGGACGCTGTAGGAGCTACTTCCATTTTCGAAGACGACGAATACGGGAGTCTCGCACAAATGACGGACGCAACTGGGGCGAAGTGGCGCTGGAGCTACGATGCTTTAGGTCGTGTCGAGAAAACTATTCGGCCTCTCGGGGCGACCGTTCAGTTTACCTACGATCAGAAGGGGTTTGTAGTAAGCCGCACAGATGCTCACGGACACGTAATCACCCAATCACGTGCAGACGACGGAAGGCGAGTCAATATTGCCGACTCCTTCGGTACCGTTTTGGAGTATCACTATGACGAGTTGGGCCGCTTTATCGGGAGTGCCGATGCGCTTGGCCAACTCTCGTGGCTCGACCTAGATGTTTCTGGGCGCGTGCTTCGCTGCACGTGGCCCGACCACAGCGAAGTCCAATACTCTTACGATTCAGCCGGCAATCTGGTAGCGGTGACTGATGAAATCGGGAATCGGAGTAGCTTTGATTTCGATCTATTCGGAAGGTGCATCAAATACACTGATGCTCAAAGTAATGCAACTATCTTCGATTACGACCTCGAGGGCGCCCTCACCGGGATCACTGACGCAAAAGGCCAATCTCACAACTTTGAATACGATCTCCTCGGCAGAGTAGTCGGGCAAGAGTTTGTAGATGGCACGCGAGAGAACTACCGATATGATGCTCACGGAAACCTTGTAGAGGTCATACAAGGTGACCAGTCCAAAATTTCAATCGTTTTTAGTCCTGTGGGCCGAATCACGCGAAAAAATTACTCGGATAAGGAGAGCGATAGCTTCTCATACGATCCCATTCGCAGGATGGTCTTCGCTTCGAATAACGAGGCTTCGATCAGCCTCAAATGGAACTTAGATGGAAACCTCGTGGAGGAGTGCCAGAATGATTTCAAGCTAAGACACTCTTACGACGTAGTCGGAAACCGCGTCAATACAAGAGATTCGGAAGGTCATCTGACTTCATACGTATATGATCTGCGGCGTCGACTTACTAGTATCCAGAGTTCTACTCTAGGAACACACAGCTTTGAGTACGACACTGGGGATCTGCTCCGCAAACACGTTTACCCAAATGGTGCAATCGTTTCTTTCTCCTACGACGCGCGGAGAAGAATGATTGGACAGACTCTCAGCGGCATAAATGGAACTGAACTTAGTGGATCCTACAAGTTCGACGCTGCAAACAGATTGATTTATCAACAGACGATAGGGGGTCGGGCAGAACAGGTCTCTTATGATCCGTGCGACCGGGTATTGAAGTTGGATCCCGCTGGCGGTGTCGAAGAGCGGTATGAATATGACGCGTTAGGAAACTTGACCGCTGCTCCAGGCGGTCGCAGGTTGATTTATGGGCATGGCAATTTGCTTGTCCTGGATGGGATAACGCAATTCAGTTACGATAAACGGGGAAACTTAGAAAGACAAGAGATCCAAGACTCGTGTCGGCAATTCGTTTACAATGTTGCTGGCCGACTTACGAAAATTTTAGAGGATGATGTCGTGTTAGCGTCGTTTGCTTACGATCCTCTTGGTCGAAGAACAACGAGGGCCAGCGGAACAAATGCAACGACATTCAACTGGGATGGATTCACTCCTGTCCGCGAGGTTGAACCTGCTGGAGAAACGCGAGTACTCTTCGATCACACAAGAAATCTTCCTCTGACTCGCGCAAATACTGATTACGTAGATCATTATGTTACCGACCGGAGGGGGTGTGTTTCTGCGATTATCTCTGAATCCGGAACTTTAGTCGGGACAAACCAATTCGACGTGTTTGGCGCATTGCGCGGCCAACCGGAAGCGAGTTCGCGGTTTCCATACCGGCTGCGCGGTCAATACTTCGACCAAGACTCTGGGCTGCATTATAATTTCCAGCGTTATTATCAACCCTCGACTGGACGCTTTGTCAGTCGTGACCCTTTTGGTGTGAGCTCTGGTCTGAATACATATGCGTATGGTCCCAATACTCTGACGTGGGAGGATCCTTTCGGCCTTACGGGCGAGTGTCAAGGCGACGTTTTTTACCGCGCCATGTCAGATAAAGAGAAACAAAAAGTCTTAGCTGATTGTCAGTTACACGCCAAAAAAAGTAAATGCCCCGAAGGGCCTTACGTAACACAAACTAGAGCCTACTGCGAGAGTGCGACGCGTGAGAAGCCGGACGATTACAAACATTTAGCAGAAATCTGCACGCAGCCTGGGACCGCCCAGGCATTGCAAAACTCTCCCTTTACGGGTCGGAATGGAAGTCAGTCAAAGTATTTCCCCAGCCTTCCGGACGTCGTAAGTGGTCAGATCGATCGTGTCGAATTGAAGATGGAGCGAGTCGGAAGGCCGGATGAGGCGATGAATTACGGTTTAAGCGGTGGAAAGGGACTGGACACATTCAACGGACGTGTTGAAAGCATGAAGTTCACTCCGAGCGGAGAGACCTGTGTTAAGTGAACCAGTTTCTGATGGCGACTTAAAGCTTCTTCTTACGGCTTTGAAAACGTTTCCGAGACAAGACATGCTTGATCCTGGATTCTCACGCCTGCGAAGATCCGCCTCAGCTGCGCTACTTTCTTCGTCGGACGAAGTGCTTGAGGCCCTTCTTACGGAAGAATACGGAGCGTTGAGCGAAGGAAGAGGCGATGGGTTAGTAACAGACATAGTTGCCGGCGCCGTGATCGAAAGACGAATTCACAATGCTCTCCCGATACTAAATCAAATGCTGATAAACCCCATTACTGAATCTATTCACGAAGATCTGGCTGAAGCTTTGGGTAATCTTGGCGATGCATCGTCGGTACCCTTCCTATCCAGATCTCTGTCTTCAAAAGAGCCGGGTATTCGGGCCAAGTCGGTAAGATCCCTGGTCCAGCTAGCGGGTTCTCAGGTTTTCGATTTGCTTCCACCAATGCTTGATGATCCCTCTGACACTGTGCGAGAGAATACGGTCCGCGCGATTGCCGACACGAGGGAACCCGCAGCCCTGGATATTCTAAGGCAGGTTGCGGCCAATCCGGGCGAGGACATTAGTGTTCGATTGGAAGCTATTAAGGGTCTCGGCACGCTCGGAGATCCACGAGCTCTTCCAGTTCTGAAAAAGCTCGAGCAGGAGGAGAAAGATGACGACGTAAGAGACGAAATTGCAGACGCACTGTCCGTATTTGGCGACCACTGATGACGAGCCTCGGCTGGTTTTTCAGGCAAGGGTTTTTAGCTAGGCGCTGAAGCAGAGAAGGAAACGTGAGAGTGGAAGCTTTGAACCAGATCCTTGCGGCAGAGAACATCAGTTTAGCCGATCTATCCAAATCTGATCTTGCGGGACATCCGATATTTTGCAGGCGGTTTGTGCGTGTCAATCTTCGCGACGCGAAACTTAGCGAAACGCACCTTTCTTCTGCAAGGTTCGAACGCTGTGATCTTTCACGAGCCTTAATTCACAATTCCAATCTCACCGAAAGCGCTTTCCTTCTATGCGAGTTGGACTTCGTTGATTTTTCAGGATCTGATTTGACTGATGCGAGTTTTCCGCGAGCGACTCTCAATGGTGCGAGTCTGACTGCCGCAAACCTCCTAAAAGCAAATCTGATCGAAGCAGAACTGTTTGATGCCAACCTTTTGTACTCGGGCCTACAACAATGCACCGCGCAGGGCGCTTCGTTCTCGAGCGTAAATGCAAGCGGTGCCAACTTCCGTCTTGGCGATCTTTCAGGTTGCCGTTTTAATGAAGTACATGCTCCTCAGGCTAGATTTGAACGAGCTTCCTTACTGCTCTGCATGATTAACAATTTATACGCGTCAGATTCGAACTTCGAGTTTGCCGATCTCCGAAATGCCACGCTGAATCAGTGTTCTTTCCTTCGCGCCAACTTTGTCGGCGCTTCCCTCAACGGCGTAATTGCTACCAATTGCGATTTCACTGATGCCGACTTTTACTGGGCCGACCTCGAAGGCTTTCAACATCACAACTGCAACCTCAACGGCGTTCGTTGGCCCGAGAAAGTCAAAGTTGCGTTTGGTCCTCGTGGTGTTACCCCGCCCGTGGTCACCCCCGTCCCGCTCTACCGAAAAGCGACCACTCCGGAAGAACGTGAAAAATTATTGCAGGCTTACGACGAGGTCGCGAAAAGCTCTGACCCTCTCCCCTAATGCCTAGCCCTGCACTAATCATTGCGTTCGTTTTCGCCACGCTAGCTCTAACCTTCCTCGTTCTCGCAGTCCGATCGCGCAGCAAGTCTCAGTCTGCCCGTCGCGCTTACCTCCGCGTATGCATGATCTTTGCCGCGGTTAGCGCAATATTGTTCTTCTTTCGATCAAGTTTGAATACTTAGCTGCGACTTGGCCACGAATCTGCAAATGCGTTACGATCAGGACCTAGGGTCTTGCTTTTGAATGGTTTGAAGATCTGCTTGAAGGAGATGGCATGAATTTACAAGGTGAAGTTGCGTCATCGGTTCGCCTGGAACAGTTGGCGCCGCTTCACGATCTTACGAAAGAAGTCGCCAAGCTCTTCCGATCTCAGCTCCGCACGTATCTGGACGCGCTCGGTCCGCTATTCCGTCCGCGTCGCATCCTAGGCGATTTTGTCGAGGGCGTCGGAAAAGAATCTTCCACAGGTGCGGAACAGAACCTTGCCGAGCTGCGTGACCTGTACTCCAAAATCTGTACACGTCCGTTTGATCTTCGCCGGGAGCTACCTACCCCGATCGAATCCATATCAACTCAAATTCAAATCTGCGAATGGGAGTATCTCCACGAAGCTCAAGGCGAACGAGAAACGCGGAACATAACGGTCATCTCTCCGCTAAGTTGGGTAATCCTTTATCCATCCACTTACACTTTGTCCATTTTGCGGCAGGCCATTGTCGGTAAGAATGAGCGAAACCAGGAAAGTGTGCGAGCGTTTGTGTTACGCGCCTGTATGATGAGCCTTCTGTTTGCAAAGCAGCCGGCGCTCAAAGCTTTGCTCGAAGGATTGCGTTATCGCGTGGAAGTTCGCAACCAGCCACAGCTGGGTAACTTGCCTTTGATTACTTTAACGGCTGCGATACGTACAGTGCGGCCTGCAGATGATCTGGTTTTGATAACGACGGGACTAGCTGGACGCCCGGTTTTCCAGGAGTTTGTAGAGCCGGAAGCAATTAAAGATCTTCAAGATCCACTTAAGTCTCAGCTGGAAGAAATCCAGGCTCTGAATCACGTGATTGTATAAAGAGGCATTGCTTGGGACGGCCTTTTGAATGCTAGCCTGAGTCTCTATGAAGAAACTACAGCGGGTGGTCTGGTCAAAAGGCATGTTCCTGACCCCTCAGCATTTTCAGGCACAGGAAGAGTATCTCGAAGACTCGCTGCACTTTCGCTTTAATGCTTCTAACTTCGGCAATTACGGTTTGCTCTCGCTGGGAATGGATGAAGAGGGCATTACAAATGGCGAATTTCGACTCCGGTTTTGCCGAGGCGTCCTGAGCGATGGATTGCTGTTCAACATGCCAGAAGCTGACGAGCTGCCTTCAAGCCGTGCCATCAAGGACTTCTTCCCGGTAAATCAGGCGACCCTCGACGTATATCTTTGCATCCCAGAACAGCGCGCAAATGCACGCAATGTAACGTTGCTTTCGCAGACTGACGTCTCTACTCAAGCGTCAGCGGCAACTCGCTACATAGGGATAACGGAAATGGTGGCAGACGTAAATGCCGGCTCGGACGAAAAGCCTATTCAGATTGGCAAAAAAGCCTTGAGGCTTCTCTTTGAGGGGGAGAACCGTGCCGGTTTCGCCTCGTTGCGCATCGCTCAGCTTTCTCGCAATGCAACCGGTGCCTACATCTTGCATCCGCGCTTCATTGCGCCCTGCCTCAATATTCAGACAAGTGAATATCTCATGGGACTCTTGCGACGGCAGATCGAGGTTATGGGAGCTAAGGCCAGTACGCTAGCCCAACCACGCCGTGAGGCCAATCAGGATTTAGCTGACTTTACTACTTCTGAAATCTCGAGTTACTGGCTGTTACACACGATCAACTCATACACGCCGGAGTTAAGGCACATCTGGGAAGTGCGGCGGGGACATCCTGAGCCCGTCTTTGTCGCGATGCTGCGATTAGCTGGTGCTCTCTCAACCTTCTCCTTGGATGAGGAAGACTCGAAGCCACTTCCTCGCTACGATCACGAGAATCTCGGCGGCTGTTTCTCGGAACTAGATACCAGAATACGGGGTCTCTTGGAAACGGTATTTCCTTCCAAATGCGTACCTGTCTCGCTAGTGCTTACGGACAAGCTCGTATGGTCGGGTGTCATTTCAGATGATCAGTATTTCCATAACACACAATTCTATTTGTCGGTCAGTGCAAAACTCGGTGTGGATGAATTGATCGGCAGTGTTCCACGCTTGGCGCGAGTCTCGTCTCCTGCTGAAATCCAAACACTGGTACGCAAGTCCCTGCAGGGCTTACGTCTCCGCCACGTCCCTGTGCCCCCACCAGCTATTCCACGCCGACTTGAAAATCAATATTTCGTACTCGAACAGAGCGGGCCGTTATGGGAGGGCATCGTGCGCTCGCGAAACATTAGCGTCTTCGTTCCCGGCGAAATTGAAGACCCTAAGATAGAGCTCCTAATAGCACTTGAATGACCTCCGCTACTCGTAGGCAAAAGCGCCCTCTTGGTCAATCGAGACGCGAATACTCTTCAGCTTTTCGCCTTCTGCCATGCTCGTAAGCAAACGCCGCGAGATATCTGGTAACAGCGTGTTAGTCAATATATTGTCAACATTTCGAGCTCCACTCTCCACTTCAGTGCAGCGGTTCGCCACTTCCTGAACCAGTTCTGGGCCATAACTTAGATCCAGCCGATGTGCCTCGAGTAGCCGCCGCTTGATCTTGTCAAGCTTAAGCCGAACAATCTGTTTCAGAACTTCATCGCGCACCGGGTAATAGGGGATGATCACGAGCCGTCCCAGAAACGCCGGTTTGAAGACTTTGTTGAGTTCTGGCTTAATGGTCTTTACCAGGCCTTCGGCAGTCGGCATGGTTTCGGGGTCGGCCGTTAGCTTCGCTATCTGATCGGTACACGCGTTGGTCGTGAGTAGGATAATCGTATTCTTGAAACTGATCTCGCGCCCCTCGCCATCTTCCAACAACCCCTTATCGAAAACTTGATAGAAGAGCTCCAGCACGTCCGGGTGCGCCTTTTCAACTTCGTCTAACAGAACCACCGAATACGGATGCCGCCTCACGGCCTCAGTCAGCACGCCTCCCTCACCATAGCCAACGTAGCCTGGAGGAGAGCCCTTGAGAGTCGACACCGTATGCGGCTCCTGAAACTCCGACATATTTATACTGATCAGATTCTGTTCACCGCCGTACAATAGGTCCGCTAAAGATAGTGCGGTCTCTGTCTTCCCGACACCGCTAGGGCCGACTAACATGAACACGCCGACCGGCTTTGCTGGATCATCCAGTCCACTACGCGACGTTCGTATTCGTTCCGATATGAGTCGAAGCGCGTGCGACTGCCCGATCAAGCGCCGCTCTAGATGAGATTCGAGCGAAAGCACCATGCCGATCTCATCTTTCAGAAGCTTGCCGACCGGAATGCCAGTCCAGCCCGCGATGACTTCGGCTATGATTTGGCCGTCCACACAGACGCGAACTAGCGGAGTTTCGCCCTGAACGGCCGCGAGTTGCTTCTCTAATTCGCCCAGCTTGATCCGGTCTGGACCTGTAGCTTCGTTTGTACTCGCTTCTGCCTCCAAGTGAATACGAACTTCGCGAATCTGCAAAACCAAATCAGCAACAGCTTTCCACTTGTCGCCCAGCTCTAAAACCCGCGCTTCGACTGCGGCCTTCTTCGCTAAGATTTCCGTCATGCGTTCGTCGTGATCAGAACCGGTTCGCATCTCGCGTGTTAAAACCCGTTCTTCGACACTCAACGAGTCAAGTTCGCGCTGCGCATCTTCGAGCGCAGCTGGTGTCGCTTGTTGCCCCAGCGACAGGCGTGCGCAAGCTGTGTCGAGAACGCTGACAGCTTTATCGGGCAACTGGCGCTCAGAAAGATAGCGCTGCGAAAGGTGGACCGCGGCTCTCACTGCTTCGTCCAGGATGCGAACCTTATGATGCGCTTCCAGCACCGGCACCAAGCCACGCAGCATGATCGTGCACTTCTCTTCGGCGGGCTCTTCGACTTTGACAACTTGGAAGCGACGAGCTAGAGCAGGGTCTTTCTCAAAATAGCGCTTGTATTCGGACCAAGTTGTTGCGGCGATGGTGCGCAACTCCCCCCGGGCTAATGCCGGCTTCAAGATATTCGCAGCATCGTTCTGTCCGGCTTGTCCACCGGCCCCGATCATTGTGTGTGCTTCGTCAATGAAAAGGATGATGGGTGACGCTGACTTTTTCACCTCTTCCACAAGACCCTTTAAACGGTTTTCAAATTCGCCTTTAATCCCCGCACCGGCTTGCAAGAGCGCGAGATCAAGAGATCGAACTGCGACGTGTTTTAAAGGTTCAGGCACATGACCATTCGCAATCCGCATCGCGAAGCCTTCAACTACAGCTGTCTTGCCCACCCCGGCTTCCCCAGTCAGGATCGGATTATTTTGACGGCGCCGCAAAAGGATATCGACAATTTGCCGGATCTCGAAGTCGCGCCCGAGAACGGCATCAACCTCGCCATTACGCGCTCGGGCCGTCAAATCGACCGTGTACTGGTCCAAGTTCGGCGTCTTTGTGTCTAGGCTTCTCATCGTTCCTGCGGGAGAGCCGTTCTGTCGTGATCCTTTGGCGAAGCTTCCGACATCCTCCGTCGAGTCCGTCGTGATCGCCTGCAAGTTCTCACGCAGTATTTCGCCGTTAATCCTACGGAATTCTGCACTGGCGTCACGAGCTTGCCGCGCAAGTGCACCATCTTCGAGCAGCGCAGCGGTGATAAAGCCGCTTCTAATTTGCGTTGCCGCAAACTCGAGTGAGCCAATCTCCCACGCCCCGGTCAGTAGCTTGAGCAGTGACGGTGCGAATGCGGGAGTTCTGCCGTTTCCACGCTTCTGATCATCCAGACTGCGATTCAGATCGGTCGACAACCGTTCCCGATTCAGCCCGTAGTGACGGCTAATCAAGTCAAAGTCGGACCCCGGCATGTCAGACAACCTAAGCAGAAGGTGCTCGACTTCTACGCTGTAATGAGTGCGCGAGAAACACAATCGCGCTGCTCCTTCGAGAGCGTTCCTCGTTGTGTCATTAAGCTTGGCGATCAGCGACTCGCGATTCATTTGGCGACTGCACCTCTAAGGTTCTAGCTCAGAAGTCTAGCAGTTATCGGGCCACTCGTAGGAATCCGCCGTGCCTAATCAAGACTGCGTCCGACACTGGCGGCTTCCGGCTCCGCTTCATTCGTTCTCACAGCTTGCATCAGGAGTCCCAAAGCCAGCATTAAAGATGCCACCGCGCAAACGCCGGTCCAGCCGAACGAACGCCAGCCCCAAGTAGCCCCAAGGCTACCGAGTGCGCCACCGATGAAGTAGGCCACCATGTAGATTGTGGCGGCGCGGCTGCGGGCCTGAGGGTAGGCTGCGTACATACGCGTCTGGTTGGACACATGACCGCTTTGGACGCCGATGTCGAGCAAAATCACTCCTAAACCCAGGCCCCAAAGGCTGGACTGCAATGTCCAAAGCACGCCGAATGAAGTCAAGCAGAGCAGCAACGAATAACGCACGCCCAACTTCGGCGAGTGCTGATCAACCAGGCGTCCAACCGCAGGGGCAGCAGCAGCGCCGGCTGCGGCCAGGATGCCGAAGAGTCCAGCTGTGCGCTCGCCGTAGTGTAGGGGCGGCTTCGCTAGCACCAGGATCAACGTAGTCCAGAATGCGTTGAAAGCGCCGAAGAACATAGCGCCTGTCCCGGAGACCTCACGCAACAGCAAGCTGGTCTTCACCATTTTCTGCAGAGACCACAGCAGCTTTTGGTACGACTCCGTAGTAGAAGGAGCAGAGGCAGGCAGCGTTCTCCGGAGGAGCAGTCCGAGACAGATCATTAGCGCGGTTGCGATCCAATACATCGCTCTCCACCCAAAGTAGCTCCCGATCAAGCCGCTCGCCGTACGCGCAAGAAGAACACCAATCAAAAGACCACTGACAACCGTTCCGACAATTCGTCCACGTTCTTTAGGCGGGGCGAGCTGAGCTGCGAAGGGCAAAATCAGATGAGGAATGTTGCCGGTCAGCCCTAAGAGGAAGCTGGCCATTAGGAGTGTGTGGATGGACGGCGCAAGTGCGACGAGTGCCGCGGTGGCGGCTTGACAAAAGCACATACGAACCGTGAGAGATCGACGCTCCAGCGCGTCGCCAAGGGGAACGAACAGCAGCATGCCGAGAGCAACGCCGGCCTGCGTCAGCGCCGCGATCCAACCAATAAAGCGATCGGAGGCTTGCAGGTCGCTGACGATCTTGTGGAGAAGCGGCTGGCAATAATAGATGTTGCCAACACTAACGCCCGTGCCGACCGCCATCACAGCGACGGTAAAGGGCGAGATCTGGGATGGTTCCTCAAGGGCAGCAGGCATTCAAACAGTTGAGATGCCCATACCCGAAGTTTTGATCACGCTTATGGGTGAAGAAACGGTTGTTTGTCCGCTGGCTTGTGTCCCGGCCACTTCCAGTTCTTAACCTCTGGCATATCGTCGCCGTGGGCGTGAGTGTATTCTTTGTGCTCAATCAGTTTGCGACGGACCCATTGCTGCGCGTAAGCGGCAATGTTCTTCAACCCGGGGACACGCTCAATTGCGAGTCCGATAAGATGAAAGCGATCGATCTCGTTCAACACTGTCATGTCGAACGGAGTAGTGGTTGTACCTTCCTCTTTGTAACCACGCACGTGGAAGTTGTCGTGATTTGTGCGCCGGTAAGTGAGCCGGTGAATGAGCCATGGGTAGCCGTGATAGGCAAAAACAACAGGCTTGTCGGTTGTAAAGATGGAGTCGAAATCCTGGTCGCGCAGCCCGTGCGGATGTTCGCTGCGAGGCTGCAGTGCCATTAAGTCGATGACGTTCACGACGCGGATCTTGAGATCTGGAAATTGCGTGCGCAGATAATCTACGGCCGCTAAAGTCTCGAGTGTAGGAATGTCGCCGGCACAGGCCATCACCAGATCTGGTTCGCTGCCTTGATCGTTACTCGCCCATTCCCAAATCCCAACCCCTGATGTGCAGTGAGCAATGGCAGATTCGATATCCAGGTATTGCAGAGCGGGTTGTTTGCCGGCAACGATTACGTTTACATAACCTCGGCTGCGAAGGCAATGGTCCGTTACCGAGAGCAACGTGTTTGCATCCGGCGGAAGATACACGCGAATGACCTCAGCCTTCTTGTTCATGACGTGATCGATGAAGCCAGGGTCCTGGTGACTAAAACCGTTATGGTCCTGACGCCAGACGTGTGATGTCAATAAATAATTTAACGATGCAATGGGCCGCCGCCACTCGATATGGTGAGTTGTTTTCAGCCACTTCGCGTGCTGGTTGAACATGGAGTCAATGATGTGAATGAAGGCCTCGTAACAAGAAAAGAACCCGTGGCGGCCGGTGAGGAGATAGCCTTCCAGCCACCCCTGACAGAGATGCTCGCTGAGTACTTCCATCACGCGGCCTTCCTTCCCGATGTGCTCGTCCACGGGGAGTATGTTCTCCATCAGAATCTTGTCTGTCGCTTCGAACACGGCGCTGAGGCGGTTTGATGCGGTCTCGTCAGGACCCACGATGCGGAAATTGCGCGACTCCGCATTCTGTCGCATAACGTCGCGCAGAAGTTGCCCCATAATGCGAGTTGCTTCGTTTGTGACTGTGCCAGGATCTTTGACATCTACTGCATACTGGCGAAAGTCTGGCATTACCAGATCGCGCAGCAGTATCCCGCCGTTGGCATGAGGATTGTCACCCATTCGTCGATGGCCCTTGGGGGCAAGCTCTGCAAGCTCAGGAACCAGCCGACCCGACTCGTCAAAGAGTTGTTCGGGCTTGTAGCTTCTCATCCAAGCTTCGAGCGCGTATAGGTGTTCCGGCTTCGTGGCCAACTCGTCTAGGGGAACCTGGTGGGCCCGCCATGTGCCTTCAACCTGTAAACCGTCGACCTTAACTGGACCGGTCCAACCTTTCGGAGTGCGAAGGACGATCATCGGCCACCGCGGACGTTCGGTGGCGCCTTCATGGCGTGCCTCATGCTGGATTGCAGCAACTTGGTCCAATATCGAATCGAGTGTTCCCGCAAATTGCTGATGAACTGCGGCGGGATCAGTCCCTTCGACGAAGTGAGGCTCCCAACCATAACCGTGGAAGAGTTCCGTCAGATCCTCGTCGTTAAGACGTCCTAAGATGGTCGGGTTGGCGATCTTGTAACCGTTCAAATGGAGAATCGGAATCACGGCACCATCGCGCGATGGATTCAGAAATTTGTTGGAATGCCAGCTGGCGGCCAGCGGTCCTGTTTCGGCCTCGCCATCTCCCACCACCGCACACACGATCAGGTCCGGGTTATCGAATGCTGCCCCGAAAGCATGAACCAATGCATAGCCGAGCTCACCACCTTCATGAATCGAACCTGGCGTTTCCGGCGCAACGTGACTCGGAATGCCTCCCGGAAACGAGAACTGTTTGAAGAGCCTTAGCATCCCGGCTTCGTCCTGGCCGATATTCGGATAGTACTCGCTGTACGTGCCCTCGAGATATACATTGGCCACGATCCCAGGTCCGCCGTGTCCAGGGCCAGCAATATAGATCACGTTCAGATCTCGAGCCTTGATCACGCGATTGAAGTGAGCATAGATAAGGTTGAGGCCCGGCGTTGTACCCCAGTGTCCGAGAAGCCGAGGCTTTATATGCTCGAGCTTCAGGGGCTGCTTCAACAGTGGATTATCTAAAAGATAGATCTGGCCGACGGAAAGGTAGTTTGCGGCGTGCCAGTATGCATTGAGCCTTTCGAGTTCGTCGGCCGACAGGGGCGCTGGCTGAGTAGGAGCTGAGGTGAGATCGGTATCGAGTGGCATAGTTTAAGGTAAGTCGCCGGCGCAATGGTGGTGGGACTAGCAGGACTTGCCGACGCGAATACCCCCCGGCCGTCCTTCAAGAATATCGTTGCTTTGCAACAGTTTGGTGAAGATCGTGAAAGGCTCGGCGGTACTAAGCCGATTGTGGTGCCGAGTATATGTTCACCGTCGGATTACTCATGATATAAGTAACTCATCCGTCATCAGGAAAGTGCAGGATCTTCCTTTGTCCTTCTGTCTTTTAGTGGCCGCTGTAATCGCCGGGTTGATCGGTTTTAGCGGCGCCGTTGGAGAGCCTACGGGGTTTGTCAAAATCCTGTCGCTCCTGTTCTTTGCTGGCTTTGTTGTCGGCCACGTGAATCAGAACACGACCAAGAAGCGCAAGGTTTAACGATTGGGACGAGGTCGGTTTGGGCAAGAGCCAGTCACCGCTCCATATGGGAAAAATAGATTATAGGAGTTCGGAATCCGCGTCTAGGAATTTTGGAGAGTCAAGATGAGCACAGAAAGCCGAAGCCTAAATTTTGCGTATTTCCTTCTCGGGATCGCGGTCCCGATGGGAATTTTCCTGGTGTGGTCTAAGACGGACGGTTTCGGGCTGAGTTTAACCGGCCGGAAACGAAAAGATGTGGCCCACGATATAACCGTGGAGGACAGTTTTCCGGCTAGCGACCCACCGTCCGCCTGGTAGAACCGGCCTTCATTGGCGGAGCCCAGACGGGGCTGTTCTGCTGTTTTATGCAATATAATATGCCGAACGATCTGTCACGTCAGTGCTCAGCCCTAGTTTCATTCTTCACTTGGAAGGCTCGCTTGCGGCCAGCGTTTACAATGTGTCCGGTGAACTTGCGCGTGCCGTTTAAGATAAGATCAATTTCTTTCGCGAGCGAGTGATCGAACGTTAGGACGTCCCCTGTTTCGATGCTCATCAAATCCTCTAGCAGCATCTGAGGGCCGTTCAGTCGAACGTCCGCGCCGATCTGCGCAGATTTGACTAGCTTCAAAACACGGGCGTGTTCCGCTTCGGTGGTTTGGGTTTTGCGAACTGTCCACTGCTGATCGAATTTGCTCCGCAGCATCTTGATGATGATGGACGGTATTCCAATATTCATCAATCCACTAAACTCGCCGATGTGGATCTCCATGCTGACTGCAACGATGGCCTCGTTAGGGGCTAAAATCTGGAGAGTCTGCGGCTCCGATTCGTGAGATTCGACGAGGAAGTCGATGAACGTAACTGCTTGCCAAGCGGACTTCAGATCCTGCAGCACGATCCTAAAGACGCTGTCCAGAATACTCTGCTCGATTTCCGTGATCTCACGGTCAATCTTGGTTGAGTTTTTGCCGGTCCCGCCCAGCAACATCTCAAAGATCGGGAACACCAACGAATGACCCATTTCTAAGATTGCGTTGCCTTCATAGGGGCGTAAGCCAAGCGTGACAATGCACGTTGGCGACGGTAAGCATCGGGCAAAAGCCGCAAACGAGAGCTGTTCAACTGAAACCAGGTTAACGACCACAAACGATCGAAGGTAGGCTGACAGGCTAGAGCCTAAGCTGCGGGCAAATGTCTCGTAGAGCAAGTGGATCGATCGGAGTTGATCCTTAGCAATGCGATCGGGCCTTCGAAAATCATACGGAACTGCTCGCTTGGCCGGATCTTCGTCGCCGCTCTGATCCCGAAGATTTTTGAATACGTTGTTTATTTCGTCTTGGGAAAGTACTCTGTCAGACATTTTTCAATCCATCGGTCGTTCTACGCAACAAGTTTAGAGTTACCAGCCTATACATCAATTTCATATCCGAACTAAAGGAGGGAGCCAAAACTCCCGATGAGACTTACAGCGAGGAGATCTGATGCCACTGGATGTATTGATAGTCGATGATTCTGCTGCAATCCGAAAGATTCTGCAGCGTGTACTGCGCCAAACCGACGTACCGTTAGGCGAAATTTTTGAAGCCGGCGACGGCGTTGAGGCCTTGGCTATGTTGAAGCTACACAAGGTTGGGCTGGTGTTGTCTGACATCAACATGCCGAACATGGACGGGTTGCAACTGTTAGCCGAAGTGAAAGCTAAGGATGAATGGAAATCTGTACCGATGGTCATGATTACCACTGAAGGCAGTCATAACAAGGTGTTGGAAGCTGTAAACCTTGGCGCAGCCGGATATGTCCGTAAGCCGTTTACCGCAGAGCAGATTAAGGAAAAACTGATCGGAATCATCTAGTCGATTTCGGCTGAGGAGAAGAGAGAACCATGACAGACATTTTGCAGAAGCACTCATCCATTCTCGAAATTGTAAGGGAGTCTACCTGTCAGGTCTTCTCCACGATGATGGGGACCAATGTCGTTCCTGGAGAGCTGGGAGTAGAGACACGCTCTACTATCCCCGGGGAGGGCCTGGTCGCGATGGTAGGGATGGCAGGTGCAGTTAGCGGTAGCGGATCCCTTTGTCTAAGCAAGAAGATGGCCTGCTTTGTCGCATCACGCTTCCTTATGGCGGAGTACGAAGAAGTGAATGACGACGTCCTCGATGCAGTTGCTGAATTGAGCAACATGATCGTGGGCGGGTTGAAGACGAGTCTGGAAGAGCAGCTTGGCCCTATGGGGCTTAGTGTTCCTACGATAGTTTTTGGGGACAACTACATCACTCGAAGCCCCAGCCTCGGCGAGCGAATGAGAGTTGTATTTCGTTGTGACGATCCAGATATGCAGGAAGAGTTCTTGGTTTTGGTGTGTCTGGTACCGGAAGCTAAGAACCGTAGCTACCTGCAGGAACTGGCTGCGTTCCACGCTAACCTCACATAGATATCGGTGGGCAGTACGTAAGAGGCAGGCTCACATTCGGAATTTGATGTCAGCCTCGCCGCAATAGCAGCACAGCGGGTCAGCTTCTCAGACCGTCGAAAGCGGCTTCGATTTCCGACCGTTCTTCGGGCTTTAGTGGGGTGAACGGTAATCTCGGTGCGCCGCCATAGTAACCGTTCAGCTCCATGGCGTGCTTTAGACCAGGCACTCCGTAGACGGCATTGACGAGCCTGGCCGCCTCCGAAATACGGCTCTGCCAGTCCTTCCCAGCTTCGTGTTCGCGCGTACGAAAGGCCTCCCAGATTGTCACGCAGGCGTAAGGTATGGCATTGGCGATTGCCAGGATCGCTCCGCTAGCACCAGCTTGTAGGGCGTCCAAGAATGATGCACCGGACCCCGAGAGCACTCGGAAGTCGGGCGGCACCGCTTTGACTACATTCTTAAGTGCATCCAGATCTCCGGAGCTGTCCTTCATGCCGATGATATTCGGATGGCGTGAGAGTTCTGCAACCACCTCGGCCGGTAAATGGTAGCCGGTGACGGCCGGGATATTGTAGAGCAACACCGGTAGTTTGGATCTATCTGCGACGGCACGGAAATACAGAAGCTGCGTCTCAGGGCGAAACATCTGATTTCGGTAATAATGAGGCGAAAGCACCAGCACGGCGTTATAGCCTAACTTCGCAGCGCAGTCAGCAAGAAGCACTGTTTCGTGTACACTCTCCATGCCGACCCCGGCCAACAACGTACGACCTTCAGCAGAAGCTTCTCGCACCCACCCCATCAATTGCAATCGCTCTTCAAACGTGAGCAGAGGTGTCTCGCCAGTTGATCCGCCGACCAAGTAGCCACCCAGAGCGACATTGTTTAGTTTTTCAACATTGTGGAATACTTTCGCCCTGTAGAGAGCTCCCTCGTGGTTGAAGGGCGTTGTCAGTGCGGGGAATATTCCCTGCAGTTTCAGGCCGGTTGATTTTCCAGTGATCGTCATGGTGTCCCAAAAAAAGCCTGCCTGCACAGGGTGCAAGCAGGCTGTTGGATAGCTTCGATGTCTATCTAGCTACGAATGTGATGACGAAAGTGTACAGAGCGAGAGATTCAATCAGAACGAGGCCCAAAATGAGAGCCGCCCGGATTGCCGCAACTGCACCAGGGTTTCGGGCCATTGCCTCAGCCGCGGAAGCCGTTGCCTTGGCTTGGCCTAAACCGCACAAACCCGAGGCAACGCCCATTGCGATGTAAGCGGCAGCTCGGCGATTGGCATCAGCAGCGCCGCCGCCCGCACCTGTATCCTGGGCGAGCATCGGGGTAGCCATCAGAACCAGGCCGGTTCCGAGCGTAATCAATCTATTTCTCATACTTCTCCTTTATGGTTCAATCACACGCCAAAGTTTACGGCGTGCTTATCCGAAGCTTCCAGGAGGTGGTTCGACACCGTACGTTGGGACGTCGGGCGCTCACACTGAGAGCGGGACAAGGTCTAGTGTTCGTGCGAAACTGCTCCGCCGACATAAATCATTGCAAGCAGCGCGAAAATGTAGGCCTGCAAAAAAGAAACGAAAAGATGCAGACCGATAAAGATGGCCGGGACGACGAATTTGGTCAACGTCTGAAAAGTAAGATATACCTGCTCACCGGCAAACATATTCGCGTAGAGACGGATTGTAAGCGATAACGGTCGAGCTAAATGGCTGATGACCTCAATTGGCAGCATAAGGATGATCAGCATAGGCATCGGTCCAAGAAACTGCTTTATGTATCCGACTCCATGTGCTCTGAGCCCGGCAAAATTGTAAAACAGGAACGTTGCAATGGCGAGCCCGGCGGGAACCATCGGAAACTGGGTCGGCGAATCAAAACCCGGAATCAGGCCGATCAAATTTAGGAACAATATAAAAAAGAAGAGCGTTCCAAAAAAGGCGAGGTACTTGAGGCCGTCGTGTCCTACCGCTTCTTCCACCTGGGCATAGAGGAACTCGTAAGCGACTTCAAGTGTGTGCTGAAGCTTGCCGGGCCGATCGACTGAGAGCCTCGTCCTGGCCAAACCAAAAAATAGAATAATAAACGCGACGACGAGAAGCTCACAAACCAACCAATCGGACCAGGGCCGCGCAGGATCGTGCGCAGGCATTCCAACAGCATTTAAGAAAGCGTTAGCGGGCCCTCCGAAATGCGCATCAAAGAAATTGGTAATCCCGAGTTCCCGTTCCATCAAAAAGAAGAAGATTAATGCGTAGATGCCTTACGGAAGAAGCTTGAAATAATCTCGACTACAAGCGAAATTAAGACAGCTGCAGTGCTGGCCAGCAGACCTGAAATAATCGCCAGCGGGCTTACATCCAAAGCCCTGACTATAACATAGCCAAGCCCTAATAAGATTACGTATCGGCCTATGAACGAACCCGCTTGCCAGCTGGGCTTCTTGTTTTCCGTGCTGTGCTGGTTTGTGGCATAGCGGCTCAGGGAGTGAACCAGCCAGTTCCACATCCACAAATTACCGAACGAACCCAAAACGCCCGCTGCAAAGGCCAGCCCAGGTCGAAGTCCTTGTATCGCTAAATACGAAACAAACCCAATCACACCGAGACCAGCGGTCAGCAAGCAGACTCGCCTAAATTCCGCTCCGGTTTCAGCGCTCGCCGTCACGCGATACTTCCTCGACGACCTTATAAATACCACCAGCCATTCCGAGCAAGATACCTACGGCTGGCAGGAAGTCTCTGTGCCAGTAGTGATTAGCAAAATTCCCAACCAGGTAACCGGCAAAAACGGATGCCGGAAGAGTCATCGCGAGCGAGAGATACTTGCCGACCCAGAAAACCGAGCTGTTGGGCTTCTTGTCCATAGTCGCCGAGCACCTTTAGTCTAATCGAGAGTGTCCGATTCCTGCCCCTTATCCCATGGACTTCCTCCGTTGTTAACAGACGGGAACGAAATTCAGCGGGCTGACACAGGTGAACAGATTTTGCTCCGGGGAGTTAACCGCTCCGGACTAGAGTACGCAGTTCCTGGTCCAGAAGGCTTTCTGGCCGCGGTCGGCTTCGAAAAGGCGGATGTAGTCCAAATCGTTAGCGGCTGGGGCGCAAATCTTGTGCGAATTCCGCTGAACCAAGCGGCCGCCCTGCCCAATTACGAAACGAACTCGGCTGAGGATTATTTGCGGGCACTCGACACGGTTATTAAATGGGCAGCCTCGATAGGCGCCTGGACCCTTTTGGACCTGCACTGGCTCGAGATTAGGACTGAGTTCGGGCATCTGAAGGACGGATCAGTTAACCACGTCCCGCCTCTGCCCGACCCCGAGTCGATCCTATTCTGGCGAACACTCGCGACCAGGTATAAGAATGAACCCGCGGTGTTATTCGATCTTTTTAACGAGCCCCATACTCCACTCCCTAACGATACGAACCCAATTTGGATTCCGGACCAGGCTGGCCGGCTCAGGGAGGCGCAAGCACGGATCGTCACTGCCCAGCACTGGAAGCGCTGGGCTGCCCTACTCCTCAGTGAAATCCGGGCAGTAAATCCCGATAGCCTAGTCTTCATCAGTGGGGTTGACTGGGGGTACGACCTTCGGGACTTGCCGTTGAAGAATGAACGCAATGTTGTCTATTCAACACACGTTTATCCGCATCGCCGCGCGTCAAGTTGGGACAAATACTTCGGAAGTCTTGCCGCCGAGGTGCCGGTCTTTGTTGCTGAGTGGGGCGGGGAAGAGGCTGATCTCGCCTTCGGCACGAAGCTACTTACTTACATGGAAGCGAAGAACCTGGGATGGGCAGCTTGGAGTTGGCGCGACTGGCCCCACTTACTGGACGATATCCATTCGCGCGATTACAGTCCGACTGCGTTTGGAGGGTTGGTTAAAGAAGCACTGACTGCCTGTAAACTCACTGTCGGTAAACCTGGCCGCCCTTCATGACAAAGGATACTTTTTGCACCGCCGTGATGTCGTCGAGCGGATTACCTGAGACCGCGATTACGTCTGCGAAATACCCGGCTTTCAGCTGTCCGATCTGATCTTCCCAGCCAAGCACCCGAGCGCCGTTGATTAGGTCGGCCTGCAGAACGGCGGCATTCGTCATACCGTATTGGTTCATGAGAACGAGTTCGCGCGCCTGTGTCCCGTGGGGAAACGGCCCCACGTCGGAGCCGACGGCCATGGGAACGCCAGCTGCCAGTTGCTTGCGAAATTCGGCCGCATGCAGCGTTAGAGTATGGTGCTGACGAGCGGAACTGTCCGCGTTTTCGGCATGATCGGCAAAGTACTCGGAAATGGTGAATGTAGGAATAGCGGGAATATTCTTCGTGCGCATCAGCTGCATCGTCTGGTCACTAAGCTGATCAGCGTGATCGATGGACGATACGCCGGCGCGAGCGGCATAGAGAGTTCCCGGTTCGCCCGTAGCATGAACGGCTACCACTTTCCCAACACGGGCGGCTTCGGTTACGGCTGCTGTCAGCTCGGCTTCGGTGTATTGATAAGGAGTTGTTAACTTCTCGTTCTGAAACGAATCGCGGCCTGTTTCGTAGATCTTGATGAAGTCCGCTCCTTCTTTGAATTGCTGACGAATGACGCTAACCAATTCTGCCGCGTTATTGGCCCACGTAGCATTTGGAAGAACATGTTGATCGGGGTTGAAACGTGTCGCGTCTTCGTGTCCTCCAAGGACGTCGACAGCGTTGCCGCTGATGCGCAAACGCGGGCCGGGCACGAGTCCTTTGTCGATTGCATTTCGGACAGCTGTATCCGCCGAACCGGCACCTTCGGTACCCATATCGCGTTCGGCTGTGAAGCCGGCCATCAGATCGGCTTTAGCCGCGAGAACGGCGATGATGGTTCGCTGAGGTACCGACTCCTCCACGGTCTGAAGGTCTTCCGAGCCTGGATGCAGAAACAGGTGAACATGCGCATCGATCAGGCCGGGCATGAGGGTGCGATTGCCCAAGTCAATGAGAGTTGCTCCGGCTGGGTGTTTGACTGAGGTGCCCACCTCTGTGATACGTTCACCTTCGATCAGGATCTCAGCCGGAGAGACTATGTGACTGCCGGCGACATCGACTAGATGCGCGGCGCGAAGAACGATTTCCGCCGACGGCGGAGCTTGCCCGAAACACAGTAGAGACGGAAGTACGAGGAATGGTAATAAAATCCGCTTCATTGCCTTTCGACAATATTAGCGGCAATCAGGTCGTCCACCGAATCCAAAGTAGAACGCAGATCCTGAGTGTTCCCGTTCCCAGCGCTCACGACTGCGGAACGCTTGCTCACGGCGTTCGTCTGCGAGCCATTGCTGACGGCGGAAGTCGCGGTCGTTATCACGCCGGAACTCACGTTCTCCGCGAAAATCACGGTCGCGTCTGAAATCTCGGTCGTCATGGCCGCGGTCCTGTTGCACCCAGCGGTTGCGACCGTAGTCGCCATCACGATCCTGAGCCATAGCTGCAGTAGGTTGAAGCAGTGCAGCTGAAGACGTCACCAACATTGCTAGAGCGCCCAAAGACTTCAATGCAATTCGTTTCGTTATTTGTGCCAACATGGGGAACCTCCTTCGTCAGTTCCGGGAAGCTTGCTTCTTGCTTCCTGGCCTTTTGATGGATATGAAGAGCTTCCCGTTGGTCCTAACCTCTATGAGCGCCCGTTAACTATGATTCATTCGGAGAGACCTGCAGGAGTCGGCGGAGTTTTCAGTGCTACTCGTTTCGCAGAGCTTCCACAGGGTTGATACGGGACGCACGCCATGCGGGAGCGTAGCTGGCGCCCATTGCGCATAGAATCAGGATTACTGCCGAGAGCCCAAAGACAAGCAGGTCGTTAGGACGTACGCCGAAGAGGAAGGATGCCAAGTATCTGGAAGCTCCCCAGGCAATGCTGAGACCGATAACAAGGCCAGCCAAAGACAGCGTGAAGACTTCGCGCTGAACGATCCATATGACGGTTTTTCGCTGCGCCCCTAGAGCAATGCGAATTCCAATTTCGTTAGTTCGTCGGGCAACTGCGTAAGCCGTTGTGCCGTACAGACCGATACACGCAATCATTAGTGCGAGCAAGCCAAGGCAAGTACATAATTGGCGAAAGTGCGCTCGGGCTTGATAGTTGAGTCGATATACCGGACCTGGGTGGCGAGTTCAGCGACGGGCAATTGCGGATCAGCTTGACGAACGATTTGCCGCACGGTTTTTGACAGCGCCGCGGGATCGCCGACTGTCCGGATTTCGTAGTACATGCCGAGAAGGTAACCGGGCAGTGGCTGTGACCAGGGTAAATACGTAAGAGGCGGAACTTCACCCACCAGCGACGAGTATAGGCTGTTCTTAGCGACACCGATGATTCGGACATCAATTGGTTTCTCAAAGCCAAATGCGAAGTGCTCACCGATGGGGCTGCGACCCGGGAAGTACTTCTTCGCAAACACTTCATTGACGACGACAACGCGTGCAGCGGCGTCGGTATCTTGCTCGCTGATTGGACGTCCGTGCAGAAATGGAATCTGCATCGTGTGGAAGAAAGAGGGACCGACAATCGTAACGCTTGTAGAAGGTCCGCGGCCCTGCGGCGCAGAGATGCCAGGAAGTAGGATCCCGCTCGAGTCAGAAGAATTCGAGACCAGAGCGATGCTGGACATGGTTGCGGCGAGAGCGCCGGGTGTGTTCGACAAGCGCCGGCGTAGAGACTCATAGAAGATTTGAGCACGTTTCTCGTCATAACCGGCCTGTGCGGCATTGATGTTGAAGACCAGAAGATTCTGCTTGTTGAATCCGATCGAGACTGATTGAAGATTAAAAAGCGTCGTCACGAACAATCCGGCAGCGATTATCAAGAGCAACGACGACGCGATTTGCCCCGCGATGAGCATCTGACTCAACCCGAGATGCACGCCTAAGCGCGGCAGCCGAAGAGCAGAAACACGCGAATCTTTCAGCGCCGGCATGACATCGACCTTCGTGGCCTGAATGGCTGGAGCAAGACCGAAGACGATTCCGGTTGCGCCCGAAACCACGATGGCGAATAGTAGAACGCGGGCGTCGATTCTGGCATACAACGTGTCGGAGAGTAAGAATGTAAGGAAACGGATTCCGAGCTTGGCTACAAGCATTCCCATCAAGCCGCCCAGGAGGGACAGGAGAACGCTTTCTGTAAGAAGCTGCCGCATGATGCGTGACCGCGCGGCTCCGAGGCTAATACGGACTGCGATCTCGCGGCGTCGGGCGGCGGACCGCGCAAGCAACAGGTTGGCAACGTTTGCGCAAGCAATGGCAAGAATCAAGCCAGTCATCGCCATTAGAACGTAAAGCGGTTTGGAGTACCGACGCCGTAGCGAATCGATACCAGAACCGCCGTTGTGCAACCACAACGCGGGGAGGTTAGAGCGTTCGGCGTCATTGACCGCGTTACTAGCAGCGAACGACTGAAACTGCGCTGCTATGGAAACCTGGGCCTGCTGCAAGGTCACGCCAGATCGAAGGCGACCCATCACTTCAACCCAGTAATTGTCGCGCTGAACAAACCAATTGCTGCCATGCGCTCTTGCGTCCAGATATGACAGGGAATGAAGCGGTAGGAAAACATCCGGAGCGTCTCGCAGGTCAACTCCGAAGAACTCAGGTGCAGTGACACCGATGATCGTGAATGCGTTGCGGTTAACTAGAACTGTTTGCCCGACGGCGTTGGCTGCGCCGTTAAAGTAGTGTTGCCACAGTTGGTAGCTGACCACCGCGACCGGAGCAGCGCCCGCGCGGTCGTCATTCTGGTTGATCACTCGTCCGATGGATGCTGGGACAGCGATAGTGCTGAAGTAGTTCGCGGAAACGTACTCTCCGTTGCCGAGGAAGGCCTGGTTGGCGGCGACGAGATTTAGACGCCCAGCGCCAGCGAACGCGAAGAGCGCAGCAAGCTTGTCATTGTTAGTACGAAGCAATTCCCAGGCCGGATAAGGAAAGAGCCCGGAACCGTCGCCATGCAGCTCATGGACAATCGCCGGTGAACCTTTCGCGCGCCAGTTCAGGGCGATAAGATTCTGCGGATCTGGACCGGAAGCGAACGAAGCATGACGGCGTCCGTGAAGCTGTAGATCGCGGTGTTGGCACCTATACCCAGTGCGAGCGACAGGAGTGCCGCTAAGGTGAAAACCGGCGATTTCTTGAGCGCTCGAAAAGCAAAGGCCAGATCTCGCATGACGTCCTCAAGCAGGCCGATTCGGCGCATGTCGCGGCACTGCTCTTTTGTAGAGCTGACGGGTCCGAACTCGCGTCTTGCCGCCATAAGCGCTTCGGATTCAGACATGCCGGCGGCCATTCCTTCTTTGGCCAACCGCTGTATGTGAAGATCAATCTCCCGTTCCAGATCCGCGTCCGCGCGAGACCCCCGGAACAGTGATTGAAAGCGATGAACGATCACACGGCCAAGTCGCATAGCTGCTCCGATCTAGGCGTTCTGAATGAGGAGTTGGACAGCCGACGAGAGCCGATCCCAGCTCTGAAGCTCGTGCTCTAGCTGCTTTTTGCCCTGCCGGGTGAGCGAGTAGACCTTGGCGGGACGCCCAAGATCGGAATCCTTCCACTCGGCGTCAATCCAGCCCTGATGCTCGAGCCGATGGAGCGCCGGATAGAGAGATCCTTGCCCGACAGCGAGCACATCGCCGGAGAGCAGCTGGATTCGTTTAGCGATCCCCCAGCCATGGAGCGGTTCTCTCGCGATGGTCTTCAGGATCAGCAGGTCTAACGTCCCTTGGAGCAGGTCGGAAGGCTTAGGCATACGACAGATACCTCGACTATCGACAATATACCTCGATAGTCGACAACATGTAAAGTCAGTTCTGCGGGTGCGCCTTACTCTTCGCGCATCAGCTTGGATGGATCAACGTCGAGCGCTCTTCGGGCCGGAATGGCCGCTGCGGCAATGCCTACTAGCGCCATCGTGAGCACCGTACCGCCCAAGACCAAGGGATCCCGAGGATTGGCCTGATACACAATCTGCCCTAGTAACCGACTGGCAAACACGCACGAAAGCAGGCCGATTGCCGACCCCACGCCGAGCAGGATGATGGGGCGCTGCAAGGCCGCGCTCATCACTTGTGCCCTTTGCGCTCCTAATGCCACACGGATGCCCAACTCCTTCATGCGACGGCTTACGCCGTAAGCAGCCATTCCGAAGATGCCAGTGACGGCCAGCATCGCCGCTAGCAGACCCATGACGCCTAACGAGGCGGTCGCGGCGCGTGCCGGGAGCAGTTGGCTATCCAGCGTATCGGACCAATTCTGAACGGTGAGTGGCACATTCGGCGCGATGGTGTTCAGTGTGCGCTCGAGCGCGACTACCATCTCGCCCGGCATCCACCGCGACCGCACGACGAAAATAGTGTCGCTGTTCTCGTTCTGCGCTAGCGGCAAATATACGGCGGGGTGTGGCGACTCTTCCAGGTCGTGGTATTTGCCATCTTCGGCTATGCCGACCACTTCGGTCAGGTTGCCCGACACAATGAACCGCTGCCCAATCGCCGGCGTTTCGCCCCACATCTTCTGCGCGAAGGTTCGGTTGACAATCGCCACATGCGGAGACTTTGCGGTGTCATGCCACGAGAATTCCCTACCAGCCTTTAGCCGGGTGCCGGCCGCGTCTATGTATCCCGGCGAGATCGTAAAAACGTATGAAGCTAGCGCAGAATTGTTGAGCTTGAACTCTGTGATGCCCGGCCGGAATATCGGAATCACGTGCATCCCGCCGGTAAAAGGCGTTCGGCTGATTGTACCCGCCGCCGTCACGCCGGGGATCGTTCGCACCGCATCAATGATCGCTTGCTTTTTCTCGACCGCCGCACTGCCTTCGACCTGGCCGAGATCTATCTGAGCCAACATCGCGCCTTGCGGCTGGAAGCCCAGTGGGGCGTGCAGTGCATGCTCCATGCCGCGAACCGCGACCAACGAGGCCGTCACCAGCAGCGTGCAGATCGCAATTTGAGCACCCAACAACATGTCACGGAGAGCGAACCGACGCGGATGCATTGGGTCTACCGTTCCACTCTTCATCATCTGCAAGGGACTGCTCCGTGAGGCTTGCCACGCCGGAACCATCCCAAACAGCAGCGCGCTTCCCAATGTCAGTGCCAGGCCTTCCAGGAATACACGCGTATCCACGTTTGCCGCCAGATGCGCGTCTGCCGCCGGTTGCCAACGGTTCAGCACAGCCAGCAGCAGATTGGCAGTAACCAGCCCCGCGGCTCCGCCGATCAGCGCTACTAGGGCCGCCTCGGTCAGCAGTTGCGTTGCCAGTTGCCATCGGCTTGATCCAAGCGCTACGCGGACTGCCAGTTCGCGGCTGCGATCCGCCACGCGCGACGCAAACAGACTTGCCAGGTTTGCACATGCCGCGCCCAACACCAGCAATGCCAGTACGGTCACGCCGTAAAGAAATTCACGAATGACATCGCCTTCATCACCGATGAGTCCGGGATGGATCAGCCGCAGCGACTCTCCATCGTCCGTCGTCGGAAACTCTTTCGCTAGTTCGGCAGCAATCGCATTCAGATTCTCAGTCGCCTGCAGCGCCGTTATACCCGGCTGTAGACGGCCAATCACGGTTACGGCAACGCGTCTCCGGTCGTGCAGGTAATCCGAGCTTCCCAACTGCTGCTCGTTCACCATTGGTATCCAGTAGTCGGGCCACACAAACCGCTCTGTGCCGTGGAAACGAGCCGATGCCACGCCCACCACCGTAAATGGATGCTTGTTCAGTTGCACGGTGGCTCCGATTATGGTTGAATCGGCCTGAAACCCACTTCGCCACAGTGCATCGCTCAACACTACATAAGGCGCTGAGTTCGCGCCATGCTCGTCGGCCGTGTGAAAGAATCGCCCTACTTGCGGCTGTACTCCCAGAACATCGAAATAGCCGCCAGTGACTTCATCGCCAGCAACATTCCTGACGGAATTACGCCAACGCAGCTCCGCATAGGAATATGCGTTGATCGCTGCCATTTCGCTGAAAGTTTTATTGCGCCGCCGAAAATCCTCAAATGCGGGATACGACGTCGTCAGCAGCCTTCCCATCATCCATGGCTTATGACGGAGCTGATAGAGGCTCGGCGGGTCGCTGACATCGAGCGCTTGCACTAGGACGGCATTCACCACACCTAAGACAACGACGTTCGCCCCCACACCCAACATCAGAGTGAGTAGCGCTACTACCGTAAATGCAGGAGATTTCCGAAGGACACGGACGGCATAACGAAGATCGAGCAGCAGGTTCTCCATGGATATGAGGATGCCATGGTCCTTTGAAATACAGTGTGCTGGCGCAACTCTGCGTAAAACGACAGAACGCCGCCCAAAAGGTCTGGACGGCGCTTCGATTGTTCGAATTGGCTCGATGAGTTCGCGTTAGTTAGCTACAGGGGCAAGATCCGGAAGTACTTTGGTGCCATCCTTCTGAACAGCTTCGAGCTTGGCGGGATCTAGTCCGAGCACTTGCAGAATAGAAGGCGCTACTTGAATTGTCTGCACCGGCAAAGTGTAAGTTCTCTGAGTGAGAGCCGGGGAGGAGACCAGCAGCATAACGTTGGTGTCGTCCTGTGTGAAGCCGCCGTGTTCGGAAACCTTTTTATGACTGCCCGTATAGATGGTGCCTGGATTCGGAACGACAACGATGTCAGGAGTGCGGGAATCAGTGGCGGGATCGTTGAACATCAGATCAAGTTGGTGCCCAAATAAAATTTGGCCAGCGTTGATCGCGACCTCGTTGTTAACCAATTCCGTCACTGCTGTGGGAAGCTGCTTCTGATCTGCGAGCCAGAGTAGAGAAATGTCATCCTCGCTGATGCCTGCAACCAAAGAGCCCAGGAGTGTACTGGGCCGGGTCTTGGAGGGATCATCGCCGGTGCGTTGGAGACGATGCGGATCGATCGGAGACTGGCCGTGCTTAGCAGTTATGATCACAACGGTCGAGCTCCAAAGGCCTTCATTCTTCAACTCCGCCACCATCTTGCCGATGGACGTGTCTACAAACTGAATCTGTTGAAGAAGCGAGGGGGTCGGCCAGCCGTGAGGTCCCACATACCCGCCGGTGACATTGTTTTCAACAAGCTTTTGTCCAACACTGACAGCCTGAAAATTCATTCCAAAAACATTCGGCACCGGTGCACTGGTAACGCCGTCGTGAGTCTTGCCGTGGATCCAGTTCAGGACTGTATTTACTTTAATGGTGTCGTAGCAGCGAACGTTGGCGAAACTGTTAGTCCAAGATGACAGATCCGCGCCTGGGTCGGCGATGGGGGCGCATCCGGGAATACCGGGCAGCGGAACGACGACGGAGTTAATTTCTGGCGAGTAGAAGTCACTTACGCCGGTGCCGCTGGGGCCGTTGTAGAAATCGTAAGCCGGGTGCTTGTCGGACCACGCTGTATAACCGCCGGCTCCCTTCACCACTTCAAAGACCGTGTTAACACGAAGAAAGTTGTGCGGGTAAACGGGAGCGCAACCATTCTTCGGATCGCGGGGTAGATAGTCGGGATCGATTCCACCGCCACCATTTAATTTGGTTAGGTCCTTATCGATTGATTCATCAAATCCAACTTGTGTGCCGACAGTGCCTGGGCAAAGGCCCGGGGCGCCTACGATGCCGACCGAGGTTGTTTTGGTAGGCGGCGAGAGAGCTCGATCGTAGCTGACGTCATAGAAGAAGCCGGATGTACGGGGTGCAGCTCCCGTCACGAGGCCGACCGAGCCTGGGAACGAGTCTGACGGCTTAGTTGTAAATGCCTGCAGATAGTTGACGCCTGTTGTGGACAAAGCTGCAAGGCTCGGGCAGTACGGGGCGCCGCCGTTGACTTGAGACAAGCCGGTTGCGCAGTTTATGAAATCAACCGCGTGCATGCCATCGATACTGATCAACAAAACGTGTTTGACGGCGCTGGTGGACGTGGGTGCCTGCGCAGCCGTGGCCACAGCGGCTGAACAAGCCAAGGCTGTGGTGAGCAGGTGTTTTTGGATACGGATCAATTCAAATACCTCCAGGGGATTGGGGATTACCGCGTGAGCGTACCAAGCGCATGTAACAGAGTTATGAAAAAAGAAACTTTTGACACCGCAGGCTGGTTCTAAGGGCTGACAGGCGCGGCAAAGCTCAAGAATTGCCTCAGTTTTGACGAAGAGCAACTGAGGGCATTCGAACTGGAAAAAGCCATAAAATGTAAGCACTGCCGGAGTTCAGACTGCCGCAGATCGCGGCGCTCGGGTCTGTTGGAGACCCTACTTTCCTTGGTCAATCTCTGGCCGTATCGGTGTCACGGGTGCATGCGCCGATCGCATCGCTTTGGACGGGACGCCGGGCGCGACCGCGAGACCGACGCAATGGACGAGAGCCCGCGGACTAAGGCTGACTTCAACAGTGGGAACCAACCTGAGCCGCCGCGAGTTGCTTTTAAGAAGCACACCTTGGAAGCAGTGGCGCAGATCGTGGTGCGTGCGGAAAGTCAACAGCAGCTCGATCACGTGCTGATGGCATTGAGCCGAGCCGTGTCGTCCTATCAGGTGAGTCCACATCAACAGGGTACGCGTCGTTCGGTGAAGCGGTGATGATCCTAGTTGAATCGACCCACTCTCTTTGACTTCTTTGAATCGAGGCTTGTCTCGGCCAGTTTACAAGCGTCCACCTAACCGGTGCGCCGCCGCTCATACTCAATTGTCGCCGCCTGAGCCTACGCGTGCCTTTACGTTTGAGTCCTGATATATCATCCGTTCCTTGTTCCAGTCGATGGGTCCGCCACTGAAGCGCCTCTCTAAGCGTTTCATCAGGTCGCCCCACCCACGCTCGAAGTGTACGAATGCCCGGTCCCACTCCGGGCCTCTCTTCCAGCCCAAATGCGTTATGGCTACGTGTGTAAGGGCTGCCCCTTCCGGCCGCATTTGAACAACAACCCACGTTCCGCCATTACGGACGTCGGGATACTCTGGCGGTGCGTTCCACTGGAACGAAATCATTTCTTCCGGAGCATAACTCAGAATCTTCAGCCCTTTCGTCCCCGACCGCTCGTCCTTTGGGTCGAATTGGATCTCGTAAGGTCCGCCGATTGTCAGCCCGATGTTCGCCTTTTCGGCAAAAAACTCCTCGGCTCCCTGTGATGTAGTCCAAACGCGCCACACCTCGGCTACGGGAGCTTTGACGGTCCCCTCGACCCGGACTGCGCGTGGAACACTGGTTCCTGCTGCTGTCGCTTGATGTTCTCTACCTATGGCGGGACTTACAATCAACGCGGCACTTAGAAGCAAGGGGCACAATATTTGTCTCATAGTCTTTCGTTCAGAAAACTTGGTTGAGCTAGTTCTTAGGCTTGCGAAGTGGCGGCGCAATAATTCCGGATGAGTTCCAGAATCAGAGGCCAGCCACTGTTTCGACGACGAAGATCATCAGTTACAAGGCCGGTATGTGTGACACGGACGTTTGTTACACCATGGTCGTCGTTCAGTTGCCACGTCACAAGGGTCTCTTGTTGGTCATCACCTTCACCGAAGCGTTGCCATGTATAGGACAGTAGTCGCGGATATTCAATGGCCCGGTACTCCCCCTTTACAACGGATGAGGGGCTGGCGGTCCCACTGGCTCCTACAACCCGTATCATCCACTTGCCTCCGACTCGCAAATCGTTCTCGAAATGGGTGATCTGAAATTTGCCTTCAGCTCTCCACCAATTGAGGATTTCCGAGGGGCGCGTCAAGGCCTTGAATATACGTTCTGGCGGCGCATTAATGGTGATCTCTTCGATGACCGAATCTGTCGCGATCCTAGTGCTCAATTTTTCTCCTCTACGTACGCCTTCAGGCTTTCAACAGAGCTGCGCCAGAACTCCTGGTAGTTGCTGAGCCATTGGTCCACCGACTGCAGTGGCGACGGGTTTAAATGGCAGATGGTCGCTGTTCCTTGCTTCTCATCCCTTACTAGGCCCGCAGATCGCAACAAACGAAGATGCTTTGAAATGGCCGGCCGCGACGTTTGGAAGTTACTGGCAATCTCGTTTACGGTTTGGCGCTTCTGCCGAAGAAGGTCCAAGATTCCACGACGAGTAGGATCAGCAAGGGCACGGAAAACAGCATCCTTATTCGATCTGCGGGCAAGCGCGTTCATTGGTAACTAAATGGTTACATAACTTCGGACTAGATGCAAGTCATCTTTACCCGTTGCCCTGTCAGCAAATGAGCCGATAAAGAATTAGCTTGCAAACGTAAACCGTGTATCGCATACTGTGTATAACACACTATGCGGCACCTGTTATGACGCTTGAAAATGCGTCCAACTTCGAAAACCTTCGCTTGGAACTTCGCCGGGGCTCCCTCGTGTTAGCTGTCTTGGCCACGCTCCAAAGCGAGCAATATGGTTACACGCTACGGAAGAGTTTGGGCGAGCACGGGCTGGAGATTGATGAGAATACCCTCTATCCGCTGCTTCGCCGGCTTGAAAGCCAAGGCCTGCTGGCAAGCGAATGGCGCGAGGAGAACAAACGCAACAAGCGCTTCTACCGCCTCTCGGCACAAGGGAAGCAAATCCTCAAGCAACTGCTTGCTGAGTGGCAGGCCATCGATGCATCTTTGAACGGAATTGTGAAGGAGAGAGACCATGGAAATCCTCGAACGGTACCTGCACGCCATTGAGTTCTGGCTGCCGAAAGAGCAAAGGCACGACATCATTGCCGAGCTGTCGGAAGACATTCATTCGGAGATTGAGGAGAGGGAAAACCAGCTCGGGCGCAAGCTGAACGAGAGCGAGATGGAATCGCTTGTGAAGCAGCGTGGACGACCCGTGCTGGTCGCCAACCGGTATGTGCCCCAACGGTACCTGATAGGGCCGGTGCTGTTCCGCATATATGTATTTGTCTTGAAGATCTTCGCCTTGTGTTACTTGCCTGCGTGGGGCGCGGTTTTTATAACGCTCTACCGCGTCCAGCATCCTGGTTCGAGTTGGATCGGTACCATCGGGGTCACACTCAGTCAGTTGTGGACGGGAACATTCATTGGGGCTAGTGTCATTACTCTGATCTTCGCGATTCTTCAAAGGTTCGAGACTCAGCGACACTTTCTTGAAAACTGGGATCCGCGCCAGTTGCCGCCAGCGGGCAACGTCAGGGAGATCCCGCGAGTAGGTTCAGCGATTGAAGTAGTGGTCCACGTTGCGGTCGCGATTTGGTGGATCAGCAACGCGTGGTCGCCGGAGATCATGGGCGTCCACCTCTCGTTCACACCGGTGTGGATGTACTTCTTTTGGGGGCTGCTTGCAATTACGTTGCTCAATGCCGCCCTCTCGGTTGTAAACTTGATGCGTCCACATTGGACAAGTGCTCGCGCCTGGTGCAGGCTATTGGTCGACACAGCCGGATCCGTGCTGTTCTGTTCGCTGCTAAGAGCCAACGTTATCGCTAGCTTCAGCATTGCAGGTGTTCCACCGTCACAAGTGTTGGAAATTCGGAATGGCATTCAAATCTGGATTGAGCGAAGTTTCCCTTTGGCAGTGATTGGGGTCGTCGTGATCTTCATCATCAATATGTTTCGCGTTATCCGATGGAGCAAGAAGAGTGTCGGCGTGGAACGAGAAGCGGTGGCGGTGTTGTAGGATTCGCGATGGGACGACCCCCTAGGTCTGCCACACTGGGTCTGGTTTGAAGCAAAATCGCGAGCGAATCTTGCAAGAGGCTTGGGTCGGTGATGCGGTGCTTGCGCTTTATGTCAGGCGCTGGATTCTGACTCAAGACGGCCAAGTGAATGGCGAGAAGTACGAGCGCATGACGTCGAACCAATTTCTGAATGCGTTCGGAGAGGCGTCGGCGGTTGAGGCAGAACTAGGACGCGTGTACATGACCGAAGGCCTTGATGTCGCTTTTAAGTGGATTGAAGAACGACTGCTTCCGTTGTTTCAGAAGCAGGAGGTCAATCGAGACCGAAAGTCTACCTCGAAAAAACGGGGATGAAGCAATTTTCTTCGGACCACGTCAGTTCAGACGTATAGAGGTATTCAGAAAGCATGTATCACCACGTAAAAGCTCTGATGTATTCGGTTCGGGTTGACACGCCGGACCCGAAATTTGGAAATATGCTGCTCGAGCAGTTTGGCGGCGAGAACGGTGAACTAGCTGCCGCGATGCAGTACTCAGTTCAAGGAATCAACTGCGACGATCCGGAACGAAAAGATTTGTTGATGGACATTGGCACTGAGGAGTTAAGCCATTTAGAAGTGATCGGCGTTCTAACTCGGATGCACTTGAAGCCTATGCGTAACAACCGTAGCGCTGCAGAAGCAGACCCGTTGATTGCAATTTGCGGCGGCGGTGGAGTTGCTCTCCGGAACTCAATGGGCTCCGCTTGGACAGCTAATTACTTGAAAGTGACTGGCGAGTTAGATGTTGATCTGCGTAACAATATCGCGGCAGAAGCTCGCGCCAAAATTACCTACGAACGTCTGATGAGTTTCACGGACGATCATGGCACTTTGGACGCGCTCCAATTTTTGATGACGCGCGAGATCACGCACATGAAAGCCTTTACAATTGCTCTGGAAACGATGGGCAAGCCGAAGCTTTCAGTCGGAATGCTTCCGCCCACACCTGGATTGGTAAATCAGTATTTTAACGATTCGACTGGCGTAGGACAACGCGGTGAACCGGATGTTCGTGCACCTTGGAATCAAGGCGGTAGCTGGGAATACGTCGAGGCTCCGGCGTTTAAGCAGTTTCGGTCTGAAGCAGCCGGTTCGAGGGATGATGCAAGCGTAGCGCCCATGGACAGCGATCAGGGTGCTTCACAAGCCGCTCACTCTAACGGCGAGGCGAACGGGACACCCACGAAATCGAAAATTGTAAAGAAAGTACTAGCTAAGAAGTAGTTCGGCTCTGAGTAAGAAAGGATTTCTATGTTGAAAGATTTGTTAGTCGAAGAACTTCAGGATCTATTGTTTGCAGAACAGCAGTTAACGAAGGCACTGCCCGAAATGGCATCAGCTGCGCATCATCCGAAATTGAAAGAAGCTTTCGAGAAACACCTTGTACACACCGAAGTGCATGTTGAGCGGCTGGAGAAGGCCCTCGGCATGTTAGGTGCAAAGAACAAGGTTAAGCCTTGCAAGGCGATGCTGGGGCTGATCGCTGAAGGCCAGGAACGAATTGCGGAGAGTAAAGGCAAAGACGAGCTTTCTGCTGACCTGGCTCTCATTGGTGCTGCCCAGAAGGTGGAGCATTATGAGATTTCTGGGTACGGTACCGTTCGCGGGATCTCGCGGCTTATGGGTTTGCACGATGTGGCCAAGTTGCTTGACCATACCTTGGGCGAAGAAGAGGCTGCTGATTTTCTTCTGACGACTGTTGCTAAGCCGATCCTTCAGCACGCGGCAATGCAGGATCTGGGTGCGCCCGAGGGGGACGTGGCCCTGATTGCAGTTAGGTAGCCGCTGCTACCTACTTGTCAGGTGACTACCCGTTTCCGAAATGTCCGTGTTCCGAGCATAAAGACGACCACGACGGAAATCAGTAGGGCGGGTAGGATCCAGACTAAAGGCAACGTCGGAAAGTCCTTCCCGCCTGTGGCCGGTACCATTGCGTATCTTAGGCCTTCGGCGGCGTAAGTCACGGGATTGATTAATACGAAAATCTGGAACAGCTTGATGTTGCCGAGTGCGCCCCAGGGATAGTAAGTGCAACCTGTGAACAAAAGAGGCGTAAAAATAAGTGTGAACATTAAGCTGATCTGATCAGGCTTAATGATGGTTCCGATCAGAAGTCCAATCGTCGATCCCACGAAAGCAGTTAGTAGGATCATAGCTACTAAAATCAGCAATCGATCGGTTCTCACGGCGAAACCGGCGCCTAGAATCAACCATCCTAGCGGGAAGATTACGGAACTCGCAATCGCACCACGAACGGCTCCGAACAAAACCTTCTCGAGAGAAACAAACCAGACCGGCATAGGCGCTAGGAGCCGGTCGTCTATCTCCCGCGCATAACCGAGATCGAGAACCAGGGGTAGCGTCACACCTTGCATGGCCGCTATCATTCCGGTGAGCGCCACGATTCCAGGGAGCATCAGAGCGGCAAAATGTGGATCAGCGAGGCCTATCTTTGGCAGTACCTTACCGAAGATGAAGAGGAAGAACAAGGGCTGCATCAAGGCTTGAAGTAAGAAGGGCACGAACTCACGCCCGGTAACAACCAAGTCTCGGCGAAAGGTTGCCAGGAACGCAGTAAGTGCTAGTGATGTCCGCGAAGTTGCGTGTTGATTGTCAGTCATTCGTTACTTATGGAAGGTGTCGTTACCGGAGATGCCTGCCAGTTAGGGACAAGAAAACCTCTTCTAACGATGGCTTCTTAACACTTACATTTCGGACTTCGGCACCGGCATCTGAGATAATCTGTGCGGCAGTGCCGATGAGAGACTGAACATCGTCGCCGAATACTTTGTGTGTGTAATGGCCCGCCTCTTCGGGACTACTTCCAGTTGGCTTCGTGTCTACCTTTACGGCTCCCGGAAGAGTTCCTAATTGGGCCGAGATCTGTTGATTCATCTCGGCGTGATCTATGCGTGCCGTGAAGGTCTGTAATTCGAGAGCGCTGCTGCCCGGGAGAGTTCGCTTTAGGTGTTCGGGCGAATCGTCTACCAAGATTTTGCCGTGATCCATAACGGCAATACGGTCACAGAGTTGGTCGGCTTCATCCATGTCATGTGTGGTCAACAGAATCGTAAGTCCGCGCGCATGTAAGTCGCGGATCTTTTCCCACAGAAACAAGCGGGATTGCGGATCGAGATTGTTTGTGGGCTCATCGAGGAACAGCACTTCCGGTTCGTGCATCAGGGCCCGAGCAATCATAACCCGCTGGACCATTCCGCCGGAATATTGCAGTACTTTCTCGTTCTTTCGCTCACCCAGTCCTAGTTGATCAAGAAGAGTATCGGCCAGGTGCTCGCGTTCGCGAAAGGGAACTCCGTGATAAGCGGCATGGAAGGTGAGGATCTCGCGTACCTTCAGGCTGCGATCAAGATTGCTCTGCTGTGGCACGACGGCAATCCGTTGTTTCACGCCGATCGGATCGCGCGCAACATTGACTCCAGCGATGGACGCCGAACCCGATGTAGGAACAATAGCGGTAGTCAAGATACCAATGGTGGTTGTTTTGCCAGCGCCATTCGGGCCTAGCAAGCCGAAAATCTCACCACGTCGCACAGCGAAGGAGACGTCATCAACCGCATTTGTTTTGCCTTTGGGATAACGCTTGACGAGATTCGTTGTGATAATCGCGGAATCTGTCTGGGTAGGATCAACGGCTTGTTGATGACTTGCAAGTTGGTTCATGATGCCGGCCACGAAGTCTTGGTCTGTTCAGTATAAATTCGCGCCGGCTTCGGCGTCGAGATGGTCGAGAAAGGATTCGAGCAGGTCGATTCGAGGTTGTGCCAGAGCGCGGGTGGAATCAAGGTGGATCTGCGGAGGAAGAATTTTGAGAGCCTTCCGCAGAGACGCCGTAGCTGAGGTGAAGTCGGGGAATCGGGTATCACGGCCAATCTTACACAGTGTTCGTGCGATTCCGATTGATCCAAGCTGTTCGAGTATGTCAGCGTCACGCAGGATCTCGCCTTCAAGACTGGTGGGTCGTTCGCCAGGCTGATGCGTGCGAATTGCTTCCGTGACAGCCGGGATCTTCAGCGCGGGGAAGTTCATGGACGCCAAGAGATCAGGCGCTTTCGCTATGGCATAGGCAGTGTTGTCCCAGCGTGCAAGTTCGTCAGGATCTTCGGGACGATGACCGGTGAACACGCCAAGATCGTGCAGCCAAGCGGCTGCGAACACCACGTTGTCATCATATGTGAGACCCTCACCAACTTTGCGGGTCAATGCATACAGCCGCGGCTGATGACCAAACTTTTCAACGGGGCGGGCCTGGTGGCGGATGTAATCGGTAATCAGTTGGCGAAAGTCGCTCATGTTTTCCAGGTTAGCTAGCGGCTGGATGCAATGTCCTGACCGGGTTCCGGATAAGCTATAGCCATGTTGCTGCGAGTTTTTGTTTCCCTGTTGGTAGCCGTCGCGGCGTTCGCCGATGAGCCGCACGCGACCCTGGCCATCGGTTCAGCCGCACCGGATTTCAATCTAGTCGGCGTCGATGGCAAACCGCATAAGCTTGCCGATTATGCCATGAGCAAGTTGTTGGTCATTGTCTTCACGTGCAATCACTGCCCGACCGCTCAGCTGTATGAATCTCGGATCGAGAAATTGGCCGATGATTATCGGGGCAAGGGTGTGGCGTTAGTGGCAATAGAGCCGAATAACGCAAAGGCAATTCGCCTAGACGAACTGGGCTATACCGATGTGAGTGACAGTCTCGACGAGATGAAGATCCGTGCCGATTATCGCCATTTCAGCTTTCCCTATCTTTATGACGGCGAGACGCAGTCAGTGTCTCGGGCTTACGGCCCGAAGGCGACGCCCCATGTCTTTATCTTCGATCAAGAGCGGAAGCTTCGCTATGAAGGCCATGTTGACGACAACCAACGGCAAGCATTGGTGAAGGCTCAAAGTGCGCGCGACGCCATAGAGGCCCTGCTGGCCGGGAAACCGGTTCCGGTCGAGAAGACTCGGGTATTTGGCTGTTCGACTAAGTGGTTGTCCAAAGAGACTGCGAGCGTGGAGTTGGCCAAGAAGATAGAGCAAGAGCCGGTCTCGGTCGAACTAGTTTCGGCTGATGATCTAAAGAAACTGCGCGCCAATTCAACGGGGAAAGTGCTGCTTGTGAATTTCTGGGCGACGTGGTGTGCACCCTGCGTTCACGAACTGCCGGACCTAGAGACTACTTATCGCATGTATCGGCTGCGCGATTTTGATATGGTCACTGTCTCCGCAAACATGCCGGATGAGAAGGCGGGAGTACTAAAGCGGTTGCAGCAATTACATGCCTCAACCCGCAATCTACTGTTTGGGTCAACCGATACCGATGCTATGCAGGGCGCCTTTGACGCGAAATGGGACTCAGGCGTGCCCTATACAGCGTTGCTATCGCCAGACGGTAAGTTGCTATATCAGGAAATAGGCGAACTGGACGTCATGAAATTGCGTCGCATAATTCTAGCCAATTTATCAGATGATGACTATATCGGTCAGCGGGCTTACTGGGCAAAGAGATAGAGCTCTGAGCTGGCAACGCAACTATTTATTGCGTTAACCAGCACTGGCGATCATCGCCTTTAACGGTGAAGGTGCGGCTACAGGCCGTTTCAGCATAGTAGTCACGCTTTCTTGCAGCTTTTGTTTGCTGCGGCTTTTCAGCAAACGAAATTGCGTTTCGGACAGGTTCATAGCTTCGCGGATGGTTTCTTGTGTCTCATTTTTCAGGTAAAAACGCGTTAGCACTTCCTGTTCGCGCGGTTTCAATTCGCTAAGTGCCGTGCGCATGACGGCAATACGTTCGTCGGACTGGATGGCTTGTTCTGGCGTTTGCCGCGGGTCAGCACTAGTCTGCACAGCAAGATCATACTGCTCCCCATTGCTCCAACGATGACTTTCGTTCCGCTTGCTCCACGCAGTCCGTTTAAGGACGGTACGGAGATACGACACAAGGCCACCGGGCTCCCGGAGTTGGCGAGACCGAATATGACCAATCACGGTAATTAAGGTGTCGTGAACGCAATCTTCGGCATATTGAGGACACTCCCGAGTAGCTAAATAACGTAGCCCTCGATAGAAGCTGTTGTACAGCATTTCCTCGCCGCGGGAGTCACCAGCGATTATTAATGACACGATTTCTTCGCAATTCACGCGAGCCGGAGTTGATTGAGCAGTCATCCCGCGAGCACTTCCTTTTCGTTAATTCTCCATGTTGGAGGCTGAATAATTGGGTACAGCCAAAAAGTACCACGCCCTAGAAAAAAATACTATGAAAAAAATACCGACGATCATAAATACACAACTATTTTTAAAGAAAAGGCGAATTATTCGGATTTGTCCTACTATTATGTCCCAATTTTGCTCAGTTTAGCGTAAATCTGAGGTTTGCTCAGTGATAAACGAACTTGTGCGTGAGCACTTAAGGTACGACGGAGCGCTTTGGCGGCTGCCGACTCTGGTCACCTTAGCGATGCCGATCGAAATCACAACACGTTCAAACCGCAGCAATGACAGGGTGCGAGTTTTGGGGCGCAGTCATCCGAAAGAGGACGAGATGGAGTGCTTTGCGCTGAGCCGGGCTATGCCGGAGGAAGCCCAAGCGATTGAGGAACACCTGTTGACCTGCAATGCCTGCTTAGAGTGGCTCGGGACGATCGAGGAGGAGTTGCACTTGTTTCGAAGCGCCCTTCGGGCACTTCAACTGCTGCCCACCAGGAGTACGCGGAAACTCCCGTTAGCCCGGGTCTGCCGTACGACTTCTTTGATCGTCCGTCAAAATGGACGGCGCTCTCGTAAACAAGAGGCTGGCCGGGCAGACTTACGAGTCTGACGAGCGGCGGTCGTGCTCTAGAGCCGCCAGGCGACGTTCCAGGCTTCGAACCGAGCGTAGAAGATCAGGCAACTTAGGAAGTGCAGCTGACGTGCGAAGCCAAAGCTTTCCGTCATAGCCGGGACTTCCACCGACTGTACTGTTCGGGGGGACGTCGCCCGGAAGACCGGTTTGTCCGTACACTAATGAGTTCTTTCCGACTGTGAGGTGGCCTGACGATCCGGTTTGGCCTGCCATTACAACGTTCTCTTCGAGTACAGTGCTACCTGCTAGACCTGTCTGTGCACAAATAATGTTGTCCTCGCCGACAATGCAGGCATGGCCAATCTGGACCAGGCTGTCAAGCTTAGCGCCTCGTTTCACGCGAGTTTCGCCCATGGTAGCCCGATCGACAGAAGTCAGCGTCTGGATTTCGACATCGTCTTCGATCACGGTCCGACCTGCCTGAGCGATCTTAAAGTGACTTCCGTCAGCGCGCTTAGCGAATCCGAATCCGTCACCTCCTAACACGACACCGTTGTGAATCGTTACGCGGTGGCCGATTAGCGTAAATTCGCGAACCGAAGCATGGGAGTGTGCAGTGAAGTCGTCTCCGATTTGGCAACCTTCGTAGATAACGACGTGAGGGTGAATGGTGGCGCGTACTCCTACCTTGACCTGGTCGCCGATGACTGAGTAGGGGCCCACGAATGCGTCAGGGCCGATCGAAGCTGTCGGTGCAACGACGGCTGTCGGATGGATCGATGGCGATGGCCGGGGAGGCTGGTAGAAGAAGGCCAACGCTCGAGCGAAATCGTAATACGGGTTGGACGAGACAAGCGTCGCCGTATTCGTGCTTAGCTGTGGCTCGCTCGCCAAAATCCCTCCGGCAGCCGTTGACTTCACCTTGGCAGCATATTTGGTGTTTGCCAAAAACGTGAGATGCTCAGGCCCGGCATTGTCGATTGTGGCTACGCCGCTGATTACGCGGCTACCATCGCCAACCAGCTGACAGCCGAGCTGATCGGCTAGTTGGGCGAGCGTAAAGGTAGGCATCCCAACTGAGTATCTTAAGATCAGCGCCCGACCATGGCCATCATAGCCTCGGGGTACCTGTCTCCTGCAACCGACTTGAAGAGGCTCTCGAGTTCCTCCATCTGAATCGGCGTTAGCTTGATTGAGAGCGCCGCAACATTCTGCTCTAGATACTTTTGGCGTTTCGTGCCGGGGATTGGGATAATGTCGGGTCCTTGCGCGTGGACCCATGTCAGGGCGAGTTGCGAAGCTGTGCAGCCCTGTTCTTCCGCAACCTCGCTGACCTTGTCGACCAGTTCAAGATTTTTCTGAAAGTTTTCGCCCTGGAACCGCGGCTGGTTTCGCCGCGCGTCGTCAGCCGGAAGATCTTCAACGCTGCGAATCTGTCGCGTTAGAAAGCCACGACCCAGAGGGCTGTAAGCGACAAAGCCGATTTTTAATTCCCGGCATGTAGGAATCACCGATTCTTCGACGTCACGGCTCCATAAGGAGTACTCAGACTGTACGGCGGTAATCGGATGGATTTGGGTGGCCCGGCGAAGCGTCTCGCTACCGGCTTCAGAAAGGCCAAGAAATCGTATCTTCCCTTCTTCTACGAGGCGAGACATTTCCCCGACGCTGTCCTCGATTGGTACGCGAGTGTCTACGCGGTGTTGATAGTAGAGGTCAATAAAGTCCGTCTCCAGCCGTTTCAGGCTCGCTTCGCAGGCCTGTCGTATGTAGGTAGGCTGGCCATTTACCTCGCGAGATCCAGGGTTGTTTGGGTCTCGCACAAATCCAAACTTGGTGGCGATGACGACTTGGTTTCGCTTGCTCTTCAGGGCGCGGCCGACAAGGATTTCGTTTGTAAACGGCCCGTACATGTCGGCTGTATCGAAGAAGGTGATCCCGAGATCAATAGCTCGGTTTATGGTGGCGATCGACTCGGCTTCGTTGTCTCTGATTCCGTAAAACTCGGACATTCCCATGCAGCCGAGTCCCTGCGCAGAAACTGTAAGCCCTTGACTGCCTAACTTGCGCAAATCCATGATGTCGACCTCAGACCCATGATAAAAGATGTCGGACCAGATAAATACCCCAAATAGATCGCGGAGTAATGGCGGATCCGAACCCTAGCACCCTATAATAGGAAGGTCTAAACTTCGGGTGAGCTAGCGCTTCACCCTCGCCATTGAGGAGTGGCCTTAGTGAGATCTCAAAAATACGCTTTTATTCTTCCGATCACAATCGCCGCAATCAGCCTGCTAGCTCCGTCCGCTGGGGCGACAACTATTTCGTTCGGCGGAGTGAGCACTGCCGACTGGGGGATGTACTCATCCGTTGCTAAGGCAAAGACGATCAGTCTGGACGCGCCAATGTCCACAGATTACAGCATGGTGGGTAGCAAGCTGCACTCTGGCAGTTATGTTGACTATTACCTAGCTCCGAAGAATGACACCTCGCGGTACGAGTCGGTTGCTTTCGGACAGACTGCCATCAACTTCACCAGTGCTGTGAAGTATTTCGGTCTGTACTGGGGCAGCATCGACATGTACAACTCAATCTCACTGATCAGTGGTAACACTATGGAGACCTATTCTGGGGCGAAGATTGCCAGCCTGTTCACATCCGACACACGTAAAGCCGTCCAGTATGGCGATTCTGCGATGTACGTAAACTTTGCCGCCGAGAACGGGGCTTCGTGGAATAAGATCCTGCTAAAGTCTACGGGTTGGTCATTTGAGAGTGCCAACTTGGCCTATGAGTCTGTTGCAAGCGGACCAGTTTCGACCCTTTCAGCCGTATCATCCGTTCCCGAGCCATCGACTGTGTTGATGGGTCTGGCGGGAATCACAATCTTAGCCGTTAGCTTTAGCCGTAAGCGGGTTTTTGCCGGCGAATACGCCAGTTAGATTAACTACCGCGCCTTGTCCGGCGCTTTCAGAGAAGGGTTGTTAGAAGCCTCGTAAGGTGTACCTTATGGGGCTTTCGACGTTATAGGCCTAGTTTTCGGCTAGGCGTACAGGTCGAGCGTGCTGCCGCGGGAAGGACTCTGAGCGTCTGCGTCTGTGGTGCTCGAGGACCCCGATTCAGGCTTATGGTGATGGTGGGCAGGGTGAGCCGCTGCGATACCCTGGGAGGGCGCGGCAGTAGAGCTTAAAGATTGCAAGTCGGTCCGGAATTTGGAGAACTTGCTTTGCGCTTGGCTCAGATCTCCGGAACTCAGAGCCTTGCCCAGTGCCGCAAAATCATCTTTCACACGGGTGTTGGCTTGGTTCGCCGCCGGATCTTGGCTGGTTGAATCCTCAGCCTGGAGTAGATTCTGAAGGCCGGTGTATGCCTTCTGAGCACCAGACAAATTGCCTGATTGCAGAGTCATGGCAAGTTGTCTAAAGTATTGCTGCGCCTGAGCAACGCTACTTTGGTCATTCGGTTGGGCAAAATCGGAGTTAGACGAAACTGCAGAGATGGACATAGTCAGACCTCGTGCTAAATGATTTAGTAGCAGTTCGGCAAAGGATTTCTCCTTCCGCGCCGACGGCGTCGCACGGACTAAGCCTTTAGGCTTCGGCTATCACTGGATTTCGCAGCTGGCCGATGCTCTGAACCGAAACAACGACGTCGTCACCAGCCCGGAGAAAGCGAGGCGGCGTACGAGCAAATCCGACACCCGACGGCGTACCAGTTGAGACGATGTCCCCCGGTTCCAGGGTGAAGACCGAAGACAGGTATGCAATGAGCTCAGGAATTTTGAAGATGAGCTCGCGGGTATTCGAATTTTGCAGCACCTCGCCGTTGATCGTGATACCTACGTCAAGATTATGAGGGTCAGAAATCTCATCAGCTGTTACGATCCAGGGTCCCATTGGTGCAAAAGTGTCGAAAGTCTTGCCTATTAACCATTGGGAGGTGGCGCGTTGATAGTCCCGAGCGCTGACGTCGTTGATGATTGTGTAACCAAATACGTGGTCCGCCCAGGATTCTGCCGAGATGTGCCGGCCCCCGCGCCCGATTACGAAGGCAAACTCAGCTTCATAGTCCGGTGAATCCGAGACCTTTGGCAGAATTATTTGGGAGCCGGGTCCAATGACTGCGGTGGCGAACTTGTTGAAGATAGTAGGAACTTTGGGCAACTCCTGTCCGGTTTCAGCGGCGTGATCGCGATAGTTCAGGCCCACACAAAGGAGTTTTCGGGGCTTGGGAATCGGCGCAAGTAGCGGGAGTGATGCTAAGGGAGAGGACGGATTTGCAGAAGAGGCTAGTCGTCGGAGACTAACAGTTCCCGCCGACACAGCTTCGATGACGGCGAGAGTGGACGGAAACCCGAGCTGAAAAAGATCAACTACAGTTTCATTTGGTAGGACTAGGCCAGGATGACCCGTACCTTCGACATCGAAAGTGACAAGACGCATGTCGGAAACAGAGGATCGGAACGAAACCCAATTTTTTAGGCGATGGGAGCCTTTTGCACTTTTCCGTTGCGAATGCACGACGTGCAAACTTTAATCCGCTTGCCCGCGCCCTTCACCAGTGCATGTACAGACTGCAGATTTACATTCCAGCGACGATTGGAGACGTTATGGGCATGACTGATCCGATGTCCGAACTGCGGACCGCGCCCGCACACTTCACAAACTTTTGCCATATAAACACACCTATGCTCGTCCAGTGACGGTGCACATGAACTACTACGATAACAGGGTGATTGACGGGTTTGCAACCAATAAGTCTGTTTAAAGGCCTAGTTGCACCCGGTCTTGTGCTGAAGCCAGACCGAGCCCGAACTGGTCAATTTCAGGATGTCGACTGGCCCGGCTGTAGCCGCGGGTGTGTCGGCGATTTCCAGCCCGATGAGAAAATTGATCAATCGGCGCGCGTCATCGTCGGAGTGGACTGAAGTCGAATTTCGCGCAAGATAGCGATCAATCGCACGGCGTTGACCAAGAAAGATGTATTCATAGCGTCCGTAGAGCGGTCGGCCGTAAGTTCTTCGATCTGAAAGAACCTTCCGCGAAGCAGAATGGGACGCCGTCCGAAACCATTCGACGGCTACTGTCGAATCGTTGGCTTCTTCTGAGGTGATGGTCTCTGAATTGGCGTTTTTTACGGACGCAAAAGCTGCTTCTAGCACTAGGTTACTTTGGGTGTTTCCTGACTGCAGCGAGGAGGGCGTCCGAGCGACCAGAGCGGTAGGCAAGTAGTCCAGCATTTTCAGACGGAAAGAGTCGATGGCCGTAGCAACATTCGGGCTGCGAAGACAAGTTTCAAGTCCAATGTTACTGACTTGTGTGTCTCCCACGACGGTGACGCCCGAGGCTACAAATGCCAAGTTGCCTGCCGTTACAATCTTACAGACACTGGCGTGATAGCTTCCGCCCTCTCGCCAATACGTGCGCTGGCTGTCCGCGCCCACATAGACCTGGTGTGGTCCTCTGAGGATTACGATGCTGGTTGCAAAGCTTGGACTTACGAGCCAGCTGGGGCCGACTAAAAAGAAAAACGAGAGGCAGGATTTGCGCAGAAAACCTACAAGCATAGGCGAATAGCTGGGCGGGTAAGAAAAGTCTTCCTGGTGCTTTGTCCTGCTTCAAATCCGTTTCAGTCGATACCTATACAGTAGCCGCTCTGGCGCACTACGGCGTAGCGTGAGTGCTCTGATTCGGGGATGAGCAGCGCTGTCATCCTGTGGTGGGTTGTTCGGTTAGGGATTCTGACAAGGAGAGAGTTCGACCTGTGAAGGTTCTAGTTGTTGATGACAGCAACGCAGTTCGCCTCCTACTCTCAGCCAAGTTGACGGCTTGGGGGCACGAGGTTGTGCTCGCTGAAGACGGGTCCGAAGCTTGGGAAAAGCTGCATGGGACGCGGTTCGAACTGATGATCTGTGACTGGGACATGCCCGGAATGAGCGGGCCGGAGCTTTGCCAGAAAATGCGCGAGCATGAGTCGTTGCGTTACCTGTACGTGATCCTTTGTACCGGAAAAGATAGTAAGGACGACCTGATTGCCGGGATCGAAGCGGGCGCCGACGATTTTATAACAAAGCCGATCGATTTTCGCGAGCTTCTAGTACGAGTCAAGTCAGCACTCCGGGTCACGAACTTGCAGTCAGAGCTTGCCGGGCATAACGAGAGCCTGGTAAGGCTGAATTCCAAGCTGGCTACTGCCTACCAGATAATTGAACGAGATCTTCAAGTTGCGGCGGCGACCCAGTCCAGCCTGCTGCCAAAGATTTATGATGTGCATCCTCGCGTTCGGCTCGACTGGACGTTCCTGCCAAGCCGCTTTTTAGCAGGGGACATGCTGAACTACTTCTTGGTCGGTGAGCGACATCTGGTGTTTTATCACTTGGACGTTTCAGGTCACGGCATTCCGGCTGCACTTCTTTCTGTCACTTTGAGCAAGATTCTTCTCCCGGTAACAGGCAGCCCTTGCATCAGACAACAGGTGAACGTCGGACATCCCGAAATCGTCCCTCCGGCAGAGGTTGTCGCCGAATTAAACAATCGCTTTCAGAGTGAAGACGATTCGTACTTCACGATGACTTATGGCGTTCTAGACACTACGACGCGTAAACTTCGTTATTGCCAGGCGGGTCATCCCGGGCCGATTATCGTGTCTCGGAACAACGCTCCGAAGCTGATCGGAAGCGGAGGCTTTCCCGTCGGACTGCTGCCAAACATGCAGTACGAGGAGCAAGAGATACAGCTGGAAGAGCACGACAAGCTGCTTTTGTACTCAGATGGAGTTACCGAATGCGAGTCGCTGACGGGAGAGCCATTTGGAGACGGTAGGCTGCTTGAAGTGTTGAAGAGCACAAAAGACCAGGGGTTACCGTCGGTGATGCAGACTGTGCGGGACTCGATCAGCCATTGGAGAGGGCAGGCCGAGTATTCTGACGACGTGTCGATTCTGGCCTTGGAGTGCAATTAAGCCAGTATGTCAACCGTCTCACGTGCGGCAACCTGAAGACAATCTCAAATTGCTCTGGACGGGACGAAAGTAAATCGCTCCTTGATGCGAAGGAAGGGCTGCTCTAGGAATCGGTAAGAAAGCGTTGCCATCACGATTGTCGCAGCTAGCGCCAGAATGGATACCCAAACCGTATGGAACCGAGTCCCTCGCAAGCTGTTCTCAAAGATGACGAACGCCAGGCCATGATAGACATACAGACCGTAAGAAATCTTACCGAGATGAAGAAAGTGTCGAGGGACGAAACTGACCCTCATTCCTAGTACTGCGATGAAGAGGATAGCTGTGGCTATTCCTAGAAGCGCCCACGCTAAAAGTTGATTGTTATGGATGGTGGGGGCTGAAGTTAAAAACCACAGGGCGAGCCCCGCAACCGCAAGGCAGGCTCTCGCGGCAGTGGAAAATTTCGGCGTTTTGCCATACAGCAGGATGGAGATGAGCGACCCAGCAGCAAAGTAGAGAAATTGAGCTAAAGAATTGAACCAGAGAGCTGCGCTGAAGCTACTATGGCCGCGAACGGCCATCAAAAAAATAGTCGCGAATGACAACAGAATGAGGACGCATGAGCTTCCCGCAAGCAGCTTTCGGCCACCAAGGGCCAGAGTCGGCCAGAGAACGTAAAATTGTTCTTCGAGGGAGATGCTCCAGAGATGGCCGCTGCTAAAAGGCCCCCATCCGTTGAACATGACGTACCAGTTGCCGTACATCAGGAAGAATGCTGCAACTCGACGCCAACTCATCCAGAGTGAGTCTGGAAAGAATTGGCCTAACGTCCATGCCAGGACGAGAATAAAGATGTAAATGGGCCAAATTCTGCAGACACGTCGAATGTAGAAAGCCCGAAGATGAATGGTGCCGGTTTTTTCACGTTCCCGTAGCAGCAGTTCTGTAATTAGAAATGCACTTAAGAGAAAGAACATTCCCATGCCGAAAGCACCCATGAGTTTCCATTTCATGTAAAGAGGGACCAAAATCCTGCGCCACTCCGGATCGTTTGAACCTACCTGAAGCAAGGGAGAGTGGCTGATGAAAACCATAAAAAACGACAGAAATCGGAGCAGGTCTAACTCAGGCCTGTAGAAGCGCGATTTTTGTACCCCGGCGGTTTCCACAACCGAGTCACGGGTTGGAGGGAGACTCGCGTCCGTACGGCTGAGGATCACAGGATTCCAGTATAGTAGCCATTTTTGGCCAGGACGTTAGCCCCTTGGTGGTATTTTCTGGTTGGCGCGGTGATTCGGCGAGAAGTTTCCTACTATGCAGGTACGAAGGAGTAAGGTATGGAAATTAAGATTACCAATCAGGGTCATGTCACGGTCGCGCGTGTTCTTGACTCGCGTTTAAGCGCGAACGTCTCGTCCGAATTTAAGTTCCTGATGGGGCAACAAATTGGGTCCGGAAGGAGCAACTTGGTGTTGGACCTAAGCGAAGTAACATTCATGGACAGCAGCGGTCTCGGAGCTGTTATTTCGCTGTTGAAACTGATCGGAACCAAAGGGGATCTTGCCATAGCTTGTCCTCAGGCTCCAATCCAGACCTTGTTTCGCTTGACTCGGATGGAGAAGGTACTCAGGCTTTACCCGACCGTGGAAGAGGCCATTCAATCCATGGCAGTTTCGAGCAAAGTGTAGGAATGACGGAACGGATCTGACGGTGAAACTAATCATCACCAGCGACTTAAACAAAGTTTGGCTGATCGGTGTCTCAGTTCGCGCTGTGCTGGCAGAAGCATCATGCAGCGAAGAGACTGGCTTCAACGTAGAACTGGCAGTCGTAGAAGCTGTGAACAACGCGATCGAGCACGCTTATCAAAACGAACCGGATCACGAGGTGGAAGTAACTCTGGCGCTTGGTGCGCAGAACGTTGAAGTCAAAGTAACCGACCGTGGCAGGCCAATACCGACGGGAACCCTCGAGCAGGCACAACAACTGACCTTCGCCGACCCGGCGGAATTAGCTGACAGTGGCAGGGGCTTAGCAATTATCCAGCAGATTATGGATCAGGTGACCTACAAAACAGCAGAAGGAGCCAACACCCTCGGCATGATGAAAGCCTGGCAGCCTAAGCAGGCGGAGTTAGTTAGTTGGGGGGCCTACTGAGACCTGGTTGTCTACGCTCTTGACGCCCTTGACTTTCTTGGCCAACTTAGAGGCGCGGCTCTTTCCTTTTTCAGTATCCACGCGACCCTTGATGGTTACAATGCCATCCTGGACAACAACCTCTAAAGCACCACCCTTTACGTCGGGGTCAGCAACCAAGCGCATGCGGACTTGGTCATAGATTCGGTCGTCGATACTGCTAGGTTTCTGGTCGGCTGCAAGAGCGGACAACGCTCCACTTGCAACAATCAGCAGAACTAAAACAAAGCGCTTCATCCTTCTTCTGAGCCTACCATCGAACGCCAATCCAAGCTGTTTAGAAACTCGGCGTCTTCGCGCCAATTCGGCTTAACCTTTACGTGCAAACCAAGAAAGACCTTGGAGCCTGTGATGCGCTCTAGCTCGATGCGGGCTGCTGTTCCAATTTGCTTCAACATTGCACCTCCGTGGCCGATGACAATGATCTTCTGTCCGTCTCGCTCAACGTGGATGGTGGCGTTAATGCGAATCAGGTTGGGCTTGTCCTCCCATTGATCGACGACGACTGCGGTGGAATGGGGTACTTCGTTGCGAGTCTTTCGTAGAATCTGCTCGCGAATGATTTCGCATGCGATGAATCGCATGGGCTGATTGGTGAAGAGGTCGTCCGAATGGATCTTTGACCCCTTGGGCAGCCGTGATTCGATGTTGAAGATCAGCCGTTCGATCCCATCAGCCTTTCGCGCAGAAACTGGTACGGCATCGGCAAAGGAGTACAGGGCCATGTAGCGCTCGATGAGAGGCAAGATGTGGCGCTTGTCCTCGACGCGATCGACTTTAGTGAGAATGAGCAGGCTCGGTGTGTCGCGGTTTAAAGCGCTGACGGCGTGCTCATCTTCTTCATTCACGGAGCGAGACGCATCTGCGCAGAAGAGAACCAGGTCGCGCCCAGCTAGGGCTCCGCGAACGGTGTCCATCATGCGGCGGTTGATGAGGTTATCTGACTTGTGAATTCCGGGCGTGTCAATGAAGATGATCTGTGACCGGGGTGTCGTTAGGATCCCCTGGATCGAAGTGCGGGTGGTCTGGGCCTGATGGGCCGTGATGGCGACCTTTTCGCCGATTAGCGCGTTGAGCAGTGTCGATTTACCGGCGTTGGGCTTGCCCACTATGGAGACGAATCCAGAGACGAAGTTTTCGGGCTCCGGCACGACAGTCTTGTGCTTCGCAGACACGGGTTGCTGGGAGGCGGCTTTGGATTTAGGTGGACGCATGTTCGACGAGGGACTCAGCGTGTTCAGCGCGCGAGATGCGAACCTCGTCAACGCGCCTATCGCTACCGGCGAGGACTTCGATCCGTAACCCGCCGCGTTCTACTGATTCTCCGACTCTAGGGACGTGGCCTAACCATTCAGCCACCATGCCGCCTACTGTCGTAGACTCGGTGTCCTCTTCGGGGCGGAAGTTTACGAGTTCATGCAATCGATCAAGATCCAAATTTCCCGGCGCCAAGAAGACGTGTTCCGATTCCTGGCGGACGTCGCGTTCAGGCTCATGCTCATCGCGAATTTCCCCGAGAATCTCTTCCACCAAGTCTTCCATGGTCGCGAGGCCAGCAGTATTTCCGTATTCGTCGATAACGATGACAACATGGGCGCCTTCACGCTGCATCTGCCGGAGCAAATCACTGACCGGCTTTGTTTCCGGAACAAGCTGGATGGGCCGCATCAGGTCGCGAAGTGGTTTGCTCTGGCGTTCCTCGGGGTTCAGCTCGAATATGTCACGGACGTGAACGAAGCCGACCATGTTGTCGATCGAGTCATCGTAGACAGGTATACGAGAAAACTGTTCGTGAATAACTAGCTGGCGTACATCTTCGAGCGACTTTGAAACTGAGATAGCAACGATGTCGGGGCGGGCTGTCATGACCTCGCGGACGCTCTTATCACCGAATGCAACAACGGAATGAATGAGGCGGCGGTCCTCTTCCTCGAGGATGCCCTCTTCTGCACCAGCAGTGATAAAGGCCTCGATGTGTTCGACTGAATCAGTAGCTTCTGGTTCACCGTACGAATCTGTTCCCAAATCGAGTAACGAGTGGAACATGTGGATGATGCCCGCGAGCGGCGTGGCAACCCAGGCCAGAAGTTTGATCAGCCAAACAAACTGTTCGAGCCAGACACCCGTGGTGCGCCTGTACAGGAGTTGCGGGACCAAGTAGCCCGAAAGGAGCATCGCCGCCGTACACAGACCGATCGCTTCAACGACGCTTTGCCACTCCGCGACTTCGGGGCGAACGACGCAGCAGAGATATAGAACACCGCTCACCGGCAGAGAAATATGCTTGATCAAGGAAAATTTGATTGAGCCTTCGTCAGCGTCAAGGCCGAGCAAAGGAAGCAAAGTCTCACGGAAGTGAGTCAAGGCGGGCATCTCGCGGCGAATCAGGCGGAGCGTCTCGAGATAGAGAACCTGAACATAGGAAACAAAACCCAGCAGCACCGTAACAGTCAGAGCCAACGTCAGGCACACAGCGCCGTGAATCATGAGCTGGCTCTCATCTGCCTGACTGTCTCGGTCAAATTAGCAAGAGGGTGTCGCCGTGTTAGCAATCCCAGAGGCAAGTTGAAAGCTCGACGCCAGCGCATTTCTGCTTTGGCCATTTCGCCTTTGTCCTGCTCATGATCCATTCCAGCCAGATGCAGGACGCCATGTAGCATCAAAACTTGAATCTCTTCGAAGAGCTCATGTTGGAAAACGCTAGCTTGAGCGTCTGCACGTTCGATAGAAATTGCCAAGTCGCCAGCAGATGGCAAACCCTCGAGCGCATCGGCGGGCAATTGAGCGACGGCTTCGGACGGAAACGACAATACATCAGTAGGCTTGTCCTGGGCGCGCCATTGCCAGTTCAGCCGATGGAGGGTTTTGTCCGTTGTGATCAGGCATGTGAACGGTCGGTTATCCAGAATATGCGTGCTTAGGTCGCAAGCGAACGCTTTCAACAATCGCTTGTCGGTCGGAGAGATTCGAAGGGCGGGTGGAATGGCACGATAAATAATCGAGGTGTCAGCAACTTCCATGGTCAGCGCTGTTCAGGCAAGCGAAGGAAGCTCCGGCAAGTCAACCCGTGCCAGTCGAGGAGGTTCTGAGGAGACGGGTTGCGCGTCACCTGCGAGTCGGAACGCCAGCTGCCGGCGGTTCCCGATTTGTTCGTCGAAGCGATCGTAAGCTTTCACGATTCGCTGAACAAGGGGGTGTCGAACAACGTCCTTATCGTCGAACAGAACGAACGCGATACCCTCGACACCGGTAAGGACTTCGGATGCATTCAGCAATCCACTCTTCTTGCCGCCAGGAAGATCGACCTGACTTTGGTCGCCTGTGACCACCATTTTAGAGTTGAAGCCTTGGCGCGTCAGCACCATCTTCATCTGTTCACAGGTCGTGTTTTGCGCCTCATCGAGGATCACGAAGCAATCGTTCAGCGTCCGACCGCGCATGAAAGCGAGCGGAGCGACTTCGATGACGTTCTTCTCCAACAGCTTTTCGACTTTCTCCGAGTCGATCATGTCGAACAGCGCGTCGTATAGGGGCCGCAAATAGGGATCTACTTTTTCCTGCAGCGTGCCGGGAAGAAAGCCGAGATGCTCGCCGGCTTCGACCGCGGGACGGGTTAACACAATGCGGCTTACTCGTTTGTTCAGGTAAGCGGAAACAGCCATGGCGACTGCAAGATAGGTTTTGCCAGTGCCAGCCGGGCCTATGCCAAAGGTAAGGTCATGATTCTCGATGGCATCTACATATCGGCGCTGGTTGACAGTCTTAGGGGCTAAGACTTTTTTCCCGAAGGCACGCGATTTACCGCTTTCAACGAGGCGACGCAGCGAGATGTTGGGATCTCGGACCAGCACACGCATGAAGCTGTTCAGGTCGCCATTGTTGAAGGAGTGCCCCTCTGTGACGAGGTCCACGTAATCTTCTAAGATCCGTTCTGCACGTTGTACCTGTGGATCATCACCTTCGAGTTCAAGAGAGTCCCCATCGAGTAGCCGGGTGCGTACCTGTAACTCGCTCTCAAGCAGGCGAATGTTCTCGTCGCGGGTACCAAATAGCGACTCAATGCCGCGGGAAATGCGAATGCGGGACTTCATTCAGAAGGATTGAACGTGCGAGAGAACGACGGGGCGGAAGTTCTTATGGTGAGATCTGAAGACAGAAAGGGGAGAAAAACGCAAGAATTCAACGCGAAGGAAACTGGACTGATGCGATAAACAAGGCGAGAGCGCCTCAACGTCATCTAGTAACAAGAATACCATGTAAAGCGGAAGAGGATGGCGAATGCGGGGAGTGCCAAACAGAAGCTAAGGCGCCGAAGAACAACTCCCTCGACGCCCGATTGTTTCCGAATCAGCAATTAGCCGCCCGTGGGTTGCTCGATATGACCGCCGAACTTGTGCCTCATCGCAGACAGGACCTTCTCAGCAAAAGTGTGTTCTTCGCGAGAGCGGAACCGGGTAAAGAGCGCTGAAGCCAAAACTTCGGCCGGCACTGCTTCTTCGATGGCCGCGTTGATGGTCCAACGGCCCTCGCCGGAATCCTGCACGAAGCCGGTGTAGTTTGACAGTGAAGGGCTTTCGGTTAAAGCCATGGCGGTCAAGTCAAGTAGCCAGGAACCGACGACGCTGCCGCGACGCCAGAGTTCGGCTATGTCGCCGATGTTCAACTCGTAACGTTCATCTTCGGGCAGATCCTTCGAATTTTTATTTTTGAGGATGTCGAAGCCTTCGGCGTACGCCTGCATCAGCCCGTACTCGATGCCGTTGTGGATCATCTTCGTGAAATGGCCAGATCCGGGAGGCCCGGTACGCAGGTAGCCTTCTTCAGCAGTGCCGCCGACCTTATCTCGGCCCGGTGTGGGGTCTATGTTGCCCTTCCCAGGAGCGAGCGATTTAAAGATCGGGTCAAGATGTTCAACAACATCTTTTTCGCCGCCGATCATAAGACAGTAACCACGCTCAACGCCCCAAACGCCACCGCTGGTTCCGGCGTCCACGTAGTGAATGCCACGCTTCAGCAGCTCCTTCGCGCGACGGATATCGTCCTTATAGAAGCTGTTTCCGCCGTCGATGATGATGTCACCATCTTCCATCGCGTTAGCAAGCGATTGAACGGTTGCTTCAGTTGGGCCGCCCGCCGGAACCATCACCCAGACCGCGCGAGGTTTGGACAATTTAGAAACCAAGTCTTCTAAAGAGCTTGCCCCTCCTGCCCCTACTTCTTCTAACTTCTTGACGTTGGCAGCGCTGAGATCAAAAACGGTCAGCTTGTGACCGTTGTTCATCAATCGGCGTACCATGTTGCCGCCCATGCGGCCCAGACCGACAAGGCCCAATTGCATTTGATTCTCCCTCGGTTAATCTCAGAGTCTCGAACGACGACCATTATCGGTCATCGGTATCTATCCTAAATAAAACCAGGGGTATATTGCCGCCTGAAAGCGGGGTGCAATTGGGCTAGTGGCGCCCGTTCTCGTGAATTAACCATAACGGAGAAGTGGCGATTTGCGTGGGGCCTCTCGGAGTAACTTCGGTCAATGCCGATAGTAAGCCACAAGTACATCGCCGGAGTGCGGCGCTAGCAGAGGACTAGCGAAGGTGATCGTTAGCCCGGTTAACGTGTAGTCGGCGTTTTGGCGCATAAGCGTTCCGTTCTTGAACAGCTTCAAACTAAGTGCGGGAAAAGGGGCTACGGAAAGCGTGAAGGTTACGTTGGTTCCGTTCGCGAGCCCAGATGGACTTTCTGCGTCGGTGAACGTAGCTGCCTGGCCAGTGCCAACGGCTCGGTAGAAAGCTTGTAAGGTGTCGCCTGTTTGCGGAGTTGACAGACTCACAAACGTGATTGTGGCGCCGGAGATGGTGTAGTCCACGCCGATGGTCTCCACCAAACCGTTTCGGAAGATCTCAAGACTGGTGACTGGTGAAGGCGCATTTGCGAGAGTGAATGCGGTGTTTGCGCCATTGACGAGCCCGCTAGGCGTTTCGCCATCGATAAACAAGGGATTGTTCGAAGTTATGTTGCTGACGCTGTTTTGGAGTCCAGTGATGGACAAGTTTATCGACGCTAGGGTGGGAGCCAGATTTGTGACGCCGCTGATTGGAATCGGCAGCGTGATGCCTCCGGAACTTCCACCGCTGCTACTGCCTCCGCCACCGCCACTGCTTCCACTGCTGGACTGGCGAACCTGGCTCAGCGTTAGTGGTGTGTTGCTTGCGGGAACCTGCCAAGTTTCGGTCCAAGTTGTTAAGCCGTCGTTGCTGCTGTAAACGGCTGTGTACGTGGCAATGTTCTGCCCTGACTGTGGATCTACCGTTGGCACAAGCAGCACGTAGAGCAACCCGTTGTAGATGTGAGTCGACGTGCTGTGGGGCGCTACTGTGTTGCCAGATGACGCCACAATCGCGTTCCATGTAAGGTTAACGCTGCCGTTGAAGGGCGTGCCGTTTGAGTTATTCACTGTGTCACGGATGGTAGTTAGAGTTGTTTGCGCTGTGGCGCTTTGGCTGAGTAAAAGAGGGCCGAATACTGCAAGAAGGATGAGCAGTTTCGACAAGAGTGTGCGGAGTTTGACCATTGTGCCTCGTTTCCAGGAAGTCGTAGTTTGTCTACAAGCGACCTCAGTGGAGCATGGGATTTGTGGGTACCGAGAGGGAGCTGGACAGTCAAAAAGAAGCGATCGTTGCGTAAGTGATTGATATGGCTAAAACAATGCGGTTACAGATATTTTGGAAGGACCTGTGAACGCCCTATCGCGGGCTATGCCTCTGGCGCAATAAAGTGAGGCTGCTCCTTCAGGCGGCCTTCGTGGCTTGTTGATGGTTGGCTAGATCGCGATTGTAGATCTTTGAAGCTCGGACACCGTCGAGGAACTCTTCGATTTCAACAGTTCAAAATTCGAACCCATGGTCGGCGGCGTTGAAGGGTTTGCGATCCTGCTTGGCTTCGAGGTACAGCTTGGGCGATTTCGAGATCGAGGCGTTCCTGTTCGATGCGCTCCCTCTTGAGCTGGCGTAGTTCGGCTTGATCCTTTTCGCGCTCCCGCCAGAGACGGCCATGTTGCAGATGAAGATTGCGGATTTGCTTTTCGAAGACAACCAGGGTATGAGCTTCGATCAAGAGCTTGCGCACGCCGGGAGCTTCGCCGGAAAACATGTCGGCGAATTGGACGTAGCCGAGCGCAAAGATGCCGTACTCAAGTCCGGGGGATGCAGTCCATGCGGCAGTCGGCGTCGGCGAGAGATTGAACTAATGCCTCTTCGCGTTCGCTTTCGGGCTTCCATTGTTTGAAGTACTGAGCCACCTGATGACGGTAGGTTCAGCGTCGTCACTGGGGAGCAGGAGGGTGAGACCTGTTTTCACGGCGTTGAGCGCGAGTACACATGATGAGAGCCTCCGGATGATCTGAAAGTCCGGTTGACGCTAGCACGGCGAAGCGCGAAAACAAACTTGCGGGAGACGCTGAGGCGAGTTAAGTCGAACGGAATCTGGGAGAAGAAAATGTGCACCGATGTGTAGAAGTGTGGGTCAGAAGGGCCTAGTTTCGCGAGAAAGCCATGGAGCAAGCACCGTATAGATGGGGACCGAAGTCGCGTGCGCCTTTCGAGATCGAAGTAGCCGCCGGGCAATCAAGCGGCCTATAGCGCTCTGAACGGAACGCTTGGAAAGGCCGACTGAATCAGCGAGCACGCTATGGCTAACCGCAATGCAGGGGCGCCCAACAGCAAGCGTTTGGCAGTAGAGGTGAAAATACACGAGAAACGAGGATGCCGAGCGGTCGTGTGCGACTAGATCTCGGATCAGCGTGTCATGTAAATACGGATCTATTTTAAGGTCTATAGTAACGCCCACTATAGCAACCTCTGCAGGCATCAAGGCGTAAGAGCTTGCCTTTGCTTTAGCAATGCTGGCAACCTACTCGTATGGTCAAACGCATCAAATTCATCGGCATTCCCGTCGCCGATCAGGATCGCGCTCTCGAGTTCTACACGCAGAAGCTGAACTTTCGCGTACTGACGGATCAAGCATTCGGCCCGTCTCAACGTTGGATCGAACTTTCAGTTCCAGGCGCCGAGACTGGTATTGCCTTATTTACACCACCAGGGCAAGAGGATCGAATCGGAACGTTCGTGAATTCCTCATGGGAGGTAGATGACGTTGAGAAAACATACGAAGCGCTGTTAGCAAACGGCGTCGAATTCACCGCGCCTCCCTCGAAGCAGGGTTGGGGAACATCGGTGATCATGAAGGACTCAGAAGGGAATAGCGTGGTGCTATCGGCGCGCCAGTGAACGGTTCTGCTTCCGGTGGCGGAGTTTGCTGGGCTTTGAGCTTTGAGGAAGGAAGTGAGGCCACGCACGTGAGTGTGGCGACCACTATCGTGGTTAGCTTCGCGATCAAGCGTGTTATTTCCTGAGCAGTGAACCTGCGGCGCTGCTAACTCTTTTCTCGTGCTTGGGATTTGGGAAGGTAGGCAGCTCGAGCATCTTGGGACCCTCGAGCGCCAGATGAGAAAGCAAGGCGCCCTACGGGTGCGCGGTTTCGAGCCTTGTTTAGCTCTGTACCGGAGTCACCAAGGGATCGGCCCTTCGGAGTTGGAAAAGCTTCCAGTCGGTCCGTCCGGGCCCAAGAGGGCGAGACGTACTGGTTCCTTGGCGCCGTCTTCAACGCTTCCCGTGCCCTCGTAGTTGTTGAGGTTGGTCTTAGTGAATCCGGGACATGCGGCATTGACCTTAATACCGGTCGATTCGAGGTCGAGAGCGAAGCCTACCGTCACTGCGTTGAGCGCGGCCTTCGACATTGCGTACAGCCCGAACATTGCGCGATAGGGGTTCTCCGGTGCGGAGTTCCAGCTCAACGAACCGGTGATGCTGGAAACATTTACAATGCGGGCCGCCGGAGCTTCGCGCAAAAGGGGAAGCATGGCCTGAGTGACGGCTATAACGCCGAAGACGTTCGCGTCGAAGACTGCGCGTACCTCGTTCAGGTCCGCTCCACTTGCTCTTCCCGATTTTGCGACTTCTGCAAGCAACCGGCCAGGTGTTTTGGTATGGGAGACCCCGGCGTTGTTTATAAGCACGTCAAGCCGCCTGAACTCTTCGCGGATGTACTGGGCAGCAGTTCGGATCGTCTCTTCGCTTGTCACGTCGAGTTCAACCGCGTGAGCCTCCGGGCCAATCTCGTTTGCCGCTGCCTTACCACGCTCAAGGCTACGGGACCCCACTAAAACAGTGAAGCCATGAGCTGTGAGATCCTTTGCGATTTGAAGACCGATCCCCTGATTTGCGCCGGTCACGAGAGCGACGGGTTTGTCCTGCATGCTTTCTCCTTTTTGATACAACTTGCTAAGCTGATTGCACAGCCGGAACGTCGTTCCTTCTCGATTATAGGCGGAACCTTGTTCCGCATGCAAGCCCGATTGTAGTTGAATCATCAAACGACAGTGTGCAGATGGACAGGGAACTAGCGGCTGACAAGCCTCGTCGAACGCGCTCCGACGCAAAGATAAAGCCGGTGTTGGAAGCTGCTATGGAGGTTTTTCGAACGTCGGGAGTGAGTGCTCCCGTCCGGGAGATTGCAGAACGTGCAGGAGTAGGCCTAGGCACGATCTACCGAAATTTTCCGCAGCGTTCCGATCTGATCATTGCCGTTTTTCAAAGCCAGGTAGATGCCTGCGCGAATACGGCCTCGGATATCGCCAAGAAGTACAAAAGCGGTGAAGCATTGGATCGCTGGATCGAACGCTACACCGACTTCATAGAAACCAAACGCGGCTTGGCAGAAGCTCTGCATTCGGGTGATCCGGCGTATGCTGCCTTGTCCTCATACTTCAGCAAGCGTCTCGAACCGGCACTTGATCGGTTGTTGGAAGCTGCGGTTGAGGCCGGCGAGATTCGACCGGGAATCAATGCAAAAGAATTACTGCCAGCTATTGCTACTCTATGCCGTGGGGTTCATGATGAGGAACCGGATTACGCAAGAAAGATGATCGCCCTATTGATAGCCGGCCTTCGACACGGGGCGAGTAAGCCGAGTCAGCCGTGAACCCGTGCAGCAGGGACGACCGGCAACACTGTGGGTTTGTAGAGCTATGATACTTCCGCTTTGCTCCTACGGTCACTGTTGTTGCCAAGTTGATCTGTCTTGGCTTCTACCAACTTGGAATCCACGAGCGTGTATTGGATTCCTATGTATTGGATCCTCGAGGCCCGTGGCTCGGATGGATCAAGATGTCTCGCAGCCGGTTCTATCGAGGCCGGGTGGATAGGGAGAGTAGGCTCCAGTGTTTAGCGAGGGTCCAAAGCATTCCCTGCATCTATATGTAAAGTACACATGTGTACTTCGAAGAATTTATGCCGAACACACCAACATTGATAGCTCAGGCCTACTCTGCCTTTAACCATCGGGACGTTGACAGCGCCCTCGCGCTCATGAGTGAGAACGTGAGCTGGCCCAAGGCGTCGGAAGGCGGACGTATCGTCGGGAAGGAAGAGATTCGGGCCTACTGGACCCGTCAGTGGCAAGAGTTTGATCCTCACGTGGAACCACTTGACGTAATCGACCGGGAAGGTGGAATTACCGATGTCAAAGTTCATCAGCTCGTGAAAAGCCTCGGTGGTGACGTCCTTTCTGATAGCGAGGTGTGGCACGTTTATACCATCGCGAACGGTCTCATTGAACGTATGGACCTCAAGGAAAGCGAAACGAGCTCGGACGCAACACCATCTGCAGCATTCTCCAGACCTTAGCATGTGTTAGGAATCTACCGCTGTTGCCTGATCGGGAAGGGCACGCGGGACTGCCACCTATATACTGGATTGCTATCCAAAGCTCTAAGGACTCGCTGCCATGTTGCCCGCCTATATATCAAAAACTCTCCCGAATCCAGCTACGAACCGTGCGCCTTGGTACAAGAACACGGCGCCTTCTTACGCGGGAGTTTTTCTCTGGATCGTTTTCTATCGTGAAATCGCTTCGGGCACGCTCGAGCATGCGAGCCTGGGCATCTGTCTTCTGGCGCTACTTGTGGCCGGCCTGATCAGTTATTTGTTCTTTTACCATATCCCGGCGACCTTAGGCATGCGCACGGGACTGCCACTCTACGTCGTGGGTAGTTCCACGTTCGGCACGCAAGGCGGATATCTCATGCCAGGAATCCTGATGGGCCTTCTTCAGGTGGGCTGGATGTCGGTGAACACCTTTGTCGCGACCACCTTTATTCTCACTGCATTCGGGTCAAAGGACGGTCCTGGCACGCTCGCGTTCAGCCTGATTGCAGCGGCCTGGGCGCTGGGACTGGGCTATGTTGGGGCAAAGGGTATTCAATATGTTGCCAAGTTCGCTACATTCTTGAACTTCGTTCCCTTGTTGATGATTCTAGTTGTTTTCGCAAAGAACGCTGGGGGTGCAGCACAATACACGCCACCGCAGCCGAGCCCTTATTTGGGATTTACCATGTTGATTCAGATCGTCGTGGGCTTCTTCGCAACGGCCGGGGCCGCGGGCGTGGATTTCGGTATGAACAACCGAAATGACAAAGATGTTCGCTGGGGTGGGCTCGTGGGGATTTTTATACCAATTCTGATTGCCGGCGGCTTACCCCTAATCTCCATTGCCGGCGCTCACGCGCTGTACGGAGCAAAAGATTTTCAGTTTGATTCCGCGATTGCGCAAACAGGCAGTTTCGCCTCTATTGCCTTCTTCCTGTTTGCGATTGCGTCAGTTGCTTCCATGTGCTTCTGCTCGTTCATTGCGGGAAACAGTCTTTCCACAATGATCACGGGAGTGTCGCGTTCCACATCCACTATGGTGGGCGCTGTAGTGGCGGCGTTGTTGGCGATCACTGGCGCCGCTTCAAACCTTATTGGCTTGTTCACCATCATCGGCGCCTCGTTCGGACCCATTTGCGGCGCCATAGTTGCGGACTACTGGCTATCCGGCAAGAGATGGGCAGGGCCGCGCGAAGGGGTTAACATAGCAGGTTACGGCGCTTGGGCAATAGGCTTTATAGTTGGCATACTGCCCTTCCTTCCGATCTCATCCGAGGTCAAGCCCTATCTGCAACCCGCCGCCGTTTATAGTTTTGTAGTTGGGTTTGTGGTTTACGTGATTCTTGCGAAAGCCGGCCTGCAGGCCAAAGCTGCAGAGTTCCCGGCGGTGAACCACGAACGGCTAGACGCCCGAGTTTGACTTGCCTCGGGACAGGGCAACGCGGAACGGCGTCTATAGGATCGATAGCCGGAGCTTAGTTCGTTCAGCAACAGGCTATGCCAGTCATCCGGAAAGACCACCAAGATGACGCTTGGGCGACTTTAATCAAATGACTTACAGCGCAACCTGCACAGTCTACTGCGGGACGACCAAGCCTTTGCGAATTGCGAAAAGGACCAATTCTGCGGTCCGATGGATGTTCATCTTCTCCATCAGGTTTGCGCGATGGACTGAAACTGTGTTCACGCTTAGCTCGAGTAAGGTCGCAATCTCCTTATTCGATTTGCCTTGCGCTATGAGCTGCAGAACCTGCTTCTCACGTGCGGTTAAGCGGTTGACCTCGTCTGCGGTCTCTTTCGCTACATACCTCAATCCAGGACCGAGAATCTGCTTGCCGTCTGCAATGTCTCTGATCGCGCCTGCCAGGTCTATGTCGATGGCATTCTTGAGCAGGTAGCCTTTCGCTCCCGCTTCCATAGCATTCCGGACATAGTTATCGTCCGAGTGCATGCTGAGCACAAGAACTTCGGTGCCCGGCAGGTTCTTGACTATCTCTCTTGTGGCCTGAATGCCGTCCAGTTCCGGCATGGACAAGTCCATGACGATTACCTTGGGCCTTAGTTCATAAGCCATCCGAATGGCTTCTACGCCTGTGCTCGCCTCGCCGACCACTTTCATCGACTCGTCGTCTTCCAAGATGCGGCGGAATCCGCGGCGCACCAGACTATGATCGTCCGCCAGAAGGACGGTAATTTCAGCTGTTATTTGTTGCAAAGTCTCTCCCGATTAGTTCTGTGATTCCGGTACCCTCGCCAGGGGCTACAAGATGGTTTAGGGGCATTGAGAGTCGTACCGTAGTGCCGCCCGTTTGCGGCGAATGAATGTGCAATTTGGCCTGCAAGATTTCGGCACGTTCCTGCATTGCAATCAAACCGAGCCCGGGTTTGGTTCTCGCTTTTTTCACGGGCAATCCGCAACCAGAATCGGAGACCGTAATAGTCAGCCGATCCGTTCCTTCGAAATTCAACTCAACTCTGGCTGTCGTGCTGCCAGAATGCTTAGCTGCATTGTTCAGTGCCTCTTGCACGATGCGAAAGCAATGAATAGCCGCTTGTCCTGTGATGCGCGTCGGCTCGCCTTGGATACAGGCATTCACCTGCATGCCAGTTTGCCTGCTAAAGAGGTCGACGTACCACTCGATTGCCTTTGCAAGGCCGTAATCATCCAGTACGGCGGGGTGCAACATCTGCGACAAAGCCCGCATTTTCTCAAGGGTTGTGTGGGTAATTTGTTTTATTTCTGCCAGTTCCGTCCGCAGCGGCGAGTCGGGCGGCACACCCTTCTTCTCAGCACGGGTTAGCATGGCTCCGACCGCGGTCAAGATTTGACCAAACTCGTCATGTAACTCTCGCGATACAGACCGTAGTACTTCTTCCTGCACTGTAATGAGTCGGGCTGCCAGAACGCGACGCTGCATCGATAACGCTCGAATACGGTCAAAGATGCTTCGATTCGAGTAAGTGAGGTATAAACTCGAAGCCACGATCATTACTAGTGCAGCGGCCAGGAACAGATAGATGTTCTGCTCAACCCCGTTGTAGATTTCGGCGATCGTCTTATCAGCTCTCGCTTCTGCTTCGTTATTGCGCTCTAAAAACTGGGAGACTAACTGCGCCAACATAGCTTGCTGGCTTAGTAAGTGCGAAAGAACTAAGTCTCGAGCTTCGGTCTCGTGGCCGGCACTTGCGGACTGGAATACAGCGTCGGCTGATTGCCAGAACTCTTGCAGTGCGCTTAGGAGTTGCTTTTGCCGGTCGATTCGTCGATTGACTGGCGACAACTTTGATTCGGCATAGATTGCGTCCTCGAGGTCTGTCCGCAATCCGTGGAAATCGGCCTGATAACCGGAGATTCGAAGACCGCGACTCACGCGAGCATCCGTCATGTCGCGCATTTTGAGACCTAACGTATTGAGGTCGTTTTGGATGCGAAGCAGCAGAAGCGAATCATGTCTATTCCGATCAACCGTATCGTATTGAAGCTTACGCAGGCCGTTCAATTCGTATAGTGCGTACCAGGAAAATAAGATGACGGCAACTAACGTGACCAGCAATCCGAGCAGTAAGCGCGCTGTTGGAGAACTGGTCATATCAAATCGCGCAGTTCCATCTTCTAAGGCAAGGTGACGGGACTCCTGGCGGGATCGTTGCATCTATTAACTATTGTTGACTATCCGGACATTAACTGTACGGCCACAATCGGGCCTAATGAGGCGGCGAACCGGCAGGACTGCGTGGTGGTTCGAAGAACAAGGCTATGCCAGCTAAGACACCGGCCCACACTGCCCAAAGAGTTAGGTGATTGCGGTCGATCAGGAAGCCTGCTATGAGGGGAGAGACGATTTGGGCGACAGACGTTATGGATTGGGTCAGTCCAAGAATCACGCCTTGTTCACGCTTGCCTGCTCTTTGGGTGATCAGGCTGGTCAGTACCGGCCGCAAGCCGCTGCCGCCGATTGCGGTGACTGCGCTAAGACCGAGCAGTTGTTGGATCGTGCGAGTTAAGCCGAGTCCCGCGTAGTAAATAAGCGAGGTAGCGAAGCCAAGTCGCACAATGGTCCGTTCACCCATGAGCTTCACCAGGCGTCCGACGACTCCGCCTTGCATGATGATTCCGAGCAAACCCACAAACGCGAAGATGTAGCCCATCTCACGCGGCCCGACGGCGTGCCCGTTCCATAGATAGCGGCGCTCAGAAAACAACGCAAAGCCCGATATGAACGTTGAGAATGATAAGGCGAAGAATAGCCACTGGATGAGAAGGCGGCCCAGATGGGGGTCCCGAAAGTACCGAGCATAAAATCCCCAGGAGAACACGGTTAGCCGCCGCCCGCCTGGTCCAATGTCTCCTTCTTCCATTGCGCTGTGATGGATGAACGTTTCTCGTCGTGGCAGGAGAAAAAAAGTGCAGAGAATGCTGGTTAAGGATAGAGCGGCAGCGCCCAGAATTGGAACTTGCACGCCGAAGTTGGTGAGATATCCGCTGATGGCGGGACCGATGAGGAAGCCTAAGCCAAAAGCGATGCCGATCATGGCAAATGATTTCGAGCGTTCTTCCGGTTTGGTGACGTCGCTGATATAAGCCTGTGCGATCGAAAGATTGCCGGCCGTCGCACCATCGATCATGCGAGCAAGAAACACAATCCAGATGTTGGTCGCATAAGCGAGTACTAAAAAGCCGACAAGGGTGCCGAATTGGCTAATGAGTAGAACAGGGCGTCTGCCAATGCGGTCGGACCACTGACCCAACAAAGGCCCAGAAATGAGCTGACAGACGGCGTACACGGATACAAGGGCTCCGACTACGGTGGGTGACGCGCCTAACCGCTCAGAGTAGAACGGTAAGAGTGGCAAGATCATGGTAAAGCCCAGCACATCCACAGCAACGATCAAGAAAATAGCTAGTAGTGGAGAAATTTTAGGCCGAGCAGATACAGCGGTCGCGGGTGCGACCGGAGAGGGGATCACACTCCAATTCTAACGGTCGGCTAGAAGCACGGGTTTTCGGAGGGCGCCATCACTGACGTCTGACTAACACGAGAGTAAAGTCGTCGGCGAATGCCTGCTGACCGCTCCAGCCTCGAACATGGGCGACCAAATCCGGAATGACCTCGTCGAGGGGGCGATGCAACTGCCGAGCCAAGTAGGACGCCAGCCGGTCCTCACCGAACTCCGTCAGACCGTCAGGCGAGCGGGCCTCAGTGACACCGTCGCTAAAAAGAACCAGAGTGTCGCCTGGACCAAGCTGCTCTTCAATCACCTCATACTTGGCATTCGGCATGATACCCAGCACGATTCCGTTCCCGCGCAATTCCAATACTTTCTTATCGGCCCTGATTAGCAATGGATAATTATGGCCCGCGTTGGTGTAGCGCAGGGTACCGGTAGCCGGGTCGAGCAGGGCATAGAAGAACGTGATGAATTTGCCTAAGGGGCATCGCGCCGCAAGATTCCGGTTAAGGAGTGTAACGGCCGCGTCAGGACTAGGACTGGACTCGACCAGCATGTGGACGCGAGCTTGCAGGCTCGACATCATGAGCGCCGCGGGAAGACCCTTTCCTGATACGTCGCCGACTACCATCGTCAGGCGCCCATCAGCATACGGCAGAAAATCGTAGTAGTCGCCGCCAACGGTGTAGCAGGGAAGATTGAAGCCTGCCAGTTCATAACCTGGACAGCTGGGGATCTCGGTCGGCAGAAGGCTCCGCTGAATTTCGCTGGCTTGAGCGTACTCCGATTCCATCAGCTTTTCAGACTGCTCAACCAGCGCGAGGCGGGCGTGTTCAATTCGAATTGCCGCTACGTTTGCCATGACGGTCAGCAGATCGAGATCTTCAGCGGAGAAGGGCCGCATGGCTGTTCCGCGGTCGACGTAGATGAGCCCAATGACTCGGTCACCAGTCTGAAGAGGAACGGCCAAAACACTGCGTACTTGTTGGGCAACGACGCTCTTTTGGTCGCGGAAAGCAGCTTCGACCATGGCGTCACTCACGGAGAGAGACTTCTTTTCGCGAAGCACTCGATCACGCATGGAGGTGCTAATTGTGAAACCCTCACCCTTGCTTGCACGCAGAATGAGTTCTCCGTTTTCAAGGGTCAAGATCACGCCTCGGCTTGCGCCCACAGCGGCCAAAGCCAGATCCAGAATGACAACAAAGACTTCCTCGAGTGGGCGGTGACTGGCGAGTTCCTGACCGGCTCGGATCAATGCCTGGACGGCACGAGCGCTGGTCAGAGAAGGATCGGTCAGCGAATGGCCTGCGCCGACTTCTTGTCGAAGAACTTTCTCGAGGGTCGTGTAGATCGTCTTCTCTCGGACGTTCGGATCGTAGCGTTGCGGAACAAAGGACACGATGTCCCTAGACATCTCAGCAGCTGGGTCCCGGACTTCAATATTGAGGTGACCGGCCACGATGCGGTCGCCCGGCGTTACCTTTTTTGCTTCGGTAACAGATACACCATTTAAGACTGTGCCATTGCGGCTGCCGCAGTCTTTGATAAACCAAACGGATCCGTTCTTTTCGAAGCGAAGGTGCAGGCGGGAGAGCCATGGATCTTCTGGGTAGGCGAGATCGTTATCGGCAGATCGACCCAGTGAGAGCGCGGCACCGTTTAGCTCGATGGTTTTCGGTGTTTCAGTAAGTCCAGAGATCACCAGTTCCATGGCAGGCTGACTGATCTACGCTAACACTCGTAGCTGCACGAGGACGGCGACTACGCTTCTACGACTTTGCTGAGCGGGCGTTGGTCAAGGTCCACCGGCATTGCCACGTCACCGGTGATGAGGCGGGCGCCCCGGCTGTGGGTGAGATACTGCAGTCCCCACTGAATGAAGACCAGGATCCGGCTTTGGAACTCGACGATGTAGAAGAGATGGATGAAGAGCCAGACAAACCAAGCCAGAAGGCCGGATAGATGCAGGCCGAAGGTGTTGGCAACGGCTTTGCCGCGGCCAATCACTGCGAGGTCACCCTTGTTGAAGTAGCGAAACGGCTTAATCGTGATGCCCGGATTGCGCAAGCGTTGGCCAATTGTTTTGGCAACGTATTTGCCACCCTGCATGGCAGTTTGAGCGACCCCTGGCAGCGGCTTACCATGTTCGTCTTTCGACAACGCAATGTCTCCGATGGCGTAGATGTCGGGGTAGTTGGGAACGGTAAGATCTGGCTCAACGACGACATGGCCTTTCTCGGTCGGGGCGCCAGTTCGTTCCGCTAACTTCTTTGCGAAGTCGGAAACGGTCACACCGGCGGCCCACAGAACAGTCCGGCTCGCCAGATTCTCTTCACCGTTCGGCCCCGTGAAGGTGACGCCATCGCCGTCCACTCGGGTCACTTTGACGCCACTTCGAACGCGAACGCCCAATTTGAGAAGTGAACGCTCGGCCTTCTTCGAGAGGTCCTCTGGATACGTTGAAAGAATCCGTGGTCCGCCATCCAGAATCATAATTTGAGCTTCCGCCGGTTTGATTGAGCGGAAGTCGTTTTTCAACGTCTCGTTCGCGATCTCACCGACCGCGCCTGCCAGCTCAACACCAGTCGGGCCGCCGCCCACAATAACGAAACGAAGAAATGACTTCCGGTCCTCGGGGTCATGAATGCGCTCCGCAGCTTCAAAGGCCACAAGAATTTTGTGCCGAATCGCTGTCGCCTCCTCAATGCTCTTGAGGCTTGGCGCCCAGGTCCGCCAATCATCATGCCCGAAGTACGACGTCTGTGATCCGGTTGCCACGATCAGGGAATCGTATTGAACGGTTGCGCCATCTCGAAGAGAGACGGACTTAGCTTTGGGATCGAGATCAACGGCCTCCCCCAGCAGGACCCTGATATTTCGCTGCTTGCTGAAGATGCCGCGAATGGGCGCGGCAATCTCCCCAGGGGACAAGGAACCGGTCGCGACCTGGTAGAGCAAGGGTTGGAACAAGTGGAAGTTGCGACGGTCGATGATTGTCACCTCCACGGGATCATGCTCCAGAACCTGCGCTGCGTATAGTCCGCCAAATCCTGCACCTAAGATTACGACTCGATGTTTTTCAGCCATCTTCTCTTCTAAGATGGTCCGAGACCTGGAATTGGCTCAGGGAGCTGCATGGAAAGGGTTGGTGCGCCCGGAGAGCCTCGAACTCCCGACCTATTGATTCGAAGTCAATCGCTCTATCCAACTGAGCTACAGGCGCACACTTGAGGGCCGACAAAAACGGCCACTAGTCTAGCCGTTTGGGACAGCTAAACCATTCCGCTATGAACGGCCAAACCGTTCGGGTTGACCGACCAAAACCATTATAGATGCGAGAATCCGAATATGGAATCCGCAATCGAAACTGAGATCAAACTGCCTGTTGTTAGTACAGCAGAAACGGTCGCGCGATTACGCGGGTTCGGCTTCGAAGTGGCCGTGCCGAGGCTCCTTGAAGCTAACACCCTATACGACACTCAGGCGGAAGAGCTGCGCGGCCGAAGAATGATGTTGCGGCTGAGGCAAGCTGGCGATAGATTTGTGCTGACCTGGAAAGGGCCGCCAGAGCCCGGTCCGCATAAGGCTCGCCCGGAGATTGAATCGACGCTCGGGTCTATCGAAAACGTTGACAAAATTTTGCGGCACCTTGGGTACGAGCCTCGGTTCAGGTATGAGAAGTATCGGACCGAGTTTCATAAGGCCGGAGAACCGGGTGCCACAGTGACGCTCGATGAGACTCCGGTAGGGACTTTCCTCGAGTTGGAAGGTCCTGGTGATTGGATTGACAGCACGGCGAAAAAGCTAGGATATACGGAACGGGACTATGTTCTCGACAGCTATGGGGGCCTGTATCGGTCGTTCTGTGCCGAGCGCGGAGTGACCCCGACGCACATGGTGTTTGCGGGAACTGAACCGGTTCCGGCAACCGTCCTTTAGAATAAGCTCCATAATGGCAAAGCCCCTGAATACCGCAGAAGTGTTACCCGCGGAACAGGAAATAGTCGATCGTGCTACCCAGCTACTGACACAGGTACGCAACGAAATCGGAAAAGTCATTGTGGGCCAACGGGATGTGATCGACGGCGTCCTGATTTGCCTGGTTGCCAGCGGACACGTGTTGCTCGAAGGCGTTCCGGGCTTAGGGAAGACAACTCTGCTGCGGACTTTGGCGCGAGTATTACACCTGCGCTATTCCCGGATCCAGTTCACGCCAGATTTGATGCCTGGCGACATCGTGGGCAGCACAATCATGGAGCACGACGAAAACGGCCATAAGCTGTTGCGGTTTCAACCGGGGCCCATTTTCGCAAACCTAGTTCTAGCTGACGAGATTAATCGAGCGACACCCAAAACACAGTCGGCGTTGCTGGAAGCGATGCAGGAGGGAACGGTCACCAGCGGTAACAGCACTTATTCGCTTGAGCCACCGTTCCTGGTAATGGCGACGCAAAATCCAATTGAGATGGAAGGCACATATCCCTTGCCCGAAGCCCAGCTGGATCGCTTTCTGATGAAGATTTTGGTCACGTTCCCCTCGCGAGAGGATTTAAGCAGAATTGTCGATCACACGGTTAAGCGGGATGAGGCGCAGTTGGTGCAGGTCCTTGATCGGGAGCAGATTGCGGAACTTCGAAGCACCTGCCGCAGCGTGATCGTTGCGCCGCACGTGCAGGCCTTTGCTATCGACCTTGTTATGTCGACGCAAGCGGGGACAAAAGAAGCGCCGGAGTTGACGAACCGCTACGTTCGGTTTGGTAGTTCGCCACGTGGAGCACAGGCCTTGATCGAGTGTGGCCGAGTGCTGGCGGTGATGCATAATCGAATGCACCTCAGCATTGAAGACGTTCTGGCTGTGGCGCCGGCAGTGCTTCGACATCGAATTATCTTGAACTTCGACGCACACGCAGACGGGCAAACACCCGAATCGATTCTGACCGCAATCACCGCCATCGTTTCCGCGCGCGCCTGATCGCATTTACGTACCCTGAAAGCAGCGATGCCGGAGCCGCTGATTGATCGACATTTTCTGGAAAAGCTTGAACGGCTGACATTGTACTGGCAGAAGTCGTTTCAAGGGTTAGTGGGTGGGCACAACCGTTCACGGTTCCCCGGAGCAGGGCAGGAGTTTCTCGATCACCGCAACTTTCACGAAGGCGATGATCTGCGGGCTGTGAACTGGCGAGCCTACATGCGGCTCGAAAAGCTGTTTCTCAAGATGTTTCAGGTGGAGCCACGAGTGCCGGTCCGCCTCCTTTTGGATTGCAGTGCGTCTATGACGACAGGGTCGGCCCCGGATGATCCAACAAAATTTGACTATGCGAGAAAGCTGACAGCCGCGTTGGCTTACATCGGATTAGTCAGATTGGATACGCTGCTGATTCAGCCATTTAGTTCGCGCTTGTTGCAGCCGTTGCTTTGCAGCGGAGGGCGTCATCGATTTCAACCGGCAGAAAACTTCCTGCGCTCGCTTACGCCGGAAGACAAGACTGATTTTCATTCGGTTGCACGACAGTTCCTCACCACCTATCCGCAGCGCGGACTAACAATTGTGATCTCGGACTTTCTTGACGATGGGGATTGCATGCGGCCCATGCAATATTTGGCAGACTTTGGGCATGAGTTGCTGCTGTTGCAGATATGGGGCGAACAGGATCGCGAACCGGGCTGCGAAGGTGAGATGGAGCTAACGGACGCCGAAACAGGCATGCAGCAGAAGGTTGTGATGGACAGGGCACAGTGTGCCGAGTACACGCAAGCGTTCGACCAGTATGCGGAAGAGTTGAAGAAGTTGGCTTATCGGAACGGGGGACGCTATGTTGGGCTGTCCAGCCATATGCCAATCGATGAAGCCGTTTTTGGCCCACTCGTGATGTCACAGGGAGTGCGCTAGCGGACCGGGCATGTATTTCCTGAATCTAAGCCTGCCGGAGTTTCTCGCCATTTTCGGCGTGGTTTCGTCTCTCGTTACCGCGCTCTATTTGCTCGATCGGACGGGCCGGAAAAGGGTCGTCTCGACGCTTCGGTTCTGGCCAGCCGTTTCAAATGCTGCGGTCCAGCAAACACGACGGCGGGTGCGGGAACCCTGGTCTTTACTGCTCCAACTGCTCAGTTTACTGCTGTTGCTCTTGTCGCTGGCTGAACTAGAGTGGGGCGCTCGCGGCGGCCCTGGGCGCGATCGGGTGCTGTTAGTGGATACATCCGCCTGGACCGCTGAGAAGTGGGGAGATCAGCGGCGGACCTTGTTAGACGAGGAGAAGCGATTAGCCAGGCAGTACTTAGCCAGTCTGCCGAGCCGTGACCGAGTGCTGCTGGTCAGGGTGGATGCCCTATCCGGGCCCACGAGCACGTTTACGACAGACCGAGGGAAAATCGACCGCGAACTCAGCAATCTCTCGTCCACCTACGGGGCGCTGAACCTGGCCAGCGCGTTTGCGTTTGCTCGTCAAGCACAGAGTTGGTCAGGAAAGAGCCCTGGCGAGGTGGTCTACATCGGACCCGCGATGACATCGGACGAAGCGGAAACGTTAACGCCGCCTGCGAATCTGAGGACGTTAGTGATCGAACCCGACTTGCATAACTGCGGCATTCAACAGATCGGCGTACGACGGAGTGACGAGGAGTCTGGATCCTGGCAGGCAACTGTGACAGTTCATAACTATGGTCCTGATACGCGCACCGTCCGGTTGCGAACTGCGTTCGGGGGCGTAGCATTTGCGCAACGAACACTGGCAATTGGGAGCGGGGCGGACGGTAATGCAGAACTTTCGTTCAGTGCCGCACGAGCTGGGGTGCTTACGGCGCGTATACAAGAGGCAGATGCACTAGCCGGTGACAACATGGCATCGTTGCAGGTGCCAGGAACCGCGAGATTGAGGCTGGCGGTGGTGACAGCTCGGCGGGATTTGGTCAAGCCATTGCTGGAATCAAATCATCAACTGACAGCTTCGTTTTACGAGGACATCGCATCCTTTCGGTCAGCGAAGATCCCGGTCGACGTTGTTCTTCTCGATCGGATCGCGCTTCCGGCAAACACGTCCGCTAGTGTTGGAGGCATACCGAGTCTTTGGATCTCGCCGCCCTCAACGGTGTCGCCATTTTTGGTGCATGCAACGGCAGCTAACCAACCGATTAAGTCCTGGGCTTTGACGACACCTTTGAGCGAAGGACTACATGCTCGTGAAACGAAGATCGGTGCAGCACAGGTTATGGAGACCATGCCCGGCGACATTCCGGTTGGCAGCTTGTCTGAAGGTCCAGTTGTGGTCGCGCGACCGGGCCAAGTTGGCAAACCGGCAATTTTCGCGATTGGCTTCGATCCGTTCGAAGGAACGTTTCGCTACGACGTAACGACGCCCTTGATGCTGGCCAACGCACTTAGGTGGCTCGGTCCGGAGTCGGCCCGAACGTCAGAGCTTGCTGCCGCCCAGGTTGGCAGTGTCGTGATTCCTCTGGTAGACGCAGAGAACAGCGGACCAGCGAAGGTCACCGATATGTCGGGGTCGATGTTGCCGTACACCAGCTACCGAAGCGACTCGCACCGTAATCTGCAGCTGTTTGTGACCGCGCCTGAGATTGTGCGTGTTGCGCAGGCGCAGCGTGAAAGAATTTTCTCGCTGACCTTGCCTAACGTGGCAACCACCAGATGGACTCCGAAAAGCACCCTGGCAGGAGTTCCGTCTCGACCAAGTTTGCTGGATCGCGCTCCTGTCGATCTATGGCGATGGCTAGCTGTTCTGGGCGGCCTTGGTTTCCTTGTGGAATGGTTGCTGTATGGGCCTTTGCTCCGCAAGCCGAAATTACCGGGCACAGGCCGCAATTTACGTGGTCGAGAGGGCGAAGAGTGGGGCACGCCGCCGACTTCCGTTGAGACCGAGCCTGATCTGGTTGTGAAATGAATGCCCTTCATCCGGCGTTTCTGCTGCTATTGCTCATCCCAAGCGCGTGGATGTTCTGGTCGTGGCGGCGCGTGCAGCGGCCCCTGTCATTGGTGCTGAAAACGCTGACTTTCGCGGCCATCATCCTTGCATTAGCCGAGATCTCGGTAACAATGCCCGAGACAAAAACAGGCGTCGTGTTCCTCGCCGATACCTCGGGAAGCATTACTGACGATGATCTTGCTCGGGCCTCGTCTTACATTGCCGAGGCATCTGCAAACCGCGGACGAAACTGGATGACGGTACTCCCGTTCGCGCACCGTATGAGCCAAGCTGGGGAGGCTGATCGCATCAATGGCCCGCTACGGTTGGTCCACACTGGCGGTGACGATCAAAACGGGACAAACTTCGAAGCGGCTCTTCGGGACAGCGTAGCAGCTCTGCCTGCGGAGCACCTGCCGCGAGTTGTTCTGATCAGTGATGGCCTCGAGAACGAAGGCAGCAGCGCGCGTGCTTTGGCTGAATTGGAGCGTCTGAATATTCCAGTGGACACAGTCCCGCTCCATGGGCGAGCTAACAGTGGACTGCAGCTAGTGTCATTGGGTCTGCCAAGAGAAGCCTATGCCGGCGAAGAACTTCCAGTGACGCTCATGGTTCAGTCGCCTCGGAGTGGCTCAGGCACTCTGGAGTTGACGGCTGAGGGCAAGGCAATCGGCTCCAGTGCTGTCGATCTGCGGCCGGGATCGAATGAGATCCTCGCCCATGCACGTCTGAAAACTAGCGGTGCTGTGGCGCTGACGGGTAAGTTGGCGGTCCGAGGTATGGGTGAACTGCCTTTTGGAGGCGCCGTCTCAATTCGCCGAGCCAAACTGCTGTTCCTTTCCGAGGACGCGCCGGAGGTCGACGTAAACTTAACCCAAGCTTTAGATCAAGCTGGCTTTGAGCTTGTGCGGGACCGAGGGCTTATCGACCGAGGTCTGGAAGACACGCAGGTGGTGGTTCTGAACAACTTGGACCTGACGACATTTGCAAGCCGTCAAAAAAAAGAACTGGAGCAGTTTGTTCGGCGAGGCGGAGGACTGCTGCTGATCGGCGGCGAAAGGCAGATTTACAAAGACGACAAGCAGATGGACGCGCTCGATCGGGCGCTGCCCGCCAAACTGGCACCCCCAAAAACACCTGAGGGAATCTGTGTCGCACTCATTGTTGATAAGTCGTCGTCGATGGAGGGCCGCAAAATCGAACTTGCGCGATTGTCAGCTTCGGGTGTGGTTGACCACCTTCGCCCGATCGACACCATCGGAATCTTGATCTTCGACAATTCGTTCCAGTGGGCCGTACCCGTGCGGCGAGCTCAAGATAAGCAGCTGATTAAGCGCCTTATTTCCGGGATAACGCCAGATGGCGGCACTCAAATCGCACCGGCGCTGACTGAGGCGTACCGAAAAATTGTCACAGCAAAGGGAACTTACAAACATATTGTCTTGCTCACGGACGGTATCTCGGAAGAGGGCGACAGCATGGATCTGGCGCGGGAAGCGGCCCAGCATGAGGTAACAATTTCGACAGTCGGGTTAGGGCAGGACGTGAATCGAACCTACCTTGAACGCGTGGCTGCCACCTCGGGCGGCAGAAGTTATTTCCTCAATGAGCCGCAGGGGCTCGAGCAAATTCTGCTTAAGGACGTGCAAGAATACACGGGTTCGACAGCGGTTGAAAGACCGTTGTTGCCGATTGTGCGCAAGTCGGCTGAAGTGCTGGAGGGCGTGAGTATGGAGACTGCCCCGGCGCTGAAGGGCTATGCGCGGTATGAGGCGAAACTCAGCGGGGACACCGTGCTCGGGATTGACGCACAGAAGAAAGATCCGCTATATGTTCGGTGGCAATATGGGTTGGGCCGCGCTGCGGTGTTCGCCTCTGATGCCAAAAGCAGATGGGCCGCTGACTGGGTTGCCTGGCCTGGGTTCGACAAGTTCTGGATTAATGTGACGCGGGACCTCCTTACGCATACTGAGCGGAGCGAGGCGCGGGCGCAGTTCGATACTGCTGACGGCGACATCATGGTTACGTATACGCTGGGGCCGGGTGTGACGGATCCGTCGGAGTTGCCAGAGTTGTTCGCCCTCGGTCCTAATGGCTTTCGAAAGCCGGTTAACCTCCGTCGTACGGCACCGAGAACTTATATGGGGCGCGTGCATGCGGGGCGACTAACGGGTCTGTTCCGTGTACGACCGGTCCGCGAGTCAAGTGCGTTCCCAGAGGTGGGTTTGTACCGAGAACAACCGGAATTTCAGGATGCCGGCGTTGATGCACAAACACTGCGGCAGATTTCTACGCTTACGGGCGGACGTTTCAACCCTGCCGCATCGTCCGTTTTCGACGCTGGCGGGCGCAGTTTATCGACCAGTTGGCAACTTTGGCCGGGCTTCGTCGGGTTAGCCATCGCTCTGAGTTTGGCCGAGTTAGTCTTACGGAAGTGGTCGGGCTTGGCCCATCGATTCGGGCGTTGAGGGCCAGCACGGAGGCTACAAGCCGGAATGGGCTGCTTCGGCTCTGCCAGCGTGGGTCCGGGTATCAGCGCGACTAAGATTGTGGGTTTCGGTCACAATGTAGAGGGGCCGACCTTTTAGTTCCTCATAGATGCGAGAAACATAGTCGCCGACCAAGCCGATAGCAACCAAGATTGCTCCTGAAAAGAAGCATTGCAGGAAGACAATGGAACTCCAGCCAGGCACGACCTCATGGGCGATCAAACTGGCGTACAGGATGTAGCCCATATAGATGAAACTAACGCCTGCTAGAACCAGGCCAAGGACGAACGAAGCGCGGAGGGGCAGGCCTGAGAAGGATGTGATAGCTGTCCAGGCGAACTTCAGCATTTTGCGGAGCGGGTACTTTGTTTCGCCGGCGGCACGCGGCTGTCGTTCAAACGGCAGAATCACTTCGCGAAAGCCCATAGAGGCGATCATGCCTCGAAGGAATCGGTGGTGTTCGCGGAACTGCTTCAGTTGCTCGACCACGGCACGGCTGAGAAGCCGAAAGTCGCCCACCTCAGGCTGAAGTCGCGGATCGACAAACCTTTGCATGATCCCGTAGAACATTCCAGCCGTAATGCGCTTGAATGCTGTGTCAGCCTTGCGCGCTTTTCTTTGGGGGGACACAACATCGTATCCGAGGTTATACAGGCGTACCATCTCTTCCAGCAGTTCCGGCGGATCCTGAAGATCGGCATCCATGATGACCACGGCGTCTCCGGCAGCGTGGTCGATGCCGGCCGATACGGCAATCTGGTGCCCATAATTCCGACCAAAGCTCACAACACGTATTCGGGAATCCTCAGCCACCGCGCGAAGCATGTCCAGGGTCTGGTCCTTGCTGCCGTCGTTTACGAACAGAATTTCGTAGTCACACGGAAGCCTACGAAGGATCGGACGTAATCGATCGAGCATCAGGTCAATGGTGGATTCTTCGTTGTAAACGGGCAGCACTACCGAAAGGAGCATGTTTTGGGAGGACCCGAGGTCAACTCATTTTAGCGGACCTTAGGCGCTTTTCTAAATCAGCCTAAGGTGCTGGGGGTGTAACTTCCGGTATCGCCAAGAATGAAAGAGTTATTAGATAATCTGTGCACAGCGTACTAGTGGGCTAGCCGGAACGGCAAGGACTCGATGCGAATTCTCCTCGTTGAAGATAATGAGATGAATCGCGACATGTTGTCGCGACGGTTGATCAAGAAGGGCTTTGAAGTGATCTTGGCAGCAGACGCGGAACAGGGTTTGGCCCTTGTCAAAGCCGACAAGCCCGATTTGATTTTGATGGACGTGAGTCTGCCAGGTATGAGTGGTTGGGACGCAACGAGATCTCTGAAGACCGAACCGTCAACTTCTTCGATTCCCGTGATTGCTCTAACCGCACATGCTTTGAACAGTGATCGAGAGATGGCGAAGACGGTCGGATGTGATGAGTACGAGACAAAGCCGGTAGACTTCCCTACGTTGCTGGGCAAGATCAATAGCCTTTTGACTCGTACCAAGGGGACAATCTTTGGCTGACCTTCAGTCGTCGCGAACAAATCCGGAATTGCGGCATGGTCTTCGTACGCCTTTAAACCACATCATCGGTTATGCGGAGATGCTTCTGGAGGACGTGAGCGCAACCGGTCCGGACGAGGCTTCGACGTTGTTGCGCCAGCTGATATGCGAGGCACAAACAATCTGTGATGTGGTAGTTAGGCCGCCCGCTGCCTTAGGTTCGGCTGCGGAATCGGACGCCGGCGATGGTGATTTGATCACGTTGCGGGAAGAGATGTCCCCCCTATTGGCTCGGCTGCAAAGCAACCTCAATGCTCTCCAGCTGTTGAACCGGTTCAGTGGCATGGAAGACGTTAGGCGAATCGCCTCGGCCGTGAATGAACTGTCCGAGTTCGTCGAGCACGGCAAACTGAGTTCCACTTCAGTTGAGCCGTTGCCGCCGGCAATCGGTGAACAGTTCGTGCCGAACGTTAGGGGTTTGTTGCTGGTGGTCGATGACAATGAGGCGAATCGCGATCTCCTGAAGCGTCACTTGGAACGACAAGGCTACGTCGTTGATCAAGCATCAGGTGGAAGTGAGGCGATTGGGATGCTTCGAGCTAAGCCTTACGATGCGATGCTGCTCGATCTTTTAATGCCGAAGATGAACGGCATAGAAGTGCTTACGCGGGTCAAGTCTGATCCGGAGTTGGCCAACGTACCAGTCTTAGTCGTGTCAGCTTCGGACAGGCTGGCGACGGTAGCCGATTCGCTTCAGCGCGGCGCAGAAGATTACCTCTTAAAGCCGTTCGAACCCGTGTTGATGCGAGCCCGGCTTTCGGCGACCCTTGAACGCAAGCGGTTGCGTGACCAGGAACGTCGCAAAAGCGAAGAGCTGGAACATGTCTCCCGAGCGCTGTCGCGGTCTAATGACGATTTGCAGCGATTTGCTTACGCGGCGTCCCACGACCTGCAAACTCCTCTGCGCACAGTCATCAGCTACATGCAGTTATTGGAACGACGCCTTGCTGACCGTTTGACTGATGATGATCGCGAGTTGCTGATCTTTGCCCAGAATGCAGGAAAACGGATGAGCAGTCTGATCCAGGACTTGCTGGCCTTTTCTCAAGTAAGTACTCAGGAACGCGCTGAAGAGTTGGTGAATTGCAATGTAATCGTGCAATCGATCGTCCACGATTTCAAGTCATTGATCGAAGAGGCGCGAGCGACCGTCACCCACGATTCGCTGCCGGTAGTTCTGGCCGATTGGGCGAGAATGCGGCAGTTATTTCAGAATCTGATTAGCAATGCCATCAAGTACCGACGCGACCAGCCGGTGGTAGTGGAAATCCTGGCTGTGAAGGAAGTTAATTTTTGGAAATTCGGAGTGCGAGATAACGGCCAAGGAATAGAACTAAGGTATCAGGAGAAAGTTTTCGAAATGTTCCAGCGGCTTCATGGGGAAGAGACGCCCGGGAGTGGGATTGGGCTCGCAATCTGCAAAAGAATCGTAGAGCGCCTTGGGGGGCGGATCTGGTTCGACTCAGCTCCTGGAAGCGGTTCGACTTTCTGGTTTACGATTCCCGTAGAGCCCTAAGCGGAGAATTAGGTCCTGGACTGACGATACTAGTTTTGCTACGAGGTAGACTATTCCCTACTAGAATTAGGGAATTACTTCGGGTACAGTGAATCAGCTGTCCTTGTCAAAGGAAAGCGAGTTCAATAAAACTTAGTAAGGGATGCTCCAGGATCTGGCACCGGCTGTGGCCACAGATTAGGATTCGAGAGCCGAGCATCCCCTCCCTCGCACATGCAGTACAATTGTGCGCCTAACGAAGCGGGATTTCAAGCTTTATTAAACCCTTTTGGTTCTAGTTAAGCCCAATCGAACTGCTAATGTTTCTGCATTACACTCTGACGTTCAACAGGTGTTGACAAATGACGCGTCTTTTAAGAAATGCTAAAGCCAATAAGGCTGCTGTTAGCACGAATACAAAGGAATTCGGTTCAGGAGTGGCGGTAGAAGCGAAGGCAGAGTCAATGGACTGTACTGCGCCTTGGGCAATCAGTGCATGTGCGATGGCTGTCGGGTGTTCCTGATCCCAGAACAAGTACTGGTCTGGGTTTACATTTTTACCCTGCGCATAAGTACTTGTATTAAGGACATTTGAGCCAGCAATACCCTCGAAGAGGGCGAAGGTGTCTAGGCCTGCGATGGTGATGCTGGGATTCTGTGCCTCAAGCAGCGGAATGTCTGTGCTCCAACTCTGGCGGAAGTTACTCGCCTGCGTGTTGAGGGCATTTGCTAAGGTTGAACCCTCAGCTGTTGCTCTGGGCGTTGACCCCACGGGCGGAATGTCGGCCCATAGGAAATATTTCGCGCCGGCTTTGGCTAAGCCGGAGATTTCACCATAAAGATTCGTTAACGCATTTTGCTCTCTTGCGGCCGCATCTGTCGGGCTTTTAGCATTTAGTAAATCATTGGAGCCACCCCAAATGACGTAGAGTGCGTCGGTAGGAATACCGGTAAGGTACTTTGTGCTGAAGATTCCCAGCTGATTCTTCATGTCTTGGGGCGAAGAAGAACCAGTTTCCGCGCTCGCCACGGCGAAGTTATTCCCGCCGGTCAGCAGATAAGGGGTCGGGACACTCAATCCGAGCTTCAACGCAGTCAGTTCCACCCATAGTGCACCTGAGTACTGCGACTTAGGCGACGTGTCCTGTCCGCTGGTATACCTCCCCGCGTTGCCGAATGGCCCCCGTGTGTAGTTCGGTGGAATCGGAGCAGAGCCTGCTGGAAAGAGACCCGGGTTCGCGAGGTAGATAGCATACGCGTTCCCACCATCGGAGAGGCTGTCACCAAAAACAATTTCCTGAGTAAACGGTACGGCTGAGGCGGTAACTGCCGCAGACAATAAAGCTATTGAAGAGAGTATAAGATTGCGCATGAGGTCGTCCCAAAAATGAGGCGAATTCATTATAAACTGCGCGAGTTGAAACTGCTTTGTGTCCGGTGTCCTTAGCAGTACTGTGCTTAGAATCCTGCGCCCACTAGCATTTCGACCTCTTCCGGTACACCGCGTTCGGGAACAGCAACCGGCCGGGGCCGATCCATAGGAGAGGCAACGTGAATGCCATTGAGCCTCCGATATGTTTCACTAGTGTTCCAGAGTTCATCATGAGTACCGATAGCTTCAATACCGCCATCGGCGAAAACAACCACCAGGTCCGCTTTTCGAACCGTCGAGAGCCGGTGAGCAATGATGAAGCAGGTTCGGTTGCGCGTCAGTTGTTCCATTGCAATTTGAATGAGCCGCTCGCTCTCGTTGTCGAGGTGACTGGTCGCTTCGTCCAAGATCAGGATCTTCGGATCGCGTACGATGGCCCGAGCGATACCGATCCGCTGTCGTTCGCCTCCGGAGAGTTTAGCGCCTCGCTCACCGACCTGGGTGTCATAACCGTCATCGCAACGTGTGATGAATTCGTGGGCCTGTGCCATCCTGGCCGCTCGTTCGATGTCTGGGCCGGCTACTCCGTCACGCCCGTAGCCGATATTTTCGGCGATAGAACGGGAGAAGAGTTCTACCTCTTGAGGTACAACAGCAATCTGACTTCGCAGACTCTCCTGAGTGATGTCGCGGATATCCACGCCGTCCACAAAAATGCCGCCTGCTTGCGGATCGTAGATACGCTGGAGCAAGTTCATGAGCGTGCTCTTGCCAGAACCACTCATGCCGATCAACGCCACAGTCAACCCGGCCGGAACCGAGAAATTTACGTTTTCTAGTGTCCAGCGGTCAGCGTCTTTGTAGCGGAAGGAGAGATTGCGGAAGTCGACCGAGTGTTGGACGGGGTGCAACCGGGGCGCACCTGGCGCGTTCGGCACGGCCGTCTTCTGGTCGAGTATTTCAAACATCCGCTCGGCCCGTGCTAAATTACGCCGAAGCTTAGGAAGGATAATCGAGAGTTGCGAGATCGGCCCATAGACCATGTCCTGCAGTGAAATGAACAATACGTAGTCGCCAATCGTGCAGCGGTGAGTAAGGACGAAATAACCACCTAGCGCAATGACAGCGGCCCGTCCCGCAGTAGAGATGACGCTTTGCAAATTTTCGATCATCGCCCAAAGGCGTTCGCCGCGGAACTGCTTCCGCCGGGCGATCTTTAAGAGACCGGCCTGTAATTGAGCCTCTTCCGATTCTCGCGAGAACTTCTTGACGACTCGAACATTGCTGGCGATGTCATAAGATTCTTTGCTGACGGTTTCGAACGAGCGATTGACGTCTTGTTCGAGGTCCGACATCCGGGTTCCGAGCCTGCTGACAGTAAGAATGTAGGCGGGCAGGGGGACCAGTACGGTCAAGGCAATCCAGGGATTTCTCGCGATCAAGGCCGACATAACGCCTATGAAGATGATGGCCGGCGGTATCAAGTTCTGCCCGATAATTTCCTGGATGACGATAAACATGGCCGTGCCGCCACGATCAAGGGCGCCGACTATCTCTCCTGTATTTACCTCTGACTGGGCGTTGGTATCGAGCCTTAAGAAGTTAGCGAAAGCTGCATTCTTGACCCGATCTTCTATCCTTGAAACCGTGTTGAACAAGGAATAGTTGTAAACCGAGCGCAGGATGCGGGCCAGGGTGGTCGCGCCGAAGATAGCTAAGGTCGGCAGCAGAAGCATGGTTATGGGTAAAAAGTGCTCACCTCTCGTGCTTCGAACGATGCTGTCGATAACGCCTCGAGTTAAGAAAGGAACACAGATATCCAGTCCCGCGGCGACTATCGTGAGAGCGATAAGTCCTGTAATCATCAATCGGTTGCGTTTTAAAAGCGAGATGATTTTCCAACAGAGCTCCATCTGGTTGTTCGCGAGCTTCTCGTTGGCGATTTTTGCCGTACCCATGCCTCCCTTGTGGTCGGTAACTTTTACAACTCTCAGGTTTTCAGAACCAAGTTGATTAAAAAAGGTCAGGGCAGTTGACAAGATACCAGCGAGAGGCACGGATTGGTACTGCAGTTCTAGGGGTCTGGCTGCATGTTAACCTTGGGACTTAGTCCGCCTGCCCCGCACGCCCGCGATGTTCGACGATCACCCCCAAAGTTGCGTTACTTTAGCCAAACTTATCGATCACACGTTGCTAAAACCCGAGGCTACTCAGTCCGCCATAGAGCGCCTTTGTGAGGAAGCGTTAACCCATCATTTCGCGACTGTTTGTGTGAACCCTTATTGGGTTGCACTTGCGGTGGATATCCTGGGCGACACAGAGGTTGGCGTCTGCACTGTAGTCGGTTTTCCCCTGGGCGCCCAGCCTGTGGCTACCAAGCTCCATGAGGCTGAACTCGCTTTGACTCACGGCGCCCACGAAATCGATATGGTCGTTAATATAGGCGCGGCGAAGTCAGGGCAAACTGGCGTGGTTGCTCAGGAACTAACCGAGTTAGCCGCCTTGGTGCACTCGCGGGAGTCCAGAGTGCTGAAAGTTATCCTTGAAACCTGTCTTCTGAGCACACAAGAGAAATTGGTGGTGTGCAGCCTTGCTGTCGGAGCCGGCGTGGATTTCGTGAAGACTTCGACCGGATTTTCGACCGGAGGCGCCACAGCGGAAGACGTTCGGTTGATGCGGACGGCGGTAGCAGGCCACGCTCAGGTCAAGGCTTCAGGTGGAATTCGCAGCCTAGCTGCGCTTCGTGAAATGGTGGACGCCGGTGCTACTCGCATCGGCACCAGTTCTGGTGTTAGTATCTTGCAGGAATTGCAGAGCCAATCCGCCAATTTCGAGGGCCGTTTAGAACCCGGTGAGGGCCTCGGACCGGCGCACAGTTCTGTCTCGGGCAGTTACTAAATGGCCGTCCCGTCCCGCAAGAGCCAAGTGCGCTTTCGAGAGCGAGCTGAACTGCTCGATTTCCTTCTCGAGGTTACGGCCGCAACCAATGAGACGCTCGATCTGGATCGACTTCTAGCCAATGTAGCCGAGATCGTAAAAGAAGTGATCCCTCACGAGCTGTTCGCGATATTGCTGTACAACGAACGCAGCAAGGGTTTGCGCATGCGGTATTCCATCGGTCATCGCGATGAAGTTGCGAACAATTTGGTCATCGGCCTGAACGAGGGGCTAACCGGCACGGCGGCGGCAACTAGAAAGCCGGTTCTGGTTGGCGATGTCAGAACAGATCCCCGCTATCTCAGCGCTCTGGACGCAGTTCGTGCGGAGCTAGCGGTGCCAATGGTTGTGCGAGGGAGACTCGTGGGTGTGATCGACGTTCAAGCTTCCAGGTTGAACGCCTTCTCTGAGCAGGACCGAGCCCTGTTGACCCTGATTGCGTCGCGGGTTGCGGTCTCGATCGAAAACGCGAGGCTCTATCGCCGTGTTGAGCGCCAAAACCGAACTCTTCGAGTTCTGGCCCATCTGTCACAAGAGTTCGGATCCATACTCGACCTTGATGAGCTTCTGACACGAATTGCGGTAACGATTCGCGCACTAATTCAATTCGACGCGTTTAGTATCTATCTCGTCGATGCTGACCAGAAGAATCTTTCACCCCGATTCAGTCAGCGCTACGACGAGAAGGCCAGTCCGGGGTCTATCAACGTAGGGCAGGGGATTACGGGCACGGCGGCGCAGACACGCGAGACCATCCGAGTGGCTGATGTGACGAAGGATCCGCGCTATATTGCCGCTCATCCTGAGATTCGTTCAGAAGTTGCCGTCCCGCTGCTGCTGCACGATCGAGTCATCGGGGTAGTTGACCTGGAAAGCGCTCGGATCGGCTTTTTCACAGAAGAGCATGTACGCGCCCTGAGCCTAATGGCACCTCAGTTGGCGATCTCGATCGAAAATGCCAGGTTATACGAGCAGTTAGAACAGCGCGAGCAGGGGATGCAGCAGGATCTTAGCGCTGCCTACAAGCTGCAATCCGTTCTCTTGCCGCGCACGGCTTCAGACATCATCGGCTTAGATCTCAGCTTGAAAACGCGGCCAGCTCGAGAAATCAGCGGCGACCTGTATGACTTCTTCGAGCAGAGTGATGAGTACTCGCTGATAGCATTCGGTGATGTCAGCGGGAAGGGCGCAGCCGCAGCTCTCTACGGAGCACTTGTCGCGGGTCTGCTGAGGATTCTGGCGCCGAGACGCCGCAGTCCCTCGCAACTAATGCGGGCCATGAACGAGGCGTTGCTCGAACGCAAGGTGGACGCGCAGTACGTCACCTTGCTCCTGCTTTTGTGGGACGCACAAAACCGTACGTTCACGATCGCGAACGCGGGTGGATTGCCGCCGCTGGTCTGCCGCAATGGCGAGATTGTGGATATGCGTGTCGAAGGCGTGCCGATTGGGTTGCTTGAGAATCGGGAGTACGAGCAGATCAAGTTTATTGCACAACCGAACGATATTTTGTTGCTTTATTCCGATGGCGTCGAGGACCAGTTGCGTTCCGATGAGAACGAGTTTGGCCGCAGCCGCCTAACGGAGATCCTTTGCGGCAACTGCTCGACGACACCCCCTTTGCTGTTGCAGAAAATCTTTGACGAGATAGACGCTTTTCGAGGACCAACGCCATTAACCGATGATCAGACTTTGATCGCCATGCGGGTGCTATAGGCTCCGGCCGCGTCATGTCGTCCGAGATCGGCTTCGCACTTCGCGGCGATAGCCTTGCATGCGACCAGGTAGCCCTGCCGGAGATTACCAGCAGCCATGGTACGCCAACCTATGTTTACTCAAAGCGGGTCATTGTCGATCGATACCGCGCGTACGACGATGCCCTAGCCGGCCTTCCTCATCAAATCTGTTTCGCCGTCAAGGCTAACTCCAATCTGGCCGTTCTTCAGTCTCTGGCGAAAGAAGGTGCTGGCTTCGACATCGTCTCAGGTGGAGAACTGTTTCGAGTCCTTGCAGCCGGCGGAAATCCTACGACCGTAGTGTTCTCCGGCGTCGGCAAGACTGACGACGAGATAGTCTACGCTCTCGAATCGAGTATTCAGAGCTTCAACTGCGAATCGGAGGAGGAAGTCCAGCGAATCTCTCGCTTTTGTGCGGCTAGGGGCAAGACCGCTTCCGTGGCAATGAGGGTAAATCCCGACGTGGATGCTGTAACGCACCCGTATATATCGACTGGTCTGCGGGAACATAAGTTCGGAATTGACATCACCGAAGCGCCGTCCGTTTATCAGCGCATCGCGCAGCTTACAAATGTCAGAGTGGAAGGCGTTAGCTGCCACATTGGGTCACAACTGCTGGACATGGAGCCTGTGCTGGAAGCTGCCGACAAGGTCCTGCAACTGATTAAAACGCTGAACGGTCTGGGCATTCCGATTCAGAATTTGGATTTGGGGGGCGGACTCGGCATAGCCTATCGGCCTACAGAAACCAGCATCAACATCACTGAGTTTGCCGCACAGCTGCGGTTGAAGTTGCACAGTTCTGGACTGCGGGTCATGTTGGAGCCGGGCCGTTCGATTGTGGCCGAGGCGGGCGTATTGTTGACTCGCGTCTTATTGATCAAAAAAAATGGCGCGAAGACATTCGTGATTGTTGATGCAGGTATGAACGATCTTTTGCGGCCGGCTTTGTATCAGGCTCATCACGAGATCATTCCGGTAAGCGGCGCGAGATCCGGGAAGCGGATGATCGCCGACGTAGTAGGACCAGTCTGCGAGACAGGCGACTTCTTCGCCCGCGATCGTGAGATGCCCGAAGTCAAGGCTGGTGATTTAATTGCGATCTGCTCTGCAGGCGCTTATGGCTTCGTGCTGGCATCAAACTATAATTCGCGCCCAAGGGCCTGCGAAGTCCTGGTCGAGGGTAACCAGGTCCACGTTGCCCGTGCCAGAGAGAGCTACGAAGACCTGGTGAGGGGTGAGAGGCTGATCCGCGATTCAGCTTAGCGAACCACCCGAGTTTCCAGTTCGGCTCGCCTATTCGGCCCGTCAGAAGTCAATTTCGACAGCTTGTCGGCTGTTCTTAACGACCTAGAACTCCTGTGCGATCATCGGTTCTTTGAAAAGGACAACATGAGTACTCCGGCCATATTGGTGCAGGATCTTCACAAGTCGTACGGTGCATTTGAAGCTGTGCGGGGGATTGATCTCGAAGTAGCCTCTGGTGAAGTTTTTGGACTTTTGGGTCCGAATGGCGCAGGCAAGACGACTACGATCGAGATCCTCGAAGGCCTTCGCTCCCGCGACAGCGGTACCGTTTCGATTCTCGGTTTCGATCCCGCGACAAGCGTCAAGCAGGTCAAGGATCGTATCGGGGTGTGCCTGCAAGCGACCAATCTGCCTGACAAGATGAAAGTCCACGAAGCTCTTGAACTGTTTAGCGCCTTCTATTCTCATCACGGCGATCGCGAAGAGCTTCTTAGGCGGCTGCAACTCACCGATAAGCGCAATGCGCTTTATTCGACGTTGTCAGGAGGGCAGAAGCAGAGGGTTGCCCTAGCTCTGGGATTGCTAAATGAGCCTGCGTTATTGTTTCTGGACGAACCTACAACGGGTCTCGATCCGCAAGTACGACATGAGATCCATGGTTTGATCCAAGAGCTCAAAGAGGGGCAACGTTCCATTCTGATCACCACGCATTACATCGAAGAAGCTGAGAAGCTTTGTGATCGTGTGGCAATCATTGACGCCGGGAAGATTATCGAGGTTGGTACACCTCGCGAGATCCAGCAGCGCGTGCTCGGTCAGACATTGGTTGAAGTGACTGCGAGCAGCCCGTTTCAGTTCGATTTGCTCAGCGAACGCTTGCAAAACGAGAAACACTCGGTCAGCAATGAGGGCTGTACGCTGTCGATGCAAACCGATCACCCAGCTGCGGCCATCGTCGAGCTGGTCAAGTGGATCGATGGGCAGGGTTTGCAACTAATGGATATCGGGCTGAAGCGGCCGACTCTGGAAGACGTCTTTATCGAGTTGACTGGCAGGAGGCTTCGCGAGTCGTGAGACCTTATACTGCGCAGATCAGAAGCAGTCTCAGGCTGATGGGCCGGGATCGCTCGGTCTTGTTCTTCAATTTCTTATTTCCACTGGTTTTCTTTTTCGTTTTTGCGCAGGCTTCTGACGTAAAACAGAGCCCAGCTGCTGCGGCCCAAGTAATCTCAATGGTCCTGGTAATCGGAATCTTGGGGTCTGGATTTTTCGGAGCTGGGATGCGGGCCGTTCAAGAACGCGAAGCCAACATTTTGAGGCGCTTCAAAGTTGCGCCTATCACGGCGGCGCCGATTATTGTGGCTTCTTTGGTTACAGGCCTGATCGCCTATCTGCCCATCGTAATCTTCACGTTGGTTCTGGCCAATGTGCAGTATCACATGCCATTTCCCAGTAACTTCTTATCGCTGCTTGTCTTTGTCTCGATAGGCTCGATCGCATTTCGTGCTATGGGCATGATTGTTGCCGCGGTCGTGAACTCGGTTCAGGAAAGCCAGATTTTGATCCAGATGCTGTACCTGCCGATGCTCTTTCTAAGCGGCGCCACGTTCCCGGTAAGCATGATGCCGACATGGGTTCAGCTCATTGCGCAATTTCTGCCCGCCACTTATCTATTTCAGGGCTTGCAATCCATCCTCATTGCTCATGAGAGCTTGTGGCAAAACTTATTCTCGATCGCGGCACTTCTTGTGACCATGTTCGTTGCCGTCTTTATCGGAACGAAGCTATTTCGATGGGAGAAGGAAGAAAAAATCAGCGGCCGCGCCAAGCTTTGGATTCTGGCCGTATTGGCGCCATTTATTCTTCTTGGGATCTATCAAGCCAGCACGAGGCAGAGTGTTGAGCGGGCCAAGATTCTGGCGCGAAACACCAGTCGGAGCCGGACGGTCCTCTTCCAAGGCGCGAAAGTATTTGTCGGTGATGGACACGTCATTGAGCGGGGTGCCGTCTTGGTCAAAGAAGGTAAGATCGCGCAGGTGTTCGACAAGCCGGTAGCAGACCCGAAGACGTTAAATGCTGATGTTGTTAATGCCGAGGGTAAAACGATCATGCCGGGATTGATCGACATGCATGTTCATCTTGGCGCACCTGGCGGTATATATGAGAACCAGTCGGACTACCTGAAGCCCGGGGCGGAGCACAGGCGACTTGCGGCATACCTGTACAGCGGCGTCACTGCTGTGCGCAGTACCGGAGATTGGTTGGACAATTCGCTGAAGCTTCGCGAATCGATCAACTCAGGGGCGCGATTGGGAGCGGAACTGTTCGTCTGCGGCCCACTGTTCACTGCTAAAGGCGGTCACGGGACTGAGTACTACAAGGACCTGCCTCCGAGCGCAGCGAAGATGTTCGAGAAGCAGTTCATCCGGACACCCGGATCAGTTGCTGAGGCGCAGCAGCAAGTGGACGACCTGAAAAAGGCCGGCGTCGATGGCATTAAGGGCATTCTCGAATCGGGCTCAAGCAGCTACATGCTGTTCAATCACATGGATCCTGCGTTGTATCGCGCTGTCGTGGCTGAGGCCACTACCGACCACCTTCCTGTCGCAACCCACACAGGGAACGCTGAAGACGTCAAATTGGCTGTGGACGCCGGGTCTGGAACTGTTGAACATGGCTCCATGACCGATTTGATTCCGGATGCGACATGGGCTGCGATGAGGGCGAAGGGCGTGGCTTACGACCCGACGCTAAGCGTCTTCGAAGGCCTAATCAACAGCAGTCAAAGCAACTTTGAAACGTTGAATCGTTCGCTCGTTCAGCAGGTCATCCCGGCGGACTTAATCGCGTCCACAAAGGCGCACATACTCAAAGACAATCAGAAGCGCACCGCCGGTGGCAAGCCGCAGCACGACATGACTCCCTTCTGGAAGCTGCTGATTCAGAATTTTCAAAGTGCAAACAAGGCCGGAGTGACGCTCGTTACTGGGACGGATGCCGGCAACCTTCTGGTGTTCCACGGACCAACCGTGCAAAGAGAATTGGAGCTCTGGGTGAAAGCTGGAATTCCGGCAGCAACGGCTCTGCAAGCGGCCACGGGAAATGCAGCCAAGGTGCTTCGAGCAGATGGGCGTATCGGCCTTATCGCCTCAGGCCGCGACGCAACACTGATTCTGCTAGACGGCGACCCATTGCAGGACATTTCAAATACGGAGAGGGTCTCAAGCGTTATGTTCCGAGGTGAACGCCTGGATCGACCTGATCTCTTCAACCAAGACAATAACTAGGTGGCCAGAGCTCTAAAGAATGATCCCAAGACGGCTCATGACGCACACAACCGAGTTCTGAAGACTTTGGATCGGGTGCTCTCGAAGGCGGGTCTAGGGTCGAGAACCGAGGCGCGTAGTTGGATCGGTACTGGGCGTGTGCGCGTGAATGGAACGGTAATTCAAAATCCCGATCATTGGGTCGACCTCGAACGGGATGCGGTCACGGTAGACGGGAAGCCGCTGACCAAAGCCGAGTACAGATACATTCTGCTCTACAAACCCAAAAGCTACATCACGACCTATAAGGATCCGGAAGGCCGTCCGACTGTTTACGACCTGCTGCCTGAACTCAATCAATTTGTCGGCACCGTGGGAAGGCTCGATCTCGACACGTCTGGCTTGCTGCTTTTAACGAACGACAATCTGCTTGCAGAATCCATGACGAATCCGGAGCACAAATTGCCGAAAACGTACATGGTAAAGGCATCGACGCTTCTGTCCGACGATCAACTGAAGCGACTCGCGTCCGGAGTCGAGTTGAGTGACGGTCCGACCCGGCCGGCCGTCGTGGAACGATTACGCAATTCCGATAAATACACTTTTCTCGAAATTACAATCACGGAGGGCCGCAATCGACAAGTTCGACGCATGCTCGAAGCTGTAGATAGCAAAGTACTGAAGTTAGTCAGGACAAAGCTAGGCCCGTTAACGCTTGACGGGCTGAGTATGGGGCAATGGCGCGAGCTCTCACCAGCCGAGGTGGGCCTCCTGAAAAAAGGCCCTAAACATAAGTCTTAAACTCGATCACATCGCCGTCTTGAACGATGTATTCTTTGCCTTCGGTGCGCAGTTTGCCCTGCTCGCGGGCCCGCGCAAAGGATCCCGCACTGACCAAGTCATCGAACGAGACGCACTCGGCTGAGATCAGGCTCTTTTCAAAATCGGAGTGAATCACCCCGGCTGCCTGCGGAGCCTTATCGCCGGCATGAATCGTCCAGGCACGTGTCTCCTTCTCGCCAGTAGTTAAATAGGTGCGCAGACCCAGTAGTTTGTACGCCTCACGAATCAACGTGCTGACGCCCGTTTCCTTAACTCCCAAGCCGTCCAGATATTCGCTCTGCTCGTCCGGAGATAACATCACCAACTCCGACTCGATTTCGGCCGACACCACGACGGCCACCGTCTCGTGATGCTCCTTGACGTAGGCCTGAACCTGCTGAACAAACTTGTTGTCGTTAGCAGTGGCCAAGTCCTCCTCAGCGACATTGCAAGCGAACAGTGTCGGTTTGGCCGTGAGGAGAAAAAATCCGCTAATAGCTTCTTTTTCTTCTGGGGTGAGTTCCATCGTAGCGATGGTCTTGCCGCGGTTGAGATGCAGTTCGATTTTGCTTAGGAGTTCGATATCAGAGATTGCCTTCTTGTCGCCGCTCTTGGCCGCCTTCTGTTGCTTGGCTTTGCGCTTTTCGACAGAGTCGAGATCAGCGAGGACCAGTTCGGTGTTGATGATCTCAATGTCGCGCACCGGATCGACGGTGTCCATCACATGTTCGATGTTGCTGTTTTCAAAACAGCGAACAACCTGGATAATTGCATCAACCTCCCGGATGTGGCCCAGGAACTGGTTGCCTAGACCTTCGCCCTGACTGGCACCTTTGACTAGTCCAGCGATGTCTACAAATTCAAACACTGCCGGGATTACCTTCTGCGATTTCGACAGCTTTGACAGGACTTCCAGACGATCGTCCGGTACTGTAACCACGCCGGTGTTCGGTTCGATCGTGCAGAACCGATAGTTGGCGGCCATCGCCTTACGGCTCTGTGTAACGGCATTAAACAAGGTGCTCTTTCCGACATTCGGAAGACCCACAATTCCAGCTCTTAACATCGACATCTATTTTCGCTTACGGGCCTGCCTACAGGGTCGTAAGGCATTATGAGGACGTGGGCTTTCTTGAAGAGCTAGACCGTGTGCTGCCCCCCGACATTCCTCATCGAGCAAACCTGATTCAAAAGGCTACTCGCCATTTGGAATTGGTTGCTGCTGCAAACGAATACATGAACCTGACGCGCATCACGGATCCGGCCGATGCAGCGATTAAGCATGTGCTCGATGCGGTATCGCCCTGGCAGTATTTCGAGAAGGCAAAACACGTTCTCGATGCGGGTACGGGTGCTGGCTTTCCGGGCATTCCGCTGGCGCTGGTCTTGCCCTCGGTTCGTTTCACGCTCTGCGAATCGGTTCAGAAAAAGGCGCGATTCGTAGACTCGGCCGTTGAGTTGCTCGCGCTGCCGAACGTTTATGTTGAACCAGTACGCGCCGAGACTTGGCTTGAAAGCCACCCAGTCGACATCATCATGGCGCGTGCTGTCGCGCCGCTCACAAAGCTGCTGGAACTCTTCCAAAAGCCTTTGAAGAAGGGCACAAAGTTGATCCTGTACAAAGGGCCCGACGTCGAGGCTGAGATCGCCGAAGCAACGCTTCACCGTCTGTCGTGCACCATCCTCATGCGGTATGAGCTACCAAACCAAATGGGAGCCCGCACCATAGTGCAACTACAGAGTCAGGCTTTCGCGCGCACCGCTTCGTAGGCGAGCAGCAACCAACCTGCGATAAATGCGAGTCCGCCGATCGGTGTAATCGCGCCCAAGATGCGCATGCCACTTATCGCTAAAGCATAAAGCGTTCCTGAGAAGATGAGGATGCCGATCAGCAAAAACCAGGCTACGCGATTCTCGCCAGCGGTCGTAATGCGTTGCGTGCTCGCCAGCACAGCAACTAACAAAATGCCCAGGGCATGAACAAAGTGGTAGAAAACGGCCTTCTCGTATACGCCCAGCGAATACGCATCCAGCCGACTTCGTAGCCCGTGAGCACCGAATGCGCCCATAGCGACAGCCAGCGCGAGCAGAGTAGCTCCAGTTGCAGTCCAATTCATGAGTAAGTGACCGGTTTACACAGGCGGAGCAAGTTCAGTTACATACGATGCTTCGCCGCCCAGCCAATCTGCATTGACTGCAGTGCTATCGAAATGAGCACTTGTTTTAAATAGTTCAAACTTGCCGCTGAGCGCAGCCGCCTTTGTACGTGAAAGGAGCGAGTCGATCGAAGACTTACTGACAGAGTGATAGGTGCTTGCGGCTTCGATCGCCTGATCGAGCAGCCGCTCGCTGTCAATGCCTGTGATGACGACCGACGTGGGCAGATTCAGGGCGTAATGCAAGCATTCCATTGCCGTCGCTATCTTGCTTTTCAGGATGACGGTATCGCCCATGCTCTTCATACCAAGTACACCGATGTTTCGCTTAACCAACTCCGGAAGGACCAGCTTTTCAAAGCTTCGGAAGTGAGCATCCATAATGTTCAGCGGCATCTGCACAGCATCAAAGACGAAATCATGCTGGTCGGCGACCTCCAAGGTATAGAGATGTATGCGTGGATCCTTATGCCCAGTGAAGCCGATATAGCGCGTCTTACCCGCTTTCTTCGCAGCTTGGAATGCTTCCATTGCGCCGTCTTCCGAGAAGATGCGATCGGGATCGTCAAATCGGATGACTTCGTGGAACTGGAGTAAGTCAACGTGGTCGGTCTGAAGACGCTTCAGAGACTCTTCGATCTGCTTGGCCGCTGACTTCTTCGTTCGGCCGTCGATCTTAGTCATGAGAAAGGCACGGTCTCGATAGTCGCCCTTCAGCGCCTTGCCCATGCGACGCTCGCTCTCGCCTTCGTTGTAATCCCACGAATTGTCGAGAAAATTGATTCCGCGATCAACTGCTGACTGCACTAGCTTCACGCCTTGGGATTCTGAGACATCATGGCCGGCGATGTGATATCCGCCAAGGCCCACACACGAAACTTGTTCGCCCGTGTGGCCCAGCGTGCGATAGGAAATCGCGGGGTTAGTTTGGTGCTTTCCGTTAGTATCTTTGCTCATATTGAAAAGGTCCGGTCTGCGATGGTTCCTGTTTGGTCAACCTGCTCGATTAACCTGGTTTGATCAACCTGGGTCGGTTGTATTGTCGGGTGGCATCTCTCGATAGGTCACACCCGCGGGCTTCTTGAAGAGAGCTGGATCGAAGGGCAATTCCGAGTACGACATGTACTCATACTCGTAAACACCATTGGCCGCCTTCCAGCTAATCTTGATCGGACGATTCGATCCGCTTTTGGTGACCAGTGTCGCCTCGCCGTCGTCCGCCGTAATCTGATATTCGTCTGTTGGTTCGGCGTTGACAATAGGTCCAGCAGTTTTCACAGCATCGTTGTTCTTGAAGAACTCAAGTTCGTCGCCAAACTCGAGCCGGTTCAAAGCAGTCAGTTTACGGGTTGGGTCGAAGACGATCGGCAGGTGAATATCACCTGCGCCGCCCTGATCGATCGCGTGTGTGCCCTTCTTATCCAGTAGGTTCACACTGTAAGCATCGGGTTCCGCAATGATGGTCAGCTTCTGTAATTGCTGGCGAGCATCGGGCGGATCTTCGATTCGCGCAAAGTGAGGGCCAGCACGATACACGGTCTTGGGCATCGCAGCAAAGCTGCCCTCCCTCACGTCTGGACCCTTCAGTCGAACAACGGCCTTTACCATCGTTTTGGGCGTTTCAGTTTTATGAGAGCTGTCGGTCGCCGCCCACAACGGTCCAGTAACAAGGCAAAACACTGTCGATACTGTGATCAAAGTCTTCAAGCAGAGAGAGCTTCTGGCAGATCTATTTGTTACATCTTCGTTGCTCATGATATGGCCGGTCGCCTCTCGTATATCGAGTAGAGCCCATTCTGGTACACAACTTTATAATCTTGATCGATCAGGTGGCGCACATAATCGTAGGCAGGCCGATCATGGTCTTTCAGAGAATCGAAAAATGATCGGTAGTTGTCGTCTACGACGATGAACTGGGGCCTTTTGCCGCTGTAAAAGCCAAGGCGGTAATCATCTACCAGCGGTGGATTGTACCCGAGCCCAAAGCCGAGTTCGGAAGGCCCATCGATTGTCTTTCGACCGCTATTGTTCTGCCTCAGAAAGGCAATCACGGGTTCAAAGAAACGCTGACGATTTTTATTGCTAATCAGACTCACAGCTCCGCCAACCTGGACGATGATGACGGCTGCTATAGCAATACCAATGGCGATGCGCGCAGTCCTTTGCCGGTCCCAAAGCCAATTAATCCAAATGGCAGAGAGCACCGCCAGATACGGCAGAACGTACGGAAGATAGAATGATCGTTTGATGCCGTCCACTAGGAGTAACCCAGCGCAAGACACCAGCACCAGCATGGTTGCAAGGTGCAGAAAACGGTCACGGCGGATGTAATGTGTCAACAAACTTCCAATCAAAGCTGCTGCGTACAGAATCAGCGGCAAGACGCGTAGGCGCTTTAACCCCTCCGTATAGAACCCATAAGCGGTTAAGTAACGGGCCTCGAGTTCCAGCCGAAGTGCCTGCACCGGCGCATGAAAGATCAGGCCTCGTTCGCCAGGTTTTGCATTGCCGACAAATTGAGCAACAAAGGCTTGGGGATCGTGGCTCAGGTATAGGCCCCAAAGCGCGAGACCACAGACATACGGCGTTGCGGCCAGAGCTACGTCAACCCACCGGATCCGATCACGATCCAGATAAAGTGACATGAAACAAAGCACTAGAAAATTGATGATGCCATTTGGATGACATAAGACACCCGCGGCCACTAAAGCATGACTCAGTCCGACAGCCCAGCTGAATTTTCGTTCCCGCAGGATGAGATAAGCCGTAACTCCGCCAAATCCGCAAACGGCAGCCATCATGTCCATCCGGCCTGTACCGCCATTGATGATGAAGTTTGTGTCAGCCGCCAAAATGAGGCAGGCTAAAATCGCTGTCCAACTATGCTCGGTTAAGCGCCTTGTGAACGCAAAGCAAGATGCAATCCCAATTCCTCCCCAAAACGTGGAAAGCGAGCGCATAGTGGTCAGGCCAAAGCCAAACGCTTTGTACCAGACGCTGAGCATCAACAGCCACAGCGGCATCACCCAATATGTGTAATGGTCGATCGACTTCAGGAACGAACCGCGGGGTTCGATCAACGAGGTTTCCAGAGTGCCGTGGCGAAGCAGGTTCAGGCCGGGACTAGCCAACCATCCTTCATCGCAAAAAGGCGCTTTCGTAAGGGAAACGCCTAATGCAAGACCGATATACACAAGGACAATCAGCGCAAGAATCAAGCGGGAACTCCGCATCACTCAGCCCTATACTCCAAGAACGGCCGGGCTCGATGGGCGCTTGAATCGTCTTATGAAACCAAGATTGTGGCACTCAAGCCATCGTTGCCGTAAATGCCAGACCTGATCGGCATAGAAGGACGTTTTCTGGAAATAATCATCCGGCTTGCCGAACTGCCGGGCGAGACGAACAGCAACATTTTTCAGCTGGGCAAAGTGCTTGAATCGAGCGTCGATGTTGGTCAGATTCAAGTCCGGATACGTGGCATCCCACAGCGACATCGCTTCTTCAGCGGTAAGGCCAGGAAAAAGTATTTCGGCGTTGACCTCGGCGCCTTTGCGGAAAATCGACTTGAAATCGACCGTGCGGCCAGTCTGGCTGGTATTGGTTCTTCGATATTGAATCACTGCTTCGTCCAAATTTGCGAATTCGGCAAAACGCGAAGCGCGAATCCATAGTTCCATGTCTTCGTACGGTTGATAATCTCGGTAGTTGCCAGCCTTCAATATGATCTCGCGTCTAAACATCACGGTCGAGTGCATCAAGTGGCACATCCAATGTGATCGCCACCGAATCGTTCCATCATCACAGGCGAAGTACCAACCTTCGATGGGTGCTCCGTTCTCATCAATAAAGTCAGACTGGCCGCCCAGGACCCCCACTTCTGGGTGTGCATCTAAGAATCCAACCTGCTGCTGCAATCGCCACCGATGATTGATGTCGTCCCCATGGATGACTGCGCAAAGGTCAGTATCTGCCATGCGCACCATGGCTGCCAAGCTGGGCCCTAACCGCAACGCTTGATCGCTGACAACCACGCCCGGGATTCGCGCCGGGATCCATGAGTGCAACTCTTCCAGAGTGCCATCTGTTGAACCGTTGTCCCACGCAATGATCTTGTGATTCGCATAGGTCTGATCAACAACCGACTTCAGGGTAGCCGTTATGTACGGCATGCCGTTCCTGACAGGGAGAAGCCAGGTGACTGGCGGCTCATTAGCGTCGATGTCACTCGTCATGATCGCTGAGCGACTCGCTGTCGAAGGCGCATAAGCGGCCCTAATCCAAAGCCTTCCAGCATGCGTCGACGCAAATGATAGACCTGTTCCTTGTAAGTTGCGGTGCTCGTAAAGTAGTCGTCCGGCTTGGCGAACTGCCTTGCTAACGCGACGGCCGCTCCCTGCAGAAGGTTAAAATCGACTATTTTGACCCGCTGATCCGAGCTCCAACGATGCGGGTACGTGAGGTTCCAAAATGCCATTGCTCGTTCAGCCTCGGCAATGTTGGGAAAGAGCGAAGTTGCATAGAGTTTTGCTATACGTCGATGAACCGGCAGCCAATCGGTCACAGTTCCCGTTGTACTGGTTGCCGAACGCCGATACCGGAGAAGCGTTTCAGGCATGTTGCGGATCTCCGCATAGGAACTGAGTCGAAACCATAGATCCGAGTCCTCATTTCTCACGTCTCGGTAGTTACCGGCGGCTAAGACGACGCTTCGACGAAACAGAACCGAAGGATGACACAGGTGCGTGATCCACCGTGTCAGCCAGCGACACTCCGCATCGTCGCATTTGTATCGCCACTCACCTTGCGCCTGCCCCTCACTGTCTATCAATTGCACCTGCGTGCCGACTACGCCCGTCTCCGTGTGGTTGATCATGAACTCAACCTGCTTCGCCAGACGGTCAGGAAGGTTCACGTCGTCTCCATCAATGCGAGCGCACAATTCTGTTGGCGACTCATTGACCAGGCCCGCCAAAGTCAAACCCAATGACAGTGGTTGGTTGTCAATGACCCGCCCCGGTATTCGAGCCGGAATCCAATCATGCAAGACATCTTTCGTGCCATCAATCGAGTCATTGTCCCAGGCCAATATCGAAAAGTGCGAATAGGTCTGGGCTGCAATTGAGGCCAAAGTCTCTAGCAAATAGGGCATTCCGTTCTTGACCGGTAGCAGCCAAGTAACGGGCGGGTTCGGTCCGGTTCCGCTCACTTTCTTGAATGTAACTTACAGACGCCCGCGCGATCCGAAACGGCTTCTCCGTTTGGCTCATCTGCGTTACGATGAACTGATCGACGGTGGACATTGTTCTTGAACTGCGTGACCTAGCTAAGCACTACCTCACCCAGAAGGCGGTCGATGGGATCAGCCTTGCCGTGGGTAAGGCTGAGTTCTTTTCGCTTGTCGGTCCTTCAGGTTGCGGAAAAACAACCACTCTGCGTTTGATCGCCGGATTCGAAGAACCCACGTCAGGTGACATTTTCCTGAACCGAAAATCGGTTGCTTCTTTGAAGCCCTATGACCGTAATGTTAGTACCGTCTTTCAGAACTATGCGTTATTCCCTCACCTGACTGTGCTGCAGAACGTCATGTTCGGCTTGAAGCGTCAAAGTGCTCGGCTGAACGGGATTCGCCGGGACACACAAGCTCTGCAAAAGACGGCAGAGGACGCCCTTGCTTCAGTGCAACTCTGCGGCAAAGAATCTCGAATGCCCAACCAGATCTCAGGCGGTGAGCGGCAGCGCGTGGCTCTCGCGCGATCTCTCGTTTTGCAGCCCGATGTCTTATTGCTCGACGAGCCCTTATCTGCTCTTGATCCCTCGTTGCGCAAACAGATGCGGAATGAGCTGAAAAATCTTCAACGGCAGGTGGGCATTACGTTCTTGTTCATCACCCACGACCAGGAAGAAGCGTTGTCGCTCTCAGACCGGATGGGCATCATGAACGCCGGTGTTCTCGAACAGGTAGGAACGCCGCAAGAGTTGTATCATCGGCCGAACTCTCGCTTTGTCGCTGAGTTTTTGGGTGGTGTGAATTGGGTGCAGGGCAGGGCAGTCCGCCCCGAAGCCGTCCAAATCCAGCGCGAGACACCGGGTAATGGTTTCCGGCACTTTCCAGCGACCGTCCAACGGTCCACGTTCTTAGGGAATTGCTTTCACGTCACAACTCAGCTGACTGACGGAACCGAATGTGTAGCCGAAGTGCAGGATCGCGATTGCAATTACATTTGCGGGGATCCGGTACACGTGTGCTGGCATCCTGCTGACGAACTGCGGATTGCCGTGCCCTCAACTTAATCGGACAAGCGCAATGAACAAACTGCGGCTCTGGTTCTTGACCCCCGGCATGACCGTCATGACGGTTCTGTTCTTTGCGCCGATGGCCATCATCTGCGCTTACAGCCTGCTCACGCGCGGACCTTACGGCGGAACCATGCCGCCCTGGACCATCGGGAATTATGGCCGCGTTTTCGATCCGCTTTACCTCACCATTCTCTGGCGATCGGTGTGGATTTCTGCTGTCTCTACCTTCCTGTGCTTGCTTCTCGGCTTCCCCCTAGCGTTGTTCATCGCAACAGCTGGCAAGCGGCGCACACTCTATCTCAACCTAGTGATGCTGCCGTTTTGGACAAGTTTCTTAATCAGAACTTACGCTTGGATGTTTCTGCTCAGAGACACCGGCCTGATCAACTCAACACTGGCCGCGGCTGGTCTGATTTCGTCACCACTTCCGCTGTTGTTCAACACTTCTGCTGTCGTGCTGGGGCTGGTCTACGGGTATCTTCCGTTCATGGTTCTGCCGCTTTACGCGACCGTCGAGAAGCTCGATCCAGCTCTTCTGGACGCTGCGCAAGACTTGGGAGCCACGCCTTGGGTTTGCTTGTGGCGCGTCATCTTTCCTCTGTCCAGGCCTGGCATTATCGCCGGATGTTTGCTTGTATTTATTCCGTGCTTAGGCTCATATCTGACGCCCGACCTGATGGGCGGCGGCAAGACAGTCATGATCGGAAATTTAGTTCAGAACCAGTTCTCGGCCGCGCGGGATTGGCCGTTCGGCGCTGCTGTTTCGCTACTCATGATGGCTCTGGTCATCGTCATGGTTCGGCTCGTTGGCCGCACCCACGAAACCCTGCTGTAAGCCGCCTATGAAGCGCTTCCTGGTCCTCTACGCTGCGGCTGCTTACGCGTTCCTTTACGTGCCGCTCGGAATCTTAAGCGGATTCAGCTTCAACTCCTCGAAAGTGTCTACCTGGAAGAACTTCACCTGGGCTTGGTACGAGAAGCTGCTGCATGACGACGCCCTATTGCAGGGCGCAATCAACAGCCTCTTGATCGCAGGGGTCGCTACCGCAGTGGCAACGGTCATAGGAACCATGGCTGCGTACGCACTCTGGAAAAAGCAAGCCGTCGTTTTCACTAACTCTCTTTATCTGTCACTCTTGACGCCTGAGATTGTGACGGGCGTATCGTTACTCGCACTATTTCAATGGGTCTTTCGCTTTCTTCACGTGCAATTAGGCATGTACACTGTCATCCTCGCGCACGTGTCTTTCTCGCTGGCCTACGTTGTCGTTGTTATCCTTGCGAGACTACGCACACTCGACAGCAGTCTTGAAGAGGCGGCGCTCGACCTGGGCGCTTCTGAGTTCCAGGCCTTTTGGCATGTGACCGCTCAATTGCTAATGCCCGGCATAATTGCGGCTGCACTGTTATGCTTTGCTGTTTCGTTCGACGACTACGTGATCACGAGCCTTGTCGCGGGCGTAGATTCGGAAACACTGCCGATGGTCATCTACGCTCGAGCGAGGAAAGGCGTTGACCCATCCGTCAACGCAATTTCTACACTGATCACGGTTGGCCTGGGCGTTTTAATACTGCTGGCTGGCAAGCTGGAATCAGATACCGCTCTGAAAGAAATTGTCCGATGAACCGTCGCGTCTTCCTGATGAGCGTAGGCGGTGCTCTTACGGGCTGTTCTCGTTCTCGACAAAAACGCTTGAATGTCTATAACTGGGAAAACTACGTCGCGGCCGACACAATCCCGAACTTTCAGCATGAGTTCAGTTGTACGGTCCGCTACGCCACTTACGGCAGTGCCGAAGAACTACTCGCGAAGGTAATGACCGGTAACTCCGGATGGGATGTCGTTTTTCCATCGAACAGTTTCGTCCAACCTATGCGAGAGCTCGGCCTCCTTGCATTTCTCGACCATTCGCGCCTGCCAAATCTCAGCAACTTGGACGAGCGCTTTTCGCGCCCTGAGTGGGATCCAAGCCTAGAGCACTGCGTCCCATACATGCACAGTGCCACGGGCATCCTGTACTCGAAATCCGTGAATCATCAACCAACCGGTTGGTCCGACATGTGGGCCGATTCTTACTCGCGCCGGGTGACGATGCTCGACGATCCAGCTGAGGTTTTTGCCGCGTGCTTGAAACGCATGGGCAAGTCTGTTAACGCCATCGATGAAAGCGATCTGCGAGTGGCGCGTGACATGGGCATTCAGCAGAAAAAGCTACTTCGTGCTTACTTAAGTGAGGAAGTGCGCGACCAAGTAATTGCCGGTGACATTCTCGTTGCCCAGATGTGGGCGCAGGTGGCCCAGGTCGCGATGGACAACTCCGATCGCCTAGCATTCTGCTTTCCCAGTGAAGGTTTCCCGCTCTACGCTGACAATGCAGTGATCCTGGAAGAGAGCAGACACAAGGATCTTGCCTACGACTTTCTCAACTATCTTTTGCGGCCCGAGGTCGCCCTTGCGGTTACCAAAGAGATGCGCACCGCCACAACCAATAAGGCCGCACGTTCTCTGATGCCGTCTGAGCAGCGCTTCAACCAAGTTCTTTATCCGCCTGCCAGCGTCTTGTCTCGCGGCGAATGGTTCCGGCCGATACCTTCCGCCGCCCAGCAATTGCGCGATCGGTATTGGACCGAAATCAAGTCTGCTTAAGTTTTTGGCCTATAGCAACCGTCTCGGCCGAGGCCTTGCTAAACGCTTCTGGAGTCGCGTCTTCCGATGTTGCAGCCCGTCAGAAGAACAGTACTCGAGCGCTTGATTTGTAAATTCCAAAGCGAGTACGAGATTCGCTTCTTCGTGTTCATAGAATTTCGCCAGCTCCTCCAAAGCCGAGACTCGAAAATCATTCCGACACCCGGCAAGCTCAGTCAAGACAGTGCGGGCCGCATGATGACGCTTGAGCTTCTTTTCGAGCAAAGCTATGTCCCACAGCGTGCGGAAGAGCAGGGCATCCGGCAGGCCAGCCTGTACCGCGCGTTTCAAAATGTCCAGCCCGCGTTCGTGATCGCCTGAACTCGAAACCCATCGCCCAATGCCGGCAAGTTCCTCGCCACGTCTTATTCCGAGTGCCCGTAATGACTCACTGTTGGTATCTCGAAACGCAGCCGGAACAATCGCGGTGAGGCATGCCAAAGTCAAGATATCCAGAGCATTGTGGTGGAAAATCGGAATCAGCGGTTGAGAGTATCGGGCCCGCAAGTACTCGAAATAGACATACGGAATCAATGCGCCCGCGATATCTCCCTCACGTTCGAAGCCTAAAATTTGTCGCTCTAGTTCTACTAATTTGCAGTTCTCAAGTCGAAGCTTCCAGAGGCGCCTGGCTCCATACAACAGGTCCACGTGCGTTAGCGTCGAGAATGGCGGCTTGTGTCGTGCCAGCCGAAATCGAGTCTCAAGCAGCGGTTGATCGTAGCTTTTGCCGTTGTAAGTGATCAGAACATCGAACTCAGACAGGTGCTCGTTCAACCCGGCTAACATGCTGCGCTCTTCCGCGTACTCGCGCATGAAAAACTGCCGGACACGGAAGCCCTGCGCCGTAATCCGGCCGACGCCGATCAGGAACGCATAGGTGCCGGTGCCACCAGCAAGGCCTGTTGTTTCCGTATCAAGGAATGCCCATCGTACTGCGGGAACCGGCCGAAACAGATCTTCTGCTAAGTGCTCCAGGAAGTCGTCTGACAGTTCGACCAGCGCACCCACGTCAGCTGAACCATGACATATATGGCCTGGAAACACCCGCTCACTTTGGAAATGCGAACCGAACTCGTTTGTGACCACTTGCCCGGAGGACCATTCCTCGATGGACGATTGTGAATGCCGATACGATGTTGTCTCCTCCCGCTCCGTCAAAAGCGGCTCCGCCCGTGAGGGTGCCTGTCTAGGGCTCGAAGAAACTGAGTATCTTCGATCGATGGCGGCGACCCGCTGTCTGAGTTGAGCAAGCTGTTCGTCGAGATTCAACGGGTCTGCATTCGCCTTTTCTTTGCTAGTATACCGGCATCTTCGGCCTGACGTTTTGAGGGTCCGTCTAGTATGGTTCAGATGCGTCCCGTGCAGCTGTGTCTGTGTTCGCTGTTCCTCGTCAGTGTTGCCCTTCTAGCTCAGCAGCCGGAACACTCTTTCGGCGATCCAGGCCCCGACGCGCCGGAGTTGGCCGCTCGTGGACTCTACGGCGTTGGTGTGAGGACGATTGACCTCATCCACAAAGCTCAACTTGACGTCGCGAAAGCCGATCAGCAAACCGGAAAAGCGCCGCTCTACGATCGCCCTCTGAAAATCGAGATCTGGTACCCGTCGTCGATTCCCCGTGACGCACCGGCTCATACCGCCTACCTTACGCCGTTCGGACGCTCATCCGGTGCGCCTGCGTTCACTCTCATCAGCCGGGCCCAACGCGACGCCCCGAAAGCTACTGGCGGTCCGTTCCCTCTGGTGATCGTCTCGCACGGCTTTCCTGGTTCGCGAACTCTTCTTTCTTATTTGGCAGAGAATCTGGCTTCCAAGGGTTACGTGATGGCGGCAATCGACCACACAGATTCCGTCTACAGCGATGTGCAGTCGTTTCCGAGCACGCTTTTGAATCGCTCCAACGACCAGTTGTTCACCATCGGCGAGCTCGAACGATTGTCAAAGTTGCCGACCGACTTCCTTCATGACTTTGCCGATTTCGGAAATGCCGCGATAGTCGGTTACTCAATGGGCGGCTATGGTGCTCTGATCAGCGGTGGTGCTTCCCTCAGTGCTGCGAGTCCGCTCATGAAATTCGTGCCTGGGTCGTACTTGACCGATTGGACCGCTAGTGGCAAGCAGTATAAGCAGCCTCGGCCCCCCGGCCTCAAAGCCATTGTTGCCATTGCGCCCTGGGGTGAGCAGCCGCCTTACAATGCATGGGATCAGGAAGGTCTCGCCGGCATCCATCTCCCCACGTTGTTCATCGCAGGCGATCACGACGATGTAGCCGATTTCGAGCAAGGTATTAGACCCGCATTCCAGCGTGCGAAAAATTCGGAACGATGCATGCTTGTTTACGAAAAGGCCCGGCACAACACCGGCGGCAATCCTCCACCGCCCGAAGCGGCTAGCAACTTCAAGCTGCTCGAGCATTTCGATGAGCCGGTCTGGCGAAAGGAACGCATCACCGAAATTAATCAGCACTTTGTGACGGCGTTTCTCGACTTATATCTCAAGCACAACGACAGCCGCCGAGCCTACCTGCACGTCACTCCTGTGAAGTCCGATGATGGGCAGTGGCCCGTCGACCCAAACGCTCCGCCAGCTCAGACATTCAGCAGCGGCACCGACGGCGCGGGCCATCCATTCTGGAAGGGCTTCCAACGACGCTGGGCATTAGGACTCGACATGTACTGCTATGCCAGCGGCGAGGCCGCGCACTGATGTCTCGCACTCCTATTCACGCCGTCTTCCCCGGGTCCTTCGATCCGTTCACAAACGGGCATCTCGATCTAATTCAGCGAGGTTCGCTTCTATTCGACAAGCTCACGGTCGCCGTATTGACCAACACGCACAAACAGCCGCTGTTCACGACGGACGAGCGGGTCAGCATGATCCAGACCACGCTTTCAGCCGAGTCGAACATCGATGTAGAGGTCTTTTCGGGTCTGCTTGTCGACTACCTGAACCGCAGTGCTGCCACAACCATCCTGCGCGGAATACGCGGTCTTGCCGATTACGAATCTGAAGCGCAGATGGCGATCATCAACCGGAGTCTTCGGCCCGGCACCGAAACTGTGTTCCTAATAGCGAGTGTCATTCACGCCTCGATCAGTTCACGAATGGTGAAAGAGATAGCTTCTCTCGGTGGCAACATTTCTGCCTTCGTCCCGTCACCCGTCCAGGCCGCACTTCGGCGTAAGTTCCCAGTAGACTAATTCCCCATCCGTCGCGCTACATTACAGAGACGCGCTAAATTACGAAGTTAAGAAGGAGCAGTTCTACCCATACCCATGCAAGCCACACTCGAAATTGCCGAGCGCATCTCCACCATCAGCGTGTCCTCCACGATGAAGGTGGCTGCCGATTCCGACCGGCTACGTCGTGAAGGCGTGGACGTCGTCGATTTCGGAGCCGGTGAGCCGGATTTTCCGACCCCCGACAATATCAAGCAAGGCGCTATTGACGCACTGGCCGCAAATTTCACGAAGTACACACCCGCTGGCGGAACGCACGAGCTTCGGCAAGCTATTTGCGAACGGCACAAAGCAGACTTCGGGACCAACTACTCAGTTCCCGAGTGCATGGTCACGGTCGGGGGCAAGCACGCCATCTTTAACCTGATTCAATCCCTCATCAATCCCGGCGACGAAGTCATCATTCCGGTACCGTACTGGGTTACCTACAAGGACGTTGTCAACTACGCGGGCGGTGTTTGCGTGTTTGTACCGACGGACGAACAGTCCGGCTTCGAAGTGACTGCCGCGATGATTGCTGCGCATCTTTCCCCCAAGACGAAGTTGGTCATCATCAACTCGCCATCCAATCCCAGCGGCTCCGTACTGTCGCAAGCAGAATTCCTCAAGATCTTCGAACTTACTTCTAAGCGCGAAATCTTCTTGATGACCGACGAGTGTTACTGCCACTTTCTGTACGACGACAAACCATTTTCTATCGCTGCTCAACCGGGCGCCAAAGAATTCGTGGTCGTTGCAGGTTCATTGTCGAAAACGTACGCGATGACCGGATGGCGCGTGGGATTTGCGCTGGCACCAGCCCCGATCATCAATGCGATGACTAAGCTGCAAAGTCACAGCACTTCTAACCCGACGTCGATCGCCCAGAAAGCGGCCGTTGTGGCCATGTCGGGCCCGCAAGACTTTATACCAGTGATGTTGGCCGAGTACCGCCGCCGTCGCGACTTTGTCATCCAACGCCTGCGTCAGATCAACGGTGTCTCGCTTGCACTGCCCAAGGGCGCATTCTACGCCTACCCAAACGTTAGCGTCGCGTACGGGTCAGGCAAGACTAAAGACTCGCTCAGTTTTGCAACACAGTTACTCGAACAGGCCCACGTTGCTGTTGTTCCAGGTGAGGCATTTGGTACGAACGAGCACGTCCGCATCTCCTACGCGACATCAATGACTGAACTGGAGCGCGGGCTTGATCGGCTTCACAAATTCATCGATCAACTCGTCGCAGCTAAGTAAAACACGGCCCTAGTCTTCGTCCGTACTTGCCGACAATTTGGCGATTACGGACAGGTCCTCTAGAGTCGTTACATCGCCAGTCACTCCGTTTGAGGACACGATCTCTCGCAATAACCGTCGCATGATCTTGCCGCTGCGTGTCTTCGGAAGTGCATCAGCAAAGCGAATTTCTTCGGGTCGTGCGAAAGCGCCGATCTCGTGCGACACCCACTTCCGCAGTTCCTGAGATAACGCCTCGTGGTTCCAATCGCCCTTTTTCAGCGTCACGAACGCGCAGACGGCTTGGCCGGTAATCTCGTGCGGCTTGCCCACAACGGCCGCTTCCGCCACGGCCGGATGATGAACCAGGGCCGACTCCACTTCCATCGTGCTTAACCGGTGCCCACTCACGTTCATAACATCATCCACTCGGCCGAGAACCCAGTAATAGCCTTCGTCATCTCGTCGAGCGGCATCGCCCGTAAAATAAGATCCCGGAACGCGGGACCAATAGTTCTCCTTGAAACGTTCCGGATTGCCCCAAATGGTTCGCGCCATACTCGGCCACGGTTGCCGGATAACCAGATAGCCTTCCTTGTTATTGCCCAGCGCCTCGCCTTTTCCATCGACGATATCGACCACAACTCCGGGAAGCGGGAACGTCGCAGAGCCCGGTTTCAGCGTTGTCGCTCCAGGAATGGGCGCAATCATAATAGACCCAGTTTCGGTCTGCCACCAGGTATCGACAATGGGACATCTGCCCCCGCCAATCACTCGGTGATACCAGTCCCAAGCGGCTGGATTGATTGGCTCGCCGACTGAACCCAGTACGCGAAGACTCGACAGATCGTGCTTAGCTGGCCATTGATCGCCCTGCCTGATCAAAGCCCGAATCGCTGTGGGCGACGTGTAAAACAGCGAAACCTTATGCTTCTCGACGATGTCCCAGAATCGATCAAAAGCCGGGTAGTCAGGTGCTCCTTCATAGATCACGCAAGTGGCGCCCGCGGCAAGCGGACCATACACAACGTAGCTGTGCCCTGTGATCCAACCCACATCGGCCGTACACCAGTAGATGTCGTTCTCTTGCAGGTCGAACACCCACTTCATCGTCATCGACGTTTGCAGCAGATACCCGGCTGTCGTGTGAAGAATGCCCTTCGGCGTTCCCGTTGTCCCTGACGTGTACAAAACGAAAAGCGGATGCTCGGAGTCTAAGGGCTCAGCTGGGCAGTGGATCGCCTCCTCAGCACTCGAGGCTTCTGCCGTAAGTTGCATATCGAGTTCATGCCACCAGTGGTCCCGACCTTCTCGAAATGCGACCTTCGACTTGGTTCGCTGATACACAATGACACTACTTACCTCGGGACACTCTTGCAGCGCCTCATCTACCCCATCCTTCATGCGGATCTCTTTACCTCGACGCCAACCACCATCGGCTGTGATGACTGTCGTCGCACCCAGATCCTGTATCCGGGATTTCAAAGCCTCAGCCGAAAATCCTCCAAACACAACACTGTGCGTGACGCCCAGACGAGCGCAAGCCAGTACTGCAATCGGCAGCTCCGGCACTACCGGCATGTAAATGACAGCTCGATCGCCAGCCTTACAGCCAAGCTTCTTTAAGCAATTGGCAAAACGGCAAACCAAGCGGAGCAACTCCTGATACGTAATCGTGCGAGTATCACCGGGTTCACCTTCAAAGACCAGAGCAGGTTTGTCTTTGCGCCCATTCGCAACGTGTCGGTCAATGCAGTTATGGGCAGCGTTGATTTTTCCTCCGCCAAACCACTTGGCGAATGGAATCTGCCAGTCGAGTGTTGATTCGAACTCGGTGAACCAGGACAGCTCTTTCCTAGCTAAATCACCCCAGAAGCGTTCGGGATCTTGCGCCGCGGCGGAGTAGAGGGCATGGTAGTCGTCCATGTTCTTGACGTTTGCGCGACTCTGAAACTCAGGACTGGGAGCGTACGACTGCTGCGCGCTTGTTGTTGGATCACTCATCGGTAGGCTCGGCTTCTCAGCGGCCAGTTTAGCTTAGAACAGCGGGGCACTAATCCTCTTGTGCGCAGTTGATCTCCCAGCGAACCCCGAATCGGTCCACTAGCACACCAAAGCGGGCTGCCCAGAAAGTCTTCTGCATTGGCAAGTGGACTGATTCCTTTCTCTGCCAGAGCCTGAAAAATGCGTTCTGAGTCGCCTGACTGCTTGATCTCAAGCACAATTTGAAAACCCTTCGGAGGTTCGTAAACTTCAAACGGGTCATCGACTCCCGCCAGTTCGCTTTCGCCGGCAGTCAAACTTGCGTGGCAGATTTTCGAGTGCCATTCAGGAGGCGTATCCTTCGCCATCGGTGAATTTCCCCAGGTGAGCATCGTCCCGATCTTTCCTCCCAGGCATTGCTCGTAGAAGTGAAAGGCGGCTTCGCATTCGCCGCCGAAATTGATATGGGGATAAATCTTCATTCGGGTTCGCGACTCGCTAGTGTATCAGCGGACCACCGCTCACGATGCACAGCGATCAACCGTCAGATAGCGACCGCTCCCTGCAGCGGACAACGCCCGCCGCCGCCAATCAATGAACAGTTCCGATGTGGTCCAGCGGCCAGAATACGAACGTAGCTTTGCCGTAAATATAATTCCGTGGGACGAAGCCCCAAGCCCGACTATCGCTCGACGAATTGCGATGGTCTCCCAGAACAAAGTATTCGTTCACCGGAACCCTTCGAGCAGTCATGTTGCTGTCATCGCGATACACGGGTGGTAAATAGTTCTCAACCAGCGTTGTGCCATTAACAACGACGGATCCATCGTTGATCGCAACAGTGTCGCCTGGCAGGCCGATCACCCGCTTGATGTAGCTTGTGGTGGTTCCCTGGTCGCCCGGATACCAGAACACGACTGTATCGCCTCGCTTGATGTCCCCTAGTCCGAAGCGATAGCTGTACTGGTTGATAAACAATCGTTCTTGGTCTAACAGGTTCGGCATCATGCTGGTACCCTCCACCTTCACGGGGCGATAGAGAAACAAGATTACGAGGACGGCAATCAGCACCGACAGCATGAGATCCCGCAACCACGCAATTGTGGCGATCAGTACCGAATGTCCCCGTATATTGTTCGGCTTTGGGCTTGCCGTGGTCGGTATGGGTTCGTCGGAGAGCGAGTCGCTCATAACAGCCAGGTCACTTTAGTTTACAGGAATCTGAGCCTGCACCGAATTAGACGTACCCGGCCCGCTTGGGTTAGTCGATGAGAGCCTAGTCGACCAGAGCCAACTGGCGTTCAGCACGCAGCCAATCCTGCTCGGGTGAGCCATGTTGGTGTCCACGAGCCTGCCAGAATGAGTAGGCCAATCGGGCAATGTCACCTGCGCTTGCCTCGCGCTGGCGAACAACCTGCGCTTGCATTGCAACTTGCGGGACTAGTGTTTCAGAGGCAATTGCGCTCTCGGGCGTTGCTGCTATCACTTCGGCCGGTGCAGCGCCCGAAGACTTACGATGACGCTGGGTGGGCGTAGCTTCGCTCTTGCCCTGCCTTGATGTGGCTTTTCGCGCGTGTGCTTTCAGTGGCTGTTCAGACGCTATTGTAGTGTTCTCTGCCTCGTCCGCCCCCCGAGTCTTTCCGGCTTTGTTTGCCTTTTGCGATGTAGCTCTTTTAGACTGCATAGGTCAATTTTAATAGGGTTAAAACATTTATGCCAGTTTTTGTTCCAACTTTTTCCCGGGAGCAGCCCTGATTGGCATTGCGTGTTGCGCTCGGTGCATTTAGTGCTATCCCCTATAATTAAGAGGTTTGAGACTTGCTGGCAGCCCTCGAGGTCCTATCTCTAAACTGCTTGCCGTTCTGTGTCTGGTCGCCTTACTTCTGGCCGTGACGGCCGTGCCTCTCCACAACCATGCAGATGGACAGGAAACGGCATGTTTCGCCTGCCATTTTGGCGACCGTGCAACAACCGCAACCGCCATCTTTCATCTAAGCGATCCGCTTGTTGAAATCGTTTCCAACGGTACGTTGATCGCCGCTAGTTCCGCGCCCGAGTTGTATTTGCGCGCTCGGCACAGTCCCAGGGCTCCGCCGGTCTAACACATCTTTCTTGCAATTCCGATGCAGGGCAGTACGTACCTTCATTGGACGGTGTGGACTGATCGATGCCTCAGGGTGCCAGCCATGCTCATCGAAGTGAGCGGGCTCTGGTGATGTTTGGAGTTTTCTAAGTGCTTAAGTGTATTTCCCCCTTATTATTGATTTCGCTTTCTACTTTGTTGCCGGGCTATTCTGCCGGCATGAATCCGGCCCCATCTCAAGCCAGCGGACATGGTGGCACGGTTGAGGGCAAAGTTCTAGATCCCTCCGGGGCCGTCGTTGCTGGAGCAGCAGTCGTCGTGGTCAACGCCGTTAGTGGGTATTCTCAAAAAACCGAGTCGGGCCCTAATGGTCTTTTTCGGATCACCAACGTTCCTCTGAATCAATACAGTGTTCAGGTAGCCGCTCCTGGGTTCCAGCCGGCTAGTCAGTCGCTTTCGGTCCGATCATCTGTGCCAATGGAGTTGACCATCTCTCTCGTACTGGCAAACTCCACCGAATCTGTCACGGTTGAGGCTACCGCTGACGAAATCCTCGAAAATGTCGCTTCAGCCCACACCGATGCTGATCAATCGTTGATTTCCAGGCTGCCGACCACCGGAACAGCTCAGGGTCTTAGCGACGCGATCACAATGACCACCGGCGGTGTTGTCGCGGACTCGAACGGCTCATTCCATCCGCAGGGCGACCACGGTGAGACTAGTTATGTTGTCGATGAGCAGCCGATCAACGACCAACAATCGAAAACCTTTTCGACCCAGCTTCCTGCGAATGCCTTTCAGTCTCTCGAGCTTGTATCAGGTGCACCGGGGGCGGAGTTCGGCAATAAGACTAGTCTCGTTGTAAGTGCCGTTACTCGCTCTGGCTTGGGCCAAAAGCCACATGGCAGTCTCGACTTCACCTATGGGACTTTTGGAACGGCGGGCGAAGAGGCGACATGGGGAGTTGGTGGATCGAGTTGGGGCAATTTTCTGGTGGTTAACACAAATCGAAGCGGCCGTTTCCTTGACAGTCCTGAGTGGACACCTTTCCATGACAAAGGAAGCAATGGCACCATCTTCGACCGATTCGATGTACAGCCTTCGAGTCGCGATGCCATCCACTTCAACATCTTCGGTGCTCGTAACTGGTTTCAGATTCCCGACACTTACGACCAATTAGGGCAAGATCAGCGGCAACGGGCCACCACTTTCAGCGTTGCGCCCGGTTACCAGCACACCTTCAACGCAAACACAGTAATGACGATTGCTCCATTCTTTCGTCAGGACCGAGTTACTTATTATCCAAGTCAAAATGCCTTTGATGATACACCAGCCACACTTTCACAGGATCGGCATCTTACTAACTGGGGTTTGCGTGGAAATGTGTCCTACAACTCAGGCGTAAACAACATCAAAATTGGCACCGAGTTGACTCAAACCCGACTTGTCGAAAATTTCAGCCTAGGGATCACAGATCCCAATCTCAACCCGCCTTGTAACAATACGGAAAGTACAGATGTATTAGTTACCGGCTCGATCCTTTGCGGGCCTGGCCAATTCCCCAATCCTGCATACTCACCTGGTTTGGGCGCCTACGACTTAACGCGCGGCGGTACTCTCTTCCATTTCCATGGAAAGGCGAGTATCGACCAACAGGCGATCTTTGCCCAAGATCAGGTCACGTTGAAAAATCTTACCCTCAGCCTTGGGTTGCGTCTCGATCACTACGACGGGATCTCGACCGATACTCTGTTGCAGCCCCGCTTCGGCATTTCTTATTTGATTAAGCCGTCAGGCACTGTCTTGCGGGCAGCGTATTCACGAACGATGGAGACGCCTTACAACGAGAACTTGGTCCTCTCCAGCACGACGGGCACCGGTGGCTTAGCGAGCAACGTCTTCGGGGCATTCGGCGTTAACAGTATCAAGCCCGGCCACCGCAATCAGTTCAACGTGGGATTTCAGCAGGCCGTGCGCAAGTTCATCCAGATAGACGCAGACTATTTCTGGAAATTCACAAAGGGCGCTTTTGACTTCGACACTCTCTTCAACACCTCGATCGCGTTCCCAATCTCCTGGCGTCAATCAAAGTTGGATGGTGTTTCCGTCCGCGTCTCCACTGCGAACATTCACGGCTTCCAGGTCTACACGACCCTCGGTCACACACGAGCACGCTTTTTTGGGCCTGAGACAGGCGGCATTCTATTTAACTCGCCTATAACCCCGAGCGTCTTCCGAATCGATCACGATCAAGCGCTGCAACAAACAACATTCTTGCGCTATCAATTCCACAAGGACGGTCCCTGGTTTACGTTCACGTGGCGATACGACAGCGGTGAGGTCGCGGGAGCAGTCGATAGTTTAGGAAGTATTCTCGCTCTTACTCCGTCCCAGCAAGCTGACATTGGATTCGCTTGCGGTTCGCAGAAGGCGACAGTTGTTCAAGGTATCACGTCCTGCGATACAGCGTTCACTACTTCTCGAATCAATATCCCGTCTCCCGGTACCTCCAATCTGGATCACAACCCGCCCCGAATCGCGCCTCGAAATTTGTTCGACATCGGCGCGGGTACGGATAATCTGTTTCATACTGAGCGGCTCAAAACGACCTTGAAATTAACCGCTATCAACATCAGCAACGAAGCCGCGCTCTACAATTTCTTGTCAACGTTCAGCGGCACGCATTGGGTAAGTCCGCGCACCCTTCAGGTTGGCCTGGGCTGGAACTTCTAATTCCGCACGCGCCCGCTCTCGACCTTTGACAGAATAGACGGGAATGTCAAATACCGTCACATTGATCGCGAACGGCGATCTCCGTCTCTCGGCCAATCAACGATGCTGGCCGACGCAAGAAGCTGTCGAAAAATTAGTTACCGAGGCTATCCAGGGCCTGGGCTTCGAAGTAAAGCGCGGCCACCCGTTCGACCCTACCAAGCAGCACGGCTTTATTGACTCCCAGAAGTATGGGATGCAGGTCTTTCGAGAGATTCCCAGCGATGCTCCGTTGGTTGTGGTCGAAGCCGTATGGCAGTACAGCCATCATCTTTTGCATGGCCTGATCACCCATACCGGCCCCATCCTGACTGTGGCAAACTGGAGCGGCGAGTGGCCAGGATTAGTCGGCATGCTAAACCTGAATGGCTCACTTACTAAGGCTGGCGTTCAATATTCAACACTTTGGTCGAATGACTTCAAAGACGTTTACTTTCTTGACAAATTGAAAGCATGGCTCCATGGCGAAGTAATCACACATGAGACGAGTCATGTTCGTTCCCTGAGTAGCCTTCGACTGCCGCCCGAAGCCGAGAGTCTCGGTGTCTCTCTTGCCCAGCAACTTCGGCGGGACAAGGCCATCATGGGCATCTTCGATGAAGGCTGCATGGGTATGTTCAACGCCATCGTGCCTGATGAACTCCTTCATCCGACCGGTGTCTATAAAGAACGTCTAAGTCAGTCTGCTCTTTTTGCCGCGATGCAAACCGTAACTGCCGAAGAAGCGCAGGGCGTGCGGTCATGGATCGATGCTCGAGGACTTCAGTTCAAAACCGGACCTAATCCTGAATCGGACCTGACCGACGGCCAGATCCTTGATCAGTGCCGCATGTATATCGCCGCTCTCCGGATCGCAGACGATTTTGGTTGCGCCACCATCGGTATCCAATATCAGCAAGGTCTCAAAGACCTCGCGCCTGCGTCGGATCTGGTCGAAGGTCTGCTCAACAACTCCGAGCGTCCACCGGTGCACTCATCCGATGGCCGGGAGCTCTACGCTGGACAACCTTTGCCTCACTTCAATGAAGTTGACGAGTGTTCCGGTCTCGATGGCCTCATCACAAACAGGATCTGGAATGCCCTCGGTTTGGCGCCCGAAACAACCTTGCACGACTTGCGGTTCGGTGAGGATTACGAAGGCCAATTTGTCTGGGTGTTTGAGATATCAGGTGCTGTCCCGCCTGCGCACATCATCGACGGATATCGTGGCTGCTCAAGCGAACGCCAGCCGCCCATGTATTTCCGGTTAGGCGGTGGCTCACTGAAGGGCATCAGCAAGCCGGGCGAAATCGTCTGGAGCCGTATCTTCATCGAAGCAGGCAAGATGAAGGCTGACATCGGCCGGGCCAAAGTTGTCGAACTGCCACTCGGAGAGACTCAGCGTCGCTGGAATGCTACGACTCCACAATGGCCAATCATGCACGCCGTTACCTACGGAGTATCCCGCGATCAGATGATGGCTCGCCATAAAGCAAATCACATCCAAGTTGCTTATGCGCCCGATGCGGAGCAAGCGAACAAAGCCCTTGCGGCCAAGGCAGCCTTTTTCCGCGAAGCGGGGATGGAAGTTTCGGTTTGCGGCACCGAAACGGGACTCTAATCCATCCATCGGCTAAGGTGAGCTTATGGATACCAACAAAATTCGTACCCAGCTTGTTCAGCGTGAACAGGAGCTGCGCGATTCCCTCTCAGGCTTGCAGTCAGATGCCCGAGCGTCCCGCGTGGCTGAAGTAGAAGACGAGATCGACCGCGTTACATCGGATGAGGGCAAGGCGGGCGCATTTGGAGTCAGCAGCATTGAAGCTGAAAATCTAACCCAAGTTCAAGCTGCTATACAGCGCGTCGACGACGGTACTTATGGGACCTGTCTCGATTGCGGAAAGCCGATTCCGGAAGCCCGTCTGAAAGCAGTGCCGTGGGCGGCTTACTGCGTGGATGACCAGGAGAAGCATGATGCCGAATCGGCGGGGAAGGATAAGGACCAAGACATAATTTCCCCGGACGTTGCCTAACACTCAGCCTAGGGCCGGGTTACTCAGCGGCAATCGCTCGGCCTTTTACCTTCTTCAGCATCCATACCAGCGGTACACAGCAGATACAAGCAAGCGCCATGTACCTGAAATCATCCACATAGGAAAAGTAAGACGACTGTTGATCTAGTAACTGGTTCAACATTCCGTACGATTGTTGCTGGGCGTGAGCAGGATCAGTGCCAGCTCTATACATGTGCTGAAAGTTCTGGAGCGATTGCTGAACTATCGGATTGGAACCACTATAGTTCCTAACTAAGTCGCCGCGATGGGTCTGTTCGTGGCGCGCCACAATCGTGTTGACAATTGAGATACCCACGCTCCCGCCTAAGTTCCGCATCAAGTTATACAAGCCACTTCCGTTGCCTACAGACTCTGGCGGCAAATCGCCCAGCGTCGTCGTGGATAGGGGTACAAACACCAGGCCCAACGAAAAGCCGCTGATAACGATCGGCACTGTAAGTGACCACGGTGAGATTTGGAGCGTTAGCATGCCCCAAAAAAAGCTGCATGTACCAAAGATGAAGAATCCGGATGAGACCAAGATGCGTGTGTCAATCTTCGAAACCAGAAGGCCGACTAGCGGCATGGCCAAAATCGAACCCAACCCACGTGGGGATACTGCTAATCCGGCCCATGTCGCCGAGTAACTCAGCAGGCTTTGATAAAAAAGCGGCAAAATTGTGACTGCACCATAAATGGCTGCCCCGAACATAAAGATCAACAACGAGCCAACTGCGAAGTTTCGGTTTTTGAATATGGTCAGATTTACCAGCGGCTTCTCAGTCGTTAACTGCCGCCATATAAACGCCGCCAGGCAGATCACCATGGCCAGAAACGCATAACGAATCCAAGCAGCGCCGAACCAGTCATCCTCTTGGCCACGATCAAGAATGATCTGCATGCAGCCGAGACCAATGGCCAGAAGGCCTAACCCGATTGAGTCAAGCTTGCCGGGTTTTGCGTTTTTGATGTAAGGCGGGTCAACGATAAATCTTGAGATCAAGAAAACTGCCAATATGCCGACCGGGATGTTTATATAAAACGCCCACCGCCACGAATATTGATCTGTTAACCAACCGCCCAAAGTCGGCCCCAGCACCGGTGCAACCACAACGCCCAAACCGAAGATGCCCATTGCCATGCCTCGTTTTTCGGGAGGAAAGCTTTCGGTCAATATCGCTTGGGATAGCGGTTGCAGCGCGCCCCCACCCGCCCCTTGAATTAAGCGCGCAATCAGAATTGTGATTAGGCTGTTAGCTGCACCACAGAAGAATGAGGCGATCGTAAAGATGATGATCGATGTAATCAAGAACCGCTTGCGGCCGAAACGTAGAGAAAACCACGAACTTGCCGGCAAGATAACCGCATTTGAAAGAAGATAGAACGTTAGCACCCAAGTGGCTTCGTCGTTCGAAGCCGACAGGCTGCCCGCGATATATGGCAGGCAGACCGCAGCGATCGAGGTATCAATCACCTCCATAAACGCTGGCAGGACGACGGCTAGTGCAATAAGCCATGGGTTTACGCCCGGTACAACGTTTTGCGAAGACGTGTCGTGCTCTGATTTTTCCTGCGGTGGCGCTCCGTTTTCACCCGGCATCCTTAGTTGATTATGCTGAAACGAATAAGTTTCCGCTTTGAGACACATCGGGCCGCTACACTGTCTGAATGAATGTCGGCATTCTAGGCACAGGCGCGATCGCCGGCAAACATGCACAGGCCTATCGGAACATCGGCTTTCGCGTTAAGGCCTGTTACAACGCAACTAAATCTCGCGGGGTTCAATTTGCGGACACATGGAACGCCGACTTTGTTGACGATCTCCAGAGGTTGTGCTCCTATCCAGGCTTAGATTTCATCGATGTGTGCACATTCCCGAATGTACGGCTTGAGCCGGTGCGCATTTGCGCAGAAATAAAGCGGCCCATTCAATTGCAGAAGCCAATCGCGACAACGCTCGAAACTGCCCAAGCCATAGTTCGAATCGCTGAGGCTGCAGGCATTCCGGTCGGCGTTGTCAGCCAGCATCGCTTTGATGACTCGACTATTTTCCTGAAACGCGCTTTAGCAGCGGGACGTTTAGGCCGTGTTTTGCAAGCCGACACTTATGTTAAATGGTGGCGTAGCGAGGCGTATTACGAAGGGCCCGTGAAAGGAAGCTGGGAGGTCGAAGGCGGAGGTGCACTCATTAATCAGGCCATTCATCAGATTGATATTCTCCTCTACCTCATCGGTCGCCTTCAGCGTGTCAGCGGTATGTGGCAGTTGGGCGCACGTCACAAAATTGAATCAGAAGATATCGTCAATGCGTTACTCGCGTATAAATCGGGCGTGACCGGAGTCATCCAGGCGTCTACTGCCTTCCGCCCTGGTTATCCGGAACGGATTGAAATCCACGGCACCAATGGCACTGCCATTCTTCAGGGTGACCGACTTACTACTTGGGATGTCATTGACGATGATGGCGCCAAATGTGCTGATCCGGCCCCAGTAGAACGAGATTTAGCATCCGGCTCTTCCGATCCAATGGCCATCTCTCTCACCTCCTTCGAACGACAATTTCTAGACTTTGCAGACTCGATTCGCACGGGTAAACGGCCTATCAGTAACGGCGAAGACGGCCTACATGCACTGGAGGCGGTCCTGGCCATCTATCGAAGTTGTCATACAGGTCAACAGGTACACTTAACTACTTGAACCCAGTTTTTCGGGCGGCTTGCCCATGACCGTCCGCCTTCGGGTACCAGCGTCTAGTGCTAACTTGGGCCCTGGTTTCGATGCGCTCGGTCTCGCCTTAAATCTTCATCTGACTTGTGATCTGGCGATTGCCGCTGACCTGGCGATCTCTGCCACAGGCCTCGATGCAGACGCAATTCCAAGGGACGAGTCAAATCTGATCTGGTGCACCGCAATGACCGTGGCCGCACATCAGAATCGTCAGTTGCCAGTAGTCAATCTGACGATTCACAACGAGATCCCTCTGGGCAAGGGCCTCGGCTCTAGTGCCGCCGCGCTCACGGCAGGCGTCGTCATTGCCGATCATCTTTTGCAACTCAATTGGTCCCGCGACCAAGTGCTGAACGAGGCCGCCAGGATCGAAGGTCATCCTGATAATGTTTCGGCTTGCGTATTGGGGTCTATCGTGGCCAGCGCAATGGCTGCCAGCCTAGAGACGCACGCTGTCAAGTTAGCAGTCCCACCGTCGTTTGCCTTAGCCGTAGTTGTGCCTGATTTCGCTTTGCCGACTGTCAAGGCCCGTTCCGTTCTTCCGGAGAGCTACAGCCGCGAGGACGTCGTCTTCAACGTCCAACGGTCCAGCCTTCTCATCGCTGCCCTTTGTACCGGCGATACTCGCGCCTTTCAAGTTGCGCTGGAAGACAGGTTGCATCAGCCTTATCGGGCTGCGCTCATCCCTGGTCTGTCTGAGATGTTGTCCCTGCGTCACCCCGGCCTTTTTGGTTGCTCACTAAGCGGTGCCGGTCCTTCCGTCCTCGTTTTTTACGAACCAGGATGTCACTCAGTTACCGAGTTGTTTCGAGAAATCTTCTCACGCAATGGTTGTGGGTCTCACACCTACCTGACCGAGATACAGCGGACGGGTTACACTCTCGAAAACATCAGCTGATCATGCCGCCGTCTGTTTTGCAGATCAACACTTCAGCCGGAGGCCTGCCAAAGACTCCTGTCCGAACCGCCGAACTTACTGAGCAGGGCCTTGTGGGCGACGATCACCGCAACAAAAAGTATCACGGAGGACCAGCCCGAGCAGTCTTGTTTATTGCGTCAGAGTTCATCCAACAACTGCAAGATGAAGGCTGGCCTGTCTTCTACGGTGCATTAGGCGAGAACATAACCACAGTCGGATTTGATCATCGTCTTTGGCGTCCAGGTCAGCGCTTGCACATTGGCTCGACCATACTTCAGCTCACCATACCTCGCACGCCCTGCGCGACTCTCTATGCTTACGGCCCGACAATTGGTAGCCGAATATTCGACAAGCAAGTGAAGGCCTTGAACTTCGATTCAGCTCATTGGGGCGAAAGTGGTTACTTCGCCTCTGTCGTAAAGACCGGCACTATTGCTGTGAACGATATAATCACGGTCGTAGACCACGCCGTCTAGGCGACCGCCGCGGTCGCAATACAGCGACCATGCCGACGTCTGTTGATTCCACACTTCTGCCCCCTTCTGCGCGCGAGTTATTGGCGCGTTCGCCTGACCCGAAGCGTGCCTCGGCCCATCTGACTGAGCTCCAGCGTCGGCATCCAAAGTTCTTTTCCTCCCTTGTCGAAAATCCCGAAGTTCTGAGTTGGTTTGTCACTGTCTTTAGCGTCAGCCGCTTCCTTTCCGATCAGATTCTGAACGACCCTGCCTCACTTCTTCAGGTTTCACGTCTTGATGCTGTCCTCACGAAGAGGGACTATGAGCAGCGCCTGGTGCAATTCCTCACGAGTCGCCAAGTAACAATTGCGTCCGCGCATGATTTAGCGCTGTTTCGTCGTTATGAACTGCTGCGGCTGATTATTCAGGACATTCTCAATCCACAGACGCTCAACGAAATCACTCAACAGCTATCGAGCTTGGCCGACGCAATCTTAAATTCCGCGATCGAGAGTATCAGTGTCAATCTAAATGCCCGCTTCGGTTTACCTCTGGTTCTAGATGCTGAGGTTAAACCTCGGGAGGCTGGCTTTTCGGTTATTGCTCTAGGCAAGCTGGGCGGTTTCGAGCTGAACTACAGCTCCGACATCGATCTCATGTTCGTGTACGACTACAACGGCGAGACGAATGGTCCACAGCGCATAACGAACAAAGAATACTTTCGCCGCCTAGCTACCGGCGTGACACAGCTCCTTTCTACATACAGCTCGGCCGGCCTTTGCTACCGGGTTGATCTTCGTCTCCGACCCGAGGGCAAACTGGGCGACATCGCCATCTCGCTAGACGGCGCTCGAGAATACTACAGCAAGCGTGCTCGTGACTGGGAACTTCAGATGTTAATCAAGGCGCGTGTGGCTGCCGGCGATCCGCAACCTGGCGAGGCTCTGCTCGATTTTGTAGAGCCCGCGATTTACTCCACTTCTCTCGATTTCTCCACAATCGAGACCATGTCCGACACACGCAGCCGCATCGCCGAACAGCTAAGCGGTCGATCCGGCAACAGCGACCTCGACGTTAAATTATGCCCCGGCGGAATTCGTGACATTGAATTTCTTGTGCAATGTCTCCAAAGATTGCATGGCGGCCGCGAGCCTTGGGTCCGGCATGGCGGAACACTGCTGGCGCTTGCGAGGCTGCTGGACAAAGATCTGCTTTCGGTGAACGAACACCGCCGCCTCTCAAAAGCCTATGAATTTCTGCGGCACCTTGAACACAGACTGCAAATTGAGGACGATCGCCAGACCCACACACTACCACCGAATGATGCTGAACTCGATCGACTCGCCCGGCGAATGCCGTCCTCATGTCTGCCGCTCAGCAGTGATGCGCGGCCTTCATGGCAGCTCTTGCACAATCTGAATCGTCACATCGAGAACGTCCGCGCAATTTACGACCGCATTATTGAAGCCCAGCGTCCTCTTCAATATGGTCGATTCGCTTCAACAGCCGCCGCTCCCGAACAGCACACGGAGCATGTAGCTGCGGTACATTCCAGAGACTCTTTACCCGAATTCGACACTGACTTAATCGGGAACCACCTGATTACCCGCCTACAACAGACCGCGCCCATTCTGGCCGACAAGCTCGCCGCTGATCCGAAGCGCTCTACCATCGCGCTTCAACGGTTTTTGTCCCGCTTGCTCGAAAAGCACTCAGGCCTTCTAACAACGCTGAGCCAGAATTCCGTCCTGAACGACTATCTCCTTCAAACCTTTGAACTCAGCCCCTTTCTGAGCGCTCAACTCATCCGTGAACCGGATCTGCTGAAGCAACTCCTGGTAGTCGCGAATCAGCCAAACCGGCGTATCGCCTTTGAGGGCATGGCTGCACCGTTGAACGATACCGGGGCTTTGCGCCGATTTTTTCGAAACGAGATGTTTCGCATTCAGGCGGTCAGCATTTGTTTGCGCGAACCCGTCTTCCAAACGCTGGATCGAACGTCCGCCGTCGCTGAATTTGTGATCGCCCGTGCCTATCGCATCGCCTTAGAAGAAGCCATTCAACATGCTCGCGATCACGCCACCCCTACCAAGCCATTTGCCGCACCAAAAAACGAAATGATGGTCGTTGCATTGGGCCGGTTGGGGATGCGCGAGTTCGACTTGGGCTCAGATGCCGATCTGGTTTTCATCCTGCCAGACACCGAAGCCGAACGCGTCCGTTTTTGGACCCGCGTTGCCGAACGTCTTATCGACATTCTGACCGCCTACACTGGCGACGGTACTCTGATCTCGCTCGATACGCGTCTCCGGCCGAATGGCCGCGAAGGTCCTCTTGTACAGACCGAGTCGGCTTACACAGACTACTTCTCATCGAAGGCCGAAGCGTGGGAAGGCATGGCCTATATGAAGGCTCGCGCCGTTGCTGGCGACCTCGACCGCGCCACCGCCTTTTTAACTGAACTGCAGCAAGTTGACTGGCGTCGTTATGGGCAAAACGGGCGGTCGAAGCAGGACCTTCGCACCATGCGTGCTCGTCTGCAACGAGAGCAGGGCCCATCGAACCCTTTGAAGGCCGGCTCTGGCGGCTATTACGACGCCGACTTCATTCTGATGTATCTCCGTCTCAAAGGAGCTGGGCTTTTCTTCAAGAGCCTTAACACACCGGAACGCATCGACATTGTCGAGAAGATGGGCCACCTAGACCGGTCTGATGCCGAGTTCCTCAACCGGGCCACAACATACTTCCGAGCTCTTGATCACGCCTTGCGTCTAGTCGCGGGTCACCCACAGGATCGTCTGCCAACCACTCCCGAAGAGCTCGATATGGTGTCGGACTTGCTTCACCACTGGACCGCGAGCAATGCCGCAGGTGCCGAGCTCGAAACTGAACTGTTCGGCCTTCAAACCCAGATGCGCCGCCTTTTCGACCGCGTTTTCTATTAGATTGCTGCTAACCGGCGACTCGCTGCGAACGTATGTAAGAAGCAGCTGGAATTTCATTGCAGGAGCAACCCATGATTCGTTCCGCGTGTTTACTGGCGTTTTCCGTCACACTGGCCTGCGCTGCCGACAAGCCGCTAACGCTAAATAGCTTGGCTGCGCCCAGTGTGCAAGAGCTACAGCACCGAGCCTTAAACAATGCTCTGCAGCGACCGGAGTTCTCTAGGTCGGGTAAGTTCCCAGTCATTGTGTTGCCGAGCGCCTTCCAGCTTTTGGAGTCGAGTAGCTGTTCAATTCCCCTTACTGAGGTTCCCGTTGACCGGAGCAAGAAGTATTCGATCCATTACGCTCCTGTCGAGAACGGCGACAAAGGGATTTCCGAGCCAGCTGGACCGGTCTGCAAATAGCTCGTTCTAGAGTGACTTCCCGAGTTATACACTAGAGTTCTCTCGCCACGTAGGATCAGCCAAGACCACAGACGTCCTGACCTGTCTTTCGGGCACGGTCCAGTACTGCTTGAGAAGCCGATCCTTCTCTTGCTCGGAAACTAGCCTAAAGCCATGTTTCTCATAGAAACGGATTGCCCATTCCGCGGCAGCCCAGGTGCCGATCAGAATCGGGCTGGATGCCGAACTTCGCAAATGAGACAGCAACTTCGCTCCGATTCCTTTCTTTTGGCTGGTGCAAGAAACATAAGCGTGCCGGATGAGAGTCACGTCGCGGACCTGTTGAATCCCCATAACGCCCAGTAATTTGCCTGCCTCTTCGTACCCCCAGAACGCAACACCTTCATTTATCTCGTGTCGCAGTTCCTCGCGTGTCATGTACGGTTCCGTCCAACGATCCTCGGGAATGATTCCTTTGTAAGCGAGCGAGCCATCGTTGATGATGGCCCATATAGACTCAAACTCGGGCTCGTGACAAGGCCGGATCATGAGTATTTGGACTCCACACTTTTCGAACTCATGCCTCTTGGCCCTTCAAACTTGGCCACGACTTCGATCAGCCCCCGAATATGATTGTTGAATTGGCCAAGATCCTCGGCGGGGATCCAGTACTCACGATGGACAGAAGAGCCGACCGTCTTTGGCTTGTATTGATTTAGGAAATCACTTTCAACATTGAACCGCAACACGTATCCTCTGAAAACCCGATTCTCGATCCCGTGTGTTCCAGTCGCGCGCAATTTGTATCGCATACTCTTGATTCAACACTGGATAAAAAATCGGCTGAGCCGGTAAACGAGGGGGAAACTGGCGGAAGCCGCTTGCTTCGATCAGATCCAACTCTTTCTGTCCGACTGGTCGATACAGCGTTGTCAAAGCCATTCCTGATGAGCTTAGTTCACCACCCTACCCCAAAACCTAAAAACCAGAGTGCTACTTCGGTTCGAGCTTAGTCAAGTTCGCAACTAACGCCAAAGGCGGGTTACCATTTTCTCGAAATGCTTTTAAAATATGGTCTCCACCACCGCTGTTAGCTGAGATGCTGTACAGGGCCCTCACATCGTTATACCAGTCAGGTAGCGCGATTTCGGGTATGTCGGCTAGCTTTAGCAGTGCCAGAGCTCGGTCTAACACCTGGTCGCGCTGAAGACCGGCCGGCGCAGCCATCACAGCCATATTCATAAAGGCGGACTGCTGTTTGAGATGCTCGCTCAAAGTCTGATTTGACGATTGCTCCAAATTCTCAATGTCGGTCACGAACTTATTGAACGACTCCTGCCATTCTGGCGATTGCTTGTCGTGGTCAGCGCCTTGGCCAAGAACAGCCAACCATTGTTTCTGAAGCTCTCGTTTTTTCGCCGAAGGATGGAACTCATCGTCTTGGACTCCAGCCTCAACCGAAGCTGGACGGACTTCATCAGTTTCTATGCGGCCGATGTGTGTACTCGTATTCGCGAACTTTGGTGTTAAACGTATTTACAGCCTGTTGCGCCCAATCGGCGTAAGACCGTGTGTGTATCGACCGTTTCTTGGCAACGCGCACCGCCAAGGTTGTGGACCAGGTAATCCCGCCACCCTTGGATCAGAATAAGTGCTGCAGTGGGGCTCGCGCTCTCCGCCAGGCGAACCACTTCATCACTCGCCGAATTGAGTTGAGCGAAAAAGGATTGATTGTTCCCGCTCAAAGACGATAGCTTTGTAGATACGCTAATAATCAGAGCTGCCAGGTCGTCGGCGGGTAAACGCGATTCTACAATCATGTGCAACGCCGGTTCGGTCTGTGCCGCGAACGAAATCTGATCAACAATGGATTTTAGGAAATGGGCGTGCTCGCCCTGTTTGCGTTCTGCGGGGAAAAGCCTGAAACCGCGATTGCTGCTGCCGTTTGATAGTACGAAGTCAGGGTCCGGAATGAGTCCCGCAGAAAATGCTAGAGAGTCCAGCGATTCGATGTTTATTCGATCAAATAGCTCGCGTGCTGTTCTGGGCGTTATGGGCAACAAACCCCGAACCGCATTAGTCTGAAGTGAGAGGCGAGCGAGGCCTCCGTTTGCTCGGTATGCTTCGACGACACGAGATGGAACAGTTGGAATGGGCTTGCCACTCGCGATAGCGGCGTAGATGACCGGGTACTCGACAGGCGAGTTTGCGGCCGCTTCAAAGGCTTCTTCGAACATGTCATGTTTCCAATTCGTGTCATGTAGCGAGGAAGAATTGCTGATTCTGATGAGAGCCAGCGCTTTCAAGGGAGCCGGCGAAGCCTCTGCCAAGTCGAAGGTCTCGACCAGCATTGGGTAGAGTCGGCGACGGGTCTTCCACACCGCGGACGAATTCTCCTGCCCGTACAACGAAGGGAGCAGCAGGAGAAAGATGCCTAGCAGACTGACCGTCATGACGTAATCGTGGACCGCTTGTGTTCCGACTCTGTGCAATTTGGAATGCATCTTGCTCGATCAACACAGGATAAAAAATTCGCTGCTTGGCGCAGTGGCGCAATTAGCTGGTCTGTTATTCTTATCCCACACGAACTTCGCCAGGTCCGCAGTAAGTTCTCTATCCGTGCTGATAGGTCGTAGATCTAAACGCAGCTTTAGGAGAGAAAAACGATGGGCCGAATACTGAAGGAAGCGGTTTTCCTTCTACTACTATCTTGTTTTGCGCTTAGCTTTGTTGCCGCTGGTCAAAGTAGCGCGCTTACTCATCCGCTTGATGGCTTGACGACTGCTGAATACTGGACGGTCTACGACATCTTGCGGGAAAGCGGCCATACCGATCCAGATACTCTGTTTGCCAGCGTCCTTCTTCGTGAACCCGTCAAGACTGTGGTTACGACGTGGAAGCCCGGTGATCCCATTTCTCGCGAAGCGGATGTCGTGATGTTGCACAAAGCCCAAACCTTCGAGGCGCGCGTAGACATTGCCGGTCACAAGCTGGTCTCGTGGCAGGAAATCAAGACAGGCCAAGCTCCGTTTGTCACGAGCGAGATATTTGGAACCGACGGCATTATCAAGAAAGACCCGAGAGTCCTCGAAGCCCTGAAGAAGCGCGGCATTATCGACCTCAACAGCATTGAATGCATAACTCTGCCTGTTTCCTACGTGTCGGTGCCCGAACAGGAGACTCAGCGGGTCGGGTTCGGCAGTTGCAGCGAGCAGCATGGCTCCTACCACAGCTGGGGCCGCTCCATTGAAGGCCTGACGCTTGAGATGGACATGGTGACGAAGAAGATCTTGAAGGTCACTGATTCAGGATCGGTCGCAGTAGCAAACGGGGCGGTGAGCTATGAAGAGATTCCGGAAAAGGCCCGGGCCGATGCAAAGCCCATCTCGGTTTCACAGCCGCAGGGCCCTTCCTACCGGATCAAAGATGGCGAAGTCACCTGGCAGAACTGGCACTTTCGGTTCCGCGTCGACCAAAGGCTCGGCCCTATCGTCAACATGGTTAGGTTCGACGACAACGGGCGGCTTCGCTCAGTGATGTACGAGGGCTCGCTCTCTGAACTTTACGTACCTTACATGGATCCGAGCAACGGCTGGAACAACCGGGTGTTCATCGATGCGGGAGAATTCTACAGCGGCGTCGGTTTGTCAAAGCCCATGCTGCCGGGGCTCGATTGTCCTGCGACGGCCACATACTTTGATGGTCTTTCGATCACTGAGCGCGGTGCACCAAAGGTCTCCTCTCACATGGCGTGCTTGTTTGAGCGGACGGGTAATGATCCCGCCTGGCGCCACTTTGAGGGAAGCGAAGTCTATGGCCGACCGACTCATGAGCTGGTACTCCGATCTGCTGCTGTCGTCGGCAACTACGACTACATCATCGACTGGCGCTTCAAGCAGGACGGAGCTATCGACGTCGCTGTCGGCGCAACGGGCGTTATCGAAACCAAAGCATCTGCAGACAAGAATGCCGAAGGCCACGCCATGGATAAAGCCGGAATGGATATGGCACCCGCATACGGCCAGTTCGTTGCTGAACATACCATCGGCGTTAATCACGATCATTACTTTTCGTTCCGGCTCGACATGGACGTCGATGGTCAAAAGAACAGCTTTATGGCGGACCGGCTGGTTAAGAAAACGCTTGCTTCCGATCCCATGCGCAAGAGCATTTGGGTTGTGCAACCGTCTGTTGCCCACTGCGAGAAGGATGCTGTTATGGACATTCATTTGGATTCACCGGCCATGTGGCTCTTCATGAATCCCAACGTGCATGGACCTCTGGGCTATCCGACTGGATACGAGATCATGGCGGGCAGTACCGCCAAATCGCTGATGTCAGCCGAGGATCTTCCGCAGAAAGTGGGCGGCTTCTCTGAGCACCAGTTCTGGGTAACTCCCTACGATCCAAACCAACGCTATGCGGCGGGGACTTACCCGACCAGCAGTAATGGCACCGACGGGCTGCCGGTGTGGACGGAAGCCAATCGGTCGATCGAGAACACCGATTTGGTGGGTTGGTACACACTTGGCTTCCACCATATGCCGCGAATCGAAGACTGGCCTGTGATGCCCACGATGTGGCATGAGTTTGAGATACGTCCGTTCAATTTCTTCACGGCGAATCCTGTACTCGATCTGCCCAAGTCCGAGCAGTCCGGTACTTAAGTTGATCGACTCGGCCGGGCAGTTTGTTGGATACTGGGACTCGTGAAAACTCGAAGAGATTTCCTCGCCGGTTCCGCATCGTTAGCTGTTTTGGCCGGGTCTTTGTCCCCGCTCACTCTTGAAGCTGAGCAGTCTGCTGTAGAGACGCATTCAGTCAAGACGCTTCCGCCCTTGCCCTATGCACCTGATGCGCTAGAGCCATTTATCGATGCGCAGACAATGTCGCTGCACCACGACAAACATCACAAAGCGTACGTAGACAATCTCAACAAGGCGCTTGGCCCAGATTCGAAGCTCGCCGACTCGACTGTTGAGCAACTGGTGGCAGATGTCGCCACTTTGCCAGACACAATGCGCATCGCAGTTCGAAATCAGGGCGGGGGACACGCCAATCATAGCCTTTGGTGGCCAAGCCTCAAGAATGGCGGCCCGCAGGCGCCTGCGGCTGAACTGGCCAAAGACATCGATACTCGCTTCGCAAGTTTCAGTGCCTTTCAGGAACAGTTCACCAAGGCAGCTCTCGGAACATTCGGTAGCGGCTGGGCTTGGTTGCTGCTCGATAAGAAAGGCGTGCTTTCGATTGAATCAACAGCGAATCAGGACAGCCCTTTGATGGACGGAAAATATCCCGTGTTCGGCATCGATGTCTGGGAACACGCTTACTATCTGAAATATCAGAATCGGCGCCCTGAGTACGTGAAGGCGTTTTGGAACGTCGTCAATTGGGATTATGTGAGCGGCCGGTATGCCGGGCTGCAGAAGATGCTGCCTAAGAGCTAGAAGATAACCGTATTATCGTGCCTGCGTAGCGGGGACTACATCGCTGGCGACATCGATGACTGGATTGTAAATCAGAACTCGGCCGCAGCTTTCGCAATACATGATCTGATCGCCCCTGCGCAGATCTTGAAAGAACTGTGGCCGCAACGAAATGTAGCACGCGTCACAACGTCCGTTCACTGCTTCAGCAACCACCGTGCCTTTGGTTTTCTTTCGCACGCGCTGATATTGTGTGTAGAAATTAGGGGCCATCTGCGCCACTAGTGCTTCACGCTCTTGCTGGAGATGCTTGAGTTCTGCCTGGCTCTGGGCCGTTTTATCACGTGCCCGCTTGACTTCTACTTCGACCGAGGACTGCTGCTGTTTTAGATCGGCTTCGGTAGCCTTGAGAGTCTTGTCCAGTTGCTCGAACTGCTCCATCAAAACAATGATCTGGTCTTCCGACTTACGATTAGCTCTCTCGCCAAATTCGATTTCGTTTTGGAAAGCCCGATACTGCTCGTTGTTCTTAGCTTCGAGTAACTGACCTCTCAGCTTTGAGACTTTCGTCTCATTTAGCTGGATGTCACCTTCAAGCTTTTTACGATCGCGCTGATTCGCGGCTAGGGCTGCCTTATCGACTTCGAACTTTCGGGTGTACGCTTGTAATTTCTTTTGTATTTCTGTAACGTGTTTCGGTAAGGTCGCAATCTCTGATTCGAGGCTGATCAGCTTGCGATCAAGCGCCTGGAGACGAAGCGCAAGAGCCAGGTCTGGAAGCATCAATTCCTAACTTTAACACGCGAGTGGCCTATTGTACGGTCGATTAGGCCAATGAGAACGTTTGTAATCTGCTCAACCTCACGCACTCCAAAGAGTTTGGCGCCTAATAGAAATAGGGCGAGGGCGGCCGGAAGGCAGATCGACAGCACAGCCGCATAACCAATGCGGGACGTTGTAAACCACGGGCTCACCGTTCGGAACACGAAAGCCAAGGGTAATCCCATCAGCAGAGCTGCTCCGACAACACGGCTGCCACGGTTCCAAAGGTAACGTCCTTCAATGCCGTTCAGCTGAGTTCTTAGAAGCCCGCCCAATAGGAGACCAGCTGTTATGGTTACGGCCGAAGTCGATAGTGCGAGTGCGGCGTGTCCCAGCGTTGTAAATCGCAGCAGCAGCGAAGCCACACCGAAATTTACCAGGACTGATGACAGGCTGACGTACATCGGGGTTCGTGCGTCTCCCAAGGCGTAAAACGCCGGGTGAAAGATCTTCGTACAGGCGTAGCCGAACAGGCCGATTGAGTAACAAGCCAGAGCCAGCGAAGTTTGTTGCGTATCGTAGATGCCGAACCGACCGCCTTGATAAACCATTCCGATGATGGGTCGTCCCAACACAACCAAGCCGACGGTAGACGGAATCGTTAATAGCGCGACCATGACCAATGATCGCGAGACAGTTTGTCGAAACTCAGCGACGTTACCGGACGAGGCACTGCGAGCAACCGAGGGCGCCATGGCTGATGCGATCGCAACGCCAAAGAGACCGAGCGGGAACTGAACGAAGCGGAATGCATAGGAGAGCCAACTGACAGGTCCGTCGTGTCCACGCAAAGGATCCATGATTCGGGATGCCAGGTTTGTGTTGACGATGACGTTAATTTGGACGGCGGCCTCCCCCAAGAATGCAGGGATCATCAGTCGCAGGATTTGTCGCAATCCCGGATGCGACCAGTCGAACTCAGGCCGGAATCGAAAACCGAGACGCCACAGACTCGGTACCTGCCAGCCAATCTGGAGCATGCCGCCAATCACAACCCCGAACGCCATTCCTTCCACGGGCTGCATCCCGATCCGGGGTCCAATCCAGAATGCTAATGAGAGACCGAATACGACGGAACCAACGTTGAAGAACGTCGATGCCAGCGCGGGTACACCAAAACTGCCGTAGGTATTGAGCATTCCCATGGCCTGTGCGGACAAAGAGATCATCAGCAAAAACGGGAACATGATGCGGGTCAACTGGACCGCTAATGCGAACTTATCGGGAATTGCAGCATAGCCGGGTGCAAGTAGCCGCACGAATGCGGGCGCAAGAATAATGCCCAACAAGCATGTCAAGCCGACGATAACCAGGATGGCGGTTGCAACTAAGTTTGCCAACTTGAGGGCTTCGGAGTTGGCTGGCTTAACGGCTTCGCCACGGACGTTACTTCCAACTGTGGCCGTGAAGGTAGGCACGAACGCGCCCGAAAGGGCACCCTCGGCAAACAGGTCGCGAGTCAGATTGGGGATTCGGAAGCCGAGCAGGAAAGCATCGTACGCAAAGCCGGCACCGAATTTCTGGGCCATCAGGACTTCGCGCACCAGCCCGGTCACACGGCTGGAGAAGATGGCTAGCGAAACAACGCCAGCCGAGCGAGCCACCTTTTCGGACTCGCTTCTATCTACACTCAAACCGCGTTAGCCTTGCCGTACTCGTTCAGGAAATGCGCGATGGTCCGAATACCTTCGTAGTAGTTACTGATCCGATACTTCTCATTGGGCGAGTGCAGTCCGTCATCGGGCAAGCCGAATCCCATGAGCACGGTTGGAATACCGAGGTGCTCTCGAAACTCACCGACGATCGGAATGGAACCTCCGCTCCGAATGAAAACAGTCGGTTGATCCAGCATCTCGCTAAAGGCTTTCGCGGCAACCGCGATGGCGTGATTGTCCGGATCGACTGAGATCGCGGGACCGGTGCTCAAGACGCGGACCTGCGTCTTAATTCCACGTGGGGTGTTCTCTGCAACCCAACTGGTCACGGCCTTCAAGACAGTATCAGGATTCTGCTTTGGCACAAGTCGTAGGCTGACCTTTGCGGTGGCCTTGGCAGGGATGACCGTTTTCGCTCCGGTGCCGGTGAAGCCGCCGGCGATGCCATGAACTTCAAAGGTCGGTCTGGCCCAGACCCGCGCCAGCACCGATTGGTCGGGCTCGCCGGTCAGTTCGCTCGAGCCGACTTCGTCTTTGAGAAACACCTCTTCGGTGAAGGGAAGTTTAGCCCAACTCTCGACTTCTGCTTGGGAGGGCGCTTCGACTCCGTTGTAGGTACCCGGAATGAGAATGTGGCCATCAGTGTCTTTCGCTTTTGCGAGCAACTCGATCAGGCCGTAAACAGCATTCGGAGCGGCGCCACCATACATACCCGAGTGAAGGTCGCGGGCCGGTCCAGTTGCTTCGATTTCGAGATACATCAAACCGCGCAAGCCGACGCACAAAGTGGGGACGCCGTCGGCGAAGAGCTCCGTATCCGAGACTAGTGCGACGTCGGCCTTAAGTCGTTCTTTGTTCGCTGGAACGAATTTGGCGATCGACTCACCACCGACCTCTTCTTCACCCTCGATTAGAAACTTGACATTGACAGGCAAGCTTCCGGTGACGGCCTTCAGCGCTTCGACTGCCTTTATGTGCATGTACATTTGGCCTTTGTCGTCGCATGCTCCGCGAGCGTAGATGTTGCCGTCGCGTATCGTTGGCTCGAATGGCGGAGTATGCCAGAGATCGATCGGATCGGGCGGCTGCACGTCGTAGTGTCCATAACAGATGACGGTCGGCTTGCCAGGTGCATGCAGCCAGTCGGCATAGACCAAAGGATGTTTGGCGGTCTGAATTATCTCGACATTCTCGAGCCCTGCTTTACCCAAACTGTCAGCCACGAACTGGGCTGCTTGCGCGACGTCCTGCTTATGTTCAGGCGCAGTGCTGATGCTCGGGATTCGCAGAAATTGCAGGAGTTCGTCTAGAAGCCGCTTTTCATTCTGCTGAACGAAGTGGTCGACAGGGGATGGCATCGAGACTTAATTATAAGAAGCGACAAGGGATAGAAAAGTCTACGGCGTGGAACGGATGGACATCACGGCAACTTCGGCCAGCAGGTTGGGGAGAAACGTGGTTCGCTGATCGTCGCTGAGGAAGAACTGACGCTCGATAATCCAGTTCTGCTTTCGACACAGCGAAAGGAAATCGTGAACTGTCAGGAAGTGGAGATTAGGTGAATCGTACCAGTCATGCGGGAAGTATTTACTTTGAGGCGCACGACCGCTGATCAAATGAGAAAGGCGCATGGACCAGTGACCGAAGTTGGGAAACGCGACAATCGCATGGCGGCCGACACGCAGCATCTCCTGCAGGACCTTCAATGGGTAGCGCATCTCTTGCAGCGTTTGACTCAGGATGACGAAGTCGAAAGCGCCGTCCGGGTAGTCGGCTAGACCGTGATCGATGTCGCCCTGGAATACCGATACGCCGCGAGCGATTGCCCGGCGGACCTTATCTCGATCAATCTCAACACCGCGTGCATCGACCCGCTTGGTATCGCGCAGAAAGGCTAGCAGTTCGCCATTGCCGCAACCTAGATCGAGCACGCGCGACTGGGGTTCGACAATCTCCGCGATCATTGCGTAATCGCTGCGATCGAGGACCGGCCGAGTCTCAGGCTCGGCGACAACGCGTACAGAACTCATGGCGTTACCGGCCTCCGAGACCGCGGAAAGTGCTGTCCAGAAAGCCGGCGACTAGTTCGCCTTGATCCTTGGTGTCAACGAGGAACGCGTCGTGACCATAGTTAGACGTCAATTCGCAGAAGGCCACATCGATGTTGCGGCCGCGAAGCGCACTGACAATTTCGAGCGATTGATAGGTGGGATAAAGCCAGTCGGACGTATAGCTGAGGACCAAGAATCGCGAACGCGTCAAGGTGAATGCGGCAGCGAGGGATGGAAAGACAGAGGACAGATCGAAGTAGTCCATCGCCTTGGTGATGTACAGATACGAGTTTGCGTCGAAACGGTTCACAAACTGGCTGCCTCGATAACGCAAGTAACTCTCAACTTCGAAGTCAACCGAGAAGTCGAATCCGAAGGCGTCCTTATCGCGTAAGCGACGGCCGAACTTCTGCCGCATGGAGCCGTCACTCATATAGGTAATGTGGCCGACCATGCGTGCGACGGCGAGACCTCGAGCGGGTGGCTTTGCGTCGTAGTAGTTGCCCTCGTTCCAATCTGGATCAGCCATGACGGCTTGTCGACCAACTTCGTTGAAGGCAATCTGCTGGGCACTATGCCGAGCTGTTGTGGCGATAGGAATTGCGGCAGCAACGGAATCCGGATATGCCACGGTCCATTGCAGAGCCTGCATGCCGCCCATCGACCCGCCGGCTACCGCCAGCAACTTTGAAATTCCCAAGTGGTCGATCAACATCTTTTGCAATCGAACCATGTCGGCCACCGTGATAACCGGAAAACGCATGCCATAGGGTTGACCGAGCGAGGGGTCGATTGATCCAGGTCCGGTTGTGCCACGGCAGCCGCCCAACACGTTGGAACAGATTACGAAATAGCGATCCGTATCAAAGCCTAGTTTCGAGCCGATCATCGACGACCACCAGCCGGGCTGTCCCGTTTCGCGGTGAGTGCCTGCGGCGTGTGCATCACCAGAGAAGCCGTGCATCACCAAGATTGCGTTCGTGCGCTCTGCGTTCAGAGTGCCGTACGTTTCATACGCCACGTCTACGTTCATCAGTGTCAGGCCGCAGTCGAGGGCTAGAGCAAGAAACGTAACACTCTGCGTTTCTACGGTTGACGCTGTCTCAGAAGTGGTGAGCATACCGCCTGAATTTGAACGATAGCAGAGTAGACGTCTTCTGGACAGCGCGCGGGTTCATGAAGCTGAAAAGTAGGATCGACATACTTGAGGTTGTCGAAGTTTTGGAACTGGAAAGCGGCGGCGATGAGCGCGCTCTACCGTGCGCCTATCTTCTTTATATCGAGCCTGAAACATGGCTGGAGGGCAGCCCTGTCCGCGGCATTCGTGGAAGTGCTGTTTCGTACGATCACCTCAGGGGTCAATGGCGCCATCACCCAAGCGCTGCGCAAGATGCAACCGACTTGGCTGGCAATCTTTATCGTCTTGGTGGCTTTTCCTGCAGCGGTTCAAGTTCTTGAGTTTATGGTCCATTCGCTTCGGGGCACACCGAATCTGAAGGGCGGCGTCATACTGTCAGCGATCGTTACGGGGATCGCATCGTTGTTCAATTGGTATGCGATGCGGCATGGCACACTGCTGACGGGCAAAGAAGGCCGTTCATTCTGGGCCGATCTGAAAGTGATGCCTATTGTGATTGGAAAGTTCATCGCTGCCGCGCCAATCTTCTTGTGGCGACTGTCACGCCGGACTCTATAGATACCAATGTTAGTCTGAGCTAGATGCGTGGTGCACTCCTCCTATTTCCTGTGGTTCTTTGGGCGCAAACACCGGCTCCGCCGACTAAGCCCGCAGCCGCAAAGCCAAAATCTGGAAGCCCTGGAACTGCTAAGCCAGCGGCCAAACCTGTTGCGAGAACAAAACCCGTGCCCGCCCCAGCTCCATTGACAACTGATACCGAAAAGACCATCTATGCACTAGGCCTGTCCATTGGGCAATCTTTATCGCAATTCAATCTCACGCCTGCCGAGCTTGATATTGTGAAGCGGGCATTGACGGATTCCGCAGCTAAGAAGCCCGCCGTCGAATTGAGCGAGTGGGGCCCGAAGATTGGTCCACTCCAAAAGCAGCGAGGAGCAGAGGCCGCTGAGCAGCAGAAGCTTGCTTCGAAGGCTTATTTGGATAAAACGACCGCTCAACCTGGTTTTGTCAAAACAGAATCCGGACTCATCTATAAGGAACTACGCCCGGGCACCGGCGCTTCACCGAAGGCGAGCGATACCGTCAAGGTGAACTATCGCGGAACCACGATTGATGGTTCTGAGTTCGATAGCTCCTATGCGCGAAACGAACCTGCAACCTTCCCGCTGACCGGAGTCATTCGGTGTTGGACGGAGGGTGTGCAGAAGATGAAGGTCGGCGGAAAGGCAACCCTGGTGTGTCCGTCTGACATTGCTTACGGCGATTCCGGCAAAGGCCCGATTCCCGGCAACGCAACTTTGATCTTTGATATTGAATTGTTGGATATTGTGGGCAATCCACCGGCGGCGCAATAGGCCGGTGAGGACTCGGTCGCTCTCAACCGGGTTGTTGCTGGCAGTACTAGTTTTGCTGGGAGCGCTCGACTCGCCAGCTCAGGTCATATTGGGGAGCCATCAGGCCAAGTATGCTGCTGATGGAAGTCTGATTCCTTGGACGTCCTGGGCGGATGCGCTTGACCGTGAAATGAAGTGGTACGAGCGTTGCCCGATTGAGCACGGCTATCCACGTTTTGTGTACATGACGTTCATGGATGGGCGCTACCAATTAGCAGGAGGTCGAGCCGACAACATTCCATCCACACAGAATGGGATGGGCATTATTTCGTACCTGAAGTATTACGAATACACGGGACGACGAAATTCGAAAGCGCTCGAGTTTGCCCGCCGCATGGGTGATTATCTTATTAACGAAGCTCTGACGCCTGACACCGGCAAGTACCCGCGATTCACGCGGTCTACGGGACGGAATAACTTATTTCCACAGCGGCCAGACAGCGGCTCTCAAGACGACAAGCCGTATGAAATTCAGCCTGACAAGGGCGGTATCGCCGGTTACGCCTTACTGCTGCTATACCAGAAGACCAAAGACAAGCGTTACCTGGATCAAGCCCTGCAGAATGCACGAGTGCTGGTTACTAACATGACTCAAGGTGATGCGAGTCATTCGCCATGGCCTTTCCGGGCGGACTATCGAACGGGCGAAACCCGTGGTGCCATTTCAGGCAACATGGCCTTCAATTTACGTCTTTTCAATTCGCTTGTTGCGGAAGGATATCCAGAGTTCAAGAAGCCGGCCACGGAGCTTTGGGCGTGGATCAAGAACTTCCAGATTCCTGATCTCGCGAACGGTGGGAATCTATGGGCCGAGTTTTTCGAAGACCATCATTCACAGAAGAACCGCACTGCATGGGCTCCTTTAAGTCTTGCGCGCTACTTGATCGAAAGAAAAGAAGCGCTGGATGCGGATTGGCAGAAGGATGCTAAAACACTGATCGAATTTGTTGGTGAGAGGTTTACCAGCATTCGCTTCGGCGTTCCGGTTTGCGGGGAGCAGGACGAAGATCGCGAGCCATGGGGAGGAATCAATTCCAGTTATGGCGCGGTGTTGGCAATGTATTCGGCTGCGACGCACTCGCCTCAATACAAGAAGGTGGCGCATGAAGCGCTGACATTTGCATTATATGGAGTGGACGATGACGGCTGCCCTCGTGACACGCTCGTTGAGAATCATCGTGGCGGCTGGCAGGAAGACGCACATACAGACAAGGTTCACAATATTGTTGACGCGCTAGTTGCGTTTCCTGAGTGGTCGAGCCAACTTGCTCCGTAGTTACTGAGAAGCGACTTCGTCCAATAGTCGAGCGAGCTCAATGTCCTTGGTAGTGATTCCGCCGGAATCATGCGTCGTCAGGTCGACGATGACCCGGTTGTAGACGTTGCTCCACTCGGGGTGATGATTGATCTTCTCGATCAGAATTGCAGCGGTGCTGATGAATCCGATTGCGTGTGCAAAGTCGGCGAACTCGTATTCGCGGTGAAGCTTTTCATTTTCCACTTGCCAGCCGGGCAATTGGGTCAGGTGATGTTGTAGTTGCTGCAAGTTGAGCGTTGGTCGGGGCAAAGTGTCGTCCTCCAAAATGCTATGGCGAACGAGGATAACAGTTTTTATATGTTCTGCCGGTGCCTTCCAGTCATTTCTCCGGCGCCTTCCAGTCTTTAAACGGTAGGCCCTGGGCGATGCGGTCTTTCTGGTTGTCGCGCCAGGTTTCCCAGCGATGGTAGGTGCGGCCTTGAATGGGACCGGGCAGTCCGTTGCGAGTCTCCTTCTCAAAGACAATCTGCTTGAGCCAGACGTGCCACTCCATACGATGGAGGACGAGTCCGCCCAGCTTCTTGTATTGAGCATCGGGCGGCATGGTGAAAGCAAATTCGTCCGGCACGCCATTCATGAAGTGTAGATAGCGATAGAGCATCTCCGGCTTGTCTTTGTGGCGGAACTCATCGATGAGCGTTTCGTTCTGGGGAAAGTACTCGATGGTGAACTCGCCGGTTTCTACGTGGGTGTGGATCTCGACCCACTGGCGGCCTTTAGTCCATTCGATGGTGAGCCGGTCTTTGACGAACTTGGCAGCGGCTTCTTCGTCCTTCTTGGCTTGCTGGGCGGTGGCCTTCGCAGCATCCTCTGCTTGCTTCTGTGCCTTGTCTGCTTCTCTTTGGGCCTGCTTAGTGGATTGTTCAAGATCCTCCTGCTTGGCGCTGGCCTTTCGAATGATTTTGGTTGAGATTTCGATTTTTCTGAGTTCGATACGTTCTTCGGAAAACTGTTCGCGCAGGCGAGTGCTGCGATACTTTTCCAGATCAGTAAGACAGCGATGAAAACTGCGGTCGGCTGCGGTGCGGTAGCGAGTGAAGTTGGTCAGGTTGCGGTGGTCTTGGTCGGTCCAATCGGCGGGGGATTTCTCGGCGAGGGAGAATTCGAAGTCGTTGCAGCGGTTCTGATTACGGAGTAAGAGCCAGTGCGCTTCGATAACGTTTGAGAGCAGGGGTTGGGGAATGAAGATGCCGGATTCGTAGTCAGTGCGCCAGCCTTGTTGGAGTGTTTCGAACTCCTCGGAACTTTCGCCGGGGAGGATGAGGCGCTTGGAACACAGGCCATGGGAAGTGCTGTTTTCGCTGGAGCGGGCTTTGCCTTCGTCGGTCTTCGGACCACCGCTGCGTTTGGATTTAAGCAGGGTGGCGGATTCGAGATCGGAATCGTCTAGAAGGATTTCGGACAAAGAAGTTTCGCCTTTCTCGTAGGCGAGGTTAAGCGCGTGAGGAGATCGGCGAAACGAAAAAAGCGCTGTAAGTGGTTGGGAAGAGAACGGAAGAAAAAGATCGGGAATTTGTGAACACTGCCGGCGAGGTGGGCAAATTACGAAACGAACTGGGATGTGGGTGGCACGAGCAGAGCCGGGATTTGGCGGCCCCCCTCAATGCTTACCGCTCTGCGCTTTATAACTTCGTATCATCGAGAACGTTTCGATGCAGAGCAGCCCAATGCCGAAACCAAGCCCAATCCACTCCCGTTCGCAAACTGCCCAGACGCACAAATCGGCTACGATAAATACTGCGATCCTTGCCAGAACAGCGCATAGCCGGGCTCGCGATTTGTAAGTGATTGCCTGCCAGCTAGGAACCACAACAGAGACGCCAGGATGCCTCCAAAAATCCAGTGCTCCTGGGCAAATTTCCTCCATTCACTCATAGGAATGCCTTAGGATCTAACTCTACAAACGAGTCATAATCCGCCGGTAGGTGGCGGCGTGATTTGTCCGGCAGCCTGCTGGCCGATCGTGTCGCAGCCAGCATTCATAATCACATCTAGTCCAGTGGCCCCCCACAATAGCAGGTTCTGCCAAGCGCCCTGCGATTTTCTCTCCGCCATGAACAGCGGCAGCTGTCGGAGACATGATCGTTGATGCGCCGCCCGTGACTGACAGAAGCTCGGTGTTACCTAAGGCCTGACTTGCCTTATCGAGCCATTTAATGTAGGAACTTTGCTGCGGGCAGTATGGTCCAGTCTGGCAATTCTTGTTTGATATTGGTCACCAGGTTAAAAACGCTGAAGAACTGGATTGCCTTGCCCGCCGTTGAGTTGTTGTAGCCAGCTAAACAGTTTCGCTTGACCGCTTGAGCGACGTTCCCGGTTTTTGGCAATGGCGGTTTAGCTAGTACCGCGCTTCCTCCGCCTCCGCCACTCCCGCCGCGGGGGCTTGGCCACCTATGGGAGTATAGCCATCCCAGAGTCCGCAACCAAAAAAGTAGCAATTCGGCCAATACATAGGAACCGTGCTGATCGGATCAGGCGGAAGATAGCCCGTAACGGGCGGCACCTCATAGATTGGATCCAGTCCACTCGGGTTTATCAAGCCAAGCGGATCATTGTTCACATAAACATACCGGTTCAAGGTCTGGGGGTTGGTGAGGTCGACGGCGGCGAGGCCGGCGGGGTCGGGGCTGAGCCAGCGTCCCTGGGTCGGGGAATAGTTGCGAGCCGGAAGAGTGAGGAGATCGTTCGCTTCGACGATTTGGGCGGATCAGGTGAAGAAGGTGGCTGGAATGGCTCCCTGGTACTGCTCACCGAAGGGGGCGAAGCTGTCGTCAGTGAGCGCGTTGCGATGAGGATCGCTGTACAGTCGACCGGTTCCGAGCCAGTCTGGATGGTAATAGGCGCTCAGCCCATTGCTGTTGTATTTCGCCATTCCGCCCTTAAAAAGACGCACCTACGCGGAGACGACCGTCTGCCCCGACATCACCAGAGTTTGCGTTCCATCCGGCGCATAGGCGGCCTGAGTAATGACTCCGTTCTTATTTTGCTCCACCCACCGGCCAAAGGCGTCATAGGTCACGAACACGTTGGAGTCCAGTTGCACATTCTTGAGTTCCGAATCCCAGAGGTAGCTGTGAACCCCATCATTGTAGACGGCTCCGTTTGCGCTATAAGAAGGCGTGCCGGACGACAGCGTCGCATATTGATTGTAGATGTTGTAGGTCGGCAGGAACGATATGGTGCCTGACTTACTGATATTGCCGAACGCGTCATAGTTGAAGCTCTGTGCCCAACTAGAGCCGCAGTTGGTGTTTGCTAGTCGCGATAAATCGTCATAGGTGTTTGTGCAGGTTTGACTATAGGGGCCAAAACGGATCCGAGACCGTCAGCGAACGCAAGCTCCCATTCGCGTTCCAGGTCGGGGTTCTCGCTTCTGTCAAGCCGCCCACATTGAATGTGTACTTTGTCAACGGGCTTGCAAGGACGGCGAATTACGAAACGAACTGCTCCGCTCTCACGCCGAATATTCGGACATAGTCGCGCAGGCTTGCCTCAATTTCCCTGGTGAACGCACTCGGCTGAGGCGGGGCATGCTGAAGCAATTTTAGAGCCTTGCGCTGCCGCGAGCCACTGGAGGTTGCGGTGGTCTCTTTTGCCGAAAGCTTCGCGGGCAAAGGTGGGCGGATGAGTGGCTAGCAGACGGATCGTGTCATAGGCAATGAAGAGAACGTTTGACCGCGGGATATCGTCGCGGATGGCGAGTAACGTTCTGACGAAAGCATTGCGCCTGTGGAGGCCGGACGGGGTTGGAGGCGTCGGGAAAGCGGACGGATGCTCGCAGGCGTTTAGCTTCAGCACCGCTACGTTGCCGTCTGTCGTTGTTTGATCAATGGCCGGCTTGCGAGTGCCCAAAGATCCTTGAACGGCCGGAGCGACTGTGACGCTATCGACACAACCGGTGAACACAAGATCGTTGACGACCTTCGCGCGTTCGTTGTCGACGTGAGGGTCGATTGCATGAGACATGTGCAAATGCCGCACGCGAAAGCCGACGTCCTCAGTGGCCGCGCCGAGCCACATCTCTGTTGCATTAGAATCAGTGCTTCGCAACTCAGGTGCGGCGGGCTGACGCCAAAAGCGAACATGATGTCGTTTGGCGAAGGTGTCGAGGCTCTTTTGGAAAGACGCGTTGGCGAATTGGCCATTCAGGGTGAGACGATCCATGGGCGCCGTCGTATAGCCTTTACGAGAAAGCACTGAATGATACATCTTGTACAGCGATATGGCGCACGTATGTTCCGAGCCTGACCAGCCAGCGGCTTGAAAGGCTCGCTCGACACTCTCTTTACTGCCTAGCAGCATGACGTTGACCAGATCGGAGGCGTGCTTGTCGTACTCGGCTCGGGTTAACGCCGCATTGCGTAAGGTTTGTTCGACCCGATGTAATTCATCCGATTCTAGAGAACGACTGAAGCTGAAAGCGAGCGGCGTGACAGGTATGTCGACGGGCCGGGTGAGTCGGAGCAAGACTTCAGTTCCGGCCGGGAAGTAGATCTCGGGGTCAGGCGAGCGCGCAATGATAAACTTGGCGGTCCAGACAGGGATGCGCAAAACAGGAATGGTATAGATCAGCGGAAGCGTGTAGAAAGAGACGGTGGACGACACACTGGCCGTAGGATGCGTGCCATAGATCGTGCCTTCGATATCTACATCCTCCTTAGCCGTCTCGATTTGGACAACGCGCTCGGAAATCGGGATTGGCGGTTTACCCGGGAGAACAAGGGAGTCGAGGTTGTATCGAATGGCTGCTGAGCTGTGTCGCAGGCCCAAGCCAAGCCGGTTCACCTCACGAACGGTGCCCAGCAGCGTGCTTCCCGGCGGAATAATGATGCGCAATTCACCATTGATGTTGGCCGTCACAGGAGCGATTACTGTTGCGCTAATCGGGTCGCCAATGTGCGAAACCCGGGAGCCTGTCGTGCTTAGAAGCCGAGCCTCGATGGTGGTTTCAACGGGCAATGTTTCGGCAAGGGCTGATCCGGATCCAATGAGGGCGAGCATTGCGCCCGCGGTAACAAGCGTGGCCAACGTATGTCGAATGGAATCAGCATTGAGTCGATTAGGAATTGGACAAGGGACATTTGCTCGCATGAGAACTGAGAAGAGAGGCTTGCGTTGTCGTTACAACGTACCACGCAGGATTCAACTATTTTATGTAAGGAGTACTACGTGAGGTACTACCGTTGTGTTGGCCTCCTGATACTACTAGCGTTCGGTGCCGCTGCTATCTCGCCCGGAAAGATGTCGGCTCAAGATGCCCAGGTGAGTCCCGTTTGGCAGTTTACGGTGTCCGGAGACTCGCGAAACTGCGGAGATGTAGTGATGCCGGCGATCGCTGCGTCAGTCTTGCAGACGAAGGCAAGCTTCTACTGGCATTTGGGTGACTTCCGGGCCATCTACGATTTCGACGAAGACATGGTGCCGCCTGCGCGGCTGCAGTTGGCTCGGCCACCACTGAACATCATTGGCTATCTGACAGGCGCCTGGCCGGATTTCATCAAAAATCAGTTGAAGCCATTCAAAAACCTGGACGTCTTTCTCGGAATTGGAAATCACGAAGTGATTTACCCGAAGACCAGGGCCGACTTTGTTTCGTCGTTTAAGGACTATCTAGATTCACCCTTATTGCGGAAGCAGCGGGAGGACGATGGGGACGCGACCCCACTGCCGCGGACTTACTTTCACTGGGTCATGAATCAATCAGCAGATTTTATTTCGCTAGACAACGCATCAGAAAATACGTTCGATGATGCACAGATGGAGTGGTTGCGGAGGCGCTTGGAGGCTGACCAGAAGTCGTCCGCGATTCGGACTGTAGTTGTCGGCATGCACGAGGCATTGCCTGGCAGCAAGGGATTGAGTCACAGTATGTGCGACTCACCAGCCGGTGTTGCGAGTGGTCGACAGGTATATCAGCTTTTGTGGAACCTGCAGCAAGCGGGCAAGAAAGTATACGTGCTGGCAAGTCACTCGCATTTCGTGATGAATGATGTGTATCGGACCTCTTACTGGGGTGACAAAGTGATACCTGGGTGGATTGTGGGAACAGCTGGGGCGGTGCGTTATCGGCTGCCTCCGTTTGCTGAAAGCGGATCACAGGCCGGCATGTCAGATACCGGTGACTCAGGTGAAAAACCGATTGCTCGTACTGATGTGTATGGGTATTTGTTAGCGACGGTCATGAGCGACGGGAGTGTTCAGTTCCGGTTTCATGAGCTCGGGCTTGAGGATTTGCGTTTAGCCAACGCGGGGGCGATAGAGGATCCATTGGTCCGCTGGTGCTTCAATGAGAACGCGGATCAGAAGATTCCAAAGCCGGTGGCTTGTCTGGCGAATCAATAGACCTTTATGGCAGCCACAGTTTGGAAGGGTTATCTTAGCTTCGGTTTAGTGTCGTTTCCGATTCGGCTATTCGCTGCGGCTCGGACAGAGACGGTTCACTTTCACATGTTGCACAAGACGGATTTGTCGCGAGTGCATGAAGTTTTCTTTTGCGTGGCCGAGGACAAGCAGCTAACTCGTGAAGACATTGTGAAGGGATACGAGTATGAGAAGAACGAGTACGTTGTCGTAGACCCCGAGGAGTTGGAGAAAGTTGCGCCTCCGACAGCGCGCACCATGGAGATTCTACAATTTACTCCTGCGGCTGATATCGATCCGATATACCTCGATAAGTCCTATTATGTTGCGCCCGAAGAGGAGGTGTCCAAGCCATACGCGCTGCTTCTCAAGGCCATGTCAGAGTCCGGCTATCATGCGATTGCCAAGATGGCCATGCACGGGCGGGAGCATATCGTCATTCTGCGTCCTACTGTGAATGGCTTTGTTCTGCACACGGCCTATTTTGCGGACGAGCTACACGAGGCGAATAAGGCGAAAGTAGACGAGGGTTCGTTTAATCAGAAAGAGCTGGACTTAGCGAAGAAGTTGATCGACTCGCTGGCTGCGCCGTTTGATCCTGGCCAGTTTCATGATCAATATCGAGAAAACGTTTTGAAGCTGATTGAGCAAAAGCGTAAGGGGCAGAAGGTTACCGCGCCGAAGGAAGCGAAGCGTCCCTCTCCAGTCGTCAACATCATGGAAGCGCTGCAGCGGAGCCTGGAGGCGACCAAAGCGGCGTCGAAACAGAGCTCGGGTGGCAAATCGGTTGTTGTAACGGTGGCGGAGGGCAAGAAAAGTACTACGAAACGCAAGACCGCCCGCAAGAGTTCAGCAGCGTAGACGGAAGCCGCTGGACGACCCCTATCAAATGACAAAAATCTTACAGTAGACGGGGCAAATTGCTGATAGGTTCGAATGGTGGCCTCCACCTCATCGATGAACGTGTCTGCAGAAGTCATTACTAAACCGCAAGATCAGAAGATAAATTGGCCTACTGTGCTGGTGCTGATTGTGTTGCACGTGGGGGCAATTGGCGCTTTGTTCTGCTTTAGCTGGCGTGCGCTGCTGGTTTCGCTTTTCCTTTATTGGATGACGATCGGGCTGGGTATCAGCCTTGGGTACCATCGGTTGCACACGCATCGTTCCTATAAGGTGCCGGTGTTGCTCGAGTATTTCTTTGCGGTTTGCGGCGCCATGACCTTAGAAGGCGGCCCACTGTTCTGGGTTGCGACTCATCGCATACATCACCAGAAATCAGATCAAGAAGGCGATCCACATTCACCGAATGATGGCGGATACTGGGCCCACATGGGCTGGATTCTGATCGGTGAAGCGAAGCACAACAATACGAAATTGATGGCGAGATATGCACCGGACCTGGGCAGGCAGCCGTTTTACACCTGGCTGAACAATTGGCACTGGCTGCCGACGGTTGTACTGGCGATCGGGCTTTATGCCTGGGCTGGCTTGCCGATGGTTTTGTGGGCGGTGTGCTTACGCATCACGCTTGGCCTTCATGCCACATGGCTAGTGAACTCGGCGACACACATGTGGGGAGGACGCCGGTTTGCGACGCGTGACGATTCTCGTAACAACTGGTGGGTAGCGTTGTTGACCTTCGGTGAAGGCTGGCACAACAATCACCACGCGCATCCAACCTCGGCGCGACATGGTCTGGCGTGGTATGAGTTTGATCCGTCGTGGATTCAGATTCGGTTGCTGCAACGGTTGGGCATTGCGAAGTCTGTACGGGTTGCGAAGGTCTCCATGCCTGCAGTGGATAGCGAGCGCCAAGCGGCGGCATAGGCGAGCGTCCTCAGAACGCAATTGACAATATGGTTTTAGGCCTTCCGGAGCAACGGAGGGCCTTTTCCTTTTAGACGCCGAAGTAGCGGACGCATTAATCTGATAACTGTCATGGTTGTTGCAGGTCGCCAGAAGTCGATCGCGTTCTTTATATCCCTCGGCGTTGGGCTGATTGTTGTCATACTGCTGCTGTACATCGGGTGGTTTTTGCGCGGTTGGAGAACGGGCATTCTCCTGTTTTTTGGGATCTTGTTGGTCCTGCTCATCATTGGCGGAATCATCTTAAACACGATTTTCCTTGTCCGCGAGATCAGGCGTAATGAGCAACACGATGCCTTCATCAACGCTGTGACACATGAGTTGAAGACCCCGATAGCGTCTATTCGATTGTATTTGGAAACGCTGCAGATGCGGCCTCTCGACGACCAGAAGCGGCGTGAGTTCTATCAGATCATGTTGGACGATAGCGACAGGCTGCTGGGGACGATTGAGCAGGTGTTGCGGACGGGACGGCTGGGTTCGGCGAACAGAGTGGCCAACCAGACTCGGATCGATATTGATCAATTAATCGAAGAGACTTTCAATCGCGCAAGAAGCTTGCATAACTTGCCGCCTGAGGCTCTCGAATATCAGCCAGCGCTGGGGCGGCTCGGAGAAGGTTCGGGTCAAAGCACAGCAGATGGGGCAGAGAAGAAATTGGCGGTATGGGGTGATCTGGATGAGGTGCGAGCTGCTGTTTCGAACCTGGTTGATAACGCGGTGAAGTATTCGGGCCGGGACGTACACGTGACAGTGCAGACCTTGACGATGGAAGACAGGTTTGTTGTGTTCCGAGTAACGGATCGGGGCGCGGGCATACCTCAAGCGGAGTTGAAGCGGATTTTCAGGCGTTTCTATCGGGTTCCTGGCTCTGTGGCCATGCGAGTGAAGGGAACGGGGCTGGGCTTGTTCATTGTGCGGTCGGTGGCGAAGCGTCACGGGGGCAGAGCATGGGCGGAGAGTGCAGGGCCCGGGCTCGGAAGCACCTTCGTTTTGCAGTTACCGATGGCCAGATGAGTCGCGTACTGGTGGTGGAAGACGAGCAGCATCTGGCTCACGGACTCCGGTTCAATCTCGAAGAAGAGGGCTACCAGGTAAAGCTTTTGGAGACGGGCGAGGAAGCGGTGAAGCTGTTGACAAGCGAGCCGACCGGGTTCGATGTGCTGATTCTGGATGTGATGTTACCGGGCCAAGACGGCTTTGCGGTTATGGCAGAGCTTCGAAAAGCAAAACAGTTCATTCCCACGTTAATGTTGACGGCGCGAAGCCATCCGCAAGATGTGCTGCGGGGGTTTGAGGCAGGTGCTGACGACTATTTGACAAAGCCTTTTGACTTGGCATTACTGATTGTGCGGATCAAAGGGTTGTTGCGGCGTCGGGAGTGGCTGCGCATTTCGTTGAACGGGGGGTTGAGCGAAGAACCGGGCAGTCAGACGGCTGGTCAGACCGCGACGTCAGCGACGGCGGACTTGGATAATCGCAAGAACGTCTTTCGATTTGGTGACAAGTCGGTTCACTATGATTTGCTGGAACTGCGGGTGCGCGATAAGGCATTTCAGTTGACACTGATGGAAGTCAATGTTCTGCGATATCTGATTGAGCACGAGGGGGAGGCGGTCTCGCGTAAAACAATGCTGGAACAGGTTTGGGGGTTACGCGAAGATACCGACACGCGGCCTATCGACAATTTCATCATGCGCCTGAGGCGATATATTGAGGACGATCCTCCGCACCCGAAATATCTGCTTACTGTGCGCGGCGTCGGCTATCGTTTCGTGGCCGAACCGAAATGAATCCGATGGTTGCGCATCTATTTGACGGCTTACCAATAGACAGGAGCAAGTATGAAGAGAACAGCTAAAGCACAGTGGAAGGGCGATTTGAAGGCCGGGTTAGGCATCATCTCGACTGAAAGCGGCACGCTATCGAATGCGCAGTATTCATTCAAGACACGATTTGAGAGTGGAACGGGTACAAATCCGGAAGAGCTGCTGGCGGCGGCACATGCGGGCTGCTTCTCAATGGCGTTGTCGCTGATGCTGGCCCAGGAAGGATTGACTGCCGATAGCATCGATACGACATGCGCGATTACGCTCGATAAGGAAGGCGAGGGATTTGCAATCAAGCAAAGCCATCTCACGTTGAGCGCGAAAGTTCCCAACGCGACACAAGAAGTATTCCAGCGGGCGACTCAGGCGGCCAAGGAAGGTTGCCCGGTGTCGAAATTATTCGACACCGAGATTACGCTGGATGCGAAATTAGAGAGCTAGCTGAAGGCTGGCTCTTTCGGCGAGAGTCTATTGCTGGACCACTCGGACGGTCGTTGTGGCAAGAGTGTTTGCTGAAGTAAGTGGGCGGCCATTGGTGACGTTCTGCAAGAAGAATGTCATGCCGTCGGTGACCCATGGTCCCGTTGTTGCACCTCCTGCGGGGCCTTCTTGTACGAACAATGGACCAGATGGAGAACCGACCCGGACCTGTACCGTTTGCACGGAGCTAACAAAGTTCGGGATCGCAACCGAGCTGGGCGCAGACCACTGGAGGGTTGTGATTCCGAGTGCAGGTCCAGTGCTGGGAACAATGATCGGGTTTGGTGTAGCCAAGAAGATTGCCTGGGTAGGCGCTGAGGTCTGTATCGTCAGATCGGACAAGTTCTGCCGGGTTGTGCCGTCTAGAAGATAGAAGGTAAGCCCGGACGTAACCCAGGTCGGAGTGGTTATCGTTCCGAAGGAATCGCTTCGGGCAAACAACGTTTCCGGGCCAGAGGTCGGCGTGCCGACCCAAATTTCAACCGATTCTGAATTGGGAGCACTCCAGGAAAGGATGGTTGAACCGTATGTGCCCTGAGGGAAGGCGCTGGGCGAAGCAGCGAAAGAAGCAGTGGCGAACGTGACTGTGACCGTGGCTAAGGTCTTATTGCCGCTTGTCGGGTCGCCCTGAGTTGCGTCTTGTAAATAGAACACCAAGCCGTCAGTGACCCACTTTTCGGTTGGCGCCTGTCCAACGCCGCCTGAGTAGGAAAGCAGTGGGCCGGACGGTGATCCGACTCGAACCTCTACGGCCGACTTTGAAGGGTCATTGAAGAAGAACGTGGTCTGACCAAGTCCGGAACCATCCGTCACGCTGATTGGGTTTGGATTGGCGTAGAAGACCGAAGGATCGGAGCTGGCCGGTTTTACCGGTTGATTCAGGTAAGTAGCGATTAATGGATAGATGGCCGAGAACTTGGTGTAGAAAGCGTCGAAGGGGGTCGGGGACTGGCAAGAGGTGTAACTGGCCGGACAAGATCCGTCAGAGTTGGGAGTGGGACAGCTGTCGACAGTGCTGAGCAGTCCGACGAAAGATGAACTTGAGTTGAAGAGTCCTGATCCAGAAGAGCCGCTATCTACGCGGCCGGAACTGCTCTGATCGATCTCATAGCTATTGACGAAGTAGGAACCGTCGCTGGTCGAAGCGGCGACTCGAGTGCCGAAGGCGACCTTCATATATTCGCCAAGGGCGTGGCTGAGCGAGATGGCAGCATCACCAACTTTCAAGTCAGTCGTCGTGTAGCCAGCAAGGACGATGTCCGATGCGTTTGGGAATTGCTGCAGCTCGATCAAGGAGAAGTCGAGATCATTCTGAATTTCGTTTGTGCTTGTGCCGTCGAGGAAGGCCGAGTTTGAATAAGCCAACAACTTGATGCCATTCGCGTAGGGCAGTGAATTGAAGTATGCCGCAGTGGGTTCGGCATTCGCATCTTGGCCGCAGCTCGCGGTGCGAAAGTCGAAGAAGGCTTCAGTCCCTTCGGCATCGGTCTCATTGTTTACGCAATGACCGGCAGTCAGAATGAGGGGAGCTTGATTGGGAGCATTCAGAATGGTGGCCGTGCATTGGTAATCACTGAACTGGATGTAGGAAGTCGCATGGGAACCAGCGGCGACGACTGGATTGCTCTGATAGCAAGTGGCATCGAGGAAACAGCTAGTGTTTAGGGGCGCGGGGGTGGTAGTTGCGGCTGTTCGGAAGCGGCTTGCCACGGCAGTAGCGGTGGCGCGGGGCGACTCATACTGGCCCATCCTATAAATGTGAATCAGCTCGGCAATTGTAAACGGAAGAGCTACCGAGTCGGCCATGGCGTCAGCCGGCGCCTGGTACTCGATTTCGATGGTTTCGCCGAAGATGGTTCCCGTCCAGAAGTCACCTTTTCCGAGGGGGCCGCTACCTGTGTAGGGGCCGAGAATCTTTGAAGCCGGGCTATCAGTGTCGTGCACCCAGACCTGGCCTGTGCCAATGTTGAAATTTGTTAAGTGCAGGCGAAGACCGAGGGCATTGGTGGAATTGAGGGCTAGTCGCCACACGCGGGTGCCGTCGTTTAACGTCTGCCAGGTTCCCTTCGTCACCGATTCAGAAGGTATCGAGCGATGGACAGCAACCCTGGCGACACCGTGTCGCGGTGAGGGGCGATCACGCACCGTGTCGTCAATCGCTCCGAGCATTGCCTTGCCAGCAGCAGGCAACAAAAGACGTTGTGACGGTGCAAGTGGCCTGGACGCGATCGTCAGGCGCGATTGATCGATCTGAGCTGAGGGCACGTTTTGTGCGGCAGGCAGCATTGGGGCGAGGACCGCTCCGACGAAGCCGACATAAAGAGAAATCGAAGTGAGGCGCGCGACTTTCATAATGAATGTGAAGAGACAGACGCTAAGGATGTGGCCAGCGTTGCAGCGCGCTCTCGGTTGAGGTTGGTCCCCAAACGCTGCTTTTCGGAGGATCTACTGAGGCGTTACGTGGACAGTGGTTGTTGCGAAGACAGTATTCGGGTTTCCATAGCCGTCCGGCTGTACAAGATAGAAGGTCATCCCGTCCGTTACCCAGAGCGTAGTTGGTGCGCTTGAAGAACCGTACGATTCGGCAAACAGGGGGCCGTCTGACGCGCCAACCCGTACCTGCACCAACCCTATTGATAAGGGCACGAACCACTCCAGGGTGGTTTGGCCGAGAGCAGGCCCATTGGCAGGCACAAAAATCGGGTCGGGCGTGGCGTAGATGCCGTATTCGTATCCAGGTGCGGGCATGTAATTGAATGCGCCCTGCAGGGTGAAACTGGAAAGAATCTGTTTGGATGTACTGTCGAGCAAGAAGAAACTAAGGCCCGGTGTAGCCCAAGGAGGGGTTGTCAAAATTCCGAATGGAGCGGATCGGGCGAAGAGGGTCTGTGGACCGGCAGACGAACCGGCCCAGATCTCGACGGATTGCGAATTTGGTGCAGACCAGGACAGGGTGGTCGAGTTGTAGTTATTCGTGGGAAGCACGACAGGGAAGGCGATAAATGTAGCCGTGCTGAATGAGGCAGTAACGGTCGCAAGCGTGTTTGTGCTGCTGGTTGAGTCGCCTTGAGTTGCGTCCTGGAGGTAGAACACCATTCCGTCAGTGACCCATTTCGCTGTTTGCGCTTGTCCGACGCCGCCTGTTAATGAAAGGAGCGGGCCAGATGGCGAACCGACCCGGACTTCGACTGCCGATTTGTCTGGGGCGTCGAAGTACAAAGTGGTCTGGCCCAGTCCTGAGCCATCAGTGACATTGATCGGGTTAGGACTGGCCCAGAACAGAGAGGGATTGGAGTCCGGAGATTTCAGTGGTTTGTTTAGAAACGCCGTGATGTGAGGATAGATCGCCGAAAACTTCGTATAAAAGGTATCGAAAGGCGCAGATGCCTGGCACGAGGTGTAGTTGGCCGGGCATGACCCGTCCGGCTTCGGGTTAGGACAACCTTCTCCGGTGCTGAGCACTCCGACAAGGGCGCCGTCGTTATTGAAGATGCCGGATCCCGAAGAACCATGATCGATGCGGCCGTTCGTAGTCAGGTCAATCTCATAAGCGTTGTCGAAGTAGGAGCCGTCGGAAATTGAGCCAGCGACGCGAGTGCCGAACGCAACTCTCATCGGAAGGCCGTAAGGATGACTCACTGAGATCGCGGGGTCTCCTATGGAGAGGTCGATTGTCGCGTAATTGGCGGGCAAAACGGGATCAAGTGGATAGCTGTCGAGCTGAATAAGGGAATAGTCGAGATCCTGGTAGATCTGGTCGGGTTGACTCCCATCCAGGAAAGGGCGATTGGACGAGCTCAGTAAGCGAACACCATTGGCGGTGCTAAACAGGTTGGGGTAGGTCGGAGGATCGCCGCAAGTTGTGGTCTGATATTGGAAAAATGTTTCCGTACCTTCAGCATCTTGTTCGGTGTTCACACAGTGACCAGCCGTCAGTAGCATGGGCACTTGATTGGGCGCATTCAGGAGAGTCGCGCTGCATTCATAGTCACCGAAGAGGATCATCGCCGTTGCATTCGAGGCATTTTTCACTGCTGAGTTGCTGCTGTAGCAAGTAGCATCAAGAAAGCAGCTGATATCGGGCTCAGACGCAGAAGCAGCGGCAGTTCCGAACTTGGGCGATTCGATCTGACCCAATCTCCAAACGTGAATGACCTCGCCGATGATGAACGGCAGGGCTGAGGCGTTGTCAGTTGGGCTCGATGGCGGTTGATATTCGATTTCGACTGTATCCGCAATAACAGTTCCGGTCCAGAAGTCCCGGGTTCCGAGAGGGCCTGAGCCTGTGTAAGGTCCAAGCATCTTCAACGCTGGACTGTGAGTGTCGTGAACCCAGACTTGCCCCGCGCCCGCGCTGAATCGCTGGAAGTGAATACGAAGTCCGAGCGCATTAGTGGAGTGGACTGCAAGGCGCCACACGCGAGTGCCGTCAGCAAGCTGCTGCCACGAGCCAAGGCTGAGCGCTTGAAGGGGAAATGGCTGATGCACTGCGACGCGTTTAACGCCTGGGCGTGGAGAAGGCTTCTCTCGCAGAGACTCGTCCACAGGCCCGAGTTCTGCGAGAGGTGCAGGGCTGAGTCTCGTTCTTTCCGAAGGTGCGAGAGCTCTTGCGGCCGCGTTAGCACGAGATGGAACCAGTTGCTTCGAGAGCGTCTCCTGCGCTTGTGCTTGATTGAGCACACTGATTACAGCGAACAGAGCAATAAGAACTGCTGCGTTCAGGTTGTGGGCTGGTACGTGCCGAGGATATGAAGAAATGTCGTGAGTTCTTCGAGGTGTTCGATTGCCTTGCGGACGTGCTGGTCCTGAGCTCTTCCGATTAGATCGACATAGAAAAAATATTCCCAAGGCTTTCCTCTCAGCGGGCGTGATTCTATTTTGGTTAAGTTTATGTCTCGCAAAGCGAAGCACGCAAGTGTTTTGAAGAGTACGCCGGGCAGGTTCTTCGCCGAGAACACAAGAGAGGTTTTCCAAGGCGTATCCACTCTGGGGCTCGTGTCTGGATGTTTCGCCAGCAGAAAAAACCGCGTGAAGTTCTCGTGATTGTCTTCAATATTCTTTAGTAAGATCTCACCTCCATAGATCTCGGCTGCTGATTCGGAGGCGATCGCCGCGGCCGCCTCGGGACGTTCTTTGACGAGCATCTTTACGCTGCCTGCTGTGTCATAAAACGGAACCTGTTCAACTGTAGGATTCATTTCGAAAAATTGTTGGCACTGGTTCAAGGCGACAGGGTGTGAGAAGACTTTGCGCAAGTTGGAGAACTGTGTTCCCGGTAACGCAATTAGCTGGTGCGAGATGCGGATGCTTGTCTCGCCAACGATGGGTAGCTTGTATTCAAGAAGATGATCGTAGTTCTCATGAACGCTGCCGTGCAACGTATTTTCAATAGGTACGACAGCATGCGTTACGCGACCGGTTTTGACGGCATCAAACAAATCAACAAAACGGGGAAGCGGTACAACTCTTGAGGAAGATGACGGAAGCAGACGCTGAGCAGCCGAATGACTGAACGCTCCTAACTCGCCTTGAAAGGCAGCGCTTGTTTCCGACAACGTGGTAGATTTCAACTCGGTCATGGTAAGTAAGTATTCAGTTCAGAAGCGTAGTATACGCTCGATTGCGATTGGCCCTCTCGTGCGCTAGGTCTGGCTAATGGTACCCGAGGCCAAGAACGCTTACCTTTCAACGAACGAGCTCAAGTTGTTCTGAAATCAGAACAAGAGTGAGCCACTAGTCTAGCCCACGACTTTGTACCAGGGTTAACAATTGATGCTTCGACGGAAGTAGTTTTTGACAACAACAGCCACCAAAGCGGTACTAGAAGAACCCGGACAGCAGCTGCGCAAAATCCGCGAGCGATTGCAGTTGCGGTATCGCGACGTAGAAGAGGCGAGTCAAAAGATCGCCAAGCGTCGGAAGAATGAAGAGTTCGTCATTGGCCTCAGCCGCCTTGCTGACATTGAGAATCGGGGCACGGTGCCTTCGATCTATCGTGCCTATACACTGTGCGCGATCTATCGGTTGGACATTACTGTTTTGCTGAGCTGGTACGGAATCGATCTGCAACGCCTGTTGTCGGATTCAGCCGCAATCGCACTGTCACACACGCACCTAATTGAGGCGAGCACCCCAGCGGTCGAACCTGAGTGGCCCCTCGAATTGACACAGGCTGTGGATCTGAAGAAGACTGCTTACTTGTCACATCTCGGGCAGCGTTGGGGCAAGTTGCCGATGGCCATAGCGCGTTCCTTAGACGTTAAACACTTCAAATACGGCTTCGTTGGTGCGGATGATTGGTCGATGTATCCGATTCTTGCGCCAGGGTCATTTGTGCAGATCGATGAGTCGAAGCGGCGCGTGGTCCACGACGGCTGGATAGATGAATTAGATCGACCGATTTACTTCATTGAGCACAGGTCTGGATATCGATGCGGGTGGTGTACAGAGCGCGATGGGAAGTTGATCTTGCAGCCTCACTCCCGGTCACACGTCCAGCCAGAAATTTTTGTCCTTCCGAGTGAGGCAGAGGTGCTGGGCCAAGTTGTTGGCGTCGCTATGCGTCTTGACCTGGGTCGGAGACGCCATACGTATTCTTTAGGAGACCGAGAATAACCTCAAAGTCAGAGATGTGCTTAGCCCGTTCCGGGCCTTGAATTGAAAGCGGTACTAAATTCTTATACGGCGTCAGGCGAAGCCAAGCGTCAATTAATTCGGAACTATTCACTTGTTGAATTGCCGAGATGTACGAATTTACATCTTGCATTTTCCGTTCTAGTGAAAAGCTAACCCATTCTCTGAAAAATAACTCGTGAGTACGTTTTAGAGCGAGACTTGTTTCTGCCGCAGATTCGGCTGATTCCAAACCATAATGTTCGTAACGCCCTGTATCTGGATTCCGTAAACCGGCTAAATACACAAGTCGGCCATACGCTGAGCGGAAATGGGAAAGACTGCCAAGCCAAAGCTCGCCAGTTTTCTCGAGGCTGTGTATTTTCTTGCCTATACCGCGCATGCCGAACGACCCCTAGATGATACCTATATCTGGCCTGGGATGACGCGCTTAGTACTACTAGAACTTTTAGTTCCGATACCAGAAAACTCACTCTCGGGTGGCTAACACGATCAAATCTGATCGTATTTTAGTTTCAGGTCCAAATGAAACTCACACAATCTAAGACATTTACCAGAATCATTGCAGCTGCGGCGTTTGTTGGAACGCTTACTTTCGGTTCGGCCAAGTTACAGGCTACACCCATTAGTTCCGGCATTTCGGCCGGCGATGCCCCAATTCCAGATGAGAACGGACAGTGCCCGATCATTTTCAAGCTGGCAGCGTCGCAGGTAAGCAAGTCAGTGCCGACGGTGGATGACGCTCCGATTCCGGATGAGAACGGACAATGCCCCATTATTTTCAAATTAGCGGCAGCGAGAGTGAGTCAGCCCGTGCCTACAGTAGGGGATGCACCGATTCCGGATGAGAACGGACAGTGTCCTATCATTTTCAAACTAGTGGTCAACGACGCACCGATTCCGGATGAGAATGGACAGTGCCCCATCATATTCAAAGTCGTTCGTAATTAGAGCAATTCGCTAACCAAAGTTGTCAGTCGGGAGTTAGGAACTGTATCAGGACATTAAGTCCGTCTGCAAGTTGCTGTCACGACTTTGAGTATCGGATCAGGTCATAGGTTATTATTCCGGTAGTCCGAAGCTGCAAAATGAACTGGCTAGGATTCCTGATAGTACTTAATTGCGTCGTTGGTACCCTGCTTGTTTGGCGGCTGGCGCGGATCCGTTGGGACATAACCACGCAGGTTTTCGGGGGCTACCTGATTTGGGATCTCTTATCCAATCTGGGTTCACTTGCGTTTGGATTTTTCGGCGCGAAGTACTTTGGACCGTCTGGTTATCTGGTTTACTGGGTTTCCGTTCGAGTCTTATCTTGGGGTCTTTATACACTCCTGGTCTATACACAACTGACTGCAATTCTAGGCAAGCTGCCAGGGATTAAACGCTTTTCGCAACGGTCGGCGCTCGTCGTCTTTGGTCTCGCAATTGCTATCGGGCTTGCAAGTGCAAACCCTGAGTACCTCGCGGCTGGTTTGCGGGGCACCGTGGGACTGGTGTTGGTTGTGGACCGTGTTGTCCGAACTGTTCTACTGATTGTATTGGCTACGACGCTAGGGTTCCTCGTCTGGTTCCCTGTTGCCATATCCCGAAACCTAGCTGCACTGGGAGCAGGCTTGGTGGTCTATTTAGGTACTACGAATTTCCTGCTACTGGTTCGAAGCTTCCTGTCTCACAGGAGCTTTGAATTCCTTAACAACTTGACCGCTCTGACGTCATTCGGGTGCTTAGTTTTCTGGTTGTTGCGAATCGATAAAGCGGGTGAAGAGGTCCCGGTGCACTTTGGATATGGGTGGCGATCGGTCGAACATGACCGAGTCACGGCGCAACTGAACTCTCTTAACGCTATTCTTTCACGGTCGGTGAAGTGAGTGGAGGCAATCACAAGCAATTAAAGAGCTGACCGCTGAACTGTCCGCTGCGCAACCTATGTAAATCTCAATCGGTTTACAATCGAAAACAAATATTACTCAAATAATTAGACTTGAATCTGGCGATCTTTTCCGCTACATTTTATGTACCGTGACTTTGTACAACATTCGTCTGGTACTGACGTTAGCCGCAATCGTCGGGACAGGCTTGGGGTGTCTACTCCCAATTCTACGCCGTCTCCATGCGGGGTGCCGGATCGATGAGATAACACCGGAGTGGCTGGAGAGTTTCTCAGTTGCGACCTATTTCCCGATGGAGAACCTGCTTTCGGAGCAGGACTTCGAATTCCTGTCCAGGCAGCCGGGGTACGACCGTTCATTACAGAAGAAGCTCCGTTCGGAGCGGTTGCGTATCTACAAGCAGTATCTTAGGCGGATGATAGTCGATTTTAACCGTTTACACATGGCAGCAAGGCTCTTGGCCGCGCACAGGGCAGAGGATCACTCTGATGCGTTCGTGAAGTTGCTGCAACTGAAGTTGGCTTTTTCTGCAGCCGTGTTCCGAGCCGAATTTTGCTACTACCTTTGTGTGCTGGGCGTCGGTTCGGTGGAGACCCAACAATTGCTTCAGAGTCTCGAGAAGATGTCGCGGCAGCTTACCGCAATGTCTGTGCCCGAAGCGGCATAGCACTTCTTAAGACATCACCCTGATTACGTCCCGAGTGGTGTGCTCTCAAGAAAATCGCGTAGGGCTCGTTTGGCCTCTCGAAATTGGTCAAAATCTCGCTCGGATCTCTTAAACTCTTTGGTGTGAACGCAGCGACGGGCACCTCGGTGTTCTGTCGGATGTTTTAGGTGAAGCATCTCGTGGAACATTACGTATGAGACTGCTAGGGCCGGGGCGTGCGCTGAATCAAGCACACTGCTGAGCACAATGACGTGGTGCAGGGGATCGTAGTGGCCCAGCGTTGATCTTGAATTACGAAGGCTCCAGCCTAGTTCCGGAGCGGCCATAAGTCCACCAAAGTACTTGAAATTCAATTCGTCGAACAACTTTGCCAAATCGTAGACCGCTCCTTGGGGGCTCCGCATCAACTTGCGTCCACGCTCCCGCTTGGCCCGAGTCAGCATGCGTCGCACTTCCGCCTGGTTCAGATAGCGCCTGTAGCGGGCCACGGTAGCTTTGTCGATCGCCCTCCGAAACAACTTAGATAAGAGTATTGACGCCAAAGCTTCTTGTACGCCCGCTGGTGCGTTTTGCAGCAGATCGCTGATTTTTACTTGTAACGCGCCTTCATGAAGGCTGATGCGGCTTGTTGCAGTTGCGTAACGGCGATACTGGATTTGAATAGACGGGACAGATGTTGTCGGTTTCATTTCCCGGTAAATACGGGTATACATCTGCACTGGAGTTTCTAAAAGCAGTGCGGGCTCACGCTGCATTTTCCCCATTTGTACCATGGTGAGTTCCGGCAGGCGCGGACACTCGGAAGCAAGGTTTGAGCCGAAGACAGAGAAGAGGAGATTCATTGCCGACCGCCACTATCACCGCTGTTGGGAGCTACGTACCGCGGCGAGTGTTAACAAATTACGATTTATCGCAAATTGTAGATACCAACGACGCCTGGATTGTAGAGCGAACAGGCATCCGGGAACGTCACATAGCGGATCCAACCGAAGCGACCTCAGACATGGCGATAGCTGCGGCCCGAGAAGCGCTTGAACGCGCGGGCCTAAGAGGGAGTGACGTCGATGCCATCCTGGTGTGCACGGTCACGCCCGACATGATGTTCCCTTCGACGGCTTGTCTGGTCCAGCATGCGCTGGGAGCGAGTCATGCTTGGGGTTTCGATCTGGTTGCGGCGTGCTCAGGATTCTTGTACGGGCTTACGACCGCTTACCACCTGATCAAGGCAGGTACTCACCGAAGAATTCTGGTGATCGGTGCGGACACGATCTCGCGGATTTTGGACTATACCGATCGATCCACGTGCATTCTGTTTGGAGACGGAGCTGGGGCGTTCCTGGTTGAGGCGGCGGATGAGGGGGCAAACGGCTTTATCGGTCATATCAATCAGATCGATGGGTCAGGTGCTGAGTTCCTGTGCATGCCTGCGGGCGGGAGTCGTCTGCCCGCGACAGAGTCTACAGTTTTGAACCGGCAACACTTTGTAAAGCAACAGGGGCAGCAGGTAATGAAGTTCGCCGTGCGTAAGATGGTCGAGTTGTGTGAGCAACTGCTGGCCGACCATGGGCTGACGGCAAACGACGTTAGGCTGTTCATACCGCATCAGGCGAACCGGCGCATCATCGACGCTACGGCAGAGCGTCTGGGTCTGCCCGAAGAACGGGTGGTTCTAAATCTCGACAAATACGGGAACACGATCGCCGCAACCATCCCACTGGCCACCAAAGATGCCTTGAAAGCTGGGCGATTACAAAAAGGGGACTTGGTGTTATTTGCCGCTGTAGGTGCAGGCTACACCGCAGGAGCCATCCTGTGGCGCTGGGCGTATTAGCGAGTTGTCGCCGCAATTTGGGAAGAGCTGGACGGCGTGACGGATTTGGCGTTAGTTGGACTGCCCTTCACGGGGGTCTGATGTTTACGCGTATATTCATTCAAAACACGCGTGATGTACCGCTGAGTTTCTGCATACGGCGGGACACCTTTATAGCGGGCGACGGCGCCGGGTCCAGCATTGTAAGCTGCCAACGCAAGCACAGCATCGCCATTGAACTGAATGAGGAGCTGACGAAGGTATTTAGCACCGCCCAGTGCATTCCCGGATGGGTCGAGTGCATCGACGGCCAGCCCCGACGCTGTGGCGGGCATAAGCTGCATTAAGCCGATTGCGCCCTTTGCGGAGATTGCCTGCGGATGGAGACCTGATTCGGCCTTGGCGACGCTGATGACGAACTCGGGCGGAATTCCTTGAGCGAGGGCGGCAGCCCGGAGAAGATCCTGCGGGTGACTGAGTTCCGGACGCCGCAACGTTGTCAGCAATGGGGGAACCGCGGTTACCTGCGCGAGTGCTGATTGCGGGGAAGCCGGTTGCGAGAGAGTCGGTTGAGAAATGGACTCAATCTGGGCAACCTCTGCCAGCGGTACAGATGTGGTGCCATCGCCAATAACGACGTCAAGCGAATCGCCTGATTGCCGATGGGACTGGGCTTCGATTGTGAAGCCATTGCGCAAATGAATGATTTCGCTCGCCGGACTTGTCACTGTGCAAGCGATGGCGAGAACAGCCCATTGGAAGTGCCGGGAAACGGCGCGCGAGGGATGGGACAGTCGGTGAAGAAAGGGCAATGGAATCCCCATCAAAAGAAGCTGCTGGGACTGGGCTGGACCGCATCAGGAGAGCCCTGGTGATCGGTCTCAAGCATTAATAACTCGTGTTCTAGTAACGTGGAAGAAACAAGAGTTTTAACTGCTGTCTCGGCAATACTGCTGTCCTTTCCGTAACGCGTTGTAAAAAGGTCGGAGATATCTTGCAATTGTTTTCGGATTCCCGAGACATATCGCGCCATAGCAGCGTGTTCGTCTCGGCTCAACGGAAATTGCAATGACACCTCTTTAAACGTGGCGGCATCGGTCGGTAAAGATCTACTTCCCCGCATGGTATGAGCTCCAGCGCGAGCTAGGATTGCGAAACCGTCTCGAATGTGTGTTGCAGCCGAGCACCTTTTCTCAAATCGTACTATAGAATTCTTACACATGGGCCAAGCCTTTGTACTAGTCTGTAGCCGATGCGAGCAGAAACATCCGGCCCAGGTGCTGCAAAATCTATGTGCCTGTGGGGCACCGCTTATCGTCAAGTACGAACTTGACGCGGTAAAGGTTACCTGGTCCAAAACTCAGTTGCGATCGGATAAGCGAGCAGATTTATGGCGATACGCGCCTGTATTGCCTGCCGACGTTACAGAAGCAGTCACTCTCGGAGAGGGGTGGACGCCGCTGATTTCTGCCGGTGGCTTGAGCAAAATGTTGGGCGCTGCATCGGTATTTATCAAGGACGAAGCGCAAAATCCGACGGATAGTTTCAAGGCTCGTGGCCTTTCTTGCGCGGTGACAATGGCGAGAAAGCTAGGCGCGAAAAAACTGGCCATTCCGACTGCGGGAAACGCCGGTAGCGCGCTTGCGGCCTACGCAGCTAAAGCCGGAATTCCCGCCTTTATTTTCATGCCTGATGATGTGCCGCAATCCAACTTTGTTGAGTGCAGGGCTCTTGGTGCGACGGTAACGCTGGTAAATGGCCTGATCAGCGATTGTGGGCGGATGGTTGCAGAACGCAAGGAGCGCGAGGGCTGGTTCGAAGTAAGCACATTGAAAGAGCCATACCGGATTGAGGGCAAGAAGACGATGGGCTATGAACTCGCCGAGCAGTTCAACTGGGAGTTGCCGGACGCGATTTTGTATCCGTGTGGTGGCGGTGTAGGGCTCATCGGCATGTGGAAGGCATTCGCGGAACTCGAGGAACTGGGGTGGATCGGCTCGAAACGGCCGAAGATGATTGCCGTTCAGGCCAGCGGCTGCGCGCCGATCACAGACGCATGGCAGCAAGGTGCAACCGATATAAAATTTGCGGCTGACGCTCATACGGTTGCAAGCGGATTGCGGGTGCCGGGACCGCTCGGCGGATTTCTGGTGTTGAAAGCAGTGCGCGAGAGCGGTGGGACTGTAGTGTCGATCAGTGACGAAGCCATGCTGGACTGGGGTATCCAAATGGCAAAGCAAGAAGGCATTTTTCCGGCGCCCGAAGGTGGCGCGTGTGTTGCGGCGCTGGCACAGTTGCTGAAGTCTGGATTTGTCGAACCGGACGAAAAGATTGTCATCTTTAATACGGGTTCAGGGTTGAAGTATTTGGAAGCTTACTCCACCCGTTTTCCACGAAGCGGGGCAGGGGAGCAGGACAAATTAGGCGGGCTGATTACGCCGAGATGAAGTAGTCCCAATAGCGCGCATTCACGACCGCTCAAAATTGTGGGACCATGATTCGAGAGCTCGGGTTTCGCGCCTTGCTGCGCTGCTGTTGCGATGACGCCGGAGCATTCTTGACCCAACGGAATCGGTGAGGAGAACGCAATGACCAAGCTTTTCGTCGGAAATCTTCCCTATAAGGCGACTGAAACGGATCTGCAGGCATTTTTCGAGGATGCCGGAATTCAGGTGGATAGTGTGAATATCCTGAAAGACAAGTTCAGTGGTGAGGCTCGCGGGTTCGGGTTCGTCGAAATTGGTGATGACTCGCTAGCGATGCAGGCAGTTCAGGCTTGCAACGGCAAGGCGTTACTGGGACGGGCACTTGTGGTGAATGAGGCTCGGCCACCAGAGAAACGTGAACGGTCGGCAGGCGCCGGTGGAGAAGGCGGTGGGGGCCGAGGGCAGCGCGACTTTGGGGGCAGCAAGAACCGTTGGTAGCGCGGCGCTTAACTTAGAGCGGCGATGAGCCGAATAATTTCCTGGGGATTCTGACTTACCAATTGCGGCGGGTTGGCATAAGTAGAAGTAATTGGCCCCGCGCCAAGCGTTTGTAACTCGCCCATATGATAGCGATAGATGTAATCGGGATCTTTCAAGACGTTGCCGGTTAGGATAGCGACGACGTGCTGATCACTTTTAATCTTGCCGGCGGCGATGAGTTTTTTTATGCCGGCCAGCGTGGCAGCGGAGGCAGGTTCGCAGCCGATGCCGCACCTGCCGATGATGGCCTTGGCATCAGCAATCTCTTGCTCTTGAACCGATTCAACGACACCGTTTGTTTGCTCCAGCACTGATTGCGCTTTAGGCCAGGACACTGGGTCTCCGATACGGATAGCTGTGGCCAGTGTCGCTGGATTGCGAACAGCAGCGAATGCGGTGCCGGCGGGAGCATGCATGAAGTCAAAAAAAGGCGCTGAGCCAGCGGCTTGAACGACAGCGATCCGAGGCAGGCGATCAATCAGGCCGAGGCGTTTCAGTTCCAAAAAGCCTTTGCCGAACGCGGCTGTGTTGCCAAGGTTGCCGCCAGGCACGACGAGCCAGTCGGGCATTTGCCAATCAAGCTGATCGGCCAGTTCGATCGCCATGGTTTTTTGCCCCTCGATCCGGAACGGATTGATCGAATTGAGTAAGTAGATTCCTGCCTCTTGTGTGAGCTTTCGAACGAGTGCAAGAATTTCATCGAAATTAGCTTCAACTTGCAGAGTAAGTGCACCGTACTCGATGGCCTGGGCGAGTTTCCCGAAAGCGATGCTGGCGTGCGGCAAGAAGATGACCGCCTTCAGACCGGCGGCGCTCGCGTAAGCGGCGAGTGATGCGGACGTGTTTCCGGTTGAGACGCAAGCAACGACAGACTTGCCCGACCGGACCGCCTGTGAGACGCCGCAGGTCATACCGTTGTCTTTGAAAGAGCCGGTGGGATTGAAGCCTTGGTGCTTGAAGGTAATCGCATCAAGGCCTACGTAGCTGGCGGCGAGCGGTGCAGAGAGTAGCGGAGTGTTGCCTTCGCGAAGAGTGACGGCGCGCACGGGTTCGGGCCCGAACGGCAGCATCTCCCTGTAACGCCACACGCCACTTTGATTTAAGGGATCGTTCTGCAGGCGACGTTGGCGCCAGAGTTGCGGCCATGATGCTGCGGCTGTGCGCTCGTAGTCGTATTCGACCTCTAGAAGGCTGTCACATTTCGGACATTGATAGAGAACTTCGTCGATTGCGTACTTGGCCCCGCAAGCAGCGGAGAAGCACGCCAGGCAGGCTTGCATGAAGCTTCATTATAGGAAGCAATGGCTTCAGTGGGAATCGAAAGTAGGGCGATGGCTGAGACTCAGAAGGCCCACTTGGCTTTCAGGCCGGCTGTTGCTGTGTCATGCAGTGCAAGGTTCCGAGGCCGAGAACCAAGTCTGTTGAGGCAATGCCGATCACGGTGCGGGCGGGGAAGAGCTCCGCAAGTTTGTCCAAAGCGATGCGGTCGTTAGGGTCGTTAAATGTCGGGACAAGTACGATCTTATTCGCGAGATAGAAATTGGCGTAACTGGCTGGAAGGCGTTGCCCATCGAAGATCACGGGCGAAGGCATGGGTAGGAACTCGATGCGGAGGGGCTCGCCGGATTGATCGACTGCTTCGCGCGCCAGAGCTAAATTTTCGCGCAACGGTTCGTAGTTAACCTCGTGCCGATCGGTTTCCGTTGCGATAACGATGGTGAAGGGATCGGTGAAGCGCGCCAGATCATCAATGTGTCCATGGGTGTCGTCGCCAGCGATGCCGTTGCGGAGCCAGATGGTATGCGGTGCTCCCAGATAATCAGCAAAGACCTTCTCAAGATCAGTGCGGGTCAATTCGGGGTTGCGCGCCTGGACATCGCTGAGAAGACATTCCTCGGTCGTCAGAATTGAACCTTCGCCGTTCACATCAATGCTGCCGCCTTCGAGAGTCACACGACGGCCCTGGTGATGGGGCGTCCACATTGGCATATCCAAAAGGGGCTGGAGTCGCTCAGGGATGGCATCGTCGTACATCCAGTTGTCGTACTTGGCCCAGCCATTGAAATGCCAGTTCAGGAACGCACGATCGCCTGCAGTGTTGCGGACGAAGATTGGGCAGAAATCGCGAGTCCAGCTTCGGTCTGTCGGCAATTGATAGAAATTGACTGCATCCAGATTGGCTTGGGACGACGCTAAGATTTGACGAACAGCGTGCTCACTGTCGGCGTCCTGGACGAGGATGCGGACGCGCTCGACGCGAGAGAGATGACGAACGATGTCGCCATAGACCCAAGAGATGGCGTCGAACTTGCCGGGCCAGTCAGATGCTTCATGTGGCCAGGCGAGCCAAGTTGCTTCGTGGTCGTCCCACTCGGCAGGCATACGGAAGCCGAGGGTTGCGGGCGTTTGTTCAGGCGCGGTAATCATGCTGACAAACCAGTGCTCTAGTCCAACCAACGTTCCGTAATTGTTGAATAGGCATCGATTCGGCGATCGCGCAAGAACGGCCAATTGCGGCGCGTTTCGTCCATCTTTTTGGGATCGCATTCGACGACAAGGACCTTTTCTTCGGATGTGGGGGCTTGCGCCATCACGCGGCCGAAAGGATCGGATACGAAGGAATTGCCCCAGAACTCGATGCCATGATCAGCAGGACCTTCAAAGCCGGTCCGATTCACGGCTGCTACAAAAACTCCGTTAGAGATGGAATGCGCGCGCTGGACAGTGCGCCAGGCATCGAGCTGGGCTTCGCCGTACTCGGCTTTCTCAGAAGGGTGCCAGCCGATCGCGGTTGGGTAGAACAGCACATTCGCGCCTTGCAGACTCGTAATGCGGGCTCCTTCCGGATACCACTGATCCCAGCACACGAGAACGCCGATGCGCGAGTAACGGGTTTCGAAGTTCTTGAAGCCTAGGTCGCCCGGGGTGAAGTAGAACTTCTCGTAATAGAGCGGATCATCGGGGATGTGCATCTTGCGATAGAGGCCGATCAACGAACCATCAGCATCGATTACCGCAGCCGTATTGTGATATAGCCCGGCTGCGCGCTTCTCGAACAGCGAGGCGACGATTGAGACTTGAAGCTCTTTTGCAACAGAACTGAGCCGTTCGGTAGAAGGGCCGGGAATGGTCTCGGCCAAATCGAACAGTTGGTCATTTTCTTCGCGGCAGAAGTATTGCGAGCGAAACAGTTCCTGTAGGCACACAATCTCGGCTCCATTGGTCGCGGCTTCGCGAATCCCCTTGATTGCTTTTTCAATATTTTCATCGGGATTGGTAGTGCACGTCATCTGTATGAGGCCGAGCTTGAAAACGCTGTCGCGGTGCGCACGAGGAGACACTGTGTTGGCTGCCATGGTTTTTGCGTCCTTCAATTTTGAGCAATGAATTCGTTGTGTCAGGCGAGTGAATGCCTGTTACATGTGGATGCCGCCATTAACGGCAAGCACATGGCCGGTGATGAAGCCGGCTTCCTCACTTGCCAGGAAGCGGACTGCGGTTGCGATGTCTTCAGGCGTGCCCATTCGGCGCAGCGGCGTCTGTTCGACCATCTTTTGACGCAGTTCTGGACTGAGATCTTTCGTCATGTCTGTTTCGATGAACCCGGGCGCGACGGCGTTAACGGTGATGTTACGGCTGCCCACCTCGTGAGCGAGCGACTTAGTCAATCCAATCAGCCCGGCTTTCGAAGCGCAGTAATTTGCTTGTCCTGCGTTCCCCATCTCGCCGACTACCGATGAGATGTTTACGATCCGGCCCCAACGTTCTCGCATCATCGTAGGCAGAACTTGCTGAATGACGAAGAACGAGCCACTTAAGTTAGTATCGAGCACGATGCTCCAGTCAAGTGGCTTGATGCGTACAGCGAGGCCGTCTTTCGTCAGTCCCGCGTTGTTGACCAGTATGTCGATGCGGCCGAAGGCGGTTGTTGCAATGGAAAGGCCAGCGATGATGGAGTCGCGGGAAGATAAATCCAAAGCAACAGGAAAGGCTTCTGCACCGCTGTCACTCAGGATGTTAGCGAGGTCTTCCAGAGGGCCAGAGGATCGCGCTGCCAGCACCACTCTGCATCCAGCGCTAGCCAGAGCAATGGCACAGGCTTTCCCAATACCACGGCTTGCTCCCGTGACGAGTGCTGTCCGTTTACTCCCCTTTTGCGTACTCATTGTGACTTCTCATGATAATGGTTGTGATAACTAGACGATGGCCTTCGAGGATCTACGCGACTTTATTCGGGCGCTGGAGAAGAACGGGGAATTAAAACGGGTTTCGTTCGATGTCAATCCGTACCTAGAAGTCACCGAATTCGCAGACCGTGCTGTGAAGAGTGGCGGTCCGGCGCTTTTGTTTGAGCGGCCAACCGGCTATCAAGCTCCGCTGCTGATCAACGCGTTTGCAAGTATGCGCCGGATGGAGATTGCGCTCGAGACTAAGAGCCTGGCCGACATAGCGGACCGGATTACGTCTTACCTGGAGATGGCCAAACCTGAGGGCCTGGCTGGAAAACTCAGAATGTTGCCCAAGTTGGGCGAATTGAACGCCGCATTTCCAAAGACGGTAAAGAGCGGGCGCTGCAAAGACGTAATTCGTCGGGATCAGTTTACGCTCGATGAGTTTCCGATTCTACATTGTTGGCCGCATGATGGCGGCCGTTTCATAACGCTTCCGTTGGTGTTCTCGAACAATCCTAAGACGGGCAAGCGCAATTGTGGCATGTACCGGATGCAAGTTTACGACGGTCAGACGACGGGCATGCACTGGCAGAAACATAAACAAGGAGCAGAGCATTATCGGAGGCTTGCGGCTGCGGGGAATGAAACACGCATGCCGGTTTCAGTCGCGATCGGAAGCGACCCGGCGACTATGTTTTCGGCTATTTTGCCGCTGCCACCTGAGATCGACGAAATGATGTTTGCGGGATTTCTTCGTGGCCGCGCGACTGAAATGGTGAAGTGCGAGACCAATGACATCCAAGTGCCGGCGAATGCTGAGATTGTGCTAGAAGGCTATTTGAATTTAGGTGAGTTGCGAAACGAAGGACCTTTCGGCGACCACACCGGATTCTACTCGCTCGACGATGACTATCCTGTGTTCCACATCGAATGCATTACTCATCGCAAAGATCCTATCTATGCGGCTACGATTGTGGGCCCGCCTCCGATGGAAGATTTTTACATGGGTAAAGCGATTGAACGCATTTTTCTGCCGTTAATGCGGATGCAACTGCCCGAAGTTCGAGACATCTGCATGCCTGCTGAGGGCGTCTTTCACAACTTGATTCTGATCTCGATGCGGAAGTCCTATCCGGGACATGCGCGCAAGGTGATGCATGCTATTTGGGGGCTTGGTCAAGCCATGTTCAGCAAGTGCATTGTCGTCGTGGACGAAGACGTGGACGTGCAGAATGTAAGCGAGGTGGCATGGAAAGCTCTAAACAACATCGATCCACAACGGGATATTGAATTCGTTATGGGGCCCGTAGACTCGCTGGATCATTCAAGTCGGCTGCCTAACTTCGGTTCTAAGATGGGTGTGGATGCGACGACTAAGTTGCGTTCCGAGGGCTTTACGCGGCGGTGGCCAAATGTCATCAAGATGTCGCCTGACGTGGTGAAGCGTGTGGACGAGCTCTGGAAGCGTGCCGGCCTGAGCTAATTCCTGCTTGCGATGGAACGCGTTCCGTATCGGGCTACCGCTGAGTCGGAATCTTACGACGACCTGCGACTGCCCGTGTCGGTTCTGCTCGATAACGTTAGGAGTATGTACAACGTTGGGGCGTTCTTTCGCACCGCGGACGGTGCGGGTATAGAGAGACTACTACTAAGCGGCATTACGGCCCGGCCTCCGCAGAGCGGTATCACGAAAACGGCTCTGGGCGCGGAGGAACGAGTGCCGTGGGCGGCAGTGGATAAGGTCGAGCAAACACTTGTTAAATTACGGGAGTCTAGCTACGAAGTTGTAGCCATCGAGACAAGTCTGCGGGCCGTCGATCTGTTCGACTGGCGCCCTCGATTCCCGGTGTGCGTCTTGTTCGGGCACGAGGTGGACGGGTTGAGCCCGGAGTTACTGGATCAGTGCGACACTCATGTACGATTGCCGATGTTAGGGCGGAAGCATTCGTTGAATGTTGCCAGTGCCGGGGCAATCGTGATTTACGAGTTACTTCGGAAATATCGCGAGTTGCGGAAGAAGTAAGTCATCGCGGCAGCAAGGCTGAATAAGCCGGTCAGGGCAAAGGTGGCCGGCTCGGGTGTTGTGATCGGAGGGCCAAGGTCGGTGATGGCCAAGTTGAAACCGCCGAAGTCGTAATAATCATAGCCCGGCACGCCGCTATCTAAGCTGATTGTTACAGTTTGCTGCGTACCCACAACGTGATTGAATGAGCAGTATATAGGATCAATCGAGTCATTGGGTGCGAAGACACATTGACCAGAATTGAATGAGATCAGGTCCGGCCCGCCATAGGTGGAAAGTTGATCATAGCCGCCTCCACCATCGTTTCCAATCGTAAAGTTGCCCCAATAGGTTGGAACGGTGAACTGCACCGTGATGTTGTCGTAAGAACTGCTACCTACTCCAAACTGATTGTGGGCGGTATAGTCTTCGAACGAGCCTTGGAGATAGGAACGGTATGCATATTGATAATTGATTGTGACTTGAGCCTGTGCGGCACTAAGAGTAAAGGGAGTGTCATAAGGTGGGTCTTCAACCCTGCAGGCCGCCGAAATGGTACCAGAATTGTGGCAGGTATATCCGTCAGCGTTGGCAGTCACAGAAAAGGTTGATCCAAACGCTGAAATGCTGCCGATGATTAACAACAGACCTAGACAACTCCGACTCATGCCTTGAAATTTCTCCGAGTGCGAAAGAAGTAAGTCATCGCGGCAGCAAGGCTGAATAAGCCGGTCAGGGCAAAGGTGGCCGGCTCGGGTGTTGTGATCGGAGGGCCAAGGTCGGTAATTCTGAGATTGAAACTTCCGTAGTCATAGTAAAAGTAGCCCGGTACGCCGTATTTAAGCTCAAGCTTACTGTTTGTTGCGTACCCACAACGTGACTGAATAAGCACGGTGCTGCTGGCGGAAACACATCGGGTGCGATTAAGCATTGACCTGAATTAAGCGAGATCAGCTCCGGATAGGAGTAATTGGAGCTTTGGTCATACCCTCCTCCGGCAAGATATCCAATTCCAAAATTGCCCCAGTAAGTCGGAACGGTGAACTGGACTGTGATGTTGTCGTTAGCTAAGGCACCGAAGTTGAAATTGTAAGCGGCCGTATAGTCGTTGAATGAGCCAAGGAGAAATGACCGGTAAGGGTCCACATACTGAATATTCACTTGGGCTTGTGCACCACTAATTGTAAACGGAGTCTGGTATGGCGGGTCCTGCACCATGCAGGCTGCTGAAGTATCGCCCGAATCGTGGCAGGTAAGTCCGTCGGCAGTGGTGGTTACAGAAAATGTTGACCCAAAACCAGAAATGCTGCCGATGATTAACAAAAGAACTACTATAATCCCGCGCACGATGTTATTCCTCGCTTGCAAGGATACAACAACTAGTTCGTAAACGGCCGCGATTGAACCGCCTCCAAAACGGTTGGATTTTCACGACGCAGTCTAAGTGAAAGCTGCTTTTCTTCCTTTGCGCGCGCCTCATCCCCCAGTCGAAAGTAGATTTGAGATAGCAGTAAGTGTGGCTGTGGATGTTTCGGGTCAAGGGCAATCGTCTGATTCAGTTCTGCAATGGCGTCATTCCATAGCTGCTGGTTCATCAGTGCGCGAGCGAGCACGACGCGGGCTGGAACGTAATCGTTCCGATCCTTGATAGCTGTTCGTAAGTACGGGATGGCCTCCGAATTCTGGCCTTGATCTACGAGTAAGTTGCCGTAAAAGAAGAATGGTTCTTCGTAGGACGGATCCGCCTTCATAGCCCTCTGAAGATAAGCAGTGGCATCGCCAATCTTCCCCTTCAGCTGAAGATGGAACGCATATTCGAAATTGGCACGTGCGGAATCTGGATACTTCGTAACGGCTTCCTGCGCTAGTTTGGCCGCGTTCTCGTAATCGCCTGCGTCTTGGTCGATCTTGATCGCTAAGAAATACAGATCAGGAGTTGGAGGTTGTAATGTAAGGAGCTTTTGGGCAAGACCGGCTGCTTCTCCGAAGTAGCGGCCCTTCTCATATTCGACAGCCATGATCTGCATCAGCTTTACATTCTGCGGCTCCAACTTCAAAGCTTCACGCCAGGCGCGGACAGCTCCGTCCACATCACCGAGCTTTGAGCACGAGGCTCCGAGAAGATAACGACTGTTGAAGTCGCGTGGATTAGCTGTTGCGGCTTGCTGAAGAAAGGTTTGGGCTTCTGCCCAGTGCTGCTGAGAATAATGAAAGTATCCCAGGTTGTAGAGGGCGGGGAAGAAGTGTGGTGAGCTTACGAGTGCTTGCTGCCATAGTTGGACGGCACGGTCCATTTCATGCTGCGATGCGAGCCGGAGGGCTTCATCGGACAGCTGCTCCGCTGTTTGCTGGGCTCCTAATGGCACCAGTGAAAAGACTAACAGGCAAACCAGGAAACGCATGTCACCGTGGCATTGGGGCCGATTTAGTCTGGCCGCTCCCTTCGACTAAGTGAACCAATTGGTTTGGCGCTGTCCCGGGAAAGGTTTCCGTCGCACCGGTAGGCCAGCGCACTATAATCTGATCCACATTGTCATGTTTACCTAAACCAAAGTGAAGGCGCGGATCGTTGCGCGAGATGTAACTCGATTGACTGAGAACGACGTCGGTCTGTAGTAACTCGGCAGCTTTAACTTGAACTTTAGCGCCGATCGCGTTGCGATTCGAGCGGGTCCCTTCCAAGACAACTTTGAGCCAATTGTTGGTGTTCTTCTGATCGTTGCGAAGCAGAGAGGGTGCTTCGCCCATGTTCATGATGGCAACGTCCATGTTGCCGTCGTTGTCGTAATCGCCAAAGGCGGCTCCGCGGCTTGAATGTAACTCACTGATGGCGGGTCCGGACAAGCTACTAACATCTTCGAATTCTCCATTGCCGAGATTCCGATAAACCAGCCGAGGGTTTCGGTAATGCTCAGCGGTTGGACTGGTGTCGGCCTTCTTATCGAGTTCGGGGTACACATGGCCGTTTACCTGAAGCACGTCGCGCCACCCGTCGTTATCTAAGTCCACGAAGCCAACGCCCCAGCCAACGTATTGGGGATTAACCGCCAGCCTGGCTTTAATAACCTGATCGTCGAAAACACCCCTTCCGAGACTATGAAACAGGTTCGGATAATCTCCGGCGAAGTTAGTCTTCATAAGATCAATGTGGCCGTCGTTGTCGTAATCTCCGACGGCAATGCCCATCCCACCCTGCTCGAATCCGTTCTCGTTAAAGGCGAGCCCGGTTTCGGTCGCGATATCGCTGAATGTACCGTCCTTGTTGTTGCGAAAGAAGATGCTCGGGGTTGAGTCACAGGCTATGTAAATGTCGGTCCAGCCGTCATCGTCCAAATCGACCGCGACGGCCGTAAAGGCATAAAATCCGTCAACCGTTCGCATGCCGGCCTTTACCGAAACGTCTTCGAAGGTACCGTTTCCGCGATTATGATAAAGCGTTACCTTGCCACTAGGTAGGCCACGCGGACCGCAAAACACAGGCATACCTTTCCACTCACAGTTAGCAGTTTTGCCGGGTGTGGGAGCGGTTGCAAGATCAAAGGCTTGATAGCTTGTGACAAGCAGGTCAAGATAGCCATCGCGGTCGTAATCGATGAAGGTGCAACCTGAACTCCAGGTTTTGCCGTCCCCGTCTACACCACTCGATGGCGCGATATCCGTAAAGGCGCCATGACCATCTCTCTTGAATAACGCGTTCTTACCCCAATATGTGATGTATAACTCGTCGTTACCGTCGTTATCGATATCTCCGACGCACACTCCGTTGCCCCATCCAGAGCGGGTGAGCCCCAATTGCTGAGTAACATCATGGAAACGTCCTTGCCCGTCGTTGTGGAACAGATGATTGCTGGGCGGTTTGCTTTGGCCGAAAGCTTCAAGACGAGACCCGTTCACAAAAAATAGGTCCATGCGGCCGTCATGATCGTAGTCCAGGAACGCAACGCCGGTACCATTTGCTTCGATGATGTACTTCTTGGATTGTTCGTTGCCCGATGTGAATCGCATATTGAGTCCCGCTGATTGTGCGACATCGGTGAAGTGAACTGGGAAAGGACGGCCTGAAAGAGCGGCTCGCGGGGCCGGTTGGGCATTTCGTGTAGTCGTACCTTGCGCGAAGCAAGACAACGAAGTGCAGAGTAAAGTTAGGCAAGCAACAACCGAAGAGTGACCGCGGATCAAAGCAAATTGTACATGCGGGACCTCGTACGGAGGTCTAGTACCAAGCCCAAACGAAAGTTGAGCGTGTTTGTTGATGCTCCGCTATTGTTCGCGCTTACATCTGTGATATAGTCCTCCCACTAGTAACTTTTTACATAAGGTGTTTTGCTGGCTTGCTGGCGAAACAAAGGGAGTTCCATGTCCAGAATTCATTTGCGCGTAGCCGCGTGGGTTGCAGCAGCGGTTGCGCTGAGTGGCCTAACTTACGCACAAACCAACAACGCCACTCTTGTTGGTGATATTACAGATCCGGCTGGGGCACGCATAGTAGGCGCCAAAATTGCCGTGAGAAACAGTGGAACCGGAGTGGTTCGGGACGTACAGAGCGATGAGTCAGGTACTTATCGTGTGTATCCCTTGAATCCGGGGACTTATCAGATCACTGTTAATGCGCCTGGGTTCAAACAAGAAGTTCAGGAGAACATCAGTGTTGACGCTGCCGCTAACGTCAAAGCCGATTTCCAGTTAGCCGTTGGATCAAACACAGAGAGCATAGAAGTTACAGCGACCGGAGCTCTTCTGCAAACACAAGACGCCAGTGTCGGTGGAACGGTCACGGGTACTGAAGTAGCGAGACTACCAGTGAATGGCCGAAACTATACACGGCTGATCTTGCTGATGCCAGGTACCAGTGACCAGGGACAAAGTCAGAGTAACGGCACTTTCTCCGGCACACAGATGATCTCAGTGGACGGGCAAAGACGTCAGGACAACAACTTCACTGTGGATGGAATTGATAACAATTTCATGATGATGAATTCGCCGGGAGCCTCGCCGCCAATGGACGCAATTCAAGAATTTCGCGTACTGGATAATACCTCGGCTGAGTTCGGTCGGTCTTCGGGTTCGAACGTGAACGTCGTTATCAAATCAGGTACTCGGGACCTGCATGGAAGTGCGTACGAATACCTTCGCAACGACAAACTGGATGCAAACGACTTCTTCGCAAACCGCAACAACACAGGGAAAGTACCGTATCGACAGAATCAGTACGGAGTTACGGCTGGCGGGCCCGTCATCATTCCGAAGCTTTATCACGGGCGGGACAAAACATTCTGGTTCTTTAGCTGGGAAGGCTTCCGTGAACGCCAGGGCCAAACGAATTTGAGTAGTGTGCCTACACAGGCCGAGCGCAACGGCGACTTGTCGGCGCTGTCAACGCAAATCTACGACCCGCTTATCGCAACAGCTAACGCCAACGGAACAATCACACGCACAACGCCATTCGCTAATAATCAGATTCCGACAAGTCGAATCAACCCTTCAATCGCATATTTCTTGAATACATTTATTCCGCTCCCAAATCGCCCGGGATTGACGCAGAACTTCGTCAACACCGCCGGACTCTCAAATGATCGGGACGCGATTAACGTTCGCGGCGATCACAACTTTGGTACGAAGGACGTGGTCTCTTTCCGATACACGCACCAACTGGTTGGCGAAGTCACACCCAGCGGTAATCCATACTTCTCCACAAATAACCGCTTCGATGTGGACAGCATGATGGCTTCCTGGAACCATGTCTTTAGTCCCACAACCGTGCTGGAAGTAAAGTTCGGGCGCAATGTTCCGTCGCTTCCCCAGGCAACTGTGAACACTAAGTCAACGCGGGCTGACTTTCTGAGCAAGTCTGGCATCTCCTTATTGCAGACCAACGTCGACTTCAATCCAATTCCGACTATAAATGCAGACGGCGAATTTGGAGCTGGAGGCGGTGGACAGCTTACCAGCGATCACGTCAATCAATTCATCGGGAATTTCTCGAAGGTGATGGGCAGTCACTCGCTCAAGCTGGGTACAGAGTTCAGTCGTCGGAACTTCTTCACCGACACGTCGAACCCGATGGACGGTTCGATTGACTTCGACCCCCGATTGACACAGTTGCAGTGCGACACCGTTGCCAATAAAAATTGCGCGGGCACGGCAAGCTCAGGTGACAGCTTCGCCAGTATGTTACTAGGATTTCCGAGCGCGATTCGCCGGGGTCAGGGAAACACAACGACCGATGCCAACATCAATGTGCAGGAGTACTACATCCAGGACGACTGGCGTGTAAACAAGAAATTAACCGTGAATGCCGGCGTTCGTTACCAGTTCTTCCCGGCACCTCGTGAGAAGACGGATAAGTTAGGAAACCTGCTAATCACGCGTAACAGCAATGGCGCCTATGTTGGAACCCTACTATGGGCGAACGTCAACCCGGAAGTGGATCCGTTAACCGGAGTCGCCGGCGAACCGCCGCATACCGCTGGTTATGGTAAGGCGTTGATGCGCACCAATTATCTGGATTTTGCGCCTCGTGTTGGGTTTGCTTATCAGGCGACCGAAAAGACTGTCATCCGGGCAGCGTACGGCATTTTCTACAATTCGACCTTCGTGCAAGAGCTGCAGGATATGCGTAAGTTCTGGCCGTATACGATCCAGCAGAACTTTACCGCTAACACTGGGGCCATTCCCGATTTGCCGATCAACGGAACAGGGCCATCCTTCAGCAACACTGCGAGCATCGGAGGGTGGCCACAGAACCCGAACAACCGCACACCATACTCGGAGCAGTTCAATGTCACCATCCAGCGACAGCTAATGACTGATCTGACTCTCGATATCGGGTATGTCGGCAATACCGACAATCATCAGGTTGGGTACGATCCAATCAACGCCGCGACAAGCCCTGGACCCGGGGATATTCAGCCTCGCCGATTGCTGCCGGCTTACGGCGACTTGGATGGCGGGTTTAACAAGTTCCATTCCAAGTACAACTCACTTCGCTTTAACGTCGTGAAGCGCTTCAGTAAGGGACTATCAATCAATGCTAATTACACTTGGGGGCGTGCGATGACGAACAGCTCTTCACTTGCTGAGGCTAACGTTGAGAATCCTTACAATCTGCGACAAGAATGGGGCCGAGCGAGCATCGATCTGCGTCATATCTTCCAGCTTGCGTATGTGTACGAATTTCCATTCGGCAAGTCGAAGAGATGGGGAAGCAGCTGGAACCGTTGGGAGGATGGAGCATTGGGTGGATGGTCGGCCGAAGGAATCACCCGCGCTCAGACCGGAGCGCCTCTGAACCCACGTATCAACCAGGACCGGGCTAACGTGGGTCGGACCTATCAGCGCCCGGACGCAACGGGCTTAGATGCGAACGCCGGGCCGAAAACAGCAGACGAGTGGTTTAACACTGCAGCCTTTACTTTACCCGCGCAATACACTTACGGTAACGCTGGTCCTTTCGTCATCGACGCACCGGGTCGTTATGACTGGGATTTGGCGCTCACGAAAGATTTCCGATTCTCTGAACGGCACGTTGTTCAGTTCCGCGCAGAAACGTTCAATATCGCGAACAGCGTTTACTTCGACAGCATCAATACAACCTACGACGGCAGTGGATTTGGCCAGGCGACTCACGCGACGCCCGCAAGGCAAATACAGCTCGCTCTGCGGTATCAGTTCTAAGTTTTGAGGGAGGCGGGTGTAACTTGTTGGGGCGGATAGTGGGATTCGAACCCACGACATCCAGAATCACAATCTGGCGCTACTACCGACTGAGCTATATCCGCCGTGCCTCTTGACAGTTTATCATTCGTCAGCAGTGACGAACGGTGCTGATGGGGTGCTACATAAGGCTGATGGGATCAACGTCGATCACCAAAGCTGTAGCGCTCCATCGTTCCTTAATAGCGAAATTTTGGAGTTGCTTTAAGGTGTCTCTCAACGTCACACGCTTGGCTGCCTTCAACAAGATTTGATAACGGAACTCATCTTTTAGCCTAGGCACGGGAGCTTCCGCAGGGCCCATCACCCGAATGCCATCGGGTGGAGGCTTTAGCAAGTAACCAATTTGAGTTGCCATACGCAGAGCGTCCTCTTGCTTCTGGGCTCGGACAATCACGTTAGCGAAGGCGGCCAAAGGCGGGTAACGGAGCCATTTACGGAACTCCCATTCCTTCTTAAAGAATGCCTCGTAGTCCTGCTGTGCGGCCATCTGGATCGCGTAGTGATCGGGGTTAATCGCTTGCACAATCACCTCGCCCGGAACGTCGCCACGTCCTGCTCGGCCGGCCGCCTGCGTTAGCAGCTGAAATGTGCGTTCGGCAGCGCGGAAATCGGGCAAGCCCAAACCAAGATCGGCGAGAACAATTCCAACCAACGTGACGTTTGGGATGTCGTGGCCTTTAGCGATCATCTGCGTACCGACCAGAATGTCAAAATCACGATCGCGGAAGTTTTGAAGAATCTGTTCGAACGTACCCTTACCGCTGACGCTGTCGCGATCGAGCCTTCCGATGCGAGCAGTGGGCAAGAAGTCGTGCAGTTCTTCTTCAACGCGTTCTGAACCGGTGCCCAGGAATTGGATATAGTCACTGTTGCACTTGGGACATTCTGTCGGAACTTTCTCGGCGTAACCGCAGTAATGGCACAGCATTCGCCGGTCGCGTTTGTGATACGTAAGCACGACCGAGCAGTTTGTGCAATGTAAGCGCTCGCCACATTCGCGGCACATCATGAAGCTGGAAAACCCACGGCGGTTGAGCAACAGCATGGTCTGCTCGCCTTGCTGCAAACGGCGCTGCATTTGTTCCAACAGCTTGCGGGAAAACGTAGCCTGACGCTTGGTCTCCAGGAACTCCGCACGCATGTCGACAATTTCGACTTTCGGCATCGGACGCTGGTTGATGCGTTCTGGGAGCAGCAATAGTTCGTACTTCTGTTGATTTGCGTTGTGCCGGCTTTCAATGCTGGGTGTGGCGGAACCTAACACCGCAACGGCGTTACTCTCCTTAGCCCGCATCAGAGCAACATCGCGGCCGTGATAGCGCGGAGATTCCTGCTGTTTGTAGCTGCCATCGTGTTCTTCGTCAACGATGACAAGCCCAAGATTTTGGACCGGCGCGAACACGCCCGATCGAGTTCCTACGACCACGCGCGCTCGGCCGTCACGAATGCGACGCCACTGGTCGGCGCGCTCTGCATCGCCGAAAGCCGAGTGAAGAATCGCAGCCTCGCTTCCGAAGCGATGCAGAAAATGTCCAGCCACCGCAGGTGTCAACGCAATTTCCGGCACCAGCAACAGCGACCCCTTACCAAGCGCAAGACAAGCCTCGATGGCGTGAAGATAGACTTCCGTCTTGCCGGAACCAGTAACCCCTTGCAGCAGGAACGCCTTGAAGCCTTCACCGTTTAGAGCGGCGCGAATTTGGTCGAACGATTGTTGCTGAAAGTGATTCAAGACTGGAATGGGCCGGGAAAGGACAGTTGCAATTTGCGAGGTCTCAGACTCAAGAAGGATCAATTCGCGACGCGCTAATGAGCGTCCAGCTTCACTCGCATTTTTCAAGCTGGCGGCGAGTTCGGCAAGATTGTGTTGGCCAGGGTGAAGTTCCAAAAAGGCGAGCAATTCGCGCTCGGCCTTTTTCAGTTTCGTCGTTTCATCCGGCCGCTTCAGGAACGTCGCACTCAGCCGAGTAGCGGAAGCGCGTAAGGGATCGCGTGCGGCAATTTCTCGTTCCGACATAACCCAGCCTTTTTTTTCCAACGCGGTCAAGGTCACCTTTGCGCTCGGGAATCGCGTAGTCAGATACGACGCCGAAACGGGACGCCGTTCGAGAGCAGCCAGAATCTGTAATGCTGTGTCGCCTGCCTTGGCGGTCGTTGAGAGTTGTCCGACTATTTCGTATCCGAGATCCGTCAGCATGAAGCGCTCAGTTCGCCGGACATCTGCGGTGAGGGGCAGCATGCCCCTGAGAACTTCACCGAGAGGCGCGCAATAGTACTCCGCAATCCACCGTGCAAGACGAATCAGGTCGTGATCAAGTGCTGGCTCTCGGTCGAGAACAGACAAGATTTCACGCACTGGTCCGGTCGCTTCACGTTGATGCACCTCGACCACCACTCCCGTTAGTTTCCGGCCTGCAAACGGTACAAGAACGCGACAACCCGCCTGCAGTCTGGCGACGGCTCCTGGAATTTCGTAAGTGAAAGAGTGGTCTACCGGAACTGGTAAGCTGACTTCGCAGTAGCGGCCACTGTGGTCAAGCATCGAGCTTGCTGATAGCGTCAAAGGCCGGTTTCAACGCTGGATACAGCAATTTGTAGACAACGTGATGGCGCGCATAAAGGGCTGCCTTGTCCGGTTGCGGTGTTCGCGTCTCGACTTCATGCACGGTAACGCGCGAAAGTTCCTGCACACTTCCGTACTCTTCGGTACCGACCAGAGACAAAAGCGCAGCGCCATAAGCTGAGCCTTCCTGTGACGCCAATGTCGCAACGGGCTTGTTGAAGATATCGGCGAATAGCTGGTGCCAGAACGTGCTCTTTGCACCGCCGCCGGAGAGCCTGATCAGCTTCGGATCGGCTCCAAGCTCGGCTATGATGTCGAGGCAGTCGCGCTGGCTGAACGACACTCCTTCCAGAAGGGCGCGAATCAAATCAGACCGTTGGTGGCTTGCCGTTAGTCCGACCCAAGCGCCCCGCGCCGTAGGGTCCAGATGCGGTGTGCGCTCGCCCATCAGATAAGGCAGCCAGAACAGGCCTTGCGCCCCGGCCGGCGACAGAGAAGCTTCTGCGGTGAGATTGTCGTAACTCAGACTGCCAGCCAACTGGTTGCGGAACCACTGGAAGCTTAACCCGGCGCCTTGCGTTACGCCCATCACGTGCCAAACGTTTGGAATTGCGTGGCAGAAAGTGTGGACGCGACCCGCAGGATCGTAGGCTGGCTCCGCTAAGTAAGCGAAAACCACGCCAGATGTGCCAACAGTGCAAGAGACTGTCCCTGGCTCAACGATGCCGTTGCCGACAGCACTTGCGGCTTGATCCCCCGCACCCGCGACCACTGGAGTTCCTTCTGCAAGACCAGTTAACTCCGCAGCAGCTTTCGAAATTTCCCCCGAGACGGCGCTGGATTCGTGAGCAACCGGCATGATCGAACGGTCGATGCCCAAGCCGTCCAGCATCTCCATCGACCATCGTCGATGCACCACATCAAACATCGCGGTGCCGCTCGCGTCAGAAACATCGGTCGCGAACTCGCCCGTTAACTTGAAACGAACGTAGTCTTTCGGCAACAGAAAATGTCGGATGCGCTTGTATGAGGCCGCGTCATGATCGCGCACCCACAGCAGCTTTGGCAGCGTGAAGCCCGTCAGGACGGGATTGGCAGTGTAGCTGAGGATCTTCTCAAGGCCGATCGTCCGGTTAACGAAATCAACCTGCGATTGACTTCTTTGATCGCACCAGATCAAAGCGGGGCGGATTACCCGGGTCGCCTCGTCAAGCAGCACAAGCCCGTGCATCTGCCCTGAAAGACCAATGCCCTTGACTTGTGTTCCGCCAACTCCCGCTTGCTGCAGAACACCTTGTATCGCTCGCGTCGAGGCCTGCCACCAATCATCAGGATCCTGCTCAGCCCACAACGGCCGAGCCATCCGCATTTCCTGATGCGGCGAAGTAAATGCGTGCCGAACTTGACCCTTGTCGTCCACCAGCAGCGCGCGAGAGCCACTAGTTCCAACGTCGATTCCTAACCAATACATAAGCGACCGGAGCTGCCGATGAGGATAAAGCTAGCTTGCCTGCTTCGCAAGCAATTTCTCGCGTTGAAACGGCAGGAATGCTGCGCCAAACAGTCCAGCATCGCCGCCCAGCGTAGCCTTTTCGATTTTTGTAGCCGTATGGCTAAACGTGAACGAGCGCCGCCTGACTTCGGTGAACATCGCCGGTGCAAAGAAGTCCCATGCCGGCAGCGGACCGCCGCTGATCAGAAGTAAAGGAAAGTTGAAGATGTTAATGAGATTTGCTAAAGCGATTCCAAGAGCACGCCCCATGCTGACAAAGATCGCCAGAGCCCGTTCGTTGCCGCCGGACGCCAACTTATAAACCTCTTCAGAGGTAACGTCATGGCCCAAGCTCAGCATCCGGCCCATACCGGCGATGGCCGTCGCAGACGCGTGCTTTTCGAGACAGCCGCTGTTTCCACAACCGCACGGATTGCCATCAGGAATCACAGTCATGTGGCCAAGCTCTCCCGCCATTCCGCGAAATCCATGAAGTACGTGGCCGCCCGAAATGATGCCGCCTCCGATGCCCGTTCCCAAAGTTATCAGGATCAAGTCATTCACATCCCGGCCTGCACCGATCCACTTCTCGCCCAGCGCTGCCGCGTTCGCGTCATTCTCAAGAATAATCGGGATGCCGAGCAGCTTCTGTATTCGATCCCGTACTGGGTAACCATCAAAGCCGGGCAGGTTCGCTGCACCTAACACGACCCCAGAGTCGATATCGATGAAACCGGGCATCCCAATTCCTACTCCTGCCAGATCGGCGACAGCGAGGCGGGAACGCAACTCTTGAATCGCCGCTACAATATTGCCCAGGATCGTGTCACGACCAGCCGCATAGTCCACTCCAGCAGACACGCGATCGACTATGTTCCCACTACGATCAACGGCAGCAGCCCGGAGGTTCGTTCCTCCCAGATCGACACCGATTGAGTAAGCGCTCATGCGCCTGAATCATAGCAAATGAGCCTACTTTCTGAGCCTCTTTATCGGTCAGAGATCAGGCATGGCGCTTTGAGCCAAAAATCAACGGTCGCTCGAACAGCTTTTATAAATTGGTCCAGATCGCTGGGCTTGCGTATATAGGAATTTGCAAAAAGACGATAAGCATCACCAACGTCTCGAGAGGAAGCGGATGACGTAAAAACGATCACAGGAATGGATCTAAGACCGATATCTTCTTTCACCCGCCGCAAGACCACGCGCGAATCGACCTTGGGAACATTAAAATCGAGAAAGATCAGGTTCGGGCGCGGAGCTGTCGCAAATTTAGCTTTCTGAAACAAAAACTCGAGAGCCTCATTTCCATCACTCGCAACGTGGAGGGCCAGCAAAGGGTCCACCTCTCTCAAGGCCTCACGCATCAGCCGCACGTCCGCGGGATTGTCTTCAACGATCAAAATCTCGCGACGTGTGTTCAAGTGTTTCCGATGCTCGTACGATACCAAAAGCTGTTGCTATTTGGTTTTGAATGCGACGTGCGAGAATGCGGTCCGAATGTGTTGGATACGGTCATTAGCAGCGTTTGTGTACTTATTGACGTCTCTGGTTAGTATTGCCGCGGCGCCACCCGAAAGAACGAGTTTCGCCGACACTATCGCAAATGCCCGCAAAATCGACGGCTACTTCCCTCTTTATTGGGACGAGCACGTTGGCAAAATGTGGATGGACGTAGGACGGCTCGATCAGGAGTTCTTGTACATTACTGCTCTTTCCGCCGGCATCGGGTCGAACGATTTGGGACTTGATCGTGGACTGATGAACGCGCCAAAGGTCGTCAGTTTTCGGCGGTCGGGGCCTAAAATCCTGCTGATCGAATCGAATTACGCCTTCAGAGTTTCAGGGCCCAGCGCAGCAGAAAGACGTGCCGAAACAGATTCTTTTGCACGGTCTACGCTATGGGGCTTTCAGGTGGTTGCGGAGGACAGGACTGATGTATTGGTCGATGCAACAGAATTTTTCCTTCGCGATGCGGCGCAAGTCGGCCAGAAACTTCAGCAAGAGAAGCAGGGCGTTTATCGCGTGGACGCTTCCCGGTGTGCATTTGAGTTGTCGCTAACTAAAGGATTTCCGCGCAACACCGAAATTGAGACGACCATCACCTTAAGTGGAGAGGGCGAAGGGAAGTTGGTGGCCGAGGTAACCCCTTCGCCCGAGTTTGTTACAGTGCGCGAGCATCAGTCCTTCGTTCAATTGCCCGACGCTGGATACTCACCAAGAATGCAGGATCCGCGAGCAGGTTATTTCTCAGTTCAATTTATGGATTTTTCTGCGCCGGTCGACAAGCCTGTTCATCAACACTACATTGCACGGCACAGATTGCAGAAGAAGAATCCAACCGCTCGAGTGAGCGATCCCGTCGAGCCGATCGTCTATTACGTTGACCCCGGCGCGCCATCCGAGATTCGCAAAGCACTGATCGAAGGGGCCAGTTGGTGGATTCAAGCATTCGAAGCAGCCGGTTTCACAAAGGCGTTCCAGGTTCGTGAACTTCCTGCAAATGCCGATCCGATGGACGTTCGGTACAACGTCATTCAGTGGGTGCATCGATCGACGCGCGGCTGGTCGTATGGCAACTCATTGGTTGATCCGCGTACAGGTGAAATTATCAAGGGCATCGTCTCGCTTGGATCACTGCGCGAGCATCAGGACTACCTGATTTTTGAAGGCTTACTGTCGCCGCATCCTGCGGGACCCCACTCGCATCAGGCATTGACAGACGCGGTGTACGCCCGCTTGAGACAACTTGCAGCGCATGAAGTAGGACACACGCTGGGGCTGGAACATAATTACATTGCTAGTACTCACAACCGGGCGTCAGTCATGGACTATCCACATCCGCTCATTGAGATCGAACCGGATGGTTCACTCAGCTTGCGTAATGCGTACGCGAAGGGTATTGGTGAGTGGGATAAGCTGGCCATCACTTGGGGCTATTCGCAATTTGGATCCGGCCGGGATGATCGACAAGCGCTGGACAAGCTAGTTAGCGATGCAGCGAGAACGGGGCTGACGTTCATTACTGACGCTGACAGTCGACCCTTTGGCAGCGCGCATCCCAGATCGCATCTTTGGGACAACGGCACAAATGCGGCCGATGAACTGCGCCGCATTCTCAAAATTCGACAGCTTGCGTTGTCGCGTTTCGGCGAAAACAATATCGAAACCGGTGCACCGATGGCGACGCTCGAAGAAGTTTTAGTGCCTCTGTACTTGCTGCACCGCTATCAAACTGAGGCCGCAAGCAAGATGTTGGGCGGAAACGAATATACTTACGCGTTGCGCGGTGATGGCCAGCCGATAACAAGAGTTGTTGATGCGGACCAGCAACGAAAAGCCTTGGAAGCGCTGCTTGAAACAATTGATCCAGCAACCTTGACGATTACCGATCGCATCCTAAGTTTGATTCCACCGCGTCCGCCCGGCTACGAGAGAACCCGCGAGACGTTTGCATCACAAACCGGACTCACCTTCGATCCACTTGCCGCAGCGGAGTCAGCGGCTGATCTGACAATCAGCCTCATTCTAAATGCCCAGCGCGCGGCGAGATTGATTCAGTACCATGCCCAAGATGATCGAAATCCAGGGCTGCCCGAAGTCATCGATGCTCTTGTTGATAAGACGTTCAGCGCCTCGCAACCGACAGGACTAGCCGCTGCAGTGAAGGCTCGGACGCAACACTTGGTTGTTGTTCGATTGCTGACATTAGCGACGGACCCAAGCGCGTCGTCAGATGCACGATCTGTAGCTCACGCCTCAGTCGAAAAGCTGAAGACGAAGACAGTCCATCTCTGGGATCGCAAGTTAATCGGCGAATATGAGGCTGATCCTACTAAACTGACACTTCCTAAGCCTGTCGAGAATCCTCCGGGCCAGCCGATTGGCGAAGACAATGAGGGACCGTTTTGAAATGTTTAAGACTCTCGCGTTTTTCTCTTTATTCATACCCGCAGCGCTGCAGGCCCAACAAACAAGCTCGCAACGAGCCGAATGGAACAGACCGATGGAGCCCTTCCAGGTCATCGGCAACATCTATTATGTTGGTCCTGCAGGTATCAGTTCGTTTTTGATTACAACACCTACTGGACATATTCTGCTGGACGGCGGTTTGCCGGAATCAGCGCCGTTGATCGAGAAGAATATCGCTAAGCTCGGATTCAAAGTGTCGGATGTCAAGCTTCTGATGAACAGCCATGCGCACTACGACCATTGCGGCGGGTTAGCGGAACTGAAACGTCTTTCAAAGGCAAGGTTGATTGCCAGCGAACCTGATTCGGCGACGTTGAATTCCGGTGGTCAAGCGGATGCAATCGGTTTCCCAAAATTTCCAGCTGTGCAGGTGGACCGAGTTGTGAAAGATGGAGACACTGTCGAGCTCGGCAAAGTTGAGTTAACAGCACATCTAACGCCAGGACATACGAAAGGGTGCACGACGTGGACAACGACGGCGGAAGAGGCCGGGAAGACTTACAAAGTTGTTTTCTATTGCAGTACAAGTGTGGTTGACAAACTCGTCGGCAACAAAGCGTATCCGAATATCGCGTCTGATTACAAGGCGACGTTTGCCAAATTGAGACGGATTCCTTGTGACGTTTTTCTGGCACCGCACGCTGGAATGTTTAATCTGCAAGAGAAACTTGCGAAGCACCATGGTGGCCAATCGAACCCATTCATCGCACCGGACGAGATACGCGCTTACATCGACGACTCCGAACGCGAGTTTCAAACCGCACTGAAAGAGCAATCAGCCGCATTGCACCCGTGACTTGAGTACCAGCAATCTGATAAGGTACAGAGTCACAGGCCCATGGAAGACCATAAAGAACAACGCATCTCGCAGGCACTTGACCGTTTTCACATCGAGATTCCGTCGTGGGGATTCGCCAACACTGGCACTCGGTTTGGCAAATTTCTGCAGGCGGGAGCGGCGACGGACACGGCCGAGAAATTCGCCGATGCAGGCGAGGTCCATCGGCTAACAGGGTGCTGCCCAACTGTCGCTTTGCACGTTTTATGGGATCTGCCGGACGGCGACGAAAGCATTAAAACAGTTAAGTCTCTCGAGAGCAAACACGGCATTCGTGCGGGCTCTATCAATCCGAATACATTTCAGGACCAGCAATATAAGTTCGGCGCTCTGGCAAACCCAAACCAAGCCATTCGAGAGCAAGCTATAGCGCATTTGCTCGAAAGCGTTCGGATTGCACAAAAGCTAGGCAGTCGAGACGTGTCGTTGTGGATGGCAGATGGATCAAATTACCCGGGCAGCGCAAATATCCGACAACGTAAGACCTGGTTCGTGGATGGCCTTTCGCGAACGCATGCCACGTTGGCTGCTGATCAGCAGATGTTAGTCGAATATAAGCCGTTCGAGCCGTTTTTCTATCACACCGATATTGCGGACTGGGGCATGGCTCTGTTGTTAGCTCGCGCCGCAGGCCCGCGTGCCAAGGTGCTGGTTGACACGGGACATCATTATGCAGCGCAAAACATCGAGCAGATAGTTGCCTGGCTGCTGAGCGAAAACATGCTAGGCGGTTTTCACTTCAACGATCGCCGTTATGCCGATGACGACTTAACGATCGGTTCCATCGACCCGTATCAGGTATTCCGAATTTTTCACGAGATTGCTTTCTACGAGTGGGAAACTGGCCAACGCCCACCGATTGCGTACATGATTGACCAAAGCCACAATCTGAAGGGCAAGATTGAAGCTATGGTGCAGACTGTCATGTCGGCCCAGGAATTGTTTGCGAAAGCCGCGCTCGTCGATCATGCCCGTTTAGCCGCTGCTCAGCAGAACACCGACATCGTGGCAGCAGAGGAACTTCTGAAGGACGCGTTTGCGACGGATGTGCGACCCGCGATCGCCGCGTGGCGCAAGAGTCACGGACTCGCTCAAAATCCTCTGCATGCATTGCGCGAAAGCGGTTATGTCGCGAACATCGAACGCGACCGTTCAGCCAAAAATGCGGCGCTCGCCACGTCGTACGCCTAGCACTCGCACCGAGCGTTTAGTCGCGCCTCATGTGCTGGACCCAGAGCAAATATTCCCACAATGAAGTTCGCTCTCGCCAAAGGAACGAAAAGAAGATGGTGGGCGTAACCGAGTCAGCTGGAATGCCCGCATAGGTTTCCATTCGCCAGCGCAAATATGGAGATCGCCAGGGCGTCAGCCGATACCCTCGCGTTGCTAACCATAGAAAACGAATCAAGATTGAAAGGACTCTAAGGATTTGCCGGCGCAGGTATATCAATATTTGCGTCAGTTTTGGGAGTCTTGGGCGTGTCCGCATCCGACTTGGCGTAATACCCGGAACGCGTGCGCACGACCGGCTTTCCCGGTGCATCGCACTCTACTTTGACCTGTCGATAACTGCCGTCTAATGCCTGAACGCTGGGCGAGTACGCAATCGTGTACTGATTGCGAATATCGCGCGCAATCTCAACGGCCAATTGCTGCACTTCGGTTACGTCTTTCGGATAGAACGCGAGGCCACCCGATGCCGTAGTCAATTCGTTCAATGCGCGTCTTGCCTTACTCGCCTCGTGTTTTTCTTCTTCCGTAAACAATCCGATTGCGTAAACCAGTGTGTCGCTTTGATTAGCCCGATTTACAACTTTCTCCAAAGAGATGTTGCTGGCATTATCATTTCCGTCAGTGATCACCAGCAGCACTTTTTTATCCTTCTTCGCGTCTGTTCTGGTGTAATCAAGAGCTTTGTTGATTGCGTCTCGCATAGCCGTGCCGCCTCGTGAATCGATGCGCGCTAACCCTTGTTCCAGCTTGTGAATGTCGCTGGTAAATGGCACGTCCAGATAAGCGTCGTCGTTGAAGTTAACAATGAAAACTTCGTCTTGTGGATTCGACGCCCGCACCATCGCCAAAGCAGCAGCCTCCACTCGTGATCGTTTGGTCATCATGCTGCCGCTATCGTCGATGATGATGCCCAGAGCAACGGGAACGTCTTCACGCTTGAAGACCTTGATTTCTTGCGGGTGCCCGTTCTCGAAAACTCGGAACGCCTTCCGGTCAAGATCGGTCACTAGCTTGCCACGCTTGTCTGACACACTGGCGTGCAAAACAACCAAGCGGATATCAGTGCGAAACTGGGCAATGATCGGTACTGCAATCGCCAGTAAAGCGGCTATCAATGTCAGCGCGAGTGCCGCAGGGTGCCGGAAAAAGTCCGGATGAGCTTCCCTGTTGCAGCTACTGAGTAGGCGCATAATATCCAAGCCGAAAAAATGCTTTGAGCGGAGGGAACCCACGTAGCTGGTTCAATTTAACCTGGACGCGTCGATACTTGCCGTCCCGTTCGCGATTTTTTGGTGTGTAGCCCAGGATGTATTCGTTCCGCAATTCGATTCCAATTTTCGCAGCAATGTCGGGCAGTTCCGCCACATTCTCAACTGTGTACTCGCGACCACCTGTTTGTTCCGATAACACATTCAGCAACCCCGGACCAGCGGCTTCTTCCGGTGTGCGCCCACGACCTCCCATTGATTCGAAAATCCCGATTGAGAAGATCTGCACGTCCGACTCGCGCACAGAGTTGCGTATCTCTGTTTCTGTGTACCGGCTGCTGTTATCGCCCCCATCTGAAATGATGAGTAGAGCCTTTCGTGGATTCTTAGCCTTCTTCATTTCGTGCATTGCTAGATAAACACTGTCGAGCAAAGCTGTCCGGCCTTTAGACTGCGTAAACATCAGCACGCTCTGAATCTTGTCGGTGTCAGAAGTGAAGGGAACGGACAATTCCGGACGCTCGTTAAACTGCACGAGAAAGAATTCGTCGGCCGGATTGGAGGTCTTGAAAAACTCGATGGCGGCCTGTCGGGACATTTGCAACTTCGAGCCCATACTGCCGCTTGTGTCGAAAACCAGACCAATGGAGATCGGCGCATCCTCACTCGAGAACTGCGAAATCTCCTGCTGTATCTTATCTTCGTAAAGCCGAAAATGCTCTTTTTCTAATCCAGTAACGAACCGATTCAGTGGATCAGTTACCGTCACATTGATCAGGACGAGAGTTTTGTTGACGCGGATATTCGCCGCGCGACTCTTACCTGTGGGGGAAGAACTCGATTGAGCGTCCGTTGTGAGCGCCCGGTCGTGAGCAGCTTCGGCTTTGTCGTTCTTTACGGGGTTATCGGTTTCACCATGAAGGGTTTTCGGCGTATCGTCAACGCCTGCTTGCGCAAGGTGGAACAAGGCCGTAGCAAGCCCAATTCCAACGGAAATGACAACGACAAAATAACGGTGAAACCAGCGTGACATCGACAGGCCGACCGGGGTAGCGCAAGGGAAGGGCAGCCGCAAGTAGGCGAACTTCCCGTTCCGAATTTGATGATAGCATCGCAATTCGATAGGGTGTTCTCCCCTGAAACGTTAGCCAAATCACGCCGCTGCGAGCAAAATCAACGACGCAGACTCGCAACATCCTCGTGATACACTCAGTCGTGCGGACGCGGAGATTAGGCATTATTCCCGCCCGGTTTGCCTCTTCTCGATTCCCTGGAAAAGCTCTCGCCACTCTTGCCGGCAAGCCAATGGTTCAGCACGTTTACGAACGTGCCATGCTGTCCAGCTATTTAACCGACGTTATCGTCGCAACTGATGACGAGCGCATCGCCTCGGTGATCCGGCGCATGGGCGGTCAAGTCCGTTTAACGCGGTCAGATCACCCGTCGGGTACGGACCGCCTTGCTGAGATTGCCTCGGCAGAAGAAGCGGAACTCTATGTCAACATTCAGGGCGACGAGCCACTGATAGATCCAGAAGCGATCGATGCTGCCATCCTTTCTTTATTAGGCGACGAAACTGTGGTGATGGCCACGCTGAAGAAGGCGATTGTCGATCCGACCGACATCTTGAATCCGAATGTCGTTAAGGTCGTGACCAATCTTCTGAATGACGCGATCTACTTTTCGCGTTGTCCGATTCCCCACAAACGCGATGACCGAGCAGAACTGCCGACCTATTACAAGCACGTCGGCCTCTACGTGTATCGCCGTGAGTTTCTGCTTCATTACCCGGACTTGACCGTAGGGCCGCTCGAGAACGCTGAACGGTTGGAACAGTTGCGTGCGCTTGAAAATGGATATCGCATTCGCGTCCAAACTACGGACTACGAGTCGCTTGGTGTAGACACGCCCGAAGACCTTGAACGAGTCAACCAGCTTTTTTCGGCATTTAGCAACTTGGTTGCCGGGGAGCAGTGATTTTACGAGTAACTATGCACGAGACAACTCCGGCGGGAATTGACTGAACATGGCCAAGTACATCTTCGTGACAGGCGGCGTTGTTTCCTCACTCGGCAAAGGGATCGCTGCCGCGTCCATTGGTTGCCTGCTTGAAAGCCGCGGTCTTCGAGTCACTCTGCAGAAATTCGATCCATACCTTAATATCGATCCCGGCACGATGAGTCCGTTCCAGCACGGCGAGGTTTTCGTCACCGACGATGGCGCTGAAACTGACCTCGACCTCGGTCACTATGAACGCTTCACACATGCTCAACTGACACAAAGCAATAACCTGACTTCAGGTCGTATTTACGAAAACATCATCACGCGAGAACGGCGTGGCGACTACTTGGGCAAAACAGTTCAGGTCATCCCGCACGTCACCAACGAGATTAAGGCTGCTTGCCGCAAAGTGGCGGCTGATGTTGATGTCGCAATTGTTGAAATCGGCGGTACCGTTGGTGACATCGAGTCTCTGCCGTTTATTGAGGCGATACGGCAGATGCGGCACGAAGAAGGCCGAGAAAACACAATCTTTGTGCACCTGACGCTAGTTCCATGGATTGCAGCTGCACAAGAGCTGAAGAGCAAGCCTACCCAGCACAGCGTCAAAGATTTGAGAGCCAGCGGTATACAGCCGGACATGCTTCTGTGCAGGTCGGAACGGCCGCTTCCTGACGATGTTAAAGAGAAAATTGCGCTGTTCTGCGACGTAGATGTCAGAAACGTGATCACTGCTCGCGACGTGAGTTCCGTGTACGAGATCCCAGAGTTCTTCGCCGACCAGCGGGTGGACGAGAATATTCTGCGATTGCTCCACATGTCCGCCGGTCCGCGCAACATGACGCGATGGGTAGACATGGTCGATCGCATGCAGAATCCTGATGGTGAAGTGACGATCGGATTGATCGGCAAGTATGTGGAGTACGAGGACTCCTATAAGAGCCTGAAAGAGGCGTTACTGCACGCCGGCATTGCGCACCAGAAACGCGTAAGGATCGAGTGGATTGAATCGGAAGACATGACTTGGCCTGATTGCAAAGCCATTCTTCACAAGTATGACGGCATTCTAGTGCCGGGTGGATTCGGCAAACGCGGCATTCAGGGGATGCTCAATGCCATCCGCTACGCCCGCGAAGAGAATGTTCCGTATTTCGGCATCTGCCTCGGTATGCAGACCATGGTGATCGAGTATGCCCGCAACGTTTGTGGCCTTCTCGATGCTGACTCAACTGAGTTCGATCCGGCCACACCCCATCGTGTCATCTATAAGCTTCGAGAACTGAAGGGCGTTGACGAACTGGGCGGGACCATGCGCCTGGGGGCATATCCGTGCAAATTGAGCGACGGAAGCTTTGCTCAACGTGCGTACAAAGCGGACCTTATTAGCGAGCGGCACCGGCACCGGTACGAGTTCAATCGGGAATTTGAGCCCATTCTCACTCAGCATGGATTGTGTTTAACGGGCCAGACTCCGGACGGAGTGTATGTCGAAATCTGCGAGTTGCCAACTCATCCGTGGTTCTTGGGCTGTCAGTTTCACCCAGAGTTCAAATCGAAGCCGCTGGAGCCACATCCGTTGTTCACGTCATTTCTTGGCGCGGCGTTAAAGCGTCAGAACAGAACAGCGACCGTCTCAAAGGCGCTGACCGATGTTCAGCCTGAATTTAGCCATTCCAAATGACCGAAGTAATCAAAGTTGGCACAGGCGCTGCTTGCGTGGCGTTCAGCAACTGGCAGCCGTTCGGATTGATTGCCGGACCATGTGTCATTGAAAGTGAAGAACACGCGATTTTTACCGCGAAGGAGTTGCAGCGTTTTGCCGGCGCCTTCGTCTTCAAGGCTTCATTCGATAAAGCGAATCGCAGCAATGTGAACTCGTATCGCGGCCCGGGACTGGCCGAAGGACTTCGCATTTTAGGAGAAGTTAAGCGACTTGGTATCCCTGTCCTGACCGACATCCATGAGCCATCACAGGCACAAGTCGTCGCCGAAGTAGCCGACATAATTCAAATACCAGCATTCCTTTGTCGCCAGACCGATCTGCTGGTCGAGGCTGCTAAGACGGGACGCGTCGTTAATATCAAAAAAGGTCAGTTCGTTTCTCCTGTCGATATTTTGCAGGCTGTGGACAAGGTCCGAAGCGCCGGAAACGCGCGTGTCATATTAACGGAGCGTGGCTCCTCCTTCGGCTACAACAATCTGGTTGTTGACATGCGCGGACTTACCATTATGCGAGGGCACGGATGCGCGGTGGTTTTTGATGCGACCCATAGCGTTCAATTGCCCGGCGCGGCTGGAACTGCTTCGGGAGGCGAGCCGCAATTTATTGAAACTCTGGCTCGAGCAGCTGTAGCCACTGGTGTTGCTGGAGTGTTCCTCGAAGTTCATGAGTATCCCGGACACGCGTTGTCAGACGGCGCGAATGCACTGCGACTGGACGCTTTGCCGGCGTTGTTGTCACGGTTGCGCCAGATTGACAAGCTGGTGAAGCAGTTTTAGCTGGAACGCGTTACTTTTGTCGCAGTTTGAGAGAACCTTCCGGGCTCTCGTACGTCGTATGATGTGAATCGTATGGTGTTTGCACAGCCTGTTAGTCGAAATCGTCGAGTTCGTCAGCGCGGATTTTCCTTGATCGAGCTGCTGATAGTGATCGCAATCATCTTGGTCATCCTCGGCATAGCACTGCCGCAGATGAACAAAGCCCAAATGCAGGCGAGGGAATTGGCAGCGGTGAGGACGATTCAGACTTTGAACACTGCCCAGACTCAGTACTACTCGGAGTTTGGTCGGTACGCAACATCCTTAACTGAACTCGGGCCCGCTGCTTCAGGCGGACAAGAGGGACCTTCTTCTGCAGGTTTGATTCCGGCGGGTCTCGCGACAGGCACCAGCGGTGGTTATACTTACACGGTTGCTGCAACTCCCACCGGCTACGCAGTTACGGCTGTTCCGACGCAAATGGGCGGTAGTGGGCGAAAAACGTTCTACGGTGATGCATCGGGTGTGATCCACGAGAACCTGGGTCCAGAACCGGCGACCGCGCAGAGTCCGGAGATAGGCAGAGCCGCCAAGTAACACGTCCGGTCGCGCGAGAGTCTTGTATGCTGCTTGACACAGGACCCGATGAAGTTGTGCTCAGTCTGGATTTCGCTTCTTTGTTTGTCCATTCTGACGCCTGATGAGATTCGCGCTGCAACGGGCAGGGAATTAGCGGATGCGCTGACGCAGTTGTCTGTGGATTCGGAAAATACTTTTCGCGTTCGCGACGTGACCTTGAATCGCGGTGGCGCAAAATTCTTCCTGACCGAAGGAGTTTTAGCTTTCACAAAACCTGTCGAAGGTCAAACCATTGCTGCTGTCTTTACAACCGAAGGTGTTGAAGCGGGAGATGCTGAATTAATCCTGCTTCCGCCGACCCGCAGCGAGCGAACATCATTGGCTCACTTCACAAGTGCGGCAAACTTAAACGAACACTTCGCGAGCGCTCTTTTTTTCTTTTCCGACAATACCAAACACGATCTGCTGTCCCAAGCCGAAGAGGGCACGATACAAAAAGCCCCTGAACTGACACCGGATCTGCAGCGTCGTTGGGCACCCAGTTTGCGAAGCGCTGGGGGGGATTTAGTGACCCGGACGGTTGAACACCTACTCGATAATCACAATCCTGAGTCAGGCGAATTTTTTGCGGTTATCAGCGGGCGGAGTCTCGGCGTCTTTGACGTCCTGTATCAGCCGCCACTGCTTGAGCCGATAGCAGTCGGTCGCCTAGCGGAGTCTGACGATCGCAGACGGAGCTTTCAACTCTGGACGGCGTACCGGCCGCGACAATCTGCCCCTTACAAGAGAGAGCCTGTGCAGGTCGAAGATTTCCGTGCGGACGTGAACATCAGGTCTGATCTGACTGCTGAACTTGAGACAACATTTCAATACCGTCCCTTGGCCCGGGGGAGTCGCGTTGCAACCTTCGCCTTGTCTCGCAGACTTGCGATTACCTCGGCTACTATAGGCGGCGATCCAGTCGAGGTTCTTCAGCGACCTTCTGCAGTCGAGAACGGTCCGCTTGAGGAGGAAGCGAGTCGGGGATCGTTCCTGCTCATTCGTACCCAGCCTTTCGAAGTCGGTAGAACCTATCCGATTTCGGTCCGCTACGCCGGGCCGCTGATTCAGAAATCTGAGCGGCAGTACCTCGTCAGCGAACGTTCAAGCTGGTTGCCTACGGCGGGTCCACTGTTCACCAATTTTGACCTTACGTTTCATTTGCCTGCACGGCTCAGAGTGGTGGCTACTGGATCGCTGACTCAAGAAAAAACTTCAGGCGGAATTCGGACCGCGCAATTTGTCACGCGAACGCCCGAGCACTTCGCCGGATTCAACATCGGCGAATACGTTTTGCACGAAGAGGACCGTGGTCCATACCGGGTGCGCTGCTCGTCGAACCAAGGCGTGTCTGCTCGAACCCGTTCGATCGCGATAGAAGCAGCGGAGTTGCTGACCTTGTTTTCGAACCGTTGGGGAATTTTGCCGTTCCGGGACGTTTCAATCTCTCCTATACCGGCGAATCTCGGACAAGGTTTTCCAGGACTGATCTACCTTTCCAGCAACTCGTATCTCGACGAAACTCAGCGACCATCTGCACTACAAGGGCCGGCGATGGATTTGTTCTTTTCGGGCATGCTGCTTCCGCATGAAACCGCGCACCAGTGGTGGGGCAATGTCGTTACGCCGGAGGATTATCGGACTGATTGGCTGATGGAGGCGATGGCAAACTATTCGGCTGTGCAGGTGCTGGAACGCCGCGAGGGCTCCCATGCGGTGGCGAAACTTCTTGAGACCTACCAATCCGACTTGCTGCGAGCGAGGCAAGATGGTAGCAGATACGAGGCCGCGGGTGCTGTTGTTTTGGGTTCACGCTTGCTTGAGTCCTATGATTTCCGGACCTGGCAAGTGATCGTCTACGAAAAAGGTACGTGGATCATTCACATGTTGCGCCGGCGACTCGGAGACGTGAAGTTTCTTGAGCTTCAGCAGTGGATTGTCGAACACTACTCTCGCCAGCCGATCAGCAACGATGAACTGCGGCAAGCAGCTAGTCGATTTATACCGGCGGGCCAATTAGATCGTGGACTGCACGATTTTTTCGAAGCTTGGGTCTTTGGGACTGGGATCCCGAGTCTCAGCCTGCATCGCGAGCAGTCCGAAACAAGCATCGAAATGCGAGGCGTGGATCCGGACTTTGCCGTGGACGTTCCGCTTACTTGTTCCGAGGGTGGCCGTCAGGATGTTCATTGGATACGCGCCGTTAGCGGCGACACTGTTTTAAAACCCTCGCTCCGGTCGTGCAGTCTGCCGAAAGCTGAAGACTTTCTGTACGCGCGATAACTGACCACTAGCCTCCTTGTAAACCTTTTTCTGATGGGTCCGTTTAGATAAACGGAAGGCTATGATTGGCGTAATGGCAGACCATGTGGATGCGAAGGTCCACGTTGGCTCTGAATTCCGAGAATTTGGAAGCTGGATGGCTTCCGAGCAACGCAGAGTCTTTCTGCTGTGTCGGCGGATGTTGCAGGACTCCGACGAAGCCGATTCGGCGACGCAGGATGTTTTCCTGAAAGCTTATAAGTCGCTGCGGAAGACAGATTCAAGTGATCTCGATCATCCCGATCGGTGGGTGACGCGCATTGCGGTCAATACCTGCCTTGATCGGCTTAGATCGAAGGCTTGGAAAATCTGGCAGAAACGCCCAGCACCTGCCGACGAGCAGCTCATTCTCGACATGACCGCGGGCGTGGACCCCGATGCTGAAGCTCAGATGTTTGCCAAGCAAATCCAGCGTCGGCTTGAAGCGGCTCTAATCAAACTATCTGACCGGCAACGCGCGGTGTTTACGCTACGTCATTTCGATGGCTTACAGTTAGACGAGATTGCAGGAATTTTACAATTGGATGTTGGCACGGTGAAGGCTCATCTATTTCGGGCGTTAAGTAAGTTGCGGGAAGAGTTGCAAGATCTTCACGCGACCCTCGACTTCAACAGGAAAAGTGCATCATGACGAACGAAGGGACGACGGTTCTGGGACACTTCAGCGACGAGGAACTGATGCAGCACCTTTACGGTGCGCATCCTAATCCGGCGCATGCTGAGGTATGTTCCGAGTGTCAGGTTCGGCTGACGGCAATGCGGTCAGCTCGCCACAAAAACGAAACCCTCTACGATCCGCAAGACTCAGTGAGCTTCGATTTGTTAGCTGCTCAACGACGGAGAGTTTACTCGAAGCTTGGCCAGCGATCGACGTTCGGTATTCGTCGGTGGGCTTCGGCTGTTGCATTACTGGGAGTAGTTGGCGGCGGTTTTTTTGCGTTCGAACAACAGCAACGAATTTCGGCAGATAGCAAAATCACAGATGCCCAGCTTGCCTCAGAAGTAGCCCAAATGTCGCAAAACCCTGAGCCTGATTCCACAGCCCCCCTACAAGAACTCTTCGAATAAATGATTCTTCGTCGCATCATACTTCTAGTTCTATTCTGCGGCGGTTCGGCTTTCGCTCAGCAGAGTCCGGCTAATTTCCCCTGGTGGAACAGTCCGCTTCGCGCTGACTTGAACCTGACCAACGACCAGTCCGAGAAGATCCATCAAATTGTGAAAAGCTATCGAGCTCGGTTACTGGACTCACGGAATAATGTGTCGAAGGCCGAAGGAGATTTAGATGATCTCCTGAATGACGGACAAATTGATTTAGCGGCAGCGAAGCCGTTGATTGATAAGCTAGCTGGCGCAAAGGCCAATTCTACGCGCGTTTTTCTGCAGATGAGCCTTGAAGTCCGGGCCGTGTTGACACTTGATCAGTGGCGAATCCTGGTCCGGAAACGCGCCGAGCAACGACGTGATGCACGTCCATCTGAAATTCAAGTTGCTCCCTAGGCAATCGCTTCGATTTCTTCGCTGACGCCCTCCCATTCAGACATCGCCGCTTCGAGTTCTGCTTTCGATTTCTCCAAGGTCGCAGCTATGCGCGTGGACTCGTCGGCGCTGGTGAAACTGGCGAGCGCAAGTTCTGCCTTTTGGATTTCGCCTTCGAGCGATGCAATTCGTTCCTCTAGTTCCTTGGCCCGCTTTTGCATCTGCTTCAGCTTCATGGGATTGACTCGACGCAGATTGTTTGCCGGCGTCGAGATGGGAATCGGCTCCGCGGGAGGTACTCCGATTAAAATGTCTTTCAGCGTTACTTCCTGCTCGTGACCGCCCTCCTTGCGCCACAGATAATCGGCGTAGTTACCTGGATAGACTCGGACCTCGCCATTGCCAATTTCGAAAACTCGCGTCGCTAGATTCTCGAGGAAATAGCGATCGTGCGACACAAACACCAAAGTGCCTTCAAACTTCTGCAACGCTTCGAGCAACACATCCTTGGCGCGCATGTCAAGATGGTTTGTCGGCTCGTCGAGCAAAAGGAAACTTGAGGGCCTCAGCAACAAACGGGCGAGCGCGTACCGGTTCCGTTCGCCTCCTGATAAGACTCCAATCTGCTTGAAGACGTCGTCCTCGCTGAACAAAAAGCAACCCAGTAGACTGCGGACTTCGGTTTGAGTCATTCGAGGCGCGGCCGCGGACAGATCGTCGAGCATGCGAGAGTTGACGTCCAACTCTTTGTATTGATCCTGCGCAAAGTAGTCAGGCTCAGCGTTGTGACCCAGTGTGTATTGGCCGCTGGTGACTGGTTCAGTCCCAGCCAACAACTTAATGAGCGTTGATTTCCCTGCGCCATTTACGCCGACAAGAGCGACTCGGTCGCCTCGCTCAATAATGAAATTCACATCGCTAAAGACGGTTTTCGCCCCGTAACTCTTGCTGACGTTCTTGAATTCGGCTACAACGCGACCGCTTGGCTTCGGTTGAGGAAACGTGAAATGGATCGTCTTCTCTTCTGGGGGCAACTCGATCCGCTCGATCTTTTCTAGTTCCTTAATGCGGCTTTGAACTTGCTTGGCTTTGGTTGCCTGGGCGCGAAAGCGATTGATGAACGATTCAAGCTGTTCAATCTTGTCCTGCTGATTCTTAAAAGCGGCTTCGAGGATCGCGAGGCGCTCGGTCTTTTGCTGCTTGTATTTCTCAAAACCTCCCGTGTAGAAATTGACCTTCTTGTTCCAAAGCTCCGCGATCTTGTTAACCGTCACATCCAGGAAGTAGCGGTCGTGCGAGATCAGGATGTAAGCAAACTCATACGACTTCAAATAATCTTCGAGCCACGAGCGAGCCTCGAGATCAAGGTGATTGGTCGGCTCGTCCAATAACAGGATATTTGGTTTTTCGAGCAGCAGCTTTGCCAGTGCTAGTCGCATTTGCCAACCGCCCGAAAATTCTTCTGTTTGCCGATTCCAGTCTTCGCGGCCAAATCCGATGCCGGTCAACACTGCGCCAACTTGCGCCTCGACTGAGTAAGCGCCACGAGTTCTTAACTCGTCATCAATCCGGTGGCAGCGTTCCGCCACCGCTGCGAACTCCTCACCGGCGGGATCAAGCTCGCTCATGCGACCGGTCAAAGACTCGAGTTCGACATGCATGTCGCTCAGCGCGTCGAAAACGCTCATGCATTCTTGAAAAACGGTTCGACCGGTGACGCGTAAGCCGTCCTGCGGGAGATAGCCGACGCGAAGGCCTTTCATGGCGGTGATTGAGCCGTAATCCAACTGCTCGATGCCGCCGATGACCTTTAATAAGGTTGATTTTCCGGTACCGTTTCCACCGACCAGGCCAACACGCTCTTTGGGCGTGATGAGCCAGTCCAGCCCATCGAAAAGCAGTTTGTGTCCGAACCGTTTACCGGCTCCGGTGAGTTGCAACATTCTCTTTTATTGTCCCTAAGCGGAGTAGATTCTGCTCAGCAGCGGCGGAAGCTCAAGTTCGATCAGGCTGCGAAGAACGCCAAAGCGTTATCCAGGTAGGTCTTCAACTCGGTTCGTTTCACGACAGCATCGAGAAAGCCGTGTTCGAGCAGGAATTCGCTGCGCTGAAACCCTTCCGGCAGCTTCTGGCGAATTGTTTGTTCGATCACTCGCGGCCCTGCAAAGCCGATGAGCGCACCGGGCTCGGCGATATTCAGGTCGCCTAACATGGCGAAGCTGGCCGTGACGCCACCAGTGGTGGGATCAGTCATGATGCTGATGTAGGGTACACCCGCCTCATCCAAACGCATTAAGGCGGCTGACAACTTGGCCAACTGCATTAAACTGAACGCGCCTTCTTGCATCCGCGCCCCGCCGGACGCGGAAATGATGATCAGCGGTGTTTTGTTCTCGAGGCAGCGTTCGATCGATCGAGTGATTTTCTCTCCGACGACAGCGCCCATGCTTCCACCGATAAACTTCAATTCGAGCGCACAAATTTCCACTGACCGCCCGTTCAGTTTTCCGCTGGCAGTGATGACGGCGTCGGGCATTTTGGTAGCTCGCTGAGTATCTTCGAGCCGTTGTTTGTACCCCTTCGAATCAACAAAGTTAAGCGGATCGGAAGATGTCAGGTCCCGGTCGTGTTCGTGGAACTTACCGTCGTCAAAGAGTTGATGAAGGCGCTTCGCTGCACCGATTCGGAAATGGTGTTCACACTTCGGGCATACCTCGAGATTCTCTTCGACAGATTTCCGCCAGATAATCTGGCCGCAAGAATCGCACTTCTGCCATAACCCTTCCGTACGCACGATTTTCTCGCCGTCGTTGGGCGGAGTACCTTCAAGTGATGGTTTTTGCCGATTGAACCAAGCCATGCTTACCTACTAACGTTCTGCAACCCAAAAATAACATGCAGGGCGAGCTCGGGCAGCTATAAAAATCCAACGTCGAAAGGGCGCGGAAAGATCTGGCTGAGCCGAACTGTTTCGCTCTGCCCGGTCAAATTCAACATAGTTAATTCAGCATCTCCACAGAACTCCCACAATATTTGGCGACATGCACCGCAAGGCGGAGTCAATGCCTCCGTATCAGCAACGACTGCGATTCTGAGAAGCTTACCCGCTCCTTCAGAAATGGCCTTGACAACTGCGACGCGCTCAGCGCAGACTGTCAAACCATACGTTGCATTTTCGACGTTGCATCCCGTATAGATTTTGCCGTTCTCATCTTGAATTGCTGCGCCGACTTTGAAATTCGAGAAAGGCGCATGCGCACGCTCGCGCACATCAATGGCAGCTCTGAATAACGGGTCTATCATGTCTGGCTCGGCCGCGCGTCTTTCAAAGAAATACACCAAGTGCCGAACCCATTCCGTCGTCCGTAAGGGTCATCTTCAACCTGCAAAAGGAGATCGAGGTATGAGCCAGTTGTGAACAGGTCCGGACGATCTCCGAAGTTCCAAGCATTGGCGAAGAGCAGTCGTCCGCGATGACGCAGCGGAACCTTGAAGTGCTTGCCTTCTGTGATTGTCTTCACAGGTCCCGACACTTCTGCGCCGCAGACCATCAACGTGGGCGTTACGTTACCAAATCCAAAGGGACCAAGGGCGAACAATTGCTCGACACAATTGTCGTTCAGTTCTTCGAAGTTGACATGGGCATCGACTTTGAACTGAGGGCAGAAGTCGTCAGCGCAGAGGCGTTGGGCAGCGACGGAACGGAGGCGATCCCGGAACAGCTCCAGATTGCCGGGACGCAGGGTCAAGCCCGCCGCTTGTCGATGCCCACCGAATTTAGTGAAGAGCTCCGGCATCTGTTCCAGCGCTTCGAGTAGGTGAAAAGCCGGAATGCTCCGTCCAGAACCGGCGAAACTGCCTACTTCGGATTGCACGTCAGTTAGGACGAAGACGGGACGGCAAAAGCGCTCGACTAACCGGCTGGCGACGATACCGAGAACGCCAGCATGCCATCCGGCTCGCGCGAAGACTAAAGCTCCGTGGTCTTGCGCAACAGGCGACTGCTCACATTCGGCGATGATCGCTTCGACGATCTCGGCTTCAACACCTTGTCGCTCACGATTTAGCAAGTCTAGTTGTTCGGCCAGTTCTCGCGCACGTGCAGCGTCGCCGGTTGAGAAGAGTTCGATTACATCAGTCGCGCTGGCCATGCGGCCTGCTGCATTAATGCGAGGCGCTAAGCGGAATGCGACCTGATGAGCAGAGGGTACTTCACCAGCTGTGAAACCGGCAACTTCCATCAGCGCTCGTAAACCAGGATTTCGAACTTGCTGCAAACCGCTAAGCCCGTGCTTCACGATGGTCCGGTTCTCTCCGGTAAGCGGAACGATGTCGGCTACGGTTGCGATTGATACTGGCTTGAGGAAAGATTCCAGTAGCGCCAATTGCTTGGGCCTGGTTAGCGTGCTTCGCTGGAGAAGCGCCTGAATCAGCTTGAACGTGACACCTGCGCCGCACAGACCTTTTTCCGGATAACTACAATCAGTCCGATTTGGATTCAGCACGGCGAGCGCCGGCGGAAGCGTCTCATCAGGCAAATGGTGATCAGTAACGATCACATCCATCCCGAGCGCGTTTGCCTGACGAACCACTTCGGCAGCTCGAATGCCGGTGTCTACACTGACGATCAATCGGACTCCTGCCGTAGCGGCGCGTTCGACGATGTCGGCGCGCATACCATAACCTTCGTTCAAACGATGCGGGACATGAAAGTCAACAGTGCCGCCCAGGATCTCGATCGCCTTTTTTAAGACGACGATCGAGACAGTTCCATCGACGTCGTAGTCGCCATAAAGCAGGATGGGTTCTCGCAACGTGATCGCCGTCGAGAGACGCTGCACGGCTTGCTCCATGCCAGCCATGAGGAAGGGATCGTGAAAATGAGCATGAAGATTTTGGATGTCGGGCAGGAGAAAACGCCTGGCCGTTTCCGGATCAGCGAGACCGCGATGGCACAAGATAGCTGCGACTGGACGCTGAATCCGAAGGCTTCGACTCAGGGCTGCGACCAGCCCGGGATCTACGGTCGGCAACAGCCAGTTGTTTGCTGGCCGGACGTGATTTGCGCTTCCGTTGCTGCTAGTCAATTCTTCGAGAAGTAACCAGCAATGGGATCAGAACTATCGTCGTCCTCATCTTCGGTGATTGCGTCGATCTCCGATAGAACATCGGTGAGAGCTTCGTACCACTCGGTTCTCACCTCAAACAGGTATGTACGATCGTCAACGTCATAGCTTAATTCGAGTGCGCACGTGAAGCCTTCGTATGCTTGTAACTCGCGAAGTCGTACTTCGAAGCTGCGCTTCTCTTCACGGCTTAGATCGCTGTCTTCGAGGGTGTCCAGAGCCTCATGAATTTGGTCGAGGGCGAACGCGTGATGATGAAATACATAGACGCGTGCGCCGCATTGCTTACCGCACTCAATAAAGGCGCGGAAATCGGGATAGCGATCCACATCCCAATACACCGGCGTATGAGTTCCGACCAAACGAGAGTATGCGTAAAAAATGGGAAGCGTCAGCTGATGCAGGTGCGCCTCGATGTCGCCCTTCATCTTTTCGAGATCTAAGCTCATGTCCGTTAACCAAATCACTTGATAATTATTTACACGCAGAGGGTGCGGTAAATCTAACCACACCTGATGGAAACTCGTCTGAAGTCTGTATAGGCAGATTTAACGGTAGCAGGTTAAACCAGAGTAGATACATTGCCAAACTTTCGCCACTTAACCATCCTTTCACTGTGCCTGGCTGGCGCAGCACATCTACATGCGCAGAGCGGTTTCGTTCGGGCCAACAATCAGGCAGTACCGGGCGCTACTGTGGCTGCCACGCAAGGAACCAAGACACTCACGACAGTGACGGATGCGGACGGACATTATGGATTCCCGCTGCTTGGGCTGGGAACCTGGGCGGTAACGGTCGAGATGTTCGGCTTCGCTGATCTAAAGCAGAGCGTGGATTATGCGGCAGCGACAGGCCCAGTGAACTTTGTGTTGTCGCTTAAACCGTCCGAGGCACTGGCGCGAATTCAACAATTTGCGGCGCGAGCCGGATCGGGCGGCGGGGCCGGGGGGACCAGCCGGAGCAGTAACTCGGTGGCATCGGAACTGGACGCGGCACTTGGCGTGAACTCGCCGCAGCTTGTTTCAGCCGCAGGCACGGGGAGCTCTGATTCCTATCTTGTTTCTGGCAGTTTGAGCCCAGGCCTGGCTCAGAACGGGCAGCCGGATTCGGGCCCTGATCCGCGCCAGTTTGGTGCCGGTAACGCAGGAACGGCAGGCGCAGCTTCGAGTGGCTCGGCTGTTGCGCCCGGGTTTGGGACAAGCACGGGGTCAGGCGGGTTTAGTCCCGGCGGCGGGTTTGGTGGAGGCGGTCTCGGAGGGCCAGGTGGCGGAGGAGGGTTCGGACCCGGTGGAGGTGGGCGCGGCGGCGGAGGTCGTGGAGGCCGAGGTGGACCGGGTGCGCAGTTCGGTAATCGTCGTCGGCCGAATCAGATTCGTGGGCAAGCGTCTTTCAGCCTGAATAACTCCGCTGTGAATGCCAAACCTTTCTCAATTACGGGTCAAGACATTCCACAAGCCGCGTACGCGCAGAGCCGATTTAGCTTCCTGGCGGGCGGACCGCTGGTGATTCCGCACATCGTCAAGGATCAAAACACATTTTTCTTCATTAGCTATTTCGGCACGAGAGCACGTAATCCGGTCGACTACACCGAGACTGTGCCGACAGCGCTTGAACGGATGGGCAATTTCTCGCAATCGGTGCAATCTCTTGGTCCTAATGCGACAGCGGTTCCGATCATGTTGTTTGATCCGGCGACTCACGTTCCCCTGCCGAACAACATCATTCCGCAGAGCAGAATCAGTCCTGCAGCTCTTGGGCTGCTGAACTACTTTCCACTGCCTACGCAAAACACGTTTTCCAACAACTATCAATATGAGACGGCGCAAGTAGGCAATACGGACAATCTTGGTGTCCGTGTACAACGCAACATCACCAAGCTGGATCGGCTGGGAATCAATTTTCAATACCAGAATCGGGACGGCACTCGTGCTCAGCCCTTTCGATATTCGGACGAGACTAGCGGCTACGGTTTGAATGCTGCTTTGTCATGGACGCGTAACGTGAGCCCGAACACGGTCAGCAATGCGCAAATTCGCTTTAATCGAAATCGCAGCGAGACGATTCCTTATTTTTCGAATGGAATGAACGTCGCTGAACAACTTGGCATTCCGGGAACGTCGTCGGACCCGGCGAATTTTGGCCCTCCCAATCTGAATTTCACAAATTTCGGTAGCTTGAGTGATGCGGCTCCGGCGCTGACCCGGAACCAGTCGCAAACCGTTTCGGAGAGTCTTAGCTATCTGCATGGCGTGCACAGTATTTCATTAGGGCTGCAGTACGGACGCAATGATCTGAGCACGCGTACCGATCCGAACGGTCGAGGCACGTTTAACTTCACAGGGCTAGCTACGAGTGCCATTACGGGTAACGGCGCTCCGGTTAGCGGTAGCGGCTACGATCTGGCAGATTTTCTGCTTGGCTTACCGCAATCAAGCTCAATTCGTTATGGCGCTTCGAGTAATTACTTTCTGCAAGACACATGGAGCGGCTACGCGCAAGACGAATGGAAAATGCATGCACGCTTCACGCTGACGTTCGGCCTTCGTTATGAATACTTTTCTCCTTTGCGTGAGAAGTACGGCCACATTGCCAATTTGGATATCGCGAGTAACTTTGCAGATATCTCGGTAGTGACGCCGGATGAGGTGGGTCGGTATTCCGGCGCTTTCCCGAACGGTTTGATTAATCCGGATCTGAACAATTTCGCTCCTCGGGTTGGACTCGCGTGGAAGGTGCCGCATATAAAAAGATCGACACTTGTTCGCGCCGGATTTGGAACTTACTACAACGGGCAAGCGTACAACCAGTTCGCGACGCAATTGGCACAACAACCTCCGTTTGCCATTTCGAATAGTGTGAACACCAGCGCCACTCGGGTGCTGACCCTTACACAAGGATTTCTTACGACAGCACCGAACGAGGTGACGAACACATTCGCCGTAGATCGGAGTTATCGAACGCCTTACGCGGATACGTGGAATGTGACCGTGCAGCACGATCTACCGAAAGGATTCTTTGTCGAGGTTGGTTACGTTGGCACAAAAGGGACTCGATTGGATGTTGAGACTGAGCCCAATCAGCAACCCCCGGGAAGCAGCGCGGAGCGGCAACGGAGCCAGTTGGGGAACGCTGTTGGATTCATCTACGATTCGTCGAATGCTAATTCGATTTTCAATGCGCTGCAGGTGCGAGCTGTGCGGCGATTTAGCAGGGGCTTGTCGCTGTCTGCGTACTACCAATTTGCAAAGTCGATTGACAATTCGGCCACATTTGCGGGGAGTGGAAACACGGTCGCGCAAAACTGGCTATACATCTCGGGCGAGCGGGGTTTGTCGAATTTCGATGTTCGACATCACTTTGATACGAACTTCGTTTGGACGTCGCCCATCGGAACGAGCACGTCGCGGATTGCTTCGGACAGTCGGTGGGGGCGTTTGCTGAAAGATTGGCAGGTAAGCGGAACGATTGCTGCGCAGACCGGGCTTCCGCTGACGGCTCGGCAACTTGGGAATACGACGCAGCTTGCGCAAACCGGCGGCGTCGGCAGTAGCAGGGCTGAGGCAACGGGACTTGATATAGAGGGCGGTGGGCCGTTCTTCAATGTGGCTGCATTTACCGTTGCGCCTGCTGGTGTGTTTGGTAACGCGGGTCGAAATACCATACCGGGTCCTGGCCAATTCACGATTAATACGGCGTTCGGACGTGCTTTCCAACTTGACGAGTCGAGACGCCGCCTTGAAATACGCATTGAGGGATCGAATCTGTTCAATCATGCTAACTACACGAGTTTGTATACGGTCGTAAACGCGACCAATTACGGTTTGCCGAGCGCGGCAGGGAATATGCGGACTTTGAACTTAGTTGTGAGGTTGCGGTTTTGAAAAAGTTTGCCCTTGGCTTACAGTCGTTACTGGCCATAGGGGCTCTGGCTGTGGGCGTTTGCTTCGCTCAGCAGCGACCTACGTTCTCGACGACGACGAGCGTTGTGGTTGTGAATGTTACGGTGCTTGATCGGAATGGAAAGCCGATTGAAAACCTGACGAAGAATGACTTCCAGGTATTCGAAGACGGGAAGCTGCAGAAACTGCAATCGATGGACCTGCAGCGGCTGGACACGGCGACTTTGCCGACCCCGGCAGAAACTCCCCAACCAGTCGAACCCAAAGGCTACAACCCCGATGTAGAGAAAGTGGCGCGTGAGTCCAGCAAGGCTTCGCCTTTTCAGGACAGGCGGTTGATTGTGATGCTTTTTGACTTCTCGTCGATGGAGGCGGCAGAGCAGATGCGCGCCAAAGATGCGGCGCTCAAGTTCATCAATACGCAAATGACGGCGAGCGACACGATTGCGATTCAAACGTTTGGATCGCAACTGACGATGGTTCAAGATTTCACGTCGAACCGAGATGTTCTAGTCGCGGCTATCCAACGGTTCCGGGCCGGGGATTCGAGCGAGAACGCTGGGACGGCGGACACGGGAGCCGATTCGCAAGATCAGAGCGGGACCTTTGTTGCGGATGAAACCGAGTTCAACATCTTCAATTCGGATATAAAGTTGGCGTCGCTGGAGGACGCTGCACGGAAGCTCGCACCCTATCCGGAGAAGAAAGCGCTGATCTATTTTTCGAGCGGCATCCAAAAGACTGGGGTGGACAACCAATCGCAGCTGAGAGCCACAATCAACACGGCGGTTCGAGCGAACGTCTCGTTTTATCCAATTGACGCGCGTGGGTTGACCGCAGTAATTCCCGGAGGTGATGCGACTCAGTCGGGCGCTGTGGGCAATAACCTATATAGCGGAGCGGGGCAGCGTGCTGGAAAAGACAACTTCAACAATCAGCAAGAAACTCTTTCGAGCCTGGCTACTGATACAGGAGGAAAAGCTCTGCTTGACTCGAATGACCTTACGGAGGGAATGCGGCAGGTTCAGAAGGACTTCACGAGCTACTACGTTCTGACGTATGCGAGCTCAAATCCGACCGAAGATGGACGTTATCGCCGGATTCAGGTGAAGTTGAACCCGACTGTGGCCAGCTTAAAGCCGAAGATCGAGTATCGGCTGGGCTACTACGCGCCGACTACTTTTGCACGCATGCGGGAGGTGGACAAGGAATCGCAATTGTCGCAGGCTCTCGCGACTGACAATCCGGTTACTGACTTGCCGATCGCGGTTGAGGCTGACTATTTTCGGATGGATCGGCAAAAATACTTTGTTCCAATTTCAGTGAAGATTCCTGGGTCGGCCTTGGCGTTCAAAGCGAAGGGGTCGAAGCAAGCAACAGAGTTGGATTTTATCGCTCAAGTGTTTGACGCGAAGGGACGCTCGGCTGCAACAGTTCGCGATACGATTCCGCTGAAGCTGAACGAAGCCACGGCCGGCGAAGTTGGGCACAAGAACATTCAGTACGATACAGGCGTGACGCTGACGCCTGGCAAGTACAGGCTGAGGTTTGTGGCTCGGGAGAACGGCGAAGGCAAGATCGGCACATTCGAATCGCAGGTCATGGTTCCGGACTTGGGGAGCGGCGAAGCAATGCGAGTGAGTTCGTTGATCGTCAGCAATCAGCGCGAGGCTGTAAGCGCTCAGATCGGTGGAGCGAAGCTTGCGAAGAAGGTCTTGGCCGAGAACCCGCTTATGGATGATCAGGGCCGGAAGCTGCTGCCTAATGTGACGAGAGTTTTTCGGCCAAACCAAAACTTGATCGCGTATCTGGAAGTATACGATCCGACGATCCCGAGTAGCTTGCCGGAGAACTTCAAGATTGCTGATGTTTCTGCAACATTAGCGTTCTATCAAGAAGACCGGAAGGTCTTCGAAACGAAGCCAATCAGCGCTCGGCGGCTGGACACGCGGCGGACGAACATGCTGCCGGTGTGGATGCAGGTTCCGCTGACGACCATGAAGCCGGGCAAGTACACGTGCCAGATGACAGTTATTGATGGCTTCGGACGTAAGTTTGCCTTTCCGCGAACGCCGGTCGCTGTTCTCGCCGAATGAGCCGGGAGAGCTGTGTTACCTGCCAGAAACGGCAGCCACAGTCTTGTAACCCAATTAATTGATCAGGCCGGAAGAGTAGTACTGAATTCTGGATACTGGCCTAATTCACTACCGAATATTGTAGATACCTCCTCTACGGATGTGCTACGCTCAGGGGTTGATTTATGGAGTCAATCTGATAGGATGTTCGGATACGTTTCAGTTATAGCTGCATGCAAGTGAACCTTTCTAAATACTCAAAGCAGCTGATGGTAGCGGCGGGACTTTTAACATTGCCGCTCAGTTGGCGTCTAGCAAAACCAGCCCAGGCGGAACCCTCGAAAGAAGCAGCAACACCTCATCTTCCCAAAGAACCTCTGCTGCCGACGACTCCCACTGATCCGCGCACGACCAGATTAAAGACATTCTTTAATCGGCTGCACTGCCCGGTGCTGGACTTGGCTGAAGATTTTGTTCACGCGGCGGACGATAACCGTCTTGACTGGAGACTTCTGCCGAGTATCTCGGTTGTTGAGTCAGGCGGAGGCAAGCAGGCGCGAAATAACAACATCTTTGGTTGGAGCAACGGGAATATGCCATTCCCGACGATTCGCTCAGGCTTGCATGAGATCGCGTATAGGCTCGGTCGTAGTCCGATTTATCAGAATCGGGATTCTTACGGGAAGCTGTTGGCCTATAACAACAATGATCCCGAGTATGCGGACGAAGTCGTGCGAGTGATGAAACAGATCAGTCCGGTTATGACGATCAAACCGGTGAATCGTATTACGACTCGCCGTAGTGAACCACAGTACGCTCGGAATTAAGTCCTAGTCCTTCCGCTTCCGGCCGAGTTTTTAAGGTAGGCGGCGGCCTCTTGAGAGTGGATTTCGGCGCAATGGCAGCGGGCGAGTGGGGTTCGGGCAAGGATTCCGAAACGAACCCAATGTCGAGAGCGGATACGGCTAACGGCTTCTTGGATTGCGCTTGATTATTGATCTTCATGCGCAGGACTTTGGCGCGGAAACTGTTGTATTCAGTCCTTTGTGCAAGCAGGAGTTTGGCCCTTTCCCCTTTGTCACGCGCGGCTAGCTGGCGACGACGTTCGGCTCGGATTTTGAATAAGTCGTTCAAGGCTCTGTGGAACGCGCGGTCGTGTTGAGCCTGGTAGCGGGCGAAGAGGGGCAGCATATCTAGGAAGCACTTGCCTGTTCTGGTGCCGGGGAATCCTGAGTAGGTATAGGACTGAGTGCCGTACTAAGCAACGAGGGCCGACCCTTCGCCCCGGAGTAAATGCTCGACACCAGCGAGTGAAAGACTCCCTGTTTTGGCCTGGTTTCCAAACCGAGCATGGAGTTTGGGGATACCTAGGGCGATCGAAGAACGCCAGCCCGGCATCGCCTTTCATGAGGATCGGGGCCGCTGCCTCCAGAAAAGCGGGTTCCAGGGAAAGCAGTCTGGTGAATCTGGTGGGCCGTTGTGCCGATATCCTGGCTACTACGGTTTAGGTTGTCTGAGGCGCTACGCTGCACGAGCTTTGCCGAAGCGTACTCGCCAGATACGTACGGACCAATCCCCTTCTGTGCGCTGAACCGGCCACCTGGCCGAAAAACGTGAATGCCGTTGGCGTGCGCGCACGCACTTTCCAATCAGCGCAACCCGACTTTACGTCAAAGTAGATTTGTCAACACTCGGCCTTTAGGGTGATCTAGTGGCGGGTGCCCGCCGTTATTCGAATAGCTAACTGCTAGGCTGAGCCAATGATCGAACCGAGTGCCCAACAGCGTCCTAGCGGTAGAGGTAGTCTCTCAGTCGAAGCCGCGAACCTGTTGAAAGTATCCAGGCCAGCGGATTTCCTGGCTGGGCAGCGCTTGGAGTGGAGCAGGAGCGTACGGCTATTGTCCAGATGAAAGAATTCACTGGTCCGCCACCGCCGATCGCACGGGTCGAGCAAATCTCACTCCCGGAAACGCACGCAATTCCCGTATGTACCGGCATCTTCAGAGCATACGTATGCGTCAGGTCCGCGGACGGGTCAACTGCATTGAGCGTACGGCTATTGTCCAGAATTCACTGGTCGCTCGGGTCGAGCAAATCTCACTCCCGGAAACGCACGCAATTCCCGTATGTACCGGCATCTTCAGAATACGTATGCGTCAGGTCCGCGGACGGGTCAACTGCAGTCTGCACCGGCAAATGAACCACCAGCCCGCTCGAGCATCGACGACATCGAGACGGATACTATTCCGTGCGCATCATCTCGCTCGGTCCTAGGGAAGATCTTGCCCCTAAGTCTGGGACTGTATAGGGCTTGGTAACCCCTTTCTAGACGCACATGAGAGGAGGGAGCCAAGCTCCCCGGGCTAATAATGGCAAAGATCCGGGATTAGCTGCCCGGGATTGGAAGTGCCCCAACCGCTAGCCGGATCCCAACCAGGGACCGCTGTATATCCTGGAATTCCATCGAATGCATTGTTTCCCAGCGTGATATCACGTAGGAAGAAGTAGTCCAGCTTAGCCGCGCCAAGCAAGTAAAGGGCTGGGTTGAGGAACCCTAACGGACGGCCGGCGTACTGGTTTGCGATCGCAACGATTCCGCCCCATTGCGCGGCAGCGATCTCAGTACCTCCAACAATGCTGAATCCTATCCGTTCAGGATTGAAAGTCTCGTAGACCGGGACGCCAGTGTGAGGATCTGCGTCGTAGGCCACATCCGGGATTCCGCGATGGTGTTTCAAAACGGCCTGTATCGTTGGGGCTAACGCGACCCGTTGATAGAATGGCTCCGCAAAGTATTGGCTCACACCGCCTCCACCGGCTCCAGATGAGTTGTTCCAGACTGTCTCGTATTGATAATCTCCTGTTGAGTCCGTATACAAACTGGTTCCACCCACTGCCGTGACCCACGGTGAGGAGGCTGGAAACACGACAGTAGGGGAGCCGTAGAGATTTCCGCTTGCGTCAACATTGGAACTACCGGTACTGCCCGCCGTTGCCAAAAAAGTTACCTTTTGCCTCGTTGTAGCATTCTGGAAAAGAGAATTGAAAGAATTTAGGAGTGACTGCCCATCGGTGGAAAAAAGAGTGTTCTCCGTGATTTGCCAAGGCTGCACGATAATACTGGCCAAGTTTTCTGACAAAGCTGTTTGTTCAGCCTGTTCAAGCTGCTGCACGCCCTGCACACTATTGGGATCGGTGCTGGTTTCTCCAAGAATAATCGTCGCGGCCGGTGCTATGGCGTGAGCCCATTCCACCGTGGCGGAAGCCCGGTCTGCCCAATACAATTGGTCTGAGTTGGTTGGGTCAAAGGGTGGGACATTTCCAAACCTCCTGATTACCAACGTCGGATCGGGCAGGTTATAACTTGCGTCGAAATGATGCAGATCCTCGGCGATTGTTGGACTGCCGAACGGGAGGACGATTAAGATTGTTTGGCCAGAGCCGCTGAAGCCTTTTGCGGCTAGAGAAGACAACCCGTATGCAACCTTGATCTCTCCCGGCGAGTAGCATACGATGTTTTGTGTTTGGCAACTCGCATAATTCGGAGGCACGAGCGTCTGGGCTCCTGCCATAAAAGCAGACCAAGTGAAGATCGGAATCAAAGCAAGGCGAGGTAAGTTCATTTCCTGTCCAGTTCTATTTTGAAGTGACCACGCCCTTGGAATCCAACCGCTTCAACCTGGAACCCACCAGATGTCTTTGCAGCGTTCTCTGATTCCGCAAACGTGTAGCGGCAAGTATACAGCAAGACACTTGCCTCGTTTGCTGGGGGCGTTCTCTTAGCTGAGGCTTGTTCGCTTCCATGGCGACGGATAGAAATTGGACTTCAGCTTCCCGGTGACGCCCAGCATCCCCGGGCATTCCGCTCAGTTAGGAAGCGAGCACGCGGCGATGTATGTCTCGGCTCGGTGCCGCAGAGGCCAAAGGGGATCTTTTCAGGCTTCACAAGAACGAATAAGCTCGATATGGGCGGTTGAGGCGCACTCGCTTCACACGACGGATGTCGGCGGCGGTTCGGGGCTGCGTATACTGTGTCGCGAGTAGTCGGGAAGGGACGGGTAATCCGTCCCTTGGCGTCACGGTTCGATTCCGATCTTGTCGTTCACGGCGACTCGCAGCTTCTGCTTACAGCCGAGGTAATGCTCGGTCGTCTGGATTGACACATGCCCGAGCAGGAATTGGATCTGGTCGAGCTCACCGCAGGCCAAGTGACAGAGGCGGGCACATGTGGGCCGCAAGTCGTGTGGTGCCAGCTTATGGATCCCGGCAGCCTCAGCCGCCTTCTTGACGATTTCCCAGAGCACTTTCGGAGTCATGTCATGGCCCCAAATCTGCCTTGACTTGTTGATTGCTCTAAACAGGCAGCCTTCCATGATTCCACTTGCTTCAGTCCAGCGGTCGATCGCCTCCTTTACCCAAAGGGGAATCGGAACCGTCCGAATATGCCCGGCTTTGCCGAGCAGGTCAACAATCACCCAATGCTCTTCGCGAAGTTGAATGGCAACAGACAAGTGGAATTCCTTTTCACTTCGCGGTCATTCACGATTGCTATAAGTTCCCTGACTGGGCTTGTCAATCTGGGATGCTAGTGAGCGCCCGCTCCAGATGCGTTCATCGTGTCCTTTGCGGCCAAATCCCTATTGAGATTGAGCCCGACTGCCGGTCGAGCGCGCTAAAGTGATATCCAGATTGCTTGGCGCATACAGCCGTTGCGCCTCGTAAAGACAGCCGGCTCGAGGTTCGCCTGCTATCCCTTGAAACAGACTTTCTTGGACCGGCAAATTGATGGGCGGTCTTAAAGAGTATCCGCGAGGTCGATATCCTCAGAACGACCGATCCTGAATAAGACGACAGACGCGAGTCTTTACGTGCCCGCTGACGTCTTTCAAAGCACGTTTACACGACCCGTTAGGCGTTTCTAAGCCGGTCAATTTGCGCTTATGTATCGATCTTTACGAGAGATCCGACACGTACCCTCATCAAAGCGAGAGCACCGTACCCTTCGCGCTTGACAACCAAAAAAGCAGCAGCTACGCTTTCCTTAGAATTCTAATTACATTCTAAGAACTCAGACAAAGACCGGAGACCTGTTATGCCGAATACCGAAGTTAAACCTCGCTTCACCGTCACCGATAGCACCATCTTGCTAGTTGACCACCAGAAGACAACGCTCGATTGGGTGAAGAGTATGCCTAAGGCGAACGTGGTCGCCAGCTGTCGTGTGTTGGCGCGCATGGGTACTACTTTCAATATGCCCCTATTCCTGACCACCACCATGGAAGAGTATGTCGGGGCCACAATAGACGAGATCCAGCAGGTTGCAGACGATGCCTTTCAATCGCGCTTTAAACGAGGCGGCATCTTAAGCTGCTTCGATCAACCGGAACTGGCGGCCGCAGTCAAGTCGACCGGTCGCCCAAACCTGATCGTGGCCGGATTGACAACCGACATCTGCCTGTTTTGGGCTGCTCGCGATGCTGTCCGGCTTGGTTACAACGTGATGGTCGTGGCCGATGCCTGCGGCACCATGACTTCGCTTGGAGACGAAACCACCTTCGACCGAGTGCGCCAGTTGGGAGCTACCGTCGCGGTGACAAACCAGGTGGTAACCGAACTACAGAATGACTTCGGCAGTCCGGACGGTTTAAAAGCCCAGCAGATTCTCGGGGACGAAGTGATTTCCAAGCTTCAACCGTAAGCATTCGTCAGCGTTCACGGAACGGGAACTGGGAAACACGCTTCGGAACACGAATGCTATGCAGGGTCGCTTACTTCTGATCGCTTGTGTTCTGTGGTCCCTGTCAGGGGGACGGACTTCCGCTCAATCGGCAACTCCTTCCGTCTCCGTTGCTCCGCCGCAATACACGCCGCTGATTTATGACATGGATTGGACCTATTTGAAGAATCCCGAGGTTCAACGGAACTGGACCGACCGACTGCACTACTTGCAACTGGGTACTCCAGAGCAGTTCCTGTCTATTACGGGGCAGATTCGGGAACGGGGCGAGTATCAGGATTATCCAGCATGGGGCGCGCAGCCCCCACACAACGGCTACGTCCTACAGCGGTATCTGCTAAGTGGCGATCTCCATCTAGGAGATCACTTTCGAATTTTCACTCAACTCAACAGTGGTCTTGTCTCGGGTCGCGATGGCGGACCGCGTCCTGGCATTGACCGGGACGAACTGGATTTCAATCAGGCCTTTCTGGACTTGATGTTTGGTAACAAGCGAAAGACGGACATGACGGTCCGCTTGGGTCGACAACTGGTATTGCTTGGTTCCACACGCCTTGTGGCTACGGGCGCTGGCCTCAACGTTGAACAACCGTTTGACGGAATCAGAGTTACAGTGCGGGCAGCCCGTTTGACGGCCGACCTGCTTGCGCTCCGGCCAACCTTAATCCAGACAGGCGTAGTCGATAACAAGCCCAATTCCTCGGAAGCACTCTGGGGTCTCTATGCCACGCATCCGTTTCCCGGGTTGAAGAATGCGAACTTCGACGTGTACTACTTAGGGTTCGACCACAAGAGCACGCGCTATACCCAGGGCACCGGCCGCGAACAGCGAGAGACCCTAGGAGCTAGATTCTGGTCTCACACGGCAACCTGGGATTACGATTTCGAGTACACGGGGCAGTTCGGCCGTTTCGCCAACCGCAACATCCGGGCTTGGGGAGCCGGCTATCACCTTGCCTATACATTTTCAGACCGGCGATTCGCCCCGCGACCTGAACTGGATGGCGGCTTGTTGAGCGGCGATGGCAATCCCCATGACAAAACGCTAGGCACGTTCAATCCACTGTTCCCTAACGGAAACTACTTGAGTGAAAGTATCCTGCTTGGCCCATACAACCTGATCATTACGCGGCCCACGATCAAGATGACGCTTTCGAAGAAGGCCAGTATCAACACCAATTTCGAGTTCCTCTGGCGTGAATCGGCGAGCGATGGCGTTTATAACATCGTCGGCATTCTGACCCACCCCGCTGCGGGATCGAACGCCCGCTATATCGGTTCTCAGATCCAGCAAGAGTTCAGTTACGCCTTCAGTCGCCACCTGACGGGTGCGCTTGCACACGAACACTTTTTCTCCGGGGCCTTTCTCAAGCAGAGTCCGCCCGGACACAGCGTGAACTTCCTATCGCCCCAGTTGACGTGGAACTTCTAAGGGAGGGCCAAGCCTGGCTGATCATCGCTTTAACTCTGGCGAACGGTTATTGCCTGGGAGCCGACTGCGTAGAGCGATTCGTCAACTACCAAACCTGGCCCGGAATCGACACTGGATCATTCCAGGCCTATCATCGGGCCCAGACTCCACTGATCCGCTGGTTCTTTGTGGCGCCGCTGTGTATTTCCACGTTGCTGCAAATCGCAGTGCTGTTCATTTTTAGAAAGACGGCGATCGACAGCAGACTGATCTGGATTATGCTTGCGTCTTCGCTTGTCGGAACGCTGTCAACGGTTTTCCTGCAGATGCCTATCCATCGAAAGTTCGATCAGGATGGTTATTCACAGGTTTTAATGCAGCGGCTATTGATCACCGATTGGATTCGGAAGGCGGCAGATGTCCTCCGCGTCCTGGTGACTGCCTTGTTGCTCAAGAATGTTATCCAGCTCTAAGCAGTCGAAGACCGATGCTTAGCTATCTTCCTGTCCAGGTGCCGCCTGCAACTTTCGAAGCAGTGTGGTGACGGTTTTTTTCTCCTCCGTAGAGATGCCCCTCATTGCTGCCGAGAGATGTTTAGCATGTAACGGGAAGATGCGGCGCAGCAGTTTCCGGCCTTCGTCTGTGATGCTGCCCAGGATCATGCGATGATCCTCCTCCTTCGGACGACGAACCAGATATCCGCGCTGCTCAAGCTTCTTGACGGTGTAAGTGGTGCTGGCGCCAGTGAGAAGGATGCGGTTACTCAATTCGCCCAACGGAATGGGACCACCGTGATAAAGCGTCATCAACACAGAAAACTCAGTCATGGTCAACCCTAGCTTCAACATGCGAGGACGTACCTGATCGTCCACGTACTTAAAGGAACGACCAATGGCGAGGATGAGTTGGAGCGACGCTTTTTCGTCCAGGTCTTCTTTGTCGGCTAGGTCTTCAGGACGTTTTGCGATGGCTGAGCCGATAAGCCGCGTCATGTCTGAAGGATAGCGGACCTACCCGTGGCAGTAGATCAACCCTGGTTCGACTTCTCGCAGTTCCGTTCGAGTCCGATTCGAGTCATCAGCGCACGGGTTCACAACTTATACAAAGCTGGCATCCAATCTGCGTCAGATCAAGTTGTGCTGCCACTTGGCCGTGAACGCGCATGCCGTTGGCGTGCGCGCACGCACTTTCCAATCAGCGCAACGCCGACTTGTCGGCCAAGTGGATTGTCCGAACCAAGCGTGTTAAGGGACCTATCAGTGGAAATCCCCCTGGAAGCTCATCGCGGAGAGCCAAGGGAGGGGAAGGCTGTTTCAACTAAGCCTTCGCCGCACTTGGCTGGATCTCGCGCATGACGATCTTCAAAACTCGACTTCTTAGTTCGCCTGCACCAGCCCCGCGACAACTTCAGCAATTTTGTCGAGAATCTGGTGCCAGCCCTCTACTTGACCGCTCTTTGTCGCGTTCTCCATGGTTTCATTTCCAATGAAGGTGAGTTTCGTTTGGCCGTTTCCCAAATCCTCAAAAGTAACCACGTCGTGCGCATCATCTATAGCCTCATGTTCTATTCCATAGTGCGCAGGCTCAACCTTGTTTCCTTCCGAGTCGGAAAAGTACATGGAGGAAACGATCTTCTCGTGCAGAACAATCTCGTGGTATTCACCACCATTCCAGAACTCCTGACCATCCGGCGCTCTCATGCAGCAAAGAAACTTTCCTCCCACGCGAAAATCCACCTTGCACAAGGGCGCAGTAAAACCTTTCGGCCCCCACCACTGCATCACGTACTTCGGGTCTGTCCACGCCTTCCAAACCAGTTCGCGTGGGGCATCGAAAACTCTGGTCACAACCATTCGCTCTTTACTGTTAGCCGTGCTTGTTGCCATCTTTGATCTCCTTTTTCATTCGGTTCACAACCACATCCAACTTGTCGAAACTTTCTTCCCAGAATTGGCGATAGTTGATGGCCCAGTCGCTGACCGCCTTGATCGCCTGTGGCCTAAGCGTGCACACACTCTCTCGTCCACGCTTCGTCTTAATCACAATTCGCGCCCGCACCAGGTATGCAATATGTTTCGAAATCATCTGCTGCGAGAGCTCAAACGGTTCTGTCAATCCATGCACAGAGGCAGGCCCACGGGAGAGTCGTTCGATCATCGCCCGACGGGTTGGATCAGACAGAGCCGCAAATGTTGTATCCAACCTATCCACAACCACATGGTAGTGGATCGCCAGTCGATGTCAAGGTGAATCCTGCAATTTCTGATTCTTTTTCCCTTGATTTCTGGACCGAGACTACGAGAGTGTCGACCTCAAGGTGCGCGGGAGCGCGAGCCGCTCTCCGTCGTGGCGCCACTCACCAATGAACTCTTAGCCGACTTATAGTCGAGCCAAGGAGTTGGCTCAGGAGGGTTGGTTATCAACAGTCGTCGGTCGCGGCGGTTGTGGAAAAGTTTCTCTGAGGCTTATTCGCATGCCGTTCCGTTATCTCATTGGAGCGGAGAATCAGGAATCAGCACAAAAGAGCAAGCATTCCGCTGCTACGAGTAACGCCGACTAACACTCGATGTTTTCGTATAGACCCTCGAGTAGCGGGATGTGCTTCGCTAAGACGAATGCTCAGAAGCTGTCGCTGAATCACAGCAAGACCTCTATAAATCCTTTGGAGATGCGAAGCCAGCTTGCCGAACGAAGCGTGGAGAGAAAGAGAGATGAAGCAGCAAGACAACGCGGATCGCGATGAGCGCTACGCAGCGTGGGTAGGATTCGATTGGGGGGACCAGGAGCATGCTTGGTCACTGCAATGGACTGACACCGGAGAGCGGGAGCGAGGGCGCCTGGAGCAAACTCCAGAAGCTTTGGATATTGGATCGGTCAGTTGATGAGCCGCCTAGATGGTCGCCGAGTCGGGGTCGCCATCGAGCAGAAACACGGGGCAGTCGTCTGGATGCTTTTGAATTATGAATGCGTCGAGATCTATCCCATTCATCCCCAAGCCGCCGGACAGTTTCGTCAAGCTCTGTACCCCTCTGGAAGTAAGAGTGATCCTGCTAATGGGGAATTACTTCTGGACTTGCTGGTACATCATCGAAACCGCCTTCGGCCTCTGGAGCAGGATGACGAACCGACTCGTCGGCTGCTGATGTTGGTGGAACAACGCCGGCATTGGGTGGAAGAGAAGAAGCGACATGGTCATCGACTTTCTGCACGCCTCAAGGTCTACTTCCCAGAAGTGCTGAACTGGTTTGACGATATCGGAGCGGCACCGGCACTCGATCTGCTGACCAGGTGGCCCAGGCTGGAGCAGTTACAAAAAGCGCAGCGCAGGACAGTGGAAGCGTTTCGGGATCGAACGTGTTGAACATGAACTGGATCCACCTGGCCGCGCTACATCGAAGCGCCGGTAAGACGGCTTCAACCTGGTGAGCGGGCAAAGTCACAAGCACAAGGTCGTATGGAGCCTCTTCGTCCAGCCTGTCGGCGACACACAGTTCCGCACGTTCACCCGTCATGTTGATGATGCCGTTATCGCGCTTCAGCTGTTCCAATCGCGCCGAACCAGGGCGTGCTATCGCTGTCACATCATGATGACCAATCCGAGCCAGTTGGAAGGCAAAGGTGCTGCCTATTCCGCCGATACCGATTACCGCGATACACAGGGCTTTGGGAGAGGGGGCGAGAGCAAAATCTTTACTCATAGAAGTCTATGATCGGATTGCTGTATCTGATTCTCAAGATGTAATAGTCCATTTTCTATGCTCAGGAGTCCAGCCGTTGATCGAAAGAAGATTATTTGAGGCGACCGACCCTCTTTCAGATGCGCTGACGAGTTCTTGGAACCTGACTACCCGCGGTTGGATCCTTGCGATCTCCAGGCCCAATGCCTGGCTCTTCGGTGATGACGAGGCAATTCGCAGCTTGTGGAACGAAACGCCAGGCATGGTAATGGCCATGTCGGATTTCGGTCTCGTCGGCTCCAAGGGAATCCAACTGATGCGCTGATCCAATACATATTCAACGATGCGCGATTGGATGGGACTGTTAAAGATCCTAAGGCGATAGAGAGAGCCCTGGCCTGTCGTGCCGGGCGTCTCGCTGATAACGTTCTTGACGATCACGAGCCAGTTCGGCCAATCGGTAGCGTCGGCGAGTCGCTCGAAGGCACGGTGACAATCCGAATGGATGAGGAGTTCGTTGTGGCTGAAGACGGGAGCAACTGAGGGTAGTTCTATTGATTCCAACGCAAGCCATTGCAGAGAAACTTGTGGAATACTACTAAGGCTGATCAACAAAATGGTAGGCACGCTTAGATGGTGTGCCTCGACTAATGTCGATGCTCGAAACGCCGCGCTTCTACACGTACGGCGAGCGGACAGGATCAAGTTACGGCGGCGATCGACATCTAGACATTGCTGATGCTGTACACAGGCATCCGACTCGGCATTCCGTCTAGGCTGACGCACGATGAAGTGAGGCGGATCGAGAGAAGTGGCAAAAGAAGATCAACGGAAGAGCGCCCATTCTCCGATGCGGATTAGATTAGCGTCAAAACATCGCCTACGCTTCAGCTGGCACACTTCGAGAACGAAGTCGCCAATATCCCAGACCACATAATCCAGCAACGAAAAGAACAAACGAGGAAGGCTCAGGTACGGTAGGCGTTGTGCCGGATGTTATGGTTGCGTCAAAGCCAGTCGAATCGAATAAGAAATTACCGTCGTTGTTTACTCCAAAAGAAAGAGTAGAACCTGCCGCCAAGGTCTCAACAAACGAAAAATTCTTACGCTGCCCTGCGGTGTCTGGATGCACGGCACCCGGCCCTGTCAGGATACTTGTAAAGAGCGAAGTGGAACCGTTATAAACTTGTCCGATGACACCACTGGGAGACACATCGAGCAACTCGAAAAATCCGGATATGGAATACACTCCAGCCGCGGGAGAAGTCCACGTCACGATTGTGTCGACGGCAGGTCCTGGATGTACGTCAAGAACACCCGGAGGCAATACCACGGTGCCGTTGTTGATCGTCGATCCACTGTTGTAGGCAACTACGGGCACGCCGAATACGATCGATGGGGGTTGCCAGCAAGACAGTCTCGTAATTCCATTGCAGACCGCTGAAAAGACGCTCATGGGCGTGAATGAACTACCTGTCACACCCGTCCCGTATGCCCATGAGCCACTCGGATTCGAAGAAGAAAATTCGGTGACCGCATCAAAAGTTGCGGCAGTCGCGGCTAGGGGTAAAGCCATGCCAAGTAAAGCCGTAAGACAAGCAAGTCGCATATTGATTTTCTCCAAGCGAATCAGGATACTGGCCTCAGTCACGCCAGGCTGCGATTATATCCGATGGGTTGGTTTCGGGCTCTGTGCTGCGCCGTGCCAGGCGCTTACCGAGCGAGTGCGAAGTTAAGCTTTCTGTATGGCTGACAGTCCATGGATCGCATTAGTCGGCTTTGTGCTTGGGGCAGTGATTTCGGTATTTCCATCAGCGTCGCAGAGCAGGGAGCCTGAAACAAGTCTCTGGGCCCCAGCGATCTCGTCCCCACGCCATCACGGCTTGTGACCCGATACTCTATCAGCCTGGCTCTGGTGCAAACCGGGATCAGGGTTGGCGATGATGGACAGATGCCGCGCTTTGTACCGATAGAGGAGTTGTTCAAAGGCCGGCACTTTGACCGGGAGATCGTGGTTCTGTGCGTCCGATGGTATTTGAATTTCAAGCTAAGCTTCCGGGATTTGGTCGCGATGATGGGTGAGCGCGGCATCAACCTGGCGCACACACGATTCTGAGGTGGGTACAGCATTACACTCCGGAGTTTGTAAAGCGGTGGAACCGGTTCGCTCGCGCGGTAGGCGGATCCTGGCGCATGGATGAGACTTATATTCGCGTGAAAGGCGAATGGCTGTACCTCTATCGAGCCGTTGACAAGAGTGGCAAGACGGTAGAGTTCTACCTGAGCCAGAAGCGCGATGTGAATGCCGCCACAGCCTTTCTGCGCAGGGCGATGAAGAGCCAACGGATCCCCACCAAGATTACCCTCGATGCGTACGCTGCTTCGCACCGGGCTGTGGCGGATTTGAAAGCGAATGGCGAGTTGCCGAAGCGGGTCCTGATCCGAACCAGCAAATACCTGAACAACAGGATCGAACAGGACCATCGCCGGATCAAACAAAGACTTCGCCCGATGCTGGGATTGAAGACTCTTCTAACGGCGGTGGTTGCCATCGCCGGCATCGAACTCGCAGAGAAGATCAAGAAGGGACAATTCAAAATCGGCAAACTCGGCGGGAACGCGGCGACGATGCCGGAGATCTGGCAAGCCGCTCTGGCCGCGTAACGCCTACATCCACTTCGAAGGCTAGCAAGGGCGTCCGAGTTCAGCGTCGTTCCCAATTTGCACCAGAACCCAACAGCAAACCAAAGGACTCAAGCAAGAGCGGCCTCAAGAAGGGGAAGACATATCGAAGCGTCTGGCAAGCGTGAAGCATCTGCTCTGGCATGGCAATACCGAGGAAGCGCTCGAACGACTGGGTAACTTGATCATGGATCTGAGTTTCATCCAGGCACGTTCCCCAGCTGCAGCAAAAGTTGCCGATAGCGTTACGGAGTTCGAGACATACATTCGCAATAACTGCACGTTCATTCCGAACTTCGGTGAGCGTAGACGGCAAGGGAAACCATCAGCACAGCGTTCGTGGAATCCACGGTTAACCAAGTCGTCAGCAGACGGTTCGTCAAGAAGCAGCAGATGGCATGGACGCTGCGTGGCGCCCATCTGGTTCTACAGACACGAACAAAAGTCCTGAATGAAGAGTTGGATGAAGTCTTCCGACGATGGTATCCGCAGTTCCGACCAGAGGCCGCTTACTCCCCGACTTCTTGATGCACTCCGGATAGGGAGTTACAGGAAAGAGGAGAGCCCGGTCTTCCAGAGAAATTTCTGCTGACCCGAAGCATGCCTTTCAGCGGAGGCTTACCTAAGTGCCGATCGTCACGGTTCCAGAAAGCGCACCCGGGCTCTGACAGCGGCCCGAGTTGTCGTGCTCACGCTGGCAGACCCATTCACGGCGATCGCGACTCCTTAAGGCTGGTTAGCGTTTTGCATCGCCAGGCAGAAGCGCATCCAGCTCGACGGGATGATTCTACATTGGCTTGCTGTTCTAGAACAGCAAGCCCAAGCGGCTCAATTGAGGATGTAGGTTTCGCCACTAGCGAAAGTTTCTGCAATCGGAATGTGGCGTTTATTCAGGTCGATATAGGCCGCGAGCTTCATCTCCTCAAAGCGGTCCAAGAGGTAAATCGATGAAATTAGAAGGGCAGTAGATTTGGAAGGGGGTCCAGGCAGAGTGTAATATCTGCTCGACGGACGATTTAGTCGCAGCGGGGCCTCGAGCATCTTGCTCCCCAACCGTTCGAGTGCAATGAAGTCATCCAACCCAGCGTTAGGCTGGCGCGCTTCACCGTGCAGGCTTAAATCTCGACCGCGCTCAGCTATACATAAGATCACTAAACCGAGTTAGAGGGCCCCGCAGGATATCGTATTGCGCATTGTGAAACTTGCGTAGAACGCTGTTTCTCTAAAACACAAATTGCTCTCCGTGCGCAATTATATTGCAAAAGAATGCCGCCGGTACATTTCTAAAGTTAACCAAGAGCATGATGGGATCGGTGCCGGAGTATCTAGGATGAAAGCAATCCGGAGATCTTTATCCCCAACGTTTGACTTGATTTTTACGAACATGCGAGTGCCTTTCGGTTGGCTGCTTCTGATCGCAGCAAGCGTTTTAGCCCGCGGCGACGATTTGCCTAGCACTGTACCCGCCGATCAGGCTCTTTCCAGGCTGATGTCGGGCAATAGCCGGTACGTCAGCGGCGAGGCGCAGCATCCAGATGAAACGCTGGCGCAACGGAAGGACTTAGTAGGCGGCCAACATCCCTTCGCCATTATCCTGAGCTGCGCTGATTCTCGAGTCACGCCGGAACTTGTCTTTGATCAAGGCTTAGGGGATCTCTTCGTCGTTCGCATCGCCGGCAACATTGCTTCAGACGATGTTCTGGCGAGCATGGAATATGCGGTCGAACATCTACATACCAAGCTCATTCTGGTTCTAGGGCATGAGAAATGCGGCGCGGTTTCAGCCGCCGTTCAAGGCGATACTGCCCCTGGGCATCTCGGCGTACTTGTTTCCGCAATTCAGCCATCGGTTGGTGCTACCCGTGATGCACCTGGTGACAAGATCCATAACTGCGTCCTGGCGAACGCATTGCGCGTGGCCGCCCAAGTTCGCGAATCAGAACCGATTTTGAAAGAGTTTGCGCAAAACAAGGGGGTGAAAGTAATGGCCGCTGTCTACGCCTTAGATTCTGGGAAAGTCACCCTCCTTGATGTGCCTCACCCATGAAGCCGTGTTCCAGGCGCTGCTTGCCAAAGGCATTGAGGCCAGCCGCCATTTTCTAGTAACTATATCGGGGAGCTTCGAAGCCTCTGGGCGAATATTTGAGCGCTGCGGCTGTGGCACGAAAAGTGTGTTCGGTACGCGGTCAGGATCACCGTGGCTTGCCTCTGGTGGTATTGGTAGAAGTCCAAACTTTGTTCGAGACAGCCCTGGGCCTTGAGCAATTGCACAAAGCAGGCGGACGCCTTCATGCCGGGCGTGCCTGGCTGCAAACCTCGGCGTCCAGCTGATGCCCGCTCCTGAATTCTAGTTGCCACCAGTTGCTCTTCAAGAATGGGCAAGCTCCCGGTCGATGTGATCGCGAGGTTAGCTGACCTAAGGGCGCCTAACAGTCCCTATCAAAGAGAGTTCCAAGATGTCTGCGATCTATAACCCACTAAGACAAGCGTTACTGTTGAGACGTCGCGATTCCTTGGACCATCTTCTCTGTCCGAACCTGCAGGCCTGCAAGAGCCGCTTCGGCGGTCTGATGACCAAGTAATACGGAGTTTAGACTTGCGGTGATGTCGCGACTGACACCGTCGTAACGCGTTCCCAAGACTGTCGACGGCCGGGCGGCCAAAGTGCTCAGGGACCTTTGGGCAGCGGCATTGCGCAACAGTGTAAGGCGAAACGTCTCCGGTTCGCGAAAGAGCGAGAGCCGGGTGGGAATAATGCCAAACTTCCGCAGCCGATCTCGTTGAACTGTGTCGCTAGCAAATTCCTTCAAGGCTTTCAGTGCTAGGTCACGGTTTGCAGCATATTTGGAAATGCCCAAACTCATGTCGCCCAGCACTCCGAAATGACCCTTCGAGCCGGCTGGGACGGCGGCTATTTCGAACGGCAAGAGATCTCCGCCGACTGGTTTTTCGTCGACTTTGGACATATTGATCCAACCGCCGATAAAGGCCGTCTGGCCGGCACGCCAAAGATTTTCGACATCGCTCTCGTGATATACCGGAACGCCCGGGGGAGAAATCAATCCGATCCAAGAGGCCGCGCGTTTCAGTGCTGCTACATTTTGCGGAGTATTCAGCCGCACACTTCCGTCCTGCTCTACAAAGTTGCTACCACTGTTTGAGAGGAACCACTCCAGAGCATGACACGTAAGCGCCTCGTTATCTCCGCCTGCCCAACCGTATCCCCAGAAATCGCGGTTTCCTCGACGGCGCTCTCCATTCTGAATGATCAGAGCCATTCGCTCCATTTCGTCCCAATTTTCAGGAGGATGACGAAATCCATACCGCGCGAGCAACGTGGGTCGATAGTAGAGAACACTGAAGTCGATAATGATGGGAAGACCTACGACACGTCCATTGACGGTATTGTTCAGGATCTCAACTGGCGCAAACGCTTGCAGGGTATCCCCCAAATATGGCTTAAGATCGACTAGATCGTTGGCAAGCAAAGCCGGCCATTCCGTATCGATCATCAGGATGTCCGGGTGGGAGTAATGATGGCGGAAGATCTCTTGAGTGAGTTCCAGCTGTCGAGTGATCGAGTCGCCTCCCGACGGTATATATTCGACCGGCACGCTGTGGCGTCGCCCGAATTCGTCCATCATGTTCTCTTCGTCCTTGGCGGCGCCGTCCTGGTTGATACTCAGCAGGCTTAGAGGTTGTCGGCTTGTTGTGTTGGTTGGCTCGGCCGATCCTTTCAGAGATTTGCTGACGCTTTCGCAGCCCAGGTTGAATACCAAGGCGATGCTCAACAGGACAGCCACAAAATGACCTTGAACGTATCCCGGTGACAGACATCTAGCGGCAGCCGCGGTGCTAGTAGATGCGTGCCAGGGCCTCTTACTTAAGATGGTCTCCAAAGGAGTAAGTAAATTTCCGGCGAACTTTCTCGCTTTCGCACTACTTTATCTTTTCTAAGCGTGATTTTCTCAGGTGAAGACTACGAGCAGTTTTAATGGCAGGACCAGGAAGATCTCTCAGCAAATGCTTCTAGTCACAGACATGCGCTCGCTTCGGATTGGCGTTCGTCTTCTAGCCTGCTTTGCGTTAATTGTCTGCCTGATTATCAGCAGCGCCGTGCTGACTGAGCATGCCCAGCGAGTCATTCGGGAGCGGAGCTATCAGATCGATGTCATGAACCAGGAGGTCGTGAGCGTTCTCCACTTAAACAACAGTGTCCTGTACTTCAAGATCATCGTGCAAGAGGCTGCGGCGCACCAGAATGCAGCCGAGCTAAGGGGTATCATCCAGCCATTTCGCGATGCCTTTACACGGGAGGTGGACAACGCGTTGACTGCGCTGCGTTCCGCCACCGCAACGGGACATGATCGCTCTGCCGTAACCAGCCTGCTGACGTACTATCACGCTACACTACCCGGCGAGGCAGACGCTTTGACAGAGCTAGCATCGCTAGGCGACTGGCAAGCTGTACGCCTGCGCGTGCAGAACCAGGTCAGCATGAAGAGCCATGTTCTCGCGGAAATCGGCTCGAGACTTGATACTGAGTCAAGGCACAACCGCGCGGCTACGCTTGCCCAGATGAAGGTGCTGGAGCAGAGGACACACGAAATATGGCTCGCTTCTTGCACTTCCATTGTCGCTGCGGCTTGTTTGCTGGCGTGGTTGGTAACCCGCAGCATCACGCGGCCATTGCACAGCCTAGAAACCGGGACGCAAGCGCTAGCGCGCGGAACTCTGGATCATCGAATCGAAATCGGAGGTCACGACGAACTCACTGTTCTAGCGTCCGCTTTTAATCAGGCAGCAGCAGCTATGCAGGAATCGCACACACTACTCGAAAGCCGCGTCGCTCAGAGAACATCGCAATTAGAGCGAGCTACTTTGGCCGCCGAAGAGGCTAGCCGCGTGAAAAGCGAGTTTCTTGCCAACATGAGCCACGAAATCCGTACACCGATGAACGGCGTGTTGGGGATGACTGAACTGGCGCTCGCCACTGAACTATCTATCGAGCAGCGCGAATATCTTGGAGCAGTAAAATCGTCCGGACAGTCGCTCCTCGCGATCGTAAACGACATCCTCGACTTCTCCCGCATTGAAGCAGGGAAGCTCATGATTGAACCAACTTCTTGCGAGCTTCGACGTGCGTTGAAGGAAATTACTTGGCCATTAGCGACTCAAGCGCGCGGCAAAGGATTGGAATTTTGTTGCGACATAGCTGAAGACGTTCCGGACCTCGTCTCCGCAGACCGTGTTCGGCTCGCGCAAATAGTCGTCAACCTAGTGGGAAACGCTTTGAAATTCACGGCAACGGGTCGCATCGAACTGCGGGTTGTCCCGCAGAGCCCGGTTGAAAACCAACAAACAGTTTTGCGATTCAGTGTGTCAGATACAGGGATCGGAATCGCCCACGAAAAACAAGCGTCCATCTTCGAGGCGTTCACGCAGGCGGATGGTTCGATTACTCGTCTCTATGGGGGTACTGGTTTAGGGCTGGCCATTTCCTCTCGTTTGGTACAACTAATGGGCGGCAGCATTCAACTTGTGAGTCAACCCGGCCAAGGCAGCTGCTTCGCCTTCACTCTTCCCTGCATGGTGCTCACTGCACCTTCGCCGGCCGAGATCTCTATCGCTGTCGATGCGGAACAACAATCCCGCATTCGTATAGCACCTTTGCGCATCCTGCTAGCGGATGACAATTTGGTCAATCGCAGAGTTGCTCGTGGCTTGATTGAGAAACAAGGACACTCGGTCACCTGTGTAGAAGATGGCCTGCTTGCTGTAGAAGCTTTAGAACAGGCAACTTATGACTTGGTACTGATGGACCTGCAAATGCCGCGTATGGGTGGCCTTGAGGCTACCAGTTGCATACGCAAAGCTGAATCACTGCGTCGGCTGAAACCTACGCCGATTATTGCCCTGACCGCACATGCCATGAAAGGCGACAAGGAACGCTGCTTAGAAGCAGGTATGGACGATTATCTGTCCAAACCTATTGGCGTTGAGGAGCTAAGGGCGAAGTTGTTGAAGTGGAGTCACGCGGCAGTTCTCGAAGTCTGAGCTATTCCGGAACTACTCTTGTGGGAATGGCAGGCTCTGAAAAGACATCGTTGCAGTGGAAGAGGCCATTTCACTCCACATCCAGCCCGATGATGATCTTACGTCCTTTTAGTAATAATCGTTCAAGAGCCTTGTCCAAACGGGAGCTTGTTTCAACTGAAAAATCTTGTCCGGTTCGCCAGCAGCATAACTCTTCTTCGATTCGAGCAACGCACGAAAACAGCGAATCGTCAAGCGAGTGCCTAAGGGTTTTCCTAAAATGATCCGCTATCAGGTCTGAGTCACTTGAACGATCCAGGCTCTGAATGATCCCTGGTTCTCGCCCGAAACAAACTACATTCCTTACAGATTTTAGAGAAAACATCCTTGGACTAACTCGTTTGTACAAGAGTCCCGATGAACGTATTGGAATGCCAGAGAGTAGATGAGCCTTCTTTTAGAATGAACCAGCGCTTCGCAGGAAGACTGGCTACCCACTTAGAGATCTATCGATTAGATGTCTGCACCGGAGACTCTTCGATTCGGTATCTATGATGGTAATCCGACTAAGTTCTGAGTTCTCGAAACTAGGCTCGTCACAACGTTTTGTCAAGGGTAATTAGCAGCTCCCGGACGCGCTTCCCTGTCGCGTTAAAGATTGCGTTCGCAACCGCCGCGCCGACGCCCGTGATCCCTATTTCCCCAATACCGTGCGCCCCCATCGGCGCGTGCGGGTCGGGAATGTCGGTCCAGATCACGTCGATCTCAGGAACGTCCATATGCACGGGCACGTGGTACTCCGCGAGGCTCGGATTCATGATGCGCCCATTACGCTCGTCATACTGCGTTTCCTCCATCAGCGCGAGGCCGAGCCCCATGATAATGCCGCCACGGAATTGGCTGGCTGCCGTCTTGGAGTTCAGGATACGGCCGCAGTCGAACGAGCCGAGGAAACGAGTGATCCGCGATTCACCGGTGATCGCATTTACCCGCACCTCACAGAACATTGCTCCATGCGAGTGCATCGACCAGTGCGTGAATTCCAGCGGCGGAGGAGCAGTCGCCTCCACCGTCAGGCCTTCGCGCCCCGCCCGTGCCAGGATCGACACATAGCTTTCGCGGCATTCCGGGCTATCAAGCTTGCACAAATTTCCATGTTGGCCGATGACGTCGTCCGGATCAAGGCCGGCGAGCGGCGAATCCTTGCCTGCAAGCTTGAGCAGTTTGGTAACAAGTTTCCGGTGTGCGGCGATGAGTGCAGCGCCGACGGATGCGGTCTGCTGGGACCCGCCGGCAAGAACGACGCCAGGCAAGTGTGAATCTCCGTAAGTCACTGTCACACACTCCATAGATAGGCCGAGCCTGTCGGCCGTAACCATGGTCTGTGTGGTTGCGGTGCCCATACCCATCTCGTGCGCGGCGATCTCCACGGTGGCATGCCCGTCGTTCTTCAAGGTAAGGCGAGCGGCGCCGCCGGGCATCCGATAGTAGGGATAAGTAGCCGTGGCGCATCCCATCCCGATAAGCCACTCGCCTTCGCGGCGCACGCCCGGCGTGGCTTTACGCATCGCCCAGCCAAATCGCTCCGCTCCGGTCCGGTACGCCTCTACGATATGACGCGAGGAAAATGGTGTCCCGGAGGTCGGGTCCTTATCCGGCTCGTTGCGAATCCTCAGCTCGATTGGATCGATCCCTAGCTGATCCGCAAGTTCATCAACAGCACTCTCCAGCGCAAAGGTCCCGACGGACTCACCCGGGGCGCGCATGAAGGTATTGGCAAGAATATCCATCTGCGTCGTCTCAACGTCAAGTTTGAAGCTGCCGGAGGCGTACGCCGAGCGCGCAGGAAGTATAAACGGTTCCGGCATATTATTGTGCCGGCCCATGGCCACCACTCCTGTCTGAATCAGCGCGTCAAAGCGCCCGTCATCCTGCGCGCCGATTGCTACTCGCTGTTCGGTGAGGGTACGACCCCCAACGATGCGATAGACACCCTCACGCGAAAGCACCATCCTGACGGGTCGCCCGGCAAGTTTGGACGCTGCAGCTGCGAGGATCTGATGCTGCCACAGCGTCTTACTGCCAAAGCCACCACCTACATAAGGTGACGTGACATGAACCTGCTTCTCGTCTATGCCAAAGACCTGCGCGAGCGACCAAGCAACATGGGAGACACATTGCGAGGCATCGTGGACGATCAGCTCGTCACCGATCCAACCGAGAGTAGCCGCATGCAACTCGATGGGATTGTGACTATGACGTGGCGTTCGATAGACAAAGTCGACCTTGTGCGGTGCCGCCGCTAGCGCCGCCTCAGCATTCCCGATCTGAAGCAGCAGGGGTTGACCTTGAAAGATTCCAGGCTTCGTGTCGGTCTTGGCCTCTTCGAAGACGGTCGTCGCCGGCTTAGTATCGTATGTAACGCGGATCAGCGACTGAGCGTGATCTGCCTGCTCCTGCGTTTCGGCCAGCACGACCGCGATTGGCTGACCATTCCAGTGAATCTGCTCGTCTTGCATGATTGGCAGGTCGTCACCTGCTGCCGCCTTGTCGGCGGTCATAAAAGCGGGTGCAGGCTTCATTCGAGGAGCGTTGTGATGCGTCATCACCAACACCACACCTTCTGCCGCTTGGGCTACCGTCGTGTCTAGCTTCGTGGCTCGCCCTCTTGCGATACTGCTGTAGGCGAGCGCCGCGTACAACATCCGTTCCATCGAGAATTCGGCTGCAAACCGAGCAGTTCCACTAACCTTGTGCGACCCGTCCAGCCGCGATACCGATCTACCAATCAGCCCATGCTTCTGACGGATGAGTGGATCGGGTTTGCTGCCCGGCATCCATTTATCCGGAGCGAGTTCAATGGCCTTTTTCATCAACCCCTGCGCCGCGTCCTTGATGCTCATGACGCCTCCCCTACCAGCTCCGAGAGCACTGCCACGATCGTGCGGTTAGCGAGCTTTACTTTGAATCGGTTATGGCTCAGCGGCTTTGCCTCCGCAAGTTCCGCCTCAGCGGCAGAGCGAAAGTTCTCATCGGTTGCTGGCCTGTCCTTAAGCAAAGACTCGAGCTTCCAAGCCCGCCATGGCTTATGCGCAACACCGCCTAAAGCGAGCCTTACATTCCTCACGGTTTCCCCGTCCAGTTCCAGCGTTGCTGCGACGGAGACGAGCGCAAAGGCGTAGCTCGCCCTGTCACGTACCTTGCGGTACGTCGATCGTTGAGCAAAGGACAGAGCGGGGAGTTCGACCGCGGTAATCAGTTCGCCCGGCCTGAGTACTGTCTCGATCTCGGGATGATCCTCAGGAAGAAGGTGCAGATGAGTGAGCGGGATTGTCCGTTCCCCGTGTAAGCTCGTTAAGTGCACCACCGCATCAAGCGCTGCGAGGGCAACACACATGTCTGAAGGGTGAGTTGCGACACAGGAAGGCGATGCACCCAAGATCGAGTGCATGCGGTTCAATCCGGCGAGTGCATCACATCCCTGTCCCGGATCCCGCTTATTGCACCGTGATCCATCGTCGTCGTAGAAGTAAGTGCAGCGCGTTCGCTGCAACAAGTTGCCTCCGACTGTCGCCATGTTTCGGATCTGCCCCGATGCACCGGCTAGAATGGCGCGAGCAAGCATCGGGTAGCGGGTCCGCACCAATGTGTGTTCCGCAACCTTCGTGTTGCTCGCGGCGGCGCCGATTAGTAGGCTGCCGCTATCTTGTTCGGTAATATCTTTAGATAGTCCAGTGACATCGACGAGCGCGTTCGGCCTCTCCAAAGTTTCCCGCATCAAGTCAATAAGATTAGTTCCGCCCCCTAGATATTTAGCCTTAATCTCGCCGCCCTGCTGGACCGCGTCAGCCACATCGGCCGCAAGAGTGTACGTGAAAGGGTTCATTTCCCACCTTTCGCGAACTCCGCGATTGCATCGACGATCCCGTTGTACGCTCCACAGCGGCATAGGTTGCCACTCATCCGCTCCCGGAGCTCGTCTCGGGTGAGCTCCATCATTTCCTCCGAGAGGTCGGCAGTCACGTGACTCGGAAGTCCGCGTCTTATCTCGTCCAACATTCCGATTGCCGAGCAGATCTGTCCAGGCGTGCAGTATCCGCATTGAAACCCATCATGCTCAATAAAGAGCTTTTGTAGGGGTGCATCGTTCCATCAGAAGAAAGCCCCTCAATCGTGGTGACCGTACGGCCTTCATACTGTACCGCCAAAGCCAGGCACGACAGGATACGTTCTCCATCGACGAGTACCGTGCATGCGCCGCAAGCTCCCTGATTACAGCCCTTTTTAGTGCCGGGAAGTTCAAGATTTTCACGCAGCAGGTCGAGCAGCGACACCCGCGGATCGCGGGGCACGTCAACGAACGATCCATTGATGCTTAGCGCCATATGTCGCTATCGTCAGATGCCTCGAAAAGCGAATAAGACGCAGAATACCGGAAGGACATCTTGGTGCTTCTCTCTATTCGCACTCACACCGATCAACAAGGGCCGGCGAGAGCTTGAGATCGGCTATCACTTAATTGAATGTGAACGCGGCAAGAGCTATGCAACCGAAGCCGCCCGCGTATGCCTCGATTTCGGTTTCACGCGCACATCCTGCAAGAGTATCTGCTCTATTGTTCGACCTTGGAACACCGCGTCTTGTGCCGTGGCGGCCCGCATTCACGCCGCCAGGCGGGAGTTTACCAAGGACGGACAGATAGCACTGCTCTTTTATACGACTCGTCGGGCGTGGGCCAACTCCGAATGAACTGTTGAGCGGACAGGCCGATTTGATGGCCGCGATATCGGAGCTCGCAGGCGCATACCAACCTGAAGTAGTCGGGGCAGCGGCTTAGATGGGAAACGCACAAACCATTCGCTGGAATCAGAACAATCTGCTCCTCAGTCGCTGGGAGGAGGTTACTCATGAGGAGAGACAAAAAAGGCTGCGGCTCTCAAATAGATAGCCAATGACAAAGCTTAGGATTGCCTGATGTTGAAGGCGGCAGTTCTAAACAGTTTGCGATTGGCGGAGTCGAAATGTCTTTATCCGCATTCGATAAAAGAGTTCATTGGTTCGTACTGCTCAGCGGCAGTAAAGATACGCTATAACGATGAAAAGGTAATTGAAGGAGAAAAAGAACGTGCGAAGAATCGTTCTGCTCGCGTTAGCTTCTGCACTTAAGCTAGCGGCGCAGCAGAAGATTCTGGTTGCAGACGGCGATGGCGCCCTCATCCAACAGTTGCAGGGCATAACACCCCAGGCGAGGATTGTACCGGTATCGGAAGCCAACGTGATGGGCGAGATTGTTGACGCTGACGCCTATATCGGCGAAATCACCTCCGCAGAAGTACGCGCGGGAAAGAAGCTTAAATGGGTCGGCGTGATGAGCGCGGGCGTTGAAGACGTTTTGTTTCCACAAGACCACAGCAGTGACTTACGAGACAGCCGGATAACGCTGACCAATAACAAGATTGTCCAAGGGCCGGAAATAGCCGATCACGCGTTGGCCATGCTGCTCATGCTTTCGCGCAATCTTAACGTTTTTTACAAGAAGGACCAAACGCAGACTTGGGATCAGCATTCCTTTCACGGCATTGAACTAAACGGAAAGACTGCTGTTGTTGTTGGCGTGGGCGGGATCGGTACACAGATTGCAGTGCGTGCCAGTGCATTCGGCATGAACGTGATCGGCGTCGACGTAGAAGACAAGCCTTTCCTGCCGTTTATCAAGAGCGTGGTTAGGCCTGACCAGCTGGACGATGTACTGCCTCAGGCGGATGTGGTTTTCATTTCCGTTCCGGATACTCCTAAGAGTCACAAGATGATGGGCGCTCACGAGTTTGAGCTGATGAAGAAGAACTCTTATTTCATTGCGGTCAGCCGAGGGGGAATTTACGACATGGGCGGTCTGGTCAAAGCGCTTGATGGAAAACAACTGGCAGGCGCGGGGGTGGATGTGACAGATCCGGAGCCGCTTCCAAAACAGCATCCTCTGTGGCAATTCGAGAACGTCATCATCACACCCCACATTGCCGGACGGTCGGATCGTGATGCTGAGCGTATGGGGGGGACTATTAAGGAGAACCTCCAGCGCTTTGTCGAAGGCAAGCCGTTGATCAATGTGGTGGATAAACAGAAAGGATATTAGTACGGGACAGAACCCTTCCTGCACGAAATTCATTAAGCGCGCCTTTGTCGGCGAGAGATCCACGGCAGCTATCCAGCCGTATGACGCGCTATGATCTCTGCGCAATTGCAAGTCCGTGGACTAAAAACAGTTTCGCAAAGGCGCCTCTGATTCCTACTGAGCCGATGCGTCATGCTATTGTTCGGGCCGCAGCTCCGGCGGACTCTGGCCTACATTTGGGAAGCAATCCGCCGAGGGAGCGGCTGACGGAACGAGTAGGCGTTTGCCGAGTAGCGGAAGCTTGCCGCAGAAAACAGGCAGGCCTGTGTAATAGTGACAGCTCAGAGCGTTCATCCAATGGCTGAAGACAAATTTAGGATCCAAATCCCGGATGCGGTATTGACGGACCTGGCACACCGACTTGACGCTACCCGTTGGCCGGATGAAGTCGAGGGTGCTGGTTGGGAATTTGGCTCAAACCTGGGCTACATCCGATCGCTGGCTGAGTATTGGCGTCATGGCTATGACTGGAGGCGACAAGAAGCAGCTTTAAACCAACTTCCGCAATATCGCATCTCGCTCGATGGCTTCCACATCCATTTTGTTCACGTCCGCGGAAAGGGACCGACGCCAATGCCTCTCATCCTCACGCACGGATGGCCGGGAAGCTTTGTCGAGATGATAAAGCTCATCCCAATGCTTACCGATCCTGCAGCACATGGCGGGAGAACGGAAGATGCCTTTGATGTGGTTGTGCCATCTTTGCCCGGCTATGGATTCTCCGATCGGCCGAGCGAGCGTGGAATGGATCCGAAGAAAATTGCTGAACTGTGGGCACGACTGATGCTGGAACTCGGTTACGTGCGTTTCGGTGCACAGGGAGGCGACTGGGGGTCTGCAGTATCGATTGCGCTTGGACTCGACTATTCAGAGCGCATGATTGGTATTCACTTGAACTATATTGCCGGGCGTTTCTTACTGGGCGGCCCGCTGAACCATACACCAGAAGATGAGTTGGGGCGGACATACGTGGAGCAGCTCCGAGCCTGGTATGACACCGAGGGCGGCTATAGCCATGAACAAGGAACCAAGCCCCAGACGCTAAGTTACGGCCTCAACGATTCTCCGGTAGGACTAGCGGCTTGGATCGTTGAAAAATTCCGAAGCTGGAGTGACTGTGGCGGTGACGTCGAAAGCGTGTTCACGCGCGACGAGCTCCTCACCAACGTGGTGATTTACTGGGTAACCGAGACGATTCATTCATCTGCGCGGTTGTATTATGAGTCACGCCAGCGGCCCCTGAGTCTTTCACAAACTAACCGCGTAGAACCTCCGGTAGCAGTTGCGCTTTTCCCCAAAGAGATTCCCGTGCCTCCGCGTGCGCTGGTCGAGCGGGGCTTGAATATTGCGCGTTGGACTGAGATGCCACAAGGTGGCCATTTTGCTGCAATGGAGCAGCCGGAACTGCTTGCGCAAGATCTCCGGGAGTTCTTCCGAGGTTTGAGGTAGAAAGCTGACGGCGCCATCGCCGTCCCGGGATTAGCAAACCAAAACCACGGTGAAAAAGATGATCAGGCAGGCCCTCACGTTATTAATGATGTTCCGTCCGGTTCTTGCAGCCGCCCAGGACGAACACAACCACCTGGTGCCTGAAAAGCTTGGTACGGTATCGTTTGCAACTTCATGCAAGCCTGCAGTCCAGCAGGAGTTCAATCGGGCAGTGGCGCTCCTTCATTCCTTTGCTTATCGGCCTGCTGAAGAGGCATTCCAAGGTGTAAGCCGACAGGACCCACAGTGTGCCATGGCGCATTGGGGCAGTGCGATGACGCACTTCCACCAATTGTGGGATTTGCCTCCTTCGCCTGCAGATACCGCTGCAGCAAAACAGGAGATCGGGAAAGCTGCCAGGCTCGAAGCTTCCGAACGTGAGCGCGGATTCATTCATGCTCTCAGCCTGGTATTTGAGGATGCGGATACTGTTCCCTACAGGACTCGAGCAGCGAACTTCGAAGCAGCGATGCATGAACTTGCAGTAGCAAATGACAAGGACGTTGAGACCCAAGTGTTCTATGCCCTTGCCCTGATCTCCAACGCGTCTCCTTCGGATACGGAACATAGAAGGCAAAAGCTGGCGACCGGGCTGCTAGAACCCCTGTTTCGAGACTTTCCCTATCACCCGGGAATCCCGCACTATCTCATTCATGCCTGCGACAACCAGGAACTAGCGTTGGCAGGCCTTCCCGCAGCTCGAGCCTACGCCGGCATTGCCCCGTCGGCACCGCATGCGCTCCACATGCCGTCCCATGTCTTCACGCGGCTCGGTCTGTGGAATGACTCCATTGCATCCAACCTGGCCGCGAGAAGCGCCGCACAAGGTCAGGGCGACACGGGCGAAGCACTACATGCTATGGACTACCTGGTTTACGCCTACCTGCAGAGCGGGCGCAACCGGGAGGCAGCCCAGGTTATTGAGCAACTCAAGGCAATGCCAAGCCTGCGTATGGGGGACTTCAAAACCGGGTACGCTGCAACGGCTATGCCGATTCGCTACATCGTCGAACGGCAGCAGTGGAACGAGGCGGAGAAGGTGGTCAGTCCACCGGATCCGGCCCAACCGCACGTAGTCGCAATTGCTGTATGGGCGCGCGGACTTGGATTGGCTAGAAATGGCCATGTGCAAAATGCGGATAAAGAATCTGAGACGCTGCGCCACATTGAAGATCAACTTCGTGCCTCTGCAAACGGCTACTGGGCGAGCCAGGTAAATGTTATGCGGCGCGAGGTGATGGCCTGGTCCGCCCAGGCGAGGAATAAACCCAAGGAGGCGGTTGCCGCTTTACAGAGTGCAGCTGATGACGAAGATGGAATCGAGAAACTCCCCGTCACTCCCGGCCCGATCGTTCCAGCTCGCGAACAACTCGGAGAGTTGTTCCTTGAGCAAGGCAAGTCTGACGCCGCGGCGAAGGCATTCAAGGCGGTACTCGTGAGCACTCCCGGCCGGCGGGGAGCCCGGCAAGGTCTGGTCAGGGCCGCAAAATCTCCCAGACTGCCAAAACGCGGACGCACCTAACAACTGGTTGTTTGTACTGCAAAGTTGCCACTTACGATTTTGTCCAGTGAGCTGCTGGCTTCCTCAAGGGATGGCGGCCGCATTTGCAAAGCATTCTCGAGTTTGTTCTTGAATCGTGGTGCCTTTGATTAAGCCGTTTCAGGATCATGCCCTGCGGTGCCCGAAACGAACAGCAGCCTTGACTGCTTAACTGTATGCGGCTGGCGGCTTTGCGGCTCTTGTAGTAAACACAATCTGTCTTGCCGTTGATCTCCTTACGCCCAATTCTCCCTCAGAGCTTCGGCCAGAACCCAAGTAGTCGCTCCGTCTAGATTAATCTCCGTCCACTTGAACGTATAACGCGCATGCCGTTGGCGTGCGCGCACGCACTTTCCAATCAGCGCAACGCCGACAACACGTCAAAGTGGACAGTAAATGCTGCGCCGTTGATCACGGATCTACTCGCTCCGAGCGTTCCCATCTGCGGTTTGGGCGTGAGGCGTCAAGGTGGAAGAAGCGCCGTTGAACAGAGGGTAGATTTCGCCCCTCCCCTGCTCTTGCCGCTATCATTTTCCTAGAGCTGCAAACGGAGGGTGTATGCAAAGGCTCAAGATCATCGCATGCGTGGAGATGCTTCGTCTTTTAGAGCGCCTGAACGATCTTCTCTGACTCCGCCCACAGCCGGGTGGCGAGCGCGGCGTCTTCTGCATCGGCGCGGGGCTTCTTCACGTTCGAGTTGGCGAGGTAGTTGCCCGCCAGGGGCACCGCCTTCGGGCTCACCGCGGCGAAGACCTCGGTCGCGGCACCCTCGCCGACAGACTTGAGAAAGAGGGGCCCGATGGCCGCCAGCACCCGACTGAGCACCGGCCCGAGGCTACGGGCGAGGTTGGTATTGACTACGCCGGGGTGCACCGCATAGGCGGTCCTCTTGGCGCCGGCAAGCGCCGCTGCAGTTCTTTGACGAAGAGCAGGTCGGCCATCTTCGACTGGCCGTAGGCCGCCAATGGTTTGTACCCTTCGTCGCCTGAGAGGTTGTCGAACTCGATGGCCCCGACGGGCGCGCTCCGGTGCCCCTCGCTGCTAAGCATCACAACCCGGCCCTCGTCTTTGAGCTGCTCGAGCAGGCCCGTCACCAGCATGAAGTGCCCGATGTAGTTGGTGAAGAACTGCAGCTCATAGCCGTGCGATTTCTCGAGCTTCGGCAGCATCATGATGCCCGCGTTACAGATGATGGCGTCGAGCCGGTGACCGTCTGCCTTGACCGCTGCGACGCACCCTCGCACCGATGAAGGGTCTGAGAGCTCGCAGGCGTAGCCGACCGCCTTGCCGGGAAACGTCGCGCAAGCAGCCGCCGCCTTCTCCTTGGTACGCGCGGTCCCGAGCACCAGGGCCCCCGCAGCGCGAGCACCCGACACGCCTCCTGCCCGATGCCTGAATTGCAGCCCGTCACCAGAATCGTCTGGCCGGCGAGCGAGAGCTCTTCGGTCGCCTGCTCCGCCGTCGACCCGTAACCGAAGCCGGTCGGCCCTGCTGATCAAGGACTCCTGCAGTACATGCAAATCAGCAATTGAGCCGAGACCTTCAATGGTCGTGATCTCTCGCTCTGCATACTGAACGGCGAGTGCCAGGCACGAATTAATTCGCTCTCCCTCGACGAGCACAGTGCAAGCCCCGCACGCGCCCTGGTTACAGCCCTTCTTGGTGCCGAACAGGTGCAACCCATCACGCAGCGCGTCGAGCAGCGATGTACGTGGGTCTAGATCAAGCGAGTAGGTTGTGCCGTTAACCTGCAGCCTTACTTTCATTTTCCCTCGGGGATGATCTCAGGATGGTCGTCCTTGTGCTGAAGCTTGATTGTGTATCGGCGGGGGAAGGAAAGCGTTACACAATTCGCCGAAAGGTTTGCCTAAAGCGCCAAGTCGAGCGACTCAGATTGTCTAATTAATGCATCCTCAAAAGGGGGATCAGTATGCGTGGATTAACCCACTCGGCGAACTCGCTAGCAACGGTGATATCGAAGGATGGGGTTCTAGCCGATTTGATCGATGGTGTCTATCTGACTCGTTCTTCGACTACAGACGTTCCTCGTCAAGCGAGCAATCAGCCGGGCTTTTGCATCGTTGCTCAGGGTGCGAAGGAACTCATGGTTAACGCGCAGCCATACCGTTGCTTTCCCGGGAACTACCTGCTTTGTACATTGGGAATCCCGATGTCCGGGCGGATCACTAAAGCTTCAGCAGAGCAGCCCTATCTAGGTCTAAGCATGGTTCTCAACTTTACAGAGATAGCGTCTATAGTTCGCGACGCTGGTTTGTCGGGAGCGGGAGGTCATCAGCGAAGTACTGCTGTTGCGGCCTACAAAATGGATGCCAGCCTGATTGATGCGGTTGCGCGTCTGGCGGAAGTGCTTCAGTGGCCGGATCAGGTTCCGATTATGGTCCCGATCCTACGGCGGGAAATTTATTTCAAGCTTTTGACGAGCGAGAACCAGACACTCCTTCGTCGTATGGCAGACCAGAATGGAAGACTCAGCGAGTTCTCTCCGGCCTCGCATGGCTTAAGGAAAATGCCACTCGAAATATCCGAATGACAGAATTAGCCGATCGCCTTCATATGAGTACGTCCTCTATGAACTCGTGGTTTAAGAATGTAACTGATATGAGTCCGTTACAGTTCCAAAAGCAATTACGCCTTCAAGAGGCACGCTTGATGATGACGGCAGAAAATGTCGATGTCACAACCGCTAGTCTTCGAGTAGAGTATGAGAGTGCGTCCCAATTCAATCGTGAGTACAAGCGTTTCTTTGGAGCGCCGCCTCACCAGGATGTTCAGAGATTAAGAGCTGGGAAGTAGCTTTACCGTGTGAGATTCCAGTCGACATCTGCGGGATCTTGCAAGTGCCTATTCTTTTGACAACTCCGCAGATGAAAGTATCAAATCATGCCTATCCGATTCGCAAAAAGTAGCTTACCCTGCTTACTCGAATGGTGGCCCCAAGACGCTGAGGCGAAGAACAATGCGGGTTTAGTGCACTCCAGAAATCTCTTGTCTTCTTAAACAGCGATGGAGGACCTTTCCGTAATCAAGCGTTTTGATTTTCAAAACAAATTGATTACTCGATAAAAAACGCGCGGCAGTTAGAAGGTCACCTATATCGATCGTCCATTTTGAACAGTGAGACCGTTGCTTTTAGTGAGTCATGTTCTCTCTTTTGCGTGCCTTGTCCTCTTGGGCACTGCTTCGGGCTGAATTCCTGAGCCCGGCACACAGCGGCGTTCTGCACTGCGATGCACTCGTCACGTTCGTTCCTGTGAGCACCCTCTGCAGGTTTCGGCACCCCCGGAAAGACTTCAACCCTTCGCCACATCAGCTCGTGAAATCTTGCCGGTTCCCCCAAAAATGTGACCTGCTTCGATTATGATGCCGGCTGCTTCAACTCCAAGTCGCAGGGGGAATCTGGGCTCATCCCGTCCAAGGCTCTTTGTGTAATCGTCCGCATTATGCTCAACCGGCTCGCACCAGCATGATACTTTTCAAACATCCTCTCAGATTGAGAGCGGCTTATTCGGCGACTTGAGCCAGAGCCGATTCGAGTACAGCCTGACACCCATTGAGGGCAAGTCTATGCAACTGAGACACGCTCGTCTAGTTTGTCCCGCATGGATAGCTCCTTGAAGACAAATTGCGAACGGCTTCTCTGATGAAAGAGAATGAGGAGAGAGTCCCTGATGAGTTCGCAAGTAATTATCCCGAATACCGAGGCTGCTATCTTTACTCGGCTGCTGGAGACTCGGCAGGTAATGAGCCCTGCCGTAGCTGAATACTTTCTCAGCATCGAGTTTGACGGTCCCGATTTAAAACGAATGAATCTTTTATCGGAGCGGGCCAGACAAGGTAGTCTGACGCCAGAAGAGGAAGGGGAGCTTGATCGGTACTTGGAAGTGGGAACTCTGCTTTCTATCCTGCAATCACGAGCGCGGCGGTTCTTGCGTTCGGAGGCCCAACCTCCTCGTCAGTGAACCAGAGACTCATCGAGCAGGTCTGGTCGCGCGCCCAAGGGCGCTGCGAATATTGTCACCTCGGCCATCTAAAATACCGGCTGCCATTTCAGATTGACCACATTCTCGCCCGGCAACATAACGGTGCAACCGAACTCGACAATCTAGCATTGGCCTGTTTGCACTGCAACCGGTACAAAGGCCCCAATATCGCGGGCTGGGATTCGGATTCGAACCAATTGGTCCGGCTATTTCATCCACGCAAAGATGACTGGGTAGATCACTTTTCACCCGTCGATTTTCATATTTTGGGCCTTACGCAGGTAGGGCGAGTAACGACTTTGCTCCTGAATATGAATAGCCCGAACCAGCTACTGTTGCGCCGAGAGTTGTGGGAGCCAAACTGAGTTAACATGCAGGGCAGGTATTTGAACTTGGCCCTGAGCCGAGACACGTGCAACCGATTAACACATCGCCCGTAAATTGTTAAAGGCGACGCTTAATCTGAGTGGATTTTTATACGGCGGACTGAATATTCCTACATTTTCGGCTAAAAGCGCACTTTAGGCTTCATGGTAGGCTTTGAAAATACTTTTCGTTGAACGCCTCCCCCGGCTAGGAGAGGAGGCGAATGTCTCTCTACGAAAAGACTGTTTACCCGCGGCTTGCCGAACTGATAACCGCCGACGAACTTGTCGTTCATTTCACCCCGAGTGAAGAGGAGATTGAGTTCAGCACAAGGAGCACCCGTCAGCCAACGTCTCGTTTGACTCTCTTGGTGTTGCTAAAGCTGTTTCAAACGTTGCATCGATTCCCGAACGCTGATGAGGTTCCAGCCGCTGTGGTCGATCACCTCCGAATCCAGTTAAGGCTGGGTGCGGTCATACTCTTTGAATACGACGAGCCCGTCCAGCGAGCACGCCAACGCCATCTGGTCCGCGAATACACGGGCTTCCAGGCGTGGTCCAAAGAGGCTGGTCATGTCGCGGCCGCTGCGGGTTATCAAGCGGCTCTCGTCATGGGCCGGCCGGCGGACATCACGAATGCAATCATTGGCGCACTGACGAATGCACGCTTCGAATTGCCGGTCTTCTCGACCTTGGAGCGCACTACAAGACACGCGCGCGCCTTGGCTCATCGCAAGCTTTGCGGCAATGTGTTTGCGCGGTTGACGGCCGAAGAACGCCAGACTCTGGACCTGCTGTTGGTGATTCCCGTCGATCAACGGCGAACGGCAGTTCAGACGATCAAGCGATTGCCTCAGCGGCCCTCGCGCAAGCACCTGAAGGAGAGTGTTGATCATCTCGAGTGGCTCCAGTCGCTTGGCACCGTGGCAACCGAGCTGAAAGACATTGCTCCGTCCTTGATTCGCGACTTCGCCAAACAAGCGCGGACCACCGACGCCGGCGAATTAAAGGACTTTACTCCAGCAAAGCGGTATACCCTGCTGCTGTGCCTGATTCACAGAACGAAGGCCCGTACCCGCGATGCGGTCGCCGGAACTTTGGTCAAGCGAATCTCAACCATTCACAAGCGAGCCAAGACCGAATTGATGGAGCGCCAGTTGGAGCAGCGCGAGCGGGTTGATCGTCTGCTGGGCAGGCTGGGAGAGGTAATAGACATCGTGGCCACGGAAAGAAGTGATACAAAGATTGGCCAGCAAGTCCGCACAACGTTGACACAAACGGAGCCCATCCAGACTTTGCAGGAGGAATACTCGGCCGCCAAGAATTGGACTGGCAACAACTACCTCCCGCTCCTGTGGCGGCATTACATAGGAAATCGCCCTGTTCTTTTCCGCGCCATCAAAGCGCTGGCAGTAACCTCAGCGACGCAGGATAATTCGTTGATAGAAGTCTGGAACCTACTGTGTGATCCGAGCAACCGTTGCGCTGATTGGACATCAGTCGAATCGGAGTTACTACATGTCGCGAGCGCACGCTGGCGGACCCTGCTTCGGCACCCCTCGGACTCAACTCTGATAAATCGACGCCAGCTCGAAGTTTGTGTGCTCTCCTACATTGGCGATCACCTGCAGGCCGGCAATCTCTGTGTTCCCGGATCGGAGGCTTTTGCGGACCATCGCGCCGACCTTCTGCCGTGGCCGGAGTGCGAACGTTGTCTGAAGGAATACTGCGATCGGCTGGGGATGCCCGCAACTGCCCCCGAGTTCGTGAGACACCTGCAGCGGCAACTGACGGAGTTTGGCACCAGAGTCGATCAGCAATTCCCGGAGAACACGACGGTAAAGATCGGTGTCGACGGCCTGCCTGTTCTGCTGAAGTACAGCGCTCGTGTCATTCCCGAATCGGCCCAGCGGCTGCACCTCGAGGTGATGCGGCGCATGCCGCAGCGCAGCCTGCTCGACATCCTCGTCAATGTGGAGCACTTGACGAACTTCACCAACCATTTCGGCCCGGCTTCCGATTCCGAACCGAAGATCGAACGCGCCGCTGAACGATATCTGTTGACCGTTTTCGCCATCGGTTCTAGCCTAGGTCCGGTCCAGGCAGCGCGCCATCTGGGAGGCGTCGTGTCGGCCCACATGCTTTCGTTTGCCAACCGCAAACACGTAACGGTTGAAAAACTGGAAGCGTCCCGGCGAGAGCTGGCCGAGTTCTATCTAACGCTCGATTTACCGAAAGCCTGGGGCAAGGGCACGATGGTAGCCGCTGACGGGACACAGTTTGATTTCTACGACAACAATCTGCTGGCCGGATATCATTTTCGCTATCGCAAGATGGGTGCGGTCGCTTATCGGCACGTCGCTGACAACTACATCGCAGTGTTTGGACATTTCATGCCGCCAGGACTTTGGGAAGGCATTCACGTCATCGACGCGCTTCAACAGCCACAGCTCAGCATCCAGACCGACACGGTGTGTTCCGACACACAAGGCCAGTCGGCGGTGGTGTTTGCCTTTGCACGCATGTTCGGCATCCGTCTGTTGCCAAGCATCCGAAACTGGAAGAACCTCAAGCTATATCGACCGCGCGCAAACGCGCGCTATCGCCATCTCGATGCTCTATTCCGCGAGACAGTCGATTGGAAGTTGCTGCGAAGGCACTGGAAGGATTGGATGCAGTTGGTGCTGTCGGTACAGGCTGGGAAAGTCCCATCCTCGACCTCAATCCGGCAGCTCAGCCATCGGAGCGATGTCAATGCTTTGTCCCAATTCGCGGAGCAATTGGGAAAACGTGGATCGAACAATGTTTCTTCTGGAGTGGATTTTTAATCAGCCCATGCGCCAAGAGGTGACGGCCATGACCAACAAAGTGGAGGGCTACCATAGCTTCTCCAAGTGGCTGCGCTTCGGCGGAGAGGTCGTCGCTGAAAATGATCCGGACGAACAACAGAAATATCTTCGATACAACGATCTGCTTGCCTCGGCGGTGATCCTGCAGAATGTCATCGACATGAGCCAAATCATTGCAGATCTCCGGCGAGAAGGGTGGACGATCACTGAGGAGGACCTCTCGCTCCTCAGTCCATATGTGACTCCGGGCGTGAAGCGTTTCGGAGAATACGGATTAGATTTTGATCGCGAACTGGAGCCATCAATCCAGCAAGTACTCTCGCGACGGAAGAGCCAGCCGTCGAAGGATGGATCGCGTGAGTTGCGGAAGGAGGCCTGACCGAAATGGATGAACTGATTCGGACGCCTTACGGCGAGGTTCGCGCACAAAGCCTGGCTGCACTTCAAGCCTCCTTTGACACACGTCAGATACTAGAAGCGGTCGATGATCTCGACCGCTTCTGTACGCAATGGAAAAGAGAACTGCGCGCCGAATTTGCTGCGACTGCATGGCATGACACACACGGTAATCAACGGCGCGCCCTTGGCTATCGTGCCAGGGGAGGAAAGCCTCAGCGAACGTGCCTTTTTTATCGCGGAGGAGTTTAGCGATTGCCAGCAATCCTTGCGATCCATCATCGTTCGACTGGAGCAAATCGGGGAACTCGCGCCTGAATAGTCCTGATAAAACGAGCCACCCTTGCACAGCTGACGGACTTTTGCCTTCAAAACGGAGAAACTCAGGCACTTGGGCTAACGTGGAATCAACAACTTGCGAAGAAATGAATAAAAATACGCAGATGTTGAGAGCCCTAGTATCAACGACTTAGAGGAGATGTGTTAATCGGCAACACGTATCTCGGCATAGGGCCTTTAGCGACTACGTCCTGGAACTCGGTCAGAAAGGAAAGTCAACCACAACGCGCGGCCGCGCCACTGAAGTCTTCGTTCTACGAGGCGGCCAATGGATCAACCCGGGATGGCATACGGATTCGCAATGAAGAGGTTCTCTTTCGAGCATGATGGCTTGACCTTCTCGTATCTCGATTCGGGCGGTAGACTTCCGGTCATCATCGCGCTTCATGCCCACTGGATGGAGGGCCTAACATTCATTCCGCTTGCTGAGGCGTTAGGGTCAGAATGGCGCGTCGTGGCACTGGATCAGCGAGGGCATGGTTACTCCGACCACGCCGAAACTTATAGCCGCGAGGAATACTTGGGAGATCTCGACGCCTTGTTCGACCATCTTCGTGTGCAAGAGGCTGTTCTTATCGGAAATTCTCTTGGGGGTGTCAATGCGTATCAATATGCTGCGCGTCGTCCTGAGCGGGTTCGGGCTCTTATAATTGAGGACATCGGGGTTGAAATGTCAGGCGACCTGCCTTCGACGGCAGGCTGGGCTGGAAATTTTCGCACGCGCGAGGACCTCGAAAATCAGGTTGGTCAACGCTTTGCACCCTATCTCCGAGACTCATTCCGCGAAAGCGCGGCGGGATGGCGGCTAGCCTTTGAACCTTGGGAAATGATGCTTTCGCTAGCTTGTCTGCAGGGCAGTTACTGGGATGAGTGGCTGTCTACAAGTTGTCCTGCGCTCGTCATCCGTGGAGCAAACAGCAGAGTTACAACCTCCGAACAGATTGCGGAGATGGTTAGCCGCCGGCCCAATACGGAGATGCTCGAAATAACCGCTGGGCATGTCGTGCATAGCGATGACCCAGCCTCTCTCGCGGAAGCGGTCCGTTCGTTTCTCACATTAAACGTTGTTGGGAAATCTATTACGTCCACATAGGATTGGAGCGCCACCCCAGAAGGGCTCAAGACACGGATTTCTCCGCCCTGGTCGCGATGTATAGAGGAACGGCCCGAAACTCAGGAACGGCGTATAAGCAAACGGGACCAGTTACCGGTGATTGTTCGTGAGATGGTCGAATGCTGATCCACGACTAAACTAATTGGTCGGTCGCAATGTGTATTCCAGATCGTAGAAGTGCTGTCCGTCCTTGATGGTTATCGTGAAGCTTCCGTCCATTCCTTTTAACTCGCCCGTTCCCGAGCCAGGAGTGACCATGATCGTCATGTTTAGCGCTTTGCCCTTCATGGTGGCCGTATGCTGCAGAGCAAAACTACCGTGCTTGCCCTCGAGCGTGCCAGTCACCGTCTCGATAGCGACATAGCCTGCTGCCCCAATCTCGTAGTTGCCGCCAGAAATCATCTCGCCTTGCCCACTGCCTTCAAAACTGCCCTGAAAGTGTTTTTCCATTGTGAATGTGGAAAGGCCTTCTGCAGGTCCCGGTTTTGGCGCTCCCATTTTCACCGTAAACGTCCCACGAGCGTGATCAGGCATTGCTTTCTCCTTGTGCATACTTGTTGAAGTTTGTTGCGCGACGGCAATCGTCAGGAGTGCAGGTGTTGCAAACAGCGAAAGCAGAGAGACGCAAGCACGCATGTAAGGGATTGTATGAAAACGGCCCGACAAAACGTCTGCTCGATCACGCAGTACATGCGCAAGGGACACTCCACGAGGATCGATCTGCAATCTGATAGCTACATCCTGCGCCGTTAGAACGAAGCCGAGCGCGCGGCGGACGCTACGCGTGGGCGGTGAACGATCGTTAGAGGTCGATAGAGTGTGGGGTCACAAGGAGCTAACTTGTGACCCAGTTGCGCAAACTGATGCTGGAAGAACTCCAGCGCCGTAATTATTCACAGACTACCGTAACCAGCTACGTCAAGACTGTTGCTGACTTTGCGAAGTACTTTCGCCGGCCACCTGATCAACTAGGACCGGACGAGATCCGGACCTTTCAACTGCATCTGCTCAACGATCGAGGGCAGAGCCCACGCACGATCCGCAACCATATTGCGGCGCTGCGATTCTTTTCTGCAAGACGCTGAAGCGAAACTATCCGCTGGAAGAAGTGCCGTATCCGAGAGCATCGAGAAGGTTGCCCATCATCCTGACACAGGAAGAAGCCGTCCGGCTCATCGATTCAGCTAGAAATCTGTTTCATCGCGCCATGCTGATGACGCTGTATTCGACTGGCATGCGCCGGGCCGAACTCTGTCATCTTAAAGTTGCGGACATCGACAGCGTACGCATGATCGTCCATATCCGGCACGGCAAGCGAAACCGGGATCGCGATGTGCCGCTCAGTCCGAAACTGCTTGAGACGTTGCGCGAGTACTGGCGCTGGATGCATCCCAAGACGTATCTGTTTCCGGGTACGAAAGACGGTTGGCGAGCCGATAAGCCGATCACGCCCAAAGTGCTGTGGGAGGCTTGCCGAGAAGCGGCACAAGCCGCCGGCATCACCAAAGACGTTCGCCCCCATTTACTGCGCCATAGCTTCGCGACACACTTGCTCGAGAACGGGGCAGACTTGCCAACTGTGCAGTTGCTGCTCGGGCACTCCGACCTGAAAGCGACCTCCATTTACCTGCACCTTTCCGAACGTCATCTGAAGGCGGCGGGCACGCCGATTGACAAGGCCGAGTTCTCAGAGCCGCAACAAGCGAAGCGCTCTCGCAAGCTGCACAGGAGATGAACGCGCCACCCTTTGAGGTGGCCGACATCGTTCGAGCAGCGGGTGGCGGCGATAGCACTTTATCGAGAAGAATCGATCCCGATTGACTTGGCAGCATCTCCGCGTGCTGCGCGCCATCGAGCGCTGCCGTACGGTCTCGCTCGGCGGCCATCTGGATCAGTGTTCCCGCTGCGGCCGGCAGGCCATCTCCTACAACTCGTGTCGCAACCGCATTGCGGAAAGTGTCAGACCAACGCGCGTGACCAGTGGCTCCGAGATCGTGAAAAGGAACTGCTGAACGTTCCCTATGTGCATGTAGTCTTCACGTTGCCGAATCAGCTTTCCCCACTCACACTCGCGAACAAGAGAGTCCTCTATGATCTGCTGCTCCGTGCCAGTGCGGCAACACTCTTAGAAATCGCTGCCGATCCCAAGCATCTGGGTGCTGAGATCGGATTCATGAGCGTGCTGCATACGTGGGGTCAGAACGTCCTGCACCACCCACATGCCCATTGCGTGCTTCCGGCTGGGGGTCTTTCGCTCGATCATCAGCACTGGGTTCATCCACGCTAGCACTGGGTTCATCCACGCGTATTCTTCTTGCCCGTGAAAGTGCTCGTATTCTTCTTGCCCGTGAAAGTGCTCAGCCGGGTCTTTCGCGGCAAGTTCACGGCGGGATTGAAGAGAGCCTTTCGGAAACGCCAGTTGGCCTTTCCGGGCAGTCTTCAACCGCTTGGAAAGGAAGCGGTATTCCGCTCTTTTCTTCGTTCGCTCTTCCGCCAAGACTGGGTCGTATACGCCAAACCGCCATTCGGCGGCCCGCAGCACGTCCTTCATTACCTGGCCCGCTACACCCATCGCGTTGCCATCTCCAATCACCGGCTCGTCCACTTCGCCGATGGTCAGGTGACGTTCCGCTGGAAAGATTACGCTCACGGCAGCAAACAGAAGCTGATGACGGTCACAGCAGAAGAGTTTCTGCGCCGCTTCCTTCTCCATGTGCTTCCCCATGGCTTTGTGCGCATCCGCTTCTTCGGTTACCTGGCTAATCGCCGCCGTAAGACTTTGTTGCCGCTCTGCCGGCAACTGCTGCAGATGGCTCCTCCGTGCAACATCGATTCCATCCAGTCTAAGGCGTGTTCCCCGGCTGTCTGGCAATGCCCTCATTGTGGTGGCTCGATGCTCTTGGTGCAGCGTTTTGCAGTTATCGAACTGAAATCGCAATTAGCGCAACGAAGGATTCACATTGATAGCTCTTAGCAGATCTCGAGTTGCGGCGAACTCAACAGATGCATCGGCACCCGCGCTATCCGTGTCTTCAGATTACAGCTCCCACCCCTATTCCAGTGCCTTCAGGATCATTATCGTGACTGAGAACCGGCTATTCGACCTTCCAGAGATACTTCCAGCTCCTCAGGGTGAACACGTCGCATCTCACAAGCCGCATCCAAGGCTTCGAAAACGTATTCAAACCCCATAGCAGCTGTTTGCCAAACTGGCCGCGCCCACCGCAAACGCACTCGCCTTCCTTCAAACGGCTCAATCTAAACTGATCCGGCGGTCCGCCCTACACTACTGCTCCGCCTTCACGCGCCGGATCACTCCAGATTGAGTCCTAACGTCAGGGCGGAGCTATCCAGGGATACATTAAACGCTCTTTGTACACTGCAGAAAGCATGGCGAATACAAATTCGTTAATAGCTCAGGTCTATTCGGCCTTCAACCGGAGGAATATCGATGAAGCACTTTCGCTGATGAATGAGAACGTCGACTGGCCCTAAAGCATCTGAAGGTGGTCGAGTAGTCGGGAAAGAAAAAATCAGGGCTTACTGGATAATTCAGTGGGCTGAGTTTGATCCTAACGTGGAACCAATCGAAGTGACTGACCGTGATACGGGCAGAACCGATGTTAAGGTTCATCAAGTAGTAAAGGATCGGAAGGGTAATGTCCTCTCAGACCAAGTCGTATTGCATGTCTTCAGCATTGCTTACGGCCTAATTGAAAGCATGGACATTTACGCGAGCAAAGCTGCCTTTAAACATGTTCCAGCGGAACGACTCCCAGAGCTGACGACCAGCTCAGACTGACTGTTGGACGAGTGCTTCGCTCGTTTTCCGACAGAGATTCGCCGTATGAACAGAACGTGGAGTCCGGTTATATGGACAAGCTCGCCCGCTACAGTCTTCCACGCTTTATTGTAGAATTCCAGGAAGCTGAAGCAGTTTGGGAGGTCTATGCAGCCTATTAATTTCGCTGTGATCCTGGGGCTGACAGGCACAGCCTTGTCGATGTGCGCCGCCGGCCTTGTAGTGGGCGCGATTGGGCTCTTGGCCACGAGGAACGATATAAGCGAGGCTCGCGGCATCGACAGGATCGCAGCCCTCACCCCGGTGTGCTTTGCCGTTCCGCTGGCGGTCTTCGGCGCAGAACATCTTTCCAGCTCACAGGCGCTTGTGGCCGGAGTTCCGTCGTACATGCCTTGGCGTATGTTTTGGGTGTACTTCGTCGGCTTCGCCCTGATTGCCGCATCGCTGAGCATCGCTAGCAAGCGTCAGGTACGATGGTCCGGCCTGCTGTTCGGGGCCATGATGTTCCTCTTTGTGGCAATGCTGCATCTGCCGGGGGCCGTCAGGACGGGCGGCAGGATCCCATGGACGATCGTGTTCCGTGAAATGTCGTTCGGCGGCGGCGGGTGGGTTTTGGCGGGAATTGCTATGGGCGGAGACGCGGAGAGACGCGGTAAGCGATTGATCAGTGTGGGACGCGTGTTGATCGCGATTGTGCTGATCTTTTTCGGCGTTCAGCATTTTGTGCATCCGCTTGGACTCCCGGGAGTTCCGCTCGAGAAACAGATGCCTCCGTGGATTCCGGTTCGCGCCGTTATTGACTATGTAACGGGCGCGTCTCTCACCTTCGCCGGCGTGAGCTTCCTGCTAGCGCGGGAGACGCGTTTAGCGTCCGCATATTTGGGAGCCTGGATTGTGCTCGCTGTTGTGGTGATCTATGGGCCTGTCCTGATGGCGGCGTTGGCAAATCCAAATACCGATGTCCAGGTCGAGGGCATCAACTACTTCGCCGATACACTTCTTTTTGGCGGAGTGATTCTCTCGGTTGCGAACACCAAGGATCGCATCCGGCAGTTGTCCGGAACGTACGCGGCCGGGCTGAGAAAGTAGGCACCGCGATCACTAAATGTTACGCCGTCAGAACGAAGCCGACCGCGCGGCGGACGCTACGCGTGGGCGGTGAACGATCGTTAGGGATCGATAGAGTGTGGGGTCACAAGGAGCAAACTTGTGACCCAATTACGCAAACTGATGCTGGAAGAACTCCAGCGCCGTAATTATTGAGAGCGCCAAAAAGTCGGGGGTCGACGGTTAAGTTAAATTCTTTGATTGGTGTGGCGAACGGCGATGATCCTCAAGCGCATTGCCAAAGAACTAGCCCGTGGGGTTTCAGGCCTGCCGGTAGCTCACCGAAACCTTGAATCAGCAACTTGCGAAATCGTGCCCCCCGACTTCTTGATGCACTCTTGATTCAGCTTGCCCCTGACTTAGGCCTTTACGGCGTTCTGTGCAGCGGCAAACACATCACGTGCGGACGTCGTACCCGCTACGTGCTCCGTACCTTTGATTCCGAGGTCCATCCGTCCCGCGTTAACGCTCTCAAACATTTCTTCGGCCGGTCCAGTGTGGCCCTTCGGAACGCCAAACTGCTCGAACGCTTCCGCCCACCCTGCACGCGGGACTGCAAAGGCTATTACGTCGAGCGTGAGGACTTCACCCAATTGTCCGGCCACTTCATCCGCGCTTACCGTCGACCCCAGCTCGATGACGCGATGCCCTGACCACGCCGGCCCGGTCAAAAGCGTTGCCACCTCGGTGCCGATGTCATCTGACGCCACCATTGTCGATTTCCGGCTTGTAGGATTGTAGAAGACTGGTAGGGTTCCGCCTGGGCGGCTTGTAAGCCGAAAAGAAAGTTTTCGAAAAAGCCGCCTACGCGCACAAATGCAACCGGAGATGGCAGGCTGCGAAAACCTTGCTCCAAGAGTGATAAGGCCGTAATCATCCCCACCCCGCTTGTTCTATCCGCGCCCATCGACGAGAGCGCTACCACCCGCGGGGGCACTACCTTAGTCAGCGCCTCCACATAGTTCGCAATCACGCCCTTTGCTTCTCTGTAATCAGGCGAGGGTGCCCATACAGCCGGCAACATAACAAACGCGCCCTCGATACCTTTGAGCGCCGCCGCTATGGCTGTCGGATCGTTCCAGTCTCCATCGACCAACTCCACGCCTTGGTCTGCCCACTTCGCCGCTTTCTCGCGATTGCGCACAAGTGCTCGCACCTGTTTGCTTTGCTTCAGCAGATGCCGCGCGGTGGCGCCCCCAACATTTCCAGTAATGCCCATGACTAATACATGCTCGTTTTCTCCTTGTTTGGCCGCCCATCCAAACGAGCGACCTGACCATTAAAGGCGTACTAAGACCATTGGTTGTAAATTAATCATTGTGTGTGACCGATGGTTATAAAACAACATTCGGTCGCAAGAAGCCTCACAACGGACTAAGCTATTGAAGTGACATCCACACATCACCAAGTCGACGGGTAGAGCGCAAGGAGAGATTGCGGGGCGAAATCCTTGCGGCTGCCAGCAAAATGTTTGCCGATCGCGGCTACGAGGCCGTGACGCTTCGTGAGATTGCTAAAGAGATCGGCTATACGCACGCCGTGATCTATCAGCATTTCCCCGACAAGTGGCACATTCTTGTTGAAATGAGCAGAGAGACGATCGGGCTGATGGTTCAGAACTTCGACGCGATTGCCGCCAAACATCTTGCACCGAAAGCGCGTCTTTTTGCGACTTCACGCGGCTTGATTCAATTCTGCATTGCCCATCCGCAACAGTTCCGTAACGTCTTCTTCGGGCCTGAGAACCGCAACGGCGTCCGCGCTGGACAATATATCAACGACATTGGCGCGCCGTTGTTCGAACGTTTCGTGCAGCTCTTTTTCGATGTTGCCAAAGAAGAAGGATTGCCAAACCGGGATGACATAGTGGTGGCTCACACTTGGTGGTTTTCGATTTTTGGTCTCGCCACACTCATGGTCATCCAAGGGGTTGTGCCTGACTTGCCTGACCAGACTCTCGTGGTAGAGCAAACGATCGCCACGCTTTGGGCGGGCGTTCAGGCTGTTCCGCGATTGCCGAAGAGTGGAATCTCTAAGCGATCCGGCCGATCCAGTGCTTCAAAGCAATAACAGTTTCTGTCTACTTAGGAGTTGTTGGAGGTACGCCCGTGGACTACCAGGAGTCAACCAATTTTCCAAGGCCGTAGCCCTTCTGGTGGCACGAGAGGCCAATCAAGCTGGAGACTTTGGGCAAGGAAAGTCCCTGCAGGCACTACCGGAGCTCCTGAAGTCCATTCCCAAACACCCACCTCGAGACCAATGCCATGTTCCTGCAGGTACTGAAGGAATTGCACGGTGGATTCCGGCGTATCGGCGTCACAGAAACACGCTGCGGAAATCCACTCGGTGATGATGACTGGAGCTCTTCGCGAGAAGTTCCCAAACTTGGCCTCCGATATCGGTGCATACGTTTAAGGTTGTGCCTGCGCGCTTGCCGGAGACGATGATGATCCGCATCGTTCCCAATGAGCGATGAGGCAGGTGGGAATGGAGCTGCACTAGTCTAGAGTTCGGCGACGCGGCCGCGGCGACAGAGTGAGATCGCCGCCCCAAGAATTGCAGGATCTCACGGTCGATCGCGTAACGGATGTTTGCCAAGTTTTCACATCCTTAACTTCTTCGCAGAACGCAAGCTTGCCTTCGTAAGGCCGCGAAAGTTATTTTGCCGTCACTTACTGAGAGGCGCCATGCCACCAAGATTCCGCTCTGAAGCTGCTCGCCGCTAGCGCCGTTACCAGACTGATGTTGTTCTGCTCTACGAACTCGACCGCCTTGCGCCAATCACGGGCGTGGCAAAAGGGCGGCGTGCCAGAAATATGTAACAATTGACGATTTCCCGTGCCGCGGTCCCTACCGCCAGCACGCTCCCGCCTAGGAGGAAGCATAGGGCAATGGATGACAACGGATAAGTCTCTGGGAACCATATAACCGAACCGGACGGACGGTCTCGTATGAGGGCCAACAATAACACGCCTACTGCCCCTAGGAGGCCCATTACGTACAGGCAGAGAATAGCGACGTCGCTGATGATCTCAATCGGCTCTTGCGCACGCCTCTTCTTGCGAATCCTAGCCTTCCATAGCAAAAGACTTGGTGCAGACAACTGCCTGAACTCAAAGAGCACGTTGACATCGGCTGTCATGGTACTCGAGATCAAGGCTTCCGTACACTTGTCGCAAGCCCTTACGTGTGCGACACCGTCAGCCAACACTATCCCGGATGCCATTAACCGCTGCCGTTCATCACATCTCATGTTGCATCTCCCTTGAGGCACTCCAGTATCCGACGTTTGGCACGATGAAGAAGAGGTCGTATGCTCGGCTCTCGAAACGACAATTGCTGCGCAATCTCGCGATGAGAGAGCTTTTCAACGAGAGCAAGCCACAAGAGCTGGCGGTCTCTCGCCTGCAATGACGATAACGCTTGGCGAACCCGTTGCCGTTCTATGAAGGGGTCCTCGTGGCTTGGGATGGAAGCCGCGTTTATTGGCATGTCGCCCGTTCGTCGTGCCTCGCGGCGGCTGTCGGAGATCAGGTTTGATGCCACACGAAAGAGATAGTGTCGCAGGTGGGCATCAGTGGTCGGCTCTGGAAGTTGGGCAGTGAGCATCCTCAGATACGCCTCTTGCGAGAGATCGTCTGCAACCGCTGCGTTGCCTGTGGAATTGAAAATATACCCCCAGAGCGACCGCAGGGTGGCGGCATGGAGTCGTTGAAAGGACTCATCATCCATGCTTTATTACCGTTCTCCCGTTGGCTCCCGCTTCAGCAGGCCCCAAGCCAGAGAGACACGATAAATCACGAAGGCCATCAGCATAAGTGCCAATCCAACTGCCAGGATCATCACCGCCAGAATCAACGCTGTGTTATGGACTAACAGACCGACCAATGCGAACAGCACAAGCAGCACCGTACCTAGAAATGTGACTCCACATCCAGCAGCCAAAAGGAAGATGACCCGCATATGCCCGAAGCTCAAGGGAAGAGCCGACGACGCGTCGAGTTTTGCTAATCCGCCAGCTGACAGGTACTGCTCAAACCCTTCGACAGATGTGATGTGATCGATCAGCTTTGCTTCGAGTTCTGCGCGCGCCTGCAGCCGTTCACGGTCCCTCTTTGAACGAAGGCTAGCGCTTAGTATCAGAAACGCCAGCATGCCTACAAGAAGGCAAAATGACAGGAACACCAGCATGTCGTAGGGAATCATGGTTTCAGTCCTTTCCCGGTTTCCGGAGTCGACCCAAAAAGTGCTATGAGTCCGTCGGCAAATGTTCCCCGCCAGTTAATGTAATCGTGGTCTCCGGCGAATTCATGGTAGGAGACGGCGTATCCCTTTGCCTGAAGTACGTCTCGCAGTGTCCGGGTCGTTTCGAGGATATCGCCGCCGCCGCCCTGAAGATCGACCTCAAAGAGGCCCGCTTCTAGATAAAACCTCAGAGGCACATGCGGGTGACCAACGTACTGCGTCGCGAGCCAGTTTGGTTCCAGATATGGGTTCGCACGCTCAGACGGTTCCCACCAGAAAGCCCCGGATTGGGCCAACACGAGGCCAAAAGTGTTCGGGTGACGTAGTGCTGTAAAAGCTGCGGCAAGTCCTCCACGACTGTATCCGCCGAGGCCCGTAAATTCTGCACCCGATTCCACTCGGTAACGAGATCTCACAAAAGGTATTAACTCGTTACTAAGGAAATCCGCGAATGGCGGCATGCATCCCAGCTCCTTTTCCCGCACCAACGGATTGGGATTAACGATCCGAACGACAATGATCGCGGGAATTTTGTGCTGGGCCACCAAGTTTTCAAGCGTCCACGTGGCAAAGACCAGGCCGTTCTCGTCCTCTCCGTCGAACAGATACAGCGTCGGATAAGACGCGGTGGCGTTTTCATAGCCGGGCGGCAGATAAATCTTGAGATCGCGTTTCTCGTCAAGTATCCGGCTCTGCAGGAAGACGTCAGTCTCCTTGTATTTGGGAATGTCGGCATGTTTGACGTACCAGAGTTGAGGTGGGGCCCCGGGAAGTTCCAGCAGAGAATGCCAGCTGTCTTTAGGGCTCTGAGGATCGTCGGAGAGATGACGGGGATTTAGTGGATCATACTGCTCGTGGCGTGGCACTTGTTGCGGCGGAAACGTCGCAGCCGGGTTGTTCTCCGAAAGGGCGTACTGAAAACGGGATGTGCTGGGCAGCAAAAGCGTTCTGAACCAAATGTTCGTGCCCTCGATGTGGGAAAAAAGGTTCTCCTGTGGGTAGAAACGCGTGAACCGACCGCGTTCTAACATGACGGTCTTCGTTGCCTCTGATCCCTGCCAGAGAAACGTGACCAGGGAGCTGTTGGGTTCACCCGGAATCGCCTCTGTCAGTGGGCTGCCATTGGTTCGGATCTCGCTCCAGAACGCATTTTCCGCGCTTTGCCCGTCGCGTTGCAGAGCGGCCCGAAGAGCGACTATCCTTTGGCTCCGGACAGACGCGTTCTCATTAGGCAGAGGAGGAAGCCGATCTTCAAGGGTAAGGTCGCCAATTCGCTTGCCCGTAATGGGCCACTTAACCACCGCACCTTGTGGGGCCGCAGAACCGGTCAAATCTGTTCCATGGATAGCGAGTCTGGTATCGATGCCGCCAGCACTGAACGAGATCGTGTTCTCGTGAATGATCGCTCCGTTAAAGAAAAGCCGGTGCTGTTGATCGGGTCCTATGCTGCCACTTACGGGAGCAGCATCGCCCGCGATAACGATGAGCAGCTTTTGACGATTGCCGGGCCCGATATCGAGTGTCGCTTGATAGCGCCCGGAGAGATCCTGCCCCAATGCCATCGCTGCACCGGTAAACCAGAAAACGAAAAAACATAACATGCGTTTCACATAGGCAAATACGGCCAGGTCTTCGGAATGTTAACGGAGCCTTTCCAAATCACCAGAAAGACCTTCGCATCAACAAGGTGCAACTTCTGAAGAGGAGGGTTGCAGCACAGGATGATATCCGCGCTTTCAAAAACGCGGGATGCTTGGCGTCAGAGCGCCATTGGGCCGTAATGACGAGGGACGCTGTCGGCCTCGTCATGTCATTGCGTTCAGCGTGCCGTCATCGATCCTATAAAGCGGTCGCGTCGACTCTTCTGACGGATGAAGCACCAGACGACCTTCAGCCATTTGCGCCGGCAATCCTCTTCTGCGGCGTAGAATCTAGCAATCGGCAGTACTCCCCGGAGTGCCATGTTTTGGACCGGTAAATCCCTCTCAATAGGGGCGACGCCGGGCAGTAATCCCTCTGCCGGCTTGGGCGATCTCGCAGCCTTATATCGATCGCTGATACCGGCAGGCGCGCCCGGTAGCAATGGTGCGACGGCCGAGCTTAGCGCTCCGGGGCCGAAACGTCAGCCCCATGGAACTGATGAGGGATCGATGGTTGGGGATACTGTCTCGCGCGTTGAAAAACAAATTGCTAGCAGTACTTTGCCGAGCATGCGCGTGACGCCTGTCTGGCCCTACCAGATCATGAAGGGCTGGAAGATTCCGGCTGAGATGGAACAGTCGTTAACCAGCAACCTTCCTGGAGAAATCCGGGCCATCGTACGGGATAACGTTCGAGACACGGCAACGGGGCAGTACATTCTCATTCCGCAAGGGTCCCGGCTCGTCGGAACGTATGGGGAGACGGTGGTGTTTGGCCAGAAGGGGATTCCGTCATTTGGACCGACATCATTTTCCCGGACGCTAGTTCGCTCTCGATTAGCGGAATGGTGGGGGAAGACCTGAAAGGCCGCGCCGGCCTTCGTGGGCACGTCAATAATCACTTTGCCCAAGTCTTCAGTTCTGCGCTCGTCAGTAGCGTCATCGCGGCCGTTACATCGCTGACAACGAACCGGAGTGGGGGCGGATTGGATATTACCCAAGCCCCGGACAAGCGGCGTCGGCAGGTGCGGGGCAGAGTATCCAGGAAACCGGCTCTCAGTTAACGCGCCGGAGTCTGCAATTACAGCCGACGATTGAATCCCGGCACGCACGCAGTTTATGGTCGACGTCAACGCCAACATCGTATTCGATGGGCCGTATACGCCGCGCAAGGCGTTGTTGGCCAAGTAAAAAGAAATCAAAAAAGAGGGGGGAAATGCCTGGTCCAATCGCTGAACAAATTGCTGAACAGAGTGCTAAACAAGCTGCTGATCTGGTAGAGCTGCAAAACAGTAGAGCCGAACTCGTTAAAGAATTTGGCAGCGAACGGGCGGCCGAGATAGAAGAGCGCGTACGCCGTTATTACAACAAGCCGGACGAAGTCGCGGAGGCGTTGCGCGAGGAACTAGATGTAGCTGTTGACTATCGTGAGTGGGAAGCGTCTCGGCCATGGCAACCCGCAGAGATGCTGGAGGAATCCGATTGGATCGCGACAGACGGGTTAAATGAAATACGAACAGGGATCGGAAAAGACGGTGATCGGTACTACAGCGGCTTTGAACGCTCCTGCCAGGGTGGAGAGTCAGAGATGCTCTGGTCAAGACCATTCACGATACGCGAGGAAGCGGAAGAGTCGATGTCAGGGCGGCAAAACGGGCTGACCGCCAGACTCGATCACATTGCTATAACTCGCGAAGAAGCACAGATAGCCGCTTGGGAGCGGGAACATCCGGTAAATAATATTGTCCGCAAGACAGTTCGAGCCGAACTGCCTCGTACTCAGGAAGCCGCGACGGTCAGGCAGTCTCTTGACCGGAGCGCACTTCATGCCGACCTAACTACCGCTCAGAGTCAACTTGCGTCGCAGTATCACGATCTCAAACGGGAAGATTTTAAGAGCATCGGTGAGTATCTCCAGGCACGCACTGAGCTGAGAGAGCAGTTTAACCAGGTATCTGATTTACGCGATGGCTTAACGCGACCGCCCGACGATCAGCACATCTCGCTTCCTACGAGGTCCACGAACTCGCCAGCGCCGGAGGTCCAGAAGTTTATTGCACGTGCGGAAAGTGTAGGCCATACCGTGGATTTCACCTACGGCGCCCGTAGTCCGGTGAGGGAAGAGCTGGCGCAGAAGCGAGCGATAACTACTCCAGTCCAAGAGGCCACGTGTAGGCCAGACCCTACGGCGGTTCTCCAGGATCGGGCACGTGTGCTTACCCAAGTCGCTGCTCACCCTCTCGGGACAGCGGATACCGAGTCAGCTAAAGGGGCTGCCACTAATTTAGCGATGGACGCGCGCGCAGCCGTTAATAAGCTGAACGCCGAAGGTAGTCCGGCCTCGCTTGCAGTGCTGGATGGTGTTGCCGACGATGTTGAAGATGCTGACTTTGAACTGGAAATGAAGCGGGAAGAGTTGGCACGAACTGCCGAGTTGATCGGAGCAAATCACAGCCGATCATTTCAGGCCGCGACTGCAAAGTTCGCCAACGGAGTCCGGAGCGGGGTGAGTGAGATCGATCTAAGCCAAGACTATCAAGTTCCCGATGGTTTAGCACCGGCTGACGCCCAACGCTTGATTGCTCGAACTCATAGTGCTGTAACCGCCTCTCTTGCGCCCCTCGCCGCTCAATCCAGGCAAGACCTGAACATTGTTGTAATTGCCGGCTCCGCGCGCCTTGCGCCGTCCTTGGGGCCGGAATTATCTGGACTGGGCCCAAAGTCATCGCGACACGCTGAGCGGCACCATGCGGATGCTGAATTTGACGGGCGCTGATTTACAGTCTTCGCAACGCATGACCGCCGCGATTCGGAATCATGCCGCTGGTTCTGTCGGTTCACAGCAAATCCTCGAAACGCTCAGTGAATTCAGCAGTGCGCAGGTGAACGAGCTGCAAGGGCTGCGGTCCCTGATGCTCGCGGATCAGCAGAGTAAGGCCAGTTATATGGCGATGGAGCAACAGCAGAAAGACACCCAAGCAGCGGCACGGGATAAGTTTTTTCAAAAGGGGCCACCTTCGGCAAGAGATACGCGCACCTACGACCCGGTGAAGGGAGTGTACTAAGTCCCGATGCGATGCAGCAGCGTGTTTGCTGCCCTATCAACTCTCTTGCTCACGAGCTCGTGTAGGCATGAAACCAGAAGCGCAATTGTGGATTACGCCCAATCAAACGGCAGCGGCGATTTAACGCTTGCCAGTAATCGTTCAATCCGTATCTGGCTGCGGCAACATCCAGAGACCGCGATTCGGTTGCGAACGATGTGTCGAGCTGTTGGTCCTGGTGATGCCACATGGGGGGAGACGACAGAAGGCAAATTAAGTACGGCGGTCAGCCAAGAAGCCTTTTATGGGTTCGGAGTCCGACGTTGAGAGGCCGCATTCTGTCTAGTGCTTGCGCGATGCTCCTTGTGGCATTGGTTCTCGCCGTGCCCGCATCCGCAGCGATTCCCGGAGACCTGGTCGCCTCCTTTAGCGCGGCCAAACCGAGCTGGGTTCTCGCGATTCTGCCAGCCATGCGCTGGTTATTTGGAACGCTTCTAATCTTCGAACTGTTCTATTGCGGATACCAAATCGCCTTTGAGAGCGGCTGGTCGATTCGCGAGCGGGGTGGCGTCATTATCAAGTTCATTCTGACGCGCGGGTTCTGGGGGGCTGTCCTGCTTAATGCTTCAGCCTGGATGCCCAGTATCATCTCGTCTCTCACACAACTCGGTGTCACCGCTGCCGGCCTGTCCAAAGTCCTCTCACCCTCCGATATATGGCAATTCGGCCTCACTCTGGCGGAAACGCATGCCCATAATGCGAGCGCTTCAGCGTGGTTGACAGATCCGGCGACCAGTATAGTCTTGCTCGTCGCGATGATATTCATCCTAGTGTCGTTTGCGGTGATGTCGCTGATGCTAATCGCGACGTTAGCTGAATCCTACTTCGTGCTCAGTGTCGGTTACTTCTTTGTTGCCTTCGGAGGCTCCCGTTGGATGGACTCGATGGCTCGAAACTATCTCACGCGGGCACTATCGGTTGGAGTCAAAATACTCACAATTTACTGCATTCTGGGGTCAGCGATTCCCAATATTACTTCGTGGGTTGCCCTTATCAAAGGTATCGATACAGCACCTGATCCTATGGCTCTCGCGCTTGACGTTATGGGAGGAACGCTGATTCTAGCCGCCTGTACGGTGCTTATCCCGAAAATCTTGGCGTCGGTGATGACAGGTGCATTGAGCGCTCATCATGGCGATGTACTCGCTCCTATGGCGATGCTAACGAGCGCGGTATCAATTGGAACCACGATGGCGCTCAGGGCAACGGGTGTTGGTACTGCAGTTACCGGGGCGATCAGTGCTGCCAAGGGTGCCGTCGGCGCCGCAAAGGGCACCACCTCCGCCGCGTCCCGTCCGGGCGGATCGTCTAGTGGTGGCAGTCGTGCCCCGGTTGCGCCCCCACCTGTTCCTAAAACTCTGTAGGGCTGTCTAGCCATAAGCCCAGTGTCGGTCTTAACACTCGCAATCAAGAAAGCAGGAATCCTTTAGCGTGCTTCATCCCGCAGCGATCAACAAAGAAACCGGCGAGTATAACCCGTATCTAGCCGGTCGCCAGGAGTGGGACTCTATTCATGGCACGGCACTGAAGCGAGAACAGGCTTGGCGGTGGGTGGCTATTCTGTCATCCCTGATGGCGATCATCTCTTGTGCCGTGGCGCTCGGTCTAGCCATCAATGCCCGAAGCCTAAAGCCCCTATGTCGCCATTGTGGACGAGGAAACGGGACGTCGCATCAAGTCGATCGAAGGAGTGTCGGAACCGGTCAGAGAGAAAACGCGGATCAATGCGCTTCGCTCCTGGGTTGAAGATACTCGCCTCATAACAGCGGATGATGAGCTCCAGCGTCGGGCTGGGTTCCGGGCGCTCTCTCGAATTGCGAAGACTCGTCAGTGTTTCGGGTACGTCATGGACTGGTGGAGAACAGATTTGGCCAAGAAACGGAACGCGCACTCTTCCGTGTATGCCGATGTGGATCCAGGTGCGTTAAAGACGGGCGACAACACGTATGAACTCTCGTCGCTTGAACCGAATACACGGCGCAAGGGCAGGGCTTTCGACAACGCTGGAGAAGCGCTTTGACTGTTGCTGTCCGCGAGCCGAAAGACGAGGAAGCCGCCAACTTAAATGAACTCGGGCTATTTATTACCAACGTGTCGTGGACCAAGGTCGGGGAGCTAGAGGAGATCAAAAAATGAGAGTGATTCGGGTCTGTTTCGGATTGCTGTTAGGCGCTGCGATCGGATGGCCGCAAGGAGTTAAGCCAAAGACGGTGGAGGCGTCAACCATGATTGCGCCGAAGACTGGACCAGTACTGACGGAGTCCGCCAAACAGGCCGTGGATCTGGCCAATGGCTGGAACAAAGGCGATGGATCAGCGCCGGTATTGATCGATAAAGTGGGCCGGGTCAAGTATGTGTATGGTGCGGAGATGCCGACGCTCGTCTGTTCTGCGCTCCGCGTCTGCGCGATCGAACTCGAAGCCAGTGAAAGCGTAGTGGGCGATACGCAGATCGGGGACTCGGATCGGTGGAGCGTCTCGCTGCTGTCCTATGGTGGTGCGGCGGGCGTGAAGACTCCCGTCATCGCGGTCAGCCCGCTGTACAAGGGAGCGTTTGAAACAAATCTGATCGTGCCCACGGACCGGCGTATGTACTATTTCCGCTTACAAAGTAAGCCAGATAGCTACATGGCGCGTGTCTCTTTTAGCTATCCAGAAGATCTGGCTGCCAAACGAAAACGCGAATTAGAGGCGATGGCCGCGCCGCCTCCGATTGAGCAAGCACCGGTGGTCATTGCAGCGCCCATCAATCTGGAGGATTTGGCTGACAAAACGCTATTAAAAGGCAATACCAGCTATTCCATCACGGGTGGAAAACATACGCCCTGCCTGAAGCCTGAGAAAGTGTTTGACGACTCTATGCGGACCGTGATCCAGATGCCGTCCTGTATCGAGTCCCGATCGTTACCGGTGCTGTTGGTGTATGGCGATGGTGGCGAAGTACAGACCAACTATCGGTATAACCCGGAACGGCGGCAATTCATTGTCGATCAACTATTCCAAAAAGCAAAACTACAAGCGGGTACCAAAAAAAGAAGCAGTTCTGATTGCACGGAATAAACCGGAGGGCCAGTAGACCGTTATGGCTGATGCAGAAAAGGCCGCGATCCGCGAAGAGAAGCTGCCGCTGGAAATCAAACCAAAACCGAAGATTGGTCCGCGTGTCAACAAGCGCTTGATCGGTTTCGGGTTGTTGTCAATGGTCTTTGTCGTCGTCGTGATTGCGTTCGGGCTCAAACTGCGCTCCAGCGCATTGTCCGGAGCGACTGCCAACGCACCGGGAAACACGATTGACAACAGCGCGGTTATCCCACTGGAGAAGAACGAGCAGAACAGCGTCGTGACCAAATTAGGTTCACCCGTCACAACTAATCCCGGTGCTCCAAACGGGATACCGCCAGCGACGGACGATCGGAGCAAGACGAATCAAGGAAGACCGGGGCAGACCGGCCCCGGTACACCCCCTACGGCTGAACAAACCGGGCCCAACCCGAATGGAACACCGAGCTACCGGCCACAGAGCAAAATGACCGACCCTTTCTTTGGAGGAAATGGTTACTTTGACAAAACCAGTAGCTCGGGAGGTACGGAAAATCAGACGAGCCCGACTAGCGTTCAACAGCCGCCTCAGCATGTGGAGACGGAGACAGAAGAGGCGAGACGTGTCGAGCGGGCGGCCATGAAAAGTTCGAAGGTAATCAAAGTCGTTGGCGATCTGACGGTACAAGCGCAGGGAACGACGGAACAACCTAATCCAGCAGCCAGCCGTAATCGCAGCTGATGCTGGTGGATGCCCAATGATAGACGGCTTGCGCAGTCGGCCACTACAGGCGTTCCGCATGATTATGGTTTTCTTTTTTCCGCTTTGCTTGGTGATCGGCGCTGTGCTGGCATAGCAGCGTAAGGCTTGATAGTTACGTTCTCGGATTGCTTGAGAGGCTAAGCATCGAAACTAATATCCCGAGGAGTCTATCGGCAAGGCCGCGTAAAGCGCGCGCATGATGATGTCCGGATGCTCGCAAGGCACCATATCGCTGGCGACTTCTGTTTAACGCGGGCCATTCTCGCCTGCTATAGTGACGTGTAGAAGGTCCAGGTGTGAAGAAGAAATCAAAGCCCGATATTCCTCAAGGTACTCTTGACCTACTAATTTTGCAGATTGCCGCTCTCGGCCCAATTCATGGCTATGCCATCGCCCAACGGTTGCAGCAAGCGTCTCGCGATGTGCTGCAGGTTCAGCAAGGCTCGCTATATCCGGCGCTTCATCGGCTAGAGAACAGAGGTTATCTGCGGGCCGACTGGAAGGAATCAGATACGGGGCGCGAAGCTAAATTCTACAAGTTAACAGCGAAGGGACAGACTCAGCTGAGAGCAGAAACTGCCAACTGGGCCCGGCTGACCGATGCCGTTGCATGCGTCCTGCAATTGCAACAGGAAGGATAGGCCGTGAATTGGTTCCAGCGATTGATAAGGAAACAGCAGATGGAGAGTGAGCTCGGAAAAGAAGTGCTGGATCACTTCGAGCGTCAAGTGTCCGACTACAGACGATCCGGCCTAACGGAAGAAGAAGCTCGACGCAAAGCGCGGGTGACTTTCGGTAATGTCGAGCAGATTCGAGAAGAGTGTCGTGATGCGCGCGGAACTCGATGGGTCGAAAATCTTTACTATGATTTGCGATTCGCTATTAGGTCGCTACGACGCAATCCTGGCTTAGCGATCGTGGCTAGTTTGTCTCTCGCTTTGGGAATTGGAGCGAACACGGCAATTTTTAGCGTCATGGAGGCCCTAATGCTTCGCTCTTTGCCTGTCGCAGATCCAGGGCGGTTGGTACTTTTTGGTGAAGGCCGCATGTCTGGAGTGACAGATGACTTCCCACATAGAAATCAGGAACTTTTCTCGCGACCCTTTTATCAGGAGATTCAGAAGAAACACGATGTTTTCTCAGATGTCGCTGCCGTAGAGAGTATGTCGGGTGATATTCATGCGCGGTTTAGCGGAGCAGATACCGAGCTGGAGCCGGTGAAAATGCAGCTGGTATCAGGCAACTATTTCACCATGCTTCGTGTTCAGGCGGCCGCTGGCCGCATCCTGACGCCAGAAGAGGATCGGAAGCCTGGAGGCGCTCTCGTTTTAGTAATGCGCTATGGATATTGGCAACAACGGTTCAACCGAAATCCGGCCATCATCGGTCAATCACTCTTTCTCAATGGGGCGGTATTCACAATTGTGGGCGTGGCAGCTCCGGAGTTCTTCGGAACAGAGGTGGGTCGGGCTCCCGACCTGTGGACGCCATTAACCGCGCAACCGCAAGTTCAGCCATGGCTGAACAATCCGTTCAATGAACAGACGCAGTCACTTTGGTTGATAGGGCGAATGCAGACCGGCGTCAAAATTCCTCAGGCCGAGGCCTACGTAAACGTCGAATTCCAGCATTGGCTTCACAAACTTGCAGGTTCATTTCCGTCGGCGGAACGTATTGCAGACATGCAGAAGGCGCATGTCAAGCTGACCAGCGCTGCGCGCGGAACTTCCCGCTTGCGACGAGAGTTCTCGCGTCCACTACAAATCCTTATGGTTCTCGTGGGGTTGGTGTTGCTGATTGCTTGTGCGAATGTTGCCAATCTGTTGTTGGCCCAAGCCGGAGCAAGACGACGAGAGATTGCAGTTCGAGTCGCGATTGGAGCACAACGAAAACGACTCATTTCTCAATTACTTTCAGAGAGCCTTCTTCTTGCAACGATAGGTGGCTCCCTTGGCCTGTTATTAGCCATTGGAGGCGGACACCTGCTTCTTGCGATGGTCTCGCGGGGACCGACGCCTGTTCCACTCAATGTTGGATTGAGCGTATCAATGTTTTCGTTTACAATCGTCGTCTCGCTCTTGACCGGATTGCTTTTTGGGATAGCGCCCGCATTACGGATGAGTACCGGGCAGACAGGATCAGCGTTGAGGGAGGGCAAGGGATTGACGCGGTCGCAATCGCAGTGCCGGCTGGGTTCACTGCTGGTTGCAGGGCAGGTGAGCTTAGCATTCCTTCTGCTCATTGGCGCGGCACTGTTTGTGACCACATTCCGAAATCTCGAACACGCGAATACAGGATTTGAAAAAGATCGAGTTCTTCTGGTGCAGATCAACAGCGATTCTGTCAAAGCCCAAGGGCCAACACTCATGAATCTTTATCGTCGGTTGGAAGCGCGTATCCAGTCATTGCCTGGTGTGGGGGCAGCTAGCTTTTCCATGATGGCCTTTGACGAGGGGCAGTGGAATTCCCCTGTTTGGCCAAAAGGATTCTCCCATACCGAAACTCATGCCAGGTCGTTTAGCGGAAATCGTGTGGGGGCACAGTACTTCGAGGCAATGAAAACTCCTATCGTTGCGGGGCGAGCCTTCGGCCCGCAGGATACGCCCAAATCGCAAGCGGTGGCCATCATCAACCAGACGATGGCTCGCGATCTTTTTCCAAATGGGTCTGCCCTGAGCCAGCATTTCTCGCTCGGCGAGAATGACGATTTCGAAGTCGTCGGCGTTGTTAGAGACGCAAAATATCAGAGCGTTCGCGAAAGCCCGGTCGGAATGTTTTTCGTTTATAACGGTCAGGAGCTAAGTCCCGATGGATTCAACGATTTGGTGGTGCGAGCGCAAGCCAAACCTACCGCGCTGATCGGTGAGATCAGGGCAGCAATACGTGCCGAAAATCCCAATCTCGCAGTTGGTAGTGCGGTGACGCTCGCCGACGTCGTTGATCATTCCCTAGCCGAGGAAAAACTTCTCGCAGACTTGGCGGGATTCTTCGGGGTACTAGCATTGCTGCTCTCATCCATGGGTCTATATGGAGTCATCTCGTACTCAGTGGCGAGCCGCACCCACGAGATTGGAATTCGCATGGCTTTAGGCGCATTACCCAAAAGAGTTCTCGGCCAGATCCTGCGTGAATCGCTCGCGCTGGTTGCCCTGGGGTTGACGGCTGGCATACCGGCGGCTTTGGCTTGCGGGCGCGTTGTTTCAAGCCAGCTTTACGGCGTGAAAGCGCATAATCCAATGTTGATGATCGGTACGGCAATGGTACTGGTAGCGACTGCTCTCGGCGCTGCCTTTTTCCCAGCTCGCCGCGCGGCACATCTGGATCCCGTTGGCACCTTACGGCAGGAGTAGTCTACAGTCATCGTTGTCTTTGCCCATGCTTGTCAGCGGCTGTGAGGGCACTGTCACGCCGGTGAATGTAATCCTGATGGTTCTGGTGCAAACCGGGATCAGGGTTGGCGATGATGGACAGATGCCGCGCTTTGTACCGATGGAGGAGTTGTTCAAAGGCCGGCACTTTGACCGGGAGATCGTGGTTCTGTGCGTCCGATGGTATTTGAATTTTAAGCTAAGCTTGCGGGATTTGGTCGCGATGATGGGTGAGCGCGGCATCCATCTGGCGCACACCATAATTCTGAGGTGGGTACAGCATTACAGCCCGGAGTTTGTGAAGCGGTGGAACCGGTTCGCTCGCGCGGTAGGTGGATCCTGGCGCATGGATGAGACTTATATTCGCGTGAAAGGCGAATGGCTGTACCTCTATCGAGCCGTTGACAAGAGTGGCAAGACGGTAGAGTTCTACCTGAGCCAGAAGCGCGATGTGAATGCCGCCACAGCCTTTCTGCGCAGGGCGATGAAGAGCCAACGGATGCCCACCAAGATTACCCTCGATGCGTACGCTGCTTCGCACCGGGCTGTGGCGGATTTGAAAGCGAATGGTGAGTTGCCGAAGCGGGTCCTGATCCGAACCAGCAAATACCTGAACAACAGGATCGAACAGGACCATCGCCGGATCAAACAAAGACTTCGCCCGATGCTGGGATTGAAGAGTCTTCTAACGGCGGTGGTTGTCATCGCCGGCATCGAACTGGCAGAGAAGATCAAGAAGGGACAATTCAAAATCGGCAAACTCGGCGGGAACGCGGCGACGATGCCGGAGGTCTGGCAAGCCGCTCTGGCCGCGTAACGCCTACATCCACTTCGAAGGCTAGCAAGGGCGTCCGAGTTAAGCGTCGCTCCCAATTTGCACCAGAACCCTCGTGACCGTATCCACGCAGTTGTTCGTTAGATAAGCAATCATCCAGCGCATGACGCAACGTCTCCCACGAGGTGGTTCGGCAGTGTCCGTCGCCGCCAGCTTTTGCCAGAGGAGCAGGGCTTCGTGTGTTCTTTCGCGGGTGAACGGCTGGGCACCAGCCGCTCAAGTTTGCATTTAGACCATTCCTCTCACTACATCAGCCGAGGTTCGCGTAAGCCCTAACTGTTCTCTCTGCGGCGCTATCCGCGCTCGCCGGGTTGGTACCTGTAATAATCCGGCCACAGGTGATGGAATAATCATCAAACGCCTGCATGGGGGAACTGTACATCGCGCCAACCTTACTGACTGCTTCAAGCACCGTAGGAACGTTGTCGGCCTTTAGCTTTTGGAGTATCTGGAACAGCATTTCCCCTTCAGTGGTAAAGCCCGTCACGGTTTTTCCCTCGATGATCGACCTGCCAGTCTTCGCATCGAGAACACCTGGCAGAAGCACCGGACCGTGGCAGACAGCTCCGATGACGCCACCGTGGTTCCAAACGTCTTCAGCTGCGGCCTGAAGCCCTCGAGCACTTGGGTAGTCGTAAAGAGCGGCATGCCCGGCTGAGGCAAAGAACAGACTGTACTCTCCCTTTTTTAGGTCTGAAGCTTTGATTAGCTGGGAACTCAGCTTCACCATAAACGGGTGATTGGAGTTTTCGAAAACGGCCTTGTCGGCCCCCGCCAAGAACGGCGGCGTGAGAGAGACCTGATCTAAGCCGTACGTGCCGGTCTCACTCGTAAGGTCCACTTCGAATCCCGCTTCCGTTAGCACTTGGAAGGGATGCAGAGCCTCGGTAAAGAACAGACCTGTCTTGCTGCCGTCAGGAAATATAGCACCGTGAAAGCTGCTGATGGATATAAGTGCCTTACGTGGACGAGTTCTAAACATTTGTGTCTTCTTCCTTTGGTGATCGATTTTGTTCTGCTTGACGGTGGTTTAGAAAAGCGAAGGCTATGTACGTAGCCCCCTCAGGTTCACAACTCACATGTGAAGTAGTCGACCGGTCTACTATTCAACTGACGTGAGTATAGACCATTCGTCTAGCTTTCGCAAGTTGCCGAATTCAAGGGACCTGTTCTACGGGATCCGGGCAGCGTAGCGGCTCACCGCTCCGGCTTACCGGAGTAGCCTGGCATTCCGTATGCCCGTCTTGAACTCGATGCAACTGAAATGGATGTTCGGCTAATCCGATCGAAGCGAAGTTGCTCAGCTGTAGTGTGCAGCTTCTGGTGCTCAAAGGGCTTCACCGGAAAGGATCCGTTCGGTCGCCGCATTGGCATTGCTGAAGGCGGTGCGGTCATGAGAGATCTTCCACATAACGCTTGCGCCCATCCAAAGTTGGTAGAGCGCGTTCGCAGTTGCTACCGGGCTGCCAGCAATTGGAATCGAGCCGTCTGACTTGCCTTCTTTGATGACACGTGAGAGGCGAGCGATAATTGCCGCGGTGCCGCTCTTTAGCGCGAGGCGCAGCTCTTCTGACATATCAGAAACCTCCGCACCGAGCTTCACTGCGAGACACTTGCCGATTGGGTCTTGATGCTCCTGGCTCGCTCGGAAGAAGCCCCAGTATGCGATGAGACGATCTCGAGCACTGCGGTCTTCCACCAACAAGAACTCGTCAATCTGTGACAAATCCTTTGCAAAGTAATGTTCGAGGAGCGCCTTTCCAAACACCTCTTTTGAAGAGAAGTAATAGTAAAAGGACCCCTTAGGAATTCCAGCAGCCGCCAGGATTTCATTAAGACCTACTTGCGAAAAGCCCTTGATTCCAACAATGCGCTGTGCCGTGTCAAGGATGTGTGTTCGGGCTTTTAGATTGCGAGAAGTCGGCTTAGTCGCCGCCTCTTGGTTCGGAACCATTCTGATATTTCCTTCCATTGCCCGGGATCTGTTGCCTCCGAGTGCCTCATCTGCGCACCGCATCGCGGCGCACGAAATGTCAACTCGTTTGCTACGGTTGCCTCTATATTAGACCGCCCTACTGGAGCCTGTCGAAAAGCTCAGTTGCCATCTGTCGCGTCGACTTGAAATTACGGAGCAAGCAACGGTTTCGGCATTGGGGAACCACCGGCAGGTGTCTCCGTAGCCGCCCGGGTAGGGCTGAACGCAACAATGTGAACTGCCTGCGTTTGTTGGAGGATGAGGCCATGTCTGCGAGGGAACTCAGCGACAGAATCGGTCTAACTGGGGCTGCCACTACTGCCCTGATCGACAGATTGGAAATAACCGGCTTCGTGCGTCGCAAAAGAAGCAAAGAAGACCGCCGACGTTGACAATTCATGCCGACGGCGGAAAACTTCAAGAGGTGAATGCGCCCTATGGCAGCCAAGGCGATCGCATGGCTGGCTCTGTTGCATTGCGGAACTCACTTGATATCACTTACAAGCTAGGACAGCTTTCCACACTGATTTGAAGTTAGAGCCAAAGTGAGCAGGAACGCGGAACTGACCTTTCACGAGTCTTTGCATCAGCTCAACCCCGATGAGGACACGTTTAGCGTTGTAGAAACTTTTGAAACCGAGCATTGATGTAAGCCGAAATTTGATTCGCCTGTGGTCCTGCTCCACAATATTGTTCAGGTATTTACAGCTGCGAATCTTGACTGGGTTCGCCCATCGAAAGTTGAATTCGTTGCGCATACCCATCCGGCGCAACGCCGCGTGACTTGGCTCGAACCCGTCTAACGTGATGGATCGAGGCTCGCCATGGTGCTTCAGGGCTTTTCGGAAGAAGGCTTTGGCTGCCGTAACATCGCGCTTGCGACTCAAGTACGACTCCACCGTCTTGCCGTTTTGATCGACGGCTCGATACAGATATATCCAAACGCTCCGGACCTTTATGTAGGTTTCGTCGGCGCGCCAGGATCCACCCACGCGCCTTTCGAAGGGTAGCCAACGACGAGCAAACTCCTCGGCATAACGAACGACCCAGCGCAAGATGGTACTCGGCGAAACCGTTACGCCCAGCTCCCAGGCGATCTCTGCCAGATCTCGATAGCTGACCTTGAATCGGAGATACCAGCCAACACACAAAGTCACTACTTCATCGGCGAAGCGCCGACGACTAAATAGAGGATTCCGAGCAGTACGACGGCGAGGCATTCCGTCATTGTCGCTTCAGTGTTGTTCCTCAATGCAACAGAGCCGCTATTACGCGCATCGTGGGTCGCGCACGATGCGTACTCAAGACCGAGGCGACGGACTGGCTCCGGGGGCAATCGACGCAACCAAACCCTTCTGGTAATCAGGAGGGTTTGTTGTTCCTAGCCTTGCCTAGGCTCATGCTCTGCCACTCAACAAACCGTCATTCATGTTCATGGATAACCATGGCATTGAGCGGTACGATCTGCGGACTCCCCGGCGCGTTATCAGTAACTGTCAAGGAGGCAGTAGCGCTACTGACATCGCCGTCCGCCACAAAGGCCACGAAAATCTCGCAAGTTCCTCCGGGGGCGAGTGTCGGGGGACATAAGCTCAAAGTGAAGAAATCGTCGCTGTCGTTCCCCCCCGAAATCCGGACGTTCGTCACCGTTAAAGGAGCATCACCCGAGTTCGTCAACGTGACCTCACGGAAAGCCGTACGGTGCAGATGCACTCTCCCGAAATTGACCCCTGACGGTCTGACGTCCACCATCGGTTCGCTTACCGGCTGTACGAAGATGTAAGTCGCGCCTGCTTGTACATTGGAACCAATGGTTGCGTTGTACGCGCCCACAGGACGCTGCCATTGCCGTTGAGGGCGACCGACGTGCCGAACTCGTCCTGGGACATCCCGTCCGACGCCGTCAGCTTGCCCGTTTCAGTCGTCGCGATCCAACCACCAGTGGGCCTAGTGAAGACATACGCAGCTCCCTGAGTTTTGTTGGAACCGACCGTAGCATTGTACGCGCTGACTGCGATGACGGTGCCGTCACCGCCTATAGCGACCCCCGTGCCGAACAGGTCGCCGTTCGCTCCGTCTGAAGAAAGTAGCTTTGCGGATTGGGTCGTCGTCGTCCAACCATTCGTGGGCCTGACGAAGACATAGGCTGCGCCCACGTTTGGGGTGTTGCCGACGGTCGCGTTTCCTGCGCTCACAACAATTGTGCTGCCGTCCGCGCTGACCCCGGTCGCCTCATCGAAGCTATCACCCGCTGCGCCATCCGAAGCCGTCAACTCGGCAGTGTCGAAGCTGGTGACCCAGCCACCCGGAGGCTCGACGAATACATACGCGGCGCCTTGATTAGTATTGGAGCCGATCTTTTCCTGGTAAGCGCCGGCCACGATGTTATGGCCGTCCGCACTGATGCTCAGGGTTGAGAAATCCCCCAACGCCGCGCCCATTGTTCCGTTAGAAGGGGACAGTATCGCTGTTTCCGTCTCACTGCCCAACCATTCGCCGGTTTCAGAAAGACAAAGATCGCGCCTGCGCTGCTGGAGGAATTCCCTGGCGCTCCCGCCGCAATCACCCCGCCATTACCGTCGATAGCGACCGACGAGCCAAGATACTTCTGCGCTGAAGCGGTCGACGCGATTAATTTGGCACTTTCCGTCTCACTAGCCCAGCCGCCCTGAGGTTTCACGAAAACATAGGCCGCGCCCTGCTGCCCGCCAGAGCCGATCTTCGCAGAGGGTGCTCCGGCGACTATAGTGTTGCCGTCGCCACTAATACTGACGCCCTCTCCCAAAGAGTCGTTCGAGGCTCCATCCGAAGCGGTGAGCTTGGCGGTTTGGCTGGCCGTGGTCCATCCGTTCGCCTGCTTCACAAATACGTAGGCTGCACCTTGTCCAACCTTGGCACTCCAGGCTCCTGCTACGACCGTGCCTCCGTCAGCGCTGACACTCACGCTGATACCGAGTTCGTCGCCGCGCGCTCCATCGGATGCGGTTAGTTTGGCTTGCTGGACAAACGGATCCACTACCACTGGGTAACGCGCTCCGCTGTCGTTCACGCGTAGCCGCAGCTCTCGTTTGTTCAGCTCCAGCCAGACCGGTAAATTCCGCCCATTGGCATCGTACGCGAGGAGGCCTGCGTAGCGCAGCACCGTTCGTCTGCCAGAATTGCGCACGCTTAATGCGTTGCGAGAAGCCGCCTCGACGGACGCAGTCAGATTTCCTTTCAAGGCAAGAACGACGGTCAAAGGCTCACCGTTGGCCTTTTCACCTGGGGGCCCAGAAAACGTGAAGCCCTGTTCCAACCCCGCCGGTCCATTCGTGTACCACTCAAGCAACCCATCACGCCGGTACTCCACTCGATTCCCGGAGCTTTCCGGTGCAGATTCGACTACGCGATGGAGACGGCCCCCGTAGCCGTACTCACGCAGCAAGATCTGCCAATGGTTACGCCCAGTGCTCACGTCCATTCCTTGTGGCGTGAAGGCAGCCTCAATCGCCTGAGCTGGATTCCGAACCTGCAGAGAGCGGTGGCCTACTCGAACTTGGTAGCGTGCATCATCGTGCCCCAGAGTTGCGGAGACAAAAGATTGTGCAGCGCCGGACAGACCGGAAAATTCCATCGTGCCCTTGTGCAGCCCCGGTGAAACATTCTGGGGGGCCGCAGCTCCCGTGCCAGCAAGCCCAATGAGTGCTAAGGCAGCCACCCTTCCGCACGCGGCGAGATTTATCTTTTTAGCCGCACGTTTGCGCGAGTGCTCACTATTGCGTAAAAGGTAGCTCATTTATTCCTCAAAGTCTGAACCATTAAAATGACACTTCAGCCTGGTCGCAGAAAGCGCTCCGATTTTGAGGTTTCACCAGCTGAATCGCCCTCATCAGGAACTCGCGGAGCATTCATCATATCCGGATTGCTAACACGAGGGAAGAGACTTCTCAATCGCAGCCGCCTTATCGGTGAGCCGCAGAGGATGAACGGACTGGCTCCGAAGGCGACATCCTGGTCGGCAGTCCGACGCCGGTTCCGAACCTCGAACACTTGAAACGCGCGTTCGCTAACGAATTCGGAAATTTGGAGCTGTTGCACGATCTCCCGGGCGGGTTTCACGTGCTCGCTCATAGCCTGGCAAGCCTCCCAGGGGAAATGCAGATGTTGATAAGAATTGTGAGAAGTAAGCGACGAGCAAGCCGTCGAAACTGCCTTAGTCGGGTACCGCCTGGAAAATCAAATAGTTGGGAAGGGAGGTCAGTCTTACAAGCAGGAGGTCGCAGGTTCGATCCTGCACCGCCCTCCATTTGTTTCAGCAAGCTGCAAAGATTCACCAAACCTGAGGACGAAGTTTGATACGGTGACCTCCTGCTTTTAACGAGATTTGGGCTGGACCGTACCAAAACTCTGAGAGGGGCTTAGCCTGATCTTACTTGATCGCTGTCGAGTAGCAGGCACCAGGATCGCTCGGCGAGGAACCGCGAAAAATGAATGAACGGTCATATCTGTGGTTGCAGTAAAATCCCCGGCACTACGGTCTGTGCGCGCGCTCGGGCGCGTGGCGTACGTAAGAGGACGGCGATAAATCCACGTCGGTGCCGATTTGCGAGACGAAACCTTGCGAGCCGCTGCTTCAGCCACCGTTTTTGTGGCAGTGATTTCTAAGGGTTGGCTCCGATCAGAGGTTTGTCAGGAAGAGCTTTCCGAGTTCTGCGGTGTGACAGTATAAGCGCCCTGAAGCTAGATGTCCGTGACGCCCTCCCGAGCGCGCTTAAGATTGGCGTCAAACCTAATCACAAAACCGGGGAAATTGTAGTCGTTTCAAACCGGGGATAACAATTGTCCCCGGAACTCCCATATCGTGAACTTTGTCGTTATTACTGCAGCGCCTCAAGTATGAACTGCAATCTCTACCTGGTCAGCCGCATGATGTTTTCGCTCGCTCACGGCCGCTATGCGCTGGGATCCTGGGACGAGTCTCATCGCGTGGAGCACCCGTTCCGGCGCTGCTTGTTTCCGCGGCCGGCCTCGCCCGTGCGATCCTCACGTCGTTTGTTATCCGGGGAGTGCGTTCGTGTATTTGTTGGGCGTCTCTTTATTCGTGGGCTTTACGCGTGGCTCATCATCTTCGTGACCCATCTCTTCTTCTGCCAGCGCGCCCTCCCGGCGCCCTTATATACGAATGACCGACTCCCTCGTGGGCGCCGGACCTATGGTTGCGATTCTCGTTACAACCTGGTGGGTCCAAGGCATGCGCCGCCCTTATTTGCTGGGCTTTTGTGGTTGCCGTGTCTCTCGCTTGCGTATGTGCTCGTAATCGCATCCTAAACGCCGCAATTAGAGCTTCACACCGAATCTCGCCGTTGGGTACACTATGGCCGTGCCACCTCGTGATTTGAGCGAGCTTTGGGAGGAACATACCGCCCACGAATTCAACACCCGCGATACAGCAGCGACGCTTGAAACAATGGTCGACGATGCTTATGTCAACCATGTTCCTGTTATGACCGGCGGCTACGGCAAATTGGAGTTGGCGGCTTTCTATTCCACCGATTTCATCCCCAAGATGCCGCCTGATACCAAACTCATGCCGGTCTCCCGCACAATCGGTACAGACCAATTAGTCGATGAAATCATATTTTCTTTTACGCACAGTGAGGAAATGCCGTGGATGTTACCCGATGTTGCGCCTACGAACAAGTTCGTCGAAGTTCCCCTGGTCGTCATTGTTCGTTTCCGCGATGGCAGACTCGCCCACGAGCACATTTATTGGGACCAGGCCTCCGTGTTGAAACAGATTGGACTAATTACCGATCCCGCCCTTCCAATTTTCGGCGGCGAGACGGCGAAGAAAGTGATGAACGGAGCAGCAAGGGCCTAAGCATCTGCCCATTTCATTTCTTCGCCGCCCTGGCCCTTTGGAGTGGGTGGTTGGGCGACCGCTTGAAACCTTCCGAGCGCTTGTGAGGTGGCCGATCCTGTTTTGCTTAAGCGAAGCGGATTTTTCGCGACTAGCGCCGATTAAAAATTCAATCGTTCCCGAAGCCCGTTTCTGGCCGGAACTATGTTGCTCGCCAACACACTCGCGAACCCACGGGCCGTGTGTAGCTCCGGAGGTCATCCGGCCTGATGGAGCGGCTTACCTCTTTCGTTATACAGACAGTGCCGTGTGCGGGCCCGACTGATCTGCTCAGATCCCCTCTGCGCCGTCACTCAGGCACTGAGCGCACGTTTCAAAGCTTACGCTCCCAATATCCAACATCGATCCAGCGATCAAACTTGAATCCTACCTCTTGAAGGTGGGCTACTTTCAACATGCCAAATTTCTCGTGGAGAGCCACACTCGATGGATTGGGTAACGCAATCCCTCCAATCACGGCATAAATCCTGCGAGACTTAAGTGCGGGAAAGAGTTGGCTATATAGGGCAGACCCGACACCCCTACCGTCGTGCCCCTGAGCGATATAGATTGTAATCTCCGCGGAAAAACGATAGGCGCTTCGGCTTTTCCACGGCGCCGCATAGGCATATCCAACAACTTTCTGGTGTTCCTCCGCCACAAGCCAAGGCAAAGAAGTCGAATCAACCTCCAACATGCGTCGCTCCATCTCATTTTCGGATATAGGCTCTTCTTCGAAGGTGATAACCGACTCTGTGATGAAATGATTGTAGATGCGGGCAATTGGCTGGGCGTCAACCCGTTGCGCAAGTCTGATCTTTGTTTCCGACGCGTTGTACACCTTTCTCGAATTATTCTAATCCACTTTCGAGAACGGAAACGGTTTGGAACTTCGGGTAGTTGGGGAGTGGCGAATTTGCCAAGAAACAGTAATGCACCGGATCAACATTTCGACACAGGGAAGCTTGATGCTTCGATCGATGGACCGACTACTTCGATATTGTGTCTTGTATTGACGCTAATGAACTTCTTCTCGTCTGGGTGATCGTTGAGGACGGCGGCCAGATCTACAAAAAAGCGTTCCATGTCTCCGGGTGGGTCGAAGATGACGAGCATGCGGCACTCCTCTTTTCCTAACGACACGAAGGCGTGAGGTATCTTTGCGGGTGCCATGAAAGTGTCCCGAGCGTTTAGGACGGCTCGCTGTGAACCGCATTGAATGCCAATGCTCCCATGGAGAATAAACAATAGTTCATTTTGTGAAGGGTGGATGTGGAGGAGCGGGCCTCGATTTGGTGGCGTGTGTACCTCAATCATCGAATAGGTCTTGTTGCCGTCGACGCCTCGAACTTTTGTTCCGAAAGCTTCTGGGTCGCCTTGAACTACTAGGGGGCGACCTTCGTGAGCTTCACCTTTGCGAACTAGAAATGGTCGACTGTCACGCTGATCCCCTTTGGCCTTGGCGCCAACGGACGCAGAGAGTGTCAGTGCAGCCGGGGTTGAAGTTATAACTTGTCTTCTGTTGAATCCGTTTGCCATATTGCCTGTCGATGACAATAGCCGGTGCAGCGCCTCGTCGATAGTAAAAAATCGACATTCGGTCTAGAGAACTAATTGCGAGTTGTTTTCGGCGAGGGCTCTAGCTCGGTCTCGGTTCGCATGTCTCAGCGGCTCGACAAAGAGGCGTTCTACTTGCGCCAGCGATTCGGTTGGCGTTTTTCCAGTGAACTCGGCGAAATCGTGGACCATGTGCATTTGGTCGTAAAAGCCGAAGTCAAGAGCTATGTCAGTCCAAGAGGCGGTCTGGAGGCGCGCTTTGCGTTCCAACGCACTTTCAAACCGAGCAATGCGCGTGAACAGTTTGGCGCGCATGCCTATCTGCGTTCTGAAGCGCCGCTCGAACTGGCGCAGGCTGAGGCCGGATTGATGGGCCAGCGCTGGTATCGAGGCCTGACCCCGAGTTTCGAGGATTTGGTTTGCTGCGAAATAGACCGAGTCTAAAGCAGGCGCTTGAAGCACGCGGTTGATCAGTGCATGTTCTATCAAACACACCCGTTCGCTAAAGGAATTGCATTCACTGAGGCGGGATTCGAGGTGAGAAATGAACGGTCCCAAGACGGAACGGGCATCGTAGTCTTGGTCTGTCAGCTGATCCATTGGTATCGAGAAGAGGCGATGAAATCCTTCGGGGCGAAACATGATGTAGAAGGATCGCAAGTGACCCGTTAAGTGCATTTCGATGCGTTGATATGTTTGCTGCCCGACCAGAACCGTTTTTGGAGACGTTCGTAGCAAATGTTGGCCGTTGTCTTTGACGGTCAGAGAGTCGCGGAAGTAGAAGCCGAGCATGGGACATGTGCGCGCTGGGGCCGGGTGCATGATGACGGCTCCGGCCATTTGGACTTCGCGCTCTGTGTAAAAACGAACGAATGGCTTCTGACTAGGCGAAGGGACGCGGAACTGCGTGTGCAGCATTTCTCACCCTCCCACAATCGTAAGGCCGCGGTGGGGATTCCCCGTGCGTGCCGGTGCTGTTTTACCTTTGTTCCACCGGGAAGTTGTCGCACCGGCAATTCGTTCAGTCGATGTTCGGAGCTACTCACCGGCAACCGACTGAACTACCTTTCGCGACATGTGACAGATTCCCACCGTTGATACACTCAGCGTATGCGCGCCGCCGTCCGCGTCATTGCGATCGCGCTCGCTTTCTCTTTGATTGCATGCAGCCGCCACTATAGTCCCAAACAGATTCGGGTCGTGGCGAGCGGACTGACCCGAGATGTTCCTGGTGCGAGGGTGAATCGGGAATTCTTTGCTGACTCCGGCGCGCGACCACACCTTGGCCGTTTCTTTGCCGAGCACGATTTCCAGGCGAACCGGCCTGCAGTTGCAGTCATTAGCTCTAAAGCATGGCACGACATGTTTCGCTCCCGCCCTGAAGTCATTGGCTCGACAGTCCAAGTTGACGGCCGGCAAACCACCATCATTGGAGTTGCGGAACGCCATTTCGCGCCTAGCGGCGCCGGTGAGTTTTGGATCCCAAACTCGTGAGCGCCGCTCGTGATCTGCGAATTGTTCGATAGCTCGAAGTGTCGGTTATGCGGGGTGCACAATGGAATGCGCTTGAAAATACCTCATCTGCAGGAGAAAGAAAGGAGATGGTTGTCACCGATCTCTTTCATGACCTCGGTCGGAGGGCCTCCGCCGAATTCATGAAAGTCCCGGATTAAGTGCATCTGGTCGTAATAACCGGTTTCGTGGGCAATCGCCATCCAACTGCCATAGCGTGCCCGGTGTCTCTCGATCGCTCCCTGAAAGCGCGAGATGCGTGACAGTGTCTTCGGAGAGATTCCGGCATACTCTAACGATCTCCGCTCGAGCTGGCGGGCACTGGTCCCGGCCATCTCCGCCGCAATCCCCACGCTGCATTGGCCGGAAGCCAGCAGACGCATGGCGTGTGCCGTGGGCGTGAGCGGACTAGATCGCCCCAGCCGGTGTAAGAAGAAGGCGTCGAGAAGCTTCACTCGCTCAGTGAAGTTGGCAGCGTTCCCGAGGCGCTCGTGCAGCGTGCATATCTGTGGCCCAAAGACCGCGCGCCCTTCAGCGCCGCCTCCAGCAAGCGCCGAGATCGGCACGCCAAACAGTCGGTATAGCCCCAGCGGCCGAAAGAGCACATCTAGCGACTGCTCGTGGTCGTGCAGAATCAGCCGCGTTCTGCGTAGAGCTATAGGCCCGATAATGGTTGCCGCCCAGGAACCGCGAAGTTGTTCCGTCTGGTACTCCCTGACCGAGTAGAACTCCGCGAACTGAAATATAAGCATCGTACCGGCGCGGGGAAACACCGGCTCAACGATCTCTCCGCCCTTCGAGACCGTCTCTCGCTGCACATACCACTGGACGAATGGCTGCAGGAGCGCATCCGGCCTTGCGCTTTGCGTTGTCAGCATCGTGCTTCCATAACAAGGCTAAGGTTTCTGCCCTGCGTTCGAGTAAGGCAGATCCATTCTCTCGACATTGTGCAGGTCTACCTGAGTCGCTCTCCAGTGGCCGCCCTCTTTCAGCAGCGTGTACGACACGAGCATATCGTTCTGCTTCGCCAGATCGAGCTTGCCGTCCGGATTCATGACGGGGCTTTTCCAGCTTGCCTGCAGAATCATCACGTTGGGCGCAATCTGTCGAACGTCAATCAGCTGCAAGGGCGGCGCGCTGACCTCATGGTAAGGCCCGCCGATGCCGTGAAGAAACCCAAGGGCCCTCTCAAGCGCTTCATGACCTTGCACGAGTGTGCCATGCCGGTTGACCGTGTTGGCGTCAGGCGTATGGAGGAGGCAGAGTTGGTGCGCGTCATGGTTGTTCCAGGCACGTTCCCATCTGCTCAGGAACTCTTTGGCAGATGCATCGGCAGGCGGGGTGGTTAGAGCTTCACTACTGAGGAAAGGATCCGGAGTGGTCGAAGAAGTTCGCATAAAGGGACTTTAGTCGCTCACAAAGGCCACAGCCTAGTACGAACCCGACATCCGGCAAAATAGTCCTTGACTCTCCCGCCTAACTACCTGCTATCGGGCAAGGAGCATTCTCAGCGTGTCTGATTCCATGCCACGTCATGTGTCGGATTTGTACTATGCCGGACGTCCTCTTGGCTGGTAGGCTCTCGCTATGACGCAAACTTCTTCACGACGAGCGATCCTCACCAGAGGCCCACGACTCTCGCAGCGCTGCTGGTGGAGGGCGATATAGGTACAGCCGCCCAAAGATCGAAGAGGACGAAAAAGATGTAAGGGAGTTGATCGCATCGTTTGCAGCGGCCTGGAGCCGCCACGATGTAAAAGGAATGGGAGCATTGCACACGGACGACGTAAATTTCACGAATATATGGGGATCGTGGGCAAGAGAGCGTACTGCTATTGAACATGGCTTTGCGGCGGGACATTCGACCGTCTTCTCGCAAAGCAAGATGGTGATTGACATCGAGCAAGTCCGCTTTCCCGCCTCTAAGCGTGGGTCAGGTTCGGCACTTTGCACATAGAGCATCGGACACAAGGTAACTGCCAGGCAGGATGTTCCTGCTGCATTCGGCGGTAAGTATCACTCAGTCCGTGTTCTCGTAAAAAGTACTGGACGATGGCTGATCTCCGACTTCCAAAACACCCAAATTCGACCACCGGAATAGGTGCGGCGCGCCAATAGGATTCATTCGCCGGCTCCGTTATAGTCTGGCAGTTACCTTGTGTCCGATGCTCTATGTGCAAAGTGCCGAACCTGACCCACGCTTGACGCCTTTCATCTCGCGTTATGTACAACGAGAGCTAAGTGCCGGGGCACGCGCAGGTGATTGAACCAGTTGTGGCCCGTTTGGGCACAATGTTGGAGTTCCTGTTCGCGAACCCGTATTTCATACCGACCTACGATTGCGGGCCGCCCCGTTATTGTCCACGCATAACCGTCATCGGGCCCATCACTGCAGGGCGCGTGCGCCTGGCGATTCAGGGCCGTGTCGAAGCGCTCGTTGTCTTACTTCGTCCGCTTGCTCTCTATCGATTCTTCGAAACACCAGTTTCGTATCTGGCGGAAGGAGGGACGGAAGGCCATTCGGTTGCTGGGATCGCGGTATCCGCTCTCTACGAGCGCCTTGGCAACACGCCTGAATTTTCAGAACGCAAGAAATTGCTCGATGCGTTCTTTCTCGGTCGCCTCGATCTTACTCCCTCTCTGGACTCGAGGGCAGACGTACTCCGTCTGCTTACGACCTGCACAACGTCTACGTCCGTTAGCGAAGCGGCAACCCAAGCGGGAATCAGCACACGACAGCTAGAGCGCCTATCGCTTCAGTATGCTGGCGCGACCCCGAAATCCCTAGTCAGGGTGGCACGCTTCGAGAGAGCAAGTTGAAATGTCGACATCGCTGGACTTGGACGAGGATCGCTCAAGAATGCAACTACCACGATCAGATGCACATGACCCGAGATTTTCACGAGCTGGCCGGCGGCGCTCCCGGGATTGCGGAAGCGGAGATCGCCTCGGAACATCTCATCAACTACTTCTAACTGCTTCGACGGGCTTGCGCTGCAGTGTTCTCTGAGCCGAGCGTAACAATCCGACCGCTCATGAGTTCGCGCGAGTCTCCCTTGATCTCGCTCCGCGAAGCTTTAGCGCAACGTCTTGCTGCTTCGCTGCAACGCATATGATCTGGGACTCCCGCAAATTCTCAGGCGCCACTCCAGGACGAGTGGTGAACGAGATCTCACGAGATCAGTTCATCGGCCTATTCTGAGTCGGCGTTACTCTTCTGAAACGCGGTTGTCTGACACACGAAAGTGGGCTCATTGAGTTTGCCCGAATACGGGGCCGCCCCAGCTCAGGTCTTTCATCCGTTTTTCCGGCGGCTCCATTTCAGGGAGCGTATCCTCTGCTGTATTCAAGTAGAAATAAGCAACTGCGGACCAGTCGTCCTGCCGTTCAAAGGTTGCCCGTTCACCTCTCTTCAAAGGGTCCAGATTCGGACCTGTTCGATAGACGGGTGTTCCACTCGTGAAAAGAACTTCGCTGTTGTCGAGAACAAAACCAATCTGCTGAATGGTCCCCTTGATCTGACTCCTGAAATAAACGGGGTCAGGAATATGAAAACGATAGAAGCTGTAGAGAACGTTTGCCGTCGTTAATGTATGTTGCGCCCTGGTAGAGCTGAGAGAACTGACCCAACCCCCAGCCGCTGCCAACGTAATCTTCTGTTCCGGTGCCGACCAACGTGGGCAAGGCTTGGTCGCCGTCGACGTACATCTTGACCTCGCCTTCTCCCCACCAATTATTCCCGTAAAGCTTCTGGTTGGCTCGAACGCCAAAGCTCGCTCCTAAGAAACGGCCTTTGCCCTTCGTTTCGGGTAGAACCTCAAAATCATGTTTCAGCTCGGTGGGGCTGGTGAAAGAAGTGGGCGTGAAAATAAAGATCATCTTTGCCGTGCTCGTCACCTACTGTGTAATCTACGTCGTAGAAGAGAAGCTGCAGATTTCGCGCTCTCGTTTGTGAGCACAATCTTCATGCCCGTCTTGAAGGGCATAGGAATGAAGCAGTCGAAGCTCTTGCACTCGGGACTTGAAAAAAGAGCCGATTGAAAAGCGGCCATGTGTCCGGATCCGAATGCGAAGAAATCTCCAACAGGCGCGCTCACGGCTGGTCTCGCGGATCCATCCCAAAACATCTCAATCTTGAATCCCCTCAGCATGGCGGGAGTTCGATCGCTCAAGGTCATCCAGATTCGCCGTACGGCTGTTCCGAAAATAAAGATCAAGTGGCGGGGCGACAGCCGACATTGATGCCGAGGCGCCCGAGAGCTCGGATATGGTGGCGGATCCTGCGTTGCTTCTGGGGCTCTTCGATGGGACCGCCTCGTTCTTGATAGGGTTGTCCTGTCGCGAGGACGTGATACACGAGCACGATGAGATTATGAGCAATGGCGACAATAGCCCGCTTCTTGCCCTCGGCCGCAAGGCGCCAGAATTTACCCTTGAGGTAACAATCCTTTTTCATAGAGGCAGCCCACGCACATTGAGTCATAGTTGTCCGTAGCCAACGATTTCCTCGCGTGGTGCGCCCGCTTTTCTCTTTCCCGGCACTGCGTCGATTGCCAGGACACAACCCGGCCCAGGAACTTAAATCGGCTGCCGAAGGGAAGGTACTCATGTTTGGTCCCACCTCCGCGAGTACGCTCATGGCCGAGTCTTGCTGAATGCCGGGTACGGTCTTGATTAGCTCCAGCGCCGGTCGAAAACCAGACGTGTCGATATGGCGAAGGATCTCGCCATCCAGGCGCAGTAACTGCCCCTCCAGAAACGCGAGATGCTCTAGGCTGTAACGGATCATCTGTCGATGATGATTACTCATTCGATGACCGTCCAGAGATGCGGTCAGTTCTGGAATTTTACTTCGCGCCCGGCCCCTGGCTAGTTCCGCAATCTCTTTGGCGCATGCCTTACCCTCCAACAATGCTTCGAGCATCAACTGTCCCGAGACGCCAAAGGGATCCGCGAGTACGCTTGCCATTTTGACATTGGCGTCCTCTAGGATTTTTTTGTACTCGGTTGCGCTCACTGGTGGAATCATTCAGCAACTGCCTACGCAATCGTGTTAAATCACGCAGTTCGCGCACCGCGCGAACTGGAATGAAGCTTGGGCGGATGAGACCGTAACGCAATAGATGAGCGAGCCATTGGCTGTCTTTGGGATCTGTCTTGTGGCCCTTACGGCCTTTGACGTCTTCCGCATTCGCCAGAATCACTGTGAGACTCTCCTCCAAGATGTTGAACACCGGTTTCCAGTACGAACCGGTGCTCTCCATCGCGACATGGGTGCATGCCTCCTCGACCAGCCATTGCCGTAACCGTTCCAAGTCGGCGTTTGTTGTGCCATAGGTGTGTGTCTCTACTCGCGGTTCATGATCAAGCGGACCGGTCATCATACAAACAACCACAAATGTCTTGCCGACGTCGATGCCTGCGCCGCGTTCAATTACTGCCTGAATCATTTAAAAACACCTCCTGCCGGAAGGGCCGGCGTCTCGGGCAAGAAGCTGTTCCACGGGCTTGATTAGCAACCAGTCAGGGGTGCCTGCACGTCGGCCTGATCAGGTTCTGTTACGGGGTGTGACCACCAATGCCCATCGAAGATCTCACCTCCGGCAGGTCTATATTACCGCTCATTTTCATGGTCGGGAGTGGCCGCCTGCGGCCATCGCAGTTCTGTTGCATTGAGGAACAACACTGAAGCGACAATGACGGAATGCCTCGCCGTCGTACTGCTCGGAATCCTCTATTTAGTCGTCGGCGCTTCGCCGATGAAGTAGTGACTTTGTGTGTTGGCTGGTATCTCCGATTCAAGGTCAGCTATCGAGATCTGGCAGAGATCGCCTGGGAGCTGGGCGTAACGGTTTCGCCGAGTACCATCTTGCGCTGGGTCGTTCGTTATGCCGAGGAGTTTGCTCGTCGTTGGCTACCCTTCGAAAGGCGCGTGGGTGGATCCTGGCGCGCCGACGAAACCTACATAAAGGTCCGGAGCGTTTGGATATATCTGTATCGAGCCGTCGATCAAAACGGCAAGACGGTGGAGTCGTACTTGAGTCGCAAGCGCGATGTTACGGCAGCCAAAGCCTTCTTCCGAAAAGCCCTGAAGCACCATGGCGAGCCTCGATCCATCACGTTAGACGGGTTCGAGCCAAGTCACGCGGCGTTGCGCCGGATGGGTATGCGCAACGAATTCAACTTTCGATGGGCGAACCCAGTCAAGATTCGCAGCTGTAAATACCTGAACAATATTGTGGAGCAGGACCACAGGCGAATCAAATTTCGGCTTACATCAATGCTCGGTTTCAAAAGTTTCTACAACGCTAAACGTGTCCTCATCGGGGTTGAGCTGATGCAAAGACTCGTGAAAGGTCAGTTCCGCGTTCCTGCTCACTTTGGCTCTAACTTCAAATCAGTGTGGAAAGCTGTCCTAGCTTGTAAGTGATATCAAGTGAGTTCCGCAATGCAACAGAGCCAGCAGCATCGATACCCCTACACTCGGCGGCCTTGATTTGGTTGTAATACTGATGCCAAATACAACCACTGGGATGCGAACCGCGCGTAAGGAGCGGCGTAGGTTGCAGCGAAGATCGTGCCAAACCATCGAAAAGAATAATCTATGAGCTGAAGCCGGAGCTCCTTTAGACTGAAACAAAAGCCCCGACCAGCTAGCGTTCTACTCGGTTGCCTGCAGGTTCAGCTCTTCTAGACGGGAACTTGCTCCGACTGCGCGGGGCAAGAACTTGTGAGACAGAAAACGGGTCGCCCTGCCCGAGTGCAATGAATATGGCCCCACATGCTATTTTTGGTCGCACGCAGCCCTTATTCGTCATTTGCCATTCGAGGAGGTGCCGCTGGCGAGACTCTACGTTCGATTTTGGAGGTGCAGGTGCGCGAAGCAAAGGACGGTGAGAACGACGAGACTCTGGCCCAAGGCGGAGGAGCGCCTTCCCAGTTCACGTTCGTCGGGCCCTACCGGCTGGTGCAGTTGCTCGGAGAAGGCGGGATGGGTGAGGTCTGGCGCGCGGAGCAAGTTCATCCGCTCCAGCGCATCGTCGCTCTCAAGCTGATAAAAACCGGCATGGACACGCGAGCGTTGGTAGCTCGCTTCGAGTCGGAGCGCCAAGCGTTGGCGCTGATGGATCACCCTAATATTGCAAAGGTCTTCGAAGCGGGTGCGAATGCAGCGGGGCGTCCTTACTTCGTCATGGAGTACGTGCCCGGTCTCCCGATTACGAGGTACTCCGATAAACACCGGCTGAGCATCAAGGATCGGATCTCACTGTTCGTTCAGGTTTGCGAAGGAGTGCAACATGCTCATCAGAAGGGAATCATTCATCGCGACCTGAAGCCCTCCAACGTTCTGGTCTCGGAAATCGATGACAAGGGTGTGCCAAAGGTGATTGACTTCGGTCTAGCAAAAGCTATGGGACAGCGCCTGACCGAGATCACGATGTTTACAGAACTGGGTGACACACTCGGCACTCCCGCTTACATGAGCCCGGAGCAAGCGTCTCGCAATGAACCGAGCATTGATACGCGAAGTGACGTCTACTCTCTGGGCGTAATGCTTTACGAACTGCTGGTTGGCTCTCTGCCTTTCGATTGGGATCGGCAAGGCTCCAACACGGCTTCGATAGTCGAAACGCTGACAGCGCGAGAGGCGCCACGACCAAGCACCCGATTTAAATCGATGGGACCGTCTTCGCAACAGGCTGCGGTAAATCGCCGCGAAGACGCGCAGTCTCTTTACCGTCATGTGCGCGGCGAACTGGATTGGATCACCATCAAAGCTTTGGAAAGGGAGCGCAGCCGAAGGTATGCCTCCTGTTCTGAACTTGCTGCCGATCTTCGCAGGTACTTAGAGGATCAACCAGTCCTTGTGGGCCCGCCAAGTACCCGCTATCGGCTGAGCAAATTGGTACGTCGTCACCGTTTTGGGGTAGGTGTGACAGCAACAGGAATTGCCCTGCTGCTGGCATTCGCCATTACGATGGCGATCCAAGCGCGCCGGATCGCCCTGGAGAGGGACCGGGCAAATCGAGAGGCGGAAACATCCCTAAGTGTTTCGCAATTCATGACGGATATGTTCAAGGTGTCGGACCCCGGCCAAGCTCGGGGCAACAGCGTTACGGCATGGGAGATTCTCGATAAAGCGTCCCGAGAAATCAAAACAGGGCTCGCCAAGAACCCGGAAGTCCAGGCTCAAATGATGTACGTTATGGGCGGCGTTTATGAGAACCTTGGGCTGTATTCGGAAGCGAATGGACTTGTGTCTGGCACGGTAAAGATCCGCCGCCACCTTCTGGGGCCAGACGATCCGGAAACGTTGCGATCAGAAGTGCGATTGTCATCGGTTCTCCGCCATCAGGGCAGGTTTGCGGAAGCGGAGACATCACAACGTGATACGTTGCGCAGACTTCAGCGCGTTCTCGGCCCCGATGATCCCGACACTCTGCTTTGCATGAGCAGCCTGTCAATCGTACTTTACACCGAAGGACGAACGAAGGAAGCTGAGCAGCTGGGGAGGCAGACGTTGGACGCCGAACTCCGTGTCCAGGGAGAGGAAAATCCCGGAACTCTCTGGACGATGATAACTTTGGCCAGTGCTTACTTTGACCAGGGTCGTTTGCGGGATGCCGAGAAGCTGTATTACGACGTATTCGAGACTCGGCGACGGATCCTTGGGCCAGACCACCCGGATACGCTTGCCGCAATGGACGGCTATGCTACCACTCTGGCTGCGGAAGATAAGCGGGAGGAGTCGGAAAAGTTGCTTCGCCAGGCGCTTGCATCGCGCAAGGCTGTTCTCGGGCCAGAGCATCGGGACACCTTGATGTCAATGAACAATCTGGCTAATTTATTATTCATGCAGAGTCGGTATGCCGAAGCCGATGAGTTGGAGCGTCATACTCTAGAAATTCAGAAAAGAGTGCTGGGGCCAAATCATCCAGATACCGCTATGTCAATGTACAATCTGGGCGGTATTGCGCTCAAAAGCAAGAAACCGGACCAAGCTCTGCAACTTCTGCGAAGTGCAGTTGATCATGGCCTAGCTCCGAACATCGCTCTTCAGATGGCAAGTGATCCCGACCTCGTCGCGCTACATGGCGACTCACGATTCACGGAATTAGTCACCCATGTGAAAGAAGTCGCGGCGGCTGTCCGTAGGCCGAACTAAGCTGATTCAATGCTGTTGCGGGATGAACGAGAAAGTATTTGTTTTCAACGAATCGTCTGGGCGTATTGCGGCGAGCCGTACATTCATTGCGAACGTACGCGCTCGGATTGCGACAGTGCCTCACATGCAAGTGACTGAGGTTTGATCCCATCATTCGGAGCATGAACCAGATCCTGCTTGGTGCCGAGATAACGTTCGGTGGTCTGCACCGACGAATGCCCGAGCAGCAGTTGGATTTGCTCGAGCGGTCTCCTGCGGCTCGGCAGAGCTTTGCCGTCGTTCATCTGAGATCGTGAGGCGCAATGTCCGGAATGCATATGATGCGGCGCCGATCATCCGAGACCTGCCCGTGCGGGACGGCTGGCATGCCATGTCCGGTGTGCTGCTGGTCGCCGCATACGAGAAGCCGAGATCACCAGGATCGTATCGCAGCTACATCAAGGGCCCTGAGAACCCAAACTTCCGATGAAGAGCAATTATCAGCAGGTTGCCCGCAAACATCACTTCGTCTCAGGAGAGTATTTTGCCGCTTCAACAAACACAGGCACCTCTGAAGGCTTGCTCCGTGTACATGACCATTCGACGCAGAAGTCTTTTCCCGCCAACCCTAAGGACGTCCCTTTTGAAGTCGACTGTAACCGGGTAAACGCGCCCGATGCTCTCGAACAAGCGATGGGTGGTTAGATCAGGCGTAAAGAACCGAGGAGGATTAGGTGCAGATACCAGAGTCCGGCGACCCGTCTCTGGCTCGAAATAAGCGAATATTTTCATGGCGTATTCTGTTACTTCGGAGAGGCGCGCTTTGTTCCATCAATCCTTCTCGCCCGAATGAATAGTAGGAGGAACGCTACCCTTAGCCGGTGGACTCCGATTTAAGAATTCCGATTTTGCTGGGCGAGTCTGGCGCACAGGTGGTACGCGTTCAGCGCGTTGGTGGATCTTCATGCATCGAAAAATCTGGCCCTGCTTCGGAGATTGCAAGGGAGGCAGCCGTCTTGCGGTGGTGTACCCGACGGTTACCGGTCGCACGAGTGCTGCGAGAAGAGGCGGGCCTTCTCGAGATGTCCGATCTATTTGGGCGTCCGTTGAACGAGTGGCCGTCCGAACTGGCCGGTGAGTTATTGGCCGAGGCTCTTCATCAACTCCATGCGCTTTCGTTTGCGCAGTGCCCCTTTATAGCTGACTGGGACCTTCGCCTTCGGGAGGCCCAAGCACGTCTGCAAGCCGGCTTTGGTTGACGAATCGGATTTCGATGGAACGAATCAGGGCCGTTCCGCGGAAAATCTTCTTAAAGAGCTGCACGCCTTTCCGCCTTTGCCGGAGCTGCATTGCTTCACGCATGGCGATGCAACTCTGGAGAACTTCATCGCGGTGCAAGGATCACTCAGTGGCATCGTCGATGTGGGCCGAGCTGGTATGGCGCATCCGGCACAGGACTGGGCACTCGCGTTGAGAAGCATGCAAGGCGTATTCGGGATGGAGGGAGCACTTCGATTTCGCAGACACATACCATCAAGCTGTGCCGATGCGTCGCTGAGACGCTTCTGTCTACTCGACGAGCTGTTCTAAGCAACTGTTTAACTCTTGCGGGTAACTACTGTGTGCGCCAAATTATTCACCTTCTCCCAAAATGATTCGTACCGGAAGACGCGCTTCTGTCTAGAGTCCACTTTGACGAGAAGTCGGCTATGGTGAGATTGGCTCCAAATGGAAATTGAGGACTTTGACGAAGGCCTGCTTGGGAAAAGAGCGTTATATCTTTGTAAGCGGTCGCAATTGCTGAGCCAATAAGTTTTATCCAAGCGCGGCCGAATAGGGAATGATAAACGCCCTTGTAGCAGCTCACTTCCGACCGAAACGTCATCTTCTGTAAAATAACCACCAGGCCGAACGGCAGGATCGGTTCGAAATATCGCAGCAGATTATCGCTACACGACGTCCGTTCCGAATAGCATTCTCACGTCATGTCGTCGCCATTGGCTTGGCTTCGGAGCTGCACAATAATTCCCTACTGCAATGTGAAATGCCCTCCTGCCAGCTTGCCTTGGAATATCATGGCTGCGGAGTATCTCAAGCCTGAAAAGGCCCGACGCTACAGGAGAACTATGGCCACTGTTCTGACTGAACCCCCAGCAACACAAATTCTCATCAAGCAAACCCGACTTCTGATCGACAACAAATGGGTCGACAGCGCGTCCGGAAAGACCTTTGAAACCATTAATCCCGCCAATGGTGATCTCCTGGCGCATGTGGCCGAAGCAGATGCAGCAGACGTCGACCTCGCCGTCAAGGCTGCCCGCAGAGCTTTTCATGCCAAGGCACCTTGGCGCCGAATGTCGCCAGCCGAGCGTGGCAAACTCCTTCATCGTCTCGCTGATCTCGTCGAACAAAACATAGACGAACTGGCCATGCTCGAATCCCTCGACAACGGTAAGCCTCGCCACGTCGCACTCGCCGCCGATCTGCCGCTCGTCATCGCGTGCTATCGCTATTACGCCGGTTGGGCGGATAAGCTCCAAGGCAAAACCATCCCAATCAGTGGCGATTACTTCTGCTACACCCGTCATGAGCCAGTCGGCGTCGTCGGCCAAATCATTCCGTGGAATTTCCCGCTTCTCATGCAGGCTTGGAAACTTGCGCCGGCGCTCGCCTGCGGCAACACAGTCGTCCTCAAAGTCGCGGAACAAACCCCACTCTCCGCCCTCAGAGTCGGCGAACTCATCCTGGAGGCCGGCTTTCCGGAAGGCGTCATCAATATCCTTCCGGGTTACGGGCCCACCGCCGGTGCAGCTATCGCCAACCACATGGAGGTCGACAAAGTCGCCTTCACCGGCTCAACCGAAGTCGGTCACCTCGTCATGAAAGCTGCCGCCGAGAGTAATCTTAAGCGCGTCACCCTCGAACTGGGCGGTAAGAGTCCAAATATCGTTTTTGCGGACGCCGATCTCGACCAGGCCGTTGAAGGATCACACTTCGGGCTGTTCTTTAATCAAGGGCAGTGCTGCTGCGCCGGTTCTCGCCTACTCGTCGAAGAGAAAATCTACGATGCGTTCGTGGAGCGAAGCGCCGAACGCGCCAAACGACGCACCGTCGGTAACCCGCTTGAAAGAACTACTGAACAAGGCCCGCAGGTGGATCGTGATCAGTTCCAGAAAGTGCTGAGCTATGTCGAAGCCGGAAAGAAGGAAGGTGCCAAATTGATATGCGGCGGCAATCGGGTGGGAGACCGTGGCTATTTCGTCGCTCCTACGGTTTTTTCCGACGTCAAAGATGACATGCGGATCGCGCAAGAAGAGATCTTCGGCCCCGTGATGAGCATCTTGAAATTCAAAGACATGGATGAGCTGGTCGATCGCGCAAACAAGACCATCTACGGTCTCGCAGCCGCCGTGTGGACCCGCGATATCAGTAAAGCTCACCATATCGCAAATAATGTGCGGGCCGGCACGGTGTGGATTAATTGCTTCGATGTCTTCGATGCCGCTGCTCCGTTTGGGGGCTTCAAGCAATCGGGAATCGGCCGGGAATTAGGCGAATACGGCCTTCAGCAGTACTCAGAAATCAAAACCGTGACCGTAAAGCTCTAAGCAGGAACAATCGAAGAGCAGAGTGCGTTGCGTACTCTGCTCCAAGCACCCGTAAATACTTTTGTCGAAGGCAAAGCCCTCCGTTGCTACCAGAGGTATAAATACCTTCCCCGGTCAGCACGGACCTATCCTTTTCAATACCAAAGGTTGTTCCGCCACTAAAAATATTTCGGATTAGGAAGCCAGCTGTGGTTGCATTAGGCACTCCGCAACCAGCAGGTTCGAAACCCAGCAAAGCCACGAGACCGTAATGGATGTCTGCCGAATCGTGCTTTAAATCCGTTTAGGTGTCTTGTCCTCTTTAGATCTGTAGTGCCGCCCTATTGCATCTCGGCCCGTTCCGATATGCCATAACGCCGGAACATATCACCACATTGTCTGATTTCAGGACACTCAGCTTTCGTCCGAAGTACTGCTTACCTCGACACGAGAAATTATCGGTCCGGGTCCTCGGCTGCCTTGTCGCAGGCGGCGCACGCGCTGTAGCGCTATCAGGTCACCGATACCCTGCAAACCGTCTCCTTCGATTCGAATGGTATGCGAATGGTAAACCAAATCCAGCCAGTAGTTATTGGCCTCGCAGAACCTCAGGTTCATGTAGGGAAATACCCAGAGGCGGCCCTCTGCGATGATCCCCATCGCAAACAGGTACTCGCCCTCTTTGGCCTGAACGACCGCTTCAGATTCCGATCCGTTGATGACTATGGTTGACATGTTGGTGGCGGGTCACTCCTTCGTGGATTCTTGCCGGTACCGTCACCGACGGCCCCCTGTGCGCTGCAGAGTAGCGTTTCGCTTGCTGCCTCTCGGCGTCTTGCACGATGGGGAGAGCGGTTGGTTTTTGAAACCATTTCAATAGCGGCGATCGAGCGGACAGTAGCTCTGCTTTATCGTCTGTCACGATCAATAATTCCTTAGCGGCGCGGCTAAAGGCAACGTAGCCCAACACCTTATCGACGAGGCCGCGTATCCGCGATTGCCGGTATCGATATGCACACCCACCCGATCAAATGTCACCGACTGACTCCGATACGAAGTTGTCGCGTAACCCCAATCCAGATGCGGATTCGAGCGAATGTCCCAGTGATATGTCTTCTCGCCAAACTGGAGTTTCCGTTGTCCTTGCTCGTTCAATTCCACAATCCGGCCGACGGCTCTATTGGCTACCTTATTTCCCGGCGGTCCCCAAGGCTTCGTCAACCGGATGGTTTCTCCCACGGCAAACCGACGCTTTGCGGTGCGATAGACTTCGCCTTGCGCGGCACTCGCCGTGTAAGTCACGTCGCCGGCCGCGGTACGCACTGTTAACCGGTTCTGGATCGCATCAATTGCCAACACCTCGGTATACTCTCGACACTCGACATGACCACGGCCGCCTAATGTACTCGCCTTGCCCCAGCAGATGACATCGCCCATCTCATACCTCGCGGCGCGTTTCAGGTCGGCTTTACGCATCGTCTTGACGCCGGTCAGGATCGTCAGTTCCGCCTCTGTTTGTCGATCCAGCACCGCTGCGGGCAGACGCTCTCGGCAGGCAGCTCCTAGTTGCACCAGCGTTTCATTATCCGGAGCGACTACGAGCGTTCTTGGCGGATCCACTTCGTAAAAATCCGCCAACCGATCGATGCGTTTCTGTTTATGGGAAGCTTCTTCGATCGCGCCTAAGTCCTGGTCTAAACTGTGGAGCGCTTTGTGCATGAGATCATTTTTCCCTCGCTGAAAGCTCTCCGCAATTGATGTGATCACCGCGAGCAAGACCGGGCTTTGCGATTGCCTCACGATCTTTTCCAGCTTGATCGTTTGAACGCCCGCTGCTTCCATTTGGTCTGCGATCCGTCCTGCTTCGATCGATTGATGCTGACGCGGGTCATAGACCACCACGACGCGATCTTGCGCCCGGACCCGTCGAGCAAACGGCAATACGCTCATCACGCCCGCCAGCGATGCCTCGTCTAAAACGTAGAGGCGCGCGGGGGCAAGAGGATCCACGTCTCCCGCACAATTGAGGGACGCCAGCGTAAAGGAGTGGACACCCATTTCCGTCAGGTTGTTGGTGGCCGCGGTTGTCGCGGCTACTCCACAAATCTCATACCCGGAAGCCGAGAACTGCTGCACCAATTCGGCTACCAATCCGAAAGAGCTACTTTTGCCGGCTCCAGCAATGCCCCGGACCATCATCCACTGATCCCTTCCGCTGACGGCCATAAACGCCAGCAAGAGCTGATGATCGTTGAGCTGAATGGTCTGCCCAGCACTCGTCCGGCGCTCCCGGTACAGAGACTTGAATTCGGACCATTGCTCTTTACTGAGATTGGTGACGGGCAGGGATCGCCCGCGTCCGCTCAGGGCGATGTCCATAATTTCCTGCTCGGCCGCCTTCATCACGCTCGTGCTGTAGCGAGCCCCGGGTCGGCCGATCCGATAATGGTCGACCTCCACCATGCGTCCATGACCCGGTTTGGTGAGCTGAATTCACGAGCAAACGCAGCCTGAACGTCTCCCGTCCGGACGCCGGGTGTCGAGAGCGCGTACTCCATCGCTTGCGCCAGGACTTCATAGCGATCGACCACCGATCGATGTTCCATCAATACATCCGTTGCGTACTCAATCGCCGCGTTCGCGAAGGCTGTACACTGCGGCGAAGTCAGTTCCGTCCTGCTCAGTCTTCGCTGCTCGGCCGCATCTCGGACGGCATCGACATCTTGCCCCATCGCCTGGGCACTCGCAATCCACCGCTCGCGTAAGGCCGTCGGATCCCATGCTTCTTTTCCTTTGCGCAGCGCTTTGTTGACCCGCTCATCAGCCTCGGCACCCGACAAGCCGCGCCGTTTTTTTTCGGCTTCAATTTCCTGTGACCGGAGCGACATCGATTGCAAGAACTCACTTGAGTAGCCGACGATTTCCGTCGCTCGACCGCGGGCGTGTGTCCTGGTCTGGTAGCCGAGCTCCTGAACGCCATTCGCGATTTCGAGCTGAAAAGATCGCATCCATGTACCGCTGTACCTTGAACATCTCCTCGGGGTTCAACGCGCGGACTTTGCCATCGGCACTTCTCGACATATTGAAAATAACGGTATGCCAATGGAGGTGGGGATTGGGCGCATGGCCCTCCGTCGGTCGGGCCGTCACATGGCGAAAGATCGCTGCTGCCCAATTTGCCGAGTTTTCGGGTTCGCGTGATCCACCCATCCGAGCACGGGCATACTCTTGACCGGCATCAAGCGCCGCTCTCTGCGCCCGTTCCCCAATTTGAAGGAAGCGCGCATCACCCCCGACGAGCGCAGCCACGCTATAGCCCTTCGGCATGCCAAAGGTCAGATCATAGGCGGCTATATCCGGTTTCGGGGGCTTTGCTTTGAGGTACCACTCCAGTTCCCGGGCCATTTCCGGCCGCAATTCTTTCGCGGTCTCCGCGATCTTCTCTCGAATCCACAGAAGCGCTTTTTCCTGATCGTAGCCGCCCGCTTCCTTGGTGAACTTCGAGCGTGCCCGCGAGCCTAACCATTCCACGAGCGGACAGACCTTATCGAGTGCTGCCCGGAGAGCAGGCCCGCCAGACTGAGCAGCATAGTCGGATACATCTACCTTGCCCCGGTGGTCCGGTGCCAAGTCCAGGACGCGTACTCGGAGTCCGGACTTCAACAGGCGCAGGAAATGATTCTCAGTCTTTTCCTGACCCGGTTCCCGAACCCACTCATCGTTTTTGTTTTTCACCAGCCACTATCGAAACTCATCACCACATCCGTGCCCACGGCTGCGAGCATCCCGATCTGTTCGTCCGATAGTTCTGTACCGCCCGTCGCCACAACATCTTCGATGCCCGCTTCCCAAGCAGCCCAGACACCGGCATACCCTTCTACGACGACCGTGCGCCCCGTTCCCGCTTGCTTGGCCCCGGCGTAGTGATACAGTGTTTTGCGTTTTTCGTAAATCGCCGTTGTCCGCGAATTCTCATATTTGCCGCGCCCTGGCTCGCTCTCATCGATCTGCCGGGCCGAGAACGCGACGACCTCGCCCGCCTCGTCGGTGATCGGAATCATCAGGCGATTCTTGAAGCGATCCTGCCACTGACCGGCGTACCGAGTCACCAGGCCCGAGGCTTCTACCTCTTCCTTCCTGAACGTGCCGAGCAGTTTTTTCGTTAAGTCGTTCGAAGCATCCGAGGCACCGAGACCGAAATGGTCCCGCACCGCCACCGAGACCTGACGGCCCTCGAGATAGGTCCGGATGGTATAGAAATCCGGTTTGACGCTAGCATCTGATCGGGAGTGCGCGGGGTTTCAGACTGCCTGCAGGCTCCTAAGTTGAAGAGCCGCTGCTAGATGGAGGGCAGAAGTCTATTTTGCGGGATTGTGACTCGAAAATAACGTTTGTTCTGTGGTTAAATTGCTAGACGCACAGCTCCTGATCCTTCTTTGTGAAGCTAGTTAAGGTGCGCCAAAGCTCTGCGACCTGGATAGGTTTCGTCAGGACTGCATCCATACCAGCTTCGAAGCATGGCTCGTGATCGCATTTTATGGCGTGCGCAGTTAGGCCGATAATCGGGAGTCTTGTAGAGCCCGATTCGTAGGAACGGATCACCTTGGTAGCTTGACAACCGTCCATCTCAGGCATTTGGACGTCCATCAGAATAAGGTCGAAGCGCTCCTGTTGAATTGCTGCGACAGCTTCTAACCCATTTGCGGCAATCTTAAAAGAGTGGCCTTGCTTTTCGAGGAGGCGTGAGGTTAGTTTCTGGTTTACGGCATTGTCTTCTGCGATCAGGATATGGAGAGATTGCTTTCCGTCCTGAACCAGAATGGCTGCTGGCTGGTGATACGGGCCCTTGGTTCCCGAAGAGGCTGATGTTTGATAAAGGCTTGAAAGGTTCTGGAGGATGTCAGACTTCTTGAACGGCTTCGAGAGGTAACCATCCGACTTAAAGTCATGATTGCCTTCGGCGAGTGCTCGCTCGCCAATCCGAGTAAGCAGTAAGACGCGGGTTGTGTCGCGGGATTCTCGGGTCTGAAGAACTCGAGCTACGGAAGCGGTGTCGAAACCCTTCATTCGCGAGTCGAGAAGCAACAAGTCGAAAGGCTGTTGAGCTATCGCTGCGAGCATACTGACGCTGCTGTCGGCCACTACCGCCTGCAGACCGTACTGTTTGAGCAACGTTTCGAGGAAGAGACGATTCGTCGGATGTTCGTCTGCAACTAGAACTCTCGAGTCGCGCAGAGCGAGGCGCAAGTCCTGACAAGTTGTGGTTGCTGGTGAAGTCGGCTTGCCGAACTCTGCGGTGAAAAAGAAAGTGGTTCCCTTGCCTAGCTCACTTTCCAACCAGATTCGACCGTTCATGAGGTTGACCAGCTGCTTGGAAATCGAGAGACCGAGACCGGTTCCGCCGTAACGACGAGTAGTTGAGGTATCAGCTTGTGAAAATGCCTCGAAGACTAACCCCTGTTTTTCAGGTGCAATTCCTATGCCGGTATCCCGAATAGAAAATGTCAGCCGGTAAGCATCGGTAGTTTCAGACTCCTGCTTGACCTCGAGTACGACCTCGCCTACAGATGTAAATTTAATCGAGTTTCCGGTGAGGTTGATAACAATTTGACGGAGGCGAGTCGGGTCACCTAGTAGATAGTCTGATGTTTGTTCGTCTACGTGATAGGCGAGTGTTAAGCCTTTCTCCGCAGCACGGGTCGAGATGGTGCGGAGCGCGTCGGCCAGGGTGTCACGAAGATTGAAGGGCTGATCTTCGAGTTCCAGTTTTCCTGCTTCAATCTTCGAGAGATCAAGAATCTCGTTGAGAAGATTGAGAAGGGAATCGGCCGAAGTCTGAGCCATAGTAAGGTATTCGCGCTGTTCTTGCGAGAGTTCGGTTTCAAGAGTCAGCTGCGTCATGCCGAGAATGCCATTCATTGGTGTTCGAAGCTCATGGCTCATATTGGCCAAGAATTCACTCTTCGTGCGGTTGGCCTCTTCGGCTTTATGCGTTGCGTCGGCAAACTGAGCATTGATCCGGAGGATAGGAGCCATCACTACGCGGTGAATGGTCAGGTTGACCATGAAGGCGGCGACCACGAGAGTAATAACAAATACAAGTACGGCCGTGATGCGCTGTCTTTTCGATTGCGTACTGACTTCGTTTAACCGATTTCGCAAGTCGCTGGAAGATTCATCAGTAGCTGCCTGTAGTTCCTTTTGCATCGCTGCCGTGTCATTAGCCAGGTTCAGCATTCCGGCTTCGAGCTCGGCTGGTATGTGAAGCGGATCTCGGACAGCGGCACCGTATGTGATCTCCGCTTTACTGAGAAAACGCTGTAGATTAGTTGCCAATCGGTCTGCTGTGTGAGTGCACTCCGGTGGAAGCCCTTTCATGACTGCTACTGCTCGCAGTTGTTCCACCGCGTGATTGCCTTCCTGAAGCGCTCGCTCCAGGCCGGAGTTGTCCTGCATAACCACAGCGTCTTTGAATGCACGTTCACTCTCACGGAACGAAGCTTCAGCATCTAAGGTTTTTTGTGCTCGGGGAAAAAGAGCGCCTGCTGTGACCGAGAGGTCTCTTTCGCGGGCAACACCCTGGACTTGAACCAGGATGGTGGAGAATATAAATCCGAATACAAAGATGCCTATGCTGAGCCAGATTTTTGAGGAGATGCTTAGGCTCTTCATAGGCGCTCTTACGCTTACTTGACCTGCAATAACTTGACACCGTCAGCAACAGAGGTTGGGCTTATATAGCCGATGGCACCTCGAGTTCGTTCAACATAGCTGATAACGTCGGCATCGGAGCCAAGCATTGGCGGCATCGGAGACTTCCCCGAGAAGACCAAGCCTCGGTAGTAGGTTTGAAGAGCGAAGTCGGTCTTAACAAGATATTGTTTGAGGAAGACCGTATGAGCGGGCCCGCCTTTTTCAAGTACGGGCTGAAGGTGGGTGCCATCTCGAAGCGAAGTCTTGGTACCGAGAAAGACGGCCTTCAACTCGTCAACCGAGATTTCGTTGGCTTTAACGCTTGGATTAACGATAACGGCAACTTTACTGCCCGGTGCACTTTGAGCTGAAAGTGCATGCAGCCGAACGAACGCAAGAAAGCTTGTCAGGCAGATTACCCGGAGACAACTGTAGCGTTTGGTGGGGGTCGAAGTCATTAGAAATTGAACCCCAATCGAATGATAAGAAGGTTAGTTTTCGGACTTAAGCGGCCAGGATTGTCCTGCGGATAAAAGCCTCGCAGGGAGGTAGCGTCACCATAGCCGTCTATGAAGTGACCTTCGAGCTTAAGATCCAAATGCGTGTTGAGATCGATTCGGGCTGCTACAGCTTGGTCGAAGATGTGTCTTCCTGGGGGAGGAATCGCTGCCCCTACGAAGTTTATTTTGTGGTCGGCATCGGGAAAGAATCTGGAATTGTATGTACCCAGTTCCAAGCGCTTTGAAAATCTATAGGCAACGGCGGCGTACCAGGCACGTCGGTCGAGATTATCTTCGAGATGTGGAGGCCCATATTGTCCCGCAATTCCATAGATCTCAAGCTTAGATATTTCACGGCTGTACTCCGCGTCGACTCGTAAGTTTCCGCGTGTATATTGTGCGTAGAAGTTGGACCGCTTCTCCTTAGCTTCATTTACTTCAGAGGCGGTCCCGGTTGGGCGAAAGACTCCTCGGAAATCTCGTGGGCTATCAAGGTAGGAAGTCCCCACAAGCAGCCCGGCTATAGGCGTAAACCATCGAAGATCGATCCCTTTTGCGCGTCCGGGAGAATCGTGAACGATGAGATTTGCAGCGTTTAGGCCGTACACATAACCACCAGCCTTATCCAAGGGCAGCATACCCGCGTAGGCGGTGTAATTCAGCTCCCCGAGTTTGCCAATCGCTACATTCCCATAAAGATCAGCGCCGACATGAGCGATCGAGCTGTCACGGAGATCTAATGGGTAGAGCGACTGAGGTAGCAGAGCCCAGGTATGTAAAAACTCGGCGTCTTGAGTGTCATTATAGAGGCCTAAAACGGTCTTGATCTTGCCAGCTCTAATTCCTAACCAGTTATTGAACCGATAGTCACCTGAAGCCCAATCTAGTGTGACGTGACCCGCTCCAAGCTGGCCAATGTTGCGGACGTAAAGCTGAGCTCCGACATGGAACTTATCGAAGATCTGTGACGCTACGTTAAGGCCTGCGTCAGTAAACGCGAAGGCGCCTTTGCTGGTGTCCATCGTCAAGTAGTTGTTTGCATCGGAATACGCGAATCCTTGCGACACAAACCCGTGGACCTGAACGGGGCGGCCTTCCACCGTGAACTGGGCGAAGGCTGAGACGGCGCTAGTTAGAAAGAGGATAAGCCAGCATCTGGCGCACCTTGCGACACCATCAGACATATGTAACTTAACGGCTGTGCCGACTTCGAGCTTGAGTTAATTTGGTGTGCGATTTATCCGTAGTAATCTCGGATGAGTGCGGCGCGACTGCGGCTTGGGACTAGGTGGTGAACCGAAATAAGAATTGAACTAAACGGACGATAAGAAGGTTAGTCTTTGGGCTTAACTGGCCTGGGTTGTCATGCGGGTAGAAGCCGCGAGCAGAGAGCAGGTCTCCATAGCCCTCATGAAGTGGCCTTCCAGCTTTAGGTCGATATGCGTATTTAGATCGACTCAAGCTGTTAGGACTCGATCGAAAACGCGCCGTGCGCGGAAGGTGCTGCTCCCAGCGGCGAAGTGGATAAGTTGTCGTTTGGAAAATCTCGCGTTGTACGTGCCAAGCTCGAGGTACTTGGAGATTCTATCCGCCAGCGCTGTATACCAGGCGCGCAGGTCTAATTGACTTTGAAAATGCTGGGGCCGAAGGGGTCGGCGAAGTTGTCCAACTCGAGCCTGATGTTGTCTCGGCTGTACTCTGTCTCGAGCCGGAGACTACTACGACTGTCACCTCGAATGTAGACCGACGCGACTCTGCCCAATACCGCCCTGGAGTTCGGTTGAAGTAGTAAGAGCAGAGGTTCCGAAGAGTAACCCAGAGATGGGAGAGGATCACCTGTGTAGGCGGTGTGAGCCAATTGGGCGAGCTTGCCGATCGGCACGTTTCCATATAGATCGGCACCGATGTGAGCGAGCGAACTGCCGCGAGAATCCAAGGGTACATGGACTGGGGGAGCATCGCCCAGGTATGCAAAAACTCCGCGTCTTGCGTGTCGTCATACAGACCCAGCACCGTCTTTATTTTGCCGGCCCGAATGCCTAGCCAGTCCTTAAAGCGGCATCGCCTGAGGCCCAATCAAGGGTCAGATGACCGCGCCCCAGTTGGCCTACGTTGCGCAGGTAGAGTTGAGCACCGAACTTATTGGAAATCTAAGAGGCCGCATTAATCCCGGCGTCACTGAAAGCAAAGCTCCCTTACCGGTGTCCATTGTCAGGTAATTATTAGCGTCGGAATACACAAGGCCCTGGGACGCAAACCCATGTACCTGGACGGGGCGGCCTTCAACCGTAAACTGGGCGGAAGCCGATGCAACGGCAACCGACAAGAGAATCAGCCAGCGTTCAACTGACTTCATGAGAATTTTCAGACATATGGAGCTGCGCCGGCGAAGTGAGATAGCCGTCAGCGGATTGGCTGCTCATCTGACCTCTACAGTTTTGACACCGTCAGACACGGAGGCGGAATTGATGTAACCAATGGCTCCGCGTGTTCGTTCCACGTAGCTCACCACCTGGGCATCCGAAGCGAGGGTCGTCGGCATCACCCACTTCCCTGAAAAGACGAGGCTGCGGTAATAGGTCTGAAGAGCAGTGTCGGTCTTAACCAAATAGTGCTTAAGGAAAGCAGCGTGGGCGGGGCCGCCTCGTTCGAGGACAGGTTGGAGATGGGTGCCGTCGCGAAGTGACGTTTTGGTGCCGAGGAACACTGACTTCAGATCGTCAGCTGAGATTTCGTTGATCTTAACGGCTGGATTCACAATAATGGCGAGCTTTGCGTCAGGCGCACTGCCGGCCGAGAGAGAACGAAGCAAGCATCCAGTAAGAAGGCCAGCCAAGCAGAAAACTCGGAAGAAAGCCTTGCGTTTAGGAACGAGTTTAGTCATTAGAAGTTGAACCCTAATCGAGTGATGAACAAGTTAGTCTTAGGACTTAACTGGCCTGGATTGTCTTGCGGGTAGAAACCCCGGGCCGCGGCCAGATCTCCGTAACCATCAATGAAATGGCCTTCCAACTTGAGATCCAGATGTGTGCCAATGTCTATACGAGCCGTTACGGTCTGATCAAAGAGATGACGTGTTGGTGCTGGCTGGGCGATCCCAAACACGTTGAACTTCTTGTCGGCGTTGGGAAAGAATCTCGAATTGTAGGTCCCCAATTCTAGACGCTTCGAGATGCGGTACGCAACCGCTGTATACCAGCTACGCCGATCTAACGCCTCTTGGATGTGCGAAGGTCCATAGGGGCCAAAGGTTTCGGTCAATTCGAGCTTTGGAATTTCGCGATAATACTCCGCTTCAAGCCGCAGGTTACCGCGAGTATATTGTGCGTAAATGACTGATCGGACCTCCTTCGCCACTTTCAGGTTAAAAGGCGTCTGAGTTAGTGCGGAGATACCGCAAACACCAAAGGGACTGCTGACTAACGAATACCCTAGCAGCAAACCAGAAATAGGCGGAGTCCAGCGAAGGTCGCCGCCTTTCGTGGAGCCCGAGAAGAGATGAGGGTTTATGTCCTGTGCTTTCAAGGCATATGTAACACCACCCGCGGACTCAAACGGCACGGTACCCGCATAAGCTGTGTAGTTTATTTGGCCGAGCTTTCGGAGTGACAGATTCCCATAAATATCAGCCCCGATATGAGCAATCGTACTGTCGCGAAGATCCAACGGATAGTTCGATTGGGGCAGGAGTGCCCAGGTGTGGAGAAACTCTGCGTCCTGGGTGTCGTTATAGAGACCGAAGACCGTTTTGATCTTGCCAGCTCGGATGCCGAACCAGTCTTTCGCGCGATAGTCGCCCGATGCCCAGTCGAGCGTGACATGACCTTGCCCAAGCTGGCCCACGTTGCGAACGTAAAATTGAGCTCCCACCGTGAACTTATCCGTGATTGGAGAGGTCGCGTTAATGCCAGCGTCTGTGAATGCGAAGCTGCCTTTGCTGGTGTCCATCGTCAGGTAATTATTGGCGTCGGAATACGCAAAACCTTGCGATATGAACCCATGTACCTGAACGGATCGACCTTCAACGGTGAACTGGGCTGAAACAGATATAACGGTGAAAGCGAAGGAAACTAGCCAGCGGATTGTTGATCTTGGGAAGTCAGGCATTCGCGAATTAATAGTCTGCGTGACCAAGCCTTTGGTTTAACAAGAATAAAAGTGATGGGAGGCCTGGAAAGTCTCACGGTTCGCTGGACAGCAGGACATCGGGAGGGAAGCAGTGGCCTAAGTTGGCGACGTGCTAAAAGTTAAATCCTAACCGGCCGATGAACAAATTAGTCTTCGGGCTTAGCGGTCCTGGATTATCCAGCGTGTAGAAGCCATGGACAGCTAGTGGGTCGCCGTAACCGTCCACGAATGAGCCTCCAGTTTTAAGTCGAAGTACTTGTTTACGTCAACTCGGGCTGCTACGATTTGATCGAAAATGTGGCGAGCAGCGGGTGCAAGAGGGACGCCTTGGACGCTGATGGCGTGGTCAGCATTAGGGAAGAATCTTGAGTTGTACTCGCCAAGCTCCAGTCTCTTAGAAGCTCTATAGGCCGCGGCCGCGTACTAGGCGCGGCGGTCATACTTGCTTCAATATTCGGACGTTCCCCATAGAATTTGCGGCTAAGCGCACCTTGTTCACGGAAGGCGAGTACATAACCGCCGGTCCGGTCGAAACCGAGCGTTCCCGGATAAGCTGTGTAAGTGAACTGGCCAAGCTTACGGACCGGTATGGTTCCATAGAGATCGCCGCCTAAATGAGCCAGAGAGCTTTGCCGAAGATCGAGCGGATAGATTGACTGCGGGAGGAGAGCCCAGGTATGGAGAAATTCCGCGTCTTGAGTGTCGTTGTAGAGTCCGAATACTGCTTTGATCTTCCCGGCCCGGATACTGAGCCAGTCTTTGAGGTGGTAGTCGCCAGAGGCCCAGTCAAGCGTGACATGACCGCGGCCCAGTTCGCCTACGTTGCGGATATAGATCTGACCGCCGACATGGAGTCGATCGAAAACCTGAGAGGATACGTTCAGCCCAGCGTCAGTAAACGCAAAACTGCCTTTACTGGTATCTAGTGTCAGGTAGTTGTTGGCGTCCAGTATGCGAAGCCTTGGGTTATATAGCCGTGGACCTGAACGGGCCGACCCTCAATTGTGAACTGGGCGTTTACTGAAGCTGAGGTGAACGCCATGAAGATGAGCGAGCGGGCAATGGAGTTTGTCGCGGTTTCAGCCGTACTTGTGAGGCGCATCCGTCTAGCTGGACATTGTTAGCTGCTATCGCTTGGGCGGACGAGCTAAAGGGAAGTGGTACAGGGACTGAAAATCTCAAATCACGGGAAAATGAGAGACGTGAGGCTTCGATCAGCGAGATCAGGCATTCTGAAGAGCGCCTGATCTGTCTTTGGCGGAATCGTAGCTCTCACCGTAAATGGCCGGAACCTTGGCGCCCATGGGCCTAAGGTACATAGACAGCTGTCCCCGATGATGAACGGAATGATGCAGCATAAAGCCGAAATACATGACTGCCGGAAGATTGTACCGCCCGTGGAAGTTGATCATCTTTATCAGCTGATCACCTGAGAGCTTCGTGAGCTGATCAAGATGGGACTGGAAGTTAGTGGCATACCAGTCCGCCAAATCGGCTGAGTTTCTGATGGAATCTGGACGAGGCGGTGGACCGCTAAATTCGGCTGCCGACACAGCTGCCATGAACATCATCTCAATGGTTGCGATGTGCCAAGCCAAATCGAGCGCAGTCCGCGAGACTTCGTCCGGCCGGTAGTCGCTTGTATCGAGGGGAATCGCTTTGATGATGTTCTTGGTCAGACCATGTTCGTTCTGAAGTGCCGGAAGGAATGCTGTCTGGAATAGGAATTGGGCTTGTTCTGGTTGGAGTTGTTGCATCAAAACAGAATATCCCAGCTGTGATTCGGGCCACGACGTTACTGTACGATGTAGTTCTTACGAATGTCCGCCCGAGAGAGTAACCGGTCTCGTTATGTTTCGCTGGCGGTGCTGGCGCTCATAGCATTCTCGTTCCAGGCAACAGTTTTGGTCGAGAACTTCTCGGACTTACTCGCCGAAAAAGATCCAGTTGCGGCTTTATTTACGACTCCTTGGATTATCGGCTTCGTATTACACGTGTTTACTGCGCTGGCCTGTTTGGTACTGGGCTTTTACGTGACCTTCGTTCGTATCGAGGACCTGCGGGCCTGGCTGCTTCTCGCGGTGCTAGTCAGTTTCAGTATTAATGCGGACGGCAGCGATCTACGCGACAGGATCATGAATTGGGCAACACCCCTTAAGCACTTCGCGATAGTTTACCGGACTGCAGTGATGCGTAGTTGGCCGATTTGGATGGTCGTCTTCTCAATCTATTTCCCTGAAAGAGCGACCATTGATGTTCGTCGGCCAGTTCTCAAATGGGTGGTGCTCACTCCTTTACTGATTGCCTGGTTACTCGCCGTGACAGTGCGCGTAGCACTGAACGAGGGCGGACATTTGGAGCAGCTTGCCCAACCTTTGCAACGTGCCGCCTACATCGCAGTCCTTTTCCTATATTGGTTGTGCTTTCCGGTTTTCCTCATTGTCCTAATTAGTAAGGTGGGCAGAGAGAGACAACCGGATGCTCAACGTCGTCTGCGGGTCCTATTTAGTGGCCTTGCTATAAGCGTGCTGCCTGCGTTCACTTTTGGCATCATTGTCCAAGACATCTTTCACATACGCGAAGACAGCATTCCAGTTTGGATCATTGTTCCCGCTGTTTTGACGCTGGCGCTTTTTCCGGTGACGCTCGCCTATGTGACGGTCGTGCAGCGCGCTCTTGATGTTCGCGTCATTCTTCGGCAGAGCGTTCAGTATGCGCTGGCCAAGCGCGGGTTGGTTGTGCTCCAAGGCATTATTTCGTTGATCGTGATTGTCTGTATCGCACTATTTTCAGCGCGGACGACACTTGCAATGCGGATTCTGATTACGGCCGTAGGAGTCGGAGTTGTTCTTTCTATTGGGCTTGGAGCCCGTCGAATCGCGAGATGGATTGACCGTCGATTTTTCCGAGAAGCCTATCAAACAGAGCAGGCGCTTACGGGCCTTGCCGAGAGCATCAGCTCCATTGTGGAACTCGGACCTTTGTTTCGGACCGTTGTTGAAAGGATCTCAGAGATTTTTCATGTCTCTGAAGTCGTTGTGTTTCTGCGTGATACAAAGCTGTATCGACCCGTTTTTGCAATTGGTTATCCCTACACTCCCACATCTCCATTTGATGCCGATGCTGCTCTGGTCAGAGAACTGAAAGCAGAGGCTAGAGCGATGCGCGTGCATTGGCAGGACCGTCGTTCCTGGCTCAACACGGTTGGCGACTCCGATACGGCAAACCTTAGCGAGCTGAAGACGGAAATGCTTGTACCTGTTTGCAGGCAGGACAAGCTTCTTGCGTTTCTAAGTCTGGGGGCGAAAGCGTCTGAGGCGCCCTACACAAATTCGGATGTTCAACTACTGCAGTCAGTAGCTTCTCAAACGGCGCTTGCCATTGAGAACAGCCAACTGACAGAGTCGATTGCCGCGGAGGCAGCAGAGCGCGAGATCATTAATCGTGAACTGTCAATTGCCAGGGATGTGCAGCGGAGACTGTTTCCACAAGTTCGACCTGTCATTCCAGGAGTTGAGTATACAGGCTTTTGTAGACCGGCACGGGAGGTCGGTGGTGACTACTACGATTACTTCGCGTTACCCGAAAACGGACTAGGGATCGCGATCGGTGATGTGTCTGGAAAGGGGATTCCCGCAGCCTTGTTGATGGCCAGCTTGCAAGCCTCTTTGCGGAGCCAGACTTTGTCAGGTGAGCGCAGCATTGAAGAGCTTCTTAGCAACCTCAATAACGTGATTTATGCGACGTCACCCGAAAATCGTTATGCCACTTTCTTTTACGGTCACTATCGGGAAGATGTGAACTGCCTGACTTATATCAACGCGGGCCACAATGCACCGATGGTGGTGCGCGCACCAGAATGTGGTCACGGAGTGGTTCGGCTGGAGGCAAGTGGACCGCCGGTTGGACTCTTTGCAGAGTGCGAGTACAAGTGCAGCGAAATCAACCTTAGCCGGGGGGATCTGTTGGTGCTCTATACAGACGGGATCAGCGAGGCGATGAACGCCAATGACGAGGAGTGGGGAGAAGAACGGATGATCGACACTGTTCGAGAGTGTGCGCATTCCTCATCGGCCCAGATGGTCGAGCGGCTCTTCGAGGCCGCAGACGCGTTCGCGGCAGGTGCGCCCCAGCACGACGATATGACGCTGATGGTCTTTCGATTTGGAGAGACTTGATGGGGTGCAACTCGGCGACTTCAGTAATCCTCTTACTGAAACAACCGCGGTAGGAACTCATGTAGATCGCGACGCCAGGTTTGCCATTCGTGTGCAGTCCCTTGAGATTCAAAGAACGTCACCTTCACGCCGGCCGCCGTGAGGGCATCAACAGCGCCTTGGATGCCCTTGCGAAATTGTCCCTCCTCGGATCCAACTCCAAACCAAAGCAGCTTGACTTGCCTGTTGAACGTTATTGGATCAGCGAACACGCCGTTAAAAGCGGTCTTCGTGTCGAATTGCGACGGTTGTCCGGAACCTTGGCGGGGCGTGCCTGCGTTGATTCCGGCTATAATGGGCCCGCTGAAAGAGCCGATATAGGAGAACGTATCCAGGTGGCGAAGCGTAATCATCAGGGTTTGCATTCCACCCATCGAGAGTCCTGCCATGGCTCGATTTTGTTTGTCCGGGATTGTGCGATAGGAAGCGTCAATCGTCGGGATTAAATCGTTTATAACAACATCCTCGAAGACGCTAAATGCCTGCTGGAAGTTGCGGGGAGGACCCCCGGGCGTGGCAACAACCGGTTGCTCGCCCGCGCGCGTTGCATAGCCTCTGTCCATCACTATAATCATCGGCTTGGTTTTCCTCTCGGCGAGAAGATTGTCCAGGACGAAATTAGCATGCCCCTGCTCAGTCCAACCGGTCTCGTCCTCTCCGGAACCGTGTTGGAGAATCAGCAGCGGATAACGAGTGGAGGTGTTCGTTTCATATCCCGGTGGAGTGTAGACAAAGGCGCGCCGCCATTGCCCCGTGATCTTTGAAAAGTACCACTTGATGCGGATGTCCCCATGAGGCACGTTTTTCACCTGATAGAAGTCAACGCCGGGCTCTGGAATTTCGATACCGCTCTTCTCCTTGCCATAACCCATGTAGGTTTGGCTTCCGGGATCGTTGACCTGCACGCCATCCACAACGAACCAGTAGTAATGAAAGCCAGGAACCGCGGGGGGCGTTGTAACCGTCCACACTCCCTCCGTATTCTTGGTCATCGGGAACGGCCCTTTGCCCAGCCCGTCGCCACCTGCCAGTTCCACGACATGTGCTCCCGGAGCTTTGAAAGAGAATAATGCTCTGCGGTCTGGATAGACGGACGGGAACTGCGAGTCTCGCACATTAGTCGATGCAGGTGATCCTCGGTCCTCCGCCTGCGCATTGAGCGGCAGGATTTTGGCCAACATAACAATACATACGACAGCAAACTTCAGCAATGCTCGTGTTCCTTTCCGGCGTGAGAGCGCTCATGTCATTGTATTTGAGGGCATCGGCTGTCTGGTCCTAAGATCATGCTATGCAGGCGTTCATTTCCGGTCCGCAAGCTTGTTTAGAGTGGGCATGTCCTGTGCGAAAAGTAAACCGCGATGCAGGCTGAATGTAAGATGATCACGAACCCTCAAATGGAAGCTCAACACCGGCGAGTTCCCCGTAGAACTCTTATCAGCCTTGGGCTCTCCTTTGCTGCAGTCAAAGCATGGCCGCAGTGCTCAGCAGAAAAATTAGGAACCCCTTATAAGCTTGGAAAATTAGTGCTCAGGGCATCAAGCCAAGAAGGCCAGTTTGATCAGGTATCGGTCGATTGCCCTTTTGTCTTCCGGCATGGTGGACATTTCTACATGACATTTGTCGCGTTTGATGGGACCGGCTATCAAACCGGTCTGGCAGTGTCAAGTGATCTCATCAACTGGAAAAAGAAAGGGGCTATTCTTCGACGGGATACATCCAACCCGGTCTTGCAGTACAACATCGCGATGAACTGGATCGCGCGTGAAAACGGACTTGATTCTCCTGGCGAACTAATTAGGGTCAACGGTCATATCCTCGGCGCGTATCATGCATACCCTGGCCCAGGGTACGAGCAAGGCGCGGCCGTTATCGGCCTTTGCCGGAGTAAGGACTTGCTTCATTGGGAAGTTGGTCCGCCGGTTCTCAAGCCGGAAGATGGCGCAGACTGGGAAAACGGCGGCCTCTATAAGCCCTGCCTCGTCAAAGATGAGGACACGTATTACCTCTTCTATAACGCAAAGAACCGGGCGGAGCGCAATTGGAAGGAACAGACTGGCGTCGCGTTGTCGAAGGATCTGAGGATGTGGGAGCGTCATCCGGAGAACCCCATCATCCGGAACGGGCCGGCGGGCAGCCTTGACGAACATTTTGCCAGCGATCCGTGTGTGTTAAGAGCCGGTACACAATGGGTGTTCTACTACTTCGGCTTGGATGCAAAGGGCGTCGCGCGCGACCTGCTCGCCACCGGGCCGGATCTTGTCCATCCCAGAAAGTGCGACTGGATTGCCGTGGACGTTGGCAAACCAGGATCGGTCGATTCCGTATACGCACATAAGCCCTCACTGATTTACTACAGAGGAGACCTTTACCACTTTTACTGCGCTGTATCTCAGGAAGAAGGGCACCAGATTCGAGGAATCTCAGTGGCCCGGTCCCGCCCGTGGTCCTGACAACCTTTCAAAACAGCTGAAGGCAGTGCATAAGGCGACCTATTCGTAAGGTGAACTATACGGGTGCGGGTTCGGCGAAGCTGGTAGCGATGGTCTTGAGTTGTTCGGGGCCGAGGCGGTGGCAGAAGTCGCCAAAGGATTCGCTGGGCAAACGGGTCTCTGCGTAACTAGCGAGGAGTGGCCGGAGTCTAGCTCTGATCTGGTCTCGCTTCACATTTGTAGCGAAGGCCGTTCCGAGACGAGTGCCAAGAGGCGATGCACCTAAGTAGATGGTGTACATGTCCACGCTTGCGCCGACGATGCCGATTTCTGCTGTGTAGGGGCGTGCGCAGCCGTTAGGACAGCCGGTGGTTCGCAGATGAACGATGTCGTTTCGCAGGCCGACGCTGGTCAACTCCTCCTGAATCTCGTTCACGACTTGGGGCATGATGCGCTCTGATTCCGTAATCGCTTGTCCGCAGGTTGGCAGGGCCGGGCAGGACATGGCGTGACGAAGCACGGGCGGGAGCGATTCCGGTTCTGAGATTCGGTGTGCGTGCATCAATTCGACGATCACGGGCTTGTCAGCCTCTGTGATGCCGCTGAGATAGAGATTCTGCTGCGATGTCAGCCGGACACCCGGACGGAATCGTTGGATGACGGCACGGAGCCCCGACCGCATTTGATACCCGTCGGCAAAGTCGCGCACCCGGCCGGAAATGACACGAACGCCAACGAACCAAGTTGGATTACCCTGATCATCGGAACCTTGCTGATGCCAACCGAGATAGTCATTGGCTCTCTGCCATTCAAGTGGCCTCGGCGCAGCAAGTGTGCGACCCAGGCGAGATTCCAGCTCTTGTTTGAACCGCGCGACGCCCCACGCGTCGAGCACGTATTTCAACCGAGCCAGCTTTCGGTTTGAACGATTGCCAAAGTCACGATGGAGGGAGACGATTGCGGAGCAGACCTCAAGCAGCTCTTCTTTCGCAGGACCGATGGAACAGATGGGATCGGCAAGTCGCGGGTGAGAGGCCTTTACTCCTGCGCTTTGGCCCATACCGCCGCCAGCCAGAATGGTAAAGCCGGTGAGCTCGCCAGCTTGGAAATGGGGCACGATGCCGATGTCGTTGGAATAGATATCGGTGGTGTTGTCGCCCGGGAACGCGAAACCGATTTTGAATTTACGAGGCAGGTAAGTCGCGCCGTACAGGGGTTCCACTTCGAACGGATCGCGAGTCGGATCGTCGTCGAGATTTTCTATCTTCTCGCCATCCATCCAGATTTCGTAGTAGGACGTGGTCTTCGGCTTGAGGCTGCGGGAAAGAAATTGGATTACGGGGAAGATGTCTCGCCGCTGGTCGTTCTCAAAAGGCGCTGGGCAGGAGGTGACATTACGGACGACGTCGCCACAGGCCGCGAGGGTCGACAGCCAGTTTTCGTTGAGGGTGCGGATCAGCTCTGGAAGCCGAGACTTCGGGACATAGTGATACTGAATGTCCTGCCGGGTGGTGATTCGCAAACTGCCGTCGCCGATGTTGGCCAGACGGTCTAGAACCAGGTATTGATCGGGCGTGAGAACGCCGCCGGGCACACCGACGCGGATCATAGCCGAGTACTGCTTCGGGCCTTGCTTGCGAACGTCGCGGTCGTCCTGCTGATAAATGCCATGGAACTTCAGAACGGAAGTCGCTGGCCGCGAAAAGGCTGGGTCCTCGTTACGGAGTTCATCGGAAATCGTGCCTCGCAGATACGCGGCCGCAACCTTGCCCGCTTCGGCCGAAGACGGAGGACCAGGGAAAAGGGGGACCAATGAAGGTTCTTCATCCATCTACTTACTAGAGTATCGATTCCGCATGGAAGCTTCAACGGACGCTCCCGGGTTGATCGCTTCGCCCCAACTTTGGTGACTATGCCGGTAAGCTTCACGCCGAGACAGGGGTGCACCTTCAGGAACTGGGCCGGGTGACCTACGAATTCCCATCAAAGGCGATCGGTATCCTCCGTATATCGAGCGCATGGCGTATCGATAGACATGTGATCGTTTTCTGGAGTCATGCTGTGTCGGACGACTCTGAACGAGTGACGGCCACTCTGACATTGGCGGGCGGCTGTCATGGCACCGGATTCCAGCAGTGTATGTTGGGCTAGTGGCTGCGGAAACTGAGAAGTACGTATCGGGACTCCAATTTCTGGTCATCCAGCAACCCTTTCCCTCGGAAGATATCTGAGCGACCATCTTCCCATGCTCGGGTTTCAGGCGTACTTGTGGCGCCTGAACGAGGCAGCAGGATATGCGGACTTGCCGACGTGGCTCCACATGATCTTCGACGCACGTGTGCGGGCTCTGTCATCAGTCAGGAGGGTTGTGTTGCAACTTTCGTACGCAGGGGTGGTGATAGCATAAAAGCGTCCAAATGACAACCCGGCCGGCGATCTTCATTGGCCGCCTAAGAACTAAGAGACGACCTGCCGCCGACTCGCTCCTGCTGAGTCTTAGAAGTTGAACACTGCCGTTTGGAATGATGGTGAGCCGGGCGAGGCTCGAACCCGCGACCACCGCATTAAAAGTGTGGGGACGGTTCACCATGTACACGCTGTGTGCAATCGAATGAAGGCTTTAAGATATGTCCCACTGCACCAGGACACGGCCACGCTGCTGCGGTCTGCGGCCAAAGACATTAACGGGCTCGCGAGTGGGATTTCGGCAGCACCCAAACCGCTGACGCAGGAACACAAGGGAATGGCAGCGATGATCTAAACCGAACTCGGCAAACTCACCATGGCATCACGGCTGTTACAGGAACACAATGCTCATTTGGTCGGTCAGGAGAATGCGGCTGGTGGACGACTGAAAGCTGCATTGGCTCTGGCGCTCTTCTTGAGCGGAGGTGTTTGCGGGATCTTTATCGAGAAGCGAGAAACCGCGGACGTTCTGAGCAATCTGGAAGTGCATATGGAGCGGATGCAGGCCCCCTCCCTTCCGCCTGTTGCGCCAACTCCGACGAAGAGTCCACGACGAGGCGGAGCAAGAACGAAGCCATGAAAACAACTCCACGCACGGCAACTCCGGACAGACATGACTGGTGCGGCTGGAAGTTGCGGAAACAAATTCGCCGGAGGCACAGATGACTTCTGCAGCAGGTTCTAACCTTCGGTCGAAACTCCCAGTCCGGAAACCCGCTGCATCCGAACAAGGCATCGATGCACTGCCATCCCAAATTGTTCGCCAGGCCTTTGGCACCGATGTCGTGGGATCCAACCTATCGCCCCGAGCCCAGCTCGGTTACCGCGTCTTAGTGGACCATGTGAATCGCGGCTGCGATACACGGCGCCCTTATGACGGTGAAGTCTTTCTGATAGACGAGACATTTGCTGTTGAAGTAGGCGGAGTAAGCAAACGTCAAGTGCAGCGCATTCGGACAGAGTTACTAGCTGGCGGTTGGATCTGTCTGCCGAAAGGTGATGCCGGCGGTCGCGGCAACTCCACCATCTGGTACCACCTGCATCCTGATGGTCGCCGTGCCCGCTAGGGGCTGAGTCGCTACTGAAACAACGATTGGCAGCCGCAAATGCCAATTTGCAAAGAGCAGCACGCCGCCAGTCTCGTAATTCGGTAAAGGATGACAGTGCCGTCGTCCTTCCAAGGCTAACTTCTCAAAAGGATGACATGGGTGTCGTCCTTACTTCCGCAACAAACGCTGTAAAGGATGACATGGGTGTCACGCTTTCTCGACAAAGGATGACAGAATCGACCCCAAAGGATGACAAAAGAGACGTAAAGGATGACCAAACCGATATTGCGTATAAGGAAGAACTTTTTCAGGAACTAATCCCAGAACTCAAAACGACGACGGCGATCGTTACTTTTAAAGAATTTCCACCGGAGTTCGCGCGGCTGATGGACGCGGAAATGTCCCTTGACGACGGAGCTCTGCGCCGCTTGTGGCAGGGAGCTCGGGCTATTGTGCCCGATGCCACAGCTGTAGAAATTCGCGATGCTTTTCGCCAGCGTGCTCCTTCGGTCTACCGGAACCGCAAACTCGACAACCCAACGGGTCTCACGCTCAGCACCATTCGCGATTGGTTTTCCGCGCGTCGTGTCCTCGAACAACGAAGCGCCCTTCAGCAGGCGGCCAAGAACTCGCCTCTCTCGAACGCCAGCTAGCCGAGCAACTAGCAAGTTTGGGGTCGCCCAGCGCGCCGATTTCACCTTGACTAGAGAAGGGCGTTGACCCATCTGCTGTTTCTGCGATGGTGCTGCACAATGCCGTCTTACTATTCAATAAGCGCGAAAATACGCCCACCGATGGAAGAAAGTATTACGCCCTTTCACGCCGAACCTGACGCTTGATCCCGCCGAAAGTTCAAACGGGAATGCTCGCTGTGATGATATCGAGAGCCCCGTAGTAGCATTACCTTTTGCTTCTCTATCAGCAGCTGTTGTAGATCAGGACGGAGTAGTCCGTGAGCGGTCCATTAGCATGGCCGTGACTTCGCGCTCAGCCGCTTCCTGTTGGCTAGTAAGGCGGCAACGTGGCCTGTTTGAGTTGCGCCCTAAGAAACAAAGAATGGTCAGCGCTGTATGCCTGACCGCAGCTCGTCACCGTCCTCACGTCCTGGTACAGCGGTTCCGGGGAGTATCCTATGTCCTTGTACATTGAAGCGTTGAACCTTGCTAAGGGGCCGATGATTTCCTTCTCGCGCGCTGCCGCACTCGTTGGCACGCTACTAACCTGCTGGCCTGCCATTGCCGCTGACAATTGCAAACAGCTTGCCCATTTCGCAACGCCTCGGATCGAGATCACCGCGACAGCAATTGTCGATTCCGGCGTCTTTACTTCGCCAACAGGAAAGGCTTTCGGCGACTTACCGCGGTTCTGCCGAGTTGCCGCAATCCTTCACCCGTCTACTGATTCAGAAATACGCATTGAACTCTGGATGCCCGAAGCAGATTGGAACGGGCGATTGGAAGGTACGGGTAATGGAGGTTTTGCTGGAAACCTCGCCTATGACGCTCTTGCCGAAGGAATCAAGCGCGGATACGCTGTCGTAAACACTGACATGGGCATGGCTACTCCGCCCGGTGAAGACGCGACCGTTTTCATTGATCGTCCCCAACGTTGGAAAGATTGGGGCTGTCGATCCACTCACGAGATGACGGTTGAGGCCAAACGGCTCGTCAATACGTTCTACAAACGCCCCTCAACCCATAACTACTTCGTTGGCTGTTCCACCGGTGGCGAGCAAGGCTGGATGGAAGCTCAACGCTATCCGGATGATTACGACGGAATTGTCAGTGGTGCGCCGGCCAATAATAGAACCGGCGTTCACGAAAGCATTCTATGGAACTTCGTGTCCATGGAACGAACACCCGAAGACCATCTTTCAACGGCTAAGCTTCGTTCGTTAGCAAAGGCGGTAATGAATGCATGCGATCGACTCGACGGCGTAGCGGATGACATCATCAGTGATCCTTCAAAATGCTCCTTCGATCCTGCCTTGATTGGATGTTCCGGCTCTGAGAACGACAAGTGTCTTACACCTTCGCAGGTTGCAGTTGTCCGTCGCCTTTACACTGGGCCAGTTGATCCCCGTACCGGCAAACAGATTTATGCCGGTATGCCAAAAGGGAGCGAACTCGGTTGGGATCATCTAGGTCCCAGCGCAAATGGCCAGCCGCCATTCGCACCCATTTTCACCTGCGTCTTCGGTCGTGACTGGAACTGGCGCAGCTTCGACTTCAGTAGAAGTGTTGCGGCCGTTGACGAGAAGCTCGCAGCTGACTTAAATGCAACGACTCTAAGCCTCGATGTTTTCCGTGATCATGGGCACAAGCTGCTCGTCTATCACGGTTGGTCTGATTGGCTCGTAGTGCCTGGAGAATCGGTCGCCTACTACAATGCTTTTGGCGTCTCATTCTTCGGGGAAGAATCTCAATCGTTTCTATTGCCTTTTCATGGTGCCTGGGATGAACCATTGCACCGGCGGAGTTGTGCCCAACCACTTCGACGCGCTTACTGCCGTGGTTGACTGGGTCGAGAAAGGCCGCGCACCAAACAAGATGATCGCTTCTCAGTTCCCGACCAATCAGGATTCCGGTCCTCCGGTGAGAACACGCCCGCTATGTCAATATCCGCAAGTCGCCCAATACTCGGGAAAGGGCAGCATCGACGACGAAGCGAACTTCAGCTGTGCCGCGCCGGGCAGATAAGGCGAAACCGGCTTGCAGGCAAAGTCAGAATCGTAACCGTAACCGGAGCTGCGTTCGGAACGGCAATTGACAAGAGCACGGTGCAAGTTAAGCCATGCCGGAAATTGTTTGCAGCAAGGCGCTTGCATCATATGTACGCCTCAGGTCTAGGCGGGGCCGTTCTTTGTGGGATCAGTGCATTTCAAGGTCACTGCGTTTGCGCCTTGCTGTTGTCAGCGAGAGGTCGTTTCAGATCGACAAGCTTTGCCCAAAATGAATACAGGCCATCTTGTCGGAGAATGCGGGCAACTCCGGCAAATACATCCCGACAATCTGGTACGAAATTCAGAGACCTTACTGGCTATTGGAAAGCAATAGGAGAAACGTTGGCACTCGTTCGTAGTCGCCGAAGGTTTAACAATCCAGGAGAATAATTTCAGAGTTGTGCCAAGACGACGGGCAATCCGAAACCAACCAAACGCGAACGCACAGATCCTGACTGACGGCGAAGGGTAGTTCTATCCCTTCGCAACCAGGACGGATCTATTTCTCCTTAGTGCCTGGCCGAACCTTAATCTCACCGTAGCCGACTTCTCGTCAACTTGAAAGCAAATCATCCGACTCCGGCTATAAAAACCCTCAAACCCTCAGCCAGTGTCGATGAATCAGTTTCCGGATTGCCCGTCGTTCTGGCCCAACCCGGTACGCCAAGCAAAGTCCAGAGTCCGCAGAGCAAGAAGACAGCAAAAAAGCGAGAAAAGCGCATGCGCGCGGACCCTATTTCATTGATGGAACTCGTCTCACCGCGCGGAATCCTCTACGCCGTTGCTTTTCTAGTCCTCGGAATCACATTCCCTTGTTCCGCGGGCCAGAATAGCCGTGCCCCGCTTCCCGAGAAGCTCGTTTCGGCAAGGACCGCCTACCTGCAGAATGACAGCGGCGAACAAGGCTTCGCTGATGCTGTGTATCGGCATCTTCAGGAGTGGGGGCGATGGCGAATCGTAACAAACAAGTCCGAGGCAGACATCATACTTGCCCTGGACCACAAGGATGCACTGCATAACTATTTCTACCTCCGCATTTCCGAGCCGACTACCGGGCAAGTTCTATGGCTGGTAAGGAAAGACGCTGCGATCAGGGTCTGGAATCGCGTGGCGAAGGCACTCCTTGCGAATCTGACTAAGCAAATGCCCGGAGCTCAGACTGAGCAGCATGCTTGGTCTAAAAGTGCGGCCATGACAACTCCGGGGACTTAAGAAGTTTGGCCTTCCTTGAGCCACCGCTGGAAAGTCTCGATGCCGGGATCGAGCATCGAAGTTGGTGGTGTCCGCACAACTTCCACGACGTCAAGTACCCGGAACTGAGTCGGTTCGCTGTCGCTTGGACGGAAAACCCGTATGTCGTTCCGTTGGCGCCCGCGAAGATCGCGAACGACAACAGCGGAACGCCGACTTATAGTCGAGCCAAGGCAGTTGGCTCAATAAAGTAGTTATCAACAGTCGTCGGTCACCGCGGTTGTGGAAAAGCCCTCCCTGGCTGTTCCGATTTTATTCCGCCGCTTGATAGCGGAGGCTGTAGGGAGAGCAGGCGTCTCACTGTTACGAGTAATGCCGACTAACACTCGATGATTTCGTAAAGACCCTCGAGCAGTGGGATGTGCTTCGCTTAGACGAATTCTCAGAAGCTGTCGCTGGACACCAGCACGACATCTATAAGTCCTTTGGAAATGCGAAGCCGGCGTGCCGAAGCGATCACGGAGCAAAACAATATTGAAGCCAAAGAGAATGACGATCGAGATCAGGCCTATGCAGCCTGGGTGGGATTCGATTGGGGGACCAAGAGCACGTCTGGGCTCTGCAATGGACCGACACGGGAGAGCGGGAGCGAGGGCGGCTGGAGCAAACACCAGAAGCACTGGACCTTTGGATCGGTCAATTGATGAGCCGATTGAATGGCCGCCGAATAGGCGTGGCGATAGAGCAAAAGCATGGCGCTGTTGTCTGGATGCTTCTGAAATACGCGTGCGTAGAGATCTATCCCGTCCATCCGCAAGCCGCCGGACAATTTCGTTAAGCTTTGTATCCGTCCGGAAGCAAGAGTGATCCTGCCGATGGGGAGTTGCTGCTCGACTTGTTGGTACACCATCGGGGCCGCCTTCGTCCTTTGCAGCAAGACGACGAACCAACTCGTCGACTGCTGCTGTTAGTCGAACAACGCCGACACTGGGTGGAGGAGAAGAAGGCGCACGGCAATCGACTCTCCGCCCGACTGAAGGTCTGCTTTCCACAAGTGCTGACCTGGTTTGACGATATCGGAGCCGCACCGGTTCTCGATCTGCTGGCCAGATGGCCCAGACTGGAGCAGTTGCAAAAGGCGAAACGCAAGACACTGGAAGTGTTCCTACTCAAACATCGGCGCACCACGGAAGAGGCGGCGGCTTGGGCACAAGAGGTGAGTGCTGCGGTTCCGGCTGTGCAAGACTCAGTGCTGCTGGATTGTTATGTTCTGGAAGTAACCGCGCTGGTCGCATTGTTAAAACAGATGCAATCGAGCGTTAAAGAGTTCGACTCGGCCATCGCTGAAACCAGCCATCGGCATCCTTGTTGGGAGATAGCGCAATCGTTACCTGGGGCCGGACCGGTGATGGCACCTCGGCTGTTGGCAGCGATGGGAAACGGTAAGCGTTACCAGACCGCTCATGAAATGCAATGCGCTTCCGGCATTGCGCCCGTGACCGTTTCCAGTGGCCGCACACGCATCATTCAATTTCGAAGAGCCTGTGCTAAGTTTCTACGACAGACGTTTCACGAGTGGGCACAGCATTCGATGAAGAGCTGCCGCTGGGCCCGGGTCTATTACGACCAACTCCGTGCGAGTGGCAAGCGCCACCATGTCGCGCTTCGCGCTTTAGCGTTCAAGTGGCAACGTATTCTATTCCGGTGCTGGAACGACGGAGTCACGTACGACGAAACGAAATACGTCGCCAGTCTCAAGAAGAGGAGCTCTCCGCTTAGTATGTGGCTCCCCGAATGAAGATGTGCACAAGATGTGGAAGCCTTGATCTCTCTGTGAAAAAAGTGGTCCCAAGTGGCTTGACTTTCAAACTCAGAAGTCTTTACGTCAAAGTGTCTTTGTACTGGACGTACGTAGGGCAATCGCCTATCCAAAATTTCAACCTCGGGATCAATCAGAAGCTACATCCGGCCGGCCTGTTTGTTGTCTATCGCAAGTAACTCATTTTTCGATTGGGAGTAAGCTGGTGCTTTGGAAGCGCTCGATCCCTACGGCGCGTAAGTCCCAGAAGGAGCTTTGGAGACACTTTCCCAAACCGTGGCCGTGTCCGAGATATCCACGACCTCTCAGGACGTAGTAGTGCGCCAGGAAACCATTGTTTGGCAGCGCGGCTTGTTGCCGTTCATGACATATTTCGTGGTGACGATGGCGGTGGCGTTCTTCCTGTTCAGCGGCGTCCATGTGTATGAAGTGACGCGGTACATTCAGGAAGACCAGCGACAGAGCATCCGGACGGCCGTGCAGGCGGAGATCAGCCGCCCGGTATCCACGCCGCTGACGGCGACCGATCTCAGCAATAACGCGCTCATCCTTCTCGAGGCCGCCACGCTCGATAAGCGGTATCACCAAGCGGGCGGAATGCTGATGTCGCGCATCTGGAGCCGCCAGCTCACGTTCATAACGGGCATGGTGCTGGCTTTTGTCGGCGCGGTCTTCATACTGGGCAAGCTGAGCGAGAGCTCGTCGCAGATCAGCGGCGAGACGGCGCAGTTGAAGCTGGCCATTACGAGCGCTTCGCCGGGATTGATCCTCAGCTTTCTGGGCACGTCTCTCATCATAGCGTCGCTTTTTGTCGCGTCGAACCTGGATGTTGCGGATGGCGCCGCCTACGTCAATCGCCTGCAGCCTGCTCAGCAGCCGAAGGCGGCCCAGGCGGCGATAGAGCCCGATGCTACCCCGCTGAGCCTCGAAGAGCTGCGGCGAATGCAGGCGAACCGCAAGAAGACGAATGCGAAGTAGGTGAGGCGACGCGGCGATGAGGAGACAGATGCTGGTGGCGGCGCTCGTTGTGAGTCTCGCAGCGGGGCGTGCGTCGACCCAGACGCTTACCGCCGTTGAGACCGATTGGAACGCGACGTTCGCAGCACTCAAGGCCGGGGATGCTGCAACCGCCAAGGCGGCGTTCGGACAATTCAACCTTGCGTTGCGGTCATATTCCAGGATGAACCGGATTGACTGGCGCACGGAATACCTCGCTGGCTCGCTGGACTGCCAGTTCACTGAGACCAGGAGCCTAGGCGCGCATGTGCTGAACGACATACTGCAGAACAACCGGGCCCTGAACGAGCCAGGCAACGCGGAAATATTGCGTGTCATCAAGGCGTGCCAGGCACCTGTCGTGAGCGGAGACGCCTCGGCCGCTACGCCGCTCGTCCCGGCGAACCTGCTGGATGCCTCGGCGCATTTCATGCAACCGGGAGTGCGCGGCAATACCAAGTCCGGTGATGGCTTCATTCCTCCGAAGGAGTTCCACTCCACCGTAGCGACCGTGAGTTCCGAGGAGCTCGAGGGGCGGCGGGTGGCGATCAGTAGCCCGCAAGCGGCTCTTGACCGGGCGCTCGCATCGATCGGCCAGCCCTCGGCCGGGATCATCCAGGGCGGCTTTGCGGTTGCGGAGCTTCGGCGTACAAGCGGGGACGCGGCCGCCGTCGCGGGCTGCCTGGCACGGTATGCCTTGCCCCTTAAGGCTGAGTTTCAGATTGAGCCCTCGCGGTACATGGTGACGGTGTACGTCGTTCCGGAGCGTGTGGACGTGTACGAGTTGGCGCGGCGTCTGCACGGCCTCGTGCTGCCGCCTGGGGTGCTGGCCTATTCGGTGCCAGAGGACATGAGCCTTACGTCGCAAGGTGGAGTTTTCGACTGCGGCTCGATGGCGCACGAGGTGGTTCACCTGCTCATCAAAGACCGATTTCCGAGTGCTCCAGCGTGGCTCGAGGAGGGGCTTGCTTCCGAGGTCGCAGTCGCAAGCCCCACATCAGAAAGGTTTGTGCTTGGCTGGAGCTGGCGCGACCGGGTGCTGTGGCCTGACCCTCATGGGCGGCCCACCATTAATGAGCTGCTAGACATGTCCTGGGCGGATTTTTCAGAAAACCCAGACTATCCCGTATCCTACATTCAGGCTACCGCGGCGGTCTTTATTCGTTACCTCGATCAGCATAGAGAGCTTCAGCCGGTCTACTTTGCTGTGCGCGATTACCACTTGGCATCGGACCTTTCGACATACAGATCGTACCGGGAGATCCTCGAAGGCGTGTTTCATGCGCCGATCCGTACCATTCAAGCGAACTTCGATACGTGGTTTGCGGAACAATACCGGGTGAATAGCCATTCCAGTGTGTCGTTGCCTGGAGACAAGAGCTCCGCGCCGTCGCTGCAATTCTGCAAAACCCCTGAAGATTTTGCAGAATTGCAATATCACGATACTCACCCTATGGCGCAGTCCAGTGCCCCGTGCGTGAGGCCAGTGCCTCCGGCGCCGAACGCTAATCCCCCGTAGGGTGTTCCGTCTCCCTCAAATGATCACTGATTTGCGGGCCGAGTAGTATACGCTTCTCCCTCGAGCTCCGGTATGCTTGCAGGCTTCGTCACTGTCATGAGTTCCGGCCGTAGCTGCACAAGTTTGTGGAACTATCTACCTGATCCACTTGAGACTTAATCTGGCACATATTCGCGGAAACCGGATCAGTTTTCCACTTGGACGTAAAACGCGCTTGGCGCGGATTTGGCTTAACCAGAGGGTTTGCAAAACGGCTTCGGGGACACTGCCGATGCTTCTGAGCGTCGGCGATTTCAAATCCCATGCGCGTTTACGGTTACCTATGTTCTTAGTCGCTTCGCGTAGCCTGCTCTACTGGCACTTGCGCGCAGGGCGTTTACGTCGGGAATCCGCCTTCAAAAGCGAGTTCCGCTAGAGGGCGCCGGTCGCTGGGCACTTCACGTGCACGTAGCTCCTCCGGGAGTTCCGCCGGATCGGCCCTCCTGCCAAGCGCACAGACAGCTTCGACTTTATAGCCCTCCGGAACGCTCAGCTTTTCAAACGCACGGTCCGCGTCGAAGCCCACCATGCCCTGCGCATACCAGCCCATCATTGAAGCCTGCAGGGCAAAATACCCGGATGCGATACCAGCATCAAACGAGTGTGTTGGTGAAGGTGCCTCGTTGCTGCTGCGAGGGGAACGCATGGTCGACTTCGACACCACAAAAACCAGCGCAGACGGCTCTTTCGCCCAGAATCGGTTGGATGGCACAAGGAGGTTTAGAAACGCTCCCATGCAGGCATATCGCGCAACGCATACACAAAACGCCAAGGCTGTGAGTTGTCCGACGAGGCTGCCCAACGTGCAGCCTCTAGCATGGTAAGGAGTTCTAGCTTCGGAATGGGCTCACTCGTGAAGGCTCGGGGCGACTAGCGGTTGAGAAAGATCTCGTAGATGGGGATAATCGGACTTTCGGCGGTCCGTCATCAGTCTGTCGTCTCCTTCGGCTTTACGCTTTCTGCAAACTTATTAGTGCTTCACAAACGCATACGCGCACGCGATGAGAAGAATCAGGCATACCAGCAAACCCACAAAGAGTTGGGGGTGCATCCCCAGAACTGATCCGTTCTCTTTTGTAAACTCAGGATCGCTCCAGGCCGTCCCCGGGAACACAGGCGAAAGCAGCATGGTCACGAAGTAGAGTCCCGCTGCGACAGCAGCTAGCATTAAATGCAGAAACGTCAGCGGGCTTATTCCAAAAAGGAGAAACAACGAGTAGAGTCCCAACCCAATGCCCAGCAGCATGCTTTGGCCGTTGTGAAACTTTGCGTGGGGCGGCCAGCGTGGATTATGGATGTGCTGCTTTGCTGTAAACGGGATCACTGCGTCCGCCACGTAGCCGCCGAAGTTGTACACGGCGACTAGCGCGACAATCCATTTTGCGATTTCCATGATGGTCACCTCTCTGAAGAAAGATTATATTGGATAATCGTTATACCATATACTCGGCCAGGAGATGACTGTGGTTCCGTCACGCAAACGGGAGGTTGATTCGCTAGGTGATCTTGCTTTTCTGATCGCGCAGGTTGGCTCACACGCGCAGAATTCGTTTGGAAAGCGGGTTGATCCTCTCGGTCTTCGGCTCTCCCATGTGGGCGTACTCAAGGCGATATTCGCAGCGGGCGGCCTGACTCAGCGTGAATTAGGGGATGCTCTCGGAATGTTTCCCAGCAATCTGGTGAGGCTGATCGACGAACTCGAAACGAAAGAGCTTGTACGACGTGGTGACAACGCGTCCGACCGGCGCTCCTATACGCTCGTCCTTACAAAGAAGGGACAAAGCGTCGCGTCAGAACTGATTGCCCTGACGCAAGCACATCAAGATCACATTTGCGCTGCACTGACTCAACCAGAGCGCCGGGAACTGACGCGACTGCTTCGCAAGATCGCTCGAGATCAGGGTCTTCAGCCCGGTGTTCACCCGGAACTCCAGAAGCCGGAAGAACGCCGAGCAACAAAGCCCGGAACTCCAGAAGCCGAAAGAACGCCGCATTAGTCCTTAGAAGTCCCGATCTGTCTGGAATACCGTCAGCGAAACCACCGGGCGAGCATGCACCGCAACTTCCGCCGACAGAGGACAGGTGAGGAGCGCCAGTATATTCTCGAATTTGTCACGCCATATTAGTCTTTCGTGCCTTCTTGCGGTCGCGATCGCCACTGTCTCGGTCGAAGGTCAACGCAACAGCGAACATGCCGGCCTCAGAAATTCATGGGCTGAATACGGGGGCAGCGCCGATTCCGCACAATACTCCGGTCTGTCGCAAATCAATCGCGACAACGTGAGGCGACTCCGGGTGATTTGGCGCTATTCAACCGGCGATTCGAACGACTATTTGTTCAATCCCCTCGTCGTCCACGGCGTCATGTACGTTTTGGCAAAACGGAACTCCATTGTTGCTCTGGATGCTAAGACGGGAAAAGAACTGTGGGTACATGAAACCGGTCGCGACACAACGCTAATCACAAAGCGCGGGATCAATTATTGGGAAAGCCCTGACGGAACACAGCGGCGTTTACTTTTCGCGTGCAACAACATTTTGCAGGCGATTGATGCCCGGACGGGTAAGCGCATCGCCGATTTTGGGCGGGACGGCGGTGTGGATTTGCGAGACGGCTTGGCACGTGATCCGAAGACACTGACGTTAGTGCAGTCTACGACGCCGGGTAAGGTGTTCGAGAATCTGTTAATTCTCGGCTCTGCAACAAACGAAGAATATAGTTCCGGACCGGGCGACGTTCGCGCTTATGATGTTCGCGACGGCAGACTTGTTTGGACTTTTCATACCATTCCTCATGCCGGCGAGTATGGATACGACACCTGGCCTCGAGACGCATGGAAGACAGTGGGTGGGGCTAACGCCTGGAGCGAACTTACGTTGGATGAAAGTCAGGGGATTGTTTTCGTACCGACTGCCAGTCCGAAATACAACTTTTACGGAGCGGATAGAACAGGGTCCAATCTGTTTGGGAACTGCCTGCTGGCTCTTGATGCGCGGACGGGCAAGCGCCGTTGGCATTTTCAAATGGTTCATCACGACATCTGGGACTACGACAATGCGACGGCCCCGAAGCTTCTGAACGTCGTCCATAACGGCGTAAAGGTCAAAGTCGTGATTCAAGTGAACAAAGAGGGATTTGTGTGGGTATTTGAACGTGACACAGGAAAGCCGTTGTGGCGGATCGAAGAGCGGTCGGTGCCCAAGTCCGATATGCCCGGTGAGGTGACATCTCCAACGCAACCGTTTCCACTGCAACCACCACCGTTCGGACGGCAAGCCTTTACCGCCCAAGATCTGAATCCTTATATCGCAGATCCCAGTGAACGGGCGCAGTTGCTGACGGCCATACGGGATGCGCGCAACGAAGGCATTTTCACGCCTCCCGGTACTCGCGGCACTATCCAGATGCCGGGCAATAACGGGGGCGCAAATCTTGGAGGGGCAGCAGTTGACCCACACGCCGGGAAACTGTACGTGGTCTCCAAGGATTTACCTGCGATGCTGAAGCTGCAACTGAGTGAAGCTGCGCCGTTACAAGCCGGTGCTTCACCGGAAGGTAAAGGTCGCGCTGTCTTTTCCTCAAACTGCCAACTGTGCCACGGGGCGGATCGACAGGGGCATCCGCCTGGGACACCTTCATTGGTCGACATCGGAAACAGATTCAATGCAGAAGAGATCAAGAGCTCCGTGCGCCATGGAAAAGGGCAGATGCCGGCCTTTCCTCAACTGAGGGAAGGCGAGCTGAGCGACCTCGTGTCTTACCTGCGACACCCCGAGGCTGCTACCGATAGCGGAACCGTGACTGCTGACGCGAATAGCCACCCGCTCGGTCCGCCAAACCAGCTGCACTATAAGACTCCTTTTGGATTCATGTTCGTCAGCAGCGGTCTTCCTGCCATCTCACCTCCGTGGACGACGCTCACGGCATACGACTTGAACACGGGCACGATCGAGTGGCAGCGCCCGCTCGGCGAAGTTCCCGAGCTTGCCGCCAAGGGCATTCACAACACCGGAAGTCAATTTCCGAAAGTGGCACCTGTAGTCACGTCGGGTGGACTCCTCTTGGCGGGAACGCGGGATCGGAGACTACGTGCACTCGACACGCGCGATGGAAAGGAACTCTGGGAATTCGAGCTAAGCGCGGGAATCGAGGGAATGCCAGCGGTCTACGAACTGGACGGGCACGAATACATTGCGGTGTGCGCGTCGGCACGTTCGGCGACGCAGACCCATGCGGTAGCCGGTCATCCAGCGCCCACCGCTCCGATCAAAGGCGAATATGTTGTCTTCGGACTCGACTAGATCGGCTGACCCGGACGACCAAGCAAACATATTCGACGTGATACGCGGACGGAATCGATTCAACTCACCGGGATCGGAACCACGCCTGAACGCCCTAGAGACGCATTTGCACCTAGCCAGTGATTAGTCCCCACAAGTCGTTAGCGTCTTATCGTGAACTGTCTCGGAGGATGAGGTACGGGAGAGGGTGGCGGTTGAGTCCGAGACAGTTTCGATAGGAACGACTTGGAGGAAGCCGCTGAGGGGGTGGACCGCCTATGGAGCTACAAGCGTGTTTGGGAAGCGCCGAGGTTGTTTCCATGAGCGGCTGTGTACGTCGAATCAGTCCGAAGCTCGGCGCCAACCCAATTAATGAGTCTCTTTGATAAGGAGAAGGCAGTGGGAGGAAGGGCCTGAACTTGGGCTGCGATTCGTTCAGACACACTTCTGCATATGCGCCATATGACGTAAGCAGGCGTCACCATGTTGAGACGGAAAGGTCTTATGAGCTGTCGAAGGAGCGGCATCGAGACCGCAGCTGTAAAGGCGACAGATTCGGGCCGATGCGCATAGGCGCGCGGCAGTGGGGACATTGCCAGGCCGCCTTCTGGTCGACAGCTGCAGCCAACAAACTTCTATTAAGGGCAGCACTGTCATGATCAGCTGACGTGCCAGCCGAAGCGGTGGGGGTGATTTTGAACCTAGCCGAGGAGGGTGCCCGATGACTGGCGGTCACGCTTGTGGCGACGCAACGAACTGGAGCAAGATCTCGGCCGTGAACTCGAGTTTCACATTGCGGAAAGAGTCTCAGCTCTGAAAAGCACGGGAGTGAGTGAGGACGAGGCCCGTCGACGAGTACGGCAGGAATTCGGCGGCATGGAGCAGGTGAAGGAAGAGTGCCGCAGCGCGCAGTACGCAGTGGCTCGAATCGACTGTTCAGGACCTTCGGTACAGTCTGCGCACACTTGGCAAAAGCCCGGTGTTCACAGTTGTAGCAGTGCTGACCCTAGGGCTCGGGATCAGCGCGAACACCGCTATTTTCAGTCTGATCAATGCCGTGATGCTGCGTCTACTTCCAGTTCAGCGTCCTGAGCAACTGGTGCTTCTGACCGATCCTTCGCAAAGCGGCGTGGCGACGGATACAACCGAACACGGCATACGTTCGATCTTGTCGTATCCGAAATTCGAGGAGCTTCGGTCTCGCAATACGGTTTTCTCGGACATGCTCGCGGCGGAAAGCGAGCTGAACGACAGCGATGTTTTTCCGGGCGACAATACTGCAGCCCAATCGGTTAAGGCTCGTACAGAGCTCGTGTCAGGGAATTTCTTTCATGTGCTCGGAGTCGAGCCGGTCATGGGACGCGTCTTTACTTCGGAAGAGGACAAGGTTCCCGGTGCTAACCCGGTGGCGGTGATTTCGTACGGCTATTTGGCAACGTGAATTCGCCGGCAATCCCCAAATTGTGGGAAGCACGGTACGCGTCGGGCAAGGCATTTTTCAGATTTTGGGTGTCGCACCGCCCGGCTTTCGTGGAATCCTGGTGGGGCTCCGACACGGATTTCTGGTTCCCGCTTACAATGCAGGCGCAGGTGCTTCCAGGTCGAGATTACCTGAGGCCAAGAGACACGCTATGGCTGCAAGTAATGGCGCGGTTGGGTCCGGGAATTTCGCGTAAGACAGCCGAAGCCGCGATTAACACGACATTTCAACAGAGCTTGCGAGAGTGGGCCGGCACTCTGCCGAGTCAGCAGCAACGCCAAGACATGCGCAGTGAAAAGATCGAACTACGCCCCGGCTCGCGCGGTGCTTCTGAGTTGCGCGGAGAGTTCTCTGATCCTCTGCTCTTGCTGATGACCATGGTTGGCGTCGTGCTTTTGATCGCTGCGCCAATATCGCTAATCTGATGCTGGCCAGGGCTAGTGGTAGGCAGCGCGAGATCGGCGTACGTCTCGCTCTGGGAGCGGCTCGCCGCCGACTAATTAGGCAACTCGTCACGGAAAGTCTCCTGGTCGCACTCATGGGAGGCGTTCTGGGAATTGCTCTTTCAGCCGTTGGCACGCGACTACTTCTGGCCTTAGTCTCGACTGGTATTAATGATCTCGGACTTGAAGTTCCGCTCGATTACCACGTGCTTGTTTTTACGGCAATCGTTTCGCTCTTGACAGGTTTGGCCTTCGGCTTGGTACCCGCGTTTCGGGGCACGCGTTTAGACATCAACCGGACTTTAGCGGCCAACGCGCGGACTTCCAGCGGAGGCCGCGGCCGTGTTCGGACGGGCAGAATCTTAGTTGTGGTGCAAGTGGCCCTGTCGCTCGTCTTGCTCATCGGGGGCGCATTGTTCGTGCGCAGCCTGCAGAAGATGCTCGCGCAAAACCTGGGTTATGACCGGGACCATGTGCTGATGGTCAGCGTCGATCCAGGCGCGGCCGGATACAAAGCACTGGCACTGCCGGCCATGTACGAAAGCTGCGGACAGAATTGCGAACCATACCCGCGGTGCGCAGCATCACTGTCGCCGCGGAAGATCTTTTCACCGGCGACTCGGGGGATCACCTCGCTATGGAGGGTTCGCCCGTGCGGGACCCTGAACAGCTTAAATCGGGGTGGACCGAGGTTGGTGCTGATTATTTCAAGACTCTCAAAAATCCCGCTGTTACGAGGACGCGAGATCAACTCGGCCGATGCCGCGCGTGCGGCGGCGGTGTGCGTGATCAACGAATCCTTTCTGCGGCGCTTCTTTCCAGATCTGAACGCGGTCGGTAAGCACAGCACGGATCAGTATCCTACTACGCGCGAGACTTTCCAGATCATCGGCGTCGTCGCAGATTCCAAAGAACACAGCCTGGACGAAAAGGCCGAGCCGAGATTCTATGCCAATATCTCCCACCCGATTGGGACGGTGGGAGGCCTGACATTTCTGCTGAGCACTTCGGGAGAGCCCGGCAGTATCGCTTCCGAAGTTCGCAAGGTGCTACGCCAGTTCGACGCGAACCTGCCGATTCTGAGTATCCGGACTGTAAACCAACAGATTGAAAGACGATTAGTTACACAGCGGCTGGTTGCAAATCTCGCGGCGTTCTTCGCGGGTCTCTCGCTTCTCATGGCGGCCATCGGTCTTTATGGCGTGATGTCGTATTCCACGACCCGGCGCACGAATGAGATCGGAATCCGAATGGCGCTCGGTGCTTCGGCTACCGGTGTAATGAGGATGGTGCTTGGTGAAGCCGTGTGGGTCGTGGCCATAGGAATGGCTATCGGCTTGCCCTGTGGCCTGGCCGCGGCTCGAATAATCTCCAGTCGGCTGAACGGAGTTACTGCTGCAGACCCTGTGTCGATCGCGACGGCTATCCTCATCGTTTTAGCTTCTGCTTTGCTAGCTGGCTATGTGCCCGCCCACCGTGCATCGCGTATCGATCCTATGGCCTCACACAGACACGACTAAATTATGCAAAACTCAGCCCACTCCACCAACCTTTGGAAAAGGTGCGCCATTCTGTTCGCCTTCGCAACCCTCTTGCCAACGTCGACATTTGCTACCAACTACGATCTGGGAGACTCGCTAGTTCCAATGGATTCGAAATGTTCAATCGCACACTCGGGCAAGTCAAGGCCGGTGCGCCGGACATTATATACCTCAACTCTGCCGACGATTACGGGTTGGCGTGGATCGCCGACGTGAATTTCTCAGAAGGAACTATCGAGCTAGAGCTCAAAGGTAAGAACCAGTCTGGCCAGAGCTTGATCGGCCTTGCCTTTCATGGCCAGAACAGCAACATGTTCGATGCTGTTTATCTCCGGCCCTTCAATTTTCAGGCTTCGGATGCAGATCACCGCAGCCACTCCATTCAATACATCTCTATGCCCGAGCATAACTGGAGCGAGCTGAGGGAAAAATACCCTGGCAAATATGAGTCCGCCCTGATCCAGCTCCAGCACCGAACTCGTGAGTGAAATTGAAGTTGGTAATTGAAGGTAAGCAGGTATCCGCTTTCGTAAACGAAACGGACAAACCCATGCTCAGGGCTGAATTCTTAAACAACCGGCCCAAAGGAAAGCTGGGTTTGTGGGTGGGCAATGGTTCTGATGGCTGGTTCAGAAATCTTAAGATCACTTCAGTAACAAAATGAAGAGCTTATGGCTCTAACCTGCTCCACATATTCGCGTACTGTGCGACTGACTTTGGCAACCTCCACAAGCTGATCGCGGGAGATCGCGCGGCCAGGGCTGGCATCTGCACCGATTTGTGTGCTGTCCACCGATAGCTCCGCACCCTTCAATAGCCCCACTTTTATACACTGTTTAACGACTTGCTCGAAGAGGTTGAGGAAGAGTGGAGATTCCTGAAAGCGGCCGTGACGATTCTTGGAAAACGTGGAGTGGTGCGGAACCTTCTGATCGAAACCGAGGCCGGTGAACCAGCGATAAGCCAGGTGCATTCCCGCGACGCGCGCACGTATCCCGAGGTCACCAGGACATTTGTCCTTATATATGCTTGTGTATTGTTCGATCGCTCGTCAGCTACAACAACTCACCTGAGAACTGAGAGTTACTCTGCTGTTGACCAATATCCAGCCCGCGCGTGAACGAGCCGATGCCCAGGAGCGCGAAGCCTAACGGACAATTCGTGATACCCCGGTCGTTGTGATCCTGGAGGAGCAAAGATCAAGACGTAACGATTATGAACGTCCGTGCCGATCGTGGTCAACTGTGTTCAAGACCACGGAGTGTCGTAAACTTTTGGTGGCTCCCCCCAGTAGATTGTGCAAAAGCCTCTGCAACATTGGTTTTGGCAAGCTGAGCGAGTAGTATCGGCAGGACTAGCGGATTGACGCCCCCGTGATCGTTGGGGTCGTACAATCCCGGTTGGTCTGGGGGCGACGGTCGATCGGAAGCTTTCTGGGTAAACGCGGTTACAAAGGCAGAATAGGAAACGGTGTAAATTACAATGTCTTTGCTCTGCGCTTTCACCACGACATCCGAGAAGTTCGCTCTGCTTCCAACATCCCGCGACTCGCTAACGGGCACGATTACTCTCCTCGCGGCGTTATCAGTGGTCCCGAGCAAGTCACATGCAAGATTTACGCCATCGGTGATTCGGCCCGAATTGCCTTTTGCCGCTAGCTTGGCAAAGGCATCCCCCAATACGTCCTGATCAGCAGTGAACTTCTGTATGAGGCTTACATCATCTGCAACCGTAACAACGGCTGCCAGACTTGGCCGTCCAGTGCCCATGTCATTCGTGATACCCACTAATCATCGAGGCGGTCTTTTTGATCTTTGCTAATGCCGCCGCGCTGCCATCATCAAGCTGGAGGACGAGGACAGCGTAGATCGGGAGAGGACTGGAATCACGCGCAACCATCCGCACGGATTGTGGTTTTCCATCATTAAGGAGTGCATCAAGAAGTCGGGGAGTAAGCGGCCTCTGGTCGGAACTGCGGATACCATCGTCGGAAGACTTCATCCAACTCTTCATTCAGGACTTTTGTTCGTGTCTGTAGAACCAGATGGGCGCCACGCAGCGTCCATGCCATCTGCTGCTTCTTGACGAACCATCTGCTGCTTTTTGACGAACCGTCTGCTGACGACTTGTTTAACCGTGGATTCCACGAACGCTGTGCTGATGGTTTCCCTTGCCGTCTACGCTCACCGAAGTTCGGAATGAACGTGCAGTTATTGCGAATGTATGTCTCGAACTCCGTAACGCTATCGGCAACTTTTGCTGCAGCTGGGGAACGTGCCTGGATGAAACTCAGATCCATGATCAAGTTACCCAGTCGTTCGAGCGCTTCCTCGGTATTGCCATGCCAGAGCAGATGCTTCACGCTTGCCAGACGCTTCGATATGTCTTCCCCTTCTTGAGGCCGCTCTTGCTTGAGTCCTTTGGTTTGCTGTTGTAGAACTGTCAGCCGCATCGTGATGTGGAACCAATCGATGAGATGCTCACTGAAAGGATGGAGATACTCTTGCATCCGGCGGACATTCTCGCCACCGTCGGACATGAATACCACCTGCTGATTTTCTTGCAGGCCTTGTGATTTCATTAGCTCCCACAAGCGCCGGCGCGGCTTTTCGTCGTAGGTTTGCACAAATCCAAAACACTTGGCCGACGGCATCTCTCCAGGCTCATCTCTTGAAACGCGACTACGCTTTTGCCAGCGATCACTTCGAACCATCCCTGCTTGTGGGCTGCCCGGACATACCCGCCATCAATGCCCACCGTCATCGGACCGTTTGGCAGCGGCTGTTGCTCCCACTCTTCTTCCACTCCTTCGAAAAGATTGAATGGCCGCTCGTCGCCGAGCTCTCGCTCGATACGTTCCGCAGTTCCCTGCAGATGATTTCGAATGCTCTCTGGGTTCATCGAATCGCCGACCGGTAGTACTTCCTTCAGCAGGGCCGCCACACGTGCGAAAGGAAGCAGGGAGGCCCACTTTGTTTCCAGGTACAACATCTCCGGAGTGCTTCGCCCACAGAGCCACTCTTTCACTGGCCGAAATGTCTTTGGGCCGTCCGCTTGGCATGCACAGCGATGCCAACGTGGATTCGACACATCCACCCGGCCAAACAGAGTCGGTACGGGCGTGCTCCCGGAATCCTTGTTCGTATGCCGCTTACCGCAGCCCGCGCATGCCCGATGTTGCTCCAGGTGTTCGTGGACTTGGTGCGCAACAACAACATCCTGCACTGTGGCGAGCAGTGCTTTGCTCTCGGTCAAACTCATTCCGAGTGTTTCCATCACCAGTTCCGCTCGCCGAATCGTCATCACAGGCTGGCGTTGTTCCGTTCCATCAACCCCGGTACATACAACCTCCACGTGGACGTTCATAGCCGGAGTCTTCCGCCGTGCTGCAATTCAGCCAAGCGCTCGTTGGCTTCGCTCAAGCTGAACCGTTCGGGTTGCAGCGGACCGCATTCCTGGAGCCTGCGGTCAATGCTGCGGAATCCTCCATCCAAAGTGGAGCGAAGCAGATCCCAGGTGGCAGGCGGCTGATCCGGGCAAGCCTCCGCAAACAACTCTATGCCGGCGGCCAGCAAGAGTCGGTCGGACATAGCGGGACCATCTTCTTGCCGTTTTAACATCAGCCGATATCCGGTTGGCCCGCCGCAGTGCTCGGGAGGAGCCGCTCCGCGGTCACCCAGGCAAACCGAAAGGTCACCACCTTCCGCGCCCTCCTCTATATCGATCACTCGAACATCCCACTCCCACATGTGGACGGTGTCGCAGATGTAGAGGAACTTTTCCTGTCTATGGAATTTCAGTTCCCAAAGCGCTTTCGACCACGTCTTCCGACGGAAGCTGTTGAACTCTTGGCCGTGGACGCGAACGATGTATCCGAGATCGCTCTCCCATCCAAAGAATGGCGCGAATCACTTTGTGAAAGTCTGGGAGTTCCATGCAATCCGGAACCGCAATGAGGCGAATGACCATTGGGCTCACCTGACGGAGAACCGCTCGTAACCAAACGCTTGAATGAAAGGGTCGTTAGCACCTCTCAACCCTATGCGCAACGCTTGCTCCCCGACTTCTTGATGCACTCGGTCTTAACTCGGGGGTTGACCTTGCGTGAAACACAGCCAAGTCAGAGAAAGCCAGGGAGCATGCCTGAATTACGGCGTTCCTCAAGGTGCTGGCGCGCGAGGATCTCTCGGCGCTCACGGTACGCGGCTACCGCAGCGACCTACTTAGCTGACCGTTGGAGCAGTGGCATTCAAACACGTAAGGACCTTGTTAGGGGAGCTTCGTCTCTTAGGCTATACAGGGTGTTTCTCAGGGCTTGCCCGATTTCTGTCTCAATGGCGCGAGAAGCTGCCTCCGGTTCAGGCCTTTGCCGCTCACAACGACAAAATTCACGACGACGTCACTGGCCGCCGCCTCGCTCCACTAGTTGCCGCTACGCTTTTGGTGAAACCGCGTCCTCTTCTCACTGCAGAGCAGCAACACAAGGTCGATTGTTTGAAAAGCGCGTGCCCTGGCTTCATTCACTCTCATGCGGAGTTTGGTTGCGGAGTTGCGTGGCCTCATGCAACGGGGCAAGCCGGACACACTCGATGCCTAGATACGGAAGGCAATCCCACGCCCGATCCAGCCGAGAATGAGTCAAGCAGTATTTTCCGGGGATCACAGGCGATGCAATGCCGGCCCGGCGGATATTCTGTGAAGTCGCAGCTCAATCGCCTCGCAGGCTCTGTTCCATTGCGTAACATTGGTCCAAACGAGAACGTCGAAGGCCGCAAGTCCACTTCGGAGTGAGGGAGTTTACACACTTCACCATCACCCGATCGGTGTAGTTGTCGAATAGCGCCCACGGATTCGCCTTGTCGCGAGGGTCCATCCCTTCGCCGATCGTTGTGGTGCGCAGGGCGTGTCCGGCTGCGCTTTTCAGATCCTTCAGAAAGTCGCTCTGGAGTTCCACGTCTGCCTTTGTTCCGGTTCGTGCTACGTGTCCCGATACCAACGTGTCAAACGAGAGATGCTTAATTTCTTCGACCTGGGCGAAGTATCCAGGAATGTCCTCTGCCAGTGACAGTCGACGCCATGGCATCCAGCCCGGAGTTATGATATCTACGACCATTAGAACCTTCTTGGCTGGAGCCTGAATGAAGATATTGCCGGGTTCGTGCGCGTTACCGTGATTAGAAAGTTCAAGAATCTGACTTCCGACCCTGAGCGTATAACTATCTCGGAAAGTTACTGTGGGCGAAGGGCGATCAGGGTCACTAGCGCGGGCTAGCAGCCGCTTAGTTTCTTCTTGGGCGATGATCACAGGGTTGCCGCCCAGACTCTTGGTGCCTCCTATATGGTCGGTGTGAGAATGGCTATACACCAAGTACGTGATCCGCTTGTTCGTCACTTCGGCTATTGCTTACCGGATATGCGTTGCGTACAACGGTGGCGCATCGATCACCACAACACCGGTCTCATATGTCATGAACATGGACTGGTACGCGTTGTCCGTGATCATGAATAAGCCTTTGCCGAGTTTCTGAAGTCGATAGCCCTTCGCGGAATCGACGGCTGGTCCTTTGGCCGATTCGGGTACGGTCATATATTTGGCTATCCGTGCACCGATCGGCGCTACTTGCGGCATGCCCGGGTATGGCGCACCCGCCGCTCCGGGGACATCGTCATTAGTTCCCGACGTGAGTAGGAGGCATCCAAGAAAGGCAGTTGTGACCGTTCTAAACCACGGCAGGTCTGTCAGTGCGTTCATGCGTTTTGCACTCCTTTTGTAGTACAGAGAATAGCGTTGACGGAGGCGCAGTTTCTTGCAGGAAGTTGCGAATGTGGCTTAATGATGCGGCTATATGTCTTGCCTTTGTGGGCGACGATGTCGAGTAAGACCAATCCGCAGCACGATTTCAGAAAGCGGCGCGGTTGAAAATAAGAAGAGCCGCTATCCGCACGAGAGCCCTCGGGGCGCCAAGTCCAACTTAGAGTTACTCGGTAGCTTTGGCCACTAAGCGTTCTACTGCCGCGAGGTCCTTTACAAATTCCTCGGGCACGCCGTGCCGCTCTCGCAAGTACTCGGCGCTATTGTAGCTAGCCCAGACGTCTCCACTGCTGTCTTCCGAGATTAGGACCTTCAGCGGGAGATCGAGAGCGACCGTCGGAGCAGCCAACATAATAGGAGTCCCCGCTTTGGGACTGCCGAAGATCAATACCGTCGTAGGCAGCATCGTCATTCCGGCCTTTTCTGCTTCTCCGCTGTGATCAACGACGGCGAACAATGTGACTCCTTTCGACGCCAGAATCGTTTTAATCCGTTCGACTGTTTCGTCGACGGAGTAACGGCTAAGCTTTTCGACAATTCCGGATTGCTTGATCACCTGGATAACTCAGATCTGAGCCAAGCCGCCATCGACGAATAACTCGATTCCGTTCACGTAGCTACTTTCTTCCGATGCCAAGAACAGAACAGCTTTCGCAATCTCATCCGGACTGCCCGCACGGCCCAAGGGTATGATGCCTATTGAGTTTCGCACGTATCCGTCGACCTGCTCTTGAGTCATGCCGAGCGAAGTGTTGTAGCCCGGGGTTGGAACGATGCCGGGGCTGATTGCATTCACGCGCATCTTGCGCTCCTTCAGGTCAACGCACCAAGTGCGTGCAAAGGAACGAACGGCAGCTTTGGTTGCTCCGTAAACGCTGAACGCCGGAGTCCCACTTGTGCCGACAATGGAGGCGTTCAACACGATAGATGCACCCGATACAAGCAATGGCAAAGCCTTCTGTACCGTAAACAAGAGCCCTTTGACGTTTACGTCAAACTGTTTGTCAAAGTGCTCTTCAGTGATTTCGCCCAACCGGGCAAACTCTCCGATGCCGGCGTTGGCGAACACAATGTCTAGCTTGCCCTTCTGTTCGCGCACGGCCCCGTAAAGCCGGTCGAGGTCTAACAACTTTGATACATCGCCCTGTATCGGTGTCACGTTGCGGCCGATCTGGTCCACGGCCTCATCCAGTTCGCTTCGCCGACGTCCGGTTATGAATACGTAAGCACCTTCCGCGACAAACAGCTTTGCAGTCGCCAAACCGATCCCGCTACTGCCTCCGGTGATTACTGCGACCTTACCTTCAAGTTTCTGTGCCATCCGTTTTCACGCCATCCTCGGTCGTGTCTGTTTCAGAATATGGAATTAGGCGTTATCTTTCTTGCAGAAACGTGCGAGCGTTGCGAGATCCTGCTGAGACTTCCGCTATTCGCGCGTCAGGGAGTGATGCGCGTGATTTTCAGGGCGGCAATTTTTGACGAAAGAGTCGTTGGGCGCATCCCCAGCAACTCCGCAGCACCGTCCGAGCCATAAATCTTGCCTTTGGTCTTCTGAAGCGCTGCCACGATTTGCGATCGTTCAAGCTCAAGCAACTGGGCGCGCGTTCCAATAGGAGAAACGGGCTCTGCCTGCTTGGACTTGAGCGGCGTGCGATCGCCCAGATCAAAGTGGAGACTGCGCCCTCCAGACAAGATCAATGCCCGTTCAAGCACATTCTGCAACTCCCGAACGTTTCCAGGCCAACCGTAGCTACAGAGCTGCGCGATGTTTTCCCCTGTCAATCGCGGAACAGGAAAGTTCAGGCGTTTGGCAGCCTGCTGCAGGAACTCGGCGGCCAAGAGCGTGACGTCCTCGAGTCGATCGCGTAGGGGAGGAGTTTGGATCGGGAAGACACTTAACCTGAAATACAAATCAGATCGAAAGCGGCAGGCAGCCATTTCCTGCTTCAAATCCCGATTGGTGGCAGCGATGACGCGGACGTTAATCGGCCTAGTGCGCTCTTCGCCCACACGCTCAAATTCTCCTTCCTGCAATACGCGCAACAGTTTAGACTGGAGCTCCAATGGAATTTCTGCAATTTCGTCCAGGAACAGCGACCCGCCGTCCGCGAGCTCAAAACGGCCGATACGATCTCGCAAAGCGCCCGTGAATGCTCCTTTGACGTGGCCGAAAAACTCGCTTTCGAAAAGCTCGCGCGGTATGGACGCACAATTCACCTTAACCAACACTCGATCAGCTCGGCGGCTATTTTCGTGAATTGCGCGCGCAACTAGTTCTTTCCCCGTTCCGGATTCGCCAAGGATCAGCACGCTGGCGTCCGTGGGCGCCACCTGCTCGATTTGGACGAGCAGCGCCCTCAATGCATGGCTCTGTCCCTTGAATCCGCCCAGATTCTCTCGGACCTCAGACCTGAGATAGTCATTCTCATGCTGTGCTTGCAACCGCCACGACTCAATCTCCTCGAAAGCCCGCGCATTCGCGATTGAAGCGGCAGCCTGATCGGCGAAAAGTCTGAGCCACTTGAACTGCTGCTCATTGATGTGTACCCGGGCGAAAACGCCAAGCACTCCCAGGACTTCTCCTCTGAAGACCAAAGGGTGGCCCGCGAAGCCGTGAATACCCTCTCTGTGGACCCATCCAGGATGCAGCGTCCATTTAATGTCGGCCACAGAGTCTTCGATCAACATTGATTGACTTGTCGAGCCTATCCAGCCGATCTTTCGAACGCCTAACGGGAATCGTTGGAAGGACCCGTTCAAGCGTGACCAATCCGTCAGGTCAACCTGGGATCGGCCTGCACTTGCCGCCAAATGAAGGCAACTGGCACGATTCGAACACTCGTTGCTCATCCGGCAGGTTGCGCAAATGTCACCAGGTCCCAGCAGCCATATTCGTGCCAAAGCGACACCGGCCGTGTCTACCAAACCAGCAACGATCATTTTGAGGACCGTTTCCACAGTTCGCACTTGACTCACGGCCAGGGAGATCGACTGCAGAAGTTCCAAGTCCACACCATCAGGTTATAGAGTCACGGACGCGTCAGCAACGACATATCGTCGTTGGCCCACGAATTCGTTGTTAGGCGAATTTCAATTTACTTTTCCTTTCAGCGACTTAGCGCTGAAAGAAGTTGGCAGGCCAACTGCATTGGATTGGGTCGGGCCTTAAGACGAGGCGCTCTTCTCAATAGGTGAAGGGCGCGTGACGGGACACGGTACCGCGCCAGTGCCACGTCAACGGTGTGTTGTTGCCCCGAAGTCCATTGCTGCCTGAAGGGGGCGTAAATGAGTCACACAGGTTGTTGGGTATGGGACGTTCGTTCTGGAGCGCCGGTTTATTGGTCCGCGGAAATGTGCCGGATTCACGGACGCGATGCTGGCGAAGGATCGCCTTCCGCCGCCGAATACCGTGCGCTGTTTCAATCCCGATATTGGTCCGCTTGGATGTCGGCAGTTCAGACTTGCATAGGAGAAGGGACTTCGATTGATCACTACTCCGAAGTGCTGCTGCCCGGCGGCTTGGTGAAGTATCTTCGAATTTCAGGCAGTCCCGTGATTGGCGCCGCAGGCACAGTAACCGAGATCATTGGGTCTGCCGAGGAAGTGAACGCGGCGCCTCGGGAAGATATAAAAAACGAAGTATCAGAAGATCTTATTCGCCCGGTAATTGACTTGATACCTGCGCTGGTATGGACCGCCCGGCAAGACGGCTCGCTTGAATACTGCAACGAGGTTTGGCTGGACTATACAGGCCTATCGGCGGAAAGCGCTATGGATTGGGGATGGACAAGCGCAATTCACCCCGATGATCGGGCCGGGCTGGCAGCATACTGGCAATCCATTCTTGCAGTTGGGCAGCCCGGTCAGGTCGAAGCTCGATTGCGTAAGTTTGACGGCGAATATCGTTGGTTCCTGTTCCGAGCGCGGCCACATAGGGATGAATCGGGAACGGTCATCAAGTGGTATGGCACCAATACGGATATCGAAGATCGGAAACTCGTTGAGGAAGCGCTTCGTGAAAGCGCGCGGGACCTCCGACAGCTTGTTGACAGTGTTCCAGGCATGATTGCAGTTGCCGACTCCAACGGACAACACGAGTACGCCAATAAGCGCGCTCTGGAATATACGGGCACAACTGTCGAAAACTCTAAAGGCCTCGGGTTTATCAACACCATCCATCCCGAAGACCGAGACTTTGTTAAGGAGGAGTGGATACGATCCAATCAACTCCGGCAACCAATGGATCTCACTCATCGTTGGAGGCGCTTCGATGGCGAATACCGCTGGTTCCACGTCCGCGTAGATCCACTTCTCGACAACGAAGGCCGGGTGCTTCGATGGTATGGTTTGCTCACTGACATTGAGGATCGACGGAGAGCGGAAGAAGCACTCCAGCAAAGTGAACTCCATCTCCGGTTGCTCGTCGAAACAATTCCAGCTTTACTCTGGCGGGCCACGCCACAAGGCGAACTCGACTATGTCAATCAGCGGGTTTTAGATTATACGGGATTCGCCCTCGGTGACTTATACGGTTCTAAATGGGCTGCTCTGGTCCACCCGGAAGATGTTGATTTCGCAGTGGACTTATGGCGGTACAACTGCGTGGCCGGGAACTCCCATGAAATTACCTATCGCCTGAGGCGTTCTGACGGCGAGTATCGCTGGTTTCAACTGCGTGGTGAGCCGTTGCGTGACGTTGAAGGCCGGATCCTTAATTGGTATGGATTGATGCTCGACATCAATGATCGGAAGAGAGCGGAGCAGGCGTTGAAAGATCGGGAATCCTATCTGAGCGGAGTCCTCGAGACGATCCCCGCCCTAGTTTCCCGGTTGACGCCGGACGGTAGGCTTGAATACGTCAACCAGCGCGTTCTGGACTATCTGGGTCAACCTCTTGAGCGGATCGGACTCGACGTCATACATCCGGAGGATCGGGATACTCAGTTGAGGAAGTGGCTCAATTGCCGTGAAACCGGAGAGCGTGACGAAAGTACGTACCGACTCCGGCGTTCCGATGGAATTTATCGCTGGTTCTTCGCAAGCCTGGAGCCTGTTCGTAGCCAAGATGGGAGCGTTGTCCACTGGTACACGGTCAACATCGATATTCACAACAGCAAGGAAATGGAGGAAGCGCTACGGAGCACCAGAAAGAAACTATCGACGGCTACGCAGATCGCCACGGTAGCTCAATTGTCTGCTGCGATTGCACATGAAATCAATCAGCCATTGGCGTCGGTAGTTGCAAACGGGCATGCGTGTGTGACGTGGCTTTCAAGTGATCCCCCGAACTTGGACCGAGCTCGCCTGACGGGTAATCGAATCATTCGGGACGGGAACGCGGCGGCGGAGGTCGTCACGAGAATCAGAGCACTATTCAAGAGAGCTCCGCCTGCCACGGCGCCTTCGGATATCAACGGAATCATCGGTGAAGTGCTCAGGTTGATATTGGACGAAGTCCGGGATAGCGGCATTCGCGTGGGAACAGATTTGGCTGCCGGTTTGCCCGAGATAGTCGCGGATCGAGTGCAGATACAACAAACTCTGATCAACCTCCTCCACAATGGGATCGAGGCAATGGCCGACACCAGCGATCGTCCCAAATTGCTGGCCATTGCTTCGCGGCTAGACGGGGACCGTGTGCTGATTCAGGTCCGAGATACCGGACACGGCATCCCCAATGACTCGTCCATCTTCGACCCGTTTTTCACCACAAAAGAGAGCGGCATGGGAATGGGACTCTCGATTTGCCGATCGGTTATCGAGGGACACGGTGGACGCCTATGGGCAACACCAAACGAGACGGCTGGAACAACGTTCAGCTTTAGTCTTCCCTTGCATCGGGAGCTGCAAGTATGATGCAGAGTGGCGAACTGGTCTACGTCGTAGACGACGACCCGCATGTTCGTGAATCAGTTTCAGAGCTTCTGGCTTCCCTAGGTATCGAGCACGTCACATTCGGCTCGGCCGCGGAATACCTCGCCTTCGAGAAATCCGACGCTGCTTCATGTTTGGTATTGGATATTCAGATGCCGGAGATGAACGGGCTCGACCTGCAACAACAGCTTGCGAGTGAATCGAGTCCTCCGATCATCTTCATCAGCGGTCATGGTGATATCCCCTCGACGGTACGCGCGATGAAGGCCGGGGCACTCGAATTCCTGACAAAGCCGATCGACCCAAAAGCTCTCGTTGCAGCAATTGAGGCAGCGCTTATCAAACATCGCAAGGGGCGGCAGAAAACAGCGGAGATGACGAACCTCCGACGGCGGCTGGCGCTTCTTACGCCGCGCGAACGCCAAGTCCTGCCACTTGTTGTCAGCGGGATGCTGAACAAGCAAGCTGCCGCCCTGCTCGCTATCACAGACGTAACGCTTCAGGTGCACCGGGGCCAGATCATGAGGAAGATGGAAGCGAACTCATTCGCAGACCTAGTCAGAATGGCGGGCGAGCTCGGGATCCCGGAGCCACGTTAGGCACTATAGAAACCTGTAATAGGCAAGGGGTACCAAACGACCTAGTATGAAAAGGTGTTCCCGATTCACCTAAAAGATGGCTTCACAACGCTTTCTAGTCGGCATCGTGGACGACGATCTGCGAGTCCTCGAATCGTTGGAAGAGCTACTTTCGGCGGGCGGTTACAAAGTGCTCACTTTCCCTTCCGCCGAAGCCTTTCTTAACGCGATTGAATACCAGCTATTCGATTGCCTGATTTCCGATATCGTGATGCCTGGCATGAACGGTTGGGAACTCCTGCGGGCTACGCGCAAACGATATCCTAATTTGCCGGTCGTGTTGATCACAGCGCTGGACCAGGAACAAGACTCAACTAAGGCGAACGGCGCCCGCCGGCTTTTTAGAAAACCGTTTGATGGCAGAGAACTCCTAGAGGTTCTCGAAGGAATCCTGAAGCCGGTGCAACCGGGTTCGCCGAGTTGAACTAAGGAGTTTGTCACTCGCAGGGTTCGCTGTGTCAGATAGCAGATTCGCTTTGCTGTCTATGTCCGTCGATGTGCTCAGACCGGCAGTTCAGCTTGCCCGCAGTGCATCGCTAAGGCATCACGGCGGCTCGTTGCGAAAGGATATATGCGACTCGCAATCCAGCCTGGTTCTCGACCACTGCTACTCGCTTCAGCGGAGAGCTCTCGTATTTCTGATATGCGTAGGACAGCTGACCGATCTCAGATGTGCCAACCGTGACTAACTCTACGGACTTCGTTTCGGCTGGCATTCTGGCCCCAAACCAGCGCGTGTCATCCTGTTGCCACCACGTCACAAGGGAAAGCATCGAGCCGGCTGGGTAGTTCCCTTCCGCATATCTCCTCGAATACTGAATGGCTATGTCGTTCCCGAACACAGTTGACATCGTGGATTCATTTGGGTTCGCACCGCATGTGATAACGCGCCACTTTAGAGGGTTGGTTATAAGCTCACCGTTGAGCATGGCTTTCTGATTTGTTGTCGCCGTCCCCGGTGAATTTGGATTGGGGCAGCCGACCAGAGCCAAACACACAGTGAAGACCAACAAATAAAATCGGCTCATTGGGTGCTTCCCCCATATTGTATTGGCATAGTGAAAACGAAGTCGTTCTTCCTTAACGGCGAGTGGCAAGTAAGGCACTCCCTTGCAAAACCGGGGTCATTGCCGTACGGCTTTAGTCTTGTTCCTTCCCATTCCGCCCAACCCCATCCCGCTGTCGATGCGTACTTGATCTTGTCCTTGATCATGAATCCAACCTTCAGAAACGCTCCAGCATGAACTACACCGTGTGCGTCCATCTGCTGATGCCATCCCACTTTGGCGAACTTCGTTCCATCCGGCCAGGGGTTAGTGCTTTTATCCGCGATCGCTTTAATCGCAACATCGTTCCCGAGGATGATCCGCAAGGTATTCGCATCAAATCGACTGGTACTGTCAATCATCTTCCACTCCCTATACGTGGGAATGAATTTGATTCCATTCGGCGAGTCTTGCACCCCGACCGGCTTGTCGCCCTCCGCAATCCACGTGCGATATTCTCGATCGGCTGCCTGAACGACACTTTCGGAGGGCAAGGCTTGCGCTGTAGGGAGCAGGTACTTCTGCAGAAGAGTTAGCTGGTCCCGCGTGACAACTGCATTCGGGTGAACACGTGTGTAAGAAGGAAGCGGCATAAGACCTTTCTCTATAAAGTTGACGGCCTGAAATAAAGCAGCCCTCTGATTTGCTGTCGACTCTGCGCCCAACTCCGAGAAGTTCAGGTGCGAGCGGGCTTTGTTAACATCGCTTGCGACCAGCCAGTACACCGGTACAATTTGGTCAAACCACGACAGTTGTGCCTGGTTGGAATGACACGGGTAACACGAGCGTTTGAAGATCTGCTTCACTGCGGCCGGAGCCTGCAACTCTGCCGTTGTGGCGGGCCGCGAGATTAACTCTGGACGCACTAATTGCAATAAAAGCAGAACTGCCAATCCGGCTAAGATTCGAAGTAACATTGAATGTCCTTTGGGTGTACAGGGAATAAGTGCGTCTGCCGCTTCGGCCGAAAACCATGTCGGTTCGATCGGATGGTAGAAGCGGCGATCAGTACGAGGCTCTCCTACGACATGAAGCCGTACAGCTACCGACCACTTCGTCCGGCTACTGAGTAGGCGTAAACGTGGGAGCGGAGCGCCGGTAGGGGATCATCCGATAACTCGATTCCGTCTATGAGCCGTGTGGGATCGAAGGCGAGAGCGCGCTCTGCTGTTGCGGAGTCCGGGACAATTGAGCTGACCGTGATGACACCGAGCTCTACCTTCCTATGGTCGTCAGGCCAGACCAGAGAACCGTCATCGGTCTGATCGCCCGGGTCGGCCAGTTGTAGCAGCAGATGGAACCTTGCTGGTCCACTGGTAAGGCAATGCCGGAGCTCGTCAATCAGAAAGTCGGGTGATGCGGCTTTCGCAGAAGCGTCGTTCAGGTTCCGCGAGCCGCTTACAGGAACGATTTGGTAACGACCTGCTTGCCTCTCTCCGTTCTTATTAACGAAGATGAGAGCATTGTTGCTGTAGTAGGATTCAGCGACAAAGCTTGCCGGTACCGGCGCTAGGTCCTGAACAAATTTCAATGCCCGAGGATGGCTTATCAGAAACAGTTCTATAGGCCACGGATGCGGCTTCGAATGGTCTGTTGCGAATATCGCTCTCTGCAATTCCAGAAAGTCTTTGCCATTCCCAACCACAAACCCGTTGTGCGAGATTGCCATAATGTCGGTTCCGCGGCCCACCCCAAAACGGATCGCCATCCCGCGTGGGGCGGCGTCGGGGGAATTGTCGGCAACCGTCAAATCCGACGCACCATCGGAAAAGCGCAGCGTTATAGGAACGTTGCCGCCGGCAAAATGAGCGGCTCGGGAGATCTCGGCAGCGGCTGCCGACGCCTGAAAGCTGCCTAGACATACGATGCCTTTGGCATGTGCGTAGCGTAAGTGCGCCTTTCCGCTTGCTCCCTGGCTCATCACTGCTGCGATCTGCTGACTGAGATCCGGCGACGACTGAGCCGGAATCCCGACTGGGATTGCAAGGAGCAACAACCCGCCGACTGCATAAATTGATCTGTACATTTTGGTTAAACTCATCGAAACTGTTCATACTCAAGAAAATTGATCACATCGGTTGTTGGGCGCTCGTTTCGGTGAAAACCCGGCGCTGAGGACTTCGTTGGAGTTGCTGCTCATGGCAGACCCGATACCACCTCGCGGAGAAACCAAGTTCGGCGTTCAGCCTGATCGATCCAGACTTCAATCAGACTGGCCGTTGCCACATCATGGTGCCGTTCACAGACATGGTGAGTTGCCCGAAGAAAACCCGTGAGCTGCTGGTTATCCGCCCGAAGCTCATTGAGCATCTCTTCGGGAGTGACTTGCTCCCGGTCACTGTCTTCTAAGCGCTGGTGCCTAGCGATGTCGCCGATGGAACGAATGGTCGAGGCACCTAGCTTCCGCGAGCGCTCCGCGATTTCGTCGGTGATACTGAAAAGTTGGTCCGCTTGCTCATCGAGTAGTAGATGATAGTCGCGGAAGTGGCGGCCTTTCATGTGCCAATGGAAGTTCTTGGTCTTCATGTAGAGCGCGAAAGCGTCAGCAAGTAGCCGCCGCAACTCTCCCTCGATCTCGTGCACCCCTTTGTGGTCGAGATCCGAATCCGTTCTCGCGTCATCTGCAATTTGTTCTGTAAGGGTAACGGTTGCTTTCATGGTGTTCTTCTCCTTCAAGTTTTGTTGGTTACGGCACGATTAGTCGCGAGGTGGTTGACTCCGCTGTCGTCCCGCTTGGCCCACCGCAGAGGTGTTTCGTCGTCGCCATCTGCGTCTTCCTGGTCAATGCGCGATCGGTAGCCGAATACCCGAGAGTCATTGCCACCACGAGAAGCGCACCTGGCAGCACCGGAGGGCTAGGGACAGGGACGTCGAAATAGCGGCAGCCAACGCCGACTAGAAACGCTATCAATGCTCCGACTACGATCTTCATGTCACGCCGCAGCCACTTTGCCTTGTGCGATGAAGGCCAGCAACTCTTCGTTTACGCGGTCTTTAAGGGTCGAGGGCATCCCGTGAGGAGCGCCGGGATACACCTTGAGCGTTGATCCCTTTACAATTTTTGAGGACAGCAGCGCTGATGCTCCAATCGGCACGATCTGATCGTCCTCGCCATGCAAGATAAGTGTCGGCACGTCGAAGCTTCTAAGGTCTTCCGTGAGATCAGTCTCAGAGAAGGCCTTGATGCAGTCGAATGCGGCCTTATGGCCGGCCAGCATGCCCTGCAGCCAGAATGAGTCGCGAAGCCCCTCGGAGACTTTAGCGCCAGGCCGGTTGAAACCGTAGAACGGAAGACTGAGATCCTTGAAAAACTGCGCACGGTCGGTCAACACGCCGGCTCGGATTTCATCGAAGACGGCCATGGGTAAGCCGCCTGGGTTCTTGGCGGTCTGAAGCATCAACGGCGGAACTGCGCTGATCAGCACGGCTTTGGCCACGTTATTTGTTCCGTGACGACCGATGTAGCGGGCAACTTCTCCACCGCCGGTGGAATGACCGATGTGGATAGCATCACGAAGTTTGAGCACCCCGACAAGTTCGGCTAGATCATCCGCATACGTATCCATGTCATTGCCTTCCCAAGTCTGATCGGAGCGTCCATGTCCTCGCCGATCATGGGCGATACACCGGTAACCCCTGGCTGCAAGGAAGATCATCTGGTCCTCCCAAGCATCCGCGCTAAGTGGCCATCCGTGGCTGAATACGATTGGCTGGCCCTTTCCCCAATCCTTGTAATAGAGTTGCGTTCCGTCGTTGGTTTTGATTACTGGCATGGATTCTCCTTATTGAACTAGTTGGTTAAACTCCGGCGTATACCAGAGTCGTGAAATGGGCTGGTGTGATGAGGAACTGTCCCCACTTCGCGTCATAAGCGGCGCTCGGTTTGGCGGCGATTGTCTCTTGCAGTGACCTGCCCTGGTTCTTCAGGGAAGCCACATTCTCACGGACTGCCACCAGCATGTCGTGAAACTCGACTAAGTCGGAACGGCTGCCCACGGGTCCGTGTCCGGGAATAAAAATGACCGTATTGGTGAATGCAGCGAGATTGGCTTCAGCCGCCCGGATCTGCCCGTCGATGCTGCCGCCTGTGGAGTAGTCGATGAATGGGTAAACCCCGTTCCACCAGGTATCCCCGACATGTACGACGTCCGCGTCAGTGAAGTTAACGGAAACATCGCTGTCCGTGTGTGCCGGCCCGTAATACTTGAGCGCGATTAGTGTGTTATTCCGGCGCACTTCACAGGTCGAAGTGAAAATTGTTGTCGGCAGCCCACCAACCGGCAAAGCCGCAAAAGTCCACTCCCAACCTTCGACACGCGTGTCCACTGAAAGGCGCTTCTTCGTGTTCTCATGCGCTGTAATTTCGGCCCCTGCGGCGTTCAACCAAGCGTTGCCGTCCGTATGGTCCGCATGCCAGTGAGTGTTGATCAAGTGCTTTATCGGATCGGAACCTATCGAAAGCAAAGCGTCTGCTACGCGAGTCCGCGAAACAGAAAACCCGGCTTCGACCAAAAGCTTGCCGTCCTTTCCCGTTAAGACAGCGATATTGGCCCCGGAGCCTTGAAGAACCGAGATGTTGCGGCGCACCGGGTGGACCATGATCGAATCCTTGGTTGCGGCGTTGATCATAGCCGGCACAATACCGGCTCCCAGTCCCTTGGCAAATAGAGGCTGAAGGTTGAATAGGCCGCCTCCCGCAACAAGACCGGTCATACCTAGAAGGCGCCGGCGTGAGATCCCGATCGATTCTGCATGCAACATATTAATGTCCTCTCTAAGTCGTTACTGTTTTGAACGGATTGAATCGCGAAGCCTTGCGTTCTCTCGCTCGAGTTCCTCAAGGCGATGCTCGAACGGCGTGAGCGCTTCCTGGATTTCATCGGCTGTGAACCGCGGTGTGATGTGCTGTGGGCAATTCCAATCGAAGGCTTCGACGTCGATGACGAAGGCTCGCTCGATAACGGCCTTGTATGCCGCTTCCCGAAGCTGTTCCATCCACTCGCCTGCTTGCTGACCTTCGAACACCTCGGTGCGACCCAGAATCTTGAGGCGTGTTTGACGGGGATAGTCAACCAGAATCAACGCCACTCGATTGTCGGTAGCAACGTTCCCGGTACTGACAAATTGTTTGTTCCCCCGAAAATCTGCAAATGCAATCGTGTGATCGTCAATCACTTTCAGAAATCCTTTGGGTCCGCCCCTGTGCTGGATGTACGGCCACCCGGTTACTCCTACGGTGGCCATGTAGAAACTATCCCGTCCAGCGATGAACCCGGATTCTTCGGGCCCTAATAGGTCTGGACGCGCATGTGAACCTTCTATCCGTGCGTATTGACGACGGCTTCCATACTTTTCCTGCAGTGCCTTGACGACTGGAGTAAAGACTAAAGATCCGAAGCTATGTGCCATACAGACCTGTCCAGGGCTATCGATTCGGAGCCGCTAACGATTGAAGTTCTTCAGCAAGAATTCTTCAATGAGGTCACCGATCTCTCCCCCGTGCGTCTCCAGCGCAAAATGGCCGGTGTCCAACAGATGTGTTTCGAGGTTTCTCAGATCGCGGGCGTACGGTGCCGCGCCTTCCGCGGGGAAAATAAAATCGTTCTTGCCCCAGACGATCAATGTCGGCGGCTGGTACGTCCGAAAGAAGGCCTGGAACTCCGGGTAGAGCGGCACATTGGTGCCATAAGAATGCATCAGGTCCATTTGGATGTCCAGGTTGCCCGGCCGATCCAGACCAACCTGATCCACCATCCAAGCAGTGGGGTCCAGAAGCGATTTGTCTGACACGCCCGTCTCGTATTGCCAGCGCGTGGACTTTGCGTCGCTCAGAAAATACAGGGCGGCCCGATTCTCAGGCGTCGGGTCAGCCCAATATCGTTTGATGGGGTCCCAGAACTCGAGCAGCCCTTCTTCGTACGCATTGCCATTCTGGACGATCAATCCCTGAATCCGCTCTGGATGCAGCAGCGCCAGTCGATAACCGATCGGGGCGCCGTAATCCATCACGTACATCGAATATTTCTGCAATCCGAGCGATTCGACGAAACGCTCCACAACCTGCGCCAGGTTCTCGAACGAATATTCGAATGCCTTATGGTCCGGCATGCTGCTCAGGCCGTAACCGGGATAATCAGGAGCTATCACGCGAAACGATTGAGCTAAACGTGGAATGAGATTCCGAAACATGTTGGAAGAGGTTGGGAAACCGTGCAAGAGCAAGATGACGGGCGCTGTCGGCGACCCAGCTTCACGGTAAAAAATTTCCAGGTCATTCACCCGAACGGTTTTATAGTGACTCGGATGCGTTTGTACTTGAGTTTCAACTGCGATCATTGGCCTTTTCTCCAGTGCGTGTTTGCGTTTCTCTATCGGCAAGAGATCTGGAACCAACTTAGGCAAAACTGCGAACTAAAGCTTTCTGAAAAGTGCGAATCTTCTGAAATCCTGCGGGAATTCGGGACACACTGTGCTTTTGCTCCTGAAGTCTTGATTTGTGTATTTAGTCAACTCGACAGCGGATGTTTGCAGTCAAACGCACCAAATTGACAAATTCACAACTTTTAGCAAGCTTTCACTTACACCGCGTGATTGGATAAAGCGAATGGAGATTCTTAGATGACTAATGAAGCGGAGCTAACAACCCTGACACGAGGGTTCTACTCGAGCGCCGCCCGACTGCAGAACTTCGGGATGGGGATGCTGCGGTGGGCACTCGTGATCGTCCTTTTTTGGATCGGCGGCATCAAATTCGCGAATTACGAAGCGGACAGCATTGTGCCGCTAGTTTCCAACAGCCCTATGATGAGCTTCTTTTACCGTCACTCACCGCCAGAGTATCGGAAGCACACCAACAAAGAGGGCGAGCTGAATATTGAGCATCGTCGCTGGCACGAGTCGAATGGAACGTACACCTTTGCGCACGGCCTCGGTCTGACGATCATCACAATTGGCGTCCTGATCGCATCGAACTTCGTGCTCCCAGAGGTTGCCACTGTGGGTAGCCTTCTGCTGGTCGCCATGGCGTTTACAACCCTATCGTTTCTGGTTACAACACCTGAGGCTTGGGTTCCCGCTCTGGGCGATTCAGCGCACGGCTTTCCCTACTTATCGGGAACCGGCCGCCTGATTATAAAAGACATGATCATGCTGGGCGGAGCTGTGGTGACGATGGCCGACTCGGCATCGGCATATCTACTTAAACGAGAAGCCGGGAGGTGACCTATAAAAGGGATATCTGTGGAATGGCTGAAGCGAAAAACAGGACCGAATCCGAGCAATTATCTTTTGCGGAAAGAGTCACCGCCAATCAGCGGTACCTTGCGGCTCACCTTCGAAAAGTTTACGATTTCATTGTTTGCGGATCCGGCTCTTCCGGATCTGTGGTGGCGCGCCGGCTAGCTGAGAATCCGGGGTGCAGCGTTCTGTTATTGGAAGCGGGCGGAAGCGACGAAGTGCCAAGCGTAACTTTGGCAGGCGAGTGGCCTTCAAATCTAGGAAGCGAGCGAGATTGGGCTTTTCACGCCCAACCCAATTCGCGACTTAATGGACGCGCGCTTCCACTGAGCATGGGTAGAGTCTTAGGCGGTGGATCGAGTATCAATGTGATGATCTGGTCGCGCGGACACAAGCACGATTGGGATTTCTTTGCGCAGGAAGCAAAAGACCTCTCCTGGAACTATGAGTCAGTACTGAAGATCTATCGACGAATTGAGGATTGGCACGGCCGCCCAGATCCCACGTATCGAGGTGTTGGAGGACCGGTGTTCGTCCAGTCGGCTCCAGATCCGAGCCCAATCGGCCCGGCGCTGCTTGAGGGTGCGCGCCTGGCAGGAATCCCAACGTTCGACAGCCCGAACGACCGCATGATGGAGGGAGATGGCGGCTGCGCATTGATTGACATGCGGGTTCAGGACGGCCGTCGGATTTCGGTCTTTAGTCGTACGCCTACCCTTACATGGCAAGCCCGAATTTGACCGTACTCACGGGCGCGCTAGTTACCCGCATAATCTTTGAAGGCAAGCGCGCTGCCGGCATCGAGGTCGTTCATCATGACGGGGTTCACCGCTTTGGGGCAGCCATCGAAATCGTGCTGTCCGCAGGAACGATCCAGACACCCAAACTATTAATGCAATCCGGAATCGGAGATGCGGCAGAGTTGAAGCGCGTGGGCATTGTCCCTGTAGAGCACATTCCGGGAGTCGGAATGAATTTGCAAGATCACGTCGGGCCCGCTAGCTGTATGTGGGAGTATGAACAGGCTTTGGCACCGCGCAACAACGGTGCTGAGGCGACTTTTTTTCTGGAAGAGCGATTCTAAGCTCGAGACTCCAGATATGCAGGTTATTCAAGGCGAGGTCCCGTTCGTAAGTGCAGAGGCTACGGCTCAATTCCATCCACCAGCGGGTTCTTGGATACTTTGGCCTGGCCTGGTGAGGCCGCTGAGCTGAGGTTATCTCCGGTTGACGGGTCCCAACCCCACGCAAATTTTAGAGATACACGCGAATACGCTGGAGCATCCAGACGATATGAAAGCCATCCTTAGGTGCGTAGAGCTGTGCCGGCAATTTGCAGTTCTTCAGCGCTGAAGCCGTTCGTGAAGCGAGAGGTAATGCCGGGCCCGCTCGGAGATGCGGAGCTTAGAAACTTCGTGAGAAACGCAACGATCACGGTCTGGCATCAAGCCGGAACCGCAAAGATGGGACACGATTCGCTTTCGGTGGTGGACAGCCAACTGAAGGTCTACGGCGTTGAGAACCTCAGGGTTGCAGACGCATCCATAATGCCGAGAATCACCACCGGAAATATCATGGCGCCTGCGTCATCATTGGCGAAAGAGCAGGGGAAATGCTCAGATCGGATCATAACCTTTGACGCTATCCCAGGGTTTCGGGGTAACGGCTACAGGTCGAGTTGGATATCTCCGGTTGGTTGAGCGCAGCAGATTAGGACGTTATTGTTCGCTGGGGCATCAAGCGGCTCGGGCTCATACTTTAGCTCCCCACCGATCAGACCGCATTCGCAAGTGTGGCAAACTCCTGTTCGGCAGGACCACCTCACGGGAACATCACACGCCTCGGCGAGTTCCAGTAGGCTCTGGAACTTAGAGCTCCAAGGAACGGTAAGTCCGCTTCGGGTGAATGAGACTTCCGGTCCCGTGCCCTCAATACCGACTGGAGTGTGCACAAGCGTGCCGGCGGTGACCGCGACGCCAGGTTTGAACGATTCTCCCGGGCCGAACGTCTCAGTGTAGATCTGATCTGATGGGACACCCCAGTTTGTGAGGCCGCCGGTAGTGTCCTTGAGGAAGAGCGGGGGGCCACACAAATAGAAGTCTGCATCGCGCGGCACACCCAACCCTTGAACTATAGGCAGGTCAAGGTGTCCCGAAAAGTTGTAGTCCTGTCCGAGCCGATCATCGATTCCTGGCCGACTATACGCCACATAACTGCGCCCTCCCGGCAGAGTTCGAAGGAGGCTTTGTATCTCTTCCGCAAATGGGTGATTATTACGATCGCGAGCGCCGTACAGCCACCAGACCTCTCTCGTGGCTGTTGTAATTGCAAGTGAGTACAGCATAGAGAGTAAGGGCGTCGCGCCAACACCAACGCTCAGAAGAACGACAGGTCGTGCTCCGGGCCTCAGTGTGAACGGACCTCGCGGCGCACTCACGCCAACGAGATCGCCGGGACTGACATGATTGTGAAGAAAGGAGCTCGCCGCCCCTTTCGCTTCCCGCTTGACACTGATCCGATAGGTCTCTGCACCTGGTTTTCCGGATAAAGAGTAATTACGCAACAGCGGCGGGGCTGCGGGCTGGGGCTGCATCTTCAATACGAGAAACTGACCTGGCAGGGCAGGCGGCAGTGATTTGCCATTGGGATCTTCGAAGGAGAAGGAAAGTATGTTTACACTCTCACGATCTACTCGACTTACCCGCAATGAACGGAAGCCCTGCCATGCGGGTTTCTCACCCGCGGCATTGGCGAGACCCGGGTTACCCGTTCTCGAAGTAGCTCGGTCCGCTGAGCTCAGCGCGTGGAATGACTGTTTCCACCCCGGACTCAATGCCGCGATTCTGAGAGCGCGGTCAAGTTGTTCGCGCGGATGTCCAGGAAGATAAAGCAGTGCGTCTGCTTCGGCGATGGTAAGACGCTCAGGCCCTTCAGCAACCTTCTCGATTCCGTCACCGCCACCAACCTCTCCTTCTTCAAGCACGCGGAAGTAGAAGCCTGGCCTCTTGTGTGCAACGAGCAGCGATGCCATTTGGGGCTCATCCATCCTGATTCCGATTCGATAGCAGGTTACTCGTGGCTGCGTTACTTCGAACAGCGCCGTCCCGATGCGATAGCGGTCGCCAATGCAAACCTCGTCATCGGCAAGGCCGTCAACCGTGAAGTTTTCTCCGAATTGTCCATAGCTGAGGTCCTTCCGGTCCAAAAATTGCTCCCAATGCCGGTAAGAATTGACCTGATATACCATCACGGCCCGATGCTCGCCACCGTGCCCGGCCAAGTCGCCTTGCCCGTCACCGTCGATGTTGAGTCGGCGAACCATGCGTCTCCCTGGAACAGGCTGCTTCCAGATCCCGGTATGCACTATCTGGTTGCGCCACTTAATATCGCGTGGAAGTCCTACATTCACTGAGATGATGGTGGGCATTGTCACAAGTTGCGTCTATACTCAGCGGGCGTGCGGGCGAGGTGCTTTCGAAAGACACTCGTCATGTGCGACTGACTGGCGAAACCGCAGATTGCGGCAACGTCAATCAATTTTGTGTTCTTGCTTCGAAGACATTCTTGAGCTTGACGGAGACGGCGTTCCAAGACGTACTGATGTGGTGTTACCCCTGTGGCGCCGCGGAACATTCGCAAGAAATGCGCGCTGCTGTAGCCGCTCTCGTGCGCGAGCGCATCAAGAGTCAAATTAGTATCGAGGTTTGTTTCGATTTTTTCGCAGACCCGGCGAAGTATTCGTTTGGGCAAAATCGCGGCCACGCCTCCACACTGGATATCCTTCGCACGTCCGAGAAGAATGAATCGAATTGCGAGTGCATGAGCGAGCGAATCTACATACAAGCTGCCCAATCTCCCTTGAGCTTCCAATTCTTCGAGCAGTAATGTAAGTATGCTTTGGATAGATGCGTCACGCACGGCTGATCGAAAAGTCAGCTGGAAATTGGGCTTGCCATCTATCTGAGCAGCTATCTCGCGAGTAAACCCTTCTTCGAATGCACAACAGACAACTTGTGCCGAGGTGCGTGATCGAACCGCCGGCACGCGTCCGGCTGGGATGACGGCTACCATGCCAGGACTGACGATCTGCCACGACGGGTCATCTCGGCCGGAACTGAACTCGAATGAAGCGGAGCACCCCTGAAGCAAACTAATGACATGCCGTTCGATGGTTATAGGTTTCCGTTCTCCACGGGAACTTAAGTGCTTTTCGACGAGAATGCCATTCCAACTTAATGCAGCGCTTGAAACAATCACCCGAGTAGGTCCGGGCCAAAGGCTGGAGAGAGGAGTTGCATGGTTCGCGTACTCCGCTCCAGCCGGTTTGCGGGTCGGTGGGAGAAACGCGTGAACACCCAAATCCGGCGGCAGAACTCCCAACGCGGTGCTCACGTACGATGCATTCATCCGAATCTCTCCTCTGCCCAGATCATCACTGGACAGAAACTAGCAGAGGTTGTCAACGTCTGGCCATTACGGATTTCTATAGGGCGGCAATGACACATCAACGACACGCCGAAATTTTTTGGCCCGAGGACCCCACCAGGGGCGAACGGCACTATAGAAGTATCTAATTGTTAAGTGCTTTACCAACTGTTATCGTCGATGGACGAAGAGGAGAGCAGCCATGATGACCGAGCGACCCGGATGCATGGCTACTCGGAGCCGCTTCAGGATCGTATACCCCGAATGTTTGCGTTCACTTGTTTTCTTGATGTGCAACATTGTGCTGTGTCTTACATTCGTCCTGGTAGCTTGCCGTTCAACACGGAGCCAGTCCTCGATTCCGGTGATCACGTTTACGCAAGTTCCCGAAGCAAATCCGGGCGACCATGATCAACAGGATGTAATCGAGGGCAAGGTGACCGGCGCTCGGTCCGGACAACGGATCGTTATCTATGCTCGTGTTGGGAAGCTCTGGTGGGTACAGCCGCTGGTGAATTCGCCTTTCACTCCTATCCTCCCGGACCAAGTCTGGCGGAATGAAACACACTTAGGCATGCAGTACGCAGCGATACTCGTTGCGGACGGAAATCGTCCTGCTGCCACTATGAGCCACCTTCCGCCCGTTGGGGGATCGGTTGCAGCTGTTGCGATTTCGAAAGGTCAACAATCCTCTTCATCGGTGTTCGTCAATTTCAGCGGCTTCAAGTGGCGCGTGCGCACTGCGCCGAGCGACCGCGGCGGCACCAGCAATCTATATGATCCGCGGAACGTATACACCGACCAGAGCGGTGCGCTTCATCTCGGAGTGGTGAATAGAAACGGACGATGGACCTGTTCTGAAGTCAACTTGACGCGAAGTTTGGGTTATGGCACCTATTCGTTTGACGCGGACGATACCTCCACGTTGGAGCCTTCTGCCGTATTCGGCATGTTTACGTGGGACTATTCAAGCAAAGATCAGAACCATCGGGAGTTCGACATCGAGATCAGCAAATGGGGTGATCCAAACAGAAAGAACGCGCAGTACGTTCTGCAGCCTTACTACATCCCATTTGATACATGGCAGTTTACCGCGCCCGCTGGAAAGCTGACACACACTATCGTTTGGGAACCCGGCCGGATTGCGATGACAACATCGACCACGACGACGTCCCGAATTGTTGCGAAGCATATCTTTGCTCCGGACGTACCTACTCCCGGTGCCGAATCAGTTCGCATCAACTTGTATTCCTTCTTTGAGAGGCGCCGGGCATTCACTCCGCTTCGGCATGGGGCGGAAGTCATTGTACGGCGCTTCAGCTATTTACCTTAGGATGTCCGTACACGCTTGGCAGGCCGCAAAAATGGCAATGGCTTTGTCCTTTTATATGACGTCGTCTCTTATCGTCTGTATTGCTATGCCATACGGAGCGATGGTTAGCGACAAACATGATAGTTGGGTCTCATCCACGGGCTTTACAGGCGGACACGTTTATTCCATAGCACAGACAGGCGATGGATTTCTATGGATCGGCACCACAAACGGGTTAACTCGTTTTGATGGTTTGAGTTTTGCAGCCATCAGCATACACACTTCCGAAAGCTTTGCAAATCCGTCTGTTATTGGGCTAGCGACAGATGTGAACGGCCATCTGTGGAGCACAAATGGGCTGCAGATCTTTCGACAAGCTGGTGATCAATGGACGGTTGGCTTGCCGGCTCGCGGCCCACAGCCGTATCAGGATTCTCTCGTTGCCAGTACTCCGGGCGGTTTGCTCCTGTGTGCGGCTGGCTATGAAGGAATTTTGGCGTACGACTCAGAGGGAACACATCCGCTAATCGGTCCGAGTGAAATGCCGGGTGCTGCAATCGCGCTTGCCTGGAGTCCGGACCGTACGCTCTGGGTCGGCACTCACATAGGGTTGTTCTATGTCGAAATAACACGCGGCATCCGATCCGCCCATCGAGTGGACGGTCTAACTGATACCAAGGTGAATTGCCTGCTACCCCTGGGACCTCATCGCCTGCTAGTCGGCACGGACAAAGGCCTTTGGCTATTGGAGAGCGGAACAGTGACTCAAGTGGGAATCAATGCACAATTGAAAACGGCGCAGATACTCGCTGTTGCGAGGGATCTTGACGATAGTGTCTGGATTGGGACACAGTCCGGGCTGTTCAAGACCGAGCACAACGAGATCGCCTCGAACATAAGCTTCCAAAGTCCTACGCGATTGGGCGTTGGCTCTGTCGTGACTGCGCTGTACGCGGACCGAGAAGGCAGTATGTGGGTAGGCGGATTAGACGGAATCGAACGATATCGCGCCAGTGCATTCACGACCTATTCGGTTTCGCGGGGTTTGACCTCCGACAATGCGGGCCCGATTTATGTTGACGAGCAAGAGCGGACTTGGTTCGGCCCTTCGACGGGGGGATTGTTGCGATTCAACCAAGATCGCGCGACTCAGGTCGCGACAGCTGGCCTGGAAGCAGATGGCGTTTATTCAATTGCTGGTGGAGGCGGGGACATTTGGGTTGGGCGGAAACGCGGCGGATTGACAGTTCTGCATACGCGCGGTACTTCAATGCAGGCGCAAACATATACATCCAAAAGTGGCTTGGCGGAAGACGCTGTATATTCCGTATATCGCAGCCCCGACGGTACGATTTGGGCAGGGACTCTCCGGAAAGGGTTGAGCCGGTTCCGACATGGCGAGTTCAGAACATTCACCACGAACGATGGACTGCTTTCCGACAGCATCTCCGCGATCAGTGGCGGGCCGTCGGCAGACTCTCTCTTCGTGGGGAGTCCGAACGGCCTGAGCGAACTCCGCAATGACCATTGGGTCACTTACACGCCGCGTGACGGGCTGCCGCCAGGTCCGGTTGATTGTCTGTTTTTGGATAAGGAAGGAACGCTCTGGATCGGCACTACGAAGGGTATCGCATATCTTCGTTCCGGCAGCATTCAGGTGCCGACGGGAGCTCCGGCGACTTTTTCAGAAGAGGTGCTGGGGATCGCGGAAAGTAAGGGCGGCTGGTTGTGGATCTCCACGCCTCGTCATGTGGTGCGAGTCCGGAAAGAGGCCTTACAGCGGAGAACGTTGCGGGAGAGCGATTACCGGGAATATGGAGCAACTGACGGGCTGGACAGCGTTGAGGGTGTCAAACGGAGCCCGTCTGTTATCGAAGATCAACGGGGTCAAGTGTGGTTTTCGCTCAATCGAGGCATCTCCGTGGTAAAGCTGCAATCCTCCTCAGGCAATCAAGCACGGCATCTATTCACCTGGACGATATCCTCGCCGACGAAAGAACGGTAGCGCTTGGGGGTAAAGTTCATATTCCTGCAGGTACACATCGGATTACGTTTCGCTTCGCAAGCGTCAGTCTTTCCAATCCCGGCTTGGTTCGGTATCGATACCGGATCGATGGCTTCGACGCGGCCTGGAGTGCACCCGTAGCAGTGCGTGAAGCAAACTACACGAACATACCTCCGGGGAACTTGCGCTTCCGCGTGATGGCTCGCAATGCTGATGGACCCTGGAGCTCCCAACAGGCCAATATAGACTTCGAAGTCGAACCCGTATACTGGCAGACTCGATGGTTTCAGCTTTTCTCAATCACGGCCGTATTGCTTTTTGCATTGGCACTATACCGCTTACGAGTTTTTCAGTTGACTCGTCAGCTTACTTTCCGTTTCGAAGAAAGGCTCGCCGAGCGGACACGGATTAGCCGCGAACTGCACGATACGCTCCTGCAAAATTTAACCGGCTTAGCACTGCAAATCAGCGGGACCGCAAAGCTCATTAAAGGTCCGGAGCTCGCGGCCGAACGAATGCAACAACTTAAACGTCAAGCGGAAGACTGCGTACGTGAGACTAGGCAGTCTGTTTGGGACATCCGATCAGGCGATACGAAAAGCCAAGAGCTTGCGGGTACCCTCCAGCAATCCGGCCAGCAGCTAACGGCTGGAAAGGACGTACGCTTTGTCTTTGCTTCCGAAGGTGAATCCCGTGACTTGCCTACCGATGTCAACGAGCATCTCCTGCGAATTGCGCGTGAGGCGATCGGGAATGCCGTCCAACATGCGGCAGCAACTGAGATCCAGGTCAGACTTAGCTTTACCCGACGCGAGATCCAACTCGTTGTATCGGACAATGGGAACGGATTCGATGTAGCCAAAAAAAGGAACTTGCAGGGTCATTTTGGGCTCACTACCATGAGGGAGAGAGCGGCACAGATTGGTGCAAAAATTGAATTCTCAAGCGCGATAGAGCAAGGGAGCTCCATATGCGTGAGGTTTCGAAAAAAGAGTCGTTGAGACCGTTATGGATCAGAATCGTATTCGCGTTCTTATCGTTGATGACCACCCCGCGATCTGTAAAGGTCTCACGGCCATCTTTGAGCCGGAACCAGACATCGACGTTGTAGGGATTGCTACAACCCGGCAGGATGCAGTCACGGTTTACCACGAAAAGCAGCCGGACATCGTACTCATGGATCTTGGCTTGGGTGGTGACGTATGTGGTATCGATGCAATCCGCGACATTCGAGCTCGGTATGCAACTGCGAAGATCATCGTATTTTCAGCTCTACGCGGGGACGAGGATGTCTATCAGGCTCTTCGCGCAGGCGCTCTTACGTTTCTCTCTAAGGAAACACCCGATGAGCAGCTGATTAAGGTCATCCGCGATGTTCATGCCGGTGATCGTCCGATTCCGCAAGAAGTGGCCCGCAAGCTGGCCGACCGGCTGAACTTTCTAAGTTTGACTGAGCGCGAGACGCAGGTACTTAAACTGCTGGCTGACGGCCTGCGCAACAAGGAGATCGGCGGTGTTCTCCGTATCAGCGAAGAAACCGTCCAGGGCCACGTAAAAAAAGTGTTTCTGAAGCTCAATGTAAACGACAGAACAAAGGCGGCTATGGTGGCAGCGCAGCGCGGCATCATTCATATCACCCCTTCCTAGCATTCGAATACCCCCAATAGTAGGGGGTCAAAGCCATCTTAGATTGGGCATTTCGCGATCACGTCTGGAGCCGTATGCTTGGACGATAGCCGCTTGATGCTTACCGCGATTACCACGTTAGTAGTCATTGTTCAGAACGCGATTTTGCTGGAAGGAATCGTTTCGCTCATCGAGGCGGACCCAGGACTTGTCTTGCTGGCGAGTGCCACAACGCTAGCGAACGGCCTGGCACTGTTCAGCGAAAAGCAGCCCAATTGCGTCCTCCTTGACCTTGACATGCCTTTAGCTAGCGCCTTGCTCGCAGCGAAGACCATGCTCGCGGCCAACCCCGACGCGAGGATCATTGGCCTCACCACCTACGAATTAGACGTTTGTGTTTCGCGAGCACTTGAAATGGGCGTACATGCTGTCATTGGGAAAGTTCAAATCGCTCAGGCGCTCACAGACACTATCCGGCGAACGTCCGGTTCAAAGTAATTCAGCATTTGGGTCGCGGGACTTCTTTCGCCTACTTCCAGGTATTCAAACAGCCCCGAAAAGCGGGCATGGAGAAGCCCGTAGTTTGGGTGTTTCATCTTAGAACAATGGCGCGTACCTTTGAGGAGGATTAGAGCGAAGGACGGTTCAGTCGAGATGATTACTTCCGAGCACAAACATATGGCCAAGATGAGCGACGGTGGGCTTGGACGCGCTTTCTGTCTCGCGTTCATACTTGCACAAAATACCGAGCGCGCTGAGCACATTGTTGCTACCGCGATCGACACATTGCCCTGCAACGACTTCTCTGAAGCGAGACTGCTAACGGCGGTGGGTGCCGTTGCTTGGACGCTGCGAAAAGAAGCGGTCACTCCCTATGAACGCGCGGATGTCGAGTTGCAGATGAGCATTCCTGCAGAACTTCAATACGTGCTCGCGTTGCCAACAAAGCTTCGCTACTGCTTCTCGCTGCGAGCTCTTGCAGGAATGACCGTCTGGACCTGTGCACAACTGACGTCATTACAGCCTGAACAGATCGACTATTTGTTTCAGCTCGCGGCCGGAATGTTGGCAGTAGCTGCTAAGCCAAGATCTGCAAGGGACAACAGTTGTCCTGCGGCAGCCATGTTGTCTGTTGAGGGAGATCATACTCAGGGGTGCGGCAATGTGCAGTAATCTCGTTGCAGCAAATGTGGGTCGCACGGCGAATAAATTCGCCGAGAGATGGGACGAGCGGTTCACGTCACAACCGGACTGCTTCTCATCATCTCCTTTGGTAGCTATCGCACCAGGGCCAATACGAGTTATCAGCACGAGCGTGTCTTTGGGGTGGCAGGGAGTCATGATCGAAAAGCACGTCACCTCCAGTGGGGAACGCCGGACCGCATCAATAGATAAGCACGTCTTATCGCTCCTGTGCGGCCATTCCTCACGCTTTGACTACCGGGCGCCGAGTGGTCGATTGATGCCCTTTCTGCAAGCACGCGGAACTCTTACCGTGACTCCGAGCGGCCCCGTTCCGGACGTTCGGTTACATGCGCAGGCTGAACTTCTCCATTGTGCGTTTGAAGAGCAGTTTATCCAGAATGTCATCAATGAGATGGATGACCGTCCGAATGTTCCTGCGTTTTGTCCCGGCCTGACCGACAGTCCGATGCAACACATAGTTGGTCTGCTTCTGGAGGAGGTTGAAACTGACGCACCTAATGGCACAATGTACGTCGATTCGCTCGCTCACGCGCTCGCAACGCGGTATGTATTGCTCGATAGTAGGTCGAAAGCTTGGAGTGATGCGCGGACATCGGCTCTGCCTGCCCGGATACTCAGCCGCGTTCAAGATAACATTCAGGCGAACCTCCACACGGAACTAAGTTTAGAGACGTTGGCACAAGAGAGTGGCTACAGTCGTGCGCATTTTCTTAGAATGTTCCGGGTAGCGGTTGGACTGACACCGCACCAATATATTCTCACGCAACGGTTGCGCCTAGCTCAAGAGTTTCTTCGGCAAAAAAGTCAGAACTTGATAGACATTGCGGCATTATGCGGCTTTGCGAGCCAGTCTCACATGACGAGTGTCTTTCGAAAGCACCTGGCTGTTACACCAGCAGAATACCGACGAGGTGCAGCAGCACAGTTTTGACTAGAGACTAGGCCATAGGTAAGCGTCCGCTATGCAGTTCGAGGCATCCAGCTGCCGCTACCATCATTGATCGACGAAGCTTTGAACATAAAGGCGCGCACTGAGTAGCGTTCTTGATCGCGGCGTTTAACTTGGCGGAATGTCCGTGTATATCTTTCCATTCATCTCTTGCCCGATTGCAGCTCCTTTCAACGCGAAGCGTGCCTCTCGGAAGTGTCTTCAACTCGGGTTCAGTTCAGAGTATCAATCAGGGTGGAGCCACTCTCTCAAGACCCTCAGCTCAGTGGAGATTGTGACGGTCGTATCCTCTAAGTTCGCGCTACGTGCAAGCTCGGCAGTGCGCAGCAGCCTGCTTCAAACGGTTCTGGTGCAAATTGGCAGCTACGCTTAACTAGGACGCCCTTGCTTGCTTCGAAGTGGATGTAGGCGTTACGCGGCCAGAGCGGCTCGCCAGACCTCCGGCACCGTTACCGCGTTCCCGCCAAGTTTGCCCGTTTTGAATTGTCCCTTCTTGATCTTCTCAACCAATTCGATGCCGGCGATGACAACCGTCGCCGTTAGCGGACTCTTCAATCCCAGCATCGGGCGAGTCTTTGTTTAATCCGGCGATGGTCCTGTTCGATCCTGTTGTTCAAGTATTTGCTGGTTCGGATCAGGACCCGCTTCGGCAACTCACCATTCGCTCTCAAATCCGCCAAAAAGGGGCAGGCGAGAACCAATCAAAGGAGATCATGGCTCAGAGAAGAAGTGTAGACACAATCCACGGATATACCTAAGGCACCAGCAGCGTGTCACCCTCGCCTGTAACGTTGCGCGAGTTGGAGAACCTGAAAGCAACCGTTGGATTCACCGCTGATCATGAAGCTTTTCTCAGGCTGGCCGGGGAGGTGCTTGCAGATCAGACCGAGCAAGTTGTCAACCATTGGCGGAGCGGTATTATCGCCAACATCCCTAAGCTTGCTTGGCACTCCCGCTCCCCTGATGGAGACCAACTCCCTGAGTACCTCGCTCAAAGCAATCTCCGGTTTCGTGAGTGGATTCTTGATACCTGCCTTCGCCCCTACGATCAGGATTGGCTGAACTATCAGCACGAAATCGCATTGCGTCACACCAGTGTGAAGAAAAATGCGACGGACGGGGTGCGCTCAACAAACTACGTTCCATTTCGCGACATCACGGCCTTCGTGGTCGTCATGAACGAGACAATAAAGCCATTTCTGGCCGCAAAGGGGCACCAGCAGCAAGTCGTCGACGGAATGCACCGAGCCTGGTGCAAATCGGTACAGCTGCAACTGGCACTCTGGGCTCAACCTTACAGCGTTCGGGTAGCGGGCGAATGGTAGCAGCGCACCACCCGATTTAAGATTTAGCAAACTAGTCTGAACTGCGAATATTCGAACTCAAGAGTAATCGGAAGCGTCACACTGACATGCTTCGGAAGCACTCGGCGCCCCGGCTCTGTTGCTTTGCCAGAAATGAAACCGTCGAACAGCCAAGCGCTTTTGATGTTTGCTCCCCCGACACTCACGCCAATATGAACCATTGTTCTTAGGGCGACAACGAGCTCTCCCACAATGTCCCACGTGCATCGTCCTCTTCAGACGTACGAATGACCGTGAGGGTGTGTTCGCAAAGGGCGTAGGTGACTGCCCGGTGGGGGTCCGTAATGTAATCACACACGCAGAACGCGGCCCCGTTCGTGGCTTCGATGGACACAAACGTGTGAAGGGGCGCAAGCGCCACATCCTCCTAGATACGTTGGGCTTGCCGATTGCCTGCAGGGTCGAGCCAGTTAATATTCAGACAGACGTGCGGGCTCCCTGCTGCTGAGCGGCTTAGGCCCCTTATTTACCGACATTCGCACCGTCATCGCTGATGCCGGACATAAAAGCCGCAAACTTGCTCGTCAGATTATGCGTGATGACGGTTGGAAACTGCAGATCACCAAACGACGGCAGCGCGAGTTCAAGATCACGGGTCTGCCATGAATCCTACAACGCAGCTTCGCTTGGCTCGGCCGCAATCGTCGATTCAGCAAAGACTACGAATACATGGTGCAGACGTCGGAGACCATGATCGACATCGCAGCCATTCGCATTATGCTCAACCGACTCGCACCGGTTTGATACTTTTCAAACACCCTCTCAGAGCACGATAACTCCCCCAAACCAGGTGGCGTTCCCATGACGCTCAAAAATGTGCCCACTCAGAGAAAATCCAGGAATTCTTCAGAATACTGGGATGAAATGGATCGGAAGGAACAGAGTATGAAGACAAGCAGTTCGCTCAAGATCTACATGGCGCTCGGCACAGGTCTCCTTGCCGCAGGTCAGGAACAAAAATTGCGACCGGCGGAGGTGCCAGCCGCGGTGACCGAAGCCGCCGCAAAACGCTATCCAAAAGCGCAGATCGCGGGCTGGTCGAAAGAGGTGGAGGACGGCAAGACTACCTATGAGGCGTCAATCGCTGATCGGTCCAAGCGGGACGTGGTCTTTGCCGAAGACGGCTCTCTGGTCGCGGTCGAAGAGGCAATCCGGATTTCCTCTCTACCTGCAGAAGTAAAGAGAACTCTCGAAACCAAATATCCAGGTGCGGTCGTCGCGAAAGCGGAGAAGATATACCATGGCGACGAGATTCAATACGAGGTAGCACTACGTAAGACATCGAAGAAAGAGATCCTGCTCACAAGTGCTGGGAAGGTCCTTAAAGAGGAATAAGAGTCATCCCCGTGAAAGACCACAAACAATGTTCATCCAACTATCGACGAATACTGTTATGGCTGATGCTGGACATGGAAGCCGTAAGCTGGCTCGTCAACTCAGGCGCGACGAAGATTGGAAACTTCAAATCATCAAACCACGGCAGCGCACCTTTAAGATCACGGGTGTGACCTGGATTGTGGAACGCAGCTTCGCCTGGCTGGGCTGCAATCGCCGACTCAGCAAAGACTACGAATATAGGGTCGAATATCGGAAACCCTGATCCACATCGCAGCCATCCGCATTATGCTCAACCGACTCGCACCAGCATGATACTTTTCAAACATCCTCTAAAGGCTGGGATTGCCGTACCGAGTTGATGCGGCACTGATGCCTTTATCGCTTTAGTCTTCGGCGGAAGTACAGACCAGCGCCCAATATCGAGAGGCCCATCAGTGCAAGACTGGATGGCTCGGGCGTACCCGTGGAAATTGGCGGATCACCCACGGTCAGGTTAAACCAACCATAGTGACTTGAGCTAAATGCATCCACAGCACCATCAATCGTCATACCGAGTCTCTGCGTTGTCCCCTGCGAATGACTGAATAGGCAGGTTCCAACGGCATAGTAGTTGGAAGGCGCTATCGTGCATCCGTTGTATCCAATCTGCACGGTAGTGGCGCCACCGTCTGGGTTTAGTTCTTCGTGGACATAGCCGCTGACGGTATAGTTTCCCCAGGCAGAGGGAACGATCAATAATGATCCGATTTGCGTACTGACGCTGGGATAATACGTGTTTACGTTCCCTGAATGGTAAGCCCCTAGATATTCGTAGTACCAGCCTTGAACGCGGAGCTGATAAGGGCTCATCCAAGCCAGAACCACGCCGCCCTTAGATTGTGTGTAGATCGGGCCTGTTTTCGGACTAATGGTAATCGAACTAGCAGTCAACGTGCCCATGTTGCCTTGGTAGTCCACGTAAATACTGTCCCCTGTAGTAACGCCCACCGAGGTGACAGGTATAGCCGAAGCACTTCTAACGCCCGTTAACTATAACAAGTTCAACGTTTGGGACTCCCCTCCCCGTTGAAGAATATAACTCGACCATGTGGTTGTTTGCGAGACCTATTTACCGGGCTGGCTCTAGCCTTCAAAACAGCCCAGTCTGTTTGTCCGTGATCTCCCTTGCTGCCTTCTTGAACGTGTCGGGATCTACCCGCGGCATTTGGACCTTCTTGCCATCTAATAGCTGCTGAATGGTGAGGATTTGCAACTTGGGAAACTTGCCGTAAGGCGTTTCATAGAAGGCTTCCTTCACCGCTCCTGTCACCATCGGCTTTGTTGGTTCCACAAGCGTGATAATGAGCCACACCGAGGGACTTGATAAAAGACTGATCGATGTAAAGGAATAGGTTATAGACGATCTCTTTCAACTGATACCTCCGCGTAAGCTTGTGTCAGCATATAGCCATTCGTGGCACCCGCGCAGCAATACACTCTCGATCAGAACTCAACAAGATTACTTCCACCAGAATAGGTTCAAATCACAATCCTCTCGATCTCATCGAGCGAAATCTCATCACTGCTCCGGTCATAAAGCTTCGTCGTGCGCGGCGATTCATGATTGGCGATCTGCTGCGCCACCTAAAGCCGGGCCGCCGTTCTTCATACAGGCCGTATTGCCGGTCGCGCGTAAGGAATGACAGCCCACGCGCGGCGTCTTGATCTTCGCCGCGGCCGCGCGGTTGCGAATCAACGTGTGCACGTCCTGCTGAAGAAGCGCGTTCCCGGTGAGCGCCTTGCTTAAACTTCAAAGATGTATCTTGGCATTGGTCTCTCGACGGCGTCGAGACAATCCGTTCAGGCCAGATCTGCTGAATTGGGAGATGGCCGAGCAGACTCTTGCGCTCGCCGGACTGCGTCCGCCAATTTGGACTCTACAAGGTGACGATTCGGAAACTGGACCAGGTATTCCGCTACTCGAATTTCACCCTTGTCGAGTTCCAACAGCTCAATCTGTTCATCATCCTTTTCGCTGCAGAGAATCAGACCTAAAGGCGAGGCTTCATCGTTCTTTCGTTCGTATTTCTCCAGCCATCGCAGATACAGTTCCATTTGTCCTTTGAAGGCTGTTTCAAACCGGCCCAGCTTTAGATCGATTGCGACCAGTCGTTTAAGCGACCGATGGTAGAAGAGGAGATCGAGGTAGTAATCCTGCCCGCCGATCGACAATGCGCTTTTGCCGGGCCACGAACGTAAAATCAGCACCGAGCTCAAGCAAAAAGCGCTCCAATTCATTCAGAATGGCGCTCTCAAAATCTCTTTCGCTATAAGCATCCGCTAGGCCGAGAAAATCCAGCAAATAAGCATCGCGGAACACGAGATCGGGTGTCATGCGATCTTCTTCTCGAAGCAGATCCAACTCCTGTCGGATGACGCTCTCGGGTTGTTTGGAGACGAGTGTCCGCTCGTACATCATCCCCTGCATGCGACCCCGAAGCGTGCGTACCGACCAGCCTTCTCGGCGGCACATCGCTCCATAGAATTCCCGGCGAAGGGATTGCTCAATCGAAAGTAGTTCGCGAAAGTGGCTCCAGCTCAGACGGTCTGCCAACGCGGACACGAGCGCTTCGTCCTGCCACAACTCGGCAAAGCGCAGCATGCTGAAAAGATTAGGGCGATCCCGAACTCCTCGCGCAATTGTCTAGACAGTGTCGAGACAATTTCCTCACCGTACTTCGCGCGTTCCGCCCCGAGAACATCTGCCCGAATGCGCCGCCCAATGTTCCAATACAGGACTACTAATTCCTTGTTGACAATCCGGGCCACGCGTTCACGTGCTCCCTGAATCAGACCGCGCAATTCCTGTAGCAAGGGCTTCGCCGGCAGATTGTCCCCGGAATGAGAAGTCCCGTTCATTTACGATCCATCCCTCAAGCGGTCGGCCGCCGAAGACAGCAAGTCCGTCGCTGGTCGGTGCCAATACTTACGACTCCAAGTCGACCGACCTACCCTCCGTTCATAGCTCCAGCCCCAAGCGATCATTCACGGCTTCGACCAGGTTCTGTCGGGCGGCACTCAATTCCCGGATTGTAGCCCACTTGTTTTCAACCATTATCCGTGATTTAACGGCGCTGTAGTCACCTTTAAATCACGGACTGTTGTACTCAAATCGGCTCTGGCTCAAGTTTGGTGCAAGGGTGAAGCTTTTCGGCAATCCTTAAAAACGAATGGCTAAAAAGTTGTCCTACAAGGAATTGCTTTCTAATCTGAGTGGGTTGACAGTTAGAAGCGTGATGCAAACGGAGCAGGGGTGGGTCGTGGAGGCAGAGGGTTCACGTAGCTCCATCTGCCCTGATTGTGGAGTAACGTCACATTCCCGTCATAGTCATTACTGGCGAAAGCTTCGAGATCTTCCATTGCAGGGAGTATCTGTTACCGTCAAGGTTCAGCTTGGACGCTGGCGTTGCCGCAACCGCGAATGCTTGCGTCAGATCTTTACCGAGCGCGTCGTAGGACACCTGCTACCGCATTCGCAGCAGACGATCCGTTTGAGTGAAGTTCATCGCTTGGTGGCCCTTCTGGTCAACGATTGATGAATCGGCTCGGTATGCCCTCCAGCCGGCACACGCTGCTACGTCAAGTCATCAGAGCGGCGCGTGGTCCTGCTTGGCACCCGACAATCCATGTTCTGGGCGTAGATGACTGGGCGTGGAGTAAAGGCCAGTCTTTTGGCACCATTTTGGTTGACCTTGATCGCAGTGAGGTCGTGGGTCTTTTACCCACTCGTTTGGCCCAGGCACTTAGTGAATGGCTGGCCCAACATCCTGAAGTAAAGATGGTGAGCAGGGACCGCCAAGGTGTTTATGCCGAAGGAGCCCGTTGCGGCGCACCCGCAGCAGTGCAGATCGCGGACCGATTTCACTTAATACTTAATTTGAGGCAGGCTGTTGAGCGCGAGCTCGCGCTCCGGCGACCATTCCTGCGTTTCACTCCTAAGAACACACCCGTGCTGCCGCTTGGTCCAGGCACAGAAGTAGAGAAGCGCGAAGGTAGACAGATCCAAGTCCGATCCAGCGTTCAGACGCGAAACGCGGATACCGTCCGGCTACGGCGGCAGCAACAGCTTGAGTTGTTTCAAACGATCCACAACCTGAAGACCACAGGCATGAGGGCGGACCAAATCGCGAGTCATCTGGGCCTCAACCGGGGGCGCATTGATCGATGGCTGCGTCTCGATACACTGCCGGAACGCAACCGGATGGAGCCTCGACCTGGAATGGTTGAATCATTCCGAGATTACCTACAACAACGTTGGCAAGCTGGTTGTCGGCATGGCCGAACGCTACTCGCCGAGATCCGGGAACTCGGCTAGCGGGGAGCCTTCTCTCCGCTAGCACACTTTCTTTCCCCTTGGCGCCAGCCGCCTGTAGAAGCGACGACAGCGTCTGCACAAGCAACATCACCGGAGGAAATAGCAATCGCGCCAGCAGCCAGACAAGTCTCACCGCAGGTGGCGGCTGCACTGTTGAGCAAATTCCGCACCGATTTGAATGCTCAACAGGAGGAACTCGTAGACGCTTTCAAACAGCAATGTCCCGGCTTCGCGGTCATGCGGGAATTGGCGTTGAGCTTTCGCTCCCTCTTTCGTTTGGGGAAGTTAGCCGCGCTCCGTTTGTGGATGAAGGGCGTGAAGTGCCCCCGCTAGACGCTCCCGCCAAAATCCTCAAACGGGTAAACTGTCTAGAGGGCTCGTCCAGCCGCCAATTCTGCTTTCGGCTGCGCAAACGTACGTAACCGTCCTTTTTAAGTTTCCTCTTTAGCTTGGAAAGCTTCACCGATGCGCACAATTGTTAGACAGCCATTCTTTAAGAAATCGAATTTTAGCGTCGTAAGCTTTCAACTCGTTCAAGCGACGTTTCGCGGGAAAGCTCATATCAGCTCGATATTGCGCCTGATCCCGTTTGCAGTCTTTCTGATGAACTTGTTCATGTAGTAAGTCTGCCAAGTAGATAATTTCAGAGCCTGTCTTCCGTATACAGGCTTTTTTGTCCCACAACTCTACAATCTTGCACGTGTTGGAGTCGGTGTACATAGGAACATCGTATCCACTAACATCAGTGGCCTTACCACCGGTGCTAGGGAAAACGCTTCCAGCCACTTTATCGTTGTATTCCTGCGCGGACAAGTCGCTCCGTATTGCTTCTTGCAAAAATTTCTGATCCGCATATGCCGCCCTAATTCTGAGTGTTTCCATAAGCTCGGCTCTAACTCGGTCGCATTGAAGTTGGGCCAGGTCAACTACAAAAGGATGCTGAATAGCCAATCCCACCGGCCCCGGGGAAGGTGTAGGAGCTAAACACATTGTCCCGTCCTGGACCCATACAGGGCGTTCTACTTGGCTTAGTGGCCCTGGAAGGCGATTACTGGCCATTGTCTTTTCCTCGCTGGGGTCATGATATTTCAAGTTGTTCGTACTATGGCGCTAGAAGCTGAAATCCTAATACTCACAGACCAACTTAGGGAAACGGATTTAAGGCAAGGTCACTTTGACCTGCCCCCCGAAAACCGCACGAAGTTGAATATGATTTCGTACGTAGGAAAGGGGAAGAAGGATGCCGAAGAGCAAGCACAGTGAAGCGGCGATTATTGCGGCGCTGCAGCAGCTGGTTGCGGATCTCAGTCTGGACAAAGATGCGCTGCAATCGGTAATTCGAAAAAATGTATGGTCCGCTGCCGGATTGCAAGTGAAAGTTTCGAGTGAAGACGGTCTGCGCAAATGTATTCGGCCTTTGAGTGGGACAAGCCCTGGCCATAATGAGAAATTCGCGGGCGGCTGTCCTTAACAACGGCTACGGTCTTTATCGACCGGTTTTTTCGTCAGGCTTCAGCCACGCTGTTGGACCGGTTCTATCATCTCGTTGTTTCTTTGCAAACCAGAAGAGAAATCGTCGTCGCCGTGCTGTGGGGAAAGTGCGAAACGCGAGGCGTTTCCAAGCTGGCTCCGCCAGCGTCTTTTCCACAGCTGCTTGCGCAGTCAGGCACGCTGAGGGTTCATTCCGTCATACGACACTCCATGATTGAGAACAGCCCAGGCAATCCGAGCCAATTTATTCGCTAGCGCCACACCAACGACATTCCGGTGAGATCTGGCCTCGAGTTTAGAAATCCATTCACCAAAGCGGTGCCGGTCGCGGTTGGTTCTGGCCATCACCGAGCGGGCACCATGGATAATAAACAGCAGCCGAAGATATTCATTCCCTTTCTTGCTAATGCTGAGAAGCTTCGCCTTCCCACCGGTAGAACACTGCCGCGGTACCAGTCCGAGCCATGTGGAGAAGTCGCGGCCTTTTGAGAACGCCGCGCCATTCCCCACAGCGGCAACCATTGCTGTAGCCATAACCGGTCCTACTCCGGGAACTTCCATGAGACGTTGGCAGGAAGGATCATTTGCGCAGATGGAGTTCAACTCCACGTTCAGCTGATCAATGTCGTTATCGAGCTGATGCCATTCGTTCATCAGTTGAGCGAACAATCTAAAAACGCGGCCCGACAATCTTTCCTCGACTTCAGCAAACAGAGCGGGCAAAACCTTTTGAAGGTGATTTCGACCGGTACGCACAACGATTCCACGCTCCAGCAAGAAAGCCCGGAGCTGGTTGATCACACTCGTCCGTCGTTCAATAAGACGGTCTCGCACCCTGTGGAGCGCTTGCAGATCGAGTTGGTCCTCGGTCTTGATTGGCACAAAGCGCATCGTAGGTCGTTGAACTGCTTCCGCGATCGCCTCCCCATCAACATAATCGTTCTTATGCGACTTGACGAAAGGCTTCACAAACTGAGCAGGAATCAAGCGAACATCATGACCGACTTGCTCAACTCACGCCCGAGATGATGTGATCCGCAACTTGCTTCCATGCCGATTAAGCACGGCGGAGTGTTGGCCAGAAGTGTGACGAGCTGCGTTCTTGAGAGGCGCTTCTTCACGAGAATCTCGCATCGGTGATTCATTCCAATCAAATGAAAAACTGTCTTTCCGAGGTCAATGCCGATGGTTTCTAGTTTCACAGAATGTCCTTGCGCTTAGGGCTACTACTCGGATCATCTCCGATCTCGAGATTACGCCGGCAGCGGACCATCCCATTACGGCTGGAGCTCGCAGCTATGAAGGCGGCTGTAGAGCATCTGAAAGAGGACTTCGCCTTCAGTGAGCGGCGCGCCTGCGACTTGCTGGGTCTGCCGGTCTCCACGTTTCGTTACCGCTCGGTGCGGTGCGATGGCGCATTACGGGAGAAGCTAGTCGAATTAGCTCGGGAGAAGCCACGGTTCGGGTACCGCCGCTTGCACGTGTTACTGAGGCGTGATGGCGAGCAGGTGAATCACAAACGTGTTTGGCTGGTATACCGCGAAGCGGGATTGTGCGTGAAGCGCCGCAAACGTAAGCGCCTGGTGCGTGCCGGCGTGAAGCCCGCGATCCCCATAGCAGCGAATCAGGAATGGGCACTGGACTTTGCTGCTGATGTGTTGGCCACCGGCCGTACGGTGCGCGTGCTGGGAGTCGTCGATACCTTCACTCGTGAGTGCTTGGCGCTCGAAGCCGACACGAGCTTCGCCAGCCGCCGTGTCACGCGCGTGTTCGAACAGACTATCCGCGAGCGTGGACGGCCGCAGAGTATCCGGTGCGACAACGGGCCGGAACTAACCAGCCGACACTTCCTCGCCTGGTGCATTGAATGGCGAATACTACTCGTACATATTCAGCCCGGACGACCGATGCAGAACGGCCACATCGAAAGCTTCAATGGAAAGCTCCGAGACGAATGCCTGAATGTCAGTTTGTTCCGCAATCTATTCGATGCACGGCATAAGATTGCCGCCTGGCGTCGCGAGTATAACCAGTTCCGGCCGCACAGCAGCCTTGCGTACCGCACACCAGCGGAGTTCGCGGCCTTGAATAACTGTAGGTGGACTGATGCAGGGCAAGGGATCTCAATTACCGGCCCCTTGCCCCACACCCAATCCCCGCTCTCAAAGAACTGATGCATGGCTGAAACGTTGTAATCTCAGGTGTGCGGATTTAGGGGGCAGGTCAACTTTGCTTCTACTCTTCCATCGCTTTAGGGAAATCAAGACGAGTCCCACGCCTAAGAGTAGGATGGCTTGCGGCTCAGGAGCGTTCTCGTTGACGGTCAGATTATCTATAACAAATTGTGTGTTACTTCCAATGCCAGCCGGTAGACCCTGGAATTCGATTTCGCTCAGATTTCGCCAATCGAAAGAGACGAATGTCGGTCGTTCGTTCGTCAGAGTTAAGGCTTTTCTCAATGGCACTCCGGTTGTAAATCCAATAGCCTCAACAGTCAAGGTATTGTCATAGGCAGAAGTGAAGTACCCGCCGTTGAAGGTGAACAAAGTTCCGTACTCGAAGTTGAACGGCTGAATTGAGAGTGCTTGACCCTCGCTCAGGAGCACGTTTGGGTTGCTGACAACTCCATTTTGTACTCCGGGTATGACCGAAGTTGAACTTTGGGTGATTCCGTTGTAGGGTGATCCGCTAAAAAGCAGTCCGTGATAATTGAGTGGAATTCGATCCGAAGGTCTCGGCGAGAGGTCGTCGAATGTAATGACCGTTGAACGCGCCACGGGTGCAAGCGCTAGGGTTAAAAGTGCTGTCAGACACCGAACTTTTGTACTGATCCGTGTTGCTCTTGTTTCGATTTTGGGATCGCTAGCCTGGACCAAAACAAGGATTTCCAGCCTCGAAGAGCGCCTTCGCCAAATCTGATCTATCCGGGAGGAGAGTTGAATCATTTGCAATACCTCAAAGGTTATGTGAATGTTACGCGTGCCGTCACTCGCCTATGGCAGTTCCTGATCCGTTCCAGTTACACACCGTCGGCGATCAGTCACGCATAACTGAGATACCGTAAACCCGCCCGAATTTGGTTCACACCTGCGGTTATACAATTGCTGCACGGAAAATCGGCACATGAAGATCACCGAACCCGAGATTACAAGATTGCTTAGAGCGTGGAATCAGGGCGATGCTGCGGCCTTGAAAGATCTGATCCCGGTGGTTTATGACGAGTTGCGATCGCTAGCTGTGCGTCGACTAACTGGCAAGCCGAACATAGAAACTCAGCCAACGTCATTGGTAAATGAGGCGTACCTACGTTTGAGGGGGGCGGCAGATATTTCCTGGCAGAACCGAGCACACTTCTTTGCTGTGTCTGCCCAAATGATGCGGCACATTTTAGTGGATCAGGCGCGAGCGCGTCTGGCCGCTAAACGCGGAGATGGGGCAATCTCTATCCCTTTGGATGAGTCGCTGAAGAATGCAGATGAAGAAAAGAGATTCAGTCCGGATGTGTTGGAGGTGCACCAAGCACTTCAAGAACTGCAGCAGGTGGATTGGCAGCAGGCGCAGATTGTTGAGCTGCGTTTCTTCTCTGGGCTTTCTATCGAAGAGACTGCGGAGGTCATGCGGATCTCGCCGTCAACGGTCAAACGCGACTGGATTGCAGCGAAAACTTGGATCCGGCAGCGTTTGATGCCAGCAAAGTGAGGAGACGATGGACCCAATAGCATGGAGACACGTTTCTGACTTGTTTGGGAAGTGCTTAGAGCTTCCGCCTGAGGAAAGAGAAGAGCTTCTATCTAAGGTCGAAAAAACTCAACCGGAAATCCTTGAAGAGATCCGGGCCCTGCTGAAAACATATGAAGAGGATAAGGAGTTCCTCGAGCGGCCCGCCCTTGCTGATGTAGCTCAGGTGAAAACGGTGCGAGCGACGGCGGGTGTCACTGCCTTTGACGACGAACCTGCTCAGAGGTCGAGCCGGGAAAATAGAGACTCCCCAGAATGCGACGCGGCTGCCCGCCTGAGTGGGACAGAACGCCCCGCTAGCTTCTGGTTGCTGCTTACTTTGGATGTTGTCGTTCTTGTCGCCCTTGTGCTCGGCGCTCTTGTAACTCGGCAATACGGAACCCTGACAACAGAATGGGGGTGGGACGCACAGGAGACCAACGCCAATTGGTATGTCACCGAGGTAGATCCCCATGGTCCCGCTGAAAAAGCCCTGAAGATTGGCGATGAGGTCGTTTCAATCAACAGGGAGCGCATGGCCCGCACTCTTACCCTACAGCCAGCTGTGGCCGCCGTTTGCCCCACTTGTTTATACAACATAACGGTGCACCGAGGCGGAAGGGAGCACGAGTTCAACATCAGGAAGGAAATCCGACAAAGCAGCTGGTCGGTGATTCAGATCTGCATCTTCTTCGCTATCGCTGTGACATTTTACGCGACCGCTATTTTTATCGGCTTCCATAAACCCGAACAGCGCCTTGCGCAGCTAGCCTGTTTATCTGTCTTAGGTGAAGCCTTGATCTTTATCAAGCTCGTCATAAGACCATTCGAGGAGTTCCTTCAAGGGAGCAGCCACTTACTTTATGGAGCCCTGGATCTTGTCGACGGATTGAACTTGGCCGTTGCTTATCACTTTTATTGGTCTTTCTTCGCCGGAACAGCTAAGGGTCGGCTGTGGAGCGCTTTGCGCTATTTTCTATATGCTTGGGCAGTGCTCGTCGCAGCCGTACGACAGGTTAACGGAAGCAGAACGGCGGCGCACTTTTGGGTGGCTAAGAGCGGGTACGACGTGGTGTATACGTCTGCGCCATTGTTTTATCTTTTCGCGTCAGTCGCAATCTGCAGCCTAATTGTGATTAGCTATAGGCAAATTCCGCAAGGGGCGCCCCGCCGCCGGGCGAAGTGGATTGTCTTGGGGGGAATCGTTGGTATCGCTCCGTATTTGCTCAGCCGACTGACGCTCTCGGTCCTTGATGCGTCTGGAAAAGGTTATCTGACTCAGACAGAAACATTTCTCCTGACACGCCGATTGGCCATGATTCCGACGGTGTTCATCCCTTTTACAACTGCTTACGCAATTCTGCAGCATCGAGCATTCGACATCATCTTCGTGGTCCGGCGCAGCCTGCAGTACGTGTTAGCAAGAAACGGCTTGCGGCTTTTACTTTTACTGCCGATCATAGGGCTCTGCTACACAATTAAGGTCAACTTTCAACGAACACTTGCCGACCTCATACTTCACGACGCTGCTTTCATCGGATCGATTACGTTGCTCCTGATTGTGCTTAGATTTCGAACTCAACTCGGTACATGGATAGATCGGCGTTTCTTCCGTGAGCAGTACAAACACGAAACCTTGCTCTTAGGATTAAGCGAGCACCTGGACAGCTTCGAAGTGCCTTCTGAAATGGCGAACTATGTTGGTCAACAGCTAGCGGCTGTCTTGCACCCTCGCTTCGTCGCCATACTTAGCAGAGATTTAAACGCGCGATTCTCATCTTCCTACTCGTCTGATGCCAAGCCGATCACCATTCCTCTTTACGCGGATTCCGCAATACTTCGAGTGCTCGAGACAGGCGATTCCGCGCGGGCCGTATCGACGCTCAAAGGCTTTGTCCCGAAGACGGATTGGCAACTCATTGCCGGAACCGGGGCCGAGCTGGTTGTTTCCATCACCGCGATGAGCGGAGAGCTAAGCGGCCTGCTCTTGTTAGGCGCGAAACAGTCAGAGGAGCCTTATTCTCAGTACGACCGTCAATTGCTCAGTGGCATTGCAAAGCAGATCGCCATAATCTACGAGAACGATTCTTTGCAGAAAAAGCTTCAGGAGCAGCGAAGAACTCAGCAAAGCATGATCACTCGCTTTGAAACCAAACATAGTTCGTTGTGCAAGGAATGTCCACGATGTGGATGGTGCTTTGATTATTTGACGGCTTTTTGTGACCGGGATAAATCCGAACTGGTATTGTTTTCGCCGATCGAACGAATAGTTGGAAGTAAGTACCGCTTAGATCAACGCATCGCGCGCGGAGGAATGGCGACGGTTTACCGGGGAGTCGATCTTCGGCTTAATCGCGAAGTGGCAATCAAAGTAGTCGTCGGGAATAAGTGGGATGATCTTACGCTAAGAAGATTCTGTCGTGAAGCAAAAGCAGTTGCGAGTTTGAATCACGCCAATATCATCTCGACATACGATTTCGGCGTGACCGATAGTGACTGCGCGTACCTTGTGATGGAGCTGCTGAAAGGGCCTACACTACGAGACATCTTACAGGGTGCCAAACCCATCCCCGTTCCCGAGATTGCGGAGTGGATCAGCGAATTACTGGACGGTATCGAAGCTGCTCACGATGCAAAGATCATCCATCGCGATTTGAAGCCAGAGAACTTACTAATATCAAAACAACAGTACGGACATAACGTGTTAAAGATATTGGATTTCGGAATTGCGAAAAGGAATCTGCTCGGGTCTGGTAATAAGAGTTCTGTTTTGACGCAGGCGGGCACTTTCATTGGCACGGTTAGCTATATGTCCCCTGAGCAATTGAAGCTTGAGGACGCCAACGAGCAAAGCGATTTGTTTTCAATTGCGATTATTCTGATCGAGTTACTAACCGGACGTAATCCGTTGGCAGGCGCAAGTTACGCGGAACGCCTCACTTGGTCCGCTGCTTCCAATCTGTGTTCCTTCGGGGAGTCGACCGAAGCACGCTTTTTAAGAGCAATTGTGCAGCGGTGCATAGCTGATAATTCAAACGATCGACCGGAGTCTGCGTGCGAGATGCGAAAAGAATTGATTCCGGCGATTGTCGGCTTTTCTGACTCGCTCGGAGAGAACCCTCGTTGAGGTATCCAGGATTTTATTGCGAAGTTTCGAAGGTAGAAAAAAAGGGGCAAGTTGAGGCGATGAGCTGAATTGGAATCAGGCGGCCATGCCAAAGAGTTTGGCAATGAATCTTGCTTCGGCCATACATCTGTTTCGCTATCCATCGAACCCGTCCCTTGCGAATCATGTTGACTGTTTCAATGCCTTCGAGTGTTCGCCACGCACTTTGAAACGTGTTGTAACCCTTGGCCAGCCAAGTGCGCTTTTTCACAACTCGGTGATCTTGCTCAATTACATTATTGAGGTACTTACATTGCCGCAGGCGCACCGCTGCGGCAGCGTCCCTTCCTGCTTAAGAGCTCGAATAGCCGCTGGATAGGCGGGGTTCTTGTCCACATTGATGACACGCGGTACGGGATCGGCAGCAAGGCTGAAGACCTTCTGAAAGAAGCGCTTCGCGGCACTCGCATCGCGCTTCGCCGTGAGCAGAAAATTAATTGTTTGGCCGGCAGAATCCACGGCTCTATAGAGGTACTTCTCTTGCCCTTTAACCCTGATATACGTCTCGTCAACCCGGTAGCTCTTGTTGACTCATTTAAATGTTGCCGACAACGCTTGCTCAACTCCAGTGCGAAAGCTTGTACCCACCGGCAGATGCAGCTAGCATCCACTGGGAGTCCTTGCTCGCTCAGCAATTCCGACACATGCTCGTATGCCAGCGGCTAACGTAAATACCAACGCACGGCGGTCACGATCACCTGGCCTGGATATTGTCTAACCTTGAACGGATTGGCTTCGGTAATCGGCACGGCCTTCTACCCTACCAAAAGCCTCTCTCTTAACTTCGCAATGGAATCGGCGCTCGGTCAGGGACCTGCGGTCGGTGAATGTTGCGAAGCGTAATCTCAAGGTGCAGGGTGAAACGGTTGATTGAACATCATGGTCGTCCTTCACCTTAGCCGTGCCGGCTTTGGGCGGTGCTGCCGGCAAGCAACTTTGCCGGTATCGCCCCGCTTCGTTGCAATGCTCATTGCAGTTCTTCCTCCCCAGCGACCGGCCAAGAAGCAGCTTGACATGCTGGAACCCCTACGAGTTCCGGCCACTAGCTTGCCGGCATTGAAGGCTACCGGCCGCTCTTCGAGATAATTGGCTCTGGGGGGATGATGGAATCACAATCAGTGTCCGAAATGCAACGGGTAAATGAAACAAGGGGTTATCCTCGACAACAAAGATTACGCATCTAGCGTTGTGGCGCAATGGCAGCCAGGCGAACCGCAGAAGTCTTTTTGGCGCGGAGTACAGTCCAAGGACGGTCCGCACTATGACATCACGGCTTATCGTTGCACGGGATGCGGCTATTTAGAGTCGTACGCGAAATAAGAAAAAGGCCGGAATTACCGCGCCGGCCCTTTCCCCGGCGATATCCCGCATGAGATCGCCGATCCTGACACTTTGGTCGTATCTGGCTTCTCCGCTGCATGGTCGTGGATAGGAAGCCGGGCTGGTTTTTCGACTACAGTTTCGACGAACCATCAACGGCGGTCCGGGAAAGGTCGGCGCTCTGAATGAGAGGATCGTCGCCACTCGGAAGTGAGCAGATACGGAACGATCAGTGCATACAGGAACTAAGAGTAAATTGAATCTTTTGGCAGCTGAAAAGCTGATTAAGACTGGTCCGGTCGACCATGCTGAGTGGAATCATCGGCCCATTCTCGGGAATATCCAGCGTCTCCGCTTTTCGCTCGCGCTTTCCTTGCTACCGGATTGGTCTGCCCGAATTCTGGAAATCGGTTATGGAAGCGGAATCTTCTTGCCAGCATTAAAGGCCAGAGCACATGAGCTCTATGGAGTTGACATCCATGACAAAGCCGACGAGGTAAACAGCTTATTAGCCAACGAAGGTATTGAGACTGAGTTGTTTAGAGCGCAAGCGGAAGAACTACCTTTCAACGACGGCTTTTTCGACACGGTTGTGGCAGTCAGTTCCTTAGAGTTTGTCTCCGATCTGACAAGATGTTGCGAGGAGATTCGTCGCGTCCTTAGGGCAGACGGCGTGCTGGTAGTAGTGACTCCGGCTCAGTCGGTGCTAGTGGATCTGGGGCTACGACTGCTAACAGGCAAGAGCGCAATGAAGGACTTTGGCGACAGCCGGCGGTTGATCATCCCAACGCTCTTACAAAGCTTCGAAGTAAGAGCGAGAACAGCGGCACCTTCCCGGTTCTCAGACTACATCAAGTTTTACGACGCGCTCAAACTTTCTCCGAACCGCTCGCGCTAGTCATACGCCGGTGTAGTCGCTCCTGTATGGACCTGACCAAAATGATTCACGCTTCCAGGCGGCTCCATTGTTGCAGTTGCGAAAACAACCCAGAGCAAACAGCAAGCACGCCCAATAAATCGCGGCCAGCCATAAGCATCAGTCCATAGGCAACAGCGATTGTCCACAGCAGGTTTCGCCGTACCAGCAGAAGGATAGGAATGATCAGCAAGATGCTGTAGGAGCGAAGAGATCCGAGGTAAATTAACAAAGCTAATGTGAGTGGCAAGGCAAACGCGGTACGATCACCTTTGCGGATAAGCGAAAAGCTCCGCCAGACGGTTACTCCGGCGAGCACCTATAGACAATCTTGGCCATCGTAGAACTCCGCTTTCCAACGAGAGTTAATCTTTTTGACGACTCTGTACATTTATAGGTGAACGGAAATACTTACGGTAGAGCCCTGACCAAACAGATGTTGTTCACAGATACTAGGCGGTGTGCCCATCCGCCCGTAGCGTTGGCACAGCCATTCTTGAATTCGCCTCAAGACCAGGTCTAAGTCACCTCCGACGCTGATCCGGCTAGAACCTAAGTCGGACCCAGAGACAGCGAGACGAGGGTCGTCCTGGCAAAGTAATTTCAGTAAGTCGTCCATTGGGTCAGTAACTTCGTTTTCCCCGGCATACAGGTTAATGCGCATACCGGGGAGTGGATTGACGAGCGCGAGTTTATCGGAGCGCAAAAGAACGGCGGGCACACACTGCGAAAATGACTAAACCTCCCAAGAGAGTCCAAAGCGAACCTGGTTCGGGAACAGCCGATGCCGCTACGGCAGCGTTAATGTTGTCCACAGCAAGAATGGAGCTTGGCGTCAGCAGGATGTTATTAAACAAGCCCGATATAGACGCTATGCCCTCGCCATTTGGAAAGTTGCCCGGCGGCACCGCGGAGGAAAAAACCGATGTTCCTAAAAGAGTCGAATTCTCGAAGGTTTTAATAGTTAAAGTCCCTGACGGCGAGAACGCTGTGGCAAAGTTGAACGACATCTTCGATAGATTGGACGAAAACGCGATACCTATTGAGCCGTTTTGGGGCGGGTTGCATAAGTCTTGGATTAGGGCATTACCTGTCAGGGATGAAAAGTGAGCGGTAGTTACATCGCATACAGATGCTGCTCCTGAAACCGTTGCTGAGAGTCCGTCAACCGTGCTGGTGAAGGGAGCTCTTGTACCAGCAGTGACATTGTTGAAATTAAAGATAGCGTCAGCGCGAAGCGGCACTGTCGCGATTAGTAAAGCAAACGAAACCATTGAAAGTGCACGCCGGCAGGTTTGATTCATAAGTGAGTAACATCCTTATAAGCGAGTGAAGTACGTCCACATCTTACTAGTACGAGTTGAATGATCTATTGTTTGCACTATCCACGTGATTGACAAATCGCAAGTACTGTCGTGTAAGCACTGAATTAGTTAGGCAAAATCTTGTTGGGTCCGAAGATGATTACCGCTGTACCGCCGGGCTTACCGAGCGGAGTGATCTCAACGGTGGGCCCGCCGGAGTCGGGAAGTTCCGCAGTCAGATCTACAATTCGAATCTCGCCGTCCTTTAATCCGGCAACTTGAACGTGCTTTTGGTCTAAGCCGTCGTTGATCTGGAGCCGTAAGTTCTTAAGCCCTGGAGTGCCATTCTGGATGGTAACCACGCCGACATCCTTATTCACGTCCTTGACGGCGAACGGAACGGGAGTGCCGGGCTGGCGCGTAGCATCGAACACAATTGGGTCGATCAAGGTTGTATTACCAGCCACATCGGTTAACTGGAATTTGACATAAGATGACCAGCCGCTCTCGGTTGCCGTGAAATTCACGGTCTGGGTTGTACCCACTGGGAACACTGGAACGGATGTTGTTGCATTTACAACCTGAACGGGAACGATTGATTGTAAGCCCGACCCGCCATCCTGCCCCGTAAAGTGCATCACGTAAGAAGAACCGATGGTGGTGTATGTGCAACAGGTGGCCTGTGGTGGCGTATTGTCAGGGGTCGTAACGATCAAGGCCGTACTGATTGTCTTTGTCTCGTTAGCACCGGTGCCGCTTATCATCACGTTGCCTGTTCCCGTGGGAGTAGACATCGCGGTGTTGATGGTGACAGTCGAGGAGCCCCCACCAACAACCGTAGCCGGATTGAAGCTGACCGCTGCCCCTGCAGGTAAACCGCTGGCGCTGAGGGCAACGCTGTTTGTCGATCCCGACAAAAGGGTTACGGTCACATTGAAAGTTACTGAACTGCCCTGGTACACGCTTTGAGATGGTGCGGAAGTAGATAATGCAAAATCACTCAGAAGTCCGTACACGGCAAGTTGATTCGAGGAGGTTGGAACATAAACTCGACCGTTCGCAATGGTAGGTTCGACAAAACGGATAAACGAGGGCAACGCATCGCGTGTCGCGTTCTGATTGCTGTTCCACAACTCGACAGCTACATTGGTCGCATCAAACGCGTGAAGAACGCTGTCCGGCGTAGTTGCCCAAAGGATTCCAGATTGCGACGCGTTTGCCGATACCGCTACCGTTGCAGGTCGGTAGCCCACTGAAATCTTACCTTGAGAGGTCGCAATTGGGTTGAATTGACCGTTGGCGAATGTAAAACTACGAAGCACATCGTTAGAACCCCAAACGTAGAGCATGTTGTTCCAAAAGGCAATGTCATGGATCTGCGCACAGCCATTGCTGCTATAGCTGCACGATACCTCGCCAGTAGCGCGGAAACGTTGAACAGGCGTGCCAAGATTATTTGTATTGAACAGGTACAGCATTCCGTCTTTGCCTCCCGCGACCATCAGGTTGGTTTCAGGAATCAACAAGGGCCCACTGGAACTGAAATCCATGTCGGTGTTATTCAGCGCCGTATAGTCGGCCGGTGGATAGGAGGCTTGCGGATGTCCTGTTGGGGATAGTTGAACAACCCGCATCGGATAGTTCTGCTGATTGGCGTCGCTTGAACTGCTGCCGGTTGTGACATTGCCATATCGATTCGGAGTGGAATTTCCGGTAGCGAAGTAGATGGAACCGAGTGCGTCCCCGACCAAACCCCGACCCGATTGCCAGATGCCCCCTTGCCCACCATTCGGTGTGCTGTTAAACAAAACGGTCTGGTTTTGTAAGTTCGATGCGTTGTACCCGATTACCCAGCCGTGCCAGGGATCATTATCAGGCCCGCAGTTTCCAAAGCCGGCGTATACACTTCCATTGGCCAAAAGGAGAGCCGTGCGTTGCATTTCCGTGCTCGATGGTCCAATTGAAATGCTACCGTTTCGAGAGTTATAGCCGGTGCCGGACACAGTCCCGCGGATCGATGTAGGGCCACCAAACTTTTCCTGCCCTGTCGTGATGTCAAGCGCGTGGATAGAATGCAGATAACCTCCGCCCGATGGTGAAGCGGAAACTGCATAGATTGTGTTAGTTGAGAGGTCTATAACTGGAGTACTCAGTATTCCAAGTTCAGGCCCGGTAACATTGAATGAAGGGCACCCGTTGGCGCTCGGTGCTGGGACAGACGGCCCAAAGTTGGCCTTCCACAATGGCGTAGCCGCTGGGTTTCCAGAGTCAAACGCGTAAACACTGTTGTGCATCGTTGCGACATAGACGACATTTGTCATTCTCCCATTTACGGTTACTCCCGGCATGTATAGCGCCTGAGCATAAATCTGCCCATCGACGGGCCACGAAAACAGCTTGCCGAATTGGTTAGAGTTGTTATTTACGTTGGAAGGAGTAAGAACCGTTTCATTCTTATTACTTGAAGTGCGGTTTGAGTCATATTGGGCGGTAAGGACCGTTGGATTTCCTGCGCTCGATTGGCCGAGCACGATAGTGCAACCAATAAAAAAGCTAATAGTACTTTCTTTGAGCAAAACTACTCCTGACATGTAGATATGCGCATGTACATCTGCTTGGTTGAATGAGCCCGCAGCAACTAAGCCAGTGTCTGAACTGCATCTCTGTGCACGCCTCTTCGCACGCCCAAGTTGACTGGCAAAGCATTATCAAGACACCGTCGTAAAGGAGAGTCATCCAACTCCTAAAGTATTTCTAAAATGTGTATTACTTTCCTTAATGTCGGGGGCATGCCGTACTGGTACCATCTCAGATCAGTTGTTGGTACGTCGAACCTGCGCCGGGAGTTTCTTTGGAACGCAGTTGCGGGCCGCAGCGGCGCGGCCGCCACACCACTTTGCACGCTCTCGGGATCGGCGCTATCGAGTCGGCCAAATGATGGACGTGTGCAGAAGCTATTGAAGTACGTTGAATAATCATATTGCTCGATAGTTCAAGATCGCCTTAGAACCGAACTCGAGCGACTTGTTAGCTGATATTAGAGCGCTGATTGCAGAAGCGCGCCGTCAAAGCACTGCGCAGTCAACATCGAATTGACGCTCCTCTACTGGCGTATCGGCACGCGCATTCGTTCTGAGGTGCTGGGCAGTGAACGGTGGCACTTCGGTGACAGTTCTCAGCGACGGCGATGCAGGCCTCCCTGCCATCCATCGTCAGTTAACACCAAAAGCTGAGCATGTGCTGGATTGGTTTCACGTTGGCATGCGGTTCGAAAACCTGAAGCAAGTTGCCAGAGGCATTCACGGTGAGGCGATTCGCTGCCACGCAATGGTTGGGCTGGAACAGGCGAAGTGGCGATTCTGGAATGGTGAGGTAGTGTCGGGACTGATCGGCCTGACACACCTCAGACATTGGGCGCAAGCCCGCTGCTGAAAAAGCTGGGGAAAGCTCTATTAGATATGATTCGCTATCTCGAATTGAACGCAGATTCCATGCCAGACTACGGAAAGCGTTATCGGAGTGGGTCTAGGGTATCAACCGGAATAGCCGAATCTGCAGTCAACGAGATCATCGCGAAAGGAATGGCGAAGAAGCAGCAGATGCGATGGATCCGCTCCACGGTCCAGCAGTTCCTCAACGTCCGCATTCACGTTTTGAACGAGACGTTGGAAGATGCATTCCGCCATTGGCACCAAAGTTTCCGGCCCGCCTCGATTTCATCTCAGCATCAACAGCAGCCTGACCGCCCCACAACTTTGCATGCTCTCCAGCAAACAGCGGCGGCCCCAGCATTTCCATGCCGTATTTTGCCATCAGCTGAACCATTCGTTCCGGCGTATCCTTGTTCATCTCGGACTTTGCGAGTTCGTCGAAGAAGCGTTCAAATCCACCCGGCTGACATAGGAGAATCATTCGGCCGTCGACCGTTCCATTGTTAGCCCAGGCGTGAGGGATATCGCGCGGGGCCCAGATGGCTGCTCCCGTCGACAAGGTGTATTTTCGCTTCGCCCACTTGAAAGAGGAAGCTTCCGGAGAGCACGTAATACCACTCGTCTTCGCGATGATGAACGTGGCGTGGAGGTCCCATCTTCGGTTGGTTGGCCAATTCGAAGATAGATGACGCTCCGCTGGTATCTTGCGAGGTCAACTTACAGGCCGCGGAGGTTCGCAAACCGGCTACATCGTATTCGTAACGGTTCTCGCCCGGCTTAACTGCGACGACTTTGCGAGCGGTAGGAGTCTCTGACGGGAGCAGCGGAGTGACCGAAGCAATTCCGAAGTGTTGCAGGGCCTGACGACGATTGACGATGGGCATGGTGACCTCGTTTCTGTTATCACTGATCCTGTGGGTAATCTCAGTGTGCGCCTAAAACGAATGCGACATCGCACTTTGAAATGTTTTCTGCGCGTATCTAGAATATCCTTGTACGTTATCGAAAGCACCCACGGTAAGGATTCGTGTTGGATTGTCACACTCGCTTCGATGTTCTGGCTGTCGAAAATTGACATCATAGGTGCCATGCTAGTTAGAACATGCGCTTTCCTGATTCTTCCGGCAATCGTTATCTCGGCGCAGTTGCCACCGTTTTCGGCAGCGGATTCTTCGGCGAGTCCCCGGATCGCTGCGCTGCGCAAGCAAGTCGAAGCGGGTAACACAAAAGCAGTTGCGGAGTTTTGGACGGAACTTTCGAGGAGCCATACTCCCCTAATCGAATGATCCCTGCCGATCATGCCAGTTCGCTTGTCACCTTCGTCTGGCGAGCGAAAGAGAATACTCGTAGTATGGCTGTGGTCGACTGTGTCGCGGGATTCGACTCCGCTGCAACCCAGATGAGTCGACTGGGCTCAACTGACCTCTGGTACAAAACCTACGCTGTGCGCAACGATGCCCGGTTCACGTATCAGTTCTCTCTCAATGATTTGCAGCAGAGGTTTGACAAGCTCGACCCGAAGGACATAGCGGGATGGATTAAGTTCGTTCGATGCTGGAACCAGATCCATATAACCCACTTAAGTTTCAGTTTCGTTTGATGCGAGCGTCATATGTCGAGTTGCCTGCGGCGCCGGCTCAGTTATGGATCGAGCGCTTGGATAATGCGCCCAGAGGCGTGGTCGAACAGAAGAAACTCCGCAGCGACCTTCAGAAGGATGAGCATACCGTATGGGTGTAAACTCCGCCTGGCTTCGCAATCACCGGTGAGCGCTATCCATTGCTGGTGCTTTTCGATGGGGAAGATAATCTAAATACCGTCCCTGTGCCCGTCATCCTGGACAACCTGATCGCGAAGAAGCGGATTCCGCCGATGGTTGCGATCCTGATCGAAGCGCCGGGGTTCAGCCGATTCGCCGATCTTGCGTGCTCCGCTCCATTCACTGAGTTCCTCACGAGAGAGGCCGTGCCGTGGATGCGTGACAACTATCATGCGACCGCAAGCGCTGCACCGAGTGCATCAAGAAGTCGGGGAGCAAGCGTTGCGCATAGGGTTGAGAGGTGCTAACGACCCTTTCATTCAAGCGTTTGGTTACGAGCGGTTCTCCGTCAGGTGAGCCCAATGGTCATTCGCCTCATTGCGGTTCCGGATTGCATGGAACTCCCAGACTTTCACAAAGTGATTCGCGCCATTCTTGGATGGGATAGCGATCTCGGAGACATCGTTCGCGTCCACGGCCAAGAGTTCAACAGCTTCCGTCGGAAGACGCGGTCGAAAGCGCTTTGCGAACTGAAGCTCCATAAACAGGAAAAGTTTCTCTATGTCTGCGACACCCTCCACATGTGGGAGTGGGATGTTCGAGTGATCGATATAGAGGAAGGCGCGAAAGGTGATGACCTTTCGGTTTGCTTGGGCGGCCGCGGAGCGGCTCCTCCCGAGCATTGCGGCGGACCAACCGGATATCGGCTGATGTTAAAACGGCAAGAAGATGGTCCCGCTATGTCCGACCGACTCTTGCTGGCCGCCGGCATAGAGTTGTTTGCGGAGGCTTGCCCGGATCAACCGCCGGCGACCTGGGATCTACTTCGGTCCACTTTGGACGAAGGATTCCGCAACATTGACCGCAGGCTGAAAGAATGCGGGCCTCTGCAACCCGAACGGTTTAGCTTGAGCGAAGCCAACGAGCGCTTGGCTGAATTGCAGCACGGCGGAAGACTCCGGCTATGAACGTCCACGTGGAGGTTGTATGTACCGGGGTTGATGGAACGGAACAACGCCAGCCTGTGATGACGATTCGGCGAGCGGAACTGGTGATGGAAACACTCGGAATGAGTTTGACCGAGAGCAAAGCACTGCTCGCCACAGTGCAGGATGTTGTTGTTGCGCACCAAGTCCACGAACACCTGGAGCAACATCGGGCATGCGCGGGCTGCGGTAAGCGGCATACGAACAAGGATTCCGGGAGCACGCCCGTACCGACTCTGTTTGGCCGGGTGGATGTGTCGAATCCACGTTGGCATCGCTGTGCATGCCAAGCGGACGGCCCAAAGACATTTCGGCCAGTGAAAGAGTGGCTCTGTGGGCGAAGCACTCCGGAGATGTTGTACCTGGAAACAAAGTGGGCCTCCCTGCTTCCTTTCGCACGTGTGGCGGCCCTGCTGAAGGAAGTACTACCGGTCGGCGATTCGATGAACCCAGAGAGCATTCGAAATCATCTGCAGGGAACTGCGGAACGTATCGAGCGAGAGCTCGGCGACGAGCGGCCATTCAATCTTTTCGAAGGAGTGGAAGAAGAGTGGGAGCAACAGCCGCTGCCAAACGGTCCGATGACGGTGGGCATTGATGGCGGGTATGTCCGGGCAGCCCACAAGCAGGGATGGTTCGAAGTGATCGCTGGCAAAAGCGTAGTCGCGTTTCAAGAGATGAGCCTGGAGAGATGCCGTCGGCCAAGTGTTTTGGATTTGTGCAAACCTACGACGAAAAGCCGCGCCGGCGCTTGTGGGAGCTAATGAAATCACAAGGCCTGCAAGAAAATCAGCAGGTGGTATTCATGTCCGACGGTGGCGAGAATGTCCGCCGGATGCAAGAGTATCTCCATCCTTTCAGTGAGCATCTCATCGATTGGTTCCACATCACGATGCGGCTGACAGTTCTACAACAGCAAACCAAAGGACTCAAGCAAGAGCGGCCTCAAGAAGGGGAAGACATATCGAAGCGTCTGGCAAGCGTGAAGCATCTGCTCTGGCATGGCAATACCGAGGAAGCGCTCGAACGACTGGGTAACTTGATCATGGATCTGAGTTTCATCCAGGCACGTTCCCCAGCTGCAGCAAAAGTTGCCGATAGCGTTACGGAGTTCGAGACATACATTCGCAATAACTGCACGTTCATTCCGAACTTCGGTGAGCGTAGACGGCAAGGGAAACCATCAGCACAGCGTTCGTGGAATCCACGGTTAAACAAGTCGTCAGCAGACGGTTCGTCAAAAAGCAGCAGATGGTTCGTCAAGAAGCAGCAGATGGCATGGACGCTGCGTGGCGCCCATCTGGTTCTACAGACACGAACAAAAGTCCTGAATGAAGAGTTGGATGAAGTCTTCCGACGATGGTATCCGCAGTTCCGACCAGAGGCCGCTTACTCCCCGACTTCTTGATGCACTCCAATTAGCATTCCATTTCGGGCGGAAAACGGGGGCACGTCACAGCTATGAGGCGATCCGATAGTAGAGCCACACGGCATGAGCGACTATGGCTGGCAAAAATCGGTGGCGCTTATACGACGGAACAGACACGGCTCCCGTATCGGGCAAGCCACCAACTTAACCTGTCGATACCGTAGAGCAGGATCACCGTCGCATTAAGTTCCGAACGCAGCCGATGCTTGGATTCGAGTCATTCTATAACGCACGTCGAGTGCTCATTGGTATTGAGCTGGTCAAGAAGATTTTGAAGGGCCAATATCGCGTGCCGCTAGCTTCGGCCTCACCTTTCATTCTGTTTGGAAAAAGTTCTTGCCAGCTGATTCCTAGCTGCAACAGAGCCCCAAACCTTCAATAGCGCCCTGCATCCATGCTCGCACTGCAAAAGCACGAATCTCTGCGACCCCGCTTCTTAGCGAATGATTAACTTGATGTTGAGTTTTCGAAGGAAGCTGGCAAGCTGGGGCTAGGCTGTGTTGATAACGCTGTTGTTTTTCAGAGAGCATGACCGTCAAATCTCCGTCAGTCTCTTCGTTGCCGTCCATCATCGACTTATTCGACCTTAGCGGTTCCTTCCAGCTCGGCCTCAATCTCCTCGATAGTGGGCAATGTTCCTTTCAACTGCTCGGGAAGACGTTCGAGGTTCGTGAATTCGGAGATGCCGAGTGGTTTCCCAATGTCGCGCAGCGCGTACTCGGCTACGAGCTTATTCTTCGTTTTACACAAGATGAGGCCGATGGTCGGCTGGTCGTCCGTGTGACGGAGCATATCGTCCACCGCGGAAAGATAGAAGTTGAGCTTGCCGGCGTACTCGGGCACCCATTTTGAGGTCGATCACGACGTAAGCTCTGAGTTTCAGATGATAGAAGAGCAAGTCAATTCGAAAGTCTTCGCCGCCAACTTCGAGCGGAACCTGACTACCGACAAAGGCAAACCCGATACCGAGTTCTAGAAGAAAGTGGCGTAAATGCGCGAGCAGCCCGTTCTCCAGGTCACGCTCCTGAGCATTAGAGGTAAGCTTTAGAAAATCAAAATTGTAAGGGTCTTTGAGCAGTTGCTGGGCGAGATCGGATTGCGCTGCCGGGAGAGTGGATTGAAAGTTGGTCGTGGCCTGACCTTGTCGCCGGAACAGGCCGCTCTCAATCTGAAGGGCGAGAACATTCCGGCTCCAGCCGTTGGCAACAGTGGCCTGGATGTACCAAAGCCGCTCTTCGCGGTTCTTCACCAGCTCTAGGAGGCGCACGTTGTGCCCCCACGGAATTCGTCCAACAAGCTGTTGGACTATTGCTTGGTCCGGCCAATTCTCAGCAAAGGCCCGCATATACAGGAGATTCGTCCTCGACAATCCTCGCATCTGCGGAAATTCGGAGTGCAGGTCCTGCGCCAACCGTTCCACCACCTTGCTTCCCCAGCCCTCATCGGCCTGACGGCGCAAAATCTGCTGGCCGATATTCCAGTACAGCAGAGTGAGCTCCCGGTTGACGTGCAGCGAGGCCCGGACCTGGGCCGTTTGGATCCGTTGCTTGAGATCCGCTAGAAGCTCGGCGTAGCCGACAGGCATGGGAGTCCGAATCTCACTCACAGTGATAGCCCCAAACGATCGTCCACCGCCTCGACGAGGTTCTGCCGTGTACCGAGATACTGCTCGGTGGTTTGAATGGAAGCGTGCCCCAAGAGCAGCTGAATCTGCTCGAGGTCGCCTCCGGTGGCTCGGCATAATTTCGCGCACGTGCGCCGGAGATCATGGGGCGCCAGTTTCGGAATGCCGACTTGCTTGGCATACCGCAGCACGACCCACCAGATGACCTTGGCGGTAATGCTCTGCCCCCACATCTGGCCGCTCTTGTTGATGGACCGAAATACCGTTCCCTCCGACAAGCCCGCGGCCGCGGCCCAGTCGTCAATGGCACACTTCACCCAGGCTGGCAACGGAACGGTCCGGATGCGCCCTCCTTTTCCAACCAGGTCCGGTAGCACCCAACGCCCTTCTCGCTGCTGCACGTTCCGGAAACCGAGATTCGCCAGTTCAGAACGGCGCAACCCGCAACCGATCAGCAAAGCCAGAAGAGCCCTGTCGCGCTTGCCTTTCAAAGTTTGGACGTCGGGCGCATGGAGGAGCTGCGAGGCTTGTTCCTTCGTCAACCAATTCCCAGCTCTAACCCCGAGCTTGCGAGCGCCCGTCACTCGTTGAATGCCCGAGGCCAACTCGGCCGACAGCAGTCCGGCCTCGGCAGCCTGCGACGCCAGTTTGCGAATCGCGCTCAACCGGACATTGATGGTGGACGGCGCAAGAAGCGTACTGAGATGTGTCCGATATTCTTCAACCACCAATTTCGAGAAGGGCCCGCGAGGTTCGCGGACATACCACTCGACAAAGTCGGTCAACGCCCGCGCGTAGGCCCGCCTGGAATTCGCCGCGCTCATCCCGGCCAGCAGCAACCGTTTGAGCCGGTCGAGGTCCTGGCCCGGCCGAGGAACCAGAACCGGAAGTGTTGCCACCGGTTCGCTCATCCGGCCTGCTCCTCTAAATCGAACTGCAACTGCTGCGGCACGGTCGGATGTTGCTCGGCCCAGAACTTGCGAATGAGGTCCGGCGGCCAGTAGCGAAGCGACCGTAAGCGATGCACCCGGGCGTGGCAACTCGCGCACAACGTGACCAACCACTCGAGTTCATGGACGCCTGGGCGTCGGTGATGGACATGGAGGACTCGCGAGGATCCGCAGGTTCGACAGCGATGGGCATCTCGTGCGAGGACGTCAGACCGGTAACCGCCAAAACAGCGTCGGGAATACGGCACCTCCCAGGCGCAGGCCCGGCAGACCGAAAGCCTGGTTTCGAGCGGGCGGCCGCAGGAACAGAACACTTTGAGGTGACCTAGCGGCGCGCAGAAATTGCCATACCGCACGGTCGTGCGGTACCGCTCCCGAGCCCGCCTCTGGATCCGGAAGTCGGCACGGGACAGGCATGGTGCTCTTGACAGTTCCGGCTGCTGCCAGTTGCGACAGTGCGAGTAAGCGGCGGCGTCCCGCTACGACGGTGAACTTACCAGGCGACTCTTGTCTGACAACTAAGTTTTGAAGAAGTCCGACGGCGGCGATGGAGGCCGCGAGTTCCCTCAATACCCGACCGGGGACAACAAACGTAGTACCGCGCGGCAAGCGCAACGTTATGGTTTGGTGATCACGCTGGTTTTGTGATCACGGATAGCGGAATAGAGAACATTCAGCGGCTTCTAGAAGACCATCGATGTGCGCGACGACGGTGTCTCCGACCGGTCTGTCCCCAAGACCCTATCGAAAGCCTTTAGGGTCCTCGTTGTCTGTGATGGTGACAAGACCCATCAGGAACAGTTCCTGGAGTCCGTAGACTTTGCGTTGTTCGAGAACGAAACGCTAAACCAAATCGAGGGAAGAAAACATAGTTTAGTTGGACTACCCAGTCGTGCAACTTACTGCACGAACACGGCTGGACGGGTCATTCCTGTGGCCTGTGAGGCCGGCACAAGTACAGACTAATAAAAACTTTGTGCGGCTTCAACATCTTGGCGGGATTTGGCCCGCTATATACAGGGTTCGCACCAGAGGCTCAGTTAAGGACATGAATGAACAGGGAAATTTTGCGTCGGATGCAAACTTCTATGACGGGCGTCGCGATGTTGATTGGCTCACTGTGCCTAACGAAACCGGTCACCCTCCTAGCGCAGCGTTCGTTGACTTCGGACGGACCGATCTTCCGTGAAGCACTCGGCACGCAAGCTGGTTTAATTGGGCAGACGCAGCGGCTGAATTCGAAGAAGCCGAAAGGCGTTTTCTAAGTCGTCGTGACCACCGCAATACTCTTTATGCCAGAGTTGGGATTCTTCGCGCCACAATGGAAGACCATTCCCTGCAGAAGTTCGGGAGCGACTTGTACAGATACGCGAAATGCCTTAGGTGCAAAGTGATCCTGACCTCCTACTCTTCACATGCATTGCGGAGGCTGACGTCGACGGGGAACTGAATGCGCAGGATGCTCGAGACAATTGGGAGCAGATCGAACAGTTGGCTCGAGCCGAGAACAATCAAAAATGGTTGAACCGTGCGGCAGGCGAGAGAAGTTTTTCAGAGTTCATACTGGGACACATTACAAAAGGCCGCATCCTGATTGCAACCGCGCTTGGAACGGCACAGAAAACGGGCGACGTCGGGGGAGAAATCCGATACCTCACTGGCGTTGGTGCAACGCTCTATTTCACCCAGCAATATGACCAAGCTCTGGAATATCTAACCAAGGCTGATGGGTTGATACGCGCGCACCCTCAAGCTGGGTATGGCTTCGTCACCAATGAATACAGATTAGAGACTCTTGTTGGCCTTAAACAATTCGATGAGGCGGAGAAGCTAGCTTACTCAATCATCAAAGAATCAACGTCTCGAAACAAGAAAGTAAAGCAAGCGCAAGCACTGATGGCGCTGGCTTCTATTCAAGAAAAGACAAACCGCCAGAGTTAAGCGATTCAAACACTTGTCTCAGTGGAGCAGCTTACCCGAAAAGGTGACTTCAGGCGCTTCTCCGCCGACGTCCAGTTCCGGCTGGCTGATATTTATCGGGTACGTGGCGAAAACAAAATAGCTGAGCGTCGTCTCGCGCGTGGGCTGTCCATCGCTCAAAACACACCCGAAATCTGGTTGTTGCCTGGCCCGCCTGGAATCTCTCGCGGAATTGAAGATAGCGGATCGAAACTGTGGGGAAGCCGATGCGATTTATCATCGGGCTTCAGACCTCAGTCGAAGCTCACTGAAGACGAAGGGGTACTCGAATTTGTTGCTGCTGAGCCCCGATTTTATGGCCTTGCTATTACGGCTAAGTCAGCGCGGATCGTAGTAGGTTTAGGCCAGCGTGCCGCGGTAGAGGGCAAAATCGATTCCTACTTAGCGGGTGTTGCCGCCATGAGAGGGAAAACCGAGAGTGGGCGTGCCTTATACGCCATGTTGCTTGAACCCTTCCCAGAACTGGCTACCAAATCGCACTGGATTTTAATTCGAGACGGAAAGCTGAACCTTTTGCCTTGGGATGCGCTCGTAGACAACTCTAATCGGTATTTGGTTGAAACTCAAAATATCTCATTCGCGCCATCAGTAAGTTCCGCCATTCTCTTACGGAACAAACCGCCAATTAGAGCAGGAAGGCACTTCTTGCTGTGGGTGGTATCCCTTATGATCAATCTGGCCCATTGGTGGCTTCTCTTCGAGGGGCTTATTCATCGGGAGCGCTCGCTAACCTGCCCGGTTCGCGCGATGAGGTTTTAGATGTCGCAAAAACGTTTGAAGCTCGTCGGGCAAAAGTCGATCTACAGCTTGGCGCCGACGGAACTAAGGAAGCCTTTGAACGAGCATTGGGAGCTGAGTACAGCATCATCCATCTAGCGGTGCATGCCTTGGCAGATGCGAAGAACCCAGATCATGCGGCCCTATTCCTCGTGCCAGACAAAAAGACCGGGATAGATGGAACCCTAGATTCGGCAGAGGTTCTCACGCTGAAGATTCGGGCCAATGTTGTCGTACTTTCGGCATGCGAAACCTCAGTAGGGAGACTAGAAGGCCAGGAAGGGGTCGGAAACTTATCTCGAGCATTCTTGTTAGCCGGCGCGCGAACCGTCGTTAGTACTTTGTGGACAATTGACGACACGTTCTCCCGTTTTCTAATGGCCCAATTCTATACAGAACTGGCTAATGGCAAAACGACCAGCGTCGTACTTCGAAGCGCAAAACTAGAGGTATTGAAAACTTTTGGACCCCAGGCGGTGCCCTACAGGTGGGCTGCGTACACGCTTGAAGGCGCCGACACTTACGTTGTTCCATTTAAATACTGAGCGAGCATGACAATAAATCGACAAAAGATCATTGACACTGTCAAGGCCCTGGTTGCTGATAAGCATGTGAACGTGCAGCCTGCTCGGTATGGCGAATGGATCTCCATGTTAGACCGTTTGACGCCAGGACTTCTTACTGCTTCGCCAGGTATCTTCCAGTCAAAAATAAATTCGTCTTTGACGACTTTGCAGACGAGCCACACGGCATTCTTACGACCTAACTCAGAAACGATTCCTCTTCGGCATGCACTTTGTGCGACAACGCGACGTCATCAAACTGCGATTGGCCATCGATGGGTGTTCCAAGATGTATTCGAAGATGGGCCTGCTGATCTGGCTGGAATCAGACCTGGGCGATTTTTGATTGCTTGTGAGGGTAAATCGATCTTTGCGTCTGAGTCTCCGCTGTTCGCGCTAGGCCGAACATACTCTCTGACTATTGGTGACCTCAACGGAACTGAGCCCACAACAGGTGTCGGTGAATATACCCGCCTGGCCCGCAAAAGACAGGCCGCCGATGGTCGAGGCCAAGGCCCTGTCGTTTCGCTTTGAGAGCGACCAGGTTCCAGTCCTCAAAGTCAGCGCGTTTCCGGGTGCTGTCGGATTGACCTTGGCAAATGAGTTGGATTGTATTTTCGCCCGCCTTACGGCTGAGAACCAGGATCGACTGATTATTGACTTACGTGGCAACATCGGGGGCGGATTGGGGTCTCTGCGGCTGATGAGCTATCTATGTCCAGATCAACGACCGATCGGTTACAGTCTAACCAGACGTCATATAAGCAAAGGTACTAAGCCGAAAGATCTGCCTATAATCGACCGCCTGCCGGAGTCAAAGCTTCGGCAGATTGCCATGTTCCTGCGTTTTAAAGTCATACATAAAGACCGGTCTCTTGTTCTCAAGACAGAGGGACTCGGTCCGCGTCCCTTCCACGGCCACATCGTAATCCTGATCAACGAGCACACACATTCGGCTGCTGAGATGGTCGCTGTTTTTGCAAAAGAAAACCAGCTTGCCGCTCTTGTTGGGACAACCACGGCTGGCGAGGTTATGGGTGGAGCAACCTTCAAGGTTGGTGATGGCTATAACCTTCGCATTCCGATAACCACCTGGCAAACGTGGAATGGTACACAAATCGAAAAGGTAGGAGTAGCGCCAGACTCTTCCCTTGATTTTGATCCGCAGCAATCTAGCGAAGGGCGAGATCTGCAGATGGAGGCTGCACTCAGAATCGCAACTCAGCGAAAATGACTCTGCCAAGCATTCGGGTCTGCTATCCCAGAGCAAAGAATCGTGATCCGATTTGCGAACATGGTGCCGTAAGCAGCTCCGGCATGCAGCGCTCAGTGACTCTAAGCCGACTTAAATAAACGCGAGGCCAGCCATCTGGTCTGTCCGGCCCTTCTAAGCTCTACAGTTCGTATTTTAGAAGCACGATTTCATGTTGAAGATCTAGTGTAGTTGCTCGTCTGTGATTTTATTTTCATGTTCACCAACACTCAACGTCAACCGTTGGTGACCTGAATGAAGATCTCGGGCTGCCCAAGCCTCGGCACATCCAAAATATGCCAATATGTTGCGGAGGTGCTGTTGCGCCACCTGTTTACCGGGAGCCTACGGAGGCACCCATCACGCCTGCCGGCTTTCTTGCCCAGGCGCTTTGGCCATATGGTCTCGACAAGTGATCGATTGCGTTCTTTAGTATTCTCGAGCGAACGATTGTATTCTGGCGCAGCAAAAAGTAATCTGTGGATACCGTGATGTCGCGTTTCAGGCGCACAACGGAGTTGGCTGCCGCCCACGATTGTGCTGCAGATGCGGACAAGTATTCTGAATAAAGAACCGGACGAAGTGTTCCGGCGCTGGTCCCCGAAATTCAGGCCACAGCCTCAAATACAGGAACTCGAGCAAAAGACAGATTAAACCCCGACTTCCTGGCGCGCTGACTGCCTGTAATCTCCGAAAAGACAGTTCCGGGTCGATTCCCAACTCGAATTAAGCGAGCTCAGCCACGAGGAGGGTCAGTCGATTAGATCTCCGTCCGTGTGAGCAGGTCAAAGTGATAAAAAGTTTGCCTACATCAGTCGAGTCGTTGCTCATACCGACTCTCCATCTGCTGAAAGAGCATCAAAGCATCGGTACCGAGCAAACGCGCTTGCGTTGGCGCATCCGAGCCGAGCGGTGGCGAAAGAAATTGGTCAACGCTCCTGTGAGCAAGTCAGAGTAGTCATGTTATTTCACAAGAACGTTCTTCTCATGCCAGGTTTCGTTTAGCCGTCTAAACCTGAACGTATTTTCCCCGGCCGGTACATCGCGTAGGTCGCCCGCAACAGGAATAGAAGTTAGTCCGTCTTTTATGATCGCCTCTGCTTCTGCGCGCGCCAGACGCGGCTGCTCGGAGGTCGCACAATCTGGAGTTCGTACTTGCCAGCAGGGCTTCCGAGCGGCAAGTAAACCGTGAGACTAAGCTGATTTCGGGGCAGGTGTTGCAACCCGGCATTTGTGGACGCTCCGGAACCGCCCTTCGGTCCACGCAGCTCAGATCCATCCTCAAAATTGAGAACTGCGGCCTCTCCATGTTTGGTGGCCAGCATCGATTGACCCTCGTTGAGATTTCGGTTCCGCCAGATAGAAGCTCACACCGGCCACTATTAGAACAATAACAAATAGCAGCCGCGGATGTTATCTTGCGGAGCGCAGTTATTCGGTCCTGCTTGAAGAGCTCTTCTCTGATCTCCGCAAATTGGCAGTAACAAGGAGAGCATTGCTCGATGTGCGCCCACACGGGGTCATCGAATTTGATCTCACGATGTCTGAGGGCCTCAAACGTTATAGCTTTGGGGCAACCAACCCGCTCAGGGTTTGGATATTCGGTTCGGCGGAGCTTGTCTATTGGATCGTTAGCCAACGTCGAGATCTTATCGCCTATTGGCAGCAAACTTTTGGAGTCGGTTCTTTGCCAAGTGATATCTGCATCGGATCGATACTGCCAGCATACCCAGTTCTTTGGCGATTTCTTCGTACTGGAATCCGCGACCGCGCATGATAAGTATCTGTTGGTCACGATCGTCCAGAGTTTCTAGTCATTGCCTGATTTCTATTCCCGCTATGATCGCAGATGAACCGCCGTACTCAGCCTGGAGTGTTTCAACGTCTTGTACCAGCAAAATCGGTATCTGTGACCGTGCTAAAAAATCCCTCTGACTTCGCCAAGCGATTCGCCGCAGAATCGTGGAAGCGTGTTCTTCGGGCTTTTCCGCCCTACCGTCAGCAATGACCCTCGCAACGCGGGCAGCTCCCGAAATAAGATCTTTAATGTTCGCGTCGGGAATCGTAACTGCACGTTCGAAGGCCCGCATCACCGTTGTCTGAACGGATTCAGTAACCTGTTGACAACTTCGGTCAATTAATTTGAGTTTGAGCGGTTCGAAAGACAATTTCCACGCCAAGCTTAAATCTTCAACTTTACATCAAGCTAAAAATAAAAGATATTTTCCAAAGTACTTCAACGTTTTCTCGATATTAAACCCGCTTTGTATTGTAAGTCGAGAGTTGCATCAAAAAGGACCGAACTCGTGAGCGTACCATCTATCGAAAACCGGTCTGCGACCGGTTCCCAATCAATGTCAAGCCGGCCTTCTTCGCTGGAACCGCACTATTCAGTTCAGATGCTGGCGGAACTATGGCGACTCGATGAGGCAACAGTACGCCGTATATTCGAATCGGCTCCCGGTGTACTACGACTCGGCGAAGCTAAATGCGGAAGTCAAAAACGTGGCTACTTCACCCTGAGAATTCCGGCTTCGGTTGCTGAGCGAGAACATCAGCGAATGGCCTCAGGCATGACCGAAGGGCAAGGCCGTGCGGCGGCGTCTGACGGCCTATAGGCTCTCTGTCCGAGGCAGATGAACCATCTCTTAGCAGAAAGCGGTTTATGAGTGACGTCCAAAGGATAAGTAACCAGTCTGCGACAGGGAATGACCTGTTCACACAGATCATCCGAATGGCCTGTGAGGACGCTATTAGAGGAGTTCTCAGGATCAGCGACATCTCACCGCGTCGATTGATGAACATCTGCGAGGCCGCCGCGTATCTGTCACTCTCCGAACGCGAGCTCTACAATATGTTTTCAAGCAAAGGTCGCCTAGACTGAAATGCAGAAATTGATACCGACAGGCAGCTTGTTTCAACGAACCTATCGAGACACGGAGGGGAACAAGCTAAAGACGGCAACTTGGTCCATCAACTATTATGTCAAGGGTAAACCGAAGCGGATATCGACGGGCACAACAGATAGAGAAGAAGCTCTGAGCATCCTGCGGGAAAAGATGGCCAAGGCTTCTCAGGAAGATGAGTACTCGGATGACATCGAACGAGTGCTGGTCAACCAGTTGTTGAATTTAGTCATCGAGGACTACCAATTCAATCAGCGGGGTAGCGCCTATGATAATTAACTCAGAATCAACAAACACTTACGGCCGTTCTCCGGAAAGAAGAAGGCCATCGATGTGACCACGTCGGCGCTGAAGAAATACACATTAACCCGGTCGCGCGCGTCTGAAGCCGCAACCGTGAATAAAGAGTTGGCGCATTTGCGTAGGGCATTCCGATTGGGACTGCAACACGAGCCGCCGTTAGCAGCGCGAGTACCGCATTTTCGGATGCTTCCCGTAGATAACGCCCGTACAGGTATTGTGTCGCACGAGCAGTACCGCGCAATCCGAGATGAACTGCCTTTTTACGCCCGCATAGCCTTAGTGTGATTGCATACCATACAGGAGCTCGAAAAGGCGAAATCCGACAAATTCGGTTAGAGATGATCGATTGGAATGCATCCAGGATAGAACTCAAGCGGAAAACCACCAAGAAAAAGAGCCCTCGATATCTTCCTATCTATGGGAGCATGGCCGCCGAACTGTCAAGGGCAGTATCTTCAGCTGACCCACTGTGCCCGTTCCTGGTTCAAGACAACGGCAGGCGGGTAACTGACTTCAAGAGAAGCTGGAAGTCAGCCTGCGACAAAGCAAGTGTCAACGATGCTTTATTCCATGATTTGCGCCGCACCGCAATTACCAACATGATCGAGGCGGGGTTTACCGAAAAAGAAGCGATGGAAGTCAGTGGTCATAAGACCCGCTCGGTCTTTGACGGATACCATATCGTGTCAGAACGCCGATTGAAGCAGCTTGGCGAAAAGATGGAGACCCATATTCAGGGCAAAGAGAAAGAGACCCGCGACCACCGCATTAAAAGTGCGATGCTCTACCAACTGAGCTACCGGCCCGAAGCAACACCTGAGTTTAACATCTAGTTTCGCTGAGCTAATCCGGTTAGCTTGGGCTGGAGGCGCGGGGCGGGATCGAACCGCCGAATAAAGGTTTTGCAGACCTCTGCCTTACCACTTGGCTACCGCGCCAAAACAGAATTAGGCGTCGCTTTTAGAACATAACACAACCACTCCCTTCCGCTCACAAGCACTTAGAACCTGGTCAGCTCAGACGCGATACAGTCAGAGCATTGAGCGGGCACAAATATTTCAGCAGTCAACCATGACGTTTCGCTTCTCAAGACATGCCTCCAATCTGGGCCTCACCTTACTCGGACTTCTACTTATGACAGGCCTTACTGCGCACTCTGCGTCGAACGCGGATAATCCCTTTCCTGATACGGCTGCGTTGAAGGAGATGGCGGCGAGATTTAAGCCCACGTTGCTCGACACCTCCACTCTGGCGGATGGAGAACAAGCGGCTCTGAAAAAGCTTATCCAGGCAGCTAGAATCATCGATCAGGTCTTTCTCCGACAAATTTGGGAGGGGAACGAATCTACTTACCGTGATCTGTCGCGTGACCAGCGCCCGCTCGGAGCCGCTCGGCTGCACTTTTTCTGGCTTAATAAAGGACCATGGTCCGACTCGGATGAACGTAAAGCTTTTCTCCCCGATGTACCGCGGGTCAAGCCAGAGGGTGCAAACTTCTATCCACCAGACCTGACTCGAGAGGAGTTTGAACACTGGTTAGCTGGGTTAACCCACAAACAGGCGGATGCTGCCCGGAGCTTCACTACCGTGATTCGCCGGGACGATAACAGCAAGGCTTTGCTGATCGTTCCGTATCACGTTGAGTATCATGATCTACTTGTGCCGGCCGCAGCGCTTCTCCGAGAAGCAGCGGTACTTACTAAGAACGAGACTTTACGATACTTTCTCGAGACTCGTGCCGCCGCATTTTTGACGGACGATTATTTTGAAAGCGATGTTGCGTGGATGGATCTGGACGCGCCGATCGACGTCACTATTGGCCCTTATGAAACATATAATGATCAGCTCTTCGGCTACAAAGCAGGGTTTGAGGCGTATGTCTCGATTCGCGACGATGCAGAGACCGAGAAGCTCAAGAACTTCGCCAGTCACTTACAAGACGTCGAAGATAACTTGCCTATCAAGCCCTCGTACAGGAATCCGAAGCTTGGTTCAATCACCCCCATACGCATTGTGAATGAATTACTTGCTGCGGGCGACGGGAATCATGGCGTGCAAACGGCGGCTTACAATCTTCCCAACGACGAGCGAGTCATTCAGCAGAAGGGCAGCAAAAAGGTAATGCTGAAGAATGTCCAACATGCTAAATTCGACAGCGTTCTTAAGCCGATTGCCGAATTGGTCTTACAACCCGAAGCGCAACGTGATCTCAGCTTCGAGTGGTTCTTCACGCACATATTAGCTCATGAGCTAAGTCACGGGATTGGGCCGCAGCAGATCAGCGTCGATGGTAGGAGATCGACCGTGCGACTGGAATTAAAGGAGCTTTACAGCAGTATCGAAGAAGCTAAGGCTGATATTACGGGCCTGTTTATGTTGCAATACTACTTCGACCACGGCATCTTGCCGGGCGGTGCCGCAGTCGAAAGGCAGCTTTATGCAACCTATCTTGCCTCTTCATTTCGCACTTTAAGGTTCGGGATAACCGAAGCCCACGGGCGCGGCATGGCGCTGCAGTTTAACTATCTACTCGATCAAGGCGCATTCGTCGAAGGTAACGATGGAACCTTCTCAATTAACCAAAGCAAAATGCGCTCTGCTGTGGAGTCGCTTACGTGCGATCTGCTGACGATTGAAGCGGAAGGCAATTACGCGTCCGCTTTGAAGTTACTCCAGCAGTTCGCGATCGTTCGTCCGGCCGTAGCTAAATCTCTGGCCCGACTTACGCACATACCAATCGACATAGAACCCGTATTTACAACCGCAAACCAGCTTGTACCATGGTCCATCCACAACGCTCTGACGGAAGAACACGGTCACAATATGCCCTAACGGAAGCGTTCTTCCTGCGCCTTCTTGGGCTGACCTATCTGATCTCCTTCGGCTCACTCTGGCCGCAAATTATTGGGCTTTCCGGTTCACACGGCATAGTCCCGGCAGAGCGAATACTCCAGAGTTTGAGCCAGGGGCGGGGTATCTGGAGGGTCGTTTACACGCCAACGCTCTTTTGGTTTGGGATTAGCGACCGCTTACTGGTTAGTTGCTGCATAACAGGGTGCTTCGCGTCCTTAGGTCTTCTAAGTGGACGTTTGCCCCGGAGTTTCGCAGGACTCTGCTTCGTCCTGTATTTATCGCTCGTTATCGTTGGTCAGCCATTCAGTTCCTTTCAGTGGGACGCATTGTTGCTGGAATCAGGTTTCTTGGCCTTGTTTGCCGGAACACCTCTTCTGGTTTGGGCCTATCGTGGACTTGTGATTCGCCTAATGTTCGAATCAGGACTGGTCAAGTTCATTTCCGGTGATCCCAATTGGCGCAACTTACACGCGCTAAGATATCACTTCTTAACCCAGCCCCTTCCCAATCCAATTGCTTACTATCTTCACCGCGCGCCACCGTTGATTTTGGATGGGATGACCTTTGTTGCCCTCGCCTTAGAACTGGTCGCTCCTTGGCTTCTGCTCACGACGAGGCGAGTCCGTTATGTGGGAGTAATTCTCCTGGTTTTACTTCAAGTCATGATTCTAATGACTGGAAACTTTGCGTTTTTCAACTTACTTACGATTGCTCTGTGTTGTTGGGGTTTGGACGATCGAGTATTCAGTCCTTTGAGCGACTGGCTTCGAACAGTGCCACCTATCGGTAGACTTTATGTCAAGCGGCCGATACAGGCGATTTTGGTGCTCTTAGTTGCAGTGGGGGTTCTTCAGCTTATTCAATTTGTCGTACCCTCTTTGGCGCGGCCGATTACACGGATCTTAGATGCCGTAGCTGAGTGGCAGATCGTAAATCGATATGGGTTGTTTGCAGTGATGACGACAACCCGGCCTGAGCTAGTGATCGAAGGTTCTGACGATGAGATTACTTGGCGTGAGTACGGCTTTCGGTATAAGCCTGGAGAATTACATCGTGGGCTGCCATTGGTTGCTCCCTATCAACCCCGCCTGGATTGGCAGATGTGGTTCGCATCGTTGGGTTCTTATGGCGAGAACCCGTGGGTTAGCAATCTAGTGGTAAGAATTCTCGCGGGCGAAGCATCAGTCATGACGCTCATGGAGCCGCCGCCATTCGGCCACCCTCCTCGCTACATAAGAATTCTTCGCTACGATTACGACTTCACAAAGCCTTCTGATCGATCGCGTTCCGGAGCAGTCTGGCAGCGTTCTCTTGAAAGTGTCTGGCTCGGGCCCGTATCGCTCGTCAATAAGTAGCCCAGATTAAAAAATCAATTTAAGTGCCAGCTGGATATTCCTTGGCTCACCGGTACCAACTCCTGGTGCCCCATTGTAGGTGCCTAGTGTGGAGCTGACCTGACCTAGACTGCTGCTGCTTAGAGAGGTACTGGGTGGCGCTAGGTCGCGCGTGTTGAACACGTTAAACATCTCAAACCGCAACTGGGTCGTAAACCGTTCCGTGATCCTAGTATTCTTGAATACCGAGAAGTCCACCTGTTGGGTTCCGGGGCCGTAAAACTCGTTTCGCGGTTGGTTGGCATAAGTTCCTACTGCAGGCTGCGCAAAAGCGGCCGGATTGAAGAAGTAGGCATAGTTTGGCGCGCTGTCTGCCGGCACATTCTTGAATGGATCGCCAATAACTTCGGCTCGATCTTGGTGCTCTCCAGTTTGGCTTCTGTCTTGGCCCGCTCTAACCGTAAATGGCTGGCCTGTGTAGAAGGTCAGAAGTGAGTTCAACTGCCAACCGCCAAGCAGGAGTTTCATATGCGACGGAGTTCCAAACGTGTAGCTTATGAAGCCTGCGAAGGAATGTCTTACGTCAAAATCGGAATTGCCGTAATCGCCCCTAAGGTTATAGCTGTTCTCTGGAATCTTCCCGCGAGTGCTGGACAGATCGTCGCGTGAGTGCCCGTAAGTGTAATTTAGCTTAGTTGTAAATCCGTGGAAGCTGGCTGTTCGTAATGAAACGATAGCGCCATCATAGTGACTGTTACCAACAGATTGAACTTCGTTGATCGGTCCAAGATTCGGGAATTCGGCACTATACGGGCGAATTGTTTGCCCAATCGGAATTTGATTGACATCCAGAGTAACCGGTAGGTGCCGGCTTAAACTACCCGTGTACCCAACTTCCAGCACTGTTGCCGAATTGATTTGGTACTGCGCGTTCATATTGTAGTTCTGAACGTAAGCAGTCACAAAATGTTGGCTGACCGAAAAAGCGCCGAAAGGACCACTGGGAACAGTCGAACTTCCGAATATGGGACCGTTTTGCTGGATTGTAAAGGACGTCGGATTACTGAGCGTGTAGACCGGAGACGAGCCCGCCGGATTGGCCAAGATGCCGGTTGCGCCTCCGTTACCAGGACGATTATCACCGAAGTAGTTTACGTTTGGTACCTGATAATAAACACCGTAACCGCCGCGAACAACGAGCTTTCCATTCGCTCTTGGCTGATAGGCAAAACCAAACCGAGGTCCGAAGTCCTTCCAATCCCGAGGCCACAACGATTCGATTTGTCCCGGATAAACGATTCCCCCCTTACTCGGAACAAACGTCGAAATGCGATCCGTGGGGTCAGAAATAGGACTTTGATAGACATAGTTCAGGCCGTAGTTGATCGTCAACTTAGGCGAGACTTTCCAACTATCGGCGAAGAAGCCGGATGCGCCATTGAGATAGTAATTGCGCTGAAGATCTCCATAAGTAATGGAAGCATTCGTCGGAGCAACGCGACCCGAAAGGAAGTCGGCAAGAGAGTTAATGGAGGCTAAAGGTGCCAATCCGGTGTACCCCCACGAATTGCTGGCGTTCGACAGCGGTCCTTGCGAGCCGTCAAAGGTGAATACTCCACGAGCATTTCGCTCATAGAAGACGTCGAGTCGCGACCTTCTATATTCGCCACCAAATCTAAACTGGTGCGAGCCGATTGTATAAGTAAACGTCTGATCAAGATGGCCAGTTGTGTCAATCCGGCCGAGTGGAGGAGTCAACCCAACCTCGCTAAACCCACTTACAGTAAGATCGGGCGCGCCCGAAAGAGAGGGATTCGTGACGCCCGTGTTGAGGCCTAACGCAACCGGATTAAAGCCGGTATTCGCATCATTGAAGACTTGCTTGAAGTAGTTTACGCCAGCCAGCGTTTGGGCGACGAAGTGAGAGGATATTACACGGTTGTAAACAAACGAGAAATTATGCATCCGGCTGGGCGCCACTTGGTAGTAATCGGGAAGAGCCGAGCCAACGTAAGCTGTCTGGCTACCGGTTCCACCGAAATATCGAATAGCAATGTTGTTCCGCTCGTTGAATATGTGATCGAGTTTGACGATTCCGTTGTAGCTGTTGTAATTATCGTCAGCTGTGCTGAAGAAGTTGTTCTGTGTTGCTGGGCCAGTACGGCTGTAAGCGGGCCAAAGATTTAATAGGTTCAAGGACACCGGGTTAACAGGTACGCCGTTCTTTGCTAGTAGCTGGCTCGCCTCTGTTACCCAGGTGTTTGAGGGAATTGTATCTTGGGCAGTATTTCCCGCGATGAACTTCTGTTGCTCATAGGTTACGAAGAAGAACGTATGATTCTTCCAGATTGGCCCGCCCAGAGAACCGCCCTCTTGATTGTTCTTCAGCTTTGCGGTCGGGGAAGACGGGTCGGTAAACCAGTTGCGCGCGGCTAGATAGTCGTTTCTATTGAAATAGTAAAGCGATCCGTGCAAGCTGTTAGTTCCAGACTTGATCACCACATTCAACACGCCGCCGCCATTACGACCATTTTCGGCACTGTTGTTGGTTTGAAGAGAGAACTCGTCGATCGCGTCAATTGGCAATACCGTGCCGGCAACTCCTGAAACACCACCCTGGTTCACAGCAGCCGAGTTGTGCCACTGATCGTTGTTGTCGGCCCCATCAATCTGCCAGTTGATGGAGTTTGTACGCGTGCCATTAACTGACCCTGCTCCATTCACTCCGGGATTAAGCTTTAGCAATTGCGTGAAGTCACGGCCGTTTAGCGGAACGTCGAGTATTGTTTTCGTAGGAATGACGCTGGTCAGCGCTGAAGAAGAGGTCTCAATAGCGATCGCACTTGCCTGAACTTCGACTGCTGTCGTTTGTGAGGCCAGCGGCAGTTTGACAGCTAAGTTAAATACTCGTCCAGCTTCGACGTTCACGTTCTCGATTTTTTGCTCAGCGAAACCGGCTTGACTGACGTCTACGATATACCTCCCGAGCGGGAGATCGGTGAAGTTGAATTCGCCGGATCCCGTAGTTGGCGTTTCCCGAGAGAGTCCAGTGTCGGTGCCTGAAAGCTTCACAATTGCGCCGGCCAGTACTGCGCCTGAGGTATCTGCGACTGTGCCGGAAATTCCGCCTCGGAAAGTCTGTGCATGCAACAGCACGGTGGAAAGACAAGCTGCCGCAAGGATTCGATACGAAAGAGATTTTTGCAAGTGACCCCTAATCTTGCCAACGAGCAGTCATCGCTCGGACAGTAGGCTCACGGGGCCTGACAGCACTATTGACAACGCTTAGATGGAGAGTAACACGACTACAAACAGGGTAACGTGTAGTCGGGCGTTTGCACTTTAGACCGCGTAGTCCAGACAGGTGTACACTTGTGTTGCTAGCCTGGGTACTCGCCATACGAAGTCGCGTGGTTAATGCTCACAACAGGGCTGCCAAAAACCGTAGGAGCTCACAATATGAAGAAACTAGTTCTAGGCTCGATGATGTTCGCGTCGATGTTTTCAATCACTGCACTTGCCGACGAAATGAAGGGGTTTGTATCCGATTCAATGTGTGCGGCCAAGCATGTGGGTGCCACTGAAAAGGACTCTGCCTGTGCCAAGAAATGCATCAAAGGTGGATCTGACCCGGTCCTCCTCAGCGACGGGAAGGTTCTGAAGTTCGATGCCGCATCGAAAGACAAGGCCGTGGCTCTTGCGGGCCAAAAGGTCAAAGTCGATGGCACCTTGGATGGAGATACGGTCAAGGTCACTTCGATTGAGGCGGCCGACTAACTATAGCAACCGTTAATCAGTGCTCAAATTCGAGGTCCAGTTTGCCTCCCGGACCTCGATAGAGCACTGCCATGTTTTTCAATTTGTGCTTGCCGTCCAGTGGGAAATACAGGTAGCCCTCAACAGGTTCTGAACTCTCTTTCTCCGGCAACTGCTTCGCGCGGAGTTGCGCCAAAAGTGTCTGGTTGCCTGTATCTTTGTCGTTTACCTGCGGTGTCGGTGTGGAATCTTCTTTCTTCTTAGAGTCGTCCTTGGACCTATGAATAGATAGTCCACCGAAGCTGGTTGACGGTCCCTGATGAACGGTGTTGCCATTAGGCCCGCTCTTTACGACCATTGAGCCCTTCCCGGCAAGCTGGCTCGGTTCGAAAGGCCGAGATTTCTGCCCATCATCATGAGCGAGGAGAATGAAATCCTCAGGGCTAACTTGAATAGGCTTGTCTGTCTTAGCCGCAACGCGCACTTGAAGTAGGACGATTCCCGGACCAGGGTCGGCTCCAAGTTTCTGAACCACCTCCGATGGCACCATCGTCAGCGTTGCCGTGATATCTAAGTCTTCGTTAGCAGCAGAGGTGGTCGGTGAGATCACCTTTTTTGTCGCCGTTAATTCCGTCGCGAGTAATAGCGCGGCGACCGTCAATCGAATCAGCTTCATAAGCGCTTAGAGCACGCAGGAAGAGCAGGACCTGCTTAACTTAGCCAGCAGCTCCTCGCCTGATTATAAGCTTTGACGTTGTACTGGAACTAGCAGCAAACGTAAGCGCAGCCGAGAAACGGGCGCTGAGAAGGAGTCGACTCTCGCCATAACGTAGCAAAAGTCACCTGGCGCTCCCTCAGGCGCGGTATCGCTCCTGCTTCTCGCCGGGACTTATTGTGTCCGGACCGAGGTTCGGAATCCAGTCCGTGTACTCGAAAGTGAAAACAACTTGGTCTAATGAGAGCAACTGGCCCGCTTCACGCAACTATCTTAAGTAAGCATCGGAGTAGGACGGCCAGCATCCTTTAAGGTGTGAAGCGGCCGCCCTTGGTCTACTGATTAGAAGGACACGGACTTGATCAATCCTCTTCAGCCCTGTGACTCGCCAACCTTTCGGGGTAATCAGTACGTCCAAGTTCTGCTCCACACGCCTCATCACATTACTCTTCGTCTCAGTCCAGAGCTCAGCGTGCTTGAAGGCGTGGAGAGCTTTTTGCGAAACCAGCTCCATCAATCACCTGAACAGCTTCGGGAGAACCTGATTCTCGCGGTGCACGAGCTGCTCGAGAATGCCTTCGAGCATGGATGCCGATTCGATCCCACCAGCTTTGTGCTCCTCGACTGTGAGTTCCTAAGCTCAATGATTCGGTTCAGAATTCGCGACCCTGGACTGGGTTTTCACCTTAACGGAATGAATCATGCGGCCCTGACCAATCCTCCAGACCAACCACTAAGTCACGTAGAGTATCGTTCCAAAAACGGTATGCGCCCCGGCGGCTACGGCCTCTTACTAGTTCAGAAGATCGCGGACGAGTTGACCTATAACTCTAGCGGCAACGAAGTCACGTTTACTAAATATTTGAAACCTACGCCCGCTGAAGTCAGCGCCGAATGACTCCAGTCCTGCGCCCGGCTCATTCTGCGCATGTCCTACTCATTGGACTTGAACTCGCCCCGTGTCCGGCCGATTTAGGCGGTAGTAGCCGGTTGAAGCCCAGAGACCAGCTTCTTTAGATACTCCAGACTCTCGTCTAAGGCGTCCCGCTCACGCGCAGCTTCGTCCTTTGTTTCCCATGGTTGTTCAACGTACGGCTTCCCACGCTCAGCAATCTTGACGAACCGCTCGAATTCGGAAGCCCGAACATCGCGGTACGCATCCCAAAACGCCGGGTCACGATAAGGGATAACTCGCGGGCCAAACAGGATCGATTCCAGCGACAACGGTCTACTCGGGCAGAGTTCTACGAAACGCCGGACATATCCGTCTATACCTACATTGCCGCGACCCATCTGCACCCAAGTCACAGCCGCGCCTGTTGGCACTTCCCAGACCGCGCTGTCCCGAAGATGGCTTGTTAACACATAGGGATACAGCGTTTCGAGGGTCAGGTTGGGATCTTCCAGCGTCCATAACGGATTACCTGAGTCCAGACACACGCCCGTGAACTCCGGTCCTGCCGCCTCGACCAGCTGCTTCAGTTCACGCGCTTGCATATCACCAGCGTGGTTCTCAATTGCGATTTTCACGTTGGCATCCATTGCCTTTGACCGACTCGCCCGCAAAACTTGCACCATGCTGTCCATGTGCATCTTAATCGGGCCGGGCTTCCGATCTTCGGCGCTTCCTAAAACTGCTCTAACGATCGGAGAACCAACCGTGACTGCGGCCTCAATCATTCGGCCTAGCTGCTGTTCAGCCGTCCCGGCGGAATGCTCAAACATCTTAGACGTAGGGCAGATCGACTTCATGCCGATCTCAACGCTCAGCCCAAGTCTTTGAGCCTGTACGCAAATAGATCTTAGATTGGCTGTCTCTAAATTGCCCAGGAATCTTGTCTCTGAGAAATGTACGACTTGCACTTGGCGAGCAGCACAATACTTCAGATATTGCTCCGGAGACCAGTTCTGTCCGCGGAGGCTGAACAAATCAATTCCTAACTTCACGCTAGGTAGAGCCCGAACGGCTGCCGAAAAAGCGACCGGCGCGGTAAGGAATTCACGACGTCTCATGTTTCTCCGAACAGTAGCAAGCGGCCTGCTCTCGCAGCAACTTGTGCCGCATCAAGGTCTCGCAAAAAGATATGCGCAAGGTGCAGAACCGCCGTCGATCTGCTCCGGTTTGGCGTCCTTGTCCCATACAGCCCATCTTCTCGTCAGCAATCTCCAAAGATCAATGCGCCTTTACAATAATCGTTATAATGAGCGCGAGCATACTATCTACCGTCCGCGTGGCATGGCAATCTTCATTCAATCTTCGCTCCGCCGCCTTGTCCGTCCTATTCTTATCGCCGCAGTTGGTCTGCTCATCTTGAGCTTTATCGTTCCCCTCCTAAATATGAGCCGCTTTGCCGAGCCACTGCGGAATCGTCTGGAAGCCACCCTCGGCCGGTCGGTGCAATTCGAAAAAGTTCATTTCAGCATCTTCTCCGGCTTTGGCTTCATTCTGGAAAACGTGACCATCGGCGAAGATCCGCACTTCGGCCTAGAGCCTTTCGCCTTTGTCGATACGCTTGAGGCCCATCTGCGCCCCGATAAACTCCTGTTCGGCCAGCTTCGTTTCACCACATTGCGTCTTCTCAGCCCGTCTCTCAACGTTGTCAAACAGGATGACGGTACCTGGAATGTCGTTCGTTTGATCGACCGTTTGGCCGCACCACGATCGTTGCCTCTCACATTCCTGCCCACATTCGAAGTCGTGGATGGCCGCGTGGACTTGAAGCTTGGTACTCGCAAGACAACCTTGTACCTGAATGAGGCTGATGTTTCTTTATACCCGGAGCGTTCAGGCAAGCTCTACATCCAGTTTGCAGGCTCTCCCGCCCGGAGCGATCGAGCCGGCATGGGGTTCGGCCACCTTCGGGGCAAGATCAACTGGTACACGCAAGTTCATCAGCCGAACGAGAACCGGCTCGAAGGAGACCTAACGCTCGATCCCAGCAATCTAAGCGAGATTACAACCCTATTCGAAGGCTATGACTTAGGTGTTCATGGGACCGTTGGAGCCCACCTCCGTATCGAGGGCCCAGAACGTGATTTGCGGGTTTCGGGCGACCTTCAAGTGGACGATGTTCATCGCTGGGATCTTCTTCCGTCTCGAGGAGAAGCCTGGCGCATCGCCTATGTGGGCGATGTTAATCTACCAGACCGCACGTTGCGGCTGGAGACAGCTTCTTCAAATACCGGAGAGGTTCCGCCAGTCGCGGTGCAGGTCCGAGCTAACAATTTCTTTGGTCAACCGACCTGGTCAGTGCTCGCCCGCCTGCGTGGGGCACCCGCTGAGAACCTCGTTCCGATTGGCCGCCGCATGGGCCTCGCTATCCCACCCGGACTTGAGCTCACCGGCTTCATTGATGGTGTTGTTGGGTATACGCAGCTAAACGGTGTTTCCGGGGGCGTTGTAATCCGTAACGTCAATGCGCAACTTCCAAATTTGCCGCCCCTCAGAGCAGAGTCCGCCACAGCTACCGTCTCGCGCGAATCGATTCATATAGACCCAACACCAATCCAGACGACTTTCGCCGGCACTCTTCGGGCTGGAGCTGACTACTTCCCAGGGAGTGAGCGTGTATTGGCCTCGATTGATGCCGAGAAGGTGCCCGTAGTAGCCCTGAAGAATGCGCTAGCGGCTTGGTTTGTTTCAACCTCGTCTGGACCGACGGCATCAACCTCCTCCGACACCACATCCGCGTCGAGTGCCTTTCTCGACAGTTTGGATGATGGGCTAACCACGGGACATCTTGAATACAGGCGGCAAGAAAATGTGCTCCCATACTGGACCGGCGTTCTGCAACTCACTGATGCGACTGCGCACGTGCAGGGAGTCGGGAGTAAGTTAGAACACCTTACCGGAAGCCTCGCCTTTGATGATGAAAACTTAGATCTGAATCGCTTCTCTGTCTCTCTCACCAATCATGATCTTCGCGGCGACTACCATTGGACCCGTGACTCTCGTGCTCACGATCGTCTACATCTCGAGGTGAGTTCGGGGGATCTGGGAGACATTGAAACTCTCCTCGATCCGACTTTCCGAGCCGGTGGTCTTCTTGCCCGACTCCACGTAAGTAAGAGAACCATTCCGCCATGGTTGGCGGCTCGAAATCTTGACCTCCAGCTCACAATTGACGACTTCTCAATCGAAAAGACTGCCCTTGGCAAGCTAGACACGAACGTGCACTGGCGCGGTACGAGCATTGGCCTCGAAGACCTTCGACTCACCATGCCTTCGAATCCGCGTTCTGACCAAAGTACGGCTTTCCTGAGTCTCCGAGGGGCGATCAATCTGGCTGGCCATACGCCCGCTTATCGCTTTATCGGGTCCGCTGCTAACATCTTCTGGCGCGGTGGGCTTCTCCATGCAAACGGTCAGCTCACCGGATCTGGATTCGGCGACGATGCAATGCAGAGTCTTATAGCTTCGGGCTCTTTCCAGGGCAAAGATCTCAGTCTTTCCGACACTGACGTGTTCAGTGAAGTCTCCGGTGATTTTGCCCTGGCATTTAAAGAGGGAGCACCCCAACTTCGCCTAAATAATGTTCAGGCCACCGATGAAGACGAAGCATGGGACGGACAAGCCGTTAGTGAGAACGACGGTAGACTGATCTTCGATCTTCAGCGGGAAGGTCATGTCCGAAGGATCGTCAGCACTCTTGATCCTGAGCTTCCGGCCACAGTGTCAGTCCCGACTGCTGCTCTCTCTCATTGACACTCGTTCTTAATTCAACGCCATCTAAACTCAAAAGAAACGATGCATGTCCTCGATCCCGCGTTGGATGCGATCCGTCATGAGTTTGACGTCGCCGAAACGCGAGCTGCTCATCACGCCCGCACTGATATTGTCCGGAACTTGCAACAATTCGTCCGTCTTGTCCAGCAATATCAATCCCAACAGAATTGGACTGACGCCGTGCTCGACGGGGCCAACCATTTTGTTAGCCAAGCTGCGCTGTTCCTCATCCAAAATGGCGTGGCTATATTGGCGGGACAACGCAATTTGATCTTAGAGAGCGATCATTCTTTTGCCATCGACAACACTCCGGCCTTTTTGAGTGTCGTAACCACCAAAGACCCACTCACAGCTATGCGGACCGAGCGTGAACTCTCGGCAGTCCTATCGACAGCCATCACCAGTTCCCGAGTTCATCTTCTACCCGTACTCAACGACGACCGCGTTGTGGCGGTGCTCTTGGCAGCCACCGATGTGTCGCTCGACTTGAGCGCACTTGAACTCATATCTTCTATTGCGTCCATGGCGCTCCAACGACGTTCCAATACGCAGCTCCACACTCAGATCGCGGCTGCGGGCCTAGCTCCAAGCAATATCCAGAAGCAGTCATCGCCGGAGCCTCATGGTGCTCCTGTTCCTTGGTCCCGCCTCTCCGAGCAGGAACGTACCTTGCATTTGCGTGCACAGCGATTTGCCCGGACCAGGGTAGCTGAGATGCAGCTCTCCAAACCTGAAGCAGCCCGGGCCGGCCGTGCGCAATCCAATTACTATTTGTTTCTTAAGCCGGAAATCGATGCTGCCCGGCAACAGTTCCGCAATCAATTTATGACCACTCCCTCCATGCTGGACTACTTGCATCTAGAGCTTGTTCGCGTTGCCCTTGAAGGTGACGAATCAAAGTTGGGCGCTGACTATCCTGGTCATCTGGAATAAACCGCCTTTGAGAAAGCAGACAATCCGACTTCTATTTGTTGCGCTTGCTATCGCGCAATTCAGTTCAACCTCCGCGCTCAGTACGCGTCGCAAAAAATCTACAACGAAAACAGCTCAATCAAAGCCCGCCCCCACGGCTAAAAATGTCGGAGCCGCAGGCCTTATCGCCGTAGCGGAACGCGAGCTCGAAGCCGGACACCTTGACGCGGCCGCTGAATACGCGCATAACGCCGGCCAGAAAGCGCCATCCCTAGATGACTACGCTCAGTACATCCGAGCGCAAGCAGAGTATCGACTTAAGAACTACACCCAGACTGCACAATCCGCGACGCGCATCTTCAATCAGCCGCTCTTGTCCCCGCTTGTCGGCCCCGCCGCCGTGATTGTCGTTCAAGCCGAACTTGACGGTGACAATCCTAAACATGCGCTCGAGCTGATTCGTAAATACTACGACCGCATCCCGCAGCCGCAAGCAGATCTGCTGCTGGCGCGGTGTTTCCGTGGTGTCGGTGACTTCGCGCAGTCAGCCGAATACTATCAGCGGGTCTATTACAACTACCCGACCGCCAAGGAAGCGACTGATGCGGCGAATGCCCTCGTTGATCTGAAGCAGAGGCTTGCTGAGGCGTTCCCGGTGCCGATGGCCACGACCCTTCTTGCCCGCGCGCAGAAGCTGTTTGATGGCCATAACCCAGCAGCGGCCCGCATTGAACTAACTGCCGCGATTCCTCAGATTGGTGGAGCGCAGCGCGATCTTGCTCGCGTTCGCCTCGGTGTCGCTGACCTGCTCAGCAATCACGCCGAAGCTGCATCTCAATACTTAACTGCCCTCAAGGTGGACGATCCGGAAGCGGATGCCGAGAGGTTAAACTACCTCATTCGTTGCGTGCGCAAGCAGGAGCGCCACGGCGATGTTCAATCGCTTTTGGACCAACTGGCCAAGCTGCATCCGACATCGACTTGGCGTTTAGACTCCCTCATTAGTGTTGCCGATCAAGCCCGCACCGACAATCTTCCTTCGGTGTACTTGCCACTCTACCAAGCCTGTGCGACCACCTTTCCGAGCGAAGCCCGCGCTGCTTGGTGCCACTATCGCGTTGCCTACGAGAGCTATAAGCACGATGGGCAAGATGCTCCCGATTTACTCAGAGCCCAACTCCAGCAGTACCCCGGTTCGGACGACACTACAAACGCAATCTACTTCCTGGGCCGCTTAACTGAGCGCAAGAACAACATAGCTTCAGCCCGCGCCTGTTACGAACAGTTAACCGCCCGATTTCCGAACACGTATTTCGGTGTCCTTGCCCGTGAACGTCTCAAACAGCCAACCGTCGAAGCGGCTACGTCCGACCCAGCGACCCTTGAATTCTTCCGTGCTATCCCCTGGCCGCCTCGACCTCAGTTCCCCACGTTTGTTCCCGATCCCACGACGCAAAGCCGCATCGATCGAGCAAAACTGCTCGCCCTGACTGGCCTGAATGACTGGGCAGAAGGCGAACTCAAGTTCGGCGCGCGCAATGACAATAAAAATCAGACTCATGTCTACGCCTATGAGCTGGCCAAACTCGCCCTTACCCGGGATGCGCCTGACCAAAGCCTCCGTTACATCAAAGCCTATGCACCCGGCTATCTGTACGTCGGTCTGGATCAGGCACCCGTTCCGTTCTGGCGCTTAGCATTTCCTATCCCTTACCGCCCGGCCATCGAGGAGGACAGCCGTTTGCAAAGTGTCGACCCCTTTCTTGTGGCCGCCTTGATCCGTCAAGAATCTGAGTTTAACGTTCGCGTCATCTCCTATGCCAACGCTTACGGTCTGATGCAGATCGTTCCCGCAACGGGCAGGGAATTAGCTCGCCGGCTCAAGGTGCGTGGTTTCACGCCCGCTCAGCTGCTAACATCCGACCGCAACCTGCAGCTCGGAACCTTTTACTTCCACAACTTACTAGGCTCTTTCGGGGGTCAGCCCGAAATGGCTTTGGCCGCATATAACGCTGGTCAAGGCCGCGTCGGCACATGGCAAACTTGGGGCCCCTTTCGCGAACCGCCCGAGTTCATCGAAGCAATACCGTTCCACCAAACTCGCGAATACGTCCAGGTAGTTATGCGAAATGCTGACGTCTATCGGCGACTTTACGCCGGTACTGTGCCCGACCTTCCGGTGTATAAGCCGAAGCCACCCGCTCCTGCGTCTAAGAAATCAAAATTCAAACCGAAGTCGCGAAAGCGACCGCGCTAACCGGGCCCGCTACAATCGCTTACATGCAGCTGGCCTCTTCGTCCGCGGTTGCCGCCCCACAAACTGGTACTCGGTTTCAAAGCACCCGCGTAGCCGCCTTCAAAGAATCAGTAATCCGCGAGATGACCCGCCTCTCCGTCCATTACGGCGCCGTCAATTTGGCTCAGGGCTTTCCCGACTTTCCAGCGCCCTCCGAGATCAAAGAGGCCGCTCGGCAAGCCATATCGAACGATACGAATCAGTACTCCATCACCTGGGGCGCCAAGCGGTTCCGCGAACAGATCGCTGAATATTATGGCTCATTGTACGGCCTCTCCGTTGATCCCGAACGCGAAATCACGGTCTGCTGCGGCGCCACCGAAGGCATGATCGCCAGCCTGCTCGCTTTACTCAATCCGGGCGACGAGGCCATCATCTTCGAGCCTTTCTACGAGAACTATTGGCCCGATGCTCAACTCAGCGGTGCCGTCCCGCGCTTCGTCCATCTTCGGCCGCCTGTCTGGAGCTTCGAAATCGACGAATTACGGGGCGCCTTCAGCGATCGCACTCGCATTGTAATCCTGAACTCGCCTAACAATCCCACGGGCCACGTCTTCAGCCGTGAGCAGCTACTCACCATTGGGAATCTATGCCAAGAATTCGATTGCCTCATCGTCACAGACGAAATTTACGAGCACATCCTTTACAACGACGAGCGCCACATCCCGCCCATCACGCTGCCGGGCTTGCGCGACCGCTGCGTGTTAGTCAACAGCCTCAGCAAAACGTATTCGGTCACCGGTTGGCGAGTGGGTTGGGTCATCGCACCTCCACATCTGACCGCGTCCATTCGCAAAGTGCACGATTTCTTGACCGTGGGAGCGGCTGCTCCATTACAGGAAGCTGGCATCACCGCCCTGCAAATGCCTCGTGAATACTACATTAGCCTTGCGCATACTTACCAGCAAAAGCGTGATCTCTTGCTTAACATTCTGAATACCGCGGGCTTCCGGTGTTTTGTCCCAAAGGGCGCGTACTACATCATGTGCGACATCAGCGATCTCGGCCGGCCTCATCAACGTTATTTAGACGCCGGCCTCACGGATGACGTGGCCTTCTGCCGTTTCCTAGTTGAAGCCGTCGGCGTTGGTGCCGTGCCAGGCTCCAGCTTTTTTCTTGAACCGCACGATGGAGCCCATCTCGTTCGCTTCTGCTTTGCAAAACGGCCGGAAACTTTGCACGCTGCAGCCGAACGTCTCGCCCGGGTCCGGTTTTAAACGTAGAATTATCCTTTCGTTAGTCTTGAGCCTACGAAGTGTTGTAGTGCATTCCTTTTTGTTGGGCCTTCCTCTCTCGCGCTCAGTACCCGCTGGGAAGTCCTTGCCGTTAGATCAACGAGAGTAGTTCTCGCTACGGTCAACTCTGCGGCAGTTCGCTCGGCTTCACGAGTTGGGTTTTCAACTGGCTAAGCAGAGCATCGACTTCGGGATCAGAATCGCGCAACTCTCAATCCGCTGAATGCTGTGGCAAACGGTTGAATGATCGCGACCGTTGTAGAAAGTAACCGATCACAGTCGTGCTCCAGCGACCGACTCGTGCTGCCAAATACATGGCAACCTGCCGAGTGAAGCAGGTGTGGTGCGCATTGCGAGGGTGCGCGTAGCACTGAGCTTTAGCGGATACGGAGTGATTCCGGCCCAAACGAACGAGAAGCCATCCTACGCTCCCTTCCCTGTGAGTGTCGCAGCCGAGCGAATCAGCAGATAAACGTCGGCATTCTCGATGCGGGCAGGGAATCCCGGCCACACCGCCCAAATTACCCCGAGCCAGCCCTTGAGCTTCTCGCGAGGTCTCCGAGGCCGAGCATATTCGAGATTGCCGAATTGGGCGGCAAGGCCGAGTGCACCGAAGATCGCAACGGACTCTTGCGATCTGGCAGCGAAACACCGGTAGGAGAGTCACATGAAAAGCCAGGACAGCGGGTCAAGCAGCAAGTTTCCGGACGCTCATTGTACCAGAGTCGGGCTCGCGCGAGAAATTGAGCCTGGACTGCTGCAACATTCTGGCTGGACCCGGAGCCGATCGGTACCAAAGATTGTGGCGCCGACAATGCGTTCAAAAGGCTACAACTAAACGGCGATATTCTGTGCCACCTTTATGCATGCGGAAGGTCTCCAGCATCTCGCCGGTGCTCCGGAACCGAATGACTTGGCTCTTCCGCTGCACCGCCAAGGTGCCAGGAAGATCGGCTCGCTACGATCCTGCCCGAATGGCACTCCAAACCAGGGATGGCCTTGATTTGGAGCACGAACTGGCGATGGCGCTTTTCATACGGCAGCTACCCTGCCAGTAGGGCTCGCGCGGACAGGCCACGCAATACGAGCGTTTGGGAAGCGAAGCAGAGTTCTTGGGTTCGCTGCTCGCAGTTCATCTTTACAACATGGATCCTGTTGGCTTTGCCGAGCTGCTGTTTGGAGACGATGAGCTCGCGATGCGCTCGCCCAAGAACTGCAGAGCCTTCTCAAAGCTACCGAGATTGATCGAATCCTTATCATCCAAGGTGTTTAGTTGAACCTCAAGCTTTCTTGTTGGCTCGTCTCTGGTCGAGGTATGCGCCTGCACTCCGTCTGTATTCTGCGGGTGTCACAACGAGGTGCTTTCGGAATACACTCGTCATGTGCGACTGACTAGCGAAGCCGCACACCGCCGCAATATCTATTAAGTTTTGACTCTTCCGCCTGAGGAACTCTTGAGCTCGGCGCAACCGCAGAGTGAGAATATACTGGTTGGGCGTAAGTCCGACGGCTACCCCGACATCCTAAGAAAGTGCGCACGACTGTAGCCACTCTCTTGTGCCAACGTCTCTACACGTAGTTCCGTATGAACTTCAACTGGATGTTATCTTTGACGCGGCTGAGTATCCGGGCAGGCAGGGCCTATGTCCTCGCATCACTGCAAGCATTCGACCTACTATCGAGCAAAACGTACCGGGTTGCGGGCGCATGAGCGAGCGAATCGACGTACATTGTTCCAATAGGTGCCTCAGTTTCAACCTCCTTCAGAAGCAGACCAACTATGTGCTGCATTGGACTGTCAGTCAGGCCGGGACAGAAGGCAGGAATATTCGGACGATCATGCATCTACCTGACGAAATTTTCGATGAACTGCTCTTCAAAGCCACAATGGACAAGCTCTGCCTCCCCATGAGACCGTACGTCCGGAACCGGGCCGCTCGGAGCGACAGTAAGAGTTCCGCGTGCTTGTAGAACCGGGATCGATTTACCACCCGGCGCGCGGTAGTCGTATTGTGAGGGATGGCCGCAGAGGAGCGATAGGACGTGTTTATCGATTGATGCCGTCCGGTGTTCCCCGCTGGAGGTGACGTGCTTTTCGACTAGGACTCCTTGCCACCCTAAAGGCACGCTTGTACAGACAACTCGTGTCGTGAAAGTGAAAGCGTACTTTCCTTCTCGTTCCAAGATCCCAATAACAAATCACTTCCGCCTGCCCTGCCGGGTCGGCTCCTAGTACTGAAAATCCAGCCCGAGCCCAGGCCAGCCATTGTTGCGTAACTACTCCTTATCTGGGAAACCAAGTGCAGAAACCTATCGGATCAGTGTCAAGCGGGAAGCAAACGGTGCGGCGGGTTCCTTTCTGCACAATCATGTCAGTTCCGGCGATCTCGTGAACGTGAGTGCACCCCGAGGGCCGTTTACACATCGGCCTAGGGCACGGCCTGTCGTTCTTATGAGCGTCGGTGTTGGCGCGACACCGTTAAAATCCATGCTGTACTTACTTGCAAACACGACGACCTCCAGAGAGGTCTGGTGGCTATACGGCGCTCGCGATCGTAACAATCACCCGTTTGCGCAAGAGGTACAAAGCCTTGTTCGAGCGCTGCCTGGCGGCCGCACTTATGTGACGTACAGTCGGCAGGCAGTAATGACAAGCTCGGACAGGATTACAACTTTGCGGGACACCTCGACTTCTCTGTATTTCGGGGCTTGGATGTGCCGCGCGATGCGGACTTCTATTTGTGTGGACCCCCGCTCTTCCTCAAAGACATCGCTAGCGGTCTCACGAACTGGGGTGTTCCATCAAATCAGATCTACACTGAGACATTCGGCCCGGGAGAATCGTTAAAACTTGGTGTTGCGGTCGCGCCAGCACCCGCGTGCATGCTCCAGTTGGAGTTGAGGGCATTAGACCCGAGGTCTCGTTCACCCGAAGCGAACTCTGTACCTTGGAGCTCTAAATTCCAGAGCCTATTGGAACTCGCCGAGGCGTGTGAAGTTCCCGTGAGGTGGTCGTGCCGAACAGGAGTTTGCCACACTTGCGAATGCGGGCTGATCGACGGTTAGCTGAAGTATGAGCCCGAGCCGCTTGATGCGCCAGCCTTGGGTTAAGCGCTCATCTGCTGCGTTCAACCGACCGGACATATTCAACTCGACCTCTAGCCGTTACCCGTTTCATGGGTCACCTCGCGGCTTCTCGTTAATGTAGATGTCTTGATGCCGAGTCGGCCATCGTCGCCACCGCTGCGCCGAGCATGATCATGTCTTTCACGATTAGCCGGCCGGTTCCCGACAATATGGAAAGCCGTGCGCTGAATCGCCGAGAGCGGGAACCCAAGCCTCAGGTGTTGTAGCCAGAAATGACAGCCGCGTAAACGCCATAGCAACGAGCAAAAGGCTACCAAGAGTGGCAACCTTGGGGAGCACGAAGTTCGATGCGATCAGCGTCGGCGGCTGAATTGACGGTGCGTGTACGCACGGGGTCTTCCTTAGGTGCGCGTTGCTCCCCAATAAACGCAAGTAGGTCTTGGCTCACTTCATTCTTTGAGGTTGAGATAAAAGCGTGAGGTGCCCCGGGATACACCTTCAGTGTGGCATTCGAGATGAGATTGGCCGACCAATAGGCGTTGGTTACCGGTACGATCTGGTCAACATCTCCATGAAGGATGAGAGTTGGAACGTCGATCTTTTTCAGGTCTTCGCTTGTATCGGTCTCTGAGAACGCCTTGATTGCGAAGTACGCAGCCGGGAAACTAGTGAGCATATCCTGGCTCCAGCAAGAATTCAGTAGGGCTTCTGGGATGTCTGCACCAGGACGGTCCGCCCCGTAATAAGTAACCGCCAAGTCCTTCATGAATTGGGCACGGTTGACGATGACCGCCTGCCGGAAGCCATCGAAAACTTCGACGGGCGTTCCGGAAGATTTCCGGATGTTCTTAGTAACGACGGAGTTACTGAACCGATAAGAACCACCTTGTTTACCCGCCTTGTTCGGTGACGCCCGATATAGCGGGCCACCACTCCGCCGCCAGTGGAATGACCGACAAGTACAGCGCGCTTAAGGTCTAAGGTTTCCATCAACTCGGCGAGATCATCGGCGTAGGTATCCATGTCATTGCCCTGCCACGGTTGGCTCGATCGTCCATGGCCTCGGCGATCAGCTCCAACGCAACGATAGCCTCGGTTGGCCAGGAAGAACATTTGGTCTTCAAAGGCATCAGAGTTTAAACAATACGCGTGATTGAAGACGATCGGTTGACCTTCTCCTCAGTCCTTGAAGTAGATTTCAGTTCCGTCTTTCGTAGTTAGGGTGCTCATTCGTCCCTCTTAATGGTCGGCTGTCCGGGGTTCCTCTGCTTCTAAATGCATGCTCGAATTTCAGGGCGCCTGATGACGGCTACAGCCTTCTGCTGCAATTTGTATGAACTTGGCTACTCTCTCCGGCGCCGCTAGCATGGCGACGTGACTGGTAGGAAGCTTGATGGTAGTTGCGTTCATCCTGAGCGCCTCCATTTCTTCCTGTTCGGGAGATACGGTGCGATCGTTCTCGGCAATGATGAACCAGTTGGGCTTGTTCTTCCATGCTGGATCAGTGACCGTAGCGCCTAAGGCAGCTCCCGCCGTAGGTACTTGGGTTGCCGTCAGGATCTCCTGCTCTCTGTCCGACAGATCTTGAGCGAAGTCCTGCGCAATCACCTCTGGCGACAATTCGAGAAACCCGAAAGAATTTGGCTTGAGCGTGGAACCAAGGGGAGTGGGATATGCAGTGGCTAACGATAGGGATGATTCACCGTCGTCCGGAGCAAACGCTGAAATGAAGACGAGTCCCATAACCTTGAGATCATTCCCTGCTGCCGTGATGACAGTGCCTCCATAGGAGTGTCCGACCAGCAGTACGGGACCGTTTGCCAGGGCGATCGCCCGTTGCGTAGCAGCCACGTCTTCGGCAAGAGAAGTCAGTGGAATCTGGACCGCGACAATATGGAATCCGGCTTCGTTTAGCCGGGGAATTACCTTTGACCAACTGGAACCATCTGCCCATGCCCCGTGCACAAGTAGAATGTTCTTGACGACATGCTGACTCGAGGTGGTCTGAGCTGATAAGCCAATCGCTGCGAGTAGTCCGATGCTCGCAAAGCTAGTGAGACGAAATGAGTGTGAAAGTTTCATGCAATTGCCTCTTCTGAAGACCTGTGCTTTGAGCGGAATTCTTCAGTTCGTCAGGATGCACGGCGATGGCCATTTGTAAGTCGATGAAGTATCTCGAACTGCGAACTAATTCGCTGCCGTCTTCTCAGAAGCTTCTGCATTCTCGGCACAATCGGCGGCAACGGCAAGGCCGGCTGTTTTGCTGTTCAGTAAGCTTCGGTTTCTGGAATCCCTAGTAGCTACTGAACTGTTGCAGTCTCTCGTTGGTCTTCTTCACGGGTCTCACGCCTCATCCATTCGCGCACGTAACGTGGGCATTGAAGTAGTTCAACGCCCTGTTTTTCACAGACATTTAGAAACCGGACCACCTCGACGTCCACCAGCGTTACTTCGTCTAAGTCCAATGCGAAGCGTGGACGTTGGAGTTGTTTTCGCAGTTCGGCCAAATGCTCCGATTGCATCCGGCCGATGAGCCGAATGGTGGTAACTTGACCATCTGAGTTGTTTTCAATTTTCAGCACAGCAATATCTTTCACCTTTATTGCAAGGCGAGGTCCAAAGAGTCCTTTGCCTAATGAGTTTTGAATCTTTGCTTGCTGATATTCAGACTCGCGATTCTCGAGTCTAGGGTCTGACGGGGCATGCCCAGCTTCGCAGCGGCACCGTTCGGTCCTGAAACTTGACCGTTAGCTTCAATCAGAGCAGATTCGATCATCTGTCTTTCTCGCTCCTCGAGAGTGAACGCCAAAGGGCCATCTGAGAACGTGGCATGTGCTGGAGATACCGATCGCGGTTGATCTCGTTTCAACCAGGCTTCATCGATCACAAAAACGTCGCTTTCGCAGAGTAGGACAGCTCTCTCAACTATGTTTTGCAACTCGCGAATGTTTCCCGGCCAATCATATGCCTGAAGCAGTTCTAGTGTTCTTTTCGAGACTGTCCTAATTCGCTTCCCAGCGTTCTTTGCATAGCGTTGAATCATGTACTCGAGCAGCAGCGGAATATCGTCGAGTCTTTCCCGCAAAGAGGGGACCTGAATTGGAAAGACATTCAGTCGGTAGAAGAGGTCCTGTCGAAAGATGCCGAGGGCAACATCAGCCTCTAGGTTGCGATGAGACGCAGCGATGACTCGGACATTTACTCTTACTGGGTGACTGCTTCCAATTCGCTCAAATTCTCGCTCCTGGAGCACCCTGAGAAGAGCGATCTGAGTCTCGGGGGGAAGATCACCAATTTCGTCGAGGAAGATCGTGCCTCCATCGGCCGCTTCGAATCTACCAAGACGTCGTTGGATGGCTCCGGTGAATGCACCCTTCTCGTGCCCGAATAGTTCGGACGCTATCAAAGCGGACGGAATCGCTGCGCAATTCACACGAATAAAAGCTTTTGTCGATCGGTTTGACCCTTGATGGATAGCGCGGGCGACCAGTTCTTTGCCCGTTCCAGTATCGCCCTGAATAAGGACGGTGGAATCTGAAGGGGCCACCTTCTGGACGCTTGTCAGTACCTTACGGAGCGCCGCAGAGGAGCCGACAATCTCCTCAAACATCGAAGAGCGGATGATATCTTCACGCAAAGCTAAGTTTTCATTCTGCGTTCTATGCTCGATTTGACGACGATCGTCGATGTCGATTCCGGCGGCGTACCAGCGCACAGGGCTTCCCCGCGCATCCAGTACAGCGCTGTATCGAATAAGGAACCAGCGGTACGCCCCATCTTTTTGGCGGATGCGCTGCTCGTTTTCAAATGGAACACTGCCCAGAAGCGCAACCCTACGCTCTTCTCGCAATCGCTCCACATCTTCGGGATGAAAAACGCGGTCCCGGAAGTCGGCCGCCTTCACGTCCTCGTCCGCCAGACCTGTGTATCGCAGCATAAACGCGTTTGCTCGCAACGCAGTTCCATCTGGGCTCAAGAAGATAACGAGCTGTGCGATTGTATCCACGATCTGCGCCAACTCTGTTTCGCTCTGCCTCAGTTTTTCTTCAGTTTGTTTTCGGTCCTCGATGTCGACGCTACTTCCATACCAGTTGACGAGCTTGCCCTGGCTGTCGCGCTTTGGAACAGCGCGGATCAGAAACCGGCGGTATTCTCCATCGAAGCGGCGGATACGGGCTTCCATCTCGCCTGGCTCTTCCGAGCGAAGAATTCGCTGCCATTCCTTCTGCAATCGCGCCAAGTCGTCCGGGTGAACAACAGCACTCCATCCCCATCCAAGTGCCTCCTCCGGAGACAACCCGGTGTATTCGTGCCATTGTTTATTGAGGAACTCCTTCGTGCCATCCGGCGAAGAGCGCCATGCAAGAGTTGGGATTGAGTGGACCAAGTCTTGAAGCTGGCTTTCTCGACATTGCGACTCGGTGAGCAAGCTTTCCAGGTTCCGCTCTGGTGTCTGATCGGATGTTCGATCTATGCTTTGTGTCAACTGACTGATTGGATCACAAAATCGCAATGAACATCGCCTTCATCTTGCCGAGCCGATCGTACTCATGTCATTCAACGCAAGAAGTGTTGCCTTTTGCCGGTTGAAAAACATCGCGTGCGACTTCTTGCTGTCATTTCGGAAACAGCCGAGATCTCAGCACCGGTTTTTGCTCAATTGCCAATCCTTTCAACAAAGTACGAATGGCTTTCCGCTTGCACTACTCTGTCCTGTCTGCGTGCTCGAAGCGCCGAACACCAATAAGCCAACAAAAAAGGATTGAGACATGAACACCCTCGAAAACAAAATCGCACTTGTCACCGGTGCCTCTAAAGGCATCGGTGCATCTATCGCGAAGCATCTAGCCGCCGCCGGTGCCACAGTCGTCGTTAACTATGCAACTAGTCAGTCCGGCGCAGAGAAAGTTGTGTCTGAGATTACCGCCGCTGGCGGGAAAGCCGAAGCTGTTCAGGGTGACTTCTCAAAACCCGAAGACATCACGCGGGCACTTGGTGAGATCAAGCGGAAGTACGGCAAGCTTGATGTCCTGGTCAACAACGCCGGAATCTACAACTTCAGCCCACTGGATGAGATTACGCCCGAGGAATTTCATCGCGAATTCAACCTCAACGTTCTTGGCGTTCTTCTTGCGACAAAAGAAGCCGTACGACTGATTGGTCCAGAAGGTGGCTCTGTGATCAACATAGGCTCGGTGGTCGCCTCAATGGCGCCCGCATATGGCTCCGTTTACTCTGCCACGAAAGGAGCAGTCGACTCCATCACCATCTCTCTGTCGAAAGAATTAGGCCCGCGGAATATCCGAGTGAATAGCATTAACCCCGGACTCATTGAAACCGAAGGTTCACAACGTATGGGTATCCTTGAGGGAGGTTTTCACGACTCAGTGTTGAAGGCCACGCCTCTCGGTCGTATCGGCCAGCCGCGAGACATCGGTCGCATCGCCGTATTCCTTGCCTCCGAAGATTCCTACTGGGTGAATGGTCAAGCTATCCTCGCCGCAGGTGGAGCAACTCAATAGTGCCCCAGAACATGAACGGGAGCTTGCTCAGCGAGACGCTTCGACAAGCCAAATTCTAGGGAGTCAACTGCGCCTGATCATACGGCGCTCGGTTGAAGAACGCCGGTGGAAACCGGATAGTCCGTATACCCGTGTTCTCCGCCACCATAGAACGTAGAGCGGTCATAGGCGTTTAAAGGCAGGTCATGGCGAATGCGCTCAACCAGATCTGGGTTGGCGATGAACATACGACCGAATGCGATTGCATCCGCATAACGCTGTTGCAGCGTCCTCGCTGCTGTCTCCGGCGTATAAGCTCCGGCGGATATAAGGGTCCTGTGGAATTTCGACCGAAAGAGCTGCGCGTTGTTCAAGGCATCTTCATGGAGATCGTCAGCCAAGCCGATCTCCGATCCGCGGCCCTCAATGATGTGAAGATAGTCGATTCCGCGCTGGTCCAGAGCTTCGATCACAAAGGTAAATAAGTCTAAAGGGCAAGTGTCATCAATGCCGCCATACTGACCGAACGGCGACAGCCTGACGCCGACAATCTTCGGCTTTATGGCCGAACTGATCTGATCGACAATCTCGAAAAGAAATCGTGCACGCCGCTCTAAGCTGCCGCCATATTCATCGGTGCGTTTGTTAGTTCCATCTTCCAGAAACTGATCGACAAGGTGACTGTTCGCAGCTTGAATTTCTACTCCGTCGAAGCCAGCTTCGATAGCATTCATCGAGGCCTGACGAAAGTCGATAACAATTTCCTTGATCTGTTCAATACCGAGCACCCGTGGGATCTCGATGGGTACCTGCTGAAAGTTGGCGGTATAACCGGGTAGGTTCGGCGGGATGGCCGAAGGCGCAAGCGGCGGTCCACCGTCAGGCATGAAGGAGGAATGAGAATTTCGCCCATTGTGCCCAATTTGCATGACGATGTGACCGCCATGAGAATGCACTGAGTGTGTCACCCGCCGCCAACCCGCGATTTGCTCGAGCGTGTAGATTCCAGGCGCCCTTGGATAGCCCTGCGCCTCGGCACTGATTGCGGTGCCTTCGGTGATGATCAAACCCGCGGAGGCGCGTTGGACGTAGTACTCGGAGTTCAGTAGCGTCGGAACATGGCTGTCGTCTGCGCGCATTCGCGTGAGTGGGGCCATCACGACCCGGTTCGGGAGTTCGCAATTCCCAATTAGCAGGGGAGAGAACAAGGACATAGAGTTCATGAAATCCTTTGTAGGTTGAGGCAGGTGCTCGGAATCGACGCTTACGAAATCGTGATCTCGCCCATGTCGATCGCTACTAGGAGGGGCTCCATCACCGGGTTGTAATTCCCCTCATACGCATAAATCCGACGTTTCGTTGGAATCACAATCCCGCTCACATTCCGGTACGCTGAGGCGTAGTTTAACCCCGTCGCACCGCCGAGGATGTCCACAGTGTAATCGTGGCGCCTCAGAAGGCCGTCCGGCCCAAAACAGGAGATCTGCTCGTGACTGTGACTCTTCACATATTCAGGGAAAGTTATTTTCAAACGCCGCCAAGTCTCGCCATCAACCCGGATGGGCGGGATTTCCTCCGTTTCAAAACCCTTGTAGGTGTAGAGGAACGGTGTGGTCAAGTAGGTCCAAAGCGCTTCTCCTTGAAAATAAGCGACGTGCAGGTCGTCCCACGGCGTCTCTCGTTTCTGGCCGGCGAACGAACTTTCGGGGTCACCACGAACCTGAATAGATGTTCCGTCAATATGCTCCATCAACAGCTTTGGGGGTTGGAAAACAAATCTCTTGTCTTGCCCCGGAAAGTCAGTGATCAGCTTTTCCGCTTTGGTGTCCACGGTCATGATGATGTCTTTCAGATAGTCACCCTGACTCTTAACGAACCAAATTGCACCCGTGATCGATGCTGCAACCTTGATTTCATTTACATCGTGCCAACGTTCCAGGCCACCGTGCGCTGTTACAGCAGTTTGCAAAAGATCGTTCATAAGGGCTCTTCGTGTTGTCGTTGCAGGCAACTCAATTTCGCGAAGCCGGTCTAGGCTCGCGCTTGAACTGCCTCTTGCTCCTCATTAAAGGAACGGATAAATGCGGCTTCGTCGGGACCGGCCTGGCCTCGAAGGAACGCGGCTCTCGGTACCATGATTTCGTTCGCGTGTTGTGCCATGGCTTGCATGGTGCCGCTAATAAACTCGTCGAGCGGCATGGCACGCTGCTCTTCGCTGCTGTTCAAGAGTTCGGTTCGCACCCACGGCGGGATGATCTCCAAAACTTCGACAGGTGTGTTTCTTAATTTGAAGCGAAGACTCTGGACATAGGAGTGGATTGCCGCCTTCGTTGATGAGTAGACTGCGGTCATCGCGAGGGGAGTAAAACCGAGTACCGAGGAAACCATGATCACCGTTGAAGCTTCCTGGTGTTTCAAGTGCTCGATTAATGCACCAGTGAGCCGTATGGCACCGACAAGATTGGTGTTGATCGTGGACACCATGAGTTCGTCGTCGATGGCGGTGGCCGCATCGTCGATCCGCATAACTCCGGCATTGTTTATCAGCACGTTCAGCTTCGGTAATTTGCGATTAGGTAGCGCGCTCCCGCTTCAAGACTCGTGCGGTCCGAAACGTCAAGTTCAACAGCGTCCATCCCAGGATTCGCCGCGACCGTCTTTGCAAGGTGTCCTTTGCGGCGTCCGCCAACGATCACCTTATTTCCTCGCCGATGAAGTTGCTCGGCAAGGGCTCTACCGATCCCAGAACCGCCGCCAGTGATAAAGATCGTGTTACCAGTTAAATTCATACGACTTTCCTCTCGTTCGCTAGAACAAATTTCTGTTGGCTCAATGGATGTAAATTACGTTCGGTGCTCACTCTGAGCCTGTTTCATTGACGAAGCTCAAGCCAAACATGGGGCGACCGCTCTTCGACTCGGCTTCCGTTGCTTCGTCTTGGATGACGTCCCAGTGCTCGACCAGAAGACCTTCCTTCAGAAGTAAGATGTCGACCACGATCCAATTGCGGGACAGACCATGGCCCGAGAAACGCCCGTGCAACATCACATAGTCACTCTCTGCCACGACAACGCCAGGCTCGTGTCGCAGCGCTGAAGGGAGAGACCTCGTGAGATCGAAGAGTCCTTCCCGTCCAGGGGCAATGTGAGCGCTGTGCTGTATGTAGTCACGCGACCAAAACAGTTCCGCGGCGGCATAATCACGTTGGTTGAAAAGCGTGTCAAATGCCTTCAGGACAAGTTGCTTGTTGGTACATTCGGTACTTTCATTCATGCTGGTCCTCATTAGTACAGGTCACAGTTCTCGAACTTGCAAGAGAGGCGATGACACAGCATCGCGAGCCTGTCTTATCGCTCCCTCGCCAAACCCGTGCGGCTCGCTTTTATTCCTCTAACGCTTATCTGGCAATCAACTCAGGAGCCGTTACCAACTCAGGCGCTGCGACCACCGATTCGGCGGCAAGAGCTATAATCTCGGCCACCGCCTGTGGCTTGGACATAAATGGCGCGTGGCTAGACGGCGCAGATCGTACCGTGGCGTTCATCCTCTTTGCCATGAATTCCTGTGCGGGAGGAGGGATCATCTGGTCATCCGTGCAAACCAGATACCAGGACGGAATTGTCTTCCAGGCTGGTTTGCCTTCCGCACCGCCGAAACCGGCCAGGTTAAGAGGTTTCTGTACCGCCGCCATGACGTATGCCTCGTCGCTAGTTGCATCGGCTGCGAACGAGCGATGGAATTTCTCGCGATTGATCCAGAGATAGCCCTTGTCGTCCGCTTCGATGGCAGCTGAGCCCGGAGAAGCTGGCCCTTGCTTGCTCAAGGAAGCGAGGCTCTCCCCTTCATCTAGGCCGAAAGCGGTTATGTAGACAAGAGCTTTCACCTGCGGCGCGGCATTGGCCGCACCAGTAATGACGGCGCCGCCGTAGGAGTGGCCGACCAGAATTGTGGGCCCGTTCTGGGCGGACAGCAATCGCTGAGTCACCGCAATGTCGTCCTCAAGCGAACTGAGCGGGATCTGTGCGGCAGTTGCTTTGTACCCTTCTTCCCGGAGAAGAAGAAGGACTTTGCTCCAGCATGAGCCATCTGCCCATGCACCGTGCACTAAGAGAATGTTTACGTCTTTGTTCATATAAACTCCTTTTTGTTTCGAATGATAGAGAAAACTAGCCTGTCTTGCGTCACGCGCTCAGCGCTGCATCGTAGGCGGAATAGTCTGTGTAACCTTTAGCGTCGAACGTGTAAAAGGTGCTCCGGTTGTATTGTGCAAGCGGAAGTCCGTCTCGAATCCGACGGGGCAGGTCCGGGTTGGCGATGAAATGGCGTCCGAACGCGATAGCATCAAGGGTTCCGCGCGAGACAATCGCTTCAGCCGTGTCCGGTTCAAATCCGCCAGCGGCAATCAGCTTGCCGTGAAAGATGTTCCGCAGCTGTTCTGCGGCGACTGCGTCTTGTCCTTCGTGGATCAATTCGCTGCCGCCGATCCGCGGCTCAATCAAATGAAGATAAGCCAAGCCGAACTGATTCAGGTGATCGGCGACATACGAGAAGAGTGCTTTCGGATCGCTGTCTGACATCCCGTTCCAAGTGCCACCCGGGCCAATACGCACCGCAACGCGGTTGGCACCCCAAACGGCAATCAATGCGCCTACGATGTCCGACAAGAATCTAGTCCGGTTCTCAATGGAACCGCCGTACTCGTCGGTACGCTTATTGCTTCCGTCCTGAAGAAACTGATCGACGAGGTAACCGTTCGCGCCGTGCACCTCAACCCCTTCGAAGCCCGCATCCATGGCGCGCTCGGCGGCTTTGCGATAGTCCTGAACAATGCCGGAGATCTCCGAGACAGTGAGTGCCCGGTGAGGCGATGGTTGCACCCATCGGCCAGGGATCGACACAAGATGACTGGAGTGTTCCCAGTACGCCGGGTTTACTGATGCCGAGACGGGAGTGGCACCTCCTGTCATAGCTACATGCGACGAGCGACCCGTATGCCACAACTGCGCAAACATGTGCCCACCCCTGGTATGCACGCCGGAAACAATCTTCTTCCAGCCTTTTACCTGGTCTTCTGTGTACAGTCCAGGAGAACCAAGCCAGCCGCGACTCGTGAGAGAGATGTTGGTAGCTTCTGTGATAATGAAGCCGCCGTCCGAAGCTCGCTGAGTGTAGTACTCATGCATAAGCTCACCAGGAACGGAGTCCGGCTGCACGGATCGCGACCGGGTTAAGGGTGCCATTACGACGCGATGTTTCAAAAACAAGCGTCCTAGCTGGACCGGGCTGAACAGAACATTGTTCACGGTTGCGGCGCCAATTTGTCTATTCAGCTTGAATGAATTCTGTTGTTCAGCTTCTTGCACGTTACTTGGTGAGCTTGTCATAGAATTTCTTCCAACTCAGGGCTTCACTTTCTGTAACCTCATCCTGCGCTAAATCGGCCGTGATGAAAACCCTGTTTAGAGCTTTTCCGTTCACTCGATAGAGGGTGCAAGAAGGTGCTCGCTGACCGAGGCTGATCGCCTTGATTAGTCCGATACTTTCGTGGCGAGGACCTGCCGCAAAATGCGTCTGCACTACCCTTGTACCTGGCACGATTGAATATGCTCGGCTGCCTGCGAACACACATTGCAAAAATTCGTTTAGCTGCGTTACTTGCAGTGATCGCCGCATCTGGCATGGCACTTGACCCCAAGTCGCCCGCCACCGATTACTTGCGGACGGATTTCACGGTGGAAGACGGGCTTCCCTCAAACGTGGTCAATGCAATCGTTCAAACGCGCAACGGGTTCCTTTGGGTGGGCACAGATGCCGGTCTGGTCCGTTTCAATGGGAGAAGATTTATTGCAATTGACCTTCGCCAGCCACAGCGAACACAAGGCAGTGTGCGAGCTCTTGTCGAGGGGCCGGACGGGGCCCTGTGGGTCGGTACTGGCACCGGCTTAGCACGTATACCGCGCCCGGCTCTAGACGTCTTCGATCAATCTTCAATCGCTTTTTATCATCCGAGGGCCGGCTCGGGTGATGAAATCAGTTGTCTGCGGTTTGCACCAGACGGCTGGTTGTGGGTAGGCACTGAAACCGGACTCTACCGGTTCAAAGATAGCCGTTTTGAATCTGTTTTGCCTGGCGTGGTTATCAACCGGATCGAGAAGGCGGCAGACGGTCATCTCCTTGTCCTTACACAGCAGGGGTTGGTTGAGTGGGATGGTGCCCGTCTCGCTAGAAATGGAGCGCTCGCCGGGCGATTAGACGTAAAAGCCGATCAGATCTTCGACGTCTTCGAGGACAGGCACGGAGCAAGGTGGTTCTGCACACTCGCAGGTCTTGCACTACGCGAGCACGACAAAACGGAAAAGATTTCGGTTGATCTGCCCGTGCAGAATGCTAGGAGATCGGAACACAATGCACTAAGAGCAGAACACGCCTATGAGGATGATCAGGGCACGATGTGGGTTCAATTTGCAAGATCCCTGTACCGCGTCTCCGGCAGAATACCGGAACAATTGGTCAAGAGTTCCGTTCGGGAAATCTACAGTGATCGCGATGGTGATCTGTGGGCCGGCACGAACGGCGAGGGCTTGCTTCGTTTCAAGGATCGGTCAGTCCACATGTTTACAACCGGAGACGGACTGCCCAGCAATATCCCCATGGCCGTGCTGTCCCGACATGATGGCAGCTTGTGGGTGGGCACGAACTGCGGCGGCGTATCCGTTTATGCGAATCAGCGATTCCGTGCCTACAGCGAGAAAGACGGACTGCTGAATTCCTGCGTCTGGTCGTTGGCGGAAGACAAGAAAAACAATCTTTGGCTTGGTACCTGGGGAGGTGGACTGTTCCGCTTTGTGGACAACCATTTCACTCAATTTACGAAACGGGACGGGTTGAGCGGTGACGTTGTGCGAGGTATTCAAGCCGCGAAAGATGGTTCCTTGTGGATCGCCACAGATGGAGGCGTAAGTCACATGGTGAATGGAAGCTTCCGTAACTACACTGTTGAGGATGGACTCTCGAGCACAAGCGCGCTCGCGGTCTATCAGGACCGGTCCGGCCGTATCTGGACAGGAACAAGCCACGGCGTCGATCGCATGGTGGGGGAACGCTTCGCGCCTGTGTCAACGGACAGCGAGATCCTAGATCCGCGAGCTATCAACTTCGCGGAGAGCTCGGCGGGAGATCTATACGTGATGGACGCGCCGCGCGGAATCGACCGATGGGACGGGGATCGATTCGTTGCTGTAAATCAACAGCTGGACCTTTTTCATTTGATCCCGGCCGGTCAAGACTTATGGTTAAGCGGCGGGACTGGAATCTTTCGATTCGCAGTGACAGCGTTGAAAGAGGCGGAACACCAAAAAGAATTGCCCGTCGACTACACCTCGTTCGGTATCGCTGATGGGATGAACTCCACGCAGTGCAGCGTCGGAACTCCGAACATGACGCTGACTCGTGATGGAAAATTATGGGTGGCGACCGTACGGGGCCTCGCCCAGTTGGACCTGGAACGATTGCCCCCGCTCAAAGTTAAGCCGGGAATCTTCGTCTCAGAGGTAACGGTGGGCCGGACAAGGCAAATTGCCGGCCGAGAGTTAGTCTTGCCTCCGGGTACGCACCACACGGAAATTCATTTTGATGCCATTTCACTCAAGTCGCCCCAGAACGTTAGATTTCAATACCGTATGGATGGAATCGATGCGGTTTGGCTGGATTCGAACAACTCTTTAGCTGCTGTCTATACAAACGTTCCGACGGGCAGTCACTTCTTTCACGTACGCGCCTGCAACAACGATGGCATCTGGGATCCGGTTGGAATCGCGTACAAAGTGATTCAAGAGCCACAGGTTTATGAGACTACCTGGTTTCGTGGGAGCGCAGTTCTGGCCGCCGCTCTACTTCTGGCAGGCGCCTACAAATTGAGGCTGAGACAGATTGCGGATCAATTCACCGTGCGCTTGGAAGAGCGAGTCAACGAACGCACACGCATCGCGCGAGACTTGCACGACACGTTGCTGCAGAGTTTCCATGGACTCATGCTTCGCTTTCAAGCTGTTCACAACATGCTGCCCGAAGAGCCCGTGAAAGCAAGACTGTCCCTTCAGACTGCCATTGACCGTGCTGCTCAGGCGATTACGGAAGGGCGGGATGCGGTTCAGGAGTTGAGAGGCGCTGGTCTGTATAACACCGATATCGTCGAAAGCCTCACCGCAGAGGTGCGGGAACTGGCACTCGAGCAAACGGCGCTGGAAAACGGTCGAGCGCCCGTTGCGTTCCGCGTGCTGGTCGAGGGCGCACCGCGATCGTTGCAAATGGCTCATCAGGCCGCGATTCACAATATCGGGAGAGAAGCCTTGGCAAATGCTTTCCGCCACGCACGCGCCAGCCATATAGAATTGGACGTCAGTTATGGACATCAGACGCTTCGACTGCGAATTCGCGATGATGGAATCGGTATGAACCCTGATTTTCTCGCGCCAGGCGGTCGCGAGGGACATTGGGGTCTGCCCGGCATACGTGAGCGCGCCAGAGCAATTGGCGGGAGGCTTGAAGTATGGAGTGAGCTTAACCGCGGTACCGAGGTCGAATTCACGCTTCCCGCAAAGGTCGCTTACGAAAGTTCTAGGCATTCAGGTTCGAGCACACTGAAGGATAAAGAAGGGCCGGATGCTTGATGGAACAAACACCCTTTCTTCAATCGCACTCAGGCACAAATCAGCCGATCATTCGCATTCTTGTCGTCGATGACCATCCCCTTCTTCGCGATGGCATCGCTGCTCTGATCGGTGGTCAGCGGGATATGGAGTTGGTTGCACAGGCTTGCACTGGGCGCGAAGGTATCGAGAGATTCCGAACCCACTTCCCGGACATCACCTTGATGGACTTACAGATGCCGGACAAAAACGGCATCGAAGCCATTCTCGCGATTCGAGAAAAAACTCCCGAGGCGCGCATTATCGTTCTGACAACCTACTCTGGTGACGTGCAGGTCGCTCGCGCAATGGAGGCCGGCGCGCGCGCGTACCTATTGAAGAATCTGCTGCACACTGAACTGTTAGAAACGATACGCGCCGTTCACGCCGGGAAGAAAACAATCTCGCCTTCGTTGGCTGCAGAAGTCGCTGAACATTCGGGAGAAGATACTCTTACTTCGCGAGAGATCGATGTACTTCGGTTGATCGCTTCAGGACATGCGAATAAAGAGATCGCTGCCCGGCTAGAGATTACTGAGGAAACGGTCAAGAGCCGGGTAAAAAATATTCTCTCGAAACTGCACGCGAATGACCGTACGCACGCCGCAATGATTGGGCTGAAGCGCGGAATTATTCATCTCTAAACAGGTTAAGCCCACACTTACTAACCTGCATCAGCCACTATCGAGTGATTCGGTGGACTCTATTGCGGATTGCAACAGCAAGCGGACTCGGCCAAACTGACATCGAGAAAGCCGTGGCATCCATTTAACTTGCCCGGAACTCGAGGAGTAAGTGGATGTATACAGTCGAAGACGCTTATGGATTGGCCAGCAATCTCTATTGGATCGCTTTTCTCCTGACCGCTCGGACGGAGCTGAGCTTTAACGTGGTCATGGAAGTACTCGATTCTGAAAACGGACTCGAGCTCATTCCCTCGCCCCAAACGCTTCTTCACCTCAGAAGAAGAGTGGTTACGAAGGCCTTAGAGGCAATACGAGAACAAGTCAGTGACTCCGCGCAGCAGACTGCGTTGCGACTATCAGATAGAGATGACTGTGTGATCTCAAGCTCACCCATCTGTTCGGACCTAAGTCATGCGCAACTCGAAAAGGTTCTCTTCACGATTGACGTCTTCCCGAGATGTGCGCTTTTGTTGACAGTGTTTGAAGGGCTCCATCTCGATGACGTGGCGGAGTTGTTGCACACTGATCGTGAGCTGATACGTCGCGGTCGAGAGGCAGGGCTTTGGGAGCTCACACGCAGTGTCGGCTCGACTGCTTCGCCCATTCCGCCGCAGCTTGAGCGCATAAGAGCCGGCGCCGCTACACTGACTGAGTGCTCGAACTAACTCGAAAGAGTGATCCTGCAACCTCGGTTGAGGGTGTTCCTTTCTTCTTCACTCGCGTAAATTCAAGCTTGGTTACTCTGCAACGGCTGTTCTCAATGTTTGCGAATGGTTGGCCCGGGAAGGGACTGATGCTTCTCAGGCTAGCCGTCTCCACATTCCTGGCATATGACGCACTGATCGCACTCCAGGGAGCGGCAGATGTCAGTAGAGCAATCCCGCAGGTAGGGGCAGCAGCCTTGGGGATTCTCCTCTTCGCCGGACTTTGGACACCAGTCGCCGGCGTGCTTGTATCGCTGCTACAAATTTACATTTTCCTTGCACAGATGGGGGATCCTGGCGCGCATATTCTGGCCGCCGCTATTGCGTTGGGACTTTCGCTTATTGGCCCCGGAGCTTGGTCCGTTGATGCACTTATTTTTGGGCGACGACGTATTTTAATTCAGGACCGATAGCTTTTGATATCGCCGGCACTCATCGCTCAGGTTGATTCCTCAAAATTTGCTTAGCAGCCCGAAGTTGTCACTCACGCGGAACGGATTGCGGAATGTACTGACGGTAGGCTCGTTCCTACCGGCCGAAACTGCCGACATTGCGACGACCGGGTCCAGTGGCCGGGAGCGGTGGCGGGGGTGGGGGTTCGACCACAACAATCTTTTTGGGACGGGCGTCAAGGCGAGCATTTATCATCTCCTGGCGCAACTTCGCGAACTTCGGGGTTCCGGCTGCTACGCCGCGGTCGAGCACTTCTTGTTCGGTGACTTCGTGAGCAGTGGGCAGATATTTCTGCAAGTAATTCTTGAGCCGATCCAGCACAAGCCGCTGGTTGGAGTGCATCAGCAAGTAAAGCAGGTCCTCGCCAGGCTGCTTCGAAAGAACGTTGTAAAGCGTGGACGGACGGTTCACTCTTAACGCGGCGATTTGTTTCTCGAGCTTCTTGGCACGGAGCTCAATTTTCGCAGCCATATCCACTTCGCCTTTTTCAATCGAGGCTGTCTGGCCGAGTTGAGATCTCTCCCTGGGATTGAGCTTTTCGAACAAGATGGTCAAAAACAGGCCGAATGAATCGTTTGCGAACTCTATTCCTGAGGGCAAAAGCTGGCGCGCCTTGACGAGCTTCTGAAACCCTTGGAGATTGAGCTTAGGGCCGGCTAATACTGGAGAGAACAGAATTAGTAGCCCTTCTGTTTCGAAGGCTTTGAGGATGTCACCGGCTAAGGGGTCCCGTGCAGTCTGGCGGAGTTCCAGTGCGAGCGCGGCGGGACTGATTTTTGTCTCGAGACCTGCCTCGCGAACGTTCTGATATTGCAGCATCGTGCGCTCCGCAACGGCGAAACCTAGCCGGGTCCGAAGGCGAAACAGACGTAGCAATCGCGACGGATCGTCATATAGTGCGTAGTTGCTGACCGCGCGTAATTCCTTGTTATGAAGATCGCCGAGACCGTTTGCGGGATCGAGAAGCAGTCCTCGTGACGCTTTGCTGAGAGACAAACCTATGGAATTGACGGTGAAATCACGGCCGCTTAGATCTTCGTGAATGGTCGCCGCTTGCACTTGGAGCTTGGCTCCGGTGCGACCGGATTTCTCGGTGCGAGCCATTGAGATGCTGGCAGGTACATTGCCGAAAAACAGCATTTCCACGGACTTCCGGTTTTCGTCAACCGACAGTAGTTCGGCACCGGTGATATCGGAGAGAGTCTTGGCCAACTTAATCGGTTGCCCTTCGACGGTGAAGTCGAGGTCGCGAATGGCAAAGCCGCCCATCATGTCTCGCATTGCGCCGCCGGTGAGAAAAAGATTCAGACTGGCTTCGGCTGCAGCGTCCCGGACTGCTGTAAGTACCTTGCTTTGATCGCCGGTTAAATGGCTATCAAGCATGAACATGTAGTCGCTCATCGGGTTAGGTTGTGCCTCGCTCAGATTTGCGGCTAGGGCTTGCAGGTTGGTTGCGGGCGGCGCGCGGGTGGTGGAGGTCCACAGTATTTCGGAGCCGGGACTGCATCACGTGCGTGTAGATTTGTGTCGTGCCAATATCAACGTGCCCCAGCATCGTTTGGACGCTCCGCAGATCGGCACCGCCCTCGAGCAGGTGTGTGGCGAAGGTATGCCGGAGCACATGGGGGCTCAGGTTACGGTTAATACCGGCAGCAAGGCCGTGCGCTCGCATTAACTTCCAGAATCCTTGGCGCGTCATTCGGCCTCCGCGAGCCGTCACAAACAGGTAAGGGCTGGTCCGACCTTTCAGAAGTGTGGCACGTTGGTCTGAGACGTAGGATGCGATCGTTGTGACAGCAGAGCTGGCCACCGGTATTAGCCGTTCTTTGTTGCCCTTACCGATGACGCGGATCACACCGGCATTTTCGTCCAGGTCGGCCATCCGCACCTGGATCAGTTCCGACACCCGAAGGCCGGTCGCGTAGAGCAGGTCGAACATAGCACGATCTCGGAATCCTGTGGACGTGCTGACACCTGGTGCTGCAATAAGAGTATTAACGGATTGCTGATCGAGGAACTTAGGCAGGGTAGCGCCGATCTGGGGGGCAACCAGAAGCTCAGCCGGACTACCCGGTAACACGCCCTCGTCTACTAGGAACGCAAAGAAACCACGAAGTGTGGCGACGTGGCGGGCAGCTGAGCGATTGGTAAGACCTGCGTTCCGCAGTTGATCCAAATAGGCGCGCAGGTCAGAAAGGGAGATGTCGTTTAGCGAACGGGATCCTAGGAACACCGCAAGTCGGCGCAGATCTCGCTGGTAAGCTGTAACGCTATTAGGGCGTAAGCCCTTCTCGCTTCGGCAGAAGGATAAATAACACCTGATTCTTTGTTCGAACGGCGTCACATCCATCATTTTTCTTAATGATACAATAGCGTGCAAATTGTTTGAAACAAAACAATTGAACTACTCTTTTGGCATCCAGCACCAACAAACGGGTTGTGGTGTACCGGTTTGGAAACCAGCCCGTACAAGGAGTGGTGAACACGGCCACCTACTTGCAATCTGGGCGGATTGAGTTCCTGACGCCAGACGGAAGTGTACACTTGACGCCTTACGAAGAGACTAAAGCGCTCTGTTTTCTGTCTGACGTTGGCTGCTATGATCTGTTTTCGGTCCACACGCAATTTGAGCGCCGCCCTAAATTGGCCGGGCTATGGGCCAGGTTCACACTCCGTGACGGTGACCGCCTAGACGGAGTACTACCTCACAACCTAATAGACTGGCCGCTTCAAGGCTTTTTGATGATCCCGCCGAGAGCTGGAGCGAATCGGCAACGAGTGTTCCTACCTCGATCGGCTGTAATTGCATCCGAAGTGCGGGGGGTGATGGGCGTTCCCGTCCACACAACTCCGACTAAGCCTGAGATTACGCCCGAGGCGGTGCAAGGGCAAATAGAGATGTTTGACAGCTGACTAATGCTGATGTGACACAACCTGGTCTGCTGTTATGCCCCGACAGCTCTGGGCAGGGGCTCTGACCACAATCGCTCCCATGCATCCCCGTTTTGAGAACCGGGCGAGTGCCATAGGAATACAGCATGGTCCACCACGAACAATCGTGAACCATCGAGGATCGACCAGTGAGTTCGAATTCTTTGCTGGAGAAGCTCTACCCTCTCTGGCGAGACAGGCTGCGTCAACGTAACGTGTGGAGTGAACTCGAATTCTTCCGTGTAGGCCAGCTTTGCCACGTTTAGGGAATCGTGCGCACGCCGGACTTGCTCGTTTCCGCGGCCAATCTCGATATAAAGAACGTTTGTTTTCGGAAAGCGGCAGACGTCCGACAACTCAACGGAGAATGCACACAAGCCCCGTAAAGTGTTGCGCGCCTGTTCCACGGCCTCCTCAATTCGTACCAGCAATGGCCGTGGAGGTAACAATGTTAGATGAGCATTGGGGCTGCCGGGCAAAGGGACAGACTCCATTAGCTGACCTAAGACAAGGCTTAGCTCGTCAGGTACATAGGATACAACTGCAATACGGCCCTGCGGGGCAGGGTTGTCGGAGGTGCTGATGTTCTCAGGCCTCCAGCGCCCGCACAGACGATTGGGCTGGATTTTCAGCCGTTTGTTGCATTTCAGACGTGAGCCATTGTGCGGGCTCAAACCCGATATATTTAAATAATTGAAGTGTACCTGCAATAATTTCAGGCTGAATTGTTTCTAAAACGTCTCCGGGAAGCAGAGGATATTCTTCACCTGCCATTTGCTTCCAAGCCGCATAAGGAGATGAAGCTTCGATTGCTTCGCTTGCTTGATAATCTTTGCTTTTAACTAGCGCAAGTCCGCCGCTATGGGCAGCCCATCGAAAGTGCTCTCGGGGGCCAGACTTTATGCGATGAACTCGATATCGAGGCATATCGCCGACAGTTTAGCGCAAAAACGATTCGATTTCCGGCAGAATTTGTCTTACTTTGCTACGGCCGAGCATATACCACTGTTCAAAGTTGGTCTGAGAAAAGCGTGCTGCATCAAGAACGCCACCTAAAACCTTTGGAGGGCCAAGTTCAAGCACCTCTACGCCGGCTGGCGATGTTGGACTGTAAGTGGTGAGGCGCTGGAGCCATTGCTGCCAAATACGGAGAGCCCGATTTTGGGTAGACGGAAAAAGATTAACGCTCACGATCAAATCGGGTTGGAAGTGGTTCAAACCGACACTCGGCAACGGATCGACGATCCCTCCGTCCGCATAAATGTATTTGCCAAGTCGGTGCATTTCGAGCAGACCTACAAGTGCACACGAAGCAGCTAGATGTTGCCAGGTGACATCATGATTGACGAATAACTCGGGACGAAGAGAAGGAAATCTAGTAACAACCAGGCCGTAGTCACAGCGGGGCTGAAAGTTGGCATGAAGGCTCCGGATTTCTTCGGTCAGCTGATCTAAGTGGATGAAGCCATCTAACGCGTGGCGGGGGAAGCGGAATCGTAGCTGCTGCGCGTTACCAACTCGACGCCACATGTCCCGAAGTTCATCGCCGGAGGCTCCGCCGGCTATGGCCCAACCGTTCAGAGAACCAACCGAAACGCCCAGGACGGCGCTGGGCTGAAGCACGCGTTGCAGTTCGTGCCAGACACCCGCCTGATAGGCCCCGAACAGACCGCCACCTGACAACGCAAGAACGACACGCCGGGGCCTAGAAAGGCCGCTAAACTGCTGATCCGCTAGGTTCATCTGCCACAATGTTGGATTGCAGTCGCTGTTCGGCCTTCCATGAAAAAGCTGTGGCTCTTAGCCCCTATTCCTATCATTTTTCTGCTTTGGTGGGCCTTGGGAACCCGTGATGCAGTCCCGCAAATTCACTTCGCCCAGGTCCGACGCGCTGAACTTCAGAGTACCGTTTCGACGAATGGGAAGATTGAGCCGGCTAAGTGGGCCGCAGCCCGAGCAGAGACTACGGGGGTAGTGCGCACCGTCTCCGTTCAGCAAGGGGAGGCGGTTAGCGCGGGGCAAGCCTTGATTACCATGGATGCTTCTTCGGCCTATGCCGAACTGGCGTCGGCGCAAGCCCGGACCCAGGCAGCCAAAGGCGAAGACGCAACCTTGGCGCAGGGCGGCCGAGCCGCGACGGTAGCCCAGTTTGACGATCAGATCAAGGCGGCTCAAGCGACGGTAGGAATTGCGCAACGGCGCTACGAGTCGTTCCAGCGTTTGTTGCCCCAACAGGCGGCGACGAAGATGCAAGTTGACGATGCGCGGGATTCATTGGCGCAAGCGCAAGCACAGCTGACGCAACTGCAGGACCAGAGAAGGGTATTGGTTACGCAGACAGATCGAGTCGTGACAAAAGCACGCCTTCAAGACGCCGAAGCGGCGTTGTCGGTGGCCCAGAAGCGTTTAGGGTGGACAGTTGTCCGGTCACCATTGGCGGGCACGCTCTATCAGTTCGATATTCGGGTAGGCGCATACCTTCAGCCGGGTGAACTAGTTGGTTTGGTTGGACAGCTCGATCAAGTCAAAGTGGTCGTATACGTGGATGAGCCCGACTTAGGCCGGGTTCGGCGAGGCTTGCCGGTTGCGATTACATGGGAGGCGCGCGCGGGTCAGATTTGGCAGGGCAGGGTAGAGAAGTTGCCTACCCAGATCGTCGCGCTTGGAACCAGGAATGTTGGGGAGGTGACTACAATTGTGGACAACCCAGATCACGATCTACTGCCAGGTGTGACAGTTTATGCGACGATTGTCGCCGCTCAAGTCAGGAACGCCTTAACGATCCCCAAAGGGGCGTTACGGACAGTAGCTGGCCAGACTGGTGTTTACAAGTTGGCCGAGCGAACGGTTGCTTGGACCCCCGTCAAAGTGGGCATCAGCGACGTGCATAGCGTCCAGATTCTGTCCGGACTGAATCAGAACGATCGAGTAGCGTTGCCTAGCGAAGGCGATATACACGACGCAGCTAAAGTGAAGCCAGTGCTGGATTAGCTAAGCTCCCAGGAGTTGGTGAGCGCGGCGGCGCGTGCCGTGACTTCCAGCAGAGGCAAGCTAGCTCAGGTTAGGACTGCTTTTGCGGCCGAGAGTCCAGACAAGAATGCACCCTCAACTTTTGCACCTGACAGTGCGTCGCCTGCGATGATGAGCGGCGCGGGATGGCCACAAAGAACTGCGTGCCTATCGGCATTCTCATCGACTCGGGGTGTGTGGTTCGGCTTACTGTAGCGCCATCGATGCAGGTGCCAGGCGTTCACTTTGAAACTTCCAAGGACACTTTGTGCACAGCTGATCAGCTGTGCGGCTATCGCTTCATCCGTTTCGTTAAAAAGCTTATCGGCCATCTCGGCCGAACTATGAATTGTTAGAGATCCGGGAATCGGGCTAATGTTTTTACGGCTATTGTCCGATAGGAAGCTTAGAGGCTGGCCTGGACGGTTTTCGGCGATCGCACCAGGTTCGGGCATAGACAAGGACTGGTCTGATTGAACGAGCAAAGACAGGCAGCGGTCATAGAAGACGCGAGTCAGGTTGCTAACCGATGGTTGCGAGGCAAACAGGTTACTGCTGTTCAGAAGTTCGAGCGACTGAGGCAGTGGTGCCGTGAGGACTACGGAGTCCGCAGAGTAGAGCGCGCTTTCAGTTTCGACGGTCCAGGAGCGGTCGACTAACCTTAAGCGCTTTACCTTCGCATTATAGATAATACGGACGCCAGCAGAAGAAGCTTCGTCCGCAAAATATTTGACTATCGAATTCATGCCACGAACCCCGCAATAGCGTGGGTGGCGATCGGGATAGTAAGTCGTCATAGGGCCGAAACTGCTCAGCCTAGCGAAGCCATGCGTCCAAACTCGTGCGATCTGGCATTCCAGCCATCCTTGAATTTGCGCCTGAAACACGGGGGAGCGGACGGTGAAGAATTGCGCACCGAAATCGAAGATTCCGCCCGCAAGGCGGAGCGTGGCCATGCGCCCTCCCGGACCGTGACTTTTCTCGACGACCGAAACGTCGAAACCCGCGCGGCGTAGCTCCGATGCAGCCGTGATCCCGGCCATCCCAGCACCAATGATGAGACATGAGCGTGACATGGAGCCTAGGAGTAATGCTTTTGGGCCAGCTTGGCACTATCAAACTGGTCGGAGAAAGCTTGGCTTTAGCCGATAGGCCTCAGCGTCATTAAGCCTCAGCCGAAACTCGGATCAGTTGGCCGTCCGGCACAAGCAAGCGAGCAAGTTCATCGGACAGCCGCATAATGTGTCCTTCCAGATGCGGCGGAACAACAATCTTATTGAAAAAATGTTCACGCCAGGGAACCTGATGCGCCTCCGCTTCGATAAACATAATGTTGTCGAAATCGGTCATGAGCGCGCGCATGCGATCGACTTCTTCCCGGGTGCCGATAGCTACTAGCACCCCTTGTATTAGGATTCGCGAGAGCGCTGCTAACTCGTCGCGTGGGGGTATCGAGAGCAGCAGGACACGGTCGTCCGCCCTGAACTGACGACCACTTCTGGCGCTCCAGGCATTCTCAGTCAAGCTCACGCGATCTTAACGAGAGACGCGGCTACGACAGCAGCAGCATCTTCTTCGGTGAAATCGACGGTCTTTGCCGAGTGATTCATAGAGCAGAACTTAGGTCCGCACATTGAGCAGAAAGCTGCTTCCTTGAAACCTTCTTCCGGAAGCGTCTCGTCGTGAAAGGCACGTGCGGTTTCAGGATCTAGCGAGAGCTCGAACTGCCGGTTCCAATCGAAGTTGAAACGCGCACGCGAGAGTTCGTCGTCGCGATCTCTGGCGCCTGGACGGTGACGAGCGATATCCGCGGCGTGGGCCGCAATCTTGTAGGCGATGATGCCTTGCTTTACATCTTCTCGGTTGGGCAGCCCGAGATGCTCCTTAGGTGTTACGTAACAAAGCATTGATGCGCCATGCCAGCCGATCATAGCTGCACCAATTGCCGAAGTAATGTGGTCGTAGCCGGGGGCGATATCGGTCACCAGCGGCCCAAGCGTATAAAACGGAGCTTCGAAGCACATTTCGCGTTCCTTTTCCACCTGCAAGGCAATCTGGTCGAGTGGAATGTGACCTGGTCCTTCGATCATGACTTGGACGTCGTAGTCCCAAGCAGTCTTTGTTAGCTCGCCCAGGGTCTTTAGCTCCGCGAATTGCGCTTCATCGCTGGCGTCTGCCAGGCAGCCCGGTCGCAGACCATCTCCCAAAGAAAAGCTGACGTCGTACTTTTGAAATATCTTGCAAATCGCTCCGAAATTTTCATAGAGCAGGTTCTGCTTGTGGTTCTTGACCATCCATTCGGCGAGAATGGAGCCGCCCCGGCTAACAACCCCCGTTATTCGATTCCGCGTCAACGGGATGTATTGGACGAGAACACCCGCGTGAATCGTCATATAATCCACGCCCTGTTCGGCCTGTTCTTCGATCACTTCAAGAAGCACTTGGATGTTCAGGTCTTCAACTCTGCGAACTCGGTTCAGCGCTTCGTAAATCGGCACGGTCCCAATTGGGACCGGAGAAGCTTGGATGATGGCCTTGCGAATCGCTGGGATGTCGCCGCCGGTGGATAGATCCATGACCGTATCGGCTCCAAACCGGACGGCATAATTCAGCTTTTCGAGTTCTTCGTCAATGTTCGAGGTGGTCGCGGAGTTGCCGATATTGGCGTTTATCTTGCATTTCGAAGCAATCCCAATGCACATCGGCTCCAGGTTGCAATGATGAATGTTCGCAGGGATGATCAGGCGACCGCGCGCCACCTCATCTCGAATCAATTCCGCCGAAATCTTTTCGCGCCGAGCAATGTAATCCATTTCGCCCGTCGTGATTCCTTTGCGGGCGTAGAACATCTGAGTACGGACGGGGTCGTTGAGGCGGTCTTCGATCCACTCGCTTCGATTCATTCCTTAAGTATAGGGATGGGCAACGAATCTAGTCCTGCCTATTTGCAGGCCGATATCCTAATCGTATGAAGATCGCCTACATTGGGCTCGGCAAGATGGGTTCTGGAATCGCGCGGAATCTGTTGCGCGCGGGGATGGACGTCAATGTCTACAACCGGAGTCGAGAAAAGTCGGAAGTTTTGGCAAGTGAAGGAGCAAGAGTTGCGGGCACTCCGGCTGAGGCTTGTGACGGCGCCGAAGTAGCGATGACGATGCTGTCGAATGACGAGGCCGTTGCGGAGGTCGTTTTTGGTGGGAAGGGAATTGCGGCAGGTTTGGCAAAGGGTGCGGTTCATATTTCAAACAGCACGATCAGCAGGGGGATGGCACAGCGACTCAACGAAGAGCATGCGAAGTCTGGGCAGGGTTATCTCAGTGCCCCCGTTTTTGGTCGGCCGGACTCAGCGGAAGCGAAAAAGCTGCTGGTCGCAGTGGCTGGGCGAGCTGAGTTAATCGGACGCTTTCGCCCTGTGCTCGACTCGATTGGGCGTCACACGATTGTTGTTGGAGTAGAACCGTGGCAGGCGAATGTCGTCAAGCTCTGCGGCAATTTCATGATTGCCAGCATGATGGAAGCTTTTGGCGAAACCTTTGCGGTTATGCGCCAGAGCAACATCGACCATCACCTGTTTCTCGATTCCATGGTGGAGTTGTTCGGCTCGCCGCTGTACAAGAACTACGGAACAACGATTGCAAACGACAAGTACGAACCGGCGGGGTTTGATTTAAAACTAGGCCTCAAGGACATTCGCCTGGTTCTAGACGCGGCACAGGATTGTGGCACGCCCATGCCGCTGGCGAGTTTGCTTCGCGACCATTTCGTTTCGGCTATGGCTCACGGTCAGGAGCACTCCGACTGGTCGAGTATCGCTAGGGTATCGGCGAGGGCGGCTGGTCTATAGGCCCGCCGCGCCTCGTTTTACCCGAATCTACTGATTCGGGTTTCCGCCGGCAGGTCCTTCGCCACCAGGACCGGGACCAGCACCGCGACGTTCCATCATGTGTTCACGCATCTGTTGCTGCATATCTGCGAACTTCTTCTTTTGATCGTCGTTCAGGACAGCCGTGATCTTGGCATTGGTGTCCTGGCGCATACTCATCATCTTGCTTCGCTTGTCGTCGCGTGACATGGACGTATCCGAGTGCAGAGTTTCCATCTGCTGGTCGGCATCAACAAAGATCCCCTTGATCTGTGTCTGCTGATCGGCGGTGAGCTTCAGCTTCTTGGTCAGCATCTGTGTCTGGCGGTCAGGATCGGGCTTATGCATGCCCATACCGCCGGGGCCGCCACGTCCGTGCTCGGGCGCGCCTTGCGAGTTGTCCTGGTTCGCTGGCTGGGCCGAATCAGTCTGGGCCCAGAGCGCTGAAGAAGCGGCAATGCCGAGCGCGAGGGAATAGGTGAGGAACGATCTTTTCATAGTTGTCTCCGAAATTTCGGTTTTTAATTACTAACTAACGCCTACGTCATTAGAGACGGGCAAGTGGCAATTGGGGTACGCGGCGTTCACGTAAAGTTTCTTAACTTGGGTTCGAGACTTGGGGCTGCCACTCAAAATTAGCCCAGACGATGGTGTGGTCAGACGGCTCGGCGATACGCCGAGGCTCAAGATCGACATCACAATCCTGGCAGTTGGCAGCAAGGTCTGGTGTGGCAAGAATGTGGTCTATTCGCCATCCCCAATTATGTTCGAAGGCTTTTCGATAGTAATCCCAGTAGGTGTATTGAATGCGATCCGGGTGCAATCTGCGAAATACATCAGTAAAGCCCCACTCCACGACGGCCTTGTAGGCATTGCGGGCGTCGACGTGGAAATCGGGATCAGTACCGCGACGGTCTGGATGGTAGACGTCAATCGGCTCAGGCGCGACATTCAAATCGCCAAGCCATATGACTGGGTCCGTGATTTTGAGCCGGGCTACAAAGTAATGATGCAGGCGCGCAAACCATTCGAGCTTGTAGGCGTACTTGTCGGAATCAATTCGATAGCCTTGCGGCACGTAAGTATTGATGACGTGAAGCCCGTGGTGGACAGTGTGCAAAAAGCGAACATCCTCGTTATCGGGCCCGGCGTGCAAGCCGTGCGTCACCTGTTCCGGGGGCAGATCGCCGAAGCTGAGTCGGCTTAGCGTGGCAACTCCATTAAACGACTTCATGCCACGATAGGCGGCAGCATAACCAGCTTCGCGGAAGGCGTCGACGGGAAAATCGCCATCTTGAACCTTCGTCTCTTGAAGGCACATCACGTCGGGCTGATTGTCTGTGAGCCAGGCCAGTATCGTGGGGAGTCGCTTGCGAAGGGAGTTGACATTGAAGGTTGCAATTTTCATTTACGATTAAGTGGGCCCGATTGTTGAGGCTGTTTGGCGGGCGAATGTAACAGCTATCAGAGCACAGCGTCTACCGACTAGCCCGATGAAGATAAGAGAACTGGTTAGTTTGGCCGCGATAACCGCGGTTTCAATATTCGCGCAAGAAGGAAAGTCAACTTACGAAGCATCTCCGGATAAACACGGAATTGTGGGTGCCGAGCGAGAGTTCGTAAACCGCGAAGTGCAATACGGGATGTTGCAGATTGAGGCGGCGAAGCTCGCTGAGACCCGCGCGAGTACGGATGCCGTCAAGAAGATGGCTTTCAAGATGGACGGCGATCAGACGAAGATCACTTCGGACCTGCGGACGGTAGTTGGGGAGAAGAACTGGACGCTAGGGGCGACCAGCAAAGGTGATCGAAGCGCAGTGGAGTTGCTGAAAGGCTTACATGGGAAACAGTTCGATCAGGCTTATATAAAGTTCGTGCTTGATCGCAAACAGCAGCAGGATCGAGGCGTTACGCAGGAAGCCGAAAACGGCAAAGACCCCGATCTACGTAGCTATGCACAACGAACCAAGGCTATGTTGGAAGACCACATCCAGGTGCTCAAAGATGTTCAACAGGGCAAGCACTAGCGATGGTGAACAGTCATCAGTGATGAGCTTGATCGGCTTCTGAGCCGGCGGCCGCTGGCGCGTTGTATTTTGGTGGAGTTGCTCCGGTTTCGGGCAGCTTCACCAGCATCTGTTCTTTTCTATAAACCATGGTCGATGTGTTATAGCTGGCCAGCTCGAAACCATGTCCATGTGTGATGGCGTCAGTGGGGCATGCCTCAACACAAAAGCCGCAAAAAATGCAACGGTTGTAGTCGATGTTGTATACCGACGCATAACGCTCCCCGCCGCTGATTCGAACATCAGCCGTGTTCTCGGCGGCTTCAATATAGATGCAGCGCGCGGGGCAAGCAGCGGCACATAGGAAACAGGCAACGCATTTCTCGAGACCGTTCTCGTCACGCTGTAGAACGTGGGCACCGCGGTAACGTTCTTGAAAATTGACCGGACCATCTGGATACTCTTCCGTAATGGCGGGCTGGAGCATCTCCTTGAACGTGATGGTCATGCCCTTGGCAATAGCAGCCGCGGACTCAAATACCTCACCGATGTTTGCCATTACTTGTCAGAGTAACGCAGTCTTTTTTGCACTAGTCCTAATTCGGCCTACTATGATCATGTAATAGTCAGTCCGGAAGAGCACAGGACGATACGATGCTGACCATTACTTCAAGTGGGCTGAAACGACTTGACAAACGCCAGGATATTTTATGGGCAAAAGATTCTCATCTTAAACGTTTAGCGGTACATTGGGAGATAAAGTTGGTTCGATTCTCGTAAGACCGTAAAAATTACTATATGACTGAACTGGCGTTTGCTCTGCTGCAAGCTGGTCCGAAAGGTTTTGGCGAGCACGCGGTTGGAAACATTCTCAAGCCATTGGGAACCCCGGCCGAATTGGTTTACAACATCTCACTTTTGGCGTTTGCCATTACAGGCGGGATCTTCCTCATTGTCGGCGGATTGATCGTTTACACGTTAATCCGATTTCGACGACGCGATAAGGGAACCGACTACCAAGAGCCCGCTCAAGTTTACGGGAGTAACCAGATCGAAGTTGCCTGGACCGTTATCCCCATTCTGATCGTCTTTGTGTTGACGGGTGTCACGGCTCGAGTGGTGGCGGGTATCCAGGATGCCAAGCCTCCTAAGACAGCTGTACGAGCGACCATTGTCGGTCATCAGTGGTGGTGGGAGATCAACTATCCCGAGTACGACATCACGACTGCGAATGAGTTGCACATCCCGCTAAGTCGAACACAGCAGGACCGCCCGACTTATCTGTCGCTCGAATCGGTAGACGTGATTCATAGTTTTTGGATCCCGCAACTATCTGGCAAAACTGACGTAATTCCAAATCGCAAAAACGAGATGTGGCTGGATGCGCGTGAGCCAGGTACCTATTTGGGCAACTGCGCCGAGTATTGCGGGACTCAGCACGCAAACATGTTGATTCGTGTCATTGTCGAGCCAGATGCTGAATTTGACCGCTGGGTTGCTGCTCAGCGGCAACCGGCGCGATTGGTGGAACGGCCTGCCTTCGTTGTTGCAGGACGTCGTACGTTTGAAAATCTCGCCTGTGTGAATTGCCATGCGATCAAGGGGACGATGGCGGAAGGAAAGTTTGGACCTGACCTGACACATCTGATGAGCCGGCAGACAATTGGGTCCGGCATGATCAAGAACAACATTGGGACGCTGAGCGCGTGGGTTTTTGACCCCCAAGAAATCAAGCCGGGATGTCAGATGCCCAGTATGAAGCTGAGCAGGCAGGAATCAACACAGGTAGCCATGTACTTAGCGACGCTGAAATAGTCAGAACCGGAGAAACCTTCACAGTATGGCGTCAATCGATTTTCCTCTAGAGCAGCAGCGGCCGCACGGGACGGCTACGGTAGGCGAGTACTCGTTTTCAGAGGTTCTCTACCAATGGGTGGCTACGGTCGATCACAAACGATTGGGGCTGATGTACATCACCGCCTCGATGATTTTCTTTGTCATCGCAGGCATCATGGCCATGGTGATCCGAGCGCAGTTAGCGGTGCCGAACGCGCACGTGATTGACCCTCAGACTTACAACCGCATCTTCACCATGCATGGGACGACCATGGTGTTTTTCGTCGGCATGCCGTTGCTGGCGGGTTTTGCGAACTACATGGTTCCGCTCATGGTCGGAGCGCGGGATATGGCGTTCCCGCGATTGAACGCTTTTGGTTTCTGGATGTTTTTGTTCGGTGGAATCCTGTTGTACTTCAGCTATCTGGGCGGCGGCGGGTTGCAGGGTGCGGGATCGGCCCCGGATGCAGGCTGGTTTGCTTATTCACCGCTGACGGCTCGGGCGTTCTCACGGGGTTCGAGCACTGATTATTGGACCATTGGCATTTTGGTGGCTGGCATCGGTTCTCTAACTAGCGCCATCAACGTCACGGCTACTACGCTTTGCATGCGGTGTCCAGGCATGACGATGAGCAAGTTGCCTTTGTTTGTCTGGTTCATGCTGGTCGATTCGTTTTTAATTCTTGTGGGTCTCCCGCCTTTGTCGGCCGCGCAGATTATGTTGATGATCGATCGCTATCTGGGTGGGCATTTCTTCGACACACAGAACGGTGGATCGGCAGTTCTGTGGCAGCACTTCTTCTGGATCTTCGGCCACCCTGAAGTTTACATTTTGATCTTCCCGTTTTTCGGCATGGTTTCAGAGATCATTCCCGTGTTTTCACGAAAGCCGATGTTTGGCCGGCCAGCGATGGTGGGCGCAATGATCGGATTGGGCTTCATCAGCTTAAGCGTCTGGGCGCACCACATGTTTGCAGTGGGGATGAGTTCGGTCGCCAATACGTTTTTTGCAGCTTCGACGATGTTGGCCGCGATTCCTACGGGCATCAAGATCTTCAATTGGACCGCGACCATGTATGGTGGCAAGTTGATCATGAAGACGCCGATGATGTTCTCGGCTGCTTTCCTACTGCAGTTCTTGTGCGCGGGTCTGACCGGGGTGCTGCTCGGGACAGTGCCGTTTGATTGGCAGGTGACCGACTCCTATTTTGTTGTGGCGCATTTTCATTTCGTCCTTGTGGGTGGCTTGGTGTTTGCGTTGTTCGCTGGCTTTTATTACTGGTTCCCGAAGATGTCGGGCAAGATGCTGAGCGAGTCACTCGGCAAGTGGCACTTCTGGTTATTCTGTACGGGGTTCAACATTACATTTATACCGATGCACTGGCTGGGAATGATCGGCATGCCCCGTCGCATTTACACTTATGCACCCGGACGTGGCTGGGAGTTCTGGAACATGGTCGCGTCGGTGGGTGTCATTCTGCAGGCCCTGGGCGTCGCTTTCTTCGTGTGGAATGTGATCTACAGCTTGCGTAAAGGCGAAGAGGCAGGCGATGATCCTTGGGATGCATGGACGTTGGAGTGGGCGACCAGCTCTCCGCCTCCCGAATACAACTTCGAGAAGCTACCTGTCGTGCGTAGCAGTCGACCGTTGTGGGATTTAAAACACCCGCAAGATCCGGACTGGAAGTACGAATAGGTAGGAGCTGAGCCATGGCAACGACTTCAATACCGGCAGCATCCGTTGAGATTATCAGGGGTGAGTGGCGGATGCCGGACCGCGGCACCGTCGGCATCCTGTGCATGATACTCGCCGAATCATCGCTGTTTGCGATCTTCGTCTGCGCGTACGTTTTCTATATGGGCCGGAGCTTAAACGGACCCTATCCAAGAGATGTGCTGGACTTTCCGGTCCTGGCATCAATTTGTCTGTTATCGAGTAGCGGCACGATCATGATTGCTGAACATGCTTTGAAGCACGCGCAGATGGGCAAGTTTCGGCTCTGGTGGGGGATCACCATTCTTCTAGGTTTGATCTTTTTGGTGTACACAGGATCGGAGTGGCACAAGCTTATCTATGAAGATCACCTCACGATCTCGACAAACACTTTTGGCACCACTTACTATGCCCTGGTCGGACTGCATGCTAGTCACGTGATTGTTGGCCTTTGCTTCTTGTCTCTTGTGCTGTTGGTAACCATGCGCGGATTTCCGATTGCGACTCAGATGCGGCGGATCAACTTTTTGTCCTGGTACTGGCATTTCGTCGACGTCGTGTGGATTGTAGTGTTGACTGTTGTTTACGTGATCGGCAGGTGAGAGGCAACTAGCTATGGAACGTGACGCACACGCAGAAGCGGGAACAAGGACCGACCAAAGCCATATCGAGATGCCAGCTCCGACATTCTGGCCGATGATCATGGCGTTCGGTCTTACTTTAGGCATGGCCGGGCTGGTCACGGACTGGTCGGTATCTGTCGTTGGCCTGGTCATCGTGCTTCGGTCCGTGCCAGGTTGGTGGCACAACGTTATCCCGCACGAGGAGCATGAAGGATTTCCCATTGTGGTGTCCCGTCGGCCGGCCCCGATCATGGTGGAGCAGAGATCGGTCGTTCGGTTCCAGCTGGGAGAGGCCAGTCATCGCGTTCGAGTTCCTGAGACGATTCATCCTTACTCATCAGGAATCGTCGGCGGGCTAATCGGAGGAGCTGTTATGGCGGCTTTAGCCTGCGCCTATGGCCTGTTCGCGCAGCACAGTATCTGGTATCCGGTGAACCTGCTGTCGGGCGTTGTGATCCCTTCGATGGGTACGGCCACGCTTGAGCAGTTACGTTCCTTCAACGCCTTCGCTTTCATCATCGCTCTGGTTGGCCACGTTTTTCTATCGGCTTCCGTGGGTGTCTTGTATGCGGTGATGTTGCCGATGTTCCCAAAATACGCGGCGTTTTGGGCGGGCATCCTCATGCCGTTGCTGTGGAGTGGCCTCATTGCGACCGCGCTCGGGCTCATTAATCCGGCCATGAACGAACGTATTAGCTGGCCATGGTTCGTGGCCTGCCAATTGGGCTTCGGCCTGGTAGGCGGCTACGTGATTGCCCGCAGTACGAGCATCAGCACTATGCAGTCGTGGACCCTAGCCGAACGTGCGTTTGTTCATACGCCCGGGCTGAGCAAACACGACGGGGAAGAGCACGATCGATGAGGGTGTTCATAGCCGCGAGGATCGCCGCACTGTCAGCCGGAAGGACGGCTAGGACAGCTGGCGTCCTAATTGCAAGCCTGGCATGCCTGGTGATGTTGGGATGTATGGCTCATCCGGCGCAGAAGGAAGAGCTGGCAACAGAGGTGACCGACTTTGATGCGCTCTATGGAAAGAACTGTGCAGGCTGTCATGGGGCAGACGGTAAGCGGGGTGCAGCCCACCCCCTGAACGATCCTCTGTATCTGAAGTTGGTCTCCAAGGAACAGGTGCGACAGATTGTTGAATTGGGTCGAGGGGGCATGCCGGCCTTTGCGGAAAGCCAGGGCGGGGCCTTGTTGCCGAAACAGGTAGACGCGTTGCTCGAGGGTCTGGAGCAGCACTGGGCACGTCCGGTGAATATCGGTAACGCCAAACTTCCGGCCTACAGCATCGAAGGGGAGACCGGTAACGCGGATCAGGGCCAGCAGGTTTACCAGCGAGTGTGCACGTTGTGCCACGGCAAGAATTCGAGAGTGGGTTCGATCACTGATGCTTCTTATTTGCAGCTGGTCACCAATCAATACCTGAGAACGAATGTGATCGTTGGGCGCCGTGACATGGGAATGCCAGATTGGCGAACCGTTGCGGGCGGACACGCGTTAAGCGATCAGGATATTGCCGATGTGGTCGAGTATTTGGCTTCGCAGCGGCCTACGACGGAGAACAGTATGAACGCTCCGACGACGATGACCAAGAACGACGCCCCGGGGTCAACGGCTCCGGGTAAGAGCGAAGCCGGAGGTACTCCCGATACGGGAAACGCAAGGGGTGCGACCAATACTACTGACCCGCGTAACGGAAGGCCTGTCGTTCACGGCGCAACCAAGAAGACTGAAGAGAGCGAAAAGTAATGGACCACCAACCACCAGCACCTCACGAACAGCACGAAGTGGCGGAACACACGGGCATTGACTGGAGCGCTACCCGGCGCGATTGGATGTTTCAGGCGGGGATGGGGCTGAATATCCTGGCAGGCGCACTGTTGACGTTGCCGCTCATCGGGTTTGTGTTTTCGAGCGCTGTGAAACGTAAGGATCCACGTTCGTGGATTCCGCTTGGAAAGCTCGAGCATTTTCCGGAAAAACAAACGCGCATGGCTACGTATCGGAATCCGTTTACTAGGCCTTGGGATGGGGAAACGGCTGAGATTCCGTGCTGGGTGCGACGCGTCGAAGGTCAGAAATTTCAAGTGTTCGCGGTCAACTGCACGCACCTGGGATGTCCGGTTCGTTGGTTCCAGGAATCTGGACTTTTTATGTGCCCTTGCCATGGCGGCGTTTACTACGAAGATGGCACGCGGTCGGCTGGGCCACCGCCACGTGGGCTCTTTGAATACGAATACAAGATTGATCAAGGTCAACTGTGGGTAAAGGGCGGACAGATGCCCACGCTGGCAGACCCGGCCTGAGGCGAAACATAGGAGTTATTTCATGTTGAAAATGCTGCAGGATGCGGCGGTTTGGCTCGATAACCGCTTGTACATCAGCAAGCTGTTCGCGTCCACCGCGGGTCACCACGTGCCGAAGAGCGCAGGTAGCTGGTTCTACGTTTTCGGCAGTGCAACACTCTTGTGTTTCATCATTCAGGTTGTTACTGGCGCATGTCTTGCTTTTGTCTACGTGCCGTCCGCTGATGAGGCCTACACAAGTCTTCAATATTTGAACCAGGCTCAAACTTTGGGCTGGTACATGCGAGCCATCCACGGATGGGGATCGAACTTCATGGTGGCGATCATGACCCTGCACATGGTCCAGGTGTTTCTGTTCGGCGCCTACAAATACCCACGTGAGCTGACTTGGGTCAGCGGCTGCTTTCTACTTTTGATGACGCTCGGAATGGCGTTTACCGGCCAAGTGCTTCGGTTCGATCAAGACGCCTACTGGGGCTTAGGCATCGGGGCTTCTATTACCGGACGAGTGCCGGTCATTGGATCCCAACTGGTTCACGTGTTGCTGGCGGGACCAATCATCGCTGGCGAAACTCTATCTCGATTTTTCTCGCTGCATGTGTTTATCATTCCAGGCACGCTGATCGCTCTGCTGAGCATGCATTTGCGACTAGTGCTCACCAAGGGAATCAACGAATATCCCAAACCCGGTTACATCGTTCACAAGGAAACGTACGATCGCGACTACGACGAGATCATCGCCAAGGAAGGGGTGCCCTTCTTCCCAGCTGCGATCGCGAAAGACCTAATCTTTTCGGGCCTGGTTATAATCGCGATCCTGGTGTGTGCGTTTGTCTTCGGGCCCTTCGGCCCTGGCGGTCCACCGAACCCGACGATTATCGACACGAATCCTCGGCCTGACTTCTACTTTCTGTCGATCTTTGCTGCTCTGGCGCTATTGCCCGATTGGATGGAGGTTTTCATCCTCTTTGTGGCGCCGGTATTTCTTTTGGGATTCCTGTTCGTGCTGCCATTCATTTCAGGAACAGGTGAAAAGCACTGGCGTCGTCGGCCAGTAGCCGTTCTAAGCGTAATTTTGATCTTCCTGGTGATTGGTAGTCTGGCTTACCTGGGCCAGTCATCCCCGTGGTCGCCTCACATGTCAGCGTGGAGCGGCGATGTAGTGCCGGTGCAGTATTTGCAGCATCGGACGCCACTGCAATTACATGGAGCGTTACTTCTTCAACAGAAACAATGCCGGAACTGCCATGCGTTAGGTGGCGTTGGTGGCCAACGAGGGCCGGCACTCGATCAAGTTGCTGATCATCTAACTTACGACCAGCTTGTACGGCAGATCATCCAGGGCGGGGGGAACATGCCCGCTTACGGAAAGAAGTTGAGTCCAGCTGAGGTGACGGCTTTGGTCTCATACCTGGAAACTTTAAAGCCGAGTTATGAGACCGCAGCTCGTGACTCAACTGATCCAGGGAGACCCGGATCACGCGATTCGCGTGGCGAGAAGCCTTCTGACCGGACTGGGCCAGCTGCGGCCGGATCAAGACTGGCACCGTAGCAGTGGAGTTGGTCGCTAATGCGGCGCTGGCGTCCTGGACTTGGGATGGACGTCTAATTCTCTTGCTGCTTGTACTCGCTTTCTTATACTTGCGGGGGTGGCAGCAAGGCCGCAATATTCTGCCTACAGCGGAGGATCTGCCTCGGCTACTGTCTTTCTTCGCCGGGCTTACAGTCGTTTTTATAGCGCTAGGATCGCCGCTAGATACCTTCGACAACCTGCTGCTTTCCGTGCACATGGTTCAGCATTTTTTGCTCATCATGGTTGCTCCGCCGTTGGTGTTGAACGCTAAGCCGCTAGTTCCGCTGCTCCGCGGGCTGCCGAAGCTGTTCGTGAAAGAAGGGCTTGGTCCGTTCCTGGCTTGGCCTGCCTTACAAGCGACCCTGCATTTCATCACACGACCCCCAGTTGCTTGGGTCGTCTACACCCTCTCAACCCTCGGATGGCATGTACCGGCGTTGTACGAATTGGTGTTGCGCTCGCCTTGGTGGCATCAGGTGCAACATGCCTGCTTCTTCTGGACAGCCATCCTGTTCTGGTGGCCGGTCATCGACCAGGGCATGAGTCATTCGAGGTGGCCCCGTTGGATGATGATTCCGTACCTTGTCTTTGCCGATCTGACCAACACGATCTTGGCCGCACTTTTCGTTTTTTCAGGGCGTGTTCTGTATCCGACTTATGAGGTACTGCGGTTCGGCAACATCGACCCGCTGAGTGATCAAACGTTAGCCGGCGTCATTATGTGGGTACCGGGCTCCATCGTGTATCTGGTTCCGGCGATTCTCATCGGTGTCCGCGTTCTGTCGGCGGGTCAGCGTCAAGTACCATCAGCGCCGATTCAAAAAAGGCGAGAACCCCTGATCCAGATCAAACCTGTCCGAACTGCGACCGCACGCGTGTGGCTCCCGAAGGGTCGTCGAGCGGCACAGACGGCTTTGTTGGTCGTAGCCATGTGTGTTATCGCGGACGGGCTACGAGGCCCGCAAGTCACAGGATTGAATCTAGCGGGTGTTCTGCCGTGGATTCACTGGAGAGCGTTGTCTTTGGCCGCTTTGCTTCTTGTGGGCAATTTGTTCTGCATGGCCTGCCCATTCACTCTGGCTCGGGATCTGGTACGTAAAATTCTTCCCGTCAAGACTTTGCGCTGGCCGCACTCACTCAGAACGAAGTGGGCTCCAATCGTTCTGCTGATCGCTTATCTTTGGGCTTACGAAGCGTTTAGCTTATGGAACAGCCCATCCGCGACGGCTTGGATCATTGTGGGGTACTTCTGCGGCGCGATCATGATTGACAGCGTGTTTAGAGGCGCGAGCTTCTGCAAGTACGTCTGTCCGATCGGGCAGTTTCATTTCGTTACCTCTCTCGTATCACCAAGCGAAATTGCAGTGCGCGATAGGAGCATCTGCGAGAGTTGCCAGACTTTCGACTGCATTCGCGGAAATCAGCACGTCCGAGGCTGTGAACTCGATCTGTTTCAGCCAAAGAAGGTCGGCAATCTTGATTGCACGTTCTGCATGGACTGCGTGAAGGCCTGTCCGCACGATAACGTCTCGGTGAGGGCTGCTATCCCGGGTAAGACACTTTTGACGGATGTCTACAGGTCGTCCATCCGACGGCTGTCCACGAGAACGGATTGGACGGTACTGGCACTGGTGATTGTGTTTGGTGCCTTCGTGAACTCGGCCGGAATGGTCGGACCCGTTGTCACCTGGGAGCACCGCTTGCACGGGCGACTGGGCCCGAATGCAATGCCCTGGATTGTAGGCGTATTCACGCTAACTGGAGTCCTCGTCGCACCCGCCCTGAGCGTTGCGATTGCTTGGCTTGCAAGTCGTTTCATGAGCAGGGCCAGAATCATGGCCGATACTGTACGAAGACTCTCGTTGGCGTTGGTGCCGGTCGGGGCATCCATGTGGGCGGCCCACCTGCTCTATCACTTCGGCACCAGTTGGTCATCGGTCATTCCTGTCATCAACAGAAATATCGGGTACTCTGCAACGCAAGCTATCGCCATCGTTCCGGCGTGGCTTACGCCCGCCCAGATTTTGTTGCTGGATGCTGGACTACTGATGACGCTCTACCTCGATTGGCGCATGGTCAAGCAGATGGTAAGTGGGCTGCGGCGGTCAGTCGGCCTGATGCTGCCGTGGGCGACACTGGCCTGTTCCCTATATGCCGTAGGAGTCTGGATTCTGTTTCAGCCGATGGACATGCGCGGCATGCCAGGCATGGTGAATTGAGCAAGCTTCTTTGTAGCCTGATGCTGCTGTGGATGGTGCAAGCATTGCGGGCCGATGGAGGGCTGCTTCAATTTCGTAAGTCTGTCGAGAGTTACTCGGTCTCGGTCTTTACAGCACCAGTCCCGCTGCGGGTTGGCCCAGCCGATGTCAGTATCTTGCTGCAAGGCCGAGATGGAAATGCAGTCCTTGGGTCGACGGTAAACATTCAGCTGCTTGACAATGCCGGGCACAAAATTCGGGTCGCGGCTACACAAGCTCAGGCGACGAACAAGTTAATGTCAGCGACGCCCGTGGTCTTCGACAGAAGCGGCCAGTGGATGGTTCTTGTGGAGATTGACGCAGCCGGAAAAGCGTTAAAGGTGCAGGGTGAAATCTCCGTTGCTCCTGCACGAAACGCCGCCGCCACCTATTGGCCTTACGTTGCAGTTGTCCCCGCCGTGATGCTCTTGTATGTTGCTAATCAGGTTCTAAAACGCAGGCGAACTTCTCGCCGCGGGATTTCGTAATGATTGCTGGAACCTGATGCTTAAATTTCTGTTGTGGTGCATTCTGCTGATTGTGTGCTGGCCGTTAGCCTTATTAGCGTTAGTTCTGTATCCACTAATCTGGCTGATCTTGCTACCCTTCCGGTTAGCTGGCGTCTTAGTTGGCGGCGTGTTTCACTTTATAGAGGCCTTGTTCAAGCTTCCTGCGCGGGTTGTGCGAAGTATATGAATCTTCTATTTGGCCGTCAGCGAGCACTGCCATAGCCGCGTTGCGACCGTTGGCGGCAATCACGCTTCCGCCCGGATGCGTGCAGGCGCCGCACAGATAGAGGCCCGGCATCGGTGTACGTGATCGCAGGCGGTTGCTCCACATGTAAGGCGGCAAGCATTCGCCCTGAAAGATGTGACCGCCAGTCAGTCCAACCTTAGCTTCGATATCGGGTGGCCCGAGAACTTGCGCGTCAATTACAGCCTCGGGGATATTAGTCGTGTAGCGGGCAAGTGCAGAGAAGACTCGGTCCTTGACTGCTGCCCGGTGCTGATCCCAGTCGCCGCCGTCGGCAAACGTGTATGGCACATATTGCGAGAAAACAGACATTGTGTGAGTCCCAGGCATCGTGACGGACGGGTCATGCACACTTTGGAAGTAGAGCTCGGTCCAAAGGTGATCAGGTAACTTGCCAGCCCGAGCCGCGGCATAGCCGGCGCGCCATTCAGCCTTCGTCAAGGGCGTGTTGATCTGGCCAAAATGGTGTGGCTCTTTCGTACCCGGGCGAGCTCGGAAGTTCGGCAGTTCTTTCAACAAGAGGTTCAGCTTAACGGTGCAACCGAGGATGGGGACGCCCTCGACCTGCGCCCGCCAAGCCGGATCTGCCGCCGCGCCCAAAAGCTTCAGCGTGACCTGCGGATCTGCGTTTGAAATTACTGTCGTTGCCCTTATGCGTTCGCCGGACGCGAGGACCACGCCTTCGCCGGGCAGAATCTGTGCGACCGGGACCCCGGCTGCCACTACAGCTCCGGCCTCTACTGCCGCCTCATAGACAAAGAACGAAACGCGGCCCATACCGCCTTCGACGTAACCCCAGGCTCCAGGCAATCCGCCCAGCCGCCCACTCGCATGGTGGAAACGGATTGAAGCCGTGCCCGGATCAAATGGGCTGGCGTTGGTTCCAATGACGCCTTGGCCCAGATAGGCAGTTTGCAGGCGCTCGTCGGTCAAATAGCGTTCGACGAACTCGGCCATGGACCAAACGTACAGAAGTGAGCGGGATTCCTCGTCGTTGCCGACGCGGTCACTGATTTGCTCCGGCGTGGGTGGATCTCCAAGCCAGAAATCGCAATCACCGGGCGGTCTCAGGGCATTGCGAAGACGGCGAATGACATCGGACATAGCGCGCCAGCCTGCAACGTCACACGGCGCAAAGCTGCGGAGCTCCGCTTCGCATTGATCGTCGTCATCGTACAGCTGAACACTGGTGCCGTCTTCAAATGGAACAAATAGGCCGTTGGTTGCCGGACTCCAACGGAAGCCACGCTTAACAAGGTCGAGCTCCTCAATAATGACAGGATGCAGCAGGCCAGCCAAATAAGCGCAAGGCGACATGCGAACACCGGGCCACGGTTCTTCAATGGTGCAGGCTCCCCCGATGCGTTCACGTGCTTCAAGAACCAAAACGCGTTTGCCTGCACGTGCTAGATACGCAGCGCACGTCAGACCATTGTGACCAGCACCGACGATGACGGCATCCCATCGCTGTTTAGCGAGTTCGCTGATTGGGGCAGGCAGCCCGACACGGCCGAGAGTGTCTTCGGCGCTAATGCGCATTTGACTATTGCTTCATGCCTCAACGCCTGAAAAGATGTCGTCCACTGCGAGGCTAAGAAAAGAGAGTTTGTCGGGAACAGCGAACGATTCGCCTCGACGAAATTCGGCCGTGTGTTCGACGGTGTGCACCACGACAGTGTGGCGTTTCGGGTAAATGACCCAGACAGCCAGAGCGCCGTGCTGCAAATAAAGATGAACTTTTGTGGCCATCAACGCTTTGCGATCAGAGGGAGAGTAGACCTCGACGACGACCGCCGGGGCGGCTTGTAGCCATGACGTGCCCGGAGTATCAGCCCATCGGCGGGCACTGACGATGGCCAGATCCGGGGCGGGCACTGAGTATTGTCCAGGTGCCAACCGAAATCGACCGGAAGCGCGTAGTCACCTTCTAAAGGCCGAAGCAGCTTCCCAAAATTCATCACGATTGTGGTGTGATTGTGCTTTACATGCGGCGACAAGATGACCTCTCCCTCGATCAGTTCGTCGTGAAGGAAATCCTCACGATCCGGAAGCAGAGCGTATTCTTCTGCGGTGACCAGATGCGTCGCGGTCAAGGTGCCCATAAGAAGACTGTAGCGAAACAGGGCGACTGACGGTAGCCGCCCTTTATAAGGAGTGCGCTAAGCGGTGCGCTGCGACTCGGACTTGGCGCCCTGCGCATCGTTCTTGGCAATTGCGGCCTGAGCTGCGGCCAGGCGTGCGATCGGCACACGATAAGGCGAACACGAAACATAGTTCATGCCGATGCGGTAGCAGAACTCGACTGAACTTGGCTCACCACCGTGCTCGCCGCAGATACCGATTTCGAGGTCGGGCCGGGTTTGGCGGCCCAGTTTAACAGCAAGCTCGACGACCTTACCGACGCCTTCTTGATCAAGAACCGCGAACGGATCGGCTTTGAAAATTTTCAGGTCTTCGTACTGCTTCGAGAACTTCGTATAGTCGTCGCGAGACAGACCCATCGTGGTTTGCGTCAGGTCGTTCGTGCCGAAACTAAAGAACTCCGCTTCTTTGGCGATCTCATCGGCTGTCATTGCCGCACGAGGGATCTCGATCATGGTGCCGACGTAGTACTTCAAATCGCTGAGGCCCGCAGCGCCGAGAACCTCGTCAGCGACTTTCACCACAATCGCCTTCTGATTCTCAAGTTCCTTCACGTTTCCTACAAGAGGAATCATGACCTCTGGAATAACTTTGACGCCTTTCTTGGCAACCAAGACGACGGCCTCGAAAATAGCTCGCGCCTGCATCTCGGTGATCTCGGGATAAGTGACACCAAGGCGACAGCCACGATGGCCCAGCATCGGATTGAATTCGTGCAGCTCTTCGACGCGCTCCAGCAGTTCGGGTAAATGCTTCTTCAGTTCGCCGACACTGACGCCGTAGGTGGCCGCGATTTCGCGCTTTTCTTTGGTCGTTGCGCCGGGGAGTTTTGCGATGTCGACCATTAAATTCTCACGCTTGGGCAGAAATTCATGAAGCGGCGGATCCAGAGTACGGATGACCACCGGGAACCCGTCCATCGACTGGAAAAGCCCCGCGAAGTCTTTTCGCTGCATCGGCAACAGCTTCTTAAGTCCGGCTTTGCGCGTCTTCTCGTCGCGGGCCAGAATCATTGCTTGCATATGCGGGATGCGATCTTCCGCGAAGAACATGTGCTCGGTCCGGCAAAGGCCGATGCCCTCCGCACCAAACAAGCGGGCCTGCTTCGCATCACGCGGAATGTCCGCATTGGCTCGGACGCCGAAGTTGCCCCGGAACTCGTCAGCCCATTCCATGAACGTTGCGAAGTAGTGCGACTTCGGGTCAGGCTCGCTGGTCTTGCACTGGCCCAAATAGACCTCGCCAAGTGTGCCGTCCAGCGAAATCCATTCGCCTTCTTTGACGATCAGCTTCTTGCCTTCGAAGGTGATCGTCGCGGTCTTGGACGCCTCACTGACCGTTACCGACGCTGCGCCCACGACGCAAGGCCGACCCATGCCGCGAGCCACTACTGCTGCGTGACTCGTCAAACCACCGACGGCAGTCAAGATTCCCTTTGAGACGTCCATACCGTGAATGTCGTCGGGGGTGGTCTCTTTGCGCACAAGAATGACCGGACCTTTTTTGGACAGCTCAACTGCATCTTCGGATGAGAAGGCCGCAAGACCGACAGCCGCTCCAGGCGAGGCAGGAAGACCGGTTGCAATCTTCTGCAAGCTCTTGCGCATATTGGGATCAAGCACTGGGTGCAACAGCTGATCCAGCTGGTTCGGTCCAACACGTTGGACGGCTTCCTTCTTCGTGATCGTGCCTTCCTCGACCATGTCTACAGCAATGCGAACGGCAGCAGGACCAGTGCGCTTGCCATTGCGCGTCTGCAACATGTAGAGTGTGCCTTCTTCGATTGTAAATTCGAAGTCCTGCACGTCGCGATAGTGCGTCTCAAGGCTCAACGTGATCTCGCGAAGCTGGTCGTAAGCCGCTGGCATAACCTGCTTCAGTTCTTCGATCGGCTGAGGTGTGCGGATGCCAGCTACGACATCCTCGCCTTGCGCGTTGACTAAAAACTCGCCGTAAAACGTGTTCTCGCCCGTGGACGGATTACGCGTGAATCCGACGCCTGTGCCGGAGTTATCGCCCATGTTGCCGAAGACCATGGCCTGGACATTCGCGGCCGTGCCGATGGAATCTGGAATCTTTTCCATGCGCCGATAGTAAATCGCCTTGGGCGTGTTCCAGGAGTTAAAAACGGCGTCGCGCGACATGAGCAGCTGTTGAAGAGCGTCCTGCGGAAAGTCTTTCCCGGTCTCCTTCTTCACCAGCTTCTTGTAGTCATCAATGATGACCTTTAGATCTTGAGCCTTAAGATCTGTGTCGAGCTTGGCCTTAATTTTCGCCTTACGCGTATCGAAGATGTGGTCGAACTTCTCCATCTCGATGTGCAGCGACACTTCACCAAACATCTGAATGAACCGGCGGTAACAGTCGTAAGCGAACCGTGGATTGCCGGTCTTCTTGGCCAACCCTTCGGTCGTTTGGTCGTTGAGACCGAGATTCAAGATGGTGTTCATCATGCCAGGCATCGAGAACTTCGCGCCAGAACGAACGCTTAGCAGAAGCGGGTCATCAACACCGCCCAACTTTTTGCCCATCAGCGACTCGAGCTTCGCGAGTGCTGTGTGAATCTGGTCATCAACTTCCTTCGGTACCTTGTTGCCGTTTTCAAAAAATAAGTTGCAAACGTCGGTCGCGATAGTGAAGCCGGGAGGAACGGGAACGCCCGCTTTGCACATCTCTGCGAGTCCCGCGCCTTTCCCGCCCAGCGTGTCTTTCATTTTGCCGTCGCCGTCGGCCGTGCCGCCGCCGAACGAGTACACATATTTGTTCATGTCGAGTCTCTGTCTCCTGTTACGGAATCCTGTTCACGGCTACAACTTGTAAGGCGCCGTAAAGTTTAAATCTTGTCGCATCGATTTGCGACTGACGCGCTGCCCTGCGTCACGATCTCTGAAAAATCTGCAATGGTTGAGAACTCGGTCAACAAGCTCGCCAGAAGAGCTAACCGGTTCTGCCGCAATGCCGGGTCTGGATCGTTTACCAGAATCTTATCGAAGAAAAGGTCAACGGCGGGCCGCAAAGTAGCGATTGCAGCAAATTTGTCGCGGTAACTCGTGTCCTCTTGAAGCCTTCCGCGCACATTCGCCAGTTCTTCGAAGAGCGCGCGTTCTGGCCCTTCCGAAAGCCGTGCCGAGTCTACGGAGCCTGCGCCTTTGTAATCGGCCTGCCGCAGGATGTTTTTGATGCGCTTAAAGCTGGCGGCCAATGGTTCGAAGTTTTCGGTCGGGCGAACAGCGCGGAGTGCTTCGACGCGATCGGCAAGATCTGGAAGTGACGACAGCGGAGCGCCAAGCGCGGCGTTCACCTCGTCGTAAGCAAATCCTTTCACGTCGCGCAGGTAATATTCAATGCGCTCCCGGAAGAATGCATCGAGTTCCGGCCATTTAACCGCAAGAGGCAAGCGGGCTTCGAACAGAATGCGGATCACCCCTTGTGCCGCCCGCCGTAAAGCAAGAGGATCTTTCGACCCGGTAGGTACCAATCCAACCCGGAAACACTCGATGAGCGTGTCCATCTTGTCGGCGATCGAAAGAATCTGTCCTTCGAGCGTGCGAGGGATCTCGTCTTCCATGCTGACCGGTTTGTAATGATCGTAGATCGCGGCAGCCACTGCTTCGGTCTCACCCTGCGCCGTGGCGTAGAGCCCTCCCACCACGCCCTGCAGCTCCGTGAACTCTTTGACCATGTCCGTCGTGAGGTCACATTTGGCCAATAAGGCCGCGCGTTCCACAGTGGCGACATCAGCCCCTATCTGAGTGGCGAGTCTTCCAGCAAGCGCGACCACTCGATCTGTCTTGTTCCGATAAGTTCCGAGCTTCGCTTGAAAAGTAACCTTGGCCAGATCGTCAATGCGGGATGACAGCGGTTTTGTCTGGTCTACCTTCCAGAAAAAGCGTGCGTCGTTGAAGCGGGCGCGCAGCACACGTTCGTTGCCTTGTCGAATGAGTCCGTCCGGATCGCCGTCAGTGTTGGCGACTGCTACAAACTCTGGCGCTAGCGAACCGTCAGGCTCCAGGGCCGAGAAATATCGCTGATGATGCCGCATTACCGTTGACAGGATCTCTTTCGGCAGCTCCAGGTATGCCGGATCGAAACTGCCTCTCACCAGGCTGGGAAACTCGGTCAGGTAGACGAGCGTTTTCAGCAGTTCCGGGTCTGTCGCCACGTTCGCAGGAAGGCCGGACTCGATAATGCGCTGACGTTCCACAGCGCGCACAATCACGCCGTTGCGACGCAAGACGTCTTCGTAAGTCTCGATAAAGACCTGTAACGGTCCGCGTTCGCCAAGAATTCGATGGCCCCGAGTCGTAGCACCGGATTGAACGCCGGCAACTTCGAACGGCACCACGTCAGTACCAATCAAAGCCAAAATCCAGCGAATGGGGCGGATGAAACGGACGCCCGCTTTGCCGGTCCAATACATCGATTTGGGGAAGTAAATTCCCGTGATGATGGACGGCAATGCTTCAGCCAGGACAGCGTTAGTTGTGCGACCATTTGTGCGTTTACGAAAGGCCAGGTATTCGCCCTTATCCGTCGTAGTGGTTTCGAGCGCATCAGCCGACACGCCCATCTTCCGCGCAAACCCCTGGATTGCGCCCGTGCCCGCCGATTTTGGCGGCCCACTGATCAGCTCGTCACTATCAGCCTGGCGATCGGCTAGATCTTTCACATGCAGAACGAGGCGACGCGGCGTTGCCTGTGTGCAGTGTACTGATCCGCCCAGCTTGCTGTCTTTTTGAACCTGCTCAAAGCGGGACCGCAGATCACCAAGCGCCCCATCGATCATCCAATCGGGAATTTCCTCGACGCCGATTTCAAGCAGAAAGTCGGGCACTAGGCGACCTCCGCCGCTGGCTGTACCGAGCCCGAAACCTGCTGCACCCAAGCCTGTGCGACTGCGACGGCAAGCTTACGGACACGCCCGATCATCCCGGCCCGTTCGGTTACGCTGATGGCTCCACGCGCATCGAGAAGATTGAAAAAATGCGAACACTTTAAAACCTGGTCGTAAGCGGGAAGCACTGGGAAGCCAGTCTTGTTCTTGCTTTCGGCAAACAGTTGCAACAACCGTGCGCATTCCTTCTCATGAAGTTCAAAACCTTGCCACAGTGAGGCGACATCGGCCAGTTCGAAGCTGTAAGCGGAAAACTGCTGCTCGTCGGCAAGGCGCACGTCGGAGTATTTGAATCCCGGCGCCCAAATAATGTCATACACGCTTTCGACACCCTGCAGAAAGGCAACGATGCGCTCCAAGCCGTAGGTGATTTCAGCGGGAACAAGTTCCAGATCTATCCCGCCGCACTGCTGAAAGTAGGTAAACTGCGTAATTTCTAAGCCGTCCAGCATCACCTGCCAGCCCACGCCCCAGGCGCCAAGGGTCGGTGCCTCCCAGTTATCTTCCTCAAACTTGATGTCATGCTTGCGCAAGTCGATTCCGATGGCTTCCAGGCTGCCCAGATACTGCTCTAGAACATCGTCCGGGGTGGGCTTTAAGATCACCTGTAATTGCTGGTGTTTGTAAAGGCGATTTGGATTTTCACCGTAGCGGCCATCTGCTGGGCGTCGGCTCGGCTGAACGTACGCAACGCGATACGGCTTTGGTCCCAGAACGCGCAAGAACGTTTCCGGCGCCATCGTGCCTGCACCCACTTCAACGTCGTGCGGTTCTTGAATGATTGCGCCACGATCAGCCCAATACTGCTTCAGCTTAAAGACCGTTTGTTGGAAGGAATCCATCGATGTTGGCTTGTCTTAGAGAGCCTCGAGCAGTGCAGGCGTGTGGAAACGTCGTTCCACATGTTCTTCCATTTGCCGGATCAGAAATCGGCGTAGGTCAAGCGCAGTATCGCCGGTCCATAGTAGCTGCGGCATCGCTTCGATCGGCGTGCGCAACATCATTATCGCCGTATCGCGGGAAGCAGCGCTGATCGCTCGATCGGGATGTAGAGCGAGGTCGGGTAAAAAGCCCGAGAGGCGAGTGGCCCAGAGGGCAAAGTAAGTTACAGCCCGCCATAACCGGCCCGGTGTTGAACCCCGCATGTGCCCCAGCACGGCAGTAAGGAGACGGAAAAATCGTTCGTTGGTCTCGTTAGCGGGCAAAAGATGGTCGCTTACTTCCGCCACAAAATCAAGTCCGACGCCGGCACTAAAATCCGACATCAAATCGAATTGTGATTGCAAGAGATCGCACGAGTTCAGATTAACCAGTTCCCGTGTTTCCTTTTGCGAATAAGATAAGTTCACAAGTGACAGTCGTTCGAGCCCAGAGCCAAAAGTGTTTTTCGTCTTCCGGGCTCCCCGCGCTACTCCGCGTAGCTTGCCTTGATCGCGGGTGAAAAAACTGACGATCAGATCCGACTCCCGGAACGGATACGTGCGCAAGACGTAGGTCTGGCTCACCCGCGCCGGCATAAATCAGCGGGCCGGCTCCTCATAGTTTTGCCGGACACAGAAGCTCTAGCGTAGCAAATGGAATGATTGTCTACGATTAGATTGTGGAGAAACTGACGACGATGCTGCCCGAGGAACCTCCGGCCGGTTGCGGCGTCTTACGCGTACTTGCAGACGGAACCAAAGTGAAGCAGCGTATGTCCCGTATGCGTGCCTGCACTGAGCGAAACGCCAAGGGCAAAATATGCGCCGGCCATCTGAAGCGGTGGTACACGTTGACCAGCGATGCTCGTGACGCGTTTGGCCCGAAAGCGGAGTTATATCGTTGTGAGCATTGCCACACGATTTATTTGCCCAATCCGGACGAGACGCCTCGCACCGGAACACTGGCCTGGTGAAAGCGACCGTCCGCGCGCTGTTACTTGCTGTTCTGGGGATAACGGCGGCCCTGGGTACTGAACTGGCCGATATTCATCCTCGGCTACTTCTGACACCGCAGAGGCTGAAGCGCATTAGGCGCGATCAGGAGCGCCAGACTGAGCGATGGCTCGCTTTCGAATTTCAAGTTAAGACCGCTCCTGGTTCGCCTGAGCGCGGTTTTGAATTGGCCCTTTACTATGCAATCACAGGAGATGACGTGCGCGGGCGTGAAGCTACTGTCTGGGCGCTGGAACATGCTTCGGCTGTCGACGCTCGGCGTCAGATTGCATTGGTCGTCGATTGGTGTTCAAGTTTGCTGAGTGCTCAAGACAAAGCCAGCTTACTTCGAGCGCAGGATTTTGGTCCCGGTGCTACTGGACTTCGCGACCTCCTGTTCACTACGATCGTTGCGGGTCGCGAGTCGGACGACCCACTATCCGACCACTGGAAGCCGATCTTGAAACAGTTCGTCGATGACGCTGCCTGGCGAAGGCCGGAGGAACTGTACGCATTGTGCGAGTATCTGGATGCAGCCCAGAATGTCATGCATACGAATTTGCGGGGTGACGCGACTCCGTTTTTTGCTAAGCTGCCCGCCGCCGTACTTTTGTCAATAAAGCCAAGCGTCATGCAACATGTCAGCTGGCAACAGCGGGCCGCTGCGCTGGCACTGGTCAATCTCGACCCGAACCTGGTTGATTCACAATTCCTGCAGAGTTGGGCGATGGAGGAGGGAATTGCTGAACGGCAAGGCCCGGGAGTCGGATACGAGTTGCTGTGGGGCAATCCGTATTTGCCAGGCGTCAGTTATCAGAATCTTGATTCGTGGACCTACGATGGAAACGGGCACTTGTTTGCGCGGACCGATTGGACCGAAAAGGCCTGCTGGATTGCGATCGACTCTAAAGGAAGCGCAAGCGAGAACTGCCCGACGGATTGGGCGCAGCAAGAATTTCGGACCGGGAAATTGAGGTTAGTTCCGCTACTCGATAAATGTGTGGCAGTCGAGCATACGGTCATCACCGAACCGACCGTCGTTTGGCACCGTAGGCCGAGCAGCGAAGCCACGTTCACGTACAACCGCAAAGTGCTGCCAGGCGAGCCGGATCGCGCCGGGTTGTTCCTGCTCACTACTCCCGTGTCGGGTAAAGTCTGCGTTCAAAACGGGAAATAATCGACTCAGGTATAGAGCAATGCTTGATACACTGAGGCGTCCATGCGTGATTCAGCGCATGTTCTGGAGCATATTGTAAGCATGATTGCAGCAACTCAACTGCGCCCTGGCATGGTGGTCAAGTTTAATAACGAACTACATTCCGTGTTCAGCATGGTGCACCGAACTCCTGGTAATCTTCGCGGCTTTGTACAGGCTAAGATGCGGAACCTCCGCTCGGGTTCGATGATCGAGCATAGGTTCTCATCCGAAGACAAAGTCGAGCGGATCGCTCTCGACGAGCAGGAAATGGAGTACATGTACGACGACGGTGAGTACTTCTACTTCATGAATACCGAGACCTTCGAACAGATGCATCTAACCAAGGACATGCTTGGTGATGGTGTGCTGTATCTAATTCCGCAGCTGCATGTCAACGTTGAATTCTACGAGGGCAAGCCAATCAGCGTCGAGTTGCCGCCTAGTGTTGAGATGACCGTAATTGAAACAGAGCCGGGCTTGAAGGGATCGACAGTCTCGAACGTAACCAAACCCGCCAAGATGGAGACGGGTCTGGTTGTCGCCGTGCCAGCGTTCATCGGTGAGGGCGAACGCATTCGCGTAAATACATCCGGCGGAACTTACCTCGAGCGGGCCTAGTCAGCAACTAGCTTTGTTCCAAAAACTGGCTAAGATACTTATAGCTCTGACGTAGGCTTTCGAGTGGATCGCCAGGAGTCTGATCCTGCTCAACGAAGAAGTGTTTAACGTTATCAGCATTAGCTGCTGAGATAACCGCAGGAATATTGATGGATCCGTTTCCGACCTCTTTGAAAGTGTCTTTCGGAACGGACTCTGTGAATTGGGTGGGTAGGCCTTGCGCCTTGTCTTTCAGGTGCACGAGCGCAATACGATCTCCATACGTCTTGAGCAGATCCACTGGATCATGACCGGCAACACTGACCCAGAAAATGTCTAGCTCCAGAGAGACCAACTTCTTGTCGGTGCGATCCATCAGAATTTGCAACGGTGTGGAGTCGCCCGCTGGCCCAAATTCAAAAGCGTGGTTGTGATAGCAGAATTTCAGGTCCGCAGACTTCGCCTTCTCTCCGACCCGATTGCATGTATCAGCAAGACGCTTATACGTGTCAGCATCACCCCGGAACTCATTTCCAAGGTATGGCAAAACCGCGTACGAGAACCCTTTCTGCTTTAGGTCGGCGAACACCGTGTCGACTTTGCTTGCGTTTGCCGGGTTGACTAGCAGCCCGGTGTCCACATGGGCGCTAACACCCTTCAGTCCTGTCTGATGCAGAGCCGGCCAGATGGTAGCTAAGTCGCTATGAACAACTTCCACTTCCGTGTAACCGATGTGGCGAATGAACTTCAGTACGCCTACAGGATCAGCTTTAATGGTGTTTCGAACGGTATAGAGTTGGACTCCCAGTGCGGGCAACTTTGGCTTCGTTTCAGCGGTGGCTAGTTTCGAAAGCGGGAGCGCAGCGGCAGCGCTGGCAACGAAGGAGCGCCGTGACAGATGAGACATGGACCCATGTTAATACCAGGCTGTTGAGAAACCGCCCTTAGTGTTCAAGTTGCCCATTGATCGGCGTTGGATGGGAGTTATGATTAGAGTGCTGCCGATCCACTAACCGCATCGTGACAACGACAACAATGGCCAGACCGGCGAGGACAGAAACGACGATCGGCCAGTGAACTTTCAAAAAAGGCACAGTTGCTTGTCCGTAGCGTTGCCCGAAATACGCCAGTGCGAAGTAACGCAAAATTCGAGCTACGAAAACCAAGGATAGGAAATAGGCCCAACTGACACGCAGAGCGCCAGCGCAGAAAATTGGAATCTTCATGGGCAGAGGGATCGGCGATACAGCGGGAACGAAAACCGTTACCAAACCATAGCGCTGGAACCAGCGATGGAGCTGGGCTCCACGGCCTTCAGCGATGTGTTTCGCAAGCATAACGTCGCCGCCCTTACGCGCCAGTCCAAACAAAAAGCCACACCCAAGCAGCGACCCGATCACGGCACAAATCGCACCAACGTAGGCCTGGGCGGGATGCAGAATGGCGATGGTGATCAATAGGGCGTCAACCCCACCGACTAGCGGAATGCCTGCTGAATCAAGAGCGGCAAGGAAAAGCAAACCGAAGGGTCCCCAGGAAATGAGAACCGTAACCAGGTGCTTCAGCTGCTACTCCGGCGCATTGTTGACATCCTCGTTCAGCATAGCGAACAGAGCCGATTCATCCAGCACTGGCACGCCGAGTTGGGTTGCTCTATCGAGCTTGGACCCGGCTTCGTCACCGGCAACCAAGAATGAAGTCTTACTGCTGACCGCGCCCGATACTTTGCCGCCAGCCGCCTCGATGCGGCCCTTGGCTTCCTCACGGCTCAGCGTGGGAAGGCTGCCGGTCAGCACAAACGTCTTGCCGTGCAATGGTCCGCTCGCAGCAGCTTGCTTGCGCTCCGCTGTGAATTGAAGGCCGGCCGATCGAAGACTCTCAATCAACTCCATATTCCGTTGTTCGTCAAAGAAAGCACGGATGGCGGCTGCGACTTTCGGACCCACCTCTTCGGCCTGCTGAAGCTGTTCAAGCGTCGCGTGAGCAATCTCATCAAGGCGCCCGAAATGGCTCGCAAGAATTTGTCCGGTCCGCTCGCCGACAAACGCGATACCCAACCCGTTTAGAACACGTGCAAGTGGCTGAGTTCGAGAGCGCTCAATGTTCTGAATGATCTTAGTCCCAGACTTCTTGCCCATCCGGTCGAGCGTCAATAGCTGGTCCGTCGTAAGCCTATATAGATCAGCTATGTTCTGTACCAGACTACGGCTGAGAAGTTGATCGACGAGCGCATCGCCGACTCCATCGATATCCATAACGCTACGGGAAGCAAAGTGAAGCAGCGACTCGCGGAGCCGTGCCGGACAGTTCGTATTGGTGCAGCGAGTAGCAACTTCGCCTTCCTCGCGCACAATGTGGCTGCCGCAAACGGGACACGCAGCAGGCATCACGAACGGCTGACGGTTTTCGCCCTCGGCAGTAACGCGTACAACTTTCGGAATTACGTCGCCGCTGCGCTCGACTAAAACTGTATCGCCGATTTGGAGGCTCAGGCGCGCAATCTCGTCTTCGTTATGGAGCGTTGCGCGTGACACAGTCACTCCGCCGATAATGACTGGATGGAGATGAGCTACGGGCGTTAGAGCGCCTGTGCGCCCGACTTGCACGCCGATGGCTTCAACGACTGTTGTATTTTGGCGCGCCGGATACTTAAATGCAATCGCCCATCGAGGGGCCTTCGCTGTCCAACCAAGTTGCTGCTGTTGAGCGGTCGAATCGACCTTAACCACGACACCATCGATCTCATACGGAAGTTCGTCGCGAGTAGTTTCCCAGCGCCGAATGAACTCCAGCAACGATTCAAGATCGGGGCAGAGCGCACGTTGCTGGTTGACCTTGAAGCCGGACGCAGAGAGCGATTCGAGCGTGTGCCATTGACTGTCTAGCACTGGAGTCCCGTCGCGCATCAGAAAGTACGCAAAGAAATCCAGGCGCCGGGCCGCCGTTACAGACGGATCGAGAGCACGAAGGGCGCCAGCGGCAGCATTTCTCGGATTCGCGAAGCGAGCAAGCCCAGCGGTCTCCCGTTCGTCATTGAGTCGTTCGAACGAACGCCGCAGAAGTACGACTTCGCCACGAACTTCGAACTCAGAGGTCGTCAAAGCTGACCGAATCGGGGTCAGCGGAAGAGAGCGAATTGTACGCGCGTTCTCGGTAACTTCTTCGCCCGTCCGACCATCGCCGCGAGTCAGAGCTTGCATCAGCGAGCCTTCTCTGTAGCGCGCGGCCATGGACAAACCGTCGAGCTTCAGCTCGGCCACATACTGGAACGGTTCTTCTGCTAACGCCCCGTGCACCCGGGCATCGAAGTCACGGAGCTGTTGCTCGTCTAGAGCATTGTCCAAGCTCAACATCGCCGAACTATGCGCGACCTTAACGAAGCCTTCTCGCGGTTGGCCACCGACGCGCTGCGTGGGCGAATGAGGACTCCGTAAGTTTGGGTGTAAGTCCTCAAGTTCCTTCAGTTGCCTGAGCAGGGCATCGTACTCGGCATCAGTGATCTCAGGCTGGTCAACCACGTAATACTGGTATTCGTGATGCTCGATCGTCTGCCGTAAGTCACGGATCTGCTGTTCTGGTGTCTGCTTCATCCAAAACCTATAATGAGTAGTTTGTCGTTTACTAAGCCAAAACGCGCGGCCATTATTTACAATCCATTTGCCGGACGCCTTGCTCGCACGGATCGGTCGCTTCAACGTACCACTCAAATCCTTGCCCAAAGCGGAATCGAGGCTACGCTGATTCCTACTCTGGGACCCAGGTCCGCTTCGGCTCAAACAAGAGAGCAGATTGAGGCTGGATGCGAGTTGATTATTGCGGCAGGTGGCGATGGAACTATTAATGAAGCGGCAAACGGAATGCTGCATAGCAGAGTTCCCCTGGCGATCCTGCCAGGCGGTACGGCCAATGTGTTGGCACGTGAGCTTGGCATGTCCTTGCAATTGAGTACGGCTGCATCCCAAATTGCGTCACTCGAGCCACTGCGGATCAGTGCCGGGGTTGCTCGCGTCCAGGGCTGGGAAGACCGCATATTTCTGCTGATGGCGGGCGTAGGATTGGATGCGCAAATTGTGTACAACCTCGACCTCGACCTCAAAGCCATGGCTGGCAAACTTGCCTACTATATTGGTGGATTCGGGCAGGTATTTCGGCCTATCCAGGAGTTCGAAGTGCGTGTAGATGGGAAGTCTTACGCGGCCAGTTTCGCCTTGATTAGCCGAGTTAGAAATTACGGCGGTGATTTCGAGATTGCCCGCGGCGCCTCGTTGCTTCGCGGTGACTTTGAAATCGTTCTGTTCCAGGGCCGGCTTAGTGTCGAATACTTGCGATATTTGGTTGGCGTGACCTTCAAGTTCGCCCATAAGCTGAAGGGCTGTCTAGTTATGCAAGGACGTACCGTCGAGTGCCGCGCTGCCTCTCCCGACACTGTCTACGTGCAAACAGATGGGGAGTTGATCGGCTCACTCCCTTTCTCGGCCGAGATAATCCCAGAAGCCCTAACGTTACTTGTCCCCCGCGAATATTCCCTGCGGGAGCGGAACCTGCTGCGAGATGCAGTCTGTGCTTAACGCAAATCTCAAAGCCAGCTAACATTCGAAACGCCGCCGATGGATAACGTTACTCATACGCTTACCGGGCTAGCTTTGTCGCGAGCCGGACTAAACAGGTTGATTCCGAAAGCCGCGCTGTTGATGATACTTTCGGCGAACATTCCGGACATCGACATTGTTTTTCTAAGTTCTGGGCATCTCCGATATCTTGAGATGCACCGCGGATATTCACACTCGTTGATCGGATTGCCTTTAATGGCGATCATTCCCGTTCTACTTTGGGCTGGAATTGCGTATCGCGATATGTCTGGCTGGAGAAGCTGGATTTGGGCATGGGCGATCTCCTGTGTGGGAGTGATCAGCCACTTGCTTCTCGACTGGACAAATAGCTATGGCGTTCGTCCGTTCATTCCTTTTTCATCAGCTTGGTACTACCTCGACTTGAACTCACTGTGGGATGGCGTCATTCTGGCGATCCTATTCTCGGCTGCTGTGTGGCCGCTCCTGGTCGGATTAGTCAATGCAGAGATCGGTGCGAGGAAGCAGAGCGGTCGCGCTATCGCTGTCTTGGCCCTAGTTTTGTTTGTTGCCTACGACTCCGCGAAGGCTGTGCTTCACAGTCAGGCAGTTGCGCAATTGCAGTCGCGAGAGTACGGAGGCGCACTGCCGCTCGCGGCCGCCGCTCTTCCTGGAGCGTGGGACCCATTAGTATGGACCGGTGTGGTCGAGACATCCGAAGCATTTAAAACGTATGAAGTCCGAAGCTTTGGTGACCTCAACGTGAATACCGCCGAAACGTTCTACAAACTCCCGGAGAGCGCGGCTACCGTCACTGCTGCCCGAACGGAGCCCTTCAGGTATTTTCGGTACTTCGCCCGTTTCCCAATCTGGTCTGTTGATTCCATTTACGAGCAAAGCAGGCCGAGCACTCTGGTTCAGCTATTCGATCTGCGATTTAGTCGGTCCGCCCGTACTGGATTTCGGGCAGAAGCGGTCGTGCAACCGAACGGGCAGGTTACCCACTCCTGGTTCAGCTTTGGAAAGTAAGCTTGTTGGCGAATCAGCCAAGGAAGTCGAACAGGCTCTTCTTCGGGATGGCGTTGTAAGCCGCCATTGCTGCGCTCTGGGCCGTAGAATTTAGCTGCATATTTGTGATGGCTTGGGCCTGATCTGCATCCTGTAATGCGCCCACTTGAGCGCTTAGATCGGTGTTCAAGCTAGATTGGAAATCGAGAGCGCTGGAAACTCGATTCTGAATATCGCCGTAAAGTGCCTGTTGACCGTTCAGGTAAACCGCCGCGCTTCCGATATTTTCGGAGGCTGTTCCTGCGGCAGACGCATTGTTGTTTTTCAACGCAGTATATAGATCGGTTAACGATTTAAACACGCTGGTCGTTGAATTACCGCTATCGAAAATTTGGCTTGCCGTGTTTGCAACCCCAAAGGTTCCTCCTTGTGGGCTGAAAATCTCACGGTTTCCTGCAGAACCCTGGTAGGTGCCGACAGAGTTCGTGGGATTTGCGTTTGGATCGGCGCTCCCGTAGGGCCTGGTTTGGTCTGAGTCACCGCTGAAAACATAACGACCGCCGACTTGTGTATTGGCCAGGCCCGCCATTTCGTTAATCAGATCGAGAACCTCACCTGAGAGGTTTGTTCGAGCGTCGGCACTGGTCGTCGTAGTTGCCGCTTCAGCAGCAATCTGCCGAGCGCGATCCATCAGCGTAGTAGCCGAATTAATCGCGCCCTCAGCCGCATTGACCTCTGTTTGCACGCTGCTCAGATCTTGCTTAATTCGGTCGTTAGAGCTGATTTGGGAATTCAGCTGAAGGATGTCAGTGACGACGGATGGATCATCCGAGACGGTCTGCACACGAAGGCCGCTGCTCACTTGCCGGCTAGAGTCGCTGACTCTTTTCTCGACATCCGAGAGGTTGGCGAGAAAGGTCGACGTTGATGACATTATTGTGAACATAATTTCTACTCCTTAGCTATTTGTTTCCTGCTATTGGCCTGGTATTAGGCCCAAAGCGATCTGCGTCATCTGGGCGATTACCGAGATTAGTTTGCTCGACGCACTATAGGCCTGTTGATACTGAGTGAGTTGCGCGGCCTCATCATCAAGAGACACGGCCGATATGTTAGCCCGCAGATTCGTCGCCTGCGATAGTAATTGTTGCTGTGTTGTTTGGTTTCCCTGAGCATCCGATGAGTCAGTACCCACATCCGCGCTTAGATTGCCGTAGTATTGCGTGTAAGTGAAGGTACCCACCGTTTGCGCTGTCTGTAAGTTTGTAAGTGCAACGGCATTTGCGTTCCCGCCATTTGCACCAGGAGCCGAGCTCGCCGCCACCTTGTCTGCAGTGATGCCGGTAAAGGCCATGGTTCTCGCCGCATTTGCGGGATTGTAGCTGAAGATCGCGGCACCGCTCGCCCCATTCTGGTCGTATCCCAAGCCGAGTTGCTGGTTGATTCCATCAGAAACTTTGGCCGCCAACGTGTTCAGTTGAGTCTCGTATTTGGGAATATACGTGTTGTAAGTGTCAATGGCAGCCCCAAGTGTCCCGCCCTTAATCGCGGACGTGATCGGGTTCCCGGACGAATCGACCACCGAGATCGATGTGGCAGTTGCCGGGCCCATACTCAACTTGTTTTGAAACGTTCCCTCGAGCAGTGCGTACTGTCCGCCTACGAGAATGCTGGTTGTTCCATCTGAAGCTTGAACCGACGTTATGTTCACTAGCTTTGAAAGGTTTTCCAGGTCAGAATAAAGCTTGGCATCGACCCCAGGATCGGCATTGGCCGTAGGATCACGATGCTTTTCGACGTTGATCTGCTGAATCTGTCCGACCAGGGCGTTAATTGCATTGACCGTCGCTGAAGCATTCCCGGCCGCGCCGGCTGCCGCACCCTGGAGTCCACTGTCTGTGGCATGGAATGCGGCGGCTACGTTCGTGGCCGAGTTCAACACTGCCTGCCTGTATGCCGCGTCGTTAGGTGCCGTCGCAAGCTGCGAGAAGCTCGAAAAGAGCGAATCCAGCGACCCAGCGATGCCGGTGTCCGTGCCGGCCTTTGTCGATAAGCTGAACAGTGGCTCAACGCCCTGCAAATTGCTTGCAAGTTGGGATGAGTAACTGGTGTCGGTCTGCGCTTGCTGAACGTTATTTTCTGAGTAAACGTCGCGCGAGCTAATCAGCGGACCCATGGTCACGCCGCCAATTAGGTTTTGAGCCAGATCAAACGAGCTGGCCTGCATAACGATCTTCTGTTTGGCGTAGCCGGGCGTTGTTGCGTTCGTTGTGTCATTCGAGATGACCTGCAAGGCCTGCTCGTATGTTGAAAATGATTGTGCAACGGATCCTAAGGAAGCGAGAAGGTTTGACATAACGAGCTCTTGTTTTCTTGTTTTTTTCCTGCATCACTATCGGCTATTTGAAGGCTCGACTTTACGCCTCAACGTTTAGGGTTCTTCCGGGTGGATTCCAGCTTGAAGTTGTCGCACCGGCCGTATAAGTTTGCGTAAATGAGTTAATCCAACGCATATGCGCCCACTGAACTCGCCGCGCTCCTTCAAGCAACTTGGCAATGCGTGAACAATGCTGATTGAAACCAGCTACTTTTATTCGAAGATCGATGACCTGCTGTCGACCTTCCTCATCTGAGAGCTGAGTGCTTGGAGCAGGCGCGACGGGTTGCGCAAGATCCTCTTTGGATAAGCGCTTTACCAGGTTCAAGGCTTGACCCAGCAGCATCTCTACCTCGCGCATAGCCTCTGGTGTGGGCGTCAAAAGAAGCGATTCAGCCGCCTTCAGCCTCGATCCTGCCTGGATCAGTTCGCAGCATGTTAAAGGGTTACTCGAACCTGCTTGCAGGTTGACCGAACCGGGTGCCACTGTTTGTTGAGCGTTCACAGAATTTCCTCCACCAATGAATCCTTGAAAAAATGCAATTAAGTTAATCAGGCGCATGTGAGAATGTAGCCTCTGCTGGACGGCCAGCGTCGGCGCTCCCGCTACAGCTATCGGTGCAAGAAAGAAAGAACTTTATAATCCGGCCTCAACAATTTGCCAACTTCGTACAAACCGAACATTGTTGTATCAGGGCTCGTTGTAAGCAGTGGTGTGAGATGCAGAAATATATGTGTCGGCGGCAATCCGAAAAGTCTGAGCATGCGCTGCTGCGGTATAGGTGATCGGCTCAGCGTACCCCCCACCCAGCGTTATTACTAATGGCAAATTTCGCGACTGGGCGGCGTGAATAACAACTTTGTCCCTTTGTCCCAGCCCATCTTGTGTCAGTGCAAGGCGGCCAAGCCGGTCCTCTTTTAGGCCGTCAACGCCGGATTGATAGAGGACGAGCTCAGGCGCAAACGCCCAGACCGCAGATAATGCCGGTTCAAGGGCCGCGAGATATTCAGTGTCGTTCGTTCCATCTTCCAGAGCAACGTCCAGAGTGCTGTGCTGTTTCCGAAACGGAAAGTTTCGCAACCCATGTAGTGACAGTGTGAAAACTCCCGGATCATTATGGAAAATCGAAGCTGTTCCGTCCCCCTGGTGCACATCCAGGTCAACGACAGCGGCCCTTGTTACTCCGCAATGGACCCGTGCCCATTCGATCGCGATGGCGATGTCGTTGAACACGCAGTAACCGGAGCCTGCATCTCGATAGGCATGATGCGTTCCACCGGCAAGGGTACCGGCCACGCGATGTTGGAGAGCCTGCTGAGTCGCACTTAAAGTCGCGCCTGCGCTCGCTAGCGTTCGCTGTACGAACTCCGGGGACCAGGGAAGACCGATCCGTCTCAGGGCTTGCGGACCCAACGTCCCCTGGACGAAGCCTTCAACATAGGCAGAATCGTGCACGCGGAGAACGTCTTCAATGGCAATCGGGGCAGAGCGGTTCAGCCTCATGCGCGGGTCGGCCGAGAGAGTTGTGCGGAGAAGACCGTATTTAGCCAGGGGAAACTTGTGGCCTGGCGGCAACGGAAAATCGTAGTCGTCGCAGTAGAACAGGGTTATCTTGTCGCTGCTCATCGTCCTGTAAACGGCGCTTCACTAGTAGCAGGTTCAGTATCGAACAAAAACTCAGCGCGGTAACTTAAAACGATGCAATATCGGCCACTTGGACGCACAGGATTCAAAGTCTCGGACGTTAGCTTGGGTGCGTGGCAGATCGGAGGAGCCTGGGGAACGGTTTCTGACGATGACGCGCTAAAGGTCGTACGAGCCGCCCTGGATGCAGGAATCAACTTCATCGATACAGCGGACGTGTACGGCGATGGTCGCAGCGAGCGGTTCATTGCCAAAGTTCTCAAGCAGCATCCTGACAGAATTTACGTGGCCACCAAAGCGGGGCGGCGTCTGTCACCTCATACGGCCGATGGTTATAACCGCGAAAACCTGACGGCTTTCATCGAGCGCAGTCTCAAAAACCTCGAGCAGGATTCACTCGATCTGGTGCAACTACACTGCCCACCAACGGAGGTCTACTATCGACCTGAGGTCTTCGGAGTACTGGACGATCTGAAGCAGCAAGGGAAGATCCGGCACTACGGCGTTAGCGTCGAGAAGGTGGAGGAAGGGCTGAAAGCTATCCAATTCCCCGGCGTAGAGACCATTCAGATTATCTTCAATGCGTTCCGCCAGCGGCCAGCCGATGTATTGTTCCCTTTGTGTCAGAAACGGCAAGTCGGCATCTTAGCCAGACTTCCTCTATCAAGCGGACTGCTAAGCGGGAAGATCACGACCGACACTAAGTTCGCCTCCGATGACCACCGGCAATTCAATCGTAATGGGGCGCAGTTTGACCGGGGCGAGACGTTTTCCGGGATTCCGCTCGAAGCCGGCGTGGCTGCCGTGACTAAGTTACGTGGCCTAGAAGGTCCTGCAATCTCCTTCGCTAACTTCAGTCTCCGCTGGATTCTCGACCACCCGGCCGTGAGCTGTGTTATACCCGGCGCACGCAATGAGGAGCAGGTCCGCCAAAACGCAGCTGCTTCGGACTTGCACGAACTTACGAAGGAGCAGACGGCAAAGATCGAGGAAGTGTACAACGAAGATATCCGGTCGTTTGTCCATCAGCTCTGGTAGGCCTATTCTGCGTGAGATCATCGAGTTGAACATGACTCGAGCTACCCCAAACCTTTCCGCACGACTAACCTTGGCGCTGGTAGTCATCGCGTCTGTAACCTTTTCGACGATAGCCGCGGCTCAAAGTATCCCGAAACCCTCGGTGCCCTCTGATCCGCCAAAACCTCAGCCAGGGCAGTTAGAAACTGCTAAGCCAAACTTTTCTGGTAAATGGCGCATGGTGAAATCCAAAAGCGAGTTTGGCGGCTTCCCCATGCCCGACACCATCGTCCGCACCGTAGAACACAAAGATCCGACGATGAATGTTCATACCGTACAAAGCAGCGGTTTGAAGACTACTGCCGCTGACGTGAGTTATTTCACTGACGGCTCGCAATCGTCTAACACCATCAATGGTAAAGATGCCGTGAGTAAGGCCTATTGGGATGGTCCAGCATTGAATATCCGGACCGAGATGACCGACCAAACGGGTGCGCCTGTCGTACTTGAAGATCGTTGGGAGCTGTCCGAAGATCAGAAAACGCTAATGACCACAAGTCACGTAAGCACCACGAAGGGAACTGCCGATCTGAAGCTTGTTAGCGAACGAGAGTAGCTAGCCGCTTTAGAAATCTGAATGGCGACTCCCGACGTTCACGTTACATCGGGCAATATGAACAAAAATCCCCGAGCTCTCTTCAGAGCCCGGGGTCATATCGGCTAGTCCAACACAGGTCTAGTGTGCTGCGCTGATCTGGAACCGCTGATTGTCCGATCCGGCGCAGCTGTACTGCTGCAGTTTTGCGCCGTTGTAGTTTGTCGTCGGCCCACCCTGAACATCTAAGCAGATTCCGCTACTAACCGGGTGAATGCTATAGGAACCGCCGGTGTCTTTAACAACCCTGAACTGCTGGTTCGATCCGCCTATATACTTCCATTGCTGGAGCAAAACGCCATTCGAAGTCGCGCCGGGGCCGCCGAAAATATCCAGGCTTAGCCCGCTATGTTGATTCAAAATTTCATACACGCCGTTACCGAGCGCCTTGAAATTCCATTGCTGGTCTGCAGAGCCCCAGCACTGCCAAACGAGTGTGCCCGCTCCGTTACTGCTTGAGCCATACGCCACATCCAGGCAGCGGCCGCCGGCCTTGGAGACGATGTTCATCGTTCCGGTGGTCAACGGGTCAGGACCTCCCCCATTAACCGCCGTGATCAGGAATTCTTCGTTCGCCTGACCGTTGCAGGTCCATTGGTTGAGTGGTGCACCGTTGTAGTTAGTCAAAGGGCCGCCTTGTACTGCAAGGCACAGTCCGCTGCTCAGTATTTGCAGGTGATAATACCCGTTTCCGTCCGAGACAACCCAATACCTCTGATCGGTGCCGCCATAGTTCTGCCATTGTTGAATCGGAGAACCGTTAGCCTTGGCGTTAATTCCGCCGTATACATCGAAGATCATTCCGCTCGACACGGACGAAACTTGATAAGAACCGTCTGCCAAAGCAGTGAAGATCCACTGCTGATTCGCCGAACCGGTGCAATCTATCGCCTGAATGGCTGCGCCCCAAGTCTTATTCCAAACGGGAAGATCGACGCACCTGCCATTCGCTTTCAATACCATCGTCACCGGACCGGTCGGCAGGATGCTCGGAGGTGTCGGCGGAGTTACTGGAGCCGGCGTGGCAGCAGCTAACAGTGAGAAGGATTGGTTAGTTCCCGGATAACAGGTCCATTGCTGCACAAGCGATCCGTTCGAAGCCGAGCCTGAATCGAAGCAACGCTGGTTACTAACTGCTGCGAATTGCACGTCTCCACTAGTGTCCTGAGTTAGCTGGAACTGTTGACTGGTGTAACTGCTGTTTGTCCATAACTCGAACCGTGCGCCATTGTCCATCGTATTGGGGCCACCATTCACGCCGATAACGAGCGCACTGTTAGTTGCTGGGGAAACCTGGTACGCACCCTTCTGGCCGGCAGTTATGTTCCAAGCTTGCGTCGGGCTACCGTTGCAATTTGCAACGTCGACTGCCGCTGTAGGTGTGGCACTCGATCCGACCAGATCTAAGCATCGGCCTGTCGCTTTCACAACGATGTTCATTGCACCTTTAGGCAATGTGACAGGCGGTGGAGGGGGATTGCCGTTGCCGCTCCCGCCGGTTCCGCCGCCACCGTTACCGCCACCACCAGTTCCGCCGCCACTCCCGCCGGTTCCACCGTTCAGGCTGGCAACGTAAGCTGGCCAGTTTGCTCGGGCGGAGTCAGCGAACTGCTGCAACTGGCTGTAATCCATGTTCCAGGTCGTGTACATCAAACCCTGTACGCCAGGAATACCAGATGCTGCAGCCAGCTCTACTCTCGCCGCGCCCGCTCCATAACCGCTGTCGTAATATCCCGAAATGATCTGCTTGAATGCCACTGGTTGGGCTGAGTTTTTACCCGCGAACCACTTCAGAGAGTTCGTCAAGTTCCCCAGGTTCCAGTTCATAATCGTTATGTCAGAGGGAAGGCCTTGCCAAGACCCCTTCAAGTCACCTTCCACAGAAGCATAGTTGTTAACAGCGTTGTGATATGGGTCGAACATGTCACTCCAGACATACAAAGGAGCGTTCGGACCAGCTGCGCGATACACCTGTGTAGATTGCTGAACGTGCCATGCGAGTAACTGACCTGGAGTCATGTTCTTCGCCTTACAGCCGCCACATGAATCCATCTGTCGCATTTCGTCGTACGACAGAAAGTACCCGCCGGTAGGGGGCAGAACGCTGTCGATCGCTTGCGCATTTTTGGTCAGCCAATTCATAACGCCCGGCTCCGTTAAGCACAAGCCAACCTGATGCTCGCCACCCGGTACCGGAAAAATGGAGTAGCTATCCATTCCGACCACTTGGCCCGGCTTTAGATTGGTCCCTGCAGGCAGAGTCACTGTTGGCGCAGTGTGCCACTCATTATAGAATGGATCACGAGCGCTGCTCATTTGACGATCAGAGACGTAGTTGAAGTCCGTACCTTCGTTGAAGGTGGTGCTCGGATTGTTCGCGTCGTACATCGTGATCGGCGTTCCGGAACGGCGCGCCAGATACACCAGCGAAGTCTCTTCTAGTTGAATATCATCGAACCAGATATTGCCGGCCGAGCCGCCCCAGCAACCCAGATATAGATAGGCGCTAGTGGTATCCATGCTGTTGAACGTAAAGTCCAGCTCCGTCCAATTACTATTTGCGTTATTGCCTATGTATGCATACAGCCGATTAACCGAAAAGTTCGAAGCGTCAAACATGTAAATCGATGGGTAGCCATTGAAGCTCTGAGTTTTGTACCAAAGGCGCAAGTGGTACTGACGCCAAGGTGTCAACTGCACAGCCTGCCGAAGGCGCGAATTTCCCTGCGCATTCTGGATCAGGGCCGACGTATTGCCACTATGACCCACCGACTGATCCAACGACACGCCTTGATCGTGCATGTCGAACCAGCCCTGCGTTCCAGACGAAAAGTTGCTATTATCCAGGCCGGGGAAGCTGTTCTGGAACTGCAGCGCCGTAGCATTTGCATTCACCTTGAACTTTGAGCCAACTACACGCTGAGCCTCGCCCCAGTTGGGATTGTTCTGCAGAGCATCGGCCGAGTGGCCGTACGGTGCCGCAAGAGCCAGAACTTTCAGACCTTTGCTCGTTGCATAGTCCATCGTTTGCTTCATATACCCAACGTTTTGTGCTGGCCAGAACGACTGAGCCATGAAGCTGAAGCTGCTATCAAAAAAGGTCACGCCAGTATACCCAGCTGCCGCGGCCTTATCAATGAGCGCCTCAGCTGATTGAACCGCTGACGGCGATGTTAGATAGCTGCTTTGCCAATACCAGAGTTGGGGTTGCGCAGGGGTCTGCGCGGCCAACTCGAAGCTCAGTAGCGTCAAGAGGGACAGAATAAATGAGATTCGATAAGTCAGGCGCATGTGTGTAATTAGGAAAGTAGAAACTAAAGTAATAGTACGTAGGTTTTATTGGTTATCTCGCTTTAATGATCATTAACGAGAGACATATTCGTAATTGGTTGGGTGCTATTTCGTGGTGCGCAGACTGTCGACCGAATCTCGGACCTGTGAACACGGAAAGGTCCGTAAACACTTAGCAGCAAAAGGATTGTTAGCCACTTGCCCGAGCCATAAGGGAATAACCGAGCCGGATTTTGCGCTACTCCAGTACTCGATTCAGGCTTAAATATCCTTCTATTAGGAAACGGAAAGCACCTAATAAGAGCCGTTTAAAATCTGGACCCCGGGTAGATTGTTCACGCTAAAGCTGGTCATTTTTACTTGCTCAGGTCCCCAAGTCGGCCGTAATTTGAAGTAAGCGGGCCTCCAAACGCGAGCCCGAAGACGCAAGGTCGGCAAGTGATAAGCTACTCGCGTGCAAGCGCTTCGCGATGCGCTCCAAAATGAACAATCGACAGTAACCTTGGACGTGGCTGCCCTTGAACTCGCACAAGTGGAATTCCCAGGTATGGAAATCGAGCCGTCACTCTCGCGCCTGGACAACATGGCGGAGGAGGTTCGTTTGCTCGTGCCAACCAGAGCCAACGGGCTCAACTTCATCGGGGCTGTCAACGAAATTCTCTTTGACGTCATGCAGTTTCGCGGTAACGAAGACGAATACTTCGACCCCCGTAATAGCTGCTTGAACTCTGTCCTGATGAGACGGCTTGGTATTCCGATCTCGCTCTCCATCATCTATATGGAATTGGCACGGCGCCTGGATCGAGCTGTCTATGGAATCGGCTTGCCTGGGCACTTTATCGTGGCGTACCAAGATTCGGAAAGTCGTTATTGGATTGACCCATTCCATCGCGGCTCAATCCTTTCCTTCGAAGACTGTTTCGTACTAGCTAAAGAGACCGGGGGTGTCGATTTACGAGCCAATCCCGCTGTGCTAGCTCCCGTTAGTAATCGTCAGATTCTCGTCCGGATGTTGAGCAACCTGAAGACAATTTACTTGCGTGGGCAAGCTCTCGATAAGGCCAAGGTCATCCTTGATTTGCTGATCGAGGCCATGCCCGACTATCCGGAAGAGTATCGCCACCGCGGTTTGATTCATCTCCGCCGACTGAACCACCGGGCCGCGACGGCCGACCTCGAAAAGTATCTCCAGCTCGAAACTAACTCGCCCGATCGAGCCGAAGTCGAGAAGCAGCTTGTCCTCATTCAGCGCTGGAAAGCCGGCCTCAACTAGCTGACCAACCTAAAGATCCAACTCAGCACCACTGGCCTGTGGTGCTCACGGGTTATCCTGATTGGTATGGCGCTAGTTCCTTCCTACATCGAACGCTTGCAGCCTTATCAGCCGGGACTCAGCATCGACGAGGTCCGACGCGAATATGGTCTCAGTCGCATCGTGAAGCTTGCTTCGAATGAGAATCCTCTTGGGTCCTCGCCCGCGGTAGCACATGCACTCGCAAGTGCCATTTCGAACGTGCACCTGTATCCCAACTGCGGCCTGGATCTGCGCCGAGCACTCGCCCGAAAGTTCCGTACCGAGGTCGAAAACGTTACGGTCGGGAGCGGCTCGGACGCAATCATCGGCGACATCGTCCGCACTTTCCTTTCCGATCAGGATGAGGTTTTGACAACTGAGGCGGCCTTCTCCAGCTTCCAGGTTTTAGCCAAATCGCGCGGAGTGCCTTACCGTACCGTCCCTTATAAGAATTGGGCGTACGACCTGGACGCAATGGCCGCCGCGATCAACGACAACACCAAGCTCATCTATTTAGCCAATCCGAACAATCCAACCGGCACTTACTTTACGGCCGATACATTCGAGCGCTTCTATCGCCATGTGCCATCTCGGGTGTTGATCCTGCTGGACGAGGCTTACTTCGAATACGCACAGGCTCAGCCTGGCTATCCCGATTCGATGCACTATAGGTATGACAACGTCATTACGCTTCGAACGTTCTCGAAAGCCTACGGCCTAGCCGGATTGCGCGTTGGCTATGGCCTAGCTCACGAGGAACTCATTGGTAACCTGCTTAAGTTGCGTCTGACCTTCGAGCCAAACATTTTGGGCGAGTTCGCAGCGTTGGCGGCCCTCGACGACAACGAGTTTCTGAGGACCACTGTCGAACTGAACGGAACCGAGAGAACAACTTTGACGTTGGAGTTGCAGAAGCGCGGCTTCACCGTCGTACCTTCGGCGGCTAACTTCGTGATGGTGCCCTTTGCGGCCGAGCAGCATGCGTCAGCTTTTGCAGCTGAATTACTGAAGCGCGGCGTGATCGTCCGCTATCTGCGTAGCTTCGGCTTGCCACACTGCGTTCGCATCTCGATCGGCTCGTCCGAGCAGAATCGTTTCTTCCTCGACCAGCTTGATGCCGTGATGGCGAAAAGCATCCAGTTCGAACCGGCACTCTCGGCGTAGGATGATGCAGACAGGCGGGCCGCCTTTGTGATCTCGACTTCTCCGTTCTATACGATTGATTTGCCGGAACATAGTATTTCGGTGCGGGGGCCCCAGACGGATAAAGACTGGGACACGGTCTTCAGCGTTGCCAAGGAGCATAATATCTCCCAGCTAACCGCCGACGCGATTAGCGATGGCGCCTTGGAACGTCTGTCTGACCTCGACCAGATTACGCACTTACACATCTCCGGCAGCAGAGGCGTGACTAATCACGGCATCATGCACCTGACCCGGATGCCCCAACTCCGGGATCTCGAATTGGGAGGTCGGAGCAGTTCGATAACCGATCTCGGTCTCAATGCTCTTCATCACTTACCGGAGCTGAGGCGCTTTCAAGCATGCTGGACTCCAGGACTCTCAGACAATGGTCTCGCTGGTCTAACCAGTTGCGATCGTCTGGAAGATGTGAACCTGCTCGGTACTCAAACGGGAGATGGTGCCATCAAAGCTGTTGTTGGAAAGCACTATTTGCGTCGGTTCCAGAGTGGTCAGTGCGTTACAGATAACGGGTTGGCTCTGCTTCACGAGTTTCCGATCTTCAAATCTTGGCAGGGCGGCAAAATCAAGTACGGACTGGTGGCAGCTGATGCGGAACCCAATTACCTGCTGATTGACGGTCCATTCACAAATGCGGGACTCGCCAAGCTGGCTGGACTTGATGGGCTATTCGCATTAAACCTCTTTTGGCCCACGCCGGCGTTTACATCAGAAGGCGTGGCGGCGCTTAAACATCTTCCCAATCTGGGCTTCCTCGGATGTCAGGACAATCATTGCGACGACCAAGCCATGAGCCATATTGCATCCTTTCCCCGTCTGCGGATGCTCATGGCCCAGGGTGCAGTGGCGAGTGACGCAGGTTTCAAAGCGCTTAGTCGTTCTCAGACCATCGAGTACCTATGGGGCCGTGAGTGTCCCAACCTTACAGGGCAGGGATTTGCAGCACTATCAGCAATGCAGTCTCTTCAAGGCGTCGCAATTAGCTGCAAGAACGTCGACGACACGTCACTTTCCAAATTAGCGGACTTCCCGGCTCTCCGGGAACTCGTGCCGATAGATGTGGACGATGCTGGATTCCGTCACATAGGTCGATGTGAAAACCTCGAAGCACTGTGGTGCATGTATTGCCGCAACACAGGCGATGTAGCCACCAATCATATCGCCGGCTTGTCACTGAAGACTTATTACGCAGGCAAGACCAAGATCACCAATCGAAGCCTCGAAATCTTGGGTCGAATGGTTTCGCTGGAACACATCGAATTCTGGCAATGTGCTGGGCTCACCGATGCAGGGATGCAGCATTTAAGGGGCCTGCCGCGCCTTCGCCAGTTAAGTCTGGACGGTTTGCCAAACGTCACCAGGCAAGCGATAGAGTCTTTCCCTTCTCATGAGCGGATCAAATATTCGGCATAAGAAAACTTTCGACTAGCTGTACCGTGAATAGGTATGATTCACGAAATTCTGCCTGTGGGTATGCTCCAGTGCAATTGCTCTATTTTCGGGGATGAAGCAACTCGCGAGGCGATCGTTATCGACCCAGGCGATGAGATCGACTCCATCACGGCGATCCTCGACAAGCATGGTCTGAAGGTGAAAGCGATCGTCGTTACCCATGCGCATATAGACCACGTGGCCGGCGCACATAAGATTCGGCAACTCACGGGCGCGCCGGTGTATATGAATGAGCTTGACCGAGAACTGCTGAACGCTCTCGATATACAGGCAAGTTGGTTGGGCGTTGCAACGCCACCGGTCACACAAGTAGACGCACTCGCCTCAGACGGCATGAACATTCGCCTGGGAAATGCAGACTTTCAAGTTCGCCACACTCCGGGCCATACCGAGGGAAGCATATGTCTCTTCATTCCTCAGCAAGGAAAGCTAGTGGCTGGCGATACCCTCTTCCGAAACTCAATCGGCCGCACCGATCTACCTGGCGGAGATGGCCGGGCGATCCTACGTTCCATCAAAGATAAGCTACTCGACTTGCCCGATTCTACAGTGGTCATCCCTGGCCACGGCGCGCAGACAACCATCGGCCAAGAACGCGAACACAACCCGTTCCTCGTGAGGCTCTAGCTCGGCGGTCCTTTGCGTTTCATCTCGTCCAACACGCTGGCGATCAATTCTTTAGCATCGGATAGACATTTCTCGATAATTTGGATGTCCATCGCGGGTTTACCCGCCTGCCGTGCGCTTTGGCAGTACACCCCGTGCTGACCCACCAACACCATGGCATCCGTGATGCAATCGAGCGAAACAGCTAGACGGCCCCGCTCCAATCCCATCATGAACTCGTACCGCTCCAGTTCCTCGCCGCGCTCGCTATATACCGACACATCTCAGTTTCTCATCGACTACGGAGCGTGTCTGGCGTTCTACCCGCAGCATCACCGGCTTCTTCGTCCTAAGCGTCAGCGAGGGCGCAGTCTCGGGCGCGGGCTCGTTTGGCTCTAACGAAAACGTCCACTGCTGGAGCATGGTGGCGAGACATAGGACGGCTTCCATCCACGCGAAGCGCTCACCGATACATCGCCGCAGCCCGCCCCCGAAAGGTATATAAGCATACGGTGGCCACGTGATGTTCGCCCACCGCTCTGGAATGTACTCTTCGGGATTGTCGAAAAATTCAGAACTGCGGTGAAGCGCCGCCATACAAACCAGGAACACTGCGCCTTTTGGTGCGCTTATGTCGCCAAACGAGAACGAATGCAACGCGCGACGACCGAGAATCCAAATCGGCGGATAAAGCCGCATCGATTCCGCGAATGCATGTTCAACGGCTGCAAGAGACTCGAAGTCACTAGCTTCAGCCTTGCGAGTCCCAAGCGTGTCATTCACCGCTAACCGTAGCTGTTCTTGTATCTCTGGATGGGCAGCCAGCAAGTACAAGCACCACGTGAGCCCCATAGCAACTGTCTCGTGACCTGCAACAAACATCGTAACCACTTCGTCGCGGATCTCACGCGCGGTCAGCGAATCTTCCGACTCGAGTTGCGTGGCGGCCAGCAGCAGCTTCAATAGATCATCGGCCGGCTCTGCCGATTGCCGCGTCTGCTCAATCATTCCGTACACAATTTCATCCAGCTTCCGATAGGCTCGCTTATACCGGAAGCTGGCCGGCAACGGAAGGTGCAGAATTAAGTCGCCCCAAGGCATTACAAACTGATTGACCATGGGCATCATGACTTCGATCTGGTGCGCTATGTCATGCGCAACATTAAAGTGCTGAACCGAAAACAATGTCCGAGCCACTATATCTAGCGCAAGTTCATTCATGGCTGCGGACGCGTCGATCACGCCCTTGTCTGCCCAGCTTTCAGTGAGCCGAAGCGTACTCGCCACCATCTGATCGGCGTAGAATCGAATCCGGTCGCGATGAAAGCCGGGCTGCAGCATCCGCCTTTGCACCCGATGCGCTGCACCTTCGCTGGTCAGCAACCCACGCCCAAAGAAGCCGCGATCGGGATCGATCTGGGGAAACTTCTCGAATGCCGCGCTCTGGGTCATCAACAATTCGCGGATCAGATCCGTATCGCTCACCAGAAAGAAGCGCCGTAGTCCCAACTTGATCTCAGCAATCGGTCCTTGCCGCTGATCGATCATCCGGAAGAACCGGATCGGGTCCTTGAGTAGCTGAAGAAACGAGGCATTGCCTCGGAAGGCCATCGTAGGCATCAAGAGTCAGTGTCGCTACAGTTCCAGATGCGCCGAAGGCGGCAATAGCATCTCCTTTCTGCAACTCGCTTGAAAACTCTAGAAGAACAATCGCTGCAGCAGGCCACTCATGTCTGTACGGGCTCGCCCTCTCAAAAGCATATGCGTGATGCCGCTCAACTCGATATCGCCGGCATCTTCCATGCGATTTCTGACCTTAGATCTAGCGGTCGGACACCCGAAGCCGTGCAACTTTGCAAACATCTGATGGACTCGATCGGGCCCAAGCCTGAGGTCGTCCTGGTTGCTGCGGAGTTGGCCGCCGACCTGGAGGATGTAAAGGAGGCTCACCTGTTGCTGAGCCGGGTGGGCGATCACTTCGATAGCGACGAAGAGCGCCTGCTACGAATCGGAATCTTACACCTCCGCCTGGGTGCGGCTGCCAAGGCCGAGGAAATCCTGCGTAAAGTCAGCCTCTCGACTCTGATTGCGCCCGCGTTCTCGGCTTCAATAAATCTTGGCTACATGCTCGAAATGCAAGACCGCCCTACTGAGGCTGTCCACGCTTATGACCGCGCGATCCAGTTGAACTCCGGCCATGCCTTACCCTTTACCCGACGAGGAATGCTGCTTTTGACTCGCGCGTTCGGACCACCCTACGATGCGCCGCCACATCTAAAGCAACCGGAAAAGACCCGGGGAACGATCAGCGTTCAATCGATTGGTGTCAATGGCCGCTTTGGAACACAGTTACTGCAGTATGGCTTTGCACGGATGTATGGACATGCCCATAAGCTCCGGGTGGAGGTGCCGTATTGGGTCGGCCGCTCGCTATTTTGTGTGAACGACCCTTATCCGTCTAAACAACGGCCGCAGCTGGTGGAAGACGGTGACGACTTCGCTTTCCGCCTGGCCGGTAAGCGTCCAGAAACGCTGGCCAACCATGATCTCTGGGGCTACTTCTGTTACCACACCGAGTGCTTCCGACCCTACCAAGATTTCTTCCGCAGCTTGTATCAGCCGACACCTGCGTTGATTCCGTTGCTCGACGAGGCCGAAACCCGATTACGTGCGCGCGGTAAGGCGGTCGTGGGGCTCCACCTGAGGCGTGGCGATTTCGGCCAAGCGAACTTCTGGGTTGCACCGGAGCGATGGTACCTTCCATGGCTGCGTGAACTTTGGCTCAAGCTGCCCGATCCGGTGCTCTACATCGCCACTGATGATCGCCGAACGCTAGCCGCCTTTGCGGAATTCTCGCCTGTCGACAGCCGAGACCTCGACATCAAAATCCCCGGTGCCGAGTACCTGATCGACTTCCACATGCTACGTACGGCAGACCACGTTGCTATTTCGAATAGCACGTTCTCCTTTGTGGCAGCGATGCTGAACCAGAACGCCTATTCATTCGTCAGGCCAGACCGCAGCACCGAGACGCTCATTCCATTCGCGCCTTGGGATTCTCCAGTTCTTACGTAGCGGTGGTGTCTACACTGGGATGACGTTCTCCCGTACATGCAAATTCCTTCCTGGCCCCAAGCAGGCCATCGAGAGGCTGAGCTTCTTCGCGCGGTGCTCGAAAGTCCGCAGTGGGGCGGTTTCCATCCGTTTGTCGCTGAGTTTGAGCAGAAGTTTGCCAACTACCAGCAGTGTTCGCACGGCATCAGTGCATTCAACGGCACAGTCACACTAGAAACCATCCTCACAGCACTCAACCTAAAGCCCGGAGATGAGGTCGTCGTGCCCGCCATCTCGTTTGTCTCCACAGCTACGGCTGTATCGCGGCTCGGTGGCGTGCCTGTGTTCGTAGACATTGAGCCACATTCTTTCAACATGGACCCGGAACAGGTCCGCTGCGCTCTATCCCCATCCACGGCCGGCATCATCGCCGTTCATTTTGGTGGAACCATGGCTGATGTCAGCAAGCTCGGGAGTATTGCGAACGAAGCCGGTTGCTGGCTCATTGAGGATGCGGCTCACGCACACGGATCGGAGTGGGAAGACAGACGTGCAGGCAGCTTCGGCCGTGCTGGCTCGTTTAGTTTTCAGAACGGCAAGGTGCTGTGCTCAGGTGAAGGCGGCATGATCGTGACATCGAACGAAGTACTAGCTGAAGCAGCACGTTCCCTCATCAATCAAGGCCGGGTTGCCGGCAGAAGTTTTTACGAGCATCACCGAATCGGCACTAACTTTCGAATGACTGCGTTCCAGGCGGCTGTTCTGCTCGCCCAGTTTGAGAGCCTGCCCAAACAAATTGCTCACCGCACTTGCCAGGTGCAATTGCTAAAGAAGCTGCTGGCCGACGTTGACTGTGTAGAATGGCAGACTATCCCAGAGGAGCAGACTCAGCACTCACAGTATCTATTAACGGGCCGCCTGAAAAGTCCCGCTGAGCGCGACAGCTTCTGCGCAAAGCTCAACGCCGCTCAGATACCTTGCAAGCCGTTCTACCCGCACACCCTCTATGCGAATCCCGTGTACCGGAATGATCATGCACCTTGCCGTGTTCTCGATTGCTCGAACGCCGAAGCTCGTATTCATGATGCGTTCTGGCTGCCACACCAAGTCTTTCTGGCTGACGACGAGACGATTAACAACGTGGCCAACGAGATAAGAAGACTAATTTGAGGCCGCGGGTGTGGATTCGTTCGGCGTCCCCGTGGGTGGGATCTTTGACTGCTCTGAAAGGATGAAACGGGTATCGCCGGCTCGCTGCATCTTCAGCCTCTTACGCACTTCCAATTCCTGTGTCCCCGCATCGTGCTTCAGCCGATCAATCCGGGCTTTCTTCTGTTCAATATCTCGAGCGAGCGTGGCATTCTCGTCTTCAAGCGCCCGAACTTCACGCCGTTTCTCAGCCAGCGCATGCAGGCCTTGAGGCCCGCGTAACATGATCGTGGCATAGGCAGCCAGGATCGCCAATACAGCAACTATTGCAGCGGAACGTAGTAGCGACTTATACAAAGCTTTATGAGTACCTACATTCTCTTATAAACTTGTTTTGGCGAAAGGTCCAGCACTAAAGCGTGGTTGTTTGATCGAGGGTTGTCTTAACGATGGATGTCTCACAGTACGATTCAGAGTTCCTGATCGTGACCTGCACATGCAGCAACGAGGTTGAAGCTCAGCACATCGCCAAAGAACTGGTCGACCGACGACTTGCAGCCTGCGTACAGATCAGTGGACCAATCACTAGCGTGTATCGCTGGCAGGGCGAAGTGGAGAGTACGGCCGAACATCTTCTGCTGATCAAGACCACCTCTGACCGCTTCGATCAAGTTCGGGATGCGATCACCACACTCCACTCGTACGATACTCCCGAGATTGTGGCCGTACCGATCATTACTGGATCTCATAAGTATCTCAACTGGTGGCGCGAACAGGTCAGCTCGTTATAGTCAAGCCAAGATTCATTGATAGTAGTTGCGATCCCACGCGTGGCGCTTCAGGGCGTTCATCAACTGATCGTCCAACGGGCCCTCGTCCGAAACTGCACAGCTGCTTTCTACGGTGCTGACGCGACGCATTCCTGGAATGACTGTACTAACGGCCGAGTTTGAAAGGCAGAACCGTAAAGCGATCTCCGGAAGAGTTCCTGGAACTCCAGCAAGATCGCGTTTCAAAGCTTCGACATGCTGAACCAGTTCGTGTTTGCGATTACCTCGGAAATAGCTTTCGCGGAACTCGCCCGGCTCGAACTTGGTGTCTTCGGTGATGGTTCCTGTCAGACCGCCTTCGTCCAGAGGAACACGCGCCAGCACGCCTACATTGCGTTCCAGGCACAGCGGAAAAAGCTTGGGCTCCGGCGTCTGATCGAAGATGTTGTAGATCACTTGTACTGCCTCGACCGCACCTGTCTTGATAGCTTCGAGCGCAGTATCGGGCTCATGTTCAGAGATAGAGATCCCGATGTGGGCCACTTTGCCGCTCTTCTTCAAATCCTCGGCGGCACGCCGCCATTCGTCTGTGTCCGTCCAAGTGTCCGTCCAAACGTGAAACTGTTGGAGATCAATTTGCTCAACGTTCAAGTTTCGGAGACTCTGCTCAGTTGAGCTGATGATGTAGTCGTACGGGAACACGTCAGCAATCGGCGTAGCGGGACTCGCCGGCCAGACCAGATTCTTTGGTGGAATCTTGGTGGCGATATAAACACGATGGGGCGCACTCTTGACAGCTTGACCGACCAGCTTTTCACTGTGACCTTCGCCGTAAGCAAGGGCAGTGTCGATGAGATTCAGTCCCAACTCGAACGCCCGGTTCAAGGCGCGGAATGACTCGTCATCCTGGTTGCCTTGCCATTGCTTTCCGCCGATCCCCCAAGCGCCATAGCCGATCTCGCTTACCTCAATACCAGTCTTGCCCAGCTGTCTATATCGCATCAGTCTCATAGTAGGATGAAGCTCGTGAACTTTGGTGTCATTGGTCTCGGCTACATGGGTCTGACCCACCTGCAAGCGTTACAAAGGTGCCCTGAGGCCAACGTGGTTGCGGTTTGCTCGACTGACCCGAAAAAGCTTTCGGGCGACTTCAGCGGAGTCCAAGGCAACCTCGGCCGCGGCGGATTCGATATCGATCTAACTGGCGTTAGTAAATATACGGACTGGAAGGTGTTAGCGGCTGACCGTTCGGTGGAAGCGGTCGCCATCTGCCTGCCCACAGATCTGCACTTTGCGGTCGCAGCCGAATGTTTATCGGCAGGAAAACACGTTCTGCTTGAAAAGCCTATGGGTCTCTCAGGTGACGACGAGTGTCAGCGGCTAATCGATCTGTCCGTCAAACATCAGCGCCAGTTGATGGTGGCCCAAGTACTGCGATTCTGGCCCGCTTATCTTCAGCTGATCGAGTTCGTCGGCGCGCGTCAAGACTGCGTAACGTCCGCCAAATTTCAGAGGTTCTGCGCTGTTCCCAGAGGTAAGCCTTGGCAATTAGACCAGGCTCGAAGCGGCGGCGCAGTCTTCGATTTGCTGATCCACGATATCGACATGGCCCTTCATCTTTTTGGCCTTCCGGTAGCGGTAAAGGTTTTGCAGCAAGGCCCGGTCGAAACGATTGAGGCGCATTTCATGTACAGCGAACCGGAGCCTTTCGACGTGGGAATCTCCGGCGGATGGCTTGAGGCCGACGCTGCTTTTTCGATGAGCTTCTCGGTCGAGACGGCGCGCGGAACAATGGCTCTGTCTCCGGATGGCAGCCTAACTCATGACCGGCAACAGGGCGCTCAGCCTATGAATGTGCCCATTCTAGAAGGGGATGCCTTTCAGTCCGAGATCAATTATTTCGTCGACTGCTGCCGCACGGGCCAGCCACCGGAACGCTGTCTGCCACTCGAATCGAAGCACGCCGTCGAGGTTGCTCTACTCTTGAAGAGATCAAGGGATCTCGGAGGAGAGTTACAGCTGTGCACACTTTAAGCGATCTGGAAATCGGAGTTCTTCAATGGGCGACTGGCAGCTGCCGCGATACGCTGCGTAAGGCGAAATCGTTTGATGTCCGGTGTGGGCAGATCGGGATCCCGGGCGACTTCAGTTTGGAAGGCCAAGCTGATGACTGGAATACCCAGATCGAATCGGAAGAGTTTCACATCGAAACGCTTGTGTGCAGCTATGACGGCGAGAGTTACACGGATCTCCAGACCGTTATAGATACGGTCGGCTTCCTGCCTGCGGCGACGCGTGACCAGAGGATCGAACGCACGAAGCAGGTTTCCGATTTTGCCGCCGCCCTCGAGGTTGAGAACATCGCCTGCCACATCGGTTTTGTGCCCGAAAACCGCGAACACGCCGCGTACGCTCAGATGCGGGATCTGGTCGCAGACATCTGTGACCATTGCGCCAAATCACACCAGAACTTTGCGCTTGAAACGGGCCAGGAGCCGGCGAAGATTCTTCTTCAGTTCATCAAAGACGTGGACCGCAGCAATCTAAAGGTCAACTTTGATCCGGCCAACATGATCCTGTACGGGACCGGCAATCCGCTTGAGGCTGTTGAAGTCTTAGCTCCGCTGGTAGTCTCTGTCCACTGCAAGGACGGAGATTGGCCAGCCTTAGACAAACCAAATCTGCTGGGTCAAGAGAAGCCGCTCGGGAAGGGTAGTGTTGATATTCCTGCATTTATCTCGAAATTGAAAGAGACTGGGTACCGAGGACAGCTGTTTGTCGAGAGGGAAGAACCGGATCAAGCCCGGCGTGAGGCTGATGTTCGCCAGGCGATTGCGTTTCTGAGGCCGCTGGTTGGTGAAACCGTTGCGGCCTAGCTGGATGGCGAAAGCCGTCCAGAGATTGGCGACGGAGCGCGACCTCCGGGCGGATATGTCGATTAGGCTGCGCCTGCGACGTTTTCTGCTTGCAAACCCTTGGGCCCTCGCTTCACTTCGAACTCCACCTCAGAACCCTCTTCCAGCATGCGATAGCCGTTCATCTGGATCGCAGAGAAGTGAACGAAGACATCATCGCCGTTTGACCTCTGGATGAATCCATAACCCTTAGCCGCGTTAAACCACTTCACAATACCTTTTTCTCTCACTGCTAAATCTCTCCTGTATTTGCGCAGAATGGCAGGAGTTCGGCGGGACAGATCAAACGAGGAGGCAGAGCCCCCGGGGTTCGCAAAACGTGGGCCTACGAGCTACAACCAACCTGCATCGAAATTCTGGCAACAATCTACCGAAGGAAAGTTTCGAAAATCAAGTAACTTATAGTTACGATTACGTTTAACTAATTTTTGCTGCTTGTGATAACGCTGTCCAGCTATCGCGATTTAGTTGGGCGTGCTTACAGACATGTGGTCCAACGATTCTCCGACAAGCAATCTGGTTCCATTGTGATTCGCTATTCCACGCAGGGCCTTAGGAGATGGGATCGTCAGCAACCGGCGAGACAACCTGACCAGACCCCGGCGCTCGAGTTGGTTTAATGTCGTTGATGTCGTCTCGCGCGTAGCACCGACCAGGTCAGCTAGTTCGGCCTGAGTAATGGGCAATTGATGACCATCGCCGTCCGTAGCTGGCTGGACTAGCGCACTGAGCTCAGCGAGATAGTGCAAAATCCGGTACTCCACGTCGTGCTTACACAGCAGTTCAATTTTGCTCGACATTGCGAGCCGCTCTTCGATGATGCCGTTCATCAAGGCAGAGCACAAGTCTGCATCCTTTGACATAGCAGCTTTGGCGACAGCGCTGGGGATACGGAATGCGGTAGTACTGGTCAGAACTTCAGCATCTGAGTGGTACAGGCGTGAGGTAAGCGCCAGAGACTCGTCGCCTATAATGCTGCCCGGTCCGAAAAGTGAGAAGATGATGCGATCACCGTCTGCCACTGTGCGAGTAAGCTTGACCAAGCCCTCTTCGATGTAGTAGACGGCCTCTGCTTGATGGTCCTGATGGAACAAACGTGTTGATCTTCTGAGACCCGATAGCCGCGTGATCTCAGGTGACTGCAGAAGGACTGGCCGTAACGCGTCTTCTAGTAAGCTCACCGTGCAGTTTACCCCGTGGTTCAGATTATAGACATTTAGCTCACACAAGCCCAGCACAAATGTACTAAAACCACAAACTTTTCCTGAGAACTTTGTTATGTGGAAGATGGCTTACGGATCTCAGCCGCGAATTCTGCACCTTGTGTGAAGTAGCTTTCTAAACCGGTTGTAAGTAGGGCAGATCGAATACGATTCAGCTGAGCTGAAAAGGCATCGATGGTCGCCGTAACTTCGGCTCGATTGGTGTCCAGGATACTCATCCACAAATCCGGAGCGCTTAGCGCCAGTCGAGTCATGTCTAACAGCCCGGGTCCAAAAACTTGGCGGGAATGACGATTGTCCGATAAGGCCAGAGTTCCGGCGAGCGCAGTCGAAATAAGCTGGGGCAGGTGAGACGTAAGAGCCACGGCGGAATCATGTTGCATTGCAGTCATATCCAAGACCCTGGCGCCGACCGCCGAAAGGAGGCCGCGAAAGTGAGCCTCAAACCGGTTTGGGGACTGGTCGGCTTTGGTGAGGACGTAAGGGCGTCCGCGAAACAGATCGGCTTCGGCCGCACTTGCGCCGCGCGTTTCCTTGCCCGCCATAGGATGGCCTCCGATAAATGTACCGGGCGGGAGTGACTCTGAGGCTTGCTGAACGATAGCGGCTTTCGTACTACCGGCATCAGTGACTAACTTGTCGGGTTCGACCAATCTACTCAGGTCGTTAATGGTTTGCAGAATACGATCGACCGGTTGCGCAAGATAGATTAGGTCAGCCGCGCAGACGGCGGTTTCGAGTGAGACGCCCTGATCTATAGCGCGGACCGAGATAGCTGAGTCAATCGCACTTGGGGAGCTGACACCGAGGATCTTGCCTTTGAATCCGGCCTTCCTGATCGCTAGCCCGAACGAACCGCCAATAAGGCCAACGCCTACGACAGCAACGGTTTCAATTTGAAGATCTACGTCGCTCAAGCGGTGCGCTCAATTGCAACGGCTATGGCGCGAACCTGCCGCATCATGTCATTGAACTGGTCCGGTCGAAGAGTCTGTGCTCCGTCGCTTGCTGCGCGGTCAGGATCGTGATGAACTTCGACGAGCAAACCGTCGGCACCGGCAGCCACGGATGCTCTCGCCATTGGGATTACGAAGTCGCGCTTGCCTGTGCCGTGCGATGGATCGGCTACGATCGGCAAGTGAGTTAGCCTATGCAAGACAGGAATTGCAGACAGGTCCATTGTGTTGCGAGTCGCTGTCTCGAATGTACGAATACCACGCTCGCAAAGGATCACTTCGTAGTTGCCGCCGGACATGATGTATTCGGCTGACAGCAGAAGCTCTTCAATGGTGGCCGAGATGCCGCGCTTGAGCAGTATGGGCTTGCGCGTCTTGCCAAGTTCCCTGAGCAAGTTGAAGTTCTGCATGTTGCGCGCGCCGACCTGCAATATGTCAGCGTATTGCAGCAGCAAGGGGATTTGAGTTTGATCCATGACCTCGCTGATGGTCAACAAGTCATGTGCGTCTGCAGCCTCACGCATGATTTTCAAGCCTTCTTCGCCGAGCCCCTGGAAACTATAGGGTGAGCTTCTTGGTTTGAAAGCACCACCGCGAATGACTTGCGCTCCGCCCTCAGCGACAGCGGAAGCGGCACGCTCAATCTGATCTTTGTTCTCGATACTGCACGGGCCAGCCATGGAGATTACCTTGAGACCGCCAATCTCAACCTCGCCGATCTTTACGATCGTTCCTTCTGGCTTGAAGTGCTTGCTGGCCAACTTGTAAGGCGAGATGATGCGATGGCATTCTTTCACGCCTGTCATAGCTTCAAAGTCTTCGGGGCTAAAGCTCTCGACTGGCCCAACTCCGCCCAAGAGCGTGTGTCTGACACCAGTCGATCGATGAACCGTGAATCCAAGATCGACAAGTCGATTGATGACTGACTCTGTTTGCGCTTCCGTGGCGCCTTCCTGCATGACAACTAGCATTGGGTTATCACTTGTGCTTAACGCTTTTCCTGCATTTTGAGCTTTTGAATGGTGCGCATCTCGTCAATGACTCGTTCGAATATACGCTTGACTGCGTCGTTGGGCAAGGGCCCGCGATTGTGGCCGACAACATTGTCGAAGACCTGTTCCTCGCGCTTCGGTTCGTAGATGGCGAGATGAAGCTCCTCCTTAATTCGACCAATCTGATGAACGATTTCGGTTCTTTGATTGAGGAGTTCAAGCAGCTGAACATCTATCTCATCGATACGTACTCGGCATTCGGCAAGGGCGTGGGAAGAGCTCATGGTTCGCGAAGAGGCGCGGTCAACCGGCGGGTGAATCGTTCCAGTTCGGAACAGAGATTTGGGTTTGACGAATGGGCGGCGATGCAGCGTACGATGGCACTGCCGACAACCACGCCGTCTGCGAGTTCGGCCGCTTCCTTGACCTGTTCAGGCGTGCTGATTCCAAAGCCCAGCGCTAATGGCAAATGCGTAAGGCGGCGCATGCGCTCGATTAAAGGCTGGGCCAGGTGCGAGAACGAGGACTGCTCGCCCGTAACGCCGGTTCGCGAGACTAGATAAACGAACCCCGAAGAATGTTCGGCGACAAGGCGGAGGCGGGACTCGGTACTGGTTGGAGCGGCTAAAAAGATTGTATCGAGTGAATGGCGTCGCAGAGCAGAAACCGAGGCCTGCGCTTTTTCGACGCTCAGATCGGTAAGAAGAACGCCATCCACACCCGCAGCCGAAGCGTCGCCTGCCAGCCGTTCCAGGCCGTACCTTAGGAGCGGATTGAGATAGCTGAACAGAACGATCGGCACCGCGGATTGCCTTCGCACATCACGAACGATCTGGAGAACGTCGGCCATCTTGGTGCCGGCCTGCAAGGCGCGTTCAGAGGCACGCTGAATCACAGGTCCATCCGCAATCGGATCAGAGAAAGGGACACCAAGTTCGATTACGTCGGTACCCGCGGCGGCAAGCGCCAGTATCAGGTCGGCTGTCAGAGCAGGTCCGGGGTCACCCGCAGTGATGTAGGCGATGAACGCCTTCCGGTGCTTGTGCCTAACGTTTCCAAAAGTAGAGGCGATGCGCGAGGCCAGGGCAGCGCTCATCAACTGTCGAGCTCCGGCATGTATTGGCGGTAGATGTCGGTGTCCTTATCACCACGGCCTGAAACATTGACGAGGTAAATGGCGGTCGGCTCGGCGGGTGCCCGACGAATTGCCTCGGCTATGGCGTGGGCTGATTCGAGGGCAGGAATGATGCCTTCCGTGCGAGCGAGAGTCTTGGCAGCTGCGAGTGCCTCGATATCGGTGGCGGAAACGTACTCAGCGCGGCCCTGGTCATTAAGCCAGGCGTGTTCGGGACCGATCAGCGCGTAATCAAGTCCGGCTGAGACTGAGTGAGTCAGAGAAATCTGTCCTTCGTCATCCTGGAGGAGATAGCTGAAGGCCCCGTGAAGAACGCCCGGTGAACCGCCCGATAGTCGTGCGGCATGTTCGCCTAGTTGGGTTCCGCGGCCGCCTGCTTCGACGCCGATCAAGCGAACACCTTTGTCTTTCACGAACGGGTAGAAGATGCCGATGGCGTTGCTGCCCCCGCCCACACAGGCAAGGATCGTATCCGGCAATCGACCCATCTGTTCAAGACACTGGCGGTGAGCTTCTTCGCCGGTGATCTTATGGAAATCGCGGACCATCATCGGGTAAGGATGAGCACCGAGCGCCGAGCCGAGGAGGTAGTGTGTGTCCTCGATGTTAGTGACCCAGTCACGCATGGCTTCGCTGACGGCGTCCTTCAGGGTGCGGCTGCCCGCATTCACGCCGACGACTTCAGCACCGAGCAGGCGCATACGAAAGACATTCAAGCGCTGACGCGCCATGTCCTCCTCGCCCATATAGACGACGCACTGCATGCCGAATAGGGCGCAGACGGTCGCGGTCGCGACTCCATGTTGACCGGCACCGGTTTCTGCGATGATGCGGCGTTTGCCCATACGGCGGGCCAGTAGGATCTGGCCGAGGCAGTTATTGATTTTGTGAGCACCGGTGTGAAGCAAGTCTTCGCGCTTTAGCCAAATTTGAGCGCCGCCAAGGTTCGCCGTGAGTCGTTTGGCAAAGTACAGGGGCGTGGGACGGCCAGCGAAGTCGCGGAGAAGTCCTGCGAGCTCAGATTGGAATACGGGATCGACACGAGCTTCGGCGTATGCCTTCTCAAGCTGCTCGAGCGGCGTCATCAACACTTCAGGGACATAGCGGCCGCCGTAGGGACCGAAGTGCCCAAGCGCGTCGGGGACCAACTCAGTATCAGCAATGGCGGCGGTTTCGGGAAGAGCGTCGGGGCTCAGGGTAGCGGGTGTCATACGGAATGGACTTCCTCTCGAACCGTTTGCTCCAGGAATGCTGACTTCGCAGCCTCGACAAAGGCGCGGACGCGAGCTGGGTCCTTGCGACCGGGACCCGATTCGAGGCGCGAACAGGAATCGACACCCCAGGGTGCAGTTGCGTCGATGGCGGCGGCGACATTGGAGGCATCCAAACCTCCGGCGATGATCTTGCGGTGAGGGAAGCGCCGGGCTAGAGACCAGTCGAAGGTGCGGCCGGATCCGCCGAAAAAGAGCGTGGGTGAGTCGAGGAGAAAGGCATCGGCGTCGGTGGCGGATGAAACTTCGGTGGGCTCTATCATGGCGAGGGCACGCCATAAGCTCCGATCTGAGGGTGGCTGGAAGGCGTGGCCGTGGACCTGAACAACATCAATGTCGAGATCGAGGAACTCGGTTGGATTTACGAAAACGCCTACCCTTATATAGGAGGACCCGCGGACGGATTTAATGATCTCCGCGGCACGCTGCGGGCTGATGAACCGGGGACTCGCCGGATAGAAGTTGAAGCCGAGAGCGTTCGCACCGCAATCGAGAGCGTGAACGGCATCCTCTTCCGAAGTAATGCCGCAGACTTTGATGATGAAGGCCGGGCGTTGGGTCATGCTGACGCACCGATCAAAATCTGGAGAGCGCTGGCGGGATCGGACGAGCGCATGAGTGATTCGCCCACCAGGAATGCTGTGAAGCCAGCGCCTGAGAGCAGGTCGATGTCACGCCTCTTAAAAATGCCACTTTCGCTCACGCGGATGACGCTGGCAGGGATGCGCTCTGCCAGTCGAAGGGAAGTCTCGAGCGTCACCTCAAACGTTTCGAGGTTGCGATTGTTGACGCCGATGATATCGGCCCCGGAATCGATGGCTCGGTCGAGTTCGGTCTGATCGTGGACTTCAACCAGAGCATCGAGCGTAAGGGTTGCGGCAAGTTCGCGAAAATCGCGAAGCTGGGCGGTGGTCAGGATTGCAGCAATTAAGAGGATGGCATCTGCGCCGTGTGCCGCGGCCTGATAGATCTGAATCGAATCAATGGTGAAGTCCTTTCGCAGGACGGGAAGAGCACAGCCTTGGCGGGCGGATTCAAGATCGGCCAAGGTGCCCTGGAAGTACGGACCGTCGGTCAAAACGGAGAGGCACGCGGCGCCTCCGGCCTGGTAAGACGATGCGATCGCAGCTGGATCGAAGTTGGGCTGAAGCAGCCCTCGACTGGGAGAAGCCTTCTTGATTTCTGCGATGATCGCCGGCTGGAACGCAATCAGGGCTTCGCGAAAAGACCGGTGATCGTGGCGTGGCCGGTTGAGAGCTTTGCGTTGAAATTCGGCCGAATTCGGACGGAGCGACTCGACCTCAAGAGCTTTGTCTTTAGCGATGTCGGCGAGGATGCCCGACGCGTTTCGAATGGTGGTGCTCACGACGTCAGAAAGCTTATCGTAACAGGTCTGGGCAGTGTGCGGCGGGGGTTGCGATACAAAGCCAATTTCACTTGGCGTCGTGGAATCAGCGACTTAGATCCTTTCTGCGAAACGAACCCAAAATATGTAACCGGGGGGAGTTCGTTTTTTCAACTGGCCCCTATAGGCGCCGCAATGCCCATTGAGCGGCATGAAAGCCGCACATGCCATGTACACCACCTCCGGGTGGGGTTGACGAAGAGCAAAGATAGACGCCGATCAGGGGAGTCCGGTACCGTCTGGCTGTGGGACGCGTGACGAACTGTGTCCAGTCGAGGGAGCCGCCGTTGATGTCGCCGCCAACGAGATTTGGGTTCGAATGGTTGAGCTCAGCGGGAGTCCAGGTACGGTGAGCGAGGACGCAATCGCGGAAGCCCGGAGCGAAACGTTCAAGTTGCGCTTCCATGCGGTCGAGCATCGGAACGGAGCAAGCGTTAGGTACATGACAGTAGACCCACGCTGTATGTTTGCCGGCAGGAGCACGACTCGGGTCGAAAAGGGTGGGCTGGACGACCAGCATGAAGGGCTTGGACGAAGGTTCCTCGCTCCAAGCAGCCCGTTCCGAAGCGGCGATTTCGTTGAGAGTTCCGCCGAGATGGACGGTTCCTGCCCTCAAACAAGCCGCGGCCTTCCACGGAATCGGTTGGCTCAGAGCGTAATCAACCTTGTATACGCCGGGACCGTAACGGTAGCGGCTGAGGGCGTCGCGGTAGCTCGCCGGGAGCTCCGGACCGGCAAGGGCGAGGAACTGACGCGGAGTTACATCGCAAAGAATCAGGTCGGCGTGCCGGGTCTCGGCTAGGGAGTGAACGGTCGCATCGGTTCGGATCGTGCCGCTTAGTTTGAGGAAGTGACCGGCGAGCGTTTTGGCGATTTGCTGGGAACCGCCCTCGGGAATAGGCCAGCCCACGGCATGCCCAGCCACACTAAGAAGGATGCCGAAAGCTGCGCTGAGCGGGTCCTCCATTCGCAGGAATGAGTGGGCGGCGTTGCCGGCGAAAAAACCTCGGGCCCGTTCTGTGCGGAAGAGCGTTTTGGCCAGGAGCGCAGCAGGTTGAAGAGCGCGCAAGCCGAACCTGGCGAGGAGCAACGGGTGGCTGGGCGTCAGGTTCAAGGGCGCAAGCACGTCAGGCATGAGTTCCGCCCATCGATCGGCAAGAGGACGGACAAGCTCGATATACGCCTTGGCGTCGGGTCCGAGTTGAGCGGCCGTATCCGCGATGTCGCGTTCGAGTGTTACGGCAGTCCCGTCGTCAAAAGGGTGGGCGAGGGCGGCGGGTGAATAAATCCAGTTCAGTCCGTAGCGAGGCAACGGCAGATTGCGGAAGAAAGGCGAGGACACTGCAAGCGGGTGAACCGCAGAGCCCAAGTCGTGGATGAAGCCGGGAAGAGTGACCTCGGCGGAACGCGTTCCCCCACCGATGGTTGCCGCACCTTCCCGAATCTCAACCTGCACGCCTGCCTCAGCTAAGGTTATGCCGGCGGCCAGTCCGTTCGGTCCACTTCCGATCACGACCGCGGTACGCTTCATAGTCCCAGTGTGCGGCACGGAAGCGGCAAATGGGAGAACCGGTACTTGCGCGCCGGTTCGTCTACGTAGGCGAGCGCTGATTTAGAGATGCGACTTCAGGAACTTCTCGGGATGATCGATGCTACCGCCGGAGAATCCGACCCGGTACTTGAACACTCCGTCGGCAAGCGATTCTTCTTCGCCGTCCGCGTATGCTCCAACGACTGAATGAATCTTCTCGGCAACTGCACCTTTACCTGCCTCCGTCTTGCAGACATTTATGATCGCGTCGCCCGCGTTCATGAGGTATTCCGTATAGGACTGGCGTCGCACGCCTGGCCCCGGTGTTTTGCCTTGATACGACGCGTAATCGATAGAGAACTGGATGTGTGTTCCGCACGCAGAGTTTACGCGCTTCGAGTAGTCAGCCAGTTGAACCTTGTCTTGCGCGATCTTGTCGCGTTCCGCAAGACTCTGCGCTGATCCAGCGGCCGCCAACACTGCTGTTGCTATTGCAAGGATTGTAGGTTGATAGTTCTTTTTCACTGTGCCAATTTTAGCCGTGAACGGGCGTTTCGGGATTGAGCGCGAAAGGATTACTGGTACGGGGGCTAGCAGCACACGGTTGCAGTACGCAGAATCAACTTTAGCCGGGTAGAATACCAGCCATGGCTTTCTTTAGACGCTCTCTTAACAACATAGCTAGTTTGGCCGTTGTAGTAGTTTGCCTGTGTGGGCTGCCCTCGCGAGTGCACGCATTTGATCTGTCCGATACCGAGGTTAAGGAGGAGATGGCGCGGCGCTCGTCTCTGTTCTGCCCTGGATTTTCGAAAGACCGCGGTATGCCTGGCATTAACGCCGTGAAGGTGGATGCACTGCGGGTTCTGATCTCGCATAAGTTCACGTTGTGTCCTGACCGGCGCATTACCGATCCCGTGGCTGCAATCTGGAATTCGCGCTGGGGCGTGCTGCTTTGGAATCCCACGAACCCGAAGTCCGTAACTGCGATGGTGAAGCAGGCTGACACGTTCACCCACACCTTGGACTTTCCAAATGAACTGATGGTCTATGACTTGGATGGCAAGCCGTTGAAGGGTCAGATTGGGCCGATGTTCCAACCTCGTGACACGTTCACCAGCTTCTAGGACGCACCCCAAACGCCGGTAGTCAGATTGCAGTATTCTGTTTGCATGCGCCTGGTTTGTACTGTTGCCATGTTGACGGGCTTGGTGGCTGGGTCGGCGAGAGCGGATTATAAGAAGGTCACTAAGACTGTTTTTGACGGGCACGAGTCGCTCTACGCGGAGTACGTTCGAGGCGAGAATTCGCGCTTGGAGCAGTGGGGGCCCGATGGTGCACAACGGTCAGCAATCATCTTTAGCGCGGAGCGCGGGGCGATATATCGGCTTGACCTGAACTCGCGAGAGTATCTGGACATGCAGGACCGACAAAGGCCGGACATTCTGATGTCGTTGGCGGGGCTGCTTCAGCGGCGGCCTCGCATTCGAGAATCCGGCAAAACCGTGAACGTCTATTACGAGACGATTGATAGGGGCGAGCGAAGAAGCTTTTTTGGGCAGACAGCAAGGCACGTGATTGTTCAAGAACGCTATGTGGCCGAACCCGGTGCTTGTCAAGCAAGCCACGATTCTAAGATCGACGGATGGTACATCCCAGAAGTGGGCGGCGCGGCGGACGTCCACTACAGCACTAGGCTGAGTGGCGATCTAGAATGTCATGACACCTTGGTAAATCACGGGCAGCGAGTGCGGCTCGGAACCCCGTTGATTGTAACGACGGGCGCGGTGAGGCGAGAGGTTGTTCAGCTTTCAACAGAACCATTGGATTCGAGCCTGTTCATCGTGCCGGCCGATTTCAAGAAAGTCGATGCGCTACCAGGGCAACATTTTCCGAGTTGGACCGAGCGACTCGAGATGGAATGGGCGATGTTGGCGCGGGCTGCCGAGTCTTGGGTCAACTGAACGCTGGATTACGAAACTAGTGCCCGGTGTTCGGGATCTATACTGCGGATATGTCCACACTGGTCACGCTTCAAGTAGACTCCAAGCAGTTTCCGCAGGGTGACCTGGACGCAAAACAGGCGTGGCTTTTCGACAGCTTGCGGCAACTGCGACGGGTGATTGTGGCCTATTCGGGTGGAACTGACTCAGCCTATTTGGCATGGGCAGCGCATTATGTACTCGGCGGCGATGCAATAGCGATTACCGCTGATTCCGCCTCGATTCCGGCATCGCACAAGCGCGATGCAGAAGAGTTCGCCATACAGTGTGGATTCAGGCACGAATACATCCAGACTTACGAGTTCGACAATCCGGATTACGTCAAGAACGATAAAGACCGCTGTTTTCATTGTAAGGATGAGCTATTCGACCGGTTAGAGGAGTATGCAGCGGAGCGCGGTTATTCGACGATTGTGTATGGCGTGAATCGGGATGACCTGGGCGATTACCGGCCGGGACAACGTGCGGCGAAGCTGCATCAAGTGAAGGCGCCGCTGGTTGAAGCTGGACTGACTAAAGCAGAGATACGGGAGTTATCAAAGCGGGCAGGCCTATCCACTTGGGATCGGCCGGCTGCAGCGTGCCTGAGCTCGCGAGTGCCGTATGGAACGCCGGTAACAGTGCAGACGATTTCGACAATTGAGCAGGGCGAGGAAGCGGTGCGTGCGCTCGGCTTCGCGCAGTTCCGGGTGAGATTCCATGGTGAGCTGGTGCGGATCGAGATTGCAAAGGACGAGATGCCGAAAGCTCTGCGTGCCGAAACTGCTAAGGCATTCACGGAGATCTTCAAGCAGCTTGGTTTCTTGTACGTGACGCTCGATCTGGAAGGGTATCGGCAGGGCTCACTGAATGCTGCCCTGGGCGAATCTGAGCGCCGACACTCGGCTTCACTGGCCTAAGTTTGGTTTACGACGAACTCAGCCAAATGGTCCCGCAAAGACTGAGGCACGTCAGCAACCACGTCGCAGTGGTCGTCTCGATAGTCCATAGAGACCACCGCAGCGCGATCATGCAAAAGGTGTAGAGCCCGCCCTTCGGCGAGAGGCAACAGGAAGCGCTGGCGTGTGACCGGATCCTGACTTAGGCGGCGATCGATGGTGGCGAGTAGGTTCTCAATGCCAGCTCCGGTTTGAGCCGATACCAGGACGGCTTCGGTTGCGTTCTGTCGCGCGGTTTCGCCCAGCATTCGGTGCGTGAGGGTTTCAGGGGCGAGAAGGCGGTCGGCTTCACTCAGCCGATCGGACTTATTCAGAACCAGGATCTCTGTCGTTTTCTCAGCACCGATCTCTTCGATGACTTTGAGCACGTGCGAGGTCTGCTCGGCTGCGTTGTTTGACGTGAAATCGACGACGTGTAGGAGCAGTGCGGCAGCCGTGACTTCTTCGAGCGTGGCGCGGAATGCATCGATCAAGGTTGTGGGAAGGTTGCGAATAAAACCGACTGTGTCGCTGAGCAAGACTCGGCGGCCAGAGGGCAAGCGAATCTGGCGAACAGTAGGATCGAGAGTGGCGAACATGCGGGCATCGGCGAGGACGCCGGCACCCGTAAGTCTGTTGAACAGCGTTGATTTTCCGGCATTCGTGTAACCGATGAGGCTGATCGTCGAGAGAGGAACGGCTTGACGCTGAGACCGCTGGACGCCGCGGGTGGCGCGCACACGCTCAATGTCAGCCTTGAGCTTGGAGATACGTTTGCCGATGCGACGACGGTCGGTTTCGAGCTGCGTTTCACCAGGACCACGAGTTCCGATGCCGCCCCCCAGGCGAGACATTTGCGTGCCGCGGCCCGAGAGTCGAGGCAGTAAGTAATTCAGCTGAGCGAGTTCGACTTGAAGCTGGCCTTCGCTGGTGCGAGCGCGACGGGCAAAAATGTCGAGAATGAGTTGGGTGCGATCGACAATCCGGACCTGGATGCGCCGCTCTAAATTGCGGAGTTGAGTCGGGGTCAACTCGCGGTCAAAAATAACTGAGTCAATCTCGTCGGCCTGGACACGTTGTTCGATTTCGTCCACCTTGCCTGAGCCGACGAGGGTTGCCGAGTCCGGGGCAGATCGGACCTGGATCATTCGGTCAATGACGACTGCGCCCGCGCTTTCAGCAAGCACGGCTAATTCGGCAAGCGACTCTTCCACCTCTGACTCAGTAGCGCTGGATGAATTGCGCGGCACGTTAGCGGAGCGGGCCCGGCCGGTAATGTCAACACCAACCACGAGGGTGCGCTCAGGCGAGAGTTCAGGCGGCAAAAGGGTGGGCTCCGTTGACCAAGTAGATCACGTATAGGTTATTGGCCGTTGATCGGGTCGGGCAGGGGAGCAGGAGTTCCGGGTGCGCCGAGGTGGGCGGGACCGACTCCTGAATGAAATGGCTTCGCGACAACTACGGTCGAAATGGCGTGCTTGAAAATCAGCTGTTCCTGATTGTTAGTTTCGAGGATGACTGAGTATTTGTCGAAGCTCTTGATGCGACCTGATAATTTAACCCCGCTCATCAGGTAGATGGTCAAAAAGGTTTTATCTTTGCGGGCGTTGTTGAGGAACGCTTCCTGAATGTTTTGCGCAAGCTTTTCCATTCTTAATTTCCTTTGTTTTCGCAGCGCGTTTTGATGAAAGCGGACTGAATCCTTGTGTCGAGACGAAAGCAGATGGCGATTGAACTGCCGAAATTCAAGCCAGTTCATGCACCTCTTTCATAGTAGCTGGGCTTCAATTGACGGCCCAAATGTGTGGGGAGATATGCCACGACGTGAGAGATCTCCTCGTAGCGTTATTCTCAGAGTGGGATGGCGCTGGAACAACGAAGTTTGGAGCTGTTGGGGCGGCGCCTTGCATTAATCAGTGTTGGCTTCAGCGCTGTGTTGTCGGTAGCCAAAATCATCGTTGGGTTGCAAGTAGGCTCGACCGCAGTGACTTCTGATGGTCTAGAAGCAGCCGTGGATGTGGTGTCTTCAGGGATTGTGTACGGCGGATTGGTGCTGGCGAGCAAACCCGCTGACGAAGATCATCCGTACGGTCACGGACGCTACGAGACGTTGGCAGGGTTGGGCGTGGGAGCGATTCTGTTTTTCACGGGCTCGGCAATCTTTTGGCGTAGCGTATTTCTGGTGGGCCATCCTGCGTCGATGCATTCCTATGTACTGTACCCGTTGGTTGCCGCAGTAGTAATTAAGCTCGGCTTGGCTGGATGGAAGTGGCACGTTGCGCGGAGGATTGCAAGCTCGGCATTGGAGGCCGATGCGCTGCACGATTTGACAGATTTGCTTTCCACTGTAATTGCGCTCACGGCGGTAGTTCTTTTGTTGTGGGACCCAGTGCGATTTGCTGCTGCGGATCGGTTGGGCGGCAGCGTGATTGGAATCATTATTGTTTTTCTGGCGATGCGAGTGGTGCGACACACCGTGGACCAACTGGTTGACACAATGCCGGAAGCCGGGATGATGGACGAGCTGAGGAGAGTGGCGCGGGACGTGCCGGGTGCGGTCGGAATCGAGAAATGCTTTGCGAGGCGGACGGGGATGAAGTACCACGTGGACCTGCATCTGGAGGTCGACCCTGAGATGACGGTCCGGGAGTCGCATGCGGTCGCGGCCCAGGTGAAGATCAGCGTCAAGGAAAGACTGAACTGGGTGGCGGACGTGTTGGTCCATGTGGAGCCTGCGCCGGCACACTTGCTGGTGACAACGGAGTTCGGAGCACATGGAGAATAAGCACGTCGCGAGACTGCTTTCGGAGACGGCCGATTTGATGGAAGTGGCTGGCGAGGACGGCTTTCGAATCCGAAGTTACCGGAATGCCGCGGCCGCTATTGAGAGCCATCCCAAGAGCGTGATCGAGATTGTGCGCGATCCGGCAAGCAAGATCACCGATATTGCCGGCCTCGGAAAAGGAATGGCAGCGATCCTGGCCGAGATCGCCGAGCGCGGTTCATTTGCAAGACGAGATCAGATGCTGGAGAAATATCCTGCTTCGGCGCTCGAGTTGCTCAAGATTCAGGGACTGGGACCGAAGAGCATCGCGCTTCTGTACGAACATCACGGCGTGAAGAGCGTGGATGATCTGGAGCGGATTTGCAAGGAACAAAAACTGCGATCACTGCCGCGGATGGGCGCCAAACTGGAAGACAAGGTACTGCGATCAATCTGTTCCTACAGGAGGAGCGCCGGACGGTATTTGCTAAGTTTCGGGCATCGCATCGCACACGAGTTGACAGCCGAGTTTGGGGCGCTACCCGGAATCGAACAGGTCGCGGCGGCGGGCAGTCTGCGACGCGGGCGGGAGACGATTGGGGACCTCGACATCCTTGTGGCGGGCGACGGCGCATTGGCAGCTTTGAACCATTTGATACAGCACCCGAAGGCTCAGGAAGTGTTAGGTCAAGGTGAAAACAAAGCGAGCGTGACTTACGGGCTCGAGAACCTGCAGGTGGATGTGCGGGCGCTGCCGACGGCAAGTTTTGGGGCGGCGATGCAATACTTCACGGGCAGCAAAGAACATAATGTTGTTCTGCGAACGCAGGCGATCAAGCAAGGGTTGACATTGAACGAGTATGGACTGTTCCGGATCGGCACGGAAGAGCGAGTCGCCGGTGAGACGGAAGCAGGCGTGTACGAGGCGCTTGGTTATCAGTGGGTGCCGCCGGAGTTGCGGGAGAACTCGGGCGAATTTGAGGCGGCGCAGACTGGCGGCTTACCGCGGCTGATTGAGGTGGGCGACCTTCGTGGTGATATACACATGCACACGGCGGCAACGGACGGTCGGGCAACCTTGCGGGAGATGGCGGAAGCTGCAGCCGCGATAGGGTACGAATACATTGCGGTGACGGACCATTCGAAGGCGCTGTCGATGGCCAATGGACTCGATGAGAACCGAGTTGTTGCGTTCGCTCGAGAGGTCAGAGAGCTAAACCGCGCTGGTCTGCCATTGCACGTCTTTGCGGGACTCGAGTGTGACATCTTGCAGGAAGGCGCGATGGACATATCGGAAGATGCGCTGGCGGAACTGGATTTGGTGGTCGGAAGCGTTCACAGCCACATGGATCAAGAGCCGAACGAAATAACAGACAGATTGATGCGTGCGCTGGAATCACCGAACATCCGGGTACTGGGACATCCGACTGGACGGAAGCTGTTGCAGAGGGAGTCGTATGCCTATGATTTTGAGAAGGTCGCGCGGAAAGCGGCGGAACGGGGAGTTTGGCTAGAGATCAATGCCAGTCCGTCGCGATTGGACTTGGGCGCGCCGATGATTCGGACGGCAAAACGGATTGGATGCAAGTTTACGATCTCGACGGATGCACACCACATCAAAGATCTTCAGAACATGAGATTCGGGGTGACGACGGCACGAAGAGGGTGGCTGGAGGCACCGGATGTTGTGAACACGCTATCCCTTGATGGCCTGAGAGCTTTATTGGCCGAACGGACGGCGGCAACGCGGGTATGAGCGTACAACAGCAGCAGCACGCGCAGGACAGAATCGCGATTACTGGACTGATTGCCCTCAGTGCGGCAGCAAGTGGCTTTCTGATCTGGTTGCTGTACGCGCATCGAGCATCGGGCGAGTATGCCTCAACCTTGACGTTCTTGCCTGCGCTTAATTCGCTATTTAACGCATGCAGCGCGATTTGCCTTTGTGTGGGTTTCGTCTATATCCGAAGGCGAGAGATCGAGAAGCATAAACGCTCGATGTTAACAGCGTTTGTGTTCTCGAGTTTGTTTCTGGTGAGCTATATCATTCACCATAGCTTGCACGGGGACACACATTTCGTTAGGATTGGTCTCTTTCGAACAATCTACCTATCAATTCTGGCCTCGCACATTGTTGCTTCGATGGTGGCGCTACCGTTCGTGCTAATCACATTCTTCTTTTCGTTGAGCGGAAGATTTAGGCAACACCGGAAAATCGCCCGGTACACATTTCCAATCTGGCTTTATGTGTCAGTAACAGGTGTGATTGTATTTGGATTGTTAAGCGCTTCGGGATCAGTGAAGCATTAGGACGGAGGAAAAGACTTGCACAATCTCAAACACCCTGAGCGAGGTAGACAACAGGGCCAGTCGCTCAAGGTGTCGAAGTATCTAATTAGTTACGGACGGATTCTATACAGACTAGGCTAGGGCTACTTCGTCAGCCTGAAGGCCCTTTTGCCCACGTTTCACCACAAAGGAGACGCGAGCACCCTCATCTAGGCTGCGATAACCAGCCGCTTCGATAGCCGAGAAATGCACAAACACATCTTCCCCGTTTTCACGGGAGATGAATCCGAAGCCTTTTGCGGCGTTAAACCACTTTACAGTACCAATTTCTTTCAAAGTTCTCTCTTTTCTTGCGCAAAGTCCTAACAAAACCAGATTGAGGGAATTTCGAGAGCTTGATACCGTTGGCGGGAGGGCGTACGAGATTCCAAATCGGGGCGAGGAAATTTATTGCACTCACAGCTTAGCATGACTCTGGCACCGCGCCAATAGCTAGGAGGGGGTTTGAAGGCCAAAAATATACAAATTGTACTAACCTTTTGACCCTAGGTTTTATCTGATGTGGGGCTTGGGAGGGGATCAGGCACGTAGGGCAGGCACTTGGGTGGATGCGCGATCTTCTTTGATAAGAGATTTGATCTTTTCGAGAAGTTCTACATTTTCGATGGGCTTCGAGATGAAACCATCCATACCCGCGTTGATACATGCCTCCCGATCTTCTTTGCGAGCGTTAGCTGTTACGGCCAGGACGGGAGTGCGGCGTCTTCCGGCCTTCTCGGATTTTTCAGCTTGGCGGATTCGCTTGGTAGCTTCTAATCCGTCCATGACGGGCATTTGCATGTCCATCAAAATAAGGTTATATTCGCGGTCGCGCCAGGCGGCAAGGGCCCGAGCTCCGTCCCCAACTACTTGAAGCTCGTAATTCTGGCTGCGAAGCATGGATGTGATGACCTTCTGGTTGATCAGATTATCTTCAGCTATCAGGATGCGGGCGGGTGCCTCCGCTTTGGGCGGAACGGGGACGTGGGTTGGCTTAATAGGCGGCCTATTCGTACGCTTCTGATCGCGGTCCAGTTTGCGTAGCAGTTGAGCGGCGGTTTCCATGACCTCGAAAGAGGAAACTGGCTTCAGCAGAAATGCAATACCCAGTTCCTTACATCGGGCGGCATGCTCGCTGAGGTTGGCTGCCGAGAGCATCATAACAGCTGGTTGCGTAGCGCCCTTGGTCTGGCGAATTGTCTCAATCAGATCAAAGCCGCTCGTCCCGGGCATCTGAGCGTCCACAATCAGGACTTCGTAATCCTCGCGGGCGGCTCGGGCACGTTCGATTTCTGACAGCGCCGCTTCCGCACTGTCGGCCTTATGAACAGCCATTCCACGTTCATTAAAACCGGCTTCCAAATTGGCCAAGTTGGTTCCGTTGTCGTCGACAATCAGCACTCGCCGGTTCTCTAATATCTGAAGTTCCGCGGCCTTGTCGATCAGAGGTGGATGCAGTTGTTGCTTAAAAGGCAGAACGACGTGGAACTTAGAACCAGCGTTGGGCTGGCTCTCGACCGTGATCTGTCCGTCCATAAGATTTACGAGTTGGGCGGTAATTGCCAGACCAAGACCAGTGCCGCCAAACTCCTTTGTGATGGAGCTATCCGCTTGTGTAAAGGCTGCAAAGATTTCCTTCTGCTTCGCTTCGGCGATTCCGATTCCAGTGTCTCTGACAACAAAGTGAAGGGATGTCAAACCTACTCCAATGTTCTCGACGAAACAGCGCAGTTCTACCTCACCAGTACGGGTAAATTTAAGGGAGTTCCCAAGGAGGTTGATCAGGATTTGACGCAGTCGGGCGGCATCGCCTCGCAGGAACTCCGGAACCTTCGAGTCAACAAAATAGAGTAACTCCAGTGCCTTCTCGTGAGCCGGCAGAGCGAGTGGCTTGATGATTTCGGACAGAGTGCGCCTAATCTCAAAGTCATCGCAGTTCAGAGTTAATTTGCCAGCCTCGATTCTGGAGAAGTCGAGAATGTCATTGACAATTTGCAGCAGATTCTGTGCCGAAAGGCGTACGGTGGATAGAAACTCCCGCTGGACATCGTTGAGTTCCGTTTCGAGTGTAAGGTCCGTCATCCCGATGATGCCATTCATCGGCGTACGGATTTCGTGGCTCATGTTGGCTAGGAATTCGGACTTGAGGCGATTCGATTCCTGTGCTGAGCGGGTTGCAGCATTTGCTTCGACCAAACGTCTCCTGAGCCGACGCAACTGTAGTAAGACCACGATGAGACCAGCAGTCACACAGAGGACGGCTGCAAGAGCGATCCAAGTGCCTGGCGCGCTTGCGCTCTGAGATACCGCGACTGGCAAGCTTGCACTTTGATAAGACGCTCGATGAGCTGCGGAACTCTGCCCAACAAGAGGAGCAGACAGAAGGAGCGCAAAATTCGTCATTCTGACGGACCCTGCGGATCCGGACAGGAAGTGACAAGCACTGCGTGTAAATCTGGACGGGTGCTCACGTTTTTGATATCGTCTCCGGCTACTACAATCTTTAGTTGAAGGGCGGGGAGAATGCTCTTAGTCCGACGTAATGAGAGCACTAGGGCGCACTTGCCTGAGCAGGTTCTGTGACTCACATCGAGTTAGTGAGTTTGGAAGTACTAAATCGCATCGATCTTTCTCGCTCGATGACGAAAAGAATGGCGCTTTTACGAAACTAGATTGATCTATTAGGGTCAGGACATGCGGGAAGACCTTATGACACGGAGAAGTATGGGCTCTGCGTTAGTAGGCCTCAGCTTAGCCGGAGGGTGTTCCCACCGGAGTAGTACTGCAGCAGACGGGCGTACTCATCTCCGCTTCAGCACATGGGGGGAACCCGTAGAAATCGCTGCCTTTCGACGGGTGATCGAGCGTTATCACCAGACTAAACCGGGTATACGCATCGATTTGGAGGAAGTTAGCTATAAATATCGGTCGCAGATAGATGCGCAGATAGCTGCTGGTGTTGGGCCTGATTTGCTTCGGGTTACCTATTTGGACATTGGCCGGTATAGCCCGAGTAGCGCGCTGATTGATCTAAGTCGCTATTTGCCGGCGAGTCTTGGGATAGAGTTCACTGAGCCGGTGTGGACAGCGGTAAAGTTTGAGGGTCGACCCCATGCGTTACCTCACCATACGGACACAAGCGCCATTCTTTATAACAAGACCTTATTCGACCAGTTAGGACTCCGTGCTCCTGAACGAATTGAGGATAGCTGGACCTTCGACGAGTTTACGGGAATCGCCCGCTCGCTCAAGAAGGGCGGATCGCCTTACGGGTTTGCGATGAACTGGACACTGGGAGGTGCGTTTCGTTGGCTGAACTTTCTCTATCAGCATGGCGGGCGGCTGCTGGATGCGGATCTACGGAAGCCGGCCATTCGATCACGCGAGGCACTGGAGACAGTTCGATGGACGCAGAGCTGGTTTCGCGAAGGATTGGTACCACCCAGTGACTCGGCTAAGTCGGTTGAGCAAGTAGAAAACCTATTTGCAACCGGAGTAGTTGGAATGTACTTCGATTCGGGTCCCCAGAGCCTACAGGAGCTTCGCCCTAATTTCAAATGGGCGGCAACTTATCTGCCCAAGGACGTGCAAATGGCCTCTGAGTTAGGTGGAAATGCCATAGGTGTGACTCGGGATTCGCAACATCCTGAAGCAGCCGCGGACTTTGCCTTGTTTCTGACGAATGAAGCTAATATGCGTGATTTTGTATCTGCTGCACAATTCTTGCCAGTACGCAAGAAGTTAGTAAGTGAAGGAGTTCATTATTCTTATCGGCCTGATGAGATGGTCGTACATCAGAAGCAAGCCGAAACAGTGCCACTGCATCTGGCAGCCACTGTAACTCTGCCGAAGTTTCATCAAATCAACCGCACGTTAGGCGATGAATTGAATGCAGCCTTTTCGGGAGGTCAATCGGCTGAGGCGACCGTTGAGCACATAGCGAGGAAGATCGAGGCAGTTATTACATAGGTGAAACAGGAAAGAGTGTTGGAGAAACCCGAACAGCGGCCTTCGATGGCTGCGGGATCGCGCGCAGTACGCGAAGCGCGGGAACCCTCTGCGCCTTGGTTCTTTTTATCACCTCATTTAATGCTCTTTGCGTCGTTCATCTTAATTCCGATCTGTGCAGTTTTCGCACTAAGCCTGTACGACTGGAACTTACTGGGAGACCATAGGTTCGTCGGCTTAGCCAATTTCGCAGAGATCTTGGGTGACCGAGAATTCTGGCGGGCTCTTGGAAATACGCTTCTATATGGGATCGCTATCGTGCCACTTGTATTAGCCATGGGTCTTGGATGCGCCCTGGCTTTGAATCGCGACCTACCTGGGCGTGGAATCTTTCGCGCCGTCATTTATTTGCCGAGTGTACTGTCGAGCGTGGCCTCTGCCACCATTGCCGCCTGGATCTTCAATGACCAGTACGGGGTGTTGAACAATCTACTTGGTGCGATGGGGATGCACGGTGTACCATGGCTTTCTTCAACTCGGTTCGCCATGCCTGCCGTGATCCTGACCACTGTGTGGATACGGACCGGACTTTGCATGGTGATCTACCTGGCAGCACTGCAGGATGTTCCACGAGAACTGATCGAAGCAGCCCGTCTGGACGGAGCTAGCTCTTGGAATGTGTTCCGGTGGGTGACACTGCCGATGCTCCGACCGACAACGACCTTTCTCCTGGTCACTAATGTCATTTACTCGATCCATGTCTTCGATTTGATCTATGTAATGACGGATGGTGGGCCGGCATTTTCGACCACAGTGCTTGTGCAGTACTTATATGAGTCAGCTTTTGAGGAGCAAAGGCAAGGTTATGCGGCAGCACTCAGTGTGGTCTTATTAGTGGTCCTACTTCTGCTGACATCTGGGCTATTGCTAAATAAGCCCGACACGCGCAGGCAGCTTCGAAGAGCATGACTAGCGCGAGACAGCGATTTCTACTTGCAGCACTAACGGTAATTTCGTTGTTGTTTGTGTTCCCAGTAATCTGGATGGCGCTGACGGCCCTACGTCCACCGTCGGAGATCTTCACGCGAACCCTTCACGTGATTCCGACAACTTGGAAGTGGGACAACTTATGGTTGGTTTGGTCGACTTACCCGATTGCGGATTGGCTTTGGAATTCAACAGTCGTGGCAGTTCTAGGCGGAGTGCTGACCGTTGTGCTCGACTTACTAGCTGGTTATGCTTTCGCGAAGTTCGACTTTAGGGGACGAGATGCGTTGTTTATTTTGTTCCTGGCGACGCTCATGCTTCCAACACAGGTGCTTTTAGTACCGCAATTCCTGATCGTTGCTCGGCTGGGTGGAGTGAATACTTACTGGGCAGTAATTGTGCCGCGGGCTGCGGAGACTTATGGAGTTTTTCTAGCCCGGCAGTTTCTTTCGAAAATTCCCGATGAGTTGCTGGACGCGGCACGATTGGACGGCGCGGGGGAATGGTCGATCTTTTGGCGCATCGTGCTGCCGCTTGCACGTCCGGCAATTGCCGTGCTGAGTCTGCTGTTGATTCTCGGCAACTGGAACGATTTTGGATGGCCGCTGGTTGTGTTGAAAGAGCGGCGCTCATTGACTTTGCCGGTCGGCCTTAGTTTCTTGCAGGGCGAGCATGTTACCGACTGGACCGGGATTATGGCCGTGGCTTTGATTTCAGTTCTACCGGCAGTGCTGCTGTTCTTAGCTACGCAGCGGCAATTTGTACAGGGAATCGCCAGGACGGGAATTAAGTAGATTGCCAAAGTGGTTAGCTTTGGGCAGCGGTATGAAACTGCGACGGCGGTTCGGAACCTTCGAGACGTCGAAAAACGATCGAGTTCCCAGCCCAGCCAATGACACCTTCGCGCTCTAATTGAGTAACCGTCCGATAAAACGTTTCGTGGGTCAAGCCGACGTCATCCGCCATGTTCTTCAGCGGTCGATCAAGCCATAGATGATTACAGTTTGCCGGCCTTGATACCAATAAATACTGCAGAACACGTTCTCTGGCGAGCCGGATGCTGCGAATCTCCATACGCAGACGTATAACGTTGAAACGCTTTGATTGCAGCGTCATGAATTCCTTCGCTAAGCCAGGATCTTTGTTCAAAGCGGACTGAAGCGACGACTTTGGGAAGACCGAAACCTTCGACGCGATTTCAGCAACAGCGTCGCTGCAGTAATGCTCTGCAAACAAAGCTGCTTCCGATACGAATTCGCCCGGCCGAATTACGTAAAGGGGGACGGTGCCCTGGCTAACGGTGTGATTGTCCAAACGCAATCTGCCCTGTAAAACACAGAAGACTGCCTTAGAAGCTTCGCCCTGGCAATACAGGACCTCGTTGGCTCGAAGATGACGGTAAGTTACAGACGCGATAAGTTCGGCAGGGAGTTTTTCAAGACAGAACAAGCGCATGCGGTGGGCTCCGATATGATGTTCTCCCGTGAGAAGGTTTAGTCACGCAGCTAACAAAGAAAAAGTACTGTGGGTAGTTCTACAGCAGCGGCGTCAGAGTATTGTAGGCGTACCAAAATCCAAACGCGACTCCTGCGAGTCCGGCGACGGCTTGCAAGCGGCGAGTTGCTCCTGCCAAACGCTGGGCGCTGAGAGCGAAGGGAAGACCGATCACAACGGACACAAGCATCATCCCCAAGATCGATCCAGTGCCGAAGATTGCAAGGTAACTTAGCCCTAAACCGACTGAAGATACTTGAGTTAGAACTAATAATGTTAGTGCTGCTGAACCGGCTAACCCGTGCATGGCTCCCACGAAAAGCGGCTTGAGACCCACGCGATCAACTAGATGCGACTCGTGGCTGTGAGGATCCATGTGGTCTGTAACCTGATCGTGAAAATGCAGATGCACGTGCTGGGAACCGCCGTGAGAATGTTGGTGCCGGTGAACATCGGGCCGTCCTCGCAGAGCTCGGGTCAAGGCCGTACCGCTAAGTCCAATGATCATGAGAGCGACACCAAATTCGAGAAAATTGGCGACGCGTTCTGGGATGGCCACTCTCAGCAGCAGGACGACAAAGCCAACTAAGACCAGCGTCAGCGTGTGCCCGGCGCCCCATAGTGCCCCGATTACTGCTACCTTTCCGAGCTGCCGGTGCTCACTAACAATGGAGGAAACGGCGACAACGTGGTCGGCTTCAGTGGCATGTTTGAAGCCAAGAATCAGACCGAAGCCGAGGACGGCAAACACGCTCATGGAAGCCAAGGGTGTGTGCCCGGATGAAATGGCCTGCCAGTGTTGAAAAGCCTCCATAAGCAGGCGTCCGGGATGAATACCGGCTTGTTCTGCTGCCCCGTACGAGATTGCAAGTCCAAGGCAGGCAACCAGTAGCGAACTTAGGACAGGCAGGTATCGGCGGAAATGCGAATGTTCAGAGATCCAGCTAAACCGACTGAACCAGCGTCCGGCATACACAAAGACCAGTCCAATGCAGGTCAGGGTTGCCGCCAATCCTATGCTGAACGCCACCACTAAAAGTAACCCATATCCAATTCGATGGAGCGCGATGGCTGATAGCAAGACAACAAGCGCCGAAGGGCAGGGCAGCAGACCGCCCGAGATGCCGAGCGCCAGGAGACTTCGCCAAGTGACCGGTTCGCCTTCGATTCCGGGAGGCAAATGGGAGTGTGGCTGTCCGCCGGGATAGTGCACGTGAACGTGCCCTAGAGAGTCCGATTCGCCTTCTGTGTGAGTGTGCTGAACGTGCGAGCCTGCATCAACTCCGAGCGCTAAAGCGGAACGGCGGATGAATAGACTAAGGCCGAGGAAGGCGACAAGAGTACCCGAAACAAAGCTCAGTATCGGGAACAGGCGTTCGGGCAGGATGTATTGCGATGCGAACAGGGTGAGTAGCCCCAGCGCGAAGACGCCTGCTGTGTGCGTGATCGTAACCGTCAGTCCAAGAAAGGCCGCGTGCTTCGGTGTACCCCGAGAGCCAACTAAGTAAGCACCAACGACGGTTTTCCCATGACCCGGCGAAAGGGCGTGCGCGGCACCCAACATCAATGCGGCTAGAAGACCTGATAGCGCGATTGGGAAAGTTAGGGTGGGAATCGAGATCAGCTCTGCGAATCGGTCGCGTGCTCCAGGGGTGATTGGTTGTCCGTTTCTCTTGGTTAATATCTGAACCCCGGTCGGTGCAGGACCATTCGTAAAGGACAGTGATGCTTGGCGCTCGGCAAGGGGCGCGGCCAACATATCTGGTGGGTAAGAATGGAGTTCGTTGCTGGCTGAACTACCGAAAGCTGAACTGCTAAATACGGTGATGTTTGGCGCGGTCGAGATTACGATTTCACGCCAGCCGATTCGGTCGGGATCATTGAGGTCAGCAAATTTTAAACTTTGAGGCCAGGGATGGTTGGCGTTGAGTGACTCAGTTGACAGACTATATTCGAGTCGTATGGTTGACAAGCCGCCCGCGCCGGCAGGGGTCGTGACTGCTTGAGAAGTGACGCGCAAAGGGGTCGGCACCCCGTCAATGTTGAGCGTTAAAAGTCTGGCGTACTGCGGCGCAAGGCCGCGGAAATGGCTGTCCAACTCAAGCGCGGAAGTTTTCCCATCGCCGTTGGCGTCTGCTTTCCGGAGTTCCTGGAAGGCTGGTATCTCAGCCATGTCCACGATGCATTTAACTTCGACCCGATCGTGACCAATCCGCAAGCCTGCAAAGTGGTTGACGGTAAAGTTGCCCAACGGATGCGCTTGTATGGAGATCGGTAACAAGGCCGCCCACGGGCTAACTAACAGAAAGCGGCCTAACCTGAGCCACATCTTAATTCCCCAATGCCGCACGAGCAAACCTAGCTTGAAGTGGGTCGAATGCCGGACTCAGGTCCAGGGCACGTGTCAAGTAAACGTGAGCCTTGGCCTGATTACCTGCCGCCTTTTCGATCATGCCAGCGTGATAGTAGAGCTTCGCGTCCCGTGTAGAAAGACGAATTGCTATTTGCGATGCCTTCTGTGCTTCTAAAAGCCTGCCGGACTTCAAGGCAGTCCAAGCAAGCGCATCAGCGCCATAGATGTCTTGGCGATCCTGATACTCGCGCTTCGCGTCCTGATATGCCTGATCGGAATTCCGGTTGTGATCTGCGTTGAACAGTGCGATTTGGCGGTTGTAACGGGCTCCGTTAAGAGTGCTGAGATGTCCAATCTGTGCAATCAACGAATACTGAACTTCCGCTTCCTTTTCGCGATGTGCGAGGTGATATAAATCGCCCAAGGCGGCCACGAAAGTTGGGTCTGGGAAACGCCGGGTTGCCTGTTCGTAGAGATCGATCGCCCTTGGCAATTGACCTCGTGCAGCCGATACTCGCCCGAGTGAAGCGAGCGCTTGAACATAGAAGGGATAAGTTTCAAGGGCTGCCTCGTATTCTTTCTGAGCGGCCTGATAGTTTCCTTCTGCGAAATCGAGTTCACCTAACTGCCATTGACACCAAGCTAGAGTCTCACGCGGCGGAGGGGATATCTGATTTACAAAGGCGATCGCGCGAACGAAACGACGCCTTGCTGAGCTTGTGTCGCTTTGTATAAAGAGCATGCGCCCAAGACGAATCTCCGTTTCGGCTGTATCCATGCCGAGCTTCCGCATTTGCTGTGCGGCCTGATCGGCTTTGGCGTAATCACCCAGCTCGATAAGGACATCGAATAGTAGGGCGTAAGATCCGATTGTAGATGGATCGTAGTCCACGACTTGCAACGCGTGGACACGCGCAGCGTTGAAGTCATGGACAGCTATTTCGCTTCGGGCTAACGCAGTCAGACCTCCGATATTCCGGATCGCTGGGACCGAGTGCAGCGATGCATTGGCCGCTTGGAATGCGTTGTAAATGTAGTCGGCACTACCGGTTTCGCGAACCTTCTGCAGCATGCGATATGCCACCATGTTCTGGGCCAGCATGTCGTCCGGATCGCGCTTCACCTTGTCAAGTAGGAACCGGATTGTCGTCGCTTCGCCCGCTTGCTCGGCCTCGAAGACTGATTTGGTCTCTGGCCTTTGCGCTGTAGGATAGCTAGCACTCTGTCGATCAAAACGATCTATTCCGAACCGTAGCAGGTAAGTGGCAGCCAGCAACAGGCCGACTGCCACTCCAATAAAAAGAACGGGCCGCAATACGTGCGAGTCCTGTGTGCCGGTCATCCTTAATCTGCCTGGAACAAATCGCTAGAGAGAATTTGTCGCACCTGCTGAGTGCTTCTTGCGATGAAGACAGAAAACGCAGATTGAAGAGACTGCCATCAGACCTAGGGCACTCGGTTCCGGAGTGGCCGAATCTATAGATGAGACAGTGCCTGTGGTCGTGACCGGATTTTGGTTCGCATCAAGACTCAGCGTCGAAAAAGAGACTGATCCGAGTTGGAACGGGCTCTGCAGTATCCATCCTGTTACGGGTGTTCCGATTGAAAAGCTGCTGGTATCGGAAACGAAGTCGACTAATCCTACCCCCGGGTCGAAATCAGCAAAGAAACCCGCCGGTGCAACTAGATTCTGAACCGCACTCGCTTGCGATGGAACCGTGAGTGTAATCGAAAGCAGGTTTGGAAGGCTGTTATCAGTCACTGTGAAATCGAAGACATAAAGCGGTCCGTTAGCACTAACCGAAGAAGTTACTGTGACCGGTGTAGCTGATAACAGACCGGGCAAGATCATGGCCAGCAGAGCGAGAGAAATAGATACAGCAGGTCGTTTTAGAAAAGGTAATTTGGACATGTGCTTTCCAGGCAAAAGTTACTGCATGGTTCCATCGCTCACGGTACCGGCTGGGAAAGGCTGATAAGGGTCGGCGACGAAAGGAAAATGATTTCGCAAAGTTTTGGAAGGTGCATTAACGTGATCGCTTAAGGGAATCCCGTTGTTGAGCATCGTAAATGTTGCATCGACAACATCGTCCAGCAAACGCCGGCCGCCCATATTACCAAAGCCTCCGGCCGGATTGTTCCCGCCCTGGGGCCCGAAATTGGGGACGGTTGTATCCAGGCGCAAGATGTCGCCGGTCTCCTGTACCGCCTTCAGAACTTTGGCTTGATAGGTGCCATTGGTGCCGAAGTTATTCATTGACTGAATGATGCTGGAGCGGAACTGGCCATTTGCATCGTCTTGCGTGGTCGCGCCGTTGTACTCGTTCTTGCGAGGCGCTGGGATCAAACCGTTGTTTACTAATGGATTTCCGTCGCGGTCTACCGTAATCCATTCGCCTGAAGCAACAATCGAACCGTCAGTTCTTACGATTTGGTTGCGTTGCAGTTGAGTAACTGCATTTGTGCCGATAATGGACAAGCGACCGCGCAGCATAGCCACAGGTACTTCGATGGCTGTAATCAATTGGTTAAACCCGGCGTAAGTATTGCGTCCACCGCGCTGCCCTAACAAGGTTTTATCAGGATTGCCAGGATTCATTAGCGACGACGCTACGAGGCGGTTTGCTCCTGTGTCGTCGAGGAAAAACGGATCGGCCATAGCGCCGGCAAAGAACTTCGCACCAGTTGATGGCTCGGTTGTAATAACGGGAGGATTGGGATTATAGTTCTGAGTTGCGACGGTGGTGGGTGCCGTGAAAGTCACGCCATTCGGCAGAGTGATTGTTGCCGTCTGGCCAGTAAGACGCCCTAGACCAGGCGCGTAGCGAACATCGATGAAGGCGTCCGGCGTGGCATCTCCAGTGTTCTCGATTTCGAAACGGTAGCGAAGATTTGAGTCGAAGATGACTTGACCGAAAGCTTCAGACGACACTAGAAATCCCTTTGTGTCCAAGATCAGAACGATTTGCGAGTTGTCGTTAGGATCAAGAAAGGCCCAGTTGTCACCAATATCAGCTGCCACATATTGGGCAACGGTTGGCGAGTCCACGTGGTCAGAGGCGTGAACGGCCGGTATCTTCAAACTCTGATGAATCGTTGTTGAGGTACTGGCAAGAATGCCAATACCTAATAAGAAGAGTGAATACTTACGCGATTTGGTATAGCTCATCCGGGTCCCTTATCGTTTCTAACCTGTTTTTGCGATAAGGAGCATGACGCCGATCATGTTTGTTACAGGCCGCAGCCGGCGGAAAGTGTATTTGTACTTACTGTCTTACTTATCTACCGCGGACTGAAGGGCGGCCCCGGAAGCAGTGTCAAAGAAAATCGCATTCTCGAGTTCAGGGACCAGCCGAATCGATTCGCCCACCTGGACCGGCACCTGTGTATCAAGTCGAACGACCAACTCTGTTGAGCCGGTGGCGAAAGTGGCGAGCTTTTCATTGCCGAGGTTTTCGACCATGACCGCGGTTGCTGGGAAGGAGACTTGACCTGGTGGCGTGTGTCCGTTGGCGACACTGACATGTTCCGCACGGAGACCCAGAAGAACTTGGCCGTGAAGATTGCGAGCTACCGGACAGGAAAAGCGTTGCCCGTCGATTGTGATCGCCCCGGCACCATTGAGGGCTTGTGCAGGCAGCAGGTTCATAGGCGGTGAACCTATGAATCGAGCCACGAACTGGTTAGCAGGACGGCGATAGACTTCAGCAGGAGAACCGATTTGCTGGATGACCCCGTCGCGCAGTACAACGAGTTTATCGGCCATGCTGAGCGCTTCGACCTGATCGTGGGTTACAAAAACTGTAGTCGCGTTCAGCTTGCGGTGGAGTTTCAGAATTTCAACCCGGGTTGAGGCGCGCAGGGCCGCGTCAAGATTGCTGAAAGGCTCATCGAGGAGGAAGACTTTTGGTTGCCGGACGATGGCGCGACCGAGCGCAACGCGTTGCTGTTGCCCGCCCGAGAGCTGGGGCGGCGTGCGATTAAGCAAAGTCGTGATTTGCAGCATCTCCGCGGTGGACTCGACTTGCGCGTTCCTGGCCGTTCGCTTCACGCCACGCATGCGTAAGGCGAATTCTAAGTTCTCCCGAACAGTCAGGTGTGGATATAAAGCATAGTTCTGAAAGACCATCGCGACATCCCGATCTTTGGGAGCCATGTTGTTGATTTCTACCCCGTCCAGTAGTAGCGAGCCTTCAGTCGCATTTTCAAGGCCAGCAACAATTCTGAGTAGTGTCGATTTACCGCATCCAGAAGGGCCGACTAGGACTACAAATTCGCCCGTCTGAACGGCAAGTTTTATGTTGGAGAGAGCGCGGACGCCGGAACGATATACTTTTCCGACGTGGTCAAACTCTAAGTAAGACATTCGTCCGTACAAATGCGAGGCCTTAGCGGTAACATGGTGCTCCCAGCCTCAATCTCTTTAGATGCGCTGAACACCAAGAAGATGGTCAAATTCAATAATGCTGAAAGCAATCCTAACCGACACTCATTTCTGGATTCCGACGGCGGTGCTAGTACTAGGTACCATTTTGCTGGTCTGGCTCTCGTAAGAAAGTTACGTTCGGAGGGACAGGTATAAATGGCGGGCGCGCTTGAGCAACGGACACAGATAACGTCGATGCACAGCTTGGGCGTGGCGTGCGGGATAGCAGCAGGGGCTTGGTTGGGCAGCGCTGAGGCTCCGATTAAACTGGTCGCTTCCGGCTATTCGCCGATCGTCATATCGCTGTGTATGGTGATGGGCGTATTCGTTGGACGCTGGACGTTGCCGACGCTAGCTAAGGGGACTAGCTTTGTCTGGCAGGATGTGTTCGCGAAACCGCACCTAATTATTTGGGCCATTCTGGCCGGAGCTTTGTGGGCCGTCGCGAATACTTTGACGGTGTTTGCCATTCGCAACGTGGGACTTTCGATCGCTTTTCCCCTCTGGAACACGAACTCGCTAGTCGGGCTGTTATGGGGCTTCCTGCTGTTTGGCGAGCTGCGCGGGGCGGGTATTAAGAATTGGAGCAAGGTGCTGGGGGGTGCGGTAGCCATAGTCGTGGCGACGATTATATTGGCCCTGGCGTCAACCCACGAGAGCGTGGCTGGGGCGACTCGACCTGCGGCGGGAGTGCTCGCAGCTTTGGGAGCCAGCGTGCTTTGGGGCACCATGTATGTTCCGTATCGGAAGGCGTACGTCAGTGGAATGAATCCGTTATCGTTCATTACAGTGTTCACGTTTGGTGAATTGGGAACGATGGCATTTTTGGGCGTTACGACCGGGGGCGGCGTGAGTCCCTTGGTTGCGCAACTCACGTCTCTCAAGCCAGCGATGTTCTATCTCTTTCTGGGAGGGTTCTGCTGGGTGGTAGGCGATATGTTCCAACACTTCGCGACCAAGTACATCGGCATCAGCCGGGGGATTCCCCTTTCAAATACTAATCAACTATGGGGGCTCGCATGGGGAGCACTGGTTTTCGGCGAGTTGGCCAATGTCGGCGGACCTGCGAGACTCGCGATTGTGCTTGGGTCGGTGTTGATGATCTTAGGTGCGTTGTCCATCAGCAGCGCTACCGCCAGAGAGAGCGAGCAGCTATCGACGGAGACTGCGATCCGTCGGGAGTGCAATCGCTACCAGCTCTCTTATGCGGAAATAGCGGGGTCTCAACATGGCGAGGCGGCGCTGCAGGAACCCACTAGAAAAGCTGGTGGCCGATCTTGGATCGATCTTTTGATTGTTGCGGCCGCCGTCGGAGTGTTCGTTTGGCTGGGTCGGGAAGCAGCGGCACCACCTCCGGCCCTTTTATCCGAATGGTCCTTGTTTATTGTGTGCGGGCTTCTGGTTCTCTTAGGCGGTAGCGGTTGGTTGCTGTGGAAGCGGACTCGATTCACATAGAGCTGAACCGCTCATAATAGCTAAAGAGTGGACAACCTATGGCCGCTGCTACCCAGCATTTAACTTTAGAGCAGTTTCGGGTTGCCTACGGTGAGAACCTGAAGCCGCACTACGAGTATTGGGACGGCGAGGCGGTTTAAGAGGCATTGCCACAAAATTCCATGCGCTTTTGCAACGGCTCTTGGCGCAACTCTTTGCCAAGATGGGATTTGACTCCTACACTGAGCTATCACTCAGAATTGATCCAACCTGGCAGCCTGTCCCTGATGTCGTGGCAACGCGCGAACGAATTCCTGGACCTTATCCAACGACGCCGGTTAAGATTGTAGCGGAGATCCTGTCCCAGGAGGACTCTTTCGTAATGGTTGAAGCTAAGTGCGAACGTTGCGCACTATTGGGTATTGCGCATGTTTTCGTCCTGGATTCGCTGAATCGAAAGGCTTGGCGTTGGGATCGCGGTCTCCGGAGTCTGATTCTGGCGGATGACTTTCAACTTGGGAATAGTTTGCCAGTGCTCTGGCTCGCTGAACTGTGGACCCGATTCGAAACGAAGTTGTAATCGGCAGTCTAGGACGCTCAGAATCTCGGCAACTTAGTTCATGAAACCGCCTCTCCTTCATTTGTCTCCAACGGACTGCGATGCGACTAAAAGGTAGAGTGGCGATTATTACGGGTGCGGCGACGGGGATCGGGCAGGGAATTGCCATCAGGTTTGCCCAGGAAGGGGCATCCGTTGTAGTCGACTATGTTGGATCGCCAGACGCTCCGAAAGAGACGATGGAGACGATTCAAGCCGCGGGCGGGAAGTGCATAGCTGTGGCGGCAGACGTTTCGGACCCGGCGCAAGTTCAGAACCTGATTGATTCCACGGTACGGGAATACGGCAGGCTCGATATTGTGGTCAACAACGCAGGAATTGAAAAGAAGTTTGCGTTTGTGGATTATCCGATTGACGAGGTCCACAAGCTCATCAGCGTCAATTTGGTTGGGCCGATTTTAGTTGCTCAAGTGGCGGCGCGGCAGATGATCAAGCAAGGCGGCGGGGGCAGAATCATCAATATATCGTCTATTCATGAGGACCTGCCAATGCCGACAAATGCGATTTACTGCGCAACGAAAGGTGGATTGCGGATGATAACCAGGACTATCGCGGTTGAACTTGCGCCACACAATATCACGGTGAATAACATCGGACCCGGAGCCATTTACACGCCGATTGATGCCGACATCCAGGCTAACCCGGAGCTTGAGAAACAGCTAATGGCCGGAATTCCGCTGGGCCGTTGGGGGAAACCGGAGGAGATAGGTGGACTGGCCGCTTATCTGGCTTCAGAGGAAGCATCGTACATAACGGGATCGACTTACTTCATTGATGGTGGGATGCTTCGGCAGGCAGGCAGTCTCTAGAACTAAAGCGGGTGAGTCTTTGCTTTCGGCCAGGCAAGCTCCACACCTTGTCGCATCAGAGCGCTTTGGAACTCTTGAAGTAAGGTTCGAGAGCTTCGGACGGCGCGGGGCGTAGTCTTCTTAGCCATTGAGAAAGCCACAAGACAGCCGATTGCTTCGCCGATGTTCCACTCCACAGGATGCAGCCTGTAGCAGCCGTTCGTAATGTGAGTCGTGCCGATGTTCTTTGCGGCGGGCAGCAGATTTTCCATTCGCGTCGGCAGTAGAGCGCCGAGTGGAATCTGGAATGGCAAGGAGCTGATGTCCACATAGTTTGATCCGCTGGAACTTGGATGAAGGTCGATGCGGTAGGATCCGATACCAACTGAATCTGGAAAGATCTCGGCGGCAGCTTGGTCTCTGGTAACGCGCTGGGTTTCGGCTCGCATGTCGGTTCCTACATGCTGCTCTAGGACGGTGAACTCGGCTTGAATTCGGCGAGACTCGCGGATGTATGCGGACTTCGCCAGACCGTCTTCTGTACCGACGATATCCTTTCGAAGACGGAGGCCTCTGAAGCCGGTTTTGCCATCCGGCCGCGGGGCATCGGTTTGCATCCAGTAGAGGAGTGAAAGGCTCAATTGCTTGGCGGCGTTCATCCGATCTCTTCGCTGCCGGGAATCAGCTGTCACCAAGTCGCCGAGCCAGTAGTCATTTTGCGGCCAGTTCACTAGAACAATGTCGCTACGGTAGAATCCGGGCGCGAAGTTTTGGCGGTCTGCAATTCGGCGGTAAGTCCAAAGATTTAGACTTAGATCAGCGATGGCGGGGTCGGGATTCGGATGGAAGTGTGCGGTCCTCGGAGCAAGTGTAACCGGATTGCAATAAGTCCAATTTAGTAAGGAACCGATCCAAGATGGACTTAATTTAGGGACGTAATCGCGCCAGAACTGATATTGCGCGGGACGATCAATGGTGTGGTCTTCTCCACCAAGAAAGTCCATTGCAAAGCAGTAAGTGAACGACTGGTTATTGTCGGGCCGGGCTGCGGGCCTGGCATGTAGTTCTCCAGTTACTGATTGTGATTCACTTCCGGTTACAAACTCTGTCTTAGTTATCGGCAGTAGATCGCCGAGTTCGGTTGCGTCGACGAAGTAGCGGGCGGAAATTGTTTTCTTCGTCCCGGCACGCAGGTCAGCCATCGTGATGCTGGTAACACGGTCTGCTTGAATGGTGGCTGCCTCAGGTTTGTGCAGCAAAAGAGTCGTCAGCTGACCACTGATGACGAAGCTCGAAAGCATGGACTCCAGAACAGCCACTGAGACGCGCGGCTCATGAGTGAGCCTCGAAACATCACCGTTGCCCGGATTGAGATCGACTCTCGAGCGCGCCGATTCAGACAACGGATAATGTCGGCGATAAAAATTGCGCACAGCAGTTCGATAGTGCCGATAGGCTCGCGTTGATCCGAAGTCCTCGATCCAGGGGTGCTCGTCGGGCGGAACAGCTTGTGCAGTGAGCTGACCACCAATCCAATCAGTCTCTTCCGTTAGGATGACGCGCACGCCGTTCCGGCAGGCAGCCAACGTCGCGGCAAATCCACCGACACCACCGCCCACCACGAGCACGTCGCACGCAAGTTCGGACGCTTGACCTACATCAGGCAGTAACGCAGCAGCGCTGTTCAAGAACTTTCTGCGATTCAAAAATGTCTCGAATCATCAGACGCGTTCACTAAACAGCCCGATTTGTATAAGAAGTCTAATTGTCACGTCGCAGTCACTATAAATTCAATTTCGCTTACTAAGCTCGGGTGACTAACACCTGAGTATTAAAGCAGAAGTCTGGGAGGATTCGTTGACAATTGTGGAGATCTTATGACAGAGAGAGTATTAGTTCTAGCGCCGTTGGTGATGCTTTCTGTCACTTCATGTTTCGCACAAGCGAAGAACGCCATTCTGTTTATCGGCGATGGTGCGGGAATTTCCAGCCTCAATGCGGCTAGCATTTACGCCAACGGAAAGGCACGATCGCTGTACATCCAGAATATGCCAAGTCTAGCTCTGGCAGACACGTCATCGGCCAAGGAGTGGGTCACCGACGCTGCCGCCTGCGCCTCGGCTTGGGCTACAGGGCATAAAGGGAGAAACGGCGTTATGTCAATGTCTCCGGATGCGGAGAGAGACGTCAAAGACGGCGAAATATACAAGACCGTCATGGAGTACGCCATCGAAAATGGCCTCTCCACCGGGATTATTTCCAACGAGGGAGTCGCGGGTGCTGCTGTTTCCTCTTTCTATGCGCATATCAACAATCGCGGTAAGGCAGGCGAGATTTTCGAACAGGCTTTAAATTCTAAGTTCGGCAGGGGACCAGATGTCATTATCGGCGCGGGCCGAAAGCAGATAACTTCCCAGACCGCTAACTTAGGCCGGAATCTGGAAGCCGATATCAAGGCCAAAGATTACACGTATCTGGAGTCTATGGCCAGCCTGGGCCAACTTGGCAACACTCATAATCGAGTAATTGTACTTACAGACGATGACCAGTTTAACTTCACGGACGCGGTTCATCAGGCAGTCACGATCCTTTCGAAAAACCCGAAAGGCTTTTTGTTGGTGGCACACTCCGATTGCCACACGGGAAAGACTCGAACTTCAATACAGCGAGTGGTGGAATTGGATACGGCGGTCGCGGCTGTCACCGAAGAGGTAAAGTCCAACACGTTAGTTCTATTCACTGCTGATCACTCGTACGATCTGCGTATCAAGGGCGAGAACCTCACGGAAACTTCGAAGGATTCTGATCACAAAGGAATTCTGAAGGCGGTTTCTCTTGAGGACGAACACACGGCCGAAGAAGTGCCGCTAATGGCTGCCGGTCCCGGTTCTGATCGTGTTCACGGCTTTGTGTCGAATACGGACGTCTTTCACATCCTGATGCAGAACTTTGGGTGGGAACAATTCACCGAAGCAAAGCATTCTACAGGTTCGTTCTAAGTCTTCCAGTCTCTCAGTTTTGCCTCACGGGTGTCGATGGGAGTCGATATTCGAGGGCGGGTCTGTCTCTTCCGATAACCAACAAGGGGTCACCAATGAAGATGCAATACGTGTGGGCGCTGGTCTTAGCGCTCCTGCTAAACTCGTTCAACTTACTGGCGCAAGATGACCGTGCGTCGTTCACAGGAACCATTACGGATCCGTCTCAAGCGCCAATAGCCGATGCCATAATCGCGGTTGACAGTAAGGCTACCGGGTCCCATCGTGAAGTTAAGACCAATAACTCCGGAGTCTTTTCGATTCCCGGTCTCCTGGTTGGTGTTTACGATTTACGCATTCAGAAGGATGGCTTTAGAATCGAGGAGTTTAAGTCGCTGGAGTTAGTTGTAGGTCAGGTCCGTACACTCAATTCTCAACTGCAGCTTGCTTCTAACTCGCAAGAAGTTCAGGTCGAGGCAGAGAGTCCGGCGCTAACGCAAAATGCAGCGACCGTAGGCGGAGTTATTACTTCTGCTCAGGTATCTGAACTGCCGATTAACGGGCGGGCTTGGACAGGTTTGATGGGTCTGGTCCCGGGTGCGATCGATAGTGGCGGCGGAACGCAGAAGTCAATTCGATTTGCGGGCCGAGGTGCGGACGATAATAACTTTCGATTCGACGGCCTGGACGCAACGGGAATTTCAAACCAAGCGCCAAATGCAAATTTCCGTCTTCAAATATCTACCGAGGCGATTGCTGAATTCAAGGTCGACACTGCCTTGTATGGGGCGGAGACTGGAGGTACCTCGGGCGGCCAAGTCGAGATTATCTCGAAATCAGGCAGCAATGACTTTCACGGCAGCGCATTTGAATACATCCGTAACAATGTGATTAGTTCGCGAGGACCGTTCGATCCCTCAGCGCTTCCACCGCTTCGGCTGAACCAGTACGGCGGCAGCGCTGGTGGGGCAATCATAAAGGACAACACCTTCTTCTTCGCTGCTTACGAGGGACTGCAGCAACGTGCGAGCACAACCTTGATTGGTAACGTGCCGAGCGATGCATTTCGCAACGCTGTTCTAGCCCGGTCACCGGCTCTCGCGCCGGTTATCAATTCCTTCCCAGTTGGAAATCGGGTCGTACCGGGCAGCACTACCGTATCTAAGTACGTAAGCACAGGAAGTATCAGCAACGGTGAAAATTCAGGGTTGATCCGCATTGACCATCGTTTCTCAGACAACACGAATTTCTTCGCGCGCTATAACCTGGACGTCGTTGCCTTATCGTCTCCGAGTGGTGCGCTCCTTGATAGAAGTGTGACCAACGGTGGACCGATGAACGGCTCACTGAATCTCTCGCATGTTTTTTCGCCGACGATGTTTAACTTGGCACAATTGGGAGTCAACCGAATTCACACCCTGACTAGCACTGAGAGTAATCTCTACAATGTTTCGAAGGTTTACGCCGCGATTACTATTCCCGGCATGACGAAATTAAACGAAGCTTCCAGTTCGGTGAGGTCGCCTACTTCCTACTCGGCCAAAGACGACTTTACCTGGACTCATGGCGCGCACACAATCCAGGCTGGAGTTGAGGTTCGAGACATCCACTATAACTACAGCCAAGTTCCAGAGAACGATCTTTTCTTCTCATCTACTGCGAACTTTGCAGCAAACAAATTGGATCAAGTGAACCTGATTGGGGGCGTGCCAGTCCACGGCCTCGACAAGATCATGCCTTTTGGTTACATCCAAGACGGTTGGAAAGCAAGACCAAACCTAACTCTAAATATTGGTCTACGCTACGAATACTTCAATCGTTTCCATGAAATATATGGACGTGACTTACCGTTTGATTTAGTGACGTGCGGCGGTTTTTGCCCTAGGGGTTCTGAGTTCACATACCCAGTCACTAACAATGTTGAGCCTCGGTTTAGCCTTGCATGGTCACCCGAGTTTCTTAAGGGTAAAACTGTGGTCCGTTCCGGCTTCGGCATCTACAAGGGTGAGGGACAGCTAGGAGATCTGAATGCGCCGAGCGATAACTACACGCAGCGTTCCACTCTATCGAGTGCCAGCATCGCGGGTCTCAGCTTTCCAGCGGATCCTTTCTATCCGTTAGCCGGAAATGTCGCAGTAACTCCGCGTGCGCTCATTCGCAATCGAAAGGATCCAACAGTTCAACAGTGGGGCCTGCAGGTGCAGACGGCGCTACCCGGAGGGTTCGTATTGGATACCGGTTATGTCGGCTACCACGCTTACAATCAATTTGCTCGAACTTACACGAATCTGATTAATCCGGCAACTGGGCTTCGACCGTTATCCGGCTTTGGACCGATCGACGTGAAAGGAACCTCGGATAACAGCCATTTCCACGCGTGGCAAACATCATTGCAACGACGCTTCAGTGCTGGCGCGTCTTTCTCGTTGAATTATATGTGGTCGCACGGGATCAACGATGGGTCAACTGGAGGTGGAGAAGCCGACTACCCGCAAGACAACAACTGCCGCACGTGCGAAGTGGCCAGTGCCGACTTTGACGTTCGACATGTTATATCCGCAAACTCGGTTTATGAGTTGCCATTCGGCAGGGGACGTCGATACCTGAATGGAGGCGTTGGAGGAGCATTGCTCGGCGGCTGGCAGCTCAGTGGCATTTTGAGCGCTCGGTCGGGTAATCCTGTAAACGTCATCACTGAGCGTCCTGCCTCGGCTCTGCTGGATGGGTTATCGGTCCAAAATGGCGGCTACTTTACGCGTCCGAACTACATCGGCGGCGTCTCGATCGTTCCCGCTCACCAAACCATCAATGACTGGATCAACCCTTTAGCTTTCGCCGATCCTGCGCAATATACCTATGGCAACGCCGGCCGAAATTTGGTGCGTGGACCAAACTTCTGGCAGGCTGACGTGGCGTTATCCAGGAGTTTTCTTCTAACCGAAGGTCTTGCTCTCGATTTTCGGGCAGAGGCATTCAACGTCTTCAACCGGGCCCAGTTTGGCGACCCCAGCGGTGACTTGAAAAGCCCAACATTCGGGCAAATTACGACCACGGTCAACAACGGTTCGGCTACCGGCAGTGGTACACCCCGGGAATTTCAATTCTCGATGAGGCTCCATTTTTAGCCGCTGAGTTCAGTCGCAATAAGGCAAAAACTGTAAATTTTGGAGAAGACAATGAAGCTTGGCTTTTGGGCTATTTGGGTTGCACTCACCGGGGCACTGTTGCAGGCGGAAACCGGCTACAAGATACTAGATCGTTATCCGATCGCAGGCACAGAAGGTTGGGACTACGTTTCGATCGACAGCGCAGCTCGGCGGCTTTATGTCTCACACGGGACAAAGGTCGAAGTGCTCGATGCTGATAGCGGTAAGTCGGTCGGTGTGATTGAGGATACGCCGGGTGTCCACGGTACAGCCATTGCCGTCGGCATGGATCGCGGCTTCACCAGTAACGGCAAGGAGGACAAAGTCTCAATCGTCGATCTTAAAACGTTGAAGCTGATCGAAAAGATTGATGTCGGCAAAGGGCCCGACGGAATTTTCTACGACGGAGGCTCGAAGCGCGTCTTCACCAATAATCACGGATCGAAAGATATAACGGCAATCGATGCTGCGAGCGGGAAGGTGGTCGGTACTGTCCAGGTCGGAGGAGCGGGCGAGCAGATGGTGAACGGTCGGAACGGAATCCTCTACGTGAATCTAGAAGATACGAATGAGGTGGTAGCGTTCGATCCGAAGTCGCTCGCCGTCGTTCATCGCTTTCCGATTGGTGATGCCAAAACGCCGACGGGCCTGGCCTTCGATGCGAAACACGATCGGCTCTTTATCGGATGCCGAAGTAAGGCGCTGGTCGTAATGGATGCTTCGAATGGGAAGGTTATCACGAGTCTTCCTATCGGCGCTGGCGTCGATTTCGCGGGTTTCGATCCCAAGTCCCGACTCGTTTTCGCGTCAAACGGCGACGGAACTCTAAGCGTGATTCACCAGACGTCCGCAGACGTTTATGAAGACGCGGGCGCGGTTACGACGCAGCCCAGCGCTAAGACAATGGCATTCGATAGCAAGACACAGAAGGTATTCTTGCCGGCAGCAGAGGTCGAGACCATTCCTGCTGCAGACGGGAATTCAAAGCCAACGCGTAAGATCAAGAAAGGTTCCTTTGCAGTGCTGGTTGTAGGCAAGTAAAAAGCCTAGAGTTGTTTTGGAACTGCGACAATCGTTCGCGCATAGCCGCGTGCTGCCCGCGCAGACGCGCCTGCTGTTTATTCATGAACCTTCTTCGATTTGCCTGCTTACTGATTTGTTTGGGCGCTACTCTTCCCGCACAGACGGCTGCGCTACGTGGCCAAGTTACTGATGAAAGCGGAGCCGTGGTGCCGGGCGCCAGGGTCACGGCTATTGGGCCCCAACAAGCAAATCAGACATATGAGCAGACCGTCTTGGCGGATGGTGCGGGTCGCTACACGCTAGATAATCTGGTCCCTGGTTCCTACCTAGTTACAGGATCTACGGATAATTTAATCACTAGGACACAAGCGCGTATTGTGATTGGCCGGACTTCAGCCAAGCTTGATATTCAACTGATGGTCAAGGCCCATCAGGAGAAGGTCGATGTTGATGAGAGCTCGGCCTCGACGATCAGCACCGACCCCGCTCAAAACGCGAGTGGGTTGGTGCTGCGGGGCGATGCTTTGGAATCTTTGTCTGACAACCCGGACGATTTGCAGGCCGATCTGCAAGGCCTAGCCGGGCCGTCAGCTGGTCCAAGCGGCGGCGCGATTTTTGTTGATGGTTTCAGTGGTGGAGAGATTCCGCCGAAGGAGTCGATTCGGGAGATACGCCTAAATCAGGATCCGTTCTCCCCCGAGTTTGACAAGCTTGGATACGGACGGATCGAAATTTTCACAAAGCCAGGATCAAATAAGTATCACGGTACCGTGGACTATAACCTTGGTACGGACGTTTGGAACGCTCGCAACCCTTACGCAGGAGTGAAGGCTCCACTGCTGCTGAATGAGTTTGAGGGCGGCGCTAGTGGGCCGTTAAGCAAGCGCAGTTCGTTCACGATTGATGCACAACGCAACATGGTGGACAACGGATCGGTGATCAACGCGGTCACTGTTGACCCATCCACGCTCGCTATCCAACCCTTTACTGATGTTTTCAAGACCATTCAGCGCTACACACGTGTGACCCCGCGTGTTGACTATCAATTGAACGAAAATAATACGCTGTCGGTCCGCTATGGCGTTACACATGGCGCTATCAAAGGAGCGGGGATCGGGAGCTTCGACCTGATTTCACGCGGACACCGGACAACATATACAAACCAAATTCTGCAAGTTACAGAGACGGCGGTGCTGGGATCAGCTATCAACGAAACGCGTTTGCAGTATTACCGAAACGCCATTCAGTTAGTCGCGAACACAGACGGACCCGTAGTTCAGGTGCTGGGCTCATTCACGGGCGGCGGTTCGGAGTTAGGCCATTCGGCCGACACACAGAACAGCTTCGAATTCCAGAACTACACGTCAATTCTTCGAGGCACACATGCTTTGAAGTTCGGCGTTCGACTTCGAGCACTGATTGAAGACAGCCTTTCCCCGGTCAATTTCAATGGCACTTACACCTTTGCTGGCGGAATTGTGCCTGCATTGGACGCGAATAATCAAGTGATCGCTGACTCGCTCATCTCGGTGAGCTCAATTGAGCGTTATCGACGTACTCTTCTGTTTCAGAGCCTCGGCTATTCATCTGCGCAGATTCGCGCGCTAGGCGGCGGCGCGTCGCAGTTCAGCGTTAGCAATGGATCACCTGACTTGAACCTGAACCAGGTTGATTGGGCCTTGTTTATTGGCGACAACTGGCGCGCCCGATCTAATCTGACGTTAGCTTATGGCTTACGGTACGAGGGGCAAACGAATGTGACTGATTGGCGGGACTTCGCTCCTCGTGTCTCCTTAGCGTGGTCACCCACGGCCGCTAAGAGCCAGAAGAAGACTGTCCTACGGGCTGGTTTCGGGATGTTTTATGACCGGTTTCCGTTAGTAAACAGCTTGGCAGCGGATCGATACAACGGCATCACCCAACGCCAATATGTGCTCACGAATCCCAATAACTTTCCGAGCGTTCCGTCAGCTGCGGAACTGGCTGCTAGTCAGTCCCCGCAGATCGTGCAACACATAGCATCGGACATCAGAACGCCGTACATCATGCAAACAGCTGTCACGTTTGAACACCAACTATCCGCTAGCACAACTATCGCGGCCACCTATACAAATTCGCACGGACTACATATCCTGCGTTCTCGAGATATCAACGCTCCGCTTCCAGGTACGTTTACGACGGGTGCTCCCGGTTCGGGCATTTATCCATTGGGCGCGAACACAGGGCCCGTGCTGCTGGTCGAATCTTCCGGGGTGTATAACCAGAACCAAATGATTGCCAATTTCAACACACGAATCAGCGGTGGTGTGAACCTGTTTGGCTTCTACGTCTTGAATCACGCAATGAGCGATACGGATGGTGTTAGCAACTCATCCTCGAATACCTACGACCTACGAAACGCATACGGTACGGCAATTGCTGACACATACAATTACCGGGGCGAATACGGCTCAGCCGCAACGGATGTTCATCATCGGGTCACATTCGGCGGATCTTTAACAACTAAGTGGAATGTAAGACTGAGTCCCTTCATTATTCTCCAGAGCGGCGTTCCCTTCAACATTACTTCCGGGAACGACACGTTTGGTACCTCATTGTTTAATGCCAGGCCGGGATTCACAACCGATTCCAACAAGATCGGCGTGGTGCGCACAAGTTATGGCTTGCTTGATCCTAATCCTGATTCCACTGAGTCAATCGTGCCTCGTAACTACGGCCGCGGGCCCAGTCAATTTACGGTGAATCTCCGGTTCTCAAAGGGCGTTGGGTTCGGCCCCGAAAAGGGCGGCGTTAAGGCGTCGAATGCGCCGACGCTGTCGAGTGGTCAAAGGCAGGCTGCTGCGACGACGGGCATGGGTTGGGGCCGGCTGATTGGTACCCCGAGCACTTCTCGCAAGTACAACTTGATCTTCAGTATGTCTGCTCGTAACCTGCTGAACCACACTAATCCCGGTCCAATCATTGGGAACATAACATCGCCTTTGTTTGGACGCGCTAACCAGGTTGCCGGCACTCTGAATGGTGAAGGCTTTTCTGAGAACGCAAGCAATCGGCGCTTAGAGATGCAGATTCGATTCACCTTTTAGGGGATCGACTTAGTGCCCGCCTGACATGATCTGCGGCGGTGGCGGGATGTTGCGATTCTTGAACCATTCGATACTACTGTCCGGTTTGCTTTTCTTGACAGGGATGTCACGCAGGTCAGGCATAAATATCTGGAGGCCCAATTCCGGAGTAACGCGCGTGTAACCGTTTGTTAGTTGAGTCTGATAGTTTGTGAGGTCCAGATCAAACCACATATCTTTCGATATATCGATCATCATTAGGTCTACACTGTTCATCGTTAGTTTCCCGAAGTCGATGCTGCCACCTCGTAATTGTAGGAAGTTACGCCATTGTTCTACCCGTTCCACGTCTTGTTCACCATTTCCGAATACCTCTTCGAGATCTGGATTTGCAATTCGAACGTTCGTTAGGTGTCCTGCGATATGAGGCGGTGGTAGAAGCTTCTGGGTGTCAAAGAAGAGATCATTTGCTTTTACCTCAACTCCATCGATCTGTTTCGTGAAGAGGTCTGCTACAGAGACATGGAACAGACCCAACATTCCTTTGAATGGAATTTTCAAGACGTTGAGCTTTGTGACGTGCACCTGAACTCGCCCATCCTGGGTTGCTGAGAGTGTGCCGATTAGCTCAATAGGTAAAGGCACGCCTTTGTGGAGCGTTCCATTAAGTTTGATCGTTTCGTTGTCGCCCGAAAGCTTTATGTCCTTTAGTGGTGAGTTCGTTAAACCCGTATTCAGGAAATTAGCCAAGTCGCCTATGTTGGCTCGCAAGACGCCGGTCTTAATGTCCAAGTAGAACGATTCCGGATCGTCAAACGACGGGTTTACTCGAGCATGCACACGCGCCATATGCCCCGTAAGCCAGCGAACGTAAACGCGAAAGTTCGGACCCTTTCGTAGAAGTAGATTATGCGCATCGACTCGCGTTGCCGAGTTGTCAGGCCGGTTCTTGTGGTTAGCTGCGATGGGAACCTGAGAATCGCTGACGGGAGCATCCGGAGCTAGACTGACCGGCTTTGGACGAGCCCAAAACCAGATACCTAGCAAGAGCAAAACAACAACAAGAATCAGGGCAGTGCGAGTGCCAATGCGAGAAGGCATGTCGCTCCATCGTAAGCGACGCGCGGTGTAGCTCGATGCTTTGCAGCCAGCGGGACCTTCCTGCTCTCGGTGCAGAATTCATTGTGCTGAAACACTATGTGTTGTGCGACCACGACGGGATGACACATCTAAGTAAACGGCGCGCAGGCAATCGTGCCAAATAGAGGCGCATTTAATCGCGCCAGGAGGTGTCATATGCAATTCGATCGTCGAGGTTTTTTGCGCTCCACGGGTGGTGGCGCACTCTCTCTAGCGGCTATGTCCGGACTTACGCGGATTTCAGCACAGGGTCTCTCTGGAGGATCCGTCGGCATTCCGCAACTGGTTAACGGGTCAATCCAAATTTCAGGTTCAGCAAGCTTGCCCGATCCGGCCGCATCGGGTATCGATCACATTGTCGTCGTAACAATGGAGAACCGCAGCTTCGATCATCTTTTGGGCTGGCTTCCCGGCGCGGATGGAATCCAGAGCGGCTTATCATACGCGGACGGCAGTGGAAACACGTACTCAACATGGCCACTGGCGCCTGATTACGAAGGCTGCGGATATTCGGATCCAGACCATTCATATGGACCCGACCGCGTTGCCTATGACCGCGGAACAATGGATGGATTTCTTTGGGCGGGCAACAACGATGTGTTTACCATTGGCTACTACACGCAATCCAACCTTCCTTTCTATAGTGCCCTGGCCCAAAACTTCTTGGTATGTGACCGCTACTTCGCGGGAATTCTCGGGCCCACTTTCCCGAATAGAATGTTTTTGTGGGCGGCGCAAACTGATCGTATCGACGACAGCATCGGCTTTTCGAGCTTGCCTACCATCTTCGATAGCTTGTCCGCGGTCGGAGTGAGCCATCGCTATTACTTCAGCAACATTCCGTACCTGGCGCTCTGGGGATTCCGTTACTGGGACTCAACAGGTTTCATTTCCGATTTTTTCAATGATGCTGTCTCTGGAAACCTTCCCGCTGTCTCGTTTGTTGACCCGACTTATACGGTGTTGGACGATGGAACGGGAAATGATGATCATCCACACGCCGACATTCGGAACGGGGACGCGTTCCTGGCAAATATCTACCAAGCACTATCTTCCAGCCCTGCCTGGAGTAGGACCGTGCTCATCATCACCTTCGATGAGTGGGGCGGTTTCTTCGAACACGTTGCGCCTCCACGAGCTCCTGCTCCCAACGGCATCGATACCGATCAGGTAAACGGAGAAGTGTTACTGGGGTTCCGAGTCCCTGTGATTGTGGTATCGCCATTCACCCAGAACACTGGTCCCGCGCCGCTGGTCGACCATACCGTTTTTGATCACACGTCGATACTCAAACTTATCGAGTGGCGCTGGAACCTCCAGCCACTGACGGCCCGGGATGCGAGTCCGCTGATTGGCAATCCGGCAACGTCGATGAATTTCACTGCACCTGTGTATGGGCCGCCAAGCCTACCGGTCCCTCAATCAGTATTCGCTTGGCCCTGTTTCGGTGGCGGCATCTTCTCGTCAAGCGCGACGTCGCGCTCAGGCCTGGGTATAGTCGATCCGAAGCCGGCGCTTACGGAATGGGGACGCTTGGCGCAAACCGAACACGGCCGGAAATGGCTGCAGAGGTCCAACGTACGTACCAAGGCCCCAGGGAAAGTCGCTTCTCCCCATTAGGTCGCCAGACCCAGTCGCCGTAACTTCGCGAGTAAGTCAGTCGAACTCCTATTTGAGACATTTGCAGTAAGTGAACTGACCTGCCTCATAGGGGGAAATTGTGAGAATGACAATCGCTCTTTCGCTTGCTTTTAACGTGTTTCTGATTTCTACTGGAACAAGCGCTTTCGCCGCTCCAGACCCGGACCAAGTGACAGGCGTCGAGCGCCGGCCGGTATTGTTGGAGCTCTTCACATCCGAAGGCTGCTCCAGCTGTCCCCCGGCGGATAAATTACTTGAGTTACTGGATAACACTCAGCCTATCGCCGGTGCTGAACTGATCGTGTTGAGCGAACACGTTGATTACTGGAACCATGCGGGTTGGTCAGATCCGTTCTCGTCTCCGGCCTTTAGTGCTCGCCAACAAGACTATGCGGACAAGTTCAGAATTGATTCGATATACACGCCCCAACTGGTAATCGATGGTGCTGCAGAATTAGTCGGCAGCAATGCATCCGGAGTCCGCAACGAGATCATGAAGGCGCTGCATCAGCCAAAAATCGTCATCGGCCTGACTGACCTGGTTCGAGCGAGCAACAAGGTGTCAGCTCACTTGAAGCTAGCTCCCGTTAGCCACGACAATGGTAATGCGATGCTGTTCGTGGCTCTGGCCGACAACCAAGATGAGTCGCACGTGGTTCGCGGCGAGAATGCCGGACGATCACTAAAGCATGTTGCTGTGCTGCGGCAATTGATCCCCGTGGGCAAACTGAGCGGTTCGGGTTTCGAAGGGGATGTTTCGATTCCCCTCGGGTCGGCCTCAGACGGCGGAGTGCGAGTCATCGCCTTTGTTCAGGATCGAGTCTCACGTCAGATACTGGGCGTGGCGCAACAGAGACTGTATACATCGGTGCATCCGGCCAAATCAGCTTCTTGATGGCTCGGCACGCGACCCTAATGGGATAGCGTTTAAGGCTGTGTCCCGATTTCCTCAATCGGCTGGTGAGAATACTGAGACCTCGTTTTGGGAAGGTGCGCGTCAACCGAGGTAATCACGACTGACTTGGGCAGGAGGCAACGCTAGATGAGCATCAAGGAAGTACTCGGTTTGGAGTCGGATAAGAAAGTGCGCTACGCAATCGTAGCTCTGGGCGACATTGCGCAAGAAGCCATGCTGCCGGGTGTCGCACATACCGGCAACTCGGAAGTAACCGCCTTGGTGACGTCAGATCCGGAGAAGGCGCGAGTGGTCGGCCACGAATACGGCGTTCAAAGTTGCTTTAGTTACGACCAGTTCGAAACGATGCTCCATTCCGGCACCGTGAACGCGATCTATTTGGCGACGCCTAACTGGCGTCATGCCGAGTTCGCGATCCCTGCGCTGAAGGCCGGCATCCATGTGCTGGTTGAAAAGCCACTTGAGGTATCGACCTCAAAATGCCGTGAGATTATCGAGGTTCAGAGGAACTCGACCGCGAAGCTCATGGTCGCCTACCGCCTTCACTTCGAGCCCGCGACGCTGTCTCTCATTGAGCGAGTCCGCTCGGGCGAATTGGGCGAAGTTCATCTTTTTACTTCGACCTTTTCACAGATGGTTTCTCCCGACAACCACCGTTCACATTCTGGCGATCTTGCCGGCCCTGTTCTCGATATGGGCCCTTATCCGGTGAATGCCGCCCGCTATGTTTTCGGTGCGGAACCCACGACCGTAGTGTCTGCCGTGGGTACCCGTCACCTGGAATCAGGTCTGGGCGATTTTGATGACACGGTGGCTGTCACGTTGAAGTTCCCAGAAAACAGAATTGCGCAATTTGTCGTTTCTTATTACGGCAGCACCACGCAATCGTATACTGTCGTCGGCACTAAGGGAAATATCGAGATGAACCCTGGCTATATGTACGGCAAGTCTCTCGAGCAGTCCATAACGATGGGCCAGAAGGAGAGCAGTAAGAGCTTCAAGAACACGGACCATTTCGGGGGAGAGATGAAGTATTTCTCCGATTGCATTCTCAATGGCAACGATCCTGAGCCGGACGGGGAAGAGGGTTACGCTGACGTTCGTGTTCTCGAAGGTATTCTGCAGGCCTTGAAGACGGGAATGTCTCAGGAACTGGAGCCTTTCACCCGAACCAAGCGCATTCACAGTTCCGCTCAGGAAATGAAACTCTCTGCACAGAAATCGCCCGACCTGGTAAATACTTCGAACCCGGGCAAGGAAGTCGAGAAAGTTCCGAAGAACTGACTGTGATTTAGTTCGCCTTTCGGCGGCAGGGCTCGCGCCTCGACCATCCTGGATTAGGCTGACACAGGACAATCCTCGACACAGGATAATCGGAGAGGCGGCCATCAGCGTTTTGGAGCCCATCGAGGACGAATGCTTTACGGAATATCGAGCCCGGCTACCGAGCAAAACGGGGTGATTGTGCTGCACCCCAGCGACAATGTGGCGATAGCCCGATCACCACTTTGGCCCGGACAAAAGCTGGAAGTCTTCGATCAAGCTTTGACGGTCCTCTCCGCGGTCCCGCCGGGCCATAAGATCGCCTTGGTCGATATCCCTATTGGGGGCACAATTTACCGCTACGGCAGCAGCATCGGCACAGCTACAGTAGCCATTGCGGAAGGTGAACATATTCACACGCATAATCTCGGCATGCAGGAGTCTTCGAGGAAGCAGCCTACAGCTATCGTCGAGGTGCGGGGAACGGCCCAGCTTCGAAGCGACACTTTCATGGGATTCCTCCGTCCTGATGGTCGCGTCGGGACACGGAACTATATAGCAGTCGTCGCTGCCAGCAACTGCGCTGCTCACACAGCCGAGCTAATTGCTCGAAGCTTCGCGAATGAACCTCTTCCGCCGAATGTAGATGCCGTCATCGCTTTTCCTCACGGTGAAGGCTGCGGCCACACAATCGGCCCTGACACCGAGCAGCTCCAGCGCACGCTCGAAGGCGTCCTCCACCATCCGAACATATCGGCGGCGCTGATCCTCGGCCTGGGTTGCGAAGTAAATCAGACGAGCCATTATTTGGGAGAGCCCGCTGTAAACGGCGCTCCGCTTTACGGTTTAACGCTTCAAGAAGCTGGAGGAACTGGGCCGGCTCTCGAACAAGCTCGCAAACAGATTAGTAAGTTCATTGAGTTGGCATCTTCAGAGACTCGCTCTGTACAGCCCGTGTCCAAGCTAAGCCTTGGCTTAAACTGCGGCGGTTCCGATTCTTTCTCCGGCATTACAGCCAATCCCGCACTCGGTTACTGCTGCGACTTACTTGTAAGCGCCGGTGCCACGGTCGTGCTTGGCGAGACCACTGAGATCTTCGGTGCCGAACATCTGATTGCGCAGAAAGCCCGGACACCGGAAATTGCCGCCAAACTCCTAGGGTGCGTCGAAAAGTATAAATCGTATTTGCGGCAGTTCGGTGGGCAATTTAACGACAATCCGTCTCCTGGCAACAAAGAAGGCGGTCTGACAAACATCATCGAGAAGTCGCTGGGGGCGATTGCGAAGGCTGGAACGAGTCCCCTTGAGGACGTCGTCGATTACGCGGAACGTGTTACAAGCCCGGGATTTGTGTTCATGAACACTCCGGGTTACGACCCAGTGTCCATTACTGGACTAGCGGCAGGCGGAGTAAATCTGATCGCGTTTACGACAGGGCGCGGTAGTGCCATCGGATTCCCCAGCGTGCCGGTTCTCAAGATTGCTAGCAACTCTGCCCTGTACCGCCGCATGAGCGGCAACATGGACGTAAATGCCGGACGGATCTCGGACGGTACAGCCACTGTTGAAGAAGTAGGACTCGAGATTTTTGAACGCCTGCTCACTGTTGCCTCAGGCGAGAGAACACACGCCGAAAGGTTAGGTCACCACGAATTCGCTCCTTGGCGAATCGGTCCGGTGCTGTAGAAGCTTAACTGCGAAGTTCCGTATTGGGTAATGGTGGAGGCGGCGGGAGTTGAACCCGCGTCCGAAAAAGTTCGACGTGCAAAGACTACGTGTGTATCTGGTCCTGTAACTTCGGCACCGTTCTAAAGAACCAGCAAAAGCGAACGGCCGCCTAGCCCGGTTGATCTCGGCCCACGGCTACGGACAGAAGCCAGGTACCTATCTTGCAAGATGACGCTCACTAGCAAACGCGCAAGCTCGTCTACCGGAGCGGCTACCTAATTACTTAAGCAGCGTAAGCAAACTGCTGATTATTGGCAGTTATCATTTTCCGATCGTTTTACGGGAGCTCGGAACCCGACACGCCTTCACACAACGATCCAATCCCGTCGAAACCGTTGCGCCCCCAGAAGAGGAAATACACCCCAGAATAGCATTTCCTTTACATTGTTATCCTGAGGCAGAGGACGTGCTTTGCGCTATTTAGACTGTTGCGCCGGGAGGGGACGCTGCGGCTCGAGGTGAACGCAGTAACGGCTCCTGTCATCAACCCTGTCACGAGGGAATCGCAGGGGGAAGAGCATGAGCGTCTCTTCCACGTGGTCTTGCTTGATGACGATGAACACACCTATGATTATGTGGTCGAGATGCTGCAGCGACTGTTTGTGCTGCCCCTTCACGTGGCGTTTCAGCATGCTGTAGAAGTGGATACTACAGGGCGGACAATTGTTATTACGTGCGAGCGCCCACAAGCTGACTTTGCACGCGACCAGATCCACGGCTTTGGAGCAGACCCACGGATGCCGAAGTCGAAAGGCTCGATGACGGCGGTAGTCATCCCAGCAGGAGGGACTACCCTGGAATAAGCAACAAGGTCGCCGCGAAACGTTCAGAGCGTGCCTACTCGCGGCTGGAGCCGAAAGTAGGAAATGTGCTTGACATGTGATCGTGCCAGGTCAGGCCATCTTGATCAACAAAAGCCCAAACGATTCCGATGCCGGCAGCAGCGCAACTGATAACGGACCCGAAAAGCCGGACATAGCGACGCCCTGTTGTCGGTGGGTTGCCGTCAAAATCAACCAACTGTAAGCCTGCCGATTGCGTTCCTATGCTGTCTCGACCGGCGAAGGTCCAGAGCAAATGGTAGAAGAGGCCTACAAGGACCGCCATGCCCAGTAGCACGGGAACATCGTGCTTGTCAAAAGAAAGCATGGAGTTCATCGGCCCGGTCTCGAGGACGATGCGCTTCGCGGCCAGAAAGACCGAAGCTGCGGCGAGCCAACCCAAAGCAATTAGAAGTATGTCAATAAACGCGGCCTGCGCGCGCAGAGATACGGGCGCCACTGGAGCATCACAGATGATGTCTGACTGCGGCTGGCTTAAAACTTCCGGGTTGCCCAGGAAATCGAGGCGCTGTTGATTCGAATGTGAACGAGAGCTATTGGAGGTTCTAGTCCGGGTAACGCCGTTTCTGCTTTGTTCGGTTCGACCTTGACGTGGAGAGACTTCTACCTTTCCATTTTGCACCGGAGCAGGCCGCTCCAACTCAGCTGCTCGAGCTCGGATCGATTGAAGACTGGCTGGTGACGTCAGTGATGTGAACGGTATAACGCGTCCGTCCGAACCGGAAACGGCATGGCCCGATGAAGTCTCAGTCGAAGATACTTGCCCGAAAAGCGATGGCTGAACGTCAGTGAACTGATCCAGAGGCGAAGTAAAAAGTTGAGGATCGGAAGCATAGGCATGCGTACCCGATTTGCGCGTCGGAAGCATCTCTGATTTCGATTGAACATCCTCATCGAACTCATATGCCCTAGCTGTTGCTGTCGCTGCTATTGGATAATTTTGGGCAGCAGATCGGGTAGGTGTGCTACGTAGACGGCGACCGCAGCGCCGACATCGATGCTCTTCGTCTCCATTCCAGGTCTGACAACAATGGCAAGTCATTTTAAGGTTCGGCTGCTTTTATTAAAGCTCGACCGCGTCCGGCAACGTATCTTCCATGAAAAAGTATTGCGACTAACTCCCAACTCATGCTACGGTCTTCGGTTGAAGAGTTTCTTGGCGCGTGCACTTCCCCCAGCTTCAGGTTCTAGCAGAAATCGCCTAACTTGTCCAGAACATTTTTGCTGTTCCGTGTTTTTGGCGCTCCTGCTGCTCTCTTTCTTCGCGGGCGGCCTCTCCGCCCAAACTTCACCCAGTGCTATTAAGGCTGCAACACCAAGTGAAAACGAACTGCTGTATCGCGCGGTGATTCAAGACTCGAACGGCGAATGGCGTTACCTGAAAGGCAGCGCCCGCCTTGAGACGTCGGATTTCGCAATCTCTGCTGATCAGATCGACTTTAACTCGGATACGAACTGGGCTTATGCGAAGGGCAACGTACGGTTCGAGCATTTCGTCAGTGGCGACAAGATCAAGGCCGACCATGCCGAGTACAACATCAAGACGCAAATGGGCCGCTTCTATGAAGTGGATGGAACTTCGCCGGCGAAGGTGATGACCAGCCCTGGAATACTGACTACCACCAACCCCTTCTATTTCAAAGCCGACTTCGCCGATCGGTTCAAAGATCGTTATATCCTACACAAAGGCTTTGTAACCGACTGCATCGTTCCTAAACCCTGGTGGACTTTCGATTCGTCTAAGTTCGATATTGTACCTGCCGAGAGAGCAATCGGGCACAATACACTTCTCAAGCTGAAAGGTGTGCCGATATTTTATTTTCCTGTTTTCTACAGGCCGTTGGGGAAGAACCCACGCCGCAGTGGATTCCTGACACCGAGCTTCGGAAATAGCTCCAATCGTGGCTTCATGTTAGGTATCGGTTATTACTGGGCGATTAGTCGCAGCTACGATTTGACTTACGAACTCCAGTACTACACAGTTCGAGGTCCGGCACACACAATTGACTTTCGGGGGAAACCTAACGACGTAACGGACTTCAACTTCTTTTTGTATGGAATTCAAGACAGTGGTACTCCGGCAACGACGCAAAGCCCCGTCAGATACAAAGAAGGTGGTTACAGTTTCAATCTCACCGGTACGACTCAGGTTGCCGGCTTCCGCGGATTTCTTAGTGTTAACTATCTGAGCTCGTTCGTTTTTAGGCAGGCTTTCTCACAAGCGGGTACAGAAAATCTTTCCTCACAGACCAATTCAGTTGGCCTGCTGCAGCGACGCTTTAAGGACGACAGCTATGTTTTGAATATTGTTGGGCAGAGAACCCAGCTGTTCGAAGACACATACTTTGACTATGTTGGGCATCAGTTCCACAGTCCAGAAATCGACATTCAGCGCTTGCCTTCCGTGGAATTCAACAGCCGTGACCAGGAGATTTCGCACGGGCCTTTGCCGGCCTGGGTGTCGTTCGACACAAGCGCGGGTTTGTTCCATAAGCAGGAACAAAGTCTCACAGGCCAACAGATTTTGGATACCACCTTCTCAGTTCCGAGAGTTGATGTCGAACCTCGGGTCGCAACAAACTTCCACTTCGACGGCGTGTCAATATCGCCAAGTGTAGGTCTAGGATTGACAAGTTATGGCGATTCTTACAAGAGCAACACTTACGCCAATATAAACGATCCTCGATTTACACTGCCTGTTTTGTCTTCCTCTAGCCTTTTGCGTAAGGACGTTGATTTCAGGGTTGACATGACTCTGCCCGCTGTAGAGCGGGTGTTTTCACCGCCGAAGTGGCTCCACTTGGGTACAAAGTTGAAACATGTGATTGAGACCAGGGCAACCTATGAAAATGTGGCTGGAATCGGAGACACTTACAACAAGTTAGTTCGCTTCGATGATCTTGAGACTCTATCAAACACGAACCAGCTGGAAATCTCAGTCACAAATCGCCTGTTATCGAAGGATAAAAATGGCAATGTCAGCGAGATCCTGTCCTGGGATCTTTCGCAACAACGATACTTCGACCAGACGTTTGGAGGCGTGGTGATCCCAAATGCACGAAATATCGTTCTGGCCGCCGAAATCTTCTCTCCGTTTTCTTTTTTGAACGGGCCGCGCAATTACTCACCGATCGTCTCAACCTTTCGAATTACCCCCTATCCGTTCCTCTCGTTTGATTGGAGGTCCGAGTATGATCCGCTCTATCACTCGTTCATTACTAACAAGATTGCAGCTAATTACCGTTTGCGGAAGTATTACATAAACGTCGGCGATACGGACATCAACAATGGAAAGCGTGGCGACTATAACGGATCAATTCTTCCCGTTTTGGCCCCCAATGCCAATCAGATGCAATTTTCTACAGGATACGGCAGTACGAACCGGCCAGGTTGGAACGTCGGCGGTGTAACGGACTACGACTTTGTACAAAAGTATATTATTTACTCAGAGGCGCAAACGTCGTACAACACAAACTGCTGCGGCTTCAGTATGCAGTTCCGGCGATACGCTTTCGGTGCCATCCGCAACGAAAACCAGTTCCTGTTTTCATTCGCTCTCGCTAACATCGGAACGTTCGGTTCTATGAGGAAACAGGATCGGATATTCTGACGTATGGTCGTTTGCTACTTAATGAGGTCAGGGCTACCAACGATCACCCGGTCAATCATCTCTTCGAGATCACGACTTCGATGATCAATGTTGTCTTTCAGGCGACTAAGTCGGCTCTCGACGGTGCGGAGTTTGTCAGCAAGATGCAGACACGCGAGAACGGCAGTTCTGGTCGAGTCCAAGTTGCCCGCTTTTCGAGCTATAGCGGACATCAACTCATCTACTTCGGCGGCTAAGACTTCCGTTTCTTCCGGCCGACCTGAGGTAGAGACTGTGTAACTCTGATTAAAGATTGTGACCCGGACAGTTCGCTTTGTGCTGTCCGCAGTGTCCATGTGAGGAAAACGCTCTAAACTGAATTAACTGGCGCTGAGTAAGTCCATTTGGCCCAGCAACTTTTCGATCCGGGCTTTCACATGCTTGCGTTCGCCACGTAGCTCCTCAAGATCTTGAGACAGCTGCTTGATTTCTTGCTGAAGGCCGGAGTTGTCTTTCTGAAATTCGGCTGACATGGCGAGTGCTTCGTCTTTATCATGCCGAGTAGCGTCAAGCTCTTCTTCAGATGCCTTCAGCTGAGCCTGCAACCGGCTGTTTTCGCCGCGAAGATTAACGATCAGGTCGACCGCCCTGGTAATCCGCTGCTCCAGGCTCGCTAACGTGTCGACAGCTTCTTGAACTGCTTCCATATCTATTGACTCCGATCTTAAACCATCGAAGTGTGTCTACTGAAGTTGCGTCTGCGCCCCTGCTTTTGCTTTCTCGACGAGGGTTAGGAACCCGGGCGCATCGTTCACCGCGATATCGGCCAGCACCTTTCGATTCAGATCGATCCCAGCGCGCTTCAGACCACAGACAAACTTGCTGTAGGAAATATCAGCGGTTCGGCAGGCAGCATTGATTCGAATAATCCAGAGAGAGCGGAAGCTTCTCTTTTTAAGGCGACGGCCGACATAGCCGTACTTCAGCGCTTTCTCGACAGCCTCTTGGGCCGCGCGGTTCAGTTTCGACTTAGTAAGAAAGAACCCCTTCGCGCGACGTAGGGTCTTATGGCGATAATCTCGCCGATGGGTACCGCGTTTAACTCTTGGCACGTTTCATCTCCTATGACGATCTAATCGGACCTGACCGGCCCGGACTCGAACTGTAACCAGTTCGGTGAGAGAAGTCAGGCACGTGCGGCGCACTGCTTCTACTCAATTCTAAAATCTAATACTTCGACCACATGCTGTCACGCAGCCTGAAGCTCAGCTTGCGAACTTAGTAGGGCAGCATCTCGCGCAACTTGGCTTGGTCAGTTGAGTCCGCCACCACTCCATGCCTTAACTTCCGTTTCCTTGAACGTGATTTAGAAGTCAGGATATGACGAGCGAAGGCGTGATGGCGGGTAATTTTCCCAGTCCCCGTCTTCTTGAAGCGCTTGGCGGCTCCCTTGTGTGTTTTCAACTTTGGCATAAGACAGTCCTGGATTCCTCAACCAAAAACTAAGATTCCACGGCTGACGAAAGCGCTGGCGGGAACAGAGGAGTTGGAGGAACTACTTCAAAACAGCATAACATGGCTACTGATGATCGCTAAATTCTTCAAGCCAAGCCATCTGAATGGCCTCGAGCTTGCCCTCGGTCGAAGCTTGAGGATCATCGCCAAAATTCGGCAGCTCGATAATCCATTTATGCAGATCGGTGAAGCGGATGTGCGTCGGATCGAGGTCAGGATGAGCATCGTATAAGCTCATGGCGATATCTTCGATGTGATCCCAGGTTAGTCCAGGCATGGTTTGGTTAGCCCTTCAATTCTAATCGCGAGTCGACCCGGTAAGGACCCACTAGTCGATTTTCGTACCCTTCAGTGCACCGCGGACAGCAGTATTCATCATGTTCTCGGCGAGCTTGTTTGTCGCTTCGTTCAGCTCCTCAATCTTCTTCGTGACCAGGTGATGATCGTCGGCGTGATAGGCAGTTCGGAGCGCGCGTTCGGCAGTAAGTACTTCCACTTGCTCGTCGGCGTTGAGCGTTTCCCAAGCTGAATTGCTCATCGCTTTCTTAGTTGCAGTCAGGATTGCATCGGCTTCAACGCGGGCTTCGCGTAACTGCCGCTCGCGCATATCGGCCTCAGCATTGTTGTACGACTCAATAATCATCGCTTCCACCTGTTCTTCGCTTAAGCCGTAAGATGGCTTGACCTCGATGGTCTGTTCAGCACCCGTTCGCGTGTCGCGCGCCGTGACATTCAGGATTCCGTTGGCATCGATCAGAAAGCGAACTTCGACCCGAGCGAATCCGGCCGGCATGGGCGCAATGTTCCGAAGTTCGAAACGCGCCAGACTTCGGCAATCCTTCACGATCTCACGCTCACCCTGCAGTACATGGATCAGAACATTGGCCTGTCCATCCACGGCAGTCGTAAAGCTCTCGACCGCACTGGCCGGAATTGTTGAGTTGCGGTGAATCAGCTTCGAAACCACGCCTCCCATCGTCTCAATGCCCAGCGACAAAGGCGTGACATCCAGAAGAAGTTGATCTTCAACATCACCAGACAGGATGCCCGCCTGAACGGCAGCCCCAAGGGCGACCACTTCGTCTGGATTCAGATCGGTGTGGGGCTTCGAGCGGAATAAGTCTTCGACAACTGTACGCACCAGTGGGATGCGTGTAGAGCCGCCTACGAGGACAACTTCGTCGACGTCTGCGGGAGTTAATTTCGCGTCAGCTAAGCAGGCTCGGCACGCGGCCAAAGTCCGCTCGACCACCGGGGTGATGAGCCGGTCGAGAAGCTCACGTGTGAGTGCCCGGCCATAGTGTCTGCCCTTGTAGTCGAACTGAATCGTCGTGTCCGGAACGAAGGAAAGCTCTTCTTTGGCTCGAATGACAGCACGTCGAAGACGCTGAACGCCCTCCGCATCGGACGACAAATCGTAACGCCATTCGCTTTCAATGTCTTCCAGTGCAATCCGAATCAGCAGGTTGTCGATGTCGTCGCCACCAAGATGTGTGTCGCCGTTCGTGGCCAAAACCTCGAAGATGCCGTCGTGCAAGCGGAGCAGGGAAACATCGAACGTGCCTCCGCCGAAGTCATACACAGCGATAACGCCCTGTTTCCGTTTGTCCAGGCCATAAGCTAGCGAGGCCGCAGTCGGTTCGTTAACCAACCGCAGAACATCGAGCCCTGCAATGCGACCGGCGTCCTTGGTCGCCTGGCGCTGCGCATCGTTGAAATAAGCTGGGACAGTAATCACCGCCTCGGTGACTGGTACGCCAAGGGTCTCTTCAGCATTTGCCTTCAGCTGCCTCAAGACCGCAGCTGCAATTTCGGGCGGAGTGAATGTGCGATCACCCAACTGCAGCTTCAGAACCGACTCGCTATCTCTAGCGATACGGAATGGAAAAAGCTTCAACTCTTCTTGAATGTCACTTCTGCCGCGGCCCATCAAGCGCTTAACCGAATACACGGTTCGTTCGGGCGAGGTGAGCAACAGGTCGTTGGCCCGCTCGCCCGCGATAAGCGTTCCCGCAGTTGACAAAGAGACAACGCTCGGCACGATGCTGCGTCCCTCTTCGTCTTGAACCAGGCGCGGACCAGTGAGGTCCATATAAGCGATCAGGCTATTCGTTGTGCCGAGGTCGATTCCGACTACTTTGGACTTGCGTTCGTCGCCAAAGTCGATTTGAAAAGTTCCCATAATCCTTAGAGCCGGTCCTCAACAGGCTCGGCAGCGGCCAAAGCCGGGTTTAGCGCCTTCTCGACGTCGCGGATGAGGTTGCCGATATAGCGCCGCCGGTTGAGAACGCCCCGGATCTCGTGCAATGCCTGTTGGGCCGATTCGCTCTCGGGTTCCGCTGCATCGTGTCGCAGGAAGAGCAACTCCAGCTGGCGGTCGATGTCGGCAAACATGCCGTGAAATCTAGATTTCGCCTCTTCGAGCTGAGGCCGCGCGCTATCGTCGCCGCTCTTCAATTCTTCCAACATCATATTAAGGTCGAAAACTTCTTCCAGCAGTTCAGGCGGCACATCCTTGGACCGCTGCTCGCCGATCGGAAAACCTTCTTCGGACAGTAGGTACTCGGCCCGTTTCGAAGGTTCACGCAGCGTGCGGAATCCATCATTGACCAGCGCAGTTGCGTCTAGGGCTTCAGCCTGTTCGACAGAACTTTTCCGGCTGTACTTGTCTGGGTGCCAGTGGCGGCTCAGTTCGTAGAACCTCTTCTGCAGATGCGCAGGGTCAACAGTTAGCTTGCGATCGAGACCATACAAATCGAAATAATTCTTGGACAGGGAGGACATACAAAATGGAGGGCCCACTGCGACATGACTAAGGCGCGAAATACTGGAAGCCGAGAGTGCAGTCTACGCAGAAAACGAGGTTCCGCAACCACAGCTTTTGGTCGCGTGAGGGTTTTCAAAAACGAAGCCCGATTGGATGAGAGAGTCTTTCCAATCGAGTGTCATGCCGCTGAGAAAGACCATGCTCTTGGGATCCACGAAAACACGGACATCGTCGAACTGAAAAACATGATCGTTTTTGCGGGCCTCAGCTGAAAACTTAAATTGGTAGCTTAAGCCGGAACACCCGCCTCCCAACACACCTAAACGCAGACCACCAGCGACGCCTTCGCGCGCGAAAGCAACACGGATCTTGTCGATCGCTTTCGGAGTAACGTTAATAGTCTTCTCGCTAGGCTCAGGCGTGTTGGGAGGAGGGGTGGTGCCGAAGCCTAGCTCTGTCAATTCAGCCATGAGTCGAAATTACAACCTACTAAGCAACTGATACGGTTTGCGGCCGAGCTACGGTGCTTGACCGCTTCGTTTTGTAGTCGCTGATTGCCGCCTTGATCGCATCTTCGGCGAGAACCGAACAGTGAATCTTCACAGGCGGTAGCGCGAGCTCGTTCACAATATCGGTGTTTTTAATCTCAAGCGCCTGATCAACGGTTTTGCCCTTCAGCCATTCCGTTGCCAATGACGAACTGGCGATGGCGCTGCCGCAACCAAACGTCTTGAATTTTGCATCTTCAATTACCCCGGTTTCGGCGTTCACCTTGACCTGTAGCTTCATGACGTCGCCGCATTCCGGCGCGCCAACCATTCCCGTACCCACGTCATTGCTGTTCTTGTCGAACGAACCGACGTTGCGGGGATTGTTGTAGTGATCGAGAACTTTGTCAGAATATGCCATTTGTTTCTCCCTTAACTTAAAGATACTGAGTGTTTAACCCGACGCTTTCGCCGACCTAGTGAGCTGCCCAAGAGACTGTAGAAAGATCGATGCCCTCTTTCGCCATCTCATAAAGCGGCGAAAGTTCACGGAGCTTCTGGACCACGTCGATGACCTTGTCAGCAACATAGTCGATCTCTTCTTCAGTGTTGAAACGACCGATGCCGAAACGGATGGATGAGTGAGCGATGTCGTCGCCCGCGCCCAATGCCTTCAGAACATAACTTGGTTCGAGCGTAGCAGAGGTACATGCAGACCCGCTCGAGACGGCAATGTCATTGATACCCATAAGAAGACTTTCACCTTCAACATAGGCAAAACTAATATTCAGATTGTGCGGCAGCCTGTGTTCCATTGAACCATTGATGTAAGTCTCATCCAGTGCCGACATTAACTTGTTCTTCAGCCTGTCCCGGAGTGCGCTGAGGCGGAGTGATTCTTCCGTCATTTCAGCCTTTGCAATCGCACAAGCTGCACCCAGGCCGGCAATGCCGGGAACATTCAGCGTTCCCGATCGCATCCCCCGCTCATGTCCGCCTCCATCCATCTGCGCTGTGATTTGAACCCGAGGATTACGACGTCGAACAAACAGAGCACCCACGCCCTTGGGACCATAGAGCTTGTGACCAGTCAGGGACAGAATGTCAATTCCCTCCGTCTGAACATTGACCGGGACCTTGCCTACAGCTTGAACGGCATCGCTATGAAAGAGAACTCCTCGCTCCTTGGCAATCTTTCCAATCTCTTTCATGGGCTGAATAACACCAATTTCATTACTGGCGTACATTATTGAAACCAGAATGGTTTTGTCTGTGATTGCATCCCGAAGTTGATCAAGATCGACCAGTCCATCTTGCCTCACTGGAAGGTATGTAACACGGATGCCATCCTTCTCAAGACGTTTGCACGTGTCCAGAACAGCCTTATGCTCGGTCGCTTGGGTGATGATGTGGTTTCCGCGCTCGGCGTACATCTCAGCAACGCCCTTGAGAGCAAGATTATTAGATTCAGTCGCGCCGCTGGTGAAAATAATTTCCTTAGCAGTCGCGCCGATTAAGTCTGCGATTTGCTTCCGAGCTTTCTCCACCGCTTCTTCCGCTTCCCAACCAAAACTATGGTTCCGGGACGCAGCATTTCCATAGATGTTGGTGAAGTAAGGAATCATCGTTTCGAGGACGCGGGGGTCGAGTTGCGTCGTTGCGTGGTTATCAAGGTAAATGGGCAATTTCATCTGTTTATTCCGTTACTGAATCGAAAATTGGAACGCCGGACGACTGAGGTTGTTGGCTCAGCAGCGGCTGAAGCGCAACTAGATGTACATTTGCGCCCGCCGTCTCATGCGCCTGTTCTTCTTCGTCCAACATATCTTCGACGGTCACATTCTGCAGCAGGCGCAATATCTCTTCTTGGATCCGCTGTAACGGTCGCTTGACTGAACATCGCTCAGAATGTCCGCAGCGAGAGTGTTCCGTGAAGCAGTTGGCCAGGATCACAGGACCTTCAATCGCCCGAACGACCTCCAAAGTCGAAATCAGAGCGGCAGGGCGAGAGAGCCGATAACCACCGTTGGTCCCCTGTTCTGACGAAACGAACCCATTTTTCCCAAGCTTCTGCAAAATTTTTGCGAGCAATGGAAGCGGGATACCGTAGGCCTCAGACACTTCCTTGGCACTGACCGATTGGTCGGACTGGCGTTGACGGCTCGCCAGGTACCTCAACGCGATCAAGCCATAATCTGTCTTCTTCGTAAGCCTGAGCATTCGTGACCAGAGAACAACGACAATTGCCGATTCCGGACCAAATCCGTCCTGTTTCTTTATACCACGAAATACCTCCGAAATTCGGAGACGGATAAGATCAAGCCCCAGATCGTAGATTGTAGGACTTAGAGGTGCCTAATCCCTTCGGGCGGAGCCAATTGAGAGCTGAATCTGAGGCGGATCCGCGACTGGTTTCGCATGGTACAGTGATAGGGCAGCAAGGGACTACCTCACGAAGCCTCCGCTTTGATCCGCTTATTCCGTGTCTTTATCCCTGCCAGCGTTGTCGCGCTACTGATCTCCGAGATTCTACTCGTAGCAGCTTCTTATTCGCTAGCATCGGTCTTTACGCTTTCGCTCGACCCCTATATGTACATGATTCCGCAGGGGAACTTCTGGAAGGTTCTCTTTGTCACTCTGTGCATCATTCTTGGGCTCTACTTTCAGGATCTATACACAGATTTCCGGATACCCTCGCGCACGACTTTAGTCCAGCAAGTTTGTATCGCAGTGGGAAGCGCCCTATTAGTAATGGCGTTTCTCGGCTACCTGGACTCGGATTTGCTTCTGCCGCGATGGCTGATGGTTATGGGGAGCCTGACGGTCCTGGTTCTTCTACCGGCCTGGCGCGTTGTGTACTGGCGTTATGTAATCGTCGCTCTACGGTCCGAACGCGTGTTGATGCTGGGCAACTCGGAGATCTTGGCGGAGGTGGCCGACCACATCCTAACTCATCCCGAGTTCGGATACACGGTCATCGGATATCTCTGCGAAGAGGCGCCAATCAGCTTTCCAGTCCAGTGCCTCGGTCCGATCGCCAGCCTCCGCAAGGTGTATGACGAGTTACGACCGACGCGGATCGTGGTGGGTATGGCCGAGCGGCGGAACAGGCTGCCCGTGCAGGAGTTGCTCGAGATACGCTTCGCAGGCGTCATCATTGAAGACGCTGCCGACACGTACGAGATGGCCACCCGCCGAGTGTGCGGCCGGAGGATCCAGCCTTCGCAACTTATTTTCACCTCGGAACTCGGGCCGCGCGCCCACGCTTTGGCCGTTCAAAGCTTCTACTCCCTGCTGATGGGCATCCTGGGCCTGGTCCTGTTCTCGCCTTTGATGGTTTTGACCGGGCTCGCTGTCAAGATGACATCCAAAGGACCCGCCTTCTATAAGCAGCGCCGGGTCGGGATTAATGGTCAGGTCTTCACTCTTTACAAGTTTAGATCGATGTATGTCGACGCTGAAGCTCGCACAGGGGCCGTATGGGCGAAGGTAGACGACCCGCGAATTACTCCTCTCGGTAAGTGGCTCCGCAACTTACGATTGGATGAACTACCTCAGTTTTGGAACGTCGTAAAGGGTGATATGTCGATGGTTGGTCCCCGGCCCGAGCGTCCTGAATTCGTCGACATGCTCGCTCATCAGATTCCGTACTATCGTCAGCGTTTGGCCGTCAAGCCGGGCATTACCGGATGGGCGCAGATTAACCATAAGTATGGTGACACGGAATTAGATGCAATTATCAAGCTTGAGTACGATTTGTACTACATTAAGCACGTCGGCGCAGCACTCGACTTATACATCATTTTTCATACGATTAAGGTCATGTTACTGAAGCGTGGAGCTCAGTAGATGCGAGGCGCCTGATTAAAAGAAGCTGCCCACGGCTGAGTGTTAGCTGTTGACCTATTGCATCGGCCCGAACTGAATCTTGGCTTCGGATCCGTATCGCCTATAACCCGAGAACCGGATTGCATTTCTCTCGAGTCGTCCATCCGACCCATAGGCAACCGCATACTCGGCCATACTGGGCAACAGTCGTGTCGTGCCATTCATTTCAATTGGCGCGAGTGTGACCGACCAGCGTATTTCGGAGATTCCGTTATCAAGGGGCGCGTTCTGTGATCGCCGTTCCACCTTCTCAATCGAACCAGTTTTGTCGGAGCTCCAGATCTCCGTCCAGAAGGGAAGCGCCTGCCGACTTCCGGCCACTTCGAGAACCCACGGACTCTCTGTTTCGGACACAAAGAACGAGTACACAGTCATGGCTTCCGTGTTTAGAAGCTCTCTGCGCGTCAGTACCGGCCGATTACCACGAACCAGCGTGACGCTCTGAGTCAATAACGTTCCGAACTCGCCCTGCGACCAAGCCCCTCTAAGGTGCAGGATGCTTTTTGTAGGTCTACCATTTCGACGTACATTGGTGTATTGCTCTGCACCTACTTCAAAGGACACATTAGCTGTAAGACGGTCAATACGTTTCTGACCTGTACCGTCCAAGTAGCCCTTGTAGCGTTCAATCAATTCTGTGCAAGCGAAAGATGGCAACTGATCAACCGACGACAGGATCGTCGACGATACAGGCTTCGGGTTAAGACTGATGTTTATAGAACTCGCGACCACGTCGGCACTTCGCAAGCGGGGAGCGGTGAAAGACAAAACCCCAACTATCAGCGCCAATACGCCTACCGCTGTTCGGCCGGAAAGCTGACCACTGAAGTTCACATCTACTTCATCGACCAGCCCCGCCTAAACTTGAATTACGCCACAACCTTTACTGCTGCGATACAGCCTTGCGATACGCATCGACAGCTTTGGTGTGTTCGGAAAGCGAAGTAGAAAATTGGTGGCCGCCTGAGCCGTTCGCCTTAGCCACAAAGTATAAGTAGCCCGTATCGGCTGGATGCACTGCCGCCTTCAATGAGGTGATGCCTGGGTTACAAATCGGCCCCGGCGGAAGCCCCGCGTGAGTGTAGGTGTTGTATCTGCTCTGGTCGGACAGATCGGACTTATAGATCTTGCCTCGATAACGATGTTCCAGAAGCAGGCCGTACACGATTGTCGGATCGCATTGCAGCAGCATGTTCTTCTGCAACCGATTCTGAAAAACGGCCGCCACCAATGCGCGTTCGCCGGAGACGCCGGTCTCTTTCTCGATCATTGAGCCAAGCGTCACTGCTTGATGAAGGACAGACTCGGGAGCATTGCTTCCAGCAATGACCGATCGCCACTGCTTTCGGAACTCAGCCGTCATCATTCGGCAGAGCTGCGCAGCGGTCGTGTCCCGAGTCATCCGGTAGGTTGAGGGAAACAGAAAACCTTCGAGCGAAGGAGCCAGAGGGTCCAGGTCCTGGATCGTCTTCGAATCCGAAGCCGCTTTGATAAAGTCTGCTCCCTCCATCACATCACCGTTATCGAGAAGAGCGGCAATGTCGAACAGGTTGCTACCTTCGGGCACTGTGAGCTGTTCAAAATAGACGTCACCGCGCCTAAGCCGCTCGAGCACCTCGAACGGGGTTGCGTCCGATTCGAACCGATACTCGCCCGCTTGCAATCGAGCATGACGGCTCAGCGCCCGTGCGGTCAGGAAGGCCCAAGGTGAACGAACGACGCCCTCCTTGGCTAACTGATCTGCGATTGCACGCGACGACATTCCCCGCGTAACTGTGACAAAGGCCTCGTTTTTGAACCCTGCATATGGGCCTAGGTAGTTCATGGCCAGAATGCCGATGAGAATGATTGCGGCCAACACCAGTAAGATAAAGACCCGTTTCACCATGGATGCTCTTCTACTTCCGGATCTGTTTCAGCAATCGGGTTTGTGATACGGGCGTGATCCAGATAACTGGTTAAAAGCAACATGGCTGCCATACGATCAACGGCCCCCTTCTTCTGCACGAGAGTTGCGCCGCCTTCTCGTAAGAGTCGCTCCGCTTCGGCACTGGTGAGCCTCTCATCCCAGAAGACAACGGGCAGCCCGAGATCCTTAGACACCCGCTCCGCGAACTCGCGCGTATATTCGCCTTGCCGGCTTTGGTCTCCACTCATGTGAAGGGGATTGCCAACAAGAACCATATCGATTTCTCTGTCTACGGCAATCCGTTTCAAGTGGGCCAGATCGTCTCTGATCCTAGTACGATGCAGTGTCTCTAACCCTTGCGCTGTAAAGCCTAGCGGATCACTGACGGCAAGACCAACTCGTTTCTTGCCCACATCCAACGCGAGGATACGAGGAGCCCGACCGCTCTGGCTTTCAGAATCATTCATCTGGATCGGGCCGCCGTGGCGCGCCGCACCTCCGATTGTAATGGCACATCGCGTGCTACAGTGACCATACCGAGGCCTAACTTACGCTTTGGCGTTGCTAACCAGTTCCTTACCCCTTCAAAAGCACTCCAACTTTGCGCTTTCGGTCATTGCAATTGCGGCAACAGTTGCGCTCCTTTATTACGGCCGCAGTTTCTTCATCACCCTCTTCATTTCCGCTGCTTTCGCGTTCATCTTAGATCCCGCAGTCGTTCTGGTTATGCGGTTACATCTGCCCCGTGCCGCCGCTACCGGCATCGTCATTGCAGTCGCACTCCTGGGTGTATATTTAGTCGGTGTTGTTACATGGGCCGAGACTTCTATATTGGCCGAAGACCTGCCGACTTACACTTCGCGCCTAAACGAACTGCTGGATAAGATGAGCGATAAGCTCGAGCAGGTTGAGAAGAAAACCGTAGACACGTTTGTCCCGAAGAGCCTACGCCAACAAGAGCAGCAGATTCAGCAAAAACCATTGGAGGCCATGAAGGCACGACGCCGCCGAGCAGGACTCACGCCCGATCCAACGCCCGTCTCGCCATCGGTTCAGAATGTCCGCATCGTCTCTGAACAGCGGCCTGTTCTCACAACCTTCTACGGATATGCCTCGCGGTACTTCCACTCGTTGCTGATGGTCTCTTTCATTCCCTTTCTCACTTACTTCATGTTGAGCTGGCGAGACCACTTCAGTCGGGGCATTTTGCGCTTGTTTCCAGGCGAGGATCGATACGCAGTCGCGAAAAGCTGGGCGGGTGTTGCCGATTCAACGCGAGCCTTTGTCCTGGGAAACTTTTGGCTCTGGATCTTTTTGAGCATTGCGAGCGCGATTGCTTTCTTCTTACTTGGCGTTCCCTACTGGCCGCTAGTCGGACTCATTAGTGGCTTTTTCAGTCTGATTCCCTATGTCGGTTTGCCGCTCTCGATACTGCCTCCAATCCTATCTACCCTCGCCGTCCCGAATAAATTTACGACCGTGCTGGCCGTTACCCTAACTACGGCCGGTCTGCACCTGTTCGCACTCAACTTCTTGTACGCCAAAGTTGTCGGTAAACGGGTGCGGCTTAATCCTCTTGTTGTGACGATTTCACTGATGTTCTGGGCGGCGATGTGGGGAGGAGTTGGGCTGATCCTAGCAATCCCAATCACCGCGGCCCTGAAGGTAGTCTGCGATAATGTCGAATCATTGCAGCCAATGGGACGACTGTTAGGCGAGTAACTGCGATTCTAATAGGTCCGATATAATTCGAATCAGTGGTTACTACTGCCAAACTAACCCTCGAAGAATATGACCGCCTTTATGGTTTTGAGGCTGGTTGGGAATTTAGGGACGGTAAAGCCATACGCAAACCTGTGCCAACCTACCTACATGGCCTATTAGCCCTGGTGCTCGGTGAGCTCCTCAAACTGGCTGGGTACCACGCATCCGTTGAAGCCGATGTCCGCCTGCCTGACAATTGGAGTCCCCGTCCTGATGCTTGCGGTGTTCTTGCTCCGGTGATGGCCAAATACCCTACTCACCTTGATGTCGTCTGCGAGATCCTATCCGAAAAAGAAGAGATTGTGACGAAATGCCGTGATTATCACGCAACAGGTGCTGTCGGGCAGATTTTCGTTTTTGAGATTGAATCCAAGACGATCTGGACTTGGAATGGAGTCAAACTCGTGACCGTTGTGGATCTGCTCTTAGGAAATGGAGTGACGATCACTGGCCGGAGAATCTGGCGCGAGTTGGAGACCACGCCTGTCCCGCCTGCTTCCATGTTGGTGGATTGATATGTCTACGCCGCGAAGCTTTGAACCCGACACCTTTCAATCGATAGGTACTGCCTCCACTTCTATCTACGCTCACCCTCCAGGATAACTTACGACAATGCTGGCCGTTATGCTTACCCCGGTCGGTCTGCACGTGTTCGCACTGAACTTCTTGTACGCCAAAGTTGTCGGTAACGCGTCCGACTGAATCCTCTGGTTGTAACGACTTCTCTTATGTTCTGGGCGGCGATGTGGGGTGGAGTCGGGCTGATCCTGGCAATCCCAATTAATGCGGCACTGAAGGTCGTCTGCGATAAACGTCTAATCACTGCAGCCACTAGGTCGATTGTTGGGTGAGTAAGTGAGGCTAGTTCGTACGTGAATTTAGACCACCATTTCGGAACTAGATCACGCATTGCGGCGGTATCGTTTTCCGTCCTACTATCATTCAACTGTCAATACCGATAGTTCGGAAGCATCTGAATGATTCCGTTCAGCTGTGATCTGACAAGGAAGGCGGATCTGCTATACGGAATGAAAAGCCAGGCCTCGTTATCTGTTTTGGGAAAAGCGATCCACATGGTCGAACCAGCTTCAAGGGCCAACTTGTTCAGTAGGGTTTGAAGAGTTTTGTGCTCGACGTTAACGGGACCGACTTGCGGAGAGTCGCTATTCGAACCTATGGTACTGACGGTCCCAATATTTCTTGGGTCGGTCTTTTTCAACTCGGCGGCTACTAATGCTTGATAAAGCTGATAGGATACAAAGTCGAGATCTGAACGTTCTGTCTTGAACAATTGAATGCTCTGGTTCAAGTAAGAAGGTCGATTTCGGATCGGATAATTAACAACGCAATTATCGACTACAACAAATATCATGTCGTGTCTTCTCTCCAGAACTGCAGCCAGCGCGTCACCAAGGCGGATTCCGTGCTGACTAATCAACGGTGTTTCCGCCAAGGCCATAGACTTGGTTAGTAACGATTACGCCCATACAAGCGTTGCTCGCCAAACCGATCTGATACAAAGCATTTAATATTGTGGTTGGTTGAAGATTCAGATCGGGAAGTTTATGAGCAAGTACGGTCGCACCTGGTGCAGACGGACCAGAAGTCTGTAAGGACGGCAACATGCATAATCTGCACGTCATCGAGAGTATTGCTGTTAGACCGCGATTGTTCATCAGCTTTCCAAGACCATAAATCTTTATGCAAATAATCTACAAAACGCGGCCATAGGTGCCGCAAGCCAAGCATTGCTTCGGTCGCAGGTCTCATAACCTTCAGCCCTCAACCGGACGCCTCAAAGTCCTTCTCTGCTGCCGCCAATTTCCCGACGGATGATCTTCGCGCAACGCACACTCCGCGCTCATACACCTGAGGATGGGTAAAGTTATTCTCTGTCGCATAGCGAAGATCGAGTACGACCCCCGGAACACGTTCCGTCACCTCGACGAAATCTTTCCCTTGATGTGTCGAGCACGCTATGCACACCATCACCGCAAGCGCACCAAACCTGACACCTGACCTGCGGCTGAACCTCAAAGAATCTGCATCCTTACGCTCACTTGCCACACTAACAAGTAGAGGGCATAATTTGATTGAACGGACCAACCGGGCGTTTCAACTGAAGGCGCTTGTCGTTGATGACGAACTGAACGATGCCACCTCTTGGGGCAGGGCATCGCGCGCACTCGTGGCCGAGCTGCAGGCACGCCACATAGAGGTTGTAACCGCCATATCGCCAGAAGACGGACAGGCGGTCGTGGTTTCGGATGCCGGTTTAAACGCCATCTTGATTGATTGGACTTTCCGCGACGATGACGGGCGCACTCACCTTAAAGCCAAAGCGCTGCTGTCCCGAGTTCGGTCCCGTTTCGCTCGCATCCCAGTCTTTCTCATGGCCGAGCGCGAAGAGGCCAGCACCATTCCTCTGGATGTCATGCAAATGGCGGACGAGTTTATTTGGACTCTCGAAGACACTGCGTCGTTTATCGCCGGCCGTGTTCTCGCCGCAATCTATCGCTATCGCGAGCACATCCTTGGTCCCATGGCGTCAGCGCTCTTCAAGTTCGCCGGACTCTCTGAGTATTCGTGGCACACACCCGGTCATAGCGGCGGAACCGCTTTTCTGAAGTCCCCAGCAGGCCGCGCCTTCTACGACTACTTCGGCGAGAATCTTCTTCGCTCCGACCTGTCCATCAGCGTCGCCGAACTAGGCTCACTGCTCGATCACACCGGTCCCATCGGCGAAGGTGAGAAGTACGCCGCGCGGATCTTCGGTGCTCATCGTTCTTACTGTGTGACAAATGGCACATCCACATCAAACCGCATCATCTTAACTGCCTCGGTTGCCCGCGGCCAGATTGTGTTATGTGATCGCAACTGTCACAAATCCGTTGAGCACGCTTTGACCATGACTGGCGGCATCCCTGTTTATCTCATCCCGACTCGCAACCGATACGGCATCATTGGCCCGATCAATCCCAATTTGCTGACCGAATCCGCTATTGATTTAGCGATTCGAGAAAACCCTCTCACTGCGGGCGCATCCGACCCCAAGCCTGTTCACTGCGTCATCACTAACTCCACTTATGACGGGCTCTGCTCCAAGGCCACGCGCGTCGCCGAGTTGCTTGACCCTATCGTCGATCGCATTCATTTCGATGAGGCTTGGTATGCCTATGCCCGCTTCAACCCGCTATACCGTGAACGGTTCGCGATGCACGGCGACCCCAATGCTCATAAGGGGCCGACCATATTCGCCACTCACTCTACTCACAAGGTCATGGCAGCGCTCTCGCAAGCCTCGTTTATTCACGTCCGTGATGGCCGCAATCCAATCGAGCACGCGCGTCTGAATGAGGCGTTCATGATGCACAGTTCGACTTCGCCGCTCTACACTATCATTGCCTCGAACGACACGGCTACTGCAATGATGGATGGCCCTCGCGGTGTGGCCCTCACGACTGAGGCCATACAGGAAGCTGTTGGCTTTCGCCAAATGGTGGGCCGTATCCGCCAGCAATTCACAGAACGTCACGAGTGGTTCTTTCAAACTTGGAACGCCGATATAGTTGCTGATCCAAAAACGGGCGAATCAATACCGTTCGAAAATGCCCGGGAAGATCTGCTCGTGTGCGATCCGAATTGCTGGGTGCTTCATTCCGGCGCGCCGTGGCACGGTTTTGAAGGAATCGAAGACGACTATGTCATGCTCGACCCGCTCAAAGTTTCCGTGGTAACTCCAGGCGTGGCGCTTGATGGATCGATTGATGAGTGGGGCATCCCGGCCGAAGTAGTTACTGCTTATCTTGATGCAGATGGCATACAGGTTGAGAAGACGACTGATTACACGATCTTATTCTTGTTTACGATCGGTATAACTAAGGGTAAGTGGGGCACGCTGGTGAATGCTCTGCTTGATTTTAAGCGCGACTACGATGCCAATACACCCTTGGAACAGGTCATCCCCCGTCTAGTCAAAGATTCGCCCCAGCGATACGCGAAACTCGGTCTCCGTGATCTCGCGCAACAGATGCACGAACAGATGCGTCAATCCGACCAGATGCGCTGGCAAGCTCGCGCACTGGCTCAGTTGCCCAAAGCTGCTATGTCCCCATCCGACGCTTACCAGGCATTAGTGCGCAACGATATTGAATTATTACCGCTTGAGCAAATGAGTGGGCGTGTGATCGCGACCGGGGTCGTTCCGTACCCTCCAGGTGTGCCTCTTCTGATGCCCGGCGAGTATGCAGGTGAGTCCGACGGCCCTTATCTCAGCTATCTTCGAGCACTAGAGACTTGGGATGATTGGTTCCCGGGTTTTGAACATGAAACACATGGAGTCGATCATATAGCCGGGCGTTATCACGTTGCGTGCCTGAAGACGAATTCCGAACACACTTACTAACTCTTGTTTGCGAATTAATACTAGGCTATACGCTTTTGTAGTCAGCTATATCTCACACGCGCATCTATTCGGTGGGAGAACTATATGAAGAAAACATTCGCAATTGCTTCCGTTCTGGCTTTCGCGGCAATCTCATTCGCTGGTCAAGACTCGGCCGCTGGTAAAATGGCCGGGAAGATGGATGGCAAAATGGCCGGTATGGCGGGTAAGGTTCCCGCTGCCGACGCTCACTTCGCCATGATGGTCGCGCAAACTGATATAGCCGAGCTTCAGGTTTCGAACATGGCCCTGCAGAAGAGTAGCAGCGATGAAGTCAAGAAACTGGCTCAAAAGCTGATCGACGATCACACAAAAACCACTGACGCAATGAAAGAAATTGCGACGAACAAGGGCATGACACTGCCGACCGATACCGATGCTAAGCACAAGGCACTAGCCAAGAAACTCGACGGCGAGTCTGGCGCAACCTTCGACAAAGATTTCCTAGCTGCTAACAGCATGGATCACCATAAGGTTGTCGCGGCATTCAAAAAAGAGTCCACAGCCGGCATGGATCCTGATATCAAGGATTTTGCAACGAAATTCCTTCCAGCAATTCAAGAGCATACTCAGATGATCGATAAAGATAAGTCGTCCATGTAAGTAGGTCCCTGTTTACACTTAGGTGTAAATGGCAACGAAGTTGACCGCAACCGTCAAGTCAGGCGGTTGCGCTTCCAAATTAAGTCCCAAAATCCTCGATCGCGCCCTGAAATCAGTTCCTCGTATCACTAACTCCAACGTCCTGGTCGGGTTTGATACGGCAGACGACGCGGGCGTCTACAATTTGACTCAGCCCGGCGGTCCACCGCTGGCGATGGTCCAGACTGTAGACTTTTTTACACCTATTGTGGACGACCCTTACACCTTTGGCGCAATCGCGGCGGCCAATGCCGTCAGTGATATCTACGCGATGGGCGGCCGTCCAGTCACGGCTTTGTCGTTGGTCGTCTTTCCCGCCAACGGCGACATAGCAGACCTCGAAGCCATACTCCGCGGCGGAGCCGACAAGATTCATGAGTCCGGTGCCGTAATCCTCGGGGGACACAGTATCTCAGATGACCACATCAAGTTCGGCTACGCAGTCACCGGCCTCATTGATCCCAATCGCATTCTGACAAACGCGGGAGCTCAACCCGGAGATGTTCTGCTCTTCACGAAAAAATTGGGGACGGGCGTGATCTCGACGGCCCTAAAGAGTGGGCAAGCCGACCCGTCTTACATAGACGCGTCCACTGCGCAGATGTTAACGCTCAATGATCGAGTGTCTGAAGCTATGCTGACCGTCGACGTTCACGCCTGCACGGATGTGACAGGCTTTGGGCTCCTCGGGCATGCGCGAGAAATGGCTTTAGCAAGCCGCGTGACGCTCGAGATCGAGGCTTCCCTTTTACGATATCTGCCTGGGGCGGTTGAGTGCTCGAAGGCTGGAGCCCACTCCGGCGGGCTTAAAAACAACCGAGAGTTCGTGTCTGATTGCGTACTGTTTGACATGCCCTTGCCCCCTGAAATCGAAGCACTTTTATACGATCCGCAGACCTCGGGTGGTCTGCTCATTTCAGTTTCCCGGAACGTAGCTGAAGCCTTGCTGAAGGATCTTCCGGACTCTGCTTACACGATGGGGAAAGTCTCCCAATACAAAACGAAGCCAATTGAGGTTCATGCCTGAGGTGCTAGTTGAAAAAACGAACCCCGTGATTGTGGCTTTGGACGTTCCGAGTGCGGCTGAAGCCTTACAACTGATAGAAAAGATTGGCGATGCTATAGCCTACTACAAAGTTGGCATGGAGCTCTACGCCGCCGCTGGCCGCGAGTTCGTTTCGCAAATTGGGGAGCTCGGCAAGAAGATCTTTTTAGACCTCAAGCTCTATGACATCGGCGAGACTGTCAAACGGGCAACTGAGCAACTCGTCGGGAACTATGTATCCTTACTAACTGTGCATGGCAGTCGGGCCGTCATGGAAGCTGCAGTTGCCGGGCGGGGAAGTGCCTCTACCAAGCTTCTAGCGGTCACAGTTCTGACCAGCTTCGATCAGCAAGATTTGGCCGAGTTGGGCTTCAATGTTCCCGTTTCAGACCTTGTTGATCTCAGGGTCCGGAATGCCGTTGAGAGCGGAATGGACGGAGTTATTTGTTCGCCTCTCGATGCTCGCCGCGTTCGTGAACTGGCGGGCCCAGGATTAACAATTGTGACTCCCGGTGTGCGCTCGCACGGCTCGGTAACTGGCGATCAAAAGCGCTTCGCTACCCCAAGAGAGGCAATGGACGCCGGAGCTAACTACCTGGTGATTGGACGCCAGATCACCCGAGCGGCCGACCCCCGTGCCGCTTGCGAAGAGATCTTGGCAGAACTGTGTGCCTGAAATGCTTGCCGTAGCCGTGCAGTCTGCAAAAGTAGACACATGGCTCGTCTTTTCTCGTATGTTTCCGTCTTCTTGTTCGGAGTTAGCCTCACAATTGCGCCCGTAGCAGCGCAAGGACTGCCGAGTATTCTAGGCGGGAAGAAGACACCGGCGACAACTCCGGCAGCTCCGACCGACACGTTTGGTCGAACGACCCCGCGCCAGAGCATATATAGGTTCCTTGAAGCGTGTCACTCCGGCAACTACACGAGAGCCGTCCATTACCTCGATCTCAGTCGGATGAACTCCGCCGAAAGGTCGACGAAAGGCCCGGAGCTTGCACAACAGCTGGCCAATCTCCTCGACCATGATGCCCAGTTCGACTTGACAGATCTGAATGATACGCCGGACGGCGACCGTGAAGACTCCCAGAAGGCTGATACCGACATCCTCAGCGTCTATCAGTACCAAAATCGCCCGATCACTCTGACTCTCGAGCGGCGGGACTTTAACCAGCTTCAAATCTGGTTAGTGTCGGCCGACAGTCTACAGTACATTCCGGAACTAAACGCAGATCTCGGCGACTCCTACATCGAGAACGTGCTTCCTCGCCCACTGGTCGCAATCAGTTTCTTAGGAACTCCGCTGTGGGTATGGATCGCACTGCTGATCATTGCCCTGACAATTTCCTTCTTGTCCCGCCAACTATCGCGTCTGTTCCTTTGGCTCGCGTCGCCCGTAACAAAACGTTATACGGCTACAGCGCATCACCGGCTGCAAGAGTTCACAGAACCCTTGAGACTCATTCTCGCGACCGTTGTGTTCAAAGCATGCGTGGAGGCGATTGTGCCATCGGCCTTGCTCCGTCTCTACATCACTCGCTTAGTTGAATTATTGTTCTTCCTGGGAGTAGCCTCATTCATCATGCGGATCGTCGACGTCATTTCTGACCACTTCCGGTCACGGCTCGACGCGCGCCAGAGTGCTCTGTCTTACTCCGTAATTCCGCTCCTGGTGCGCTTCGCCAAAATTTGTATTGTTGGTATAGCTGTCCTCGCTACGCTCGCAAGCTGGGGCTACAACACCAATGCTATTTTGGCTGGGCTGGGGGTTGGCGGACTAGCGGTAGCTCTCGCCGCACAAAAAACAATCGAAAATCTTTTCGGGAGTCTTTCGGTCATCTTTGACCGTCCGGTTCTTGTCGGCGATTTTTGTAATTTTGGGGGCAACGTCGGAACGATCGAGGACATTGGCTTGCGATCTACTCGAATCCGAACCTTAGATCGAACCGTGGTCACAATCCCTAATTCGACTTTTTCCACAATGTCTTTAGAGAATTACGGGAAACGTGATCGGATGTGGTTTCATCCGGCTCTGAACCTAAGAAAAGACACATCGCCGGTCCAGTTAGACGCTGCGATGAAGGCTATTACAGGGGTGTTGCAGGATCATCCCAACGTTGACCCGACCGCCGTCCCTGTGCGTTTCACCAAAATCGCGATGGACTCATTTGTAATCGAAATATTTTCTTACGTGCAAACTCCAGACTTTGACGAATTTTTGCGAATTCAAAGTCAGTTACTAAGTCAGATTACTTCAGCAATTTGGTCCCTGGGAATAAGCTTTGCAATGCCCTTACAAGAGTCCATCGTCACACCAGTTGATCCGAGTGTCCGGCCTTTTCGAATTGTGCCACCAGCATCGCTGCCGAGCAGCACTATGGAGGCTTCCGATCTGCTGAACAAGACCTAACCCGAAGAGTTGAGGACGATGGAGTCCGCACAACTTACAACATGTTTCTCTTGAGTGTCACCGATACGGCCAGGAACGCCAGTACAGGCTTCGCATCACTTTCACAACCGAGAAGGAGTAGGTCGGCTCCGGCGGGCAGATTGACCGTCGCTGCAACAGGCTTCGTTATTGCAGCTCTCCGAGGTGGGCGTTGGGGAGGCCGGATGGGGCAAGGCAAGCCATCACGGGAGCAGCGAGCGAAATCTCGGGACCGTTCGCTTACCGCGCTTCACTGCTGATGGTGACCGGATCGGCAATGATCACCACCTTCTCGTTAGCTTGGGTTGCGCTGCCGAGAACTTACTCAAGTTTAGCTGCGTGTTTCCTTCCAGCAGCGTCCTTAGCTATAAACTGTAGAGGAGATTTCTGCAATGTTGCGCGCCGTTGAACAGCGAGCATCGTTCGTGCCTCGTCGGCTCTTCACTTGAACACACCCATTGAAGCAAATTCATTCGAATGAAATGCTTGTTGGATCTGGCATGTTGAAGCGGCTGCAAGCTCACCTCGCGAATGGTGCCTCCAACCCATTTCGCTCGATACTAACTTTCACTCTTGTCCAAGCTGCTGCGCTGGCGCAGACCGGGTATGCCGGCACTTCGGCTTGCACGAAATGCCACATGAACATAGGGACTACGCAGAGCACAACCGCTATGGCCAACACCTGGCACGGCGGTCAGGCCGTGGCCCTTCACGCGTTACCGGGCGGCGGACGCAAAGACGATTTCGAGATCCAGCGACAGGGAAATGGCTTTGCGGTTTCCGTGATGATGCCATCCGGCGCGAAGGTGCTTTTGCCTGTCGAAGCTATGGTGGGCGGCGGCCGGCATGGGGTGAGTTTTTTGGAACGGGTGAAAGAAGTTGACGGCATTGCCCTGGAACGCCCTGCCTTGGTCGAGGCGCGATACGCGTTTTCGCCTGATAGGGGCTTAGTGTTGTCGGCGGGCTTTTCCCCGGAACCGCCGGAGACTCACGAGCGTGCGCTGGGGCGAGTGCTGAGCCCCGGGTTCGAGAAGCGATGTCTAACTTGCCACGGGCAACCGGGCACCTTAGGCGCGGGTAGCGAGGGCGGAGTTCGTTGCGAAAGCTGCCATGGGCCTTCGGCTTTGCACGCGGCTGCATCCAACAAGCCTCCCAGCATCCATGGAGCCAACAGCAGGGAGATTTGCGCGCAGTGCCACACGGGGTTAAGTATCGGAAAACGGTCCGATTTAGTCCCGGACGATTTGCTGGTTTCAAGTCAAGTGCCGGCACTTCAACATTCTGAGTGTTTCATTCAAAGTGGCGGTAGTCTGGCATGCACCAATTGCCACAATCCTCATAACGACGCCGCGGGTGTGATGGAAGCTACTGTGAAGACTTGTCTCGGTTGTCACTCGATAGTAAAGGAGGGCCATGCGGGAATTTGTCCGGTTAACCAGGTAAAGGGCTGCGTCGGATGTCACATGCCGGGGGTCGAGCGGACAGCGTTCCACGTGGTGGACCATTGGATCCGCGTCCATCCAGAGCAGGGCGTTCAAGCGGCTGCGACTCGTGATTTGTGGCGGACGCAGGTGACGCCAAAACGTGAGTATCTACAGATTATCGTCGTGGAAGGTACTGATAAAGTGGCAACTGTGCAGCAGAGGCTCGCGGGCGGTGATCCGTTCCGATCCGTGGCTCATGATCTCTCGATAGATGCAACAGCTCAGGCTGGTGGGTTCATCGGCGAGATGGAGTTAGCGGGTATGGACTCTGCGCTTGCCACCATCGCAGCCCGGCTTCCGTATGGCGGGACGAGCCAGATGATTCAGCAAGGAACGCGGAGCGTTGTACTCCACCGGCTGGCTCGAGATTTCAAGTATGATGCCAACCGGCTTTTCCAGGAAGCGATTGTTCTAAAGAGTCGCGGGGACCTGAAAGGGGCGATACAGAAGGACCAACAAGCGCTGCATGTGTATCCTTATTTTCTGCGAGCACTGATCTTTATGGGCACGTGCTTTGCCGAAGCTGGCCTGGCAGACCGCGCTTCGGAGATGCTAGGGTTTGCGGCTCAATCGTATCCCGAAGATGCGGCGGCGCAGTTCAGTTTTGCGCTGGCGCCTGGTAGACAGCCCGCGCGGAAAATTGAAGCGTTGCGGCGCGCCATTGAACTCGATCCGGACCTAGTCGCTGCCTACCAGAGTTTAGGGGTTGCGCTCTATGCCGCAGGTGAGCCGCAGAGTGCAATCGCAGTTTTTCATCAAGGGCTGCAGATAGATCCGCTTTCCGCCGTTCTCAATTACAATCTCGGATTGGCATTGAAGGAACAAGGGGATTACGCAGGCTCCGCAAAAGCTTTGAAGCTGGCCTTGGCGCTTGATCCAGCAATCGCGTCTCGCCAGGCCAATTAGATTGTGATCACATGGCCTGCATCTCGTCAGGCGATCTCACAAGCAATCAGTCAACATCTAGTGGCGGATCACGTCTGAACACACTACGGTACTGTCGAGCTAGTTAGTACTAATGGACGCAATCGGAAGGTAAGCTAAGTATGCTCCGGAGGCCGTCCACCGCGCGTGTTGACTGCTCTTCTAAGAAAGATTGACGTCCTCGGTGATATCTCTCCGTTGATGCTGTAAGGACTAAACAAGTTTAAAGTCTTAAACTTAACCCAGCAATGTTTCTGTAGTATTTCTTGACTATTGTCACGATCCGGTATATTTTTACTCCATTCGGGATCTTTGTTGCGGTTGGTTGAAGTATCCCTCCGTGACACCGTCGCCACGCGTGCGGGATGTTACGGGACTTAGATGACTCAAGGGGGAAAAATGCCGTATTTCAGAAAGCTTGTATTGGTGGTGTTAGGGACTGTGTTTTGGGCGCTTACGCCAGCAACTGGCTGGGGCCAGAATGTGTACGGAACTATGGCGGGCACCGTCACAGATTCCAGCGGTTCTGCAGTTGCGACTGCAAAGGTCACATTGACCAACCTAGATACCGCGGAGACGCGGAACATGGAAACCAGCTCGTCGGGCAGTTACACGTTCGTGAACATCTTGCCCGGTCGCTACAAACTGGAAGGCGAAAAGACTGGTTTTAAACGGTTCATCGGCGAAAACATTACGGTAGAAATCGAAAGTGGATTGCGGATCGACATCCCGTTGGAAATCGGGGCGATGAACCAAACTGTGGAAGTAACTGCTGAGGCCGCTTTGCTCCAGCCGGAAACCAGTTCGCTAGGCCAAGTGGTGGAATCGCGATCAGTTACTGAGTTGCCGCTCAACGGACGAAATCCTCTGGCGCTGGTGGCCTTAACTGCAGGCGTCGTGCCGCAGGGTTCACCGTCAGGTGGCAATTCGTCAACCGGCAACCCGGTCGGCGCGAATCCCTTCGCCGCAGGAGACTTTCAGATCGGCGGAGGCCAAGCTGGCCAGAGTCAAATCTTGATCGACGGTGTGCCGACTAACGGCGCATACTTAAACGTCGTCACGGTGATACCGACACAAGATGCCATTCAAGAATTCAAAGTTCAGACCAACAATCTGGGTCCCGAATACGGGCGATTCGCCGGTGGCGTCATCAATTTATCTACAAAGTCAGGCACAAACGGATTTCACGGTACGGCCTATGAGTTCCTGCGCAATAAGGTGCTAAACGCAAATGACTTCTTTTCTAATGCGGGCGGAGTCCCCCGGCCTCCTTTTACCCAAAACCAATACGGCGTCAACCTTGGTGGTCGCGTCATCAAGGACAAGCTCTTCTTCTTTTCCAGCTATGAAGGCTTTCGATTACGCAAAGCAAGCACTCTGACGACGTGGATGCCCACTGCTGCGGAGCGCAATGGCGACTTCTCACAAGTAGGATCCTCGGGTACAAGTAGTGTGCTTCCCATCTACGATCCGGTATCCAGCGCGAACTGCGTGTCCGGAGGCCCGGCTTGCAGGACTCAATTTGCAGGAAATAAGATCCCCACCAATCTCCTTAATCCCACTGCCCAGACCCTCTTGAGCTACTTCCCTTTACCGAATCAAACTGGCAACCCGTTCGGCAATTTTGTGGAGAGCTTCAGTACCGGAGGCAATACAGACCAGATCAACGAGCGCGGCGACTACGATATCAGCGGCAATCAGAGACTTTTCGCGCGCTACACCCGTTCGCACATCTTGTCGCTTCCTGATGCTCCCTTCGGTCAGGTATGTGGCGACCGCTGTACAGAAGACACTGTTACGAACCAAGCCGCCCTCGGCTATACGTTCACCTTCTCACCGTCGACGGTGATGGACTTGCACGTGGGCTACACCCGCTACGTGTACTTGCGAACGCCCCTCAGCGAAGGCATCGACCTCTCGAAGTTCGGCACGGCTTGGGCTGCACTAACCCCGCAAGTGAGCTACACCCACATTCCCGACGTCTGCGTTTCACAAACTTCAGGCGACAACCGATGGGGTAATGGTAGTTGGTGTAGCGCAGGCACGGGAAGCGGCATTGGCGCTCACGATGACACATATAGCTTTGAGCCCATGCTCTCGCATGTAAGGGGTAAGCACAGCTTAAAGTTCGGCGGAGAATATCGGCTGCTTCGAAATAATTATTATCAGAGTAACCAGCCTTCAGGGTTGTTCCAGTTCGATGCCAGCACCACTTCCGCTAACCCGAGGACTGGCGTGCCCGGCTCCGACTCCGGGAATGGCATGGCATCCTTTCTTCTCGGTTATGGAAGCACCAGCAATGGCGGCAGTAATGCCAGCGAGCCCGCGCGGACTGCGGACCAGAATATTTACGGCGCGTTCTACGCCGGAGATACTTACCAAGTTAGTCGCAAGCTAACCCTGAACTTGGGAATGCGTGTCGATTTACAGGGCGACTGGACTGAGCGCTACAATCGAGACCTTATTTTCAATACCAACGAACCCAGCCCGATTGCTACGCAGGTTAGTCTGCCAGGTCTGAAGGGCGCGTTCGATTTGGTTGACACCCCGAATCATCACAGCCGCACTGCCTTCCCCACCTGGAAGAATGTCAGTCCGCGTATCGGGCTGTCCTATCAAGTTGATCAAAACACGGTTATCAGGACCGGGTACGGCATGTTTTATCTCCCGGTGGATGGCCGCTGGAACGATGCGCCGCACAACCTCTTCATCAACTCAATCAGTACCACCTGGATAACGTCGGCGGCAAACGGATACACTCCTGTCAATCCGATATCGAATCCGTTTCCGGGAGGAATCAATCAGCCACCCGGCCGCGATCAGTCCTTCATCAACGTGCAAGGAAACGGACTCTCGGCTCCGCTAGGCAACTATCAATCTCCCTATGTGCAGCAATGGAACTTTGACATCCAGCGTCAACTCCCCGGAGGTACACTGTTCGACATTGCGTATGCTGGGTCAAAAGGCACACACCTGCCCATGCACAGTCAGGATCTCGACCAGTTACCTACGCAGGATTTGCCGACAAACGCGGCGCAGGTGGCCGCTCTCACGGCACTGGTACCCAACCCATTCTATGGGGTTGTGAAATCCGGCAATGTCAGCGCTAATCCCACCATTAAGGCGGCTCAACTTCTCCTGCCCTATCCTCAGTACGACGACGTCTCGATGGCGGAGGTCAACGATCGGGATTCGATTTACCACTCAATGCAAGTTAAGTTTCAGAAGCGCTTCGCTGCAGGGGCGCAAATACTTGCTACATACACTCTCGCCAAACTAATCGATAACACGAACTCCGAAATCAATTGGTTGGAGGCTGCAGCTCCGGGCTGGGGCGATTCAAACGCGTACAACATTCGAAACGCACGCAGCCTTGATGGATTCGATGTTCCTAATCGCCTGGTGATCGCCTCTGTCCTTGACCTGCCCTTCGGCAGGGGCAAGAAGTTTTTAAACCACATGAACAAGGTTTCGAATGCCGTCCTTGGAGGTTGGGGATTCGATAGTATCGTCACCTTTCAGAACGGCTTCCCCATCGTGATCGGCGGGTGCCCCGGTGCGCTCAGCAACTCCGGCATTCCGAATGCCGGCTGCGCCACGCCCACCAGAGTTGGCTCGGAACAGATGACGTCCGGTACTCTCGACCAAAGGCTGGCCCACTGGTTCAACCCTGCCACATTCACCGTCGGGGATCCCACCGCTTATGGCTATGGAAACGACTCGCGTACAGAGCCGAATCTGCGGACTGACGGAGTAAAGAACTTCGACTTCGGGCTTTTCAAAAACACGAAATTCGGTCCGGAGGATCGCTTAGGCCTTGAGTTCCGCGCAGAGCTCTTCAACGCCTTTAACCGAGTACAATTCAACCCTCCCAATACGAGTTGTTGCGGCGGTGCTAGCTTTGGCCAGGTTACGGGTCAATACAATCTCCCTCGTGTCATTCAGTTCGCGCTAAGAATGACTTTTTGACACTTCGAACGCGAGTGCCGGGTGGCTCATCCCGCCCGGCATTTACCTGCTACTGTGTAAAGTTTTCGCTGTGAAAGTCCCTTCCTGCATCCTTCTTGCGCTTTGCCTAATAGCTTCTAAAACTGCAGCTCCACAGGCATCTGAGGAACAGATAGAGCGCCTGTTTCGCGCTGGCCAGCAGACCTTGCAGCAGGGTCAGTTTGCGACCGCCGCAGATAACTTCACGAAGGTCTTGGCCCTTGATCCAACTTTGATTGAGGCAGAAGTGAACCTGGGCCTCGCTTACCAGGGGCTCTTGCAATACGATTCAGCCACCCGTCATCTTACGAAGGCTCTCCGACAAAGGCCAGATTTGCTTGGTCCAACCGTAATTGTTGGGATGGACTACCTCAAACTTGGCTTGCCCGACAAGGGCATTCCGTTCCTGCAGCACGCGCTGAAGCTAGATGCTTCCAACCGCGATGCACGTGAGGCCCTCGCTTCCTCTTACCTCAACCAGGAAAACTTTCAGAATGCGGCAGAGCAGTTCCGCCAAATTGCACTTTTGGATTCTGATAAGTCGGAAGCTTGGTTTAAACTCGGCCACCAATATCTGAATTTGGCTGCGCGTCTGGCCTATAGAGCCGCCCATCTGTACCGGGAATCGGCTTGGGGACACCGCTTCTTGGGTGACCTCTTATTTCAGCGTGAACATTGGGATGAAACTGTAAAGGAGTACCAAAAAGCCCTCGTTATTGAGCCGCAACAGCTTGGCTTGCATACGTCGCTGGGCGAGACGTATTTGCATAAGCAAGAGCTGGAAGAAGCCGATGCGCAGTTTCATCAGGAGGCGCAACTGGATCCTCGAAACGAACTTGCCTGGCTAGGCCTCGCCAATACTCAGCTAGCAGGAAGTCACCCTGTAGCCGCCCTGAACTCTATAGCAAAGGCTTGGGACGCTTCTCCTGAATTCTTATCGGTACAACGCGACTTCCCTTCAATCGAACTTACTCAGGACTTAGCAAAAGCTGCCATATCCATTTTGTATAACGAACCGGACACGCCGGCGAAGCACTTCTTGCTGTTCGGTTTGTTCTCTGCCGCCGATGAAAGCGAATCTGAAGCGCGCGAGTGGAAATCGTTTCAGAATTACGTTTCAGCCTGGCAACAAACCGCCAAGTCTGCTGACCCTTGCCAGGCGCATCACTACACCCTTTGCATAGGTTCCCTTGAATCTCGAAGCTCTTTGAAGGACTCTGAACGGCTGCAACTCGGAAAAGCGCACTTTGCCCTGCAACAATACGATTCTGCCTCCGACGCCTTGGCTCAGGTGCATGGTGCATCCCCCGAGAACGCCGAAGCGAGCTACTGGCTCCAGCGCACATACCAGGCGCAGGCAACTCAGACCTACGCCCGCCTCGAAGAGGACTCTCCGCAATCGTGGCGTACTCACCAGCTTAGGGCGGAAGGTTACGCGCTGCGCGGATCTCTCGCCGATGCTCTCAAAGAGTTTCAGGCGGCTCTGGACTTGCGCCCGAAAGAACCTGAACTTCACGAAGCGCTCGGGGAACTCTACCTTGACCACTCTCAGAAGGACGATGCGCAAAGGGAACTGGAGCAAACGTTGATGCTCGATCCCGCGCGTACGCACGCACTGTATTTGCTCGGGCTTCTATATGTGGAGGAGAAGGAAAACGAAAAAGCAGTGCCTTATCTGGAGCGAGCCGTGCGCCTTCAACCCGATTTGGCCGAAGCCAACAGCCTGCTCGGGACAGCGTACTTGCGATTGGGACAGTTAGCCAATGCGATCACGAAACTAGAGAAGGCCGCCGGTTCAGACCATTACGGAAACGTGCATTATCAGTTGTCGGTGGCGTATCGCAAGCTGGGCCAACCCGAACGGGCAAAAAAAGAGCTGGCGCAATCACAAGATCTCCGCCGGAGCTATTTAGCACGCGACGAAGCGCTGATTATGGGCTCTCCGCAGCCTGAAGCGGAACCCCATTAAAGCTGTACTCAAATCGGGTCTGGCTTAAGTTTGGTGCAAACCCGGGTTGATCTGAGACAGTTCAGGCAGTAGACGGGCGAGGAGCAGTTCGACACTCGCGCGTCTAAGCATTCGAGGAAGCGGCGCGGACGCCTCCTGCCCTGTCGATCAGCGGCGGCAGCAACTCGCCGGATCGAGAGAGAACCAGTGCGTCAGGCTGCCTCATCGGCCAGCCTTCTTCTGACAGCCTCCCAGTCGCCTCGTTTGGTCAGGTCAATCGAGACGGTAACTGGCGTGTTCTTTTCTGGGTCCAGAATAGCATTTGGATCGGGGCCGCTAATGACAACGGTTCTGTCGGGGTTAAAGACGCCCTGGTTGAGGAAGAGAGCTTTCAACAGCCAGGAAGGGACTTTCGCATCCATTCCTGACCGTAGCACGTCTGTAAGGCGTATTACTACAACATAATGTCGCCCCTTTCATTCTAGAAGGAAAGCAGGGCCTTAATAACTCACTAGGCCTGCTTTGATCTAACGATTTCCAGTAACCGAACCGAGTTACCCGAGCCATCGTCGAGAACTACCGTAACCGATTGGATACCGGTGACAGGCCCGGTCAGCGGGAACGGAAAGGTCAACGACAAGTTTCCGCCAAAACTCAGGCCCGCAGGACTTGCAAACCAGGGCAGCGGTTGCCTGAGATATATCGAATTGAAAGGTAGTGAACCCCTGGATGGCCGACCCTTTGACTAGGTGCAATCGTAAAGTTCGCAAAAGTCAACGTATGCATATCTGAGGTTGCGATCAACTCGACATTAAAGCCACTGGATGTCACGTTTATGATCTGAACTCTTCCAGGCTCAATCACTGGGGCAAGTTGTGGGATGACCATACTACCCAACGGCTCGGGCGTGCCAACCACGCCTGTACCTGGCACCGTGCAAGTTAACGCTTCTGGTGCGGGTAGAACCGTAAGGCTCGGGGTCTGTTGCGTGACAACCTGAGCGGGCACACTGCTGTCAGTAGCCTGCACCGTGTATGAGTAGGTGCCAGCTTGCGTAAGTGTACCTGTGATTGTGCCGGTAGACGATGAGAGGGTCACTCCCGGTGGCAGTATTGCTTGGACGATTGAGTATGTCTAAGGGCCTGTGCCCAAGGCAGCCGTACAGCTCGCACTATACGACGAGTTCACAGGGATTCCGCTGGCCGGGAAAGTGCAGTTCAGCTGCTCCTGCAATACAAACATGAACCGGCCAATTTTGTTCGCACTGTTGTCACCAAACCAAAGATTGCCGTCCGGCCCGAGCGCGATCCCTTGCAATCCACTCGCGGCCGTACACATATCCGGAGGAATGCATGTTGCGCCGCCTCGTTTGCGATCGTTGAGGAACCGACTACTCCGTGCTCAAAATTAACTGCATTTGCTGCGCTAAATGTCCCCCGAGTGTTCCTAAGTCTTTGGGCACATTATCTGACATTGCCACTAGCGGTAGCATCAGGGCTACGGCTGGAACTCCTACAAACATTCTCAATTTCACTTGGATAATCTCCTTAGACCGCGCGGTCCGTCTCGGCCTTAATGCCTGGACCAAACACAGCAGAGGTTACATGTTTTTGCCACGTGAGTATTAGGTGAACTTAGGGTTAAACGTAGTTGCTTACGATAGCCCGACAGTTGTTACATGACGACTGTTACGAGCTAGGATTAGTTAGTAACCCGTATGGACCGTCTGTAACAACAAATTTGTGTTACAGCGATGGTTGCCGATCGTCGTCGATGGATTCAGCCCGACGGGTCAACATGAGCTGTTCCTAAATCCGCGCACATAATTTATTGACCTTCGATTCATCTTTATCGGACACAGTAACCTCATCGCGGCTTGTGTCTTTCAACTTAGTCCGGCAGTAGGTCAGCAGCTTATCGAGTTTCTCCTCATCTGTCTTAGCGCCAGTTACAAGCTCAGCTACCAGCGCCTTCATCTCACCATTAACCTTAATCTGGGGGCCATAGTCGGTCTCGAGCGACTTACCAAGCGACGTCCAATATTTATCTCTACCGGTCTTGGAGTTCTCCTCGTAATACACAAGGATCCATTGCTTGGCACTTAACGACGGCGGAGAATAAGGCTCCTGGTGGAACGTAGGCACGTCCTTTACCTTCAGAATGTTATAGCCTTCGCGGGTCATCTGACCCGTCTCCACGTTGCACCCAAACGGGAGATAGCGCATGACGGGATAGGTCACGTATGCATTTGAAAGAGGTTTGACAAAGAAGGTCAATTCAGACGGGGTATTCACTCTGCACTTCAAGAGGCTGATAACGATTAATGCGCTCACCCTCGTCCCGTGTGAATTTGTATTCAATAATGGAACCCGGCTCAACGGCCGGCATCGCGAACGTGACGACCTTGGTTTTGTCGCCGCGTTTTTCCAAGACCTTCTGAAAGATAGAATCTTTCCCGAGGGGAAGGATAGAGCCATCCGGCTGAATGGTTCTACCCTGCACATCAGAAATGATCTGGTGCCCAAAATACGGAATCTGAACGTTCGCAAATTCCTTGCCCCGTTCAGTGAAAATCTTCAGCCGAACATATTCACTGACGAAGCTTTTAGGATACCCGTTGCCATGCTGCTCGTTTATCACATGGACTTCACGGAACAGAGCCTCAGCATCCGCATTAGGCTCTACACGAGAATGCTTTAGAGTCAAATCTGCTGGATTGATTGGCGGCCAGTCAGCAAAGACTGGAAAAGTACAAAAAGTGAGCACCGCCAAGCACACTACCGCCCGTCCGAAACAGGTCATCAACTCGAATAATCCTTTTATACGAGATTACACAAATTGCTGCCAAAATAGGCTACCTACTTCATGCGACGTGTACCGGGAGTGGAGTACTAGAGCGATTGCTTTTTACGCGTGCGTTTCCGATGAGTGCGTGCGCTTGACGCCGAACCGGGCAGGTGCGCCCGTCTTGCGACCAAACTTGGCGTGCGGACCGTGGGGTTTGCCGGAGCCGGTTCTCACGGGACGACCCTCACGTCCGCCATTGGTCTCTCGAGCTGCTGGCCGGAAACTTTCACCTGCCATGCGAGCCACTGGTCCGCGCGATCCTTGGCCAGCGCCGGCCGACATCCGCCGCCCTATGGGCTCGTCCTGAATTTCAGGTTCCGTGAAGGCCGACTCAGCCAGAAAGGATGGAACTTCGGGCGAGATTTCCTGCCGGATAAACTGCACCTTGCACTCGCGCTCGATTCGCCGCATCTCATTTCGTTCGGACCGTAAACTGAAGGTGGAAGCCGTTCCACTTTGCCCAGCCCGGCCAGTGCGACCAATGCGATGGATAAAATCTTCCGGCGCCTGCGGCAGATCGAAGTTCACTACGTGCGCAATACTGTCGACGTGTATGCCGCGTGCCGCTACATCGGTCGCAACCATCACACGATATCTTCCATCGCGGAAGCCCGCCAAGGCTTGATTACGCTGATTCTGTGTCCGGTCACCATGCATAGCCACAGCTTTTGTACCCAATCGCGAAAGGCGCTTGGCCAGCCGATCGGTCCCATGCTTTGTCCGTGCAAACACCAGAAACGATCCTTCTTGTTTGCTGATCATGTGGTGAAGGAGCGGCAGCTTGCGGTCGTTATCCACTTCATACATATGAATGTCGATTTTGAGTGGCTGAGTCGTAGTAGCTGCTCCGATGTTTATTCGGACCGCGTTCTTAGAGTGCCGGGTAATCAGTCGCTCGACTGATTTTTCCATCGTCGCCGAGAAGAACATGTTCTGCCGTTCAACAGGCAGCGGGGCCAAGATTCGTTCAATCGCGGGAGCGAAGCCCATGTCCAACATGCGATCCGCCTCATCTAAGACGACGGTCTGGATTGCCGATAGGTTCACTAGCCGGCGTCCGGTGAAGTCTTCAAGGCGCCCAGGGGTCGCAATCACGACGTGGACACCTCGACGAATTGCACTCAGCTGCGTCTTCTCATTAATGCCACCGACTACAACGGCGGCACGAAATCCAGTGCCGGCACCAATCGTGTCGAAGCTGTCTTTGATTTGCATGGCCAGCTCACGTGTGGGAGTCAAAATGAGCGCGCTAATCGCGTTCGTCTTCGGCGCGGCCATCAGCTTTTCGAGCATCGGCAGAAGGAACGCCAGCGTCTTGCCGGTTCCGGTTTGTGCAGTTGCAACCAGATCTGATCCAGACATGGCAATAGGAATAGCTTTGGCCTGCACCGGTGTTGGCGTTACTAAGCAGTTACGAGTTAGATTCTGTTGCAGAATCGGAGACAAAGATAGTTCAGAAAATAGATTCATTGTGTAAGCGTTCAGTTCTCAAAGGACCCTAAGCCGAGCCTTGGCGCAGCAGGACGTCCTTCTGAAAACGAATCAGAGCTTCACAAACGAAACTATTGGGATTCGAATAGGCCAGAACACACAAGAGGTGTGAATGCCTGGAATGAAAGGACGAATACGGGTGTAAGACTTTTCTAGTCTAGCAGGAAAGTTACGTGTTTGACTGTTGAGTCGCTATATTTTCGGATATACTTCGCACTCTAGCGCTCGAGAACGAGCGCTTCAACAATGGACCGCTGCTCTTGCCACCGCTCCGCAATCACCACATGAGCGCCCCGTCCCTCCAGCGTCCATGGCATGCACCGCTGGTTCAGGCCCACGAAGTGCGCGCCGCACCGCCCAAAATGCTGTTGATGATTCGGGAACGGCGAACAGATAGTTACGTCATCCGTACTCACCAGATTGAGCTGGCCTTGCGAAAGGACCGCCGCCTGCAGACCTTGCTCGTCCAGCTCACTTCGCAGCACAATCTTAGTGCGCGCTAACAGATTTTCGATTCGTCCTTCTAAGTCGAATCCCGGCGGTACGCCTCGAATGCCCGAGTTGATCGGCCGTTCGTCACATAACGGTGAGAATTGCCCCAGAGCTCGTCCTACGTCTTCCGCCATCAGGCAAGTCGATTCCTCCTTGCAGGCCAGCCACTGCTTCATAGCACTTGGAATCGACCACAGCACGACGTCATTGTCGAACGAAATCTCACGGAGGTCGGGGAACAGCCGTACAGGTGCCATTTTCCAAATGACACCTTCGGCCATGCCTTCATCCACATGCGCAGCCAGCCATTTCGGAGCCAGTTGAGTATTGTCCAGCCACTCCACACCTTCAGGAACTGCACCGGACTGCTGTTTTGCCCAATCCACCGAGATGGAATTTACACAGACGACGTATCGTGACCTGGGGCCAAAAAGCTTCCATGCGCCCCACAACGCGAGCCTCAAAGCCTCGAACCCTTGCGGACTTACGTCGCCGATTGTCCATCTCAGTCCGACTCCTTCGGGGACGTTTCTCGCCCGAACAGGATCCACTACTTGCTCGTGCTGTCCGCGTCAGACTTCGTCTTGGCCTTGATCGGTGATCCCTTGGTACCGTTATGTGAGTCCGGGTAATTCGGAACGTCCTGTCCGGGTACAGCCGTGGCCGACTTGCCTCTGGGTGTGTTGTGATCTGTCACCGCGTCCTGAGCGGTCCCACTGGTCTTTCGCTGCTCGTTCCCATCAGCCTGCACCGATGCCGATTTAGCGGCGTTCTCACCCCCGGTTGGCCGATCCGCATCCTTCTTAGGCACCGCGCTGCAGCTAGTCATAACTAGTGCCACCGCCAAAGACCCGCCAATCCCAAATCGTCGTCCCATCGTTGCTTGTTTAATCACGCTTCTTAGATTGTGCCAAGTCTGCCGCGATTTCCTAACAATGTCCGGCAGCGCCAATAGAAATCCGTCCGGTCTGCGAAATTTCTGGAGTTTACTCATCCTCAGAGACTCCCGGGAGCTGTCACGCACTAAGATTCTAGCGGCGGATTGCTATGCGCACCCGCTGCTTCACAAAGTATGAGACCAACGGCGGCATGACAATCAGCAGGAAATTACTAATAACATTCGGTGTGGCGGGAGGGTTAACGCTTCTCATCGCAAGTGCTTCTTGGGCGGTCCTGAGCTCTCTCGAACGCAGCTTGAGCAAAATTGCTCGGGTTAATGCCACAAAATTGTATTTGGCCGGCCAAATCAACGTCGCCACCTCGGAGATGGTAGCGGAAGAACGGGCCATCATCATACGCGCTTTTACGAGGAATCAAGCCGAGCTAGAGCGTTTCAATCGCGATTTCACCGGCAGCTCGGCCCAAGTGAATGGTTACATCCAGCTGATAACTCCGCTTATCGAGACACCCGATGGCCGGCGAACGGTCACCGATCTGCAGAAACTGCTGCCAGACACCCTCGAACATCATAGAAGGTTAGTCATGTTCGCAAGAGCCGGTTCTTCCGACGGCGCCCTTTCAGTCCTGAACGGGCAAATAGTTCCTCTGATGAACCGATCCAAAAAGCTGGCTGGCGATCTAATTCAACTTCAGAAGGACATCATGGCAAGTGATGTAGCCCGCGCGGATGCTGCGGCTTCTCGGAACCGTCTGCTATTGGCTCTGGCCATCGGCGCATCCTTGGTGATTAGCGTTGTCGGATTTTTCGTTGTTCGCGGCACCACTAAAGTTCTGCTCCAAAGCGCGAACGAACTCGCCGAAGGCGCTAGTCAGGTGGCCAGTGCGGCCGGTCAGGTGTCTACCGCTAGCCAGACTTTAGCGCAAGGCGCGACGGAGCAGGCATCATCTATTGAAGAGACCTCGGCTTCAGCCATTGAAATTGGCGCCATGACTCGCAAAAACAGCGAAAGCTCACAACGTGCAGCCGAACTGGTCACCAACTCCGAACAAAAGTTTGTGGAAGCGGCGGAGACTCTAGGGCAAATGTTTACAGCTATGGCTGGGATCAGTAAGTCGAGTGGAGAAATCTCAAAGGTCATCAAGGTCATCGATGAGATCGCGTTTCAGACCAACATTTTGGCTTTGAACGCATCCATTGAGGCAGCTCGAGCGGGCGAGGCTGGAATGGGATTCGCGGTTGTTGCCGATGAAGTTCGAAGCCTCGCGCAACGCTCCGCACAGGCGGCTCGAGAGACGGCAGGGTTGATTGAAGAGTCGATTGCCCGATCGAACGAAGGAAGATTGAAAGTAGACTTGGTCGCCCAGGCTGTGCAGGGCGCCACTGAGCACTCAATCAAGATTAGGAGTCTAGTCGATGAGGTCAAAGCAGGCAGTCAGGAACAAACACTCGGCATCGACCAAATTGGCAAAGCGATCAGTCAAATGGAGCAGGTGACCCAAACCAGCGCCGCTACAGCTGAGCAGACTGCCGCTGCCGCTGAACAGTTAAGCGCTCAGTCACAGGCCTTGAACAGCATCGTGAATCAACTGCGAGCGATGGTCGTGAGTTCTAAGACGAGTCCCACATCTGCGGCGATGCAAACCTCCGAGTGGTAGGGCATACTGCAGGCATGCGCCCCGCGCTAGCCGCCTTACTCATCAGCCTTCTTACTCAGCCTTCATCACCGCAAAGCCGTATCCCCGAATATACGTTTCGTATCATCCATAGCTATGCGCACGACCCAGCCGCATTCACAGAAGGATTGTTCTATCTCGACGGATTTCTCTATGAGGGTACGGGACTGCCGGGCCACTCGGTTGTTCGAAAGGTCGAGCTTGAGACGGGCCGGCCGGTTCAGGAGCAGATTTTACCCGAGCCCTACTTTGGCGAAGGCATCGTTGCTTGGAAAGACCGACTCATTCAGTTGACCTATATCAGCGAAACCGGCTTCGTCTACGATCTAAAGACGTTTAAGCCGCTCAGCCGCTTCCACTATCCCGGCCAAGGCTGGTCCATGACACATGACGCCAATCGCATCATTATGGATGACGGCACTCCCGAACTTCGCTTCTGGAATCCTGAAACCCTGGCCGAAACCGGTCGCCTCCAGGTCACAATAAGCGGCATTCCCCTCCAGAACCTGAACGAGCTCGAGTGGGTGAATGGCGAGATTTATGCCAATATGTGGCACACCGACCGTATCGCCCGCATTGACCCCACCAACGGCCATGTGGTCGGCTGGATAGATCTCGGCGGCCTGTTGCCGCCTTCCGAGCGCCTGCCCGACGAGGGCGAACAGGTCCTTAACGGCATCGCCTACGACAGCAAACATGACCGCTTGTTCGTAACCGGCAAATACTGGCCCAAACTGTTCGAGATCAAAGTCGTTCCGAAAACGTGAGCCCGTTAAGCAACAATCAGCTTCTCAAGCAACTGCGAACCTGCTGCAGATCCGGTGACTCAACTGATCGGGTATGATGCAATCAATGTAGATCAAAGACTCTCTGAGCGCGTTCCCTAAGCCCAAATGACCTTGAGGCCGCGATAGCGTTTAAACTCACGGTCACCGGCGATGACCGGAATGTCTTCCACCAGCGCAGTCGCGATGATGGTTCGGTCGAACGGGTCGCGATGGAACGGCGGCAAGCGGAATACCTCATACGCGTGCTGCGGGGTCACGGGCAACAGGGTGAGTCGCAAGTCGCGAACCGCGTCGGAAGCGTCGACTTCGCTCATGGCAATCTTGCCGAGTGTGTTTTTGATGGCGATTTCGAGTAATGATGCTGTGCTCAGGAGACGCTCGACATTCGAGTCGGCTAGCAGCGCCTGCGCTTTCGGCGGCAGCTTTCCCCCGAGAAACGAGACCACAAAAGCTTGCGTATCGAGCAAGATGCGGCGCATTAGCCGAACATCTCGTCTACTTCTTCATCGGTCAGTGGCCGCGCCCAATGTGGATCGAGGATCTTCACTTTGCCCTTGCCGGTGCCGAACTTAGGCGCGGAACGCTCCTCGGCGGCAGTGGGCACCAAATCGGCGACAGGCTTGTTGTAGTGCGAGATGGTGATGCGTTCGCCTTCTTTGACGCGCTTCAGGAGCGCAGGAAGATGGACTTTCGCGTAAGCGGCAGTAACGGTTGTCACGCCTAAGTTGTACAACAAGTTGTATTAAATTGCAACCACGAAGGTTAGCATCCAAGCTAGCTGGAACAAAGTGCCGCATCTTACGAAGGCTAAGCCGAAATGCTCGACTTCAAGTCTCCGTACTAGCGGAGACGTGCGTTCAAACGGTTTTCCGGACTTGGAGTTGCTTTCGGACAATTGAGCGCCGGTCAGTTTGATTGACGGCACTAATAGCATTGCCGCATTGGGCCCCAGTACAATGCAATCAATGTCATTAGTTGTTGTCGGATCAGTCGCTTATGATGCGATCGAGACTCCACACGGGAAGCGCGAGCGCACGCTTGGCGGCGCCTGCACTTACATCTCGCTGAGTGCGAGTTACTTCACTTCCGTCAATATTGTGGGCGTTGTCGGTGACGATTTCGCGTCCGAAGACCGCGAGTTTCTCGCCAGCAAGAACGTCAACCTAGACGGCTTAGAGCAGGTCCCAGGCAAGACTTTCTTCTGGTCAGGTGTTTACTCCGCCGATATGAACGATCGAACTACGTTGCAGACCGACCTGAACGTGTTCGCGACCTTTCAGCCCAAGCTGCCCGCCTCCTATAAGACCGCGCCCTATCTGCTGCTCGGAAACATTCAACCAGCTCTGCAAAAGGACGTTCACCAACAGATGTCGCAGCTGAAAATCGCAGGCGGCGACACGATGAACTATTGGATCTCTGATTACCGCGACGAACTTTTCGAGACTATCAAGTCTTGGGACTTCCTGCTCATCAACGACAGTGAAGCCCGTATGTTGTCCGGCGAAAGCAATCTTCGAAAAGCAGCAGCAAAAATTCTCGCAATGGGCCCCAATACTCTTGTCATTAAGCGCGGCGAATACGGGGCCATGCTCTTTCGCGAGAACAGCCTGTTCATGGTTCCTGGCTACCTTCTCGAAGATGTTTTTGATCCAACCGGGGCAGGGGATTGCTTTGCCGGAGGTTTCGTCGGCTATCTGGCTCAGCGCGGCGTCGACCTTCGAAACAAGAACGTCGATACGGCTGATCTGCATCGAGCCGTAATCTATGGTTCCGTGATGGGCAGCTTCTGTTGCGAGCAGTTCGGTGTAGATCGTTTCCGAACCTTGACGCGCCAGGAAATCGATCAGCGCTTTGAAGAATTCCGCAAATTCACCGCTTTCTGAGTCGGCCCGTAACAGAGCGAACCTCGCAATCATTTTCGCTCTGCTCAGCCTGCTGATCTGTCTTGCTGCGGCTTGGGCTTTCCGGGGCGGCTACATTCTTTATTACGGTGACGCACAAGCGCACCTCAATATCAGCCGCAGCATTATCGATTCAAGAACACCCGGGTACGACCAACTCGGCACCGTATGGCTGCCGCTACTACACGTGCTCTGTCTTCCTTTTGTCAGCGACAACTATCTCTGGAGCACTGGGCTTGCCGGCACCATCCCGGTCGCCTGCTGCTTTGTTGTGTCCGGCTGCTTCTTCTACCTGGCTGCTTTCAAGATCTTTCGAGATCGACTCGCCGCCGTAGTCGTTCTTGCGCTGTACGCTTTGAACCCGAACGTGCTCTACTTAGCCACCGCGCCTATGACCGAGCTCGTATTCTTTGCCGGGCTCTCCATCATCTTCTACGCCGTTTTGGAGTGGCGGGATCACAACCAACAGAAATGGATCGTGACCGCTGTCTTCGCAACTTGGGCCATCTGCTTAACGCGCTACGATGGCTGGTTCTTGATCCCTTTTATCGGCCTCGCGTTTTGGATAACAGCCGGGAATGCGCGCATTAGAATCTTGCTGGTCTTCCTTGCCGCGGCGTCCGTCGCTCCTCTGTATTGGATCGGTCACAACTGGTGGGAAACAGGCAATCCGCTCGACTTCTACAACGGGCCCTATTCGGCCACGGCTATTCAGGGCACACACGATTACCCGGGCTATCACGATTGGCAACTAGCGATCAAGTATTACTCGAAGGCAGCTCAACTATGTGCCGGCTGGCCGCTAGTCGTTTTTGGTGTCGCCGGGTTGGTCCTCGCCTGGCGTCGGCGCGTTGCCTTGCCGATCCTGTTCCTGGGACTGACTCCGCTCTTTTATGTTTGGAGCATACACGGATCAAAGACTCCGATCTATGTTCCGCAGTTGCCACCACACGGCTATTACAACAGCCGTTACGGGATCGCGGCAGTGCCTCTGCTTGCATTTGCCACGGGCGCAATTGTACTTGCACTCGGCCCTAAGCTGAAACAGCTGGCCATTCTAACTGTCTTCATCTCTTGCGCAGGATGGTACATGTTCGGTGCACCGCAAGACTGGATCTGCTGGAAGGAGTCGGACGTAAACTCGCGCGACCGCATCGCCTGGACAACAGCAGCAGCCGACTATCTCGCTTCCCACTATGGGCGGGGCCAGGACGTGTTGGCCTGGTTCGGTGATGCGACCGGAATCTTCTGCAAGACCCAAATTCCTCTTGCGGAGACCATTCATGAAGGCAATGGCGCCGAATGGTTCTTGACCATCAATCGACCGGACATCTTGCATCGCCCAGAGTGGGTCATTGCACGAGCTGGCGATCAGGTTGCTGAAGCAATGAGCCGCGACGGCCGATACTATAAGGCGGAGCAGATCATTCACGTCAGAAATGCTCCGTTGTTAACCATCTACCGTCGCCGCCACTTCGTCGCTGCAACTCCTTAACTTACGGTTTGCTGCCGCGAGCCTGCATAAGCTGCATCAGTTCAGGCGAATGACGATCGGGCAATTGATCGAGAATCCGGCACTTCCGAAGGGCTTGCCTTGGGGACCGGTCAGCACACCATCATGGACAAGGGTGAGGATGTGAAACTCTTCCCGCAGTTGCTCACGATGCGCTTTGAAGATCGATTCCGGCGTCCATGCGTAAATATTCGCATCCCAGATAGGACTGTAATCAAGGGCGATAGTTGGGATTCCTCCCAGAACATTATTCGGACGGTAACCGTCAGCCAGATCGGCCGACAGTCCTTGGCGCTTAGGATTGTCGCAAGAACCTGCTTCTACCCCGTTCGCGGCGATAAAGATCCGCTCAATCGGACTTGAAAAGCTGTCGTCGCCTCCGAGCGGGAGCACCCCCTGCAGAGGAGCATAAGTGGCGTGTTCAATCGCAGCGGCAAGAGGGATGCTGGCATCCATCGAGATGTACCAAACCGGTCGACCAAAGCTAAACCCATTAATCAGATTTAGAGTCACAGTCATGTTAATCGGATCGATGGCTACAACTTCGTCATGAACCTTGCTGTAGTCGACATTGCCGTTGGGGAAGTTAATCTCATTTGCATCTACTCCGAACGCCACGATCGATGCATTATAAATTGTGCCGCCGTCATTCAGGACGCGAACGAGTGGACTATAGTCTGAATCTCCGACTGACCCTGGACTCGCTGAAATCGGAGGAAATTCAGCTCCGGTCGGCCCAGGAACGATCTTGCGGACCGGCTTAAAATCAACAGTGCCTTTATCGAAAACTAAGTTGTTATCTTTATCGAAGTTAGCTGTTCTTGCCCCATTCGCCGCGAACGTCAACTTGGCTGAGTAATTCAGCCCTAACTCATCAGCAACACCCTTATCATCCACATCGCTCAAAATGTACCAGACATTTTGATTACTGCCCTTCATGTGGCCCAAATAAAGCGGGATCGTGATGGTGCCGTTCGGGGCGTCGATTGGTCCAGTTTTCAATAGCTGAACAGGTCCTACCAAACTAGGGTTGGTGGTCGATGGCGATGGGCCAAAGTAAGACAAGCTTACGTCGGTTCCCACATTGGCCGGGGCAGGGAAGACGTTGCAGCCGGGACCTGGGCCGATCGGACCCTCTCCTGGACCTTGCGCTTGATTGAAATCCCATTTTTGTGGTGGAGTTCCAGTTGCTGCCGCCGGCAGCGGACGCTTATGAGTTCGGATCATCATTGATCCTGATTTCAGCGCGCCACCTGCGCCTGCTTGGGTCGATGTCTCAGCAAAGCCGCTTCCGACCAAGATGCTGAGCATGAGCCCGGTAAACCGAATTGTCTTCATTGTGTCTTTGTTTCTCCTCTAAGGCTGTATGCCTAGAACATGGTGACGAGCTACTCGCCAGTCACAACTAGGGTTCGACGATGACCGTTACTAAGTCACGCGGCCGTTAAACTTATTTTGGTTAGTGATCTCGTACAGCACACTAGTAACTGAGTAACAGTCAGATGACCACCATTCCATTCATGAAGTTGCATGGCGCTGAGAATGACTTCTTATTAAGTTGGGGCGATCAAGTCACCGCAACCGATCTGCCCGAAGCCGCGCGAAGGATCTGCGGAAGGAACACCGGCATCGGCGCAGATGGCTGGATACTGGCATGGCCGGAAGGCGCCGGATTAAGAACCCGGATCTTCAACTCGGATGGAAGCGAGCCCGAACTGTCCGGTAACGGCACACGTTGCGCGGCTGCCTTTGGGCTTCACAATGGAGCATTACAGGGCGACTTCGTCGATATAACAACCGCAGCCGGCCCCAAGCGGCTCCGAGTTCTGTCCCACGGTCAAGGTAACTTCGAATTCGAGATGGACATGGGCCTTCCTAAGCTCACAGAGCTTCACGCGGCTATGGAACTTCATGGGCGCACATACGACGCCACCATCCTGAATGTTGGTAATCCCCAGTGCGCCATCTTTGTCGACCGCTTTGATCATGAATGGCTGCCCGCTGCGGCCGAAGCCGAGAAGCATCCCCGATTCCCTAACCGCAGCAATGTATCGTTCGTCCGCGTCGAAAACCGGCACTCAATCGAAGCTCGCTTTTACGAACGCGGTGCAGGCTTGACCAAGAGTTCAGGTACGGGGTCCACAGGAGCTGCAGCCGCTGCTATCCTCAGAGGTGAGACTGTCAGTCCGGTTGAAATACAAACTCAAGCCGGGTTCTTGCACTTACGCTGGGACGGAAGTGTGTATCTTACGGGACCAGCCGCGATAATAGGTGAAGGTAGATTTTTCCTTGATTTCTGAAATTGTCGACCAAGTTGTGGGCCAGCAAGCTTCGGCTGCAGCCAAGTTGCAAGAGAAAATCACGCGTAAAACAGCGCGAGTCGGAGTCCTAGGACTCGGCTATGTCGGACTGCCGCTCGCCGTTGAGCTTGCGCATGCCGGCTTCGAAGTAGTCGGAATCGATGTTCAGCAAAGTAAGGTCGATCAATTTAACCGCGGCGAGTCGTATGTAAAAGATGTAGGCGACGACGTCTTTGCACCCCTGGTCAAGAGCGGGAAGCTTCGGGCAACCACAGACTATTCGGTCATTCAGGATCTGGACACAATCGATATCTGTGTTCCGACGCCGCTTCGCAAAACCAAAGATCCGGACATGAGTTACGTAATTGCCGCAACCGATGCAATTGCGAAGTACCTACATCCTGGTCTGCTCGTCATGCTTGAGTCAACGACCTATCCGGGGACCACTGATGAGCTTGTTCTGCCCAAACTTGCAGCCTCTGGACTAAAGGTCGGAGAAGACTTCTTTCTGTGTTTCTCCCCTGAGCGAGTCGATCCCGGCAATCCAAACTTTCAAACGGCAAACATTCCTAAAGTGGTCGGCGGCATCACGCCAACCTGCACCGAGATTGGTGCGCTCTTTTATAAACAAGCTCTTGAAACCGTAGTGCCTGTTAGCTCTACTCGGGTGGCCGAAATGGTCAAGCTGCTCGAGAACACATTCCGCATGATCAACATCGGGCTCGCGAATGAGATGGCCGTCATGTGCGACCGAATGAATATTGACGTGTGGGAAGTAATCGACGCGGCGGCAACGAAACCTTTCGGCTTCATGCCCTTTTACCCCGGGCCGGGATTAGGCGGGCATTGCATTCCGATCGATCCGTTCTACTTGTCCTGGAAGAGTAAAGAAGCAGGCATCGAAGCGCGTTTCATTGAACTCGCGGGTCATGTCAACGGTCGCATGCCTGAGTTTGTCATCGACAAAGTACAGAATGCTTTGAACGATGACTCCAAACCAATCCGCGGTTCACGACTGCATATTCTTGGCGTTTCGTATAAGCGAAATATTGACGACGTGCGCGAATCTCCAGCGCTCGACGTGATGTTGTTGCTGAAGCGACGCGGCGCATTGGTAACTTTCTCAGATCCGTACGTTCCGTCTATAAACCTCGACGGGCTGACGCTGAAGTCGCAGGAGATGGTGCCGAGTGTGGAAGCCGCTGACTGCGTCGTCATTGTCACCGACCACAGTGGAATCGACTACAAATATGTGGTCGAAAAGAGCAAACTGATTGTCGACACGCGCAACGCCCTAAAAGGCTTTAAGTCGGACAAGATCGTTCGCCTTTAAACCAGCGGACTCAGTTGTCGTTGGATTTCGCGTCATCCTCGTCGCCGTGGTCCATGCCCATCTGCGACAGCCGATAACGGAATGCGTTACGAGTCAGACCCAACATCCGTGCCGCTCGACTCTTGTTCCCGTTAGCGCGCCGCAGTGCTTCGCGAATCATCATTTGTTCCCAATGCTCCAGCGTCTCGCCTTCAGGAAGTAAGGCCGTGGTCTGGTCTGAGTTGTGCAGGCTCGAGTTCCTCGGCGCCTCCAATCGAATGTCGGCTGCTTCCAGTTTGTCGCCGCTGGCCAAAACCAGGCTGCGTTCGATCGTATTCTCAAGCTCTCGCACATTACCTGGCCACGAATGTCCTAACAGCCGGTCGATTGCGCTTGGACTTATCTCCTTCGGCGATACGCCCAAGTCTTTCGACAACTTCTTAACAAAGAACATCGCTAGGAAGGGGATGTCTTCCCGGCGGTCTCGCAACGGTGGAATGTTGATCGGAACCACGTTGAGCCGATAATACAGATCTTCTCTAAACCGGCCTTCTTCGAGCGCGGCGCGTAAATCCACATTCGTCGCCGCCACAATACGAACATCAACTTCACGAGTCACATTCGAGCCCAGGCGTTCAAACTGTCGCTCTTGCAGGATCCGCAGTAGCTTGACTTGAATATTCCCAGGCACATCACCGATCTCATCCAGAAATGCTGTTCCATGATCGGCTTGTTCAAACTTACCCGGCTTACTCGTCGAAGCTCCCGTGAATGCGCCCTTCTCATAACCGAAGAGTTCGCTCTCCATCAGGTTCTCAGGAATCGCTGTGCAGTTGATTTTTACGAACGAGTGGTTACGACGAGGCGAATGCTGGTGAATCGCCCGCGCGATCATGTCTTTGCCAACCCCACTCTCGCCGGCCAGCAGAACTGTTGCTCTCGTCGGTGCCACGCGCGCCACGGTCGAAAAGATCTCACGCATCGCAGCGCTCCGTCCAACAATGTTGTCGAACTGATATCGCTGATCTAGTTGCTCACGTAGCTCCTGATTTTCGGTTCGTAATCGCTGTATGGACAAAGCTTTCTCGACAACAGTAGTCAGGTGATCTAACGAGAACGGCTTTTGTAAAAAGTCCGAAGCACCTAGCTTCATGGCCTGTACAGCGACATCGACTGACCCGTGCGCAGTCATCACAATTACCGCAGCTTGTATGCCGCGAGTGTGCATGCCGCGAATCAGGTCGAGCCCGTCTTGGCCCGGCAATCGCAAGTCGGTAATGACTAGGTCGGCGCTGGCAGCCAGCGGAAGCGCCTGCTGAAGATTCGACGCGCCATTAACTGTATACTCAGCGCTCTCCAGGTGAAGCTGCAGCACCCTACGCAGCTTGTCTTCGTCCTCAACGATTAGGATCCGGCGCGACATTCACCTTCGACTATGACATTAGCTACGTCACTGGCAGTGTCACAACAAATCTGGTTCCTTCGCCCGGCATGCTCTCCACACGTATGCGGCCCAGATGTTCGTCGATGATTTTTGACACGATCGCTAAACCAAGACCCACACCGTCAGGTTTCGTTGTGAAGAACGGGTTGAAGATGTTCTCTACATGCTCGGCAGGAATGCCGGAACCGTGGTCGCCAACAATGATTTCCAGATTCTCAGTTAGTTTGTTGGCTCTGAGCTCAACCGTTGATCCGGGTTCGCTTGCCTGAATTGCATTCTGGACTAGATTTGTCAGAGCGATCGTGAGTAAATCTGGATCGAAAGAAAGACTCGGGAGGCTATCTGCGGACGGGGCATCGACGGCGACGTCTTGACGAATAGCCAGATCGCGATTCAATCTCACAACTTGATCGATGACCTGGCCCAGGTTCGCCAGCCGTGGATGAATCTGCAGCGGACGCGCGAAATCAAGAAAGTGTGAGATCAGCTGATTCATGCGATCAGCTTCGCTGACGATGAAACCGGCCACTTCGCGCTGCACTTCGGACGTTTGACCCGCGGATTGAGGAAGGTTTCGGCTCAACATCTCAGCTGATGCTTTGATCGTGCCCAAAGGATTCCGCAGTTCGTGAGCTAAACCAGCAGTCAATTGCCCGAGAGCGGCAACTCGCTCACTGCGCCGCAGAGAAGCTTCGGCGTTTCTGAGATTCCGGTTCGACTCCGCCAAACTAGCTGCCGTCGCTTCAGCGCGCGCCATTTCCTCGCGCTTAGCACTGGCTTGTTGAAAAACGAGAAAGGCCACAATAGCGTAGAACGCAACATGTAGTGAAATAGCCCGGATCTCGATGTCAGTGAGTAACGGCCAGAACCAAACCGGGAAGATGGCGAACGAAAGATACGCGGCTGAAGAAGCGAGCGTTGTCATCAACACGCCCACTAGCTCGAACGAAGTAGCAGCAGACACCACCGGTATCAGGAAGATGGCATAGTACGTCGTGAGAATGCCGTGTGTGTAGCCAACCAGAAGGTAGCCAAGCAGCCACTTGAGGACGACCGACACAACGCGCCCTCGTGGTGATGACAGTAACTGGAACCTTGGCTCTGCAATCTGAAATGCGCCGATGCAGATTAGCAGGATCGTCGCGTTATAGTTCGTGTCGGGCGTGCTAAAAATCAGGGCGGCAACGAACAGGAGCCAAGCAAAGTCTTGCGCCTGAAAGAACCTTCGGGAACTACTGCTGAACGTGCCTGCTGAAGAGCTCATGTATTGTTTGCCTGTGACAGAATAAACGGTAAGCCGTCATGAGTGAACTTAATTCTGAGACGTCCGTGTCTGCCGTTGAATCGGCAGGCCAGGACGATTCGAGCTTCGCCGAAATCTTCTCTAACTTCGAGCAACAACATGCAGACGGAGACCGCGGGCAGACTGTTACCGGAACCGTTGTTTCGATTGGGCCCGAAGCAGTGTTTGTGGATGTTGGACGCAAGATTGAGGGTTCACTACCGCTACCCAGATGGATGGAAACCGAACTTGGCGAGCCCAAACCTGGCGCGCATATCTCTGTAACCATCGGCCCCCGAAACGAAGAAGGCTACTACTCACTGTCGACGATCAAGGTCGAGCGGCCTCGGGACTGGAGCGGTTTAGAAGCAGCCCTGCGCGATAAGCAAAACATCGCGGCCACCGTGATTGAACAGGTCAAGGGTGGCTTCCGAGTAGATATCGGCGTTCGTGCTTTCATGCCGGCCTCTCGCAGCGGCGTCCGTGATGCTGACGAGATGCCACAGCTGGTCGGGCGTGAGATCCAATGCCGAATCACGAAGCTGGACACCGCCAAAGAAGATGTTGTTGTTGATCGTCGGGTCATTTTGGAAGAAGAACAGTCCAAGAAGCGGACAGAGACGTTTTCTGGTCTTCGTGAAGGCTCGATTGTGCGGGGGCGAGTGCGAAGCCTGATGGACTTCGGGGCCTTCGTCGACCTGGGCGGCGTTGACGGTCTGCTGCATGTTTCGGACATGGCTTACTCGCGCGTTGCGAAGGCGGCTGATTTCGTAAACGTGGGTGACGAGCTTGATGTCAAGGTGCTCAAAATCGATCAGCAGTCGCGGAAAATCTCGCTTGGACTGAAGCAGCTGCAAGAGGATCCCTGGTCTGTTGCTGTTCGAACCCTCCATGTTGGTGATCGAGTAACCGGCAGCGTGATCCGCCTAGCCGATTTCGGTGCATTTGTTGAACTCCTTCCAGGCGTGGACGGTCTCATCCACCTCTCTGAGCTCTCGTGGGACAAGCGGGTTCGCAAACCAGGCGACCTGATGAAGGTGGGCGATCGGGTTGAAGCCGTCATCTTACAGGTGAACGCGGACGAGCGCCGGATCGGCCTTGGATATAAACAAGTGCTTGGTGATCCTTGGGAGGCAGTGCCTGCCAAGTATCCGATCGGTGCAACTGTGGAAGGCGCGATCACAAATCTGACACCCTTCGGGGGCTTTGTTGACCTGGGTGACGGCATCGAAGGTATGGTTCACATTTCGGACATCACCAACGAGAAGCGTCTAGACCATCCGAAAGACAAGCTCGCCAAGGGTCAGCAGATACGCGCCGTGGTGCTGGAGCTTGACAAGGAGCGACGTCGAATACGGCTCGGCATGAAGCAGCTTGAGCCCACCACCGTGGACCACTACATTGCAGAACATTCAGCTGGCGAGACGGTCAGCGGCCGACTGGTTGAGGTCAAGGGTAATCGGGCCAAAGTGGAGTTGGGCGAAGGTGTCATCGCCGATTGCCAGATTAAGAGCGTTGAGCGCAAGCAAGCCGCGGTGGAAATCAATCCGCAGAAGGATGTCGGCTCACTGAGTGCGATGTTGGCGGCCCGATGGAAGCAAGGTGTCGGATCTGCTGAAACTAGTCCGGAAGTGGCACGCGCAGGTGAGGTTCGCAGCTTTCGAATTGCCACACTGGACGCAACCCGGCGTTTGATCGAGCTGGAATTCGCAAGCTGAAATCTTGTCGCAGGAATCAAAAAACTCCGTCCCTAGCGGGACAAAACTGCGGTTCGCACGTCCAAGTGTGTGGTGCAACCTCGAGTTCAGACCATGGACATTCGCGCCCTGGAACTTCAGACCGTGGACGTCTCTCAGAGCGGTTCCGACTCAGTTGGACGATCACTATCGCGGTCGGTAACGCGTGGTACTCGCGAGTTTGTGGACGAGACTGACCTGATCCGCGCCGCCCAGAAAGGCGACGGACGCGCGTTCGAAGAACTGGTTCATAAATACGACCAGAATGTTCTTCGCATGGCATTGAACCTGCTGCGGTCGCCCGAAGATGCGCGAGATGTTTACCAGGAAGCGTTTCTACGCGTTCATCGGAACCTACCGAACTTTCGTTTTGATTGTAGCTTTCAAACTTGGCTTTATCGGATCGTGTCTAACCTGTGTTTAGATCAGCTGCGAAAGCGGAAAGTGCGGAAGGAAGAGCCGTCTATAGTCGATGTTGATGGAAGCGTGGTCGATCGGCTGCAGTTTGTGCCAGAGCGGCGCGCCGAACTCGATCCACAGCGAAAGCTGATGAGTGCAGAAGTACGCGATCGCGTTCAGGAAAGTTTGAGTCAGCTGACGCCGCGCGAACGGCTTGTGTTTGAGATGCGCCACTTTCAAGGCATGCGGCTGCGGGCGATAGGGGATGCCGTGGGCGTTTCTGAAGAAGCAGCCAAAAACTGTTTGTTCCGGGCGACGCAAAAGATGAGAGCTGCTTTAGGTGACTTGCAATGACTTGCCAACAGGTACAAACTCAACTCTCTTTGTATCTCTATGGAGAGTTGGACTTTGCAGGGGAAGAAGCAATCGAACTGCACTTGGATTCTTGTGCGATTTGTGTGGTGGCACTGGCACGAGAGAAGAAGTGGTTCGGCACTGTCAATTCTTTGCAGATGGATGTGCCGCTCGAACTGCTTTCGCAATGCCGCGCTGACCTGCGCGGAACCGACTCTTTGAATGGAAGTTCCAGATTTTCCGTTTCGAGCAGCTTGGCCGGGCTTCGACCCTGGTTGCCTAGGTTGTCTTCCTCGTGGTCTGTTCAACTTGCCGCCGCTTCGCTGTTTCTGTTTCTAGGGTTCGGCGCCGGTCAGCTCTGGATGCAGGTGAGGGGAAATTTGTTGAAATCGGAGCCGTCATTCTCCGCTATGGACGTTGCCGGTTCTGCGACGTCGCGCATACGGGGCATTGAGCCTGTTAGCGCCGGCAATGTTCGTATTCTGCTCGATCAAGTTCAGCGGCGAGAAGTGACGGGCCGCGTAGAAGATCGTACTGTAAGGGATCTTTTGTTGCAAGCAGTTCGAAGTCAAGCCGATCCCGGTGTGCGTTTCGATTCGCTAGACATCCTGAAAAGCCAGACCGGCGATGATGTGCGAGATGCCCTGGTTTTTGCTGCCGCTCACGATGTAAGCTCGGGAGTCCGGTTGAAAGCATTGCAGGCATTATCTGAGTTCGCGGCCGATCCTGTAGTCCGAAATGCAGCGGCCTCCATAGTTGCCCAAGATCAAGATCCCGCAGTGCGGTCACAAGCGATCGATTTACTGATCTCGCTGCAACGAAAGGTTCAACTGAGCCCTGATCTTGTGAGCGTGTTGCGTGGTGTTGTCCAATCGGGTGAGGGCGACGAGTATATTCGTCTTCGCTGCTATCAGATCATTCAAGATCTGAATCCAAACCCGACCGTGTATTAGAGAAGCACTTTTTGGCCGATGCGTTCTTTCGTTTCCATAGCGTTCGTTTTGCTTTCGGTGCTTGTGTGCACAGGCCAAGACAGGCACTTCGACTACTCTGTCCTTTACGTTGGCCAAGTTCGAGCAAGTGGTAGCTATCTCGGAGTTGTTGTCATCAACTTGCCTCCCGATCAGCAGCAGCAAGGCGGCGTGCAGATCACGGCTTTGGAGGAGGGAAGCCCGGCAGTCGAGGCGGGACTGAAGCCCGGTGACATTCTGGTGACCTATTCGGGCGAGAAAATTGTCACGCCGGAGCAGTTAGGCAGGTTGGTTCGAAATACACCTCCACAGCGTCGCGTGCGGGTTGAATTTATGCGGCGGGACAAGATCTTATCAGCTATGGTGGTGTTGCAATCTGCGGATTCTGAGCCGGCCCGCCGACTGCAAGCACAACGCAATATGGACGGTTTCGTGATTCCGGACATGCCGTCTGCTGTCCTGGTTTGGCGAAGCGCTCTGCTGGGTATTGAATGCGAGCCCATCGGCTCACAACTGGCTGGCTATTTTGGTGTCGACCACGGTGTGTTGATCCGTTATGTCGTGCGCGGATCAACTGCTGAGAAGGCCGGTGTCAAGGCAGGAGATGTTCTATTGATGGTGGATGGCCGTCCCATAACTGATGTTCGAGAATTGACGGCTATGTTGCGAGGCGACAAGAATCTTAGCGACGGAACAGATGTCCACCGGCCGGTAGCAGTGACGCTCGTACGGAACCACAAAGAGCTCACTGTAAAGGTGATACTCAGCGAACCATTGAATGGGCTTTGGTGGAATAACTAATCGATAGCGGCCCAGCTTTTCTCGCGACTAACTCAGGCTGCGCAGGCGATCTTGCTTGCTGATGATCTGTTTGATGCGAACTCCGAAGTTGCCTTCGACAACGACTACCTCACCATGAGCGATGACGCAATTATTCACGATGATGTCCACTGGTTCTGAGACGGCGCGGTTCAGTTCTACAATCGAGCCGGTTGTTAACTTAATAACTTCCTTTAACTGCAGCTGCGCTCTGCCGAATGAGACGCTGACAGGCAACTCCACGTCCAGCAATAGTTCGAGGTTGCGGGTGTTAATTGGAATAGAAGAAGTAGAGGTCGAAGGTGCTGAAGTTCCGCCACCCTGGCCGGCGCCGGCCGCCGTTTGGAGAGCCACTTCCTGAGCGGGCGGTACCAAAGCAGTCATTAGGCTCGCGTCAACGCTCGCCGTAAACACAACTGTCACGCCCTCTTCGGTCCTTAGCTGGAACGTAATCTCATTGGCTATGCTGCTTGGGGCTGCTTTCGCTTTTAGGGACTTGGCAACAACTTCGCGCTTCTTTCGGCCAGTGAAGCTGGAAGCCAAGCCTCCGCTCAATTGTGCGATGACTTCGCCGAGAGTTTCGATAGCAGTGTCATCGCTCTCCCCTTCAAGACCTGACGCGATCAATAGCTTGTGGCCAGCTTGCAGTGCACCATCGTGATCCAGACCGTACCAGATATTACCCGTTCCGGCGGGGTCGAAAGCCTGTTCGAACCAGTAGCCGGTTTCGATCGACACTCGCTCTCCGCCGTCGTCGGTGGACGGGGTTGACTGCCCTAACATGGCCCCAAGTGCGCTGCTGAAACCGTCTTTGATCTGTTGCCGCAGGTAGGTGATCACCTCTTGCGCTTCGGCTGAATTTTGAGTCGTGGACATGTTTTCTCCGCTGGAGCCGGCCCGTTTACGCTGCGCCTCTTTGCTGCGGCCATCGCTTTTGCATGTACGACCTAAGCCGCACGATAGCCTGACTCTTTAATTGCGAAATCCGCGACTCGTGCAGGTCCACAATTTTCGCTATCTCACGTAACGTCATCTCTTCGTAGTAGTAGAGACTCAGCACAGTTCTCTCAATTGCCGGCATTCTCTCGAGCCCTTCTGCCAGCAGGCGTTCCAGCTCGCTCCGTTCCAGGATCTGCGATGGCCATTGATCATCAGAATCAGCCAAGTAGCGCAACAGGTCCCGACCGTCCTCCTCGGAACCTGCGTTTTCGAGACTACCCAGTGTCAGCCCGCGAGATTCAGAGAGCCAATCCTGGTACTCGGCAACCGAAAGCCCCAGATGCTTCGCGATCTCGTCTTCGGTCGGCGCACGCTGGACCTCTTGCTCGAGAAGAGAGACCGCAGACTCGATTAACTTTGCCCGCTTGCGCTGTTGACGTGGAGCCCAATCCAGTCCTCGCAGACTGTCCAGGATGGCACCTCGGATTTTGTATTCGGCGTAGGTTTTAAGCTTGACGTCATGGCTTGAGTCATAACGGTCGATCGCCGCAATCAGACCCACAACACCTGTGGAGATAAGGTCTTCCAGACTCACAGACATCGGAAGGCGTTCGTGGATGCGACGCGCTATCAGCTTCACTTGAGGAAGGTGCTCGAGAATCAGGCGCTCCCTATCCTCTCCTGTCGAAGGATTCGCGCTGTAGTTGTCTATGTCCTGATAAGCGGTCATATAATCGTCCTACTTAATCGTTCCTAAACTAATGACTCGAACACCGGTCGGGATCTCATTGTGCGCAATCACTGCGATTGACGGCAAACTCGTCTCGATCATCTGCTTCAAGAAGTATCTGGAGCCGGAGCTCGTTACAACGGCCAAGGTCGCCTCAGTCGAGGGTATGGAACGCCCGATTTTTTCAACCAATGCCCTGATCTGCTGCGGCGATAACGTGAGGTGACTTCCGAACTCGCCGTGTTCCGTCGAACTCTCAATCGTCTTTTCGATCTCGGCTTCGACAAAGTACGCTGGAAGATCGCCAGCCATATTCAGCAATGGCTTTACGACTGACCGCCGGATCCCTTGCCGCACATATTCCGTCAATAAGACCGTATTGCGCGTCATAGCAGATCCCTCACCCATGGCCTCGAGGACAGTACCGGCGTCTTTGATCGAAACCCGCTCGCGTAGCAGGTTCTGGAAGATCTTCTGAACCGTGGAGAGTGAAAGCTGCTTTGGAACCAGATCTTCGATGAGCTTGGGCTGATCCAGCGCCACTCGATCCAGCACCTTCTTGGCGTCCTGGCGAGAGAACAACTCACTCGCAAATTTCCGGACTATTTCGGTCAAGTGGGTTCCCAATACTCCGACTGGATCAACGACGGTATAACCGAGCGAGCGCGCCTTATCGATCTGGTCAGGTGTAACCCAAACGGCCGGTATGTTGAATGCGGGTTCCTTAGTAGAAGTGCCGGAAATCGTGATTGCGTTCTGCGCTGGAGCAATGGCCAACTCGCAGCCCGCTTGCAGTTCATAACGCGCTACTTCGATACCCTTTACCAGGATCACGTATTCGCGAGCCTTAAGCTGAAGGTTGTCGGTGACTCGAACGGGGGGTAAGAGGTAGCCGAGCTCCGATGCAAACTGCCTTCGGATGACGGCGATTCGTTTGAGAAGTACTGAATTGACTCCCCCGTCGACAAGTCTGATTAAGCCGAGCCCGACTTCGATCGCAATCGGTTCGACCTTGAGCAGTGTGTCCACATCCTCTTTGGTCTTTGTTGTTGCAGTCACCGCAGTCGCTGCGACAGTAGCCTTCTTGGTTTGGCCCCGAAGTCTCCAACCTGCGTACCCGACCCCACCACCCATTAAGATGAACGGCAGTTTGGGTAGCCCCGGAAACGCGGCCATCACCAGCAAAACGCCCGAAGCAAGCAGGAGCGGCTGGGATTGCCCGAATAACTGCTTCTGTATGTCTGATCCGATACGTGCTTCCGAGTTGGCTCTTGTAATGATCAAGCCGCCAGATACGGAGATCATGAGCGCCGGTATGACAGTGACCAGTCCATCACCGATTGTGAGTACCGTGTAAGTTTCTAAGGCTCTGCGAAGCTCAACCCCGTGCTGGAACACGCCGATCAGAAAGCCCGCAATGATGTTGATCGCGGTAATGATGATACTTGCGATTGCATCGCGCTGCGTGAAACGTGAAGCGCCGTCCATGGCTCCGTAGAACTCCGCTTCAGCCGCCAGAGACTTTCGACGCGCCCTTGCATCGGTTTCGTTGATCAGCCCGGCATTGAGGTCAGAGTCAATGGACATCTGTTTGCCAGGCATCGCGTCCAAGGTAAATCGGGCGGTTACCTCTGAAATGCGGACCGCACCATGGTTGATGACCACGTACTGGATGGCTATAAGGACGAGAAATATTACAATCCCGATCGCATAATTGCCACCGACAACGAAATTCCCGAAGGCCTCAATGACTTCCCCGGCCGCACTAGTTCCGGTATTTCCGACTAACAGAATCAACCTGGAAGACGATATGTTCAGTGCAAGGCGAAAAAGGGTCAATAAAAGCAGTAGAGTCGGAAACATACTGAAGTCTGCTGGCTTTTGGATGTACATCGCAGCAAGCATCACGATTACTGCCATGGTGATGTTGGCAGAGATCAGCACGTCCAGTAACATCGACGGCAGCGGCGTAATCATGGCCAGAACGATGGCCAGAACGGCGATGGGAACGCTTAACTCCATCCAATTGATGGAAGCTAAGACGGTACGCCATTGTGGAACGGTCGGTAATGTTCTCGTCGTGCTCATTCAGAAGTGGGTTATCGTCGATTGAACGTTTTGTAGATATAGGCCAAGACTTCAGCGACAGCTCTATAAAGATGAGGTGGGATTTCCTGGCCAACTTCTACGGCCTTATATAGGGCTTGTGCCAGCGGTTTGTTCTCGATTACGGGGATGTTATGTAGTCTGGCTCTCTCCTTAATCTGTAACGCCAGAAAATCCTGGCCTTTGGCGAGGACTAAAGGTACAGATTTTGAATCCATCTCGTATTGAAGTGCAATGGCATAGTGGGTCGGGTTAACGACTACTGCCGTCGCTTTCGACACGGCCTTAATCATGCTGCGTCGCGCAGCGTCGCGCTGCAATCGGCGGATCCTACCCTTGGTATGCTGATTGCCCTCAGATTCCTTGGCTTCATCCTTGATGTCTTGCTTCGACATCATCATGCTCTTCGTGAATTTCCGCTTTTGCCGGACAAGGTCTACAAGAGCTAAAACAACCAGCACTGAAGTGAGCCGCACCAGAAGCGTCTGCAACATCTGTCGCGACTGCCCAACACCGGCGGCTAAGCCAACGACTGCGAGATTGGCGAGCTCCGGTAGTCGGCCGGAAATTTCCGAATAGAGCAGGATTGCCGTGAGGGGTAGAATGATGGCTGCTTTGGCCAGCGTAAAGATATTCTGCGACGGCAACTGGGTAACTTTGTTCAGGAAATTGAGTCGCTCAATGTCCGGCATCAGCGGTGTAAGTGAAACCGAAAACCCGGTCATAATCAAGTGAATTGCCATGACAACTACTGCCACTCCGAAGAGTGCGGCAAACGTAATGACAAACACAGGGGCCATGTCAAATCTAAATGTTTGGACTAAGTCGTTGGAGGTCAACTCGGCTCGGGCGAAAGCTCGATCCACAAGGTGGACAAAGGTGGACTCCAAGGTTGCAAATAATCGACTCCCGTAAGTGATCAGTAAGGTGACGGCGATTGCGAATTGAGTAACGCTGATCAAGTCGCGACTGGTTGCAAACTTGCCTTCCCGGCGAGCTTTGGTTAGTCGCTGCTGTGTGGGTTTTTCAGTCTTCTGATCAGCCATGTCCCGGAGCGCTTCTCAGTAGCGGGAGACCAGCTGGAATACGGTCTCAAGGATCTGATTGGCCGTTTGTTGGTACAGACTAGGCCACCGTAGCATCAGTGCTGATAGGAACACAAACGAAAGGGCAGTCTTGATTGGGAACGACATTAGCATCAGCTGCAGCTGAGCCTGAAGCCGATTCAAGATGGCCAAGCCCAAGTCAATTAAGACGAGCAGGGTTATAACCGGCAATCCCATTTTCAGACCGTTGGCAAACATCTTTGCTCCGAGCCCAAGCATTGCTTGAATGGTCAAATCGGAGAGGTGAGCGTTTGCTGGGGAGAAAAGATCAAACGACCGCCCGAACAATTTAATCAGCTGCAAGTGAACGCCGGTTACGAAAAACAACAAGCCGGTGGCCAGCTGAGTCAAGGATTGGAAAACGTTCGTATCGGCCTGGCTCATTGGATCGATCGTCGAGGCGAAGCTGAAGCCTGACTGCAAGGTAATGATTTGGGAGGCAACTTGAAAAGTTTCAGCGATAAATGAAAGCGCTAGGCCTAACAGGAGGCCAGCTGAGGTTTCGCCTATGATGGCCATCAGAAAAGTCCCGCCACCTAAGTCTCCTAAGTTCAGAACCGGCCACACCGGAAACAGGCAGATCGTGATCGAGACAATTAGCACGACTCTTGCGGTGGAAGAGGTATCCTTTATCGCTGGAATTGGAACAATGAGCAATCCGCTGCTAACGCGCGCCATCGTCAGGAGGAATCCAAAAATTGACTCCATCCCAAAGTGGACGTTAATGGGCATACTTGGCCAAGTTGCTGAATAACTGCTCCGTGTAGCCGACCATCCGCATGAGAATCCATGGAAGCAGCAACAACAAGGATCCAACAAAAATGGCAAGCCTTGGGACGGCACTGAAGCTCGGATCTTGAATTGAGGTTAAAATTTGCAAGAAACTGATCGCAATTCCCGCGATGAGCATGACCGCGAGAAGGGGCAAAGCGATCCAAGTGGTCGTCAGTAGAGCTTGGCGAATTACCTCAATCACGAGCTGCTGAGACATTAGCCGAAACTCCTCATCAGCGATCCACAAATGAGATTCCATCCGTCAACCAAGACAAATAGCAGGATTTTAAACGGTGCCGAAATCATAACCGGCGGAAGCTGCATCATGCCGACCGACAGAGTGATCGAAGCTACTACCAAATCGATGACAAGAAAAGGCAGATACAGAACCGCTCCGATTTGAAATCCGGTGCGCAACTCAGAAATGACGTAAGCGGGGATAATCACTGTGAGAGAAAGATCGTCTGGAGTCTTGGGTCGAGGAGTGTGAGAAAGCTCGACGAACAGAGCCAGATCCTTTTCTCGCGCGTATCGCAAAAGGAAGCCCTTCAGTGGTTTCGCGCCGCGGTCCATAGCTTCTTGCATGCTGATCTGACCGGCCTCCATAGGTTGCCAACTTGATGTGTAGAGCTGCTCGATTGTGGGGTGAATAAGAAAGATCGTCAGGAACAAAGACAAGCCGACCAGAACTTGATTCGAGGGAGTGGTTTGTGTCGCCAGAGCTTGCCGGAGGAAGTGAAGGACGATTGTGATTCGGAGAAATGGCGTGAGACACATCACCAGGGCTGGCAAGAGTGTAAGAACGCTGAGCAGGACCACGATCTGCATCGGCACACTGGCCGACTTAGAGACTGGATCGTTTGAAAATGAGATACCTAATAGTGAGTTCTGCGCCGGAGCTGCAAAGGCCGGTACAATGCTGAGGCACACAAGCGAAAACAAGATACGCGCTAATCTCATGCGTGTGCCTGTTCCACCTTTTGCGCCGCACCGATTTCTGGACCGATGACGGTGCAGCCTTGAGGGTGAGTACAAAGCAGCAGTTCCCGTTCGCCAGCGTGAACTATATGCAATTGGTGGGAGGGGGTCAGGCTGATCCGGCGCAATACTCGGAGTGGCTCTTGATTAGTCCCACTCGGCCGGGTGCTAGCCCATAAGGAGCTTAGGGCTGCTGGAAAGAAGACCTGCCGACTTTGGCGTTTCCGCTCAGACCAAACATACAGGCAACCGAGAAGCCCGAATACAAGCAGGCATGCGCCAACTGAGCGAATCAGATCCATCCCTGAGGGGGTAGTGCTTCAGCTTCATTCTTCCTCTCGAAAGTCCGTAATCCGAATACCCACGGTCTCTTCGATGATGACGATCTCGCCATGACAGACAGGAGCTCCACCTATTAGAAGGTCTATGTTTTCGCCTGCCGAGCGGCTCAATTTGATAATGCTGTTATTTTGAAGATCCAATATTTGTCTGAGGGTCAGTGGCTTCTTGTCCACCTGTACCTCAACTTCGACCTTAAGATCTGCAAATCTTTCAATGGTTTGGAGCGGTGTCATGCCAGACTATCGGCATTTCCGCTCCAAAGCTTTAGGCTAAATCTAAGTAATTAATTGAATGGTAGATTGCAGAATTGTGTTCGATGTTGTGATGACCTTTGAAGCCGCCTGATAGCTATTCTGATAGGACATCAGGTGCGTGAACTCAGTTGCGATATCGACAGTGGACGATTCTTTACTTTGGCCCTGAATCTGGCCCAGGCCAGTTGCGCCCGGTAGTCCGATGGTAGCGGCTGAGGAAGCGCCACTTGTTTGGAAATTATTATCGCCAACCGAAATGAGCGATTGCGGATTCTGGAAGTTTGCCATTGCGAGTTGTCCGACCTGCTGTGTCGTGCCATCTGAATACTGAACTTGGACGACACCCCCGTTTGCAATGCTGACCTCCGTTGATTTGGCTGCCGCGTTGCCATCTGGCTGAACTGTCACGCCTGAGTCAGTCGCAAGTTGAGTCATGATTGAATTCGGGTTGCTGGCTAAATTCAGGTTCATGGTGATTGGGCTTGCGCTGTCAGTTAAGGCAGTCAGATTGATGGTGCTGGCGCTTGGGTCATCAGCAGCAGAGTACAAAACAGTCGCACTTCCCGGCTTCAGCAACTGTCCTGCTGAGTTGAAGTGAAGAGTCAGTGCAGAACTCAGTGCTGCAGTGCTAGAACCGGTTGGGTCCGTGACACCTACGTTCCAGGTGTTTGCCGAGGCTTTGGTAAATGTGAGTTCAAGATTATGCACATTACCAAGTGAATCGTAAGCCTGAAGTGGCTGTGTGTACGCTCCCGCTGTCGCCGTTGTTGCGTCCAGATTTCCCAGGACGTTCACATTTGTACTTGCCGTAGCGGGTCTCACCATCCCAGCGGGCACTTTGATATCCCCGATTGGTCCCAGTGTATTTATTCCCGACCAACCCTGAACGCGCTCCCCAGTGGGCGAGACTAAATATCCGTTCTTATCGGCCTGAAGGCTGCCGTTGCGAGTATATTCCTGAGCCCCCTGACCATTCTTCACAACCAAGAAACCAGTTCCGTTGATAGCAACGTCCAGCGGTCCCCCGCCACCCTGAATAGCGCCTTGTGTAAAAGACTTGGCGGTTGTCGGGTTTTGCACGCCCAGGCCAATTTGGGTCGCTCCGTCTGCATCCATCGTTTCAGAGACAAGATCGGAGAAATTGACAGTATTAGCCTTGAATCCGTTGGTCTGCAAGTTAGCCAAGTTATTTGAAACCACGTCTAGCGCGGTCGAGTTAGCGTTCAGCGCTGTCAGCGCCGTTCCAAATGATGTAAGCATTCAAATCCTTTCTGATGTGTTACTAAAACGCAATTTCTACTAAGACTTTGAAGTTGACGGGTTAGTCGAAGATGCAGTCGGTGAAGTTGCAGCGGCCGCGGCGGATGTGGAAGCCGAGCTCACCACTCCCGCGATGGAGTGGACATCCTGGCCCATATTGACCGTCTGCTCGAGTTGACTGAATTGTGCCAATTCAGTAACCATTTGTGTCGGATCCTGCTGTTGAGAGTCCAGGGGGTTCTGGTTCTTAAGCTGAGCCGTAAAAAGCTTAAGGAACGTATCCTCTGACGCCAAGCCGGAAAGGCTGGAATTGGCCGTACCCGTGGCTGCACCGGTTGTAGGTGCCGTGTTCGTGCTACCTACCGATTGAATAGCTGACATTTTGTTTCCTCCTATGGACTAAGTTCAATACGAAGACTGCCGATTTAATACTTCTTCCCAAAGTTCAGCTGTGGGACGTTTTTTGCCCTGCTGTTCGTAATTCCACTCTGGGGCCGAACGACCGTTAGACTGAGGATCGTCGGATGACTTCTGAGCCACTGTTGTCTGGACGACTTCGTGGCCGGCCGCGTGAACGGTCGGCATGCTGTCCACGCGCCAACCGGCGCGGTCCAAGTTGCCAACCAGCGATGGTAGATCTTGCTTCAAGGCAGCTGAAACTGCGGAGTCATTGCTTCTTACACCAATCGCCACCTGCGAGCCACGATCTGTTAGCCGTACGCTCACGCTTTGGCCGGATGGGTCCTCGACCTTGAGCACAATTTGTTTCACTAGACCGCCTGCAACTTGTTCCTGAGTATCATTCGGCTGAACTGGAGCAGAACTTTGATTTTTTTCAAGAATTGATGACCTAACTTGGTTGGTAGTTTTCCAATCAACGGACGCCATCCCCCGTACGTCAGTGATCTGCGAGGCTTCGCTATGTGAACCAGTGGACCCTTGCTCATCAGATGACTTACGCTTATCCGGTATCGATGCCGCTGCGGAGAGGGCAACGGTTTGTGATTTGACGGCCGGAGTTGAAGCTGAAACAGGTGATGCCTCCATCTGTCCTGTCTCTTGTGGTCCGACTTTCTCGGCCAAAGGAGTTTCTGTAATCCCGGACTGAGCCGTATTATGCGCCGGGGACTCTGAGCTATGCTGAGCCGGCTTAACCGCCGAAGCCGTATCGTCGGACGGCACTCGGCTAGGAACTTGCTGGGCTATGTCGGGCTTAGGGCTGACAGGCGAGTCACTGGCGACGGATGAATTGCTCGGCAAGCTGTCGTTCTGGACACTCTGTTTCGAACCCGAGCCAGAATCCAGAGCTGTGTTTCGCGAGCTTGCAATCGAGACAGCTGAAGCCGAATTCATTGCATCGCTCGCCGAAGACTTGGATCTAACTTCAATCGTGAACGCATCGTACGAGGGAGTAGCGCTGTTTGGGGTTGCCTGCCCGGAAATGGCTTTCGCGTCCTTGGCCGATAGCGTTATGGCATCATTCGTCCCTGTGTCGGGCGTTGTCTGAGCACCAGCAAGCGGAGGCAGAGTAGAGGGTGAAGAGCCTGCTGAAGTGTTATCTGCGTTTGAAGACCAGCTGCTCTCAGCCGAGAAAGCCTGGAGTACAGGCAATGCAAAAGGCGCGGCACCTACGACTTCGGGCTTTTCAACCGAGTCACTGCTGCCAGGAACGTCTGTCCTGTTAGCGGTGGGCCGTGTTGAACTCGACGATCGACCCTGTGCTGGGGCCTTTGAATTTACTGCTGACACGGTAGGCTTGGCGATCATCTGTAAGAGAGCGATCGAAGGTCGAGGTGCGGCTTGAAGTGCAGCAGATTGATCACTCATTTCGGATGTGGAAGGCCCGAGTTTCTCAGTTACTGAAGGTCTTGTTGGTTCTCCGAACTTGCTACCTGCTAGAGGCGTAGTCGCCGAACTAGCCGATTCGTTGTCCGTGACCTGCTCCGGCGCTACAGGTTCCGGCTTTTGAGTTCCTGGGCTTGGCACATCCAGGGCTGGTGTCGTGCTCGCTTCGTGCTGATCTGCTGAATCGGTATCCAGCATAGCCAGGAGTTCGCTTCCAAAGTTTCGTTGTGGAATTGAATTCGCATTTGGGACTGACTTCGAGACATTGGCGTCCTGATTTGAACCGAGTGAAGACGCCTTTGCGTCCGTCGCGGCGCGCAGATTCGAATTCGTGTGGATAGGTTGAGGATGAGCGTGCTGTATAGATCGTGTCACGAGCAATATCCAGGCAAGTAAGTGACCAACACTGAAACGGAAGAACTTGCGCACTCACGTGACGAACGTCTTAAGAACAGATTTCCATCTATGGTCATCATCTATATATGTGTGCAGCAGACATTCTAGTTAGATCAAAATTCGTGTAATTGCCTTATTGGCCACTTGCATGCTCTAATCCCAGCGAGGCGATTATGGACACACTAACTGCGACGGCTGCAAGCGGAATGAGATCTCGGATCGAAACTCTTGACCTGCTTGCTAATAACCTGGCTAACTCTGGTACATCGGGTTATAAAGCAGACCAGGAATCTTATAACTTGTACTTCGGCGCAGACGCGTGGAAAGGTTACAACGAGGGCCGAGACGCAGCATCAGAAATGCCTGTGATCCAGAAGAGCTGGACCGATTTGTCCCAGGGAACCCTTGTTCCTACAGGAAACCAAGGCGATTTAGCCCTTACCTCGAAAGGCTTTTTCGTTCTTCAAACAGACAGCGCCAAACTCTACACGCGCGGTGGAAACTTTCAGGTTTCTAAACAGGGGCAGCTTGAGACTCAGGATGGCTACAAAGTACTTAATACTTCGGGCAAGCCAATCAGCCTGGATGGATCGCAGCCTTTTACAGTGGCACCGAATGGAAGTATTACGCAGGCCGGAAGCACGGTCGCGACAATCCAGATCGTGAACGTTGATCAAGTAGACGCGTTGACCAAGCGCAACGGAACTTACTTTACTCTTGGTGCATCCGCTAAGGCAACTCCTAGCACGGACACGGCGGTTGTTCAAGGTAAGGTCGAGATGTCCAACGTTCCGGGCGCAGAGGCGGCCGTCAAGTTAGTTGGCGTAATGAGACAGTTCGAAATGTTACAGCGGGCAGTTCGGCTCGCGAGCGACATGAATCGACAAGCAGTCGAACAGGTTGCAAAAGTAGGTTAGTTATTAATTAAGTAAGTCGGCCGTAAAGACGACTGATAAACAGGAGCAGAATATGATTCGAGCATTGTTCAGCGCCGCGAGCGGAATGGCGGCACAACAGATGAATGTGGACAACATCGCCAACAATCTTTCTAACGCTAATACTGCGGGTTTCAAGATGCGGCGAACCCAGTTTCAAGATCTGCTCTATCAAAACATGGTGCAGCCCGGCGCGGCAGCTGGCGCTCAAACGACCGTTCCAAGCGGTTTGCAGTTAGGACTCGGAACCCGCCCGGCCGCAAACGAGATCATCCAGGAACAGGGTAGCTTTCAACAGACCGGCAATCCTCTGGACATTGCAATTCAGGGCAAAGGATTTTTCCAGGTTAGACAACCCAACGGTCAAATGGCTTACTCGAGGTCGGGCAATTTCCAATTGGATCGTACGGGTAACCTCGTCACTCAGGACGGGAACACCGTGGAACCCCAGGTTACGATTCCGCCAGAAGCAAGTAACGTGAACATTGCTGCCGATGGAACTGTCAGTTGGTCTATGCCTGGCCAGCAGCAGTCCCAGAAGGGGCCGCAGATCCAGCTGGCTAACTTTGCCAATCCTTCCGGGCTCAATAGCCTTGGCGGAAACCTATTCACTCCGACTGACGCTTCCGGTGATGCGATTGTCGGAGTACCAGGCGGGCAGGAAGGTTTGGGAACACTACAGCAGGGATACCTGGAAGGTTCAAACGTCAATGTTGTGGAAGAGTTCATCAACCTGATTACGAGCCAGCGTGCTTACGAAGCAAATTCTAAGGTCGTTAAGGCGGCTGACGAGATGTATCAGCAAGTAAATCAGTTGACCTCGTAGGTGTCACGCCGTGATCGCAAGAATTGTTCTTTTATCTGCTTGTGCTAGTTGCGTCCTGTCGGCGGCCTGTATCGCGGTCAGCGGTGACCAGATCGTGGCCGCTGACTTAGTCGGAATTAGCCCGGCTTTTAAGGATCTGAATCCGCGGTTGACGTTTTCCTATAGCCCGGTCCCAGGCAAGCAAAGAACAATCGGAGCGAACGAAATCAACTCGTGGGCGCTGAACAACCAGGTTTCGAACTTCAGTCAGACGGAGCCGGTCTGCTTTGAACGAACAGGTCGAAGTCTGACCGCCGATGAGATATCAAAGGCAATTCTTCAAAATTTCAGCACCCAACATCCACCGACGGTAGAGATCTTGGAGTTCACAAGGACGATCTTGGCCACCGGTCACGTTGAGTTTCCTCGATCTGGAGCTGGAAGTTCGCCGACACAATCCAACTCGCCGGTCTTATGGCGTGGGCGAATCATTGATGAGAAGGGCACGTCAATCCCCGTCTGGGCGCGGCTCAGGATAACGGTTGAACAAAGTGTATTGAGATTTAAGCAGCCATTGCCCATGGGGCACGTCCTCTCTGACTCCGATTTGGAGCAGGCCGTCGTCCAGGTATGTGCTTTAGGGCCGGCCACAGCTCCCGAAAGAAGTTGGGTGGTGGGCCAGTCGCTTCGAAGGTCAGTTCAAGCAGGCATGATAATAGCGCCGGACCTGGTCCAACCGACACCTGACATCAGTAAGGGTGACATCGTGCAAGTCGAGGTCGTCAGTGGATCTGCGCGCATCAACTTTGACGCCAAGGCGGAGACATCGGGGCGCATCGGCGATTACATCACGCTGACGAACCCGTCGGGCACAGAGCGGTTCAAGGCAAAGATCGTCACGGCGACAAGTGTTCAGGTAATTGTCACGCCGAGGCAGGGAAATTCAGCAAGAGGGTAGAGAACAATGAGACTAGTTAATCCACAATCCTTAGTAAGGTTTCGCGCGATGTTGTATCCGAAGTTCAAGTTTTCCGTATGCCGGTGCCCAGTTGTCTTAGTTCTTTGCGTGATTCCATTTGTGGCGAGCGCGTCGACCAAGACAAAGGACCCAGCTCCAAAGGAAATGTCGCCGCTTGACAAAATCCTGGCTGCGCCGCCGGAACCTACAATGACCGAGCCTTATTCGCTAGGATCTACCTACCAAGGCGGATCGGTGCTCATTGATATGGCTACCGACGTCCACGCCCGCTATGTCGGCGACTTAGTGACGATCGTGATTCAAGATCAAGCTTCAGCTACTTCTCAAGGAGCTACAACCTCGAAGCGGGACTCTGCTGCGAGCGCAAGTATCTCCTCCCTCTTCGGGGTGAAGAGTGCCAGTAGCGCCCTTAGCAATCTGGCCAAACTGAGCGGCTCAAACTCCGTTGCCGGTCAGGGTGCCACCTCTCGCCAAACTACTCTTTCTACAACCGTATCTGGTCGAGTGATCCGGGTATTACCAAACGGTGACCTGGTCGTTGAAGCGAACAAGATGATCGCCATCAACTCTGAATCCCAAACTGTTTCGCTGCGGGGAATCCTCAGGCCCGTCGATCTTGGCCCACTGAACACGGTGCAATCAGATCAGGTCCAGGATCTCGAGGTCAGAATCAACGGTAAGGGTGTCGTGAATGACGCCATTCGCCGGCCGAACATCCTGTACAGACTTTTTCTGGGACTGCTTCCCTTCTAAATTTATGCGACATCTAACAACGCTGCTTCAGATTCTTACCCTGACCAGCATCAGCTTGAATGGCGCGTTTGGGACTACACGGATCAAAGATCTCGTATCCATAGAAGGCGTTCGTGATAATCAGCTAGTCGGTTACGGGGTTGTGGTAGGACTTGCGGCTACCGGGGACAAACAGCAGACTGTCTTCACAGTTCAGTCCCTGACCAGCATTCTTAAGCGCATGGGTGTCACGGTTTCACCAACCGCCGTCACAGTTAAGAACACGGCATCCGTGCTTGTCACGGCGACACTCCCGCCATTCGCGCAACCAGGTTCAAAGATCGATGTTACGGTTGCAGCAATCGGAGATGCTAGCAACCTGCAGGGCGGCCTTCTGATACTTACGCCAATGAAGTCTGCGAGTGGACAAATATTTGCGATCGCACAGGGCGCCGTGGTTACGGGTGGATTCTTGGCTGGCAGAGGTGGCAATACTCAGACCGTTAATCATCCGACGGTAGGCCGCATTATCGAAGGAGCTATCGTCGAACAGACTGCACCCAGCGTTCAGCCATCAAATTCGCTTCACTTGCAGCTTCGCCGTGCAGATTTCATCACGGCATCTCGCATCGTTGCTGCGCTTAATAGCAAATTTGCCGATCCTGCTGGCCATACTGCTCAGGCGGTTAATTCTGGGTTAGTTTCGGTTCAAGTACCGACTGCATTCGCCGGTCGACCAGTCGAATTCATCGCAGCCCTGGATGACGTTCTCGTAGAGTCCGATCATCCGAACAAGATCAGCGTAAATGAACGCACCGGCACAGTTGTTCTTGGAGGTGATCTTCATATCTCTCCAGTAGCAATCTTGCAAGGTAACCTCAGCGTTGAGATCCAGACTAATTACGCGGTCTCTCAGCCGAACTCGTTTAACGAGAGCGGCAAAACGACAGTTGTTCCCGAGGTTACTGTGGGCGCCACGCAAGATAAAGCAAAAGACATAACGCTCAAGCAAGGCGCTACGGTGGATGAACTTGTTCGGGCTCTGAAAGCTATCGGATCTAGTCCGCGAGACATCATCGCTATTTTTCAGAACCTAAAGTCAGCAGGCGCTTTGGATGCCGAGATTGAAGTCCTTTAGAGCGACTCAAGAAAGGAAGCATTCGATATGATCACACCAGTTTCAGGTGATTTGCTTACCACACCAATAGGCGGCGAATCTCCAGCTACGCGCGGTAGCAACACTGCTCCTCCTGACAAACTGCAGAAAGCTGCCTCGGATTTCGAAGCGCTTTTACTAGGTCAGGTCATGAAGTCTGAGCGTCAGGCTGACGGCTCTGGCTGGCTCGGGACAGATGATTCCGACGCCGGGTCTAGCCTGTCGGAAATGTCTGAGCAGCAACTTGCTCAAAGTCTCGCTTCCTCAGGAGGCTTAGGTTTAGCTAAAATGATCTCAACAGGACTGGCGAAGACATCTGGTAACGCAGGTGCAACGCAGCCTTCGGTGACGCAGACTAAATCTTAAAATGCGAATTAATCAGGAACAGCTTCCAGCAATTCCGCAAGCGGATCGGACGACTTCCGTCGAGGGTCGTAGTTTAGAACAGGAAATTTCCAGCGCTCGCCCGGATAATGCCTCTATCGGTTCACTTGCTTCAGCACTGAGCGACGCGATCGCTCCCAGGGATGCCCGTGTTGCGGAATTGAGAAAGCAGTATCTCGACGGGACTTACTACGTCAGTGCTGCCAAGATCAGTTCAAAGATGGTGGACGAACACCTCGCAGACAAAAGCTGAAGCATAGAGGTTTAGATGGGTGGCCGTCGAGCTTAAGTCACCGCTGCTACGCCTTGGTTGAGATCCGCAAGGCTTGAGGGGATTCCATCGAGCCTGCTCTTCATCTCCAGAATCGTGTCAAGGGTGTGTGCCTGGCCAATACTGGAATTAACCATCAAGTGATAGAGCTCCCGGCTTGGCCAATCCTTCCCAAAGTATTTTTTAATAAAAGCCGCGCGCTCCCTATCGACAGTTTCAACTAGTTCTTGCGCCTCTTCTGTCGACCGCCCCAGTTTACGCAGTCGGCGCACCTTGTCCTCGGGCCGTGCGAAGACAAACACGTTCAAGCAGTCGGTGCGATCGCGCACGAACCAAGGAGCGCCGCGGCCGACGATCACGCAGTTTCCTTGTTCTGCAATGCTGGAGATCACCTTCTCGCTAAGTCGAACCAAATGGTCAGCATCCAGCAGGTCGAGACCGCTGCCCTGCATTCCTGCCTCGTAACTGCCTCGCATGAAGGTTTTCATTAAACGGTAGAATGCCGGATCGAGCCGTTCTTCCCGTTTCTCAACCGCGGCGACATTACACTTTAGTCGCTTAGCTAATTCGCCGGTGATGGCCTGATCCCAAAGCTTCCAATTCAGCTTCTCAGCAAGCGCCGCAGCTATTGCCCCGCCACCCGAACCAAACTCGCGCTCGATCGTTATAACCTTGACCACATCAGCTCCGCTTCGGTCGATACTCTATCAGATTGTAAGTCAATCACCGACCTGTTGGTGAGCCCGCCACCAGTGAGCCGAACTTGCCTTCGTGATCTTCTGGCCCTTTACATCTGACACATAGTTCGCTAGTAGCTCGCCGGTTTCAGGGTGAGCAACGGTCGTCGCAACCTCTAGCAGCGGTTCCAAGACGAACCGTCTCTTCAGCATCCCAGGATGAGGTACGGTCAGTCCCGGTTCACTCACCACCAAGTTTCCGAACAGCACAATATCAATGTCGATGATCCGAGGTCCCTTAGGCACTTGGTCGTCCCCACGGCGTCGTCCCTGTTCGCGTTCGATCTCTTTCAACAGATCAAGCAACGCACCGGCTGGCATCAAAGTTTCTATTTCAGCAATGGCGTTCAGAAACCAAGGCTGATCCGTGAACTCTTGCGGTTCGGTTTCATACAGTGACGACACTTGCAGAATGTGAACGCCTCGCCTTTTTAGTTGATCGAGCGCCACCGCTAAGTTGGCGGTCTGGTCCCCCAAATTACTGCCAAGGGACAGGTAGGCTCTTGTCATTGAATCGATCAATCAAACAGCGGTGACTGTCCACTGCCACTCTTATATCGGGGCACTTGAAAGTAGTCGAATGCGCGATCGGTTCCGATTCGGCCACGTGGCGTCCGGTCTAGGAAACCGAGTTGCATTAGGTAGGGTTCGTACACTTCTTCAATCGTGTCGGGCTGCTCGTCAATTGATGCCGCGATCGTATTCAGACCGACCGGACCACCGCCGTACTTGGCCAGAATCGTCATCATGATTTTCTGGTCAACGTCGTCGAGCCCGTACTTGTCGACTTTCAAAAGATCGAGGGCTGCTCGCGCCACGAGCAGATCGATGTGTCCATCAGCTCGGACCTGAGCGTAATCACGAACCCGTCGCAAAAGCCTGTTCGCGATGCGTGGTGTGCCTCGCCCTCGTCGTGCAATTTCCCGGGCTGCATCCGACGTCGTAGGTATGCCCAACAGATCGGCTGACCGCACTACGATTGACGCCAGTGTGCTCTCGTCGTATGGATCCAGCCGTAGCACGATGCCGAATCGACTGCGAAGCGGTGCGCTCAACAAGCCCTGTTTCGTAGTCGCGCCGACAGCTGTGAAAGGCGGCAGGGCAATGGAGTGCGTTCTCGCGCCCGGGCCAGTGCCGATCAGAATATCCAGCCGAAAATCTTCCAGCGCCGAATAAAGAATCTCTTCAATATCGGGCATCAGCCGATGAATTTCGTCGATGAAGAAGACTTGGCGGGCGTGTATGTTGGTCAGAATGCCTGACAGATCGAGCTTCTTCTGAAGAACAGGGCCAGCAGTCTGATCAACAGGGACGCCCAACTCGTGCGCAATGATTCCGGCGAGGGTTGTTTTGCCGAGGCCCGGTGGTCCGCAAAGCAGCACGTGATCCATGGCTTCGCCTCGCCGCTTAGCTGCTTCGATCGAAATCGCCAGTTGCTCGCGGACGTGGACCTGCCCGGCGAAGTCAGCCAGCCGCGTAGGCCGCAGCGCGACTTCTAATTGCCGTTCATCGTCTTGTGAAACCGGCGAGACTACGCTTGGGTCGCGCATCGCCTCTCAGCCTAACGCACCGTCGCGAGTGCTTCTCGAAACATACTTTCGAAAGACTCAGAGACGCCTTTGGCTTGCGCTTTTCTCAGAGCTTCCTGCGCTGTAGCTGGCGTGCACCCGAGATTCTGGAGCGCCGATACCACGTCCCGTTCAACATCGTTCAACAGAGGACCGCTGTCCACACTTCGAGCGTGTTGAGCGTCGCTGCCGATACCGATAACCTTATCCTTCAGCTCGAGGACCATCCGCTCTGCTGTTTTTTTGCCTATGCCGGGGATCTTAACTAACTGAGGTACGTTCCCACCTCTAATTGCATCGATCAGGTCGACCGTGCGCAGGCCGGACAGAATGGTAATCGCCAACTTTGGGCCAATTCCGTTGACAGAGATGAGTCGTTCGAAAATCGACTTCTCATCGGCAGTCCCAAACCCAAATAGCTGAATGGCATCTTCGCGGACCTGCGTATGTATTCGAAGTGAGACGCTGCTCCCTGTATCCGGGACCGCCGTGTAGGTAGAGATCGGAATTTGGACCTCATACCCTACACCGGCGCAGTCGATAATTACTTGATTCGGTTGCTTGTCGAGGACTGTTCCCCGGAGATGGGCGATCATGGCGCGAAGACCATGATCTCAATTACGCTGCGATTTCTGAGACCGACTCTTCATCATCGTCGAATCCGCCCGTAGCGCGTTGACGATCGATGATTTCTTGGCACGGCACACAGTAGGCCGCCCAGGGCAAAGCATTCAGGCGCTTCTCCGGTATCGTCTCTTCACAACGAAGGCAAACACCGAACATTCCCTCATCCATACGGGCCAAAGCGGCCTGTACATTCTTCAACATTGTGGACTCGCGGTCCAAATTGCGAATTGCAACTTCGCGATTCAGCTGTTGCTGCAATCGGTCAAACTCTTCTGCGGCGTTCTCGATCAGGATGTCTTCCCGATCTGCCGAGTTGGTCAGAAGCTCGTTCCGTCTTGCTTCAAGTAACGGTCTAAAGTCATCTGGATTTGTTACGTACACTTCTTAGCTCCTAAGTACAACCAATCTGATTCCCGCATCGATCAAATGATGCTAGGTAATTAGAATGAAAAGATTTAATTGCGTTGGCTGTTATCAAGCCAAACTGCCCTAACGCATGGACAGGCTTGACAACCTATCGTTAGATCCTATGGATGCGCCGATTTCCGGGAAAGTTTCAAATCCCGGTCGGGATAACCGTGAAGGTTCCAAGGTTTACCGTGGAGAAAGCCCAATGGCCCGTAGACGATTCTTTGTGCCTTCTGTTCGACGTGGTGAAACGAGTTTAGCAGGCGATGATGCTGAGCACCTCGTTCGTGTTCTCCGCGCAGAGATCGGACACGTGTATGAAATTTCAGATGACGCACGCGTGTATTTAGCCGAGATCACTCAAGCGCGGAAATCGCTCGTAGTCTTTCGAGTTCTCGAGGAGCTTGAAACGTCGAAACCGCTTCTCAATATACTGCTCTTGCCAGCGCTATTTAAATTCGACAGGTTCGAATGGCTGATTGAGAAAGCGACTGAACTGGATGTCTCGGAGATCCACCCCTTTGCAGCGACTCGCACCGACTACGGCTTAGCCCAAGCGTCAGTGAAGCGCCTGACACGCTGGCAAAGGATTGGGCTCGAAGCGAGTCAGCAATCTCGTCGCGATCACTTACCGTTAGTTCATTCGACAGCCACACTGAAACAGCTTCTTACCCTTCCTGCAGAATGCAAATTGATGTTGGACGAGGCAGCGGGCTGTCGTGCATTACTTGACTGCTTGCCTGCCACTCGCAGTCAAGGCGATCGGGTTGCCGTTCTGCTCGGCCCCGAAGGCGGTTGGACCCCAGACGAACGTACAGAGATCATCGCCGCTGGTTGGACTGCCTGCTCGCTGGGCTCGACGATTCTTCGCGCCGAAACAGCCGGAATCGCAGCGCTCGCGATACTGAATGCGGAGTGGTTGAAGGCGGTCCAAGAGACGACCATTCTGATTGAGCCTCGACACGGAGGACTGTCGCGGTAAGATCCGCTCACAACCTCGGATCGACTGGCTCGCTTTCTAGAGCAAGCACGCCGAAGGTGCATTCATGCACTCGCCTCAGCGGTTCCGATCTGACGAAGCGTTCGAGTCCTTCAATCCCGAGAGCAAATTCACGGAGCGCCAGAGAGCGTTTGCCACCCAAAGCGCGTTCGCGCAATCGCTGCAGATTATCTTCTTGCGTGTATTCGGGACCATAGATGATGCGCAGATACTCACGCCCACGGCACTTCACTGCGGGCTGTACTAGATCCCGTCTGCCTTTCTGAACGAAAGAAAAAGGCTTTACAACCATGCCTTCGCCACCCATTCCGGTCAGCTCTTCCCACCACCGAGTTGCTTCCGCAACGCTGTTTTCGTCTCCCAGATTCACGCTCCTGAACGAAGTCGGCATCAAGAGGCCAGGGTCCGCTCCGGCTAGCCTGGCCAGAGTCTCCATGTGCCAGATGTGATCGGTATCAGAATAGACCCGGCTTGCCGATGCAAGTACGTGAAAAGGCGCGAGCCGTAAATCAGAGATCGAGCTCACAGGCCAGCAGTATCGGCGGTACGCATCCACATAAAGGTTGGCGCACTCTTGTTTTTCACGAAAGTGCTCAAGCAAGCTGACCGCGTCTGGCGTGGACTTAGCCGTCGACTCCAAAGCGGCAATGGCATAGGGGAGCGAAGCACGTGCTGCGGCACCAGTGGGTGCATATTGCTCGCGCAGAAGTTCCTGTGCCTTGGCAGACCATGGCATCAGTTCGCAATCCAGGCAAAGCCATTCCGTTCGCAACTCGTCCCAAAGGCCACAGGTTTCAATTGCGGTTTGGACTCTTGCCAAGAATCCGCGTTCAAGCACGGCGTCCGAGAAGAACCTGCGGCCCGTGCGCGTGTAGCAGATCCCAATGCCCTCATCTACCACGCCAAAGACTTTCCGCGCAGCTTCTTCCGACCGACACACGATCACAACCGCACGCGACCCCATGTGCTTCTGCTCGCAGACGACGGTAGAGACGCCTTCATGACGGTAGTACGCAAACGCTTCATCAGGAAATTCAAGGTATCCGACTCGCCGGCTTGTGTCCGACGGCGACATAGTCGGCGGCAAGTAGATCAACCACTTCGGATTTGCAGCGAAGCGGCTCATTACCTCAAGCGCTGCCGTCGCATTCTCTTCCCGGATCGTTACGGTCCGATGCAGCCTGGTAGAGATAATCCTCTTCCCAAGCACATCGTCAATGTCTAGAAGTTCGTCCTGTTGTTGCTGGGCGGTGAGTTGCGTTTCGGGCCCAGCAGCTTCTGAGGTGTTCTTAGGAATGAATGGACGCGCCGGTTTGTAATAGGTGTGCTTCGCGGGTACAGAGACCAATTGCTTCTCGGGATACTGCAGCGCTGTTAATCGCCCGCCAAATACGCAGCCGGTATCAATGTTCACCGTCCTGTTCAGCCATTCGGGTTCAGGGACAGGAGTGTGACCGTAAACCACAATAGCTCGCCCGCGGTACTCAGCCGCCCAATTCACGCGAACCGGCAAGCCAAATTCGTCCGTCTCGCCGGTGGTCTCTCCGTACATTGCGAAGTCACGGACTTTACCGGACCCCCGCCCTTGCATCTCTTCCTTCATACCCGCATGAGCAACCACCAATTTGCCACCGTCGAGAACATAGTGACTCACTAGGCCGTCAAGGAATTGGGCCACCTTATCTTGAAATTCCGGCAATTCACTTTGCAACTGTTCTAAAGTTTCGGCGAGACCGTGCGTGATCTGTACATCTTTTCGCCGCAGCTTTCGCACCAGCTTTAGGTCGTGATTACCAGGGACACACAGGGCGACCCCCGATTCGGCCATGGCCATCACTAAACGCAGTACACCAACCACGTTGGGGCCACGGTCGACAAGATCGCCGACGAACACTGCTTTTCTGCCCTCCGGAGGGGTGATGTGATAATCGCCCCTAGCCTCGGTAATGGCGTACCCCAGATGCCCGAGCAGGTCCACCAATTCGTCGAAGCAGCCATGAACATCGCCGACGATGTCGAACGGACCGGAGTCGAATTTGCGATTGTTCCAGAGAGGCTGACGTTCAATTACAGCAGCATCAACTGCTTCTTGAGAATCCAAGATGTGAAGGTGACGAAAGCCTTCACGTTCCAAGCCCCGAAGTGATCGGCGAAGTTCCTGCGACTGATTGCGAACGACATGCGGACCAAAGCTTCGGTTTGCTCGATCCCGATTACGGTCCCCACACAGCCTTTCCGGAAGATTGAGCACGATCGCTACCGGCAGAACGTGGAACTGTCTGGCCAGCTCTACGAGAGGTTTTCTGGCGTCAGACTGAACGTTAGTCGCATCCACTACCGTGAGCTTTGCAGCCGCCAGGCGCTTGGCCGCTATGAATTTCAGGACTTCAAAAGCGTCTTTGGTCACAGCTTGATTGTTCTCGTCGTCTGAAACAAGATACCGGCAGTAATCGGAAGAAAGAATCTCGCTCGGAAGAAAATGCTTACGAGCAAACGTGGACTTACCTGATCCCGACGGTCCGATTAAGACCACCAAGGACAGTTCCGGAATAGTGAGACTCACTTTTCAAAGACTCCCATCTGGGTAGGTGGCCCCGCGATCGGGTCTGACTGACCAATGGGCGCGAAACGGACCCTGTACCCAAAGCGCTCTGCATTGTTAGCGGCCCACCGCTGAAATTCGCTCCGAGTCCATTCGAAGCGATGATCTTTGTGCCGGAACCGGCCGTTCGGCAACGAAGCAAAGAGAGGATTATATTCGGCGTTGGGCGTAGTAATCAGAACCGTCTTCGGTTGTGCATATTCAAAGACGACTCTCTCGAATGCCGCCAGCCGCGGTGGGTCAAGATGCTCAATGACTTCGGCGACCGTTGCAGCTTCGAATCCGGCCAGACGTTTGTCCTTGTACATCAGTGATCCATGAACGAGTTCAATCCGCGCCTTCTGCGCAGACGGAAGTTGATCGATGTGCAATCGCTTAGCTGCAATTTCAAGGGTTCGCCAAGACACGTCCATCCCGACGATTCGCTCGAAAGATCGATCATCCAGAAGGGCCCTTAGCAGTTTACCTTCGCCACAGCCCAAATCCACGACGGTCTTTGTGCCGGTCGAACGAAGGATCGAAAGTACCACCCCGACACGTTGCTCCCAAAGTTTTAAAGGCGCCTCGATCGATTGCTCGCCGCGAGCGTGGGCAAGTTCTCGAGCTTCCGGGTCGGCGTCCTCTTCACCGATCAGGCGAGCCAAGGCCGATGTTGTCAGTTTTCGATCAAACCGAAGATATCGATTGACGATAGTCTCCCGCTCAGGATGACTCGCTAACCAACCCTCACCCTTGCGAAGCAACTTCTCGACTTCGTCCTCTCCCACCCAGTAATGCTTTTCTGCATCGAGAACCGGAACAAGGACGTAGACGTGAGTCAGAAAATCTTGTAGCCTCACGCGGTTTCTCAGCCGAACTGTTCGATAAGGACCTGTGCCCCATTCAGGAAAGTGGTCATCCAAAGAGTACTGTTCTGCTCGAACCTCGTATCCGAGCGGTTCAAACAATTTGTTTAGCAACTCGGCCCCACCTCGACAAGGGAGCGCCGTGATCAGAGCGTTCAACTGTAGGGGTTGGTCTGCCAGTTCCTGACGCTCTTTGCTGCGGCCCCCCATAGCAGTCCCAAAAACATGAGACATGGCCACACTGAGAAAGGAAGACGCCGCATAGGGCCGATCGTTAACGTACTGGTGCAATCCTGCCTCAGCAGCATGTGAGCGGCCTCGTACCAGGCCGACCGGGTCGACATCAAGCAACAGAGCAGCTTCAGAATGGTTCTCACCCCGTTCCGGGTAGAAGACATGCGCCTTGCCGAACGGCAGCTCAAACGAGTGCAGGCGCGAGGGGTTCTTGTGCAGTAAGTAGCCCAGATCACCGACAGAAATGTCAGCACTGATCGTAAGTAGCACGTTCCTAATATAGTGATTACTGGGCTCTACCCTCTTACGCCACCCTCAACACCGCCGCATCCACCGGCCTGCTCCCCGCAGCCACGATCGTGAACAGAGATGCACCCGTCTTCAAGCGGTTGTTCTTCATCCCGGAGTTGATTCCGGGAATCAGCACCACAGCCACGTTGCCCGACCGCTCATCCAGTACCAGCGCGTACTGATTATCGGGCGTAACCGTGATGTGCCGTGGTTCCAAACCTACCTGCACCATGCCGACGACATGTCGCGAATCAATGTTGACGATAGATAAGTCGGATCCGTCTCGGCTCGTGACAAACAAATATTTGGGCTCCTCCGAACAGGCCATCGAGCCTGGTGCGTGACCCGCCAAAATCGTTTGATCCACTCGCAGCATCTGGTACGGAAACACAATCGCAATCGCATCCATCCCGGGCCCGGATACAAAGGCCTGCCCGCCGTCCAGGCTAAAGCACACGTTCTCTGGCCTCATCCCGAGCGGCAGCTCAGCTATGGTTTGCAACGATTGCGGCTCGAATGCGATTAACGATTGTGTTTGGCGATTGCCGACCAGCAGCATCTGACCGTCCTGTCGATAACGAATCGTTCGAAGGTCACCAGTCAATTGCCGCAAGGTCATCTTTCCACTTGCAGAAACAGTTTGGACGCTGGCAGTAGCGTTCGACAGCATCGCTATCTGTCCGGTTTGGGCAATGTCCAACTCATCAGGCGCGATTGCCAGCTTTGTTCTTCGCACCACGCGCAATGTGTCTGCCTCCGCTGTAATCAGTTCGTGGCGTTCGGCCGCGATTGCATAGATCCATTTCTCGTCGCCGCTAACTCTGAACGCCGTCAACTTGTCAGCCATACGCATCGATCGACGAACCCGCAACTCGCCATCTACGACGTGGATGGAACCCGACAGCGGTGTCAACACGTAGCCTTGGTCCTGGCGCAACGGTCCACAAACGACAGCCGTGGGTACCGAGTTTAACGGGATTGAGCGAGCTAGCTTGAAGCTCATCAGATCGACCGCGGCCAGGGACGATTCGCCGGAGGTCGCTATCAACGCATAACCAGGAAAGCCAGTCGCCTTTCGGCGCCCACATGCCCCGAGCAGCACCGAAGCGGCGAGTCCAGCCCACGCTCGCCGCGTCGTCGTCTCTGGTTCTCTGTAATGCATTGATAACAAAAAACTTCCCTCCGATAGCTGGCCAGAATCCATCCGTTCCTATGTTACGCTCTGAGGGAGTCTTTCTTAGAATTAAGCCGCTTCATACATGAATTTTAGGTCCGTTTTCAGCCTTATTTCCTCAGATCTCGCCATCGATCTCGGCACAGCCAACACACTCGTCTACGCGAAAGGGAAGGGAATCGTTGTCAACGAGCCCTCCATTGTGGCCCTCAATAAGAACACCGGCGAAGTTGAAGCGGTGGGTAAAGAAGCTAAAGAGATGCTCGGTCGAACGCCGGGCAACATCGTCGCGATTCGTCCCATGAAAGACGGAGTCATCGCCGATTTCAAGGTCACCGAGCGCATGTTGAACTACTTCATCCAAAAAGCGCATGGGCGCAAGATGTTGGTTCATCCCCGCATTGTGATCGGTGTTCCCAGTGAGATTACGCAGGTTGAGAAGCGTGCCGTCATCGATTCGGCGTATCGAGCCAAAGCCAGTGAAGTGCATCTTGTTGAGCAAGCCATGGTTGCTGCCATCGGTGCAGGTCTGCCCATAACCGAGCCGTCCGGCAACATGGTCGTCGATATTGGCGGCGGCACGACTGATGTCGCTGTGATCTCTCTATCGGGTATCGTTTACTCACGTTCCGTTCGTGTGGCCGGTAATGAGATGGACGACGCCATCATGCAGTATCTTAAGCGCAAGTACAACCTTCTGATCGGCGAACGAACAGGGGAGCAGATCAAGATCAACATTGGATCGGCCTACCCGCTGGACACGCCTCTAACGATGGAAATTAAGGGGCGCAATCTGATCGAAGGCGTGCCCAAAACAATCACTATTAACGACAGCGAAATCCGCGAATCTCTGTCCGAGTGCATGGCGACAATCGTGAACGCTATCCGCGCCGCCCTTGAGCGCACCCCGCCTGAACTGAGCGCTGACATCAGCGACAAAGGCATTGTCTTAACCGGCGGTGGCGCGTTGATTAAGAATCTTGATCGCCGCATTCGTGAAGAAACCGGCCTCCCTGTGTCTATCGCCGAAGACCCTCTTGCGTCTGTTGTACTTGGCACTGGCAAGATGCTGACCGACTTCAAGCTGCTCCGTCGTATCGCAATTGAATAGCGATTTGTCACTCCTGCTGGGTACCACTTACAGTAGTAGTTAAGCGTTTTGCGTCCCATCGGGATCTTGCCGCTCCGACTTCTTCTGCAATGGATACGCTGCTAAGCCGCTACCGTAACCTCACCATTCTTCTCGTGGTCGTCCTCGCGCAGCTTTTTTACGTCGCGTATCAGGTTCGTACCAACCGGGATGAGCGCCTTATCCGCGTTTGGGCCGTTACCGCCGTAACGCCCATGGCCGGAGTTGTGGAGGCACTTCGCCGAAACACGATCGGGTTTCTCGAGGACTATTTCATCCTTCTTGATGTCCGAGAACAGAATCGGAGGCTCCACGCCGAGAATAATCGGCTGAAATTTGAGAATACGTATTTCCGTACTCAGCTGAACACAGCCGATCGCGCGCGTGCCCTCAGCGTATTCGAAGCCAAGATACCATCGAAAACTGTCGCAGCCCGTGTCATCGGAAACAGTACAGTCGCAACTGCAAAAGCCGTTTTTGTGGACCGCGGCGCGACCAGCGGAATCGAGAGTCAAATGGCTGTTGTTACGCCCGATGGAATCGTTGGGAAAGTTGTAGCTGTCTATCCACTTGTTTCGCAAGTACTGCTGGTGACTGACTCCACCTTTAAGGTCGGTGTCGAATCGCAGAAGTCGCACATACACGGAGTTCTCAATTGCGGCAGTGGCGCCTGTGTTGTGGAACAGATTCAGAACGAAGAGAAAGTCGATGTTGGGGACTTCTTCTATACATCCGGTGAAGATCGCATCTTCCCAAAAGGCTTTCCAGTCGGCCGGATCGTAACGGCGCAACCGGGGCAGGGCATGAAGGATGTTCGGCTGAACTTAAGCGCAACGCCGGGGTCTGCAGAGGAAGTTTTGATCGTTCTGGAAGGTGTGCATCAGATGATTCCAGATGCGCCCCCGCTGCCCGTTCAGCAGTTGGCAAGTGCGATACCGCCGCCTCCGCCTGACTCAGTTAGTCCCGACCCTCGCGCGACTGACTTACATTCAGCTGACTCACACTCAGGTGACCAACATTCAGCCGATAGCAGGGCCGCTGTTCCCGCCGCCACTGAGGCTGACAAGATCCGTCAGCAGTACCAGGAACTCGGCAAAAATCAGGACCACGTTTTCGGCGCATATGGTTCCAAAACGCCGGACTTCAATGTGAAGAGTCCGGCTCAGAAGCAGAACGAAGCCGCGAAATCTACATCGGCAGTCGCGACGCCGCCAGTCGATGGGGATACTCCTCCAAAGACGTCCTCACCCGGGACAGTTGGTGGCGAAACTGTTCCCGCTTCGCGTCCGCCGCAAGTTCTGGGCGCACGTCCTGAATCCAAGATCTTAAGTTCAAAGCCTGCCACTGCTCCTCAAACCCAAACTGCCATTCCCCCTAAAGCGGCAGCGGATCGGCAGTCATCCGGACCCGTGCTCCCTCTCGGCGCGCCTCGCCATAGAACAACACCTTCGACTGGGTCGAATCCGGCGTCAGCGAACTCAGCTCCCGCAAAGCCGGCCCCTGCCAAACCGCCTACACCAAGTCCAGAACGTACTGAATGAACGAGATCAGATGAACGAAACCAGCGATCACCTTCTCGCCCGTCCAGTTCGTGAAAACTGGTTCACTCGCTTCCAGGTTGTTGGCCTCAGCATTCTCACACTGATTGCCATCATCGGAAAATTCTATCTTCCGCGCATCATCCCCGACACTGAATGGCTTGAGCTTCCATTACTGCTGACCGTGTACTTCGGGCTGATGCGTAAGAGCCAGTTGCAATCGCTCTTCTTCGGAGCATTCGTCGGTTTAGCCGAAGACTCGCTCTCACCCGCTAACCTGCCGGTCGGCATGTACGGGATTACCAAGACATTGGTCGGTTATTTTGCCGCGTCAGTCAGTCAGCGCTTCGATGTCGATAGCTTTGTCATCCGGCTGGTGCTGACGTTCTTCTTCTACTTCTTCCACGCGTTCTTTTACTGGATCATGCGGCGAGCTCTTCTGGGCCAGCTAATTCCCTTCGACCCACAAGAGACACTACTTCACGGAGCGCTCAACTCGGCTGTAGCAGTGCCTCTATTTCTCATCCTCGACAGAATGAAGTTGTCAACGCACCAAAGCTGACAAGCTCGCGGCCGCCACTCCAGGCGCATTCAAAAGCGTCAACATCGGCGAACAGCAGGGCGTCTGGACCGGCGCAAACTCCATCAACTCCGCACGAGTATCGTTAGGATCATAGAGATTCAACTGCCACTTCCCATCCCGCCCAATCTTTGGACCTTCTTTCGCTTTGTACCCTCTTGCGAGAACCGTCTTGTAACTGGCTTCGTGTTCGTCTATGCCTAGTGCCAAATGATGCAAGACACCTAGCTGCTTCACGCTCGGCTTCTGAGTCACCATCATGTATTCCAGCCAGTCCTTCCCGTCCGGCACTCGCATGTCCACCCAAGAAGTCTGGTCGTCTTTCATGCCGCCGCTCCAGATCATCTTAAATCCCAAAACGTCTTTGTAGAGATGATCTGCCGCAGCCCGGTCGGTCACAGTTACGCCCACGTGAATCATTCGTTTTGAGATCCGCGTGTCTGGCATCAGCTGACCGAATTGCCGACTGTGCAGCGATCCCGGCCTATACTCGACAAACTCGACATTGTGTCCATCAGGATCCTTGATCATGAAGCTAAGATTGCCATCAAGGCCCGGCTTCAGTGTTTGCGGCACCTTCACGTTATTAGCAGCCAGGTAGCTTCGCAGTTGTTCTGCACTGGTAGTCTCAAATGCAATGTGCGACAGCCTGTCGTCCGCCGGATCTTTTAACTCCGGAAAGATCTCAACGTACTGATGATCGTTCACCTTGTAATAAGTCAGCATCAAGCCGCCTGCAGGCTTGTCCAAGCTAAAATCCGCGAAGCCCAGCACGTGCCCATAGAACTCATGTGCAGCGGCCATATCGTTGGTCTTTAGGCCAATGTGCGCGACACCGAGTATCGGCGGGCGCTTCCCATCTCCCCCGCTGGAGCCCATCTGCGGACTTCCCGGTTGACTCAGAGCCGCGGGGTGGCCCAGGATTACCGCCATCACACACCCGCCAAGTAAGGTAGACAATACAATGCGTCGGAGCATGAGAATAGTATCTGCCTATCTATATGACACAACGCTCGCCGGCAACTGAGAACGCGCTCGGTCCAGTCGTAGACACTACTCCTGCGCTCCGTCCCAAGCGCGCCACGATCGAAGGCCGCCTCGTTTCGCTCGAGCCCATCAACGCGGAGAAACATAGCGAATCCCTCTTCGAAGGCTCACACGGGATAGGGCCTAACGGTGAAGACAAAGGCGAACTCTGGCGCTATATGTTTCATGGTCCTTTTCCTGATCGCGCCGCTTTCCACCAGCACATGCGCGAGTTCTCCAAATCAGAAGACCCTTTTGCCTTCGCCATCGTTGATTGCCTTGGGGGCAAGGCTGTCGGTCGGGCAGCCTATCTGCGCATCGAGCCCGATCACCGGGTCATCGAAGTCGGCCACATCCTTTACACGCCTGCTCTGCGGCAGACGGCCAGCGCAACAGAGGCCATGTACTTAATGGCGCGCCACGTCTTTGAAGATCTGGGGTATCGACGCTATGAATGGAAGTGCAACAGTTTGAATCAGGCCTCTCGCCGTGCAGCCGAGCGTCTTGGGTTTACATTCGAAGGCATCTTCCGTCAGCACATGATTATCAAGGGCCGGAGTCGCGACACAGCCTGGTTTGCAATGCTCGATTCTGATTGGCCGTTGTGCAAAGCCGCGTTCGAAGCTTGGCTGGGTCCCGAAAACTTCAACGCCCAACACCAACAGCGCCGACGTCTAGAAGAGATCCGGCGCGACCTGGCTCAAGCTATTTAGCAGCCGTCAAACTTTGCGACTCCGCCTCCAACTCGGCCACACTTAGCTCTTTCTCTTTCACTTCGATTTCCACGCGTTCATGCTTAATATCCAGTCGCAGCCGGCCGAAAAGACTTATATATTGATTGGCAATCCAAACCAGGGCAAACTCTGCAAGCAGATACCCGCGCCAGTCTGCGTACAACAAGTGGAATCGGGTCACGACCAGAAAGAAAGCAGCAACGTAATGGCTGAAGCAATACTCACACGTGAACAGGTAGAAAAACTTCCGCTGCACCAAACGCTGGCATGATTGACTATGCTTGACGCACCATTCGCGCGGTTCGCGAAAAACTTCTTCGTGAGTCACTGTCCACGCAACCGATGCCACTGGCAGGGCAATCAGAAACAACCAGGCAGCCTGCTCAGCTAACGTGTTTGGAACCATTTCGCCCCCCGATCCTCAAAGAGAATTTTAGATAATTGAAAGTGACTATTCTGAATGGCGAACACGATCACTCCAGCTCTGTCCGGCGAACAGGTGCTGCATTCGAGTTCGCTCGCCACTGTGACTGAAAACTGCATTGTCATTCCCAGTCCCGAAGGCCGTTCCCAAACCGTCATCTCCACCTATCGCGTCACAAAAGTAAAGACCATCAAGACCACGTTCCCAGGGTTACTGGTCGTCTCGAGCGCACTCTTCATCATGGCAGCAGCCGCGCAGTTCTCTCGAGACGGTGGTGGAGCAGCCATCCCAATCGGAGTTCTAGGCGGACTATCCGTCCTCGGTTACGTGGTCACCCGAAAAGGAGCTGTGGCCTTGGTTGTCGACGGTGAGACGACCGAGACTATGCAGGGAAGTCTCTCCGAAGCCGCAGCCCTCGTGGTCGCGATCCGCTCTGCACAGGCCATCTACAATCAGTCCGCTTCTACCACCACCATTGAGGTCGAGCCGCAACTTGACTGATTTCCCGGCCAATGTCGCCCGATCACAACCTCTTAAATAAACTTTGCCCCTCCATCTATTAGCGCCTCCATAACTTAGCCGCTTTCACGCGTTTCGGCAACGCGGCCTCATCCCACCGTCTGCTAGCGTCAAACCGGATTTCTACACGATCCGGAGGTTCCCATCATGACTCGCACCGAACGCCGTGCCCTAGAACGCAAAGGCATCAAAGAGGCTAACCGAATCGCAAAGCGAGCCGGTATCGATTGTGTTCTAAAGAGCACAATCCATGCTTCAGAACCGGAGTCAGAGCTGGAAGACGACAGATTGTCGGAGTCTGCCGAGAGCTCACCCGAGTTCGTCAGCGCTCCCCTGCCGAAACCAGCGACCCCCGCCCAGCAATCCGCCAATCAGCAGAATGCCCAGCACTCGACCGGCCCCCGCACCATAGAAGGCAAAGCCAAGTCGTCCTGCAACAGTTCCACCCATGGTCTCTGCGGCACTCGCTTCCGGTTGTTGCACTTCGAATCGCAGGAAGAGTACGACGAGCTCGAAGCCGGTCTTATGGCCGAGCATGGAGCCACCACGCTCACTGAAACTCTGCTCGTTCGTAAAATGGCCCAGTCCTGGTGGCTTCGTGAGCGTGCCCAGTTTTTCATAGACACACTTTTGCCCGACGAAACCGGGAAGGCCTTCCTCGAAGACGTGCCGCTCTACTTGCGCTACCAGGCCCAACACGACCGAGCCTTTCACAAAGCTCTGAACGACTTACTCAAGATCCGAGCCGAACGCCGTCGCGAAGAAGCAGCCCGTGACAAAGGCGAAAAGGCCGAACTTCTGTTTGCCCAGAAAGCCGAATACAACAGCCTCCGCGCCCAAGTCCTGCGCCTGAAGCTCAAGAATCAAGCGCCTTCGAAAAAGCCACCAACAGAAGCCACTCCCGAAATTGGGTTCGTTTCGCAACCTACGTCCGAACGAAGCAATGGCTTCGTTTCGTCATCTACATCGGAATCTAAATCAATGACAGAAAACCTAGCTCATTGAACAAGCAGCAGCGAATGCTCGTCTGGTAATGGGTATGCCCGTCTCACCACTTACCTTCGTTTTGTTGTTTGCCGCCGCTTTCACCCAGGTAGTGACTGCAACCGCCCCAGCGCAGCAACCATCCGCCGCCGAGATCATGAAAAAAGTCGCGGCTAATCAGGATCGAGCACAAAAGGAACGGGCAAACTTCGTTTATGAAGCAGCTGTCAAAGTAGCTACGCGCCGCACCAACGGCAAACTCGCGCGCGAGGAAAACACCGACTACTTCGTTGTCCCTACACCGAATGGAGTCGAACGAAAGCGGCAACTCATAAATGGGCGCTACTGGTACAAAGGACACTATCTCGATTTCAACGGCGACCCAGTCCCCGATAGCGGCAGCCTGGATGCTCAACTAACCGCCGGCTTTCGCGACGATCTGCTGGACGATAAATCGAAGGACGGAATCGGGAAGGATCTATTTCCGCTTACCACTGACCAGCAGACCCACCTCAAGTTCGAGATTGTGGATCAACCAGTCGTGTCCGGGCGCAAGGCGTATCGGGTTCGTTTCGGCCCTGCCGACAAGAACGACATTGCATGGGTCGGTGAAGCCGTCATTGATCAGGAGGAGTTTCAACCGATCTCGGTCTACACTCGTCTATCCCGCCGTCTTCCGCTAGTCGTTAGAACCCTGTTCGGCACCGACGTCCCTGGCTTAGGCTTCAATGCTACCTATGCAAGAATTGACAAAAACCTTTGGTTCCCTGTGAGCTTCGGCACTGAATTTCGACTGCGCGCTGTGTTCTTCATCAACCGAGTCATCACGTTGTCAATGGAAAACAAGAACTTCAAACGCACCACCGCGAAGAGTGAGATCCATTATGGGCCTGACTCCTCGCAGTAACCAACCTTTCTAGACCTGCAACGTTGCAATATCGACTGTTGATCGATGTCCGCCAACCACTACAATCCCGCTCTCAGTGACGTGATATTTCTTTCGATCCTCTTCCAGGTCGTAGCCGATTGTCGCGCCTTCGGGCACTCTCGAGTTTTTGTCCAAGATAGCCCGCCGCACCTTGGCATATCGCCCTACATCGCAGTTGTCAAACAGCACCGACTCTTCCACCACCGCACCGGTGTGAATTCGTACGCCGCGGCCCAGGATCGAGCACTTCACAAATCCGCCCGACACGATTGAACTGCCGGCTACAATCGAGTCAACCGCCACCCCTCGCCGCCCTTCTTCGTCGAACACGAACTTCGCTGGCGCATCCGAGTAGCCAGCCGTCCGCAACGGCCACTGCCGGTTGTAGAGATTCAACTCAGGCGACACGGAACGCAGGTCCATGCTTGCCTCGTAATAAGCATCCAGCGTACCCACGTCACGCCAGTACTGCGGCGCGCCGATCGGATCTCCCGGAATTACGTTCGTTTGGAAATCGTACGCATACATGTCGTTCCTGCCAATCAATTTCGGCAGAATGTTCTTGCCGAAATCATGCGAGCTGCTCTCATCATGCGCATCGGCGTACAGCTCTCGCAACAGCAGTTCGGTCGAGAAAATATAATTCCCCATCGAAGCGTGTACCCGTGTCGGATCGCCCGGCATTGTCGGCGCGTCCGCACGCTTCTCATGAAAGCCGATAATCTTTCCGTCTTCGGTGGTCTCGATGACGCCAAACTCCGAAGCCAATTCCTTCTCGACCGGTATCGCCGCCACCGTGACACTCGCTCGCTTCTCGACGTGGTATTCGATCATTTGCCGAATATTCATCCGATATATATGATCGGCACCGAATATGACAACCAGGTGAGGATCGGCCTGTTCAATCAAGTTGATGTTCTGCCAGATTGCGTCCGCCGTGCCCTTGTACCAGTCCTCATTCTGCGATCGCATCTGGGCAGGAACGGGAATGATGAAGTTGTTCTTCAAAAGGCCGCTGACTTCCCATCCCTCGCGCAAATGCTGCAAGAGTGACTGACTCTTGAACTGAATCAGAACGTAAATCGAATAAACACCGGAGTTGATCAGATTACTCAGTACGAAGTCAACGATCCGATAACGTCCCCCGAACGGAACCGCCGGCTTCGCTCGTTCCTTCGTCAAGGGGTGGAGCCGAGTACCCTTTCCACCAGCTAAAACAAATGCGAGAACACGAAGTTGCACCTTTCTCTTACCTCCGCCCTGCTACGAATTGATTGGCTATGGGATTGACGCCGAAAACACAATGAGTGTACACCCGTAGTTCAAAGGCAGAGACCGATGCTTAGCTGTTCCAGTTCGTTGCTAGTTGCACGAATGACCGGACCGCCACTCCGGTCGGACCTTTCGACAGCCACGCTTTGCTGTCATCTAACCAGGCAGTCGCTGCGATGTCTAGATGGACCCAAGGTGTCGGATCAGCAAACTCACGCAAGAACCACGCGGCCGTGATCGATCCGCCGTAACGTCCGCCAATGTTTGGCAGATCCGCGAATGCCGATTTGAGGTAATCTTTGTAGTCCTCATCCATCGGGAGTTGCCAGGTCTTCTCACCAGCGGCTTTGGCTGCAGCCATGAAGCGATCGAGAAATGCCCCGTCGTTGGTGAATGAGCCCATGTGGATGTGCCCCAGTGCAACACCGATGGCTCCAGTCAGAGTCGCTGCATCCACAATGTGTGTCGCGCCATTTTGCTTTGCGTACGTAATGGCATCGGCCAGAATCAAGCGCCCCTCAGCATCCGTGTTCAGCACCTCGATCGTCTTGCCCGACATGGCGGTAACAATGTCGCCGGGCCGTTGCGCGTTCCCATTCAGCATGTTCTCAACTGTGGGAATGTAGCCCGTCACAGGGATCTTCGGTTTCAATTGCGCAATTGCTCGCATTGCACCAACAACAGCCGCTGCTCCGGCCATGTCGTATTTCATTTTTTCCATTCCATCGGCAGGCTTGATCGAAATGCCGCCCGTATCGAATGTGACGCCTTTACCCACTAGCGCCAAATGATCATCCGAAGAATGGTCATCAGAGGGTTTGTACTTCAGTACTACCAAGAACGGCGGATTGCTGCTGCCCTGGGCTACTCCTAACAGCGAACCCATGCCCAGTTTCGCCATAGCCTCTTGGTCCAGCACCTCTGTTTCCAGGCCGAAAGTTTCCGCCATCTTTCGTGCTTCGCCAGCCAGCAACTCTGGCGTTAACCGATTCGCCGGTTCGTTCACCAGATCGCGGCTAGCGTTCTGGGCAGTGGCCACAATCTCCGCGCGCTCGACTGCGCTCCGCAAGGTTTGTTCATCGCCGCCGACAGGGGCCACTGAGAAAACATCAAGGTACTTCTCGTTCTTCTTTGGATCCGTCTTGTACTTGTCCGGCTCCCAGTTACCCAGAATCGCGCCTTCCACGACTGGCTGTGCGAGCTCAATGCCCTGTGGATCCAAGGCCAACGTAATCGTTCGAGCCCCCTTGGGCTTCAGCGCCCGCACCAGAACCCCACCGATCCGGCGAGCTTCAATCGCACCGAATTTTGCTCGCTTACCGCCACCGATGACGACCAGCCGCTTAGCTGCAATGCCTGTGGGCCGGTGCAGGACCGCCACGTCGTACAACTTGCCCGTGAACTCACCGGACTCTCGCAGCTCTGTCAACCAGGTTTCCTGGCCAGCGATCCCGATCGGCTCGCCTTTAGGTTCGGGTTTTTGCTCGGTCGCGTCGGCTTCGTCTTCAGGGGCTTCAAACGATATGAACGCGAGTGCGTCCGTGGACAGCTCTTCTAGAGCTGAAGTCTCAAATTTTACTTTCATGATCTTTGAACTGGAAGAAACTAACAACCTTAGTGTATGGCCGGACTCTATTGCGGTAGCTGCTATAGCCGGCCGCGCCTGGCCATCTCAGCCTTAGCGTCCGCCTGCATTTCTTTGGCTTTGGCTGCCTCGCGCTTGTCGTGGAACTTCTTGCCCTTGGCCACCGCGATCTCAACCTTGATTCGCCCCGCCTTCAAATACAGCCGGGTAGGAACCAGCGTTAAACCCCTCTCCATCGTCTCGACCCGCAGTTTGTCGATCTCTGAACGATGCAGCAGCAGCTTCCGCTTACGAACCGGGGCGTGATTCATAATGTTGCCGTGCGAGTATTCGCTTATGTGCGCGTTCAGCAGCCACGCCTCGTTGTCCGTCACCTCGGCATAACTCTCTTTTAACTGGATCTTCCCGCTCTTCGCGGCTTTGACTTCGGTACCGGTTAGCACCATACCGGCTTCGTACCTGTCCAGCAGATGAAAGTTGTGGCTAGCCGACCGGTTGTCGCTCAATAATTTGATTTCGCTTGTAGGGGGCACAGATTACGCACTCGGACTAAACTCGGCTCAAAGGCAGCTCTGTGGAGTCTGCCTCAATTTTGCTATACCCCACTTGTCGTGTTCGCACGTCATGCACTCTTGAGCAGAGACATGCGAAGAATTCCTCAGAACAGCGACACTGTTCTATTGAGAACAATACGAGGTAAGATCATCGGCCGTACGACTGCCTTTCCGTTTGCGACCGTAGTCTAACATTAGCTTTGGATGCGTTCACAGTAATGGTTTCAAGGAAATTACAGTATTTTGTTGCACTTGTCTGTGTCGTGTTGTTGGCCGTGCCGCCGGCTTATGCGACAACGCGCAAGGGTGACAAGTTGCTGAAGCTCGCGTTAGCGTCTGAAAACGCAAAAGATTATGATCAGGCTCTACGGTATTTAGAGCAGGCCATCCAGACTGCGCCGCAAGAACCGGCCTATCTCGTCCCTGAACAACGGATCCGATTTAAAGCTGCACAAACACATATCACCGACGGTCGAAAGCTCCAGCATGAGCAGAAGCTTGACGAAGCCATGCTCGAGTTTCAGAAGGCTTACTTAGCAGACGCCTCATCTGCTGTTGCCCTCCAGGAAATTCGGAATACTGATGCCATGATCCGCGAACGGGCGAAGATGCCCGCCGGAAGTGTCATCCTAACCCCGGCTCAACGAGCGCGCGCTGATGTCGAAAAACGACTCAACTCCCTCGAGGGTCCACCAACCCTGCAACCAATCGACGGCCACATTCACAACCTGAGGATGAACGCTCAACCGGCGCGAGTCTTGTACGAGACTGTCGGCAAGTTGGCCGGCATCAACGTCTTGTTCGATCCCGCTGGATTCGAGAGTTCGCCTGGTAAAACCTATAACCTCGACTTAACTAATTCAACGCTCGAGGAAGCGCTCGATTATGTGGCATTGGAATCTCACACCTTCTGGAAGGCAATTAGCAGAAACGCCATCTTCGTCACCCAGGACACAGAGCAAAAGCGTCTGGAGTATCAGGACGAGATCGTAAAAGTCTTCTACCTCCAGAACATCTCCACAGCGCAAGAGTTCACCGAAATATTCAATGCGATTCGTACTGCAACCGGCGTTAACAAAGGTCTCTATCAGGTCGCCAGTCAGAATGCGATCGTCTTCCGAGCTTCGACAGACACCATTGCCGTTGCAGAGAAAGTAATCCACGATTTAGATCGACCCAAGCCGGAGGTCGTCGTTGACGTCATCGTGATGGAAGTATCAAAGACGCGTATGTCAACCCTGGGTGCGGGGCTCGGGGGAACCGGCGGACTCAGCACTGCTATCGCATTTACCCCCAGAAACGCCATCACAACAGGGACGACCACCACGGGTACGACGACCGGAACGGGAACCAGCACAGGTGCCGGAACAACCAGCGCGGGTACTACCGGCAGCGGTTCTGTTTCAACCGGAACAACTGGTGGAACCACAACCGGTACAACAACAGGAACGGGCACGGGCACCGGTACGGGTACCACAACCAACGGCATCACGTTGGGCCAATTAGGTCACCTTTCGTCCGCTGATTTCTCGGTCAATGTACCGGGTGCCTTACTGCAGGCCATGCTGACCGATAGTTCATCACGTATCCTCCAACGACCCCAAGTTCGAGCAACCGACGGCGGTGAAGCCGTCCTGACAATCGGACAGAAAATTCCTTATGTGTCCGGCTCACTAAACTCGACCGTGGCAACCTCGGTTCCTTATTCGACGACTCAGTTCCAGCAAGTGGACGTTGGCGTGAAAATCGATATGAAGCCGAAGGTCAATGGACCTGAAGACGTCAGCATGCACATCAAGGTCGAAATCTCAAGCGTGATTCAACAGATCTTGATTGCGGGCGTACAGCAGCCCGAAATTGGACAGAAGGTCAACGAAGCCGATCTTCGAATGAGGGACGGCGAAGTAAGTCTAATTGGCGGTTTGACTGACGACGAGAACTCTCTTTCTAGTACCGGCATCCCCGGCGTTACCAATATTCCAGTACTCGGATATCTGTTCGGAACTAAGACTCGGAATACCAACAAAGACAGCATTGTCATTGCTCTTATTCCCCACATCATCCGTACTCCAGACCTGAGTGCTCAGTCGGAGCAAGGCATCTTCAGCGGGACTGATCGAAATAACAAAGTGATGCGTAGAACGGCAGACCAGAGCGCAACCAGCGTTGCCGGATCGTCCAGTTCACCCGGGTCTACTCCGACCTCTCCATCGCCGTCTTCGCCTACACAGTATCCGCCCGTGCCGCAAGCTGTACAGCCAAATCAACAACGGCTACCGCAAGGACAACCGACGCAGGGACAACCAACAATCCCCGGTCCTGTCCAGCAGACCGTTCCTGAAACCAACGGACTCTCGCCGGCCCCGCCTACCGATGGCACCGCTGCAGCTGCTCCTACTACCACCGGATCCACTCCTGGCGCAGCTAGACCCGGCATGGTTCCGCCTGGTTTCACGCCGGCTACTAATGTGCAGCCAGCGCCTAAGCCCACAACTCCGGCTGCCCCAGCAACGCCTGTTCCGCATCAGTAGAATTGATAGACGAGTAGAGCAATGGCACGAAAACCTCGACGACAGTCTCACGCCGGCTTCACGCTAGTCGAGCTCATCGTCGCATTTACAATTCTGCTAACCCTGTCCAGCATGGCGGTCCCGCTCACGCGTTACCAGATACGCCGTGCCCGCGAGAAAAATTTGCGAGAGGCTCTGCACGATATGCGCCGGGCCATCGACAAGTACAAGGACCTCTGTGACGCCGGTAAGATTCAGATGAAGAACGATTCCGTCTGCTACCCGCCAACTTTGGAAGTGTTAGTGGACGGGGTCGAAATGACCAACACCATCAGCGCAACTAGCGGAGGCAACAAAATCCGGTTCTTGCGAAAAGTTCCGACCGACCCTATGACGAACGATAAGGACTGGGGCAAGCGCAGTAATCAGGACGAGCCCTCGTCTACATCCTGGGGCGGCCAAAACGTCTTCAACGTATATTCTAAAACGCAAGACAAAGCGTCCGACGGAACTGCGTACGCAGAATGGTGAGAGCAATGATTCGACGACGATTTCAGCGCGGCTTCACTCTGATCGAACTCATGATCGTGATGGCGATCATCTCGATCCTGCTCGGCATCGCCCTTCCTATCTACACCAAATCGATCCAACGCTCGAAAGAGAGCGTGTTGCGGAACAACCTGTTCACACTGCGGGAAATGATCGACGAATACACGATCGATAAACAAAGGGCGCCCGAGAGCCTACAGGAACTGGTAAGCGAAGGCTACCTGCGTCAGATCCCGCAGGACCCCATCACCGGTTCCGACCAGACGTGGCGGATTGTCATGGAAGACACAGCCATAGGCGGCAGCAATAGCAGTCCGGGCATCTTCGACGTCCATAGCGGATCAGACAAGAACTCGCTCGACAACACACCTTACGGTGACTGGTAGGCCAGCGCTCAAGCTTACGCAGCGAGAAAGATTCGGCTTGTTACACTACTCTTGAGTGGCGGTACAGCCGCACTCCACACTCAATTTTCCCCGATCGTCTAATGGTAGGACAGCGGCCTTTGGAGCCGTGAATCGTGGTTCGAATCCATGTCGGGGAGCCACTTACCCGCTCATCTCAACACTAGCTCTGCGCTCCAGTTTTCCCCAGCTTACGAGCTTTCCCCTGACCGCAGATAACAGACTCTTCCCGAGGACGTACAACATAAGTTGTCTGTAGTAGATGGTCTGGAACAACAGAAGCGACAAGTCCCAAGGCGCGACTCCTTCGAGAGCGTACGCTAGAAAGCCCGTGAGTAACTCAAGTGCGAAAAAGGCCAGGTAATAGAGCAGGACAATTTTCCAATCGCCCGCAATCAGAGACAAGATCATCGCTACTTCTGCAAACGGCGAAAGCACCGAAAGCAGTAGCTGGAATATCCAGATACTCGGTAAGGCGATAAAGCCGAGGGTCCCGTACTTGGGTACGAACAAAGCGTCGCGGTGCTTCCATGCAGCTTGCAAGGTGCCAAACACCCACCGAAAACGTTGCTTCACTAAGCTGCGTGTCTCTTCCGGTGCCTCGGTATAGGCAATCGCGTCTTGTTCGTAGCGGATCACGTATCCGAGACGTCGGATTGCCAGAGTCAAATCCGTGTCCTCTGCCAAAGTGTCGTGCAGGAATCCGCCGCAGTCGACGACCAGCTTTTTACGCCAAGCACCGACCGCGCCTGGAACTACGGTAATTGCGTTTAGGTAATCAAGAGCGCGCCGGTCCAGGTTAAAACCATATATATACTCAATCGATTGAAAGCGAGTAATCCAGTTCTTCTTATTGCCGACTCGCGCATTGCCACTCACTGCGCCGATCTTCGGGTTTACGAAATGACGCGCCAGCTTCTCGATCGTGCCGGGCCGGAAGAGCGTGTCCGCGTCAACCGCAACCAATACATCGTATTTAGCACGACTGATTCCATTATTCAGTGCCGCAGACTTGCCTCTGTTTGGCTGAGTAAGAATCAGCACCTTAGGATGACCGCTAAACCGCTGCTCTAAAACATCAAGGGTCCGATCCTTTGAGCCGTCGTCGACAACGATGATTTCCATCTCGTTGTACCCGTTTTCGAGAACCGACTCAATCGTGCGCGCAATCACCTTTTCTTCGTTGTAAGCGGCGATGATCACAGACACCGAAGGACGATATGTTCCGGTGAAAGTAGCCCTGCGCGACTTCAATTTCTGCAATACTGCCAGTGCGCAGTAAAAGAAAGATCGCGCCAGCGTAGCTATGATCGCCGTCAAGAAAAGCACTCCCAGAACTTGGGCGAATCGCGATTTAGCATCTAAGCCACCGCCCTCGATACGCGCTAATCTCAGTTCACTCGACTGCGTTTTCGGCATGACATGCTCGCGGTCTTTTGCGATTAGTTCGCCCACTGTGCCAAAGCGGTAACCTTTACTCCTGAAGTACTGAATGATTTGCGGCAGTGCGGCAACTGTTGCGGCCCGGTCTCCACCAGCATCGTGCAACAGAATGACGTGCGTGCTGGCTTGGTCCTGCTCGCTGATTGAAGAAGCTACTTCGGACTTCACTTCGTCCAGAATTGCTTGCGCAGTAGTTGCCGGCTCCCAGTCTCTGGGATCGATCGTTTCAGAGACGGTTGCATACCCATACGCTTGTGCTCGCAGAATGGGCTCAATCTCCTGCGGTGTCATGGGCTGGCTATCGGCGTTGTACGGCGGCCTAAAGAATGTCGTCGAGACCCCAAGCAAGTTTTCGATGATGCGTTGCGTCGTACTGAGCTCAAGTTCCGTCCGCAATGGCGAGGTGTTCGCAATGTTCGGGTGTGTGTAGGTGTGATTGCCGATTTCATGCCCCTCGGCGTATTCGCGCTTGATCAGATTTGGATACTTCTCTGCATTCACGCCAATCACAAAGAAGGTTGCGGGGGCCTGATACTGCTTTAACGTGTCGAGCACTTGTGGCGTATACCGCCCGTCAGGACCGTCATCGAAAGTCAGGCAAAGTATCTTCTGATTCGTTGCACCACTGTGCTCGATGACAAATGGAGTGGGATAAGCGTCGTACTGTTCGGTAAAATTATCCTGATCAGTTGGCGGAGCCTTGACGGTCCGTTTGCCTGCCCGCGGCGTCGCCGCAACGTGTAGAATTTCACCTCGACCGTAATGACGCGGCGCACCCTGATTAGCGGGCAGTACGCTTAAGGAACCCGTGTCGAAGTGCTCGGCCGGCCAAGCTTCACGTTCAAGAACGCTCCACAGTCCGGGATCTTCAGCGCCCAACCGCCAGAGGCCCACGCCTCGAAATCCGGAATCATGCACTGCACTGACTTGATTCAGTGCAGTAACTCCATCGAGAAACCAGGATTCGTGTTGCTCATCGCCGACTTTGTACCTCAGCACCGGATTGTCGGTCACCGGGTCCCAACCTACGTCCTGTTGGGTCTCGGCTGCCGCCGTCATTACGTCAGCAAACGAGACTTCAGCGCCGCCACTTCCTCCAATGACCCAGTCATACCCGTAATTCCCAAAGCCAATGACCAGCTTCGAGGCGGGCACTGACTTGGTCACCTTGTCTAGCTCGTTCTCAAAGAACGACTCCGATGCGACGGGGCCAGGACTGCTTGCCTCGTAATGTTCGTCATAGATCATTGGCACCAGAAAATCGGTAGCTGCAGCTAAGCTCTTCAGGTCGTAAGCGTCGTCGTCAACCGGCACGTCTTCCGAGACAACGTAGCCGTCCTTGTGAAGGTCTTCCGTCAGCTCACGCATGAAGCGGACCAGCGGCTCTCGATCTTTAGTAGTAAGCTCTTCGAAGTCGACATTCACACCGGCGAAATGATGCTCAGCCAGATTGGACCGTAGATTTTCAATCAAATCGTGTCGCCTACCCTCATCGCGAAGGACCTTGCGTACGTCGCCCGGCTGCCAGTTACCGTTTCGAAAGTTTGTGAGCATGGCGTAAATGGGAAGGTTTGCCTGCTTCGCGATTGCAATGACCGTTGAGTCACTTTGATCGTCGATGTCGCCTTTGCTGTTCTGCACTACCAGCCATTCCGGCAGAAGATGAGTTAAGTGACTTAGATGAAGGCGCAGCGATACAAGGCTGGCCGGATCCCAGTTGACGTAAAAACCCCACAAAAGCGGCTTGCCGTCGCCGCCCTTCGCAGCCGGCCTGGGATGAATGACCGGTGAAAGCGAATGAATGTACCGGATCGGCAGGACGGGCTTCGCAAGCCGATAGGGCAGGTTCTTCGGCATGGTTTTAATCCGGACGAGATTGCCGGGTTCCATCTGCACGACGGGCGCTATCGCCGGCAGTCCTAAAATTGGCAGTTGCGGGAGGCTCGCGCCGACCAACAGGAAGACGATAACGAGCAAGGCTAGGGCCAGTGCACCAGCTTGGGCGAGTCGACGAAAATGACTCCATCGATTCCCACTCGGGTCGTAAAACACGAAGGAACGCGGTTGCTCAGTTGACACAAGTTGGCGGCACGAAATGTCCTTGATCTAGAGTAACCATCGCGACAGGTTTACGCTCTAGATACACATGTCTGCCCGTCTGGTTATGTTTCTCGTCGTAACGGCCTCGCTGCCCGAACTGCACGCGGCTGCGAACGCGGAAAATGCAAGAACGATTGTCCTCTGGCCCAATGGCGCTCCAGGCTCGGAAGGGGCTACTACCAAAGAATTGGTGAAGCCCAGAGACGCTACGCACCTATTCACCGCCGTGTCTCAGATTCACAGTCCGTCTCTGCTGGCGTACTTCCCGCCTGAAGGCCAGGCGAACGGGGCGGCTATGATCGTTGCTCCAGGCGGGGGGCACGCTTTCTTAGCTATAGACGTTGAAGGATATGAGATCGCCGACTGGTTGAACGCTCACGGAATCGCCGCATTCATCTTGAAGTACCGTCTGGCCCGGGAGCCTGGTTCAAAGTACACCGTGGCAGGCAACGCGATCCCGGATGCCCAGCGAGCCATCCGCCTGGTGCGGAGTCACGCCGCCGAATTCCACATAGATCCCACACGGATCGCCTTCATGGGCTTTTCGGCCGGTGGAGAAGTAGCCGCGTTAGCCGGTCTTGAGTACGACGCCGGCAATCTTGGAAGCTCGGATCCGATTAACAAAGTAAGCTCTCGACCTGACCTGAATGTCGTTGTCTATCCCGGCTTCAAGCCCGAGGTATTGAAGCAGATCCCGAAGGATGTCCCGCCCACGTTCATTGCTTGTGCCAGTGACGACCGTAGTCACATCCCGACCACGGTTAACCTCTACACCAAGCTGGAAGAAAGCGGAGCGCCGGTCGAAATGCATCTCTACCAGCACGGAGGCCATGGTTTCGGCATGCGCGATCGGAAAGGCCCTGTGACTCAGTGGAACTCGCAACTGCTTGCCTGGCTGAACGACCAACATTTCCTGGGGGCCCACTAGATTTTTGGTTACCTTCAGGACAGTTTGCGCGCCTTACTAGAGGATTTTCGGGATAATTCAAAAGTCCCTCCTTTCATGCGCTTCGTTTTTCCCCTGCTTCCGATTCTGTTCTGCACCCTTAGACTGTCGACTGCGTCTGCAGCTACTCTGGCGGCAGACACGCCGCCGCCAGCCGTGAATTCCACCCCTGCGTCAACCGGCCAGCCGTTCCAGACCGTGTTGGTTACGATGATGGCCAAAAACTGCTACGGGTGTCACAACGCCAAGCTAAGCAGCGGAGGGTTGAACCTGAAAGCCCTGGCCGACCCGCAGTCTCTATCAGACCAGCGCGAAAAGTGGGAAGCAGTGCTGCGAAAGCTCCAAGCGGGTGAGATGCCGCCCAAAGGCATGCCCCGGCCCAGCATTGATACGGTCAAAACTGTTACTCAGTGGATTCAATCTGAGTTTGACCGGCTGGACGCACAGCTTAAACCCGATCCTGGTCGTGTGACTGCCCATCGCCTGAACCGAAGCGAATACAACAACACCATTCGCGATTTGTTAGCGGTAGACTTCCCGGCGGCCGATGATTTCCCCCAGGACGATTCGGGCTATGGATTCGACAACATCGGCGATTCACTTTCATTGCCTCCCGTTCTGCTGGGCAAGTATTTGACGGCAGCGGAGAAGATCGTTCATCTGGCCCTCGAAGGTCCTCCTGAACTGAAGCCCACCGTTTACCGCTACCAACCGCCAGCGCTCAGCAGCGACGAAGACAAACTAGCCGGTGCGGACCAAGTCCTTCCTTACACAGTTACAAATTACGATCTGAGCGGCTTAAGCCTGCGCGGATCACTGCACACGATTTACCGGTTTCCAGCTGAAGCTGACTACACGTTTCGGATCTCGCCGGGTGGAAATCGTCCAGCCCCTTCTGACCCGTTCGATGTCGTCCTCTGGCTGGATGGCGCCCCGGTCCGAAAGATCCAATTCAGGGCCTCAAAGTCCGATACAGGAATGGAAGGCGAGGAGAAGGAAGCTCGGCTGCACGTAACTGCAGGCAAGCACGAGATCAGTATCTCCGCGCTGAAACTGTTTGAGGGGCTGCCGGCGAAATACGGCGGATTGAATCCGACTTCTCAGCCGCCTGTTCAGCCTCGACCTTTTGAGGAACTCGTCAAACTGTCTCAGAATGCAACTGTTGAGGAGAAAGCGGTCTACGAGAAGAAGAAGGCCAACTACGAAAAGCGCGTGAAGGAGCCGAAGCCGCCCAAGATGAGCGACATCAGCTTCAGGATCAGTTTCCTGGATATCATCGGTCCCTTTGACGAAGTTCGTACTCCTGCGCGGACCAGCCTAAAGAAGGTCTATGTCTGCGGTCACATGGATGGGCATCACACGGCTGCTTGTCCCCGCAAAATACTTGCGGATTTTACCCGCCGAGCGTACCGCCGCCCTGTTGCTCCCGACGAAGTCAACAGAATCGTCGAACTCTTCACGTCTGAGCGGGCTGCGGGCAGTTCGTTTACCGAATCACTGGCGACGGCCATGGAAGCCGTCCTAGTTTCTCCGCATTTCCTGTTTCGAATTGAGCGTGACCCTCAGATGGAAGCAGATGATACGGGACACTTCGTCGGTCAGTATGAACTGGCGTCCCGGCTTTCCTATTTTCTCTGGAGCAGCTTGCCCGACGATCAATTGCTAAAGCAAGCAGCTGCCGGCAATCTTAGATCGCCCGCTGTTCTGAAGGCTCAGATTCGCCGCATGCTGCGGGATCCTAAGGCTGATGCTTTGGTTAACAATTTCGGAGGCCAGTGGTTGCAGTTTAGGGCACTCGAGTCTGCGAAGCCCGATCCGGAACATTTTCCTTTGTTCAGTGATTATCTTCGGATGTCGATGCAGACCGAGACCGAGCTCTTCTTCAACAACTTGATTCATGAAGACCGGAGCATCCTCGATCTGCTGAATGGGAAGTATTCATTCGTGAATGAGGAGTTGGCGCGCTTCTACGGCATTCCTGGTGTCTCAGGACCTGAGTTTCGAAGAGTCGACTTGACCGGCACGCAACGGAGCGGGGTTTTAACTCAGGGCAGCGTTTTGATGGCATCATCGTACTCGACTCGAACATCTGTTGTTTTGCGGGGCAAATGGGTCTTGGAGAATCTTTTAAACGCGCCTGTCCCGCCGCCCCCGCCAAACGTGCCTGCACTGAACGAAGCCGCAGTCGGTACCTCTATGTCATTGCGGCAGCAGATGGAGCAACATCGGGCGAATCCCATCTGTTCGTCTTGTCACTCGCGCATGGATCCGATCGGGTTCGGTCTTGAAAATTATGATGCTGTCGGTCATTGGCGCACTCAGGATGGCAAGTTTCCCATCGATGCCACGGGTACACTGCCAAACGGGCGTTCTTTCAACGGAGCAACTGAGCTGACAACGGTTCTGCTGGATCAGAAGGATGCGTTCGTAAAGTGCGTTACCGAAAAACTCCTTACGTACGCCTTGGGTCGCGGTCTGGAGCGGTACGATAGGCCTACCGTCAAAGAAATTACGACCAAACTAGTTGCTGACAATTATCGATTCACCACTTTAGTGGAACAGATTGCGGGTAGCCTTCCATTTCAAAAACGAAGAGGGGATGTGACTGTCTATGTATCTCAAAAATAAGCACCTGCAAAGACGATCGTTTCTGCGCGGCGTGGGCGTAAGCATTGCACTGCCGCTGCTGGACGCGATGGTGCCGGCAATGGCTACCGCCGCCGCAACGGAGAGCTCAACTCGGCTTGTTTTTACTTACATCCCTATCGGGACCACGATGTCTGACTGGCTGCCCAAGACAACCGGCCGTGATTACCAGATGTCGCGCATCTTGAAGCCGCTCGAGCCCTTCCGACAAGACTTCTCTATACTCTCCGGTCTCGATCATGCGAATGCAAATGCTCTTGGCGACGGACCAGGCGATCATGCCCGGGCTGGCGCTTGTTTCTTAACCGGCGTGCATCCCAAGAAGACTGCTGGTTCCGACATACACGTCGGCATGTCCGTTGATCAGATTGCTGCCCAACAGATTGGCTCACGAACGCGGCTGGCTTCACTGGAGCTCGGCTGCGAAGACACACGCATTGTAGGTTCCTGCGACTCCGGTTATAGCTGTGCGTACCAGAACAGTGTGTCGTGGCGGAATGCGACCTCGCCGATGCCCCCGGAGATCAATCCACGCGCCGTATTCGAGCGCCTTTTCGGAGCTGATGATCTGAAGCTTTCGCCGAGGGATCGCGAGCGTCGGGTTCGTTCACGCCGCAGCATTCTTGATCTGGCCACGGAAGACACTCAGCGGCTGAACGGGAAGCTGGGAGCTGCCGATCAGCGCAAGATGGACGAGTATCTGTACTCTGTCCGCGAAGTCGAGAAGCAAATTGAACAAGCCGAGAAGCCGGGGAACGGGTTTGTTCCGTCAATCGACAAGCCAGCCGGGGTGCCTATTCTTTTCGCTGACTACCTAAAGCTGATGTTTGACATGCAGGTTCTTGCGATGCAGGCCGACCAGACCCGAGTATTCACGTTTATGGTTGGCAGGGAAGGCAGCTTGCGGACGTACAACGAAATTGGAGTTCCCGAACCGCACCATCCGTTGACTCACCATCGCGGCAATCCAGACTCGATCGAGAAAGTCACAAAGATCAGCACATTCCATGCGACTCAGTTTGCTTACTTCCTGGACAAACTGAAATCGACTGAGGACGGCGATGGCTCGTTGCTCGATCATTCAATGATCGTTTATGGAAGTGCCATTGCCGACGGCAATGCACACAGCCACGAGAATTTGCCGGTGCTGCTAGCTGGGCGAGGCAATGGCGCGCTGAAGCCCGGAAGTCACCTGAACTTTAAATCCGGTACTCCGATGACCAATTTATATCTCTCTCTGTTGGACATCGCAGGCGTTCAGCATGGTTCCATTGGTGACAGTACGGGGCGGCTCGACTTTCTGTCTGACATATCGTAGTTAACGCTTACCTCAATGCGCCACGTTGTCGCTGTTCTTCTCCTGTTGACTAGCATTACCGCAATGGCCAGCTCAGCCGAGCTTAGTGATGGATCCAATTGGAAGCAACTGCTGCATGAGAGGCTGGCATCCTATGGGCATCGAAATTGGATTGTGGTCGCCGACTCGGCTTATCCGGCGCAGTCGCGCGAAGGCATAGAAACGATCGTCGTCAACGCCGATCAGATCCAGGTCTTGAAGCACGTGTTGACTGAACTTGATGCGTCGAGACATGTTCGGCCGAACATCTTGATCGACTCAGAGTTGAAATATGTACCTGAGTCCGACGCCAATGGAATCAGTTCGTACCGTACAGACTTGAACGGCCTCCTGCAGGGTCGCAATCAGGAGTCTGTGCCCCACGAGCAGATCATCTCTAAGCTCGACGCCGCCGGACAGACTTTCAGGATCCTGATCATTAAGACGCGAATGGCTATCCCATACACGTCGGTGTTCCTTCAGCTTGATTGTGCTTACTGGAGTGCAGACTCAGAGAAGAAGCTGAGAGCCGCAATGGCCACCGAAGGCAAGTAGTTACGGTAAGCTGGTCATTCTCTAGCAATGTCAGACACTACCGACGAATTCAAACGCGTAAACTCCATCTTTGAAACTGAAGTCGTTGCCGGCAGAGATTTCGGCGCGGTTGAGCAGGTGTATACGAAAGATGCTCGCATCTTGCCGCCCGGCGCTGATATGCTGACTGGCCTTGACCACATTAGTGGGTTTTGGCAGCAAGCCATAACAACACTGAATGTGAAGTCTCTCAAACTCACAACCGTTGATCTGCAGATCGCGGGCGATACCGCAGTCGAGGTCGGCACGGCGGAAATGGCTACTGATCTCCCGACTTCTCCAAGTTCCTTAAAGTATGTTGTGGTTTGGAAGAAAGAAGCCGAAGGGTGGAAGTGGCAGATTGACATCTGGAACGCAGCCGCTGAATCCCAGCCTAAGTAAGATCCGCGGGATCATTTGCAACGTCTTCCATTCTGCTATTCGGGCGTCTACCGGACATGAGTGAGCAGACAGAAAAAGACACCACAGTGATTAAGGTGGACAGCCATCATTCACCCAAGGGCCATTTGGGTCAGCGCTATCTTGCCTCGGGCAAGAGCATTTCTATGCGCCTGTGGGACGAGGCACCCGGAGCTGAAAAGCAGGGTGCAGTGAGCCGTCCCTATGAAACGGTTGGCTATGTCATCGAAGGCGAAGCGCAGTTGGAATTAGAAGGCCAGACTGTCATTCTAAAGCAGGGCGATTCCTGGGTCGTTCCGAAAGACGCCAGCCATGCGTACCACGTCAAGCAACAGTTCAAAGCCGTCGAAGCAACGCATCCGCCAGCGCAGGTCCACGGCCGTGACGAATAGGCACTCCAGCTGTGCCCACCCGTTAACATTCACATCCGCGGTTTAGCTACAGTGAGAGCGATGCACCTGCTAGCTGCAGATGAGATACGGCTCGCCCCTCACCGCCGTCGCCCTGATGATGATTTGCCTTCGTATGCGACTGCGCTCGAAGCCGAACTGAAGAAGGCCATAAAAGGCGAGGTGCGTTTTGATACCGGCAGCCGAGCTCTCTATTCGACCGACGCATCTAACTACAGGCAGGTCCCGATCGGAGTTGTTTGTCCTCGCACTATCCAGGACGTGGTTGAGACTGTTCGATTAGCTCGCGAGCATGGAGCACCTATTTTGGGCCGGGGTGGCGCAACCAGCCTCGCCGGTCAGTGCTGCAATGCGGGAATCGTTGTCGATTTTTCGAAGTACCTCACGAGGATTGTTGCGCTAGATCCGGAAGCGAAGGTAGCTCAAGTCGAGCCGGGCATTGTCCTTGATTGGCTCCGCGACGAGGCCGAGAGGTACGACCTTACATTCGGCCCCGACCCCGCCACGCATTCCCGTTGCACTTTAGGAGGCATGATCGGGAATAATTCATGCGGAACCCATGCCCTGATGGCGGGGAAAACGGAAGAGAATATCGAAGAACTCGAAGTCTTGACCTACGATGGGCTGCGCCTGCGGGTAGGCGCGACGTCGGAAACTGAGATCGATTCGATCGTTGCTGCGGGTGGACGCCGAGGCCAGATCTACGCCGATCTTCGAAAGCTGCGTGATCGATACCAGGACGTAATCCGAACTGGCTTTCCCGACATTCCGCGCCGGGTATCGGGGTTCAACTTGCAGCAATTACTGCCTGAGAACGGCTTTCATCTTGCCCGAGCACTCGTCGGTACAGAATCTACCTGCGTCCTGGTGCTTGAGGCAACAACCCGCCTGGTCAAAAGCCCGCAATGCCGCAATCTGTTGGTGCTCGGATTTGACGACGTCTACCAAGCTGCGGACGCTGTTCCCAATGTGCTGACGTTCAAGCCGATCGCCTGCGAAGGCTTTGATGGCCAGCTCATCGATCACATGCGTGCCAAAGGGCGCTATCCCGTGAATTCACCTCTTTTGCCCGAAGGGCGCGGCTGGCTGCTGATTGAGTTTGGAGCCGATTCAAACGCCCAGGCTGACGCCGATGCTAGACGTCTGATGAAGTCGCTGGAGGGCATGCCTCATCCGCCTCGTATGAAGCTGTACGATAACCGGGCGGAACAGAAGCTGGTGTGGAAAATTCGCGAAGCGGCCCTTGCTGCGACGGCCTGGGTTCCTGGTCAACCTGCTTTCTGGGAGGGCTGGGAAGATTCGGCTGTCGATCCCGGCAAGCTCGGGGCGTATCTACGTGAACTGTGTACGCTTTACGAGAAACATCAGTACCAAGGCGCACTGTACGGGCACTTCGGCCAAGGTTGTGTGCACTCTCGCATTTCGTTCGACCTTGTCACACCTGCGGGCATTCAGCGCTATCGCGACTTCGTCAGTGAGGCTGTTGATTTGGTCCTCAAGTATGGCGGTTCGCTTTCGGGCGAGCATGGTGATGGTCAATCCCGGGCTGAGTTTTTGCCCCGCATGTACGGTGCGGAACTGATGGAGGCTTTCCGGGAATTCAAGCGCATCTGGGATCCCGAAGGCAAAATGAATCCCGGCAAGGTGATCGGGCATGAGGTGGCGCCGGTCTATCGCATCGATGAAAATCTGCGCCTCGGGACCGACTATCAGCCAGCGCCCGTACACACGCATTTTGCTTTCAGAGCCGACAACCGTAACTTCGCGCAATCAACACTGCGCTGCGTAGGCGTTGGAGCGTGCCGCAACAAGACAGGTGGCACTATGTGCCCAAGCTACCGAGTCACGATGGAAGAGCAGCACTCGACCCGGGGCCGAGCTCATCTGCTGTTCGAAATGATTCAAGGTCAGGTCATCAAGGATGGTTGGCGTAGTGAAGAAGTTTTTGATTCTCTAGACCTATGTCTCGCCTGCAAAGGCTGCAAGAGCGATTGCCCCGTGGACGTAGACATGGCTTCTTACAAAGCCGAGTTTCTGGCCCATTACTACGAAGGCCGCGTTCGTCCACGCAGCGCCTACAGCATGGGTCTTATCTATTGGTGGGCACGCATCGCAAGCCACATTCCGCAATTGGTCAACTTCGTTACTCAGACGCCCGGACTGGCCACTATCTCGAAGGCTATTGCGGGCGTCGAGCAGCAACGCCCCGTTCCCCGGTTTGCTACCTACACATTCAAGGATTGGTTTGCGCGCACCAAACCCCATCGTGTCCAGACCGGTCCACAGGTGATTCTTTGGGCTGATACGTTTAACAACTACTTCCATCCCGCAGTACCGGTTGCGGCCACTGAGGTTCTCGAGGCGGCTGGGTTTCGCGTCCTGGTACCCAAACGTTCTCTCTGTTGCGGTCGGCCACTATATGACCAAGGCATGCTGAGCTTGGCTAAAACTCTCTTGCAGCAGATTGTGAACATGCTCAGGCCGAAGATCCGCGCAGGCGTCCCCGTGGTCGGCTTGGAACCAAGCTGCGTCAGTGTCTTCCGCGACGAACTTCCAGAACTGCTGCCTGATGATCCAGATGCGGAGAGACTCGCGAAGCAGACTTACACGCTGGCAGAATTTCTGACGCAGAAGGCTCCGGACTTCGACATCCCGCGCTTACACGCGAACGCAATCGTGCACGGGCACTGTCATCACAAAGCTGTATTGGGTTTCAGCGCAGATATCGAAGTTCTAAAGCGGACAGGAGTTAACGCGGAAATCTTGGATTCCGGCTGCTGCGGCCTGGCGGGGACCTTCGGCTTCGAACCGCACAAATATGAGATGTCGAAACAGATCGGGGACTTGGTTCTGCTGCCTGCCGTCCGCAGCGCGGCCAAAGAAAGCTTGATCATTGCGGATGGGTTTAGCTGCAAAACACAAATTGAGCAAATGACGGACAGGCAGGCCGTCCACCTGGCTCAAGTGCTTCAGATCGCAATTCGGCACGGCCAAGTAACGGGGCAATATCCAGAACGCCGCATTTCGGTCGCGTCAGCTGCCGAGCTACGCTCATATGGCATTTCAACACCAAACACGATTTACGCTCTTGCGGCGGCAGCGGCCCTGAGTGGCCTGGCACTTGCACTAAAAGCCAGAGGCAGTCAACGAGCTATGCCGCAACACTACGCGACTGATTCGGCCAAATTCCTAGCTCAATGAATTCAGCTTCAAAACGCGACTGGTCCCGAAGTTCCGGGGCTGGCCGAAGGATACGGCAACACCTTCGCAGTGATTCCTCAAGCGATAGGTCGCTTGCCTCATCTCCCAAAACCACCTGGGCTAGTTCGCGAGCAGCCACCCGCGCCCGTTCCGGTGTTTTAGCAAACATCAAGTTATCGTACCGGTCTTCGATGAGTTGAGCTTGATTGGACATGAAATCTTCCTACTAGTTCCCTAAGTACTAGATGCATTTCCTTCAAAAATGATGCGGTCACGCGGCAAAGACAGAGCGCATTGTCTTATAATTTCGCCCCATATTTACCTTTTCTGAGCGAGAGCGTCATGATACACTTCTCTCTCCGGCCGTTTCTTTCCCCCACCTGCGGTCTTTGTTAGTTCCTGGTCTATGCAACGGGCAGCCCGTCTATTCAGCAATGAGAAGGTGTCCCGCAGCATTTTGAATGAGGACGACATGGTCCGTGCTTTGTGGCCCGCTGCGGTCGGTAAGGCCATTGCTGCTCATACTGCCCGGCTCCGAATGGTCCGCAGCAAACTTATTGTCGAAGTCGAAGATGCCATTTGGCAGCGCCAGCTCCATACGCTGAGCTACCAGATTCTGGGGCGGTTGCAGACCTTGTCAGGAAGCAAGAACGTGACCGAAATCGAGTTTCGCATTGGCGTTCCTCGGCGCGAGCCCCAGAGAGCTGAAACGGCTCAGCCGGCCCTGACCATAGACGAGGCCGACAGAATTAAGGACCCCACTCTCCGCCGCATTTACCAGCGTTCCAGGCAGCGTGCGCTGGCTTAACTACACATCGTAATTGTGGCTTGCGCTGGCCCGAGTCACGCAACACGCGGCATGCGATCCTGGAACGAGTTTGCCGGCACCGGTAAACGATAGAAAGGCGCCTGCATAGTGGAATTAAGTGAGAAGGAGGTCCGGTATGTCGCCGATCTGGCAAACCTGGCCCTCTCAGATGCCGAGGTTGGAAGGCTACAAAAGGACTTGGCCAATATCCTCAGCCACATCGAGCAATTAAACGAACTCGACACCACCGGCGTTGAACCTATGGCTCAAGTCTTGTTCGATGCCGACGAGACTGCCACATTGCGCGAGGATGTTCCTCACGTGACCCTCACCAATGCTGAAGCGCTAGCCAATGCAGCTCAAAGCGGCAACGGATACTTCAAGGTTCCTAAGGTCATTGAGCGATGAGGACCAGTGCCGAAATATCGTCCCTTACGATTAGCGAAATTCGCACTGGCCTCAAGGCGAAACAGTTTTCCGCGGTAGAGTTGACCGAGCAAGCCTTAGCGTTTGCTCAGGAAGAGAATCCGACAACCAACGCATACCTGACGTTCTCCCCCGAGCGGGCCATGGCTGCGGCCCTGGCGGTAGATGCACGGCTCGAAAAGGGCGAATATACCGGCGCGCTCGCTGGAGTGCCGGTCGGGATCAAAGATGTAATCGTAACCAAGGGCCTTCGGACCACTTGCGGATCGCGCATCCTCGAAGAGTATGTTCCTCCTTATGACGCTACGGCCGTTACTCGGCTCGAAGAGGAAGGTGCAATCGTACTAGGCAAGCTGAACTGCGACGAGTTCGCCATGGGCTCTTCGAATGAGAACTCAGCCTACGGGCCCGTGCGAAATCCGCGTGCACTCGATTGCGTTCCGGGCGGCTCTAGCGGTGGATCAGCTGCAGCCGTGGCGCAAGGAACCGCACTGGCGACACTTGGCTCTGACACCGGAGGGTCCATCCGCCAACCGGCCAGCTTCTGCGGCGTTGTGGGCGTTACACCAACTTACGGACGTGTCTCGCGTTACGGTCTCGTCGCCTTCGCCAGCTCGCTTGACCATGTGGGCCCTTTTGCTCGCAGTGTGGAGGACGCGGCAACCGTGCTAAGAGTCATTGCGGGCAGAGATGAGCTTGATTCCACCTCCGCTTTCGCCCCTGTTGAGGATTACGACGTTCTGATGCGTCAACCAGTTCGCGGCCTGAAGCTGGGATTGCCTAAGGAGTACTTCGAAGGCTTACCGGCCGACACTGGCGATCTTATTCACCAGGCTGTTCGTCAACTTGAGAGATTAGGCTGTGAGGTTCACGAGGTCAGCCTGCCGAACACCAAGTACGCCCTGTCCTGCTACTACATCATTGCCACAGCCGAAGCCAGCTCCAATCTGGCTCGTTACGACGGAGTTCGGTACACCATTCGCAGTGAACAATCGGACAGCCTCAGCGACATGTATCGCAATACCCGTGGTGTGGGTTTTGGCACAGAAGTGAAGCGTCGCATCATGTTAGGAACGTACGTGTTGAGTGCGGGCTACTACGATGCCTATTACAAAAAAGCCCAGCAGGTGCGATCTCTAATCGCACGCGACTTCACCCGGGCCTTTGAAACCGTTGATGCCCTGATCACTCCGGTGTCGCCGTTTCCGGCATTTAAGATTGGCGCAAAAGTGGACGATCCTCTTGCTATGTATCTATCGGACATCTACACCTTGACGGGCGATCTCGCCGGCGTGCCATGCATGAGCGTTCCGTGCGGACTATCGCCTGAGGGCTTGCCGGTGGGGCTCCAAATCTTCACGCGTCACTTCGACGAATCAACCATGTTCCGCATTGCTTACAACTATGAGCAGACTCTTAGATAGATCCGTTCATGATTGACATTAGCCGTCGCTCTCTCATCGCTAACGCGTCGTTGGGGTTCCTTGGTGCGCCTCGAATTAACGCTCCGACTGCAAACCATGCTGCGCCTGCTCCTTACGGCGCTCTGCCGTCAGCGAAGCAAGTGCGCTGGCATGGGCTGGAGTTCTACAGCTTCCTCCACTTCACTGTTAACACCTTCACGGACAAAGAATGGGGTTACGGCGACGAGAGCCCCTCAGTGTTCAACCCCACCGCCTTCGATGCAGACGCAATTGTTTCGCATCTGAAGAGCGCCGGAATGCGTGGCGTGATCCTGACCTGCAAACATCACGACGGCTTCTGTCTGTGGCCCACGGCAACAACTGAGCGCTGTGTCCGTAACAGCCCTTGGCGGGGCGGCAAAGGTGACGTTGTGAAAGAGGTCTCGAGAGCAGCCGAACGCGCGGGCTTAGAATTTGGCGTTTATCTTTCGCCTTGGGATCGAAGTACGAGCAAGTACGGTACGCCTGAGTACATCAAGATGTACCAGCAGCAGCTTCGCGAGTTGTTGACGGGCTATGGCCCGCTATTTGAGATCTGGCACGACGGCGCGAACGGTGGAGACGGTTTCTACGGAGGCGCCAAAGAGAAGCGCACCATCGATAAGGCCAATTACTATCGCTGGTCGGATACTTGGGAGATAGAACGCGAGTTGCAACCGGGCGCGGTGCGTTTCAGCGATGTTGGTCCTGATGTTCGCTGGGTGGGCAACGAAAACGGCTACGCAGGCGAGACTTGCTGGGCCACCTTCACTCCAGTCAGCGAGAAGGGAACTGGTGCTCCCTCGCCTGGGGACGTCAAAGAAGGCGAGAATAATTCCGGCACATGGGGCGGCAAAATATGGATTCCAGCCGAGTGCGATGTCTCGATCCGTCCCGGCTGGTTCTGGCATGAAAACGAGAACAGCAAGGTTCGTGATCCCGCTAATCTGCTCGATCTTTATTACAAGTCGATTGGCCGAGGCGCGAGTTTCCTATTGAACGTGCCCCCTGATCGACGCGGACTGCTTGGCGACCAAGATGTCAAGTCGCTGACTAGTTTCGGCCAACTTCTCAGGGCTACGTTCGGAAACAATTTAGCCGCGCACGCCCGATGCACGGCTTCCAACATTCGAGGCAACCGCCGTCGTGCTTTCGGCCCCAATAACCTCATCGATAACGACCGCTTCACTTATTGGACAACTGATGAGGCCGTGACCACGCCTAGCGTTGTGCTGGATCTTCTAAGGCCAGTGAAGTTCGACATTGTGCGACTCCGCGAAGACATTAAGCTCGGCCAGCGTGTGCAGGAGTTCGCTATTGATTATTGGACCAACGGCGATTGGCAACAGTTCGGCAACGGAACCAGTATCGGCGCTTGTCGAATTGTGAAACGTGATGCAGTCACCACAAACCGCGTCCGCCTTCGCATCACCAAGGCTCCGGTTGTGCCGGCGATGGCGGAAGTGAGTCTGTTTAAGCAGGCCTAGGGTTCGGGGATCGGCGCTGTCGGCCTTACAAACTCTCTCCGCTTTTAAGCTGGACCAGCGCTGCTTGTGCTGAGTTAGTGGGAGGCGCGATTCAAGGTGAGCACGTAGGGTAGCGTAACGTTCTTTATGTTGGGGTCGCCCGCCGTGGCGAGAATCCTTCCGGCGAGCTTTCCTTCGCTCGGCATGAGCTTGACCTTCAGTGTTTTAGCTCCGGCGCGCATCGCATCGGGGGAATTGATAGAGCCTGTCGACACACCGGTGAGAGCAAGTCCTTCTGATTGCATCCTGGCAATCTTTTCCGCAGGTTTGTCACCCAGTGCCAGAGTGGCCGAGCCGCTGGATTCTATGTTCAGCCTGACCTGCATCTCCGCACCGTCGTTTGCCAATATTCCTTGCCAACCACCGCTCCAGCTAGTCGTGACTACGAACGGAGATGGGGAAGGTCCACTTGTTTCTTCGGGCTGCTGCCATTCGGGTAAGTAACTGGTGAGTACTTGGTTGCACACGCGGGAGCACAGTTCTCTCCCATCCGATCGGTTGGTCAAGACCAAGCATGCGAGGTTTTCCGACGGGAGCATGCAGAGGGCGGTTGCGACACCGGGCTGGCCGCCGGATTTGAAGATCACTGGAACGCCGGACTTCAGATGCCCTGTAAACCAGCCGAAGGTCGTGGCGACGCCCGAGGGCCCGACAAAAACTGGTTTGTGGAGTTCATTAATCCATCGGTCGTCCAGAATTGGCGTCTGACCGTGGATGTGGTTTTTCATGTTGAACATCGCAAAGCGCGCTAGGTCGTGAGCGCTGGCGTAGAGCTCTCCCGATGCGGCGGTCGATGTTGTGTAGTACGGGATTAAATTGCCCGACGCATCGTATCGCGCGGCACCCGTTGGAAGGCGCGCAACACTCGTGTCGAAGAGGCTGTCGTGGAGGCCAAGGGGCGTGAGAACCCTCTGTGTCATGAGAGTTCCAAGGTCGATTCCCGTCAGGTTCCACGCGATGGCACCTAACGCAGCAAAACCAATGTTGCTGTATTCGTAACAGGACCCGGGCGAGTACGCGAGCCTTCCATAATTGCTAAGAAGTGCCTCGGGACTCAGGGCCAGCCTGGCTTCTGCCTGATCGTACCCCTCGTACATCGCTGGCAGCCCGCTTGCATGCGCACCCAGGCGCCGCACGGTGGCTCCATCCACGTTTCCATTCCTACCCTCGATCCTACTGTTTGGAAGGTACTTGTTTGCGGGGGCGTCCAAAGAGAGCTTGCCGTTAGCGGCTAGGGTCATGAGTGTTGTGGCCGTGAACGGCTTGGTGATGGACGCAAGCGTGAACGGAGTACTGGGCGTTACCTTCAGGCCCGCTTCGCGATTGGCCCATCCAAAGCCCTCTTCCCAGATGATGCTTCCACGGTGTGCCACAGCCACAGCTACTCCAGTAGCCTTGCCGTGCGCAATGTCTTGAAGGATCAGCTTCCGCACAGGCTCAAAATTAGGTCGCACGTGAGCCGGGGTGGAAGACTCCGCGTGAGTCCTGTCATTGTTTGGAGAAGGTACGATGCCTCCGATAGATGCGGGAAGCAGTGTGCGTAAGACCTCACGACGAGTAGCAAAAGTATTCAACGCGTAAACCCTTAAGTCCCTACCGCTCGCGCCAGCAGCCTTGGTTCCGGGAGCTGTGCCCTCAATCCGAACTCGTGCGCGAGCAACTCGTAGGAACGGCATCGAGCTTCATGGCTATGCAGGATATTGACGATCAAGATCTCGTCCGCCCCGTACGCCTCACTGACTTCTTCCACCTTGGCGCGAACCTGAGACGGCGTTCCGATTACGAAACGACGTCCAGGCGGAGCTTCGCCCAGCTTCATGCGCTCGCTTGCGACAAACTGCAGTGCCCGTTCCACAGTAGGCACCGGTATCAGCCGGCCACGATGCAGCAACGTCATCATCATCTGAATGCTTGCCGATAGCCGTAGCGCCTCCTCTTCCGTATCGGCGCAGATGGCCCAAACTGCTACGCCTACATAGGGTTGAACCAATGATTCTGAAGCGGCGAAGTTGCGACGGTAATACGCCGCCATGGCCTCTCCTTGCGCGTTGATGAAATCGGCAAAAACGTACGGCAGTCCCAGCTCCGCGGCCCACATTGCGCTTTGAGGTGAGGACCCAAGCAGCCAGGGGTTCGGCCCATCTAAGCCTCTCCTTCGATCATGCTGAAGGTACCCGAGCAGCTCAGTAAGCTGATCGTAGAAGTCATCCGGAGGCGATTGACGTCGATCGCGCTGCAAAGCCTTGGCAACGTTCGGACTGGTCCCAGCTGCCCTGCCGATGCCAAGATCGATCCGCCCAGGGTATAGTCCACTCAGCATCGAAAAGCTTTCGGCCACCTTGAGCGGACTGTAATGAGGAAGCATGATTCCGCCACTGCCGATGGACAAGTTCTTGGTCACTGCGGCTACTGGGCCAATTAAAACTTCAGGGCTGTTGCAGGCTAAGCCCGGGGTGCCATGATGTTCAGCCAGCCAATATCGCGTGTATCCAAGCTCGTCTGCTCGACGCGCCAAGTCGATCGTATTCCGGAGCGCATCACCCGCCTCTAACCCCTCGGGGATCGGAGACTGGTCGAGAACGCTGACCTTGGTCGGCATTGTCGTGAATTACTTGCCCGATGCGGTCGGCTGGATCACCTGAACCGTGCCAAACTTATCCAAGGCCGTTTTCAGTTTGCCAGCGTCACCCACCACGACTAAAGTTGCATCGTCAGGGCTCCAATACTTACCCGTTTTCTGAATCTGGTCAGGTTCCACAGATCGTATATGGGTCGCGACTGTTTCCAGAAAATCTTTGGGCAATTGCATCGTCTCGATCCGCAATAACTGGGCCGCGAGTCCTGCCTGCGGCTCGAGCTGAATCATGAATCGTCCTGCATAGGCGTCTTTGCCTGCGCTTAGCTCAGGCGCGGTCACCTGTTCGCTTCCAATCCGTCGAAGATTGTCGTTCAATGCTTGAACAGCTGGTGCTACTACGTCGTTTCTCACCTGAGTCACCGCGCGAGTAACGGCCAGTTGCTGGTATCGATTGAACTCCGAATGAGCATCGTAGGCGTACCCGCGTTGTTCACGGATGTCTTTGAACAGACGACCCATGGGACCTCCGCCTAGCACTTGAGCTCCCATCTGTAATGGGAAGTATTCGGGTGTTCCGTAAGTCGGCGCAATGTGGGCAGAAACAATGTCCGCCTGCACAGAACCAGGCCGGTCCACCAATACAAGTTGCTTGCGATTCTGCGGTAAGGGCGTCGGCGCTGCTTTGGGCAAATCTTTCTGCTTCCAGGCGGCAAACTGTTCAGTGATCATGGCCTTCACTTGCTCGTCTGGTGGGAGATCGCCGACCAAAATCAAATAGGCGTTATTCGGTACTAAATATGTGTCTCTAAATGACACGACCGACGCACGAGTTAGTTGGTCCAGCGACGCCTGAGTCGGGCCAATATGGCCGTATGGATTGTCGCCCAGCAATGCCTTTGTAACGGCCTCATCGGCGAGATACTGCGCTTGGGAGTGCTGGACATTCAGCTCCTGTTTCCGGTTCTCCTTTTGAAGCTGAACCTCGTCTTCGGGAAACGATGCGTTGCGCGCAAGGTCAGCAAGCAGCGCGACGAATCTCCCTGTGTTCTCGGCCAGACAGCTCCCTGAGAGGATCAGTTCATCATGCGTTGAACTGCCTGCGATTTGTCCGCCTAAGTCCGCCGCCGTCTCGGCAATCTGTTGAGCACTCTTTGTCGTTGTGCCCTGGTTCAGAAGAGCAGCTACATTCTCTGAAAGTCCTGGCATATTTGGGTCAAATCTTGATCCCGCCAGGAACCCGATTTGAGCAGTCACCAGCGGCAGCCTCGGATCTCGTGCGGTTACCACCTTGAGGCCATTCGGGAGCTGAAACCGACTAATCGGCGGCAGCTTGATATCTGGAATGGCGGGTGTTACGGGCGGCTTGGTTAAATCTACGTCGGCCGCTTGCATCTGCATTCCAGCAGCAACTAAGCCCATCACTAAAAGTTTTCGCATTAGAGACCTCCCTGACCGCTAGGTGCCGCGCCCGCCCCGGCTGGTGCTTTAGCTGGAGCAGGTTGAATTGCCAACACGGCTCGCCGGTCCGCGCTCAGGTATTTACCGGCCACCGCTTGTACTTGCTCGGCTGTGACCTCAGCGAAGCGGTCCAACTCGGTGTTTATTTCTTCCGGGTGACCAGTGAAGTTCTCGAGGACTGCCAAGGTTCTGGCCTTCTCGATACCGGTTTGGAGCGTGTTCAAGCGATTCGATAACAGCAAAGTGCGTGCTCGCGACAGTTCGGCCTGTGAGACTCCGTTTGCGGAGATTTTGCCAACTTCCCCCTGCACTTGATCGACAATCTGAGCCGACTGGAACTTCGGATTGTAAAGCGCGAAGATGGCGTACTTAGCCGGGCTCTTATAATCTACGGCCGAAGCGAACGGCCAACCCAGATCGCCTTGATACTCAACCACTGATCGGTTGCCCTTCACTAAATCCCTCTGCAGCATTGAACTATCACCGCCCGTTAACACCGCATCTAGTACCGCCAAAGCATAGAACTCTTTCGAATCCCGATCGGGCCCAGGGTATCCGATAATTACTCCCGGCGCCCGTGCTAGCGGGTCCTGATAAACCTCGTTCTTTGCCCCGGATGCAGGTGCTTCCGTCATATCAGGTCGCTTTGGTGGTGCATGATTTGGAATCGTTCCGAAATATGTTTCTACCAGTTTTCGGGTCTCTGCCTTGTCGAACCTCCCGACAATCGTTAGAATCGCGTTGTCCGGCGCGTAATACGTGTCGAAGAATCGTTTTACATCATCAACCGTGGCCGAGTTCAAGTCTTCGAAAGATCCAATCAAGGAATGCGAACTCTGCCAATTTGTAAATGCCAGCTGCGGCCATTTGTCAATGATCGCGGTCGCGTACGGCCGGTTGTCGAAACTGAGCCGCCGCTCCTGTTTAACAGCCTCTTTCTGATTAGCTAAGTTCTCCGGTGTGATGGCCAAGCTGCGCATGCGATCTGATTCCAGCCAGAGACCCAGAGCCAGCTTATTTGAAGGGAGCGACTCGAAGTAGTCGGTGTAATCAGGATGGGTGCTCCCGTTCATGGTGCCCCCGTTTGCCTGCACGTACTGCATATGTTCGCCCTTTTTGATATGAGCTGAACCTTCGAACATCATGTGCTCGAACAAATGCGCAAACCCAGTTCGGCCCTTCTCTTCCGATCGAGCACCAACGTTATAAAGCATGTATACGGTAACAACGGGCGATTCGCTGTCTTGCGACAGGATCACTCGGAGCCCGTTGTCGAGCTTGTACTTCTCAACCGGCACATGCAGCTGGATTGGCGCAGCGGCTACGAGTAGTGCGCTAATTAGCAACCCGAACAGTGTTCTCATATGTTTTCGCTTCTGTAAGAATACTCACTATTGTTAATCGTCATTTGAATGTACGGCAGCAGTACTAGGTAATGCACTTCGCTCCATCTCGTCAATGAATAATGGACAAGATACCTCTTCCTGATTACGATGTTCTCTCGCTCGACAACATCGCCCCGCACGTGACCGGAGTCAACGTCCTGTTAGTGAACGTTTTCGCCGTATCGAACCCAAGCGGCCAATGGTCGCTAATCGACGCCGGTCTCCCTATGTCAGCTGGACACATCCGCAGTTGGGCTGAGAAGCGCTTCGGTAACGGAGCGCGACCCCAATCAATCATTCTCACCCATGGCCACTTCGACCATGTGGGTGCACTGAAGGATCTGGCCGAAGAATGGGATGTGCCAGTTTATGCGCACGGGCTTGAGCTGCCCTACATCACGGGCCAAGAGAAATATCCACCGCCGGATGCAACTGTCGGCGGAGGACTCATGACTATCTTGGCTCCGCTCTATCCACGCACGCCGGTCGATGTTTCGGGTCACGTGAGCGCATTACCAGCGGACGGAACAGTTCCTGGACTGCCCGGATGGCAATGGATCCACACACCGGGTCATACCCGTGGACATGTATCGTTTTATCGTGATTCTGATGGGGTGCTGCTGGTTGGCGACGCGTTTTGCACAACAAAGCAGGAATCGTTTCTTGCCATTGCGACCCAGTCGGCAGAACTACACGGTCCTCCTGCCTACTACACCCCCGATTGGGTGTCCGCCAAAGCCTCGGTCCAGAAACTCGCCAAGCTCAGACCTAACGTCTTTGCGCCGGGACACGGCTATCCGATGACTGGCCCCGAGGTCGCCGATGCACTCGAAAAGTTGGCCACTGATTTCGACAGGATTGCCGTCCCTGACAAGTTTCGCAATGTGACTCAATCCACTAGCTCGCAGATCATGTAGGGCTCCCGAAAGCTACAATGGCTGCCTAGTAGTGTTTCCTATGCAGCCGATCCTTCGTCGTCAATATCGAAACTACCTCTTCCTGGTACCGCTGGTAGTTCTGGCGGTCGCTTACCAGATTGCGTACATGGCCACGTGCATTTGGGTGAACCTGCACGAAACCGAAATTCCAAAGCTTTCCCTTGAGCGTGATGCCAGTGGGCGCGTTAGCGTTCGCTCTGCTGTCGCGACAAAGGCAGGCCTTCAACCTGGCGACACTCTCCTGGCCATTGATGGACAGCAAGATCGCTCACAGTTGGTGCTTATCGATGACTTGCGAACAAAGCACATCGGCGACTTGATGAACCTGGTTGTTCGACACACGAATGGCCAAACTCAGCGTATCTCCCTGCCAGTCGAAAGGGACGCGGCAGGTTCGCCGACGACAGGCGACTGGATTATCACGATCCTTGTGAACGTCATGCTACTTGTGTCCGTTGCGCTCGGCAGCTATGTCGTTCTGCGCCTGCCCAATGACCCCAGTGCAATCTGTCTATTCGCGATGCTGATCGGACTCGGTCACTACATCAGGATGGTGTCGCTTAATTTTTGGCCTCACTGGGCTTTGATCATCGGAACAGGATATTCGGTTTTGTTGCTGGGAATGTTCCCACTTTGGATGATGCTCTTTGGGATCTACTTTCCTCAGCGAAGCCGTTTTGAACTCCGCCGGCCTTGGATCAAATGGCTCTTTATCGTTCCGATTGTTGCTTTCTGGGTCGTACAGACAGGAATGATTACTCTAAGCTTCTTCGATTTGCATACGGCCGCTGCCGGACAGGCTCAAATGGATCCGCTTGGAAAGCCCATCGGAGTCGTTTCGTTCTTCGCTCAAGGCATTTTCTTTCTGTCTATCGGCAACAAGACGAGCGCGGCCACCAGCCGTGATGCTAAACGTCGGCTTCGTATACTGCACGTCGGCGCCACAGTTAGTTTGACGCCACTTTTGCTTGTGGTCATCTACGTATTCGGCTTCAAGCACGGCGACTTCAGTGCTGTCCCACAAAAGGCCGCTGTGCCTGTCGTCTTATTCCTTCTGCTTCTGCCAATCACCCTTTCTTATGCTGTCCTGGTCGAGCGCGCGACCGACTTGCGCGTGGCAATACGTCAGGGCTTACAGTACGCGTCTGAGAAAGCAGGACTCCGAATCGTATCCTACGTCGTGATCGGCGCTTGCATTTGGCTCACAATCGCTGTGATCTCCGCAGCACAGCTTCCGATACCCATCCAGATCGGGTTCAACATCGGAGCCTCATTTCTAATCGTGTTAGTTCTCCGGCGCGCAAGTGTGAGGCTGGCCAGTTGGATTGACCGGCGCTACTTTCGGGAGGCGTATCAATCGGAACAGATCCTCAATGATCTGAACGAGAGTTTGCAAACGCTAACCGACGAAACCACGCTGCTTCAAACGGTCGGCACGCGCATTTCAGAGTCCCTGCATGTACCCTCCGTGGCTATTCTCCTGAATCGCGAAGGACGGTTGACTCCAGCCTATGCGGTGGGTGTCGATAATCCGACATTTGTCGCCATCGATGAGCGCAGCTACTTGCTCAACAAGCTGAAGTCCAACAAAGATATTGGACAGATTTACTGGGATGCCCCTCAAAACTGGATTTTCGGCGCGCCGCCTTCAGAAGTCGATGCGGTCCGGGCGCTTCAATCTCAATTGCTGCTACCGATCTGTGTCCGCGATCGAACGCTAGGCATATTAAGTCTGGGTCCCAAGCGATCCGAAGAACCGTACTCGAAGACGGATTTGCATCTTCTGAAATCTATCGCCTTTCAAATGGGCCTCGCGCTCGAGAATAGCCGCCTCGCCAACGCCGTCGCGCTGGAAGTGGCCGGCCGCGAAAAGCTAAACCGTGAAATCGAAATTGCTCGCGAGGTGCAACAGCGCCTGTTTCCGCACGAGATGCCACTGATTCCTGGTCTCGACTACTTCGGTGCGTGCCGCCCCGCGTTAGGTGTTGGCGGCGACTACTATGACTTCCTGCAACTAGGCGACGGTAAGGTCGGCATCGCCGTTGGTGATGTGTCGGGGAAGGGAATCGCGGCCGCGTTACTGATGGCAAGCCTCCAGGCATCGCTGCGCGGCCAGGCTTTACAAGGATCCAATGATCTAACCGCCACGATGAGCGCGGTAAATCGGTTGGTTTATGACGCATCGTCCTCTAATCGTTACGCAACCTTTTTTTACGCCCAGTACGAAAGCGTTAACCGTCGGCTGACTTACGTCAATGCTGGGCACAATCCTCCATTCATCCTCCGACCTCGTGATGGCATCATCCACGTGATCCGGCTTGAGACCGGCGGCCCAGTGGTCGGTTTGTTTCGCGATGCGCCGTATCAGCAGGCAACTCTAACGATCGAACCCGGCGACATTTTGGTCGGATTCACCGATGGCATCAGCGAAGCGATGAACATTGCCGACGAAGAGTGGGGAGAAGAAAGATTGCTTCCAGCCCTCGAGGCCTGTGCATCTGAATCTGCCGAAGAGATGATTCCGCGAGTCATGGAAGCGGCGGACCAATTTACCGGCGAGGCTCCCCAACATGACGACATGACTCTAGTCGTGATGAAGTTCGGCCTGGCAGCCTAAAGATCGCTCTTGAATTACGAAGTTACTGCTTCCATAATCAGGGAGCCACGTCATGATACTCATTTGCGGAGCCAACGGCACCATCGGCAGCCGAGTTGTTACACAACTTACAAATCAAAGCTTTTCCGTTCGAGGCCTGGTTCGTAAGTTGCCGGCCAGTAGACCAGATCCTCTCCTTGAATATGTAACTGCTGACCTGTTACAGCCAGAAACCTTGGAAGCCATATTCGCGGACGTCGAATCTGCTTTTCTGCTGTCTCCAGTCAGCGAACACCAACTTCAGATGGAACAGAACTTCGTGAAGGCGGCCGTGTCTCACAACGTAAGGCGCATCGTGAAGCTGTCCGTTCTGAAGGCCGGTGTTGACTCAGCCTTCACATTCGGTCGAATTCACGGCCAGATTGAGCAACAAATCGCGGCCTCCCCATGTGAGTGGACCTTCCTCCGACCGAACATGCTCATGCAGAATTTGTTCTGGTACAAGGACGCGCTAACAGGCGGTGTGCTGCCGCTCGCTCTCGCGCAAGCGCCCGTGTCCCATGTTGATGCCGAGGACGTCGCATCGGTCGCGGTCGTGTCCTTAACCGATAAGGGTCACACAGGAATGATGTACGACCTGACCGGACCACAGAGCTTAACCGGCGACCAAGTTGCCGCTGTCCTGTCAGCTCAGTTCGAAAAACCTGTTCAATACGTACCCATTTCGTTACAGGTAATGCGAGAAGAATTGACCAAAAATGGAACGCCGGCCTTCGACATCGATGCCGAGTGCGATCTTTTTGACCTATGGTCCAAAGGTAGCGGGAACGTTCTTTCTGAATCGATCCAACAGATCACGGGGCGCGAGCCGACCAGTTTAGAGCAATTCACCACACGTGAACGGAGTCGGCTTATGCAAGTGAGCCAAGCATCTGCTTAACGTCCTCGATCGCCTTGCCCTTACAATGCTTGTTGAAATTTTCGCCTAACATAAACGATCGCGTGTCCATACGGTCCACATACATTAGACCTTGCAAGTGATCGATCTCGTGTTGAAGAATGCGGGCGTACCACCCTGTGGCGTTGATGGTCTGCGGTTGGCCACGATGATCGAGGCACTCTACCGTGACTTTTCGGTGCCGCTTTACCAAAGCCGTATATCCGTGCAGGCTTAGGCATCCTTCGAAAAACTCCTGGTCAGATTGGCCATGGAGAGTGACAGAGGGATTGATAATGACATGGAACGGCACTGGCACCCTTTCGCGGATCGCGAGTATCTCGCCTGAGATGTCGCTCTGATAGGAAGCCTTATCCTCAATCACCGCTAACTGGAGGCCTACGCCAACCTGCGGGGCAGCCAATCCTACGCCGGGCGCGTCATACATCGTCTCGCGCATCCATTCAATCAGCTCTTGGGTTTCTGCATTTGTGATCTCTGCCGGCTCCAACTGCCGGGCGACACGCCGCAGTGTTGGCTCGCCAGCTTGAACAATCTTAAGTTGAATGACACTTCCTCCGATTCGAATCTCAGCTGTAGATATACCAGTCCCGAATCCAACACTAGTACCCGACTCGTTCCAATTTAGGGTACTTCGTTATCTAGATAGACTTGTAGGAGTAAAATCGATCTGGAGACCCATGAATATTTCGGTTAAGAGCGAGTATGCGCTCAAAGCCGTGTTTGATCTTGCTTCACAGTACATGATGGCTCGCCCAAGCGTCGCGCCTATAAGCCCTATCAAGATCGCCGAAATCGCCAAGCGTCAGCAAATTCCGCAGAAGTTCCTGGAATTGATCCTCGCAGGTCTGAAACAGAGTGGCTTCGTTGACTCCCGGCGCGGCGCTGAGGGCGGTTATCTGCTGGCTCGTTCGGCCGACGCGATCACTGTTGGCGAAGTACTGCGGGCAGTGGAGAACGTCAAGGGTAATCCTCGGCCGAAGGGAAATGATCCCTTTGCCGACATCTGGGACCGGGTGGATCTAGCAATCTCCGAAGTCTTGGACCGAACCACCTTCGGCGAGCTCGCTCGATCCTGGCAAGAAAAGCACACGCATTACGTACCGAACTGGGACATTTGATGTCCCACGCATATTGAAAGGAAATTTGTGATTTACCAAGATAATTCCCTCAGCATTGGAAAAACACCGCTCGTCAAGTTGAACCGCGTTGTAGATAGCGGCGGCGCGACCGTTCTGGCGAAGATCGAGGGCCGGAATCCCGGCTACTCAGTCAAGTGCCGCATTGGGGCAGCCATGATTTGGGATGCCGAGAAACGTGGCCTCTTGAAGCCAGGCAAAGAAATTGTTGAACCGACCAGTGGCAATACGGGCATCGCACTAGCCTTCGTAGCTGCCGCCCGCGGATATCCGATTACCCTGACAATGCCGGACACAATGTCAATCGAGCGTCGTAAAGTGCTCAAGGCTTTTGGGGCCAATCTTGTCTTGACCGAAGGCGCAAAAGGAATGAAGGGTTCCATTGCCAAGGCCGAGGAGATTCGCGCTTCCGACCCCGATCACTACGTCATGCCGCAGCAGTTCATGAATCCGGCGAATCCTGAAATTCACTTCAAGACGACCGGACCAGAGATTTGGGACGACACTGAAGGGAACATCGACGTACTTGTTTCAGGCGTGGGCACTGGCGGAACGATCACCGGGGTCTCGCGCTACATCAAGCATGAGAAGAAGCATCCGCTGATCGCGATCGCGGTGGAGCCCACCAATAGCCCAGTCATCACACAAGCCAGAAATCAGCAGGAAATCAAACCGGGTCCGCACAAGATCCAGGGAATCGGCGCAGGTTTCATCCCCGATAATCTCGATCTCTCCATCGTCGACCGAGTCGAGCTGGTCACTAACGAAGAGTCCATCGAAATGGCTCGTCGAATTGCACGGGAAGAAGGTATCCTGTGTGGCATTTCTTGTGGTGCTGCTGCTGTAATCGCGGCCCGGGTCGCGAAAGAGCCCGAGATGAAGGGCAAGACGATCGTCGTCGTTCTTCCGGATTCAGGTGAGCGTTATCTCACTTCAGCGCTCTTCGAAGGTATGTTCGACTAGCAAAACGTTAAGTAGGTCGCCATTATCTCTGCGCTGCTCCGGCCGTATTGGCATCCATAAACCGTGAATTGGATCATGTACGTCCTTGCTGCTGTCGCCGGAGCCGCAAATCCCGCTCAAGCCGGTGCCAATGCCGCTCTTCGAAAAGCCCTCGACCAGGTTTTGCTAGCGACCATGTTCGCTTATCTGTCTGGCTTAGTGGGAATACTGGTGATTAGCTTGATTGCACGTCAGCCTTTTCCGTCTCCTGACAAGTTTTCATCGGTGCCATGGTGGGCTTGGACGGGCGGGGCCTTGAGCATAGGCGCAACACTAGCAGGCGCTGCCTTTGCTCAGCGCATGGGATCGGGTGTGTTTACCGGGATCAGCGTCACTTCCTCGGTGGCCATGTCCTTGGTCCTGGATCATTACGGACTATTAGGGTTCAAAGTGCATCCGGCATCGTGGCCTCGCATTCTCGGCTGCGTTCTGATGATCGGAGGCCTTTGGCTCACGGCCAAGTTCTAGCTCTAGATCATGCGATTTTTAGCCGTTTCGGGTAGTCTTCGCGCCCAGTCGACGAACACAGCTCTGCTGCGCGCAGTCCAACTGCTCGCCGTTTCTCAGGTTGATGTGATGTTGTACAAGGAACTCGACCAGATCCCTCCATTTAATCCAGACAATGAGACTGCTCTGAATGAGGCAGGCGTTATTGGCCGTTGGAGAACGGCTATCAAGGAGGCGGATGCCGTCATCTTCTCTACGCCCGAGTATGCTCACGGTCTGCCCGGAACATTGAAGAACGCCCTTGATTGGATCGTCGGCACAGGCGAGCTGTCGCGCAAGCCGGTCATTGTTGTCAATGCCTCATCGCGCGGCCGGTACGCTCAAACGTCGCTGCGAGAAATTCTAACTACAATGGACGCACGCCTAGTGACCGCAGCCGAAACTACAGTCGAACTTGGCGGTAAGACGCTCACGGCGGAAGAGATCGCCCACGATTCCGGGTACGCGCAAGCCCTCCGTTCCGTGCTCGAAGCCTTGGTCGAAGCTTGCCATTTGTAAAACACCGTAAAGTGCATCTCGGCGTCGTAACTTCGGGCGCATTTCGGCGTTTCTATAGGTAATCCCGTAACAAGCGAGCGCTCCTCCCCAAACCCCAATATCCGGAGCGCTCGCGCCCCATAGCTGCTTAGAATTTCCCTGTCATAGTCTATTTCCGGACGCTACTCATTGGACTTTTTTCTGACGGACGTATACTGTCGTTGATTACGTTTCGGAGGCAGCATTGAAGGCACCCATTCTTTATAGAATTGCGTCTGTTCTTCTCTTGCTTTTTGCAGTCGGGCACACCCTAGGCTTTCAGCAAGTCGATCCCAAGTGGGGCATAGATGCCGTTGTGGGATCTATGGGTTCCGTCCACTTCGAAGCGCAAGGATTCAACCGGACATATTGGGACTTCTACGTCGGCTTCGGCCTTTTCGTGTCCGTGTTCCTGGTACTGTCTGCATTCCTGGCTTGGCAGTTAGCCGGCCTTCGGGCGGAGGCCTTGGCCCTTGTGCAGAGCCTCAGATGGGCGTTAGCTATCTGCTTCCTCGTGGTGACGTTGTTGAGTTGGCGCTATTTCTTCTTTGTACCCGTAGTCTTCTCAGCAACGATCTCGCTATGTCTGATCGTGGCTGCTTCAGTATCGAGCAACCGTCGCGCCAGCTAAGCAAAACCTAACAAAGATCTTCGAGTGGAATGTAGCTGGTTAGCACGTACCTAGGCGTGATACTTACCGGCGTCCCGCGCCTACTATAGCTGCGAGATCTTCAGCAATGGTTGTGATTCTCTGACTCTGGCCTGCGGCCTTGGACGCCGCAGAGGCACTTCGCTCGGCTGCGCTCGTGGCCCGCTGCGTGACCGCCTCTAACTCGAAGATTGTTTTCCCAATTTCGTCCAACCCAGAAGTTTGCTCCTGGCTTCCAGATCTCACCTGATCGGCTAGTGTTTTCGCGTGCTTAGCCTGGTCGGCAATCACCCGAATTGCCGCAGCAACTCTTTCTACCTGATTTTGACCGGCATTCGCAGCTGCGACAGATTGCGCAATCAAATCAGCAGTGTCCTTTGCCGCCTGCGCGGAGCGCCGAGCCAGACTGCGTACTTCCTCGGCTACGACGGCAAAGCCCATTCCGGCTTCTCCCGCTCTAGCCGCTTCGACGGCGGCATTGAGGGCCAGCAGATTGGTCTGAAATGCAATCCCATCAATTACCTTGATAATTTTCGAGACCTCGTCGCTTGATCCGTGTATCTCGCGCATCACCTTGACCATTCGATCTAAATCGACTAGACCGGACGTTGAAGCCTCATCCGATTCGGCCATCGCTGAGGCCATGGCATTTGCAAGTCCCGCGCTGTCGCGAGCCATCGAGTTTATCTGCTCACATGACGCGGATGTCTCTTGGATAGAAGCCGCCTGTTCGGTTGCGCCTTTCGCCAACGAGCGGGAGGCGTGAACTACATCCTCTGAGGCGTGACCAATCGCTCCAGCGGCCTTTGCAAGGGCGCTCGTAGCACTCTTTAGCTTGTCGCGCAGCGACCGCGTTGTTTGAAAAGCAACCAGTGAGCCGAGCACGGCCCCTAGGAGCCCGCCCAGCGCTGTTAGTTGCGCACCCTGGACTAGCGAATTCGTCTGCTCGCGCGAAGCCTTCTCTATCCTCGAATCACACTGAGTGCTTAGCTTTCCGGCCGCAGTCACGAGATTTCCACCAGCGCTGGCCCAGCGTGTGACAAGCTGCTTGAAAGCGTCCCCTTCGTTTCGATGCAAAGCAACTGCATCCAAAACTTCTTGAAGGATGACTTCGTAATTCTCCAATTGCACAGCGAGCTGATCTGTGTCGCCGCTCAAAGCCGCCAGAGTAGCGGACCCACGCACCTGAGATTCGAGCTTCGGCATTAGTTCGCGAGCATTGTGAAATCGCTTCCAACCCATAGCTAGCGCTCCAGGTTTCTGGACGGTAACGTGATAGATGAATGATATGCGCGCGTTGAGAATTTCCCGCTCGAACTCAGCCGCGAGCCGCATTTCTGGTAGCTGCTCGCTTGTGATGTCCGACATCGCATGGGAGGCTCGCCACATAGCGGTGACACTAAAAAGTCCGGCGCAGCACATCGCTACAATCACGATGGCAAACCCCAGTGCTATCTTGTTGCCGAACGTGGAACGCTTCATCCTGCAGACCTCTTCGCGGAAACAGTCGCCGCCTAAGAGTCCTATCGGCAGAATTGCGGCAGCAGGTGAGCGAATTTTCTTCCCATCGAAATCTCCTAGAAAGACTTTGTCGACAGCTCTAAGAGCAGGGCGCTGACCCTATCCTGAAATCGTCACTCTCATGTCAGGGTTAATCCAACTCTCGCCAGCCATTCTTAAGCTAATTTCTAAACAACTCAGCCTGCCGCTCGCTGGTTCGCTTGCCACTATTAAGCTGCTCGACGAGGGTGGAACCGTGCCGTTCATCGCTCGCTATCGGAAAGAGCAGACCGGCAACCTGGACGAGGTCGCTATAGATGCCATTGCGGAACGACTCACCTACTTTCGTGAACTCGAAGACCGTCGCGCCACGGTCCTCCGGTCAATCGAAGAACAAGGCAAGCTCACCGACGATCTTCGTGCACAGATCAACGGCGTCACGGATAAGAGTGAACTTGAAGATCTCTACCTCCCTTACAAGCCCAAACGCCGCACTAAAGCTACCATCGCCCGCGAGAAAGGCCTTGAACCGCTGGCCGATTATCTCTGGAAACAACTGGCGCAGCAGCTTACCGTCGCCGCTTATGCAGCTACATTCATCGACTTTGATAAAGGCGTGAACTCAACCGCTGAAGCCCTCGACGGAGCGGGGCATATCATAGCCGAACGCATCAACGAGACGGCCGAGTTTCGCGCGCATCTCCGCCAGCTTTTCTTGACCGAAGGCGTCGTCACCAGCCGGCTCATCCAGGGCTCTCACGATCCGGACGGTAAGTTCGCCATGTACGCCGATTACAGCGAACCAGCGTCAAAGATTCCCTCTCATCGCATGCTCGCTATCCGCCGCGGGGCTAATGAAGAGATTCTCAACTTCTCCATCGATCTGGATGCCGAGAAGCCGCTTCGCTATCTGCGCACCAAGGTCATTCAACGCGACGGGGACTGGGTGCCCTACCTCGAAGCGTTCGTCGAAGATGCCTGGAAACGCCTCATGAACGTTTCCATTCAGACCGACGTTCGTTTGGAATTGAAGCAGCGCTCCGATACCGAAGCCATCCGAGTCTTTCGTGACAACCTGCAGAATCTGCTGCTTTCACCCCCAGCCGGCATGATTTCGGTCTTGGCTGTCGATCCCGGTCTGCGTACCGGTTGTAAGCTCGCCGTCGTTGACGATACTGGCAAATTCCTCGCGCACGACGTCATGTATCCGCTTGAGCCCAAAAACGACACCGCGGGTGCGAGTGCCAAGTTAGATTTGCTTATCAAGGCTCACAACATCCGGGCCATTGCTATAGGAAACGGAACCGGCTCGCGCGAGGCTTCGGCCTTTATCCAGCAATTTGTGCAAGAACGTGCACTGGCCAACGTGTTCAGCGTTGTCGTCAACGAGTCCGGCGCTTCCATCTATTCGGCTTCCGAAATTGCGCGCCAAGAGTGTCCAGATCTCGACTTAACAGTGCGAGGCGCGATCTCGATTGGCCGCCGTTTGCAGGATCCCCTTGCTGAGCTGGTCAAGATCGATCCCAAGTCTATCGGCGTCGGCCAGTATCAGCACGATGTCGATCAGAATAAGTTACACCAGGCACTCGAGGCGACTGTCGAGACCTGTGTCAATCGGGTCGGCGTCGACCTCAACACGGCTTCCCACGCCCTCCTGCGACACGTTGCGGGCATCAACGATCGCACGGCCCAGAAGATTGTCGAATATCGTGACAGTAAAGGGCGTTTCCGGTCCCGTGTCGACCTTCGCTCCGTACCTGGTTTTGGTCCCAAGACATTCGAGCAAGCAGCCGGATTCTTGCGGATTCGCGGTGGGGAGAATCCGCTCGACATGACGGCGGTTCACCCTGAGTCTTATCGAGTCGTGGAAAAGATGGCCGGATCGCTTCAGGTGTCAGTCAACGAACTTGTGTCAAAACCCGCCCTGGTAGAGAATCTTAAGCTCGAAGGCTTTGCCAATGAATCCGCGGGTCTCTACACACTGCGCGACATCATTCAGGAACTCCGAAAGCCGGGACGCGACCCACGTGATCACTTCGTGGTGCCACAATTCAAGGCCGGCGTAACGCGCATCGCTGATCTCGAGCCAGGTATGGTGCTTGAAGGTGCTGTTACTAACGTGACCAACTTCGGCGCTTTCGTAGATGTCGGTGTTCATCAAGATGGGCTCGTTCATATCAGCGAGCTTTCGAATCGTTTCATCAAGGACCCGCACGAAGCCGTCAAAGTTGGCCAAGTCGTAAAGGTGAGAGTAATGTCAGCCGATCCTAAGACGAAACGAATCGCCCTCTCGATCAAAGCGCTGTTACCGAGCGACGATTTGCCGCGGGTAAAAAACGCGCCACCTCAACCCCGCCCAGCTGTCCAGAAACCGATTGCCAAGACACCAACCATGGAGGACAAACTCAACCAGCTTTCCGATCGTTTCAGGCGGCGTTAACTAAGTATGAAGTCTATGCGCCCCACGGCTTCACTTCTATCGTGGTGACGCCCTTGTAGCCGTGCTTCATGCGGTCTTCAATGATCGCCCAAACCTCGGGAGGACACCCTTTCCATTCGGCAACTGCTGTATTGCCCATATAGCGAAGATCTTTGACGCCCATCTTGCTCGAGAAAAAGCCTGAGACGGTCAGATCCCTAAACTCGCCAAAGAAGGTCACCCAGGGTAGATCTTCTTTTGTCGCCTTGTCGGGCCACGCAACGCGATCCAGAATGCTTTTTTGAGTAGCAACGGGCGCGTCCGCGAAACGTTTGCCGGTGGCCGTCATGGCTTCGCGATCCAGCCAAGTTAGTCCACCTAGAATTTGCGATTCCAGTTCCGCGTGCCCGGTCTCTGACTTGCGGAAAGCGATCCAATCGTCCATAAACTCGGGAACGCCCGCATCTGTGGCGTTGCCACTCCGTTCGTCGGCCGGGATGATCAGGTTCGAAAGAACGCTAACAGTGCGCCACTGCTGATCGTCAAACGTTCGCCGTTTATACGGACCCTTCGCCCCTTTTGAGGAGACCTGGTCGCCATGGTCCATGCCGACATGATCCTTGTTACCCTTGTCCTGGCCTTGTTCGTTCAGGCCGGTATGTGAATGCTGACCCTGTTCCGGTGCAACTTGTGCAAAACCGGCTTGGGCCACAGCAGCCGCCACCGGGGCGGCACCAAGAATATGAAACAGATTGCGTCGGCTGACGCCAGTCTTTTCGTCCAGAACCTTATCGACAGGAGAGCTATTTTGATCTGCCATGTGAATCCCCTAGACCTTCACGTTCAACTTCTTCACTTGGTCAACGATGTAGTCCGACGTCCGCCAGCCTAAGGCCGAAATCGTCAGCGTCGGATTCTTATCAGCATTGCTGACGAACGGTGCTGCGTCTGTGACAAACAGGTTTTTCACATCCCAAGACTGGCAGTTGCTGTTCAGCACGGAAGTCTTCGGGTTGTCGCCCATCTTCGTTGACCCAACTTCATGGATAATTTCACCGCCCGGTGCCAAGCCCCAATTCTGATCTTTGCCCGCTTTCCCGGTCACCACACCGCCGGCCTTCTCAATAATTTCCTGGAACGTTTCCTGCATATGCTTCGCTTGCAGTACTTCGTCCTCGCTCGCCTTGAAGTGAAAGCGAAGTACCGGAATGCCCCATTGATCCACAACTTTGGGATCGATCTCGCAAAAGCTGTCTTCGTTCGGAATCATTTCGCCGCGGCCAGACAAGTTCACAGAGCAGCCATACACCTTGCGTAACTTCTGCTTCAGCTCCACTCCATATCCGCCGTCGATGAAGCTTTCCGCTCGGCTCAGAATACCCGCACCGGGCTGCCCACGCCCGCCACCCATTTCAATGTGATATCCACGCGCAAAAGGCATTTGATTAGCCTTTTGTTCCTTGTATTTCCACCACGGCATATACAAGTGCATCCCGCCCACGCCATCTTCATTGAACGCCGGCAGGTCCTGCAGAATCGGAAGAAAACCACTGACGTCCGACCCGACCGTATCCATAATGTAGCGGCCCACCAACCCCGACGAGTTCCCGATTCCATTCGGAAACTGAGTGCTCTTCGAATTCAGCATGATGCGGGCCGTCTCGCAGCAACTTGCTGCCAGCACCACAATCTTGGCCCGTACTTCTTCGTCCAGTCGAGTCTTCCGGTTGATGTAGCGTACGCCCGTCGCCAGCCCATCCGATCCGACCATCACTTCGCGCACCATCGCATTCGTGCGCAGTTCCAAGTTGCCCGTTTTCAGCGCTGGAAAGATGTGCACTCCAGGCGAGTTGAAATTTGCATTCACACCGCAGGAACGTCCGCACTGGCCACAATAGTGACAGGCAGCCCGGCCGTTCAAAGGGCGAGTCAGAATTGCAAGGCGCGAGGGAATGCAAGGGATGTTCAGCTTGTCGCACGAGGCCTTAAGAATCCTCTCGTACCCGCGTGGCGCCGGCGCCGGCTGAAACTTTCCATCAGGCGTGTTTTCGAGGCCTTCCGCCGTCCCAAACACACCAATCAGCTCTTCCGCTTTGTCGTAATAAGGCGCAAGTTCCTCATATGTGATGGGCCAATCGAAGCCTTTGCCGTCGCGGCTATATGGCTTAAAGTCATAGGGGCCCATGCGCAGCGAAATCCGGCCGTAGTGGTTCGTTCGGCCGCCCAGCATGCGGGCGCGCCACCAGCGCCAATTCGACCCGGGCGCATTCGTGTAAGGTTCGCCTGGAACTTCCCACCCGCCGTCTACCGTGGCGTCGAAGTAGCCGAACGGCTTCTCTTTGCTGCCCGCTGCCCGATGCGGCGCGTTATAAGGCCACCCGAACATGTTCGATTGTTTCGTGCAGTCGAACATGTCGCCAGCTTCCAACATGCATACTTTCGCTCCGGCCAGCGAAAGAACGTGAGCGGCAACCCCGCCACCGGCCCCGGAGCCCACTACAATTACGTCATACGACTTAGTATTGTTTTTCGCTTGTGCCATTAACGTCTTCTAAACTGAAATAATTATATTGTGAACTCGGTGACTTAGCGCGTCCAAACCTCATATGATTCTACGATTAGCTTTCGCAGAGCATGCAAGACATACCGTTAGATGACGTTTTGTTCCGCCAGATTGTTGAAACGTCTGCGGAAGGTGTGTGGGTGGTTGACCTGCACGCGAGAACAATTTTCGTAAACGAGTGCATGGCGAAATTCCTCGGCTATTCGCGGGCCGAGATGACGGGCCGAAACTTCCCCGAGTTCCTGCACTCCGACGATGAGCGGAGGGCGCGGCAGAACTTCGAGCGGCGGAAAGCGGGCGACACTCGGCCGCAAGAGTATCGCTTCAATCACAAAGACGGAGAAACGATATGGCTCAGCATAACCGCAAGCCCATTCTGTGATCGATTGGGCGACGTCGCTGGACTGGTCGCATTCTGCACGGATATAGCCGAGCGGAAAAAGGCTGACGAGTTAGTTCGGAGAGAACGTGACCGCGCCACTTCTATTCTCGAAAGCACCTCCGACGCATTTATAGCGTTTGACAAAGACTGGACGATCACGTACCTCAACGCTCAAGCTGAGCTCCTCACCTCACAATCACGAACCGAGCTCATTGGCAAGGACTTCCGCGACGAGTTTCCAGAGGCTCCGGGATCCACATTCAACAGCAAGTACATTCGCGCTAGGGATGAAGGTATTCCGATTCGGTTTGAAGAATTTTACCCGCCCCTCGATACGTGGTTCGCTGTTCATGCTTACCCGTCTCCCAGCGACGGAGGGGTGGCAATCTATTTCCAGAACATTAGCGACCGTAAGCGCAGCGAGCGAGAGCGTGATCAACTGAACGAGCAGCTCGAACGCGAGCGTGCACTTCTGCGGGAGGTGTTGCAGCAACTTCCCGCCGGCGTGGTTATCGCTGAAGTCGGCACCGGTCAAGTCCTGCTGGCTAACGACCAGGTCGAAAAAATTCTACGCCATCCTGCAATAGAAGTTTCGGATATCGAGGGTTACACCCGCTACGGAGCCATTCATGCTGAGGACGGAAGCCCCTACGAGACCGATGAGTATCCACTTGTGCGCAGCCTGCTCCACGGTACTGTGACTACTTCGGAAGAGCAGACCTACATTCGAGGCGATGGTTCGGTGGCGAAGTTAATCGTCAGCGCTTCTCCCGTATACGACAGCAATGGACGTATGACATCCTGTGTTGCTGTTTTCTCCGACATCTCGAGCATCAAAGCCATGGAGGTCGCTCTTCGCAGAGCGAATGCAGATTTAGAACAGTTCCCCTACGCCGCCGCCCACGATTTGCAGGAGCCAGTTCGCAACATGTCCCTTTATGCCGAGTTCCTGGAACGACAGCTCGCGAACACTCTAGATGGCAGGACCAAAGGACATCTAAGTGTCATTAGTGAGAGCGCAAAACGAATACAAGCCTTGATCAACGACTTACTGCGGTATACCCGCGTACTGGCCGACGGCGACCAGACATCTGGTCCACCTTGCATCAACGCTGCCGACGTTGTGGCCGAGGTTGTATCCATCTTCCGGGATCGACTTGATACAGCTGAGGCGGCTGTAACCGTTGCTCCTCTGCCCTGCGTTGGAGTAGAACGTACACATCTGATCCAACTTTTCCAAAATCTGATCAGCAACGCATTGAAGTACCGCCGGGAAGTCGCACCGCGTATCGACATTTTCGCCGAGCCGCAAGGGCATGAATGGACTTTCCGGGTCGAGGACAATGGCCCGGGAATCGCGCCCGAATACCGCGAACGGATCTTCAAGGTCTTCAAACGCCTTCATGGACGCGAAGTTCCGGGCACCGGTATCGGTCTGTCCATTTGCCAGCGGATTGTCAATCACTACAGCGGCCGAATCTGGGTGGAATCGAACGATTCTGGAGGGGCAACCTTTTGTTTCACTCTCCCCTCGGCCCGCGAGCAACCGGGTTCTTCTCCACTACCGACTCCGAATCCTCTACCTTCCAGGTAATCGGCACGTCAACCTTGATCGTGGTGCCTTTACCCAGTTCAGATTTGATCGAAAACTGAGCCTGTGCAATCCGTGCTCGTTCGGTCATACTAATCAGACCAAGCCCGTGGTGTCCTTCATCGATGTCGAATCCTTCACCGAAATCAGCCACTTCCAGGCAGAGATGTTCTTCGTCCTCGGTGAGGCTGATCTTTACATGGGTCCGGCCAGCATGCTTGGCAATGTTTCGAAGTGCTTCTTGCGCAATCCGGTACAGTGAACCGGATACCTCAACGGGGATGTTCTCCGACACGTCATGCCAATGCACTGTCGTGAGCATTCGTTCCCGCTCGCTGAATTCGTCTCCCAATGCCTTCAATGCGTAAGGCAGGCCTAAGTCTTCGAGCAGCGACGGGTGAAGTTGATGAGAGATGTTCCTCACATCATCGGATATCTGCAGCGTCCGGCCGCCAATGCGAGTTAGGTTCGACTGCAGCGCCAGGTCACCATTTGTGCTCTGCTTTAAATTTTCTAAGTCCATGCAGAGAGCAGCCAACTTCTGGCAAACGTCATCGTGCAATTCACGCGCAACACGCCGCCGCTCTTCCTCTTGCGAAGTGAATAAATCTTCTGACAAAGCCCGAAGTTCCTCTTGGGTGCGCTCCAAAGCTTGCACGCTAGTCTGGACCCGCGACTCGAGCTCCGCTTTCTCCCTTGCAATGAGATTGTCATTGATGGTGCGCGCTGTTTTGTCTTCAATTGTGATCAGCAGCAACTCTGTCCGGTCGGACTGAACCTTCCGCCCTTGCGCCTGGAATACCTGGTATACCGGGCCTGGTACCTCGTACTCGATAGAGAAGCCGGAAGTATCAGCCGGGTCAGCGCTAAGGGCCTCCAATTGCATCCGGATTGGTTCCAGGCTCCACGAGAGTGATGACAGATCCATGAACGAGCGAGTTTCCAGCCGCTGCTCTGGGCTCAGACCGGCCAGCTTGCGAAACGCACTATTTATTGAGCAGATCCGAAGCTCTTTATCCAGCACAAGAATGGGAGCGTCCACACCTTCGGTCACAGCGCGCGCAAAATTTCTCGCTTCCCGCAACTCCTGTTCGCTCCGGCGCAGTTGGTCCACATCGACCATCACAAGAACTATTCCTTCAATCCTGTTTTCCGTTGTACGGTAAGGGCGGATACGAAGCAGGTGCCAGTGACCCTCGCGGTCCTGTACTTCCAGTTCCTTGGTGCCAAGCGTTTCAAGCACCTCGCGCAAAACAGGTTCCAGATTCTCTACGCTCAGATTCAAGCGCATGTCAGTGATCGGCCGTCCGATGTCTGAGGGCCGAACGTTCAATAGCCGCTGTGTTAAGGGCGTAATATAGCGGATCTGAAGATCGTTGTTCAACATCAGGACGGGGATGTTGACGCTCGTAAAAAGGTTAGTGAAATCGTTGCTTGTTCGGGTTAGTGCCAGGTTGCGTTCCTGCAATTCATCGTTGATGGTTTGCAGTTCTTCGTTCGTACTTTGCAGTTCTTCCTTCGTGGTCTCGAGTTCTTCGTTTGTGCTTTGCAGCTCTTCGTTGGCCGACTGTATCTCTTCGTTTGCAGATACCAGCTCTTGGTTCTTAGCGTCACGATCATCAATCAGCGACTGAAGATAAGCCTTGTTTGAGCTGAGATCATTCTGAAGCTGCGTCATCAGAAACTGATGCTCAACGATTGAGGAGGAGGAGGGTACCTGATTGGAGTCTGCGCCGGGCCGGCGCGGAGATTGACCAAGAGTGAACAGAATTAAATAGCACCGAGTTCTGCCCTGGACACTCGGAATTGGCAGAACTTCGACATCCACCATGATCTCATTCGGAACAGCATTGAGAACGATACCAGCGAGCTGAACGGGTGCGTTGTGATCGATTGCACGCTGGACAGCGGCCTGAATAGGCATAGCCAGTTCCTGGCGAAGGACCCCTGTAAGATTGAACCGGGCAGGACCTGAAGTGGTCCCCAGGAACATATTTGTTTGCCCACGGAATTGCAGCACCTCCATCTTGTAATTGACGACAAGCGCCGGGGGGCTGAAGCGGGCAAGAAGAAGCCGGTCCACCGCCCTTTGCAGATCCCCCTCCGACCAGTCTTCAACAGGCAACTGGCCACCGCCGACCAGAAAGGAAGGATCCGATCGAGCGGTTCGGGTATGGCCAGGCATGTCAAGGGAGACCAGATCGGCCGAAGACGCCTTCGTATAAAATTTGTTGCGCCGATCTGCCAACGTGAACAGGTCGCCGAAGTCTCGAATTGTTTCCGAGTGTCCTAACAGCAGATAACCGCTAGGCCGGAGAGCGTAATTGAAGATGGGGATGACGTGATTCTGCAGCGCCGGACTCAAATAGATCAGGATGTTTCGGCAGCTAATCAAATCTATATTCGAGAAAGGAGGATCGTTGATCAGGTTTTGACGGGCAAAAATGCACAGGTCACGGACTCGCTTGCTAACCTGATAACCCTTATCCACGTGGGTAAAAAATCGTTTTAGGCGCTCCGGCGAAAGGTCCGATGAAATGCTCTCCGGATAGATACCCATCCGAGCAGTTTCTATGGAACGTTCACTGGCGTCTGTGCCGAAAATCTGAATTGGCGGCTCTAGGTTGCGCTCTGCCAGATATTCAACCAGACACATCGCGATTGAGTAAACTTCCTCGCCCGTCGAGCAAGCAGCTACCCACAGGCGAATCTGCTGATCGTGCGGACGACCGTCGAAGATGCGCGGCAATATGTCGTGAGTGAGTGCCTCGAAGACCTCTGGATTCCTAAAAAACTGGGTTACGTTGATGAGCAGGTCTTCATGTAAATCTGTGAGTTCCTGGCTGTTCCCCTGCAAAAATTTTGCATAATCGGAAAGTGTACCGAACTTTCTCAACATCAACCGGCGCGCGACTCGACGCCGAACGGTGTTCTGTTTATAAAGGCGAAAATCCAGCCCTGAGACATCACGAAGCATACGCAGGATCCGATTGAACGCGTACGTCGAATCGTGACTTGGTTCTCCGTCCTTTAACCCAGCCACGTTTGGGTTTTCGAACTGCCGAGCCAGTTGGGCCAGTTCAAAACCGATCTGAACCGGCGGCACGATCATGTCCACATGGTCGGCGTTGATGCTATTAATGGGCATACCCGGAAACCGCGCACTATCAGGCTCCTGGACAATAGCGATTCCGCCTTCGCCTTTAATAGTTTTCAGGCCGATGGCGCCGTCGGAAGCGGTTCCGGAAAGGATCACCCCCACAGCGTGATTTTTCTGGTCAGCAGCCAGCGACCGAAAAAAAATGTCGATTGGTTTCCAATGCCGCGGCCCCGAAGGACGCGGTTCAACGTGGAGACGACCATTCGCCATCGTCAACACTGTGTTTGGAGCAAGAACGTAGACGTGATTGGGTTGGGGCTCTAGGTCGGACTCAAGCTCGGCAACCGGCATTGCCGTTTTGCTTGCCAGGATAGATACTAGTTGGCTTTTCTGATCAGGAGCAAGGTGAGGCACAACCACGAACGACATGCCAGTGTCAGGTGGCAAGTTGGTGAACAGGTCAATGTAAGCTTCCACGCCGCCGGCCGAAGCACCAATGCCGACCAGAAAGAACGGAAGCAGATGGTCAAATACGTCTGGTCCGTCTTGGGTTTCAATGGCTACAGTCTCTGGTTGGAGGGAGGCAAACTCCTTCGTCCCTGCGCTATTACTAGCGGCAAGCTCTTGGGTTTCATCATTAACGCGACCTTCGAAATCACTCATTGCTCTACACGTGGTACTTACTCAAGTGTCTCAGGTCTAAAGGCTGGAGTCGATCAGTTGGCTTACAGTCTCAAAACGGTAACCGCGGTCGATCAACACCGGGATTATATTTCTTACAGCCTTCAACATTTGTGAAGTGTCCGGGTTGGCCTGAATGTCGCGCCCGTCGTGGAGGCAGATGATGCCCCCGGCTGCAGCGTTGGCAAGCACCAGATCGGCAACGGCTTCGGCTGGCCACTCCCAGTCGTGCCCGATAACCGTCCACATGACACCGGTCAGTCCAAGTTGCTGTTGTGCTGCCGCGAGACCGTACCAACGGAGTCCATACGGTGCTCTGAAGAGTGTCGGGCGAATGCTGGTCGCATCGCCGATGATGTGCTGAGTCTGCTGTAGCTGTTCAAGGATGAAACCAGGAGAATGCACATTCGGCTTGCGGCTGAAACGTGGGCAGAGACGCGGATGCGAGTAAGTGTGGTTGCCCAGTTCATGTCCTGCTTGTTGAACCGCACGGGCCATGTTCGGAAGGCGTTCGACATTCCTACCGCACTGAAAGAAAGTGGCCTTTATATCGTGAGCATTCAACAGGTCAAGAAGTGGAAGAGTTCCTTCGCTCGGGCCATCGTCAAAAGTGAGAGCCAGGGATCGCCGGCTTCGATTGCCTCTGTAGACAGAGGGCCCGAAAACCTGGGCTGATCGGCCAGCAATGCCAAACAGAGTTGTACCTGCCAGGATCGCTCCCGTGCCAGCAGCCACCTGCCAAAAATCGCGCATGCTCAACAGGCTATCAACCGCGGTTCAGCTGCGACCTGACGGGCTTACGTCCGGGCTGGACTAGGGTAGCAAGTTACGTAAGACACGCTTAGTAAGTACCGACTACGAAGGCTAATGCGTTGATCGAGGCATCAGGTTCAAAGCAGAGTAGAGGGAGGACATAGGACACCATGACGTGGCATTTGCTTGACATAACGAGCGCTACCCAAAAGGAGTTCGCGGCTGCGCTGGCCGAGCAAACGCCAACTGTCAATTGGACTCCCCGTTTCAGCCGTTGTGCTTTCGCGCGACGGGGCGAAGAGGTCCTCACACTTCGAAATCCTGAAATCCAGTTACGCCGGTTTCCGCTCCAGCGTGGTTACCACAAAAAGATCATTTCTAAGCTGACAAGAAATGACGAGCGAATTCTGCATCTTCTCTTGCATCAAGACGCAGATCCCAAGACATCGCCGCTGGTTTGTACGTCCCCATTCTATGCCGAAGTGGCAGGCCGGTGGCCAGGACCGGTGGTCTACTATCAAACGGATCTTGTTATGGCGTACGACGGCTTGGACGCAAAAGCAGTCCGCGCACTGGACAAGCGACTCTGCGAAAGAGCCACTCTGGTCTGCCCTAATTCCTCCCGGCTTCGTGACTACTTCATCAACGAAGTCAAGTGTATGCAGGACAAGATTGAAATAATTCCGAATGCCACTCGACGCGCGAACATACAAGCGTCGCCGAGTATCGAACCTGAGTCGTTGCCGGCCGACATAGCTGACATGCCCAGGCCCATCGCGGGAGTGATCGGCAACATGGCGGCTAACGTAGACTGGTGCCTTTTGGAATCAGTCATTCAGCAGACGCCTTGGGTGAGCTGGGTGTTCGTCGGGCCGACTGATATGGGCATTGCCGAACAGGACCAGCGCGAATGCCGTGAGCGGCTGATGCGGGTTGACGCGGGCAGAGTACGCTTTGTCGGCAACAAGCCCTATGGTGAACTGCAGAGCTATGCACGGGCGTTCGACGTTGCCGTGCTGCCTTATCACCGGAGGGAGCCCACTTATTCCGGTAGTCCGACTCGCCTGTTCGAACATCTTGCCGCCTGCAGACCGATGGTTGCCACGCGGGGAGTTGCCGAGCTGAGCCTGTACGAACCTCTCGTCAAACTGATAAACACTGCGGACGAAATGCGTGCAGCTTTCTGCGAGCTTCGTGAGAACCAGTTTCATGACGGGTATGAAGCCGTACGCTGGCACACCAGTCAGCGAGCCACTTGGAACCACCGTGCCACTACCATGATTGCTGCGCTGGAAAGCAGGCTACAGCCCGCGTCCCCAGGCAAGCTGCGCAACATGGCTGTCCCCGATCCACGATTCGTGCGTGCCGCTTAGCATCTATTGGAACGACCAACAGGGCGGCACGAGAAGTTCGATCGCGTGCTGGTCGGGGTCGCGAAAATATATGCTTCGGCCGCCTCTCGGACAAGCTACTTCGCTTTCGACTGAAACGCTGGCCGCTTGAAGCGCTGTCCGCCAATCATCCAAATGTGCTTCCGCGATCGAGAAAGCCAGATGGAGGTGACCTTTCCCGTCGTGGGGCGGAATCGAACCGCCCGGAGTTTCTGTAGCTTCAATCGAGGCCCCTTCGCGGAACAGCAATAGGACTTGTTGGTCGGCAACGTTCAACGCGCGCATGCGGTCTCCTTCCTCATGAATCAGCTCGAACCCAAAGAGTGACTGATAAAAGTGGACTGACCGGTCAAGGTCGGTCACATAGAGCGAAGTTTCCAGTACTCCTTTGATTGGTGGCACATACTATGATTCGCATAGCGCCGTTCAACTTCGACTTGAGATGGTCGAGGCAATTATGAGCAAGCTCAATGACTATGCAGGGACGAAATATCTACGTAGTAGGAAGCATCAACATCGACTTTGTGATACCCGTTCAGCGTGCTCCTGCTCCTGGCGAGACTGTCAGCGGTGGCGATCTTGTTCTGGTGCCCGGTGGGAAAGGAGCTAATCAGGCTTGTGCGGCTGGCAAACTTTCTGCGGGTCGTCAAAGCGGAGTCGAAAAAGTCTGGATGGTTGGCCAAGTCGGCAATGATGCTTTTGCGCCATTGCTGACCGAGAGCTTGCGCCAGGCAAATGTCGATACCAGTTTGGTCAGGTCGGTGGACGGTGCCAGTGGGTGCGCTTCGATCTACGTTACGCCACAGGGCGAGAACTCGATCGTTATTTCGCCGGGTGCCAATGCAAAGGTGGATCCAGACTTCGCCCTATCTCGATTGGACAGGCTTACGAAAAAAGACATCGTACTTCTGCAGTTAGAAATCCCGATCGAGACTGTGACGGCGATTGCGCAGTTTGCGGCAGAGCGGCAAGCGATCGTCATCTTGGATCCTGCGCCGGCACGCTCTCTACCATCTTCGCTACTTAGTTCAGTCGACTATCTCACACCAAACGAGACGGAGGCTCGCGCACTGCTGATAGAAGGCCCGAAAGAAAATGAAGTGTGGGCGACACTGGCTAGCGCGTTGCTTCAGCTTGGTACAAAATCGGTGATCCTTAAGTTGGGCGAGAAAGGTTGCTTTCTCCTCACCAAGCAATTCGCTGGCGAGCATGTGCCGCCATTTCCGGTCATCCCTGTTGACACCACGGCAGCTGGCGATGTTTTTAACGGCGCTTTTGCGGTCGGCTTAGGAGACGGAATGGACGAGAAAGAATCCGCTGTGTTCGCAAATGCCGCCGCCGCTTTCTCGGTAACTCGCCGCGGAGCCCAGCCCTCAGTTCCCACATACGAGGACGTCCAATCACTTTGGATATAGCGGTAAGTGCCACTCTTACGTATTGCCTCTTACACAGCAAAATTTCAGAATTTCTGGGTTAAAATGGGGGCTTCCCACCTGCTATGTACACCCAAGCTGAACTAAATGAAGCGGACATTTCGGCTGAATCAGCGGCAAACGATTTACGGCGACTGGGGAATTCTGCTAGGTTTGACATCGCCCTATGCATTTTGCTGGTGATAGCAGGTTTCTGTTTGACCTGGGTAACATCGCATGCATTACCGCTGATCTTACGTGAGCATACAACCGAGAATGTCTGGTTCGAGTCGGACGTTTCACGCGTGTATTACAACATGACGTGGCGCTTGGCTAGCAACTACAGAGCCAATGTGCATCCTATATTTTCTCTGATTACCCTGCCTGCTGTATTGGTTGTTAAACGCATCTTGCACATGAGTCCAAATGAGGCGGTGGATGTGGTTCTTTGCCTCATTGCTGCTGCGTGGGCGGGGCTTATGTTTGCAGTGCTGCGCAGACTAGAAATCTCTCGCTGGACATCTTTCCTTCTTACATGCCTGGCACTTGTTAGTTCGACAAGTCTTCTGTTTTTTAGCGTGCCTGAGACTTACTCACTAAGTTCGCTCAGCATCTTAGTTTCGTTGTTTCTGCTTTTGATTGTTCGACCAGGAGGTAAGTTCGCCGAACTGAATGAGCCTGCGACAATGCTCGCCAGCGCAGTCAGCTTAAGCATAACCATCACAAACTGGTTTGTGGGTTTGCTTGCGGCATTGCTGCGATTGCCATTTAGGCGGGCTGTCCAGGTTTCAATTAACGCCTTCTTTATTGTTGCGGTGCTCTGGAGCGCTGAAAAGATTCTGGTACCTAAGTCGGAGTTCTTTACAGCGATCGGCTACGAACATAAGTACACAATCAAACTTACTCCGATCCGACCTTTGACTGTGCTCTCCTCTATGCTGTTTCACACCATCGTACTGCCCGAGCCGCAGATCACCTATGATTTTGGCATTGGCGAGCAGGTTGGGTCTGACTGCTGGTTCGATGCCATGACGTTGCAGCCCAAAGCTCCAGGGTCTGGTAGTTTGTACGGAACTGTTGGTGTGATTTTGTGGGCCGGAATACTTGCGTTGGGTCTACGTCAGCTGATTTCGACGTGGAAGCACAAACAGATAGCCGTGATTGTCACGCTGTTTTTACTCATGCAGATTTGTATGCATATGGTTTATGGAGTGGAGACATTCATGTACAGCATGAACTGGCTTCCGTTGCTGATCATCATCGCGGCATTGGGCCTGAAAGGCGTGCCACGGATGGCTCAGATTCCGCTGTTGTCTGGTCTGGTTGTTGTCACTTCAATCAATAATTATAAGCAGTTTCAGTGGATCCTACAGTATCTGGCTGGTCATCATTGGGACCCGGCCATTCGCTGCTTCCCGCACATAGGCTGATTATTATTAGTCTCTGTAAGTAGTGTTGATTCGACTATGCGCCGGAAACATAGATCCAAGGCGAACCGGAATCTTGGGTCCGTGGACAGTCACTGTCATCTGGTTATTACTCCAGGACCAATCAACAGTTCCGGCTTCGGTTCGCAGACTAGTAGCTGACATAGGTTTGGCAATCCATTCAGGTCTTACACCCGCACCGATGACGAGCGTTGGTGCAAGGCCTCGCTGGTCCACGTAGGCCATCATGTCGAGTTCGAGCAGAAGCAATTCCGCGGCCGTCCAGTAGTGGGGAGTGACGCTGGTGGGGTGAACCCAGCCCCGCACATCATCCCAGCCGTGAGACGTATTTTCTTCTCCCGTTCCCTCCCACCATGTAAACAGGCCGGCAGATTGATCGTGCTTCAGATACCAATCCAGGATGTTCCAGGCTTGCCATTGGTGGCCCAAAAAAAGCCATTGATGAGCTTCAGCCAAATCGAAGTAGGTCCAAACTGGAGTGTGGCGAAGCTGCCCTTTCGAATCGTGACGTTTACTCCAACGTTGCTTCAGATCATCCTCAAATTGCGAAGCCGTTCCTGCTAAAGCCCACGTTGGCCAAAGGGCAGAAATATATGTCCGATCATCTCTGCGTTCGGGCGTTGCAAAGGCAGCCATCCACGAAGCGCGCAAGTTCTTGGCCACCGATCGCCAATGATCGGCTTCGGTTTTCCTTCCATTCCGATCGGCCAGGTCGGCCGCGCTCATCAGGCCGCGGTAGCTGACACCGTTGACGAATAACAAAGGCCGGTGCCAGTCCATTCGGCCTACAATCAGTCCGTTCTTGGCTGCATCGCAAACCAGCCCGAGTTCGACTGAATCCCTGTATTTCGGAACGATCGGGCCAAACGGCGCAATGTGAATCTGGTTCTTGGCGGTCAGCATGTCCTCGACGAGACTTGCCTTCCTCTTGAACGAGGGCCACAAAGACACGTCGTAGTGGCGGTCGTGTGCCAAGGTTGCTATCTGACCTAAGGCCCAAAGTGAAAGCCCCGGAGAATCTGCCTCGGATCCAAAACCACCGAAGAAGTCGTGCTCAGCGAAATATTCTCCCATAAACTCGGCTGAATCGAGACGGCCGGCACGAGCAAGGGCGACTAACTCGTACGCGCCATCACGGAGCCACGGAAGTGGGTAGTTGATCGGCTCTCCAGGACGAGTCTCATTCTGAACGGCAGAGGTCATGATGTTGGCGACTTGTGCGTCGATGCTGGCCTGAAAGCGATCGTCTGGAACGTTGATCTTGATTGCTGAGTGAGTGGACTCAAACGGCAGTCCCGTTGAACCGCCTGCCTCACGAACATCCTGAATTAAAATCGTAATCGAACGATTGTGGGCTGCAAGAAACTTTGAGTAGCCCCAACCATCTACACCGTTCCAAGTTTGTGCGTTCGTTTTATGGTAGGTCCAGCCGGGCTCGCCCTCCTTGCCAAGCGCAATAGGGGAGAGCGTCGCGGACATCTTCAAGGTCCACCGGTTATTAATGCTTAGTGCATGATCCGACCAGGCGAGTTTAGTGACGGGACCTCCGGCCGGCCCAACGCTGCGCACAACCACTGCAAGTTCTTCCCCCGGTTTTGTGAATGGCGTGAGAGCAAGTTCGGTTTCCTGACTCGGCGTTGTGGTCCAGACAGCCCGGTAGTAAGGAGTGGTGACCTCGACAGCAGCGATGACGGTAGAACGGCTTTCTACCGGCCACAGGTACCGTTGATGAATCTGATCCAAGGGAATCTGGTCGCTGGTGGCGATGATCTTCCCGCTTGGGTCGGTGATCCAGAAAGATACTCCGAAGGAAGGGACGGAAGGACTGAAGCTACCGCCAGGTTCAACATAGGCCTTGGCGTTTTCCGCCCTACCCGGATAGCCGAACGGGACGTGTCCAGTACCACGAAGCCATGGATCACTGGGGCGGTCGTGCATCGCCTGAAGCACGATGTCGCGCTGCCGAATAGGTTGCCCTCCACCGGCACAGGTAGACCCGATAGTCAACAGGAACAGGCTGATCCATCTAGGCCACATGAAGCTCATGAACTCTACCAGGCTTTAGGTTGATCAAAGGCAGTTCATCTTCAAACGAGACATGATCCGGCTTGCCGTCGACGGTTGCCCCAGTTACTTTCTGACCCGTTGGAAGCCTTAGTTTCAGGCTGCGAGACGCCTCTGGTCGAATGAAGATGCTCGTTGCCTTGCCTTCTGCCCAGGCGATATCCACAGTCATAGCACCGCGCGCACGTAAGCCGTGAATGCTGCCGGCTGGCCATGCTTTCGGCAGCGCAGGCAAGATATTTATTACACCGATTTCATGGCTCTGTAAGAGCATTTCGGCCACAGCCGAGGTTCCGCCAAAGTTGCCGTCAATCTGAAAGATCGATCCGTTACCAGCCGGATGTGTGTCGAACAGATTCGGTCCCGTGCTGTGTTTCATCAGCATAGCGAGCGATTCGTAAGCCCTCTCGCCATCTTCAAGCCGAGCCCAAAGGTTGATAGCCCACGCCCGACTCCAGCCAGTGTAAGCCCCACCATTGGCAAGCCGGCGCTCGAGAGAAACTCGTGAGGCTTTCCAGAACTCGGGCATGTGGCGGGGCGTGAACTCGGAGCCCGGGAACAACGGATAGAGATGCGACATGTGGCGTTGTCCTGGTTGAGCTTCCTTGAAGTCTTTCGACCATTCGAGCAACTGGCCGAATGGTCCCACTTGATAGTCCGGTAGCCGAGAACGACTCTTCTCTAAAGTGACTCGGAAATCGTGGTCTTTGCCGAGCAGTTTGCCAGCCTCCATCGTGTTGGAAAACAATTCGCGTATGAGCGCGATGTCCATGGTGCAGCCCGCGCTGGTCACGGCACGCTTGCCATCCGGAGCGATGAAGTCGTTCTCGGTTGAAAAGGACGGACAAGTCGTTAGATGACCATCACTTTCGATCAGCCAGTCGAGGCAGAATTCAGCCGAGCCCTTAAGCACCGGGTAAACGCGCTTGAGGAAATCTTTGTCACCCGTGAACAGATAGTGTTCCCAAAGGTGAGCGCAAAGCCATGGCCCGCTCATTTGCCAATTCGCCCACGTTGCGTCGCCATTGCCGTAGTCACCGACTGGCGCTGATTGACGCCAAACGTCGATGTTGTGATGCGACACCCATCCGCCTGCTTTGTAATTGACCTGCGCCGTCCTGCGCCCGTTCAGGCTGACGCCTTCGATTAAATCAAAAAGAGGTTGCGTACACTCCGTCAAGTTACAAGTTTCAGCGGGCCAGTAATTCATTTGGACGTTAATATTCGCGGTCCAATTACAGCTCCAAGGCGGACGGACCTGATCGTTCCAGATGCCTTGTAAGTTAGCCGCCTGCGTGCCCGGTCGTGAACTCGTGATCAGGAGATAGCGGCCATATTGAAAATAAAGGGCCAGGAGGGATTGATCGTTGGCATCCTGAAAGGCTTTCAGACGCTCGTCGGTCGGAACTGAATCATTGTTGACACCACCCAGATCGATCGCCACACGCCTAAAGAAGCGCTGATGATCTCGAATGTGATCGGCCCGGATGACAGCGTAGGACTTTGACGATACCGACGCTATGGTCTTGTCCAGCTTTGATTGGATGTTCGACGGAGGCGTGTCGGGAACTTGGGTGTAGCCTTTGAATCCAGTCGCGGTTGCCACAAATAAGAGGGCAGAATCTGCCCCCTTTACTTGGGTCAAATCCCTGGTTGCGGTCAGGGTACCGCCGAACGGAATAATTCGACACGCTACTCCGAAGCGCATCCCTTGGCCTTCAACCTCACTGTAGACAATGGAATTGGGCCTGTCGAAGTAATTAGGAGCGACGTGCGCCGGGGCCTTTCCGGTCAGGTTAAGCGTGTTCGCTTTGGAAACTTTCGTCGTTGCATGAAGCTTGCTTGTCAGCTTCACGGTGAAATTGAGTTTGCCCGGCTGATTGGCTGTAAGTCTAACTACTAAAACCTGACCGGGAACGGAAGAAAAGACTTCCCGAGTAAAGTCAACTTCGCCCATCGAATACGTTACCTTTGCAATGGCGGTGTCGAGATTGAGTTCACGACGATAGTCGGTGGCCGTCGCGCTTGCCGCGCTTGGATGGTCGAAGCTTAGGATCAGGTCGGCAATCGGCAGATATGACTCGTTAAAAGGGCCTTGCATTTTCTTGCAAACCCGGTCGGCTTCTTCGTACTTTTTTTCGTTTAGAACTAGTTTACGAATCTGCGGAAGGTACTCGCTCGCATGTGGATTATTCCAATCGCGAGGGGCGCCTGACCAAAGCGTGTCGTCGTTGATCGCCAGTCGTTCCGTCTCAACGCCGCCGAAAACCATGGCGCCTAAACGGCCGTTTCCCACCGGCAGGGCGTCAGTCCACGAAGGTGCGGGCTGTTTGTACCAAAGCTTTAGGGGGTGCTCAGGCGCAGAAGTCGAGGTCTGATTGTCATCCGAGATAAGTGATATTGATTCGGCAGCGGTCAGAGTTACAGGTACTGCCGCTAGGAAAGTACGTCGCGAGGGGTTCAACATTGAAACGGATTCAGCGTACCACCTGCGAGAGCGCCGACCGGACGAACCCACCAGACTGGAAACACGCAGCTTCGGACCAGCCCACGATCGTGAATGATCTAATCGCAGCCTTAGAGTCGAGGCTCGGGATTGATCTATTCGTTTTCTACGCCGGCGTCTTCGAAATCGCCACTGGCCCGTCTGCGGTCGACTTCTTCCTGGCACGGGATGCAGTAGGCCGCCCAGGGTAGGGCGTTAAGTCGCTTCTCAGGTATGGGCTCGTCACACTGTTGACAGATGCCGAATGTACCCTTGTCTAGGCGCTTCAAGGCCCCGTTGACATTGCGAAGCAGGGCAGAGCTGAGGTGTAAATTGCGAATGGCCAGCTCGCGATTCATTTGTAGTTGCAGCTCGTCCAACTGGTCGGCGGCCTTCTCAATGTGAATCTCCTCCCGGTTCGACGTGGATCGGAGCAAGTCGTTCATCTTCGACTCGAGGATGGTTCTATATGGGTTCGCCGTTGTAGTGGACACTGGAATTTCTCCAATCTTAAGAACAAAAGGTGTGATCAAGGCGCAAAAACTCTAATGTTCTTTTCGATGTTTTATCACGAACTCTTAGCTGCTCCTGAGTCTAGGCCTAGGTTGCCAAATAAGATGAGGTATGCCGCTCGCGTCCACCCAAAGTCGGTTCCTGCTCGAAGAGTCGGTCATCGAAGAGGCTGGATCGGGGCCAGTTCTTACGGTAGACCAAAATACCGCGGCTGGATTGCTGGTGACCCTCGGCATTATAGAGGTGATTGAGCAGCAGAGCCTTGCTCTGACGATCAACGGATCAAAGGACAACGTAGCCTGGACGGCACCACCGCTGGTCGAATTCCCGCAAAGGTTCTATACGGGTGTTACGTCCATCATGGTAGACCTAACCGGACTGGACCTGCAGTTCATAAGGGCACAGTGGAAAGTAAACCGGTGGGGACGGGGGACAAAGAAGCCTCGCTTCCGAATGTACGTCTTTGTCGAGCCAGTCGTGGTTGGACTGCGGATTACGGCAAGCGGTTGATAAGGCTGGCAACATACCCCGCGCCGAACCCGTTATCAATGTTCACAACTGTCACATTGCTGGCGCAGCTGTTCAGCATGCCCAGCAGCGCCGCCAATCCATGAAAACTGGCGCCGTAACCAACACTGGTCGGCACGGCAATGACGGGACAGCCAACCAGTCCGCCGACGACGCTGGGCAGAGCGCCTTCCATACCTGCACATACGATGGCGACACGAGCCTCAGCTAGGCGATCACGCTGTTCGAGAAGGCGATGGATGCCGGCGACGCCTACGTCGCAGATGGTCTCGACATGGTTGCCCATGACTTCCGCCGTTCGGTAAGCTTCCTCGAGGACAAAGAGATCGCTAGTCCCGGCACAAAGCGCGACAATCTTGCCTTTGCCGTGGATCGTTCGATCGCGCCAGACCCGGACGACGCCCGAGGCAGGGAAGTATTCGGCGTCTGCACTCAGGCCCGACACGCGCGCGGCCATCTCCGGGTCAGCCCGCGTGACTAGCAGGTTTTGCGACTTGGCAAGCAGTGCGCGGGCAATCCCTTCAACCTGCGCCGCGGTCTTTCCCTTACCAAAGATCACCTCCGGCATCCCGTGACGCATGGCTCTGTGGTGGTCGACCTTGGCGTACCCAAGATCCTCAAATGGCAAGTGACGCAGCTGGGTCATCGCGGCGTCGACGCTGGTGGCGCCATTCTGCACGCTGACAAGAAGTTGTTGTAGACGGTCGGAGTCCATGGGTAGGGGCGGGAGGGTGGAAAGTGAGATTAGAGCCGCAGCTGAGACTGCTGCATCCCATAAAATAGTAACGTCCTCTGGAGAATTGACCAGCAACACTAAATGGCTTCCTTTTGGAAACGGCTGCGGCTGACGCTTGAGATGATCAAGTTCGAACACTCTGTGTTCGCGCTCCCGTTCGCCTTGACTGGGGCGTTGTTGTCGTGGCGCGACAGCGGTTTCGCTGTGCATGACCTGTTTAGGCGCTTCCTTTGGATTGTGGTTGCGATGGTGTCGGCCCGATCCGCCGCCATGGCCTTTAACCGGTTACTTGACTCCCAGATCGACGGGCGGAATGTCCGCACGGCGGCGCGTCATTTGCCTGCTCGGTTGTTATCGGCGCGGTTTGCGTGGGGCTTCACCGCAATCGCATCAGCTGTCTTTTTGTTGGCAGCATGGGAATTGGGAACACTGTGCCTGCGACTGGCCCCGCTCACCTTGGCAATCCTGTTTTTCTATTCCTTTTGCAAGCGTTTCACCATGTTTTCGCATTTGGTATTAGGCTTCTGCCTCGGCATTGCGCCCGCAGCGGCGTGGATCGCTGTTCGCGGCACTCTTGACCTCCGCATCCTTTGGCTGACAGCTGCCGTCATGTTTTGGACGGCGGGCTTTGATGTCATTTACGCTTGCCAGGATTTGGAATTTGACAGCGCCGAAGGCCTGTCCAGTATTCCGGGTCGGGTTGGAATCGCAGGTGCTCTACTCATTGCCCGGTTACTCCATGTCTCCATGGTGGTGGCTCTGGTGATGCTGGCCCAGTCTTTCGGTTTAGGGTTACTGAGCGGCCTCGGTATTGCATCCGTAGTTCTGCTACTTATTTATGAGCATCGCCTTGTCAAGCCGGACGATCTGTCACGCGTGAACGCGGCATTTTTCACCGTCAACGGCTACGTCAGCGTACTGTTCTTCGCCTTCTGGGCCGCGGATATTTTGATCCACCGTAATTTGATTCCAATCACATGACTGTTCTCTCTCCGATTGACTCAAAGGCTACACAATTGTCTGCAGACGCAGTAGAAGATAAACGGCTGCATCCAATTCTCAACAAGGTCAGCGCCGGTGAGCGGTTGAGCTTTGCCGACGGCGTCGCGATGTACCGCAGTTATGACTTGCTCGCGCTGGGAGCTATGGCCAACATGGTTCGCGAGCGCATGCACGGCAACATCACATACTTCAACGTCAACCGGCATATCAATCCGACGGACGTCTGCGTGGCGAGTTGCCGGCTCTGTGCTTTCGGAAAGCAGGTTCGCGATCCGAGCAGCTACACGATGTCGCTTGAGCAAGTCTGGGAAGTGGCGGGCAAGGGTTACGCCGAGTCAGTTACTGAATTTCACATTGTGGGAGGCCTGCATCCGGAGCTTTCTCTCGATTGGTTCTGCCAGATGTTACGCGGGTTAAAGGAACGGTACCCAGAGGTCCATTTGAAGGCGTTCACGATGGTCGAAGTCGCTTACCTGGCTAAGCGCGGGAAGATATCCATCCTGGAGACTCTGCAGCGCCTGAAAGATGCTGGCGCCGATTCGCTGCCGGGCGGGGGGGCCGAAGTTTTTTCAGAACGCGTACGACGAATCATCTGCGATCACAAGATAGACGGCAATGAGTGGCTGGAAACGGCGCGTCTCGCTCATCAAATCGGCCTGAAAAGCAACTGCACCATGCTGTACGGACATCTGGAGACGGCTGAGGATGCGGCTGATCACTTGGTCCGGTTGCGCGAGGTGCAGGATGAAACTGGCGGCTTTGTGACCTATATCCCGCTCGCTTTCCATCCAGCAAATACCGCTCTGTCGCACTTATCGCCGACGAGCGGCTTCAATGATTTGAAGCAGATTGCTATTGCGAGATTGATGCTGGACAACATCCCGCATATCAAGGCTTACTGGATTATGATGACGCCCGGCGTGGCGCAAATTGCTCAGCGTTTCGGATCAAACGACATCGACGGCACCGTTGTGGAAGAAAAAATCTATCATGACGCGGGCGCAACAACGGAACAGCATCTCCGGCGAAAGGATTTGCTGCGCTTAATCACCGAGGCAGGTCGGCAGCCCATGGAACGCGATACCGCCTATCGACCCGTGAGTCGAACGGAATCGGCATTCACGATCGTTGTGTAAGGCCATCTGCAGGATGGCAGGCGGGCTCACGAATTGGCTGAGGGCTGGATAGAAGGCAAATCCGCTTTAGGCGGCGACCTCCTGAAGGTGGATTCCGGTTGCGATGCTCGGTTGTACGGGACTTACGGAAGCGGGTTGCGAAACGAACCCAATTTCGGGAGTGGGTGTGGTTGCGGGCTGCTTGAACAGCTCTTGATTTTTGATTTTCATGCGCAGGACTTGAGCGCGCAGGCTACTGTACTCGGCTTTCTGGGCAAATATAAGTTCAGCCTTTTCGGCTTTGTCACGGGTGGCCTCTTCGCGACGGCGTTCGGCTCGGATTTTGAGTAGGTCGTTCAGAGCTTTGTGGAAGGCTCGGTCGTGTTGGGCTTGGTAGCGGCAGTAAAGCGGCACGTCGTCGAGGAAGGCCTTCCCGGTTTCATCGGGCAAAAGTGTATCTATGAAGAACTGGGGCACGCTCGCGGAGCCACCAGGACTGGGCCATTTTGCGAACCAGCAGAGTTTCCGTGAGCGTGGTGGCTCCATGCTCGGCCATCAGACCGGCTTCGAGCTCATCGTACTCTTCCTGCGATTCGAAATGCAATAACCGGAAGCGAGTGCCGCAGAGACCGTGAGTGGAACTGTTGCAGGACGACTTGGCTTTGCCTTCTATGGTGCGGGGGCCCGTCGAATGCTGGGCATTCTGCTGATTGGCGGTGTGCTGGGCAGGAGTGGCGGACTTGGGCGGAAAGCTGACCAGCTCGGGCGAGCTCTCGGCAGACTCCGACAAGCTGTCGTCTTCCAGTTCTGACTCCGAAGCGTGGATTGTGCTCTTCAGTACACAATCGATTCCGGCTCGTTTTGCGATTCGGTTAGCCTCTTTGATGCCTTTGCGTTCTAGGGCGCGGCGTTCGGTGCGGGTCATGATGGGAACCTCCGGATGATATAGAAATCCGGTTTGACGCTAGCGACTCGAGGGCGCAATGTGGTGCTGCAGAAAGGGATGCGGATTGACTAAGTGACATGGAATCCATCACATGGGGCGCGAAACATTATTTTTAGTAGGCGTGACCCGTGCCAGCCGCGAGAGATCATCTTTACTGGACTCATAACTGGTTCGCAACACACGTTAAATAGGCCGTAATCTGATACACTCGTTCGCCGTTGGTGACGATCCAACAACGAGGAGTTAGTTTGAACATGATTCAAAGTCCGCTCACGCTGGTTATGAGTATCAAATCACCTGAGGACTTCGCTCAATTGAGTGGCTTGCTGACGAAGATCCAAAGTGCGCCTCCGGAGCAGAACCCTATCTGGATTGCACTGACGAAATTGAAGACCGTGCATTTCGCCCGGTTCGTGTTCCTCTCGAACAATACTCAATTGGCGGTCATCACCACCTATGACGGATCTTTTGAAAAGTACATCAATGACTTCATCGATGAGATTGGAGATGTTTTTAATGCTCTGCTGGCACATATGAATGACGCGCCTGCTCTGCCTGTTCAGAAGAACCGGGATGCTTTCCTGGCTTATGTCAAAGAACACGATCTGAGGGGCATCGAGCCCTTTTACAGTGCCTATCCTCAAGCTTCAGTGATTACGATCCTGGATGCTTTAACACCGGCGTAGTTCATGGTGTCTCTGGGCGACGTTCAAGGTCTAGTTCTCCGGAGCTACGGAATGGACTCCGCCGCGTTCTTTCTGTTGAGAGTAGTTGAACCTTTAGCCGCAAAGCGAATGCTTGCGACTCTTCCCATCACGTCGGCTGCGCTCTGGAACGAGAAGCCATCCTTCTGTGTAAACGTTGCTCTGACATTTGATGGCCTTGCGGCATTGGGCGTCTCACCGACGTCGCTGGCCTCTTTTCCCCAGGACTTCGCGTCAGGCGCGTTCAGTCGCTGCGCGGAAGTAGGCGATGTCGGATCCTGTTCAGCCGAAAGTTGGGACTACGGGTTAGGCAAACCCGGCCTGCACGCTGTCTTCTTACTGTTCGCGCAAACCGCAGAGATACGCGACGAGCAAGCGGCCCAACTGAGGAAGGCATTTCTGGAAGGTGGTTGGTCAGAGATTGCAATGCTGCCCGGCGATGTTCTCCCCGGTAGCAAGGCGCACTTCGGTTATCGCGATGGGCTTTCGCAGCCAACGGTCGACTGCGGGCTTGAAAATCCTGTGCCGGACAAACAGCCAGTTGCGCCTACCGGCGAGTTCTTGCTCGGTTATCCCAGCCAATTCGACCAGCTCACATATGCAGTTCCTGCTCCGGACGACCTTGGACGTAACGGAAGCTTTCTGGTGCTGCGAATACTGGAGCAAAACTGTCAAGCATTTGAGGCTCTGCTTGCTCAGTCCGAGCAGTTATATGAAATCGCGGGGGAACTTCTTGCCGCGAAAATAGTAGGCCGTTGGCGAAACGGAACACCGCTGAGTCTTTCTCCTGACTCCGAATCGCCAGCCCAGCCTTTAGGCGCTCAGGACATTAATCAATACGACTACGCCCCGACAGTCGCCAATCCAGAAGCCTACAACGATCACCGGGGCTTTCGCTGCCCCATTGGTTCGCATATGCGTCGTGCGAATCCCCGGGGATCAACGATCGCCGGCAACAGCGGTTCACGCCATCGCATTGTTCGACGCGGGATTCCGTATGGACCACCCTACGATCCATCAAATCCAAACGACGGAATCAAACGCGGACTTCTAGGGCTCTTCATCGGCGTGAGCATCAAAGATCAGTTCGAGTTTCTGATGTCGGAATGGATCAACGGAAGCACGTTTGCCCCGGGGATCTATGGGACGACGGACCCGATACTCGGAAACTCTCCTGATGGAGAAAACAAGTTTGTTGTTCCTCGGGAGGGTGCAACGCCGGTGGTCATCACGAACTTTCCTCGCCTCGTGACGACCCGCGGTTCGGCTTATACTTTCCTGCCGAGCCTCACGGGCCTGCGTTTTATTTCAGAACTCTAGACTTGTTGGTCACGAAAGATGTGCTTTCGTCGGGGTCCAAATAAGACGACGACATCAAGAACTCAATCAAACCGACGACAATAAGCGCCCTAAGGTCATGCAGAACATTCTTACGATCTATTGTTTTCTGACTGTCTTTCGCTTTCGTGTCTTTCTTGAGGACAACTTTCGATCAAGACTAGCGACAACTAGGGAACAACGTGTCCCTCGCATCCGTTAGGGAAAAGAGGGTGCTTCATGACGCGATGCGAAATCCAGGATATCGACCGATGACAGGACTGCAAGAGGGCCGAAGTGCGCCATTAATCGACCGTGTTGGGGTGTTGGTCTCGCTGCTAGGTGGAGTTGTTGTGTTTCTTCCATTTGCGTCTAACACGTCACCTTTGGACGCCGTAACGCTTCAAGTTCCAGAGAATCAGGGCAACTGGTGGCACGCACTTGTCGGCGCGCCGTTCCTTTTGGCTATTCCAATGATATGGGTCCGCTTACATTTGCTCGCTTCAAAGCAAATGTTCGCCTCAGTAGGCAGACGCGTGATTTGGATCATCGTGGGCCTATCGATATGCGCGACGATCTCGGTGGAAACGCCATTCCTGTTGCATTTGGCTGGAACCAGCGAATGGCAACGGCTAGCGATTCTTTGCTTGGGCTTTGGCATCGTCATCGCGAGCGGAGTAGGCCTAATTTTGCGGCGGCGCCAGATACCTCTTACTCGCGCCTGCCTTGTCGGTCTGAGCACGGCTTATCTCGCCAACGCGGCACTTTGTCTAGTCGTCTACAGCAACGCAGAAGGACCCGTCACCTCAAGATCGGGTTGGCTCATCACAATGATCATTGTGTGGCCTATGGGTCTGGAAGTCCTTTGGGAATTTATTCAGAGCCTCACGCCGAAATCTGCGCCCTTGCTCTCACGGCAGTGATCCGGCCTGATGGCAACCTTCAGCCGAGATCTCGAACTGATTAACTTCCAGGCGGCAGTCGGTTACAGCTATCCACCGGCCTTGTTCTTCTCAATCAACGACTGATACAGCTCAATCGTCTGATCGGCAATGGCTGACCAGCTGAACGTTTCTTCCACTCGCCTTCGGCCTGCATCACCGAACTGGCGGCACTTCTCTGGATCAGCAAGCAGTTCAGAGACGCGTTTGCCAAGATCCTTTGCGAACTGGTCGGGATGCTTCGGAAAGCTGGTCGTGGGGTCCGGGTCGAAGGAAACTAAGTAACCAGTTTCTCCTTCAACCACAACTTCTTTGATGCCGCCCGTGGCCGTCGCAACAACCGGTGCGCGGCAGGCCATCGCTTCCAGGTTTATGATGCCGAACGGCTCGTAAACAGAAGGGCAGCAGAAAACACGCGCATTGCTATAGAGCTGGATCACCTCTGGCTTGGTGACCATCTTCTCAATCCACACAATTCGGTTGTTATGTTGGCGCGCTCCGTCGACCTTGGCCCGCATCTCGGCTGCAATCTCCGGCGTATCGGGCGCTCCCGCACAAAGCACAACCTGTGTATTCGGTGGCATGTATCGAATTGCATCCACCAAGTGAGTCACACCCTTCTGTCGCGTGATTCGACCGACAAACAGAACGTAAGGCAGGGATATATCGACTCCATACTCTGTCAGCGCGGTCGTATTGCGTGTCTGCTGGTACTCGTCCAAATCAATCCCGTTGTAGATGACGTGGACACGAGCTGGATCGACGTCGGGATACGAGCGTAGAATGTCCTCCTTCGTTCCGTTTGAGACTGCGATCACCGCGTCGGCATCAAGTATGGCCGTGCGTTCCATCCACGAACTCATGGAATAACCGCTACCCAGTTGTTCGGCCTTCCACGCGCGCAGGGGTTCCAGACTATGGGTGGTGAGGACGAAGGGAATCTTGTACAACTTCTTGGCCATAAAGCCAGCCATGGACACGTACCATGTATGCGTGTGAGCCACATCTATTCCGCTGAGTGCCTTGACTTGCGTGAGATTAAGACTGAATGCCTCCAGCGCGCCTTTGAACTTCTCTTGCGTGCCGTTGGTGATCTCGCTCCAGGGCTGCGATCCATGAACGCGCAAGTTGCCGGATTGCTCTTGCTGATCGCCCCAGCAATAGACGTCAACGCCGATCTTCTTGGCCAAACCCTTACTTAGATACTCGACGTGAACACCAGCGCCCCCGTACACGTTCGGTGGATATTCTCTGGTAAACAAGCCTGCTCTCATTGCCGTGCCCTCCGTAGAACTGCAATTCCGCCCTCACTAGACTACATGGGCGAGCAATGTCTGATGGCCCGGGCAAACTTGCCATCCGTTCTGTTCGAAGATGATAGAGATATGACTTCTTCGGTGCTAGACAACACGGAAATTGATCTGCCGTTGAAGGATGCACTTCGGACCGTCCCGGCGCTTGCTGATTTGCGCGACGAAGAAATACAGTGGCTAGCCGACCACGCGGCTGATCGCATCTTTGAACCGGGTGATGTACTCATCCGCGAGGGCGATCCGGCTGAGGACATGACCATCATCTTAAAAGGTGAGATGCGCTTTCGGTCCAGTTCTGATGAGGCGATCTTCATAGCGAAAGAGGGGCGCATCACGGGCATGCTGCCCCACTCACGGCTGGAAAGATACATGGGTACCGTTCGCGCGACTACTCGCTTGCGCGTAGCCGCAGTTCACAAAAGCGTTTTTTCTGAAATGCTGGAACGAATTCCCGTCCTTGGGCCCCGGCTGATTGGGATCATGGCAGACCGCATTCGCGAAAGTGCCAGCATCGATCAGCAGCACGAGAAGCTGATGGCCTTGGGCAAGTTGTCTGCTGGGCTGGCTCACGAGCTGAATAATCCCTCGGCCGCCATTGGGCGGGCGACAGCTAGCCTGCGCGAATGCCTTCGTAGTCTGAACGTGTCAAACCATAAGTTGGCCGGCTTAGAGCTAAGCGACGAGCAGAGCAGCAGAATAGCCGAATTCGAGGCCTCGGCCAAAGATAGGCTAGCGAACGCGCCGGTGCTCGACTCATTGGAGCGAAGCGATCTCGAAGACGAACTTACATCCTGGCTTGAAGATCATGGAGTCGCAGATGCCTGGAAGATGGCGCCGGTGCTTGCCGATGGTGGTCTTACGCCTGAGCTTTTGAACAAAGCCGATGAGCTTTTCTCTTCTGAGATGCTGCCCGTTGTCTTAGAACGCGGCACTGCTACGCTCGCGATCGAACGTTTGCTCCAAGGGATTGAATCCAGCAGCGCGCGTATCTCGAGCCTGATTCAATCGATCAAAGAGTACACCTTCATGGATCAGGGAATGGAGCAAGAGGTGGACATCCATCGAGGGCTGGAGAATACACTCACAATGCTCGGTCACGAGTTGAGGGCCGGCATCAAGGTAAATCGAATTTACGACCATTCACTGCCGAAGATTTGTGCATGGGGCAGCGAGCTGAACCAGGTCTGGACGAACTTAATCGATAACGCGGTCGATGCCATGGGGGGACAGGGCACTCTGACTGTGCGGACGGCCAAAGAGCTAGATTTAGCGTTGGTTCAAATCTCAGACGACGGGCCAGGCATTCCGGTGGAGGTTCAGGATCGCATCTTTGAGCCCTTCTTCACCACCAAGGGCGTGGGTTCCGGCACGGGACTCGGATTAGATGTCGTTTACCGAATTATTCAAAAGCATCGGGGCAGCATTCACTTCACCTCGCAGCCTGGAGAAACAACTTTTCAGGTTCGACTACCAATTCCGCAAGCAAGGCGACCGGAAGCAACAGGCTCCGCCGCATGAGGTAAAGCGTTCTTAGACGAGGATGGCACCGCGAGGTCGGCCGGTCGGTGATATATAGTATTCCCAGTTTGGAGGACTAATGGCGGACTCGCGGGCTGCCTTCTATTTTGGTCTGAACATGTCGGGTGCTGTTTCGGCTGGTGCTTACACAGCGGGCGTGATGGATTTTTTTATCGACGCCCTGGACGGCCTGTACGCGGAGCGTGAACACCAGACCGAGCAGTTCGGAGACGACTTCAGCCGGTGGACGATCCCGGCACACGAACTGAGGCTTGCTGTTATGTCGGGTGCCTCAGCCGGGGGAATTACAGCTGCCTTAGCGGCAGCAGCACTGTGCGAAGACTTTTCTCCGGTCCGCATCTCGATGCCTTCGGGCCTTGTGAACCGCTTATATAAGACCTGGGTCACGGACATCGACATGCAAGGGCTACTCGACACTCGTGATCTGCAGTCGGAGACCGATCCAATTGTCTCTCTACTTGACTCCACGATCATCGATCGCGTCGCCGAGACGGCCGTTCGCGTCACCAAGCCTCGTCAGGCGGGCAGACGAATATGGGTCAACGACGGCTTGAAAGTCGTGTTGACGCTGACCAACCTCGGCGGTATTCCGTACGCCATTGAAGAAGGCTCCGGTTCAGCCGAGACCCAGACGTTGTACCATGCCGACCAGAGAGATTTCGAACTCCGGTGGGAAGGGAATTCTGCTTCAAGTAGTGCAGTGTTGTTGAGACCTGAACTCAGTGACAATTGGGACAGTCTGGCTGCGTGCGCAAAAGCGACTTCAGCATTTCCTTTTGCATTGGCGCCGCGAGTTTTAAAATCGCCTGCTGGCATTTATAATAACCGTCTGTGGCGAGTCGCCAACGACAATCCTCAGCCGGGCTTGCCGGAGTGCGGTTGTAGCTCGTATCAAAAGCTGCAGCCTAGCTGGAACGCGGGTGACAAAGATCTCTACCAGAGCTTGAATGTTGACGGCGGGGTAACCAACAACAGCCCCTTCGAATGCGCCCATCGGGAATTGTGCCAGCAGGCTCCGCCGCATGCTCCTGGACACAATCCTCGCTCCGGTACCGAGGCCGACCGAGCAGTTGTCAGCATTGCGCCTTTCCTTAGTGCGCCCGATTTCAAATTTGATACGCTGCCCTCGCGAGATCTGCTCTCACAATTCGGCCAGCTCATGAACACCTTGGTGAATCAGAGCCGCATCCAGGGGGAGAACATTATCCTCACTCGCAATCCGAATGTTTTCAGCCGGTTTGCCATCTCGCCGAGCCTTTCCGATTCGGTGCTCGACGCCCTAGCTAGCGCATCGCTTGGCGCGTTCGGCGGCTTTCTGGCTGAGGGCTTCCGGGATCATGATTACCAACTTGGTCGGCGCAACTGCCAGCGCTTCTTACAGCAGCATTTCTTGTTGCCAATGGACAACGTCGTGTTCAGGCAGTACGCGACCGGGCAGGAAGTAATTAAGCGTTGGTCAACGAAGATGGACAATCAACAGAAAGGAATGCCCATTATCCCGCTGGTGGACGATCTTGACGTTGAGGTTCCGAGGCCCGCACGCACTGCCATTGCGAGAGACGACCTGGAAGCCACTATCGATCTTGCTTTGGCGCGCTTAAAGCTGATCTTAAGCAGACTCCTGCATGGTCATGGACCGGGCTGGATCACAGAGCCTGGGTTTGCTGCAATCTGGCTCCTCTTAAAAGGAAAAGTACGTCAGACGTTGCTCGCGCAAGCAGGAAAAGCACTCGCACGTCAGGGCCTGATCGACTGACAAACTCGTTGCTACACTGCGGCCAGATGCATCTTAATAAATTTGTTCGTTGCGCTGCCTTTCTGCTGCCCATTGCCCTGTGGTCTCAGACCTCAACCAACGCTCCTGTCAAGGTCGACCCGGTACTCGATGCCGACATTCGTAAGTTGATGGAAGTAGCCGGTTTAAAACAATTGTTTGCGCAGCAGATGTCTCAAATGTCAAACATGATGACTCAGCTTTTGCGCTCGAACAAGAGTATTCCGCCACAGGCGATAGACGAATTCAACAAACGATTTCAGAAAGACTTTACCGTCGAAGCGGTAATCAATATGGCCGTACCGATCTACGCCAAGAACTTTACCGATTCCGAGATCAAGCAAGTTATCGCTTATCAGATGTCGCCCATCGGGCGCAAAGTGAGCTCGGCGATGCCGAACGTAATGAAAGAAATGACAGAAAAGGGACAGGAACGCGGATCAGAACTGGGACGCCAAATTATGATGGACCTCAGCAAAGAACACCCCGAATGGTTTAAGAATGGTGGCGGGACGACGCCAAAGTAGCTAGAGGGATCAGTAGCTTCTCTGAACGGAAGAACTTAAGTCTCCCGATGGATGCTGTGGCCGCTCCGAGGCGCTATTAAAAGGCCACCGACGATCTACGATCCACCTGCTCAGTAGCTCGTTTCCATTCCCGTTGGAGACTGCGGGTTCGACAACCAGGCTGTCTCTACGGTTTGATGAGTGCCTCTGAACAGTGTGCAGGAACAGTACAAGGCCTGTCCTGCCTTCGTACCATGAGGTCATGACCACGGCCGACATTCGGGAGCAATTCGGCGAAATCGATATCTATCTGTTCGATCAGCTTCTGCGCGGCCGTGTTGCACCTGGCATGCGGATCTTCGATACAGGCTGCGGTTTCGGTCGAAATCTAATTTATCTCCTACGTCAGGGATACGAGGTGTTTGGCGTGGATCGGGATTCCGGTTGCATAGAGGATCTACGTCGTTTGGCTGCAACGCTTGCGCCGAAGCTGCCGCTAGAAAACTTTCGCTCTGAAGCCATTGAGTCCATGTCGTTCCCCGACGCGCATGCTGAATTCGTCATCAGTAGTGCAGTTTTACACTTTGCACAAAATGATGATCATTTCCAGCGGATGCTGCGAGGCACTTGGCGTGTGCTGAAGCCCGGCGGGTTACTGTTCTGCCGCCTGGCATCTTCGATTGGCTTGGAGCGCCGGTTACTGCGTATTGCAGGTCGCCGGTTTTTGCTGCCCGACGGCACGGAACGCTATCTAGTAGACGAGGCACTGTTGACTCGAGCCACCGACCAGTTGGGCGGACGGTTGGTCGACCCGCTGAAGACCACCGTCGTTCAGAATGAGCGATCTATGACGACGTGGGTGGTTCAGAAAGACGAATAGCGGCTCGACCAGTTCGTTGCGTAGCGGCGATTTGAGTCTGTAACTTCGGCACTGTGAACTTCGCGACTAGATGCAGAGCCAAGTACTAATCAGCAATTTGCAATGTGAAACGAAGATGTTAAAGTTTGCTTCCGCTGTAAATTTTGCATAAACTGTTGTCAACCTAATGTCCAGGTTGATAGCGGCCGCTCGTCCGGCCCTCGTCAGGGGTTCCATGTTACGACCATCCATCTTTCTCACAGCAGCTGTCTCAACACTCTTAGCTATTTCGGGGACGCTCCATGCCCAAACAGCTACTGGCCAGATTACCGGCACGGTAACAGATCCCTCAGGAGCTGTGCTCCCGCAAGTTAAAGTCACAGCCAAGAGTCTGGATACAGGTTTCATCCGCCAGGCCACTAGTTCGAGCTCGGGCGATTACTCCTTCACGCTTCTTCCGGTCGGCTCCTATTCGGTTTCCGCCGAGCTGCAGGGTTTTTCGACGGCACAGCAATCGGACATCCGCCTGAACGTCGACCAAGTGCAGCGTGTCGATATCACGATGGCCGTAGGCTCAACAACCGAAACTGTTACGGTTCACGCTCCCTCCGTCGCGGTCGAAACGGAAACGTCCAGCATTGGCCAGGTTGTAAACGAACGTCAGGTAACTCAGCTTCCACTTAACGGGCGTAACTTCTTGCAACTTTTATTCTTAGGTGCCGGTGCCGTCCAAACAAGCGGCGAACAGGGCTCAATGCGGCAAGGTGAAGGGAACGCCATCAGCATTAACGGATCTCGGCCAACCTCGAATAACTATCTGCTCGACGGAATGGTCAACACTGATACATCTCTGAATACTCCGGCCGTAGTTCTGTCCGTGGACGCGATTGAAGAGTTCAAAGAGCAGACCGCAACTTACTCAGCCGAGTATGGCTTCAGCGCCAACCAGATTAATATCATCAGCCGGGGCGGCACGAATACATTTCACGGTGCACTTTTCGAGTTCGACAGGAATAACTTCTTTGACGCGCGCAGCTTCTTTCAGGCGGGCATTGCCCCTCTGCGGCAGAACCAATTCGGGTTTGTAGCAACAGGCCCTATTATCATTCCCAAGCTTTACAATGGCCGGAATAGAACGTTCTTCATGGCCAACTACGAGGGGACTCGGATACGCTCCGGAATAGATTACTTTAGCGTGCTTCCGCCGGCGACCGAATTGGCTGGCCAATTTACGACGCCGATAAAAGATCCGACAACGGGCCAAGACTTTCCGAATAACGTTGTCCCGCAAAGCCGCTACTCCCGACTGGGTACGCTAGCGGTTCAAAAGTTTTTCCCAGCCCCGAATACTGACACGCCGCAAGGGAACTACAGAGTAACTGCTTCCCTCCCAAATAACGTCGACCAACAAACTTATCGGATAGACCAGAACCTGGGTAAGTTCGGAAATATTTTCGCGCGTGGAACGGTGTCCAGTTACACGTCTGGCAGCAGCGGCAGCCTGAATATTCCTATAGGCAACGTGAACTTCGTCGAAGACACGACTAACTGGGCGGTTTCGCACACGCTCACGCTGGGTCCGAACGTGGTCAACCAGTTCCGTTTTGGTTATCTGGAGGCAACTGCGAATCAAGGCGGCTATGCGGCATCGACCTCCGACATCACCGCCCTTGGACTTACGGGTGTCTTTAACGGCTTGAATCCTGGCCAGCGTGTCTACCCGAGCGTGAGTTTCTCCAGCGGCGGCTACTCTGGCGTGGGCGGCGCTGTCAACGCGTATACCGCCAGCAATCAACCCATGTGGGACTTTGCGGATTCGCTGACTTGGGTTCGTGGCAATCACACTTTAGGGTTTGGCGCTGAGTACCGCAGTTGGAAGCTGAACCGAGATCTTGCTGATAACTTCCTAGGCAATTTCACTTTCAGCGGCGATTTTACGGGCAACCCCGTTGCTGACATGTTGCTGGGCTACTACTCTCAAGCTGCTGTTTTTCAGCCTGGTGGGTTCGCGGCCTCGGGGGCTGTCGGCAACCCTCGCCAATTTAATCTGAAGTACTTCGCTCCGTATGTACAGGACGACTGGAAAGTAAACTCGCGGCTTACCCTGAATCTCGGCCTTCGCTGGGACTTTCGTACCGTCCCAACCGAAACGCACGATCACATGGGTTGGCTCGACGAGTCGAACCCGAAGGGTGGCCTGTGTATTGCTGACAAAACGCTTGTTTCCAAGGGCCTCACTGGCGACGGCAGTTACTACCGGTATTGTGGCCGACGGAACCCCGCAGATCCAATGGTTACGCCCTTCGCTCCTCGCATTGGATTCGCATGGCGTCCATTCGGCGGAGACAAGACAGTGATCCGTGGCGGCTACGGTATATTCTGGGATTCATCTGAACTTCGTGAGACGGATGGCTCGGCTGATATTTACCCTTATGTGAGTCGCGGTCAGTATGTCCAAACTACCGGCCAGACTGCACCGTTGCAAACAACCGACACTCTTTTCCCGCCCATCGTCCAGGGTCCCGCTGTGCCTGCCGACAACACCTTTATTGCGGTCATCATCTCCGAGCATCCGCGAAATCCTTATGTGCAGCAGTGGACTCTATCAACCCAACGTCAGTTGAATTCAAATACGACGCTCGAAATCAATTACATCGGCAACAAAGGCACCCACTTACTCGAGCGCCGCAACATCAATCAGGCCTACGCACCGATTGATCCTCTGAATCCCGCACCGGTGGTGGCACGTCGACCATTCCAGAACTTCGTCACTTACATTGATAGCGATTGGTCTGGTAACTCTAACTACAATTCGATGAATGTGACGCTCCAACACCGGAGCAGATCATTGGCTCTGACGGGTGTCTACACTTGGGCCAAGAGCATCGATCTCAAATCGGCAGCTGCGGGTATTGGCAATGCTGACACTGGCTGGCAAGGGTTTTTAGATAATCACAACACCAGGCTAGACCGGGCGCTCTCAGATTTCGATGTCGATCATCGCGTCGTCGGAAGTTTTGTTTATGAGCTCCCGTTTGGTCGCGGTAAACGCTTCCTTTCGAGTACCCCAAAGGTTGTTGACTCAATACTTGGTAACTGGCAGGTGAACGGAATCGCTACTTTTCAGCGAGGCTTTCCTTATCCAGTCTTTGCTGCTGATACCGGCGGACTGCTCGATAATTTCAGCAATCGAGCTAATCTAGTCGGGGATCCAAACAAGGGATTCCATCAGAGTATCTTCGAGTGGTTCAACACCTCCGCCTTTAGCCAACCGGCGCCCGGTGTTTATGGAACGGCAGGACGAAACATATTGCGAGGTCCCGGGATCGAGAACTTCGACATGTCGTTGTTCAAGAATTTCCCCATCGGCGAGCATGTTAACTTACAACTCCGACTGGAATCGTTCAACACTCTCAATCATGCTCAGTGGGCTACGCCGGACCACAACGTGACTGATGCGAACTACGGAAAGATAACAGGAACTAATCTTCCCGGACGGATCAATCAACTTGGAGGTAAGTTGACCTGGTAGCGGACAAATCGGCCAGCGTCTGCATTTGTGTCGCGTGCAGGATACTCTGGATATCCTGCTTAGCCGTATATGTTCTATTTGCGCAGGCAGACTCTGTCGGCCTGCAGACCTTCTATGAGCAGGGAGAACGCGCACTCTCAGAACACCGTTACAGCGACGCCGAGCAGGCGTTTCTCAAGCTGAAACAGTTATCTCCCAGCACGGCCGAGGTTTACGGTCGTCTCGGCCTTGTTTACTTCCAGGAAGGGAAGTTCGAAGAAGCTGTTCCGGTGCTTCGGCAAGCCTTGAAGTTGAAACCGAGTCTGCCTAACACAGACGTACTCCTGGCAATGTCTTTGTCTGAGCTCGGACATTATCAGGAAGCTCTACCCAACTTAGAGAAAGCATGGAAGCGAACAGCCGACCTTCCGCTAAAGCGCTTAACGGGCCTGCAATTACTGAGAGCTTACACCGATCTCCGTCGTGATACTGATGCAACGGAAACTGCGCTCGCGCTCGATCGTCAGTTCCCGAATGATCCTGAGATCCTGTATCATTCAAGCCGAATTTATGCCAATTTTGCTTACTTGACCCTTCACAAGCTGTCTGAGGTGGCCCCGACTTCTGTCTGGACGCACCAAGCCGCTGGAGAAGCACAGGAAAGCCAGGGTAACTACGACTTAGCTATCGCTGAATACAAGCAAGTACTGGCTACCGCACCTTCAAGGAGAGGCATCCATTACCGAATAGGGCGCGCTCTCCTGTTGCGAGGACGTTCGCAACAATCCGACTTACAAACGGAAGCCGTGGCCGAGTTTCAGCAGGAACTGCACTTAGATCCAACAAACGCCAATGCAGCTTACGAGATAGGCGAGTTACATCGTAAGTCGGGCCAATTTGAGCAAGCCCGAGAATACTTTGCGAAGGCTTTAGAGTACTATCCAGATTTCGAGGAAGCTCAAGTGGGACTTGGTGCAGCCGAGATCGCACTCAACAAGCCCGAACGGGCCATTCCGGTTCTTCAGAAGGCGACTGCTGCCAACCCTGAAGACGAGGTTGCCTTCTATCGCCTTGGACAAGCCTACAAGGCTGTTGGAAATGGCGTCGAGCAGCAGAGAGCCATGGCAGAGTTTTCACGGCTCCGTACTAACGCCCGAACAAAAGGTGACACGAGTGCGAGTCTGTCACAAACTCGCGAAGTCACCAAGCAGGAAATCGACCCGTCACCAACTCAGTAAGGAAATAGAAATGTTCGTAAAGCTCGCCTCCACATTACTGATCGCCTTCGCCTTCGCGCAAGCTTCAATCCCCAAGCCTTCAGGACTCCGCGTCGACTCACTCGTTGAACCCCTCGGTATCGATTCCGCGCAACCGCTCCTTTCTTGGCAATTACACGACGCACGCTCCGGGGCGATGCAGACGGCTTATCAGATTCAGGTTGCAAGCAAAGCGGCGCTGCTTGCGAAGGGCACAGCTGATATATGGGACAGCGGGCGAGTGACATCTGGTCAGTCGGTCAATGTAAGCTACGCCGGTCGTACCCTTGAGGCTCAGACGCGCTACTACTGGCGTGTCAACGTATGGGACAAAGATCAGCACGCCTATCCCGCTAGCGACGCTTCTTGGTGGGAGACAGGATTGCTCAGCCCGGCGAACTGGCGAGGGAAGTGGATCGGCTTTGAACAGGATGAGCATCACCGACTTCGCGATTCGGGTGCGACTTGGATCTCGAATGCTGCGCCGGCAAACTCGAGCGTGACTGGCGACGTCCTCCATACCTTCCGCTTCCACTTTGATGTATCAAAGCCTCTGAAGCGGGTTGTTCTCTATATGACAGGTCAAGATACAGCCGCGGCTTGGGCTAACGGTAAGCAAGTGCTCGAAAGTCAACCCTTGCCGCCTTGGCGGCAAATGCCGTGGCAGACCTATACACGCAAGGATATAACTGCCGAACTCCGACAGGGCAGTAACGTAATTGGAGTCGGCGTTACTCGCTACAACTTACAAGGCGCCCAGGCCGCAGTAACCGACTTACACACGCCAATGAGCGCTTGCCTCTATATCGAGTCAGGCGATGGCTCCGTCCAGCTGTTCACTAGCAGTTCAGAAGGATGGAAGGCAACCATCAATCCCAGCGGCAACTGGTTTGCTCCAAATTTTGACGATTCCGCCTGGTCAGCGCCCGAGCCCTACGTTCCACGAGAGGGTTTTGGCGGTAACGCGATTGGCAATCCCTGGCCGACGGAGCCCGTCATGCTGCTGCGGCATAGATTCCAGATAGCGAAGTCGGTGGTTTCAGCCCGACTCTATGCAACGGCCCTCGGTGCCTATAAATTCCACCTTAACGGTCGGGCGGTGGGCGACCAGATCCTTGCGCCCGGCTGGATGGATTTTCGACAGCACGTTCCTTATCAGGTCTACGATGTGACTCCGCAGGTGAAGGCCGGTGGTAACGCTATCACCGCCTATCTGGCTCCGGGTTGGTACAGCACACCCTTGATGTGGTTTCGGCAGGGTTATAACTACGGCAACACTTCGCCGGCGCTCAAAGCTCAGTTACAAGTCGTGCACTCGGATGGCACAGTTGATTGGGTCTCAACAGATGAGTCTTGGAAGGCCGACGTCTCGCCTATACTAAGCTCGGAAATTTACGACGGCGAAACGTATGATGCGCGGCTGGTAGAGTCTGGCTGGGATACTGTCTCTTTCTCGGACACTAACTGGAAGCAAGCTGAAGTTATCGCTCCCAAGGAGCCCGAGATCGTCTCGCAGTACTTCCAACCTATCCGCGAAGAGAGTGTCCTCACAGCTAAGGGTGTCACTAATCCCAGTCCCGGTGTCTACGTCTACGACTTCGGCCAAAACTTAGCAGGTGTTCCGCGCCTGCGGTTGAAGGGACCAACAGGAACCGACGTAAAGCTCCGTTTTGCGGAGATCCTCAATCCTGACGGCACTATGTACGTCGAAAATCTTAGGACTGCCAAAGCCACAGATCACTTCATCCTTGCCGGAAAAGGTACCGAAGAGTACCAGCCTCAATTCACATTCCATGGGTTTCGATATATCGAGATTTCCGGTCTGCCGGGCAAGCCCGACATGGCGGCGGTGAAAGCCGTCGTGTTTCATACAGACGCCCCTTTTACCGCGAAGCTCCAGACCGGCAGCAACATGCTGAACCGGCTTTGGAGCAATATTCTTTGGGGTCAGCGCTCTAACTTCGTTGGCGTACCCACCGACTGCCCGCAACGTGACGAGCGCCTCGGCTGGACTGCGGACGCGCAGGTATTCTGGCGCACGGCGTCGTACAATATGGACCTCGGGGCTTTCACACAGAAGTTTTCAGCCGATCTTCGTGGGACTCAGGTCGGTACACCAATGTACGGCATCTTCGCTCCTGGCACGAACGCGCCGTCTCCGGGCTTTGGTGCTGGCTGGAGCGACGCTGGCGTCATCATTCCCTGGACCGGTTGGATCCAGACCGGCGATCACCGAATCATCGAACAGAACTGGAAGGCGATGGAGACCTATCTCTCGGCCATTCAACAGAACAATCCCAATTACTTATGGCGGGTCCAATTCGGCATTCCGTTTGGCGATTGGCTGACGCCGACACAGACCACACCCGAAGACCTGATCGCGACCGCCTATTGGGCCTATGACGCTTCGCTCATGCGCGATATGGCCGCAGCAACAGGCAGGACGGCAGAAGTTCAGAAGTACGGTGACTTGTTCAACAACATCAAGGCTGCTTTCGACAAAGCGTATGTGCGCTCAGACGGTTTCGTTGGATCAATAGATAAGTTCCCGAGCATTCCTCCGCCCACCATCGCAAGGGCTGAAGCCGGCCAGACTAACAAAGTTGTGGAGACCCAGACAGGTTATGTGCTGGCCCTGTACATGAATCTTCTGCCAAGCGAATTGCGCGCTGCCGCTGCTAACAACTTAGTCAAAAAGATCGAAGAGAATCACGGGCTCCTGGGGACAGGCTTTTTGGGAACGCCTTACTTATTGGCGGTGCTCGCTGACACCGGGCACAGCGACGTGGCTTATAGGTTGCTGTTGAATAAGACTTACCCGTCCTGGGGCTACTTAGTGGATCATGGCGCAACCACGATGTGGGAGCGTTGGAATGGCGATCAGATGCGTAACGATCCCAGCATGAATTCCTACAACCACTATGCTTACGGGGCAGTTGCCGAGTGGATCTACCGCTACGCCGCCGGCGTCGATACGGTGGCCTCTGACCCGGGCTTTCATACTATCTACCTTCATCCCTCGTTTGACTCTCGTCTAGGAAGTGTCGATTTTTCCTATGAATCTCCCTATGGTCAAATAAGTTCAGCTTGGACGATCACCGGGTCAACAGCCGCGTGGAACGTTGTGATACCTGCCAATACCAAAGCGCAGCTACGCTTATCAGATGCGGAGGCAGGATCGTACACCTTAGACGGATCATCACTACTAACAAGTAACAAGGCGAAAAAGGCCAGCGACGGTAGCTACGAATTACCCGCTGGCAGTTACTCGTTCCAAGTAAGTGTCAAGCCGGGTCCAGCTATCTAGGTCTTCAATAACTCGGGACTGGTCTGATGCAAGGTGATGATCAACTCGCCAAAAAGTGTATTAGCCCAGGCAAACCAAGGCCTGGTAAACTTGGCCGGATCGTCTTTGTCGAATGTTTCGTGCATAAATCCTGTGCCCGCATGCGTCGATTTCAGGATTCGCAAGCACTCTTTGATCTCGGTCGGATCGGTGGAGGTCAAGGCTTGGAAAATGATGGACATCGGCCAGATCTGACTTAAGCCTTCGTGTGGGCCGCCGATCCCACGCCCGGCTTTACCGACGAAGTAGTAAGGATTTGTTGCGCTCAGAACGGCTTTGCGAGTTCGAAGGTAGCGTGCATCCGATTTGGAACAGCATCCCAGATAGGGAAGGCTCAGCAGGCCCGGAGCATTGGCGTCATCTATGAAAAGCTGGTTGCCGTAACCGTCCACCTCATAGGCCCAAATCTCGCCGTGTTCTGGATGGTGTATGGTGCCAAACTGATCCAGCGCAGTCCCTATTTCGTTGGCAAGAGCGACACACTCGCTACCAAATCGGACATCATGCATAACCGGTCCGGCCATGTCAGCCAAATGGTGCAGGCTAGTAATGGCGAACAGATTGGCGGGTACAAACAGCGGATAGATGCAGGCGTCGTCAGATGGGCGGAACATCGAGTGTACCAAGCCCACCGGTCTAGCGGGATTGCCATATCCGCTTAGCGGTAGCGTGTCGGTCGCAGACTCGGCCGCGCGTTGGAAGTGATACGGTCCTCTGCCTTTCTTGCGCTGCTGTTCGCGGAAGGTTGCTACAACAATGCGCATAGCGTTATGCCAACGTTCGTCGAACGGACTTGTATCACCAGTCGTCGTCCAATAGCCATGCGCGAGCCGAATCGGATAACAGAGCGAATCGATCTCCCACTTGCGCTCGCCGACGCCGGCCTTCAGATCGGTGTTGTCGTGAACACTCCAGGACAAAGGAGGTGATTCGACCGTAGGCACAAACGCGTTCGCATACGGATCAATCAGAATGCAGGCTGTCTGTCTTCGAATGACTCCTTCCAACATGCGCCGAAGCGGGGCATCGTCCTTCGCCAAGGGCAAGTATGGCCAGACCTGGGCAGATGAGTCACGCAACCACATCGCATCGATGTCGCCTGTTATCACAAACGTATCCGGCTTCCCGCTCAAGTCCGACGAGTGGACTGTCGTATCTAACGTATTAGGGAAACAGTTCTCGAAGAGCCACGCCAGTTCCGGATCTGCGACGGCAGCCTTCACCTCGGAAATCTTCTTCTCGACTGACGCGCTGACAAAATTGCGTTTGGCCTTGGGGGGTCGTTTTGACGTGAACTGTTGGGCTCTTGCGGGGGTCGTCTGCGCAGCGATAGCCGCCAGTCCAACTGCTGATTGCAGGTACCTTCGACGTGTGTACATGAATGTAGATCTGCTCAGTATTTCAGATAGGCTTGTCGGGGAGCGCTATTGCAGAACAGTCAGTCGAAGATGATCGTTAGGGACAAACAGGCTACCTTCCGTAGTGCCCTCGGGCGTTGCTTCGCGCAATTCACGCTTCAGCCGATCAAAGGAGATCCGTCCTGACAAAGCGTCATGGAACAGCATGGTGACCCGTCTCACTTGTTCCGGAGTCTCATGCACAAACTCTAGTCGAAAGTGAATGATCCCGGCCTCGCGCCATTGTTTCAGTTGCGTGCTGGCCTCCTGCGCTTCTGCGCCGAAGACTGTGTTCCGGCACCCAACATCGGCGATCACTGGATGATGACGGCCGCTTTGGTCTTGAAGACTCACAACGTGCGATTCACAGGGCCGGCCGCAATCTCGGTAGCTGGTGCCGGTTGATAAGAACCGGCAAAAAACGCAGTGTTCGGTATGGAACACTGGCAGGTGCTGAAAGGCAACCACCTCAAGCTTCTCTGGACCAATCTCCTCGGCGAGGGTTGCAATTTGTGCCGCGTTCAGATCGTGGGTTGGCGTGATTTTCGTAAGTCCAAGCTCAAGCAGCACGTTCGATGTCACCGAGTTTGCAGCGTTCAAGCCAAAATCCCCGATCAGGTCGGCACACCGTTGAGCGCGCAACGTCTCTAGCAACCCGCCGGATCGCACCACAATGGGGCAATTGAGGCTCAGCAGGAATTGCGCAATGCGTGATTCTCCCGGTTTTAGGATGCGCGGACTTGCGACGCGGACCGATCGGCCTGCACGCTGCAATCGCTCCACCGACGGCCTGAGCCCGTATAGATCCAGGTAGTCGAGAGTGATGGTCGAGACGGGAAGCTCAGCTGCCGCATCCAGTTGCGCGGGCGTTCTCACCAGAACGTGGATCTCAGCGGGGTGACTAGCCCGATTCGCCCACTTAAGTGGTGGGGCTTTACGCCAGTCGCTGCGAGCAACGTCGCCAGCTTGCGTCTGGGCAGTTTCTAATAGCCGAACAGCTTCTCGCCGAATCTGATTCAGAACAGAGGGTGCTGCGAAAGGAGCCCCTTCGATACGCGCTTCTATCGTGCCAAGCTCGTACGCTGTTCCACCCAGCCGACCTAATTGGTCACGCAAGTAGTCGGCTGTAAGAGCCCGGTTCTGCGCCGAAGCTAAAACACTCTCGGAACATACTTTAACTTGCACACTGGGCTTTTTTGCAAGGCACCAAGTTGTGGAAAGAGGCGTCCCCACAGCAGCATCGACGCTGACTTCTACCTTCTGCCTTGCAATCGGCGCAGAGGCCTCCAGGTAAGGTCGAACTATGCTTGCCAGGTCAGGATCGTCGGTACGCCACAGTCTATCGCCCGCTCGTATGCGAGAAGTCCGAATGGCCTCATTTCGAAATCGCAGTCCCAAGGTCCCGTCCAAGAACAATGTGACTTGGTATACGCGGCCGCCTTCTTCGGGTTCCTGCGGACTCCGCCAGTCGGCAGCATCAAACATCACGCCATCTCCAGCCTTCAAAGGCTTGATCTCATGATGAGAGCCCGGCTTGATGACGACTTGGTCTGAATCAACGCGAACCACTCGGCCCATCTCCACTCCGCGATGGCGAGGGGAACGGCCTTCGACAACCGCCTGATGATTTGTACCCACTAGGAAGTGCGGCGCAAGACCGCGAGAATAGACCTGCTCCAGCTGAAGTTTCTCGGCTTCCGTGGCGCTTGAAGCCAGCCCGGCATAAGCTTCGTCAACCGCTTTCCGATACGCTCGCGTGGTCAGTGCAACGTAGTCCGCTTCTTTATAGCGGCCCTCGATCTTAAGCGCGCTCACGCCAATCTTCACCATTGCCGGGACGTGATCCAAGCCCATCAGATCGCCGGGTGACAGTAGGTACCGCGAGTCGGCTAGGTCGACCTTCCTGTCATCCACAATCAGCTCGTAAGGCAACCGGCAAGCCTGTGCACACTGGCCACGATTGGCGCTGCGACCGCCCCATGCTTCCGACGAAAAGCATTGCCCCGAGTACGCTACGCACAGCGCGCCATGAACGAAGATCTCGAGTTCGCAATCGACTTTGGCCGCAATTGCGCCGACCTCTTCTAACGACAGTTCGCGCGCGAGTGTCACACGATCAGCACCCATGCTCTGTGCCAATCGCACACCCTCGGCGCTGGTGACGCTCATCTGCGTGCTGGCATGCAGTTCCAGGTTGGGCGCCACTTCTTTCGCGATGTGCACAATGCCGAGATCCTGAATGATCAAGGCATCCACTCCGGCATGGGCTAGCGACGCGATAGTCTTGGCGGCTTCATCGAGCTCATGCTCGAACACCAGTGTGTTGAACGTGACGTAGCCTCGCACGCCGCGTTTGCGCAACATGGCCATTACTTCGGGCACTTCGTCCAGATCGAAACCAACCTTGGCTCGCGCTGTAAAGTGTTTCAGTCCAAAGTAGACGGAATCTGCACCGGCTTCCACAGCCGCTTTCAGCTGTGGCCAATAACCGGCCGGGCTCATGATTTCGGGTTTTGAGTGAGGAGACTGCAACTGCACCAACTACTTACTAGCGTAGCGTGCAGCGGGGCCATTAGGCTTTTACTGGCCTCTATCGTCCTTCAAGTCGACGCTGCTGGCAAGCTGGGGCTTCGCATGCTGCTTTGGAATCGCTATCGTGAGACTCTTCCACTTGTAAGACCAACGGGATGCTTCACACTGCCAAAGCGATCCAGCCGCAGCCGCTTTCTGCAACAGCGCCTGATTATGATTCACGTCTATAGGCCAGAACTGGCCGCGAGTTACCTTGTTGCACTCCGCCCTTGGAGGAGCCTGTAGCTCCTCGGCGCTCCAGGACGGGCTTGCGATTACTGAGAGTGTAAAGAGTCCGGTAATGAATAGCTTTGCTCGCATCGGCTTTCCTGGAGAATCTCCTTCTCCTAGTTAAAGCCGATTACGACCGTCAAACAACGGATTAGAAGCGGTGAAAGTACCGTGTAAGCGGTAATCGCATGAATCCGACCACGGTACTTTTTACTGGTAAATACGAGTGTTTAGGTGCGGGCTGCAGCTTCTTCGGGTACGCCGGCTTCTTTGCGGCGCTTCAGAAAGGGCATCATTGCACGTAGTTCGGCGCCCACCTTCTCGATTGGCTGATCCTTGGCAGCTTCACGCTGGGCAAGAAAACTTTTCCGGCCAGTGCGATTTTCGGCTAACCACGTTTTCGCGAACTCGCCCGATTGTATTTCGCTTAGAATCTTCTTCATCTCGGCGCGAGTCTGTTCGGTTACGATGCGTGGTCCCCGCGTGTAATCGCCGTATTCAGCGGTGTCCGAGACCGAGTAGCGCATGTAGCCCAGACCGCCCTCATAGACCAAGTCGACAATCAGCTTCAGCTCATGCAGACATTCGAAGTAAGCAATTTCGGGCGCATACCCGGCGTTGGTCAAGGTCTCAAACCCAGCTCGAATCAACTCACTGACGCCGCCGCACAATACGGCCTGTTCGCCAAACAGGTCGCTCTCTGTTTCTTCTTTGAAAGTTGTCTCGATAACGCCAGCCTTCAAACAGCCAAGGGCCATAGCATAGGCCAATGAATTCTCAAGAGCTTTCCCGGATGCGTCCTGCGCGATGGCGACCAATGCCGGCACACCCACACCTTCCACGAACAACTCCCGTACGCGATGGCCCGGCGCTTTCGGCGCAACCATCGTGACGTCGATCTCCGCTGAGGGCTTGATCTCGCCAAAATGAACGTTGAAGCCGTGAGCGAACATCAGGGTCTTGCCTGCGCTCAGATTTGGTTCGATCTCGTTTCTATAAGTGTCGCCTTGGATGTGATCAGGCAAGAGAACCATGATGAAATCGGCAGCTTTGGTAGCGTCGCCGACGCTTAGGACTTTAAGACCTGCAGCTTCTGCCTTAGCGGTGCTTTTGCTGCCTGCATAAAGACCGACGACTACATTCAGCCCCGAATCCCTTAGGTTCAAAGCATGTGCATGACCCTGGCTGCCGTACCCAATAATGGCAATCGTCTTTCCCTGTAGAGGAGCAAGGCTCCCGTCTTTCTCGTAAAAGCGCTTCGGCATGAATGGTTATATGTCCGTTTCTAATTTGCCCAACTGTTCGGGTAAACCCGCTACAGCTCAGCTTCTTGCAATTCGTAGATCTCTTCGGCCGCTGGTTCGACTAGGCCGCCGCGCAGAACCGGCGCGGATAAACGTAATTTCTTGTTGTCCAGCGACATTGAAACAATGCCCGATCGAGTTACTTCTATCTCGCCGTAGCTCCGCATAACATCAATGAACTCGTCCAGCTTTTCAGGATCGCCGGTTGCTTCGAGTGCAAAGCCTTCGGTGGTTGAATCGACAACTCGGGCCTGAAATATTTCGGCCTCTTTCAAGATCGCGGTCCTTGACTGCTGCGGCGTGCGTACCCGAAGCAGTACCAGTTCGCGGTTCACTGCGGGGCCAGCTGTCACATCCGTGGCTTGCAGCACATTGATTAGCTTATTCATCTGCTTAATTACTTGCGTCCGGATCTGGGCTTCAACGTCCACCGTGATCGTCATGCGGGACAGTGTCGGATCCAAGGTTCGTGCCACCGTAAGGCTTTCGATGTTGTAACCGCGCTGACCCAGTAACCCGGTAACGCGCATCAGAGCGCCGGGCTTATTTTCAAGCAATAGAGAAATGACTTGCTGCATATCTCGATGGTCTCCTTTGAAGTCCCACCTACACGGTGACGGGCTGCGGTGGTCGTAAAACCATCTCGTTGATAGCGCCACCTGAGGGCACCATAGGGAATACATTCTCAGTTGGTGAGACTTTAACGTTCAAGAGGAACGGCCCCGGTTCAGCGACAGCGTCCGCCAGCGCTTGCGGCATTTCGTCAACATTCTCGACCGTGCGGCCCTTAAAACCGTAGGCACCCGCCAACTTCTCGACGTCAGGGAAAGATGTTAATTCAACTTGGCTTAGCCGGTTGTTGTAGAACAACTCCTGCCATTGCCGGACCATTCCCAGATAGCCGTTGTTCATGACTATGATCTTCACTGGTAACCAATGGTTGGCGATCGTGGCTAGTTCTGGAATCGACATTTGGAATCCGCCGTCACCTACGATTGCGAAGACTAATTTATCGGGTCGCGCAAACTGTGCGCCGATGGCCGATGGCAAGCCAAATCCCATCGAGCCCAGCCCACCCGAGTTAATCCAAAGCCGTGGCTCGTTGAATCGGATCAGCTGTGCCGACCACATCTGATGCTGGCCGACGTCGCTGGTTACGATGGCCTTACCGCCCGAAATTTTATCTATCTCGGTCATCAAATGTTGTGGTTTGATTTCCGTGGCGGACGCTTCGGTCTGGAAAGGATGCTCGGCTTTCCACTCGCGTATCTGTTTCCACCAGGTTTGCCGGGTTTGTGAGTTCTTGCTACGCATCTGCGGCGCAAGTTCACGCAGTTCTGCGGTCAACTTCGGTAGTACTCGGCGTACGTCACCAACGATTGGCAACTCAACCGTTCGGATTTTTCCAACTTCTGCCGGATCAATGTCGACGTGAATGACTTTTGCATGAGGTGCGAAAGCGGCGAGTCGTCCCGTGACACGATCGTCAAATCGCACGCCTAAAGCAATGATCAGGTCCGTGTTCGACATGCCCATGTTTGCTGCGTAGCTGCCGTGCATGCCCGGCATACTGATGAAGTTCGGATGGTCCGAAGGCAGAGCCCCAAGGCCCATCAGCGTCTGCACCACAGGCACATCCAGAGTCTCAACGAACTCGCGAAATTCGGCATGCGCATTAGCTGCGATGACGCCGCCACCTGCGTACACAAACGGGCGCTCCGCCTCCCACATCATCTGGGCGGCGCGGCGGATTTGACCCGAGTGACCCTCGCTGAAGACTTTGTAGCCGGGCAGATGAATCTCTGTCACGGGAGTGTAATGAGCTTGCCCTGTAAAGACATCCTTAGTGATGTCGACCAGTACCGGACCAGGGCGACCTGAAGCCGCGATGTAGAAGGCCTCGTGAATAACTTGAGGCAAATCGTTGATGTCTTTGACCAAGTAGTTGTGCTTCGTCGCGGACCTAGTGATGCCGAACGTATCAGCTTCCTGAAAGGCATCTGTGCCCATCAGCTTGGCGGTGACCTGCCCTGTCAAAGCAACAACGGGAATCGAATCCATCATGGCGTCAACGAGGCCTGTGACCAGATTGGTCGCACCCGGGCCCGAAGTAGCGCAGCAAACGCCCACCCGGCCAGTTGCGCGTGCATAGCCTTGCGCAGCAAAGGCCGCGTTCTGCTCATGGCGCACCAGCACATGACGAATTGGATGGTCGTACAACGCGTCATACAGGGGCAGCGTTACGCCACCGGGATAGCCGAAAATACAGTCCACATTCTCACGAACGAGACATTCCAGCAATATTTTTGCGCCTGATAGCAGATTCGCCGACATGACTTCTTTAGAAAGCTCCTATTTTCACCCAAGGTAGCCTAGAAGAGATTTTTATGCAAGGGAATAAAAGCATAAGAAAAATCAATGCAACTCCGCCCTGCTACTCGCTCGTTGACTATCATCAAGTTTGGCCCGCGCGTTCCTCCACACACAGCCCATCAAAGTTTCTCAACGGGCTGTTTACACCATCTGGCATGTAGTTGCAGCTGTTTTTGTCCTTAAACTTATTCTTCTCGGCATCGACGGCCAGCCAAAGGTGCTGCTGGGCGATTCGGCGTCCTATATTTATACTGCCCTTACGCGGTGGGTCCCTTCGGATCGCAGCTTCACATACGGCCTCTTCTTACGAGCGCTGACGAAGGTAAGCTTTTCGTTTCACCTCATCGTCTTTTTACAAGCAATGCTATCTGCAGGGTCCGCCGCCATGGTTGCGTTTGCGCTGGAGCGTTACGCTCGAGCATCGAAGGGCATCGCATTGTGCTGCGCACTTCTTTGTGCGATTGAACCCCTGCAATTGGTGTACGAACGATTTATCCTTACCGAAGCGCTTTCCACTTTTTTGTTTGCCGCGCTGGTGACACTGGCCTTTCGATATCTCGCTGACAACGATGCGGCCGCGCTGCTAGTGATACCGCTCATCGGTACAGCACTGGTGAGCGTTCGAGTATCCTTTTTACCTCAACTATCGGCCACCTCCGTCTTGTTGCCGCTCCTGTCGCCCGCAGCGGTCAGCTTTTGGAAAACTGTGCGGATACGGTCCCAAATAGCGCAGTTCAGACACGGTAAGACGGTTTTGGTACACCTGATCCTCCTTGGAGTCCTCACCAGCACGTGTCTATACGTGTATAGGGGCTGGTACGGGAAAAAGATCAATGGTCCGCCCGCCTACATAGAAGAGAGCGGCTTGTTCATCATGTCTGACTTCGCGCCTATCCTTCAGCCTTCGGACTTTGTAGATCCCGACATTCGCAAACGCCTGTTCGAAAAGCAACTGGTCGATTTGCATAATCACTATCTTCGAACCGCGCAGCGTTTCGCTCCCAACGGTCTCTCGCAAACGTTGCTGAACATAGTCGCCCCTGATCATTCTGGAGTAGCCGTTGCCCGAGCAAGTGACGTCGCAAGAGCGGCTGCTATCCATGCCATACGGCGCGATCCAGCTGGGTTTGCCGAACTGATAGAGCAAAATCTGGTTGACTACTTTAATTGGGCCGATCTGCATCGAGCTTTACTCGTTGATCAGTTTCGTGACCAGCCCATCCCACCTAGCACGCAAGATATGTTCAAGAATTTCGGCTTCGATGTGCCGCGCCAACCTCCGGCAGGTCTGACCATGTTATGGGCAGAGCACTCCGGGTACTGGTGCATGTTTCTGATATTGCTGCCACCGCTGGCATCGCTTTTCCTGTTTGTGCCAAATATGTCGGGGAAGCCTCAGTTGTTTCTGCTTTTAATTTACGCGTGGATGATTTGGGGAGTCTCAACGGTTGCGGTGGAAGGCGATGCGCCCCGATACCTGACAGCACTGGCTTGGCTATTTTTTCTCATTCTGGGCGTTGTGTGGACGGGCTTAGCGGGGCGGGCGAAGATCTTATCTTCAGTCGTTCGCGAAGGGCAAACGTCTGCTGCTGGTGGCATCGAAGGCACAAGGTCCGGAGATTAGATAGATCGCATTCGCCCCCACCTTCCGCAACGGGAACGATATGATCTGCGTCCCATAGACTCTTACGCTTCCCGGTCAATCCCCATTCGGCCATAGCCGGTATCCTTCGCTCAAGCCGCAAGCGCTTGAGCCGCCACCATTCGGCCACGCAATTGAACCCGCAGAGAGCGCACATACCTTTATCGCGCTTCAAAACTTGTTCGCGCAGATAGCCCGGATTAGTTCGCAGCTTCCACTCATGCACGCACCATTCTGAACAAAATGTAAACCGACCCCTGGGCACCTCGAGACTGCACCACCGGCAAAGTGTTCGGCCCTCAGAGCCTTTGGCAAGATCACCAGGTGAGGCCGAGCCGCCAGTCATAGTGCGATTTGTGCTCATGGAAACAGAATAAAGGAGATTTGTTCCAGGAGGGAACGAGATTTAAATCCGACCTTCTTCGGCCAGGCGCGTCTATCAGAATAGGTATATGCCCGAAGCTCATATCAATCCCACACATCGGGAATCGTACTCCTCATTGACGGTTGGTCTTGGACTGGTTGCTTTAGGTTTGAGTGTTCGACACGTGCTCCGCCACAAGCCTGTCCAGTTGAGAGGGAAGGTTGTTCTGATCTCCGGCGGTTCTCGCGGCCTTGGTATTGCGCTCGCACAGGAACTGTTGGATGAGGGTTGCGAAGTTGCTATCACTTCGCGCTCTGAACAAGAGCTGGACGCGGCGAAGCAGCAGTTGCTGGCTTCCCGTGAAGAAGCCAGTGAAGCGAAGATTGCGACATTTCGCTGCGACCTGACTGATACGGAATCCATCCGCGCGCTGGAGGCTGATGTGACACGTCACTTCGGCCGTATCGACATTCTGATTAATGATGCCGGCAGCATTGAAGTAGCAAATGTAAACGCGCTTGAAATCGAAGATTTTGAGAAGGCGATGAGTCTGATGTTTTTCGGGCACTTGCATCTTACCTGGGCGGTCCTGCCCCAGATGAGCGCTCGGAAGAGCGGTCAAGTGGTGAATATCAGTTCAATCGGCGGTCGCGTTAGCGTGCCGCGACTGATGCCGTATTGTGCTGCCAAATTTGCTTTGACCGGATTCTCGGAAGGGCTTTCTGTAGAGCTTCGTAGCAAAGGCATCCATGTACTTACGGTCATCCCGGGCTTGATGAGAACAGGCTCGCACTTGCAAGCCGAGTTTAAGGGAGAATCGTCCAAAGAGTTTGACTGGTTCTCCCTTGGTGCTTCGTCGCCGTTTCTGGCTAAGTCAGCCGAGAGCGCCGCTAAGCAGATCGTCGAAGCAATGCGCGAAGGGAAAGATGAGTTGGTAGTCGGAGCTCCGGCGAAGGCGCTTAGCCTCATGCACGGTATCGCGCCGTCTCTTGTCCGAACCGTTTTGACTGTAGCTGATCAACTGCTGCCATCGCCGAGTTCATCAAAAAAGGTCTCGACCGGAAAAGATGAACTGCCAGGCAAAGGGTGGCTGTTCGATGCAGCAACAACGCTGGGTCGTACAGCGGCCGCGCAGTTCAATCAATGGAGCGAGCGGAAGAGCGAGCGGGCGGCTGCCCTTCACTCGGCGTAAGTTGCGGTGGTCAGTTCGCCAGTTTCCAGAATTTGCTTGGCTCGCCTCAACATTTCGCTGCCATGCCAAGCTGCGGCTTTGCCGACAAACCCGAAATCGCTGGCCAGCTGAGTGAACGGATCCTTCGGTCTCCAACTCAGAGTGAGCTCCATTTCGGTCCCGCGATCCGCCGGGGCAGGTTTGAATTTGATTTCGCCCTGGTGATCAACGGGTGAGCCCCCGACCGTTCGCCAGTGAATCATGCCTGGCTCTTTGGTTCCGACAATCTCGCTGGTCAGCTTGAGCTCATGTCCAGCGGACGTCTGGAAATGCCACAACCACTTGCCGTCCGCTAGAGCCTCGATTTCTGAAACGCCGGGCGTGATGCGAGTAATGTTCTCAGGCTTTAACCAGAAATTATAGAGCTCCTCCGTGGGTACGCCAAGTGTTAAAGCCCGCTTGACCCATCCTGATTTTCGGTCGGTGTCGCGAACGGTAAAGCCACCCCGATCGAGAGCGCGCTGGTAGCCGTAATAGGCAAGGCCGCCACCGATGGCCGCTAGTGACCATCCAACGAATGAACCTTTTACCAGTCCATATAGCAGCAAGCCCGCGCCGGCTGCGACTGGGACCGCACTGTTCCAATTTGTGAGTTCGAACGAGTTGGAAGCTTCTGATTGTGAGAGGGTCGACATGGGTCTGCGCGTGTATCCTTCCCGTGGATGTAATTCAGGTGCTTTTGTTACTGCTCGTTACTTTACCGGGAAACGGAAGGACATGCTCCTCATCTGTCATTAGGGTGCTAACGCAATGAGAGCTGTTTGCTGGTACGGGGCGGGTGACGTTCGTTTAGAGACAGTACCTGATCCAAAGATCCAAAATCCTCGTGACGCAATCATTAAGGTCACCACAACCGCTATTTGCGGTTCTGATCTCCATCTCTACGGCGGCTTCATCCCGACGATGAAGAAGGGCGATGTACTTGGTCATGAGTTCATGGGCGAGGTGGTCGAAGTTGGGCACGAGAACGGCTTGAAGAAGGGCGATCGTGTAGTTGTTCCGTTTTCTATAGCCTGCGGACGCTGCTGGTTTTGCAAACAGACGCTCACTTCGCTTTGTGACAACTCGAATCCGAACGCCGCCGTTGCGGAAGCGATGTATGGGTTCGGCGGCGGGGGGCTGTTTGGCTACTCGCACATCTACGGCGGATTCGCAGGCGGTCAAGCCGAGTACGTTCGCGTGCCGTACTCTGATTTCGGACCGCTCAAGATTCCCGGTCACCTTACCGACGAGCAGGTCTTGTTCCTGACGGATATTTTTCCGACCGGGTACATGGCGGCCGACAATTGCAATATCCACGGGGGTGACACAATTGCCGTTTGGGGATGCGGTCCCGTTGGCCTGTTTGCGATTAAGAGCGCTTTTCTTTTAGGAGCACAGAAGGTCATCGCCATTGACCGTATACCGGAGCGATTACGAATGGCCGAACAGGCCGGTGCAGAAATTCTGAATTACAAAGAACACCGCGACGTGGTGGAGGAGATCAAGTACAAGACGGGTGGACGAGGTCCGGATGGCTGTATCGATGCAGTTGGGATCGAAGCTCATGGAACGGGGCTGGCCGGATTCTACGACGAGGTGAAGTTCCGGACGATGATGGAAACGGATAAACCGAACGCATTACGGCAGGCGATCCAGGCTTGCCGGAAGGGCGGTTCAGTTTCTATTCCGGGCGTCTATGGCGGTTTTGTGGACAAGATCAACTTGGGGGCGGCCTTCGCGAAGGGTCTCACATTCCGGATGGGACAGACGCACGTTCACCGTTACCTTCGGCCTCTGCTAGAGAAAATCGAGATGGGACACATCGATCCCACGTTTCTCATTACTCACCGAGTGAAACTGCAGGATGCTCCAGAAGCTTACAAGACCTTCCGTGATAAGAGCGATGAATGCATAAAAGTTGTCATGACTCCGTAGTAAACAATTAGTAGGCAACGGGTGTCCAAATTGGGAGTCCCGGAGCGGTCTACACTGGTATCCATGTCAATCCCATACCGCTTCGCAGTATGTAACGAACTTTGGGGCAAAGCGGACTTCAGCGCCGTTTGCAAACAGGTCCGCGAGATTGGTTATGAAGGGATTGAGATTGCGCCCTTCACTCTCGCCGAACATCCGGCTGATATTTCAGAGCAGCGTCGGCGAGAATTATCCAGCATCATCAATGGCGAAGGCTTAGTTTTTGTGGGATTGCACTGGCTGCTTGTTTCGCCTGAGGGTTTACATGCAACCACTAGTGACACAGCCGTTCGAAAGCGGACTTGGGAGCACGTGCATGCGTTAGTTGATCTCTGTGCCGACTTAGCAGGATCGAAGGTTGAGGAGAACGGGGTGATGGTGTTCGGATCTCCAAAGCAGAGGTCCACAGTCAATGGAATGACACCGCGCGAGGCTGTCGGGATCTTCACGAGCGAAGTGGCGAACCTTGCTGCGCACGCCGAGAGCCGAGGAGTGAAGATTCTGATCGAGCCCCTGTCGGCAAGTCAAACCAACGTCATCAACTGTTTGCACGATGCAGCTGCGATCGTGAAGCAAATCGGCAGTCCGGCAATACGCACCATGTTCGATACGCATAACGCTGTTGACGAGACAGAGCCGCACTCGGAACTGCTCCGAAAGTATTCCAGTTACATCGCCCACATCCATGTAAACGAGAAGAATGGATCAGAGCCCGGCTCGGGCAGTTATGACTTTGGCGCGTTGTTGACTGCTTTAAGTGACCTTGATTATGCCGGATTTGTATCGTTTGAAGGATTTGAGCCCGGTCCTGATCCAAGCGAGACAGCAAGACGCGCGTTGACTTATCTGAAGTCGTGTGTTCCCGCGGCCGCGAGGGTCTCGTGAGCAGGACGATTGTCACCGGCGGCGCGGGCTTTATCGGGTCGTGCCTAATTCGAAGATTGCTCGATGCTGGACATAAGGTGGCGGTCATTGACAATCTGTCGACAGGTAGCCTGGACAACCTGGAAGAGCTGGCCGATCGAATCACTGTCTACGAATACGATTTAGTCGACTATGACCGTATTGCGCCAGTGATCGCAGGAGCATACCGGGTGTTCCATTTGGGCGCATTGCCGTCTGTGCCGAAATCGATTTTGCAGCCAGCGCCGAGTCACGACACTAATATCAACGGAACATTTAACGTGTTTCGTGCGGCTGCAGAAGGCAAAGCAGGGCGAGTGGTTTATGCCGCGTCGTCATCAGCTTATGGCGACACTGAAGTCCTGCCCAAGGTAGAGACGATGACGCCACGGCCCAAGTCTCCGTATGCTTTGCAGAAACTGGTGGGCGAATACTACGGAAGCGTATTCTCTGAGTGCTTTGGACTTGAGACGGTATCCTTGCGTTTCTTCAATGTATTTGGGCCGAGGCAAGATCCGACAAGCGTGTACTCGGGAGTTCTTTCGAAGTTCTTGACCTGTTTGATTGAGCGTCGAAGCCCAACCATTTATGGTGATGGAGAGCAATCGCGCGACTTTACTTACGTGGAAGACGTGGCGAGTTTGCTGCTAAACGCGTCGGAAGCACTAGGGGTGTCGGGCAGAGTGTTTAACGCAGGCAACGGCAATCGGTATACGCTGAACCAAACCTGGAATCTGCTGCAAAAGATCGAAGGCGTGAACCTGCCTGTCAGTTACGGTCCGGCGCGGGCGGGTGATGTACGAGACTCCCAGGCAGATACGACGGCAGCGGTTCGTTATTTGGGACATGCCCCGCGGTTTACGTTTGAGGAAGGGTTGCGATTGACGCTCGAATGGTATCGGGCTGACTTGTCGCAAAACCCTAAACATAAGCATTCGGGCGCTACACTGGTCGTTTAGGACGGCTGCGGGCCGTCTTGCATTTCCTGATGTCTTTTGTCCAGAACCAGTTCGACCGTAATTTCCTAACTACTTCAGTCGATTACGTTTTCAATTGGGCCCGCAAATCGTCGCTGTGGCCGCTCACGTTTGGGCTTGCTTGCTGCGCAATCGAGATGATCACTTCGGCTACATCGCGATTCGATATCGCGCGGTTTGGCGCCGAAGTGTTTCGCCCGAGTCCGCGGCAGGCGGACCTGATGATCGTGGCCGGGACGGTGACACTGAAGATGGCACCGGTGCTGAAGCGGATCTATGATCAGATGCCGGAACCCAAATGGGTCATCTCGATGGGTGCTTGCTCGAGTGTCGGCGGTCCATTCAATACCTATTCGGTTTTGCAGGGAGTCGACAAGATTGTTCCGGTTGACGTTTATGTAACGGGTTGCCCACCTCGGCCGGAGAACCTGTTTTACGCACTGCTGAAGCTTCAAGAGAAGATTGACCAGACTCCACATCTGACGCGCCGGCCGACGTATGTACGACTGGAACAAGCAATGCTGGAACAGTTCAAGAAGCAAGTGATGGTTTCTCAGGTGTCGCAACCGGCTGATGAACTAGTTACGTTGGCATGAGCGGTTTCGCTCTGGCGAACGGGATTTACCGTTGTCTACCTTTCGATGAATTGAAGTGGCTGGCGCATGGCTTCGGGACGCGGCATGCGAGTCCACGCGTAGATGTCACGCTGCGGCAGATTCATTCTGATCGCGTGATCGAAGCAAGTGGCGTGGCGGATCGAGCATGTGAGGGCGACGCGCTAACGACGAATCAAACCGGTCGAGCGATAGGCGTTCGGACCGCAGACTGTGTACCCATCCTGCTGGTTGATGTCCAGTCCAGAGTGGTTGCGGCGGTACATGCAGGGTGGCGCGGATCGGCGGCAGCCATTGTCCTGCGCACGATCGAACGGATGCAGGCCTATTACGAGACGAACCCAATTCAGATTTACGCGGCGATCGGACCTTGTATACGGGAGTGCTGCTACGAGGTTGGTCCTGAGGTTGTGGGCCACTTTCGCGACGTTCTCCCTGAACTAAGAGACACACCTGGCAAGCAACATCTCGATCTCGCGCTGGCAAATCGGCGGCAGTTAGAGGCCGCGCTGGTGGCCACTGATCAGATTTTCGATTCGGGGCTGTGCACATTCTGCGATGGGGATCAGTTTTACTCATATCGTCGGGAACCCCTGAATCCTGGCCGGCTCTTGTCAGGGATCAGCCGCGTCGCTTGAACGGCATCGTACTCTAGACACGAATACTTGAATATGGCTGAATCTCCGATAACTCTGCGCAGCCGCGACTTTGCTGCCTGGTACCAAGATGTAGTTCTGCAAGGAGACATGGCCGAACCGGCCGAAATCGTTAAGGGCTGCATGGTCATTAAGGCCAATGGTTACGCCGTGTGGGAGTTGCTGCAGCGCGAGCTTGATGACCGATTTAAAGCGACAGACCACCAGAACGTCTACTTCCCGCTGCTGATTCCGCAGAGCTTTCTGCAGAAAGAAGCCGAGCATGTGGAGGGTTTCTCGCCCGAACTTGCCGTGGTCACGATTGCCGGGGGCAAGACGCTGGAGGAGCCGTACGTAATTCGGCCTACCTCGGAAACGATCATCGGCCATTTTTTCGCGAAATGGATACAAAGCTGGCGCGATCTTCCGATGCTGTTGAACCAGTGGGCGAACGTGGTCCGTTGGGAAATGCGGACGCGCATGTTTCTTCGCACGACTGAGTTTCTGTGGCAAGAGGGTCATACAGCCCATTCAAACCACGCTGAAGCCGTGGAAGAAGTTTTGCGAATCCTGGATATCTATGCAGCCGTAGCAGAAGAAATTATGGCTATGCCTGTGATCAAGGGCATGAAGACACAAAGCGAGAAGTTTGCGGGAGCGCTGCGCAGCTATTCCATTGAGGCGATGATGCAAAACGGGCTGGCGCTGCAGGCGGGAACCAGCCATGACCTTGGGCAGAACTTTGGGCGCGCATTCGATGTGAAGTTTCAGACGAGCGAAGGGCAACTAGACTACGTTTGGCAGACTAGCTGGGGCGTGAGCACGCGGCTGATCGGCGGGCTGATTATGACGCATTCGGACGATAAAGGGCTGGTGCTGCCGCCGCGATTGGCTCCGGTGAAAACGGTGCTGGTGCCGATTTATCGAAAGGATGAAGAACGAGGAACGGTTCTGGAAGCTGCTCACAAGATTGCGAAGGAAGTCGGGGCGAAGGTCGACGATCGGCAGGGACAGACGCCCGGCGCGAAGTTCTTCCACTGGGAGCGGCGCGGGGTTCCAACCGTTTTGGAACTCGGACCTCGAGATGTAGCGTCAGCGAATATCGTCCTGAAACGGCGGGACACAGGCACAAAGGAAGTGGTGGCGCAGAGTCAGATTGCGGCCAAGCTGCCGGCCGTCTTAGGTGAGATCCAGAAGGGACTCTTCAACGCGGCTCAGGAACGGTTGAAAGCCAATACGGTGGTGGCGAACTCGATCGAAGAAGTGGAATCGATTCTGCGAGAGGCGACGGCGGAGAAGGGCGGCGGCAAGTTTGTGATGGCGCACTTGAAGGATGATCCGGAGTGTGACGCTCGTCTGAAGGAGTTCAAAGCTACAGTACGCTGCATTCCGGCAGTGGACGAGTATGACGGCGAGGGCAAGTGCATTGTAACTGGCGAAACGGTCGCTCAACGGGTTGTGATTGCCAAATCGTACTAAGGCCGAATCGACGACGCGAGTGTTTTGAGCCACTTACGAGCAAATTACGAAACGAACTCGATGAACAGACAGGGATGTTCGTTTTTTCAAGTGCTGAACGGCTCATCTGCATTTCGGACGTGTCGCCTGAACAACCAATTCAGACCTCGGTAATGTGCTGGTGCCTTGACGCTCAGTTCGCGTAGAATAGGCCGGGGGAAATGTTAGCCCAGATGAAGTTTTTACTTTGGCGATTGTTCCGACGGTTTGGTGTGGATGTCCGCCCGGCGAAGCGGGTATGCGACGTGATCGACTTTATCAATGACCGGGAGATTGACACCGTGCTCGATGTCGGCGCGAACGTCGGACAATTCGGTGGGACTCTGCGGGCTAAGGGATACCGGGGCAAGATCGTCTCGTTCGAACCGGTCAACTCCGCGTATAAAAGCCTTTCAGGGCGTGCGAGGGCTGACGGCAATTGGGACGCCAACAATTTCGCTTTGGGGGCGGCTGCTGGGGAGACCACAATCAACGTGGCGGATTCATCGGTTTTCAGCTCCATCCTGCCCTCGACCGGTGAACTGACGCAGTTTGATGGCGGATCTGCGGTGACCCATACGGAAAGGATCAGGTTAAAGACCCTAGACGAAGTTGCCCCTAGGCCTGCTGGTCAGGTTCTGCTGAAGATAGACACCCAAGGGTACGAAAAGCAGGTTCTCGAGGGCGGCCCCAAGACTTTGGCGCAAGTGAGTGGCGTCTTGATGGAGTTGCCGATCGTAAATCTGTACGAGGGCACCTGGCGATTCCATGAGGCCTTGAAGTTCATGAGCTCGGCTGGCTTTACGATTGCGCAATTTCACCCTGTCAACTATCATTCTGAGGACAAGGTCTCACTCGTTGAGGTTGATTGCCTGTTCCGGCGAACCTCAATGAGCGACCAGGACGAGGTAGACGGCAATCTCAGTGAGTTGATTCGTGGTTCCGAAACAGTCACCAGTAATGCCTGAGAGGCGGCGGTAATAATAGAGTCCGCTGACTGCTGCGACGAGAGAAGCGGTTACGAGTGTCAGAGCGAGGCGTTGTGGTCCTAAGAAAAGCCCAGCGATGACGAGCATCAATGCAGTGCCGACTATGAGGGTGGTCAGACTTACGTTTTGGGCGACGCGTGTTCCGGCGCCGTCAGCGGTGGGTCGAGCAGCCGGTATCCAAAAAGCCAGCGGTAAAGTGGTCCACCGACATACGACATGGGCGCTGACGACAACGGGCCAGAATTGGTTGTCGGGAAGGCTGGAGAGCAATGTCCAGCGAAGTAGCAGCGAAAGCACCAAAGCGACGGCACCGTAGCTACCAATTCGGCTATCCCGCATAATCTCGAGTGCGCGTTCACGGGTCCAACCCCCGCCGAGTCCGTCGGCTGAGTCGGCGAGACCGTCTTCGTGAAATGCTCCCGTGATCAGGACCAGAAAGGTAAGCACAAGTGCAGCCCGGATGGGACTAGGCCAGTGACTAAGCAAGACGTGGTTCAAAGCTGCGCTGAGTGTTCCTACAAATAGACCCACAATGGGCAAGAAGACGGAGGCTCGGGCGACAGTGCGTTCGTCATAAGAGTGATGAGGAACGGGAATGCGAGTGAAGAACTGAAAGGCAGCGAGGAAGTCATGGATGGCGCGGAGGAGACGAGGCACGTTAGAGCGTTTGGGGCAGTAGTGGATTAGTTTAGGGCCTCCGAAACACCGGCTGAGCTGAAGGTAGCCATCTCGCAATAGATTCGCACCGCGGCGTCGAGGATTGGAAAAGCCAAAGCGGCGCCGGAAGCTTCACCCAAGCGCATGGAGAGATCGAGGATGGGCTTCGCTCCGATGATGTCCAGAAGATACGCGTGACCGGCTTCGGTGGAGCGATGACCTGCAAACATATATCCGGAAACTTCGGGCTCCATTCGTACAGCGAGGGCCGCAGCTGCGGAGGAGATGAAGCCGTCAATCAGAAGAGCGATTCGGTGATGAGCAGCTGTTAGCAGGAAGGACGTCATGGCTGCGATCTCGAGACCTCCGAGACTACGAAGGATATCGAACGGAGATGGCGGACTCTGGCGGTAGGCGGGGAAGTGTACGCGTAAGGAGTCGTCGATGACGTTGACCTTACGCGCGAAAGCCTCGCCGATGACGCCCGTCCCTGATCCGGTTACGCTGGCGGCAGGCTGGCCGGTGAGTGCCGCCGTAATAGCGCTAGCGCAAGTGGTGTTGCCGATACCCATCTCGCCTACTGCGATCAGTTGCGTTCCTTGCGTGTGGCCCCGGTTCGCAAGGTCAACGCCTACGGCCCAAGCGGTTGCGAATTCGTCGGAGGAAAGCGCGGGCTCGCGTCGAAAGTTGCGCGAACCGCGGCGAACTTTCCGGTTGATCAGCTTTGAATTGAGCAAGGCCATGTCCTGGAACTCGGCATCAACACCGACGTCGATAACGTGGAGCTCGGCTGAAAAGTTGCGGGCAAGAACGTTGATAGCCGCGCCTCCGTGAAGGAAGTTGAGGACCATCTGCTCTGTTACGGACTTGGGATATGCGCTGACGCCTTCTGCCGTGACGCCGTGATCAGCTGCGAAAACGTAAACGGCCTTGCGATCCACCATGGGCTGATCGGTTTGCTGAATAGCTACGATTTGAGCGGCCAAGTCTTCAAGGCGGCCGAGACTGCCAAGAGGCTTTGTCAACTGGTCGAGATGATCATGAGCACGGCGGGCCCAATTTGGTGAAAGCGGCTGGACCAACGGGATTGACGGTGTCAGGATCTGAGTTTTTGTCATGAGCTCACTTCATTCGTAGCGGGATTCCGAAGACGGTCCAGTGTACTTCCGCGGCAGCTTGCGCAACGGATTGGTTTAGACGGCCAGCCTCGTCGCGGAACCGGCGGCCCAGCGGGGTTTCGGGGACTAATCCGCAACCGACCTCATTCGTAACAAGGATGATTGGCGTGCTGGTTGACGAAGCCGCTTTGATCAACAGGCGCGCAGCCGAATGTTGAGAAGGATGGTCAGCAAGCAGAAGATTCGTCAGCCAAAGCGTAAGGCAATCGACGACCAAGGCGTCGAAGGCAGGTGCGTGTTGAGCGATAGCTTCGGGCACGTTGAGAGGCTCTTCGATGGTGGTCCACTCGGGGTCGCGGTCTTGTTGATGATGATGGATGCGCTCACGCATTTCGTCGTCGAAGGCTTCAGCTGTTGCAAGAAGCACGAGATGGGAGCCGAAGGCGCGGGCACGTTCAAGAGCGAACCTACTCTTACCGCTGCGGCTTCCCCCGCCGATTAGGATGATGCTCACGACTGTGACCGACTGCCTAGATGCTGGCGGTAGAGCATCCAAATAAAGATAGGACCACCGAGAGCGGCAGTCACGATGCCCACCGGTATTTCGGTCGGTGCTAAAGCAACGCGAGAGAGCAGATCGCAAATGGTGAGGAATGCGCCGCCAAGTAGGAATGAGCACGGGATGAGTAAGCGATGGTCTGCTCCGAACTTAAGTCGGAGGGCATGTGGAACGATCAGTCCAACGAAGCCGATGGCACCACTATGAGCCACGATGATGGCGGTGAGAGCTGAGCCTAGAACGTAGCCCGTCAGCAAAAGCTTGCTGGCGGAAATGCCACGCGCACTGGCCCAGTCTTCGCCAATCGCGAGTAGGTTCCATGCACGGGAAAGCCACCAAACGATAAACGATGCCGCGAGTATCGGGACGGCCATTCCAGTGAGCGTTGAGTAAGCTGGCGCATCGAGTGCTCCGATCAGCCAGCGGTTGATGGTGAAGGATTGAGAAAAGCCCGCGAAGGTTGAGAGGAACAAGATGGCTGCTCCGCAGATGCTGGACAGCGTGATGCCGGCCAGCAGGAGACTATTGGAAGACAGGCCAGTGCTGTGCGCGACTTTCGTGATGATGAGCAGGACGGAAGCGGCGCCCACGCCTGACATAACGGTGACGGCGGGAACACCGCCCCAAACATCCCAGCCAAGGCTGATCGCAATGACAGCACCTAAGGAGGAGCCGCCGGACACTCCAAGCGTGTAGGGCTCGGCTAAAGGATTGCGGAGCAGAGCCTGAAAGAGTGCGCCGGAGACCGCTAGTGCGCCGCCGCTGAGCGTGGCCAAAACAGCGCGAGGTAGACGGAGCGAAAACAGGACTTGCGTGTCTACACCGCTACCAAGCAACGCAGCGTGAAGATCGACGGAGTGCGAGCCAAACAATGTGCCGATTGCAATCGCAATAAATAGGAGCGTCGCTGAGCCGAGTAGTGCGACAAACATCCGCGATTTAAACATCCGCGATTCGAACTTACGCATGGTATTGCATCCAGAGGCGGCCGTTTTCGGTGTGATGCAGAGTGGCTTCGATGTGGAAGACACGCTTGATGATTTCGGCAGTGACTACCTTTGATGGCTGACCATCAGCAACGAGTTTTCCTTGATCGATGATCAAAAATCGATCAACGAACCCTACAGCGAGATTTAGATCGTGGGTAGCGGTAATGACTAACAAGCCTCGGTCGCGAAGCAGGGCGAGCAAGCGATAGAGTTCGAGCTGATGTTCCAGGTCGAGGTAGACAGATGGCTCGTCGAGGAGCAAGACTTCCGGTTGTTGTGCGAGTGCCGCCGCGATGATGACCCGCTGCTGTTCACCCCCGCTGAGGGTATTGAACGCGCGGTCGCGGAAGGAGGATGCGCCAGTCAGATCGAGAGCCTCCTGTACGGCCTGCCGGTCAGCGTTCGACTCGAACCATCCCGAGGCGTGAGGGGCACGACCCATGGTTACGACGTCGTGTGCGGTAAACGGAAAATCAACAGGACTGTTCTGCAGAACGACGGCTACGGAACGGGCGAAATCGCGACGATGCCAACGCCGGATCTCTCGTCCGCGGAAGATGCAAGTACCTGTGTAAGCTGTCCGCAATCCTGAGAGAATTTTCAACAAAGTAGATTTTCCCGCGCCATTCGGTCCGGCGATGGCGACGAACTCCGGCCGCGAGAACTGTAGAGATGGAATGCGGAGAATGGTTCGGGAGCCCGCCTCTACTGCGATATCGGTGAGGGTGAACTCGCGCGTCATTGTGAAAGTTCTGACGCGAGCTCAGGATGGAGGACGCGGGCGAGAGTTCGGGCGGCGTCAACCATTCGAGGGCCGGGCACGACAAACAATTCAGATGGAACGGCGTAGACACGGTGATCACGTACAGCGCGAAGGGTTTGATCGGCCTGCCACAACCTGAACAGATTTTCTTTTTTACCGGGCTCAGGGCCAATCATTTCAAGGATCGCGGCGGGGTCGCGACGAAGCAGCTCTTCAAACGAGATGTTGGAGTAGGCCGCTGTGGAGTCTGCAAATACATCTTGACCGCCAGCAATGGTGAGCAGTTCAGTGAAGTATGATTGGCCGCCAGCAACGATGAGTGTCTGGCGCTGGCTCGGCGAACGCTCGATCACAAAGGCGGCAGTTGTCCGAGGTGCTCGAGACGTTTTTGTGCGGACTTGTTCAAGTCCATGATGCATTTCGCGGTTCAGGCGGACAGCCGCTTCGGGAACACCTGCTGCTTGAGCGATGACTTGGGTAGTCGTGAAGACGCCGTCAAAGGTTTCGGCGGAAACCTCGATGTTTTTAATTCCGAGGCGATCGAGTTCTGAAGAGATATGAGTCGGAGTACGGGCAACGACCACCAAGTCGGGATGCAGAGCAATGATGGACTCCAGGTTTGGATGGAGAAAGTCGCCGATGCGAGTCTTCTTCTTGGCCTCTGGAGGATAGTCGCAATAGACGGTATCGCCGACGAGTTTATCGCCTAACCCGAGCGCGAAGATCGTTTGCGTGATGCTGGGCGAGGTGGAGATAATGCGCTGGGCGGGTGCCGCACCCACAACGGTCGCTCCGAGAGCAAAAAGGATGGCGGTAAAAAGCAGACGTGGGTTCAAGGGCATAGGCTAGAACGCAACTTGAACGCCTCCGCGCGCGACGATTCCGGGCGTGCGGAAACCGTCCTCAAAGTAATCCTGATCGACCAAGTTCTCGATGCGCGTGTAGATTCGCACGGTGCGTCGTTCGTCGGTCTTACTGAAGTGGCGAGTGTATCCGGCAGCCAGATTCGCCATATGTGGTCCGGCGAAGGAATAGGTCAGAGTGCTGTAAGGCGGGTTGTTCAAGCTGAGGGGGAAAAGGTAGCTGCTTGCGCCAAGAAAGTCGAACTCGGCATCCCAATGCTGGCCGAATTGACGCGTTGCTGAGAAGGTGAACTTATGCCGGAAGAGACGGGGCGATTCGAGCGTGCCATCGCCAAATTGTGAGATGCGATCGAGAGCGTTGGTGTACGTATAGGAGCCACGAACGAGAGTGTTGCGGAAGGGCTTGGCTTCCACCGAGAGTTCCACACCGCGGGCAATACCGCCTGGCAAGTTCAGGTAGCCTTCGGACCGGCCATAGAGGTCGGTTATGGGATTGAGCAGGCCGCTGAAATCGAAACCAATTGTTTGCTGAAGACGGGTGTAGAAGTAACTGGCACTTAGCTTCAGGTTGTTCGAAGCGAAATATTGGTCGATGCCGGCGTCCGCTGAAATGGCGCGCTCGGGCCTGAGCCTGGGGTCTCCGTAAGCTGAAAAGTAGCTTGCGTCGAAGTAGGTGCCAAAGCGTTCATAGAGCGACGGAGCGCGATAGGCGTTGCCGACATGAGAGCGGATCTTTGTGTTAGTCGAGCGAAAGAACCAAGCTGCAGATGCGTCGCCAGTTAGGGCCTGAGGGGGCGATAAGGCATGGGCGGATGCATAGATGGGGCTGGTGCCCCCGCTGAAGCCGGGATTGTCGAGAGAAAATTGCTGCCATCGCCCGGAGAGAGAAATTTGAAGGCGGTCTGAAAACCAGCGGTTCTGGTTTTGGAAAAAAGCGGAGTTGCTTCGCTGGCTGACCTCTGTGCGGGAGATTAGGCTTGGAATTTGACCGATGAAAGCGGGGCTGTCGAAGTCTTCCCGTTCCCATTCGTAGCCGACCGACAGAACATCAGAGTGCGTGGGTGTCCATTGAGCGTTGGCGTTGACGGTGTTGACCCTTCCGTTGAATTTGTCAGCGGTGCGATCTGCTGGTTGATAGCCAGGGCCAGCTGGACCGTTCACTGTATTGCGGTCTGAAATAAGGGCCTGATAAGCAGCACGATAAGAGAATGTTGGAGCGACTTGATGTTCCAGGTAGACCATGGTGGAGGTGAACTGGGCAGTTCGGTAGTAATCTGGATCGCCAGCGGAAGGAATGAACGTTGCAGGCCCGTTGGAATAGGGAAGGCCGCCAAAGGCTGAAAAGATCTGACTCGTCGGCAACGGGATGGCGGAGACGCGACCGGATAGGGGGAGATACGCTCCGCTGACCGTGGTTGGCGTCTGGTTTAACTGGCCATAGACATCCGCGCCGAAAGCGCGCGCTCCAATACGCACTTTCGGGGTTAGAGCATAGTCGATAGCAGCGGAGCCACCCGTGTTTCGATACCGATTGTCATCGCCAACGCCCTGAGTGACGTCCATATGACCGAAGCCCAGACTATAACCAAGCTTCTGATGAAAGCCGCTTCCGCCGATACGTGCCGATCCCGTAAATTGGCCGAGCATGCCGCCCTGCAAATCGAGGTCGCTGTGAAACGGTCCGCCATCATGGCTGCTGATCATATTGATCACGCCGCCGATCGCATTTGTGCCATATAGGGAAGCGCCAGCGCCTTGAAGAACTTCGACGCGATCGAAATTTGTAAAGAGAAGATCGCTCAGAAACGAGCTCGCGTCGGCCTGTGTTGCGGCGACATCGCGAAAGCGCATCCCGTCGATGAGAATCGAGGTATCGAAAGTGCGGAGACCGCGGATTTGAATGCTTGAGAAACTGCCCGGTCCACCTCGCTGCGAAACACGAAGGCCCGGTAGGTCGCGGACTGCCTGAACAAGCGAGTTGTTCCCGATCCGATTGGATTCGGCGGCGTCAACTACGTCGAGCTGTTTCGATGTCTCCGCGGGAGATTGGGGGAAGCCGGTACCTGTGACGGTTATTTGGGAACTAACCGGAGCGACCGCTAGGAAGAGGTCGGGCAGAGTCTCGGATTGAGCTGTGAGCGTGAATGGTTGGGGACTGGCGGTAACCAGAAAGGCGGTATGAGCTTCAATGAAGTACTTTGCTTGGGGCAGGGCAGAGAAGCAGAATCGACCGCTTGCGTCGCTCTCAGTTGTGAGTTGGGTCGTACTGTCTTCGGAGAAGAGTTTGATAGATGCGCCCGGAACCCGTTTGGCGGACGCGTCGACAACATGGCCACACAGCGGAGATGCGGGCTGTGGGGATGCTGAGCAGGCTAGCGTAGCCAGCTCAAGCAAGACAATTGAGAGAGAAACCTGAAGGGACACATTTGCTCCTTGCGCGCAAAGTTGGTCCTGAAGGACGAGCTTCCGCGAACGGGCAAACGGCTGACTGAGAAGGTCGATAAAACCGGACAGACTACCGCTTATCTCTCCCGCGAGAGTGCGTCAATCAAGCGGCGCCATACGGCACCGACCGAGGCAGGTCTTCGGACTTTCAGGCGGGCGACAAACGTCGATTCCTACTGGCTTCGGCTTCCCAATCTACCCTCCGTACTTGTTAGATACGGCGGCTAGAGATCAGTGCCTTTGGTGAAGCGTTCGTTCCTGATTACCGCTGCGGGGCAGCTCTGGATTTGCACCAGATTCCCTTTTCAACACCAATTTTCAGTGCGGATGTACCTACGGCATAACGAGAGTAACACGGCGTAGTCCAAACAGAACAAGCGAGAGGGTTCAACCGGAATGCGATATTCTCGATAGACAATAGGTGTCTACATGAGGGTAGTCGTTGTTGCGTTGTATTTTTCTGTGTTGGGATCAGCGGTATGGGCGCAGGTAGCCGCCATTAATGGCGAGATTGCGGGGACAGTCAGTGATCCGAGTGGTGGGGCCGTGGTTAATGCCCCGGTTCGAATTGTGAATAGTGGTACCGGGCTGCGTCAGGAGAGTTTGACGAACGGCGCGGGGCTCTACCGGTTTCCTCTTCTCCCCCTGGGTTCATATCAAATCACTGTGACCGCAACTGGTTTCAAATCCGCTCAGAGCGAAAGCGTGCAACTGACGGCGGGAGCTGCGGCGACAGTGAACTTTGGACTGGAGGTCGGCGACGCGAGGACGACCGTTTCGGTTACCGATGCTGCGCCTGTTGTGGATCCAAGTCGCACAGATGTTGGTTACACGCTCAGCACTAATTTGACGAACAATTTACCTCTGGTTTCTCGGAATCCGTATAACTTTATTCTGATTCAGCCGAATGTAGCCGGGCGGCCAAACACAGAATTTGGTGTTCCCCGCAAGGTGGATGCGAACGGCTTCTCGGACCGCATTAACTATCAGATCGACGGCGGCAATAACACAGAGAGCGACCGAGCGGGAATCCGACTAACTCCCTTTTCAGACACCTTCATTGCAGAAGTACAGAGTGTCAATAACGGGTTTGCTCCGGAGTTCGGCGATACGGTAGGGACGATCTTCAACACAATTACCAAGTCGGGTTCAAACGACTTACATGGCGAAGCAGCATATCTATTTCGGCGAACGGATTTTTCAGCACGGCCCAAGCTCCTAGCGAATTCACAACCAACTCCGGAGACGAATGTAGATACGTTCTTTGGCAACGTTGGGGGAAGGATCATAAAGGATCGGCTTTTCTACTTTGCGGGCGTGGAACATGTGAAACGTGATTTGCCGCAGGTAGTTACAGTAAGTTCTTCTAATATTAGTCTGCTGGGACTGCCTGCTTCATATGCTAATGCCATTCCGTTTTCGCAGAACGTGTTGTTCTTCTTGGGGAAGTTAGACTATCAAATCAACGACAAAAATCGAGCATCGCTGCGGTTCAACGGGCACAGGAACGATTCACCATACAATAACGGCGGTGGGCTGACCACGGTTTCGCAAACATACAATTTCCTGGACAGGAGCTTGGCCGAGTCGTTCCAATTGATTTCTACCTTGAGCGGATCGGCCACCAACGAGCTTCGAATACAGGTGCCCTACCGGATCCAGCGGCAGTTGCCATTTTCGGCTACAGGCACCGGACCGGCAATTCAGATCAGTGGTGTTGCTAGTTTCGGCGGCTCACCTAACGTGAATTTCCTGTACAAGGAAATTACGCCGGAAGTTACGGACGGGTTTACTTATCTGGTGGGAACACACTCAGTAAAAGTTGGTTTTTCATACAGGTCTATATTAGATAGTCAACTAGCTTCAAACGCGGTCACTTATACGTTTGGAAGTATCCAGTCCTACCTTGTGGCGGCGAGTGGAACAAGCCCTTTCGGGTATACCAACTTCAACGAGGCTGTTGACCAGCCTCATATAAACTACACTTCCAACTTCTACAGCGGTTTCGCTCAAGACGATTGGAAAATCAGGCCTAACATAACGTTTATCTACGGTGCCCGTTATGACCTGTACAACGTGCCGAGTGCGAGCAAAGATGCGCCGTATGTGCTTTCCCGAACTGTCAATCGAGATAGCAACAATGTTGCGCCGCGGCTCGGACTCGCGATTAGTTTAGGGAGGAATCAGAACACGATCATCCGGGTGAGCTCAGGGATTTTCTATGACCCGCCTCAGACCGACGTCTACCGGCTAGCGTTGCTTAACAATGGAACTGTGCCGCCGATCAACTTCTCGGTCGGGCCCACAGGGCAGTTTGCGCCAGCGTTCCCGAGCATAGTTGCTTCGATTCAGCCACGGCAGGATGTATTCTCAGTCGCTCCGGACTTTGCCAATCTTTGGTCGCTGAATGGTAATTTCGGCCTTACCAGGCAATTGACAAGCAACTCCGCTTTGACGTTGTCATATTTCTATACGCGGGGGAGCCGAATTCCTGTTTACGCGAACACCAATCTACTACCGACTGGACGGACGCTGGCAGACGGAAGGCCGATTTTCCAGCAACGTGGGTATGTGAATCCCCAATTCGGGAACGTGTTAGTTGATAGCTCAATCGGTCAGTCCACTTATAACGCGTTCAATGCATCGTACAACCAGAGACTTAGCCGCGGGCTGGAGCTCTTTTGGACTTACACGTGGTCGCATGCTATCGACGACGCTCCCGAAGGGAACGTCATTGACAGCTCGCTGGCGTTGCCGTCGGATCCGACCAATTTGAGGCGAGACCGTGGTAATTCATTGACGGATCGCCGCCAAGCGTTTACCGCGACCAGCGTTTGGGAACCGAGCATCTCGAGCCGTAACCGGTTATGGCAGTATCTGGCCAAAAATAACCGGTTCTCGTCCATATTCACGGCTTATGCTGGCGATGTATTTAATATCGGCAGCAACATGGACTTGAACGGCGATTCACGAACATCGACTGCTTATCAGCGTCCAGAATTTGTCGGTAGGAACACTTACCTAGGGCCACCCACATATGAGCTGAACCTCCGCTACACGAGGCTGTTTCCCATTCGGGAGCGGCTGAAAGCCACGTTCATCGGCGAATTTACAAATATCTTCAACCATGACAATATTACTGGCGTGAACACGACGGCTCGAGTGAATTCGTTGGGCCTGATATTGACCCAGCCAAGCTTCGCATGGACGTCGGCTCTCGATCAACGATTGGTACAACTGGGCGTTCGGATCGAATTTTAGAAACTGCCAACTCGGATTCGGCCACCGTTCTTAAGCCGTACGGGAAAGACTATCGCGGTGGACTATGGTCTGTCGGCGAGCAGTCCAGCTACAATCACTAAGTTGAACGACTACTTACTTTCTACAATATTGGGTGTCATAGAAGGACTGACGGAGTTTCTGCCCGTAAGCTCGACTGCGCACCTGCGCATTTCAGAAGCGTTACTAGGGGTCGACTTGGGTGACGGGTATTGGAAGATGTTTTCCATCGTCATCCAACTGGGAGCTATCCTCTGCCTTCCGATTTATTTCGGAAAGAGGATTCTGCAGTCTGTGTCGACCTTTCCGCGCGGGTCTCGGGGTGACCGAACCGCGTTAACCCATCCCTTGTCGCTGACGTTTATTGCCTTCCTTTGTACTGCGATTCCGGCGTATCTGCTGACGAAAGTGATCGGCAAAAATCTGGAAAATCTGGCACTGATGGCCGGAGCCTTGATTGTCGGCGGCATCGTGATGTGGGTGGTTGACGTTGTCTTCGGCCAGAAGAGGGGCACAACCACTACAGTGCAGGCCTCACTGGAATTGGAAGAGATGAGTGTGGGCCAGTCAATCTGGATCGGTTTGTGTCAGGTCGTATCGGCAGTGGTTCCGGGCACGTCGCGGTCGATGGCAACGATCGCGGCCGGGCAAGTAGCGGGTTTATCGCGAACAGCTGCATTGGAGTTTTCGTTCTTGTTATCCATTCCGACCATGTTCGCAGCGACTGGATACGATTTCTTAAAGACCGTGAGCGGCTCACATAAAGGTCAAGCTACCGCTGTTACGCCATTACACATCGACAGTCACGGTTACATACTTCTGGCAATCGGATTTGTAGTTTCGTTCGTTGTGGCATTAGCGGTTGTCGCATGGTTCATGCAATGGGTGAGACGGCGCGGATTTGTGCCGTTTGCGATCTATCGAATTTTGGCAGGAATTGCTGTCCTCATCTGGGTATTGAGTAATCACAGATAGCTTAAGCGGAAACGAGATCGGAACGTTGAGCGCCGTCTGACATCTCGCAGTGGCCTTTACTACGAGCCTTGGCACGATACATGGCCGTATCCGCCATGTGTATGAGTTGGTCGGCGTCGGCTTCACGATCGAATGCGACGCCTATACTCGCCGTGGCGAAGATCCGATGACCACCGATCTCTATCGGACGAGCAATTTCACGCTGGATAAGCTCCGCTGTTTGAACTGCTGCTGCGGCGGAGGTCGGTTGAGCAAGCAACACGGTAAACTCGTCTCCGCCGAAACGAGCCGCCGTGTCAGTCGGCTCAAGCATGCTTGCGATTCGGCTTGCGATAATACGCAAAATTTCATCGCCCGCCGTGTGACCTAAATCGTCGTTGAAATTTTTGAAATGATCAAGATCGATAAACAAGACTGCAAAGTCTTGTAAAGAAGCAGAGCGTCGGGAGTTGAGGGAGTGCCTGAGTCGGTCTAAAAACAAAAAGCGATTCGGCAGACCAGTCAGGCTATCGTGGGAAGCAGTATGAACGAGTCGTTCTTCGGCGCGCTTCCGGGCAGTCACATCTGCCATAGCGCCCACCATCCGCAGGGAACGTCCTCGATTGTCCCGAACAACGACTGCTCTATCTAAGATGACGGCGTAAGAACCGTCATGCCGGCGAATGCGATATTCAGATATCCAATGATTCTCGCCTAGAGAAAGGGCCGCGGTGAGGCTATTCCAGACACGGTCGACGTCGTCAGGATGCATACGATCGCGCCACCATGAGACCCGGTCGCCTATAGCCGCGTCGGACGATCCGTAGATGGCATTCAGGTTGCCACTTCGCCAAACATAGTTGGTCTTGAGGTTCCAATCCCACAAGGAATCATGCGTAGCGCAGGCGATAGCATCCAGCCGGGTTTTGCTGCTGACAAGCTCCGAACGATATTTCGCAATTATGACGAGAGCGATGAGCAGACTGCATGCTAAACAGGATATAAGAGTTTCAAACATCGTGTCACCTGAAGCCTATTCTGAGGATTTTCGGCGCATCGGAAATAATAAAACGCCATGCTAACGGCAGCTTCGACGAGAATGGCAGGAGCGAGATCGGCTCCTAAAGCAATGAAAGAAATTGTTGTTATCAAGAATCTTTGGTAAGCGGGCGAACGGACTTGGACCTAAAATGTCGACGCCTGCAAGTAGCTTAACCAACTAAATTAACGTTGTATTTAAGAAAAAATGCGAGATGATTAGCAGAAATGACAAGAATACAGCTACAATCAAACTATTGCTGGGGCGCTAAAGTCGCCGGTGGGTTCTGCGAGTTCGCGGCGCGGTGCAGCAGCACCAGGGTACTGTCGTAGTCGCCCTGCAGTCTCAGGTCGAGCCCGTGCCCCATCAAGTACGCCCCACTGACGGCCATTTGCTGTTCAACGAGCTTAGCGTCAGCCGACTCCAGCGTATACATGGCGTGTTGATCGAGGCCTTGCAAGTGGATCGCAGGGGCACTCGTGGAAAACTGCTGCGAATGTCGAAAGGCGAAAAGAACCGCCTCCTGGGCATCGCGCGACACATATTGATTCGCCGCGACATCGTTCGCAGTCGGCGAGAGGAGCCGATATAAGCTGCCATATTGAACGGTGTTGCGAATGCGCTTATAGACGGCAACCATGCGAGTGGCAAGCTGGGTGTCTTCAGCGGTCCAGTGATTGAGGTTAGCGCCAATGCCAAGTGCGCCTTGCATGGCCACAAGGAACCGGAATTTTAGCGGCGTACTGCGGCCATTCATGTTAGGCACGTCGGTGACCCAAGCCGACATAAACTTTGGTGCGTAGACCTGACTGAAACCTTCCTGGATTCGAAGACGGTCGACCGCTTCGGTGTTGTCGGAGGTCCAGACCTCATCCACGCGGCGAAGGATTGATAAATCCACTCGGCCACCACCACCGGAGCAGGATTCAATTTCCAAATTTGGGTGTTTAGCGCGCAAGCGGTCGAAGATGTCGTTTAAGTTGTAGACGTACTTGACCCAGAGCGTGCGCTGTTCGGCCGGGGGTACTTCGGGCCAGCCGGGTTCGGCAAACGTCCGGTTCATGTCCCACTTGAAATAGCTGATTTTGTAATCAGTCGCGAGCTTGTCCAAAACAGTGAAGATGTAATCCCGAACGTCATTGCGGGCGAGATTGAGCACTAACTGATTGCGAAGTTCACTGCGAGGACGACCCGGAAAATTCATGACCCAATCGGGATGAGCTCGGTACAGATCACTGTCCGGGTTGACCATTTCTGGCTCAACCCAAAGGCCGAATTTCATACCGAGTCCGTTGACACGCTGAATCAGCCCATTTAGCCCTTGTGGAAATTTCTTAGGGTTGACAGTCCAGTCGCCTAGACCTGCGTTGTCGGAATTACGCTTTCCGAACCAGCCATCATCCATAACGAAAAGTTCCACGCCAAGCTTGGCGGCTTTCTCGGCCAGAGCCGTTTGCCCTTTTTCGTCGACATCGAAGCCGGTTGCTTCCCACGAGTTGTAGAGCACGGGACGAACAGGTGCACCGCCTCCCCCGGGCTGCACGTCGGTGATCTCAAAACGATGGAGCAGGCGGGAGGCCTGACCCCAGCCATTACGCGCATAACCGCCGAAAAAGTCAGGCGTCTGGAACGATTCGCCGGGCTTCAACGGGTAAGAGAAATCGAAGGAGTTCAGGCCTCCGACAACGCGTACCTGCCGGTAAGGAGTCTGTTCAACGGATATGCGCCAGTTGCCGCTCCAAGCAATTGCACCGAACCAGACCGAACCATGTTCCTCCGTTGTGTCGCCCTGGTCAATGGCGAACCACGGGTTAAAATTGTGGCTCGTGTGTCCTTCGCGAGCCTCGTACACTTTGATCCCTTCGTGGATGGGTTCACGATTCAACTGTGTTTCGGCAGCCCAGCGGCCGCTTAGATAAGAGAGCCGGTAGCCATCGCCCGGCGGCAAGTTCCAAGCCGCAGACTGAGCGCTCTCAAGCGTGACAACCTGATTGGTTCGGTTGTGAATGGTTGAGGATCGGCGAACAATGCCGGTTTCTGCGTACACATGATAGTGCAGGTCGACAAGAATCTCGTCACGAATGTCTTTCAACACGATGTCCAATTGATCGCCGTCGATCTTATAGGATTGATATCGCAGAACCAAGTCTCGGTTTCCATCAGCACGGGTAAGCTTCAGCGCGGGTTCGTAGTACCGCGGACCGCCCCAGCCGGGGTACTCCTCTGACTCGATCATCTGATGAGGGTCAAACGAGCTGATGTCTTTGCGAGGGGAAATCGGGCTCAGGTCGGTCGGCTGCCAGAGAGGCGCGCCCCAGTAGACGTTCTGCAACTCGCCTTCACTCGAAAGACCCAGAGCGTAAGAGCTCTGTGGAGTTGAGATGAGCCAGATCTTTGCGTTCTCGATGAAACGAATGGATTGAGCGGCCGAGGGTAAACCGGAAAGCAATAGGGCACTTACAAACAGAAAGGCACGAGACATTACGGTTCGATTGTACGTGGGTGGCCGTGTGATGTTCAGTTTGGCTCGGTGATGGTCAGTACTTGATTGCAGGACTGGTTCACCAATGCTTGTTTTTGACCACTAGGCCAGAGAATGTCGATTCGGTCGATAACCGAAGCCGAGCCTAGGCCGAAGTGAAGGCGCAGGTCGCTCTGTGAGAGATAGCTTCCGCCGCTACGGACCTCTTGCATTTGTCGGTGACCGACTGCACTGACGAAGACACGCGCGCCGATTGCGCTCCGGTTCGATCGGCTGCCGACCAGTTTCAACGTGACCCAGTGTCCAGTGGGAGCTTGTGATTGCTGCAGAAGGGATGGAGGCTCACCCTGGTTGTTTACGGCTATTTCCAGGCTGCCGTCATTGTTGATGTCGGCGAAGGCGACACCTCGCGAGGAGTGCTTTTCGATGATCGCCGGGCCGGCCTCTAGCGAGACGTCGCGGAACTTGCCGCCTTTCAGGTTTTGATAAAGGATGGCACGGTCTCTAAAGTGGATGTCGATCTTGAGTCGGTCAACTTCCGGGAAGGCATGGCCGTTGACCAGAAAGAGGTCAGGCCAGCCATCGTTATCGAAGTCGAAGAAACCGGTGCCCCAGCCGACGTATCGGGTATTCTGGGCTAGTCCGGCGGTCAAAGTAAGATCGTCGAAAGTTCCGTCGCCGTGGTTGCCGTAGAGGGTTTCGAATTCGTCTGAGAAGTTTGTGCGAAAGATGCTGAGATGACCGTTGCCCGAATAGTCGCCGGCAGCTACTCCCATTCCGGACATGGCCTTGCCGTCCTGGTCGAAGGCGACACCGCGTAAAACCCCTTCTTCTTCGAATTTGCCGTTACCTTTGTTGATGTACAGAAGCGACGGCGTTTGGTCGCAGGCGACGTAGATGTCGGGTAACCCGTCTTCGTTAAAGTCACCGGTGAGAACGCCAAGGCTGTAATGGCCGGCCGGTTTAGAAATGCCCGAAGAATTAGAAACGTCTGCAAACGTGCCATCGCCGTTGTTTCGATAGAGAAGATTGGTGTCAAACGGAAGGCCTTTGGGACCGCAGCTGACCGGAATGCCTCGGTAGTAGCAGTATGGATTTTCGCCCGGCTTAGGCGTTGTTGCGGGGTCGAACTTAAGGTAATTGGCGATAAAGAGATCAAGATGTCCGTCGCCTTCGACGTCGACGAAAGCACAGCCGGTGTTGTAGCGAGTGCGCTCCTGAGTGAGGTGTGCTTGTATAGTGCGGTCCTCAAAGCGCGTACCGCGCAGATTGCGATAAAGATGATTTGCACCCCAGTAAGTGACGAATAGATCAATGTAGCCGTCGTTGTCGTAATCGCCTGCGCAGACGCCTTGAGCCCAGCCCGATGATGTCAGCCCAAGCTGGGCGGTGACGTCGCGGAAGCGCGAATGCCCCTCGTTGTGGTACATGCGATTCGTGCCGCCTTGACCGGACAATAAAAACAAGTCAGGCAGCCCGTCGTTGTCGTAGTCGATAAAGGCAATGCCGCTGCCGGTGGTTTCGATGATGAACTGCTTGGTTTCCATGCCGCCGTTAGGGAATGACTCACCCAGTCCAGCGGTCCGGGCGATGTTACGGAAGTCAGGTGAGTACGCGGTCTTGGACGCTTGGACAACGATCAATAGAACGAGCGGGAGCGTGGCCAAGGCCGAACGCGTCATTGTGTAGGTTGGGCGGGAGTCGAATGGTCTTCGCCCAGACGTTTCAGGAAATCCGAGAACTCGCCTTCAGGCGGACGCTGCAGCTTGTCGAGGATCGCCTTCTCTGCCTTCGCTTTATCCAGCTGTCCAGCATTTCGGTAAGCAGTCAGAAGAGCGTAATGCGCGCGCTCGTTCGACGGTTGAGCCTGCGTTGCTCTCTGAAGCAGGGCAATGGCGGACCCGTAATTCTTATCTTGTGAATCCATCTTGCCGATGGCAATCAGAGCTTCGATAAAAGACGGAGAAAGCTTTAGGGCCTGCTGAAAATGGCGTCGGGCGTCGGTCGTTCGACTCTGTACTTGAGCGATCTGCCCGAGCTGAAACTCAGTAGCGGCGTCCTCAGGATTAAGCTGCAACTCGGTTTCAAAGGCTGCCTGAGCTGACGCTAATGCCTGGGTATCGTGAGAAGCCAGCATGATTGCTCGGCCTAGTCGGAAGTGTAGATCGGGCGCGCGTGGGTTGAGTTCAATTGCTTTGCGGTATTCGGTCACGGCATCGTTGAACCGGTTCTGAGTTTCGAAAATCTCGGCGGAGAGCTCATGAACCCGATAGGAGGACGGCGTGCGTTGAAACATAGCGTAGGTCGCGTCGTTGAAGGCCTTCATGTGCTGCTTGGCCTCGGTATAGAGGACGTCGGCATCACTGGGGAATCGGCGTTTCAGTTCGGACAGTGTGGCCGTGGCGTGCAATGAATCGCCCTTGGCGTCGTAACACTTTACTGATGCAAGCCCTACCAGTTTGGCCATGCTCGGATCCGTTGGCTTAGATGAAGCAAGAGCAGGCAACGCGGTCTGACAGTCGCCACGAGCTGCCTGGGTGAGGACCAAAAATATGGTTGAGACATGATCGGCAGGATCTTTGACCGCTTCGGAGAATCGTTGGAGGGCGACAGAGTAACGGCCTTGGGCGAATGCGTTTAGACCCTCCTCACGGGCGTTTTGAGCGCTTATTGAATGTGCAGTAAGCAGGCCTGCCGCAAGGGCCAGAACCAGTTCTCGTCTAATGGCCGGCATCATCCAACATCAGGTCCACGTTGCCGAAGCGATGGTGGACGGAGTCTTGAAAATAGCGGAAGCTCAAGACCGGCGCGAGGCCGGGAGCGATTGAGGGCTTGGGAACAGTTCGGTCCTGAGCGTTTTCGGCAAACATGGTTGAGCGACTCGAGTCGGCGATTGCCGAAATTACGACCTGTTCGTCAGCTGCGTTCGCTGTGAGCACCGCGGCAAAAAGGAGCGTTTTTATCATCTACGGTTGAGCTCACTCAGGGCATGAAGAGCGGCTTGATCGTGTGGTTTCAGGTCAAGCAGTTGCTGCATTAAGGCGCGGGCTTTCTCAATCTGGCCTGCGCGTACATACAAGCGGCCGAGGTTTAGATAGAGTATATCCTCATCCGGAGCAACCCGGATTCCATACTGAAAGGCAGCCGTGGCATCCTCAATTTTGCTCTGTCGAAGATAGAGCACACCGAGATTATTAATGGCGCCCGCGTAATCGCGACGAGCCGCGATGGCCTGTTCAAAGTAGCGTCGAGCCTCTTCAAAATGGTCCTGCTTCGCGAGTGCCAGACCCAAGCCGTTGGCGGCTTCCGGGGACTGTGGCTCGACTGCAAGGGCTTGTTCGTAGTATCGTTGGGCCCGCGCGGGGTTGTCCGATTTGTCCGCGGCTTGGCCAGCATTGATCAGTGTGTAATACAGACCGGACTTAAGCGCAAGAGCCTTGTCGTAATTGATCAAGGCTTGTTTGAAGTCGCCTCGAGCTTCATACACTGACCCAAGCTCTGACCAGGCTTCGGCGTAGTTGGCGTTAAGCTGGACCGCACTGCGAAGGTTTGTATCTGCGAGATCTAGTCGATTGGCTAAGAGATGAATCTGCGCGACAAGCACCAGGACACGCACATTGTCCGGAGTACGCCGCAAGACTTCTTGCAGGTAGGGGAGCGCCTGCTCGTTATAACCGGCCCAAAGGAACGCTGCTCCCCATTTAAAGTAGTCACGATGCGGGGAACTGATCGCGAGACCGGCAAAGGGCAGTGCTGATGGAGTGGTCCCAGTGGCAAGTTGCGCGAGGTCAGCGTGCCACTGTTCGTCCGAAGGCAGTCGACCGTAAATTTTAGCCAACCGGCCGCCCTTATCTAGCAGCAACGCCAGGGGAGGCTCGAGCGAAGTCCGCCAATCAAACAGGTAGCGGCGGAAAATCTCGTACTGATTGCGGAGGTCCGATTTCTGAGGAAGATCGAGAGTGAGCCAAGGCCCGTTATAGCGCGGCAGAAATTGTTTGCCGTCGCTGAGTACCAACAACGCTGGACCGTTTTGCGGGGTGGGGAGCGGCACCGGTTCAATGAGCCAGGTGTCGTGAAGAGCTTGTTCGTTATCGGCTGGAACAGGCCCGGATGGCAGCGCAATTGGCTTGCGAAAGGGAACACGTTGCGGATTCCAAGGCGACGCACCTTCGATGACCGTGTACGTGTGTCCGGCCTCAAGATCACTCAGAGTATCGACATGCCCAGATGGCCAAGTGATTTGAACATTATGGGCCGTCGCTAAATTGTCAAGACCAAACAAAATGCGTTTGCTGTGCTGTGAGAGGAAGCCGGAACCTGCTTCGAGCCACTTGGTTTGGCCGTCAACCTGAATACGCGCACCGATTGCATCACGGTTTGACTCGGTGCCGTGCAAACTGAATGCGATGGCGTTTGTGCCGGCAGCGCAGTTGTTTTGGAGGAGCCGAACCTGCGGCCCGAGGCGACTCTTCAAGATGATGTCCAATCGGCCGTCGTTATCGAAATCGACCACGGCAAAGGCGCGACCGTCCTCAGCAAAGTCAAGACCGCTAACACCCGAGTGATCGTAAAAGCGATCCCCATGGCGAACATGAAGAACGTTGGGCTCGAATCCGTTCCAACTGTCCTGCTCCCTGACAAATTGGTTGAGAGCATTCCACCCGTTTTCGTAAGCACTAGAAGGAGACGCCGTCAGAGGTGTGTGATTAACCACTTGCCGCCAAAAGAAGCTCATCAGGTCGGGACGGCTTGCGTTTGCTGAGGCCTGGTTAGTCAACATGCCGCAAGTCACAAACAGTTCTGGCTGCCCATCGTTATTGAAATCGAATCCGCCAGAGGACCAGGCCCATCGGCCAAAGGCGGCATGCTCCTTCGAGGTTGTCTCGGCAAATGTGCCGTCGCCTCGATTTCGAAATAGCGAGTTGCCCTTCGTGTGCCGGGTGTAGACGTCTTTGAGAGCGGGGTTTTGCGTGGGAACAAATTTCGGATCGGCAATGATGCGCTGACCGGATGCGGTCCACATGTTGGCAACAAACAAGTCAGGATGACCGTCGTGGTCGTAATCGAGCCAGGCTGCGCTCATGCCAGGGCCGATGTCTTCGACTCCTGCCTCGGCGGCGACGTCTTCAAAGTGTCCCTGGTGATTGCGGTACAGGTTTTTGCGGCCGAAGTCGTTGGCTACATAAAGATCAGGCCACCCATCGCCGTTGTAGTCACACCAGGCGGGCGCGAAGCTGAAACGGTTGTTGTTGTGGTTCATACCCATTTCTGCGGTGCAGTCGAGGAACGATCCGGATCCGTCCTTTTCGAGGCGATTGCGAAACAGGAAATTCGGCGGTCCATTCTGCGCGTCGTGATAGGGAGCTGCGTAGGTGTACTGAGCCTCGCTCTGAAAATAGACGTAGCAACAGAGGTATAGATCGAGCTTGCCATCCCGGTCGAAGTCTGCCGCAGCCATTCCAGTAAAGCCACCCTTGATTGCAGTCTGAAACTCGAATGCGTCGGTCCGCAGCCGGAAACGATTACCTTCATTGACAAGCAAAACCGGGCCGCTGCTGCGCAAAACCACCAAATCTTGGCGGCCGGTGTTGCGTAAATCTAAAAACAGCGCGCACGATGTATCGTCCAGGATTCCGGCTTGCCACTGATCGGTGATGTCGGTCATGGAACCGGTTTGGTCGATCTTGAAAAGGCGATTGGGTAGGCCTCCGGGCTGGCAGACGTAGATTTCGTCTCGGCCATCGCCGTCGATATCGCCGACCGAGATGCCATTGCTGCCGTAGATATCAATGCCTGACGCAGGGTCGAGAGATGCGCGCCAGTACGGTACGCCCTTGCTCAGCTGGTCACGAAAAGATGCATTCGATTGAAACGCGTGGGCGGTAACGTCGCGGAAGAGAGGCTCGGCTGCAGAAGCCACGTGTTCCTCGAGCGGGGTGAACGAGGCCAGCTTGCCTGCGGACCAAGTGAAGCGCCAATGTCCGACCCTGTAAACAAGCTTGTTCTCGACTGAACTGGCAATTTCGAAGCGCACAATGTCGTCGGCCAGAGGATAGAAGGAAGCACGGCGAATGTGGCCGAGAGAGCCAACCCATTTCGACCAGCTGTCAGCAACCTTGCCGGACGAAGTTTTGAAGACTGCTTCTTCCAGATCAGCGGCGATGGTGCGGTATGACGCGGGCAGGGGACCAGCGCCTGCGATATTTGGATCCACCGGAAGTAACCCGGTCTTCACTGCTAAGGCAAGAGCCGCGGTAATCTGCATAGCGGCCTGCTCGCAGACGAACTCATCGTTGGCTGGAGAAATCAACTTCTCGAGCCCCAGATATGGTGCCAGTTTGGGCGGTTCGGCTGCGTAAGCGACGGGACTGGTGAACTTACTCAGCGCCGGTAGAGTGGCTGCCGCGGCGAGAAAACGCCGGCGGGATAGGTGACGAGACTTCACTGCTTCGATACGGTCGACGACGATGGTTCAATAACCTTCAACGTTTGATCAGCTGGTACGTGCGTCAGAACTTGCACGATCCCTCGAGGCCAGTGAATCTCAACACGATCGGCCGCTTTGGCGTCGCCTAGCCCGAAGTGCAGCGTGAACGAGTTTTGCGAGTAGAAACTGCCGCCGCTCATAACCTCAGCGGCTGCTGTGCGGCTTTCAGCAGTAAGAAGAACACGAGCGCCGATAGCGCTTCGATTCGAGACAGTTCCGGTCAGTGAGAGATTCAGGAAGTGACCGCCGGCCATCTCGTTCTTTAGCGCGCTGGGAATCGAGTTCATGTTAACGATGATAATTTCGGGGCGACCGTCTCCATCGAGATCGCCGACCGCGAGCCCTCTTCCGGGTCGATCAACTTTTAATGCAGGTCCAGCAGAAGCAGTGATATCGGTGAACTTGCCGTTCCCGAGATTTCGATAGAGCAGCGTTGGCTGCAGGTAGGTATCGCCGAGCTTTTTGCCTTCGACCTCCGGATAAACGTGGCCGTTCGCCTCGATCAGATCGGGCCAACCATCGTCGTCTACATCGATGAAGGCGATGCCCCAGCCGAGCAGTTGGCGCGAACCCAGGCCGGCCTCGCGAGAGACATCTGTAAAAAACTTACCGTCGTCATTATGGAAGAGGGATGTGAGGTCCCCGGAGAAGTTGGTCTTGGCGATGTCTAAACGGCCATCACGGTCGTAGTCGGCAACGGCGATGCCCATGCCAGCTTGCAATGACCCGTCATAGTTGAACGCCACGCCGGCCTCGATACCCCGTTCCTCGAAGGTGCCATTGTGCAGATTGTGGAATAAAAGGCTGGGCGTCATGTCGCAGGCAACGTAGATATCAGGCCAGCCATCGTCATCAAAATCAGCCATGGTGACGCCCAGGCTGTAACGGCCGCCCGGCTTCGCGATGCCCGCCGCCTCGGTCACATCAGTAAAGGTCCCGTTCCCGTTGTTGTGATACAGAATATTGTGCCCCAGAGGTAACCCTCGCGGCCCACACATGACGGGAATGCCTTTCCACTCGCAGAAGTTAGCCGAGCCTGGTCGGGGAGTGTGCTCTAGATTGAGGTCGACATAGTTCGAGACAAACAAGTCGAGATTGCCGTCACGGTCGTAATCGCCAAAACTACAACCTGATCCGTAGCGGATCCCGGTCGTAGGCAGGTGAGCCTTTCCAGTTGCATCTTCAAACGTGCCGTCACCACGGTTCCGGTACAAAACGTTGTGGCCGTAGTACGTGATCAAGAAATCGGGACGACCATCGTTGTCGTAATCTCCAACACAAACCCCTTGTCCCCAGCCTTGGGCATGGATGCCGGACCTGGTAGCGACTTCGGAAAAGTGTCCGCGTCCATCATTATGGTAAAGCTGCGGATGATCCGGGTGGTCGACTAAGTCGAAGCGTGTCCCATTGACGATTAACACATCATTTGCGCCGTCTCCGTCATAGTCAAAAACGGCAACGCCGTTGCCGGTGGTCTCCAAAATGTAATCTTTGCGGGTCAGGCCACCGTAGACGTTCGGCACAGACAAGCCCATCTTTTGGGCAACATCATGAAATTCTACACCAGCAGAATTCAGATTCCGGGAAGGTAACAATGGAGCACAAACAACGAAGGCGAGGCAAGCCAACGTAGCCAGAAGCCTCATCTGCGGTCATTATACAAGCAGTGCGGATGTGTCAATTTACAAGCGCTTACATCGGACTAGTACGAAATCAGGAACCGTGTCCACCGTCGGCGAAATGCCCGTGTGATACATTTCTACACAGTCCGCTACGTATATTTACGATTCAGGGAAAAGGGGGAGAACTGTGCTCCGTTGGCGTAGTCTCTTATTACTCGTTTTAGCCGCTCTCATGCTAGGCATATCCGCCTTTGCGCAACGAGATCTTGGCACCATTACCGGCACCATCACTGACCCGCAGGGCGCGGCGGTGCCAAACGCAAAAATTATCATCGTTGAGGACGCAACCGGTCTCTCATACGAAGTCCAAAGTGATCAGAGTGGAACTTACTCACGACCACTATTGAAGCCGGGCACATATAGCGTCCGAGTCGAATCTGCTGGCTTTCAAAAAGCAGAAGAGAAAAACATCATCGTCAATCCCGATGACCGTGTCGGCGTGAACATCACGCTGCAAGTAGGGGACGTGAATCAAACGATCGAGGTTACGGCAGCGGCTCCGCTGCTGCAAACCGAAACTGCCGCGCAAGGAGCCAATTTGAGCGCTGCGCAGGTTACAACGTTGCCGCTAGGTGGGCAGCGAACGTTCTCGTTCCTGGCTAGACTTTCCCCAGGCGTGTTGCCAGCTGAAAACGGCGCCAGAGACGCCCTTGGTGGTGGATTCTCGGCAAACGGAGTTCGTTCGACTGGCGAGAACAACTTTCTCCTAAACGGTGTTGACAATAACGTCAACGTGATCGACTTTATCAACCAGCAAGCATTCGTGATCAATCCCTCGGTGGAGGCGATTGGCGAAATGCAGGTGTTGACGAATGGTTACAACGCCGAGTATGGCCGTGCAGCCGGCGGTGTTGTGGACGTCAATTTAAAATCGGGCACCAACGAGATCCATGGCGTTCTTTTTGAGATCTTGCAGAACGAAAAGCTGAATGCAAACCGTTGGGAAAACAACTACAACGGCTCGGCGCGCGATCCATTTAAGCAGAACCAGTTCGGGCTGGCCATGGGTGGACCGATCATCAAAAATAAACTGTTCATCTTTGGGGACTATCAAGGAACCCGCATTGCAACAGCTGGCGGCACGATTCAGAACCTAGGGTACGGCGGCAACTACACCATCCCCACGTTGGCAGAGCGAAATGGCGACTTTTCTCAATTGCTCGGTGGGCAAATCGGAACGGACCCAACGACTGGGGCAGCCATTCTTCAGAACGAAATCTTCGACCCCAACTCAACAAAGTGTGTCAGCGGCTGTGCTGCGAACTCGCTCACCGCATTGGCCGGTCAGACGCCTGTTTACACCAGAACACCTTTCCCGAACAATGTGATCCCTCAATCGGCATGGGATCCAGCAGCAGCTAAGATTCTGAGTTCGTATCCAACTCCGAGTCGTGCCGCAACCTTGGGGAATTATTCCCAAAACAATTTCTTCACGACAACTCCGGGTGCTTTGGGGACCGACCAGGGCGATGGCCGAGTGGATTATCGTCTTAGCGACAAAGACAGTCTGTTTGGCAGTCTGAGCTGGTCCAATACCAACAAGAGTAGCGTTCAGCCGTTCGCGGGAGGGATTGACGCCAGCAACTTTAATGGCGTTAGCGAGATCGACTTAGGCCGAAACGCTCAAATTGGCTACACGCGGGTTTGGACTCCGGCGCTTATCACCGAGACGCGTATCGCATTTAGTCGCCTGGTTACGTCGCGCACACAAGGCAACGCGAATTCAGACGAATACAAAGCGTTTGGTATTGGCGGCTACGACCCGACGGGTCCCTCAAACGGCGGTCTGCCGCAGATCGGGTTAGGACGCTATAGCCAGATCGGTGCAAACGATTGGTTACCGACGAAGGAATACAACAACGTCTGGGACTTCATCCAGAACGTAGCGATCACCAAAGGCAACCACTCCATGAAGTTCGGTGGTGAATTCAGGCCGATTCGTTTCCCCTTCTTCCAGGTCCCTTACCCTCACGGCGAGATGAATTTTTCTCGTAACGAAACCGCGTTCCCATCAACCGCAAAGAGCGGCGGCGCGAACGGAACGCTAAGCACGGACACTGGCGATGAGGTCGCGTCGTTGCTGCTAGGCTCCATTAATAATGGCCAGATTTCGACGACTAACTTTATTTCGTCTATCAAGCAGGCTTGGGCGTTTTATGCACAGGACGACTGGAAGCTAACTCCGAAGCTGACGCTCAATTTAGGTATTCGGTACGAATTGTTCTCGCCCATTGGCGAAGCATTCGGACGTCAGTCGAATTTCAATTACGACACTTTGACGTTGCAAATACCGAGCGGCAAGGATCAGAATGCACCTTTACCGCCGAACTTCAACGCGCCTTATACAACGCCGCAGGGCCTCACGTTTCCGGCGCTGTTTCCAAATGTTAGAGTTACCCGTGGACAGGTAAATAAGTACCTGATTCCGTGGGATAAGACCGATATTGGTCCTCGAATTGGAGTTGCTTACAATGTCCGTGAACGAATGGTTGTCCGTGCCGCTTATGGCATCTTCTACGGCGGCGAGGAGAACCAGGGTGGTAGTCCGAATCGGGGTGAATCAGTGCCGTTTAACGAATCACCGCAGTTGAATCGACCCAGCGGCGTCGGTGCATTCCAGCCCGATCCGTTTTTTGCGAACGGTGCGGCTACTGGTGGCGTAACTGCCGGTTATCCGACCAACGTCTTTACCACTCAACCTGTCTCTTCGCTCCAGTTCCGGTCAGTCTCGCAAGACTTCCGGAATCCTATGGTTCAGAAGTGGAATGTCTCGGTTCAACGGCAGCTGACTAATTCGCTCGCTCTGGAGGTTGGATACCAAGGCAACCATCAATCGCACCAGTTACTGCAGCCGGACTTTAACGCCTGTGGGAACTTCGCGACAACCAACAGCAGCATCAACTGCGACAGTTTGCGACCCGTTCCTTATATCGGAAGTATTGCTGGAACGGCGACATTTGGCTTCGGCAACTATCACGCGATGACGGCGAAGCTCGAAAAGCGCATGACAAATGGCCTGCAGTTTATTACTTCATACACCTACGGACATGCGTTCGCAAACAGTGGAACGACCCTGAGCGGAGCCAATGGGCTTTATGTCAAAGATCCGACCAATTGGGCCACTTCTTACGCGAGCGCTTCCTGGGATATCCGCCACAACTTCACCACAGGTCTGTCGTACAACTTGCCGTTCGGTAAGGGTATGGCTTACGGGTCCAACTTGCCTAAAGCGGTCATGATGGTGGCTGGCAACTGGCAATTGAACAGCATCGTGACTTTCCATACTGGCAACCCGTATACGCTACGGGCTAACGGATGTCAGGGTGTCTTTGGTGGCTGCTCGCCGGACTTAGCAGGCACAGGTAGCCCAGATGCAGCCCCATCTGGCGGTCGTCGCCCAGAGGAATGGTTCAACACTGCGAACGTTAAGGCTCCTGCCGGGCTGAGTGAGGGCAACCTCGGATTACAGACCAACTACGGACCGCCAGCTCGGAACGTGGACCTCTCGCTATTCAAAGAGTTCCCGATCACCGAACGTTTCCGGCTCTCGTTCCGTGCAGAGACGTTCAATCTAGCCAACACGCCGCAGTTCGGCTACCCCGACAATACTCTCGGCGACGCCAACTTCGGACGAATCACCAGCACGAATACCGGTAGCGAACGACACGTTCAGTTCTCGCTGCGGTTCGCGTTCTAAACAAAACGACCAAAATACAAACCAACAGGCCGGACTGTCAACAATGGCGGCCCGGCTTTTTCTTTCTGAGAGTATGGTTCCTGTGTTACCGTTGTTGCTCTTGCTCGCCATTGTGCCCAACCCGCAAGAGGCCTCGAGGCTGTTAAAGGAAGGCCTGCTGGCACTTCAGGCAAATCGGCTCACAGAAGCGCGAGACGTTCTGGAATCAGCACAAAAGCTTTCGCCTTCGGATCCGTATGTGGAGCTGTCCTTAGCGCAGACGTATTGGAGGCTGCAGAATAAGACGCGGGCTCTGGAGAATGCGGCACAAGCAGGACAGCATAGCGCGGACAACCCAGCCATCGCCCAAGGATTAGCTCTGTTTTATCTAAAGGTCGGAGATAGTCTGAAAGCCGTAGTTCTAGCTCGGCAGGCCGTGAACTTGCACAAGACCTCGGCCAGAGAAAATTTATTAGGCCGGGCCGAGGTGGCCGCCGGTAATCCCGCAGAAGGTGTAACGAGTCTGGGAGCCGCTTATCAAGAAGATCCCGCCAGTGCGGCTTTTGCGTTCGACTACGCACAGGCACTGCTGCAGCAATCAGATTTCACGAGGGCAGCGGACGTATTGAGCGCGGCATTAGCTATGCATGGCAAAGAGGCCCAACTGCAACTTGCATTGGGCGTAGCGCGATACGGCCAACGGCGATTCGAGGATGCTATTGACTCATTTCTGCGAACCATCAAATTAGATTCGACGGTCCCGCAGCCCTATGTGTTCCTTGGTCGGCTGCTGGATCAAGCTGGTTCCCGGCTGCCCGAGATTCTCAGTGATTATCAAAGTTGGTACAGTCTCTTCCCTGAACGTTTTGAACCGCCGCTGCTGCTCGCGAAAGCGGAACTAGCTTCCAATGTGGACGCAGAGAAGATTGCGCAACATCTACACGAATCGATCGAACGGAAAGCTGACTTTTGGGAATCGCACTTCGTCCTGGGGCAGTTATTAGCACAGGGGCGCAAGTACCAGGAAGCTGCTGCCGAACTCGAACGTAGCTGTGTTTTGAACCCGGATTCGCCAATGCCGCACTACCACCTTGCTCGGGTATACGATCGACTCGGGCAGGCGGAAAAAGCCAACGAGGAGCGCGCCATTCATCAACGTCTGACGACTCAGCAAAAGGCGGATGTGTCAGTAGGGGAGATGTCCGGTCAAACGGAGCACTAAGTCTCGGCCTAAACAGTACAGAGCACGGCTGCTTCTTTCAACGACGCCAGCGGGTCCCGCGTCGGAACAAACTCGTGAGCAAAAAAACCCTGAAAGTTCAAATCAGCAATTGCCTTGGCCACACTACGCCATTGCAACTCTTGCGTGTCGTCTAACTCATGTCGGCCCGGAACACCGCCTGTATGAAAGTGCGCCAGGTATTGAAAATTGTCACGAATGGTTCGAATCACGTCACCTTCCATGATTTGCATATGGTAGATGTCGTACAGCAATTTGACATGGGTCGAGTCAACCCGCTTCATTAACTCAACGCCCCAAGCCGTGTGGTCCAGTTGATAATCGTGGTGATCGACTTTGCTATTTAGCAATTCGACGCAAACCATGATGCCGTTGTCTTCGGCCATCTTTTTCACGCGCTTCAGTCCCTTAGCGCAATTCTCCAGGCCCTGATCGTCGGGCAGGCCTTTGCGGTTGCCAGAAAACGTGATCACGTTCGGCACTTTCGCCTTCGCGGCACGAGTGATGTTCTCTTGCATCTCCTTCTCGAGCCGGTCATGATTTTCGATCCTGTTCCAGCAGTCGGGGATCGTGCCCGCACCAGGTGTCATGGACGGAACGAGTCCATATTTCTGAACTGTTGGCCACTGAGTATGGTCGACCAAGTCAATGCCCTTCAGTCCCATGTCGGCGGAGGCTCGACAAAGCTGATCGAGGGTGACGCCCTTGTTTTCGTAGCACCAGAGTGAGGCAGATTGCTTCAATCGCCCCTTCGAGATGTCCGTATTCGTCGTTGACGCTTCACCCTTCATCTGAGAAGCAAGCGCGATTCCGGTTGTGGCCTTCATGGCGGAGCGGCGAGTCATGGCTTTCGACATGTTATCTCATTGCTTCTTCCGTCTGACGATCACGCCGGGCGAGCCGTACATTAAGAAAGCTCTATAATTGGAATCGTACTTGAATCTTAAGGGCACCAAGCCCTCGGAGTTTACATGGTCAATGGGTTTCAATCGGTCTTGATGCCAAAATCCGGCTTCCAGATTGCAGCGCTGTTAAGTCTGCTCCCTTTCTCGTCAGCACTAGCGCAGAATAGCGTTCTTACTTTTCATAATGATAATGCTCGCACCGGGCAAACCGTGCGGGAGGGAATCTTAACACCCGCCAACGTGAATGCGTCGACATTTGGCAAGCTTTTTACCGTTGGTGTAGATGGCAAGGTCGATGCTCAGCCTCTGTACGTCTCCGGCTTAAATATCGCATCCCGCGCTCACAACGTCATCTATACGGCAACAGAGCATGACAGCGTTTACGCCTTCGACGCCGACAACGGAACAGTGTTTTGGAAGGTGTCTCTCTTAAAATCGGGCGAGACGCCGTCAGACGACCGCGGCTGCGACCAAGTCACACCGGAAATAGGCATCACGGCTACGCCAGTGATCGACCTGACTGTTGGTGCCCACGGGACGATTTACCTGGTCGCGATGACCAAGGACCAGGCGGGAAACTACCATCATCGGATACACGCTCTCGATGTTACGACTGGAGCTGAAGAACTTGGCGGCCCGGTAGACATCCAGGCTAGTGTTCCCGGATCCGGTCCAGTGGGCAGCAACGGGACTGTGACATTTCAGGCGGCCGAATACAAAGATCGGGCGGGGTTGCTGCTTGTAAACGGTTTGGTTTATACAAGCTGGGGATCGCATTGTGATAACGGTCTTTACACGGGTTGGATCATGGCGTACGATCGCTCGACACTGCACCAAACGGCAGTATTGAACGTTGCTCCCAACGGATCCGAAGGCGCACTCTGGAATAGCGGCGCCGGCCCAGCGGCCGACAGTCAAGGGACTATCTTCGCCGCATTGGGCAACGGTACCTTTGACACGAGTCTGAATGGGCAGGGATTCCCGTCGAGAGGCGATTTCGGGAACGCATTCATCAAAGTAACCACTTCGAATGGGCGTCTCTCGATCGCGGATTATTGGACGATGGACAATACCGTGAATGAATCCGGAGGCGACGTTGATCTCGGATCCGGCGGCTTCATGTTATTACCGGACATGGCCGACAGCAAAGGAAGTACGCGCCATCTGGCAGTAGGTGCGGGCAAAGACGGCAACATGTATATCGCTGATCGAGACAACATGGGCAAGTTCGATGCGAACGCAAATGCCACCATCTATCAATCCCTGTCGGGCTCTCTATCACCAGGAGTGTGGGGGACGCCAGCTTATTTCAACAACACCATTTACTATGGCCCGATCAATAGCGACCTGAAGGCCTTTAGCCTCTCACAAGCGCGGGTTTCCAGCAATCCGACCTCAGTAACAAATGGTTCGTTCACGTATCCAGGCATTTTGCCTAGCGTCTCCGCATACATAACCAAAAATGCAATTGTATGGGGAGTCGAAAATAGCAGCCCTGCCATATTGCACGCCTTTGACGCTTATAATTTGGCGCGGGAGTTCTACAACAGCAACCAGCAGGCTCTAGCCGGGATCAATTTGGACCAGGTAACAAGTATATTGTTCCTACGATTGCTAACGGTAAGGTCTTTGTCGGAACAACGAACAGCGTTGCCGTATTTGGACTCCTGCACTTATCGCAACCACCGATTCCCGATGGCGACTATATGCTTTTGAATCACGCCAGCAACCTGTATCTTGACGACCCGGCTGGTTCGACCAATGTCGGAACACAGATGGTTCAGTGGCATTACACGGGTAACCCGACCCAACACTGGTTTTTGGCTTACCAAGGCAACGGATATTACACGATCCAGAATTTGTATAGCGGGTTTTACATGACAGATCTATTTGCCTCGAAGGCTCTGCCGACGCACCTGGAACAGCATTCTGCGTTTAATGACGACACAGAGCTTTGGTCATTAACCGCGTCTAGTGGGGGCTTTATTATCCGCAATAAATCCACTGGATACGTTATGGATGACCCGGGTGGAACGACTAACTTGGGCACCGGAATTAATCTCTGGCCCCAAAACGGGTATCCAAACCAAATCTGGTCAATACAGTAGCTTGAAACGAGTAAAGGCGCCAATCGCTAGAACTGGCGCCTTTATTGCAACCCAAAATTACCAATCGAAACTACTACTTCTAGGCCGTAGCTGCGGCTGCCGCTGCTGTGTTCGTCTTTCGAGAAATGCTGCTCAGAAGCTCATCAGCATGCTTCTCTTCATTGAGCGTCTTCTCGAGCAGTTGAGCATGGTTATTGAGACCCAGAACCATTGCCCAATCACGAGCCGAACCATACGACGCCATCTCGTAGTGCTCAATTTTCTGAGCTGTCGCAATTAGTCCGGCGTCACGCACGGGCCCCTCTTCCGATTCGCTGACAATGTTTTCACCAGAACCGATAAGCGCAGTGATAATCGGATCTTTTTTGTCGTCAACGTCGCCTTTATTGACCTCGCCGATCATCTGTTCAAGGCGCGTAATTTGAACTTCAGTTTCCTGCTGGTGTGACTGAAAAGCTTGCTTAAGCTGACTATCGCTTGCATGCGAAATCATGCTCTGAAGGCCCTTTACAATTTGATTTTCAGTCGAAAGCAAATACCGCAGTTGCTGAGCGTACAAAGATTGAAAATTCTTGATGTCGTTCGGTGTAAGTAAACCCATTTAGTAACCTCTGAGGGGGCTAATGACCTCCCTGGGTTTTAGACCGCGCTTACCCATTTGAGTTTCCTAACACCTTGCAGGAACAAATAGCAGGTGTGCTGGATGGCGGCAGGATGTGCCGTGAGTGTGTGGTCGGGGCGGTGTGATTCGAACACACGACCCACTGCGCCCAAGTAATGTGATTCCACATTCACCGATGTGCGCCAATGTACCCCGAGAGTGCCGTAAGTAGTTCACATTGTTCGACGTTACCCTAACCACCAACCTCGAAGCACTCAGGCGTGTATCAGTGAATCGTCAGGTATGTTTAGCAAGGAGCGTGTACATCTGTGTGTATATCATTGATTAATCGCAGGAGCCGACATTATGCGTCGTGAATTGTCCAGGGGTGCGCGCTCACCAGGCCCAGCTTGACCTCATCCACATAAGACTTTTTTGGATCGTCTATTTTTTTGGGTCCTGTTCCGCAGCTAGAGATACAGCGCAACTCAAGTGACTACTCAACTGCATCGGGATAACCAAGGGCTGTTCGCAACCGGCGGCAATGCACGTTTCTAGAAGAATTCCTGTCGGAGGGACGGCTTCTCGGCCCGTCGGTGCCTCGAAGTGTCAACATCGATCTGAGTTCTGCGTGACATAGTCTGTTAAGCGCACTTTATGGAATCCAGTTAAAAAGGGTCACATGGACGTCAATGGGGCCTTGGCGGAATTACGGATGGGCGACGATCCGCCGCCAAGCTCGGGAATAGCTAACACCAACGATGTTTAGAGGCTCGTTCTGGCGTCTAAAGTATTTCGTCGCAGGCACCCCGGTGACGAGGGCTTGCCATCCCAAGAAGAGGCCGTCACACACCATGCTTTTTCTGGTGCTCAGACTACCGATGCTCGTGAACTGGTCAGCAGAAGGTGCCTGAGCGCTAAATCGGTTTGTAGGCGACAGGATAGATCCCTTCCGGACCACAGTGGATGTATTGACCTCAAGAAGGTGATTGTGTCCGGATCGCCGACCAACCGCTCTGAGCAGCAGTGCTTGTCTTTACCGCGCAGCGCGCCTCGTTAACCCGGACCCCTGCGAATCCAGTCCGCTCGTCCGGCTCGGCGCTGGAGCCTCCTGTGTTCTACAGTGAGCAGCCTTTTACTCTGCCCGTAACGCTTCGACCGGGTCGACCTTAGTCGCTTTCCTTGCCGGAAGATAACTGGCAAGAGCTGCGGCCAAGATCAAGCTTGCCGACATGGCAGCGTAGGTCAGCGGATCGGCAGGACTGACAGAAAACAGCAAAGATTTCATCAACGGCGCCAGCACAAGGGCCGCGGCAAGCCCGCACCCGCAACCGATCGCCGACAGAATCAACCCGCTTCGGATGAAAGCAGTTGTGACCTGTGCAATCGGCGCACCGAGAGCAAGCCGGATGCCGATTTCCCGCTTGCGTTGCGAAACCGAATACGAAACTACGCCGTATATGCCTACCAGCCCCAAAACCAGAGCCATGCTGCCGGCAATCGCCAGTAGCGACAAGGTAAAAGACGTACGCGCGAGCGAGCGGTCATAGAACGTTTGCAGCACGTCTATCTTTGCAAGCGGAAGCTCCGAATCCACACTCCAAAGTGCGTTCTGAATTTCGTTCCGCAGTGATATAGAGCCGGTGCGCGGCGTGCGAATCACAAATGAAACGTAGCGTTGTACGTTCAGCGCCGCGCCTTCAAAGTTCTTGGCAAGCAGCGGCCAATAGACGATCGTGGGCGCGGGCCTGTCAACGCCGTCTGAGTGCTCATCGGCAACCACTCCGATGACTTCGCGCCAGTCGTCTTTATTGTTAGAACGGATGCGTTTGCCGAGAGCACCTTCCGGCGCTCCCCAGATATCCCGAGCCGTATTCTCAGAAACAATCGCGACGGAGCCACCGTTATAGATGTCGGTCCAGGTAAGGTCACGGCCCGCGAGCATTCGCTGCCCCATGGTTGCAAAATATCCCGACGCAATTGATTTGTAGCGGCGCAGCGGAGCCATCGTTCCTTCGCGGTAACTCTTATCCGCCGCGTACACCGGATCGTTTGATTCCTCGCCGCCCATGGGAACAGACGAGGCTATGGAAGCCGAAACCACGCCGTTGACGCCCGAGACCTTGTCGAGCATTGCCTGCTCCATCCGCATCACGCGCTCTGGTTCTTTCACCTGTTCATCCGGTATCCCAATCCTTACCGTCTCAATCTCCTGCGCGTTCCTGAATCCGGGATCCTTATTGTGCAGATTGCCGAACGTGCGGATCATGAGCCCCGATGTGACCAGCAGGAGGAGAGCAAGCGCGACCTGAAAAACAACCAGAAAGCCTCGCACCTGCTGGCGATTCTTACCGTGGCTCATGGATCGACCTCCGCTGCGAAGCGCCTTCGAAAGCCGCGGCCGCGCGTACCGCAAAACAGGAATGAGGCCGAATAGCGCGCTGAAACCGATTGACGCGACAGACGTGAACAACAACACCCAACCGTCGATTCTGATGTTGGCGGAACGCGGCAGGTGCACCAGATCCGATGCGGAGAGCAGTTTCAGCGCGGCGCGGCACAAAGCGAGCCCACCACCCCTCCGATGGCGCCCAGCATGATGCTTTCAAACAAGAGCTCCCTGGCGACTCGCGTTGCGGCGGCGCCAAGCGCGGCTCGAACGGCAAGCTCCTGTTGCCGCCCTTCGGTTCGGACCAGCAGAAGATTCGCAACGTTTGCACACGCGATCAACAAAACAATGCCGACCGTTGCCATTACTACCCAGAGCATGTTGCCGATGTCGCCCACCAGGTCGTCTTTCAGCAGCCTCAAATTGGGCGCGATGCGCGCATCTTCGAACATCTTGGCTGTGTAACCCGCAGGCGGCGGAAACCGCTGCAATACCAGAGGCAGCATGCGGGCGAGATCCGCGTCCGCTTGCTTTAGCGTTACGCCGGGCTTGAGCCTTCCGACGCCCGAATAAGAGAACACCCCGAGATTTGTTTTGGCGCGGTCGAACCGCATTGGAATCAGCAGGTCGGCCTTTCGATCCATAAATTGAAACGAAGGCGGCAAGACACCCATTATGGAAACCGTATTACCCTCAATCAAAAGCTGACGGTCGAGCACCGAACGATCGCCGCCGAAGTGGGATCGCCAATAGCCGTCGGAGAGCATCACCGTGCGTGCACCTTTCGGATCATCGTCAGCCGCGGCGAATAAGCGGCCTAGTTGAGGTTTCACGCCGAGAATGGGAAGCAACTCGTGCGTGGCGAACAAAGCCTGCACCTCTTCCGGGTGAGTTTTGCCGGCAACTGTTGTCCTGCCGGTTGCGAAGGTGCTCACGGCCTGGAAGGTACGCTCTTCATCGCACATGGTGAAATACACCGATGGCGCCATGTTCAGGTCGCTTATCTTCGCCCCCGGCGCTGTCATCCATACGGCGACCAGCTGCTCGGGATGGACATAAGGCAACGGTTTCAGCAGCACCCCGTTGATCACGCTGAAAATGGCGCTCGTCGCTCCCAGTCCCAGTGCGAGAGTTCCGATGCTTGCCATTGTGAAACCCGGAGTAGCTCGCAATCGGCGCAGCGTATATCTCAGATCCTGAAGTATTCCGTCAATCATGTTTTCCCAGCCATAAGACCGCACTTGTTCGCGCAGTGCCGTCGTGCCTCCGAGCGCCATCTGGATTGCGCGAGTAGCATCGTGCGCCCTTAACCCGCGCGCCTCCATATCGGCCTTTGCTTCGGCAAAGAAACTGTCGACCTCGTCGGCAATCTCTCCATCCGCGCGTTCCCGCCGCAGCAGATTTCGAAGCCCACGCACCAGCTGCCGCGCGATCAACACAACTCTAAACCTGCGCCTTCAGCAAGCGCGAAATCGCAGCCGACCGGCGCTGCCAGCCTTCCGTCTCGTTTTGCAGTTGTTTTTTGCCCGTCTGCGTAAGCCGATAAACCTTTGCCCGCCGCGAGTTCTCTGTAACCTGCCAACCTGCATCCAGCCAGCCATTTCGCTCCAAACGCTGCAGTGCGGTCGACAGCGAGCCGGCGTTCACCTTAAAAACGTTCTGTGTGACCTGCTCGATCCGTCGGGCAATGCCGAAACCGTGCATAGGTTCCAGGCTCAGTGTCTTCAGGATCAGCATGTCCAGCGTCCCCTGAATCACGTCCGTGTTGGTGTTGCTCATCTGGAATTGGCTACAGAATACCGGCCGCTCCACCTGATTGTCAAGAGATGACCACCAAACCAATACCGGGATCGCGCCAGTTACCTCTTGCCGTGCAAACTTTGGCCAATGGGGGACTGAACCCCAGTTACATCCGAGCCTGCGGGGGCGGCACAAGCAGCTTAGTCCTTATAGCCGGGCGGCACGGCGAATCCACCAATTTCGTCCGCTAGCAGCGCCGCGAATTCGATCGGCGTCGCATCTTCCCAGAAGGGGCCCATCACCTGAAACGCCACCGGCAGACCAGTCTCAGTCAGACCAATCGGGGCCGTCGTTGATGGACAGCCGGTCAAAGTTGGCGTCACGATCCACGGCATGAAATCCATATAGGGCCGCTTGCCTTGGGGAGTATCCACCGAACGCGTGTTCATGTCGCCGTCCTGAATGTGCCGGAACGCCACCGAAAAGGCAGCGGGCATCAGGAAAACGTCCACTCCCGCAAAATAGTCCTGCCATATCTGCCTGTAAGCAAGTTGCTGAAACCGCTGCTTCTGCCATCGCTCATAGGAAGCCAGCGCTCCGTCGGCCCATGCATTGCCGCCCTTCTCAAATACCTTTCGTTCCTGCGCCTGCTGTTCGGCTGGCTCTTGTGTGAAGTTGAAGGCCGACAACAGAAACTGATCGGTATACGCGGCCCGATTCAATTCATAGCGCGAAGGCCACCCCGCACGAACTTGCACTCCGGCGCGTTCGAGGGCCGCCAAAGCACGTTCAAGAACCGGCTTTACCTCAGAGGTCGGCGGCGACATAGGATCGTCTATCACATAGCCAACGCGGTAATCTTTCAGCCGGCGCTGTCTCGGCGCCGGCATCTTCCAATTCCAAGCCTTCTTGTCATAACCATCCGGGCCGCCCAGCAAAGTGAGCGCAGCAGCGAGATCTCGAGCGCTCCGGGCCATCGGCCCGGCTACCGCCAAGCCGGTCGAGAAGCCGTGCAGACCAGCGCAACCGCCCGGGATCTGGCCTCTCGTAGACACAAGATCGATGGTGGGTTTATGCGAGTACACTCCGCAGAACATGGCGGGAACTCGCAGAGAACCACCAATATCGCTCCCCACACTGAGATAGGTCAGTCCCGCCGCGAGTGCCGCCGCGCTTCCGCCCGATGATCCACCCGGCGTCCGGCTCAGGTCCCATGGATTGTTCGTTGTGCCGTATATTGCGTTGTAGCTTTGCCAATCCATCAGATTAAAAGGCACGTTCGTTCCGCCAGTCAGCACCGCACCACAGGCTTCGAGCCGCTCGACGGCGGCGGAGTCTGCCGGAGCCTTCGTATTCCTCAATTCAGGGATGCCCCACGTGTCCGGCTCACCCTTAACAGCGAACGACTCCTTGATTGCGAACGGCACTCCTTCGAATACCCCAAGCGGTTCGCCCCGCATGATCGCTTCGTCGGCCTTACGTGCTTCCTGGAGCGCCCGTTCCCTTGTGATGTAGACGAAGGCGTCGAGCTTCGGGTTATACCGCTCGATGCGCGCGAGCATACGTTCGGTCAGCTCAACCGAGGAGATGCGCTTTCTTCGGATTGCGGCCGCTGCATCCAGAGCTGACGCAAAATCCAAATCCGGTGGTCCCGAGGCAAATCCCGCGGCTCTCGATCCGGTTGCAGCCACTGTAGCCGCCAGCACTTCCCGCCTCGTCATGTCAGCCCATTCTAGCCGTCGACGCGAATCCGATGATGCCGCTCATGACTGGCCGTGCTGCGTCTTCTGAGCAATAAGGGTGTAGCAGATTTAGACTTGCTATAGAAAGCGAAGACCTGAGATCTTAGAGCCCTGGCGTGAATTACCCGTGAGTAACGGTGTACCCTTTACCGATCCACATGTCCGTAAAGTCGGCGATCTGGCCATAACTTCCTGTTTGCCGACGGTTCAGGAAATGGCTTCAGATAGAGGGCCGACGACTTCACGTAACGCACTGCGCCAAGAGCGAGGTTGAGTTGCGCGATTGCGCTGTCGGAACTGTGATTACGACCCGAATGTGTGCTTTCCTAAAGATCTGAAGGCACGGAGCAATTGCATGGTGGACAAGCTTTCGAGTGCAGCAGCGAGAATTTTATTCTTGGCCAGACGAGAAGCAGGCTGTCTCAAGTTCGACGAGGTTGATACACCGCACCTGTTGTTAGGTTTCATCGACAACGATCAAGGTACAGGGGCCCTCAGTGATCTGAATGTCTACGTGGCGGCAGAAGGCAGCACTGAGCTCAATGTTCGGCTAAGACATTACAGGGGGATTGCTGATCCGTACCTCAAATCGGAAGTGGCCGGTAGCTTGCGATCTTCACTATCAACGAGCGGATTTCGGGAGGAACCGCACGCAGAGCACGAAGATATGAAGTTGTCAGACCGAGCACAGATTTTGCTTGCGTCTGCGGTCGCATTTGCGGGAGCGGATCCGGTTACGCCTTTACATATGTTTTGGGCGATGCTTGGGGAGGAGCAAGGTGTAGTGGCACATCTTCTGACAGGATGTGGGTTCAGCCGTGGCCGGATTGAGAGTGACGTCCGTGAACGCGCTGGCCATTGATGTGCTCGATGCTGGGGAACGGCCGCGCAATTACCGGATTGCCGATGATACACGCGGAACTCGAAGAAGGTTCACGGCTTAGCTCCCATAAGTTAGCGGCCGTCCACGGAAAAAGCGAGCAGGACATTCCCGGGCAGCCCGCCCCACTGGCTGTAACCCGAGCCGACCAAGACCATGCCGCCGGCAACGACGGCTCCTCCGCCATCTAGTGCTCCACCTTTGCCCTGAACCGCATTGACAGTGTTAAATTCTCGCGCGGTGTCGTAGTCCCAGATGGGCGTTCCTTCGGCCGTAGAGAACGCACGAAGATCTGGGCCGGCAGCAAAGACGCGTCCACCGTAGACGGCCGGCTGCGAACGCATCAGCGTACCGCCCTCGAAGCCAAATGCCCACTTCAGCTTGAGATGAGGAACATCAGAGGCTGTAAGTCCTGCCGCGTCTGCAGTCTGGAAACGCGTGTTGTCAAGCGTGACTCCCCAGTTGCTCCAGGCCGCCGCCGTCGATAGAGCGGGTGTGGTGGCACATCGATTCGGCAGCTTGTCGACCGAGATGCTGACTGCTGACTTGCTACCGAGCCACCGCGCCACAGAGATCTGCTCTACGGAACTCATCGCAGATGCCTGTGCGCGCATCACTCCGAATTGCAGTGCCTTCACGATGACGCTGACGGGAATCTGCCGCAACACTGCGGCAGGCGGGACGCGAACGGCGCCGCTGTTATGGCAACCGGCGCAGTGCTTGGCGTAAAGCTGGGCACCGGAAGGATTCTCGGCTGCGTTGGCGACCAACGCTAGGACGAGCAGCAAAACGAAGCCGATCAGATGGCGAGATTCGATCTTCACTGCAGTATCCGTATTCGCTGAGTCTATAGCAAGCGAGCACGCTTCTGGAGGCCAGCCCATACTAGCGAGAATTTCTTGATTCTCGCCGCGCCTCTAAAACGACAGTTCCTGAATGACGTGCTATCCGGAAACTGAGCGCCTCCAGGTTCTATAGATCCGGCCTAACGGCGAAGTGATGATCTGAGAAGCGACTGGCTGGCCCACCCGGGATTACCCGTCACTGGGCGACTACGCGTTCGGAATCTCAGTTGCCGGCAGCCTAGAGTTCGGTAAAAATCGAAACATGTCAGGACGACGCCGAAGTTCCAAAGTCCAAGGATCGCGGGCTATTCGTGCCGCAATGCAATCAGAGGCTCGACCCGAGACGCTCGAAACGCTGGTCCGTAGCCGGCCAGAACTAGGACCACGAAAAGAACGCAAGTTACCGACAAGACCACAAGCGGGTCCGCTGGTCTTACGCCGAACAAGAAGGACCGTATGGCGGGTTGCGTTCTCCACGCCAGAATCAGGCCAATGGTCAGACCGGCGGCTGCAACCGCGAGCACTTCGCGCAACACCATGGTAATAATACGCCGACGTTCCGCACCTAGAGCTATACGGATGCCGATTTCGTTCGTGCGACGCGAAACCGCATACGCCATGCTGCCATAGAGTCCGATCCCCGCGATGATCAGAGCGAGAAGCGCGAAAGCCGTGCAGAGGTCGGCAAAAGTGCGTTCCTGCGTAATGGTGCTGTCGATGACTTGCTTTTGTGTCAGCATGTCGGTCACCGGAACTCGTGGCGCGACTTCCTGGACTTCCTTTCGGACGGCTGCGGCCAGACTTAGTGGATCAACAGAGGTCCGCAGTTCGAAGAGGGCACTTCCCGGAACGCCGTTGAGTGCGTTCTGAAAGTAGGCCAGATAGGCAACCGGCGGGATTTCGCGTTTCAATGAGCTATAGCGGGCATCCTTGGCGAGGCCAACAATAGTGATGTTAGCTACTTCGGAGTTAATTCCAAACCGACGACCGATAGGATTTTGATTCGGAAAGTATTTGTTCGCGAAAGTCTCATTGATTACCGCGGCTAGCGGTGCGCCCTCGACATCGTGGGCGCTAATGGGGCGGCCGACCTCAATGGGAAGCTGCATAGTTTCAAAGAAGCTGGGACCCACCATGACAAGAGATGTGCCTGGACCATTGCGACCGTGATGTTTAGGAATTCCGGGTACGTATAAGCCAACACTGCTGGTCCAATTGGCAATGAGCGGCATGTCGGACACGGCTGCGGCCAGGACGCCAGGGAGAGCACTGAAGCGCTCGTTCAAGCTTTTGTAGAGCGTGCGGAGTTGCTCGTCCTTGTACCCTGCTTGCCTAGCATCGAGATTAAACGTGAGCAGGTGCTGGGAGTTAAAGCCTACGTTCACTGAATAGAGGTTGGCCAGGGTGCGGACAAACAGGGCGGCGCCAAGAACCAGCAGCAAAGAGAGCGCAATTTGAGAAACGAGCAGCACGTAGCAGAATCCGAACGGGCGACCGCGCCATCGCGGCGCACTGGCGCAGCTTTCCTTCAGCCCGGGTGTGACGTCCACTCTCGTAGCTTGAATGGCGGGGACGATACCGAAAACAATTCCAGTGGCCAATGCAACGCAGAGAGTAAATATTAGAGTTCGCCAATCGATGCCCGCGCGCAGTGACATCTCATCTCGCCCGCCTGACAGTAGCCACAATAGAAATCGGATGCCGATTGCAGCGACGCCGAGGCCAAGAATTCCGCCCGGCAGCGACAAAACCAGGCTCTCGGTCAACAACTGCTGCAAAAGCCGAAGCCGGCCCGCCCCTAGCGACAGGCGCACGGCCAGTTCGCGGCGCCGTGACACGGATCTCGATAGGAGCAGGTTCGCAATATTGGCGCACGCTATAGCCAGAATCAGGGCCGCCATTGTCAGCAAGACTGCGAGTGGCTTTGAAAAAGTGCGACGCAAGGAATCCATTCCGGAGCCGCCTTCTTCTATCCAGAGCTTCGGCAGGCCGGCTCGCTCTTTGCCCTTCGCCGCCGAAGCGAGCACGTACCGGTGAAATTGGCTGCTAAGTTCAGCTTCGGCCCGCGCCAGCCTGACACCGGGGCATAGTCGGCCCATCACATCCACCCAATAGCTGTGCGGATCGATGAACATATCCTTCTCGTAGCTTGAATCCAGGGCCAGCCGGTTGACGATTGGGATGTACACCATCGGTGAAGAGCCTGCAGCGACGCCAAAAAATTCGGGTGCTGCAACTCCTGCGATGGTAAATGGGATGTTATTGAGACTGAGCGTCTGGCCAATGGCAGACGGATCTCCGTCGAAGCGGCGCAGCCAATAGTCGTAGCTGATCACTGCCACCCGAGATGAGTCCGGCTTGTTGTCGTATTCGGCAAGAACACGCCCGGCCGCTGGATTGACCCCAAGACCACTGAAGAAATTGCCTGAAACGTACTCAACGGCTTGCACTTCGGCTCGCCCACCCACAACAATATTGAGTCGCCCGGCGTCTTTGTAAGCGAAGAGCGTGGAGAACGAAGTGTTGTGATCGCGAAAAAGTTCGTAGGCCTGCCACGGGAAATCAGGACTCTCGACGCCCGCCGCAGTGGGGTAATTAGGCCCGCTGTGATTGTGTACAACATCAGGCTCCTGTTTGGCCCGCCAGTTGAGGATCACGAGCTGGCTGGGGCTCTTGACCGGAAGCGCTCGCAGCATAATCGCGTCCATCACGCTGTAGATGGCGGTGTTCGCACCAATGCCCAAGGCCAGCGAGATAACAGCCATTGTGGTGAATACGAGATTAGAGCGCAGCGTACGCCAGCCGTATCGAACGTCCTGATAGAGCGTTTGCAGGGTCGCTCCAACCCAGATTTCCCGGACATCTTCTTTAACTAGCGACAAGTTGCCGAAATCGCGGCGGCTGGCGAATTGAGCCTCTTGGGGCGGAATGCCGGAGCGAGTTCGTTCTTCGGCGTCGGCGGCCAAATCGTAGGCGATTTCTTCATCTACATCGCTGTCGTGCTGTTTCCATCGCCAGAATCGCCAGTCCACCTAGACTCCTTTCACCGGGCGCATGACGCGGCCGATTGCTTTGACCAGGAGCTTCCATCTCGATTGCTCCGCAACGAGTTGCTGCTTTCCCGGCGCAGTAAGCCTGTAATACTTCGCACGGCGGTTAAGGTCAGAACTCTTCCATTCCGACGCGATTAGACCGCGTGCTTCCAGCCGATGGAGCGCCGGATAGAGAGAGCCGCGTTCAACCTGCAACAGATCGGCCGAGCTCTGGCGAATGGCGAGCCCTATACCATGCCCGTGATGCGGTCCCCACTGGAGTGTGCGCAAGACGAGCATGTCGAGCGTTCCCTGCAGGAGTTCAAGGCCATTCTCGGGAGAGAATTTTTGCGGCATGCGCTTACAAGACATTCTAGTAGAAGACAGTCGATCGGTCTACTAGGCTGTCTTCTAAGGTCGCTTTTTTGCAGCTATCTTGCACGGCATCAGCATGATCTGCGGTAAGTCGCGGTGCGGTGTGGATATTGGTGACTTCCAGAACGATCGGCTAACCGAAAATGAGTTCATCTGGGCGGCATAGATCGCGAAATACGGCGTAGTGACGCTCTGGGAGTTGAGCGTTCAGCTAATGCCGATGACGTGAGCCTGCGCGACTAAAGGAGATCGATCAAATTAGGAATCAGTGGTTCACTCGTTCGAATTCTATTGCGTAATCGTGAACTGATCTCTTGTCACCCACGTTATGCATCTTGATGGTCATTCGGCGGGCGTCACCGGACAAGGATAAGATTCTTTGGTCGGTACTGCGCCGCCACGGGGCGTTGCCTGGCCCAGTCTCTTGCAGAACGAGTTGATTCTCTTCCCAGTGGCCGGTTCTTTCAATAAGATGCCTACCCATTTTCGTCCTCATTACCTTGCCGTCTGTGGAATAGATCAACCACCGTATCGATGATTCGTTTGAGTTTACGGGCCGTAACGCCACAGTAAAATCGGTCTGTTTGATTTCTTTCACGGAGTTCGTAAGCGGGCCGAGCGTGATGCTCACCGACCGCCAAACGCCAGTAAAGTCAGGCCGTGTATTCCGTCGCTGAGCCGACAACGTAAACGCTAGCAGCAATGCGGAGACTTTAATCGTCCGACCGGCCGCCGACATCGAACTCATTTCGCCTTATTATTATGCCAGTCCGAGCGCCTCTGACAGCACTGTTGATCTTCCAGCAATGTTCTCCCAAATCGTAACCCGCGCGATTGTGACCTGTTCACTTGAGCCAAATTACGGGCACCGGAAACTGAGCGCCTCAGGTCCTAAAGATCCGCCTGACCGCGAAAGGTAGATATATCCTTGGCGACTAACGTTTAGCTATCCCTTGCGGCGTCGTTCGTCATGGCAGACGCTCAAAAGGAAATGAGGCGTTTTGAACAGACTGCTGCGCCATTCGCTGCCGCTCCGGTCAGGCGGAACACCATCGAGATAACGAGTCTTCACATCGCCGCTGCCAACCTCCAACCGTCTTTACTGGCTAATGCTCAAAAGACCCAGAAGAAGTCGTCTGCTCACCAACACCTTGTCCTCGACGTAAATGAACGGCGGTCCTACCGTGTATTTCACAATACGCGCTGAGCTGGCGCCATAGCGACGAGTGGCTCAGAGAAGTTATGGGACCTAGGCCGAAGCTCTGCGCTCAAATACACGCCTCTTTGATCTTTTCTCTACGGACGCTAAGCGGCAACACTCCGTCAAACATCAGGGCTTTACTTCTAGATTGTTCAGCACTCGCTTCATCTTGAATCACGTCACAATGCTCAGCCAGCAATCCGTTTTCGATTCGCAAGATGTCAGTGACAATCCAATTTACAGGCAGGCCAAAGCCACTGAATCGACCCTGAAAAATTACCCAATCCGATTCGGCCAAGATCAAACCTGGCTCGGAGGGCAACGTAGCGGGAGCATTCTGCACTAGGGAGAAGGCCGTCTCTTCCAGGCTCGATGTGAGCACTGTGTTGGATATAACGCGGAGACCAGAATGTTTCAGCCGAGGAATGGTCCCGATGATTGAAGAGAGTGCCGAAGGCTTTCAATACCAGGTCTTTGTTGCTCCTGTCTTTTGATCGATCCATTTCTTAAACCTCCTTAGTTGACCGTTAAATTCACAATTTGGAGCCGCCGTCAACGGGGATACTCGCGCCCGTGATCCAACGCGCGGCATCGGAGGCGAGGAATGTAACCGCGTCGGCAACATCCTCAGGTTGCCCGATGCGCTTCAAAGCCTGCATTTCGAGTGTGACCTCGCGTCCTGCTTCGGTCTTTGTGAAGTTAGACATGTCGGTGTCAATCACGCCGGGTGCAACGGCATTTACGCGTATGCCTTTCGGCCCGAGGATAGCGGCCCAATTCTTGACCAACGTCTCAATCGCACCTTTGGTGGAGGCGTAGGCCAGGATCGACGCATTCTCCAGGCCTGGCTTGCCTACCACCCTGCGGGCCACAACGGAAGAGATCACGACGATGTTTGAGCCTTCGCTGATGATAGGCAGCAACTGCTGAATCAGGAAAAACGGGCCGCGTACGTTGATCGCAAACAGGTCGTCCAAATCTTTGACCGTGTAGTCGGCGATGCGTGCGGCCTTACTTATGCCCGCGTTGAGGATCAGCACGTCTAGTCGCTCACCGATCAGGGAGCCGACTTGTTGCGCGAGCAGCGCGGGGCCGTCGAGGGTGGACAGATCCGCAGAGATCGCTTGAGCCTGTCCACCTTTCTCGTGGATCGCTGCGACCACAGATTTGGCTTCCTGCGCGGAGCGGTCATAGTGCACCAGGACATGTGCACCTGCCGCTGCGAGGGTCAAAGCGGTGGCGCGACCGATGCCTCTGGATGCGCCGGTCACCAGAGCCGTTTTGCTTGCGAGCGTGCTCATATTCAACCGTGTAGGCTTACCTCAGGCATTCGTTCCGCCGTCGACAGTCAGATTTGCTCCGGTGATATACGAAGCCTCCGGGCTGGCGACGAAGGCCACCAAGGCAGCAACATCGTCCGCGGTTCCATAACGATTGAGTGCTGTAGCGGCTTTTTGCGGTATGGCCCACTCACCCGCCGCCGGATTCAGATCTGTGTCAATGGGGCCCGGTTGAATATTGTTGACAGTGATGCCGCGACCGCCGACCTCGCGCGATAAACCCTGGGCAAACATCTTCACCGCGCCCTTCGTGGCCGAATAGGCAACTAACCCGGGCGTCATAACGCGCTCACCGACACACGAGCCAATGGTGATGATGCGGCTGCCGCCTTTCATATGCTTGAGGGCCGATTGTGTAGCCACCAGCGTGCCGCGGACATTGATGTCGATCAGGCGATTCATCTCTTCAAGGCTGGTCTCTTCAAAGATTTTTGGACTAGCTGTGCCGGCATTGTTGACAAGCACATCGATACCGCCAAAAGCGGCCACCGTTCTTTCCACGGCGTTTTGCACCGCTGCGGCGTCGGAAGCCTCCGCCTGAATGGCGAGAGCCTGGCCCCCCTCCTTCTCTATGGCTTTCACCACGGCGGACGCTGAACCAGCATCCTTCGCGTATGTAATAGCGACTGTTGCTCCTTCGGAGGCAAGACGCCTCGCTATGGCCGCGCCAATTCCTCGTGAGCCGCCAGTAACCAGGGCAACTTTTCCGGCTAATCTAGACATAACTTCCTCTTTTCGTTTTCAAATCAAAATGCGTGTAAGGCACGAAATGAAGATAACGCGCAAAAGACATCAACCATAGACCACAAGGAGTCATTGGCTGGTAGCTCATTCGAGCCACGCAAGAAAGGAGGGAAAGTTAAAGCTCGATATAGCCGCGCTTGAGCGCGATCGTTACCGCATGCGTGCGATCGTCGGCGTTCAGTTTGGAAAGAATGCTTTTCAAATGATTCTTGACAGTGTGTTCTGAAATGGCGAGTTCGTCAGCAATGATCTTGTTTGACCGTCCGCGCGCAACGCCGCGCAACACCTGAAGCTCACGTTCGCTCAGGGCATCTTCCCCCGAGTGCTCCGCAATCTGTTGCGCGACATCAGGTGGTATCCGCCGCCCGCCTGAATGGATGAGCCGGATGGTGTTCGTCAGTTCGGAGCGCAGCGTGTCCTTGAGCAGAAAGCCAACGGCTCCAGCCTGAAATGCGCGCCCGGCCTGAATGTCACCGACGGCGGTTGTCAACACGACGACCCGAGCGTGGCGAAACTCAGCACGAATGGATATTAAACAATCAATGCCATTCATACCAGGCATCTTGAGGTCTAACAGGGTAACGTCGGGCCGGTGCGAGCGGAACAATAAGAGCGCCGACTCACCGTTGTCCGCTTCTGCAACCACCTTCATGTCCGGTTGTGCGTTGACTTCTCCCGCTATGCCGGAGCGCATCAGGGGATGGTCATCAACGATAAGAACTCGGATGGGCTGAACGGTGGTCATGATGATAACGCGTTCAACAGCTTCCGAAACCAACTTTGGTTAACTGCTTTTTCGCGCCGGTAAGCAATCGCACCCGGGATGCGCACCTGGATTTCGGTGCCAGCGCCCGGGCGGCTCCATAACTCGAAGTTGCCGCCAATTTTCCTGGCCCGCTCTCTCATCCCGGGCAAGCCATAATGATCCGGTACGCGGCCTTCGCGAAGAACCGCAGCATTCATTCCCTGGCCATTATCGCGGAATCGCAGACGCAATTCAAAAAGACCGAAATGCAGTTCCGCCTCGATTTTTTTGGCGTGGGCATGATGGAAGGCATTGAACAGCGCTTCGCGGCCGATTTTGTACAGTTCCTCCAGAACCACTGCGCTGACGTTTTGCTTGCGGCCGCTCACAGTAATCTCAAACTGCGCCACACTCAGCGCGCGAAACTCGTATGCGATCGCATTGAAAGCTTCGGGCAGAGACTCAGGAGTGAATCTTCGTGTTCGAAGCTTCGAAAGTACACTTCTTCCTTCAAGCATCACAGTGTCGGACTGGCGCAGCGCCTCTTCGAACACCTGTCGAACCGGCTGATTGAGCGGGATTTTCTGTGTGCCGGTATGAAAATGCAGGATCAGGCCCTGAACTCCTTGCAAAAACGTGTCATGCAGATCACGCGCTACGCTCTCGCGTTCGACCTGCCGCTCTTCGAGAAGGGCGCGAGTTTGCCTGACAATATAACGCACGCGGACAAGGTAGATGGCCGCGAGCAGCAACAATGCGGCGGCAATCCCGCCTACCTGGAAAAGACGAGTTTGATAGAAGAACGGGCGCTGCATGACCTGGTAAATCACAGTTTCGGCGTGCCAGCTTCCGCGGTTATCGGTGGCGCGCACCACTAAGCGATGCGCTCCGGCGGGAAGGTCTGTGTAGACAGCGGTTCGCGAGGAGTTAGCGTCGAGCCACCCGGAGTCCACGTCCTCAAGGCGATATTGAACTCGAATTTTCTGCGCGGCGCCCAAATCAATCGCGGCGAGTTGTAGCTCAAGATGATGGCTACCGGGCGACAGAGCCAGACCATTGCTCACGCGAGTTCGCGCGCCATCTACTAAGACATCGGATACAAAGACCTTAGGCTTCCGTCTGGTTGACAGCAGCCGAGTTGTATCAATCATCGCCAAACCCTTAACAGTCGCCACCCAGAGCTTTCCGTCGCGATTGATTGCAATATTCGGCGAACCGACACTGGCTTCGGTGGTGAGCAGCCCGTCGGTCCGATCAATCTGCTCATAGTTGAGCGGAGTGCCGGAATTTCCGATCTGTGAAAAATCTCGCTCAGCAATGCGAATGATTCCGTTGCGGCTGGTAAACCAAAGGTCGCGTGCGGGCGATTCAACCATGTTCATCAGACTTAACGTGCTGTCAAGATTTATGAGCCCGCTGTTTGTGATCCGGCTCAATCCACGTGGTGCATCGGTGGTGTAAAGATTGCCCATGGAATCTTCGGCAAACCGGCGGACCAGCAGCTCGCCCGTCGCGTGCGCAGCTTCAAGCCCCTCAAAGCGGTCTGGCGTGTATCGCTCGATTCCTCCTTGGGTTGCCACCCAAATTTTTCCGGCGCGGTCTTCGTGTGTATCCAGAATTCTGTTGCTTGATAGGCCATTCGCCATGGTGTAGTTGCGAATGTGGCCGGCTTTCAGATGGCTTAAACCATCCGGTGTTGCGATCCACAACGAGTCGTCGTGGGCCGCTGTGATCTGAAAGACGATTCTGCTTGCTAGTCCTTGCTCCATCGTGAACTGAGTAAATGCGCCGTCGTATCGAAAGATTCCCCCGCCGTAGGTTCCAATCCAGATGTTGTGTTGATGGTCTTCTGCCAGCGCCCACACGCATGAATTTGCCAAACCATCTTTTTCGTCGAATATTTGGAAGCGGCTTCCGTCGAAAACTGCCAGGCCGCAATTATTCCCGACCCAAATGCGGCCGTCCGCCGCCCGGAGCACTGCCATTGCAACGTCCGATCCGAGACCGTCTGCCCGGGTGTACATGCGAACGAGGCGCGGCTGGAGGTGGGCAAGACCCCCGCCGTTTGTGCCCAGCCACAAATCCCCGTGTTCGCCCGAATAGAAGGCGCGCGCGTGCAGGCCCGGCGCAGGGCTTTGCATCTGTTCGCCGATGACCCGGTAGACGCCAATACCCGTATTGATCCAAAGAACGCCATGCGAATCTGCAAAGATCCGAAAGGCGGCTGTGTTTGCTTCCTGGTGCGGATTGAGGTGTGCCGGTGCGCGCGCCCCGACTGCGTAAGTGCCGGCATTAGTGCCGTACCAGATCGTCCCCTGAGCATCCTGAAACACGTCGAAAATCTGGTCGTCGTGCACTCCGAAACGCGCCCCGAGGCCAGGATGATTGGTGGCCCGACGTCCGTCGAATCCGACTAAACCGCTGCCAGTGATCAGCATCAGCCGGCCATCGAGAGCCTGCTGGATGCGGCTGATATAAATGGAAGCTAGTGCGGTCGCAAAACGATGACCGTCGAAGCGATAGAGCCCGTGATTCGTGCCAGCCCATATGGTTCCATCACGCGCCCTGAAGAGCGCTTCAACTTCATCGCTTTGTTCAGTACCCAGACGATAAGCCGTGGAAGTTGCGAGATATGGGTCGTTCAAATCGGATTTTGGGATTCGAATGACTCCCGCATCGCTGCCGACCCAGAGATCTCCATCCGGGCCTTCGACAAGAGAGCTGACCCCGCCGGGCGGCGCTGCTCCCGGGATGCGAAGGCGCACCGGCGTGAAGGTCCGTCCGTCAAACGATGCCAGGCCGGATTCCGTTCCTACCCATAAAAGACCGTTACCAGTCTGAATGATGGAGTTGACCGTGTTGTCCGGCAGCCCGTCCTCGATTGTGAAATCGGTGCGAACGTAATCCGATTCAAGCGGCGAAGCATCGGCGGCGAATCCGCTGCAAGCGCCGGGCGCAAACGTGCAGATGCCGATGATGAACGCAAGCTGCCATTTGCGGGCACTGAGATTCGCAAACACTGGTCAGTCCATCAAAGCATAAACTTGCAAGGGTTGGCATTGCTGCGCAGAAGCTGCGAGCGCGCACTCGGGACATATCGGTCCGGATATGCGAGCCACCTCGAAAGAGCTATTCGCAGATAGTTCTTCCGAGATTGGAGGAGCCGTAGGGGGGACGTAAGCTAGTGCGGTGCAGCGACTCTTTTCGATGTTTCCGGCAGGAGCGCCAGGCATTGCATTGTTGGTCCTGAGAAACTGCATGGTTGTTGCTCTGGCTCGCTGCGCATTTCCAACAGGCTGGCAACACTTCTTGTATCTCACTCTGTTGGGCATGTTGTGTATCGGCTTGTTGACGCCTGCGGCGTGCGCACTGGCTGCGTTGGCGGTCTTGGCGCAAGCTGTGTATCTCGGTAGAGTTCCAGATGCGGACGGCATCGTCGCCGCGTTGTCGACCCTGTCTTTAGCGTTCCTCGGCCCCGGAGCGCTCTCGATTGATGCCCGGTTGTTTGGAAGACGCATACTCGTTTCGAGTTCGTCAACCATCTGAACAAAGGACGGCCCATCAGGGGTCCCCACTCCTCTCACTTTCGGCAGAGTCTGCGAAATGCGCGGACTTTTCCTTTGAAGCTATCTGATGGGCCACTCTCTAGGAATTGCGGCGCCAAGAGTCAAGGTGCTCACCCATCGATTGGATCGACAACGCGCAAACTCGTGATTTAATCCTTGTCGCTGTCGTCGATCAGATCCTGGGTAACGGCGAAGTATAGAACAAAAGCGGCATTCTAAAGGTCGGCGGCGCAGGAGGCCGCCCGAACGTGCAGAAATCCCGCAGAAGGAAAAGATCACAGAAGCGCGTTCTTGCGCTGCCGGATTTTGAACAGACCAAGTCAGCCGTCCTCAGTACCCCAACGTCCAAAGCGGCCAGCGAACATACGACCACGCAGTCAATAAGTTCGTTGACTGGTACTGCTCCGAACCGCGCCTTGCATTCAACCGCACGACCTGCTCGGTAAAGCTGGCCAATATCCAGATCATTCCGATTCCCGTTTGGGTGAAGGACGCGATGAACGAATGGACAGCAACGAGCGGAATCACAGAAGGGTGCATCTTCCGTTAAATCAACAAAGCCGGGCGCATTTGGGGGAACGGCATGACCGCGAAGGTGCTCCGGGAAGTGGCCAAACAAGCGGCGAAGGTCGCCGACGTTGAAAGCCTCGCTCCGCATGATCTGAGGCGCACTTGCGCTTGGCTTTTGCAATCTTGCGGGTGGAGAACTCGATCAGATTCAATTCCGCCTAGTCATGTTTCGATTCAGACCGCGGCACTACTTTGGTTGACAACAGAGGAACTTCGCTACGCCGTGAACGATAAACCTCGGGATTGAGCCCTGAGGCTCTTTCAACTCGAACTTGGGGCAGATTACCCGCCCTTGGGCACTGCTCGCGTTTGGAGCGACACTCGCTGGGAGAATTTGGCGTAAGGAGATCAATGGCAAGACAGACTGTATTTACTTCAAAAGCCGCAAAGCCGCCAGCCACATACAGTCAAGCAGTCAAGGTTTCTGGCTTGGTATTCGTTTCGGGCACCGCACCGCATGATCCTGAAACCGGCACAATCAAAGGCACCACGATTCAGGAACAATCTCGACAGTGCCTGGCTTTGGCTAACAAAGATCTACCCTGGGCGACGACTCGCGACATAGTTCAACTTGTTCGAGGCGTGCGCCCTAGTGCGAGCGCAAGGAGCTGCCGCAAGAGAAGGAGGGACAGAGCGAACGGGGGCGCTAGCTTTGTAAGCTTACAATTAGGATCTGGCAATGGAACGAAAAGAATGCGGCCGAGTTCGGCAAGAAGCTGGAAGCCAAAGAGCCCGTGCAATCTGGCAAACCGTTGGTGAGCAACAAGCCTCGTGCGAACAAACAGCTGGTCGGCGTTGATGTATTTCTGGAAGATAGATGGCTGGACGAGCTGAGTCTTCGCAGTTCGGCGCGACGATCCCGATGGGCTCATGGCGGCGACTTACGACGGGGTTTTGGTGGTTCATGCTGCTTTCTTGTGTGGGCGTCTCGGTGTACTCGACGAAATACTTTCTGTGGACGCCACGCGACGGCCATTTCTCCGGGTACGTTCTTCCGCTTCGTTTGCACATTGCCGGAGGCATGGGTGCACTTCTCGCTGGTCCATGGCAGTTTTCGAAAACCTGCGCGCTCGCGCGCTGAATCTACACCGGTGGCTCGGAAGGTTTTACCTGATGGAGGTGGCGCTTGGTTCCATTGCGGGTTTTACCATGGCAACAGTTTCCGAGGAAGGTCTGCCCACTCACCTCGGGTTCGGCGCCCTGGCCATTTTGTGGTTTTTTACAGGATTGCAAGCTTACCGTAAGGCCAGGAATAGAGATCTTCCTGCACACCGCGAGTGGATGATTCGCAATTTTGCGCTTAGCCTTGCAGCAGTGACGTTGCGAAACTACTTGCCACTGATGCTCTTCGCGCTGCACTGGTCGTTCCGGCAGACGTATATTACCGTCTCCTGGCTTTGCTGGGTTCCGAACCTGCTGGTTGCGGAATGGCTCGTGCGACGACGGCTAGGTTCCTGATCGGCGATATTATCATGACTAACCAACGGATTGCGATAAAACAAAGAAATGTGTTTTAGAAGCACGGCCGCGCTCTTGATGATGGCGACTCTGGTGAGCAACGCCTCGGGCCAGCAAGCTGCGCCGGTACCGCTAACGGACAACAGATTTCTGGGTATCTCGACCTATCCGTTGTGGGAGGGCGACGCTCCTGGCGCGCTCGGGACAGGCGATCCGGACGTTCCGATGCTTACGATGTTTCGTCCTCAGCCGCGCACCGAAAACAGGACGGCCGTCATCGTTGCACCGGGAGGCGCTTACCTTGGCTTAGCATCGAACCTTGAGGGTCGACAGGTGGCTGACTGGTACACGTCCCGAGGTGTCACGGCCTTTGTACTTAGGTATCGGCTCGGGAGCAAGTACCTGTATCCAATTCCGCTGGACGATGCGCAGCGCGCGATTCGATTTGTGAGGTCTCATGCAAACGACTTCGGCATTGCGCCGGACCGCATCGGCTTCATGGGTTTCTCGGCGGGTGGACATCTGGCTGCTATGACGGCGACGATGTTTGATGGGGGAAAGCCGGACTCATCCGACCAGATTGATCAAGCGAGTAGCCGGCCGGATTTCGTAGTGCTTGGATATCCCTGGCTGAATGCTATGGAGAAGAACCAGACCGGCGTGCTCTCCTATTGCTCGGTGCTGAAGATCCCGGCCGATCAGTGCACCAACTTCGACCGATACTCACCGGACCAGCATGTCTCGGCGCAGACTCCACCCACCTTCATCTATCACACGACAGATGATGAGTTAGTACCGGTCGAAGCAAGCATGAATTACTATCGAGCACTCCGAGCGGCCGGTGTTCCGGTTGAAATGCATCTGTTCGGGCATGGACGTCACGGCAGCGGTCTCGGACTGGGCGACGCGTCCCTAGATCTATGGCCGGCGCTGCTGGAAAGTTGGCTCCGAAACCACGGTCTGCTCACGCCTGAGACTTCGGGCACGCCAACGGCAACCCATCGATAGTCTCTAACCTTAAGCTTCTATTAAGGTGCGTGTAGATCGTGTCCCGGTGTAGGTCAGATATGGGATGACAAACCGGCGAATTTTCAATAAAGTCACCCTGGTTCGAGTCTGATGTGATCGTTCACTGCGTTTCGAAGTCGTTGTTCCAACCTAGGTACCGTTCTGTCGTTTGAACACTGACATGTCCGAGTAGGAACTGAATTTGTTCAAGCTCTCTTCCCATTGATGACAGAGCCTCGCACAGGTGCGTCGAAGATCATGCGGAGCCACTTCGGCAAATCCGCATCTTCCTGCGGCCTCGTTCACAACACCCCAGATTACTTTCGGGCTAAACCAGCGGGTTGCTATCCGGCCGGCCTTGTTGATCGCACGAAAGATTTCTCCATTGGTGACTTGAGCGGCGACCAACCAAATATGAACTGCGTCGCTGACCCAGTCTGGAATGGGAATGCTGCAAATGCGTCCACCTTTGCCAATCAAGTCCGTGAACACTCAATGCTCTTCTCGCTGCTGCAGATCGTGCAAGGATACCGACGCCAACTCAGGCCGGCGCAAATCACTTCCAAGGAGAACTGCAACTATCGCGTAATCTCGTTTTCATCGCAAAGACTCACGATCAAATGCTTGAAGCAATTTCTTGCCCTGCTCAGCTGTTAGCCAATTGCCGAATCTTACGCCGTGTTGCTTGGCACCCTTGCCTCGGCTGATACCGGCCGTAAGATCCGGACTAAGCAAGGCGGCACGGCAGCCTTCTAAGCTAAGCGTCTTACGGCCGCCAGGCGCAGGTTGATGGTTGACGACGCGTAATGCGCCTGCTCGAGAAAGATGGGATAGCGAGTGACTACCGTCTTGTTGAAAGCCAGCCCGCGGCTCAGAGCAGTACCAATCAAAAAATTCTCGGATTGCGTGATCGTAGGACCGCCGCGAACTGATCGACGGCAGACTGTTGAGTACCGCTGACTTTGAATGCTCAAGATCAGAAAGTTTTAGAACTGCCTTAGGTGTACGCTTGCGTTTGTTTCTGCCCATGCCGCATTGTGCGTCGTTCAACCCCCGTGTGGGGATCTCCTCCGCGACATTCCTGCGCGTCTCTCAGTGGTAATCCTTAGACCGCTTTTGTGCGATTGCGTAACGGTCGTCAGCGCCAGGGTTGAATACTGTTGCTCCTCTAACTTGGCTAGACTCTCGGGTGTATGTCGACACGATTTGGCCCGATCAAAGCAAGCTGCGCTTTGCTGGTGGCGACGTTTATCTCTTTGATGTCGGGGCGCACCAAACCGCAACGAGTAGCGGCCATTCATCCTGTGTTCCTGCAGGACCTGCCGTCGTTGGGCGCGGATTCCGATAGCGGGGCACAGAAGCGTGGATCTCGCACACTTCCTGGACCCGGACCAAATAGCGTCCATCACAGACTTGGCACTTCCAATAAATCCTGAGCAACTCGCGGAATTGCATGCCGATCTGTTCATCACGCCCAAGCTGAGCCTCTTTGAGCTTCGATTGTACGGTCAACTCGCTTCCGTCGCACAGATCGGAGGGTTTTCGACCGGATACGATTGGCGTAACGGCACTTAGAAGTGGCGGCCGCTCTAAACGTGCCACAGCGGGCCGAACTAGCGCTTAAGGAATATGATCGGCGCGCGACCGAAGTGTGAGTGGAATTTGGCGCAAGCCGGTCTCCATCCCAAGGTGCTCATGGCGTATGTGCATGAAGACCGGAACTGAGCGTTCGGGCTCAAGACCAACGGAGTGCGAGTGCTGGAGGACGCAGGGTCACAGCGTTGTCCGGCCACTGATCTTTCAGACACGGTGGTGATTCTTATGAACGATTGCGGATTCTGGATTGCGATGCGCTCTTCATCGTGCCCGCAGCTTACGCGACGCAAGCTGCAGTAGACGCCATTGCACATCAGATAGAACTGCTGGATCGGCAGCCTTTGTGGAGTTCTTTGGAAGTGGTAAGGAAACATCATGTCTATTTCGAGAACAAGGGCTATTGGCAGAACACGTCGCCGCTGGGTGCGGATATGGTGTTGCAGGACATTAAGGAAATTTTCTTGCACAAGAGGCGCCCGCCCTTACACGCACCCGCGCCGGTGAGCCCGAATCCTTCCTAGGAATCTGGGGTGGCCCCAACAGGTATGCAGAACGGCTGGTTTGTCGCAGGATCTGAGAGTATGGTGCATCGGACGGAGAAGACTTGCCCTAACGATTCTTCCGTAATGACTTCCAGCGGGCTACCAGCGGCGGCAATGAGTCCGTCTTTCATCATCACGACATTGTCCGAGTAGCGCGCCGTGAGATTCAAATCATGCAGCACGAGCGCGATTGTGGTGCCGGAGACGGCATTCAGTCTCTGTAGAAGATCGAGCACCTCGAGTTGATGTGCAATATCAAGGAACGTCGTCGGTTCATCCAGTAGCAGGACCAAGCTTTGCTGGGCAAGCATCATGGCGATCCAGGCGCGTTGCTGCTGACCACCGCTGAGGCTAGCGACAAAGCGGTTGGCGAACTTGAAAACGTCGCATCCTGCATGGCTCGCTCTGCTAACCGAACATCGTCCCGCCCCGCGTTTTACCGCCATTGATGATGAGGATGCCGGCCGAGAAGAACGAGCTCACCAACGGTGACTCCTTCTGGCGCAACAGGGCGTTGCGGAAGCATGCCGAGTTGGCGAGCAACCGCGACCGTGTCCATGGCTGCGAGTGATTGACCGGAGAGTTCGACCGAACCTGCTTGCGGTCTGAGTATCCGAGCAAATCCGCGGAGCAGAGTGGATTTTTCGCACCCGTTAGGGCCAATGAGAACAGTTATGGTATGGGCTGAATACTAAGATCCAGATGCTGCAGGACTGGATACTGCCGCCCGTAGGCAAGGGCTAGATCAATGGCTGCGAGTTGAGGCACTGTCATTCTATACCGCTTGAGCGAACGGGGGCCCGAGTAAGTCTTGCAGCACGATTCTGCATGACAAGAAGCCCGGCCAGGGCCGGATCTCGCCTTGGAAGTAGACTCCTGCCTGCCGAGCCGGCGTGTCACACGGGCGCTCGATGGTGTCATCTTCGAGCGGGGAAAGCCAGAAAGCATCACCCTGGACAACGGGACAGAGCTGACCTCTCGGCACTTTCTCTCCTGGGGAATCGATCGCCGGATTGAACTTGCTCATATCCAGCCACGCAAGCCTGTCCAGAATGCCTTTGCTGAAAGTTTCAACGGGCGATTGCGCGATGAATGTCTGAACACGAACTGGTTCCGCAACTTATGGGAAGCACGGCGAAAGATCACAGCATGGAAAAACGACTACAACCAAAAACGGCCTTACAGCACCTTGATTACCGCACGCCCGATGAGTTCGCTCAAACCTTTGCCGCGAACCAGAAGGTCATGCTAAAAATCTAGGCATCACCTGAGCGAAAAATGGGTGCAGGTCACGTTGAAGCACATGTCCGAGATGGCAGCCGAGCGTGGGCTAGCAATTTCGGCCAGCTGCATTTGGCGTTGGGTTCAAGTGTTTGGTCGGAGATGGACAAGCGTTGTCGTCCGTACCTGCGAAAGACGAACCGAAGTTGGCGCCTAGACGAAACGTACATCAACATCAAGGGAAGACAACGATTCCTGTACCGAGCTGTCGATTCCACCGGGCAGACCATCGACTTCCTGCTGACTGACCGGCGGGATGCAAGAGCCGCCAAGCGCTTCTTTCATCGGGCTTTGCGGAACGAAGGCAACTCGATGCCGCGCGTCATCGATGTAGATAAAAACCCTAGCCTATCCAGGCACCGTTGCGGAGCTCAAGGCCAGCGGAACCATCAGCCTAAGATGCCGGGTACGTCAATGCAAGTACTTAAACAATATTGTGGAGCAAGATCACCGCAACGTAAAACGGCGAACGTGCCTCGCTAAAGGCTACGGTTCCTTACGGACTGCGTGGCGAACTCTCCGCGGGATTGAAGCGATGGAGATGGTCAGAAAAGGTCGAGTGAGATGGATGGGAAAAGATGACGTGGTCGGACAGGTAAAGTTCGTTACAAAGTTGTTCGGGATCATCGCGTAATTTCCATCATTCAGAGCCATTTCCGCTCACATGCATTTTTCGCAACGGAACGCTCTCGCGCCACAACTACTCTGGATGTTTATATTCAGGAGATCCCCGAGTCGGTTCGGGAAGCAGTGGAAAGTCTTGATTTGGTCTTCGCAGCCGCGAAAGCGGAGACGGCGGATAACAAAACCAAATGAGTTTTGCTCAGTTTTTGCTCAACACGAAAAGAGCAGATGGAAAAGTCGAAACTGGTAAGCCCCTTTGGAAAGAAAGGTTTGCATGGTGGGCGCGCAGGGACTCGAACCCCGGACCTCCTGCGTGTGAATTAGCGGGTGTGACCTTGCATGAGTGCTCATGGATGCCCACAAGTGCCGTCTTAGCAAGGTGTTGAGGAAGTTCAGGATGTACCTGAGCGTTCGCGAGATATGGCTAGTAACGGTGAGTTAGCTCGTTCGTCCCGTACAAGTTTCCGTACGGAGTTCCGCAATCTTCATCAATCAATCAAGCTAGGTCGCAACGCACAGCACAAAGGTTGAACTCTCATCGTTGAGTTGTCCAGGGGTGCTGACGTTGCCCCCTCGAACGGAACCGTGTGAAATGAGAGTTTCCCGGCGGCCGAAGGCCGCCAGAAAAGGGGAGACTGATGAAACGAACAAGGTTCACAGAAGAGCAGATCGTAGCGATTCTGAAGCAGAGCGAGGCCGGCATGAAGACGGTGGAAGTGTGCCGGCAGAACGGGATCAGTGAGGCTACTTTCTACAACTGGAAGGCGAAGTACGGCGGCATGGCGGCCAGCGACGTACAAAAGCTAAAACGGCTGGAAGAAGAGAACGCCAAGCTGAAGCGGGTGGTGGCCGATCTGACGCTCGACAATGTCGTGCTGAAAGACCTCCTATCAAAAAGACTTCTAGAACCTGCGAGCAAGCGGGCCGCGGTGGGAGTCGCTCGGAGCCAGCATGGGATGAGCGAACGCCGCGCTTGCAGGTTAACAGGATTGGCACGCTCGACACAACGCAGGCAACTGAAAGCCAAACCCGACGACGACGATAAAGAACGGCTGCAGCAGCTAGCTCGGGAACGCCAGCGATTTGGCTACCGGAGTCTGACGGCATTGCTGCGCAGAGAGGGGCGAAGCATCAATCACAAACGGGTTTACCGAATGTATCGCGAGCTCGGGCTGGCCATGCGCAGACGCAAGCGTAGGCACAGTGGGCAGCGGCTTGCGGCCGCCGCAACGACGAGCATCGGGCGCGCCAACCAGCGTTGGGCCATGGACTTCGTCAGTGACACTCTGGCGCACGGCCGTACGTTCCGTGTGCTGACGATCATCGACGAATACACGAGGGAATGCTTGGCCGTCGAGGCGGACACCAGTCTGCCTGGTCTGCGCGTCATCAGGGTTCTGCAGCAGCTCGCCAAGACGCGGGGCCTGCCGGAGGAAATCCATGTCGATCACGGGCCCGAGTTTATCTGCCGATCCGTCCGCTCCTGGTGCGAAGAGCACCGCATACTACTGCGCTACATTGAACCGGGCCGCCCGATGCAGAACGGGCATATCGAATCCTTCAATGGCCGGCTTTGCGATGAATGCCTAAATGCGAACTGGTTTCTCAACCTAGCTAAGGCAAGAAGCCAGATCCAGGCCTGGCGAACCGATTACAACCACGCACGCCCGCACAGCGCGCTCGCTTACAAGACGCCCAACGAATTCGCTGCGCTCCTCGCGCAGAGTCAACCGCAACCAACTATGATGGCAAAACTCTTGTAGCGAACGGAGCCGCTAACGGGGGCACGTCAGTGCTCGCCACACCAAGTCCAGCTTAACTTCACCCACAAAGGACTTTTTTGGTTGATTTAATTTCGCCTGTTCTGTCCCGCTGGCTAGAGGTTCAGCACAAGTCAAGCGACTACTAAACTGGTATCGCGATAGCCAAGGGCTGTTCGCAACTGCGTGGCGGCATTGCCAACGTTTGTAGAAGAACCTCAGATGGAGTAACAACTTGACGTCACTTGTCGCCTCGAACGACCAATATCGGCCTCCAGTTCAGCTACCTCAGAAAGCAGCGCGTGGACCGCAGAATGGACACCTTCATTGTTGACCGCGTGGCACTAAGCAAGGTTTTACAATCGCACCTGGGATCCAACACGAATTCAATCTTACGCCAGGAGCCGCGTCACCTTCAAAGCCCGAATCGTGATTGTTCCATTTCGCGCTCAACCGCTCTTCCGGGCATCTTTTCTGCGACTAACCTAATATCTATTTCATCCCGGTGGCTTTCCGGCGCCCCACAACCCTTTACACTCTCATATACGAATTCTCGCCGGACGCATAAGGAGGCGGGAATAAGTCGGTCGACGCCGCTAGTTGGAAAGCCAAGCAGAACCGCTGCGCCTCTAAGTTTTTTTGGACTTGTGGTAGACACTTGAGTCCTCATGCTCCAGGTACTCTGTGAGCAACGGCACGTTCTTCCACCTATCCTCTCCGCCTTCAGTCCACGGCAGGTTCGCTTTCACGGCCTGCTTCCACACCTCTTTCACGACCGGGATGCCCGACCACTCAATTTCTTCTTCATTGAAATTCGCTCCTTCCCACTCATCGTCTCCGCACGCCCAAGTTCGTCTGCCTTGGACAGATTCCATAACTCCTGAACGAGTTGCTGAGTCGCATAGTGGACAGTCAAAGTAGAGTCAATAAAAAGGAGGCCGAGTCTTGGGAAAGTTCGTCCAACTGACAAGTCACGGTAAATGCGCAACGTCCATTTAGGGTCCAGCAACCTCATGCTCTCCGCAAACTTGCCAAAGATGTCATCAACAAGTTCGTAACCCCTATCCGTACTCATCACATTTTGCAAAAGTTCCGTATCTTGTTCCAGAGCGAAAAGATTCGGCAAGGTCGGCGCGGCTACCGCAACAGGTAAAGCTACAGTTGACTGCTCAAGATTCATAGGCTGCGTATTGGCTCGGAGCTTCTTTGGCTGTACGCAATCTTGTGACGCGCTCAGTTCGTCCTCACTGCCACTCGCGTAATTTGTTAGGGAGTTCTTCCAGAATATTACGGTCTGCTAAGGCATCACGGTCACGCTTAGTGGACTTTTTCTTGGCGCAACGATTTGCCCCTGACTGTTGACACTGAGGGCAAATCGAGAAAGATTTGTCGCATGCCGAACACATAGAAAGGGATTCGTACTCGGGAGCGTTTGATGTGTCAGCGCAGAAATGACAGTGAGCTACTACCTCTTCCTTCCCTTAGTCCTGTTGCTCAATCATTTGTTTTGCAAGACAAAGCAGCGCCTCAATACGCTGTTGGTGGGTGCAGGACATATTCCCTACGGTTCGCCCAAACTCAGGGTGTGTTTCGATAGGGAGGTTCAGGACAATCATGAGTGCGACAAACACTTCCAAATCGCGCTTTGTACGAAATCCGTAGCTACGCGCGGAGTCCGAGCCCTTTCGAATACTTTCCAATAGCTCTAAATCGGCTCCGAGATATTACGCTGGAGCAGATCTACGAATATCGCTGGAGCAGCGGGGCCGCGGACCATCAATCTTGAAGTGAAGGTATTGCGAATGATTCTGAGTGAGGCTAAATGTTGGTCGAGAATAGGCATCGACTATAAGCCTCTTCGAGAAGACCGGCGCGGGCCGGGGGTCGCTTTGAATGGGGCCGATTGCATCATCTGATTCAGACCGCATCGATCAAACCGGAATGGGATGCTGCCTTTCTTGCGGCATGGATCGCAGCGAAGACCTCCATGCGCGGAGGAGAGATTAAAAAGCTGCGCCATAGAAGTGTTGACCTGGCCCAGGAAGTTGTTCGTGTAGAAAGAAACACGACCAAGACAGATGAAGGCTGCCGTGAAATCCCTCTCAACACTGAAGCTCTGAATGTGGTTGCGCTGGTAGTAGAACGTGCCATAAGGCTTGGTTCTAACGAACCAGATCACTTTCTTTTCCCGGCTTACATGTCCCGGTATACCAAAAGACCAGAGTGCGCCAGGGCCCTAGGGTATGATCCGACGCGTCCCGTCAAGACGTGGCGTACTGCTTGGCGATCTCTTCGCAAAGCTGCTGGTCTCCCAAAGTTTCGCTTCCACGACCTTCGGCATACAGCTATCGCCAACATGGCCATTAATGGTGTTCCGATCCCGTCGATCATGGCTGTTGCTGGGCACATGTCGCCCGAGATGACGAACCACTACACCCACGTAAGTACAAAAGCTAAAGCCGCTGCAGTTGCAACGCGGGGAGTATTCCCGCCAAGTCAAAGTAACCAGGCCCAAGCCAGGCCAGATGCTCGGCTAAGGTTGGTCCAAAGGTGACCAATAGAGCCCCCTGTGTACATCCGCGTGTACATGAGCAACTCAAACAACCCCCAGCCTTCATAAGTAGCTGAAACTATTGGTCGGGGCGGTGTGATTCGAACACACGACCCCCTGCGCCCAAGGCAGGTGCGCTACCAGGCTGCGCTACGCCCCGATCAGACCAACCCCCTTATAATAGAACACGGACTACTGATTCCCTTCTCACGGAACGTTCGTGAACAGAAATTTTCCGCCGCTTTCAGCCCTTACGTGCAATCTGTGAGGGCCGACGATTCCGGCAAGCCTGGACACAGCGGGGGATTCAGCCAGGAGATAGCATCGGCCGCTACCGTTCCAGATCCTTCGCAGATCTGAGTCGCTGATGAAGACGTGGGGCGCATCGGGCGCATTTGATCCGTACTCAAGGTTATTGACGCGGCCATTCAGCAGGACCACCTTTCGATTCGTGTAGAACACCACCGAGGAAAAAGTGTAGTACTGGTCATCAAGGATGATTTGACCCGGCGGGTTGTTTGCCAGCGCTGTTGCCAAAGCGTGCGAGGAAAGATAGGGATCGAAAGTCACCATCGCAAGCCGCGCCGCGTGAAGCAACAGCATCATCATTGCTACTAGCAAGCTAAGCGCTTTGACACCGCGCACGACCGAAGCTCCCAGTGCTCCTATCACGAAGGCAACCGCAGCCAAGAACAGCGGAACTCTTAGGTAGGCAAACGAGGCTATTGTCAAATCGCCCATGTGTCCCAAAGACAGCGTATAGGCGGACGTGTTCTGGGTCAGCGCACGTGAGATATCGCCCAATGTAGGCAAGTTCCAAGATGCGACGAGCAAGCCGAATGCAGTCAGTGCAAACATGCCGGAGATAGCGGCTATGAAGCGGAGGCTCCACGTATGTACTTGTTCCGAATCTGCAAGCACCAGGCCAAGTAACAAAGCAATTGCCGGATAGCAAGGCATTGAATAGTATTCCTGTGTGGTCGATAGCGAAAAGAAAGTGAGCACAAAACCGATCCAAAGCACGCACAAAAGCCGAAGCCTGCCGGCACGGTCGCGCGGTCGGAACGAGAAACGAAAGCACGAGAATAAGAATGCGCTCCATGGAAAGAACCACACCAAATGAAGCAGCCAGAACCACAGGCGTGGAACTGTGTTGTAGTCACGTGGATAGCGCAAATTCAGGAATCGCAGAACATGCTCGTTGACAAAGTAGAACCAGAAAAAGCCTTTGTACTCGCCTGGTCCACTATGCATCGTCGCCACGAACCAAGGTGGGTTTCGAAGGGTGGCCAAGATATGCCAAGGTGCCGCGATAATTACCGCTGCCAGAACGCCAGACGGAATGTGGAGCCGCGCCCAGGTTTCCCGCTTGCGCCATTGGCCCGTAAACAACAGGTATGTCGCTGCAGTTCCGACGGGAAAGACGCCCGCAATCAGGCCTTTCAACAGAATGCCGATCGCGATGCTGACGGCGAAGATCATCGCCCATAGCCGCGGCCTTAGCTCGTCAGGCTCAAGCGCTCTCAAGAAAGCCCACAATGACAGGGCAACAAAAAGCGTCAGAGCCATATCGGGGATAAGAATCCGAGTAAACAGAAACAGTCCGATGCTGGTTGATAGAACAAGGCCCGCATAGAGACCCGCTTTGGCCGAAACTGCCCACCTAGCGATGCGATGCACCAACCAGCACAGGCCAATTGCTGACGCGAATACCGGGATGCGGGCAACCCAGTCATGAACGCCGAGTACACGAAAGCAAACGGCTATCAGCCAATACCAGAGCGGCGCCTTTTCGAGGTACTTAACGCCGTCCAGTCGCGCTGTGACCCAGTCCCCTGAGTCGAGCATGTTACGGGCAATCTGGGCTTGCACCGCATCCACGTCGTCCATCAGCGACGGCGGACTAATAGCGCAACCGGCGAAGATGATTGTGGCAACTAGAACAACTATCCAGCCGCTGTGGCGAGTACGCCGAGAGTTTCGTCCTCGGTCTGAATATTCCAGCGACGAATCCAAAGATGGAGTGTTAAAAGGCCCCAAAGGTGGTACCCAAGATTTGCTTTCCGGTCTAAATGTGCCGCGATCAACCGCTGTATAGCCGCCGACGAGAACAGTCCAGCTTCCTCCACCGCCGCCGGACTGAGAGACTCTTGCAGCAGAGGTTTCAGTGGACCGCGCAACCACTCGTGAGCCGGGATATCCAAACCTTCTTTACGCCGGTTCAGTATAACGTTTGGTAATTTCCTTTTCATCAGTTCACGGAGAATAAACTTGGTAGTTCGTCCGCGAATCTTAAGATTTGCGGGAAGCCGAGCGGCAAATTCAACGATCCGGTGATCTAGAAACGGTGGCCTTACTTCAAGCGAATGAGCCATACTCATCCGATCACACTTATATAGGATGTCATCTGGTAAGTAGAAATTCTGATCAATGTGAAGGTATCGATTCAGGTTCTGTCTCGCTGGCAGTTCAGGCAAAAGCCTTAACATCTCTTCTAGGCAACACGGCCCGTGATCGTGCCCGAGCTCTCGTTGCTGTTCGTCAGAAAACGTGCCATTCCAGAAGAAGTGAGCCTTGTCACCAGTGAGCATTGAACCGGCTAGGAAGCGTTTCAACTTGTACTCCAGCCCGATCTTGCGGTCCGACACCGGAAGTTGATCAACGCAACGCAAAGCCATCTGTCGAATAGACCGGGGAACTCGTCTAGCCAGACTCGCGTATCTATCGGCGAGGTATGTTTGATATCCACCGAATAGTTCGTCAGCGCCTTCTCCACTAAGTGCAACCCGTACTTTGCCCGCCGTCATTTTGGAGAGGAACCAGACTGGAAGAGCTCCTGCATCCGCGCTAGGCTCGTCTGAGTAGTAGCCCAGGTTGTGGATAGCATCCGCTATGTCTAGACCGCAATTTAGATCCAACTCTTCATGCTGTGTCGCGTAGCGGTTCACTAAAGGGCGAAAATGCTTGCTCTCGTCGAAAGATCGACCGCGAAAAGAGATCGAAAATGTTCGAAGTTTTGTGCGACTCAGTTCAGCCGCGTAATGGAGAATTGTCGACGAGTCAAGGCCTCCGCTGGCCCAGATCCCAATGGGAACGTCCGCAATCAAATGTTCGCGAACTGAGTCCGAGATAAGCCGATCGAGTTCTTCTGTTGCGTCGGTCAGCGTCATTTGTTCTGGCTGCGATACGTTACGCCAGAACGTTCCTGTCGTGACACGGCCGTCTTGCCACGCAAGCCACGTTCCGGGCGTAAGTTTCTCAATGCCCTCGACAAGCGTGAGCGGCCCCGGAATGTAGTTAAACGACAGATAGCGAGTCAACGCCTTCCGGCACAGCTTCCGCGGTATTTGACGATGCTCGAAAATCGCCTTTAACTCCGAGCCGAAAAAGATGTCGCTACGTTGTCTTGTGAAGTACAGCGGCTTAATACCAAGGCGGTCACGAACCAAAATTAGGCGGCCGTCTCGCTCATTCCAGAATGCGGCCGCGAACATTCCTCGGAATCGGGCGAAACACTCGGTGTCCCACTGAACGAACGCATGGAGAGCCACTTCCGTATCGCAGTTGGAGATGAACTTATGACCAAGCTGTTCCAACTCGCGACGCAGTTCGCTGTGATTGTACAACTCGCCATTGAACGCTAAAACGACGTTCCCGCAAGCGGTAACCATAGGCTGCTGGCCCCCCTGCAGATCGATTATCTTAAGACGAACTGCTCCAATTGAGATGAATCTCGACTCAAAAATTCTCTGTTCATCTGGCCCCCGATGAAACAGAGTCTGAGTTGATCTCCGAATTATCGCAGGTGACGGCTTTCGGTCACCATGCGTGAATCCCGTTAATCCGCACACGGATGTAGCCCCGATCTGTTAGCCCGTATGAACAATCCCCACTGCCCATTTTGCGGGTGAAACTAATAACTGATTGATGTGTTGACTGATGGTACGACAGGATCCGTCGTCCCTACAAGAGCGACTCTAACTAATTCAGCTGAAAATTTCGTGAAGGAAAAGAATATTTGTCTTAGCCTTTAGCGAATGATTACGCGGATTTGTACACGACGTGTTCAATACTAGCCCGGTTCCGATGAATTCTTGCCGAACAACCAGCCTAAGATCGCGCCGAATCTTGCCGCCCATGCACTTTCAGAATGCGTGGCTCCGTGAAACTCGTGGTAAGTGAGATTGATGTTCTCGCGCCAGCCCTTTTCGAGTAGCGCCCGATGCAGCGCCCGCGTGTCATCAACGATTCGATCAGGCGAGTCACCTTCTGCCGTACCAACATCGAGCCAAACACGAGGTTGTATTGCACCGTTAAATTCCTGCACGCATTGCAGGATCGCGCGGTTGTCCCACCATACAGAGGGTGAGATAACGACAGTTTGTCCGAATACTCGGGGGTAATGAAGGCCCGCAACCAGAGACGCTAATCCACCTAACGAACTGCCGCCTACTGCGGTATGCTTGGCCGCTTTGCGGGTCCGATACTCGTGATCGATGAAAGGTTTAATCTCCCGCGCCAACATCTCTGCATACCGGTCTGCCTTTCCGCCCTTTCGAAATTTGCGATCGCGTGTGGGTGCATATTCTGACATTCTGCTACGGCCCGTATTGTAGATTCCGACCAAAATTGGGCTGTCGATTTCACCACGCGCGACCATGGCGTCGGTAGTTTCGCCCGCGCACCAGTGTTGTCCGCAAAAGGCAGTTCCTGGATCAAACAAGTTCTGTCCATCCTGCAGATAAAAGACCGGGTGTCGATCTTTTCCTTCGAAGTAGCCGGGCGGGAGGTAGACGATTATGTCGCGTCGAGTGGAAAGATACTTCGAAGCAAATTTGGGGTGAAGCCTAAGTCGGCCTTCTTCCTTGGGGTGCTTGATGGTCCGCAACTCATGGTTCGGGCGCTCAATGTTGGTCAATTCAAATTGTAAGATGCGGCGCGCTACGATACGTCAATCAGCTTCATGCGCCGCGACTATATTAAGTGGTACAGCCCTTCTCTTCATCGTGACATGGAATTGCTGGCTTATGGCCATCGAGGGTTCCCGATCGTTGTATTTCCTACCAGTGGCGGGCGCTTCCACGAATACGAAGATCGCGGCATGATTCACGCGCTGGCGCCGAAGATCGAGCGCGGAGAGTTACAGGTGTTCTGCGCCGATTCTGTTGATCGGGATTCTTGGTACAACGGTTGGGTTCAGCCCGCCGACAAGTTGCATCGGCAAAATGCTTTCGACGGCTATCTCACGCTCGAGTTTGGACCTTTTGTCCGGAACCGCACTAGTTGGCCTCAGATGGGCACGACAGGCTGTTCCTTCGGGGGTTATCACGCGATGAATTTTGCTTTGCGCCACCCGGAACTTGTAACCTATGTGGTCAGCATGTCAGGCGCCTTTGATATTCCGAAACGATTTCTGAATGGCTACTACGATCAGAATGCCTATTTCAATTCACCGCTTGATTACCTACCTGGGTCGGGAGGTGGATTTCTTGAACAGTACCGGCGAAACTACTATGTGCTCACAACGGGAAATGGCGATCCGTTATTTGACCAAAGCGTGAAGCTCGCTCACCTATTCGGCTCCAAACATGTTCCGCATCTCTTAGATGTTTGGGAAGGATTCGGGCATGACTGGCCATGGTGGCAAAGAATGGCTCAAAAATTCTTCGCCTAATGTTCACAACTTCAGAGCCGAATCTCAAGATACAAGCTGTCCAAGCAAGCTGTTGTAGAAATTAGGAGGATCAGTGCCAATAATCGGAGTTTTATATGGCATGGAGGAATCGTTCCCGCCCGCGTTAGTTGACCACATAAACGCTATCGCTGAAAAAAATGTTCGTGCCGAGCATGTCAAGGTGGGCGGCGTGTGTCTGGCTGAACCTTCTCGTTATGACGTGATTGTCGACCGAATCTCGCACGACATCCCGTTCTACCGGTCTTATTTGAAGAATGCGGTTTTGTCCGGCGCCACTGTTATCAATGATCCTTTCTGGTGGAGCGCGGATGACAAGTTCTTCAACTACTCGCTGGCGCAAAAGCTCGGCGTGGCCGTGCCCCGCACCGTACTATTGCCGCACAAGCAGCTGCCGCCTGGGACGACCGCCGAATCGATGCGCAATCTACAGTACCCGCTCGATTGGAATGGAATCTTCAACTACGTTTGCTTTCCGGCTTTCCTCAAGCCGCATGACGGCGGTGGTTGGCGTGACGTCTACAAGGTGGATAATCCTCATCAATTTTTTGCAGCGTACGATCAGAGCTGCGATCTCTGCATGACTCTGCAGGCTGCGGTCAAATTTGAGGAGTACTTCCGCTGCTATGTGGTCGATCAACAGCACGTCCACATCATGCGTTACGATCCGGGCCAGCCGCATCACCTCAGGTATGTTCGAGGAAACCCACCGCCTTCCCAACTTCTTGGCGAGCGGATCACCCGAGATGCTTTGACGCTCTGTCGCGCTCTGGGTTACGACCTGAACACTGTGGAATTCGCCGTGGAGAATGGGGTGCCTTATGCCATTGATTTCATGAATCCCGCACCCGATGCGGGGCTTCCGTCAGTGGGTCAGGAAAATTTCGATTGGATCATTGACGCTGTGGCACGACTCGCAATCAAGCGAACCCAGGAACCCAGACATATTCCGCCATATCGTTGGTCCACATATCTGGCGGGAGAACGATCATGAACCGAACAAAGCCGTCGTTCAGTATCGGGATCGAGGAAGAGTACCAGACTATCGATCCGGATACTCGCGATCTGCGGTCGCATATACACTCAGAAATCCTCGAAAAGGGCAGAATGCTTCTGGCAGAGCGGGTAAAACCAGAGATGCATCAGTCCGTCATCGAGATCGGGACGGGCGTATGTAAGACTGTAAAAGCCGCCAAGCTCGAGATCACTTCCATCCGGCGATCAATTATTCAGCTCGCTCGACAGAACGGATTGCGGCTTGCAGCGGGAGGCAGCCATCCTTTCGCGGTCTGGCACAAGCAGGAGATTTACCCGGACGACCGTTATCGCACCATCGTTGAAGACATGAAGATGGTAGCCCGTGCAAACCTGATCTTCGGATTGCACGTTCACATTGGCGTTGAAGATCGGGAAACGGCAATTCAGTTGATGAATGCTGCGCGATATTTTCTGCCGCACATTTTGGCGTTATCCACCAACTCACCGTTTTGGGAAGGCATGGATACCGGTTTCCGATCTTACCGATGCAAGGTGTTCGAGCGGTTTCCACGAACCAATATTCCAGACATTTACAGCAGTTGGTCGGAGTTTGAAAATTACGTGAATCTCCTGATCAGGACCAATTGCATCGATAATGCAAAAAAGATCTGGTGGGATATTCGGCCGCACCCTTATTTCCCTACGCTTGAGTTTCGCGTTTGCGATATGCCTATGCGTGTAGAAGAGACGATCGCAATAGCTGCATTGTGCCAGGCGCTGATCGCGAAACTATCCCGATTGCATGAAATGAATCAAACATTTCGACACTACAGCCGCTCGCTTATTATGGAAAACAAATGGCGCGCCGCCAGGTACGGCATACACGGCAAACTGATCGATTTCGGCAAGCAAACGGAAGTGCCGGTTCGTAGCCTGACTAATGAGATGCTCGAGTTCGTTTCGGATGTTGTCGACGAATTAGGAAGTCGCGAGGAGCTTGCATATATACAGACGATGCTCGACGAAGGAACCGGCGCTGACCGGCAGTTGAAAGTCTTCGCGGAAACGAACGATTTAAACAAAGTCGTCGATTACATGATTGAGCAAACTGAAGTGGGCGTAACTGAGCCGACCGAGAAAGCGATGGCGCACGGATGAGCCTCAGTAACGTATTCAAAGCGATGGCATCGGTGAAATGGTGATTGCCGCGAACCATACCCTATCGAGCATGGTTTTCGATCCGGAATTAACTCCGGGTGCCCGCAATGCTGTACGGTCATGCTTGCAGATTCAACCGGACGAGATGGTGACCATCATCACTGATCGGGCCAGCGAGGAAATCGGCGCCAGTCTGGTCCGCGAAGTCGCCGCGGTAGGAGCTCCTTTTCACGCCTGGATTCTGGAAGAGTTAGCGAGGCGGCCTTTGACTGACATGCCCCAAGCAATCTTGGACGACATGGAATCCAGCGCCGTCAGCATATTTGCAGTGGCTGCGCAGCGCAATGAATTGCGCACTCGCATGCAAATGACCGATGTTGTCAATCGCCGAAAAATGCGGCACGCGCACATGGTGAACATCAATCGGCAAATCATGTTAGAAGGAATGCGTGCGGACTTCGCGGAGGTGGATCGCATTAGCACGCAGGTCTGGCGTATGGCGAGTGAGGCTCGCGAGATTCGGGCAACAACGGACGCGGGAACGAATATCACTGGGCAATTTTCATCAGATTTGAAATGGCTGAAGACCAGCGGCATCATAAGTCCGCACAAATGGGGCAATCTGCCCGGGGGCGAGACGTTCACAGCCCCTAAGTGTGTTGATGGAACGTTCGTGGTCGACGGCGTTGTGGGTGACTTCCTGTGTGAGAAGTATGGCGACCTGCGAGACAGTCCGCTGACAATCCAGGTGCACGAAAATCGCTTGCGCGAGGTTTACTCAGCTAACAAAGAACTTGAGCAAGAATTTTGGGAGTACTGCCATACGGACGAAAACAGCAATCGTGTGGGCGAGTTTGCGATCGGTACAAACATCGGCGTACACGATGTGATCGGCAACATTCTGCAGGACGAAAAGATTCCGGGCATCCACATTGCGTTTGGAAACCCGTATGCTGCACACACGGGTGCGGACTGGCATTCGGCGACTCACATCGATGTAGTCGGCCGAAACTTCAACATCTGGATCGACGGCGTGCAAATCATGCGGGAGGGAGCCTTCTTACTTGATTCCTTTGCTGCGCCGGCAGTTTAACTCGGCTTGGACGCCCAAGTCTTACGATCGCTTCCTCGACATACTCACAAAACAGTTTGGCGAGCCACCGCCGTTTCGCCTTTCTGAAACCCCGTGCTTTCTCACTTCGGAACTAGTGGCACGTGTGGCTCGTTACGGTCGAGAAATTGTTGACCAGTTGGTTGGCAGTCCCGAGTACATGCGGCGCTCGGATGTGGCCATTCCTGCATCTTGGCGGGCACCGAATGATCAGCCTAATCCACTATTCGTTCAAGCCGATTTCGGCATTGATGCTCAAGGTGATTTGCAGCTGGTCGAAATTCAGGGATTCCCCTCTCTGTACGGTTTTCAACCCAGTCTCATACGCGCTTATCGAGAGGCTTTTAATCTGGATAACCTCTCGCTGGATCTTTTGCCGGATTCGTTGAAGTTTAGCGAGTACATCACGTTATTCCGTGAAGCAGTCGTGGGGCAGCATCATCCTGAAAACGTTGCGTTGTTAGAAATTGACCCTTGGCGTCAGAAGACTCGACAGGATTTCAAAGCAACTGAAGAGCTTCTCGGGATTAGTATCGTGGACGCACAAGCGGTCTTAAAGCTAGGCGCCCGGCTCTACTACGATCGAGCCGGAACTCTGGTCCCCATTCATCGCATCTACAACAGAGTCATTGCCGACGAGGTAGAACGTCGCGGGATCCATCTTCCATTCGACTTTCGCGACGAACTCAACGTGGAGTGGGCGGGACACCCCAACTGGTTCTATCGTTTGAGCAAGCTCTCACTGCCGTTTGTGCATCATCCAGCGGTTCCGGAATCGTTCTTCCTTCATGATGCTCCGCCGATCGAGGATCCAAGCGCGTGGGTTCTGAAGCCGCTTTACTCATTTGCCGGAACTGGTGTGATCGTCGGGCCCAGCAGAGAACAACTCGACAGTATTGATCGCGACGAGCGCGAAAATTATCTGCTGCAGAAGCGCGTTGCTTTCGAGCCGGTGATCGACACACCTGACGGACGAACAAAGATCGAGATTCGCGTGATGTACATCTGGCTATCCGAGTTGCGGCCAGTCAATCTAATAATCCGAATGGGCCGTGGTTCCCAGATGGGTGTTGATTTCAACAAAGGCCTGGGGTGGGTTGGTGCCTCAGCCGCATTCATTGCGCCAGGAGATGGGGAATGACGTTTCTGTGTCTTGCCGGGTATGAGAAGGGCCACGAGTTTCTGCGCGAAGCTAAGCGTCAGGGTGGCCGAGTACTACTGCTGTCGTCGCTGAAGCTTAAGGATACGGCGCAGTGGCCTGTTGAGAGCCTCGACGACATCTTCTACATGCCCGATAAGGACCACGAATGGGATCGCGGAGACACGGTCAAAGCTGTCAGCTATTTGGCGCGCACGAGCGACATCGACAGAGTTGTGGCCCTGGATGATTTCGACGTCGAAATGGGCGCAACTCTGCGGGAACATCTTCGACTTCCTGGTATTGGAGAGACCCAGGCGCGTTTCTTTCGCGACAAACTTGCCATGCGCATGCGTGCTCAAGATGCCGGCATCGCAGTGCCGCGGTTTGTCGGCATTTTTCAGCATCATCGCGTTCATGAATTCATGGAGCAGGTTCCGGGCCCATGGGTCTTGAAACCTCGCTCACTTGCCGGCGCAATCGGGATCAAAAAGATCCACTCCCAGCATGAATTGTGGGCACAGCTTGAACTCATAGGCGATATGCAATCGCACTATCTCTTAGAGCGATTCGTTCCGGGTGATGTCTTTCACGTAGATACGTTGATGAACAACGGCAAGATTGTTTTTGCGAGCGTCAGCGGTTATGGACGGCCGCCGATGGAGGTCTCGCACGGAGGCGGTGTTTTCACAACGCGAATACTGGAGCGAGGCTGTGAGGATTCTGAGTCACTGTTCGCAGCAAATCAGAAGCTGTTGTCTTCCTTTGGTCTGGTGCACGGCGTATCTCACACGGAATTCATTAAAGCCCACGAGGACGGCGAGATCTACTTTCTTGAGACGTCGGCTCGAGTCGGAGGCGCACACATTGCCGATCTGGTAGAGGCTGCGACTGGGGTGAACATGTGGGCCGAGTGGGCAAAACTCGAAGCCGTAACAGCTGACAAGCCATACTCTCCACCTCTGCAGCGTTTCGACTACTCTGGACTGCTTGTCTCGCTAGCACGCGAGGAATGCCCGGATACAAGACACTACGGCGACTCAGAAATTGTTTGGCGGATGCAGCGGCCTTACCATGTCGGTCTGATTTTCCGCTCGCCAAGCCACGAGAGGATCTCTCAATTACTCAGCGAATACGCCGGACGTGTACAACACGAATTCGGTGCCGTTCTACCGCCCCGCGATAAACCGGACGCGTAAGCTGGTTGCTAACGTTACATGATCATGGGCGCATTCGCTGCCCGAGAACTTAACAGACTTGCAGCACGACCTCACGATCTGATTTTTGGTTCCGTGTCGCCGTAGCACGTCTAATGAAATGCGGATGACTGCTTTTGCTCGGGTACTGACTCTCGTAAGCGTCATATTCTTCCCAGCAATTGCCGCCTATGCTCAGGTGAGTTCTGCATCGGGTTCTGCCTTCTGGATTGTCTTGGGTAGCGTTACTGATCCGCAATCGAACCCGGTTGCAGAGGTGAGAGTGTTGCTGCGCAATCCGCAAGGAGGCGAGGCCGGTAACTCTGTTACCAATCGTAACGGTCAGTTCACGTTCACGGTTCAAAGTGCAGGCACTTACATATTGGAGATCAGTGCTCCCGGATTCCAACAAGTAAGCCAAACCATACTAGTGAAGAATGGATCGCCAAGCGTGGCGGATGTGCGACTGGGCAATTTGGCGGCAAACCAGGAGTCGATCACAGTAACTGCTGATCTGAAAGACTCTAGTGTGCTGTTTCTCGATCCAGCACAACGCGTCTATGTACGCCAAGAGTTGCCGGACGCCAATCCAGGTCGTCCAGGCGCACCGATCTCCATCCCAGGTTTGCCTATAGAAACGGCCTCAGAGGGCATCAAGGCTCCGCAGTATTTTGCTCCCGGCGTTGCAGGCGACCACGGTGAGCCCATTGCCGAGTACATACAGGTCGGAACCTACTTAGTCTCGAATAATTTATCCTCGAACGCCCATGGGAACGGCTATGCCGACCCAAATATCATGGTGCCGTCGATCCTCGCGGGAGTTCAAACCGATGGTGGCACCTTTAACGTTCGCGAAGGAAGTCATGCCGAGAACTTGTCAACTATTTATCAGCTGCACTCGCGCCTTGAGCCCTTTGTAACGCTCACGGGCGACTACCGGGACGGTGATGTTGTAGCCGGCTGGAGTCCCGGTAGTCCGCAAACGGATGCCTGGATCGCTCTGGAAGCTGCTTATGGCAACGGATTTTGAGAGCGGCTTGAGCATCGGCGTCAATACAAGCTGAATGGTTTTCGTGTCTGGAACATCGGTCGGCATCAAGTGACCGCTCTCGGCATTGGCTACTACGATTCTCTTTTTTACCGGGCTTGTTCCGCTCGACGTACCACATCTGCATGACACGATCGATCCTCGCCAAAAAGATCAGACTCAGACTAGCGAAGTCGCCGTCAACGACGTTTGGAAATTAAGTCCTCAACAGCACTTTCAACTTTCGAGCTTGTTCCGGACTACAACTTGTCCCTATCTTCTAACTTTGGCGACGGTGCAGTTGTTCGACCATTCTTGCGGCTGCCCGTGGACGTCGGGATCAACTTCCTGATTGCCGGCGGCTATACAGGACAGACGACCGAAGTTCCTGGGGTTCCATTGCAATTTGAGCCTTCGGAACAGATTGCCGGGGTACGTCTGCGCTCTTACGCAAGCGCTTCTTTGACATACCCTTTCCGTCCACGTAAAAGTCCATAAGTGGTTTTACTTGAATGATATACGAGCGGCGTGCGCTCGTTCTAGTAATGCTTTAATCAGAGTTGATGGCAGACTCAGGGCAAATCCCGAAGAGGCAGTTTGGCAAAACAGGGGTTGAAATTTCGGCTCTTGGATTGGGTGGGCACCACTTAGGTCAGGCGAAAGACCAGAAGACCGCAGAGCAGATTGTGGCTCGCGCCATCGATGGCGGCGTAACTTTCTTTGACAATTGTTGGGAGTATCATCGCGGTAAATCTGAAGCGTGGTTGGGCTCGGCCTTGAAAGGCAAGCGGCAACAAATTTTCTTGATGACCAAAGTCTGCACGCACGGGCGCGACAAAGACCTGGCGCTTCGGATGCTGGAAGAGTCCCTCAACCGGCTTCAGACTGATCATCTCGATCTTTGGCAAATCCACGGCGTCGCATACGAAACCGATCCGCAACTATTTATAAGGCCGAACGGCGCAGCAGAAGCCATGATGCAAGCGAAGAAAGAAGGGAAGGTTCGATTCCTCGGCTTCACGGGGCACAAGGACCCGAAGTTACATTTGGCCATGCTAAAGACCGGCTTTCCCTTCGACTCAGTGCAAATGCCGCTCAACCCGTTTGACTCTACCTTTCGTAGTTTCGAGACCCAAGTGCTGCCGGAGTTGACTCGAAGAGGCATCGCGCCACTCGGAATGAAGCCAATGAACGGCGATGGTCCCGCGATCAAAAAGGGCGTCTACAGCGCCGAAGAAATGCTGCGTTATGCCATGAGCCTTCCAGTTGCGACCACCATTGCAGGGATGGAAACGATGGACGTAGTAGAGCAGAATCTGAAAGTGGCCCAAGGATTTCAACCCATGCAGATATCCGAGATGGATGCTCTCCGTGAGCGCGGCCGCCAGTACGCTGACGGGCGATATGAAATTTACAAGGTCTCTCTGAAGTACGACAATCCAGAAGCTCGACTGGCCAACAATTTCCCGTTGGACATGGAATCGAAGGAAGTCAAGGAAATGGTGCGTGCTACCGAAAACACTGGCAAGCCGTACCCGCCAGCCCAATAGCCATGAAGAATATCGGAGACACTCGTCGCAAGTTTATTCAGAACACCGCCTTAATAGGAGTTACCGCCATGTCAAAAGGCGCTTCCGGATCAATACCGAAGAGACCGTTAGGTAAGAGCGGGTTGGAGGTCTCGATCATCGGAGTTGGCGGGTTCCATATCGGTTCCGCGGAAAATCAAGATGTCGCAAAACAGATTGTCCAGCAAGCTCTGGATGCAGGCATCAACTTCTTCGACAATGCGTGGGAGTATCACGACGGCCAAAGCGAAGAGTGGCTTGGCTATGGGTTAGGCGGGCGTCGTAGCGAAGCTGTCCTGATGACCAAGGTCTGCAGCCATGGACGCGACAAGAGCGTTGCGATGAAGATGCTTGAAGAGTCGTTGCGAAGGCTCAAAACCGATCATCTCGATGTATGGCAGATTCATGAAGTCGTTTACGATAACGATCCTGATCTAATTTTCCGCACAAACGGTGCGGCTGAAGCATTACTTGAAGCAAAGAAGCAAGGCAAGGTTCGTTTGATCGGATTCACTGGTCACAAGGACCCTGCCATTCATCTGAAGATGCTTTCGCATGGGTTTCCGTTCGACACTGTGCAGATGCCGTTGAATGCGTTTGATGCTAGTTTCCGAAGCTTTGAACAGCACGTTCTGCCTGAAGCCCAAAAGCAAGGCATCTCTGTTTTTGGTATGAAGAGCTTGGGCGGCAGTGGAGAAATGATCAAGATGGGCGCCATAACTCCTGCCAATGCTCTTCATTACGCAATGAGCTTGCCTGTCGTGACGACCATCAGCGGGATGGAGTCGCTCGAAGTTTTGAAACAGAACCTTGAAATTGTCAAAGACTTCACACCCATGTCTCACACCCAGATGACCGAGCTTCGAAAACGGTGCAGCAAGGAAGCCGCGAACGGGCATCTGGAACTTTTTAAGACGTCGACAATGTATGACGGCAAAGTCGGTCGCGAGCAGCACGGTTTTCCGACTGTTCAAGAACTCCCCGCTTAGCGAGTTTCTGTAGATGAGCCAAGACGAGCAAGACAGGCGCGCTTTTATAGGTGTAGGCTCGGCAGCACTAGTCTCGGCTGCTGCGCTGATGAAGCACGCGAAGGCTCAAGATATCGATAAGGCAGTTAAGGCCGAACACGATCATAGCCAGTCCGATGCGGGACCCGAAAACACGGCGTTAAGGGACTCCAGTCCAAATACGTTCCTGCCTCCGCCTACCGATCATGGCGAAGTACAAACTTTCTGGAACTCGTTTTCGTCCTCTCACCGGCGTGTTCAGGAAGGTGGCTGGTCGCGGCAGGTGACCGTAGAAGATTTTCCAATTTCTAAGGACATTGCCGGTGTCAATATGCGACTGACGGCAGGCGGGATTCGTGAACTTCACTGGCACCAGGCATCGGAGTGGGCATTGATGCTGAGTGGTAACGCGCGTTTGACCGCAATCGACCACGAAGGCAGAAGCTTTGTCAAAGATGTGACCGAGCGGGATCTCTGGTTTTTCCCGAGCGGCACGCCCCATTCGATTCAGGGCTTGGGTCCGGATGGTTGTGAGTTTCTGCTCGTGTTCGACGACGGAAAATTTTCAGAAGGTAACACGACTCTTCTTTCAGACTGGACCCGGCACACTCCCCGCAACGTGTTGGCTAAAAATTGGGGCGTGTCCGAGAGCGAACTTGACGGCGTGTATAAGGTTCCTCCAGACGGTCACTACATCTTTCAAACTCCCGTTCCGGGCCCCTTAGAGGAAGATCGCCGGGCGGCGAGCGGCTCTAAGGGTGTGTCGCCCGTAGCTTTTGATTTTGCAATGCACTCGATGCCGCCGACATTCAAAACCAAATCGGGCGAAGTTCGAATCGTCGACTCCAGAAATTTTCCAGTTTCGAATACAATCGCGGCTGCACACGTCGTCGTCAAGCCCGGCGGACTGCGAGAGCTGCATTGGCATCAGCAAGCCGATGAGTGGCAGTACTACTTACAGGGACGCGGCCGCATGACCGTGTTCTTTAACGGCGGGAAGGCTCGTACAGCAGACTTCAACGCCGGCGATGTGGGTTATGTGCCTAGAACTTTCGGTCACTACATCGAGAACACTGGCCGTGAGGACCTGGTCTTCTTGGAGATGTTCAAGGCTGATCGCTTCCGGGACTTGTCTCTCTCTGACTGGGTTGCTCATACTCCGCCTGAGCTCGTCATGCAGCATTTGGGGATCAGCAAAAATACTCTAAGTGCGATTCCCAAAGACAAGCTAAACATTGTGCCTGCATAGACCGGCTGGGTAGATCAGATGTTCGGCAGCTTCGTAACGTCCCACCCGCCGCCCAGTGCTTTGATCAACAGGACACTTGCGTCCATCCGTCGTCGCAGAATATCAGCTTCTGTGCGCTGATTCGTAAGGGCGATCGTCTGGGCCGTGATCACCTCAAGATATGTCACTAGTCCACCCTTGTAGCGATTGTTTGAGAGTTGAAGTGAAGCTTGAGCAGCCACGGTTGCTTCATGCTGTTTCTGGGCCTCGGCTTCTAAGATCCGTAGAGTCGAAAGATTGTCCTCGACCTGCTGGAAAGCTTCAAGCGAGGCTTCACGATAGCTGGCCACCGTTGCTTCGTAGTTTGCTTGTGCTGCTGCCGAGAGTGCCCGGCGACGACCGTTATCAAAGATCGTCTGGGTCAGCTGTGGGCCAAGAGACCAGAAGCGGCTAGGCCAGTTGAACCAGTCAACAATGTTTCGTGCCTCTAATCCAGCGGTTGCGGTTAGCAACAGCTGAGGAAAAAATGCGGCTTTCGCTATTCCAATCTGTTCGTTCGCTTCGGCCACTCGACGTTCAGATGCTGCGATGTCGGGCCGCCTCTCAAGCAGAGCCGAAGGTAAACCGACTGGGATCGGCGGCGGAGTCAGATTTAGCGGCGATTGTGCCAGAGAAAGTGTTTCTGGAGTCTTGCCGATAAGAACGGCAATGGCATGCTCGTAATTGCTTCTCGCAACTGTTACGTCAATGTCTTGTGCTTCAGTGGTGCGCAGTTGCGTTTCAGATTGCTCAACTTCTGTCTTTGAGGAAACGCCGCCGTTGTATCGATTCTGGTTCAACTCCAGAGCTTTCTGGTAACCACCAACGTTGTCGTCCAGAATCTTCTTTTGCAGATCAAGACTACGCAGCTCATAGAAGTCAACTGCGAGCTCCGCATGAAGACTGAGTTTGACATTTTCAAGATCAGCTTCCGACGCTTGTGCCTCTTCTCTGGCAGCCGCCACGAGACGCCGTATTCGGCCCCAGAGATCGACCTCATAAGAAGCATCAATGGGAAGTGAAAAGTACGATTGGGTTAAGTTTTGAACGCCGAACGCGTACGCTCGATTAGCCGAAAGCCGCTCGTTCGTGACCCCAGGACCCACGGACACGGTAGGAAACAACGCCGACCGGTTTGACTGGATTACCGTGCGCGCCTGCTCGTAACGAGCCAGAGCTACCTTCAAGGATTGGTTTGCCGGCTCTAACTGCTGCTCGAGGTCGTTCAATGTCGGATCTTGAAACAGCTCCCACCATTTGCCTTTCAGCTTGGCGTCTTGAGGCTGCGCCGGCTTCCAGCCCTCTGCGGCCTTAAAGCCATCTGGCGGTTGTTCTTTGTAAGCGGGTGAAGCAGGAACCGCGGGCTTCGCATATTTCGGGCCAACCATACATCCGCTTGTAAGTATTGTGGCGAGCGCCGCCCAGGCAGCCAGGATTCGGGACAAATTGCCGCGCATCTACTGTGCCGTTCCGGAGTTCTTCTGATTCGAAGCCGCAATACGCACTTGTTGACCGGACGCAATAGCGTCACTCGGGTTCACGATCACGTTATCATCGGCGTTCACACCGGAAAGAATCTCGACCTCGTCACCATAGTCGCGACCCAGTTTGATCGGCACGAGCTTCGTCTTGCCCTCACGAACTAATGCAACACGTAGCCCTTCCGCACGGAAAAGCAAGGCATTGGAAGGAATCGTCAGCGCCTTGGCTCCAGCCGGCAGCTTAAAGTGAACGGAGGCGTAAGAACCCGGCAGCAGTTCGCCGCGCGAATTTGGAACATCTATCTCCACCAGCAACGTGCGTGACGTCATATCAATCGCGTCCGCCGTACGCACCAGTTTGCCGCGAAAACTTCGTCCAGGAAATTCGTCCAGTGTCAAATCAGCAAAGACGCCGGGTTTAGCTACCCTCGAATTTTCTTCCGGAACATTCACATAAACCCGGAGGGTACCAATGGCTGCTTCGTGGAAGAGTTCCTTGCCCGTTGTGTTCGCGCCCGCATCGATGAGCGCTCCAACGTCGGTATTCCGCGCAGTGATCACGCCATCAAACGGCGCATACACTTTCTGGAAAGATTCGATCTCTTCAATCCGCCGGACATTCTGTTCCATTGCGGCCACAGCTGCTTTGTTTGCCGCCAACGCACTTACCTTTTCGTCGGTCTCCTGTCTTGACACTGAGTCAGTCTGCAACAGAAACTGATATCGTTTGGCAGTTGACTCTGCGAGCCCAAGATTTGCTCGAGCACTTTCGAGATCAGCTCGAGCCTGGCCCAACTGCCGTCCCACTTCAGGCGCTTCAATATCAGCTAGCAGAGTACCTTTCTTCACGTGCCCGCCTATATCGACGTACCAGTGCCGCAGGTACCCGCTCGATCGGGCCCAAATTGGAGTGTCCTGGTAAGCTTGCAGGTTGCCCGGCAGCACCAACTGTTCAGCGGCCTTCGACCCAGTTGGATGAACCACAGTCACCGTTGGAACGGCAGTGTCTTGCGTCTGATGTGCAAGCTCGGTTGATGCTTTTGCTCGACTATGAAGTCCTGTAATGACCGCGTACGTAATCGCGCCAATCGCGACTACTATGAACAGCAGCAGACCCACGTTCGGCCGCCTCGATCTTTTCGATGGACGCGACTCGGCGCGTGTTCCATGTTCTATGAGCTGTTGTTGATCGACTTGCATAAGGCTGTACGCTTTGCTTAAGCGAGAACTGGATCCTTTGTTTGTTGCTGGTTGCGCGTTTTTGAATCGTCTTGTTTGCCACGCCCATGAATCAGGCCAAAGACGGCAGGTACGAAAACTAAAGTCGCTACCGTGGCGCAGAGCAACCCCCCGATCACGGCGCGTCCAAGAGGCGCATTTTGCTCACCTCCTTCGCCAAGTCCCATAGCCATCGGGATCATACCGATAATCATGGCGGCAGCGGTCATGATGACAGGCCGAAACCGCGTCGAACCCGCTTGCAACGCCGCCTCAATCGCATTTCCTTGGCGGTCGAGATGTTCTCGCGCGAAGCTCACCACAAGAATGCTATTTGATGTGGCGACACCCATACACATGATGGCACCCATCAACGCCGGCACGCTGAGAGTAGTTCCCGTAACGAACAGGAACATTACGATGCCGGCTAGAGCTGCCGGGAGCGCTGTAATAATGATGAACGGATCGAGCCACGATTGAAAATTTACCACGATCAGCAGGTACACCAAAACGATCGAAAAGACTAGACCTCCTAGCAAGCCTATGAAGGACTGCCGCATCGTTTGCGCCTGCCCTCTCAGCTCAAGTGTGGTCCCGCGCGGCAAATACTTTCGATTCTGATCCAATACTCGCGTAATATCGCCGGTCACGCCGCCTAGGTCGCGATCCTGTACCGATCCAAAGATGTCGACAGTGCGTCGAATATTGTAATGAGTCACTGCACCAAGCTCACTTGCGCGACTCACATCCGCTACATCGCTCAAGATCTCGGGGCGCGTTTGTGAACTACCGCTGATCGGAATGTTCTTCAGATCTGACAACGATTGGATTGAATACTGCGGTGTCTGCGCGACCAAATTGTAGCTAACACCATTTTTGAAATTCAGCCAAAAAGAAGGAGCTGTCTGAAAGCTGCCGCTCAGGGACGTCAACATGCTTCGTGCGATGTCGTTTTGCGTGAAGCCGCTCTCTGCAGCTTTCGTGCGATTGATTTGGAAGTGCAGTTTGGGCTCGTCAAACAATTGATGAACATGAAGATCAGCCGCCCCGGGAATTTCACGCAACTGCGGCAAAATGCGATCGGCAAAGACGCGGCTCCCCTCTAAATTGTTACTTGTAATCTGAACGTCAATCGGTGCGGGCAAACCAAAGTTCAGGATTTGTGAAACCATGTCGGCCGGCAAGAAATAGAACGTTGTGCCTGGGAATTCTTTCGGCAAGTTTGTTCGAAGGCTTCGGATGTAATCAGTAACCGGGCGGTGCTTCTCGGTAACACTTACGAGAATGTCGGCGTCTCCGCTGCCCAATTGTCCGGAGCTACTAAACGAAAGATTGATGGTGCTGTACGGGAGACCAATGTTGTCTAGAACGCTTGCCACTTCTGCAGAAGGGATGTCGCGCCGAATGGCCGCATCAACCCGATCGCACAAACGCGCGACTTCTTCGATACGCGTGCCCGTCTTGGCTCGCACATGCAACCGCAACTGGCCTGTATCGCTGCTGGGAAAGAAGTCCTGACCAAGATGTGGAATGAGAAGAAAGGCACTCAAGCAGATCAGGAGAAAAATCGGGACCGACAAGGCACGACGATAGACAAATGAAGTTAAGAAAGCCTGATACTGCGCACGGACACCTTCGAAAATCCGTTCGAACGCGCGCTGAATAAGTACGAAAGGATTTCGAGTCTTCTTTGGCCCATGATGATCGGGAATTTTCAACAGATACATTGCTAACGTCGGCACCAGGGTTCGCGAAAGCAAATACGATGCGAGCATTGCGAACACAACGGCTTCGGCCAGCGGAATGAAAAGATACTTGGCGACACCGGAAAGAAAAAACATCGGCAGAAAAACAATACAGATACACAGCGTGGACACCAAGGCCGGCACCGCGATCTGCTGTGCACCGTCCAGGATGGCCTGCTTGATGTCCGTCTCGTGTCCTTCTTCGAGAATGCGGTTGACGTTCTCAATCTCAACCGTTGCGTCATCGACTAGAATGCCGACCGCCAGAGCTAGGCCGCCGAGCGTCATGATGTTTATCGTGCCGTGCAAAGCGCTCAACAACAGAACTGACGACAGAATGGACAGCGGTATGGAAACGGCAATGATTAACGTGCTGCGCCAACTGCCGAGAAAGATCAAGATCATCAGCCCAGTCAGGCATGCGGCAATAATCGCTTCGCGAACGACCCCGTTGATTGCACCACGAACAAACACTGATTGGTCAGCGAGAGGTTGAATCTTCAACTCTGGCGGTACTTGCGTTGCGATGCGTGGCAGCATAGCTCTGATCCCGCTTACAACATCGAGTGTTGATGCGTTTCCTGCTTTCAGGATCGACAGCAACACGCCGCGCTTTCCGTCCTGACGCACAATGTTTGTCTGCGGCGCTGAGCCATCGCGTACATTAGCAACGTCCCGCAGATAAATCGTCGCGCCGTTCACGACTTTTATTGGAAAGTCATTGAGCTCCGACACCTGTCTTGGGCTGGTGTTCATGTCCACGTCGTATTCAAACTGTCCTACTTTCGCGGTACCCGACGGCAGTAACAAGTTCTGATTGCTGACAGCATTCAGAATCTCTAAAGGCGACATTCCTTTGGCTTGCATCTGAGCCGGGTTCAGATCGATCATGATTTGCCGCTGTCTGCCACCAAAAGGCCAGGGAATCGCAGCACCCGGGACAGTAACCAGCTGCGGCCGAATAAAGTTCTGGCCGAGATCGTTCAACTCCTGTTCGGTAAGGGTCTTGCCCGAAAGTCCCAACTGCAGAATCGGAACGGTTGATGCGTTATACGTCAGAATTATGGGCGGCGTAATGCCGGGTGGCATCTGCTTCAGCACGGTCTGCGAAACTGCCGCCACCTGCGCGATGCCGGTTGTGACATTCGCGTAAGGCTGAAGGAAGATCTTTACGACGGCCACGCCGTTCAGCGTTGTCGATTCAAGGTGATCAATGTCGTTGACAGTCGTGGTCAGGACACGCTCAAACACAGATGTGATTCGTCCCTCAAACTCCTCGGGATTGAGGCCGGTGTATGACCAAGCCGCCGAGATGACGGGAATATCGATGTTCGGGAAGATATCTGTCGGCGTACGCAGAATGACGATCGGACTGACGATGAAGATCAACAACGCCAAAACGATAAACGTGTAGGGCCGCGATATGGCAATTCGAACTATCCACATAGAAGTAACTTCAAGACTGCGGGTGTATGGCGCTCGCCGTTACGTTCCACCCATCAATTCCAATTTCAACCGCACCTTTGATTGCGGCCGCCGGACATTCAACTTGAATCGTGCGAGTCTCGCCTGGAACCAGTGACACGTAATTATCGCTGGCGTAAGCAGGAAGCGCTCGCGACCCATCAGCCGCATTTTTGATGGTCAACTTACTCATGACGGCAACGGACTTACCGGGATTGGCGAGGGTCACGCTAACGCGGATCGAGTCCCCAGATCGCACCTGAGTCGCGGAAGCAGTCAGACTTGCTTTCTCAAGTTGATTCAATTTTCGATAACCGGAACTCTGCTGGGCATACCAGTAAAAATTGTCGGAAAGTATTTTGCCGTCATGATCTCGCAGCTCAAGCTTGACGAACACAACGTCTGAAGCGACATTTGAGCCCAGATCCGGCGCAAAGCTGCCAGACTCTGCACTGGCCGCAACGTTAAGAGTCTCTTCCCGGGTCGAAACTTGTTTCCCGTCGGACGAAAAGACGCGCGCAAGTAGCTTCAAGTTACTGAGCGGCTGACTGGTATTGTTGACGACTGCAGTCTTCAAATCAGGTAAGTTTAATTGCACATGGATTGGTTCGCTGGCTTTCTTGACTGCGTAGTATGACGCCTGTGTGTCGTAGTCGGAACTGAGAATCTGCCACATTGTGCTCGGCCAGGCAGGCTGCGTCATCCACAGCATGCGTCCGCTATTGGGAGTCCATAAGTGCGCGTTAAAGCCTTCGAAGATTGCCCGGTGATCGACGTAGTTCATCATCTGCGCCTTCCGCTCAAAGTCTTCTAAACCTGTTGCCGCACCGAATTGTTCTTCGAGAGCAGCCATGAACGGAGCGACGTCACCGTTTCCGGCTCGATGCCAGTCATGATAAGCCCAGGTATCGTTGGGCGGCCACTGATCAGCCTGTGGCACCATCGCCTGAAAAGCTTCCAGAGTCGGCATCGACGGAACGCCAAGCTCCACTGCAAAACCGCGCCCCAGTTTAGTAAAGTACTCAGCCGGCGGTCGATAACGATAAGGCCCGCTATTCTGCAGATTTACTTGGTTTGAACTTCCCGTGTAGTAGCGGGTTCCATCCAAAGTTCGCACCAGATCATCGAGACCCCGATTGACGGCTGGTGAAGGCACGCCTTCATTGCGTCCGCACCAGATCACAACCGATGGATGATTACGAAAGTGCATGATCGTGTCGCGCGCGTTCGCCAGGAAGAGAGCCGAGTCATCTGGTTCGAGATTGTAGTTCTGAGTGGAATCCCAAAAATCGTTCCACACCATCAGGCCATACTCATCCGCTAAGTCGTAGAAGACTTCTTCTGTGTTTTGACCAACCCAATTGCGAATGACGTTCAGATTTGCATCACGATGCAGACGGAAGAACGGCTCGAGATGCTCGCGTGAAACACGTTTGCGAGAATCGTCCATCCCCCAATTGCCGCCCTTGCTGGCGATGCGTGTGCCATTCACCTTAATCACTAAATAAGGAGCAGGACGAGCATCATCGAGCCGATGAATTGCTGGCGATTGCTCGGCGTGCGGACGCAATGACGCGACCCAGCCTTCAGATGACTGGACGATGCCTTCATGCGTTCCATCGACCACGCGATCGCCCTTTGCGGCGGTCGGTGAAAACTCGACACGAGACAGACTTCCTGCGTCGTTGGCAAGCGATAGCTCGTAGCTCACTTCACGAATGCCGAAACGAACGGGCTTGCTATCCGAATCACCATTAGCCTCGGAGAACGATATTTGTGCATGGTACAGCTCGGGTTTACCATAGCCGTTCGGCCACCAGAGACGCGGATTCGAAACCGTGAGCTGCGGAAATTCTGACGGCGTTAGCGTAACCGTGTTTTCACCGGGCGCAAGCGAAGCGATTTTGGTCAGGTTCACTCCTTCGAACGAGATCTTGAGTGTTCCATTCACCGCTGATGTCGTCTGATTGCTCACCGGCACAGTCCAAGTCAAATCTGCGCGGCTGGTATCGGGAAGCGGCAGTTTTGTCACGACCTGAGCATCACCAATCTTGACCGGTCCTGTCGCCGTGAGTGTCACGTCCTGCCAAATGCCGGTGTTGCGATCACGTACGCCAGGAATCCAGTCCCAACCTTCGGTCGCGACGAAAGTCGGTCCATCCAGACACATGATGCCGCCGTTCTCACCCGGACCACCTTTGACTGATTGTTCATGCGCAATGCCCGGATGCAAGGGAGGAGAGATGCGGACGGCCAGGTAGTTCATCCCACTTGGTGCAACAATGCCTGTCACATCGAAGCTTCCGCGAATGAACGCGCCTTTGATGTCGCCCAGGTATTTGCCATTCATCCAAATCGACGCCATATAGTTGATGCCGTTGAACGTCAGCGTCAGGTGCTTGTTCTGGGCCGAAGCGGGAGCGGCAAACTGGGTGCGATACCAGTAATCTTGCTTATTTAGCATCTCCGGGATAGCCAGATTGTTGAGGCCATAATCCGGATCCGGGTAGACGCCGCGGTCTACGTAAGTCGTCAAAACGGTTCCTGGAACAGTCGCCTCCAGCCAGTCTGTCGGCTGAAACCCCGCTTGAGATATTTGCGTACCCTCAGCTGTGACCGAAGGAGCTGCAGTCATCTGCCATGCACCGGCGACGGTCCATTCGTTGGGTCCGCGCGGCGTCAGAAGAGGCTTGGTATTTGTGGCCGGCTTAGCTACTGGCTTCGACGGCGGAACTGATGATTTGGGCAGTGTCGAAGGATCCTGTGGCGCCTGCATCCCGGCTTGTGCTCGCGTCTGGACCGGCCAGTGTTTCATGCTGGTTTGTGCGCGTGCCTCTGGTGCACCAAACGTCGTTAACAAGCAAGCGACGGCCCATGCCGTTCGGAAGACGGTACTCTTCATGTTTGATTCTTAAACGGAGTTGGTAGGGGCGGCAGGACTCGAACCTGCTACCCCCGACTTAGAAGGTCGGTGCTCTATCCAGATGAGCTACGCCCCCAAATGCGGCTGAATCCAGTTTATTCGATGACTATCAATAGGTCGCGAGCTTCAACGTTATCGCGCGCATTGGCGACGAGCTTTTTAACAGTCCCGGCGATCGGAGCGTAGACCGTGGTCTGCATCTTCATAGCTTCCATGATGAGCAGGCGGTCACCCTTTGCAACAGACTGTCCTTCTTTGACATGAATCATTGTGATTGCACCTGGGATCGGAGCGCCCACTTCGCCGGGCTTTGAACCGTCCGCCTTGGCCCGAGCCGCAGTGACTTCTTTCAACGATTTGTCACGGATTTCTACTTCGCGTGGCTGACCATTGAGCTCAAAGAACGCCGTCCGCATGCCGTCAGGCCGAGGATCGCTGACGGTTAACAGCCGGACGATCAGAGTCTTGCCAGGTTCGAGTTCGATGGTAACTTCGTTGCCCATCTCAAGGCCGTAGAAAAATACGGGCGTGGGCAACACATCTAAATCACCGTATTGCGTTCGCGCTGCAGCGTATTTCGCGAACACGTCTGGATACATCAAATAGCTCATCAGATCGGTACGGCTGGTAGATCCCGTCTGACTCTCGACCGTCTGCGCGGCAACTTGCAAGTCAACAGGCTCGAGTTGCTCGCCAGGCCGCCCTTCGATTGGCTTTGCAGCACGCAGGATGATCTTTTGCAGCTTCGGCGGCCATCCGCCTTCTGGGATTCCAAGCGAACCCATAAACATATCCGCGACTGAATTCGGCAGCGTGAGATTGTGATCGGGAGGCAAGTTCTCTAGCTCTCGAACCGTCATCTCGTGGCTCACGAGAAACAGGGCCAGATCACCGACAACTTTGCTGGAAGGTGTCACCTTGATGATGTCGCCAAACGCAAAGTTAACGTCGGCATACATGCGGGCTACTTCAGGCCAGCGGCCACCGAGACCCATCGACTCGGCTTGTTCCTTCAGATTGGTGTACTGGCCGCCTGGCATTTCATGGATGTAGACCTCTGCTGTGCCTGACTTCGGCGCATTGTCAAAAGGCGTGTAGTACGTGCGAACGGTCTCCCAATAATCGGAACAGTTATTCAGGGCGTCGAAGCTGAGCCCGGTATCGCGCTCGGTGTTGGCCAGCGCAGCGACGATTGAATTGAGATTTGGCTGGCTGGTGGTTCCGCTCATGGCTGAGATGGCGCCATCTGCTACATCCACTCCGGCCTCAGACGCTTTCAAGATGGTTGCTGCGTTGATTCCGCTGGTATCGTGCGTGTGCAGATGAATCGGCAGGCCGATCTCTTCGCGAAGAGTCTTGACTAATTTGTAAGCAGCATAGGGACGAAGCAGACCTGCCATATCTTTTATGGCCAGAATGTGTGTGCCCATCTGCTTCAGTTCTTTGGCCAGGCGGATGTAATAATCGAGCGAATACTTTTCGCGTTTTGGATCGAGTATGTCGCCCGAGTAGCAGATCGCCGCCTCGCAGATGCGACCAGTCTTGATGGCAGCTTCCACGGCCACCTGCATGTTGGGCATCCAGTTCAGCGAATCGAAAATGCGAAAGATGTCGATGCCCTGGGCAGCTGCTTCTTGAATGAAATCTTCGACGACATTATCCGGGTATGCAGTGTAGCCGACGGCGTTCGAGGCGCGCAGCAGCATCTGAAAACAGATGTTTGGAATCTTCTGGCGCAGAACTTGAAGGCGTTGCCACGGATCTTCAAGCAGAAACCGCATGGCTACGTCAAACGTTGCTCCGCCCCACATCTCAACGCTATATAAGGTCGGAAGCTCGCGAGCCACGTACTCCGCGATTCGAAACAGATCATACGACCGAACGCGTGTCGCCATCAAAGACTGATGAGCGTCCCTAAATGTCGTGTCAGTCATCAACAAACGAGTCTGCTCGCGTGTCCAGTCGGCAAATCCTTGCGGACCCAAACGGTCCAGCAACTGACGAGATCCTTCAGGCGGTTCAGCCTTGGTAGACCGGGGAAGTGGCGGCTCGCGTATCACGGCCGGACGAGGCTTGTCGGCCACCTCAGGATTGCCATTGACGATAATGTCGGCCAGATACGTCAAAAGTTTGGTGGCGCGGTCACGGCGGGGCGCGAATTCGAACAGCTGCGGTGTCTCGTCCAGAAATGACGTGGTTGTTTCGCCCGCTTGGAAGCTGGGATAGTTCACCACGTTCTCAAGAAACGGGATATTGGTCTTAACGCCACGAATACGGAACTCGCGAAGCGCCCGGTCCATACGTTGGCAGGCTTGTGGGAAATTCCGCCCCCACGCCGTGACTTTGACCAGCAGGGAATCGTAGTACGGCGAAATGATTGACCCGTTGTAGGCTGACGCGCCGTCGAGACGAATACCGAAACCTGCGGGCGAGCGATAGGTGTGAATCTTGCCGTAGTCCGGAACGAAGTTATTGGCTGGATCTTCTGTCGTGACGCGGCACTGCAGAGCCGTACCATGCCGGGGGATGTCGGCCTGCTGTGGCAATCCGATTTCTTCACCATGCAGAGCGAATCCCTGGGCGACTTGAATCTGCGTTCGCACGATATCGATGCCCGTGATCATTTCTGTCACGGTGTGTTCGACCTGGATGCGTGGATTGACTTCGATGAAGAACCACTCGTGCGTGTCGGCGTCGACCAGGAACTCGACTGTGCCTGCATTGTAATAGCCGGCTGTCCGGGCCAATGCAACCGCAGCATCGGCCAATTCATTTCGCACTTTATCCGGCAATCCGATCGCGGGCGCAACTTCAACTACCTTTTGATGACGACGCTGAACGGAACAATCGCGCTCGTATAGATGAAGGATATTGCCGTGCCGGTCGCCAATGATCTGCATTTCGACGTGCTTCGCACGCCGGATGTAGCGCTCTAAAAAGACGGCATTGTTGCCGAATGCGGCAGCCGCTTCCTGACTTGCTTCCTGCAATTTCGATTCGAAGTCTGCGGCTGAATTGACAACACGCATACCTCGTCCACCACCACCGAAAGCCGCTTTCACGATGAGCGGAAAACCAATTTCGGCAGCGATCTCACCTACTTTGGGGTCCTCCGGATTGACAGGATCCTCGGTTCCGGGGACAACCCGCACGCCCGCCTTTTGAGCCAGCTTACGAGCCGCTGTCTTGTCACCCAGAGATTCGAGAATCTCGACACTAGGTCCTACAAAGGTGATACCGACGCGCTGGCAAGCCCGGGGCAGGGCTGGATTTTCAGACAGAAAACCGTAGCCGGGATGGATGGCGTCAACCTCTTTTTCGGCAGCAAGATCGACAATGGCGTCCACGTCCAGGTAGGCTTGCACCGGACCTTTACCCTTGCCGATCAGATACGCTTCGTCCGCTTTGAAACGATGAAGACTCAGCCGATCTTCCTGCGAGTAGACGGCAACTGTGCGAAGGCTCAATTCATTCGCAGCTCGAAAAATTCGTACAGCGATCTCGCCCCGGTTCAACGCAAGCAGTTTCTTCATGAAATCAGAAGACTAGCATGGAACAACAGCCAACCTATATGCGTTAGTGTCAACTGAGACTGAGAGCAAAGGAATATTTAGTTCATGCATTTGGGATCGGTTGTAACGGGGCTTTTGTTGGTGGGATCGCTATCGAGCTGCGGAAATCTCGGCGACTTCGAGCGTGCGAAGGAAGACTTTCATTATTCCTATCCGCTGCAGCCCGGCGGGAGTCTTGATTTTGAAAGTCAAAACGGCACGGTTGAAATAGCAGGTTGGGACAGGAACACGATCGACGTTTCGGGGACCAAGTCTGCACCAACACGGGACGAGCTCAGCCAAGTCAAGATCGACGTTCAGGTACACGGCAACTCGGCAACTATCCGGAGTCAGTGGCCGCAATCATTCCATGGCGGGTTCGGCGCTAAGTTCCTGGTTCGAGTACCTCGACAGATCAGCCTCGGAGAGGTTCACACGTCTAATGGCGGCATCTCGGTTGAAGATCTGGTCGGCGGCGGGTCGATTAAAAGTTCAAACGGCCGAATCTATATGGCACGCGACGAGGGCAAATATGACGCCCGGACCAGCAACGGCGCGATTGAGGTGGATGAAGGACAGGGCTCGCTGCGACTGCACACCAGCAACGGAGCTATTCGCGGACGCTTGAAAGAAGGCTCCGTGGAAGGTGAATCGTCCAATGGAGCGATCGATCTTACGCTAATGCGTCCCGCCGATCGGGAGCAAGTCCGACTGTCAACCTCAAACGGGTCTGTCACTTTGGCCGTCGCCGAGATGCACGACAATCCGATCAGTCTAGAGACCACGCACGGATCGATCACTTTAAAGCTCCCTGAGAACGTGAATGCGCAAGTGACTGCGGACACCAGTATGGCGACGATTCAAAGCGACCTAGCTGTAAAAGCCGAAGGAGAATCGAAGCACCATCTCTCGGGCCAATTAGGTGCCGGCGGCCCTCCGATTTCGGTTCGAACCACCATGGGCGGGATCCACTTAGAAAGGTACTGAGTTCACCGACGGCTAAAATGCGGACATGAAGTTCCTCACCCTTGCCTTGCTAGCTGTTGGTTTGATGGTTGCTGAAGACCGGGAAGGGAATTTTGATATACGATTTGAACCCACTGCCAAGTTGCAGACGCAAGTAGAGATCCCTTTCGAGATTCACATCGTGGATGCGCGTAAACAGCCGTTGGTTGATGCGCAGGTTCAAATAAGGATAGCGCTCGAAGACGGAAGTCATCCAGCTTCTATTCCAGGCAAACGGATCGCAGCGGGAGTCTACGTGGCTAAGCCGACATTTCCGGTCTCAGGCCGGTGGAACGTAGAAACAACCGCTCGCCGGAACGATCTAGTGACCACGCGAATGATCGTTTTTACGGTAGTTCCTTAGTCGCATCAGTCACTTCCAGCCGTCTTGCGAGACGAACCCAATCGTGCGCTGAGGGAGTTCGTTTTTTTACTCTAGGCAATATGAGCGGCTGTGGTCTTGTCGGTCAGGGCGGCCACGCCGGGCAGTTCAACCCCGCCCAGGAACTCAAGGGAAGCTCCTCCCCCAGTCGAAACGTGGGTGATACGGTCGGAGACTCCAGCGACCTTGATAGCCTTTTCTGAATCCCCACCCCCTACAACTGAGATAGCTCCCGAATCGGCTACGGCCCTGGCGAGTGCGACGGTACCCTTGTCGAAGGGCGGCATCTCGAAAATTCCCATAGGCCCATTCCAGATTACGGTCCTAGATCCTGAAATGATGCCGGCGTACTGTTCGGTCGTCTTCGGTCCGATATCAACGGCAATCTGCTCGGGACCGATGGCCGCAACAACTTCACTGGCCGTTCCGGGCTTAATCTCGCGGACGACTACATGATCAACAGGGAGGACGATCTTATCCCCGGTGGAAGCTAATAGCTGGCGCGCGAGTTCGATTTTGTCTTCTTCCACCAAAGATTTCCCGGTGGGCTCGTTGCGGGCCCGGAGAAAAGTATAGGCCATGGCCCCGCCGATCAGAAGGCGGTCAATAACCCCGATCAGGTTCTGAATCACTTCGATTTTGTCCGAAACCTTAGCTCCTCCAAGCAGGGCGACGCAGGGGCGCTCAGGATTTCTCGTAGCGCGGGTGAGCCATTCGAGTTCGCGGTCCATCAAAAGACCAGCTGCAGCCTGGGGTAAATAAGAGATGATGCCGACGGTCGAAGCATGGGCCCGATGCGCTGATCCGAATGCGTCGTTAACATATATATCGGCCATAGACGCGAGTTGTCGGGAGAATCCAGCATCGTTCTGTTCCTCTTCCGGGTGGAACCGCAGATTTTCCAGCAATAGCACTTCGCCAGACTTCGGTCTTAGCGCGGCCGTCTCGGCCCCGACCGAATCCGGAGCCATAGTGACCGGCTTGCCTAAGAGTTCGCTGAGGCGTATGGCCACAGGGCGTAGACTCAAGTTGGGGTTCTTGCCATTAGGACGACCCAGGTGACTGGCCAAAATTACGCCCGCGCAATGTTCAAGGGCGTATTGAATGGTAGGAAGAGATGCGCGGATGCGCTTGTCGCTGCTTATCTCGTTAGTGCCTTGTGTAAGAGGAACATTGAAATCGACCCGAATAAAGACTGTTTTGTCTTTGAGATCTAGGTCCTTGATCGACAACTTAGCCATAAGGTCCATTGTAGGCAGCGGGCTGGTAGTGGCCTGCAGAGGAGCTAAAGTTTAGGGTACGGTCTGCCGATATCTATTATGTAGGCCGACGAAGCACCCGCAAGTAGGGGTGATAGTTGGCGCTAAGTAGTTGAAGCAGTTTATAATCCGTAGCGGGAGACTCACAGGTTTGAAATACTTCGTGGAACAGTCGCCAGCTGTAGATCTGAGGAGTAGTTCGCATTGTCGACCGCCGCACCAATACGAATCTTAGTGGCCGATGGACACCCAATTGTCCGAGAAGGGCTGAAGGCTGTCCTAGCGACTAATCCGTCTTTAGAAGTATGCGGAGAAGCCACTGACGGGGCCGAAACGATTGACCGGGTGATCGACTTGGATCCCGATATCGTGTTAATGGAGCTGAAGCTGCCCAAGGTGGACGGACTGACAGTGCTTCGAAGTCTTCAGACCCGAGCTCCGCGATCGCGAGTCATCCTGTTTACAAGCAGTGACAACAAGGACGATCTGGTTGAGGCGATGAAGTTGGGCTGCTCAGGCATTCTCTTGAAAAATGGCCCGACCGCGCTAATCGAAAAGAGCATTCAACGTGTCTATGCCGGAGAGATCTGGCTGGATTCGACGACAACAGCGGCCGTTATTCGGCAGTTTGCCTCTCCCATTGAAGTGATTGTTCCTCCGCCGCCGTCCGTGAATGGACGCGCGGTACGCGAACGGGCTCAACTAAGCCAACGCGAGCGCGAGATCATCATCTTAATCGCACAGGGCTACAAGAACAAAGAGATTGCCGAAAAGATGTTCATCACTGAACAGACGGTGAAGAATCACTTGCACAATGTGTTCGACAAACTCGGGGTTTCTGATCGGCTGGAGTTGGCGCTGTACGCCATACATAACAGCCTCCACGTTAAGGCCTAATCGGCTTGAGCGGCGCAGTCCGATCGACGCCTCCTTTCGGGTCGTGGTACTCGGTTGCCAGAGTGACTCGCATTACAGGTCCATAAGAGTTAAGCTCTTAAGAGCTAACGATGCCTCTCATGGCGATCCCGCAAGAGCCGCCCGACGGGCCTGACCATACACTTACATCGCATCGGTTTGATCAGCTAATTGGCGTTTACCGCATCATCCGGCAACTGGGATCCGGCGGTATGGGCGAGGTCTACTTAGCTCTTGATACACGGCTGGGCCGTCACGTTGCGATTAAGTTTCTTCCGCCCCATCTCACGGCCGATGAAACCATTCTCCGGCGATTTCAGCAGGAAGCGCGCACAGCCTCCGTTCTAAATCACCCGAACATCCTGACCATATTCGATATGGGCCAGCAGGCAGGCGAGCATTTCATTGTGAGCGAGTTTATCGAGGGCGTGACGCTACGCGCGGCTCTACGAAGCCAAAAGCCTGATTTAAAAACAACTATCAACTACACCAAACAAATCGCGTCGGCTTTGCGAGCCGCCCACGGCGCAGGGGTCGTTCACCGAGATCTGAAGCCGGCCAATGTGATGATTCGGAGCGACGGTTATGTAAAGGTCATCGACTTCGGGCTGGCGAAGCTCGCCGAACCTTTCAGGAAGCAAGTCGGCCGAGCCGTGGGGGCCGGCGCGGCCAGTGTTTCGTGGACCGAGGAGACCATTACGCGACCTGGCATGATGGTCGGCACCGTTCACTACATGTCCCCCGAGCAAGCGCGCGGGCTCGACGTCGATGAACGAAGTGACCTGTGGAGCTTGGGCGTAATGCTCTATGAGATGCTCTCACTTCGGCGGCCATTTGACGGCGACACCGAGAGTCACGTTGTGGTGAGGATCTTGGATGGCCCTGTGCCGCTCATTGATCAGTCCTCGGGTGTGCCACTCGTGCTCACGGCCATTCTGAACAAAGCTTTGATCAAGGATCGGAACAAGCGTTATCAGAACTCGGATGAATTGTTGCGGGACTTGGAAGAGGCAGAGCGCGCCCTCAATCTGATCAGTGTGACGACCACGCCCACTCGAGTCCGTGTGAGCAACGACACTGAACGAACTCGGCCTCGCTCTCTCGTACGGGGCAAGTGGGCCCGTCTGGCTGGGCTCGCGTTGGGTCTTATTGCTATCAGCATCTGGTGGGGCATTGACGGTCGTGATCGATTTTTGGAACCGAACTGGTTTGTGCCAGTTAATCCGCGGCAGATTACTTTCAACGAATCGGTCCAGATTGCAACCATCTCGCCCGACGGACGCTATGTGGCATATGCGACTGGCGAGCCGGACAACAACATACAAGCATTGAGGGTGCGCTCACTGGACCGGGTTGGAGGCGCGGAAACAAAGATTCCGGCAAGCCGAATCAGATATCTTGGAATTACCTTCGCTCCCGACAGCCAGTCGATGTACGCGGTCGAAAAGGGAGCCGATGATATCGGCAGACTCTATCAGGTTCCAACTATCGGGGATCCTCGGCCCCAACCGATCGTGAAGGATATCGACGGGCCTGTATCGTTCAACCCGGATGGCACTCGATTCGCGTATGTTCGATACGTTCCTGAACCAGGCGGACGAGCATCATCGACTCAGATCATAGTCAGCCGAAGTGACGGGTCAGAATGGCGAGTCTTACTTCAGGCAAAGACCACCCTTTCGCGTTATCTGTCTTGGTCGCCCGATGGAAAGTATGTTACGTCCTTTCAGTATTCGAGAGCCGAATCTGGCGTCACTGGGACGCGGGTTGATTTCGTCGGCGAGGCTGGTCGAGATCGCTCCCGGCAGCTTCCGGGGTGGAGAACGATCAGTAGCCCTCCTGCCTGGCTACCGGACGGGAAAACCTTTTTAGTTACGGCGGCAACACAGGCCCAGGGCGTAAACGAGGCCCAGGTTTATGGCGTTGGTTCCCGATTTCCGGCGGTGCACCAGTTAACTCAGGACACCGATGGCTATAAAAGTGTCAGTCTGACACCGGATGGGACGAAGTTATGTGCTATCCAAATGCGCTGGAACGGTACTATCTGGATCTCAAACACCTCAGACTTTACGGAAGGCAAGCCGATTTCGTCCGAGGCCATCGTCGAGAAACAAACATTAGATTGGCTGGATGACAATCACGTGATTTCCCAGTCGCGCCGGGGTGGATTTACGAACCTTTGGTCGATTGACATTCGCACAGGCGTGCTCGGCAGGGTAACCGACGAGGCCAATGTGGAGCGAAGCGTCGCCAAGATCCCTGGCCGAAATGAGATTGTCTTCTCATCAAATAGGTCAGGTGAGTTTAAGTTGTGGCAATTGAATCTCGACACCAACGTATTGTCGCAGTTAACCCAGGGCGAGACAATCGATGATCAACCGGAATGTACCCCTGACGGTGCTTATGTCTTGTATACGTCGTGGATGTTCGATGTGCCTCGAATTCGGAAACTGCGACTTGCCAGCAGTTCAAAACCCCGCGAAGACAAGGTACTCAGCGATCTTCCCGCTCGGTCACCCCATGTCTCGCCTGATGGCAAATGGATCACGTGCGAGATCTTCGACCGGAGTACTGGAACGTGGCGCAGGGTTCTACTTCCGGTAGACGGAGGACCGGTAACCCGATATTTAGCAGACGAGATGCGAGAGGTTAGCTGGACTCCGGACGGAAGAAGTTTTGCTTACCTTACTGCTGATAACCGCGCGGTTGACAACGTCTGGACAGTGCCAATCATGGGCGGTGCACCGAAGCAACTCACAAAATTCCTTGAAGGTAACGTCCTGAAGTTTGCCTGGTCACCTTCTCGTGGCAAACTGGCCTGTTTGCGAGGTTCCATGCAATCCGATATTGTTGCTTATAGCCGCAAAATGAAAATGGACGGCGAATTGCAAGATATTAAGCGGAGGTAGTCATGAGCGAAAAGAAAGTAGCGGAATTGGAACACGAGAAGGTTGGGCCGTTTAAGCCGGCTGTAGGCTCTGGTGACCAGCATGATGATCAGAAGGGCAGTAAAGAAACAACTTCCGAAGAAGCCGCAGTAGAGTAGCTGCACGCTAGGAGGGTTGGTTACCGTCGACTCTAAAGGCGCGTTTCGATAAGACCTAGCCTCGTTACAATAGAGGTCAATGGAAGACAGGCAGATCCGTCGGCAGGCGCTGGAATACGCCCTCGCGACACGCATAGTCGTGCTGGATGGAGCCATGGGTACGATGCTGCAGCAGCGCAATTTGACTGCAGCCGACTTTGGCGGACCCGCTCTGGAAGGTTGCAACGAGAATCTCGTCGTGACGCGGCCCGACGTAATCACAGACGTTCACCGCGCCTACTATTCGGCCGGTTCCGACATCGTCGAGACCGACACGTTTGGATCGATGTCCCTGGTGTTGGCCGAATACGGTCTGGGCGACTACGCTTACGAGATTAGTAAGAAAGCGGCGGAGTTGGCGCGTGTGGCGGCCGCCGAGTTTGACTCAACCCAAAGGCTCCGCTTCGTGGCGGGGTCAATGGGCCCCACGACGAAGGTTATCAGTGTCAACGGCGGGGTTACGTTTCCTGAGCTGATCGACACTTACTATTGGCAAGCAAAGGGATTGGTTGACGGTGGGGCAGACATTCTGCTGCTCGAAACCTGTAATGATGCCCGGAGCGTCAAGGCAGGGCTGTTAGCTATCCACAAGGTTGGTAAAGAACTTGGCACAAAGCTGCCGGTGATGGTTTCAGGAACCATCGAGCCGAGCGGCACGTTGCTGGCTGGGCAGCCCGCCGACGCATTCTGGGCATCGGTATCGCATGCGGAGCTGTTGTCACTAGGATTGAATTGCGCAACAGGGCCGGAGTTCATGACCGACCATATCCGCACAATCCATGAGCTGACCAGCACTTACGTCTCTTGTTATCCGAACGCCGGACTACCGGACGCCGAGGATGGCAAGTACCACGAGACACCCGAGAGTCTGACGAGCCAGCTCGAACGATTCGTTGACCATGGTTGGCTCAACATTGTCGGCGGTTGCTGCGGGACTCGCCCTGACCACATACGCGCCATTGTCCAGATGGTGGATGGCAAGACGCCTCGCTCCAAGAAACAGCCGACACACCGGACGTACTTCTCCGGGATCGAACTTGTGGAAGCCGACGACTCGAACCGGCCTTTGATTGTTGGCGAACGGACAAACGTGATTGGTTCACGCCTGTTCAAAGACATGGTTGCGCAGGAGAAATGGGAAGAAGCAACTGAGATCGCGCGTCGCCAGGTGCGGGGCGGCGCTCATGTCATCGATGTCTGCCTGCAATCGAGTGACCGCGACGAGTTCAACGACATTCCACTCTTCTACGAAAAACTGATCAACAAGATCAAGGCTCCGATCATGATCGATACGACGGATCCGAAGTCGGTCGAACTGTCGCTGACTTACTGTCAGGGTAAGAGCATTATCAATTCGGTGAATCTCGAAGACGGAGAAGATAAATTCGAGAAGATCTGTCCCCTGGCGAAGGCGTACGGAGCGGCGTTGGTCGTCGGCTGTATCGATGAAGACCCGGTGCAGGCACAGGCGTTCACGCGGGAGAGAAAGCTGGCGGTGGCGCAGCGGTCAGTCGAGATTCTGACGACCAAGTATGGGATTGCGCCCGAGGACATTATTATCGATCCGCTCGTGTTCCCGTGCGCAACGGGCGACGAGAATTACGTGGGCGGCGCAGTCGAGACGATTGAGGCGCTGCGGCTGATTAAAGAACAGATTCCTTTCGTTAAGACTGTGCTCGGTGTCTCGAACATCTCGTTCGGGTTGCCGGCGTCGGCGCGCGAAGTTGTCAATTCAGTGTTTCTGTACTATGCCACGAAGGCTGGGCTCGACCTGGCGATTGTCAATGCGGAGAAGCTGGAGCGGTTTGCCTCAATCCCGTCCGAGGAGCGGCGACTCGCAGAAGCGCTTCTGTTCAACACGCCTCCGGTAGACGTACCCGCTGACCACGCGAACGCGGCCATTCTCGAAGCCGTCCCTGATGACTGGCGGCAACAAACCCGTGAGCAGAAGATAGCCGTCAACCAGTTCCATATTGCGGCTATCTCTGAGTATTTCCGTGGCGCGGTGAAGAAAGATAAGAAGGCCGGGAAAGCGCTACCGCTAGATCAAAGGCTCGCCAACTACATCATCGAAGGCACAAAGGACGGCCTGATTCCGGACCTGGATGCGAAGTTGGCGGAGGGAATGGCGCCGCTCGATATTATTAACGGGCCTCTGATGGCCGGAATGTCAGAAGTCGGTCGGCTTTTCAACAACAACGAACTGATTGTGGCTGAGGTGCTGCAATCGGCGGAAGCGATGAAGGCGTCGGTCAACCACCTGCAGCAATTTATGCAAAAGGCCGACACTGCCGCACGCGGCAAGATTGTGCTGGCCACGGTTAAAGGCGATGTGCATGACATCGGCAAGAACCTGGTCGAAATTATTTTGAGCAATAACGGGTACCAGGTGGTAAATCTCGGCATTAAGGTGAACTCGGACACGCTGATTCAGGCCTTTCGGGAGCATCAGCCGGACACGATTGGGCTTTCGGGGCTGCTGGTTAAGAGCGCCCAGCAGATGATCACGACGGCAAGCGATTTTCGTGAGGCTGGGATCAGTGTGCCGCTGCTGGTGGGCGGCGCGGCGTTGTCTGAGAAGTTCACAAAGGGCAAGATCGGACCGGCTTACGGCGCGCCCACGTTCTACTCCAAAGACGCGATGACAGGGCTGCGGATTATGAACGAGATCATGGATCCAGAGCTGCGCGAGCAGGTTCTGCGGTCGCATGTGTTCCGGGATGTGCCGGTCGAGGAAGTTGTGCGGTTGGTGGAGGCCGTGCCGAGTGGTGAGTATCGAAGTCCCAAAGTGCGAACTGAGATCGCGATTCCACCCGCGCCTTACGCAGACCGCAAGGTGCGCAGCATCCCGCATCTGACGGAGTTGTGGAGCTACATAAACCCGTACATGCTATACGGGCGGCATCTGGGCTTCAAAGGAAATTTTGAGAAGCTGCTGCTGGAGCGCGACCCGAAAGCGCTGGAATTGTTTCACAGCGTTGAAGATGTGAAGCGAGAAGCTGCGCAGTTTATGAAAGTTCGGGCGGTGTGGCAGTTCTTTGAAGCGGAGCGGGACGGGAACTCACTACGATTGTTCGCACCGGGTGAGACGGATGCGATCGAAACCTTTGATTTCGGGCGTCAAGCCAAAAGCGACGGGCTGAGTCTAAGTGACTACATTCTCGACCCGCAAGATGGCCGACACGATCACGTTGCTATGTTCGTGGTGACGGCAGGCGCGGGCGTGCGCGAATACACGGAGCAAATAAAGAACAAGGGCGAGTACTTCAAAGCGCATGCTTTGCAGGCACTCGCAATCGAAACGGCTGAAGGTTGTGCCGAGTGGCTGCACCGTCGGATCCGCGAACACTGGGGATTCCCAGACTCGCCGACGATGACAATGCAGGAACGATTCACATCTAGGTATCGAGGCAAGCGTTACAGCTTTGGTTACCCGGCTTGTCCACAGCTGGAATACCAAGCCAAGCTGTGGAAGCTTTTGCGCCCGGAAGAGATTGGCGTCGAGCTAACCGAAGGCTACATGATGGACCCCGAAGCCAGCGTCAGTGCGGTCGTGTTTCACCATCCGGACTGCGCGTATTTCACGGTAAGCGAAGAGAACGCGGCGTAAGAATTAGGCGATTTAGACCAGCTGTGATATTACTACGTTGTGCGAAGTACGCAAGACGTAGTAAAGATCGAAGAAGGCGCGGGACTCGGGCGCTATTCCGATCCCCCCCTGCTTGTGCTTGCCAGCCTCGCAGATGGGCCGAAGCACGGGCACGCCATGATCGAAGACATTGCGAGCATGTGCGGAGCCCGCTTGGGTCCGGGAACACTGTATGGGGCTATTGCCCGCTTGGAGCAGCAGGGTTGGATCGAGCCACTTGCAGCCGAGGAACGCCGGCAGCCGTATCGCATCACGGCGAAAGGACTGCGTGTTCTCCGCGCGAAACTAACCACCTTGCATCGTTTCGCCACGGCTGGACTGAGAAGGCTCGGGACCTCATGAAACGATCTATCGCTAATCTGCTTGTCCGCCTCTACCCGCGTTCTTGGAGAGAGCGGTATGGCAGAGAGTTTGCAATATTTTTCGAAACGGGCGGCGGCACCAGCTTTAGCGCGTTAGCAGACATCGTGTGGTCGGCACTTTATGAACGCATCGTTCCGACGCGAGGATGCGACATGGGAGGAGGTGACACGTATGGACGTGACATGGATGGATCCAATCGATCGTTTTTCACGGTCATGAAGCAGCCGAGCGCTCTCCTACCTCTGGCCATGTCGGTCTCAGCCCTGGCTATGGTGCTCGGCTACGTTGCGAGATACGGCGGCGGCCCTGTGCACGATGAGGGAGCGGTTGGTCATCTCTGGCAGTTGCTTATGGCTCTTCAGATGCCGATCGTGGCGTTCTTCGCTTTCAAGTGGCTGCCCCAGGCTCCAAGACAAGCGCTTTACGTCCTTGCACACCATGCCGGAGCTGCGCTGACATCCGTTGCCGCCGTCTTTTTCTTCGGTTTGGGATAGCGGTCACATGGCGTTTCCAAATTCCCTGCGCGTCATCTTCAGGGTGATGGCCGGGATATTAGTGTTCGCTGTCTTTGCAGTCGCGGTCCTGCTGGGATCGTTGTGGCTGGATCATACCAGGGAGACGACGCTACCCACGCCTACCGGCAAGTTTGTGATTGGCCGCACGATGTGCGTTTGGAGTGACGCCGCGCAATCAAACACGGTGGTAAAGCAACCGCGAACGCATAGAGAACTTGTTGCTTGGATCTGGTATCCCGCGGTGACCCGCCGACCCGCCCAAAGGGTCGACTATTTACCTGCTCCGTGGCGCACAGCCCTTGAACGCCATGGTGGTGTACTGATCACGCAGTTCATGAACAGGGATTTGTTTCGGGTCCGCGCGCACAGTATTCGTGATGCCGATGTCTCCCCTCAGCAGCACAGTTACCCAGTGGTACTGATGAGGGCGGGACTCGCGAAACTGACGACGAGCTATACGACTCTTGCTGAAGATCTGGCAAGTCACGGGTATGTGGTGGTGGGATTCGATGCACCCTATCGAACTACGATCGTCGTCCTACCTGATGGACGGGTAATCGAGAGGACACCACAGAACAATCTCGATACCTTCGGCGGACTGCGGCAGGAGCAGATCGCAAACAAACTGGTCGAGGCGTGGAGCGCGGACATGAGCTTCGCGGTTGATCAGCTTGAAGGATTGAACAGGTCTGATCCGTCGGGAAGGTTTCTGGGACGCTTGGATATGCAACGGGTCGGAGTGTTCGGCCACTCGCTTGGGGGTGCCACAGCCTTGCAGTTCTGCCACGACGATGCGCGATGCAAGGCGGGTATAGACATAGATGGGGCTCCGCTCGGCAGTGTTGTCAACGAGGGCGTCACCCAGCCGTTCATGTTTATCCTGAGCGATCACAGCGGCGAGCCGGAGGCCGAGAGCCGCCCGGTTTTCGCGAACATACGCTCAATTTATGACCACCTGCCCAATGATCGGAGGCTCGAGATTGTGATTCCAGGTGCGAACCACTATAGATTCTCTGACGATGGGGCGCTATTGCAGGTTCAACTTGTCCTTCGCGTGCTGCGCATGCTGGGCGTTGTGCGCATCGAGGGGCGCCGTCAGATCGCTCTGACCGTGCACTACATCGATACGTTCTTCGACGTATACCTGAAAGGGGCACCCGCTTCAGAGCTCAAGAGCCAAGCGGAATTTCCGGAGATCAAATACTCGAAGTAACTGAGGCAGCTATGGGAGCATTTCCAGTCAAGCAGCGGACCTCAGAATTGTGCGCGAAAGGGTAGGGCGCAAATCGTTAATCATCAGCACGAAATACTCTCTCCAACCGAGCGTAGCTCGCTTCCATTCCGTGCTCCATACCAGTCGCGAGCATGCGCGTCCGCGTTTCCTTATCGGGCAAGGTCATGCGCATCGTCATCAACGTGCCGGCTCCGTCCGGATCGAACCTCGTTTCTACGTGGTTGTCAGGGGTTGGGTCGGGTAAATGCATGCGCTCGACATGAACGATCCTGCTGTAAGGTTCAAGTTCTAAATATTCGCCTGTCAGATAGAATGCGTCCCCTTTGCCATTCGTCCACTCGAAACGTATCTTTCCATTTGGTCGTGCCTCGCTGATACAAACTGGCATGGTCCACTCGTCCGGGCCGAGCAGCCACTTCTGTATCAACTGCGGCTCAGTCTGTGCACGGTACACCGCCTCAGGTGGTGCGGCAAAACGTCTTGTCACGACAATGTGTCTCTCGCCGTCGGTCTTAAGCGTCATCTTGTTCATTACGTTTTTTCCCTTTCTGCGACTGCATGTCTTCCAGAACCTCGTCCAGCCGGTCGTAATTTCTAGCCAAAGCTTCCCGGAGCATCGCAAGCCATCGATCAACAGTTTCGATACCTCGATTTGCAAGCCGACACGGGCGCTTGGTGCCTTCCACACGCCGGACAATGAGCCCCGCGGTTTCGAGCACTTTCAGGTGTCGAGAGATGGCCGGCTGCGTCATCTCGAACGGGTTTGCCAGCTCCATTACTGTTGCTTCGCCTTTGGCGAGACGGACCAGGATCGCCCGGCGCGTAGGGTCAGACAGTGCTGAAAACGCCGCATCGAGGCTAGGTGGTTTCCTGGTACGCTGACGGGCCATTTATAACAACAATGTTATATAAATAATGTGCTATACGCAAGTGAAAAGCTTTGCCAACAAGGTCGAGTTTAGTACCGTGGTACATTGGTACGCACAGGTGGTGACCAGATTGCCGGAAAACGACGCTGTCGAAATCGAACGCATTCAGACTGGCGTTCGCTTGGAGCGGCGCATGCTGAAGGTGTTAAAAGCCGTAGCGGAACTGAAAGACATGAGCTTGGGGGACCTGCTGGAAGGGATTGTTCTTCACGTATTTGAAGGAAAGTCGCCTTTCACGCCACAAACCCTAAAGCAGATCGAACAATTTAAGCAGCTGTACGGCATGACTCTGACGGCATCAGACAGCCACAACCTGAAGGAAAGGAAACGATGAAGATCTGCTATACGGCCCCGATTGCGTTATTTATGGTTACAGCTCCCTTTTTGCCTGCGAACTTTGTAGGCCGAGAATCGCAAGTTTCGTTTGCCCACGTTCGAAATTCGTTCAGCTTGACCGTGCATGCTCCGTATCACGAAGCGGCCCCTTTGTTCGGTCCGAACGGCGAGCGGGGCTGGAGCGAGGGCCACTGGGACCCGCATTTCTTCTATCCACAGCCAGGCCAAGACGTGTCAGGCGCGGTGTTCTCAATCCAGCACGGTTCAAGTAAAAGTGTCTGGGTCAACACGGTCTTCGACACAGAGGCCCACCATTTCCAATACGTATATTTCGTTCCAGACGCCGTGGTCACCATGATCGACGTCACGTTTAGCCCGGTTGATAATCACAACACGAGAGTCGATGTTGTATATACAAGAACAGCGCTTAACGCCTCCGCCAACGAATACGTAAGGCAGCTAGGCGAGAGCGATCGCGAAAACGGAAGGCACTGGGAGAAGGCAGTGAACGACTATCTCCAAGCGCGCAAACCTTGAACTTTATCCTTCGTTTACGGGATCAGGCTGCTCTTTGGGATCGAGCTTTTCCACCAACACAGTTGCAATGCGATTGCGATCCATGTGCGTAATGGTGAAGCGGCGCCCTTGATATTCAATTGAGTCCTTCAGCTTGGGGATGTAGCCGAACTGGTACAACAAGAACCCCGCGAGCGTCTCAAATCCGGCTTCGGCGGGCAGGGCAATGTTGTACCGGGTTTCGAGGTCACGGATGGTTGTCGTGCCTTCCATTTGAAGTACTTTCTCCTCATATGAAGCTACGGGTCGGAGAACGTCATGCTCGTCGCCAATATCGCCGAAAATTTGTTCGAAAACATCTTCGAGCGTCACCAGACCTGCAATGGTGCCAAACTCATCGACAACCAAAGCCATGTGAACGTGATTGGTGCGGAACTCATCCACGAGCTGACTCACAGGCTTAGTTTCCGGGACGACCAGAGGTTCGCGTAAGAAACGGCGAAGGCGGAGGGCGTTCTTAGTGCGTCGCTTCTCGTGCGCAAAACGGCGCTCCTCCCAGACGCGCATAATGTCCTTGTAGTGAACGTAGCCGATGATCTGTTCGGGGCGGTCCTCATAAACGGGTACGCGCGTGAATTTGTGTTCGGACATGACGCTGAGGACGTCTTCGAGCTCGGAATCGACAGGAATCGAAACAATGCTGTGACGAGGCGTCATAATCTCGCGGGCTGAATAGTCGGACAGATCGATGAGGCGTTGGATAGCCTCTTGTTCGAACTGTTCCAGGTGCCCGGCCCGGCGGCTGGACTGCACAATGTATTTCAACTCTTCGATGGTGTGACCGCCATGCTCGTGCCCAGCTTTGAGGCCGAAGAGGCGCAGGATGAGAGCGGACGAGCGCTCGATCACGATGACGAAAGGGCTTGATAGCCGGTAGAAGACAAGCAAGATGGGTGCGGCTACGGCGGCAACACGGTCGGCCTTCTCGATCGCAAGATTCTTGGGGACTACCTCGCCGATGATGACGTGCGTGTAACTGATAGCCAGAAATGAAATTGCGAAGGCAATCCCGTGCAAGATGACTGTCGAAATCGGTAGATGGAGGGGAGTAAGAAGGCGGAGAAGCAGCGTATACATGGTGTCTTCGCCGGCCCAGCCAACACCGAGACTGGCCAGAGTGACGCCAACTTGGGTGACAGATAAGAGACGCCCAGGGTTCGAAAGAAGTGTGAGCGCGGCACGCGCACCGGCTTGGCCTTGTTCAGAGAGTTCCCGAAGCCGCGACTGGCGGACGGAAACGAGCGAGACTTCCGCCGCTGCGAAAAAGCCATTCAGGAGGAGGATAAGGAATAAAGTGACAAGGCGTAAACCCATGCAGATGTGAGCTTGGCGGAGTCAGTAACGGCGGCTCAGCGCGCGCGGCTAATAGGGATAAGGGTGGTGAACATGAAGAGCAGGTCAGGCAGAGTTAAAATCGGTGCGTGCAATCGCGCCAAGCTGGAATAACTCCATTGTCACTCAGTGGCCGCGTCTCCTGGATGGTGCGACTCGTCAATGTAGTCATTGCGGCGTTGGCGATTGTGATCTTAGGCGCTGTGTATTGGTTTGCGGTCCGGCCGATGCCGAAGACGTCGGGTGAATTGGAACTGGCGATCAGTGGGCCGGCTGTGGTGCGGCGCGATGCGCGGGGTGTTCCTCACATCGAAGCTGGGAGTTGGCAGGATGCTATGTTTCTGCAAGGCTATGTCACGGCGCAAGACCGGCTGTGGCAGATGGACGGCTTGCGGCGTTATGGCAGTGGAACCTTGGCGGAGATCAGCGGACCGGGGGCGGTGCCGCTCGATGAGTTATCGCGCAAGCAGCGGATGCGGGCTGTGGCGGAGGCCGATGTTCAGCATCTGACGCCGGAGGAACGCGTCATCTTTGTCGAGTATGCGCGAGGCGTGAATGAGTTCATCGATACTCATCGGGGCAAGTATTCGCTCGAATTTTCGTTGCCGGGCCACGTGTATGATCCAAAGCCGTGGACGCTTGTAGATTCGGCTGTCGTCGGGTTGGTGCTTTATCGAAATCTGACAGATAACGCGGCGTTCAAGTACAGCAAAGCCGAATTTATGGGAATGGCGGATACTACAAAAGCTCGGCTACTCTTTCCGGCTTTGGAAGGCGAGCGAGAGACTCCGGGCTCGAATGCATGGGCAGTTTCAGGAGCCCATACAGCTTCAGGCAAGCCGCTGCTGGCGAATGATCCGCACCTGGCTTTCGGCATCCCGCCCACATGGTACCTGGTGCATTTGAGGGCGCCCGGCCTGAACGTTACGGGTGCTTCGCTGCCAGGTTTGCCGTGTGTGATTGTGGGGCACAACGAACAGATTGCGTGGGGCGTAACGAATCTCGAGACCGATTCGGAAGATTTGTATCAAGAGCAATTGGATGAGCGAACGGGTCGTTACTTATTCAAAGGCGAGGTGGCGCAAGCTCTGCTGGATCGGCAAATCATAGGAGTCAAAGGTGCGAAATCGGTGCAGCTTGATACGTGGGTGACGCGGCACGGACCCGTGGTGATTTCGCAGGGCGGCAAGAGCTATAGCATGCGCTGGACGGCGCAGGATGGGTTTGCTTTTCCGTTTCTGGATCTGAACCGGGCAGGGAACTGGACTCAGTTTCGGCAGGCTGTTGGACGATTCTGGGGTCCGCCGCAGAACTTCATCTACGCCGACACATCGGGCAACATAGGGTTTCAGGCTGGTGGCCGCATGCCCCTGGTTCGGGCTGCTGTAGGAGACTTGCCGCTCGACGGGGCTTCCGGTGACTCTGAGTGGAACGGCTATGTGCCGTTCGAACAGATGCCTTCAACGTACAATCCGCCAGCGGGTGTGGTTGCAACGGCAAACCAGAATCCATTTCCGCCTAATTTCCCGTTTCCTCTCGCGGGCCGCTTTGAGGACAAATACCGCGTTGAGCAAATCAAGCAGAGGCTGCTGGCAAAACCTAAGTTGACTGCGGACGACATGCTGGCCATTCAGAAGGATGTTTATTCGGCATTCAACGACTTTCTAGGCAAGCAGGTGATCGCGGCGTTTGACCGTCAGAACACGCCTGACGACTTAGTTCGTGATGCCGTGACGGTGCTGCGGGGGTGGGACGGGCAGATGGACAAGGACGAGTCGGCTCCGTTCATTACGGAATTGCTGCATGAGCAATTGGGAATCGGTCTGATGCGGGCCGCACTGAATCAGCCGGGCAGCGCGACAATGCCGGATATTCGGCCGAAGCCTGAGCAGATTGAGAGAGTGTTGAGTGCTCGGCCAGCGGGGTGGGTTGCTAAAAACGATTGGGACGGCTGGGTGCTGCACAACTTGGCGGCTGCCCTGCAGGTGGGGCGTGGCGTGCAAGGCAGTCCAGCGAGCAATTGGAAGTGGGGACATGCCAGGACTTGGGCTCTGCTGCATCCTGTGGGGAAGCAACTGCCGATTGTAGGTGGGTTTTTTGACATTGGTCCGGTGCCGATGTCGGGCTCGGGGACAACGGTCAAGCAAACGACGGATCGCATCGGGCCGTCAGAACGAATGGTGGTTGACTTGGGCGATCTAGAACGATCGGTGCAGAACGTGACCACGGGCGAATCGGGCTTTGTGGCGTCGTCGCATTATAAGGACGAGTGGATCGCCTACTACACGGGAACGAGCTTCCCGATGCAGTTTACGAAGGTGAATGCGAAAGACACGCTGACGATTAAGCCCAGCAATGCGGCTGGGTCAAGATAGGAGAGTATGGCAACTCAACCGTCACTCTTGTCTCTCGACGAATATATGGAGACGTCCTACTCGCCGGAGCGTGAGTACGTGGACGGATTGGTTGTTGAGAGGAATGCGGGAAACTTTAAGCATTCGAGTACACAACTTGAAATTTGGGCCGTACTGCGGGGAATTCTTGGCCGAAGCATGGTACTTACTGAGCAGCGGGTGAAGGTGGCTCCCGCGCGGGTTCGGATTCCTGATGTTTGCGTCGTCTCGGAGCAAACCGAAGTCACCACGAAGCCGCCACTACTCTGTGTAGAGATCATGTCGCCAGACGATCGTTGGAGTAGGTTGACCGCATCGATCAGTGATTATCAGGAATTCGGTGTGCGGTGCGTTTGGGTGATTAATCCGTACGAGGGCCGGGCGTGGATTTTCAATCTAGATGAGCCGCCGATGGAAGTGACTGATGGCGTGCTTCGAGCCCCGGGGATCAACGTAAGCGTCGCGTTATCTCACGTGCTGCCGTTGGCGGAATGAGAAAGATTCTTGCTGGTGCCTTGTTGGGCGTTGCGGCCGTGGGCACCGCTTCGTCAACGGTGTTTCTGGGTTTGGCAATTGCGGGCGCTATAAAGTTTTGGAGCCAGTCTCGAAGGCAGGAAGAACAAGCGTCTAGGCTGGCAGACGATGAACTTCCCCCTGTATCGATCTTAAAGCCGCTCCATGGGAACGAAGCGCAGCTGGAGCGGAATCTCGAAAGCTTCTTCGAGCAGGACTATCCAGCGGATTTCGAGATTCTGTTTGCGGTGGACCACGAGGATGATGCGGCGCTGCTGGTTGCACGAGCCGTAGCGGCACACTATCCATACATACCGTCGCAGATTGTTGTGAACGGCGAACCGCCTTGGCCCAATCCACCGGCGTACTCGTTTTACCGGATGGCGCAAGTTGCAGAGCACGACATCCTGGTCACAAGTGACAGTGACGTGGTGGTTGAAACCGATTATCTTCGCGCCGTTGTAGGACCGATGCTGGCCCCGCACGTCGGTTCAGTGACTTGTGTCTACCGCGGTGTGAATGCGGGTGGCTTTTGGTCCTTGATGGACGCGGTCGGTATGAGTGTCGAGATGACCGCTGGTGTGATGGTCGCGAATCTACTCGAAGGGATCAAGTTCGGATTGGGACCTACGATTGTAGTTCGGCGAGATGCGCTAAACGCGATCGGCGGATATGCGGCTGTGGGTGACCATTTCTCGAACGATTTCGCCGTTGGGAACAAGATTGCCGAGGCCGGGTATGAGGTGGTTCTATCAAGCCATGTCATTGGACATGTGGTTCCGCCGATGACGTTTCGCAAGATGTGGGAAAGGCAGTTGCGTTGGGCAACGGGCACCAAACACTCGCGGCAGAAAGGACATTTGGGGACGGGCCTGGTGTTCGCTGTGCCATACGGAATTCTAGGGTTCGCGGGGGCGCTACTGGCACGAAAAACTCGGCTAGGCATCGGGCTGCTGGCATGGTCGATCGCGAATCGGATGATTGAAAGCTTTGTAGTCGGCTGGGGTGTGACCCGTGATCCAGAATGTTTGCGGAAGCCGTGGCTTTATCCTATTCGCGACATATTGGGGTTCGCCGTGTGGGTGGCGAGCTATCTCCACCGAAACATGCGTTGGCGTGACGGGCGGTTCGAACTGATAAAGGGTGGCAAGATACTCATGCGCGATCGTTACGGCCGAATTGTCAGGATGCAGGAGACGGCCTGATTCAAGTCTGATCGAAACGAAGTAAGCGGTTGGCAGTCGTATTAGATATGCCAAAACAAGAAGAACACGACAAGCCCGAGAATCTGGTTGAAGAAGCAGAACCAGCAGTCCATGCGGCGCATAGCCTGAACGAAGCGGCTGATTCAAACCAGTCGCTCGATGGGTTCTACGCCATGAACAATGAGCGAGCGCCTGAGCCGGAGGACAAAGATAAGTCCAAGAAGAAGGATTAGCCTTACAGACTCATCTTTCGTAGACGCAGGGCGTTCATGATGACCGAAAAAGAGCTGAACGTCATTGCGGCGCTGGCGATCATCGGGCTGAGCAGGATCCCGAAGAACGGATAGAGGATGCCCGCCGCAATCGGGACGCCTAGTACGTTGTAAACGAATGCAAAGAAAAGGTTCTGACGTATGTTGCGCATCGTGGCTCGGCTTAAGCGGAGGGCGCGTGCAACACCGCGGAGGTCACCCTGAACGAGAGTGACCCCGGCACTTTCCATAGCCACATCGGTTCCCGTGCCCATTGCGATCCCCACATCAGCTTGGGCTAGAGCAGGGGCATCATTCACGCCATCGCCGGCCATAGCGACAACCTGGCCTGAGGATTGCAGCTTTTTCACCGCTGCAGACTTTTGGTCAGGCAGTACGTCTGCTTCCACACTGTCGATTCCGAGAGTTTTGGCGACCGCCAAGGCGGTGGTGCGGTTGTCTCCGGTCAGCATGACGACCTGAACTCGGGCGCGATGCAATCGTGAGATCGCCTCTGACGTTGATGACTTGATAGGATCGGCAACACTGATGAGACCCGCTGGACGTCCATCAACAGCGGCGAACAACACTGATTGACCTTGCGCACGAAGCTGGTCAGCATCTGCCGTTAGTTCGCCGGAGACAATCTGGAGCTGATCCATGAAGGCGCCGTTGCCGAGTGCGACAGAATGGCCGTCCACTGTCCCTTGCACGCCTTTCCCGGTAGTCGATGAGAAACCCGTGGTTTTCTGAAGCGTGAGACCTTTGGCTTGCGCGCCGCTGACAATCGCATTGGCCAGAGGGTGCTCGCTGGCTTGTTCAAGGCTGGCGGCTAGCTGGAGGAGATCGGGTTCGGTGAGAAATCCGGGGAGGACGCGCACGACGGCCAGTTTCGGCTTTCCTTCCGTCAGAGTTCCTGTCTTATCTACAACAAGGGTGTCCACTTTCTCAAGCCGCTCAAGAGCTTCGGCATTGCGGATGAGGACACCGGCTGCTGCGCCTCGACCGGTTCCGACCATGATCGACATCGGCGTGGCTAGACCGAGCGCACAAGGGCAGGCAATGATCAGCACGGCAACCGCGTTGACGAAGGCGTGTGCCAGGCGCGGTTCTGGTCCCCAAATGGCCCAAAAGAGAAACGTTAGAACAGCTGCGGCGATGACGGCCGGAACGAAGTAGGATGCAACCGAATCAGCGAGGCGCTGAATGGGAGCGCGGCTCCGCTGTGCTTCACCGACCATCCTCACGATGCGGCTGAGCACGGTGCCGCTGCCAACGGCTTCAGCGCGCATGAGCAAGCTGCCGGTTCCGTTCACGGTTCCAGCAGTAACGCGATCGTTTTTTGTCTTCTCTACCGGGACTGACTCGCCTGTGATCATCGATTCGTCTATCGAACTCGTCCCTTCGATCACGACGCCGTCGACAGGGACTTTTTCCCCAGGGCGGACGCGAAGGATGCGGCCAATTTGGATTTCATCAATAAGCACGTCCTGCTCGTTGCCGAATTGATCCACCACACGAGCACTCTTCGGAGCAAGCCCTAGAAGGGCCTTGAGGGCGCTGGTTGTTTGGCTGCGCGCAGCGAGTTCGAGAACCTGGCCCAGCAGAACGAGTGTTGTAATGACTGCGGCGGGTTCGAAGTACAACGGTGGACCGCCATCGTGTGAGTTGAATGCCGCCGGGATCAGGCGTGGGGCAAACAGCGCAAGAAGGCTGAATAGGTACGACGCACCGCTACCCATTGCGATCAAGGTGAACATATTGAGATGCCGCGTGAGAATCGAAGCCCATCCGCGTTCGAACAAAGGCCAACCGGCCCACAGGACGACAGGCGTTGCAAGAACTAACTGGATCCAGCCCGTAGCGGTCGCTGGCAACCAGTGCGCGCCGGGAAGGAGATCGAGGACCATGAGGGCGAGCAACGGCGCAGTGAGTGCGATGCTGATCCAGAGTCGCCGCTTCATGTCGATGAGTTCTGGATTAGCGTTGTGCTCGGCTGTAATCTCACGCGGCTCAAGAGCCATGCCGCAGATTGGGCAGGGACCGGGCTTGCTTTGGATGACCTCCGGATGCATTGGGCATGTGTACTCGACGCCGTCTTCAGCAGGCGGAGCGGGGTTAGGAGCCGGCTCTAGGTATTGCTGAGGATTGGCCTTGAATTTTTCCAGGCAGCCGCGACCGCAGAAATAGTATTCAGTCCCTTCGAACGGGACATGACCGGCCGCTTTGTCCGGGTACACAGTCATCCCGCATACAGGGTCTTTTAACGATTGCTGTTCAGCGACCTTCATCGTAGGTGCCTATAAACCACTTCCAGGAGTTCTTCTTGTTGAGCTGCAACTTGACTCGCGTCGCCATTACGGATTGCTTCGGCAGCGCAATGACGAAGATGATTCCGCATCAAAGCACGGGAGACGCCGCGCAATGCCTCCTGCACTGAGGCAATTTGGACGACAATATCGGCGCAATAACGTTCTTGGTCCACCATGGCGTGGAGGCCTCGGATTTGTCCCTCGATACGCCGCAGCCGCTTTAGATTCGAAGTCTTGATTTCGGGTTCGACAGCTACGGCCTTCCGATTTGAGTCGCTCGCCACGGAACATACACAAGGAACGCGCCTGGATGGAGCCTCAGCGTGGGTTGACGAAACTTTACTTGTTCGTGGCACTAAAGATAGTATACCCCCGTACCCTACCCTTAACGGGTGTGGCGGATGACTTGTCGGGTGGCCTTGAAATTCTACGCTGCCTTCTTCGGAGCCTTTTCGAAGAAGATGTCGGTGAGTTCGGGATGAGCTTCGCATTCGCGGGCGGTTTCGACGAGGGCTTGACTGATGACCTGTTTGAGAAAGCTGAAAGAGAACTTGGCGTGGCCGGGGAGTGGAGCTTCGACCGAGCCGCGGATGTCGGTGTCGAGTTCGAGGTTCTCAGAACGGGCTGTGAGGTGTCGGATACGGGCTTGATGGATCTCGTCTTTACGGGTCTCGGCGGCTGCTTTGGCTTTTTGCGATTCGAACCCAATTTCGGAGCGGCGACGTTCGGCTCGGAGGCGGAGCAGGTCGTTGAGGCACTTGTGAAATGCTCGCTGATGCGTGGTTTGATAGCGCAAATAGAGTGCGAGCCGCTTGTCATCGGGAATGCCTTCGGCGTCGAAGCAGGAGGTCTGAAGGCGGAGAGCGCGGTCGGTGAGCCAAGAGTGCTCGGCCAGATGTTGGACGAGAAGCAATTCGGTCGGAGTGGAAGGCTGATGCTCGGTGGTCAACGAGTCTTGGAGTTGGGCGAAGTCGGCGGCGGACTCGGACTCGAGGAGGACAAAGGAGCCGGTCAGGCCGGTACGCAGGTTATTACGAGACGAAGCCAATTTGCCTTCCTCGGTCCTGGGACCTGTGGAGAGTAGGGCGTTCTCCTGGTTGGCGGCAATTTGTGCGGGTGAGGACATGAGTAACTCCTGAAATTGATTTAGAAAAGCAAAAAGCCGCACGGGAGTGGCACCCGGACGGCTTTCGAGAGGAGTATACAACGGGAAAACAAGCGATTCCTGCTAAGTTGATGAAAGTAAAAGCGAAGATTGTTGTGATTGATTTTTTCGGAGGGTCAAATCGGGATCTTCAGGACCGTTTGCCACTTCGAAGACGAAGCGCGAGCGCGGCAGCGACGCTATCGCCTCACAATAACGATCGTTGTGTTCGATGGGACGATTGTTTGTTAGTGCACTAAAAGGTAAACCGAGCGCCGCCGTTGATCACCCGGCCGTCAAGGGGCGCCCACGCATCAACGGTCCATCTTCCATCCGATTCACGGGTTGGCAAGAGCAAGGGATCCCAGCGGGTCTGGCGCACATTGCCCAAATTCTCCAGATTCAAAAACAGCTTCATGTGCGCCGTGAGCCTTCGCTCGGCCATCGCGCCCACGAGCACATATGGCTTGGAGATGTCGCGGTGAGGGTTGTATTCCAGGCGCTGTGTGCCCGTGTAATAACATTCCAGGCCCACCCGTGCAACGCTTTCCCTTTCCCACATGCCTACAATGCCGAAATTCTGCCGGGGCGTGAGGGCGACATCGACGCGGCCCGAATGCTCAAGCTCGGTTGCCCGGACATAGGTGTATGTGCTCGTGACGGTGAAGGGCGATTTTCGCCAGGTTGCCAAAAGCTCAGCGCCCCGGTTCTTTGTCGGTGCGGCAAGGTTGAAGATGCTGTATACCGCGCCCCGGTCCACATACACCGGATGATCGATATTAGAGGCAAAAAATGTCCCTGTCACCGAGATAGCCCCTAAGCGGCGCGTCAGATCGATGGAGGCATTGCGGCCTCTTTCGGCTTGCAGAGGCGCGGGAAGCTGAAGTCTTGCTAGTCCTGCCGCTTCTGTCTCTTCAGTTAACGCAGTGGGTGCAAAAAACCCTTGCGCGACAGAGATGCGGCTTGTCCAGCCGGTTGTCCGAAGCAGGGCCGAAAGGCGGGGACTGAAAAACGTGCCGTAGCGGTTATGAAAATCGACGCGGGCACTGGCAGACACGCTCAGCCAAGGCGCAAGCGTGATGTCGTCCTGCGCGAACAGCCCCGGTATAACGTAGGTATAAGCAAATTGCGGTGTGTCGCGCGGATGAAAGGCGTCTCGCTGATCGACAGCACCCGCGACCCAATTGTTTTTAGCTGCCGTTCCCCGGACGGACACTTCGCCGAACAGCAGTTCGTGCCGGTCGCGTTCGATACCTTGGCCGAACTGATGCCTATGATCTTCATGCGAAGCGGAAAAACGCGCCGCCAGGACGTAACGCCCACGGAGCAGCCATTGTGCATTGCCGCCGAGATCGTAGCGGCGGGTATTCAGCGCTTCAACATACGGTTGGCCGGTTTCGGGAAGGACCCCGCCGGGAACGGTCCCGCCGTTGCGGTCCTCGATCATCACGCCGCCTGTTAGCAGCGCTGTGTCTCCGTTCTTGTTGTCCCAATAAAAGCGAGGCCGAACGACGCCGCGCTCATATCCTGCCACATCGTCCCAATCATCACCGTTTAAATCTTGATGCCGCTGGAAATAGCCGCCGGTCAGCAGCGAAGCTCCCCAATGCGGGTTGAGCTGCGAAGCCAGAAACATCGAGGCATCGGTTTCACCCAAGGACGATTCATTGACAAGGAACTCGTGCACCGGCTTATCCTCCGGCCTGCGCGAAATCAGATTGACCACTCCGGCCACGGCCGAGCTACCGTAGAGCGCCGAAGCGTTGCCCTTGATAACTTCAACTTGCGCCAAATCCATTGGCGGAATTTGCAGGAGGCCAAGACCTGCGCCCTGCTGCCCGAACAGCGGCAAACCGTCAGATAAAAACGCCGTATAGCGGCCACGCATGCCCTGCATCCGCACGCTGGCAGATCCTAGCGCTGGCGAGGTCGTCTGGACGCGCAAGCCGCCCATTTCGTTCAGCAGCATACCGATATCTCCGGGCCTCATCGCCATCTCTTCGCTGATTTCATCCTGCGACACTACCTCGACATGCAGCGGTGAATCTTGCAGTCTTGTATCGGTGCGGGTCGCGTACACCGTGACTTCTTCCTGCTTTTCTTCCTGCGGCTGCAGTTCGACTTCAAGCGCCCATTCCCTCGCGGCATCCACATGCAGTGATACCTGTACCGAGAAGAATCCTTTCTTAGTCACTGTGATGTCAACGCGGCCCAGTGCGGCGGGAAGGACAGCCACACCATCCTTTCCGGTTTGCGCGCTATGGCCGCTGGCGGTTACATCCGCGCCTTGCACCAGTCCTATTTGTTTGTTCTGAACCTGAACATGAACGGTCGGCTGTGGTGTTTGAGCTATGGTGACAGCAGCGATAAATATAAGCCAGAGTTTTCGCATGGTGCTCGCAATTTCAGGGTACGGCTATATTCACCATTAGGGTTTAGCACGTAAATCTGGGGCCAATCTTAAGCATTGGAAATCTAGCGATAGCAACCGGTGTGAAGGTCGTCACAATCCGTCATTACGATCAGATCGGAATCCTGCCATCTCCCGGACGCACGGAGAGTGAAGCCGCGTGTGGATGCCTGGCTCGACATCGCCGCTTGACACCGGCCGGCATAGGATTTCATCATTGGAAAGTACACAGTAGGGCGCACCGGTGAGTGTATCGCCGAAAGGGCAAAGCCCGCCTACAGCAATCCACTGGAGGTGTGTATGGCGAACTTGGACAATCTCAGGAAGCAGGCCAAGCTGCTGGTCCGTTGGCATCGAGCCCGCAATTATTCCGTCGGGGGACGGATCAGAAACCTGCCTCGCTATCGGGATTTGACCGATGTGGAGACGCTCGCGTTACAGTTCCCGCTGAGCGAGGCACAGGAGATTATTGCGCTGGAATCGGGGTATGAGAGTTGGGCGGCACTCAAGTCCGGACTTTCCACGATGGAGGTGCAAGCTCAGAATGTTGCGAGCCCGGTGCTGAAGGGGGCCATGCCCGTGGTGTTCGTCTCGAACGTGCAAACCTCGGCTGCTTTCTTTCGCGACAAGCTCGGATTTGTGATCGATTTCCTGCATGGCCATCCGCCGTTCTACGGCTCGGTGAGCCGCAATGCAGCTCGGCTTCACCTTCGCTTCGTCCACGAACCAGTCATATCTCCCGGAGTACGCGAACGAGAGGAGGCGCTGTTGTCGGCTTTTCTCGATGTAGAGAACATCAAGGGGTTATTTGCCGAATACAAAGCTGCAGGAGTAGATTTTGTTCAGCCCCTCAAGAAGGAGCCTTGGGGAGCGTCTGCGTTTGCAGTACTTGATCCAGATGGCAACTGGATCTACTTTGCGGGTTGACAGAGACGGTTAGATCCGACGGGCAGACTGGCCATTGCCGAAGTTTTAGGCGATGTGTGGTCCTCTTATTTGTCGCCCCGAAAATCATAGAAGACACGAATAAGGTTGCCATCCAGATCGGCGGCCATGAACTCGCGCAGCTTCCACGGTTTATCCTCGGGCTCGGAAACGATCTTCGCTTCCGCGGCCTTCCATTGTGCGAAGAGTTCGTCCACCTCAGCCTTGCTGTCGAGATTGAGCCAGAAGAGGGTATGGCCGATGTTGCCGTGGGACTCCCGGAAGGAGCGATTGGTGATAAACAGTCTGCAACTCCCCCTTGAGATGCCCGCAATGCCGCCCTGGTCGTCCCCCCAATCGAAGGTGAAGCCCAAAGTATTGACATAGTAGGCTGCGGCTTTGTCCACGTTGGCTGCTGGGATTTCCGGGACAGGAGCGGGGAACGTCATGAGTCCTTGTTATCGTAGCGCGAGCACGCGGCCTGGACCGGGGGCAAGATTTTTATTCTGGTCGCCGATGGGGAATGTGAGTAGACCATGAGGTACGGTCAGCCGCGTCCAACGAAGGGCATATCGGTGGCCATGACGGTCATGAAGAGGACGTTCGCATCGAGTGGCAGACTAGCCATGTAGAGGACAGCGTCGGCAACATGGGCGGCGTCCATCACGGGCTCCGGAGCGAGGCGGCCATCAGCTTGTGGGACACCTGCAGCCATGCGCCCCGTCATTTCCGTTTCTGCATTGCCGATGTCGATCTGGCCGCAGGCGATATTAAAGCGCCGGCCATCGAGCGCGAGTGATTTGGTAAGCCCGGTGATGGCGTGCTTGGTCGCGGTGTAGGGCGCAGAGTCGGGACGCGGGGTGTGGGCCGAGATGGAACCGTTGTTGATAATGCGTCCCCCGGCCGGGTGCTGATCTTTCATGTGGCGAAAGGCGGCCTGCGCGCAGAGGAATGCGCCGGTCAAATTGACGGCGATGACGCGATTCCAGTCATCAAGCGAGAGCTGGTCAAGCGGGACTGAGGGTGCGCTAACGCCGGCGTTGTTGAACAAGACATCGATGCGCCCGAAGCGCCGCGTAGCCGATTCGAGAAGCTTTCCAACCTGTTCGGGATCGGTGACGTCTGTCGGGACTGCTAGGCTGCCTGGGCCGCTTGACTCACGAATGGAGCTCGCTACGCGTTCGAGTTCCGGCTGACGTCGGCCAGCGAGTACCACGGAAAAGCCCGATTGAGCGAGACGGAGGGAAACGGCCCGGCCGATACCGCTGCCTGCGCCGGTGACGATCGCTACTTTAGTCATGTCCTTGACTATGACAAGCACGCCACAGGCGAGCTTCAATCTGTATCCTACAGAGATGAATCGTCGCTTATTCCTCGGCCTCTCTGGTACCGCGGCTCTCACCAGGAGATCGTTTGCCCAGGTTGCCCCCGCCAACAAGCGCGAACGCATGCTCAGGTGGCTAACTGGGCAGACCACGCCCGATTACACGCCCGCCGCCTTTTTCCTGCACTTCGGGGAAGGCTATAAGACTGGATCCGCAGCTGCCAAACGGCATCTGGAGTTCTTTCACTACACGGACATGGACCTCGTGAAGATTCAATTCGAGCAAACGTACACCCGCCAGGATTTCCTTCAAAAACCAAGCGACTGGTCGAAGCTCAAGTTGGCCAAACTCGATCTCTACGAGCCACTTCTGCAAACGGTGCGCGAACTCGTTAAGAGCCAGAAGAAGAACTCACTCATCCTGATGACGCTCTACTCTCCGTTCATGTGCGCTGGTCAATGCGCAAGTGAACCCTTACTGATCCAGCATCTAAGAGAAGACCCGGAAGCAGTTAAGAAAGGTTTTGAGATCCTTACCGAAAGTCAGCTGCTGTTCGTGCGCGCTTGCATCAAGGAAGGCATCGACGGGTTTTATGCCTCGACCCAGGGCGGCGAGGCTCAACGGTTCGGCAATTCTACAGTTTTCACCAATTACATCAAGCCCTTCGATCTTGTATCGATGCGAGAAGCGGCAGGCAGCTGTCCGTTCAACATTCTGCACGTTTGTGACTACGTCGCGCCCTATGCCGATTATGGTGCTTACTACGACTACCCCGGCCAAGTTGTCAACTGCAATGTCAAGTTGCTGGAGCGGCGCGTTTCCGGGCAAGAGATCAGCAGCCGATTCAAGCGCCCTTTCATGGGAGGCATGGACCGCCATGGCATTATTGCGACCGGTTCCCGGGTGGAAGTAAAAGGCGAAATTCGAAAGGTTGTCCATGCTGCTCCGAAACCTTTTATGCTGGGAGCCGATTGCACGGTGGCAGCGACCACGGACTGGAACCGCCTAAAACAGGCAATATCCATAGCTCACAGTATTGCCTGATGAGACTGGCAGATCAATTGAAATTTCAAAGGAGAAATGATGCAAAAACGCAAGCTTGGAAATAGCGGCCTTGAGGTTTCGGCAATCGGGCTCGGCTGCATGGGAATGAGCTTTTCTTATGGTCCGCCTAAGGACACGCAGGAGATGACCGCTCTTCTGCATGCTGCCGTGGAGCGAGGGATTACTTTCTTTGACACTGCAGAAGTGTACGGCCCGCTCTTGAATGAAGAGCTTGTGGGTGAAGCTCTCGCTCCGTTCCGGGGGCAGGTCGTGATTGCGACCAAGTTCGGGTGGGAAGCCAATCCCAATGACGGGGGCAAGTGGAACGCCTTAAATAGCCGACCGGAACATATTAAGGAGGTCGCCGACGCTTCGCTGAAGCGGCTGAAAGTTGAAGTGATCGACGTGTTCTACCAGCATCGTGTCGATTTGAATGTGCCGATCGAAGACGTGGCGGGAGCGGTGAAGGATTTAATACAGGAAGGTAAGGTGAAGCACTTCGGTTTGTCTGAGGCAGGAGCGCAGACCATCCGGCGCGCCCATGCCGTCCAACCGGTAACTGCACTTCAGAGCGAGTACTCGTTGTGGTGGAGGGAGCCAGAAGAGACCGTGCTCCCAACTTTGGAAGAACTCGGGATCGGATTCGTTCCCTTTAGCCCTCTTGGCAAAGGCTTTCTGACAGGCAAGATCAACGCCACTACAGAGTTTGATAGTACGGATTTCCGCAACACCGTCCCGCGCCTCAGCCCAGAGAACCGTAACGCGAACCAGCCGTTGGTTGATCTGCTCGGTACATATGCGGCACAGAAGAAGGCGACGCCTGCCCAGATCGCGCTTGCCTGGCTGCTCGCGCAGAAGCCGTGGATCGTTCCGATACCAGGCACAACGAAGCTGAATCGGCTCGAAGAAAACTTAGGAGCAGCGGACATTGAACTGACGCCTGCCGATCTGAGCGCCATCGAAAGCGCCGCCTCAAAGATCAAATTCGAAGGGGCACGGTATTCGGAATTTCACCAACAGCTTGTGGGCCGATAAGCGGAACGCCGCACCGCAACTGAAGCTGTGAAACTGTCGATTAAGGAATAACAGACATGGACATCAAAAGAGTAGGCTCTCAACCTTCCGGCAAGGGGCCCGCCGAGTGGTTCACTGGCACGGTACGTATTGATCCGCTTTTCCAAGCGCCTGACCCAGCGCTCGTACAGTGTGCGAGTGTCACCTTCGAGCCCGGTGCGCGAACGGCCTGGCACACCCATCCACTAGGCCAAACGCTTATCGTCACAGCAGGCTGCGGTTGGGCTCAGCGGGAAGGAGGACCAATCGAGGAGATCCGGCCGGGTGATGTCGTCTGGTTCTCGCCGGTCGAGAAGCACTGGCATGGCGCCACAGTGAGTACAGCTATGACTCATATTGCCGTGCAGGAAAAGCTCGACGGAAAAGTTGTGGACTGGATGGAACAGGTCAGTGACGAGCAATACTCGTCGGCTCTGAGCTGACCTGACATCGACATGAATTGGAAGGATCACGGAGTCAAAATTGTTCGGGCGGGCGAGTTAGATCCGAATACGCCGCAGACGCCCGGAATGTCGCGCGCGGCCGCGATCACGCGTGCCCGGACTGGAGCCAGTAAGCTTTGGGCCGGTACGGTCGTGGTGCAACCAGATGCAAAGACCGGGCCGCATCACCACGGTGAATTAGAGACGGTTCTCTATGTGGTCAAAGGGCGCGCTCGGATGCGGTGGGGTGACCAACTTGAGTTCAGCGACGAGGCCGGGCCGGGTGATTTCATTTTCGTCCCGCCTTTTGTTCCTCATCAGGAGATCAATGCCTTGGCGGATAAAGTTTGCGAGTGCGTCGTGGTTCGTAGCGGTCAGGAGCCAATCGTGGTGAATCTGCAGATGGACACGCCGGAACCGGCTGTTGGTGGGCGCGTAGATGTCCCATTTCATCCGAAGCCCTAGCTTACTTGGGATTCCAGATCTTTGTCATTGGACCAGCAGAGCCAAAGACGGGATCGGAGTTAGGGAAGGGCAGGGTGTGCATGCATTTAAGCGCTGCTGGCGACGGCGCGGATCGACAGATGTCCCAGTCTTGATCGGGCGGATAGGCGCCGACTACTAGAAAATCTGCACTCGCCTTCAACTCGCAGTGGCCGGTACCGGTTGGCAGGAGCGCAATGTCGCCAGCTTCGACTTCGAGTTGATGGCCGTTTTCGCCGCCCAGAACGAGGGTTGCACTCCCAGCGGCAAAGCCCAGCACTTCATGCGCTGTTGAGTGGTAGTGATGGAAAGTGTAAACACCGTTTCTCCATTTCGGCGGCCAACCGTTGCGCTGAAAGAGTGCTTCGTAGGCTGACGCCGGGTCTTGTCCCTCGGATGAGAGCGCTCGCCGATATAGTACAACGGCGAGTTGCTCGTTGTTGGGCATCCAGCCGTTGCGAGGCAGCTTGAGTATCTCGGGTTCTGAACTTGCGTGAGCTTCGATCGACATACCAAATCCCAATGCCGTGAGCACGGCGTTGAATCGCCTTCGCTGCATATTCTCATTGGAGCATCGACGGAGTCAGACTTGAGATTCATTGCTCTCGCGCGGCGCTAAGATCCTGACACGACACCTGGACCTCCGGCAGCTCTCGTACTATCTGGACGATATGCCCGAGTCAGCGGGTCTCGATCGAGCGGCTTGTTGCTAAGAAGTTGAAAATCGACAGAAGACCGATGCCCCAGGCGCAAAGCAATTGCTGTCCCACCATAGAGTTACAAAGGCAACTTCGGCACTTCCACCCAGCGAGGGCCAGAGAGCTCGTTGTGCCGGCGGCAAAGAGTCCAGCTTAGGCGCAAAGCGACTCAGGCCAACTCGCGCAGAAGCAGGTCTTGCTCAACCGTAATATTACTCCGCCGTCGCCCTCGACTCGATCGTGTGCTTCAGCTCGGCTAGGAATGTGTCGACGGACTTTACGCCTTGGTCGCCATGCTTGCGGTGGCGGACCGAGACTTGTTCGGCTTGAGCTTCTCGGTCGCCGATGACGAGCATATACGGAATTTTTTGAAGCTGAGCCTCGCGAATCTTAAGGTTCACCTTTTCGCTGCGTTCGTCTACTTCGGCACGGATGCCAGCCGCGATGAACGTCTCGAGAACTTTGTGAGCATATTCGTTCTGCCGATCGGTTATGGGCAGGATGATAGCTTGCACGGGTGAGAGCCAGACAGGGAAGGCTCCTGCGTAGCGCTCGATTAAGTAGGAGATCATGCGCTCCATGGTGCTGACAATGGCGCGGTGGATGATGACCGGACGATGTTCCTTCCCGTCCGGAGCAATATAGGTTAGACCGAACTGGCTGGGTAGATGGAAGTCGACTTGAATGGTCGAATAGGTTTCCTCATGGCCCATGACGTCGGCCAGTTGAATGTCGAGCTTGGGACCATAGAACGCGGCTTCACCCGGCGCTTCGGTATAGGGCAGATTGAGCGAATCCATGGACTCGCGGAGCACGCGTTCGCCGAGGGCCCACATCTCATCATTCTGAACGTATTTCTCCGTGTTGTTTTTGTCGCCGAGCGACAGACGGTACCGGTATTCGGTGATGCCGAGGTCAGCATAAGCCTTCTCGACAAGCTTCATGACGTTGGTGAACTCTTCTTTGATCTGGTCGGGTGTGCAGAAAATGTGGGCGTCATTCAGGGTCATGCAGCGAACCCGGCTTAAGCCGCTGAGCACGCCGGATCGCTCGTAACGATACATAGTGCCGAGCTCTGCGATGCGGATGGCGAGATCGCGATAGCTGCGTTTCTTCGACTCGTAAATCAGAATGTGGTGCGGGCAGTTCATGGGCCTGAGCACCATCTGCTCATTTTCGAGCTGGATGACCGGGAACATGTCTTCGTGATAGTGCTCCCAGTGACCGGAACGCTGGTAGAGCTCGATCTTCGCCAGGTCAGGCGTGTAGACGTGCTGGTAGCCGGCCAGACGTTCCTGTTCCGTTATATATTCTTCAAGAACCCGGCGAATGGTGGCCCCTTTAGGGAGCCAGAGCGGCAGGCCTGCACCGACCGATTCGTTCACGGTAAACAGTTCGAGCTCTTTGCCCAGCCTGCGATGGTCACGGCGTTTGGCTTCCTCAAGTTTGGCGAGGTACTCGTCCAACTCCTTCTTCGTGAAGAACGCAGTGCCATAGATCCGCTGCAGCTGAGGATTTTTTTCGCTTCCTTTCCAATAAGCGCCGGCAATGGACAGAAGTTTGAAAGCCTTGAGTCTGTCGGTCGAGGGAACGTGCGGACCGCGGCAAAAGTCGATAAAATCTGGCCCGAGCGTGTATTCGGAGAAGACTTGATCGGCCTTCTCTTCGATCAGTTCTCGCTTCATCCAGTCGTCGGCGTACTTCCTGAGGCCCTCGTCCTTGGCAGTCAATTTACGTTCAAACGGCAGGTTGCGGGCCTGCAACTCGCGCATCTGCTGCTCTAGCTTTTCGAGGTCCTCAGGGGTGAATTTAGCGTCGCGCTGGAAATCGTAATAGAAGCCAGATTCGGTTGGAGGTCCAATGCCGAGCTTGGTTTCCGGGTAGAGCTCAAGTACGGCAGCAGCTAAAAGATGGGCGGTCGAATGCCGGTACACATGAAGTGCCTCAGGACTTTTAGCCGTTAGAATTTGAAGGTCGGAGTCGGAATCGAGGGGTCGGGTGAGATCGAAGAGCTCGCCATTAACACGGGCAACCAGGGCATCATTGGCCAGCCGCGGACTAATTGCTCTCGCGATATCCAGGGGTCTCGTACCAGCTGGAACCTGCTGTTGACTGCCGTCGGGCAGCGTAACCGTAAAGCTACTCATAGGGAAGGAACTTTGAGCGTAACAGAGGTTCTGAGTCCATTTGGGCCGCCGGGCGGGCAATGTTGACGGCGTTGCTAGACTGAAATAACTCGCCTGTGGGTACCCCAACCGTATCGTCAGCCTTTGATGAAGCCGCGCTAGTTGCCAAAGCCAAAGCAGGCGACATGGATGCCTTCTCGGAACTCGTCAAGCAATACGATCGGCGTGTGTTCCGCATGGCCAAGCAGATCACGCAAAACGACGATGATGCTGAAGATGTGCTGCAGGAAAGCTTTCTAAAGGCTTACTCGCACCTGGATGACTTCCAAGGCAACTCAAAGTTCTATACGTGGCTTGTGCGCATTGCGGTGAACGAAGCCCTAATGAAGCTGCGGCGGCGCCGATCGGACAAGACAGTCCCTTTGGACGATCCGATCGACACGGGCGAAGACTCGATGGTGCGAGAGGTGGCGGTTTGGGACGACAATCCGGAGGAGAAATACTCGCGCGAGGAATTAGGACGAATCCTGGACGAAGCGGTGCAAAGTTTGAAGTCGGCATATCGAACCGTTTTCGTGCTCAGAGACATCGAAGAGATGTCAATAGAGGAAACCGCGGAGATTCTTGGATTGTCTATATCTGCAGTGAAGAGCCGGTTATTGAGAGCTAGATTGCAGCTTCGAGAGAAGCTGACGCGGCAGTTCCGGCGCAAAGGGGACGACGCTCTTGCTTACCTGTAAGCAGTTTCTCGATGAGCTAAGTGAGTATCTGGACGACGACGTGGACGCAGAGTTGCGCGCCAAAATTCAGAAGCATGTAAGCGAATGTCCAAACTGTTGGGTTGTGTGTGATACCACGGAAAAGACGCTGAAAGTTTTTAAAGGGATGACCGCACAGGCCGTTCCAGAGGCAATTCAGAATCGCTTAATGATCGCGTTAGCAAAACGCTGTGCTGCGGGCGCAGGACCTAAGTCAGGCGGCTAAGCTAGTAGCGATGCTGTTGCAGTCCGAAGATTTCGTTGAAGCGACGTTTCTGTTCATCATCCAGCACTCGCAAGATTCGATATTTACCGTGCTCGGCCACATCGGCCCGCTCTTCCTCAATGTTTTGATAGTATTTGGCGTACTCGTCAAGTTCACGCGTTACGATCAAAATTTGCTTTGGCGTTAGGCTGAGTTGCTGGGCCAATCGCTGCAGGCCGACTCGATGGGCCGCTTCCATAACTTCTACATCGTTTGCTACGACGAGCTTTCCATGTAGGTACTGGCGCATTCCGAAGGCGCCGACACTGGCTCCAGAAAGGAAAAGTAGCGCGAAAACTACAAGAACTTTCGGATTAGACCAGCTGGTTCTAGCGGTCCGGGCCATGCCAGGTCTCAATACTGTTGACGAGTAGGCTATTGGACTGGTTCCTCGTACGTGGCGAAGTTAACCAGCACGGCGTCCCGTTGTTCCGACTGGCTTCCGATTACGGGCATGTGGTTATGGAATGCGGCATCCTGCTGTATAGCGAGTTGTTCTTCCGCAAGGTGTCCATCGGCTGATTCCTCACTAACAACGGCAGTGCCAAGCAGGATCGCCAACGCCATGGAGGCAAACACCAGACGCTTACGAAAAGGAGAATAAATAAAGACGGCCCAAATGGAATCTTTAGCTCGTTCCTCGATGCATTGCAGCACGCGGGCGTAAAATCCCGGCGAGGGGTCGACTGACGGAGGTGGACCTAAGAGTCTCCGAAGCTGTTCAGATTCACTCAGTGGCAGGGGCGGCTGGGTGTTTGTTCGATCAAGGGAATCACATTCCTGCTGACGAATGGGCACAGGAGTAAGCGGCGACGATGTGCGTGCGCTCCATTCCCGATTCAACAAGCCATTTAATCGATCCCACAAGGACCCGTGCATATTCCCTCAAGAAAGTCCAACCAAGTAGCGGATCTGGTGTCCACTTTTACATAAACTTTACAACGTTATTGGTTCAGACGCACGAAGAAGAAGATTATAGTACGGCTAAGCTTCGGAAAATGGCAGGCGACCGAAGCGCTGTGCGGCTTTCACCAGCTTCTGGCGCGCACGGAACAGCTTAACTTTGATTGTGTTCTCGTTCATGCCTGTCATCTCCGATAGCTCCTCAACTGAATGCCCTTCGACCTCTTTTAAAAGGATGAGAGAGCGATCCTCTTCCGAGATCTTGGAGAGCAACTTGATTATTAGGTCCTGCTGAGCCAAAGTTTGGTCAATGCCGGGAAGCTGGTCGGTAGCCGGTTCTGCAAATTCGACCCGCTGGCTGTCGTCACTTGAAAAATCGCTTTCGTAAACAAGCTTGCGAACGCGTTTCTTGCGGAGATAGTCGTAACACTCGTTAACTGTGATCTTGTAAATCCAGGTGAGCAACGAGCTCCGGAAGTCGAAGTTGCCGATCGAGAAATAGATTTTCGCGAAGACCTGCTGAGCGATATCCTCGGCATCATTACGATTCCTAAGGATTCCGTAGATGATGGAAAAGACTTTCGACTGGTAACGATCGACGATCTCCCGGAATGCCATCTCATCCTGAGCTTGTATCCGGCGGACAAGCATAGCTTCTTCGGAGATCCGGTGGTCCGCCTTAGCCGGAACCCGCGTTTCCTCAGTGAGGACGGAAGGAAGGCTGGCACTCAGAGCGCTCATATAAGGGTACGGACGCTCCAATGCCGGCCTGGGTTGCAACACGGAGCTAGATATTCTTCCATTTCTAGAATCAATTACTCTTCTTTACAGTATCGCGCGTTTGTAGGCGGTAGCCACATCCAATCACAAGACCGATCGGGCGGATTTGCGAAAATCGTGTTCACTCACGTCTATGCAGCTTGAACATTTTGCTGATCTCAGCCTTCCCCGCGGGACGGAACATCTCGTCGACAAGGTCAGCCTTGAACTATCGCTTGAGGATGGGATGTACGCTGGGAATTCGAATCATTATCTATCTTGCGGCGCCTCTGCGTTGGGCGTGGTGTTGGCGACCCTGAGGCTGGCAGACGTTCCGGATCCTCGCTCTATTCTTGACTTCGGAGCCGGAGCTGGTCGGGTGACGCGATGGATTCGAGCTGCTTTTCCGGATGCGGCAATCGATGCATGTGACCTGCGTGAGCAAGATCTTGCTTTCTGCGAAGAACAGTTCAGCGCCCGAGCTTGGATCTCCGGAATCGTAATTGAGAATCTCCAGGCGCCCGCAAAGTACGACCTGATTTGGTTGGGCTCTGTAAGCACACATCTCTCCTCTACAAAGACGTTAGAATTGCTGGACAAGATGATCTCTTGGATCAATCCTGGTGGACTGGTCGTGATGAGCTTTCATGGTAGGTATGCTTTCTCGCGTCAGAACAGTGGAGAGTATCGTTACATTCACGAGGAAGCTTGGAACCTGATCAGCGCTCGATATAACGAAACTGGTTATGGCTATGCAGACTACGAAGGTCAAAATGGCTACGGTATTTCCGTTACGAAGCCTTCCTGGTTCGCGAAGGTCATTGAGGAGCGCCCGAATGTGAAGCTTGTGCTCCTGACCGAGTCGGCCTGGGATGGCCACCATGACGTTCTCGGCGTCCAGGTACTGCGGCACAGCGGATCAGATTGATGACACTGGCGGTGTACTTATTCACGGCTGCGGCTCTATTTCTAACAGTTGCGATCGCCACTGTTCTGCTTGGCTACTGGCGAAGTCATGAGCTGAGTCTGCGCCGACGCTGGTGGTTTACGGGGGTGCTGGCGGGAATCGTATGCGTGAGCGGCGCGGCCGTCCTTCTACTTGCGCTGAAGAACGTTCGCAACCCGCCGGAGTTCGACTTCCTATATTTTTGGATTAACGGCAAGGTGGCAGCCCAAAGGCTGAACTACTACCATCCTGAGTTCGCCGCTCAGATCGCACAGTTACTTCAACCGAGCAGGGAATTCAGGCTTGAGTTACTGAACACTTCCTTTCTGTATCCACCGCCTACGATCCTCTTCTTCCTGCCCCTGGGTTGGTTCAGTTTGAAGACCGCTGCTCTGGTCTGGTACGCGCTTCAAATTGGATGCCTTGCGTTTGCTATTCCACTGCTATCGCGAGTGTTCTTGCAAGACGGCTCAAAACTGGGACTATTGGTAACAGGCGTCCTGACATTGGCAATGTATGGTGCCTACTCGAATGTAAAGACCGGCCAGACCCTGTTTCTGCTGCTGCTTCTTGTCACGCTCTCATTTCGGGCCCGCAATCGTTTTACGGGTGGTATCTGGCTTGGTCTATGCGCCCTTCTAAAACCTTTTGCTGCGGTTCTGCTTGTGTACGCGATCGTCCGACGAAAGTGGAACGCTTTGGCGGGCGCACTTGCGACGCTTGCAGCGTCTGCGCTTTTGACGTACGCAATCTTCGGACAGGCAGTGTTTCGAAGCTACCTTGGTCAAACCAACTATGCTGCCTTACCTGAAGCAATGTTTACCGAACCACAGAATCAATCGTTGCTGGCGTGGATCTTCAGAATTGCGGGCAGCTCGCGTGCGGCGCTGATCGTGTTCGTTCTGGTTGCGGTGATCCTCGCCGGAGTGACGCTACGTCAACTGATACGCTTGCCGGCAGCGGCTGATGGAATTGCGTTCGCATCCGCGCTTATGCTCGCGTTGCTGGTCTATCCCGGATCTCTTCGTTCGTACAGTATCTTGCTGATTGTTCCAATTCTTTTACTCGTCAGGTCGGGCGCACAGCGGAGGATTGCCTGGGCTGTTCCTCTAGCCTATGGGCTCATGGTGGCGGGTGGAGGCTACTTTATCGGGTTTGCATCGGCGCTGTTGTGGCTTGTGTTTGCTGGCGGGAGACTAGACGGCGCAGAGAACCGGATTGCCGCGCCTGAAAGCGTTGTGCCGACCGTTTGAATAGACTATGGTCGTGTACACCCAAAAGATTCCCGCGGTTCAATGAGAAAGTCGAGCAGGCACAAAGCTTTGGCGTTCATTGGGGCATTGTGCGCGTGTTCCGGTTGCGACCGCCAAAGCTCGATGGCACCACTACCGCCGCATTTCAGTGTGGGCGCTCTTAATCAGATACCCTTGATTGTCGTCGCACAAATAAAAGCGGACTCGCAAGCCATAGCTCCTCCTCGGATATCAGAATGGAATGGCAGAACAGTTCAACTCCGGAAGGTACCAGTGAAAGTGGAACAGGTTCTTCAAGGCGAGGTGGCGTCCCTGAACTTCGATGTATTCTATTTTGCTGATATGGGTGCTGGCTCGTTTTCAACCGCTCCCGTTTGGAAGGATCTCTATGCAGGACAATCCGAAATTTTTTTCTTACAACTGGACAGCGGCCAATTACGGACTATCTGTGACGGCTGGCGAAGCTGCATCATTTGGGTGCGTACCGGAACTCATTGGAATCTTAAGCTAAATCCACTTGCGCCTGTTGAAGATAATATTTCAAAGATTCTCTTAAGTAGAGGTGACCATACCACTGAGCAGCAAATGCTTGATGCGATCTATCATTCCGAGATGCGCTGGGGCACCGAACCTGTATTTAACGTACTCCAACACTTGGCTCAGTACGACGGCTCCCCGACCGTTAGAACCGCTGCTCTCGAGAAAGTGAAATACATTCAGACATATCAAGGAATACGAAGAGAACCAACCAATAACTACTAGGCCAAATGAAAGTTCCCCAAATCATTATATTTAGTCTTGCCATTTCTAGCCGAGCACTCTGTCAACCAACAGAGATTGACGCTGTTATTGATGCTCAACCGTCCGAATCGAAGCGACTGCCACCTCACGTCGTTTACCGCCATTTTTTGACTTGGGTGAATCAGCTCGCTAAAGCGGCTGCAACATCCGGCTCGACCGATCCCTACAAATTTGCCGAATCCTTCAGCCGCGCTCACTTACAGGGACAGCACCTTGCCCTAATCCGTGATGAAGCTCGCAAACTGGAAACAGATCTGCGAGAAAAAGACGCTGTTGCTCAGAAGATAATAAATAGTTATCGACAGGAGGGCAAATTTGCTTTGGCTCAAGGCCAGCCGCTTCCGCCAGCCCCACCCGAGATTCACCGGTTACAACTTGGTGTCTCAGTCGCTTAATCAAAATGGCCGATCTCCCGTTCGGCCAGCCGAACTGAGGAACTTAGAAAATGAACGTACCGCACTCTTGATCCAACATTACATTTTTCGTGAGATCACAATTAGGGATAGAAGTTTCCGGACGGCTCGACGATTACCTACGCAGGGAGTCTGCACCGCATATCAAGCTGAGGTCGCTGGCTGGACCAAACTCTACTTCCACCTCTGCGATACCCAACTTCTGATCGCAGATTATTCCCATGCGCCTTCGATTCACAATCCTCGCATCAGCGGTGATCCGTAGTTGTTGTGTGCACGATGGCACAGTTCTACGCTTGCCAAAGAGCTGTAACGGATGTTTCTCCCTATCCGCCCATTGTCGATCTGCCCAGGGACGTAGGTATTGCGGGTGTGCCAGTGATCCTTGTCGGTCGAATTGTGAATTCCCAGCCGATAAGGAAGGACATACACTCCCCCTGGAGCAGCGACCGTCGCTACAATTACGATTTGCATCGTGCCCGGATCGACGTTGAGACCGTCCTGGCGGGAACGGTCGCGAGTAAGACACTAGACGTCTTCTTCTTCCGAAGCATCAATCCAGTTGGCCTCAAACTCCTAGGCACCGTCGAGGATGGTGGATCTTGGCGGGTGGGACAAAGAGAGATGTTGTTCTTACAGGTGAATAACGGATGTTTGAGGACAGTGTGCGATACCTATGCGCACTGCGCGATCCAGGTTCTGAGCGGCTCGCATAAAAACGCTCTCGGTGCAGATACATGGATCGGCCAAAAGATTGTCGATGTTCTGCTGACGCGGGGAGATGGAGTAAGCGACGAAGCTTTCGCTCAAGCAATCGCTCGCAGTTCAGGCGAGGCTTATGATTTCGACCGGACACATACGTTCGAGGTGCTTCAGAGAATAGCCGAATTGGGCAATCCTGCCTTACGCAGCGCCGCGTCGACTGCCCTTCATGACTTGCAGTAACACCCGAAATAGCCGATCAGCCCTTTCCACCCGATGTACACTTAAACTAGCGATTGTTACTAAGGAGATCGACATGATTCAACTCACGGACACAGCCGTCGGCAAAGTACGAGAAATTTTAGATATGCAGGAGCCGAAACCGGCCGGGCTGCGCATTTCCGTGGTGGGCGGCGGTTGCTCTGGATTTAGCTATTCGATGGCTTTCGAGAACACGCCGAACATGCTGGACAAGATGTACGACTTTGGCAATCTGAAGGTCTTCATCGATCAGGCCAGCATGCTTTATTTGGACGGCGCGGAAGTCGACTACGTGGAGACGCTCGAAGGATCCGGTTTCAAGTTCAATAATCCGCAAGTGAAGAGCACCTGCGGGTGCGGTAGTTCGTTCAGCGTTTAGTGTTCAGCTAGCAATAACAACTTAGCTTTCTACCTCCCCTTTATATCGCGGTAGCAGTGCAAATAACGCTGCTGCCGCGATTATCATTGCTAGTGACACTAGTAAGACGGTTTGATATGAACCCGTCTTGTCGAATACTGCGCCCATAATCGGCGATCCAACGGCGGCACCTACGGCGTAAACACACCAGGTGCAGCCATAGAGTTCGCTGAATTGCCGCAAGCCGAAGTAGCGAGTCAAAAGATAAGGAACGGCATCTGATTCGGCGCCCATTCCGACGCCGACCAAGATCGCAGCTCCAAAAGCCAGAGGCGCGGTTTTTCCGAAAATCACGAGAACAAAGCCGGCAGCGCAGGCGGCCAGGAGTCCTGCAACGGCTCGACCTGCGAAGAAGCGGTCAAGCAGGAATCCGGTCGATAACTTACTGACGAGCGCCGCGAGTCCAGCGACTGATAGCACGGCGGCAGCTGTACCGGCCGTTAAGCCGTGATCCGTTAGCAGAGCCGCCCAATGAGTGTTCAGGCCGTTTGTCGCGAACGAGAACAGCAGGAGCGCAGACACGATAGCAAGAAATGGAAAGCTGAACACCGAGCGCCAGACGTGGGCTGATGGTTCCTTTGCTGCCGTAGACGAGGATGTCTGAATCGCCGAGGGTGCATACAAGAAGGCAATGGCCATTGGTACGCCAATCACAAGAATGGTGATTCCTAGCACGCCATAGGCAACGCGCCATCCATATAAGGTGATCAGCTTTTGGGCGAACGGGGGAAAGAGCATGGAGCCTAGGCCTGATCCGGCCATAACCGCCGCGAGCGCCCGGCCGCGTTCCCGGTCAAACCAGGCGCTAATCACCCGGGCGTAGCCAAGCTGGGCCGTGCCATTGCCGACGACTCCTAACACGATGAAGACCGCGAGTAAGTGCGTGATGTGCGGAGTCAGGAAGGCTAGCGAAAAGAATGCAAGGCCATAGATGATCGTGCAAGGGATTACGATCCGCCGGGCGGGATAGCGGTCGAGCAGGCGGCCGATCAGTGGCGAACAGACAGCAATGCTAAGCGCCGCTAAAGTAAACGCCAAAGAGACTTGGGCGCGCGACCAGCCGAAGGCAGTGGTCAACGGCTTGAGGAAAACGCCGAATGTGTAGACCAGTATCGACGCGAAGCTGACGAAGACGCCGCAACAGGCCGTAAGCAAGACCAGCGCTCGTCGCGGCAGCGGCCTGTTACTTACTCGATTCGGACTTGACTGGCTCAAGTCTTGGAGGAGTGAGCTGTGAGGCGGATTGAGAACTTCTGGAGTATCCATGGAGAGCCGATCGTTTTGCACCTGCCCGATGTGCTTCATCACTCATCGCGTGCACGCCGCTGGCATCAATCCAGCGGTTGTAGAAGTTGAAAAGCGCGCACACTGTGATGGCGTAATAGATGGCTTCATCGCTGAAACCAGCGTTGTGAAGCGTCTCTATGTCGGACGGGCTTGTCGAAACTGAATCGCAGTTGGCCTTTCTGATGAATCTGAACAGCACCTTTTCGCTGTCCGAGAGCAGCGATGTTTCGATATCGGCCAAGACGCTGGCGACCAGTTCCTCACTACCCAGCAATTCCGCCGCGACCGCGGCGTGAGACTTGGTTCAAAACGGGCAGTCATTCAGGCTCGATGTATAGGCTGCAATCAACTCGCGGATGCCGGGCGACAGCGGGGCCGCTTCGCGCATCATCTCCTGCGTGAACCGTTCGAGGTGTACAGTCGCGTTCATCTTGAACGAAAACATGTGCAGGATCTGCGGATACTCTGGGCCCGCGCGCTTCATCATTTCGATCGAGCGCGTGTAGTTGTTGTCGCCCTTAAACTCCTCGACATCCTTCAAAAACATAGGTTCCATCGGTCTGACCCCCTACTTAAAACAAGAACTTTACTGCCAACTGTAACAGTCGCGGCGAGCCCGATTGAAGGATCTGGCCGAAGGCCGGAGACGAGAGATCGTTCTCGGGTAGAGCAAAATTTGCGTGGTTCAAAGTGTTGAAAGCCTCGGCACGGAACTGAACGCGCTTTGAGTCGGAAAGGGCAAAGTTTTTAAAGAGCGAAAGGTCAACGGATGCCAGACCCGGACCTCGAATCGCGTTGCGACCCTCGTTGCCGAATTGGCCGGGATTTTGCTCGGGCGTTAGTTGTTGGAAGGCGTTTCTACTGATCCATTGAGCCGGCGAGTGCGGGCCGGCGTTGGGGTTGGAGACCAGGTTCGGACGGCTGGAGTAGAAGCCGGTGATTTCAGGAGCGCTGCCTTGCAACGACGCGTTATTGCTGTCGTATACGGTAAAGGGCGTACCCGAAGAGAAGCTTGCAATGGTATTGAGCTGCCAGCCATTCGAGAGTAGCGAAAATGCGCGAGGGGCAGCTTGCCAGCGCGGCAAAGCGTAAGTGCCGCTAAGAACGAATCGGTGGGTCGCATCGAAAAGTGAGGGGCCATGTTCGGCCCGGAGATCGGCCGGATTCTGGGCAAGATCATTCTCACCGGCGACCAGTGTCGGAGCGGACCCCGCGATATTCAGCGACGAAATGTAGTCGAGACTCTTTGACCACCAATAGGACGCAAGGAATGACAGATTGTGCGAGAACTGGCGGGAAAACGCGACTTGCAGGGCGTGGTAAGTGGAACTGTTGTTGCCGGCAATCAGGCCAACTGAAGAAAAGGCACACGTTCCAAGCGAGTCAGAACAGCCCGCGTAAGGCCGTCGCTGATCGGCATTGTTGGCTGTGGCGCCAGGGCCATAGATAGAAGGATTAGCTTCGATGAAACGCGGCAGGTGTGTTCCCTTATTGCCGACATATCTAACATCGAGCAAATAGGAACCGGCGAAGGCGCGTTGCACTGAGAAGTTCCATTGCTGAGAGTAGGGCGGCAGGAGGCGTGACTGAACGGTTAGAACCGTCGCTGGGCGAACGAACTGCTGGCTAACGAAAGGCGGCTTCTGACCGTTATAAGGATCAGCGAAGTTCAAGCCTGGACCGGGCAGCTGATATGCCTCCGTCCAAGGGAGCGCGCTGGCGGCAGCTTGTAAAGGGCCGCCGACTCCGTTCGTGAATCCGTCGTAGAAGATGCCGTATCCCGCTCGAATACTGGTGCGGCCGTCGCCGATCGGATCCCACGCGAGTCCGATACGGGGCATGAACTCGTGATAATCCACGTGAGCAATGCCGTTCGGAACGCCCTTGTCACCGGGAAGGAGAAGGCCAGCCGGTGCATCGGGCCGAACGGTCGATTGCTGACCAGGCGCCCAAGCGTTCAGGCGGTTGCGAACGTCCGTGTAAGGCGTGTTGATCTCATAACGCAATCCGTAGCTCAGCGTGAGATGTGGCGTGACACGCCACTCATCCTGCGCATAACCGGAAACAATCCACTTGCGTAGACCTCGACCGAAATCGCCGCCGCCTTGGAAGAACTGAACCGGTTGACCAAGCAGGAAGCTCGCGAAGGAGTCGCTGGCGGGGAAGGGCGCGAAAACAAAAAAACCATTTGTCGCAATGCCGAGCAGCGCGTTGATCTGCTGCCGATTCAAGTCAGCGCCAAACTTCAGGTTGTGGTTGCCGCGTGTGGAGGCGAGCGAGTAGTACGCCTCATAGTTATTCTGGTGCGTGTTCTGGGGACCTGTAATCGGGTTGCCCAGTGAGCCATAGCCGCTGATGATCAAGTAAGGTGACCCGACCTCAGATGCAAGTGTCGGCTGATAAGCGAAGCCGAGGCTGCTGGCGGGCGTGTGGTTCTGGGCAGCGCCTTGCAAAAACGTATTCCGCAGAAACGCAATTCGCGCGGTCTCGACCGTGCGGGGCGAGAACAAGTGGACATAAGAAATGGTCGCCGAATTCGTAATGATGTCGTTAGTAACCGGGAATCCAGGGACGCTGGAACCGGCAATCGGCAGCGGGTCGGTCTCGTGAAGGGTCGAGCCTGAGTAGCGCGCGAAGATCTGGTCGCCGTTGCCGAAGTAATGGTCGTATCGGAAGCCGCCTTGATCGTAGTTGTTGCTCCCGATCTCGGTAGAAGAGAAGATCGACGGCGAAAGGTTGGCGTGCGGATATAGTTGCAGAGCCTTGGCAGCGATGGGATTGATGAGGAAATTCGGAATCTTATTTCCCGGAAACTGCTGACCTGTGAATTCATTGATGAGCGGCTTAGGCTGACCTGTTGCCGGATCGATGATGCCGGAGAAGTCGCCGTTCCGTTGCGCATCTGTTGGGACGATTGCCGCCTGTGTCTTGCCCTGCGTGATGCGTTGGCCTTCATAGTAGCCGAAGAGAAAATCTTTGCTGCGGCGTATGGGGCCGCCCAGCGTTGCCCCGAACTGATTCTGGCGAAGCGGTTCAGTCCGATTGGCAAAGAAGTTTCGAGCATCCAAGGCGTCGTTGCGGAGGAAGTCGTAAAGGTCGCCGTGGATATTGTTCGTGCCTGACTTAGTGATGACCGTGGTGGTAGCCCCGCTGGTTTCGCCGTATTCGGCCGGAGCGTTGGAGGTTAGAATCCGAAACTCGTTGATGGCATCGACCGGAGTTCGCAGCGCAAAGCCACCATTCACGCTGTCCACGTTCGAGACGCCATCAAGAAGATAGTTGTTGTTCTCCGGCGGTTGCCCGTTGACAGAAAACGCTTGACTACTTCGAGCCATGCCGCCTGCTTGCAGAAGGCCGAAGGTCATGGGAGCGACGCCTGGCTGTAAACGGCCCAACTGCGTCAGGTCACGACCGTTTAGCGGCAGATCGACAGCCTCGCGTTCAGAGATGACGTTTCCTAGAGTGGGACTCACATCGACGTTGGCTGCAATGGACGCAACGCTCACAATGTCGCCCCTGGAACGGATGTCGAGTCTTACCGGAATATTGACTACGCGATCGATATCGATCACTACGCGGCTAATTTCGAACTCACTAAAACCGGGCGAGGTGACGTGCAAAGAATAATCGCCCACCGGCAGATAGGAAAAATGGAAGCTGCCGTTGCGCGATGTGAACTGAGTGGCCTGAAACCCCGTTGCTTGGTTCTGGGCAACAACCTTGGCGTTCTGGACAATCGCTGCAGATGGGTCGGTAACTTGGCCTTCGAGGATGCCGGTGGGATCTTGGGCCATTAGAGGCGCGGCCACAATCAGGCAGAAGACGCATGCGTGAACGGCTCGGTTCAGTTTGCAAGCAGACATAGAGGTTTGTTCTGCCTAGAGTAGGCTGGGTGAGCCGGACTTGTCTTGGACACAACAGGCGAGAAAGAAGCCCAACCTAAGGTGGATTAGTGCCTCAGTACGCGACAACTTTGAAGTTACTTACCCGTCGCGGCCCAACGAATACCTTGAGCAAGTAGTTTGCGGAACTCGGGGGTGGCGAGGTTCGGATTAGGCTCGTTCTTCCAGGTGTGACCCAGCATCGTTACGTAAACCCGGCCCGCGCCATAGTTTCTGACCCAATCCATAGGCTCGTTGTTTCCGGACACTGGAGAATGGGCATAAGTCAGGATGGTGAGGCCTTGTGCGGGGCCGTGCTGGCCGTGTGTCAGCTGTTCCATAGGTTGCAGCCAATGGTCTGGTAACCCTCGCGTGACAGGATGGTCGTGATTCAACACATGCATCACGAAATCGCCGCGCTCAGGATGCCCGGGTTTGAGTCCCGTACCTTGCGGGATTTTGATAACAGCACCTTCGGAGATAGCGAGACCGGGACCAAACTCGGGATCACGCCAGCCTAGGCCGATCATGTCGTTATACGCGGCCCAGTGCAGGAAGGCATTGTTAGCAGCGTGGTAGGACACGAGGCCTCCACCGTTCTTGATGTAAGTCTCTAACTGACTCTCGACTCGTTTGGGCCACTCAATGCCCTTGTCTGTGTGGCCGCCATTAAAATTATTGACCACAACCTGGTACCTAGCAAAGTCTGGGTTCCATCGATCAAATGTCTCCGGAGTAACTGTGGAAGCGTCGACGCTGAACCCGCCTGCGTCGGCTAATATGGCGCGAATCCCAGCGGTTCCGGCTGCCCAATCGTGGTTGTTAACCCCATCGATAATAAGAACGTGAATTTGGGCATGGGCGAGGGCGGAGGTCAGAATCAGGCCCAGGTAAAGAGGGAATTGACGAGCAAGACGCATTGCCGTCAATGTTACAGCTTAAATGAGTACATTATCCGCGACCAAGCAGAGTAGTATTCTTGTCTGGCATATCGAAGGAAGTTTAAGCGCTTACCATGACCAAGTCAGTCAACCTTGTTCTACCTTTGTTCTTGCTGCTGACTCCGGCCCGCATTTTCGCCCAGCAGGATTATGTCGGCCTGTTCGACATTTACAATGGCTTCGCCTGGTTTGATAGCCCGAGCGCCAATTTAGCCGAACGCGGTTACCACTTACAAGCCGGCGTTAATGCCCGAACCTGGCTTTCGTTAGGATTTGATTTTTCTGTTGTTCAGGGTAACGTCACTTTAGTTCCGTACCTTCTTAAACCCACTCTGCAGACCCAGATTGGTGGACAACTCGCGGAGCTCGAAGGCGCCCGACTACTGCCGCCCGATTACCAGGTTGCGGTCGGAACCTCATCCACTACTCAAACCTTTGCCGCCGGGCCGCAGTGGGAATTCCGTCACTTCCGCAAGGTCACGTTCTTCGCGCATCCTTCAATTGGCGCTATTCATGAGACCGCCACACCGCATCCCTCTGACGCGGTGACTACCGCGATTATTCGACAACTCGCGCCTTCTGGCACGATCAGGGACTGGGAGCCGTTCTATGGGTTAGGCGGCGGATTCGAGCTTAAGTTTATTCGCCACGCGACCCTGCGAATTCAGGCCGACTATGTCCACAATGATCTCTTCCCTAACATCTTGAAGAACTCGCGCAATACGGTGCGACTCTCCGTCGGTCCTGCCTTTCAATTCGGTAAGAATATCGTGCGGTAGGATCGCTGATCTCTGTTGCGTGCCTGCGACCAAGAACAAACTGACAGTACTCCTTCTTCGTAGTTTTGCAAGTATGCTAAATCCGGCATGTTTTTGGTTCCGTACACATACTAACGGCTTAACTGAGATCAAGGAGCGGAGAGTTTTTGAAGAGAATTATTTTTCTATCGGCAGTGTTCGCGGCTGTAGCCCAACTTAGCCCCGCAGCGACCTGCGTCAACGGCACGCTTGGCAGCTACATAGGACTTGGCGCCAGTGGGTGCACAGTTGGAAGCAGTACTGTATCTGACTTTCAAATGTTAGTCGGCACAACCGGCGCAACCGAGATTTCAGCTTCGAGCGTATTTCTTTCTCCTTTGATCAGCTCGAGCAAGCCCGGGATAACGACCTCGGTGAACGTGACCTCGCCTACAGGATCAATTCAAGAATCCCTCTTCACCTATCAGATTTCAGGCGCGACTTATATTGGCTCGACCATAACGCTTTCTAAGTCCTCAGAGACCGGAGACGGCGCCGTGACTGGGCTCGAGAACTTTTGTGCCGGCGGTAGCTTTGGCGTCGATGGCGTAAGTGGCTGCACTGGCGCGGCCGGCGCGCTAGCTACGGTTGACGGTGCCCAAAATCAGGATTCATCTATCTTTGCCGCAGTCCACCTAATAAGTGTGACCAATGATCTGACTATCGACGGAGGCTCCGTCGGATCGGCTGCAGGGGCCACGTTATTGGATCAATTCAGCACGCCGTCAACAGCAACGCCGGAACCTACCTGCCTTTTATTCACTGGGGTTGGCCTTGCGCTGGTAGCAGTGAGACGTCAAATTGCACACATCGGACGCCAGGAGAAAAGAGAACAGACATGAATAGATTGAAGCCATTCGCTTGCGCTGTGATGGCGGCGATGATTGTTACTCCGCCTTCAGGGTTCGCGGCGAGCCACCGCGAAGCACCTATCACTGCGCTGGATCACAAAGCTGACATTACCGACTTCTTTGCTTTCGTCAGCTATGACGATCCAACGAAGGTGACCTTTCTTCTGAACGTCGACCCACTACTAGAGCCTGGAAATGGGCCGAACTACTTCCCATTCGACGACAACATTCTCTACGAAATCAAGGTTGACAACAATAACGATGCTGTAGAGGACATTACTTTCCAAGTCCGGTTCCACACCGAAGTGCGTGCGCCGGGAGTATTTACGGGATTTGTGGGTGTTGGAACCGGCATCAACGCACCGGCTAACTCTCCGGCTCCGGTCGCGCCTGGAACGCCGATCATACCTCCTGCAATCACTGCGCTCGACGGTGCTGGTTCAGCCGGCTTAAGCTTGCGGCAATCGTACTCGGTCACGATGGTGAAGAACGGTGTCAGTACGGCGCTGACAAATGGCTCGCCTCTGTATGCAGTTCCGAGTAATGTTGGACCGCGTACCATGCCCAACTACCCGGTACTTGCCGAGCAGGGGATCTATAATCTCAGCGACGGTGTGAAGGTTTTTGCCGGCACAGTGGACGATCCTTTCTACATCGATCTCGGCGCAACATTCGACACTTTCAATCTCCGCGCAGCGGTTGGCGGTGGCGTGCTCTCACCCGGCCAGGATGCTAGCCCTGTGAATATTGCGTCGGACACGGTTTCTGGTTACAACGTCAATACCATCGCGATCGAAGTTCCCATTGCCATGCTCACCCGAACGGGCAAGATGGTTGCCGCAACAAATCCCGCGGCCACGATCGGTGCTTGGGGTGCAACTTATCGTCCAAGAACGACCGTGCGGCGCGCTCCGCTGACAGCTATTTCATCTGGATCGTGGTCGCAAATCCAGCGCATGGGTAACCCGCTGATCAACGAGCTGATAATCGGCACCGGATCAAAAGACTACTGGAGCATGAGCCAGCCAAAGGACGATGCACAATTTGCTAGCTTTGACCTGGACCCGCTGCTGGCCCGCGTTTTAAATGCCGCTACTGGGGGGGCAATCAACATTCCGACTCCGCCGCGGACAGACCTTTTGCCACTTGTGACGTACGCAGCGCCGATTGCGGCCCCCGGTACACTTCCGGGCCCGGTAGCTGATCTGCTGCGCCTCAATACGGGTGTGCCACCGACTCCTGGACCAAATCGCTCACGTCTCGGTATTCTTGGTGGCGACAGCGCCGGCTACCCCAACGGCCGGCGAGTCTCTGATGACGTTACTGATATTTCGTTGCGGGTCGTAGCCGGCATCTTAGCTCCTGGCTTCAACGTTGCTCCGAACAATCGCTTAGGTGACGGCGTGAACACGAACGATGTGCCATACCAGGAAACTTTCCCCTATGTCGCGTTCGCCCAGAGCGGCAGAGACCGTAGACATATAGATCCCGGCGAACCCGGTTGCACGATGGGCGGCGGCTCATCTTGCGCTGAGTAATCCGATCGCCATTGGGCGGGCTTTACCGAGTAAAGGGTTTGAGTGGCACCTTGTTTATGTTGACTCCCAGATTGTTGCTCTCACTGTTACTTGCTTTGGCGACAAGCTTCTGTAGTGTCAACGCCGAGGAGCTGCGATTACCACTAAAGCCGTCGCCGGTTGAGGCGCGTATTACCGCTATCGAGGCGAGGATCAACGCAAAGCCCACCGCCAGCGCTTATAACGAATTGGCCGCTGCGCTGTGCCGCAAGGGTCGGGACACCGAGGACTTAGCCGTTTACGAACAGGCAAGTATAGCGATTGACAAGTCGCTTCAGCTTTCGAAAGCGAACTACGAAGCGCGTAAGCTGCAAGTGACCATCTTGCTGGGCAAACACGAGTTTGCGCAGGCACTGAAATTAGCAACGCAACTGAACCACGAGGTGCCAGATGATCTGGCCGGCTGGGCGTCGCTGGTCGATGCCAATATCTTTCTGGGCAACTACGCAGCGGCGGAACCGCAAGCACAGTGGCTGCTCGATCTTCGGCCCGGTAATACGCTGGGTTTCGAGAAGTCGGCAGTGTTGCGCGAACTCTTCGGGGACATTCCTGGTGCGATCGAATTCGTAGACGAGTCAATCCGCCGCACGTCTCCTAACGACACCGATCAACGCGCGTTTCTCCTGACCCAGAAGGCCCGGCTGCAACTTGTCTCCGGGTACGACAAAGAAGCTGCCATGGTTGTTCAAGAGGCGCTTCAGCTATTCCCAAAATCGCAGCTTGCGACGGAAATTCTGGCTCGGATTCGCTTCACGCAAGGGAATTTGAGTGATGCGGCCGCATTGTTCGAAAGTCGTTATCGAGCAGTTAAGAGTGCACGGAACCTTTACGACTGGGCTGAGGCTCTGGAAAGCAACGGACAGAAAGCAGAAGCGGCGGATGCATTCCAGCGGTTTCACTCTCAGGCGGAGGCTGAAAGCGCAAAGCCCTTCAACGCAAATTCTCAACTGATCTTCTTCTATCTGGATCGCAAACACGATGCGCCAGTCGCGCTTGCGCTGGCAACTAAGATGATCGCGGAACGCCATGATTGCGAAACGCTCGATGCGTACGCGTGGGCACTCTACAAGAACGGCCGATACTCGGAAGCCAAGGCTCAGATTGCTCGCGCTCTGAGCGTCGGTGTTCGTGACCCGCTATACTTCTGCCGCGCTGCACAAATTGCTGCGAAGGCCGGCGATGCAGTAGCGGCGGGTAATTATCAGAAGGAGCTCTCTACTTTTAGAGGTGCTACTTGCCCCGGAGAAGAGGGCCTAATCGTGACCAGTCTCGTGGGGACACAGGCCAACCGGTGAAACGGGTTTTACTCCTCTTAATCTGTGCATTGATCGTCAGTGGCGCAGTTATTGCGCAGAGAGTAGATCTATCCGCTAAACCACCAACATCCGGCACCATTGGTGCTCGTGTCTTGGCACAGCACCTCGAGCACGAGCCTACTGACGATCGCATTCGGAGCTACGAGCGTTTACTCAAGGCGTCCCCGGACAATGTAGCGAATCAGCTCGGCTTGATTGCTGCTTACTTGCAGAAGCTGCGCGAATCGGCAGACTTTGGATATCTGGACCGAGCCTCAAAACTGGTGGATCGAATGCTCGAGAAAGATGGCGGAAACTTCGCTGCCTTGCGATACCAAAATGAGATCGATCTGCAGCGTCACGACTTCAAGACCGTGGCTGAGCGTTCCGAGACGATGACCAAAGACAACCCATCTGACCCCGGGAATTGGGCGAACCTGGGCGACGCCTCGATGGAATTGGGCGACTACGATCGAGCAGGCCAAGCGTATGTAAGAATGTTTGCGCTTCGTCCGGGTCTGGGCAGTTACAACCGCCTCGCTTACTGGAGGTTTGTAACAGGCGATGGACAAACAGCGGTTCAACTGATGAAGAATGCGGTCGAGGCGGGCGACCAAGTGCCAGAAAACACAGCCTGGTGTTTCGCCGAGCTTGGGGACATGTATTTCAAGCTGGGCCAAGTGCCCGAGGCAGCGCAGGCATACAGGTCAGCGCTCGATTTGTTTCCACGCCTGCACCGTGCATGGGCGGGACTCGGCAAAACGGAAGCGGCACTGGGGCACAAAGAAGCAGCTATTCGAAACTATGAACGCGCTCAATCAATCGTGCCTTTGGTGGAGTATGCGGGTGCGCTTGAAGAGCTCTACACAGCGTCTGGTCTGACGAAGAGTGCGGCGGAACAGCGGGATCTAGTAACTACAATTGAGACGCTTGGCAAAGTCACAAATGAGAAGACAAACCGGAATCTGGCGTTGCTCCTGGCCGATCGAAACCGTGACCTCGATTTGGCTTTGAAGTTGATGAGGACCGAGGTGCCGGTTCGCGGTGACGTCTACACATGGGATGCGCTTTCTTGGGTTCTCTTCAAAAGCGGCCAGCTTGAGGAGGCAAAGACGGCTTCGGCCAAAGCTCTACAGCTTCATACGCCGGAACCCGTGTTTTACTATCACGCAAGCAAAATTGCCGCCGCGAGTGGTGACCTTGAAGCCAGCCGACATTTTTCAGATCGTCTACTGTCACTCAACTCAAAATTCGACTTTGGCAAGACCGGCATGGCATCTCCCGTAAATCAATAGGAAGGTTGATGAGAAGGTTTTTTGCACTACTACTCTGCGCGGCAGGGCTCTCGGCACACCCGATGGGCAACTTCAGCGTGAGCCATTTTTCGAAGCTCCATGTGACTGAGCAGAGCATCGATTTGCAATATGTGTTGGACCTGGCCGAGATCCCCACCTTTGAACTGCTGCGCACATGGAAGGCTGACAGAAACAGCCCACCGCAGGAGATCAACCAGCACGCAACTTTGCAGGCGCGTGATTGGCTGAATCACCTCTCGATCGTTGCTAATGGACATCCTTTGAAGGCCCGCTTTCAATCTGTACGAGCGACGATTGCTGACGGTGCGGGTAATCTGCCTATCATTCGCGTCGACATAAACGCCGTTATCGACGCACAAGGCGGGACGCTGATCTACGAGGACAACAACTACGGGGAACGGGCAGGCTGGAAAGAAATCGTCGTTGTTCCCGGAAAACGCGCGTCACTGACCAAGGTCAGCCAATCCGATCAAGACCTCAGCAAGGCGCTAACGCAGTATCCTCCTGATCCGACCATTGCTCCGCCACAAGATCTTCGTGCAGAGCTCGAATGGAAGGTCGCGTTGCCTGTACTCGCTTCGAACAAGACGCACATCGCCCCTACGCCAGCCCCGAGTCCGACTGTGACGCGCATCCCTCAGCCGCATCTTGCACCAGCCGCTGTTTCGCCTGCTGCGATGACGGCGCGGAGTGCTCCCGCCGGCTCGGTCACGCGAGGAGATTTCCTGTCGCGGTTACTTAAGCAGAAGGAACTTTCGCTTTCCATGATTCTGATTGCACTCGCCGCTTCGTTCGGATTAGGCGCGGTGCACGCATTGACTCCGGGACATGGCAAAGCGATCGTAGCCGCCTATCTGGTCGGGTCTCGAGGCACGCTGAAGCATGCGGCCTTCCTGGGGGCCATGGTTACCTTTACTCATACAATCACGGTTTTCGCGCTCGGATTAGCGACTCTGTTTCTGTTTCGCTTCATTGTTCCCGAAAAGCTTACGGTGATCCTCGGCGCGCTGTCGGGCTTATGCATTGTGGCAGTCGGCGCCCTTATGTTCTACAAGCGCTTGCGGCAGCCCGGCCTTACCCATTCCCATGATCACCAACACACGCATCAACACTCCCACTCGCATATTCATTCCCATACTCATGATCATGAGCTGGCGCATAGCCATAGTCACGACCGTTCCCACGATCATGTTCATCCTCACGACGACGAACATTCTCAAGGCCACGCTCATTCGCACGATCATGTTCATTCCCACGACCACGAACATCGTCATGCTCACGAAGATGGGACTGCACATACGCACTCGCACGGCTTGCTGGGCGCCCATACTCATTCGCATGTTCCTGAACAGTTGTCCTGGGGTGGCCTGATCGCGCTAGGCGCAAGTGGAGGCCTGGTGCCTTGCGAATCCGCACTCGTGCTTTTGTTGGGCGCAATCGCACTCGGCCGGGTCGGCTTAGGACTCCTTTTGCTCGTGTCCTTCAGCCTTGGGTTGGCGCTGGTCCTTATGCTGATCGGAGTTCTCGTGCTCTATGCGAAGGATTTACTTCCAGCAGATACGAGACCCGGCGGTCATCCGATCTTGCGGTGGGCCTCAATCGCCTCACCGGCAATCGTCATGGTTGCAGGTCTGTTAGTGACAGCTGCTTCGCTCGGCTGGATTCAATCCAAGTGGATGATCGGCTAACAAGCTTAGCTCGCGAACGGGGACCGTTTTCAAGGGCCAATTAGATCGTGCAATCTGGATCGAACGACCGCATGGGGTACCGTGAAGCATGTTGAGCCCCCGGAGGTCTGCCTGAAGTCCAATCAACGTCTTCCACCTGTTTGGCTGATGGGTCTGTCCAACTCCTCTGTGGGCCTCACAAACGGCATCGCCTTCTTCGTAGTGCCTCAGTTGCTCGCGGCACGCCACGTTCCTGAGGCAACCATTGCGGGAATCACGGCTGCCGCAATGTCTTCGAATTTTTGGCCCTTCGTGTTTGGACCGATGCTCGACATTTGGTTCAGTCGGCGTTTCTACGCAACGGTTTTTGCGGCATTGGCATCGCTGCTCGTTGTTATGGGGATCGTGAACCTGCAACATACAGAGATCCTCGGAATAGCGATGTTTTTTGCCGTAGCAGCGGGCATGCTCTACACAACGGCGCTCTGCGGTTGGCTCTCAACCGTCCGTCCCGAGGAGGACAACAACAGCCTTAGCGCCTGGATCAACATCTCAGTGATATCCGGTACGGGCGTGACCTCCATGGTAGGAGGCGAACTGATTCGTCATCTGCCTTTGTGGCTGGCGGCAAGTCTTATAGGCGCGCTTGTGTTTGTCCCCACGGCACTGTTTCTGTTTATTCCTTCCTCAGGCCCCGACGGCCGGCTGGCAGGCGAAAGCTTTGCCCAATTCGGCCGCGAGATTTTGGCGCTGGTGCGGCGTAGAGAAGTGCTCATTGCGCTCATGCTCCTGCTCTCTCCTTGCAGTTCCTTCTCGATGACCAGCATTCTCGGGGGTCTCGGCGACGACTTCCACGCCTCGGCACGCGTTGTGAGTCTGGCCGGCGGCGTCGGCGCATTCTTTCCTGGAATCTTAGGATGTCTGTTGTTTCCGGTCATCGCCAAGGGGCGATCGCTGGTCCTTCTTTATCTGATCGACGGGATCGTCGGCAGCATCTTTACTCTGATCTTGATCTTTCTGCCTCATACTCCTGTCACTTTTATGCTCGCGCTAGTTGGTGAGTTCCTCTTCCAGGCAATTGCTTTTTCTATCCAAGTTGGAATTATGTTTGAGACGATCGGCAAAGATAACCCGTTTGCCGCAACTACTTATACACTTCTTTCTGCGGCGACTTACGTCCCGATTACTTACATGATGGTTGCCGATGGGCGAGGTTACTCCATAGGTGGAATTGCGGGCAGCCTCGGCATGGACGCGGCCGTCAGCATCGCCTGCTGCCTCCTATTCGGACTTCTGCTGTACAAGCTGAGCCGACACTCGTTTCATGCCCCAGTTTCAGTGGCTGAGATGGTCAACTCCGGACCATTGCAAAAGTAAGAACACTGCCGAGTTCTCGGCTGAGCTAAACTCGCCAGCATGTCTTCTCCCGTCCGCACCGCCCTTGCTTTTGGGTCAATCTTGATCTCTGGCCTTGCACAAGCGCCAACAGAGACCAAGCCGCAGCTGGAGTACACGCGGTCTCACTACACAAAATATGAGTTCAGGATTCCGATGCGAGACGGAATCAAACTCTTCACTGTAGTTTATGTGCCGAAAGACGATTCACAGCGCTACCCCATTTTGATGCAGCGCACACCTTACTCGGTGGGGCCTTATGGAATCGATAATTATCGGCCTGTGGTCGGTCCTTCCGAACCGGCAGAAAAGGAAGGCTTCATCGTCGCCTACCAAGACGTGCGCGGGCGTTACATGTCGGAGGGAACGTTTATAGATGTTCCCCCGCACAAGACCGTTCTGAACGGCGCCAAGGACACCGACGAAAGTACTGACACTTATGACACCGTTGACTGGCTTGTCAAGAACGTGCCCAACAACAATGGTCGTGTCGGTATGTGGGGCATCTCGTATCCCGGCTTTTTCGCCGCTTATGGGCTCATGAATGCGCATCCGGCGTTGAAGGCGGTGTCTCCGCAAGCGCCAATGGGGGACGTCGGCAACGGTGATGATGCGTATCATAACGGCGCGTTTCATCTGGCCGCCAACTTTGGTTTCTATGCCATCTTTAAGCCCCGCGGACCCGATCCTGAACGGCCTGCTGAACCATTTCATGCCTTCGAGTACGGAACTAAGGATGAGTATGATTTTTACCTGCGCATGGGGCCGCTTGCCAATGCCAATGGGAGATACCTGCGTAACGAAAATTCTTATTGGAACGACATCCTGAAGCATCCGGCTTATGACGAATACTGGCAATCCCGCGCGCAGTCTCCTCATATGAAGAATGTCACGCCGGCCAGTCTGTTTGTCGGCGGGTGGTTTGACGCTGAAGATCTCTCCGGCCCTCTCAAACTGTTCCGCGCCGTTGAGCAAGACGGACCCAAAGCACCGAACACGCTGGTGATGGGACCTTGGTGTCACGGATGCTGGTCTCGCGGACCTGGCCTGACCCTGGGTGATCTGAACTTCGCCTCGAATACAGGCGAGTTCTTTCGCGAACACATTGAACGACCTTTCTTTGTTCAAAATCTGAAGGACAAAGGCGACGGATTGAAGGATAAACCCGATAATCAGATTCCGAAGGCATGGGTGTTTGAGACCGGAACCAATCAATGGCGTCGCTTCGCCGAATGGCCGCCCAAGAACTCCTCGACCCAATCTCTATATCTAGGAGCGAACGGGATGCTCTCATTTACGGGATCGTCTGCCTCCGGCTTTGACGAATACGTGAGTGATCCTTCTAAGCCCGTTCCGGTGCTGTCGGGCATTGGCTCCGGTATGCCCCGCGACTACATGACGTACGACCAGCGCTTCGCCTCACGCCGTCCCGATGTAATGGTTTATCAGACGCCGCCGCTCGAGCACGACGTCACGGTCGTAGGTCCCGTCACACCCGTCTTGAACGTCTCGACGTCCGGCACCGATTCCGATTTCGTGGTGAAGTTGATCGACGTTTATCCAGACGATTACCCGAGCGCTGACCCGAATCCTACTGGTGTTCAAATGGGCGGCTATCAGCAACTCGTGCGAGCCGAGCCGTTTCGCGGCAAGTATCGAAATGGCTTCGCAAACCCTGAGCCATTTCGACCAGGTAAGCGGGCAAAGATTGAGTACGTCATGCCGGATATCTGTCACACCTTCCGAAGCGGCCATCGCATCATGGTACAGATTCAGAGCACTTGGTTCCCACTCGTTGATCGCAATCCTCAGCAATTTGAGAATATTCCTACTGCGAAATCGAGCGACTTCGTCAAGGCCACGGAACGCGTCTACTACGGCTCTGACAGTGGCTCACTTTTGCGTGTGCTCGTAATCCAGTAAGCCAGCGGTTACACCAAGCTGGGCAAAAGTCTTTCTCCTTGACAGCTTAGGAGAGTCAGTATTACACTCCTAACAGACTTAGGAGTGTTCGATGTCCAGTCAAGCCCAGCTTCTTCCAGGAACTCTTGATCTTTTGATTCTCAAAGCAGTTTCGCTTGGTCCTCTTCATGGCTACGGAGTTCTTTTGCGAATCGGGCAAATTTCTGAACAAGCCCTGCTCATTGAGCAGGGCGCACTCTATCCCGCATTGTTCCGTCTCGTGCGACAAGGCCTTCTGAAAGCAAGCTGGGGTACATCAGAGAACAATCGTCGCGCTAAGTTCTATGAACTCACAACCGCCGGACGCAAGCGCTTTCGAGAAGAGAGCGAAGGTTGGAACCGCCTCGCCGCGGCCATGACTTCTGCTCTTGCCGCACAGCCGGAGGAAATATGATCGCCTATCTTCGCGCGCTCGCAACCAGACTTTTTCGTCCTTCTCATATCAACCGAGAGATGGAAGAAGAACTTCAGTCACACATCCAACACCGTGCGGACGATCTCGAGCGTTCCGGTCTTCGTCGTGTCGAGGCAGAACGCCGCGCCCGCATCGAGTTCGGCGGTCATGTGCGCTTCAAAGAGGAAGGCCGCGAAGCCTTGGGTGGCCTTTTCTTCGAAACTCTTATGCAGGACGTTCGGCTCGCTTTCCGTGTTTTGCGGAAATCTCCTGGCTTCGCGGTGGCGGCCGTATTGACTCTGGCGCTAGCCATTGGCGCAAACGCCATAGTTTTTGGAATTCTGAATGGGTTGATACTTCGCCCCTTAAATGTTCCTCAGTCGGACAACCTTTATGGAACCCAGTACGGGGACGAGTCCGGGTGGCAGTCGTACCCCAACTACGTCGAACTGCGTAATCGCAACCACAGCTTCGAAGACTTGGCAGCGTTCAACTTTGCTTTTGTCGCGCTGGACACGGGCAACGATCCCTCCGCCGCCAGTGGCTTCGCCACGAGTGGGAACTACTTCGACGTGCTAAAGACCCAACCGTATCTTGGTCATTTTTTTCACGCCTCCGATGAGCACGGCCTGAACAGCGCCCCCTATCTCGTACTCACCTATGCGTATTGGCACAGCCATTTTCAAGATGATCGAGGCGTGATCGGCCGCGTCGTCCGACTGAACAAGCATCCCTTCACCATCGTTGGCGTGGGCCCGGCGGGTTTTCGAGGGACTCTGATGTTTATCTCTCCGGACTTCTTCATGCCGATCGTCAACCAAGGACAGGTCAACGGAGAGTTCGATCTGAACGCGCGCGGAAACTACAACGGGGTTTTCGAAGTGATGGGCCATCTGAAGCCGGCAGTCTCTTCCACTCAAGCAATTGCCGACCTGAACGAGGTCAGGACGTACATAGAAAGAACCTATCCGAAAGAGTCCGGGCATAAAGCGTCGCACTTGGTATTGGAAGGCCTGACGTCGTTCCGCGGTCCGGCACAGGCTTTCGTTGGCGGATTGATGCTGCTCGCCGGTTTGATCCTGCTGGCGGCATGCGCCAACTTGGGCAGCCTGTTTTCGGCTCATGCAGCCGACCGGTCGCGTGAAGTTGCTCTCCGACTCGCGCTTGGTTCCAGCCGCAATCGCATCATGCGGCAGCTACTGACAGAAGCGGTGCTGATCTCCCTTGTCGGCGGTATCGCGGGACTCTGGGGCAGCTTGGTTCTGTTGCGTCAATTAAGCCGATGGCAGCCCTTTGACACAGTGCCTCTCAGTTTTCCTGTAAATCCGGACGCAAAAGTCTACGTGGTCGCGTTAGCGTTAGCTGTTGTCAGCGGACTCCTCTTCGGGGTTGTTCCAATGCGTCAGGTGCTCAGGACCAATCCCTATCAGATCGTTAAATCAGGTTTGAGGGCTACTGATGGACCGCGGATCAGCGTTCGAGATTTTCTCTTGGTCGTGCAAATCGCAATCTGCGCCGTGCTTGTGACTTCGTCGATGGTTGCCGTTCGTGGACTCGTCCGTACGTTGCACAGCAACTTCGGTTTTGAGCCGAAGAATACGGTGCTGGTGAGTGCAAACCTTGGAATGGCCGGCTATGGCATCGACAGAGCGCCAGCAATGCAAAAACGCATGATCAATGCCTTGGAGACGATCCCGGGCGTTGAGGGAGCGGGATTGGTTAACAACTATCCTCCGTTGGTTTACACCGCCGGCCAAAAGACGAATGTCTTCAAGGATGAAATCACAGATCTAAAGCCATCGAATATCGCGGCTATCCCCTACAAGTACGACATATCTCCCGGATACCTTCGTGCGGCTGGTACAAGCCTGTTGGCGGGCCGGGCATTCAGCTGGCAAGATGACAAAAATGCCGCTCCAGTCGCTCTGGTCAACAGCGACTTAGCGATCAGAATGTTTGGCTCGGTAAGCAATGCTGTGGGCAAGTACTACAAGCTCCAGGATGGAACGCGTATTCAAGTCGTGGGCGTTGTCGAAGACGGAAAATATCAGGCTATTACTGAAGACCAACAGCCAGCGATGTTTCGCCCCTTCCAGCAATCGCCATTGGCTGAAGCGTGGCTCGTCGTCCGCTCCAACCGCGATCCAGAACAACTGTCCACAGCGATGAGGACAAAACTGCACCAGCTCGATCCAGGGCTGCCGCTTGACACCAAGACTTGGAACACTCTGTTGGCCGTAGTTCTGTTTCCCGCGCGTATCGCGACGATATCGCTTGGCGTCATGGGAATTATGGGTGCGATGCTGTCCATCACTGGCATCTTTGGGATGGCTGCGTACTCGGTCAGCAAGCGCCTGAAAGAGTTGGGAATTCGCGTCGCCCTCGGAGCGCAACGCACGGAGGTCTTGCAAGCAGCTCTTGGACGGGCCTTCAAATTACTGGCGATCGGTTCGGCTGGAGGACTGATCCTCGGCATTCTGGCGAGCAGCGTCTTGTCGGCCATTGTGTACCAGGCGACATCTCGCGATCCGCTGGTACTGGCCGGCGTTGTCCTGGCGATGTTGTTACTCGGATTATTAGCTACCTGGGTTCCCGCGCAACGCGCGCTCTCACTTGATCCCATGACATTGCTCCGCGAGGAATGAAAACGCATTGCCCGGAACATCGGTAGACAGTGACGCGCGCTCTTCGTTGCCTACTCGCATCGGGAAGCCGTATAGCGGAATCGCGGCGTCCACTGGAATTCGGTTGTTCAGAACTCTTACTTGTGCGTCACTCATCGAAGCGAACAAGAAGAGGCCCAAGGATATACGCCGTAAAGCAACCCACCATGTACAACACGGCTGAGCACCAGAGGACGATCTGGCTGAAACGGCTGGCGGTCTGACACGCGGCGGGAGCGGTCGGGTCACAGGCACCGTTTCTCATTTGAAGCTTTGGCGCAAGTACATAGACGTACATGAAATTGCTAGAAATCAGCACGCCCGCGACGATGAACACCCAATGCTTGTGATGCGACATGGCGACCAGCCAAGGTGCCTCCGAGAGTACCGAGGCAACCGTTGCGCCAAGTCCAAATAAAACCAGGAGTGATGGCAACGCGCAGCAGAGCAAAGTCCCGAGCGAAGTAAAGAGCGATAGATAGCTCAGTGCGGCGCTGCGACGTGGCGGCGCACTGGAGAGTGTTTCCTGCATCAATTTCTTTCCTGATTCATTTAACCTGAGCGACCTCAATGGCGACCGAGGCTTTCAAGTCTTTTCCCGGCTGCATCACGCCCTGAACAACCACGGTTTGGCCGAGTTTTTTGGGCGCTTCTCTGTAGGCCGTGGGGTTCTTCGGAGCGGTGGAAAGCGCCAGGCTTTCTGTTGTGCCTGAAACCTTCAATCGGAGCTGCCCGTTCACAATCGCAAGATCGCCACGGACGGAAACCGCCGTTGATTTTGGCGTATATCCGTTCTTGTGAATCAATTCCCACAACTGCGGAACTGACACTGTATTGCCTGGTTTCAGCTTCACCGTCGCAAGACCCTTGTTCAGACTGACCTCGACGGATTCCACACCGGCTACCCTCTTCAGTGCCACGTTGACCACGTGGGCGCAGGTCATTCAGTCCATGCCGAAGATTGAGAGATCGACCTGCAGCAGTTCAGCGCGGCTCGGCAAGGCTCCCAAGATGAGCGAGTAGCCAAGTACCGACAGCTTTTTAAGCATCGTTTGTTCCTTTCGTGTTTAGAAAAAATAGGCAAAGTTGAGCGCGAATCGATAGCGTTCCTTCGGGTACAGCAGACCTGCATCGCGATAAATCGGGAATTGCATACCTGCTTCAATTCCAATAGCTCGGTAGACTCCGAGTACGCTTGGGCCGAGGAACATCTGTTGTGCGCCACTGCCTGGCGTCTCGAGATATCGTCGCTGAAGCGTCCCAATCCGTTCACCTGTGAACTCGCCGAATATTCGCCAATCCCAACGGGGGTAATCGGTGCGCCAGGACAAAGGCCGATAACCATAAACGGCGGTATAAGTGAGCAGATCGGGGCGACGATCACCCTTCGATCCTGCGTAACTTTGATACGTTGTCCCCACCCAGACGTACTGGCTTCGAGAAGCAACACCAGTGACCACGCCGACGAGATAGCCAGGCCCGCTGTTCAAACTCCGATAGAGGCCGACTTCCTGCTGCGGACCCGGAACGAGAACACCGGCAACAGCTGTACTTTCGAGTCGCTTACCCGCGAAGTCCTTTCGATGGAACCGCCACCACGTAAGGGCGCTAAAATCGCCCGTGACCGGTGTGTTCGCCGTTACGGACGAGCGCAGATAGGGGTCCGGTTGAAAAACAACGGGGCCGGAGATGGAAAGCTTCACGTTTGGGGTAAGCCCGTAGCTTAATTCTGCTTCAAGCGTGGAAGCTACTCCGCCTTTTCCGCCGCGCCCGTTCACTCCAAGGTCGAAACTCCAACCGCCTTGCGGGTTCGTGGGCGTTGCTAATCCAAAAACCGGACCATGATCAGCGGCAATTCCTAGTTGGGCCAGAGTGAGCGTTGCAGCAATGGCCATAAGCCAGCGGCACGTCTTTGACAGCTCCATAATCATTGTTCCTTTCATGCATTTGGCTGCCGTTAGAAACGGCAAAGCCACGGAGCTCGCGTCTACGCACGCTCCGCGAAATAAAAGCGATGAAGAGGAAACTAGATGATAAAAGTGGAGTTAAGAATCTGCAGATCAGGCGGGGATGGTTCGATTAGATTTACACTGTGCCACCGCTGCAGCGCCCCAATAGCGTGCACCGGAAACTCGATCTTAACCACCGCGACCACCGGCAATTCGGTATGGAAGTCGAGCGACTCATGATGGTCCAAAGCAATTTGTTGGCACTCGCGGGTGGAGCTCGGCGGCGGCAGTGTTTTAGTTTTACAGTGACCGCTCGGTGAGCAGCAGCTTGCCGCGCCTGGCCACATAGAATACTGTTCGCACGAGATGCAACCGCCCCAAACCAGAGTTACAAGGAGCAGCAAAGACAGCAGCGAACTAGTGAAGACTCGGCTCACTTCTAGCTCTGAGCGTAACAGCTTACAACGTGGTGGAAGCCAAACACGCGCAAGACCGCCGATGGCATTGCTGGAAGGTGCTTCTGGCCCGACCGCGAAAAGCTGTTGCATAAGCTAAGCAAGACTTCGTCGCTCCTAATCCAATTTTAGTCCTTGACTCTCCTGCGGTGTTGTAGTTAACTATAACAGTAGATCAGACGCACGGTGACCTCGATACGGGGTTTCACCCCTTCTTTTCTCGAACGGCGATCTAGAACAGGATGGATGCGGAGTGGAACGACAATCAACCGATTTACCGCCAGCTTCGCGATCGTGTCGTGGCGATGATAATCGACGGCATTCTCAAAGAAGGCGATCCACTGCCCTCCGTGCGCACTGTGGCGGCCGAGTATCGCGTCAATCCGCTAACGGTTCTCAAAGGCTATCAACAGTTGGTGGACGAGCAGCTTGTCGAGAAGAAGCGTGGACTCGGGATGTACGTCAGAATCGGTGCCCGCGATCTGCTGCTCGCTGGCGAACGTCAAAAGTTTCTCACGGAGGAATGGCCCAGGATCCACGCCATCATCCAGCGGCTCGGTCTCACGCCGGAAGAACTGCTCGACGCCGCGGCACAACGTTCATCGCGCTCCGAAGCTGCCAAGAAGAGACGCTAAACCTATGGCACTCATAGAAGCGCGCGGCCTCCGGAAAGTTTTCGGCACAACCGTCGCGCTGGACAGCGTCGATCTGAATGTTGAGGAAGGGCGCATTCTCGGGCTCATCGGCCTCAACGGAGCAGGCAAGACTACCGCGCTGAACGCGATTCTTGGCCTTATCCCCTATGAAGGACAGCTCACCGTGTTCGGACATGATCCCTGGACGCGGCGCGATCATCTTATGAGAGACGTTTCCTTCGTTGCCGATGTTGCTTTGTTACCACGTTGGCTTCGCGTTTGGCAGGCCCTCGATTACGTTGCCGGCGTGCATCCGCGATTTGATCGCGCGAAGGCGGAACGATTTCTTTCGAAGACTACTATCCGGCGCACTAGCAAGGTAAGGGAATTGTCGAAGGGCATGGTAGCTCAGCTACACCTCGCTTTGGTTATGGCCATCGATGCCAAGTTGCTCGTGCTGGACGAGCCAACACTTGGCCTTGACATCCTCTATCGCAAGCAGTTTTACGACTCGTTGCTGAATGATTACTTCGATCGCAGCCGGACCATAGTCATCACGACCCACCAGGTCGAAGAAATTCAGCATGTCCTGACCGACGTCGTCTTTATCAACCGCGGTCGCATCGTTCTCAACTCAAGCATGGAGGAATTCGAGTCGCGGTATCTCGAATTGATGGTGCGTCCGGAAAATCTCGCTGCAGCACGGGCGCTCAGGCCGATGCACGAGCGTCATGTGTTCGGTCGCAGCATTCTGCTGTTCGATCACGTCGATCCTCAACAACTCGCCTCACTGGGTGAAGTCCACACGCCCGGCATTGCCGACGTCTTCGTTGCCATCATGGGAAATCACTCCAACGACGCACAACGAGCGGCTATATGAACAGTCAATCGAAGGCCATGCCCGAGGCGCAGTTTGCCGCGCAGGCAATCGCACCCACCGCTGTGTCGCCGACACGACTGATGTACTGGTCGGTGCACCGAGAACTGTGGGAGAACCGCTCCATTTATATTGGGCCTTTAGCAGCGGCCGCCGTGTTCCTATTCGGATTCTTGATCAGCACCATTCACCTGCCGCGCAACATGCGTGCTGTATTGGCACTTGATCCCGCCCAGCAACACGCGCAGATCACTCAGCCCTACAATTTCTCCGCGGGTTTGATCCTCGCGACTGCGTTTATCGTCGGGGTGTTCTATTGTCTGGACGCCCTGCACGGAGAACGTCGCGATCGGAGCATCCTGTTCTGGAAATCGCTACCGGTATCGGATGTCATCACCGTGCTCTCGAAAGCGACCATCCCCCTGATGGTCTTACCGCTCGCCGTCTTCGTGATCGTCCTTGGTACGCAGTGGATCATGCTGCTGCTGAGTACAGTGATCCTGCTGATGAACGGCCTCACTCCCGCGACGTTATGGACACAGCTGAAGTTTGGAGAGTCGTCACTGGCGCTGCTCTACGGGTTGACAACGATGGCGGTGTGGCATGCACCTATCTATTGTTGGCTGCTGCTCGTCTCCGGCTGGGCTCGGCGCACGACGTTTCTGTGGGCATTCTTACCGCCGGTCGCCGTCTGCATTCTAGAGAAGATTGCATTGAACTCCACGCATTTTGCCTTACTGCTGCGAGATCGCTTGATTGGTTGGTTCCCAGAAGCTTTCACCGTTGAGCCCTCGCGCACTATGTCCATCCATCCGCTCGCATCACTCACTCCGGGCAAATTCCTGACCACGCCGGGGCTTTGGATCGGCTTAGTATTCGCGGCGCTATTTCTCGCGGCGGCCACCCGTTTGCGCCGTTATCGCGGACCTATCTAGTTCCTATTCACCCGTTAAGTTTCAACACCCTCTCACAAAGGAGAACTGTATGAGCACAGCTGTATGGACACCCCGCTCAGGGCTGAGTTCCCAAGCGAACAAAACACTGAAGGCCGCAGTCGGTTTCTGGTTGCTGGTCGCCGTCATTGGCCAATGGGCATTCTTCTATTACCTCGCGGCGTTCTATGGCACGACAACGCTGCAGGGGAACCTTCAAGCCTGGACCAAAAACACCTTCGTCACTCGTAGCTACATCCGCGGCGATACGCTTGGAAATCTCGCCTTCGGAGCGCACGCTCTATTGGCTGGGGTCATAGCGTTCGGCGGAGCGCTTCAACTTGTCCCGCAACTTCGGACGCGATTCATGTTCCTGCACCGCTGGAACGGGCGCTTGTTCGCAGTAGCCGCGCTGGGGGTCGGCATCTCCGGGCTGTACATGATTTGGGTGCGCTCCGGGCTCTACATGGCGTGGTCACGCGGCGAATACGGCAAGATGCTCGGCGGAGTCCCGATCAGCGTCAATGCTGTGCTCATCATTGCCATGGTCGCTCTGGCTTGGCGATCGGCAGTCGTGCATGAAGTTGCAGCGCATCGGCGCTGGGCACTGCGCGCCTATCTCGTAGCCAACGGCCAATGGTTCTTCCGCGTTGGAACGTTTGGCTGGATCATCCTCAATCGAGGGCCGGTCGGAATCGGCAAGAATTTCGATGGTCCCTTCGTCGTTCTCTGGGGCTACGGATGTTATCTGCTGCCCTTGCTTGTTCTTGAACTTTATTTGCGCGCAAAGAACAGCGCAGTTCCTGCCGGACGGTTAGCCATAGCAGGCGGACTCGTCGTGCTCACGATTGTTATGGGCATTGGAATATTCGGCGTCGCCGCAGCCATGTGGTGGCCATTGCTGGGGAGGTCATAGTCATGCCGATTTCGCCAATCTTGATCCTTCACATCTGTGGTGCGAGCGTAGGCCTACTGTCCGGTACCGTTGCTATGTCGTTTCGCAAGGGTTCCCGCCGGCACGGCTTGGCGGGAAGAGTCTTCGCCATATCCATGTTGTGCATGTCCTCGACCGGAGCGTACATCGGGTTCACGAAATCTCAACCGACTAACGTTCTGATGGGCTGTCTGACCTTCTATCTGGTAGCTACCGCATGGTCCATTGCCAAGCGCCCGGATGTAAAAACGGGACCTTTCGATTGGGGTGCGCTCCTGCTCGCATTGACAGTCGGAGCTGGCCTCGTAATCGTCGGTTGGCAAGCAGCAAAAACCCCGACCGGGTCGAAAGATGGCATCCCCGCAGCCATCTGTTTCTTCTGGGGTGCAGTTGCTTTGTTGTTTGCCGCGGGCGACATCCGAATGCTGGTGCGAGGCGGCGTTTTAGGCGCACAGCGCATCGCACGACATCTCTGGCGGATGAGCTTCGCGTATCTCATTGCCGTGATGTCATTCTTTCTGGGAAAGCAAAATCTGTTTCCCGCTGGCCTGCGGGGATCAAAAGTGTTTTTTGCGCCACCGATATTCGTGCTGTTCTTGATGACTTTCTGGCTGGTTCGCGTCTCGTTCACAAAGGCGTACAAGAGTAAGTCAATGCCGCGCCGGGCCGCTGTGCACCCCTTACCAACATAGAATCGGACGTGCCGCATGAGAGCAATCACCTATTACGAATACGGTTCACCAGATGTGCTGAAGTGCGAAGAGGTTCAGAAGCCGAGCCCTGCCGCCGGTGAGGTTCTCGTCAAAATTTGCGCGGCTTCCGTCAATCCCTTCGACTGGCATTTTATGAGAGGGACGCCGTACCTCGTCCGCGCCATCGCTGGGTTGCGGAAACCAAAGATCACTCAATTAGGCGTCGATGTAGCCGGCCAAGTTGAATCCGTCGGCACGAACGTAACGGAATTTAAACCAGGTGACGAGGTGTTTGGTACTTGCCGTGGAGCCTTTGCCGAGTATGTCTGTACAGCCGAGTCAACGTTGGTCCTAAAACCAAATAACATCTCGTTTGAGCAAGCAGCTTCGGTACCCATTGCGGCATTCACCGCTTTGCAGGGGCTTCGTGATAAGGGACACATTCAGCCAAAGCAGACAGTTCTGATCAACGGTGCTGCCGGCGGAGTCGGTACCTTTGCTGTACAAATAGCCAAGTCCTTCGGCGCAGACGTGACCGGCGTCTGCAGTACACGAAATCTGAATATGGTTCGGACGATCGGCGCAGATCAAGCCATCGACTACACGCAAGAGGACTTGACCAAAAACGGGCAACGCTATGACATGATTTTCGACCTGGTTGGAAATCTTTCCTTAGCGGCATACCGAAGCCTTTTGAAACCCACGGGCAAACTGATTATGGCCGGCGGATCGACCGATGTGTGGATGGTTGGACCTCTGGCTCGCTCGATCCATGCGCTTGCGTTATCAAAGTTCGGCAGTCAAAAACTGATCGGAGTTTTCGCCAAGTGGAGCAAAGCGGACCTGACAATTATGCAAAAACTCATGAGCACCGGGAAGGTCACTCCGGTCATCGACAGGCGTTACTCATTGAGTGATGTCCCCAATGCAATCCGCTACCTGGAAGAAGGCCACGCTCGCGGAAAGGTAGTGATTGCGTTAAATTAACCGGGCCTTGTCCAACACCACTCGATTGGCTCCGTTCTGCGTCTATCCTTGCTTAGAAGTACCGGCCGGTGCTCCCCCGATGAGCTTCACTCCCGCCGCACTTGCGACCGACCGGATGTATGTCGCGGCTTCGGTATATTCTTCCGGCGTTTTCAGATGTTCAATCATCAGCGGGACATCCGCCCCTAATCGATCCAGCTCGGTCAGGTAGCGGCGATAATCCATCTGCCCGCGACCAGGCACGACCTCTTGGAAGTGAATGTTTAATTCAGTGATCCACTGCAGATCTTTTGCGTGACAAGAAACAATCCACTTGCCCAGCTTTCGAAAGCATTCTCCGATGAAGTCGCTGTTGTTGTAGAAGCGCTCAGGGCAGTTAACACCGTTGCAGACGTCCAGGTGAACTCCAAAGGCGGGGCGGTCCACAGCACGAATCAAGTCGACGTAGGAATCGGGACCATCAGGTAAATTCCATCCCATCATCTCGATGGTGAACTTTGTGCGCGTCGGTTTCACCGTGTCAATCACGTGTCGGCAGTTCTCTACTGTTGCGTCAAAGAACTCCTTCGACAGATTCTTTCGGTTCGGTCCGTACCACTCCGTCGGACTATACGAGCCGGCAATGTCAACGCAGCAGCGAGCTCCAACGGCATCGGCGAGCGCACAGCGCTCGGTGACATACCCGAGATTCGCGCGTCGCTTGCCACCATCGGGATCAAGCATGTTCTTCCACGCGCCTACCTCAGCGATAATCACGTCTTCGTTTGCGAACGCCGATTCGATAGCTTTAATTTTATCGGTGTCTCCAATGTTCGTGTCTGGGCAGTATGCGGCGCTGTAAAATAATCGGCGATGTTCTCGAGCGAGCGCAACTGGGTCGTCGGATTTCAGAAAGATTGGTGCCCCGAGCCGGACATGCTCGCCCGTATGCGATGCAAGCGCGCCAGAAGGAATTGCAGCAGTCAAGCCGGCTAGAACGGAACGGCGAGTCAATTGATAAGCCATTCCTCGCAGTCTACAGCGAATGAGAAGTTTACGCCAAAGCCATCCTTAAAGGGGGTTCAATGATCAGCAAAGCCGTCGATGTCGAAACCTATATGAAGGAAATCCCGCCGGAACGGCGAACCGTGCTTGAGAAACTGCGCAGCCTTTGTAAGCAGCATCTCCAAGGGTATGAGGAAGTCATGGAATACGGCATGCCGGTCTATAAGCGCAACGGCCTGATGGAAGTTTCCTTTGCAAGCCAAAAGCAGTACATTGCGTTGTACGTAGTCAAGCAAGATGTCGTGAACGAGTTCCGCAGCGCGCTTTCTGGCTCGAACATCGGCAAGGGATGCATTCGCTTTACAAAACCGGACAAGATCGACTTCGACGTGGTGAGTCAACTCCTGAGAAGGGTTGCGCACTCGAACGCAATGCCGTGCTGACCTGGCCGACTTCGCCAATAGGCCGCTATCTTGCTACCATCACTTCAGATGGGCTCTCGGTCCAAGGGAACGATGGTACTGATCGCCTTGCTGTTGCTAATAGGTAACGTGAGGTGCTTCATGGCATGCGCCTCTGTGCCATGCCAAAGCGATTCGACACAGAGTTCGATGCCGCCCTGCCATCGCCACCATCAAGCACCGACTGACAAAGCTCCGCTCGACTGTTCGCATCCGCTCCTTGTGGCGGACATGGCCGCCGCCGCGGTGCAAGCCAACCCTTCTGACTTCGTCGTCGACTTCGATTGGCGTCTAATGTCTCTCGTTGTTCCTGCTCCCCTTTTGCCCCAAGCGCTAGCCCCCGCTCACCTGTTGTCGCCGCCCGGCCTTTCGGCGATCAATTCCGTGATCCTCCGCGTCTGATCCCCAAGCCATAGATCCCTTTGCTGCCCCGTTTGGGCAGTAAGTGTCCGCGAGTATGCCCTTTTGTGTTGCTCGTCGATGGTCCAGATCAGGAGGTCAGTTTTGTTCAGTAAGTCTTGTGTTCGCATTGCGCGAACGAAAGTCAACCAAGTCTTGGCGCTAACCGTCATTGTTGGGGCATTTAGCATCCCTCTCTACGCTCAGCAGGGTGCCATGCCGAGGGACAAGCAGGATCAGCCGATGGCGTCTCACGAGGGCCAAGCTATGCCGGGAATGAATATGGTGGGCATGAATCCCGCCAGCATGTTCCTCACCGGGCTGTCGTCAGGAACGGCGTCGAATCCCATCGCTTGGCCAATGCCGATGATCATGAAGCCCATTGGTTCCTGGAACACCATGTTCATGGCGCAGGGATACCTCAACGACACGCAGCAATCGGGATCGCGAGGCGGTGACAAGCTTTACTCCACGAACTGGTTCATGGTGAACGCAGAGCATCGCGCTGGCGAAAACGGTGCTTTCCAAGCGCAAATTATGCTGAGCCTGGAGCCAGCCACCATCACTGACCGACGTTATCCCCTGTTGTTCCAAACCGGCGAAACGGCCTTCGGGAAACCAATTGTCGATGCGCAGCACCCGCACGATTTCATCATGTCGCTGGGCATTCAGTACGCGCGGTCGCTCGGCGAAAACGCTACTCTTGAGCTCTATTTCGCTCCGGTCGGCGATCCCGCGCTAGGACCTGTCGCGTACCCGCATCGCGCCTCAGCGATGGAACTGCCGCAAGCAACGCTTGCCCACCACTGGGAAGACTCAACGCACATCGCTAACGATGTCGTCACCGCGGGTCTCGCATATAAGAAGTTTAGGTTGGAGGCGAGCGGCTTTTACGGCTCTGAGCCAGACGAATTCCGCTGGAACATTGATTCAGGCCCAATCAATTCCTGGTCTACTCGACTCTGGTATTTCCCCTCAAAAAGTTGGGCGGCCCAGGTCTCGGTTGGTCACCTTGCACATCCCGAAATGCTGCAGGCAGGCGATCAGACTCGGATGACGGGCTCGATCGGATATTCCAAGCCGCTACCAAGTGGCAGTTGGTCCTCCAGCTTCATCTGGGGCCGGAACCATAGTACCTACACCAAGCGCAACCTAAACGCTTATACGGTGGAATCCGTTCTGCCAGTCCGCAAGAGGAATTTCATTACTGGCCGCATCGAGCTCGTTGACAAGGACGAACTCTTCGCCGGCCAACCCGATGTCGAGACGCTACTCAACGCCGAGTACGGCAGCACTTTTCGCATTGGAGCGTACACGATCGGCTACACCCGGGACGTGGATCTTTTCCGGCACTTTCAAACCGGCGTTGGTGCGAACATTGAGGCGTACTCGCTACCGGCCTCAATCAAGCCGTACTACGGCAATCATCCGATCGGCGGAAATGTGTTTGTTCGATTCCGGCTCAAGGCCCACCCCTAGCGGGCCTATAAGAAATCTGCCGAGCTCCTAACGGGCTCTGAGCCAAAATGACGATTCAACAAAGGAGATTCATGCTCATCGTCGAAGCAAAATTGATATCAGTCGTTGAGGTCAGGAAGTGAACTGCACCCGGCGTTCGTTTCTTGTCGCATCGGCCGGCGTTGCACTTTTGCGTGCTGACATTTCCAGCGGCGTCCAGATCATCAAGGCTCCGCGTGGAGCGCTGCAGCCGCAGGCCGTGACCGATGCCGAAGGCGCCATTCATCTAATTTACCTATATGGCGGCGACCCAAGCGCGGCCGACATCGGCTATGTGCGCAGGGGTCCTCGGGACGCGGATTTCAGTGCACCCATTCGCGTGAACAGCCACCCAGGCAGCGCCATCGCTCTGGGTACGGTCCGGGGAGCTCATCTTGCCCTCGGACGATCCGGCCGGATTCATGTAACGTGGAACGGTTCGGCCGCTGCTGAACCAAAAGGTCCACGTGATTCGGCTCCCATGCTTTATACCCGGCTGAATGATCGAAAGGACGGCTTCGAACCACAACGGAGCGTCATGACCACTGCCAGCGGCCTTGATGGCGGCGGAACGCTAGCGGCTGATGCGCGGGGAAATGTGTTCGTGGCGTGGCACGCCCAAGGGCAACAGAACGGAAAAGTCATAGAGGGCGAAGGTCATCGCCGCGTATGGCTCGCACGCTCGTCAGACGACGGCAAAACCTTTGAGAGTGAAAGGCCGGTTTCACCGGACGAGGTCGGCGCTTGCGGCTGCTGCGGCATGGGTGCACTTGCTGACGAATCGGGCAATCTTTATCTCCTCTATCGCAGCGCGCGCCAAACCATTCACCGAGATATGTACCTGCTGACCTCTCGCGATGCGGGTAAGACCTTTCAGGCCGTCGATCTGCATCGTTGGGAGATCGGTGCGTGTCCGATGAGCACCGTCTCCCTAACCTCGGGCAAAGGCCGCGTCCTTCTAGCTTGGGAGACGGCGAAACAAATCTACTTCGCTCCCGTGGACCCTCACACTCTCACGGTCGGTGCACCGATTGCCGCACCTGGGGAAGGAAACAACCGGAAGCATCCTGCGATTGCAACAGATCAAAATGGGCGAACGCTGCTCGTCTGGACGGAAGGCACCGTCTGGAAAAAAGGTGGATCTCTGGCGTGGCAGAGGTTTGATGAGGTCGGTCGGCCACTTGGATCGAAAGAAGCATCGCCTGGGCTCCCAGCCTGGGATTTTGCTACTGCCGTCTCAGTAGGGAACCGGTTCCTTGTGATCTCCTGAAACACTCTGTCGGGGCTTGAGTAGCCCTGAAGCTGCTATGCTGCGCGCGAAAATGCCTTCAAATAATCCCGCAACTCGTCCCGCACCCGGCGAAAGATCATCATGCGCTCCTCATCCGTCCCGGCCGAAGGAGGCGGTGGGTCCTCAAAGCTTTGATGCAGCCGTTTGACCGCATCGAAGAACACCGGGCAGGTTTCTTTCGCGTTATCGCAAACCGTAATCACGTAATCGAACTTCTGGCCCTCGAATTCATCCACGTGTTTTGAGCGATGGCTACTGATGTCGATGCCTATGTCGCGCATCGCTGCAATCGCCTCTGGTCGCACGGTGCCCGGTTTGGTCCCGGCGCTTTCAACATCGAAGGCGTTCCCGCCGTCATGCCGTAGCAGTCCTTCGGCCATCTGGCTCCGCGCAGAATTGCCCGTGCAGAGGATCAGGATGCGTTTTTTCACGCCGCGCCTCGCACCGGATCGGGAAACCAATGCCGAGTCCGATTACACGCTGCGCAGACTGAGAGCATCACAGGCACTTCCACCAGAACGCCCACCACTGTCGCGAGCGCTGCGCCCGATTGAGGACCAAAGAGCGCAATTGCCGTCGCAACCGCCAGCTCGAAAAAATTGGATGCGCCGATCAACGCCCCCGGAGCTGCCACCGAGTGTTCTACCTTCAGCCACTTCATCAGACCGTACGCGAGCGCGGCATTGAAGTAAACCTGCAGCGTAATCGGAACTGCGATCAAAACTACGTTGAAAAATCGTCCGGTGATGTTATTGGCTTGAAAGGCAAAAATCAGCACTAACGTCGCGAGTAATGCCGCAATCGTGACCGGGGCGAATTTCGGTAGCAGCACTCCTTCGAACCACGCTTGGCCGCGCTGGCGCAACAGCAGAGAGCGCAGCAGTACCCCGGTTACCAGCGGCACCACAATAAACACAGTCACCGATGTCAGCAGCACGTTGAAAGGCACCGTCAGCGAGGAAGCACCGTGCACCAGAAACTGCACAATCGGTACGAATAGCAGCAGCATGATCAGGTCGTTAACCGAAACCTGCACGAGCGTATAGGCCGCATCTCCTTTCGTTAGATGGCTCCAGACGAAGACCATCGCCGTGCAGGGCGCCGCCGCCAGAATAATGCAGCCTGCGATATATTGATCCGCCTCCGCCGGGGTAATTAAGTGTGCGAACACGATACGGAAGAAGGCCCAAGCAAACAGCGCCATCGAGAATGGTTTAATGACCCAGTTGATGAACAATGTCACCAGTAGCCCTGCGGGACGCCTGCCGACATTGCGCACGGATGAGAAATCAACCTTCATCATCATGGGCGTAATCATCAACCAGATCAGCACCGCGATAGGCGCGTTGATCTGGCTTCCCTGGCCAAACTCCATCCCGCGCAGGCCCGCAATGGCCATGGGAATCAACTTCCCCAAGACGACACCCGCGACCATGCAGAGCGAAACCCATATTGAGAGGTAGCGCTCGAATGTGCCAAGCCCTCCGCTGGCTTTGGCGGGTTGAGCTATCGCCTGATTCACGAGCAGCATCCCGGAGCGCAGCAGTCGGCCGGCTTAATGGCGCGAAGAAACGCGCTCATAAATTTGTCTTCGACCTGCGGCGCCATGGCGTCTACGTCGATTCCTTCGCCGGCAAGAAAGGCTCTTGCATCCTCAACGTCATACACGCGCGTCGGCTCAACCTCAATGGCAGCGAAGCCGGCCGCCGTCAGTTTGGCTCGGTACTCCTCTTCTTGCAGCGCTCCCGCAATGCAGCCGACCCACAGCAGCATATTCTTTCTAACTTCTTCCGGAATCTCTCCGCGTGTGACCACATCGGACACAGCGAAACGGCCCCCGGGCTTCAAAACTCGGAACGCCTCGCGTAGGACTTGGTCTTTATCGCCCGAAAGATTGATCACGCAGTTAGAAATGATCACGTCGACGCTGTTATCGGGCAGTGGAATATGTTCGATTTCGCCTTTCAAAAATTCGACGTTCGTAACGCCGGCCTTTCGCTGGTTCTCACGCGCCAGTGCGAGCATGTCATCCGTCATATCAAGCCCGAATGCCTTGCCGGTAGGACCGACCCGGCGAGCAGAAAGCAACACATCGATACCCCCGCCCGAACCGAGATCGAGGACCACGTCCCCTCCGTTGAGTCTGGCTAGCGCCGTAGGATTGCCGCAGCCCAGCGAGGCTTTCAAGGCCGCTTCTGGAATCTGCCCCGCCTGCGCCTCGTCGTAGAGGTTCGACGTTATGGGGTCGCAACAGCTTTCGAGCGCTGAACTGGCCCCGCAGCAGCCATTACTTCCGCCAGATGTGACGCGGCGCGCAGCCTCGCCGTATTTCTCTTTTACGATCTCTCTTACTTCCATGACTTGCTCCTTGTTACTTACAAAGCTGGACGATGGCCTGTGGCTCTATCGCCTTATTGCGGGTGCAGCACTCCGCATACAGGAACCCAAGCAACTCTTGCAGCGCGTCGCTATTGGCCGAATACCAGAGATAGGTGCTTTCCCGGCGCACCTTCACTAGGTCTTCATTCTTCAACTTGTCCAGGTGGTGCGAGAGCGTGGAAGGCGGAATGTCCAACTCGGCTCCCACGTCCCCCGCGATCATCCCTTGTGGATGTGCCGCTAACAAAACGCGCATGATGCGCAGCCGCGGCTCAGTTCCCATTGCCGAAAACATATCGGCATAGCGGACGAGGTCCGGTTCATTCTTCGCTTTTGCCATCAATCCCATTCCTCTTCATCTAAGGCGTCCAGGAGACACAGCAGGCACCCGTCTTCCGAGTTCCTTTTCAGTTCTTCTACAACGCTCTCGTTCAGAAAGGAGTCCTCGGAAGAGGGTTGCCGTTCTATCGACCGTTCCATTATTCTATAATTGTAGAAATATGAGTGACTGTCAAGAGGAATCGCTAAGAGCCGCGCATTCACAGGTTTCGTAAATAAATTTGGGGGCCCCATCTTCCAGCGGTTGTGTCACTTAGCCGCCAGAATGCCCATGAGTGACGTCGTGTCTACGAAACGGGCTGCTAGCGTCAAACCGGATTTCTACACCATCCGGAGGTTCCCATCATGACTCGCACCGAACGCCGCGCCCTAGAACGCAAAGGCATCAAAGAGGCTAACCGAATCGCAAAGCGAGCCGGTATCGATTGTGTTCTAAAGAGCACAATCCATGCTTCAGAACCGGAGTCAGAGCTGGAAGACGACAGATTGTCGGAGTCTGCCGAGAGCTCACCCGAGTTCGTCAGCGCTCCCCTGCCGAGACCAGCCACCCCTGCCCAGCACACCGCCAATCAGCAGAATGCCCAGCATTCGACGGGCCCCCGCACCATAGAAGGCAAAGCCAAGTCGTCCTGCAACAGTTCCACTCACGGTCTCTGCGGCACTCGCTTCCGGTTATTGCATTTCGAATCGCAGGAAGAGTACGACGAGCTCGAAGCCGGTCTCATGGCCGAGCATGGAGCCACCACGCTCACTGAAACTCTGCTGGTTCGCAAAATGGCCCAGTCCTGGTGGCTCCGTGAGCGTGCCCAGTTCTTCATAGACACACTTTTGCCGGACGAAACTGGGAAGGCCTTTCTCGAAGACGTGCCGCTTTACTCCCGCTACCAAGCCCAACACGACCGAGCCTTTCACAAAGCCTTGAACGACCTACTTAAAATCCGAGCCGAACGCCGTCGCGAAGAAGCCGCCCGCGACAAAGGCGAAAAGGCCGAACTTCTGTTTGCCCAGAAAGCCGAATACAACAGCCTCCGCGCCCAAGTCCTGCGCATGAAGCTCAACAGTCAGACGTCGCCAAAAAAGCCACCAACAGAACCCGCTCTCGAATTCGGGTTCGTTTCGCAATGCGCATCCGAACAGCCTACGCAGCCGAGCATCGCAACCGAAATCCACCTTCAGGACGCCGCAGCCTAGGTAGATTTTGCTTCGGCACCAACCATATCATTTGGCCCCTCACAGCTGCACAACCCGAGTCTCGTCTGTATCCCGATACAATGACGTCTGTGCGGGTTCTTATTACGCTTCTTCTCACCGCCGCTACCCTGTTTGCCGGTCCCATTAAGCTCTTTTTAAAGGACGGAACTTATCACTTGGTTCGCGAATACCAGGTGCAGGGCGATCGAGTTCACTACTACAGCATCGAACGCAACGACTGGGAAGACGTTCCCGTCGCTCTCACCGACCTTGGCAAGACCGAGAGCGAACGCACATCGCGCAATAACGAGTCTCGCAAAGAAGCACAGCAGGCTGACGAGGAAGAAAAGTTCGAGCGCGCTCAACGAAAAGAACTCGCATCGATTCCTATGAATTCAGGCGCTTACTACAAAGAGGGCGACCAGATGAGGTCACTCGCGATCGCCGACTACAAGGTCGTCACCGATAAAAAGCGCTCCGTCCTGAAAGTCCTCTCGCCCATTCCTATCATTCCCGGCCATGCGACTGTGCAGATCCAGGGGGAGCATTCCAAGTTCCTCATCCATGAAGATCGCCCCGAATTCTACATCCGTCTTGAAAAAGAAGAACGCTTCGGCATCATCAAGTTGGCTTCCAAGAAATCGGTTCGAATTGTAGAAAACATCTCAGTGGTTCCCGTATCGAAAGAAAATGTGGAGGAGCAAAATCAAATCGCTACGTTCGAGCAGCAAATGAGCGAGGGCCTTTTCAAAATCTGGCCCGAACGCACCCTCGAGCCCGGAGAGTACGCCCTGGTTGAGTACACAGAAGGCGAAGTCGAACTGATGGTTTGGGACTTTGCCGATTCTAAGTGATCGCCCGATTCGTAAGTAGCAGCTTCCCGCCACTCTCCTTAACGACCGTGTAATGACCGGGACCAACGATTCCTTCTATTTTGCCAAGCGATGGTTGTTCTACTAGCAAATAAAATCGGTGGTCGCTAGCCCACTTACTCGCTAGATCCTGGTTGCTGATAAATACTCTCGGTGCATCGGGCGCATTTGAACCGTATTCCAGATTGTTCACTCGTCCATTCAGCAAGTAAGCTTGCCTGTCTGCATAGAAGAAGACCGACGAAAACGTGTAGTACTGATCGTCCGCGATCAATTCGCCCGGAGGTGATGCCAGTAAGGCATCCGCCAACGGCTTCGATGACAGGTAAGGATCGAACGTCACCATGGCAAGGCGTGCTGCATGGAAAAACAGCACCATCATGGCGGCAATACCGAGAACCCGATAGCGCGTGGCCCTCACAAGTGATAAGCAGCCGACCACAAAAGCAATCAGGGCAATTGTGAGAGGAGATCTTAGATAAGCAAATGACGCTAACGTCAAATCCCCCATGTGTCCCAGCGACAGTGTGTAGGCATTTGCATCTTGTTGCCGCAAAGCCTGTGCAATGTCGCCCGGGGTTGCTAGGTTCCAGACGCGAATCAGTAAGAACACAATAGCCGCTGCACAAACTCCACTAATGATGAGCAATGCCCGCTCGCTCCACTGCAACGACCGTTTGGCCGCCTTGTTTTCTGTTGCCAGCGCACAGCCCAACAACAACGCAATTGCCGGGTACGCAGGCATCGAGTAGTACTCCTGTGTGGACGAAAAGCTAAAGAACACTATTAAGAATCCGATCAGGCACAGACACATCAATCGGGTTCGTTCCGCACGGTCTGCGCCCTGGTACTTCAACCGAAAAAGGGAAGGGAAGTAAACGCTCCACGGAAAAAGCCAGAGTAAGTGAAATAACCAGAACGAAAGGCGCGGCACCGTGTTGTAGTCATGCGGGAACCTGCGATTGAGAAACCGCAGAATGTGTTCATTGAAGAAGTAGAACCAGAAGAAGCCGTGATATTGGCCGGGTCCACTGTACATGCTGAAATACCAGACCGGCGGGTTACGAATAGCCGCCATGATATGCCACGGCGCCGCAATTAACAAAAACAGCAACCCACCTGTAAATGGAGTTAGTCGTCGCCAACTCTCCCGTCGCAGTAACTCACATGTGAACAGCAGGTACAATCCTCCTGCCGCAAATACAAACACAGCCGAGATCAGACCCTTGAACAACAGTCCTGCCCCTGCGCTCACCCAAAACAGCAAGCCCCATAACCGCGGATGAAGCTCATCATCGTCCATTGCGCGCAGAAACGCCCAAACGGCCAACGTAATCGTGAACGTCAAAGCCACATCGGCAATCAAGATGCGTGTAAATAAGAACAGACCAACACAAGTAGACAGACACAGGCCGGCATAAAATCCAGCTTGTGCCCCGAACGCCCACCGTCCTATTCGTGCCGTCAATAGACACAGCAGGACCGTGATAACTGCTAAAGGCAGACGAGCCGCCATATCATGAACGCCGAATATCTTGAACGATGTCGCGATCAGCCAGTATTTGAGGGGCGGCTTCTCGAAATACGTCACCCCATCCAGATGTGCCGTTACCCAATCGCCCGTCACCAGCATCGTCCGCGCGATCGAAGCCTGCACCGCGTCTACATCGTCCATCAACGACGGCGGACTGATCATGCAGCCGATAAAGATCAGCGCTGCCACGAAGACTACAATCAGGTCTTGCCGCACTGGCACACTACCCACCGAAACTCGTTCCGGCGTCTCCGCCCCGGTCGCCATTTTATTCGTACCGAAGCGCCTCAGCCGGAGCAATCCGCGACGCTGTCCAGGCTGGGTGCAATGTCGCCAACAAGCTAGTCGCTAGTGCAATGCCCGCCACCCACACGCCGTCCGTCCAATGGCTCTGAAACGGAACATAACTCAGTGCATAAATCTGCTCATCCAGCCTCAGCCAACGATAGCGATCGCACAGCGTGCTGGCCCCGAATCCCACCACCAATCCAATCGCACTACCAACCCCAGCAATCATCAGACCCTGCAACATGAAGATCCGTCGAATCTGTTCACGCCGCGCGCCCACCGCCATCAGAATTGCAATGTCTCGATGCTTTTCCATCACCAGCATTACAAGTACGACAAGAATGTTCAGGGCAGCCACCAACTCAATCAGTCCAACCGTGATGACACTGACGATCTTCTCCAGCCGCAGTGCATTCAACAAGGCCCGGTTCTGTTCCATCCACGTTGTTGCTACAAATTCTTTCCCACACGCCGTCTCTGCTTGAGCGGCCACCTCGCGGGCCGCGAACACATCATCCAATCGCAACTCGATCGTGTTCACTACGTCATCAAGGTCCAGCACTCTCTGAGCTGCGGGCAGCGTTGAAAAGGCCCACATGTTGTCCAGATCATATAATCCCGATTCGAAGATCGCTTCTACTCGAAACCGGAACATCGTAAAGGTCGGACCTAGAGGCGTCAGCTGTCCGCGATAACTCACCACCGAAACCGGACTGTGCAGCCGCACGCCGATCTGCTCTGCCAGCCTTGCCCCCAACACAATCCCGGTGTCACTCCTTCGACCGGTGAATCCCGCCAGTGAACCTGCTTTCAGATGCTTCAGTAACTCCGGCGTTGCCGCCCCGCGCCCGATGGGCACTCCCTTCATCTCGGCGCCTGCCCCTTGAAAAGGTCCTTTGATCGCAATCGGGCCATATAGTCCCGGCGTCGCGCTCACCACATGCCTGATCTTCGACAGCTTCGGAATCAGTTCCTGCCAATGTTCTATGCCCGAATCGGGTTCCCTTGATAGAACGTTCACATGCGCCGTCGCAGATAGCAGGCTGCCTTGCAAGGTAGTCTCGAATCCGTTGGTGATTGCCAAGGCAATTATCAATGCTGTCACGCCCGCCGCGATCCCCAGTACCGAGATCACGGTAATCACTGAGATGACCGTCTGCTTACGCTTGGCTCTCAGATATCGGAGCGCGACCATCCACTCAAAGCGCGACATCTGCTTTGGTACGCTCTACTGCTGATCCAATTCTTTGAGCCGGTCGGCTAATCCGATCGGAGGCTCCGGACGCAACAGCGGGAAGAGAATCACATCCCGGATTGACTTCGAACCAGTCAAAATCATCACCAGTCGATCGATCCCAATCCCTTCACCACCCGTCGGAGGCATGCCGTAGCACAGCGCTCGTATGTAGTCTTCATCCATGACATGCGCCTCTTCGTCCCCGCTCGCTTTCCGCGCCAGCTGCATTTCGAATCGCCGCCGCTGCTCCTGCGGATCATTCAACTCGGTAAATGCGTTCCCAATCTCCATGCCGGCTGCATAGATCTCGAAACGCTCCACAAACTCAGGCTCGTCCTTCTTATTCTTCGACAGAGGCGATACTTCAACCGGATAGTCGTAGATGATAGTCGGGTCGTGCAGTTGCTCTTCTACATGCCGTTCGAAGATGTCAACCAGCGCCGCCCCAGATGTCTGTTCCTTCGAGTGCCCTAGTAACCACCGCGGATCCCTAACTTCTTCAGCAGTAGGTTTCTCATCACCACGCCAAAATTCCATAACTGCTTCCCGCATGGTGAGTCGGCGAAACGCATCGAAGTTCAGCTTACGTCCGTCGTACTCCACTTCCGCCGATCCCGTCGCGTCGATTGCCAGCTGCCGCAACAGTTCAACAGAGAGGTCCATCATTGTCTGATAATCCGCGTATGCCTGATAGAACTCAAGCATCGTGAACTCGGGGTTGTGTTTGGTCGAAATACCCTCGTTGCGGAAGTTCCGGTTAATTTCGAACACCCGCTCCAAACCACCTACCACTAGGCGCTTCAGATAAAGCTCCGGTGCGATCCGTAAGTAAAGGTCCAAATCCAGCGTGTTGTGATGAGTCCGAAATGGTCGTGCTGTAGCTCCGCCATGCAAGGGCTGCATCATCGGTGTTTCTACTTCCAGATAGTCCCGCTCAGTTAATTGCCTCCGCAGCGACCCGATGACTTTCGCCCGAGTCTCAAATATCGTGCGCACATCCTGATTCGCGACTAAGTCCAGGTACCGCTGCCTGTAACGAGTCTCGACATCCTCCAGCCCGTGCCATTTTTCCGGAAGTGCCAGCAGAATCTTCGACAGGAAAACAAGATCTTCGACGTGTACGCTCAGCTCACCGGTCTTAGTACGAAACAAGTAACCCGTCACGCCGATCAAGTCACCACTGTCCAGAATTTCGTAAAGCTTGTAGCTCTGCTCACTTACAGCATCTTTGCGAACATAGATCTGAAGCGTCTTGCCATTCTGAAGCAGGGTGAGGAAGCCGGCTTTTCCCATGCGCCGCACCGTTTGTATTCGCCCAGCGATCCGAATCTCGATGCGGGTTGCTAATTCGTCGGCGGTCTTTCCGCCGTAATCGCTGACGATGTCCGGAATCGTATGACTGTAATCAAACGCCGTACCGTATGGTTCAAATCCAAGCTCGCGTATCTGCGCCAGCCTTTCATATCGCTGCCGCAAAATATCGTCTTCGAGACTCAAGTACTTCGCTCCTTGCTCTAACTGATAAGGTGACAATTGAAGTATAGGAGTATCACTTGCGGCTCCTATTCACGACCGCACCGAGTTCTTGTTGTTCCTCGTCATATACTGGGCATTCAACTTGATCTCGCTTACTGTAGTCGTCCCAGCATTTAACGAAGGGAAGCGGCTGCCTGACACCTTGGCCGGCTTGGCCCGCTTCCTTTCCGACCCGGCGTTCGCCGATACCGAGGTTCTAATTGTCGACGACGGTTCAACAGACAATACTGCTCAGATTGCCTCCCGAATCGCTCGCCGTGATAACCGATTTCGTCTACTGTCATACGCGGGTAATCGCGGCAAAGGCTACGCAGTGCGTTATGGAATGTTGAAGGCCAGCGGCGAATGGCGGCTGGTTACCGATGCCGATCTGTCCACTCCCTTGGCAGAGTTCTATAAGCTTTATCAAGCCGCCGTCGACTCTGATGCTGTTGTCGCTATCGGCTCTCGCGCTTTGAACCGCAAACTGGTCAGCCGTCATCAGTCGATCTTTCGCGAAGCGGGTGGGCGATTTTTCAACCTGATCATGCGCCTTATCACTGGGCTACCGTTTGCTGATACTCAGTGTGGTTTTAAGCTCTTCCGCAGCCATGCCGCTAACGCAATTTTCAGCCGGCAACAGCTGGATGGTTTCAGCTTCGACGTCGAGAATATGTACATCGGTCAGAAGCTGGGATATCGAATTTTAGAAGTGCCCGTTGCATGGGCTAACGCGGCGGGAACAAAGGTGACCATTCGCAGCACGATCCGGGCATTTACAGACCTTTGGCGCATCCGCAACTTCGACTGGCACGGTCATTATGACGCGCACTTGGCTAAAGCGGCTAGTGTTGTTCAGCGCTGAGCGCCTCTAGATCGGTATCTAGCGCCTGACAATCAACTCGCGCAGGTGGTCGCGCGTGAGGAAGAACTTCAGCGATCCGGCTTTCTCAAATACACGTTCCAGAGTTCGGTTGCTGCAGTACTGAATGCGTTGTTGCTTCAGACCCCGGGGTACCAGTAACAATGTTTTCTGGTCCTGTATCCGATAGTTGTAGACCGGCATCTCAGAAACCTTTTCGCTCGCGTTGAAGAAGGTCAGCATCAACCCGCCTGGCTTCACAATACGCAGCAGTTCAGAGATGGTTTGATCAAGCAACGGCGACGTTAAGAACTGAAGCGTATCCCAAACAAGAGCACCGTCGAAATGCGAATCAGGGAAAGTTAACGTCTGATCCAGGAAACGCTGCGCCGTACTGGCCATCTGCTGGCCCGAGGAGAAGTCACGGCCAAAACTCTGCTCCATGGTTCCGACAATATCTTCGGACGAAATTCGATGCCCAAGTCCCGTGATGAAGCTGATGTTGGCTTGGCTCGCTCCGGACATGTCCAGGATCGACAAAGTTTCCTGGGTCTGTAACATCGAACAGAACTGGTCGAGTCCGTTGCTCTTCCGCGTAAGTGTCGCGGGCGTACTCTTGTCTGCGGCGTTCGCCGGACTCGACTTTAAGGAGCTTCCAAAGTTCATCGCACCACACGTTCGATAGCAGTAGCGTAGGCCCAAACCCTTCTAGCATGGGCCAGCCTACTGCGCCTGTACCGGCGCGAAACGCTACTCAGCTACTTGATACCGGCGCCCGCAGCTGTCGCTGTAGCAACCACGGGTTGGGCGGCGGGTGCAGGTGCTGCTGCTGGCTGTTGAGCCTGTGCTGGGCTTGGCTTGGCCGCCGGAGCACTCTTCGAAATGTCGATGCTGCCTTTGAAGTAGGCACCGTCCTCGATTACGATTCGGCTCGTCTTGATGTCTCCGACAAGCTTTGCTTCTTTCTTGATATCGATCTTGTCGGCAGCTTCAACGTTGCCCTGGATCGACCCCTGAATTACAATCTCACGAGCTTTCAGCCCCGCTTGTACCCGTGCGTTTGGTCCAATCGTTAGCCGATGTTCATGACACTCAACGGTGCCTTCGACCTCGCCATCGATTGTTAAATCTTCGCGGGCGTATATCTGACCTTTCACGGTCACATTCTTGCCGAGGGCAGCAGATCCGTTTCGTACAGATCCACTGAGTTCGGGCTCAAAGCTTCTGGAAGGCGACGACATTGTGTTTGTTTCTCTCCTCTGGGGCTCTGCAATGGGCGAGGGTATCGGTGCAGCCGACGGCCTTGGTGAGGGCGGTGGTATCTCGTCTTCTTTTCTCTTACTCCACATGCGACGGGAAGTCTCCTAAGGAAAAATGCTGCTTCTCATGGTACACCTTTACAGCCTGCCTCAAAACCTTAGGCCAGCTCGCTGCAGATGCCACCTTAAAAACATTCCTAAGTGATTATGACACTTTCGGATTCTTCTGTAATAATTGAGAACGGTGGCAAAATCACGCGAGCTTGAAGTCCGCCTGGAACGAGCTGAACAGCAACTAAGTTTGTTCCAACGTGTAAGCCGCATTATGACGCGAGACAACGATTTGGCCATTGCTCTGCAAGGCGTCGTTGATCTGGTCTGCGATTTTCTGAACTGTGATTCCTGCCTCGTTTATCGCGTTGAAGATGACGAACTAGTACTCGTTGCCTCCAACGAACTGACCCGACAGAATATCGGCAAGGTTCGCCTCCGATTAAACGAAGGTCTGACCGGCTGGGTAGCTCGTGAGCGGCGCCTTCTGGCTATATCGCGCGAAGCTTACAACGACCCGCGGTTTAAGTACTTCAAGGATCTTCCGCAAGATACGTTTGAGGCCTTTTTGTCCGTGCCAATCATTTGTCACAACAAGGTACTGGGAGTTATCAACGTTCAGCACCGCGATGCATACCTCCATTCAGGCAGTGATATGGAGATGTTGAATACCGTTGGTGAACAGGTCGGCTGTCTGCTCGTGATGCGTCGTAACTCACTTGTGGGCGCACGAGAACTTGACCTCAAAGCGCCCGCTCTTACTTAACCGCAGTCTGCCGACTCAGTACGTACTGCTCTCGGAACCATTCGAAGGCTGTCTTGATTCGGTTCAGTAGCTCTGGTCTTTGCTGAAGAGAAGCCCCATCTATTTCAGTAACGGGCAAGATGTCTCTGGTCGTTGAGGTGATAAAAACCTGGTCAGCAGACTCTAACTCGGAGGGCGTTATCTCACGCTCTGAAGTCGTCAGTCCTGGTACGTTCATCTCCTCTAATAAAAGGGCACGAGTAACGCCGGGCAGGCAGCCCGAAGTGCTCAGAGGAGGTGTCCACACTTGATCGTTGCGAATGATGAACACATTCGCTGATGTGCATTCGCTGACTTCGCCGCTCTCGTTCAACAACAATACTTCGTCAAATCCGTCCTGATGAGCCTGTTCGTACCAAGTCAGATTTTGCGCCCACGACGTAACTTTGGTTCCAGCGAAAGAATTGGCACCGTAGCGCCCATGTGCGGCATAGGTGAGCTTGACCCTGGCGCCCCAATTGGTCAGGTCCGCCGTAAAAGCGACTAGATCTGCGTCTCGTTTTTGCCCTGCGGTTTCGAACAGCCCACCCTTGTTCCTGACTACCGCGACCCGAAGTGTTGCCTCATACGCTCGGTTGGCCTCGATCAGTTTCAGCAGTTCGGCTTGCAACCGCTCGGCCGTATATTCGAAAGGCACGTGCATCAGTGCCGCATCCCGTTTCATCCGCGCATAGTGCCGTTCAAACGCAAATAGAACGCCTTCGCACACCCGCAAGGTGCTGAAGACTCCCCAGCCATTCAAAAATCCGACCTGCCCTGGCAACAGAAGCGGATCCTGCGATGAATGTATGCGCCCGTTATGAAGCACACTGGGATGCATGTTCGTATTTTAGACGGACAGCAGCCCGCTCTTAAAAAGTTCACGCAAGGCATTGCCTCGGTGACTGAGCGCGAGCTTCTCGGTTTCGCTCAGCTCGCCGAATGTGCGGGAGAGCGGCGTGTAGAAGAATAACGGATCATATCCGAAGCCGCCCACCCCGGCAGGTTCGCCTATTACACCTGACACACTCCCCGAAGCCGTTGCGATGACTCTGCCTTTCCACGCCACGGCCAGTACGCACACGAATTGTGCCGCTCGATTCTCCACTCCCTGCAATTGAGATATCAGCAAGGCATTGTTATCGGCGCTCGTGGCATTTGGCCCCGCGTATCGAGCGGAGTGAACACCCGGCGCCCCGTTTAAGGCTTCGACCGCCAAACCCGAATCATCAGCAAGCACCCGTTCCTCTGTGAATTGGGAGTAGTAACTTGCCTTCAACCGCGCATTTTCCTCGAACGTTGAACCAGTCTCGTCAGGTGCTGATATATTGCGAAGGTGCGGCAGAGGCTCCAACTGCAATCCGTCGAGACCAGATTCCCGACCCGCTAAGACGAACTCCTCGAGCTTTCCGTGATTACTGGTGCACACGTAGACTAGCATTGCTACTTTCGGGCCGATAGAACCTGTTGTTGTAGAGTTTGCAACTCTGCAATTCCTTTACGAGCGAGTGCAACCAGGCTTGCAATGCCGGCGTCGTTGAAAGGTGTGCGCTCGGCCGTAGCCTGTAGTTCGACAAACTTGCCGCTGCCTGTCATCACGACATTCATGTCCACCTCTGCCCGGGAGTCTTCTTCGTAGTTCAGATCGAGAAGCGCCTGATCCGCGACAAACCCCACACTAGTGGCCGCAACGGAATCAAGCAGTGGAGACTTATGAACGACCTTGTACACAACCAGAGTATTTAGGGCAATTGCAAGCGCCACGTATGCACCCGTAATTGCAGCCGTTCGGGTTCCTCCATCGGCCTGCAGCACGTCGCAGTCAACCAGAATGCTTCTCTCTCCAAGTACCGACATGTCCACAACGGAACGCAATGAACGGCCGATTAGGCGCTGTATTTCGTGCGTCCGGCCTGACGGCTTACCTTTAGTCACTTCGCGTGCCGTGCGGGTGGCCGTTGCTCTGGGCAGCATTGCGTACTCGGCTGTGATCCACCCTTTGCCGGTGCTCCGCAAGAATGCGGGCACAGAATCCTCGATCGTAGCGGTGCAGAGGACACGCGTGTTGCCCACCTCGATCAGCACCGATCCTTCAGCAGTCATCAGGTAATCGGGCGTAATTCGGACTGGGCGCAACTCGTCGGGTTGCCGCTTGTCACTTCTCATGTGCCTTTATCGTAACGGTTGCAGCGAAGTCGGCATCAACCGATGCGGAAAGAGGCAAAGAAAATAAAGCTAAGAATGAGTAGTATTGCGAAAACCACAATGAGACAGGGAAGTGCTCCTTGCCTCCGCGCCTCCGTTGTCTTGGCTGAGTAGGACTTTTTCTTGATCTTTGCGGAGGCCAAGTTATTTCTTGAACAAGTTATTAAAAGCAACGCGAGCATCGTTCGCGTTGCGCGGTGCCGTTAACAGAGATGAGTCGGGCTTTGCTGCTGATGCCATCGGTTGGACGCCATCGCGCGCAACGGTCACCCGCGGCGCAAATAGGGTGCATTCGTTTGCCTGGTCCTTGACTACAATTCGAAATTGAACCGGCTTGACACATTGAAACCGAGTCGATGATTCGAAATTCGAGCACTGCTTACAGCAATGGAGCGCGGCACCGCATTTCGGGCACGCGTTCTTGAAATCCATATCGACCGGCAATGCCACTGCGCAGTTGAAGCACCGGGAGGCAACTACATTTTGAACTAGGCGTGGTAATTTGGGGCCGGTTAGATCGAATGGGGACTTCGGATTCGATTGCCGCGGACGATCTTGACGACTGTTCGGCGGACCCTTCTCAGAGTCCTGATAGCCATGCTGCCTGTATTTGCGATCTCCGTCCATAGTCGTTGATCGGCTCCTTAGAATAGCCACTAATGCGGCGGCCTGGAATGAATAAGCAACAGAAGTGCAAAACCCACTTAGTGGACCACGTCTGTGCAGATTCCAGCTCTACAAGTAAAAGGTGAAACAGTAAGACTGGACTTCTCAGATGGGAGACCGATAAGTACGATTCTCAAATCTGAATCGATTATATCGGCTGCACCTATGTAAGTATGTACCACGATCTGAGTCATAAAACCATAGCAAGATCGAAATCAAGCGTACTATCGGCGGACTTAATCGCCAATCCACTTCAACAACGAATTGCAAGGACGGGTTAGCTGGTTTTCGAAATGGCTTGGGCAGATACGGATCGAATAGCCCACTCGCCCAGTTTGCTGGATGGTGAACTGATTCGCGAAAACAACGGCGTTGCCTGCTTCTTCCACCGGATCAAGGGTGAGGGTGTGCGTATTTTGCAGCTGTCCCGAGACGCCGATTTTGCCAATGACTGCCTCCACCCGAAGGTCTGATGCCTTCAGCCCAGCAAGATCAATTGTGGCGCGCATAGGAACGGACGTACCGCTCATAATTCGTTCACCGGGACCATCGCTGACCGATAGAAAGCGAACTCGATCCCACGCCTGCGATAAGCGCGCATCCCATTGGGTTATAGCCCGGGCAGACTTGAAATTGTCCGCGGAAGTTTTGGTCCAGAGAGCGTGCGCAGGCTCGTACAACTCCGTCATGTAGTCCGCGACTTGGCGGCCAGCGCTGAATCGCGGCGTGATATTAGCGAGTGACTGCTTCATGCGGCGAACCCATTCGACCGGCATGTCCTGGCCCGAATCCTGGTAGTACAAGGGAACGATTTCGTTTTCAAGCATCGAGTAAATCGAGCTGGCGTGAATATCGTCCTGATCTTCAGAGTAAGGTATGCGTTCGCCTATGGCCCAGCCGCCTGACATCTCGTAAGCTTCGTCGAACCACCCGTCGAGGACGCTCAGGTTCAGGACGCCGTTCATAGAGGCTTTCATGCCGCTTGTACCACAAGCTTCCTCGCCACGCCGCGGATTGTTGAGCCATAGATCCACGCCCTGCACCATTTCGCGTGCAACCTGAATGCCATAGTCTTCGACGAAAATGAGCCTTTTGGAAAGCTCCGGCTCCCGAGACAGTGTAACGATTTCGCGAATCAGAGTTTTGCCCGGATGATCTTTCGGATGCGCCTTGCCCGCAATGACGATTTGGACCGGCATCTTTGGGTTGTTCAAGATTCGCTTGAGACGATTCACGTCTCTAAAAATGAGTGTCGCCCGTTTGTAAGTGGCAAACCGACGCGCAAAACCAATGGTGAAAGCGTCAGGGTCAAGGACTTCGGATAGGCGGCGAACTTCGGCCAGGGATGCCTTACGGGTGATGGCTGCATTAGCTGCGCGTTCCCGAACGTAAGCAACCAGCCGGCGTTTGCGCTTTCGATGGACCTCCCACAGTTCCTGGTTCGGGATCTCGAGCGCGAGCTCCCACATCTTGGAATCTTCCAAACGGTCGCGCCAGTCGGGCTGCAGGTATTGGTCGTAAAGTGTCGCCAGAGCACCGTTGATCCAAGTTGGCGAGTGGACGCCGTTGGTGACTGAAGTAATCGGAACTTCGTCGATCGGCAGACGAGGCCAGAGATCCTGAAACATGTCTTGCGAGACGTACTTGTGCAAGACGCTGACTGCATTACGGAACGCCGACGTCTTCAGCGCAAGCACAGCCATCGAGAACCGCTCAGTCGGGTCTTGAAGATTCTTACGGCCGAGCACGAGAAGCTTTTCGAAACCAAATCCAGCGCGGTCACAATACTGTCCGAAGTAGTCGTAAACCAAGCTCGAGTCGAAAAGATCGATGCCTGCCGGAACGGAGGTATGGGTTGTGAAAACACTATTAACTCGGGCAGCTTCGAGCGCCTCCTCAAAGCTCAGACTCGATTCCTGCATGAGCAATCGAACGCGCTCGATTGCCAGGAAGGCCGAATGACCCTCATTCATGTGGTATACCGTCGGGCGGACGCCGATCTGCTTTAGCGCTCGCAGGCCGCCAATTCCAAGAACAATCTCTTGGCGAATACGCTTGTGGATGTCTCCGCCATAGAGTTGGTCGGTGATCTCGCGATGCTCGGCTGACTGGTTCTGAGGGATGTTGGTATCGAGCAGATAGAGCTTGACACGGCCGATGTCGATGTACCAGACCTTGATGTAAAGCTCACCAGTGGGTAGCGTTACGCTGACTATAAGGTCGATGCCCGCAGAATCCGTGTAAGGCCGGACGGGGAGAGTATAGAAGTCGTTGAGCGGCGTGCGCTCCTGTTGCCAGCCATCCGGATTGAGCGACTGCTGAAGGTATCCGCGTTGATACAGGAGCCCCACGCCAACCAGTGGAAAGTCCGCATCGCTTGAGGCCTTCATATGGTCGCCGGACAAAACGCCAAGGCCGCCGGAGTAGATCTGCATGCAATCCAGCAGCCCGTATTCCATCGAAAAGTAGGCAATCATCGGACCATCTGCCGGATGAGCGGCCCTTCGAAGATACTCGTCGTGACGATCGCAGGCGCGTCGGTATTGGGCTAAGAAACGAGGATCAGAGGCGGCCTTATCGAGGGTTGATTGAGACACCAGTCCAAGCAACTGAACAGGATTGTGATTGCATTCTTTCCAAAGTGCAGGTTCTAACCGCCGAAAAACCGCGCGTATCGAGTGGTCCCAACTCCAAACCAGGTTATAAGCCAACTCTAAAAGTCGGTTCAGTGAAGGTGGAAGAGCGGGGCGAACGAGGAATTCTTTAAGAGGCTGGATTCGATACGGCATTCAATGTGTGTCGAATCACCACCATACCAGAGCAAACCCTCTCTGCCAAACTTGGGACAGCTAAGTGAAAAGTGACTAATGGGCTTGTTTTCCGGATCGAAACTTTCAGGTCTGACGGCTTAAATACACTTAGTTTAAGGAGCGAGATCTCTGGCCTACTTGTCGTTTCGCGACGTTACTTTCGCGGTTGAAGGGCGGTTAATCCTGGATCGGTTGTCCCTCGATGTCGAGCGCGGGGAAACTTTGGTCCTGCTGGGTCGAAGCGGCTCAGGAAAGACGACGGCTCTACGACTCATAAACCGAATGCTGTATCCGACTAGCGGGTCGGTTCTCATAGACGGGCAAGACAACAAGGGTTCAGATCCCATTCGACTGCGTCGCCGCGTCGGCTACGTCCTACAAGAGTTTGGCTTGATGCCGCACTGGACGGTAGAGCAGAACGTGTCGATGGTCCCCAGGCTCTTGGGGTGGCCGCAGCGAAGGCAACACGAGCGTGCAGCCGAACTTATGAACCAGATTGGATTGCCGATTGCTGAATACGGAGCTCGATACCCGCGCCAATTATCGGGAGGACAGCAGCAGCGAGCCGGGATCGCGAGGGCCTTGGCTGCGGAGCCACCCCTGCTTCTCTTCGACGAGCCGTTCGGCGCTCTGGATCCAGTGACCCGGCACGAGATGCAGCAGCAGTTCATAGCATTGAGGTCGCAATATAATGTCGCTTCCGTGTTTGTGACGCACGATATAGCAGAAGCTCTTGCGTTGGGTACCAAGATTGCGGTTTTAGACGGTGGCAGATTAGAGACGGTGGTGAGCCCCTACGAGTTCTTCGCTGTCGAGACTCCTTTAGCGAAAGCATTCCGGGCGACGCTGCCGAACTTCGGTGACCTGGGTAGACGTTAGCATGAAGCGGCGCTTGCTCCTGGTCGTATTGGCAGCATTGGTTAGATTGCGAGCCGGGGAGGAACCAGTTCCAAATCCATATACGCTGCGGGAACGAGCGATCTTAACCCTGCGCAAGTCGGAAGAAGATCGGGAACGCTATTCGTGCGCCGTTGAGTCACGCGAACAACTGTTGAACAATGACGGAAGTGTGAAGAGTTCGCACACGCGAGAATCGGACCGGTTTTTCGTAAAAGGCCAGGAAATAACTCACGTCTTCAAGAAAGATGGCAGGACATTGACGGAGTTAGAGGCCCGCAAAGAACAGGAACGGGTGGACACTGAAGTGAAAAAGGCAGATGACCCGAAGCAGATCGCCAAACGCGAAAAAGAAGGCGAGAGGGCGGCCGACATGTTCTTGCGAGCCCAAAAGTTCTCGAATGGCCGCAGGGAAATGCAAAACGGGCGGGGAACTATCCATTACGATCTGCATGGAGACCCAGCTTTCCGTGCCAGCAAGCTGGAGGAGAGATTTGCACAGGCGGTATCGGGCCAGATCTGGGTAGATGAGCAAACGGGCGCACCGGCTGAGTTGAAGCTGCTTTTGGAGCGCGACGTGAAGCTAGGTGGTGGACTGCTGGCAACGGTACACAAAGGATTTCGCTTTCACTTGAAGCAGGATCGCCAGCCGGATGGAGTTTGGATCACCACGTTGCAGGAAGGTTCAGGCGATGCACGCGCGGCCTTGTTTTTTCATCCGCGATTCACATTTTTGGAAAAGACCAGCCGATGCCATTTGTTCACCGTGGATTCCAAAGCAACAACGCCCACGCCCTAACCAGCGGATGGCGGCCTCTGTGAAACAATCGAGGCGACCATATCAGTGGATCCCATTGTCATAAGAAGTTTGCTGAATGACGTCGTGCAGCTATCAGGTGAGCATCTGGTCCTGGTAATCACGGCATCGGCTATTGCGATTGTGCTCGGCGTTTCTTTGGGCATTGCAGGGACCCGAAGACCGGCAGTTCGACGGGCGGCCCTGACCACTGCAAATATTTTTCAAACCATCCCAAGTCTCGCGTTGTTCGGATTTCTGTTACCCATTCCGATCATCGGAGGAATCGGTATGCGGACTGCGATTATCAGCCTGGTGCTCTATGCCTTGCTTCCTATCGTGCGGAACACGATTGTGGGTATCGCCAATGTCGATCAGCCTGTCAGGGCGGCTGCGGTTGCGATGGGAATGACTGATAGAGAGCTGCTGACATTGGTCGAGCTGCCTCTGGCCGCACCCACAATCTTGGCTGGTGTCAGAACTGCAGTGGTGACCACAATTGGAACCGCTGTGATTGCGGCTGCGATCGGGGGCGGGGGATTGGGCGTGCTCATATTTCGGGGTGTCTCGTCTGTCGATGTGACGCAGATATTAGCCGGTGCCGTCCCAGCCGCAGCGATGGCGCTGATCGCTGATGCAGCCATGGCAAAGCTTGAGCAACGGATCAGCAGGGGCCGGGTAGAACGGCCATGACCCCATCGAGTTTTTTGCGCGTCGGTCGAGTGGGCGCGGGTTTAGTCACGGCAGTTTGCGTTTTCGAAGCGTTTAGCCTACTCAGTTCGTGCGGCAGAACTCCGGACATTATTGTCGGGTCGAAGAATTTCACCGAACAAGTGTTGTTGGGAGAAATGGCCGCGCAACAACTTGAGCGAAAACTGCATATTAAGGTGAAGCGCCAGCTGAATCTGGGCGGAACCCTTTTAACCCATCAAGCGCTGACCCATAAGCAGATTGACATCTACCCGGAGTACACAGGGACGGCTGTGACATCGATCTTGAAAGAGAGCGCCGCTGATAACCCGGTCAAAGTGTACATGCAGGTGAAAGACGAGTACCTCCGTAGATACAGGCTAGTGTGGCTTCCACCGCTCGGGTTTAACGATACGTTTGCCATGGTGGTCCGACGCGAAGATGCGCAGAAGCTGACTACGCCCGCGCTGTCTTCGGCCGTTTCGCGTCCTTGGAGGTTAGGTGTCGGATACGAGTTTCTGACGCGACCTGACGGGATGAAGCGTCTGGATGATCTGTATAAGCTGCAGTGGCAAGGGACTCCGCAGACGATGGATCTCGGAATCTTGTATCAGGCTCTAGGCCAGCACAAGATCGATATGGGTGCTGCGAACTCGACCGATGGTTTGCTCGACGGCAAACATTTTGCGGTCTTAAGCGACGATAAGCGGGCGTTTCCGCCTTACAACGCTTGCTTTATCATTCGGGACGAGTTGGCGGAACAAAGGCCGGAAGTGAAATTGGCATTACTGATGCTGTCTGGCCGGATCGGAGATGAAGCCATGCGCAGGTTGAATCGGCGAGTGGATGTCGATCATCAACCGGTGGTGACAGTAGTCAAAGATTTTCTGGAGACGCAGCCCTGAATCACTTATCAGTTAGTTGGCCGTATAATCTAGGGTTGGCAAATAGTCCCCAAACCTTTGCGTTACCGAGAATGTACACATTGCGATCCGGGCCGCATCTGTTGTCCCTCGCGCGATGATAAACAAACTCGTTTTCGAGAACATCAAGTTTCGATGGGTGCGAACTTTCCTCAGCGCCTTAGTGGTTGGTGTTCAGGTGATGTCGATTTTGACTTTGATCGGGCTAAGCCGGGGGATGCTGGAGGACTCGGCCAATCGGGTCCGAGGAACTGGCGCAGACATCATCTTGAGGCCGGATAGCGGCGGTTCAATGCAGTTTGCTTCGGGGCAAATCGATGAGAAGTTTGTGAACTTTGTTGCTCAGCAGCCACATGTTCGTGAGGCAGTGGGCATGTTATCGCAGTCTGTGCAGGTTGTTACGTTCATGAACGGAGTGAACTTCGACGAATTTCGCAAACTGAACGGCAATGTGCATTTTATAGACGGCCACCCTCCGCAAGGACCGAACGACTTGATTGTTGACCGGTACTATGCCGATCAAAATAAGTATCACGTAGGCCAAAATGTCACTTTGCTGAATCATCAATGGATTATCTGTGGAGTAATCGACAGTGGCTTTCTAAGTCGGTTAATTGTTCCGCTAAGGACGCTACAACGATTGACGGGAAATTCAAACCCACCAAAGCTGACTCAGATTGCCGTCAAGTTAGATAATCCTTCGTTAACTGATGAAGTGGTGACGCAACTGAACGCAAAGTTGCGAGGAAATCTACAGGCACTTTCTATGGAAGCAATGGTTTCGCAATATAGCGTGAGTAAGTTGCCTCCCTTGCAAGCCTTTATCGCAGTTATTACGATTCTGTCGGTACTTGTCGGATTTCTTGTCGTCTTCTTGTCGATGTATACGGCGGTCGTTGAGCGAACACGGGAGATCGGAATTTTAAAAGCTCTGGGGGCTAGCCCCGGAACGATCATCAACATACTTGTCCGGGAAGCTTTGTGCCTGGCGTTTGTTGGATGGGCCTTGGGCGTGCTGTTGTCATTTGCTACAAAGTCCTTGATTATGGCTCTTGTGCCGGCATCGTTGCAGGTCGTGATTGTGCCCGATTGGTGGCCCAAAGCTGCGCTCATTGCGTTCGGCGGAGCGATTCTGGGCGCAATCTATCCAGGATTACGGGCCGCACGCCAGGATGCCATTGAGGCATTGGCCTATGACTAGTGCCGGGATCGCCGCAGCTGGATTGATGATCGAGGTCAAGGGTCTGACTAAGGTATATAAGTCGGGTGACGTTGCAGTTCACGCTTTGCGCGGCATTACTTTGCAGGTGGGCCGGGGCGAATTTGTAGCTGTCGTCGGGCCTTCAGGTTCGGGCAAGTCCACACTGTTTCACATCCTGGGGGGACTTGCGCCGCCGACTGCTGGAGACGTGTGGGTTGATGGGCAAGATCTGCGGCAATTGTCTGACTTACAGCGAACGAAGCTGCGGCAAAAGAAGATCGGGTTTGTTTTTCAGAAATATAATTTGCTGCCGACACTAAGTGCAAACGACAATATCGAGATGGCTCGGTATCTGGCGGGAAATAATCCACGATCGAAGGACTTTGACAGAGTCTTAGATCTTCTTGGAGTGAGGAGCCGACTTCGCCACAAGCCTAGGGCCATGTCCGGCGGTGAGCAGCAACGAGTAGCCATAGCTCGGGCGCTTGTAAACGATCCGGCTATGTTACTTGCTGATGAACCAACAGGTAACTTAGATACCGAGAACTCAAGCGCCGTATTACGGCTCCTGCAGCACTTGAATCACAATCTTCGTCAAACCATTTTGATGATTACGCATAATCCAGAAGCGGCGGCCTATGCTGACCGAATCTTGACAATGCGCGATGGCCGGATCGTCTCATAACTCATACGGCTACTAAGTTCGACACCGGAATTTGCCTCTACGTTCCGGTCATCGGCAGGAGGGTCTCAAGTTGCTATGTAGGGAACTACTCTGCACGACGCGGTGTCTACTTGGCCATGTTCGAACAATCGGTAGACATTATTAAGACGAAGAAGAGACCGTGGTCATTTGCTGTTGCGACCTCAGTCGAGTTGGCGTTGCTAGCGGCCATGTTGCTTGCGCCGCTGGTGTACATAGCTCCGGTACGGTTGCCGCCTCCGCCGAATGCGATGACCGCTTACTGGCAGCACGCAGAGCTGCCGAAGGTAGAAAGCAGTCAGACAAGGCCGCCAAGGCAGAACTTCTTCATCCGTCCGCGGTTGAGTCAAGTCATATTCCAAGCGCCGGTTCGAATCCCGACGACGGTTGCGCAAATCAATGATTTGAGCTCGCCCGCGATGGATATAGATGCGGGCGCAACAAGTGGTCAGGGAGATCCAGGGGGCGTACCAGGCGGAGTTATTGGCTCTGTGCCGGATACTCCACCGCCTCCAGCCGAAAGTCGCAAAGAAAATCCTAGCAGAGTCGGGCCAGTTCGTGTCGGCGGAGGCGTGCAAGAGGCTAAATTGATCACACGCGTTCAGCCAGCTTATCCTCAGATCGCGAAGGCGGGCTCGACAATCTGGAACCGTCGAGGTGGTCGCCGTTGTCGGAAAGGACGGAAGGATTCGTGATATTCAGTCGGTACAGGGTCCGGCCCTGCTACAGAGAGCAGCAGTGGATGCGATACGGCAGTGGGTTTATCGGCCCACGCTGTTGAACGGTCTGCCAGTGGAAGTGATTGCTCCAATTTCGGTGCATTTTATGTTGAACTAACGTTGGGCGATAAGCTCAACCAATGGCCGGGAAATCTACCGTCGCGACGAAACCTGTCTCTGACACGAAGACGAGAGTTGCTCAAGGGCAGGGGGGAACGGCCTCAGATGCTTCATCTAAGACGAAGGCGCTAGATGGCATCACAAGCATCGACGAAAAGGTTTTTCTTGAGTGTGAGATTCTGTCTCATTCCGCCATCAGTCGGATCGCCGAAAGGATTGCACTTGAAGCTGATCAAGCTATAGCAAGAACGTCCCAAGCCGGCGCATCGAATCCAACAATTATTTTGCTGGACCAGATTTTGGTTTCTGCTCTGCAGGTGTTCTCAGCCGTTCAACTGCAACTTGCGTTGATTAAGAAGGGCTTCGAGGAGGTAGCATCGACAGCGGAACTCCAACTTGCTCTCGAAAAAGATGCTGACGATTCGCTCCGTCCGAATCTGGTTGGCGCTCTACCGGTGGCCGCCGTCACAGATGCTGTCGCTGGAGTGGTGGACCTGCTTGGATTATTTCGACAAGACACCCAATTTACCGGCCGGACGGCGCAGATCAAGGAAACAGCGGTGTATCTGGAAGTTGCGCATGCGCTGCGAGCCAATGGCTTCGAGGTGATCTATCCTCGATTGCTCGGTTTTCAGGTTGAGGCGAAAATCCAGTTATCGCAAAAGGCCGTTACAGACCTATTCCAAGACGTGTTCACGGCGCGAGAACACGCCCTTGGGAGATTGAGACCCGTTCTGATGGAGTTGACGCGGGTCGAGCAGGAGATCGTGAGTCGCGAGGAAGAATGCATCGATCCTGCACCCGACCGACAGGACGTACTTACTCAGGGTATCCAGGAGCGCAAAGCTGAGCTGGTTAAGATCCGAGAAAACCTGGATCCGAATTTGCTTTTGTTTAAAGAGACTGACGCACAGTGGAACGAAATGCAACGAGGATTGGTCCACGTGGACGAGAAATCTGGACTGACGCCCATGCAGTTGATCAGCCGAGCGGCGGAAGCAATCGAACACTTTCGCGCTTCTGCACTGTCGTACTTCCTGTATTCCGAAGTCGCAGTGGCTGGAGGAACCATGCGGATAAAACGAAATCTTTGGCGAACTCTGTTCTATGGAGACGGAATCTCATTCAGCGGCGGCGCAGTCGTTTCCTACGCTTTGATCGATGGTAAAGCTCACGTTCTCGCGTCGCGAACGCATCGGTATATGACTGAGTTCCAGACCTTTCCAGACGATACACCGGAGTGGGCCAGCTTCAATAGCTTCTAATCCGGCTTGATACGGCTGTTATCGCATGTTGTCTTTGAACTGCACAAGCAACCGATAGCATCGATCGCCTTTGGCTCTGAAGTCTGCGTCCGAAACAGTTGGGGTCAGAAATGAACTAAAGGCAGCTTCATCCGAGGCTGACAAATCGGTCGCTGGTTGGAAGCCCATTGACCATTGACCGAAAAAGCGATCTTCAATGGGCTTTTTGAACATGACGATCATCCCAGTGTGACGGGTGTCTCTCCGAACCTTTGCGAGAGTTTCGGTTACCTTCTCCTCGGGTCCTTCCAGGACCTGGATGAAGTTGCCACGCTTGTAGAGCAACATGCCCGTGATCGCGTCACGCGAGTTGTTGATACGAGACACTTTCAAAATTTCGAGTAGTCCTTCGTCGTCGATCAGTTGAGTTGCCGAACTGATGTAGGCAGCCATCACCAAAGTACCGGTTGTTGTTGTCGTCATAGGCCCTATCTATACAGATCGGAAAACGAATAGAAAATCTTAGTCTTTTTGCTGAAAAGTTCCAACTTCACTACGGTGTTTCGGCTAAATAGGTTTGAAGCCGAGGAGCGCTGGGTTTGGTCCGGCCAAGCCAAAGCTGTAAACGATCGAGATACAGATAAACGACCGGCGTTGTATAGAGCGTAAGCAGTTGGCTTAGTACGAGACCTCCCACGATGGTAATGCCGAGAGGACGGCGGAGTTCCGCGCCCGTACCGTTGCCTAAGGCGAGCGGCAAGCCGCCCAGCAAAGCGGCCATGGTTGTCATGACGATCGGCCGGAAGCGCATGAGGCAAGCTCGATAGATTGCTTCACGGGAGGAAAGCCCCTCTTTGCGTTCAGCAGCGAGCGCGAAATCGATCATCATGATTGCGTTTTTCTTCACGATGCCGATCAGAAGAATGATGCCGATGAGCGCGATGACGCTCAGTTCGGTGCCGAACAGGATCAGTGCCAGGATTGCGCCGACGCCTGCGGATGGCAAGGTGGACAGAATGGTGATTGGGTGGATATAGCTCTCGTAGAGGATTCCGAGAACGATATAGACGGTGATGAGAGCGAACAAGACGAGCAGGGGCTCGCTCGCTAGAGATGATTGGAAAGCCTGGGCGCTGCCGGCGAATTTACCTGTCACGTTTGGCGGCACTCCGAGATCAGCTTCGGCGTCAGCGACGGCCTCAACGGCTTGGCTGAGCGCCACGCCCGGTGCGAGGTTGAAAGAGAGCGTGATTGACGGAAACTGTCCTTGGTGGTTGACCGCCAGCGATGTCAGTGTTGTACGGAAATGCGTAAACGTCGAAATAGGGACAGTGTGGCCGTTCGTCGAACGCACGTAGACTTGATTCAGGACTGAAGGGTTCTGCTGAAACTCAGGCATAACACCGAGAACAACGTGGTACTGGTTTATACCCGCGTACATGGTGGAGACCTGCCGTTGGCCGAATGAGCTGTTCAGGGTGGTATCGATGATTGCTGGGGCTACACCAAGGCGTGCGGCGGTCTCGCGATCAATAGCGATTGATGTTTGGAGGCCTTTGACCTGCTGGTCGCTATTTACGTCGAGGAGGATAGGGACGGTCTTTAGTTTATCGACGAGCTTTGGTGCCCACTCGTTCAGATCGGCTAGACGATCAGCTTGCAGAGTGAATTGGTATTGCGAATTGGACCCGCGGCCACCGACGCGTATGTCTTGGGCTGATTGAAGAAACAGTGCTGCACCCGGAACACGGGACAGCTTACCCCGGAGTCTATTTATGACGTCGTCTGACGAGATCTTTCGCTGTTCAAGCGGTTTGAGCGAGACGAACATGAAGGCTGAGTTCAGAGTGCCTCCACCGGTAAAGCCGGTTGCTGTGTCCACAGCCGGATCTGTAGTGACGATGTTTAAGAGCCGTTTGAACTTCTCTCGCATGGCTGTGAACGAGATGTCCTGCTCGGCTTGAACCATGCCCATGATACGACCGGTGTCCTGTTGGGGGAAGAAGCCTTTGGGAACGATCGAGAAAAGATAAACATTGATGACGATAGTAACGAGCGTGATAACCAGCGTCAGTTGAGGATGTTGAAGAACCGCGCCGAGCGACTTAGCATAAAGCCAGAGAAGTCCCTCGAATACGCGCTCGCTCCAACGATAAGCGGCGTTGTGTTTCTTCCCTCGCTCGGAACGAAGAAACATGGCGCACATCATGGGCGTGGTGGTCAGGGAGACGACCAGCGAAACAGCAATCGCGACTGCTAGTGTGACCGCGAATTCCCGGAACAGACGGCCTACAATGCCACCCATGAGCAGCAGCGGAATAAAGACGGCAATAAGAGACGCGGACATCGAAAGTACAGTGAAGCCAATCTCGCTTGCGCCATGCAGGGCAGCCTTGACAGGGCTCATGCCCTCTTCGAGATAACGTGTGATGTTCTCGATGACAACAATGGCGTCGTCCACCACGAATCCCGTCGAGATCGTCAGAGCCATCAGGGATAGGTTGTCAAGGCTATAGCCAAGCAGATACATGACACCGAACGTGCCAAGCAGCGACAGGGGCACAGCGACGCTGGGGATCAGAGTCGCCCAGAAGTTCCGCAAGAACACGAAGACAACCAATATGACCAGGCAGACAGAGATGATCAGGGTAACTTCAACGTCGTGGATAGCGGCCCGAATCGTTGTGGTCCGATCCATCGCGATGCCGAGATGGATAGAAGGCGAGATAGAAGCACCGAGGCGGGGTAGGAGCGCTCGGACCCGATCGACAGTATCGATGATGTTCGCGTCCGGTTGGCGAAAGAGGACGAGCAGAATCGCCGGCTTGCCATTGGTGAGGCCGTCGTTGCGCGTGTCTTCGACTGAGTCGAGCACGTTCCCTAAGTCGCCCACCCGGACTGGCGCGCCATTGTGATAAGCAACGATCAAAGGCTGATACTGGACGGCCTTGAAGAGCTGATCTGTTGCGCTGACCTGCCAGGTGATCTTGTTGTTGGCGATCGAACCCTTCGGTGAGTTTGCATTAGCGGCTGCCAAAGTGGCCGCTACCTGGTCGACACCCAAGCCGAAATTGTTTAGGATGGTCGGGTTGAATTCGACACGCACCGCGGGGCGTGAACTTCCGCCAACGTGCACCTGTCCGACACCTTCCACCTGCGCTAGCTTTTGCGCGAGGACTGAATCGGCAACGTCGAACATGTGGGGCTTGTCGATCGTGTCCGAGGTCATGCTGATGATCAGGATCGGAGAATCGGCGGGATTGATCTTGAAGTAACTCGGATTTTGCGGCAAGTTAGGCGGCAGCTGACCGCGTGCCGCATTGATGGCAGCTTGCACATCACGGCCAGCAGCATCGATGTTGCGAGTGAGGTCGAATTGCAAAGTGATGCTGGAGCTTCCGAGCTGACTTGATGAAGTCATCTCTGAGACACCTGCGATGCGGCCAAATTGACGCTCGAGAGGAGTGGCAACAGAGGACGCCATTGTCTCCGGGCTAGCGCCGGGCAGACCGGCGTTGACGTTGATCGTCGGGAATTCAACCTGCGGTAAAGGCGCCACGGGTAGCAGCCGGAAGGCAATTCCTCCTGCTAACGCTATGGCGACGGTAAGCAGTGAAGTCGCAACAGGCTTGTTGATGAATGGCGCTGAAAGATTCACGTGAAGCTACTCCACTCCAACCGGCTCGCCGATGGGTTTCTCTAGAGAGGCTGTGCGGCTTGGTTCCTGGGTTGGGCGAAGATGCGCAAGGCGTCGGGCAAATCGATCGAAGAATAAGTAGACGACGGGAGTTGTATACAAGGTCAAAATCTGGCTCATGATCAGGCCTCCGACAATGGTGATGCCGAGAGGGCGACGAAGCTCGGAACCGGTACCTGAGCCAAGAGCGAGCGGCAGACCGCCGAAGAGAGCAGCCATTGTAGTCATCATGATGGGCCGGAAGCGCAAGAGACAAGCTTCGTAGATAGCCTCACGGGGAGACTTGCCGCCATGACGTTCAGCTTCGAGAGCAAAGTCGATCATCATGATGGCGTTCTTCTTAACGATGCCGATCAATAAGATAATGCCTATCAGAGCAATGACGTTCAGGTTGTCGTGACAGATAAACAGAGCGAGAATGGCTCCTACGCCGGCTGAGGGAAGCGTCGACAGAATGGTGATCGGGTGGATGTAGCTTTCATAGAGCACGCCCAGCACGATGTAGACCGTAACCAACGCAGCCAGGATGAGAATTGGCTCGTTTGAAAGCGAGTTTTGGAACGCGGCAGCTGTGCCCTGGAAGCTTGAATGGATGCTAGCAGGCAAGCCGATTTGCTGTTCAGCATCACTAATCTCCTTGACCGCATTACCGATAGATTCGCCAGCCGGGAGATTGAACGAAAGCGTGATAACAGGAAACTGGCCCTGATGATTCACGGTCAGTGCCGTATTCGAGGTCTCGATGTGAGTGAAGGAGCTCAGCGGGACCTGCGCGCCACTGGCGGAGGCGACATAGATATCCCCCAAAGACTCTGGATTGCGAGCAAACTCGGGCTCGACTTCAAGCACAACGTGATACTGGTTGAGCTGCGTGAACATAGTGGAGACCAAGCGTTGACCAAAGGCGTCGTACAGCGTTTGATCGATGGCTTGCATCGAGACACCGAGGCGGCCAGCAGTATCGCGATCGATCACAAGCGTTGTCTGCAGGCCACTATTTTGTTGATCGGTGGCCACGTCGCGAATGGTTGGCAAAGTTTTCAGTTTTGCGACCAGGCGATTGGTCCAAGTATTTAGTTCGGCGACATCGGTGTCCTCGAGCGTGTACTGATACTGCGTACGGCTGACACGATCTTCAACCGAAAGATCCTGTACCGGCTGCATGAACAGCGTGATGCCTTCGATTTGGTTCATCTGCTTCTGGAGACGCCGGATTATCTCGGAAGAGGAAGGGCGGCCGGTGTCAATGGGCTTGAGGTTGATCTGAATACGGCCGCTGTTCAGGGTCGCGTTCGTTCCATCGATCCCGATGAACGACGAAAGGCTCTCAACCGAGGGATCTTGAAGAATCAAGTGAGCGAGACGTTGCTGACGGTCGGCCATCGCCGGAAAAGATATCGTTTCCGGCGCTTCGGAAACACCCAGAATGACGCCTGTATCCTGGACTGGAAAGAAACCTTTCGGGATCGCCACATATAGCAGGAAAGTCGCACCGAGCGTGATCGCCATAACCAGCAAAGTTAAAGGCTGATGGCGCAGAACCCAGCGCAGAGTGGTGCCGTACCGAGCGATGACCCAGTCAAATGCTTCCTCAGAACGCTTGTAGAACCAGCCTTGGCGCTCCATCGGTATATGGCGGAGCAGGATGGCGCACATCATCGGGGTCAACGTTAGCGAGACGAAAGCCGAGACAAGAATCGTGACTGCCAAGGTGATGGCAAACTCGCGGAAGAGGCGGCCGACGATGTCGCCCATAAACAATAGCGGGATCAGAACGGCGATTAGGGAGATCGTCAGCGAGACGATGGTGAAGCCGATTTGCTCAGACCCCTTCAGCGCTGCTTCGAGCGGCGAATCGCCCTCTTCGAGATATCGAGAGATGTTCTCGATCATCACAATTGCGTCGTCCACGACAAAGCCAGTTGAGATGGTGAGCGCCATTAGCGACAAATTGTTCAGGCTGTAGCCCAACAGGTACATCACGCCGAACGTGCCGATAAGTGAGAGCGGGACAGCGACGCTGGGGATGACGGTTGCGGCTAGGTTCCGAAGGAAGAGAAAGATAACCATCACGACCAAGAACACTGTCAGCATCAATTCGAACTGAACGTCTTTGACAGAGGCTCGGATCGTGTTGGTGCGGTCGGTCAGGATTTCGATGTTCACGGCCGCCGGAAATGAACTCTTCAGCTGTGGCAGCAGTGTGTGAATGCGATCGACAACAGAGATAATGTTCGCGCCCGGCTGCCGCTGGATGTTCATGATAACGGCCGGAGTTTCGTTAACCCACGCTGCCTGATTCGTGTTCTCAGGCGCGTCAATGACGGTTGCGACGTCGTCCAGGCGCACCGGCGCGTTATTCCGATAAGCGATGATGATCGGTTTATAACCATTGCTAGTCAGCACTTGATCGTTAGTGCTGATCGTATAAGCCTGATTCAGACCGTCGAAATTGCCCTTGGCTTGATTGACATTGGTTTGACCCAGTGCTGTACGCACATCCTCAAGGCTAAGGTTGTAAGAAGCCAGTTGAGTTGGATTGACACGAATGCGAACGGCTGGTTTCTGGCCTCCGCTGAGACTAACCAGGCCTACGCCGGGCAGTTGCGAAATCTTCTGCGCGAGCGTTGTGTCCGCCAAGTCCTGAACCTTGGTAAGGGGCAGAGTTTTTGAAGTGAGAGCCAAGGTCATAATCGGCGTGTCTGCCGGATTGACTTTGCTGTATATAGGGGGGTTGGGCAGGTCAGGAGGTAGGAAAGTGCCGGCCGCATTAATTGAGGCTTGGACCTGCTGCTCTGCCACGTCTATATTCAGGGTGAGATCAAATTGGAGCGTAATGGTTGACGACCCGAAAGAACTGGTAGAGGTCATCTGCTTCAGTCCGGGAACCTGGCCGAACTGGCGTTCCAGGGGTGCTGTGACAGAGGATGCCATCACATCGGGGCTGGCCCCCGGGTAGAAAGTCTGGCACTGAATGGTTGGGTAATCGACTTCGGGCAATGCCGACACGGGCAGCTGTTTGTAGGCGATACCGCCGGCCAGCAGCACGCCGACCATCAGCAGCGACGTAGCGACAGGCCGGATGACGAACGGCTGCGACGGATTCATTACTGTTTGCCCCGGGATCCGCCTGTTCGAGAGTCACCGGCAGGCGAACTGGAAGTCTTCGTTCCGTTCGGGGACGCGGAGGTCTTGCCGTTAGGAGATGTTGAGTTTCGGACTCCGTTGCTCGATTGGATTGAAACTTCCATCCCTTCGGTCAGCCGGTCGGCCCCGTCTACGACAATCCGTTCTCCCGCTGCAAGACCGCTTTCAACCACAACCTCATTACCTTCAGCAAGGCCAATTTTGATGTTACGCACCACGGCCTTGTTGTTCTGGTTGATGAGGTAGACGAACGTGCCATTGGGGCCACGCTGGACGCCAACCGCGGGAATGATGACGCCAGTATCGGTACCCAGCAGCAACTTTATGTTCACGAACTGATTGGGAAAGAGGCTGTTGTCTTTGTTGTCGAAGACAGCTTTCAGGCGAGACGTTCCCGTCGTCTGATCGATCTGATTGTCAACGGTCAGTAGCGCACCGACGGCCAACTTCGTAACCTGATCACGGTCGTACGCCTCAGCTCGCAGTTTCTGACTGGCACGGAGCTTTGGAAGCACTTTGGGTAGATCGTCTTGCGGAAGGCTGAACAGGACTGCAATCGGTTGTATCTGGGCAATGGTCGCGATGCCCGTCGCGTCCGAGGCGTGGATCATGTTGCCCGAATCGAGCTGACGGAGCCCTATGCGTCCGCTAATCGGGGCGAGAATTTTCGTGAACGTAAGATTGAGCTTTGCACTGTCAATGCCGGCCTGATCCCCGACCAGCGATCCCTTCGCCTGGCCGACACTCGCTGCTTGAGTGTCCAGCTGTTGCCGAGCAATGATTTTTTCGTTGAACAGCGCGCGATCCCGCTCGAGGTTGACCTGAACGTCTTTCAGCGCAGCCGTGTCTTTCTCTAAGTTGCCGTTCGCCTGATCCAGTGCGACCTGAAACGGGCGTGGATCAATCTCGGCCAGAACGTCTCCCTGATGCACAAACTGGCCCTCCCGGAAGTTGACGGATGTCAGCTGGCCGTCAACACGGCTTTTCACGATGACGGTATTGAACGGCGTGACAGAACCCAGACCTCGAAGATAGACGGGAACGTTGCCTGATCTGGCGGCGGCTGCGACCACGAGAACTTTCCGGGCGCCGGACTTCGCCGCATCTTTTTTGGCGGTAGCGGCAGCCTGCTTGGCGTTCTCAAACAGGTAGAGGCGATAACAACCGTACCCGATTAGGCCAAAAACGAGGAGCCAAAGCCACCAGCGATTTTTGCCTGGATGGTCAGATAATGGGGGCAGTTCGGGCAGGCGCTGATGCGGTCGCTCGTCGGTTCGATCTGCGAGTGCTGTGGGTGTGTTCATCCTGGGTATGGTTCCTGCCTCAGCCGCTCACGGTGAGTCTGCCCATCAGATCCATTCGTTCGTTTAAGATCTGTAAGCCAAGCCTAGTCGCTGCGAAACTGCAGGGCAGGTCGAAGTAGAGACGAGGATACCCATTCAAATGTTACGAACCACACCGTAAACCGGTTGGTAGTAGCTGCCAATCTCAGCAGGGAGCAGACCAGTCGATGATCCGGGCATGAAGGACCTAGACAAACCGCCAATTTGTACGGCTGTAAGCGATTACAACAGAGTTTAGCCCCCTTGTGATATAAAGACTTGGCTGTGTCTTGCCACGCAAAGATTCGTTACAGCAACCCGCCGGTTACGTACTCTTGCGTTTTCAGTGCCGAAGCCGATCCAAAATGACGCCCACTTTCGCTCTCCTCCTGCAGGCACCGCCTGCACGCTTGTTGACCCTCGGCTTTGTTGACCTGTTGGTCATCGCGCTCTACTTTGTCGTGGTTCTTGGCATCGGCTTCTACCTGAAGCGGTTTGCCAATACCGGAGAAGATTTCTTCCTAGCGGGGCGTGATATGAGCGCCTGGGTCGCCGGGTTAAGTTTTGTTGCGGCAAATCTCGGTTCGCTGGAACTGATGGGCTGGGCGGCTTCGGCCTACCAATACGGCATTCTGGCGACGCATTGGTATTGGATCGGTGCTGTCCCTGCCATGTTGTTCCTGGGCATTGTCATGATGCCGTTCTATTACATTTCTCGCACGCACTCGGTGCCGGGCTACTTGAAGCTGCGGTTCGGCGAGTCGTCACGCGCCCTGTCCGCTATCAGCTTCGGCTTAATGACTGTCCTGATGAGCGGCATCAACATGTATTCCATGGCGCTGGTGATGCACATCATACTCGGCTGGGACATCAACTTCAGCATCTGGATTTCTTCTTTGACGGTAGCGGCCTATGTGTACTTGGGCGGACTGTTATCGGCCATATTTAACGAAGTCCTCCAGTTCTTCCTGATATGGTTCGGGGCGATTTTAGTTGGCATCTTGGGCCTGATCGAAGCCGGTGGCTGGAGCGGCATGGTGCGGCGGATTCATGAACGCTTTCCCGATCAGGACTACACCCACATGTGGAGCACTCTGGGCCACTTCAGCGACAACCCGATGGGTATCCATTGGACAGGTATCGTAATGGGGCTCGGATTCGTGATCTCCTTTGGTTACTGGACTACCGACTTCTTAGTTGTTCAGCGCGTTCTGACGGCGAGGGATCTGCGCGCCGCAAAAATGGCTCCGATCATCGGATCGTGCTTCAAGATGGCAGTGCCGTTTATTGTCATCCTTCCCGGGCTGCTGGCCCTGGCAGTCCTGCCGGAACACCTGGTCGGTGAAGGCCAAGTCACGAATGCGAGCATGCACAGCTACAACGAGGTGCTGCCGTTGATGCTGGCCCGCTACTGTGGTCCGGGGCTACTAGGCTTAGGCATTACGGCACTGATCGCAGGCTTCATGTCGGGCATGGCCGGCAATGTCAGTGCATTTGCAACCGTGTGGACCTATGATATTTACCGTGCGTTGATTCGCAAGACCGCCCCTGACGAACACTATGTCGCGATGGGCCGCTGGTGCACAGTCGTCGGCGTGATGATCAGCATTGGTACGGCTTATTTCGTGATGGGTTTTCAAAGCATCATGGATTACGTTCAAGGGCTGTTTAGCATCTTTATCGCGCCACTTTTTGGAACGGTCATTCTTGGGATGCTTTGGAAACGCGCCACACCGGCCGGTGGATTTTGGGGATTGCTGGCCGGCAGCGGATCATCGTTGCTGATGTTTTTGTGGGTAAAATTCGAGCCGTCAGCTCTCCGCTACATTGCGCTTTCACCCGACGCCAAGCCGATGGCCCAAAATATGTATCAGGCGCTATGGGCGTGGATCATCTGCGTTTCCGTGACAGTCGCGGTCAGCATGGTTACCAAGCCGAGGCCCATGTCTGAACTAGTCGGATTAGTATACGGCGCGACCGAAATTCCGTCCGATGGCGATTTGCCACTAACGAAGAGACCTATTTTCTGGGCTGGCGTAGTGACTGTGGTTTTCGTTATCGCTAACGTCGTTTTTTGGTAGGAATCTCTTCGTATCGAACGTTCTTCAGCAGCTGTTTACAAGGGGAAATATGCACCACGATGGCCCGGGCTTCATCTCAATTTGGTTCTTTATTGGAGTGCTGCTGACCGCCTATGGCGTCATCATACTCGGCAGCGGACTTTATGAATTAGCGGTGCCGCCGCTGCACCCAGTAGTTTTAGCAAACTTACACGCGGCTATCTGGTGGGGTATCTTTCTCTTGATCTTTGGGCTGGTATACACGATCAAGTTCTATCCAAAGAAAACCTAAATGTCGACAGTTACAAGTAAGAACATCAAGCTCGGGCTTATCGTTGGGAACCGCGGATTTTTCCCTGACCATCTAGCAGCCACTGGGCGGCAGGACATGATTCGCGTCCTTGAAGAAGCGAGCATCGAAGTGGTTGCCCTGACTCCGGAAGAATCTAAGTTCGGCGCAGTTGAAACCTATGAAGAGTCGATTCGCTGCGGGGAGCTCTTCAAGAAGCATGCCGAAACGATTGATGGCATCATTCTGACGTTGCCAAATTTCGGTGAAGAGCGCGCCATTGTCGACGCGCTGCGGCTGTCGGGCTTAACCGTGCCGATTCTGGTGCAAGCAACGCCGGACACGCCGAATAAGATGACCATTCGCGACCGCCGAGACAGCTTCTGCGGAAAGATGTCGGCCTGTAACAACATGAAGCAGTACGGAATTAAGTACTCGCTGACAACGTTGCATACTGAAGCGCCGACTTCGCCTGAGTTCGCGAAAGATCTGCAATGGTTTCTGGGTGTGTGTCGCGTGGTCAGGGGTATGCGCCGGCTTCGAGTAGGAGCCATCGGCGCGCGGCCAGCCGCCTTCAACACGGTTCGATATAGCGAGAAGCTGCTGGAAGTGCACGGCATTTCCGTCAACACACTGGACCTTTCTGAAGTGCTCGGTCGCATCAATAAGATGACTGACGACCATCCGGGTGCGCAGGAAAAGCTGTCGGCCATCAAGGCTTATGTTGATACAAACGGCATTCCCGAAGCGGCTCTGATGAAGATGGCCAAGCTGGGGACTGTGATCGACACCTGGATGCGGGATTTCCATCTCGGAATCAGTGCTGTTCAGTGCTGGACGGCTTTGGAGGAGTTTTTCGGCGTCGTTCCCTGCACGGTGATGAGCATGATGAGCAACGACCTAATGTCGAGCGCTTGTGAGACTGATATTGCTGGTGTGATCAGCATGCACGCGCTTCGACTGGCATCCGGAACTCCTAGTGCGCTGCTTGACTGGAACAATAACTACGGCGATGACCCGGATAAGGCCGTCTGTTTTCACTGCAGTAATCTGCCCAAACATTTTTTTGCGGACGTCCGCATGGATTTTCAGGCGATCATCGCAGGCACGGTCGGCATGGAGAATACATTCGGCACTTGCGTGGGCCGGGTGAAAGCTGCTCCGATGAGCTTTGCTCGTTTCTCAACCGACGACTTCGAAGGCAAAATCACGGGCTATGTTGGCGAAGGACGCTTTACCAACGACACGCTGGAAACGTTTGGCGGGGCGGGTGTTGTGGAGATTCCGCACATGCAGAAGCTGCTGCGTTATATCTGCGACAACGGTTTCGAACATCACGTTGCTGCCAATCTGTCGACCACAGCGGCCATGGTCTATGAGGCCTCGACGAAGTACCTGGGCTACGACATTCACTTGCATCAGTAAAGGGCAGCTTACAGATAGGGATGGGGATGAGCACCAGTTCTGGCACAAACGGCGAATCGGGCACGATCGTTGCGGGCGCTGATTTTGGAACATTAAGCGTACGAGTCTCTATTTTCGATAAGCAGAAGGGACGATTGGGCGCCGGCATCGGCGAATACGCGTTACATCGAACGAAGTCGGATCCTGACTACGCAACCCAGAGCCATGCCGATCATATGTCCGCGCTTGCTACCGCGATGTCCAGGGCGTTGGAAGCCTCAGGAATCAGCGGGACAGAGATCAAGGCACTCGCCTTAGATACGACAGGATCGAGCGTGATCCCCGTTGGCGAAGACCTCGAACCTTTGGACGAGTACTATTTGTGGTGCGATCACCGGTCATGGCGCGAAGCTGCTGAGATTACGAAGAAGGCTCATGAGTTTGGGCTTGAGGCGATCGACTGGTGTGGCGGCGTTTACTCGTCTGAATGGGGATTCTCAAAGCTTCTGCATTGGTTGCGGCACAATCCTGATCGTCGCGACAAGCTAGTTTCTGCTTTCGAGCACTGTGACTACGTTGCGGCGGTTCTGTGTGGCATCAAGACTGTGGCTGAGGCTCCGCGCAGTATCTGCGCCATGGGCCACAAGTGGATGTGGAACGAGTCTTTGGGCGGGCTGCCTTCCGAAAAATTTCTCATCCATGTCGATCCTTTACTGAAAGGCGTTCGCGCTAAATTAGGCGGCCGCTATCTCACATCTGGCGAGCTGGCTGGAACCTTGAGCCAGGAGTGGGCCGAAAAGCTAGGGCTCAAGGCCGGCATCCCGATTCCTATTGGTGCCTTCGACGCCCACTGGGATGCGATCGGCGCAGGCGTGAAGTTGGGCGATGTCGTTAACGTCATTGGCACCTCGACTTGCATTATCGGATTGAGTGACAACAACACCTTGGTGCCTGGGGTGTGCGGCGTAGTTCCTGGGTCTGTTGATCCAGCGCTGGTCGGCATCGAGGCGGGGCTCTCCGCAGTCGGCGACATTTTCGAAGCGATTGCCCGGCGTGCCGGATCTTCGGCCGGGGTACTGTCAAGCGCGATCACAGGATATTCGGCGGGCGCATCGGGTCTGCTGAGACTAACCTGGGACAACGGCGATCGCACTGTCCTCGTCAATCCCGAACTGGGCGGCGTAACGGTGGGTTGGCACCTGACCAGCACAGCCGAAGACGAACTTTTTGCCGCCATTGAAGGTACCGCTTTCCACACGCGCATCATCCTAAGTCGAATGGAAGAAAACGGGGTTGCGGTCGAGCGCATCATTAACGGTGGCGGAATCCCGCAGAAGAACGACACGCTCAATCAGGTGTACGCCAACGTCCTGAACAAGCCGATTCTGGTTCCGGAGGGCAGTGTGACCAGTCTTGGTTCGGCGATCTTCGCCTTCCTTGCCGTCAAAACTTTTGACACTATCGCGGAAGCGCAACAAGCGCTCTGTCCGTCCCATCGCGTTTTTAAACCAGACCCGGCCAGCGTGGCTGTGTATGAGCGACTATATTCCCTTTACCGCAAACTCTACTTCGGCTTGGGCGCACGTGCGAGCGAGCCCGTTGCCATTGGAGACGTGCTTCCGGAGCTTCGGATGATTGCAGCGCAAGCGCGCCAGAATTCTAGAAACTAAGCACGCGAGAGTTCCATCTCGAAAGGAACAGCTATGAGCCTCGATGCATTGAAGGATGAAGTTCTTGAAGCCAATCTGGAGCTGGTACGTCGCGGTTTGGTCGTATTTACGTTCGGCAACGCGAGTGGATTCGACCGACAAAGTGGACTGGTAGTTATTAAGCCCAGCGGAGTGCCTTACGAGAAATTGAGGCCGCTCGATATGGTCGTGACGGATCTGGACGGCAAGATTGTCGAAGGGCACTTGCGACCCTCGTCCGATTTGCCGACTCACCTTGCTCTATATCGAGCTTTCGGAAATGTAAACGGAGTGGTACATACACATTCCCGCTATGCGACATCTTGGGCGCAAGCGGCTACTGAGATTCCTTGTCTTGGCACGACCCACGCCGATTATTTTCGCGGGCCGATTCCCGTTACCCCTTCCATGAAGCCGAGCGAGATTGAATCCGACTATGAGTGGAACACGGGGAAAGTAATTATCCGGCGGGTGGACAAGGCCGATCCACTAACCACACCCGCCATGCTGGTTGCCGGACACGCGCCGTTTTGTTGGGGCGCAACGGTTACCGATGCGGCGCACACGGCTTCAATCGTGGAAGAGTTGGCGCATATGGCTTTTCTGACTTTGACGATTAGAGCTGATACATCGGCCCTGAACGACGTCCTTCGGGATAAGCACTATTTCCGGAAGCACGGCGCAACCGCGTATTACGGACAGAAGCAGCCCGTAGCCGGCTAGATCGGATCAAAAACATGGTCGATCTCAAGTCGTACGAAGTTTGGTTTATCACCGGCAGCCAACATCTGTATGGGCAGGAAACGCTGGACAAGGTAGCCGAACACTCGCGCGAAATCGCCAGTAGCCTTGACTCCTCTTCGAAACTCCCCGTTCGAGTTGTATTCAAGCCGGTTCTGACTACTGCCAGTTCGATGCAGCAGATGGCTTTGGATGCCAATAGCGCCAAAGAGTGCGTCGGCATCATCACTTGGATGCATACATTTTCGCCCGCGAAGATGTGGATCGGCGCGTTGAAGACTCTAGCTAAGCCGTTTCTGCATCTTCATACCCAGTTCAATCAGGATCTGCCCTGGTCCAGCATCGATATGGACTTTATGAACCTGAATCAGTCGGCGCATGGCGACCGCGAATTCGGGTACATGGCTACGCGCCTGCGGCTGAACCGTAAGGTGGTTGTCGGTTATTGGAAAGACGAATCGGTTATCACTGAGATCGCCGATTGGGCGCGCGTAGCAGTTGCCTGGCACGATGCGGCAACCCTGAAGGTCGCTCGGTTTGGCGATAACATGCGCTCTGTCGCGGTAACCGAAGGCGACAAAGTGGAAGCCGAGATACGCCTGCGATACTCAGTCGCGGGTTACGGCATAGGCGATCTGGTGGCCCGCATCGAGGAAGCCAGTGATCAGGCCGTCGCGCATTTGGTCCAGGAGTACGAAGACTCATACACAGTGGCCGAGCCTCTAAGAGTTGATGGCGCGCAACGTGCGTCCCTGCTGGAAGCTGCACGCATTGAACTTGGGCTTCGGGCCTTCCTGGATGACGGGGGGTTCAAGGCGTTCACAGACACGTTCGAAATTCTGCACGGGTTATCGCAACTTCCCGGGCTACCCGCACAGCGCTTAATGGCCGACGGGTATGGATTCGGTCCTGAAGGCGACTGGAAGATCGCAGCCCTGGTGCGGACCATGAAGGTGATGAGCACTGGCCTCTCCGGCGGGACCTCGCTGATGGAAGACTACACGTATCATCTGAACGATGGTGGCCTGGTACTCGGCGCACACATGCTTGAGATCTGCCCATCCATCGCCACTGGGCGGCCGTCAGTCGAGATCCATCCGCTCTCGATTGGAGGAAAAGCTGACCCCGTTCGCCTCGTATTTGATTCGAACACCGGTCCCGCTATCAACGTCTCGGTGGTCGATATGGGGGATCGCTTACGTATGATCGTCAATGACGTTGAAGTGGTTGCGCCCAAAGAACCGCTTCCCAAACTGCCCGTCGCTCGTGCGCTCTGGAAGCCTGAGCCGGATCTGACAATTGGGGCTACTGCTTGGATCCTAGCTGGAGGTGCCCATCACACAGGCTTCAGCCAGGCACTAACGGCAGAGCATATGAAATCCTATGCCGATATGGCTGGAATTGAATTTGTGAGAATCGACAAAAATACAACGATCACCGAATTGGAGAAGGAACTTCGGTGGAATGATGTTTATTATCGATTCGCGCGAGCTTTTTGATCGATCACTGGCGAAATTAAAAGAATGCGCCCAGGTATAGACTCCCGGGCGCTTGATTTAAGGAATGATGTTCGGCCCACTTGGCTGTGCCGTCTCCTCATCCTTTAGGTCTGTGAGGATCTGGCTCGCATAGGCTTTCACAACTTGATCCTCATCGTTCGAGGCGCTGTGGAGCAGATCGAAGAGAGCCGGGCGGCCAGTGTAGGGACTTCGCACCAGTAGTTCAAGAGTCCGTAGACGAGACGGTGATGTCTTGTCCTGGAACTCATGTACAAGCTGGTGGGTAGCTTCCACCGCGTCGGTCGTCGCCAGCGCGTCGAAAGCCGCCTGCTGAGTGCCAGCGCTTCCGATCTTCATTAAATCGATCAGTCCAGCTTGGTCCTGATTCAGCGAAGCGAAATGAACTTTTGCAAGTTGCTTTGCCTCACTCTCCGGGCCGGATAGATCGCTTGGGCTAATGATCGAATTATCGTCTTGAGAACGCCGAGTTAGCGCGGCCAGTGCAGCCTCTTTGATCGCACCATCCTCATCATGGAGAGCCTGCTTAAGAAAATTGATAGCTGTTTGACTATCAATCTGTAAAGACTGGTCTAACACGCGCAGCGAGTCCAGGCGAGTCGGCGACGCCAAGTTCTGGAAGTCCGCGGTAATGTGGCGAACACTTAGATCCGGATCGAATGCGGTTAGGCCCTCGAAGGCTGCGGTTCGGACGTCAGGTGATCCGTGCTCCAGAAAGCCTTGTAGGCTGTCTCGATCGGCGTTGTGAACTGCCTCTTCGATAGGATTCGATTTGGCGGCTCCTACTGCCGATGGGATCTCAAATGTGGGCTGCGAGGGCGGGCTGGCGAACGCAGGAGAAGTAAGTAGTAGAGCAGCGGCGAGCGAAAGGCAGCCGTGCGCTGGCAATTTGTAGTTGATCATGAGTTCCTTTTTTGCGTGAAGTTACAACGCGGCACTCAGTCATTACCAGATCATAGTTACGTTGCCATAACGAACGCTGCCGCTCGCGTTATGAACCACGAAAGAGTCAGGCGTGCTGACGCGAAGGTCAACCTGATGGCTGAAGTCGAGATAAACGATGTGGGTACCGGCTGATCCGCTATAGCCCGAGGTGATCGATGCACTATAAGGGGATTCCAGCCCAACCCACTCCAGGAACGACGATGTAATCCGCAGCATTGTGACACTTCCTACGCCGCGATAACCGAGTGCGGTCTGGACGCCCATGATGTTCACCGCTTGATACGTGGGTGGATAGATAGGTGATGAATCCTGGCCGGGGTTGAGGTAATAGCCCACAAAATACGCGTTCGGGGTTGAGATTGTCTGTGTCGCTTTAGCGACGACTCCGAAGGTCAGAGTCGAGACCACGACAGCGGACATCAGTGTTGCAGCGCGGCGGAAGTTTAGATTCAGTTTCATAGATGTGACCTTTCTTTAGTCGAGTGCCGCCCTTCGAGCGGCAGTTTGGAGCGGTCTGTGAGTGTCGCTGGAGTGGCCGTCAGACTTAGCTGGACCCGTAAGACACTCAATGAGAACGCGTCGGTTCACAAGCATCAGCCCGATGGCGCCGCTCACGACAAGCAAGCCGGAAAGTGCTTGCAATTTACGTTCGCGGGCGACAATCGCGGCAAAGTCAAAATGGGCCTGAACGCTCAAGCTTGCTGCCGGCATGACAAACGAGTGGTTTGCCACCTTTAAGCCGGACGAGAATGCCTGGACCGAGAGGCCCATGACAAACAACGTCCAGAAAAAAGCCGGCAGCTTCTTGAAACGCACGCCCAAGGTGAACCTTTTGCTGCGGGGCGGAGTCGAGGAGAGAACAGGTGAGTCGCCAGCTTGCTGGTCATTAGCTCTTATTGCTTGATTCTTTTCGATTTTTGCTATCAGCATGGGTTCGCTGATTAGCTTGCAATTAGAGGGCAAACGCTTCTTGGTGGGGAAACGTAATCCACAAGTCGCTTCACGAGGTTTTGATCTTATCTACGGCGATTTGCGGATAATCGGAGCTATCTTTTCAGTTATGCCCGGCTGGCTATTTAATAACTAGCCCTTGCCCGGTCGGTAAAGACAAAACTTTAATGTTTAGCTCTAATGCGATCTCTTCGATAGCCGTTCGTTGCGCCTCATAGTCAACGTAAGCGTAATCGTCAAACAGAATCATTCCGCCATTTGACATGCGACCGAAGAAGAACTTTAGTGCTTGCGCTTCCGGCCACGAGCAGTTCATATCAAGATGCACGAAAGCGACGTCTTCAAACCGAATCGTCTCCAAAACGTCCGGTACTGCTCCGTGAACGACTGTGGTTCTTGACCAATCAGCAAAGTTTGTGCGAACCCGCTCTAGATCTGTCACGTACGCACCTTTCGCGAGTGTGGCCGTAGCCAGATCAACGCGCCCCAATGCGATCTCAGCCGGCGAGTACTGCGACATCACTGGCCCGGCAAAGGTGTCGATTAAATGAAAGTCCCGGCCTGTTCGATCCCAGTCCAGATACTGCATAACCGCAGAACTGATGAAGCCAGCGTTCACGCCGCACTCGACGAAATCGCCCGCTGTTTGAAGGCAGGTACTCGCTGCCCACAATGCGGTATGGACCCGCCACCCAAATTTCGGATCCACTCCATTGCTGGCTTTAACGCCTCTTTCATATGCTGCTCGGAATGAGGGTTCCCGCCTAAAGTGATCGTTGTGAACTGTGAACAGGCCATCTTGGAAGTAATTCTCCGCGATATTGAAGACCGCAAGCCCTGATTTGGAGAGCCGCTGCTGAACCGATTGTTTAAGCAGTTTACCGATTCCGGAATGTTCCATCTCTAGCCGAGATTACGCCAGCCTGCCCGACGTCTCTTTCAAATCGACCCCGCTCAGCTTACGCCGCCGCGCTTCGTTCATCAGGAATGCCAGCCGGAATGCAGCCTCGTCATATGAAAGTCCTTCTTTATGAATGTTTGACACGCAGTTGCGGGCGGCGTCCGACTTACCGGGCTGTGGTCCCCAAGTGAGATAAGCGCCCAGACTTTCAGGAGTGCTGAGTCCGGGACGTTCGCCGATCAGTATCAGTGTCAATTCTGCTTGCAGGCCGTAACCTATGTAGTCGCTGACAGCAACTCTCGCTTGTTCGGCGATGATCACCGGGCAGAGCTCAACTGCCGTCCAGCCAAGCCGATTACGTAAGGACTCCAGTAGCGGGATCGCATGTATCTCGACAGCACGTGCGGAGAGTCCGTCCGCCACGATGAACACAACGCGTGTCGAAGGCAATTCGGCTAATATCATCGTCGAACGATCATCGAGCAATCGGCCGAGGTCAGGCCGCCGTAGATACTCGTCCCTGTTCCGAGCTTGGCTATGCACGCTTGCAACTGTCCAGCCTTGTTGCCGTAGTTCGTTGGCCAGAGAAGCAATATCTGGTGAGTAGTGAACCGCGTCTCTGGCAAGCGCATGAGCCAGCCGAAAATCAAGCAAGGGTGCCGTAGGCAGACTGTCGCCAGCCCGTCCCAGGTCCACCCTCGCCGAAGTCCAATCACGAAGGGAGGTCACCAGGCGCCCCCAATCATCTTCAACGCCTGTCCTTGTTTCAGTCTGCCCGAGCTCAGCCAGGCCTCAAACTCTGGGGCAGGGCGAAGTCCGAAGACCGAACGAAGATACAGCGCGTCATGAAACGACGTGCTTTGGTAATTCAACATAATGTCGTCAGCGCCCGGGACGCCCATAATGTAGTTCACTCCGGCCACCGCCAGCATTGTCGACAAACTGTCCATGTCGTCATCGTCGGCTTCTGCATGATTCGTGTAGCAGATGTCGCACCCCATGGGCAGTCCTAGCAGCTTGCCGCAGAAGTGGTCCTCAAGGCCGGCGCGCAATATCTGTTTTCCATCAAAAAGATATTCGGGACCGATGAAGCCGACAACCGTGTTGACCAGCATTGGGCGGTAGTGCCGAGCGACTCCGTAGGCTCGAGCTTCGCATGTTTGCTGATCAACACCCTGATGCGCGTTGGCCGACAACGAGCTGCCCTGCCCAGTTTCGAAATACATGACATTATTGCCAACGGTTCCGCGATGCAAGGACTCCGCCGCTTGCTGAGCCTCCGCCAACATCCCGAGCGTAATACCGAATGACTCGTTCGTGGCCTGCGTCCCACCAATGGACTGGAACACTAAATCAACCGGTACGCCAGCGCGCAGGGCTTCGAGTTGCGTAGTGATGTGCGCCAGCACGCAGCTTTGCGTTGGAATCTCGAGCCGCATCCGAATCGTATCTATCAACTGCAATAAGACGTGCACCGTCCTCGGATTGTCCGACGCTGGGTTAATACCGATTACAGCGTCACCGCTCGACAGTAGAAGTCCGTCCAGAATGCTGGCCGCGATCGCCTTCGGGTTGTCTGAAGGATGATTTGGCTGGAGCCGTGTGGCCAGCGTGCCGGGGAGGCCAATGGTAGTTCGGAATTGAGTGACTACCCGAATCTGACGAGCAACCTTAACCAGATCCTGCAGCCGCATCAGCTTCGACACTGCGGCGGCCATCTCTGGCATGATCCCAGGCGCTAGGCTTTCCAACACCCGAGTATCTGCCTCGTCGCTTAATAGCCAGTTACGGAAATCACCCACAGTCATTGAGGCCACTCTGCCAAATGCCTCCGGGCTGTGCGCGTTGACAATCAGACGAGTGACGTCGTCTTGCTCGTACGGAATCACGTGCTCGTGGAGAAAGGTCTTCAGCGGCAAGTCAGCCAACGCCATCTGCGCCGCAACGCGCTCTTCCGCAGACTCGGCAGCAAGGCCAGCCAGCTGATCGCCAGACCGCAGAGGCGTCGCTTTCGCAAGCAAGGTTTTCAGATCAGAAAAAAAGTAGCTACGGCTTCGAATACTGTGCCGATATTCGGCCATGCTATGAAACTGGAACTAACAGCAATCGCTCTTCTGTGGCCGCTTCCACAGCTTTTCGAGTGAACGGCATCGGATGATAATCGCCCGCCGCCCAGGGACCTACTAGATCCTTATAATGCTTGCTGCCCGGCACACCGGACTCCCCAGGAGTGTTCGTCATCATCGAACGATCCCAATCACTAACGTCAATCACCTCGCGGAATGATGCGCCATAGGCTTCCGTGTAATTCGGCCCCCCAGTCGCGTTGATAGTGTTGCCGTCGCCGGGTCGAGCTACAGGATCGATATCGAAGATATCGGGCGCGTGTTCCTGCTTCACGGCCGTCGTTGCGCCACTTAATCCGAAGCTGGTCGCCGAGTCGGGCGGCGTATCAAAATCCATCGGATGGTGGAACAGAATGCGATGCAAGCGGCCCCATGTCCACTTTGACTGATCGGGACCAAGTCGCCTTTCGAGCTCATCCATCGCTTCCTTCAAAGAAGTTGTTAGTAACTGGTCGAGCTGCGGATTTGATTTCAAAGTTTCCAGCACGACTCTTGGATCGGTGCGTCGCACCGGAAGCACCCTCACTGTAAGCTTGCCCCGCAGCTTTGTGACCCACACTTCGTACAGCAGCGCCTGCTTTGAATCAACGGCTAAGTTTGCATCCCATCCTGCGAACTCAGCTTTCACAATCGCGCCCGGGCTGCGTTGGGGTGGCCACCAACTATCGAGCAACTGCGTGAAATCCCGTGCGACTAACGAGACCGTGTCTTGTTGCATCCGCTCAAAATCAGCGACTGAAAATTTCGGCTTCGATCCCAACAGTTCAACAATGCGTTGGTAACGTTCAGGCGATGCCCAATAGTAAGTCAACTGGTATGGATATTGCGGTGGCAATATGTTGTGATTCGCCGTAGCGATGTAGTGACGAGCTGGGTTGAACTCACTGGGGTGATCGTCTGCCGGCAAGAAGCCGTTCCATTCATATTGGCCCGAATCTCCGGGAACTGGAAATAGTCCTGCCCATCCTTGACGGACCGGCGCCAGGCCAGCGGCGATCCAACCAATGTTTCCTTGGCGGTCTGCATACACGAGATTCTCGGAAGGTATCTTATACCCGGCCACTGCCTTCTGAAACTGCGACCAGCTTTTTGCTCGCGCCAGTGAAAGCGCCGGAAGATAACCCGCCGACCCTGGTTCCTGCCCCACCCATCGAAGAGAATATGCTCGGTGCCGATCAATGTCCTGGTAAACAACTGGACCATGCGTCGTGTACTTGAGATCCACTGGTTCAGGCGCGGCCATCTCAGATCCAGCAGCATCTTCACCCGCGCCTTTGACTGCAATTGTCTCGTGATCAATCTTGAACTCTTTCCACGTGCCTTGGACCTGGTACTGGTATGGGTTCTCCGGGTTCGTCTTTTCCACATACAGGTCTTGCTGATCAATCCCGACGATGGTGAAGCCCCAAGCAATCTCTTCGTTATGACCGAGAGCGATACCGGGCAAGGCCGGCTCTCCTGCGCCAATTACGTTCCAGCCGGGCGCTACAAGATGAACCGTCTTTCGCAACGAAGGCAGGGTGACGGCCCGATGTGGATCATTAGCCAACAAAGGCTTACCGGTTTCGGACATACTGCCGTCTACCACCCAGTTGTTGCTGCCCTGTTGGCCGGGAAACTGCAGCGGGGAAACGGCTGCACCGTAATCCCGCAAGATCGCCGACGTGACATCGGCGAGATCAAGTCCCTTCGGAACCACCAACGGTATTGCAGGATCGGGTGGCGATAAGAGCTGTATCGTTGGTAAGCCGAGCCGGGCTACTTGCTGCGCGCGCTGAACCTCTTCGCCAGCATTACCTGTCATCGTAAGCCCCGCCATACGGGAAGTAACGTCCTCAGGTACCCATAAACCCGGGTCAAAGCCCGCTATCCGAAACTCTTCCGGGCGCTTCCCGTCGAGCCCGCGTATGTACGCGTTGATCCCGTTGGCGAAAGCCGTAGCAATCTGCCGAGCGTCAGGCGCGTAACTTCTCCACTCGTCATCCCAATTGCCCCGATAGCGAACCAGCCGAGCAATCCGGTCGCGTGCGATGTAGTTCGGACCAAAAACTTCGGACAGCTTGCCTGAACCGATCCTGCGCCATAGGTCAAGTTGAAAGAGCCGATCGGTGGCAGCCAAGTACCCTTGTGCAAAAAACAGATCGTCCTGGTTCTTCGCATAAATATGTGGAACACCCCAGTGATCACGCAAAACTTCTACGGGTTGTTTGAGGCCCGGTACACGGACTTGGGAACTGGTAACCGTGTTAGTTTGTGCGAGAAGGAAGACTACAGAACCGGCTAACAACAGGATTGCTGCCGCCAGAGCTTTCGTGCTCTGCATGAGTGAAGTGTAGCCGAGTGATTCGGAGCCTCCGCAGTCTCTTAGACGCGCACGCGTTTCCACTTCTTGCCGACTCGAATCAGGATCACGCCTTCTGCGCCCGTCAGTATAAGGTCACGATGATTCTGGTGATCGATCTCTACTGCACCAGCCTTGATCTTGCGAGTCGCATCGCTGACGCTGTCCGCCAGCCCAATCTGCGCAACCAGTCTGTCAACTCGAATGCCTTTGTCGCTCTTGGCGCCCTCAGGCAGCTCAACTGTTTCCGTGTCGGCGGGCTCCAGCCCTTGGCGAACTTCTCGATCAAAAGCATCCCGCGCCGCAATGGCCTCTGGATCCGAATGGAAATCGGCGACAATCCGCCGCCCCAGATCCATTTTGACCTCCATCGGGTTGCTTTGGCCCGCGGCTACCGCGGATCGCAAAGCGTTGATCTCACCTATCGGCATGTCCGTCAGCAACTCGTAGTAGCGATACATCAGTTCGTCGCTGATCTGCATCACTTTTCGGAACATCACCTTCGGCGCTTCAGCTATCCCGATATAGTTGCCCTTCGACTTCGACATCTTTTCGACGCCGTCGAGCCCCTCAAGCAGCGGCACCGTTGCTACGATCTGCGACGGTTGCCCATAATCACGCTGCAACTCACGTCCCACTAGCAGGTTAGGCTTTTGATCGGTTCCGCCCATCTCCACATCACACTGCAAAGCCACAGAATCGTAGCCTTGCGCTAGCGGATAGAGCAACTCGTGAATCGAAATCGGCGTGTTCTCTTCAAGCCTTTTTGCAAAGAATTCACGCTCAAGAAAACGGGCCAAGGTGTATTTCGAGCAGAGCCGAATCAGATCTTCGAATCGTAACGGCTCCAGCCAAGCACTATTAAAAAGAACCTCGGTCTTCACCGGATCGAGGATCTTAAAAACCTGTGCCTTGTAGGTTTCGGCGTTGCTTGCGATTTCATCGCGCGTCATAGGCGGTCTCATAGTGTTACGCCCGGTCGGATCGCCGATTAAGCCGGTCATATCGCCTATTAAAAAGATGACTGTATGCCCAAGATCTTGGAAGTGCTTCATCTTCCGCAGAAGCACCGTGTGTCCGAGGTGCAAATCAGGCGCAGTCGGATCGAAACCAGCCTTCACGCGCAAGGGGCGGTCAGCCTTGGCCGCAGCCGTCAAACGTTCGCGTAGATCTTCCTCGCGAATCAATTCGGCAAGGCCCTTCTTTAAGTATTCGAGCTGCTGCTCGACAGGCGGGAATGGCACAGTCTTCCCCATGATAAGGCGGATGATAGAGCGCAGTTCCTATAATGAACCGAATGAAATCCTTGCTTCTGGCGATACTCAGCGCCGCTATGCTTCATGCGCAGGCAAACTTCGACGATTTAGTCGATCGCTACTTCAACGACCAATTTCGACTCAATCCCACCTTTGGCACTGCTTCTGGTTTCCACCAGTACGATGCTCAACTGGAGGATTCGTCCGCAAAGGCCAACGAAGAACGGATCCGCGTAGACCACCAGTATTTGGCCGAATTCCAGAAGCTGCCTCAGACGGACGAGCGAGATCTGGTGGTCTCGCATATCAAGGGCGATCTGCTGGAACTAGAGAACATTCGCCCTTGGGAATACAATGCTGATTCCTACTCAAGCGGAGTAACCGGCTCGATCTTCGGATTGATCAGTCGAAAATTTGCCTCTCCTGAGGACCGATTGAAGAGCGTCATCAGCCGCGAGCAACAAATCCCTCAAGCATTCGTAGATGCCCGTAAGCTGCTGAAGAATCCGCCGAAAATCTTCACCGAAGTCGCCATTGAGCAGCTGCCCGGCATCGAAAGCTTCTTTCAAAACGACGTACCCGCTGCCTTTGACACCGTCACAGATGCTAAGCTGCTGGCACGATTCAAGAAGTCGAATAACGCCGTGATCGATTCTCTGAAGAGCTACGAAGGCTGGCTCAAGACCACTTTGCTGCCTCAATCGAATGGCGACTTCCGAATCGGCGCGGACAACTACAGCAAGAAAGTTTCATATGACGAGATGGTTGACGTCCCGCTCGACAGGCTTCTGCAGATTGGCTACGCCGATCTTCGTCGCAATCAACAAGAGCTACTGGCGTTAGCAAAGAAAATTGATCCTTCAAAGACCCCAGAGCAAGTGGCCGACGAGCTTGCCAAAGATCATCCCGCACCGGATCAGATGCTCCAAACCTTCCGCGACACATTCAACGGCCTGATCAAGTTCATCGACACGCGTCAGATCATTGGTATCCCCTCGACTGTTCGGCCCATTTTGGAAGAGAGTCCACCGTTCATGCGCGCCTTGACGACTGCTTCTATGGACACCCCAGGCCCATATGAGAAAGTCGCGACCGAGGCATACTTCAACGTCACTCTTCCCGAAAAAAGTTGGCCAGCCAAGGAAGTCGAAGAGTACATGACCGCCATGAATCGCGGCACCATTATCAGCACCGCCATCCATGAGGCTTACCCAGGACACTATGTGCAGCTGCTCTGGTTTCAAAAGGTGCAATCGAAAGTTCGCAAGCTGATCGGTTGTGGCTCAAACATTGAAGGGTGGGCGCACTACACCGAACAGATGATGCTCGATGAAGGCTACAGCGATGATCCGAAGATTCGTTTCGGCCAGTTGATTGACGCGCTGCTTCGCGACTGCCGCTACATCGTCGGTATTGAGATGCATACGGGCAAAATCACCTACGAGCAAGGTATTCAGTTCATGATCAAAGAAGGGTACATGACTCGCACTTATGCTGAACGTGAAACCAAACGCGGCACCTCAGATCCGACGTACCTGGTCTACACCCTAGGCAAGCTCGAAATCATGAAGCTTCGCGACGACTACCGTGCCAAGCAAGGTTTAAATTTCAATCTGCAGGATTTTCATAACCGATTCATGCAGCAGGGCGGGGTGCCCATCAAGCTGATCCGCCATACGATGCTCGGCGACGACTCGCCTACGCTGTAGGCGTTCCCAGGGCGACCATACGGCCTTCCGGTGTGTATGATTTCGGGATGGCTTTCCTCCGACGAGCGGTTCCTCTAATGTCGACAGTCGCAGTACTGCTGTGCTCCTGGCAGACAGTTTCTGCGTCACAGGCCGTTACTGATGCCGAACGCCACCAATACGAACAGCGCATTATTGATCTGGAACAGCGGATCACTAGGCTTGAGAAGGCAGTCGCATTACTTGCGCCCGCGTCGGCGCCGACCACGACAACTGAACTCAGTCCAACTGAACCCACACCGGTTGAACCTACCCCGATACCCGCTCCGATCCCATCAACACAGACCGTACAAAAGCGACTTGGCTACGAACCGCCGCCTGAGCTGTTGCCCGAATTGGGCAAAATCGGTGCTGAAGTCGGTCTTCTGCTAGGCGGATCAGCCAATCCTTTCAAACTGAATGAGGGCGGCTTCGCGGGAGCATACATCAATCTGCCGTTGATCGACCGGCCGCAGTGGCTTCACGGCAAAGTTTCGTACGAACTCTCTATCGGGCTTTCAGAGTCCAAGACAAAATTCAACACGACGTCGAATGTGGCGCAAGTGGCGAACCTTAGCTTACTGAATGCTTTGTTTCCTGCTAATGGTCTGGCAAACGCCACACAGGCATTGACCGGCACCGGTTCCGCCCCATTTCCTGTCACGACCTTAACTCAGACCAAGTTGCGGCTTCTGCAAGTGGTCCCGTTCGCCCTAAAGTATTCGACGAACGCTCTCGATCGATGGCGTATCACGCCGTATGTTGTTGTCGGGTTCGGAACTTACGTGACCATCCACTCACAAGCTAATCAAGGAAGCTTAGGTATCAGGACTGACGCGCAGCTACCCCCAGCCGTGCTGTCAGCCGTTGCTCAAGCTTTCGGCGGACAAGCCCCGTTCGGAGCACCATTGGTCGCCGGCCAGCTTTCCCAATCGCCAGAGCTAGAGGCCCGAGGGTTGCCCAGCGGTCACGGTAATATCGACTTCGGCTTGCACACCGGAGGCGGGATCGCGATTCGGCTCACTCGCGATTTGTCGTTAGGCTTCGACGCTCGCTACAACAAGCTTCCCGGTGCTAACTCGAGTTTCACGACTTACGGAAGCCGCATCAGCCTGCATTTCTGAAACGCGTCAAGACAACTGTTTGCTCATAAAAATCGTTGCCTGGGCGTTGTCGTTGTAACGATCGCAACGCCGAAAACCGCGCCCTTTATAGAAGGCGATTGCTGTGGTCAGGCCGTCATGAGTATCGAGGTAAAGTGACTCTACCCCTTGGGTCCGCGCAAAAGCTTCTGCTTGTTTCAGAAGTTGATCGGCTATCCGGCGACCCCGATAGGCAGGTCGAACATACATCCGTTTTAGTTCGCCGGCATTTCCCATTTCGGGCAATGGCCGGTACACAATGCATCCTGCCGGTGAGCTATCGATCATGGCGACCCAGAACCCATAACGAGCATCAGCAAGATAGGCGGCAAGAGCCGCAGGATCGTCTCGATGCTGGACACCGATTGCCGCGTAGAACTCTTCGATCAGCCCGATGACCTCGGCCGCATATTGCGTCACTGAAGCACGGACGATCAATGCCCCGATGCTATCGCTGAGGCTACTGTTGCTCGTCGGCGCTGGGTCCATAGATGGACGGTACGGGAATATCCAACAGCCGCAGATACACCGACAACTGTCCCCGGTGATGGATCAGGTGACTGAACACCCAAGTCCGAATAACGGCAGCCCGCGGCAGCGTCATCATGATCTGCTCGCCACTACGCAACGACCAGTTCGCCATCATAGCTTCGTCGCTGACCTCGGATAGCGCAGTCCGGCCGGCTTTGAGGTTCTTATCGAATTTAGACAAGAGTTCGCTCCGTGTTGCCGCTGGCGGCACAGGCTTGTAAACGCTCACGTCGAACTCGTTCTTCTTGATCGTGTCAACCAGCCACTCGGTCATGTCAGCCAGGTGATTGGAGAGCTGACCTAATGTCATCGATTTGTCGTGCGGCTTCCAGCCAAATTTGTCGTCCGGCAAGCGCTCTAGCAGCTTGCGGGTGTTCGCTAACTCCTGGTCGTACTCTGGTAAGAGCGCGTCGCGAATTTGCATGTCTTGCTCCTATTTCTGTCCGTTGTTGTCTTGCGGTTTCGTTCTGTCGCTCTGATCGATGACCTGCATGGTTAGAGTCGCTAAAGTTGAAGTTCGATCCTCGGGATTGCCAGCGTGTGCGTCCTGCAGGTAGAACATGGTTCCATTCGAAACCTTGCCCGTCGTCACCGTCCCTGAACCATCGCCGTTTGCGATCACCCGGCCCGCCGGAGAGTCCACATGAACGGTCGTCTTCTGTGCGCGGCTACTCCAGGACAATTTGACTGACCCGTCCTTCGCGGCATTCGTTAATAGAATCGGATTCGGATCCGCAGTAAACGTCGTCCCTGGCTGAAGGATGGTGGTCCCTGGCCGCGACGCGGTTCCTGCAGGCCCTTCTGTTGTCGCTACCTGAGGCACACTCTTGCTGCACGACACGCTACCCGCGACGGTTGACATCAGCAATAGGGAGGTAAGCAAAACCGGCACTCCCGGCTGAGTGATTCGAGCGCGTTTGTTGCCGAGGGATTCACGAACGCAAGGAATTGTCATTGATTGATCTCTTAAGACTAACTGCGATTGTATGAGAGAACGGTATACTTTTATCTAAGTCCGGACAGGTGGGTGAGTGGTTAAAGCCAACAGACTGTAAATCTGTCCCTCCTTGCGAGGTACGAAGGTTCGAATCCTTCCCTGTCCACCACCTGTATTCTCTACAATCAAGTCTGAGACCTGTAATGGCGACCCGAACGCTTGTAACCGAGAGCCAACCGGAGTTTGTAGACGACAGTCGTTACGAACGCATTGACGGTCGAATTGTAGAACGACCTGTCCCCAGACGAAAGCACGCCCAAGTTCAACTAAATGTTGTCTTGTTGCTCAGTGAGCGACTTCGAGAGCTTGGCGGGAAGGTGCTCCAGGAGTGGTCTTTAGCCCAGCCCGAAACAGCCGATCAGTTCGATCCGAACTACATGATGCCGGATGTTTCGGTAGCTTTGCCGCCAATTCGTGAGGCATTGAACGGATACCTGCTTCCACCAGCGTTGCTCGCTATCGAAGTCTCTTCGCCAGGGCAATTCGATCTAATTAGGAAAGCCCAGAGATACGTATCCTGGGGAATTGAGCACGTCTGGATCATCAATCCCGACACCCGCGAGTGCTTCGAACACCATGGCGGAAATACGTTTGTGATTGCCCAAAACGAGTTGCATGCCGGACCTGTTACCTTATCAACCGCTGAGGTCTTCGCCGGCATCGACGATTCCGTCTGATAGAGCTTCCCCCGTCTTCCAGCACAACTAACCCCGGCTCGTGCTACGATTTTGAGAAGTACGGACGTAGGGTATTCACGGCCATTTAGATGACAAGCGGTCCGTGTTGTGAGCAGCGATTAAACATCGCAATGTGTTGTGGCTCCGAGATTACCGAATCCAGAGCTGTTCCAACCTCCCCTGTCCACCAGCAGCCTCGAACGGCATAGACTTGCCGTCGAGTAGTTGTAATCGGGCCGTTGTAGCTCAGTCGGTAGAGCACTTCCTTGGTAAGGAAGAGGTCACCGGTTCGATCCCGGTCAACGGCTCCAGCTTTTTTCGGTGTCCCGTCATTGCTAGGCAACGGTTATAAAGTCACGACCGCAGCTTCGATTGAGGACACTTGTGAGACTAGAGGTAAGACGGCCGTGCCCGGCGCGCGGTCGATGAGGCAAGACGATGGCGAAAGAGAAGTTTGACCGCAGCAAACCGCACGTAAACATAGGGACGATCGGGCACATCGATCACGGGAAGACGACGTTGACGGCGGCGATCACCAAGACGCTGGCCAAGCACAATCCGAAGGTAAAGTTCCGCAGCTTTGACTCGATCGACAACGCGCCGGAAGAGAAGGCCCGTGGTATCACGATTGCCGTGGCGCACGTGGAGTATGAGACGGCAAACCGTCACTACGCTCACGTCGACTGCCCGGGACACGCCGACTACATCAAGAACATGATTACGGGTGCGGCGCAGATGGACGGGGCGATTCTCGTGGTAGCCGCCACTGACGGCCCGATGCCGCAAACGCGCGAGCACATTCTGTTGGCCCGCCAGGTTGGTGTACCGTACATCGTGGTTGCCCTGAATAAGGTCGACATGGTGGACGATGCTGAACTGCTGGAGTTGGTCGAACTCGAAGTACGCGAATTGCTGACCAGCTATCAGTTCCCGGGTGACGATCTGCCGGTTGTGAAGGTCAGCGCCCTCGGCGCACTAAACGGCGAAGCGCAGTGGGAAGCCTCGATTGACGAGTTGATGGCCAAGGTGGATTCCTACATTCCGATGCCGGAACGAGCCATTGACAAGCCGTTCATCATGCCGATTGAAGACATCTTCTCGATCCAGGGACGCGGGACGGTGGTGACCGGTCGTATTGAGCGCGGCATCTGCAAGGTCGGCGAGGAAATGGAGATCGTCGGGTTCGCGGACACGCGCAAGACGGTGGTCACGGGCGTCGAAATGTTCAAGAAGCTGCTGGACGAGGGTCGAGCCGGGGATAACGTAGGCTTGCTGTTGCGCGGTATCGAAAAGAACGATGTCGAGCGCGGTCAGGTGATCGCCAAGCCGGGGACCATCAAGGGTTTCAAGAAGTTCAAGGGTGAAGTCTACGTTTTATCGAAGGACGAAGGCGGACGGCACACACCGTTCTTCAAGGGCTATCGGCCACAGTTTTACTTCCGGACGACAGACGTGACGGGCGTAGCGACACTGCCGGAAGGTATGGAGATGGTGATGCCGGGCGATAACGTTGCGCTCGAGATTGAGCTGATAACGCCGGTTGCCATGGACAAGGGCTTGCGCTTCGCCATCCGCGAAGGTGGCCGAACTGTGGGCGCTGGTACCGTCAGCGAGATCGTTTCGTAATTAGCGGGCAGTAAAGAAGGGTAAGCAAGATGGCTCGAGAAATAATTCAGTTCCAGTGTCAAGAATGCAAGAACCGGAACTACAGCAAAACCAAGAATAAGCGGACCACGACAGAGCGGCTGGAGTTTAAGAAATTCTGTCCGTTTTGCCGCAAGCACCAACCGCACAGGGAAACCAAATAGGATTAAGCAGGGCAGAACCGGGTGCAGAAGGGCAGCCACGTGCGACTGTGCCATCTGCTAGTCTTATGAGAGTCAGGTCCGAAGGGGCATAGGCTAACGGTAAACCAGCGGTCTCCAAAACCGCCTTTGGGGGTTCGAAACCCTCTGCCCCTGCCACTCCTCGTATCCTTTTAACAGCCTTGAAACATCTGGTATGGAATCAACTACCACCACTAATGTCGGTTGGCCGCAGCAGGCCAGAAGCTACGTAGAAGAAATTCAGGCAGAGATGCGCCGAGTGACTTGGCCCAGTTGGCCCCAGGTCAGGGCAACCACGGGCGTCGTCATTGCAGCTGTATTCATTTTCGCGGGCTACTTCTTCGTGGTTGATGCAATTGTTAGAACTTTAATAGAAAAGCTCATGCACTACTTCGGAGCATAGTCCGACTTAGATTGAGGCTTGCCGATAGCGGGCGCGGGTGAAATGGTAGACGATAATTTTGAAAACGAACAACAGCATACGGTAGAAACCCTGCCGCAACAGGACGATGACGTTCGCACGTCCGATGCCGAATACGACCAGGACCCGCTAGACGAGGACGAGGGCGTTTCTGTCCACGAACTTCATCATGAAGAGGACCACCCAGCGGAAGGCGACCACGTTGAGCACATCGATGGAGTTCATGAGTTCGTACACGAAGTCGAAGAACCTGTTTCATCTGGAGACGCACTGGAGGGAATTCCAGCGGAGCATGTCCTCGCGCCTGCCAAAAATTGGTACATCGTGCATGCGTACTCCGGTTTCGAGAACAAAGTCGCGGAATCTTTAAAGACACGCGCTCAAGCTTTCGGCTTTGCGGAACGCCTCGGCCAAATTTTAATTCCAACCGAAGAAGTGATCGAGCTTCGCAACGGCAAAAAGGTCACCAGCAAGCGCCTCCTTTACCCAGGCTATGTCCTCGTGGAAATGGAGATGGATGACGAGCTCTGGCATGCCGTGAAATCGACCCCGCGTGTCACCGGCTTTGTTGGCGGCGGTACCAAGCCGGTTCCACTGACTGCTGACGAGGTGAATTCCATTCTCTATCGCCAGGCTTCTAGCGCCGAGCGTCCTCGTCCCAAGCTCAATTTTGAGAAGAGCGAAACCGTTAAGATCATCGATGGGCCGTTCACGAACTTCTCCGGCAAAGTGGAAGAAGTCAACAGTGAGCGAAGTACCTTGCGCGTCATGGTCACCATCTTTGGTCGATCCACTCCGGTCGAACTCGACTTCCTGCAGGTAGAAAAAATTTAACCTGGCCACCGGCTGTGCCCGGTTAGGTCAGAATTGTGAAATTAGGAATTTAGGAAATGGCAAAGAAAGTCACTGGTCAAGTTAAGCTTCAAATCCCCGCGGGTAAGGCCACTCCGGCTCCCCCCGTCGGCACGGCACTCGGTCCGCAGGGCGTCAACATCATGGAGTTCTGCAAGGCATTCAACGCCAAGACCTCGGCGAAGGACCAGGAAGGCCTGATCATCCCCGTTGTAATCACCATCTACTCCGACCGGTCTTTCACCTTCATCACGAAAACCCCACCTGTCGCCATTCTCGTTAAGCGAGCCGTTAACTTAGCAAAAGGGTCAGCTGAGCCCAACAAGAACAAGGTCGGCAAGATCACTGAAAAGCAGGTCGAAGAGATTGCCAAAATCAAAATGCCGGATCTTAATTGCTTTACCGTCGAAGCCGCTATGGAACAGGTCAAAGGCGCCTGCCGTAGTATGGGCGTCGAAGTCACCCGCTAGTCGCAATTCTCACAGTCCGGCACACTAGAGGCGTCCGAATAGGGACGCCTTTTCTTTCTAATCACCTCGATTCAAGATGGATGCGATTCTTATGTATGTAGATATTGGGGGCATAAAGCTTTGAACCATCGATCGAGGTACGTCAGATTAAATCAGGGCAAATGGTGTTTGGTCTGGCTGTGTGTTGTCGCTTCTGCCAAGGCATTCGCAGCAAATCCGGAAAATCCATCGTTGACCTTCAACAAAGACGTCGCGCCCATCCTCTATCAACACTGCACGGTCTGTCATCACCCGAACGACATTGCACCGATGTCGCTGATGACTTATAAGGAAGCTCGGCCCTGGGCTGCGGCGATCCGGCAAGCAGTCGTTCAAAGAGCGATGCCGCCGTGGCATGCTGACCCACATGTGGGCGAGTATATGAACGATGCCCGTCTATCGCAGCAACAAGTCGACACAATTGACGCGTGGGTAAAAAGCGGGTCGAAAGAAGGCGATCCGAAAGATCTGCCACAATCGCCGGTATACAAAGAAGTCTGGCACATCAAGCCCGACCTGGTATTGACCATTCCCGAGACCACGGTAGCAGCTAGTAATCAAGACGATTACGAATACATTTACGTGCCCACAAACTTTACCGAAGACAAGTGGGTGCAAGCAGCCGAAGTGATCCCTGGCGATCGCCGAGTTGTCCATCATGCGACGGTCAGCGTAGTGAGTCCCGATAAGGTCCCGAAGCCTGGTCAGCACGATTCCGGCTTAAACCAGTTTCAATATCGAACGGGGAAGGTTAACCACACGAAGCCGGATGCGCCGGTTTCCGACGATGGCTGCGCCGCAAGTAATAACCCAGCTCTTAAGGATTACAGCAATGGCGACATCAACCATGTTCCGTCCATTTATCTACCGGGACATTTAGCTGAAACGCGCCCGCCAGGATATGCGCTGAAGATCGCTGCCGGATCGTACCTGCAATTCCAGGTTCATTACAGCAACCGGCTCAACCAAGATGTCAAGGATCACACCAGCATCGGCCTGGTATTTGCGAAAGAACCGGTTAGGCACGAAGTGGCGCAATATGAGATCTGGAACAACTTTTTCCTAATTCCGCCGGGCGATGGCGATCACAAAGTAACGTCCTGCTTTACATTACCTAAATCTGTTACGGCGGTTGCTTACACCGCGCATATGCATTTTCGAGGAAAAAGCATGAGCACAGAAGCGATTTATCCCGATGGTCGCCGTGAGCTGATCTTTCAGGTTCCGCATTATGACTTCCGCTGGCAGGAGACTTACTTTCTTAAGAACCAGTTCGTATTGCCAAAAGGCACGAAGCTTATAACCACGGCTTACTTCGACAACTCTGCAAATAATCTTTTGAACCCGGATCCAACGAAGGCCATTCGGTGGGGCGAACCGAGCAACGAAGAAATGATGGGCTTTTGGCTCGCGTATGCGGATATTACAACTGCGGCGTCTAAAACCGAAAGTGCAATCCCGCCAGCGAGCGGGGGCACTCAATAAACATCACCGCTGGATCGCATGGTTGTCTTCACCCGAAGATTGTGGCTTGAGTCAATCGTTGCCGGAGGCCTTGGCGCTTTCAGCGTGCAGGCCCAGACTGACAAGGATTGGGTCTGTCCGATGGACCCGGATTATCGGGCGGTGGCACCGGGTGTTTGTCCTCGATGTGGAATGAAGCTGGTTGTCAACATTCCCGAACGAGTCGAATACCCACTCGAAGTTACACACGTGCCCGCAGTTTTGCGGCCTGGAGATCAAACTACTCTGATTCTGCGGGTGACGAATCCGTTGACGCAGGCCAGGGTGCGCAGCTTTGAAGTCGTTCACGAAAAGCTGATCCACCTTTTCATCGTAAGTGAGAATTTAGAGTTTTTTGCCCATGTGCATCCTGAGGCGCAGGATGATGGGTCGTTTCGGTATCAGGCAGTCCTGCCGTACCCGGGCATGTACCGGCTGCTCGCCGATTTCTACCCTGCCGGGTCCACTCCTCAGTTGGCGCTTGCTACGCTTTTCGTTTCTGGAGTTAGCCGGCCAGTTCAGCCGCCTGTTTCGCTAAGTCCGAAGCCGGGGAAAAACATATCAGTCTCGTTGCGCTTAGATCCTGAGCAACCAATTGCCGGACTTGAGACAAAGCTGTTCTTCTCACTGGAACCGACAGATGGCATTGAACCGTATCTTGGTGCGTGGGCTCACATGCTGAGTGCAAGTTCAGACCTGATTGATTTGCTTCATCTTCACCCCGCATTTCCTAAGCAGGGAGGGACGGTTCAATTTAACGTCTTCTTTCCACGGCCGCAGACGTACCGTATCTGGACGCAGTTCCAGCGCAAAGGCGTGGTGAATACCGTGGTGTTCACTGTACCGGTTCGGGCTTTGTAAGGTGCGCCTCTAGCAGTGCGAAATGAAGCGGTGCGGATGATTCCACGACTGTGCCTGATGGCAGTGCAAGAGCCTCACGGAACGTGAAGGTACGGCCCTGTCTTTCATCGAATCGAGGGTCGAACCGATAAAGCCAAAGCAAGGGGACGACCTGACCGCTGGGAAAGCGCGCAGTGATCTTTGCCGATTCGATCGTGTGATCGGCCATAGGACGAATGCCCGCCACCAAAATAGAATGTCGAAGACGTGCTTGGGTGTCAACGGTCAGAAGATCGCGAGTCTGCAGCGTTCCGGGCGCGCGATTTGCAGCCACTCTCTTCGAGAGGAGCGCGGAATTGCCTTGTGGTGCGCCCCCAAGAACCCACGCAGCTATCAAGGTTATCTCTTCCTGACTCAACCCTTCATCGCCCGTAAGATCGCCAAAGCCTTTCACCGCCCCCCAGGGCGGCATCGTTCGTGCAAGCACTTGCTCTTTAATCGACACAGCCCAAGGGCGAACTTGTTCGTAGTTCACCAGCGGTATCGTAGATTGCTCACCATGGCAAGAGAGACAACGTTGAGACAAGATTCGGGAAATGTCGCGAGCGTACGTTAGATTTGTGGTGATAATGTCGTGCGCCAAGATTGGACGCGCTATGAGGAGAACCAAGGCAACAAGGCTTGACCCTACCTGCGACTGGCCTCTCCAATCACTCCGTGCGGCAGATACGACTGAAGGCGATGGCAAATTTTCAAACTTTTTGTTCGCTTACATTCTACATGACTTAACTCGCATTGGTGCCTCCTATAAGTTCGTTTTCGCCCCTCGCCATGCTAGCGTCAAACCGGATTTCTATACCATCCGGAGGTTCTCCTCATGTCTACTCGCTCTGAACGCCGCGCCGAAGAACGGAAACGCGTCAAAGACGCCCGTAAAGCCAAACTCAATCCGACGGCCGCCGCGCCCGTCGCCGAACTGCCCGAAGCTCTGGTCGAGCTGCCGTTAACTGTCACACGGTCCCCTTCGTTCGCCAAGCCCGAGGCCCTTCACTCCACAGACATGCCTCAGGCACCTTCTTCATTGGCTATGCCGCAGGCACCCTGCCTCAACGCCGTCAAGACCGGTCTCACCGGCCGCACCGTCCTGCTCCCGAGCGACGACGCCGAAGCCTACCGCCATCATGTCGCCCAATACTTCAAAGAATGGAAGCCCGGCAGCGAACGCGAAGACGCACTCGTCCAATCTCTCGCCGACGTCGACTGGCGCATCGACCGCATCCCTGGACTCGAGTACGGGATCTTCGCGCTCGGCTATCTCCAGTTCGCCGACATGTTTCCCGGCGAAGCTCCCGGCATGCGCAAGCTCCTGATCGAAGCTCATACCCTCGTTGTCTTCGAAAAGCAAATCCGCAACCTTCATCTGCAACATGGCCGCTTGTGCCGCCAGCGCGAGAAAGATCAGGCCGAACTGCGCCAGCTTAAGAAGGAGCGCATTGAACAGGAACGCCTCAATCTCGAGATGGCTGCCAAGATCTACCTCAAAGCCAAACAGGATCGCAAACCCTTCAACGCCGCCGACCATGGGTTCGAATTTTCAACTGTCGAAATCGAAGAGTTCCTCGACGGTGTCCGAGCCTCCAAGATCTACAATCGCCATGTAACCGACCACCAACAAGCCGCGAAGGCGGCCTGAAGTAGCCGTCTTACTTTCGACGACACCCGGACAACCTACGACGGCCGAACGTTCAAAAACTCGATTAGGCGTAGCCTGCCGTGGGGCGATCACAACGGGTCAACATCCGCAAATGCCTAAGATCTGATCGACTTGACAAAACAACCCCAATTCGAGAAGCTCCTACTAACCTACTCAAAATCAGAGGCTTACGTGTCGAGTTCGTTCCATAATCTCCCTTACCAGCTTGAGATGAACCTGAACAGTATCAACTTTCTCAAGACAAGTTGCCTGGAATTTACTTGTACTATCAAGGCAAGTTTCAGGTCCAATTCACCACTCATCTACTCATAGAGACATCCGTGTCCACACTAGCCTCATTCGCGAAAAGTAGGGAGATGGTGTGGCTGGCTGTGCCGCTAGCCCTCGTTGCCGCGATTGCGCTCTTTTCTTACGGGGAGTGGACCAGGTGGTTAGCTGCGCGAGAAGAGAACGTTCATCACCGGGCAGTACTGACTGGAGTCGAATCCGTCCGACTGGCACTTGCGAACATGAAGGGAGGCCAGCGAGGTTTCCTGCTCACTGGTGATCCGAATTATTTGGCTTCGTACACCGAAGCAATGAACCGCGTCCCTGGCATCGTTGTCGGACTCCGAAAACAGCTGCCCGATGATCCTGCGTTGCCCAGGGTGGCGGCCATTCTGCCCACAACCATGGCGGAGTTCTCTCGTCCGATCGAATTAAGGAAACAGGGTCGATCGGCTGAAGCTAGCCAAGTCTTCCTCAGTGGGGCCCTCGACCAACGGCTTCAGGAGATCGACTCTCTGTTGCGACCTATCTCGGACAGGGAAGCCAAAGGCCTAGCCCAGAGTACTCAGCTCCTGCTGGTTGCAAGAACGCGGGCGGGCTGGCTGTCTACCGTCGGCGCCGCAACTGTCCTCCTTTTTCTTCTCCTGGCGACAACATCGATTTATTTGTCAACGGCGCAGCGCGAGATCCTGATTGAAAATCTCAAGAGGTCAAGATCGGAGATCGAAACTGCCCAAGAGCATGTTGCTGCAAGTGAGCGCCTCTACCGTTATCTTTTTGAGAACAACCCACAGCCGATGTGGATTTACGATTCTCAGACGCTGGCATTCTTAGCCGTGAATGACTCGGCAATTCGAGACTACGGTTACTCGCGTCAGGAGTTCCTATCCATGACAATTCGGGATATCCGGCCGGAGGAGGATCTACCCGACCTCATGACAGGTCTAGGTTCCAACGTTGACGAACCCCGTCGTCATAGTGGGCCTTGGCGTCACAAGATTCAGTCTGGCCGGCTCATTCACGTCATGATCACCTCGAAGCCAATCACCTTCGGCCAGCGTTCGGCAAGGTTCGTGGCTGTCTATGACGTTACCGGTCAGAAGCTGGCTGAAGAGGCTCGTAGACTAGCTGAGGAACGTCTCAAATTGGCCGTTGAAGCTGCGGGAATCGGCACATTCGACTGGGATCTCAGACGCGATGTCTTGACATGGTCCGATCAGTGCAAGACGATGCTAGGTGTAGCTCAAACAGCCATCGTCAACTATGACCTATTGAAGAGCATTTTGCATCCTGATGATCTTTCCTCAGTCGAAAGTGAGATCCAACACGCATTAGAGCCGTCGGGACTTGGTCACTTTGAATCCATTTACCGTGTCTTCTGGCCAGATCAGGAGATTCGCTGGATCTCGGCCCGTGGTGAAGTTTTCTTTGCGTTCAGGGAGGGTAAGCGAATACCGGATCAATTTCTCGGTTGCGTTGTCGACATCACCGAACGCGTGAACGGCGAAGCAAGATTGCAGGGTGCAATTCAACGCGAAAAAGAGGCTCGCGAGACAGCGGAGTTGTTGAACCGCGTTGGCCCGATGATGCTCACCGAACTCAATCAAGAGAAGCTGGTGCAAGCAATAACAGACCTTGCGACGCAACTCACTAGTGCTCAATTTGGATGCTTTCTTTTAAATCAATCGGGTGAGCGCCCCTTTTCCAACGCCACCTGTGCGCTGTCCAGCCCCCCTCTTGCTAATTCCGAAGCCACAGCTGTCAAAGTCATGACCGAGTTGTCCTCGCAAACCCTGAGCAGCGGGAGAACGATTCGAATCGACGACCTTATCACTCGTGCAGACTTTGGCTCGGACTCACTTCACTTCAGCCTCCCAGCAGGTATAAAGCCAGTTCGTAGCTTTATGTCCGTGCCTGTCAGTTCACGAACCAAAGAGGTTCTTGGTGCATTGCTTTTCGGTCATCAAGCCCTTGCCGTCTTCGACGAACGTGTCGAGCGGATTGCACAGGGCATAGCAAGCCAAGCGGGTGTTGCCTTTGACAACGCGCGCCTTTTCGAAACGGTGCGTCGTGAACGAACCAACGTGGAACGTCACGCGACAGCATTGGCGAGCACGAATGCGGACCTGCGACAGTTCGCGTATTCAGCCAGTCACGACCTCCAGGAGCCACTCCGTACTGTAGCCGTTTATTCCGAATTGATCCAGCAACGCCTAGGGGCGAAAGCTCAAGGGGAAATAAGCGACTACCTGAATTTCGTCTTACAGGGGGCTCGTCAGATGAAAGATCTAATCACTGATATGTCAGCCTACATGGAGATCGTTAGCGACTTCGAGCCGCGGTCAGAACAGGTCGATGCAAACCTTGTACTCAGCCAAGTCCAGTCGGCCTTGCATGCAGCCATTAAAGAGGCTCACGCTTCTATCTCGTCTGGCTTTCTGCCGGTCGTCAATATTCCCAGAGTCCATCTCCACCAACTCTTGCAGAATCTGCTCGGCAATGCTTTGAAATATCGCGGCGTAGAAAAGCCTCTCATCCATATCTGGGCCGACCGACAAGACCAGTGGTGGGTTTTTGCCGTACGTGACAATGGCCTTGGCATCTCCCCTGAATATACCGAGCAGATCTTCGGTATCTTCAAGCGCCTTCACGGGCAGGCCTACCCTGGCACGGGCATGGGGCTGGCCATTTGCAAACGGGTGGTCGAGCGCTATGGTGGCCGTATCTGGGTTGAGTCCAACGACGGTGCCGGCGCTACTTTCCGATTCACATTGCCGGCCGAACCAGTGGGTCCTGTCACGCAGTAAACATCAACAAGTCGTATCGATCTCCGAATAGTAAAAAACAAGTTACCTTCTGCAAACATATTTTGAATCGTCTAGTTTGTTAGGAGTATGATGTTACCGGGCAGCGGCCATGATCCTGGTCGACTCTTTTTCACCAGCCCCACTGCCTAGGTCATGGCACGCCGTCTGTGTACGAGGAATAGAAAGGTGTGTGTATGTCAATCGACAAGTTTGAAGTTCGCATCTCGATGCAGAGACTGCTTCTCGGCTTGATTCTTGTGATAGTCCCGCTCAGCGTAATTGGACTCTACATCACTGAGCGGAGCGATAAGGCTCTTGAACAAAGCATCGGAGCCAACTTCCGTACCACGGCATCTTTGTATGCCGCACAAGTGTCGGACTTTATTCGGGACCGCGTCACGGTCGTTAATTCGATGGCTGCTGATCCCTCAATCGTCGCCGCAGTTAGAAACGCATCCGGCAATGCGCATCCTGTGGATATCGACAAGCTGAAGCAAACCTGGAACACAGCTCAGGGCGAGGCTGCAGTAAAGAATGTGATGTACTCGCCGGGCGCTGACTCACTTCGCAGACAGCGAGAGCTCGATTCGCGATTGCTGCGCGTCTTTGCGACGGACGAGCGCGGTATTGTTGTGGCGGCTACACAAAAGCCTGCTAAGGCTTCCTATGCTGAAGACACTGCCTGGCAGGCAGCTTACGCGCAGGGTCAGGGCGCGGCCAGCATCGGCAACATTCTATTTGATGACATGCGAAAGGTGTACTACGTCGAGTTTGCCTCGCCGATATTCGACTCAGGATCCAGCCGGCTCATTGGCGTCATGATTGCCGCAATGAACGTGTCTGATCTGCTACGCAGTTTTCAGCAAAATCAAATCGGCAATGGCTCGCGAGCCTTGTTGGTGAGCGACGATGGGTCAATCCTAAGCGGTCCGAACGTTGACGTCTTTGCACGTTTACGTTCCGACGAGTTCGGCGCCATCCGAGATTCATTAGGATCTCTGCAGGGTAGACAAACCGGCTATGTTGTTGCTGACCTGCGCGCCGGCCGAAGAATCATCGGATTTGCTGAAACTGGACTTAAGCAGCGATACGACAATCTGGGCTGGGTTGTTCTCATTAGCCAGGACGAGCACTTGGCCACCGCTCCGATTCGCTCAGTTGAGCAATTCGCTCTGGTCATGGTTGGTCTTGGGATGTTGATGGTGATCCTAGTCGCCGTATTCTACTCAATACACCGTTCGGCTGAGCGTACCGACATCGAAGACGTACTCCCCGGACACGCACGTCACCCCTCGTCTGTTACGGCGGGTTAAAAACAAACGCAAGCGGATCGGGGCTGGTCCGTATTGTGTCTCACATGCTGATCCGAGCTGCTCGAATGTAGAATCGGACTGTGTCTAGAACTGTAGTCGCCATTACCGGTGCATCCAGCGGCATCGGCGAGGTGTTTGCGCGACGACTTGCTGGCGGTCATGATCTTTTATTAATTGCTCGACGTCGGGATCGATTGGAATTGCTTGCCCTTCAGCTTAAGGCTGCTCATAAGTGTGAGGTTGAGATTCAAGAGGCAGACCTCGCAACCGATCGGGGTTCAGCCGAGGTTGCTGCAAAGCTACGAGATCATGATCGACTCGCGCTTCTTGTGAACAACGCTGGTTTCGGTGCCCGCGGCTTCTTTTGGGAGACGCCCCTCGAAACCTGGGAACAGATGCACCGATTGCACGTAATGGCAACCGTTCGCCTGACTCATGCAGCCCTAACTAGTATGGTTAGTCGCGACGATGGGGGCATAATCAATGTTGCGTCCGTGGCTTCCTATGTAAGGCAGGCGGGAGGAGTTAGTTACTCGGCTACAAAAACGTGGATGGCTTCGTTTACAGAAGGGCTGTATCTTGAACTGCGTAAAGCTAAGTCAAACGTGGTCGTGCAGGCACTGTGCCCGGGTTACACTCACTCGGAATTTCACGAAAAGCTGGATCCGAATGCTCCGGTTGACCGCAACAAGATCGCTTCTCCCGGATGGTGGTTAACGGCTGAGGAGGTCGTTGAGGCATCACTCTCTGGACTCGAGCGTCGTAAACTCTTCGTGATTCCGGGATGGCGATACCAGGCTTTGGTCTCAGCCATCTCGTTCTTACCCGCAAGCATTCGGGTAGCTTTGGAAGCCGCTGGTTCCCGGTTGGGTTCGAAACGTCTTCCATCATCTCCCAGGAAGCCCGAACTTAGCAACTGATACGGCATGGCGATTGAGCCGTGGTTAGATGCTCCCACTTTGTTGGTGACAGCTCATCCGGATGATGAAGCGGTCGGACTCGGCTCAAGGCTGCATAGCTTCAGCAAGCTTGCCATTGCGCTCATAACTGACGGAGCGCCTAGGACAGGCCTCGACGTTCACAACGCCGGCTGTGCTGGATGGCGTGAGTATTCCGCTATGCGCCAGCGTGAAATGAAAGCCGCACTTGCCAGAGTGGGCCTGCAAAATTCCGAGATTTATAGGTTCGAATACCCAGACCAACAAGCAGTCTTGCATATTACGGAAATAGCAACCAGACTTACCGAAATAATTAATCGAGTTAGTCCAGCTTTTGTCTTTACACATCCCTACGAAGGTGGTCATCCTGACCATGACAGTGCCTCGCTGGCGCTGCACCTTGCGGTTCAAAAACTCCAACGCGTTCCAGAAGTGCTGGAATTCGCCTCATATCACGCGACGTTGACTGGTGTTGAAACAGAACGGTTCATCGGTCAGTCTGATACTCAGTCTCTTAACGCTGAACAAAGAGATCGGAAAAGAGCTATCTTGGACTGCTACGCGAGTCAATCATCCGTGTTGTCTATGTTTCCTCTTGAGCACGAACCGTTACGGGCTGTTCCACATTACAACTACAGGTCTTTGCCGAACAGCGGACTAATTCTGTACGAACGTTGGGGATGGAAGCTGACGGGCCTGGAGTGGCTCGATCATGCTCAAAGAGCTATCGCCGACAGCTCTAGATGACTGTACTTACTGTCGCCTATCCGTTGTTTCCGGTAGGACCAAACGCAGGGGGCGGTGCAGAACAGATTCTTTCATTGCTTGACCGCGTTATTGTCTCAGCCGGGCATCGTTCTATTGTGATCGCTGCTCAGGGATCCGAAGTTGCCGATGAACTGATTGTCACACCTGTTCACCTTGACGAGATTACTGAGGACGCCCGACGTTGTGCTCAGTCTGCTCATCGCCATGCTATCGCCGAGGTTCTAGCGCGCGAACAGGTGGACGTTGTCCATTTTCACGGATTAGATTTCGATAGCTATATGCCCGAGGTGCCGATCCCGATGTTGGCAACACTTCACCTGCCTGTCTCGTGGTATCAGGCCGACATCTTCGACCTGCCCGTCAAGATGGTCTGTGTCTCTCAATCACAGTTCGCTACGGTTCCCGGAAACCGTGAGCTGCCCATCGTGGGTAACGGTATCGATATCGAGCGGTACCACCCGCAGGAACAGAAGTCCAACTTTCTTTTCGTCCTGTCTCGTATCTGCCCGGAGAAGGGCCTGGAGATGGCGCTTCGAGTGGCTCATCGCTGCGACCTCGAGATGATCGTTGCTGGCCCAGTTCAGCCCTTTCCTGAGCACCAAAAGTATTTCAACGAACGGGTCACCCCGCTACTCGATGACAAGCGTCGGTATGTAGGGCCGGTCGGGTTGAAAGAGAAGACAAGTCTTTTGACTAAAGCTAAGGCGCTCATCAACCCGAGCTCGGCGCCTGAGACCAGTTCGTTGGTCGCGATGGAGGCGTTCAGTTCAGCCACTCCAGTAATCGCCATGCGTTCCGGAGCTCTGCCCGAGATCGTCCAGCATGGCGAGACGGGGTTCATCGTTGACGATGAGGAGGGGATGATCAAGGCGCTACGAGACCTCGATTCCATCTCGCCGCACTACTGCCGAACAGTTGCCGAGAGGCGGTTTGATTACCGACGTATGGGCGCCGAGTACATCGAGCTATATGGTTCAGTCTTGAGTAGCTAACGACGTTCGATGACGAGGCGTCTTTTGGGTATTGCTTTCGCACCCCAGGACGCCTTGTAAGGCTCTTCCCCTCGGAGGAAATTCCAAGTCTGGATCCCGTTCTGAAAGCAATACTGAAATGCGCCATGAAGTAAGTTGCGCCCTAAGCCGAGTGCATCATAGGTGGGATCGAAAGCGCTTGTATAAGAGAAGATTGTGTCGCCGTAGAGGAAGGTCATCACTATTGCGGCTGTCTTGCCCTTATATGTAAGTTCAAAGATACGCAGCATATTTAGATCAGCGAAGGCTGCTGCAACATCGCACAGGAAGGCAGCGGAACCATTCGCCGCGATCATTCCTGGATCGCCGCGCTCTTGCCATCGCTCACCGTGCAATCGGATCAGCGTTTCTAGCGCCCTTGGATCGGCATGCTCTAGCACTGTTAGTTCAAGATTTCCCTCACGTTCAGCTCGTTCCGTGTAACGTCTCATGTTTCGGCGTAGATCCTTCGACCGGCTGTTCCAAAATTGATCGAAGGAACCCGTGAAGCAGGTCGCGCTGCACGGCATGTCCTCACTAATTGAAACGTCAAACGCAGGAGATGGACTCAAAGGGATCAGAGGCGAATCTGCAGTAAGATCTTGCCAAACGCAGCGAGTCCAATTTGAATTAGCGATCAAATGATTCTGCAAAAGATGCAGGGCCTCAGAACGGCCTTCAGTTTTGATCAGCGGATCCGTGTAGTCTGAAATCCCCGTACCTAACAGCGTCCATTGACAGCGACCTTCCCAGTCGTGCAAAAAGCCGGGCATAAGACCAACCAAGTGCGAGCCAACAGAGAAAGCCATCACGTGCAACTGGCCGCTTCCGAAGTGTGACCACCACGTAAGTTGCCATTCAGGAAGTTGGAACGGTGTCGCATGAGGAACAGTTTGCGCAAGTTCCTTCCAAACCGGCGTTAGCTCTCGGAGTTGAGCGACGTCCTGTATAACTTCAACTGTCATGCATTGCGGGCACGGCGTAATCATCCAGCAATCTGAGCGCTTCACGATACCCGTTCAGTGTTCCGGTATCTACGTATGATTCCCCTATCTTGAACCCATACGCCTGACCGCCTCGCCCCAGGTATTCATTTAAGAGAGTGCCAAGATACTCGTCACCGCGGGTAAGCCAAAGTTGATGAAGATCCGAAAGCACCTGGCCGGGCATCTTAAAGGCACCCCAAATCCACTCGGTTCCCGGAAGACTATGTTTCACTTGAACTTCAATCACGGAACCTAATTCATCTGTGATCACGGCATCGAACCGTTCCGGGTGTTTGACAGGGAACAGCAGAAGACCAAGCAAATCGTCCGGAATCCTAGCCAGGCCGTCCTCCGGAAACCAGACTGTATCCGGTAAGCCGATGCAGACGTGCTCATCAGGAGCAATCAAAGGGAGTGCCTGGAACACCGCGTCGCACAAACCTCTCGGCTTCTCCTGTACTGCGTAGAAGATGGTCGCGGTCTGTACGCGGCCGCCAAAGTAGTCCATGATGTCCGACTTGCCGGGTGAAATGACCATGCAAATCTTGTCGACACCAGCCTGAATCATCCGATCGATCAGGTGCTCGGTAACTGCTCGAGGCCGCTCACCGGCGGGAGTCATGTAGCTCCCCACGGGCAACAGCTCTTTCGAAAACGCTAGTGGCTGTATACGGCTGCCGACTCCTGCGGCAGGAATGATTCCCCACATCCAGCTATGCCCCTCTAGAAAGGGCGACTTTCGGTACTGACGCACAAACCTCATTGCGAGGATCCTCAATCAGGTCCAGCAAGCGCCGAGCTCGTACATCAGCCGTGTGACAATCAAGAGCTCGTTCCTGAGCACGTCGGCCAATAGCGGCAATTTCTGATGCGTCTCGCCGAATCGCGGCAATTGCCTCAGTCTTAGTCGAGGCAATCAGAATCTCTTGGCCCGGTTCAAAGAAATCATCAAGACCCGTCCACCAATCACTCAAAACGGCTGTCCCACAAGCTGCCGCTTCAAACAGTCGCCCCGACGGGCAGTAGCCCATTCCAGCCATCGTTGCGCGAGTAACGTTTAAGGTAAGCGGGGACGATGAGTAGAAGGCGCTGTGTTCCGGCGGCGTTACATGCTCGAAATGATGTATATTGACGGGCCAAGCTGTCGTAGACGGATACATCGCCCCGGCAATCACGAAGGTGCGTGCAGCTAGTTGACCAGCAGGACCGAGAAAGAGCTCGTTCACAGCTGATTGTCGGTCGGCCGCATAGGTTCCGATGTAGGAGAAGTCGCCTTGAAAGCGGGGTGAAGGGCCAACGCGGAAGTGAACCGCGGGATCTACCCAGCCGTATAGACTGGCCACGTTCCTGGCTCCCAGTTTTGAGCGCAGATGGTCCAAAGCTAAACCGCCCGTATAGCTGAACACCTGGTCAAAGTCAGCGAAGCCGGTAGGAGGCAGATAATTGACAGTCTCGCCATTCTCTAATCGCGAGATCGTCACCGGAGTATCCAGATCGTAGAACGTTTTGCGGGGGACAGCCGACTCGAGTACGAGGTCACAAGCTGCAGCACCGTCCGGGCAGTACGACGTGACCATTGCCACGTCAGCTGTAGCTAAAGCCTGTTTTGCTTCCGCCACGACTGTGGGCCAATCGCTGTAGAGCTGCAGTTTGGCATAGGGAAACGATGTCGCGTCGCGATGGGCCGCATAATAGGCCGTGTCGCGTTCGAAAAAATGCACAGTGTGACCCAGCGAGGATAATGAACGAAACAAGCCCCGAAGCAGGGTTGCGTGCCCATTTCCCCAAGCGGAACTGATCGAAAGACCGAAGATGACAATTTTCATATTCGATGTGCGGATGGAAACCAGTGTAAAGCCAAAGAGGTCTTGTCTGGAGATGCACCCTGAACAAATTAGTGTCACGGGCGTGATATTCCGTACGGGAGAGCCTCGCTGACACTTCACTCGTTGCTGGCCTTCGCAATCGCAACCGATTCTCAGGGCGCACACCTACCTCTGGCTCTCCTCCTCGTTTTTGGCGTAGCTAAATTCGCTGGTGAACTTTGTGAGCGCTTCGGCCAACCTGGGATGGTGGGCGAAATTATTGCCGGAGTGATTTTAGGCCCCAGTGTTCTTAATCTCGTGCAGCCCGATCAGGTGCTTGGCGCGCTTTCAGAGGTCGGCGTGATGTTCTTGCTCTTCCGAGTGGGTCTGGAAGTGAAATCATCGACCCTGCTGAAGGTCGGTCCCACGGCCCTGTTGGTCGCTGTAGCCGGTGTGATTCTGCCGTTTGTGCTGGGCTCGTTTGCGATGAACGCTGTGGGTGCATCGCGGACAGAATCGTTCTTTGTGGCGGCAGCGCTTGTCGCCACTAGTGTTGGCATAACCGCCCAGGTTTTAGCGTCGCGAGGTCTGCTCGACCAACGTGCGAGTCAGGTGATACTGGCTGCCGCCGTCATTGACGACGTGCTTGGGTTGTTAGTTTTGGCTCTGGTCAGCAGTATGGCAGAAGGGCGGGTCAACGTTGGCGGGCTAATCACGACCTCCGTGCTTGCGATCGCTTTCACCCTGCTGGTCGCCAAGTTTGGAACCCGTACCATGCGGCACGTAATACCGCGCGTGGAACGCCAGTTACGCTCAGGAGAAGTCCAGTTCAATTTGGCGCTACTCGTACTGTTTGGACTCTCTGTGTTGGCCGCTTCGGTCGGAATCGCAGTCATTGTGGGTGCCTTTCTTGCCGGGATGGCTCTAGGCGAATCAGTTAACTCACGGGTTCATGACATGGCGCAAGGAATCACAGAGATGCTGCTGCCGTTTTTCCTTGCCGGAATCGGATTGCATCTCAATTTGCAGGTCTTTGCCGATCGGAGCACGGTCTTCCTGGTGATCCTGATTGTTGCCATTGCTGTGTTGAGTAAGATGCTCGGTTGTGGACTGGCCGCTTACAAGCTGGGGCGCGTGGACATGATCAGGATCGGTGTTGGTATGATTCCGCGGGGTGAGGTAGGAATGGTTGTGGCCCAACTTGGGTTGGGTATGGGAGCCATAACAAAGCCGGTCTACGCAGTGGTTGTAGCCATGGCTGTTCTGACAACTTTAATTGCACCGCCTCTCTTGAAATATGCTTACCGTGGATGCGTTCCCGGTCCAACAAAAGAGGAATTCACGCTCGCATGACCTCGATTAGGGCTCGTAGTACCCGCTTCGCGCAGCGGTGTGGAGTGAAGGATCGCGAAGCTTTACCGCAACAGGATGGAATGAGTTCACGGCGTGTTTAACATCTTTTGGGTAGTAGCCGACCAGATATTGCGTCCGTAGTTCACGAAGGATTTCATTGAATGCAGTATCCAGTTGCTGCATGCTTTGCGGGTTGAAGGGCCTGCCGCCGGTTGCCGCCGCTAGTTCTGCAAGCGCATGTTCGCCGCCGATGTTGCGACCTGGATCATTCTCGATCGGCACCACTACGATTGGGTAAAGAACCGCATCGGCTCGCTGCGCTGCGCTAAGTGCATCTTCGAATCGCTTGTAACTGGTGGTGTCTCCACCGTCTGTCACGAGAATCATGACGTGTCGGCCTTCGCGCTCGCTAAGTGAGTCGCTGGCGAGATAAATAGCGTCATACAAGGACGTGCCGCCTTGGCCATGTAGCCCCCGAAGAACACGTTCGGCTCTTGCTTTGTTGCGCGAGAAATCAGACTCGAGGCTCGTACGCCAATTGAAGCTGTAGAGCGCAAACCGGTCGTCCTCATTGCCGCTGCCCACTAAGGCATGCAGGAATCGAAGCACTGAATCGACCTCGTAATGCAGGTCCTTATTGGTGCTTGCGCTGGTGTCGATGAGGATCGAAACCGATAAGGGCAGGGCAGTGCTGCGCTCGAAAACCGCGATCTGTTGGAGCATACCAGCGTCGAAGATACGAAAATCTTCTTTACTTAGGTTTGGCACCAGCGCGCCAGCAGCATCTCTTACCGACACCAACAAGCGGACCAGGTTTACACGAACTGCGAACGTCGGCTCGCTCCCGTCCCCAGTAATTACAGGATGGGCGGAAGAAGTTTTCCCGGTCTGTTGAACCGGGGGAGAAACGTGTTTGAATTGGCCGTCCAGCTTGCTTGCCAGGCCGACGACAACACCAAAGACAAGGAAGAATCCCCACCGAGTCGCAGCTGAGGAGGTTAGCTTCTGATCACGATGCACTTTGCGGTTCCAGCAGCGCCTGGTCCCACTCGCCTTCAACCCAAACGGCACCGTCTTCAAAAAACTCCTTCTTCCAAATTGGTACTTCTCGTTTGAGGCGATCTATGGCGCAATGAGCTGCCTCGAATGCTGGTTTGCGGTGTGGCGCGGCAGCAACGATGACAATACTGGACTCCCCGATTGCCAACCGACCGAGCCTATGGACAATGCCAAGTCCGCCGATGCCAAAGGCGCCCAGAATTTCGCCACCGATCTTCTCCATCTGCCTGAGCGCCAGTGGTTGATAACATTCATATTCCAGAAATTGTGTGGGTCGACCTTTCGTGTTGTTGCGCACTATTCCATCAAAAGTCACGACTCCGCCATGTTCTGGCCGAACAATTTCCGAAGTCAACTGAGGCGTGTCGATCACATCCCTAACGAGCCCGCATTTTAAAATCGATTTATTTAGGCCGTCGATGGTTGAGCCTCCACTCACTGGCGGGAGGAAAGCAACTTCATCACCATCGGCTAGAACAGCATCCGGTCTTGCAAACTCATGGTTCCTCGCCATTAATATGGACGAGCGTCTGATTCGCACGGTTTCGAATCGCTGAGCCACAGAGTTGAAAAGGTCGGCCAAGGTTGAATGGTCAGGAACTTCGGCGTGTTCTTCAGCCGCGCCCACTAAGTCCTTTAAAACCCCGAAAAACAGCACCCTGACCCGCATGCCCAAATGCTAACAGAGGCTAATGAGTCAGCAGGCCATACTTGAACGAGCCAGAGGAACGGCGCAAATCGTGAATTCAGAACACCGCACGCGCGTGCGAGTCAGATACGCAGAAACCGACCAGATGGGTGTTGTGTACCATGCAAATTACTTAGTCTGGATGGAGATCGGCCGAGTGGAGTTGGTTCGATCGCTAGGGCTGGAGTACGGCCGGCTTGAGAACAGAGAGGGTCTCTTCCTCGGTGTCGTCGAGGTGAACTGCCGCTATCTTTACCCGGCCCGTTATGACCAGGAGCTTGAGATTGTTACTCGCGTACAAAAGTTTGGTTCACGGCTGATTGAGTTTCGTTACAGCATTGAGTGTGTGGAACCGGCGCGAACTTTGGCTGAAGGTCAGACTCGCCACGTGTGGCTCAATCGCGAGATGCGGCCCGCTAAGTTGCCGGAGTCGTATTTAAGCCTGCTTCGATCGTAACTTGCCCTCTTGGCGAACTCAGCGCGATAAACTGGCCACTCATGTTCATTCACAAGATAGCTGGCATTGTCGCGCTAATTAGTCTTGGCCTTTCTGTGTCGGCTGCACCAGGCTCGTTGAAAGAAGGTACCGACATTGCCCGGCTCGAGATGATCGCGGCAAGGTTGCGAGAACTTTCGGACAAACAAACGATCCCAGGCGGGGTGGCCCTGGTTGAGCGGCACGGCAAAGTACTCAGCTTGGAAGCCGTTGGTTATCGGGATCTAGAGCACAAAAAGCCCATGGAGACCGATACAATTTTTCAGATCATGTCGATGACGAAGCCGTTTACAGGTATCGCCGTCATGATACTGGTGGAAGAAGGAAAGCTTGAACTCCGGCAACCGATTGAGACCTACTTGCCCGATTTTCATAACAAGATGATCGAGGAACAGACGCCAGATGGGAGCATGTTGAGGCGTCTTCCGACACATCCGCCCACCGTATGGGAGTTGATGTGTCACACCAGTGGACTTAATGGTAATCCGGAAGGCTCGTTTGCAAGCCAGCCCTTTGACTTACATGCTTCGCTGGCGGACGCGGTTCATAACTATGCTGTGGAGCAACCGCTGAAGTTCGAACCGGGGACGCATTGGCGATACAGCAACATGGGAATTGCCGCTCTTGGCCGAATTATCGAGGTGGTTTCTGGCGAGGACTATGTTCATTACATCCAGACCCACATCCTCGACCCGCTCGGAATGAAAGACACGTTCTTTTTCCCGCCGGAAAGCAAGAAGGATCGCATTGCCATGGTTTACAAACACGGTCCCGACGGGCATCTGACGCTCTCAGGCGCCGAGATTTTAGCGGGCGATCCAACGAAGTTTCGAGCAGGTGCTAAGTATCCGGCCCCGGAATTTGGACTTTATTCAACAGCCCCTGATTTGGTCAAGTTCTACCGCATGTTGCTGAATGGCGGAACTTCAGGCGGCCATCGGTTTATCTCTGAAGCGGCTTTGTCGAGCATGCGGGAAGTGCATACTCCGGACGTGAACCCTTCAGGCTGGTTGGGCGGGACAGGCTACGGCTTAACCTTCGAAATTGTCAATCAGGCACGCGGGACGCTGCTGCTCCATCATCTTGGAACCTTCGGCCATGGTGGCGCATTTGGGACAGAAGGCTGGATGGATCCAAAGAACGATCTGATCCGCATCCTCATGGTTCAGGTCTCGGACGGCACTTCCGATTCGGCCCGGGCCGCTGTGATGCAGATCGGTGAAGCGGCAGTTGTTCAGTAACTCTAGATCACGCCCGGGGTATTTCAATGATGAGAAGCGATCACGTCAAAGAAGTCGATTACCATTTGTCGTACAGGCTGAGTGAATGGAAGTCGGCTCAGATCTAACAGCGTTGTAACGATTCTCAGGCTTTTGTCAATGACAAGGCTTGTGCGGGAATGATTCTCAGTCCGATCATAAATCCAGAACAGCAGGATCGCCAGTTGATAGAGCCAGAGCAGGGACGGCACATACTCTTTGAGATCTGCCGGTACTTTCGTGTTCGATTCCGCCAACAGGCGAGTGAAGAATTGGATATCGGCTTGTCGGATGTGCCGGTTCTCGGGGCTGAAGATAGAGAGAGGGTCCCGTGGATCGGCGCAGTGGGGAAACAAGGCCCCTAAGAATTTCTTATTCGGCGCGAAGTAATCGAGTTTCGCTTCGATGAGCGCCCGCACTCCGTCCGCTAAGCCACTTGCCCGTAGAAGAGCTGTTTCCAGGGGGTCCTGCAGATTCTCTTTTGCCACTTCATAGAAAGCCAGAACAATCGCTTCCTTGGACTCAAAATGATAATACGTTGCGCCTAGTGCGACGTCACTTTCGCGGGCAATGTCGCGCATAGTAGTCGCCTCAAAGCCGTGTTCACGAAAGAGATCTAAAGCCGCTTGCAGGATCCGGTTGCGTGTTTCGTCGGATTTTTTGGTGCGCCTGGCAGACAGGCTTGTGCTGATGGTTTCAGCCATCCACTTTCATGCTACTCTTACGAGGCTTGTCATAAGGACACGGAATGAGACTTGATACATCTATTGTTGAGAGCTCATCATGGCAGGCGTCCCTAAGATCACCGATTGGCCCGTTTTTAGGCAAGTACAGAAACGAGACCCGTTTGGGTTAGGCGAAACAGCAAAGTCACGTAGGACTAGCGAGCTTCACCCCCGAACCAAGGGCGTGGACAAAGTAGTTGGCTCCATCTGCCCTTACTGCGCAGTTGGCTGTGGTCAGCTGATCTACGTCAAGAACGAGCGGATCGTGGACATAGAGGGAGATCCGAATAGCCCGATCTCGGGTGGCTGCCTCTGCCCTAAAGGTGCAGCATCCTTTCAACTAGTGACTGGCGACCATCGGATTCAACAAGTTCTTTACCGCAAGCCGCACGGAACGGAATGGGAGGTGATTCCCCTTGAAAAAGCCATGGAGATGGTTGCTCAGCGTGTAAAGAAGTCTCGCGACGAAACGTGGCAAGAACGGGATTATAAAGGTCATGAAGTAAACCGGACGCTCGGGATTGCCCACTTGGGTGGAGCCACACTCGACAACGAAGAGAACTACCTTCTGAAGAAACTGTACAGTTCGCTCGGCATAATCCAGATAGAGAATCAAGCGCGAATTTGACACTCTTCCACGGTTCCCGGTCTGGGAGCCTCATTTGGAAGAGGCGGAGCCACAACATCGTTGCAGGATTTGGAAAATGCCGACTGCATACTGATCCAAGGCTCAAACATGGCGGAGTGCCATCCGGTGGGCTTCCGGTTTGTGATGAAGGCCAAGGAGCGTGGCGCGACTCTCATCCATGTCGACCCGCGTTTCACACGGACCAGCGCCGTAGCTAATCTGCATGTGCCGATACGCGCGGCAACAGACATCGTATTTCTGGGCGGACTGATTAAGCACGTGATTGACAACGAACTCTATTTCAAAGAGTACGTTACGGCTTATACAAATGCGCCTTCGATTATCTCGGAGGGTTATCAGGGTCCCGACGAGTTAGACGGATTGTTCAGCGGCTGGAAAACTGGCGAAGGCGAATACGAGACACAAACCTGGAGTTATGAAGGTGTCGAACACAGCGAGCAGGATGCACATCGCAATCCTCATTCCACAGCCGAGGCGCAAGCACACCTGAAAAGTGATGGAGCAACGTCCCATTCCAAGGACTTCACGCTGCAACACCCGCGTTGTGTGCTGCAAATCATGAAGCGACACTATGCCCGGTACACACCCGAGATGGTGGAAGAAGTTTGCGGCATCAAGCCCGAGCAGTTCGCCAAAGTTGCTGATGCGCTCTGTCGTAACTCTGGCCGCGAGCGGACGACAGCTTTTTGTTACGCGGTAGGTTGGACTCATCATTCGGCTGCGGCGCAGTTCATACGAGCTGCCGCGATTCTGCAGTCTCTGCTGGGCAACATGGGCCGTCCTGGTGGCGGCATTTTGGCTTTGCGCGGCCATGCAACTATCCAAGGCTCGACAGACATCCCGACGCTCTACAACCTACTTCCAGGCTATCTCCCGATGCCCAAAGCGGATTCGGACGGGACTTTTGAAGACTACCTGAAGAACTATACAGCCCAGACTGGTTGGTGGACCGAGTTTCCAAAGTACGCGGTTTCGCTGATGAAGGCCTGGTATGGCGAGGCGGCTACGAAAGAGAACGGGTACTGCTTCGATTACATTCCCAAAATGACGGGCGATCATTCGCACATGACGACCGTAAGCTCAATGGCCGACGGCGGATTGAGGGGTTACTTCATCATGGGCGAGAATCCTGCCGTTGGATCGCCAAACGCTGGTTTGCAGAGGAAGGGTCTCCGAAGTCTGGAGTGGCTGGTCGTTCGGGATTTTGCGCTCATCGAGTCGGCGGAATTCTGGAAGCATTCACCTGAACATGAACGAGGCGAAGTTCGATCGGAAGACATTGGGACCGAAGTGTTTTTCTTTCCTGCAGCGACTCATGTCGAGAAGGATGGCAGCTTCACTCAGACGCAGCGTTTAGTGCAATGGCATCACACGGCAGTGGAACCCCCTGGAGACGCGCGTAGCGAACTGCACTTCGTCTTCCATTTAGGCAAAAGGATGAAAGAGCTTTACGCCGAGTCTTACGAAAGCAAAGATCGTGCTATTCGAGACATGACTTGGGACTATCCGGTCCATGGGCGAATAGCGGAGCCGAAAGCCGACGATATCGTCAAGGAGATCAACGGATTTACTGTTGCTGATGGCAAGCCGGTGAACATGTTTACCGATTTGAAAGACGACGGTAGTACGGCGTCTGGGTGTTGGATTTACTGCGGCATTATGGCTGATGGTGTGAACCAAGCGGCTAATCGGCAGCCTGCAACACCTGACGATTCTGAAGGTCACCAATGGGGTTTCGCATGGCCAGCCAATAGGCGCATTCTCTATAACCGCGCTTCGGCTGACCCAGAAGGGAAGCCATGGTCGGAACGCAAAGCACTTGTGTGGTGGGATGCGGCACAACGTAAGTGGACCGGGAAGGATGTGCCGGACTTCATCGCCAATCGGGACCCTGGGTATCGCCCATCGCCTGGCGCGAAAGGGTTGGACACGATTGGCGGAGACGATGCATTCACGCTGCAAGCTGACGGTAAAGCATGGCTGTTTGCTCCAGGGGGGCTTCAAGAAGGGCCTCTCCCGACGCATTACGAGCCACCTGAATCAGTTGTCAAAAACGCGCTTTATGGCCAGCAGTGCAACCCGGTACGGTTGGAATATCTACGACAGGAAAATCGGCTAAGTCGTCCTTATGATGATGCGGAGTTTCCGTACGTGTTGACCACTTATCGGTTGACGGAACATCACACTGCGGGCGGGATGTCGCGTTGGCTTTCTTGGCTGTCTGAGCTTCAGCCGGAAATGTTTTGCGAAGTGTCGCCGGAACTCGCTAAAGATCACGGCTTACATAATGGGGACTGGGCGACGATTTCAACTGGACGCGCTGAGATTGAGGCTCGAGTTTTGGTTACTGAGCGGATGCAGCCTCTTCGCTTGAAGGGGCGGTTCATTCACCAAATTGGCATGCCTTACCATTGGGGCAATCGTGGATTGGTGACGGGTGATTCCGCTAACGATCTGCTCGCATTCGGAGCCGATCCTAACACCAGCATCATGGAATCGAAGGGGTTGACGGCCAACATCAGGGCTGGCCGTCGCCGGCGCAATAAACTTCACCCGGTCGGCGAAATCATGCCTGGTGAGCATCTGCGTGATTTGCCTGGGGCCCAGGATCGTCCGGAAGGTACACATCACATCCGCGCCGCCCGGTCCCGAATCGGAGATCAGACTTAATTTATGCCTACCGGCTTTTTTACAGACACCACCATCTGCATCGGTTGCAAGGCTTGCGAGGTGGCGTGCAAGCAGTGGAATCAGCTGCCGGAAGACGGCTATAACTTCACCGGCATGTCGTACGACAACACGGCAGCACTTGGGGCATCGACGTGGAGGCACGTGAGCTTCATTGAGCGTCCGGTGCCGTTGGGTACACAAGACTCGGGCGCTTTCTCTTGGCTTATGGCGTCGGATGTTTGTAAACATTGCGCCCGGGCCGGGTGCCTGGAGAACTGTCCCACTGGCGCAATCATGCGCAATGAGTTTGGCTCAGTCTACATTCAGCAGGACATCTGCAATGGCTGCGCCTATTGCGTTAGTGGCTGTCCTTTCGGCGTGGTCGAACGGAACCATGATGATGGGCGTGCGTGGAAATGCACGCTGTGCTACGACAGACAGACGGAGGGCATGACACCAGCTTGCGCCAAGTCCTGTCCAACCGCATCGATTCAGTTTGGTGATATTGACGAGCTTCGTGAACGTGCCCGGGTCCGCGTTGAGCATCTGCATGAAATAGGAATGCCCGAAGCATATCTCTATGGCGACTCGGAACACAGTCAGCCCGGTACGGGTGGCTTGAATGCATTTTTCCTGCTGGTGGACAAGCCTGAGGTTTACAACCTGCCGCCTCATCCTGAGGTGCCAACCCACAAAGGCGTGAAAAGCTGGATTTCAGCAGGATTCGGTGCTCTTGGTGTTACGGTATTAGCGCTCGCTTCTGTGATGATTGGCAAGTCAGCGAAGGAAGCTCAGTAGCATGGACGGTCGTCACAACGGAGTAAATCCAGAGCTAGCCAGACAAGAATCGCCTAGGGCACTCGACGGCCGAAATATAAATACTCAGCTTGGTGCGCTGACGGGTGAGGCCTCAGGACAGGCCGCGAGACGACATGAAGATCAGAACATGATGCTTCAGTCGCGATCGTTCCCCTACATACCAAGCCGGCAACCAGGAACCTCGCCCGCGTACTACGATCGCCCGATGTTGAAGGACGTCGCCTGGGAGTGGCCGATTGCAGCCTACTTCTATGTTGGCGGGGCTTGCGGCGTGGCGACAACTCTCGGTGCTGTTGCGCAATTGGCAGCGCCGGATTCCATGCGCTCGCTGATTCTTAAATCACGTTGGATCGGCACTGTCGGTGCGACCATCAGCTCTGCTTTACTGGTCTATGATCTCGGGCGCCCTGAACGCTTCCTGCATATGTTGCGGGTTTTCCGCATGAAGTCGCCGATGAGCATGGGGTCCTGGATTCTGGTCATATTTTCGTCGGCGGTGGGTGCGACTGCAGTGCTCCCATTTGGTCCGCGCTTTCTCAAACCGTTGATCCATCTGCTCAGCCCACTTGCGGGTCTCTTCGGCCTTGGTTTGGCGGGCTACACGGGTGTGCTAATTACGCAGACGGCTGTGCCGATTTGGCAGCAGGGCTACCGGCTGAACCCGATTCTGTTTCTTTCGTCTGCTACGGCCGCAGCATCGTCACTGTTTGAAATGACAGCGTTGAACGAAGTAGAACATAGAGCAGTCAGCACGTTCGGTTTGATTGGGAAGGCCGCCGAGTTCGCGACTACTTTGATGCTTGAGTCGGAGTTGACGAAGCTCGCGCGAGTGGCAAAGCCCATCGAAGATGGATTTAGTGGAATGCTGTGGCAGGCCGCGAAGGTGCTCACTATTGCAAGCGCTTTGGTGACGCTTCTCCCTGGACGATCTCGCAAGAAGAGTTTCGTAGCCGGGTTGCTGGGGTCGCTCGCTAGCCTGAGTCTTCGATTCGGAATTTTTTACGCTGGAAAGCGTTCCGCTCGTGATCCTCGCGCGAGCTTCGAACAGCAGCGGACAGTGGGATCGGCTCCTAAAGTTCCGGCTGACGAGGAACATGTGCGCAAGCAAAGCATACCCACCTTGTTCCAGCTCGAGCCTGACATTGCTGCGCCTCTGAAATAATTCGGCAAGGCAATTGTGAGCCTTCTACATGGGCCTCTCTGAATATCAGCGTAAGCGCAAATTTAATCAAACACCGGAACCGAAGCCGGACACACTCGAAGATCGGATCGAGCCTGAAAAGCGCGGTGGTTTCTTTTGCGTCCAGAGACATGACGCATCTCACCTTCACTATGACTTCCGATTGGAGGTGAATGGAGTGTTAGTCAGCTGGGCGATTCCGAAAGGCCCGAGCCTGGATCCTGCACGAAAGCCGCTCGCGATGAAAGTTGAGGATCATCCGCTCGACTACGGCAACTTCGAAGGCAACATTCCGGCGGGTAATTATGGCGGTGGGAGCGTCATGCTTTGGGACAAGGGCACATATGATTTGTTAGGTGATGCTCCCGCACAAGAGCAGTTGAATCGCGGCGATTTCAAGTTTGCATTGCATGGCGCGAAACTGAACGGGTCATTCGCGATTGTGTTGATGAAGAATCGGGGCAAGGGTAACGAATGGCTGTTGATCAAGAAGCCGGATCAGTACGCCGTTCCTGCCTATGACATCGATCAGTTTTCCTGGAGCGTTCTCACTCGACGCACGCAGGACGAAATCGCGAATGATCACGCGGCTATTAGGGCTGCTGATCTGGCGGGCGCTGAAAAGGTTGCGATGCCCGCGACGATCGAACCGATGCTGGCGACCGCCGTTCGAAAGCCACCGGAAGCAACCAGTTGGCTTTATGAGGTGAAGTGGGACGGCATCCGTGCAGTCTGCACGATCAAGGGCGGCAAGTTAAAGATCGAGTCACGTCGGGGGAACCGATGTGAACAACAATATCCTGAACTGGCCGACTTGCCGAATGCGGTTAGTGTCGAGAGTGCCATCTTGGACGGCGAAATTTGCGTCCTCGACGAACAAGGCCGATCGCGCTTTGAACTGATCCAACCGCGCATCATGGCGAATCCCAAAATGATTCCCGGTCTAGCGGAAAATACTCCGGCTACCTTGTTTGTTTTCGACGTGCTCTACGCTGACGGCTACGATGTTCGCAAAGCATCGCTTGTAGATCGCAAACGCCTTCTAGGTACGTTACTTACTCCGAGTGACCGGATCCGGATTTCGGATGCTTTCGAGACTAACGGTGAGCAGATGTTGGCGGCGGCTCAAAAACTGGGCCTAGAGGGAGTTATTGCTAAAGATCGCGAGAGTGCCTATGCATCCACTCGCTCAAAGGCATGGTTGAAGATCAAGATCACTAACGAACAAGAGTTCGTCATCGCAGGATACACAGCCGGAGAGCGCGAATACTTTGGAGCCCTCGTTCTCGGTGTGAATGAGGCTGGCAAGAATGGTTCGGGTCTGCGACATGTTGGCCAGGTGGGCACGGGATTTGATCAGAAGATGATGAAGCTGATCTTTGATCGCCTGCAACCGCTCATTACCAATTCCAGCCCCTTTGCGAAGGCACCGCGCATCAAAGGCGCGACATGGCTCAAGCCCGAAGCGATTTGTCAGATCCGTTTTGCCGAATGGACGCCCGATGGGAATCTACGCGCGCCCGTCTTTCTCAGTCTTCGGGATGATAAATCCGCATCAGAAGTTGTTCAGGAAATACCTGCGGATCCGCCCGCTCCCGAGCAGAAATCAACTCTGGTCAGCGAACCTGAGCAGCCGGCTGCCGTGGCGAAAAGAGCAGCTAAGCGCCCGGCTCGAAAAACTGCAAGCAAGAAATATAATGAGGCTTCGCAGCCCGCACTACCACTCGATCTAACTGGCCGTGAAGCACGTGCGGATGTGGACGGACATCCGCTGAGGTTCACAAACCTCGATAAGATTTATTTCCCGAAGGACGGCTGGACCAAGCGCAGACTGCTGGAGTTTTACAATGCCGTGTCGCCTTGGTTGTTACCGCATCTTCATGGCCGCCCATTGTCGATGAAGCGCTATCCGAATGGGATTGACGGGCCTTACTTTTTCCAGAAGGACGCAGCCAAAGGTTTTCCCGATTGGATGCACTGCGAGATCATCGTCGAAAACTCCGGAACAAAACGCAATCACTACGTGATAGCTGACAACAGGGCAACGCTGCTGTATTTAGTCAATCTCGGGTGTATTGACCATAACGCCTGGAACAGCCGGATAGGAAGCCTGGAGCATCCTGATTGGGTGTTGATTGATCTTGATCCGGTTGACTCCTCATACGACAAGATCGTGGAAGCCGCGCTTCTAATCCGCAGCGTTCTCGTTGATCTTGGGCTCGAAGGATATCCGAAGACTACCGGCGGCGACGGTATGCATCTTTACGTACCACTCGATCCCATCTACACGTTTGATCAAGTTCGGAGCCTGGCTGAAATTGTGGCCACGATCGCTACATCCAGGAATGCCGATCTCTTTACGACACCGCGTAGCGTAAAGAAACGCACCAAGGGTCGAGTGTATTTCGACTGGATGCAGATTGGCACTGGGAAAACAATCGCAGCGCCTTACGTGGTCCGAGCGTATGAAAACGCACCGGTTGCGACGCCCCTTGCGTGGGATGAAGTTCAAGTTGGTCTGCGACCGACTGATTTTCGAATTGACAACGCAATGGCCCGTTTCGAGAAAGTCGGGGATTTATTTGCGCCAGTACTACGCGGTGGTCAAAGAATGGAGCCCGCGCTCAAGCGTGCGCAAGAAATGAGTTCTGGCTAGCTTGGAGCGCCCCAGATACACACCGCCACTCACCTTGCTCGTAGATCGTCGCTCCTGGCAGTAAATCTTCAAAGACTTTCGATTCTGCATCAGTGAATCCAGTCAAAATCAGTCGTCCATTCGGCTTCGCAATTCGGATGAGATCGTCGAACATCGACAGAAGTACTGTTCCGCTAATGTTGGCCACGACTATATCGAATTGCTCGCTCGCCAAAGTATCTGCTGAACCCTGAATCAAGTCTGCGTGCAATCCATTGAGCTGGTAGTTTTCTTCAGCTACTAGAAGAGAGTCTCGATCAATGTCCAACCCAATAGCGACAGATGCTTCCAATCGTAGAGCCGCAATTGCAATTACGCCTGAGCCAGTGCCTACATCGGCCACTCGATCCATCGGCTTGATTGCATCTTCCAAAGCCACCAAGGCCAGCTGTGTGCAGGGATGTTCACCGGTTCCGCTCGCTTGGCCAGGATTGTGAACGATCGTCAAACGTCCGTCGGTCGGCAGGACAGACTGCCAAGGGGCAGCCAATGTAAGGCGCTTTCCGATCGCTCGTGGCGGCCAGGCCGTTTCAGTGTGTCCTGTCCAGTCCTCCAACTCCTTAAACCGCCATTCAGGTGAATAGTCCCGGAATTTTTGCAGCAGGACTGAACTAACGTGGTCGGTATCAAATCCGGCCCGCAACACTACATTCCGTTCGTAATCTAGTTCATGAACGCCCAAAGTACCGGCCTCCCATAGTTGGGACGAAACAAAATCAACAGCTTCGGGCGAGCAACTCAATCGAAGTAGATACATGCAGTGCTGCTATCTATTGTCAATTCGAATCTGTAACAAAGCAATCAATTCTTTTTTGAGTACTTTCCCGGCCATGTTTCTGGGAAGTGGAGTATTGACAAAAACCGCATGTTTCGGAATCTGGAATCGCGAAACTCGGCATTGCAGGAAGTTCTGAAGGTTCTGAAGATCAAGAAAGCAACCTGGCGTGAGTCGTACAAAGACTGCCGGCACCTCGCCCCAAGTATCGTCGGTTATAGCTACTACCGCGCACTCCTCAATCTTAGGATGCATGCTGATGATCGTCTCCAACCAAGCAGGAGAAATCTTCTCGCCACCACTGATGATAATGTCTTTTCGACGATCGATCATCGTTAAGAGGCCGCTTTCATCCCAGGTTGCTAAGTCGCCGGTTCGTAAAGAGTTAGTGTTGCGATCAGCCGAGAAGGTGTCCGAAGTAGCGACGTCATCATGCCAGTACCCGTTCATTTGGGCTGGCGAGTTGACGAGGACTTCGCCCACGGTGTGTCGGTCGCGTGCGACATCGATATTACCTTCATCGACTACCCTCAGCCGAACTCCGGGCGCGGCTTTCATGGCAATTGACACAGGCGGAATCGAACCGTGAACCGTACGCTTTAACGCCCGCCCTGTGGCGATTAGCGGTCCTGCTTCTGTCATTCCGTAGCCGCAAAAAACTTCACACCCGAACAGGCTCTCGCAGTCGTTTATGAGTTTTTGATGGACGGGAGCACCGCCGATCTCGACGCCCCGCAATGTCTGAAAGGACTCAGGATCCAGGACGGCCTTCAGCATCCGCATAGCCATCACTGGAACCAAACCCATGTAGCTGACTCGGTGATGGTGGACCGCAAGGGCTACTGAGTTGGGATCAAAGCGCGGCAGCACAATGTTTGTGGCACCAGTTGCGGCACTAGCATGCGCAAGGCCCCAGCCGTTGGCGTGATATAGAGGGATATTGTGCAGAGCGACTCGCGCGTTGTCTCGATGAACACTGGCCACCATTAGGGCGTGTTCATACAAGGCTCGGTTTCGGAATAGTGCGCCTTTCGGCCGACCAGTTGTGCCGCTCGTATAGATGATCTCGGCTGAGTCATCTTCGTTCAGGTCACCCTGCACTGCCGGTTGGTAGTTACGCAGCAGTTCGTCATCGAAGCAGATGCAGATCAGGGAAGGGTAGTGTTGACGAACTTGGTTTGCAGTTGCTTGCAGGTTGGCAGCGTAGAAGAGAGCGCGCGGTTGAACATCGGTCAGAATGTCGGTTAACTCGGCTGAATGCAGGCGAGGATTCAATGGCACCAGGACACAACGAGCGCCTGGGATCGCAAAAGATGCTGCAAGAAGCCGGTGGCAATTCGGCATCAGGAACGCCACGCGGTCGCCGGGTTGCATCCCTAGTTCGACGACTGCACTGGTGAGACGCCAACAGAAGGCCACAAACTCGGAGTACGTCCACTGCTGCGCTCCGCAAACCACGGCTACTCTATCGCCGAAGTTTGCGGCCGCTTCTTCGAGGAGTCGGACAGGCGTTCTCGACCCGCTCACTTGGCTGCTAATGCAAACCGCCTGAAGAAGCTTTCCTGTTTCCACGCGGGTGCCTGAGGTGCGTTGGCGACTTTCATTGCTAGCTGCTCCAAGATGGCGTTGAACTGGGCCGCAGCCTCCTTATCCACTGGCTGACTCAGGTCATCTTTCACTCCGTGATAGCGCTGTGCATACCACGCCGTAAACAGTTTCTCCTCCGGGTCGCCTTTTTGAAAGCCAAATTTGAAGGCGAGTGATGGAACACCTTTCTTAATGAAGCTGTACTGATCGCTACGAATGAACCGGTTGCGGTTAGGCTCTTTGTCTGCCTGAACCTTGACCCCTGCGGCCCCGGCTACTGCGCGTATGTCCTCTCCCAGAGTTGATTCATTCAGCCCTTGCACTTCGAGCCAGCGCAGCGGAAAGAGCGGCAGAAACATGTCCATGTTGATATCAGCCACGACCTTTCCCTCGAGAGTCGGTTCTGTGGCGAAAGCTTGCGATCCAAGCTCACCTTTCTCTTCTCCAGTTACGGCCAAAAACGCGACGGACCGCTTCATGATCTGGTGACCTTTCGCGAGAGCCTTGGCAATCTCGACCACAGATGCCACGCCAGAAGCATCGTCCATAGCTCCGTTGTAGATGGAGTCTCCATCCACCGGTACTCCTTTCCCAAGGTGGTCGAGATGCGCAGAGACGACTACGGATTGGCTGCGAAGTTCAGGATCCATACCCGGGAGGACACCCACAACGTTTATCGATTCGACCGGTTGCTTGTCGACAGCGACGTGCGCCTGAACTTCGGACGCAAGCGCAAAGTGCGGAAGTGGCGTTTGAGCCTTGACCGCTCCGAGGACTTCAGCAAAGGTGTGCCCTGATCCCGCCAAAAGGTTGTCCGCATAGTCCGGGTTCCAAGCCGCCGAAAACAATCGACCCGGCGTTGGGGATTCCCCTGCAATGATCATCTGCGGCTGATTCCAATTCGTCTGCAAGCGCGACCAGGGAATTTCGATGCTGGTGGGATTTGGAATCGAAATTGATCCTACGGCTCCGGCTTTCTTCATGGCCTTCCAACGTTCCTCACCCGAAGAGTAGTGCGACCGCAGGTTTCCTTCGATGTTGTCCGGACCGCCTGTTATAAAGACCACGACAGCGCCTTCAATTGGCAGCTCCCTCAGATCGTCGTGATGGGCCTCAGGAATGGTCAACCCGTATCCAGCAAAGACCATCGGCGCTTTGATCACGGACGAGGCTTCGCTTGACCCACCTAAGAATGCTTCGGCCGGAACAGGAATAGTTTTAGCCTTGCCATCTCGGATCAGCTCTAATCGCGACCGAGAAGGATCTAGTGTCGTTTGCAAAAAATGGACCGGTTGAAAGTAGCTGTTCTTGTTTCCTGGTTTGAGTCCAGCGCGTTCAAACTGGTCGGACACATAATGCGCCGCCGCCTCATACCCTTTCGTGCCGACGCCACGACCCTCTAAATCGTCGCTTGCCAAATACTGGATGTGCGTCCACCAGTCATCACCAGCTTTTTTCCAATCAGGCGCTCCTGCAACGACCGCGAATGTCGCTGCCAGCCCTAGCACAAGCACTCTTCGTAGAAAACTTCGTTTCCGCCGTTGCATGTTCAAATTAGCTGTACGATCCTTCACGTCCGATTCGGTTTCAAATTCGATGGAGAACCTGTCACTATTCGACGAATTGCCGGCAGCGGCAGCAACTGAGCCATCCGTACCAGTTATGCGCTCCCGCCTGGGCCCAAAGCTGGCCGACATGGCGGCGCAGCGTCTATTTATAGGAACTAGTTCCTGGAAGTATGAAGGATGGCTCGGCCAGATTTACACGGCTGAGCGCTATCAGGTCAAAGGCCGATTCGCGAAGAAGCGTTTCGAAAGTGAATGCCTGTCTGAATACGCAGAAACGTTTCCCGTGGTTTGTGGAGACTTCAGTTTCTATCAATTTCCCGCGGCAGAATTTTGGAGCAAGCTCTTTCAAACCGCACCGTCAAAGCTTCAGTTCGCGTTGAAGGTTCCGGAAGAGATAACGGTTTGCTCGTTTCCGCAGCATCCTCGCTACGGCAGTCGAGCGGGACAGCGCAATCCAACTTTCCTTAATGCCGATTTGTTCGAAGCTGAGTTTCTACGCCTGCTTCAGCCTTATTGCGATCGAGTTGCCGTCATAATTTTCGAGTTCGGCACGTTGCCGGCATACCCTTATCCATCTCTCGACTCTTTGCTGGACCCGCTTGCGCGATTAATGTCACGGTTGCCGCGGCAATTTCGGTATGCTGTCGAGATTCGCAATCCAGAGTTCATCTGCCCTGACTACTTTGCATTCCTGAGTGACGCCAACGTCGCTCATGTCTTCAACTCGTGGACCCGTATGCCGTCCATGTCATCACAACTATCCTTGCCGGAGGCATCGACAACTAATTTCACTGTAGCTCGGGCTCTTCTCAAACCAGGACGCAGGTACGAGGAGGCGGTTCAGATGTTCGCGCCTTACACAATGGTCCAGGAGCCAAATCATGAGGTGCGCGAGGCTCTACGGACCTTGTTGGTACGTGCAAAGCAGCGGGAAGAGGCAACGTACATCTTCGTGAATAACCGACTGGAAGGTAACGCTCCGGGTACGATTGAGTCGATTATTGCGGACTGGTGAGTTGAAGCCCGCTTACGGACTCAGTGTTGGGTTGAGGAACTTGCCGGGCCCCCGACAGGAAGGGCGTTCTGAAGGATGCCATTCTCAGCCATTATCATTTCCAGAATGGTTGGAATTTCGAACACAGCCTGGTTGTCCAAACAGCGGATGTTGCTCTTCATGACTTGCAGACGCCCGCCGTTCAGCAAGCTGGCAACAGCTTGTTCAACATTCCGGAAGTGATCTAACACGATCCCAACGCCCTTCTCATCGACCCATTCAGTGTTGTACCGCTCCTGCGGGAGAGTCCACCCATTTCGCTCCACAATGACAGGCAGATTCATCTTGAGAGATTCAGATATGCTGCCCGGTCCGGGTTTGCCGATAAAAAAATCAGTAAGGTGCATGTAGTAGGGAACGGCTTTCGTAAAACCTTCAAGGAAGAGTTTGTTGCGAGTTTTTAGCTGCTCCAGACGCCATCGAAGCCGCTTATTGTGGCCGCACAGCATGATCAGTTGGAGGTCGATCTTAGAATTCCCAAGTCTACGCGCCATGGGGTACATGACGTTAGACCCTTCCCCTCCGAAAAGCACGAGTCCGGTAGGCAGGTTTGGATCAAGGCCTAACTTCTTGCGTTCAGCGCTTCGATCGCCGGGCAGTTGCTGATAAAACTGTGGACGCAAGATCATTCCGCTGACTCGAAAGACGTTCTCAGTGGGATGTCCCATCGCGAGGGCTTGTTCTACCGCCCGCTGGGTTCCGCAAATGAAGTATTGCGGTTGTTTCTCAATCCAGAAATGAGGCGGATAGTCTGCCAGATCGGTTAGAATCGTGACCATCGGGACATCCGGTCTGGTCCGCTTTAGGCTTTCAAACATAGGGCGGTTAAAGTTCGGCACCAACGAAACTACAACGTCCGGTTGTTGCTTTGCCCAGAACTCAGTGAGCAGGCGTACCTGGCCCCGATGGTACCCGCGAATGATCTGATGCATCAGCGGCAGCAGGTACGTGGATCCCAAGGTCCAGCCTTTGGCCAGAGCGATGTTGTAGATGTCCTGCAGCCGGATGCCAGTCGCCTTACGAAAGACATCCAGCGGGTCTAATACTTCCTGCAGGTTAACCAGCCTGACGTTCCAATTGTGATTTTGCGACTCGATCACTGATTGCAGGGCCAACGCAGCGCTGCGGTGACCTCCGCCTGCATCAAAGTAAATGAAGTCTACCGCTGGTCGATCCGGCAATTTACTATCCTACTTGTACTGCGCGAAACACGCCTAATCGTTCTTGTTTGAGACGCCCGTTTAATCCTGTCAAGGTTTACTGTTCATTTGTGGAACTGTCATGTACCTGTAATTACTTTCAGCTTACAAATGAGCTGTGAGAGAGGGAACGGCGCTCAATCTCGTAAACTGTAGGGGCGGAGGCCGTTTGTTATGACGGTCCCACAGGGCATGCTGCAGTTTATCGCGACGGGCGACCACAAGTTGATGCGCAAGGTCAACAAGTGGCCTGCGCCCCGTTGGATCCGCCTGTGGGCCATGGTCGCAACCCGGGCCGGTGATGGGTGGCTATGGTACTTGGTTGGCTTGGCAATCATAATTTTCGGTGGCGACTCTAGATTTGCGGCCATCGCGGCCGCTGCTTCGGCCGCCTTTGTGGGTATAGGCATCTTCATTTCGGTGAAGCGTATCTCAGGTCGGAAGCGCCCGTGCGAATATGAGCCGCATGTCTGGTCGAAGATTCTTCCACCGGACCAGTTCTCTTTTCCCTCAGGACACACTATCACCGCATTCGCCGTAGCAATCACGATTGGGGAGTTTTATCCGTCCCTCTTAGCTGGCCTGCTATTCTGCGCCCTTAGTATCGCCGCTTCTCGTATCGTGCTTGGTATGCACTTCCTGAGCGATGTGTTGGTTGGCGCCGCGCTCGGGGTCTTTTTGGCGCTAATCAGCTACAACGTATTTGCTTGATTTGCTTGGCCTACCGCTATATTGTTTTCAGCGGCCGCATATAGTCTGGCGGCTTGAGTAGTTAGCCATCTTTATGCTGCGGCGCACCTTTCTTTACCTCTCTAGGCAAACTTGGCTCCGCCACTGGATGGAAGATTCGCCCATTTCTCAGCGACTGACCTCGCGGTTCGTTGCCGGCTCGACGCTGGACTCTGGAATAGAAGCGCTTCGAAGACTAGCTAAACAGAACATATGGGGAACGCTCGATTTCCTGGGCGAGAATGTCACTTCCGTGGAGGAGGCGCAGCACTCACGTGATGCCTATCTGACCGCGTTGGCCCAAATTAGAGGCAATCAGCTACCCGCAACACTGTCAATAAAGTTAAGTCAATTTGGAATTGACCTGTCGCCTGACGCTTGTCTGGCGAACGTCTCGGCCCTGGTACAAGAAGCAGCGCGGGCCGGTACGCGAATCGAAATCGACATGGAGTCGAGCGACTACACTGACCGGACAATTGACGTCGTAACTGATATGCAGTTCCGGTTTCCGGGCCACGTGCGTGCTGTTATTCAGGCTTATCTGTTCCGCAGTGAGACCGACATTGAGAATTTGTCGGGTCTGAAGATCCCTGTTCGACTCTGCAAGGGCGCTTACCGCGAACCGCCCAATGTTGCATTTGCAAGTAAATCAGATGTCGATCGTAATTATGTGAAGCTCGCCACACAGTTGCTTGAGTCGGGTACGTATCCTGCCATTGCAAGCCACGATGAGGCGATTGTACTTGATCTTTTGCGCTACGTTCGCGAGAGAAAGATCCCCGCGGACAGGTTCGAGTTTCAGATGTTATACGGTATCCGCCGCGATCTGCAACGCAAATTGACCGCCGACGGTTTCCGTCTTCGCCTTTATGTACCGTACGGCTATGCCTGGTACCCGTACTTCATGCGCCGGCTAGCGGAACGTCCAGCCAACGTGCTCTTTCTGGCCAAAAATCTAATTCGCAGCTGACAGCTTAACTCCTGAGAAAAACGACCGGTCGCCCGTACGGTAATTTTAGGATCGAATGCCTGACGGCAAACGTCCAAATATCCAGCATGCGGTATCGCCTAATTCTGTTATTGAAATTGGTAGGGGCATTCACCCTTGCTTATTGGCTGCAACAAGGGGTGGAGCATCTCTTTCCCGTTCCGGCGCCGCTGCCCGCAATTTATGGGCACGAGCCGACGAGTATGTTTCTGACGGACATGCCTTTCACGTTCGCCATCTTGGCGACGTGGCTCATCAGCGCTGCTGGTTTCTACTCGATCATTTGGGATCACCGACGACGGTGCCGCACGTGCTATCGGCGACTGATCATGCCGATTGTTAACGGTTCCTGGGGCCACATGGTCATCTTCGGACGGCCGCGTACTGAGTGGATTTGTCCTTACGGTCATGGAACTTTGCACGTTGAAGAGCTCCAAATAACTGGTTCGGTCAGTCCTAACTGGCACGCCCATGGCGATAACGTGTGGAAAGAGTTGGAAAGCTACCCGGAAGTCTGGCGGTAGTGCTATGGTCCGCATCACTTATCTATCAATGAGAAAATCTGGATCAATGAGAACATTGGTCCAGGCCTCCAATTGCCAGTACGCGTTCAAATAAAAAGCTCTAAGTTATCTGCATCTCGGATTCTATTCAACACACCAGGCAAGATCGTACTAGGCGTGGTTGGAGTCGTAATTCTTGCGAGTGCTATCTTCCTTTGGCTTGCTTATTCCAAGTACGCAAAGCTTGCGGACCAAAAACTTAGCGAGGGGCCTTTTCCGACCTCATCGGTACTTTATGCCGCTCCTCAGCCTGTGGCTCTGGGGGATCCGGGAACGCCCTTACGGTTCGCAGCGCGGTTACGCGAGAGCGGGTATGTAGAGGATTCCCACAACAATCGAAATGGCTGGTATCACCTAAGACCGGACGCGATCGAAGTGTTTCCAGGTCCCGACTCATATACAGGGTCCGAATCGGGGGTCATTCGCTTTGAGAATGGGGAGATCTCGAAAATTATATCTCTCACTGACAACTCGGAGCGGACTGAGTATACTCTCGAGCCTGAACTTCTGAGCAGCCTCTTCGATAAGAATCGCGAGAAACGGCGTCTGGTCAAGTACGACGATATTCCGCCTCTGCTAGTTCACGCAGTCATCGCGATCGAGGACAAGCGCTTTTTCCAGCACTCCGGGTTTGATCCGATTCGCATCGTAAAAGCATTTCTGGTTGACGTGAAAGAACGCCGAAACGCGCAGGGTGCGTCCACCATTACCCAGCAGCTAGCCCGGAACCTTTGGCTCGATAACGGCAAGCGCTGGAGTCGCAAGTTCGCCGAACTGATGATAACGCTGCATCTCGAGCGCAAACTGACCAAGCAGAAGATTTTCGAATACTATGCCAATCAGGTAGACTTGGGTCGTCGTGGCACGTTCGCGATTCGCGGATTTGGAGAGGCGTCACAAGCCTACTTCGGCAAAGATATACGCGCTTTGAGTTTGGACGAGGCCGCAACGCTGGCAGGTATTGTTCAACAGCCTAGCTGGCGGAATCCGGTGCGATGGCCCGATCGTGCCAGGTCCCGTCGGAACGTCGTACTGAAGGCGATGCTCGACAACGGCTACGTCACAAAGTCGCAGTTCGAGGCGGCTATTGAACCTCCGGTAGTGACAACTAAGCAGGGCGGCCAGTCGACCGATGCGCCTTACTTCGTGGACATGGTGAACAACCAATTGATGGACCAGTTTCAAGATCACGATTTTTCAGGCACTGGGGCAAGAGTCTATACAACTCTCGATCCTGATTTGCAGCGTGATGCGGCTGAGGCAATCGCTATTGGCATGCATGAGGTGGACGGGTACATCGCCCGACAGCGCAAACAGAATCCAGCGGTGCATGACCCCCAAGTCGCATTGATCTGTATCGATCCCCATACAGGCGAGGTTAAGGCCCTCATTGGCGGTCGTAACTATGGCGGCAGCCAGCTCAACCATGCTCTTTCAAAGCGGCCATCGGGCAGCGTTTTTAAGCCCTTCGTGTATGCAGCAGCTTTGAATACTGGCCTGTACGACAACCCAGAAAACAAGATGACTGCTTCGAGCACATTTGAAGATGAACCGCGGACGTTCAGCTTCAGCGGGACCGATTATGCTCCGACCGATTTTCATAAGGATGCCTGGTTGGGCACAGTAACAATGCGTACTGCCCTTGCTAAGTCGCTGAACGTGCCTGCGGTTGCAGTCGCGGAAGCGGCCGGATACAACACTGTTGCCAATTTGGCGCATCAAGCAGGCCTTGCGGATATTAGGGCGACGCCCGCCGAGGCCCTCGGGGCGTATGACGTGACCCCGATGGACATGGCCGGCGCGTACAGCTTGTTTGCCAATCGGGGGACCATGGTTAAACCTCGGCTGGTGCTCCGTGTGATGGATAAAGGTGGCGAAGAGGTGTGGAATTCCAAGACGGAAACAAAGCAGGTGCTGGATCCCCGAGTGACTTTCATAATGGTTAATCTTCTTCAGGAGGTGTTGCGAACTGGAACCGGCGCGAACGTGAGGGGACGCGGATTTACTCTTCCTGCTGCAGGCAAAACTGGGACATCTCACGACGCCTGGTTTGCCGGGTTCACTTCGAAGCTTTTATGCATCGTCTGGGTGGGTCAGGACGATTATCAGGATCTAAAGATTGAAGGCGCTCATGCTGCATTGCCGATCTGGGCTGAATTCATGAAGAGAGCCCACAAGCACCGTGCCTATCGGGCCGTTGCGGAGTTCGATATGCCGGATGGGGTGGTAAGTTCGCAAATTGATCCCCTTAGTGGTGAGTTGGGTACGCCGTCTTGCCCCAAGTTGCAAGCCGAATATTACCTCGTTGGCACGCAACCTGTACAGTTCTGCCATCTACATGACGGAGGAATCGCGTCAGAGATGGGTGGATGGGGAACTGTGCCGCCGACACAAACCGTCACCGGAACATTCCCGGTTCTTCCACCGCCACGGCAAATGCCAGGTCAGAACGGGGTGCCTGCGGCGCCAGCCGGACCTGCGTCGTCCGCCGCCGGACGCCAACAAACCGCAATGCAGCAGCCTGCTCAGCCCGGTGTTCCTGGACAGCCCGACCAACCCGGCCAAACGCAAGACGGCCAACAGAAAGAAAAGAAGAAGGGGCTGATAGACAAATTAAAGGGCATTTTCCACTAGCCCGGTTCCCTTCATCAGAAAGGAGTATAGTAGGGCCAAAGGGGATTGGCTATGCTCCTTCGCAGCACATTCCGGTATTTTTGTTTTTATTCCTGTTTCTGTCCGCTGTTGGCATCTGCGCAACAGACATCAAGTTTCTCGTTCGAGAACGCCCGAAAGGCGAACAACCCCACTCCGGGCAGCTCACAGACTCTCACGGCTGATAGGCGGGGGGACATCTTTATGGCTCGTAAGATGTATCGCGAAGCCATCGACATGTACCGCAGCGGTGATCCTAAGTCGCCGATTTTGGCAAACATGATCGGCATCGCCTTCCACCAGATGCAAGCTTTTGACCTTGCCAAAAAGAATTACGAGCGAGCAATCAAGCTCGATCCCAGATATTCGGAAGCGATAAATAATTTGGGCACGATCTACTATTCTGCGCACAGCTATCGCCGCAGCGTAGGTCTTTATAAGAGAGCACTTCGCTACATGCCTCACCCTCTTGCTTCGGTGGAAGCGAATCTCGGTGCATCTTATTTCGCTCGGCACGATTATAAGCAGGCGTCTGAATGGTATGGGAAAGCATTGCAGCACGATCCAGATGTCTTCGAGCATCACAGCCGTTACGGCACCCTTATGCAGGAGCGCACTCAAGGGGAGCAGGCCACGTTCCACTTGTACCTGGCCAAGACGTACGCCAAAACGGGCGCTAACGAGCGCGCGCTACTCTATCTGCGTAAGGCTTTAGAAGAGGGCGTGAAGGAACGCGAGAAGATTCCTGACATGCCTGAGTTCGCCCTTTTGAAGACCGATGCCGCCTTTCAGGAGTTGATCGCGGAGAATCCAAAGCCGCTCTAAGGGGAAGACCTGGTTCGTACATCGACTTTCTGCATTCAACTGCTGAGATCATCTCCCGCAAGACCGGTTATACGAACATACGTTTTCGTTGGTCTCCTATTGCATCTGACGGCTTGCCGCACGAAACAGCCCGAAGGAGTTCAACACGTCGCGATCGTGCCTGCAACCGTACTCAGCACTGATTCGAAGGACGCCTGGCTCAGTCTCGGATTGCCGTTGGTCCTCGAACAGGATCTGTCTACATCTCGGCGTTACACGGCAGCGATAACTCGGGACGAGTCGTCAGCACGTCAAAATGGGGCAGCACTCGTCGTTGATGTTGTGGCGGACTTCGGGCCGGGAAGGCGGCAGTTGCGGGCGACTCTCCGCGATCTCACAACTCAGCAGAACGTTAACGTATTTTGTAGGTTTATCGGTGCCAGCGACATTAGCGCGATGGATGCGATCGCAAAATGTTTTGACGATGCGGCTGCTTCATTCCCAACCAGGAATGACGGCGCGCTGCAAACCTACACAGAGGCAGTACTTGCATCTGATCCGAATCAAAAAATCGCTCAGTTCACGGCGGCTGCGCGTCAGGATCCGGCCTTCGGTCTGGCTTACCTTGCCGGGTTGCAGATTCTCGAACAACAGCAACGGCCTACAACAGATGCCTATGCTGAAGCTGAAACACATAAGTCGTCGTTTACGGCACTTGACCGAGCTCAGTTTAACGTTGCAACTAAGCGAGCGTCCGGGGCCTCAGTAACCGAACAACTATCTGCCGCGAAGGTCCTCATCGGACTGACGCCGAATAGTCTGCAGGCCTTGCAGCAACTGGCAGACCTTCAATTCGCCGCGCACGACGCTAACAGCGCGGTCCGCACTCTTGCCCAGATTAAGCCAGAGCCGCAGCAAGTCTTGGCTAACCAGGCTCTTTGTGCTCTTGTCCTGGGTGATCACGTCTCGGCAGACCAACTCGCACGCAGGTCCTTTAAGTTACTCGAAGATTCGCAGGACCCATTCGCTCCGTTGGCGCATGGAGCGTGGCTGTCAGTTTCTCAGGATCTGGCAAAGGCAATCCTGTATCTGCAAGGCATACCGGTTACAGCGAATGCCGATCTTAGGGCGATGGCCTTGGCGCAAATTGCTATCTGGCAAGCTTCGGACAACCATTTCGGCCAGGCTCGGGTGTCGTCGGGCGAGGCCACAAAGTTAGCTCAATCGCCGGTCGCCAAACTGCTTGCGATAAATTCAGTGCTGATTTCGACTAGCGATGAAGATCCTCGGCAGTGGAGTAATCAGGTTCTACGGTCGGCCCTGAGTGACGATTCCAAACAGCTGCTGCTGGGCTATGGCTTCTTCATGGGCGGGCATTATGACGATGCAGCGAAGGTTTGGTCGTCGTTGGCAACGGCTAAGCACGGATCGGATCCTAAGGTGCAAGTCATGCTAGCTGCCGCGAGAAGAGAGCAAAACAGCGCTCTGCGGTGGTCCTTCCCTAATCTGACTGGCGGCGACCAGTTTGCTTTCTTGACGTACCGTTATATGCTCGCGGTCACCACCAATAAGCGGCAATAAACATCTAAGGCTTTGATTGCTGAACCTTGATTCGCTCCCACGGCTTGGGCTGGTGGCCGGTATCGCGCTGGGTAACCCGATCGTACATGTGCTTTTGGCTGGTCGTTCCGAGGGAAGTATTGTAAAGGCTGGTCAGTCCAAGCGCTTCCTTCACGTCCTCTTCAAACTCATGCAGGTTTCGAAGCTGGACATCGTTTGCTGGCAATCGCCGCCCAGTAGGTGTTTCGAGAAACATCTGATAACCGCCGCTTAACAGGTGAGCTATTTCGCTGCCAACAAGGATGCCGGCTTTGTCGATTTCAGGCTCGTTCCTACCGTCACCGATGACCGCGCCCACACCGTGCTTAGTGATTCGATAGCGCCCGTCCGCTTGTTGGTCGAGTCCAAAGCCTGCTTGCTTTAGGGATTCAAGACGTTGAGAGAAGGTTGTGACTTTAGGTCGCTCGCGCCGGAAGAACATGTCCCCAGTATAGAGAGAACATTGTAGAGAGCAGAGGGGCCGCTGTGCTCAGCTTGGTATAAAGGACGATAGCCAGGGTGACCCTGGCCCAGTGCAAACTGAACAATGAGCGACCTGAAAATTCCGATTGCGGCCATAACGGACGAGTTTTCACCGAATCTCGCTTTAGCCTTGCCGCTGATGAAAGAGGTCGGCATGACAGCGGCAGAGTTACGCGTGGTGAACGGCACCAACCTGATGGATTTGGCGGCGGACGAACTGAAGCGAACGAAGGAACTGCTGGACGCGGCAGAGATGCCGGTCATCTCGTTGGCCACACCGATTCTGAAATGCGTATTGCCCAACGCCCCTGATCTAGACACTCGCTTCCAACAAGATGTGTTTGCTTCGGCTCATCGGTTCGATGACCAACAGCGGCTAATCGACAAAGCTTTGGGCCTCGCTCACTATTTTGGCGCACCCATCATTCGTGTGTTTTCCTATTGGCGAACTTTGGAACCGGCACTGTGCCGCGAGCCGATTGCAAGAGCTCTGGGCAGTTTGGCCGACCTTGGCAAGCGCGAGAACGTCATTTTCGGATTAGAAAACGAGCATGCTTGCAATATCGGTACCGCTCAGGAAGCTGCAACGTTGTTGGACGATGTGCGGCACCCGAACCTTGGCTTGGTTTGGGATCCCGCAAACGCGCTGGTCGCAGGGGAGAATCCGTTTCCTGACGGATATCGTCTCATTCCCAAAAATCGCGTTGCGCACGTACACGCCAAAGATTGCCACTTAGCCGGGCACAAACCCGTATGGGGTCCGCTAGGGACCAGACATGTGGACTGGAAAGGCCAAATCGCAGCTTTGCTGGCAGATGACTACAACGGCTACATCAGTTTAGAGACGCACTGGCCAGGCCCGAACGGCGATAAGTTGGAGGCAAGCCGAATTTGCGGATGGAATCTTCGCGGACTGGTAATGGCCTGAATTACTCGTAATTCAGTTCATCTCCCAGTCGCCTGCCGGGTACCAGATAGTTGCTGACGTAATCGATTACAGCCTCCGCAAGCGGCGTGAAAGTGCTCGTGTATCCAATGCCTCGCAGTTTAGAGAGACTAGCGCAGGTGGAGTACTGATATTTCCCTCGCAACTGTTCCGGCATCTCAACAAAATTAATCTGCGGGCTTCGGCCAAGTGCTTGGAAAATCGGCGTGACTAGCGATAGCCAGGTATTCGCAATACCGGAACCAATATTAAATAATCCGCCCCCGTCCACATGCTCGGCCAGATAGATCGTGGCCTCGACGGCATCCTTTACATATAGAAAGTCACGCTGCTGAGCACCATCTGCAAACTCCGGTCTGTAGCTCTTAAAGAGAGACACTTGTCCTGTGGATTGGATCTCCTGAAAGGCTTTGTGAACAACGCTGCGCATGTCCTCTTTGTGATCTTCGTTGGGCCCGAATACGTTGAAGTACTTGAGCCCCGTCACGGTAGGCAGAATGCCAGCTTCAGCTGCATAGCAATCAAACAAGTGCTTCGAATAGCCGTACATGTTCAGAGGTCGAAGCGACCAAAGCGGAAGGTCGTCGCTCAGTCCTGTTTCCCGCGAGCCGTATGTGGCGGCGGATGAGGCATAGATAAATCTACGATCGTCCGTGAGCGCGAAGTGCGCCAGCGTTTTGGTGTACTCGAAATTGTTTCGTATCAGGTACGATGCGTCGCGTTCGGTTGTAGCCGAGCACGCACCCATGTGAAAGATAATGCGGATGTCCGATAGCCGCGCCGAACGTTCTTCGACCCATCGCAGCAGATCGTCAGCCTCTACGTAATCACGAAAGCGCAGCGCGACAAGATTCTTCCACTTCTCTGAAGTGCCCAGCAGGTCCGCGACCAAGATGTTGGAGAGGCCACGCCGATTCAGAGCCCATACTAGAGCGCTGCCTATAAAACCTGCACCTCCGGTCACCAGAATTGTGCCTTTACTAAGATCGTTCATCGATAGAAGGCGGTCAAACGATCAGCAAAGGCGTCTTCACTTTGTGGCGAACCGAGTTGATCGTAGTCCCAAAGAGCAGATCCTTGATACCGCGATGTCCGTGAGCAGCCATCACAATCAAGTCCGGGTGAATCTGGAGCGCAAGCGCGACAATCTCCTGAGCCGGGCTTCTGCCATGACGAATGACGACATCCACATCGACATGTTGGACGCGAATGGCGTTCGCAATAGTATCCAGGTACTCCTGACCCTCCGTGATTTCGGCCGTAGACGCTTGAGCTCCGAAGACCTGACTCGTCACGCCTTCTTCGACGTGCAAGAGAACAATTCGCGCATTGTTGCTCCTGGCAAGAGCCAGAGCATTACCCACCGCCTGTTGATCTGCAGTGCTGTGGTCGAGGGTCAGGAGAATTGTTGAAAGAGCCGGGGCGGGAAACAGCGGAGCTGACTCTGCGGGAAGAGAAACGGCAACCCGCTGCGCGCGAACGGCGGAATGGCGAAACAACGGTGCACATAACATCCCGACGAGCAGCGCCACAAGAAGCGCGGCAGCAATGACGGCCAGAGCAAGATAGAGCGGCCGGTAGACACCGCTGCTTTCCATCGCATCGCCTAATTGTGTCCAAACAAGCCAGAAGTCCAGGCCAAGAATCGTCAACGCACAAATCGAAGCCGCCCAGCGAACAGCAACGCCATTGGCAAATGAACCCATGCGCGTACGATCATTTGTGAACTGAATCAAGGGAATAATGGCGAAGGGTAACTGCAGTGAGAGGATGACTTGGCTCAGCAGCAGGAGTCGGTAACTGCCCGCGTCGCCGGCAAGATAGATCGTCAGCGCGGCCGGCAAGATTGCCAGGCATCTCGTTACCAGCCGCCGTAACCAAGGTTGAATTTTAAATTGGACGAAACCTTCCATCACGATCTGTCCGGCCATGGTTCCAGTTAAGGTGGAAGACTGGCCCGAGCAAAGCAGAGCAAGGCCGAAGAACAGACTGGCTGCTGTTGTGCCCAAAAGCGGCGAAAGTAGTTGGTGCGCTTGTTGGATCTCTCTAACAACGATGTGACGATGAAAGAAAACGGAGGCAGCCAGAATCAGAATGGCCGCGTTGACAAAAAGAGCTCCGTTAAGCGCAATGGCGGAATCGACAAAGTTCCACTTGCAAGCTCGGCGCTTGTCGTTGGCTGTCTGTCCGATCCGCCGAGTCTGCACCAAAGCGGAATGCAAGTAGAGATTGTGAGGCATTACGGTTGCGCCAATAATGGCAATCGCGACGTACAGGCTAGCGCCGTTCAAATGCGGTACGAGTCCGCTAACCACTTCATGAACCTGCGGCCGCGCAAAAAAGATCTCGAAGCCAAAACATATGGCCATAATGGCAATCAAAGCAAGGACAAATGCCTCGACCATCCGTATACCCAGGCGCGTAAACCAAAGTACAAGCAAGGTGTCTAGCGCCGTTAGTAAAACGCCTGCCAGCACCGGTATCCGAAAAAGTAGGTTTAGGCCGATGGCAGCACCCAACACTTCAGCCAAGTCGCATGCGATGATCGCGACTTCGCAGAAGATCCAAAGGACGAACGAAACACTGCGAGGATAAGCATCGCGGCAGGCCTGCGCTAAGTCGCGGCCGGATACGATACCCAGTCGTGCGCTGAGGGTCTGTAGCAGGATGGCCATGAAGTTCGACATGACCAACACCCAGAGCAGACCATAGCCGAACCGGGAACCAGCTTCAAGATCGGTGGCCCAATTGCCCGGATCCATATAACCGACGCTGATGAGATAAGCTGGACCGGCGAAGGCGAGTATGCGCCTCCAACGCTTGCCATCAGTTGTAGACACGCTATCGTGAACTTCGGGCAGAGAGTAAGTGCGCGGGCTCACAACGTGATCTGGAACCATGGAGCTAACCTCACAGTATGGCATCGCCCCAGCGCAGTAACCGACTTCATAGGTTCGAGTTGGGCCGGCAAGCGCGTACGATCATCAGCCGACGCCAGCATGGCGAATTTGAGTCAGGTAAACGAGGTCACGAGCCTTTAGATACGCTTCTACGATCAGCCGAAGGTCGCGTTCCGAAGTTGCTGCCCGTGAAATATGCGCGTATGTCAGCATCGCCATTCGCATTCTTCCGGGGTGCAGTATCCATCATGGCCGCGGATTTAGCAAGTCAGCCGCATACTGGTTTAACCGTGCAGCTATGCGGCGATGCCCATCTGCAAAATTTGGGCTGCTTCGCCGGCCCGGACGGGCGCCTTATTTTCGACATCAACGACTTTGACGAGACAACGCCCGGACCCTGGGAGTGGGACGTCAAGCGTATGGCTGCCAGCATCGTGTTAGCGGGCCTGGAATCGGAACACGGCCGGCATGCTTGTTGGAAAGCGGCTGCTACGTTCGCTCAGAGTTATTGCTCGGCTATGGCCGAATTTGCCGACGAGCCCATTCTCATGGCCGCCCGATTCCAGATCCATCGGATGAACGACGTGGCTGCCGTATCTGATGCGATGTCGGAAGCTCAGCGGGCAAAACCACTTGAGTTATTGGACAAGTATACTGAGCGAAAACAGAAGGGCGGTCGTCGGTTCAAGCGCATTCCATTGCAAATGTGGCCAGTGGTGGGGCAGGAAAAACGAGACGTGCTCGAGACGGTGCCCGTCTACAGGAAGTCTCTAGCCGCTGATCGCCAGCATCTTTTTGATTTCTTCCGACCTTCCGATGTTGGTTTTAAGGTCGTCGGTACTGGTAGCGTAGGCCTGCGAGACTACGTCGTGCTTATGCAGGGGAACGGCGCCAAAGATCCGCTATTTCTTCAAATAAAACAAGAGGTCAAGTCGGCGTATGCGCCTTATCTGAAAGGGCGCCCGTTCGATCACGAAGGGCAGCGCGTTGCTGATGGGCAAAGGCGGATCCAAGCCCTGTCCGATCTGCTACTCGGCTGGACGTCTATCGGTGAGGGCAACTACCTTGTGCGCCAAATGAACGACCACAAGGGAAGCGTTGACCTGGCAAAATTGAAGGGCAAGGGCTTGAACGATCTTGGCGTAATCGCTGGCGAGTTGCTGGCGCGGGGGCATGCGCGGTCTGGGGACGCCGTTGCCATCCATGGATATTTAGGTGATGGTGATCGTATGGTGCGAGCAACAGCTCGTTTTGCCGAGGGTTATGCCGATTTGGCGCAAGAGGACTTCCTCCAATTTAAGAAGGCCATTGAAGATGGCCGGGTGCCGATAGCCCACTAGCACCGTCTCAATCTGTCATTTCACATCGCGCAGCGTGATATTGTGCCCGAAGTATGAAAATGAGTTTGACTTTCGGATTGGTTGTCCTCGCATCGTTCATTTTGGCTCCGCAGCCCGCGAAAGCGCTCGACAACGGATTGGCAAGAACTCCTCCGATGGGTTGGAACAGCTGGAACAAATTCGGCTGCAATGTCAGTGCCGATTTAATCAAGGGCGCCGCGGATGCTATGGTGACCAGCGGAATGAAGGATGCTGGCTACCAATACGTCGTTATTGACGACTGCTGGCAGGTGTCCCGAGATGAGCAAGGAAATATCGTTCCCGATCATGATCGTTTTCCTAAAGGCATCAAAGACGTAGCCGATTACGTGCACGGGAAGGGTCTGAAGTTTGGAATCTATTCCGACGCTGGTACTGAGACGTGTGCGCACCGCCCTGGTAGCCGCGGGTATGAGTTTCAAGATGCTCGTCAATATGCGGCTTGGGGCGTCGACTATCTAAAATACGACTGGTGCAGCCACGGTACGCAGGATTCGGAATCCTCGTACTCCACCATGCGGGATGCACTGCAGAAGTCTGGCCGTCCTATTGTTTTCAGCCTTTGCGAGTGGGGATCGACCAAGCCGTGGCTATGGGCGAAAGACGTAGGAAATCTGTGGCGGTCAACGGGCGACATCATCAACAAGTGGGATGGCCATGAGAAGTGGGGTGGAAACGGCGTAGTTCAGATTATCGATCTTATGGAGGGAATCGAGTCGTACGCCGGTCCAGGCCATTGGAACGATCCTGACATGCTCGAAATCGGTAACGGTGTTCTCAACGACGAGGAAGCCCGGGCGCACTTCAGCATGTGGAGCCTATTTGCCGCCCCGCTAATCGCCGGCAATGATCTGCGCAAAATGGACAAACAAACCGCGGACGTTTTGATGAATCGCGATGTGATTGCTATCGACCAAGACGCCCTCGGCCAGCAAGGCCACAAGGTGCGCGATGACGGTGACTTGGAGGTTTGGTCGAAGCAGCTGTCAGACGGAAGCCGTGCAGTGGCACTCTTAAATCGAAGCGGTGCGCCAACGCAGATATCGGTGAAGTGGACTGAGATCGGTTATCCCGCGGAATTGAAGGCCACTGTCCGTGATCTCTGGACCCATAAGGATGAAAGCGGTAAACAGGGATCGTTCGGCGCAAACATCCCCAGCCACGGTGTCGTGTTTGTGAAGATTACGCCCGCTGCAACCTAAGCTCACGGCTGCGGCTAATGCATTGCGGCCAGCGTTGGCTGTGCCCAGGTTGATAGGAAGTGAGCAATGGCTGGGAACTGCGTGCCTACGACAGTCAATACAGGTGCAGCACCGTAGATCAATGCACGCCGATAGAAATCCTTTCCCAACTCGCCCTCGCCCGTTCCCGACATTCGGCTCAGAATAGGATCGCGTTCCATCTGGGCCAGCACTCGGACTACAATCACGCCGCCTATTACCAGCCCAACAATCAGAAATTGCGAGATGGTTTGCGGTGCTTGAAAAGTAAACGAGTTTAGGGCCAACACAAGCAGAACGAAGCAAGTGATCGAACAAAGTAACAAATTTTGTAGATGGCGTAAGACATAGCCGATATAAGCCGCATATTGTAAAGCTACGAATTTAGAGGCCATGGTGTAGGCCTCTTCCTTGACCTTCGCTTCTTTTGCGGGTTCAGTCGGTTTCTCAGGAGAACTCAACCCAGAGCCGCTGCTGGATGCGCCGGCTCCCATTGCAAAACTGAGCGCTGGAAATGCAAGCTCAGGTTCGTTGCTCTCCTGGATCGCGGTTGTCTTTACCTGTTTCGGGGTGTCTGTATTTTCCGAATCAACAAATGGGATCTCGCTATCCAGCCAGTAGGGCCGCACCACGCGCCGGGATAACTCGTCAGTAATTCGGGCCGCCGTCTCGCGGAAAGCTCGATGATCGTCGATCCACTTGTTTCGATTGCGGCTAAGAGACAAAGGTCCAAACAGGATAGTCAGTTTCTGCCTGTATTCCTCGTACAAGGTGTTCGCTCCTTCCCAGTGAAATCTAAGATTATGGAGCGCGGCCGCCGAGTTCATGTAACTTGCAGGTGCCATGAGTTTGATTTCGTGAATCCAGACCGGACCGCTGCCGCTGAAGTCTGAGAGCCGAGTCATGTGGCGGCCCACGAAAAGGCTGTTCAAAGTCACAAGAACACCTCGAATCGCCGACCAACATAAGGTGAACTGAAACAAGCTCAAGGCGGTAAGGATAGAGATTGGCAGCAATAATAACGTCAGCAAGAAGCTGAACCACAGGGGCTCAAATGAGCGGAGACTGTCACCGGCAAGAATGACAAGGCTGAAGATCGAGGCTCCGATTACGGCAAACGGCACGACCGGAACTGACTGAAAGCGGGTGAAGTCAGCTGGGCCGAATAGTAGGGCAGTAATCCGGTCTCTAGCGTCGCCAAGATGACCATTAAAATCATCGTCCAACATAGACACTTCGAATAGAGGCTGCTGGCGCTGAGCCCATGTGAAGCGTCGCAAGTGCAAAAATGCGAGCGCAAAGAACGCCAGCCCGCTTAAGACAACCGGTAACGTGGGCGACGTTGGAGGTGCAAGCGTCAAGGCTCGAAAGCAGAACAGCCATCCGCTAACTGGGCCACTTACGCACGACATGCACCAGTAGAACAGGCCCGCCAGTGGAACGATCAAAACTGCCAGGCGTAGACCGATTGCGCGCGGCGACAAGACACCTGTCACAACGCCAACTTTATCCAAGCGGATTGGAACGCTAAAGAATACGTATAGAGCTGTCCCAATAGCTATGAAAAAAGAGAATGCAGCCATACACTCCACTCGGGGGTCGGCGGCAGGTGAACCGTAGAGAAACCGCGCCACCGCAAGCGGGGCGACCATAACGCCACTCAGAAAGGTGAGGGTACTGAGGCACGACAGTAGCAGGGCGTATCGCAGAAATACAGTCTTCGGAACACACCGAATCCTTTCACTTCCTTGTGCGCGGGTCCGTTGTACGTCTGTTTGGCAAAGACTGCTCCAAACCGGCAACTCGTTATGAAATTTCAGGTAGAAGAGGCGGACACAGAACCCAATTGTCAGTGCGGCAAGCAGCATGGCGACAGCAGTCCAGCCCTCAGTCACAAGAGGCAACTGTTGCTCTTTAGTCATCGACATCTTCGGTGCTGGCGCGAAGGTTGTGTCAAACCAACTTGCTAATGCCTGCTGAGAGTAAGTCTCTCCCTTGTTTCGCTCCTGGAGAAGAGGCACTGCTTTTTCTGAAAAGAGATCCACCGGTAACCACCCGTAACGACCCAGTACGAGAAACCAGCTTGAGAACAGGGCCCCACCTTCAGCCTGTGAACGGGAAGTCGGTTCAAATGCCTGCTGTGAGTTCGCCTGACGGCTTCGATCCCGAAGTGCTGCAAGGGCAGCGTTGTACACCCCGATCGAATCTGCATCGGCAAAGGTCGTCAGATCATGCTTCTCGGAATCAGTCCAACGCCGGGCATCTCCAAACATAGGGAAAGAGGAGATCGCCATAACTCCGGCAAGAGATCCATGCGATGCTTCCTCAACAAAGAGCAGATCGGCACCACTAACAACCACACGCGTATTGGGGCAGTACTCTGCGAGAACTTTGGCCAGGAAGATAGTGTCGAAGACGTTAGTAGCGCTGAGGCTAACAATCCGTATTTGTTTGCGACGCAACTCTCGAACAATCTGCTCTAGCACTGCATTCTGAGAGACTGCCGTGTGGGTGGATGAGAAAATCGGGAAGGTGTCTTCGCCAGACTGGTTATCCTTCAAAGAAGTGTTAACGGCTGGCTGTGTGGCTCCTTCCTGTTTTGTGTCTATTGCAAACGCTACGTCGCTATACGCATTGCGAAGTTGAGCTATGTCGCGCGGATAGCGATAAGTAGTTATAATTTCGTCTGGCGATTTTTTCTTTTCCGCTTTGACCTCCTCGCCTGTTTTTTGAACTGAAAATCCGCTCTCGTCTTCTAACAACTCCGCAGCCTGCGACTTCCTATATCCCCACTTGCCTAAGACGCTGCCGAAATCTGCTTCAAAGGACTGGCTGGGCAATGTAGAACCGTAGAACGTGAACTTGACGTTAGCCTTCGTAAGAGCGTTAACCATCGTTGTCGCGTAGATCGAATTCTTGACGGATCCCGCTCGTATGTCAAAAGTTTCATCCTGCGGGCTGTCCTGTAACAATCGGGTCAACGGTTGAAAGGACCCCGAAAAATTAGGACCAACAATAGCCAGATGTCCAGGATTTTGCGTTGCTAGAACCTTAGCGGATCGCCGAGCAGTCTGAAACTCAAACCCATTGATTCCGGCGGTGGGTGTCTCACCCACGATGAACATCAACAACAAGCGCGACTCAAGTGTTGAGTTTGTGAAATGTTGCCGAAACACAATCAACCCCGGCAGCCTTTCAAGATCGTTGTCGCTTTCTAGTCCGGCCTTCGAGGCGGTTCCTGCTACTGCCTTCTGCGTCCACGGCAGCCATTGAGTAACTAATTCCCAGCTAGATCGATAAGCCGCTTGCTGAAGTGCATCCAAGAATCGGTCGGTCTCAACAGACATACGCGTATGAAGAGGATCGGGTACTGTGGCGATAACTGCAGTTATGTTATTAGTGGAAGCTCCCGTTATTCCATACAGCGCAAGTAGATCCGACCTGCTACATCCCAGCTCGGTCTTACCCGCGGTCGGCTGTAAGTAAGTCAGGCAGCTCGTAACGGCGCTTCCGATCGCTCCAGTATGAAAGTACTGCTGAGTGGCTACCCAAGGTCCATTTGCTCTGGCCAGTGTTGTAAGCGCGGAACCCGATTTTGCGTCCGCAGCCGATCCGGCCAGCGGCGTACCATTGGCCGCAGAACGAGTGGCATGGTTATCTGTTCGGCTCAGGTTATGAAGCAGCAAAGCCACGAGCGCGATCAATCCAGTTGACATTCCAAGTCGCTTTCCCATGCTTGGTTGGTTTCCTAGGGTTGGCCCCATCTTAGCCCGTAGACTAACTCGTAACGCTAATGCATTCTAAGCACCACAAATCCAGTTTTGCCCTACAACGTCGCAAACGCCCGAAATCCCGATGCAACGCGCCCGCGTTACACTAGCCGAGCGAGGCGACTAGAATGGCTTGTGCACCCGAAATGTTGAAGAAGGTCCCCCTTTTTTCTTTACTGGATGACGAAGAAACAGCTGTATTGGCGAGCCAAGTGGAGACGAAACATTTCGATCCTCGGCAAAGAATTTACAAGATGGGTGAACCAGGCGCACGAGCGTATGTTGTTGTCTCTGGATCTGTACGCGTTACCACCGTCGATGAAGATCAACAAGAAGTGACGGTGGACGAGCCAATCGCAGGCGAGTTCTTTGGGTTTGCCTCGATGCTAGACGGAACCCCGCATCAAACCAGCGCGACAACGCTTGAACAGACCGTCTGTCTTGAGGTCGATCGAGATGACATTACGGTACTCCTCCAGACCAAGCCGCTCGCCGGACTCGACCTTCTAGCTGTTCTGGGCCGGCATGTTCATGAAGCACAGAACTTGGTCCGAATTCGATCCCAGCGCAGCCCGAATGACGTGATCGAAGAAGAGTTGACCTTTGGTGAACATGTGGCCGATGCCGTGGCTCGCTTTGGTGGCTCCTGGTCGTTCATCATCTCTTTTGGCGGCGTCCTGGCCGTCTACACCTGCATCAACGTCCTGCTGGGTAGGTCGGCTTGGGATCCGTATCCATTTATTTTGCTCAATCTTTTCTTGTCGATGCTCGCAGCCATTCAGGCACCAGTGATCATGATGAGTCAAAATCGCCAAGACACTAAAGATCGTCTCCGAGGTGAACTTGATTTCGAGGTAAATCGGCGCTCAGAACGTGAAATCCAGGATCTCTCTCGCAAACTTCACCAGCTTTCAGACAAGGTGAACGATGTTGACGATTTACTGCGACGCAAATTGTTCAGTTAAATTCAGGATCCCGTTCAGGCTGCTTCTGCGGCGGGAGTCTGCCAGCGGAAAACAAAAAGATGGCGCCCGCAGAGAGCGCACCGGTATGGCTGTATCAGCAATCGCAAAAACTTTTCGATGTTGTTGCGAAATCCCACTTTTCGAAAGTGGATTGAGCGACAATTCGGGCAAGTGACAGGAAACACGTTAGGACTCCTGAATCTTCGGAATCGCGATCGTGCGTGCAAAGCCGCTACCTTGCGGGAGTGAGCGGAATCCATTCGCCGCAGGCGTAACGATAGGTCGCCGGGCTGGCTTTCGTTTCAACAATGCTGCTAAGCGTGCCTCTGTTCGGAGTCGGGCGTGCGAGCACATTCGCTCTTCGGTGAAGACCAAAGTGCATGGAAGCATCGATTCGCCATTTTGCTCCAAAAGGGCTCGGCACAGCAATGGCAATTCCTGCATTTGTATGCCGTACTGTCGTGCTTTCGCGAGATCCACCTGAACCGAGTACTGCGTCCGTTCGCGATCACTGGTGCCCCGGTCGAAGTTGAACACCCGGATACCAATGTCCTGTGTGAAACCCGTAAGCAGCAGGGTCATACTAAGACTTTTGCCGGCCGTTGCTGCACCGACTGCCGTCTTGGTTGGACGAATGTTGGGCGGCGCGATCACTTGCCAACCTGATTCCGAAACCGGAACTGAACAGCTAGCATAACGATCTCCTGACTATGGCTTTGGACTAAGAATAAAGGATCAGGCGAAACGACTTAGCTCGTTCGGTCTGCGGGTCTGCAGAGTTGCTGACGCACTTATAACTATAAGCTACTTTGACTTATAGGTCAACTGTAGGAATTGACGCAACGCTACGCTAGCGCCTGGCGCATATAATCCATACACTTTCTAACTTCTTCAACAGGTGTGCCACTGCCTTTGTACTCATACTCAACAAGCGCTGGGATCGGATACCGTTTGCTCTTTAGCAACAGCAGAACTTCTTTGATCGGTGTATCGCCTCGGCCGAATGGCTCGTTTGGCCCGTCACTCTTCTTCCGATCTTTGATGTGCAGGTGAGTGATCTGCTCGTGATGCTGGTCGATGTAGGCAATGGGATCGAAACCTGCCGCTGAGAAGTGGCCGATATCCAAATTAATTTTGTAGAACTTGGACATCGCCATTCCTTTTTGAAAAGTCTCAGGCGAGGAAAACTCTTCGGGATCATTCGTACTAGAGTGGCCGTGCAGCGCCACGGTAAACCTGTGCTTATCAGCGAACGGTGCAAGCCGTGCCGCCATTTTCATCTGAGTCGACGTTGCAATTACTTTCGTACCGAGCGCTTGCGCTTGTTCGAACGTCTTATCGATTTCCGCGTCGGTGTAATCTTCGCGGTAGTTCACAGTGTAAGCGTCAATTTTGACTCCAGCATCTGAAAACCTTTTTCCGACTTCTTTGAAGTGACTCATCGGAGTTTTTAGACGCCATTGGCGTAGGGCGTCCCGAGACTGCAAAGCTTCAGGACTGTTTCTGGGTGCTCTCATACTTCCGGGGCTCCCTGGCTCAATCGTTGGCGAAAACAGTTCCGTCTCACCCGCACCGTCGGAAACCAGTGCTGCAATGGCTACATCAGTCTGATCACCTCCCGGTGGACGAGGGAGATCACGATAGCTATAAGTGCTGCAGCCTAACCTGACGCCGCCAACTGTAGAATTAACCTTTGCGTCAAGAGTTTTGCCAGCAACTCCTACCGACACTGGCACGCTGGCCAGCGCCAACTTCCCGAAGTCTCGCCGTGAATACATGTTGCTTTATCTCCTCAATTGCTCGATCTGCCGGACAGCCGCATTATCGTATCACTAAGTGGCTTAGATCCTCTCGTCAGCCGCATCCCGCTCGCGCTCAATTAATTTTGGCAAAATATAGTTTCTAGATATCGAGGTTAATTCTGCAGGTAAGACACATCATTCTACAAGTTTCGTTAGTCGTTGCAGTGACCGGGGCCTCGCAACTCGCTGCTCAAACTGAAGTTCACACTCAGCCGCCTGCTCAGGGAAATGGCCCCGCTGCCGCGCCCGCCACAGTTCCTCGCACGCGACCAGCAGCCTATCCAACTAGGGCTCCAGCCGATCCGGCCTCTCTCGCGCGAGGGAAGGCGCTCTACGGCGTGAACTGCAATTTCTGTCACGGCTCCGATGCCCGGGGCGGCGAGGGTGGGCCCAACCTGCTTCGTTCCCAAATCGTTCTGAACGACAAGAATGGCGAGAACATCGCGCCGGTGGTTCAGAACGGTCGGGTGGAGCAGGGAATGCCGAAGTTCCCCCTGAGCCTTGCGCAAATCTCCGATATTGCGGCATACATCCACGATTTCAAGGTGGGTGGATACGACATCTCCCGTATGACTCCGCCTAGTATTCTCGTTGGTGACGCGAAAGCGGGTCAGGCTTATTTCCAGGCCACCTGTGCATCGTGTCATTCACCTACCGGCGACCTGAAGGGAATCGGAGAACGGATCTCCGACCCAAAACTGCTACAGGACACTTATTTGATGCCGGGCGGCGGGGGCGGCTTTCGCCCCCGGAGTGGCCCGGCCCTCAATGTACCGCCAACAACTGTAACGGTCACCATGCCCAACAGAGAAAAAGTTGAGGGTAAATTGGCACGCATTGATGACTTCGTTGTTGCTTTGGCACTGGCCGATGGGACAGAGCGCTCTTTCAGGCGCGATGGGGACACACCTCGAGTGGAAGTGCACGATCCTCTGCAGCCGCATAAGGACCTGCTGTCTAAGTATTCCGATACCGACATTCACAATCTAACTGCTTACCTGGTGACTCTGAAATGATGAACATAAAGCCACTGCTCTGTGCGGCTCTGGTCCTGGCTCTGTCGGCAATCCTACCTGCCCAAGAACTCGACCCGTCTACGCTGACTCGGCCGCTCGGGGAATCTTGGCCCACTTACTCGGGCGACTATTCCGGAAAGCGGTATAGCTCACTTACTCAAATTAATCAGTCGAACGTAAAAAACTTGAGCCTTGCATGGGTTGCGAAGGTAACTGGGGGCTTAGGCTCAGACACAGGTCGACGTGGTTTTGGATACGTGGCACCCACGATCATCGGCGGAGAAGGCGCGGCGGACTCAACTGCAGGATCTTTCACTAACGGTACGAGCGTACGTGCCTCCATACTTCAAGTTAACGGCGTGCTTTACTTTTCAGCACCAGATAATGCGTGGGCCGTAGATGCCCACGACGGCCACGAGCTTTGGCACTATTTCTGGAGAACCAAGGGCGGCACACATATCGGCAACCGCGGTCTTGGCATGTGGGGCACATTGCTTTATATGGAGACGCCCGACGACTACTTAGTCTGCCTTGACTCTCGCAATGGCAAGGAGAAGTGGCACACGCAGATTGCAGACTTCAATCTCCAGTACTTCTCCACCATGGCTCCGATCGTGATTGGAAATCACATTTTGATTGGGACCGGCAACGATCTTGATGAGCCCGGTTATGTGCAAGCTCGCGACCCTGAAACTGGCCAAGTGCAATGGACCTGGTATTCCCTACCGATGAAGAAGGGCGACCCCGGTCTTGAGACCTGGGGCACCCTGGACGGTGCGCGTCATGGCGCCGGCAATGTTTGGATACCTGGTTCATACGATCCCGAAACACATCTCTACATCTTTGGTACAGGCAATCCTTCACCCGCTTACACGAACCCGAAGAGCCGTGACGGGGACAATCTATACACCTGCTCCATCGTCGCTGTAAATGTAGAAACGGGAAAAATGGCGTGGTATTACCAGGTCAACCCACATGATACTCACGACTGGGATTCGACGGAAACTCCGATCCTGGTTGACGGGGATTTTAATGGAAAGCCGCGCAAGATGGCCTTGCATGCTGACCGTAATGGCTACTTTTTCACGCTCGACCGCCTGACTGGCGAGCATCTTGTAACAAGTAAATTTTCGACAGCTGCAAACTGGGCCAAAGAGATCAATTCCAAGGGTCAACCCGTTCGCGATCCTCTGAAAGATTCAACTGTCGCAGGGTCGCTGGTTTCGCCTAATAACACCGGTGCCACTAATTGGCCCCCGCCGGCTTACAGTCCGGATACAGGCTTATTTTATGTCCCTAGTCAGGAAACTTACTCAATGTACTATCTGACCGAGACTGATCCACGTGGTGCGATGGGTTTGGGCGGCAAAGACGAGGTGCCGGTCGGATTTCTAGGTGGCTACTTAACTGCCATTGATTATAAAACTGGCAAGGTTGCCTGGAGGCATCGTTATCCAGGTACTGGCGGCGGCTTGGGAAATGGGATGCTTACCACGGCGGGCAAGCTTCTGTTCTCCGGCGATGCTGGCGGCAACTTAGTCGCATACGATTCGGCAAATGGACACATTCTCTGGCATACTCATATCGGGCAGGTTTCGAACGCACCTGAAACTTACATACTCGACAATCACCAGTACGTGTTAGTTGCTGCCGGTGACACGCTCTATTCGTTTATTCTGAACTAGTAAGTTCGTCGCAATATCCTATTAGATACTCGGCATAGTTTGAATTGAACCGATCTACGCCAATCAACGCCAGGCCGTCGGCAAAATAGCTGGATAACCTGCTCATGATATCGCGCTGCAGTTCCCGAGCCGCGTCTATGTTCGTCGTCCGGAGCGCTTGAGTATTGGCCGGAATTCTGAGTCGATCGATAATGCTCTGAGGAATTGCAGCATGCCTGTCCACTGTACCGACTACTCGCGTCGAATCTAACCACCATTCGGCGACGCATCTGTCGGTGGGTAGTCCAGCATCCAGGGCGTTCGACGTTTGTCCGTAGAGGTTGAAGTAGCACTGGCGCACAATCGCCCCTAGACACTCGATGTTAAAGAACGTGTTCTTCACCTGCAGTGGATCGAAGGTCCATTCGATGAGATTGAACCCTCGAGACTTGGCCCATTCTCTCTGCCATAGTTTCAGTGCGCGCCCGACTCCCTGATTGCTGTACTCGGGCAAAACACCCAACATATGGCTATGCAGAAACCTCTTGCCGTTGTCTTTGATTGCGGGAAAACCGAGGCAGAACCCAATCATGTCCGGGCCTTCGAATGCTGCTATAGTTCCGCCACCCGTCTTATTCATGACCGCGAAAGTATCTATCGGCTGAATCTCTAGATCACTCATCTGCCATATCAACCGCTGCAGCTGAATTACCTGCTCATACTCCTTGATCTCTGTAAGGCGACGTATTTCCATAACCAATAAATCGGAAAGCTACAAGCGATGAAGGCAAAGGCTGCCAGTGATTCATTCTTGCCTTCCACCAATGTGAGCACCAGAAAAATGATACTCGCCGCGATCACTAGTCCAGGTAGCAACGGATACCCGGGTACACGGAATGGTCTCAAAGCATTTGGCTGTTTGTACCTTAAAAAAATCAGTGATGCAAAGGCGAGGGCGTACGAAATCACTGTAAAGATACCTGTAATCCCTAGCAGAGTGTCGAACGTTCCTGCGAAAAGCATGGCTACCGCACATGCCGAACTAATCAGCAGAGCCTTCTGCGGAGTTCCTTGCTGGTTTACTTGGGATGCACCATACCAGAACAAGCGATCGCGACTCATCGCGAATAATGTTCGAGTTGCGCAAAGCAGGCTTGCACTAATAACCGCCGGTAGCGAAAGTAGCGACAAAATCGTGACCATCCTTTCACCAAAATGACCTGCCAACACTCGGGCTGCATCCGAAGCCGGAAAATCAGATCTGCTCAGAGCATCGAAGCCCAGAACATGTAAGTAAGAAAAGTTTAGTAATAGATACATGGAAACGATTGTCATCACTCCGAAGATCATCGATCGAGGTAAGTTGCGTCCCGGGTTTTCATCTTCTTCTGCAAAGTAAATCGCCGAATACCAGCCGTCGTACGTTCCAGCAATCGTCCGCAATCCCAAAACAATGATTCCGAGCGATAAGTGCGACGTCGCTCTGTGTTGCTGGTCCTGTAAACCCTTCGAAGGTGCATGTGCCGATCCACCAAACAGCAAGCACGCAGTTATTAAGAGGATGAAACCACCCGCCTGAACAGCGGAAGTGAGTTCCTGTGTACGGCTGCTGGCGCGCAAGCCACGCAATTGAAGGCCTACCAACAAGACGATCAGACAGCAAGCGAACACTGAAGCCCAATTCCTCAGTGGCGACCACAAGAGACCGGCAAAATCACCCACCGCGAGGGCCAAATAACCGATCGAGGCACTTTGAGTCAGCCAGTCCGCCCATCCAGCAGCGAATCCTACAGCTTCGCCAAAGGCTTCCCGGGCATAAACATAGAATCCACCGGCCCTCGGTAACATTGCAGCGACTTCTGACAACGTAAGCGCACTTGCAAGAATGTACAGCCCACTGGCAAGCCAGAGACTCATCATCCACCAAGAGTTGGGAGTACTTGATGCAATCTTTCCAGGAGCTCGCAAGATTCCAACGCCAAAAGTTCCGCCCAGAGTTACCGCTATGCCGAAAACAATGCCTAGAGCTCTTAGGAGCCGTCCAGAAGTGGCGCTCCGGGGTAGAGCACTTTGACTCACTTACTAAGATCCTTACTCTTGAGAACTCTTCCCGGGTGCTTACCAGTAGTTTTGCCTAAATCCCAAACAAGCTCCCCATTCACGAAGACCCTCTGGATGCCGGCCGAAAGTGCGAGTGGATTAGCAAACGTAGCTCGATCATGTACCGTTTTCGGGTCAAACAATACTAGATCTGCAAATGCACCTTTGCGGATTTCCCCCCGATCGACAAGCCTCAACCGATGTGCCGGAGCAGACGTCATCTTTCGTATTGCGTCGGGCAGAGTTAGCCAGTGTTGTTCTTGTAGGTAAACGCCCAGAACACGCGGAAACGTGCCTGCAGCACGTGGATGACGCATGCCGATCCCGCCGTCGCTTCCGACCATCACCCAGGGCTGCTGATAGAACCTCCTCATGTCGTAAGGCTTCATTGCCCGACAAACAATGCCGGCGCCTCCGTCCCGAACGATGGACGAGTATAAGGCAACAGGACTAACTCCCTCTGCTTGCGAAATCTCGGATAAATTGCGGTCTTTATATTTTGGATGTTTGTCGCACGATACGATAGTGACGTTTTCCGCCCCTCCTACATCCGACAAGCCCTTAGCTACGCTGGCCGGATTGTCGTACTGTTTATCCAGCACTAATACCTTGATCGTCGATGCCCATGCATCATATGGATAGCAGTCGGCCGTCACGTCAAGTCTGCGTCTGTGGGCAGCATCAATCAGTGCGATGGCCTCATCCGCCTTTCCCCAGACTTTCGCGCTCGCAAGTTTGATATGCGAGATCTCAACAGGAATATGGGCCTGCTCTCCAATCTGTATTGCCTCGCGTAGAGAATTGAATACCTGGTCGCCCTCATCCCTGATATGGGAAACGTAGATTCCGTGATACCTGCTGGCAGCCTTCGCCAGCTCAATCACTTCCGCCGTGCTGCTGTAGCTGCCCACCTCGTATTCAAGTCCGGTCGAAAGACCAACTGCACCTTCCCTCATCGATTGCTCAACCAGTGTTGCCATTTGCTGCACTTCGGCCGGAGTCGCCTTGCGCTTGAAATCCGTGCCCATGACTTTCTCCCTAACCGATGCATGCCCCACAAGCGTCTGCACATTGAAAGCGGCTGGCTGCTGCTCGCGTTTACTCAAATATGCTGAGATCGACAGCGGTGAACCGCCATCCTGCCCAACCAGCAACGTTGTGATTCCCTGAGAAATCTGAGATTCTGCGTCCAGATCCTGACTCGGATCAGTGGAGTGATTGTGCATATCGGTGAAACCTGGCGCGAGGATCAACCCGCGACCTTCGATCACTTTGTCATCCTGCTTGGCACGAAGATTACCGATCTCAGCGATCCGATCTCCTGTAAGTCGCACATCGGCAATGTAGAGGGCTTTGCCCGTTCCTTCTGCAATCGAGGCATGCTCAATCAGGACACTCGTCTGTGGAAGCGCCCGCAGCACCGAGGCCATCAGAAAACCAAAAAGTAAGCGCTTCATGTATGAGCGAGATTCTAGCGCGATGTCACCCAAGCGGGGCCTCCACCTGTGTTACGTTGAGCAATCGACAGCTGAACTTACAGTTGCCCAATGCATCTCTTCTTTCTTTACTTGGCCGGCTTAGCAGCCCTGTTAAGCCCGAGTGTTGGCGTGCCCAGCTCTCCCTCGAGAATCCATTTCGAAGACCTCGCTGCAGCTTCAGGTCTTAGCTTTGTTCTCCAAAACTCCCCCACGCCTGAGAAGCACATGATCGAGACCATGGCGGGCGGTCTGGCGATTTTCGATTTCGATGGTGACGGTAGGCCCGACATTTTCTTCACCAATGGCGCCGCGATCCCGTCCCTGACGAAAAACGACCCGAAGTATTGGAATCGCTTGTTTCGCAATGAGGGCGGAATGAGATTCCGCGATGTGACGGCCACGGCTGGTGTTGCGGGCGACGGTTATTCAATGGGCGCTGCGGCAGCAGACTATGACAATGACGGCAAGCCGGACTTGTTCGTGGCAGGAGTAAACCGGAACTTCCTCTATCACAACCGTGGGGATGGCACGTTTGAGGACGTAACGGCGGCCGCCGGGATCACGAGTGGAGATTGGGCTGTCGCTGCGGGATGGTTCGACTTCGATAAAGACGGTCTGCTCGATCTCTGGGTCGTGCATTATGCGAAATGGTCCGTTACGGAAGACCGCTACTGTGGCGATCAGACCCGTGGCATCCGCATCTATTGCCATCCCAAGTACTTTCAACCCTTAGCTAACACACTGTACCGAAATTTGGGTAATGGCCGTTTTCAAGATGTCTCGCAGAAGGCGGGTATTACCGGTTTTGCTGGACGTGGCATGAGCGTTGTATTTGCTGATTATGACCACGACGGATACCCCGATGTGTTTGTGACAAATGACAATATGCCGAACTTCCTCTTCCGTAACCGGCGCGACGGTACCTTTGAAGAAACGGCGTTGGCGGCGGGAGTTGCTTTGCGTGAAGACGGGAAACCAGTGGCTAGTATGGGCGCCGACTTTCGCGATTACGATAACGACGGATGGCCTGATATCTCCATCACTGCCTTAACGGCGGAAACATTCCCGCTGTTTAGAAACGATGGTAAAGGTGCCTTCGATGACACAACGTACCGCAGTCATTTAGGTGCGCTCTCGCTTCGCCATAGCGGCTGGGGCGTGGGATTGTGCGATTTCGACAATGACGGCTGGAAAGATTTATTTGTCGCGGCTTCGCATGTTAACGATCGAGTCGAGTCCTTCGAGGCCGCAGTTTACCGTGAGCCCAATCGCGTGTTCGCCAACCTACAGGATGGTACGTTCGCCGATGTCTCTGACGCCGCTGGATTGGCTGCTGCAAAAGCCCATCGTGGCAGCTCGTACGCTGATCTGGATGCCGATGGTCGGATCGACGCCGTTGTTTCTTCGCTCCAAGAACCAGCAGAGCTCTGGCACAACACCAGCATGGCCACCAATCATTGGATCGAGATAAAGTTAGTAGGTCGTCGAAGCAATCGCGACGGAATCGGGGCTCGCGTTCACATTGGCAACCAATTCAACGATATGACTAGCGCGGTCAGTTATGCTTCATCTGCCCTGGTACCCGTACACTTCGGACTTGGTCAGAATGCCGTGGCCGCTAAAATCGAGATACTTTGGCCCAGCGGCAGAGCCCAGGTGCTAACCGCTGTTCGAGCAGATCAGCTCTTAACGGTCGACGAGCCTGAGTAAACGGCCGTACTTTCCTACTCCGGTGCAACGATCTCCGACTCACTCGCAACGAGACCATTGACGTCTGCATTTTTCCTCTGGAGGCTCGTGTACTCGTCCATGTTGGCTTTCGCACGTTCTGCATTTCCCGTCGCTCGATAGGCTCTTGCCAGCCCATAGTGAAGGCTTCCGTCATCATCCAAAGTCAACGCTTTTTCAAGATGCGGAATCGCATCAGCGTTCTTCCCCATTGACGCAAGAGCCAAGCCAAGAGCGGCGTGCGCGGGCAGGAGTTCCGGACTTTTTTGGAGGGCTTGCTCAAGGTAGGGAAGAGCTTGATCCGCCAGCTGAGTGCGCCAGAGACATTCACCTAGCATAAAGTTCAAGTCGGGTGATTGCGGGTCAGCCGCTAAGAGCTCGCGAATAGCAGGCATGGCGGATTGATAGTCACGGGCCAGAAATAACGATGTTGCTAACTCAGTCCTTAACCGAGGATCGTTCTTGTCCGGTGAGAGAGCTATTGCTGCCTTCCACTCTTTGGATGCTGCTAGATCTTGCCCGTGGTCATGCAGAATTTGCGCTTTCAACGCATGCAACTCAATCGACTCAGGTCCGCGGCCTAATTGATCGAACGATTGAATTGCTAACGCATTGCATGCGCGCGCCTTCCAAAAAAGCGAAAGTGCGTCGGTCGACCCCGCCTGGGAAGCCTTAATGAACTTGCGTTGGACAAACAGACAGCCGAGGCTTTCAGGAACCTGACAGGCATTGCGCGCTACAGTTGCTTCTCGACTCTCTTCAGTTGAAGCCCAATCTATATGACCCGTCTTGCGATAAACCTGCGCCAACCCGCTGTGGAGACCAGGTAGATTTGGCGTTTTCTTTTCGGTTTGTCGATAGAAAAAGAAGGCGCTCCGATATTGTCGTTGTTGAAGGCGTGCTTCGGCTATGAGCACGGCCACGTAGCCCGACTGCGTATCAAGCTTGCTCAGTCGTTCGAAGCTTTGCGTCGACAGGCCTTCATACGACTTGCCAAGGCCGTACCAGGCTTTCGGGTCTGATGGAGCCAGTTCGGTCAATGCTCGGTATTGCTGAGATGCCGCCTGAAAGTGTTCTAGACTCAGTTCGGCGCCGGCCAGCATGCCGCGCACATTTACATCTTTTTCATTCAGTGCTATGACTTTCTTCAGTGGTCCCAAAGCTTGCGCGGGTTGGTTCATTTGTAGGTGAGACATCGCCAGCGATGTAAGCGCCGGAATGTTATTTGGTTGCAATCTTAATGCGGCTTGGAAGTGCGGAATAGCGCTTTCAGGATGTCCACCCATCTCCTCGGCTAGGGCGAGATTCAGAAGCAGGCCCGGGTTAGCCGGAAGATCTTTGACTAATTGCTGGTAAATTGCGGCGGCCTCTTCGAATCGGCCTTGCGACATCAGCTCTTTACCATGCCGAGATTGCTCGGCTAACTGATCAGACTGCGAAAACGCTACCGTGTTTGCTAACACAAAAAGAAAGGCAGTCCGAAATACAAACCGCCTTCTCTGTTGCGTACAATACATCTACCGACTGTTTACCATTGCAATCGGAAAGCAAAACGAATATTCCGTTCTCCGAAGGAACTGGTGATACGTGCGAAGTCGGCGCTTGTAATGTCAGTGGAACTCACTCCGCTGAAGTGCGACGTGTTTGGCAGATTGTAGAACTCGGTTCGGAACTGAGCTTCTAATCGTTCCCTGATGGGGAAAACTCGCAGAACACTCACGTCAGTGTTCCAGACGCCCGGACTGCGTAGGATGTTCCGCCCTGAATTTCCGAAGCGCACACCGGTGACGGCCGCAAAGGAAGCTGGAGAGTAGTACTGCCCAGCTGTACCGATGTTGCCGAGCAGCTGCACGGGAGCGATCTGGTCGGCTGTTTGGAGGTTATCTGGTGCATTCAAGGAGCTGCCCGGCGCGGTGACTGTGAAAGGCGTACCGGTGTAGGCAGACTCGATTCCGCTGAATTGCCATCCTCCGACAATCTTTGAAACAATACCGGAATTCAGATACTGCTTGCCTCGGCCGACTGGAAGTTCATATACCCAACCAAGTTGAAAAACCTGCGTGCGATCGAAGCCCGCTGTGGCACGATTCCGTTGAAACACCGGAGCCCAGTTCCAATTAACGCTAGCCCAGCCGTCATCATCTGTGTAATCGATTGCATGCGACCAGGTGTAAGCCCCTTTCAGCATTAACCCTTTAGAGAACTGTTTGTTCAGAGAAAGCTGCATCGAATTATATTCCGAGCTCAGATATCCGTCCCACATCTGTGTCGGAGCAGTTCGTCCGTAAGCCTGGTAGTATGGCAGTCCCGTCGTGCCCGATCCCGGATAGCCCGCATTGATGTCTCGATCAGCGAGTAGGTGGACTGAGTGAGAACCGACGTACCCCGCAGAACCTATCATGTCGAGCGGCAACTTTCGCTCGATGGTGAAATTGTACGACTGGATGTAACCGCGATGAAGTAGACCGGCCCAGGGACTGCGCTCAGAAGCATCGCCCGGCAGAGGAACTGCGCCGCTGGACAGATCCGGTCCAACAACCGGAGGTATCCCTGACGCTAAAGTCGCGGCGTAATTATAGCCGTTAGAAGATGTGGTATCCGCATTTATTGTAAGAGGATAAAAGCCGCGCAAAGGTCGTGAGAAAGGAATCGGATCATAATTCAGACCGTAGCCCGTTCGAATGACCGTATTTTCACCCAGCCGATACGCGATGCCCAGCCGCGGAGAGAACAGCTTCTTGCTGGTTGTAATGCCGACGTTATCAGGCTGGCCACCGCGTCCGCCCAGCAAAACAAGATTGGTTGTCGGATCGTATCGTTCGATCCCCTTACCAGCTCTGGTCATTAACGGATAGTATTCATATCGCAAACCAAGACTGACGGTAAGTTTGCTGGACACCTGCCATCGATCCTGGCCATACCAGCCGAACTGCCATTCGCGGCCAGTCATCAGGATGTACTGTAAACCTTTCTGCACATCGTTGGAATAACCGAGTAGAAACTGCGCATACGCGTTGTATTGATCAGGAGCCGGTCCACCATTCAGAGCCGTAACCTGCCCGTTGAAATCAAGAAGCCCACGGGCGCCGCCGTTGCTCAACTCTGGCTGCCAATGATTCAAATGGAATCGAACTAGGTCGAACCCGAAGCGCATCGAATGTGCGCCTTTAACCCAACTCAGGCTGTCGGTATTTGTGTAGTTCTCATCAGTTCGGAATAACGGCATCCAACTCGGAATGCCGAACCCGGCATAAGGCGCAGAGCCGAATGAGATATCTGGGAAACCGCTCTGTCGCGGATCGGGACCGTTCAATCCGGGAATGCCCAGCGTCGTTCCGTAATTAGTTCCAAAATCGTTTCCTTTTACATCCTGCACTTGTCGTTGATAGCCAATATTGCCATCCAACACTAAATTCGGAGTCAAAGTGTAGGTGTGTCCGATTGTCATAATCTGAACCACCGTATTGCCCTTGCCGGGGTCAGCACCTGGCGCGGGTCCACCGGCAACTCCAAAGATGCCCTGGCCGCCCGATGTAGCCCAACTTCTTCCATATTTGCCCCAGATAGTGTGCCTATCGTTACGGGCCCAGTTGATCTTTGTGTCGAACGAATAACGGTCAACGATAGGGCCGCCGCTTGCCGAGAAGTTATCAACGGTGCCAGGCAAGTTCGGTAAGGGAAAGTAGCTCTGCAATTTCAGGGCTTGAGGACTAAGCATCCCGCTTGGAACCACGTTACCGGCAAACGGCACCCGCCCCGTCCCGTCGGCATTTCCAGTAGTCGGGTTGTAGATTGTCGTCCCATACGCGCTGAAGTTTCCGGCACGCTGGTCCACTGTCGGCACTGTGTAGAGGCCGTTAGCTGCAGTTTTCTGATTCGTGCCGTCGAAACTTACAAAATAAAACAGCTTGTTCCTGATAACCTTCCCGCCAAGTGTTCCGCCATAGTTGTTGTAAATCTGAACCGGCTTCGCTGTGTCAGGACCGAGAAAGAAGTTGCGTGCATTCAGGTGTTGATCATTGTGAAAGACAAACGCGCTGCCATGAAGGTCATTTGTACCGGACTTGGTGACAACTGTGATTGCTGACGCACCGGCCAAACCTTGATCGGCTTCGGCGGCACTAGTTGTGATATTCACCGTGTCCACTGTTTCGGCCGTCGAGTTATATCCGGCATACTGTGGAAGCCACAAGTTCACACTTGACGCGCCATCGATTCGTGTCGTGTTCGTCTGACCGGGGCCGCCGTTGATGTGCGTATTCAGCGGCTGCGCTGGATTATCAGTCACTGAGTTAACAAACCTAGCCGGCGTAGAACCGGGAGTCAAATTGATCAGCGTTTGATAGCTGCGCTGACCGCCCAGCGGAATATCCCGAATTTCTTTGGTTGAGATTTCAGTATGCGTATCAGCCTTGTCAGTTTGCAGCAGTGTAGCCGCAGCCGAAACGCTCACCTCCTCTGATGCCTGGCCGATCTGTAGATTTTGGTCGATACGACTGATCGTATTGGGCGTAACACTCACGCCCGTTTGTTCTACTCTTCGAAAGCCGCTCGATTCCATCGTTAGGTTGTAAGTCCCGGGCATCATGCTTTGCATGCTGTAACGACCTGACTGATCCGTCTTTTCGGTTCTTACCTGACCGGTGTCCGCCTCAGTTGCGGTTACCGTAACTCCAGGCACCACGGCACCTGACTGATCCGTAACGGTTCCAACGATCGAGCCATAAACGGCTTGGGCGTCTAGATTCAAACCCAAACATGCTGTGAGAAGAAGCGCACAGATCGACGAGATCAATCTGCGCTGATTGCGCGTGAAAGGTGATATGCCCATTTTGGCCCCTGAATGATTTCCCTGAACTTCGTCAACAATGACTAAAGATGAACTGCGCAGACTAGACGCAGACGAACTTACTGCTCTTGGGTTATCCGAAATATTACAGGAAGGGCAGGTTCTTCGCAACAATTTACTGCCTGTTGGTGAACACAATCGTTAGCTGACTCCTGTGTTACATTGACAGTCACACCGGCGACCGAACTCTCAGCCCATGTGTGTCTGATTTGTTCCTACGGCCCCGTCGCGCCGTCGGGAGACTTCAGACATGCACAATCTAACGTCAGACGAAATCGTCAGCGACAATCGCGAGTTCACCATGTTCTCGTGGTCGGTCCAGAGTGCTGCTAAACCCATGCATTTGGCGCGCGCGCAGGGAGTCTGGTTTTGGGATGGTGACGGCAATCAATGGCTCGACTTTAGTTCCCAGCTGATTAACCTGAACATCGGGCACCAGCATCCCCGAATGTTGGAAGCCATCAAAAAACAAGTTGACGAACTATGTTTTGCTGGACCTGGATTCGCAACTGAACCTCGCGCCCTCTTGGGCCGCCGCTTGTCCGAAGTAACGGGACTAGCTAAGTCGTTCTTCACGCTGGGCGGTGCTGAAGCCAATGAGAACGCAATCAAAATGGCGCGATTGTTTACTGGGCGCGACAAGATCATCACACGATATCGGTCTTATCACGGCGCAACTATGGGCGCGATGACCGCTTCCGGCGATCCCCGGCGCTGGCCTGTCGAACCCGGCGTTCCCGGCTCTGTTCGTGTCTTTGATCCATATTGTTATCGCTGTCCATTTGGCAAGACTGCGGATTCATGTCGTCGCGAGTGTATCAGCCATATCGAAGAAATCATCCAGATGGAAGGCCCGCACACAATCGCCGCCATTCTGGTTGAAGGCATCACGGGTTCAAACGGATTGCTTGTTCCGCCTGATGATTACTATCCAAAGTTGCGTGCCCTCTGCGACAAATACAAAATCTTGCTCATCGATGACGAGGTTATGAGCGGTTTCGGGCGCACCGGCAAGTGGCTTGCGACGCAACATTACGGAATTACTCCCGACATCGTCACTTGTGCAAAGGGACTCACCAGCGGGTACATGCCTCTAGGCGCCGTCGTCGTCGCCTCGGAAATCGCCGACTTTTTCGAAACTCACATGCTTTCGGGCGGCCTGACCTACAGCGGACATCCTGTATGCTGCGCCGCCGCCGTAGCAAATCTCAGTATCTACGAAGAAGAACGAATTTTCGAAAACGTCGATGTCCAAGGCCGCTATCTAGCACTTCGCCTGGAATCGATGAAGGACCGTTTCGCTTGCGTGGGCGACGTCCGCTACAAAGGCCTGTTCAGCGTGATCGAGCTTGTCAAGGATAAGACGACCAAGGAGCCTCTCGCACCTTTTGCCAGCACTAGCGATGAGATGAATCAACTGGCCGCTTACCTGAAGGGTCAACATCTCTACGCCTTCACCCGCTTCAACATGCTTTGGATCTGCCCGCCACTGATTATTCAGCAAGCCGAACTTGAACACGGTCTCAGCATCATTGAGCGCAGTCTCGCTATTGTTGATCAATCGCTCGAGTCGGCCAGACAGGCCCAGGAACTAAAATATGCCAACAGCTGAAGCCCCCGTCGCCTTACGAACTGTTCATCACTGGATAGGAGGACAACTGGTTGAGTCCACATCCGGGCGATCCGGTCCTATTTGGAATCCTGCAACCGGAGAACAGCACGGTACAGTCGCTTTCGCGAACGAGGCAGAAGTAGATGCTGCAGTTATGGCGGCTCAGGCTGCTTTCCCAGTTTGGCGAACGACAGCTCTTTCGCGACGTGCCGAAATCCTTTTCCGGGTGCGCGAACTTGTCGACCATCACCGGCGAGATATAGCTGAACTACTCACGTCCGAACACGGCAAGACCCTGGCCGATGCCAGCGGAGAAGTTGCACGTGGCCTCGAGAATATCGAATTTGCTTGTGGCGTCCCGCAGCTTCTAAAAGGCGGCTACTCTGAGCAGGCTAGCCGCGGCATCGATGTCTACCAGATCCGTCAGCCTCTCGGCGTAGTTGCAGGTATTACACCGTTTAATTTTCCAGCGATGGTTCCTATGTGGATGTTCGCGAACGCGATTGCATGCGGCAACACTTTCATCCTGAAACCATCAGAAAAGGACCCGTCCGTCAGCCTCTTCCTCGCTGAGTTACTACAGAAGGCAGGAGTGCCGTCCGGTGTCTTCAACGTGCTGCAAGGCGATCGCGTCGCCGTAGAACGTCTTCTTCATCATCCCGACATTCAGGCCATTAGCTTTGTCGGTTCCACGCCGGTGGCTCGCTCAATCTACGAGACTGCCACACGCAATGGCAAGCGGGTTCAGGCGCTGGGCGGAGCTAAGAATCATATGGTTGTTTTGCCTGACGCAGATATCAACATGGCTGCGGATGCTGCTATCTCGGCCGGCTATGGTTCTGCTGGCGAGCGTTGCATGGCGATTTCAGTTATTGTCGCGGTAGGAAAGATCGCTGATCCGCTGATCGCGGCAGTCCGTAAAAAGATAGACGCAATTAAGATCGGCCCCGGTCTGGTCGAAGGTAACGAAATGGGCCCACTCATCACCGAAGAACATCGTGCCCGCGTCGCCTCGTATCTCGATTCGGCCAAGACTGATGGCGCCGAGATAGTAGTCGACGGTCGCAAACAGGACATTTCGCAATCGCCTGGTTTCTTTCTTGCCCCTTCATTGCTAGACCATGTGAAGCCTGGGATGCGCTGCTACGATGACGAGATTTTCGGCCCGGTCCTTAGCGTAGTTCGCGTTCCCACTTACGACGCAGCACTTGAACTAATCAACAGCAATCCGTTTGGCAATGGAACCGCTATTTTCACCCGCGATGGTGGCGCAGCCCGGCAGTTTCAATTCGACGTCCAAGTCGGTATGGTCGGCATCAACGTGCCAATACCGGTTCCGATGGCGTACTACAGCTTTGGTGGTTGGAAGTCATCACTTTTCGGGGATCTTCATATGTACGGCCCCGAGGGCATTCAGTTTTACACTCGCGCAAAAGTTGTTACGAGTCGATGGCCCGACCCAAGTTCCAGCCAAGTTGATCTTGGATTTCCTCAAGCGCGCTAATCATGTCTACCCTCAGCACGACAGAAGTCCAGCAGGAAGGCGAGTTCAGTCGATCTCTCGGTCTATACGACTCGACGATGGTCGTGGCAGGCACGATGATCGGGTCCGGCATCTTCATCGTTACCGCCGAGATGTCCCGACAGCTCGGCAGCAGCGGATGGCTTCTCGCGGCTTGGCTCTTAACAGGTCTACTCACCGTCACTGGCGCGCTATCTTACGGGGAACTGGCGTCCATGATGCCTCGCGCCGGAGGTCAATACGTCTACCTACGGGAGGCTTTCTCGCCGCTCTGCGGATTCCTGTACGGCTGGACGCTATTTCTCGTGATTCAAACCGGCACCATAGCTGCTGTTGGTGTAGGCTTCGCGCGTTTTCTTGGAGTGCTCTGGCCTACGATCAGCGAGAAGAACTACTTGATTGCGCCGATTCACCTGTCCAGCGGCTATGCTGTCTCGCTATCGACCGCTCAGGCTATCGCTCTGGTCGTGATCTTTCTCCTGACGTGGACAAACAGTCGTGGTGTAAAGTATGGCCGCATTGTGCAGAACGTGTTTACCGTGAGCAAGCTTGGTGCGCTCTTCATCTTAATAGCCGTCGGCTTTCTTATCGGCGCCAGCAAAGGAATCATTCACGCCAACTTCAGCGATCTCTGGACCGTTCACAACGTGGTGCCAATCGTGCCGGGATTGAGTGCCGTGACAGTGGCAGGCTTAATTATCGCCTTGGGCGTATCGCAGACCGGCTCCCTGTTTGCGGCTGACGCCTGGAATAACATCACATTCACAGCAGCCGAAGTTCAGAATCCTAAACGGAACATCCCACTCTCCCTGGCCTTTGGGACGCTCATAGTGATTGGTCTATTTCTCCTCGCCAACCTGGCTTATCTTGTGACGCTGCCAATGGCAATGATTCAGAATGCACCATCAGACCGAGTCGCCAGTTCATCGTTAGAAGTAGCTTGGCCTACCGCTGGAGCCGCTTTGATGGCAATCGCCATCATGATTTCTACCTTCGGATGCATCAACGGACTCGTCATGTCAGGAGCTCGCGCTTATTATGCGATGGCCAAGGACGGCTTGTTCTTTCGTTCCGCCGCGAAACTCAACCGTGCTGGGGTGCCCGGCGCAGCACTGATCGTTCAGGGCTTGTGGGCAGCAGCCCTTGTTCTGCCGCGTACTTACAATTCCGCCACGCAGACCTACGGAAACCTATATGGAAATCTGCTCGATTACGTGATTTCCGCTGCGCTCATCTTTTACATCCTCACGATCGCTGGGATCTTTCGACTCCGGGCCACAAGGCCAAATGCCGATCGTCCCTACAAGGCTTTTGGTTACCCGATCGTCCCAGCGATTTATCTCTGCGGAACAAGTTTCATACTGGTTGTTCTGATTCTCTATAGGTCGTCTACGACGTTTCCTGGCATTGGTTTAGTTCTATTGGGCGTTCCTGCTTACTGGCTTCTGAAACGTAGAAACGTTGCCGAAGCCGTCGACCACGCCACAGTCTCTCGCGTATGAATGTAACAACTTCTTCGATTCGTTTGATTACCTCTGTCCCTGGCCCTAGGTCGGCCGAATGGATGAAGCGGCGGGATGAAGCCGTTCCGCGAGGTGTTGCGACGACCTTGCCCGTCTTTGTAGAAAAAGCCGAAGGAGCTGTGATCGAGGATATTGACGGCAATCAGTTTCTTGATTTCACAGGCGGCATCGGATGTCTGAACCAAGGTCATCGCCCGCCCGCTGTGGTCGAAGCGATAAAGGAGCAAGTCGACAAGCACCTTCACACCTGCTTCATGGTGACGCCGTACGACAGCTATGTGCGTCTCGCGGAGAAGCTAAATAACCAAGCGCCAGGAAGTTCAAAGAAAAAGACCATTCTGTTGAATACCGGCGCTGAAGCTGTCGAGAACGCCATCAAGATCGCTCGGGCTTACACAAATCGCGGCGGTGTTATCGCCTTCAATGATGCTTTCCATGGCCGGACACTACTGGCCGCTAGTCTGACAAGCAAGATCCATCCTTATAAGGCTGGCTTCGGACCTTTCGCTCCTGAGATCTACAGGATGCCGTATGCCTACTGTTACCGCTGCGAGTACAACCTAACTTATCCGGACTGCAATCTGCATTGCGCCCGCAAGCTGGAAGACGTCTTTGCTCGGCAGGTAGCATCAAATTCCGTGGCGGCCGTAATTTTCGAGCCAGTGCTCGGTGAAGGTGGCTTCGTCGTGCCTCCCGCCGAGTGGTTCCAAGTCATCATCGAAATCTGCCGCAAGCACGGCGTTCTGGTCATTGCGGACGAAGTCCAAACAGGCTTTGCACGAACGGGTGCCGTTCTGGCCTGCGAACGATTTGGATTTGAGCCAGACATAATCGTAACTGCAAAATCGCTTTCCGGCGGACTGCCTCTTGGAGCTGTGACCGGCAGGCAAGAGATTATGGATGCTCCTGTTGTGGGCGGCCTGGGCGGAACATTCGGCGGAAATCCGCTAGCGTGCGTTGCAGGCCTAGCGGCTTGGGAGGCTCTCGAAAACGAAGACTTGACCGAGCGCGCCGAGCAGTTCGGCAGAATCTTTGTTAATGTGACCCGCAGCTGGTCCGACAAGTTCCCGCTCGTCGGCGATATTCGCGGCGTTGGTGCAATGCGAGCTATTGAGCTTGTGAAGGACCGCATCACAAAAAAACCCGCAAAGGACGAAACCAAAGCCGTGCTCGATCTTTGTCACCAGCGTGGACTGTTGATCATTTCAGCCGGAACATATGGCAACGTAATACGGATTTTGGCGCCTCTTGTTGCAACCGACGAACAGATAGAAGAAGGTCTCGCAATCTTGGAACATTCATTCAGGTTAGTTACTGCCGGCGCTCGCTGATGAGATCACGCGGACTTGCTCTCCTACTTGCTTCGGCGATCTGCGCCCAAGCTGCTGATGTACTTCTCGTAAACGGAAAAATCTATCAAGGCGACGAAAGCTTAAGCACTGCCGAAGCCATGCTCGTCCGCGATGAACGGATTGTAGCGATTGGAACGGCGGCTTCGGTACGTCGGGCTGTCGTGCCCGGATTTCGCGAGATTGATTTGCGTGGGCGGACAGTCATTCCTGGTCTGATTGACACTCATACACACGCACTTGATTGGGCGCGCTCGGTTATCCGTGGCGAGCTTGATCTGCGATTTCCGAATGTTCGGTCGATACCGGATATTCAGAAGCAGGTTGCTGCTCGAGTGAACAGCACGAAACCTGGCGATTGGATTCTTGGGCTGGCCTGGGACGATTCCAAGCTAGCTGAAGATCGCTACCCCACACGTCAAGATCTCGATGCAGTTGCCCCAAACGCTCCGGTGTACTTGTCTCATGCAACCGGACATCTCGCAGTCGCCAATAGCGAGGCTCTGAGGCTGGCCGATATCAATGCAAAAACGCCCGACCCTGCCGGGGGAGTGATCGACCACGATGCAGCCGGCCAGCCTACAGGCATCCTCAAAGACAGCGCAATGGAGTTGGTCACTCGACACCTGCCCAAACCGACCCTCGAGACCTCTCTTCAGGCCGTTACGTTTCTGTCCAAAGCTTGTGCGGGAGTCGGGCTCACCACGATTCACGATGTTGCTCTTCTGCAGCCCGCTTTGACCGCGTACCAGGAGGCGAAACGGCAAGGATTGTTGCGTGTTCGGGTGCAACTTTCGCCGCTTGTCACCAGCGCACAAGACGCAGACCATTTCGACAGCCTCGGCATCTCGACCGGCTTTGGTGACCAGTGGTTGAGACTGGGCGCAATCAAGATGTTTGCGGATGGCGGGATGGCGGCACGGACCATCGCGTTATTTCCCCCGAGTGTTATGAACGAACCCAACAATTTCGGCCTGCTGCTTTGGAATCCCGATGACATGAAAGCCGTTCAGATGACCCTGGCCGAGCACAGTTGGCAAATCGCCACCCATGCCATCGGCGATCGCGCCATTGACGAAGTCATCGACAGCTATGCAGTGATCAAGCAACGATTTCCCGATCGTGATTTGCGAAATCGTGTCATTCATGGCGGCCTCGCCACTCCGGCTATTCAGGCCCGCTTAAAACAGGAGAGGGTTCTGGTCGACAGCAATCCTCCATTCGTTTATTTCCTTGGCAAACACTTCAGCCGATTCGGTCCCGTGCGCGGCATTCATGCTTATCCGGCAAAGTCATACATCGATAACGGCATCATTGCGTCAGGTGGATCAGACGTCTACGTCTCGCCCCTTTCACCGTGGTGGGGCTTGTGGGCCCTAGTCGAACGGAAAGAGATGAACAGCGGCGAAGTGCTTGCGCCGGAAGAACGCATCACGATCGCTCAAGCCATCAAGATGTACACATGGAACGGCGCGTACACGGGATTTGAGGAGCGGGACAAAGGATCGTTAGAAGTTGGCAAGCTTGCCGACTTTGTTGTTCTCGACCGCGACCTGCTGCATGTGCCTTCTGCAGAGATCAAGGATGTAAAAGTCATGGCAACTTGGATCGGTGGAGTACCAGTGTACGAACGGCACTGATGTTCAATGGCGACGAGACGGGAATTCTTAGCTGCTAGCGTTGCCAATATTGCAGTTGCCGCGCCATCCTTTATCGTCGGCTGTTCTCCCACCGGAGCACCGTTCTCATTTATCGATATCAAGACTGATCAGATCTCTGGTGTCATGGTTGATATCGTTCAAGCAATCAGCCAGGATGCAGGCTTCAAAATCGATCTTCGACCCGTTGGTTTTCCAGCCTTGTTTCCATCCCTGGTTGCCCGCAAAATCGATATCATTGCGAGCGCAGTTCTAAAGACGCCCGCTCGCACCAAGGTCGCCACTTTTAGTTCGCCTCTGTTCCGCTACGGAGCCGGAATCGTTATTCGGGCTTCAGACAGCAGACACTATCGGACTGTCAGTGACTTCAAAAAAGTTGTAGTCGGCGCACAGACCGGAACCCGTTTTTTGGAGCAAGTTCAAGCATCGCCCGCTCTTGAGGTGAAGACTTATGACAGCTTGTCTTCTGCACTTCGTGATCTCACAAATAGCAGAATCGACATAGCGTACGGCGATGCTCCCATTCTTCAATTCCATATAGCTCGCGGCAGATTTCCCTCGTTGAAGTACGTTCAGCCTTTCACTCCGCCGGCACTTGAAGACGTTTGTATGGTGATGCGGAAGCAGGAAACGGAACTGGCCCGGCAAGTGAACATGTCTATCTCGCGCCTGCAATCGACGGCCCTTCAACAGACACTTAACCGCTGGCAACTTGCTCATGGATAGTTTTTTTAGAGATGCCCGCGAATTCCTTCCTTTCTTGCTGAAGGGCGTCAGGCTGACAGTCGCCTTGACGATCTGCGCTTTGCTTTGCAGCTTGGTGCTCGGGTTCATTTGGAACTTGATGGAAACTTCGTCCATCGCTCCGCTGCGCTGGATCAGCCGAATTGTCATAACCATCACCCGCGGCATTCCAATCATCGTTCAGTTGTTCTACGTATATTTCGTTTTGCCCGACATGGGCATCCAGCTGAATGGATTTAGCGCGGGCGTGGTCGGTTTAAGCTTTGCCTATTCGGTCTACCAAGCCGAGATCTTTCGCAGCGGCTTCAACTCTATTGATCGCTCACTGATCGAAACAGCAGAATCGTTTGGAATGCGGCCGTCCGTTATTCTTCGACGCATCAAGTTGCCGCTCGCCTTCCGAGTGATGCTGCCTCCGCTCGGCAACACGTCGATCATGCTGTTGAAGGACTCCTCGATCGCATCCACAATCACAGTTGTTGAACTCACCGGACGAGGACAGATGCTGGCTGTTTCGACGTTTCGAAACTCGGTTGTGTACACGCTGGTTGCGGTGCTCTATTTAACGATGAGTTTGCCGCTGACTTTTGTCGGCCGTTATTTCGAACGAAGGTTGAAGCGGTAATGATTCGGTTCGACCAAGTTGGGAAGAGTTTTGGGGCGACGGTTGTGCTGCGCAATGTGACGTTTGAGATTTCAAAAGGCGAGGTCGTCTGTCTCATTGGACCTTCAGGATCGGGCAAGTCAACAATTCTCAGATGCATCAACGGACTTGAAACATATGACAGCGGGCAGGTTACGGTGAATGACACTCTTGTGACTCGCAAAACGCTGTCGACGGTCCGTAGCAGAGTGTCGATGGTCTTTCAACGATTCAATCTCTTTCCGCATCGGACTGCACTCGAGAACGTAACCGAGGGCCCGATCTACGCGCAGGGTGTTTCGCCATCCGAAGCACGCCTGCGCGGCATGGAGTTGCTCGATAAGGTCGGCATGGCAGGGAAGGCACATTCGTACCCCACTCAGCTTTCCGGCGGTCAGCAGCAGCGCGTCGGCATTGCTCGTGCGCTTGCGATGCAACCTGAAGCAATTTTGTTTGACGAACCTACCTCTGCGCTCGATCCCGAATGGGTTGACGACGTTCTTGCCGTGATGCGTTCATTGGCAGACGACGGAATGACAATGGTTGTAGTGACGCATGAAATGGCGTTCGCGCGGCAAGTAGCGGATCGCGTGTTGTTTTTGGACAGCGGGACGATCGTCGAAAGCGGACCGGCCCACCAGGTTCTCGAGGTACCGAAGATGCCACGAACGCAACTCTTTTTGCAGCGGGTTTTGGGGCAACGATGACAGACTACGCCTCTTACAGCTTCTGGTTAGAAACTGCGGGCGACGATCTCACTCCGCGAAAGTCCCTTGCGCAATCGACAGACGTTGACGTAGCAATCTTGGGCGGTGGTTACACAGGCTTGTGGACCGCTTATTACTTGCTGAAGCAACGGCCCGACTTGCGCGTCGCCGTGATCGATAGCGAGATTGTCGGCTTCGGCGCGTCCGGCCGAAACGGCGGCTGGTGTTCCTCTAAGTTTCCCGTCACTGCATCCTCGCTTGAGAAACGATTTGGGCCGGAATCCGCTCGCGCACTTCTGCTCGCCATGTTCGACTCCGTCGATGAAGTCGGGCGTGTCTGCCGTCGCGAAGGAATAGACGCGAACTTCGACAAGACGGGCATTCTCAGTCTGGCGCGCACTGACTACCAGCTGCCGATCATTCAGGCCACACACGCTTCGTACACCCGCCTTGGTCTCGGCGATCAGTATCAGCTTCTCCGACCCGGCGCCGTCTCTGATCGAGTCAAAATCACCAAGGTACTAGGCGCTCTTTTTACGCCCGAAGGCGCACGCTTACATCCCGGTCGCTTAGTTCGCGGTCTGGCTCGCATTATCGAGCGCCTTGGTGGAACGATCTTTGAACAGACTCCAGCCCTTAACTACACGGCTGGTTCTGCCGCCGCTCTGCGCACTCCCGGTGGGGAACTGCGCGCCAAAAAGGCGATCGTCTTTGCCGGCGAAGCATATCTATCGCGACTGCGAAAATGGCGTCGATCAGTCGTTCCGATGTACTCGCTAATTACATTGACTGAGCCACTAAGCGACCAGCAATGGTCGCAGATTGGATGGACCGGCGCGGAAAGCATTGGATCGAACGCGTACAGTGTCGAGTATCTGTCGCGCACACCAGACGGCAGGATTCTTTTCGGCGGTCGCGGAGCGCCGTATCAGTGGGGTTCCCGTATTACTGACGCGCAAGATCGACACGCACCTACACACTCGATGCTGCAACAGAAGTTTCGAGACTGGTTTCCTTCTCTTCGTTCTGTTTGCTTTACGCACAACTGGGGTGGCCCGGTAGGGATGCCTCGAGATTGGATGCCGTCTGTGTCTTTCGATCCGCACAGCAAGGTGGCCACCGCACATGGCTATACAGGCCAGGGCGTTTCGACAGCAAACCTTGCAGCGCGGGTTCTGTCTGGCCGCATCAGTGGCACGCCGCAAGCCTCAGATTCGCTGCCGATCGCTCAGAGAAATTCACCGAATTGGGAACGAGAGCCTGTTCGTTGGATGGCAATTCGTTACATGCAAGACGCCTTTCGCCGCATTGACACAGCCCTGGAACATGGCAAATCAGAGCCTTTTGATGCGGGCCTTGCCTATTTTCTCGGGCGACATTAAACACAAAAGCACGTACGATTTCTAGCCCATCCGGTAGCAGGCGTGTATCGTAGAACGGTGTCCCCCTTCGGCTTGTTCGTCCTCTTTCTGGCTTTCCTTGTGTTTATTTGGATCCTGCGATGTCTAAATATCATGCGCGAGTACGAGCGTGCGGTTGTTTTTCGCCTCGGTCGCGTGCTGAGGAAGGCAAAGGGGCCAGGGATCGTATTGATTCTATGGCCGATTGACAAGATCACAAAAGTGTCACTGCGAGTTGTGACTTGGGAGATTCCGGCGCAAGATGTTATTACTCGCGACAACGTATCGCTAAAAGTAAATGCGGTAGTTTACTTCCGCGTAGTTGATGCAATTCGGGCCATTGTCGAAGTCGAGAGCTTTCGCTACGCGGTAGAACAGGCCGCTCAGACCGGACTCCGATCTGTGCTGGGCGAGGTTGAACTTGATGACCTGCTGTCGCAGCGCGAGGCTCTGAATCAGAAGTTGCAGCTTATCCTTGACGACCACACCGAACCCTGGGGAATCAAAGTATCCGGCGTGCAATTGAAGCAAGTCGATCTGCCGCAGGAGATGCAGCGGGCCATTGCCGCCCAAGCCGAAGCAGAGCGGGAGCGAAGAGCCAAGATCATTGCCGCAGAAGGCGAGTTTCAGGCTGCGGCCAAGCTATCCGAAGCAGCTGCCGTGTTAAACAGGGAGCCAGCGGCTATCACCTTACGCTATCTGCAGACTTTGATCGAAATTGGAGTTGAGAAGAACACCACCATCGTGTTTCCGTTGCCGATGGATTTGCTTGGTGGGCTCGGACTAAAGCCAAGTGTGAAGTAGGTTAATCAATGACTAGACGAGAAGTGTTGCAAACTGCACTAGCGCCGGCTTTGATGGCATTGACGCCCGCTTACGCCGACGAACCGGGACAAAAGGCCTTGCTCGGTGGATCGCCCACAACATTCAATGTGCGGGCGAGGCTCGCAAAACAGAACAATCGGCGACTTGATCTTCTCGACTGGTGCCATCAACTTGGTCTTGCCGGAACGGAATCGGTGCTGTTGTCGCCTGCGCCGGATCTCATCAAGGCGACGCGAAAGAAGGTTGAGGCCTACAACATGGTCCTAATCCTGAATGCGCCATTGCCGAAGGCGCAGAGCGATGTCGTTAATTTCGATACGGCGGTTGCGGCGTGCAAGGAATCCGGAGCCTCCGCTCTGCACGCTGCAATGACGGGCAGGCGCTATGAAGACTTCGATTCACTCGCGGCCTTTCAAGCGAAGTTCTCTGAGTGCAAGAAGTCGATCGCTCTTGCTGAGCCAGTGTTGCGAAAGTACCGGATGCCTCTTGCGATCGAAAATCATAAGGGCTGGCGTGCGGCCGAGCAAGCAGCCTGGATGAAGGAAGTCAGCAGTGAGTGGGTTGGCGTTTGCCTGGACATGGGTAACAATTTATCTCTATGCGAACCGCCGGATGAAACTTTCGATGCGCTGACGCCTTACACGATCTTTTCGCATATTAAGGACATGGGGCTTCAGGAATACCCGGACGGCTTTCTGCTTTCAGAAGTGCCGTTCGGAGAAGGCATAATCAGTCTGAAGGCGCGTGTGGCACAGCTGCGTCACAAAGACCCGAAGATGCTCTTCTGCCTGGAAATGATTACGCGCGATCCACTCAAGATTCCTGTGTTCACAGACAGGTACTGGACTACATTCTCCGATCGGGCAACCCAGGTACCGGCACAAGATTTGGCCAAAGTTCTCGAGATAATCCGGAAAAATCCGCCTAAGACGCCTCTGCCACGGGTCGAGAACTTAAACCCTGAAGAAGCCCTCGCCGAAGAAGACAAAAACAATCTTGCTTGTATTCGTTACGCGCGTCGGTTTCTGAACATGTAACTCAGGACCGCTACTCAGGACCCGCGTGAATCAATGAGAATGCAAAGAGCGTGTCGCCTGCTCCGACGACTACATACTGACGCCCATCCAGCATGTAAGTTTCTGGTCCGTTAGTAACTGAGTGGATTACCGGAAAATGCCAAAGAGCACGTCCGTTGGACGGGTTATAAGTGACAAAGTTACCAGCGTAATCACCGGTGAAGAGCAGCTTGCCGGCGGTAGTCAGGATACCGGGATCGCCCGCCCCTGAGCTTCCGTTCATGGGTGGGTAAGCATGTTGCCATGCAATTTCGCCAGTCTTGGTGTCGATGGCTTCTAAGACATGCTGCGACCACAATGTGCGTCCCGAACCACCGTAACCTTCCGGGCGTGGATCGGTATCAGTTAGATAAGCCAAGCTGTATCCTCGAATTGCGTTGACGTAAAACAGTCCGGTCTCTGGATCGAGGCTTGGAGGGAACCAATTTGTTCCTCCTACGGCAGGAATGGTCAGCAGTACTCCATCGGGCGTTGCATCTTTCTTAGAGTCAGGAATCGGTTGGCCTCTCCCGTCAACGCCTCTAGACCAATTCAGGGGCACATACGGCTTGGTAAGTACGCTCTTGCCGCTTGTGCGATCCAGAACGAAGAAGTAACCGTTGCGGGCCGCTTGAGCTAATAACTTACGTGGCTGACCATTGATAGTGGAATCAAACAAAACCGGGGTTTCCACGTTGTCCCAATCGTGAGTGTCGTGCGGCGAAGCTTGAAAGTACCAGACCAATTTGCCGTTGTCTGGATTGAGAGCTACGATTGAGCAAGTCCAAAGATTATCTCCTTTTCGGCCTTGGCCGGCGTAGACAGGATTCGGATTGCCAGTGCCCCAGTAGAGCAGGTTCAGCTCAGGGTCGTATGTGCCGGGCAGCCATGTCATACCACCGCCGTGCTGCCGGGCGGTTTCGTCGGGCCAAGTTTCAGAACCTGGTTGTCCGGCACGCGGTTCTGAATTCCAACGCCACTGCATGTCTCCGGTTTCGGGATCGCGGGCTTCTAAGAATCCAGGAACATCCATCGCATCGCCGCCAACCCCGACGAGAACGTGACCACCTACAATCATCGGCGCCATAGTCGTGAAGTACTGCAACTTCTCGTCTGCAACCTTCTTTCGCCAGCGCTCAGCTCCAGTCTTCACGTCGAGCGAAATGAGCCACCCATCGGGAGCCAAAAAGTAGAGCCAGTTCCCATACAGCCCTAAACCACGGTTACCAATCAGATGACCCCCCTTATCCTGCCAATCGTAGTGCCATAACTCCTGACCGGTCCGGGCGTCCACTGAGTACACGTGATCCGGGATCGTGAAGAACAGGATGCCGTTCACCATCAGCGGTGTCGATTTGATCTCAGGTGAGCCTACGCCCCGCTGAGCACCCACGTTTGAGATTCGGAACATCCAGGCAAGTGTTAGCTCTTTGATGTTTGTTGAATTAACTTGCTGAAGTGAACTGAATCTGCGGCCTGAATAGTCCCCGTTGTAAGTCGGCCAGGAATCGGTAGCAGGTTGAAGCAACTTATGTCCGTCGAGGAATTGGGCGGTTAGAGTTGCCGAAAGCAGGACCAACAATAGCGGGAGGCGCGAAGTCATTTCAACGTCACCAAGTAAGCCGTGATGTTGTGCATGTCCGCATCGGTATAACGGTCGAGCAACTCGCGATGTTTGGCGAGCCTATCTTCAACCACGGCTTTAGTTCGATCCGACAAAGCGATTGAGTGAAAGTCACCGTTGCCGTCCACCAGACTTACATTAAAATCGTCTAAATGCTTCAATGTACCGCTGATTTTTTCTCCTGACGTAAAGATTACAGTAACCTTCGGAGTAGATTCTTGAGCAGCAGGATATAAAACGGCTTGCTGGAGATCGGCCGGGCTGAGTTTCGACCCGATGTGGGCAAGATCACCAGTAACAGAGTGACAGCTGTTGCAATTGCCGACGCCATCGAACCAGATCTTCCCAGCCTTCGCATCGCCGGTTATAACGTTAAGGAGCTTGTAAGTGCCGCGGTTCGCGGCAAGCTCGACTCGTAAGTGCAGAAACTCAGCAATGTCGTAAAGCTCTGCATCAGTGAAGTTGGAGAACGAGGGCATACCACGAGCGGCTCGCCCATTGTGAACGACGGGCCTGATGAGTTCGCCCTTTTCGTCGTGAAGAACAAGGGTTGAGCGGAGCAGATCAGGTCCAGTGTCACCCCCTGTCGCTTTCGCGCCGTGACAGAAAGCACAGGTAGACGCATAGGGCTTACTGCCGCGTTCAGCCGCTTCCTTATCAGGCGCAGCGCCCAAGCCAAGGAAGTCGTGAGTTCGGTCCGCTGCGGGACGAGGCTGGATCGTACCTTGGCTGTTGCCCGATTTGGCCGAAACCATCAAAAAGGCCAGAATGATAACGAGGATACGATTCATTCTAATTGCTAGGACTTGGCCCTGTTGACGTTATCAAGCAAGTGATCGCAGCCTCGTGCCGTTAGCGCGAGCATGGTGAGGGTCGGGTGTTTGTCGCCGGTCGATGGGAAAGCATTTCCGCCGAAAACATATAGGTTCGCTATGTCATGAGTCTGGCAAAAACTATTGAGCACACCGTCTTTGAAACTGACGCTCATGCGGGCAGTGCCCACCTCATGAATCGCGCTGCCAAGAGCTTTTTTCGAAGGCACTGAGTTGGGCTGTGCGCCGTCAGTGCGAGACTCGCCTTCGCGTGCAGCACCTCGGCTGGTATCAGAATCGGCAACAGCGCGATTGGTCGCCGAAGTAGGTGACCCGAGGGCTCCCGGAAAGCCCACCGGACCGCCCTGTCCCATGCCAGCCATCACTTCGCCTCCGGCACGCTTGAAAAGTTCCTCTGCCCGTTGTTGGAAATGAGCGAGAAGGGCACGGTCGTTCTCGCCGTGAGTGAAGTGTAACTTCAAAACCGGGATTCCCCAGTGATCTTTGACTTCCGGATCGAGCTCCACGAAGTTCTCTTTGCGGGCAAGCATTTCACCGCCGGCAATCCACACCCGAGCCTGCGCGACATATCTGCTCTTCACTTCCTTTTTCCACTCCGAGCCATAGCCGGGCAGCGATGCCGCGAAGGATGGATATTCACTCTGCCCTCCGGTTGCGTTGATTACGTAGCCGCGGATGAAATCTTTTCGTGAGCTTCGGTCGTCGAAGTTGACCATATTTGGGATCGTGATGCCGGAAGACTTGCCGTCGTCGAGACGACTTGGACCGCCTTTCAACTTCGGTAGATAACCGGTGACGCCGCCACCACTGACCTGGTCAATCATGTACTGGCCGAGTGTTCCGCTGGAATTAGCGAGACCGTTCTTAGCGGAGAGCAACAGCAAGCGAGTGTTTTCGAGAGTAGAGCCCGCCAGAATCACGTGGCGAGCGTCGACCTCAACTGACTTGTTTGTGTACCGCTCAACGTATGTAACACCTCGAGCAAGGTTCTCGTTGTTCATGCGGACATGCGCGGCAATGCTGTCTGTTCGAACTTCAAGATTGCCGGTTTTCAGAGCTGGCGGAAGAGTTGTTGAGACGGTGCTGAACATAGCACCAACATCACACCCGTTAACGCAGTTACCGCAGTAGTGACAAGCTGGCCGATGGTTGTGCGGCCGAGTCAACTGCGCGAGCCGGCGATGTGTAGTCGGCCACCCGAGACTTCTGCACGCGGCCGTAAAAATCGACTCTGCACAATTGAGCGGCATGGCTGGCAGGAACACGCCGTCCGGGAATTGTGGAAAACCCTCGACCGATCCGCTGACGCCGATGAAGCTTTCGACCCGATCGTAAAAGGGCTGCAGATCGGCGTAGCTGATTGGCCAATTGGTTCCGTATCCGTCTCGCGAGGCGGCCTTGAATTCGTAGTCGGCCATGCGATCGCTGGCACGCGCCCAATGCAGGCTACGGCCGCCAAGACAGCGCGACCTTCCCCACTGGTAAACCGTGTCGGGAGAAGTGGTGTACGGGTTCTCCTGGTTATCAATCATGATGCGGTAATTACGCTCGCTACCGCTGTATTGACGCAGCAAGCCGGGCGTACCACGGCCACGATACTTCAGCTCGTAGAGGAACGTATGGTGGAAATCGTTTGCCTGGCTGATCGGGCTGCCGGCTTCAAGCATCAACACCTTCATGCCGCCTTGCGCTAACGCCATAGCGGCCCAGCCTCCACAGGCACCGGATCCAACCACCACGGCATCGTACGTTTTAGCCATTTGTAAACTTAAACTCGATGATGTTCAGGATGGGTGCACGCCGGGAACTGAACATTGAATGAGTTGCCTTGGTAATCAAGATTTTCAATCATGCCGACCCGAGATGTGTAGAAGGCAAAAGCGTTTTCCCGCTTGATTAATCGGTATGCAGAGTACGCGGGATGACGAGCGGATGAATCGCGCTCCGGCTGCGAGATTTCTTCGAGCAGCTTTGCCCGTCCTTCCGCATTCGCCAAATGGAATCCACTCTCTCTCAAAGCGTTCAATGCAGCGCGCCATTGCTTCTGTGTGTCGGGCGCGTAGTCGCCCATCGAGTGCAGCACGAAATCGATGAACTGAGTGCAATATGCTTCACGCGCGCCCGGAGTATGATCTGTTGGAATCAAAAGTTGCGTAAACGATTGAAGAGCCTCGAAGTCCGCAGGTGAAAAAAACTGGGGCTGGTAGTTGCTGAACATGTCAACCAGTTGAGCTGGTGCAGTTGCCTGATGCATGTGCTGTTGTGCTGCAGTTGCTTGATTCCAAGCAGAAAAGAATTGCAAGCCCGCCGGAACCGCTAAGAGTCGAGCAGCACACTCCAGCAGAGTTCGACGGGGGATGTAGTCAGTGGACATTGCCGAGCGATTCGTTAAGGGCGATCATTCGAAATATATCGTGCATGATATGAAGGATGTCGGGAACTTAATAGGCCACAAGCGATATGGAAGCAAGTTTAGCGGGAAAGATAGCGCTGGTTTCTGGCGCAAGCAAAGGTTTAGGACGCGCCATGGCGATTGCTTTAGGCGCGCAAGGAGCAACGGTTGCTTTGGTTTCGCGTGGTCGAGAGAAGCTGGACGAAGTGAAAGCAGAGATAAGCGCGGCGGGCGGGAAGGCTGCGGTTTTTACGGCCGACGTGACGGACGAAGAAGCCGTGGGCAAGCTGGAAGCCGAAGTCTCTACGCAACTAGGCAAGGTTCAAATCCTGATCAACAACGCTGGAACTAACATACGAAAGAACCTTGTGGACTTTTCGCTCGATGAGTGGCGGACCGTGATGGATACGAACTTAACCAGCGTATTCCTGATGTGCAGAGCTTTTGTGCCGCATATGCGGGGAACCGGTTACGGGCGAATTATCGGCATGAGTTCCATCATGAGTCATGTCTCCCTACCTGGGCGCAGTGCTTACTCGTCGAGCAAAGCTGCGTTGCTCGGCTTAACGCGGGCACTGGCGTTAGAGCTGGCGAGCGAGGGGATCACCGTAAACGGAATCAGTCCGGGTCCGTTTGCGACCGAGATGAACGTGCCTGTCATGCAGAACGCGGAAGCGAATGCGCAGTTCCTGGCGAGCATACCGGTGGGTCGATGGGGCAAAGTGGAAGACATCGGGACCCTTGCGGCTTACTTGTGTTCTGAGGCGGCTGGCTTTATTACGGGAACCGACATATTGATCGACGGAGGCTGGTGTGCGCGCTGAAGTTGGTGTGCGCGCTAAGGACAGGTCAGCTACGTGAATACTCGGGTCGTACCCGGTGTTGATTTTGAGACGGCCGTTTACGCCAAGGTCACTCGGCGCATTATCCCGTTCCTCTTTCTCTGTTACGTTTTCGCTTACATCGATCGCGTTAATGTCGGCTTTGCAAAGCTGCAAATGCAGCAGGATCTCGGCATCAGCGACGCTGTGTACGGCATGGGCGCCGGCATGTTTTTCCTAGGCTACTTCTTCTTCGAAATTCCCTGCAATATAGCTCTACAGAAGATCGGCGCAAAGTATTGGCTGGGACCTATTATGGTGGTTTGGGGATTCGTCTCGGGCCTTCAGATGTTCATCAAGAGCCCGAATGGATTTTATCTTGTTCGGTTCATTCTCGGTGTAGTTGAGTCGGGCTTTTTTCCTGGAGTGATTCTTTACCTGACTTTTTGGTACCCGCGGAAGTACCGAGCCAAGATGATTGCTGCGTTCATGACAGCGGTTCCGCTCTCGGGAGTGATCGGAGGCCCGATATCGGGTTGGATCCTCCAGAGTATGGGGCGCACTTCGACGCTGCGAGCTTGGCAATGGCTATTTATATTTGAAGCACTTCCTTCCATAGCAGCTGGCTTGCTGACCATCTGGTTCCTGCAAGACAGTCCTCGAAAAGCATCGTGGCTAAAAGAAAACGAAAAGCAACTGCTTGAACAAAGACTTCAAGAAGAAGAGCGCGAGAGAAACCTGGACGGTTCTGGGCGGCATACGCTGGCTGATGCTTTTCGCAACCCGACGGTTTGGCTGTTGTGCCTGATTTACTTCGGGATGGTGATGTGCAACTACGGCATCAGTTTCTGGCTGCCGCAAATTGTGAAGGATACGCTGAGCCATGACCCTTTTAAGATTGGCTTGTTAACCGCGATTCCGTGGGCGCTGGCCGCCGTCGCGATGGTAGCGGTTGGACACCATTCCGATAAGACGGGTGAACGGCGCTGGCACGTCGCCCTGACGAGCATCGTGTGCTCGGTTGCCTTTGGAGCTTCAGCGATACCCGGCATCTCGGGAGGCTTGAGTCTAGTTGCATTGACAGTGGCCACGGCGAGCATCGCTTCTTCGTACTCGACCTTCTGGGCCCTACCGACAACGATCCTGTCGGGTACTGCCGCTTCTGCCGGTATCGCTTGGATTAACTCGGTTGGCAATCTGGCCGGATATGTCAGTCCGTACCTGGTCGGTAAGATCCGCGATGCAACGCACAGCATGGTGGTGGCGCTACTAATGCTGTCGCTGTGCTGCTTGTTTTCGGGTATTTTGACCCTGATTGTGTTTCGGCCGGTTAAGAGGGGCTTTAGTTCTTCGCCACCGTAAGGCCCGTGACGATAACGTCAGTGTTATGAGCGAAACGCAGCCCGTAGTAACCATCGGTTGATTGTAATTTTCCGGCCGTAACCAGCGCGGAGGTGTCGTAGCCTGCAACGACCGTTCCGTTGATCGAACACTCAACCCGGTTTGGTTTAACGGACACCGCGATCTCTTGTGTTACGGGCTCCCCCGGACCAGCGGCTTTGTTCACTGCAGCGTTGGCTTCACCGCGGCGACCGTTCATCTGAAATGGGTCAGGACCGAATCCACGCACGATGAAGTTGCCATTGCCATAAGCGGCGCAATAAAGGTAACTCTGCTTAGCGCCCTCTAAATCATTGCCGGCGATCATAATACCGTAGGGATGAGGGTGGGTGTTCAGGCTCATGTACTTTGGTTCTTTGAAAGTGGCTTTTACGGTGTAGCTGCCCGTTGCTTTGTTAGAAGCATTCCAATAGGTAACAGCAGGACCAGTCTGCACGTGAATAGCGTCGCCTTCCTTAAAGAACTTTGCGCTGTTCACAGTTTGACCCGCCTTTTCTTCGCTCGCGTCGACCTTTCCGGTCCAGCCTGGTACGGATATGCCGCCGCCCTCAATTGCCCTGGATGTCTCATTTGGGGCTTGGGCGTAGACGGATGCGGTTGCCAGAAGCAAGGCCGCGATGGCGGTGGAAGAACTGAGAGTAAGACGCATATTAGCTCCTTCGATCGATCAGAAGCGTAACACATCCGCAGCCAAGTCGGTGCCGCAACGTAAGTGCAAGGACGGCGAGTGCGAGGGCTGGTGGCATAACCAATACTCCCCATTTCAGAAAGGTCCAAAACTTACATGCTTACCATCGCGGCGGATGGCGATTAACAAGAGAAAGGGAACCAGTAACCGAGAAATTGGGTCCGAGATCCACGCCGAGGAGGACGCTGTTTTGGAATGCACCAGTGCGCCGGCTGACTTGACAACTGCGCCGCCTGACATCACTGAAATGAGAAGAAATAGGGCAGGGTGAGAACGGCGTTGCTAGATACTCTAGCCTGTAGCAATAAGCTTTTCGCCACTCTGAACGAGACTTAGCGGTTATTTGTTACGCGACGCGTAACGGATCAGACTATTGGGTCCTTGCAGCCCAAGCTTTTCGCAAATTTGTGTGCGGTGATTTTCGACAGTCTTGTAATGAATAGCCAGCTCGGAGGCGATTTCTTTGCTCGATTTGCCGCCGGCTACCATATCGAAGATGCGGTGCTCTGATGGTGTAAGGCGGTCGAGAGGATTGGCTACCCCGACTGGGTTGTAAGTGTGGCGATTTCGGTTGAGGAAGTATTTTGTCAGAGCGGCACTGCAGTAGGGTTGGCCGCCAGCGACGGTTCGGATACCGGCGACAATTTCGGTAACCGCAGACTGCTTTAAAATGTAACCCTTCGCACCGAGCCCGAATGCGGCACTAAACAAATCCTCGCCGTCGTGCATGGTCAAGAACAGAACCTCCACGGGAAGCTGGCGTTCAACAATTTGCTTGAGGGTTGCAAGTCGATCAAGTCTCGGCATATCTGCATCAAGAACCACCACATGTGGACAAAATTGCTAAATTTGGGCGAGGGCTGCAACACCATCGTCGGCTTCTGAGACGACCTGAAGCGTAGCATCTTCCTCAATGATCTGGCGGAGTCCACGGCGTAGAACCGGATGATCGTCGGCGATGGTGACGCGAATGGTATCACACAGGAGTGCGGATCAGCTGATGCACCACAATGTTGATTGTAGTGCCTTCTTTCGGAATGGAAACAATTGAAGCAGTGCCGCCCAGCAAGAGAGCTCGCTCAGAGATCCCGACCAGGCCGAAGCCTCCGGTGCGAGTCACGTTCTGGTCTGCAACTCGCGAGAATCCCCTACCATTGTCGCCGATGGTCAGCGTCAGTGAACTAGCGTCACGTCGGGCGATGATACTTGCATAGGTGGCGCCGGAGTGCTTCACAATATTATTGACGCCCTCCTGCACGATGCGATAGAAGTTTATCTCGTCGTCTTTCGGAAATAGGCCGTCGATGTTGTCAATGGTTGAGGTGAACTGAATGTGTGAAGCGACGGCCGCGGTGCGCGCGATCTCTTCGACTGCTGAGCTTGAACTTTGGATCGAGATCGGCAATGCTTTCATTCCAGGTAACGTTGCCCGTGCTGACGAGGGAGGCGACTACCGTGGAGGCAATGGGTTTGGAAACAGAAGCGATCTGAAAAACCGTGTCGGCATCGACCAGCGGAGTTGACCTGGCGCGACAAACGCCAAAACCCCTCCTATAAATGACCTCGTCTTTGTAGACGACAGCTGCCGCAACTCCGGGCACGCCCGTGACTTTCATCGCATTCTGGATAAACTCGTCGAGCGCTGTGAGGAAGGGTCGCGGATCTTTGTTGCCGCCACCCCTATCTTTGTTGCCATCTTGATCTTCGTCGTTCTGAGCAAGTACCATTGTACCCGTCGCGGCGATCGCGCTCAGCATCATGGCTTTCCGTCTCGTCATGTGAAGCATACGAAGTAAGTGTAGAGAATCGATTCGGGTCAAGTCCATGAGTGGAATCGCCCAGCCGATCCAGGTGTTCCCACATAGGCGGACTGGGTGTTGGTCCTTATGGAATTCCTCCGCGTCGGCCCGTACGATCAGGTAGATGTCGCTTGCAATCGAAGGGGTCAGACTTGGCCAAGGACGGAGAGCAGCTCTTCTGCTGGCAGGGCTCCTCTGCATTGACGGATTGGGTGTCGCCCAGGACAAACCGAAACCTGAGTTTTATAAGCCGACCTCGCTAGAGTCGCCGAAGGTTGCCTATGGCGACATAGACTCAACGCGATGTACGGATCCGTCGCAGCCCTGCTATGCAAATAACAAGGATGTTCTGAATGGAAAGCGGTCGCTCTATGAGATCCAGGACTTGGTTGTTTCGTACTTAACCCACGACGAACTCGGAGAAACTAGCAGCAGTGCCAGCATCGAGGAAATGCTGGGTTCTGGGTTTAACAAGAATTTGGAATCAAATGACATAAACAACTACGAGCCCTCTGTTTTGGCCACGAACTCCGCTACGGCACGACCCTATAAAGATCGAGGCTCATTCGCTATCGCAAGTTACTACAAGGTGGAGAGCAACGGAAATCGGGGAGTTCTTGTACAGACCCACCCAGAGACTCCTGAGCAGAACCGCGGCATTCACATCGACTTAGAGCAGGGACTCTATTCCGACAATCTGAACGATCTTTTTTACTTCAGCTCATGGCGACTTTGCCGGCGACAACCAGGAGGATATTGTCTACGCAGTGCAAGAAAACGTGTTTGCTGTCGCCGCCGCGAACTATCCCAATTTTGGTCTTCGAAGCGGTCCGGTCTTTTCCCTTCCTGGCAACCGGGATGGCTCTAGACACAAAACCATATCGGTTGCTGTAGGCCATTTCGGTGCTGGCACCCCGATGCGAGTCGCGGTACTGAGCACGTCCGGGAAATCTTTTGGACGCCCTGAAGATCATGTCACTCTACTCGACTTGGACCCGAAAACATTGCAGTTTAAAGTTTTCAGTACGCTTCTTATTGACGTAGGCGATAACAAGGTGTCGAGCCTCACGATGGCGGCCGGCCGATTTTCAGCCACCAGCTATGACCAGCTGGTGATTGTATTCACTTACGCCTCCAGCGGCTTCCAGTCTTTGGCGCCGATCGATTTCAATTTTTCGGGCGAGTACGCTTCAAAGCCCGCTATGAACTGGCTTCAGATGGCCGGCAGTATGCGCTCGCACGCGCGGGAAACTTCGGACCTATTGGCAGTGCTCTGGACCAACTGGCGCTGCTTAACTGGCATTCTGATACGTCTCAGAGATACTGCCTCGATTATTTGCAATTCGATAATCTTTTTCAAGTTAAATCCAACCCGAAGAGTTACACGATGGACATAAAGGGCTGTGTCTTTGACATGTCAGTCGGCAACTTCGATCATGTCCAGCCTGACCCGAGCAATCCGGGTCACACCGTACATGATCCGCGACAGCAAATAGCTATAGTTACGGCTGACCAGGGAGCGGACGGGTCGTGTACTGAATGACGTTACCGATTAACCTTGTTCAACCCGGCTGTAGCGGCCGATGGCGGATTGCCTGCTCCTCAACCGTCAACAACGGTGCTCCGCGATATCTATACCCCACCTTCGAGGCCTACTCCGGTCCCTATCTCGTTTAGTCTTGCGGCCGCCGATACTCAGTCGCGATCGCTGCTCTTAGGCCCGCCAACGATTCTGACCTTGCTCGAACGACAGAAAGTATCACAGATCCTCGGCATGCCTCCCATGCACGTTGATGCAATTTCATCTGGGCAGACAGCAAGCTCGGACCTGACACTGTATAACTTCACCGCTGCGCCCTCGGGGTACAACGCGTTGTTCGATATCGGCAATCAGACAACGAATTCGACGAGCAGCAAATACAGCAGCACTTGGTCGTTCGCGTCTCAGGAAACAATTGGCACGAAGCTGGCCGTTGGCGTTTGCGGCGATGGAAATAATGACGGTGACTGCGTCAGAACTGAATCAAAGATGTCAGCAAAGCAAGCCTTGGACGGCAGTACGGCCAACGATAATAGTGAGTCCTCTAGCTTGCAGTATGAGTTATCGGGGCGGACAACCAGTTCAGACTTACTCCTATATTCAGGCTCGACTCTGACCGACTACATTTATCCGGTCCTCAACAGAACGGTGTGCCCTAATGGCGCAACTTCCTGTGATCCGGCGGCCCGCTTACCTGAGAGTGTGCAGTTCGCAGGCGTGGATAGTGTTCTGAAGGAAGCAGGCTCCGGCATTGATATTCCCTGGTACCAGCCAGTGTGGATGTTCGGCAATGTTCTCTCTTATCCGGCCAATCAGTGCCAGCTCGAGATCGACTCATTCGGCAGCTGCGGTTCAAGTGCCGATAGCGCCGGCACATTGCAGGAGTTGAGTGCCCAACTGACTATTTCCTCAGGCTTCTTGGGCACGCAGACAAATACCTGGATCAATAACAAATCGGGTGGAAGCACCACAGCCTTTCATCAGAACTATTCCTTCGACTTGAATACTTCTGCCACAGGAGAAGATAGCGAACTTGTTGTGAGCGGAGAAGTAAGTGGGTCGTTGGATCTGAGCGGGAGCTATGGACTCCAGAGTCTGCTTGATTCCCGCACAGAAACACAAGCGTCTAACGGAATTCAGTTCACGAAACTTGCAGAGTTTCTGCCGCAGCCCTCGAGCTTAGCTTGGGGCTACGATGTTACTTCGCACATCTTCGGTCAGCAGAAGCCGGTCACCGTTCCCGATGTTAAAGTCCCTAACAACGCCGATAGCCCGAAAGTTCCCGATATAACCTCGTTCGGCACACTACGAACAGCTTTCACGGTGAAACCCACGGGCGTTCTGTTCAACGGCAATGAAGGAGGTTGGTACGGAAGCGGGACGGACATCGGGTTGAATCAACCACGTCATTGGTATCTCTACCAAGGATCAAGCGCCAGCAATACCTGTCTGTTGACAAATGCCGCAAACTCGCAGGCCGACTGTGTTGGATTGTCCCCGAAGAACTTCAATCCATTCATCGATGGCTTTCATGCAATGCGGGGCTTTTTCGTGATCCCTGCAGCGGCAAGTGGGAAGCAGCCGCAAAGTACTGGACCGCAAATCCAGCGCGTTAAGTTCGATCAGGCCGTGATTCTGCGCGCCCGCGTGTACAACTTCAGCACGACGGACATGCAGGACGGGCAAAGTGTTCACGCGCGGCTTTATGCGATACCCGTTGCGGCTAATGCCAAGGCTGCCGGCAAAAGCACCTTGATTGGGGAAGTCTCGAGGGGAGCTATTCCGCACTGGGGACCGGACACTAATCTGACGAACTGGATTTATCTTGATCAGCCCTTTACTCCAGGAAGTGATCGAATTAATCAGGACTTCGCTTCTGGGTGGTGGTGTGGGCACAAAACGCAGATGGGTCGCTTGTCAAGGACTTGCCCGGACACGGGCTAACATCGATACCGCCAGCTGACATTGAATTTGCAGGGGTCCAAGCGTACGAAGAACAGTACAGCAACAACGTCGGTTTCTACAACAGCCTGGTTCACGTGCTTGGGGCCAGTGCAAGTGTCGCTCTTATACACGCGTCTCACACAAGCATTGAGATTGTGGAAGCCTCGAACGAGTATGCCTCTGTGCACGCCGGCCAATCGGATGAACTTACCATTCGGGCGAAGGTCGGCGCGTCGCCGATACAAACGGACATCAGCTTCCGCTTCTACGATGGCGACCCAAAGGCGGGTGGGATAGAAATTGGTGAAACAACCATTCCTTATCTGCGTGCCGAAGATATTTACGAGGCAACTGTGGATTACTGGCCTACGCAAATAGGCGTACACAGGATTTATGTGACAGCCGGTGACTCGGGTGCATTCGAGCACGAAGTCGAATTACGACCGATTGAAGTACTTCCGAAGTAAGCGTCTTCAGAGAACTAATAGGAGTTCTAACGATGATGATTCAGGTGCGACTCAGTTTGTTGTTACTGCTCGTGGGTTTAACCTGCGTGCCTCAGATGAAAGCTGCCGCCTGTGACACCCTGCCAGCGGCGTCGGCACGTGGATATCAAAGTTTGCTGCAGGCTTTTTTAGACGCGAACTGCTATACGGGTTGGCAACACGACCCACAGATACGCAGTACAAACGGAGTGCATCCTCGGGTCAAAGTTTACTATTCACCGAGCATGTGGAACTGGATGACGACGAACAAGCGGCAAGGGGACGTACCCGACGGCGCCATTCTTGTAAAAGAGCAATATGGGATTCCTGAAACGCCAACGAAGCTCTCTGATTGGGCCATCATGGTGCGAGACAGCAAGGCGGCCTGGGATGGCTGGTATTGGGCAGACCTAGTGCCCAGCAGCAGTGTGGTGCCCCCGGTGATTCAGCCTCCGTCGCCATGCGAGGAAGCGATGTATCCGTCAGCAGGGTTTCGGTCAGTATTGCATTAACTGCCACGGGTCGGCGGCCCAAGGACAGAATACTTACGCGACCGACACCTTCGTTAATCCTCCTACGCGTCAGCTGAAACTCAGCGGCAAGCAACCAGAAATTGCGCCGGATGACAATCTCCACCTGCGCCTGGCACAGATGAGGCCGTTAGGTGCCCAAAGTCAGCAAAGTTCATCGTGCATGGTCGCCGAGTCCTATGATCACGTCGTCGCTGGAAACAAGTTAGTCGGCCCAACCCACTTTGTGACATCGGACCAATGCACGGGCTGTCACAATGCGACAGCCACAATCAACCCGGCGCGCCAAGATTCGCCGAGCATGCTGCTCTATAAGAAAAAGACTTCGGCGCTGGCTGGGATCGAGACGGTCAACCTGTCACCCAACGGCGAATGGCGCAACTCGATGATGGGACTCGCGGGAAGAGATCCTATCTTTTTCTCGCAGCTGAATTCGGAGACGACACTCCATGGCAATTTGAAGACTCAAGCTCAGCCGAAAGCGTTTGTGCAGGACCTTGTCTGCATTGCCATGCGGCCATGGGTCAGCGGCAATTCCACGAGGATGCAGGCGGCCAACCGTTTGTTAGAGACATGCTGAACGACAAGGATACTGAGTACGGCGCGCTCGGTCGAGAGGGAATCTCCTGTGCCGTTTGCCACCGCATGAGCGCGGAGGGGTTGGGTACTCCGGCCACATACACCGGCAATTTCAATCTTGAGGATCCGACTAAGATTCTGGGTCCTTTTGCCGACGTGAAGACGTTGCCGATGGAGAACGCATTGGGGATGAAGCCGCAGAAGGCCGATCAGATCACCACGTCAGCCATGTGCGGCAGTTGCCACACGATCATTCTCCCGGTGTTTCGAGCGAACGGCGATGCGGTGATGGACACCAGTACGGGTCAGCAGAAAACTTTCACTGAGCAGGCCACGTTCTTTGAATGGCAGAACAGTAATTTCAGGGACAACGGCCCTACACCTAAGAGCTGCCAGGATTGCCACATGCCGAACTCGTACATGAAGAATGGCGACAACACGGTTTTGTCTTACAAGATTGCAAATATTGAGGACAGCACGTTTCCAGCCGTCGCTAATCGCGCTCCAGATCAAGACATTACCATTGACGCACGTTCCGACTATCGCCGGCATCTGCTGCTGGGCATCAACGTGTTCGCGCTGGAAATGTTTAAGCAGTTTCGCAATGAATTAGGACTCTACGAAGAAGACCCGATGATGCGGCCGAGTCTACATACTGACAACGGCATCGATACGGCAATTGACATGAGTGCGAACGTGATCTCGAAGACAAGAACCGCCAATGATGACATACTGACAATTCACGATGTCAACCAGGACATGCAAGTTGATGTTCAAACAACCAATAAGGCCGGTCACAATTTTCCTTCTGGGGTTGGTTTCCGCCGGGCGTTTCTGAATCTTCAGTTGCTGGACCGGGATGGGCAAGTAATCTGGGCGTCAGGAAACGTGGCGCCGGTCAGTGCCGGGCAGGCTCTACAAGGGTTGATTATCGATGGCGCGGGCAAGCCATTGACGACCGAGGTGTTCACTCCTACGCAGCAGACCTTCCAACAGCACTATTGGCAGGGAAACCCCATTACTAGACAGGACCAGGTGCAAATTTATGAGGAACTGGTACGAAATCCCGAAGGGCAACTGTCCACCAGCTTCATCGCGCTTAACGAGAAGGTCAAAGACAATCGACTTCAGCCGCAAGGGTGGAGTACGACTGGTGCGGAAGCGCAGGAAACTGCCCCCGTGGGGACCTGCATCGGACAGGGCAAGACGCAGGAGTGCGACCCGAGTTACACTAACGGAACAGGGAGCAGCGTTGTGCGGTACCAAGTTCCGCTTTCGGGCCTCACGGCAAAAGTGGCGTCGGTCAAAGCAACTCTTTACTACCAGACCATCCCACCTTATTATCAATGGCAACGTGCCAACGACGCGACAGGGGTCGATACAGGCCGGCTGATCCGTTTTAGGACGCAGCTGGCAGTAAGCCAAACGGCTATTCCGAACTGGGCTTTACCGATAACGACCGTAAGTGCGTCGGTGCAGTATTAGAACCAGATCAGAACCTGTACTTCAGTGCGAACTGGAAAACGCGCGCACCATCCAGCGCATTGACAACCTGGAGCGTCTTGAAACCCGATTCGGGTATTAGGTAGCAAGTCTGGTTTTGGCTGATACCATCACCACAATTATTACCGACTGGTTGGTACTGTATCTGGTTCACGCCGTTTCCATTCTGCGCGTAAAAATTGGCGTGATTCGCCACATTGAAGACTTGCGCTTGCAAGGTGATGGTGTGTCTTTCTCTAATCGTGAACGTGCGTGCGAGTCCCAGATCCACCTTTTCTGTCCAGGGTCCAGAGTACGAGTTGATGCCCTCATTCGGACTAGGCCCTCGGCCGTTAATGCCTAACGCAGAATTCGCTGTGCTCTGATTGGCAGCCGTATCGTTCAGGCTTCCATTCGCACCGTCGCAGTTGCCAGGATCACCGGTCGACGAAGTGCAGGCACCATCGAGAAGAGCGGCGTACGGACGCCCGGAGGAGAACAACATTACCGAACTCAGGACCCAGTCGGAGAGGAGACCGTTGGCCAAGCGGGAATTAAAATGCCGCCCGCTGAAAGGCTGATAGACAACAGCAAGCGTCAGCCGATGGCGCTGATCAAGTAGAGAAGGCGAATGAGTATTACTGAAATCGAACTGATTATTGAAGTCGACTCCGCGCGAAGTTAGATTCTTAGAGAAAGTGTAAGCACTCTGCATGGCTATCCCACGATGGAAACGGCGCTGCAGTTGAGCAAACAAAGCATTGTAGTTGTTGATGCCTGGAGTGATCAAAGCGTTGATCTGACCGACATTGGGGTTGATAAAACCTTCCTGCTGAAGACCACTGTCGAGATTCGGAAGTGTGATTTGCTGTCCCGAGCATGGCGCCAAAGTTGTTCCTGCTGGACACACCACATAGGCAGTGGTACCGACCGGCCGCCTGAGATTCAAATCGTAAGCGCTACCTGATATTAGATGAACTCCGTGGGTCCACATCGTGCCGGCGCTGAGGGTTGTCTCGGGCAGGATCTCACGCTCTATTTGGAAACTTGACTGAAGAATGTAGGGATCGTGGAAATTGGGACTGATCAGAGAAACATTAGGCGCAGAGAAAAGTGAGGGGTCGTTGATTCTGGAGGGAAACACGGTCCCCTGCTGATTGGGTGGTAAGGTTGGGTCGTAGGTTATAGAGGCGGAGGACTGTTGAGAACTCAATCCGTTTGTGACAACGGAATTTCTATAGTTCAATCCGTTGAAGTTCTCGTAGAACATGCCGAAGCCACCTCGAACCACCAAATTTTGCGGCGCTTGCCACGCGAATCCTAGCCGTGGCTGCAGACGCTGGTAACGATTCGGAAACTGTCCGGTTAGTGGCACGGCAGGGTTCGCCTGAGGCTGAGGATAAACCTGAAAATCTTCGCGCAAGCCGATATCCAAAGTAAGTCGAGGCAGAATTCGATATGAATCCTGGGCGTAAAAGCCGACATACGGAACATTGAAGGAAAATTTCGGATTGCCCGCGGCTTGCGAAAATGTGTCGTAAGTGCCTAAGGCAAAGTTAGTGAAACTAGAAAAAGAGTATGTGCCGGCCAGCGTACCGTTTTGCCTCTGCGCATCTGGGTCGAATCCGCCGAAAGACAGATCGGCAACGTGGCTGACACTGCCTTCCGCGCCGAATTTAAACGTATGTTTGCCGTGGACGTAGTCAACGCCCTCGGCAAGCTCCAATTGAGCTTCGTTGGTCCGGCCGCCAGCGAAGCCGGCGTTACCAAGTTCGAAGTCCGACGGAACGGAAAGCAGGATGGACGGGAGACTGGGATCGACCAGGCCGGTGGGCGTCGAGTACTGGTCGCCTCGCGAGAAACTAACATGAAATTCGTTCAGAAGGTTGCCGCTAAACGTATGCGTCCAGCCCGCGCTGGCCTGGTAATCGCGAACGAAGCTGTTGGCCAATGCGCTAATGCCGAATAAAGGCGTGGAGGTCGCGGTGATTTCTCCATTCGGCGAATCAAAGCGGTTGAGATTCAAACTCAAATAAACGCTATCTTTGGTGGTCGGCTGGTAATCGAGTTTCGCGAACAAGGATAGGTCGTTACGGAAACGCGAGTGCGTGCCCAAATTGGAATGAATAGCGTTCAGAGCGTTCGAGACCTGCTGTAGGTAAACAGCATTTGACGGATCGGGCTGGCTGATAGAGCTAGGAACCGGCAAGGGTCCGTTTGGAGCGGGTAACTGAATATTTTGCGGAACGTTGAAGTCGCTCTGAGTAACATCTGAGTAGTCGGAGTTGATGACTGAGATCGGATCTTTCTCGCGCTGCTGTTCGTAGTCGAAGAAAAACCAGGCGCGTTTCCGAACGATTGGACCAGCAACGGAGCCGCCGAATTGCTGAAGTATGTCCAGAGGACGAGAAAGACCGGCCGCTTTGTCGACCGAATCATTAGCGCCGGTTCCGGAGTTACGGTTGAAGTAAAAAGCGTCCCCGTGGAAATCGTCACCGCCGGATTTGGTCACAGTGTTGAGGAATCCTGTCGCACCGCCACCGTAAGCCGCTGAGTAGGGCGACACAGCAACCTGAAACTCCTGAATCGAATTTTGCCCAAAAATATAGGGCACGCGCTCGCCTCCGCGGGCATTTCCGAAATAGGTGCTGGTGGAATTCGCGCCATCCACAGTAAAGACATTGGCGCCATTGCCGTTGGCGTATCCGGTGTCCTCGCCGCCTTGTTCGCCGGCGAAGCTGACCAAGCCTGATTGGCCGTCGGGGCTGGAATTTGGTGTCAACAGCGCAAAATCGGTATAACGGCGGCCGCTGAGAGGCAATCCGTCGAGCAGTGTGCGGTTCACCACAGAGCTGACCGTGGATTCGGTAGAGCGAAGCAGAGGAGTGGTGGCGGTCACCTCTAGCGTTTGGCTGGTCATTCCTAGTTGTAACGGAATCTGTGCGGTACTGGTCTGTCCGACTTGTACGGTCAGGCGGCGGATGCTGGAAGTGCGGAAGCCTGGCGCGATTGCGTTGAGCCAATAGGAACCCACTTTCAATGTAGGGAAGACAAATTCACCCTGGCGACTGGTGAGGGTTGACGAAGCGGCACCAGTCGACTCGTCTGTCACTTCGACTAGGGCCTTGACCACGACCGCTCCGCTGGCATCAATCACGCGACCTCGCAGAGATCCTGTGGTTACCACCGTTTGCGCTGTTACGGATGCCGGATGGCCGACGATCAAGACTGCCAGGATACAGACGATTCTTCGCGTGCTCTCAATCACTCTAGGATTGTACTTGCGGTTTTCACCCTAGGAATGAACGATGGATGAATTTTGAGCTAGTAAGGATTGCGTAACTACAGCCGTTGCAAAATTGATACTTGGGGTACCATACGACACTGCGTTTTTGCGAGCAATGTTCAACTTGGAGCAAGGTTAGCGGGTTCTCTGCGCTGGAGGGCTAAAACAAAAAAACCCTCTCCCCAGACTGCAGGGAGAGGGCGATTGAGTTCGAAAGGTCTTCTACTCGTCCCCGTCCCCGTCAGCTTCGGTGGGAGCCGGGTTGTTGAATTCGCTCGGGGGCCGAACCTTCTTCTCGCCGGGATAGGGCCGCTTGAAGTCGGTCGACAGGTACCAATTTAGGTGGTTCACCGCTTCGGGGTCTTGGGAATCGGGCTTGGTCAGTTTGCCGGCAAAGAGCTCCGCCTTTTTCATAAGCCAAGCGCTCCTTAGGGTCTGGATCGCAGGATCGATTGATCTGCTTGCTACGGCGGGTGCTGTAACGCCCTGGTCTAGCGGGACCAGATTCTTTACGTGCGCCCACGGCTTGAAGTTGGCCGCTGGTGGCTGGCCTTTGACGAAAGACGTCCTCATCGGGGACGCCACAAGGTCGAACTGGTTCATGGGCGGCAGACCGAGGATTTGCTCTATCGTTCGAGTCATGTTCACCTGGGTGTAGTAGGTGTGCTCGGTAGGTCCGTACTGCACGGTGTATGGACTGATGACATAGCCTGGGCTACGATGACCGTCGACGTGGTCAACTCCGTTCTGCGCGTCGTCTTCTTCGATGAAAATCGCCGACGAGGACCACACGTTGCTGTGGCTGATATAGTCAACAATTCGCCCGATAGCTAAGTCGTTATCGGCCTGTTCGGCATCTGGCGTTGGCGGGCCTCCGGTGTGGTCGTCCATCACCCACAAGATACTTAACGCGGGTACCGAACCGGTCGCAACGTCCTGCTGGAAGTCCTGCAACCATACATCGACTCGGAACTGGTCGGGGATGCCCAAATCGAACTGCGGGAAGTTCCTGACAAGGTGCTCATACACGGCCGGTATCGAGGACTGTGCCTGGACCGTGTTCTGATAGTACAGCGTCTTCTCGAGCCCAGCCTCGAACTTCTTCGCATCGTTATAAAACTGAGTCCAGGTCGGCTCGGTGGTTGTACCGTCTGGCTGTTTGAACGTATCGTTCTCAACGTATTCGCCGTAAATTTTCACCGGCAGACCGGCGGCCGCAGCTTCCGAGAATAGGAAGCCTTTCTTCTGATACGCGAGTGCATCGCCGGCGTTCCCACCTGGATAACTGCGGACCCAGTCAGGCGACTGAATATCGTCCGCATAGGGGGCCAGGGCCTCGGTGATCCATTGGTGACCGTCAGCCGACTGACGGCTCGGGTCGTAGAAGTTGTCCAAAAGAGGGAAGCGTTTCACCAGTTGGTGCGCATTGGGCGTGTCCTTGCCGCCGAACACTGCCAACGAGGTATCGCCGTCGCCGGCAGCCACGTCGCCCAGGATCTGATCATAGGTGCGATTTTCCCGAATGATCAGGAACACGTGCTGAATCAGAGACGGATCGCCGATCTTTTCCGGAATGGCTACCGGCTTAGCATCCGGGGAGCCACCACTGGCAGATTTGATGTTTTGCACCAGATCCCAGTGATTGTTCACGAAGACCTGCCTCGTCATTAGATCTAACGATGCACTACTCGGTATCGGAACAAGGCTGACGGTGCCGTTGTCCTGGTGGGTATTGTAGCCGGTGACGCCGTGGTCGGTCTCGAAGGACAAACGTGTGCCGATGCCCTTGTCGTTGGCCACAATGAGCTTTTCGGCAGTTTCGTCCAGCACAACCGAGCTCGGCGCATAGGCCACCGGGATCATGCCCATGACAGGATCTTTTGCGTCTTTTCTAAGGTCAATCACCCCAATAGCATTAGCGTTGTAGAGTGCGACGTACGCAACACCTTTCTTCGCATCGACAGCGATGGAGTTCGGCGCGGCGCCATAGGCCGGTTGGCCTTCGCCAGGCACACCGATCGGCAGTCCAAGGTCAATGGTCCATGCCACCTCGTTGGTGCTTCTGTCGATCACCGAGATGGTGTCGCTATAAGTATTGGCAACCAGTAGATACTGGTTCCCATATAATGCCATTCCGGTCGGATGCAGACCGGTAGGAATGGTGGCAGCAACCGTCATCGTATCGAGATCAACCACAGAAACGGTGCCGGTTATCGCAGCGCCAACAAACGGGTCAGCAACGATCTCAGTACCTGCGGACCAGATTTGGAAGTCAGCGTCTGTAGCGGCCCGGCCACCCTCGTTGCTGATGTAGGCTCTCTTCCCGTAGGGCCCGATCACGATGCTATGCGGAGCGTTTCCTACGCGGATCTGCTCTCCCTGTTTTGGCGGGTTCGCAGTCAGGTCAATCTTGGTAAGAGTATTGTTCTGGTTCAGAAGTGCGTATGCACTCTTACCATCTTTTGCGATCGCGATTCCGCCGGGGTAGGAAGTGCTCGGAGTGTAGAACGTGCCACAGGGTACTGCGTAAGAGCCCGGAGGGCTGTTCGGAAAGCACGTGATAAACGAATTGTTAGGCGGGACGTTGACTCTGGCATAGTCTTCCAGGAAACCCTCCTCGGAAACCTTAGCAACCGTAACGTTGCTGCTGTCCTGACTGAACACCAGGTACTTGCCATCCGCTGAATAAGTTATGCCGCCATAGCTACCACTCGAATCCTGTCCAAGCGTGAGATAGCTCTGCAGCACATTGCCCGTGATAGTGTCGAACACCTCAACAGCCTGTGACGAGCCCATGGTGAGGACGGCTGCCGTGTGATTCTTGGTGGGGTTGAGAGCGACAGCCTTTGCGCGGACTCGTATGCCAAGGTCAACTTGGTTGCCGGACGGAGTAATTACCTGGCCATTGCTGACGACGTACGAACCGTTCGGCTGTGGGCCGGTAACGTAGTTCGGGAACGGCACCGACTGACCAGCGAACGCAGGAATGCTTCCCGCCGCCAGCAGCCCGGCGAGTGGACGCAGACGGCTCATCCGAGACATCATTGAGCTATCCTGAGAGTTTTTTCGAGACTTCTTTCGAGATTTTCTTCGGAACACTTACAGTTCTCCCCATTGGGTTCTGTCGTCATAAGCCGGAATTGGCCGTGCGACTTGTGGCAGGTACATCTAAAGTTTTACCGCCCGGAAACGGACGCCAGGATGACGCGAAGATTACGATTCCGTCATGTCAGGCGACCAACTGGTAGACAAAGCGTCACGCGGGTTCCTTTGCCCAGCTCACTCGAGATTTGGACATTGCCGCCGTGAAGTAAGGTGATCGATTGCACGATCGCCAAGCCCAGCCCCGTGCCGCCAAACATTTGAGAACGTGATGCATCTACGCGAAAGAAGCGATCGAACACCCTTGGCAGCGCCTCTGCCGGGATTCCCATGCCGGTATCGGAAACCTCTATGTGGACGTTAGACAGGTCCGCCTTCGCAGTCATAAGAATGGAGCCGCCGGAGGGCGTGTGCGCTACTGCATTAGACACCAAGTTGCTAAGCGCCCGCTGGATCAGCGACTGGTCCATCGCAGCAACCACCGGTTCACCTAGGCAGGTGGTGGTTAGCGAGACACCGGCATCGGCCGCTGAGGTCTCATAATAATCGCGCACGCGGGCAAGCAACGGTGCGACCTCGGTCCTCTCCCGATGCAAAAGCGCCAATGGACTCTCCGCGCGGGCGAGAAATAGCAGGTCTCCAATCAGATCGGATAGCCGTACAGCCTCTTCTAGACATGACCCAATCACATCGCGGTATTCTTCAACCGTCCGCGCACGGGCTAACGCCACCTCCGCTTCGCCGCGAATGTTGTTAACAGGCGTGCGGAGGTCATGAGCGATATCGGCCGAGAAGCGTGAAATCCTTTCGAAGGACTCTTCCAGGCCGTCGAGCATGTTATTGAAAGTGGCGGCTAAGGAAGCGAGCTCAAACGGGTACCCTTCGGGGTGGATGCGCTCGCGGAGATTCGATGAGCTGATGCGCCGAGCAGTGGAGGCCATCTCCTCGACCGGACGTATGCCGTCGCGCGCAATCCGGTATCCAACAAGAGGCAGGAAAGCGCAGGCAGCGATAAGGACAATCCAGAACCAGCGACGATAGCCCGCCAACAGTTCTTTTTCCTGGGAGACGTCGACAGCTATTTGAATAATGTCATTCGAAACAGCTTCGGGTCCAACAGGGGCGATCGCAGCGGCAACACGAAAAGCGTGTCCGCGCTTTCCTACCATTTCAAATGCGGACTTAGGATGTCTTAGAGCTTCGCTGGTGAGTTGCGGAAGATTCAGTTGCTCCGCCATACCGGGCGTAGCCAGAAGAAGCTTGTGGTGCTGATCGAGCAAACGAATGTAAAAGCGTTGATACTCTCGTGCGGACGTCTCTAGTTCGATTTCCTCTTGCAACGCATTCCAGTCAGAGGGACGATCGCGAAGGAGAGTGCGAACCACGTTTAGCTTGTCCTCCATGAACATACTGCCGCTCTTCTCCAGTTGTATAAGAAGCACTAGATAGAGACTGGCCGTGGCCAGAAAAATGAAGGCTAAACCGGCAAACACATATCCGGCCGCAAGCCGGAAGGCTAGAGTTTCCCAATAACGCGTAAGTGGCGCGAGCCTATCGGTCAGTTTCCATAACATAACCAGCGCCGCGGATCGTGTGGATCAGTTTTAGCGAAAAAGGTTCGTCCACTTTGCTACGCAGACGCCGCATGTTCACATCGATGACATTTGTGTCGCTGTCGAAGTTCATGTCCCAAACTGCCTCGGCGATCAGAGTACGCGACAAAACCTCCCCGGCATGCCGAGCCATTAACGAGAGCAGCAGAAACTCTTTCGCGGTCAAATGAAGCCGTTGTCCGTTGCGGGTCGCACGCTGACGCAAGGTGTCGATTTCGAGATCCGCCAAGCGGATAACTTCTTGCTGGCGGGGTGAGGCTCGGCGCACCAGTGAACGTACCCGCGCAAGCAATTCGGAGAATGCGAAGGGCTTGACCAGGTAATCGTCTGCGCCAAGTTCAAAGCCCCGGACTCTTTCGTGCACGGCATCGCGAGCTGTTAAGAGGAGCACCGGTGCCTGACGACGTTTGTCCTGGCGCAAACGGCTGAGTACCTGCCAGCCATCCATCTCCGGAAGCATTAAATCGAGGATGATGGCATCGAACTCAAGTTCCAGCGCCAGGTAGAGACCGTCTAAACCATCCTTTGCAATGTCAACAACAAAACCCGACTCGCCCAGTCCCTTTTGGAGGAATTTAGCTGTTTTGACTTCATCTTCTATAACAAGAATTCGCATACGTAGTTTGGGCTGCCGAGCTAGGACACAACGCTCCCAAGCTTCGGGATGAAGCCTGCCAGCATCCGCATAGCTTATAGAAGATCTGTGACAGGCTAATGACGACGAGGTGACATTTCCGTCATCTTCGCGGACTCTCGCAGTAATCGGAGGCTATTTCGTAGGCCTTGTCTTCGTGACCTTACAACGCGCCGTCAATGAGCACTTGGAGCGATCCAAGCCAGGGTTCGTAGCGTCGCCAGCGCGCGACGGAGGTGCTATAGATGGGCTGCCTGGTCTGCCACTTGCTGGGGGTCTTCACGGCTCGCGTATTGCTTTCAGGGTGGAGGCACGCGTCATGCCATGCCAAACCGCAGGCCGCGATCATCCGCCTGATTACTGGTTCGGGCGCGCTGGTCAGGTCCTCGTAGTCAACCTCAAGGAAGCGATCTGCTGGCAGCACGGTCCGCCAGTGCGCGATGAGCCGCTGGTAGTCGCGGAAATAGGCGACAAGTTCGGGACCACCGGTCGGGAACGCCAGCCCCGGATGGAAATGAGTTTGATGAATGGACAACGCGGTGTCGACTGCCGCGCGACGGCAGTGGATCATAATTGCGCGCGGAAATACCATGTGAATCAGTCCAGCCCAGAGAAAGTTGAAGGGCATCTTGTCCGTCACTCGCGCCGCCTTTGGTGCGATCGCGCGTAGGATGCCGAGATAGTCCACCGCCGCCCTATCGAGGAACGGCCTCTCGTTTCCCGTCGAGCTGGACCAGCGCCACTCCGCTCCACGCTCATTCCAGAAATTCAACTCCCCGCCCGCCCCCACCTCGGGATGCATAGACACGATCTGCTCCACCAAAGTTGTGCCCGATCGTGGCATGCCGATGATCAGCACCGGCGTTGCATCATTGGTCCCAAGTTCGGGTGCCTGCGCGATCCACTCGGGTGTGCAGCGGGCAATTAGACGATCAATCTCGATGGAGAACGCGGCCGAATCGAACGGCGCAGAGCCCGAGCGGACCGCGTCTGCGGCGTCAAAATGCTGCATGGCTAAGTCGTAGTTACCAAGGTCCTCCGCGGCCTTACCCATCGCGAGGTGAAGCCGCTGGCGTTGCGACGCTTCCAGCCCTGGCGTGGCCAAGGCGGCTTCCATCCGTTCCAGCAGACCATCATCGTCATTCGTGACAGGGCGACACCGGACCAGATCGTAGTAGCTTCCCGCCAGCATCGGCGCGATGGCGATCGCACGTTGGAAGCATTCGCGGGCTTCTTCGAAACGGCCGAACTCAGAGAGCAGATTCCCTAGCAGATCGTACGCCATAGCGTTGCCCGGATCGAACGCCAGTGTCTTTCGTAGCACCTGTTCGGCTTCCTGATTGCGGTCCTCAGTCAGCAGCGCCCGAGCCTTGCCAAGACGGCCGAAGCTGGTTTTCCCTCCAGTCGCCGCCGCTCGGCGAAAACAACCGATTGCCTCGTCAAGGTGGCCCAGTGTGTAGACAAGGGCGCCGGCCCGGAACCATGCCTCAGTCAAGGATGGGAGCAACTCAGTGGCGCGGTCGTACGCAACAATTGCCCCGCCGATGTCGCCCAGTTTCTCTAAAGCGATTCCCAGGCGGAAATAGGCATCGGTGTAGAGCGGGTCACTAGCGACGGCTCGCTGTAGGGCGGCGATGGCCTCCGGTACGAGGCCAACCTCGAGGCACGCCAAGCCGAGATCGTGTTGGATGATCGGATTGGAGGGCTGGAGCAGCGCTGCATCGCGCAACGGCACGATAGCATCCGCTGGTTGTCCGGCCTTGAGTAACCTAGTGGCCCACTCAAGCAGAGCCGCAACCTCCGGCTGTTGGACTCGGTGTGAAGACAGGGACATGGTGCGAATCTAGTTTGGAAGCCGTAGCGTGGCCATCGGAATCGTTAGCGCAAACGTCACTTGATTATGATCTGCTAACCAGGAGGTCTTGCGCTAGCTGTATCTCTAAAGACTTGAATACGCCGACGTGCAGGCAACTGAGGCTAGTGATATGTTGCTCTCGTGCGTTTCGCATTCCTATTTGCCGTATCCGCAACCGCAGCCTTCTGTGCTGCCCCAATGGGGTGGAATTCCTGGAACAGTTTCGCGAACATCGTGAATTCCGAGATCATTCAGAAACAGGCCAAAACTCTAGTCTCAAATGGCATGAAACAAGCCGGTTACGAGTATGTCGTTATCGACGAAGGTTGGTGGCTCGGAGAGCGCGATGCCGGAAGCAATATCGTCGTAAATCCGAAGCAGTGGCCTGCCATTCAGTCCGGCCAGAAGGATGGCGACATGGCCAACATCGCCGGGTACATTCACAGCTTGGGGTTGAAAGCCGGGATCTACACCGACGCAGGCAGTGACGGCTGCAGCATGTACCCCGACTCCGGGACAAAGTACATGCACACCGGCAGTGAGGGGCATTACGAGCAGGACTTCCTTCAGTTCTCAAAGTGGGGCTTCGACTATGTAAAGGTGGACTGGTGCGGCGGCGCAAAGGAAAAGCTTTCAGGCGCGACCCAGTATGCGCTAATTGCCCACGCGATTCAACACGCAGAAGAGAAAACAGGGCGGAGGTTGTCCTTCTCGATTTGCGAGTGGGGTAGCCAGAATCCCTGGTTCTGGGCTCCTGGCGTAGGAGGCATCGAAAGCACGATCTGGCGCACGGGTGGCGACATTATACCTCCCGTAGTGGAGAGCCTCCACGACGCCATACATGACAAACGCATCATCACCTTGAAGAATGTGCTCGATTCCTTCGACAACGGAATGCATCCCGAGGCGCAGCACAGCGGCTACTTTAACGACCTGGACATGATGGTAATGGGGATGCGCGGCATGACCGAGGCGATGGATAGGATCCACATGGGGCTTTGGGCGATTTCGAGCGCTCCGCTTATGGTGGGCTCCGACCTGACGCGACTTTCGCCGACAACGTTGTCCCTGCTGAAGAACAAGGAGGCGATTGCAATTCATAGCGATCCCTATGGTTTGCAACCTATCAAAGTCGATGAACCCACTCCCGGCGTTCAGCTTTGGGCAAAGCCTACAGCGATTGCCGGAAGACGCGTAGTCGCGATACTGAACCGCTCGGGCAACTCCGCGCAAGTGAAGGTCGATTGGAACAAGCTTGGTCTGGACGGCACTCCAAAATCATTGCGGGATGTGTGGAGTCAACGGGATCTCGCCATTTCTGATACAGCATTGACCGTGCCTGCGGAGGATGTTGCCCTGCTGGTCGTTGAGGGCCAAGATAAGTTACCGGCTGACTATCCGGTCAATCGATCAGAGATCACCGGGATTCAATCCACGTGGGGTCCGACGTTTGCCCGGTTGGAGTACGTGAATACTTCTAGTCACGTTGAAGTGGTTAGAGTGAAGAGTACGTCGGGCCTTTCCACCGCGCTCGCCCTGCCACCGACGTCTGGATCGAGCGTCGGCTCGATTGGGCTGATCTTGCCGCATGGAACTGCCGACCTGTCGTTCGAAGCACAGCCCACGGCTATTCGCAAATTGGCAGTTTACTCCTGGAAATCATTTCAACCGGAATAGCGATGTTGGAAGCATGTTTGTTCCCGGTCGGTGCTGCTTCACCATTTCTGTGGTGGCCCATCAACGTTTAATTTGCATCTGATATGACACACTCTCAACCCTGCTGTTCTGACTCGAAATCGCGCAGCTTGCATGATCAGAAATATGCATCGTTCGTGTTCATGATCCTAGGCCTGAGCATTTGCCTGCCCCGCGTGAGTTTCTGTCAGACGGATCATGCTGCCGGGGCTGGCCCCAAGCCCTTTATTGAGTATTTTCGACCGATTCCCATCTCTAGCAAGCTGTCCAAAGAAGCCTGGGGCGCGGCGACGGTCGGGCCTCGGGACCCCAGCAACGGCCTTGAGGACACCGCAATGAAGCAGTGGGACTATTGGGACGGCAAGATCTTCCGAGGGTCCGACGGCAAGTACCGGATGTTTGCTAGCCGTTGGGAGCAAGCCAAGGGACATGACGGTTGGTTTGCGTCCAAAGCAGTAAGGGCGGTCAGCACTCCGCGCTGGGGCCCTACCGTGACGAGGGGCTGTGCTGGCCGGATAATCAAGGTGGCAAGGGCCACAATGTGACCGCCGTACAACTACGGAACGGCAGTTACGCCATTGTGGTGAGTGAAACGCGCAACGGGGACGTATTTGAGTCCTCGTCGATCGACGGCCCGTGGACGTATCTCGGTGGTATCTCAGTCAATCAGGACACTTATCATTCTTTACGTGCCCCGGGCGACGCGGGGCCGCTACAGGGCCCGAATCCGCGGCCTTGGCATGGCTCAAACGTGAGTCTAATTTTGCGGCCTGACGGTCGGTTTCGGATTGTGCAGCGGTCTGGACAGATCCTTATCAGCAGGGACAACATCCTCGGCCCTTACGACGTGCAGGGCGATAGCATTTACCGCGGCCTGCCCGGCTTACCACAGGACAACCTGGATCGGCTGGAAGACCCGGTGATCTGGTTCAGCGGCGGCTGGTATCACATCCTGGTTAATAACTGGGGTGACCGGCGCGCATACCATCTCATCTCACGCAACGGAACGACGGGCTGGAAATTTCAAGGGCTTGCCTATGAACCGGGTGCCGACTTTATCAGATACACGGACGGTACTGTGAACCACTGGAACAAACTCGAGCGCCCCGGTGTGCTGATCGAGAAAGGCCATGTAACAGCAATTACTTTAGCGGTGATAGACGTTCCCAAAGAGGAAGAAAAAGGCAACGACGGCCACGGTAGCAAGGTCATAGTGATCCCCTTCGACGGCGCAGCCCTGGATCGAGACCTCGCCAATGTCGATCATGCGCATTGACGCGAGTGAGGCGGTTAAAAATCCATGCGTTTCTAGAGGATCGGCCAAATTGCGCCTTTGCACGAGTAAATCAAGCCTTTTACTTTGATGTATGGTCCAGGAGGGCGCTTATAATTAGTTAGTTGGCTAAGAGCAAATATGGATTTTGAAACGACGCTGCGTGCTTTAGCAAACGATCGACGATTGCAGATTCTTGAATGGCTGAAGCGACCCGCCGACGGGTTCCCCCCGCAAGTTGACGGCGACCTCGTAAAGGACGGTGTTTGTGGCTTGTCAATCGCTAATCGGCTGGGGGTCAGCCAGCCGACCGCAAGTGAACATCTCAATATCATGTTGCGCGCAGGATTGATCGAGGGAAAAAAAATAAAGCAATGGACGTTCTATAGACGTGACGAAAAAAGTATCAGGGAATTGAAGAAGTTGTTGGCGGGAAAGCTCTGACCGGATTCATCGAAACGTAGACTAAACACTTCGCAAGTTTCGCAATCAGTAAAGATGCGGCAAGGAACACAACGATGACAGGCCGCCGCTTCGGCCGTTCGGTGCTCTATAACCAGACACCGCGCGGCGTTTGCTCCGTTACGGCTCTGCCAGTCCAGCCCCCCGAACGCGGCATGCTGTTTGTTAGTTGCCTAAGTGCCTAAGTATACTAAGGACATGTTGATCTGCAACTAGCTACCGCGGACGCACACCACTGAGCAACGAAACCATGGGACAGTATGCACCGCTCATCTTCGCCGGTGAGGCGCGCACCTCACGATCTGAAGATTTGCATAGAGCTCCTAACAGATACGGAATGAGGGCATGGTCACTGCAAAAAAGTGGCAATAACGTGCGAGCGAAGCTTAGATAAGATCGTGCTTAATAAGGGAGAGGACCTATCATCGTTGGACCCGCCGATCGCAAGCGAGTTGGTGTTGCAGCAACTCAAACGCATTCTTGAAAGCGAACTGTTCCGTCGTTCTGATCGCTTGCGCCGCTTTCTTCAGTTCTCTGTTGAGGCTACCTTGAACGGGGACTCCGAACGGATGAAAGAGTACATCATCGGCTTGGAAGTCTTTGACCGAGGACCATCTTTCGATTCACGAGTCGACCCTGTAGTTCGTGTGGAGGCAAGGCGTCTCCGGGCAAAGCTTACGCAATGGCACGAGACGGAAGGACGCGAATCAACCATTCTGATTGAACTTCCAACGGGAGCATATTCAGCTGTTTTCAAGCTTAGGAGTGCGCGTCCGCACACCGGCCCAAATACGATCGCGGAGAAAACCATCGCCGTGCTGCCATTCACAAATTTGAACGGTGACCCTGAAATGGATTACTTTAGCGATGGACTAGCGGAAGAACTAATTCATGTTCTCACGCGAGTAAAAGGGTTACATGTGGTCGCCTGGCCTTCTGCTTTGCGTATGAAGGGCCAGGAGCAGGACATAGCTGCCATTCGAAGTCGGCTGCGCGTAGATAATATTCTCCGCGGAAGCGTCCGACGTTTCGGCGATCGTCTTCGAATGACTGCGCAACTCATCGATACGACCGACGAGCATTATCTTTGGTCAGAAGCATGGGACCGTTCGGCGTCTGATTTACTGCTGATCGAATTGGAGATTGCGGGTGTCATCGTTCAGAAGCTTCGGATGGACGAGGGTGAAAGTGTCACCCGGGAAATTGCATCACCTAAGAGTGATAGTGAAGTGCACGCCCTTTATCTGAAAGGGCGCTTTCATCTGAATAAGCGCAGCCCAGAAGGGCTACAAGCTGCGGTGAAGTACTTTGAGCGGGCGGTTACGGCAGATGCAAAATCCGCTCTGGCGTGGGCGGGGCTGGCGGATGCACATGCTTTGATTGCGACCTATGGAATTACAAGGCCAACAAATGCTATTTTGGCTGCGGAGAATGCAGCCAAAAATGCCATTGCCTTAGACGCAACTCTGGCCGAGCCGTTTACTTCCCTTGCTTTCGTGCGAGGTTACGAATGGAAATGGCGAGAAGCCGGAGATCTCTATCGCCAATCCATCGCTTTGAACCCCGGTTATGCAACAGCTCACCATTGGTACGCCTCGGATTATTTGGTCAGGCTAGGGCGGATCGGAGAGGCGATTGTCGAACTGGATAAGGCGATAGCGCTAGACCCGCTGTCGAGCATAAAACTCGAAGGCAGAGCATACCTATCCATGGTGGGCAAAGACTTCGATGACGCAAAGCGACGCTATGAGGAACTGCTAGAACATGACCGTTGGTTTTATATGGCCTGGAGTTCCTTGGGGCGCCTTTATACCCACCTGCGCGAATACGAAAAGGCCATTGAGATGTACCAGACGGCGCGATCCATTGCGGGCGACTTCCCGAAAATACTGGGTGCGTTAGGGCAGACACTTGCGTTAGCCGGAAGATGTAACGAAGCGCGGGCTGTCTTGGCTTCTCTACACGCTACATCTGAGACGCAGTATGTCGGACATGCAACATTCGCCTTGATTCATCTCGGCCTCGGCGAGTTGGACCTGGCATTGCGAAGGCTGCAGCAATCGGTTGACGCGCATGAAATATCGGCGACAGGTCTCAACATTCATCCTGCTTGGGACGCGCTTCGCCCGGATTCTCGCTTTCAAGCGCTAGTAAAGCAAGTCGGCCTTGTTTAACGTTACGGTAAGCAGATACGGTAACCACTTACTTTTTACTCCTTTTATTTCATCTGACGCGTTATCTCTGGAGGACAATCCCCCATGCAGTTTGGGGAAGCACATATTCAGGAGTTCACCATGAAGTGGTTGGAACGGATCACTGTCATCCTGTTGTTTGCAGTTCCGGGCTGGCCCCAAGAAGCGTCAGGCTTAATCGCCGGAAACGTTTCGGATTCGACTGGTGCTTCCGTGCCTAGAGCGACCGTAACAGTCATAAACAGCGGAACCAACATAGAGACAAAGACAAGTACCAATGGGAACGGGGCTTATCAGTTCGTAGGTTTGTCACCCGGCATGTACTCGGTCAGGGTTGAAGCCGCGGGATTCGCATCGACAAGAGTTGCGTCACAACGCTTGGTGGTCGCCAGCAGTCTGCGCGTTGACGTCTCACTCGAAATCGGTCAAGTCAGTGAAAGTATAAACGTGGACACGGCCGCACCGCAGATTAACACACAAGACTCGCAACTTGGCCGATCCATCACAGATATAGCGACATTGCCGATTTTGTCAGGGAACGGGGGCCGAAATCCACTGTCGCTGATTGCTTTGCAACCCGGCGTCACGACGACGCTTGGTTGGGCCCAGTCGCCTGGTGCCGCAGTAGGCGACTTTTCAGTGAACGGGCAGCGCTCGCAAGCGAATAACTTCATTCTTGATGGCGCTGATTCGAACGACCTTGCGATCAATGTGCCAGACGCGGTAAATGTTATATCCCCCAACGCCTTAGGCGAGTTTCGAGTCGTAACTGGTCCCATGAAGGCAGAGTTCGGGCGAAACTCTGGCGCAGTAATTGAGTCGACCATCAAGTCCGGTACCAACGCCTTCCACGGCGGCGCGACAGAGATCTTCCGGAATCGTGTTTTAAACTCGAACAATTTTTTCCTTAATGCCGTACGGACACCAAAACCTAAGTACAACCTAAACGACTTCGATGCAAACCTGGGCGGTCCAATCGCAAGGAACAGGACATTCTTTTTCATGTCTTATCTAGGCTTCAGGCGTGTGTATGGGGTCTCCAACTCGGGGACGGTATTCTCGGACGCTGAGCGCGCAGCTATTCTCGCAAACGGTACGGCGGCAGCGAAAGCAATTGTGAACATCACACCACACGCATCCAGCGGAAACACTCTTTTCAGCGCACCGGTCGATTCGCTCACACGAGATCAAGGAGTGATGAAAGTTGATCATCATTTCTCGGACTTTAACAGTTTCTCGGCTTCCTACTTTACTGAGAGATCGACCGACAATGCTCCCTTTTCGTTCTCCGGACCGGCTGTTCCCGGATTCGGAGAGCTTGACCTAGTTACCTACCATAACGTTGCTTTACATGACACGCACAGCTTCAGTCCCAATCTGATCAACCAGGCGACGGCGGCATTTCACAGGCGAGATCAGCCTGGAGTCGTTCCTGCGAACAGAACCACCCCGGCCAGTCTCGGCTTCACGGGAATAACTCCCGATGATCCAGCTGCTTCTGGGCCGCCTTTTATCACAATTAACGCGCTAACGGTTGGCAACACGTTCCAGGGACCGCAGACGCGCCGCGATAATAATTGGCAGTATTTGGACAGCCTGACGTGGGTTCACGGCCGTCATTCGTTAAAGTTCGGGGTAGAATTTCGTGCATACGAACAGAACCAGGTATTTGATTTCATCAATAACGGATACCTTTCGTTCTCGGGCGATGCCACCAACCAAGGTTTGGTGCCGATCATTCCTGGCCTTGGTACGAAGAGTGAGTCCGCTATGAACGACTTCGCGAATGGTTACGTATCGGGCTTCTATGATCAGTCCAATGCAAACCGGCAGGGTTACCGGGACAAGTTTTTCAGCGGTTACGCTCAAGACGATTTCAGAGTCTCGCGAAATTTCACGCTCAATCTCGGGATGCGTTATGACTACGCAGCGCCGCTGACAGAGCTCCATAATAGGGTGAGTACGTTTCGAGCTGGGCAGCAATCAAGCGTGTTCCCAACGGCCCCGGCGGGTCTGGTGTTTCCCGGCGACAAGGGGATCACGTCGTCTACGTATAACCCGGACAAGAATAACTTTAGTCCGCGTTTCGGCTTCGCGTGGGACCCAACCGGAACCGCAAGACTTAGTATCCGTGCCGGATTTGGCATGTTCTATAACGTACCCGAGAGCGAGCTAACACTCCAGTTTCTCGGGGCGGCTCCTTATGGCGCCCAAGTGACGGTATTCGGCGTAAAGGACATGACTAACCCTTATGCAACTTCGACAACACCACTGGCTCAGAATCCATTTCCATTCAAACCCGTGAAGCCGGGACAACCATTCGACTTCACTTCGGTTGCTCCTATCGGCTTTACGTTCATGGATCCGAAGTTTGCCACCCCCTACTCGTTTCAATACGATTTTCAGATACAGTATCAGGTAGCAAAGGATTGGTTAGCGGACGCCGCTTACGTAGGCAGCCAAGGAAGAAAGCTGCTGAATCGGCGGAACATTAATCCGGGCCTGTACTCATTCACCGCGACGACTGCAGACGATCCGCAACGGGGAGTTTACAACATCAATAATCCTCAGAGCGCGACTTACGGCGGAGCTGTCTTCAATACCCTTACGGATCAACTCACGGACGCGACTTCGTCTTATAACAGCCTGCAGCTTAGCCTGGAGAAGCGCTTTTCCTACGGTTTAACCGCTACTAACGCTTACACTTGGGCCCATTGCATCGACACTGGATCCGGCTTGCGCGTAAACTCGAATCCATTTGACGCAAAGTATGATCGCGGAAACTGCGATACAGACGTGAAGCACCGTTATATCGGCACCATCATCTATGCGCTGCCGTTCTTAAAAAATCAGCATGGTTTGCTTCGGCATGCACTCGGCGGGTTTAACATTTCGACAGTCGTCACCATGCAGACAGGACTGCCGTTTGACATCATCGATAGCGGAGATCGTTCTCTGACCGGGGCTGGCGATGACCGCCCGGACTACATCGGGGGAAAAGTAAAATTCTACGACCCGCGATCGAATCAATTTGATATTCAGAATCCATATTTTGACGGTATCGGTGGCGGAACTCCCGACGGCGCAGGCAATCCATACTTCCGGCGCGTCGGATCTGGTGGTTCCGCCGCACTGGGGGCGGGCAGGTACGGCAACCTAGGACGCAATGTCTTCCACGGGCCCGGTGTTCTTAACGATGACTTCTCTCTTTGGAAGACTATTCCCATTACTGAGACACACTCGCTAGTCATCCGCGGTGACGCGTTCAATTTCTTTAATCACACACAGTTCTTCAATCCGGGGGATGCTAATAGCGTCAACGACATAAATTCGCAGAACTTCGGACAAGTTCGGCTGGCGCGCGAACCGCGTCTCCTTCAGTTACAACTTCAGTACAGGTTTTGATTAAACAAATTCTGTTAGCAAAGGGAAGATGACACCGTAAGCTTACTGCTCAATACTTTTGCTTCAAGCTTAATCGAGGCAACTATGGGTCGTGAAGATGCTTTTGTTGTTGTTCCTTGGCTTTGGGCTGAATGGTATCGCTGCCGAACCGGAACAGCAGTCCGCGCTGGACTGGAATAATCGGGGCAGTGTTCTTTGTAAATCGGATCATTACCGCGAAGCAGAGCCTTATTTCAAAAAGGCTCTCGAGCTTGCAAAGGCAGACGGGCTCGCCGATCGAAGTCAATTCCCGGCCATCTGTACTAATCTCGCAACAGTCTACAGAATGGAAGCTCGTTACAACGAAGCAGAACCTCTGTACCGAGAAGCTCTGGAGTACTCCAAAGAACGACCACTCGAGGGTTCTCCCACCCAGGCTGCCTTACGCGGGTTGGCTCTGCTGTATTCGGCACAAGGCAGGCTTGTTGAAGCAGAAGAGTTCGCCAGGCGTGACCTTACGCTCAGGACGGGTTTCAAAGCTGATGCGATCGCGGTTGCCGAAGCCGCCAACGACCTCGCGATGATCCTGCTGGCTCAAGGAAAATACCAAGAGTCACGAAAGTTATGCTTCCAAGCACTAACAGCAATCCCGAAGCAAGAATGGCCTCTACATATGATCTCGGGTGACACGCTAAACACTTTGGGACGGATTAGCTTAGCGCTGGGCGAAAGTAGAGCAGCGGAAAGCTATCTTTCACAGTCCGCGAAAATTCTCGAGACTGTTGTCGGAGATCAAAGTGTGTCAGCGGCTGTAGTGTGGGCCAATCTGGGTGAAGCGAGAGACCGTTGTGGTGACTGGCAGTCTGCAATCAAGTTACTGAATCGCTCAATCGCCACCTTTGAAGAAGCTTTCGGCAACGAGCACCCCGAAGTTGCGTCCGGTCTCAATAGCCTGGCAACGGTCTATAAGGGTCGCCACAAATACCGAAAAGCGAAACAGTTGTATGAACGGGCGCTGAAGATCGACCAGAACTTACTAGGACCCGAGGCCGTAAAGACGGCAGTCGACCTGAACAATTTGGGGGCACTTGCTTTTCAACAGCATCGTTTTAAGGAATCGGAGATGTTACTGGGCAAAGCCCTTCTCATCAATGAGCGGAGATTAGGGAAAGATCACGCCGACACTGGCTTGCTTGCCGGAAACCTGGCGACGTTGTACTGCCATCAAAAGCGCTTTGTGGAAGCAGAACCATTACTGAGAAGAGCTGTAGAAATCAGAGAGCTGAATTTCGGACCTGACGATCTGACACTTGGAGTTCTCCTTGCGGAGTACGCGCGCACACTCCGAGGCAATGAGAACTTTAGTGAGGCGGCCAAAGCTGAAGTACGTTCAACGAGGATACAAGTACGAAATACATTGCGGGCTAGCGCAGCTCAAAATTGAGGCTGGATCAGGGCGCATGAGCCGGTAATTCGTTGCTACGGAAGCAGATACTAATAGAGATTTATTTCGGAAGAGCTGTGACTGAGGGAATCGTCCCGTTGCACGGCAGGTGGTACCAGGGCTTGATCAACACTGATGAGTTTTCACCACTTTCAGGAACTTGGTGGGCTTTGCCGCTCAGGTTGGTTGTCACGATCTCACAGCTGCATCACTGATCGAAGTTTTATTGGATTCGAGCGTGCCATGGCGCGTGGTATTCGCATATCGCGTCGGCCGAGCAACCCCTGCATAAACCCTTGCCAAAGTTACACCACATCGAGTTCACTACTCGGTTGATCAGCATTGGTGACAAGAGCCCGCGTTTTGACGTCGAAGCCCTTGCGGTGAATTCAAATGAACCTTGACGTATGACAGTTCGGCGCACGGATCTACGGTAGGCCCTTACAAGATCTAAGCGCTGACTATTCTCAACACTCGGATTCTTCGTAATCGACAGCACCGGGGCGGAACGATCGAACCCATAAATAATACCCGACCTTCAGTCCAGCTACAGAGCTAGGTCGCGAACAGTCCGAGCAGCAACTAGGTTCTAGGAAAAGGACGTAGAAGATCATTCTCGAGGCCACGGAATCGCTAGCTCCAAGAGCGCACTGCGATACGCTTTCGTAAATGCGCATTGGCAACTTGGTTGTTCTTTGCTTGTTCTTTACCCCTTCGGGGCGAGCGCAAAAAGTCCCACCCGAACGGATCATCAATATGCATTTGCATGCCCTCCCAGCCGACGGCATTGGTCCTCCGCCAGCAGCTATTTGCGCTCCTGCCGAGACACTCCCGGTTTGGGACGCACGCGGTGTGAAGCGAGGTAGCCAGAATTGCAAGCATCCGCTCACTTCTCCAATGAGTTGACGAGGAGTTGATGAATCGCACACTCCAGCTCGTTCGTTGCCCAGCCTTACGCGCCCGGGGTTTCAAGGGGACAAAATCACGTTGTCAACTGAACCTGACAATCACACACGGGCGACACTGGACCGGAAAGGGATAGACAACGCCTTCAAAATCTCCTACACTCCTTCTTCAACCGTGTCGTGGTCGCGCACGCCAACTAGCTCGGTGCCGCTAGATTGGGGTTGCTGCACTTCGCGTCGGTGATGTTCGAGCCGGGATTGCAGGTGTGTGGGATTTACTAGACCGAGGCGGAGCGATGCACAGGCTGACTCAGTTCCAATTTGCGGGTCTGCTGCTACTCGTGACGGCGGCGTTGTTTCAGACCGTCGCATGCACAGGCAATATCCAATCACCAACTCCCGTGACGCCGCCCGTTCCCTCCGCAAACATTGACGATGCGTGCCCGACGATGATTCCGGACCAGGCCACGAACGTCTGCCCCCGGCTCAAAAACATAATGCTAGGCTGCGGCGGCAACGGGAAACTGCACACGAGCGTTGGAGGCGGATCGGGGAGCCCCTTTGTTCTCGGGGCGAAGCTCGATACCGGATCGATGCTTTCCGCCGTGCTGGTCGTGATCAACTGTCAGGACGGTCCGCGCGAAGGCGTCACTTTCGGGGTCAATTATACCGGTCAGGTTTCGATGCCGCCGACCGCGCCTCCTTGCATTTCCCAGTCGAAGGCTGTCTATTCGCAGTTCCAGTTCGGAGATCCGCTCTATGCCGTTTTTGAGGACCTCGCGAAGGATAAACTGCATCGAACTCTGGACGATCAGGCAATCACGAATCTCGCCAGCAAGCTCGGCGTGACGGCGCCCGCAACATCGCGCTGCAGCTTTTGGCGCGAGATGCCGTAAAGGCCGATTTCCGATCCCCGTCAAGTACTAAAGCTATTTCTCACACTTCGCCACGGTCTACACAGCTGCACCGCTTGCCTGTTTGCGTAAGTGGTCACTAGCCTTTTTCACCAGAATTCTGGACTGTCAGAAGGTCCAGAAACTGCGTCGCGGTCATGCTGGGCACCTTGCTGAAAATCTCTTCGACTCGCCGGATCAGGTGATCGAATTCGTTATCGTGCGATAGCTTGCCAAACTCTCGTGCAAGGCTTAAGCCCTCTTCCAGCGTCTTGGCATCCAGCTGCAGGGCTCCGGCCGCTACGCCGTACGATTTCAATGCGTACGCACGCAGAATGTCATGAGCGAAGATGGCGCCGGTTGCAACAAGTCTCAACGCTCTTGTGAGCAGTGCCGGATGTTGTCTCAGGACATGTATAGCTGGTTCGGCGTGGGTACTATAAAGTTCCAAGATTTCTCTTCCCAAGGCCGAGCGTCGCAGGATGATATCGCGGAAATCGAAAGCCACCATTAGAGTCGGGCGGCCTACAAGCTCTACAATCGGGTCGCGCTTACTGATCAGATGCCTGGTGAGCTCCGTGACAAAGAAACATGTCGAGCATTCCCCCTCCGAGTACACGCCGCCCACCGAGCACACACTCTGATCGCTGACCTCGCCGCAGTTGCGCGTTCCGTCTGCATTGTCCTCTGGATAGCAGCAGCATCCCATACTCGTCTCCTTGAGAAGTGCCGCCGATGATAACACACTTCATCAGCCGCCCGAGGTCTTCCCATTTATGCTGGATGGACGGCAAACTGGTCTACCACTAGCGCGGGATGAGCGCTAGCTAATACGGCACTGCGCCGGTCAACACTGTCTTCATCGTTTAGGAATTACGACACAAAGACAACAAGTCAGTGGTGAGGCAGATGACCGTCAGATTTATCATCGATAAGCCAACGCCTCCAGCTTTCTGACAACCCTGTCGTTTTGCCGACATAGTCTCTCCATTGACTATCCTTCTTCCCGAGTCTCAATGAGCGTCCCGACGCTACGACAAAAAAAAGAACCTACCCAGCAGCCGACAAGAATTTCAAGGTCCAACCATTTGGATTGGATGTTAATGAATATAGCTGTGTTTGATCCCGAAACTCAGTAAGGATTGAGCCACTTCAAAAGTACGAAACTGGTAATCGTTGTCCTCTAACTCGACCACGGTTCATGACAGGCAGTTAGCGGCCAAACTGGTGAAGTCGCTATCTATAAGAAGTCTTTGAAAAAGGTCGCGTGATCAGACCTATTTCTCAGCACGCGAAGACTCAACCGGCCTGGCCATCAGTCTCAAAAGCTGATGCCCTTGTAAAATTCCTGTAAATTCGCGGTCACCAGCGGTCGAACCTGGAAGTTTGCCCATATACTTTGGAACGGGAGTCCGTCTACTTATGAAGCCAAGTCGCCTTTTGTTTCTGCTGTTACCAACGATTCTGCTGGCCGACAGCACTTATTATCAAAACAATCTCGTGTCCGATATTCCTGGGCTCGCTGCTGTTACCGATCCGCACTTAGTGAACCCGTGGGGCGTTTCTTTCAGTTCGAGTAGTCCATTTTGGGTTTCCAATGCAGGCTCCAACACTTCCACTCTCTATACCGGCAGTGGGTCCGTAATCCCGCTCGTCGTATCGGTCGCGCTACCTACCGGTCAGGTGTTCAACGGCACAAGTAGCTTCGTTGCACCCGGCTCAACCTCACCCTCCGCGTTCATCTTCAGCACCATTGGAGGCACCATAAACGCATGGAATCCTTCCACAGGCACCAACGCACCCGTCGCAGCAACAACACCCGGCGCAGCTTATACCGGCTTAGCGAAGGATTCAAGTGGAGGAAGTAACTACCTCTATGCCGCTAACTTCGAAGCGGACAAAGTCGACGTTTTCAACTCTAGTTTCGGGGCCACCGCGCTCGCAGGCTCGTTTAAGGATCCGACCCTTCCTGCCGGTTACACCACTTACAATGTGCAGAACATAGGTGGACAACTCTATGTCACTTACGCGAAGGTTGACCCGACTACTCATCGAGAAGATACCCAACTCGGTTTTGGTTACGTCAGTGTCTTCAACCCCGACGGTACTTTCGTAAAACGACTGATCTCGAATGGTCAGCTCGACGCCCCTTGGGGTATCACACTTGCTCCCTCCAGCTTCGGTGCCTTCGGCGGCGATCTTCTGGTCGGCAATTTTGGGAACGGAGAGATTAATGCTTTCAATCCGACGTCCGGCGCGTTCCAAGGCGTGGTCGCCGACATCTCTGCTAGTCCAATCGTCAACACCGGTCTGTGGTCACTTGAATTCGGCAACGGCGGCGCTGGTGGTGACAAGGACAAGCTCTACTTCACGGCCGGTATAGACGGTCAATCTCACGGTCTTCTCGGATCGATCCAGCCCACACCGGAACCCTCTGCCTGGGCCCTTGGCACTCTGGGCTTAGCCGGATTGCTCGGCTTCGCTCGCCGCAGACGCCTCGACTAGTTGCCAAGTCGCCTCAGATAACCTAGTCTGCATGGCCCAGAACGCTGCTGATGTTATTGTTGAAACATTGATCGATTGGGGTGTCGACACTATATTCGGCATCCCCGGTGACGGCATAAACGGTGTCATCGAAGCCCTGCGTGTTCGCAAGGATAAGATTCGGTTCCTCCAGACCCGGCACGAAGAATCGGCAGCCTTCATGGCTTGTGGTTACGCGAAGTTCACCGGTAAGTTGGGAGTGTGTCTGGCCACCTCCGGTCCGGGCGGCATCCATCTCCTAAACGGACTATACGACGCCAAACTTGACGGGCAGCCAGTGCTCGCCATCACCGGTTTGCAGTTCCACGACCTCATCGGCACCAATACCCAGCAGGACGTTGCACTCGACAAACTCTTCGAAAATGTCTCCGTCTTCAACGAGCGGATCATGGGTGCAGCCCACGCAGAAAACATCACCAATCTTGCCTGCCGCACAGCTTTGGCCCGCCGCGGCGTCGCCCACATCACCATTCCCACAGACTTCCAGGAACAGGCCGTTAAAGATGATCAGCGGTCTATGCGCAACAAGGCTCACCACGTCTCGAATCAATTCGCGACCGGCGGACGCGTTCCCCACGTCAACCAAATTCAAGCTGCCGTCGACATCCTCAATGAAGGCAAGAAGGTTGCCATTCTCGCCGGACAAGGGGCCCTCCAAGCTACGTCTCAACTGGAACAGTTGGCCGAACTTCTTGGCGCACCCATCGTCAAGAGCCTGCTAGGCAAGTCCTGCGTGCCGGACGATAGCCCGTACACAACGGGTGGCCTCGGCCTGCTCGGCACTGAGCCATCCGAAGACGCCATGGCCGAGTGCGACACTCTCTTCATCATTGGGTCTTCCCTGCCGTACATTGAGTTCTATCCCAAACCTGGAAAAGTCAAGTGCGTCCAGATTGACATTGACCCTACCCGGATTTCTCTACGCTTCCCGGCCGACGTCCCGCTGGTCGGCGACACCGCTCAAACCTTATCCGCCCTCATTCCGTACATTCACAACAAGCCCGACAAGTCATTTCTCAAGAAGTCTCAGGAACGCATGAAGGACTGGAACGAGCTACTCCAAACCCGCGGTACCGCGACCTCCAGCCCCATGAAGCCACAGGTCGTCGGTTATGAGTTAGGTAAACGTCTTAAGCCGGACGCCATCGTTGCGGGCGACTCTGGTACGAATACAACTTGGTGGGCTCGCTATGTTCCGTCCGGTCGCGGTGGACTACACTCGTGTTCCGGAACGCTTGCCTCGATGGCTAACGCGTTCCCCTACGCGATCGCCGCACAAGTTGCCTATCCTGATCGCCAAGTCATTGCGTTTGCTGGGGACGGCGGATTTACCATGCTGATGGGCGAACTGGCCACATGCGTCAAATACAAGCTGCCCATCAAAATCATCGTTATCAAGAACAACTCACTCGGACAGATTAAGTGGGAGCAACTCGTCTTTCTTGGGAACCCGGAATACGAGTGCGACTTACAACCCATCGACTTTGCAGCCGTTGCTCGTGCTTTCGGAGTCGCCAGCTTCACGATCGATAGTCAAGCCAAGTGTGGCTCCACTCTCGAAGCGGCACTTGCAACGCCTGGACCGGTTCTTATTGAAGCCGTTGTTGATCCGAACGAGCCCCCGATGCCTGCCAAAATTAAAACTACCCAGGCCGTTCACTTCGCCGAATCAATGGCTAAAGGAACCAAGGACTGGGAGAAAATAGCTGCCTCTATCTTGAAGGATCGAGTTCGCGAAATGGTCTAAGATGACGACCGAGTCCGGCTATTCAGGCTCTTCGATAGGGCTTTGATCCCCAGAGCTCGACGGATCATTTTGCGGCAACTCGTCATCGAAGTCATCCAGGTTCGAGTCAGGATCATCTACAGCGTCCTCGCCTTCACCCGGGTCTCGAACGTTGCTCTTATCATCTAAATCGTCTTCTGGATCGTACCCGGTAATCACGCAAATCTCCCTGTTACTCGTTCTGCGGCAGAATCGCCGTGTTGAACCAGAATGCCTCAATCGTCTTCAAGATTTGGAGGCTCTCATCGAAGTTCATAGCCTTCCGCACGTAACTGTTGGCGTGTAAGTTGTAGGCCGACTTGATGTCCGACGCCGCTTGCGAGCTTGACAGGATGATCGTGGGGATAACACGCAGGATCGGGTCGGCCTTCAATCGCTCCAAAACTTGTAAGCCGCTCACCCGGGGCAAGTTCAAATCCAAGATGACAACGTCCGGGCGCTCTTCAGGATCATTCTTGTGCAGCAACAACTTATCGATCGCCTCTTGACCATCAACCGCTACCTCCACCACATGTGCAAGATGATTCTCTTTGACGGCCTCTTTGAAAATCAGAACGTCGCCCGGGTTATCTTCCACTAATAGAATATGCAGCACGCGCGGTCGCTGCCGTCGGCTTAACTGTGCTGCCTCGCTCATCGCCCCTGTGCCATCCTGTTGCCGAAGTCCTACTGGCTCTGAATGCTAGAAGTCTTCTGGCGTTGTTCCGTTTCTATTTATCTGAATTCAAGGGAGCTATACCGCGTACTATGTACCCGCACCCCCTCTTGCTTGCTATACTCTGAAGTTGAGCGTCTGGCAGGATCCGGTTCCCTTTTCGACCGATTCGGCGACAGGAAGCATATGGTCATCAGCCTCCGCGAGTTAGAGTTACGAAGCGTCCGCTTCTCGGTCGATCTGCCCCCCGGAGAACTGACTTTCGGTGGGGAACTGAAGCAGATCTCGGTGCTGCATTCCGACGGCATCGCTGAGTTAGTTAACGAAATCCTGGGCGAAATTCGGATCCGGGGCAACCTGACTGTCAGCATGAGAGCGCAGTGTGATCGCTGCCTTGAAGATGCGAGCGTTGATCTCGATCGCTCGTTTAATTTAGTCTATGTTCCGTTTGCCGCTGCAACCAAAGGCGGCGAAGATTCGATCGATGAAGCTGCGGCCGAGATCGGTTATTACGAAGGATCCGGGCTCGACCTAAATAGCGTCCTACAAGAGGTCGTTTTACTGGCGCTGCCTATGCAGGTGATCTGTCGCGAAACCTGTAAAGGTATCTGTCCAAACTGTGGGCAGAATCGGAATCAGAACGATTGTAATTGCCAGGCTAAGCTAGGCGACGATCGCTGGAGCAAGTTAAAGCAGATTCGGATCGAAACTGGGTCACACCCTTAGGCGCTATCGTTAAGGGCTGCCCAACAACTGGTCACAACCGGTTCATAAAATATTCAAGAGGAAGATCACTATGCCAAATCCCAAACGCCGCCACTCCAAACGTCGCACCTCGACTCGGCGCGCCCACGATTTTCTGGCCGTTCCGCAGCTTGCCGAATGCCCGAATTGTCACGAAAAAATCCGCCCTCATCGGGCCTGCCCGCATTGTGGCAAATACAAAGGGCGCGAAGTAATCGAAGTCGTTGAGGCATAACTCACTTCACAGCTCGAACCGATTCCGTTCCTAATCGTTTGCGTATCGCAGCCCACTTCGCGTCAACCAGCTCTCGGCTTACATGGTCAAAATAGCCGTCGACGCCATGGGAGGCGACCACTTCCCTAAGCCGGAAGTCGAGGGCGCTTACCAGGCAGCGAAGCGACTCGGCATCCCTGTTGTGTTGGTTGGAAATCAGACCGTTGTCGAACAGGAGTTGAATTGCTTCCAAGACTGGCGGGATCTACCGATTGAGATCCGTCACGCGAGCGAGCAGGTCACTATGCAGGACAGCGCTGGCCGTGCGCTCCGCGAGAAGAAGGACAGCTCGATTCGCGTTGCAGCCCGTCTTGTGCGTGACGGATCGGCACAAGGAGTCGTCTCGGCCGGCAACACGGGTGCTGTGATGGCCATCGCCAAGATGGTTCAGGGCATGATTCCCGGTGTTCATCGACCTGCCCTGGCGTCTGCCTTCCCTACCCTGAGCGGCACTCCCGCCGTGATGGTCGATGTTGGCGCGAATGTAGATTCCAGCCCTCAGATGCTCGCGCAGTTCGCCGTCATGGGTGACATCTACTCACGATGCATCTTCCACACCGAGAACCCGCGAGTCGGCCTGCTATCGATCGGTGAAGAAGAACACAAGGGCAACGAGCTGATCCACGAAGCACAGCCGCTACTAAAGTCGCTGAAGCACATCAATTACATCGGCAACGTCGAAGGGACCGACCTTTATCGCGGATCAGTAGACGTGGTTGTTTGCGATGGCTTCGTCGGAAACGTCGCACTAAAGGTTAGCGAAGGCCTTGTCGAGGTCGTTCGTCAGATGTTGAAGGAGGAGCTTTCTGCATCTTCCACCCGGAAAGTCGGAGCTCTTCTCGCACGCGGGGCGTTTGCCGACTTCAAGAAACGGGTCGATTACTCCGAACACGGCGGCGCGCCGCTTCTCGGCCTTAACGGCATCTGCGTCATCTGCCACGGCCGTTCGGATGCCAAGGCGATTCGTAACGCTATCCGGGTTGCCAAAGAGTTTGCCGAAGGTAAGTTAAACGAACAAATTGCCTCCGAGTTGGCCGACTGGCGCAACGGTCAATAACTCAGCTTCGGATGTTACGCTGGAAGCGAAGTACTCGCCTCGCGGATGTGGCGGAATTGGCAGACGCACTGGATTTAGGTTCCAGCGCTCGTAAGGGCGTGAGAGTTCAAGTCTCTCCATCCGCACCAAACATCTGCCTGCTCTGCTGATCCAGATACATTTGCATGATCTCTTGTTAAGGAGAGGTGTGGAACATTCGGCAACTAGGGTTGATCGGTGGGTTGGTCCAGGCGCGACCGTCCATTATTATCAAGACCTTGTCAACCAAGGTGCCGGAAATACTCATCATCCATGCGGACGTGAATCGCGTGCTGCGTTCCGTAGCACAGGCCGATCAGCAAGACTTGGCGGCCTATTTCGCTAAACTAATCGAGCGCCTCGCGGCTGCTGGCGCTGAGGTGGCAGCAATCGCTGCGATCCAGCCTCACCCTCATCAACCTAGCTGCTAGCGTCAAACCGGATTTCTATACCATCCGGAGGCTCCCATCATGACCCGCACCGAACGCCGCGCCCTAGAACGCAAAGGAATCAAAGAAGCTAACCGAATCGCAAAACGAGCCGGTATCGATTGTGTACTGAAGAGCACAATCCACGCTTCGGAGTCAGAACTGGAAGACGACAGCTTGTCGGAATCTTACGAGAGCTCGCCCGAGCGCGCCAGCGCTCTTCAGCCGAACACCGCCACCCCCGCCCAGCAGGTCGCCAATCAGCAAAACGCGCAGCACTCAACCGGACCCCGCACCATAGAAGGCAAAGCCAAGTCGTCCTGCAATGGTTCCACGCACGGTCTCTGCGGCACTCGCTTCCGGTTGTTGCATTTCGAATCGCAGGAAGAGTACGACGAACTCGAAGCCGGTCTCATGGCCGAGCACCGAGCCACCACACTCACAGAAACTCTACTCGTTCGCAAAATGGCGCAATCCTGGTGGCTCCGCGAGCGCGCCCAGTTTTTCATCGATACACTTCTGCCTGACGAAACCGGGAAGGCCTTCCTCGACGACGTGCCGCTCTACTCCCGCTACCAGGCTCAACACGACCGCGCCTTCCACAAAGCCTTAAACGACCTACTCAAAATCCGAGCCGAACGTCGCCGCGACGAAGCCGCACGTGACAAAAACGAAAAGGCTGAACTCCTGTTTGCCCAGAAAGCCGAATACAACAGCCTCCGCGCCCAAGTCCTGCGCATGAAGCTCAAGAATCAAGCGCCTTCGAAAAAGCCACCAACGGCACCCGCTCCCGAAATTGGGTTCGTTTCGCAGCACACTCCGGACGCGCTCTTTTCCGCCGCCGATGCGATGGAAACTACTTCAATGAGGCACTAACTTAAAGGCTGCTGAGGCAATTCTCCCTGAAGCAGTTGGCCCAGCTTGTCAAACGGACAGCGAATGCCGACATAGAAGGTGCCGAACAGCGCGTACACCGCACTAACTTCGTCGAAGCGCATCTCGTAAATCAGTTTTTTGAACACGAGCGGATCATCTGCGAATAGATCAACGCCCCATTCCCAATCATCGAAGCCAATCGATCCGGTGATGATCTGTCGCACTGAGTCAGCGTAACGACGTCCAATCATGCCGTGCTCATGCATCATGCGCTGGCGCTCCGCCATTGGCACTTGATACCAGTTCTTGTCCTCGGCGCGCTTGCGGTCCATGGGATAGAAACACAGAAACTTTGCCGGAGGAATTTTTGGATACAACCGAGGGGCCATCGCCGCCGACTGTCTTGCGGTCACTTCGGCGATACCGGCGTTCCATTCGGTTGAATGCTGCTCGAGCCCCCGCTCTTCAAGCTGCGCGTAGGTCTTCGAAGAAGATTCGTAGAGTCCTAACTCAACGACCGATAAATAGGAGTGAACGGGTTCCAGATATTCGGCTAGCTGCAGGTTGGCGATCGCGAGTTCAACCCGATGCAGGTCTTCAAACGAATCGCGGAAGTGGACCAGCATCAGGTCACCCTTGTGACCGATCTGCGAGTACAGCGCCGACTGGTTTGGATGGCCGCCCGCCTGTTCCGTTTCCATGGGTGACAGTAAGCGTTCAGCTTCGGCACAGATTTCTGTTTGGCGTTCTGGCGATAATGCGCGCCAGGCTGCGCGTCGGAACCGAAACAGCTGATGAAGCGTACTGGCGCCTTCCAGCGTCAGCGGAACGGCAGGCAATTCCGCAGTCGTTGATTTAAGAGATTGTTCAAGCATGGCGACCCTCAAGCATTGCGACCTTTATGTTGAGAAAACTCGGGAGCGGGCAGCGGTGGCATCGCGTTCTGATAGTGACCATTGAAAACGTCTCGAAACACGCCGATCAATTCGCCATGAATCAGTCCGTTGTCGCCGACCACATATTCGCCGTGAACATTCAGCGGCTCGTCCATCATGCCCGATACTGTACCGCCGGCTTCCTGAATCAACAGCGTGCCGGCTGCCATGTCCCACGGCTTCAAACCGAACTCCCAAAACGCTTCGAGGCGTCCGCAAGCCGTGTAAGCCAGATCGAGAGCGGCAGAACCTGCACGACGGACACCATGGGTCATCATTCCCAATTGATAGTAAAAATGTATGTTCACGTTTTGATGACGCTTGCGGCTGGGGAACCCGGTCGAGACGAGCGAATCATTCAGCGTCGCAGCTTTGCTGACGTGCATTGGCGCACCGTTCAAGCGTGCACCGGCACCTCGTTCTGCGGCAAACAGTTCGTTTCGTACTGGATCGAAAACGACCCCGGCAATCATCTCGTTACCGCGCGCCAGAGCAAGCGTAACGTTCCAGGCCGGGAATCCATGGGCAAAGTTCGTTGTGCCATCCAACGGATCTACATACCAGTGGAGGTCGTTTCGCATGTCGGCATGTCCGCCCTCCTCAGCCATAATGCCGTGGTCCGGGAATCGCTGTTGCAGACGTTTAACGATCAAGGCTTCGCTCGCACGATCGGCAGCTGTGACCAAGTCGTATTCGCCCTTAAGCTCAAATGCAACGCCTCGGTGAGACATCAGAATTTGTCCTGCTTCGTGCGCGATTTCGATCGCAGCATCGATGAAGTTGGGCATATGTTTAGGGTAGCTGGCGACCGTTCTCTACCTGCCCGCAACACGCTCCAGCGAGAAGTCGTTCAGTCGGAACGGCGACGCCGAAAGCCCGGCGAGTTTTGCAAAAGTCCAGCGGATACCGATATCTAATTGGGCCACTTGCTCGGCCCACCACGGCCCTTTTCCACCCGTTTGGTAAAAATTTCGACAGAGTTGCAAATGACGGAGCAAGCCTGCCAGCAGCCGCCCGGTGTAATGATTCATAGCCTCAGAAGCGGGCTCACCAGCCATTGCTGCCCGAACCACGGCGCACGCAAGAATAGATTCGCGCAGAGCATTGCCCGACCCATCCCCACAAACGGGATCGAATCCGAGCGCCGCACTTCCGCAGCATATAACGTCACCGTGACCGTCAGCGCGCCAAGTCGCCAACGGATCTGTGATGCGTGGCGAGGCAGAGAATTGGGTTCCAATCGTAAGGACGGAATCAATACGGGACGAGATGAGTCGACTCTCGCCGAGCAGGGAATCAGATGAGCTTCCGACGGCAAGCAGCCATGCTTCGTGATTACCGGTGGTGAAGAGAAACAGCCAGCCATCTTCGACCGATTCGATCCAGCAGGCCGACTGTTCGGCCAAAGGTTTCAGGCTCACAGTAGCCGTGTACGCAATGCGCGACCCGAAGACATGCTGAGTTGCACTGGAGGGTGACAAACGCGCGCATTGAATCGTCCACGCCGGCGTCATCTCGTCAGTTATCGGTCCCGAAGCTTGTTGCGGGAAGCTATCCTCCGCCACGATCCGAGCATCATGCGCCAGCTCCATCGGAGTCGCCTCCGCTCCCCAGGCGACAATACGTTTCTCAATCCGATGATTGCTTGTGAACAGTTCCGGCTCGCGAAAGAGGTCAGCGAAAAGCTGCCGCGTTCCTTCGCCGACCAGAATGGCAGGCACATGTCTCGGCTGACCTGGTTCAACCGCGAACAGAACATCGGCTTGGCTCAACAGACGCGCACAACACGAAGCTGAAAAGCCGCTCCCTTCAATCACAACAACGTTATTCACGGCCGAACCCTGCCGCAAGCGCACCTGTGACGTTCGCGACCGCGAAGCTGATGCCTTTCAGATTGCGTTCAGGTGACACACCCGGAATGGGACGCGGGTAGCCCGAAGCGGCATAAACTTCCTGCTCCGCATGGGCAAGGCGTAACGGACTCTCTCGCGGACAGTCGTAATCGAGCACAACGCCGACGACGCCCGGCATCGATCCCGGATAAGTTGGCTTCCCGTCCATCTCGGTCGCTGCGACGATCTTGATTCCCAGTGCCGTCGCTCTCTCGATGCGCACCTGAAACTCAGGACAGTAATCCGCGTTCGGAGTGCCCAGCGACAGATTTATCCAATTGGCGTGTTGCCCGATGCACCAGTCGATCGCGCGCAGCAGAACCAAACCCGTTGTGACTAACTTGCGTTCGAAGATCTTGACAATGAGTAGGTCAGCTTCGGGCGCTCGGCCTTGAATCGCAGCAGCAACGGCGGTCCCGTGACCAATGCGATCTTCAAACCCCTGTTCGTAACCTTCGCTTGTCACGCTGATTCCGCCCACGATTCTGTCTCGATTGATATGCGGGTGCGTCAGATGCACCCCACTATCAACAACCGCGACACTCGGCATTGTGGAAAATCAGGCCAGCTCAACTGCTTCGCGCGACACACTCGGAGACACATCTGGCTCACGGAAGTGCCGCGCCAGTGCTGAATTGCGCTGCATCAGTTCCCTCGGCTGACCTTGCTCGACCACCGCGCCGTGCTCCATCACAATCACCTGGTCGGCGAAGTCGAGGAACGCCGGTCGATGCGTGGCAACCACAACCGTGCAGGTTCCGGCAAGTCGACGTAAGGCCTCGCCCAACTCGAATTCAGCCGTTGGATCCAGTGCCGCAGTAGGTTCGTCCAAAATCAGAACCGCAGGATTGCGCAGCAGCGCACGCGCGATAGCGAGTCTTTGGCGCTGGCCCGTAGACACCGAGAGCCCGCGTTCGCCAACCAACGTCTCGTACCCGAGCGGCAACTGAGCTATGAAGTCCGTGATGCCGGCCTGTGCAACAGCGCGGTCCAGATCTGCCTCGGTCGCAGCTGGAAGAGCAACGGTCAGGTTCTCTCGAATGGTCGAGTGAAACAGAAATGGCAACTGATCGACTACAGTGATGGCCGACCGAACATCGGCCAGCTTCAGGTCACGTAAGTCGCAGCCGTCCAGAGTGACTGATCCATTCGAGGGATCGTAGAAGCGCAGCGCAAGATCTATCAGGGTTGACTTGCCCGCGCCGCTGGCGCCGACGACAATGCAGATTTTACGCGGCAGTATTCGGGCAGATACTTGCTGCAAAGCAAGAGGCCGACCCTCGTACCCAAACGCCACGTCATGAAACTCGAGGTGTCCTTGCAAGGGAGGCAAGGGTCGAGTCGCAGACCTTTCAGTCACTTCGGAAGGCATGTCAAGAAGCTCGAGAACCCGCGACAACGAAACGCCGCCAGTAATGAGAGCGGAATAGGACGCCATCAAACTCTGCACCGGAGATAGCAATCGACCGTGGTAAGCCATAAAGGCCATCAGTCCTCCGATTGTCAGCACGCCCTTGATGACGAGGCTTCCACCGTATAAAAATAGGATAGCTACGGATGCAGTCAGTACAGCTCCGGGTAGCGCGCCAGCTAAAAAAGACGTGATCTGCATTCGAAGCAGCGTGTGCACGTAAGCATCGTTGCGAGCCCGAAACTCCTGATCTTTTCGCGCCTGCCCATTGAAAGCGACAACCACGCGCATGCCGAGAATCGACTCGATCAAAAAGCTGCCGATGTCGGAGCTCTGCTGGCGCATCGTTTGCACATAGGCTCGCAGGCGACCTTGGAACTGGCGCATGGCCCAGATGCCAATCGGCAAAACCACAATGCTGATGGCAAACAGCCGGACATTCAAAATCGCCATCATCGCCGCGCTGCCAAACAGAAACAGAAGGTTCGACGGCAACGACAGCAGCGTGTCCGAGCTCAAACGTTGCAACTCACCAATATCGTTATTCAATCGCGAAACGATGTCGCCGGTTCGGGTCTTGGCGAAGTACTGCGGCGACATGCACTGCAGTTTCTGAAAGACCGTCAGCCGCATGTCGAAGAGAACCAGGGCCGAGACTCGGGTATAAAGATAAGTTGTGGCCATGCCCAGAATAAACGAGAGCCCAGCGCATACCGCCATCAGTCCGGCTACGTACCAGAGACTCCGAACATCCCGCCGGATTAGCGCATTGTCGATCAATGCTTTCGATAGGTATGGCTGGGCAAGGCTGACGGCGGTGGAAATGAACGCCAGGCCGAATAGTCCTGCAAAGCGGGCGCGATAAGGCCGCAAGTAGACAAGCGCACGTAGGTAGCCGGCAAATGGAACCTGCGACGGCTGCCTGAATGGCAGTTTCAGCAACGACGCCTCATCAAAGCTCTAGCTTGCCATGGTAGAGCATATCCTTGAGCCGAAACTTCTTCTCGATCACCATCGAGCCGAAACGGCTTGAGAAAGTGACCTCTCTTTCGCCTAAGTCGATTGTGTCGTCCTTGGGGAAAATAATTAGTATCTCGCCTGTAGCCGGATCCAACTGTACGTCTTCCGGTGCGACGGCCCGACGGTCGAGGCGCACGATCTTCGACACCGATCGTAGTTCCTGGCGCATGTGTCCCAGATCTTGCTGCGTCCGATGATCTGAACGGCTCCCTAACGAGTCGATTGAGTGCGGCCGTAACGAACCGAGCACCGGCTGTGTCGGGTCGGACTTGGGTTCTCCAGTCGTTGACTGTTGCTCAGCAGGCCACAGACCCAACAGTCCGATCACGTATGAACGAGCGGGAAGACTGACCTGCACTGGCTGGTACGACCGGCGGCGCGCCTCGAGAATAGGCGCAGCACTCTCCCATCGAACCATCACTTGGAACGTCGGAAGATCACTCAAGTGCCGGCTCGGAGTTCCATCCCACTTGCCGTCGTAACCGATCGTTCCGGGCGCATTGCCGCTGGGCACAACGTTGGTATTGTCTTCTGATTCCGCCGGGGGAAACGACGCGACAGCAGGCCTTGCCCAAGGCGAATCGGACAGGATTTGGTTGACTTCTTGAGTCGACCAGGTGCTCGGGTCTTTCTTCGACCACGAGGACGCGGCCAATACAGGAACGGCCAACAGCACGGGTACGATAAGAAGATTCTTCATTTAGGTTGCCCAACGCTGACGCAGGAAGCGAATTCGTGGACCCAATAGCTCGGGTGCCGACAACAACTGTGCTGCCTGCGCCTTAGTGTAATGTTCACTCATCACCGCCGTGCACGCTAGGCGTAAAGAATCGGGTTCTGCCACGCGCATTCTCCATAGGCGAGGGAAGTCGTATATCGACAAAAGAATAATTGCAAGCATCACCATTTGCGCAAGCTTCAGACTACTCGGACGCCAGCGCCATACACGCACCAGCACCAACGAAAAGAATGAACTCCAATACAGCAAGGCGACGGTCTGATACCGAGTCGAGCGCGCTTGGCCGACTCCAAATTGCAGTCTCCCGGTGGCGGTGACGCATGCACTCAGGATTGCGAGTACAGATTCCGCCGTTAGAAACCACTCGAAGGCAGATACTTGTTCCCGCCTCCCGAGCGCGCGGCCCCCTACTAGAATGAGACCGAGAAGGGAGGCTAGAACTACCGGGACGTCCTCATATCGACCGATTCTGAACCAGCGCTCACTGAAATAGAGCAAAATATAACTGACAAATTGGTTGGCGTGCATAACTGCCGGCCCAAGGCGATGAAGGTCGATCAGGTAGGCAGCAGTTGCTGCGATCCAAGCGACGCTGATAAGGATTACGAATCGCTTGGGTAAGCCTCTAACCACAGCCAAGGCGGTCAGCACCGGTCCAATCAGAAGCCCTCCTGCGAGGTTTAGGGCTGCAAGCAACGGGACCACAGCAGCCACAGCCATCGAAAATACTGGCCTGCGAAGCTCTCGGAAGAAGGTGACTAAAAGGAAGGCGACGGTGCCTAGAGCGAAAGGCAGTATGAAGGATACTTGAAACGGCTCAAGAAAATTCTCCTGCTTAGGGTGAAACAGAAAGAACGCGTAGATCCCTTCAATACTGCGCTTCAAACCCAGTGGCAATAAGGTGTAGCGCTCGATGAAGTAGCATATCGCCGCCCATTGTAAAAGCTGAATAACTAAGCTTTCTACTTGCAAGGATACGTTCTTCGCCCCGAATGCAAATATATCAAGATAAATCAGCACTCTGAGTATCGCGATCCTGTGCTCATTGTGTTGGCTCCAAAGCCAACGGAGCGAGGATGGCCGACTTCCCTCCGCGATATCCCCGATGACCCACCAGTGATCCCAGAACGGACAAGGCATGTAACAACGCATTACCAACGCGACCGTGAAAACAGCAGTGACGGCGCTCAACAGAAGCATGATGTAGGCTAGCTTTAGTTCAGTACGCAACGAGCTAACTTGCACCGGTCCGTTGTCCAACGATGTGACGTACCGCAGACAGCACGTCCGAACACTCCAAAGTGGGTGAACCTAAATGCCTGACCGCCGCGCCGTGTCCCGTTAAAACCAAGGCCGACTTGATCCCAAAATTCGCAGCCAGCTGAACGTCCGAAACTCGGTCGCCTACCATCCAAGAATCCTGGGTCGCGATGTTCATGTCGCTTACTGCTGCTGCTAGCAAACCAGGCGCTGGCTTCCGGCAAGTGCATACAAATTTCAGGTCCGCGCGTTCTCCCTCAAAGCCCCGATCAGGATGATGCGGACAGTAATAAATGGCGTCGAGGTAGGCGTGGGCCTCGCCCAACTGCCACTCCAGCCGGTTGTGGATGCGCCGCAGATCGGCTTCAGTGCAGTCTCCTCTCGCAATCACCGCCTGATTAGTAATTACGACAGCTAGCATTCCCGATTCATTGACGAGTCGTACAGCCTCCGCAGCGCCAGGCAAGAGTTCCATATTGTCCGGTGACTTCAAGAATCCACGCTCGTGATTAAGCGTTCCATCCCGGTCGAAAAAAACGGCAGGAACGGGAACATCTATTGATCCTTGAGCAATCCGGCCCATGTCGAACTGACGGTTCACGCGATCCAGGCGTTCCGGCGTTCCGGCATCTTTTATGTATTCCCGACTTAAGTACCCATGCAGCGAACCATCCATCTTCAACAGGGCAGGGAACAGGTGCTTGGCGATATCGAAGGACGATGAGAGATCTTGAACCGCCGCTCGAAACAGTTCCAGTGCAGACCTCTCGAACACGTACAATGCAGCGTTCACCAGATTCCTATAGGCATGGACCGTCGGATGCGGATATGGATGGATGGCTGTGACATGGTGATCGTCGTCTACCTCAACCAGGTCTGAATCGTGTGGATGATCGTTCGGATGCAGAAACAGCGTCGCCTGCGCGTCAGCGGGATGACTGGACGCGAACCGGCGAAGATTGACGTTCAGCATCGTATCGGCATACATCACCAGAAACTGATCGTCCAGCAATTCGTAAGCATTGACGAGTGCGCCTGCTGTGCCGATCGGTCGAGGATCTCGATAGTAAGTTACTGAGACACCCCAAGCCGAGCCATCGCCTAAGTGCCGCTCGATATACTCTGCACCGACACCAGTTAGGACGAGAATTCTGCCAAACCCGTGAGTTCGGGCAAGTTCGATCTGATGCTGGATCAGCGGCTTGCCACCCACTGACGCCAAAGCCTTGGGTTGATCACCGAGCCGCGACTGAAGGCGCGTCCCTTTACCTCCAGCGATGATGACCAACTGCTTCATGGACGAAGGCAGTCAGAGCAGTTCAGCCGAACTGAAGAAGAACGGAATCTCTTGCTCTGCCGTTTCAGGCGCGTCCGATCCATGCACACAGTTTCGTTCGATGTCTTCAGCGAACTGCTTACGGATGGTGCCTTCGGCTGCGTTAGCCGGGTTAGTCGCTCCCATCACTTCACGCCACTTTGCGATTGCGCCCTCGCGTTCCAAAACCATAAAGACAACCGGACCCTCGGTCATAAACTTAACCAAGCCGCTGTAGAATGGCCGCTCTTTGTGAACAGCGTAGAAGGCCTCTGCTTCATGAGTTGCCAAGCGGCGCTGCTTCAGGCCGATGATCTTGAAGCCATTCTGCTTGATGATGGTCAAGATCTCGCCCACATACTGATTCGTTACTGCGTCTGGCTTGATAATTCCAAACGTACGTTCCGTTGCCATTTACTGGATTTCCTTTTAGTTTGAGCGACTCAGCGCTTCTTGCATCTTCTCGCCCAACACGGCAGGCGAGGGGCACACGACGATTCCCGCTTCGGCCATAGCGTTCAGCTTGTCTTCAGCCTTACCGGCACCACCTGAAATGATTGCGCCCGCGTGGCCCATGCGGCGTCCCGGAGGCGCAGTCTGGCCGGCAATGAAGCCGACCATCGGTTTGCGCACGTGAGCCTTTACGTACTCCGCAGCATCCTCTTCGGCACTGCCGCCAATTTCGCCAATCATAATGATGGCGTGTGTATCTGGGTCGTCATTAAAAAGCTTGATCGCGTCAGTGAAACTCGTCCCGATAATTGGGTCGCCACCAATCCCAATGCAGGTGGACTGACCAATGCCGAGCTTCGTCAACTGGCCAACGGCCTCGTAAGTCAAAGTTCCTGAGCGAGAAACGATTCCGACGTGACCTGGTTTGTGTATATGACCCGGCATGATGCCGATCTTGCACTTGCCCGGCGTAATTACACCAGGACAGTTCGGACCGACTAAGCGGGTTCTCGGCTTGAGCTGAAGATACTCCCAGACACGAATCATGTCCGCCGCTGGAATGCCTTCGGTGATGCAGATCACAAGCGGGATCCCGGCATCAGCGGCTTCCATTATTGCGTCCGCTGCAAACGGCGGAGGAACGAAAATAACGGATGCGTTAGCTCCCGTCGCTTTCACACCTTGTTCGACGGTATTGAAAACCGGCCGATCCAGATGCCTCTGTCCGCCCTTGCCCGGTGTTGTACCGCCAACTACATTGGTCCCGTAAGCAATAGCTTGTTGAGCGTGGAAGGTGCCTTCTTTGCCTGTGAAGCCTTGAAACAGCAGCTTCGTATTCTCATTAATCAGAACGCTCATTGTGCTAGCCTCACTACTTTTTCCGCCGCGTCCTTCATCCCATCCGCGACCGCGAAGTTGAAGCCCGACTCCTTTAAAATCTGCTGGCCTAACTCGACGTTAGTCCCTTCCATTCGCACCACGATGGGAATCTTCACTTCTAGTTTGCGTGCCGCGGAGACGACTCCGTTCGCCAGCGTGTCGCAGCGAAGAATCCCGCCGAAGATATTGATCAAAACCGCTTTGACACTGCTGTCAGACAAAAGGATCCGGAATGCATTTTCGATCTGTTCGGCATTAGCCCCACCCCCGACATCCAAAAAGTTGGCGGGCTGGCCGCCGGCGTACTTAATAATGTCCATCGTTGCCATCGCTAAGCCCGCGCCATTTACCATGCAGGCAATGTTGCCGTCGAGCTTGATGTAATTCAGCCCAAATCGAGAGGCCTCGACTTCGAGGGGATCTTCCTCATTCAGATCGCGCAGTTCAACAAGGTCTTTGTGCCGATACAGGGAGTTGTCGTCGATGGTGATTTTCGCGTCCAACGCATAGACCTTACCGTCTTTGGTCAAGATGAATGGATTGATCTCAGCAAGCGAGCCATCAATGGCATCGTAAGCCTTCGACAGAGCAATCATGGCTGCAGCCGCGGCATTCACGCTTGTTGCTGGTACACCCATGGCGAAGGCCAACTTGCGTGCTTGGTAGGACTGCAATCCATAGCCCGGCAACAGTGTTTCCTTCAAGATCAATTCGGGCGTCTTGGCGGCGACTTCTTCAATCTCCATACCGCCCTCTTTGGACGCCATGAACACGTTCTGACCGGTGGCGCGGTCAAGCACGATGCCCAGGTATAGTTCCCGCTCGATCGGCAGTGTTTCTTCGATCAAGAGTCTTTGAACAACACGACCCTCTGGGCCAGTCTGGTGCGTAACCAGGGTCATCCCGAGAATTTTCTTCGCGATCTCGACCGCTTCTGCCGCGTCCTTCGCAACCTTAACGCCGCCGCCCTTGCCGCGTCCACCTGCATGAATTTGAGCTTTTACAACAACACTGCCGCCCAGCTTTTTGGCAGCTGCCTCTGCCTCTTCTACCGTGTAAGCGACTTCGCCTCGCGGGACAGGAACGTCGTATTTAGCCAGGATCGCCTTTGCCTGGTACTCATGGATTTTCATAGTCGGTACAAAAGGGCCTGGGCGCAACAGGGTTCGTACGCTTTGGCCATCTGCTAGTTTAGCTTCAAGCCCACTGCACGCATCAGTTCGAGAGCATTGCTGTGGGTGACCACCCCTTGCTGCAGCCTATAGTCGAACTCCAGTTGACCCTCGACGAGCTTGTCTTCGAGGTGTACGTTGGCCGCATATGGATTCAGGTCTTGCTCCATCTTGGTCAATGCCAAGTCGTGTGTTGTGACCAAGCCAATGGTGTTCCTGTCGAGCAAATTTCGGATCAGGCCCAAAGCACCGATTCCGCGATCGTGGGAGTTTGTCCCACTCAGAAGCTCGTCAAGCAGAAACAGTACGTGCCGATTATGCTCAGTCAGGTCGACGATGGCTTTGAGACGTTCGATCTCGGCCATGAATCGCGACTTATTGTCCTGTAGTGAATCAGACGCTCGCAAAGAAGCTCCGACGGCCAGCGGTGCGACGCGCAGACTTCTAGCACTCACCGGTGCGCCGGCTAATGCGAGTACGGTATTCAAGCCGATGGTACGAAGCAGAGTGCTTTTACCCGACATGTTCGATCCGCTTACAATCCACAGTCGTTGCGGATCTTTTAAGGTAATGTCATTCGGAACACAGGTTGCGGTCGGGAGCAAAGGATGTCGTAGCTGTTGGGCCTCGAAGGAAGGCTTGTCGGAATTGACTAATTCAGGAATTGTCCAGCTTGGCCGCTCGAAGCGGAGACTAGCTAGAGCAGACGAGGCCTCAAAGTCGCCAATAGCTCGAAGCCATCTCACCACTTGGCCGCCGTTCGCCACGCGCCACTGTTCAATCGACATCGCAATGATCTCGCGCGAGAGAGTAAACGGGCGCAGCAGCCGCATGACCACGTGATCACTCGAATCGAGCCAGTCGCTCCAACGGCTCAAGAGATGAACGCGTTTCGAGGCGGTCTTGCCGGAGACGATCAATGCCTCACGCCTCTCCCGTAGCCACAGTGACTCGAACTGTTGCGTTTCTAAAATCGCCAGCAGCGATGAGATGAGGCGCAGATCTCCGGCGGGAGCTTCGATTGTGGCAAACACGTGCTCCACCCTCTTGCGCAGAAAAACGATTACCGATAGGTTCACCGCCAGGCCCGAGCCTAATCCCCAAATCGGCACCAACGCACCGAACCAGCCCAGAAGCAGGATCAGTCCAATCGCGCCTAGCGCGTACGAGGCCGTTAACTGCCACCGGGCAAAACCAGCTGGAGGTGCCGATCCCCACCGGTCCATAGTTTCGACGTCAATCGATGCTGTTACGTCGGCTCCAGACAAGGCGAACGACTCAAGCAAATCCAAGCTTTGGGCCAGCTCTCCGGTTGCCACTTGGCGGCCCCGAATCTCGGCTGGTCCCGCGGATACCAGAAGCCATCCAGCTAAGGTAGACCGACCCACGCTAGTTCGCGCGGTCGAGATCATTTGGAAAAGTGATCCACGGCCAAACAGATCGAGGTCCGCAGCGTACACGTGCTTTGGTGTCAAAAACTCGGCCCCGGTTGCCGCCCGTGGAGACGACCACCGATCTGACAGTCGTTCTAAGGCCAGATCGTAATGAGAGATCGCCCGAGTGGCCGCATTTCGTATCCGAATCACCCGCTGATGCCAAATGAACAGGACTACAAACGCCATCACCGGCAATAGAACCCAGCCGGGACGGACCGCACCACGGTCCCATGCGAGGAACCCGAATGCGATTGCCAGAACAGCACAGGCTAACCTGCCGTTTCCAATGGCAATGAATCTGCTCTGCAAGCGGCTGTAACGTTCTTGCCACTGCGCTCGCCTTTTCTCATACTCGTGCTGGGGACTCATGTGTGAGAACAGTCACAGGATACGCTCCCAGAGCTCGCAAAGCATCTCAGAGCCTGCGATCGTTGAGCGGTAGTTCAAAATAGAAACCTGACACTTTCGATGGGGAATTATCTCTGCGTGCTGGTAGGTGGCGGTGCCGGTTCGCTGACGCGTTATCTTGTGAACAGGGCAATTCTACGTGCTTACCCGACCGGCAACTTCGCTCTGGGCACGTTTTTCATCAACGTCACTGGGTCGTTCTTGATTGGCCTGGCGGTGACGCTGATCGTTGAACGATGGAAATTGCCATACATGTGGCACCTGCTGGTGGTCACAGGATTTTTGGGTGGTTATACGACTTTCTCAAGCTTCGAATTTGACGGCTATCTTGCGACTCGGGGTGGACAACCCGGGTTGGCTCTGGCCTACCTTGCCGGCAGCGTTATCGCCGGCTACGGTGCAGTCTGGCTGGGCGTTTTGATGGCCGGTAGACCGGTCGGGAGACACTGATGGCGACTACTCAAACCGCCTCACTTAGCGTGCTCCAGGACATAAGCACCTCGATACTCCGCGCGTTTCCGTTTCGTAGCTCTATTCACCTGACCCAACAAGAGGCGTACCTGCTGATGCAGCACATCTTAAACGGTCGCACTGACACCGATCAACTTGTCGAGATTCTCCGATATCTGCGACAAAAGGGCGAGACTGTGGCGGAGTTGGTTGGCTTCGCGTCTGCCATGCGCGAGATGGCTCAACCTGTTGAGTTCGATCAAGCTGATTCGCCAATTCTTGACACGTGCGGGACGGGCGGTGATGGTGCGAGTACATTCAATATCTCAACTGCTGCAGCCCTCGTGATCGCCGGCGCTGGCTTGCGGGTGGCCAAACACGGCAACCGCCGCATCACCAGTCAATGTGGTAGCGCTGATGTGCTCGAGGCGCTTGGGATCCCGACTACTTTGTCCGCGTCCAAGGTGTTCGAGTGCGTCACCGAAGTAGGCATCGGCTTCTTGTTTGCGCCTTTAATCCATCCTGCGGTTCGCCACGCACAGGAGGCGCGGCTCCGGATTTCGGGGCGTACTGTTTTTAACCTGCTTGGGCCGTTGACGAATCCGGTGCGCGCCCGCGCTCAACTGATTGGAGCCTATTCAGTTCGCGCTGCCGAAATGATTGCGCTTGCCTCGGCTCGCATGGGCGTGGAGCGAGCTTATGTTGTGCATGGCTCGGATGGTCTGGACGAGATTACGACTACCGGCTTAACGACTGTTTTTCAGGTCGAGGATGGGCGTGTTCAAAAGGGACAATGGTCTCCGAGCGACTTCGGTATCGAAACGAGCGAGGCCGACGAACTGAGGGGAGGCGATCCTGAGAGCAACGCAGATCTCATCCGCCGCATTTTGGACGGCGAACTTGGGCCCCGGCGCGACATTGTCGTTGTCAATGCAGCTGCGGCTTTGCTGATCGCCGGTAAAGAGCCCGATGCTCGGTCAGCAGCCCAAGCCGCCGCTGAATCGATCGACAGTGGAGCTGCGCGCGCAAAGCTCGAGCACCTAGTGCAGTTCGCTATGGAACACCCCTAATGAAGGCTTTCGAAATCCGCGAATTCGGCATTGAGAATCTTTCCCTTCAGGACCGTGACAAACCGAGCCCGGGGGCTGGCCAAGTGCTAGTTCGGATGAGCGCAGCCTCCTTGAACTACCGCGACCTGTTGACGGTTAAGGGCACGTACGGTTCCCGGCTGAAAGGACCTTTGGTACCCCTGTCGGACGGTGCTGGTGTGGTCGAGCAAATCGGTCCAGGCGTCACTCGGTTCAAAACAGGCGATCGTGTCACTCCAATATTTATGCAGTCCTGGATCGCCGGCCCTATTAGTCATGCGGCGAGCCAATCCGCTCTCGGCGGTGCTTTAAACGGAGTGCTGCAGGAATACGCCGTCTTTAGCGAGCAAGGCCTGGTACTCACCCCTGCCTATCTCTCCGACGAAGAAGCTTCAGCATTACCATGTGCCGCTGTCACCGCGTGGCACGCCCTTTTCGAGCACACTCCTATTAAACCTGGAGACATCGTTTTGGTGCAGGGCACAGGCGGCGTATCGTTATTTGCGCTTCAGTTTGCCGTTGCGGCCGGTGCTCGCGTCATCTTGACGACTAGCGATCACGCGAAAGCTGAGCGGGCCACAGAACTAGGAGCAGCCGAGACAATCAACTATCAAGTGCATCCGGAGTGGCACGAGCAGGCCCGGGACCTGACCGCCGGCGTTGGTGTCGATCACATCATCGAAGTTGGTGGCAGCGATACGATGCCGCGAGCGCTCAAAGCCGTTCGGATGGGAGGTACTATCAGCGTCATTGGCGTTCTTAGCGGTCGCGAAAGCACGATCAGTCCGGCACCGATCCTCGTCAATAGTCTTCGCCTTCAGGGTATTTATGTCGGGTCACGTGTCATGTTCGAGAACATGATCAAGTTTCTCGACTTTGCCAAGGTCAAGCCCGTCGTTGACCGCGTTATGCCCTGGACTGAGTTTCCAGACGCCCTTCGCGTCATGGAGGGCAGAAGCCACATTGGCAAGATCTGCCTCACATTTAATTCCTAGTCTCTGAGCTCCTACGGCACGGAGACGACAACCTTCCCGAATTGCTGGTTCGATTCCATATACCTGTGGGCCTCGACCATCTCCGCAAAGGGAAACACTCTGTCGATCTTGGGCTTTAGTTTGCCCTGCTCGAGCTGGTCGTAAATATAACCTTCGGCTTTTTTCCGGAGCGCCGGATTCGAGACGACCTCAAACAGGGTATAGCCGCGCACAGTCAAACCCTTTTGAATCGCAGTAGCAAGCGGGAATGGAGTGGCCTCCATACTCAGCGCGCCATATTCAATAATCTGCCCGCCTGGTGCGGTCGCTTCCGCCAGCCTTTCGATAAAGCTGCCGGCTACAGGGTCGAAAACAACGTCTGCGCCGGCCCCTCCGGTTACTTTGCCAACTGCTTCAGCCAGGTTCTCTTCCCCCGTCGCGACAACCGTGTCGGCTCCGAAGTCCCGAAGTGCCTGCTTCTTAGCCGAGGTCCTTGTAGCCGCTATGGAATGTGCCCCCGCCAGTCGCACCAGTTCGATTGCGGCCAGCCCGACGCTGCTACTAGCCGCCGTGATCAATACATACTGACCTGCTTCGAGAGCCCCGTGATGAATGATCCCTCCCCAGGCAGTCAGGTATTGCATCCAGATCGAAGCGGCCTCATTTGCTGTAAGTGAACTCGGGTATCGCGCCAAGCAGTAGGCAGGCACAATCACGCTCTCACCGTAGACGCCGTATTGATTTTGTGAGAACGACGGGATGGTACTAACTCGGTCACCTACTTTGAAAGCTGAAACAGCAGAGCCAGCAGCTTCTATCACTCCGGACGCCTCGTATCCCAATTTGGCCGGAAGCTCTGGCTGTTCCAGATACTTGCCTTGTCGAAACAGAACCTCGGCCCGGTTTAAGCCGATGGCTTCCACTCTTAGGCGTACCTCGTCGGCCTTTGGTTCGGTAGGAGGCATCTCCTCGAACTGCAACACGTCTGCCTCGCCCGTTCGATGAAAGCGAATAATCTTGGACATAAGTGTGCGATGCTCCTGGTTCTACGGGCGATTCGGAGTGGTTTCAGCTCCGTCAGTATTTTCCTGACTATCGAAAAGTGCAAATGAGTCGATACGTAGTGGGAACAGACAGATTTCGTCCTTAGTAGCTGCACTGCTTGAGATGGGGTGAAACACTACCCAAGAGTAGTGGGGCAGCTCGCACCAGGTTCGTGTTTGTGGATCGCACCTGGAGCTATTTGGCTGGAGGTTGTTCTTATATGAAATCCAAACTACTATTTGCTCTCTTACCTGTTTTCGGAGTCTTCACCAGTGGGGCCCAACCTGTAGAAGTGCGGCAGCCGATGATAACGATGCATGTCGATGATATGCAAATCCAGCGGCTGAACGGGACCGTGCACCCGCTAGCTCGCCCTGAGTTTGACGCCGGCCTCGCGCCCAGAACTCTTCCGATGCAGCATATGACGCTTGTATTAAAGCGCACTGTCCAGCAAGAGGCAGCGCTCGATGATCTTCTAACACACCAGATGGATCGCAATTCGCCGCTGTACCACAAGTGGCTAACGCCGGAGGAATTCGGTCAGCGATTCGGACCCAGCGATGCCGACATTCAAACAATTGAGTCGTGGCTGCAATCGCATGGATTTCAAATCGATACCGTGACGAAAGGCCGCACTGTGATTCTGTTCTCTGGACAGGCAGCTAACGTTTCTAAAGCCTTTCACACAGATATCCATCGCTTTGTGGTTAATGGCGAGACCCATTGGGCCAACGCCACTGAATTGAACATTCCGGTCGCACTAACGTCAGCGGTGGCGGGTGTAGCTTCTCTCAACAGCTTCCACTCGAAGCCGCAACTAAAGATATCGGGTCATCAGCTATCGGCAAAGATTAAGCCTCATGCTAGCCAACCCGAATACAGCGTCTATGGAACGCACGCTCTTTCGCCTACCGATTTCGCGACCATCTACAACACTCAGCCGCTGTTGCAGGCCGGTATCAACGGTACCGGAACAACCATCGCCGTCCTAGGTCGGTCGAACTTCGACGTGCAAGATGTCGTGGATTTTCGGAATGTATTTGGACTGGTTCCGAATCCCCCAAACATCGTCCTAAACGGCGCTGACCCTGGCAATCTAGGTGGAGCTGAAGAAGACGAAGCGGTGCTCGATGCATCGTGGGCTGGTGCTGTCGCGCCGAATGCGACAGTGAACTTCATACTCTCGGCTTCAACGAACTCCGCCGACGGAGTCGATCTGTCAGAAATTTATGTGGTCGATAACGCGGGAGCGAATGTAGTGACGGAAAGCTTCGGCTACTGCGAAGCCTATAGCAATCCGGGAGACATTCAAGAAAAACAATTTCTGGCTCAACAAATGGCTGCGCAGGGAATGACATACATAGTTTCGACGGGTGACTCAGGGTCAGCCGGTTGCGATGCGCCCAATTCAAAGACGGCCACTGGATCTTTGGCGGTTAACTTACTGGCATCAACTCCGTACACGGTAGCCGTAGGCGGCACGCAACTGAAAGCGTCCGGTGCCTACTGGAGCACGTCTAATGGTCAGGCGTACGCTCAGTCCTATATTCCTGAAACCGTTTGGAATGAAAGTTGCGATGCTTCGGCTTGCGGAAACTCAGCGGAACTTTACGCGTCCGGAGGCGGCGTCAGTTCAGTATTCGCTAAGCCAACTTGGCAGTCTGGAGTGGCGGGCATTCCTAACGACGGCTATCGCGATGTTCCCGATGTTGCCTTGTCAGCAGCCGTCGGCGTCGATCCGTATCTCATCTGCTTGCATCGCTCTTGCCAAGCTTCGTCGTCCGGCCAGATCAGTTTTGTCGAGATCGGCGGAACATCGGCTGCGGCCCCCTCGTTTGCGGGCATCATGGCACTTGTAAATCAGAAGACGAACTCGCTTCAGGGAAACGTCAACCCTACCTTGTACGCTCTTGCTGCACTCCAGAGTTCCGAAGCTTGCGATGCTTCTGATACTTCGGCACTTCCGGGGTCGAGCTGCATATTCAACGATGTCACGGTGGGCCAGAACTCCGTGCCGGGTGAACCAGGCTACAACACGTCCAACGGTACTTATCTGGCCGGAGTCGGCTTTGATCGTGCGACGGGACTGGGCTCAGTAAACGCCGCTAATCTAGTAAACAGCTGGCAGACCGCAATGTTGTCGACCACGACGCTATATGAAATTGCTAATCGGAACAGTGGCCTGGCACTAGACGTTTCATATGGGTCCACGAAACACGGTGCCAGCATAATTCAGTGGACCTTCTGGAATTCACTCGATCAGAAGTGGAAACTCGTGGCTGCACAGCCACCGTACTTCGCCATCCTCAATGCCAAAAGTGGCCTTTCGCTCGACACTTACTACGGAGGAACTAGCGACGGCACTAAGATGCTGCAGTGGGACTATTGGGGCGGAGACGAGCAACTCTGGCAACTAATCCCCGTGAATGGAAGTTACTACGAGATCGTTAACAAGAAAAGTGGGCGGGCACTTGATGTAACTAATGCGTCTACCTCACCTGGCGGCCAACTTCAGATCTGGGATTACCTGGGTGGCGCAAATCAACAATGGCAACTCATTCCGGCCCAATAGTACATCCGGGATCATTCACGCGTGATCTGCAAAGCCGTACGGCGTCAACCCGTGCGGCTCTGCGTTAATAAAGTCACTACTCGAACGGCGCATTGTCATCACCGGTGTGTTCGGTGAGGTTCTCAAACTTGGTGAAGCGGTTCAGGAAGGCAAGCTTGATGCGGCCAGTGGGTCCGTTTCGCTGCTTAGCCAAAATCAGTTCGGCTAGACCCTTGAGGCTTTCTTTGTCCGGCCGGTAGACCTCTTCGCGGAAGATAAAGCCCACCATATCGGCGTCCTGCTCGATACTGCCCGACTCTCGGAGGTCGCTGAGCATCGGACGGTGGTCGCCAACTCTTGTTTCCGGTGCACGGCTCAGCTGCGAGAGCACCAGAAAAGGCACGCGCATCTCTTTCGAAAGCAGCTTGAAACCTCGCGACAAAGAACTGATTTCCTGAACGCGATTCTCGAATCGACCCCGCCCCTGCATCAATTGCAAGTAATCGACCACCACTAGTCCTAAGTCATGTTCGGCTTGCAAGCGCCGCAACTTCGAATGGATGTCCATCAAGTTTGTGCCCGCCGTGTCATCGATAAACAGCGGAGCTTCGACCATGGAGTACATCGATTCCTGCAAGGCGTGTCGCTCATCAGAGTTTAAATATCCGGCGCGAAAGCGTTGCTGGTCCACCCGTGCCGCCGCGCACAGCATTCGAGTCAGTAACGACTCTTTCGACATCTCGAGCGAGAAAACCGCGACCGCTTTCGGATTGCTGCGGTTCGTCGCCACGTGTTGCGCGATATTCAGAGCCAATGCCGTCTTGCCCATTGCGGGACGAGCCGCCAGAATAATGAGTTCGCCCTCGCGTAATCCACCGGTCATCTCGTCAAACTTGACATACCCGGTGCTAATTCCTTTGATGCGCTTGCTGGTGTCGAGAAAAGCGTTGATACCGCCGTCATATTCGCTGATGATCTGGGCCGGCGTAGCCAGGCTCGAGGCTGATTGCACATCGCCCAGCTTCATCAACGCATCTTCCGCGGCGCCCAAAATCTCGCTTGCGTTATCACCCGCCGAAAGGCATCGCGAGATCGTGTCCTGCGAAACGGTGATGATCCGGCGGAGAAGCGACTTCTCTTTGACAATCGCGACGTAACCTTCGACATTATGCAGCTGTGGCAGGCCATCGTCTAGTGAGACCAAATAGCTGAGCCCGTCAACCGATTGCAACTGCCCGTGACGCATCAGTTCATTGGCAAGCGTCACTCGGTCGATCCGTTCGCCGCGCTCGTGCAGTTCGGTCATCCGGCAGAAGATTCGCCTGTGCTTCTCGAGGCTGAAGTCTTCCGAGACCAACGAGCCGGCAACTTGCAGAAAGGCCGATTCGTTGCTCATAATCGCGCCGAGCACAAAACGTTCAGCGTCGAGGTTGTCGGGAAGTTGCTGGTCGATACTTAATTCGCGAACGGGCATAGCGGACGGAGCTCAGGGCAGAAACGAACGTCACTACATTACCGGACACAAAAAAATGGCTCAAGGTCAGACGAACAAATTAGTTGAGGATTACTGGCGGCCACCGTGAAGTCGCTTGGCACACGCATCCGCATGGCGATTACGCCATCATTTCCACAGTTCATCCTCGATACATTTTGCCATGGTTTTGTTTCAGGTTGCGGCTTGTGACTCCCACCATCGGTCTGCGACGATTCCACGAAGTCCAAAGCAGGCACTTGCTATACTGAGGTCGATGATTCGGGCCGCGGCTTCGCACGATGACCATTGGTTCGCAGTAGAATTGCGTCCCTAGCGGCCCGGCAGCTTCAAAATTTTAGAGAGCCCGCTAGTCACCTGGCGGGCTCTTTGTTTTATAACCTAACTCTGAATCTTTATGAGCGAACCGGCTAACCTTGGCCTATCGGCCGACGACCTGCACAGCGATAGCCCACTTAACGAGGGCCTGCTTAATTTTGACAAGCAGAATGGACTGATCGCGGCTGTAGTTCAGAACGCTACCAGCGGGCGTGTGCTGATGGTCGGCTACATGAATCGCGACGCATACGAGCGCACATTGACTAGCGGCCACGTAACGTTCTACAGCCGCTCTCGTCAGAGACTCTGGACTAAGGGCGAAACGTCCGGACACTACCTGCTTCTTAGATCAATCGCGACTGATTGCGATGCGGATGCGCTTTTGATTCAAGCCGAGCCCGTAGGTCCTGGAGTCTGTCACAACGGTTTTGAGAGTTGCTTCTATCGGGTCCGCCAAGCATCAGGTTTGTGGGCAGAGTCGGAGGAACCTGCTTACGATTCGTCAGCTGTGTACGGGATGACTCGCTTTGGGGATGGCCGGTGAAGCTGAAGTTAGGCATCCCCAAAGGAAGCCTTGAGATCGCCACAATTGATCTCTTCCGACGCGCTGGATTTAATATCACGACCAGCAGCCGTTCTTATTTCCCGTCGATCGACGATCCGGAAATCGAATGCATGCTGATTCGCGCTCAGGAAATGGCTCGATATGTGGAGGATGGGATTCTCGATGCGGGCCTTACTGGTCTGGACTGGATCGTTGAGAGCGGGGCTAAGGTTTTCGCCGTTGCCGACCTGATCTATGCCAAGCAAAGCTTCGGCAAAGTGCGTTGGGTGTTAGCCGTTCCAGAAACTTCACCATTCCATTCAGTGCAGGATCTTGAAAGCAAGACGATCGCCACTGAATTAGTCGCAACGACGAAACGCTACCTTGCCGAGAACGGAGTAAAGGCACGCGTTGAGTTCAGCTGGGGTGCAACAGAAGTGAAGCCGCCGGAACTCGCCGATGCGATTGTTGAGGTAACGGAGACCGGTTCGTCACTACGTGCGAACAAACTGCGCATCATTGAAACTGTACTCGAGTCAAATACACAGCTGATTGCGAACCACACGGCCTGGGCTGATGAGTGGAAGCACCGCAAGTTGCTCGACGTGAAAATGCTGGTGGAGGGAGCGATTAATGCTTTAGGCAAAGTCGGTCTGATACTCAACGTCCGCAAAATGCATCTTGATCAGATAATAGCCGTCCTGCCAGCTATGAAAAATCCTACAGTATCGCCTTTGACCGACCCTGAATGGCTTGCAGTCAATACAATTCTCGAAGAGTCTACTGTTCGGACAATCATTCCCCGACTCAAAGAAGCGGGCGCGCAAGACATTGTTGAGTATCCCTTGAACAAGATCGTCGTCTAGCCAGCTTTCATGATTCAGATCATCCCCATCTCCGACGTTGCTTTTGCGGGCGTCAAGCAGCGCGGAGAGCTTGCCGATTACGAACGGGTTGTCGCTCCTATCATTGCAGCGGTGCGGGATGGCGGCGACGAGGCTCTGCATCGGTATGCGCGAATTTTCGATGATCTGAATGATGCGCCGCTGCGGGTCGGTGAGCATGAAATCGCCATTGCAGGATTACGGCTTTCCCGCCGAATGCGAAGCGCGGCCGATCTAGCGATCCACAACATCCGCGAGTTCGCTCAACTGCAACTGCCGAAGGAAACGTTCCATGATTTCGGGAACGGGCGGAAACTTGGCTGGGTTGTTCGGCCCCTTGAAGCAGTAGGCTGCTACATTCCCTCAGGTCGTTACCCACTTCCGTCCACTTTGCTGATGACAGCAGTGCTGGCACAGACTGCGGGCGTGCTGCGGATCTGCGTCACGACGCCGCGTCCCTCAGTGGAAATTCTCGGCTGTGCGCATCTGCTTGGCCTTCGCGAAGTTTACCGGGTAGGTGGTGCTCAAGCTATCGCAGCCATGGCCTACGGCACGGAAACGATCAAGCGCGTTGACCGTATCGTCGGTCCTGGGAATGCCTATGTTGCCGCTGCAAAAAAGTTGCTTGCGGGTGATGTCGGGATTGATTTTGTGGCAGGCCCGACGGAGATCCTCATATTAGCGGCCGATGGCGATCCGCGGATCATAGCCGCTGACATGCTGGCTCAGGCCGAACACGACGTGAGCGCTTCGGCAATTCTTGTCACTACCTCTTCGACACTGGCTGGTGCGGTTCAGCTTCAAATCGAAGAACAACTCAAGACATTGACAACCAGTCAAGTGGCCCGTTCAGCCATCGACACTGGTGGCCGAATCTATATTGCTTCATCTTTGGACATGGCAATCGATCTCGCTAACGCGATTGCACCTGAACATCTGAGCTTGCACGATCCGTCACTGCTTCCCAGAATCAGCAACGCGGGAACTATTTTTCTGGGTTCTCACTCGCCCGAGTCAGCCGGCGACTATGCCTCTGGCCCTAGCCATGTATTGCCTACGGGCGGCGCTGCACGCCTGAGGGGTGGCCTCTCGACGACCGACTTCGTCAAGCTGATCGCTGTCCAGGATCTTTCGCCTTTTGCCTTGCGTGAATTAGCGCCGGCGATCACGACGCTGGCTCGTGCGGAAGGTCTCGAGGCTCATGCGCGCGCCGTGGAGGTCCGGCTTGCCGGATAAAACGACCACGCTACAGCCGCGGAAAGCAGTCAGAAATATGGCCGCCTATCATCCACCGTCGGGCGGTCGCAGAAATAAATTGCGGCTGGATTTCAACGAGAACACGGTCGCCGCGCCTCCGGGTGTGATCGACTTCATCAAGCGTTACCTCACAGCGGCTGATCTCACCATGTATCCGGAGTACGAACATGCTCTCGAAGACTTGGCGCTGCATTTCGGAGTCGGGATCGATGAGATTACGCTCACGAACGGTACCGATGAAGCGATTCAGCTGTTGGTCAACACCTATGTTGACGACAACGACCGGGTGCTGATCCTGAGGCCCTCTTACGCGATGTACAAGTTTTATTCGCAACTGGCCGGCGCACAAATTACGGAAGTAGATTATCGTCCTGGAACTCTCGCGTTCCCGCTGCCGGAACTGCTTGAGCAGATCGACAAGTTTACTCGCGCTGTTTTAATTAGCAATCCCAACAATCCAACAGGTACGGGGCTTAACCTCGCGGGCATCGAGTCGATTCTAAAGAAGGCTTCGAATGCTGCCGTTCTCATCGATGAGGCCTATTACGAATTTAGTGGCGTGACTGCTATTCGAGCCATTGACCAATATCCAAATCTCTTCGTGAGCCGAACCTTTTCTAAGATCTTCGGCATGGCCGGAATGCGCTGTGGCTGTCTCTTCTCGCAGCCGGACAACATGAAACATCTCCGGAAAGCGCAATCTCCATATAGTGTCAACTCGCTGGCCGCCATGGCTGCCCGCATTGCAGTTCAGGACGAAAAGTTCATCGAAAATTATGCAGTCGAAGTTTTGGCCGCCCGAGAATTGCTTTATGTAGGCCTGGAACGCTTGAATATTCCGTATATCGAAAGCCAGGCAAACTTCGTCCTGTTTCAGGCGGGCGATCGCGCTATCGATATACGAGAGCGACTTCGCGAGAAGGGCATCTTGGTTCGTGATCGGAGCTACGAGCTGGAAGGATGTCTGCGTGTAACCGTCGGAACGCGCGAACAAATTGGCCGCTTCCTCGACGAACTGAAGGAAATTTGGTGATTCTTGAACACTGACCTGATCGCTCCGTTATCCGAGCAAGGGAACCTGGGCAAACGTCCCGACTTGATCGTCTTCGACATGGATGGAGTTCTCGTCGAAGTTATGGGCTCTTACCGCGAGGCTGTTCGCGAAACCGTAAAATACTTCACTGGCGATCTCGTGTCCCATGATGTGGTTCAAGACTTCAAGAATGCCGGCGGCTGGAACAACGATTGGCTGCTGTCACACAGGCTGATTACTGACCGCGGCGTCCAGGTGCCTTATGCGGACGTCGTGACTCGGTTCAACCAAATTTTTCTGGGTAACAATGGCGACGGACTGATTCGGCACGAGCAATGGATGCCCAAAGCCGGACTTCTGGAAGGCCTCTCAAAGCGAGCTACGCTTGCCATCTTCACGGGCCGTGCCGGGTACGAGGCCGACATCACGCTGCGCCGGCATGCGCCTGACATTGTGTTCGACCCCCTCATCACCGATGACTCAGTTCCCAATCCGAAACCTGCGCCGGACGGTCTGTTCCTGATTCAGCGGCTACATCCAGACAAGCACATCTGGTACCTTGGCGACACCATTGACGACGCCCGTAGCGCTCAGCAGGCAAATATAACTTTCGTGGGCGTGTCTACTCCGCACAACCCGAGACACGACGAGATCGCCGAGATCCTACGAACGCACGATGCCATTGCGATCCTTGATGACATCAACCAGCTTGAGGCGTTGATTTCAACCGCCGGAGCGTTTTCGGATGCGTGAATCGCGCGTAGAACGCAACACGAAAGAAACGCAAATCACTGGATGCCTCAACATTGACGGCACGGGAATCTATAAGATCACGACCGGTGTTCGCTTTCTTGATCACATGCTTGAGTTGTTCACCAAGCACGGCGCGTTCAATCTAGAGTTGTCTGTTACAGGGGATCTGGACGTTGATCAGCATCACAGCGTCGAAGATGCCGGCATCGTTCTTGGTGACCTTTTTACGCAAGCACTGGGCGATCGAAAAGGAATCAATCGATCCGGATATTTTGTGCAGACCATGGACGAGTCGTTAGCCGTCGTTGCTGTCGATCTGGGTGGTCGGCCGGCGCTGGTCTACGATCAGCAAGTTAATGTGGTCCTGGTCGGCGATCTGCAGACCGAACTCCTCGAGGATTTCTTTGGCGGCTTCACGCACCACTGTGGTGCCAACCTTCACGCGAAGGTTCTTTATGGCCGCTCGAATCACCACAAGATCGAAGCAATATTCAAATGCTTCGCGCGCTCTATGCGTTTCGCCTGCTCTTATGACGAGCGTCTACGAGATCAATTGCCGTCCACGAAGGGACTGCTTTGATGAGGAACTCGCGGGCTTGACTACGATCATCGACTACGGCGCAGGCAACCTTCGATCCGTCCAAAATACGCTAGACGAGTTAGGTGCCGCATACCTTGTGACCTCTGAACCCGGCTTAGTCTCCGCGGCCGACAAACTCATCCTGCCCGGCGTTGGCCACTTCGGCCAGATGATGACTGCTCTCGACCGCTTGCACTTGCGGCAGCCCATTCTCGATCGTCTCGCCGCAGGCCTTCCGTTCTTTGGTATCTGCGTTGGTTTGCAAGCCTTGTTCGCATCGAGCGAGGAATCACCGGAAGCGCACGGGTTAGGTGTCTTCCCTGAAATCGTTCGGCGCTTTACCGGCCCTGTTCGCGTCCCGCATATGGGGTGGAATTCGTTGCAGGTGGACGATCGTTCCCGGCTGCTTGCCGGACTTCCAGTCACACCGTTCACGTATTTCGCCCACAGCTATTACGCTCCTGTGATCAACGCGACAGCCGCAACCTGCACTTATCTGCAGCCCTATTCAGCCGCACTCGAGCAAGATAATTTGTTCGCCGTTCAGTTTCACCCCGAAAAGTCGGGCCCGGTGGGCTTGCAGATTATGAAGAATTTTCTCGAGTTCTGATGCTCGCCAAACGCATCATTCCCTGTCTTGACGTCACGGCTGGGCGAGTCGTCAAAGGAATCAATTTTGTCGGTTTGCAAGATGCGGGCGATCCAGTCGAATTGGCCGAGCGATATGACCAGCAGGGGGCAGACGAGCTTGTCTTCTTGGACATCACCGCGTCGAGCGATGCACGCGATATTATGGCCGACTTGGTTGCCCGTACGGCGCGTCGGGTGTTCATACCGCTGACCGTTGGTGGAGGCATTCGCAGTGTTGCTGATGCTCGTAAGATTATCCTGGCCGGTGCGGACAAAGTGAGCATTAATACCGCTGCCGTCCGCAGACCCGAGTTGATTCGCGAATTAAGCGAAGAGTTCGGTGCGCAAGCTGTTGTGCTGGCCATTGATGCCCGGCGGGCAGATGATACCGACTGGCATGTCTACACGAAAGGCGGCCGTCACGATGAAGGCTTGGATGCTGTCAATTGGGCCAATACCGGTCAAAGTCTTGGGGCTGGCGAGATCTTACTGACATCAATGGATACTGACGGTGTTCAGACTGGCTTTGATTGCGCTCTTACGCGTGCCGTCGCTGCTGCGACCAGCATCCCGATCATCGCTTCCGGCGGGGCAGGGAAGGCGCAAGACTTTGTCCAGGTGCTTCAGCCAGACTGTGCCGACGCCGCTCTTGCAGCGTCTATCTTCCATTTCGGCAAGTACACGGTGGGCAGCCTGAAAGAGGAATTAGCAACTATGGGTATTCCAGTAAGGCCGGCTTCATGATCATTCCTTGCATCGATTTGATGGAAGGTAAAGTTGTCCAACTTGTACAAGGCCGCGAGAAGGTCCTTGAAGGAAAGTCACCGGATGAAATGCTGGACCTGTTCGAAGGCTTTCCTGAGATACAGGTGATCGACCTCGACGCTGCCAAGGGGCGCGGATTCAACACGGAACTAATCCAGCAGATCGCCCGGCGTGCCACGGTTCGCGTCGGAGGAGGCGTGCGTACTGTTGAGCGTGCCCGACAGCTTGTTCATGAGGGAGCATCGCGGGTCATCATTGGCACTGCCGCCTTCATCGAAGGCGGACCAAACATAGCGCTCTTAGCTGCGCTCAGAAAGGAAGTCGGACCCGAACACATCACCATCGCCCTCGACAGCTTTGAGGGCCGAATTGTCGTACAAGGATGGCAGGCTGCAACTGAGTTGAAAGCGATCGACGTGATTGCTGCGCTTGAGCCGTTCTGTTCCGGTTTCCTGTGCACGTATGTCGATAAAGAAGGCATGATGCAGGGCACAGACCTTGAATGGTTCACATCCCTGCACCGAAGGACATCTCGTGAAATCATTGCCGCTGGCGGGATCACGACGCTTGACGATGTAGAAGCCCTAACTGCAATGAACATACATTGCGCAATCGGCATGGCGATTTACACAGGCCGATTGTCATTAGCTGAGCTTCGTAAATTTAATCAGAGAAACTAATTAGAAGGATACTTACACATGAAGATCAACCAACTCCGAAGGCTAGTAAGTGCTACAGGCGGTTTAGCCCTCGCCGGAGCAGCGCTGTTGCTCGGAGCACCTCCGCAAGAGCCCACCACAGTAACCGGAACCGGCGCTTTTACTGATTATCTACACGAGAAGCCAGGGCTTTTCCGCAAGATCACCGTCGCCGATCTTCCTCAGCCTTTCGCAACCAAGAGCGCCGGAAACGGTCCTCATGTGGTTGCCCGTCCGGCGGGAGCAATGCCGCAAGTCGCCGATGGATTCAAGGTCGGCATTTACGCCGAGAATCTGAACCGCCCGCGCGAGCTGCGCGTTGCGCCTAATGGCGACATCTTCGTAGCCGAGATGGATGCCAACACGATCAAAGTTTTCCATAATATGTCGAAGGACGGCAAACCCGAACAGATGTCTGTTTTCGCAACAGGTTTGCGCGAACCCTTCGGTATTGCCTTTTACCCCGTCGGGCCCAATCCGCAATGGATTTACATCGGCAATACAAATTCTGTGGTGCGGTTTCCTTACAAGAACGGCGACATGAAGGCATCGGGCCCGGCACAGGTGATTGTTCCGTCGTTGCCCACTGGCGGCCATACGACCCGTGACCTTGCATTCTCACCAGATGGCTCAAGACTGTTCGTCGCGGTAGGCTCAGGCTCGAACGTGGACGATCCCGATACTCATCCCCGCGAAAAAAATCGAGCCAACATCTTGCAGTACACGCCGGACGGGAAATTCCAGAAGGTTTTTGCAGGTGGCATCCGAAATCCCGTCGGTATTGCGATCCAGCCAGAAACCGGGAACCTGTGGTGCTCAACTAATGAACGCGACGAACTTGGCGATAATTTGGTCCCGGATTATGTCACTCACGTTCAGGAAGACGGTTTCTACGGCTGGCCCTGGTACTACATGGGCGATCACCAAGATCCTCGCTTGGAAGGCACACACCCCGAGTTAAAGGGGAAAGTTCTCGTGCCGGACGTTCTACTTCAACCGCATAATGCTTCATTGCAGCTGACCTTCTATGAAGGAAAAGCGTTTCCGTCGGAGTATCACGGCGACATCTTTGCCGCGGAACACGGTTCTTGGAACAAAGCCGTCCGGGCCGGATACGAGCTGGTTCGAATACCGGTCAAGGACGGGAAGGCAACCGGCGCTTACGAAGATTTTCTCACTGGATTTGTAACTCCCGAGGGTCAGGTTTGGGGACGTCCTGTTGGTGTGGCAGTTGCTCCCGATGGGTCCTTGCTGGTCAGCGACGACGGCTCAAATATTATTTGGCGCATCACTTACACAGGCAAGCGGACTTAGAAGTTTGTTATCGGAGCAGGTAGTGGCTTGCAACGCTGTTGAAGTCGCGAACCTGCTCCTGCTGCCACGCTTCATCCAGGTCTAATTCACCTGCCATAAGCTGGGCTACCTGCGGGGCCATAGCTATTGCCGCTCTCGTATTCAGAAACAAAGCGCGGGTGCGTCTTGCCAACAAGTCCTCAACCGTCCGGGCCATTTCGAACCGGATTGCCCAAACGACTTCGGCTCCTGTGTAGGGCAGGTCAGCTTGCAATCTTCTTCCAAGACTCGGATCCGCGTTGATCAGCTCTCCAATTGCTTGCGCATCTGAACCGTAAACGCTCAACCACCCATATTGATCTGCCGATTGATGGAAGCCATGAACGTTCAGTTTCCTGGTGACGCATTCTTTGTCAGGCAGTTTGGCCAGCATCGCAGCCTGGTTCACCGCGTCTTCGGCCATATGCCGGTATGTCGTCCACTTGCCGCCTGTAATGGTCAGCATGCCTGAGCCATCGATTTGAATCGTGTGGTCTCGAGATAGCGTCGCAGTACTTCCGCCTTCTCCTGCTTTCACTAGCGGCCGAATCCCGGCGAATACGCTGAGTACGTCGGCCCGCGTCGGTACGCGGTTCAAGTACCGCGAAGCATTGTCCAAGATAAATTCGATTTCCCCATCCAATGCCACGGGCTCAAGGCTAACTTCCGAGATGGGTGTATCGGTCGTTCCGACAACCACATGCTCGTGCCATGGGATAGCAAACATGACCCGCCCGTCGCTTGTGTGTGGCACCATGATGGCGCTATCACCGGGGAGAAACGAGCGGTCGAACACGAGGTGAATTCCTTGACTTGGCGCAATCATTGGCTTTGCTGTGCTGTCCGACTCAAGGCGCAATCGATCAGAGAACGCGCCAGTCGCGTTGATAACAACCTTCGCCCGAATCGTGAATTCTTTGCCGCTTTCCAAGTCGCGTGCCACTGCTCCGGACAGGAATTCGTCCTGGTCTTTCGTCAACGAAAGAACGGGCATATAGTTCACTAAGGTTGCGCCCTGATCAGCAGCCGTCCTGACAAGGTTAATCAGTAAGCGGCTGTCATCAAACTGGCCATCGAAGTAGATGACTCCACCGCGCAGTCCTTGTGTCTTGATCGTCGGCAAGCGCTCCAGCGTCTCTTCTTTCGATAGAATTCGCGACGACCCGAATCCATACTTGCCCGCAAGCAGGTTGTAAACCTTTAGTCCAATTCCGTAAAACGGAGCCTCCCACCAGTCGTAGTTCGGAACCACGAAACCCAGATCGGTCACCAAGTGTGGCGCGTTCTGCCGAAGAATACCGCGCTCGCGTAGAGCTTCCATCACCAGAGGTATGTTGCCCTGTTCCAGATAGCGCACGCCGCCATGGACTAACTTCGTGCTACGGCTTGAGGTGCCTTTACCGAAATCATGCTGATCGAGGAGGAGAACGTCATAGCCACGCGAAGCAGCATCGACCGCTATGCCGACGCCAGTAGCGCCTCCCCCAACAATCAACATGTCCCAAGGATCTTCGTGTGTTTCCACACGGCTCAACATCTCCGGCCGCTTCACAATGTCAACCTATTTAGGCGCCCCGGCAACCACACTTGCGGCCTGAAGTTCTGCCGGTTCAAGCAGTCGCAGGTCACTGACGCGATTCACTTCAACCCGCATTTCTCCCTGTTCATCAATCTCGAATGCCGGGGTAAATCGGGCTTTCCAAGTAATCTCGTCATACCGATACGAATTGCGGGACTGCACGCCTTGGCCGAACGTATCATCGGTGGCCTTGATCATGATTAGAATCTCGGCCTGCAGGCGTTTCAGATCTTCAGGCGCTTTTCCATTGAGCGGACTGTTTTCGTCAATGGGATGAACAATCGTCCAAGTCAGCGGAAAGAAGATAATGCGGTCCCGCTCAAGAGGCAGTAGAGCATATTTTCTCTGCAGCCTTCCTTCAACGGGTTCCACTGTCATCAACATCACCTGCGCCTCCAAGCCAATCAGGTTGTTACTCCGTCGATTGACAACACGAAATTGAAGGCTCATACCCCCGGCGAAAGGCGCAACCACCATCGACTTGCTGTAGCCAATTCGAGCCGTCGGTTTGGCGAAACGTCCGTACATAACGCCAGTCGCAATCGCGAACATCATCAATCCAAACAACGCTTCTGTTGCTGCCACTGTGTTTGCCGGAACGCCGGCCGGGTATATGTTTCCATAACCCACTGTGGTCAGTGTGTGGGCACTGAAGAAGAAGGCATTCAGGTACTCAGACTCGATCGATCCCAAATTTATGCCCTTGAGATGCTCGATGCCAGTGGCCATATAAAGTGCTGCGAACACCAGATTGACAAAAATATACGTTGACACGAGTATCGCGGTGAATCGGATCCATGACGCATTGATCAAGTAGAGATATGGATGAAAGTCATGAAATCCAACGCCGATCCGCTTGACATTGAATGTTCCATCGGCATTAATGGCGCGAGTCAGCTCGCCCGTGTAGGTCTGGGTTAAACCCGGATCATATGTGCTGCTGGTAATCGGATTGGCCGCCATAATCTTCGAATGTCCTACAGGTGTATCCAATCGGTTGTTGCAAGAAACATCAAGACTACGACAAGAGCGAATACGAGGCGAGTAACCCAGTCGCGCGCAGCATACAAAATAGGATCTTCGTCCATCATGCCGCGTGACGTTACCAGCCAGATGCGAGTAATCCAGTAGAGCATCAAGGGAAAGAGTAGCCAGAGTAATGCCGGTTGACGATAGAGCCTCTGAATGTTTTCACTACTCATATAGAGCGTTAGTACAAGGCTGGCTAGAAAGCCCGATGAGACCCCAAAAACCGTAACTTGTGGCAGGTCCGATACCACATAGCCCCTGCGTGCAGTGATTGTTCGACCGCTTTGCTGGAGGTTGTATAACTCCGATGCGCGCTTAGCGAAACCAAGGCTTAGGAACAGAAACATCGAGAACGAAAGTAGCCACGACGACAACTCTACTCCATAAGCCGCATTTCCTGCGATCAGCCGCAACGTGTACAAAGCAGCCAGAGTGAAGACATCGACTAACAGCTTGCGCTTAAGCCAGAACGAATATAGGACCGTGATGGTGAAGTAGACTGCCAGCACGACGAACGATCTCCAACCCAGGGCGGCGGCTAAGCCGAAAGACGCTACAAAGAGCAGAGGCGCCAGCAAGAATGCATATGCCAGCGAAAGATTACCGCTGGCAAAAGGCCGATTTCGTTTCCGATGATGCTGCCGATCGGATTCTACATCGGTCATGTCATTGATCACGTACACGCAAGAGGCACATAAGCTGAATGACAGAAAACCGATGCAAGCTCGCCAGAATAGATCCAGGTTGCCCAATTGATGCGATGTCAGGAGAGGCACAAAGACCAACAGGTTTTTGACCCACTGGTAAACTCGCAATTCCTTGATGATCAGCTTCGGCTTCGACCGGGCACTCTTAAACACCTTTGAAACACGGCCTTGGTTTCGCGCCTCGACCTCGGTGGAGCTGCTCGGGTTCACCAAAATCGCTTCCTGGCATGCCGCCCAGATTGGCAAATCGGCGCTCGAGTCCCCGGCGTAAGCGAATTGCAATCCGAAGCGTTCCTTCATACGCTCAAGCTTGGCCGTGCCCTTTAGGTTGCTTACACCGTCCGAACCAATCACGTCATCGAACAACCCAACATGCTCGGCTACACCGGTCGCGAGTGTGCGGTCTGATGCAGTAGCGAGCAAGATGGTGCGTCCCCGGCCACGCTCTTCCTGCAGCCACTCAATAAGCTCCTCATTGTAAGGCAACAATTCGGGCCTGATCGTAACGAGCTTGGCAATCCGGCGCTTCATGGCAGCGCGCCCTTGAAGGAGCCAAAACGGGAGAATACCCACGTACCAGGGCTTATCTCGCAACAGTAGTGCTGCTGACTCGTACAACAAGTCAGACTTAATCAGCGTGCCGTCGAGATCGACACAAATCGGTAAGTTAGTCAGACACCCGCATTATAAAATTACCCGGTAGCGCTGCGCACTGGGACCCTTTTGGGTTGCGGCGCTTGCTTCTTTGCGTTTGTTGTGCTCTCGGCTGCCTGCGAGGCGGGCTTTCTGCTCGGCATCTCGCCCAGGCTTTTTTGGAGAGCCTGCATGAGGTCAATCACGGCGGCCCGTTTCTTCGGAGCCGTTCCGGCAATCGCCAGGCCGTCCCGCTTAGAATCGATCATGCTCATCAGTCGAGTCTGATACTCATCGTGGTACTTCGATATATCAAAGTCGGAGGCCAATCCCTCGACCAACTTCTGAGCCAATTGCAGCTCTTGTGGCTTGATCGGCACCTTCTCATCGTTTCCAAACTCAGATACTTCACGAACCTCTTCGGGATAGTACATCGTATGAAGAAGCAACCCGCGTTCATGAGGCCGGACCACGACGGTGTGCTCCCTCTGATGCATCGCTACCTTGGCGATAGCGCTGTAGCCTGAGGTTTTCATGGTTTCGAGCAAAAGCTGATAAGCCTTTTTGCCGGCATCTTCCGCCACCATGAAATAAGAAGTATCGAAATAGATCGGGTCGATCCCCTCGGCTTTCACGAATTCAAGGATTTCCATTGTGTCGCCGGACTCGGGAGCGATCTTCTTAATCTCCTCGTCATCGACAATCACGTACTGGTTTTTCTCAATTTCGTAGCCTTTGACCAGTTCGTTGCGCTCGATCACGCGGTCGCAAACGGGGCAGAAAGTCTGTTGCTTGATACGGCTGCCACAGACTTGGTGAATCTGATTGAAGCTGACCCGCTCAGTCCGGGCTGCCGCAAACAGCCGGATCGGAATCGTGATCAGACCAAACGAGATGTAGCCTTTCCAGATCGTTGACGCCATCCGCAGCTCTCCCTTGGCGGCACTAAAGCCGCACTACCTAGATTTTGCTATAGAATCACAGTTTTGCAAATAAAACAATCTGGCACTTGCACGTTTATTAAGTCAGGGCGCAGGCTTCCTCCATCGTCCAGTACGGAATAGCGCCACTTCGACTTGCAACTAAGGCGCCTACACGGTTCGCAACGTCCCCGATTTTCTCTAATTCCCAACCAGCGCTCCAGCCATGGACAAATGTGGCAGAGAAAGCATCCCCGGCACCTACCGTGTCGGCGACGGTCACGCGGTAACCAGGTGACCGAACAAACGCCTCTGGATCGCGGCGGTAGAGCAAACTGCCATTGCCGCCAAGGGTGACGCACACAGCCTTCAAGTCATGTTCGTCGGCGAGAGCCTTGCAAAACGCCCGATCGGGGCCATCACTCGATTCGGTCACTCCTGCCATGGCCGCTACGGGCCCGACTTCTTCTTCGTTCAACTTCAGAACTGTTGCCAGCTTCAGCAATGCCTGCACCGCCTCAGCCGTGTAGTTTTTCGGCCGGAGATTCAGGTCGTAAAAGCGTTCGGCAGCCGGATTTGTCTCGCATGCTTTAGCCACGATGGCACGGGGCTCCTCCCGTAGTAAAGCGAGAGTCCCGAAATAGATCCACGAGGGGACCCAAGCTTGAACGTCTTTCAGTTGCGAGTCGCTCAGTGAGAGGTAATCGTAGGCAGCCGGCCTGGGCAGCCGGTGTTCGCCAGCGCCTGAAGCATTCAAAGTGACTTCTGAAACGCCCGTTGCCGCTTGATCTTTTGTGGCCAGCAGCTCAGTCTCTATCCGCATCTGCTCTATACGATGCCGAGCGGTCTCGCCTCTGGTGTCCCTTCCCACCGCGCTTAGAAACTTCACCTCGTGGCCCAGTTGCGCCGAGTGCGCACTAAAGTTCAGGGGAGCTCCGCCCAGGTACTCATGGCCGCCGATAATGTCCCACAACACTTCACCGATACTCAGAATTCGCATATAGACTCGCCCCGAATCGTATCCTAGTCCCTGTTGATCAACACTGCTCATCACCTAGAATGTGTGAGCACTGGTAACCGTGAAACTCTTTCTCTACTACATCGGCAAAGCTCGTGACGCGCAGGCTAACGCGATCTCGGCAGAATTCATGAAGCGCAGTACTCGTTATGCGGACTGCGAAATGCGCGAGATCGTGCCGGGGAAGTTCGACCTGTTCGCGCGGCACTCAGCGGCCCGTAAGTTGTTTCTCGATCCTGGCGGCCGATCGCTCGACTCGCCAGCATTCATCGCCCTCATCAAAGACGCCGAACTTCAAGCCCAAGAGGTCGTATTTCTAGTCGGAGGCCATGACGGACTCCCGCCCGAGTGGAAGGACCGAGCCGACCTGTTGTTATCTCTATCGCCTATGACGTTTCCGCACGAGCTTGCCCGCGCCATGCTTGCCGAGCAAATCTACCGGGCATTCACTACGCTCCGCGGCCATCCTTACCCGCGTTGAACACGGCTGCTGGTCCCGTATCGCGAAAAGGTCCAACCGGCGGCTGCACCAACGATTGAGCCGATCAAGATGGTTCCAAAGTGCCAAACAACGATGTGCAAGGTATTTTGCTGCGCGCAGTGCAGAGCCAGGACTGTGACGCCGACCATCGCGGAAAGAACGCCGACTATCGCGCCTGCTTTCAGAGGAGCACTCGCGAAGCCCCGCCGCATCAGCGCAGTTCCTAAGACAGCGGTAATGAGGGCACAAGCTGTTCCTAGTCGAAGGCACGGAATGCCATGCCGGACAAACTGTTCGTCACCAAAGCTGGCAAAGAGATTCACAACCACGAGCACCAGCAGGCCTAACGAGGCCCCGATAATTGCTAGATCGTTCAGCAGTCGTCGCGAACCGGGGATGAACGATAGCACAGCCTGGTGGACCAACAAGCTTGCCACCGCTAGAACCACGCCCAGGTAGGCTACACGTTGGCCCAATCCAAGCGCGGTCAGGCCTTGAAAGCCAAATGGAATCGTCAAGACCACGGACAGGCAGACGAACAGGGCGGCAATGATCAACCAGACAACTAAGTTGGAAGGTAATGGCCTGACCGGCACAAGTCGTCGCTCAATCAGAGCCGAAATACTTTCTAGCTGGGCATTACGAACATCACTGAAGTGTCCGAGCTGATTTAGCGCCAGCGCCATCGGGCCGCAGCTGGGGCAGCTCTTTACATGCGCCTCGGCCTCCGCCGTCACGGGTTGTCCGTTAGCCAACAGCTCGCTGAGTTCGCGGCAATTCATGATTCTTGGCCAAACACTTTCCGCAACGACTGATAGGCACGGTGGGCCTTCTGCTTCACAGCGCCGACCGTTGAATTTGTCGCTATGGCCACCTCTTGCAAGCTCAGACCGCCTACCTTCATCAGCAGGACAGCCTCCCGTTGTCCGGCCGGCAAAGTCATAAGCAAGTCAGAGAGATCATTTCCTACCGTCGCCGCGCCCGTTGTTCCCTGGTCTGCTATTTCAGGCACCTGATCGGTGGCAACTTCATGGAGTCGAGCACGCCGGTTTCGGCGGAAGTGGTCGATCTGAACGCGTCGCGCAATCGAGTACATCCAAGGCAGTACAGGCTCACCCAGCCGATACGTTTGCCTTGCCTTGTGGAGCCGCAGCCAGAACTCCTGCAGCAGATCCTCGGCCCGATCGCGGTCGCGAACCTGGGCCATGTAGACTCGAAAAATCTGTGGGCTTACACGCCTTACCAGCTCAGAAGCCGCCTCTGGTTCCGCAGCCTGGTACCGACGCATCAGCACTTCTAACTCCCCCTCCAGCGGCGTCGGTTCGTTCGCCGCCTTCTCATTTACCGGCACAGCCTACCTATACATGCGTCGATCATGAGCGGAAAGTCACGCGAGCCAGTATTTCAGCTACCGAATTGCTAAAGGCTCCTGGAGCACATCTCGCACGGGAGCCGACAATTTGTCGGCATTAGCGAGCATCAAGCTTACCTGCCAAATTTCGTTCTCTTTTAAGGAGCCGGTATAAGCAGGCATTCCCGTCAGCCGGATACCGTTCTCCACCTTCCAGTACGTCTCGCCCGCAGGATCATCCGTTACGCCGTGTTTAAACAATTGCGGCGGCTTCGGGAACATACCCTTCGAAGTGGCCTCGGCCGCCTGATTCGGTAAGCCATGACACACGGCGCAGTTCGTCCTGTACACATGCGCACCGGCCAGCATATTCTCCTCGCTGACCTGAATGGGCGCCGCCTTCGGCGCTTCTTTCTCTATTCGAGCATTCAGCGCCATGTGCGCCAACTGCTTCTCAAACGGCATGGGTGAAGCAGCCGTAGCCACAGGCGCATAGCCGAACCTGAAATAAAGCAACCCGAAGACGGGTAAGATGCACAGTCCAATCACTAAGCCGAGAAGGAGAGATCTCATTCGATTCGTTTCATGTTACCCATACTCGACTCAAGAAAAAACACTGACACGGTATATTGTTCGACTTGAGCGAGTCCGCCAATTCCTCCCTGCGCGTTGCATTGTTTACGGACTCGTTCTACGAGGTGAACGGAGTTGCGACTCTCAGCCAGAACTGTGTCAAGTTCGCCCAAGCCGAGCACCTGCCATTTCTTTGCGTGCATGGCGGGAATCAAACGCGAAGTACTCAAGAGGGATCCTGTTGCGTCCTCCAATTGAAGCGCAGCTGGTTAGCGTTCCGACTGGATGCGGACTTGTATTGTGACCCCCTCCTGAGTCGTTACCGAAACTTTGTACTCGAACAGCTCCGCGCGTTCAAACCCGACCTGATCCATATCACGGGACCTGGTGATGTAGGCATTTTAGGTGCTTGGGTCGCACATCTCTTGCGCATTCCCTTGGTCGCTTCATGGCACACGAATCTCCACGAGTATGTGTACCTCCGCCTGAACAAAACATTTCGGCGTGTTCCGAAAAGGACTCGCGAATGGCTGACAAGAATCGTAGAACGTTCGACTCTTCGCGGACTGACGCGCTTCTACCAAATGCCACGGTTTCTTCTCGCGCCAAACCGAAGCACCGTAGATCTGCTCCAGCAGCGAACCGGCCGTCCGGCGTTTCCGATGAGACACGGCGTTGATCTGGAGCGATTCGTTCCCCCTCCTGACAAGGACAAACTCCCTCAACCCTTTCGCATTGGATACGTGGGTCGATTCACGCCGGAAAAGAATGTCCGTTATCTTGCTGAACTGGAACGCAGAGTAATTCTCGCGGGTGAGAACCGCTTTCGGTTTCTGTTGGTCGGAGAAGGGAGTGAGCAAAACTGGTTGCGACAGAACCTACGGTTTGTCGACTTCACGGGTGTTCTGCGAGGACGGGAACTGGCGGCTGCATTCGCCACGATGGATGTCTTTGTGTTCCCTTCGCGTACCGACACGTTCGGGCTTGTGTTGCTCGAGGCAATGGCGTCTGGAGTCCCCGTTGTTTTGAGCCCTGAAGCAGGAGCGCGGTTAGGGCTTCAGCACGGTGTGAACGGATTAATGGCCGACGACTTTACCGAAAGTGTGTTGCGCCTGATGCGTGATGAGAAGTTCCGTTGCAGCTTGGGGGCAGCAGCAAGGCACTTTGCTGGTTCACAAAGCTGGTGCGATGTCTTTACGGACTTATATCTGACGTACCAGGAAGGCCTGAAAGTGGTGGATCTTCGGAGGTCGAAAGCAGAAGCGCGACGTGCTGCTCGGTGGCGCTGGCTGACAGGATGAGCCCGCGGTGCTCAGCTAGTTCGAGTTCTTAATCGAAAAAGTCCTTTAATCCACCAAACCGTGTTTCATGGCGAAGCGCACTAATTCGCCCGTGCTATGAAGGTTCAACTTCTCCATCACCTTTCCGCGATGTGAATCGACTGTGTAGACGCTCAGGTTCAGCTTGGTAGCAATCTCTTTGTTGGTCTTACCTTCGGCGATCAGCTGAAGCACCTCGCGTTCGCGACTGGACAGCAGGTCCAACGGATCTGTGACGTTCTGGCGGTAATCGCTTAGTAGTGCGCCTGAGACTGCCGGACTAATGTAGCCATCACCCTTGGCTACAGATCGCACCGCGCTTAGTAGTTCCGTGTCGATTGCGTCTTTCAGAATGTACCCGCGTGCCCCAGCCTTCAGAATCTCTCGCACATAAACCGCTTCCTTGTGCATACTCAGCACCAAAACACGCAGCCGCGGAGTCTCGTGAACCATACGGCGCGTCGCCTCGATCCCGTTCAGCTCGGGCATGGCGACGTCCATCAGCACAATGTCCGGTTTCAGTTTAGAGGCTAGTTCGACTGCTTCACGCCCGTTCGCGGCCTCGCCGATAACCTCGAGATCCGGGTGCGCCGACAGAATCAACTTGAGGCCTTGCCGGACAATCGTGTGGTCGTCGGCTAGCAGGATTCTGATCGTAGTTTGAGCCATCTCTTCAATCATGCCATCTGGTCTAATACAAGAGATTTCTGAGTCGATACGTTTCTTAGCGTGCAACTCCGTAGATTTGCGATTAGTAAGTTTGCGATCGCCCTGTTCTGCCTTGCAGGCTCATGCCGCCTTTCTGCTGGTGACATACCCGTTGCTGCTAGCGGGTGGCGAATTGTTGAAGCCCAGAACAGCATTCGTCAACAACTCGGCTTAGCCCCGCTGGTTTGGTCCTGGCAACTCGCGGCGAATGCCCGACGCTGGGCCGAAGTTCTTATCGCAGAAGGTGTGTTTCACCATCAAGCCGACAACCCATATGGCGAAAACCTTTTCCTAATCATCGGCCGCATGTGCCAAGGCGATGAAGTCGCTCGTCGCTGGGCTGAGGAGTCGGCCGACTACGACTCCTCAAGTAACAGCTGCCGTTCCGTCTGCGGCCACTACACGCAGATCGTGTGGCGGAATACCAGGCACGTCGGCTGCGCGTCAGCAAGTGCCGGCGCCAGACAGATTTGGGTCTGCGAATATGATCCGCCCGGCAACTATGTTGGCGAACGACCTTATTGACTAGGGCGGCCTAAACCGCAGCCTCGACGGGCATCTCCGACACACAACTGACCTCGATGGTCACGCCCTTTCCAGGGGAACTGGTAATGACCAGATTGCCGCCGCAACCACCAGCTCGGGTTTCCATTCCCGCAAGACCTAACCCTAAATTAGTGGCCCGCTTCTTCTCAACGGCAAAGCCTTTGCCGTCGTCGTGAATCTTCAATGTGGTCTCGCGCCCTCGGCTAGTCAGTTCAATGGTGACTTCTTTGGCATCTGAATGGCGGGCTACATTCGTCAACGCCTCTTGAGCAATCCGGTAGAGATGCGTCTCAGCTTCGTCTCGCAGCCTAGGGTTTTCCAAGCTGCATCGGTAGGTCACCGCGATGCCCGTGCGCTGCTCGAAGTTTTCGGTCAGCGATCGCAAAGCAGCGTCAAGACCGAAGTCGTCCAGGATGGTTGGGCGCAACAGTTGAGACATTTCACGGACGTCTTTAATAGCTTGATCGACTAGAAGCGAACAGTCTTCCAGGCGCTGTTGTGTAGGCGTACCGGTCCGCAGTGCCGACAAATTGGCCTTCACCGCGGCAAGCGCCTGGCCCAGTTCGTCGTGTAGCTCATGCGAGAACCGCCGTGCAGTAGCCTCTTGCGTCTCGAGAAACTGGTACTGCAAACGCGTCAACTCACCGGCTTGCTGTTCGAGCTTGCGAAACAACGCGGCGGACGCGCGGACTACCCAGGTCGCGCAGGCGAAAGAGAGAACAACACAGGCAGCAAACAGCCCAACCGTCAAACGTTCGAGTCCATGGCCCTGGGCTGAGATACTCTCCCGGAGCGTTTCGGACTGCTCGTATGCTGAGGTCAGCGCATTACTCATCTGTTGCCGTGATTCCGCCAGCTGTTCCAAAATCTCTTCGCGGCTAACCAGATCTCGCTTACGAGCTAACTGAAACCAACTTCGATTCAAAGCCACCTGTTGGGTTTCGATTTCGTCTATGGCCGCCTTCGCCTGGGCCTGGCCGATCGCGAATGTCCGTGTGTCCCGTTCTATGGAACGGACCGTTCGAAGCGCTACCAGCAGGGCCGAAAGCAGTAACAAAGCTGAAATGCAGAGCCCAATTACGAGCAGCCGCTGCAGATGTTGCTTTGTTATCGACGAGGTCTGAGCCACCAGCTTGATTCTTCCATTAAACTTTCTGGCGCGGTATCCCCTAAATACGGGATACAAAATCAGGCACCGAGGCTATGGTGTCATTTCCGCAGAACCAGCACTATGGATATGTGAGCGGCAGTCAGGCCGTCACTACCTTAAGGAGAAACACAAATGAAAAAGTTAATCGCTTCCACCCTATTCGCCGCCGTTGCCGTTATCGCCGCCCCTGCCGGCAAGCAAGCCGCAAGCACGACCCCTGCAAACGATCAGGCAAAGACCACTTCCAAGCCGGCTGCTAAGGCCCATAAGAAGCACAAGTCGCACAAAACGACAAGCACCACGACCACAGCGCCAGTTACCAAGTAACAACAACATCCAGCACGTCTGGAAGAATGAAGGCAACAAGCGCTAACTGAGCTTGTGCCGAAGAATACTAACTGGAAACTTATGGCCCGGGGCATTTGCCAACCGGGCCTTTTTGCTATTCAGCAGGTTTTACGCCCACTTGTAGCCGCTCTTAGCGAGTGGCAATGATCGGACCCGCTTACCAGTTGCTGCTGCGATCGCGTTGCAAACTGCCGGAATCACCGGCGGCAACGCGGGCTCACCCAAACCCGTTGGCTCGTGATCTGATTTCAGAAAATGAACTTCGATTTCGGGTGCCTGCTGAAACCGCATCAACTGGTGTTGCGAATAGTTGGTCTGAACGACACGACCGCGTTCAAGAGTTATTTCTTGGCTCATCGTCTCGCTGAGGCCGTCAATTACGCCGCCTTGGACCTGAGCTTCTGCTCCACTTGGATTAATGATCTGGCTCCCCACGTCGCCGCATACCCAAATCTTGTTCACCTTCACCTTGTTGTCGGCAGTGACCCGGACTTCTGCGACATGCGCGAAGTATCCCTGGAAGCTGTAATGAAACGCAACCCCTAAACCTGTCCCCTTCGGCAGATTCCGCTTGCCCCAGCCCGACTTTTCGGCAACCAGATGCAGTACTCCGCGCATTCGTTCGACGTCGTACGCCGGCCGTTCTTTATCCTTCGCTGTCGTTTGTGGCTCGTTTTCGACTCTAGGTTTGGCCGCTTCTTTAACTTTGTCCTTACCGGGCTCGCCTAGCAGATCCAACCGGAACTGAAGCGGATCTTTGCCGGCTGCATAGGCGAGTTCATCGATAAACGACTGCATGACGAACGCTTGTGAGTTCGCACCCGGGGCACGCAGCGCGCCAGTCTTGATTTCGAGCGGCATCACCGACGAATACATGGCAAAGTTCGGGACGAACCCAGCAGGAAACTCCGTCGGCTGTATCTGTGCTGAGGACGAAAACTTGTCGCCTTCGCCGAAGCTAACGAAGTGGTTCTGCCAAGCGATAATCTTGCCTGACGCGTCCACCGCTCCCTTCAAGAAGTGGAATCCACCCGGACGATAGTAGTCGTGCGCCATATCGTCTTCGCGAGTCCACAAAAGTTTCACGGGCACGCCCACTTGTTTGGCGATAGCAGAGACTTCGGCCATGTAGTCGTTGTAGAGTCCGCGTCCGAATGATCCGCCAGCGCGGAGCAGATGAATCGTGATGTCGTCTTCTTTGATACCGAGTACCTTCGAGACCAGACTTCGTCCTCGAGCCGGCAATTGGCTGGTGGTCCAGATTTCGAGCTTGCCGTCCTTGTACTCAGCGCTGCAGTTTCTCGGTTCGAGTGGAGCATGCGAGATGAACGGGTAAGAATAGGCTGCTTCGACGACCTTGGCTGCTCCGTCCCACGCCTTCTCAACGCTGCCGTCGTTCTTCAGGGTACGAGCCGGCTTACCTTTCGACAGCTCCTCTGCTTTCTTCGCGAACCCTTCTGAACTCTGATCCGCGGCAGACCCCTCGTCCCAGTCCACAACCAGCTTCTTCCGCGCCGATTGAGCTGCCCACCAGCTATCGGCCACAATCGCCACACCTGGTTCAAGCCCTGGTTCGCCCTCGATTACAGGACCGACCTTGACGGTTCCCTCGAGCGGAAACGCGTGTCGCACCCCGGGGAGCTTCTTAATCTCTTCGAGATTTGCTTTGATAACCTTGCCGCCAAACACAGGACACTTTTGATACACCGCATAAAGCATACCCGGCTTGGTGAAATCGATACCAAAGATGGGCTTACCGGTCGTAATATCAGGGACGTCCACACCAGGTGTCCACTGGCCGATGACTTTGAAGTTGTCTGAATCCTTGAGCTTCAGCGTTTTCAAGTCGGGTACCGGCATAGTTGCTGCTGCAGCTGCTAGTTCGCCATAACCCAGCGAACGATCCGTTGACCGGTGATGCACGCGCCCGTTCGAGGCGTAGCATTCGCTGGCAGGTACGCCCCACTTCTTGGCGGCCGCAGCAATCAGCATCTGGCGTCCGGCTGCACCCACTTGACGCATGGGCACCCAGTTGTTAGAAGCCGCTCGGCTGCCGCCTGTTGTCTGTAGGCCGTACTTCGCGTCCAAGTCTGCCTGTTCAACTTTGACCGATTTCCAATCGACCTCGAGCTCTTCGGCGATCAACATCGGAAGCATGTTCTTGATTCCCTGACCGATCTCGGGATTGCGGGAAATCAGAGTGACTGTGCCATCCGGATCGATGCGAATGAACGCGCTCGGTGCAAAAGGAGGCTGACCAGTAACCGGCTGCTGCATTGCTCCGCCGACCGTCGGCGTATCGGCAGCTCGGACTTTGTCGAGTAATCCGAATAGAATTCCGCCGCTTGCCAAAGCTGTGACGCTCAAAAACGAACGTCGGCTAACACCTTTCTCGGCGACGTTCGTTTCGGCGTGGTCCGGTACGACGTGATTTAGTTCGATGAGACTAGCCGGCATAGACGACCTCCAACGGTAGTTCTACTTCCGCTTTCTGCGTGGACGCCGGCATCCCGGCTGCCTTGTGAATGGCCTGCCTGATCCGAAGATATGTTCCGCACCGGCACAGATTGCCACTCATGGCCAAATCGATTTGCGCATCCGTAGGTTTGGGATGGACCGTCAACAGGGCGGCAGCAGACATAATTTGTCCCGCTTGGCAATATCCGCATTGCGGTACATCTATCTCTCGCCAGGCTTGTTGCAATGGATGGGATCCGTCTCGGCTAAGGCCTTCAATCGTGGTGATTTGCTTGTTCGCTGCTGCGGTGACCGGTGTCACGCAGGAACGCGCGGGCTGTCCCGCTATGTGAACAGTGCAGGCGCCGCACTGGCCGATTCCGCAGCCGTACTTCGTGCCGTGGAGGTTCAGCGTGTCACGCAGCACCCAGAGCAGTGGCGTATCTGCCGCCACGTCGGCAGTCATTGACCGCCCATTTACTGTGAGTTTATAGGCCATAAGCAGCTTCCTTCTTAGGATAGTGGGAACCTATTCAGAAATCGGTCGTACAATGAGCTTTTCAGGAATGCAGACTGCCGAACCGGTCGGGCTCTCTTCGATCGACGCACGCCACCCGTCATCTCTAGACCCGGATCGGGTTGCGGCCAATCGGGTTGCGATACATACTTGTCATGAGCAGAAGACAACTGCGGCAGTGCTACTAGACGCCTTGGAGCAGTTCTTTCATTCCCGGGTTTCTGAGTGGATTTTCCTGCGTGAACTGCGCGCTGGAACTGGGTCTCGGAACAACTCCGCCCAACGCATCGACGCATTCGCACTCAACTGCTTGGCACATCTGGCGATGAAGCGCGTCGCTTACGAAGTGAAAATCAGTCGGGCCGATTTTTTTTGTGAACTGCGGCATCCGGTCAAACGCCGTTTGGCCATGCGGTACTCAAACGAGTTTTACTTTGTGACGCCGCCCGGACTCGTCGAAGTGTGCGAGGTGCCCGTCGATTGTGGACTGATTGAAGTTAGTCGAGAGACTTGCGTTGTGATCGTGCCGGCGCCGTGGCGGGATACTCCGGGTCCTTCTTGGCAGTTACTTGCAGCCATGCTACGCCACCAACGCCGTCAGCTTATGTCGAGTTCGGCGCCTCAGCCGAAGCAGCAGCGTTTTGCTTTTGAATGATAAGAGGTTCCGGCTTGTCAGGGTGTCCGACGACACTTCGGGCGTGCGTGATTGTAGGGGCGTGGTTGCTTCAGTTCCAGTCCGCAAAGGGGCAAGAGTATGTGGGGAGCAAGGCCTGTGCAAGGTGCCATGCTGATGTCGCCGCACGATACGCGCCCACGGCAATGGCCAAAGCAAGCGGACTCGCTTCAGACCTCAAGCTGCCCGCGGGCATGGTCACAGCCACGAAGGCGCGAGTAACTTACGCACTCTCGCAGACGGCCGAGGGTGTCCGCCTGGAGTATCGAAAGAGCGTTCACGGGCAGGGTGCGATCAGCGGCTCGAAGCTGCTGGAGTACTTCATCGGCTCGGGTGACCACGGGCGAGGTCTCATATTCGAAGAACAAGGGCAACCATTTCAGGCCCCCATTGCCTACTATTCGAAACGACCGGGAGGCTGGGATTTAGCGCCTGGCTATGAGGACGAATCGGCAATCTTTCTGAGCCGTAAAACTGATTCGAATTGCCTTGGTTGCCACGCGAGTGGGATCAGCGACAGCAAGACTCAACCACTGTTTGCCGAAGGTGCCGTTTCTTGCGAACGATGTCACGGACCCGGCAGCACTCACGTTGATGCGATGTCTAAGGGAGACCTGAGCCATTCGGTTGCCATCGTCAATCCAGCGAAACTTGAAGGGGAAGCTCGCGACTCCGTTTGCGCCCAATGCCACCTATTTGGCCAGACCCGCATCAACAAGCCGGGTCACTCGGCAGTGACATTTCGCCCTGGCGATCGTCTGACGGATCATGTCATCTCGTTCGAGGACCGAAGTGCCGGCTCACAGCAGTTCAAAGTGATTGGACATTTTGAAGGCTTGTGGGCGAGTAAGTGCAAACGAGTCAGTGGCGATAAGTTATGGTGCGGTACATGTCACGGTCCGCATCACTCCCCGGCTGTTACACAAAGAATTACTTACTTCCGCGATAAGTGCAATGTGTGCCATGACAAGCGCCCTTGCGCCTTGCCGTTGACGTCGCGAGCTGCGGCCGACAACTCATGCATTGCTTGCCACATGCCACAGCGTGAAACGACCGATGGACAACATACCTCGTTTACCGATCACTCGATCCGACGTAAGGCTGGATCGCCGAATTCGGCAAATCCATTCGAAGACGTGACCAAGCCGGTCAATACTCTGACACCATTCTGGTCATCGTCGGTTACCGCTCGAGAAACTGCACTCGCCGAAGCCGATGTTGCGTTTCAGGATCGAGATCGCGCTCGGCTTCAGGAGGCGTTCAAGAAGTTGAAGGCGGTATCGTCAGGTCTCCCGAACGACCCTGAAGTGAACGCACAGCTTGGATATCTTTACCAGCTAAATGGGGACGCCTCCACTGCTCTGACTCTGTATCAGCAGTGCCTGTCAGTTGACCCCTTCAACCTGATATCGCTGACTAACCTCGGTGGGCACTTGGCGGGAATCGGCCACACCGAAGCAGCAATCCAGCTTTGGCGACGGTCGCTGGCGGTAGATCCTGGTGTCCTTGCATCTGGCTTAAACTTGGCTCGGACCGAAGCAGCTTTGGGGAACACGCGAGCTGCAATTATTGCTGCGCATCAGGTGCTCAGCTTGCACCCAGACTCTGAAGACGCTTTGAAGTTGGCGGCCCGGCTCGAGAAGTCAGGCAAGTAGATCCAAAATCCACTTGCCACTGATAGCAATCCGTGATATTTAATTAGCAGATCGCTATATGCGATTGCGGAGCGGTCATGAGATTCGTATTTGGGATATTTGTTGTCGCTACATTGGCGACGGCCAGCCTTATTGCGCAGGATCTGACGGGAGACTGGCATGGAACTTTGAAGGCTGGTCCGGCTGAATTGCGGCTTGGGCTACACATAACTAAGGCGGACGGGAACTTGAAAGCGACTCTGGACAGCGTGGACCAGGGAGCAAACGGGATACCCGTGACCGCCATCACCTTGCGAGACTCGACATTGAAAATGACGATCAACGCAGTTCACGGCACTTACGAGGGCAAAATAAACGCTGGCGCTAACTCTATTGACGGGACCTGGACCCAAGGCCAGCCGCTTCCGCTGAAGTTCGAGCGAGGAGGTTTTCCGGCAACCACGCACGCTGCGGCGAAACCATCCGATATCGATGGCGCCTGGATGGGAACCCTCGACACGGGCGCGGCGAAGTTGCGAATCATTTTTCACATTCTCAACACTGCGGACGGTTTGACCGCCACGGCAGACAGTCCTGACCAAGGCGCAAAGGGGATGCCGGTTACTGCCGTTACGCGAAACGGGACCTCTCTCAAACTGGATATGAAAGCTCTTGCTGCCCTATTCGACGGCACGATTTCCGCAGATCTCCGAACCATTACTGGCATTTTCACCCAAGGCGGCTCACCCTTGCCCCTGGTTCTAACGCGCGTAAAGGACGCCGCGGAACTCGAGCGACGGCGACCGCAGAACCCTACCAAACCGTACCCGTATTCGGCCGAGGATGTGGGGTACGAAAACAAGTCACAAAAGGTTCACCTGGGGGCGACGATCACGATCCCTAAGGGCGACGGACCCTTTCCTGCCGTTGTGTTGATCACCGGTTCAGGCCCGCAGGATCGCGATGAAAGCCTGATGGGACATCGTCCCTTTCTTGTGCTGGCCGACTATTTGACTCGCCGGGGCGTAGTGGTGTTGCGCGCCGACGACCGAGGAGTCGGTCAATCAATGGGCGATTTTGCGAAGGCTACATCTGCCGATTTTGCTACGGACGCAGAAGCGGGCCTCGCGTACCTGAAGACTCGCCCCGAAGTGAACCCGCGAAAGTTGGGCCTGATCGGCCATAGCGAAGGAGGGATGATCGCCCCAATGATCGCGGCACGTAATCCCGATGTCGCCTACATCGTAATGATGGCCGGCACGGGGGTGCGGGGCGACCAACTTCTGCCCGCCCAAGTTGCCGCGATTTTAGAATCTAGCGGAAAGAGTCATGCCGAGGCGGAGAAGGCCGCGAACGAAGAGCGAGAAGTCTTGGCTCTTTCTCAACGCGAGACGGACGACTCGGTGGTTCTGAAAAGACTGCAGGAACTCTCTCCGGACAAAGCAGCTGAAATGCAAATGGCGGGTCAGATGCAGCAACTGCGCTCGCCCTGGTTTCGATATTTCATGACCTACGATCCTGCACTGGCCCTAGGAAAGGTGACTTGCCCGGTATTGGCCATCAATGGGGAGAAAGACCGCCAAGTAATTCCGGAACAGAATCTTCCACCGATTCGCGAAGCTTTGAAGGCGGCTGGCAATACTCACTTCGAGGTTGTCGAGCTTCCTGGCTTGAATCACCTTTTTCAAACTGCCACAACGGGATCACTGAGTGAGTACGCTGAGATTGAAGAAACGATTTCGCCCGTCGCGTTGGGTAAAATTGCAGATTTTGTTCTGAAGCGGTGATGTTAGCGGGTGAATGCTAACCTGAAGTTAGCCGTTGCTTCCTGCACCGACGATGACCCGAACCCGTACCAGTTACTTTTCGGTCTTGTTAATGCTCTGCCTTTCCTTGGCTGTCGTTAACTGGGGACTGCAATATAAAAGGTCGCTCTATCAGGCGGACGGTGGAACAAAGGCGCCTGCCGCGAAGTTCTGGACTGGTCGAACAGGTGTTACCGTAAGCGCGGCCGTCAGCTTCGATCGCGGAGTTTCTCCCTCCCAGACGTCCGCTGTTTTGATCCAAAGTCTAGTTGGACTGTTCTTGCTCTTCAGTTGGCGAGCACTGTCTAATCTCCTGGCCTTGCTCCGTCGTCCTTTATGGCAACACAGCACTCCCCTGTGGCATATTGAGACTTCAGCACTGCTGAGCTGTCTATTCTTCCGTCCTCCACCCTTCCAGTCGTAGTTCTCATATTTCTCTTTTCGTTTCCAACTTCTGAAATGGGTGTGTTCACATGCGCAGGAAATCTGTGTGCGTTCCCGCTGGGTTTTTCGGTCTGGCGGTAGTAGCCGTTAGTTGTTCATCTTGCAATAGCCGTTCGCAGGCGTCTAGCGATGCCCAAAGCCCCCCGTCCACGTCGGCAGCTTCGGTAGCCTTCGTAACGCGCGGGGCCGTTACGAGCTACTTCAGCGTGGCTGGCGAATTTCTGCCGTACCAGGAAGTCGATCTCCATGCCAAAGTGTCCGGCTATATTCGGCGCATCAATGTAGACATAGGTGATCGCGTTCGAGTCGGACAAGTCATAGCGACGTTGGAAGTACCGGAGCTTAACGCGCAAGTCGTCGGGGCACAAGCGCAGGTCCGGCATTCGCAATCTGAAATCAATCGGAGCCAAGAGGACGTTGTCCGGGCACAGTCGAACTACACCGCCGTGCATGCGGGCTACACGCGCCTGGTTGAGGCGGCAAAGCAGCGTCCGGGTCTAGTTGCTCAACAGGAGTTGGACGATGCGCGAGCTCGAGATCAAGATGCTGAGGCGCAGATCAGCGCTGCGAGAGCGACTCTTGACGCGACGAAGCAGCAGCTAGGGGTTTCGCAGGCCGATCAACTGCGTGTGCAGACGATGTCGGATTACTCGGTCGTCACTTCTCCTTTCAACGGCGTTGTAACCAAGAGATACGCCGACACAGGATCGCTAATACAAGCGGGTACTTCATCGAACACGCAAGCCATGCCGGTGGTGCGTATCGCGCAAAGCGATCTACTGCGGCTCCGGATGCCAATACCCGAAACCGACGTTCAATTTATCAAAGACGGCGGTGAAGTTATGGTCAGAGTTCAAGCGATCGGCCAAACACTTCAAACAAAGATTGCGCGCTTTACTCGCGCTCTGGACTCATCGACGCGCACGATGTTGGCGGAAGTTGATATACCGAATCCCAAGCTGACGCTCAGTCCCGGCATGTTCGCAGAAACCAGAATTGTCCTGCAACAGCATAAAGACGTTCTCAGCGTTCCTTCGGATGCTGTTGTAAAGGACGGGGATACCTCATATGTCCTGGTTGTGAACGCTTCAAGCCAGGTTGAGAAACAAAAGATCCGCATAGGCATTGAGGGCCGGGATGCACAAGACAACGCCAGGACCGAAGTGATTAGCGGCTCTTTGCAGGAGAAAGAATCTGTCATTGTTTCCGGACAAACTAACTTCGAAACGGGACAGACAGTCCGGCCGCAGATAGTGAGCCAGTACAACAGCGCTAAGGGAGGCAATGAGTAATGTCTACGTTTGCCATTAAATACCCGTTCTTCATTCTGATGGCGTGCCTGATTATTGTTGTCGTTGGAGTTACTACTGTCGTTCGCATGCCGGTTGACTTATTTCCAGAAGTCAACATTCCAGTCGTAGTGGTGGCGACGTTTTATTCCGGGATGCCGCCACAGCAGATTGAATCGAACATCACTAATAGCTACGAACGCTTCTTTACGCTGGGCGCGGGAATTGATCACATTGAGTCCCGGTCGCTTCCCGGCGTGAGTCTCATCAAGATTTTCTTTCAACCGGGTGTTGATGCGAATGCGGCAGTTAGTAACATCTCAAATCTCGCGATGGCGAACCTGCGCCGACTTCCGCCCGGCACATTGCCGCCAGTTGTCCTGAAGTTTGACGCAGCTAACTTGCCCGTTTGCCTGATCACTCTGAAGGGTCAGGGGTTGAACGAGACGCAGTTGAAGGATCTTGCTCAGTTCAACGTGAGGAACCAGGTGGCGAATGTTCCTGGCGCTTCGGTGCCGCAGCCCTACGGCGGTCGCTACCGGCAAATTATGGTCTACGTAGATCCGGTGAAGCTGGAAGCGCACCAGATGAGTGTGATGGATGTGGTCCATTCGCTGGATCAGTCGAATTTGATTCTCCCGGCCGGCGATGTGCGGATCGGGACGAAAGACTACAACATTTATTCGAACAGCCAAATCCCAGCGGTCAGCGAGATCAACGATCTTCCGCTCAAGACGGTCGGCAATGCGAATGTCACGGTCGGCGACATCGGCAATGCTGTTGACGGTGGTCAACTGCAAACCAATGTTGTACGCGTGGATGGACAGCACTCGGTTTACATTCCTGTCCTGAAGCAGGGCGGCAACTCAAACACGATCACAATCGTTAACGGTGTCAAGGCGGCGGTTGAGCATCTGCTGGATATCCCCGCAGTCCTGAAGACTGACGTTGTCTTCGATCAGTCGGTCTTCGTAAAGGTTGCTGTTAAGAACGTGATTAACGAAGGCACGATCGGCTTGTGTCTAACCGCGTTAATGATTCTTCTTTTTCTTGGTCATGTGCGTGCCACCGTGGCGGTGCTGCTGTCAATACCGATCTCTTGCCTGGCTACATTTCTTGGCTTAAATCTAGGCGGCAGTTCGATCAACACGATGGTTTTGGGCGGCCTTGCTTTGGCGTTATCGCGTTTGATCGATAACTCGGTTGTGGTGCTCGAAAACATTTTTCGTCACATGGAGATGGGTGAGAAACCAGTAGAAGCATCGGAGCGCGGCGGTCGAGAAGTTCAATTAGCAGTGCTGGCTGCAACGGTGAGCACGTGCATTGTTTTCTTTCCGGTAGTTTTGCTCTATGGAGTTAGTAAGTATCTCTTTACAGCATTGGCCTTGGCCGTCGTGCTCGCGCTGTTCGCGTCTTACTTAGTCGCCATGACTGTCGTGCCGTTATTTTGCTCGAAGTTCATTCGGCTCCACGGCCATGATCATCATCCCGATTCTTCAGCCGCTCCTGCCAAAAGGCCAGGCCTGTTTGCCCGGATTGTAGGCGGATTCAATAACTTATTTCAGAAGGTTCAGGCTAAGTACGACAGTGCAATCGTGCGGTGTCTCAATCGCCCTGTGATTGTGGTTCTCATCTTCAGCGCTTTTGTGGTCTTCAGTTTGGCGCTGTATCCATTGTTGGGCAAGGCCTTCTTTCCGCGGACTGATCCTGGTCAGTTTGTGGTGAATGTGAAGGTTCCCGCGGGGACTCGAATTGAAGTGACGGACCAGTACGTAGCGCGCATGGAGAAAGAAATCCGGGGAGTGGTCTCGGCCGATGACTTGAACATGATTGTGTCGAATATCGGGATCACGCCCGATCTGTCGGCCATTTACACATCGAACTCCGGAATGCACACGGCCTTTATTCAGGTCAGTCTGAAGGAAGAGCATACGGTTGGCAGCTATGAATACATGGCGCGCGTGCGTCAGAAGCTGGCAAGCGACTTCCCGGACGTGTCGACTTACTTTCAAGCTGGAGGCTTAGTTGATTCGGTGGTTAATCAGGGTAAGCCCGCGCCAATCGACATACAAGTGAGTGCAAACAACCTGAAGCAAGCTTATCGTTATGCTCAGACGATTGCCTCGCGGCTGCATGGTCTCTCATCAGTAAACGACGTCTTGATTCCGCAAGATCTTGACTACCCTGGGATCGAGCTGAACATCAATCGCGAGCGGGCCGGGCTGCTTGGCATTACGCCAGAAGCGGTGGTTGACAACGTGATTACGGCGCTGACTTCAGACGCGATGATTGCTCCTAGTTTTTGGGTAGATCCAAAGACCGGCAACAGCTACATGCTGACTGTGCAATATCCGGAAACGCAGATTCAAACAATGACCGACTTCAAACAGATACCACTGCGCTCGCCGACCAATGCTGAAACGACACCGCTGGAATCTGTTGCTGACCTGAAAGAAATCGACACGCCGACGGAGGTCGATCACTACCAGCTTCGACGACAGTTCGACGTTTATGTGATGCCGAAATCGGAAGACCTGAGCAGAGTTGATTCTGAGGTCAAAGACGTTCTTGGCAAGGCCGAGAAACCGCCTGGTGTCACGGTTGCGGTACGCGGGTCGGTTCGAGACATGGAGGAATCGTTCAGCAGTTTCGGCATTGGGCTAGTACTGGCGGTCGTACTGGTTTACCTGATTCTGATGGCCCAGTTTGCGTCGTTCTCTGATCCGTTTGTAATCTTGCTTGCGATACCTCCGGGCTTGTCAGGTGTGCTGATTTTCCTGCTCCTTACAGGCACGACGCTGAATGTGATGTCCCTGATGGGCATCGTTATGATGACCGGCATTGCTGTTTCGGACAGCATCTTGATTGTTGAATTTGTGGGTACGTTGCGGAAGGATGGCTTCCCGCTGAGACGAGCGTTGGCCGAAGCTTGCAAAGTACGATTGCGTCCTATCTTGATGACGACACTTGCCACGGTGCTGGGCTTAATTCCAATGGCGCTGGCACTTGAACCTGGGAGCGAACAGTATGCTCCTCTGGCGCGAGCGATACTGGGCGGCTTGTCAGTTTCGGGCATAATCACGGTGTTCCTGGTGCCCACAGCGTACCTGTTGATTCACCGTGGTGAGCCGGACGTGCGTCCCGAATTAGGCGAGGTTCAAGCATGAGCCGCCTATTTCTAGGTTGCATGTGCATTATTGCTGCGCAGCTGTCGGTTCAGGGCCAAGTTGATAAGCCGCAATTCTTGACGCGGCAGGATGCCGAGCGTATCGCTTTGGCGAACAATCCGCGGGTGAAGGTGAGCCGATTGCTCGCCGAAGTGCAAGGGCAAGTCGTGCGGGAAACACGTTCGAATGAACTTCCAACTTTGAACGGAGAAGTCTCGGGGGTTGAAGCGGAGCAGGGGAGTCGGCTTTCTGCGGGATCGCTGACGTCCTCGCGCCTGTTGCAACATGCGGGCGCAGGTGTCCAATTTACCCAATTGATTACGGACTTCGGTCGCACGCGCAACCTGATTGCATCGGCAAAACTTCGAGAAAAGGCGAGGCAGGCTGATGCGGAAGCTACACGGGACGACATCATTCTCGCGACAGATCAAGTGTTCTTCGATGTCATCGAAGCCCAGGCTACGCTTCGGGTGACTCAGCAGACTATCGAGCAACGACAGACTCTTGTTGAGCAAGTGCAGGCGCTCACTGCATCGGGTTTGAAATCTCAGCTAGACCTGGGCTTTGCGCAGGTCAGCTTGTCACAAGCAAAGCTGATGCAGTTAGACGCGCAGAGCAACCTCGATTCTGCCAAGGCATCGTTAGCGGCTGTGCTCGGATCGGACCATCCAGTGAATTACGAGCTTGTTGAAGACGTGGGTGACCTGCCGACCCTGCCTGCGACTGCAGAAGCATCGGTCGACGCGGCTCTTCGCAGCAGGCCCGAACTGCAAGCTTCCCGCTTCAATGAACAAGCTTCGCAGAAGTTCAGCATCGCGCAGCGGCAGCAAAAGCTGCCAAGTGTCGACGCGTTAGGAGTTGTTGGAGTTACGCCTTACGGGTCGAGCCAGTTCTTCGCCCAAAACTGGTACGGCGCCGTCGGGCTGAATATCACGCTACCTATCTTTAACGGCTTTCGTTATAGCGCTCAGGCTTCAGAAGCGGCTCTTCAGGCATTGGCGGATGCAGAGCGGACGCGTGATCTGCGGAATCAGGTGGCTCGGGATGTTAGAGCGGCTTGGTTGAATGCGAACGCGGCTCGGCTGCGGGTGACAGTTACGGCGGAGTTGATGAAGCAAGCTGATGTGGCGCTTAGTCTGGCGCAGACTCGTTATCAGTTGGGGCTCAGTTCCATTGTTGAGTTAAGTCAGGCACAACTGCAGCAGACTCAGGCTTCGATTGACAACGCCAATGCTCGATCGCAATTTGGAATGGCATTCGCCGCGTTTCGATTCCAGACGGGCGGAGGCTCTGGGGTACCGTAAGAGGTTCGTCGGTCGCTCACTTAGAAAATTACGCTGCCTTTTGGGGCGATTTCTCGTAGAAGATGTCGGTGAGTTCGGGATGAGCTTCGCACTCGCGGGCAGTTTCGACGAGGGCTTGGCTGATTACTTGTTTGAGAAAGCTGAAAGAGAACTTTGCGTGGCCGGGTAGAGGCGCTTCGACGGAGTTGCGGATGTCGGTGTCGCATTCGAGGTTCTCAGAACGGGCTGTGAGGTTACGAATGCGGGCTTGATGGAGCTCGTCTTTGCGGGTTTCAGCGGCGGCTTTGGCTTTTTGCGATTCGAACCCAACTTCGGAGCGGCGACGTTCGGCTCGGAGGCGGAGCAGGTCGTTCAAGCACTTGTGAAACGCGCGCTCATGGGTGGTTTGATAGCGCAGATAGAGTGCCAGGCGCTTGTCATCGGGAAAGCCTTCGGCGTCGAAGCAAGAAGTTTGCAGACGGAGAGCGCGGTCGGTGAGCCAGGAGTGCTCGGCCAGATGTTGGACGAGGAGCAATTCGGTTGGAGTGGACGGCTGATGCTCGGCGGTGAGGGAGTCTTGCAGGTCGGCAAAGTCGGCGGCAAACTCGGACTCGAGAACAACGAACGAGCCGGTCAGGCCGGTACGGAGGCTATTACGAGACGAAGCCAATTTGCCTTCCTCGGTCTTGGGCCCTGTGGAGAGAAGCGCATTCCTTTGGTTGGCGGCGATCTGGGCGGGTGAGGACATGAGTAACTCCCTAAGTTTGGTTTATAAATGCAAAGAGCCGCACGGGAGTCGCACCCGGACGGCTTTCGAAGAGGAGTATACAACGGCCAAACAAGCGATTTCCGGTAAGTTGATGAAAAAAATAGACAAGATGGCTGTGACTGGGATTTTGGGGACGGTGAAAAGGCCTACATAGGACTCAGAAAAGCAGTTTGAGGCCGAATTGTATTTGGCGCGAGGTCGTGGAAGTAGCGTTGATGAGGCCTGCGGTGGAGACGGGGCCGGTGATGGCGGAGGTGAAGACGACTGCATTGGGAGTGCTGAAGTTCGTATGGTTGAGAAGGTTGAAGGCCTCGGCTCGGAACTGTAGCGTGAATCGTTCGTTGATGGTGGTGTTTTTCAATAGTGATGAGTCTACTGTGGCTAGACCGGGGCCGATCAGGACGTCGCGACCGACGTTGCCATAAGTTCCATTTGCGGGCGCGATGAAGGCGTTCGGGTCGAAGTATTGAATCGGACCTCCGCGAATAACGCTGCCCGAGAAAACGGGGTTCCACGAGGGGCGGATTGGGTTGCGCGTGTCGCCGTTGTTCGTCGGATTGAAGCCGAGTTGCGGCGTGAATGGGAACCCGGACTGGAGTGTAATGACGCCGCCGAGTTGCCATCCAGAGATAAGCTTTGACTGCCACCCATGTACTTGGTTGGCCCAAGCGTGTCCTGGTCCAAACGGAAATTCATAGGTGCCGTTGATGACGCCGAGGTGGGTGACGTCGAACGGCGAGCGGCCCCAATCGAGCTTGGGATTACCGGGGTACATCGTAAACGCCGGTGTGTTTGTTCCCACGCTCGTATTCAAAGTTCCGCCGTCGTCAAGGCTTTTCGAGAACGTATAGACGCCTCGGATTTGGAGGCCGGTAGACAAGCGGTGATTCACGTCAATCTGCAGGGCGTTGTAGGAACTGATCCCTTCTGTGAACCAACTGGTTGTGTTTGCCAGCTGCGGATTCGCCAGGAGAGCATTGCGCGGGTAATAAAGAGTTCCGGCTGCAAGGCTCGAAGGGCAGGGTGATCGAGGGCAGATGGTGCCTGCCGGCTCATTCGCATCGACGGACAGAATCTCGTGATAGCCGTGGGATCCGACATAACCAAGCCCTAGGGCAGTATTGTTAGTCAGCTTCTGTTCAATCTTGACGGTCCAGCTAAGGATGGTGGGCGTGTAGGCATCGGGCTGGACACCTCCAGGGGAAATGAGTCCGCCTGAAGGAAGGGCCTGACCCGGGGTCAATTGCAGACTCGAGACTGGGACGTTCTTCAAGGAAATCGTCGTGTTGTAGGGAGCGTTCTGATCGAGGCGATAACTCAGATTGTCGAGCAGGGCGTTGAAGATGCCGAAGCTGGCTCGAATCACTGTTGAGCCATGCCCGAAGGGATCCCACGCGAGGCTAAGGCGGGGCTGAGGGAGAAACTTCGCTCGATTGTCGGTGAATACAGATCCCGCCACACGCGGCTGGGTTTCGATCACGCCGCCCGGTCCAAATAGGTAATTCGATCCACGGCCATGCACCTCATTCCAGCCGTTGGTCGATTCGGCGCGAAGTCCGAGCTTCACTTCGAGGCCGGGGCGCACACGAATGGTGTCTTGCACAAACCATGCACCCTCCCAGGACCGCCATCCCAGGGGTGTCGCGTTTGGCACGGCGGTGAACGTTGATACTGTTCCTTGCAAGAAGCCGGTGAGGCTGCCGAACGAGGCTTGACCGTATTGAGCTTGCGCGAAGGCGTCGTTCGCCTGAATTCGTTGGAGCCATCCGCCGGCCTGGACATGGTGCCGACCCACGTTGATGTCAAGTTGGTCGTCGTACGTAAACAGGTTTCGGGCTGCTTGCGTGTTGCTAGCGACATTTGCGCCGGCTTGCGTGACCTGCGTTGCCGAGTTGGAGGCAGTGCCTCCGCCGATGACGACCGCGCCAATTGGAGCGCCCGTGATCCATCCCTTTGTCGTATTGGCTTGGCCATCTTGGCCGATAAGGTAGCTGTCGAACAAGAATTTCCCGCGAGAAAAGCCTATGCGGCCGGTGTTCGTTGCGTGCTGCGAGAATACGTGAGTCTCAGACAGGCTGACCACCTGTTCACGAAGAGTTTCGCCGATGCCGTTCAACGGATTGGCTGAGGGCGTCGTGTCGGCACTGTCATCTATTGTGTAGACGCTGGACAGGGTGTCGGTAGGGGAAAAGACATGGTCGAGTCGTGCTGTGCCGAAGTCTTCGCGTACGTGCTGAACCGGGTTACTATAGGCCTTCGCGATGTCGCCGCCGACCTCAGGGCCGTTGGCCACGGGCCACAGCGAGAAGAGCGGAAGGACTGACGGATTCACGCCAACATGGACCAGTTTGCCGGCTGCATTTGGCAAAAGGCCTAGTCGGGCATTTGTGTCCGGCACGAGTGTCACATCGCTAAGTCCGAGGCTTTGACGATAGCCCTCGTAGTTACCGAATAAGAAGGTCTTGTCGTGAGCGATAGGGCCGCCCAGGGCTCCGCCGAAAACATTGCGCTTGAAGCCGGGCACTCCGCCCTGGTCATAAAAATTTCGGGCATCTAAATCGCTGTTCCGCAGAAATTCGTAGGCACTGCCGTGGATTTGGTTGGTGCCTGACGTGGTCACGATGTTGACCTGGGCTCCGGGACGCTTGCCGTATTCGGCTCCGTAGACATCTGTGAGGACGTTGAACTCACGTACAGCTTCGACTCCGAGCAGTTGGCCGCTGGCGCCGCCGGGTGTCAGATTGATGGTGGATGCGCTGGTATACTCGATTCCGTTCAACAGGAACAGGCTTTCCTGGGGTCGGCGGCCGGAGACGGAGAACATGTTTCCGATAGCAGAATTTGACGTGCCTACGCCGCCGGATCTTTGCGAAGAATAGTTGACAGTACCTGGATTCAGGCTTAGCAGGCCATCGTAACTGCGACCGTTCAGGGGAAGTTCTTTGACTTGGCGCTCGCCGACGAGGCCCGAAACCTGCTCCGTCGAGAGATTTACGATTGGCGGCCGATCTTCTACCGTGATGGCTTGCTTATATTCGCCGACGGCCAGCGTCATGTTGACTTCGGCTTGTTGCCCGACTACCAGATGGATACCCGTTTTGCGGGTAGTTTCAAAGCCAGAGCGCGTTGCGGCTATTTCATACGCGCCGACAGCCAGCGCTGGGATGAGATAGCGGCCAGCACTGTCGGCAACTACCGAGCGTAATAGTCCGGTTTCGATGTTCTGGATTTGGATTGACGCACCTTCCACAGCGGCACCAGAGGCGTCTATAACCGTGCCGGTGATGGAGCCGGCCGTGCCTTGAGCACCCAATCGAGCGCCAGCGCTGACTGTAAGCAGAGCAACGGAGGCCAATAAACGCCGAAATGAGTGCATCTCTATCGAGAATAGGATGCATTCTGGACAGAGTCAACCTAAGAAATGAACCCAGGCCCAGTGCTACGGCCGTTCAGGCGGTGGTTGAAACAACTTGGAGTTGACGTTTATGCTTATCACGTCACCTATTCATTCGATCGACTGCCCCATTCCCACATTCCGAACATTGCACTCTTCGATAGGGGATGGCCCACTTGCCGGGCCAGCATCGAGATCTGCCCACGATGATGCGCCTCGTGGGTAAGCATGTATCCGAGAAAGCCATAGACATCGGGTTTGAAACCCTTGATGCGGCCGTCGCCGGTGAGGGAAACACGCAAGAGGCTATCTACTGCTTGCCAGCTTTCGTCGAGAGCGCGAAGTGCGTCCTCTTTACTGACGGTCTCCCCGTGTAGTTTTGCCGGCAACTCAGCCGTTTTTGCGGCACTTTTAAGCCACATCAAGCGCACGTTGTGGATATGAGCGACAATTGAAGCGCTATCACGGCCTTTCCCGCCGGGGGGAGTTGCCCGCCACGCTGCTTCGGGCAAATTTGTGATCAAATACCGGTTGATCTTCTGATTGGTGAGGTAGGCCGCCAACAGGCCTTCGATTGGATTCTGCGTCTGCTGCTCTTGAGTTGTGGGCATAAGAATCCTTCGAGAAACATGCTACGCTAACGCATCCGAATGAGGCTCATTATTTGGTTTCTGTCTGTTGTGGCGGTCGGTGTTTTGAGCTCCCCGAGTGTCTATGCGGCGACCGGAAATGCGCTTGTAAATGATGGAACCGGTGGGACTCAGTGGAGCGCTGAGAAGGCTGCAAACTATCTGGATCATCGAGCGAGCTGGTGGGAAACCTGGCCTGCCTCTCAGCGGGACCACGAAACGGTGTGCGTCTCCTGTCACACGATGATTCCGTATGCGCTTGCCCGGCCGAAGTTAAGCGCGCTTCTGCATGAGCAGAATCTGCCCGACCCGGAACGCGCGATGATCCAGCACCTGCAAAAACGCGTGTCGCAGTGGAAGGAGATGGAACCTTACTATTCGGACGCGAAATACGGTGCCGGGAAGGCGAAGGAGTCTCGCTCGACCGAGGCGGTTGTGAATGCCTTGATTATGTCCAGTAATTCAGCGGGAAAGAAACACCTGGATGCTCTGGCCCGAACTGCTTTTAATCAGGCTTGGGAACTGCAGATCAAGTCCGGCGAGCGGGCCGGTGCTTGGGATTGGCAAGTCTTCCACTTATCCCCGTGGGAAGGCACCGAATCGCAATATCAAGGCGCAGCGTTCATGGCACTTGCGGCAGCTTGGGCGCCCAATCACTATCGGAACGAGCCCGGCGTCAAAGCAAGCCTGCAGTTACTTCGGACTTATTTGAAACGCGAGTATTCCTCGCAGCCGGTTCTCAATAAGGTAGTCCTACTTTGGGCTGCTGATAAGTTGCCGGGGCTGCTCACGTCGCAGGAGAAGCGCCGACTGATTGACCAGGTGGTAAGTCTGCAGAGGCCGGATGGTGGTTGGAACCTGTCCAGCTTGGGAACGTGGACACGTTCGGACCATACGCCGGAAGAAACGGGCAGTGACGGATATGCGACAGGGCTGGTCACCTTGGCACTTGAGCAATCGCATAGCAAACTCCAGCAAATCTCCTTGAACAAGGGGCGGGCCTGGCTTGAACATAACCAGAGTCAGGCTGACGGTTCGTGGCACGCTGATTCACTCAATAAGAAGCGCGATCCGACGAGCGACATAGGCCGCTTCATGACTGACGCGGCGACATCGTACGCGGTACTTGCTCTCGCGACAAAGAAGTAGGTTTCACAGTTGCGGGGAGTTTTGCCCGTATACTGGCTATCGAATGCAAGCTGTGCATCTTTTTCTTGTCGCTTGCCTGCTGCAGTGTGTCGTTCAGGCCCAAACAGCTGCGGCCTATAAGGCTCGCGCCGATCAGGCTACTCGAGAGAACAATCCTCAAGCGGCGCTTGCGGCCGTTCTGAACGAGGAAAAACTGGAAAAACCGTCGGCTGAGCTGCAGGACCGGGTCGGCTTTCTGCTTGCCGTCCTGGGCCGTAATGACGAGGCAATTGCGCGTTTCGACAGGGCCATTGCGCTCAATCCGGGCTACTCTCTGGTTCGTTATCACATGGGTGCCCTGTGTCTGGTCAGAGGAGACCGCGATCGTGGCATCCGCGAACTGCAGCGGGCGGTACAGCTTGAACCCGACAATTTCGACTACCATTTTCAACTCGGCAACGCGTACCTTGAAAACGCTCAATATGACGAAGCTGCTTCGGAACTGACCACCGCCACTGGCCTAAATGCGAACCAGGCCAAAGCTTGGGATGCCCTGGGGCATGCTCAGCAGCGCAAGGGCGATCTCGCGGCTGCATTGAAAGCATACACGCATGCTCTAGACATAGATCCCAAGAACGACATCATATCGCAATGATCATGCATACATGCTGGTCGAGACGCGTCAGCCCGACCAGGCAATGCGGGAATTTGAGGCGATCCTGGCTCACGATTCCGCAAATACGCCTGTTCGCGTCAACTTGGGCTATGCGCATCTGAAGAAGGGTGAGTTCGATTACGCTGTGGCGGTTTTCCGAGAGGCGCTTGCCAAAGACCCCAAATCGGTGGCGGCCCACTATGATTTAGGCATTGCGCTGAAACAGAAGGACGAGTTGGAACCGGCCAAAGCTGAATTGCAGGAAGCCATTCGTCTCGATCCAACTCTTCCGGAGGCTCGGTACACATTGGGGATCACGTATTGGCAGCTGGGTGATTTTGCAAATGCGATTGAGCAGATGCGCAGCGCGATTAAGCTAAGGCCCGAGTACGCGGAAGCACACTATATGTTAGGAACGGCACTGAAGCAGGACGGTCAGACGGAGGCCGCCATACCGGAGTTGCGAGAAGCCATTCGGCTGGATCCGACTACGCCCGGCCCGTACAATACGTTGGGGCTAATCCTGCGAGTGAAGGGCGAGAAGGCTGAAAGCGAAAAGATGTTTGCGATTGGGGCCAAGTTGAAGAAAGATCGTGAGGCAGAGCTAGGGACTATGCTCGAACAGGGCCAGAAGTAAGTGTAAGTTCGCTCGCAGATTGCTTGCATCTTATTCAAATTACTAATATTTAAAGGTCGTTATGCAAATTGGAATTGGGTGGAAAGCACTCTCCAACCTGGGGTTGACCCACCAATTTGTGGAGGGGCTAACTCATAGTGGAGCAAAGGGTTACCGCCAAATTGTAAATAAGTCATAAAAAATTTCTTGCCAACCCCATGGCGGAATCGCATAATCGAAGCCGGTTGGGGGTATTTCGTTTTGATATCGTAGGGCCGCATGGGCGGTCTGCGGATTCTGAAATTCGAAATCGTACCCGAATCTTCCAAGGAGAAGAATAATGGGCAATTTTAAGAGCCGATTAGTCCGAGCCACCGTAGCGATTGCACTGTTGGCATGGGTTCTGCCAAGCGCTTCGTTCGCACAGCAGGTTTTCGGCAGCATCATCGGCACCGTCAGTGACCCAAGCGGCGCAGCAGTACCGAACGCCAAGGTCACCATCACAGATCAATCCAAAGGAACCCAATTCGAAGTTCAAACTAACGAATCGGGCAACTACTCAAAGGGCCAGCTCATCCCGGGTGCTTACTCGGTAACAATCGAAGTTGCTGGCTTTTCTAAACAAGATTTTAAAGATATCAACGTGCTGGTCGATCAGGCCGCCAAGGTTGACGCCGCGTTGACAGTGGGTAATGTAGGCGAGACGGTTGAAGTTACTGCAGCGGCTCCCACGCTTCAGTCAGACCGCGCGGACGTGCAAACGACGTTCACGAGCCAACAGTTGATTGCTCTCCCTAGCTTGGGCCGTAATGCTCAGGCTTATGAGCTGTTAACTCCTGGTGTCCAGCGCATCGGTTTTGCGCACGCTTCGAGCGAAAATCCGCAGGGTAGTGTTCAAGCCTCGGTCAACGGACAGCATTTTAGCGGTACGGGCTTCCAATTAGATGGAACTGAGAACCAGGATCCGATCCTGGGCATTGTTGTTATTAATCCGAACCTGGACTCGCTGAGTGAGAATAAGATCGCCGCGCAGGATTACGATGCAGAGTTTGGTTATGCGGGCGCTGGCATTCAGAACAGCTCGACTAAGTCGGGCACGAACTCGTTCCACGGATCGGCTTTCGAGTACTTCCGTAACAATTCAGCTGGGTTTCAAGATTTCGGGCGCGATCCTTTCTCCGAGCCGAACGGCGCTCCGATTCTTCGCTGGAACCAGTTCGGCGGTTCAATCGGTGGAAAGATCATCAAGGATAAGTTGTTCTTTTTCGGCGATACCGAGTTGGTACGGCAGCGATTTGCAGGTTCGACCTCTACCTTTGTTCCAACTAAACTAGCCAGGAGCGGTAACTTTAGCGAGTATCCGACAACGATCTACAACCCAAATACGGGCAATCCCGACGGTTCTGGAAGAATTGCATACACCAACAATACAATTCCGGTGGCTCAGCAAAGCCCACAGGCCTTGGCCGTCCTCAATTACTTTCCGCTGCCCAATTTAGCTTCCAATGACCCTCTAAATACACCAAATTACGCCGCCAGTGGTGGTGGTTCTTTCGATGCAAACAAGTGGGACACTCGTATCGATTACTTTGGAGACGAGAAGAACTCGCTGTATGGCCGATATAGCTACCAACAGTTCCAACGGGGTGCGGTCGGTGCTTTTGGTTCGTTAGCCGGTGGGCCGGCCTTTAATGCGGTAAATTTCGCTGGAAATTCGCGAGTGTATAACCAGAGTGTTGCAATGGGCTACACCCACACTTTCAGCCCAACACTAATCGATGATCTTCGCTTTGGTTATGTGCGCTATCACGTCCAGACTACTCCGAACGGCTACGGGACGAGTCCTGCGGCGGATGCTGGTATCCCGGGCTTGAATCTGGACAAGACGTTCACCTCCGGGCTACCCTACTTTAACTTCCAAAATAGCGGAAACACAATCACGTCTTTGGGCTACGCTCTGGGCGCTAATCAGTGTAACTGTCCGCTGACCGAACTCGAATCACAATACCAGGTGACTGACAACCTGACCAAGGTTGCCGGCAATCACACGTTCAAATTCGGCGCGGATATTCGATACGCGCAGAATCTTCGTGTTCCCAGCGACTCACATCGGGCTGGTGAATTGACCTTTAGTCCGAACAATACGGGTATCCTCGAACCGGGCGGTAGCGCCCCAACTGGCGGCCTCACCTTCGCCACGTTCCTCCTGGGTAACGTTACGCAGTTCCAGCGATATGTAAGCACCAGCACCGATGCACAAGAAAACCAGAAACGCTGGTTTTTCTACGGGCAGGACTCCTGGCGAATCACTCCCAAATTGACCGTCAACTATGGTCTCCGATGGGAGTTGGTATTCCCGGAAGGAGTAAATGGTGCTGGAAATGGCGCTGAATTGGATCTTCGAACTGGTCAGGTTGACGTGTTTGGAGTCGGCGCCAGTCAGGGCGAACACGGGTATCAGCAGTCAAACTACTTGAATTTGGCGCCTCGCCTTGGTGTGGCTTATCAGCTTAATCCCAAGACAGTCATCCGCGCGGGGTATGGCTGGGCTTACGAGCTTGGTACCTTCGGCGCAACGTTTGGGCACAATGTCACTCAGAATCCTCCGGTCCTGGCTAACCAGCAACTAAACTCGGCTACCTCAGCCGGAAGCGTATTTAACCTTTCAGTCGGGCCGCCAGCCTACGTACCGATTTCTGTTAATCCTACGACTGGACAATACACGTTGCCGGACGGAATCAATGCCAAGGCTCGGCCACTCGATATGCGACTGCCTAGAGTAGAAGCGTATAACTTAACAGTCGAACGTCAAATTTCGAACGGGACTTCGTTGTCCGTCGGTTATGTCGGAAATGTTGGGCGTCATGTCGGTAGGGGCTCCGGTGACGGATTCAACAATAACGTCAACCAACCAGCGTTCGTACCCGGCGTGAGCGATACGAATTTGCTGCGCCCTTTCTACAACAAGCTGGGCGTCAATGGACAGCCGTTGCATTGGACGCAGGGCATTGATCTTTACTGTATGTGTGCCACAGACACTTACAATTCACTCCAAGTTCAGCTTAAGCGGGCTTACGTCAATGGCTATGCGGTTCAGTTAAGCTACACGTGGCAGGATGCGGTTAGTGACGCAGCGGATGATTACACGTTCTTGTACAATCGGCCACTCGGGCGAGGTCGCGAAAACTTCATCAGCGACCACACTCTAACCATCGCTCAGAACTATGACATCCCCTTTGGCCGAGGCCGAAAGTATGGGGCCAATCTAAATCGATTCCTCGATTATGTTGCAGGCGGATGGAACGCGAGCGGTGTCACTACCTTCTACAGCGGCGAACCATTTTCACCAACAATTAACACCGGTGCGAGTGGCGCGCTTGCCAGTATAGCTAACGCAGCCCGGCCCAATCAGGGTCCGGGTAGCCGTCCCAATAAAGGGACTGGCAGTCCCTATGCTTCCAATCAAAATCGTGATCATTGGCTGAATGTTGATCCGAATGGCGGTTTAAGTAGTGCCTTCTTGCTGCCGGCGGACAATACTTTCGGCAACTACGGTTACAACACTCTTCGCGGACCGATTTTCATTAATCAGGATCTTTCGGTTGCTAAGAGCTTCCACATTACGGAGAGGTTTAAGACTGAACTCCGCGGAGAAGCCTACAATCTTTTCAATCACGCGAACCTGGGTCTTCCCCAAGGTAACTCCAACACCGTTAACATCAATGGTCCGAACGCCAGCTCAATCACCTCGCTTGCATACGGTTACCAGATGCGTCGGCTTCAATTCGCTTTGCGTCTCGATTTCTAAAGACGTCACTTATTATCCAAATGCAGTTTGAAAGGGAGCGGGCAACCGCTCCCTTTTTGCGTCTAGACGTTACACTCAAGTCGTAGGACCCCGCCGCTCTGAATGTTCTCCCGTCGGTCATTTGTTAAGTCGCTCTGTGCCACCCTGCCCGTTTTTTCATTCAATCAATTAGCTTCGGCGCTGCCTTTGGGTGTTCAGTTTGTCAACGTCGCGAAGCAAGCGGGACTAACGGCGAAGACGATTTTCGGCGCTGAACGTAAGAACAAGTTTCTGCTCGAAACGACTGGCTGTGGAGTTGCCTTTATCGATTACGACAACGATGGATGGCTCGACATCTTCTTCGTTAATGGGACTCGGTTTGAAACGACTTATCCAAAAGGCCAGGAACCGGTCAGCCGCTTGTACAAGAACAATCGGGATGGCACGTTTACAGATGTAACTGTGAAGGCGGGCGTGGCTCGGCTTGGTTGGGGACAGGGAGTGTGTGCGGGCGACTACAACAACGACGGCCACGAAGATCTTTTTGTCACTTACTGGGGCGACTGCGCGCTATGGCGTAACAACGGCGACGGAACTTTTAGTGACGTTGCGGCCAAAGCCGGTGTGACGACGCGCACGACCACGGGACTGACTCGATGGAACACAGGTTGTGCTTTTGTGGATTACGATCGCGATGGTCACTTGGATTTGTACGTTGCGAACTACATCGACTTCGATCCGAAGACCGCGCCCCTGCCCGAAAGCGGTCCGTGCCTCTATAAGGGACTTACTGTCGCCTGTGGTCCCCCTGGGCTTCAAGGAGGGAAAGACATCCTGTTCCACAACAACGGCAACGGCACTTTCACTGACGTGTCGGAGAAGGCCGGCATTTTACGCAAGCAGGGAACCTACGGCTTAGGCGTGCTAGTCGGCGATTTCGACAATGACGGGTGGCCGGACATTTATGTTGCCGATGACTCCAGCCCTTCCGCGCTCTGGCAAAACAATCATGACGGCACCTTTGCTGATATAGGCGTTGAGGCGGGCGTTGCGTTTGGACCTGACGGCAAGACGCAGGCGGGCATGGGGGTCTCGGCGGCCGATGTGTACGGGGACGGCAAACTCGCCATCTTCAAGACGAACTTCGCCGGCGACACGTCGACGCTTTATCGCAATCAGGGCAAGGGCACTTTCGAAGACATGACCTTTCAAGCTGGGCTGGGCCGCAACACTCGATTTCTAGGATGGGGCGCGAGTTTCCTCGACTTCAACAACGATGGGTGGCCTGACATCTTAACGTGTAACGGGCATGTCTATCCGGAGGTGAGCGAAACCGCGCTTGAGTCCGGCTATCGCGAGCGCAAGGTGCTCTATCGTAACTTAGGGAACGGGAAGTTTGAGGACGTGTCGCAAGATGCGGGTCCGGGCATTCTGGAACCGGCTCCGGCACGCGGCTGCGCTATCGGAGACTTCGATAACGATGGGGATCTGGATGTAGTCGTGAATTGTGTTAACGATGTGCCGCAGCTTCTCCGGTGTGACAGCACGCTGAAGAACAATTGGCTGAAGGTGAGAACGGTTGGGACTAAGTCGAACCGGTCGGGCATCGGCGCTCGTGTCATCTGTAAGCCACAGGGCGAGCATGAACAATCAGACGAGGTTCGGAGCGGCGGCAGCTATATTTCTCAGAGTGACCTGCGGGTCCACTTCGGCTTAGGCAAAGCTGTGACGGCTGACATCGAAGTTCGTTGGCCGAGCGGACAAGTTGATAAGCTGAGCGCCGTGAAGGCTAATCAAGTTGTAACCGTTACCGAAGGCAAATCAGCATGAGTTTAGTGTTTGTAAGTGCTCTGTTACTGGCATCGAACTGGGTTATTGGTCCCTTCCAACGGCCCTCTGACGCCAAGCCGGTCATTACGCCTGATAAGCAAGCTACGTTCACAGATCCGGTAAGTGGGAAGCCGGTCCACTGGGAAGCGCTGCATACCTTCAACCCGGCTGCAGTTGTCCGGAATGGGCGTGTGTATGTTCTCTACCGGGCGGAAGACGACAGTGGGGCGATGATGATTGGCGGTCATACGTCGCGGCTGGGACTGGCTGTTAGCGATGACGGCATTCACTTCCAACGAGATCCAGAGCCGGTGTTCTTTCCTGCAAACGATGGCGAGAAGTCGCGCGAGTGGCCGGGAGGTTGCGAAGATCCACGGTTAGTCGAGTCTGAGGACGGCACTTACGTTCTGACTTACACGCAATGGAATCAGAAGACCTACGACGTGGGTATTGCGACTTCTCCGGATCTGCATCACTGGACGAAACATGGGCCGATGCTCGCCAAAGCTTACAACGGAAAGTACCGCGACTTGAAGTACAAGTCAGCCGGTATCGTGACCAAGGTGGTCGATGGTCGCCTGAAGGCAGCTAAGATCAACGGCACTTACTGGATGTTCTGGGGGGAAGGCGACATCAGGTTAGCGACGTCGACTAACTTACTCGATTGGCAACCGGTCGAAGATCAGTCGGGGACGCCGATGCCGGTTCTGTCGAAGCGCGACAGGCTCTTTGACAGTTCGTTTCCGGAAACGGGTCCGCCGCCGGTCAGTACGGATGCCGGCATCGTCGTCATCTACAACGGCAAGAATGCGAAGACTAGAGGCGCTCCAGCTTTGGCCGCCGATACTTATTCGGCTGGTCAGGCTCTGTTCTCGGCGACTGATCCGTCTCAGATACTTGGCCGCCTGGATCAGCCGTTCTTCAAGCCCGAGTTGCCGTTCGAACGCTCAGGGCAATATGCGGCCGGGACGACGTTTGTCGAAGGCCTTGTTTACTTTCAGGGCAAGTGGCTGCTGTACTACGGCTGCGCTGATTCGCTAGTGGGAGTCGCTGTGGCGGGCTCGAACCTGGCTGTCTCGGCTCGATAAGGGTGCAGTGATGTGTTCGAGCGACATGCGTTCCGCTTTGACGCCGATGAGCGATTCCACAATAGCCGCGAAAATCATTAGCGCTGCGCCACCGAGGTATCCGTAAAACAACATCGTCCTTGAATGCGTCGCGATCAGCCGACTGAAGAGTAACGGAGCTCCGACACCGCCTGAGAAAGTGCCCAGCGCGTAAAAGACTGCGATTGCCATCCCTCGAATTTCGAGCGGGAAGATCTCGCTAACGGTCAGGTAAGCGGCGCTCGCTGCTGAGGATGCCACAAAGAAAATCACAGTCCAGCAAATGGCCTGGGTTTGCGCGGTGAGCCAGCCCTGCTGAAACATCCAGCCGGAGACGGCCAGCAGAATGCCAGACAGGGCGTAGGTGGCAGTGATCATCGGCTTCCGGCCAATGCTGTCGAACAAACGACCGATGGTTAAAGGTCCCACGAAATTACCTAAGGCAAACGGGAGCAAGTACCAGCCCACCTGTGTCGGCGGCACACCGAAGAAGGTCACCAGGACCAATGCGTAGGTAAAGAAGATGGCGTTGTAGAAGAAGGCTTGAGTGCTCATCAGCACCAGACCCAAGATGGATCGCGTTCGATGCTCGATCAGCATCGTCTGCCAGATTTCGGACCACGGCGTATGTGTTCGCTGCTGAATCCGAATGGTTCCCTCCGCAGCAGGCAGCTGTTCGGGATGGTGATGGGTCACCTTGTTTTCAATGTCAGTAACGATCTTTTCTGCTTCATCATTGCGGCCGTGTACAACCAGCCAACGCGGGCTTTCCGGCAGGAATTGTCGAAGGAACAGAATGATCAGGCCTAACCCGGCGCCCAGGAAGAACACATAGCGCCAACCCATTGACTCAGGTATCGATTTAGCGCCGAGAAGCGCAATGGACGCGACCGCGCCGATCGCTGCACCGATCCAGTAGGTTGAATTAATAAGTAGATCGGCATAGCCGCGAACGCGTGCTGGGATGAGTTCATCAACAGCTGAGTTGATGGCAGAGTATTCACCGCCGATGCCTGCGCCGGTCATCGCGCGAAAGAATACATAACTCCAGAAGTTCCAGGAAAACGCAGTAAGAGCAGTCGCTGTCAAGTAAAGTAGCAGCGTCACAGTGAAGAGCTTTTTGCGACCTAGGCGGTCAGTGAGGTAGCCGAAAACAACCGCGCCCGTGACTGCGCCAATTAGATAGAAGGTACCGCTCAGTCCTATTTCCGCATCACTAAGGCCCAGGGTTCGCGGGCTCTGAAGAACGCCGGCCAGAGCACCTGCCAGCGTAACTTCAAGTCCATCTAACAGCCAGGTGATCCCGAGGGCGACAATGACCAGCCAGTGCCATCCACTCCAAGGCAATCTGTCTAGTCTGGAGGCGACTTTACTGTCAATCCATTGACCTGTTGCGTGGCTTGGGACGGGGACTGCGGTGCTCACCCAAAAAACTTATCACGACAAAGTAGAAACGGCTACAGGAGAAGACACTGGTTTCGCCGAAGCCTTCTCGAGCACCGCAGCAGCGAAAGCCTGAAACAGCCGTAACTGGTCGGGATGTTCCCGGAGCTGATCTTCAGGGTGCCATTGAACTGCCAAAACAAAACTCCGGTCTGGTCGTTCAAGGCCCTCAATTGTGCCATCCTCTACATCTCGGGCAGAGACAAAGAGTCCCTCGCCAACATGATCCACGGCTTGATGGTGTCGTGAGTTCACGCGCCAACGATTAGTTCCAGCTACGCTCGCCAGTAACGATCCTTCTTCTATGGACACGTCGTGCACCGACAATCCCGGATTGTCAGGCGTACGCCGCACGTGCCGGGCAGTCGAATCCAAGTGTTGGACTAATGTTCCTCCGTGACACACATTCAGCAGTTGCATACCGCGGCAAATGGCGAGAATGGGAATGTCGTGCGCTATGGCCTGATCAATCAAGTCCAACTCAATTTGGTCACGCTGGTCATCGGGCGAATCGTTGCACGGATGGGGCGTTTGATGGTAAAGATTTGCGTTGACGTCAATGCCGCCCATGAGCATGAGTCCGCCGTAACCGTCCATTGACAACGGACGGTCTGTCAACCGCGCATCAGCAGTAAGGCCCGCCATTTCAGCCGCCCTCACGTAGACTGTTACCCGAGTAGGCTCTCGATAAGGCACCAAAACGCGACCAGTCATCTACACACGATGGTAACGCCTAGAAGTCTTCCGAGCGTGATACCCTTGGTTTTCTTGTTTATTTTCTTTCGCACCTTTTTCGTTCCAATCTTCGTTACCATCTATGGCTGATCAGAAGTTGCAGGTTGTGCCCCTGGGCGGCCTCGGCGAGTTCGGTATGAACTCAATGGCGTTGCGATACGGCAACGACATCATTGTTATTGACGCGGGAATGATGTTCCCGGACTCCGAGCTGCTCGGGGTTGATATTGTAACTCCCGATTTTAGTTATCTCGAACAGCATTCTGAGATGGTCCGTGGCCTTGTGCTCACGCATGGCCACGAAGACCACATCGGTGGTGTTCCGTTCCTGTTGGGGCAGTTGAACGTTCCGGTATACGGTACCGAGTTCACACTGGCGCTCGTTGAACGCCGTCTCGAAGAACATGAACTTCTAGACAAAGCGCGTCTGAACGTTGTGAAAGCGGGCGGCCGGATCACGCTGGGCCCGTTTCAAATTGAGTTCATCCGAGTAACGCATTCAATCGTTAGTGCGGTTGCTTTAGCGATTACGACTCCGCTGGGCGTAGTCATTCACACCGGCGACTTTAAGGTTGATCCAACACCGACCGATAACGAGCTGTTCGATCTACACACTCTGGCCGAGTACGGCAAACGCGGTGTGCTGCTGCTGATGTCTGATTCGACGAACGTTGATCGACCTGGATACACAGAAAGCGAACGTGCGGTACGTCCGCGGCTTGAAGATTTGTTTGTCCGCAGCGAGAACCGGCTGATCCTCTCTTGTTTCAGCAGTTCCATTCATCGCTTGCAGCAGATTCTGGACCTTGCTTCGGAGTACGGCCGCAAAGTAGCGCTTCTGGGCCGAAGCATGCTGAACGTGACGGAGATCGCGCACAATCTCGGGCTGCTGAGTATTCCGGACTCAATCTTGCTCCGTCCGCAGGACATCATGCAGACGCCCCGAGACAAGCTGGCCGTTATCGTTTCGGGTACTCAGGGCGAGCCGATGTCGGCGCTGTCTCGCATGGCGGTAGACAATCACAAGAACCTGCATCTCGAGTCGGGTGACACAGTCGTTCTCAGTTCCCGCATCATTCCCGGAAACGAGAAAAATATATATCGCATGATGAACCACATTGCACGCCGAGGCGCTGAGGTGGTTTATGGCAGTACGAATCCTCCGATACACGTATCCGGCCACGCGAGTGAGGAAGAGCTGAAGTTAGTTCTTAACTTAGTGAGGCCCCGCTACTTCTTGCCAGTTCACGGTGAGTATCGCCAACTGGCTCGTCACGCGAAACTGGCCCAGCATCTCCGTTCGGTGGGACTCGAAGAAAGCTTCGTCATTGAAACGGGTGAGACGGTCGAGATCGACAAGTTGGGGGCGCGTCGCGGCGATCGCGTCACCGTCGGAAGAGTTTGCATCGACTCCGGCTCGCTTGATGACGTGGTGGAAGACATCATCATTCGTGATCGTCGGCACTTATCGGAGGACGGTTTCGTGCTGCCCATCATCGCTATTAACAAGAACACCGGGAAGAGCGAAGGGCTGCCGGAGATTGTCAGTCGTGGCTTTATCGGCAGCGATGGTGCCGGCCTTTTGCTTGAAGCGCGTGGTGTCGTGGCTAAGACCCTGGAATCCTCGACTGCAGAAGAACGTGGCGACTGGGGCGTGATGCAGGAGAAGATCCGGACTGATTTGAAGCGCTATCTCACGAAGAAGACTCAGCGCCGCCCGCTGATCATGCCCGTTATTCTGGAAGTCTGACCAGTTCATCTGCTTTTGCGACCACTAGATCGGGTGGGTGCTGCGCAAAGAGTTCAGGCTTGAAACCCCACATGACGCCGCACGCCCGGACATCGGCATTGCGCGCGGTTTGTATGTCGACCTCGCTGTCGCCGATCATCCACGTCCGATCTGATGTTGTACTCGCTTCTTCGATCAGCAAATGGATACCGGTAGGATCGGGTTTCTTAGCCTGAAGGCTGTCGCCGCCAATGATTCGAAAGAAATGTTGGCCGACTTGCAGGGCGTTCAGGATGTCGCCGCTGATTCGGGTCGGCTTATTGGTCAACACTGCCATGCGGTGATCCGAGGCAGCAAGCTGTTCAAGAGCATCGGCGATACCCGGATACAAGCGAGTGTTTTCGAGCGAGTGTTCGCGGTAGTAACTGAGGAAAAACTTGAGCGCGTGTGCGACTGTCTCGTCTGAGGCATCAGCCTCCATCGCTCTTCGAACTAAGACCGCTGCACCGTTTCCCACATAGCTTTGAATGACTGGATGGTCTAGAGGCGGGAGGTTCAGGTGGGCTCGGGTCGCGTTTACAGATATCGCCAAATCTCTGCTGGAATCGATCAGGGTTCCGTCTAAATCAAAAATCAGCAGCAAGTGCTTGTTCCTTTGGATCTACTTTTGACTTCTGGGGTTCGTTGTTCGGATGCGCACCTCGCTGAAGCTGGCGTTGTTGATCGTTCCAAAATTCTCGTATGGTGTCCATCTGTTGCGTGAATGCGTCTTTCATCTCGCGCGGCGCCAGGTCAGCCAACATGGTTGCTACGCGAGTGGCATAAGGTAGCACGCGCGATTCGTTCAGAAACTCGGGCGGAGGGGAGGGAATGAAGGCAACAATTGCAGCGACCAGAGCAGACACAAGAAGCGCTCCTCGCAAGGCACCAATCAAGCCGCCCAGTAAATGATTAAACCAACCGAGGCCCACCCAGGCGAACACTTTCGATAAAATTGCGGCCACCAACGATCCCATTACCAGCACGCCGGCGAAGATCGCGAGGAAGCCCAGGATGTTGGCCGCAGCGACCGAGCTAACCCATCGCGTGATCTGAAACGCGGCTAAGCGATACATCCAAACCGCGGCAAGGAAGCCACCCACTACCGCGACCAGCCCAACCACCACGCGGGCGAACCCCGTGCGAAGCCCTGCAATGGTGGAGCTGATGATTACCAAGATCAAAACAAGATCAAACCAGTTCATGCCACCAGCCGCCGTCCGGTCAGTCGCAAGTATGCCTCTTGATATTTTTCACTGGTCTTCTCAACAACTGAGTCAGGCAGCGCAGGTGCGGGTGGTCGTTTGTCCCAGTGGATGCTCTCCAAATAATCACGCACGAACTGCTTGTCGAATGATGGTTGAGGGCCGCCGGGATGGTACTCCTCCGCAAGCCAATAGCGGGAAGAGTCCGGTGTTAGTGCTTCATCTGCCAACACAAGGTGGCCGCCGACAAATCCGAATTCAAACTTCGTGTCGGCCAAAATTAACCCTCGTTCTTGAACGTACGCCGCAGCCTTACTATAGATCTCTAACGTCAAACTCCGTAAGCGTTCGGCTACCTGTGCACCGATCTGGCTGACGAGAAATTCGAAGGAGACATTCTCGTCGTGACCGCTATGGGCCTTTGTCGCGGGTGTAAACAGCGGCCCTGGTAGTTGATCGCTTTCGCGCAAGCCTGAGGGCAACGGGATACCACAAACGGTCCCACTAGTCTGATACTCCTTCCACCCAGAGCCAGACAGATAACCACGCGCGACGCACTCGACATTGATCATGGTTGCTTTTTGGACCAACATTGACCGGCCAGCGAGTACATCCTTTTGGTTCCTGAGCGGCTCGGGATATTGGGCGATGTCGGCTGTGATCAGATGCGATGAAATTACAGATCTCAAGAATTCAAACCAGAATAAAGACGTTTGTGTCAGGACGCGACCTTTGCAAGGTATGCCGCTGCCCAAGATGCAATCAAATGCAGAGATGCGATCAGTCGCCACTAGCAATAACGTGGACTCATCGACGTCGTACATATCGCGTACTTTCCCACGCGCACGAAGAGACACACCGTTTAAATGTGTTTCGAGGACCAGCGGGTCGGGGCACATCGTCCTCCTGAGTATGCCAAAGAGGTGAACGGAATTGCGAGGCCGGTAAAATCTCCGATGCTGGAAAACTTTCTGTGCAAAAAATTCGTGGCAATCACCACAAGCTATAGAAAATCGGCAACCTAGGGCTGTGGTGCGGAGATTGCTAGGTACATCGGTGAAAGGAAGATTCGATGAATTCGGACATCTTCGAAGGCAAGTGGAAACAGATGATGGGTGCTGCCAAGCAGAAATGGGGAAAGTTCACCGACAACGACTGGACAACCATGACTGGAAAGAAAGATGAGCTTGTAGGCAAGATTCAGGAACGCTATGGTGTAACTCGGGACGAGGCTCAGAAGGAAGCCGACACCTGGGCGAAAGACTTCGAATCGAGCGCAGCCTCTGATGTCGAGGCAGGGAAGCACGCTGGCAGGCAGATCTAAATAATCACGGGCCTGCTGAAAAAGCGGGCCCTGAACTTTCTTTAGTTTAATTAGGAGTGAGATTGCTTTTGCTTAGCGACCTTTTCGACCTGTCTCATTAAGCGTAGTGTGTTCCCGCCGTAAATTTTCTTGATGTCGCCGGATGAATAGCCTGCGTCGAGCAGAGCCCGGGTTAGATTGGGGAATTTCGAGACGTCATCGAGTCCTTGAGGCACGCAAAAGACACCGTCAAAATCGGTCCCAATGCCGATGGCGTCAATTCCAGCTATCTTCTTGACGTGATCAATATGTGCGATTACGTCACTTAAGGTCGCTCGCAGTTCAAACTTCTTGGCCTGCTCAGCAATGGACTTCAGCTCTTCCTTCAGCCGCGCCGGATCCCCTTGGTACTTTTCAACTGCTTCCCTGAACATGCCGTTCGCTGGTGATCTTTTTTCGGCGTCAGCACTTCTCTGAGAGATAAAACCGCAGTTGATATTAATCTGGATCACGCCGCCCTTCTTGGCCAGCGCCACGATCATCTCGTCCGTCATGTTGCGCGGAACATTCGTCAGCGCACGACAGGCGGAATGCGACGCGATAATTGGGGCATCACTCGTCGCTAAAGCGTCGTAAAAGGTCTTGTCGGCAACGTGCGAAATATCGACCATCATGCCAATCTTGTTCATCTCGCGGATAACATCTTTACCGAAAGGCGTGAGACCGCCGTGCTTCTCTACTTTAGGATCGTCAACATCGCCTGAAGAATCTGCCCAGTGATTCGTATTGGTGTGCGTCAAAGTCATATAGCGCACGCCAAGCCTGTAGTAGTCGCGGAGCAATCTCGGGCTGTCCTCAATTGAATGTCCACCTTCGAGGCCCATCAGAGCGGCAATTTTTCCCTGCTTATGCGCTTTGACAATGTCGTTAACTGTTAACGCCAGTTGGAAATCCTTCGGATACCGGTCGAGCACATCGTGATACACCGTATCGATCATCTGCAATGCACGATTGGCAGAATGATTGTCATTAACGTAAGTTGAGGCAACGTAAACGGAGAAGAAGACTGCTCCGACACCGCCTTGGCGCAACCTTGGTAGGTCGGTGTGATTCGTTGGCGAGTTCCCAATATCTGTTCCGTCGACAGTGAAGCTCGGAATATCGTTGTGAGTGTCGATCAGGATCGCACTTTTTGTGATTGCTTTCACCTTCGCGTCCGACACATTTGCACCTTGCAGCGCGGCACTGGATAGCATTGCTGCCGCAAGCGCACCTGACAACCGTTTCATCATCATCAAAGTTTGCACTGCACGCGCTTGATTCGCAACAACGTTCCGCCATGAGTTCAGCTTAAAATTAACTTATATGACCCAAGTAGCATCGTGGAAACGCAAAACGGCTCTGATCTCGGCTTTCCTGCTCGGCGTCATATTTTTGGTTTCAGGTGGATGGAAGGTGATTAGTCCGTTCAAAGCGGGAGAGCTCCTGGAACAGGCAAAGGTGCACCCTGGCTTCGGTGTACTCGGTGCAACCACCCTGGGCACGCTCGAATTGTTTGCTGCATTTCTCCTCTTCACGCCGAGGTTTCGGAAGTGGGGCGGACTGCTCGGGTCAGCGATGCTCGTCTTCTTCATGCTGTGGATCGGGTTCTACTATACGTCGCTGGTCGGGAAGGAATGCGGTTGCTTTCCATGGATCAAGCGGGCAGTGAATCCGATGTTTTTTGTCGAAGATGGGCTTATGCTGCTGCTTGGCTTAGCTGCGTTAGCCTGGTCACCACGTGTCACCACGTTCAAGATTCCGATGGCGGCGTTCGCAGGGCTCGCTCTGTTTGCGCTTGTTAGTTTTGGCGTCAATGCGAACGAACGCGAGAAGGTGCAAGTGCCTTCCGTCAGTGTGGACGGGAAGCCCGGCTACCTGGCTTCCGGCAAAGTCTTCCTGTACTTTTATGACCCAGAGTGCATGCATTGCGACGCCGCTGCGCGGTTCATGTCTAGGCTGAACTGGGGGGATACTAAGGTTGTGGCGATTCCTACCCACGACCCCCAATTCGCGCAATCTTTCCTTCACGACACCGGTCTTAAAGCCGGGTCAAGTCTGGACACGGCGACGCTTCGTGGAGCGTTTAAATTTACCGATCCGCCCTATGGAGTCGCACTCGTTGACGGTCACGTAAAGGAGACTTTCGCGCAGACGCAATTTAACGAACCGTTGCCGGAACCCGATCTGAAAAGACTTGGGTTCGTGCATTAAAGAAGGACGCTAGTGTCTCGCCTAATGCTGTGAGCAATGCCTGAGTACATCTCATCCTCACCCGGGCCGTCGTCGCTCCGCAGCCATCTTCGTCGTATATTCCTGCTGATCTATCGCGTGTTGGGCGATGTAGATACCGCTCAGCAGCTTACGCAGGAGACCTTTATCGAAGTGCTGCAAGCTTCGCCATCCTCGGCGGAACCATCCTCTTTGGGTCAGGAAAGCGCGGTCGGCTCCCGGCTGACCGAAGCGGCTGTCCGGCAAATCGCCAAGCATCTCAGCGAAGGTTCACAGGAATCCGTCGCTCCGTCATCAGCCTCTTCGCTGTCGGTCTTATTCGACCGGGGATCGTCATCTGAATCCCACCTTCGCTTAGAGCGCCGGCTTGGGCTCGATGGCGGCTTGGCCGAATTGACCGAGACTGAACGACTGATAATGCTCTTACGCGATGTAGAATCTTTTTCAGCCGCCCGCATCGCAAGAAATTTGAACTGTTCGGTTAGCACGGTTCATTCTCAGCTGGCTCGGGCGCGTCTGAAGTTCACAGCATACGTTGGGGACAGGCACTAACTGTGAAGAGTTCGCTTAGGACTCATCGACCGCATCCGACGTCGGCCTTGCTTGCCCTTTATGCCTCAAAGGACGTGTCCGTAATTGCAGGATGGCGGACAGCCCGCCACCTTGCTGAATGCCCGGAATGCCGTGTTGTCTTATCAGCGGTCCAGACTAGCCAGCGGCATCTGCGCCAGGCGTCAAAGGCCGAGACGCTGACCGGCTTCGAAGCTATCACAGACTGGGACGAACTGGAACGAAAACTTCTGGGTAACATAACAGTCGGCATCGATGCTGCACGATGTATTCCCCAACGTCGGCGCGTTCACCATTACTCCTGGCGCGTGCCTATCCTTGGCTGCGTGCTGTTGCTGATGTTCGTTGCCGGTTGGCTCTTCAATGTTCCTCGAGAGCAAAGCGAACATCTCAGTAAGTCTATTCGCCGCATTGTTGGTTTGGAGTCTCCCCGTTTTGTGGGGAGCATTCTGCAGACAACGCCGGGATCGTTAGCCGCTCGATCGCAACGCGGCACGTTAATGATGATGCACCCTCCCGATGCTGTTATCTCCCTTCGCGGCCGAGCGGTTATCGAAGCTCGTTATACCGACCCTTCCACTGGGCAGATTGTGATTACTACTGTCTATGGTCAATAAAGGCCCGTTTTGTCTGATCGGCTTGTTAGTCGGAATGTCGGTTTCACATTTGTCGGCAATCGATGCGGAAAGCCCGTGGATTGCCGTCGAGTTTCCTCGTGACTCGCCAATCATCGTTACTTCGGCTCGTTTTGGTCCAAATCAATCCGGACGTGTACGTGGCATGTCCATGACGAGTGACTTACATGGGGACCTGCTGCTCCGGAACTCGTCGACGAAGGTGCTCGCCGGGCTGACGCTTCGCATAGACAGCCCAAATCTGGGGCTGGCATTGAAAGCGTCCATCACCTTGCCAAGCTTGCGAACTGCTCCTGGCGAGACTGTGCCGATCCGTATCGATGCGGCTCTGGTACAACCGATCAGCAGCGAAAATTTGACTGGTGCATCGGTCAGTGTTTCGCTCGATTGCGCGGAATTCAGCGACGGCTCGACGTTCGGTCCGGATACTTTGGACACAGAACAGCAACTTCAGTTCTATAGAGCGGAAGCCGAGCGAGATCGTAAATACTTGGCGGGTCTACTATCTGCCGGCCAATTGCCGAGACTTCGAGAAGCCTTAAACTTCGGACTGCTCGACACTGGACGAGCCCTCGCCGGCATGGAAGTTTTACCACCCGAGACAGCCGATAACGCCAAGACTCAGCCGTCACCTATCATGTGCCGCAATTACGACAGCAGCCCTGTCTCGATTCTTGACGGAACGTTTCATCATGTGAGGAGCCAACTTCGGGGTTCACGAGTAACTGTCCGAAACCGTTCAGCTAAGCCTATCAAGAACGTTGAGGTAGGCTATCTTGTCGGCAGTCCGCGGGAAGGACTCTTCTTTGCGGGAACCGTGCCGTCGGCTGCGAGTCTTGCACCAGGTCAGCAGATAAATCTCGCGGGAGCTCCTCCGTTGCGTGTGTTTGAAAGTTCAGGTGAGCCTTCTGCATCTGCTACTCTAGTCGCATTTGTAGCAAGGGCCACTTTCAGCGATGGCTCTCTTTGGATACCCTCCAGAGACGACCTTCAAAGCTTTACTGTGGACCCTGCGCTTCGGCGCGCCCTCTCCTTTTCGCCGGAGCAACAACGTCTGGCTGAACTCTACCATCGCGACAGCATTTCCGCGGTGATCAGCGATCTGCAGGAGAAGCGCTAGGCGATGCGAACAGTAGCGCTCTCGACGTTCATCGGCCGACCTATTGAGTCACTGACCTTAGCGGAACGTTGGCTGCTCGTAGGTCACTGGGTGGCCCTTCAAATCTACACACCCGAGTTATTGCCCTTACGGCTGATCGAAGCCATCGGCCTGAGCGTTTCCGAATGCCTGGACCAACTGCAGCAACGAGAGTTGAATCCAGCGCAATATCTGATCGAACCGCTGTACCCGCCGTATTGAGAAGAAGTTCGACGAACGGCCGGATGGTTTAACATAGAAGGGATCGGGGCGTGGCTCAGCCTGGTAGAGCGCCTGGTTCGGGACCAGGAGGCCGGAGGTTCGAATCCTCTCGCCCCGACCAAATCATCTCTTGTCCGGACCCGCCCCAGGGTTTGCAGCCATTGCGTTTAGGGCTGAGCTCCTATTCCGCTTCGAGCGCGCGCACGATACGGGTTTTGCCCTCGTCTGTGACTTCGCCTGCGACTCGTGCCTTTTCAATCGACAACCAATATGTAAACCCGGTTCTCGTCTCCGATCCGTAGGCTCCGGACAAAGGCCCGTTTATCGGTGTACAGACTAACTACATGCTTCCAAACAGCATGGTCCGGGGGGCCGCTACGCATTCCGTTATTGATAACAAATTGCCCGATTGGTCCCGGTTTGTTGATAACGGGAGTTTCGAGCCAAGGACGCGTCCCCTCCGACAACTTCAGTGCAGCCGACCAAGCGTCGAGATCTTTTTGCTGTCCTCTTAGAAAGGCTACCAGAATAACTGTGCGCTCGCCTGGCATCTGATCAGGGAGCGAGAGAACAGAACCGCTGAGATTTCTTTCTTCGATCCGTGGAAGCGAGCAGGGGTATTTTGAGCGTTCGAAAGCGGCATGAACAAGACTCCTACAAGGCACAAGATTGAATGGGCAATTAGCATGAAGCAATATCCAGGAGAAGTTTTCCTCTCACGTGGCCCGCTTCACTCGTTGACTGAGCTTCGGCGGCATTCGCCAGCGGCCAACGATGCTCGATTTGGGGTACGACTTTCCCCGCCTGGAAAAAATCCGCGAGTATGGCGAGATCCTCCGCACAGGGCTCCACAAAGAACGATCGCAATCGATTGATCCCTATCAGCTTAGTCACCAGCCTTGGAAGGACCTTTCCGATTACGGGACTTACAGTGACGAGTATGCCTGAGGACTTGAGTACGGCGGACCACTTATAAAAGGGAGTGAGCGCGACCGTGTCGAAGACGATGTCGAATCGGCAGCCACCGGCAAACATATTGGCGGTGTGGCGGTCAATCACGTCCGTTGCACCGAGGCTGCGGACAAAGTCAAAATTTCTGGCGCTCGTGACGGCGGTAACCTGAGTTCCCAACGCGCTGGCCATCTGCACCGCAAAGTGGCCCACGCCGCCGGAACCGCCGACAACCAACACCGACTGTCTAGCCCGCAAGCCGCCGTGCCGGGTGAGGCCCTGCCATGCCGTCAGCCCAGCGAGGGGGAGCGAAGCACAATCCGCTAACGAGACACCCTCTGGCACCAAGGCCGCGTTACGCTCATCGACGGACGCAAACTCGGCGTAACCTCCACCGGCCTTCAGCGGCAAGATGGTGAAGAGTCGGTCGCCGACGCGAAATCTCTTGGCATCGGGAGCGATGGCAACTACTTCCCCTGAGATATCGCTGCCTGGAACGAAGGGCAGGGTGATACGAAAAGCGGCGCGAAACTGTCCGTTGCGAAGACGCCAATCGGCGGGATTCACGCCAGCCGCGAAGACCGGCACAAGCACGTATCCCGGCTTAAGCTGGGGACTAGGACGCTCTTCCAAAGACAGAGCGGAAGCTGGGCCGTAACGATGAAAAACGCAGGCCTTCATGGGAATTTCTTGCTTTTGACTACTTAAGAGGGAGGGGCGGCATAAGCGCGAATGAAGGCCTGAACGTGATCTTTGGCCAGATCGGTTAGACTCATCGGCCGAACCTTTAGCCCTTCTAATTTGTACTGATGAAGCGCTGCAATCAGAAGCGGCGAAATGAAGGCTATTGCCGCGTGGCGTGGTGAAGTTTGAATCATTTCCCCTCGTTGCTGATGGGCGGCGAAACGCGTTTCCAGAGCTTGCAGCGAGGGTTCCAGGATGGAGTCTAAATAGGCTGGTCCCAGGGTCTTATGATCAAAGCCTTCGGTCAAACCCAGCGCATGAATCCGATGCGTGCCTCCCCGGCGAACTCCCTCGAGTAAGCTGCTCGCGGCCTCTTCCATCGAAGCGGGAAAAGAGAAAACCGCGTTGGCTGCCCGGGCTAGGTAGGGCCTGCCCACGTCGTGAATGGCGGTAAAGACAGTTTGCACAAGCACGTCGCGGCTGCCGAAATAATGCCGAAGAGTGGGTATGCTCACGTCGGCCGAAGTAGCCATCTCCTTAAAGGAAATCTTCGCGCCCCTCGCCTCTAATAAGCGATCGCTGACGCGACGCAGCAGTTCCTCCCTGCGCTCGCGATGGCGAATATTGATGGAACCTAAAGGCCTGGTCATCGGAGTGCACCAGATTTGGCTGGCCACTTAAAATATACAATAATGTATACGATATCAGACCTGTCGCGATTGGGGAAGCATCCGGTATGTAGCTAGACCCCACACGCAGCATCCGATAGCCGTTATTGCGCACTAGACCAACAAGTCAAATCATAAGGGTTGACGTATCTTACGTCTATCCTTTTGCTCCCTTGCCGGGGCGAGACTCTCAGCTCTCGGGTGGCGGCGAAGGCCACCGGCTAACCTCTAGCGCGATTAGCTCGAGATATTTGTGGCAACCGCTTTCGAGTAGAGTCTTCTTTTGCTGTACGGCGACGACGAAGCAAATCGGACACTTCGAAACATGCTTCACCAATTCGGGGCTGACATCAGCCGCAGATTTGACTGAGTCTAGCTGGATAGCGCAAAGGCTGACAAACAGGTTCAGCTCATTGTTATAACGCGTGAAAGACATGAAAGTACTCATAAAAGCCCCATAGGCGGAACATCGTACGAGTTACTGATCGTCACGCTTGACCTAAGTGTGAGCCGTTTGAGGCCGGAGAAGAACGGCAGATTAGTCTGACTATGCGTTATGGCTCAAGCTCTCGCTCTCCTGGCAACAAAATCCCTTCCCTTCCACCTGTATTCCGAGATGTTGAACGGAATACCTGCCGAGGACTTGGCAGAAACTCACTCCTTACCAATTCATTGGGTCAGGGAACGAATCGAAGCTGTGCGATTGGCTGTTGAAGGGCAGATTGTACTGTCTCTTGAGACAGCATCGAAGATCTGAAATCAGGGACGGCAGCAATCGAAAAGTTCGCTCGTCCGGCCACCTGTTAACTCACTCCGCTAAAAACTTCTGGATCACAGGCACGATCTTACTTTCTTCGCAGTCCGGCTTGTAGGCGTTGTGTCCGCAAGCTCCGGTCATCATGAACTTCTCAGCGTGGATTAGGTTTGCGAATTCTTGCGGGAGGTCTGGGGACACGCATCGATCTTGGACGGAGTTGATGACGAGGGTCTTGGCCTTGATCGCACCGGCGGCACGGTCGAGAGAACTCCCGAATGGTCGTGATATGTCGTGAACGATCATGGCCTCGAATTGATGCAGGACGTTCTCAGGATCCTTGTTCATCGGAAGGCTAGCGGGTGGTGCGGGAGTGCCAGCGCCGGAGTTGGGTACAGGTGTCGTACCAGGTTCCGTTCCACCGTTGAAGATCTGACCCATCTGCTGACGAGCTTGTTGGGGAAGAACTTGTTCCATGACTGACGGCGCTAACGCCAAAAGAGTGCTCAGCATACTCTTTGCGGGTGCCGGATTCGTTGCGTCTCCAGGCGTAGCGGTGGGTGTCGCTGGGCGACCCAGATGAAGGGCGTTGAGATAGGTGCTCCAAAGCACGATGTCTTTTTCGCCCATCTTCGGAGTACCGACGATCGTCACACCACGATCCATGAACCCGGGATATGCAGACATCCATTGAAATGTCTGCATACCGCCCATTGAAATTCCCATCACGGCATAAACGTGCCGGATTCCAAGTTGGCCGGTGAGGAGCTTATACTCCGATTCGACCATGTCCCGAATAGTAATTTGGGGGAACAGCTTGCCGTGCTGCAATTTGCTGTTCGAAGGAGAAGATGACACGCCATTAGCAAGGGCGTCGACCGTGATGACATAGTATTTGGCGTCGTCAACAAGGCCGGAAGCACTAACGTAACGTTCAAGATCCGCAGTGGTTCCGTTGAACCAAGTGGGAAACAAAACCACGTTTGATTTAGCGGCGTTGAGTTTCCCGTAAGTTCGATACGTAATTTTGCAATCTTGAATAGCTCGGCCGCTCTGCAATTGAAATGTTCCGAGAGAAGCTGTGAGCAAAGCGGCAGCGATCAGCATTGAGAAGACGGTCTAAGCCCGGCGACCGCCGCCAGAAAGGCGAAGCAGGACGTTGAGGGTCGCAACGAAGATGTTGAAAACCCCGGCGAACAGCATGAGCGCGCCTGGGATAGGACTATCCGCGTCGGGCGTACCTAGGACGGTGCTGGTTGAGAAGATCAGCATGAGAACGCCAAGCGCACCCACACCAAAAGCAATCAGCAAGCCAAGGCCTCCAATGTGAAGAAACCCGTTCAGAAGCATGGCCCCCATAAGTGCGAAGAATAGCCCAACCATCAGGCCTCGCGGAGCCGAGAAGCTGCGGCGAGTGGTCATAATGTAGCCGGTTACCCCGACAAACACAAAAGCGGTCATCATCAGTGCGACCACAATGAGACTGGGAGCAACACGGCCTGCAATGAACAGCAGCGGCGAGATAGCAATGCCAGACAGGAATCCGTCAAATACCAACGCACTAACACCGAGAACAGGATTGTGCCGAGCCGCAATAGCAATGTACGGCACCACGTTGAGGAGGACCAGCGCGAAGATCCAGCCCATCCACGTAGAGAACAATCGAATCACGGTCTCAGAAGTCGAACCGATGTAGCCGCCAGCCATGGCGCTCAGCACCGAAACGCTGAATAGAAGATAAGTTTGCTTGATGACCGCGGCGCGAGCAGGCGAAAGAGTAATGGTTTGCGTCAGACGGTCAATGCTGGAAGTCTGTGGACCGTATTGATTCATGGACTAGATAAGCCTCTAATAAATAAGATAGCGCCTATCCTCCGGTGGTTGCAGTCTCTTGAAAGTGGCGACGAAAGGAACCAGCCAGTTTGGGGCTTTTAAAGTAGCTAATTGTTGCTAACTTTTGGCCAGTCGCAAAGCGAATTAACGTAAGCCGCGGAGCCGTCGCGAAGCCACCCATCAAGTTGAGCAGGTTCTTTTAATTGCTGGCCTCGACGGCGCGAGACGACCAAGAAGCGTGATTGCAGATCGGATAGCGCGGACATGTCAACGAACAACTTTTCGAATTGTGCGACTGGGTAGATATCTTCCTGGCCCTTGCCCCAACGTTTCTTAACGTCCTTAAGGGTGATGTAAGTGGGCATGCGTGCCGCGAGAGTGCGAACCGCTTCGGTCACACGCGCGTGGTCGTCGAGATCGGCTTGCGTCAGCCCAAAAGCTTCGAGGAGTTGCGAAATGCTGATCCATGTCGTGTTCGAGTTGTAAAAGGAGAGTGCGGACTCGAGCTCTTCAGATGGAAGAGCCAACCCTTCTACCAAGCGCAAACGGCCGTCAACACGGGCCAGACCGCCGCCGTGATCTTCAACCTGACGCGAGATGACTTCGAAGCTAAGAGCTGCGGCACCTGCGATGTGAGCCCCGAGGATCGCCGGGTCGAGATCTGCCCCGAGAGTGTCAATGTTGTGGGTCATCATGTAGCGTAAATTGGGGTGACTCTTGAGTAACGAGGCGAGCGTGCCGTTACGCAACATATTCGAGATCTCGTACCAGTGTCCTGTAGGGTGGAGACATTGTGACGGCAAATTGTCGGTGTAGTCAGTGCCTTCTCCCGCGTGCTGGGCCCATTGAATGAGTGCGGCCCGTCCGCTCTCGCGTACCTTCTGCTTTTGTTGATCGAGTTCCTGTTGGGTCGTCTCTTCCCAAGCGAATCGAAGATCTCGAACGGTTGGGATCAGGCGAAGGCCGATGCTGCGACCGGGAGACAGAAGAACCGGGCCCGTGTAGCCGTAGTTGCTGGATTTGCCAAGTTCTGCGGCGATGGAGTCGTGGGTCAAATAACTGGTCGTTATGACGTGAGGAATGGCGGCTACAGTCAGGCGGCTGGTACGACACGTTTTGGCCAGATGAAGTTCGATGAAGTTCCGATGCTGGCCCGCAAATTTGGCGAACGGGTTGATCGCTTTTACGACGCCCGCACCTTTAGTCCAGCGAGTGCCAGCACCGCCCGCCAATGAGACTACTGCAACGGCACCATGGCGTAACGCCTCGAGGCCGAGCTGCTTGAGTCCGGATCCGCCGTTCTCGGAATTACCTCTCAGTGAGCGGCAGTCGGTGACATCGCTCAGGCAGACGTCGGTAATTTGAGTGGTACTGTGCAGCCGATTCTGAGCGAGACCGATTCGGCCATTGCGGAGGTCGGTGCGGATTTGCTCGTGAGCGACAGAGTCGAAACCATATTCCTTTAGCAACTCGCGCAGGGGTCGGGCGTCTGTCTCTGTAGACTTCTGAGCACCAGGAAGCAGCCGGTCGAAAAGGGTTTGGACGATGCCGGACAATGCGGGTTCGCGACGGCAAGCGGCGCCGAGTTGCTCGAGTTCAGCACGACGGTCTGCGGATACGGCGCGGGGCTCCATCCGAAGAAGGCGAGGAACGATAAAAGCGTAATAGGGCTCGGGGAGCAGGGCTGATTCGCCGGTCAAGATGTCCGCGAACGTGCCGTTCTCGTTGATGGCGAAGTCGTATACGACGGGATCCATAGCGAAGGGTACAGCGTGTTCCAGGCGCCGTTTGGTCTCGAGCATGATAGCTTGCATGCGAGCTTGGGCATGCTGCTTGTGTCGTGGATCGAAGATAAAACCCATACCGCCGCCGGCCATGCCACCCAGCATCCAAAACCCCCAAAAACTGGATTGCATTTCGGAGCGGGCGCGGTGGATCAGCGTCTCGGTATAGGAGTTGGTCGCCCATGGAATGATGGACTGGATGGGGCCGAAGAAATTACGTTCAGTCGCTGCGCCCAGTGCGCGGATGTCTCCGCTTTGAAGATCATCTAAGATCTCGTCGATGACACTGAGGGCGTCTTGGCGTGAGGACCATTCGGCTTCGGAACGCAGCAGGTATTTTTCGGTGACCATCTCGAGAATCGGGCCGACGTCCTGAGCCATACCGCCATGCACCAAGACGAGGCTATCCTGCAAACACTGGCGAGTCTGGTCAGATATCTGGTGGCTCGAAAATACCTGGTGCGTCGGCATTAAGCGGCCACGACTGATGCCCCACTCGGAATCTTGTTCGGTTGCCTGAGCGCCGCAGATCAACTTGATGCCTGGCCAGACTCCGCCAGAATCCTGCCAGCCTCCGCCAGAGCCGCCGAGCCATTCACCCAATACCGCACGAGCAAGCACTAAGCGCCGGTCACTCTCGTTCAGGGGACCGGTCAGGCTTGAGATCTGACGCGTTGCTCGCATGCAGACCGAGATTAGACCTGCGAGTAAGTTTGTTGATACGGCTAGGCGCGAGCCTTTTGGGATATCTCGGACACGACTTACTAACTCAATTCCGAGACCTGGACCAACCAGGCGAGTTAATAGATTACTAAGAGGTTGAACAGCGCCTTCCATCGCCGGCGGAACAAGGCCTGAGGCGATGACAGCGGCTTTCAAGAGACCGAGATAGTCCCGGCCGAAGTCGAATAGCTCGGCAAAGGTGGTGAGATCAGCCGTCGAGTTGAGATCCACGCTAGTGAGGCGGATAATTGGTTCTTCGATGACGCGGATATAAGCCTCAACAGGCGGTTGCGGCATCGCAGAGCCTTGGCCGTGAATGGCGAGGTCCACGGATACGTTAATGACCTGGGCACCCTCCGGGTAATCCATGCCTAGGAAGAAAATGTCACTCCAAGCACTGTGAGTCAGGTCCATACGAACTGGAGTTGCTTCACGCAGGATTGGATAAACTGCCGTCTTCTGAAGAAGTCTAGGATGCAGCGCTAACGGGTAATCGTCGGGGTGACCGATGCGCGACATCCATTGATTACCACGGACTGAACGGACGCTTTGACGGACCTGGTCGGCGAGAGTTTTGAAGGCAAGCCCTCGGTAAGCGGCGGCGAGAGCGCTACACAGAGCAGTATTGAAAGAGCCACTCGCAGCGGCCCGCAACAAAATTTCTATCGCTTCTTCGAACCTCCGCTTCAAGAGGTGTGAGGTAGCCTCGAACGGAATCAGGCCAGCGGACGGAAGTTGTGGCCGGAACGGCAGGTGAAAGCGATGGATCGCGTAAAGAAAGAAGTGAGCGCGAACGCGTTCGTAAAGGTTGACGCTAATGCGCCGGAAATGGTCGAGGTCGGTGCAGGCCGCGATTAATTGTTCGAAGCTGGCCGTCTGACAAAAGGCTTCGAGGGACTGGTTCCGAACTGCCGGATCAGCAGAGGTGATGACGTTGATGAGGGGGCTCATGAGGCGTCTATTGTTTGATCGTGTCTGCTAGTGTTGGGTGGGCAACGGGTGGTTTGCTGGCGGCTACAATCTCGAGCAATTCAGATAGAACTTCTGAGCGTTCTCGTCCGCTGAGCGCGAGAGCGAGTTGGGCGCGCAGTAAGCCGTACTTCACACCAACGTCGTACCGACGACTCGTCTGTTCAACCGCAAGGTACTGTTCACGCGATGCCAGTTCACCGAGCGCTCCCGAGAGACTGATGCGACTCTTTCGATCCTGCCATTCGCGATGCAGGATGTCCATCACTGCTGGCGTGAGAACGTGCATGCCGAAAAAGCAGAGATAGTAGCCCGAGCGCAAGCCTGAGATGATGAGGCGCTGCTCGGCCTCCGTGGGCGTTGGCTTTTCGATTACAGTTTCGATGCGGTACAGATTAGGTTGGCCGGCAAGCCGGTGTCCACCGACGGTGCCATAGAGGGGAAGAAAATTCTCACGCGTAGCCTGAACAGCAGACACAGCACAGGCGTTCGATTCGGCCACTTGCACTAGATGACAGGCGGCGCGGGTTCCGTTTGAGCCGACATATAGATGATCACCGACTAAGTGCAGAAATGGTTCATCGCCGACAAACTCACGACTGCAATAAAGGGCGTGTGCGTAACCAAGTGGCTGGTCTTGCGCAACAAACTGGATCGTTCGATCCTTGGCGGCTTCGGCATACGCGGGTTGATCGCCCGGCGAGACAATTACACATATGTCATCTATGTCAGCGGCATGCACTTCATCGAGGATAATGCGCAAAACCGGCTTTTCACTTCCATCTTGGTCAGTTATGGTTTGCAGTGGCAACAGGCGCTGGGCGGGGCTGGCTGCCGTGATGACGGCTCGTCGAATCTTCATGCGGACGGTTCACCTGAGTTTATCGTTGCCGGGCAACAAACGAAGTCGCGCACAATGGTAGCGTGACCGAGAAGGCGAAGAAGTCAGCGGGCGGAGGTGATAGATCGTTGGCAATTCAGACCGAACCGCGCTGGCCGGCCATCATGGCGGTTCTCGCCTCTGGCGGCCTCTATGCCGCGCTCCCCGAGGACCTGACTGTGGGTCCTAGCTGGCTTGTGCTGGTCGTTGTTATTGCACTTCTAATTCCGACAGTTGTGACCCGGCGGAGTGGACGCCACCGCGCTAATCAAGCATTAGGTTACGCGCTCGCCATGACGGTTACCGTTGCACTTGTTCTTTCGCTCGTTCTGTTGATTCAGGCCCTGCCGTCACGGAAAGAAACGCCGAAAGAGCTCTTAACGTCTGCCGCGGCGCTATGGTTAGCAAACATCTTAGTGTTTGCTTCCTGGTATTGGCGGCTCGATGCCGGCGGTCCGAGGCAGAGGGAGCTAAGAACCGAACACAAGTCGGGCGCCTTTTTGTTCCCTCAAATGACTCTGCGGCCGGACCAAGTGCGGGAGGAACATTATACTTGGCGTCCTGGCTTTGTCGACTACTTATTTCTGGCCTTCAATACAAGCACCGCTTTCTCGCCCACAGATGTTCCGGTATTGTCTCGGTGGGCGAAGCTGCTTATGATGATGCAAGCACTAATCTCGTTCACGACGGTCGCTATCCTGGCAGCACGGGCGATCAATATTTTATGAGTTCTAGTGAAGACCTGCTTCCCATAAAGCGGTCAGAATTCATCCGCCAAAAGTGTTGCCTATGTGTCTGGTCCGGACACAATTTGTTTTGGAGCCGGCAGAGGGACTTGAACCCCCGACCCTCTGATTACAAATCAGATGCTCTACCAACTGAGCTATGCCGGCGTAAAATCCAGCTTATCAAAACGGCTACTTCAACCGGCTGTGACCAGGACTCAATTGTGGTCGCGTAACTGCTCCTGCAAAGACTCCATAAAGTCGCCTGTTGTATGGACTGGCCGTTTGGCAACTCAATACTTGGATGTTCCTCACACCCTTAAGTTCGGCATCCCACTGCCAAGCCTCCTACTGATCCGATCAAGCAGAGCTGCTTTACACCAATGCGTGCGAATTCGCGGCATTTCTGAAGTGTCAAGCCATCTTTGTCGTTCGGCGATAGAACTTTGGCTACGGTTTCAGGCCGTTGAAACGGGTATGGAACTCAGGCTGTGTTAGCAATGGCTTAGTACCCCATTATCTTTGTAGCCGGAGACGAGAATCGAACTCGCAACCAACAGCCTGGAAGGCTGTCTCATGGTTGAAAACACAAGACAACCGCGTTCAACGCTGAAGTGGCTACTACTCCAACTCTGACTTTCTGCTGGGCGGCGCGGATATGTCCCGGGGCTTCAACGTCCACCTACCGTATTGGGAGTAGCTAATTACAACGATAAAAAGGCCAATCGATCAAAAGATCAGTTTCAGCGCGAACTGGATTTCCCTTGGAGCGCGTGTACCCGTCACGCTCCCGAAAGGAGCAGATGAACTTGAGCGACTGCCTTGAATGTCAGATGCTGGAACGAAGTTTGTATCAATTGAGGCGAACTGCGTATGGTTCATCGCATTGAAAAACTCAGTACGGAATTGTAGTCGGGGCGATTCTGTGGCTCCAAGTCCCTTTATATGTGGGAGGGCGAAATCCTTAAACAAAGAAATATCGAAATTGTTAATGCCAGGCCCTCGCACATTATTACGGCCAGAGTTCCCAAAAGTTCCTGGTGCTTGTAGCTGGAATGCGTTGACATCGAAAAAGTTGGTCACAGTTCGTTTTTCGCGGCTGAGATTGGGGTTTGGCAGTACATTCACCCGCTCGCATATTGAAGTTCCCGAGGCAAGACCAACTACATCATGATCGAGGCAGACAGTCTGCGGAAGTCCGGACCGGAGTGAGTATATGCCATTCAGTTGCCATCCACCGAGGCCCGTTCGCAAGAAAGGATTATTGCTGTGATTGAAAAGCGGCACTTCCCACACGGCGTTGACCGAAAGTGCCTGCGGTTGATCCTGTGTGCTGAAAGCCTTCTCCGCAGGAATGTTGTAAGCGTCCTGGACTGGCCTGGCGTGGCCTTCGGTATCGTTGTTCGGCCCATCAGAAATGAGATGGCTGAACGTGTAGGCAAGCTGCAATTGCAGCCCTCGTGCGAGCCTGCGCTCCACGCTAGTTTGTAGCGAATTATAACGAGTGACCGCTTCTCTGGAATTTACGTAGATATGGCTAAAGCCAAGATACGGACGCACCGTATCAGGGTTAATCCCGACGGAGCCGCCGCTGTTCTCGTATTGGTAGACGCCGAGCAGGTCTCCATAGGGAACCTGATTGATATCTACATTTAGGCCCTGATGAATTTGATGGCTGCCGGCATAGCCGATGGCCAGAACTGTATCGGAAGTTAGGCTGTACTGAACGCCCGCGCTGTACTGGTAGCTCAGAGGATTGTCGTAGTTCGGCTCAAGTGTCTGAAGTGTACTTGGTGGTTGGGGAAGATTCGGGTTGAAACGAGCAAGAGAGCTGATTGATACACCGGTGAGGGTGGCCGTGCGATCAAATGGCGGCAGTTGACCCAAAGCGCTGGTCTGCGAGATAGCGTCGCGGCCATGAAAGATACCGCCGCCCGACCGAAGTACCAGCTTGTCGTGGAATATCCCTGGAGACCAAGCGATTCCGATGCGTGGTTCCCAATCATTCGGATGATTACTGACAAGCGCCGGACCGGGAACACCGGGCGTTTGAGGTGTAACGATGCCGTTCATGGTATTGCAAAGAGTGGGGTCAATTAAGCCGCTGGCGTTAAAGGCGGCAGTGGAGCATTGACTACTGTTGTAAAGCTTCGCGTAAAAATTGGAAATGTTGTTGCGAGCTGAGAACGATTGGCCGGTGTATTGCCACCGAAGCCCGTAGTCGAGAGTCAGGTGGGACGTAGCCTTCCACGTGTCTTGCAGGTAAATGGCATAGTCGTGCCATCGATCGTAAACGGGATTGAGTGTCTGTTCCTCCTGGTACTGCGCCAGACTTCCCGTTAAAAGGTCGTGGAAGCTGTTGAAAGACATAGTGCCGGCCGTATCATCAATCCCACCGTTGGCTGGCTCGCGTTTGCGGCCACGGCCTATGAAGAATCCCGTTTTGACGTTGTGGGTTCCGGCTGTCCACGATAAAGAATCCTGCCATTGCAGAACAGCTTCGCGGTTGGTAAAGGGTGCTTGGTGGGAGAGGCCGCCGAATCCGTCCACGCCATTGACAGTTGGGAATGAGCCGCTAGTCTGAGGGAATAATTCGGTATACGTGAATCCGGCGCGTGACGCCAGGATTGGGTCAGAGGTCTTGCTTGTCTGAAAGTGAATGAAGTTCTCGGTGTAGCCAAACTGGAATTCATTTACCAATGTCGGCGTAATGATGTTGGTCAGCTTCACCATGCTATTGAGCGCACTAAAGTTCCAATCGCTGGAAACCGAAGGAAAGTTATCATCGGCCCAAAGTGTGTTGTTCTGGTTGGCAAGAGCCTGATGTTCCATCATGACGCGAACCATCAACATTGCCTTTTCAGTAACATTGTGATCCCACCTGTACAGTTGGATGTTATCGGCGCTTCCAGCGGGCAAGCTCGCCACGAAATTGTATGATCCAGTTGCGTTCGGGAGTGGATATCGTTGGAGAATGGCCAGAGAGTTTGGATCAATCTGAGTGGCCGGAACGTTGGATTCGCCCAACGCAGAGAGATCGCCTGAACGTTCGGCCACGGTCGGAACGTTGTCTTGCGCAGTATTACCCCGCACCTGGCGGCGGCCCTCGTATGAAGCAAAGAAGAAATCTTTAGTTTTGCCTCGGTTGTAGAAGCCAGGAATCCAAAAAGGACCGCCTAAGCTGTAGCCGAAGTTATTGAAGCGAAGCTCATTGCGCGCCTGCCCCTGCTGATTCAGGAAAAAGTCATTGGCATCGAGTTTGTCATTGCGGAAATATTCGTAAGCAGTTCCATGGAATTGCTGCGTACCTTGCTTTGTGACAACGTTGATCACGCCGCCCGTGCCGCCACCGAATTCGGGGCTGTAATTACTCCTTAGCACTTTGAATTCTTCGAGTGCATCCAGCGGCGGTGTAACCACATTCTGAGCATTACTGCCGACGTCCATGTTGTTCTGGCCGTCAAGAAGCCACAAGTTCGAATTACTTTGGTTGCCATTGATAGAAACCGTCGTATCGCTAGCGATTCCAACCCCATTACCAATGTTGCCGTTTTCTGAAACGACGCCCGGCACCAGCATCACTAGCTGGCTAAAGACGCGTCCATTTAGCGGAAGAGCTTGGGTCTGTCGTGCGCCAATCAGATTTGAAAGCTCGGCAGACTGTGTCTGCAACTGCGCGCCGTTCTCGCTCACACTCACCGTTTCGCTGGCTCCGCCGATTTCAAGGCGCACCGGGATAGTCAAACGGTCGTTCACGTCCAGTCTGATCTGGGTGGCCTCGAACTTTTTAAAACCTTGGGCTTCTGCCACAACAGTGTAATTTCCTACAGACAGGTTAGTTGTGACGAAAAGGCCGCTTCCGTTCGACTTTTCTTTACGCGCGACTCCAGTCTGGACGTTAGTCACGGTAATTTCCGCTTGCGGGATGACGGCGCCGGACGGGTCCACAACACTGCCGGATATGGTTCCGGTGCTTTCCTGGGCAAAGGCAACTAAAAGAGCCAGTGTCACAAGAGAAAACATACGAGCAAGAGAACTTAGCATGTTTCACCCCATTTGGATTGAATTGTTATTTGAACTCTGGCCGGTACGTGGGCCGCGTATCCCACTTAGGAATGCCATCAACTTTACTAGGCGGGCTCGCGAGCGGAAAAGCAGGAGTCTCGAACTGTAGGATAAAGTGGTTCCGAAGTCGGCATGCGACAGGTTGTAATTCTTGGAGTGATGGTCTGCATGGCGGCGAGGACCGCCGTTGTTGCAAGTCACTACGAGCTTGGGTTGAAAGCAGCGGAGAACGGTGAATTCGAAAGAGCCGCGCGGGAGTTCACACTTGAAAAACGTCAGAGCCCCGGGCTTGCTGGCATTGACAAACAGATTGGATTGGCGCTGTTTCAGGCAAGAGACTTCGAGAGCGCGATCAGAGCTTTGGTGCAAGCACGCAAAGTTGAGCCTGACAACATGCAGGTGTTGCTCGCACTCGGTACATCGTTTGCCCGAACCGGCCAAATGGAGGCGGCCGGAGCCATTTTTACCGATCTTCTGAATCGACATCAAGATTCCCCGGAGCTTCACCTGTTGTGGGGACAAGTTTATGAGAGTGTAGCGCAAGTCGCTCAGGCTGAGGAAGAGTTCAGGGAAGCAATACGCATAAACTCGCGATTACAGGAAGTACATTACAACTTAGGATTACTATTGCTAAAGCAGAATCGGCTCAACGAAGCAAAGGCCGAATTTCGAGCTGAGCTCGATGTCAACTCCAACAATGTCCGAGATCGATACGATCTGGCCGTAGTTCTCTTACATTCAAATGAGACTTCCGCCGGAATGGCGGAGTTGGCGCGAGTATTGATGGCTCAACCAAACGACGCGAATGCCAACTATGAATACGGCAAAGCGAGCTTGGCAGCAGCAAATATATCAGATGCGATCGAGCACTTAGAACGAGCATCAAAGGCCAGTCCTGAGAAATCTTACATACACTACCAACTGGGACGCGCATACCTCAAATCAGGGCGTCAACAGGATGCCAACAGAGAATTTGCCACTGTAAAGAAGTTGCGGAGGATGGGAGAGTAATGGAGTGGCCTAGATGGCTTTGGGGCGGGGTGCTGGATGCAATCGATTGACGACAAGATCTATGACGCTTTAGTCGTAGGGTCGGGAGCGAGCGGTGGTTGGGTAGCTAAGGAACTTGCCGAACGCGGGATGGAAGTACTGATGATCGAGGCAGGCCCGCCCCGATTCCCCATCCGGGATTTCACCGAGCATGCCTGGCCTTATCAGGTGCGATACCGCGGCTTCGGAAATCAAAAAGAACGGCTAGAAACCCAGCCCGTGCAACGCCTCTGTTACGCGTGCGATGAATATAGCCATCAATTTTTCGTCGATGACCGCGAACATCCTTATACATTTCCCGCTGACAAACCCTTTATGTGGATCCGCGGCCGTCAGGTTGGCGGGAAGACGTTTTGCTGGGCAAGGGAAAGCTACCGCTACAGCGACTACGAATTCAAAGCCGCCGGACGTGACGGGTATGAGGAAGACTGGCCCTTCAGCTATGCGGACTTAGAACCCTATTACGACAGAGTGGAGACGTACATCGGCGTCAGCGGGTCACATGAGGGATTGGCGCAGATGCCGGACGGGAAGTTCCTGCCTGCAATGAATCTCTCCTGCGGCGAGGTGTTTGCCAAGGGTGTGATCGAGAAACAGTTTGGTTGGCGTCTTATGTCCGACCGGGTGGCGAATCTTACGGTGCCTCACAATGGCCGCCCGGCTTGTCATTACTGCGATCAATGCCAACGCGGCTGTCATACGGCCTCGTACTTCAATAGCCCGTCAGTGACTTTGCCTGCGGCCGCTAGGACCAGGCGTTTCACGTTGCTTAGCGACGCGGTCGTGAGTCATATTGTCACGGACACTGAAGGCCGCGCCAAAGGTGTCCACTACATTAGCCGAATAAGCAAAATCGATAAGGAAGCGCACGCGAGAGTGGTCGTCATTGCAGCTGCGACTCTGGAATCGACTAGAATTTTGCTGAATTCGCGCTCGCCGCGATTTCCAAATGGCATCGGGAACTCAAGCGGCGTACTCGGTCACTACTTGATGGATCATTTCACGGTAGAGGGCGCGGGTGGTGAACTTGCATCTCTCAAGAGTGGAAACCGAGAGGCAACAGGGAATCCGTGCGGCTTCCTGATTCCGAAGTACGCAAACACGAATGGCCATAAGAACGGTAATTTTCTCCGGGGATATCGTTTCGATGGAACCGCAAGTCAGCAACTGTATGAGCAGGCGTTCTCTTTGACCGGATTCGGGCAAGCTTGGCGAGAGAAAGTGCGCCGTGAAATTCCCTACTCTTTTTCCATGGAGGCGCAAGGCGAGTGCCTGCCGCGTTTCGACAATTTCGTTGAGCTTGATCCTGAAGTTAAGGACGTTTGGGGCATACCGGCTTTGCGGATCCACGCAAGCTATGGGGAGAATGAACGAGCAATGGCGAAAGCCATGCGGAAAGACGTCGGGAACATGCTGGACGCCTTACAGTTAAAGAATCCGACCCCCCCAAGCGAGGAACTTAGCATCTTCGGCAAGAACATTCACGAATGCGGGACCGCACGCATGGGAAATGATCCCAAGAAGAGTGTGCTGAACGCATTCAACCAAGTGCACGATGTGAAGAACGTATTTGTAACCGACGGAGCGGCGTTTGTAACTCAGGGGTGTTACGAACCAACGCTAACAATAATGGCGATCTCTGTACGGGCCTCGGATTACATAGTTGATGCTTACAAGAAGCGCGAGCTATAAAGCGGAGGACAGCAGAATGAGCGATCAAACCCGAAGAAGCTGGGTGGTGACGATCAGCCAAGCTGCTGTCGGTTTGGGATTGTCTGGGAGAGTGCAGGCTGTTGCGCCGGCTGACTATCAGCTTCCGCCAGGAGTGTATCTACCTTCCCTCGATCACCTCGGCCATGCACTGATGAGTGCTGAACAATTCCGTCCGCTTGCGCTGGGATGTCCGACCGACTACATCCTCCCTCGATCCCGACCGTTCACGCCTCTGTTCTTCTCTGCGTCTGAGTTCACGACAATCCGGCGTTTGACAGAACTGCTGCTTGGAAATGTTCCTGTAGGTTCTGAGAGGAGCCCAGATAGCGTTAGTCAGGAGGTAGCCGAGTGGGTTGATTTGCGCGTGTCCAGCGCTGACGGTATACGGGAAGCTGCATCCCGCATTCTTCCCCTCCATCGCGCCTTGGCCGTCGCCTACGAAGGTTCAGCACGAGTTGAAGAGAGAGAGACGGCGGATCCGGCCAAAATCTGTCGCGAAGGACTGAATTGGATAGATGGTGCTGCCACAGAACATCACTCGAACGCCTTTCTGTCCCTTGAGGCCGTAAAGCAAATTTCGATCTTAAATACGATCAGCGATGAGCGGGCCTATAAGTCGGCTGAGAATCCCGGCACTCGATTCTTCGAATTTCTAAAGCGCGAAATCATTACGGGGCTTTACACATCGCGAGCCGGCCTCAAAGAACTTGACTTTAAAGGAAACGCTTTCTATGCTCGGTCGCCAGGCTGTAACTCGCGCTGACGGTCGGATGATCACTCCGTGTCGACGAGTTATCTCAACGCTTCTGAATTGAGAGTCAAATCTATGGATTTAAAACGAAGAGATTTCCTGGGCAAAGCAATGTCGACGGCTCTACTTGCATCGGTACCGGGTTCAGCAACGCAAAGGTCGAACAGTGGCAAACTTGACCGACTAGCCTGCAATTCTTGGCCGTTCCGAGGTTACTTCGACGCGCCTCACATGCACGAATACCGCGATACCAAGTATCCCTTGCTTACCCAGGCCGATTTTCCCGAATTCCTTGCCGACAATTTCAAGATTCACAACGTTGAGTTTCTGCCTCAGCATTTCACAGACACCGATCCTTCCACGATTAACAAAGTGAAAGTCGGTTTAGCCAAAGCCAATTCGCACTGCTGTAATCTAATGGGCGTTGAATTTTCTGGTGGTCTGTTCACGCCCGGTGCTGATCGTGAGGCGATAGCAAAAGAAGCAGAACGCTGGATCGTTGTAGCGGTAGCCCTTGGTTCACCTCGCATCACGATTGCTCTAACAGGTGATGGACCGGTGGAACGAACAGGAGACGATAGTGAGCCACAAGTTTTCCTTTCCCGGAAACAAGAGAGTCTACCTCGCAGCTCACCTTTGGAGCAACCTAAGTGTTCGGACTTAGCGAACCTGTTCGTTTCAACGAAGGGTCGCAAGTCGCTTGAGTTCTGAACGCAGCTGTCAGTGGGACTGGTCGCGCAGTTTCGTGATGGCTGCAATTTGGCGCTCGATTTCGGGCAAACCTGGATGCAAAGTGGTGGCGGTACTCAAGAACTTTAGAGCGGCCTTGTAGTCTTCGGCGGCGGCGGATTTGTCAGCAAGAATTACGGACACCCGGAAGAGCAATTCGGTCGTGTCAGCGTCGTCTGGCTTTAGCTCATGGGCAAAACTGAGGCTCTTATAAGCAGAGGGATCTTCTTTAAGTGAATAAAGGGTCGCACCTAACAGTGCGTTAGAGCCAAAAAAATTGGGCCGTAGACGTACCGCCTGCTCCAGCGGCTCACGGGCTTCAGCGAAGCGTCGAAGGCGAAAGTAAGTTAAGCCGAGGTTGTGGTACACCTCGAACGACTCAGGATCCAACAGCGCTGCGCGAGCAAGCGGCTCGATAGCCTCCTGGTATCTTCCGCTTTCTCCGTACAACATTCCGAGGGTTGTGAGCTTGTCAGAATCATTCGGATCGAATAGGCGATTGCAAGTGTTGCGAGCCGCTTCGGTAGACTCAGCGCTCCAAGCTTGCACGCAAGCGGTCGATTGCCGCGCGGTCTCGTTATAGCGCTCACGCAATTTAGTCGAAACAGCATACTCCTGTTCAGCCTGTTTTTGGAATCCCTTCTGCTGGAGCGCGCGCGCCAGCCTATAGTGACTGCGGAAGTCGTGGGGATCGGACTTTGGAGCCTTTCGGAGCCACCTTATGGCACTATCGAGATCACCATTTGCCAAATAGGCCGAGCCCAGATAAAACGGCGCATCAGCAAACGGCGGGTGTTTCATAAGAGGCACGAGCCGGCGGATCGCGTTCGGGGCATCGCCGGTCAAAAGATCGATGCGAGCTAGATAGTACAGAACGTTCGGATCGTCCTTGGCCACGATACGGAGTCGTTCGAATTCTTTACGTGACCCATCGGTCTCGCCCAAAGCGAAAAGGCAGATAGCTAGCTGATAACGCGCACTCAAGAGGCCCGGATCAAGGGCGAGGGCCGCCCTAAAATGCTCCGCTGCCTCGGCGAACTGATTGTTCTGAACCAGTTCGTAGCCTTGGCCCATCTGAGCAGTCGCGCTGGCCGAAGAGGCGCTTTGAGCTCCGCTCGTCATTCGGCTGAGACCAAGTAAGAGTGCGAGGAACGCGCGCACTTCCGCTCAATTCTGCGACAGCGCAGCCACGAATAGTGGCGTGGTTGCGTAAATCATGACGTATTCACTGCCCAGACAACCAGGACGGCGTAAGCTTCGATAACGATAGAGCAAATTGTCAAGGCGCATAATTCGGCCTTTATACCACTAAGTATCGAAGTCAACCTGATGATCAATTTGACATGAGATTGGCAGGACATCTATGCTCGGGAAACAGCATTGATAAGAGAACTCCGGGCAATGATGTTTGCAGTTGTGTTGGGTCACTCGGTGGTTGCGCAACCGCGGACCGAACCTGCGTCCATGACCGCTCTTGATCAGGCTCTCGCAGCGGGGCAGTTGAAGTCGGTACGGCAGGCTCTTAATCAGATGCTTGAGCCGCCGCATCTGGAGCTTGGAGTGATTCTCGAAGCGGGCGCAAGGTTAGCACAGTATGAGCTTTTCGACTCGGCGCGCACCGTTTTCGCCCGCGGTGTGAGCGAATATCCTCTAAGCTTTGAAGCGCGTTACAATTTGGCCTTGGCAGATTTCGCCTTGCGCAAATTCTCCGAAGCGCAAACTGCGCTGGATGGCGCGGACTCATTATCCAACGAACAACGGCTAGCCCGAGACTATCTGCGCGGAAAGCTCTACGACGGGCTAGGCCAAACCGACCTCGCGGAACGAAGCTTAGCGGCAGCTTTCCACGGTGCGCCGCTTCAAGAAAACTACGCGCTGGATCTAGGGTTACATTATCTGCGACGTGGGTTATATCCTAAGGCTCTTGAAACTTTAAGGGCCGGTGTTAAGCATTGTCCGGACTCGATCTATCTCGAACTAGGGCTTGCTTTGGCGGAGGTTCTAGGCGACAATCCATTGAAAGCCACCGCCACCTGCCGTAGGATCCTAGCCAAAGAGCCTAATCTTGGCCCGGCGCGGCTTCTGCTTCTTGTAGGCTCTTACCTGAACGGCGAATATCAAGAGTGCGCTGCGGAAACGGAGTCGGTGCTTAGACAGCCTGATGCACCTCCGTACCTCTACTACTTACACGCGGCCTCGCTCCTAAAGCTGAACTCCAAAGCGTACGCAGTCATGTTGCACGATCTGAACCAGGCGAGCAACGGAATCCCGAACTGCGCCTTCTGCTATCTGATGCAGAGTAAGGTGCATCAAGCTATGGACGATAACGCTGCGGCGATAGTTGATTTAGAGACGCTTGTGACGCGTCTAGATCCCGAATTTTCGCAGGGCTGGTACCGACTCGGCAAGCTTTATGAGCGGAGCGGTCGCCAAGAGGATGCATCTAAGGCGCTTCAACGATTCCAAAGCATCAAAAGTCAGCAGGGGGCTCGGGAAATGGAGTACTTACGAAAGCTTTTCCTTTCGGCACTCGGCTCTGAGCAGACGGCCAGATGATTTCTGGGGAGCACGCGGTTGGTCACACACGTGACGCCTCAGCCTCTATGATCAAGAGCGCAATCAACAATCATGGCTTTTTCGGTAGGCCCGAATGCAAGTCGATTTGTTCGAAAGTCTCGTTCAGGATGGGATAACTCTGCCAGTCGTAGTAATCGAAGTGCCACCATTCGGTTTCGTAAACAGAGAAGCATTGCTCCTCCATGGCGTGGCGCAGCGCAGCACGTAGCCAATGCTGGCGAGAAGTTCCTCCTGGATAGAACGGATACGAGCGAGGCGACATCTCGTCATACACGCCGACCATTTCCACCGGACGGCCCGAAGCCAGATCGTACATGGTCAAATCCACGGCAGATCCTCGGTTATGCCGTGATCCTTTGGACGGGTCTGCCACAAATATCCTTCCCTCTTCCGGAGTTCCGTCCCAGAACATCTTCGTGACATACCAAGGCCGGTACGAATCGTGGATCAACAGTCCGTAGCCTTGCTTGTGAAGTTCTTGGCTGGCGCGTACTACAGCCTCGGCGGCGGGCCGCTGCATAAATGCTCGCGGTTGCTGGTATAAGGGAGTACTCAGAAAATTGTTTCGCGTGGCATACCGAATATCTAATTTGATGGAAGCGTCCAGCGCGGTCAGGTCGACTAGATCTGGGGTTTTGAAAGGTCCGGTTTCCTGCGGCGGTTGGGATGCTAGAGCCTCCTTCTTCAATTCGTCAATCGGCATTTGCGGGTGAATGCGAAAAACTTTGCCATCCGCTGGTCCGACTGCCCGGCGAGGAAATACAACGGCACCCACTTGTACTGCAGTAGCCATGCCGGCGCGATCGCGTTTAAAGGTGAATGTTTCGCCGTCATACAATCCGCGGTTTGGATAGCGATATACGTCTCCTGAGACATGGTCGAGAGGTTCATACTCGTACCATTCGATTAACGAAGTCAGCTTGCCATCTTTCTCGAGGATCTAAAGGGTGTCATAATCCCATCCAAACTCGCCAATTAATCCGTCCCAGGTTTTCGGCGGAGGCAAAGGTTTCTTGTCTGGAATTAGTGACAATATACGCGAGTCGACTTTGATCGCCTGATTGAATAGTTGGATCTTCTTGCCGTACGCCAAACGATCGTCCGTTATCAACTCATCTCCCAATTGGCGAAGCCCAACCTGATTTCCTCCACTTGTCGATAACATCGACAAGGTTCCGTTCTCTTCGAGAAGATCCAAGGCACCTTTACCTGATCCATATCGCGCGGCGGCGATACGCGCAAGTGTCAGTGGAACAGGTGTGGTTGGCTTAACAACCGGCAAACTGGTTCCGTCCTTCGCCGCCATCATTAGCCGCAGTGCCTCATGTGCAAGCTTGGTCGTCGAAGCGTTGGCACTATCACTGGTCGTGACAACAACTACCCCAAGTTTGTCTTGCGGCAAAGCTTCAAGCTCGGTCGCAAATCCATAGATTGCGCCACCATGCCCGACTAGCTGGTGGCCGTTGATCTCAGACAGACGAAATCCAATGCCGAAGTTATCCCCTGAGGTAGCCTCTGGGAATTGTGGTCTCCACATTTCAAGCAAAGTTTCTGGTTTGAGTACGCGGCCCTTCTTTCCTGCCCCGTCGGCAAACATCATTTTCAAGAACTCCGCAAGATCCAGAACCGAGGAATACATGCATCCGGCTGGCATCATGCCCAGCTGAAATGTCGGTGCGTCCAAGACTCGTCCGTCATAAGTACGAATAGACGCCCTGGCGAGTGCTTCGCTCACCTGGGAAGTTGGCACGAACGAGCTGTTTGTCATTCCCAAGGGCCGCAGCACTGCATCACGCACGTAGCCTGGGAACGGCTGTCCATAGTGTTCTTGCAGCAAATAACCCACTACAGCAATAGCTGCATTTGAATACTTCGTGTGCTTGCCCGGAGGGTAAACCAGAGTGGTCGCATTCAGGCTGCGAACCGTTGCTTTTAGCGTTGGATCAGTCGCGTCAAAGTAGTGTCCCAGCGGCGGCTCACGCACTAGGCCAGAACGGTGAGACATCAATTCTCGGAGCGTAATCTGTCCGGGAAACGGATTTTTGGGGTGAAAATCAGGCAGGTATCGGGTGATGGGCGCATCTAGATCAATCTCCCCCTTTTCCATCAGTTGCATGATCGCCATATCAGTGAAAAGCTTCGAGACTGACCCTACCCGGTAGACAGTGGCCGCAGTAGCAGCCACTTTGCGTGCCGAATCTGCTAAGCCCATCCCGTGAGCCCACACGACTTGCTGGTCATCCACAAGCGCAATCGACACTGCCGGGAGGGATTGGTTCTTCATCTCCGTCTCAATCATCTGTTCCACGGCCGAAGTGACGCCCGAGTACCTCGAAGTGATTGCAACCGAATTTTGTGAAACTCCGCCCAGTCGAACACAAAGCAGCGTGAACAGTCCCACACAAAACCGTAAGTTCATGGCTAATCCCCGAAGTCGACACCGACCGAAGTCAACCGCAGTCACAGAATGAAGCCAGCTGATCTTGGTGCGTCAATAAACTATACCTTCGGTCGAGTCGAATCTACGCCGATGGACCCGCCTTTGCTCTCAACTACTGAGGAGGAGAACTCATACATTAGCCACATCTGAATGCGTGCAATCTCTTGTGGTATCGAGAAATCGTCTATAATCCCGAGATCGAGATTATGAGAGCTTTCGTGGCAATTTACGTTGTTGCTTTGTTACTCAGTTTCAGTAACGCGGGAGCAGAGGGAGTCAATCGACCGCACTTCGACTTTCAGGAAGTCATGATCCCTATGCGCGATGGCGTTCGTTTGCAGACCGTCATCGTTTTTCCGCAGTCGGCCCGGAAGTCTCTTCCCATTGTGTTGCGGCGAACGCCGTACGGAGTTCCGTCCCGCGAAGCGATTGAGAAGAATGGTCTCGTTCCTTTCCGCTCAGAATTCGAAAGCCGGATAAGCGTGTTCCAGAACCTGAGAGGTCGCTTTAAGTCCGAGGGCAAATTCGTCATGCAGCGTCCTCCTCACCGGGCCGACGACGCTAAGGGCACTGATGAGACGACTGACGCCTGGGACACGGTCGAATGGCTGGTTCACAATATCGCAAAAAGCAACGGGAGAGTCGGGCTGGAAGGAACTTCTTACGATGCTTGGACAGCAGTCATGGCTGCTCTTGATCCCCATCCGGCTGTGAAGGCGATCGTTGAACGGGCATCGCCCGCTGACATGTTTCTAGGTGACGACTTTCACCACAACGGCACTTTTCGTCTCAGTTATGGCTTCGAGTATTCGGCATTGCTGGAGACTACCGGGCAAGAAAACTTTCATTTCAAATTCCACCGTGCCGACACATATGAGTGGTACCTAAACCTCGGGCCGTTGAGGAATGCTGACGAGCAATACTTCCATGGCGCCATCCCAACTTGGCGCGATTTTGTTGAGCATCCGGACAATGACGAGTTCTGGCGGCGACAGACGGTCATCAGCTATATCAAGGACGTGAAGGTCCCAATCCTACATGTGGCGGGTTGGTGGGATCAAGAAGACTTTTATGGACCGCAGAAAATCTACGAAGCGATGGAGAAATACGATCGCAAGCATTGGAACTATTTCGTGGCGGGCCCTTGGAACCACGGACAATGGGAAGGGAAAGGCTCACATCTGGGGCCGCTTGGATTCGGGTCCGACACAGCCAAGTACTATCAAGAGAAGATTGAGGATGTTTGGTTCGCGTATTGGCTCCGAGATCAGGGGCACTTGCCTCTAGCCGAAGCTACTGCATTCGAGACTGGCTCTAACCGCTGGATACGGTACGAAGCATGGCCTCCCACGAACAAGGTTCATCCGCGCCGGCTCTATTTTCAGCCAGGTCGCAAACTCGCTTTCGAGACATCAACGCTTCAGGGCGGTGAGACCTTTGACGAGTATGTGAGTGATCCGGCCAGTCCGGTTCCATATCGGCCACGCCCTGTGACGCCGACCTATCCTGGTCCCGAATGGCCACTTTGGCTGGTGCAAGATCAACGATTCGTCGATCATCGACCGGACGTGCTCTCTTTGACGACCGACACGCTAACTGCCGATCTGCACATCGCAGGCGATATTGTCGCAGAATTGTTCGCTGCGACTTCGGGAACTGACAGTGATTGGGTAGTGAAGCTAATCGACGTTTATCCTGAGGATGCGCCGGCCGATAAGGAAACGAAGACGCCAATGGGTGGCTATCAATTGATCATTGCTGACGAGATTCTCCGGGCTCGATTTCGAGACAGCTTTGAACGGCCGGAGCCAGTAGTGCCTAACGAGCCAATTAAATACCGGATCGACTTACACTCGAGTGATCACGTTTTCTTAAAGGGCCACCGGATTATAGTGCAGGTGCAAAGTTCCTGGTTCCCGGTTTATGACCGTAATCCCCAGCAGTTTGTGCCAAACATCTTCAAGGCAAGTGCAGCGGACTACCACGTTGCGACGCAGAAGGTATACCACAGCGCTGACCTTCCTAGCGATATAGTGCTGCCGGTAGCCGATGAGCCTTAATCTGTTGTTCTGCTCTCCAGGGGGTTGTTCCGAAAATGATCGTCTAGGCCCTGAGTGGTATCCGACATTAACGCCCAACATCCCGCTAACGCCAGCTTGGCGCAATAACCCAATGAACTTGGCAGTCGGCCAGACTCAATTGTGTACACCGCAGCAAAGTGAAGAAACCGGATCCTGCGAGAGCGGGCTAAGGAGATTGCTGATGCCATCCATCGGGAGCCATCAACATGCTTGTGGGTGGGTAGGCCGATCCAGGATTGGGCGATACGATGCTAAGCCAAGGTAAGCGCCTCCCGGCGCGACGATAACGGCCGTCCTGTTTTCGGTGCGCGGCTGAGGACGAAATATCGTAAGCATCGGAACGTCCAGATCGCCTGTCCCGAGCGCGCCAGGAGCGCCGCCCTCCCACAACGGATGCATCGCGATACATGACTCGCGCTAAGATCGCGCGATCGACCAACTAACATTGGCGATGCTGTACACCCTTCACTCCAAGCGAGGAAAGTGTCGGATCCTAACCTAAGCAGAGGTCCTATTTTGTGAACCAGAATTTCGCCGCAATTATCCTCGGTGGTACTGGGCAAGTTGGTGGTGCAGCCGTTACGGAGTTGCTGGCAATTCCGGAATGTCGAGAAGTGGTGATGGTCACCAGAAAGCCTATTGCGGCGCGATCACGCGTGCGCAATGTCGTTTTTGATACCGGGGCTGCTGACTTTGCAGCGCGCACTGCCGCCCTTGCCCAGGAGGTTTTAAGCCGAGGTCCCGCCAGCGCCGTGAGCTGTGTGGGTGTCGGTTCTGAATCGAGGCGCTGGAACGAAGAAGACCTAAAAGGACTTGAACTCGGCGTCGTGGGTGCCTTTGCAAGGGGCTGCCACGATGCTGGAATTGCCCAGTTCTGCCTTCTTTCAGCGGCAGGAAGCACGGCCCGGAGCCGCTTTCGCTACGTCCGTGTAATGGGCATGAAAGAAGACACCCTGCGCAACATCGATTTTACCCGCCTCGCCATATTTCGCCCGGGCATTATTGTCGGCAACGCTCATACTCCGGCCTGGGTCGGTTTGTTGGGACGACTCGTGCCTGGGCCGTTTGGCAATATTGATCAGCGAATTCTCGCTCGCTCAATCGCAGCAGAAATAGTTTTGTACAGTCGAGAGGCCGGCGAAGTTAAGCGCGAAAATGCCGCAATGAAACAACTCGCTGCGCAACTCTCTGTCCTAAAGTGAGCCAATGAGCCAGTGCTTTCTCAGCTTGCGCTATCAGGCCAACGCACTCATCTAGAATTGGTTACAAGCGTTTTTCAGGAACAGGGACAGGGATTGCTGACATAGAGCCGACTCCTCGGGACTCAAACTCACTTCGTAAACGGCTGCTTTGGTCGAGTGGCCACGCTGCCTTTAGACGTTCAGAGACTTCAAGTAAGGCACACTCGGCGGCATCAGCGCCGGATCCTCTTCAAGCTCGACGAAGTAGTTCTGCACGCCGCTTGTCTTTGCGGCCGTGAAAACGGCGTTCCAATCCACGACGCCTTTACCCAACGGCACTTGGCGGAAGCCAGATTTGGTGGAGGGGTCCTTCACCCAGTCCTGGCAGTGCATGGAGAGGAAACGGCCCGAGTACTTATGGAAGTATGTCACTGGGTCGTAGCCCTGCTGCAGGGTAGAGATCTGGAACTGCAGCTTGGTCGTGGCAGGATTGAGTTCGGCAATCATCATGTCGTAGACCGGTTTACCGTCAATGTATTCGGACACGAAGCCTTCATTGTGTAGCAAGGCGACAATGCCTGCGGCGTGGGCCTTTTCGGCGAAGGCGTTGAAGGGATCGACGTAACGTTTCACTTCGTCGACTGTATGTGTGCCCTTCGAGCCGAACGGCCCGAGCGCAGCGATTGCCATTTGCGTCATGCCGAACTCCTTTGCATACGCGATGCTCTCGTCTGGCTTTTGAAACAGCTCGGTCGGCGCCCAGTGCGCGGAGATGCAGCCCAGTCCCCAGTCGCTCAGCATGCGCCGCAAATCCTTCGGCTTGTATTGCTGGAGGTTAGAAAAATCGGCGTAACCGTATGGCGAGCACAGCTCAATTTGAGTGAATCCGGCTGCCCGCAATCCTTTCATTGTGCCGGCGAAGTCCGTGCTGATCGACTTGCGCACAGGATAGGTCTGGCAGCCGATCGGCAGACCAAGGGGATCAGCCGCCAGATATTGCGTGCCGGTGAAGAGAGTCGACGCAGCTGCCCCACCCATGAAAAACCTTCTCCGATTCATCGTCTGCATAATCCCTCGCGAAGCTATGGAAAGAACTATAGTACCTATAGGAAGACTGCCTGTGGCCGCCGTTCGCTCTGGCCACGGCGCAGAGAGAAAGCATCTTCATCATGAGCTATCGGCGCCCAGAAGGGGACTTACCAGTCCGTATCTGGCTTACGCTTTCAGGTTGCCGGTATCTGGGACATTGACCGCGAGTCACGAGTCAACATGCCAGATGTTGTCAGGATAGCTTCTAGATGTGACGCGCGTAGTGATTCTCCGCCGGGGAGCTTCAAGCAAGTCGACGCTCGCGATTTACCTGAACGAGATCGCTGGGCTACCCGTTACAGAACTGGACAGGTCTTTTGGCGTCCCGGTCTTGCCGCGACGTGCCGACTGTTGGCTGTGGCTGTTGCGGTATCGCCGCCAGAGCCGTCCGTTTCTCATGAAAGCAATCCCCAAGTACGCAGCTCATGCGACCCTTTAAGTAATAAGCGACCCTCAGGCACTGAGGCAATTCGTCGAAGTCGTGCGGCGATACTCCAGGGCTGCAGATTCTCATGGCGCAGACGAGTGACGGAAGCAGGGTCGCTGCACGGTGGATGCAGAACGCTTCATCCGAGCGTTGATCGATGTGCAAACATCTGTCTGCGGTGTTGCCGAAACTTCGCGGTGCCGACAAATTGTAATCCGGAAAGCGAGCCGAAGGTGTTCGCAGCAGCATTAAAGGGGATGGCTGAGCTATGAGAGCGTAAACGTACCCTCTAACGTTCACGTCACGTTTACTGCAGGGGATTCCGCCAGTAAGCGTGACCCTATTCTTGAAGCAGCGAAGCTTTCGGTAGATCCCGGAATTAGATTGAGCGTCTCTGATGCCCTTCTGCGCAGGGTGCGTCAAAAGGTTGGCTTTAGGCCGATGGCGGTATTGCGATTTCGGATCGCTTGTTCAGGCGTGTGCCGGTTGCCCGGATTTCTTTTCCGCTGCCTCTCTCATCTCCCGCTCCACATCGGCGTATTTTCGAGTCAGGTGCGGCACGATGCCCAGCATTCGTTCTATGAGCATCAGTTGACCTCGGCAATGCATCTCGTGTTCTTTGGGGCTCATCAAGGCTTCGAGCCGGGACTTGGTCGGCTGACTAGGATCTTCGGTGATCTGTTCAGCCAGCTTGTCGTCCGACAATCCTTCGAGAAACCCCGTAAAACGCTCGCCTTCTTTATTTAACAGGTCGACCAACTCCTTCTTGGAACGCTTCTTTTTCTCCTCCGAATCCATTTCGATAAATGCGGCAGACCAGTCGTACTCATGCATGTTCGTCGATCCCAAAGCGTGGGCTTCCTGCCACAGACGCGTGCTGACCGCGATATGTGCCAAAGCTTGCTCGACCGAGCGGGCACCCTCGGCCGGGACAAAGCTATACTTCTCTTCCGGAATATCTTCGGCTATCTGGATCGTGTTCTGGCGGACGGTGCGGAAACTTGCCGCAAGCTGCTTGGCTCCGTAGATGTTTTGCATACTCCTTAGCGTATGCCAACACGGACTGTGACTGAACTAGCTCTCTACAAGCAAAACGATTCAAAAGAGCGGGACACCTAACGATCAAATTCACTGCGGCAGATTAGCAGATGAACAATTACTCGCAACTAGAGACTCAAGAGTGGTACTTCACCGTTACTCCTGGATCGGGCTACTCGGAAATCAGCGAATCGAGGCCGACTTGTCGTTCCGTATCTGGCGTACAGTCTCCGCGACCATAATGTCGGCATGAGCGAGACCAATTCTGACGTAGTCGGCGCAATTGATCCCATGTCCGTCCTTCCAAAGTGCGGCGCGTCGTGCTCTTTCTGGCTACCCCGAACTGGAAACGTTTTCGCGTTATGCTTGCTTCGAGGCGTTTCTTCTTTTAAGCGAATCTCGTGCCTTCGGCGAAACTAGATCCGGTTGAAGCGGCCTATCCCCCGGCTGGCATGGTAACTACACCGACAATGACACGATGGAAGTGGCAACATGCCCGACGTGACTACTGGCGCGGTCTTTCATCCTGAGGACATTTGTGCAAGTCCGGGCGATCATTTCCCTCGCCAATGGTGGACCGAACCAACTCGGATTCTAACCGTTGTATTTGAGCGGGAGTTCCATCGAGTTCTGCCCACGATTTTGAATTCGGCAGAAACGTAGAGCTGCGTCTAGCCCCAATCGGCACGGATCCTCTATTGCGCATCTATTCTGAACTCCGGAAAAGCGACTTGACCGCATGCTGGAGGTCGGGCCCCCTCCTAACCGAAGCTATGCTGGTCCGGTACTGACTTTCAAATGGTTGTAGACTATCGGTTCTCGGGTATGAGCCCAGAACGCTGGAGGCGCATACAAGATATCTACGACAGCGTTATCAACGTTCCAGCGGCAGCCCGCGAATCTAGGCTGGACGAGTTGTGCCGCCATGACCAGGATCTTCGGCACGAGATTGAATCCCTTTTGCAAGCCCGGGACGAAGCCGGAAGCTTCCTCTCGCCGGAAGACCTGCAGTCTCATATCCACGATCTGTTGGAACCCGAACTTGCCGCCGGAAGCACTTTCGGGCGCTATCGAACCATCTCCGCCATCGGAGCCGGAGGAATGGGTCGAGTCTATCTGGCGCAGGACGAAGAACTGAATCGCCGCGTCGCCTTGAAGCTTTTGCCTGCCCAGTTCACGCTGGATAGAGAACGCGTACTTCGCTTCCGGCGTGAAGCAAGAGCGGCCTCTGCGCTCACTCATCCCAACATCATCACCGTCTACGACGTCGGCCAAAACGGCCACACCTGGTTCGTTGCAACTGAGTTTGTAGAAGGCGAGACGCTACGGAGCTTCATCCAGCGTGAGGGCATCGACGTCGAAAGGGCCCTCGAGATTGCACTTCAATGTGCTCGCGGTCTTTCTGCGGCTCACGATGCAGGCATCGTGCATCGGGATATAAACCGGAGAATATCCTCCTGCGGCCGGACGGGGTCGCGAAGATCGTTGATTTCGGATTAGCACGAAATGCGGAGGAGAGTCTTGAAAGCGGAAATAACACAAGGACCGGAGCCGTCATGGGAACCCCGCGCTACATGTCCCCGGAACAGGCGCGCGGACAGACCCTCGACGCTCGTACGGACATTTTCAGTCTGGGAGCGGTATTGTATGAGATGCTCGCTGGCGGACCCGCGTTTCCAGGAGCAAGCACGGCCGAGATCTTCACCGCGCTACTTACCTCGGAACCGGAGGAGACCGGCACTTCACTAGATCCGATCCTGCGCAACGCGCTTGCAAAAGTGCCGGACCAGCGTTATCGGACTATGCGCGAGTTCGCGGCAACTCTTCAGCGGGTTTACGAACGACCACACGATCTTCAACGTTATCCAAGAAAGTCTCGGGCTTCCAGGCGCGCTATCCTAGCTGGCGCGGGTGCGTTCGCGGCCGCATCCGGCTTCCTCACGCTGCGTTGGACATCCTCGCGGAGAGTAACCAGCGCTCAGCCGCCAACCGTGCTCCCGCTAACGAGCTTCTCCGGATATGAAGACTACGGCTCGTTCTCTCCCGACGAGCAGCGCATCGTCTTCAGCTGGAATGGCGGCCTGGGCGGTAGCGGCGGCAGACAGGAACGCAACATCTACGTCAAGCAGATCGGCAATGGCGAACCTGTACGATTGACTTTCGCGCGAGACGACACGACGCATCCAGCCTGGTCGCCCGACGGCCGGCACATCGCCATGTGCCGTGTCACTGACGACCGTACCCCGTATCGGCAGTTCGCCGTTCTGATCATCGATGCGAACGGCGGCAACGAGCGAAAGGTCTGGGAAGGCGGTGAAGGTGTCTCCTGGTCTCCTGACGCCAAAACACTCGCGGTCTCCGGTTGCCGCCGCAATCCGGGGGTATCTTCCGGCTCGCTCTCGAAACAGGTTTGCGTACGCGCTTGACCAGTTCGCCTGCCCATCTTGATCAGCTACCCGTTTTCTCTCCTGACGGCCGAAGGATCGTTTTTACTCGATCGTTCGGTCCGCGAGCGCGTGAACTCTTTGTCGTGCCCGCTAGCGGAGGAGCGGAAAGGCAACTCACCTTTGATCGGCAGCCCACCTATGGAGCCGCTTGGACATCCGATAGCCGCGAGATCGTCTTTTCGTCTAACCGGTCCGGCGGCGGTGAAAGTCTCTGGCGAGTTCCAGTCGGCGGTGGCGAGCCGCGGCGTCTCTCAGCGACTCTCCAAGGCGCGTTCTACCCGGCCATTTCACGAAGTGGTAACCGGCTGGTCTACACGGAGTCGTTTCAGGACACAAACATCTATTCCAGCGACGGTCTCGGATCTGCGGGCCGACCCATGCCCGGTCACTTTGCTGAACCAAGGCTCCTCATTACTTCCTCTCGTCGAGACGACAGTCCGAATATCTCGGCCCGTCAGTCTCAAATCGTTTTAGTCTCACGGCGCACCGGCAATGAGGAGATTTGGCGTTGCGGGTTGGACGGGCGCAATCCCCAACAACTGACCTCATTTAAAGGACCTGCAGCAGGGACACCCCGCTGGTCGCCCGATGGAGACCGCATCGCCTTCGATTCCATCGCGACAGGCAATCCCGACATTTACACGATCAGCGCCGACGGAAGCAAGCTGCGGCGTCTCACTGGCGGTTCTTTCGGAACTACATGCCTTCGTGGTCGGCGGACGGCAAACTTATCCACTTCAAATCAGATCGATCGGGGAGCGACCAGATCTGGTCTGTTTCAGTTGACGGTGGTTCAATTACGCAGATCACCCGCAACGGTGGTACCGAAGCCTTCCCGTCTCTCGATGGCAAACTCTTGTACTACACGAATCACGGTTGGGGTTCCATTTGGACGGTACCAGCGGAAGGTGGCCCCGAGAGACCAGTGCCTGAATTGTTACGCTACGACCGTATCTTTCGGTCCTGGGGCATGGTCAATTCAGGAATCTACTTTATGTCCCGTCATCTACCTCAGATTGCAGAGAACGGCGACCGCCGAAGGCTTGCCAAGCGTCCCCACAACAGATACGAACACGTTCCGAGCAAGAGCGTGATCGTTGAGGGCGCAAACGCCGCGTGCCGGTCATGGATGGAGGCATGTGCGATCAGAGCCGACAGAAGGTTGAATGCAAAACCAGCGTAGGCCCACTCTTTCACGCTCGCGGGTATCGGTGGAATCAGCAGCGCGAACACGCCCAACATCTTTGCCACCGAAAGTTCCACACGGAATGACGCCGCCGGAAAACCAAGACGCGCAAACGCCTGGGCTGCCTGGGGAGTGAACCATTCCCAATATGCAGTGAAGATCATCTCCAGGCAGAACAGCGCAGTCACAATCCAGAACGCAATCACCACTGGCTTCGACTTTGTCATTAGACCTCCTCATCGAGCAGCCGTTCGAGACTTCCAATGAATCTCTGCCAACCATACTGCGCGCCCTGGTAAGCAGCTTGCTGATTGGCCCGGAAGCCCGAATGCTCCATCCGAAGATGCGTGCCGCCGTCCGCCGGAGTCAGCGTGAACTCCACTGTGCTTTCATGGCCAAACGCCTGCCATGAGTAAGCAAGACGTTGCAGCGAATCGAGCGCAAGAACCTTGCAGTCAATCACTCCGTCCCAACCTCCGACCGGCTCATTCCTGAACTGAAACTCCCGGCCGATCTCCGGCAGAAAGTTGTTCCTCAGCAGCCACTGCGTCAGGAGGGCAGGCGCTGTGAGTGCCCGCCACAGCTTCTCAGGCGCGTGCGCAAAGAACTTCTCAACCACCACGCTGCGGGTTTGTTCTTCCGATTGGTTCACGGGTCCATCCTTTCCAACAGAGACTCCAGACGGTCGAAACGGTCCTGCCAGAAAGCGCCATAGTCACGGAGCCACTGCGCTACCGGCTCCAGCGCCTGAGGCTGGGCCTTGTAATGCGTCTCCCGCCCATTCCGCCGATGCCGCACCAGCTTCGCCCGCTTCAGTACCGAAAGGTGCTTGGATACCGCGGGCTGCGAGACGCCAGCGAAGCTCGTCAGTGCATGCACCGTCTGTTCGCCCTTGCTCGACAACTCAGCAAATATCGCCCGACGAGTAGGGTCCGCCAGAGCTCGAAAGACCGAATTCGCAGGCGCTGCCTTCACGTCACAATCATAACCGCATGGTTATGAGTTAGTCAAGAGCTGCAGCGGGCTGGATGTCCTATGTCTCCTCCCCTAAGAGACTTGCTCACCTCGCCGCAGGTGTGCGAACCTGAGGCAATTAAAGGCAAGCAACTAGATTCAAGATCGAAGGGGACAGAACGAATGCAACGTAAGGGCAAGTTTTTTGCGAGTAGCCTGCTACGTACTTTGATACTGGTGAGCTATGTGGGTGTCGCCCCACTCTCATTCGCGCAGACCGGTGATGAAGTCGCTAGCTCGGCGGAAGTACAGGTTCGTGATGCTTGGCGCGCAACCATGCACGAGATCAGTGCACCTGAGAAAGGGTGCTTCCATGCTTCTTATCCCAGCATGGAATGGCAACGAGTGGAATGTGCCGCGGCACCAGGCTATCGGTCGGCGCTGCCCAAGCTCAAAAACAGAGAGCAGACGGTGGGCAATGGCTATGATTATGTCGCCCAAGCACCATCAGGACACCTGATCAGCTCAGCGGTCGGAAGCTTTCCAAAGGTGACGGGTGTGAGATCTGAGAAGAGCGTTGGCGTTGCCGCATTTGGTGGCGGTGGCATTCTTGGACCGAACGAATATACGCTCCAAGTGAATACCAACTTCTATCACAATTCCCCGGCTTGCAACGGCTACTCGGGTTGCTTCGCCTGGCAACAATATGTGATGTCTACCAACACCCCGGTGTCACTTACTAGTAATCAGCTAACAAACAAGACAGAAGTATTCATAGAATACTGGCTGATCAACTATGGCATCGATAATGGCTCTAACATCTGTCCCAGTGGTTTCATTGACGCTGGTGCAGATTCGCAGGGCCCTGGCGACGACTGCGTCCAGAATACGAACGCTACGGTGATCGCCAACGGCCAGCTACCGATAACGGATCTCTCGAGTCTGAAGCTCTCAGGCTCAGCCACGCCAGGGGGAACTGACGCTGCCATTGTTACTTTTGGCAGTGAGGCTTACACAGCAACTGTTAGGGATGACCTTACAGATATTGCGAGTGGTTGGACCCAAGCGGAGTTCAATGTGCTCGGCAATGCCGGTGGATCGCGGGCCAACTTTAACTCTGGCTCGTCGGTCACGGTAAAGGTAGTGGTGAGCGATGGATCCACGAGTGCGCCGACGTGCGTTTCGCCATCCAATTACGATGGCACGACCGGTGAAACTAATAACCTAAGGCTCGGAACATGTGCCGCCGCCGGTGGATCGACACCTTATATTCAACTTACCGAGTCCAATTAACTGAACGATTCAGTGCGCTTACGGGAAAGAAGGTACTAACTGATCGAGTGGTTAGCCTTCGATCTCAATGAGATATTGGCGAAAGGGCGTGACCGGGCTAATGCTCTTAAAGCCAAAGCAGATGTATTCGTCTTCTATGGCTGTCTTGCGCACCGTGATAGATGCGAGCCCAATTCAATTACTTGATCTTTGATCCGGTAAATGACCAGTTGCAAGACGGAAACAGGTTCCAAGTTTTTCTTTCGATCAGCCGAGCACTCGTTTTGGTGCTCGCCTGAGTGATTAGAGCAGGTCATAAAGGCTGACGACAGCGTGACAATCAGGCAAGCGAGAGTAGCTGCGCTAAAGCTTTTGGGGTTCTTAGGGCTGTGTTCTTTGACGCACACAGCTTGGGGGCAGACGAACGATTTGCAGTTCCTGAACCATAACAGACCCATGGTGGACGCGCACAACTGCTATCCGTATGACGGACAGTGGACGAATCGGGTTGAGCGGGCGTTGAAGCTCGGTTATCCGATCGGAATCGAACAAGACTTGGCTTGGGCTGTTGATTCAGCTACCGGGGCCGGGCGAGTTGTCGTGGCTCACTCAGAGAAGACCACCGGTTTGGAACCATCGTTGCGGGAGCACTTCTTTGAGCGGGTTCGGCCATTGATGGAGAGGGCGCTGGCAGACAATGACCGCGCTCGATGGCCGCTGATTGTTGTGCACTTTGATGTAAAAGACAATCACGAGCAGTTACTACGCGCGGTGTGGGCGTTATTGGGCGAGTACAGAGCATGGATTACGACAGCTGAAAAGACAGGGGACCGGCACCACATTTCGTCTCTCAAAGCAGGTCCATTGCTGGTGCTGACCGAGGACTCGGATGAACAGCAAAAAGTGTTTTACGATGACGTTCCCGTCGGGACGGAGCTGAGGATATTCGGTTCGGCGCATACACCAGAACCGCACGTGAGTGAGCAGGAATTGATTCACTTGGCGGCTACAGTGCCCGCGGAGCAGTTGCTGACAGAACCGGCAACGAACTACAGGCGGTGGTGGAACAACTCCTGGTACGAGGTGGAAGAGGGCGGCCAGAATAAGGCAGGGGACTGGTCGAAAGCAGACGCGGCGCGCCTGCGTGACTTAGTAAAACGAGCGCACACGCTTGGTTACTGGATCCGCTTCTACACGCTGGATGGATTTACATCGGCAGAGGGCAAGCAGAATGGTTGGTTTCAACCTTATAACTTCGGTTCGATCGAAGCAGCGCGAGAACGCTGGGAGGCAGCCATTGAAGCTGGTGTCAACCTGATTGCAAGCGACCAGTACGAGGAACTGGCCAAGACTGTTAAAAGAACGAAGCCCAAAGTGCAGTAGCTGGGAGAATGCTTGCCATTGCACTGAACTCTTTGACTAACGAGTTGAACGAGCCGGTTCTGGTTCAGGCCCTGCGGAACTCCGTAGGATTCGAAACGCTGGAATGAATCCGGTCATCATGAGCGCGACACCGATCAGCATCCAATTGTCGAGGTCCCAAAAGAACAGGAATATGGCGCAGCCCACGACCATGCACATCACAGCCCACTTCGGCATGCCACGCACCCCTAATAGCGTAAGCGCCTGTAGAGCAAAACCCAAAATCGCAAGCTTTCCCAGCGTTGTGGTCACCAGAAACGCTCCGTGGGGCGAAGTCATGCCTTGAAATGCGGCGATGGCGCCCGAAGTGTATTGCGGATCGACATTTCCCACCTCCGATAGGAGGCTGTCCACATCCCCAATATCCCTCCCAAAAAGATAGTGCCAGCGACAGTGATGAACAACGCAATACCGCTAAGGAGGGGACGCTTCGTGCGGCCCAGTGTATACAGCGCATACGCACACAGCGGAAGCAGCGGTAATCCCAGGTATCCGATCATATGTGGATCGGCAAACAAGGGCCAGCGATTCTGCGCACGCACGAGGCTGGTCACCACTCTCACTGGGTCTCGTGGCGCATAGTGCAGCCTGAAGTGGAAGAAGTCGCTTGGGTGTTGAAAGTGCATCGCGAAGACCACGATGAACAACAGCGGGAACAAGAACATTGCGACGGCGCTTGCGTTGCGGCCATAAGCTGGTGAAGTGGAGGTCATGCAGCTGATGGTGACGCTGAAGGCACTATGATCGCAAGTGAAATGCGATATTCGTGAGCGGTGCAAAACAAAAATCGCGAAGTGTATCGAAAGCGGTGATGGGTCATAGTGATGATGCGAAAGCGCCCGACAGCCGCGCGGTGCGCACACGTGCCCAGATCGATAGCGCGTTCCTCATGCTGCTTCATCATCGCTCCTACGACCGAATGCGAGTCGGCGACATCGCCAAGAAAGCCGGGGTGGGCCGTGCCACGTTCTACGCGCATTTCACCTCGAAAGACGACCTCCTCCGCTCGCAGCTTCAGCGCGTGGTATTGCCAATGTTGCGAGTGCAGCCGAAGGAGCCATTCCTAATCGATTGCCGACGCTTTTTCGAGCACATCCGGACGGCGCCGCACATCTACAAAGCGCTCATGAGCGGCCGCGAACGCAACGGCGCTCGTGTGATACGCGAGGCCTTCGAACAACATCTGGAAAACGCACTGACCACAACCTCGCCGGGCATCGACAGCACCATCCCGGAACCGCTGGTGAAGCGCTTCGTAATTTCCGCGCTGCTCGGGATCGCCGCACACACGTTGAACAGCGGAGGCGACACAACAGCAGACGAAATGCAGCGCCTCTTCCAGAAGCTTGTCGGCTCAGGCCTTAGCGTATGAACAGATTGCAGTTCAGCGGCGCGTAACCAGTGCGATGTTCGTTTTACCATTTGCGCTTACTAGTAGTCAGAAGTTTTGCAACACAATTGGGTTACAATCCGTCGTCACGATGCCCATCCGGGTTACCCTGATTGAGAGTCAAAACAAACCTTATTTGCATTCTGTACTTCTGACCGCAGTGAAGTTGGTTTGATGCGATAAGGAGAGGCCTACGATATATGTCCGCAACATAGACGAGCGGCCGAAGTTTGCTCGTTGTCTATGTATCTGGTGGATTCTCGTTTGAACGAAATCAAGGAAAGAGCAGCTTCTATGGACAAGCATGATCATTCGCGTTAAGGAGTTCTGCTCGGAGACCAAACAGAAACCTCAGTCGCGCGGCAGTCACCTTTCCTGGATACCTGTTGCGTTGCTAAGCGGAATTATCCTTTCCTCTCTCTCCCTGAACGCCCAAAACGGATCGCCTGGTGCGATCGCTGAGCAGCAACCCAGCCTGATGAAACTGCTGTCAGAAGGCGGGCTGCATGATATCGAGAACGAAACCTGGAATGCCTATGGGCAGTTTACTTATATATCTAGTTGGAAGCAGCCATTTCCGGCACTCTACACAAACTTGAACGGCAGTATCAACTCTCTACTACCTTCCGCCGAACGCAGCTTCACAGGAACGGCAACGATTTACTTGGGCGCCCGGCTCTGGAAGGGTGCGGAAGCGTATTTTGTTCCAGAGCTCATCTCAGAACGGCCCCTTTCGCAGTTGAAAGGCTTGGCTGGAGCAATCCAGAATTTCGAATTGCAGAAGGGAGGAGAGGAAACGCCTCAAGTGTACGTCTCGCGGGCGTTTCTTAAGCAGACATTCGGATTTGGTGGTAGCCGAGTGGCGCAAGAGTCTGGTCCCCTGCAGTTAGGAAGGTCTTATGACAGTAGGCGGTTAGTGATTGCCGCAGGGAACTTCAGCATTCTGGACTTCTTCGACAAGAATGCTTTTGACATCGATCCCCGCCAAGGATTCTTCAGCTTGGGATATCTCACGTACTCGGCGTTCGATTTCGCCTCTAACGCGCGTGGCTACTCGTGGGGTGCTGTGGCGGAGTTGTATTGGGATGATTGGGCAGTCCGTTATGGGCGTATTACTCCACCCAAAGAACCAAACCAGCTGCCGGTCGATTTCCGGCTGGCCAAATACTACGGCGACCAGGTGGAGCTGGAACACCAGCACCACATCCTGGGACAAGAGGGTATCCTAAGAGCGCTTGCGTATCGGAATCGTGAAAATATCGGAAGGTTCAACGATGCGATAACCGCATTCGAGTCTGATCCCGCAAAGAATGCTACGACTTGCCGCAGCTTCAATTATGGGTCGAGTAGCGCAAATGCACCAGATCTTTGCTGGGCGCGACGTTCCAATGTCAAGGTGGGCGTCGGATTGTTTGGTCAGCAGTATATAGCCAAGAATGTTGGTCTCTTTGCGCGTGGAATGGTCTCTGACGGGCGGACCGAAGTAGATGCCTATACGTCGGCGGATCGATCGGCAACCTTTGGTGCACTTGCAAAGGGTTCGCTGTGGCGAAGGTCAAGAGATGTCGCCGGAGTTGGCTTAAACTTTGATTGGATCTCCGGAATACACGCTCAGTATTTGCGCCTGGGCGGCATTGATGGATTCGTCGGAGATGGAACGATCACGGCGGCGGGCGAGGCCAACGTTGACGCTTTCTATAGCTTTAATTTGCAGAAAGTACTCTGGTTATCCGGAGACTACCAGCATGTAGTTAATCCTGGTTTCAATGCCGGTCGTGGCCCCGTGAACATCTTCAGCTTCAGGATTCACGGCGAGTTTTGAAGTACGGTTCTATTGTCAATACACTGGCCAAGACTGTCAAGGGAACGAAGCGATAGGTGCAAAAGCCGGGGGAAAGTTAAGCTCGGCCGCGGAACCAGTCGAGCTCACGGCGATCGCGTTTCGAAGGTTTGCCTTCGCGGAGAGCTTCGGAGCGCGGCATTGCTTTGCGCTCTTCGGCGAGTTTGAGCCGTAGTTCCTTACTTGTTTCGGTTTCGGCGTAGAGGGTTTGAGCGACGGGTGCCGGACCGCGCATTTCGCTGAGAAGCAAAACTTGGATTTGGAAGTCGCCAGCGTCGTTTTTAACTTGGAGTAAGTCGCCGACGCGGACCTCGCGAGAGGCTTTCGCGGGCTGGCCGTTGCACTGGATGCGACCGATTTCGCACGAGCGAGTGGCAAGTGAGCGCGTTTTAAAGAAGCGAGCAGCCCAGAGCCACTTGTCGATCCTTACTCTGATGCTCTCAGGGCCGTTCACCTCACTATTGTCGTATGGAGCAGGACGATAATTTTCATATGGAATCCGTTTCGTTAGACGTGAGCCGGCTGCTGGCAGGTGCTCCTCCCCGGTTGCCGTTGACAGAGGCAGAGCTGCGGCCGGCGGTGGATGCCTGCAAGTTGAGAGTAGGGGATGCTCCTCTCTTGTTTCCCGGTGCTCGTGAGCCAATAGCGGCTTTAGCTGGGCTCTTGCTTCGGACCGGGTGCTGGAAAGAGAGCCACAAGGTTGCGCAAGACATAGAGTCGGCCGTGAGCAATTACTGGCATGGAATCCTGCATCGGATGGAGCCTGATTCTGCGAACGCGAAGTACTGGTTCCGGCGGGTGGGCTCGCATGCCGTTTTCCCTCAGCTTCTGCAGCAAGCTTCGGAGATTCTGAAGGCAGTGGACCTAAGCATTGGTCAGTCGAGAAGGTTTCGGATCCGGTGATGTTCCCGATGGTGTTCATTGATTGGTGCGATGAAGCACGAGTGGCGCACGGGCAAGCTGAAGCGGCAGCGATCGAAATCCAGATGGGCGAGTGGCAGTTGTTATTCGACTGGTGCTGTGGACGGCGATCGGCATAGACACAGGCAGACTAACAGGTGCGAATTAAAAGCGAGAAGGTTTCATCATGGCTCCGTGACACCGGAGCGCGAGCTATCGTGTTTCCGAGTTCGGTCCTGGTATCGGCGGCTCAGCAGCAAGTAATCGAACAGGAGCTGTTGCGAGACGCGCAGAGTTGGGAGCGGCCGACTATCCAAAATTTCGAAGGCTGGTTGCAAGCGATCTGGCATCAGGTGCGCTATGTAGATGCCGATGTTCCTACGCTGTTGTCAACGTCGCAGGAGCAGATGGTCTGGCGACACGTCATCGAAGATCATCACACCAGCTTGTTTGATGTAGAGTCGACGGCGCAGCTGGCTATGCGAACCGCGCAGGTGGTAGCCGACTGGCAGGTGCCGGTGGACGGCGAAGCGTGGAACGAGCATGAAGACGCGGCTTGGTTCCGACGCTGGCACAAAGATGTGGAACTGGTTTGTCAGCGCGAGGGATGGATGACGCTGGGCCAAGTGCGGCGAGCTCTGCCGGGCTGGATCCGCACAGGGTCAGTGGATGTTAGGCGAGTTGGATTTGGTTGTTGGACAGACCTAACGCCTGCCTTGCGGGACATTGTGCAGAGTCTGGGGCAGGCGGCTGAACTTGTGCCTACGAAGGCAGCGCCTACGGAGTCCAGGAAAGCTAAGTGGCAGCAATTCGAAACGTTCGATGAAGAGCTGGATGCTGCGGCCCGGTGGGCACGAGCGGCTCTTGATCGTGATCCGAAGCAATCGCTGGCGGTGATTGTTTCGGGGTTGCACGGCAACAGGTCGTTGGTGGACAGAATATTCGCGAGCGTGTTTTATCCGACGGCCGCGACGGGGAGTTTTCTGGGAAGGAAGGGAGCTTCCGCCTTCCACGTGGCTGCGAGGACGCCGTTGGCTGAGGAGCCGGTGATTGCGGCAGCCTTGTTGATTGCCGAGTTGTTCAGGCCGAGGATGGAGATCGCGAAAGCCTGCACGCTGCTGCGGTCGCCCTACATCGCGGGCGCCGTTGTGGAACGCAATGATCGAGGGGCGGCAGATCTTCGACTGAGACGAACGCGTGAGCTGGAGGTTTCGTCCCGGGAGATTGGTTGGGCGGCCAGGGACTGTGGCGGATTCTCGAAACTGTGGGCGGATGTCTCGGATGTAATCAGCCACATGCGGGCTGCAATGCACGTGGGGGAATGGAGCGAGCTGATCAGCAGATTGTTGCTGGCGGTGGGTTGGCCGGGCGAGCACGAACTGAGTGAGAGGGAACAGGAAGTGCTAGCAGGTTGGGACAAGGCGCTGCTAAGTATGGACGGCCTCGGATTGGTGTCGAAGCCGCTTGGGTTCGAGCAGGCAATGGCTTTGCTGCGAAAACAGTTAGGATCGGGCGGGTTGGAGCGGGGGGATTGGGCCTCGCCAGTACAGATATTGGACGCGGGATCGGCAGAAGGCTTGTGGTTTGATGCAGCGCTTGCAATGGGGCTTGGCGAAGACCGATGGTCGTCTCGATTGTTCCTGTCGCCCATGATTCCGTTCGGACTGCAGAGGGTGTGCGGCATTCCTGGCAGTTCGGCGGAAACAGCTAGACGTTGGGCGGACCGTGCAGCGTCGGCGTTGGTCCAGTGTGCTCCGGTTGTCTACGGTTCTTGTTCGGGTGAAATGGCGAGCGCAGCAAGGAGTGTGTTTGCGACTCGGCCGACGCGGGCCGGTGTGGAACGTTGGGCGGGAAAAACCACTCAGCAATCGCTGGCTTCGGTAAGGCTTGAATGGGTCGAGGATGGGCAGGCTCCGCGGTATGTTGCGGCGGAAACGAGCCGGGGCGGTACGAGCGTGTTGAGGTCGCAATCGTTATGTCCCTTCAAAGCATTTGCGGAATTTCGGCTGCGCGCGCAATCGCCAGATGAGGCATGTTTTGGGTTTGATGCTCGGGATCGAGGAAGCTTTCTGCACAAGGCGCTTGAGTTGGTCTGGAGAAATCTGGGCAGCCAAGAACGATTGAAGCAGTTGGATCACGATGCACTGGATGTGCTGGTACGGGAGGCACTGACAGAAGCGGTACACGGCGATGAACGGGACAGCCACTTTTATGAAGAGACCATGGTGGCGGAGCGAGAACGACTGCGCGGACTCATAAAGGAGTGGCTGCGGATTGAGGCTGGGCGTCGGCAACCGTTCCAGGTTGAGGTGCTGGAACAACAGACCGAGATTGATTTGGCTGGTCTTCAACTGCGGGTGCGGACAGATCGGGTGGATCGATTGGCGAACGGCAAGTTACTGCTGGTGGATTATAAGAGCGGCGAGCAGAGCGTCAAGAAGCTAGCGGTTGATCGACCTGAGGAGCCTCAGTTGTTGGTCTATGCGACGAAGTTGGGGCATGAGGTTGACGGGCTTTATTTTGGGCAGATCAAGGCCGGCTGCGTGAAGGCGGTCGGGATGTCGCGCGAGCAGCAATTTGCTGAGGAGACGGGGACGGGCAGGAGAAAGCTGGAAACAAATGGCTGGTCCGGCGCGGGATGGGACGCGCAACTTTCTGCTTGGAGCAACACAGTTCGGAACTTGGCGAGTGACTTTGTGAGCGGTGTAGCAGACGTCAATCCGAAGTCGTATGACACTTGCAATTTTTGCGAAGTGAAGCCGTTTTGCCGGATTGCGGAGTTGCAGTCCGGAGGCGATTCCGAGGACGACGACGAATGAGCGACGAACGGGAACGGAAAACGGCGCTTGATCCATCGCGATCGTTTATTGTGGAAGCGCCAGCAGGGTCGGGTAAAACAACGCTCTTGGTACAGCGATTTTTGCGACTGCTGTCGACAGTCGATCGGCCCGAGTCGGTTGTGGCCATGACGTTCACTCGCAAGGCAGCTCAGGAGATGCATGAGCGGGTACTGAAAGAACTGGTCCAAGCCACCTCCGATGATGTCCCGGCATCTGAGGTGGGGCAAACGAATCAAGAACTGGCGCGGGAGGTATTACGGCGGGCGGAAAGCAAGCAGTGGTACTTGCTGGAAGACCCCACCAGGCTGCAAATTTTGACGATTGATGCACTCTGCGTGCAACTGGTCCAGCAGATGCCGGTGCTGGCCCGGTTTGGAGGATCGCTGCAAGTTGTCGAGAAGGCGAACCTGTTTTATAAGCTGGCGGCCAGGCGCGCTTTGCAGGTGATGGCCGAAGGTGATGAGCTGGCGAGAGCAGCATTTCGGCGTCTTTGTATCCATTTTGGGAACGATTTGCAAAGGGCTGAGGCGGGCGCCATGGAATTGCTCGCCCAAAGGGACCGGCTGCGAGTTCTTACATCTGTAAGCGACCAAGATCTGCAAATTGTGCGGGATGTAGCCTGGATGCTAAACGCCGGCGTACAACAGTTAGATCTGGTGTTTCAGGAGCGCGGGGAAATTGATTTCACAGGAATCACACAAGCGGCAACGCAGGCCTTAGGCGCCGGCGAACAACCGACGGATTTGTTGTTCACCCTCGATTACCGGATCGAGCACTTGCTGGTTGACGAGTTTCAAGATACGTCGAGGGCCCAGTACGAGTTGCTCGCCGCGTTGACGGCGCAGTGGTCAGAAGGCGATGGACACACGCTCTTTCTGGTGGGTGATCCGATGCAGAGTATTTATGGCTTTCGGGAGGCGGATGTCGGGCTCTTTCTCAAGTGCTGGGAGGAAGGGCTGGGATCGGTGCGGTTGGAGCCGCTGCGATTGCGGACCAATTTTCGCTCCACTGCATCGATCCTCAGCTGGATTGCGAAAGCAATGACTCCAGCGATGCCAAAAGATGATAGGGCAGTGGGTGCGGTGCAACTTCGTGACTCGGAAGCAGCGGAGGGACCGGTTGGGCCGCCTCCGAGTGTGCATGCGTTCGTGAACGATCGGTCGCGGGGTGAAGAAGCGCAGAGAGTGGCGAGTTTGGTGCGGGAGGCTTTGCGAAAGGGTGAGAGCACAGCGATCTTGGTTCGGTCGCGGCCTAACGTTGAGCGTATTGTACGGGAGTTGCGGGAGCAGGCGATTCCATATGAGGCGATCGATATGGATTCGCTGCGGCAGCAGCAACACATTCTGGATGTAGTTTCTCTGGCGAGGGCCGTCACGCATGTGGGTGATCGGGTGGCGTGGCTTGCCTGCTTGCGCGCCCCATGGTGCGGACTGCGGTTGGGGGATCTTTCGGCGCTGGCTGAGGGTCAAGAGCAGCGAACGATTTTAGACTTGCTGTCAGACGTGGATCAGCTGGCACGATTGTCGCCGGATGGACGACATCGCGCGATCTCGTTTGCCGAAGTAGCGAGGAGGTCAGTGGAGCAAGCGCAACGGATTCCGGTGCGCCAGTTAGTTGAGGGAACTTGGCTTGCATTGGGCGGTCCTGCGGTTTTAGAACAGCCCCAATTTAGAGACGATGTTGCGCTCGCTTTCGACGTGATGGAGGAGGCGGACGAGGGCGGTGCGATTCGAGATTTCAGCCTTCTGTCGACACGGTTAAGCGAGATGTTTGCAAAGCCAAGAGTGTCGAAGAGCGCGGTCAAAATTATGACGATTCATGGCGCTAAGGGCCTGGAGTTCGACACTGTAATTTTGCCGCAGTTGCAAAGCTCACCTGCTAAATGTGCCCAACTGCCTCTGGCCTGGGGTGCCGACGCGAGGACAGGCGAGATCAAGATCAGAGCGTGTCCCGAAGAAGGCTGTGATGAGCCCGAGTTCGAGGCGTTGCACGATCTGAGGAAAGCGCGGGAGGATCATGAACATTCGCGTCTGCTGTATGTAGCCATGACACGGGCGCGACGGAATCTACACCTGCTTGGGAATGCGAAATTGACTAAGAAGGGTGCAGTCCAGAAGGGCGGCAGCAACACTCATCTGGGGAAGCTTTGGGCGACCGTGAGTCCTGAATTTGAGACCGCGTTGGCGGAGCACAAGAAGGCTCGCAGACCGAAACAGCAGGTTTTAGAGCTAGACGGACCCAAGAGAACCGAGTTGCGCCGATTGCCTTCAGGTTGGGCGATGCCGGCTATGAGCGACGCCGTGCAATGGGCAGCGCGATTCGAGCGAGATCAAGCGTCCCAAGGCCAGAGATCGTACGGCTGGGTAAGCAACAGAGCTCGACATGTTGGGACCCTCGTGCACGAATTCCTGAAGCGCATTCCGGAGGAAGGGCTAGAACTGTGGCCGAGGACGCGGGTGCAAGGATCGGGCTCGTTGATCGAAAGCGAACTGCGCCGAATGGGTGTACGCCCAACTGAGTTGTCGGAGGCAGTCAACAAAACTGTAGGCGCTCTACAAACGGCGTTGGCTAGCGAACGAGGCCGTTGGATTCTGAGTGGGCATCCAGAAGCTCGTTGCGAATTTCCGCTTGCAGGACGCATAGGCGAACGGTTGGTCAGCGGTGCAGTAGACCGGGTATTTCGGGATCGGGCCTCTGGTCGATTATGGGTCATCGACTATAAAACAAGTGAACATGAAGGGGGATCGCTCGACAAGTTTGTCAGTGCCGAACAAGAGCGATACCGGAATCAACTGGAGCAGTATGCGGCTTTGTTGGCGCATATAAAATCCCTACCCATTTCGCTGGGGCTGTACTTTCCGTTATTGGATGCCTGGCGTGAATGGGCCTTTGAAGAAAGCGCGGTCGGCGCAGGCAAGAGCGTAAAGTTAGTTTGAGGCTTCGCCGGACGGCCGCAGAATCGGCTTGCTGATTGGAAGTGGGCGACCGAAGTTTGGGCTGCCGTCGCTGTTCCAGGTGAATGGTTGCATGCGTGGAGAACGTTCTGATCCGCAGCCTTGATGAGCAGCAGAGTTGGCGTGATAAATGATCCAGTTCTGTGTGTGGTCGGGTGATTGGAAGAACCCATTATGGCCGGGACTGAAGGCGTGTGCCTCGGCGGAACCGGTAAAGACGGGAGACTGCGACTTGTGCCACGAAGCGGGATTAAGCAAGTCTGTCCCTGAACGTGCAGTGAGCATGCCTAATTCATAGTTCTCCGTCCAGCAACCGCTAGCCGAATAGATCAGGAACAGCTTTCCGGCGTGCGATAGGATCTCGGGCCCTTCATTTACGTTGACGTGTTTCGGCTGATCTTGCGGCAGGTCTCCATGTTCTTCCCAGTCGTATTCGGGCTGCGAAAGCTGGACTCGATCGCTTGCGATGGTCCACGGGTTCCGCAGGAGAGCGATGTAGATTGCTTGCGTCCCGTTCTGATCGCTCGGCCAACCGGACCATATCAGGAAAAGTTTTCCGCCGTTTTTGAAAACGGAACCGTCGATGGCCCAATGGTCACCGGGATCGGAGAGTTTGCCCTTCATGGTCCAAAACCCCTCGGTCGGATCGGCTGACGGGTTCTCAAGGACCCAGAGACGATGAGTTTCGTTTTGCGCGGCGTCGGCTGCGAAGTAGATGTACCATTTGGAATCTAAATAGTGGAGCTCTGGGGCCCAGATGTCGTGCGAATAGGGTCCGATGGCTGGAGGTATCCAGACTATCCTTTTTGGAGCATTTCTCAGATCGGCCAGGGTACGAGTTTTCCAAATAGTCAGATTCTTGCCGGTCGTACACATGAAATAGTAGTAGCCGCCGTGAACGATGACCCAGGGATCGGGACCACTTGGCAGTACGGGATTCGTAAAAGTTCGGGGAGCGTTGCTCGCGCTGAGCGTAAGCGCAAGCAGCAGGAGACAACGAAACATTCTTCTATTCTGCGCAGGTCGGAAATATGAATTCGATACACTTGGCTTCGCATGAAAGCTCTGATATTGATGTTTGCTGTTGTTTTGATTCCGCTCGGGCGGGCTACTGCAGCTGGTGGGGATCCGTTTGCGGGCCGTTGGGACTTGACGATTGTCACGCCAAAGATGACGTATCCTTCGTGGATGGAAGTGACTGAAGCGGGCGGCTCGCCAGAAGTAAAGATTGTTGGCCGGGTGGCGAGTGTACATCCTGCGAAAGATGTGAAGCTAGACGGAAAGAAGCTCTCGTTTTCGTCACGAGAGTATTTGGGCGAGAACCAAACAAACGTGACTTGGGTTTTGAATGTTGCTGGTGGGAAGGTGACCGGAACACAGACGCGAGAAGACGGCACAGTGGGGCAAATCACGGCATTGAAAGCTCCGGCACTGATCAGAAAACATGAGCCGAAGTGGGGCGAGCCGATTGCCTTATTCAACGGTAAAGACCTAGCGGGCTGGACTCCGGACGAGTCGGCAAAAAACCATTACAAGGCAATTGATGGAGCACTGGTAAACCAAAGTGCTGGTGCGAATATTCATACCGATCGTAAATTTGAAGACTTCAAGTTGCATATCGAATTCAACTGCCCGCAAAACGGAAATAGCGGAGTATATTTGCGCGGCCGTTATGAGGTGCAAGTCGAATATGAGCCGGACAGCGCCAACGACAAGTTTCATCGGCTCGGCTCAATTTACGGATTTGTCGCCCCGGCGCAGGAACTGCCGAAGAAGCCGGGCGAGTGGGAAACGTACGACATTACTCTAATTGGTCGCAAGGTGACAATTATTCGGGATGGCGTGAAAACAATCGACAATCAAGAGATTCCGGGTATTACCGGTGGTGCTTTGGATAGCGACGAAGGAAAGCCGGGACCAATCAACATACAGGGTGATCACACGGGCGGTATGAAGTACCGCAACATTATGCTAACTCCCGCGAAGTAATTATTCTTACTTACTGTGGGCTGATGTTGGCTCCTCGGCGTTCATTGATTACGCGGGCTGAACGTGCTCAAATAGATTGATCGGCCCCACCGATCTGCTGCACCCTGCAGCACTTCAACTATCGAGGAGCCTCCACGTTGGAAGAAGCAGTTCTTGCCCTGGAAGACGGAACAGTCTTTGAGGGAACTAGCTTCGGTGCGTCTGTACGGCGCACCGGCGAAGTGGTGTTTAACACAGCTATCACCGGCTACCAGGAGATCTTTACCGATCCTTCGTACAAAGGTCAGATTGTTGTATTGACGAATCCGCAGATCGGCAACTATGGCTCGAACGCAGGAGACGCGGAGTCGGGCGGCCCGTATATCGAGGGGCTAGTTGTCCGCGAGATATCGCCTGTCGCGAGCAATTGGCGATCTGACGACAAAGCCGAACACTCCCTGACAAAGAACGGGATTCCCGTTATCGGCGACGTAGATACTCGGCGGCTAGTTCGGCTATTGCGGGATCGCGGCGCAATGCGCGGAACGATCGCGACCGGGAAGCACGAAGTAGCGGAACTGGTGGACGCCGCCCGAAGAGCGCCTTCGATGGCGGGTGCCAATCTCGTAAATACTGTTAGCACTGCTGATGCGTATCAGTGGCACGAGGGCGTTGATCCGGTCTCAGTTTCGGATAAGCGAGCAGAAGCACAGGCGAAGCGATTTCATGTGGTCGCGTACGACTTTGGAATCAAGCGTAACATTCTGCGGCACTTGGTGGAAATTGGCTCACGTGTGACGGTGGTTCCTGCTTCGACGAGCGCAGGAGACGTGCTTGCACTGAAACCGGACGGCGTGTTCTTGTCGAACGGCCCAGGTGATCCGGAACCGCTTCAACACCAATCGAAACAGGTTCGAAAACTGATGGGCAAGACACCGATTTTTGGTATCTGCTTAGGGCACCAGATTCTGGGGCTGGCGTTAGGAGGTCAGACATACAAGTTGAAGTTCGGTCACCATGGCGCGAATCATCCGGTGTTAAACAAACGGACAAACAAGGTCGAGATTACGTCCCAGAATCATGGGTTCTGCGTGCGTCCGGACTCGTTAAAGGATTCGGAAGTGGAAGTGACGCATCTGAACTTAAACGACCAGACCGTTGAGGGATTGCGGCACCGCAGCGAGCCGGTGTTTTGCGTGCAGTATCATCCTGAGGCTGCACCGGGGCCTCACGATTCACACTATTTGTTCAACGATTTCGCGGCAATGATGCAGGAGAACAAGCGCTAAATGCCGAAGCGAACTGATCTCAAACGCATTATGATTATCGGCTCGGGTCCGATTGTGATTGGGCAGGCATGCGAGTTCGACTACTCCGGCACACAAGCGTGTAAGGCGTTGAGGGCCGAAGGCTACGAGGTCATACTGATCAACTCGAATCCAGCGACGATCATGACCGATCCCGAGATGGCCGATCGGACTTACGTCGAGCCATTGACTTTGCAGTACGCGACAGAAGTGATTCGCAAAGAACGGCCGGATGCTTTGTTGTCGACGGTAGGTGGTCAGACCGCGCTCAATCTTGCGGTGGAGTTGGCGGAAGCGGGTGTTTTGGAGGAGTACGGGGTTGAGTTGATCGGCGCCAAGATTGACGCGATCAAGAAGGCCGAAGACCGTTTATTGTTTAAGGACGCGATGCGCAAGATTGGGCTCGACATGACTCAATCGCAGCTGGTCAATAACGTCGAGGACGGTCTGGAGTTTGCGAAGAAGATCGGATATCCGATTATTTTGCGGCCTAGCTTCACGATGGGTGGAACCGGCGGCGGTATCGCCTACCATCGCGAGGAACTGATGGAGATTCTGGAACGCGGAATCGACCTTTCGCCGGTGCACGAAGTACTTGTTGAAGAGAGCGTGCTCGGTTGGAAAGAGTACGAGCTGGAAGTAATGCGCGATTTGGCGGGGAACGCGATCATCGTTTGTTCTATCGAAAACTTTGATCCGATGGGCGTGCACACAGGCGACTCCATTACAGTTGCTCCATCGCAGACGTTGACTGATCGTGAGTATCAGTTCATGCGCGATGCCGCTATTAAGTGTCTGAACGAGATTGGCGTCGATACGGGCGGATCGAATGTGCAGTTCGGGATTAGTCCTGAGAACGGGCGTATGGTCATCATCGAGATGAATCCGCGCGTGTCGAGAAGTTCAGCGTTGGCGTCGAAAGCAACTGGATTTCCGATTGCGAAGATCGCTGCCAAGCTGGCCGTTGGATACCGCCTGGACGAGATTCATAACGACATCACGCAAAAGACGCCCGCCTGCTTTGAGCCGACGATCGATTATGTTGTTGTCAAGATTCCTCGATGGCAGTTTGAGAAATTCCCCGGATCGGAAGCGGTACTGAATACGCAGATGAAGTCGGTTGGAGAGGTGATGGCAATTGGCCGGACTTTCAAACAGGCGCTCGGGAAGGGGCTGCGGAGCCTAGAGACTGGCAAGGCGGACGGAACGAGCGGAATGGACGCTGCGCTGATTCCGAAGCGACTGATCACGCCGAACCCTGACCGGTTGAATTACATTCGGTTCGCGCTCGAGAGTGGTTATACGGTCGAACAAGTTCACGAGATGACGAGCATCGATCCCTGGTTCCTGCAGCAGATAGCCGAAGTGGTAGCGCTTGAAGCATCGCTGGACGGGCGAACATTGGAATCGCTAACCGCGAAGGAATTCCGCAAGCTGAAGCGGGATGGATTGGGTGACCGGCAGATTGGATTGCGACTACAGGTGGAACCTGGGTCGGTACGAGAACGGCGGAAAGAGTTGGGTGTGACGGCCGTTTTTAATCGTGTGGATACTTGCGCCGCGGAGTTCGAAAGCTTCACGCCTTACATGTATTCGAGCTATGAATCGGAAGACGAGTCAGCACCGACAGATCGCAAGAAAGTGATCATTTTGGGAAGTGGACCGAATCGCATCGGGCAGGGAATCGAGTTCGATTACTGTTGCTGTCATGCGTCATTCGCGCTGCAGGAATTCGGTTACGAGTCAATCATGGTGAACTGTAATCCGGAGACCGTCTCGACTGATTACGACACCAGCGACCGACTGTACTTTGAGCCGCTGACACAAGAAGAAGTTTTGAATGTTTATGAGACGGAGAAGGCGGACGGCCTGATTGTTCAGTTTGGCGGGCAGACGCCCCTGAATCTGGCAATGCCTCTGAAGCACCTGGGGCTGCCGATTATAGGAACCGATCCGAGCAACATAGATCTGGCGGAAGATCGCAAGTTGTTCGGAAAGTTGCTGAATGAATTGCAGATTCCGTCGCCCGCGCATGGCACTGCGACGAGTATAGAGGAAGCGTGCAATGTTGCTCGTCATCTTGGTTTTCCGGTGTTGGTGAGGCCCAGTTATGTTTTAGGCGGGCGCGCCATGGTGATCGCTTATAGCGAAGAGACGGTGCGGCGATACATGCAGGAAGCAACCAGCTTTTCGATCAAGCGGCCGGTGTTGATCGACCGATTTCTTGAAGATGCGACCGAACTGGACGTTGATGCGTTGTGCGACGGCGAAAACGTACTGATCGCTGGAGTGATGGAGCACATCGAAGAAGCCGGCGTGCATTCGGGCGATAGCTCGTGTGTGTTGCCGACCTTTTCAATTCCGGCAGAGACGTTGAAGACGATCGAAGAGTATACGGCGAAACTGGCGCGTGCATTGAACGTAATTGGTTTGATGAACGTGCAGTATGCGTTGAAAGACGGAAAGGTGTTCGTGTTAGAGGTCAACCCCCGGGCGTCGCGAACGGTTCCATTTGTCAGTAAGGCGACTGGTGTGCCGTTGCCGAAGGTGGCGGTTGGGCTGATGCTGGGCAAGACGCTTCCAGAGTTGGCGCATTTGACGGGCGGAGTTGTTAATGGGCGGCTTCCAGTGTCCAACTTCTTCGTCAAAAGCCCGGTGTTTCCATTCGCGAAATTTCCAGGTGTTGACCCTGCGTTAGGACCGGAGATGCGATCGACCGGTGAAGTGATGGGTATCGGCGAGAGTTTTGGAGAGGCATTTGCGAAGGCGCAATTAGCAGCCGGAACTCCATTGCCTGATCGTGGCGCGGTTTTCATCAGCGTGAATGATCGGGATAAAGCGGGCGTTGTGGAAGTGGCCTCCAAGTTTCGTGACTTTGGATTTGAGCTGTTTGCAACTCGCGGAACGGCTGCGGTGTTGATGGCAGCGGGCGTGGGTTGCAAGACTGTTTTTAAGGTGAATGAAGGCCGGCCTAATGCCGTGGATTTGATCAAGGCCAATAAGCTGAAACTGATCATTTACACCACAACGGGAGGCGTCTCGTTTCCTGATGAGCAAACGATTCGGCGCAATGCGGTAACCTATCGAACGCCCTGCATCACCACCATGAGTGGCGCCAAGGCAGCAGTGGAAGCAATTGCCTCACGACGTCGAGACCCGATTCGCGTTTGGAGTCTGCAAGAACTGCACGCGAACGAAACCGCAGCCGTTGAGGCCTGATCTAATTCATATATGCCCGTCACGCGCGTACAAAGCGGTTCTACAAATCTGTTAGTAGAAGAAACCGGACAAGGTTCAGGGCTGCCGATTGTCTTTGCCCATTCGCTAGGCGGGACGCGCGCGCATTGGGACGCATTTGTGCCCGAGCTGGAATCTGAACGTCGCGTCATTCGCTACGACATCCGCGGTCATGGCGAGTCCACCGTGCCCGAGGACGGCGATTTCAAGATCGAGACGTACGCTTCGGATATCGGCGTCATAGCAGATCAACTTGGGCTGAATCGATTCTTCCTGATTGGGCACAGCATGAGTGGTGGTGCCGCTTATGCTTATGCGGCCGACCATTCTGAGCGTGTTGCAGGCCTTTTGGCGTTAGACGCGATCATGGATTGCCGCGCTAATCCGCCTGACGCATTGTCTTTTGCAGACCAGCTGCATACCGACAAATATGACGACATGATTACCCATTTTTGGGGCGCTATCGTCGGACCGAACGAGCCCGTGCGTGAGCGGCTATTCCGAGATATTCGAGCGACCAAGCAGAAGACAATTGCTGACAGTGTCAGGGAGTTGATGAAATTTGACGCTCTGCAACATGCAAACAAATATACCGGCGAGTCGTTTGCTGTGGTGCTGCCGACGAACGATAACGAACACAGTTTGCACCGACTCGGCCGGGGTTTTGATCGCGTTGTAGTGGTCGACGGAGCAGGCCATTGGATTCAACTGGACAAACCCCACGAGTTCAAGGGACTGCTCCGCGAGTTTATAGAAAACATCGAGACTGACTAAGCTTGGTAGCCCAGCCACTGTGGATGCTGCGCTGTGCCATCAAAGTCGTTTGCTGTTTTGAAGCGCTCGAGTTTGCCCGTCAAAGCAAGAGCTTTGGTGCGGTTGAGAAGTGAGGCCCGCTGATCGGCTGTTAGCGGCTTGAAGGTCCGGACAGCTTCAAAAGCTTGATCAAGGTACTCCAGAGAATCGTTGCCGTTGATGACGACCGTCGTTGGCAGGCTGAGCGCGTAGTGAAGGCATTCGATAGCGGAAACGACGCCGTTTTTGGGGATGGCACCGCTGGCAAGAGGCTTCATGCCCAGGACAGCTGTACCCTGGGCGACTAAGCGGGGCACGATCGCGGTTTCGAAGCTGCGGAAGTGCGCGTCCATAACGTTGAGCGGCATCTGTGCTGAATCGAAGTGGAAGTTGTGCTGCGCCGCCAAATCGAGCATCCGGCCGTGCACGATTGGATCTTTATGCCCGGTAAAGCCAATGAATCGGATTTTGCCGGCCTTCTGCGCTTCGAGGAGAGCTTCAAGCGGACCATCCTCGGCAAAGAAACGGTCGGGATCTTCAAGCCGGATGTTCTCGTGATACTGCAACAGATCGATGTGTTCGGTCTGAAGGCGCGTCAGTGACTCGTTGAGCTGAGCCGTGGTGGCCTTCTTTGTGCGCGCGTCGAATTTGGTCATGAGAAAGACCTTTTCACGATAGCCGTCGCGTAAGCCTTTGCCCATGACGACTTCGCTGTTGCCATCGTTGTAGTCCCAGCAATTATCCATGAATGTGATGCCACGGTCGATGGCAGTCCGGATGATCTTGATGCCGATGTTCGGGTCGTCATGCATGCCGATGTGAAAACCACCGAGGCCGAGAGCGGAGACCTTGATGCCGGTACGGCCAAAAGTCCGGTAGATCATGTCACCGGATTTGGTGGTTGAATCCTGCGCTGCTGCCTCAACGCTTCCAGTCAGGCCAGCGGCGGCTAGCGAGGCACCGGTGAGCGAAGCAAGTACATCGCGGCGGTTAAGTGAGTTGTCGGACTGCATCAGAGTTCCTCTTTCGTCGATCTTAATCTTCAGGATTTTGGAACAGACGAATACCAGCAATTCCAGCTGCTCCAGCGGTTACACATTGTTCGGCATTGTCCCAGTGAACACCACCCAATGCAAGTACTGGTTTACCGAGTTGACAAGCTTGAGCCAGAATCGAGATCCCGGTCGGACTGCCTTTGCCAGGAGACGAGAATACAGGGCCAAAGGTAACGAAGTTAGCTCGGCAATTACGTACTTCTGCGAGCGTGTGACAAGAACGAAAGACCAGTAGGCCGGGAAGGGTCTCAGCAGGCGCATCAGAAGGCAGATGCACACCGTCGGCTTGGGCGGCTAGTGCAATATCAGCGCGAGTGTTAACCAGGATCTTCGGCGGTGTGACGCTTTTCGGAAAAGAATTGCGCGCTTCTACAACGGTTCGGGTCCACTCGTACACAGCCCGAGCTGGCAGATCCTTTTCGCGGACTTGAATGAAATCTATTCCGATGTTCATCTGGTCGCGAATGATCTCGAGCAGGGCGGGGAAGCCTCCGGCAGACTTGCGATCTGTGATGTAGTAGCGGAGCATCTTTGTTTTCGCCTATCCGATGAAGTGAATTGACTCCTGTGGAACGTGCACGGTCACCATGTCGCCTTCTCCCATCGTTCTAACGACAGAGTCAGGAACAAATGCAATTAGGCCGTCGTTGAAGCCAAGTTTCCGCCCTTCTGGTGCAGGGTCGCTGCCCAGTAACGTTAGTCGAAGCAGATTCATATTGTTGGTGTCGGCACGGCCTGTCAGGATGTTGAACTCTGATTGCCGAATGCAGACGTGGCCGCGGTCTCCGATCAGATGACCGGGAAGGTAGTGAGTTTGAAGACGCTGGTCGAGAACCCGAAGCTGAGCCGTGTCGCGCCCTGGATCTAGTGACTCTATTTGCGCTTCCATGACATTGAAGATACCGAGCGTTCGGGCGATGTCGACCGTATGAGGGCGGGAGAAAACTTGGTGCGCTGGCCCTTCCTGTATCGCTGTTCCGTTGTGGAGAACGATGACGTGATCGGCAAGTTCGAAACATTCAGTAATGTCGTGTGTGACGAGAACGACTGGGACGTGGAGCTCTGCCTGCACCTCGCGAAGGAGCTGATAGAAGTCGGAACGGAGTTGCGCGTCGAGAGCTTGAGTCGGCTCGTCCAAAAGAAGGCATTCCGGTTGAGAGATCAGTACGCGTGCTAATGCGCCGCGTTGTCGTTGTCCGCCTGAGAGTTGAGCTGGCCGTTGGTCTGCAAACGGTGCGAGTTTAAATTTATCAAGCAGGTCGGCTGCCCGGCGGCGACGTTGAACGGGAGTGGGCCTTTGCGAATCGCGTCTCGCAACAGTGGCGGCATATAGAAGGTTGTCGCGAATGGTCATGTGCGGAAACAGGGCGTGATCTTGAAAGATATAACCGATGCGACGGTGCTGAGGTGCTACGTGAACAGAGGCGGTGGAATCGTAGAGAAGACGATCCCCAAGCAGAATTCGGCCTGAGTCGGGGCGCAAGAAACCAGCCAGACAGTTGAGGGTTGAGGTTTTACCAGAGCCGCTGGATCCGAGTAGGACAGTGATGTTTGTTTCAAGCTTAAGTTGAAGATTGAGAGCAAAGCGATTTTCGTCTTCGTGCTTGTCGTGAAACGCTTTGGTGAATTGCGCTTCGATCACGGAAGGTGAATGATACGGCACGGCGGGTGATGAATTTACTTTCCGGCCAGCTCGCCAGAGACGGATGGGCGAGAGGTTTGAGCCAGATACCCGGCTGGCCAAAGCAGAGCAAGCGCGGCGACTGAAACGATGACAACAAGAATGCGAGCAAGCCTTCCGTTGCCAGACTCAACGGCATCGTAGATAGCTACCGAAAGCGTCTGTGTCCGGCCTGGAATGTTGCCGGCGACCATGATGGTCGCGCCGAAGTCGCCCAGAGCTCGAGCAAATGTGAGGATTGTGAGCGAGGTCAGACCCGGACGTATAAGCGGAAGCGTCACCCGCCAGAACGTTGTCCACATCGATGCGCCGAGACCAGTGGAGGCCCATTCAAACCGGTAATCAACAGTTTCGAGCAAGGCTCGTGCCGCTTTGATGTAAAGCGGCGCTGAATGCAAGCATGCGGCGAGAACAGCTGCCTGCCACGTGAAGACCAACGGCTGACCCACAATGCTTTCGTAGAACCTACCCACTATAGTGCCTCGGCTGATTAGGACGAGTAGATAGTAGCCAAGCACGGTAGGCGGCAGCACAAGGGGAAGTGTGATGAGAGAGTCGATGAATTGCTTGCCCCGGAAGGATCCGTGAGACAGGCGGTGAGCGACCCAAGTTCCGAAGACGACCGTCAGGATCGTGGCAAACAGAGCAACACGCAAGCTTAGCCAGAGGGGAAACCAGTCTACGTCGGACAAGGCTGCCATGTGGGGTCTGGAGTGGGGCGAAACAATTATAGCCCGGCATGTTTTTGGAGCGGTTTGGAAGGAAAAGTTTGATGGCGGCAAGGGTATAACGTCTAATACGACAAGGAGCCACACCATATGACTACAAACCCGGAAGCCCGACTTTCGATCGTCGCTTACAAACCGAAGCCGGGCAAAGAAGCCGAACTCATGTCACTGACGTTGGAACACGTTCCCTATCTGCGCAACATTGGGTTGGTAACTGATCGCGCGCATATCATCGCTATCGCGAGCGACGGGACGATCATTGAAGTTTTTGAATGGGCTGAAGGTGGCCTAGAAAAGGCCCATGCTCATGCGGGTCTCGGGGAACTCTGGATGCGTTACGCAGCAGCATGCGATTATGTGCCGCTGAAGACTTTAGATGAAGCGGGAATGACGTTTGCCAACTTTGTGCCCGTCAATTAGGGCGGCCGATATACAGTAATGCCGAAATGACTGGGACCGCAGTACCAAGAACCTACGCTACTGGACTAAAACTGCGGTGACGGTTCGCGAGACGGAGCCTCATTAAAACGGCCCGCACGATAGCAAGCACTGGAACCGAGAAGAACGCGCCGGGGATGCCGCCGATCTTCTCGCCGGCCAGAACACCGAACAAGACCAGCAAAGGGTGAAGCTCAATTCCCGAGCTCATGAGAAACGGGCTCAGAACGTAGTCCTGAAATATGCGGACAAATGCCCAGAACACGATAATCCATAGCAGGCCGGAACTTCCGGTCACCGCGTACACGATTAAAGTGGTGACCAAGGCGAAGGCGGGTCCGACGACCGGTATGAACTCCATGATGCCGGCAAGTCCTGCTAGCAAGAACTGATATGAGTAGCCCATAATGCTTAGGAATGCTAACCAAGCAACGAATGCAGCCAGGGCAATTAGAACCAAAGCTTGAATATACTTGCTAAGCAGCGAGTGAACGTCGTCGAGAATTTCCTCTAGCAAGCTGCGTTCATGCTGTTCATCAACGGAGCCGATCAACGCCTTCCTGATTGATCGCGCGTCCTTGAGAAGAAAGAATCCAAGGATCGGTACTAGGATCAACGGCAGGATATTGGTCAATCCTAATAAGAGGCCGGTACCGGCACGTTGAATGAAGGGCACGACGTTGTGTTCGATGTTGACCGCCTCACCGGTGAGGAGGGAAATGACTTTGGCGCGCATTGGTTCGAGAAAGCCCGGGAGAGGGACTTTGGAAAGATTGCCGCCCGTTACCAGGCCCGGAAGGCGGCTGGCGAGGTTAGTTGCCTGCTCAGCGATGGTGGAGACCAAGCGAAAGCCCACCGTGGCGAGGATCGCTATAAAAAGGACGTACACGAGAGCCAGCGCGAGATTGCGACGTTGGGGCATGACGCGCTCGACTAGGGTGACAATGGGCGCGAGCATGTAGGCAAAGAAGATGGAAACGGCGAATAGAATTAGTGTTTCGCGAATGAAGTACACAACTGCGAGCACAAAACAGAATAGAAAGACGGTCCAGGCAACCCGCAACGCACGTGCATCGATCCCAAGCATGTCTGTAGGCTAGCAGTGCGAACCGCGAAAGCAGGCGGACGGTGATATCGTCGTGGATGAAAGTGGATTGCAAAGCCGGGCCGAGACACTTATAAAGTCGAAACTGGCACTGCGGTGTCTCTGTGGATGAGGTCCTGAGATGTATTTAAAGATTGAGAGGGAAGATCGGGTCCTTCGAATTACCCTAAATCGGCCAGAGAAGCGGAATGCTCTGACCATGGACATGTGCTCTGATCTAGTGGGAGCACTGGTTTCGGTGCAGAACGACTCTCAGATTGGGTCGGTGCTGATCGATTCAGAAGGCAACGTTTTTTGCGGGGGCATGGATCTGGAGGAAGCGGCAACCGTCAACTCCGAAGAGCTGGCTAAGGTACACGACAAGCTATTCAATATTGGAGCTTGTTCGCTAAAACCGATCGTAATCTGTGCGAATGGCCCGGCGTTGGGCAGTGGTCTGGCGCTGGTGGCCCAAGGCCACGTGGTGGTTGCAGCACAGGGCTCGCTGTTTGGTTTTCCGGAAGTTCGCGTTGGTCTTTGGCCCTTGATATCGTTTCAGGCCATTGAGGCGGCCATTGGTCTTCGACGCGCTCAGGAAATCAGCCTTACGGGCCGCATGTTCTCGACGACTGAGGCGCTGCAGTGGGGGTTGATTCACCAAGTTTCGGCTCCGTTTGAGGCCGATGATCGAGCTGCAGCAATTGCACGTGATCTGGCACGCGCCAGTCCGCGCGCGGTATCAACTGGAATGCAGTTCGTGCGGGTGTCGAGAGGCAAGACGCCGGCCCAGATGCGCTTATTAGCTATGAAGATGCGCACGCGCCTGATGGACGGGCCCGACTTCAAAGAAGGGCATGCCGCGTTTAAGGAAAAGCGGAGTCCAAAGTGGCCGAGTCGGCGGGCAGCGATTGAGACCGTTCCAACATTGAATGGGGTGTCGCCATCTGGAATCGATCGCAAGGGTAAGGCTTGACGTTTGGCGAAATGGTAAGAGGGTGGCTGATTACAGGCGTGCTTGTGCATGCTCAGTCCGCACAGGCTGAGTTCTATCGAGACGTACTTCCGATTCTGCAGGACCACTGTCAGGGATGTCACAGGCGAGGCGAAATAGGGCCGATGCCCCTCGGAACGTACCAAGAGGCTAGACCGTACGCGGCCGCTATCAAGGCCATGACGCAAAGCAAACAGATGCCGCCGTGGTTTGCTGATGCGCCCCAAGGGCAATTCTCGAACGATCCCTCATTGACTGTTGAGCAGATTGCAACTTTGGCAAGATGGGCAGATACACATGCCCCAGCGGGGAATGCTGCGGATGCACCCAAACCGCCGGTGTGGACCAAAGGTTGGAAGATCGATAAGCCTGACTTGGTCCTTCGAATGCCGAATGCGATGCAGATCCCGGCTGCCGGCGATATCCCGTATCAATACATAATCATTCCCACAGATTTCAAAGTAGACCGGTGGGTTCGCATGTGTGAGATCCGGCCCAGCAACCGCCAGGTTGTTCACCACGCGGTCGCTTATGTACGCGAGCCGGGATCTGATTGGCTGCAAGGTGCTCCGGTGGGAAAGCCGTTCAGTGCGGAGGACCTTTCGGACCCGAAGCAGCGGCGAGACGCCATGTGGACGACCAGCGACATTTTGCTGGTGTATGCACCCGGCAGCTTACCGGACGGCTGGGGTCCTGGTTATGCCAAGCTCATCCCGGCTGGATCGGATATCGTGCTGCAAATGCATTATGTGAGTACCGGCATGAGTGCCATGCACGGGATGCGAGGGGGTCAGTCGAAGATGGCTGGAGCGGAACGGACAGCGTCGCCGGCCCAAGATCAAACCAGTATCGGACTCGTGTTTGCAGATCAGCCCACTCGTAAACGCGTCCTGACCCTTCAGCTAACGAACGATAAATTTTTGATCCCGCCAGGCGATCCAAACCATCAGGTCGAAGTTCATGGGACGGTGCCGAACGATTGCGAACTGTTGAGCTTCTTCCCCCACATGCATCTGCGGGGCAAGAGCTTCGAGTACACGGCCAGAGCTCCGAACGGCAAGCGCGAGGTGCTGTTGAATATTCCACACTACGACTTTTTTTGGCAGCTGAGTTATCGTCTGGTGCAGCCGATCAAGCTCAGAGCTGGCACTGTTCTGGAGGCAGTGGCGACCTTCGATAATTCGAAGAAGAACCCGCATAACCCTGATCCTGATTCTGCGGTCACGTGGGGCGAGCAGACATGGGCAGAGATGATGGTCGGGTTCTTTGATGTAGCTGTTGACGCCCGGGTCGACAAAGAACGCTTCTTTATCCGAAAAACGGCTCACGCATTATAAGAGCCAGAGCTGACGCGGCCACCGCGCCCAGTCCAATTGGTATGGAAGAACTTACCGCGCGGTTGGTCGATGCGCTCGTACGTGTGAGCGCCGAAAAAGTCGCGCTGAGCTTGAAGTAAATTCGCGGGCAGTTGGGCGCTGCGATAGCCGTCAAAGAAGGCGAGTGCGGTCGAGAAGGCGGGCGTCGGAACGCCTAGCTGAACGGCATGGACGATTGCCTGGCGCCAATCGCTCTGGTAACTGTTCAGCACGCCGCTGAAGAAGTCGTCCATTAGAAGATTGAGCAGCTTCGGATCTTTGTCGTAGGCTTCTTTAATTCTGCCCAGGAACCGGCTGCGGATGATGCAGCCACCGCGCCACATGAGGGCGATTGCGCCCATGTTCAGGTTCCAGCCTTGCTCTTTGGCGGCCTCGCGCAACAGCATATAGCCTTGTGCGTACGAAATCATTTTTGAGCAGTAGAGTGCTCGTCGGACTTGCTCAATGAAAGCTTCAGGGTCGGGTGGCGTGGCCTGAGATGACGGCGCAGACAGAAGTTTAGATGCGGCCAAGCGCTCGGACTTTAGAGCGGAAAGGGCTCGAGCGAAGACTGCTTCGCCGATCAGCGTGACGGGCGTACCCAGGTCAAGGGCGCTGATGCCGGTCCACTTGCCGGTTCCTTTTTGACCGGCCGTATCCAGGATCTTGTCGACCATGGGCTGGCCGTCGTCGTCCTTCTTGGCCAAAATTAGGCTGGTGATTTCAATGAGGAAGCTGTCGAGCTCGCCGCGATTCCACTCATCGAATATCGTATGCAGCTGGTCGGCAGAAAGATTCAGTCCGGTCTTGAGCAGATGATAAGCCTCGCAGATCAGCTGCATGTCGCCGTACTCAATGCCGTTGTGGACCATCTTGACGTAGTGGCCGGCTCCATCTTCGCCGACCCAGTCACAGCAGGGTGTACCGTCTTCCACTTTGGCCGAGATGTCTTGAAAAATCGGCTTAACGTGGGGCCACGCCTCAAGATTGCCACCTGGCATGATGGAGGGACCGAAGCGAGCACCTTCCTCGCCGCCCGAGACGCCAGTTCCGATGAAGAGGATTCCGCGCTCTTCCAGAGTCTTCGTGCGCCGATTGGTGTCAGGATAGTGCGAGTTGCCGCCGTCGATGATGATGTCGCCCGGTTCCAGAGAAGGCAGCAGTTGCCCGATCATGTGGTCGATAGTCTCGCCGGCCTTCACCATGAGCATGATGCGACGGGGCCGTTTCAGTACCTGAGCAAGCTCTTCGATAGAGTGCGCGCCAACGATGCTGGTCCCTTTGGCTTCGTCCTCTAAAAATTCGTCTACTTTGGAAATCGTGCGATTATAAACGGCTACTTTATAGCCGTGGTCGTTCATGTTCAGGACAAGATTTTGGCCCATCACGGCGAGACCAATGAGTCCGATGTCGCAAGTTGCAGTCGCCATTACGTCTGTTGATCATACTCCGTTGGGTTGCGAAGCAGGTCAATAGGCGGGTCAAGTTAATAGGACGTTATTTCTTGCCTAAGGGAGCGGGACCGTGGCTTGTACCAAGGGCAACTTGCGGCCAACCATCGGACCACGAGAGGGTAGATATCTGGAGGGCGGGTTTGCCTGTCGCCGTATCGTACGCGTGGAAAACGAGGAGTTCCGGTGAGCCGGAAGTTAAGGCAGACTCACCGCCCGGCCCTGCCCAGCTGCTGTTTCCGCGTAGTAGTTCTGTTCCCCCACCTTCCAACATGGGCTTGCCGTCCTGATCGACGTAGGGACCAGTGATGTTTGGGGCGCGGCCCACGACGGTGCGGTAGGTGCTATTGGCTCCTCGGCAACACATGTCCACGGATGCAAACAAGTAGTAGTAATGGCCGTGTCGGATCAGGAACGGAGCCTCGATGGCCTGCCAATTAGCCGGTAGTCCGGGTTTGGCGGGAGCGTCGCCCGGTTGGTGGACTCGCGCTGCTAATGAGTATAGTTTGGTGTCTTCAGTCGAAACCATCCCCGCCTCGTTTAGGCGACGCAGCTTGATGCCTCCCCAAAAACTGCCGAAGGTGAGCCAGCTGCGACCTTGCTTATCGACGATGAAGTTCGGGTCGATCGCATTGTAGTTATCGCTTTCGATCGACTTGAGAACCAGGCCTTTATCCACCCATTCATAGTCAGGGCTGTGCGAATCGAGCGTCTTGTTGGTAACAAGCCCGACGCCCGATGTGTTTTTTCCGAATAGCGAGTAAGCGTAGTAAAGCCTATATTCTCCGCGGACGTACGAGACGTCGGGAGCCCAGAGATCCTTGGTACCAGGGCTGGCGGTTTGGATCCACTGCGGAATTTCATTGAAAACATGCCCGCAAAGATGCCAGTCGGTTAGTTCCGTCGAGCACCGCACGGCAAGTTGGCCGCCGTCCGCAGCTTTACCGGTTGCAAAAACGTACCAGGTGCTCCCTTGCTTAGCGATCGACGGGTCATGCGTGAACCAGAAGTCACCCGTGAGTGTAAACGGCTTCTGTGCTGAGACATGATTCGCGAACGCAATAAAGGCGGCGAACGCCAAGCAACGAAGTGATGACATATCTAGAACACAAAGTGTGCCTGCAATTGGATAAAGCGCGGGCTACCAATCGTGTGTTGAATAATGCCTAAGCTGCCGTGAGGAGTACTGTATAACGATGGCGGATTTCCGAAGCGGTAGAAAGAAACGTCATTATTCGGAGTATCGTAGCTCGGATGATTCAACAAATTGAACGCATCGATGCTCAACCGGAGCCTGTAACGTTCGCGAATTGCAAACTCCTTGCCTACCGAGGTATCCCAGCGGAATTGGAAAGGACCACGGAAGATGTTCCGTCCGCCGTTGCCGTAGCTGGATTCGAAGGTATCGCACACGCCTTGAGAGTCACAGGGTGGAACACCATTCTGGCCAGGAGCGAGCGTTGGAATTGTGAAGGCATTTTTGTCGAGTACGGGGCGGCCCGGATTCGGACCCAAGGTTCCCTGCAATTGAGCCGAACCGACAGTTGCTCCTGCTTTCAGCGGGACAGTCGGATTAGTGATGCCGTCGTTATTGCTGTAGTACTGGCTTGCGATAGACCCGGTGTAATCGTAAACGTTATATGGTTGACCACTCTGAGCTATAGTTTGGCCAGAGATGAACCAGCCACTTACGGCTTTGTTGAGTAAGTTACGGCCAGTCTTGAATTGTGGAACCTGGTACAGGTAATTTACGATAAACACATGAGTTCGGTCAAAGTCGGAACTGGCATAACCAGAGTGCGGATTCAAGGGATCATTTCCGTTGTAGAAGAGCCCCAGACCGCTCTGTTCATCCAGGCTGTGTGACCACGTGTAAGACGCCGTTAATTGAAGCCCATTAGACATGCGCTTGCGGATCTGCAGTTGAAAAGCGTTGTAGCTCGAGACACCTTCTGCCTTGTATAGGACTGAGTTAGGACTATATCCAACATATGGCACGCGAAGGTCGGTATTGCCGCCCGTGTAACTGGCGATTGGCTCGTAGGTGTTGACGTTATAGCCGTAAGAATAAATCTGGCCGTTGATGGGGTGGCTAGGCGTAGCGATGCCGGGTTGGTTGAACGGAATCGGCAGTACGTTATGGACGCCACGATTGCCAACATAAGACATATCAAACAGAAGATTGTTGACCGGCTGCAGCTGTAGATCGAATGTCCAGTTCTCTGAGTACGGCAGTTTGTTCGAAGCATCGTAGCCGCCGAAAGCATAGGGACCAAAGTAATTCCCGGGAGCGAAGTTGCCGCTGGTGAGCTGCGCGATATTCGGTAGCAAAGCCTGGAATGCGGCTGCACTGGTCGGAGGCGGAGCAGGCTTTGTCGGGCCAAAAGGTTGAGAAAACGACGCGTTGTCTGCGACAGTGACAGGAAGAACGAAAGGCGGCTGAAGTGTGACGCCGAAAGGCCCGTTGTAACCCCCGCCCGCGCTGGGCGAGAGCTCGGAGAAGAATTCACCCCGGTCGTAGTAGAGTCCATAGCCCGTTCGAACGGTCACCTTTGTTGTTGGACTCCAAGCGATGCCGACTCGCGGCGCAAAGCCCCACTGATTCGCCTTTATTGTTGAGTCATTAACGCCATGTGTTCCGAAGTTCTTGTTGTTTCCGGCAAAGACAACGCCTGAATTGACAATAGTGTCTGTCGCTGCATCGTAGTTATACAGGTTGGGATAGAAGTTGGAGAGATTCCCATACTTCTCACTGAGCGGTCCATCATAGTCATAACGCAGGCCCAGGGAGATACTCAAGTTGCTTCTAACCTTGTACTGGTCGTTGATAAACGCGCCGCCGGTATTTGAGCGATAGTAGCGGTTACTGCTTCCGGTAAACAAGTAGGAGCGGAAGGGACCTGTCTGAATTGTCCCGGTCAGGAAAGTAGTGAAATCGGCGAAACTCAGCCCAGCAACTTGATTGTTCTGATTGATTACGTTCTCTTGAGTGTAGTCCCAGTTGAACCCAATATTGACGTTGTGACGGCCAACCTGCCATCCCAGCGTTGTGCCGTATTCCCAATTGTTTTGGAAGAATCCCGCGTTGGCGAAATTATTAGAAGGTCCAAAGCTAAACCCGTTTCCTAGCGTACTGTCAGCCGTGCTGATACTAATTCCTGGGAATCGGGTGTTGCCGAATATATCGATACCGGCCTGTTGAGCACTAATTTGTTGACTGGTATGTGAGAAGGCTCGTTCACGGACGAAGCCGATACGTTGTTCCCACGTCAGGTGCGGACTTAGGATCACGCTGTTGTCGATGGAAGCAGTCTGAGCTCCACTGTCTAAGGACTGCGGAAATCCAAGGGCATTCGACTGATTTGAAAACGGACTAGTTGTCGGATCGTTTTGAGTAAAGTACTTGACCGAAAGCCGATCGGAGTTACTGATGTTGTAGTCAATGCCGACACTTCCCTGATCATAATTGGCCGTAGCGGCGGGTCCCTGAATAAAGGCGTTGTAGCCGAGAGTGCTCGCTGTCGTTGGGTCGATATTAGCGCTTGGGATCAGGTAGTGGCCACCGCTCACTTTGGCTTGTAAAAGCTTCAGGGCGGTCGGATCTACCTGGCTGACCGTCAAGCTTGTTCCGAAACTCGCGTTTGCGGCCGCTACAAGCCCAGACGCAGAACGATCGTCGGTCAGGAACTGCGGAACGGTAACGCTCTGGGCAGATTGAAGTTGATCGGTAACTCGAGTGCCTTGGTATGAAGTAAAGAAGAACAATTTATCCTTCTTAATAGGACCGTCGAAAGTGGCCCCGAACCGGTTGCTGTGTAGGACGGGAACCTTGTCCTTTTCCGAGATGCTGGGATCGGAGTTGCGGAATGCAGGTGCCGCGTTCAGAGCGTTGTTTTGAAAATATTCGTACACCTGACCGTGGAATTCGTTTGTGCCTGACTTAGTCGTGAGTCCGATGTGCGCGCCGGAGTTCGCGCCTTGCGATGCGTCATACATTGAGGTATCGACACGAATTTCCTGCAGAGATTCAGGGGCGGGTGTAGGCAGTGACTGGCCGATGGCGTCGTAAACGGATGTGCTGGTCGCAATATCCCCACCGCTGCTGGTGAAGTTCTCACCGGTGTTTAGGACAAACCTGTTGCCGGAAACCTGGCTTGATGACTTGCCATTAAACAGATTATTTGTGCTCACTCCATTCAGAGAGAAACTGTTACTTGTATCGCGTTGGCCGTTGGCGAATATGCTCTGGTTTCCGAGTCCCGCATTGGTTCCTGATCCATTCAGAAAGTCGGCACTGACACCAGGGCTCAAAATGGCGAGCTGCGTGAAACTACCGGTGCCAAGCGGCGTTCGAGCGATGGTCAGTTCGTCAACGATGTAGCCATTAGTAGTATCGACTTCATTTCGCAACGGAGTTGCCGTGACCTCGACGGTACTGCTGGTTCCGCCTACCTGGAGAGAAGCATTCACCGTGACTGTCCGATCACCCTGAACCAGAACCTCGGAGTGCTGCTCGGTATTAAAGCCCGCTTTGGTAAAAGTGACACCATACTGTCCTGCGGGCAGGTTCGAAATCAAGTAAAGTCCGTTGCTGGTCGTCGTGGCTGACACCGTCAAATTTGTACTGGTGTTTCTAACTTGGACTGCTACGTCGGGAACGAGTGCACCTGATGCATCTTTAACGGCTCCAGTGACCGTCCCTAGTTGCTGCGCCTGAATGCATGGATCGAGCCCAACTAAGCTCAAAGCGACAAAAATTCCGGTAAGTAATGTCCTGCGAGTGTATGACAACACTGAGATCCCCCTAAGTAGCTAACCTCTAAAGTCGGTAGTAAATCGTACCAAGTTACAGACGCAGTTGTAGTCGAAGTTTTAGTTTAATCGGGTTTCACGGAAGTGAAATCCATGTTACATCAGCGTTACTAAGTGCCTGCTCCTCGAATTTGCCCTCGATGATCAAGGCTTAACCCTGTCCGTGGCACCATCTGGGAGGAGGCAACTTGTGACCTGGGCTTCATGGACCAACTGTGCAATTGGATTGATGATGTGCAGTATCGTATGCGCGACCGGGCAATGTGAGGGAGTGTTGAAGGCTGGACCATGGCTCGGGTTCCGCTACAACGATCAGGAGGTGTTGGTCTACACGGATCAGATGAGGGATTCGGCCGAGCACCGAATGGACGAAGTTGATCGCTTGCACCTGCCAGATCCTCGAGCGAAGTGGGGCGGTGGCGGTAATTTGCTTCCTCTTACGGCAGAGCGACTGTCGCACTTTGACGCCCTGGTGCCGGGTAAGGGGAGTGTGACGGCTAGCGTTAATAAAGGTACGCGAATGAGCGTCCAAGTGAGTGCCGACGAGACCATTGAAGGGACAGTGGACCGGTTGGTGGAACAGTGGGGAATGGACAACCTCGTCGTGCGTGTCGGATTCCTCTTGAAGATTCGACCAGAGCAGATGGCCGCCTTTCAGTCCATCACAAGCGATTATTTCTTGGTGAGCGTAGGGCCGATGCGGGACGTCCCGGTCTTAAGGGCTGCGAACACCACTGCCACTCTGCTGCAAGGTACGAGAGTTGTGCTGAACGATCTCGGGTCCCGCGGGCAGATCGTCGTGGTTTCTGCTGAAAAAGGGTGGGAAGTAGCGCTGTGGAGAAAGACGGGAGGGGGGCTACAGCGTACGGAAGCTACGTACTATTACGGCGATTAGCACCTCGGTTTGTAGCATTAAGTAAACCTTAGACTTGCTTACTCCGTCAGTCCATGTTGACGGTATACTTGGGTGATCTGCTCAATCGGCAGGCCAGATACAAATCGTATTTGCCAATAGATTTTTGGCAGACATTCAGGAAGGCGTGACCTCAGAGATGACCTCTAGGATTTCGGTAGTAATCCCGACCTACAACGTTGCTGCCTTTGTGCACGACACACTAGAGTCAGCGATTTCGCAGACCCGGGAACCCGATGAGATCATAGTTATAGACGATTGTTCAACCGATGACACAGTCCAGGTGATCCGATCCATTTCCGATCCGCGCATTCGACTGCTGTCTACAGGCGTGAATGCAGGCTCGGCTGTTGCAAGGAACATTGGAATCGCCACAGCCAATAATGAATACATCGCTTTTTTGGATGGCGACGACCTTTGGCGCGCAGATCATTGTGCGGAAGTCGCGGGGCTTCTGGATAGATTCCCAGCTACCGTTCTCGCATTCTCGATGACAGACGCGTTCGGTACTGAGAACTGGCAGTGGAAGCCAGTTATCCCAGAGAACGAACCGGTAAATTGCTTTTGGGAGTGTGTTCCCCGAACTGTAGTCCCGCAGATGAGCGTGATCGCGCGACGCACGGCTCTGATGGACATCGGCTGTTATCGGCCGGCCTTGAGGCAGACTCAAGACTACGACTTGTTTCTCAGGCTCGCTTACCATCAGCTTTTTGTGTGCACACATAAGCTGACGAGTCGCTACAGGCGTCATGCAGAGTCAGTTACTAAGAAATCGCCACTGGTTGGCCTTGCCTTCGAGTACCAATCTCGGCACCTATTTTGGACTGAGAACAAGGACAGCATGCCAGATTCTTCACGTGCACTTTTCGAACACGCGATGCGCATGGTCTGGACGGGTCATCTGCAGCTGAACTGGACGAACGGCGACTACAAGACGGTAGAGTTTCACCTGTCTCAGCACCGTCTAGTCCCAGGTTCTGAAAAGCTCCACGAACATTGGAAACGCCGCTTGTCTTTAAACGTGTTGCGGCCGTTATGGGCCATGGTTCCCGGATCTTTGAAAACTCAGTTGAAAAAGCCTGCCCAACTAGCCGCAAAAGCATAAGTTCGTCAATCTTAAATAATGACCAACGTGGACGAAGAGTTCATGCGCATCGCTATCGAAGAAGCGCGTGAAGGTGATCAGACTCCAGGCGCGGGAGAAGTCGGTTGCGTAATCGTGAAAGATGGCATTGTGCTTGCCAGAGGCCATAACGAGGCAGAACTGCGCTGCGATCCGACGGCTCATGCCGAAATTGTGACGATGAGGCAATTGGGGCAGCGACTTCAGACAACTAACTTTGCGGGTTGCACCTTGTACTGCACTCTACAGCCCTGCAGCATGTGCATAGCCGCTTGCATTTGGGGCAAGATCACACGGGTAGTTTTTGGTGCTTCCCGGAGCGACGTTCATAGTATGTACTTTGACGCTCAACATATCAACGCCACCGATCTGGTTGCGGATGCATTTCGGAAAGATATGGAGATTGTCGGGGGAGTGCTCGGCCAAGACTGCGCCGAATTTTATTACCGGCCGCAAGAGAACCCGCCCAAAGAAGAACAGGTGAACGTCTAGGCGCTCGACTTACTGGCCACCGCCCGGAGCCTTACGATGCATCGTGATCGAGCGAGCGTCGGACGCGGCTTGGACAGCTTGTCTGGAGGCGTTCATGACTCCGTTCAAATCGGATCTCTTTGCGTACAGAGCTTCGGCTTGATTTAGGTAATCCTGAGCTTTGTTGAACGTGTCACCTGCATACTGAGGAGCACCGTCAGCTCGGGCGATCTGAACGGCATTACGAGCTTGATACAGTTCGAGGATCGCTTCGTACTCGTTCATAGATACGCCACTTTGCTCGGGCATTCCGGCCGAAGGCAAATCCTTCGGTTTGATATTTAACGTGTACTGGCCTCTCGGAAGAAGATCAGCTTTGGCCTCTACTGGCTCAACCGTCCCAACAGTGTCAGGGCGAACATCACTTTCGACAACGACTATGTCGCTGGGGTACGGGACAGAGAAGTAGGGCTCCGCAGTCACAAGAAGGCCAAAGGTGGACGTGTGCGAGGTAACCCGCATATGTGCCTTATTTGCGCCATCTGCGAGCACTTCACCCAGGTTAAAGGCATGACCGTCTGGCGAGATCGCCCATAAAACGTAGGTTAAAAATTCCGTGCCGAATTTAGTAGGAGCTTCTAAGTGTTTAAAGTTCGCATCAATTTCGGTATAGCCGTTCTTAACCTCGATCTTGGCCTCGCCCTCAGCTTTCGGAAGCAGTACCGTTCCTTTCAGATCGACGCGAGTTGAACCGGCGTGCCGCTGGAAGTTGACGGCCTTTAGGGAACGTTGAACAACGGTGACCTGGTAAATGGGCACGGTACGTTCAGCGGTGGAACTGCCCGTTGCAGGATTACCCGAAGTGGGGTTCGGAACATTAGAAGGCGGTGGCTGGTTGTACCCTTGGGCCTGGAGATTAGAAGCGACCGAAAAAAGAGCAGGAACGATGACTATGATGGCAATCTTTCGCATGAAATTTACTTTCGAAGTCGGATCAGCTGAATCGTGGTGAGCGAATGCATGGAACGGGCCCGCAGCTTGTCACTGGGAACAACTAGTTGGAAAGGTTGTTCGGCTGTAGTCAAGGGTTCATCCGAACGGCGATCTGCCACAAGAATGGTTTCATTAGCAAAGTCCGGGTCTACTTCAGGCAAAGTAAGCACGACCTGGTAGCCGTCAGCTGCAGTAAGCAACAGATAGCTGGCCATGGTCTTGCCGGTCAGCCCATGGCTAAACTTTATGCCGGCTTTCGTGAGGATGTCCCGCAGAAACACCCCCTCGTAGGTCACCAGGCCGGCCTTGTTCTGTTGTTGGAGCGTATTACGGGGTAGCGCTCCAAGGTCTGCGGCGGTAAACGTACGCGGCGTCGGGAAGTCGCCCGTGAGTTGGAGCGTCTTAGAAGCTGATTCAGTCGGTGCCGGGGCAGTTGCCGGAGCCTGAGCTAATGCCGAAATAGCCAGAAGCAGCGAAATGGAAATAAAGCACAGCGTTCGCATTGGGTATAAGAGTTATCGTGCCGAGCGTTATCGAATCGAGCCGCGCCAACGTAAGCCGATTCGCCACAGCAGCGGAGCGCCGGTATTCGGATTCGGTGTGAGTGCTACTAAGTAAGTCCGGTCGAGTAAGTTCTCGACCGCGGCTACTGCGGATAACTTGGCAGTAATGCGCTGCTGAGCACTAAGTTGCACTGTGGCATAGCCAGGCAAGGCAAATTGGTTCAAGTCGTCATCAAACTGAACTCCGAAGGCGCGGACGCCGGCTGAAACCAGTGTGCCGTTATGACTGTAAGTCAGTGAGGCGGTTCCCTGCTGCTTAGGGATCTGCGGGAAGCGCGTACCGGAGGAGAAGCGAGCATCGGCGTAGACGTAGCCGGCTTCCGCCATCCAGCTGTTCCAATGATGTGACACACCAAATTCAAAACCCCTGGATAATCCGCCCGGAAAGTTGACTCGCTGCCGTGTGATGAGGGACTTCGTGATTGTGAGCGTCTGGTTGTCAATCAAATCCTGCAAATCGTTGTGGAACAGGGTGGCTGAAAGCTGGGTAGAACCGTAAGTCCAATCGAACCCAGTTTCGACGCCTGTCAGCTTCTCCGGAACCAGTTTTGCATTCGCTAGTGTGTTGATGTTGCCGACTCGGAATGGCCGGAACAGTTCGTTGAGAGTGGGTGCGCGGAAAGCCCGGTAACCCGTGATCCGGTACCTAAGTTGCTTTTTAAGGGCCACCGTCAATCCGCCGTTTGGACTCACGAAGGTTGTGCCGTCTCTGCCAGTGAACTGATGTCGGATGCCACCGAACAAACGGGCGGAACTAAATGAGAAATCACCCTGAGCGAACAAGCCATGCTCGAGAAGTGTGCCACCGCTGGGCGTGAGGCGGTGGGTGTTGTAGGAATAATCGAAGCTGGTTCCGTGCGTGTCGTCGACATCGGCACCGGCAAGCAGATTCCACCGAGTTGCGTGATGTTTCCAGAAAGCAGCGCCTCCAATGTCCTCCGCCGGCACTGTTTGCCGGGAAGTGAGAGATTCAAAGTTACGAGCGAGAGACACGCTCGAATACGTGCTGTGATACTGCTCGCGTGTATGGAAGGCCTGGATAGAAACTTGGTCGTTGGACAAAGAGTGTGAGTAGTTCGCGCCTAAGGTGCCCAGCGCGGTCGAATTATGGGTTAAGACAGTTCCATTGTGGCGTTCCTCGGCCAGCGCGTCAAAGTGCAGTGAGAAATGGTCGAGAGCACCCGCGTAATCAAGATGCAGTTCTCCCGTGGCAAACTGCGAGTTCGCGCGGTCGTCGGCTGTTCCGCGAATATTTGACGGCGTGATGTAGTATCCGTCAGTGGTGAAAGCCCGCGAGTTGACCGAGAGTCCCCAATTTCCCCAACGGTCGGAGTAGCCCGCCGCAAGGTCGTGTGAATCTTCATTCCCGCCCAGATATTCGGCGAACAAATCTCGCTTCTCAGGCTCCGGCGAAAAGAGTGAAATCGTACCTCCGAGCGCTCGATCTCCGAAGACGCTGGTACCCGCTCCTCTGTCCACTTCAACGCGATCAATGTAAGACGGGTTGATACGAGTCCAATAAATCCAGCCTCCGAACGGATCGTTGATAGGAAGCCCATCCCAAAGCACCAATGCCCGGCTGGCGCCCGTTGAGCCGATTTCTCGAAGGGAGACTCCTTGAGTCGTGGGATTGGCCACAATACTGGACGACCGACGAAAAAGGCTAAAGCCGGGAACCTGGCGGAGACGATCATCGAGGTTGATACCGGGAACTTGCTCGACCTCTTTTTCGTTCAGAACAGTGATGGCCGATGGAGCTTCGCTCGAAATAGTCTCGTTCACTGACACCGTTGTCCGGATTGTGGGCAGGTCCGGCGAAGATGCTGCCGAGCTTGAGGTTGCAGACGGTGTGGCTGGTGCTGGGTTTGTCGCCTGGGACGGAGTCGTGGATTGCGCGAGCATGACTCCGACGAGCGAAACTGTGGCGCATGTTAGGCGTAAGTACGCGGCCATAAGTAGATTCCTTACAGGATCGCAGACTAATAGGGCCCCTGTGACCTCCGTAGATCAACGTATGCTTGGAGAGTCGAATGACAGATGAGTACGCGATTGAGACGGACGACCTCTCGAAGACCTATGTGTCGCGGTGGCGGGGCAGAGAACTACGGGCCGTTGACAGTCTGAGTTTGAAGGTGCCGACAGGCTCCAAATTCGGGCTGCTGGGGGCAAATGGCGCGGGTAAGACCACGTTCGTCAAGATGCTGTTAGCAGCCGTCAAACCGACAGGCGGAAGTGCACGGCTGTTCGGGCGGGATGCTTGGAATGCTGAAGCGCGACGCCCGGTTGGCTATCTCCCGGAAAACCACCGCTTCCCTACCTACTTGACTGGTGAAGGGATGCTGGACTTCTACGCTGGTTTGTCCGGGGTTCCTGTGATCGAACGAAAGAAGCGAGTGCCGGAACTGCTGGAGTTGGTTGGGCTGGCAGAGAAAGGTCCCATTCGGATCAAAAAATATTCGAAGGGGATGCTGCAGCGGTTAGGGCTGGCTCAAGCGTTAATTCACAAGCCGGAACTTCTGGTGCTGGATGAGCCCACGGACGGTGTAGATCCCGTAGGGCGACGGCATGTGCGCGACATCCTCGATCGCTTGACGGGACAGGGAGTCACCGTCTTTATCAACTCGCACCTGCTGAGCGAAGTTGAGACGTTCTGCGATTCGGTGGCGATCCTCCAGAAAGGCCGGCTGGTTTTGGAAGGCAAGATGGCACATCTGCTGAAAGGCAAAGGCTATCGCCTCACCTCGCAAGCCTTACCGGAACGGGCGATCGGCGTTTTGCGGCAAGCAGGTTATGCGGTAAGTGTGCAAGGCGACGAGATGGTGGTCCAAGTGGTGACGCGAGACGAAGCAAACGCGGTTGTGGACCAGATACGACGAGCTGGGTTGATGATCGACAGCGTTACGCCTACGACGAGCAGCCTCGAGGAGCTGTTTATAAAAACGACTCAAGCTCCAGTCCAACCGCCAAGACTGCCGGTTGATCAGCCGTTGGCTGTTCCGCTAGGAAGAGGGCTGTGATGGCGGCATTCAGCGGGCTTGTATTAAGTTCAACGCTTCACCAGTTGCCGGTGCCCTCGCCCAAGGGTTCCACAGCCCTCGCTTTGTGGCTGCTTATTACGGACACGCTTCAAGAGGCCCGTGCGCGTTGGCTGTTCTGGGGATTGTTCGGATTGTCGACGCTTCTGATCTTGATCTTCCTCTTCGTCTTGCAAATCGACGTGGTCACTGGCGCCGTAACGTTTATGGGCATCCAAGAGACGTCAAGACATATATACGACATAAGGAAGTTTGTGAACGCTTCCTATGCGTGGGTCTCGATATTTCTCTACGTCTGGGGAACGTTGTTGGCCGTATTTGCCTCAGCAGGACTCATACCCAGTGTCTTAGAGGCGGGCCGGATTTCCTTACTGCTCTCAAAGCCGGTGACGCGGCCGGTACTTTTGATTGGTCGTTACTTGGGCAATCTGCTAGTCGTGACACTGAATCATATATATCTGATCGGCGCAATTTGGATCATCATTGGGATCAGGACCGGGATTTGGGAGCTGCGTTTTCTGTCTGCGATTCCTGTGACGATTTTCATTTTCGGAGTTCTTTTGTGTGTCGTGGTATTCGTCGGAGTGATCTCAGAAAGCTCAGCACTGTCGATCATGGTCACGATCGCTCTGATGCTGGTGAGCACTATCTTGGCGCAGAGGCAGGTGGTCGTAAAGCTCCTGAGCTCTGAATGGTCGAGGGAGTTATGGCAAGGTCTGTACTGGATCGTGCCGAAGGTTTTTGATTTAGGAAACGCGATGAGACAGATCATTTCGTTCGACAGCGAGGCAGATTGGCTCACGCCGATTTGGAGTTCCGCATTGTTCGGCGCAGTCATCCTAGCCAGCGCGGTAGCGATTTTTCAGAAACGGGATTTTTAAAGCATTGCGAATTAAAGTTCGAAATAGGTGGGTGACGTGGGCGGCCTTCGCGGCAATCAGCGTGGCGGGTTTATCAAGTGCCTGTGCGACCCGCACCTCGACAGGAGTCTTCGTAGACCCGGCGTTTGGGCCTTTGGTACAGCCAGATGTGCGAGCAATAATCGGCATCCGACTAGATAAGTTAAAGGGTGCGGGCTTGTACAAGCGTTATGAGAACCAGCTGAACTTGGACCAGCTAAACGAATTCGCTCAACGCACGGGTTTGGATCCGCGCCGTGATCTATGGCAGGTGCTGGTCACCTGGAATGGCACTATGTCACTTGCGATGGCACGGGGGCGCTTCACAGTCGGTGAATTGGAACCGAAACTGGCTGCGTTGGGCGGCCAGCGGACCTCATACAAGGACTACACAATTATCGGGACAGGTACGAACTCGGCCGTGTTTATGAACCCAACGGTGGCCGTAGCCGGTTCAGAAACTGCTTTAAAGCATCTGATCGATAGCCGCGACGGAGGTGAGGGCGGATTACCAGAACAATTGAGAACCAGGCTGGCCAGCTTGCCCAAAGATGATCAGGTTTTCGTTGCAAGCCGTGGCGGATTGCCCATGATGGGAGTGCAACTCCGTTCTGAAGTCAGTTCGGCGCTATCGAACATCGTTGGGTATGTGAGCGAAACAGCAATCGGTCTCGGTGTCGATCAGGGCCTTCATCTAAAGGCCCAATTCATATGTGTTTCAGAGCAAGGTGCTCAGCGAGTGCGCGATGCGATTCGGGGCAGCATCGGATTTGCCAGACTCTCGACCAAAGATAACCAGCTCGACCTGCTAAAACTGTACGACTCCGTGGACGTAAAGCAGGAAGGCCAAACAGTGCGCGTCGGGGCAGATCTGTCGGGAGACTTGGCTGGTAGGCTGATCGAGAACTTGAGCGCAACTAAAGGTTTGTTCGGCGACAAGTAGCGATGATCGCCGCCGCCAATCGAACTTACAGCGTAGAGCCGCCGCCTTCGCTAATATAATTGCGGTTCCAACCCGGAATCTCAACCGTGACATCACCATTAACAATGGCCTGGCACCCGAGTCGCGAACGGAGAGTTAATCCGGCGGCCATTTCGAGGCGGTCCAGTTCATCATCGTCAGCCGGGGAGAGATTGTTGTCGCCTTGTGTGACAACTACGTGGCAGGTTGTGCAAGCACAGCTGCCGCCGCAAGCATGTTCTAAGTGAACGCCGAAATGCATCGCAACATCCAGGACAGAGCCGGGTTTTCCATGATCTCCAAAAGGCACTGCGGAACTATCAAATTCGACTGTTTTGTTCTCCGGTAAGAACGTTAATTTCGGCACGTTCTCAGTATAGATGGCAGATCGAAGTATCGGAAAGCTTGACAAACGTTCGTTTTCGCGCATGTTCAAGCCTGATTTCAAACGTCCGGCATACTGAAGAACAGTGTTTGAGGATATAGAGCAGCGGTTGATTGAAGCGGTAAGCAGGCAACTTGCCTCGGAGTTTCAGATTGAGGCAAGGGTCACGCTGGAGCAGCCGAAACAGAGTGCGTTCGGCGAACTAGCCATTCCGATCGCGTTTCAATTAGCACGCCAGCTGAAACGCCCGCCTAAGCAGATTGCGGAGAAACTTGTCGCGGGGCTCGGCCTCATCCCCGAGGTCGACGGGTTTGAAGTGGCCGGTAATGGCTATATCAATGTTCGACTGAACAGGGCATCGTTCGCTCGCCGCATCTTGGCTGGGACTGGCTCCAACAAGCTTGAGCCGACCGGCGATAAGATCATCGTCGAACACACGAACATCAATCCAAACAAGGCCGCCCACATCGGCCATCTTCGAAATGCGATTCTTGGCGACACATTCGTGCGCATGTTGCGGCAGCGTGGACATCGTGTGGAAATTCAAAATTACATAGACAACACTGGGGTTCAAGTTGCCGATGTTGTGGCTGGATTTCACCATTTAGAGAAGCAGTCTCTGGCCGAAGTGACCGCGCTCATCACTGATCCGAATAGCCGGTTCGATTACGCCTGTTGGGACCTATACGCCAGGACATCGTCCTATTACAAACAACATCCAGAGTCTTTGGCGTGGCGAGCCGAAACGCTACATGCCATCGAATCGGGAGAAGGCGACATTGCGACTCTTGCTCATGCCGTGGCAGACGCCATCGTTCGATTGCACCTCAAAACGATGTACCGGCTCGGAGTCGAGTACGACGTACTTCCGCGCGAAAGTGAGATACTTCATCTCCAGTTTTGGGCGACCGCATTCGAGTTATTGAAGCAGCGCGGCGCGATCTACTTCGAAACAGAAGGCAAGAACAAGGGTTGTTGGGTGATGCCCGCGTCGTCGTTCCGGGAATCGGCTACCGACGAAGCTGAGACTTCCGATGCTGATGACAGTAAGGTGATTGTGCGTTCGAACGGCACCGTGACTTACGTTGGCAAAGACATCGCTTACCAGTTGTGGAAGTTCGGGCTGCTCGGCAAAGACTTCTACTACGAACCTTGGTCTGAGTATCCCGACGGACACGTCGTTTGGGTCACTACCGACGAACCGCAATCGAGCTCCGCGCCTGCCTTCGGTCGGGCTACGACCGTGTTCAACGTGATCGATTCTCGACAGTCTTATCTGCAAGACGTGGTGGTTGCCGGACTACGAGCATTGCATTTCGAAGAACAGGCCGAGGCGTCCATTCATTTCTCGTATGAGATGGTTGCGCTCTCGCCGCGAACATGTGTCGAAATGGATATTCCACTCTCGGACGAAGACAAACGCCGGCCCTACGTCGAGGTCTCAGGACGTAAGGGTTTGGGCGTGAAAGCTGACGATCTGATCGATAAGTTGATCGCGACTGCATTGGAGGAAGTAAACGATCGTCACCCAGAGGCGCCGGACGAAGAGAAGCGAGATGTAGCGACACAGATTGCGATTGGTGCTCTGCGCTACTTCATGCTGAAGTTCACAAAAACGTCGGTGATCGCCTTTGACTTCCAAGAGGCTCTCAGCTTCGAAGGCGAAACAGGGCCATACGTGCAATATGCGTCCGTGCGTGCGGGCAATATCTTAAAGAAGTACGTTGACCGGAATGGCGCTCTACCCGACTTTGCAAACATCCTCACGGACGGCGTGTTTAACACAGCTCTGAAAACGGAGGACTTGTGGCAGTTGCTTGTTTTGGCCTCCCGATTAGGTACTGCGATTGAGCGGGCGATCAGTGCTGGGGAGCCGGCACACATCGCCAAGTACGCGTTTCAACTGGCTCAGAGCTTCAATGTCTTCTACCACGAACATGCAGTGCTAACTGAAGAGGACGAAGGCCGGCGTGGACTGTTGTTGTGGTTGACCCAATATGTCAGGGGGCAGCTTGTGGCGACACTCGGTGTGTTAGGGATTGCGCAACCGGCCTACATGTAAACTAACTCGTCTGGCGCTTCTCGTAAGTATTGGTATCAGCCTACCCTGCACTAAACTAGGAGAGGAATGGCGAGCGAGAACAGTTTTGGTGCAGCGGCATTGTTGCATGTAGGATCTCAGGATTACCAGATTTATCGACTGGACGCGTTAGAAAAAGCCGGCGTCGGCAAGATTGACCGTTTGCCCTATTCGATCAAGATTCTGCTCGAAAATCTGCTTCGATTTGAAGACAACCGCACCGTTAAGAAAACCGATATCGAGTACATCTCCAAGTGGGATGCGAAAACTGCCGCACAGGAAATTCAGTTCCGACCCGCTCGTATTCTGCTGCAGGACTTCACCGGCGTACCGTGTGTTGTGGACCTGGCTGCAATGCGTGGTGCCTTGCAAAAGCTTGGCGCCAACCCCAAACTGGCCAATCCTTTAATTCCCGCTGACCTGGTCATTGACCATTCGGTTCAGGTCGATTCGTTCGGTACCAAGGAGGCCTTCGGCGAGAATGCGTTGCTTGAGTTCTCGCGCAATCAAGAACGTTATGCCTTTCTGCGGTGGGGCCAGACGGCGTTCGGCAATTTCCGTGTCGTACCGCCAGACACCGGAATCGTGCACCAAGTCAACCTCGAATACCTTGCGCAGGTCGTTTTCACAAAAGAGATTGAAGGCGGCGTGCAGGCTTATCCTGACACGTTAATGGGCACTGATTCTCATACCACCATGATCAATGGATTGGGTGTAGTCGGTTGGGGTGTGGGCGGTATTGAGGCCGAGGCTTGTATGTTAGGGCAGCCGATCTCGATGTTACTGCCGCAAGTCGTCGGTTTCAAGATCAGCGGCAAGTTAGTGGAGGGTGCAACTGCGACCGATTTGGTCTTGACCGTGACGCAGATGTTACGCAAGAAGGGCGTTGTCGGTAAATTTGTCGAGTTCTATGGGCCCGGTGTAAGTGCTCTGTCCCTGGCGGATCGGGCAACGATCAGCAACATGGCGCCTGAGTACGGTGCTACAATCGGCTTCTTTCCCATCGACCAGGTCAGCCTGGACTACATGCGCCTGACGAACCGCAGCCCTGAGCGAATTGCTCTCGTCGAGGCTTACACAAAGGAACAGGGCTTGTTCCTGACTTCAACCTCGACGGATCCGGTTTACTTTGACACGCTATCGCTCGATCTAAAGGATGTCGAGCCGTCACTTGCCGGGCCTAAACGACCTCAAGATCGCATCAACTTACATGACGTAAAAAAGAGTTTCCTGTCGAGTCTTACTGATTCGCGTAAGTCGGCGACCTTCAAAGTAGACGGCGACAAGCACAAGTTAGAAGACGGCGCAGTGGTGATCGCGGCCATTACAAGTTGCACTAACACCTCGAATCCCTCCGTCATGATGGCTGCCGGGCTGTTAGCAAAAAAGGCTGTAGAGAAGGGCTTGACCGCTAAGCCTTGGGTTAAGACGTCACTAGCTCCAGGGTCTAAGGTAGTCTTCGACTATCTAATTGATGCGGGATTGATGCCTTACTTAGAAAAGCTCAATTTTCACTTAGTCGGTTATGGCTGCACAACGTGCATTGGCAACAGCGGGCCACTTCCTGAAAACGTCGCGTCCGCAGTGCAGGAAGGCAAGCTCAACGTTGCAGCGGTGCTAAGCGGCAACAGAAACTTCGAAGGCCGGGTAAACCCGTTGGTCCGCTCCAATTATCTGGCTTCGCCGCCTCTGGTAGTCGCTTATGCAATAGCGGGGCGAGTTGATCTCGACCTGACGAAAGAAGCCCTAGGCAAAGATCAGGCGGGTAAATCTGTCTACCTGAAAGACATCTGGCCCACCTCGAAAGAAGTGGAAGAGGCTGTTCATCAATCGGCACGTACCGAATTCTTTGCCAAGGAATATGCGGCCGTATTCGAGGGCGATGATTCCTGGAATTCGATCAAGATTCCGACCGGCAGCATCTACGATTGGAAGCAGGACTCTACTTACATCAAGCAGCCGCCGTACTTCGAATCGATGGTGGATCCGCTAACTTCGGTTCACGATCTCACAAATCTGCGGTGTCTTGCCGTCTTGGGCGATTCGGTCACAACAGACCACATCTCGCCGGCCGGTTCCATTGCCACCGACAGTCCGGCCGGTAAGTACCTGGTCGGCCTGGGCGTTCGGCCCGGCGACTTCAACAGTTACGGATCTCGCCGCGGTAACCACGAGGTCATGGTGCGCGGAACCTTTGCTAATATCCGCTTAAAGAATTTGATGGTGCCCGGAGTGGAAGGCGGATACACACGGCACATGCCCGACGGCGAGAAGATGTTTATCTACGACGCGTCCGTGAAGTATAAAGGTGAAGGCGTGCCACTGATTGTGATCGCCGGAAAAGAGTACGGTTCAGGATCATCGCGTGACTGGGCCGCCAAGGGCACCCTCCTGTTAGGCATAAAGGCCGTGATCGCCGAGAGCTTCGAACGCATACACAGGTCCAACTTAGTCGGCATGGGTGTTCTGCCCTTGCAGTTTGCTTCTGGTGAGGGCCGGGAAGATCTGGACTTGACGGGCGAAGAGTTATATAGCATCTCAAACATCCCGGCGGCTTTGGCATCCGGCGCCAAAGTACAGGTTACGGCCACGCGACCTGACGGCGAGCAGATTGTATTCGAGGCCCTTTCGAGAATCGACACGCCGCAGGAAGTTGAATACTATCGAAATGGTGGGATTCTGCCGTACGTCTTGAGGCAACTAGTAGCGAGCGGCGCTTCTGCCTGATGGCTTCGAGAGAAGACACCTACGAACGATCAGCCGATAACGCTGTGGCGCCCGCTGAACGTCTCGAGACCTGAGCTATAGGACGCCAATGCGAAATCGTGCGCCGCTGATAGTGTCGGCTGGAGTTATTGTCCACGGCGGCCGCATACTCGTCGGACAACGGCGCAAAGGTGACCGGCACGCCTACAAATGGGAATTTCCAGGTGGCAAGGTCGAATGGGGCGAAACGCCACAGCAAGCCTTGGTTCGGGAACTGAGGGAAGAGCTGCAAATCGAGGCAACCATCGGCCCTGAGTTGGCGCGTTACGAATATGAGTACCCAAACGGCAGTCGAGTACATCTCCTGTTTTTTGTTGTTCGTCACTTTCGGGAAGAGCCGCTAGCTCGCGTCTTCGAACAGATTCGCTGGGCTACTTTCGAAGAACTTCCGCGCATTGACTTCTTAGAAGGCGACTTTGATTTTGTAAATCGGCTCTCGCGCGGCGAGTTCAGGTCTTTGTTAGATGCTCCAGATATAGGAACTTAATCAAGGTCAAAGGCGCGTTTGGGAGGCTCACCTGACTTGTCTTCTTTGGCTAGCTTGAGCAACTCATTAAATTTCTTCTCCCGCACTTTCTCGCCGCTCTTATGAGTAGCAAAGCTTTTTTCGAACGCTTCATCACGCCGGGCCGCTTCACCTTTCAGCTGTTTCACGGCCGCTTGAAGGTCTTCAATGAGAGGCCGCTTCGGCTGCTCTCGATGATGAATTACAACGCGGGTCTCGGGATCTATTTGCAAAGTGGCGTGGCAGCAGGGGCAGTCGACTTCAATCATTCCTGATGCTGATTCGGACATAACGGAATGTTAGCGTAGTTTGGCAGGCTGGTGGGTTGCAACCCGGCCCATCTGCCATCTCGCGTCTAATACACTGAGCGGATGGATAGCAGGGTAAGCATGAAGCGATTGGTCAGTGGACAAACGCGTTGGGTGTTGGCGATTGTTATCGGACTCGTACTCGGGCAGGGCAGTCCTGCGTTTGCGCAACGAAAACGATGGTCAGAAGATAAGGCGGCGGCTTGGTATCAGCAACAGCCCTGGCTTGTTGGTAGTAATTTTATCCCAGCAAACGCAATCAATGAGTTGGAAATGTGGCAAGGCGACACGTTTGACGCGGCTGAGATCGACAAGGAACTTGGTTGGGCTGAAGGTCTCGGAATGAACACAATGCGAGTCTTTCTACATGACTTGACTTGGCAGCAGGACAGCCAGGGATTCCAAAAACGGATCGACACATTTCTCACGATTGCGAGCAAGCATCATATCCGGCCATTGCTGGTCTTATTCGATTCCTGTTGGGATCCATTCCCCAAGCTAGGCCTACAGCGAAGCCCGACACCCGGCGTCCACAATTCAGGATGGGTTCAGAGTCCAGGCGCCAAGGCCCTTCAAGATCGCCACCAATATGGTCGCCTGAAGGCCTATGTGGTCGGTGTTGTAGGAGCGTTTGCGAAGGACGACCGCGTACTCGGATGGGATGTTTGGAACGAACCAGACAACGACAATGCCTCCAGTTACGGTAAACAAGAGCCAAAGAACAAGACCAAGCTGGTGCTTCATCTGCTACCCCAGGCGTTCAAATGGGCTCGAAGCGCAGATCCCCAGCAGCCCTTGACCAGCGGCGTTTGGCACGGAGAGTGGTCCGCGCATGGGAAAGAGCAAGTCCTGCCCATGAGTAAACTTCAGCTGCGTGAGTCCGACGTCATCAGCTTTCACAGCTATGACGGTCCCGAACAGTTCCAGCAACGAATCAACTCGCTCGCCGAGTATCATCGGCCTGAAATTTGCACCGAATACATGGCTCGGCCGAACGGCAGCCGCTTTGCCGGAATAATGCCTGTTGCAAAAGCGGCGAAGATAGGAGTTTATAACTGGGGATTCGTTGTCGGAAAGACTCAGACGAACATGCCTTGGGACTCTTGGGCCCATCCTTATACGGACCGACAGCCAGCCGAATGGTTCCACGACATCTTCTACTCTGACGGTCGACCCTATCATCCAGATGAGGTGGCTTTGATCCAGCAACTGACGGGGCGGCAATAGATTTGCACTAACACTCACGCGCTCGGACAATTCTGAGCCTCATTCGCTCCGAATAGTGGCAACGGCGAGTAAAGTACAGACGCGAAATGGCCGAACTGGTACTTAGATGCCAACGGTCACGCCCACGCCGATCCGACTTAGCCAGCGCTGGAACGATCTCCACTTACTTGCGAAGGCATCGGTTGTCATCATAGTTCCAACATTGGCTTTGGTTTCGACCCTCGGGATCCTTCTGTTGATGGTTAATCAACAGCGCGATGCTGAAATTTGGGTGGAACACACCGGAGCAGTCCTCGGGCAATTGGGAGCTGCTAGGACCGCTCTGCTACTGGCGAGGATCGACGCTGTATCCACCAAACATACGGACGAGTGGCAGAGGCGTCAAGATCTACCCTCGCAGCTTGGCAAGCCTCTCCGAGTGTTGCGCAGTCTGACAGAAGACAACCCAACGCAACAGCAGCATCTAGATCGCATTGGTGCTTTGCTAAGCGGCAAAGTAGGCACAGTTGGTGAGGGTCTGGGCCAAGTGAACTCGGCTGCGACGGCAGGTCTGGACCAGACTAGTCTGGCTCTGTATAGCGAGCTAGAAGCGATGCGGATTGAGGATTCAAAACTCAGAACTGTTGGTGTGCACCGTCGAGATGTGGCCCAGCGCCGGGCCGCTTGGGCGGTACTCGGCTGCGTAGGACTGGGCATTGTGGGCGGGCTTGTACTTCTTCTGGTATTTGTGACGCAAGTATTAAGTCGGATTCGCAAGTTGAATCAGAGCTGCATTGCCTTGGCGAGCGGTCAACTTATTGACGATCAGAAAAGTGCAGACGAGATAGGCAAGGTTTCGTCTGGACTCGCTTACGCTAGCAGGCTCATCCACGACCGGAACCAGACGCTTGAGAACGCTTTGGAGGGAATCGCATTTGTAGATCCGCAAGGCGCTTTCCTGCATTTTAACCGAGCTTTCCTCTCACTATTTGGCTTCGAGGAGCGTGAGCTTCTGGGAAGAAACTGGTTGTCGCTCATCCAGAGCGACTCAAGAGAAGATGCCGGCCAAGCGCTCCACCGATCCCTGATCGAGGGCAAGACCGAGGTCGGCTCGCGAGGCATTCGGAAGCGTGGCGGCGATTGTTATCTAGAGATGACCTTCGTCAAGGAAGTCACATCGCAAGCGGACGCCGCATCCGGTTTCTACCTGATGGTGAAAGACATCACAGAACGGCACCGGGCTGAGTTGTCCGTCCGTGCTTCCGAGCGACGATATCGGGAATTGTTTGAGAACAGTCTTTTGCCCGCCTGGATATACGACACAGAAACTCTCGCGTTCCTGGATGTAAACATGTCAGCGTGTAGAGCCTATGGTTACACGAGAGAAGAGCTGTTGAGGATGTCGGTCAAAGACGTCCGGCACCCGGAAGACGCAGATCTAATTGAGGCCGCATTTTGCGCTGGAACAGTCAATACATCGCAGACGTGGCGTCATCGCCGAAAAGACGGAACTGTTGTCAACGTCGAACTGACTGCATATGAGACAGACGCCTGCGGGCGGCCCGGCCGCTTCGTTTTGGTGCACGACGTAACAGCACGCGAGAATGCGCTCGCTGCGTTACGAGAAGCCGAGTCCCGGTTTACAGCTTTCATGGACAACAGCCCGGCTCTGGCGTTCATAAAGGACGAGCACGGTCGAATGCTTTACGTGAATCGAGCATTCGAAAAGGTTTGGAAATCCAAGGCTGAGGATTGTATCGGCCGATTGGAAGCGGAGATTTTCCCTGGTAATCAGGAAACGTTTGACAAGCTGGATAAGCGCGTCTTTGAGAAAGGTGAGACCTGCACACAGATTGAAGACATTGTTACCGATGCCGGGATAGCTAATCATTTTGCGCTGAAGTTTCCCATTCCGGTGAAGCATGGCCCGAAGCTTCTTGGGGGCTTGGTGTTCGATAACTCGGAACAGCGTGCCCTAGAGCGGCAGCTCATGGAGACCAATTCGAAGCTCGAGGCGGAGCGGGAGCGAGCCCATGCAGCGAATCAGGCTAAAAGCGACTTCCTCGCGCGGATGAGTCATGAGATTAGGACTCCGATGAACTCGATACTCGGGATGTCCGACTTGCTTTGGGATACACCGCTGAGCTCCCGACAGCGAGAGTACGTCTCGGTGTTCCGGTCGAGTTCTGAGCAGCTACTCACACTAGTGAATGACATCCTCGACTTATCAAAGATCGAAGCAAATAAGCTGGAGCTCGAGCAGATTTCCTTCCGAGTCTGGGAACTAGTGGAACAGACCATAGAGTTGTTTGCTCCCGCTGCTCACCGGAAGGGACTCGAACTGAACTACCGTATCGATCCGGCGATTCCAGCTGAACTGATCGGTGATTCTCAGCGTCTTAGACAAATTCTTGTCAATCTTATCGGGAACGCGCTGAAGTTCACCGAGCGTGGCGAAGTGCTGGTGACCGTTGAGCAGAGCACCGACGATGGAGTTCACCAGGGTTTACGGTTTGCGATCTCAGACTCTGGCTGTGGAATCGAACCTGAAAAGCTCGACGCGATCTTCGAAGCGTTTACTCAGCAGGACTCTTCGATCACTCGCAAACACGGCGGGACTGGTCTCGGGCTTGCAATTTGCCGGTCACTTGTAGAGATGATGGGCGGGCGGTTATGGGCGGAAAGCGAATGTGGCCGAGGCAGTACCTTCCTGTTCACTGTTAGCCTCGAAAAGGGTATTGCTGGATGCGCTACTGGTTTTCGCTACGAGTCTGCGCCCGAGTTGCTCGCCGGCAAGCGCGCTCTGGTCGTCGATGATCATTCGTCGAACCGGTTTCTTCTTCGTGACCTCTTGCAGTCTTGGGGTTTGGTCGTTGCGGAGGCATCGGACGGAGAAGAAGCGTTGCGTAACATCGCTCACTCTGCAAAACTCGGGTCTAAATTCGACCTAGTTCTGCTCGACTCACGGATGCCGGGCTTATCTGGCTTAGAGACGGCCGCCAGAATTGATTTAAGCCCGGAGCAGTCTGTCAAGGTTCTCATGCTGAGTTCCGATCCTAAGGATGTTACGTACAAGGGAACAGTGCCGGCTTGCATCGTGGACTATCTACTCAAACCCATCCGTAGAACGAGAGTGCTTGAAGCTGTTACTCGCGTGCTTCTTCCGGCAGATCCAACGCCTCCTTTGGCTCTACAACAAGGGGCAGAACAGACTTCGGCTGACGGACTCAGGATCCTGATAGTTGAAGATGTCGCAACGAATCTGCTACTGATGAAGGCGTTTCTGGCCAACCAAAATCACGCGATTGATGTGGCCGAGAACGGGTCCATCGCTGTTGACAAGGTGCAAGAAAACACATATGACCTGATCTTTATGGATGTTCAGATGCCTGTGATGGACGGCTACGTCGCAAGTCGAACCATACGCGATTGGGAAGCTAAAGAGGGCCGCCGGTCAACTCCAATTGTGGCCCTCACTGCCCATGCGCTCCCAGAAGAGATCAATAAGAGCATCGAAGCAGGCTGCAACGAGCATATGACCAAACCGATACGAAAAGCGACCCTTCTAGGAGCAATTGATCGATTTCGCCCAGAATCGCTCTAAGCGACAGCTAGCAGATATTCCGCCAATGCCTGTTATCGCGGGCCAGGAGCTCGTCTGACTCTTTGGGCCCCCATGATCCGGCCGCATAGTTTGGAAAGTTGCGCGCCGGTAATGCGTGCCACAGATCAATGACTGGTTGGATCGCGCTCCAGCCCGCTTCCACCATATCTGCCCGTTGAAACAGCGTCGCGTCCCCCAGCATACAGTCGTAGAGCAGCCTCTCATAACCGGTGCTCTGTTCTTTGCCAAAGTAGTCTTCGTAATGGAAATCCATGTTGACCGAGCCCAAACGAACCACGGGGCCAGGAATCTTAGCTCCAAACGTCAATGAGATTCCTTCGTCTGGCTGAATATGCAGAACAAGAAGGTTCGAGGCTAACCGCTCAACTGGGGTATCCCGAAAGAGCACGAATGGTGCGCGCCGGAATTGAATAGCGACCTCGGTCACCCGTTTAGCCATCCGCTTACCCGTGCGAATGTAGAACGGAACATCGGCCCACCGCCAGTTGTCGATTAGCAACTTCAGGGCAACAAACGTGTCGGTATCAGAATCAGGTGCCACATGCGGTTCAGTACGGTATGCCTCTACCTGCTTCCCATCCTCTGTTCCGGGTGCGTACTGACCACGAACGGTGCGGGTCAAAACATCTTCGGGCGCCATGGGTTGAATTGCATGCAGGATTTTCACCTGTTCGTCCCTAACCGCATCGGCCCCAAATGAGATCGGAGGCTCCATTGAGGTGAGAGTGAGCAACTGCAAGATGTGGTTCGGCACCATATCGCGAAGAGCACCAGCCGTGTCGTAATACCCGCCGCGTTGCTCGACGCCCAGCGACTCCGCCACCGTGATCTGGACGTGATCGATGTAACGTCTGTTCCAGACAGGCTCGAAAATGCCGTTCGAGAACCTGAAAGCTAATATGTTCTGCACTGTCTCTTTGCCCAGGTAGTGATCAATCCGGTAAATCTGATCTTCCTTAAGAACCTTCTTAATCTCGAGATTCAGGTTGTGCGCAGATTCCAGGTCACGACCGAACGGTTTCTCGATCACGACCCGGCGCCAGGGATGCGAGTCTTGCTCATCAGTCAATCCAACATTTCCCAGTCGAGTAATCACTTCCCCAAACATGCTGGGCGCGGTAGCTAAGTAGTAGAAATAATTTCCCCGCGTCTCGTGCTTGCTATTCACTTCTTCAAGCAGACCTTTAAGGTGGCTATAAGTCTCCTCGGCCTTAAAGTCCCCGGCCACGTAATAGAGTCGCTCAACCAGCCAGTCGCAAAACGCACAGTTCTCCGGAGCGTCCGCATACTGCCGAAGATCATCTTGAATTTGCTTCCTAAATGCTTCATCCGTTACAACATCGATCGCTACGCCGATCAACGCAAACTCTTTCGGGAGCAGCTTCTTCTTCGCCAAGTTGTAAAGAGAAGGGATTAATTTTCTTTTCGTCAGATCACCCGTGACTCCGAAAATAATCATCGTGCAAGGGTCACCAGGCTTATCTATTCCATCGGAAGCGGGCTTTTTGCCGTCTGTGGCAGTCTGGGGCATCTAAATCAATTCTCCTCTGTGCGCGATAAATTAGAATTCTGAAACTAATTTTCCGGATCAATGCTGATGCGGCTAAGGCCTTGTGACCAGAAATCAGACAGAGACGCTGTCGACTCGTGGCTGTGCGCATCCGGCTCTCTCGGGCGCAAACGCGTCCGAATGATAGGATTCCATATTGTGAGAAAAGGCTTCTTTGCGATCGCGATTGGACTGACCATGTTGGTGGCTTGTTCGCCGCCACCTCCGTCACTTCCGAGTCTTTCACCAATTACTGCGATGCAGTTGCTGCGAGACGATAGCAAGGCCAAGGGATGGCTGACCTATGTCCAAAAGCAGGCCGCGACCTGCGATTACAGCCTTGATCTCCCGGATCAGAGTTCCCATCCATCCTCAATCGATCTTGATCACATTGTGAAGTGCGGGAATGCACAAAGCCCGAAGGCACTCGACGCGAGTGTCTCCTTCGAGTACGATCGGGCAGCCCAGCAGTGGAAAATTTCCAGATTCTCCGACTAGACTGGGTGATCGGCTTAGCCTTTAAGGCGTTTAGGCTTTCCTTGTTGCCTATCAATGGATCCCCTCTACCGTTTACTGTCGGAGTACGGATATTGGGGCCTTTTCGGCCTGCTCACGTTGGGGATCGTAGGCCTTCCTATCCCCGACGAAACGCTGCTTACACTTTCCGGTTACTTAGTCTCGCGGGGCAAGATGGCTGCGTCTTTCACGCTCATAGCCGGTTTTCTGGGGAGCGCGTCTGGAATGTCCGTCAGTTATTGGGCGGGACGTACTTTGGGCAGCGAGGTCCTGCTGCGATATGGGTCTTATATTCATCTGACGCAAGCTCGAATTGCGCGTGTGACAGCCTGGTTTGAGCGAGTTGGGCACTGGTTGCTCACGTTTGGATATTTCATCCCTGGAGTCCGGCACTTCACAGCCCTTGTGGCCGGAGTCTCGGGCCTGCCCTTCGGGACATTCGCACGATTCACCTACCCTGGAGCACTTCTGTGGGTTTGCACCTTTGTAGCTTTGGGCTACGTCGTAGGTGACCAGTGGCAAAAAGCCTTCGAGTATTTTCATCGCGGTTCCCTGGTTGTGGCAGCGGCCGCCATGGTTGTTGGATTAGCGTTCTGGTTCGCGCACCGTAAGTCGCATCCAGTCCGGGACCGCAGGTCGCGCTCAGTCGAGGTAAGAAAGGCACCTAAGTGAAATACAACAAAGCGGCAATCCAAGAAGCCGCAATTCCACAAGCTTCGCTACCGACCTTCCAGCATGTTGTGGACACTTATGTCAGTGAGACGAACAAAGTGGTAGAAGTGTGGTCACAATTCGGCGATCTCGAACTCGCATGGAAGCCGGATGAAAAGTCGACGACAGTCGGGTCGATCTTAGCGCACCAGCTCCTGAGTGAGCGGCGCTTCTTCGCCGAATTCATTGGCACCACGGAACCTGATCCGATGCTGCTCACCCCTCCCCAGTATTCGGTTGAAGCATTCACTCAGCGGTATGTCCAACTTGTGCGCGCCCGACTGCCCAAGCTGGCGCATCAATCAGAGCAGTGGTGGCTCGAAATTGTTCCTTTCTTTGACGTTCAAAGGGAACGAATCTGGATATTTTGGCGTAGAGTTCTGCATACCGCTCATCACCGTACTCAATTGATGGTCTACCTCCGGCTTCTCGGAAAGCCGGTTCCTTCTGTTTACGGGCCGTCTGCGGATTCTACTTGGGAGGGGGCCGATCCAACCAACACCGTTGAGGCGGCAGGCCGGGGATAGTCAACTTCCGAATAACGATTTCGTAACATCAGGAGACCAACCACTCACTCTATGCGCAACTGTTCTGTTCGTTACTTGCGAGGACTCATTCTTATCGCTTTCATTGCGATTGCTCCCAGCTCACGGTTGGCGGCCCAGAATGCACACGGCCACAGCGGCTTGGACCTTACGGCAGTTGATAAAAGCGCGAATCCCTGCGAGGACTTTTACAAGTACGCCTGCGGAAGCTGGATGAAGCTGCATGCGATTCCCGCAGACGAGAGCCGCTGGGGGCAATTTAGCCTACTGGACGAACGCAATCTCGCCATTCTCAGACAGACAGCAGAAGAGTCGGCGAAACACCAGGATCGCTCAAGCCTCGATCAACAGGTTGGAGCTTTCTATGGCTCGTGTGCGGATGAGGGTCAAATTCAGACGCGCGGCAGGACTCCATTGAAGCCCGAACTCGACCGGATCGCAAACCTTGAATCGCGGGATGATGTGCTAGCGGAAGTGGGGCGGCTGCACAAGATGCAGGTCGGAGTCTTTTTCGACTTCTCATCAGGACCAGATCCGCACAACTCCTCCATGATGAAAGCTGATTTGTCGCAAGGTGGATTGGGATTGCCTGAACGTGATTTTTACTTACGTACGGACGAGCGCTCCGTTGACGTTCGGAACAAATACGTGGTGCATATAGCGAACATGTTTAAGCTGATCGGGGTTTCAGACTCTGAAGCCAAGCAGAAAGCCGACTCCATCATGAAGCTTGAGACCAAGTTAGCGAAGGCTTCTCTCGATATCACCTCGATGCGCGATCCCCAGCAGCGCACGCACGACTATAAACGTACAGATTTGCCCAAGCTAACCTCGAATATCGATTTTGACCGCTACTTTGCCGCGGTTGGATCTCCGGCTTTCGCCAACCTAAACGTCGAGGAACCTGACTTCTTTAAGAGCCTCGACCAAGTGGCATCAAGCCTAAGTATCGAAGATGCGAGAGACTATCTTACCTGGCATTTTCTGCACGCTAGCGCTCCTGTTCTGTCGAGTGAATTTGTGAAGGAGAACTTCTCCTTCTACTCTCAAACGTTGCGAGGAACAAAGGAACAAAGACCGCGTTGGAAGCGATGCGTAGCAATGACCGACGAAGAACTTGGCGAGGCCTTAGGCCAGAAATTTGTCGAACAGACTTTCGGGCAAGAAGGTAAGCAGCGCACGCTCGAGCTTGTAAGCCAGATTGAGCGAGAGATGGCCGTAGACATAAATTCACTAACATGGATGTCTGCCGACACGAAGAAGCAGGCGCTGATCAAGCTGAAGGCCGTCACGAACAAGATCGGTTATCCGGATAAGTGGCGCGATTATTCTTCCATCCAAGTTAAGGCAGACGATTACTTCGGCAACTTCTATCGAGCGAACGAGTTTGAAAGCAAAAGGCAACGTGATCGAATCGGCAAACCGACCGACCGGTCTGAGTGGGAGATGACGCCGCCTACCGTCAACGCTTACTACGATCCAACGCAGAACAATATAAATTTCCCCGCTGGAATCCTTCAGAATCCGTTTTACTCGAACACTGCTAGCGACGCCACCAATTACGGAGCAATCGGCGTAGTTGTTGGACACGAACTGACTCATGGGTTTGACGATGAGGGTCGTCAATTTGACGCCGACGGAAACCTGCGGGACTGGTGGCAAAAGTCCGATGCGGAGCAGTTCGACAAACTTGCTCAGTGCTTCGTCAACGAATATGGAGGATTCAGCCCTGTGCCCGGTGTTGAACTCAACGGCAAACTGACGCTTGGCGAGAATTCTGCTGATAACGGCGGATTGAGGCTCTCCTATTTCGCGTTAGTGAACGAGCTGCAAAAGGCAGGCAGGTCGCCGAAGGACACTGCGGACGGATACACGCAAGCACAGCAGTTCTTTCTCGGATTCGCCCAGGTTTGGTGCCAAAACACCCGTGATGAGACCAAGCGCCTGGCAGCCCAAACCGATCCGCATTCGCCAGGTGAATTTCGAGCGAACGGGGCAGTCAAAAATATGATCGAGTTCAGCCAGGCGTTCGGATGTAAAGAAGGTGACAAGATGTACGCTGCTAAACCTTGTCGGGTCTGGTAGGTTCTCTGTGGGAGAACCGCGTCTGCACTTCGCATTCGTTTAGGCTGAAGGGAGGGGATCGCTGCAATGACCCCATCCGACAGACAACATGAATGAAAATAGCCCACTGCTGCGGCAACGATTGCCGATCGACTTCGCTGCGATCAAGACGGAAGAGATCGAGCCATCGATTGATCTTCTGCTTAAGCAGATGCGAAACAGACTTGCGGACCTCGGCCCAAGTGCCGCACCCAGAACATACGACAACGTTCTTCTAACGCTCGATCGCCTCACCGAACCGCTCGACTTCGCAATGGCCTTGGTACGGCATCTCGAGTCTGTAATTACCACGCCTGAACTGCGGGCTGCACATAACGCGGTGCAAGGTCCAGTCAGTCAGTTTTATACATCCATTGCTCTCGATCCTGATCTTTGGAATGCAGTGAAAGCAGTTGAGCAGTCGAACGAGACTGCAACCATGGCGCCCGTTCACCAGCGCTTTCTAGCCAAGACGGTTTCGGGCTTTCGCCGGGCGGGAGCCGATCTAGACCCTGCCGGAAAAAAGCGGCTGGAAGAAATTGATGTCACGTTAACCGAGATGACCACGACTTTCTCTGAACACGTGCTGGACGCAACGAATGCATATGAGTACCTCGTGACAGACGAATCGACGTTGGCGGGCTTGCCGGAGTCCGCGCGTTCGGCTGCTCGCGAGAGTGCGCGATTAAAGGGCAAGGACGGTTGGCGCTTTACCTTGCAAGCGCCCAGCTACATCGCCGTTATGACTTATCTGGACTTGCGGGAGACTCGCAGGCAGATGTGGGAAGCCGCCAATGCGCGAGCGACCGAAGGAACTTTCGACAATCGAGATCTTCTGACAGGTATCCTCGGCTTGCGCGAAGAGAAAGCACGGCTGCTCGGGTACAAATCCTTTGCAGATCTGGTCCTCGAAGAACGGATGGCCCATGCTGGTGCGAAAGCACTTGAATTCCTCAAGGATCTTCGCGAAAAGACCGAGCCGTTTTTCGCACGTGAAAACGATTCGTTGCGCGACTTTGGTCGAACCCTCGGGTACGACACAATCAATCCTTGGGATGTCGGATACATCGCCGAGAAGCAGCGTCTTGCCCTCTTCGATTTCGATGAAGAGGAGTTGCGTCAATACTTCTCCCTGGACCGCGTAATCGATGGAATGTTCGCCATCTTTGGCCAAATCTTCGGCATAGAAATTATTCCTGAACCCGAGATCCTAGGATGGGATCCAGCAGTGAAGACTTTCCGGATCGTGGATGCGAAAGACCGGACGATTCTCGGCACTTTCTACACTGACTGGTTTCCTCGGGAAAACAAACGCGGCGGAGCCTGGATGGACTCTCTGGTAACGGGCAATCCCGACGAGCAGCAACCGCACCTCGGTCTGATTTGCGGAAATCTCACGCCGCCCGTCGGTGATACGCCGTCGCTGCTGACCCATCGCGAAGTGGAGACAATCTTCCACGAGTTCGGGCATTTGCTCCATCACACCCTGAGCCGTGTTCCTGTCAAAAGCCTATGCGGAACCAATGTGCCCTGGGATTTCGTGGAACTTCCGTCCCAAATTATGGAAAATTGGTGCATGGAACGCCCGGCTCTCGACCAATTCGCGTGCCACTACAAAACGGGTGAGCTCATTCCGCAAGCGCTTTTTGACAAGATGAAACGCGCTCGGAATTTCCGTAGCGCCAATCAGCAGATGCGGCAACTAGGTCTGGGCACAGTAGACCTTAAACTCCACATCGAGTATCGGCCGGACCGGGACGGTGATGTCCTGGCTTACGCGCGCACGATCTTAGCTGAGTATGCGCCCGCCCCACTCCCGCAACACTATGGCATGATCGCGAGCTTTACACATCTGTTTTCCAGCCCAGTTGGCTATGGAGCCGGATATTACTCGTACAAGTGGGCCGAGGTCTTGGATGCAGACGCGTTCTCGCGCTTCCAGAAAGAAGGTATCTTTAACGAGCAGACGGGCGCTGATTTCCGGCACAAAATCCTAGAGCTCGGTGACAGCCACGATCCGGCCGACCTGTACCGAGAGTTTATGGGGCGGGACGCTGATCCGACCGCATTGCTCGAGCGATCAGGCCTCCTTGCGTCACAGTAGTTCAGATCACACAGTGTGATGGAATGCGCAGGCCTACACTACTGATATGGAGCTGATTCCAGAGCGCTGGTTCGATTTTGCGCCGGTTCCCCTGGGTGTTTATTCCGACGCGAATCCGGATCAACTACGAGTGAATCGAGCGCTGGCAGCTGCTTTGGGCGCTGGCGGGAACTGGACTTCAATCACGTTTTCGTTCCCTCCCGCAGGGTCTGCGCCCGGCTCGTTTCTGATTTCTGTGGGAGGACAACCTGTCGCGAGACTGGCTGACCTGCCGATGACCACGTGCCTTAACTCAGAGCAGGAGGTTAGGGTCGAAGTCCAACTCACTGGCTTTGACGGATTGCCGAAATCATTCCGCTGCACAATGACCCCAATACCGGCCGCTGCTGGGTCTCGATCGGCAATCATTTCCTTCATAGACGGATCCTTAGAGACTCAGCTCCAGATCAAATTGCGGCAGACGCAAGAGGAGTTCCAGCGCTTCGCCTACGCTGCCAGTCATGATCTGCAGGAGCCGCTTCGTTCCATCGTGACGTATTCGCAACTTCTCCAAAGAGAGTTCAAGGACATCCCGAAAGCGGGCGAGTTCGTGGGTTTCATCTCCGAAGGCGTCGGCCGGATGAATGCCTTGATGCGCGATTTGCTGCTGCTGGCCCGAGCAGGAACATCTGAGAGCCGGACCAATATCCAGCTCCATTCCGCGGTCCAATGGAGCTTGTTCAACCTCGAAAAGGCAATCAGAGAAGCCGGCGCACAGGTTCAGTATGATGAGATGCCCGAAGCCAGCGTTAACGAAACCGAGATCGTATCTCTGTTCCAGAATTTAATTAGTAACGCTGTGAAGTTTCGCTCCGCTGAGCCGCTGAAAGTGCACGTCTCACTCGAGGAAGGCCCGGAGGCTTACACCGTTTCGGTTTCGGATAACGGAAGCGGTATCGAATCGCGTTACCACGAAGAGATCTTCCGCCCATTCCGGCGTCTTCACGGGCGTGAGATACCGGGTACCGGTATGGGCCTTGCTATCTGCAAGCGAATTGTCGAATCTCACGGTGGTCAGATCTGGGTGGAAAGCGACGGCACTGCGGGTTCCCACTTTCGATTTACATTGCCGAAATAACCTCAGACTAATCTGGGCGGCTGTAGGGCAACAGGGGTGGTGGTTTTCGGCCACTGATTGGAAATATTGGCGCAGCTAAGTCGCTCAAAATACAAGGTTTGGATTTGGTTCGACACATGCACAGTCAAAGGCAGTGCGAACCGTGAAGCAAATAACATTTGGCTTAGCCACTGCCGCAATTTGGCTGATACTGGCCAGTCGCAGCAGCTGGGCGCAGGACGTTCCCCAGCCCCCTCAGCCTGACCAGCCCCCAGTCGCGCAAGGGCCAGTGGCAGCCCCGGTCCCGCAAGAAGCTGATGACGTAAACGAAAACGGGGACAATCCCAAGCGCGGTGTAGCGCGAATCAGTGTCGTTCAGGGCGACGTGAACGTAAAGCGGGGCGACGCGGGACAACTTGTCGCTGCAGCGATCAACGCGCCCATGTTTGCGCAGGACCGATTGCAGACCTCAGACGGATCGCGCGCTGAACTGCAGCTCGACTACGCCAACCTGGTCCGACTCGCTCCTAATACTGACTTAGGAGTTGCCGATCTGCAGTACCACAAATATCAACTGCAGTTAGGTGTCGGCGCCATCATCTACCGGGTCCTTCGAGACTTCAACTCTCAGGCGGGAATTGACACGCCGAACATCTCTGCGAGGCCTACTCAGATGGGAGAATATCGGATCTCAGTCTTCGAGGACGGCACCACAGAGATTACCGTGAGGGCTGGAGAGTTGGAGGTCTTTAGCGCGCAGGGTTCCCAACGCTTGCGAGCTGGGTCGACTATGTTGGTCCGGGGCGCCCAAAATAGCGCTGAATTTCAGACTGTTGCAGCACGTGGGTTGGACCAGTTTGATGACTGGAGCCGCAATCGGGATCGTCAGTTGTTGTCCTCACGAAGCTACTCATACGTCAACCCGGACGTGTACGGCGCGGACGATCTGGATTCGTATGGAAATTGGGTTCCTTCGGAATATGGCAGTGTATGGGCGCCTCGAGATGTCAATCCCGGTTGGGCCCCGTACAGTAATGGGCATTGGGCTTGGACTCCCTACTATGGCTGGAGCTGGGTTGATTATGCTCCTTGGGGATGGGCACCCTTCCACTATGGAAACTGGTTTTGGAATACGGGCTATAACGGATGGTGTTGGTTTCCGGGGGCTCGTTTCGGATCACTGTTATGGCATCCGGCGCTTGTCGGTTTCTTCGGCTTCGGGCGGGGTGGCGGGTTCGGAATCGGCTTTGGCTTTGGCGGTGGCTTTGGAAGCTTTGGGTGGGTACCGTTAGCTCCTTTCGAGCGGTTTCATCCCTGGTACGGCCGGGGTTATGGGCGAGGGTACGGAGGTGGCTTTGGTGGTGGGTTCGGCCGCGGGGGCATAGTTAACAACGTAAATATCACTAACATCTACAGGAATGCTCGCTTCAATGGAGCTGTTCGAACTGCGTCGGTTGGGAATTTTAGCGGAGTCAACCAGCGGTTTGGGACACTTGCACCCGGGCAGTTACGTGGCGCTTCCTTGGTTCAAGGTGCGCTACCGATAACCCCCAACAGGAGTAGCTATCAGTACACAAACCGAGCGGCGTCGCCGAATCCAAGATTGACATTGGCTTCGAATCGGCAGTACTTCCAGGCAAGCCGGGCTGCAACGAGCCGGCCATTTTCCGGAAATCCCGCGAGCGTCGGCAGCACATCAGGGTTTACCCGCTTTGGCTCAACTAACCAGGGAGCGGCACCCAATCGCCCATCTGCAGCTCAAGGCTCGCAATTCGGTGGATCGCATGGAGTGCCTCCCAATATGCGAAGTTCGAATCAGGGTGGCTGGCATGCCTTCGGAGATCCGGGAGCGGGATCAACCGCTAGAGCAGGCACCAGCAACTCGTTTCAACGCGGTGCAGCACCTTCATCCTCCTACGGGGCACAAAGCGGATGGCACCGATTCGGTGATCCAGAACAAGCGCGCGGTAATAGCAGTGGCAATTACAATTCTGGAAATTACAACGGTCGTCCGCTTTCGCCGGCACAAGGCACACAACGACAGGCCCAAGATTATAGGAGCAGCTACAACGGCATCGGATACAACGGAAGCAGCTATAGAAACGGGTACTCAGGCAAATCATACGGGAGCAGCGGATCGGGTACTTACGGTCCCAATCCTTCGTATGGCCGGGGCGGGTATAGCGGTGGCAGTTCGTATTCGCCACGCACTTACAGCGGTTCAGCACCTGCTCAATCGTCTCGCCAACCTGCCTCAGGAAGTTCACACGCGTACAGCGGTGGCGGTAGTAGCCGCGGCGGGGGAGGCAGTAGCTCTCACGGTGGAGGCGGTGGTGGGGGCTCGCATGGTAGCGGCGGAGGAGGTGGTGGACACCACGGACGCTAACATCAAGAGCTAAAATTTCTCTCAAGCCGCTCTTTCCGGAACACTTTGGTTAGAGCGGCCTTTTTATTTCCTCTGCTACTGTTCCTGGCGAGACTGACGCTTCTTCGCAATGCAGTCCAGAATCTGCTCACTTGCTTTCAGAAAAAGCAGATAGGTACTCGGCTTCTGGATATAACAATCCGCCCGCAACGCCTCACTCGCCATCATTTCAACCGGGTATGAACTAAAGATCACTACTGGCATATCACGCAGACCCTCATTGCTCCTGATGCGCGCTAACACTTCTGTGCCATCCTTGCGTGGAACATTAAGGTCGAGCACGGCTACATCAGGTGTGGGTGTAGGTCCCGGTTGAAATTTGTCGATGTAATCGCACGCGCTCTCGCCATCGGGGAATATAACAACGGCAACCTCCTGCTGAGCCTCGCGCAGAGCTTCCTGCAGCAGGTAAACGTCGGCCGGATTGTCTTCCAAGATCAGGACAGTCAAAGTTAACGATTGCCTTCAACGGGCGGCGATATTACGGATAGCGAGGGCATTTGACAATAATACCCAGATTTAAGTGAAAAGCAGGAAAAGCCGTGACTCTCAGACGGGTAACATGCTTAGTGCGGCTTCTATTTCCGCTTGAGTGTGTCCGTCACCTTTTTGGGTGCACGCGGTGATGCCCCGCTCATAGACAATTCTTGCCTCATCCAATCGCCCGAGCTTTTCAAGAGCCTGACCGCCATGGTAATAGGCTGCAACGTAGTTACTGTCCTGACTGATAAGAATTTCGAATTCGTCAACAGCCTTCGCGTAGTCTCCTGATTTCGCGTGTTCCATCGCAAGCCCGTAACGAGCAAAGGTGTTCTTCTGGTCTTGCTCTAACATCTGCTTCAAGATGTCGAGTCTGTTCGTGGCCATCTGGCTCCATTGTGACACTCGTTTACGTCTGGTCCGAAATCGCCGATATACTACTCGTTATGGCTACCGCACGAGCAAATCTACCCCCGGAACGTCGCCTTCGAGATCTGCGGGGAGTTGGAATTTCCATAGAGAGAAATCTAAAGCAACTCGGCATCCATTCCGTCCCTCAACTTGCAACCGCCAATCCCGATTCTTTGTATGACCGCTTGGGTGAACTAGCGGGAATACGTCAAGATCCCTGCGTTCTTGACACATTCCGCTGTGCTATTGCCCAAGCTCGCAATCCGGCCCTCCCTGCCAATCAGCGTGATTGGTGGTGGTGGTCCGCCCAACGCAAACAAGGGCGGTTGTAGCATGTCGTGTCCATTTTTTGAGCCTTTGGCGGTAGCCGCTCTGCCGGAGCGCATCCCGAGCGAGCAGGGATTTAAACAAACCAATGGACGATTGCCTCTGATCGAGGAATACGACGGTCTCTGTCATGCAGCGTCAGCGGGGCCCTCGCTACCGGTACCAACAGAATTGCGACGTACTTGCTGCAATATGGGTAATTCGAACGGTGCCTGTTCGCTCTGCCCCGAGAAATTTTGGGAACGATCGATTCGCTTTACGGTTTCGTCTCGATCCCAAAACACTCTCGACGTGCTTTGCATTGAGGAAGAGCGGTTTGCACCTGTGCAGTTGCATCGTCTCAGTTTCTCTGTCGGAGATTCGGAATTGATTGCCGACGGTCCTGGCGTGACAATTAGTGCTCAGGCCCTCGCCTTCTGCAAGAGCTATCTTGCTCGATTCCAGGCGCCAGTGACTAATGTCTGAAACGGAGGCCAGAACCCCGCGCAGCACACAATCGGAATACTCAGAAATTTGTTTGCCGAACGACACAAACATGTTCGGCAACATGCTCGGCGGTCACGTCATGCACCTTGTAGACGTTTGCGGCGCGATTGCTGCGATGCGTCACGCGAGAGGGCCAGTTGTCACAGCTTCGATTGACCACATGACGTTTCTCCATCCGATTCACATTGGGGAACTGGTTAGCCTGAAGTCCCAGGTCAACAGGGTGTTTCGGACTTCGCTGGAAGTGGGCGTTAAAGTCTGGGTCGAAAACATCAATCAGCGTGAAATCCGCCACACTTCCTCCGCTTATCTGACCTTCGTTGCTTTGGATGCGAATGGCCGAGGAGTGGTGCTGCCTCAGATTGTGCCGGAAACGGAAGAAGAAATTCGACGATACGAAGAAGCGGCAGCTCGCCGCGCGTATCGGCTGGCAATGAAGGCCTCCGCTGCGAAGCTTCCACTTCGCTGAGTGCTGGCCGCTACTCAGGCTCTGACTTATACATGTATTTGATGCAACGTTTGAATAAGAGAAGATTCGGCGCGCCGTCTCGGTTCAGTTTCAGGCAATCCCTGTCATACCACTCGATCACACCCTCCAGTTGTTCGCCATCGTTCAAGACAACAACCATCTGCGTCTTGCCCTGCATCTGCTTCGAATAATAGAATTGTTCAGCCCCGGTCGCTTCCGGAGGCGTACTCTTTTTTGCCGCAGGCGGGCGTCGATTCAGCTCCCGTACTTCTGCTGATGAACTGCGGACTGGTTTCCTGTTCAGGGCGTCAAAGCGCCTCTCTTCTAGCATTTGGCCTCGGTATAACGAGTTTAGTTGAACCGTGTCGCAAGCAGCGTGGCTACGGTTGCTAGTTAGGCGCGAGCCTTCTCCAGCCGGTTACGCAAAATAATAATAACTGAATCGAGGGCTAGCGTTTTCTGTATATTTCGCCTGACCATGATGACCAAGTCATCAAACTGTTCAACCGCCTTCGCCATCCATCTGTGGTTTACAGCACTGCCGATCCTCTCGATTGCTGACTGGAGATCTCGATTTCGGACCGCTGTGCGGTCGTGCCGAACGCGCAGAATATCTTCGAGCAATCCGTAAGCGATCTTCAGATACAACTCGAGCTTCTCGGTTTTCCGATTGTTGAAGTTCTCAGAACGCTGTACCCACTCCGAGAATGGAATCAATCCTGCCCCGCACTCAAGTGCCGCCATAATGAGGCCCCGGCGCTCACGATACTGCCGAACATCAAGAGTGCGAGCTAGTCCTGGGCTGCCCTCAGCCAGGCAGATCCGATCGTCTGCCGCGTCCAATTGCTTTGCTTGAACGAAGGCGGCCAATTCCTCGTCTGACAATCGCTGCATTGGTAAGACTAAGGACCGTGAACGAATTGTCGGCAACAGATCGTAGAGGTTTTCACAAGTGGCGACAAGGGTCAGGTGCACCGGCGGCTCCTCAAGGACTTTCAGAAGAGAGTTTGCAGACTGCTCGTTCGCCCGATCTAAATGATCGATGAGAAAAACACGACGATCGCCGCGCAGAGGCTTGAACTGCGCTCGCTCTTTTAACGTCCGCATCTGCTGGATGGTGAGCTGGCGGAGAGGTCCATCCGGCGCGAACGTTACAAAATCGGGATGGCTTGCAAAGAGTAGCGGATCATCGCCGCGCTTGTCAGCGGTCCACTTGTCCCGGGCTTCAATCGCTTCCAGGTTGTGGGGCAGGCTGAGGTCATCGCGTTCAATCTTTTCAGCGCCGCCGAGAAGCCGTGCCGCGAAGCGTCGAGCTAATGTAGCCTTTCCAATTCCTTCTGGACCACTCAAAAGAATCGTGTGTGCGGTTCGCCCGTTGCTGATCATCTGCGCCAAAGTTTGCGCTGGGCCGTCGTTGCCGTAGAAATCTTCGAAGATCATCAGGTAAGCGAGCCGGAGCGGGAAAACTCTCGGCTCTACTCAAGTCTGCAGAGTTGGGCTGACTAGAAAGCCGCTGCGCCCGCTTCGGCTACTTCATGATCCTGATCTCCTGATCCGCCGCTCACGCCTATTGCACCGACTACTTTGCCATCCTTCTTCAGCGGAATTCCACCGGCAAAAATCATAATCTTGCCATCGTTTGAAGCGTGAATTCCGAAGAACTGATTGCCCGATTGCGAATGGCTAGCCAAGTCTTTCGTGGCGATGTCAAAAGCTCGAGAAGTATAGGCCTTCTTGATAGAAATATCGATGCTGCCCAGCCAAGCGTTATCCATCCGAACGTGTGAGACAAGGTTCCCGCCAAAATCTGCTACGGCGATGTTCATCGGTTGTCCAATTTCCGCTGCTTTCTTCTCGGCTGCCGCGATGATTCGTCGCGCGTCTTCCAATTTCACCATTTCTTCCATTTCTCCTCCTGGCATTATCGCTTAGTAGATAAAGCCTTTAGAATGTGAAACGCACCTGTACTAGTACGCTGCTAGGCGGTCCAATTGCAGTTCCTGAGAAGAGGCTGGCGAAATTGATCACGTTGAGCCGGGCGGTTAGATTTTGTCCTTGAATCTCGGCAGAAATCTGTCTTCGATCGTGTTGTAGGATGTTCCAGCCGGCAGCCGCGTCCCAACTGAAAGAGGGGCGGACGCGACTAGCCGAAAAGTTGACCCGGTCCAGTACTGTCTGACCGTACTGACTAGCCAAGAAGCCCAGAGTTTGGGGATCTACATCTTCGACTGGCAGTCCGCTTTGATAAGAAGCTGAGGTGCTGATCCAAATTCGAGTTGAGGCCTGGTACCGCACAGAGCCTCGGGCGATATTGCGTTCGTCCTGGGAAATCGGGAAAGAGGAACTGTCGCTAATTCCCGAAATATCGCTGCCCAGAAATAATCCGCCGGTGATTGGTCCGCGCCCAGTGCCCGTCTCGTTTGTGTAACTAAGACTTCCCGATAACCGACCCCACTTGGGGACTTCCAGCTTGGCTTCCAAGCCGTGAATCGAGGCCTTTGAATATGAGATGGGAAAGCTTACCCCTGTATTCAACAGCACGTCGTCATCTGCGAAGTTCCGCGCACTGCGCTGGAAGAAGTTAACGTCAACTCGCAGGCGTGAAGCGACCGATTTAGTGACGCCGACCTCATAATAGTCGGCTCTGGATGGCCGCACCGGAAGTCGCACGACAGCGTCGCTGATTGAGTTTAGCTGCGCCGAACTGGCCAGCAGCAGGTTCTCTAATGCTGGAGTCTGAAAGACACGATCGTACGAGGCGTGAACTAGAAGAGTCAGGGCGGGGAAGTACCGGCTTGCGCTGAGCCGCGGGCTCCAGCCGGACTCGTGAACCAGGAATCCGTAGTGGTCGAACCGCAGCCCAGCTCCCAAATTCCAATTTTTCCAACGGATCTGATCTTGTGCGTATAACGCTTGCTCGCGGTCAGGTTTGGATTCAGCGAAGCGAAACACCGGTGCCGTACCGGGATCAAACATTTCCCGATCCGTTAGCTCATATTGCAAAGACTCATGGACATCGTTGAAGAGTGCGTCCGCGCCCACTTTCCAGGAATGTATGCCGTGTTGGCCCGCAAGAGCAATGCTGGCATAGCCTTGCCGGAATCCGCGCTGTTGATCAGCAATGACCGGAGTCGCGTTAGAATTCGACCAAAAATTTGCTGACTCATCCCGAACACTGCCTTGAGCATTCAAAAGAATGTCGGACCATGTTTTCTGATAGACGACTTGGCCCGACGACTCAGCACTGCTTCGATCCTGCCGCTGTCCTGCTGTCTGTTGGACTAACTCATTCGGAACATCGAAGTGTGCGTCTCTATGAGTCAATCCGAGGCGGATCCTCTGAGACGGGTCGAGATTCAACTCATAGCCGGCGACGACACCGTCGCTGGTTCCCGAGTTCGTGTAGTTCTGCTGGACAGCTGGGTCGAGATAGCGGCTGCTGGTTGCGACATCGCCTGTGAGCGAAAAGCTATTGCGTCCCTCCGCGTAGGACAAGTTGGCAGCGCTGCTTCTTGCATCGAAGCTACCGCCGCTAACTGCAACCTGGCCGTGAAACCCAGGAGGCAAATCTCGCGGTGTATTCAGCTCGATGACCCCGCCCAGCTTACGGCCGTACTCAGCGGGAAAGCCGGCCGTCCGAACCTCGACGGATTCAAATTCAGAGGCTTCCAGCGTGGCGGCAAAGGAGGGTGACCGATTCTCGAGCATGGGCATCCCGTCGACAATCATTTGCACGCCGTATTCGGATTCGCGTGGATGCAGGACGCCATTGGCCTCGTACAACCAGCCTGGCTGATTCGCAACGAGATTCAGAAGGCTGCGTCCAGGTTGGGCTGAGACGCTTTCTGTCAGAGCTTGACGTCCGGTGGAGTAGACCGACGTGGTCTCAGCCGGGTCAATCAAGGTGGCTGAATCAGACACGTCGATGCGAGTGGCAACTGTGACCAACTCGAGTCCCTGATGCAATTGGACCGGCACCGTGGACCGCACTTCAACCATCGCCTGCGCCGGTGCGAAACCCGTCCGAACTACGATCGCTTGATACAGCCCAAAGGGAAGACCCTTCGATTGAAGGCGGCCGTCTACGCCGGTTGTGAAATGCCGACGCACATGCGCAGACTGAGACGTTAAATCGATATCAGCCGCTATGCCTCGGCCGTCGGGATCCACAACAAAGAAGTCGATTTCGCCTTTGCGCTCCTGGGCAAACCCGAGCGCGACCGAGAACCATAGGCATAGAGACCAAATGCGCATTGTTCACCTGGCGGACTGAATAGTCTTGACCAGTGGCTCCACTTCTGCCCAAACGTTCGCGGCTACTGTGGCGTGGTCGCCTCGACCATCCACAATGCGGAACCGATCCGGCTCAAATTCCTGAATGCGACGATAACCGCGAGCAACAGCCTGATGAAATTCTAACGATTGCTGATCGAGACGAGCTTCGTTCGATCCGTTCGCGCTGCTGTCATTTCGTCGGTGCGCGCGCTTGAGACCTGCCTCTACGTCAACGTTGACGCAGATTGTGATGTCAGGAAGCAGGACGCCCAGAGCCAGCCTATGTGCCGCCCACACAGTTTCGAAGCCGAGGTCGCGCGCTGCACCTTGGTAGGCCAGCGTCGAATCCGTGAATCGATCGCTGACGACGATCTCGCCCCGGTTCAGCCCGGGCAGAATGACTTCGGAAACGGCCTGGGCACGGGAGGCAAACATCAGAAGCAGCTCAGTCATGGGCGCCATTTCTTGATTGAGCGGATCCAGCAGAACTTGGCGAATCTGCTTGCCGATGGACGTGCCACCCGGCTCCTGGCTCTCGACTACCGGCAAACCTTGGGATCGAAGTCGTGCAACCAGCAGCCGCATCTGGGTCGTCTTACCGCTACCGTCTGTACCCTCGAAGCTGATGAACAGACCTCGTCGTCGTCGGTCGGAGGTCGCGCCACTAGTCATACACGAAATGCAGCAACGTCTTCAGGTCTTCCCAAGTTTCTCGCTTTGCTACCTGGTTGTATTGGCGCAGCAGATAGGACGGATGATAAGTGATCATCATGGGAATTCCGTTCCACTTGTGCCATTGACCACGTACCTTTGTGATCCCTTCTTTGTTATTCAAGAGCGCCTTCATTGCGGTTGAGCCCAGAGCACAAATCGCCTTCGGCCGAATCGTCATCAACTGCCGGAACAGAAACTGGCCGCAGGTCTGCATCTCGTCCGGAAGAGGTGTGCGATTGTCAGGCGGCCGGCATTTCACGACGTTGCAGATGTAGACATCCTTTCGTTGAATTGGGATGCCTTCTTTGGCAGCCGTGTTATCGATCATCTGCGTCAACAGCTGACCGGCACGTCCTACGAACGGCAGGCCCTGTTCATCTTCATCGGCACCTGGTCCTTCTCCAACGAACACGAGCCGAGCTTGCTCGTACCCGCTTCCAAAAACAATGGAATGTCTCGCTTCACTGAGACGACAGCGGGTGCAGTCGCCGATATCGAGCCGAATCTGATCAAGCGTGTCGTTCTCTGGCGCAAGACTTGGAAGCGCGGGTGCAGGCACTGCTACGGGAAGAGTAGCCGGTGCCGGCGCGTGCTGAACGTCGTCAACGATGACGGGCCTGGCTTTCGCACGGTACAGCGAGGTGAAACCAAGATCCTGAAAATACTCGAGATAAGCCTGAAGTTGCTCGGTCGTCATCGGGCGAAATAAAAATTCTTCGGGCCTTGTGATCGCGTCTAAGCCGTTTGATCGATGGCCCGCATTCCTAATCGGAGCATGGCGATTTGATCGAGGATGACGTCCGCTATAACCGACTTTTCTGCGGGTCCGGCATAAGTCGGGGAACTGGAACGGGTCACGATGACGACCTCGTTTTGATCCGCTTCGAATCCCGTTCCGTCGTGATTGACCAAGTTGCCCACCAGCATGTCGCAGTTTTTATTGACCAGTTTGCGTCGTGACTCGTCGAGCAGATTCTGCGTCTCTGCCGCGAAGCCGATCAGCAGCCGGTCACCTTTACGCTGGCCCACTTCGGCCAGAATATCCGGCGTAGGTTCTAAGTCGAGCGAAAGCCGGGCCGCCGTCTTTTTCATCTTCTGCTGGGGCACGTTTGAGAGGTAGTAGTCGGCCACCGCAGCGCACTTGATGATGATGCTGGATTCAGTGAGGTGTGAAAGAACAGCTTCGCGCATCTCGTGTGTGGTTTGAACCCGGATCAGTTCGGCCATGCTTGGCGGTGCAATGTGGACAGGCCCGGAAATGAGAATGACTCGCGCGCCTCGATTGAGCGCTGCTGAAGCGATCGCGTAACCCATCTTTCCGCTCGAACGGTTGGTGATGTAGCGCACAGGGTCGAGAGGCTCCTGGGTCGGGCCGGCAGTGACGAGTACAACCTCGCCCTCTAAATCTTTTCTAACCGTCGTGAGGCGATGAACCTCATCCGCAATACGCACAGGACTTGCGAGGCGACCTGAGCCGATGACACCGCAGGCCAGCCAACCGTCTTCGGGTTCGACGACATGAACACCGCGACTGCGTAGCAGCTGAACGTTAACCTTCGTTGCGGCGTGCGACCACATCGCATCGTTCATAGCGGGGGCTACGACAACCATCCCTTCGAAGGCCAGGTAAAGGGTCGAGAGAAAATCATCGGCGATGCCGTGAGCAAACTTGGCAAGAATGTCCGCAGTGGCAGGTGCGATCAGTAGACAGTCGTTGTCTCGTGCTACTGCAATATGCTCGACAGCGCTCGACAGGGTCTCTTCCGAACTGTCCTGGGAGAACAGTCCGGTGATTACTTTTTTTCCGCTCAGTGCCGCAAGCGTGAGTGGCTGAATGAATTCCTGGGACGATGCAGTCATGACGACCTGCACCTCATGACCACGCTGCTGCAGAGCGCGTATAACTTCAGCCGACTTATAGGCTGCTATTCCGCCACCAACGCCCAGGACGAGCCGCATCGAAGCCTATTCCAGGGCCTGTAAAGCTTCTTCTTGATTCAGGTCGGTGTAGGCAATCAGACCCCGCCGTACCTCTTCCATACTGAGTACAGTCGGCTTCTTGTTGGTTGCGGGCAACAGACTTCGCTGTCCATTTTGCAACTGACGAGCTCGTTTCGCAGCAACGATGATGAAGCGATACGTGCTCGCATCCGGGTCGTCCGGAATGGAGTGCATTGCGTTTGTTCTTGGTCTATCTGCCATTAATAAGCTCCTAAGCTTCTCTACCTGAAACTGCCGGACTGGTAATTGCCGAACCAGAGACTGCTGCCGAAGACGGCTCGAAACTCGCTAACACGGGCCGAATCTGGTCTTCCATTCGCGTTCGCCGAACCCGTTCTGCCCGAACGATGGCCGATAACGTAGCAACGGAGTCTTCTACGTCCCGGTTCAAAAGCACGTACTCGTACTGACTGCAGTTCTTAATCTCTTCAGCCGCAGCCAGTAGCCGACGTTGAATCACAGATTCGGCGTCCTCGGATCGGGCTCGTAACCGTTGCTCCAGAACTTGTCTTGATGGCGCGAGGATAAATATTGTGACTGCTGCTGGAATCCTTACCTTCAATTGTCTCGCACCCTGAACATCAATGTCGAGTATCAGGTCTTTCCCTTCGCTTTGAGCCCGGTCCAGTACTGCCCGGTTGGTTCCGTAGTAGTTGCCGAAAACCTCGGCGTATTCGAGGAACTCTCTGCGTTCGATCCGCTGTTCGAAGTCTTGGCGAGACACAAAAATGTAGTCCTCGCCATTCTGTTCGGCTCCCCGAGGTTGGCGCGTTGTGTAGGAGACCGAAAACATGAGGCTGGGATCAGAGGCTAACAGCCGTGAAACCAGGGTTGACTTGCCGGACCCGGACGGGGCGGAGATGATAAAGACCGTTGACATTCGATAGGGAGCCGAGTTCCGCTATTGTACCGACCCGGGGCAAGCTCCTCTACTCAGGATCGCTCTATTCAAGCATTCCTCTATTCAAGGTTAAGCGCTTGTTCCCTGATTTTCTCGATATGGGCTTTGGTTGCGAGCGCTGTGTTGGTGATGGCAAGACCGCTTTGGACCGCCCCGCTGGTTTTCGACAAGATGGTATTCGTCTCCCGATTCATCTCTTGCAACAAGAAGTCGAGTCGCTTCCCAACCTCACCACCCTCGTCGAGGATGCGCTCCAGTTCTCGCGTGTGAATTTCAAGCCGTGTCAGCTCTTCCTGTACGTCGGAGCGATCAGCGAGCAAAGCAACTTCCTCCGCTAGCCGCCGCTGGTCGAGAGAGTTGCCGGCGAGCAATGCCTGGATCCGGTCCTGCAGCCTTTGCTGAATCTGCTTGACGGCTCTGGTGCGCTCGTCCGCCATTGCTGCGGTTTGATTGACAATCGAGGCTAATTCGGTCCGAATACTTGCCTGAAGCTCGCCACCTTCCCGAGCGCGGAAAGCATTCAGCTCGGACGCGCAGCCGGTCATCACTTCGACAAGCTCTGCTTCAAAACCGGCAGGGAACTCGTCGCTGATCCGATCATTATCGATAACTCCGGGCATGCGCAGCAGCAGGTTTAAATCCGGCTCAGTTGCGATTGAAAACTCCTGGGCAGCCTGCTTGTGAACCGCCAAGTACCTAGCTAACACCTCTCGGTTGTATCCTGCGCTGGCCGTACCGTTGTCGCGGGTCAGGTTCGCTCGTACCTCGACATGGCCCCGGCCGATTGCCTCTTTCAGCACAGTACGAAGGGCGTTCTCGTAAGGCGCGAACTCGGGCGTCTGCTGAAAGTGGATGTCCAGACCGCGATGGTTGACACTGCGTAAGCTTACGGTCAGTTCGCCCATTGAGGTGGGTCTCCGTACCCGCGAAAATCCGGTCATGCTCCGAACAGGATTCGCCATCCGATCTAACTCGTTGCCACCATCTGCATCTCGTGCAAGCGGTGATAGAGGCCGCCGGTCAGCATCAACTCATCATGTGTACCAGTCTCGGCAATGCGTCCGTCTTCGAGAACAAAGATCTTATCTGCTCGACGGATAGTCGAGAGTCGATGAGCAATGACGATCACGGTACGCCCTTCCATCAGAACGGCAAGAGCCTTCTGAACAAGCTGCTCCGATTCAGTATCTAAGTGCGATGTGGCTTCGTCGAGTATCAGGATCGGCGCATCTTTGAGAAGAGCACGGGCGATTGCAATACGTTGCCGCTGACCGCCGCTCAGTTTCATGCCGCGCTCGCCGATGAATGAATCGTATTTGTCAGGAAGTTGCCGAACAAACTCGTCAGCGAAGGCCGCCTTCGCTGCCGCCAGGACGTCTTCGGCTTTAGCATCAGGACGACCGTACGCGATGTTGTTGAAGACCGTGTCGTTGAACAGAAACGTATCTTGGGGGACGGTGCTGATTTGTTCCCGGAGCGCGCTCAACCGAATGTCACGAACGTCCTTACCGTCGATTCGCACGGCGCCGGAGGTCACGTCATAGAAGCGAGGCACCAGGTTGGCGAGAGTCGTCTTGCCGGCTCCGCTTGCACCCACCAAAGCGACTACCTGGCCTACCTTCACGTCCAAGCTGATTTGATTGAGGACAATCCGGTTCAGCGCCCGAGGATAGCTAAACACGACATCGTCAAACGTGATGGCTCGTTGAAAGCGGGGAAGCCGAACGGCATGGGGCCGATCCATCACACCTTCCTGGCGATCCAGATATTTGAAGACGGTCATCGCTGCGCCGATGCCCTGTTGGAAGATGTTATGGATGCCGGTGAGGCGCTTGATCGGTTCGTATAGGAACAGCAGTGCAAGGATGAATCCCGTGAACGACTCTGAAGTGAGATGCCCGTTCTTGACCTGTTCTCTCGCATAACCGAGCAAAAGGACAATGGTGGCGGCACCGAAGAGTTCGATGATGGGCGACGCCAGCGCCTGCTGAGCGACGTACGTCAAGCTGCCGGTTTTGAGGCGCTGCGAGGCCTGCAAAAAGCGATTGGATTCGAAATCCTCTGCGCCGAAGCTCTTCACGACCTGATGTCCCGAGATGGTCTCCTGCAAGATTTGATTCAGATCACCGGCACGATCTTGTGCCTCTCGTGTCGTGGCTCGAATGCGCTTGCCGAGGCGTACGGTCAAAAAGGCAACGGCAGGGAAAACTAGAAGCGCAACGAGGGACAGACGCCAGTCGATACTGATCATTGCCAGCAGCAGGAACATCGCGGTGAACATTTGGCGAAGCCAATCAGCCAACATGCTGGAGATCGAGACCTGAATCTTGTCGATGTCGTTCATGATGCTCGACATCACTCGGCCGGTCTGGTGAGTCTCGAAGAATTCGGCATCATGGCGCAAGATCTGATCGAACACCTGCTGTCGCAGATTCGTGACTGCACTGATGCCAACCCAGTTGACTAGATAGTTACCGCAGTAGTCGCAAAAGCCTTTTGCGACGAAGCAAACTAAGATGCCGACTGCCACCATGGTCCAGATGTTGTGAACCATCGACCGAGGAAAGATGTCCTGCAGATAAAGGTGGAAGTGGACAGCCGGAATGGCGTACAACAGCTCCGGTTTATCGAATGAGGTCGGCTTCAGGACTCGCTCAAAGATGAGCGGAATCAACTTGACCAAGAGGCCCTGCGAGAGACCCACAACGGCCATAAAGAGTATAGAAGCAAGTAAGGCGGGGATGTAAGGCTTGGCATACCGCAAAAGGCGGTATAGATCACTCAACCCAGCGCCTCTTCCAGCCTACACGCGATCACGCGTGAGCCTCTTCGAGTGTGCGGAGGCGCTCCAACGCCGCGATAACGCGAGAGACATTCACAGTTTCGATACCCTCGACGGCGACGATGACTTCTGATTCCGTGCGCCACGGGCCCCAAATAGCCGGATTCGATGCGGCAAACAGAACCACGCTGGGAACACCGAAAGCAGCGGCCATGTGAGCGGGACCGCTATCGTTTCCGACGAAAACGGCTGCATTCGACAGTAGAGCTTTGATCTGGTTCAGCGTGCCTTGATAAATCTTGTGGGCCGCAAAAGGCGTGGGATCGTCGTCAGGTCCGACCAGGAACACGGGCTGGATGTTCCAAAGTTTGAGAAATCGAGCCACCTCGCAGAACCGCTCGGCGGGCCACGTTTTGTTGGGCGCTGAGGCGTAGGGATGCAGAACCGCGTAACGTCCTTCGAGTACGGAGTCGCTGGTAAAGAGCTGGGCCTGCGGAATATCCTGCTGCGGCAGACCGAGCGCGAAGAAAGCCGACGCCAAGTGCTCAGCGGTATGAACGGTCCGATTCACGCCGAGAATGTTCTGCGCGCGTCCAATTCGTAAGTTGTAGGCGAGAGTGAAGGCGTGATGAGCGAATCCAGCGCGCCATTTAGAACCCGAGAGAGCTGTTATCCACTGACTACGAGTGCCACCGTGCAGATTGACCGTGAGGATCGGCTTCCATTGGCGTACGGCCTGCCAGGTTGGTTCGAGAATTGCTGAGATGGCCGGATTGCCCTCGAACACCGGTGCGAAGCGGCGCTCGACCGAGACAGCCAATTGAAGATCGGAACGCCACTCATTCAATAGCGTTATCGATGGCGTTGTGAGAACACAATCTCCGAGAGATCTAAGGCGAATAATGCAGACGCGCGCCCCATGCGGCAGGTGCTCGAGTATAGCCATGACACTTAAAGTTCAATTTTGGCTTCGTCCACCAACATGACCGGAATGTCGTCGCGCACCGGATAAACCCGCTTGCACTCCACACACTTTAAGCCGCTGCCGTCATCCTTGAGAACCACCATAGCTTTGCATACGGGGCACACCAGAATATCGAGCAGTTCTTTGCTGATTGGCATCGAAACCCTTATAGTAACAACGATTGAAACGGGTCGGGAAAGGCACTAAATTTCTTTGCATTTCCGGCAGAATCCTTGGCGAGACAATAACCTGCGCGGTCTGTAAGCCGGTTTCTGTACCTGCCCGAAAGCAGGCGGCAATCATTCCTCTAGGCCTGCCATTACTGACAGGCTCGAGCAACCTACCCGGAAGTGTAGCGGAGCGGGCCGCTCCTCCTCCCCTATTTGGTCTTGCTCCACATGGGGTTTTCCCTGCCAGTTCGATTGCTCGAACCGCGGTGCGCTCTTACCGCACCTTTTCACCCTTACTTGCCGTTGCCGACAAGCGGTATCTTTTCTGTGGCACTGATCCGTAGCGCGCGCTTTGAGCACGAACCCCCGGCCGTTAGCCGGCATGCCGCCCTTTGGAGACCGGACTTTCCTCCCGGCAGAGTTGCAAGCAACTCCACCCAGCGATTGCCCGACCGCGCAGGCAGTCCTCAGTATGTCACTTGGACTCGTTTCACTGAAGGCTGACGGCCATCAACGGCGATAATGGGACCGTGCAGCGGGTCTTCATCCACAATTTTGGCTGTAGAGCATCGCAAGCAGATGGGGCTGCGATTTCGGCGTCGCTTGAGGACCGCGGGTTTAGAACCACCGATCAGAACCAAGCGGACCTAGTCATTATCAACACGTGTACTGTGACGGCGAGTGCGGATGTGGACGCTCGGCGCCTGATTCGAACCGTACACCGAGACAACCCTGCGGCCAAGATTCTGGTGACAGGTTGCTATGCCCAACGGGCTTCTGCCGAGATTGCCGCGATTGAGGGTGTCCGGTGGGTTGTTGGCAATTCGCATAAGCCGCAAATTGCCGACCTGTTGAGCGAGGGGGAACTGAGCGGTTCGTATCACACAGAGATCGTCTCCGGTGACATTTCCGCTTTGCGTGATTTTGCGGCGCCGCCTGTGCGTGACACCCGCGATGATAGGACGCGGCCGAATCTCAAAGTGCAGGACGGGTGCAGCAACAAGTGCTCATTCTGCGTCATTCCGTCAGTTCGCGGACGCAGTCGGAGTGCGCAGCTGACGCAAGTGCTTGAGCAGGCAAGCGATTTGGCCCAACGTTACTGTGAAATCGTCTTGAGCGGCATCAACCTGGGGCGTTGGGGCCGCGATCTGCCGCAACGCTTGCGATTTACAGATCTGATCGAAGCTATTTTGGGTCAAACCAGTGTTCAGCGGCTCAGGATCAGCTCGGTTGAACCGATGGACTGGAGCGATCGGCTTCTCGATCTCTTCGCCCGGGAGCCTCGAATTGCCCGACACGTCCATATGCCGCTGCAGTCAGGATCGGACGCCGTGCTGAAGCGGATGTTCCGCAAGTATCGGACTCGGCACTATGCCAGTCGTTTGGCGCTTGCTCATTCTTTGCTGCCCGATGCGGCTATCGGAGCGGACGTAATGACGGGGTTCCCGGGCGAGACCGACGCCGAATTCGAAGCGACCGTCAGGTTCATCGAAACACAACCGTTCACGTATCTGCACGTCTTCACTTACTCAGAGCGGCCAGGAACGGCTGCAGTTTACGAAACGAACCCAATTCCGGTCGAGATTCGGCGAGAACGGACTCGAATCTTGCGACAACTATCAGACCGATTGCACTTGGCGCACTTACAAAGGATGGTCGGCCAAACCCTCTCGGCGGTCACACTAGAGCAACGCGGGATGGCTCTGACGTCAAACTTCCTGAAGGTGCGGCTGGCACAGGACCGGGGGCCGAATCGGATGATCGACGTTCCTGTGGCGTGGGCTGCGGAGGGACACCTTTGCGAAACGAACCCATTTCCGGTGCTCGGGTCGGATGAGTTCCGCACTCGAGGGGATTTTCGCCGAGCGCCTGGCTGATCACTTGTTTCGGATTACGGAATGAGAACTGCGGGTGGCCAGAGAACTTCGACCAATGTTGCGGGTTTCGGCGGCGGTCGCATTGGCCTTTTGCGATTCGAACCCAATTTCTGAGCGACGAGGCGATCTCTTGGTGTGGCGATCTGTGCGGGCTTGTATCGGGTCTCAGACTTGTGTGACCGTCATTTTGGGGAGGGTAGCGGCTTCACTGTTGCATTGTCGCTAAACGAGCGAAGAAAGTAGCGTCATCCCCTGCGTTTACTTCGATCCAATCTTCGTCGGTCATTCCTTTACGCCATTCCGTGAGCGGACCTGCATCTGGTCCTACCAAATGGCGGAGCTGCCATGTCCCGCTGGTGGCGATTTCGAGTACCTTATCCGCGACCAGTGAAGGCGGGACTGGCTGCTGTAACGAACCGGAAAAGATGGTGGCGAACCGTGCGCTCTGTCGATATACTGAGTCGGCTACAGGACTACCGATACGGCGCGCCATGGCCGTGTCAATGATGCCCGGCTCCACAAGAGCGACATGTACGTTAAAAGTCTTCAACTCACACGCAAGCGTTTCGCTAAAGGCTTCCAAGGCCCATTTTGAGGCAGAGTAGGAAGCAAATGGCGGACAGGACAATGTGCCCGCAACGGAGCTGACGTTGATAATGCAGCCGCTTTGGCGCTGCCGCATAGTCGGGATAAGCGCCTGGACGCAGCGGATCGCGCCGAAATAGTTTGTTTCCATGATGGCGCGGAACTGAGAGAGGGGCTGCTCTTCAACGGAACCAATGCCCTCTATGCCAGCGTTGTTGATCAGCACATCAATAGGAGATTGAGCGAGCACCGAAATAATGCCGTCGCGCACCGAAGAATCGGAGTCGACGTTGATTTGAGAAATTGCAATGGACAAGTTCTCGCTCGCTGCGATCTGCGCCAAAGCAGGCGAGCTTTTTGGGTCTCGCATCGTGGCGAAAACGTTGTGTCCTGCGCGGGCGAAGGCTAATGCCGATTCGAAGCCGATTCCCTTACTGCAACCCGTTATCAGAATTGTTGCCAACTATGGATTCCTGTCTATTGAATAATGCCCGCACCTTCGCAGCTTTGAGATGTTGCTTAGGGTGAACGACCTAAGCATACATAAAGGCCCACTACGCAGCAGAACGTCTCTTCGTTAAACGATCTATTCAGACCCTCGGAACCGACGAGGGTTACTGACGTTTTCCGATAAACGAAATACTGGGCGGGGGAAAGTTGGGGAAGGTGTGGAGCTCTTCGCTAGGATGTGGCTACTATCCATGATCGTCGTGACTGGTGCTACAGGAAAGCTTGGGAAGCTGATCGTTGAACGACTCCTGGCGAAGATGCCGGCAGATCAGATCGGCGTAAGCGTGCGTGTCCCCGGCAAAACGGATGACTTGAAAGAACGCGGAGTCAGGGTATGCCAAGCTGATTTCGGTGATCCGGGAAGCCTGCTTCATGCCTTTGAGGGAGCGGCACAAGTACTCCTTATCTCAAGCAACAGCAGCGGCGAGACTGCCGTTGAGCATCACTGCAATGGGATTAACGCGGCCAAAGAGGCCGGTGCTCGGCGTATTTTATACACCAGCCATTTGGGAGCGAGCGCCACCTCGGCTTTTGCGCCCATGCGCGACCATGCGGCCACCGAAGCAGCGCTGAAAGCTTCGGTGGTGACCTTCACCTCGTTGCGGAACGGCTTTTACGGGTACTCGGCCGTCATGATGATGGGAGCGTTCCTGCAGACCGGCAAGGTCGTTGGGCCGCAGGACGGTCCAGTGTCCTGGACAGCTCATTCCGATCTCGCGGAGATCGCCGTCATTGCCCTCACCGAGCCCGAAAGACTGGACGGCATCACATCCCCGTTGACCGGCTCGAAAACGCTGGACCTAGCCGGCCTGGCCGCAATGGTCTCCGAGATGACCGGTCGTGAGATCAGCCGAGTCACGATATCCGATCAGGAACATCGGGCTAGCATGTTGTCGCGCGGTATGCCGGAGCATTTGGCTGATCTTTTCGGAGGTCTGTTCAAGGCCAGTCGAGCCAATGAATTCGCGACAGTCGATCCAACCCTGGGCAGCCTGTTAGGACGTCCTCCGGTTTCGATGCGCCAGGTCTTGGCGGAGGCGATCATGGACAAGTAGTAGACAGAAGGTAATGCCGCAAGTGCGGCTGTACTTTCGCAGTGCGCCGCTCAGCAGCGCGCTGCAAGCGGATCAATCAACGATCCTACGGCCGGATACTCGCTCCATGCATCTACGCCGAGGAATTCGCCCAACGAGGACGGGCGCGAACTCGACCCCATGACCGTGTTGTGCAACTGCGAAAACGCGACTCGCAGAAGCGTTCTTACCGCGGCTTCTTCAATGCCTAACATCTGGGCGCATGCAGAAGTCGCGTACCCGAGCAAGGTACGAAGCACGAAGCAAACACGTGGGAACCGTTCGATCTGAAGAACAGGGTGTAAGCCGGCCTGAAGCAGGCTGCCAGCTTCCGAGATCTTCGGAGACGCTGATAACTGCGCGGCTTGTATGGTCCGCCTCACCAATTCGTCTTGAAGGATGAAAAATTGCGAATCGGCCGGTGGCTTGGACAGATCGACCATGTCGAGGGTAGCCGCAATGCTTGCTTCTGCCTCGTCCGGATCAGCCGAAAGAAGTAGGGCGGTCTGAAATAGTGCATCCCAATGAACCTGAAAGAAAGTTTTCCAGGTCTTCGGGCAATCGTTCGCTCGGGGTGGCGATTCAGGTTTCAGGGCGTGTGGCATCTTCTGTTCCTGTCCACATTTAAAACCAAGAACGCCCATATTGTCAAGCAGTTGTTTGAATCACGTGTTTAAGTCGAAAAAAGCTATAATTGGGAATGGCTTCATGACTCGAAGCCGAATGTGGTGGATTTAAATGAAGCGTCTGTTGCAAACCTATATTTGACATGCCTGCCAAAATAAGCCCGCTTAAAGCTAGTTCGGAACTAAGCCAAGATGACCCGCGGCGAAAGCTGATGCAAGCCGCTAGGGAGGTCTTTGCCGAGGTCGGTTACCAGGCGGCGACCGTGCGGGAAATTTGCGCTCGAGCAGGACACAACGTTGCTGCGGTGAATTATCACTTCGGCGACAAACACGGGTTGTATACAGAGATCTTGAAGGACGAAGTTCAATCTTATCGCGAAGCGTTTCCGGAGAGATTATTCGAGCAACTTCCCCCGGAAGAAGCGTTACGCTTATTCGTTCAGAACGTTTTCCGCCATGTTGCAAACACGGACAGGCCGGCTTGGCACACCAGGGTAATGATGCATGAGTTGGCGGTTCCCACGCAGGGGTTAGGTGCTGTAGTCGAACTTGTTATCCGTCCTAAGATCATGTCCCTGGCCGGGATTGTGGGTCGCTTTCTCGGACTTTCTCCGACGGACCCTAAAACACGTTTGTGTGTGCACAGCATCATGGGGCAAATGGTCCACTATGCCCATGGCCAGCCAACTTTGGCTCTGTTATGGCCGGACTGGAAGATTGATGGGGACCAGCTAGAAGTGATCGCGAACCACATTGCAGATTTCTCTATAGCTGGCCTGAAGTCGGTTAAGAGAAATCTGGCGAAAGCGTTGGCTAAGAAGTCGGAGCGGCCATAATGCTTCGTGGCTGGCCAACAGGTAACTGAACCCGATCCCAAGACTACGTTGCCGTTCAGAAGTTCTTTCGCCTTGTTGAGTAAAGAATTCAACGCTAGCTCGCCGCCAGTCTCCTCGATAGCGCAAGGCAATTCGAAGCAGAGCACCTAAAGTTGACCAAACTACTCGCAATTCATAAGATCGTTTTTCTTGACAACTCATAGCCATACGGTTATGGTTTTGTGTGTGAAGCCGGCCAATGCTAATTACGTGTTCCGTGCTCTTGCCGACCCTACTCGCCGGGGCATCTTCGAGGAGTTAACCCGGCAAGGCGAACAGACCGTCCACGCACTTCACTCGCTATTCTGGCGTGTCCCAGCCTGCTGTCTCCAAACACCTATTGGTGTTGAAGAGGGCAAAGTTAGTACGGCATCGTCGCGAGGGACGCGAAAGTCACTATCGCGAGCGGCCCGACGCGCTGACGCCGATGGTGAACTGGCTGCGTCACTACGGTGCATTCTGGCGTGACCGGTTTGATCGTCTGGAAGCACTTTTGGAAAGGATGGAGAAAATGAGTAATCCAGCAGAGAGTACACGTACCGTTGTGCTCGAGAGGGTATTCCCACACCCGCCAGAAAAACTGTGGCGCGCGCTCACCGAGAACCCGCTTATCGGGCAGTGGCTAATGAAAAATGATTTCGAACCGGTGGTGGGGCGGAAGTTCCAATTCCGGTCCGAACCTGTTCCGAACTGGGATGGTGTTATCGACTGTGAGGTGCTGATCGTCGATTATTTGAAACGGCTCTCGTATAGCTGGAGTTCTTTGGGGCTTGACTCTGTTGTGCTCTGGACGTTAACTCCAGGGGAGGGCGGCACCCACGTTCGCATGGAGCATTCCGGCTTTCGTTCCGATCAGCAGGCAGCTTATCAGGGTGCAAAGTACGGCTGGCAGCACTTCTTCGGCGGTCTGGAGCGGGTGCTCGGGGCAGTGGCATAAAAATGTAGACCTCCGATGGGCTGGTTGCCGGATTCTGGATCTCCACGGCGCTCTTGGCGCTACAGATGAGCTTCACCGCCTACGCTCAGCTGCAGCTGCCCCAAGTGGCCGGAGCCTTCGCCCATCTCGGCTACCCCGCCTATTTCCGGATCGAGCTCTCGTGGGCCAAGCTGGCGGGCGTCGCCGCACTGCTCGTCCCGATGGTCCCCGCGCGTCTTAAGGAGTGGGCCTATGCCGGATTTGCTATGACGCTCGTCTCGGCGCTGGTCGCCCATCTCGCCGTCGGTGATGGAATCCAAGCGTGGATCTGGCCCGTGGGAACCGGGTTCTGTGGTGCGTGTCGTACTTCTTCTTCCGTCGGCTCCAGGCGGCGCGGCCGCGCTTCGATGGAGACGGAATTGCTTAACTGTCGCCGGTGCCCGTGATCACGCGCCGAATCAACCTGCGCCCTGACTTGGAACTGATATGGGAGCAGCCCAAGGAGCGAACCCCCGGACCTTTAAGCGGCGCATAAAGATTCGTGTGCCGTCGGTGACATAGAGGACATCGACATGCTCGCCGCCGAAGCAGAGGCTGCGGACCGGTCCGCTGGGCGCGGGCAGCGGTAAGATAGCGCGTACTCGGCCGTTCTGATCACAGACCTGAATGCCCATTCGGGTCCCCACATACAGATTTCCATTGGTATCAACAGCAAGGTCTTCGGCGCCGCTATCGGTCTCGACGTCGGTAATGTGGAGCCAATAGAAGCGTTGCTTGTCTTCGAATGAGCCGTCAGGTCGAACAACATAGCTGTAGACCCATCGGCTGGTCTTCTCGGCGGCATAGAAAAGGGAACCATCCGGCGAAAACGCGACCCCTGCCGCTGAGAGAAGTCCTTCATCGGCAATGGTCTCTTCCTTCGCCATGTTTTCCTTTGCAGGCCTGATACGCCAGATTCGACTAGGCTCGTCGTTGTGTGCGCCAGGTTCGCTAACGTAAAGCGTGCCGTTATGCGCGGCGATTAAGCTGCGGCCCGTGATGCCTTTAGCAACAACATGGCTAGCTCCCTGCGTGTCCAGCTTCAAGATTGCTTTCTTCTCAGGAGCAATGCTGAACAGTGAGCCGTCCGGACCGAACGCTTGTCCAACGACCGCAATGCCTTTCGAGACGATGACCGGTTTGCCATCGACGCCCACTCTATAAATGCACTTTGCCAAAGTATCGCTGAAGTAGACTTCGCCTTTCCCGTTCGCGGTCAGTCCGGCCGCAGCTTCAAAGGACTGTTGGATTTGCTGCCAACCCTCATCGTGCGATGTAAGTTCCTGCAGCGTGCTGTTGTTTGATATGCCAGCGTTGATCGGGGCCGGAAAGTTGCGCCAAAGCCAACGCATTACGTCCGGGAGAATCACCTGCCCAGGGCCTCCCGTATGGCCATGAATTCCCCAGGCGTGGGCGACATCATAGCCGGCAAACTTCAGGGCAGAGTCCAGATTGAGATTGGCGTCATACCAGGAGCCAAACAGCGGGTTCCAGGCATCTGTGGAGCCGTCTTCCAGGAAGATGCGAATCGGCTTAGGATCCGTCTTGCGAATGAGCGCCGGGTACTCGTGGCCGCCACGCATTGAAACAAAGGTGCCGATCTCGGAGTAAACGCGTGTGAACTGGTCGGGGCGACGCCAAGCCAAGGTGAATGAACCAATACCGCCGGTGCTGGCGCCCATGACCGCATGGTCGTTACCGGAGGGTGAAAGGTTGATAGGTCTGCCATCGTGGGTGCTCAACTTTTGCACGGCTGGCAGCAGTTCTTTCAGCACGAAGTCTGGGAAGTGATCATTCATACTGTCGAACTCATAGGAACGATCGAAGCGAACTGCTCGGCGATTGGGTGTCCCGGCAGGATCTTTCCAGACTGTACCTGGTTTGAGGCCTACTCCAATGACAGTGGGGAGCTGCTTCTTGGCAATCAGATTGTCGAGTACTGTTGCTTCGTAGTCGCCGAGACCGTCCAGTTTGAGCAGCAGACAGGCTGGGTGGGTGGGATCGTATTGGGCAGGAACGTAGACTTGAAAGTCGTTCTCGGTACCCGGATAAGTTTTCGAATCCGCGATCGTGCCGTGAAGGAATTCGCCGTGCGGGACTTTGGGATCAGGCTTGCTGTCATCTGTAATGGGGCCGGCGAGTTCGTCCTGAATCGTCTTGACTAATGCATCCGGTTGCGTCAGCCCGCCCACTTGGGCCGGCACTCTCGAAAGTGTGGACATGGCTAAAGCAGCGGAGATTGCTAAACGGATCGTGGAACGCATGCGTCGTCCTAGAGGATACCCACGAACGTATGATCGGTTCATGCGCGATCTTCGTTACGCTATCCGCTCGTTGTGCAGGACACCCACCTATGCGGCTGCGGCGATTCTGACGTTAGCTGTCGGCATCGGGGCGAATACCGCGATCTTCAGCGCGCTAGACGGTGTCGTTCTGAAACCGCTGCCGTATCCAGAACCTGATCGCCTGGTAGTGGTGGCGCTCTATAATCGCATGCTCAAGTACGCGACTTACACCTCCTATCCTGACTTTCTCGATTGGCAGCGCAATATGCGCTCTTTCAAGCAAATGGCAGCGTTCAAGACGACCGGCTTTGATCTGACAAATCCCGGCTTACCCGAGCATATTGCTGGCTACGAAATCTCTTCCGGCTTCTTCAAAACGCTCGGTGTAGACCTTGCTCTTGGGCATTCCTTTTCTCCTGGCGAAGACCGAATCGGCGGCATGCCGGCAGCAGTCATCAGCAATCGTCTATGGCAAGAACGGTTTCATGAAAGCTCTGAAGTTATTGGTAAGTCGATTACCTTAGATGGCGCCGGCTATACGATCACCGGTGTGCTGCCGCCCACGTTTCGTTTCGAAGATCAGCCAGCCGATGTCTACACCTCCATCAGTCGCTCCACTCCGATTTTCCTCAAGGATCGTACGGTTCACAACATCCTTTGTCTTGCACGCTTGGCCCCTACGGTAAGCATCGGTCAAGCTCAGGCACAAATGAACACGCTTCAGGAGCATATTGACGAACTGAACCCCACTACGGAGAAAGGTCAGGAGACATCTGTCGTTGCGCTGAAACAAGAGCTAGTGGGCAATACCGGCGGCACGCTTGTACTGCTGCTCGGTGCAGTGGGTTTCGTTTTGCTCATCGCCTGCGCGAACGTCGCCAACTTACTACTTGCGCGTTCGGCCGCACGGACGCGTGAATTTGCGGTTCGACGGGCGCTGGGGGCCAGCCGCATGCAGATTGTCCAGCAATTAATTACGGAGAGCGTGCTTCTATCTTTGGCAGGCGGAGTGCTCGGGTTGGCGGTGGCGAAAGTTGGGCTCAGCGCGGTGCTGGCGGCTGTGCCGGAAAGTCTGCCCCGCGTCGAGAACATTGGCGTAAACTCTTCAGTCCTCCTGTTCGCGCTGGGCGTCTCAATTGTAGTTGGACTGTTATTCGGTCTTGTACCCGCGCTTAAACACGCGAATGCCGATCTGCAGCCTGACTTGAAGGAAGGTGGCCGTGGATCGACCACCAGCCATCAGCGCACGCAAGGAGTTCTCGCCATCTCGCAAATCGCGCTCGCGCTGGTTCTGCTATCGGGAGCCGGCCTGCTCCTCCGTACCATTCATAATCTGTGGGCCGTGAATCCGGGCTTCGAAACTCAGCACATCATTACGTTCCACGTTGGACTATCTCCGTCCACCACACAGACTGCATCAGCTACGCGCGCCGCCTATCAACAACTCACCGAGCGAATCCGCGAGATTCCGGGCGTAGAGTCAGCGGACATGACGGCGCTTGTGCCCTTGGGCCGAGGCGATAATTCTGGCCCGTTCTGGATCGGCCCACACCAGCCGGGGTCCATGGCAGAAATCCCTCGGGCGACCTATTACCCGATTGGTCCCGATTACCCGAGTACGATGCAGATTCCGCTGCAGCAGGGACGTTTTCTAGCGCAGACGGACAATGTCCATTCAGAACTGGTGGCGCTGATCGATACTGTGCTGGCACGCACCTATTTTCGTGATCGGGAGCCTGTGGGTCAGAACATAACGATTCCCCATTGGGGCGCTGCCGGCGCAGTGGCTGTTCGGATTGTAGGGGTGGTCGGTCATGTCGAACAGTACGGGATGGACGGCTCTGGAGGCAAGAAGCCGCAGATCTATTACTCGTTTTATCAGCTTCCCGATGAGGGTTTGCCGATCTTTCGGGACGAGGTGACATTCGCGGTACGCACTCCGGTTGATCCTGCCGCTGTGATACCTGCTATCAAGAACACAGTGTATGGAGCCAGGAGCGATCAGCCGGTTTATAACATCCGCACGATGCACGAACTGGTTTCGCGGTCCATGTCGCGCCAGCGTTTTCCGATGATTCTGCTGGTAGCATTCGCTCTCTTGGCCTTGTTGCTCGCGACGGTCGGAATTTACGGCACGATCTCGTATTCAACAGCACAGCGCATGCCGGAAATTGGCATCCGCATGGCCCTTGGCGCTGCAAAGCGGGACATTCTGCAAATGCTGATGGTGCGGGGCTTTCGACTTGCTCTGATCGGCGTCTCGATCGGCGCTGTGGCAGCCGCAATCCTCACCCGAGTCCTAGCAAGCTTTTCGCACTTGCTCTACGGCGTGCAGGCGACCGATCCGTTGACGTTTATCGCTGCTTCGCTGTGTCTTGTGCTTGCGGCCGTTGGTGCCTGTTACCTTCCGGCACGCCGGGCCGCGCGATTGGATCCAATGACTGTGCTTCGCCACGACTGACGCCGCCCGAGAACGGCAAGTATCCAGTCTGTTCAGGCTTCGAAGTAGCTTGGCCGGTCGATGTCAGGAATCAGCTTGGGATCCTTCGGCTGCCACCCGAGCACTTCTTGAGTTCCCTTGCTAGAGGACGGAGCGTTTATCCCTGCAAACATTGCGAACCAGCCGAAGTGGTCATTCGCTTCCGCGGGCCTCTTGCTGACGACTGGAAACGTTCAGGCCGCGGTCACTCACGCCGGCGAAGTCTTTGAACGGCACTTCTTCTTCGGCAACCGCGTGGTATGGCGCTCTTTTCGAGAGCGAGACGATAGACGACAGCGCGTCCAGCCGGTGTACTGCGGGTCAGCGACTGAGTCCCCTCACCTATATAAGCGGAGATGCCCTTCTCGCGCGCCAAATTGTTAAGGATCGGAATGAGGTTATGATCGCCATCACCGTGGACGGCCCGGCGTGAATTCACGCGAGTACTTCAGTTCCACATTCCATAAATGCAACTCGCGGTATGCCCGCCAGCTAAATATCAACATCACCAATCCCAGCGCTGAAAGGCCCAAGAAGTAAGAAGCCGTTTCATATTCTCGATGTTAGACCGAATCCTTACCTTTCCTCGTTCATGCGCTGGGAAGCTACTCGAACACGTAGGGCCTGAAACGCTCAACGCAGACACGAGCAGGGGCGGCAGTTATTTGCTGAGTCGCTGTCAAATGTGTAGAAGCTTATTGGCGCCGCGGATCCTCGTCTAGGGCGGCGTAGGCCAACGTGCGGAACTCGCCCATGACGCCAGGAGATCCGGGGTGAAGTTGGGCCATGAAAATCGTGATCATATCCTCTTTAGGATCGATCTCGAATCCAGTGTAGAAAAATCCTCCCCAACCAAATTGTCCTGGACTACCGAGTTCATGTAGGGGCGTCTTTACGCCACCAATGCCGAAGCCGAGACCGAACTCCTGATCGGGGAACTTGGGGCCAAGCTGGTCATGCGTCATTAACTCAATGGATTTTCGGCTGATCAACTGTGATTTGCCGAGCTTACCTTTGTTCAGCATCAGCTGGCAGAAGCGGGCATAATCGGACGCTGTCGAGCACAAGCCAGCCCCGCCGGCGAAAAGCCTCTTCGGGCCGTGAACGGGATAATCCGCCGAGTAAGAGAAACTCCCTTCGGTAATGGGCGTGTCGGGGAACCGCGAGAGTCCCTTGCCCTCGTACCAGGTGTAAGCGGCGGCGAGTCGATCGAGTTTGTCTGGAGGAACGTAGAAGAACGTATCCCGCATGCCAAGCGGCTCGAACACACGCTGCTTGAGAAACTCATCGAGCGGTTTACCGGAGATTACCTCAATCAAATATCCGATCACATCGATGCCCAAGCTATAGTTCCAGCGCTCGCCGGGATTAAACAGCAGTGGTAGGCGAGCGAGCCGCTTCACACTATCTCCGATGGTTCCGTCAAAGGGCAAAATGCCGCTTGCGACGTTTGCGTCCTTGTAGAGCGGGCCAAGCGCCGGATCCCAGTTATAGCTAATGCCAGAAGTGTGGGTAAGCAGGTTTCGGATCGTAATTGGTTCGGTCGCTGGAATCGTATAGGGCTTAGCCTCTTTAGGCCTCACGAGCACCTTTGGGTCGGCGAACTCAGGTATGTACTTCGAGACCGGATCGTCGAGTTGGAACCGGCCTTCCTCGTAGAGCATCATGGCGGCTAGTGTCGCGATCGGCTTGGTCATCGAGCAGATGCGAAAGATTGAATCGGTGCGCATGGGCCGAGAGCTCTCACGATCCTGTTTACCGGTGGCTCGGAGCCATATCACTTGGCCGTGACGAGCGACAAGTGTAACCGCGCCCGCGATGTCTCCCTGGTCAACGCTGCGTTGAACCACTGTGGCAATCGTATTCAGGCGGGCGGAGGAGAGGCCCACAGATTCAGGCTGAGTCGTTAGCTCCTGAGCAAGCGGATGACGGATGCCGATCGCCGATAGAAGGGCAAGTACAAGCGCCAGCAATAAAGACCGGGGAGTTACGGCTGAGAAGACGAATCGAAGTAGCATGGCCAAGAGCCTCAGGTGGAGTCTACATCAAGATGCAGGCCCGGCTATAAGTCGGCCTTGCTCGTCCATTCTTCAAACCGGCGCGTATCGTAGTCGCTGTAGCGGATCCATTTTGGCCTGATGAGGAAGTACGCGATATTCGACCATGCCAGATGCACGACTCCTTCGGGCCATGCGGCAAAATACATCTGCTGCGCTCGTTTTAGTTCGTCGCCCTCAGGTTCGGTTGCGAAGCCCTCATATTGAACCGTTGTTTCACCTTCCCATCCGACCACGAACGACACGCGAGGATCTGCTCTGATATCAGAGTACTTACGCGAGCTTGTAACAGTATCGAAGACAATCTCCAGAGTGGCTGTAACGGCGATACCGACCAGGGCCGATCGCGGTTCGCCAACCGGTCCTACCCACGAGAGCACAGCGAGCTTTCGTGAGCGCATGAACTGATAGAGCTCTTCAGTCTGGATGCCTACAATCCTATACTTTGGGTGTGCATCCGCACGTGAGTGACTCGCAAGTCTTAGAACACATTCGCCAATTGCCGCACGGCCGGGCCACGTACAAGCAGCTGGTCAAGGAGTTGCGTCTCACGGGCGAAAACCGGGATGAACTCGAGGAAGCTCTCGACAGGCTGAGCGAGAAGGGGGCGTTAGTCGAGCTGCGTTCCGGGCACTTCATCGCCGTTGGAACCAATCCGGAGTACCTTAGCGGACGCCTCAACCTCCATCGCGACGGGTATGGCTTTCTGATCAGTGACCAGCGCGTGCCCGGGATGCAGGGCGATGTATTTCTGGGACGTGAAGAGACGGCAAAGGCGATGCATGGCGACCGTATTCTAGTCCACGTGACGCGGATCAGTGCGGACGGTAAAGCCGATGGAGAACTACTGCGGGTGCTGCGCAGAGCTCATCAGACTGTTGTCGGAGAGTTTCGGATTCGCAGTCGCGGGAACTTTGTTGCGCCGTCGGATGCTCGGCTGCAGCAATGGATCGAGATCCCCGAGGGACTGGAGATTCCGCCTTCTCAGGACACCCCCTCTGTCGATCGGGTAGGCGCTGCTGTGCGCAAGGTTCAATCGGCCGAAGACCTGGACGGCATGGTCGTGAATGTCGAGATTCTCGAATTTCCTGAAGACGGCGACCACGCGATCGGGCGTGTGATTGAGGTCTTAGGCTATCCAGACGATTTTGGCATTGATGTCGAGATCGTGATTCGCAAGCACCACTTGCCGCACCAATTTCCGCCCGAGGTCTTGGACCAGGCTCGTGCCATCAGTCTGGTTTTGGATGAGCAGGAGCTAGCGCGTCGTCGGGACTTTCGCTCGTTCGACATTGTGACGATTGATGGCGAAACAGCCCGCGACTTCGATGATGCGGTTTGGGTCGAAAAACATCCCGATGGGCACTGGACGCTGCAGGTTCACATTGCGGATGTCAGCCACTATGTTCGTCCTGGGACACCGATCGATGTGGAAGCGATTCTGCGTGGCACAAGCGTTTACTTTCCCGACCGCGCGGTGCCGATGCTGCCGGTTGAGCTATCGACAGACATCTGCTCGCTGAGGTCCCAAGAAGATCGTCTGGTGCTTTCGGCTGTACTCGAACTTGACGCACAGGGCGATGTGGTCGCGCAGGAGTTCACACGGGGCATCATCCGCAGCGTAGAGCGAATGACTTACACCGATGTGAACCGCATTCTGGAGGGCGATGCGGCCATGCGCGAACGGTACAGCCGGCTAGTCGAACGCTTCGAGATGATGCGCGAGTTGGCGTTGATCCTAAATCGGAAGCGCACTAAACGCGGCTCGATCGACTTCGACATGCCCGAAAGCAACATCGAGCTCGATATGTCGGGCGAAATGGTCGGTGTCACGCGATCAGAGCGCAACATCGCCCATCGACTGATTGAAGAATTTATGCTGGCTGCGAACGAAGCCGTGGCCGGTCACCTGGAGGCCGCCAACATCCCGAGCATTTACCGCATCCACGAGCAGCCGGACCCAAAGCGAGTCATGGACTTCGAGGAAGTGGCCGCTCATTTTGGCTATTCGCTCGGTGTCGGCGCGATCCCGGTGAAGCGGTTTCCGGTTGTGCAGCGGCGGCGCGATGGGCGGAAGGTTCGCAGGGACATCACGCTTCCCATACCTAACCTTCAGCTCTCATCGCGGAACTATCAGAAGCTGATTGCCAAGATTGCCGGCAAGCCGGAAGAGCGGATTCTCAGCTACCTGATGCTTCGGTCATTGAAGCAGGCACGTTACAGCAACGTGAACGAGGGCCACTTTGCGCTCGCTGCGAAGTCGTACACACACTTCACCTCGCCCATTCGGCGCTACCCAGACTTAATCGTGCACCGGGTTCTGACTCACTATCTGGATACACGGAAGTCGCTGCTGGAGGAAGGGGAGCTGAAGCAGTTCGGCGACGACACTTCATTTACGGAGCGTAGGGCTGCTGAGGCTGAACGCGAACTTGTGGAATGGAAGAAGGTCAAGTTCATGGAGGAGCGGGTCGGCGAAGAGTTCGACGCTTTGATCATTAGCACGACCAAGTTCGGCTTCTTCGTTGAATTAACGGAATTGTTTGTTGAGGGGCTGGTGCCGATGGAAACTCTACCGGGGGATCGGTTCCTCTATCACGAGAATGGTCGCAAGATCATCGGCGAGCGCAGTCGCACAGCTTACTCGATTGGCGACTTGGTGCACGTGCGTTTGGATCGTGTGGATACGGTTGAGCGCAAATTGAATTTCGCTTTGGCGACGACAGGCGCGCAGCGTAGAGGGAATAAAAGGAAAAGCCGCGGGTAAGCTACTCGAGTACGGTGACGAACTCAGCTACGATCTCGTACTTCGATTCGTCTTCGTCCAGGTCCCAGGACGGGTACGCCGGATTCAGACTTTCCAGGCGTATGCGCGTTTGCTGGAATCCTTCTTCGGTGTACTGTTTCTCACTCTTGTAGCGCTTGACCGTGTACTGGTTGTCGTCAGCGAGTTCCGAGTTGCGTACCAGCACTAATCGGTTCTGGCGCGACCCGACGACGTTGCGCCGAAACACGCACAGGCTGCCGTCCGGAATTTTCGGTTCCATGGAATGGCCCCGGATCTCGGCGATAAACATGTCCTCGTCGATGCGGATGCGGCCGGGAACTTCCACCCACTCGTCTGCAATTATGTCTTCCGGATTCGTCAGAAAAGGCCCGGCAGCGACGGACAGAGAATAACGGGGGAGATGCGTCCGGAAACGTTGGACCTCGGTCGGCACATGCTCACGGTAAAGGTCGCCGAGAGTTCTTTCGAAGTTGCGCACTGAAACTGTTTCACGGTCGGTGATGCGGATTGATTGGGACGCGATTGCTTCCAAGAATTCGAACACTGAAGACGCGCCTCGTTCCCGAGCTTGCATGGCCAGGTCGTCCTCCAGTTCGGCTAAAACCTCAGCATCCTCGTCGCTGGCCACCCGTTCCCAGTCACGACGTAAACGGATGTGCAAGGTGTCCGATTGGGGATCTAAAAGCAACACGCCGATTGCTTCCGCAGGACGCCCCGGAAGATCAGCGACTAAGAGGGAGTATTCGCCCTGCTTCGCTGCCCAATCTCCGAAATTAACGACGCGGGCCGACATGGCTGTTGAGACCAGCCTAACAATTATGGGTCCGTGGCAGGTTGCTTAGTGCGTACTGTATGGTATCGGGGGGCCGGGGGATCTGAAGTGACTACCGGGAAGCTGCGTAGTATCCCCGCCGCGCCCTGACTTTTACGTTCGCCAGATCCACTGTTACTTTCACGTTCCGGTAGGGCTTGCCGACTTCGCCGTTGTTGGATACGTAGCGAATGATGTACTGCGTCGTAACCTCGCCAGCAATATCAGCCACAGCGTGATACATCTTGTTGTCTACGGCTGACTTGTAGGCGCCGGTTCCAACCGTCAGCGCGTAGTTGCCGTCGTCCGACGGATGAGACAGATAGCCGTCGGTGTCTGCGTATACATCGCCCAACGGATAGACCACGCGGCCGCCAGTCTCAGTCGCAAGCTTCACCAGATTCTGGTCGGTTGCATTCGCAAACCCGAATGCTGTCGTGCTGATGCAATAAATGGTGACCAAGTTTTTCTGGGCGAGTTCGACCACTTGCTCGAGCGACCGCTTGCTGGCATTGTCATGCCCGTCGCCTATGATGATGACAATACGGCGAGGCTCGATGGGCTCACCCTTAACCAATTTACGGCTGGTGCAAGCAAGGTAGATCGCGTCGTACATGGACGATCCGCCGCCTGGTTTAATTTTGCGGATTTTCTCGACCAGGGCTTCCGGGTCGTTGGTGGTGTTGACGGCGACCTCTGCTTCCTGCCCGTAGGTAATGAGATAACCCGAATATCTGGGATCGCCAGTCAACAGGTTTTGAATCAGTTCCGTAGCTGCGTTCTGATAGTTGACCCAGTGAATACGACTCGACGAACTCAAGTCCATCAGGAACCCAACGACGACCGGCTGGTTACGTTCGCGGGTAAAGAATCGGATTGACTGCGGCTTGTTGTCTTCCGAGATCTGAAAATCCTTCCGATCGAGGTCTGAAACGAACCGGCCCTTTTCGTCGGTGACGGTGACCGGCACGATGACTTCGTTCACTGAAACGCGAATCGAGGCATCGGGAGAATCGGATTTCGCATCAGGCGAGATGCCTTCTTTGCCGATCGTAACCGTCGTCTCTGAATTGCCTGGAGCTTCGGACGAAGCAGGTGTCTTCTGCTGCGGAGCTGTAGCCGGTTTTGCGTTAGGGGACGCGGTCGGGGAGGGTGACTGGGGGCCGGCGTGGGTGGCCGAGAGCGAGACGAGGCTCGCACAGAGCACTGCTCCCAGGGCCAGGAGCTTGCGAAACAGCATGGATTGGATTGTTTGCCTTGCTTCCGAATTATAACGACTCGCCACGTGCCTCTTGTTTTTCTGATGATCGGAGGTCGCGATTGGGACGTACTTGAGCGAGCGGGGGTTGCACTTGTTGCCGCACCGCGACCCGGGTTCTATTGTGCGGTGACGCCAGGGGCTAAAACGGCTTCCATGCCGGCGGCGGCGTCAACAGACGGTAAGCCCTCGACAGCTTGAACGTTGAGCGAGTCGGCGGGCAGATGCAACGTCTTTCGGAGAGCCGAGGACGCGGTCGGGGACAGCGTAAATGCGTTGACGTACAGAGGTCGGGCATCGGGGCTGGCTTGGGCAGCAGCGTGCTCAATGCGGGTCACTGCCTGTTGGGCGTCGTCTAAATAGCTGCCAAAAGACAGTTGCATCCCTGTGAAAACAATGTGCGAGCTATTGACCAACGCCGTCCGTTGGCTTTTGAGAAGCGCCACTTCCGACCGTCGCGCCATCGCTGCATTGACCGGCCGTGACAGTTGGCCAACGGCCTCGCAGGTACTACCCTCTTCCGAGATCGCCCGGCGCGCCTGGACGATATTGACCAGGGCGTTGGGAAACCGGGCTTTGGCCGCCTCCAGCGCAGGGCCGTAGTCAGCCAATTGCGATGCAAAGCAGGTACAGCTTAAAACTGCCTTGCCGTCCATGCCTGCTTCGCTGAAGCTGTGCACGAGTTGATCCAGCGCGACAGGAATGTTTGCACCGCGTTGTCCCCAGGCGAAGGCAAGGCCGTCAGGATTGACAGTCTTCCGTGTCTGCACGACGGCCTCGATCACGACTTGTGCGGCCTCAGTTCCGAGTGCGCCGATTTGAACAATGCTCAGAACCGGCAACGGCAATCTGTGATCTGCAAAAATCTCGCTCACCATGGCCTGTACTCGGCGAGCGTCACCGGCCCCGGCCACAAAGGCGCGCAGTTTGATGATGGTTTCCCCCTTTGTGTCCCGAATCAAGTTGTTCAGACTTTCGTGAATCTGAGCCGATAGCTTGCCCTTGCTCAGCAACGGTGAAAGGTGGAAATCGAGCTCACCAGTTGAGGCGGCCAGAGCCGAGGGAAGCTCCTTGGGCAGCGGCAGGACCTGCGTCTTGGGTTCTTCGTTCTTCTTATTGTGCTTCTGGCTGGCCTCTCCGCTCGGGGCGAACAAAACGGTTAGACAGACTAGCAGGAGAAGGCCCGTGCGAAGCCACTTGTTGGGCCAACGAGTAGGCCAATCTCTGGAAAGGGGGGTCACCCTAAGGAAACGCGTCACTATCTATAAGACTAAATCGGGCGGTTTCCCAGCCTATTCTTCGCTGTGGCCAACGCCGTCCAATCCTGGTATATTGGATTACTTGGATCATCTGCTCTCCTTCTGTCCCGACGAAGGCTCTCCCCTGCCAATTTATAGGCAGCTGGCGCATTCCATTGTTCAAGGGATTAAGCAGGGGCGGCTTGTCGGCGGACAAAGGCTCCCAGCCACTCGGGAATTGGCTGGCCAGCTTGGCTTGAATCGGGCTACCATTTCGGCTGCTTATGCGCTGGTTGAGGAAACAGGTCAGATTCGCGGGCATGTGGGCCGGGGCAGCTTTGTTGTGGATCGACTGTCGAACGGCATCCAGCCGAGGCCGACGTCGCGAAATTCTGCAAGGTTTGATTGGGATGCGGTTTTGCCGGCCTCAAACCAGCTCCCGGCTAGCAGTCATCCGATTCAGATCAACTTCGCCAGCGCGCGCCCACCGGCGGATGCGTTCCCGCTAACGCCGTTCCGGGCTTCGGCGAAAGCGGCGGTAGACGACTCCGGGTTAGAGGAAGTTCTGCAGCTGGGCTCACCCCATGGGCATGCACCCCTGCGCCGATATCTACTGCAAGCAGCTCAGGCCGAAGGGACAGTCGTTGAAAGCGACGATCTTCTCATCACCAATGGTTGTCAGCAAGGGCTGGACCTGCTGGCCCGTTTGTTGGCCTCCAGCGGCGAAACAGTGCTGGTCGAAGATCCCGTTTATTACGGACTCAGTCGAGTGTTCCAGCAAGTAGGCGCGTCGATCATCCCGATCTCCGTGGGCGAGCGAGGGTTTGATCTGGATGCGCTCGAAAACGCGGTTCTCCGTCATCGCCCTCGACTCATCGTGGTTACGCCATCCTTTCAGAATCCGACCGGAGCGACGCTGCCGATTGAGAGTCGTCGTCGCCTGGTGACCATAGCTGCTCAGAACGATGTGATCATCGTCGAAAACGATATCTATAGTCAGTTGCGATACAAGGGCGAAGCCCTGCCCACTCTAAAAGAATTAGATGTTTTCGGCAATACGCTGCTGCTTCGTAGCTACTCGAAGGTGTCATTTCCGGGATTGCGGGTGGGTTGGATTATAGGACCGCACGAGGCGATATCCCGACTGGTTGAAATCAAACAAACGACTGATCTGCACTCCGATCAGTTATCGCAGTCGGTCATCCTTCGGTTCGCCGAATCGGGCGAGCTCCACAGGCATTTGGAACGGGCGCGGCGTGAGGGAGCTGAGCGGCTAGAGGCTGCACTCCATTCGTGTCAGCGTTTTCTGCCCTCAGGCACACGATGGACCAGGCCGGACGGCGGTATGAGTCTCTGGGTTGATTTGCCAGCTCCCCTGCTGGCTGATGAACTCCTTCTGCGCGCGCAGGAGCGTGGTGTAACGTATCTTCCCGGCCGCTATTTCTCAATCAAGCGGGCTCACCCCCGCAGCTTGCGGCTTAGTTTCGGCGGCCTGACGGTTGATCAAATCAGGCGGGGCATTCAAATCTTGGGCGAATTGGCTTGTCAGGAACAGGCTGAAAGTGTGGCGGCTGAGCCGGCAGTCGCCCTAGTGTAAGTAACCACAGAACGAAAGGTCGATTCACGATGAGCTCTAACCACGCAGGATTTAATCCAATAAGTTTTAACAACGATCAGTTCCGCTTGAAGGTCGGCTTGGCCGAGATGCTCAAGGGCGGCGTCATCATGGACGTCGTCAATGCTGAGCAGGCGATCATCGCCGAACGCTCTGGTGCGTGCGCTGTGATGGCGCTTGAGCGGGTGCCCTCCGATATACGCAAGGAAGGCGGCGTGGCCCGGATGTCGCAGATCCGCATTATTCGTGACATCATGCGTTCTGTTTCCATTCCGGTGATGGCGAAGGTACGAATCGGGCACTTTACAGAGGCTAGAATTTTGGAAGCGCTTGGGGTGGACTACATCGATGAGAGCGAAGTTCTGACTCCTGCCGATGAGGAACATCATGTTGATAAGCACGACTACAAGGTTCCTTTTGTATGCGGCGCTCGCAATTTAGGCGAAGCGCTACGGCGCATTTCCGAAGGCGCTGCGATGATCCGCACCAAGGGCGAAGCGGGCTCAGGCAACATCGTCGAAGCGGTGCGCCACATTCGCACCATCATTAAAGAAATGAAGCAGCTGACTGTGCTCGGGAGAGAAGAACTGGTACACGAGGCGAAGAACCTGCAAGCACCGTTGGAGTTGGTCCAGTATGTGGCCCAGAGCGGTAAGCTGCCGGTTCCGAACTTTTCCGCGGGCGGTATCGCGACGCCGGCAGATGCGGCCCTTGTGATGCAGCTCGGTGCAGAAGCCGTGTTCGTCGGATCTGGAATTTTCAAGTCGTCGGACCCCGAGACTCGTGCAAAGGCGATTGTCAAGGCAGCAACCTTCTATCAGGATCCTGAGAAGTTACTGGAAGCAAGTGAAGAGTTGGGTGAAGCGATGCCGGGACTCGAAATTTCGAAGCTTCCGGAATCGGAGCTGATGCAGACTCGCGGATGGTAACCAGGTTGGCGGTGTGAGGGTGAGTCTTAGCTAAGAATGCCCATTGTCGGTGTCCTTGCATTGCAGGGCAATTTTGCGGCTCACAAGCGTGCGCTCGAGAAAGCGGGCGCTAAAGCGGTCGAGGTTCGTACCGCTTCTGAGTTGAGCCGAACCGATGGCTTGGTCATGCCGGGTGGTGAGAGCACTACAATGTTGCGGCTCCTGCATGTTGAGGAGCTATGGGGGCCGCTTCAGTCTTACGGGCGCGAGAAACCGATCTTCGGCACATGTGCCGGCGCCATTCTGCTGTCATCAGAGGTGACGCATCCTACACAGGAGTCCCTTGCCCTGATGGATCTTTCCATCGAGCGGAACGGCTACGGGCGTCAAATCGACAGCCGGATTGCAGAACTTAGCTTCAACAGCGACTCGGGATTGCAGGAGAATGGGAACGCGGAAGCAGTCTTCATTCGTGCACCGATAATTCGGAGGATCGGTACAGCAGTGCGCGTGCTGGCTTCCTATTTGGGCACGCCCGTCCTGGTCGAAGAGGGTCTGCATATGGCGGCTACGTTCCACCCAGAGCTGAGCCGTAGTGCTGGTATTCATGACTATTTTGTTAACCGCATCGGTAGACTGTAAGTAGATTGCGTAACGTCCTGTTTCTTTGTATCGGGAACTCCTGCCGGAGCCAAATGGCGGAGGGCTTCGCCAGTAAATATGGCTCTGACGTGCTGCAACCGTTGAGTGCAGGTATTTCACCGGCCGCCATCGTTCAGCCACTCACCATTAAAGTGATGGCAGACAAGAACATTGACATCGAGAAACAATATCCGAAACATCTGACCGCTCTCGATCCTGATAGGTACGACATGATCGTGAACATGAGTGGCGTTAAGCTTCCGGGGCCCTTCCGTTTCGAAGTGCGCGAATGGTCCGTTCAGGATCCTATTGGCGAAAGCGAAGACGTCTACATCGCCGTTCGAGATCGGATCGAGTTTCTCGTGATGCACCTGATTCTTGAGTTTCGCCGGGCTTCTCGGCAGCCGGCGCAGCCTAAATCCACTCGAAATCTCGCCTGAGATTTACCCTTCGGATGTTTACGACAATTAGTCATTTCACCTAAGCTGTCAGTCCTAAACCAGTAGTTAGTACTGTCAGGGATGTTATTTGCCCAACTATTGCCCTAATAGCAATCCGGGTATGCCTTACACCCGTAAACATGATTGAGGGGTTACTAACCCGTCAATCAATGTTCGAAAGCAATTCTCGACACCGACGCCCTAAAACTCGATATGGCAAGTACACTCGCTTCCCCAAACTATCAAGCAGCTTCTGCGCATTCAGGCATGCTGGAACCGCAACAGGAGACCCCGAGCCTATCGGAACAGAAAAGGCACTTAGGCACTTACAAACGTATGGAATTAGAGGACCGCGCCACGCCTTATCGCCGCTCCTATGTCAACGACGCCGTGGACATTTTGAAGAGCGCTGGACGGTCTTTGAAATTGCATGACTTACAAGCGCGGATCTCGGCCAAGCGGGGAAAGCACGTCTCACTTGGTTCTTTAAAAGTTTGTCTTAGTCGTTATGTGGATGCAGAGGACGAATCGAAACTGCTGACGCGGTTGGCGCCAGGCTTGTTTGGACTCACCGAATGGGAGCGTGAGCACGCCTCTGGCATGCGCGCTCGCGCCGTTGCTGCCGGTTCGAGTCAGATCTTAGACAATCTTAGTAAGTTGCAGTCGGTTGTTACTGGCGAGGGCCTGAGTGGTCCTCCTCCGATGCCGATGTTTCTCTGGACTTTGCCGGCCGATGCCCATTTGGGCAGGGACGAGCAGAAAGTTGTCATCTGTGCGCGAGATGCCGACGAAGCATATCTTCGGCTTGAACTCGCAGGTGTACTGGATGCTCGGTCCGGCTTACTTCAACTTAAGCGTTAGTTATCGGTTACCAAACAAGAAAGGCGGCTAACTCACTCTAAACAGGAGTGACTAGCCGCCATTAATCTCAAGTAGTAGCTTTCGCTACAGGTTAGCTATTTACTGTTTGGGAGCAGTGGTGGAGTCAGTTGTGCTGTCCATCTTCTTGCTCTTCTTGCTCTTCTTGCTCTTTTTCTTGCTGGTGTCGGTCGACTTCGAGCTATCGTCCATCTTGCCGGCGTCCTGAGCAGCAAACATTGCGGTACCGGAAAGCAGTGAAAGGCCAAGCGCCGCAGTCATAATCTTTTTCATTGATAATCTCCTTTGTTTCTAAGAACCTACTGTCAGCACTTTTTGTGCTTCCAAGGGAAGTATAGCCCCGCTATGGTCTTTCGGATATCCTGCGGATTCTGGACTGAACATTAAAAGGTCTTAATTTCAGATGCGCCCAGTTCAGGCTTAGGTCCAGTCATCGGATCTTTGCACACGAGCACGCTTCGCATCCATTCAGGGCTGAATGCCTGCTGTTGGCTCGAAACGCTTGACAGTAACGCAGCCCAGCTCTAATGTGGGATCGAATTGGTCCGAGATGCAGTCGGATGCAAAGATGCGACCTACTCGCAGTCTCGCTCCTGCAAAAGACTTAAGACAACGTTTTCAAAAATGGAATTTACGCGGACGTGCCTTGCAGAAGCTCATTCGAGACTGGGAGATCAGAAGGCTTGACAAAGAGGGACACCAGCAAAGCAATCTATATCAGGTACAGGGCCGTTGCTTTTGCCGTCGCAACGTTACTCTTGCCGGGAACGCTTCGAGCGGACGAACCGTTGTTCGGATTTGCTTATACGACGGACGTGCTTCCCAAAGGAAAGCTCGAAGTCGAACAGTGGTCCACGACCCGGTTAACGAAAGCTACTCCCGGCGACTTCTGGCTTCAGGAGAACCGCACCGAATTCGAGTACGGCGCTAGTGACAAACTGCAGCTCGCGCTTTATGCTACTTACGATTCGACGGCCGCGTTTCACAACGGTCCTGGCGGCGCAACAACTCCCCCGGAACAGTTCTCGTACGACCAGCCTGGGGCGGATGATCACTACGGGCGCTCAAGGTTCATCGGTGTTTCCCAGGAAGCCATCTACCGGATCGTAAGCCCCTACACTCATTCGGTTGGCCTAGCGCTCTACGAAGAGCCGACAGTCGGAGCTGGATTTATCGAGTCGGAAACAAAGATCATTTTGCAAAAGAACTACCGGGATGATCTCTTAGTCTTTGCCCTGAATCTTACCTATGCGCCGGAGTGGCGACACGTGACGGACTCGGCGAATCTATTCAAGAAGAGCTGGCAAGAGGAGACCGACGCGAATGTGGATCTTGGCGTCTCATACCGCTTTCGGCGCAATTGGTCTAGCGGGTTCGAGCTGATAAACGAGCGTGAGTTCAACAGCTATAACTTCACGCATGAGTCGAACAGCGGATATTATTTGGGACCGACGCTGCATTACGGCGGAAAACACTTTTTCGCTACGGGAACATTCGTCGCACAAATGCCGTGGGCCAGTACCCACGTTGATACCGTGCCCGGAGCCATAGTCGGAGGCCGTGTTTTCGACAATGACTTCGAGAAGTATCGCGTCCGCATTAAATTTGGTTGGTACTTCGGGGGCGAAAAGTGAAATCGAAGTTTCTCTTCGTGCCGCTGGCCTCGCTTACTGTATTGGGAGGGCCGGCGTACGCCAAGGTGTTTCTCACAGTGCAGCAAGCGCAGGCCGTCCTATTTCCAGGCGCAAGCTTTGACCCGCAGTTCCGCACGCTAACTGCTGACCAGCAAAAGACCATTGAGAAGGAAGCCGGCGTCAATGTTCACAACAAGGAATTGAAGATTTGGCGAGCGTCAACAGGGGGCTGGTTCATTGCAGACGAAGTGGTTGGGAAGCATGAGTACATTCCGTTTGCGATTGCCTTAGATGAGAAAGGCGCAGTGAAGGGCATTGAGATCCTTGAGTACCGCGAAGCCTATGGGGGCCAGATCAGCGAGCCAACATGGAGGCGGCAATTTGCTGGAAAGCAGGCTGGATCGAAACTGCGCTTAGGTAAGGAAATCCGCAACATATCTGGAGCGACCCTCTCGTGCCGTCATGTGACCGACGGTGTGATGCGCCTCCTGGCGACATTCGAAGTTGCTGTTCTGCAAGCGCATGGTTGAACGCACACAGCCCTGGCTCGGCACCTTTGTCACAATTCGTGTGGGCGGGCTCTCACCTTCGTGCGCACATCAGGCAATCAACTCCGCATTCCAGGAGGTGGCGATAATCCATCGCTTGATGAGCTTCCACGACTACTCGAGCGATGTCAGCAGGCTAAACCGCGCAGCGGTAAGCGATCCTATTCCGGTAAGTTCACAGACCTTTGAGGTCTTGAAACGAGCGTTGGAGATTTCTGCCACCAGTGACGGCTGTTTTGATGTCTCTGTTGCCGCCGAGCTCGTCGGCATCGGACTTTTGCCCAGACCGGCTGAGACGGAATCTGAACCGGAAGGATGCTGGCGCGATGTCGAGCTTCGGCCAGATGGAAGAGTCTCGTTTCATCGCCCTTTGTGGATCGACCTGGGAGGTATCGCAAAGGGCTATGCGGTCGACTGCGCAATCGACGCTTTGCGGCGACTAAGCGTCAAACATGCGGTTGTGAACGCCGGGGGCGATCTGCGTGTACATGGGCCGAAGACGGAACGCGTCGGCCTCGAACTCGAAAAGCTCGTCAATCCCGCGCCCGTGGTTGAACTCGCGAACGGTAGTCTCGCCAGTAGCAGCGGTCATCGTACCCGCCGCCAACATCGCGGACATAAATATGGTGCCCACGTTCATGGCAGTCGCCGAGCTGCCACCCGAACCGATCGTTTTGTGTGCGTAGTAGCCAAACAGTGCGTCATTGCCGATGCTCTGACTAAAGTGGTCATGGCGATGGGAGTAGACAGTACCCAGATTCTGCAGCGCTGGGGGGCTTCCGCTTATTTTCACGATGCTTTGGAAGGCTGGCAGCTTCTCGAGGGAGGAGCGAAAAACTAGTGAGCGGTCCACACCGGTCATCCGTTCGACTTGGCCGTTCCAGGCGCCTTGCCTTATACGTGGTGGGCTGTGGGGTTTGGACCTCGGGCGCGTTGTGGCTCCTCTTTCATTACTTATTGGTCCAACAGGGCGAGTTTGGCCCGAAGATCAGTACTCTCGAACCTTGGTGGTTGAAGTTGCACGGCGCGTTTGCCTTCGCCACTCTCTGGATCTTTGGACTTCTATGGGGTGTGCATGTCACCTCGGCGTGGCCCTTAAATCGAAGGCGATGGTCCGGCGGCATCCTGACCGGCCTTCTGATTTGGCTCTCCGTCACCGGGTACCTTCTTTACTACGCGGCTGACGAGAACGCCCGCTCATGGATATCTGTCCTTCATTGGACGTTTGGTTTGGCCATTCCTCTTGCGTTTATTTCCCATCGCTATCGGTTTCGAAAACGGCGTGCTACGCTGCGGCGTCGGTCATCAAATTCCGAGCTTATACAAGCGGACAAGCTCGTATCACAAACCAAGTCTTCGGACTGATCGGAAGCGCTTCAGTACAATTGGCGTTTTATGTTTCCGGCACTTTCGTCCATGTCGCATCGTGCTCTAGGACTTTGTAAGTCGTTGCTAACTCTTAGCTACTTTCTATCTTCGTCGCTAGTTCTGGCCCAAGAACATCACACCGCGGCAGTACCCACGAACAAAGTAGTCGATCCGTTAGTCCAGCAAGGGCAGAAAGCGTATGTTCAGGCATGCGGCTTTTGCCATGGTGAGGACGCTTCAGGGAATCGCGCGCCTGATCTGATTCGATCAAGCCTGGTAAATCATGACAAAGAGGGCGAACTAATCTCCGCGATCATCCGCAATGGCCGCGCTGATAAGGGCATGCCTGCATTCCCGCCCAGCAGTCTAAAAGATGACCAGGTCACAGCGATAGTGGCTTTTCTGCACGCTCGGGCCACAGAAGCCAAGAGTAGCGCTCATGTTGCGAACGATTATCCGGTTGAGAAATTGTTAACCGGCAACGCCGCTGAGGGGAAGACCTATTTCAATGGGGTGGGGCAGTGCGCAACGTGCCATTCGCCTGACAAGGACCTGAAGGGTGTCGCCACGCGAATACAACCAGTGAATCTGCAACAGCGCTTTCTGTATCCTGAAAACCACAATGCGGAAACGCGGACGGCAACGGTTGTGCTACCAAACGGAGACAGGGTAAGTGGAAAAGTAGTCCACATAGATAACTATTCCGTGACTTTGAAGGACGGCGAAGGTTGGACGCGCTCATGGGATCGCGAAGGTTTGCAGGTCGAGGTGAATGACCCGCTTGCCGCCCATCGCGAGCTGCTGGCAAAGTACACTGACGCGGATGTTCACAATCTGTTCGCATATCTGGAAACGCTCAAGTAGGGTGTCCATGCTTCGAAAAAAGAGCAGTAGCTTTACGGTCCTTATCCAAATCGCTTTCACCGCCGCCTGGCTTGGGCAAGCTTCATCATCTCTGCCGGCCCAGGGCTTAGAGCCGAGCGCGATTCTAAAGCCAAGCGGTCAGTGGCCGACGTTCAATGGTGATTACTCAGGGCGGCGGTATAGCACTCTTGATCAGATCAATACACGGAACGTCCAGGAACTCACTCTAGCGTGGGCTTATATGGGTAATTCAGTGGCTCTGAAGTCAACGCCGCTGATGGTCAATGGCGTCCTCTACTTTACGGTGCCAAACAATGTCTGGGCGGTGGATGCTCGGACGGGCCGGCGCATCTGGCACTACGAATATCCCGATCTAGAAGGCGGCGACCGCATTGGCAATCGCGGTGTCGGCATGTATCACGATTGGCTCTTTTTCGAGACGCCGGATGCGCACCTACTGAGCTTGAACGCCAAAGACGGATCGCTGCGTTGGAACGTAGAACTGGCTGATCCAAAGCTTGGATACTTCGCGACCATGGCGCCGCTTGTCATCCGTGATCACATCATCGTGGGCGTCTCGGGTGACGTCACTGACATCCCCGGATTCCTGGAATCACGCGATCCCGAGACAGGCGCCGTGCAGTGGCATTGGAACACTGAACCGAGTAAAGGCGATCCCGGATCCGAAACTTGGCCGACCAAAGGTGACGCGATCAGCCATGGCGGGGGAATGACGTGGATGACGGGCACTTATGATCCGGAGTTAAACCTCCTGTACTGGGGCATTGGCAACCCGAATCCCGTTCTGGCCGGAGCAGATCGCATGGGCGATAACCTGTACACCTGCTCGATCGTTGCGCTCGACGCCGACAAAGGTAAGTTGAAGTGGTATTTTCAACCTTCGCCTCATGATTTGCACGACTGGGATGCTGTTCAGACTCCGGTTATCTTTGATGGCGAGTTTGACGGCGCACCGCGCAAACTGCTGGGTCAGGCTAGCCGCAATGGCTACTTTTTTGTGCTGGATCGAGAAACTGGTAAGCACCTGCTCACTGCTCCATTCGTAAAGACGAATTGGGCTGGAAAGATTGATGAACGTGGACGACCGGTCAGCGATCAGAAAAAGGACCCTTCCGCAGATGGAACACTGGTTTCACCAGGATCCGATGGTGCCACAAACTGGATGGCTCCGAGCTTTTCCGACCAAAGCAAGCTTTTTTACGTCAGTGCTCGCCAACTGTTTAGTGAGTTCTATTTGACTGCTGTCGGTAAGGCCGAAGGATGGGGCGGCCGTGACCGCAATTTGTGGTCGGAGTCTATGATCCAGGCCATAAACTACAAAACCGGAAAGATCAACTGGAGTCACAATCTAGGTGACGGCGAGGGTTTGGCAGGGCTCTTAACCACTGCCGGTGGACTGCTCTTTTCGGCGGACACGTCAGGCAATTTGTTCGCTTTAGACGCGAAAACGGGCAAGACCTTGTGGCATGTAAACGCTGGCGGCACCATGGTAACAGGGCCGACTACCTACGAACTGAACGGCCGCCAATACTTTCTCACGCCGGTTCAGAATATGATTTACGCTTGGGCTCTCCCCGAGAAGCCTGCTTCGACGAACCTTTCAGCAACGAACTAAGACAACGAACTAAGACAACCATGACAAAACACTTCGGCCACCGCATGGCCAAACTATCCGCTGCAGCCGCCCTACTCGCTTGTGGCGTCTTGATCGGCCGGCAGCAATCAACGCCGGTTCACGCGCAGGACAGTGACTCATCAGGTCGAGTCTTCGAGCTTCGCGTGTATCACACATATCCTGGGAAGCTGCCTGATCTGATGAAGCGCTTTCGCGAACATACAGTCGATATCTTCCAGCGCCATGGGATGACCAGTATCGCCTATTGGACGCCAACAGATGAGCCGTTAAAGGACAAGACCCTTTACTATGTGCTGGCCTTTCCGAGCCGTGAAGCTGCCAAGAAGTCTTGGAGTGAGTTTGTCAGCGATCCCGAATGGAAAAAGGTCTCGACCGCTTCCGAGGTGAATGGAAAGCTGGTTGAGAAAGTCGATTCTACCTTCCTCACGCCCACCGATTTCTCCGCGATTAAATAGACGGACCGCGCAGGACGGGTCCATCTGTGGGAAAACCGCGCGTCTTTGTACAAAGAGTAGTTAGAATAACTACGCACTCCCATGTCGGCTGCTGTATCTTTGACCGAAGCGATTGAGCCCCAACCCGCTGCCCTGTCGCCAGGTGGCCGGTTTTACCGTCCGGAACTGGACGCTCTGCGTTTTTTTGCTTTCTTCTGTGTCTTCGTGCATCACGGTCCGCGCCCTTGGTTAGATCCTGACGGAGCCGGATGGCACATCGTTGCGCGGAAGTTGCTCATTCTAGTTGAAGAAACCGGCGCTTTCGGAATGGCTATGTTTTTTTTCTTGTCAGCATTTCTAATTACGGAATTGCTTCAGCGTGAAAAACTACAAACCGGCACCGTGCACCTGAAAGCCTTCTACATGCGTCGAATTTTGCGGATTTGGCCACTCTACTTTGGTTTCGTCGCCTTGTGTGTCGTGCTTAGCTGGCTCTTGCCGGCTGTTTACCCGTTAAGTTTCCAGCGAGTCTCGGCGTTTCTTCTCCTGTCTGGCAATTGGTACATCGCGGCCCATGGTGTGACTGGTAGCCCTATCACGCCGCTATGGAGCATCTCGCTTGAAGAACAGTTTTACCTGCTATGGCCGCTTCTGTGTAAGTTTGGCGGCTCTGCCGGTGTGCTGTTTGGATCGCTGATCCTCATTCCAGTCGCTTTCGTGAATATGTATCTTTGCTCGTCTCGGTTTGGCGTGACCACTTGGTGGAACAGCTTTGTTCATTTTCTGTTCTTTGCAGCTGGCGCACTGCTCGCGCTTACATTGAGAGGGCGAAACTTCTCACTTCGGCCTCTGTTGCGGTTCTACAGCTTTGGAGCGGGAGTGGCTTGTTGGCTCTTGTCAGAACGCCTTACAGGAATGAAGCGGCCGGGCGATCCATTGGTGCCGACGATACCTGTCTCAGCCGGTTACCTTTTAATCACTCTCGGTTGTGTTCTGATCTTCCTCGCCTTCTATGGCGCGCCGAACCGGATGTTTCCGAGATGGCTCACTTACTTGGGCAAGATCTCATACGGTTTGTACGTGTTTCACGAAGGCTTTTACCTCCTGACTTACTGGTTCGACTTCGGTTCGACAAGAACTGCATTTCTTGGCCGAATCCTCATCGCTTTTGCTCTCTCGGTACCGACGGCGATCCTGTCGTATGAATATTTCGAGAAGCCCTTCCTTCGATTGAAGGAACGATTTACCTTCGTTCCGTCGCGAGCGGCATGACTCATTACGAACATGTTCGTCCCACATTCGGACACTCTAACGGCGACGGGCTCGGACCTAAATCATCCCTCTACTCCAAAAGCGCAATAAATCCGCACATTCGAAGCTTGGGCCTGAGTGGCCGTGAACGTGCCTTTATGGCAGTAGTTCATGGACATCGCTCGCGGACCTGAAGTTGCTCGCAAACGCTTGATCAAGCGGATCATCCTCATTAGTTGCCTGCTCGCCATCACCGGCGGGGGAGGATATGCGATCGCTCATCTCAAACCGGCTGCGCCCAGTGTCGATGGAGGGACGATCTACCGTGACACTGTGAAGCGCGGACCGATGGAACGTCAGGTCCACGGCATAGGCCGTCTCACGCCGCAAGAGATTTATTGGATACCGTCTGTTGTCGATTGCCGAGTCGAACGCATCGATCGACGCGCCGGCATCGATCCGGTCAAGGCTTCCGACATTCTGATGGTGCTGCGAAATCCGGACCTGGAACTTGAGGCGGAGAATGCGCTCTGGCAGGTGAAACAGGATGAGGCCAGCCTGTCGGACCTTCGAGTCAGGCTCGAGAGCGAAAAATTGGACAAGCGCGCTACGCTCGCACAACTTGAAGCCGAGTACAACGAAGCCAAATTAACCGCCGACCGCGACCTGGAACTGACGCGCCTTAATTTGAAGAGCGACCTCGAATCGCGCTTATCCGTGTCGAAGGCCGACCAGCTTTCGAAGCGACTTGCGCTTCAGCAGGAGCGTCTCAAGATCAACGACGATTCAACTCGCGCACAGATCGAGGACAAGAACGTGGCTGTGGAACGGGCGAAGGCTACGTACGAGCTTAAGAGGAAGCAGGTGGATCAGCTAACCATTCGCGCCGGCATAGATGGTGTTTTGCAAGAGGTCGATGTCGAAGTGGGACAGCGAGTGACCGCTGGGACGATCCTGGCCAAGGTTGCCAATCCGGCCCGTTTAAAAGCCGAATTACAGATTCCCGAAACGCAAATGCGCGAGATTCGTATTGGCTTGGAAGCAGCCATCGACACACGGAACGGTGTCGTGCCGGGCCATATTATTCGCATCGATCCAGCAGCTAAGAATGGCGAGGTCCTGGTGGACGTTCGGCTGGAAGGCCCTCTGCCTGCGGGCGCGCGTCCAGAACTCAGCGTGGACGGAACGGTGGAGATCGAACATCTTCCTGATGTCGTCTACATTGGACGTCCTGTTTCTGGGCAGCCCAATTCCACGATCGGCCTTTTCAAAATCGATCCTGATGGTAAAGGTGCGACGCAGGTCAAAGTGCAGTTAGGCCGCGCTTCAGTCAACACGATCGAGGTTATAAACGGGCTCAATGTGGGCGACTCGGTCATTCTGTCTGACATGGCACAACATGATTCGCAACCACGTATCCGTTTGAACTAGAGACTAGGACGAATATGGACAGTTGCCGCGAACCATTTCGCAGTTTCGTACGTATATAGCCAAAACAGGAGACCTCGATCACTTATGCTTTCAACCGAGCCACTCATCCACCTTCAAGACGTGACCAAAGTCTTCGTAACGGACGAAGTCGAAACGCATGCGCTGGCTGGCATCCACATTGATATCCAACGGGGCGAGTACGTTTCCATTTCCGGTCCTTCCGGTTGCGGAAAATCGACTCTGCTGGCTATCTTGGGTCTGCTCGACTCACCGAGTACAGGTACGTACGTCTTAAACAGCAAGCCGGTGCAGAGTCTGAAACTGTCTGAACGCGCACGCATTCGCAACCGCGAGATCGGCTTCATCTTTCAGGCGTTCAACTTGATCGGAGATCTGAATGTCTACGAGAATGTCGAGCTGCCGTTGACTTACCGGGGCATGCCTTCCAGTGAGCGCAAGAAGAAAGTGCAGGAAGCCCTGGAGCGCGTCGGAATGTCTCATCGCGTTAAGCATTACCCTTCCCAATTGTCGGGCGGCCAGCAGCAACGTGTGGCCGTAGCCCGTGCCTTGGCGGGGGATCCTTCGATCTTGCTCGCCGACGAACCGACCGGAAATTTGGATTCTCAAAACGGCGAACAGGTTATGGATCTACTGCGGGAGTTACACCGGGCGGGAGCCACCATCTGCATGGTGACCCATGACCCCCGATACGCTCGCTACGCGGATCGTTCGATCCATTTGTTTGATGGCCGTGTTGTTGAAGAAAGTGTTGAGGTGAATGTCTGATGTCAAAGCTATACCGAAATATTGATCTCTGGGCTATTGGCGCGCTCGTCGTTGCGCTCGCTGTGGCCCATCAGGCGCGCCGCGTTGCTGGCGTGCATGCGCTGAACACGCTCAATCGAGTTCGCTTGGTTGCGGTAACAGGTCTATGCCCGAAGGTCTCAATGCCGGTCTTACCTGAGCCGCCGCCCTCTCCTCCGTTTTTAAACCCAGGGATGTAGATGCCGCGACTCCGATCTCACCTGCGTTTTGCGTTGCGATCGTTACGTGTTAAGCCGGTCTTTACAGCCGTCGCCATTGGTTCTTTGGCGCTGGGAATCGGAGCGAACACGGCCATCTTCAGCGTGGTAGAGTCGGCACTTCTTCGCCCTCTTCCGTTTCAACATCCAGAGCAGTTAGTTATGGTCCGAGACCATCAGACGTGCTGCGACATGGCGTCGCTGTCGCCTGGCGAGTATCTCGACTACCATGCGCAATCGAAGACGTTTCAAGACGTTGCGGCTATTAGCTGGCAGGAGTTGACCTTATCCGGCTGTGCTGAAGCAACTAAGATTCATGGTTCTGGGGTGACCACTAATTTCTTTCAGGTGCTTGGTGCACGTGCTCAACTTGGTCGGCTCATGTCCGAAAAGGTCGATAAGGCAGGTGCGGACTCGCGTGTCGCCGTTATTAGCGATCGCTTATGGCGTGGGCAGTTCGGTGCTGATCCAAACATTCTGGGGCGCACGCTGGCGCTGAACAGCAACAGCTTTCGTGTCATTGGAGTTCTTGCCCCGAAACAAGAGTATCCCTCCGAATCTGACATCTGGGTCAGCCCGCGACTTCTCGTTCCCGAGTATGTCGAGGATCGGCTCAAGCCCGGATATGATGTGACTCAGCAATACGGCAATCACTGGATGATCGGCCTGGGAAGGTTGAAACCGGGTGTCTCTGCGTCTGTGGCAAGCGCCGAACTAAAAATGGTTGCTGCTAATATTGCCCGGGTCCACAATGATGATCATCACGCGCATAACGACGATCATTATGCCGTGGTCTTTGCTTTGCAAGACAGCTTAGTTGCGAAGGTCCGTCCTGCACTCTGGGTTTTGCTGGCCGCGGTGGTCCTATTGCTCTTGATCGCCTGTTCTAACCTTGCTGGACTTCTACTAGCACGCGCATCGTCACGAACTCGCGAACTGGCAATTCGTGTTTCGGTCGGTGCATCGGGATGGGAGATCGTGCGCCTGTTGTTAACAGAAAGCCTGGTGCTGGCGGTAGGTGGCGGTGCGCTCGGAATTGCAACTGCAGTTGGCGCTATGAAGCTGATTGTTCATTATTCGCCATACGACTTACCGGCATCCATGCAGCCTAGCTTAAACCTGCCCGTCCTTCTGTTTAGCATCGCGCTCACGTTAGCAGCTGCTCTTCTTAGCGGGATCATCCCGTCCGTGCAAGCTTCTCAAATGGACATCAACAGCGGCCTGAAGGAAGGATCGAAAGGTACTGTCTCGGGTAGTTCCCATCGGCTTCGCCAAGTCCTGGTCGGAGCGGAAGTGGCACTCTCCGTCGTCCTGTTGATTGGCGCAGGGTTGTTGATTAGAAGCTTTTCACGTTTGGTGTCGGTGCACCCTGGTTTCGACCCGAAGAACGTTTTGACAGCCACAGTCACGCTTCCGCTCACCCGCTACTCACACGATCAGGGCAATCAATTCTGGGACAAACTCCTGGCCCGCATGCAGCAAATTCCTGGCGTCGAGAAAGCTGCACTGACCACGGCTCTTCCATTTACTGACGCCAACTCCGGCACTTACATCGGCAGCAAACTGAGCCACGTCGACCGCTATGCAATTAACGTCGGCATGAGCCCTGACTCGTTCGCAGTTCTCCGCATGCCCATACTCCAGGGTCGAAGCGTTAACGAGCGTGATGTCGAGAAAGCCCCCAGCGTCGCAGTCGTCAACCAGGAATTGGCCAGGCAACTTTTCCCCGGCCAGAACCCAATAGGCCTGAAATTTTATGGACCCAATCCACCGGAAGAAGGTCCGACGACGATTGTTGGAGTGGTGCCGAATGTGAAGCGAACATCGCTGGACGAGGATCCTCACCCGGAGATGTATTTCAATTATCCGCAATACGGAGCGAACAGCGTAAACGTGATTCTGCGCACGTCAACTCCGGAAAGCGCTATCGTCGCGCTGCGGGGCATTCTTCATAACATGGACCCTAATCTCGCACTCAGTGACATAAACCCGCTCGAGAACTACATTGGCGAGTCTCTCGCGAGTCGTCGATTCCTACTCGGCCTGCTGACCACCTTCTCAGCACTCGCCATGGTTCTCGCCGCTATTGGGCTCTACGCAATCATTGCTTTTTCAGTCCAGCAACGAACACAGGAGATTGGGATCCGCGTGGCTTTGGGCGCAAATCATCCCGGCATTCTGTGGCTTATCCTTCGCGAGTCTCTAGCCATCGCCGTCGTGGGAGCGGGTGCAGGTCTTCTCGGCGCGGACTGGTGTGCGGGACTCCTCAAAACTATGCTGTACGGAGTGACCAGCAGTGATCCTGGGGCTTACGCTTCAGCTGTCGGCCTGATCTTGGCTGTGACGCTGTTCGCCTCGTTGATACCTGCTTTCCGCGCTACGCGAGTCGATCCTCTTACTGCCTTGCGCTATGAATAGACAGTTATGATCGCGCTTCGCAACATAGAAAAGTATTTTGAACACGGCCCCACGAAAACCTTCGTTCTCCGCCGTATAAACATCGACATCAAAGAAGGCGACTTCATCTCCATCATGGGTCCGTCAGGGGCGGGGAAGTCCACACTACTGCATCTGCTCGGGATGCACGACTCCGCCTGGACCGGCGAATATACGTTTCTAGACCACCCCATTCATCGCCTGAACAAGAAAGATCGTTCCGAGATTTACAAGAAGTACATCGGGTTTGTCTTTCAGAGCTATCAGCTACTTGATTCCTTGACTGTTTACGAAAACCTCGAAATCCCTTTGTCCTATCGGAACATCAAAAAGTCGGAACGACAGAGTATCGTTTGTGATGCGCTTGACCGATTCCAAATGGTTGGCAAGAAGGACCTGTATCCGAACCAGCTTTCCGGGGGTCAGCAGCAGCTAGTTGGGATCGCTCGAGCCATGATTGCCAGCCCGAAGCTCATTCTGGCGGACGAGCCGACCGGCAATCTCCATTCAAGCCAGGGCAAAGAAATCATGGAGATGTTCAAAAAATTGAACGACGAAGGAGTCACTATCGTTCAAGTTACTCACAACGAGAAGAATGCCGAATATGGGAACAAAATTCTCAAAATAGAGGATGGCTGGATCGCAGCAAGTTAGGCCGAAAACGTGCTCAATTCGTTACAATTGGGAGAACCCCTAATGAAGCTACGTTTCCCGCGCTTGGCCGCGGCCCTTTCCTTGCTGTGCGCATCCGGCATTGCTCAAACCAATCTCACATCCGCATCCATTTCACAACTGATTGAGGCTAACCATTGGAAGCGCGCTAGAGCCGCCGTTTTTGTACGTCTCCGGACCGCACCAAACGACGCTGAGGCTAATTATCAGCTTTCGAAGATCGACGAAAACACAAACGACCTTGAAGGCGCGGCACTCGCAGCAGACACGGCTGTTAAGGTCGATCCGTCTAAGGCTGCCTACCATGCCCAGGCTGCAGAAGTTTCAGCCCTCCTGGCTGAGAAGGCGACATTGCTGAAACAGGTAGCACATATTCATAAGATGCACAAGGAACTTGAGGCCGCGTTCACGATTGATCCCAAAAATATTGACGCTCTTCTCGTGCAGGCCGGCTTTGAATGGAAAGCGCCAGCCGTTGTGGGCGGGGGCCGTCAAAAGGCGCTAGAGACCATCTCCGCATTGAAAGCGGTCAGCCCGCTTTGGGGCAATCTGATGGAAGCGCGCTTATTCCAGGATGAGGATCTGCCTCGTACGCAAGTTGCGCTTGAGTCCGCAGTCAAAGCCGCTCCGCAGTTTTATCGTGCCCGTGCCGGGTTAGCTGATTTCTACGCCGTCAAGCTGAACCGTCCTGTTGATGCCGAACGCCAAGCCCTTGAGCTGACCCGGTCCGATCCAAAACGAGCCGCCGCCTGGATTACACTCGCCAAGATCTATGGATCTGAAGCGCGTTACAACGAACTGGAAGCGACGCTCTCTGCTGCCGAGACAAATGTTCCGGATGACCTCGGAGCTGATTACTTTGCTGCTAAGGCTCTGCTTGATCGGGACGGGGATGCAAAGCGCGCCGAACAGTATCTTCGTCGTTACTTGAGTGTTCCTCCGGAGGCGCAAGAGCCCGGTCCGGCTGAGGCGCGGCAATTACTCGCACTGGCCGCCGCTCGGCAGGGCACGAAGGCGATGTCGCAGCTTCAGCTGCCTGAATGGCCACACTAACCAGACCCGTACCGCCTTCATCTGCTCGAATTCTGATCGCTGACGATCAGCCGGACATCTTAGAGGCTCTGCGTCTTCTGCTGAAGGCTGAGGGCTACAAATCGGAAGCTGTCGAATCACCGCAACAGGTCATCAACGCCGTTGAGAATCGGGATTACGATCTGGCTCTGATCGACCTGAATTACACGCGCGATACAACATCCGGACAGGAAGGCCTTGACCTTCTAACTAGGCTGCAAAGCGTAGACCCGCAGCTGCCAGTGGTCGTAATGACTGCTTGGAGCAGCGTCGAGCTAGCTGTAGATGCGATGCGCCGCGGAGCTCGAGATTTTGTCACAAAGCCCTGGGACAACCATCGCCTGTCGTCGATTGTGCGTACGCAGCTGACACTGAGTGCCGCGCTCCGTCATGGCCAGAAACTCGAAATCGAGAATCAATTTCTGCGAGGGGAAAACATGCCGGCGCTGATTGCCGAAGCACCCTCGATGCAGCCCGTTCTACAGATGATCTCTCGCGTTGGCCCATCGGACGCAAACGTTCTGATCACGGGCGAACCTGGCACGGGTAAAGAGGTTGTGGCCCGGACCTTGCACACCATCTCTGGTCGGGCCAGCAAACCCATGGTGACAGTCAACGCCGGTGGTTTATCGGAAGGCGTCTTCGAAAGCGAACTGTTCGGGCACGTCAAAGGTGCGTTCACCGACGCCAAGACTGATCGCATTGGTCGCTTTGAGCTTGCTGATTGCGGTACCCTCTTTCTCGACGAGATTGCGAACGTTCCGCTGAACCTGCAAACGAAGTTGCTTCGCGTACTAGAAATCGGAGAGATGGAGCGGGTCGGCTCCTCGAAAACCAAGAAGGTCGACGTGCGGATTATTTCGGCAACGAATTCCAACTTGCCCGACGAGGTTGAGCAGGGCCGGTTCCGGCAAGATCTTCTCTTTCGGCTGAATACGATTGAGATTCATCTGCCTCCGTTGCGCGACCGCAGAGAAGACATCACGATCCTTGCTAATTACTTCCTCAATACGCATGCAACGCGATACCGTAAGTCAATTATTGGCTTCGACCAAAGTGCAAGGCAAGCTCTGGAAGAGCATCACTGGCAGGGCAACGTTCGCGAGTTGAATCATGTGACTGAACGCGCCGTGTTGATGGCCCAGGGTAACGAGATACGGGCCGCTGATCTGGCATTGCGTTCCTCCAATGGCGCGTCGCCAAAACTGGAAGACATGAGCCTTGAGGAAGTCGAGAGTTTTCTCATCAAAAAAGCGCTGTCCCGCTACAACGGCAACGTTAGCCATGCTGCCAATGCCCTCGGTTTAAGCAGAAGTGCCTTGTACAGGCGCCTTCAGCGGTTTGGAATTTAGGCTAGGGCCTTCATGCGAATCAGCCACGAGCTGCGGGTGTTCCTTCTCGCGCTCGGTGCAGGCCTTCCCGCCATCGTGTGTTGTGCTGTCCTACTTTGGCTTGGCAACTACTCCGGACGTGCCTTATGGACCGTGGCGATCGTCATCTTTGCGGGCTGGCTAGGCTTCGCTTTCGCCGCTCGCGATCGGGTGACAGCGCCGCTTCGCACCCTGGCCAATTTGCTTGAAGCGATGAGAGAGGGCGACTACTCGATTCGCGGCAGGGTCAGTGATCCACGTGAATCGCTCGGCGAAGTGATGCAGCAGGTCAACGCAATGGCTGCAACGCTCCGCACTCAAAGACTGGGTGCTATGGAAGCAACTGCCCTCCTTCGCAAAGTGATGGAAGAGATCGACGTCGCAGCCTTCGCCTTCGATCCGCAGCGTCAACTCCGCTTGGTGAACCGCGCTGGTGAACGGCTTCTCGCACAACCCGCTCAGCGTCTGCTCGCTCGGGATGCCGAGTCGCTCGGGCTTGGTGAATACTTGACCGGCGAAAGTGAACAGACACAGCAACGAACCTTTCCCGGAGCGGCGGGGCGCTGGGGCATTCGGCGATCGCAATTTCGTGAAAACGGCGTGCCCCACCAGTTGCTGGTCGTCACCGACCTGACCCGACCGTTACGCGACGAGGAGCTACTTGCTTGGCAGCGCCTTGTTCGCGTTCTCGGCCACGAGCTCAACAATTCGTTGACGCCGATTAAGTCCATCGCGGGCAGCCTTGAACAGATTCTGAAATCCGATCCGCTTCCTGACGACTGGCAGCAGGACATGTCACGAGGGCTGAACGTCATCGCTGGCCGTTCTGAGTCTCTGAACCGGTTTATGAGTTCTTACGCCAAGCTTGCCGCCTTGCCCCCTCCGAAAACCTCTCGCCTCAATCTCGGCAACCTGATCCGGCAAGTTGCGAGTCTCGAGACCCGTGTATCGATTGAAAGCAACGTCGAGGCCGGCTGTACCATCGCGGGCGATTCCGATCAGCTGGAGCAACTTCTAATCAACCTGATCAGAAACGCGGCCGACGCAAGCTTAGAGACGGGAGGGAAGGTCAGGGTTCAATGTACTCAGGGACACAACACAGTTGACGTGCTGGTTCGAGACGAAGGCCACGGTCTCTCGAATACAGCCAATTTGTTTGTCCCGTTCTTTACAACTAAGCGCGGCGGCTCCGGCATCGGCTTGGTACTCAGCCGCCAGATCGCAGAAGCGCACGGAGGAACGTTGACTCTCGAGAACGCCCGCGAAGGGCCGGGATGTGAAGCTAAGCTTTCGTTGCCGGTATGAAGGATTGTTGCATCAATCGCCCCGTAGAGTCGAAGCCGGATCGACACTCGCCGCGCGCCACGCTGGTAGCAAGGCTGCAATCAGCGACACCACGAACAGCGCGACAAGAGCCCCTGAGTAGGCCCACATATCGAGAGCCCCCGTTTCAAAAAGAAGTGAGCTTACCACGCGAGCACTGAGCACTGCCAATCCGAGACCGCCGGCACATCCGCAGATCCAGATTAGGGATGCCTGTTTGAAGACCATACTCATAACAGCCTGCCTAGTTGCACCAAGAGCCATTCTTAGAGCAAATTCAGTGCGCCTTTGACTCACGCTATAGGCAAGAACTCCATATAAGCCTACGGCTGCGATGATAAGAGTTAATACACTGAACACACCCCCTAAGCGGCCGACTAGCAGTTCGCGAGCCAGCCCTCGGTTGGTTTCTTGTCCGAGCGTAACGATCTCCGCGACGGGGATTGCTCTATCGGCACTTAGGATCGCAGCACGGACCGAGTTAGCTATGGCCATGGGATCACCTTTGGTTCGAACTTCGACATGCGAGATATTCCACCCGCTCACGGCCTGTTCAACTGACTGATACAAGTACGGCATGGCAGAGTTATGAATATCATCGGAACGGGCGTCTTTTACCACGCCCACGATTTGGACCTTTTGACCTTCAACATTGATGAACCGACTCATGGCGCTCTGTCCGCGCAAATATCGTCGCTCAAACTCATCATTAACGACGCCGACGCGGCGACTGTCTAGCGTGTCATACGCCTGAATCTCGCGACCTCGCAGCAGGCCCATGCCGACGGTTGAAAAATAATCGGCGCCGACATAGTTTCGCTCAATGAAAGGTGATTCTGTCCTTTTTACCTCGCCCTCGATAGCGATGTTCATAGTGGCGCAGCCACCGCCCATCAAACCGCATCCGCCAACGGAGCTGGAGACAACTCCGGGTAGACGATTGATCATCGTTGTAAGCCGGCGATACAAGGCGTTCAATCTGGAAGCAGTTGTGTAGCCGCCAGCTGAGGGATCGATGCCTATGCTAAGCACATGATCGCGGTCGATTCCTAGGTTCAATCGGGCGTAGTTTAAGAGGGTGTGTGAAAGCAACCCGGCAATCACCAATGAAGCGACTGACAAGGCAAGCTGGCTGCCGATAAGTATGGAAGAGGAACGTGAAGTATGGCCGCCTTTATCGACCGGCATTTGCGACCGCTGGCCGAGAGATCCAGCCATTGTCATGTCTGCGATTTGCAGCTGCGGTACCACCGAAACCACAAAGCCAGCCAGCATTGTAATCAACATTGTAAAGTTGAACATCGACGAGCCAGGATCGAAGTCGATCTGCAGATTCTGATTGATCACCAGCCAATGCAGAATGACTCTTGAACCCCAGATGGTTAGCGGCAAGCTAAGCACCCCGCCGACGAACGCGAGCAGGAGCGTTTCAGTCACTCGATGAGCCATTAAGCGTATGCGACTACTTCCAAGCGAGAGTCGAATCGCAGTTTCGTGTTGATGGGTTCGGGAGCGTGCCAAAACCAGATTGACTATGTTGACGCAGCCGTTGAATAGCAGCACCCCGGCGAGCCCGAATAGGATCTGCAATGGCAACGAGAACTGCTCACGCAAGCGTGGTAGTCCTCCGGCGGCGCTGGTGAGACTCGCTGTTGCTCCAAGCAACACCGCTCGCTGTTCAGGATCGTTTACGTGAGGCAGTTGCTCTGCAACCTGAGCTTTGATGAGACGTGTCAGGGCCGCATGCAGGCGATCTCCGTTCGAAGAGCGTGCCAGAATGTGAATCCATGAAACGCCATCTTGCCCCAGCCATGGCTTACCGGAATCGACATCGTTCATGCTGGCATAACCCTGGTACCCGATCGCACTCTGCATCGACAGTGGCATCCATACGTCCGGCCGTGCACCGGGTTCAACACCATCGAAGCCGCGGGGCATGACCGCTACGACCGTAACGGGCTTCTGCTGGATTGAAAGCTGCCTGCCGACCACGGATCCAACACCACCAAATCTTGTTTGCCAGAACCTGAAGCTGATAGCAGCGACAGCTTGAGCTCCTGGCCGGTTATCGTCTTGTGTGAGAGGGCGACCCATCAACGGCGATATTTGTAGGAGAGAGAAAAAGTTACCTGCAACCAGCTGTCCCTTGATAGTGCTGGTCGTTCCAGCGTCATCCCGCAAATGGTAATCAACAACTTCACTGAACCCCGTTATAGAGGCAGTCTCGCTGGAGGCATTCTGCATCTGTTTCAGATCGGGAAACGAGAAATAGACGACCGTTGTAGCTCCAGGATAGTTAACACAGACTAAACGAAGTTGGTTGGGATTCGGTACCGGGAGCGTAGAAAGCAACACGGCCCTACAAAAGCCAAATACTATGCTATTTACGCCCACCACGATTGCAATCGTGAAGACAACCGTCGAAGCGAACGCTGGAGATCTAAGAAACATGCGAAGTGCGTGGGTGCAGTCCTTCCAGAGGTTCTCAATAATCCAAATACCATGGACATCTCGGCACTCCTCGATAGTCCGAGATCTGCCGCCCAGAGCGATGTTCGCGCGCCTAATTGCCTCGTGCTGCGGAAGGCCCAAGAGAACGTGCTTCCGCGCTTCCAACTCAAGGTGCGCTTTAATCTCCTCGTCGAGATCGTTGTCGAGTCGGTCCCGCGACAAGAGTGTCCGGATGTAGCTAGAAAGATTGCGAAAGGTTCTTATCACGCCAGTTCCAGCACTCGCCCGATTGCAAACGCCATCTTCAACCAGTTCTCGTGTTGGGCTTGCAGTTGTCGCTTTCCTGATGCGGTGATTCGGTAGAACCTCGCGCGTCGACCAAGTTCAGAGACGCCCCAATCAGCCTTGATCCATCCTTGTCGCTCTAGTCGGTGCAGCGCCGGATAAAGCGATCCCTGGTTGACCTGAAGGACATTCTCCGAGATTTGTTGAATCCGCTCCGATATCGCCCACCCATGCAGTATTTCCTCCTGAAGCGTTCGCAAGATGAGCAGGTCCAGCGTGCCCTGAAGAAGATCTGAGCGTGAATTCGTGGCCATGTTGTAGACGTCCGACAGTATATCTCAGTACTGTTGTCGGATGTCAACACCAAGGCGCGCCTTTACTGATTGCTTACGAAGAATCAGGACGGAAGACTTACGAAACCTTGCTGTTGACCGCCGTCGCGCTCACTTCCGAGCTGTCGGCGTGATAAGAGCTGCGCACCAAGGGCCCAGCTTCAATGTGAGCAAAGCCCATAGCCATGCCTGCTCGTTTGAACTCATCGAACTCCGTTTGCGGAACGTATCTCAGAATCGGAAGGTGTTTCGGTGACGGCCGCAGATACTGGCCGAGCGTCAAGAGGTCAACATGATGATCACGGAGATCGCGCATCACCTGCAACACTTCGGTTCCCGTCTCGCCCAGCCCGAGCATCAAACCGGATTTCGTCGGAATGTGTGGTCGCACTTGCTTGGCGTAGCGCAGCATGTCGAGCGACCTCTGATAACGAGCACCCAACCGCACCTGCCGGTAAAGTCGCGGCACGGTCTCCGTATTGTGATTCAAGACATCGGGATGCGCATTCATTACAATGTCCATCGCCGCGTGCGAGCCCTGAAAATCCGGAACCAGTAATTCAACCTTACAGCCTGGAATCTGCTCGCGAATCGCCTCGACAGTCATGGCAAACAGATCGGCACCGCCATCTTTCCGGTCATCGCGATTCACGCTAGTAATCACCGCGTAACGCAAGCCAAGTGCCGCACAGGCTTCAGAAACGCGCCTTGGTTCGTCGTAATCGACAGTCATTGGCGCGCCCTTCTGCACAGCACAAAATCCACAACGCCGGGTGCAGACGTTTCCGAGGATCATGAATGTCGCGGTGCGCCGATTCCAACATTCGCCTACGTTTGGGCACGCCGCGCTCTCACACACTGTGTGCAGGTTCAGGCGGCTTACCAGACTCTTTAACTCGCGGTAGTTATCACCAACCGGGGCGGGCGCACGAAGCCACTTTGGCCTGTCCGGCTGAGATGAAATGGAAACCAGCACTTTGTATTCAGTGTACCCTCTGAGCGCGACCTTACGGGTTACAGCTCTCGGCGATTTTCGAGCGATCGCGACATGGTCACTTCATCTGCGAACTCTAAATCGCTGCCGACAGGAATACCCATTGCGATCCGCGTGACTCGTGGCCCAAGCGGTTTAAGAAGACGCGAGAGATAGACAGCTGTGGCTTCGCCTTCGACGGTCGGATTTGTGGCAACAATCACTTCCTTCACCTCAGTTTGATGAACCCGATCAACAAGCCCCTTGATCCGCAACTGCTCAGGACCGATGCCACGAAGCGGAGAAATCGACCCATGCAGCACGTGATAAAGTCCGCGGAACGCGCGCGTAGTTTCAACCGAAAGAATGTTATGCGGCTCCTCCACAACGCAGATCTGCTGGGGATCTCGATTCGGATCGCGGCAATAACTGCACAGTTCTCCGTCGCTAATGTTGTTGCATTGCGCGCAGATGCCGAGCTTATCTTTCACGTCGAGGACGGCCTGCGCCAATCGCTCCGCATCCTCACGCGGCATCCGCAAGAGATAAAAAGCAATTCGTTGTGCTGACTTCTGCCCGATACCGGGAAGTCGCTTGCACTCTTGTATGAGACGCGCCAGCGGCTCGGCGAAGTCGGCCATGATTTAGCGAAGGTTTTGGATGTCGAGGCTGCTTGCGACTTAGAACAGCCCGGGAGGCAGGCCCATCCCACCCAACATGCCGCCCATCTTCGACTGAGCCTGATCGTCCACCTTCTTGGCCGCTTCATTGAAGGCGGCCATCACCATGTCCTGCAACATCTCGACATCGCCGGCGACCTCCGGATCAATCGTTACGGCAAGAACGTGTTTATTGCCGTCCATCTTGACTGTGATCATTCCGCCGCCTGCAGAAGCCTCAACCCGAATGGCGGCCACTTCCTCTGCCATTTTGGCTTGCATAGCTTGGGCCTGCTTCATCATCGATTGCATGTTGCCGGGTAATTTCATAGTCGCTATTTATAATATGCGGATCAGTCGCTCAGGTTGCGAACTTGACGAACCTGCGCATCGGGAAAAAGTTCTTGAAATCGCTTTACGCCGGGATGTTCCAGAGCTCGCCGTCGAACTTCGTCGTCGCCATTCGGCGCACCAGTGACAGCTTGGGTTGCGGAGGGCCGCGAGTTAGTCATGTTCTCGCCAGCCTCGACACTTACTTTCATCGGCCGGCCGAATGCTTGCGCAGCAATGCGCTCCACGGAGGCATCTTTCAGAGCCATCGTCAGGACCTTCGGAGCTTTGATGGTTACTGTTGCGCCGTTCACCGAGACTTCAGAATTAAGAAGAGCGTCGGCGCTGAAGCTCATACCCGCCGTAACGAGTGCATCGTGTAGTCTCTGCTTAGGTTCAACGGCGTCGGCCTCCTCTATTGTTTCATCAGCCGAGGGTTCCGGGGCTTTGGCAACCTTTGTGGACCGCGTTTGAAACAGTGCAGGGCGCGGTGCGTCGACCCGTGACGATGCCGTCATTGGCGGAGCCTGGGTTATGGGCGTGGGTGGTCCGGCCGGTAAATTGGCAGGCGAGACAGAGGACGGTGACGAGGATATCTTGGGGAGGCTACCCATCTGCGCCAGAGCTTCTTCAAGCGGCTGCAACCGGCTCGCATGTACCAGCTTAATCAGGCCAAGTTCAAGATGAAGCCGCGGCTGCAACGACGACTGGAGTGTCTTATGCAACTCGAGAGTCAGGTTCAGATAACGCGTCAGGTCTTCTTCGCTAAATCCAGCTGCTGTGTCAAGGTAAATTTGTTGCTCTCGATCGGCAGCAGCGATCAATCGCGTCGGTTTGCCCGAGATCTTTGCGACTAATAAATTGCGCCAGTACCGCGACAGTTCACGCGAGAAATGCTGCAGACTGCGTCCATTGCGTTCCAGTTCTTGCACAATGTCCAACATCCGCCCGCCATCCTGACCCTGAACCGCTTCCGAGATCGCGGATAACGAATCCGCACCGAACATACCAAGCAGTTCTCGCACCTCACCGACAGAAAGCGTACTCCCGCAGCAGGCAATCGCTTGGTCCAAGGCAGAAAGCGAGTCACGCACGCTCCCTTCACCTGCTTGCGCAATCACAGCCAGTACTTCGTCGCTAGTCTCAATTCCTTCCTCGCGGACAATGTACTTCATGCGTTCGATCAGTTCGCCAAAATCGACAGACCGAAAACTGAACTGCTGGCATCGCGATGCAATCGTGTTCGGAATTTCGTGCGCTTCGGTTGTGCACAGTATGAAGACGGTCCACTCCGGCGGCTCTTCCAACGTCTTCAGCAAAGCGTTGAAGGCTTCTTTCGTGATCTGGTGCGCCTCGTCAATGATGAAAACTTTGTACTTGTCACGCGCCGGACGATAACGCACGTTCTCACGAACCTCGCGCATTTCGTTAATTCCGCGATTAGACGCAGCATCGATTTCGATCACATCGACTGAGTTCCCAGCTGCAATTTCGATGCAGCTGGAACAGATCCCGCATGGCGTCGCTGTTGGACCATTAATACAGTTCAGACATCTCGCCAAAATTCGGGCCACAGTTGTCTTACCCGTGCCGCGCTGACCCGCAAAGATGTACCCGTGCGCAAGACGATTGCTTTCAATCGCGTTGACTAGAGTTTTCTGTACGTGCTCTTGACCGATCAGCTCGCCGAAATTCTGCGGACGATATTTACGAGCAATGACTTGATACATGCGGCGGATTCAGCGGGGGACGTGAACTTGCCAGACCCCGGGTGATCCGCGGCACACAAGCTAAACCGCTACCGTTGCTTCCTTCCGGACCTGGCGGGGTTTGCGACCGCCCATTGCACGAAGCCCGGAGCCTGACAATTCATAATCGTACCATCACGAGTCGCGATGTCCGAGCACGGCTTGTAGCTTCTCGCCGAAGAGGGTATTGGTGACTGGTTTGTGCTCGCGAGCTGGTGTTTTAGGAGGCGCAGGCTGGCTGGGACCAGGTTGACTCGGACCAGGTTGACTAAGACCAGTACGGTTGGGCGTAATCGAAGGAGTCTCTGGAGTGCTTGCTGACGCACTCCGATCTGCAGGCATCGCCGGTATTGGAAGTTGAGCCGGTGTCGTAGGTGCAGGTGCTGCCTGAGCCGGTGGTGCTGGCCGAACCGGGGTAACAACGGGTGTAGCAACAGGCGGCAGGAGCGCAGCAGCAGGAACGACTACGGCCTGAGGAGCAGCAACTATAACCGTCGCAGGCTTGCCCGCCAGATACAATTCTTTTCGAAGAACAACGCGTTCAAGCGAAGCGATCCAGCCGGTAAACTCACTCTCCGAATGGATGTCGCGTTTGGCTGCTACTCGCATGGTCTCCATCTTCGAATCCAAATTGTCCAAGTGATGAAGAAGCATTGCTTCCAGGAACACCGGAACCTTAGGTGATCCAAATTCCAACGTCCCGTGATGGCTAATGATCATGTGCTCGACCAACGAACGCAACTTAGGCGGAAAGTCTGGGACGTGCGCTACGTGCTCATGGAAGATTCGCAAACCGATCACAATGTGACCCAACAGCTGCCCATCGGCGCTGTAGTTGAAGCTTCGATCATAAGTAAGCTCTTGCACTTTGCCAATGTCATGCAGAATCGCGCCCGTCAACAGCAAATCCAGATCAATGTCTCTGTAGTGACCCGCCATCATCCGTGCAAGCGCACAGAGCGACAACACGTGCTCAATCAAACCACCCCGACACGCGTGATGGATCGTCTTTGCCGCCGGAGCAGTTCGGTACAGAACCGCCAGCTTCGTATCGTTGAACACCGAGTCCAGCAGCTGTCGCAAATGAGCGTTGCTAAATCCGCCGATAAGTCCTTTCAGGTCGCGGAACATCTCATCCGAATCACGTTCGGAGCATGGAAAGTAATCTGCAAAATCGACCTCGTGGTCCTCCAACTTGCGCAATTTGTGAATCGTCAGTTGAGACCGGTTTTGATAAAGCTGGCAAACGCCTTTTACCTTAACGAAGTCGTCGCGTTCAAACGTGTTTGCGACCTCGCCAACGTTGTCCCACATCTTGGCGTCAATCTCGCCAGTGCGATCACCGAGCTGAAGAGAAAGATACGATTCGTTCGTGCCTTTCTTCTGGCGAACTTCTTTGGACAGAACCAGGAACTGAGCAGTGATTGGTTCGTTAAGCGCCAGCGTACTTACGGACGGTGTTTTCATCGATTGCAATCTAACGCGAACTGCTCTTGCCAGTAAGAGTCGTTTGGGTCCCCGGGATCGGAATCATTCCAAAGAGGCGCTTGTGTCGTTTTTTCTCTAACAACGCCTGAACGGTAATCTGCTCTGGCTTTAGTTGGGCTGGATCCTGCCATGCGGTATTTTGCCCCCCCGCGGCGCCCGTGTCGACATAGCCAGGTTTGATCTGTAGATACGCGCTCTTGCGCAAGCCGGTCAGGTAATCGCGCACTTTCGGCTGGACCAGCGGCGCGTATAAGGTTTCCTGAATCGCTCCTTGGACGTCTTCCAAACTGGCTTGTCCCTCTTTGGTGTGGTCGTTCACTTTCAAGATCAGATATCCAGTATCGATCTTGATCGGCTTCGTGATCCCACCTTTGGGAAGAGCCCAAACTTTATCTTCCAAATCCTTCCGCAGTTCGCCTTTCTTGTATCCGGCAAGTTCGCCACCTTGCTTCGCCGTAGCCGAATCGGAGTTGTCACGAGCGAGCTCAGCAAAACGTTCGCCCTTCGAAGCTCGATCTGCCAAATCGTTCGCCTTCCTCAGCGCTGCGGCATCTGCCGCGGCACTAGTGGCCTTGGTCGAAACCAAGATTTCGCTGAGATATACCTTCTCTTCTCGAACAAATTCCGATTTGTGCTTTTCATAGTACGCCGCAATCTGCTCGTGCGGTACGGTAACCTTTCGAGCCACTTCTTGGCCGATTACCTCTCGCTTCAAAAAGTTGTTCTTTGTTTCTTGCAGGAAATCTTCCCATGGCATGCCGGCCTGCGCACGGACAAACTCATGAAATTTATCGGTATCGGCAAGAGCAGGATTACTGGCCACCTGCTCACGTTGGATCGAAGCCATGTACTTGGTGACATCAGAATCGACGTTGATGTTCAATTCCTTGCCGCGTTGTACTAAAAGCAATTCATCGATGCGATCCCGCAAAATGTCTTTCTGACGCTCTGAGTAATCCTGATCGAACTTCGTACCGCTCTCGCCCTGTGTTTTTAAACCTTGCGCCAATTCGCGGGAACTCTTCAGCAACTCGTCCTGGCTCACAATGTCGCCGTTCACACGCGCCACCACTTGGTCCACCACTTGCGCAGTATCAGCAGCGTAAATCATGCCGGCGCCAATCAGCCCGGCAGCAATGCTTCTCAAATTCATAAAACCTTATTATTGCAAGACGTACAAGCTTCTTTGAGGTTGCGCCGGTATTCGTTTAGGTTCTGACTGCGGGCTCTTCGGCGGTGCTCAGTGCGAGAATGTCCTTGCGAATCTCTTCTAGCAGTTGTGCCGGATTCGATACCGGTGAAATCGGCAGTTTCAGCACGCCAGCCGGTGAGAACTGCGCATTCGGCGTGCTGCGCACCAGCACCATAAGACGCATGGGGTCCACCTTGGACTGCTGGTGAAATTTGATGTTGGCGAAACCTTGACGTCGATCAATAGATTCCACGCCCGTGCGCTCCGCAAGGCTCTTCAGCAGCGAGAAGCGCACCAGGTTGGTGACTTCTTCTGGAATCGGCCCATAACGGTCGGCAAGCTCGGCCGTGATTTTCGCCGCTTGCTCCTCATTGCTGACATCTGCGATCCGCTTATACGACCGCAGTCGCTGAGCCTCTTCTGAAATGTATGTAGCCGGAATGCGAATATCCAGTCCCAGGTTGAGGGTGGCATGGATCTCCAGCGGCACTTCTTCGCCCTTCAGTTCCCGAACGGTTTCTTCCAGCAATCGAATATACGTGTCGTATCCGACTGACTCTATATGCCCATGCTGTTCGCCTCCCAGCAAATTGCCTGCACCGCGTAGCTCCAAATCGAGTGCGGCAATCTTGAAGCCCGCGCCCAGATCACTGAACTCTTTCAATGCGGCCAGGCGTTTGCGTGCAACTTCGCTCAACTGCGTATCAGCCGGCACCAAAAGATACGCGTAAGCACGACGATTTGAACGACCAACTCGACCGCGTAACTGGTACAGCTCACTAAGGCCATAACGCTCTGAGTTTTCGATGATAATGGTGTTCGCGAGCGGAATGTCCAAGCCGTTCTCAACGATGGTCGTCGAAACAAACACGTCGTACTCGTGCCGCATGAACCCGAGCAGAACGCGCTCCAGTTCTGCCTCTCCCATCTGTCCATGGCCGACGCCTATGCGACAATCCGGAACCAATTCCTTAATGAAAGCCGCGCGCATGAAGATCGTATCCACTCGGTTATGGACAAAGTAGACCTGCCCTTGTCGCGCAAGTTCCTGCTCAATTGCCGTCTTGATCAGATCGCCGTTGAAGTGCGCAACCACGGTGTTAATTGCAATTCGATCTTTCGGCGGAGTCTCCAAAATTGACATGTCTCTCAAGCCAAGCAGTGACATGTGCAGCGTGCGTGGAATCGGTGTGGCGCTCATCGTTAGTACGTCCACGTTCTGCTTAAACTGCTTCAATCGTTCTTTATGTTTGACACCGAATCGCTGTTCTTCGTCGACGACCAGAAGGCCAAGATCACTGAAGACTACGTCCTGCGACAGCAAGCGATGCGTGCCAATCAGCACGTCAACTTTGCCGGCCGCAACCTCTTCGAGCGTTGCCTTCACCTCTTTGGCCGACCGGAATCGGCTGACCAGTTCGACACGCACAGGGAATGAAGCAAACCTGCGTTTGAACGTCTCGTAGTGCTGGAAAGACAGCACCGTTGTGGGCGCAAGTACTGCAACCTGCTTACCGTCCCCTAGTGCTTTGAACGCGGCCCGCATGGCGACTTCCGTTTTGCCAAAGCCAACGTCACCGCAGAGTAACCGGTCCATAGGCTGCTGACTCTCCATGTCGCCTTTGATCTGCTCTACCGCATTGTCCTGATCCTTTGTAGGCGCGTATTCGAAGGCGTCCTCAAACTCTCTTTGCCAGTTGCTGTCCGGCGAAAATCCAAATCCCTTCGCCATACGCCGCTGAGCATAGAGTTTCAACAACTCGTCCGCCATATCGCGCATCTTGGCCTTGACACGCGATTTGGCTTTCTCCCAGGTGACTCCGCCGAGTCGATCAACGTGCGGCTTTGCCTCGCCTGCGCCTCGATACTTCTGAACCAGATCAAGACGCGTCAGCGGAACGTACAGTTTCGATTCACCGGCGTACTCCAGCAACATAAAGTCGCCCTTCTGGTCCCCTTGGGCAATTTCTCGAATACCAAGAAACTGCCCGACGCCATGGGTTGTGTGAACAACGAAATCGCCCGGCTTCAAATCAGCAATGTCAGCTGCAAACACCGCCAGTTGTGACTTGGTTGGCTGACGAGCTATGAGATCGGAAGATTGAAAAATGTCCTCAGTGCCCAGAATTGCCAACTGCGAATCCGTCAGGATCGCCCCGTGACAAATCTTTCCTTTGATCAGGAAGACGTTAGAAACAGTACCGACGTGATAGGCACGTTCAGCTAAAGAAGGTCGCAGGCCAGCCGTTGATTCCATGCCCAGCTGGTATGAAATTCCGTACTCCTGCAGCACGTCAGCCATTCGTTCCAACTCGCCGGTCGATGCAGCGAAAAACGCAACTCGATTGCCGGTGTTGATCAAGTTGCGCGCTTCACCAACCGCAACGGACATGTTGCCGCCGAATGTTAGCGAAGGACGCGAGGGAATATGCAGCGGTTCGGCCTCGCCCACAACAGGCGCTCGCGAAATGACATCTAGTTCCTCGAATCCGACGCGAGCGTGACGGGCAATCTGCGTCTGAAATTCTTCCCAACCAAAAAAGTTCTTCGATGGTTCAATCGGCGTCGGCCGATCTGGGTTCTGCAGTCTGTGCCAAAGTCGGTCAGCAGCGGTCTGAATCGCTGTAGGCTCATCAAGCACAACCAGCGCTTCCCGATGCAGCGAGAAAATATCGTGGATGCGGGGACGAACGAGCGGCACCAAAAACTCCCAGCCTGGAAACTCCTCGCCCGGGTTTGTCAAATCCAGATCTTGTTCCTCAGCCGCTGTTGCGAGTTGCCGAAAGATCGCTCGCGATTTCTGATGTTCTGCTAGCGGCAGCAGCAGGGCTGAACCAACCTTCAGTACTGATCGCTGCGACTCGACATCAAACTGCCGAATCGACTCAATCTGGTCTCCGAAAAACTCGACACGCACCGGCCTCACAGCTTCAGCTGGGTACACGTCGAAGATCCCGCCGCGGATGGAATATTCGCCCTGCATCTCCACCGGCTCCCGCCGCGAATAGCCGATCCCTTCCAAATGCTGACTCAGGTCTTCGAGGGAAAGTTCTTCACCCACGCGCAGCGTAAGAGCCAATTGCCGAAAGTAGTCCGGCGATTCGATACGCAGCAGTGCCGACGCAATCGGAACAATCGTGATCGGAATCCTCTGTACCGCCAAACGCCAAAGGCCGACGGCGCGCCGTTCTGAAATCTCGCTATGTGGCGATAGCCGCTGGTGAGGCAGTACATCGAGCGCAGGAATCAACTGCGGGTCCGGTAAGTCCCGTCCTTCGAACAGCAACTTGAAAAAGACTTCTGTCGATTCCAGCAGCGTTTCGGCTTCTTTATTGCCGTCAACGACAACCAAGAGCGGCTTCTCGGAATGGAGATGTAACAGCGTAAGATAAAGCGCCTTCGCTGTCGTGACCAAGCCTGAGACGGAGAAAGGTCCTGTCTCGCCGCGTGTTAGCCGCTGAAGCAGCGATTGAAACGCAGGCTGCCGTGCTGCAGACTGGAACAGTTCTCGAGTAGCGGGATGGATCACGGCTGCAAAGACAGTTCTGGCTGTTGCGAGGCGGCAACGGCAATCGCCCGATCAACGATTTCCGATGTGGAATACCCGGGTTCTAAAGAGAGTGCTAGAACAAGGCCCCCCGCCGCCGCGACCTCCTCACGACCGGCAATGAAGTGACTCCAATCGGCGCCTTTTACCAGTACATCGGGCAGAAGCTCGGCAATCAGTTCGCGAGGCGTGTCTTCGTCGAATAATGTCACGGCATCCACGGCTTCGAGGTGACACATAAGCGCGGCCCGTCGATTCTCATTGAAAATCGGGCGGCTCGGGCCCTTCAGTCGCTGCACACATGCGTCTGTATTTAGCCCTAGAACTAGTACGTCACCTAGTAAGCGTGCTTCCTCCAGTAAAGCAATATGACCAGGGTGCAAGACGTCGTAACACCCGTTGGTGAACACGACCTTCTTGCCGTCTGCTTTCCATTGCTGGCGCTGCGCTAACAATTGAGGACGAGTCAGAAGCGGAGCCTGCACAATTACAATTCTACGTGCAGGTTTGTAAAACTGATCCTTGGCGTTGAAGTTACTTCCAATTGAGAAACCGAATCAGATTCTGGTCCGCGCAACCAACTGGCTGGGCGACGCAGTCATGTCATTGCCAGCTTTACATGCATTACGCGAATCGTTTCCGCTCGCCCACATCGCCATTCTTGCGAAATCCTCTATAGCCGACCTATATCGGCGCGAGCCGTTCTGCGACGAAACAATCGTTTATCCCAGCTTCGGCGGTCTGAAGGGTTTGCAGGTGAAGACAGCTCTCGCCAACCAGTTGCGGGCGCGTCGATTCGACTTGGGCGTTTTGCTGCAGAATGCCTTCGAAGCGGCAGCTTTTGCGTGGTCGGCTGGCATCCCCTTCCGCATCGGGTTTGATAGAGATGGCCGGGGCTTTCTGTTAACATCTGCCGTCGCGGTACCGGATAAAAATGAGATCCCGGAGCACCAGCGGTTCTACTATCTTGAATTGCTAAAACGTAGCGGATTGATCCACGACTACTCGCCCGACGTAGATTGCCGATTGAGCTGTGCGGCTACGGCTGCAGAACAAGGCCATGCTCTGTTCAAAGAGCGAGGCATATTAGGACTTGTCGTCGGGGTCAGTCCTGGTGCCGCGTACGGTGGGGCGAAGCGTTGGCTGCCGGAACGTTTTGCTGAAGCCGCAGCGTCTGTTTCCAAGAATCTCAGCGCTTCCGTAGTCGTATTTGGTTCCGCAGGAGAGCGCGATATTGCGGAACAGGTTAAGCAGGGTGTAGCAAACCGCGGCGTGCCGTCGGTAAACTTCGCTGGCCAGACAACATTGCGCGAGCTCATCGACATGGCTGCTGCATGTAACATTCATTTGACAAACGATTCAGGAGCCATGCACATTTCGTCCGCATTGGGTGTTCCAACTGTTACCGTTTTCGGTGCCACGGACGATCGCGCCACGGGGCCCACTGGCGCAAATAGCCGAGTGGTTCGACATCCGGTCGAGTGCAGTCCTTGCTTGTTACGTGAGTGCCCCATCGACCATCGCTGCATGACACGCGTTTCGGCCGACGCCGTAACCGAAACAGCTCTCAATCTATTTCAGTTATACGCAAGCCGTGCCGTATGAACACCAGCGACAAGATTGCAGACTTTACGGTTTTTCAACACTTGTTAGCCAGCGGTAATTGGGTGGTGGCCGTCGGACGCTTTGATCCTTTGACTTCCTCGCAGGCTGATCGTCTCGCCAAGTTAGCCGAGAACCGGTCATTGATGGTCGTAGTTACCGATGCCGATCGCACTCTGCTGCCCAGGTCGGCTCGCGCTCGTTTGATGGCCGCCTTGCGTTGTGTTTCCGCCGTCTACGTACCTGCCGATGAAGACTGGCGTGGAGCAATCAATGGTGCGCAGATAGACGAGAACGAAACTGCCGAACAAGCACAATCCGCGGAGTTCATACGACTGGTCGCCAGCCGCCATTGACACCGGAATCGATCCTAATAGTGCGTCTTGGAGCCATGGGCGATATCATTCACGCCCTACCCTCCCTCTCTAGTTTGAACCTGAGCTTTCCCGCGTGTTCGATCCGCTGGCTCGTCGCGCCGAAATGGCAAGAGTTGCTGATCGGCAATCCTGCCCTAACCGGCCTCATTCCATTTGATCGGCGTAGTTATTCCACATTGCGATCAGACGTGACTTCACTTTGGAAGCAGCGGCCCTCCGTCGCAATAGACTTTCAGGGACTCATTCAGTCGGCGATCGCATCACGGCTCTCGCGACCACGTATTGCGATCGGCTGGAATTATTCATCCGCTCGTGAATCACTGGCCTCTGCTTTCTACACGCACCAAATCGCGTCTAAGGCCGCCCATATCGTAGACAAGAATCTAGAACTGGCGTCCGCAGTAGGAGCTACTAGATTGACCACCGAGTCCTGGATTCCGGAAGGTAAGCCGGAAGGCAACTTACCGGAGTCGCCCTTTGTTCTCACAAATCCGTTTGCTGGTTGGACCAGTAAGCAGTGGCCGCTTTCGCGGTACGAAGAATTGGCCGCCTTGCTGTCAAAGCGCGGCGTGCAAATGGTCGCCAATGTTGCGCCGACTCAGCGATCTCAGATTGAACAACTGCGCCACGTGCAAGTGCACTCTTCGTCCATCTCCGGACTGATTGCAGCAACCCGTCAAGCATCTGCGATATTGGGCGTCGACAGCGGCCCTTTGCACTTGGCCGCCGCGCTACATAAACCTGGTGTTGCCATATTCGGCCCGACGGACCCGGCGCGGAATGGCCCCTATCGCGGCACAATGCGCGTCTTGCGATCACCAAATGTGCAAACTACATATAAGCGCCACGACGAGATTCATCCAAGTATGTTGGCCATTTCCGTAGGTGAGGTTTTCGACGCAATGTGTGATGTGAGTCAGTTCTGACCGACGCAATGGGCGAAATTCGGATGCAGTATTGGTTTCCCAAACGTTACGCCGATACGGTCGCGCGCCTGCGTGTCCCGTGCGGGTTCTTGCTTTTACTCACCTTCGCGGTTCTATCCCGGCCGACGACTCACTCGCTTATGGTCGGATTGCCCATTTCATTTCTGGGCTTGACCTTGCGCGGTTGGGCCACCGGTCATCTTCGCAAGAATCAAGATCTGGCTACCAGCGGCCCCTACGCATATATCCGCAATCCCCTATACGTTGGCACTCTGGTCGTCGCACTGGGAATCGTCATTGCTTGCCAGAATCAATGGCTGGCATTCATCTTTGCTGCCGTGTTTCTGCTCGTTTATCTTCCCGTGATCGAGCTTGAGGAGCAGCATCTCCGCACGATCTTCCCCGGATACGCAACCTATGCCGCCAAGGTTCATCGTCTAGTTCCGCTGACTCGATGGCCCGGTGATCACGTCCCGTTTTCGTGGCGACAATATTTGCGAAACGAAGAATACAAAGCCTCAGGTGGCTTCGCGTTAGCTGTCCTCTGGCTTCTAGCTAAACTTCGCTGGCACGTATTGCTGTGATACGCTGCCCCACATATGAGAGTCGGGTGTTTCACAGCGTTATTGTCACAGTTTCCGCTCGATAAGGTTATCGAGAAGCTTTCGTCGTTGAACATCAAAACAGTCGAGTTAGGAACGGGCAATTACCCGGGCGATCCGCATTGCAGTCTGTCGATGTTAGACGATCAGTCCAAGCTGAAAGAATTTAAGGCGAAGCTCGACGACCAGGGTGTTTCGATCAGTGCGTTAAGTTGTCATGGGAATCCGCTTCATCCGGACCCAGCAGTCGCCAAAGCCTACGCGGATACAAACAAGCGCACTATCGAATTAGCATCTAAACTCGGCGTACCTATCGTAATTGATTTCTCCGGTTGCCCGGGCGATAGCGATTCGGCGAAGTTTCCCAACTGGGTTACGTGCCCATGGCCGCCCGAATATCTGGAAGTCTTGGAATGGCAATGGGACAAAAAGGTCACCCCATATTGGACTGAGCGCGCGAAGTACGCAAAAGAACATGGTGTGAAAATCGCCATCGAAATGCATCCCGGTTTTGTTGTCTACAGTCCCGAAACAATGCTGAAACTGCGATCCATTGCCGGCGATTCGATTGGCTGCAACTATGACCCCAGCCACATGTTCTGGCAGAGTATCGACCCGATCAAAGCAATTCGCGTTCTAAACGATGCAATCTTCCACGTGCATGCAAAGGACACAGAAATTTACGATTACAATCTGCCGAAGACAGGGGTGCTGGACACCAAGAAGTACACCGACGAAAAAAATCGAGCATGGATTTTCCGGGCCTGCGGTTACGGTCATCCATACGGTTGGTGGAAAGAGTTCATTTCCACTCTACGAATGTACGACTACGATTACGTCCTATCAATTGAACACGAAGATTCTTTGATGTCACCGGATGAGGGCCTCACCAAAGCCGCCGAATTTCTGAACGAAATCATTATTCGTGAAAAACCCGCCGCCGCCTGGTGGGTCTGACCGCTCCCTAGCAATACAACAGGCGCACATCTCCCGCAAAGCTACAATCGAAGTGCAGCCTCATGGGTTCTGTAAACTTCGAGCGGGAGACGTATGTCTGGTAAGAAAATTGGAATTCTAACAGGTGGCGGTGACGTCCCCGGCCTGAATTCCGTGATTAAGAACGTAGTGTATCGGGGCACGTCCGACGGCCATGAACTTGTCGGTCTCAGACGTGGTTGGGAGGCCTTAACGCATCTGAACTTCGACGATCCCGATAGCGTGAAGCGCTACGTTCTGCCTTTAACGCGTGAGAATACTCGAACAGTCGACCGCACAGGCGGCACCTTTCTGCACACCAGCCGCACGAATCCTTCGCGCATGAAGAAAGTGCCTGAGTTTCTAAAAGGCGAAACATTTCCGTCAGCTGAGACAACCAAGAAGGGAGTCACGTCCACCACATTCGACTTAAGCAAACGGGTTCTGGCGAACCTCGAGCGTCTCGATATTGACTACCTTGTGGCCATTGGCGGCGACGACACTCTCAGCTATGCAGCGCAACTCGACAGGCTTGGGTTCAACGTCATCTGCATTCCGAAAACGATGGACAATGATGTGCGCAATACCGAGTACTGCATCGGATTCTCAACCGCAATCACCAGAGCAACTGAGGCAATTCAGCGGCAGCGATCTACTGTCGGCTCTCATGAGCGCGTCGGCATATTTCGAGTATTCGGACGGGATGCTGGATACACGGCACTGTACACCGCTTACGTCACGTCTATACGATGCGGGATCCCAGAATACAAGTTTGATCTGGATCACATGATCAATTTGTTGCTCACCGACAAGCGGAATAATCCAAGTAACTACTGCTTGGTTGTGCTTTCCGAGGGCTCGGAGTGGGCAGGTTATACCATCCGCGAGTACGGCGAGCCAGACGCCTTTGGTCATCGAAAGAAGGCGAATGTTGCGGAGGATTTCAGCGACGAGATCAAGAAGCGCAGCGGTGATGAAACCGTAGTCAGCGACCTCACCTACGATCTTCGGAGCGGTGCGCCAGACTTCATGGACAATATCGTTGCGACAACGTTCGGCACGATGGCTTACGACAGCATCATGGCCCATAAGCGTGGTGTCATGGCTGCGGTTTCGGACGGACGGTTTGCAATGGTGCCGATTCCTGATCCGAAGTTGGGGCCCCGCCGAGTGGACGTCGAGAAGACATACAACATAGCTCGTTGCCGCCCGAATTACGCAAACAAGGAAGGCATGCCTGTCTTTTTGACTCGCGCCTGAGTGTCCGCCCATGCTGCAACCATTCGAAGCTAAGACCCAGGGCATAAACGGTCGGCTGCCAATTTCAGACGTCGTTGAAGCACAGGGTCATCTGATCGACTCGCATCTGATGGAAGAGATCTTCGACACGGTCGTGGAATTTGGAGGCCGCTTCGAAGTCGAACATTTTTCGATTGGCCGCACGAACGGTGACCCTTCGTCCCTCCGCATGCGCGTCGAAGCTTCGACCGAAGAAGTGATGGAGCAGATGATGACTCAGTTGCTTCGTCTCGGTTGCGCCGCCGTCGATGCCGGTGAAGTCGTGTTGCAGATTGCCGAGTGCGATCGGTGTGCACCCGAAGAGTTTTATTCGACTACAAACCAGCAAACATTAGTCCGTCATGGCGGGCAATGGTTACGAGCGCAGAATCAGCGCATGGACGCCATGCTCGTTGTCAGAGACGGCGCGGCTGCTTGCCGGCGACTACGAGACATCAAGGCTGGTGATCCTGTCGTTATCGGCATGCGTGGCATTCGCGTTATCCCCGAAGCCAAAGAACGCGATCGGCTCGCCTTCGCTTTTATGAGCAACGAGATCTCATCTGAGCGACAAGTTGAAACCGCCGTGAAGCAAACCGTGAATCTAATGCGGAACGCGCGCGCCGAAGGCAAAAAGATCATCGCTGTGGCGGGCCCGGTTGTTGTGCATACAGGTGGCGGCGTTGCACTGGCCAAGTTGATTCGAGGTTGCTGGATTGACGCGCTTTTGGCCGGTAACGCACTTGCGGTCCACGACATCGAGTCCGCGCTGCTCGGGACGTCTCTCGGTATTCGAGCTTCCGATGGTCGGCAGGAAGACCACGGCCATCAAAACCACATGCGAGCGATCAACGTGGTCAATCGCGCCGGAAGCATAGCCAAAGCTGTTCACAATGGACGGCTCACGACCGGCGTGATGTACGAGTGCGTGAAATCGAACGTTCCATTCGTGCTCGCCGGTAGTCTTCGCGACGACGGCCCGCTTCCAGACACCATTACAGACATGAATGAAGCGCAGGATGCGTACGCTGAGCATTTGCAGAACGCCGGTGTTGTGCTCTGCCTGAGTTCAATGCTCCACTCAATCGCAACGGGAAACATGCTACCGGCTTGGGTGAGGATCGTTTGCGTTGACATCAATCCGGCTGTTCCGACCAAGGTCAGTGATCGCGGAACTGGCCACGCTCTGGGCGTAGTCACCGACGTGGGATTGTTTCTGGACTTACTCGCAAAAAGATTGGAATTGGAATGAGCACAAAACTCTACACAGATGAGCACGCTGGGGCGGGCGTTCATGCCGAGTTGCCGGCCATCGAAACCTGGCCGAATCAGTATCCCGGCTACGAAATCGAAATTGCTATGCCTGAGTTCACCTCCGTCTGTCCGAAAACTGGTTTGCCTGACCATGGTCTACTGCGGCTCGTCTACACGCCCGATCAACATTGCCTCGAACTCAAATCTTTGAAGATGTATACGCTGGCTTATCGCAACATGGGAATATTCCAGGAAAACATTGTAAACAAGTTCCTGGCTGATGTCGTGAAGGCTGCCGATCCAGTCGACGCTACCGTCATCGGTGAGTTCACTCCGCGCGGCGGCATCTCGACGAAAGTAACAGCGCGCTATAAGAAATAGTCAGACGACGATCTATGAATTCCTTACGTTGGCATCCGGTCCTCGAGCAGTGGGTAGTGGTGTCAACACACCGGCAGGGCCGTCCGCAGATGCCGGCCAACTGGTGTCCGTTCTGCCCAGGGTCTGGCAATGTGCCGGCACAGTATGACGTCTACTTATACCCGAACGATTTTCCCGCTTTCTCTTCTACGGCGGGGCCGTTTGTGCCCGATCACAACTTGTTTGGTGAAACCGGTGCGCGCGGATCGTGCGACGTGGTGCTCTACTCGCCCCAACACACGCTTCTACCGTCAAATTTAAGTGTCCAGTCGTGGCGCAAGGTGGTTGATTTGTGGACGAGCAGAACAGCAGAACTTGCTGCTAATCCGGAGATCGCTTTCGTCGCACCATTCGAAAACTGCGGTGAGGCTGTGGGTGTAACCATGCCACACCCCCACGGGCAAATCTACGCGATGCCCTTCATTCCATTTCTCTCCGAGAAGGAGCTTAAGTCAACAAGCAAGTATGCGGCCGAACACAACGGCGAATGTTTGTTCTGCGCTTTGCTAGCTGGCGAGCAATCGGCCAATACACGCATCGTGTACCAAAACGACAGCTTTATCGCATTCGTTCCATTCGCGGCTAGGTTCCCGGCCGAAATCGGAATCTATCCAAAACAGCATCGTCGAATACTGATGGACCTTTCTGACCAAGAGAGACACGAACTTGCGGACGCGATCAGCGTAATCCGAAAGAAATACGATGGGCTGTTTGGATTTCTAATGCCGTTGATGATGACCGTGAACCAGGCGCCTCTCCAAGATGCCGCGGCCTCTTACCATTTACATATTGAGTTCCTGCCTTTGCAGAGAAGTGCCACTAAGCTAAAGTATCTAGCCTCAATTGAAACAGGATTCGGCACCTTCCTGGCAGATACCTCGCCCGAAGCAATGGCTGAGAATCTCCGAAACGTGAAGGTTGAAGCAGACGCTTAATCAGGGTTGAACGGCACATATTTGTTAGCCGATAACAGCACCCGGGCCGTGCCAACAATCCGCTCCTCAACATAGAAGTATGCGCCCGTGAGTTCGCGCTTGATCAGAAATCCACTGGTGTACGGTCCCGTTTCCACGGCATAATCAATTCCAGCCGAAGTCAATAAGTTCTCGAGCCGCAGAGCATCCCGTAGATGTCGGGCCATGTACAGCAATTCCAGCTCAATGTCACCGAAAAATTCTGGATCGCGTTTCAGTTTTTGCCTTCTTAGTATGTTTTTGATAGAGCGTCGGTTAGCATTGTGAATGCGTCGGCAACTTACATTCGAGGAGAGGCAAACGAAGGATGCCACAATCGAAATATCAGGTTCTTTATTCAGATGTCGGTGGAGTTCTAGGCACTAATGGCTGGGATACTCCGCTTCGCTACAAGATAGCAGAGCATTTCGGCGTACCCACTAAGGAAGTGGAGAGCTTACACAGACTAATGTTCGACTGCTACGAGTCGGGCAAAATGGAGTTCGAACAGTATCTCCACTACGTCTTCTTTAATTCGGCGCGGTCCTTCAAGGTGGAAGATGTGCGTGACTACGCGTACGATGCGTCAACACCCTGGCGCGAAAATATTGATGCATTAGCTGAGATCAAGCGCAAGAATGGAATCAAAGTAGGTCTAATTAGCAATGAGGGCGGGGGGCTGACTCAGCATCGCGTTGAGAAGTTCGGGCTCAGAAAGGTGGCCGACTTCATGATCTTCTCTTATTTTGTACATTGGCGAAAACCAGACCACGATATTTGGAAGCTGGCATTGAATCTCGCTCAAATTAAGCCGGAACAGGCGATTTACATTGACGATCGAAAAGCGTTTGCGAATATCGCCGGCGAGTTAGGCTTCAGTGCGATTCAGCACACGTCTCTGGACGAGACTAAGCGCCAACTGAAAGAGCTCGGCCTGGAAGTATAAGCTCTGGTTGGAATGCGAGGCCGCCAAACAACAGCGGCCTTCCTCAAACATAATTACTTCAGCTGCTTACTAACTTCTTCCCAATTCACGACATTCCAGAACGCTGCAATATACTCGGGCCGGCGATTCTGATACTTCAGATAGTACGCATGTTCCCAAACGTCCAAGCCTAACAAAGGCTTCTTGCCATCCATTAAAGGACTGTCCTGGTTGGCACTGGAGATAATCTCGAACTTACCGCTTCCATCTTTCACCAGCCAAGCCCAGCCAGAGCCGAAGCGACCGGTTGCGGCCGCGTTGAACTTCTCTTTGAACGCGTCGAAGCTGCCGAAATTAGATGTAATAACGCCGGCAATCTCGCCCGTGGGTGCGCCTCCGCCGTTTTTGGAAAGAAGAGTCCAAAACAGTGAGTGATTTGCGTGACCCCCTCCATTGTTCCGGATTACCGTTTTGATCGACTCCGGAACTGCCGCGAGGTTGCTGGAGAGCAGTTCTTCAACAGTTTTATTTGCGAGCTCAGGAGCAGACTCCAGCGCTTTATTCGCATTATTGACGTAAGTCGCGTGGTGTTTGTCGTGATGTAACTCCATTGTTGCTTTGTCGATGTGCGGCTCCAGTGCATCTGGAGGGTAGGGAAGTGGTGGTAACGTGAATGCCATAAGTCTCCGATTCTTTGATGTATCGAGGTGATCTAATTACGCGGAATAGACGACCTTGCCGGCCACTATAGTTTCTAACACGGTTAGAGTCTTAGCAGAACTGTCCGCCGGGTCGTCCCAGCGAAAGCGCACAAGATCAGCTTTGTTGCCCGGAGCTAAAGCACGTTGCCGCCCTGCAATCCGGCCAACTCTCGCGGCATTGATCGTCGCCATCGCGATCGCATCTCGAAGCGAGACTTTGCCCAGCGCCACCGTGTTTGCAATTGCGTGATCCATTCGTAACGCTGACCCGGCCAAACGAGATCCGCCTTGCAGGACAACGCTCCCATCGGAACGGAGTTGAACTTCCACTTGCCCCAAACGATAGGAACCCGGCGAGCACATAGCGGGCATCACGGCATCAGTGACCAGGACGCAATGCTCGGCGCCTTTCGCGCGAACGGCCACACGAAGAAATGTCTCGGGAATGTGGATACCGTCTACAATGAAGCTCGCCGTTAACCGATCTTCCGCAAGCTGATCCCAAATGTAGTTCCGACTCTTGGGCAGTACCGCGTGCGCGCCATTACCAAGATGAGTCGACATCGTTGCGCCTGCTTCAACCGCTGCCCGAATCTGATCGCTATTGGCCTTCGTATGTCCAATACTGGCCACCACACCGGTGCGCGTGATCGCGCTTATATATTCCGATGTCCCTTCCCATTCCGGTGAGATCGTGACAAGCCGGACATAACCCTTGGCTGCTTCTTGCCATCGCTTAAACTCCTCAACATCAGGCGGACGCACGTGCTCCAGCGGATGTGCACCACGCGGACCATCGTCAGGAGAGATGTGGGGCCCCTCCACGTGAATTGCTTCTATGCTTCCGCCCTCAGCCATGCCGTTTCGTTCGAGCTCTTCTTTAGCCGCAACAATTTTCGCCAGACACCGGAGGATGCGCTCCTTGGATCCTGTGATAACGGTAGGAAGCAACCGTGTGATGCCCGTCTGATACATGGTTTCGACTGACGCGGCAAACGCCTCATGGGTCGTTTCCGGGTCGTTGTAGTCGACCCCGGCAAAGCCGTTGACCTGCAAATCAATAAAACCGGGCGCGACATAATCGTTGCATTCACCAGGTGCCAGGAGATCATCAATGCCAGTGACCGCCGCGTCAAAGCGAATCTCGACGCACGCTCCTGAACTCACGTGTTTTCCAGTGACAGAGTTGGCCATATCAAGTCCTAGAGCAGGATTTCAAAGACCTGCGCGGCACATCAGGGATTTTCGCTGGCATGCATGAGTTTTGCACAGCATTTGCACAGCGCGAAACTGCTAACTGATACATAAATTTCAAGATAGAACCTGTTTAAAAGCGGTCGCGGAACAGCTGTCTCTGCTATCAATCATTGCCACAAACTGGTAAACCTTGAAGCAGGTCGAGCGCGGATGCGGAGCCGGCAGGTAATCTCGGGGGAGGTGGCTGCTAGCTAAGTATTCGCGTTCGGACGACACCTCCGGGTTTGAGGCTTCTGGTTTTCAAACGCTCTTGGACATACCCTGGTTTGTCCAATGACAGGGCATCACTAACTGACGGCAACTGTCCACTGCTCGGTACTCGGTTGATGATGCCCTGATTTCTCAAGGTAACCTAGACCGACTGCAGCTCCGTTACCGTTGTGACAGGCATCAGCCAACCGAATTCGTCGTCGATTTTGCCCATCACGATATCAAAAAACTGTTTCTGGATGCGCTCTGTGATCGGTCCACGACGGCCGCTACCAATCGTAATGCGGTCGACCGAGCGAATGGGCGTAACTTCAGCAGCAGTACCGGTAAAGAAAATCTCGTCAGCGATATACAGCAGTTCACGTGGAATGTTTGTCTCGATCACAGGAATGCGCAGTTGTTCAGCGATCTTCACAACGCTGTCACGCGTGATCCCAGGCAACACAGAAGCGCCCAAAGGCGGCGTCAGCACTTTTCCGTCGCGAATCACAAAAATGTTTTCGCCTGAACCTTCGCTCACGTAACCGGCCTCATTCAGAGCTATGCCCTCAGCGTAACCGTTCACAGCCGCCTCCATGCGGATCAGCTGAGAGTTCATATAGTTCGCACCGGCTTTGGCCAGAGCAGGCAATGTGTTCGGCGCAATGCGCGACCACGACGAGATACAGACATCGACTCCATTGGCCATCGCATCCTCGCCCAGATACTTGCCCCAAGCCCAACACGCCATGTAGGTTTCAATCGGGTTATCACGAGGCATAACGCCCATGTCGCCGTAACCCCGCAATACGATCGGTCGGATGTAACAGGACTGCAAATCGTTTTTCGCAATCAGCTGGACCATACCCTGCGTCAGTTGTTCCAGCGTGAACGGTACATCCATGCGATAGATCTTGGCCGAATCGAGCAGCCGACGGGCATGCTCAGGAGCGCGGAAGATAGCAGGACCGCGTTCCGTGTCATAGCAGCGAATGCCTTCGAAGACAGAGCTCCCATAGCTGACCACGTGAGCAAGGACATGAATCTTGGCCTCATCCCACGGAATTAGTCGGCCATTGTGCCAGATCACCTCGGTTGCCTGTAACATGGGCTAATTATACCGGTACAATGCTCCAACCAAAGTTAGGCATCCTCATCCTTACAACTCTTCTCACCTCACATCTCCCCGGCGCCGAGGAGACATCGCGGCAATCGTTCTTTATGTACGTCGGCACATATGGAGAAGGCATTTATGTGTCCAGGTACAATCCCGGAGTCGCAGAAATGAAAACTCCAGAATTAGCCGGCGAGTTACACAATGCGTCATTTGTTATCGACGATCCTACGCACAGAAGCCTGTATGCTGTGGGCGAAGACGACCATGGATCCGTTGCCAGTTTCGGAATCAACGCGACGACTGGTAGACTTCGCCTCCAGAACAAAGTAGCTGCTAAAGGAGCTGGGCCTTGTCATCTCAGTCTTGATCCGACAGCCAAGATGCTATTCGTCGCCAACTACAGCAGCGGCTCACTAACAGTCCTGCCCATTGAGTCCGACGCAAGTCTGGGCGAACCATCGCAGATCTTACAGCTTAAAGGAAAGGGACCTGTTGCGGACCGGCAAGAAGGCCCACACGCGCATGAAGCGGTTATCTCGCCCGACCATCATTTTGTCTTAGTGCCGGATCTCGGTGCAGACAAGGTTCGCGCCTTTTCGATTGACGCTGTCAGTCATCAACTCAAGAGCCGCCCAGACCTCGACGTATCCGTAACGCCCGGAATGGGGCCTCGACATCTCGCCTTTGGATCTGGATCGAAGTTCGTTTACGTCGTGGGTGAATTGAACTCCGGCATTACGTCATTCAAGTACCACGCCGGAAAGTTCACGCCGATTCAGTCACTCAGTACTTTGCCAGAGGGCGTCACAGGAATCACTAAGACACCTGACGGCAAGACAGTCGAGAACAACCCAGCCGAAATCGCCTATGTCGATTCCACCAAAACTGTCTATGTCTCGAACCGCGGACATAACAGTATCTCGGTGTTCCATGCCGACAACAAAAACGGGAAGTTGAGCATGATCCAGAACATCCCAACGCAGGGAGATGAGCCACGCCATTTTGCGGTCGACCCAACGGGACGCATCCTCTTTGTGGCAAACCAGAACTCGAACAACATCGTCTTGTTCAATATTTCACGAGACGGCAAGTTGACGTCTTCCGGACAAACCGTCAACGTTACTAAGCCAGTTTGCGTCCTGTTTGTGCCTGCGGGTTAGTATTGGCCCCGTTTAGTATTAGCTTAGAGGCCTATGAAGAAGAGCAATCGTCGCGGATTCTTGGAAACAGGAGTTGCCGCCACTGCTGCAGGTATTGTCCTGGGGGACGTGGTCGCCCAGCCAGCCAAGGCGGCTGACAACAAGCCGGTAAAGAAAGTGATCTGGGAAGATGGCAAACGTCCCGAAAGGACCCCCCTATTCAGCAATGCACTTACATTCGGCAATCTGGTGTTTATCGCAGGTGTTGGCGCACATTTTCCGGGGGACATCAAAACTCACACAAAGCACGTCTTAGAGACAATTAAGACTCAGCTGGAAGCCGCTGGGTCCTCAATGAATAAGGTCTTGAAATGCAACGTGTACTTACTCGACCTCAAGGACTTCCCGGGAATGAACGAGATATTTCTCGGAAGCTTTGGGCCAGAGCCTCCCGTCCGGACGACCGTCGCCGTCGCAGGACTTCCGGGCAACTCGCTGGTTGAAATAGACGTGATCGCTTCGTTATAGACGTCAATCAAAATAGGTGCTAGTCAAAGGAGTTTCGCCGTGGCGAGAGGTTGGGAAAGCAAATCAGTCGAGTCTCAGATGGAAGCGATCGAAGAGCGCCGGAACGTGGCCAAAGCTCCGCGTCTCACGCCCGAGCAGGCCGCTCGTTATCACGAACGTGACAGCCTACTTTTGCAGAGAGACCGAGTACTTCACGATATCGCCGCTGCTCGCCATCCGAATCATCGGAAGACGCTCGAATCAGCGCTGGGATTTCTTAACGAGAAATTGAACCAGTTACAGCCATTGAGCGATCGCGAGGCTTAGGATAGCGACCGACAGGAGGCCCGTCGCCAGAAACTTAGACCGCGAGCTCGGGCCAGCGGCATTCTTCCAGAAGACTAGTCCGAATATGATCGCCAGTACAGGGCTCAGCTGTGTCACTAAAAATTCTGAGGCGCGGTTCCCGCCATCGACGCCCGCCACATCGGCTGCAGAGAATGCTGCTAAGAGCCCGCTGGCACACGCCAGGCCACCAGCTATGCCGATCGCATGTTGCCGGAAAGATCCAAGTCTGTAATCAATAAAGCTAACCCTTGGTCCTTCGACTGGTAGGTTCATGAAGTAGATGCTGAGTACCGGTGTGGCGACTAGTGCAGTCCCTCCGTAAAGCGCGATGCCGGCGTAAGGACCCATACCAAATTCGCCCGCAATGCATTCACTCGTTAGGTACATTGCCAGGCCGGTGCAAAGCCCGCCCGCAATGCCGACTAGCGCAAGTTTGTGACGTGTGGTGGATTGCCACGCAGCCACGACGGCCCCGATGCAGAAGCCAGCCCCGACCGCAAGAAAAACCGGTCGAGCAGACATAAGTTCCGTACCCGCCGTAACCAGCAGTGCCGCTCCAAAAGTTAACAGCAAAGCTCGGGTGAGCCCGATTACCGAGCCAGCAGCGAACAGCAGCATTAGTCCCAGATCAGCTGCTACAGCTCCAGCGATAACCTCGACTTCTTTGAGACGTCCTGCGACCAGCAACCGATCAGCGAAGCCCAGATCTGTTTCGTTTCCCAGCGTAAAGGCGACGAGCAAAGCCAGTATCGCGAAGCCCAAAGTGAAATCAAGATAGAAGAATTGGAAGCGCCAGGTCCGCCGAGTAGCGTAGAATGCGTTGCTGCTTGAACCCAGGAGCACAAAGGCCGCGGCTAAGAAGAAGAACACTCAGTCGTGTCCCAAGGGATTAGAAGCTTGTCTGGAGAAGACTCGCTGAGGCCGCCGTGGCCGATGGTGCAGGACTCTCAGGCGTGAAATAGTGCTGAGCAGACAAATTGTGATAAACGTTGCCGGCAATACCCGAGGCAATGGGACCGCTGATGCCCCGACCGCCAGTCAGTAGAACAACCACCGCAACCTTGTTTTTCGCAAACTCGTTGAACGATCCAAACCAACCAAGATGTACACCGGGCTGCGCAGTATCAGTACAAGTGCCTGTTTTTCCCAGAATCGGCTCAGTGACGTCGTAGTTAGCTCGACGTGCCGTACCGAACTCGACTGCGCCCATCATGCCCGGCTTAATCTGCGGAATCAGCTTCTCAATATTCAGAACGCGTTTAATGCGCGGAACAAAGTGCTGCACTGCGTCCTGGCTTCTGGGGTATTGCAAGTAGTACATCGTTCCGCCATTTGCAACGGTGGTCATGATCCCGGCTAGTTCCATAGGTGTCAATCTAATTCCGTCCCCAAAACTGGTCATCATGCCGATGCCGCTATCGGGCGTAGAGTTGGCCAGATAGCCCGGTTCTTCGCCAGGAATATCGAGCCCAGCCTTCTCGCCGAGACCCATCAATTTTCCGTATTTCTGAACTCGATCGAAACCGAGTTGCTCACCCAGCTTGGCAAAATACGTGTTGTTTGAGTGAGCCAATGCGTCGGTCATGTCCATTGAAAAACGGCGTGTGAGCTTCAGCGGAGTAGCTGGCTCGACAATGCCCTCATTCAAAGAAGCGATCGACACCACGACTTTGACGGTTGAGCAGGGCTGAAACGCACCCTTCAGAGCAAGTTTTTGATTAACAATACTGAGAATCCGGCCAGTCTGAGGGTCTGCAACGACAACAGTGCCGTTGTAGGGTCCAAGCGCCTCGACGGCTGCTTTCCGGACGACCAAATCTTCGCCTTCGATATTGTCACCGACAGTAGAGTCGGCGTACGTCGGCTCTGTCCAGGGATTAGGAATAAAACGTGAACGCCGTCTCCGACGGGAGAGCGCTACTCTGCTGGTCACAACGCCGCCTCGGGCGACGGTCTTATGGATGAGACCTGCCTGTGTTTTGGTTTGCCTTGTCGGACGAGAAGCAGTTCGGCGCACCCCAGTTGTAGAGACAGCCGTGCGGTGCCGATGCTTCTTCTTGCTCGCGCTCGACGTCGCGGCATGAGCAGTAAAACTCACTAAGAACAGGAAGCAGAAGCAAATGCGAAACAGGCGTTCCGTCCGCATTGACCACTCCCCTCGCGATAAAAATCCAGTTGCCATCAGGTTCCCATCACAGAACGCGCGCAATTTAAAGCTGCAGTGACCTAAAACAAGTCACTATAAAACCGTTCAAACGTTAGCTTCATGTTAAGGAGTTCTCTTAGGCTCGTCAACTGAATTGTTTCCAACTATTTAGGCGAACTCGCTTTTATCTCTTACGCGCGTCATGCTGCGGTCCACCCACCATCAATTGCAATTACTGCTCCATTTATAAAATCGGCAGCAGCCGAGCAAAGATATAGGGCTAACTTCGCAATTTCTTCGGGTTTTCCCATTCGCCCCAACGGTTGTCTCTCATTTAGTTCCGCCCGGACCTTCTCTTTCTCGTTCCGATGGTACTTTTCGAGATACCCCTCCACAAACGGACTATCTACCGTTCCCGGAGCAATACAGTTCGCGCGCATCTGTTTGGGATAGTCCACAGCTAGCTGCCGAGTCATCGCAATAACCGCGCCCTTGGTCGCGCAGTAGGCAAAACGCCGTCTAATGCCCACCATGCCTGCAACCGAACCGATGTTGACCAAGTTGCCGCCGCTCTTCACCAGCAGAGGCACAGCAGCTTGGGTCACCAAGAAAGTTCCTTCTACATTTACCCGAAATAGCCGCTGGAAATCAGCGATATCCGTTTCTTCGACCGTGCCGACCAGTCCAATGCCGGCACAGTTCACCACAATGTCTAGATGATCGAGCCCTGTAAAAAGATCCTGAACGGAAGTGGGATTTGTAATGTCGCAAACAGTCGCTATCGAACCGGAGACTGCCTCTGACAACGTTCGTGCTCGTTCGCCATCCACGTCCACAATCAAGACTTGAGCTCCCGCTTCGGCAAAAAGCCGGACGATAGCCTCGCCAATCCCACTAGCACCGCCCGTGATTAGGGCTATCTTCCCGGCCAAGCTGAAATAGTCCGGCATAGGAACTAAGCCGGCGCTGCTACGGCCAGCAACTCTGATTGCAAACGGTTCTGAAACGCCGGAGTGAGCTTGGCGTTTTCCCGTGTGACATAGAAAACGTCGATGGCCCTGAGGGCTTCCGTGTCGATCATGACCAAATCGATATTACACTCCGCCTTGCTCAGCGTTGAAGCCAGTTCGTAAAGCAGCCCCGGTCGATCTTCGCCAGTGAACTCTATCAGTGTGGCTGCGTCCGATGCCTCATTGCTGAACTTAACCGCAGGCAGCACCCGAGCACCCCGGCTCGGCTTGCGCAGCGCTGGCCGACGTTGCAACAGATCCTCCACACGCAAAGCCCCGTCCAGGACACGTTGAACTGTCGATTCCAAACGGCTGACTTCTGCCGCATTCAGCTCCAACGTCTGCATCGGATCAGCAAAGCGAACTAAGTCTACGACGTACCCTTCAGCGTTTGAGAACGCCTCACCTTTCAAGATGTTCATACCGAAGCTGGCCAGGGCGCCGCAAATCATGGCAAACAGGCCAGGCCGGTCGCGCGTCACCAAGGTCAGCACATAAGCGTCCGCATTACGGTCGATTGATAAGCCGGCTTTGCCAGGTCGATCTGCCCGTTTTAGAGCCAAGTGCTTCTCAATATCTGCGCGGCTATGCAGGCGCAGGTACCGCCGTGGAAGTCCGTTCAAGAAGGCGGTGATCTCACGTTCAGTTTCTAGCCCAGGGCCATCGCCGAATGCGCGCTCGGTCGGCTCGATTCTGTCGACGGCCAGTTCCCGCGTCATCTGCTCTCGAGCCATAATGTAAACGCGCCAAAGCTGCTCCAGACGCCAAGGGCTCATTGCGGTCGGATTCACTGCGCTGATGTCGGCGAATGTCAGCAGCGTGAGACGGCGCAAGTAGTCAGCCTGCGGAATACGCCCGGTCAGAAACCGAGCGGTGGCCGGATCCTCTAGATCGCGGCCATTCATCACGAGCGATAAATCAAGGTGGCGTTCAATCAAAAATAGTACGGCTTGTCGGTCCTCCTGAGGTACGCCGAGCCGCCCCATGACGATCGTTGCCACAGCCATCGACCCATCGACGTGGTTCCCGGGAGTAGCGCCTTTCCCTACGTCGTGAAGCAGCAGCGCTAATCGCAGCAAGGCCGGATTAGTTTCTTCGGACAGAAGGTGCTTCAACCTCGCCGGCTGATTCTCACTATCTGAGGCAAGTTCATCTATAATCTCGATGGCCACCAGCGAATGTTCATCCACCGTATAACGATGGTAGAAGTCACGGACCACTAAGCTATCGATCTTCGACCATTCAGGAATTGCACCGGCCAGCAGATCACACTGCTGCATCTCGCGCATGGCCAAGGCGGCGTGAGGTTGCCCCAGCAGTTCCTTCCAGTCTGCCCACGTTCCGTCTTCTCTCAGCATGTGGCCCAGCGGCGCTCGGTCGCGGTGTAGGCGCCGATGCGCATCCCACGAGAGCGCGATCCCATGGCGGGCAACGAATGTGAATAGCCGAAGCAGCGAATCTGCTGAACCAGTCACCTCAGCAGGATGCCGAAGGAACACTCGATCCCGGGATACCGTAAACTCGGCCGTAGACAATCGCGCCCGCCAGTCGCGAAAGTGCCGTAGCATCGCTGGAGACTGCTCTGAGACTTCAAGACACCGGCGCGCGGCCTGGAAAACCTGCCTGGCATTCGCATAATATTCACGCATCCAAGATGCCGGATCCATAGGCTCGATGGGAAGATACTGCGCCAAATCGTCCTGCGATTCAAAACTTAGTAAGTTGTTATCCCGGCCAGCTTTGAAGTGGAGCGCACAACGCACACTGTGTAGAAAATCGCGGGCAGGCTGCAGAGCTGCTTGCATCTCGCGAAGCGCATCGTGGTTCGGACTTAGCCGAGCCGCCCATTCGATCAGGTGAACGTCACGGACACCACCCGGCGCTTCTTTGACGTTCGGTTCTAGATGATAAACCGTGTCGTTGAACTTTGTGTGCCGATTCGTAGCCAGTTCGCCGACACGCGCCAGCAGCGCCGTACCTTGCTTCGACAGCAGTGTGGCCACCCCGGTGTCGAATCTCTTAAACAGGTCGTCACTACCGACTAAGTATCGGCGGTCCAGAGTGCTGATGTGCAGCTCGACATTCTGTTCGTTCAGACGGCAGCACTCGTTCACAGTACGAACCGACTGGCTCACTCGCAGGCCTGAGTCCCAAAGCGAACGGAGGCATTGAGAGACTGGCTCGGCCGCGGCCCTTAGCGCTTCGTCGTCGCCAAAAAGGAACAACAGGTCAATATCTGAAAAGGGGAAAAGTTCGGAACGCCCGTATCCGCCGACGGCAGCCACGGCAACCGGCCCCGAGGACGTGAGGTCAAAGGCGTCCTCAACGGCAGCGATGACGATCTTATCGACCTGGTTGGTCCGCTCAGCAAACTGCTCTCGGTAGTTTCGTGCAGCTGATAGCCCCGACGGGATACCTACGGTGAGACTGGCCACTTGGAGTCTACCTTCTTACTCTCTACAACGCGGATTCGCCAGTATCGCCGTTCCTGATTCGGATTGCTTCCATGACATCAAAGACGAAGATCTTGCCATCGCCGATCTTGCCGGTCCGTGCCGATGTTGCGATCAGCTGAGTTACTTCGTCCAGCCGAGCATCGGGAACCACCAACTCGACCTTGATCTTCGGTAGAAGGTCAACCTCGTACTCCATACCCCGATATACCTCGCGATGACCCTTCTGCCGACCGTGCCCGCGGACCTCACTGATGGTCATGCCGTCCACGCTGATGTCCTTTAACGCTTCCTTCACTTCGTCCAGCTTGTGAGGTTGGATAATGGCTTCGATTTTTTTCATGGCCTATGTTCGCTGCCGCAAGTGTTCTGGAGAACCTTACGTCTCCAGCGTATAGCCTTCCTCTCCATGCATGCTGAGATCGAGCCCGTCCAACTCTTCCTCACTCGTTGCGCGTACACCTAAGGTCGCATTGACGATTCTTAGAATGATCGAAGTCCCCACAAGAGCCAAAACGATAGCGATGATAACGCCGATTGCCTGATTTACAAGCTGTCCCGGATGCCCGTCCACCCACCCGAGAGCAAGCGTCTTGCCCGCAGCATCTTTGAATCCATCGTTGATAGCGTTCGTAGCAAAGATGCCGGTCAGCAGAGCGCCCAACGTACCGCCCGCACCATGAACGCCGAATGCATCCAAAGTGTCGTCATAGCCAAACTTGTTCTTAATCGTTGTAACCATGAAGAAGCAGAATATCCCGGCGAGAAAGCCGATCAGAAGAGCAGGAAACGGCTTGACAAAGCCTGATGCCGGAGTAATTGCGACCAATCCTGCAACCGCGCCGGAGATGCCCCCGAGCATGCTCGGTTTACCATGGCGGAACCACTCAGCCAGCATCCAACCGAGCGTTGCAGCCGCTGCACCAAAGTGAGTCGCTATGAACGCGCTGGTTGCGAGCCCGGATGCATTCACCGCGCTGCCCGCGTTGAACCCGAACCAGCCTACCCATAAAAGACAAGCGCCAATAACGCTCAGTACTAGGCTATGCGGCTTGATAGGCTCTTTCGGATACCCAAGCCGCTTACCTAAATAAAGAGCGCATACCAGGGCACTAACGCCGGAAGTGATGTGAACCACCGTGCCGCCAGCAAAATCGAAGCAAGGGAAACGTCCTCCAAGCGACGCATTTAGAAATCCGCCCTTCCCCCAAACCATGTGGGCCATCGGCGCGTACACGAATGTAAACCATAGAACCGTGAAGAGCAGCATCGAGCTAAACTTGATCCGCTCCGCGAACGCACCCGAAATCAGAGCAGGTGTGATGACGGCGAACATTAGCTGATAGATCATATAAGTCGCATGCGGAATGGTCGCCCCATAGTCCGAATTAGGCGCTGTTCCCACGCCGTTTAAAAATAGGTACGAGAAGCCGCCGATGAATGAAGAGCCTTCACTGAACGCGAGACTGTAGCCGTAAACTGCCCACAAGACGGAAATGACGGCCATAAGCGCAAAGCTGTGCATCATCGTGCTCAGAACGTTCTTGCGCCGGACTAAGCCTCCGTAGAACAAAGCCAACCCTGGCCCAGTCATCATTAACACAAGGGCCGCGCAGGTTAACATCCATGCATTGTCGCCAGCTGATTGAGCCGATTTAGTCGCCGCGTCAAGCGCAGCTAATTTGGCGTCGACGCTCGTAGATGCTTGCGCCGTCTGAGCCAAAATAGGGCTGCATGATTGCCAGGCCGCAAAGGCCAAGGCAAGAAAACGGACCGCATATCGCATGTGTCCTGTTCGTCTCCGAGTGAAAGTAAAACTCCAAGGCTAACAGGTGGGACCGTGCCATTGCTTGTCTAAATTCTTATGCAAGGGATAAGAACGATTTATGCCGAAAGTGTTTTGGGACGTCCAACGGTACGAACAATTATCTGGACCTGGATAGTGGCCTTCGATAGGGTTGGCGAGATCCTCGATAGCAATATCTGGAACATAGAATTGTGTGTCACAAAGCCGAGCCGTCAGCTCTGGTAACGGGTTGAGGGTCTCATCATATGAGGTGCCGATGAGCTTCGTAATACTCGCCTGAACCTGACTGGGCTTTTGGTGCCCATCGACTTCTGGAACAGCACGCCTATCACGAACTCGCACATCGGCTGTTCATCGCCCTCTACGAAGCGGGCAATATACTCTTCAGTCGCGATTAGTGGCGCATTCGGCATGGTTGCCATCTCGGTTGCTTCCGTTCTCATTATCCGCGAATTTAGCGCTCGGGCGCGCAAGCCTTCTACTTGGGTCTGGACTCTACCTGCCTACAATAAGGCATGAGTTGCGTCCCTGATTCGGCGTCTGTGCAGCCGGACACCCCCTACTGGTTGGCCGTGCAACCGGATGCGGTTCTCCTTCGTTCTTACTTGGTCTTGTGATGCCAGGAACGTGTTTCAGTATCATCAATCGAGTTAGAGTACTGCTGATCAGAACGTTGCTCATCATAGTTACAGCATCCGTATCAGCTGAACTCGAAGCCCAGGCCCTTCCACCGCAATCCCTCGCTACCGTGACAGGAGCCGTTCATGACCTTAGCGGAGCCGCCGTGCCTGGAGTGCGAGTCACGCTGATCGCGCCCGGCGAGCTCGCACCCCGCGCGGCTATTTCCGACGACAGCGGCTTATTCACGCTGGCCGGATTGCCTCCAGGCTCTTACCAGGTCAAGGTTGAACTGGCCGGAGTTGAGCCTGTCCTTTCGGCAGCAATTGTGCTCAGTGCAGGCGAAAAGCAGGATTTACCGATTGAAGTTGTGCGCATCCCGACTAAGAATACGACCGTTTACGTCAACGCAAGTGTAAACGATATTGCGCTCGAGCAGGTGCATGAGCAGGAGCAGCAACGCATCTTTGGCCTTTTACCTAATTACTACACCAGCTACATCTGGGACGCAGCACCCATTACGGCGAAAATCAAGTTCAAGCTGGCACTACGAACGGCCATCGATCCGGTCACGTTCATTCTAGTCGGGGCCGTTGCCGGAGCCGAGCAGCAACACAAAACGTTTCCAGGATATGGTCAAGAAGCCCAAGGCTACGTAAAACGGTACGGCGCATCCTATGCCGACACAGTAGCGGGCCGTATGCTCGGCAGCGCAATTTTCCCCGCCCTTTTCCATCAAGACCCTCGATACTTCTACCAAGGGTCCGGCACCGTGCGTTCGAGACTACTCCACGCCCTGACATCCACTGTGGTCGCGAGGGGAGACAACGGGCAGCTGCAGCCAAACTATTCTCATGTGCTGGGCACCTTCGCGGCAGCGGGTCTCTCGAATGTCTATCGAACTTCCCAGGACCGCCAAGCTAGTCTGACCTTTCGAAATGGTTTAATCATTACAGGAAGCAGCGCAGTCGCCAATGTTATGCGCGAGTTTCTTTCGCGCAAGCTGACCCCGAGTGTGCCTGCTTTTGCGAACGGTAAGCCCTAGCGCGACCCCAGTCACAACAATCTTCGCCTGTAGTTTCATCGACTTAGCGGAATTCGCTTTTTGGGCCGTTGTATACTCCTCTCGAAAGCCGTCCGGGTGCCATTCCCGTGCGGCTTTTTGCTTTTCTAAATCAATTTCAGGAGTTACTCATGTCCTCACCCGCACAAATTGCCGCCAACCAGGAGAGCGCCCTACTCTCCACAGGTCCCAGGACCGAGGAAGGCAAATTGGCTTCGTCTCGTAATAACCTGCGTACCGGCCTAACCGGCTCCTTTGTCCTCCTCGAGTCCGAGTCCGCCGCCGACTTCGCCCAGCTCCAAGACTCGTTGACCACCGAGCATCAGCCCTCCACGCCCACCGAATTACTCATAGTCCAACATCTGGCCGAGCACTCCTGGCTCACCGACCGCGCTCTCCGCCTTCAGACCTCCTGCTTCGACGCCGAAGGCATTCCCGATGACAAGCGCCTGGCCCTCTATCTCCGCTACCAAACCACTCATCAGCGAGCATTTCACAAGTGCTTAACCGACCTGCTCCGCCTCCGAGCCGAACGTCGCCGCTCCGAAATTGGGTTCGAATCGCAAAAAGCCAAAACCGCCGCCGAGACCCGTAAAGACGAGCTTCATCAAGCCCGTATCCGCAACCTTACCGCCCGTTCTGAGAACCTCGAACTCGATACAGACATCCGCGGCTCGGTCGAAGCTCCACTCCCCGGCCACGCCAAGTTCTCTTTCAGCTTTCTCAAACAGGTCATCAGCCAAGCCCTCGTCGAAACCGCCCGCGAATGCGAAGCTCATCCCGAACTCACCGACATCTTCTTCGAAAAGCCCACGACAAAGGCCGCCTAGCATAGATTCGGGCGAGACGGCTCCGGGAACAACCGTGGCGTGAACTTCACCCGGAACCAATGAGCCCGTGATAGACTTTCGAGCGCTCCATTAATTAGCTGCTAAATCACCAACCCATGTCCCGTCTTCTAAGCGCCGTAATACTAACTTCCCTGGTACTTCACATCTCTCCTGCAAGCGCTCAAACCCCTGCTTCTGCTCCCCGTCCAGCGCGCCCGACTCCGCCCGCACGCGATCCCAAAACGCCCGGGTATGTGGACGCGAAAGACTTACCTGATGGCACCAACGCTCCGGCCAATGCCGACGGAAACTTTGTCCTTGGTCCCACGCACAATCCTGCACCAGAATCAGTCGTTCAAGAAAACATCCCGCAAGGCGCTGTCTTCACCTTCAACATGGAATCGGCTGACAGCAAGCTCTATCCGGGCATTGCGCGCGAGGCTAACACTCATGGCACGGCCGATCCCACCGACGCTGCCAAGATGATCGTCACCACCAGCCATCCTGCCCCGTACACGCGTCACGTATCCGTTTTCGTACCCAAGCAATATGTCCCCGGCACAACTGCGCCATTCATCGTAGGAGCGGATGGACCTGACCCGGCCCTGTTCACTGTGTTGAACAACTTGATTGCTCAAAACCGCGTCCCGGTGATGATCGCCATCTCCATTGGCAATGGCAGCGGAGATGCCCAGGGCAGCGAGCGCGGCCTTGAATACGACACCATGTCAGGTCGTTACGCGGAGTTCGTCGAGACAGAAGTTCTGCCGCGTGTCGAGAAGGAAACCAACGTTAAAGTGACTAAAGATCCGGACGGCCGCGCGACTATGGGTGGCAGTTCTGGCGGCTCATGCGCGCTGATCATGGCGTGGTATCACCCAGAGCTGTATCACCGCGTCCTCACTTACTCAGGCACTTATGTGAACCAGCAATGGCCGTCGAATCCGCAGTCTCCACACGGCGCGTGGGAGTTCCACGAACACCTCATTCCCAATAGCCCGACTAAACCCATACGACTCTGGATGGAAGTCGGAGACAGAGATCTGCTCAATCCAAACTCTATGCACGATAACATGCATGACTGGGTTCTCGCTAACGAGAATATGGCCAAGGTGCTAGCCGCAAAGGGCTATCACTATCAGTTTATTTTTGCGCAGAACGCTGGACACACTGACCGCGCCGTCAAGCTTCAAACCCTGCCCGAGGCCCTCGAGTATCTCTGGCAGGATTATCCTAAAGCAGCTCCCACAGCTCCGTAGATCGACAGCTTACGCGCCCGCTTTTTCAGCGCCAAGCGGAACAAGCGAGACATCGTCATCGACGTATGCGGCCAGTGGTGCACCTTCTTTGACGACGATTTCTTTCCCGTGCTTGATCAGCCCGATTGGTCCAAAAAGAACTGTAAGAGCTACTGCGGTACCTGTTTTGCTGTCGCCCTCTTTCCCTTTGCTGCCCCGAAGACGAACTTTCGTGTCGCCAACCTTCATATGTTCCAATCGAACATTCAGTTCGCCACCCTTGCCCATCATCCCGGCTTTCCTGGCATTCGTTACTGTGCCCACAGCCTTAGCGCCAGCTCTGGCCACGATTACGTTCCCAACCATCAGATCTTCGGCAAGTACAAAGTTGACGGCGTCACCCTCGGATGCCGTCTTTGAACTTAGTTCCTGGGCGAACTTAAGCTTTACATCGCTCCCTTCTTTCAGAACAACCTTTTCACTGGATGCGTTGCTTGTGCCAGGGTTTTGGTCGCGGGGCGCCGCGAATCCAACAAACGAGACCGCGAAAGTAACTATCGTTACGACGAACTTAGTTGATTGACTAATCATTTGCTGCTCCTTTATCGAGTAAGTGTTTCGGAGTTTCTACTTAGCACTTTCAATGCCATAAATAGAAGATTCGACCGACGGAGCCAATGAGCGGCTGCGCCTGCTCATCATCAAGCAATCAGCGCCGCTCAACTTGAACAACTTCGACACCGATCTGATACACTCGGCAACCATCAGAGAGAGAGGCGGGTATGCGAGTCTTCTCAACTTCGGACATCCGGAACGTTGCTCTTCTGGGTCATAGTCACTGCGGCAAAACGTCGCTAGCCGCTGCACTTCTTCACGTAACCGGTGCTACCTCCCGCTTGCTCAAAGTGGACGAAGGCGCCACCATCACAGATCAGGATGAGGAAGAGATTGCTCGCAAAATGAGCATTTCCACTTCGATCGCTTGGTGTGTTTGGAAAGGCAAGAAGATCAACCTGATCGATACACCCGGTTCAAACCCGTTCCTTCACGACACCCGTGCCGCGCTTGCTGCAGCAGACGCCGCATTGATCATGATCGATGCCGTTTCAGGCATTGGCGTCTCTACACGGAAATTGTGGAATTTTGCCCGGGAACTCGATCTTCCCGTTGCCTTCGTCATCAACAAACTCGACCGTGACGGGGCGTCCTTCTCAGCGGTTGTCGCATCGCTACAGAGTGCGTTTGGCCGAACGGCGGTCCCATTGCAATTACCCGTAGGCAATGACAAAAACTTCAGAGCCGTCGCCGACCTAATCCATATGGCCGACATTCCAGGCAGCATCAACGAAGAAGCTATGTTGGCTCACGAGAACTTAGTCGAAGCGGTGGCCGAAGGCAAAGACGAGTTGATGGAGGAGTTCTTCTCCAAAGGAACCATCGGTGTCGAGCACATCATCTCTGGACTGTCCGAAGAGGTTCGCGAACGCCGTATCTTCCCCATTCTCTGCGCGTCTGCTTGCCGTAACATCGGCACCGACTTACTAGCGGACTTCATCGCAGAAATCCTGCCCGCGCCCTCGCGCCCGGCTGACACACACTCTGTGTTTGTGTTCAAGACGGCCGTTGACTCCGCGGCTGGCCGCGTCACTTACTTCAAGGTCATGAGTGGAGTTGTTAAAGAAGACTCCCATCTCGTCAACGTACGCTCTGCAGCAACCGAGCGCTTTGCTCATCTATCCGTGCCTTTTGGTCGAGCACTGCAACCGGTATCCGAAATTCGCGCAGGCGACATCGGCGTCGTAAGCAAGCTTCGAGAAACTGCTACCGGTGATACTCTCGCGGTCACCGTAAATGCGCAGCCGTTCCCAGCGTTTCACCCGCCAGAGCCTTCGGTCTTCTACGCAGTAACCGCCAAAACACAATCTGACGAGAATCGGCTCGGTGCGGCACTGTCGAAGCTCCTTGAAGAGGACTCTGCGCTCCGTTTTTACCGTGACGATCGGACAAACGAATATCGGTTAGCGGGCAACGGCATGGCTCATCTCGAGGTCGTTGTCAGCCGTCTCAAGCGCCGTCACAACGTAGAGATTGAACTCCACTCGCCCAAGATCCCGTACCTCGAAACCGTTCGCGGCTCAGCCACCGCGCAAGGCCGTCATAAAAAGCAGAGTGGAGGTCACGGCCAATTCGGAGATTGCCACATCACGATCGAACCGGCGGCGCGAGGCACTGGCTTCGAGTTTATTAATCGCATCTTTGGAGGCGCAATTCCGAAGCAGTTCATCCCGGCCGTTGAAAAAGGAATCTCGGACGCCGCGCATACCGGCATACTCGCAGGCTTTCCAGTTGTTGACTTCCGTGTGACGTTGACCGACGGTTCGTATCACGATGTCGACTCGTCCGAACTGGCCTTCAAGTTAGCGGGTCGAAAAGCATTTCGAACCGCGATGGAGAATGCTCGGCCGGCACTACTCGAGCCCATCATGAAGGTGGATGTCGTGGCTCCTGTCGAATTCGCAGGCGATCTGATGAGCGACGTGAGCGGCCGTCGTGGACGAATCTGCGGTACTGACCTTGATGGCGGCACCCAAAGCATTCACGCTCTCATACCGTTAGCGGAAATGCTGGACTATGGCGAGGAACTGACCTCCCACACTCAGGGATGCGGATCTTTTCACATGGAGGCGGCTGGGTACGATTTCCTTCCATCGACGGAAACGACGAAGATCGTAGCCGCGGGTAAGACACCTGCGCACGCCGACGACGAGTAGAATCGCCCCGGGTCACACGTCAGCTTACCCGTCTTCTAGAAAATGAAGTTTACGCCGCCGCGCAATGCACGAGGACTCTGAACGACAAGAAGCTTGTCACCCTTGCCCTGGTTCACCGGAAGGTAGCCCTCGGCGAGCAGGTTCTTAGCGTCGACGACGATTTCGAAATGACCTGTCCAACCAGTTATCGTCGGCAACGGTTGGTGCAAAACCGCGTTGAAACCCGGTCCAGCGTCGATGTTCTGCGTCGTGTAAGCATGCGAGGGAATGATGACCCGGCGATCGGCCCAGCCATAACCGGCATCGATCCGGGTCCCAGCTTTTGGCGCATGCGCATGGAAATTGACCGCGGCTAGGTCGACACCCTTTTGATGAAGGAAACCAAGCCCATCGGCATCAGGAATCCCATTGCCATTCAGCGCGAATCCAGTCAGATTGGCATATGCAACAGCCACGCCAACTGAACTACCAATCCGCTGGTCCGCAGACACCAGGTATCCGTGTCTTCTATAGCTTCCGATGTTAAGGGCTGCGGTCTTGGAAATGCCGTCCGACAACAGATCGTCTTGATTCAGCTCCGAAGTGTTACCGGCGACATTCAGCCGCCCGTTCGAGACAGTCTCACGAAAGGCGCTCGCCGAATAGGTGCGTCCATGCTCTTTCACCTTATAACCGGCCTCGTAGCTCAACGTTCTTTGCAGCTGCAAGCGCCCGTCGCGGTACGAGAGTTGCGGTCGAGGTGCGATGCCGGCATTTTCACCCAGCGCGGTCTCATCTCGGCCTTGATGCGCAATCAACTCATCGGGCGGGCGACCGCCGCTGTAGCTCATTACTAGTTGCGTGTTCTTCGTGGGAGCCACAGTCGCCCTTGCAAACGGGCTGACACGAGTGGAATAGCCGAGGTATGCGGCTGATTCAGCCGAGCCGCCATATTCAACTTCGGTGTTAAGGCCAGGAAGGCGGAGCACCTGATAGGAACTCATGGTCACGTCACGAACCGATAATGAGCCAGCTCCGGCCATTTCGCCTGAGCCATTCGCCTGCCTGATCTGTATCTGCTTTACAGCGAACTTGACTTCCGGGACGTTGCTTATCGAGTCGTCAGACTGTCGCGCATAGATACCTACGAACGAAAAGTTGGATGGTGCAGGGCCAACTCCCTGTCCTACTGTGCCACTCAGCTGTACCTGGTTCTTACCGTAGACATTGGTAGACACCACAAAACTGGCACCCGGGTCAGGCACAAGCGAGTCTGATTCATCAATCGTGCCCGTATCGCCGCCCGTGAGTGCAATCTGAGCATGTGTGCTCGAGAACACTTTTGACTTCCGCTCGGTCTTGCCACCATCAGAAGCAACCAGACGAGTTATCGGCCGAGTAGCGCCTGAAGTTCGCAGCACCCATTTCCAATCGTTGCTCATAGCGACCGTTGGAACCAGATAGCGGACTTCGATACTGCTCAGCAGCGTGGCCATATGAATGGTCAACATGCTGTCAATGCCCGCCTTCACGTCAATACGATCTCTGGACGCAGGCAGGTAGCTGGTTTGTAAAACGCGAATGGAATATCGATCTACTGGCAGATGAGCAAATCCGAATCGGCCTTCCGGACTCGTTAACACGCTTTGCAGCAGGCGATCAAACTTGTCGAGTAACTCGACTTGTGCCCCCATTTGGGGCACTCCGCTTGATCCTTCGACAGAACCCAGAATACTCCCGGTAGCAGCGCTTAGCAGATCAGCAGCTGGTGAGGACGAAGTCCAGGCGACGAAGCCGGCGATCATCACCGCAGCGAACTTAAGAGGCCTGAAAACTGACTTCACCGTCACCTTTCTAATGAGTCACAGCCACACACCAAACGTCGCAAAAAAAGATAAAGGGTCTGCTCTTATGATGTTACCGTAAATTTCGTGGATGGAGTCAGCACCTGGTTTTTCAAAGTGTCTGTTACCTTCATCTTCAAAGTGTATTCACCAGGCGCCAAGTTCAGCTTGCCTAACGGAAGCTTCTTCTCAACAGTAACCAGAAACGCCGAGGCGTTTGGAATCGTACTGAAGTCTTCCGTCGTGCTAACAACCGTCTGTTTGCTGGCGTTGTTCACGATGTCGTATTGAATCGTCCCGGACGGCTTGTGTGTTTTCTCGTCGCCGCCCAGATTATAGAATTCCTGGTATATACCAATGGTTTCGTCCTTCTTGAACACGTCGTTCATGCGAGGACGTACCTTCGAGCTGCGGATCACAAACTGGCCTGCACCGATGCTTTTGGTCGGAACGCGTTCAATGCTGTCGGCGAGGATTAGGCTGCTCGATCCAAGTTGATCCTCCTCATAGTGAGGAACGATAAGCGACATTTCAAAGTTGTTCATTGTGTTGCCAACCGTGTCCTTGGCGACGATGTTCAAGCGGTACGTTCCGGGCGCAAGTGGAATGGCTTTGCCCCAAACACGCGAGCCGCTCATGGTCTGTTGCAGGTACTCGGCCGGCACTTCCATGCTTACCGTATCTTCAAACCAGTTCACAGATCGGCGGGTGAGCGTCGTGATGCGCCCATACATATTAACGGTTGCCTTAGCAATTTTGTCTTTGGTCTGATACTGCAGATCGTTGTTCTTGAACTGCACAGTCAGGTTTGTCAAAACGGTGGAGTCGGTGATACGAACGTAATCCGCCCTGACCTGCATCGGAAGAGTGTTATATCGAATCGTGGAATTGACAGCCGCTTCGAGATCTTTGAACTTCACCACCGGAGCTTTCTGCAACTTGGCGAATTGCTCAAGACGAGTAAACTCGTTCATGCTTTCGGGCAGCGGTTGCGTTCCTGTTCCGAGGTGAGTACCGTCCGTTCGGTTGAATCGCTGAGTCTTATTGCTCATGCCCATCTGCTCGGACATGGTCAGACCTGCGCCAGGAACATAAAGGAGGGCATCCTTTTCCGAAGGATCCATCGTCATGTGGTATTCGCCGCTCATGGTCGTATCCACAAATTCGATGATCACGTTGCTGTTGATGCCTTCGATGTAGCGATAGCGCCATTGTTCGAAAGGATAGGTTGATGTTTCGCCGCCGCCCTCTTCATAAGGACGCTCGTATGAACCGCCCGACGGATGCGACTCAATCTCGTCCGGCGGACCGTATTTGATGTAGATCATGCCGCGATCAGTCTTCCAGCCCGGAATGCCCGATGCATAGTGATCGTTAGCGTAGGCGATCCGGCGGTAGTGTTCCTCTTTGTACTCGTTTTCTTCGGTGTCAGGAGTGGGGTCGCGACGAAGCCAGAACTGCTCAACGAAACTCTGACGTTCTTCGTCCGTCTTGAGTCTCTTAAAGGCCTGTTTTTCCTCGTCAGTAATGATGTAGAGAACGTCCTCGTTCATCCACTTCTTCCACGGACCGGCTAGTTCCTTCTCAAGCTCTTTTTGCTTGCGATTTAGTTGCCGTTTGGTCAGGCCTTTAGACACAGTGGGAGTATCGGAATCGCTGCTCGAGCTCTGCTGTTTCTGATCCGCCTGATTCTTATCCGGGGAAGGACTAGCTGACAACGGCGACATGGCAATTGATGCCACCGAAACGCCGGCCAGAAGGTAAGATCGGACGGCACACGATAACTTCATACGGGAAACCACCTTAATAATGCTCGCGGAGGGCTACAACCTAAGTCTATGGTTGTTTTACCCCTTACGTCAACGTCTCGTGACGGATGAGGGCAGGCCCAGGTTTCACGACGAACAAATAATCGAGAGATTTAGGCCGAAGTCCGCCGGCCAACACTTCTGGAAACAGTAGGGACTCCTCCCATTCATCGAATTCTGCGGTGTTCATGAACTGCTGGGTAGGTCTATATCATAGTGTTTAAAACAGTTCTGCGTTGTGGCACGATTGGTAGTTGGCGTGCACAGCTAGGCTAGATAGTCGCGCATGCGGCTTGACTTTAAAGGATCGAACGGAGGTTTAAACGGTTCAGGCATTCGGAGTTCACCATTCCGGACTGTCGGCCTAATATCCAGTGCGTGAATCGAGAGGCCAATGGACGGCGACTCTACTGCTGCTGCTTACCGTAGCGGCCGTCATCGCTGCTGTCTATAGCTTCGAACGCCTGCGCTCGTATCCGTTACATGACGATGGCGTGACCTGGGTCGATCGGGCGAGCAATGGCCGGAGTCGTGTCGTTGCCGCCTATTTGGAGTCGGGCGGCCCTGGCGCAATTGCACAGATCCGCGTGGGCGATGAAGTAGTGCAGATCGGTTCTTACCCGATTCATAGTGCACTCGATGTCCCGCAGGCCTTAGGACTGCTGCCACTATTGCCAGCCCATTATACGCTTCGGCGAAATGGCATCGAGTTCACCAAAGATAGGATCTTTCTCAGAGCAGCCCCGCGCGACTCGGCCATCTTCTATCAGTACGGGGTTGGGATAGCTTATCTGGCCATCGGCCTTTTCGTCTATTTCCGCCGGACCAGCGCGCCGCAGTCTCTGCACTTCTTCCTGCTCTGCCTAATCTCGTTCATTGCAGCCTCGTTTCATTACTCGGGCAAGCTGAACACCTTCGATCAGTTCATGTACTGGGGCAACGTTGTCGCGCAGTCCCTGGCGCCAGCCGTCTTCCTTCATTTCTGCTGTACCTTTCACGAGGCTCCCAGGTTTCTTCGGCGCGCCGGTACATCGCTTTTGATCTATGTACCATCGCTGGCGCTGATTGGACTCGTGGCGGGGTCGGCCGAAGGCGTCCTGACTTTTTCGTCACCACTGCTCGAAGTTCGTTGGCTTCTGGACCGGTTGATGGTTGCCGGTTCCATGCTCATTTATCTTGCGGGGGCAGCCTCCCTTGCTTACGACTATGCTCATGCTGACGATCCAATTGTTCGTCATCAGCTAAAGTATCTGCGCAACGGTGCGCTCGTCGGTCTTCTGCCATTCGCGCTAATTTACGTCCTGCCCTATAGCTTGGGCGCAGTTCCGTCACATGTGATGAATCTGAGCGTTCTATCCATGGCACTCATCCCCATCACCTGGGCCTACGCAATCACGCGATACAGGCTGATGGACGTCGACATTATTTTCCAGCAAGGGTATGTTTACACGCTGGCGACCTTGGCCGTGATTGGCACGTTTTATGGGCTGATGTTCTTCTTATTCAACACCAGCACGATTACACCGCCTGCCTTTGTTGTACTGATCTCGTTTGCGACGTTCGTATTTCAGCCGATCCGCCGATGGATTCAGGAGCAGCTCGACCGTCGCGTGTTCTACCGGGATCGTTACGATGCACGACTAACTCTGATTGAGTTTGCCCGAGAGCTGAGCTCTGAGACTGATCTCAACGCCATGCTCGGATCGGTCGCAGATCGTCTGCTGCGCACCTTGTCGATTCCCCAGATCGCCTTCTTCCTGGTGGACGAGCAGTCCGAAAGGTTCCATCTGCATTCGCTGATTCAGCGACCCAGTCGAGCGCTGAAGACCAACACGCATTCGCTCGATTTGCGCTTCTTAGACGAGGAGAATGACAAGGCTTATTTGTTTTTCGAGCGGCCTCGCCACCTTCGCGACATCCTTTCTCAAGAGTTGCCGGTCCCGGTTCGAGACACCTTAGCGGAGCTCGACTTCACCTATTACGTTGCCTGTAAGTCCCGGGGCCGTCGAGTTGCTTTCATCGGTATCAGCCGCACCACCGAAGGCGACTTCCTGTCGCAAGACGATATCGAGCTTCTGATTACCCTCTCAAACTATGTCGCTATCGCCATCGAAAACTCGCGGCTTTATAGTTCGCTACAACGCAAAGTCACCGAGTACGAACGGCTCAAGGAATTCAGCGAGAACATTGTCGAGTCGATCAACGTAGGAATCCTGGCAGCGGATTTGAACGACACGGTTGAGAGTTGGAACAGCCAGATTGAGTCGCTGACCGGCATCAAGCGGGATGAAGCGATCGGTCGCCGTCTCCAGGAACTGCTTCCTATCGAGCTTTGCGAGAAGTTCGACGAGGTTCGCGGTCACGAAGGCGTCCACAACATATATAAGGCAACGCTGTCGCCCGTTCGCAAGGCAGTTTCCGGCAGCAAGATCGCGGACTCAGTCGTCAACATTGCCATCACGCCCCTGATCTCGAAGGATCTCGAACAGATTGGTCGCCTCATCATCTTCGACGATGTCACCGATCGCGATGACCTCGAACGCAGGTTGGTTCAGGCCGATAAGCTGAGCTCAATTGGATTGCTGGCTGCCGGAGTCGCTCACGAGGTCAATACGCCTTTGGCGGTCATTTCGACCTACGCTCAGATGCTGGCCAAACAAGTAGACGGCGATGATCACAAGTCCAAGCTCCTCGAGAAGATCGCAAAACAGACCTTCCGTGCCAGCGAGATCGTCAATTCGCTTCTGAACTTCTCCCGCACTTCAACTACTGAGTTCGTCGAAGTCGACCTGAACCGAGTCGTTAAAGAAACGGTGAGTCTAATCGATCATCAGCTACAGCGAGCTTCAGTCGCGAGCCGACTCAATCTCTCGGATGCACCCGCGGTCATCAGAGGCAACCCGGGCAAGTTGCAGCAGGTCTTCCTGAATCTTATCCTCAACGCACGCGATGCAATGCAAGATGGCGGCACGTTGAACCTAAGGACCTGGACCGAAGCCGGATTTGCTCACGTCGAGGTGGCGGATACAGGCGAGGGTATCTCGCCCGAACATCTGGCTCGCATCTACGATCCGTTCTTCACGACCAAAGGATCGAAGAAGGGAACTGGGTTGGGGCTATCCATTACCTACGGCATTGTTCAGGAGCATAACGGCATCATCGAAGTCGAAAGCACGCCAGGGATCGGTACGCGGTTCCGACTCGAGTTTCCGATGACCAACCATCGAACTGCTCGTCCCATCGCGGCAGATGCCGAAACAGTGACTGCGTAAATAGGATCGCTTTCGTTGCTTTCCTATTACGCCACGCGTCCGTCATACTGACGTAAGTGGCTACTGTTCCCTTTACCAGCACTGACCTCCCAGTCGATCGTGTCAGTTCGGCTCCTCCCGAGCGCCGCCGTATCCTCGTGATCGACGACGAGGTTGACATTCGCGAGAGCTTAGAGATGTTGCTCACGGGCGAGAATTATTCGGTCGATTTGGCCGAAAACGCCACCACGGGCCTGCAACGTTACGAGTCCGGAAATTACGATCTGGTGCTGCTCGATCTTATGATGCCCGACCGATCTGGCATGGAAGTTCTGGCCGACATCCGGCAGCGCGACACGGAGACTCCAGTCTTCATGCTGACCGCGTATGGCTCCGTTGAAGTAGCTGTGCGCGCACTGAAGTCTGGCGCTAACGACTACTTTCCAAAGCCGTGGGACAACCAGAAACTGCTGATCGAAATTGAGCGAATGATCGCCAAGGGTCGGCTCGAGCGCGAGAATACTCAACTTAAGCGCGCCCTCAAGCAGCGTTACGCCTTCCCCAATATTGTTGGCAAAAGCGAACGAATGCTACGACTACTTGACCAGGTCGCGCAAGTGGCTCCCAGCCGCGCAACGATTCTGATCACGGGCGAAACAGGGACCGGCAAAGAACTGATCGCGAAAGGCATCCACGCTCACTCGGCCCGAGCTGACCAAGCCTTTGTTCCTGTGAATAGCGGATCGCTACCGACCGAATTACTGGAATCTATCCTCTTCGGTCACGTCAAAGGCTCGTTTACGGGAGCGATTGCTAACCGCAAGGGATTATTCGAAATCGCCAACCGGGGCACGATCTTCTTCGACGAAATTGGTACAGTCGGCCCCGAGATCCAGGTCAAACTGCTGCGCGTTCTCCAGGACCGTGAGTTCATGCCCCTGGGCTCGAATGAGACCACACGCGTCGATGTACGCATCATTGCTGCAACCAACGCCGACCTTCGCAAGCTCGTAGACGAGGGCAAATTCCGCGAAGACCTTTACTACCGCCTGAACGTGATCAATTTGCCGATCCCTGCGCTGCGTGAACGCAAGGAGGACATACCGCTGTTGATTGAACACTTTTTCATTCGCTACTGCAAAGAGAACGAGAAGTTCCTGACATCCGACCAGAAATCGACGTTAAGCTTTGAGCCGGACGCGCTTCAGATCTTGATGGAACACAATTGGCCGGGGAACGTACGCGAACTGGAGAATGCAGTCGAGCGTTCCGTTGTGTTGACCAATTCGAATCTCGTTCCTGCGCACGTCCTGCCCGACCATCTGCAACATGCTTCTGGTCTGCGAATCACGCGAGACAGTAGTGGTTCTGTAGCATCCGATGCTTCTCTGTTCGAGATCGTGGCTGATTTCGAACGGCGAAAGATTATTGAAGCTTTAGAGGCAGTAAGTTACAGCCAAACCGACGCAGCCGAGAACTTGCGGATCCCATTATCAACGTTGAATCAGAAAATCAAACGACTCAGCATTGATGTTAAACGCCGTCCCGCATCATAATCGAGAGCGGATGAGATTCGCTCTTTCAGCATTCTGGCTTATGACTGTTTCGCCGACGCTCTGGGCGCAGGCGGTACCGCGCCGCATTATGACCCCACCGCCGCCTCGGCAAGCGAACGCTTCTCGCGCCGAAGTAGAAAAGTTGCGTCAGCAGTTGAACGATTGGCCCAATCTAGCGCGCTACCGAGACGAGAACACAAAGTTGCAGGCAACGCCTTCGCCTGCTGACCGCGTGGTTTTCATGGGCGATTCGATCACTGATATGTGGGGTCGGGAACGAGGCTCGTTCTTTCCCGGAAAACCATACGTGAACCGCGGCATCAGTGGGCAAACAACCCCGCAGATGTTGCTGCGTTTTCGAACTGACGTTATTGCGTTGAAGCCGAGAGTGGTCGTGATCCATGCGGGCACAAACGATATTGCGGGAAATACCGGGCCTGAGACGCTGCCGGAGATCGAAGGCTATCTAGCTTCCATGGCCGAGCTGGCGCGAGCAAACAGCATCCATGTCGTGCTCGCTTCAGTCACGCCGGTTTCGGACACTTACCGGCGTCAAACTGACCGTCGGCCACCCGAGACCATCGTCGCTCTAAATGCGTGGATAAAAGAGTACTGCGTGAGAAACCACCTCGTGTTCCTGGATTACTACACGGCTACTGTCGACGACAAAGAAATGTTTAGAAACCAGCTAACTTACGACGGACTACATCCCACCTCCCAGGGTTACGAGGTCATGGGGCCACTCGCGGAGAAAGCTATCGCTGATGCGTTCGCCAAAGCGGACCCATACTAGCTTATTGGAGCCGAATGCGCCTGCGGCGTGTTAGATATCTTATCTGGCACTGCGGCTCTAGAACTCGCCAACGGTAGAATCTCGGAAAGTGTCTACTTCGCTGACCGGCGTACCTGCAAAGCCTTCCACTCTGTCAACGTCTGCCGTGCAGCGTCTGCCTCTCCTCTTCGGCAGCACCATCCTGGCCAGCGCATCTCTCCTGTTTTTGGTCCAACCGCTTGCCTCAAAACTAATACTGCCCTGGTTCGGCGGTTCCGCGGCTGTTTGGACCACTTGCATGCTCTTCTTTCAAGCGGGACTGCTGCTCGGCTATCTTCATGCGCATAACTTGGTTCAGAGACTCAGCGGACGTCAGCAACGCGCGATCCACGCAGGCGTTCTCACCCTTAGTCTCTTTGCGCTCCCCATTTTTCCGAACGCTCGTTGGCAACTGCAGGGCGGGGAAGATCCAACTTGGCGAGTGTTCGCTGTCTTAGCAACCTCGGTCGGCGTTCCTTACTTGCTGTTGTCGTCCACCAGCCCGTTGCTGCAGACCTGGTATGCGCGAGCATTTAGCGGAGCTCTTCCGTACAGATATTTTGCACTCTCAAACGCAGGCTCTCTCGTTGCGCTGTTCGCCTACCCGGTCATAGTCGAGCCTTATCTGACTGGTCACCAGCAAGCCTGGCTCTGGTCCGGCGCCTACGCCTTGTTTGTCATCTTGTGCGTCACTTCAGCCGTTGCGTCACGCAATTCCACCAACGCTGAGGCTTATTCACCCCCAGCTATCCGCACCGCAACCAGCACTCACCAGTACGTGCTTTGGCTGTCGCTCTCGGCTTGCGCATCGGCACTGCTGATTGCTGTGACCAACATGCTGACTCAGAACATTGCGCCAATGCCTTTTCTTTGGGTGTTGCCGCTGGGTCTCTACTTACTAACCTTCATATTGTGCTTTGAAAGTGATCGCTGGTATCGGCGGACGTTCTTTCTGCTCCTGCTAGTCCCATCGCTGGTCTGTTTAACTGCAGGCACCGGCCCGCTGCGAAATGAGAAGATCAGCCTGATCATTCCCCTGATGCTGGGCGCATTGTTCATTTGTTGCATGAGCTGTCATGGGGAACTAGCTCGGCTAAGACCTGCGCCCGATCGGCTAACTCGTTTCTATCTCTGCCTTTCGGCTGGAGGTGTTTTAGGCGGACTCTTTGTGGCTTTATTAGCACCACATATATTTCCCGCTACCTTCGAGTATCCGATCACATTCACCGCAACTGCCGCCCTCGTTCTTTTCACTGTTTGGCCAGAACGCACTCGAATCTTTCCGCAACCGCCTAGTGCTTTTCTCCGCCATGCTGGACCCGCACTGGCCATCATTGGCGTACTCGGCGTTGCTGGTTACGCTTCATATCAGACCTGGCGGGATATGCACCGAGCACGACTGCTGGCCCGTAACTTCTATGGAACTTTGCGCATCGAGGATCGTCGCAACAGTGCCTTTCGAAATGTTCGAGAGCTCTTCCACGGCACCATCACCCACGGCATCCAATTCACTGACCCGTTTCTGCGGCGCGAGCCCACCACCTATTACGGGACAGATTCGGGCATCGGCCTGACTTGGCGTACGCTGGCCCAGGAGGGTCCGATCCGCATGGGCGTCATTGGATTGGGTGCTGGCACACTAGCTTCCTACGGCCGTCAGGGCGACTTTATTCGCTTCTACGACATCAACCCGCTGGTCGTGAAGCTGGCTCAAACACAATTTACTTTTCTGTCCGATTGTCCTGCGCAACACGATATCGTTACTGGCGACGCGCGGCTTTCGATGAGCCATGAAGCAAGCCAACAGTTCGACATCATCGTGGTGGATGCTTTTTCGGGAGACGCGATTCCCGTTCACTTATTGACGCGCGAAGCCTTTGCTCTCTATTGGAAGCAGCTCAAGCCGAATGGAATCTTAGCTGTCCACGTCTCGAACCGGTACCTGGATCTTGCTCCACTTGTTGCTGTAGCCGCTAAAGAATCGGGCAGACAGGTTTGGGAAATCGATAACGAAGACGATGATGACAAAGAAACATTCAACGCTAGCTATGTCTTGGTAACTTCGCGGCCCGGCTTCTTCAACAGCAAGCTGTTCAAGGGAGAGAAGACTGAGATAGTTGTTCCGCCGCGCATACGGCCCTGGACGGACGACTACAGCAACTTGTGGCAGGTTCTTAAGTACCAGTAGCTGTACTTGTCTCGAGGTGCCACTCCGCGCCGATCTCATGAATGCACACTCGCTCAGGAGCTGATCCTGCCGCCGCCACAGCCCGCTCAATCGGCTCAAGCCGAGGCTCGCGACTCAACTGAAATGTTTGATGATGAACAGGCAACAAAAAGTCCGCGCCCGCGTCGTTGGCCATGGCCATCGCTTGTTCCGGATTGCAATGAACACGGATCCAGGGATCGTACGCCCCAATCGGCATGATCGCCAGATCGACTCGCCTGGCGCTTCGGACGGAGCGGAAATTCTCCGTGTATGCAGTGTCGCCGCCAAACACGATGCGATGTGAACCTACTTCCACTAAGTACCCGTTGTATCCGCGATAACGATCGCTGCGAATGCGTGCTCCCCAGTGCTCGACTCGGAAGGCCGTCAGCTTCGCTGGTCCTACCCTAATGCTCTCACCCCAGCGCACCTCGTGTACGGACGCATAACGACGTCGGCGGATCAAATCTGACGTCCGATGTGCAGTCACTATGTGCGTCTTCTTCCCCTCCAAGCCTCGTAGACTCGGCAGATCGAAGTGGTCCATATGCGCATGCGAAAGAAGCACAATGTCAATCGTAGGCAAGGACTCCAAATCCAGAGCCGGATCAACAAGCCGCTTAATCCCCACAGTCATAGGCCCCAAATTCAGTCCGACGCGACTGCTAAACACGGGATCAGTCAGGATAGTAAGCCCCGACACCTTTAGTAACACCGTACTGTGTCCTAGCCACGCCGCATGCAGTCCATGGTCGGGCCACAGTTCTGGACGAGGGACGTGCGGCGCCGGACTCGACTCACGTCTGATTTCCTTTGAGATCTCACGGAAGAGCGCAGGGGCGGCGCGCCTGAGAAAGGTACCTGTCCCGGGTGAATGCGTCATGCGCTCAAGGCTATTAGGAAAGGTGCCTCGTTTGATTAGAGAATCTCATTCGTCCGTCTACATGCACTGGTCCTTCAACCAGGTTGCCTGCCAACAACCAATATAACGGCCTGCCAATATACTGGATAAACCGCTCCAGGCGGCATACTGGAGAGACCGCCCACCGCAGCGGCTTAAGGGTGTTGAGAATGTTGAACAGACGATATTTCCTGATGGGTGCATCTGGCGCCCTTGCTTCTACTCAGATGAAGAGCCACATGCTAGCGAGCGCAAACGATACTGTGCGCGTGGCGTGTGTTGGCGTGCGTGGTCAGGGCAAAACGCATCTGGCGAATTACGCCCAAATGAAGAATGTCGAAATAGCAGCGATATGTGACATCGACGAAAGCGTCCTGAATGACCGCATCGAGTCCACTGCTCAAAAGACGGGCAAGAAGCCGGTGGGCTATTGGGAGCTTCGCAAGCTGCTCGAAGACAAGTCGATAGACGCAATTTCGATCGCGACTCCGAATCACAGCCACACGTTGCAGACCATTTGGTCGCTGCAAGCGGGCAAGCACGTCTATTGCGAGAAGCCCTGCTCACATGACGTTTTCGAATCGCGACAGATTGTGGCGGCAACTCACAAGTACGGCAAAATCGTCCAGCACGGAACCAACAGCCGTTCTGGAATCGCCATCCGGGAAGCGATTGACAAGATGAACAACGGCCTGATCGGCGATGTCTATCACGCCCGGGGTCTCTGCTACAAATGGCGCAACACCATCGGTCGCACTCCCGTTACGCCCATACCGGCTGGCGTTCATTACGACCAGTGGCTTGGGCCGGCGCCGCTTCACGAGTTCACAAAAAATCGCTTTCACTACACGTGGCATTGGTTTTGGGACTACGGAAACGGCGATTTTGGGAACCAGGGGATCCATGAGCTGGACGTTGCTCGCTGGGGTCTAGGGGTCAGCTACCCAAGTAAAGTCAGCGCCATCGGCGGGCACTTCATGTTCGACGATGACCAAGAGACTCCGAACACCTTGTCGGTGAATTACGAATTTGACGAGGGCGGCAAGCGCAAGATGATGACCTTCGAGGTTCGACACTGGGCGACTAACTTCGAGGACGACATACATCGTAAAGACGACACGGGAAGCGTTGGTAACATCTTCTATGGAAGCAAAGGTTACCTCTGCATCGAGTGGTACGACAGGTATTGGTCGTACATCTTTGGCGGTAAAGACGGTAAGGAACGACAGCCAGGTCCTTCGCGCAAGGAAGAAGGAAACAACTGGGCTAACTTCATCGACGCCGTTCGGGCCAACGACCCTGCAAAACGGAACGCGCCGATTGAGGAAGGCGCCAAATCGGCCACCCTTTTACACTTGGGAAACATATCTTACCGATTGGGCCGCACCATCAACTTCGATTCCGAAAAGTTTGAGTGCGTGGGCGATCACGAGGCTAACGCCATGTTCAAGCGCAAATATCGTCCGCCGTACGTCGTGCCAGAGAAGGTTTGAGCATTCGCGCTAACATAGCGGAGAACGTCAATAGCCCATTGCCAGACGTCTCCGCTATGGAGAACCCCTCAATCCTGACCGGAACGCTCCGAGCTCTTCTGCTGTTTAGCATCGCCGAAGAGATGGACGTAGCCGGACTTCATACGCTGCTGGGCACCGATCCTGGTAAACGCGAACCGGCTTTCCGGCATCCAGCTCCCGATTACGTCCGCTTCGAACGCGCCCCTGTCGTTGAGACGCTTGACATCTCGACCACCAGGGACGGCCAGATGTTAACTGGTCGCATTCGTTACTTCGAATATGGTGTTGCCAGCATCGAGCTGCAGAGGTCATTTCAAGGCACCTGGCAGGATCTGATCGAGACTGCGAATATCTGGATCTCGTCTCCGGAACTCGAAGAGCGAGTGCAGGATCTTCTGGAAAATCGAGTGGCTGGTCTCGCGCCCTATCTGAAGAAACCTTACAAAAACTGGATTTCAGAGGACTATTACATCGTCCATTTGGATCCCATTCAAATCGCGGAAGGAACGCTTACGGCTGAAGAGATGGTCCGTACGCGCGGTTCAGAGATCGCCCAAATTGTGCGCGGCGAGGCCATGCCCCTATCCACAGGCGAACGCCAGGAAGTTCTGCAGTCCAGCATGTCGTACTATCCTTCTGACTTGCTGGTTGTCGGCTGGGTTGCGGCTTTCGTTTACGACAAACAAGATGCGGCGCTACCTACATTTGATCTGCTCGAATATGCCAATACTCAGCTATTGGAGTTCCGGTACTACGACGAGGTACTGACTCGCGTATTAGCGGACGTGTACAAGCAGCTCGAGCGGAAGCGCGGTTTTCTAAGCCGCTGGCGTCTGGCAAACGAAGCGGAGTCTCTAAATACCATTCGACTCGACTATCGGGAGCTCGCAGAGCGAACCGATAACGCGATTAAATTCCTTAGCGACATGTTCTATGCCCGAGCGTATCGTTTGGCGGCAGCCCGAATCGGCGTGACTGATTACCACAGCTTGGTTATCGAAAAACTTACTACAGCCGAGGATCTATACGACTCAATGGTCAATGAGTTTCACCAGGCACGTTCCTTTGTCCTCGAGCTCATGGTAGTAATTATTCTCATGATTGAAATCATCCTTGTCTTCCGTGGGAAAGCGTAACTAGCGATGCTGTTTCGCCTGCTCGACCGATGGTCTAAGTTGCTTCGGTTAACCGAATCGGTGTAGACTTAGTCCTTCACCAAACAGAAATCAGTTTGGATCAGTTATCACTCAGCGAGGAAGCTGAGCGTTCCACTCGTAGTCACCAGCCCCTGTCGGCTCTCCTTGGCCCTGCCCCGCCATTTAGGAGTTTTTTCTCACTGAATGATATTGCTCAGAACTTTTGCGGTTAGTCTGATCGGCGCTGGCCTGGCCACTTGTCAGTCATCAGAGCCAAACGGTGCCGGAGTCCGGACAGGCATTCCGCCACACAGTTGGGATGCCGGCGGTCCAAAGTGCATGGAAATGTCAGAATGGCAGATCCACGAGTACAATCCCGATTTCTATATTATTCGGGAATCCGGCTGCGTAAACTACGAGAAACCACTTTTGTACCTACTATTCGGCAGTGATAAGGCGATCTTGTTCGATACGGGATCAGGGGATGTAAATATCAATCCCATGATGTCCAGGACACTTACGAACTGGATGAACCGAAGCGGCAAAACCTCGATTGAGTTGATCGTTGCTCATACCCATGCCCACGAAGATCACATTGCTGGGGACGCGCAACTTAAAACTCTTAAGACTAATTCGATCAAAACGACAGTCATTCCAATTGATGTGAAGGCTAGCCAGAAATTCTTCAAGATCCAGAATTGGCCTGATTCAATGGGCAGCGTGGATCTTGGTGGACGAGTCATCGACGTCATACCTATTCCTGGTCACGATTACTTGAGCATCGCCTACTATGACCGGCAAACAGGAGTGCTCATAACTGGAGACACACTATGTCCAGGTCGCTTGTACGTCGACGTCGCTGACTTTAGGGAGTTCAAGCGCAGCGTTCAACGAATGGTTACGTTTACCGAAGGCAAAGTAGTTACTCACGTGTTTGGCGCTCATATAGAGGAAACACGAATGGCCTATCTTGAATATCCGTTTGGAACGATCTACCAGCCCGATGAACACGAGTTAGCTTTGTCACGAGCTCACCTGATAGAGCTCAATAACGCCTTGAGTGAAATGGGTGATAAACCGACATCACGAGCGATGAGCGACTATACGCTTTCTTTCTTCGATGCTGAGGGTTGGAAGGGTGTTGACTCGCGACTAAAAGCAACGCAAAAGGAACAACTTTCCAGAATGTGGGATCAGCCGGCTTCGTCGCCAGTTTCCCACTAATTATCGACCTCTTCGTAGTCTGAAAATTAGCTTCTCCCTGTTGAGTTCTAGCCGCCCCGTAAGCGTGCAAGTCCGACTTTTATTTTTGGCTGGCTGCCAAAGGAGATCTATTGATGCGTTTTGTTATACGGCTGCTTGTCTTGACCTCTTGTTTGACTGCTGGGTTTGTACCCTTGCCCTCACTGTTCGGGCAAGCAGCAAGCTCTCTGCGGGGAACAGTGACTGACGCCCAGGGCGCAACAGTGCCAGCCGCGACCGTTGAATTATCAGACCCAACCAATGGTTTTCAACGGAGTACGATCAGCACCAATGCTGGTGAGTACCAGTTCTCTCAGGTACCGCCCGGATCTTACAGCGTGACTGTGACTAAACCGGGGTTTGCCGTATCGGTTAATCGCAACGTCAAGTTAGAGGTCAACACGCCGGCGACTCTTGACTGCCACATTGAGCTGAGTTCTGTGGCGACGACCATCGACGTCCAGGAATCGGCAGCCGCTATTAACACCGTTGATGCATCCGTTGGGAACGCATTCCAGGAGAAGCAAGTCAAAGATCTTCCGCTTCAGACGCGCAACGTTGTCGAGCTGCTCAGCATTCAGCCTGGAGTTACACAAACAGGTGAGGTTCTTGGAGCCAGACGCGATCAAAATAACATTACTCTGGACGGCGTAGATGTCAATAATAACCAGAATTCAGGCATAATCAATGCGCAGAACAATGGCTCGGCATCGGCTACTTCGACCAACGGAACCAGCAATACGCCAGGGTTCAATGCGGCGATTCCGGTCCCGCTAGACTCCGTTGAGGAGTTCAGAGTTACTGTCGCCGGGCAAGGTGCAGATCAAGGTCGTTCTTCCGGCGGCCAAGTCACTCTAATTACAAAAAGCGGCACTAACACTGTGCATGGAACGTTGTACGAATACAATCGCAATACTTTGCTTGCCGCGGACGACTTCTTCAACAATCAAGCCGGCATTCCGCGGGCGCCGCTGGTACGAAATCAGTTTGGTGTTTCCTTAGGTGGACCGATTATCAAGGATCGTATCTTTTTGTTCGGAAACTGGGAACGCCGCATTGACGCAAGTTCACAGCCCGAAACGGCGACTGTGCCGAGCCAAGCCCTAAGAGACGGCAACCTTACTGTTGCATTAAGTGACGGCACGACCCAAGTACTTGGGCCCTCAGACATCGTCGCAATGGACCCGCTCCACATTGGCTACAGCGCGGCGATGAAGCAGTATCTTAATGCCTTCCCGGTTGGCAACGATCCGGCACTATCGCTCGACCAAGGGCTCAATTTTAATGGATTGCGTTTCAACACTCCGCTCGATCTTGATCAGTCCGCTTATGTTGCCAAACTAGATGTCAACATCGATAGCGCCCGCAAGCATACTCTGTCCGTCCGAGGAACCCTCAATTCGGGGAAGACAGACACGGTTGGAGCTCAGCTTCCGGGCCAGGCGGCTGCTCAGTTATTACTAGACAACAGCAAGGGTATTTCGGTCAATTACACCTGGATTGTACGGCCCGATATGGTCAATACGGTTACATTTGGATTGACTCGGCTTGGTTTGAATGATTCCGGGGCGACAGGCACCTCACTTAACTTTACGGGAATCAGCTCGGTTCAAAACTTTAGCTACCGACCATCAGTTCAAATCATGCCGACTTACAACGTCGCTGATAATTTCACGTGGACCAAGTCAAAGCACACGATTACGGCCGGAGTTAATCTCAGATACGTTCGCAATTCTCATACGAATTACGCCAACTCGTATCCGACTTACCAATTTCAGCATGACGCTTTGGGTGGTTTAGGTGGCGATGCTGATCTATTTATAACCAGCTATATCAACCAAAAGCTAGGAACCACCGGCATTCAGCTAGCTGATCACACGGCCGCTGAGGACGCCCTGGGCAATTTGCTAGGTCTCATAAACGGCTATTCGGGAACATACCAGTTCACTAAGACCGGCTCTGTCATCCCATTTGGCACTCCCGCCTTCCGCGAATATGCGGTGAACGACTACGAAACTTACGTGCAGGATTCTTGGCGAGTACGTCGGGACCTCACGATTACCGCTGGCCTCCGCTACCAGAATCCGACGGTACCTTGGGAAGTAAATGGAACAGAGGTGGTTACTACCGTCCCGCTCCAAAAGTACTTTGCCGAACGAGTTGCGGCCATGGCGGCTGGTACTCCGAATTGGGCCATTCCCGATGCATCACTTACATATACTTTGGGCGGCGCGGCTAACAACAAGCCTGGTTGGTATAATCGCTCGAACTTAGATTTTGCTCCGCGGTTTTCCTTTGCCTATGCGCCGGACGGTAACGATCACTGGTGGAGCCGGGTTCTGGGAAAAGGAAGCGTATTCCGGGGCGGTTTCGCTTTCGTTTATGACCAGTACGGAAGCGACATGGCATACAACATTGACCAGTCCGGTTCTCCTGGTTTGGCCAGTACCGTCACCCAGCCTGTCAATACGAACTTTACGACGTCGGCCCGCTATAGCGGACTTAATAACCTGCCAGCGCTGCCTGCCGCGCCCTCTGGCGGATTTCCGTTTACGCCGGCCACGATCACCGGAGGCTTCAATGAAGGCGTTGGTGTGGTTTCAAACCTGAAGGCTCCTTACTCGATGATTCTGAATGCCGATTACGCACGGCAGCTTCCCGGTAAATTGACGATTGAGGTGGGTTATGCTGGACGGCTTTATCGACGTGGGTTATTGCAGCAGGATATTGATCAACCTCTGACGCAATTCAAAGATCCGACTTCCGGAACGACCTGGTCGCAAGCTGTGCAGGTCTTACACGCAGATTACCTGGGGGCCGGTCAACAGTATGGAAATGTAGCAGCAGTTCCCTTTATAGAAAACATGTTTCCGAGTCTCGCGAACGCTTATGTCCCCGGAAGCGCGACTCAGAATTATTACTACGGTTGGGTTAACACAAACGGACTTAGCGACGAAGACAACCTGAATCTTTCAGATCGGCAGCGAATCCCGGGAACAAACTCTTGCTACAGCAAGACAGGCTGTAATACTTTTTACCCACTCCAGTTTGCCGGCCTTCCGACCTGGACCAACGCCGGCTTTTCAAACTATCACGCAGCGACGCTTTCAATCCGTCGTCCCCTGTCAAATGGTGTTGCGTTCGACTTCAATTACACGTTGTCACACTCGATTGATAACTCATCCGGCGCAGAATCTGGTGCAGGTACGTATGGCGCTGTTCTGCAGGACGCTTTCAATCAGAGCGCCTTCCGTGGCTCCTCTGACTTCGATGTGCGCCATAACATCACTGCCGATGTAACTTATGAGGTCCCGTTCGGTCAGGGTAGGAAGTTTGCGAGTGGCGCGAACAAGTATGTAGATGCAGTTATCGGTGGTTGGCAGGTTTCGAGTATCGCTCGTTACCACTCAGGTCTGCCCACAACGATAGGCGCCGGTGGCGTTTATCCCACTAACTATGAGGTCAGCGCGGTTACTAACCTTCTACCAGGTGCGCCCAACAAGTATGGTCATTATATCGACAACAATGGCCTACCTAGCCTGTTCGCCAACACTTCGGCTTCGAACAATTATTTCCAGCAAGCCGGCGGAACGACTGGCACAAGAGCTATCGTCCGACTCCCTGGATTTACTAACTTCGATATTGCAATCATGAAAAGTTTCAAGATGCCGTTCGAAGGACACCGATTGCAGTTCAGAGGCGAGGCCTTCAATGCCTTCAATCACGTTAACTTCTACAATCCCAGCTTAGATATCCATACGCCGGCCACATTCGGTGAATTTCAGAGTGCGTTCCCGGCACGAGTGATTCAAGCAAGTCTGCGGTATTCGTTCTGATCGATCTACGGTTGGGGGCCGCTCATTTCCTCCACCGTCCATTCGAGCGGTATTCTAAGTTCAGACGAGAGCGAACATGTCTACTGCTGCCCAGACCCTGATCACTGAAGAGGAGTACCTTGAGATCGAACGCAAAGCTTCCTCTCGCAGCGAGTATCGTGCTGGAGTAATGCATGCGATGTCGGGGGCCAGCATGGCTCATGTCAGGATTTCTCGCAACCTAGTGTTCAGGCTTGTAACCCAACTTCAAGGCGGTCCCTGTGAGCTTTTCTCGACAGATTTGCGTCTCCGCGCGAACGCCGGTCGTCTTTATACTTATTCGGACATTATGGTCGTATGTGGTCCGCCTCAGACACCGCCAGATACTGACGACACCATCTTGAACCCTAAATTAATCATCGAAGTTCTGTCTGACTCGACTAAGAACTATGATCGCGGTGAAAAGTTCCAATGTTATCGCTCGTTGCAGTCGCTCGACATTTATTTGACCGTCTCTCAGGAGGCGCCCCAGGTCGAATGTTATCGCCGCACTGACAGGCAATCATGGCTTATGACCGAGTACAAAGGGCTTGATGCCGTCGTGCCGCTGGACGAAATTGGAGTCTCGTTGCGACTATCAGATGCCTACTATGGCGTCGGTTTTTAAAAGCTTTCTCAGGTGCATGTTACTGAGCAGCAGCATGCTGCTTGCACAAAGCCTTCCAGACACACCCAAAGCGCTTCGGCCACCCAAAGACCAGCCGCTCCTCTTCCGCCTGAGTGGAATAGGCAGCCAGATCTATATTTGCCAAAACTTTGGCGGTATATACGGCTGGAAATTAAAGGGTCCAGACGCAAAGCTGTATCGTGACAGCGGCGAACTGGCTGGGCGACATTTCGCAGGACCAACCTGGGAAGCGAATGATGGAAGCCGCGTGACAGGAAAGATGGTTGTGAGCGTTCCGTCGCCTAATGCGGGCTCGATTCCATGGCTGTTGTTAAATGTAAGTTCGCGCGAGGGCAAGGGCACAATGACCCGCGCCGAGAGTATCCAACGGCTAGATACGAAGGGCGGAGTAACGCCAGCCAAAGCCTGTGACAGTTCTAGCGAACGACAGGAAGCACCCGTTCCCTACGAAGCGACTTACTGGTTCTACGGTACCCGATAGCCAGATTGCTGCCAGCGCTGCAACTAATTAAGCTTGACCCGGCCGAGACACTCCGACAGGAGTAACTGCTGCCGAGTCCAACTGTTGCTCCTCGGCAGCTCCGCCCACATGCATCCTTAGCAGTTTCTCAAACAGAGTTGGATGACTCGAAAGCAGTTGCAGCGTCCCTTGCTGCAAAAACTGCCGTCCGTCCAGTAACAACAGCAACCTTGACATCCGTCGTGGCACCCGCATGATCTGTCGATGTCGCCACTCATAACTGGTCAAATCACCCGTGCCAATCGCATCGGCCAGCGCCAATGCCTGCTGAAAGGCGAGCGAGAGCCCATCGCCCGTTACGGCATCGACAGATCCCGATGCCTCTCCGACCAGGGCTAGATTCCCGCGCGTGACATCGACAAGTCGCCTCGTGACCGACAACCCGCCTCGTTCCGACGATGTATGTCGCCCACCGGCCAATTGCTTACGAAGGGCAGGGAAGTAGTCCAACGCTTGACCGACACGGATGTCCGGATCACGAGTCAGGACCGCTACCCCGACCTCATCGCGTCTGACAGGCGTCACATATACCTGGCAGTTGGCAGACCAGTAAACTTCCACGAAATCAGTCCATGGCCGGACAGCAAAGTGCTGCCGAAACCCGTAGCGAACGTGGCGTTCCGTACCCGCTTCCAGCCGGGCCGTCTTCCGCACACCTGAGCGTTGTCCGTCTGCCGCGATCACCCAATCAGCGGCAATCGTGATATCGTCAGCAATCACGCCGTCGCCTGTCAGCGACGGGTCCTTGGTCGCCCACAAAAGATGCACGCCCGCATGTTCGGCTGCTGCAGCTATACGCCGATGGAACTCAGTCCTGCGAATCCCCAAGCCAAAACGGCCAGTTCCAAAGGTGGCCTCGACAGACCGACCGTGCCCCTCAAAACGTATTCCTCGCAACGGGTAAACATCAGTTCCGACCGGCACACCGAGCAGTTGCAACGCACCGACACCCGCCGGCAGCAAACCTTCGCCACAAGATTTGTCGATCGGCGGCGATTGTCGGTCCAAAACGGCAACGGTCAAACCTTTTCGACGTAGGGCAAGCGCAGTCGCGAGACCCGCAGGCCCGCCGCCAACAACCACCGCGTCTGTCCGAAGATGTTCCATGCTGGGCTTCGCAGTCGCTCTCAAGTCAATGATCGCTTGTACCTTTCCTCGCCAGTTAAACTAGTAGTTCAGCCCCAACTATGGTAGACGGATTACTCGCCAAGGTCTTTGGCACGAAGCACGAGCGCGAAACCAAAGCTATTCGCCCCATTGTGGCGGCGATCAGCGCTCTAGAACCGCAACTGCAGTCTCTTTCTGATGCCGATTTAGCCGCCAAGACACAGACTTTTAAGCAACAAATCGCTAACGGTGCTTCTCTCGATGACGTTTTAGTCGAGGCTTTCGCAGTTTGCCGTGAAGCCGGCCGTCGCGTTCTCAACATGCGTCACTTCGACGTGCAGTTGATTGGTGGTATCACTCTTCACCGCGGCCGCATCGCCGAAATGAAGACGGGCGAGGGCAAAACGCTCGTTGCCACACTGCCCAGTTATTTAAATGCACTCTCCGGCAATGGTGTTCACGTTGTTACTGTTAACGATTACCTCGCGCGCAGAGACTCGGAATGGATGGGCCGCATCCATAAGTTCCTTGGTCTCTCGGTCGGCAACATCGTTCACGACCTTGATGAAAGGGAGCGCCGCTCAGCCTACGCCTCCGATATCACTTACGGCACTAACAACGAATTCGGTTTCGACTACTTACGCGACAATATGAAGTTCCGGCTGGAAGATTGCGTCCAGCGTGGACACAACTTCGCCATTGTCGATGAAGTCGATTCCATCCTGATTGATGAAGCTCGCACTCCCCTGATCATTGCCGGCCCCAGTGAGGAATCAACCGACAAATACGCCCGGGTAAACCGCATCATCCCTCACCTCGAACGCGGCGAGGTTATTGAAGGCCAAGAGCCTGGCGAGAAGTACACGACCGGCGACTTCACCGTAGACGAAAAGCATCGAACCGTAGCGCTCACCGAAGAGGGCGTCATCAAGGTCGAGAAGTTACTAAGTAGCGGCAACCTTTACGAAGCCGCCAACATCGAGCTGAATCATCACGTCCAGCAATCTCTCCGAGCTTACATTCTTTATCAGCGTGACCGCGACTATGTCGTCCAGGAGGGTCAGGTCATCATTGTCGATGAGTTCACCGGCCGCCTTATGCCGGGCCGCCGCTGGAGCGATGGCCTCCATCAGGCCGTTGAGGCCAAAGAAGGCGTGAAGATTGAACGCGAGACTCAAACCCTGGCGTCAATCACCTTTCAGAACTTCTTCCGCATGTACAAGAAATTGTCGGGGATGACGGGTACTGCTGACACCGAGGCAGCCGAGTTCGGGAAGATTTACAACTTGGACGTGATGCAGGTGCCGACGAATCGGCCCATGATCCGCGTAGAAAATCCCGATCTGGTCTATCGCACGGAAGACGAGAAGTTCCGAAACGCAGCCAAGGAAATCAAGGCGCTGAACGAGAAGGGTCAACCCGTCCTGGTAGGCACCATCTCCGTCGAAAAATCCGAACGTCTCTCCGGCATCCTTAAGAAGATGGGCGTGAAGCACGAGGTGCTAAACGCTAAAAATCATGAGCGCGAAGCTCACATCGTTGCCCAAGCTGGCCGTAAAGGCGCAGTTACTGTGTCAACGAATATGGCCGGTCGCGGTACCGATATTCTGTTGGGCGGGAACCCCGACTTCCTTCTGGACGACCGCCTCCGCAGGCAGAACCGCTCTTCGGAAATGCTTTCGCCGAGTGAACTTGAGGACTTACGGACCGTCATCAAGAACGAGATTGAAGCCGAGCGTCAAGAGGTAAACGCCGTCGGCGGCTTGCACATCCTTGGTACCGAGCGTCACGAATCGCGTCGTATTGATAACCAGCTGCGTGGTCGTGCTGGTCGTCAAGGAGACCCCGGAAGTTCGCGTTTTTATCTTTCTTTACAAGACGACTTACTCCGCATCTTCGGTGGCGAGCGTATGCAGAATCTTATGCTCCGTCTCGGCATGGAAGAAGATGTGCCGATTGAGTCGGGCCTGATTACTAAACGTATTGCTGCTGCACAGAAGGCGGTCGAAGCGCAAAACTTTGCATCTCGCAAACACGTTCTCGAGTACGACGACGTGATGAATAAGCAGCGCCAGGCCGTTTACTCCATGCGGCGTCACTTACTCGAGGGCGAAAATCAAAAAGCCCGTATCCAAGAAATCATCGACGGCATTGTCGGCACTTACGTCGAGCAGTATATTCCCGAAAAAGCTCGCCCAGATGAGTGGGATCTGATCGGGCTTCAGTCAGCCGTCCTCAACCAGTTTGGTGCCAAAATTGAAATCGAAAAGCTCGCAAAATTAAATCGCCGTGAACTTGAATCCAGCATCCTCGACTTACTAAAGTCCCGCTACGAGGAAAAAGAAAATATGATCGGCGCCGATAATCTGCGGGACGCCGAACGTATCATCATGCTCAACGTTGTCGACAACCAGTGGAAAGATCACCTGTTGTCGATGGACCACCTGAAAGAAGGGATTGGACTCCGCGGGTACGGCCAAAAAGATCCACTCATCGAGTACAAGAAGGAATCGTTCACCATGTTTCAGGACATGATGGACCGCATCGAAGACGAGACGATCCGCTATCTGTTCTTCATGCGTATCGAACAGGGCGGGGGAGAGATCCCGCTTCCTTATCCTGAGCCGGATGATCCAGATGACGATGACGAAGAATCGGAGGCTCTTCCACCGGCTCCAGAGGTTCCGGAATCCAAGAAGGAAGCCGCCCGCAATTCCGTGATTGATCTAACTCGCAACATCCAGCGCAATAAGGACCGGGAGTTGGCGAATCTGCAGTTCAGTGGGACCAATAGTGAAGGTTCAGCTCAGCCGATTAATAAAGGCCCCAAAGTTGGCCGAAACGACTTGTGTCCTTGCGGCAGCGGCAAGAAATACAAGAAATGTCATGGTGCGGCAGCATAACCGATTCAACACCGTTGATCTGTAAACTGCAACCAGCGCAGAACCTAATCTGAGTTAGTATTTTAGTAACCTGAGCCAAAAGTAATCTTACCGGGTAACACGACCAACTTAGCTTAGTCTCCTTCTGCAGTCCAGACGCTTTAGTGATACTCAACATTCTGGACCACAAAGGAAGCACACATGGAAACACACATGAATCGACGGAATGTTCTTGCTCTAGGCACTAGCTTAGCTGCGGGGCTCGTAGGAAGCACAGCACTGAGTGTTCGGACAGCTCAGGCTGCCTCTGAAGATTCCTCTACTTGGAAGTCCATCGAAGACGTTATTCAGGCACAAGGAATGTACTCTGATGGTGTCTTTTCGATTGAAATTGATCGTAATGACATCAACTACGTAACCCTACACGGCATTCCTATCAAGCCGTCATTTGAGATAAACGGAACTCTTTATTTCCAGGAGCTCTCGGAAGACGAAACGTTCTTTATGAACGGAGACATGGCACTGAAACCGGAGGAAGTAGATCCTTTCATCGATCAGTTACTAGCCCACAATATCCACTTTCAGGCACTACACCAGCATTTCTACGATTTCGACCCGCCGGTGTGGTTTATTCATTACCGTAAGACTGGTGATCCGATCGAGATCGCTCGTGGCGTCAAGGCTGCTCTCGATGCGACGTCGGCACCTTTTCCGCAAACTTCGCCGAGTAATCCAACCACTCCGCTCCCTGCTGACCAGATTGGAAAGATACTTGGCGCTTCTCCTAATATCGGCTCCGACGGGGTCGTAACCTACGATGTTCCCCGCGAAGACCCGATCATCTTGGGTGGAGTCCGCATCAATCCCTACCTGAACGTTGCGACAAGCATTTCGTTTCAGCCGCTCGGCGGTTCAAAAGCTGCAGCCGCGCCGGATTATGGAATGATTGCTTCTGAAATCAATCCGGTCGTGAGGCTCATGCGCAAGCAGGGCTGGGACATTGGCTGCCTGTATAACCAAGAGACCGCTGAATATCCTCAACTTTTCTTTTCACACCAGTTCAAGACCGGAGATCCGCTTCAACTCGCGCGTGAAATCCGGAACGGCCTGAACTTGATGGACGTAAGATTCAAGTAAGTTGTACATGAGAACTCGGCACTTAGTTACTTGATCTCGCAACTCTTGGGCCTGAGTTTAAAAGGGCAGGCGCGACACCCTGCCCAGTAAGCTATTGCCGCTCTAGTAAGCCGCCAAGGCACTCCGATCAGAACGGAGTTAGGATTGTCAAATTTCCAATCTTCTGGCCGCCTTGCATGTCTTCTGAATAAAGGATGTCGCAACCGGCCTCATAGCAGCAGCGATCACCAGTGAATCGTAAAAGCCGTACCCCATAGCGTTCTGCGATCTGAATCGCTGCCTCAAGCACTTTCATATCGATATGTATAGGCACTGGGCAAAGAAGGTTAAAGTCGGTGAGCACTTCGATGATTTCATCCCACGACATTTTGAGCTTACGTTGAGCCACGGCCACGAATTCGTTTAGCACCTGTACGGATACCACGCCACCTTCGGCTAGTAACGCTCTTGCGGTCTCAGCTCGCTTGTCGGCTGACGCCACTGAATACATAAGTACATCTGTGTCGAGAAATGGCTTATCTCTCATTTACTTTGTGGCGGTCAAATTTGAAGCCTCGTGGCAGCGGTCGTGACAATCGGCGCAACGACTCCACCGCTTCCTCACTCCCTGACCCGGACCCGAGGTGGTGGAAGGTTCAAGTAGACACACGAGCCGGGATGGGCGGTAACGGTGTCTTGTAAGCCTTGCTGAAGCGAACGCGGAAGAGCCAATAGGTCATCAAGGGGAGTGGCAGGAAGGCAAGTATGGTCAGGAAGAGGGAACCGCGCAGAAAAGCAGGGAAGACTTATTGCTGGCCAAGGAAGAAGGAGAGCGTGGCGAAGAAGAGTCCAAAGCACATACGCCATAAGTGGCGTATGACGCGCGGTCTTCCAGAAGTGCCGCCGCGAACGACAACTCGGATGTCTCCGCCCGCGGCGAGCAGGAGCACGCCGCCCAAGAAGAAACACATCGCAGAGGGAGTGTTTTTGTCAGGGTGGCGAAGGGTGTGGACGCCGAGCGTGATAATAGAGGCTGCTCCGCCGATTCCTACGAGAAGTGCGGCCAGGTCAAGCCAACTTATGCCTCGGCGGCGGTCAGCGAGCCAAGCGGTGGCAACCTGTAGAAGCTTATGATGCTGGCGATGATGTTACCGTGCTGCGACTTCATGATGGCGAGACAGAGGGCGCTGGAGGCTAGGATCAGTATTGCGACGGTGAAGACATTTCCAGAGGCCCGGTGCAGACGGCCGCCTTTGCGGACGCTCACGGCGAGAGTGCCGGCAAGCAGGCCGACTGTGCCAGCGAGGATGTGCAGAATCAAGAGCGGAATTCGGACGCGTCCACTTCCTTTCGAGACTTGCCTCTTCGGGGCCGACTTTGCAAGTACTATACACGCTGTTTCATGCCTGGGTTCAAAAGACGACCAGGGGAAGCCAGTCTTGGAAGGTCTAGCGCACCACAAACAACTGAACCGGCGCCTCAAGTCGACTAGTTATCGCTATCCTATAGATGCATGCGGCCCTGCCACACCAAACCATTGTTCAGCCGCTATATCGGGTGGCTAACAGCTTTCCTGGTTCTAACGCCTGCCAAGCCCATGACTGCAGCCGAGCTCCTGCCATCGGAACTGGGTTCGTTTCGTAAAAAGCCCGCAAGCGTTTCAGAACAAACGAATGGTCCGGTTTGGCAGGAATTTGGCTTCGCCTCGTCAGATGCCGGTCGGTATGGCGCGACCACCATTACCGCGCTGAAATTCAAGGACACCACCGGTGCATTGGCAGCTTGGGAATGGGTTCGTTCCGCAAACGCGACCCCCTGCACCTTGGCCTCCTTCTGCGCGCAGGACGCAGGCCGCTCTTACCTCTTCGACGGCTCTAATTATGTGGTTCTTGTCGATGGCGGTAAGCCGTCGACTTTGCTGAAGCTGGACCAACTTTGGAAGACCCTACCCGGCGTTCATGAGAGTTCATTGCCGGCCCTGCTCACCTTTCTTCCGCGAACCGATCTGATCCCGAACTCGAGCCGTTACTTGCTTGGGCCCGCCTCGCTAAATGCGTTCGCCCCGGAACTAACCCCCACCAACCCGGGCTTTGCAGAAGGTGCTGAGGCCCAATTTGCATCCTATAAATTGAAGGGCGAAACTGTTCGCTTAGGGCTGTTTTACTATCCGACGCCCGAAATGGCTCGGTTACACGTCATCCCGTTAAAACTCGTTCCTGGAGCCCAGGCTAAGCGTTCCGGCGTACTGGTAGCTATCGTTTTGACACCTGCGACCGAGCAGCAGGCCAACACGCTTCTCAGTCGTGTGCAATACACAGCCCGGATCACATGGAATGAAGTTCCCCCGCCGAGCCCAATAAGGCCGCTTTATCTGTTACTTAGAAACATCTTGTTCTTAAGCGCAGCGCTCAGCGCCTTGGCTCTCATGGCAGGATTGATTTACGCGGGCATGCGAGTGTACCGTCGCCGATATGGTCAGTTGAATTCCGACGAGGCCATGACCACCTTGAATCTGAATGGCGACTAGCTGCTTCCAGCCGGGAATTCTGGAATTTTCCACAGGCCAGTGAAAATTAGCTCCGGGCTGTTCGCTTTCGGACGCTCGTCTATAAACGGCGTACCGCCAATGGGTTACAACGACCCTAAAAACTCAGGAATTTAACCCTTGACTTCACCCGTTGCTGGCCCTAAACTCCAATCACAAACAGGTTTTGACGGTTGCGATGCCGTTGAATCTGATTCTCCCATCAAACGTTGCCCCCATTTTTGGGGGTCCCTGGAAACAGGGAAATTGTGCCCATCCGCGAGGGTGGGCACTTTTCTTTATTCCTTCCTTGGCCTTTGGACGTGGCGTTCGTGAGGCCGCCGCCTCCTAAACAGGAGACTGAACCGCGAACCTGGCCTGAGCGGTTTCGAGCACTCCGCAACGTCCCGCCTCTGCTCCAGATGGTCTGGCGAACCAGTCCACCGCTTTGTATCGCAACACTTGGCCTCCGGTTTGTGGCTGCCATGATTCCGATCGCGACGCTTTGGGTGTCGAAATTGATCATTGATCTGGTTGTTCGGGCTATTCGCCACCAATCCATCGATCGCAACGTGATCTGGAAACTGCTGGCCTTGGAGCTACTACTTGCGATCGGCGCTGACACCTTAGGCCGCTTCATCAGCCTGGTAGACAGTCTGTTGGGGGACCAGTTCACCAACTTCGTTACCCTCCGCCTCATGGAGCATGCCAACTCACTCGACTTGGTCTCATTTGAAGATCCAGTCTTCTATGACAAGCTCGAACGCGCCAGGCGCCAAACTACGGCCCGGCTTGGAATGTTGGCCTCTCTAGCCGGAATGGCCCAGCAGGTACTTACATTGGTCTCGCTTCTCTCGGCAGTCGTTTTCTTCTCGCCATGGCTGTTGCTCCTGTTGTTCGCCTCGACCATCCCGGTGTTTCTCGGCGAGACTCGATTTGCGCTTCTAAACTATTCCATTTTGTTTCGCTATACGCCGGAGCGACGCGAGCTCGACTATCTCCGCTACCTGGGCGCTAGTGCCGACAGCGCTAAGGAGGTCAAGATCTTCGGTATCGGCGGTTATCTGTCGTCACGCTCTCGGACCTTGTTTGAACGCTTCTATGCGGAAAACAAGCACTTGGCAGTCAATCGAGCCGTTCAGGGCAGTCTGATCAACCTGGTTCCGACGGCTGCGTACTACATTGCGTACGTCGTCATTATTCTACGAGCCTTGACGGGTGCAATGAGTGTAGGCGATCTCACATTGATTACTGGCGCCTTCTCTCGTGCGCGCAGCATTATGGAGAACCTGGTTTCCAGCCTGGTAGGTGTTTCTGAACAAGCATTATTCATCAAGGACCTATTCGAGTTTTTTGACACGAAGCCGACCATCGCTTCCGGTCCAAACGCGATCCCAGCGCCCCGGCCCATCCAGACCGGGTTCCTTTTTGAGAATGTCTCGTTTGCCTATTTGGGTTCGAATCGCAGAGTGCTCGATAACGTGAGTTTCAGCTTCGATGTCGGCGAGAAGATCGCTCTGGTCGGCGAAAACGGAGCAGGGAAGACCACGCTGGTTAAGCTCTTAGCCCGGCTCTACGATCCCATCGAAGGCCGAATCCTGCTGGATGGCATCGATCTTCGCGAATACGATGTTGACGATCTTCGAAAAGAAGTCGGCGTCATCTTTCAGGACTACATGAAGTACGACATGCTTGCCGACGAGAACATCGGCATCGGTCGTATCGAACAGCTCGGTAACCAAAGTCGGATTGAAAGGTCCGCCGAGAAGAGCCTGGCTGCTGACGTGATTAACCGATTTCCGGGCCAGTACCGCCAGATGCTCGGTCGCCGCTTCGAGGGTGGCGTGGACTTGTCCATGGGGCAATGGCAAAAAATTGCGCTGGCTCGTGCGTATATGCGAGACGCCCAAATCCTGATTCTGGACGAGCCTACTGCAAGCCTTGATGCCAAAGCCGAGTTTGAAGTCTATCAACGCTTTGTGGAGTTAACGGCAGGCAAGATGGCCGTCTTAATCTCTCACCGATTCTCGACAGTGCGCATGGCCGATCGCATTCTGGTCCTCGACAGCGGGCAGTTGATTGAACAAGGTTCCCACCGGCAGTTGGTCGCTTTAGGAGGTAAATACTCCGAGCTGTTTGAGTTGCAAGCGGCGGGTTACCGGTAGTTAGTCTAGGCAAAAGGTACACTGTTCCTTTGAAACCCAACCACTTACGTTCAATTAGTTGTTTGGCGATAACGGTCGCCGGTGCCTGCAGCCTCTTCGGACAAGACGCTCCAGGGCCAAACTCGCTTACATTGATGCCGTGGCCTGCCAGTGTCAGTATGCAATCGGGCTCAGTGCCGATTACCGGCGAATTCACGATAAGTCTCTCCGGCGCAGGGTCGAAAGATCCTCGCGTTGCACCTTACGTTACTCGCATTCCGGCCCGAGTTACTGCAGAAACGGGTATTCCTTTTTTTGTTAAACCGCTCGCTGATTCGCAGGCAGCAACCCTGCGCATCACAGTCGATGCTGTCGATCATCCCGCGCCACAGCGATTGGGCGATGACGAAAGTTATACATTAACCGTCGAAGAAGGCCATGTCCTCTTGTCCGCGAAGAATCCCCTAGGCGCCTTACGGGGCATTGAAACATTCCTTCAACTGATCCAGCAGAATCCTTCGGGCACTCCGGGCTACTCTGTACCCTCCGTTCACATCGACGATAAGCCCCGCTTCCCTTGGCGTGGACTGTCCCTAGATGTTTCACGCCACTTCATTCCGCTTGATGAGGTCCGCCGCACGCTGGACGGCATGGCGTCCGTAAAGCTGAATGTGTTTCATTGGCATTTGTCTGACGACCAAGGTATTCGCGTGGAAAGCAAACGCTTCCCTCGCTTACAGAAATTATCGTCTGATGGTCTTTTTTACACTCAGGCCGAGATCCGCGACACCATCGCGTACGCCCGTGAAAGGGGTATTCGGGTAGTTCCTGAGTTCGATATGCCGGGTCACGTAGCGAGTTGGTTCGCTGCTTATCCGCAGTTCGCCAGCGGTCCCGGTCCTTACACCATCACACGCGGCTCAGGCGTTTTCGCAGCTCTGATGGACCCTACCAACGAACAGCTCTATCCGTTTCTCGACGGCTTCATCGGTGAGATGTCCGCCCTGTTTCCAGACGAGTACTTCCACATCGGCGGTGACGAGGTCGACCCGAAACAGTGGAATGATAATCCAAAGATTCAGACGTACATGAAGCAGCACAAAATAGCCGACGACAAGGCTCTGCAAGCCTACTTCAACCGTCGTCTGCTGAAGATTGTGACTGCTCATCACAAGCACATGGAAGGCTGGGATGAAATTCTTCACCCCGATCTGCCGAAGACAATCGTCATCCAATCCTGGCGTGGGCAACAATCTCTGGCCGACGCGTCTAGACAGGGTTATCAAGGCATCCTTTCCGCCGGCTACTACCTCGACTTGATGCAATCTGCTGCCGAGCACTACGCAGTTGATCCCTTGCAAGCGAGCCCTCCCGGTACAAGCGTCAAACCGGAGGAGCTGGACGAAAAGATCAAGGCCTACGAGAAGCTGAAGGCTGATCTGGCGAGTTTGACTCCTGAAGAACGTGCCCGTATTCTGGGCGGGGAAGGCGCCATGTGGGAAGAACTGGCGACCTCCGAGAACTTTGACGCGAAACTGTGGCCCCGGCTGGCTGTCATTGCTGAGCGACTATGGTCGCCCGAGTCTGTTAGAGATTTGACGTCTATGTATCGCCGGCTTGCTGTTGAAGACATTCGTCTCGAAACATTGGGCCTGCGGCATCGAAGCAGTCTTGTTTTCATGCGCGCTCGCTTGGCTGGCGCCATGCCTGCGAAGCCGCTCGACATCTTCGCTTCTGTGCTTGAACCGGTGAAGGGTTATGATCGGCATTCCGAAAATTACAACATCTTGTCTCCGTTCAATCGACTGGTCGATACTATCCAAGCCGAGAGCAACCCAGCTCGGGAGTTTCGTGAGTCCGTTGACGCATACTTGGCGGGATCGAAGGATGACATCCACGGCGAAGCCTTGAGACGGGAAATGCAACTGTGGCTCGAAAACGTTGCCGCTGTTCGACCGACACTCGAGCACAATTCGCTACTCCGCGAGACATTGCCGCTGGCTGACTCCCTCACTCAACTCTGCGAGATCGGCATCGGAGCGATTGATATCCGCAGTGGCCAAACAAATTCGGCCAACTACAATTCTGCGGAAGTCTTGGCAAAGGTGAAGTCTGGTTCAGAACCTCAGGCTGACATGCTGATTCAGATCACACCTGGCATCAGGAAGTTGGTGGAGGCCGCCGCTCAAGGTTCACATTGAAAGTCGATTTAAAATCACCCTCGTTTCAGGGCTTTCCGGCCGCTGGCCTCCAATTCCTTCGTGACTTGAAGGAGAATAACGATCGAGATTGGTTCCGCGAACGCAAAGATGTCTATGACGAGCAAGTCAAGGCTCCGATGGAGTTACTCATCGCGGAGCTTGCTCCTGAATGCCGCCGCCGCGGTGTACCTCTTTTCGCTAAAGAGAAAAGCCCCGTGATGCGGATCCATCGTGACATCCGGTTTAGTCCCGACAAGCGGCCCTTCAACTCCCGCGTTGGTGCCTCCCTGCGACGGACGCAACAGAAGGATAGCCTCGGTGAAATGTACATTCACATCTCACCCGAAGAGTCGTTTTTGGCCGCTGGATTCTGGATGCCCGACCGTCCGTTCTTGCACCTCTGGCGGGAATCGATGGCCAAAGATCCGCGTAAGTTTGAGAAGGTTCTTAACTTGCTTAGTAAGAATGGACTTGCACTTACTACGGACGGAAAACTCAAACGGCTCCCGCGTGGGTATGAAGCCCAAGCAGAAGGCAAACTGGCCGAAGCTTTTAGACTTACTTCCTACGTTGTTGTGCAGAATCTGAAGCCGGCGACATATCACAGTCGTAAGTTGTTGGACGAGTCAGCTGGATTCGCCGCTGCCGCCAAGCCACTCCTCGAATATGGATGGAATCTAAATTACTCGCCCCGCCGGGACATTTTGGATGACTCTAGATGATGCCAGCCGGCGACGTTGTCTCATGCGCCAAATAGCCGCGCCGCCAACAAGCGCACTGAGCATAGTAGTTGTAGACGGTTCAGGGGCAGGCGAAATCTTGATTAATGAGTAGTGTAGTTCAGAGATATACCCAGAGCCTGGGTAATCCTGGTACTTATCTAAGAAAGAGAAATCCTGGGTATAACCGCTCGGTACATAAAGCGGCGAAAAGCCAATTGGTTCGACCGGACTTATCGATAGCTCAAACCCACGAGATGCGTTAACCCCGTAGTCGTCAACCGTCACAGTCCAGTCGCCTCGAGTGTCAATGAACAGATAGCCAGCATCACCTGCACTTTGGTCCAAGTCGCCCACAAACGCTGTTGAATTTAAGCCGTCCCGCAACGTCACGCTCGCACCACCATCGCCAAATGTATAGCCGACCTGGTATGGGAAATGTTGAACGTTGATGATCTTCGACGTGTCCCAGGAGAGGGAACCGTACAGGAGTGAACCCGGAGCGGACGTAAAAATGCCGCCTAACTTTTCGGAATCAGTAGTGTAGGTCACCTGAGCTTCAAAGTCTAGGCTTACGGTGGATGCCTGAATAGGGGCTGTAGCGCAGATCACGGCGAAGACCATGAGGATACGTTTGAGCATATGTGGTCTCTTCTGCAACTGCCGAAGGCCACAGTATATCCGACCAATGTGACTTTTGTGTGAGAGGATCGAGTTTTTTACACTACTCGCCCGGTCGGGACATTCTTGACGACTCCCGAAACTAGACTTAGAACCTCGAGTAACTCTTCCGTCTGTATCGGCTTAGTAAGATATCCGTCCATGCCGTGGCTCAGGCACTCCTCGCGATAGCCAGCCATAGCATGAGCCGTGAGGGCGACGATTCGGAGATGAACTCCAGTCGCTGTCTCGCGTTTGCGTATTTCAGCTGTCGCCTCGAACCCGTCCATCTCCGGCATCTGAATGTCCATGAGTACTAAGTCGAAATCTTGTTCCCCTGTTCGAAGCACTGCTTGAAGTCCGTCGCTGGCTACTGTCACCTTATGTCCGTACTTTTCGAGCAACCGTAAGATCAACACCTGGTTTGTCCGATTGTCTTCAGCAACTAGAATCCGAAGTTCAACTGCAGATCTCGGTGCTCCGATTGCCTGAGCGAAGGACTTGAGCTCTGACGAACTCTTAGCCCGACTCTTCGCGTCTGAGTCGCTCTGTTCCGATCTCGCAGCCGCGCATGTCAGCCGGAAACGGAAGGTGCTACCTCGGCCCAATTCGCTTTCAACCCACAGCGTGCCGCCCATCAAGGCGATCAGGCGCGAGGAGATTGTGAGCCCCAACCCAGTTCCACCAAACTTTCGGCTAGTCGATCCGTCAGCCTGGACAAACGCATCAAAGATTTTGGCTTGCCGGTCGGCTTCAATTCCCAGGCCAGTGTCTCTGACTGAAAACTCGAGTTCGACTTCAGTACCTGATGGCTTCATTGAGCTACTTAGATTGACCTCAACTTCGCCTTGATCCGTAAACTTGATCGCGTTGCTCAGCAGGTTTAGTAGGACTTGGCGGAGCCGGTCGGGGTCAACAACGACGTGCTCAGGTAAGTTCGTGTCGATGCTGCACAGCAGTCTCAGGCCTTTCTCATTGGCTCTGACCGCCAGTGTTCGGATTGCCATTTCGATTTCCTTCCGAACATCGGTCTCAATCGGGCTAATGAGATACTTTCCGGCGTCGATCTTAGAGAAATCGAGAATGTCATTAATGACCTGAAGCAGTGAGTCAGCGGAACTTTTTACTAACTCAAGATACTCACGCTGCTCACGATTTAGATCTGTTTGTAGAGTAAGATCTGTCATACCGATGATGCCGTTCATCGGTGTTCGGATCTCGTGGCTCATGTTGGCCAGGAACTCGCTCTTAGTTCTATTCGCAGTCTCGGCGGCCTCTTTCGCCGATTGCAGTTCTTGCTCAGCCCGTCTTCGAGCCGTAATATCTCGAAAGCTCCAGACGCGACCTAAACTCTTACCGGCAATCTTCTGCGGCTCTGAGTAACGTTCCAGGGTTCGCCCGTCCTTAAGCTCGACCAGATCGTGCCCTTGCGTATCAGTGTTGTACCTTACTTTGATCAGATCAAGAAAGTGGTCTGGATCAGCTACTAAGCCTAAGACGTAGGCGAACACCGTATCCCTATCGCCCGAAGCCATCAGTTCAGATGGCAATTGCCAAATTTCTGAGAACTTCTGGTTAGCAGTTGCTAAGCGACCTTGTGAGTCCTCAACGACGATTCCTTCATTGATCGCTTCGAGCGTGGCTCGCAGCGTCTCAGCCTTTTCCGCTACTCTCCGACGTAAGATTGCGACCCAGGCAAGCGCGGCCATAGTGCCCAGCAGCAAAATCGCAACCAGAGAAAAGGCACGACTTAGATTCCACCAAGGGGCAGGCTTTATAACCTGTAAATCTGCTTGCGACCGCATTAGCAGTTTGAACGGCAACACAGTCTGCCCGGGGTTAACTTCTTGGACGAGAATGCCCGAGATCCTAACGATCGAATGGTCTTCGACATGGAGCCGCGCCGCAGAATCGGCTACGACCGGGAAGATAAAATGCTCTTTGTCAATTACTAGAGCTTGTTCCGCGCCGAGGCTCGAATGGCTGACAAGACGACCTTCAATGCTTACTAGAACCGAATCAAATTCACCGCCTGTCGCCTGTTTCAACGAGATTGGTACCGGTGCAGGAGGGGCGTCTCGGCCCATGAGCCGAAGTGATGCATCGTTCATTCGGACGTGGGCGTCGATGAATTTCGGATAACCGACTGCTTCGACACGATCACCAGGCGTGAAACGTTCCGGGTGTCTTGGACTAACAAAGAGGCTTCCACTTTTGTCTTGTAAGTAGTAGCCATGCTGTAGAGACGCCGTTACGATGCCAAAGATCTTCGCGCGGTGGCCGAAGTCGGTTCGGAACCCGAATCGTTGCAAGTTGTCAATCGGCACACTCGGTGTCAAAGCCGAATCACGGTCTGCCGCCTTCAGGACCGTGATCTCCTTTAAGGAAGGCACGTAAAGACTGACACCAATGAGTTGGTTTCTCGCGTTGAACGAACCCCCGCAAGCACCTCGAACTCGAACCAGCGCATCGGCAAGGTAAGCCGGAACTGCCGAGCCATCCCAGGGTAGCTTCATATCGATATTGCCTTCTGGGGTGGTTAGTTCAATATTCAATGGGTGGCCAGGCAATCTGGGGGTCTGCTCAAGGCTTCGAATCACCCCTGAAACTTCCACCCACCGTGCGTCTTCTTGGGTGCTGGCCATCTCCGAGAACGACACGGGTTTAGGCTTCGGGAGAGGAGCATGGCCAATCACGGTCCACTCAGGCTGGGACACATCTGGAGCGAAGTCTTCCTGCGTGGTTATGCCACGCAAATCAATCAGTTCGCCTACCTTTGGCTTTGGTAGACCAGGCGCCCAATGTACCCAAATACCGCCAGAGTCGTCCTGAACGAACAGTTCTGGGTCCGTCGGATCGAAGTAAGTCACGACAACCCGAAGCCGCACGCTCCGACCTGATCTAGCTTGAACTCTAGAAAGGCTCCGGACCGAATGGGCTGTGGTAAGAGTGGGCGAATTTTCGGCAGCCACTATGAGCCGAGTTGGCAGCACTGATGCAACAACGGCGAGTGCGGCCCAGCGATTCAGATTCGTGCTTACCAGAACTTTCAGCCTACTATGGAGGTGATTTGATGTGCGCTTAGCTCTCCACGACGCGGTACAATCAAGGTCCACCCAATTGGCTGCTGAAGGCTCCGCGCCAGGTTCACATTCAAGCTGATCTAAAATCGCCTTCCTTTCAGGGCTTTATAGCTGCTGGTCTTCAATCCGCTCGATACTTGAAGGAGAATGAAGTCGACTTTAGATGACGGTATCAGCGCCGTTTTCCCACGCTAAATAGTTAGCGTGACAGACAGCAAGCCGAAATCCAGATCGAAGTTGACATAATATCTGTTATCGGCCCGCCGTTTAAGCGGTTAGACCAGCGCTCGTGTATGTGCAGCCGTTCTTGACATAGGTCGCGAACAACTTAGGCGGGGACATTGCGGGTGGACCAGAATTAGGTAATTTGACGATCGCCGCCGAGAACGCTCCCATTGAGTTAGGCTTCGCATTTCCTGGCCGTCTTGCAGGACGTGATTGCCGAGTCAATATATTGTCTGGACTTTCTGGGGCGAGCACATTAGGGATACGCTGCGCGATTGGAGAGTAGACGGCAATCTGAAACGGCTCGCTGAGATTACGCGGCCGGAGTATTTGCAGATTCAGGGGCGTCGCCGAGATTCCGACTTGATCACAGGGCTCGCGTTGTTGGCCCTTGTTTTTGTCTTCGCCGTATGCGTTTTGCGCAGTCGTTCTCCGGAAACCGTCAATATTGCTTGGGCTAATTTGGGTAGCTTAATTCTCGACGGGATTAATGTCGTAATTCGCGTTTGTCAGTGCTGGCCAACACCACCGGCAAACCGATCCCGCTGTGGTTGAGAAGCAACGAATTCGGCTGAGCATTAAGCTTGATCGTCGTCGAGGAAGCAGAGTCACAGAGTGATATTTTCACGGTCCCGATACCTTGCCGCAGTTCAAAACTACCTCAGACGATAGCTACGCCCAATCGAGGGCCCCCTTGCGCCAGATCCAGACGTAGCCGATGACCAGAAATGCCAGGAACACGCCGGCTTCGCCTATCCCCCACCAGCCAAGTTGGCGATAGCGCACCGCCCAAGGAAACAGGAAAACGGTTTCAACATCGAAGACAACGAACAGCATCGCCACAATGTAGAAGCGCACGGAGTACCGGCTGCGGGCGTTAGACTGAGGGGGTATGCCGCATTCGTAGGACTCAAGCTTGACAATGGAAGGCTTAGAGGGGCGGATCAAACGCCCAAATGTGAGCGCAATGATCGGTAATGCGATCGCGGCCACGGCGAAGCAGAAGACGATCACGTAAGACACGGGCACTTTCTTCCAAATTAGCAGTTCCCGACGCAGCGCCGAAAGCCTTTTCGACATCTAACACTGGACAATGTTTCATTTGCGCGACCACATCCGGGCGATTCAGCGGGAAGATCCTGCTGCTCGCAATGCGCTGGAAGTGTTGCTGTGTTACCCGGGATTGCATGCGGTTCTGCTGCATCGGGTCGCTCATAGGCTCTATCGGGGCCGCTATTTCGTCTTGGCCCGGTTAGTTTCCCAGCTGAGCCGCTTCTTGACTGGGATTGAAATCCATCCGGGAGCGAAGGTCGGGTGCCGACTCTTTATCGATCACGGGACCGGCGTGGTGGTTGGGGAGACGGCCGAAATCGGGGATGATGTCCTGATCTATCAGGGTGCGACGCTAGGCGGGACAGGTAACGAAAGAGGAAAGCGCCATCCAACGGTGGGAAACCGAGTGGTCATTGGTGCAGGGGCGGCTGTCTTGGGGAGCATCAATCTGGGGAACGACGTCAAGGTCGGAGCCGGTTCTGTAGTTATTCATTCAGTACCGGATGGATCGACAGTTGTCGGTATTCCGGGGCGTGTTGTCCGCTCCCGGGGCGCTCATTTAGGGCTGCTGGAGCACGCGAAGGTGGCGGAGTCAGGTCTTACCGAACCTCCCGAACTGGAAGACTTGAGCGACAGGATCAGACAGCTGGAAGCCTTGGTGAAATTGCTGCTGGAAGAGCGCGTCGGACAGGGGCGCGGTTAAGCTGCGCGGCTGCGGTTGAAACCGTAGCGGAAGCTGTTTTGGGCGAGAACCGCGAGTTCAGCCCGTGAGAACCCAAAGATCTCGCAAGCCAGCGTATATTCGTGCAGCAGATCGGTAAAGAACAGCGCCGGATCATCTGTGCTGAGCACCATCGGCACTCCAGCGTTCCAGAGCCTTCGAATCGGGTGATCACGGAGCCTCTTGACCGCTCCAGTACATACATTGCTGGACGGACAAACCTCAATAGGAACGTCACGAATCCGCAGTTCGGTCAACAACCGAGCATCGTCGATTGCGCGAATACCATGTCCGATCCGTTGTGCACCAATTCGCAACGCCTGCCAGATGCTCTCAGGCCCAGAAACTTCTCCAGCATGGCACGTTAGTCCCAAGCCTGCGTTCTTCGCTTCGGTATAGAGTTGCTCGAACCAAATGGCAGGTCCACGTTCTTCGTCTCCGCCGATGCCGATCGCTACGACCCCTTGATCGCGCAGCGACTTCGCCAGTTCGAAAACACGACCGGCTTCCGATGCACCGAACTGACGGATCGCGTCAAAAATCCAGCCGATTTGAATATCTTGTGCCTGTTGCGCTTCCGCCGATAGCGCCTCGAAGATCGCGCGGACTTCTTGCTCTTTCCAGAGAATGACGCCTACGGAAAGGGTGATTTCAGCATAGGTGATGTTCTGTGATTTGAGCTTTGCGAACAGATGTCGTGCGGCGAGAGCGTATGCCTCAGGGGTGTTCAGCTTGCGTGAAACCCACACATAGGTTTTGAGAAAGCCCGCAAAACCGGTGTAATGAAGGTTGGTCCGGATCTCATCCATCGACAATGATGGATCGATCTGTTGAATCGTGTCTGCTTCGACAGTACCTTCCAAATGAATGTGAAGCTCGGCTTTTGGCAGCGCGCGAATGTAGTCCTGTAGAGTCTCCATTTACACAGCGGTCACATACACAACTTCAACCTAGCAGAACTTCGATGATGGCTGTGCCGCTACCAAGCCCTTGACATAATAAGCGAGAATGACTGAGCAAGAGTTAGAGGCGATTGTCGGTGGTTACCATGGCGATGCATTTCACGTATTAGGACCGCACCCGACCTCAGCCGCAACTGGTGGCAATAACACGTGGGAGATCAGAGCTTTTCAGCCGGGCGCGAAGCAGGTCGAGGTAGTAGACAGCGGGCAGACAACGGTTATGAAAAGCGTTCATCCTGTCGGAATTTTTGTTGCAGAGTTGGAACGTCAGCCGGGCCCTTACACATTGCGTGTCGAGGATCATGCGGGGCAGTCAATCGACCTTGAGGATCCTTATCGGTTCCCTCCCCTTCTTAGTGACTTCGACTTGCATTTGCATGGAGAAGGTACGAACTATGAAGGCTACACATCGCTGGGCGCGCACGTGGTCACCTTGCTCGGCGTCCGCGGCGTTCGTTTTGCTGTGTGGGCTCCGAATGCCATTGTGGTCACAGTCGTTGGGGACTTCAATGATTGGGACACTCGGCGGCATCCGATGCGTTTACGAACGGGTGGCATATGGGAACTATTCATTCCGGGCATCGGTGAAGGTACACGTTACAAATACGCTGTGAAGAGTCGGTTTCGTGGCTACAGTCAGATGAAGTCCGACCCGTACGGCTTCGCATCGGAGGTACCACCGAAGTCCGCCTCGATTGTCGTCGATCTCGACTCCTACAAGTGGGGCGATAGCGAATGGATGCAGACCCGCGCGAAGACGAACGCACTGCAGAGCCCCATGTCGGTTTACGAAGTGCATCTTGGTTCGTGGAAACGCGGGCACGAAGGCCGGCAGCTTACATATCGAGAATTAGCTTATGAATTAGTCGATTATGTGAAGCGCATGGGCTACACACATATCGAGCTGATGCCGATTATGGAGCACCCCTTCTCTGGGTCGTGGGGCTACCAAGTAATCGGTTACTTCGCGCCGACGTCTCGATTTGGATCACCAGAGGACTTCATGTTCTTCGTCGATCGATGTCATCAGGAGGGGATTGGCGTGCTTGCGGATTGGGTGCCCGCCCACTTCCCGAAGGATGCGCATGGTCTGGCCTTCTTTGACGGAACGGCGCTATATGAGCACGAGGATCCTCGGAAGGGTGAGCACAAGGATTGGGGAACACTGATCTTCAACTTCGGGCGGAACGAAGTGAAGTCATTCCTTACGTCGAACGCTCTGTTCTGGCTACGCAAGTATCACATTGACGGATTGCGTGTGGATGCTGTTGCTTCAATGCTTTATCTGGACTACTCACGGAAAGAGGGTGAGTGGGTTCCCAATATGTATGGCGGGAATGAGAACCTGGAAGCGATCGACTTTCTGCGGCGCTTCAATGAATTGACTCACCGCGAAGGAGGAGCGATCACGGCAGCGGAAGAGTCGACGGCATTCCCTGGTGTTTCGAAGCCTGTGTATTTGAATGGACTTGGGTTCACGATGAAGTGGAACATGGGTTGGATGCACGACATGCTTGGATATTTCGAGCAGGATCCAATCTACCGCCGATACCACCAGAATGCGATTACATTCAGCATGGTGTACGCCTTTACCGAAAACTTCGTTCTGCCCATCTCGCATGATGAGGTTGTGTATGGCAAGAGGGCTTTGCTGGATAAGATGCCGGGCGACGAGTGGCAGCGGTTTGCCAATGCGCGGGCCTTCCTCAGCTATATGTATGGGCACCCGGGTAAGAAGTTACTGTTTATGGGATGTGAGTTTGGGCAAACGTCGGAATGGAACTACGACAGCGACCTGCAGTGGTGGTTGCTTGATCACGAGATTCATCGAAAGTTTCAGGCCTTCTCGGCAGCTCTAAACAGGATGTATCGGTCGGAGCCAGCATTGTGGGAGATCGATTTCAATCCGAAAGGGTTTGAGTGGATCGATTTCCATGATGCGGAGCACTCAATCATTTCGTTTGTGCGCAGAGGTTGCCGTCCGGACGATTACCTTGTATTCGTGTGCAATTTCACCCCACAACCGCACCTGAATTATCGGATCGGCATGCCGGAAGCCGGGCTGCACCTTGAAATCTTCAACTCCGACTCTGAAATTTATGGAGGCAGCAATTTAGGTAACGGCGGACATGTTTTCGCTGAGCCGACGAAGTCGCATGGCCGTCCCGCTTCGGCAACGCTCATTATTCCGCCATTAGGGACAGTTGTGCTAAAACCGGCACGGCCCTTGGCTGAGGTCAAGAGTTAGCCGGTAAAGAGCATTTCGGAGATGAGGCGGCGGGACTCAGCACGGAGTTGCTGGAACGAGATGAAGCGTGCGAGCGTCTCGAAAGTGGGTTGTCGAACCTGCTCTTAAAAGGGTTGTATCCGCAGCTTGGCCCAACCACGCAGAGGATGTAGGCGAAGTACCCGTTCATTACAACATGAGCCGTTTTCAAAAATGTCTTACGACGGGACTGCTGCTGGTGGCAGGGACCTGTGTCATCACCGCGAATCGGGTTTCGGCAAAACAGGCGGGAGACTCTCAGAAACAACCCGCACCAAAGCCCGAGGCTCAGACAGTTGAGCAGTCCGGCAACGACGAACCCACGCTACGGGTAAACGTTGACTTGGTGAACATCTTCTTTTCCGTTAAGGCAAAGAAAGGTGCGCAGCTGATCACGAATTTGGAAAAGAACGATTTCCAAGTTTCTGAGGATGGAAAGCCGCAGACTATTAAGAGCTTTTCGCGCGAGTCTGACTTGCCATTGACGTTGGGTTTGCTGATCGACGTAAGCGCCAGCCAAGAAAATTTGATCGACATCGAAAAAAACGCCGCGTCTGCGTTTTTCTCAAGCGTGATTCGCCCTAAAGACGAAGCGTTTCTAATTTCGTTTGGCAAAGACACGAACCTGCTGCAGGACTATACCAATTCACCCAAACTACTGCGGACTGGTTTGAACGACCTTCGGGGCGATGGTAATGCTCCGACCATTGGACGGTCGCCGATACCAGTGAACACAGGGCCTTTACCGACATCAGGAACGCCGAAGGGAACGCTGTTATTTGATGCAATCTATCTTGCTGCAAATGAGAAGCTTCGGAGCGAAGTCGGTCGGAAAGCGTTGGTGCTGATCACGGATGGAGGTGATCAGGGCAGCTTCTACAAACGTAATGATGCGATTGAAGCCGCCCAGCGTTCTGACGCTATTATTTACAGCATCTATTACGTGGATCGGCAGTTCTACGGAATGATGGGCGGCATGGGTATGAGTATGGACAGCGGAGGCGAGGCTCACTTACGTAAAATGTCGGAGGAAACGGGCGGCCGAGTCTTTACGGTAAGCGGGAAGCATCCGCTGAATGAGATTTTCCAGCAGTTACAGGACGAGCTGCGGAACCAATACTCGATTGGATACTCACCAACAAACTCGAAGCGCGATGGCACGTTTCGACACATCGCGATCAAGACGGCGAAGGACGATGCGCGTGTGCAAGCCCGCAGCGGGTACTACGCGACTCCTAACGATGGGAAGTAACGTGTTCGCGCGCGTCTAGATATTGACGGACGGCCTCGCGCAACGGCGGCATGGGTGCAACCCCAACCGACTCGAGCTTGCTGTTGGATAAGGCAGAAAACTTTGGCCGGCGGGCTGTAGTGCGGTACTCGCGTTCGTTGGTCGCCTGCATTGCAGGAGTCAGGCGGGCCTCTTCGAAGATCATTTTCGCGAATGCAAACCAGGACACGGCTTCCCCGCCCCCAATGTGGAAAAGGCCGTTCTGGTCTTTATCGATCAGGTCTGCGCTCCGGGCTGCGATGGCAGGCGCAAAGCTAGGAGACGCGAAGTGATCCTCGACGACTCGGATCGGGCTATCGTTGCGGGCTAGTCTGAGCATGAATTCAACGAAGTTTCCACGCGGCGTGAACATGCCTGCAGGGCCGAAGACACCTGAGGTTCGGATAACAAGGTAACGGTTCAAATAGGCGGCGGCATAGAGTTCGCCCGTCAGTTTTGAAACTCCGTAAGCGCCTAAGGGCCTTGGTAGATCTGTTTCCACATACGGCCGATTTGCCGTGCCGTCGAAAACATAATCAGTAGAGTAGTGAATCAGTTTGGCGTCGATCTGGGCACAACTCACGGCTAGGTTGCGAACGGCCAATGCGTTAGCTTGGAGGGCCGCAAGCGGCTCGGTTTCGGCGACGTCAACTTGGTTGTAAGCGGCTGAATTTATAACTAAGTCAGGGACTTCTCTCAGTAAGACCTGTTCGACTTGCACAGCACTGGTGACATCAAGTTTGCTTCGATCGAGAGGAGTGATGTCCCAACCGCGCCGGCCGAACTCGCGGCAGAGCTCGAAACCGAGCTGTCCGCCACTTCCCAAAACAACTACCTTCCGACTCATTCACTGAAAGAATAGCGAATCAAGGGTCGCCTGGATGAAGGGAACTTTATGTGAAGTGAGCCGCCCAGTCTTGTCTAGCGCGCCCTGGCGGGCTCATTCACAGGTTCACCGAGGAGCTGGGCCCGCAGGTTCATCAAACCTTGCAGACCGCTCACTACTTGGTGTACCCGGATACGGATTTGGTATGTACTGCCGTTCTCTGGCGTACAGCCAATGACTTCGCCGAGGAACATAGCATCATTGTGTTCGACGCTCAACGGGGTAGAAAGGGAGAGACGTTCTCCGGCTGAGACAGTCAGCGTCTTGTTACTAAAGGCATCAAACCGACATTGAAGATCGCGCCGCGCATCCACCGGGCCCGAAGAGCCTAAGTGCAGGATTGAATTGATGTCGAAATCGGTGGCTGAGGTGTTCACAAAGTACGTATCGGCGAGACGAGGGGGATATTGAATCCGGCCTCCGGCTCAAGCCGGCGCACTCAGAAATGTGGGCTGATCAACAACCATAACGAGAGCCCGGCAGCTACAGGCAGCAGGATCTCGAGCCAGAATCGAAGCGGCAAGTTTCGAACGTCTTTGCGCCAGAGCTTAGAGGCCTTAGCTTGCACGGCGTCGGCTAGTCGCGACTGCAGAACGCTGGGTTCACCTTGCAAGGCGCGGCTCAGTTCGGCCCGGCCGCGGCGATCAGCAATCAGAATTGTGGCCGAATTCATGCCATTGGTCGTTTCCTGCAGCCTTCGTCTCAATTTGGGAGGCACGTCGCGCACGGAACGGTAGACGCGAGTCTCGGTCTCTGTAGCAATAAAGATAGTAGAAGTCTTTGCCATCAAACGTTCCATGTTCAGTTCACCATCGTTCCGAATTCACTTACTTATCGCGCCCATCTTACATCAAGCTAACGAAGGGCTAAGCAGACTCGCTTACAATTCGTGAAAGTCGCCCATCAACATCTAATAGCCGGGCGTCTCCCGCGTTTTCAAGGGTGACGCGAATGAAGCCTAGGGCTGCTTTCGAAAGCGCTTTGTCTTTCCGGTAGATTAGGCCCACCCGCCTGATCATCGGTTCTGGACCAAGTGAGATAGCGGCCAGTTTTCCAGCTTCGACTTCCTCCTGACAATGGGATGCCGCTAAGAAGGACACACCCAGTTCGGCCATGACGAATCTTTTGATCATTTCGGTAGAATCGAGCTCCATTGAAACGGTCAGATCTTCCTGTACACTGTCGAGCCAAGCATTTAAACGTGCCCGGGTTGTACCAGTTTTGGGGAGAAGCATCTGAACTCTCACGAGATCGCTCGGAAGAATCTTATCCGCAGAAGCAAGCCGGTGCCCAGCCGGTACGATCAGCTTGATTTCGTCCGAGTGAATCTTAGCTACCTGAAGCTTTTTCTCCTGCACGGGCAGTTGGGTGATTCCGAAATCAGCCAGGTTGTCCAGGACCGCCTGAACGACGCGCGTCCCGTATGAACGATCGACTAAGAGTTGTACGTTGGGAAACTGCTTCTTAAATTCCGCGAAAACGCTGGGTAGGACGTAGATACAGGTGGCCTCGTTCGCCGCAATCAGCAACTCACCTCGTGGCACCTTGTCCAACTCGTTAATGGCGTCCTGTGCGCGGCGCCGTAGCGCTAGAATCTGTTCGGCGTACTCGGCTAAAATGCGCCCGGAGACTGTCAGCGAAATCTTAGTCCCGAGCCGCTCGAATAAAGTTGTATTTAGCTCTTGTTCTAGCTGACGAACTTGGGCGCTGATTGCCGGCTGCGTCCGATAACAGGTCAGCGCAGCCTTTGAAAAGCTTTTTAAGCGTACGATCTCAAGGAACGTGTGGAGTTGATCGAGATCCATGGAGCGTTACGGGGCACCACCGCCCGGAGGCTAGGCAAATTGGTTTGCGTTCAAATTGTAGCAGCCCGCAGGTATACGGGCAAAGGTGGAGACTTAGCGGTTACCAGGCCATTGCAGGGCTCGATCAAGTTCAAGGTCGGTTAAAGGCAGAGTCGTGGAAAGGTGAATGCTCTCGAGGACATAATTTGAAGGACTCAGGGACGCATTGAGGCTGTTGATTGCGGTGAATGGCGATAGGAGATGCACGTCGCGCCAGACTTGCGTGACGAGTTTTCCGTGGCCGCCCAGGATTCGAGAGGCAACGATCTGACGGGTGGAAGCACTTCGAATGATCTGACCTCGCTTGATTTGTGCGGTGGTGTATCCCACGTCGGTCTGGAGCCCGACAGCGGGTGAACCCTCAAAGACTTGGGTGCCTGTCGGAGCTCCGATCTCGTGTCGGCGGTATTCGACATCGTTGTGGATCTGGATGGTAGAGGTGATGGTGATCAGCACGCCATTCGAGCGCGTCCCCCACTTACGGACATAGCCGTTAGGAAGCAGCCAGCCATCAATGAACCAAGTGGGTGCGTTTACAGGATCAAATTGAGGTGAGCGGAAAACGAGGCCACTGTCCCACACAGGACCGTTACGACGTCCGACCAGGAACGGGAAATGCGAAGAATACGAAAACTTGCCGTACTTGTCCTTGAATTGCTGTTCCGGATGGACGTTGCGGACATGCAGCCAACGGACTGTGCCTGAAGCGGATTCGCCGATCAGCATCATTTTTTCGGCCTCAAGCCTTTGGACGAACGACTGCGTCTCGACGGGAAGCGGCTGCTCCCGTTCCATCCAGAATGGATCGTTGCGAGGGATCGCGAGGACTGAAAAAGCTTGCATCGCCCAGTAGGGATGGGCGGCGTCGACGTAGTACTCGCGGACGTTCCATGAACCTGTAGGCGTCAGAGACTCTCGCAGCTTGCCGTTGACGCGATCGTAAGCACCGGCGTTCCAGAAAAACTCGAGGTTCCCACGAACGATGCGCCGCAGTAGCCCAGCAGAATACGGCCACAAACCCTGCTGGTAGGCCTGCACGAGCGGCGTCAAAACGGACCATCGGTAGATCAGGGAACGACCGTAAAGAACATTGCTACCATTCGCGCCGAAGAAGTATGGAGCTGACCGTAGAAAGCTTTGCAGGCGCGTCCGGAAGCGGTCAGACCAGCGTGGATACCGCCCGCCAACGACTCGGTTCCAGTAGAGAAAATAACTTTGATAGATCCAAAAATTGGAGTAGTCGAAAACCAATTCATTCGTGCCGTCGTCGTACCAGCCGTCAGGGCCGGCAACTGCGAACTGATCGAGGGCCGCGAGATCCTGCTGCATGGAATTCTCATCGCCGCTGAATTCGCGCCAGCGGGTTGACAGACCAAGGCGAACGGCCTGATTAAGTGCCGTGAACCAGGCCCAACCGGTGTGGCGTACCGGCACTTGAGTACAGCTGGCCAACCAGGATTGAATGTGTTGACGCTGCCTAGAAGTTAAACCCGGCAGGATTTTATCGGCAGCAAGCCACAGTGAGTAAGCCACGAGTGCGGCTTCCACTTGGCGCTGATCTGGTTTGCCCGCGGGCGCTGGCTGCCAATACGAGGGCTGATCAGGATCGAAAGCACCCTTATAGATTCGTTGCAACACATCTTGTATTGCGTAATCTGTGCTTCCTGCGCGAATAGCCTTCGGGAGTGCGGGCGTGTTGACCCACACCGCCAGAGCGGGAAGCATTCGCGATACAGAATCGAATGTGTCTCCGTTGCGATTGGTGGACTGAGCAAGCTGGGTTCCGTCCGGCAAATTGCAAATGGCAAGTGTCTTCGATGTGGCCGCTGCATTCTGAAGGAAGCCGCTGGCGATCTGTAGCAGCATCTGCTCAATCGGGTCGCGGCCTAGTGGAAGGGGTCTAGCGAATTCTGGCTTTACCAGATTCGAGAGGACCGGTGCACTGGCGGCAGCAACTAACAGCTGACGGCGAGTCATCACTACAGCAAAGTCGTCCCGTTTTGGCGCGCAGCCCGGGATGTCAATCGATCCTTTTTAACATTCGTGCATTGGGCGGTAGGTCAAAGATCTTAGGCGGCAGCGTCTGATTAATCTCAATCTGATCGGCGAACACCTCAAACACCTTGAAGCCGTTTCGTTCACGATGGGTGGCTAATGGCCAGCGCACACCTCCCACGTCGCGATACTTACTAAAGTCAGTTACTTCCTCGTTTCGATATTTCGTATCAGGGTCGGTCCACTTATAACTCTGGCGGACCGGCAAGGACGTCTCGCGATCCAGATAGACGCGAATCGATCGCTTCTTAGTATCTGTGATTTCGACGCCGTCAACTTCTTTACCCAACACGACATCGCGTCCTACATAATCGAACTGCAATCCGGACTCGCTATAGCGGCTGCGCAAGAAGTAAAAGATATTGTTTTCTGTTGCAAGCAGGTACCGCTGCCAGCTTTCATCAGGCAAAGGCCTGGCCCCGCGGAACGTGATCTCCCAAGCCTGGTTTGAAAGGAAAAGATCTGCATACTCTTCCTTCTTCTTGCCGAAAGACTGCCGCTGGCGCACTCGCAATCCATCTGCCGACGGGTCATCGATATATTCGGTATAGATCGTTCCTATTCCAAGACCGCTGATCTGTTCATGGAAAAACGAGTAGACGCGACCTTTCTCAACGCGATTGCGCATGCCCAAGAAGGCGTTGCCGCCTAATGCTGCTACGGCTTTATCGAGATATGGCTTACCCTGATCGAGCCCCGATTTTTGGGCTTGTAACAACACGGCGCTAACCAGGAAAATCCAGAGTGCCTTCATTGCAGTCCCGCTGATTTGTCCCCACTTCCATCGGCTGGCGGAGGCGGAATACTGACGTCAAGCGTCTTAACAGCCATATGAAGATCAGACAGCGGCTTCTGAAACTTAGAGCTGTTACCAACGGCTACGATCAACAGCTTGTCGGGCGCGAAATGAGCTTTAGCGACCCGCAAAATGTCTTCTTTAGTTACTCGGCTGACGGCTTCCTGGTACTTAGTCAAGAAATCTCCTGGATAGCCGAAGTAATCGTAGGTTAGTAGGCGACCGAGCGTTTGGGATGGGCGCTCAAAATCGAAAACAACACTGTTCAGGACAGTATCTTTCGCAGTCTTGAGTTCCTGGTCACTAACCGGATCGGTTCTCATCGAGGAAACCTGCTCGAGAATCGCCGAGACTGTCTTCGTAGTCACTTCAGAGCGAGCACTTCCGCCGATTCGGAACAAACCCGGATGATCGTAATTAGCCTGCCAGTCCGCTCCGATCGAGTAAGCGTATCCAAGGCGGCTCCGCACCTCGCGCATGAGCCGACTGCTGAAACCAGATCCCAAAATATCGGCAGCAACCGAGAGCGCTGGGTAATCCTTGTCGCTCAGTTCACCACCGAGATCGCCAATTTCGAGGAAGGTCTGCTCTACATCTTCTTTCTCGACGAAATAGACTCCGGGTTGCGGCTTGTTTGTAACGGTCGGGAACGGAGGTACTTTCTCCTGCTGTGGCGTCCAGGAAGCAGTCAGCCTTTCTAATTTCTGCTGCATATCAGCCGTTGAGAAATCACCGTATACGACCATCCCGATGTTAGATGGGAAATAGTAGCGTTTATAGAACGCAGAAATATCAAATTGTGTTACGGCCTGGATAGTCGCATACTCCTCTTGACCGCCATATGGCGTGTTCGGTCCGTAAAGTAAGCGCAATAATTCTCGATTCGCGATACCCCCGGCATCGTCATTCCGTCTCGAGATTCCGCTTCGAAGTTGCGTCTTAGCCAGATCAATCTTGCTTTGATCAAAAACGGGCGAAGTCAAAGTGTCGAAGTAGTAGCCCAGAACGGCGTCTACGTTCTCTTTCAAGCAGCGAAAGCGGAGCGTGCCGAACGACTCATCGATGGAGGATTCCACGGATGCAGCCATTGACTCCAGCGCTTCGTCCAGCTTGTCACCTGTGATGTTATTTGTGCCGCCGCTCCGGATCGTAATGCCGGTTAAGGTTGCCAATCCGCGCTTGTCGTCGGGATCGAACAAGTTACCTGTCCTGATTAGAGCAGTTCCGCGCACAACCGGCAACTCATGGTCTTCAAGCAGAAAGACCTTCATTCCGTTCCGAAGCACAACGACGGTCGGCTTAGGGATCTTTACCTCGCGAAGAACTGGATACTTTAAGGATCCGGGTTTGGGCAGAGTCGTTGCCTCCCGAACCACGACCGGGTCCTGGTGTTGTGCGGCGCCTATTGCCGGCGTAAGAAGTAAGAGTGCAGTGAGGACCCCTGCAAGCAAACGATTGTTCACTTTGACTCTCCTTGGGCAGTTGCTTCCGCACCTGGTTGACGTTCGGGACCCGGCCCGGGAATCAGGCGCGCTACCGTCCTGGTCTCGTTAACAAAGTATTTTTTTGCTGCCAGCATTAGGTCGTCGGCTGTTACCCTGTCAAGTTCATCCAACTCGGTAAACAGCTTTCGCCAATCGCCATAAGTGGTGTAGTAGAGATTCAGTTCCGCCGCTAACTCGGCGTTGCCGTCCAACTTATTAATAAGTGCCGCCCTCAACTTTGTCTTAACTCGCTGGAGGGTTGCATCGTCCACCTTGGTGGATTTCATGTTCTCGAGGATCTGAAATAGGGGCTTCTCACAGTCGTCTAAGCTCTTCCCGCGATTGGGCACGACGTAAAGCAGAAACAGGTTTGGGTACTTTCCACCCGGGTACGTACTGTCAGCGCCAGCCGCAAGCGCCAAACGTTTGTCACGAACGAGGTCCTTATAGATCAATCCAGTTCTGCCGCTTGAGAGCACGTCAGCCAAAACTTCTAATACAGTGTCGTCAGTCGAGTACTCGCTCGGCCGCTTATAGCCGATGATCTCGATCGGCTGTGCCGGCGAAATCACGTTGACTCTGCGCTCTCCACTCTGAATGGGTTCGAGCGTGTGAACTGGAGCCGGTGTCGGTCCTGACGGAATGACGCCGAAATACTTCTCTGCAAGCTGTCGGGCCTGCTTCGGGTCGACATCGCCCACTAGACACAACGACAAGTTAGACGGAACGTAAAATTGCTTGTAGAAGTTCAAAGCATCTTGCAAGCGCAAAGACTCGATATCGCTCGCCCAACCAATTGGCGAATGATGATAGGGGTGTGCCTGGAACGCAGCAGCCGAAAACGCTTCCTGTAACAGGCCTTGTGGGTTAGACTCTGTGCTCATCCGGCGTTCTTCACGCACGACGCTTCGTTCTGTGTAAAATTCGCGGAACACTGGATCGTAAAAGCGCTGGGATTCGAGGAGAAACCAGAGCTCCAGCCGATTGGAAGGAAGTTTGTAATAAAACGAGGTCGTGTCTGACCCGGTTTGCGCATTCAACCCCGCTCCCCCGCTCTCTTCGATAATGCGCGTGTAGAGGTTGGGAACAACAAACTCGTTGGCTCTCTTGATGCGTTCTTCTACTTGACCCTGCAGCTGTTCAACCTTCTTCGGGTCGGCGCGAACACCCTTGTCTCGCTCCTGCTGAAGCTGGTCGTAAGTTTCCTCCAGAGCTTGCATGGCCTTCTTTTCTTCGGGCCAATTTGTGGATCCGATTTCCGGCGTGCCCTTGAAGGCCATGTGCTCAAACATGTGAGCCAGGCCCGTCTTGCCTCCCGGATCGTCTACGGCCCCAACATTCGCCAGCGAGTTGAAAGCGACAACCGGCGCATCGTGGCGTTCGACGACGATGAAATGCAGCCCGTTCAGCAGCGTAAATTCGGTAACGCGCTTCTCAAAGTCCTTTAGTGATTGAGCATGGGCAATGCTACTGGCGACGATCGCCGCAAAAGAGGTGAGGAGGAGGCGTCTCCCGAAGGTCAACATGGAAGACGTTTCGTTAATTCTCGATTTCAAAAGTTATCCAATCGGTCAGGTGAGTAACGATACAATTTTAGCTTTGTGTCCTTCGAGCACTTGGGCCTTGAACCGCTCTGAGACAATCGGCGTATGCCGAAGCCTGCGCTGCTTGCCATCGATGACGAGCCTGAGGTACTTCGTTCTATCGAACGAGATCTGCGCCGGCAATACGGTGCGCAGTACCGGATTGTGAGGGCCGATTCAGGCACTACCGCTCTTGACGCCGCCCACAAACTGAAAGAGCGAGACGACGTGGTTGCGCTTTTCTTAGCCGATCAGCGGATGCCCTTCATGTCCGGGGTGGAGTTTCTTCGCGAGGCCGGCAAGATTTTCCCTTCGGCGAAGAAGGTTCTCCTGACTGCGTACGCTGACACGACAGCCGCGATCGCAGCCATCAATGAGGTCAGGCTCGACTACTATCTATTGAAGCCGTGGGATCCGCCGGAGCAACTTCTCTATCCAGTTCTTGATGATCTGCTTGGAGATTGGCGAGCCCATTACCGACCAGCCTTCGACGGCGTTCGCGCGATCGGGTACCGCTGGTCTCCCTACAGCCACGTGCTCAAAGATTTCCTTGGAAGGAATTCATTTCCATACGAGTGGATCGACATTGCCGGGCGTGAAACAGATCCTGAAATCCGCAAATTGCTTGACACCGAGTTGTGCGACACCTTGCAGTTTCCTGTCGTCATTTTTCCGGACGGAACAAAACTGGAGCGCCCCGATATAAGCGTTTTGGCTGAGCGGTTGGGCTTACAAACTCGAGCTGACACTTCCTTTTATGATCTGGTCATCGTAGGCGCTGGACCTGCTGGCTTGGCGGCGGGAGTTTACGGGGCGTCTGAGGGACTGAAAACCGTCTTGATCGAGGCAGAAGCGCCCGGCGGTCAGGCGGGCATGAGCTCGAAGATTGAGAATTACTTGGGCTTTCCAGCAGGCCTGAGCGGAGGTGATTTGGCCCGTCGAGCCATCATGCAGGCGAGACGCCTTGGTGTTGAGGTGATTAGTCCTCAGCGCGCGGTGCAAGTCCGTGTTGAAGATCCGTATCGCATAGTCAAACTCGAGAACGGCTCTGAAATCACATGCAATGCTTTACTAATCGCCACAGGCCTGTCGTGGAGAATGCTGGAGATCCCCGGAATGGATCGCCTTCACGGGAAGGGCGTCTACTACGGTGCTGCTTTGACAGAGGCCATGTCTTGCCAGGATGAGGCAGTCTTCGTCGTCGGAGGGGCAAACTCGGCTGGTCAGGCGGCTATGCATTTTTCGCAATACGCGAACAAAGTCACTATGCTGATCCGTTCAAACTCGATTGCAAAAGGCATGTCGAAGTACTTGATTGATCAGATAGAAGCAACCCCCAACATTGAGGTCCTCACTTCCACGGAGATGGTGGCGGTGCAAGGGGAGGAGCGGCTGGATTCTATTGTGTTGCTCGATAGCGGAACCGGCGTGCGTACAACCGTTCCGACTAGCTCTGTATTCATCTTCATCGGTGCCTCGCCTGAGACAAAGTGGCTGGAAGGCGTGGTCGCGATGGACGAGCGCGGTTTCCTTCTTGCCGGTCCGTATGTTCCAAGAACTGAGGACCGTACTAGTCGCGAGCCCTCGCTTTTTGAAACCAGCGTGCCGGGAATCTTTGTTGCGGGCGATGTCCGCCACGGCTCTATTAAACGTGTGGCTTCGAGCGTCGGAGAGGGATCGGTTTGTGTTCAGATGATTCACGAGTACTTGGCACACCTAAGCGCGTTAACGCCCCAGGCGGCAGTTGCGGGCGTTCGATAATCAATTTCTTAGAAGCGACAGCCTTCCTATTGAGGTCGGGCCCGGTTAAGCTATTACGGTGGCCTCGGCAGAGGTGATTGTCAGTCCAGTTTGAGGTTCCCGTGAGGTGAATACCTGCCATTTGTCAGCATCACGCGTTTGAGAATTCGATCACTCCGCTTCCTGCCGGGGTTCGCCCTGCATGCCTTGAGCTCTCTGCGTCAGGTGAAGAGTGCCGACGGATTCCAAAATGGAGCCCTTCTGCCGGATCGGAGCTTGACGTTTTGGACCATGACCACCTGGGATACCGAGGAGAGTATCAGGCGCTACATGATCGCAGGGTCTCACAAGAAAGCTATGTCGAAGCTGATGGATTGGTGTGATGAGGCCTCAGTGGTGCATTGGGAACAGAGTCAAGCTATTCTGCCCTCGTGGACGGAAGCTGATCGTCGAATGCGTGCAGATGGACGTGCCTCCAAGGTCCGAAAGCCAAGTCCTCAACACTCAACTTTGAGTTATCGAACTCCTCGAGTAACGCGAGGCGGCCTGATTCGCAAAGCAAGCAAATAGTGCCAGCATGGAAGTGACCGCGCTCAGGTTAGAAGCGGTTCGCATCGCTCGCGGGTTATAGATATAGCATCTGACACGATCAAGCCCTGGTTAGATCTTGGTCAGCCTGTACTTCTCCGAGTCTTCTGATTTGTCCTGTCGCCAGACGATCTCAAGGTCCATTGTTCTCTCATCGACAATCCGGTAAATGATCCTTTGCACATGCGCCGCAGTGGGGTCTTTCAGATTTGTGATGTCGAACATCTCAAATTCTAAGAGACCCGGCTGGCTGTTCTCCTTCAGTCTTAACCGCGGCTGATTGCCACCGTTACAGAAGTGTGTCATCAAGAGGCTTTGCCCATCACTATAAAACACGGAAAGTTCTTTGCCGAACTGTTCTGTCACGATTGAGCCTTTGGAGCCGACCTCATAAGACATCTGAGTCGTGAGAGCCTTTCCATTTGACTGAATGGCCCATTTCCCTTCTAGGCTCTTGATTCGTTCAAAAGCGGTTTGAGGAGTGGCAAAGGTGGTGTTGGCTGCAATAACTAACAACACAGCAAGTTTGATGAGATGAGTCATAAGTCAATTGTGCTTGTTAGCTGTGGATTTTAGAACACGCCAGGTTTGGCCGGGTCCACTAATGCAAACACGGAAGCTGCCGACAGCACTCAAGTAACTTGAACAATACTGCCTTGTACTATACCGTCAGTACTGTGATATATTGCGGAGCGCAAGAAGCAACAGGTATCCGCTGAGCCAGAGACCAGCTTCGGGGCGTTGATTTTGCTTCTTCTTCACTTAGACCGCGAAAGGCCAGAAGAGAGGGATTTATGATCAGACCTTTGCAGGTAGGTTTGTGCGTCGGGAATTCCTGGACTAGTCGTTTCGGTGCAGCTCATGATGCAGGAAGTATTTTGGGATTCCATTCCGCAAAGAATCTCAGCGTCGCCGCGGCGATTTACGCCGTCTTGGCCTTTGCACCCTTTCTAAATGCACAAGCGGTTTCGGGTTCAATCAACGGGTACGTCACAGACTCGAGTGATGCTCCCGTGGCAGGAAGCAAAGTGTCGATCGCGAATGAAGGTACGGGAACGGCCGTACAGATTTTAACCAGCAACGGCGGTTTGTATAACGCAACTAATCTCCAGCCTGGGACTTACTCCATTACTGCCGAGCAACCTGGCTTCTCAAAACTCACTCGTGAGCACGTAAAGCTGGACGTGGATGCCATCGTCCGAGTTGATCTGAGACTTTCACCCGGCAACTTGTCCGAGTCGGTAACAGTGGCCGCGGGAGCCGAATTGCTGCAGTCGGAAAAGGTTGATGTTTCCCAAACACTAGGCGAGAGTCAGATACAAGATCTGCCCGCGATCGGCCGTAACGTCACGCAACTTTACCTGACGGTCCCCGGGGCGTTGCCGGACAGCTTTCAAATGGGTTCAGGCGAAGATCCGAGCGGGGGCGTGCGCACCTATATAAACGGAACATGGTCTGGATCGCAAGAGTTCGTGCTGGACGGGATCACAGATCGTTCTTACGGATTTAGCGGCATCCAATTAATCGTGCCCCCCGAAGACTCGATCCAGGAACTGAAGATTACAACGGCCGACTACGACCCAGAGTTCGGAAGTACATCGGGAATGGTGGCACAGTATGTTACTAAGTCGGGGACCAACGACCTGCATGGCTCCTTTTTTTACTTCAACCGAAATAGCGCAACCTTCGCAGCCGATCCACTTACACAGAAGATTGCAGGTACAGGTGCGAATGGCAAGGGAACTGGGGTGTCTCCGTTCAATTGGAACGAAGGCGGATTTAGTCTCGGCGGACCGATCAAGAAAAACAAGTTATTCTTGTTCGGCGATTACCAGCTAGAGCGCGAGATTCAGGGCGCATCGATCATAGCGACGGTTCCCAATGCTGCGTTCCGTTCGGGCAATTTTAGCGGTCTGCCGAACCTCATCTATGACCCTCTTACTGGAAATCCGGATGGAACCGGGCGTACGCCGTTTGCGAACGATACGATTCCCTTAAACCGACAAAGCCCTGTCGCACTGAACCTACTCAACCTGCTGCCAGCTCCTAATATCAACCAGAATACCGACAATAACTATGTCGGAGACGTGAAGGAAACGTTCAACCAGAACTGGGCTGATACCAGGGGCGATTGGAATATCGGAGACAAAGATAAATTCTTTGTGCGATACAGCTACTTCAGCACCTTGCTAGATAATCCTCCCCTATTCGGACAGGTGGCGGGTGGACCATCACAAGGCGGGCTCAGTCCCGAAACAGCGAACTCGTCCGCGCATCATGGAGCAATAAACTACGTCCATACATTTGGCCCCGGGCTGTTGGCTGAGTTCCGCGCAGGTTATGCCCGGTTCAATTTAGCTGCCCTACAAGATGACGCTTCGCTGCAGACTAATAACAAGGTAGGAATTCCAGGCATCAACACCGGGAATCCTATAAATGGTGGTCTGGCCGGTATCGGTGTTGGTGGCCCGGTTGGAAGCTTTTTCATGGGTATCCAGAGCGGCGTGGGGATTCCAAGGTTCGATACAGAGAACACGTTTGAGTACGTCAGTAATTGGTCGAAGATGTCCGGCAAGCACGAGATGCGGTGGGGCATAGACTTCCGTCGATATCAGTTTGACTTCCAATCGGTAAACGCGAGTTCACGTGGTAACTACAATTTTTGTCAGTCAGCAACTGGCAGCCCGAACGATCCCACTTCTGGGCTGGGTATGGCAACGCTGCTGCTCGGCGGGACCTGCTCGTTTGATCGCGCGGTTTTCAATGGAGAGCCCGCCGAACGCCAGTCGACCACTGGTTTGTACGTACAAGACATGTGGCGAATTACTTCAAAGCTAACTCTGAATTACGGACTGCGTTGGGATTACTTCACACCAGTAACGTCACCTTATAAGGGAGGCTTAGCCAATTTCGATCCTGCTACGGGAGACATACTACTGGCAGGCCTTGGCCATGTCTCAAATAGCACGAACGTTAAAACTCCCCGGAACGACTTCGCGCCGAGACTTGGCGTTGCTTACAAGCTTACGCAAAACACAGTTATTCGAGCCGGTCTGGGTCGTAGTTACTTTTCATCTGGCTACGACGCAACCTTTTATCATCTGACAAGCGGATATCCGATTGTTACTCAACAGCAGGTGTCTCAGACAAACGTCTATCAGTCGGTGTTTCCAATCAATGTGACACCGCCCGCCGCAACTGTCCCGCCGCTGCCGAGCAACGGTATGCTGCGGGCACCAGATGGAGTGACGTTAAAGTCTCGTCAGTTCGACTGGAAAACTGAAACGATGGACTCTTGGAACTTCACAGTGCAACAGGCGCTCGGCTATGGCGCCACGCTATCGGTGAGCTATGTCGGCAACAAGGGTACTCATTTGAATTGGCAACCTAACATCAATGCAGCCAATGTGGGCCAGGGCTCTTTGTTAAGCCGTCGCCCGTACTACCAAGAATATGGGCTTTCGCAAGGGATTAGTCTGGCGTGTAACTGCTCGGATTCAAACTACAACGCGATGGACATTGTATTCAGCAAGCAGCTTTCAAGCTGGTACACGATGAACTCCAATTTCACGTGGTCGAAGGCAATGGGCTATGGCGCATTCTGGAGTCCGACGACCTATAATCGGGCCCTCGATTACGGGCCCGGTGGCGGGACTATCAACAGTGGATCAATGGACAGAAAATTTGTCTGGATCACAACTCACACGGTTAATCTGCCTTATGGACCCGGACGCCCATTCGGCTCATCCGCAACAGGGTTGAGGAAGTATGTATTCGCTGGATGGGCCTTCAGCGGCGTCACAAGTGTCGAGTCAGGGCTGGCCTTTTCGCCTGACGTCTCGAGCAATGCTAGTCTGAATGGCGATTTTACACAACGGCCCGATCCGGTCCACGGTGTGTCGCCTTCAAACGTACCCGGCGGACAAAGGGCCGAGCTTTGGTATAACCCAGCAGCTTTCTCCATCCCCGCCTGTTGCCGTTTCGGGTATGCATCGGTTGGATCTTTGCGAGGGCCGGGGCTCGTCAATGCAGACTGGGCCATCTCAAAGGACTTTATCTTCTCATCGATTTTAAATCGCGAATCAACGCGAGTTCAAATACGAGCCGAGTCGTTCAACATATGGAACAATACCAATCTCGGATTGCCGAATGCGAACGTCGACCAGACTTCTGCTGGCCAGATCACAAGCTTGCAGTCAACAATGCGTCGGTTAGAGTTTGGCTTGCACATTTACTTCTAGCGAAATCGTTAGCTTTGACGTTTTTGTTGTTGGGGGCATTTCAGTGTTCAGCCCAACCTGAGCCGGAGTTGTCCCGACACGCTCGCCTGGCGCAAGCGGCTATCGAAGCGAACAATAACCGGGTAGCAGAATCAGAACTGAATGCATTGCTGAAGGAAGATCCTGGAAATGCTGACGCTCATGCAAATCTCGGAATGCTCAAGTTCGTCGAGGCCGATTATCTTGAAGCTTCGCGCCAATTCAGGGCCGCATTGTCACGCTCTCCTTCATTGTGGAGTGCGCAGGCCTTTTTGGGGTTGTGCCAGGCTCGGTTAGGGATTCCTGGTGGCGGTCGAGATTTATTGGAACCAGCGTTTCCTCACCTAAGCGATCCAACATTGATCAAGCAGTCAGGACTAGAACTGGTCCGCTCTTATTCCGACTCTGGAGCCATTCAGAAAGCCTTACCGATCCTCGACAGATTGGAGCGTTTGAACCCGACAGACTCAGAGATCCTCTACGCCGAATATCGAGTCCATTCTGAGATCGCGTCTGAAGCTTTGCGGCACATGACGCAATCCGACGGCGACTCTCCTTGGCTGCATGAAGTCTACGGACAGAATTTCATGGCACAGGAGCAGTATCCATCTGCAGCGGGCGAATTTCAGAAGGCGCTAGAACTGAACCCGAATCTTCCAGGCTTGCGCTATCAACTTGGTGAAGCGCTACTCTTATCCGAACACACCGAAGCTAAGCGCAATGCCGCGGAACAAGAGTTCCGTTTGGAGTTAGAGAAGAATCCACAAGACGCTGATTGCATTTTGAAGCTTGCCGAGATCGCAATCGAAACTTCAAGACTGGACTTGGCGAAGCGGTTAGTGGCGCAGGCCCTCAGTATTCGTCCAAATCTTGCCGCAGCGCACGTGGCAAAAGCACGGATCATGGAACTCGAGGGGAACGTTCCACTGGCAATCAAAGAACTCGAGGCTGCCGAAAAGTTCGCACCTGACGTGAAGCAGACTTATTACCGATTGGGAACCCTCTACCGCCGAGAAGGGCGCCAAAAGGAGGCCGAGGGCCAGTTCCAGGTCTTTCAGCGTCTCGCCTCAGCGGAACCAAAGCCCGTTCGCGTCGACGATAAACTTCAGTAGAGATAGTTGTTTGCGCAGTTGCTGGAGTTCCACTTGAGACTGAAGAGAAGCTCGGTTCCCCTGATCCGCCGGATTGCGCGTGGCCTCACACTGTCGATCTCGACATTTTTCGTAGCGCGACTTTCAGGGGCAACAACAGAATTGCCCGACGGCAAGGGCAAAGAAGTTGTCGAGAGCACTTGCATGGAGTGCCATGATAGCGCCCGCATTCAGATCCAACATTTGGACGAAGAAGGCTGGAACGCAATCTTGCGCGAGATGGTGGAGAAGGGTGCCTCCATCAATTCAAGTGACGTAAAGGTAATCGTTGAATATCTAAGCAATAACTTTGGCCCGGATACGGGGAAAAAGGTGAATATAAATAAAGCCTCGGCAAGCAACATAGCGGCTGTCCTGCAACTAACTTCGTCCGAAGCCGACTCGATTGTCAGTTACAGAACAAAAAACGGCGATTTCAAAACATTGAGTGACGTCGAAAAGGTGAGTGGCTTGGCAGACAAAATTGAAGCGAAAAAAGCTCTGATTGAATTTTGAATTTGTATGTCAAGCCAGAAGGTCTGTTACGACTCGCCCCTGAGTTCCGACTCCCGACAGGCGTGCATCCAGGCCCTGATATTTCATAGTCATTCGCATATGGTCGATACCTAGGACTCGCAGAATGGTCGCATGCAGGTCGTGAATACTGACCGGCTTCTCAATGGCTGTGTAGCCTAATTCATCGCTAGCGCCGTAGACGGTGCCGCCTTTGAATCCACCACCGGCGAACATGTAGGAGAAGGCCTTGATGTGATGATCGCGGCCAGTACCCGACTGCGACATGGGTGTGCGCCCGAACTCGCCGCCGAAGATGATCAGAGTGTCGTCTAACATGCCCCGCTCTTTTAAATCGTTGATCAGAGCTCCAGTGGGCCGGTCGACTTCTTGCGCTTTGTACTCGATGCCACTCTTCACCTGCTCGTGGTGATCCCAATCGCGGTGATACAGCTGGATAAAGCGAACGCCGCGCTCCGCAAGTTTCCGAGCGAGCAAGCAATTCGACGCAAATGACCCATCCCCGGGCTTGGCACCGTATGCTTCAAGCACGTGTGCTGGCTCCTTGCTCATGTCGACCAGGTCGGGCACACTCGACTGCATCTTGAACGCAAGCTCGTACTGGGAAATACGGGTGAGTATCTCAGGATCCTGGACAGCTTGATAGCGCTTCTTATCAAGAGCGGTGATGGTGTCGATGGAATCGCGCTGCAGCTTCTTGTCTATGCCATGAGGATCGTCGATGTACAGCACCGGGTCGCCAAAGGAATTGAGCTTTACGCCTTGGAATTTACTAGGGAGGAATCCAGCTGCCCATTGCCGTGCGGACACGGGCTGCATCTGTCCGCCGCGACCCGCAGACATCATGACGATGAAACCGGGAAGATCCTGACACACAGAACCAAGACCATAGAACAGCCACGAACCCATACTGGGCCGGCCTGCGATGATTGAACCGGTGTTCATGAATAAGTGCGCCGTATCGTGATTAATCTGCTCTGACCACATTGAGCGCACGATGCAAAGGTCGTCAGCCACGCTCCCGATGTGCGGAAAGAGCTCACAAATCTCAGTGCCGCTCTTCCCGAAACGTTTGAAGCCGAACTGAGGTGCAAAGCACTTCAACTGCTTTCCTTGCAGTTGGGCAAGTTGCTGCCCTTTCGTGAACGATTCAGGCATGGCCTGCCCGTCTAGCTTTCCGAGGGCCGGTTTGTAGTCGAACGTCTCGAGGTGTGATGGACCCCCTGCTTGATACAGGTAGATGATACGTTTTGCTTTGGGAGCGAAGTGCAGCGGGTTGATTGCGCCCAGCGATGTGTTATTGGCCGCGCTTTCAGCTGCCGACAGACTTCCAGGATTCAGCAATGCGTTCAGCGCGACAAGGCCCAGCCCGGTTACACCTTGGCGCAAGAAAGCGCGGCGTTTCATCTCGTCAAACTGGAAGCTATCTAGATCCATGGTTATTCGCTCAGTCTCTTGTAATTACTTCGTGCAGGTTCATGATGACGCGCGCCACGTTGCTCATGGCAGCAAGGTCCACTACGTTTGCGTTCCTGGGCGTAGGCGAGTCGCCGATCTTGAGTAGAGCGTTGGCAGCGTTGGGGTCGGCTTTGAAATGAGCCAAACTCTCGCCATGAAGGTCAGTAAGCAGCTTCAACTCGTCATTGTCGGGCCTGCGACCAGTCGCCTGTTGAAAAGCCCATTCAATCTCGCTTTGTCGACTGCCGCCTCGCTGTAAGATGTGCGCGCCAAATACACGGGAAGCCTCGACGAACGTTGGGTCGTTCAGCAGATCAAGCGCTTGAAGCGGCGTATTTGAATTTATTCGATTGACGGCGCATTCTTCCCGTGTCGGCGCATCAAAATTCGACATCGTCGGTTGCAGGAAAGTGCGCTGCCAAAAAGTGTAGATGCCGCGCCGGTAGAGGTCATCATTCCGACTGGCAGACCAGGCCCGCTTTGGAAAATTTAGGGCCGCCAAGTAACCTTCCGGCTGATACGGTTTCACGCTCGGACCGCCAAATTTCTCAACCAGCAGGCCTGAAATTTCGAGCATTACATCGTGCACCGATTCCGCATCAACTCTGAGACGGCTCTGCCTGGCAAGCAAGCGGTTTTCAGGATCCAGTTTGTCAAGTTCTGGAGAGGACAGTGACGATTGGCGGTAGGTATCACTCAGGACAATAGTCCGAACGATATGTTTGACATCCCACGCGTGTGTAGCTGCGGCATCGTATTGAGGACTGACGAACTCGGAAGCGAGCCAATCGAGCAGTTCCGGATGAGACGGCCACTCACCTTGAGACCCTAGGTCTTCAAGCGATTTCGAAATACCGGTTCCGAAAAACTCGCTCCAAATGCGATTCACGTAAACTCGCGCGGTCAGCGGATTGTTCGTCGAGACTAGCCAATTAGCGAGGTCAAGACGATTCGCGCGACGGCCTCCAGTATCAAGCCGCCCGAGGAACTCCGGAATTGCGGGCGTGACAATCGGACCGGAATCATCCATCCAGTTGCCGCGAGGCAAAACGCGCGTCTCGCGAGGTTCCATACTTTCGGTGATCATCACCTGCGCCACAGCCCCTTTTAGAAAGCTTAGTTTCGTCTCGAGCTCTGCGATCTCGAGGCGGGCAGGAAAGAGTGCAGGAGATGAGTATTCAAAATAGTCGCGGACTAAAGTGACTTGCTCAGCTGAGCGCTTATCCTCTGGTCGTTTGAGTGCACGGACGAGATTCGAAGGAAGACCCTCGACAGAAGGAGGAGCGTTACTTGAAACTTCTCCATCATTCGCCTCCAGCTTTTCTCGTTCATCGTTCAAAGCCTTTTGGTCGGAAGCCTTGTTAGATACGGAATCGGTAGATTGCGCTCGAACTGCGGACTCAACGTTGACACTAGCGTTATCTCTAGCCGCTTTGGTGCTCTTGGCTGAGTCCGGCTTTCGGGCTGTTCCGTTGTCTGCCCAGGAATAGGTGCCATCGGAAAGTGCCACGCGAAACCGGCCGATGGTAGCCTGCCGATAATCCGAATCCTGATGTATGCGGACCACGAGAGTTGATGTTGCCGAAGTGTGCACCGGCTGAGCGAAACGCAAAATGAGGAACGGTGCTTTGGACATGCCCATTTGTCCGAAACCAGTTTTCGGATCGCTATCCAGGACGGCCATAGCCGGAAACCCGGTCGCCGGAGGGACAGTGCTGTATGCCAGGACAAAAGGAGTCTTCTTTGCCGGTCGGCGGCCATCAATTGAACACGCGGCATCTATTTCCGAGATTACGAATCGATCAGAACCACGGGCTATATCAGCGCTTGGCAGGCTGCCATCCGTATCGATTTCAAGGCCGACGCTTGTCCAGTCACCAGGACCTGGCTTCAAGGTCACTGTATAAGTTTCATTGTCCGGGTTAGGGCCACTTACAATTACTAATCCTGGGCCGCCTGTTTGTGCGACCAGTGGATTGGCTAACTTGTCCCTGCCATCCAGTCCTTCGGTCTGAATGGAAACTTTGGCCTTTGTAGCTGAGGCAGAAACCGGTATCGGAAATTTCCAAGCGAGGTAGCCCGCCGTGGCACCCTCCAACGTCTGCTGTTCCCATTGCCGGCGTGCCTGGGCCAAGCTGTCGGCCTTTGAATCCAGCAAAGTTTTCGCACTCTGAATTCGATGATCGAGCCTGTCGATAGCTTCCTTCTCACCCGGGCGGTAAACGGGCATTTTGGGAGCAAAGGCATCGTCGCCAAAATCCTGCATGAGGCCGGTCTCCTTCATATCAGCGAAGAACGCCTTCATGGCATAAAAATCCTTTGTAAGGACCGGGTCGAACTTGTGGTCGTGGCATTCGGCGCAGCCCATGGTTGTACCTAGCCAGTTAGCGCTCACTGCACGCGCCCGTTCCGCACCGTATTTCGCCAAGTATTCTTTAGGTTGAACACCGCCCTCACCTGACGTCCGGCCCATTCGGTTGTAGGCGGAGGCTTCTTTTTGCTCGACACTGGGATTCGGAATTAAGTCGCCGGCCAATTGTTCGCGTGTAAACACGTCAAAAGGTTTGTTATCCTGGAATGAGCGCAGCACGTAATCGCGGTATGGCCAAGCGGGACGTTCGCCATCGCTGTGATATCCGGCGGTATCGGCGTAACGGACTGCATCCAGCCAACGGGTGGCTCGTTTTTCCGCGTAAGCCGGCGATGTAATGAGCCGATCTACAAGTTTTTGATAAGCGCTGGGCGAATTGTCCGCGATGAACGCGGCCGTTTCTGCTGAGGACGGAGCCAGGCCCGTTAGATCGAGCGTGACGCGCCGGATTAACGTACGACGGTCTGCTTCCGGAGACAACTTTAGATGGTCTTTTGCTAGCCGGGCTTGTATGAAGGCGTCGATGGGGTTCACGTGATCAGAGCCGCTGACTGCCGGAATCTGAGGCCGTTTAACAGGCTGATAGGCCCAGTGGCCTTCGTACTTAGCGCCTTGTGCAACCCAGCGCCGGATCGTGTCTTTCTGAGCCTGCGTCAGCTCTTTGTGTGCATACGGCGGAGGCATGACCCGGGCGTTTGTAGCAAAAACCCGCTGAATAATTTCACTATGCTCCGGGTCGCCTGGGACGATGGGTGTTCCATTCTTCTTAGGCTTGAGAGCTTCGTCCCGGATGTCCAAGCGCATATTTGCCATCCGAGAACTGGCGTCGTGACCGTGGCACCGAAAGCATGTGTCCGACATTATGGGCCGAATGTCGCGATTAAATGAGACCTCTTGCGCAGACGCTAACAGGAGCGGCAGAAATGTGAGCAGTACGATGCGGATTCCAGTCATGGCCGCCTCCTTCAAAGTTGCAAAATTGAGAAATTGCACCCAGGCCAAAGCGCTCGCATTCTCGTCGGGCGAACATATTTGACCCAAGTGAATTCTATCTAAGTGCAGTATGCGACTCCTCTATATTCACTTCTGCCCCGCGTGCATGAATCGGACCCGGCTTATCGCGCAGCAATCCACCGCTACGACGATTGAAGGAGGCCTGGATTTCTGCGACCACGGCCAATGCCACTTGTTCTGGTGCGTCGGCGCCTATATCTAAACCGATCGGGCTATGTAGATTTCGGGGGATCAATGCAGTTGGGATTTGAGCGTCAGACAGTAGTTGTTCCGTCCGTTTGCGGGGACCGAGCACACCCAAGTACGGCAGTTCGATTTCCCTAAGCTCTCGCAATGCTTGACAGTCTTGCGAATAACTATGACTCATCAGCACCACAGCCGTTCGTTCGTCGACTCGAGCCCTAAGCTCCCCTCCGGTTCTTTGAATCACCTCATCCGCCGCAGGGAAGCGTTCACTTCGTGCATAGTGTGCTCGACCGTCTAGGACTGTAACTGGCCAACCCAGATGCCGGCACAACTCTGTTACTGGTACAGCATCACTACCAGCACCCACGATAAGCACGCGAATCGGAGGCTCTAAGACCTCGACGAAATACTGTCCATCAGTTAGTTCGAAAAACTCGGATCTGCCGGTTATGGCAGCCGATTGTATATATTCGTGCAATTGAGATTCACGGCTAAGTCCCTCTCCGCCGGGCACAAGTAAGTTGCCAACTACCGTGTCAGGCTCTATAGCTCGTGCAACTACGGCCTTGCGCCGACTTGAACGAACTTGCGCAATTGAGTCGAGCACATTAGGAACACCAGGTTCAAGGCGCTCAACTAAGACATGCACGACCCCGTTGCAGCCCAGCCCAAACGCAGGATCAACGTCGCCTTCACTGGTCGTGTCGTATCGCTTTACAACGGCCCGACCGCTTTCCGTTAGCCACCAGGCCTTCTTTATAAGGTCGTCCTCAAGGCATCCGCCGCTGATCGAGCCGTATCGTTCCCCTAAAGGCGTTATCAGCAAACGAGCACCGGGCGACCGATACGCCGAACCACTCGTCTTTACAACAGTTGCTAGTACAGCTGACTCGCCGCTCTCTTGCAGCTGATCCCAAGCCTTCGTGATCAGTTGGAGCTCTCTCATGCTTGCCGTTATCAGCTTAGCGGAGCCCCACCCAGCTTGTTCGAATCGACAAAGGCTAGTGCTTACGCGAGAGCTTCCGGTATAGATCGGGCCCGAATTCTTTTAAGATGTTGGAAGCCATGTCAACAGCTAATTGTGTTCCCAACTTCTGCACGGCACTTGAGGCGTCGCGATTATCAGGATAGTAGCTGTTTGATATTGCAACCGCAGCTGAGTTCCCCACGACCTCAGAGTAGTTGAAGCCTTGTGATCCGTTGTCGTTGTGCGTCCAGAAAATCTGACCAGCACTGTAACGCAGCCTTGACCATCCTGTGCCTTTGCCACTGCGGAAAAAGCGAGGATCCTGGTGAAGAAAACTCGGGAAGATCGCCTCTGTCATGTAGTCGCCTATCACGTAGTCAGCGTACGAAGTGCCGAAGTAGCGGCCGTAGCCAGCCCAGCCCTGTCCAAATGAGGGACTCGCATTCGCCAGTTCTCCTTCGCCAGCAAAGGCCGCGGCCAGCATAACGGTCCCTCGGTCGAAGGCGTCTTGCGTCGCCACTCGATATTTCTCCCGTGCGGTAATCGGCTTATAATCCGCCAAACTGGCAGACGTTCGATAGTTCGGGATAATGCCAAACAGCCGTTTGCCGCCCACATCAGAAGAATCTACGGTAGATCCAGCGTCGGAACTGCCGCCCGCAGTAGTTTGGTTCACCAAGGGGTCATCAACGGTGCCAGGTGTCGGCTTATTTTGGGCAATGGCCGCCACAGACCACATCGTCAGCAAAGTGGTGAGAGCGAATACAGAACTAAATCGTAGTTTGGACATGAATAAGCCGGGCCTGTTTCTCTGATGCATCTCGGCGGGCAAACGGTACGCAGTTCGGCGATCCTCTTAGTGACAAATCGGAGCGGGAACGGTTACGAAACACCAAATAAAGGACTCCGCACCTGTTACCATCAGCTTTTCTATGAAGGGCATCATTCTTGCTGGTGGCACTGGTAGCCGACTGTTCCCGCTCACGAAAATCACCAACAAACATCTGCTGCCTATCTATGACAAGCCGATGATCTACTATCCGATCCAGATACTTGTGGAGGCCGGGATTCGGGACTTGCTCATTGTGACTGGAGGCCGCAACTCAGGCGACTTCCTGCGCTTGCTGGCTAATGGAAAAGAGTTCGGCCTGAAGCACATCAATTACACCTACCAGGAGGGTGAGGGCGGCATCGCCGAAGCCCTGGCGCTGGCGGAGCATTTCGCGGAAGGCGATAAGATTTGCGTAATTCTCGGGGATAACATTATTGAAGGATCAATTGCTGAATCGGTTCGCGCCTTTGAACAGCAAGAGCGAGGAGCGAGAATCCTGTTGAAGGAAGTACACGACGCCAGCCGCTTCGGTGTGGCGGAATTGCGTGGCGACACCATCGTCGGCATTGAAGAAAAACCGCAACAGCCGAAGTCCAATTTTGCAGTTACCGGCATCTATATGTACGATAAAACTGCTTTCGACAAAACGCGTACTTTGAAGCCGTCCGCGCGCGGCGAATTAGAGATCACCGATGTCAATAACGCTTACATTCATGAAGGAACAATGACCTACAGCTTCCTAGATGGCTGGTGGACTGATGCCGGCACCTTCGATTCACTAATGCGGGCGGCAAATCTGGTCTACGATACGGCTCGCAGTCACGCAAGGGTGGCGACTGAAGTCGAGAGCCTCTCAGTTTCGAGAGCGTAATCGCAACCAGGCATGAGTACCCTAGTGCTAGGCACTCTGGAGTCGGGAATTGAAATCGTCATTCCCACTTGCGACGCTGGAATTGGCTCGGTAATTCTCTCGCCTCAGAGTTCACACTTGATCCGAGGCGTTCAGCTTCAAACGTTCCCTTTGTGGCCCGACGATCGGGGCTACTTTTTGGAGATTGCACGAACTGGGCAGGGTCTGGTTGCTGATTATCCGCCTGGCAGCACTCAGATCTCGGCTGCCATGAACTACCCAGGCATCATCAAGGCCTTCCACTACCATCGACACCAGACTGACTTCTGGGTTGCTGTTGCTGGTCTTCTGCAGGTCGCCCTAGTCGACCTCAGACGCGAATCTCCCACCTTCGGAGTTAAGAATACACTCTATGTGGGACACTTGCGGCCTTGGCAAGTCTTCATCCCGCCAGGCATTGCACACGGTTACAAGGTGATTGGCGACCAACCGTCGGTTCTGGTTTATATCACTAATCGAACTTACGATCCTTCTGACGAAGGACGCATTCCGTACAACGACTCTTCCATCGCTTACGATTGGGAACTCCAGCACAAATGAAGTTAATAGTCACTGGTGGCGCAGGTTTTATCGGTTCCTGCTTCGTGCGATTAGCCCTGACGTTAGGCTGGGCGGAACAAGTCGTTGTTATTGACAAGCTTACGTATGCAGGAAATCTTGAGAACTTGAAGCCCGTTGAAAATCACCGTGGTTTCTGCTTCGTCCACATCGATATCTGCAACCATGACGGTATTCTCAAACTGGTGGAGCAAGAAGCGGCCGACGCCATCATTCACTTCGCGGCCGAATCTCATGTGGATCGCAGCATCCACTCGCCCGCTGCAGCTATCACTACAAACGTGAATGGTAGCTTCGCCCTGTTAGAAGCGGCCCGGCGGACAAACCTGGCTCGGTTTGTTCATGTGTCAACCGATGAAGTATACGGCAGCATCGACCCTCCTCAACACGCGGACGAAAACTACCCGCTGCATGCAAGCAGTCCTTATTCAGCTTCGAAGGCTTCGTCCGACTTACTTGCTCTCTCCTATCACACCACGTACAAGCTGAACGTTTCGGTCACACGGGCTTCGAACAATTACGGACCGTACCAGTTCCCCGAGAAGCTGATACCGCTGATGATCTCGAATGCCCTCGATGACAAGCCCCTGCCTGTATACGGCGATGGTCTTCAGGTACGCGACTGGCTCTATGTCGAGGACCACTGCCACGCAATTAGGTCGGTTCTTGAAAAGGGCCGAGCTGGTGAAATATACAACATAGGCGGCAACTGCTCGCTTGCCAATCGGGACGTCATTGAACGCATCCTCCAAGCTACAGGCAAACCGGCCAGTTTGATAACCCGTGTAGCCGATCGGCCCGGGCATGATCGCCGCTACGCCCTCACGAACGATAAACTGACCGCCGAAACTGGCTGGCAGCCCCAAATGCATTTCGACCGGGGCCTTGCGTCAACGATCGCCTGGTACGTCGAGAATCGATCCTGGACCGAGCGGGTCAAGAGTGGAGAATATCGCCGCTTCTATGATCTAAATTACGCAAATCGCTGAGAATTGGGCTCTGATCCTCTATAATTCGAACGGGGTTTCGTCTAGGTGGCTTCGTCTCGTGACACAACTTATTCCCTGGATGAACTCCGCCGAATCGAAGATGAAGCGAGCCGGGCGAGAAGTCTAGAGCAGTTGCGGCCCGTTTTCGAGCGCCTGCAACACCTGCGTCGGCTGACCATTGACGACTTCGATCTGCAGTTGAAAATAGCCGATGTCCAAGACCTAATCGTTGAACGTGGCCGCAATCTCCGCGAAGGTGCCGTCTTGGCGCCAACGGCGAGTTCAACAACTGGAGCAACCAACGCCGCCGATGCTCCACCCGATGAGATGCCGGAACCGCCGCCCGGTGTGGAGCGACTCGACGCCAAAAGCTGGCAACGCGCCATCTATATCGGCCTATTCTTCACGGTCATTATCCTGGCCGCGCTCTTTTACCTAATCAACACCGCGCGACGTCTGAATTTATTAGCGCCCGAATCCACCACTGCGCAGACCGCCCCTAGCGCGCCCGCCACTGCGACCGAGAAGGCGTCCGTCAAGAAGGCGGACAACGAGGCTCCTCCTCCCACTTCCACCAAGCCTACTGTCAGGCTCTACACAGATCTTGTCCCGGGTACCGTGTCCGTTGATGATCGCCCGCCCGAAGATCTGAAAGATGGCGAACTTCAGCTCGACAGCCTTCCGCCCGGGCGCCACTCCATTCGGGTCGTCGGCAGTACTGGTGATTCGGCATTCAGCTTTGACCTGTCAGAGCAAGGGGCTCCTAAGGTAGTTGGGCGACCGGCGGCTAACAATGTCATGGCCGTTCTGGTCAGCAGCGAAGCGGGACGGGCCAACCTCATTACGAATGCAGATGACTCAGAAGTCTTCGTGGATGGCACATCCTTGGGCAAGGTCTCAAATGCTGGGCTCGACGTGCCCAACTTGGCGGCGGTTGACCATGATCTTCGCGTGATTCAAAACAGTGACCGGCAGCGATTCGTTTGGACCTACACGCCCGCCCCAGCTTTGACGGTGTACATCAAGTCTGACCCGAATGCCGGCACAGTCGTCATCGTTGCTGGGCAAAACGACGCCGAGGTGTACATCAACGATTTGCTTTATAAGCGGCGCACTGACCGCGGTCAGATCCGCGTGCCGAATCTCAAAGTCGGAACTTATACTGTACGCGTTCATAAGCCGGGCTTTGTCGATCCTGCTCCGCAAACGCTAATCGTTCGGAAGGCAGAGGAAACCCGCGCGGAATTCCACCTGCAGGCGGTCCCCGCAATTGCGACGCTACAGATCAAAGGGGCTCTTCCTGGAACCATGGTCTACGTCGATCAGACACTAGCGGCAATGATCAGTGCGGATGGAACTGCTTCGATTTCAAACGTAAAGCCCGGCGATCATGCAATCGAGTTAAGCCGAGACCAGGCGCAAACCCGCAAGTTTCAACGAACATTCCACACTGGCGACGTAATCACGTTGGCTGGTGCAGACGTAGTTTTGGAAAAGGCGGTAGCGGACTCGAAGCCCGCGATTGCCAACGCACCACCTCCCGCGGTGCCCGAGAATACTGCTCCAGCAACGGCCAGCAACGAGAACATGCAGATTGATGGTGAACATGTGCAACGGGGCGGTGGCTTTGTTCCATACCATACAACCAAGGTAGCCGGCACGTACAGCTTCGCCGCAGCGACCCGTAAAGGAGGGTTCCTGAAGCGCGCCAAGATCCAGTGGTACGCCGCTTACACCGATCCCGAAAACTACGTCCTCTATACGCTGGACGGCAAACACGCTACAGTTCGAGAGGTGATCAATGGAAAGTCAGTTGACGTAGGTCGGGTGCCCTTCTCGTCCGAGCAAAACGACTGGGTCCAGGTCGCCTTCTCTGTTCACCCAAACTCGATATCTGCGCGCGTTCGCTCTGCTGATGGTGGCTGGAGTGACTTGAGTCCGGTCAGCAGCCCCGGGCGTGATTTCACAAAAGGTAAGGTCGGCTTGTATATTCCAGGCGGGGACGAAATAGCTGTCTCGAATTTTCGTTTTTTAGATCACTGAGTAACTCGGGAGCTAATTCAACTTTGGACGAACGCAATTTCTTTCGCGAGAGTAAGTCAGCAAAACCGGCGCTGCTGAACTGCCCCTATTGCCGAACCGCCGAGACCTATGATCTCCAGTGGTTGGTCCGGCGCAAGGTTGATAAGTTGCCCCGCCAAGCCGACGAGCGCGACCGTGCTAAGTTCGCAAAGGCTCTCAGCTATATGGTTTTGCTTGATGACAAAGCCGTATGCAAGAACCCCCGGTGTCGGCGGCAATTCGAAATTTCCGGCATTAAGACAACGGCTTTTCTCACGGACTAAGAAGCGCAGCCGCAACTCGCCATAGCTTTCAATACAACGGGTCCCGTGAACAAGGGACGGATACGCCAGTAAATAAGGGGCTGGCCGTGAATGTTTGTTCACCCCTGCAAGCTCGGGTAAGCCAAAATCGTTGATTTTCCGTCCTCCATTATGAGACTGAGATTCGGCTAATCGCAATGAGACTAACCAATTGCAGGCAGCACGGTATATGCAAATTAATTGCGCTGTGAAGGTTTGTGCGTCCGCAACACGCAACCGACTCAGTCACGAGTAACATCTAAGCATTTGGAAGGCTTGGGATAAACCTATGCGTCACATCAGTCGAAACCTTAAACGAACGCTCGTTGCTGCGACTCTATTGACAGTCGGCGCGTTGTCAGCAGGTGCCCAAGATTCAGGCGATCCGCCGGCTCGAGTCGCGCGGCTTAATTACCTTAACGGTAATGTTTCCATGGAACCTGCCGGGATTGACGATTGGTCACCGGCGCCAATCAATCGCCCGTTTACAACAGGCGATTATCTATACACAGACAATGGCGCTCAGGCTGAGCTCCATATGGATATTGCCGTGCTTCGCATGGCGCAGCAGACCAGCTTTGGCTTCCTGAACCTTGACGACAGGACCGTACAGCTCAAGTTGTCGGAAGGTATCATCTCCATTCGTCTGCACAATTTCGGTACCGACCAAGTCTTTGAGGTAGACACACCCAACGGAGCGATTACGCTTCTACGCGATGGCGTGTATCGTATTCAAGTCGACCCGAACGGAAGTTCAAGTTTCGCCGTTGTTCGCCAAGGTGAAGCGGAGATTACAGGCGGAGGTCAGGCTTTTACGTTGGCGCCCGGTCGTAGTGCTTCGTTGACTGGCACTGACCAGATGACGTTCGATGTTGAAACCGCTCCCGAGCTCGATCAGTTCGACAATTGGTGCTCAACGCGAGACGCGCACGAGATGCGGAGCCGCTCAGCCCAGTATCTTCCACCGACTGTCATTGGCTCCGAAGATTTGGACGACTACGGCGGTTGGCAGTCCGCCCCGGAGTATGGAGCTGTTTGGTATCCGCGTTCAGTCCCGGTTGGTTGGGCCCCCTACCATTACGGCCATTGGGCTTGGATCGAGCCATGGGGTTACACCTGGGTCGACGACTCACCTTGGGGCTTCGCGCCCTTTCACTATGGCCGATGGGCGTTTATCACGGGACGTTGGGGCTGGTGCCCTGGACCAATTGCTGTCTTCCGTGGCCCTGGTTATTATGGTGGACCGCGCGTTCGGCCCTACTATGCGCCTGCGCTTGTGGCCTTCTTCGGTGGCGCTCACTTCGGTGTCGGTATTTCAATCGGCGGCGGTTTTGGAGGCGGAGCAGGTCTTGCCTGGGCACCGCTCGGCTTTGGTGAGGTGTATGCCCCGCCCTACCACGTCAGCCAGGGCTACTTCCGGAACGTGAACGTGAGTAACACAACCATCAATAAGACGGTGAACGTTACAAACGTCTATAACAATGTGTATGTCAATAAGACCTACAACAATGTGAACCAAACGTTTGTGAACTCCCGTGCGCCTGGCGGCGTGAGCGGTATGAGTCAGCAAGCGTTTGCCGCGGGTCGACCGGTTTCGCAAGCCGGCTTCGTTGTCCCACAGAATCAAGTTGCCCGACTCCAGCAGACCGGTTCAACTCTGTATGGACCACCGGTTGCCCCTACTCGTCAGTCCGTTACGCCCCTAGCATCAGCTCGCCCAGTCGCTCGACCACCGGCCCAAATTGCCTCTCGGCAGGTTGTTGCTCGGACAGCCCCGCCGCCGCCTGCACCGACCTTTGCTGCGCGCCAGCAGGCGCTTCAGCAGAACATTACCCAACACATGGGGCAGCCAGTGAATTTAGCCGCCGTGCGTCAACAAGCCGCAAGCGCCAGCGTACCGCCGTCCGCTCACGTTCAAGTTCTCAATCCCACAACACTGCGACGGACGACTCCGGTCGTTGGCAGGAATGTGCCAAACGCCGTTCCCGCTCAACAGGCTCCTCAACAACCAGCGCAGCGACCCGCGCAGCCTTCTCTACAGCAGCAACAACAACAGCGGCAACCGTTGTCGCAACAGCCCGCAATTGGTGAGCCCCACGGAACCCCTCCGCATGGAACCCCTCCGAATCGTCAAACTGCAGCGCCGGTCCAGCCAGCAAACGTACGTCAGCCTGCGCAAGTTCAGCAGCCCGCGCAGGCGCGGCGACCTGTACAACAACAGCCTGCACAGGAGCGCCAGACAGTAGCCCAACCTGCAGGAGAGCGCCCCGTTCAGACGAATACGCCTCGTGTTCAGGAGAACGCCGGTCAGCGAGGGCAGCAGCAGGCCGAAGAACCCAGGGCAGCTCAGCCGGCACCCGCAGAGCGAACTCCGGTTCAGCGTTCCCCTGCGCAGTATCCACAGATGAGCCGTGAGCCTGCTGAACGTCAACCGGCCCAGCGACCACAGGTCCAACCTCGGCCTGCCGAACAGCAGCGCGCTGCTCCCGAACAGCATGCGGCCCCTCAGCACCAGGCTGAGCATCAGGCCGTGCATTCCGAACACAAAGACGAAGGACATCACTAACATCATTCGCTTTCTCACCAGCCGTTGAGATAATGGCGGTATGGCAGATCTTTTAACCATCGCCGGGCGAGCCTTCTCGTCCCGGCTGTTCGTCGGCACAGGCAAATATCGAAGTAAACAGCTAATGGCACGCTGTCACGGGGCCTCGGGAACCGAAATGGTGACCTTGGCCGTTCGACGCGTCAATCTGTCTGATCGATCAAAGGAATCGGAACTCGACTTTATCGATCGCAGCCGAATTTTCATTCTGCCCAACACCGCTGCATGCTATACAGCCGACGACGCAATCCGCACCGCGCGTTTAGCTCGCGAGGTCGGGCTTTCTAATTGGATTAAGCTCGAAGTCATCGGTGATGAGAAGACGCTTTTCCCCGACAACGAAGGTCTGCTCGAAGCCACTCGTGTACTAGTCAAAGAAGGCTTTGTTGTGCTGCCCTACACGACTGACGATTTGATCAATGCCCGTAGGTTGGTCGATGCCGGGGCGGCGGCCATCATGCCTTTGGCTGCACCGATCGGGTCCGGACTTGGTATTCAAAACGTGACTAACCTTAAGATCATGCGCGAGGCGATTACCGGCATTCCCCTTATTGTGGACGCTGGTGTCGGTACCGCATCTGATGCGGCGATCGCGATGGAACTCGGATACGACGGGGTATTGCTGAATACCGCGATTGCGGAGGCAGACGATCCAGAACGGATGGCCCTCGCAATGAAGCTTGGTGTGCAGGCCGGCCGCGAAGCATTCTTGGCCGGACGTATGCCGAAACGCCAGTATGCAAGCGCGAGCAGTCCACTCGTCGGCACCATAGCGCAAAGCGCCTGATCTTACAAGCCGGCTAATTCCTCGCTCACCGGATATGGCCCGGTTCCTCCAACATGAGCCAGCTCCGTTCGAGCCTCGTCGAAGTCCGGTTTCAGTTCCAAAGCTTTTTCCAGGTAGCTTGCCCGAACATCGGCTGAAACCTGGAAGTACTCAAGAAGGCGCGCATAGTACACGTACAATCGCGCTTCATGGCTGCCCTGAACGACCGCCTGGTGACAGTGCCAGCCCGCTTCTTTGTAATCGTGGCGCTCTAAATATAGGTAAGCGAGTTCCTCTTCTATGTGAGTGTCCGGTCCATGATCTCGAGACAACGCCAACAAGTTATGCTCCGCCTCTGTATATCGCCGCAGCTGAGACTGTAACCGGCAAATCGCCAATTCGCTTTGCTCCGAAGTAAGTTGTTCGTATCTAGATACTAAGTTGGCTTGTTCTTCTCTACTCTGCTTACTAACAACCAGCGCTGGATATTTCTCCTTCTGCACATACCGACTTAAATCGGCTTGAATCGTGCTCACTGATCTATTCCATACTCTCTCCGTAGCCTGAACTGAAGGCATCTTTCCCTGAAGATCAAGGAATCGATCGAACTCGCCTCTGTACCCCGGCGCGAATTTAAGCATGTGGATCAAAGCCCAGCTTTCGGCATAGAACAAAGCCGCGCGTTGCCGGTCCAGCCTCGCCAAGTTTGAACTTGTCATGGAAAGCAGTTCAGGCAGTGGAATCAGATCTGATCTGGCCAAAAACCCTGCCCTCCCTTGAGCCGGATTTCCGATCAGCACTTCAGACGAATGCTCATCTACGATCGAATAGATTTCAGCCATTCCTTCGAAAAACCAGACAGGCAGCTTCACGCCATCTTGGTGCATGAGGTAATGCGAGTACTCATGAATGAGAATGCTCCGATTTTGGGCCTGCGACTCCTGGAGCACCAGGGAATCTCCACTCAGCCGGCAAAGAAAATACGCGTCTGCGTTCTGACTGAGCGCGTACCGGCTATACTCATCGGCTGACCGAAACACAATGACCCGCATCTGGAACTCTGTCGATTGATTCCTGAGACCCACCTCTTGAAGCAGACTGCGCGTCCGTTCCAGGCTGCCAAGCAGGACTTCAGCCCGCTTCCGATCATCAGTCGAATACACGTCGAAGTTGGAGTCAGAGATGTGGCTCCACCGATCGGACGCGAGGCAGTTGCAGGCGATAAGCGTTGCCAGCACGATCGCTCGTATCGAGATGATGCGAAGTGAGTCCGCTATTGAACGTCGCCGCAACCGATTCTCCTCCTATCCCTGAAGAGATCTCATCGGCGGCATTCAGACAAATCTGAGTAAGGCTGAGCAAAAAAAGGGCAGCCCCGGAGGACTGCCACTAGAAAGCAAATGTTTTCGATTGAAGACAAAACGACGACCCCGGTAAGGATCGGCCAAATCTGGCTTCACTCAGACTTATCGGCAGTTCCCTTCAGCTTTTCACGCTGTTCCTTCAGAATTGCCTTACGACTTAGCTTTATTTTGTTGCCTTCAAGCGCGAGCACCTTGACTAGGATCTGATCGCCTTCATTAAGCTCGTCGCGGACGTTCTTGATACGGTTCTCAGAAATCTCACTGATATGAAGCAAGCCGTCAGTTCCCGGGAAGATTTCAACGAACGCTCCGAAGTCCGCAATCCGGACCACTTTGCCTAGATAAGTTTTTCCGAGCTCTGCAACAGCGGCAATATCACTTACCATCTGCAACGCCCGGCTTGCCGAGACACCATCAGAGGCAAAAATATTGACCGTTCCGTCGTCTGACACATCAATCTTCACACCGGTTTGATCGATGATGCCCTTGATCACCTTACCGCCAGGTCCGATCAACTCACGAATCTTATCGGTCGGAATCTTGGTCGTGTAAATGCGTGGCGCATACTTCGAGAGTTCCGGTCGATGAGTCGAAATAGTAGCGATCATCTTCTCCAGAATTTCAAGCCGGGCAGTCCGCGCCTGTGCCAACGCCTCTTCCATAATCTTGGTGGTGACGTTCGGAACCTTGATGTCCATCTGAAGGCCGGTGATTCCGTCCCTCGTGCCGGCAACCTTAAAATCCATGTCACCGTAATGGTCTTCAGCGCCGGCGATGTCGGTCAGGATGGCATAAGCACCGCCTTCCAGCACCAAACCCATCGCGATACCTGCTACGGGCGCCGTTAGGGGCACGCCTGCATCGAGCAGCGCCAACGTCCCGCCGCAAACGCTGGCCATCGAACTCGAACCGTTCGACTCCAAGATGTCGCTCACCACGCGGAGCGTGTAAGGAAACTTCTTGTCATCCGGAATAACCGGCGACAGCGAGCGTTCGGCCAACGCGCCATGCCCAATCTCGCGACGACCCGGACCACGCATGAATCCAACTTCGCCCACGCTAAAGGGGGGGAAGTTGTAATGCAGCATGAAGCGCTTGGACGTCTCGGCCGGATCGAAGAGCTCAATCCGTTGCTCATCGTCCTTGTTGCCCAGTGTGGTTGTGACCAGCGCCTGTGTTTCGCCGCGAGTGAAAATCGCCGACCCGTGTGTTCGCGGAAGAACGCCGACCTCGCAGGTAATCTGTCTAACCTGATCAAAACGTCTGCCATCGGGACGACGGCGTTCCTTCAACATCTGATCGCGGAAAATGCGCTCTTTCAAGGCCTCAAAAAGCTTGCTGGCTTCAGCCTTCTGGGCATCTTCTTCAAATAACTCCGATGCTTTCTGCTTAGCCTGGGCTACGCGGCTATAGCTTTCAAGCTTGCCGTACTTTTCGGTATCCAGCGCTTCCGTCAGCTCCGAACGCACGGCAGTTTCGATCTTCTTCGCCGCTTCTTCATTCACAGGCGCAGCCGTGTATTCGCGTTTCGCCTTGCCAGCGAGCTTGACCAACTCACGCACAGAAGTCGCGATCTTCTTGCAGCATTCATGGCCGAATTTGATCGCTTCAATTACCTCCTGTTCCGAGGCTTCGTTCGCCGCCGCTTCCACCATCACGATACCTTCATCAGTGCCCGCGACCACGATGCTCAGCCGCGCGTCTTTCGTCGCTTCGTAAGCAGGGTTAGCTGTGTACTTGCCGTCGATCAAACCTACCCGCACGCCACCTAGCACGTGATGGAACGGAATGTCGGATAGAGCTAATGCAGCACCAGCGCCAACGATCGCGAGGATCGCCGGATCATGTTCCGGATCTGCCGACATTACTAGCGCAATGATCTGGGTATCGTTACTATAGCCTTCCGGGAACAGCGGACGTACCGGACGGTCAATCAACCGGCTGGTCAGAATCTCTTTCTCTGACGGACGACCCTCGCGCTTAATAAAGCCGCCAGGAAACTTGCCTGCCGCGTACATATATTCGCGGTAGTCCACCGTCAGCGGGAAGAACGTAACGCCGGGTTTCGGCTTCTCATTCGAGCAGGCCGTTACCAGAACGACCGAATCCCCTGAGCGGACGACGACTGATCCGCCAGCCTGCTTGGCGATCTTGCCCGTCTCAATCGTTATCTTTGACCCTTCAAGGTCTATCTCAACTGTGTGCGACATGTGTTAATCCTGAATGCGCTATGCGCATCGTCAATTCCTGAATGCTATCTGGCATTCATAAAACTCTCTGTACAAGATTCATAAGCGGCGATTGAACGCAGCTCATAAACCAAGCTTCAGGATTAAGTGCGGACTTAGAGTGGTGAGCGAAGGAAAGTAACTGTTCACCAGAACAGCGTTACGCGGGTTCACAATTGGTATAAGCATTGCTGCCCAGTCCAACCCCCACGCCTGTCTGAAATATCTATGTTTAGCGCCGGATTCCAAGACTCTGTATCAGAATCTTGTAGCGTTCTGGGCTGCGATCTTTCAGATACTTCAGCAATTTACGACGACTCGAGACCAGTGTTAGCAACCCTCGACGGGAGTGATGATCTTTTTTGTGCGTTTTAAAATGCTCAGTTAACTGCAAGATGCGCTGACTCAGCAAAGCAACCTGTACCTCTGGCGATCCAGAATCTGTCTTGTGAATTTGATACTTGCCGATTACCTGAGACTTCTCTTCTACCGCCAGGGCCATGCTAAAAACGATACTCCTCGTCTAACTTAATCTCGATTTATATACCCTTAGAGGTTAACACAAGGCAGGCTAACACGAACGTAATCTTACCAGCGTCTCTGGACGAAAGACATCCGGCCTCCGCAGCATCCATTTTTCCAAATGGTCGTTCAGCTGTTTGTCACTTACGCTTCTCGCTGGCTGGCGCTATTCGGCCTGTGGCTTCTTTTTGTAAACTCTATCGATCGTCGCGAGATCTTAGTCGGTGTTATCGCATCCACGTTAACCCTCATTATGACCACACCGTGGACGCGGCACGAGAAACTCGGCTTTGATCCAAAGAAGTCTTGGCTTGGCTTGATGTTTAAGGTACCAGGCTCTGTCGCAAGCGATACACTCCTAATATTCCAGATTCTGGCAGCCAGATTCGCCCGTCCACACACTGAATCAGTGTTCAGCGTCGCCCCTTTCGCAACTCGTAGCGACGACTCAGCCCGAGAATCTACCCGACGTGCGTTGGCCACCGGTTACGTTTCCACATCGCCAAACTCAATCGTCGTGCATATCGAGCGTGGAACGCGCCGCCTGCTTTTGCACGAGCTCAAGCCGGTTCCCGTTCCAGATATCCTACACTCCTTGGAACGCTGACCTTTATGCCCGATCCTTTTCTTATGGCAGCCGCTGGGTTGCTCGCCGCCATGGTTCCCTGCTTCTGGATTACAGCTCGGGGCGACGCTCTTCAACGTCTAGTTGGTCTCGAAGCAGCCAGCAATATGGCAACGGTCATTTTCTTACTCGTCGCAGTCAGCTTCAATCAAGGCTCTTTCGCCGACCTTGCGCTGACGCTGGCACTGCTCTCGTACGGCGGGGGCCTTGTCTTTGCAAGATTTCTCGAACGTTGGCTCTGATTTTTCTATGCGGGACATTGCAATCAACACGCTGCTGTTCGTCGGAGTTCTCAGCTTTCTTCTCACTGCTGTAGGCCTCGCCTGGTTCAAAGACGTTTACGACAAGTTGCACTTCGGTAGCCTCGGGGCCACAATCGGAATTTCCGCTTTCGTGCTCGGAATCCTTCTGCACGACGGGTTTTCACAATCCGGAATTAAGAGCATCATCGCGGGTGTCGCGATTGTTATCACGAATCCTATCCTCACCCACGCCACAGCTCGGGCGGCACGCATTCGCCAACTGGGTGAAATCATGCCCGGGTCAGATCCTTCGGAGCAAGATCAGGCCGAGGATGCTCAAAATGTCAGTAGCTGATCGGACTGCAAACCAATGCTGACCTTCCTGCAAACCGCTGTCTTGCTCTTCATCGCCGTCGCCGGAACCACCGTCGTCTTCACTCGTGATCCGACATCTCAAAGCATTGTCATGAGCTTCTACGGAATCCTACTCTCAGTCATGTTTCTGATATTCCAGGCTCCCGATGTAAGTCTGTCTCAGCTTACGGTCGGAGCGGTCGCGTTACCACTGATGATTCTGCTCGCGCTGGCCAAGATCAAGAAGCAAGCCAATGAACGTAAAGACTAGAGCAGGATTGATGATGGTTAGTCTCGCTCTGCTAAGCGTTTTGTTCGCGCTTAGCTTCCGGGGCCTTCCACCGCTCGGCGACTACCGCGGCCAGTACGGACCGTTCATCAACGCGCTCGTCGTGCCCGAACGTCATGTGACCGATGCCGTTACGGCCATCAACTTCGATATCCGCGGCTTCGATACTTTGGGTGAAGAGTTCATCTTCTTTTCATCGGTTATGGGTGTGGTGCTGCTGATGCGGCGTCAATCGGACGAGGAGACAGGCGACCACGAAGATCACACGACCGACCGGAAGATCCCGCGCTCGAGTGACGCTATGCGTCTGCTAACTGCCTTGCTGGTTCCACCCACACTCTTGTTCGGCATTTACATGGTGACCCATGGACAGCTCACTCCAGGCGGCGGCTTTCAGGGCGGCGTCGTGTCCGCCACTGCCGCAGTGCTTATCTATCTCGGATCGCGCTTCGGGTCTCTTCATCGGGTCATCCCGCGCCGCTTGCTCGAAGTCAGCGAGGCTTTCGGCGCCGGAGGCTACGCCCTCGTCGGACTTGGTTGCGTCGCCTTGGGCGGTGTCTTCCTCGAAAACAACCTGCCTTTGGGTGAGAAAGGTTCGTTGTTCTCGGGCGGCATCATGCCCCTGATCAGCGCCGCTGTGGGTCTCGAAGTCTGTGCCGGTTTCCTGATTCTTCTTGCCACATATCTTGAGGAACTACTCGAGGCGAAAGAACAGTGATGAACGGACACGTCTTCATCACCTACTTGCCGTTCGCGGTTGCTGCTTGGCTCACGCTAGTAAGCCTCTACGGCATTGCAACAAGTCGCAATCTAGTTCACCTCATCATTTGCCTCGGCGTTCTACAGTCCGCCAGTTACGTTCTGCTCCTTGCCATCGGTTATGTCCATGGTGGCACCGCACCCGTCTTTGCCGATCAACCACCCGGCACTCGTGCGGTCGATCCAGTCGTCCAAGCTCTCATGCTGACCGACGTTGTCGTTGAAGTTACTGTGGTTGCGTTGATGCTGGCCATGGCGGTTCAAATTCATAAGCGGCACGGAACCCTTGATCCCAATGAACTTCAGGAATTGAAGGGCTGATCGAATGCAAGTACTGCCCGCCATACCCGTCTTTGCTCCCTTGCTTGGAGCAGCCCTCTTATCAGCAGTAAACAAGCTCATCCCGAGGTGGTTGGCATTCCTCTTCGCGATTGCTGTGGCTGCCTGTTGCTTGGTCGCCTGTTGCCTTCTTTTCAATGCATCTCTGGCCGACACGCTCGTATATTGGTTCGGCAACTGGCAGCCCCGCAATGGTGTGTCGCTCGGCATTTCGTTCACCATCGATCCTTTCGGTGCTGGTATGGCCTCCATTTCGTCGTTGTTGATGGTCCTCGCTCTCGTATTTGCATCCGCATTTTTTGACGGCGTCGGCACCTTATTCCCAGCGCTGATGCTGATCTTCCTGGGTGCACTATGCGGCTTCACCCTGACCGGCGATTTCTTCAACATGTTCGTCTTTTTCGAATTGATGAGCGCCACGGCCTATACTCTGTGCGCTTACAAATCGGCAGAGCGTGGCCCTCTGCAAGGCTCTCTGAACTTCGCCGTGACCAACACCATTGGTGCTTCATTCATCGCGGTCGGACTCGCGTTACTGTATGCCCGCAGCGGCGCTCTCAATCTGGCGCAAATCGGCGAGTCGCTCTCGCATGCTCAGCCAGATGCTCTGGTCATCGCTGCATTCGTCTTCATCACCTCCGGCTTCTTCGTCAAAGCGGCTGTCGTACCGTTCCACTTCTGGCTTGCCGACGCCCATGCTGTTGCCCCGACGCCAGTCTGCGTCATCTTCTCAGGGATTATGGTCGAAGTGGGCCTGTTTGGAGCCCTGCGTCTTTACTGGACCGTCTTCTCTGGCGCATTTGCTTCCAGCGCAGCCCACATCACGGACCTGCTGGTCACGTTGGGTGTAATCACAACCATCACTGGCGGTCTGATGTGTTTCGGCCAACGCCATCTAAAACGAATGTTGGCCTTTTCGACGATCAGCCACATGGGAATCCTTGTCATTAGCTTTGGATTGCTGACTCCAGAAGCTTTGGCCGGAACTCAGCTTTACATTCTGGGGCACGCGCTAACCAAGTCTGCGCTGTTCATGTGTTGCGGCTTGGTTTTGCATCGTTATCACAGCCTTGATGAATTTGAACTGCGACGTCGGGGTCAGCGCGATCCCTGGTTGTTAGTTCTCTTCGTCATTGGTGCACTCAGCTTAATCGGGATACCAGGATCGGGTATCTGGCGGGCCGAAGGCATATTCGACAAAGCCTACGAGTCTTCTGGATATGGGTGGTTGAAATACGTGGCCCTGTTCGGCGCTACGCTCACCGGCGGCGCCGTGCTCCGAGTTGCTTGGCGCATTTTTGGAAGCGGTGGCCGCGGTACCGGCGACGATACGTCCGCTCCACAAACGAAAGAGAAGCCCGAGACTCCAGAACAGAGCGGGCGCTTGTCCATCTTGATGTGGGGACCCTGCGTGTTGCTCGCCGTGGCTGGCCTGACCCTTGGTTGGTTTCCGATTCTGGCACCTCCTGCGCAGCTGGCTGCGGAACGGTTTGTTGACTGCGCTGGCTATACTGCGCATGTACTTTCTGCGAAACCCCTGCCGTCCTACCCAGTCACCCTTCTACCTTCACCCGAGTTGTCCCAAGGCCTGTTCGCAACTGCCTTAGCAATTGTGGTCGCTGCTCTGGCGCTCGCGAAAGAAGACAACTCGCAAGCAGCTCGCACCGTGCTAGCGCCCATTCGTTGGTTAGGCGTCCTGCACAGCGGTCATGTAGGCGACTATGCCGCGTGGCTCACTTTCGGCATTGCCGTGATTGGATTAACAGCAGTTTGGCTGATCCACTAGCGGACGGGTGTCCGCCGTTCAACCCCGGCCTCATTCTGATTCGACAACACCAGGCGTTTCACGTCTTCCAGCTCTTTCTTGAGCCGCTCGCCGCGCCGTCCCAGAGTCGCTACGTAGACCAACACTATCAGCCAGGCTGCCGCGAAGCCGTAAAACATGAATAGAAAATTTCGTGCGTCCATGATTGTGTATCCTTGTCTGCCGTTTCTCTAGTAGGCGTTAGCCAGCCGTCGCAATGAATCAATTTCCCGTGCCGTGGACTCCTGTCGAGTTCGCACCAAAACCATTGCGCCAGCTACTAACAGCAGCGCCAGAAAGTTCCAATACAGCATGTGCTCCATTGCCGGATCCATTCGTCCCCCTCCCGTCCTGATTGACAGCACCGGGGCCGGATGCTGAGTTCGAAACCACTCGATTGATTTGTAAACGATCACAACGTCCAGACACCCAAAGATCGACATCGCAGCCGACAACCGGGCCCGCTGCGTTGGTTCGTCAATTCCTTGCCGCAACATCAAATAGCCAAAATAGATCAACACGCAAACCAACATAGATGTTAGCCGCGCATCCCATGTCCACCAGATGCCCCAAATCACACGGGCCCAAATGCTCCCCGTAACCAGATTGATGCAAGCGAAAGCGAGCGACACTTCCGTAATTGAGGCTGCCAGTGAGTCATGCAGCAAGTTGCCGGAACTCAAGTAGAGCACGCTCAAAACCAGCGCAGCAAAGAACCCGGTGAACGCAGTAAAGACCGCGGGAATATGGAAAAACATGATGCGGTAAATAGGACCTTGTAAAGCCTCATCAGGCAGCACTAACAAGATCTGGTGAAGGTTCAAGACCAGCAGGATCGCTGCTGCAGCAACGAATCCGTACATCAGTTTTTCTCTCATTGGGCAATCTCTTCCTCTAGTTGATCAAAATCGTATCCGCCAGCGCGATAGCTAATGCCGTAAACACCACATCGAAGACGGCAGCGACTCGCACCCATATCCACTGATCAGCACCCAGCGCCGCCCCACCTAACAGCGCATTGGTCAGCTCGATCGAGGCCATGAGCAGCGGAATCAGTAGTGGGTAAATGAGGACAGGCAACATGAGTTCGCGCAACCGCAAATTCACTGTCAAAGCCCCAAATACCGCACCCACGATGGCAACACCCCAGGTTGACAGAACGAACACAGCTGCCAAAGCCCAAGCTTGCAACCACCAGCGCACGCCGTAGAAGATGCCGTAAACACATAACGAAATAAATTCGATTGCTAACAGCAGCACCAGGCTGGACAGAGCTTTGCCAATCAACAAGCTTCCGGTCTCAAGCGGCGATGCGAGTAGCGCATCCAGACATTCATTCGGCAACTCGCGCGCAAATCCCCGATTGAAGATCAGCGCCCCAGCAAAGGCAAACACCAGCCACAGCAGGCCGCCGCCGATCTGTTTGCTGACCTCTGCTGAAGGATCAAAAGCGAAACTGAACAGCAGCAAGATGACAATCGAAAACGAACCGGCCGCGTTGAGCGACTCCTTCGTCCGTAATTCAATGGCTAAATCTTTTCGCGCAATAATCAACGCTTGGCGGACGAGACCCATCAGTCAGGCTGCACCCAACTCCGTATGCATGCGATACAGCAGCGCAGGGTCGTCCAACATCTCGGCCGTTCGTTCACCGGCGTAGCGCAAGGAACCATTCTCGGTTAGAGCCACGTGGGACGCAATGGCCAGCGCTTCCCGCAACTGGTGCGTGGATAGCACAACAGTTGTACCGGCCTGCCGGGCCTCCATCAACAGTCCCGAGAGCATCGCGATCGCGCGATCGTCCAGCGATGTGAATGGCTCGTCAAGCAAAAGCAATCTTGGCGCATGCAGAAACGTCCGCGCCACCGCCAATCTCTGCCTCATCCCTCGCGAGAACTGCCTCACGGGAATATTAGCGGCTGCATTCAGGCCGACTCGCTCCAGCCATTGTGCGATCTGCACTCGACCACCTGGACGCCCATTAACACGCGCGAAAAAGTCGAGATTCTCACTCGCTGTCAGGTCCTCATAGACGCCGATTCCGTGGCCCAACACACCAACTTGACGCCGACCAATGGCATTTCGAGGTTGTTCGCCGAACACTCGCACACTACCTCGTTGAAATGGAGACAGCCCAGCGATCACTCGCAGCAATGTTGTCTTTCCCGCCCCATTGCGCCCCAGAAGCGCCCAGCACTGACCCTGCTCAATGGTCAGAGAATAATTGCGTAGCGCAGGATAATCGCCGTAATACTTCCAAACGCCCGCCAGCTCAATGGCGCTCGGCATGAACTGAACCGGCAGGAACTGAATCAGCAGGAACTGAATCAGCAGGAACTGAATCAGCAGGAACTGAATCAGCAGGAACTGAGCCTCGGAATAACAAAGCCAGACCCGTGGCCAAAATAGCAAACGTAAGCCCAACCAGCACGCCCAAGTGTCCGTAGATAGCGGGCTTGCCTTCCTCGATCTGCGGCTGGTCGCTTGTATCGCCCGCTGTCGCTTCGGGCGGATGCAACGTGCCGATCCCAGCAACGTCCACGGCAAAACCGTCCGCGGCATTCACGTTGTAAACGGTTGCCTTGGTGTTCGGCTCAGTTCCAAGAATCTGAATCTCCTTACCCGTAATCGTCACGCCCGCCGGAGCCACCAACCGCAACGGACTCGTCGGCATGCCTCGCAAGGACACAACACGTCCACGAAAGGTCTGAGGAGTTCCGGCCGGCACTACATATGAAATTTCAAACTGTGTTTGCCCAGGCTTGATCGGATAAGTGACCTTATAAACGTCGGTCTCGTCCGTACGCTCCGCAGACCGAGGCAGCGGCATCCCGCCCGGCCCAGTCACGTTCACTCGCGCCTGACCATCCGTTCCCGCCGGCAAGTAAAACTGCACTCCCCCCGTAGCCGGATTATTAAAGGTCAGCTTCGAACTATTCTGGACAATGATGGTTTCATCGACAACCAGCTGGCTCGCTGCCGGTTCGAAGATGACCATATTTTGAGCGACCTGCGCGATTTTCGGCGACTTGGTATCTTCGAAAATCTCGAGCTGTACCCCGCTGGTCGGAATGTTGGGCGTAAGCAGCTTGTTGTAAGTAACATCTCGATAGCTGGCCTGCAGCAATTGCGGACCGCCTCCCGGCTGATCGTTTTCAAACCGGAATTGACCTGCGCCGTCCGTCATCACATTAGCCAACCGCTGCATGCCCTGCGCGCCTGGCTTTAGCAGCGTGACCGACACTTGTCCCTGCGGCTTCCCGGTTGTTCCGTTTACAACGGTGCCATCGATCGACGCGAACACAACTATTGGCGCTAACGCCAGTAAGAGAACCGTTCTCATGCCAACGCTTTCCCGCACTCGCCGCAAAACTTCATGTTCTGCTGAAACTGCGCCCCGCAATGTGGACACGTCACCGGCTTTGAGCTTTTCTCTGCGCGTTTCGGCGTAACTTGTTTCTCGGCACTCCGCGCCGGAGTCAGTCCCAATCGAGCCACAGCGTCTTCTGTCTCGGTCAGCACTACCGCCAACTCACGCTGCAGCGACTGCTTTGTCTGCTGATAATCCTCGTCCGATAACTTGCCTAACCTATATTCGAACTGCAGGTCACGCAGATTGTCGTAGATGGCCTGTTTTCTGTCTTCTAGGTACTGTATAGGCGAAACAGGCAATGGCTCCGGTATGTCCTGCGCGCGCACAAAAAGCGTGTAGGTAAGTGCCGCGATTGCCAACAGCAGGGTGACGGAGATGATCATCAACGCCGGCCGGCCTTGCCTTCCGTAGTTTCCGGTGTGTCTTCCATCTCGCGATCAATTTGGGACTGAAAGCGGTCCACCATTGCCTGATCGACCGCTGACACCGGAGCCGGTTCTTGATGGTTCCGCTTCACCCATCGCGTGTAGATCCAGAAGCCGATTAACAGTGCGGCTCCAGGCATCAGCCACGTGAATAGGCCCCAACCCTGATTCGGCGGAGCAGCCAACGCCACCATTCCAGCTTCGCGAACAATCGAGTCGACAATCTCGTCGTCGCTCTGGCCAGACGACTTCATCTTATAAATCCGTCGCCGTAGAGGATCAGCCGATTCGCACCGGATCATCGGACAATTGCCCACAGTGTTTCGGCACCCACCGCAGCGGCATGCCAAGCGCTGCCCCACTCGTGCTACGTCAGGCGATTCCAATGAAGCCGGATCCTGCGCCCACAAGCCCACCGTCAATAGAGCCAATAACGCGGCGGCAAACACCACCGCAAAGGTGCGCTTTGAACCAATCGACTCAACTCCGAACATGGGCATGTGCCGTCGTCATTCCAACCACTTCCGTCCGAGCGTAATGCAGCCGCACCTTCGATGGAATCAAGCAAATGATTGTGCCACCCAAAAGGACGAAGTATCCCACCCAGATCCAATCCACCAATGGGAACGTGTAGATCTGAAGGATAGCCTTCTTACCATCCGGTAGCACGCCTGAAAAGTTGACATAAAGGTCTTCGTTCAGCCGACGGCGAATGCCCACAAATGAACTCTGCTGCTGGCTCGATTTATAGAACCGAACTTCCGGTTCCAGCTGATCGATTAGTTGCCCATTCTTCGCCACTTCAATCACTGCATGCTGATACTCGTAATCGGTATTATCGCCATCATTCACACTCAGCAGCTTCAAATCGTAATGTCCAAACCGAAGGCTCTGCCCCAGTCCTAAGTTGCGAGTCTGATGCAGATTGAAAGCGCTGCCCGTAAAGCCGATGAACATGAACACAATACCCATGTGCACCAGATAGCCGCCGTACCGTCGAGTGTTCCGCCACGTTAGTTCAAACGCCGCGCGCGGTAATGGCAAATGTTCCTTGGCCTCGATCGCACGTGAGCCCTTCCAGAACTCGCTCAACACTGTGCCAAGCACAAACGCGCACAACCCGAAAGCCAGCAGCGGAGCCGGGTCGTGTATCCCAGCAACGGCCAAAATGGCAGCTACAACCACCCCGACAATCGTCGGCAGCAGGAAGGCCTTCTTCAAGCTGCTCACAGAGCTCTTTCGCCACGCAATCAGTGGCCCCACGCCTGTCAGAAACAGCAGAAACAGTGCAATCGGAACATTGACTTTGTTGTAATACGGCGCATCGATGGTCATCTTCTCGCCCGTCGCCGCTTCCATAATGACCGGGAACAGCGTTCCCCACAGCACAGCAAAACAACTAGCCAGCAGGATCAGGTTGTTGAACAAGAAGCTTGACTCACGCGAGACGACGCTCTCCAGCTTCACCTCGCTCTTTAGGTGCTTGAGGTTCGTCGAGATCGCGATCACGACCAACACTGTCGCCGAGATCATAAATGTGGTGAAGTACGGCTTCACCGGCGATTGTGCGAAAGCGTGCACCGACGACACCAGTCCGGTACGCGTCAGCGTCGTGCCCAAGATGCTCAGCAGGAACGTGGCCGATACCAGCACCATGTTCCAGACCTTCATCATGCCCTTCTTTTCCTGCATCATGACCGAATGCAGAAAGGCGGTCGCCGTAATCCAAGGCATCAACGACGCATTCTCAACCGGATCCCAACCCCAGTACCCGCCCCATCCTAAAACCGTGTACGCCCAACCCATGCCGAGCAAAATGCCCGTACTCTGGAACAGCCAATTGATAATGGCCCAGCGCCGAGTCGTGTGAATCCAGGCCTCGCCCGGTTGCCTCGTCAACAACGAACCTATCGCGAAAGCAAACGGCACCACAGTCCCAACAAAACCGAGGTACAGGAAAGGGGGATGAATGGCCATCGTCCACCACTGCAGCAATGGATTCAGTCCCTGGCCGTCGCCGACATCAATGATTCCTTTCCCCACCGTGAGGACGCGAAAAGGGCTCGCCACAAAGGTGATCATGCTAACGAAGAAAGCTTGGGTGGTCATCAGAATTGCGACCACGATCGGCATCATATTGCGGAACTTCCGGCGATTCGTGAAAACCACAACGCTCGAGTAGAAGGACAGCAGCCAACTCCAGAACAGCAGCGATCCTTCTTGTCCACCCCACCAAGCCGTGAACTTGTAGATCCCCGGCATCGCTTTGTTACTATGGGCGGCCACGTACGCTAACCGGTAGTCGCCCGCAATCAGGGCGTAAACGAGAATCGCCGAAGCAGCGGTCAACAGAGTGAAAATGGCGAAAACGGCCCGCTCCGCGCTAACGACAAGAGAAGGACGCTTTGTGTATTTACCAGCAACTGCAGCAGCAACCGAGAAGACGGCCAGGCAAAAAGCTAAGAGAACTGAGAGCGCACCAACGTTTTCCATCTGACTCCTGAAATTGTTCCGGCGTAGCCTATGCGGATCAGCAGAGCCTTCACAGAAACGGGTTTTTTAACCTACCTTGGCTGGAACCGTGGCGCTCGCTGCAGGTGCTGCTGATTGCCGCTTTTCCATGCCATCGTGAGTCAATCCCCGTTGTGCCGGCTTTGCCTCGTACTTAGAAGCGCACTTGGCTTGAATCTTACTCGCTTCAAACACCCCATCCGGCCCAAGTCGACCGTCTGCCAGTGCCTGCGCATTGTCTCGAAAAGTGTCTGGCAAAGGGTCCGACCCGGTGTAACTCACATTCAGCGTTTGCGGACCCTGATGTAGCATGAACGTCACGTCTGTGCCGCGCTTTAAGATTGAACCCGGCTGCACGTCGCCACCAATCCGGACCCGCTTCCCTTGGGCGGTTTTGCCCATCTGCTGTAATTCGGGAATCGTCTTGTAATAGGTCTTTGTTTCTTGAACGCCACCTGCCGCCAGCCAGATCAAAGATCCGACAATCAACACCATCAGGGCGCCGAACTTGGCGTACGTTTTCATATACAAGGGGTTCAAAGAACAGTATAGTCCGAATTTGTGCGCATGCGTGCGAATTGCGTTCTTGCTCCGCCTCAGCACTTCGGACGTCCACAAAAAAGCACGTCCTGAGCCGACCATTGAGAAACTTGACAGCGTTGTTAGACTGATTCACGTAAGATGCTTTGCAAGTCCGTATTTTGGTAGTACGATACGAACTTGTAGGTCGGATAACGTTGCGGATCAGTCACAACGGTTCGTAATTTTCCCGGCTCTCGGAGTTCTCGACAGACATCAAAAGAATTGGTTCAAGTGTCGCAAGTACAGGTATCAGAAAGAATCGCAAGCATGATCGGGCGGGACGATCTCGATCCCTTGGCCCCGCAACGGGAAGCGGCCATTTTCTACGGCCTGTTCCTTCGAGGTCACTCTGCCGACGCGCTCCGGCGAGATATCGACGTCCCTCGCCCACTTCTTTCTAAATGGCTTCAACCCCAGCGCTACGAAGAGAGCTTTCGTGATTCTCTCCGTCGCATGTACACCTACCGCAAAAAGGTGCTCGCCATTTTCGACGAGCTAGTTCTCAAAGAAAAGTACAAAGCCAGGGTTCATTAAGCAGGTTTCCGATAGTCGCTCCTTGCAGCGCCGTTACTGGTCAGCTTCGTCCGTTCCGTTCTCCCCGCCACCGCCACCGTTTTCCATCGTCTCGAAGAAGAACTTCGATCGTTGACGCTTCCGTCCGGTTAACTCGTTCATCGTGTCAGTTTCATACAGATGTCCGTTCACCATCGTGTAGCGAACGTGTTCCGTCCGCCGAATATCGTCAAGCGGGTTATCCTCAAACACAACCAAGTCCGCCAATTTGCCCGGCTCAAGTGACCCAATCTCCTTATCGAGTCCCAGATACTGGGCACCCATCAGCGTCGCCGACCGTAGAACTTCAATCGGCTTCATGCCGCCCTGCGCGAACATCCACATCTCCCAATGCGGCGCCATCCCCTGCAACTGACCGTGCGCACCCAGTTGGACGTGTACACCGCGATCCAGCAGAGCTTTGGCACTCTGCGCAACCTGCACGTGATTGAAATCGTCCTCCGGAGCCATTGTTCTCCGGCGTGAACGCGGATCGACGACGAACCGCGGCACATACCGCAATAGCCGCTCGTTCTCCCAGACATTCGTGTGCTGATACCAGTAATACTCGCCCGATAGCCCGCCGTAAGCGACGCCCAGCGTCGGCGTGTAACCCACTGATGTCTGCGACCAGAACTGAAGCACGTCGTCATACAGCTTTGCGACCGGAATTGCATGCTCAATGCCTGTATGCCCGTCCGCAATCATGCTCATATTCATGTTGAACAACGAGCCGCCTTCCGGAACGACCATCATCCCCAGCTCTCGCGCAGCTGTCAGCACTTGTTGCCGTTGTTCTCGTCGAGGCTGGTTATAACTTTTCACGCTAAACGCACCGGCCGCCTGCAACCGGCGTAGATGAGAACGCGCATCGTCAAGGCTGTTAATCTCAGCCCGAATCGGTAAGTGAGCACCATACAGAATCGTGCCCGTAGAGAAGATCCGCGGAGCTACAATCATTCCGGCTTTGCCCATCTCGCTTGCCGAAAATACAGTGTCCGTATCGCTCGACGGGTCATGAGTCGTCGTGACACCAAAAGCCACCTGCGCGTAGTGCGCCCAGTTCTGTTGTGGGACGATCCCTCCCTCCGCATACGGTCCATGCGCGTGAACATCCACGATGCCCGGCATGATTGTGCGGCCTGCGACCTGAATAACCGTCGTGCCTACCGGAACCTTCACGTTTCGCTCCGGACCCACAGCCTCCAATCGATTGCCGTTCACCAGCACCGTTCCGCGTGGAATCACCTCGTCACCCTTCATCGTGATAATTCGAGCACCGACCAGCGCTACCCGGCCCTGCGGTTTGTCGTAAGCCTGATCAAACGAGATATTTCGACCATGCACGGGCGGCTCGGGGAGTTTCTCCGCCTCGCCTCCTGAGCGCTCGAACGCAAACAGATCCGTCAGATCGCGTTCGAACAACTCTGGCCCGAGACTCCAGTACAGCCCTTTGCTATCCGGCTTCCAGCGTACGTTCTCGCCAGCATCCTTCGTCACTCGCTTCATAGGGATGGCGTCTGTCTTTGGTCCCACAGCAATCGCCTGACCTGTCGGCGGAAAGCTAATCACGTAAACGTTGAACAACTCTGTGTACGCCAGCCACTTCTCATCCGGTGATACTCGCATGGCGAGCGCATCTTCGCTCGTCGCATGCGTGCGTGGCTCTTCACCCGCAAGCCCCACCGACTTCAGGGTCGTTTTCTCGCCCACTCTCTCCACGTAGAAGATTCGTTCGTTGCTCTTGCCAAAATGCGGCTCAGCGCCCTTCCTGACGACCAGGGCGGGCTTACTTCCTGAGACCGTTAAGTCGATCAAGTAGATTCCTGGATCGCTGGACCAGGCTGGCGACAGCAGATATCCGGCTTCCGTTTTTCGAAAGCCAAGCTTCTTTCCATCAGGCGAAAAACAAGGCTCTGTGTAGTGTCCCGGCTCGGCTGTTAACGTTTTTGTCTCGCCACTGGCGACGTCCCGCATGCGAATCGTGCTTAGCTTCTCGTCGTTCCAACTGACATAGGCCAGTGACTTGCCATCAGGCGAAAAGGCCGGCTCAGATTCCCAAACGTCGTCATTGGTCGTTAACCGCTTAGGCGTTCCATCGGGCAACGGTCGCCAGTATAAGTGACCCAGCGCCTGATAAATCACGGCATCACCTTTGGGCGCAACTGTCGTATAGCGGAGCAACTTTACAGGGAATCGATCTGGCGCAACGGCCACCGGAAATCGCAGCGCCTCTGTCACCTCTCGTGTGTCGGTTACTCGAAACGGGATCTCGCTGACGTCCCCTTTAGCGACATCAATCTTGTGCAGTTTGCCTTGAGCCCAAAACACTACAAACCTGTTATCAGGCGTCCAAGCCAAACCTGTATACACGCCGTGAATCGACCATGCTTCCTGCATATCTCGGTCTAGCCCGTCAAAGATCCTGTGCTCAACGCCCGATCGAAGATCTACAACATAAAGACCCGTATGTGTCCTGAACCGCCTTACAAAGGCAAGCTTGGTCCCGTCTGGTGAGGGCGTGGGCCTTACCGAGCCGCCAGTATCTGTAAGAAGGTTGACGATTTCGCCTGTAGTCCGGTCCATTCGTTTGATCGCAAAAAGTGCATCATTTGGATCCTTGTTGTACTCGAACAGCGACCCTGGAGTAACATCCTGGTCGAAGTACAAATACCGTCCATCTGGCGAGAAAGCCGGATCGTTCACATCCTTTTGGTCATTCGGTCTCTTAGTAAGTTGCAGCCCTTCGCCGCCGCCCAACACATGGTAAAGCCACATCTCGCCCGAGCCCAAAGAACGGCCGCCCGTAAAGTGCTTGCGCGCCACAATGAACTGTCCATCGGGCGTCCAAGCCGGATTGTTTAACAACCGATAACCTTCTTTCGAGACTTGTTTCGCATTCTTTCCGTCTGCGTCAATCACCCATATGTTGTCGCCACCGCCTCGATCACTCGTGAAAGCGACTCGCCGTCCATCTGGCGAATAACGCGGCTGCATGTCCCACGCCATCCCAGATGTTAACCGCTTCGCCTGCCCACCCTCAATCGGCAATGTATATAAGTCGCCCAATAAATCGAACGCAATCTGCTTCCCATCAGGACTAACATCTAAGTTCATCCATGTGCCGGTCGTTGTATTGATCTTCGTGATCTTTTTCGGTCCAGGAGGATGCGACACGTCCCAGGCAGGTTTATCAACAGCTGCCTTATCGCTCTTGGTTGTCGGCGCGTCACCCGCCGATACGCAACTGCTCAGTAAAGCCAACATCATGGCAATATATGTTGACTGCGGATAAATTATCCAGCCTCGAAGCATAAGTGACCATCCTAATCCGGAGCTCGTTATCAAAACGTGAAGTAGTACTTGACAGTACTTTCCCGTGGTACTAGGCAGTAAACATTTTCCATCTAGCTTTATCTATGCAGCGTAGGAGTAAATGAAAGGTTTTATGGCTATAAAGACAAACACACTTACTTGTCTCTTCTTAAATGCGGCTGTTCTCTTGACCATGTCGCCGATAGTTCTTCATGCTGCAGAAGGTGATCAAGTAACTTTGGCAACCGATACTGCTATCCCAGGCTCAACTTTGCCCGCTGGTTCTTACACCTTTCAAGTTGAAGATCGTCTTTCTGACCGCGCCATCGTCAAGGTACTCGCCGCCGACGGAACGCAGAAAGCGATTCTTTTGGCGGCCCCTAATTCCTCAATGAAGAAGCAGGGTTCAAACAGTTTGGTCGTTGTTCGCGAAGATAACGGTACGTCAGCAGCCCAGGGCTACATCTGCGGAACATGCTCTGAAGCACTCGAGTTCGTATACCCGAAAGCCGACGCTGTCGCCTTAGCAACTAAAACTAAGCAGCCTTTCCTGGCCATGGATCCCGAGTCAGACAAGATTTCCCATTCCGGTGCTGATCTTACCTCTGACGATATGAAAGTGGTGACTCTCTGGCTGCTGACGCCCACCCGCGTCGCCCCTGGTTCCGAGGAAGTTAAGATCGGCGCTGCTCACTATGCTGCGCCCCCAACCTCAGTAGCTGCTGCCACGACCGCGCCCGCGGCGACTTCAACAGTCGCAGCAACAACAACACCCAGTGCCGATCCAGCACCTGCTGCGCCCGCTCGAGTCCATCACAAACGTCTGCCGTCAACCGCCAGCAACGAACCACTCTGGGCACTTCTCGGCACTTCTTCGCTGCTCCTCGCGCTGCTTTGCCGCCTCGTTGTGACCCTCCAAACTCGACGTTTAAGTAACATATCTGCTGCCTAGACGTCCCTCCGTTCTGGAGTTCATGAATGGCTGCTGCCGTACATCAATCTCCACCTTCGGATTCTTTTGAATTCCTGGGTGGGGATTCAGTTGAATTTCCGCCGACTTTACTCGACGAAATTCGTGATGCTGTACTCGAGGGCTTCATCGCCTGCCCAGAGGGCGGGGTAGAAGTCCTCGGAGTTCTTTGGGGGAGCCGCGGCTCGCATCGGCCGCGGGCGCAGAAAATTTGCAGCGTTACCGCCGAACTCTCGCAGCGACGTTTCGGCCCGGCAGAAATCTTCAGTCATTTGTCACGCTTGGTTGAGGAAGCAGAACGTGACGCCCAGTTCGGACCAGCTGAAGTGCTCGGTTGGTTCCGATCGTCCGCCGAACCCGAGATTGTTGTAACCGACGCTACTCTCCACAAGCAAATTGCAGACTTTGCGTTTCCATTCCTTGTGGGCTGCTTCCTGAAGTTCCGACCTGTTCAGCTGAGCCACATAAGGGCTTGGACGGCTCACTCGGACCGAAACGGCAAATTCGATTTGCGCTCGTTCCAGCCCTTTCTGGTCTCCGCTGCAAAGTCGGGACCTCTTCGGGCATCGATTGAACCAGATCCTCCAACGGTCCGGCACATAGAGAGGATCGAGCCCGCCAAGTCACTTTCTAGTACGTCTCCTTCTACACCAATTGCGGATCCGGCACGGAGTGGACGCACAGTCGGCTTTCAAATGCCCCAGCTCCGGTTTATTCATTGGGCGTTTGTTGTCGTCTTTCTTGTGATGATCGTTATGGGACTCAGGCTGTCCCACAATATTCAACAAGCTCAGGCTTTGGCGATCCGGAATGCTGACTTACTTGGCCAGGTGAGCCGAGTCGAGACCCGCAACCGCCGTCTTGAGTCGCTTGTGGCCACGATGCGCGACCAGTGCAGGTCCTCTGGGAAAAAGCGGTGAAGGCCAAGTCGCGTCGTAAGGCGATATTTGTCTCTGCCCGCTCATCCGCACCACCACCAATTACTCCAACCCGCGTTCCGACCCTTAGGCCCCAATCCACAGCCGTTTGGATCCGCGGACTCGAAATCTTGTCGTTAGTAGTAGCCCTTTGCTGTCTGACCACCTACGGTTGGGCCGTTGTCAGGCGCACCGCTTTCCAGAGCGCTAGCTCGATTCCAACTTCTCCTCAACGTGCCGGTGCAGAATTTGCTGGCATTCCAGACGGAACTGTCATGGAAATTCCGAGGTTAGGAGTAACTTCTCGCGTACTAGAGGATGCCACCGATGATCACCTCGCCTTAGGAGCTGCTCACGTCTCAGGCACCGCGATTCCAGGCGGCATCATGGGCAACATCGTTATCGCCGGTCATCGAGACCACATCTTTCGTCCCCTGCGCAACATACGGAAGGGCGATGAAATTCGATTACGCTCGCTGGGCCATACCTACTCGTACTTCGTATCCGTGACTCGCATTGTGGAACCGGAGAACGTCACACCGCTTGATCCCACCCATAACGCGCGCCTGACCCTACTGACTTGTTATCCCTTCTACTTCGTCGGCCACGCACCTCGCCGCTTCGTCGTAGAAGCCGAGCCTCGTTAGCACCTAATTAGCCCTAACTAGGCGGTGGTTCCCAGAGCTCGACTCGATTTCCTTCTGGATCGGTAAACCATCCAAAACGCCCGAACTCCGAATCTTCTCGTCTCGAATCCACAAAGACGCCCTCTCCGGCCAGCCGGTCCAAAACTCCATTCACATCATCCACTTGGAAATTCAGCATTGCGGGCTGGGAGACAGGAAAGTACTCAGACGAGCGGGAGAAGAACGCTACGCAATGTGGGCTCTTTGGTCAGCTGCTGGAAAAAAAAAGCTCCCATACGGGCTGGGAACGCCAAGATGTTCTTCATACCACGCATACAGAGAATTCGGGTTTTCAGCCCGAACGAACGCTCCGCCGAATCCCGTGACCTTAGCCAATGTGGCCTCCCGTTTCTATGAGCTCATACAACTTTATCGCTTTTAGCCGGTTTGGATTCAGCCCTTTCCCCGTCTGCGTTACCCTGATACCGAACAAGCTTTGAATCGAGACCTCAGCCTTTGCAAATCGTAGCCGGAGTCGATCTAGGCGGCACCGCCGTCAATTACACCTTCATGAACCACGAAGAACAGTTTCTCATCGAGAAGCTGTGCGAGTATCCTTCTCGCTCTCGCGAAGGCCCCGATATCTGCCTCAAACAGATTGAAGATGGTTTGAGGGTCGCTCTCGAGCTTGCGGGCGTCGAATGGTCCGATGTCGCTGTCGTAGGCCTCGACACACCCGGCCCCGCAAGTTCGGCCGGCGTCTTCAGTGCCAAAGGATCGACCAATTTTGTGCATCCTGATTGGTCCGGCTACAACATTCATTCTGGTCTTGCCCAACGCCTAAAGAGACCAGTTACCTATCTCAACGACGGCAATGCAGGAGCTCTCTGGGGACACTTTGTTCTGTTTGGCAGCGGCAGTACGGCCACCTCGGTCTCCGCCATCATTGGCACTGGATTAGGCGGCGGCGTCATTACAGAAGGGCTGGTGCTGAAAGGCCGCAAAGGCTTTGGTGGCGAACTCGGCCACGTACTTGTTCCCTATCAACAAATCGAAGATATCGATGGCTTTCATCCGGTTTGTAATTGTGGCCGCACGGGCGACCTTGAAGCATTCTGCTCTCTCACTGCGATTGGAAAGTCGCTGCTGCCCTACTTCCTGACCAGGTACCCCGATCACGAGCTCAACAAAGTCGAAGACGTGCGCCAGGCCGCCAAGCTCGTTCGAGGACTCGCCGAGAGTGGCGACACGATGTGCCGCGAGATCTTCCGTGTTCAGGCAAATGCCCTCGGGCTCTTTTTCGATGAAATGGTAAATACCTTCGATCCCGACGCTTTGATCATCGGCGGCGGTGCGATTGAAACTAGCGCTGACTTCCAACAGTGGTTTATCAGTCAGGTTCGCGCCGGAATGCCCGCACAGCGTGAAGAGCAATCTGACATACCAATTCACATCATGCCTAACGGCGACACAGCCGGAGCGCGCGGGGCTGCCATTGAAGCACTTAGCTTTGCCCGTCAAGGCGGGTTGCTCTAACAGCACCTCTAGTCGGCGACAATAATTGATACAGGTGCCCCTCACTCGTACTTCAGTCTGTGCGCTCGATTGCCCCGATGCTTGTTCGCTCTTAGTGGATATCGACGACGCTGGCCATGCGACTCGGCTTCGCGGCAATCCGACTCATCCGATCACGCGTGGCTTCTTATGCGGCAAGGTAGCTCAATATCTTGAACGCCAATACAACCCCGATCGGTTGACCACTCCGCTCCGGCGCATCGGCGAAAAGGGCGAAGGCCGTTTTACGCCTATTAGTTGGGACGACGCTCTGAGCGAGGTGGCGAGTCGTTTGCTCGACAGCGCAAATCAGTTTGGCCCTGAATCGGTTCTGCCCTACAGTTACGCCGGAACAATGGGATTGCTGAACGGCGCTGGTATGGATCGCCGCTTCTTTCATCGATTCGGAGCCTCGCGGCTTGACCGTACCATCTGCTCCTCCGCGGGCGGCGCCGCCCTCACTTTGTCTCAGGGCATCAAGTTAGGAACAGAGCCGCAACAGTTTGCGCATTCGAAGCTCATCATCGCTTGGGGCGCTAACATCCTCGGAACTAACGTTCACCTTTGGCCCTTTATCGTCGAGGCGCGTCGCAAAGGTGCCCGCTTCTACGTCATCGATCCCGTTCGCAATCGCACGGGCCGCACGGCCGATCGTCACTTTGGCATCAATCCCGGTTCTGATCTTGCTCTGGCCCTAGGTTTGATTCATTTGATCCTGCTGAATGGCTGGCAGGATCAGGCCTTTATCGATGCGTACGCGAACGGGTTCGAAGACCTGCGCTCACTCGCGCTGGACTACACGCCGTCATACGTTTCAATGCTTACTGGACTCAGCGAGGACGATGTCCGGCTGCTGGCGTACGAGTATTCGCATACCCGGCCCGCTGCCATCCGAGTCAACTACGGCGTTCAGAGGAGTGAACACGGAGGTAACGCAGTACGCGCCATTGCGGCGCTACCCGTAATTACAGGATCATGGCGCGAGATTGGCGGCGGCCTCCAGCTCTCTACATCAGGTGCATTTGAATTTAACCGCCAAGCACTGGAGCGCCCGGATCTGCAAAGGAAAGCGCTGGGCCGAGAAGCGCGACTGGTCAATATGTCCCTACTTGGGCACGCACTGAACGACCTCGGCAACCCGCCCGTGAAGGCTCTCGTCGTCTACAACTCGGATCCGGCAGCGATCGCGCCCAATCAGAACAAGGTCATCGCAGGCCTGCGACGCTCCGACCTGTTCACAGTCGTGCTGGAACATTTTCAAACCGATACGGCCGACTTTGCCGACATCGTTCTACCAGCTACAACGTTTCTGGAACACACAGACCTTTACTTAGCCTATGGACATTACTTCCTCCAGATGGCGCATGCCGCTCTGCCAGCTGTCGGCCAAGCACGATCAAATGTGGCTGTCTTTCGCGAACTAGCTCACCGGTGCGGATTTGCCGATTCCTGTTTTCAGGACTCCGAAGAGACCATGATTCGTCAGATACTCGACTCGCCGTCATCATTTCTGCAAGGCATCAGCTTTGAACAGTTGTCGACAGACGGCTCGATCAGCCTCAGTCTCAAAAGGCACTCTTCAGACGGCTCATACCGGCCCTTCGCGGAAGGTGAGTTTAAGACCCGCTCAGGTAAGTTCGAATTCGGTGCACCGGCCTTACGCTATTCCCCTCCCCAGGAGTCGAGACACGGCGACCAGGAGTTACGGCACCTGTATCCGCTCGAACTGATCTCGTCGAAAAATGACGACAGCATGAACTCGACATTTGGGAACCGACCGAGCGTAGACAATCAGTGCGCGTCAATCGAGATTAACGGTGTAGACGCAGTTCTTCGGTCAATCACGGCAGGTAACCTGGTGCGTGTGTTCAACAACCGAGGCTCAGTGTTTCTACGGGCTTCGATCTCTTCGACAGTGAAAGCCGGAGTCGTCCGCGTTCCGTCCGTCCGTTGGGCTAAGCAGAGTGCGTCAAGCTCGGGTGTAAACACCCTTACATCGGACCGACTGACTGATATCGGTGAGGCACCAACGTTCTACAGTTGCCTGGTCCAAATCGAACAGGCGTAATCGACCCCTTACCTTCTTTCCACGTCAGCCCGAAAGAAGTTCAGCACTAGGACGCGCATCTGGCCAAAAGTCGCCCAAATTCTGAACGGTTAGAAAGTGGTTGGCAAATTGCTTGGGCTAGTGGTATGATTTGTGAGACCGAAAGCGTCCGCTTATCGGAGTTCAACAGACCAGCCGTTTCCGGTGTGCTACCGGGTAGTCAATCCGCAGCGTCTATCTGCGCCGATTCAGGCAGCCGACTGTCAATCCTACGCGGCGGTGTGCTGAGCATGCGTATACAAACTTTGACAGGGTTTGTGAACCTTTGCCGCGATTCGTGCGTCTAGACCTGCATGAGTTGGCGTCAGGCCAAATTCGAGTGTTGAACAAGAGTCATTAGGTAAGTGAGTGGCATCAGTAGAAACGAGTTAGTAAGAAGGAAATCGAAATGACGAAGACTGAACTAAGTACATATAAAAAGATCCTGGAAATAAAGCAGGACGAATTAGAGCGCGTCGTGCGCAACCGGGACGCGATTGCAATCGAGAAAAGCGCTGATGCTCTCGACGAAGTACAGCATGCGTCCGAGCGTGAGCTTGCGATCCGCAATCTCGACCGAGAATCGAACTTGCTGCGGAATGTGCGCTCCGCCTTACGACGTATCAATGACGGGTCGTTCGGCGTGTGCCTGCATTGCGAAGAGGATATTAGCCCGAAACGGATTTCTGCAGTTCCTTGGGCGCCCTTCTGCATTCAGTGCCAGGAGCAAGCCGATCGTAACCAAGCTAACGGCGAAGAGATGTTTGAAGAACTGCTGGTCAACGCCGCTTAAGCGCTCATCTTCTAAAACTTTACGCTTCTTATCAACTCACGGCGTCGCGGGAGCCCCACGACGCCTTTTTTATTGGTAACCCTCCATCCCCAACTAGCGCCTTCCTATCAGCATCTCTTCAGATTCAATCTGTAACCTGTTCATCATGCGTAACCTTGTTGCTTTCGTTGTTCTCGGCATGGCCGCGCTCGCTTCACAAGCGCAAATTACTGCCGTTGCGCCTGCTTCCAAACCCGCCGACCGAGTCATCGGCGAAGTGACCAGCCTCAATCTAGCCAGCGGCACGATGACCGTTAAGGAAGATAAGACCAACACCGCTTATGCAGTGCAACTCGGAACGGCTCAGGCGATTTTGCAGGTCCCTCCCGGAGAGAAGGATCTTAAGAAGGCTGTGCGTGTTCGGCGCGACCAGCTTGCCGTCGGCGACCGAGTCGTAATTCGAGGTAAGAAGTCTGAAGGCACGACAGGATCAATCGACGCCGCCAGCATTCTGGTCATGACTGCGTCCGACCTCCAGCAGAAGCGAGCAGCGGAAGCGTCCGATTGGCAGCAGCGTGGCGTTGCGGGAACCGTGCAGTCGGTTGATGCGGCGGCTCAACGATTGGTGCTGACCGAGCGAACGGCAGAAGGTCCCAAACAAATAACAGTAACTGTCGGCGATAAAGCAGAAGTAACTCGTTTTGTTGCAGACAAACCAAAGACTCCGGCTCCCTCGAAACTCTCCGAAATTGCAGTTGGCGACCAAGCGCGCGTGTTGGGCAACCGGAGCGCGGACGGCTCCGAAGTCACCGCAGAAAGGATCTATTCGGGATCATTCAAGACCATCCCGGGCACCATCGTTTCAATATCCGCGGATAAGAGTGAAGTGACCGTCACCGACTTCCGCAGCAAACAGCCGGTCAAAGTGTCCCTAACCCCGGAGTCGGTCGTCAGACGTCTGCCGCCTTCGATGGCTGCCGCTTTGGCGAACAGATCTTCTGCAACGGGAGGTCAGCCCAACTCCGGGCCAGCGCCGACTGCTGAGCCGTCCTCCCAATCCGGACCTGCGAAGCCCCACGGCGGCGATATCTCTCAGATGTTAGAAAGAGTTCCTCCCATTGCTGTAACCGAACTAACTCCGGGCGACGCCGTAATCGTGTTCGGAGGAACGAGCAGTAATGGCTCCTCTCTGGCGGCTACAAACATCATTGCCGGAGTTGGGCCACTACTACAAGCAACGCCTTCTGCTTCTGGCCGTCGTCAAGGCGGCTCGGCAGCTGATAACTGGAATCTCGATTTCGGGCTTCCGGCCCAGTAATTTTCTGTCTTCACAATCTATCCCTATGAACCATCGCTCTACGAGTCTGTTCTCCGCCCTTCTCATACTCGCCTTTAGCGGGTCTGCCCAGATTACTCCGTCCGCACTAAATGCAGCCGCCTCGCGACCAGCAGCGACCATTGCTCGCGGCAACGGCGTCCTCCAAGGTACGGTCAAAGATGCCACGGGCGGCATCATTCCGAATGCCTCGGTGACCATCACGGATGCCAACGGCGCGATACGTTCTGCCCAAACGGGAGCGGATGGCACATACTCCGTTCGTGGCATCGCGCCCGGAACGTACACAGTCAGCGCAGCGTATCAGGGACTCCAACAAAGTGGAGTCGTGCTGGTATCGGTGGCGGGTGCCCAGCCGGTGACGGGTAACGTCACCATGGCTGTTCAAGAACAGAAACAACAGGTAACAGTTACCGAAACCAGCGCTGCGCAGGTCAGCACCGATCCGGCCAACAATGCGAGCGCATTGACTCTTAAGCAAGAAGAGATACAGGCGCTACCGGACGATCCGGACGATTTACAAGCTGACTTACAAGCATTGGCGGGACCAGGTTCTGGGCCCGGCGGCAATCAGATTTACATTGACGGCTTTACCGGTGGTCGCTTACCGCCGAAAGAGTCGATCCGTGAAGTGCGAATCAACTCAAACCCTTTTTCTGCCGAGTTCGATAAGCTGGGCTTCGGCCGTATTCAAATTTTCACTAAGCCGGGTTCCGATAAGTTCCACGGACAAGGTTACTACAACATCAGTGACGATATTTGGAATTCCCGTAATCCTTTCCTAAGTGTCAATCCTCCTTTCCGTTCGCAGATCTTTGGCGGTAATGTTAGTGGACCGATTGGAAAGAAGGCCAGCTTCTTTCTTGATGTCGAGCGCCGGAATATCGATGACAACGGGATCATCGTGGCTACCGTGTTGCCCTACGCGCTCAATGGAAGTGTGACGGCTCCGAACGCATTTACACCAACTCGATACCAAACCTATCAATCGACGCCGCAGCGGCGAACTACAGTAAGCCCTCGCATTGACTACCAGCTGAACCAAAACAACACGCTCAGCGCACGATTCACGTTCTTGAACAACGACCTGCTGCTTACCGGCGTAGGAGCATTCAATCTCCAAAGTGCAGGTTACAGCCAACTAGCTCGCGAATACTCTGCCCAGTTAGTCGAGACCTCGGTCCTGAGCCCCAAAGCGGTGAACGAAACTCACTTTCAATTCGAGCGATCTGATACCTTCCAGAACAGCCAAAGCAATGCGGCGAAGATCAACGTAGCTCAGTCGTTTGTCACCGGCGGATCCGGATACGGCAACTCGTACGATCTAGAGAACAATTACGAATTGCAGAACTACACGTCGCTGACGAATGGCACGCACGTCACTAAGTTCGGCTTTCGTATTCGTGCGACAGCACTCGACAACTACTCAGAGCGGAATTTCAATGGAACCTATTCTTACTTGGGCGGTTTCAATGGCCTGAAGAGTATTCAGCAGTACGCCCAATCGGTTCAGGGCGCAGGAGTCTTGCCATCGCAGTATACGGTCAGCACCGGGAATCCCTATCTTGGTTTTTATCAACTCGACTACGGGCCATTCATTCAAGACGACTGGAAGCTGAAGCCTAACTTGACTATCAGTCTTGGCCTGCGGTGGGAGTCGCAGACCAATGTCCCGGATAAGAATGACTGGGCACCACGTGTCGCTGTTGCATGGTCGCCGGATTCGGTCGGAGGACGGCAAGGCAAAACAGTTATCCGTGGTGGCTGGGGTATGTTCTACGACCGCTTTCAAATGGCCAACGTCCTGAATGCATACCGGTTCAGCTTGACAGATCCACTGGTTAGTAACTACACGATTACCGATCCGAGTTTTGGTCCGGGACAACCTGTTCCGACTAATATATTCGACCCTACTAACTTGAACACTCGGAATAGCTATGTGATTGATAGCCATTTGCACTCGCCGTACTTGATGCAGACGGCGGTGAGTGTGGAGCGACAGATCTCAAAAGGAACACGGCTTTCGTTGAACTATACAAACGCTCGTGGAAACCACGAATTACGTACGGTTGACATCAACGCCCCTGTAAATCCTCAGGATTTGAATAGCCGACCCTTTGGCACACAGGCAGGAAACATTTATCTGTATGAGTCGACCGGAGTTTTCAAGCAGAATCAGTTAGTAGTTAGCCTGAATACTGCTATCGGTCGGCGGCTTAACTTGTTTACTCGTTACGTCCTTGGTGACGCTCATAGTGATACAGACGGGATCTCCACTTTGCCGGCAAATCAATACAACTTCGCCGGGGAGTGGGGCCGTTCAGCACTAGACACGCGACACTCATTCTTCGCCGGCGGTTCGATGACAGCTAAATGGGGTCTGCGCTTGTCGCCGTTCATCGTTGCGCACACTGGTGCGCCGTTCAATATCACAACCGGAACCGATTACTACAACGTGGGCAACAACACGCCGACAGCAAGGCCATCCGTACTGAGTGGTTCAGACTTGGGTGGCATCCCTACACCGTTCGGACTGTTGAGCACGGTACCCATATCGGGCTATCCGATGATTGCGAGAAACGCAGGAACCGCCCCTGGCTATCTGGGCATCAATCTGCGCGTAAGTAAGACGTGGGGATTCGGCTCGACTCGATTTGCAGGGCCCTCGGGCGGAGCCAGCGCCGGTGGGGGTGGAGGTCGCGGTCGCGGAGGTCCTGGCGGAATGTTCGGTGACTCAACAACGGAACATCGCTACAATCTGACACTCGGAATCCAGGCGCGCAACATTCTGAATCACGAGAATCTGAACACGCCCAATGGGGCGATAACATCCCCACTGTTTCTGCAGTCAACGAATATTACGGGCGGCTTCGGCGCCGAAGCAACGTCGAGCAACCAGCGGCGGATCGATCTTCAGCTTCGCTTCCAGTTCTAGACCGATTGCAGTCCGAACGGTCGTAAGTAGCGGAATTTGAGACAGTAAAAATTCGGCGCTCCCTGTGAATCACAGAAGAGCGCCGGTTCCTTTTAGAGGGCCGCTACTCTACTGAAGCGGTAGGTCTCCGTTTTTGTCGTCGCTCGGCGGCAGGACGGCATCGGATTCGGGGATGACTGAAGCGGCAGCTACCTGGTCGCCCTCATCTGTTCGGACCAGGCGCACACCTTGCGTGGAGCGTCCGGCTTGCCGAATCTCGCTGGACTCCAGCCGAATGATCTTTCCTTCTTTGGTAATGATCATCAGGTCGGTGGTTTCGCGAACGGACAAGACCGCAACCACCTTTCCAACCTTGCTGGTGGTCTTCATGTTGATAACGCCTTTGCGTCCGCGCGACGTCAGGCGGTAATCCTCAAAAGGCGTCCGCTTGCCGTATCCATTTTCGGAGATGGACAGGATGAGGTGGTCATCTTCGAGTACGAGCAGGCCCACCAAGTAATCGGTCTCTTCTAGATCCATCGCCCGAACGCCACGAGCTTGCCGACCCATAGCACGAACCTCTTCTTCGGAGAAACGGCTGGCCATACCTTCATGTGAACCGAGGAAGATGAACTGCTTCCCGTTTGTGATGGCAGCGCCAAGCAGTTCGTCGCCATCATCAAGTCCGAGCGCGATAATGCCACGAGACAAGGGGTTGTCAAACTCAGTCAATTCGCATTTCTTGATGACGCCCTGCCGAGTCACCATGACGATGAACTTGTCCGGCACAAACTCCTTCACGGATAGAAACGCTTTGACGGTCTCGTCCGGTTGGAGAGCAATGAGGCCGGAGAAGTGCTTGCCTTTGCCCGTGGTGGCCGCGTCTGGAATTTCGTAAATCTTGAGCCAGTAGACCCGGCCCTTGTTGGTGAAAATGAGCAGATAGGAATGAGTGGAACCGATGACGAGGTGCTCGACCACATCTTCTGATCGGGTGCCCATGCCGATGCGGCCTTTGCCGCCACGTGACTGCCGCGTATAGGTATCGACGGAGGTGCGCTTCAGATATCCGGCACGTGAGACGGTGACAACGACGTCTTCTCGCTGCACCAGATCTTCCATGCTGATGTCACCGGTGTCCTCGATGATCTGCGTGCGACGATCGTCACCGAAATCCTTTTGGACCTCTTTGAGTTCCTTGACGATGAGTTTGCGCAGGACAGTTTCGGAACCAAGAATTTCGAGATACTCGCCGATCATGCGTTGGATGTCGGCTAGTTCGTCGAGGATCTTCTGACGCTCCATGCCGGTCAGACGCTGAAGTTGCAGTTCGATGATCGACTGAGCTTGCCGTTCGCTGAATTGATAAGTGTTGACGAGGCCTTCGCGAGCTTCCCTCGGGTTACCGGCCGCGCGAATCAGCGAAATGATTTCGTCAAGAAGATCGAGGGCACGCTGGAACCCAAGCAGGATGTGTTCGCGGTCACGAGCCTTACGCAGCAAGAAATCGGTGCGCCGGCGCACGACATCAACACGATGTTCGATGAAGCGTTTGATGACATCGATAAGGCCGAGTTCGCGGGGCTGCCCGTTGACAATAGCAAGCATGATCACGCCGAAGTTGACCTGCATCTGGGTCTGCTTATAGAGGTTGTTAAGAACAACCTCGGCGTTCTCGCCACGCTTGAGTTCAAAGACGATTCGCATGCCGTCGCGATCGCTTTCGTCGCGGGCTTCGCTGATGCCCTCGATCTTCTTCTCGTTCACGAGGGCGGCAACGTGCTCGATCAGGCGGGCTTTGTTGACCTGATACGGCAGTTCGGTGATGACAATAGCTTCGCGGTCTTTGCCGAACTTTTCGGTAACAGCTTTGGCTCGCACTTTCATGCTGCCGCGACCGCGCATGAAGTAGTCGAGAATGCCCTGCCGCCCAAGGATGAAACCGCCGGTCGGGAAATCAGGCCCAGGAACCATCTCGATAATTTTGGCTAGCGGCGTTGCGGGATTATCGACGAGGGCGATGGTGGCCGTGATGATCTCGCGCAGGTTGTGCGGCGGGATGTTGGTCGCCATCCCGACCGCGATGCCCGAAGAACCATTAATGAGAAGGTTCGGAACGCGCGTGGGCAAGACTTCCGGTTCGACTTCGCTGTCGTCGTAGTTAGGCCGGAAGTCGACAGTTTCCTTATCGATATCTTCGAGCAGCGTGGCCGAGATTTTCGCGAGACGAGCCTCGGTGTACCGCATGGCCGCGGGCGGATCGCCATCGACGGAACCGAAGTTTCCCTGCCCGTCGATCAGCGGGTACCGCATTGAAAACGTCTGGGCCATACGAACCAAGGCGTCGTAGACAGGCGTGTCGCCGTGCGGGTGAAACTTACCGAGAACCTCGCCGACAATCTTGGCGCACTTGCGCGTGGGACGGTTAAAGTGCAGGCCCATTTCATGCAGGCCATAGAGGATGCGCCGGTGAACGGGTTTGAGACCGTCGCGTACATCGGGCAGCGCGCGACCAACGATGACGCTCATCGCGTAATCGAGGTACGAACGCTTCATTTCATCTTCGATATTGATCGAGATGATGTTTTGCTTGTCTCCGCCAGGCGGGAACAGAGTGCCGGAACCTGGGGTGTCCTGATCAGCCAATAGAAACTCCTGATAAAGGGCTCAGTGATTCTGTGTTGGGTCGGATCGAATGCTGACCTAACTTACTCAAAACAGAAGGACTAGCTGAGTAGAAGATACCTCTACATTCTACCAGCTTTGCCGAATCTCTGCGGCGGCTCACGTTGCTATACTTCGGGCATTTACCTCCATGCGAATCCTGTCTGTTTTGTTGATAAGTACAGTCGGTTTTATGGGCAGCGCGCCGCTGGTGGCACAGGACTCGGCGGCACAGCAGGCGGTCGCGTACGAGTTGAAGTTCCCCAATGCGGTTCACCATGAAGCAGAGATCGCGGTGACATTTTCGGGTGTCACAAGCCCCCGCTTGGAAGTTTTGATGAGCCGGTCGTCGCCCGGTCGGTACGCGCTGCATGAGTTTGCGAAAAACGTGTACAGCGTGCGGGCGCACGACGGCGCAGGCAAGTCGCTGGCAATCGATCGGCCGAATCCATATGAATGGGATGTGGCCACCATCCAGGCGAGCCGTGTCGTAGTCGAGTACACATTGTTTGGCGACTATGTTGACGGGACGTATGCAGCGATCGATGAAACGCATGCGCATCTGAACATGCCGGCGACGTTGATGTGGGCGCGAGCATTTGAGAAAGCTCCGGTGACGGTACGATTTGATCGCGGCAATCGAGATTGGGACGTCGCGACGCAGCTGTCGGCCGGCCATGACGGGCTGTATACGGCACCGAGTCTGGATCGGCTGATGGACAGTCCGGCGGAGTTGAGCCGGCATGCTCGACCGGAGTGGGACGTGGATGGCCGGCATTACATCTTGTCACTGCACCATCAAGGTACCGATGCAGAAGCGGACCACCTGGCAAAGTTGGGTAAAGCGGTTGTGACAGAAGAGGCCGCGGTCTTTGGAGAGTTGCCGAAGTATGATGGCGGCCCCTACACATTCCTGTTGGATCTGCTGCCTTGGGCCGGCGGGGATGGTATGGAGCACCGAGACTCGACCGTCATCACAGGGAAGCAACCCTTGAGCCAGAGTTACGACCAGGCAATTGGAACGATGGCGCACGAGTTTTTTCATTCGTGGAACGTCAAGCGGATCAGGCCGAAGACGCTGGAACCGTTCGACTATGAGCGGGTCAACATGTCGGGCGAGTTGTGGTTTGCCGAGGGCTTCACGAACTACTATGGGCCGCTGTCTTTGGAGCGAGCGGGGATTATTGACCGAGCGAAGTTCTTTGAGGAGATGTCGAAGGCCTTGACTGTTGTGACGACGGCTCCTGGGCGCGAGTTGTTCAGTGCAGTCGACATGAGCCGGCAAGCAGGGTTTGTCGATGCCGCGACGGCGAACGACCCGGTGAATCGAGTGAACACCTTCATCTCTTACTACACCTATGGCGAGGCTTTGGGTTTTGGGATCGACCTCGCAATTCGCGGACACTTTCCCGGCAAGTCGCTGGATGACTGGATGCGCGTGATGTGGCGCGAGCATGGGGACGCGGACCGGCCTTACACGCTGGCCGATTTGGAGCAGGCGCTTGGCGAGGCTGTAGGCGATGCGAGTTTTGCACACATGATCTTTGAGCATCATATTTTGGGCAAAGAGCCGATACCGTACAGCAAGTTGCTGGCGGCCGCCGGGTTTGTGCTTGGGGCCGATTCGACCAAGCCCGATTCAACCAAAACGGCGTGGTTGGGACCGAACAAGTTCACTTATGACCAGAGCGGGGTTGAAATTACGACGGGCGCCGTGCGAGGGACACCGCTGTATGTGGCCGGGCTGGACAAGGGCGATCGCATTACGAGTTGGAACGGAAAATCGTTAACGTCGGAAGCGGAGCTGACCGAGTTTTTGGGGCAGCATAAGGCGGGGGACAAGTTGAAACTGCAAGTGAACACGCGATCGGGATCGAAGGACGTAATGGTTGTTGCGGCAAGTTCGCCAGCGCTGGCTGTGAAAAGTTTTGAAGAGTCGGGCATGGCTGTGACTCCGCAAGTTGAGGCGTTTCGGAAGGCATGGCTGGGCTCTAAAGTGAGTGGGCACTCAGGCGCCGGCAGCCAGTGAATTTTGAAGTAAGTTGATGCCCTGTCGGTATTCCTCCATGCGGGCGAGATCGTGTTCGGTGACCTTTGTCAGCCGATTGAGTTTCAGGTTATCGATAAGGTCGGCCAGCTTTACCTTGCGGGCAATGGGATTGGCTGCGGCGCGCTGAATTAGAGAATCGAAACTCTCATCAAGGTGCGGAGTAAGTGAATCGAGAGCAATGATAACGGCGTCGGAGAAACCTTCCTGACGGAGACGCTGGAGTGACCAACCAGCGTTCTCAACCGTGTCATGGAGGACAGCGACAATGCGCTCGTCCACCGTGTTTGCGCTCAGCATTAGGCGTAGAGAATGAAGAATGTAAGGCGCGCCGCCACCATCCTGCTGACCTTCGTGTGCAACGGCGGCAATGGCGATGGCCCGTTCAAGCGTGCTCATGAGATGTCAGCTCCTATTGTCCTAGAAGTTACGGCTGAGGTGGTTTGTGGCTATTTTTCTGGGGCCTTCCAGTCGCGAAACGGCAGGCCTTGGGCGATGCGGTCTTTTTGGTTGTCGCGCCAGGTTTCCCAGCGATGGTAGGTGCGGCCCTGGATGGGACCGGGCAGTCCGTCGCGGGTCTCTTTCTCAAAGGCGATTTGCTTGAGCCAGGTGTGCCACTCCATGCGATGGAGGACCAGTCCGCCTAGCTTCTTGTATTGAGTATCGGGCGGCATGGTGAAAGCAAATTCGTCCGGCACGCCGTTCATGAAGTGTAGATAGCGATACAGCATCTCCGGCTTGTCTTTATGGCGGAATTCATCGATGAGCGTTTCGTTTTGGGGGAAGTACTCGACCGTGAACTGGCCGGTTTCTACGTGGGTGTGGATCTCGACCCACTGGCGGCCTTTGGTCCATTCGGTGATGAGGCGGTCTTTGATGAACTTCGCGGCGGCTTCTTCGTCCTTCTTGGCTTGATTGGTCGCGCGGGTTTCGGCAGTTTCTGCTTGTTTGGTGGCGCGATCTACCTTTGCTTCCGCCTGCTGGACTGATTTGTGCTGGGCGTCCAGATAAGCGCGAGCGTCTCGCTCCTTCTGGGCGGCAATTTCGATCCCTTTCAGACGGATTCGTTCTTCGGAGAGACGTTCGCGGACGCGGGTGCTGCGGTGCTTTTCGAGATTGGAAAAGCAGCCGTGGAAGGAGCGCTCGGCTGTGGTGCGGTAGCGCGTGAAGTTGGTCAGGTTACGGTGGTCCAGGTCGGTCCAATCGGCGGGCGATTTTTCGGCGAGTGAAAATTCGAAGTCATTGCAGCGGCGCCGATTGCGCTTCCAGGACCAATGGGCCTCGACCAGCAGCAGGACGAGCTGGAGTGGCGAGAAAGTGCTGGCGTTGAACTCAAGGAGCCAGCTTTGTTTAATCTCTTCGTACTCTTCGGGATCTTCGCCGGGCAGAATAAGGCGTTCGAGTTCGTTACCGAATTTGTCGTCGTGGGGCGTGCGGGACAAAGAAGTTTCGCCTTTCTCGTCCGCGAGCGTAAACGCGTGAGGAGACCGGCGAAACAAAAAAACGCTGTAAGTGATTGGGATAAAAGAGAAGAAAAAGGTACGGATTTTGTGATCGAGCTAGCGAGCAGGGCAAATTACGGAACGAACTCGGCGAATTCAACGTATTATCACCGTCTAACGTTGCGAAAGTTGGCGCTTATTGTCGGGGCCGCGTTGGTCCTGTGTTCGCGTCCCACTCAGTTGCCTGCGCAATCTGGTGAGCAGACCCCCGCCAGCCAATCCAAATCGACATTCGAGGCCAACACACGCGTTGTTCTTACGGATGTGACGGTCACGGACGGAAAGGGCAATCCGGTTCATGGGCTAGCCCAATCGGCCTTTCAACTGTTCGACAACAACAAGCTGCAGGAGATTACTTCTTTCGAAGAGCCAGCTGCTGTGCCGGCTGTCAACGCTGTGTCAACAAGTACATCCGGTGTTTACAGCAATGACTACCTGCGCCACCTGCCGCCTGTACTGAACGTCGTCCTGATCGATATTGCCAATTTGCACATGGCTGATCAGATGTATCTTCACAACGAGCTCAAGAAGTTTCTGAATCAAGAGCCGGAGGGTCAACTTCTTGCCGTCTACCTCCGCAGAGGTTCAGGTTGCTTCCTCGTGCAGAATTTCACTTCCGATCGTAAGCTGCTGCTGGACGCCGTTGATAAAGCGATTCCGCGTTTTCCCCCGCCGAATCCGACTTATCTCAGCGATATCGACACGATGCGTCAAACGTCATCTCTTTGCGGCAAGTTCCCAGTCGGAAGAATGTGCTTTGGTTCTCAGGTGGATCCACGCTCTTTCTGATACCAAACGCGATACCCACGCAGAATGAAGTCGAGTTACGGGCTCTCTACGATGAACTCAATCTGCAACGCATTGCGATTTATCCGATTGATGCCCGAGGCCTGGAGGTGATCTTCGGCCCTGATAGACCCGCTGATAACAGACGGCAAACTCATGATGATTCGCAGTCGAATCAGAAGTGGGGCCAGCACGTAGAGATGAATCACACGGCCGAGGCCACGGGCGGTGAGTCGTTTTACAACAGCAACGGACTGAAAGAAATTGCCGAGCACGTTCTCGACACGTATGGCAGCTTTTACACTCTGACTTACTCGCCGCACAGCTTGCAACTTGATAACAAATGGCACAAAATTCGCGTGGTTGTGAGCGGAACTGCCTAGCATCTTAGTTATCGAAGAGGTTACTTCGCGGACGGCAGTCTTAGGGGCACAGGTGTGCCTGACCAAACGAGAACGAGTCTTCTGGCGAACGGCGAGAAGCTAAACGTCATTGAGCCGGGCAGCCGCAATCCGATCATTTTCAAAGCGAGTGTGCTTCCCGCGCCGGAATCGCCTTCAGTGAGCGAGACGCTATCGACCGCGTTACGCCCGTCGCAGAATGGATCGGTGCCATTCTCGATCCGCCTCACGGTGCCGTTGGACGCGCTCACAGTAAGGCAAGTTGATGGGAAACATCAGGTCGTGATCGGGTTCGCTGCATTCGCGCTCGATCGTTATGGCAGGCCGGTAGAGCGAAAAGCTAAGGAGCTCACGATGGTTTTGAACGAGCAGGTGTATCGTGCTGGACCCAACCTGCCCATTACGTTGGATCAGCAGCTCGATCTTAAGGCAGATGCTAAGTTCCTCGATCTGGGCGTGTGGGACACGTTTAACCGCCGTTTCGGCACGATCAAAATTCCTCTGGAAGCCCCAAAGCAGGCCACGCGCCAGGTGCCGGCTGCCCCTAATTGATGATCACGATCCGCCTGAATGCAAGACCGGTGGCTGCCGAGTCTAAAGCATTTTTGGGCCTGGGCGATAGAGACATTACGTTGTCAACAGTGGGTTAACGACGTGATCGGATTGCCATCACTCACGATGTCACCGGGCTTCTGGGTTACTCGTTCGCATCACGAGCGAGGATGCGCCCCATAACGTCTGATATCCAAACGTTTTCGCTCGGATCAAACAACTGCCATTGAGTCGCTTCGGCATCTGCCGAACATGTACTGAATGTCCTGACACGAACTCCTGAACTAAACTCAATCTGCAGGTCGTTCGAGGGTGGAACTGTTTCTACGTGAACGACAGACTCTAGTTTCAAATTCCGAAATTCCTTATTAATACGCTGCGGTGAATCGTCCGAGCCAACAAGAAGGGTATTCGCATCTTCGAACCTCCAATGGCACATCTCGAATAGAAAGTGCCATTCTCCGTGCAGTTTCCTTTCGCCAGGCCGAAGCTTAGGATTTCCAATCTCTAAGAAGAACGTTGATCCGTGTGTTCTCGTAAGTCCCCAAGCCGGCCTGTTCTTAAGATGGCGCAAGGTTTGCGAAAGGCTTCCCGCTTGATCGCTCATATGCGCCCCTCCAACACTTCCACCCCAATCTCAACCAGATCGTGATAGGCAAGGCCTTGTCCGGTGATCGCATCGTGGAACTTCCGCGCTTGGGCCGGAGTGAAACGTTTGCCAGTAATCTTACCGTTCCCGTCCGTTACCATCCTCGTGCTGCCCAGATCCGACGGACACACCGCGTAAGCCAAATTGACTTGGATCAAAGGGTACATCTCTCGACTGACCGTGTTGGCCGGTCTGTCTGTATTGCAACTGCAGCACGTTGCGGCCACTTGAGTCCTACCTTGATTAAATTCGGCGCGTTTGATAAGTCAAATCCCGGAACTAGCGCAGCCGAGACTGGATATCAATCTGAAAGCTAGCCCCTACTTCGGTCAGCAGCTTCAAGAATGAAGGTCTGAACTCGATGCCAGGAACGACATCGCAGACTATCGAAGCGACGACATATTTATCTGCAGAGCTGTCTAACTGAGCCACTTTCTGGACCAACGGAGCCAACCTTTTCTCAAACCTCTCAATCGCAATCGACATCACCTGAGAGGCAATAAGCGTCTCATCGTCGTGGGGGAGCACTCTCACTTCTATCACCCAGCCGTGCCGGTCCCAAACCTTCCCAGTTTTACCGCGGTTTTGTCCTACGGACCATTGCTTATCGGGAAGAACACCAAGCTTGTCAGTTATCACGGATGACGCAAGAAGGATACTCTCAATTGCCAAGTACATCGTGACTTCGTCACGCGATCGGACGCCCATAGACATGCTACTGGATCTTAGCCGAATCACTATGCCGTTGCGGCATATGGCACCGAAGCCGCCTTCGCCACACTCAACCGTCGCTTCTGCTGCAACGCTATCCCGTCAACGAGCGTTTGTGCCGAGCCGCAGGCGCATACACTCTCCACAATATGACCCGATAGCCCAGTTGCAATCGCGTTAGTCCGGTGCCGGAATATAAGCTGATCCTCGATGATCTCTGCCGCCACCCCGGGTTGCACATGCCAGCCGCTATGCGCCTCACATTCCGAAGCCAGCACACGACCAGTCGGTCCTACGAAAAGCTCGTAGGTTGGTACTCCGAAACTGTTCCAAACTGTCTGCCGCACTTCGTCGTCAACTGAACCAACACCCTGCATCGACAAAACGAAAACAGCCGTGTTCAGAGAGTGCCACCATCTGGTCGACCTTTTCAGCGTTCGCATCCAACTCTGCAGTTCAAACGTCGGGGCCACCAGAATATTGGGCCCAAATGCCTGAACCTGATTCCAGTTGTTTTCTGAGAATAACTCGACCTCCGCGAAACTTTGTCCGGAGCCGAGCTGAGCTATTCGCTTTCCGGGGCCGGCCGGGAAAGGCAGCCGCTCGGAACCTGCCTGTCTCCCCGGGAAAGCTTTTCGCAAGTTGCTCAGAATTCTCATACGAACGTCTGCGTTCATCACCAAGGTGGGATCACCGAATTCGAAGGGCGTCTCAGATTGTTCTGTCTGGTCCGGTCACAGCCGGGTGATAGGGAGTTCGTTTTTTCAGGCTTACTCTTTCTCTTCGCCCCTTCACAATCGTAAATTATTGATTCTGCAAGAGCGAGATTCGAGTTCGTTTCGCAATTTGCCAGCCGCCAGCCCTAAAATCTTAAGCGAAGACTGTGATCTCGGTTAGACTAAAGATACCCTTGCACATGCGAAAAGCGGCTCGCGCGCTCTTCACTTTAGCGGTTCTTTGCGCCCCGCTTTTAGTGGCCAAGGCGTCCAATAACAACCTTAGTTTCGCGGAAGCTGACTCTGAAGCTAACTCTGACATCACCACAAAGCCAGTCGAGCAAGCCGAAATTCCGCCCTCGTTCTGTCCCGCCGGCGGCCCTCTGGGTGACGTTGAGCTGTTGGTCGAATCGTCCCGCGGCGAGTCTCCCCTGCCCTTGCGGACCATTAATCGTCTGAGCGAAGGCGATCAAGTTCTCTACCAGCCGGTTTTGCGTGGCAAAGCCAAGCGCCACGGCGAAGTCGCTCTAGTCTTGGTCCCGTCCGCACACCCGGGTCAGCGCGAGTTGGTCGTCACCGATCCCAAATCCGCCGCGCAGCCTCAACACTGGACCATCGAAAGCACTGCCGCCATTGCTGCCTTTGTTTACGGGCCGGAGGGCATTAACGGTAAGAAGGTTAAGAATTTTCTTTCGCAAGACGACCGACTGATTGCTCAGCTGGCCGACTATGCGGAAAAAACGGCTCAAACCGAACAGCTGATTGCCGCCCTGGAGTCGAACGAGAGCTCGGCGGCTACCGTGAACGCTGCTCTCAATGGGTTCGCTTCGCAATACGGCCTTGGCGTCCAAATCGACAAATCAGCTCCGCCCAATCAGCAGGCACAAGTGCTCTTTCAGACGCTAAATCCGGCGCTCGCCTCTTACGATCCGCTGCAGCCCTCTGCCAGCGCGCGCTTTGGACAGACCGCTAGTGTAGCGACTGCGGTAGCTACTTTGTTTTTTGGAAGTCCGGTCGGCTTGGCTGCCGGCGGCACAGCGATGCTGCTCGATTTGAAAGCGCTCGCCTTTCCCGGTACTCAGTTCCGGACATCGTTCGCGATTCCGTTGCCGGATCAGACCTTGAACTTGTGTGGTCGTCGAGATCCTGCGCCGCCTCACACGAAAGTGGCCTATATCTGGGCCATCCGAGTTCCCAATACTCGCCCGCCAACCATAAAGATCCAAAAGACCGACTATCTTCCGATCGGCGAAAAATCAACTCTACCGGTCGAAGTTCCTGACCCGCAGTGGAAGTATTTGGAGCGCTCTCGCGGTTGGACGCTCGACCGTGATAAGTCTTCTGTCGGGATTCCTGTGATCAAGCTGGCTAACCAGCGATCACTCGAACTTGACTTAACCAAGGCGAACTTGGTTGCTGGAGACTATAAGTTGAGCGGGTTTTGGGACTGGCAACGCTTCACTACTGAGGGCGTTATCCACGTCCGCTCGTTTTCTGACCTAACGAAGGCTAGAGTTGAACCGGTCTCGCAAGACAAGCTGATTGCTAAAAGCGGTAAGGTCGTCGCCACCTTGACCGGTGTTGATTTTGAATTCATCAATAAGGTGCAGATAAAGAAGGTTGGCGATGAGTTTGCCGCTCCTGCGCCCATTCCTTTCAAGCTGACGAAGGGAATTCGTGAAGGTGAACAGGACACCATGGATGTTCAGATTAACACCGCAGATTTAGATACGGGTGAGTATCAGTTGCTTTTGCAGCAGCAGGACAACAAAGCGCAGCCCGTCGGCGTCAAGGTCCTTTCATCACCAGCTCGTATCACTAATTTGCCCCTCACCATTAATCAGGGCGTGCCTGTCCAGACATATGAATTGACCGGTACCAATCTCGATCTGATTTCGAAGATTGAAGTAAGCGGCGCAACTGTTACGCTCGGCCCTGCTGATCCGGATAAGCGAAAGGTCGAGATTCGAATGCTCGGCGCCCATGACCCGGGCACAAGTTCCGACATGAAGGTCTACATTCGCGATCGTAACGAACCGCTCACCTTTAACAATGCTCTTCAGATCTCGGGTCCATTACCGGTCATCACCGGCTCCACTATATCGGCTCCCGGCGGAATGGCTGTCGCTCTCCGCGACGGTGAAATCCCTGCCGGCTACAACCTGAGCACGATGCTTAAGGTTCAGAACATCCAATCATCAAGTATGCTGGCCGTTTCGTGCGAAGCCGACTCCAACCCGCGCCTCACTCTCCGGATTGGCGAGCAGAATCCGGTTGCCAGACTGCAACAGCTTGCACCCGACCAGTTGTTTCTATCTGCGGATACAAGCAGTTGGCCCGCTGGGTGTATAGCGATGGCGACTCTTTCGAACGGTGATTCGGAGATTCACGCCCAACCCTTTAATCTCGGCAAGGTCATCCGGTTGCCCCAGCTTGACTCGACTAAGTTGACCGGCGAAGACGCCGGAGATGGAACACACGTAGTTCAGATTACCGGCCGTAATTTAGAAACGATTGAAAAAGTGGGCTGGGACGGAAATGCCGGAATGAGCGTGCTTGGCCTCCCTGCTCCGATTCTTGGGCAAGGCCAGGAACAGCTTCTCCGTGCAAAGCTCCCGCCGCCGCCCGCTTCTTCGACCACCTTATATATATGGCTCCGGGGCGAACAGGCACCCAGGCAAACAACTGTGGCAGTTGGAAAGCTACAATCTTAACTAAGTAGCCTCCGCATCTCCGGCCCATGAACCTGCCTAATTTGCTGACCTTAACTCGGATCTTTCTCGTGCCGCTTCTGGTCGCAGCGCTAGTGCAGCAGAATCTGAAGTACCGTCTTGGCGACTCGCTGCTGATTACTAACGACATATTTGCGCTACTCATCTTCATCGCCGCAGCCCTGACCGATCTGTTCGACGGTTACTTGGCCCGGCGTTGGAAGCAAGTTACGACGGTTGGCACCTTGCTCGATCCGATTGCCGACAAATTATTGATCTCCGCTGCCCTAATCTCCTTCGTACAGATCAGACTACTTCCTGGTTGGATGGTCATTCTGATCATCAGCCGCGAGTTTGCGGTCACGGGCTTACGAGGGATTGCCGCGGCCGAAGGCTATACGATCAAAGCTGGTGAGCTTGGGAAATCAAAGATGGTTTTGCAAGTGCTGGGCGTTTCGCTCACGATGTTAGCTGTCCACTGGCCGGCACTCCGGCTGGCAGCCATCGTTACTATGTGGGCGGTCGTTGTCTTTGGACTAGCTTCCGCTGCTGACTACTTCCGGAAGTTTTGGCACAAGGTCGATACCAGCATCAAGTTACGGCGCCGACACGAGGTCGTTCAGATGGAGCGGCAAAAACGCCGATTGCAAAAGGCCCAGCGCACGCCGCCCGCAGCTATGCGCCACTCTCCCTGAAGTGCGGCTCGCCGGTGGGTTCTACCGACGATCCGGCAACGATTTCGTACTTGTTCTTCGTAAATACAACGGTGCGAACCTGACCTGGCGACCCGATCAAGCCGATCGGTTTCCCGTTGAACTGGATGCTAACCCCGGCAGCATTCCCGGTCCTTACGCGAGCAAGTTGATGGCCCTCAATGCTGCGAGTTTCTCCCGATTGCAGAACACTGCTATATAAGGTTTTGCCATCGGAAGTAATCGATAGCCAAGTGGGCTGGCTGGCAGAAATTTGGACATGGAATTCATCCACTGTCCGGGGCTGTGCGATTAGAACGCGGGGAGACTCAGCGGCGGAGGAAGTCCGACTAATCTTGCTTGCAGCCAGATTGGGTTTGATTGGATTAGCCGCATTAACGGCCGAGTCCAACGCGAACCTTTTGCCGTGCCACACACCATTCAACGTCGAACACGAAGCCAACACAATGACGAGTGCGCCTACTGAGTATGCCCACTTTGAACTTGAGACGGTAGCTCGTCGAAGCGGAGGCACTTTCGGAACGATGTGATCGGTCTGCCCGGGCATTTTAGGCTCGGGCACCAAGCTCGCAAAGTGCAGTACAGCGACAGAGATATCGGCGTATCGGAGCGAAATAGCAGAAGCAAATTGGCGAACGAAACTCTTGTATAAGAAGGCTGACCCAATCTCGTCGCCTCGATCATCCTCGATGGCCTTTAAACTTTTAAGGGATATACGTGTGGTGGCGCTTACTTGCTCGAGCGTTAAACTGAGCCGCTGGCGCTCTTCACGAAGTTTCTGCCCTAAGGACTCCATAAATAGTGATCTATTTCACTTCCGCAATAGGCTGTACCGGTATAGTACAACAGTCTTGAGGCGGGAAGCCCTGGGTAGCATCACTTGCCGGACTCAAAGACTAGAAATTGTACGACAGAGGGTATCTGCGCTCTATACTGTGCTGGTGGCTAACATCCACACTTTTTCTCTTACCACTTGAGAATCTCTCGGGCAGGGTGGCCAATACGCCGCATTTCCAGGGCTCGGCAGCTTTGGAACTAACCAGAAAAGCCACCGCGTTTGGGGAACGTCCATCGGGATCGATCGAGATCGAAAAGCTCCGAACCTGGATCGTCGCTCAACTGAAGCCTTTGGGCGGCCAACTTGAATTAGACCGGTTTGTAGGCCAAACTCCAATCGGCCCAGTGAAGATGGAAAACATTATTTTGAAATTCCGTGGGTCAAGCGGCAAGGTGATCGCACTCACCGGTCACTACGACACGAAGCGAATTGCGATGGTGCACTTCGTGGGCGCTAATGACGGGGGTTCTTCAACAGGCTTCCTGATCGAGGCCGCAAGAATAGTTTCAAAGACCCCTCATCGTGATGACATCCATTTTGTTTTTTTCGATGGAGAAGAAGCAGTTCGGCCCGAGTGGTCCGACAACGACAGCCGATATGGGAGCCGGCACTTAGTCGACAAGTGGAGCGGCGATGGCACGTTCTCAAGACTGAAAGCTCTTATTAATATCGATATGGTGGGGGACGCCAACTTGGATTTGTCCAACGACTCAAACTCATCTGAGTCGCTCCGGTCGATGGTGGCTGAAGTAGCGAAAGAACTCGGTTACTCTCGCTATTTCCGGTCGGATCTGAGCGGTATCGACGACGACCACAAGCCGTTCGCTGACGCGGGAGCAAACGTGATCGATATTATCGATCTTGACTATGGGCCGTGGCACACCGAACGAGACACCATGGACAAGCTGAGTGCGCACAGCCTGCAAGTAGTCGGTGACGTAGTTCTTGAAGCAGTGCGGCGGATCGAGAGAAGTTAGTTTTATCGACCTGCTTGGGCTGTGACATTGGCCGAAGCCTGTTTTAGTTGCTGATCAAGAACGGGCTTCAAAGCCTGGAGAGAAACTGGCCCATTGAATCGTTGGCCGTTGATGAAGATAGTCGGTGTTCCTTGAACTCCCGCTTGATCCCCATCCTGCACATCGCGAATGATCGTTTCGCGAATTTCGGTGGAGTCAACGTCCTTCTGGAAACGCTCCATGTCGAGCCCGATCTCTCTTGCAGCCGCAATGATGCTGTCCCTTGTCAACGATCCCTGCTGCGAATAAAGGGCGTCGTGCATAGGCCAGAACTTGCCTTGACCCTTGGCTGCTAGCGCGGCCATAGCAGCAAAGCCAGCTTGCGGATGATTCTCGAGCGGGAACTGCTTGAAAATCAGTTTCACTTGGCTCGGGTAAGATTTCAAAACGGCCTTGAGTTCTGGAACGGCAAGCGCGCAATACGGGCACTGGAAATCAGAGAATTCAACCAGAGTGATTGAAGCCGCTGGGTTGCCGTCCACTGGCGAGCCGGCGATGGTCAGCTTAACCGGATCTTCTAAAAGCTTTGTGTTCTGCTGTGGGAGGTGCCCGTATTTCGAATCTGCACTTGCAGACCATGATGCGTCCGCAGTCTTCCCCGCCTTGACGTTCTGAACCATGACCGTGCTCAGGCCAGTGCTGTAGGAACACTTGGGGTCAGCAATTCTGCACTCTGCCACCTTCATCCCGCACTGACATGAGCAATCATGTTTGCGAAGTGTGTCGAGAACAGTAGCTTTCTGCGCGGCCGTAAGCTCGTGCATGTCAACGCCGGGCAGAGCGTCGGCTGTTTTCCAATTTTGAGCAAGACAAAGCCCTGCTCCAAGTAGCACGTGGGCGGTTAACGCCACAAGACGAGAGCCCTTAGGCGTCATATACATATTGTAGGAAAGTACGACATTAAGACAAGTGAGCTGTGATGGGCGGCGTCGTGTCTTTAATGAAAAGCTCAGGCCTAGACTGTAGGAATTCGGCTCGAACATACCCTAGGCCAACAACTTCGCCTAGCGCTGGGGAGTAGGCTGTCGAGGTGAGCTCTGCTGCGTCTCTGTTGTCCGCGGTAGTCAACTTCGTTCCAGGATCAGGAGCTACTGAGCTATGTATTCGCAAGCCAGCGAGCAGCCGATGAACTTGGCCGCGAGAGCGAACGCGCTCGACAATCTCCTGGCCCAGGTAACAGCCTTTACTGAAATGAACCGCTTCGAGCACTTGTGTTTCCTGGACGAGGTAGCGCTCCGTAATGTCCTCGCCGTAGCGGACCTTGCCGTTTTCAATTCGAACCGCGTGAGTGTCTTCAACAAGAGCTTGGCGAATGTCTGAGTTTGCCAACTGCTGAACGAGCTCGGATTTTTCGTCGCACGGTACGAAAATTCTTAGTCCGGAAACACCCGCCGCCGCAACGTTCGACACGAAGCCGTTTTGCCAGGCGCAAACTCCAAACTGCAGTGCGAATTCAGGGAGGTTGAGAAATGCTGTGCTCTCTCTTGCTTGAGGCCCCTCGATCCCAATACAGGCCCACTGCGCAGTCTCGTCTGCGAGAGTGACATCGTCAGCAATCACGTATTTGTCTAAGTGAGCTAAGAGCTTCGAACCCGTCTCCGGCTCAGTGTCCAGCAGAATCGAATCACCCAAATTGTAGATGTAAGCGTCGGTAAGAATTCGCCCTTGCGCCGTCAGGAAAAACGCTCGCACGCTGTGACTCTCCGGCAAATCTTTGACGCTATTGGTACTCATCGCATGCAGCAGTCTGGCTCGGTCTTCCCCTTCTAGTCGTATTTTGCCTCGGGACGAGAGATCGATCCAGGCTGCCGATTCGCGAAGGGCGACATAGCCCGGAGAAGCATTCATAGTTTTTCGATGCCGCTAGAGTCCACGGAGTGACATAGACCGCAGATAGTTAGAGATCAGAATGGCAATCAGGCCTGAAACGGTTAAGCTGAGTAGGCGGCGTTTGGACTTACTCGTTCCAGTCGCCCCCGCTCCCGGCGAGACTGCCCAGAGAATCGCTGTACCGGCAATATGAGCGACTGCCAGCATCTTGAAACCGAACCACATCTGGTAGGTGCTGGTATGTTGGACGCCCGTCAGGAAATTATATAGGCCGGAGGCGACGATGAGCAGCAGCAGAGTAAACAGCGCATTGCGATAACTGTTGCGTCGGACGGGAAGCGAATCTGTCATGGACTCGAGCGGATTGGCGGCTCGTGCATGCGCAACACCGCCTACCAGAAGCACTACAGAAGCGATATGAACAAAACGCGCGAGAAGGTGCAGGAGAATGTCGGCCACTCACGATCGAGTATAGAGTAGCCGACCGCGCTAACTGCTGACCCTAGGCGCTGTTCTAGCCGCGCACGCGGATAAGCTCTGCCGAGGATACAGCGCTGGGCAAGTACCCCTCATCAAGCTGTTTCAGCCGAAGCATGCAAGTCAGGGCCTGTTCCGTATGAGATCGCTGAACCTGAGATAACGAGAGTGCCCAGCTTGTCAGGTCCTGCGCTTGTTGGAGAGCGGAAAGCTCTTCCGGATTATTATTGAAATCCATCTTGCTGAAGATCTCGCGTTGCAGTTCGAGCACATTCTTTACATCGTCATAACGCTGCTCCTGAACGGCACTTCGGAGATCGTCGAAAGTTTTAGCTGCTTGGTCTGCCAGTGTGTTCATGATTTTTATCCGTTGCTGTTGTTGTTATAGGTGTAACTGTAGAGATTCTGGAAGAAGGTAGTCTGACTTGCAAGAGTCGCGACCTGTGCATCGCTTGCTGCAAGTTGTTGAAAAAGATTCTGTTGATAGTTGTTTACAAATGTGACCTGAGCGGCGATATCACTGGCAGCCTTGGTCAAGCTCGCTGCTAATGTGTTTTCTTCGAGAGTCAACGAACCGTTTGTCGGGTCGTTTAATCCCGTCACGGCGGTTGATGCGGCCTGGATAAATCCTGAGTTGTTGTTCCCAAGAAAGGCGGTTAAAGTCTGGAAGCTTGCTCCCGCCGAACTCTGAAATTCGGAAGCATTAAAATTCAGGTGCCCGCTCGTATCAAGATCCAATCCGATACTGGTTAGCCCTGCCGGTTGACCATTAAGGGTCGTCGCATAGCTATTAATCTGTTCCATCGCAGACTGGGCCGCGTAAAGAATAGGATCACCCGCCAACGCGCCTGCATTTTGGCCGTGCTGTGTAGCAAGGTTATCAACGACCGAGTTGTACGAGGTTGCCAAACCCTGAAGAGCACTTTGAACACTGTTTGTCGTTTGATTGATAGAGATTGTGGTCGGGCTGCCTAGGTTTGCCGATTGCAAGTTGAGAGATACACCGGGAGCTAGGGTCACGCTATTGGACGAGGTGTTTACGGCAGTTTGTCCGTCAACAGAGTACGTAGTTAGCGAGCCAGCTGATCCTACCGAGCTCAGAAGTGGGTTGTTGCTGGAATCTGTCATCTGGATTGCTAGGTTCCCGAGTTTAGTCGATTGCAGAGAAAGGCGGTAGTCGGGCGACGATGAAGACCCGACATTCACAGTCGAGGCCGAGACTCCGAGCGTCGAATTGGCGTTTATATATTGCACGAGTGCACTCAAGGAAGAAGCGGCTGGAACAGGGACATTCGATGTAGTTGCCGGCGAAACATCATTATTTGTAATCGAGAGCGTGAAAGATGGGCTGCTGTTCAGGTTCTGAGTGGTTGGATCTGTAACTGGCGGTGCACCAGCACCGCTTAGCGCGAGTGATTGGGATCCCATATGCTGGACCTCTAAGTTGTACACTCCGGTAGTTACGTTTTGACCGAGGCTAACTGTTGCTACTGATGGGTTGGCCACGCTAGCCGAATACGAAGAAGCTCCCATGGAGCTATTCACATTTGAGATAGCGAGAGACAGGCCGGCGTAGAGAGTGTCTAGGGCTTGAAGTGACGTCTGCGTGTTCTGCTCATTCCGTTGTGTATCTGTCAGTTGCGACAGGTGAATGGATTGGACCTGAACAGCTCGATTGAGGATCTGTTGGTAGTCAGACGAGTATTTGCTCTGGCCGTTGAAAACGAGTGGAGTGATTAGGGATGAGCTCATGGCAGCCTCTGCAACAACTATCGACAGATCGGGAGATAACTTTACATCTTTCTTTGTGTGGGCAGGAGTCTTTGTTTAGCTCCTGCCCACAAATCACGGCTACTCCTCAGGGAAAGCCTGGAGCCTATTGGAGGAGCTTCAGGATCGATTGTGGGATCTGGTTGGCCTGCGCGAGAGCAGCCATGGAAGACTGCATGAGCGTTTGCGACTTGGTCAGGTTGGATGCTTCCTGGGCCATATCGGCGTCGCGGATCTGCGACTCAGCAGCGCTGTAGTTGGTGACCTGCGACTGGGCCAAGCTGGTGGCGAAGTTCAGTTGGTTGATCGAAGCTCCTACAATACCTTGTACTTTGCCCAGATTCGCGACGGCGGCGGCGATGAATGTGATCGCAGCCTGAGCACTGGTCATATCAGTGATTGAGATACTCGTGTAGCCGACAGCCGTCGCCGAGCTACCAGTAGCCACAAAGCTGCTGTTCGCAAGACCTAAGCTATTGGCGTCGACCGCGGCGAAGAAGGTCTGGCTCGCCACCATTGCCGTCTGGGTGGTATAAGAGGCCGCAAAGCTAAGTGTAGAAGCGGTGTAGGTGAAGCTGGCTGCAAACGAATAAGCCTGGCCGGTTGCAGTCGCGCTGTAGTAGGTGTACGAACCGGTGGTCTGGGTGAACGCCATTACCGTCGAAGAGTAATAAGTCATCGACGCGTTGGTGAATGTAGCCGCGACCGTCATCGAAGTTGCGGTAATGACTGATTGCGTCTGACTCTGATTGGACAACCCAATTTTCTCAACAGCTGTACCGATTTGACCGCCATTAACATTGCCGATTCCGCCGCCGACGTAAATGGAGAGCTGAGTGTTGTAGTTACCGCCGTTGTTGAGGCCAATGTTGGCCGCTTGGCGATTGATTTCAGTCAAGTCTGTCTGAAATTCGTTGTTCAGCGTTGTGAAGCTACCGGTAAAGGTGCTGGACGCAGCCTGGGTGGCCAAAGTCTTCAAGCGATCGAGAATCTGGGAGATGTTGTTGAGACCACCATCGATAATCTGAAGTTGGCTGACACCGTTATTGCCATTAGCCACACCCTGCTTTAACTCTGCGCCTTCATCGCGCAACTGATTTGCCACTGCGAGGCCTGCGGCGTCATCGGCGGAGCTATTGATGCGGTAACCCGACGTTAACTGCTGGATGGTGTTCTGTTGTAGCCTCATATTTTGCTGTAAGTTCTCCTGACCATACAGCGAAGCTACGTTTGTTTGAATTGAAAACACTTGATTCTCCTATTTGCCCGCAGTGGGCTGTTTGGCGGCTCGTTCAATTGAGTAGCCGCACTGCTGATTCTGCCGTCAAGATGCTTATCGGTTAATTCCTAGGTGACAAGAGAAAATCTTCGGGGGAGGTTGATTCGGCATTCGGCTCGCCCACGTGAATATGACGGCACCAAACGACGACGGGCCGAGACGCGTTTGCGTCCCGGCCGTGTGCTCGTATCTTACTTAGAGACGATTAAGGACTATTGGAGGAGCTTCAAGATCGATTGTGGGATCTGATTGGCCTGGGCGAGAGCAGCCATAGACGACTGCATGAGCGTTTGCGACTTGGTCAAGTTGGATGCTTCCTGGGCCATATCGGCATCGCGGATCTGCGATTGAGCTGCACTGTAGTTGGTCACCTGAGATTGCGCCAAGCTGGTTGCAAAATTCAGCTGGTTAATAGAGGCACCCACGATGCCTTGTACTTTACCCAGATTTGCAACTGCAGCGGCGATAAACGTGATTGCAGCCTGAGCGCTGGTCACATCGGTGATGGAAATACTCGTGTACCCGACAGCTGTCGCAGAGCTGCCAGTCGCGACGAAACTGCTGTTCGCAAGACCTAAGCTATTGGCGTCGACCGCAGCGAAGAAGGTCTGGCTAGCCGCCATCGCAGTCTGGGTTGTATACGAGGCCGCAAAGCTGAGCGTTGAAGCGGTGTAGGTGAAGCTAGCTGCAAACGAATAGGCTTGGCCCGTTGCAGTCGCGCTGTAGTAGGTGTATGTACCCGACGTTTGCGTGAAGGCCATCACGGTGGAAGAATAATAAGTCATCGACGCGTTGGTGAATGTAGCCGCGATTGTCATCGAAGTCGCCGTGATGACCGATTGCGTCTGACTTTGATTTGATAACCCAATCTTCTCGACGGCTGTGCCAATTTGCCCGCCGTTGACGTTGCCGACTCCGCCCCCAACGTAGACAGATAGCTGGGTATTGTAATTACCGCCGTTGTTGAGGCCGATGTTCGCGGCCTGACGGTTGATTTCACTCAGGTCAGCCTGGAACTCATTGTTGAGCGTCGTAAAGTTGCCGGTAAAGGTGTTAGAGGCCGCCTGGGTGGCCAGAGTCTTCAGACGATCTAAGATCTGAGAAATGTTGTTGAGACCACCATCAATGATCTGCAGTTGGCCGACAGCCTGATTCCCGTTGCTTACGCCCTGTGTTAGTTCTGCGCCTTCGTTGCGCAACCCGTTGGCAACTGCGAGGCCGGCAGCATCATCAGCTGAGCTGTTGATGCGGAAGCCTGAGGTCAACTGTTCGATCGTGTTCTGTTGCAGCTTCTGGTTGGCCTGCAAGTTTTCTTGACCGTAAAGTGAAACTACGTTTGTTTGAATTGAAAACACTTGATTTCTCCTGTTGTCGGCAGATGGTTGTCTTTCGGCCGTATGTAATGTTGCCGGTGTTTGTTTGATTCTGCCGTCAAAATACTTATCGGTACGACCTTGTCAGGACAAGAGAAAATTTTGTATCGTGCTAATCAATAGTTTGCCGTAGTGGCGCGAAATTGGCGCTATTTAACGACAACGGACCGGGACGCATTTGCGTCCCGGTCCGTTTGGTCCTACTTGTATACCGATGTATGAGCGATCAAAGACTATTGAAGAAGCTTCATGATCGATTGTGGAATCTGATTGGCTTGGGCGAGAGCAGCCATGGAAGACTGCATGAGCGTTTGCGACTTGGTCAGGTTGGATGCTTCCTGAGCCATGTCGGCATCGCGGATCTGTGATTGAGCCGCGCTGTAGTTAGTAACCTGCGACTGGGCCAAGCTGGTTGCAAAGTTCAGCTGGTTGATTGAAGCACCCACAATGCCTTGCACTTTGCCCAAGTTGACAACTGCAGCGGCGATGAAGGTGATGGCAGCTTGCGCGCTCGTAACGTCGGTAATCGAAATGTTCGTGTAACCGACGGCCGTCGCAGAGCTGCCGGTCGCGACGAAGCCGCTGCTCGCAAGACCTAAGCTATTGGCATCGACTGCGGCAAAGTATGTCTGGCTTGCAGCAATCGCGGTCTGAGTGGTATAGGAGGCCGCAAAGCTGATCGTGGAAGCGGAGTAGGTAAAGCTGGCTGCAAACGTATAAGCCTGGCCCGTTGCAGTCGCGCTGTAGTAGGTGTACGAACCGGTGGTCTGGGTGAACGCCATTACGGTCGAAGAATAATAAGTCATCGATGCGTTGGTAAATGTAGCCGCAACGGTCATGGAAGTTGCCGTGATAACCGATTGGGTTTGGCTGACATTTGAAAGCCCGACCTTCTCGACCGAAGTGCCAATCTGCGCTCCATTCTGATTGCCAATTCCGCCACCGATGTACACGGAAAGCTGGGTGTTGTAATTGCCGCCGTTGTTAAGGCCGATGTTGGCCGCCTGGCGATTGATTTCAGTGAGGTCAGACTGAAACTCATTATTGAGCGTCTGGAAGTTGCCTGTGAAGGTGCTGGAAGAAGCCTGCGTCGCCAACGTCTTCAAGCGATCCAGAATTTGAGAAATATTGTTGAGACCCCCATCAATGATCTGGAGCTGGCTAACACCGTCGTTGCCGTTGCGCACGCCCTGAGTTAGCTCTGCGCCTTCATTGCGCAGTTGATTGGCGACACCGAGACCGGCAGCGTCATCGGACGAGCTGTTGATACGAAAGCCTGAGGTCAACTGCTCGATCGTGTTCTGTTGCAGCTTCTGATTGGCCTGCAAGTTCTCTTGACCGTAAAGCGAGGTGACGTTTGTCTGGATCGAAAACATGTTTTTTAATTTCTCCTAGTTGGCAGCAGTTGGAATACTTACGAACTCTTCGGTGGTCTGCTTGTTTGTTTTCTGCCGTCATGACACCTATCGGCACTTTGGCGCGAAGACAGAAAAAATTTTGTCAGTCGACGCCATTTTGTCACTTAGCGTTAACTGAACAAGAAAATGGCGTGCCGAGGCGCCACCAACTTAGAAAGGCGCGCCGAAGCGCGCCACTATTGAAAGCTAAAACGACGAGGAACTAACCCTGGAGGAGCTTCAGAATCGCTTGCGGGATTTGGTTAGCTTGAGCGAGGGCAGCCATCGAAGACTGCATCAGAGTTTGCGACTTGGTTAAATTCGAAGCCTCCAGAGCCATATCGGCGTCGCGGATCTGTGATTGCGCCGCACCGTAGTTAGTAACCTGCGATTGCGCAAGGCTCGTCGCGAAATTCAGTTGATTAACCGATGCACCCACAATTCCTTGCACTTTGCCCAAGTTCACGACAGCAGCGGCAATGAAGCTAATCGCCGCCTGAGCGCTGGTCACATCAGTGATGGAGATATTGGTGTAGCCAAGGGCGGTACCAACAACGCTGCCCGTGGCGACAAAGCCACTGTTTGCGAGACCCAGGCTATTGGCATCAACTGCAGCAAAAAATGTCTGACTTGCCGCTATAGCGGTCTGGGACGTGTAAGAGGCCGCGAAGCTGAGGGTGGAAGCGGAGTAAGTGAAGGAGGCCGCAAAGCTGTAAGCTTGACCGGTGGCCGTCGCGCTGTAGTAGGTGTACGAACCGGTGGTTTGCGTGAAAGCCATTACCGTCGAAGAGTAGTAAGTCATCGAAGCATTCGTGAATGTAGCGGCGACAGTCATGGAAGTCGCGGTGATGGCCGACTGGGTTGCGCTGACATTTGAAAGACCTATCTTCTCAATCGAAGTACCGATTTGCCCTCCGTTCTGGTTTCCAATACCGCCGCCGATGTAGACCGAGAGTTGCGAGTTGTAGTTGCCGCCATTATTCAGGCCGATGTTCGCAGCCTGACGATTGATTTCACTCAGGTCAGCTTGGAACTCATTGTTCAGTGTGCTGAAATTCCCCGTGAAAGTGCTAGAAGCAGCCTGAGTGGCTAGTGTCTTCAAGCGGTCCAGGATCTGTGAAATGTTGTTGAGACCACCATCGATGATTTGAAGCTGGCTGACGCCATCGTTGCCGTTACGCACGCCCTGGGTTAGCTCTGCGCCTTCGTTTCGTAAGCCGTTAGCAATGGCGAGACCGGCGGCGTCATCCGAAGAGCTGTTGATGCGGTAGCCCGACGTTAACTGCTCGATCGTGTTCTGCTGCAGCTTTTGGTTGGCCTGCAAATTCTGCTGCCCGTAAAGCGAGGTGACGTTTGTCTGGATTGAAAACACGTTACAATTCTCCTGGTTTTTGTGAGTTCGAGATTTCAGGTGCCCAGAACCTGATCAGATTCCGAACTCCCTTCTTTCTTGGTTGAAGTAGATCCACTAACTAGTTAGGCGACGGGCACTAAATGAGAGCTAAGATTTCTCTGTGGCCCATGTCCGAAACGCCTTACTGTAGGCTTCATCTAAGCCGGGCGTCCACAGCTTCGGATTAAAAACCGGCGTAGTAACGAGGTGCTCACGCAGCTTCGAGCGAATCGTGCCAAGTCGTTCGGGATCTCCGGCAAGCCTAACAGCCTGTTGGATATACTCCTCAGGTGTTTCTCCGATTAGCCCACTAAGACCAGCATTAAACATTAGTGAGGCTCCAACACGGGCAACAAATCGGTCGCCATATAACGTGATCACAGGAACGCCCATCCATAGGGCTTCGGATGTTGTCGTTGTGCCGTTATAAGGAAATGCATCCAGAGCGATGTCGATAAAACGATAAGTTGCAAGGAAATCAGCCCCGCCCTGGCAGAGAATATCGTAGCGATCGATCGGTATCCCGGCGTTGCGGAACATGCGATGTATGCGCTCTGACACCAATGGATCGTTGTACAAGGTGTACCGAAGAATAATTTTGGATTTCGGAACTTGCTCGAGTATTTTGGCCCACCAATGGACGACATGCTGGTTGATTTTGCATGGATTGTTCAAACACCCGAACGTAATGAACCCGTTGTGGTCGAACGGCAGTGGTCCGACGGGTATCTCGCTGGCAGAAGTGAAGCACAGATACGATGAAGGCAGACGAAGAGGTTCTTCGACAAAAAAGTGCGGTTCGCCTTCGGGCGCGATGATTGGATCAACGATGATGTAGTCCATCGTGTCAACACCAGAAGTGCCTGAGTACCCGCACCATGTTGCTTGGATCGGCGCTACACGGTGCGCGAAGAGAGCCAATCTGTTCGTGCTGGTATGGCTGGTTGTATCAACAACGATGTCGATCTCGTGTTCCGTAATCAGCTTCTGCGCATCCTTGTCGTCAGCGATGTTGCTGATATCTAGCCAAAGGTCAGCCTGCTTCTTGATTCGCTCGGTAACGATATCGCTGGATTTGTTGTTTTGAATGCAACAGATTTCAAAGCGATCGCGATCATGATGTTCTATCGCTTTTTCGATGAACAACATTGTGACGTGCTGGTTGAAATCGCTCGAGTAGTAGCCGAGCTTAATCTTCCGATCGATAGACCGAGAGTTAGTGAACTCGGTTCGTGCGGGACCGACATAATTCCGCAGAACTCGACCGTAACTTACATGTTCTGCCTTGACTTCCTCGTTCGGAATGGTGGGGTCATATTGCAAAGCAAAAAGCAGGTGAGTTTGTACCCCCCAGGACGCAACGTCAGTTTCCATGGCCTTCCGATACATAGGGATGGCCACATCGGTTTCGCCGAGCGCGACATAGGTGCCGGCTAGTCCCTTCAAAGCTTCGATGTTATTTGGATCGAGAGCTAGGCAGAGAAGAAAGTCCTGTGCCGCTTGAGAGTAGCGACGATGGTGAGAGTTCGTGAAAGCAAGGTTGAGCCGAGCCTGGGGTTGGTCGGGCTGGATTTCGAGAGCACGGCGGCTGGCGTATTCCGCCTCTTTATACCGGTTTGTCAGCCGATATATCCCGCCCAGATTGGCGTGTGCTTCCACTTGATCAGGATTATGTTTGAGGGATTTGAGGAGGACTCTTTCGGCCTCTTCAAGTCGGTTCTGTCCAAGTAGAGTGAAGCCCAGAGAAGAAAGAATGGCTGCCGGGTTCTGGCGTGCGCGCTCAAATGAGAGTAAGAGCTCGCGGTACACCATTTCGGCGTCTGCGAGGTGGTTGGCAGCTTCAAATTCTTTGGCGCGGCGAAAACGTTCATCAACAGATCGGAGAAAAAACTGGTCTGGCTTGATGACCCTTTCTCTGCGAACTGGGCGCACTTTAGCTAGGGAAGGCCTACTCATGTCGGGTCGATAGGACGAACAACTTCTTGGAATGAGTTCCACTTTGGCCGGATAACTCTCCATGAGACGAGTACTCGGTCTGGAACACTGTTCAGATGTCGGTTATGTGGAAGGCCAGAACAAGGGCCATTGAGCTGACTGATGTAAGCAAACAACAATGGGATTAGCACTTGCGAAACTTGAAATTCAACAGGCGTTGCGTTCGGCTGTACAAGCGCCGAGGCCGGGCTTCACGGAGCCGGTTCATTGCCACGTCCGGACCTTCTGGGGCGATTTGCTGGAAGTGACGCTACCTGAGGTCGTTTCCTACCAGATTGCATTCAGCGGATTCTATGAACGTGATTTGACCAACATCTTCATCGAGTGCGTCAGCCCAGGAATGACAGTGTTGGATATCGGGGCACAGTATGGCTATTTCACTCTGTTGGCAGCGGAACTGGTAGGCGCCAGCGGTTCTGTTCACTCCTTCGAACCCACTAAGGCAACCTACGAGATTCTGAAAAAGAACGCGAAAGGGCGGCCCAATCTCCACGTGAATAACGTCGCTGTCTTTTCGGAAAGTACGGAACTGGAATTCCGGGATTTCGGCACCGATAATTGCGCTTTCAACTCGTTGTATGCGCCTCGGGACACTAGACTAGCGGAATCAGGGCCCATTGAACATGTAAAGGTTAAGGCCGTATCTGTCGATGACTATATCGCCGAAACAGGAGTTAAGCCAGATTTCCTCAAGATTGACGCGGAGAGCGCTGAATACAAAATTTTGCAGGGGATGACTAAAACCTTGAACGACGTCCGACCTGTATTTACAGTCGAAGTCGGAGACAGTGATCTCGAAGGAGTGCCGTCCAGCAAAGAGTTAGTACAGTTTGCGCTCAGCTTTGGCTACCAGGTTTATGCCTGTAAAGAGGGGATCATCTACCCCCACTTTGTGTCCAATCGGTACGGCTACGACAATCTTCTATTCATGCCTGATAAAAGGCCGGTTAACTGAGAAGCTGCTGGACGTAAGGCTCTAAACCCGGTACGCACGCATAAGCGTTCCCGCCGTAAATCGTGTTCTCCCCTGAGAGGCTGGCGAATTTAGCGCCGGCCTCTTCAACAATGATTTTCAAGGGTGCGAGATCCCAGGGGGCAGCATTTGGTTCAATCCAGACATCAAGTCGCCCATATGCCAGGAACATGGCATCGACAGACCCGCCCAATCCTCTCACAGCCCAGAATTTACCTACCCACTCGAGCAACTTTGGCCCGAAGGATTGAACGCCGAGCTTGTTGAAACCGTTGAAGGCGAGAATTGCGCGGCTCGGGTCTGAGCGGTCCTGAACATGAATCCGTGTGCCGTTTGCCCAGGCGCCTCCACCTTTAGAGGCGGAAACAACCAGGGCCTGACCCGGACTGCAAGCAGCGCCGGCAACAATTTGCCCATCCTGTTCGAAGCCAATCAGTACTGCCCAAAGGGGAAGGCCGCGTATGAAATCCTTAGTGCCGTCAATTGGGTCGATGATCCACTTCCGGCCATTGCTCGATTCGCGGTTGGCACCCTCTTCGCCTAATACGCCGTCCTCGGGGAAGGCCTTGGTAATTGCTTCCACGATGAGCTTCTCGCAAGCTTTGTCGGCCGTCGTAACAGGCGAATCGTCAGACTTGATCTCTGTTTGTAGGCCCTCACGTTGTATCGATAACGCTAGTTCGCCAGCCTTAGCGGCCGTCTCGCGGGCTAATTGAAGTTCCCGATCAAATAACATGTTCTACTATTATGGGCGGGATACAGGTAAGGCTGGGACGGAGTATAGGTAGAATTTACCTTCTAGTTGGTATTACCGCGTTGACACTGTATTCTCGAGATTATAGACTTTTAACGTTGTTTGGATTCGGGCTATTGAAAAGCGAAGTGCACTGGAAATCTGACATGCACGCAGACCTTCGACAGGATTGTGAATGGATCAGCAGTACTTCATATTAGAAGTGGCTCACTCAGCGCGTGGCAGGGTTAAGCGCATCAAGGTCAGCTATAAGCTGTTGCGGTACGCCGCCCTTAGCGTAGGCCTGTTAACGTTGGTTTTTTTTGGGGCAATGTCGAGCTATGCGCGAATGAGCTCGAAAGTAAACCGCTACGACGAATTGCGAACCCAGTTCGATTATCTGCGGACGCGTTATCAGGATTTGCAGCGAGTTTCGAAACAGAGAAACGAGCAGATGGCCACCCTGCAGATTCTTGCCAGCGAAGTCTCCACCGCGTATGGTGTTAATCAGCGCGCCGCCAAGCCTGATCCTGTTACATCTTCCGGCTCATCGAAACTGATTCCGACGGTACACGAATCGATAGAGGAGTACAACTTCCTCAAAGAAGCGAATTTTTCCGGCGTCTTCCACCGATATGCCTATCAATGGCAGATTCACAGCATGCCCAGCTTGTGGCCCGTCAACGGACAATTGCGAAGCCCATTCGGCGGGCGACACGATCCTTTCTCGGCGGAGGGCGAATTCCACACTGGTGTTGACTTATCGGCTACATCGGGAACCGAGGTTCACGTAACAGCAGACGGCGTCGTCCAAAGTGCGGGTTGGAACACTGGTTACGGGAAGCTAGTCGTGGTGGATCATGGCAACGGTATCGAGACTTACTATGCGCACTTGTCACAATTTTTAGTTGTGCCAGGCGAGGAAGTTCGTTCAGGTGAAGTGATAGCTTTGTCCGGCGGCACCGGCCGTTCGACGTCACCCCATCTGCATTACGAGGTGCGCCTGGGCGGAACCCCAGTTAATCCTTATAAATACCTAGCTAAGTCACAGCTCTCGGCGCCAAATAAGCCTATTCACAACGACTTAGGTCTGTAGTTGCAGCATTTCCTTCTGATAGCCGTCTGATTAGTAGTGAGACTCACGAGTAGTCGAAGGCAGGCGCTCCTGGGAGCCTTGGGAGCTTCCTTCACATTCCAAACCGCCCTCAAATCTGGGTCTCTCGCACAACTGCAGAGCCAGTTCATCCGATATCCTGATCCGACGACAGAGATATTTGTTGTTCGGCTCACTGAGCCTGACGTGATGAGTGTCTTGCCCTCTGTCCAGAACCGTTTCGTCTCATCGCGCAGTCGCTTTCTGATCTTTTCGACGGATCGACTTGGGCCGTACTCACCGTGGGTGCTCGACCTTCGAGCGGGACTGATGAAGCAGATCGCTTCGCCGAAGAATCTGGACACTCAATCTTTGTGTCTCGATGGGCGGGAGCGTTTGGTGTTTTTGATTGACGATGGCGAACTCAGGGAAGTGACCCTCGCCAACGGGCGCAGCAGGTCGATCACAGATGGCGTGAAAGCATTCAGTCTTGATCCAGCCTCTGGATTATTGGCAGTTCATAAGGGCCATCGGCTCTATCGGCGTTCAGGGTCTGATGAGGCCCTGGTGGCCGAGGACGTTCAGCAAGTCGGACCGATTCAGCCAAAGACCGGCGCGATCTTATTCTCCCGGTCAGGAGAAAACGGTAATCTGCAATTTTGGTACGCGATGGCCGGGAGCAAGCCTCAGATGATAGCTTCTGGAGAAATTTCGAATCCAATTTGGTCTGCGAATGGCGCAAACCTGCTTTTCTTGCGGACAATTCGGAGCGACAATGTTGCAGTAGAGGTCCGGGCCATCTCGCCAGGCCTAGGAGGGGGAGAGCAAAAGGTCAGCGCCACAACGCAACTAGCCGTCTTTTCGGCGAACGCGGACGGGAGTGTCTTGGTGGGAGCGAGTCGCAGCAAAGCGCAACCGAATATAATGCTTGTCCTTGGGTCTGTCGCCCGAGAGATCACCCTTTGTGAGCACAGGACCAAACAGCCCTCCATGGCAGCGCCGGTATTTTCTCCCAATAGCCAACGAGTCTACTTCCAAAGCGATCGGGACGGAAAAGCAGCTCTGTATTCGGTTAACGTCGAGCGATTGATTGAAGAGACAGATTGATTGGTAACGAAAGTTTACAACTGCTAAGCAACCACTAGGCCCCTTTTGGGCGTCTTGCCCGCAATGCTTCAGGGTGGACGCTTTCTGCAAAATCTTGTTCTGATTGCCTTGGAGTTGTTTGTGACCTACAACCCCCTGACGGCTCGAACAGCAGGAGTCGCACGTCCCGCGTCCTCAGACCAAACAGTTGAAACGAGGGCCGAGCCTGTTTACGATCCCGGCGGCGATGTGAAGAGCCCAAAGCTGATCCACTATGTAGAACCTGAATTCGCCTCAAGTTCTGAACAGGCATTTGTCGATGGCACGGTCAAGGTCGTCACTGTCGTGACAGATCAGGGACTACCGACTGACGTACACGTCGTGAAAGGGCTGAATGACAGGGAGGACAAAGCTGCTATACAGGCGGTCAAACAGTGGCGATTCAGACCGGGCACTAAAGCAGGCCAATCGGTGAATGTCAGAGTCACAGTACAGATCGCATTTCACCTGCTTTGAGCATTACTTACCAGCTTGTCAGTGCGAGTGTGATGCCTTAGCCTTTCGCCACCCAAGATAGATCGCTAGACCGAAGGCCAAGCTCGCCATTGCAGATGTCGAAGGTTCAGGGATTGGCGTAACTGGAGGTGTAGTCGGCTTCAGGCCGGTTGGAATGGGCGGCGTTGCCGTCCCACCCCCGGGAGGAACAACGCCCGGCGTCGGACTCACTGGTATTTGAACTGGGCTTGTAGGCACCGGAATCGAGGACGCAGGTTGGGGTGGAACGGTCACGGGTCGTGCAGGGCCGGAGCCAGAGGTTCTGGGTAACCCTGGGATTCCAAAGAAACCAGCCGGCAACAAGGGCGCTGCTACACCAGACTCGGGTGACTCTGTCTTTGGAACATTGAGAGCAGCTTCGTCTCCTCCCGGAAGAACAGGCGCGAGTCGTGCCGGGCCCGCGATTCCGTCAGCCGGAACCGAGTCTAGATCAGGGGGAGCAGCCAGGGTAAGTTCACCATTCCTGAGCATTTCTGGGTGGAACGGGGGCATATTCAGGACGTGTTCAGAGGGCTCCATGGCGGTCGTTTCGCGATGAGGTGCGTCTGACAAACGATTGCCACAGCGGGTCCGGCAAAAGTTTTTTCCATCTGTCAGCAGTACTTCGTCTTTTGGAATGAGGATCTTTCGATGAGTCCAGAAGATCTTGCCATTCATTCGGAACGACACGTATTGAAAACGGTCGTTGGAATTGGCGATCAGGTGCGCATTTCGCAGATCGAAGTCAGAATAGTGAGACTGAACTGACTCATCTTTCTGGGCCGCCGTCCTCAACTCTGCTGGAGAATAAACACCTCCAGGCACGACGGAGTAGGGGTAGTTGGGACGCAGTGATCGCGAAACAGCCGATATAGACGGTTGTGAGACAGATGCGACTGTTTGAAAGTCGTGCTGAAATTTATTTGGGCGGGATAATTGATGAAGTGCAAACGCACTCAAACTTCCCAGTAAAGCTATAGTCCAGAATCGACGAGGTGTCATAAACGGCTTCAAAGGCCTTCAATTGTCGAATCGGCACAATGGAACAAATCTTTAAGGTTAAATCCGGAATTCACACCGGCTCCATCTTAGAGGTAGTGGAAACCGCATTCAAACTTCTCACAAAAATCTGGTTGTCTGGAATACGGGAGGGGTCGCTCTACGGATCCCCTGGGCCGGACTGACCTTTCTGCACATCTACAGTCCAAATTAAAAGACCTTAGCTGGGCGGCCGTCAATCTACTAACATGACGGGCATGGAACTGATAGCACTGCGAGCGGACCTAAAGGCAGATCGGTTCCCAATCAACACATATTTAGAGGCAATCCTAGGCGCCGATGCAAGTTCGACGAACGGGTTGGTCCAAGAGGCCATTCAGTACGCTGTTCTAGGTCCTGCTCAACGAATCAGGCCCATATTGGCGGTACGTGTAGGCAGAATGCTCGGTGCACCCGAAGACGTTGTCCTTCGAGCAGCGTCAGCGGTGGAACTCCTTCATTGCGCATCGTTGATTATCGATGATCTTCCGTGTATGGATGATTCACCCCTGCGCCGAGATCAACCGTCGGCGCACGTGCAATTCGGTGAAGCTACGGCTGTGTTGGCAGCCTTTGGACTTGTAGCGCTTGCGGCACGTACAGTGGTCGAGTACGACTGCCCCCGGCCCTTCCGAGAGCGACTGAGGCGGTTCCAGCTGCAGCTGCTCAGAAGTCTTGATTGCGCGGGACTGATCGCCGGTCAAGCGCTGGATCTGCAACTTGCCAATGAGCGCGATCGCCGAACACAAGCCGGTGTCACGGAGCTTAAGACGGTGCCTCTGTTTTCTTTGGCCGTTCTGGCTGGCCTAGTCGGGTCCGATCTCGATGGCGCATCAGAATCTCGATTGCGTCAATTTGGCAAGCAGTTCGGATTGGCGTTCCAAATGAGCGACGATCTTCTGGACGGGGATGTGATCTGCAGGGCTAAGTTTGAAGAAAGACTTTTTGCGATGCGTGAGGCCATCCAGCCATTTGGTCCCGATTCGCGAGAACTAGAAGAGCTGATCGACTATCTGCATGTCAGAGTCTCCGACTATTACGCCAACTGAGCAGTTTACATTCGCAGGTGCCGGGGTCGGCAGTCATCTACATCAGGGCGCTATAAGAAAGCGGGTGGCCGTAATTGGAAGTGGTTTCGGCGGCTTGGCTGCGGCTGTTCGTTTGCAGACACGAGGCTTGCAAGTCGATCTGTTTGAAGCTCGTGACAAGCTTGGGGGACGAGCGTACGTATATAAGCAGGACGGCTTTACTTTCGATGGTGGGCCTACCGTGATCACGGCTCCCTTTATGATCACGGAATTGTTCGAACAAGCAGGACGCAAAGTCGAAGAATACGTTCGCATCGTGCCCGTCGAGCCTTTCTATCGTATCGAGTTCCCCGACGGTCGATCATTCGAATACGGCAGTGATGAAGCCGAGACGGAGCGATCGGTAAACGCATTTGCGCCGGGCGACCTGCCGGGATATCGGCGGATGATCGCGCACGCGAAGGCGGTATTTCAAAAGGGCTTTGTCGAGCTGTCGGACAAGCCGTTTCTGAAGTTTTCGGACATGATCAAGATTGCGCCCGATCTGATCCGCTTGCAGTCGTACAAAACTGTCTATCAGTTTGCGGCGAAGTACGTCCGCGATCCGATGCTGCGCAGAGTATTTAGCTTTCACCCGTTGCTCGTCGGCGGCAATCCCTTTCAAACGACGTCGATTTACGCGCTGATTCACTATCTTGAACGACAGTGGGGCGTCCATTATGCAATGGGCGGAACCGGAGCGATCGTTAACGCGCTCGGAGAGCTGTTCGTAGAACTTGGAGGACGAGTGCACTTGTCCGCACCAGTAAAGCGTATCTTGGTCGAGAGTGGGCAGGCAGTCGGTGTCGAGACGGAAGACGGGACACAACTTCGCGCGGATGCGGTCATCAGCAATGCGGACGTAGCAAACACTTATCGCAAGATGATCGGACCAGCAGACAGTCATCGTTGGTCTGAGAAACGTCTGCAACGAATGCGGTATAGCATGTCGCTGTTTGTGATCTACTTTGGAACGCGCAGACAATATCCTGACATCAAGCATCACACCATCATCCTGGGCGAGCGCTATAAAGAGTTATTGAACGACATCTTCAACCGAAAATTTCTTTCGGAGGACTTCTCGCTTTACCTGCACAGGCCTAGTGCGACTGATCCGTCGATGGCTCCAGTGGGCTGCGACTGCTTCTATGTTCTAGCTCCTGTGCCGAATCAGCTGAGTGGGATTGATTGGCTAAAGCAAGGGCCTTTGTTGCGACAGGCCATACTTGAATTCTTAGATCAGCGATACTTGCCTGGACTTCTTGAGAACCTAGTTACGGACCGGATACTGACGCCGCTCGATTTTGAAACAACTCTGAACACGTATCGCGGTTCGGGATTTTCCTTCGAGCCGATCTTTCGTCAGTCGGCATGGTTTCGTCCCCACAATCGGTCTGAGGACGTCCGGGATCTTTATTTCGTAGGCGCTGGGACTCATCCCGGTGCCGGTGTGCCTGGAGTTCTATCGTCTGCAAAGATCGCGGAGCAATTGGTTTGCGAACGCCTGCTGACCTAGAACTTGCGTCCTTGTATGAGCAGGCAGCCCAAGCCACAGCCGAGGGCTCAAAGAGCTTCTACTTCGCGACGAAATTCTTCCCGGCCGATCTGGCTCGGGCGGCGCATAGTGTCTATTGGTTTTGTCGACACACGGACGACTTAGTTGATGAATGCGGTAGTGTGCAACAAGGCCGCCAGGATCTGGACGCTTGGGAAGCCGCGTTGCGCTCCGGCATCACTGCACCTTCGTCTGTGGGACATCCGGTATTGAGCTTGTTTCTCCAGACGGCCCGGCAGTACGGCGTTCCACTCGAGTACGCGTTTGAATTGATAGAAGGTATGCGGATGGACCTTAATCAGGTACGGTACTCGACCTTTGCTGATCTTCGACTGTTTTGCTATCGCGTAGCTTCGGTGGTGGGTCTGATGATGTCCTCTGTGATCGGTTTTGAGGATCCCGGTACGAAGGACGAGGCAATTCCTCACGCAATCGATCTGGGCATTGCTATGCAATTGACCAACATTCTGCGAGATATCAGGGAGGACTTGGATAGAGGCCGCGTTTACTTGCCGGCAGAAGACCTTGCACGTTTCGGTTACTCGGAAGCACAGTTGCACCAACATACGTCTAACGAAGAGTTCTCTCACTTGATCGCCTTTGAGGCTGATCGTGCGCGGTCCTACTACAAAAGAGGAAATGCCGGCATTGATTATCTTGCTGCGCGGGGGCGTTTCGCAGTTAAGACGGCTTCCGACGTCTACAGCGAAATCTTGCGGGTGATCGAGTCGCCCGGCTTCGATGTTTTTTCCATGAGAGCGGTCGTGCCCGCGAGAAAGAAGTATTGGCTAACGGCGCGGAACATGGCGGTTCCGATGGCTCGATATGGCGCTCGGAGGCTGGCTTTTTGGCGAGCATAGTCAACGCCAGGCCCGGTGTCGGAGGGTCTGTACAAGAGTCAATTCAAATTGCGTCCGGAGCTACACTCGCTGGCCTGTTGATTCATTACGCAACCTTCTATTTGCTCGGCACGCCATTGCTGACCGACCAAATCTCAGAGTGGATCATGGCGAGGACGCCCTCGCGATATGCAGTGCCGATCTTAGATTCTCTGGGGCGATGGGCTAAACCGTCTGCTGCGACTGGCGCCCTGGCAATTCTGGGTTTCACGATTTTCTTGCTCCATATCTCGAGCAAGCGGTTCCAGTGGCGGAGCCGCTTGGCGTCCTTCACGATGGCGGGAATCCTTCTCGCCGGTCTGGTGGCCTGGAACACTGGCTATAGTTCGTTCGGAGGTAGCGTGGCATTTTGGTTGCCGGCTTTGGCAGTCGCGGCGAGCCGGCCTTCATCAGTTGCTACGAAAAACCAGCTGGAGCTTCGGGACATTCCTGCCTCCTCGGAACGCCGTACTTTGTTGAAGGCTGCATCGAGCTACGCGCTCCCAGTAGTGATGAGCAGCGGGGTTGTTGCGGTCGCAGCGGAAAGCTACTTCCGGTCAGATCGTCTTGCACGACAAGCCCGTGAGCCGGTTGATTTGTTTCCATTCCTGCCGGCGTTAGATCGAGAGCGTTTTGGGTCGGGTCTGGTCCGTAAGCCCATCACGCCCGTGTCGGAGTTTTATGGAATGAGCAAGAACACCGTGGATCCCGTGATCGACACCGGAAATTGGAAGCTCACAATCGCAGTCAATGGGCAGCCGGTCCGGACTTACCGTTTTGAAGACTTATTGCGGATCAAGCGAGACATTCGATACGTGACCCTGCGGTGTATCAGTAACACGCTCAAGTCGGACTTGATGGGTACCGCAGAGTGGGCCGGTGTTCGCCTCAACCAATTGATAGACCGTGGCACATTGCCGCAGGAGGTGATCGAGGCGGCCTTTATAGGCGTCGAGGGTCACGATGACAACCTCCAGCTGGACTATGCGTTTGGCGACGAGACCCTGCTCGCGATAGGAATGAACGGCAAGACACTCAGTCGAACCCACGGCTTTCCATTGCGCCTGCTTGCGCCGCGATATTACGGCTGCCGCAACGTGAAGTGGATCAGCCGTATCGATTTTGTCAGCAAACCATACTACGGAACCTGGCAACGCCTAGGCTATACGAGGGAGCCAGTGATCCATACGGCATCTCATATCGATCACATGCGTCGCGACGGGAAAGCCATCGAGCTTGGCGGGGTTTCGTTCGCGGGCAGCCGTGGCATTCGTGCGGTTCGCGTCCGCGCCGACAAGGGATCATGGCAGGAAGCGCGCATCGAGAGCCCACTTTCGCCTTTCACCTGGACGCGCTGGGTGGCTCAGGTGAGCGCACCAACCGGAACACTGATTGAGGCAAACGCGTTAGACGGAAACGGGTCATGGCAAGAGGTGTCAGAAGGCAACCCATTCCCGAGTGGACTGACCGGACCAACGATCGTTGTAGCGCGCGTATGATTGATCGGCTCGTACTGGCGTTGGCAGCCGGGATCACTTTCTTTCTGGTCAAGTCTCGTTTCAACTACATGCGTCTCCCTGAGTTGTCGTCGCAAGCTGATGCGGCCCAGCCAGATGTGACTGCAGTCGTGCCCGCCCGCAATGAAGCTCACCAGATTGCACGTGTTGTTGAAAGTCTTGGTTCGATTTCGATCATTGTCATTGATGATTATTCGAGTGACGGCACTGCCGAAGCGGCGAAGACAGCTGGCGCAAGGGTGATCACAGCGCCGCCTCTGCCGTATGGCGCTAAAGGCAAGCCAAACGCATGCGCAGCCGGAGCTGCCGAGGTCGCATCGAAGTGGATCTTGTTTGTTGATGCTGATACCTGGTATGAGCCGGGCTTCCCTGCCTCGCTGGTTGCTTATGCGGAACGAAACGAGCTTCAACTGGTAACTGCGTTTCTGGACCAACGACGCGAAACATGGAGTGAAAAGGTGCTCTTACCGTACGCCTTCGCGCTGTATTTCACAGGCGTGAGCGCCCGCAAGGTGAATAGCCCCGAGTCGCGCGAGGCCTTGGCAAATGGACAATGCTTGCTGATTGAGCGTTCGACATATGAACGGCTCGGTGGTCACGGCAGAGTGGCAAAAAGCGTCATCGAAGACGTTGCACTGGCTCGTTTGGCCAAGGATCACGGCGTGCGTTTACGAGTCCTACGAGCTGAGCAGTTGGGACATGTGCGAATGTACGATGGCTTCACGGCTATCTGGCGGGGCTTCCAGAAAAACTCATTTCGTTTCTTACTTGTCAACCCAATGAGCGGTGCGCAGGTAGTCGCGTCCTCTATTTTGCTTACGTCCTGGTTGCCAGTGCTGCTGCTGGCCTGGAGAAGAAATCGACTGTTCACCGGGCCAGGTCTCCTCTTATTCGTAGCTCCCATTCTGCTGTTATCGCCTTGGTACGGCGGTCACAACAAGCGTTCTCTCGGCCATGTCTTGCTTGCACCTTTCGGCATTTATCTTTTCCAGTTGATTGCGCTAAATGGAATGTTGACGACCATCACAGGTCGACATGCAATCTGGAAAGACCGGCAGGTCTAAGATGGACCTCCGTTCGCCTCTCAGCTACCCCGTGCCTTGGAAGACGGTTTTCAGTATCGGGCCGAACATCATCAACAACACGGAAGCATCGGTCGATGCATTTAGCGCTGGGGTGTGCGCTGGAATCTCGCCCGTGCCAACAATCATAGGCCTTGAGAATCTGCCGTCTTGTGGGCGCTTTGTGCTCGTGGCCAATCACTACCAGCGCAAAGGTCTGTGGATTTTACATCCCGCGTCAGTGATCACGCAGGCGATACGGAAACACTATGGTCCTGGCGATCCGCCGGTACGCTGGATTGTTACCGCAAACTGGCCGCCGCTCCGCTTCGGTCCAATGCAGATCTCGTCTCCAGGGGACGTATTGTTGCCACGAGTAGCTCGTGCTTTAGCTTGCTATCCGGTGTCATTTGCTGGAACAAATCAGAAGTTTACAGCCCGGAGTATTCGACGCATCCTGCGCGAAGCAGCAACACTCGACCGTCCCATCGGCCTGTTCCCAGAGGGCGTTGCAGGTTCAGCTAGCAAGTTGACAGCGCCTCTCCCGGGCACAGAAAGATTGCTGGCTATGCTCGCGAGAGTTGGCTTACCAGTTCAGCCGGTCGGTATTTCGGAAACCGATCGGTTCGTGATTCGGTTTGGTTCTATCATTCCTGCCGCGCAGGTTGTAAGTGCGCCTGATGCTGCGGCTTTGGTTTTATCACGAGTCGCAGAACTGATCTGAACTAACCTAGGTGGGACAACATGAAGATCCGAGCTAAAAGCATCGACGAGTATGGAGTGATTGGAGATCTGCAATCTGCGGCACTGGTCGGAATTGACGGATCGATTGACTGGTGCTGTCTTCCACGATTTGACTCAGCAAGCGTTTTTGGGGCAATTCTCGACTTAGAGAAGGGTGGTCATTTTCGAGTTACGCCCACCATCTCCGATTGCAAGACCAAGCAGATGTATCTGCCCGACACGAACATCCTGCTAACGCGTTTTCTGAGTGCTGATGGTGTCGGCGAAGTTTTGGATTTTATGCCGTGGCGCGGAGGCCAGCCCGGAATCAGAGCAATCGTACGAATCGTCAGGTGTGTGCGTGGAACCATCGACTTTGAGATGGAATGCCTGCCCGCGTTTGATTATGCGCGCGCCTCTCACCAAATGCATGTTGAAGCACAATCAGCCAATTTTAGTCATCTAGACCTGCGACTTCGGTTGAACAGTACGGCTGAACTGACTTCGGCCAGCACAGGAGTTACTGCCAAGTTCACTTTGCCGGAGGATAGCTGCCACAGCTTCATTCTCGAACTCGACTCCGAAGCGCAGCCTCAACCCAGACCGGAAGAACTTGAGCAGTTCGCCAAGGATCTCCTTTTAGAGACCATGGCCGCCTGGCAAAAGTGGGCCGCGCGATGCACGTATAAGGGTCGATGGCGTGAGATGGTTATGCGATCCGCGCTCGCCTTGAAGCTTCTGATTTACGAGCCCACTGGGGCTATTATCGCCGCCCCAACGTGCAGTCTGCCCGAGGAAGTCGGCGGGGTCAGAAATTGGGATTATCGTTACACATGGATCCGTGATGCGGCGTTCACGGTGTATGCGTTTCTGAGACTCGGCTATGACCACGAAGCCGCCCAGTTCATGGAATGGCTCCAGGGCCGGGCGTCTGAAGACCAGGAGGTCGGACCGCTGCAGGTTATGTATCGCGTCGATGGGTCATCTGATTTAAACGAGTTCGATCTTGACCACCTCTCCGGGTACATGGATTCTCGTCCAGTTCGCGTCGGGAACTCGGCCAAGCACCAGCTCCAACTGGACATCTACGGCGAGCTGATGGACTCGATTTATCTCTATAACAAGTATGCGGAGCCAATTTCGTACGACTTTTGGAAGTATGTTGTCAAACTTGCCGAGTGGGTCTGTGAGAACTGGAGCAGACCAGACCGAAGCATTTGGGAGGTCCGGCGAGAGTCTCAGCATTACACCTACTCGAAAATGCAGTGTTGGGTTGCCTTAGACCGCTGCATGCGCATTGCAATGAAGCGCAATTTGCCATTGGACCTCGATCGAGTACGAGCAGAAAGCCAAAAGATTTACGAAGCCATCATGACCGAAGGCTGGCGTAATGACACCTTTGTTCAGGTTTTCGGCGGTGATTCGGTGGATGCGAATGCTCTGCTATTCCCACTGATGATGTTTGTGTCGCCGCGAGATTCCAGGATGCAAAGTACACTGAAGCGCATTCGGAAGGATCTTGTTTCCGACACACTCGTTTATCGTTATAAGCAAGAAATTGACGCGGATGGACTCACCGGGGGCGAAGGCACTTTCAGCGTATGTTCGTTTTGGCTTGTGGAAGTGATGTCGCGTTCCGGCGATCTGAATGAGGCCCGTTTTGCTTTCGAGAAGATGATGACCTATGCAAACCACCTCGGACTGTATGCGGAGGAGATCGGAGCCAGTGGCGAAGCGCTTGGAAACTTCCCGCAGGCGTTCACACATCTCGGGCTCATTTCGGCGGCGCTGAGCTTAGATACGCAACTTAGCAAGGCAGGACATTAGCTTTCTGTTCGCTGCCACAATTCGGACGAAATCAGGCCCCAACGCGCCTCATTTGAAGCCGTCAATCGATAGCCACTGCACAACAGATATGGCGCATAATCCGGAACGCGTTTCGCCTCGAGCCCGGTTGCGATTGCGAAGAATGCGTACATGCTACGGATCCACAGCGTCGCGTGCACTTTTCGCCAGAAGCCACTCGGCACCGCAAACTCAGTTATCAGCCATAGGCTGTCTGAGCTGGCGGCTTTGCTGACGTGGTCGATTAGGGCACCCGCGTCGTTTGTGCTGAAGCAGTCCAGGACAAAATGAGTCACGATGAGGTCGTAAGAACGCCGTGGCAGGTCAACGTTAAGAGCGTCGCTGTTGATGAAGCGAATGCGGTCGCCCAACCCGGACGCATCGATGCGGCGCTTAGCCAAAGTGATCATTGCGAGACTGAGTTCCACGGAATCCACCGTTACTGAAGGGTTCGATGCGAGCAATGCTCGCGTGAAACGTCCATCGCCATCGCCGATCACAAGAGCGTGTTTGGCCCTGGCAACGGAAGTTAGAAAGTAATCTCGGCTGCGCTCAAGCTGCCTCCCAAACGCCAGGTATTCAAGCCATCGGTATGAGCCAGCAATTCGGTCGATATTCAAACTAGGTGAGCGTTAATAATGAACAAGGCAGGCGTACAAAGGCAGGCATCAGCGAGCACACGACGAGCATCAGGAGATAGACCGGGGCGACACCGGTGGACTGCTAAGAGTAGTATTGCGCTGAAAGCAATGCTTGCGAAAACACCTTGCACACTGGCTAGCGAAGTCAGGATAGCGCTAAAAACAGCGACGGCCAGAAGGGCGCATTCTAAAGAATTACTGGTCAAGGCAGCTCTGCGTTGCTCATGCAGACGATCATTCTCCCAATAATCAATGGCTGCACAATTTAACCAACATAATGCGGCAAAGCAAGCTGCAGGTGCGAACAGTCCCAATTTCACGTCTGTCTTTGACCATGTTGCGAGGCATGTTCCTGCCGCGAAGATGACCCCTACTGCAAATTCTTTGGGAAACCACTGTCGTGCAGCTCGCGAATTGGCATGAATAATCACCAGATATAAGCCCACTGTGAGGGCAGTTACGATGCCGTTGCGAAGCACTGTTCGATTCAGGAAACAGAGAGCCTCGGCCAGCACGGAGAAGACAAGCAATAGTCCGGCGACGAATTCCCAACGATGCTGACGGTAAAATTGGTGCCGACTTGAACTGATCTCCGTGAGGACGTGTCGTGAGTCGAGAAGACGGTCAGACACGTAGATGATCCACACCGTCGAACCGAGGGCGACAAAGGCCGGCCAACGAAGATGACTAGAGAAAGCGCGACCGAATAGCGCCTGCCATAAGAGCGCCACAATGGGGGCATCTAAGCTGAGAAGATTAGCCCAGAGCCAGGGCTGCACGGGCTGTTCCAGGACGCCCTCAACGGACGCGGGATATGCAGAACTACTCACGGCATGGGTGTCGCGGAAGACACTTCTGAGCCTATCAGCTAATTGCCGGGGCGTTGTAGAATGGAGAATAGCTCAGGCCTTGCGGGAGTAACTCAATGGTAGAGTCACAGCCTTCCAAGCTGTTGGTTGCGGGTCCGATTCCCGTCTCCCGCTCCATTTTAGAACAACTTAGAAGCTCCTGAGCTTCACGCCTTTACTCAGATTACTCCGTTTTCTTTCCTAGTTCTTCAAACTGCCGATTAAAAGAAGTTGCTCAATCCGTCAGTTCAGGGTTGCTGATCCCATCACATCGGCTTCGAGCTTAGTTACAGCCTCGATCTTTTGATCAAGATCGCTAAAAGCATACACACCCAGGCTGACCCCAAGGCCGTGGCCTCTCTGGTCGGCAGAAACCTTAGGGTCGACACTCGCCTTCCTCGAAAGGCTTGCGTTCGTACGCCGCAGAACCTGATAATTAAGCCAATCAAGCCCGACAGCGTCCAGCCGCGATTGAAACTCCCGTTTCCAGAGGTTATTCGGCCTTAGCGGTGTCGTTCCTGTTTCGGAAGGGAAAAGCAAACCATCGTCGCTAGTGTCTTGCAGGAAATTCCTCCACAGCGCGATCTCCGACAATGTACCGGGCGGTAGCCCAACTGTTCGAGCAGTATTTTTGCCCTTCCTACCTTTCGGGTAATCGAGTGCCCTTCATAGACTCGCTGATCGACTTCCACCGACATGGTCCAATTTTCCCAAGGCGGATCGCGAAAATCTCGCCCGGCCGCAATCCGCTAAAGACCGCAAGTCGAAAGATCAGGCGAGCCCGAAGATCCAACACACAAATTGCCACTCTGACCTCCTCGCGGGACATCACGAGCTTGGCGGGCGTGATTTTACAAGCAGGTATATAGAGCGACCCTGCCGGGTTGAACTGCACAATTCCGTCACTCTGCGCCATTTTGTAAATGGCATTGAGGTGCCAACGTAGGTGTGCGACTATGCTTGTCGACAACCTGGCACCCATGCTCTCAAGAAATTCCTGCATGTGCTCCCTTGTGATAGTTTCGAGGCGCAGTTTTCCGAAGGCCGGTACAAGATATCGCATGATGTCCGGCTCGGATGTGCTCCTGGTGGACTCCTTCCAGATGCGACGGCACACCGGAAGGAATTTGCTTTCTACATATTGTCTGAACGTAAATGTCGGAGTTTGGGACTGCCCAGCACCTTCGTTTAAAGGTTGAATGATCTGGGACAGCATAAGTTCCGCTTCGCTCTTAGGGATTTCGGAGTAACGCCCGAGTACCTTGGAACGTCTGCTCCCGTTTTCACCACTGAGCTAACCAGATCTTGTGACGACCGTGCTTGCGGGCACGGAGACTGCCTTTGAGAAATCGCTTTCGGCGCATTATGTTTCCTTCTTGCGTCTTCAGCGTTGAATCCTGCCATGTCTGCGATGTTATCGATTTTTGCTTGCTTCCATCCACTCATCAAGCCACTCGCGTCTGATGAGCTTGCGACGACCCAAGTTAAGGTGCATAAGTCGCGGAACACCAACCACCTTTCCGTGGAGCACGTTTGTGATGTGGGCCTTCGAACAACGCAGGATGTGTGCAACGTCTTTGATCGTGAGAATGTCTGTGTGAGTTTCCATTGCTCTACCCACTCTGTAAGTCTTGACGAGACCACATCGTGACTGTATGTGCGTATTTTCCTGTACTGATCCATTGTTCAGCGTTCAAGGGCGCGTTTAGTTATCGGAGCGGCTTTCAAATGACACGGTACATTTCGGCATTCTGGGGGCGACCGGTTTATCCTCAGGGCGTGGCGGAGATCGTTTGGGCTCGTCGGCAAAGACGGGGCGCTCTGTGCCGTCCTTTCCGGCATTCTCGGGGCGGAAGTTCGGCATTCTAGGGGCGTCTCTATATAATCCTGACGTACCTGTATCTATCCTGTAGTCGGCCTGTGGATTTGTGGATTTCGTCGACAGAACATAGCCGCCCGCTCACAGCGGAGAAACTGAATCGTGGCTAGTGCTCGATCCAGAAGATTTCGCGCCATGCGGTGAGTGTGCTTTTCTGGTTTAGTGGCGGGGACTTCCGGTTCGATACGGGTTCACCGCCACCGTTCGTCTACCCATGGCGATTACCGATAGGTAATCTCCTCAACCCGTTTATAGCCCACCACAGTGCGGGTCGTCAGAGATAGAAGCTCAAACCACCAGATGCCGACTTCACGGCAACTTGGATTCGTAAACGCTACGCCGTTACTCGCGATCTATGCGGCAAGTGAGTTCAGTCTCTGAGTGCCGTATCAAGGAAACAAACAATCGCGCCGAGTTCCAGCAGGGCTCGCCGCGAACTCACGACTTGCCCGCGTGGTCTCGATATACCCAGTCGTAAGGTACGCCGGTGTCGCTAAGGACAAATCTGGCCAGTTGGGTGAAGCCCGCTTCGGAGCGAACGTCGTTCGAGAGGATCAAGATGCAACGTTGACTGGCCTCGATGCAGACCATGGTGTTAGCGGTCTGGCCGTCATGGCCGCCCTTGTAGAATCCGTTACCCTGCGGTCCGTGAAAGAAGATGACGCCAAGTCCTGAATACAGGTCCTTACGCTGCTCAGCTAGCGGGAGGTCAGGGAGGAAGAGGGGAAACAGACTCGCTGTGCCAATGTGCAGCAGAGGTCGCGTGATTTCGGCGCGCGCGGTGGAACTGAGCCCATCTCCACGCACCAGGGCGGCGGTAAACTTCGACAGGTCGGTAATGGTGGTATTCATTGAGCCTGCCGCACGGACCTTGCTGCGCTTGTCATGTGGCTGGGGCTGACCCTGATCGTTCCATCCATCGCCTGAATAGCTGAAACGCGTACCAGGTTCGAAATGGATGTGTAGTTTCTGGTCCGGTTCGATGAACCAGAAGTTGCTGAAGCCGGTGGAGTGGGTCAAGCACATACGCGGGGTGATCTTTTCCCACCGCGAATCGCCGGCGAGGTCCTTGTACGGCCCATACTTGTCTGGGAACACTGGGTCAGGGCCATAGCTCGGCAATGGATTATCCAGATCGGTCTTAATAGGAGTATCGAGGTTGAGCTTACCCTGATCGACCAGTTGCATGACCGTGTGTGCGAATACCGTTTTGGTGAGGGAAGCACCATACATGACGGTGTCCGTGGCCAGCGGCTCTCTCTTGGCGTTACGGACTCCGTAGGACTGCACATAGCCAACCTTGCCGTGATCGATCACCGCAATCGCCATGCCGTTGGCATGGGTGTGACTCATGATCTTGCCCACCTCGGCGTCGATCGCGGTGCCGCTGGGTATCGTTTGTGCGACCGAGGCAAACGGAAAAGAGACGACAGCAAAAAGCGGAACAGCCCATTTAGGCGACTTCACGATGACTCCTTGTTCGACCCGATCGCGAGCGATGCTCTTTCATGCTGATTATCTCCGAGCGATCGACTACTCGGACACAATTACTTGCCGTCATAGATCCGCTCTAGTCGCGAAAAGTTCATTAATCGCAGCACGCGGGAACAGTCTAACGCGGATACGACTTATAAGCCGGGAGGCTCATCGCCGTCGAAGCTGGGATCGTAGCCAGCGAAGAGCTGGCATTCCAGTCTGTCCGCCTCAAACAAAATATCTCCAGGAATTTGTTTTCGTTCCACTTGCAGGAACTCCCGAAAGCCATTCACTGCCTGCACTACGCTCCTGTGAATCATCGGATCATCAGCCGTCATCTCGATGTAGCGCCGGGCGCTCTGGACAAACGCCTTGAACTCCGTCACGGGATACTTCCGCTTATTCGAGAGCGCCATATCGAAGGTGACCCTTAGGTCGGCCGTCTGCCGCGCGATCCAATTCTTTTCCGATTCCGCCATCACGATCCTCGCTTGGTTGTGAAGACAATAAAGCCGAATGGAATTATAGACGAAAGGGGACTTGTCGGTACTGATGGCAATGTTCGAGGAATCTCTTGACTAACTCATAACCATGCGGTTATGATTGTGACGTGAAGGCAGCGCCTGCGAATTCGGTCTTTCGAGCTCTGGCGGACCCTACTCGTCGGGCGATATTTGCTGAGTTGTCGAGCAAGGGCGAACAGACGGTGCATGCACTGACGAGCTTCGCTGGCGTCTCGCAGCCCGCGGTATCCAAGCACCTTTCGGTACTGAAGCGGGCGAAGCTGGTGCGGCATCGGCGGAATGGGCGGGAGACGCATTACAAGGCCCAGCCTCAGGCGCTGGAGCCGGTAGCGCAGTGGCTCCGTGACTATGGCGCTTTCTGGCAGGACCGTTTCGACCGTCTGGAGTCTCTGTTGGAAAGGATGGACCCGTGAACCAATCGGAAGAACAAACCCGCAGCGTGGTGGTTGAGAAGTTCTTTGCGCACGCGCCTGAGAAGCTGTGGCGGGCACTCACAGCGCCTGCCCTCCTGACGCAGTGGCTGCTGAGGAACAACTTTCTGCCGGAGATCGGCCGGGAGTTTCAGTTCAGGAATGAGCCGGTCGGAGGTTGGGACGGAGTGATTGACTGCAAGGTTCTTGCGCTCGATTCACTGCAACGTCTTGCTTACTCATGGCAGGCGTTTGGCCATGAAAGCACAGTGGAGTTCACGCTGACTCCGGCGGACGGCGGCACGCATCTTCGGATGGAGCATTCGGGCTTCCGGGCCAATCAGCAAGCTGCTTACCAGGGCGCGCAGTATGGTTGGCAGAGATTCATTGGAAGTCTCGAACGGCTGCTCGATGAGGAGGTCTAATGACAAAGTCGAAGCCAGTGGTGATTGCGTTCTGGATTGTGACTGCGCTGTTCTGCCTGGAGATGATCTTCACTGCATATTGGGAATGGTTCACTCCCCAGGCAGCCCAGGCGTTTGCGCGTCTTGGTTTTCCGGCGGCGTCATTCCGTGTGGAACTTTCGGTGGCAAAGATGTTGGGCGTGTTCGCGCTGCTGATTCCACCGATACCCGCGAGCGTGAAAGAGTGGGCCTACGCTGGTTTTGCATTCAACCTTCTGTCGGCTCTGATCGCACATGCCTCCATCCATGACCGGCACGCGGCGTTTGCGCCCTCAACGATCACGCTCTTGCTCGGAACGTGTTCGTATCTGTTGTGGGGACGCTTGGCAAGCCTTCGGCGGTCGCCGTTCTCTGCAATCTGAGGTAGAGTCGCCGGTTCTCTTCGCGATGACCGGTCCGCCAGGAGCGAAATGACGGGAAGGCCGGACTTTTGGCAACCAAATTATGCGAAAACCAGCAGCAAACGGAACCCAACGGCCAGTGCGCCATTCTCCTATGGAGCACCCACGCCACCAGTACCCCCAGGAAACGGCGGCCTTGCAAGAGCTTGCTCGGAGTTACGGCCTTGTTGAGAAGATCAGATGGGGCAAGCCATGCTTCACGCTCGGGAACAAGAACATTGTTCTTATCCAGCGCTTTAACAGCTACATCGCCCTACTCTTCTTCAAGGGCGCTCTGCTGGAAGACCCCGACAAATTGCTCTTCCGGGTCGGTGAACACATGCAGGTGCCTCGCCAGCTTCGCTTCAACTCACTTGCCGACATCACACGCCTGAGCTTTACCATCAAGGCTTTCATCGAACAAGCCATCGACCTCGAAAACTCCGGTGCAAAGGTCGAGTTCAAGCGGGTTTCGGAGGTTAAAGTGCCTGAAGAGCTGCAAACAAGACTCGATACGGATCCCGCCTTGAACAGAGCCTTCGCCGGTCTCACACCAGGACGACAGAAGGGCTACATCTACCAGATTGCCGCTGCAAAACAATCTGCTACGCGCGCTGCCAGAGTGGATAAATTCGTTCCACGAATCTTGGCTGGCAAAGGCCTCAACGACTAACTTACGGCTGGCTTGGACTCTCTGGACGCATAGGTACTCAGAAGCGCTGATCACAGATGCGATGGGGACTTCTCGGGACTAATTGTGGTTCCTCACAACCGAGGGGCGGAAGTTCTGCTCTCGCGAATGCTTTACATGCCCCTGAATAAGTGCTCCCGCGAGCATCATCGCCATTGCTGTGAAGGCTATGCTGAACGCAATCCAACGATGACGACGGCGTGAGTTTACCGGCTCACTCTCTTGTGTGGTCCAGAGCTGAGTTCTAAGACCGGAGCGCTGATGCCACAGGATGGCACTTAAGAATATGCAAATGAGGCCTGAAATCAGAAATGGTCCATAGTCGTTGACCAAGATAAACAAGTTAATGAGGAGGATGTTCGCCATCACCGGGAGCATCGTGAGCGCGCCAAGAAGAGTAGTCTTTCGGAATAGGAGCAGAGTTGCGCCCATAATCTGCACGAGGCCAAGCAGAACTGCATAGCTCCGGGAGTAGCCAAAGTAAAACCAAGTGAGTTGGTACCCGGTGAGTGAGCCGACTGGCTGTCGAGCGAGCTCGGATTGCAAGTCGAATTGCAAGTGAAGCAGCTTGCTAATGCCGTACGTGTACAGCATGAAGGCGCAGAAGTAACGAAACCAATCAAGCTGCTGAGGGTATTCTTTGGCTGGTGACTCCGACATACTCTCTTCCCCTGTCCTGCCCTCGATAACAATGCAGTTCCTTATCAGATACGGGAGACTTGGCGGGTTGTTCCACACTGTCAAGATTAAAACGAAGCAGGCGCTTGGTGCCGCCCATCGGGAGATCACCACTTCGATGCATGCAAGCGGATTCCTGAGAACTGTTTCATCCATCGGCGAGTGGGTTGCCGATGTTGCATTAACGAGCATTTGCCGGTTTGCCTTATGATCAGGCTCAGGAGTGACGGAGATTGGAGCCTGCGGCCTCTGCTTACGAGATCTCTATCCTATAAACCACAGAGTGTAGATCAGGGCATATTCCACGGAGCCGGCGTGCCGTCGGACCACCTGTCTGTCAGGACAAATAGAATCGTCACACGTTCCTCCGGGTCATTCGCCACCATGAGAGGTGAGTTGGGATCTTCGGCCGCCCAGCTCTTCCTCATGTCGCCGGGGGAAAAAAGCATCGCATGCGAGTGCCAGCTCTTATCCCGGTCGTTTAAGTACTGCTGCTTCGACATCATATAAGCCATCGCGCCAGGCTCCAGCGCGGGCAGTTCCTTTTTATCCAGTGCCGTCGCGATTGCGTGCGCGATTTCAGGCTTCGATTTTCCTAGCAGCACAAGCTTGGTCTTCATCAGATAAATGGGCGCAAAGCTCCTCGTAGCTTGCGCGTTGAAACAATGGGGCGCACGCATCTTCGGATTCCAAAACTCTGTCTGATCCGTGCTTTGCCCCCACGACCTCTCTACGAGACAGAGAAAGCCATTCGTGCCGTTCACCGCGGTCTTATATCCCTCGGGCCCCAGCACCATCACTTCGGCTCCCTCGGAAATGGAGCTGGGTGCAGCGCTGCGAGCCAGCGCGATCTCAGATTTCCCGTCAGATATCAGGTACTGATCCAGGGGAGCCATCGCCGGATAACCAGCTTTTCCGGCCTGTGCACCTGCCTGCTCGCCCGGGTCAGCTAATACAATCTGCAGAGCAAATGCCAGAGCGATGATCTTGACGTAGTTCTTCCGCATCCGACGTCAGTGTACAGCGATTTTCAAGATTACGTAACGAGAAACGATAGATCCCTCTGCAAGCGGGTTAGTTCAAACGCGCTTCTCGTCTCGAATCCACCTTGCCGTCTAGTTGGCATGTCGGACAGTGACGTTTTCTGGATCACAGCAGGTTCTGAATCGCTACCTTGAGGACGACAGCCATTTCATCCTGGCAGCCAATATCGGCCTGGAGGCCGCAGACCATGGAGAGTTCGTCGATAATGCGGAGGTCTGGGCCAACCTCGAGAAGATCCTGCAATCCTGATGCAGGTGCGTTGGACTGCGCCCGCATCTCAGGATCTCTATCAGATGGCAAGTTATATCAGGCGCTCGAATCTTACAGCGGCCGTCGAAGTGGCCAGGGCCCCTATACGAGGGCTGTGAAAGCTTGCCAAGCAACCCCTATCGGGACAGTAAAGGACGCGTCCAAGTACTCGCGAATTGGTTTTCCCGGCCTCCCTTACCTGGTGATTTACCGGATCAAAGATCAAGTAATTGAATTGGTTGGCATCGATTACGGTGCGCAAGACAGGCCATAGAAGACAAAGACATTGCTTGAGAGCCTTAACAGCACATCAAGCCCAGTCACGCCTTTCCGCAAGTTTTTCCTCAAGGTTTTAGGTTTACGTTTCAGTCAGTTACCCGCGCCCACGCCAGTCTCCAGCTACCATCTCTCAAACCGCCTGCTAGCGTCAAACCGGATTTCTACACCATCCGGAGGTTTCCATCATGACCCGCACCGAACGCCGCGCCCTAGAACGCAAAGGCATCAAAGAGGCTAACCGAATCGCAAAACGAGCCGGTATCGATTGTGTTCTGAAGAGCACGATCCACACTTCGGAGCCCGAGCTGGAAGAAGACAGCTTGTCGGAGTCTGCCGAAAACTCGCCCGAGTTCGTCAGCGCTCTCTTGTCCAAATCAGCGACCCCCGCCCAGCACTCCGCCAATTACCAGAATGCCCAACACTCGACAGGTCCTCGCACCGCGGAAGGCAAAGCCAAGTCTTCCCTGAACAGCTCCGCCCACGGTCTCTCCGGCCGCGGTTTCAGGTTGTTGCATTTCGAAAAGCAGGAAGAGTATGACGAGCTCGAAGCAGGCCTCCTAGCCGAGCACAAACCCACCACGCTCACCGAAACTTTACTCGTCCGCAAGATGGCCCAATCCTGGTGGCTCCGTGAGCGCGCCCAGTTCTTCACGGACCTGGTTCTGCCCGACGAAACTGGCAGCAGCATTCTCCAAGACATGCCGCTCTTCATCCGCTACCAGGCCCAACACGATCGAGCCTTCCACAAAGCCTTGAACGAGCTACTCAAACTCCGAGCCGAACGTCGCCGCGACCAAGCCGCCCGTGACAAAGGCGAGAAAGCTGAACTTCTGTTTGCCCAGAAAGCGGAATACAACAGTCTCCGCGCCGAAGTCCTGCGCATTAAAATCAAAAATCAAGCGCAGTCCAAAAAGTCCGCAAGCACACCCGCCCCGGAAATTGGGTTCGTTTCGCAATGCGCTTCCGAACACCCCGCGCCACCGAGCATCCCAACCGGAATCGACCTCCAGGAAGCCGCCGCCTAACGAAAATCTACACTGGTTCACTGCCAATCACTGTTGTCTTTACGACTCGATCTAGCTAGTCTCGACTTTGAATGATACGAGAGGGGCCACCTTCCGATTTACCCTTCCGCCTGAGAAGGTGATCGAGGAACCCTAAGTAGGTTGCTTTATGAGATCGGAGTAAGCGGGCTTTCTGCGAATCATACAATAGTTTCTATGCTCGACCATCCGACTTGGTATGGGCGTTTGCTGTGAAGCTAGACAGTATTTACAACGAATTTAGCTGCAAGATCTTTCAGGTCCCTGTATTCAGTTTTTGGGCTAACAAGTGGGTGGAAAAGCAAGACAAAATTAGAGGCCAGCTGAGATACCATGGGGAAAGAAGGGCCGGAGACCACCATCCGCGACGCTTCTTTCTGGAGCTGAGATTGAAGCATTCAACGCCTTTAATCGGGTTCAATCCGCGTAGCCGGAAAATCGCCTAACGCAAACCTGCACTAGTTCACTCTCAATCAATGCTGTTTACGACCCGATCTTGCCAGTATTGGGAGTTGGTCTGGGCGTTCTCCCTCTCGGCCCCAACTCGATTGCCTCAACTCCGGACACCGCGCCAGCCGCCAACGTAAATCGCAAAAGCGTGCGCACTTTGTGCCAGCCGTGATGTCCGCATGCACCGGGATTCATATGCACTAAGTTCAGCTGCGCGTCCCTTATGACTCGCAAAATGTGTGAATGACCGCAGATGAATAAGTCAGGCCCTTCGCGCAGAATCGCCTGCTTGGCTTTTTTCTCGTAGTGCCCTGGATAGCCACCAATATGGGTCATGTAAACTCGGACGCCTTCACAAGTCCAGCTAAGCTCGTCATTCACTTCACTTCGCACCGCAGCCCCATCAACATTGCCGTAAACGCCACGAAGCGGCTTGAAGACTTTCAGCTGATCCAAAATCTCGACCGGTCCAAAGTCACCCGCGTGCCACACTTCGTCGCACTCAGCAAAGTGTTCAAAGATCACCTCATCCAGGAATCCATGGGTATCCGAAAGTAAGCCTACGCGCATCGATGTCTTCAATCTAGTCTGCTCGGCTCCGAATCGCTTCCCTATAATTGATCCCAGTAACTATGCGAAATGGCGCGTTCTGTTTTCTACTTTCACTCGTTGCCTGCACCAAAGCCGGCCTGGCTCAAACCGCTACACCCCCGAGCGATGCACATCTGCTCTTTCGCAATCCAACCATCAGCGAAACTCAGATCGCGTTTGAATACGCAAACGATCTCTGGATCGTCTCTCGTCAGGGCGGCGAAGCTCGGCGCTTAACCAGCGGCGTGGGTCGCGAGTTTGCCCCACACTTCTCTCCCGACGGTTCGCAGATTGCCTTCTCGGGCGAGTACGAAGGCAACTTCGATATATATGTTGTTCCGGCCGTGGGCGGCGTCCCGAAGCGCATTACGTACCACCCGGCCTTGGACGTCCCTGTCGGTTGGACTTCCGATGGCAGCCAGATACTCTTCGTTTCCAACCGCGCCAATTTTGCCGATAGCGACAAGCTGTACACGATCTCGCCAAGCGGAACTCTCCCCACAGCACTCCCTTTGCCTATGGCTGAGGACGGATCCTATTCAGCAGACGGTTTTCACATTGCCTATCAGCCGGTCTTTCACTGGCAGCAAGCCTGGAAGCGATACAACGGTGGACAAACGCTCAAGATCTGGCTCGCCGACCTGCGCGACTCGAGCGTCGTTCCCATACCGCGCGAAAATTCTAACGACTTCAACCCCATGTGGGTTGGCGACAAGGTCTACTTCCTATCCGACCGTAATGGCCCCGTAAGCCTCTGGAGCTTCGATACCAAGTCGAGCAAGCTAGCCGAGGTGGTCAAGAACAATGGGCTCGACTTCAAGTCTGCTGCTGCCGCTCGCGACGCCATCGTATACGAACAGTTTGGGTCGCTCCACATCCTCGATCTCAAATCGGGCAAAACGCATCCAATTGGCATCACTATCGCCGCCGACTTAGCCGAGGTTCGCGGTCGTTTTCAAAAGATTACTAATCCCATGATTAGCAACACCGGCATCTCACCGACCGGTCAGCGTGCCGTGTTTGAGGCTCACGGCGAGATACTTACTGTTCCTGCCGAAAAAGGCGATGTCCGCAATCTCACGAACAGCCCCAGCGTTGCCGATCGTGACCCGGCTTGGTCGCCCGACGGCAAGTTGATCGCATACTTTTCCGATGAATCCGGCGAGTACGCTTTGCATATTCGTGATCAAAACGGCCTTGGCACGGTAACTAAGATCAACTTAGGTAACCCGCCCTCGTTCTTCTATTCGCCGAAATGGTCTCCCGATAGTAAAAAGATCACCTACTTTGATAAGCGGCTCAACCTCTGGTATGTTGACCTCGAAAAGAAAACACCTCTCCGCATCGACACCGACTTATACGACAGCCCGTCTTTCGACTTCAGACCCAATTGGTCTCCAGACAGCTCCTGGATTACTTACGCCAAACAGCTGCCCAATCACTTACACGCTGTTTACGTCTATTCTCTATCCGCGGCAAAAGCCACGCAGATTACCGATGGCCTTAGTGATGCCAAAGCGCCAGTATTCGATAAGAAGGGCAAAAGCCTTTACTTTCTTGCCAGCACCAACGGAGGTCTGAGCAACGGCTGGATCGATATGTCCAGCATCGGGCATCCTCAGACCAGCGCCGTGTATGTCGCTGTGCTGCAGAAGAGTCTCGCTTCCCCGCTAGCCCCGCAGAGCGATGATGAAAACGCGGATAAGGATAGTGACAAGAAGGACGACAAGCCGAAAGACGAGAAGTCGAAAGCTGCCTCTAAGGATGACTCTAAGGACTCCAAAAAGGATTCCACTAAAGCCGAGCCGCCTCCCGATCCCGTCAAGATCGACTTCGACAACATCAGCCAGCGCATCCTGGCCGTACCTATACCTGAGAAGAACTTCTTCGCCGTCGTGCCTGGAAAAGAAGGAGTCATCTATGTCGAAGAGCAGCCCGTCGTTGAAATGAATCCTGGGCCTCCGCAGCTCATTATCAGTAAATTCGACTTCAAAACGCGCAAAACTGACCTCATCATCGGCGGCGTCTTAGTGTTTGAACTCTCTGCCAACGGAGAGAAAATGCTATATCGCCAAGGCGAGCAATGGTTCATCACCGGCGCGGACGCTCCTCCAAAACCAGGCGACGGTTTGCTCAAGATGGCTGATGCGGAAGTGTACGTCGATCCGCGCGCCGAGTGGACACAGATGTACAAGGAAGTGTGGCGCATCGAACGCGATTACTTCTACGACCCTCATTTTCATGGGCTCAATCTTAAAGCCGCCGAGGAGTTCTACGCACCATGGGTTAACACTGTCAGCAGCCGTGCCGACCTCAACTACTTGTTCGAAGAGATGCTCGGCAACATCAATGTCGGCCACATGTTCGTCGGCGGTGGGACCGAGCCTGAGGTGCCTCACCTCAAGGTCGGATTACTCGGCGCAGACTTCAAGATTGAAAACGACCGGTACCGCTTCACAAAGGTCTACAACGGCGAAAATTGGAACCCACAATTGCAGGCGCCTTTGACTCAACCCGGAGTCAATGTTTTACCAGGCGAATATCTCCTGGCGGTGCGCGGCAGAGAAGTCCATTCTTCCGACCACCTGTTCAGCTTTTTTCAGGAGACGGCCGGTAAGCAAATCGTTCTGCGCGTTGGTCCAAACCCGGAGGGAACCGGTTCACGAGAATTTACAGTTATTCCCGTCGACAACGAAGCCCCCCTCCGCCATCTTGACTGGATCGAAGGCAACCGCCGCAAAGTTGATCAGCTCAGTGGAGGCCGGCTCGCCTATGTGCATTTGCCCGACACAGCCGAAGGCGGATACACAAGCTTCAACCGTTACTTCTTCGCCCAGATCGGCAAGCAGGGTGCCGTGCTAGACGAGCGCTATAACCACGGTGGCGACATTGCTGATTACATCATCGAGTATCTGAGCCGCCATCCCATGGGTCGCATCGCTACGCGTGAGGGTGAGGACATTACCGACCCAACCCAAGCAATTTATGGTCCGAAAGTGATGCTCATCAACCAATTCGCCGGGTCGGGCGGTGACGCTATGCCGTGGTACTTCCGAAAAGCCAAATTAGGACCACTTGTCGGAATGAAGACGTGGGGCGGCTTAGTCGGTATCGGCGGTTATCCGGCCCTGATCGATGGTGGCCGCGTAACTGCACCCCGTTGGGCGTTCTATGGATTGTCTGGTGATTGGGAAGTTGAGAACCACGGCATTGCACCCGATATTGAGGTCGATCAAGACCCTAAGTTAGTGCGCGAAGGCCACGACCCGCAACTTGAGCGCGCCGTCGAAGTCGCATTGGACTTACTCAAGAAAGAACCACAACAGCAGTTTCAGCGACCCGCTTACCCGGACTATCATCCGCAGTTTCCGAGCAAGTAGTAATGACACTGAGTAACCTCATTCCCACTTGCGTCATCGCGTTCATCATGGCTGCAAACTCAATGCTGCTTGATGCTCAGGCAAACCAAAAGCCGGAGCCCGGTAACCCCATTCCGACTGGCAATCCGATGCCGAAGCCGCCCGGCCACGGTGCTTTGGACTTAGCGGTTGGTCCTCCGCCCGACAAGCCCGCCGTCGCTCGTGGGCAGAAGCTGTTCGTGGCGTCTTGCGGATTCTGCCACGGTTCGAATGCCGCCGGAGGCAATGGCGGTCCAAACCTGGTGCGGTCAGTTCTTGTGCTCCATGACAAGGGCACTGCGGCGGAGGTTGGCCCGGTTATCCTGAATGGCCGCACTACCAAGGGCATGCCCAAGTTTGCCTACTCGAGTGACCAAGTTCGAGACCTCGCCCAGTTTTTGCTTTTCCGAGTTGAATCCACGGCTAACCGCATGGATTACACCATTCAGAACATCGTCACGGGTGATCCTCACGCGGGCGAAGCTTACTTTCAAACACACTGTGTCTCGTGCCACTCCCCCACAGGCGATCTCGCACACATAGCTCAAAAGTATGAGCCCGTTGATCTGCAGAACAAGTTCCTCAATCCGAGGGCCGGTCATTCCGACGACGCCGGCCTGAACAAAGAGGCCTTACAAAAGAAAGCGACTGTCACTCTGCCCACAGGTGAACAACTGACGGGCAAACTAACTCACATCGATGATTTTAGAATCTCAATACTTGCTAAGGACGGCTCCGAACAAAGTTGGTCCCTCGATGAGAGCAGCGGAGTTCGGGTACAAGTCAACGACCCACTCCAAGGCCACTTGGCTCTGCTACCGCTATATACCGATTCCGACATGCACAATGTGCTCGCCTTCCTGGAGACCTTGAAGTGATCCGACATCATCTGTCCGTGATGCTGGTTTGCATCGTAGGCAGCACTGCTTACGCCCAAGACTGGCCGACTTACAATGGCGATTACTCGGGCCGACGCTACAGCGCGCTGGATAGTATCAACGCCGGAAACGTTTCCAAGCTCAAACTCGCTTGGACCTACCGGGCTGATCTCGGCGGCAACGTCTCTTTCTCATCACAGATCAAATCGACTCCGATCGAAGAGAACGGCAATCTTTACTTCACCATGCCGGACGAAGCCTGGGCCCTGAATGCGGCTTCTGGTCGAGAGCTTTGGCACTACAAATGGAAGAGCACCGGTGGCATACACATCGGGAATCGAGGTGTCGGCATTTACGGCAACTGGGTCTTTTTCGAAACACCCGACAATCACCTTATTTCGCTCGAGAAAGACACCGGCAAGTTTCGATGGTCCGTCGCAATCGCTGATGTAGAACAGCAATACTTCTCCACCACTGCGCCTCTAGTGATTCGCAATCATGTCCTGGTCGGCGTTGGCGGCGACTCACTCGATGTTCCAGGATTTCTCGAGGCCCGCGATCCGGAAACCGGTAAGGTCCAGTGGCATTGGGACAGCGAACCGAAAGCCGATCAACCCGAAGCCGGAACCTGGCCCGACGAAGATTCCCGGCGACATGGCGGAGGCATGACTTGGCTGACAGGCACCTACGATCCTGAGCTAAATCTCATTTTTTGGGGCACTGGAAATCCTAATCCCGTTCACGCCGCCATCGGCCGCAAAGGATCAAACTTGTGGACCTGCTCCATCGTTGCCTTGAATCCCGACACAGGTCGTCTCGCCTGGTACTTCCAAGTCTCCCCGCACGATACGCACGACTTCGACAACGTAGAAACACCCGTACTGTTGGACGGCGAAATAGATGGAGAACCGAGAAAATTACTCGCCCAAGCAGCTCGAAACGGTTACTTCGTGCTCTTAGATCGGGTAACTGGAAAGAACATACTGACGCAGCCTTTTGTCGATCTCAATTGGTCGAAAGGAGTCGACGCACAAGGCCAACCGATCGGCAATCCGGACAAGGATCCCAAACCCGATGGGTCCTTAGTAAACCCTTCCGCTTCCGGCGCAACCAACTGGAACCCACCCAGTTTCGACCCTGAAACAGGATTGTTCTACCTGAATGCCACACCCTCTTACAGTGTTTATTACTTAACCGACCTCAGTAAGAAACCACAAGGCTATGGCGGGCGCGACGCAGGCGTATGGTCGCAACCCGTTCTAAAGGCTGTTGACTACAAAACGGGCAAGATCGCGTGGAGTCACATCTATCCTGGCGATCCCAGTTACAATTGGCCGGGCATCCTGACCACAGCTGGCCACCTGTTGTTCAGTGGTGATCCTTCTAACAACTTCATTGCTTTTGACCCGAAGACTGGTAAGCCTCTGTGGCACTACACACTTGATTCCGGCGCCGGGCTTAGCAACGGACCCACGACGTATTCGCTAAAAGATAAACAATATTTAGTAGCCGCTTCCGGAAATACTATCTACGCCTTCACTCTTCCGGATTAAAAGACTTATTGGAACTCCATGCCGCGAAGAATTCCTTCGTCGACATTAGCCGATTTCGCATATTCAACTTTCACCGGCTTAGCCGGTTGCGCACCGCAATAGAATTCCTGCGGACCGTTACGCAGCAGAACATGTTGTGGATCAGGAACAGACAGCGAGATAGCTCCGCCGTTGCTACTAACACGAAAACCGGTCAACTTACCATCAACACACTGGACTTCTTGAAGCATTCCAGTCATGACCTGTATACGGTCGCCCGGCTCGACAAATGGATTGAACTCGGTCGAACCATGCGTGACCCTCGTCGTGACTAACTTTAAACTTCCATCTTGGTCACGTTCATACCGTACGGCCAAATCTGTCTTCGCGAAGTAGGCTATCTCAGTCGCTCGCCTTCTCTCTTCGGCCGTCCTTGCCGAGTCGAATGCCTGCTTTGCCGCACTTCCAGCTTCCTCGCGCTTCCCGTCTTCAGACAACGCATTCGCCAACGCGATCCAGTGTGCAAACGCCCGGTCCTGCCTCGGCTTGGCTATACGCTGCAGCTGTTGGACAGCAGCCGAGAATTGCCCTGTATTGCTCTCTATCAGCGCCAACCGGTAACGTGCATCGTCAAAGTTCGGCTTATTCTCGATTGCTCGCTGCAGAGCTCGCTCTCGCTCCTCAACTGGCAAGTTCATGTCGTCCGCCAGCAGCGCATACCGGTAACATAGGGCGGCGTCTGTAATCCCATGATCAATTGCCTCCCTCCAATACTCAATCGCTTTCTGACGCTCGCCTTTCTGCAAAAGAACCGTTCCCAAAGAACCCAGGATTATAGGGTCATTAGGAGATTGATTTAGCAGTTCCTTATATAACTGCTCCGAGCGTCCGAGTTCGCCATTCGCAAATAGCAGGTCTGCTATGAGGAATTGGGATTCCTTTCCGGATAGCGTTGCCGAATGACTCTTAAACTGCACAGGAGCAAGCACGGGCAAAACGTGTTTCTCCGCCCTGGCGCGGCCTAACCACGTTTGAGCATCAATCATTACCTCTTCCGCCGACTTACCGTAAACTCGAACCAACGCCTGCTGCGAGCTAACATCACCCGACCGCAAAGTGTTTACAAATAGGTCAAATCGACGAGCATACTGCGGCGACCCAGTTAGCAAGTCCGCCACAGCCCAACTCTGCGCATAGAAGAGGCTCGTCCCACTTCGGCTTTGGCGCAGCGGAGAAGTCGGGTCAGCAGTGAGCAACTCCGAAGCGGAGAGCCACCCATTTCGATGCAGCACATCTACGTGGCTTGCAATCTGCCCACCCAGCTCACATCTTCTGCTGTCGATGTTTACGGTCGAGAAAACTTCAGCTATTCCCTCGCTCAACCAGGTCGGTAGTTTCAAGCCAACAGAATGCATTACGAAGTGGGAATACTCATGGGCAGCGATCCTATACTCATCACCTCTCAACGGCGGCATCACAATGTAATCCCGATCCGCGGTTCCGTTGTAATAGGCGTCCCCGATAGGCCGGACCTTGTAGCCGTCGTACTCGCTCTTTGAACTAAATAGGATGACTCGGACCGGCAACTTAGTCGTTGCGGGCGGCATTCCCGGCATAACCCGCTGTTGATCAAAGAACGACCTGAGCTCTTCAAAATGTGCCAGCATTCGGAAAGCAGCATCCGATCCCGCATGCGAATAAACCTCGAAATGGTCGCTCCGCGCCAGTGTCCAAGGCGCTCCTTCGAGCACGCCCGCTGCTACGCTCCCCGCCGTCCACAACGCGACAGCAGCGACTAACAACTTAAACCAAATCGCCCACAGCCTCACAGGCAAAACATAGCAGTTTTCAGATAAGCCGATCGCCTCTTGCGTTAAATCTCGTAAGCGATCTATATTCGACCTTGTCATTCGCGGGATAATCGAATTTGCCTCATCTGTCTATCCTGCTTATTGACGACGATCAGGAGCTTAGCCAGCTCATGACCGAGTTCCTTGCGCCTAATGACATCACCATCACAGTTATGCCGGACGGTGAACAAGGTCTACGCCGCGCCCTCGATGGTAACTTCGACCTGGTCATCCTTGACGTCATGATGCCGCGGCTCGACGGCTTTGAAGTTCTCCGGCAATTACGCCGCCGGACCGCGGTGCCGGTCATCATGCTAACGGCCCGCACCGAGCACAACGACCGCATCACAGGTTTGAACGCCGGTGCTGACGATTACCTGCCAAAGCCCTTCAGCCCCGACGAGCTCCTCGCTCGCATTTACGCCGTGCTGCGCCGCGCTGGCCGCTCCCCTGCTCTAAAGCCGGAAATGGTCGAAGCCAGCGGCGTCCGCCTGAATCCCGGCACCCGCGAAGTCTTTCTTGAAAACGGCAAAGTCGACATTACGTCAATCGAATACGATATTCTTGAAATTCTCGTCCGGTCTGCCGGCCGCGTCGTGTCCCGCGACGATCTCGCCCGCCATCTTTACAACCGCCAAGCCAACCCGCTGGAACGAGCTCTCGATGTTCACGTCAGCCATCTGCGTAAGAAGCTCGAATCGGGCGGCTTACTCATTCGCACCGTCCGCGGAGTAGGCTATCTCTTCTCGCATGTGAGCGAGAACGTGGGCGAGCCAGCTCTGACAGAGCGGAGCGAATCCAATCTATAAAGCACCCAGGCAACCGAACATATGATTGTCCGCCTCATGCGCTCTATCTTCACCAAAGTATTTCTTTGGTTCGTCGTTACACTCCTCATCTGTCTCGCCGGCTCGACCGTCACGCATACCTTCCGCATGCGTTTCTTCCCGGGCAGTTCCGACTTCCTCTCACGTACGTTTTCTTTCGAAACTGAAGGAGCTCGGCTGGCCTTCGAAGGCGCCGGCAAAGAAGGTCTGAGAAGCTATTTCCACGAACTCAATGCAGCTTATCCCGGCAAACACATCTTGGTAGATGAACGCAACCGCGATGTGGTCACCGGAGTAGATCTGGCCGAAGTGCTCCGGCATGCTGTGCGTCCGACCCGTTGGACTCTGCCGAGCCAAGGCCGAGCGACTCTAGTCTGGCCCTCAAAGGATCACAAATTTCAAATGTTGATAGAAAGCGCCGGTCCTCCGGGCGGCCCTTTCAACCCCGTTCCGTTTTACATTTGGATCGCCGTCGCTGCCGCGCTGTGCTGCTCATTCCTGACGCTGCAACTCGTCTCGCCTCTCAAAAAACTAGAACAGGCCGTTGAACGATTCGGCCGAGGCGATCTTAGCAGTCGCGCCGAGTCCAAGCGTGCCGACGAAATTGGCAATCTTGCGCGTGCGTTCAACACCATGGCAGACCGCACGGAAACGCTCCTTACAGCCGAGCGCCGTCTTCTCCAGGATGTTTCTCACGAACTCCGCTCACCGCTCGCTCGTCTCGAATTTGCTGTCGAACTCTCGCGTACCAGCAGCAACCGTAACCAGGCCCTGGAACGCATCAAGAAAGAGGTTGGTCGCCTCACGACGCTGGTCAGCGAGCTGCTCCAGGTCACTCGCGCTGAAAGTGATCCGGCCTCTTGCGTACGCGAGGACATCTCGCTTAATATCCTTCTTCGCGACATCATCGACGACAGCGCCGTTGAATCGGAAGCTCGTAACCTGGACCTTCATCTAACCCCATGCGATTCTGCATTCGTGAAAGGGGACCCAGAGCTTTTGCGCCGAGCCGTTGAAAACGTAGTTCGTAATGCAATCCGCTATGCACCGGAACAAACGCCCGTCGAGATTGCGCTCGAGTGCCTCAATTCCAAGGTCATCATTTCCGTCCGTGATTACGGGCCAGGCGTCCCTGAGCCCAGCCTAGAGAACCTATTCCGACCCTTTTATCGTGTGGAAGCCGATCGCAATCGCAACCAGGGTGGCGGTGTCGGCCTCGGCCTATCCATCGCACAACGAGCGATATCTCTCCACCACGGCTCTATCCGTGCCGTGAACGCCAACCCAGGTCTTCGCGTGGAAATCGAACTCCCCGTCGCCGCTTCCAAGCCCGTCCTGGCTGAGGTCTAAGATGTTGGAGCTGTTGCCAGAAGTCGGTTGTGGTGCTGCGGGCTGTCCACTAGCGCAATCGTTCTGTTTTTCGGACCGGGCGCGTCATGCCTTGTCCAAGCAATGACCGCCAAATTTATCCGGCAGTAAGCTGATGAGAGCCAGAATTAAGAGAACCTTTACTGGATAGCGCAGCCGTTCGGATTTGTCACTTGCAGCTTTGTAGACGGCTTCGGCCACTAGTGCGGGCTCGGGAGCCTTTTCATCTTCGTGCTTCATCCAATCTCTGTAGTCTCGGAACGCGGTGTCGTATGCGGGATGCTTGGTGCACTGCAACGAACGCGCTATGAAATTGGTTTCAAAGTGTGAAGGTTCAATCAGTTTAACAAGGATGCCGTAGACGTCGATTGCTCCGAAGTGGTCCTGAGCCGCCGCAACGGCATCTGATACGCTCTGCTTATCGGTCACGTCCATCCGGAGTGAAAGCAGCTTTTCAGTTGTGGGAGTTTGGGATAAATCGGCCTGTGGATTGCGGGAACACGCGGCGACATCCCAGCCTCGCGTGGCGAAGAGTTCCGCGCCGAGCCGGCCGATGCCGGAAGAGGTTCCTGTAATTAAGACTGTCTTGGCCAACCTGCCTCCGGAACTTGTGTTGCAGATAGGAACAGCATTATGTACGACATGTGCTGTGAACCAGACGGGGATCACAACCTGCATAGCTCTGCGCCGGACTGAAGAGTGATCTAGGACGGTGAGGTTGTATTCGCGATGCTTGTCGCGTTAAGGAGCGCGGCCGTATCGATAACTGTTGCAAATTCGTCTTTGATGTCGCTCAGGGCTCCAATGTGAACCTCATTGGCTGATCGGGTCCGGCCGTCAACGCCAACCTGATCGAAGGCCGCTGTTGCGTCTGACACTATATACGTGTTGAAGCCGAGATTGCCAGCCATTCGTGTAGTGGTTGAGACGCAATGCTGCGTTGTTAGACCGACAATGACCAAGGTCCCTATTCCCGCGCGACGCAGGTCAGCCTCGAGCGAGGTGCCGATGAAGCCGCTGTTCACGGTTTTGTGATAAACGGGTTCGGTCACGAGCGGCTGAGCTTCGGATTTGGGCGCGTGGCCTGGAGTTCCGGGCCGGAAGGATCCAGTCGGCGACCGAGAGTCGTGCTGGACGTGGAATATGGGTCGGCCTGTATCGCGCCACATGGCAATGACGCGGGCGATGTTGCTATAAACATCCGGGTTGCTAGGCAGACCCCAATGTGGATCGTTGAACCCCTGTTGGACGTCGACAACGATGAGAGCTGCGCTAATGGGCAGTTGCGACATGGTCATTTTAGAAGCAAATCAATAACGCCGCTCTTCGGCGAAAGAGGCAAACTATTGCTTCAACAGGCGGGCGCAAAGGATGGAACTTGATCCAGAGCGCGGAGCTACGTTTGCACGAATGCTGCCGTATATGTCGTGCGTGTCATCTACAGCAACACGCCAGGATTTTAAGACCGTGAATGGTGGTGAGAAAGCGTTCAAGACGTCGGAGTGTAGAGAGATTGGCTCAGTCGGCGTGGGCGGATGGTCAATCTCAACGATTAAAAGAAGCTGTCCACCTGATCTGGTAACACGCCCGATTTCCGAGATGGTCCAGTCAAGATTATCGACGTGATCAAGTGAGTTGAAAGTGATGACGACGTCGAAATGCCCATTGCTGAATGGAATCTTCTCGCTAGGTGAGGCTACGTAGCTCATTTTGTGCTGGTCGGCACCAAACTTCTTGTAATCGTCAGCCAGCGGGTCAAGGCCAACGCGCTCGAGAGCCATATCGGCCCACTCCAAGCTGCCGCGCGGTCCGCATCCAATGTCGAGCACTCTCTTTCCTGCATAATCACTTTCACTGAGGCCGAAAGCTTCTGTGTAGAAATACTGGTAATGAGGCCCGGCCAATGGGCCTTCGACTGAGTAACGGCCAGCCCAATAGGCTAGCTCGTGGCGCTTCTTGCTGGCAGCATCTCCTACAAAAAGACGGCCAGTTTTCTCGAATCCACGATGGAGCAGGGTTGACAAAGACGGCAGTTGCATTGAATTCCTAATCAAGCACTAGACAGTTTAGAATAACGGGTCGGAATTAGCTGTAAGCGGCGATTCTAGAACGACAGCGAAGTTGCAGGATGACCAACGATTTGAAATGATGTGATCTCAACCGCGCGCAGAATACTGTTAAAAGCTGAGAGGAGATTTTGGAAATGCGCTTACACTTCGCACTGGTGGGGGTTGTTGTGGCAGCAGTCATGCCAGCAATCGCCGCGATTCCTTTTGATTGTGATCGAGGTATCCCGTTGCAGGAGGCTGTTCATTTTGCGTTTCCCGGTGAGACGTTGGCGCTGTCTGGGACATGTTCCGGGCCCATCGTTATTACGGGAAAAAATTTGACTTTGGAGAGCAAGACGAACGCCGTTATTGATGGTGACAGTAAAGATGCCATCAGCGTGAACGGACCGGCTCGGGTGACGTTGAAGGGGCTCATCGTCCAGAATGGCTTGAACGGCATTAAGGCAGCAGGCGGAGCGCAGCTCGTAATTAGGGACATGAAGATTCGCAAAAATGCCCAGAACGGCATTCTCTTGCTGGGAGCGTCGTCCGCAACAATATCGGGCAGTAGCACTAATGAGAACAAGCTGAACGGATTGGATGCCGAAGCCTCGTCTGCGGTGATTCTGACTGGCACCTATGTGAGTGAGTCGAACGCAGTCTTTGGTGTGAACATTAACGGAAGCTCGAATCTTACCCTTATAGCCGCAGACGTAACCGTGGCGAAAAACATACTCGGGATTCAGATAGGGACGAGCGCCAGTGCTTTCATCTCGGATTCAGTGACGAAGTTGACTGTCCAAGAAAACGCAACAACGGGACTGACGATTGTTTCGGGAGCTCACATGGTTGCATTTGGCGGGACGATTTTGGCCACCGGCAATGGAGTGCATGGGGTTTCGGTAGATTCGAAGGCGGGCTTGGATCTGGATGCGGCGGCTTTGTTGACGTCGCGCGGCAATGGCCAGGACGGCGTGCATTTGGAAGAAACTTCAGTGCTAACGATGTTTAACACCCCGGCGTTCTCAGGTGCACCAGGGACAACAACACTGGTTGCGGACAACAACTTACTGAATGGGATCAGCATTTTGACAGGTTCCAATCTAACGGTGATTCACTTCGCTGCCGTGAATAGTACAGGTAACACGGGAGCGGGGATCCTGGTGGATAACGGAAGCGGGTTGACGCTGGTGGGATCGATGATTCAAGGGAATGGAAAGGATGTTTCCCTGAGCTTCGGTTCGCGCGGCGATATAACGGGAACGACCGTGGGCGAACTTACTTGCGATGCAACGGTGTTGCTAAGAGGAGATACAGGGAAAAGTTGTAAGTGAGTGCGTCGATTAAGTGGATGTACTGTTTACATATTGGTCCCAATGCTGATTAGGCTTAGCGCGTTGCAGCGCGACAAGTGAGCCAGGTGAATCGATGGGAGTGCCGGAACTTGTAACGGATCGGCTGATCTTGCGACAGCTTCAGCTTGAAGACGCAGAGCAGACGCAGCAGCTGTTTCCTCAATGGGAGGTAGTCAAGTTTCTAACGGCGGCGGTTCCTTGGCCCTATCCCGAAGATGGGGCGTTCAAATCTATCGGGATATTTCACTCCCTGCGATTGAAGGCGGTGACCAGTGGCACTGGACGCTGCGATTTAAAAGGTCGCCGAAGCAGCTGATCGGAGCTATTGAGTTAGACAAAGGTGGCTAGAACAATCGTGGATTTTGGCTAACACCGGGTTGGCACGGTAAGGGTCTGATGACGGAAGCAGTAGTTGCAACGAATGATTACTGGTTCGATGTTCTTGGCTTTAGTGTGTTGCGCGGTGCGAAAGCAGTCGTGAACGTGGCATCCCGTTGCATCTCAGAGAGGACAGGTATGCGGATGATTTGTACGGTAGAGGACGATTATGTTTCGGGGCGACTCTTGACTAAAGTCTGGGAGATTACGGCAGAGGAGTGGCGGAAATTCAGAAAATGAGGCTTGATCTTTTACGAAAACGGGTAGACATCGAAGCTCGTGATCAGTATGGCTTTTCCCCTACGGTATTACCGTGCGGGTCGTAGTCGCAGACCCATACCTCGCGCCTGGCATTTCGGGCGACTCCGCAACCCATTAGCTTTGTCGTGCGCCAAACGACTTGCGTGTAGTGTCCGCAACGTGCTGTGCAGGTGTTTGTAGCTTGATCGTAACTAACCTCTTCGGACGCCCACGCACTTACAACTTCGGCGGGGGTTGAGCTGCCGCCGGATACCTCGTAGAGATTCTCGCCGAACGGGCCGTCGGCGCGCATTGCGTACGTTCCGCGGACAATTAGAGTGTTCGCCCATTGCTGTGCTCTGGCCGCAAGTGATTCGGACCAGATGAGGGAAGGGGTTCCTGCCTTTGCTCGGTACGAATTGTGTGCTGCCAGCATCTGCTTCGACAATGGACTGGCTGCGATCGCAATATGTAAACACGAAACCAGAACCAATCCGGTGGTCCGCAAAATACTGGGCACGCTCATAGGGCCATTATGCCCAGCACTCGTAGGAACTTGCCTGCCGAGCAGTACCAACACGAATTACTTAGGCGGTGCTTAGTATGTCTTGACGCAATCCTTACGGGAAAATGGCTAACGTCGCTAGTAGAGGACGTATCGAATGATCGTCATGAAGTTTGGCGGCTCCTCGCTAGAGTCGCCGGAAGCCATCAGCCGCGTCTGCGGAATCGTTAAGTCTCACCTTCCTCAGCACCCAGTCGTAGTTGTATCAGCGATTGGGAAAACTACAAATCAGCTGCTCGCCATGGCTGATCAAGCGGCGGAAAAGGACGGATTTCAGGCGCGCAAAACGCTGGACGGCATCCTAGACACGCACTTTCAGATTTCTGGGGATCTGGTTCGTGGTCGAAGGCTGGAGGCCCTTGAGTGGTCGCTTCGTAAATCGTTCCGAGAGCTCTACGGCATTATTCATGATCTCTGCGAAGCAGGACAGTTGTTCACAGTCGAGCTGTCGGACCAAATTGCAAGCTTTGGCGAGCGACTGTCGAGCGAAATTGTGGCGGCCGCGCTGCTAGAGGAACACGTGCCTGTCGTTCACGTCGACTCACGGGACTTTATTCGGACAGATGATCATCATGGTTCAGCCTCACCGTTGCTGACACAGACGTATGCTCGCCTGCGCCGTTCGATTCCGCCAATCGCTTCGGATGTTGTGGTCGTTATGGGCGGATTCATAGGCACAACGGAAGCGGGTGTGACAACGACGTTAGGTCGCGGCGGATCTGACTTGACTGCTTCTTTGGTGGGTGCCGGTATCGGAGCTCAAGAGGTACAGATTTGGACGGATGTCGACGGGATGCTTACGTGCGATCCGCGAGTGCTGAAATCGGTCCACCGCTTACGATTGATTTCGTTTGAGGAAGCTTCTGCCCTAGCTCGGGCCGGAGCGAAGGTTTTGCATCCTGACACAATCGAGCCTGCCAGAAGACAACAGATACCGGTCACGATACGAAATTCCCGGAGGCCTGAGCTAGAGGGAACATGCATTTCAGCAATCTATCGGCAGGTGCCCGACGGAGTTAAAGCGATCGCGTTGAAAGAGAATCTAACAGTTCTCGAAGTCTTCTCGAAGGAGCATCCCAGCGGGCCGGAACTGCGGGCAATTCTCAATAAGCTTTGCTTTCAACAGGGAATTGAACCCGGTTTGCTTTGCGCGAGTAAGACGAGCGTTTTTTTGGGGCTGACATCTGCGACGAGGTTGGGTGCGCTTGACTTAGGGCTGAAGGGGTACGTTGAAGTTCATTTGCGGACTGAGGCAGCTGTGATCACTCTCGTGGGTGCCGATATTCCCGCTCTCAGAGCAGAGGTCGGAAGGCGCGCACGGACGGCGCTCAGAAATGTAGATGTCGATTTGCTTCCGGCGGAAGCACGATCTTTCACCGTTCAGATGATCGTGCCGCAATTTGACTGCAGACGCTGTTGCGATCGTCTCCATCGTGAGTTTTTTGCACACATAAACCGAACCGTATTTGCGCCGATCGCAACGGAAAGGTCGAAACTCGAAGGAATTGTTGAAACACCTTTGGCCATTGCTAACAAGGAAAGTGTTGCCCCAGTGCGATTCGGTCTTCGGCGCCGCCTGTCGGTCTGAAAAGGCCTTGGGACGTTCCCAAGGCCATCACCACGCACCTGGATTGAGCGTCGTCACTTGGGCGCAATCCTCTCGTTGTGATTCTCTCGCTGAATCTGGCGAGTTTCACGGTTTTGTTCGCGGTTGATATTTCTTCTTTTGCCTGGCGCAAGCTGTCCGTTGTTCGCGCGTCGGTCGGCGTCGACACCATTGTGCTTGTCAGTGTAAATCGATTGGCTCAGATTATTTTGCAGGCTATTTACCTGGCGGCGTTCCTGCGCGGTCAGGGTTCCATCATTTGCCCGACGATCCGAGCGGATTTCGTGGCTCAATCCTGCTTCGCGTCTTTCAAGGTTGCCCGTCTCGCCCGCAGTTAGGTGCCATGAGGCGACGCCCGCGGCCACACGGTCTTGCTGATTGAAGCGACGACCATTCACAGAATCCATGGCAGCCGTCGATGGGCGTCCGTTATTGACGCTCGCTAGTTGGTTGCGATCTTGGCCGGCAGTTTGCTGATGTGAAAACTGCATTGAAGTTGGCGGGACGTGTGGTTCGCGAAGTGCGACTTGTTCTTGTGGAGATGGGCGAGCGTTGATTCCTCCCGGGCCATTAAAGCTGGCTCGATTGTTGATGGTTGTGTTGTTAATCACCGTGTTTCGGATGACAGTCCGGTCGACATAGACGTTTCTAATAATCATTGTGTTGACGTTAGTCACCGCGGTGTTGTAGCGGAAGACGTTCCCGGACCAAGAGCCACCAAAGAAGCCGACGCCACCGAACCCAAAGCCGTAGTTAACGCCGCCATAAAACCCAACATGCGGACCCCAGTAGCCCGCATGCCACAGGTAGTCGCGGCCCCCGAAGGCCCAGTATCCGGGAGTCCACAGCACGCCAACACGAGGAGGTTGGACCCAAACACCAGGTACCCAGTAGTATCCAACCGGGCTCCAGGCCCAATATCCTGGGCTCCAAAGATAACCCGGTGTAGGACAGGGTGGCTGAGTGTAGACAGGCAGAGCGGGCGGAGCAATCGTAATCGTAATGGCCACGCCAGCTGAGGACTGTTGCGGGATCGCTAATGAGAATATTGCTAGAGCGGATACAGTTATCAACTTTTCAAACTTACTGGTATGCATTACGTTTTCCGATCTGAAGGAGTAACTAACACCTTCTTAAACTGCAAAGAGCGTCGTACGTTTACACGCGCATCGTTAAAGTTAGTGCATCCGAGTAATGGAAGCAAAGATCATTAATACGTAGTACACGGGACGCTCTTCAGATGCTTAAGACGGCGGCAGTTTGGGATATGTTCGATAGGTTAGAGCGGCAGAAGGAAGCAGTGCTCTCACGAGTAGTAAGTTGGCCAAAGGAGCGACTGCTTTTCCGTCACGAGTCGAACTCTTGGTCGACTCTAGACGTGGTCGATCACCTTGTGAAGGTAGAGAGAAGTTCTTTGGCTGCGATACGGAGTAGTCTGCCGGGTGGTCATCCGGTAACTCTCAAGGATAGACTTGGCGCTTTTGTGGTCATCTCGATTATGAAATCGCCTATGCGCGTCAAGGTGCCATCGTCTGCATCGGAGGTCTTCCCGGATTCCGAAGCCGACCTCGTATCAGTGAGCGAGCATTGGAATCAGACGAGAGTCATATTGAGAAAGGTGCTCGACTCTTTATCCGCGGACCAATTACGATGTGGTTTACTGCGTCATCCAGTAGCCGGATGGATGACGATGTCTGGAGCAATGGATTTTGTTTCCGCTCACATGAGACATCACGAATTTCAGTTAAGAAGGCTAGAAAAAGGGTCGATGTCAAGACTCTGAAAAACAAACGTAGGCGAGCACTAGCCTTAGCTCAGCTTTAGGGCTGCTGACTTAGCTTTGCAGCGGCGGGCTTGTCAAGAAACCAAGTCGCTCGGTCGGTGTTGCGAGCAGCGATTTGGCACGGAAACTGGAGCGGATCATCAGGGCCTTCGAGAACGTTATAAAGAGGCTCGGCTTTATCGGAACCAGCAGCAAGAAGAAACGTTTGTTCTGCAAGCTCGAGAACACCGGGCAGTAGAGTGACTCGATGATTCTTCATCTTCTCGACCCAGACAGCGGCGGCAATGCCGGTGCGGTTTTTAATGAGAGGATCGCCCGGGAAAAGGCTGGCCGTGTGGGCGTCGGGGCCCATGCCTCTATGGAGGAGATCGAAGACGGGCAGTTCGCCTTCCTTCAATTCGAAGTGACTTTTGAGCTCTTCAATGTAACGAAGAGCTCCTTCAGCGGGCACCATTTCGCCATGGATTCGGTGGACGTTGTATTTAGAGATGCGAGCCGGGGTGAGCCAAGCCGCATCGGCATGTTTGAAATTACTTTGGTCGTCAGTGGGCGGAACGCAACGCTCGTCCACCCAGAAGATGTTCACGTTCGACCAATCGAAGTGAGACTTGGCCAGCACCTTGAACATCAGGATGGGCGTACTGCCGCCGGAGATAGCTATGGTGGCCTTGCCCTTCTGCTGTAACTTGTGAGCGAGAAGTTCAAGCGTCTGTGCGGCGCACTTGTCGGCGGCTTTTTGGGGGTCGTCGAAGATCTGAATGTGAGGCTTAGCGTCGTTGCTCATAGGTAACGTGAATGGTTACGACTAACTCTTTGACACACTCTTGAGAACTTGTTCGAAGGCCGCAGTGTAAGTGGGATCGAAGCTGAGCACCGATAGCTCCTCGGTCAGCAGCGAGTAGAGGGTGGGCTCAGAGATATTGTAACGGCGCTCGCGGCTGCCGACGCGAACCAGGAGGCAGTCATCGCCAGAACGTTCCAGATCAATGCCTTCTTTGTCGGAGTGCAACGTGACCTTCTGCAAGCCAGGCTGGGCCGAAGAATCGGCGGTGTATTTGGTTTCAGCGTTGAGCTGACTCGCGAGCCATCCGCCCATATAGAGCACTCCTGCACCGGGAGTAGAACCACCGTGACGAATCTCGACTTTGTTGAATGTAAAGGCAGCGCTGCGGCGAGAGGGTTCGTCGAATACATTTGCGAGCGATTCGCGCCAGGGAGTAAGACGCGTCCACTCCAGATCGGACACAACCAGGCCGCTAGAAGACCAACTCTCGATGACCGGGAAAGCTTTCGACACGTCGAGGCCGCGTGTGTCAACAATTACTTTCTGTGCGAGATGAACAAGCGATTCCCAGCCGGCTTTCTGTTCTTGGGACGCATTTGGATCGAGGGCCGTCTGCTGGCGACACCACAGAACGACGGGCAGATCGGCCACGGTAATGCCAACAACGGTCGAGCGGACACTAGACCAGCTTTCGGGCGTCGCGGTGATCTCAATCTGCTCGCAACAAATTTGCTGCGCTTTGCCAAAGGGCTTCCAACAGAGAGCCAGGACGCGTGCTTCGAGGCCGTGAGACTTCAGCTCCGCCTCAGCGGCGGGAGCGATGTGAATGGTGATGGCACGACTAGGATGCTCGTGCATCAACTCTGTAACCACTTGAGAAACACTGCCGCGATCGACGTCGCTGTCGTCCGTGACCACGAGAAGGTTCATGGCGCAGGCGCGGAGAACGGTCGGTTTGCCCTGCTCCTTTTCCTCCCGGCCGAGCGAGGTCCAGACACCGCCAAGCGCTTTTAAGATTTTGTCTGGCTGGGCAGGATAAATCACGTTGCTGCTCATGGAACTCTCCAAACGTGGCCCTGTCGGGCGAGCATTTCGTCTGACGCTTTCGGACCCCACGAACCGGCGTCGTAGTTCGGGAAGTCGAACTTGGTATTGGCCCATTCGTCCAAGATGGGCTGGCAGAAGCACCAACTGGCATCGACCATGTCTTGCCGAGTGTATAAAGTTGCGTCGCCCACCATGGCGTCAACCAACAAGGTCTCGTAAGCAGTAGGGGTACGCTCACCGAAACTGGAGCCGTAATTGAAGTCCATGGAAACCGGGCGGACGCGCATGCCACTGCCCGGACTCTTTGAAACGAAGCGGAGCGAGATACCTTCTTCTGGCTGGATACGGAGGATGAGCAGGTTAGCACGAGGAGACATCGGGCCGGTTTTGGTTTGCTGTTCGAACAGGCTTAGCGGTGCGGCATCGAACTGAATGGCGATATCTGTGACGCGTTTAGGCATGCGCTTGCCGGTACGGATGTAGAAGGGAACACCAGCCCAGCGCCAGTTATCAATGAAAAAAGTAACGGCCGCGTAGGTATCAGTCTGGGCTTCGGGGTTGACACCTTCTTCCTGACGAAAGCCGGGCAGATTTTGACCGCCGACGGTAGCAGGACCGTACTGGCCGGAAACGGAGTATTTGTGCACCTCTTCGGGCTTCATGATGTGAACAGCGCGAAGCAACTTGGCACGCTCGTCGCGGACGTTGTTCGCGTCAAAGACGGAGGGGGGTTCCATAGCGACGGTGCCCATAACCTGACTCAAGTGGTTCTGAATCATGTCGCGCAGAGCGCCGGCTTCCTGGTAGTACGCGCCTCGGCCTTCGACGCCGATGGACTCGGCTGCAGTGATTTGGACGTGGCTGATGTAGCGACGGTTCCAGAGCGGTTCGAAGATGCTGTTCCCGAAGCGGAAGGCGAGTATATTCTGAACGGTTTCTTTGCCGAGGTAGTGGTCGATACGATAGACGTTCGATTCGTCGAGTACCTGGTGGATGTCGTCGTTCAGCTTGCGGGCACTGGCCAGGTCGTGACCAAAGGGCTTTTCAATAATGACGCGACGCCAACCTTTGCCCTGGTGGAGCTTAGCGTTGCCCAGATGTTGGACGACATCGGCGTAATAGCTGGGCTGGGTAGAGAGATAGAAGAGAACATTACCGCCGGTCTGGTGAGACTGTTCGACTTCTTCGAGCTTCTTACTGATCGCCTGGTAGCAGGCCGGATCCTGCAGGTCGCCAGGAACATAGAAAAGGCTTTGGGCAAACGACGTCCAAACGGATTCGTCAAACGGAGCGTCTTCCAAAAACTTGGAGACAGACTCCTTCATTTTGTCGCGGAACTGGTCGTCGGACATCTTCGTGCGCGAGTTACCGACCATGGCAAAGTTCTGCGAGATTCGGCGCTCATAGAAGAGCCTGTATAAGGAAGGCACCAGTTTACGCTTAGTAAGGTCGCCACTAGCCCCGAAGATGACAACCGAACAGGGCGGCACGCGGCGGTCAAAGCGTAGGGAATCTTGAAGCGGATTGACGTCGGCCATCGAAACAAAGATACCAACTGCCGTCATAGATGGTTGTGTACGGTACTGGATAGGGTAGATGAAAACTATAGTCATTGCAGTTAACGACCTGATTTTTGGGACGACGGTGCGGGAAGCGGTCCTGCGGGCGGGATTTGCGCCGGTGGTTGTCAACAACGAAGCGGGCGCGTGGAAAGCTGCGGTTGAACCAGACGTTGCCGGCTTGGTCCTGGACCTAAATGATGGCGCGATGAAGCCAATTGAGCTGATTCAGCGGCTTAAGAGGAACGCAAAGACGGTGTCGATCTTGTCGTTCGTGCCGCACGTTCAAGTGGAGTTGAAAAAGTCGGCGGAACAGGCGGGCAGCGATCGGGTAGTAGCACGGTCAGTGTTTGGGGCAACGCTGAAGGAGTGGTTAGCGGAATTAGGATAGGCGGAGTTATATGCCGTACGAAGCTCAGGTTCTGAATTAGTCACGGTATGTGGAATCCGTTTGAGCGTCGGCGGGTCACCGCAAAAAGCTGCTGGGCTTGGTGGCTGATCGGATAATCGGCCATCGGGCGGGGGAGATTGCCAGCCGATTGGCGAAAGACGTGCTGTCTCGTATGTATTCGGACGACCAAGGGGGAGCAGCAGGCGATGGCGAGATGTATCGCATGACGGAGGACCACTCAGGGGTGAAGAAAGTGTTTCGCAATGGACTAATCACACCGGAGGCAGCGCGAGAACATCCCGATCGAAGTGTGCTGCCAGAACCAACGACTTTCCACACGGCTGTGACCTATGAACCAGAAGAAGCCTGCGCTCGATTGATTGAGCTTACGCAGCGTGAGGGCGCCCCAGATAACGTGACTGTGGGGATTGTGAGAGTGTTGGTCGAGATAGACAGGGTTGAGGTACCTCCTCCTACAGGCGAGTTGGAACTTATGCACCACGGTAACTGCGTGGATGACCTTGTTAGTTGAGGCCGAGCGATTCACGACCCGATTGGCTGAACAATGATTGACCGAACGATAGCCAATTACAAGATTCTGTCGAAGCTGGGCGAAGGCGGAATGGGCACAGTGTACCGGGGCGTCGATGTGATGCTGGACCGACCGGTGGCAATCAAGGTTCTGCATGCGCATATCTCGCGGCAGCCTGACGTAATTGAACGGTTTCGGACGGAAGCCACATTGCTGGCAAGACTGAACGATCCAAATATTGCAACCATGTATGCGTTCCTGCGTGAGGGCGATGAGTTCTTCATGATCATGGAATTTGTGCCTGGCAAAACCCTTGCTTCCGCTATGAAGGCAGAGCCCAAGCCGACCATGCAGGAGTCACTTTTGATCGTAATGAAGGTGCTTTCGGGGCTCGCACATGCTCACCAGCTTGGGATACAGCACCGTGACATCAAGCCAGCCAATATTCTGGTCGCCGCCGGTGACGTGGTGAAGATCACCGATTTCGGAATCGCCCGAGCGCTGGGGTCGGAGCGGATGACGCGAGACTTACGGTTGGTAGGAACGCTCGAGTATCTGGCGCCTGAACGGATTCACGGCGAAGAGGGGGATCTGAGGTCAGATTTGTATTCAGTCGGGGCGCTACTTTTCGAACTGTTGACCAGCCGGCTGCCGTTCGAGCGGGACAGTGATTTTGAATTGATGCGGGCGCACTTAGAGGATCGGGTAACGGTGCCGGGCGACGTCGGTGCGCAACTTCCGCAGGAATTGCATGCGGTTGTGATCAGGGCTTTAGCGAAGCGACCCGAGGAGAGATTCGGAAGCGCGGAAGAGATGCGCGACGCGCTGGTTAAAGTCGCTGTCCGAGCTGTGCCTCCGGTATCGCGGGTAGCAGCGACGCGGTTCGTTGAGTTGTCGAGCCTTGAAGCGGGTGTGAAAGCACCGAGCGCGGCAGCCACTCGATTGGTGGATGTACATGAACTGGCATCCATCACAAACAGTAGCGAGCCACCGCGCCGTTCGAGGTTGATCCCGGCATTAGGCATTGCGGCTGCAATCCTGGTTCTGATCGTTGTAGTCGTGTGGACGATCGTGGTGCGTGGACCCACAGAAAGGACGAGCGTGCCCGTTACGTCTACTCCGGAGAGAGTGTCACAAACGCCTCCGCCGGCAACGGCCGGAACCGGAACTAGTGCCTCAGAACAGCCGACCAATCCAGAACCAGCGCCCCCGGTTGTCAAACCTACGAAGCCGACCGAAGCGGACGCAGAGGCCGCTCAGAAACGTGCATTAAAGGCCAAAAAAGCACCGATGATATTGAAGAATGTTCGTCGGTTGTACATCGATAAGATGTCGGACGACTTGGATTCGTATCTAAAGGCGGCCATCTCGCGTCATTTAAGCGAATTCTTCACGATGGTCTTGGACCGCTCGTCCGCTGATGCGATCTTGCAGGGTACCGGTGCGAGAGGTACCGTAACAATGGTCGATCGTTCGGGCAAAGTCGTGCTCTGGTCCGGAACGGCAAACGACAAAGACACGAAGTTTCTCAACCTGCGACACGGCGGCGAGCAGGAGGTGGCAGAGAAACTGGCCAAGCAATTGAAAAAAGCGTTGAATTAGGAGCGACTGGCGCTTGTTTACGATCCAACTTGCGTGGCTTTGCGCTTTGTGTTGCAAAGAACTCTGCAGCCAGGCTAGAATTATGTGGAGGTTGATTTCTTGTTCAAGCGGATCGCAGCAGTAGTATTTATCTTTGTGTGTTCGACGGTGGCCTGGATGATCTTGGCCGCGAGCATCTCGTTTCGAACCAATAATGCGGACGACAAGTTGAGGGCAGGCGTTGCATCTACTTGGGGCACGGCACAGGAGCAGACGCAGCCGTTTGCGACACTCGAGCCTGAAAAGGATGTACCCGTGGTACCGCAGACTGTTACTACTGATGCAAACAGTGTAACCACTACACAGACCAAAGTACCGCCCACTTATATAGATCCTGAGCGTAGCCGCGTGCACGTTGACTTAGCCCTGGATTATCGCCAGAAAGGGCTAATGTGGTATGGCACTTACGTTGTGAAATTCTCTGGACACTATATTTTTCGGAATACCGACGCCGAGTCACGCAGAATTTTGCTTACTCTTCTCTTTCCAGCACAACAGGCTGTCTATGACGATCTGACAATTACTGCCGACGGTAAGACGCTACCGTTCTCAGCGAACCAGACCGGGGCCACGGCTTGGCTTCCCGTGGCAGCTGGTCAGGCGATCGAATACAAGGTAGCCTACCAGTCACGGGGCCTGGAATCGTGGAGCTATAGCTTCGGCAAAGACGTTAAACAGGCGAGAGACTTCGCTCTAGTGTTGGATACTAATTTTTCGGCAATTGATTTTCCATCCAATACTTTGTCGCCCACCGGTAAGAAAGAAACCAGCTCGGGATGGGAACTAACTTGGAAGTATCGAAACTTGATCTCAGGATTTCAGATTGGCATGGCCATGCCTGAGAAGTTACAACCTGGGCCGCTGGCTGGCCAAATATGCGCGTTTGCACCCGTGTCGTTGTTGTTGTTCTTCTTCGTGATTTTCGTATTGACGACAATTCAGAAGATCGATTTGCATCCTATGAATTATTTCTTTCTCGCAGCTGGGTTCTTCGCTTTCCACCTTATGCTGGCTTACTCGGTAGACCACATCTCGATCGAAGCCGCGTTTATGGTTTCGTCGTTAGTGTCGGTTGGCTTGGTGGTCAGTTACTTGCGCCTCGTAGTCGGACCGCAGTTTGCCATAGCCGAAGCAGGATTAGCGCAGATGGTGTACTTAGTGCTTTTCTCATTTAGTTTTTTCCTGAAAGGCTTCACAGGACTAGCGATTACGCTAGGATGCATTGTCACTCTATTTGTGGCAATGCAAGTAACAGCTCGGGTGCAGTGGCGCGACCAGTTCGCGGGAATAACTGCTGAAGCATGACGGAGGAAAGGCGGCTACTCAGGCGCATACGTTGGTGGCTCGCACTGTTCATTGCGGGCCTAGTAATTAGTGGCATTACCGCAATTCCGCTGGAATCAGAGTCGTCGGTGCTTGTCGGTGCAATGAACGACTTCCCTACCCTGGGCACGTCGGGCCTTGCCGCTTGGCTCATTACGGTTCGAGACGCCTTGGTGGATACAAACAGACGTTATCCGTTCCTGGCGTATGGAACGGACTGGCTGGGTTTCGCGCACGTTGTTATCGCCGTGGCTTTCGTTGGTTCCTGGCGAGACCCGGTACGAAACAAGTGGTTATTGAGCTTCGGCTTAGCCGCCTGTGCGGGTGTAATTCCGCTCGCGCTGATCGCTGGCGCTGCAAGAGGGGTACCCTTCGCTTGGCGGCTGCTCGACTGCAGCTTCGGTATTGTTGGGGCGTTTCCGCTCTGGGTTTGTCGCCGAACGGTGGCGCAATTGGAACGAGCTCAAACTTCATCCGAATCAGTGAGCCACGATTATGACTCGATGAGCCCCAGCTTGGAGCATGATTGAGCCCTTGTGAGATTTGGGGACCGAGCCGTCTATTGACACTCGCCCAAAGCGAGCAACCTCTAGACCGCTAAGATTGAGGGTGGCTTTGGTGCCGGCTGGCAACGTGACCCCATACGTGAACTGCCCCGAGTCTAGCGTCCATGAAACCTGAACATCGCCTCTTGGAGTTGGTACTGTGCCTTTGGCGAAAGTCAATCCGAGAGTGTTTGGCGCCAAGGCAACTAATGAAAATCCTGGGCTGCCTGGACTGACACCAAGGACGTGGGACGAAAGCTGGATCAACGGCGTCCCGCCCCAACCGTGACTCCAGTCGCCTCGCGTCCACATCTCCTGGAAGGTCTGAGTTTGCGGGTTGACGGACCAGCGTGCAAGCTGGGCTGGAGCGTAAAGCCCAAGCACACCGGCATGCGCCTCTGCCGCAAAAACGAAGTGCATGAAGTAAGGCTGGACATTGAGGCGATCAAGAGAATTTTTGTTTGGGTCGGCGGGAACGTTCATGCCTATCAGCGTTTTGAGGATCGTGGGCTGGTTGTCGGGCGAGGCTAAATCGTATAACACCGCGAGCGCGTTTATGTGCGGACTGTGCGTTTCAATGTCGCGATCAGGCGGAAGAAAGTCATGGCTGGTCGGGTTGTGATTGAGAAAAGGCTTGCCGTCGCGATAAAGACCTTCCTTCGCGTCCCACAACTCGCGATTAAATGCTTCTCGAACGGCAATGCGCTGTTTGGTGTATTCAGACAAAAGCTTGGTATCGCCGGTTAGTTGCGCGATTCGTGAACCATCCGTAAGAGCTTTGTAGTAGAAGGCCGTAAGATAGCCTTGTCCGATCACAGCCGGTGGATGATGAGTTGCGAAACTACCAATGGTGACCCAATCCATGAAAAGATAATTGGGGGCCTCGGACAAGATGCCATTTGGTCCAATCCATTGTGCAAATCGCGCCAGTAGTAAGTGGGCGGTAGGTGCAAGGTCGCGCAACAGGCCAGCGTCGCCTGTCTCGTCGTAGTATTCGATCAGAGTCTGCAGCCAGAGCAGCGAGTAGCTGGTATGAAAGTTGGGCGAGCCCTCTGGATGATTGGCCATCCAATGATCGAGAATGCCCGCGAACTCACGCAGAAATTGCAGAGTCAGTGCTATCGGGCCAAACGCGTAATCAGACACCTTTGCCTCAATCAGATAATCGCCCGGATCGCCGATGGGCTCCTGGTGATCAGGCGAATCCATGAATCTATTTTGAAGACACATCTGCGTCTGCCATCGGGACGCCTTCCAAAGCCTATTTAGCGCCTCGTCACTGGACGTGAAGCTTCCGCGGTACACAACCGGCTGCGAAACGAAGGTGGCACGAATGTCACGAAACTCGACCGGCCCGCCTGCGTTGGAAACATCGATATGTAGACTCGAGAAGCTCTCGAGATCTGGTGACTCGAATCGGGTCACACCTTCGCCTAGCACAACTTGCAGCGGCCTCCGGCCAGGGGCGTCGGTCCTCAACTCTCTTGGCCAAACCGTAATGATTGTGCCCGGAATTCCTTTGACGGCCAAGGATATGTATCCGCTGAGGACTCGATCGTACTCGACCACCAGGTTGCCGTCGCTGTTAAGGAACAGCGGCCACCTCTGTTGGGCAGCTTTGGGGGATGGCGGCTGGGAAGCTGCGCGACCCTGGCTGACACTGACCTGCGCGATAGGCCAAATTGCCTCCATCATGAGTGGAAGCGTGCTGACGACAATCGGACCCCAGATAGAAGGGATCATTTTGGCAGGAGACCAGGCCCCAGGACTTTCGCGTTGGCGAGCCGAAAAATCCTTATCTCGCCAGCCTGGTTCATCCTTGGGGGCGTCATAACGGAAGGCGATCGGATTGGGCTCGGTAGCTGAATGCCCTTCGGCGAGCGCTGCTTGGCTGTAGGCCGTCACGTCCTCGACCTGCCAGTCGGAGCCACTTTCGACCAGCACTGAATGAGATGGCGCGTCGGCCTCAACGGTCATTTTGAAAGCGAAGCCAGTGGTACCGAGAGTGAAGTTTCGGTGAACCCGGAACACCTCCGCAGCGATGACATTCACGCCGGGATGCAGAAATGACCCAAGATCGAGCCGATTCGCGAGCCACTGGCGCGACCAACGTTCGGGCGGGCTGTAATCGTTGCCTGCATCATCGGGTCCGCGGGACACGAGAACTCCATTCACCCAGAGCCGATAGAAGCGATCGGCAGTCACAAGCGCGATGGCTTTTTGCACATGCGCGCCTACCGGCAACGACACTTCCTTGCGCAACCGGATCGCGAGGGGATGCGAGTGGTGGGGGTTGGGAGAAGTGATCCAATTCGGATTCCAAAGGGGCTCGCGAGACGCTCCGGCCGGAGTGTTCCAAAGTCCCTCCTGAGCCTTCAGCGACACGCCCTCTTCTGTCACCTGAATACGGTCGCCGTAGGCTCGGATGGGCCCTCTCGGATCGATTGCCTGGCCGCGTGCCGGAATTGAACAAACGAGGATTGCAATGACACAGCAAAATGTGTAATTATTCAATGTACTGAATAAACATTCAGCAGGAGGGCAGCGCCGTGACCGCGACATTGTTCAAGTCTACTTCCCAGGTTGGAGTCTCGACGCTCAGGCATGATCTGGATCTTTCGCCAGAGGGTCTTGAAGCCTTGCTGGGTCTGACGCAGCAAGTGAAGCAGTCACGTCCACGGTTCGCGCAGGCTCTGAAGGGTCGTTATGCGGCTCTCCTGTTTGAAAAGCCGTCATTACGCACCCGCATGACATTCGAGTTGGCGATTAAGCAACTGGGCGGCGATTGTGTAACCCAGACTGGGCCGATCGCGGATCGTGAACCTCTGAAGGACGTCGCTCGGAATCTAGCGGGTTGGACGGATCTGATTGTTGCTCGCACTTTTCTGCAAGAAACTGTAGATGGACTGGCGGAATGGTCTGGATTACCTGTAATTAATGCCCTGACAGACTTGTATCACCCGTGCCAGGCGTTTGCCGATATGTTCACGCTAAAGGAACGCTTTGGCCGGTTGCGCGGGCTGAAACTGGCCTATGTCGGCGACGGGAACAACGTGGCGCATTCGCTTATGTTGAGCTGTTCACGACTTGGCGTGAACTTCTCGATAGCAACCCCGGCTGGATACGAGCCCAACGTAGAGATCGTGACGAAGGCCAGGCAGTTTGCTGCAGTGACCGGCGCAGAGATTGAGATCCTGAATGATCCGCATAACGCGGTTGCGGCGGCGAACGCGGTCTACACGGATGTTTGGGCGAGCATGGGTCAAGAATCCGAAGCTGACGAGCGACGGAAACTGTTTGCTCCTTATCAAGTGGATGAGACGTTGCTTGCCGAGGCTCGGACAGATGCAATTTTTATGCACTGCTTGCCAGCTAAACGAGGCTTAGAAGTGACCGACGGCGTTGTTGAATCGGAACAGTCCGTCGCGTTCGTTCAAGCCGAAAATCGGCTGCACGCGCAAAAGGCGTTGCTGCTGATGGTGCTTCAGTAGCTCTAGACCGACTTTCAATTTTGATCATTTGAGCATCGGCTCAAGCAGCAGAGGTGCGTTCGATTTCAAGATGAATAAAGTGATAGCAAAAAGGGTAGCGCTTGCCTATTCGGGTGGCTTAGATACATCAATCATCATTCCGTGGTTGAAAGAGAACTATGGATGTGATGTGGTGGCGGTTTGCGGTGACATTGGACAGGGCGGCGAAGAGCTGGACGGGTTGCGCGAGAAGGCGCTGAAGACAGGCGCGGCGGAAGTTTATGTCGAAGATATGCGCGAGGAGTTTGTTCGCGATTATCTGTGGAAGCTGGTGCGATCAGGCGGTGTATATGAGCACAAATATCTGCTCGGCACTTCCATCGCAAGGCCGCTGTTGGCCCAGCGTCAGGCCGAGGTGGCACTGAAAACTGGTTGCGACGCGCTGGCTCATGGCTGCACGGGCAAGGGCAACGATCAGGTGCGATTCGAATTGACTTACAAGGCGATTGCGCCGCATTTGCCGGTGATTGCTCCGTGGCGCGAATGGGACATTATTTCGCGTGAGGATGCCATCGAGTATGCGCAGAAACACAACGTTCCGATTGCACAGTCGACAACCAAGATCTACAGCCGCGATCGCAACATCTGGCACATCTCGCATGAGGGTGGCGAGCTGGAAGATCCTGGCAATGCGGCTCCGGACCACATTTGGATGTTGAGCAAGAGTCCAGCCGAAGCACCGAATACGCCGACAGAGGTGACGGTCGGCTTCGAAGCGGGCGTGCCGGTTTCTCTTAATGGCAAAGCGGCATCGAGTGCGGTGGCGCTGCTCGAGGAACTCAACACAATGGGCGGCGAGCACGGAGTCGGGCGCATCGATCTCGTCGAAAACCGGTTTGTGGGGATGAAGAGCCGAGGTTGTTATGAGACTCCTGGTGGCACGATTTTGATGGCCGCGGTGCGCGAGCTCGAAGCCTTGACGCTGGACCGAACGACTCTGCATTACAAGCAGAAATTGGCGCTGGATTACGCCGAAATGGTCTACAACGGGCTCTGGTTTACGCCTCTGCGGGAGGCGCTAGACGCCTTCTTAGCGAAAGTGGCCGAGCCTGTGACGGGTGAAGTAACGCTTCGACTGTACAAGGGCAACATCGATCCGGTCAGCCGGACAAGCAAGAATTCGCTATACAGCTTGGATATTGCGAGCTTCACCATGGGCGCCAGTTACGACCAGAAAGATGCGCTGGGTTTCATCAATTTGGTTGGCTTGCCGATCAAGGTAAGAGCATCTCTCGGGGCGAGCAAGGCTTAGGCGATGAAACTTTGGGGTGGCAGGTTTGAGACAGGACCGTCAGCAACTTTCGAGGCCTTCTCGGGTTCGCTACACTTTGATCGCAAGCTGATCTTTGCGGACGTGGAAGGGTCGAAGGCTTTCGCCCAGGCCCTCACGCGCGAGGGCATCTTAGAGCCCAAAGAGTGTGACGAACTGTTACGGGCCTTCACCGAAATTGGTGAAGAAGCACGCAATCCGCACTACTTCGATTCGGCGACGGACGAGGACGTACATACGTTCGTGATCCGCAAGCTAGGTGAGAAGGTGGGCGATCTCGCGGCCAAGATTCACACCGGCAGAAGCCGGAACGAACAGGTATCGCTGGATGTGCGAATCTACCTGCGTGTGTCGATTGACACTTTGATCGAGCAGTTGACGAAATTTCTACGAGAGATGTTGTCCTTGGCAGGTCGTTATCCGGATGCGTTGATTCCCGGCTATACTCACTTGCGTCGAGCGCAACCGGTGCTTTGGCCGCATTATCTGCTGGCGTATTTCGAAATGTTCGCGCGTGACTTTGAACGATTGTGCCAGGCGCGTGAACGGGTAAATGTGATGCCGCTGGGGTCGGGTGCGCTGGCTGGAAGCGGCTTTCCTTTCGATCGTCTGGCCATCGCCGAGAGTCTGGACTTTCCGGCAATCACCCGAAACAGCATGGACGTTTCGGGCGATCGGGATTTTGCGCTCGACTTTCTGTATAGCTGCAGCATGATTATGTTGCACCTGAGCCGACTAGCGGAAGATTGGATTCTGTACTCGAGCGAAGAGTTCGGCTGGATGACTTTGGGAGATGGAGTCACCAGCGGGTCGAGCCTGATGCCGCAGAAGAAGAATCCGGATTCACTCGAGTTGATTCGCGGGAAATCAGGGCGGGTATTTGGCGCTCTAACGGCCTTGTTTGTCACGATGAAAGGTTTGCCGATGACCTACAATCGCGACATGCAGGAGGACAAAGAACCACTGTTCGATGCTTTTCAACAGACGTCGGGATCACTTGCCATGGCGGCGGCTGTCGCGGAGAGTGTGCGACTCAATGCGTCGAAACCGGCAGAAGCGGCGGAAGAAAGTTGGCTTGTGGCGACCGACTTGGCGGAGGAGTTAGCCAGATCGGGAGTACCTTTCCATCGAGCTCATCAGATCGTAGGTCAGCTAGTCCTTGAAAGTACCAAGGCTGGTAAGAAGCCCGCAGATTGGACGGCAGAGACGCTGACTGCATTCGCGCCGGAGTTTAAGCCGGAGATGGCTCGGCTGCTACGTGCAGCGGAGGGTATGGCCAGTCGGGAACTTAGTGGCGGGACCGGTCCGAAACACGTGGCCGAGGCGCTGGAAACCGCTGGGCAGCGGCTAGCGATCTTCAAAACTTACCTCTCGTGAAGAATGAATAAGAGCTTTCGACAAGGGCAGATTCTGCAGATTATCCGAGATAAGGAGATCTATACGCAGGACGAACTCGCCCGCGAGTTAATGCAGCTTGGCATACAGGCGACTCAAGTCACATTGTCGAGAGATATCCGAGATCTTGGTTTGGTGAAGGCGGCTGACGGGTATCGGCAATTGCCGGCGGAACGTGGCGATCCGGATCTGGCCGGCGTCGCTAATGAATACTTGCAGGACATTCGAGTGGCCCAAAACATTGTCGTTTTGAAGACATCGCCAGGACATGCGAATGCACTAGCCGTGGCAGTCGATCAATCGGAGTTGTTGGAAGTGGTTGGAACAATTGCTGGCGACGATACTGTCTTGGTCGTGACCCCAGACAACGGGCTTGCAGAAAAGTTCAAGCAGGACGTACTTGCGATGCTCGCGACGTAACAAGCTTCAGTGACTGTGCGAATGAGTATGCCCGCCGTGACTATGGCCATCATGCGCGTGTTCGACGACAACAGCCGAGCAGCTACTGCCTGCTAGCACACAGGGCGCGTGTTCAAACTGGATAGTCGTGTGGCGAATACCGAACGTAGTGAGCACATCGTTGATGCGCCGCAAGATGCCGTCGCTGGCCGAAGGCGGCATGTCTTCAATCAGTACGTGAGAACTAAGAGCATGGTGTTCTGAACCAAGGCTCCAGATATGGAGATCATGGATATCCAGAACACCATCAATCGTGGATAGAGCAGCGGTCACTTTGCCTAACTCGATACCGCGGGGCAGACCCTCAAGAAGAATGTTAAGGGATTCGCGCACGATGTCGACGGCCGTATAGATGATGAGAATGCCAAGGGCAATGGAGAGCACAGGATCGATATAAACCCAACCTGTATAACGGATGGCGACAGCGCCGATGATGATGGCGACGGCTCCTAGTGCATCACCGAGCATGTGAATAAACGCCGCACGCACATTGAGATCTGCACTGTTACCGCGATGAAGGGCCAGCATGATTCCGCCGTTCAGGACCAGGGCGGCAGCCGCGACCCAGATCATGACCGTTTCATTGACCGGCTCAGGATGGAGCATGCGCTGGGCAGCTTCCCAGAAAATGAAAAGCGAAATGCCGACCAACGTAAGGGCATTGACGAAAGCGGCAAGAACACCGGCGCGTTGGTAACCGTAAGTGCGGGACTGGTCGGCGGGTTTGGTCTGGAGATAGAGGCCGATCGCGGCAAGCAGAAGCGCCAGGGCATCGGTGAAGTTGTGTCCGGCATCCGACAGCAGCGACAGGCTGTGCGCTTTCAGCCCGAAGACAATTTCAAGAATAACGAAGGCGAGTGTGGCGACTAAGGAAAAGCGAAGAACCCAACCGGTGCCGTGATGATGGTGATGATGACCCAAAAAAGCGCGCCTCTCTCTTGATTCTACGACTTATTGGCAGGAACTCCTGGCTGCTGCGGCTCTTCGGGTTCGACCTGGTAAAGCCGTTCTTCATCGGCGTGGTACTCAAAAAGCTGGGCGTAGCGACCCCAGTCGACGAGAGTTTGAAACTGACGTTCGGCTTCAGCTTCAGAGAAATGCTCGTCCAGAATGTCGAGCAGAAACTCCTTCCCAACACGACCGTCACGTTTCTGACTGATGGTCTGCGACACAGTTGAGGCAAATGGGACGTGCCTCAACAGTTGTTCTTTAAAAATCTCGTGGCTTCTATGGACGTCTGCGGTCGCGAATTCTCTGCCGGCGTCGGTGATGACGACATCGCCGTCCTCGACATGGGCGAATCCTAACATGCCCGATGCGTCAATGGCTGGCAAAAGGTCGTCGACTTCGAGCCGCAAACTTTGTGCGAGGGTCGGCAGATCTTCCCTGCCGCCGCGATCGTTGATGATTTCGAGAAGACCACTGATGCCACCGACGCGGGCGTGCGGGAGCATGGGAAATCGATCGAGCTGCTTGGCTGATGGAAGCTCTCCGACCGGAACCTGCGGGTTGGTCATCACGGTATAGATGTAGTCCACCAGGGCACTGAAACGTGGCCCCTTCTTGTCCCGCGGGCGAGGAATTTCGACCTTGACTTCGCCCCGAATACAACCCGGATTTGCGCCGAGAACCACAATACGGTCGGCCAGCAGGACAGCTTCCTCAATGTTGTGAGTCACGACGATAATGCTTTTGGCTGGAAAAGCGCCGCGCTCCCAAAGATCGCTAATTTCACCGCGAAGGTTCTCGGCCGTAAGGACGTCGAGAGCGCTAAAAGGTTCGTCCATCATCAGAACTTCGGGCTTCATCACGAATGCCCGCGCGAACCCCACACGCTGGCGCATGCCGCCTGAGAGTTCCTTCGGATAAGCACCTTCGAAGCCCTCTAGACCAACCATGCTGAGGGCGTGGAGAGCTTCAGTTTCACAGACCTGTTTCGAGACACCGCGCGCAAAAAGACCGAGCTCGGCGTTCTCCTGCACCGTGAGCCACGGCAACAAGGCGAAGCTCTGAAAGACCATCGCGACGCCGGGATTCGGACCTTGGAGGAGAGCTCCGTTTACAAACACCTTACCGGATGTTGGCTGAATCAGTCCGGCGAGAATGCGAAGAAGTGTGCTCTTGCCGGATCCGCTACGGCCGAGTAATGCTACGACTTCGCCTTGTACAACGACGAGGGTGACGCCCTCGAGAACAGTCTGTTCGCCGCCAGCCGGCAAGGGAAAGCTTTTGACGACATGCTCGGCCGCAAGAAGAGCAGTTTCATTTTGCATTAAGATTTCGGGTTAGCCGAGCTGGTACTTGCTCTCGGCGAGATCATACAGAGGTCTCCAGAGAACGCGGTTTAGACCGACAACAAAGACGCTCATCAGGGCAACCCCGAGTACGATCCGTGGCCAGTCGCCTTTCGCAGTGGCCTCCGAGATATATGCGCCGAGGCCATTGGCCTTCAGAGTCGTATTGCCCCAGGAGACGAGTTCCGAGACGATGCTTGCGTTCCACGCCCCGCCCGATGCCGTGACTGCGCCCGTTACCCAAGAACCAAAGATGCCAGGACCAATCAGCGCCTTCAATTTCTGGACTCGCTTGAGTCCAATGCTTGCGGCCATTTCACGAAGGTCGTTCGGGATCCCCTGTGCGCCACCAATGACGTTGAACAAGAGATACCATTGGGCTCCCAAAGCCATCAGCAACATGCTTCCCCAGTTGAGGCTGAGCCCGAGCTTGATAAAGCCCAAGGTGGCGAAAGGGAATAGGAAATTCGCGGGGAAGGAAGCAAGAATTTGAACCAGCGGTTGAGTGATGCGGGCGAGTTTGGGACTGAAGCCGATGGCTACCCCGATGGGCGTCCAAACGACGGTGCTGAAGACAAGAAGTGCAACGACACGAGCGGCGGTCGCAAGTCCAAGGAGAGCTGCGTGGCCTACTTCGCCGAGCCCGACGGTAGACAGAATGAAGCGGATTGTCACCGTAATCAAGACCAAAATAACCGCGATTAGGACAACGTTATAGAAGAAATTGCCTGCGCGCGACGGAGCTTTGCTGGCTACGTAAGGCGGAACCGCGGTCGCATTGGTGAGGGCCCGATCGATGCCGCGAAGTAGCGGCGAAGCGAGCCTTTCCACATAACGCGGCAACGACGCGGATCGCCATAGATCGACTACCCAGAAACGTCGTTCTTCCCCCGCACTAAGCTCCACTTTGTAGCGGTCCGCCAAGGTGACGAGCGGTTTCCAAAAGAGTTGGTCAATGATCAGAACCAAGGCAACCATGGTGACGATGGCCCAACCGATCGCATGCAGATCTTTGGCCGTGATCGCAGCCGCGACATAAGAGCCGATACCAGGCAGCGTGTATTGACGATTTAGAACACTGATTGCCTCGCTGGCAGCGAGGAAGAACCAGCCGCCGCCGAAACTCATCATTCCGTTCCAGACAAGGCCGATTGCGGAGACGGGCAACTCAATACGAGTGAAGCGCTCCCATTTCGAGAGCCGGTAGAGGGTAGCCATCTCATCGAGTTCATGCGGCACGGAACGGAGCGAATGGTAGAACGAGAACGTCATGTTCCAGGCTTGGCCGGTAAAGATCGCGAAGATGGAAGCCGCTTCTAAGCCGAGGAGACTGCCGCGAAACAACGCATGAAGGCAGTAACTGTGACGGAGAGAAATCCTAGGACCGGAATGGATTGCAGAATGTCGAGCAGCGGAACAAGAACCCGTTCGGCCTTCTTGCTGCGGGCGGCGGCATACCCGTAAGCGAATGTGAATAGTGTTGATAGCACGAGCGCGACAAACATGCGAAGGGTGGAACGCGCTGCGTAAGCCGGCAGATTTCGCGGGTCGAGATTGATGGTCGGAATGATGTCGGGCGGACTGAATTGGACGAATGATTGTGCCCCGACACGGGCAACCAGGTAAAGGAGAGCAAGCGTTCCCAAGCCGACGGCTAAGTCCGCAAGTCCCAGAGCGGGCCGCTGAATATCCGTTGAAGAGGAAAAGACTGGAGACTTTCCCCAGAAGGCAGTGGGCATGCGAGGGCTTTAGTGTATTCCGTCGATCGCCGTCAACCTTTGATGCGGCGAAGGTGCTGGTCATCGGCGAAGATCGGTCTCCTCTATCGTGCCATTTTGGGTCATCCTGTCGTCGTCAAATCTGTTACGAAAGGATGAATTCAGCACTGTGCTTTCGAAGGATCATTGACACCGACGTCCCGGGTGCCCTAGCCGTTGAAACTTTGGGGCGAGTTTAGCCCGCGGCCTAGGCGCTGAATTTGCTTGCACGAGCGTGTACTATCCTGCATAATACACACGTGATCCCTTTCCGGGTAACGTTTCGGTCTGGTATCTCACTTTATGAGCAGGTTGTGTACGCGGCGAAGCGGGCCATTATCTCGGGGAATATGCGCCCGGGCGATCCGTTTCCATCTGTGCGGGCCTTGAGTAAAGAGTTTAAGATCAACCCGAACACGGCACATAAGGTGGTTGCTCAGCTGGTGAACGAAGGCATTCTCGAAGTCCGCGTAGGCGTTGGCACGGTTGTGGCCGTTCTAGGTCCGTCGAGCGCCGCCGATCGTTCGCGCCTGTTGAAGGGTGAGCTGGAGGAGTTGGTCGTGGAGGCGAAGAAGCTAGGTATGGAGCTGGACGATGTGCTGGAAGCACTTGCTCGGCATTGGCGACGGCTTATGCCGGCTCAGGATGCCCGAGGAGAAGGCGGATGAAGGTGCCGATACGTTGTGAAGGCTTGTCGAAGAATTTTCGCGGAACATCAGCTCTGTTCGACTTCAACCTCGAAGTACAGGAAGGAAGTATCTACGCGCTGACTGGCCCGAACGGTGCGGGCAAGACCACGCTGATCAAGATCCTAGTAAATCTGTTGCGGCCTACTTCGGGCTGGGCTGCGGTGCTCGACACAAACACGCAAGCTTTGACCGCGGCGGACTTCGAACGCATTGGCTACGTTTCAGAGAACCAGGAAATGCCGGAGTGGATGACGGTCGAATGCTATCTTGCGTATCTCAAGCCGTTCTATTCGCAATGGGATGACGGGCTGGCTAAGTCGCTTCTGGAAGATTTTGAGCTACCACCGAAACGCCGCTTGAATCAGCTTTCACGAGGCATAAAAATGAAGGCGGCGCTGGCATCGTCTCTTGCCTATCATCCTCAAGTCATCTTGCTTGACGAACCTTTCAGCGGGCTCGATCCGCTGGTGCGCGACGAATTTATCGCGGGCTTGCTGGAACGTGCTGCCGAGACAACCATCCTGGTGTCATCACATGACTTGAGCGAAATTGAGAGCTTCGCCAGTCACATTGGTTTCCTGAACGGAGGCAGACTGCAGTTTTCGGAAGAGACAACCTCACTTGCGGCGCGGTTTCGTGAAGTGGAGGTGACCTTTGAAGCCAGCCCCGTTCTACCGCCGAAGTGGCCGGACCATTGGCTGCACTATAAGGCGTCCCCAGCGGTCGTTCGCTTCATCGAAAGCCGGTTCAATCCAGATCGGACGCGTTCTCAGCTTGCCGAGTTGTTTCCAGCGGCGATGCGGTACTCAGTTGAGCCAATGTCTTTGCGGGAAATCTTTGTTGCTTTAGCAAGAGCCGATACCAAAGCTGCGGCTTGAAAGCAGGCGTGCGATGAGACAGGCGATCCATATATTCAGCAAAGATGTCCGGCACCTCTGGCCGCAAGTTCTGATTTCGCAGCTGTTGATCGTGGCCCACGCTTACTTGGCCTTTCGAGTGAGTCCGTTCGATTTTGAGAACAGTAGCAGCATTAAGTCGAGCAATGCCCTTATCGCTATTACGCTGCCTTTGATTCTCTACTTCCTAGTGGCACTAGTTGTGTATCAGGAGACCTTACCGGGTGACCGACAATTCTGGCTTACACGGCCCTATCGACGGACGAGCTTAATCGCGTCTAAGGTTCTATTCGTTCTGGTTTTCGTCAACTTCCCCTTACTTTTGTCAGATTGTTGTCTTCTGGGAGCGAATGGATTTTCGGTGATCGGCGTAGCATCGCAGCTCTTAATTCGCCAACTGCACATCACCTTGATCTTTGTACTTCCCTCGTTTGCGGCTGCTGCTCTGACTACTGGCCCTTTACAGTTTCTGATGGCGTGGTTTGCTGTCTTGTTGGGACTCATTGCTGAAAATGCCTTCGGAATGGGTGTCCGTGGGGGCAGCTCATTCAATTTAGTGGGCATCGAGTTCGCAAAGTTTGTGTTTTATGCAAGTGCGTTGCTTATCTTTTCAGTCATCGCGTGGCAGTATACTCAACGCCGAACACGAGCGGCCAGGATTGCCGCATTTGCTGTTGCCCTGGTATATCTTCCGGCATTGATTGCCCTGACTGTATCGTCTGGGCTACCGGAGGCAACCAATGATCAAGAAAAGGCTGCCGCTGAACCGGCTGTGCGAATTGAATACGATCGGACACCAACAATGACCGGAAGCTCCGGAAGTTCTTCCGCCGGAACAGTTTCAATTCCCATTCCGCTGAGAGTGGACGGACTGCCGCCTAACAGCCTCTTACGTGGAAGCGGGATGACAAGCATCTACATCGACGGTAAAGCTTGGCCGTGGCCTGAACAGTTTGAAGCGGCTCATATTGAACGAAATGGCGGTCACTATACACAGAATGTACAGGTTCGAACTTTGGACGTCGAAGCTCTGCGGGGCAAATCAATCCGCTTGTCCACAAATCTCTACTTTCAGATCGTGACCGATCTAATTGAAAAAACGGAATCGGTCAATGGTCAGTCGTTCATCGGACCGAATGGCGTACTTTGTCGAACATCTCGCATCAACTACGTGGTTCAGTTTGCCTGCGGAGCAGGCTTGCAGCCGTCCGTAGAGACGGATGTGAAAGAGATTGATCACAGTCCATTTCCAATTCAGATCGCAGCTGAGCACGGAATTCCCTGGGGACTGACACCCCTGACCGCATTCTCACTCGTCAGCCTTTCGGAAACTCCTGACAACGTTAGTTTCGCCGTAATTCCACGACGCAGGCTGGCCGCATTCGAACGCACGGTAGAAGGATCGAACCTCACCATTCCCGGCTATCTGATCCCACCTCACTGAGGCTGATCGGGCGGTTTCTCGCCAGGCTTGTAGAGCGACGGTGATTTCTTCTGTTCGCCATCCGCTTTAGCAGTAGCCGCGCTCTTGGTCCGCTCTTTGCGTTCCTTGTCGGACATCATCGACTCGCGGTCTTTCTGTTCTTTCGCATCGGTGGCAGCCAGATCAGCTGACCGTTTTGCCGTGTCCTCTAAAGTGAGCTCTCGACTGTCTGTCGTAGTGTCGATGGCCTGCTGAAGAACAAATTTGTATCTTTCGAGATCTTTGGGCTCGGCCGACTGAACCTTGTCCAGTTGCTTCAGCAAATCCTGTTCTGCAGAAGCGACCAAGACCAGACCTTTCTCGACCGCGACCTTGCGGCGGATGGCGTCATCAGCAACCGAGTCCATGGCCTCGATCATGCGGGTGTAATCCTCTAGCGCATTATGAACGGCGAGGCTACGGCCGGCTTTGTCCTTCGATAGAGCCTGCTGAACGAGATCGAGCCGCTGCCGAGCAAAATGGACGTAAAGCTTTAAACGATCAGTAACATCCTGCGCCTCACGAATCTGATCGACTTCATTTGGCGTGAGAAAGTCTCGGTCCTGAGCGAATGCAGTTCGCCCGAACGCTAGCGCGCTGATGATGGCTAGACTGGCAGCCCCCGAACGCGTCACTTGCGCATCACCCCGCTGAGCAGTTGCTCGTGTACCTCTTCCAACTTGCGCTGCGTGTACTCGGCCCAGCCACGATCTTCAACGCCGACGTCCTCGACCAGGCCTTGCATCCTGCGCTGCAGACTTGCGACGCGGAGTTCAGCCTTCTTGTAGAACTTACTTTTCCGCATGGCATCGAGTGAATCGGCACACCCGCGCAGCACGTTTAACATCTCTTCCAGTTGAGCGTCGCCGTTCTGAATCTCACCCTTGCCGTAAAAAACCCGCGCGTTGTCGAAGGCGGCTTCCGCCGAGGCGAGCAGACGATCAGTACGGCGTCCCGGATCGCGATCCTCGAGGGTCTGGTTCGTCAGCGGCTGGTCAGCGGCCCTGGAAGAAACCGAACCCGTCAACAGCAGGAGGCAGAACGACACGGAAAGCGCTCGGAAGCGGGCCGGCTTCCCGGTATGCCACACACGTTCAGCTAACAGCTTTGTCATCGATTTACCTCCTTTGTTAGGATTCGAACCCTCTGCCGAGCCTTGAATTCCTCGTCAGGATTTTTCCCTTCGCTGGTCGCTAAAAACTGCTGATAACTGGCCAGCGCTGGTTTAGCCTGATGGATCTTATCTAACACAATTGCGCGCAGATAGAAATTGCCCGGCTTTTCCGCATGAAGTGAGCGTACCTGATCGAGTGCCGCAAGGGCCTGCGGGTACTGCTCAGACAGTACGGTAGAGGTAGCCACTTCGTTCCAGGCTTCGACGGATTCGGAGCGCAACTGCGCGGCCTTGTAGAAGTAATCTGCGGCCTTCACATATTGATGCTGATCTCGATAGAGGCGGCCGACAACCATCTGCAAATCGAAATCGCGAGGGTTCTCAACCAGCGCTTTCTCAAGGAGAGGCTGAGCAAGCTGGGGCTGATTGTTCCGGAGGTAAGCCGTCGCCAGAGCCTGGGCATTCTGCGAAGTGGGCGCAAGATGGTCGGCTGCCTCGAACTCAGGAACGGCGTCGGAGGTGCGATTTGCCTCCAGGTACAGGCGTCCCAGTTCAGCGTGTGCATCGGCACTGTCTGGCAACTGCTTCAGGATCTGGATGGCTCGGTCCCCGTGCTGAGAACGTATCAGGTCGGGCACAAGAGCGACCAGATACCTGCGCGCGTTGGGATCGCGTTGTGCAGCTTGCTCGAACACCGGTACGGCTTCTTCGACTTTGCCTGCTTTCACGAGACACTCGCCAAGTTGTACCAGCGGTGCAGCTGATTGTGGTTGATCCTTCGCCAGTTGCCGCCAAAGGCCCGCTGCTTCGTCGAACTTTCCCGATTGCTGGTACGCCTGCGCAAGAACGCGACGAACGTTGATCTGATCGGGTTTCTGCTTCGCGGCCGCTTGCAGGAACGGTACAGCCTCCGAAGGCTGATTGTCTCGCAGGTGAAGCATTCCGAGATTGAGCTGGGCTTCGTAGAGGCCAGGCTTCAAGGCGAGTGCCTGATTCAGATGTGTGATGGCCTCAGCATCCCGGAGAAGGCCCGTTTCCGCTAGCGCCAGGTTGAACTGAAGATAATAGTCCTTTGGATCTGCAGCCGCAAGCTTCGAAAAAATCTGCCGAGCGCGGTCGAAATCGTTGTGGTCGAGAGCGGCCAGACCCTCGGCTTGCGGATCAGCGACTGGCGACGCCGGCGGGGCGGACGCCTTTGCAAGCAAGAATACGAGAGCTAGCGCGAACACAACGGAATGCCTTCCAGACTGAGGATCTGTACGGAATTATATCGTGAATGCGCTAGTTCGAAGGCGTACTAATTACGCACTTTGGACGACTGCTGGCGGCTGCGGTCGCCTCGCGATGGAGCTGGCTCATCTTAATGCCGGTCACGGCTAAGGCAATAAATCCAATGACGATCAGCGGGAGCGTCACGACGGCCCACAAAATGAGCGAGAAGCGTTTAGCGTAGCCGGTCGCCACCCCAAACATGATGAGAGTTCGAGCAGTAACCCATTGGAAGGAACCTAAATTCCCCGGAGCCTGCGGGACCACCGCACTTAACCGAAGAAGCACCATCATCGTGAACGATGCTGTCCAGGGTACCGGCAAGTCATAAGCCTGGACCAAGGCGTAAATCGGCACGATCTGGGCGAGCATATAAGCACCGCTGGCCAGGAATGACGCGTACAGATAACGCGAATGCCCGATCAGATGCAGATCCTCGATTAGCGTATTGAACCAGGCAGGCCAAGTGATGCCCAGGAATACGTCGAGCGCCTGCTGCCGGGCATACATCGCGAAGCCGATCAGCGCACCGCAGATGAAGATGATGATGCCCAGAATATAGCCGCCCTTGACGAGAACTCCCGGCAACTTACCCATGTGCAGGGTTACGAAGAAGCAGCTCATCAGCCAGATACCGTCAAAGATACGTTCGATCAGCGCGGAGGCGAAAGTAACGGAAATGGGCACTGTAGACGAGCGGGACAGAAGGAAGCAGCGGATCAGTTCGCCGGCGCGGAGCGGAAGAACTTCATTGGCGAACAGCCCAATGTAAATGGCCCGAACACAGTTGATGAACGGGACGCGCTCGACTGGATGAAGAAGAAGCTTCCAGCGCCAAGCGTGAAGCAGATAAACGAGACAGTCTGAGCAAACGGCAAACAGCACCCATTGCCAGTACATGTCCCGGACTTCGCCCCAGATATTTTCAAGGCCAGCCCCGGAGAGAACCCATGCCAAGCAGATGACAGAAATCAGGTTGGTAAGGGCAAAGAGAGTCCAAGAGCGGATGCGCCTGTTGCGCTCGGAAAGCGGGATTGCCGCAGCCTGCGTGCTCAACTCTCCATGATAGCGGTCCGAGGGGCGGAAGGGTTCGAGCGTCATGCAAACATCGAGTCCACCAGTGCAGCTTTCTTAGGTCACAATAGAAGTTCTAGATGGCCAGTTCACTGCAACACCTCTACTCGCTCGAAGAGTATCTCGAACTGGAGAAGAAGGCTAACTACAAAAGCGAGTTTCACGCGGGAGAGATCTACGCGATGGCCGGAGGTACAGGTACGCATTCTCGTCTGTCTTCTCGCATGAATGCTGTCTTAGATCGCCGCTTGCCGGGCTGTCAGATTTTCGATAGCAACCTGAAGCTCTACATTCAACAAGCCAACCAGTGCGTGTATCCAGATTGCATGGCCGTGTGCGGGGATTCTCAGTTCTGCGACGCCAGCCACCTCATCCTGGTAAACCCGACAGTGATTGTAGAAGTTCTTTCGCCATCCACTGAGCGCTATGACAAAGAGACAAAGGTCTTTCACTACCGCAGCGTTCCGTCCATCCAAAACATTCTTCTCATCTCTCAGGACCGCGTGTTTGTTGAGCACTTCTTAAGGCAGGATGAACATACCTGGATGATCTTGCAGTACAACCAAAGGCAGTCCAGTCTCTTTCTGCAAGATTCTGAGATCACGCTGGAAGAGATCTATCGGGAGATACTTTGAAGCTGCGGCCACTCATTCGTACCTGAGCGCGACAACCGGTTCAATTCGCATTGCACGCCGGGCCGGCAAATAGCTGGCTAACAACACGATCGCAAGTAAGAAAAAAGCAGCACCGCTATAGGTGATCGGGTCAAAGCTGCTGACCTCATACAGCGCCGAGGAAAGCATCCGCGAAATGGCGAGTATGATTGGCAGGCCAATCAGTGCGCCAAGCAGGGCCGAGCGTACGCCTCGCAACAACACAGCAGCCAGGATGTTGCTTGCTTCCGCGCCCAACGCTAAACGGATGCCGATCTCGGACCTTGTCTGCTGCACAAAGTATGAGAGGACACCATATATGCCGATCCCGGCCAGCAGGACGGCAATTATGGCAAAAAGGCCCAACATTTGGGCTTCAAAACGTTCGTGCGAGATCGACCGGCCATATAGGTCGCCCAAAGTATCGAAGCTGACGGCGACATCTTTATCGACCGATTGAATGATTCGGCGGATGGAAGGTGCAAGGTTAATCGGATTTGAGGACACTTTCACTACCAGGTTTGTATCGGTTAGCTGATGTGGGTGCTGGGAATAACAGACGTACGCGGCCGCTCGTGCCGCTTGATTTAAGCCGTTCTCGCGAATGTCATCCACGATCCCTACGATTCTCATAAAGCTTCGCTCCGGATCAAAACTGTCGAACCAGAGGCGATGATTGAGAGCGTCGCCGCGCGGGAAAACTGCTTTTGCCAGAGCGGAGTTGATCACAACCACCGGCATACTGCTTGGGCCATCGTCTTCTGAAAAGTAACGCCCTGCCAACAGACGGGCACCTATAGCCCGGAAATAATCGGGGCTGGCGACACCATAGTTGGCGTCGGAAAGAAGGCCGGGAAGGTCGGCTTGTCCCTCAATGGAGAAGTGGCCGTCGGGCGTTTTTCTGGTTAATGGTAGTGCGCGGGTGTAAGCGACGGCCTGAACGCCTGGCATTGTCCGGATCTGTGCGGCAATGTCTTTGTAGTGTTCAAGCCTATCTGGGGCGTCTCCGTTCAGTGACGTTACCGGAAATGACAGTTCAGCAGTAAGGACGTTTGCAGGTTCAAAACCTGCCGGTTGACTGCGGAGTTGTTCGAAGCTGCGTGCCAGCAATCCCATCCCAACAAGCAGTACGAAAGCAAGTGCGATCTCCGACGTGACAAGCATGTTGCCGATCTGACGATTTTTACGAGTTGCCGTGTGCCGGGTCGCGGCCTGTTTCAGGCGCTCGTTTGCATCGGTGCGGGTTGCTGTGAACGCTGGCACGATTCCAAACAAAAGACCGACCAGCACTGAGGTAAGCCCCGCGAATAGCAGGCCGTGAAGGTCGAGGCCGACTGTGTCGATACGCGGGATGTTGTCTGGAACAAATAGTTTGAGGACGCGGAGGCCGCTCCAAGCTAGCGCGACACCGATTAGGCCGCCAGCGGTGGACAGAGCAAGACTCTCGATGACGAGTTGGCGAAATAGCCGGGCGCGCGCAGCACCCAGAGCCGATCGAATGCTCAACTCGTGAACGCGTGCAGAAGCGCGGGCCAACAGCAAGTTCGCGACATTCACGCACACAATTAGCAACAAGAATCCGACTGCGGCAAATAAGGTAAAGAGCGGAAGCTTAACAGATCCAACTATTTCGTCTCTCAATGAGATTACCCGTGCGTCCTTTGCCTGATAGGCTCCCGGAAACTGACTTTTGATGCGACGGGAAATAGCGCCAATATCCTGTTGGGCAACCGAGACCGGGGTACCCGGCTTAAGCTTGCCGACACTCAGGAAATTGTGGGCCGTGCGTGAGTCCAACCCTCCGTTGAACAACTCGCCCGCGACCCACAATGTACTGTGCTCGGGGAAGTCGAACCCGGGCGGCATGACACCGATGATCCGGAAGGAAAGTCCGCCCAACAACTTTAGACTCTGACCAAGGATGTCCGGCCTTGAACCGAACATGCTTCGCCAAAGCGAATCGCTGATGATCACTGATGCAGCAGCACCGGGCTGGTGTTCGGCAATCGATAAATCTCGTCCTAGTGCAGGAAGCGTTTCTAACGCTTGAAAAAAATCCTGTGTGACGAGCGCAGCGTGGGTCCGAATGGCTGAGCTACCGCCGCTGATACTAATGTCGTCGCTACCATAACCGGCAATGTACTGAACCGAATGGTTCTGTTCACGCCAGTCTTTCAGATCCGGATAGGAGACGTGACTGGGATATCCTTCGTCGTTGACTTCGGCCAGAGAAATAAGTCTATTTGCATCCGGATAAGGCAGAGACCGCAAAAGCACCGCATCCACAAGGCTGAAGAGAGCAGTGGTGAGTCCGATGCCAAGCGCAAGTGTCACGGACGCAACACAAAAGAATCCAGGACTCTTGCGGAACATGCGTAATGTGTAGCGGAGATCTTGCACGATCGCTTCAAAAATTATTCCAGCTTTCGCATCGCGCGTTTGTTCTCTCACTTGTGTCAAGCCTCCCAGTGCAATTAGCGCGGAACGGCGAGCATCGGCCAGTGACATACCGCGCTGCTCATTCTCGGTTGTCAAAAGATCAATGTAAGACCGCAGTTCAGCTTCGAGATCCTGCTCCATCTCTGTACGACGGAACAAGTTTCGAAACAGGCTGTGTAAGCGCAACATCAGCTGGCCTTCAGGGCCGAGGCAATCGCGACTGCTATGCGGTTCCACTCAGTTACTTCGGTGTCGAGCTGTCGCTGACCCGATCGGGTTAACTTGTAGAACTTGGCCTTTCTGTTGTTCTCCGACTCGCCCCAGGTTGCAGCCAGCCAACCCGCTTCCTCCATACGGTGAAGCGCGGGGAACAGTGAGCCCGGCTTGACCTCAAACGTGTCCCCTGTGATTTGCGCGATCCGCCGCGAGACACCGAGACCGTGCATTTGGCCGAGCGCCAGGGACTTAAGGATCAGAAGATCCAACGTGCCTTGCAGAAGATTGGTTGAAGCCATCCTATAGAACGCCTGCAGGAATGATCGCAAAGGTCCTATAGAATGTCAATAGAACGTTTGAGGAACGCAAAGCTTACTTAGCGACGCGCCACATACAGCCCCATCGCCCTTTTTGTGCTGTCCACAGTCTCCTGTGTGATAGGCAAGACCGCTGCACGGCCTTGCTGCAGAACTCCTTCGATGTAGGCGGGTTCGGCGGTGATCTCGCGGTAACGCTCGCGGATTGGATTCAATCGCGCTATGACGGCCTCAGCAATCCGTTTCTTAAAATCTCCATACCGCAGGCCCGCTACAGACTCCGCCGTAATAGACCCGTCGCAGGCTTGTCCCATAGACAGTAGGTTTGCAATGCCTGGGCCCATGTGTTCGGGATCGACCGCAGGCTCAGAATCCGTGGTGGCTCGCAAGATTTTTTTCTGGATCACCTTTGGTTCATCAAGCAGGAACACAGCGTGATTAGCGCCCGTAGTTGACTTGCTCATCTTCTGGGTCGGGTCGTCGAGCCCCATAATGCGAGCTCCTAAAGCTGGCAGTTGGGTCGAAGGCATCACGAAGTGCTCGCCATAAAGCGAGTTAAAACGCTGCGCAATGTCCCGGGTCAGTTCCAGGTGCTGTGCCTGATCTTCTCCGACAGGAACAATGCTGGCCTGATACAGCAGAATATCGGCAGCCATCAAAACGGGATATTGCAGCAGCCCGTCGCTAATCGTCTCCTGCTTTTCGGCTTTGGCTTTGAACTGCGTCATGCGTTGCAACCAGCCCAAGGGTGTTACGCAGGTCAACAACCAAGCCAGTTCCGAATGGCCGGGCAGGTCGGATTGCACAACGATATGCGAGTGTTGCGGGTCGATACCCGATGCGATAAACAGTGCGGCCGTTTCGCGGATTTTGGCTGCTAATTCCTCCGGCTTCTGGTAAGCCGTGATGGCGTGCAGGTCAACGATACAGAAAATGCTTTCGTAGTCGTATTGGATCTCAGCCCAACTCTTCAGTGCTCCTAGGTAATTGCCAATGTGTAGCTGGCCGGTGGGCTGGACGCCCGAGAGAACGCGTGCTTTCATTGCGGGGTGACGATCTTCTATCGTAAGGGGTGTGACTCCCGTGCCCAGTAAGGGTTCTGTTCCCTTCCCTATTACAGTTGCGGTCGAAAAGCTGGTTTACGGCGGCGATGGCTTAGCCAGAGTGGATGGGCAAGTAGCTCTGGTTCCGTTTGTAATTCCAGGTGAACGCGTCTCAACCCAAGCCCGCGCTGATAAGGGACGCATATTGCGCGGCGCGCTGCCGACCATCCTTCAAGCAGCCGAGAGCCGCGTTGTCCCCCGGTGCGAGTACTTTACATCCTGTGGGGGATGCCATTACCAACACATCGAATACACTGCGGAGCTAGACCAGAAACGCTTGATTTTGCTCGAGACTCTGCGCCGATTGGGAAACGTCGACTACACGGGCGAGATCAAAGTGATTCACGGCGACCCTTGGCAATATCGGAACCGCATCCAGTTGCACTTCGAAAGCGGGCAGGTCGGTTTTTGGCGCATGCAGTCGCACGCCATTCGACCGATCACCCATTGCGAGATTTCATCGCCTCGACTCAATGAGGTGATTCGACTGGTAGACACGATGATGACTCGGCCGGAATGGCCTCGCTTTTTGACATCGCTCGAGGTGTTCACGAACGAAGATCAGGTGCAACTGCACGTCGTCGAGTCCTCACGCCCCGTAGCCGCGCGGTTCTTCGAATGGTGCAGAACGATAATTCCGACGCTAGTGCCCGATGCGATCCTATATAAGGCTGGCGGCTACGAATTTCAGATCAGTCGCGGCACATTCTTTCAGGTCAATCGGTTTCTTGTCGATGCCCTAATGAGCGAGGTGGTCGCGGAAGATGTGTCGGGCAATCACGCGGTCGATCTATATGCGGGCGCAGGGCTATTCTCTTTGCCGCTTGCCAATAGGTTCAAAGCGGTAGACGCAATCGAGCGTGGCACTTTTGCTTACCGGGACCTTGAGGCCAACGCTTCATCCCTGTCTGGACTTGTTCGAACCCATCGCCAATCGAGCGAAGAATTCCTCCGCACGCTGAGAACAGCGCCAGACTTGGTCGTCGCTGATCCGCCGCGAGCTGGCTTAGGCACGGACTTAGCGGCAGAGTTGATGCGCCTGCAACCCGAGCGACTCACCATCGTAAGTTGCGACCCGGCAACACTGGCCCGCGATCTTCGGATATTTGAGAGTTTGTATCGGATAAAACGGATCTCCTTGATTGATCTGTTCCCACAGACGTTCCACTTCGAGACGGTTGCGCACCTCGGGCGCAAGTAGCGAGGTTTGAGTTCGTAAAAACCTGTCCTTGGCAGGTAGTTTTACCAGCACGCTGATTCCTCGTAGCAATTCTGACCAGAAGCAGTCTTATCCACGAGACGCGGATCACAAACCAGATCTAACTCGCAAAACTAGGAGGAATTCAATGCCAAATATTACCCAGAGCACCGTTGTGGCGGTTTTCAAGAATGTATCGGACGCCCAGGCTGCGGCGGACGACCTGAAGCGTTCAGGTTTCCGGTCTGAAGACATTTACATTTCGAACCAGGGGTCATCATCGACGAGCGCAATCGGCACAACCGGCACCATGGGAACGACTGGAACCATGGGAACGACCGGCACAGGCATCGAATCCAAACATGAAGGTGGAATCGTAGGCTGGTTCCATTCGATCTTTGGCGGCGAAGATGATGTTGACCGGCCTATGTACGAAAATGCTGTCTCTTCCGGAAACGTGGTTCTCAGCGTGGACGTGACGGAGCAGAATCTTGACACGGTGGCCGATGTGTTAAGCCGGCATTCCCCGATCGACGTTCACCGGGATGCTGCTTCCTCAACTGCTACGACAGCAGCGACGCCCACCAAGGCGACCAGCTCGACAGTAGCCGACCAGACCAGCGCAATTCCAGTAGTTCAGGAAGAGCTACAAGTCGGCAAACGGAGTGTTCTGCGGGGCGGTGTCCGCGTGTACTCGCGCGTTGTGGAGCGCCCGGTAGAAGAAACCCTCAATCTTCGGGAAGAGCACGTAAACGTACAACGACGCGCAGTCGACCGTCCAGCAACCAGTGCCGACTTGCAAGCTGGCGCGGAACAGGTGATCGAGGTTGAAGAGTACGCTGAGCAAGCCGTTGTCGCCAAGCAGGCCCGAGTTGTTGAGGAAATTCAAGTTGGCAAGACTGCTTCTGAGCGGACCGAGACCGTGCGTGACACTCTCCGCCATACCGAAGTGGAAGTGGAGAACATGCCGGCAGGCACCACAGGCACCTCCGTTCCCGGCAGCCTGGATGATTCAGAGTTCCGCAAACACTTCACTAGCAACTACGGAACCAGCGGCAGTAAGTACGAAGACTACGGTCCTGCTTACGAGTATGGTTATGATGCGGCTTACAACTCGAAGTACAAAGGCCGAAATTATACTGACATTGAGTCAGACCTGAGGTCAGACTATGCCACCAAGTACCCGGGTAGCACTTGGGACAAGGTGAGCGGCGCAGTCCAACATGGTTGGAATAAAGTAACGGGCAAATCCTAGTCTCCTTACCTGTACAAGGAATCGGCGATGAATGAATATGAAAATGAGTTAGTAATCCCGGTCATCGCTGAAGAAGTGGAAATCGGAACGCTCCCAGTAACCACTGGGAGCGTTCGCGTCACTAAACGGGTGATCACGCAGGACGAAGTTCTAGAACACGAGCTCCGATCAGGTCGCGCAGACGTGCAACGCTTTAAAACGGATCGGGTCGTTGACGGGCCCCAGCAGGTAGTCCGTGACGGAAACAAGATCATCATCCCGGTAGTGACCGAAGTTCTTCGTATCGAAAAACAGTTCGTAGTTACAGAAGAAATTCATATAACCCAGTACGAGACCGAGGAAGTCGTACGCCAGACTGTCCCTCTTAGCCGGGAAGAAGTTACGATTGAACGCCTAGACGCCTCTGGCCAAGTTCTCTCAACCGACTCAGAACCAAATCAGCCCAGTTCGTACCGTCGCGAAGTCTCCTCCACTTAGCCCTCGCCCATGTGCAAATCGCTGAGAACTCTCTCGGCGATCTTGGACTATTTAGCATTATCACTTACAAAAACCTATACGACGATCTTCGCAGTCGTGCAGCTGCGGAGCTTTCGATGGCAGCTCAGGCCATCTTCTTGAACAAGACATACACAATCAAGACGGTCCGTTACGCTTGGTCCGAAGACGGGACGGCGCTGCTGACGCTTGACTGCCACATGCGATCCGGCAGCGGCGGTGGAATGACCTTTGCAGATCTGCGCAAAGAGCTAGCCAGCCTCTGTCAATGGCAACACGCAGCAAAAGTTGTGGTTGGGTTTCAGCACGCGCTGGTTGAGGTCGTGACCGTTTATCACGAGTTCGATCTAGCTAATAACCTGGACAATTCCTTGATGCTCGTGTGTACGCCACCCGAAGAGTATTTCGAAGCTGCAGCGGCATAGACGGGAGTTTTGCCGCCCAACACTGTAGCTATGACAGTATCTGTTGACTTCGAAACCTTAGGGGTCAAGATAGTGATAGCTCATGTTGAAATTAGTGGTTCACTGGCTAGACATAGCCGGTACGGTTGCCGATGTTGCGCTTCTTTTTCGCATCCTCGGTCTCAGGCTTAATCGGGTCTACACCTTCATTGCCCTCGACGCTGTTCTCAGCGTCATCTTCGACGCGGCTTACTACTGGCGCGGCCCCGAATCAGCCGAAAGCTTCCAGATTTTCTTACTATCGCGCTACTTGTATGCCGTAGTGCTGCCTGCCGTGGCCTGGGACATCTTCGAGGAAATGAAACCTGACGTAGAACCAGCCAGACGGTTGGCCGGAATGAGGCTGATCTCGTCCATACTCAGTGTAGCCGTATTCACCCTTTTGTATACAATGTTTATGTCCGATACGGCAGAGGACGGTCGGGCTTTAACAGGGCTTATTGGTCTGGTCCTGTGGTGCGGAGCCTGTTTCGCCAGCATCTTCTTCTTAATCACCGTCACGCGGGCGATGAAACTTCAAGGTAAGCGTCAACCGCAAAATACTGAGACTTGGCGGCTCTACTATCTCATTACACTAAGCGGAAGCCTTGTTGACACGATACTGTTTGTTCTTATTCAGAAAGCTAGTGACACGCAACGGTCCGCCGTGCAGATCTTATTTGCCATTCTAGGACTGGCCTGTACGATTTGGTGCTTACTGAGGCTCCGTTCGCGGCCGCTGGATCCACAAACTGCAATGATCAATCCAAGTGCGTAAACTACGCCAGCCGATTCAAGGTCGAACTAGCTCGGGCCCAAGTCCCCCAAAGCAAAGCGCCTGCCCCCCGTTTGAGACAAGCGCCATTAGTGACCCGGCCAGCTAACTAGCTCGCTGACTTCTTCGAGTCCTTGCCGCCTTTGTTCAGGTCCTTGATCATATCCAGATGCTGCTGCAGGACAGGCAGAGTCTTTGTGGCAAACTCTTTGACATCGGCATTGGTGCCACCCTGAGACTCAGCCTGAAACTCCTTGACGTCGATCTGGTGATCCTTAAGCTGATCCTTCACATAAGCCTTATCAAAAGCAGCCCCGGAAAGCTTCGACAACTTGTCCAGACGAGCCTGATGTTTTGCGTCAAGGGTAGTCGGCAGCTCGATAGTGTCCTTCGATGCAACTGCCTTCAGTTCGTCGTTTGCCTTTGTATGGTCATCAACCATTTTCTGGCCAAACTGCTTCACTCCATCGCTCGAAGCCTTCTGTGTGGCTAGTTGGCCAAGCTGAACCTCAAGCATTCCGCCCATCGCCGCTTCTTTGGCGAACTTCATGTCGTTCACCTTCGCGGTTGAGCCGCTGCCCGCCGAACCAGTTTGCTGCATCGCATCATTATTCCGACCCGCTGGTGTTCCGGCACCGCCCGCTCCACTGGCACCGCCTCCACCATGCCCACCGGTCTGAGCCGAAAGTGTGCCAAGCATGGCAGAACCGGCCAATACAAAGGTATATAACAGTGTTTTTCGCATAGGTATCCCTACCCGCTTAGACACACATACGCCACAATTGGTTACGGGTGACAAACAGATCTAGTGCGCACAGCATACGTTTCGAAGTGAAGTTTAGCGCCTGGGTTCTTGCAGGGCTGTGCCTACTGGCTAGCGGCTGCGCGAGGCGATCTTTGGAGATTCCGAACTCAATCTCAGAGGATGAATATTCTGTCTACTCGGCGTGGATCAAACACCACTTCAAAGAGCAGCCCCCGAAGCTTCTCCTGTCTAGTCGCACCTTCATATTCGACCCGCTAGGCTCTAACGGTTGCGATGGAAAGCTGCTACAAAGCCAAGGACACGTTAGCATCTCCTTGCTCGAGAGCCTGCACAATCTTGGCGAAGCGGAATTCCCCGTCATGACCTCGAAGTTCCAGTCAGCCAAGTTTAAAATTTCTTGGAACTATGAAGAATCGGAAGGCCTGGCGGCGGCTCCTGCTCGGCCTTTTAGCCGGATTAGCTTCTCACGCATAGCTTTCAATCGAGATAAAACCGAAGGTTTGTTCGCAGTAAGTAACTCGTGTGGCGGCCTGTGTGGGGGCGGTGGGGCATTGTTGGCCACGCGCAAAAACGGACAGTGGACGTTCAAAGGGGAACTAGGTTGTTACTGGGTCTATTGAGACCGCCCCGTCGTGTCACCTGTGCGAAGAGTTGTCGGCCTAAGCCTTTGCACTTCAGCGTTTCTTCCAAGCTTCTTCAGCGCCCGGACGAGTTGAACGCGCTCGGATTTGGTAAGAACCTGGGCCAACTCTTCGAGCTCCCGCGCGTGTAGGCTGAAAATTCGCTCAATCAAAGCCCGGCCCTCGACAGTCAGATCAACGACGCGTACCCTTCGATCCACCGTGCTTTCAGCTCGTGAAACTAGGCCTTTATCGGATAGTCGATCGATGGCAACGCTGATTGACCCGGGCGTAAGGAAAACCTTGAGCCCAATCGTGTTTACCGGAAGCGCTCCTTTGTGGAGCAAGACCTCTAACACCCGGAAATCTGAGTCACCCAGGCCGTTTCCGCGCAAAGTCTCAGACGTGCAAGCATCCACGGAATGAAAGGCTTTCATGAGTACAAGCCAGATGTGGACCCCGCTTACGTTCTGCACAAGTCGTCCGATCGAATCCTTTCTATTATATTGACATCAATATAATTGGCGTCGAGGCTTTGCAGGTAGACGCTACTTTTACTATCAGGTGACCCAAATGCAGATTGGCATCGACAGCTTCGTAGAAACAATGGTGGATCCCAGTACGGGCTCACCAGTTCACCCCGTAGACCGAGTCCGCGACTTGCTGGAAGAAATCGAACTGGCCGATCAAGTCGGTCTTGATGTCTTCGGCATCGGCGAACACCACCGCAAAGAGTTTGTCGCCTCTGCGCCCGCAGTGCTGCTTGCTGCGGCGGCAGCAAGGACCCAAAATATTCGCTTGGTTAGCGCCGTGACCGTGCTCAGTTCTGACGACCCAGTCCGAGTCTTTCAAGACTTCGCGACAGTTGATCTGATTTCAAAAGGCCGGGCAGAGATCGTCATCGGGCGTGGTTCTTTCACCGAGTCCTACCCGCTCTTTGGATTTAATCTCAACAACTACGATTCGCTCTTCTCTGAGAAGCTCAATCTGCTTTTGAAAGTGCGCGAAAACACCAATATTCACTGGTCTGGCCATCATCGTCCCGCGCTGACGGGCCAAGGTGTATATCCCCGCCCAGTACAGAACCCACTACCCGTCTGGATCGGCGTCGGCGGCACTCCAAAATCCTTCGCCCGTGCTGGCACGCTCGGTCTTCCCTTGATGGTCGCAATCATCGGCGGCGAACCGCACCGTTTTCGCTCCTTGATCGAACTCTATCGCGAGTCAGGCCTTCGCGCCGGCCACTCCCTCGATCAGCTCAAAGTCGGCATTCACTCGCCTGGCTTTGTCGGCGACACTACTACCCAAGCCGCTGACGACCTTTACCCAGGCCATGCGCAGATGTTCGGTCAGATCGGCACAGAGCGGGGCTGGCCGCCATTGACCCGGACCCAGTTCGACGCGTCACGCGGACCCAAGTCCGCTTTGATGGTGGGCGACCCGAATGCCGTTGCAGAGAAGCTACTTTATGAGAACGAGGTACTCGGCGGCATCGCACGAGTAACGATTCTTCTCAGCGCCGGCCCGGTTCCACATGCCAAGGTAATGCACGCCATCGAACTGCTCGGCACCCGAGTTGCCCCAATCGTCAGGAAGGAACTAAGTTTGGGATCATTGGAGCGCAAGGCCGGGTAACTTGAATCAGCAAATCCTGCTAGTAAGCGCAATCTGTTGTGTGCTCGCAACAAGTCTAGTGTGCGCTGGTCGCTTGCCGAACCTTTCAGCCCAATCCTACGAGGACGATCGTATTCAGGTGCAAAGTCCCGCCGGCTGGCGTGTTCAGCAGGTTCTGCAGACAGCAACCGGGGACAAAACCTTTCGAACCCCAATCGGCGGGGTCTTGACCAGAGGAAGATACCGCGTCTACCTTCTGACACACTACGGCCAAACTAGCGGAATTGAAGGAGGTCGTTTCAGTGATATTTTGAGATACGTCGCGCCTTGGATGAAAGTTGGTGATCCCTGGGGCTGCATCGATCGCCTCTCAACCTCTGTGACGCCGGTCACGAACGATCTTTCGCGAGTTGATTTAGCTCTCGATTCGCGGCGTGGATTCCGCGACAAAAATACCGACTGCACGGACCTACATAGTCGTGTGCAAGCTCCGATTTGGTTCGGCTCCTACTTCAGCCAGCCCGCGTCAGCATCGACTTCACACGGCGGCTACTTCCTGCCGTTTCCTCTCGCGAAACGGGTCATTGACTCTCCGGATACTCAGATGGCCTTTACGGCTACAATCAACACGGCTAACGCCGAGACGCTTCCGCTTATGAATGATCGAGAGCTGAACGAGTTCCTACGCCAAGCCTCCAACCTTGTAAGCAGCATCACCTACAAATAGCGCCGGGGAGCAAGAGAAAAGTGTTTTGGGCTGAACGATTCAGCTCTCAAGATTTCCGCAATGTCCATCCGCGCGACCCGCTGCGTAGCGATCCAGATACTGAGAGACGCGACCGCGAGTACGAACATCACCGAAAGCGTGAACGTTCCGATGTCCAACGTATTGGCTCCCTCAAGCAGGCTCTCAAGAAGTCGCCCAGAGAACACTGCGACCATAACTCCGCATATTAGTCCCCATGAGACTGTTACCAAACTCTGCCGGAGCAGCATGCGGCGAACTCGAGTTTGCGTTGTGCCCAACGCGAGCCGCACACCCATCTCGCGAGTCCTTTGCACAACCGCATACGACACCACTCCGTAGATCCCAACAACCGCAAGCAATAATGCGAATCCGGCAAAAAAGATTAGCGAAGTACGGTAGAACCTCGGCCGGGAAAGTGCTTCATCTAGGCGGTCGGCCATTGTTTTTGCGCCGAATACCGGGACTTTTGGGTCGACTGCCTGGATGGCATCGCGAATGGCAGCAACGCGATCTTCAGGCCGGCCATCAACTCGCGCGACAAATGCCGAAGAGGCAAAAACGCCGGGCGAATGGGCAGGTACGAACACCTCGGGGGCATTTCCATCGCCTTCCCCGCTGATCCACTCCGACATGAAATCAATTCCTTTCACCACGCCGACGATCTTCAACGAACTCTCGCCATGCATGATGACCATGTGTCCGAGTACGTCTGACTGACTTGAAAACTGCCTAGCAAAGGTTTCATTCACGACAGCAATCGGTGCATTTGAGTGTACTTCGGCGTCCGCGAATTCCCGTCCGTACAGCATCCCACTGCTCATCGTTGAAAAGTAGTCAGCGAGGACTGGAATCAAGTTAGAATTCCGTTTCGGCATACGTCCATCGAAGCCAAATGGTCCGCCCAGAAAGAGATTCGAATAGAGCGGCAGGAAGTCAGTGGCGCTCGCGCTTCGGACGCCCGGAATTCGCCGGATCCGCGAAAGGGCTTGTTCAAAGTAGGCGAGCCGGTGTCCTTCCAATCCGTGTGTTGTGCCATCAAGAGACACGCTAACCGTAACCGGCCCTCGCATGTCGAAGCCACGATCAATTTGGGTCAGTCGCGAGAAAGCTCGCCCGACCGAAACTGATGCCGTGAGCAGAACAATCGTGAGCATCACTTGCGCGGCGACCAAAACCTCGCGTATTACTCGCGACCGACGAAAACTGTTCGAACCTCTGGCAGCAAACACGTCGACCCGCTCGACAGCCAAGCAGGGCAGGAGACCGAAAAGGACTGCGCTCGATATAGTGGCGGCAATCGCGAAACTAAGGACACGCCAGTCGAGAACTGAATACGCTTGAGCGTTCAGGCTGGCTGACTGAAATTTCGCTGCGACCTTAGTTACCCAGTACGCAACTGCCAGTCCAGCGGTGGAGGAAATCAGCGCGATAAACAGACACTCGGTAAGAATTTGTTGCATGAGACGTCCCGGACTTGCGCCGACAGCAGAGCGGATCGCCAGTTCGTTTGACCGATCCGAAGTTCGAGCCATCATGATGTTTGCCACGTTTGCACAGGCAATGAGCAGGATTAAACCAACCCCAGCCATTAGCAGCAAAGAAGCTTCTTTAACTGGTCCTGCAAGTTCATCCCGGAGCGGAATCATCCTTGGTGAATGTAGGTGTTCTGGAGTCAGGTTCCAATAGGGTGGCGAAAGAAGGCTAGCATCCACATTGAATGCTGCACGTGTTTGTTGCCAACCCTCGCCGTTTTTCAGGCGCACAATCGTTGCCCATCCATTGTTTCCGCGCGCGAAAGTCACAGCTGTCCACAATAAGGTCTTATTTGGATAGTCAAAGCCAGGCGGGGCGATTCCCACGATAGTGACTGGCCTGCCCTCCACCTGAATCGTCGCTCCTAACTCGCGAGCATCTCCGGCAAACAACTCCTGCCAGAGCCCATATCCGATTACGGCGACATTGTTGTGCCCCGGTTGATCTTCTCCCTTTGAGAATGTTCGCCCAAGTAGCGGGCGCACGCCCAGCACTGAAAAGAAGTTGTATGAGGTTTGAGCAATATGAGCCCGGATCATCTTTTCTAGGCCAATGTTGCGGTCACCGTCCTCAAATACCGCGGCCTCCTCAAGGTATGAGCTGCCCTGATGCCATCGATGAAACTGTTCGGCCGTATCGTCGGGCGGCATAAAAAACCGTAGCGACGCCAGGCGGTCTGCGTCACTGAAAGGCAACGAGCGTAAAAGTAACGCGTTCACAACACTGAACACGCCGGTATTCGCACCAATAGCGAGTGCCAGCGCTGCGATCATGAACCCTGTATGCCACGGACGTGCACCCCAAATGCGAAACGCGTGTTTTGCATCCCGCTGTGCTTCGCTCGCAAGCTGGAGTGGAACTGACACAGCCAGGTCACGTAACAGTCGAAGCCATAAGCTCACAACCCTGAATGCGCCCCTTGATGCCTCGAGCTCATCTTAATATTCGAGTTCCATGGACCGCTCGTACTCTTCGCGAAACGATATCGGATAGAGCCTAAGAAGCAGGCGGTAAACCTTCAACGATGGCGAAGTTCTAAGCATGCTTAGGTGACCCAAAGGTCGCCGCTGCCAGATCAGCTAAGTCACGCATGCGAGCCGCTTCGGCTCGCGCGGCCTTCCGTCCATGATTGGTGATTCGATAATATCGACGCCGTTCATCATCTAAATGAGCATCAGGCCGCTCGTCCGATTCCTGAATCAATCCCAACTCAAGCATCTTGTTTTACGGCTCTTGCGTGAGCGCATCACCAGCAGCAATTCCTGGATCCACGAAGGAGCAATCGTGGGTTTAGGGAAATATCGTTCTGCTGAGGACGTTATCCGACACGCGATCTACCGGCCTGTTCCAGCGCGTGGGGCACAAAACTGCTCTGCAAGCGAACGGAAGACGAGATCAATAAGAAATTGGCTGACTCAAGCGTCATTGAGGGAAGAAGAACAGCGAAGGCGAGATATTCATTGCCGTTACGTCTTGCTGGACTACCTTTACATCCGAAGCAGCCTGCTACCGATTTGCCTGCAGATTCTCGTTGAACCAGGCGATCGTCCGATTCATCAAATCCTGCACGTGCTCAGGCTTATTGAAGTGATGCCCTTCGTGCGGGTAAATCACAAACTCAGTCTTCACATTCTGAGCCTTCAGAGCATGCCAGAACTCTCGCGATTGCGGCATAGGGCACTCTGCGTCGCTATCACCGACTACGACCAGGGTCGGCGTGGTCGCGTTCTTGATGTAAGTGATCGGAGAACTCTTTGCATACACCGTCGGGTCATCGTAGACGGAAGCTCCGAAGTAAGGAATCATCCACTGATCAATTAAGTTCTGGCCGTAGTAGCTCTCCCAATTGGCAATCCCAGCCCCGGCCACGGCAGCCTTGAAGCGATGCGTCTGCGTGACGGTCCACATGGTCATATAGCCGCCATAACTCCACCCCGCAACACCAACTCGAGTGGAGTCAATCGGGTACTTCGCCTCAACCGTATCCAGGCCCGTTAGAATATCGCGCAGGTCACCGTATCCGAAGTCCTTCACATTCCCGCGCGTATAAGCCTCGCCAAGACCATAACTGCCACGCGGATTCGGATAGAACACGAAGTAGCCTTGCGAAGCCAAAACCGACAGGTCGAATCCAGGCGACGGCCAAGACGGGGATTTCTGACTGGCAGGCCCACCATGGACGGACACGATCAACGGATACCTCGCATGAGGATCGAATCCAATTGGATACAGCAGCCAGCCGTCTACAGTTGCGCCATCGCTGTTCCAATGAAGCTTTTCCGCTTTGCCCCATTCGGGTTTCAGATCGCGATTCGCCGACGTAATCGCATTCCAGTCGCCAATCGGACCCGCCCACACTTCAGGCGCACGTTCCCATGAACTGCGCACCAATGCAGAAGTTCGACCATCATCCGCAAGGCCACCTGAACGAATTTGTTCGTCGCCCCGCCACAGAGTCTCGCCAGAGCTGCCCGGCTTATCCAAAGCAGAAATAGCAAACCCGCCGTCCACAAACTCACCCGTGATCAGCTTGCCGTTCAAACGATTCCAATGGATCCAATTAGCCGATGTCTTCCGGCCCGGAGTCCAGTTCGTTGCGCCGCCGTCCGCCACTCCCACCGTATAAATGTCCCCACCCGTCGATCCTTCGTCGCTCATTAGACCGCTGATGAACGCTACGCTCTTCCCATCCGGCGACCAGTGCGGATCAGCAATTTGAGTCGGCGGAGTGAATAGCAGAGCCGGCTGTCCACCCTCGGCCGATAACCGGTACAGCTTCGCGATCCACCAGTTGTTGTCGCCTTCGCCCTTCGAAGCCGAGTAGACGAACTCGCGGCTGTCGGGCGCCCAATCGTACTCGTATACATAGGTGTCCGCAGGCGAGATTTCACGAACTTGCTGATCACCCATCCTGATTAGAGTTAGACGCTGTTCGAAGATCTTCTGGCTGACGACGCCGAGTTCAGGCGTCGAAGGCTGAAGCGGTCCAGCCGGTCGTGGCGCATCTGCTGTAAACAAAAACGCGAGTTGCTTGCCATCTGGCGAAAATTGCAGACGAGCCAGAAAGCCTTTCAGCTTCGTCAGGCACTTGACTCCTTCTGTCGCTGTGCCTCCCAAATACACTTGAAGTTGTCCCGGCGAGCCCGCATCAGACAAAAATGCGAACTGTTTGCTGTCCGGCGCCCATGCGAAACCGGATTCCTCCGCCGGCTGCCCACCCTTGGCCGCAGTGATGTGGCGCGCCGGTTCTGAGGGCGGCGGCTCCAATGGTGAGCGATACATATTCGGCCCTGATAAATGCGTCAGTGCCACCGAACCAGTAGAACTCACTGTCCCGATGTAGATGGCCGAATTATTCGAGTCGGTTTGGTCGGCATTCTTCAATGCTTCAACCCACGTAACCCGCGTTCCGTCAGGCGAGATCGCTACCTCCTTGAACGACTGGGTTCGATAGAGTGCCCGCACACCGGCGTTTACATCCATAGCACTGGCAACCACGCTGCCGTAAAGCCCGAGAGCTACGCTTATCCACCAGATCGAGCGGGAAGTCATGAAGGTCAGCTTACCGAGCCAATGACGAGGCCAATGTCGGACTGTGCTGGTTTTCAGCAACCTCGTCTGTGATTACGATGAACTTCTTCAGCTGAGTACTGCCAAACGACGTCGTTAAAGCAACGTCAGCCGCATCGCGTCCAGTAGCCATCAGAACCCGGCCGATGCGAGCTCTGTTATGCCGGGCGTCAAATGTCCACCAACGCCCATCCAAATAAGCCTCGTACCAGGCGCTGAAATCCATCGCCGTGTCTGACAGCGGAACGCCGATGTCGCCAAGATATCCAGTCGCATATCGAGCCGGAATATTTAAGCATCGGCAGAACGTAACCGCAAGATGCTGGAAATCGCGGCACACGCCGACACGTTCGGTATAAACATCCAGCGCCGTTCGGGTAGACCGCGCAAAGTGATAGCCGAACGTCACTTTCTGATTAATCCATCCGTTGATCGCTTCCACGCGCTCCCAGCCGGGCGAGATGTGGCCGAATAGTTCAGTAGCGGTGTTCGAGAGCAAATCAACTTCACAGTAGCGGCTTGCGAGCAGAAACTGAAGAACTTCTGAGGGCAGTTCCTCCACCCGTAATTCGCGCGCGCTCAACTGCCGCGGATCGAGCTCGCCCGAATCTCGGATCAAAGTAGAGTTCGTAATGCGTATGCGGCCAACTGGCGTTACAAAGCGGCAGCAGCGGTTGCCGAAGCTGTCGTAATAGCTCTCCTGCGGAATGTTCGGTTCGAACTTAAGTTCGTCAGGCTCAAGCAGGTCAGCCGTCCTGGAAGGGTGGACATTCAACAACGCGACAACCGGCACAGTACAGGTCGTTTCAAACTCCAGGTCATAGCCTAACCGGATCAACATAAATCTCCTCTGATGCCACAAACAATTAAATTGAAACCGCTAGCGGCTGCAGACAAGGCAGTCAGTGCACGGAGCTTGGCAGAACGCTTCTAAGCGCTCTAGCCCGCATGAACCAGAACGCCAGGACGTTCTAGCCGAGTAGACATGACCCACAGCGCACGATCCAGAGTCAAGCTCGCAAATAGGCATGCAGGCACTATGACAGTTTAGCTGAACTGCAACTTCAAGTAGCAAGGCTCGTGTCAGAATTGCTTGTAATGACGTCTAACCTGCAGAGTTTCGAGAATCGATGACCTACTGTTTGGGAATTGTTACGGATGATGGATTGGTCATGGCGTCGGATTCGCGCTCAAATGCTGGGTATGATCAGGTGAACATCTGCCGCAAGATGCACAGCTTTGTTCAACCCGGAGAGCGAGTGTTTGTCATCCTCTCCAGCGGCAGTCTCTCCATCAGCCAGTCAGTCATCACTTTACTGCGCGACGAGTTCGATGCAGGTGAGGGACTCGCAAAGGCTAAGTCACTCTACGATGCGGCCCGGATTGTCGGCGCGTGTGTGCGGAGTGTAGCCGAAGTCGATAGAGCAGCATTAGAACGTGACGAGTACTCGTTTAATGTTCACTTGCTATTGGGCGGACAGGTCAGAGGGGAGCCCCCGAACTTGTACTTGATCTACCCGCAAGGAAATCCCTTACGGGCCACCGAAGATTCCCCGTACCTGCAACTCGGAGAGTGCAAATATGGACGGCCAATCCTGGACAGAGGTATCGAATCGGGTACAACTCTGGAAGTCGCTGCCAAGTACGCTCTGCTTTCGCTTGATGCGACCATGCGCTCGAATGTCACAGTCGGACCGCCGGTAGAGATCCTCCTCTACGATCGCGACAGCTTTGAACTGACACGCTATAGGCGCTTTGGCGCCACTGACCAGAACCTGAACGTCATTCACTCATGCTGGGAGCAGTCTTTGCGCAGAGCCGTCGAATCGCTCCCTGAAATCGATTTCACCAAGCCTCCCAGGCAGTTTACAACTTAACCGAGCCGTGCCCAATCTTATAAACCCGCAAGTGTTATAGTTGCTGGTTTCACTGCCCCGGACCTGTTCCGCGTTGAAACTATCGGGTGTCTGGATTGCGATCACATCATGGCACTGCCGATCCACAGTTCGCAGCGCGGAGTCTCCGCGCCATTCACCGAGTACGATTTCGGCAAAGCGTACGACGAGATGTTTCGTCCCAATGGACGACCTCGATCTCACTACCGCCCTCTGTACGCACAGCTTCTTAATTTGCCAGCTGACGATTTGCAACGAAGCAAGCGCGAAGCGGACCTCTCTTTTTTCAATCAGGGCATCACCTTCACCGTCTACGGTAAGAAGGAAGGAACCGAACGAATCTTCCCCCACGATCTTCTGCCCCGCATCATCACCAGCATCGAATGGGAGCAGATTGAGCGCGGACTCACACAGCGCATTACTGCACTAAACCTATTTCTCAAGGACGTCTATCACGAGCAACGAATCCTGAAAGACGGCATTGTTCCCGGCGAAGTCATTTATACCTGCAAACACTTCCGGCGGCAGATGCGCGGTGTGAAAGTGCCGCGTGACGTTTACGTCAGTGTTGTCGGCACCGATTTGATTCGTCTTCCCGACGGCAACTTCGTCGTGCTCGAAGACAACCTTCGAGTGCCCAGCGGCGTCTCGTACATGCTTACCAGTCGAAAGGTCATGAAGCAGATCTTCCCTGCCCTCTTTCGAAAGTGCGGCGTCCGGCCGATCGAACAGTACAGTCAAGCCCTCCTATCAACTTTGCGCTCACTCGCGCCAGAAGGTCGATCAACTCCAAACATCGTCTTACTAACGCCCGGTGTCTATAATTCGGCCTACTTCGAGCATGCGTTTCTCGCCCGCCAGATGGGAATCGAATTGGTTGAGGGCCGCGACTTAGTCGTTCATGACAATTTCGTATACACCCGAACAACATCGGGTTTGCAGCGCATCGATGTCATCTACAGGCGTGTTGACGACGACTTTCTTGATCCGCTAGCGTTCCGCTCCGATTCCAGTCTCGGGGCGGCTGGACTATTTAACGCCTACCGAGCTGGTAATGTTGTCCTCGCGAATGCACTGGGAACAGGAGTCGCCGACGACAAGGCAATTTACGCTTATGTTCCAAAGATAATTCGTTACTACTTGAACGAAGATCCCATCATCAATAATGTGGAGACCTTCCTCATGACCGACGACGTACAACGTGCCCACGTCTGCGACCATCTGGAAAAATATGTTGTAAAGGCGGTCGGCGAATCGGGCGGTTACGGAATGTTGATCGGCCCACATAGCACGGCTGAACAACGCGACGAATTTCGCGAACGAATTTTGGCTGATCCACGGAACTACATAGCGCAGCCGACGCTTATGCTCTCAACCGCACCTTGTTTTATGGATGGGGCCATCGAGCCGAGACACGTGGACTTGCGGCCCTATGTGCTTTTCGGCGAGAAGGTGACCATCGTTCCGGGAGGGTTGACCCGTGTGGCATTGAACAAAGGATCATTAGTTGTAAACTCATCCCAAGGCGGCGGTTCCAAAGATACTTGGGTCCTCCAAAATTGAGCGCTTTCCAGTACCCGTATGCTCTCCCGAGTCGCCGATAGCTTGTATTGGATGAGCCGTTACTTCGAGCGCGCAGACCACTGTGCCCGAGTACTTGAGGCCAACTACGCCCTGATGCTCGATCCGTCAAAGCTGTCCACCGAACAGCGCTGGCAACGGATCACCACCAGCCTGGGCCTGAGCGGTGACAGTCATGGAATTAATCCGCAAACGGCTATGCTTCGACTTACATCAGAGTCGACCAATCGATCATCACTTGTCAGCTGCATCGGGTCAGCGCGAGAGAATGCAAGCCAGGTTCGTGAGCAGATCAGCTCTGAGATGTGGGAGTCTCTGAATGCGCTTTACCATGACGTCACTGTCTCAGCCGCGCGAAACGAAAAGCAGTACGAGCCGATGCGATTGGCTTCTGCTGTTCGCGAGGGCTCGTTTCGGTTCCACGGTATCACTGACGGAACGATGAACCACGGCGAGGGATGGCACTTCATTCAACTCGGCAAGTACATCGAGCGAGCGGCATCGCTATCCCGTTTGCTCGATACGCACTTCACACATGCGCACAATTCGGACGATCTCGAGTGGGTCGGTTTACTGAGCAGCTGCGCCGCTTTCGAGGCGTATTGCCGTGTCTATACGGCCGATTTAAAAGCGGACCGTGTCGCTGAGTTTCTGATACTCAATCACGAATTCCCATACTCAATTCGCTTCGCCGCTGAGCGCATGAATAAGGCGCTCGAAGCCCTTACCGAAATGTCGTCAGCGCGCAAGGTAATTAGGATAGACCGTACCATCGGTAGTCTTCGCTCCTCGTTGGCCTATAAACCGATTGAGGAGATTATGAGCGGCAACATTCATGACTACCTGAACAGCATTCAAGATCAGTGTCGTCGTCTTCACGATGCCGTCCAAGAAGTCTACATCGACTATCCGATCGAGTCCGCATTCCAGGCCTAATGTTCTACGCTATTCGTCACTTTACTCGTTATCGTTACAGTCGTCCCGTTTGGCAGAGTGTGATGGAGGTGCGAATGCACCCTAGAAGCGAGAATCGGCAACGATGCTTCACCTTCCAACTGTCAGTAAGTCCGCGTGCCCAGATCTTCTCCTTTAGCGACCACTTAGGAAACTTAGTCCATCACTTTGACATTCCTGAAGCTCATAAGCAGTTAACGATCATTGCCGACGCTTTGGTAGACGTAGAGCCGCCTGAACTAGCCCCTTTATCAATGGACGGTGAAGCTTGGAAAGAGCTCGATCACGTCATTGAAAACGAGGATTACTGGGACATGCTGACCCCCAGCCGTTATGCTCGTTCCTCCCCTGAGTTACTGAGTTTCGCAAAAGAAGTAGGTTTGGACAGCCGTGAAGCGGGCGATCCTTTGACTCTCCTGCGGGAAATAAATTCGAAGCTCTATCAAGCCTTTACCTACGTTAAAGCCAGTACCGCAGTGGACTCGCCCATCGAGGAAGCGTTGAATTCTCGCAAAGGAGTTTGCCAGGACTTTGCGCATATCATGATCTCCCTCGTCCGCAATCTCCGCATTCCTTGCCGATACGTGAGCGGGTACCTTTGTCACGATCCCGACCACCTCGATCGATCCGCCGATGGCGCTACTCACGCCTGGGTAGAAGCGTTGCTTCCGGGACTGGGCTGGATCGGATTCGATCCGACCAATAACTTACTTGTTGGGGGTCGACACATCCGCACAGCAGTTGGCCGCGATTACTCGGACGTACCGCCGACCGTAGGAACCATGAAGGGCCGCGTTGAGACGGAATTACAAGTCCGCGTCCGTGTGACGCCCTCGGAAGCTGTACTCCCTCCCGACCAGGAGTTCGCCGCAGACGAAGAGTGGTCGCGATTTCTTGAGAAGGATCAGGAAGCAGAATTGCTCTATGCTCAACAGCAGCAGCAATAGCTGGTCAATGTTCTCCGTCACTAATGTCTGAAACCATCACTTACACCTGCAAAGCCATCCTCTTCGATATGGATGGCACGCTGGTGAATTCCCATGCGGTCGTCGATAGAGCCTGGCGTAGATGGAGCGACCGATACAATCTCCCGCTCGAGGAAATTATGGCCGTTCAACAGGGCCGCCCTAACCGCGAAGTCCTTCGCGAGTTTGCGCCACATCTAGACCTCGACCAAGAGGCCGCAGAGTTCCTCAAATACGAAGAAGAAGATGTTGGGGGCGTTATTCCTATCCCGGGTGCCGTCGAGGCAGTTCGAGCTGCTGCACAAGGTCCTTGGGCCATCGTTACATCAGCTAATCGCAGCTTGGCCGAGATAAGGCTCCGAGTGACGGGTCTCCTGATTCCAGAGACTTTTATCACTTCAGACCTGATACACCGTGGCAAACCCGACCCCGAATGCTTCCTCTTAGCCGCTGAAGCGCTCCATGTCGCGCCCGAAGACTGTCTTGTTTTTGAGGACGCTCCGGCAGGTATCGCAGGAGCAAAAGCAGCTAATATGCAGGTTGCCGGAGTACTTACCAACTTAAGTGCCGAAGTCCTCGGCGCTCACTGGCATTTGGCGGATTTCACAAATGTGAATATCCACTACGACTCGGGGACCGGTTTTACTGTTCAGGTGCCCAAGGCCTAAGTATTCAGGCCCGCGCCTGTAGCCGCATTAGCCCTTACGGACGCCTTCGATGTCCAAGGTGATCTGAACCTGATCGCCGACCAGAACTCCGCCCGATTCCAGCGCCTTGTTCCACGTTAGGCCAAAGTCTTTCCTATTGACCGTTGTGGTTGCACTCGCTCCGCGGCGCATGTTACCCCAGGGGTCTTTGTTCTCTTCGGTTGGACCGTCAACCGTAAGTGTCACTTCCTTAGTTACGCCGTGAATAGTAAGGTCGCCGACAATCTGAACCTTGTCGCCGGTCTTGGTGAACTGCTTACTTTTAAAGGTAATCGTAGGAAACTTCTCGACGTTAAAGAAATCCGGCGATTTAAGATGCTTGTCACGATCAGGGTCATGCGTAGTAAGTGTCGAAACGTCTATACTCGCGTCAATTTTGGACCCCGCCAGGTTAGTAGGATCGTAAAGAACAGTCCCACTTAGATTGCCCATCTCGCCTCGAACATTCGAGACCATCATGTGCTTAACGGCAAACTGAGCACTCGAATGAGCAGCGTCAATCTTATAAGTTTCAGCACCCATCAGGCTCGCCGCCAGCAGCGCTCCTGCTAACACGTTTCTAGTTTTTGTCATTCTTTAATTTCCTCCTCTATCTCAACACTTAGAACTGGATCGTCCGCATTCTCGTCGCCGTACAACTTCTCGCAAATCATTGATAAGATCTGGCACTCAGAGTCACTGAGCCGCTGAGCTAGGATCTGATCCACAGCTTCGACTGCCGGTCTCATATCGTTTAGCAGCTTCAAACCTTTTTCAGTAATTCTCGTGATAGACCAACGTCGATCTTGTGCCGATTTGTCGCGCAAGACGAAGCCAGCCTTTTCTAACCGGTCAACCAGGCGAGTGACGTCGGGAGCTCGCTCCAACATCCGCGTAATAATTTCGCAGCGCGGATAGCCATTCGGGTAAGCACCTCGCAGTATCCGCAACACGTTGTATTGCGCCGCGCTCAAACCATAGCGGCTGACTGTTTCCTCAACATATTGCCGAACAAAGTCAGTCGCGATCACCAGGTTAAACATTGCCTCAACAGCCGAGCTTGGAAACCGGTCCTGTTTGATTCGTCTTCGAAGAGCTTCTCCCATTCGACTTTCAGTTCTGCTGCTTTAGAGTCTTTACTAGGCGTCTGAGTTGCAACACATTTCGACGGAACAGAGCTGCAACTGGTAAATCCGCAACCCGCTTACAATCCAGTCCGTCCATCAAACACTTAAACTGCCAATGCGCAGCCGCCTCATCGTCTTATTCAGTCTCTGCCTCACCGCTGCACGATCCGCTCAGCCTCTATCCGCCCGGGATGCCGATCTGGTTTTCGTTGGCACCATCGTCTCTGGCCAAGGCATTGATCACGGTCCAACCGTGAACTGCAACGTGTCCGTTTCGCTCACTCGCGTCCTCAAGGGCGACCTTCAACCTGGGCAGACTATGGCTTTAGCCTGGCAATATGAACCTCAACTGAATCAAGGACTGCAAATAACGACAAAGGTGCCGAAGGGTGCAGCCCTTTTCTTTTTACGCAAGAATGAGGAGGCAGGTGATTACCAAGTCATCCGCGCGGGCTCGTACACGCTTAGCATGGGCGGTTACCTGCTACCCGTCCCCTCTGGCCCACTTCACAGCCCGTATCTATACACCGCGGCATCGAGCTTTGAAGTGATGCTCGCGGGTGAATTAGGCGCGGCTCTGGAAGCCCTAGCTACTAAGGACGGCGACACACTTGACGTCTATCTCGCGCGCCCTCCTTTTGGCGGCGCCGCAGTTCCGCCGAAAGCGCCGCAGGAAGATGTCGATGAATATCGATCGCTCTGCTTGCTCTTCAACGGACTGAACGCCCACGCGGCTGAGGAAGTCGTTCGTTACTTTGCTGGTTCACCTCTCGCGCACCTCCAGGCTATCGGGCTTCTCGGCGAACTGAAGTTGAAGGATACTTCGGCGATATTGGCGATGGAGAACAATATGGACGCCCTTGGTCGAACGTGGACGGCCTTCGATTTCAGCTTCTGGGCCTCCATCCTCGATCTTCACGACAAGCCGTTCCACATCAACGCTCTCGGTCGAATGGCCATCGCCGAATCAGCTTGGTTCGGCTTTGACGGTATGGTGGTCAACACGTTAGCACGCTCCGACAGCTTAGTCGCTGTCCCGTATCTGCGCGTCATGCTCGACAACCCTATTTCTGAAACCAGGAAGGTTGCCCTAAATGGCCTGTGTGCAACCCTCACGCACAACGGTGAGTCCCTCGAAGGTATCTGTCCGGTGTGGCATCCAGACACTGACCCTTCTTACAACCCAACTCAGTTCGGAGACACCTATTCAACGCCTCGGGGCAACGAGGCCGAACAAAGGGTTGCGCTGAAAGCATGGCTCGCCGCCCATCATCCAGAACTGTCGCAACTGCTTGCCCCTGCCTGGTACAACGCCCCAACGCCAGCACCTCCCGAGGAGCGCTTAATGAGTCCCGAACGCCATCGCGAGCTAGCCTTCAACGCTTTCCTGATCCAGCTCTCCTCACAATCTCAGGCCGTGAAAAAAGCCCTAAATTGGACCGCTGCTGATTTCCAAACTTTGAGCGAGTTCGATGTCGAGCTCAGCAAGCAGCTTCAGGCCACCTACCATGCTCTGGACAAAGCACTCTTGGCTTTGCGGGTGATCAACCAGCCGCTTGATCCCGTCGTGCTCTGCCGCAATCGCGCAGAGATCGATCAAATTCTCAGGGAAGGCTTGTCCGAACTTCGGGCGCGCCTCTCGGCCCCTGGCAGCCATTCCCTCGACTCTTATCTTGATCGCGTGCCTGTCAGCCAAAGCAAAGCAGGCGCTAGCCCCTGGTTCTCTCGTACTTCTGACTCCAGCACATCATGCCCATCACAGTAGCTTTTGAGCCCTTAGCCTTGCCGCCCAGCCTAACGCTCCAAGCTCTAACGGGACATCCAGAATCTCGCTCAATACTCGCTTAGGTCTAGCAAAACCTCTCTCACCGGACTAAGATACCTCTACGGGGGTTTTATGAGTGGCTTTGGTATTAAGTGTTTCTTCTCGTCGTCAATTCGTTTATCAACGCTTTTAATGTTCTCCTGTCTCGGCGCGTGGGCGCAGACCGGAACCATTTCCGGCACAATTACAGACGCGTCAGGCGGAGGTGTTCCAGGAGCTGTAATCACCGCTAAAAACGTGCAGACCGGCGCGACCAGAACCGGCGATTCCGGCGGCTCTGGCGCCTATAGCATTCCTGATCTAGCTGTCGGTCAGTATGAAGTGACTGTGACAAAGGCGGGCTTTTCGACAGCGAAGTACGCGCAAGTTCCACTTACCGTTGCCCAGGTACTCACGCTCAATGCCTCGCTGCAGATCGGCACAACGGCGCAAACGGTGGACGTAACATCCTCAGCTGCTCCAACCATCGAGCTCGAGACATCCCAGCTCAGCAACGTTGTCGACGAGCGCCGTATCGAGGAACTCCCTCTGCTGACCAGAAATCCTTACGACTTAGTCCTGCTCTCACCCGGCGCGAGCCAGACCAACGGCGTGGGCGGATTCTCTGTTAACGGATCTCGCGATCGAAACAACAATTTTCTCCTGGATGGCGTAGACAACAACGATACATCCGTACCAGGCGGCGCCGGCGGCCTTGCCTCCCTGAATCCGGATGCGACTCAGGAGTTCCGGGTGATCACAAGTAACTTTCTCCCGGAGTACGGTCGCAACACCGGCGCGATTATCGACATCGTCACCAAAAGCGGTACCAACGAATTTCACGGAAGCGCCTACGAATTCGGCCGCTACCGTGCCCTGGCGGCCCGCGATTTCTTCAACACGAAGCCAAACCCTCAAGATCCGTTTGTCCGCAATGACTTCGGATTCTCCGTCGGCGGACCTATTGTCAAAAACCGAACTTTCTTCTTCTTCAACGATGAGTATCAGCGCTATCGCACAACCTTGACCAACTCAGAGATTGTGCCAACGGCTGCCTTCAAGACGGGCATCTTCACCTATGGTGGTGTGCCCATCAATCTCGCCAATCCAGCTTCGCCGAATAACGCGCTTGGCCTACCGCTCGATCCTACGGTCCAAAAGCTGCTAGCACTTCTTCCCAATCCAAATGGTGAATCGGTCGATGACATCCGCGGCATTTACCGCTTCGCGAGCCCCGACGCCATCAACGATGCAAACGTTACTTTCAAGCTCGACCAGAAAATCACAGACAAGCACAGTCTTTCTCTCCGCTACGCCTACACCGGATCGTTCGAAAATAATCAGTCGCACAATGACTACGCCCCAGGACTACAGGGCGCTGTGCAAGCGGCTCAACAGGTCCACGGGATCGCCGCGAATTTAATTTCAACGTTCCGGTCCGACCTCGTGAACCAGTTTCAATTCGGCGTGAACCGGAACGACAACCCCTTTACCTGCAATGGTCAGTCTACCGTCGATCAGATCGGCGGCGTCGACCCGTTTGGCGCTGGCGCCGACTACTCTTTTGCCGGGAGCCTTCCGACCCTCGGGTGTGGTGCACTAGGTGACAGCAACAGTCAGTCACGGCGCACCGGTACCTACACGGTAGCCGACAACCTCAGCGTCACGAAAGGGAGCCATTCCCTTAAGTTCGGTGGCGATTTCCGCTACGTCTTCGAGAATGGGTACGACGCGTTCTTCAGTCGGCAAAGTCTAAATTTCAGCGCCTTTTCGAACTCTAATATCTCCGCGGTTACGCTCGATCCCGCGAATCCTTGCAATCCCAACACACTGTCGAATTGCGGAAGCACCGTATTACAGGATCTCTCCTCAGCCTTACTCGGCATTGTCGCGACACAATCTCAAAGCCAATTCTTCGACAAGAACGGAAATCGAACGCCGCTCGATTTTCGGAAGTTCCGTCAACACGAATACTCCGAATACGCGCAAGATGTCTGGAAAATTCGTCCAAACCTTACACTGAACTACGGCTTACGCTATCAGTTCAACGGCGTTCCATTCGAAGCCAATAACAACTTTTCCAATTTGTTTCAGGATCCATCGGGGTTTGCCCCGTTCACGTTCTCAATCGTCGGTCCCGGCACTCACCGCTTGCTGTACAATAACGACCCGTACAACTTCGAACCGCGGTTCGGCTTCAGCTGGGATCCTTTTAAGACCGGCAAAACCGCCATCCGTGGCGGTTACGGCATCTTTCATGACCGCATTTTTGGAAATCTGTTCGGTAACGCGCGCGGCAACCCGCCGTTTCAGCAGTCCGTCTTTAACGCGCCGAATGCCCCGCTATCCACAGTTACGCCAATCGGAACCGTCCCGACTTCGGCGACAGTGACAGACGGGTCTTTCCTATCTCCGGTAATCTTTGATCCGCATCTCAAAATCCCGGTCAGCCAGAACTGGAACCTTGATGTCCAGCATGAACTAGCTGGCGGCTTGACACTTGATCTAGCCTACGTGGGATCGAAGGCGAATCGCATTCTCCGCGTCGTTAACGGGAATCAAGCGATTCCAAGCCTGGTCAACGCTCTGCTCGCTTCCGGGAACGCCACGCCGGGTCAACTGCAATTCACCGGACTGTACACATTTCCCTTCCCAACGACCAATAACACTGCTTTCTTTGAGCCAGATGTCACTAAGTCCATCGGTAACTCGACCTATCACTCGTTTCAGGCGAACATTCGAAAACGATTCACTGACAACTTCAATATCCAGGGCGTTTACACTTGGGCCCACTCGATCGACGACTCATCCGACCCACTTGTTCCTGCGACAACCAATCGGTCATTCCCACGCAACTCGTTCAACTTGAAAGAAGAGCGGGGCGACTCTGATTTCGACGTGCGCCAGCGAGGAGTAATCAACTATGTTTTGCAATTACCGTTTGGGCCAGGTCAACGTTACTTTACCCACGGCATTGCTTCACGTGTGCTCGGGGGCTGGGCGCTCAACGGGATTTCTACTTTCCAGTCGGGTCATCCTTTGGACATTTTCGGCGACCGCGATTCCGAACACACCGGGGTGAGCTCGCGTGCTGACGTCGTGGGCAGCACATCCCTTCCGTCCGGGGCCGACCGAACTGAGACCGGACCTCCTCTCAGCGCCTTCGCGTTACCGTCATTCGGGCGGCCCGGAAGCTACGGCCGCAACTCCCTCGTAGGTCCCAATACCATCAACACCGATGCGGCTCTCGTGAAGGACACGACCATTCGCGAACGCTTCTCTTTGCAGATCAGATTTGAAGCGTTCAACGTCTTCAATCGGGTTCAGTTCGCCCAACCCGACAACTTGATCGCGGACACGTCCACCTTCGGCTTCTCAACCGCAACCGTCGTCCGACCCGACGGAACGACATCAAATCGCCAATTACAACTCGCGCTGAAACTCAGGTTCTAACAGCCTCAGCTCAAATGTTCCCAGCAAATATCTGCGGTGCCTGGGACACAAATGAACTAAGTATCGCCGAGTCTTATCGCCATATACAAGAATTGATGCCGAGCCCGGCTTTGAGCCGCCAAAGGCTAGAATATCAAGCCAGAGAATATATTTTGTGTTGAACAAAAACGTGATTCGCTTGAGTGGATTCTGGCCTTAGACTGCAGTGAAGTTATTACTTGAACTGGCCAGCGATCTGATAGGATCTCTGCTCAGCAATGAGGAACAACAGGATTCCACCACCAAGCGAACAGAGTACAGATCCTGATAACGACACCGGAATCTGCAGCAGGCTCCGATAAGGAAAAATTTCGCGCATTATCGACCAGACAATCGGAATTTGAACCAGCCAGAAACTAACCCAAAGGGCATTTCTGGCTGTACACATCCGTATGTACTGTTCATGCGTCAACATACTTTCACTGGCCAAGAAGGCAGACGCCATATCGAGTACTGCCAGCCCTGATGCCATCAGTATCAGTACCAGAACCACGATTCGTTTCGGTGTTATCGTATCTTCGATGATAAGCCAAAAGGATCAGAATTGATATTGGCGCGCCCCTCAACCACGCTTACGTTTACTCTAATTACGTGGTTTCTGGAGTAAGCAACGAGCAAAGGTGGTTAACCGCCGCATACGCACGAAGTTGTTTATAGACGTTCGCCCTAGTCGGCCTGAGTACCAACGACTGGAAAACCCTGAAAGAGAATCCACAACCTGTGATCGACCGGTAAATGCGGCGAAACCCAGCAGCTTTCAACTAGTGATGCTTGAGTCCCGGCCAAGTCGCCCGCGCCACAGCTCATGAATACATACTGCGCGCATACACGGATTACGTCCCCAATCGGCATTGGATGCGATAGGGCTCGTAAGTGATCACGACCTTTTGAAATAACTTCATTCCCTCCATTTCTCCGCACCTCTGCAACTTAGCCGCGCTACACGCTTCCTTCGGCCACAAGCCGGTCTCATCTGTTGCTAGCGTCAAACCGGATTTCTACATCATCCGGAGGTTCTCATCATGACCCGCACCGAGCGCCGCGCCTTAGAACGTAAAGGCATCAAAGAGGCTAACCGAATCGCCAAGCGAGCCGGCATCGATTGTGTACTGAAGAGCTCGATACACGCTTCGGAGCCAGAGCTGGAAGAAGACAGCTTGTCGGAATCTGCCGAAAGCTCGCCCGAGCCCGTCAGCGCTCCTGCTCCCAAATCCGCCAGCCCCGCCCAGCAATCTGCCAATCAGCAGAATGCCCAGCACTCGACCGGTCCTCGCACCGAAGAAGGCAAAGCCAAGTCAGCTCTGAACAGTTCCACCCACAGTCTCTGTGGCCGCGGTTTCAGCTTGTTGCATTTCGAAAAGCAGGAAGAGTTTGACGAACTCGAGGCCGGACTCATGGCCGAGCACGAACCCAAAACCTTGACCGAAACTCTGCTCGTCCGTAAGATGGCTCAATCCTGGTGGCTTCGCGAGCGCGCCCAGTTCTTCATGGATACCCTCTTTCCCGACCAAACCGGCAAGAGCTTCTTCAAAGACATGCCTCTCTTGATCCGCTACCAGGCCCAACACGACCGAGCCTTCCACAAAGCCTTGAATGAACTACTCAAAATCCGAGCCGAACGTCGTCGCGAACAAGCCGCCCGGGACAAATCCAGCAAGTCCGAAATCCTGTTTAGGCAAAAAGCCGAATATAACGGCCTTCGAGCTCATCTCCTGCGCCTCAAGATCAAAAATCAAGCATCGCCGAAGAAGTCGGCAACCGAGCCCACTCCCGAAATTGGGTTCGTTTCGCAAGCCGCTTCTGAAAGCCCCGCGGCTCCCACCGCCACTTCCGAAATTCAGTCTCAGGAGGTTGCCGCCTAGCCACAAGTAACCCAAAAACATCGGTCGAGTAACTTAGTGTTTATCATGGCAACGCAACCAGTGCAATTGGACGAGAGTCTCAAATACCCGATTGGCCGATTCAAAGCTCCAGCCACAATCACTGAGCAGCAGCGAACGCACTGGATCGACGAACTTGAAAAGCTTCCCACGAACTTCGAGAACGCCACCTCCGGCCTGGATGATGCCCAACTAGACACGCCCTATCGACCGGACGGCTGGACCATTCGCCAACTCGTTCACCATGTCGCCGACAGCCATATGAATAGTTATGTCCGGTTCCGCCTCGCCCTGACCGAGGCTGACCCACTGATCAAGCCTTACAACGAAGCACTCTGGGCCGAACTGGCGGACGCGCGAACCATGCCCATCGATGTCTCGCTGCAATTACTCAGATTGCTGCATGCTCGCTGGGTCTACCTCTTGCTTTCATTTTCCGCCGACGATTTCAAGAAAACCTTCCGTCATCCTGAAATGGGCAGCGTTCCTCTCGATCGAGCCCTCGCCTTATACGCTTGGCACGGCCGCCACCATCTGGCCCATATTACGCATCTGGCGTCCCGCGAAGGCTGGACTAAGCCCCCTGCCTCGCGCCAGGAGCAATTTTCGTGACGTACCCTGAAAGCATGGCCACGGTTGCTCAAATTCCGCTTGAGGAGTTCCAGAACCGGTATTCAGGCGAAAGTGGTTACGAATACTGGTTCGGAGAGGTGGTCCGAAAAGGTGTGCCGACTTGGCTGCATGCAATCCTGCAATCCTTGCTCGCTCAAATTTTTTCCGAGCAAGGTTATTTTGCCGGTTCAGAACTGGACCTTCGTATCAGCCCCGACTTTCAACCCCGGCCCGACGTGGCTGCATCGCTTGATCTCGAATCCTCAACCTACCCGACTAAACCAATCGATATCGTCGCCGAGATTCTTTCGCCCGACGACCTGCCTGCAAAACTACTCGAGAAGTGCCGGCATTATGCCAAACTGGGTATCCGCCAGATCTATGTGTTCGATCCTCTCGAACGTACTGCTGCGATGTGGAATCCCATCGAGCAACAACTGGACCGAATCGACCACTTGACTCTTACGAATGGATCCGTGGTTTCCGTAGGCACTATCTTCAACCGTTTCGACCAGCGACTGAAGCGCTCCTCCTAGGACGACATTGCGCCACAGAATCCTGAACCCAGCGTTAGTTCTAGACTTACAACGGTATGTAAATTGCTTGCGTAAGCAAGTTAGCATTAGGAGTTTTCAAAGAGGCATTTATGCCGACCTGTCCAATCTGTAACAGCCCAAGTTCCGGGCCTGCCGGTGTGTGCGACGCCTGCACAACGTCAGGTTTGGGCAACAACTTAGCTGCTCAGACAAACGCGCCGGCCACGAACCAGTTTGAAGCAGATGCAACAATCCCTGCACTTCATGATTCAGCCGGGTCCGGCAATGTTCATGGCTCCACCTTTGCCCGAGCTCTCGAATCGGGCGACACCTTAAGCGATCGTTATGAGATCGTATCTATGCTGGGTCAGGGCGGAATGGGCTCCGTCTATAAGGCAATCGATCACGAACTCGATCGGACAGTAGCGCTCAAGACCATCCGCGCCGACCTTGTTGCCAACCCCGCCGCCCTTCGGCGCTTCAAGCAAGAGCTGCTGCTCACCCGCCAAATTGCTCATTACAACGTCATCCGGATCTTCGATATCAGCGTCGCGGAAGGCCGGCGTTTCATTTCGATGGAGTACATCGATGGCGAAGACCTCTGTTCTTTTCTCAAGGCCAAGGCACTCCTGCAGCCGAATGAGGCTGCCGCCATCATTGAACAAATCTGCAAAGGTCTTGCTGCGGCGCACGCCGAAGATGTCATTCATCGTGACTTGAAACCGCAGAACATCTTGATGGACAAGCGGGGACGTGTCTGCATCACCGATTTCGGCCTTGCTCGATCATTCGACGACGCTGGTCACAGCCGAACCGGTGGAGTGCTCGGTACTCCGCGCTACATGTCCCCAGAGCAGTGCCGTGGTGAACAGGCCGACCGTCGATCGGACCTTTATGCCGTCGGCCTGATGATGTACGAGATGCTGTCAGGAGTCGTGCCATTCGCGGACGGCGACATGATTTCGCTCTTCACTCGACGAGCCAGAGACCGGGCGCCTTCTATCGATACTCTCGTTCCGCAATGTCCACCTTACTTGGCACGTGTGGTGATGCGTTGCCTTGAAATCGATCGCGCTCGCCGCTACCAAACTGCTGACGAAATCTTGCACGATCTCGATCGCGCTCCAACGCCGTCGCGATCCGGCCTTTCTCATAGTGGCCACCTCGAGGTCTCCGATCTTAAGCCCGGCACTATGCTTGGCCGCCGCTATCGCATCGAGGCCGAAGCTGGCCAAGGCGGAATGGGCAAGGTCTTCCGGGCTAGCGATCTCGAGCTCAACCGATCCGTCGCTCTCAAGGTAATCCGCCCTGAACTCACCGGCGACCCCGAAACGTTGGAACGACTACGTCACGAGGTGACACTAGCCAGCCGCATCTCTCACCCGAGCGTTGTCCGAACCCACGATCTCGGCGAATGCGATGGCTTGCGCTTCATCTCAATGGCTTGGCTGGACGGCGAAACGCTTGATCACTTGATCCGCCGCGCCGGTGTCTTAGACGAGCCGACCATCATCCGCATCGCCGAACAAATATGCGGCGGCCTTCAGGCAGCGCACACCGAAGGTATCGTCCATCGTGACTTGAAGCCCGGCAACGTCATGTTAGACGCCGAGCAAAGGCCGTATCTAATGGATTTCGGTTTAGCCGAAACGCCGCGCCTCCACTGCGTTTATTCCCCGTCAAGCCCAACTCAGTCGGGAATGTCGTCAGGACTGAACTCGTCAGGCACGCCCCGTTATATGTCACCGGAACAGGTTGCCGGAGAGCCTGTCGATAGCCGAAGCGATCTCTATTCACTCGGCCTCATCCTTTATGAGATGGGCACCGGTGCCCCAGCCTTTCGCGGTGACACTTCCTTCCAAACAATGATGCAGCGGATCGCAGAACCGCCGCGTAATCCACGCTTGCTGAATCCGTCGTTGTCGCCGAAGCTGGCCAACATCATCATGCGTTTGTTAGAGCGTCAACCAGATCAGCGCTTTGCGACCGCTGCCGAAGTTCTGGAAGCGCTCCATCAGCCCGACAGCTCGACTTCTATTTCACGCCCCCTCTTCAAGCCATGGCAGATCTCCGTCTTGGCTGCAGTAGTCGTGGCTGCATTCGTCATTGGCTATTTCGCATTTCGCGCCGGAAGCCAAAATGCGCCGTATGTGGCGGTCCTAGTTCATCCAAGCGGTCCCGATCAAAAATTGGTCTACGCGTCGGAAGGCATCAACGAGGCAATCTCTTCCAGTCTGTTTCCCTTGAAGGGCGTTCACCTGACCTCGAGCGCAGGGTTAGATCCATCAGATTTGAAGTTGTCTGAAAAGGCGATCGCCCAGAAATTGGGAGTCAATCGAGTTGTTGGCGGAATCGTCGAAGACCAGGGAGATACCCTGAGCGTCATCATTCGTATTCAAAATCCTTCTACGGGTCAGACGATCTGGACTTCTTCGCCCTTCACCGGCTCTCAGGACAAGCTACTCGACCTCCAGACTAAGATCTGTAGCGAAGTCGTTACCCACCTGGACCCGCAAGTCACCCCCGAACAGAAGCAACTGGCCAGCATTCAACCCACCCACAACGTCGAAGCCTACGATCTCTACCTGAAGGGCCGAAGCATCTACAAGAACTCAGCCACCAGCCCCGAAGATACCGAAAAGGCGCTGGGACTGTTCGAGAAAGCTCGGGAGAAGGATCCAACATTTGCACTCGCCTCGACGGGTGTCGCCGACGCGAGTCTCCGCTTATACCGGATGAAGAAGGATCCGTTCATGGTGGACAAGGCACTGAACGCCGCCGAGGAAGCAAAGCGCCAGAACAGCCAATTACCTGAGGTGCTCTTTTCAGTCGGCAGTGTCCTCTCGAGAACGGGCAAGAATCAAGAGGCGATCCAGCAATTCAAGAAAGCGCTGGAGATTGCGCCGAACTCCGACGACGGCTATCTTCGATTAGGCCGAGCCTACCTGGATGCGGGACAAAAGACCGAAGGCTTAACTGCTATCCGAAAAGCAACCGAGCTGAATCCTTACTATTTCTATAACTTTAATCAGCTCGGAAAGGCGTACTTTGAAACCGGCAACAATGACAAAGCCGCCGAGGCATTTCTAAGAGCTCTGGCCCGTCAGCCATCCAATCCGTCTAGCCACACCAATCTCGCTGCAGTCTATCTGCGTCAGGGTCGTTGGCCTGACGCAATTCCCGAACTTCAGAATGCCATCCGCCTGAAGCCCACCCTCTTGGCGTATACGAATTTGGGTACCGCCTATTTCTATTTAGGGCACTACAGGGATGCGATCGACATGTATGAGCGGGCCGTCAAGTTCAATCCCAACGATCGCTTGGCGGCCGGGAATTTAGCCGACGCCTATAGGCAAAACGGCCAGAAAGAAAAGGCTAATACGAATTACTCCCATGCTGTGGAGCTCGCCTATAAGGAACTGCAGGTGAACCCAAAAGATACCAGCGCCCTGGGAGGCCTCAGCTTGTATCTTGCCCGCACCGGCAAGCCGGCTGAAGCACTCGATTCCATTCGGCAGGCACGACAGTTGAACGCTAACGATAGTTCGCTCATGTACTACGAAGCAATCGTCCTGACGCTGAGCCATCGGCAGGCCGATGCTCCTGCGGCGCTGAAGAGAGCGCTCGAGAATGGCTACTCTGACGCACAAGCCCGAGCGGAACCCGACTTGCGACAGATTTACGCCGCAGCGCGTCGCCGATAAAAGGCAATTGCGCCGGCACCAGCAGCGAGAGCAAGAAGTCCGATTGAGCTTGGTTCCGGCGCAGCGCCACCGGCTACTGCATTGAAGTCATTGCCGGCACCCCACCCACCCGCGTCAGGCGAGCCAGAGTTGTTCAACAAAACCCGAAAAGGGGCACCAGGCAAAATGCCTATTGGTGCGCCGGGTCCTATTGCGAATCCAATGTGAAAAGTCGCATTGTCTGTGTTCTTGATGTCGATGCTGGATATCAAGCATGCCGCAAAAATCGGGCCTGGCGTGCACTTAATGATCGATCCTTGCGGCAACACAACTGAGAAGTTAAGGCTGATAAACGTAAAGCCGGCGTCATTGATAAATTGCGGCTTGCCGCCCCCTAGTGAGTCAGCGCCGAAACTGAAGGTGCTGCTTGTTACCGGGGTCGGACTGGTAGGGTCACCATCAATCCCTATCTCCGGATCGATCGGTGCAGCGTTGACGGAACCGGCTACGGCGGTAAACACTAGGAAGGTAAACAAGTAACTTAACCTGCGCATCGAAGAGAACTCCTGACTCTATATCGAGGCAGTAGGATACCATGCGGAAGGTAAGTTTAGACATGGGGACTATAACCCCTGGTACTTTAGACCATCAGTATTCGCGCCAAGGCGCGACTCAGCTAGTCCTTCTTCTTCTTTGGCTTTTTCGTCTCTTTTTTGCGATCCATTCCCTTGGCCATGTGTGTTTTATCTCCCGCCTCCATTATTGCTTAGAGCCGTTCAAACTAAGCTGCGGAACCCCCGCGCGTCCCATTGCTTAGTTGTAACAGCGAATCTACAAGCGGTTTCGGCCCCATACTCCGCGCCCAAAGCCGCGACGCTGTATAGGCACGTTCAGCGTAAAGGTCAAACGAGTGAATCAACTCTTTCACGGCAGCCGCAATGGCAACTGGCGAGAACTCCGTAAATTGCACACCCGGATTCCCAAACTGTTCTAATGTCGCAGACAGGGTCGTACGCGCAGGCCCCACCACCGGAATTGCGTTCGCAATTGCTTCGTAGGCAACGGCTGAGTAGGACGAGAAATATTGTTGCGCATCATAAGGACACAGAATCAGATCCGAATGCCCGAGTAATTGGGCCCAGTCGTCCCCTACCGTCAACGCCTCAATAACTTTGACGTTGCGGAAGTGGTGAGGCAATGTACGAACGATCTCTTGGGCTTCTGCAAACACATTGGGCCCACTATTCTGAATCACGAAATTTGCTGAGCAACTTGCCATGAACTGCGGTGCTAGTTGAGCTACAATCTCCGGCACAAAGTGGTAGCCTTTGCGTGCGCATTGCGCGCCCACAACACTGATTGTGACGGGCCCTTTTCCAGATCGGCGTGTCGCGCTGGTGACTGCCGTCTGTGGCGCTGGCAAAGTTCTTACAGGTGTTCTCAAAAGCGCTTCGTGTATGACAGAGCTGCTCTGGCTAAAGGTGCTGTAAAAGAGATTTGGAAAGTGCCCTGCCTGACCGGCAACATACCTGTGTAAAAAGGGAAGTGAGTCCATTCCAGGATCGGCGAGCGCCGTAATCTCGCCTCCCGCGAAATTGATCAGCAATGGACTGCCTAGTTCGAAGATGACAGTCGGACGGCTTTCAACGGGAAGCCCTGCCACCCACATCTGAACTGCCTTGACTTGGAAAGGAAACACTGTGTTGAAGAACACGACGTCGTCATGACCAATCACTTCTATCTGCTGTAGATCTTTCAACGTCAGTTGCCAGGCCATATCGAAGCTCTGAAGCCATCCGCAGAACTTATCGATGCGACCGTCCGGATAGGGGCTGAACTCGGGATAAAAGGTGTAGCAGGAGAAAAACGGCCTGATCGATAGATTCTTCTTCAGGCGAGCGCTTATGTCGTGCCGGTTTCCCAACACAACCGTTTCAATCCCTCGGGTGCGCAGTTCCGACGTAATTCGTTCACAGGTGATCGGGTTGTGTCCTCCTTCGAGATTTAAGCCGCCATCCATGTAGAAGAATTTCATCTCGAAGGTAGTTAGGCGGTCTGATAAAGTTCTCTACTTGGCAGCTTCCTAGTTAGTAATCTTCACTAGCGAACATTTTCTAGTCCACAATGGAGCCAGCAAATATGGTGAACTCTTCTCGACGCCAGTTCGTGACCAGGTTAGGAACCGGCCTGGCTGCGCCACTCATTCTGCACGCCACATCGAAGTCCGGGAGCACGAAGCCGATCCTGGGCTCGGGTGATCACACGTACGAAGTGACACACGATTGGGGCGAACTGCCGGCCGACATACAATACGGCAACACCCACGGAGTTTGCGAGGACTCGCAGGGCAACATCTATATCCACCACACCGTAGCGGCGAACAGCCCACGCTCAGACAGCATGGTGGTCTTCGATTCTCAAGGCAAGTTCATCAAAAGCTGGGGCAAAGAATTTAAGGGGGGCGCACATGGGCTTCACATTCGAAAAGAAGGGAGCACCGAGTATCTATATCTGTGTGATACTCAGCGGGGCCTTGTTGTTAAGACAACGCTGAACGGCGAAGAGGTCTTCTCTCTTGGCTATCCGACCGTAGCCGAACCATACTCAAAACCTGGTCCCGACGGACAGCCAATTAAGTACAGCCCGACTAACCTCGCAATTGCTCCGAACGGTGACCTGTACGTGGGCGACGGATACGGCTCAAGTTACATCAATCAATACGATCCGCACGGTAAGTACATTCGAACCTTCGGCGGCCCAGGCAAAGAACCCGGTCAGCTGCTGTGTCCTCATGGCATAATCCTCGATACCAGAACTGCCGAGCCGGTATTAATAATTGCGGATCGAAGCAACAAGCGCCTGCAAAGATTCACCCTGGGCGGCCAACACATTGATTTTGTGTACGGGACACCTGCCCCCTGTTACTTCAGCATCTTTAAAAATGGCGATATGGTCATGCCTGACTTATTTGCTCGCGTGACCCTGTTTGACTCCAAAAATCAGGTGATCGAACAACTGGGGGAAGATTCAGCCACCCCTTACATGGAGACGCGCAAGATGACCCGCGATCACTTCAAGCCTGGTAAATTCGTTTGTCCCCATGGCGCCTGCTTCGACCACAGTGGAAACATCTATGTGGTCGAATGGGTGGAAGTCGGACGTGTTAGTAGACTGCGCAAGGTCTAACCTCGCAGGTATAACATAGTAGAAACGGCGAACTACGGTTTACCGGATTATAGTTTTCGGGAGACCCCATGATCGGTTCGCCCTCGAAGGGCGCTGTAGCGTTTCTCTTCGCGTTTGCTAGTGCTTCGTCTTTGTTCGGTCAAACCGCCGCGGTTCCACCGAAGGTCTCTAACTCAGTTCCACCTGTAGATTTTCAACGGCAAATACGACCGATCCTCTCGGACAACTGCTTTTTGTGCCACGGCCCTGATAAGGGCACGCGTATGGTGAACCTCCGTCTAGACGTAAAGGACGGGGCACTCTCGACCCGCAAGAACGGTACCGTGATTGTGCCTGGCAAACCGGACGAGAGCTTGTTGATCAAGCGCGTTTCCGCTGACAACCCGGCCTTTCGGATGCCTCCGGCTTCGTCCCACAAAACATTGACCCAGGCGCAAAAGGACACGCTTAGACGCTGGATCGAGCAAGGCGCACCGTGGAAAGAACATTGGGCATTTATCCCGCCCGTCAAAGCGCAGCTGCCTGAAGTAAAAGATAAGACTTGGGCGCGAAACCAGATCGATTTGTTCTTGCTGGCGAAGATGGAGTCCGCAAACCTCACACCGGCACCCGAAGCTGATCGCAGAACTCTGATACGCCGGGTCACACTCGATTTGACCGGATTGCCGCCGACACCGGCGGAAGTAAACGCCTTTCTAGACGATAAGAGTGCCAACGCCTATGAGAAAGTCGTCGATCGGCTTTTGGCTTCCCCTCACTATGGCGAGCACCGTGGCCGCTATTGGTTAGACGCCGCTCGGTACGCAGATACGCAAGGCCTGCACATCGATAATTACCGTGAGATGTGGCCTTATCGCGACTGGGTCATCCAGGCTTTCAACCGCAACATGCCCTTCGATAAGTTCACAGTCGAGCAGTTGGCTGGCGACCTGCTTCCTAACGCTTCATTAGACCAGAAGATAGCGTCCGGGTTCCACCGCTGCAATGTCTCAACTAATGAAGGGGGCGCCATCCCTGAAGAAGTCGCGGCCATGTATGCGAAAGATCGTGCCGATACAACCGGAACTGTATGGCTGGGTCTGACTGTTGGATGCGCAACTTGTCACGATCACAAGTTCGACCCAATTGCTCAAAAGGATTACTACTCGCTAACTTCGTTCTTCCGCAACACCACTCAGGTTCCTTTGGATGGCAACGTCGCTGATACGCCGCCGACCGTGATCGTTCCGCAAGGAGCTGACCGGCCCCGCTGGGAAAAATTGAATGGTGAGCGAGCGACGATCTCCGAATTCATTACCCGAAGTGAGACCACGCCCAAAGTTGATTTCGATAACTGGCTGCGTTCAACCAAGCGCGCAACAGTTCACACCGATCCCGAGGCACCTCTTCTAAGCGTATCCGCCAACGACGGGCTGAAATGGGCTACCGCAAACAAACCGAGGCAAGCACTTCAGCTGCCTGACGGAGTAAGCGTAGGTTCTGGCGTAGCCGAGGGCACTCAAGCCATCCACTTCAGCAAGAGCGGAATGGTTGCTCTGCCTGACGCGTCCTCCTTCGACACCGACCAGCCGTTCAGCGTTTCCGCTTGGGTCTACGTTCCCAAGAAGCATTCCGGTTACACAGTCGCGAGCCAAGTGGGACCCGCGCCGGACTCAAAGCCCGATCATGAGCGTTTCCAGGGCTGGCTACTCGATATAGGTCAAGGCAATATCGGGCTCGACAATCTTGAGCCTGGCTTCCACATATGGGGAGCCGACGATAAAACCCTGACCGCCCGTCCGCAAGCTAACTTCAAACTTGAACCAGAAACTTGGTACCACATTGCTTTCAGCTACGATGGCAGCCGGAATCGCAAAGGCATCTCGCTTTTTGTGAATGGCATTTTCGTACCAACGTTCGGTATGGGTGAGGATCTCAATCCGTTAGCCAAGAGAGTTCGCGTAGCCGCTCCCGTTATTCTCGGTGGGCGAGACAATCCACAATTTGCTGATGGCGCTGTCGCTGATTTCCGGATGTTCCGTCGTCAGTTGGACGAATCGGATGCAAAGCTGCTGCGAATCTCGAGTCTCTTGAATGCGGCTAAGGGCAAGTCAGTCGCAGCCTTATCAGACGAAGAACGGCAAGCCTACCTTGCTTACTACATGTATCGCGAAAGCCCGGAAGCAAAGCCCCAAGTTGCCCGCCTTCGCGCTATCGATGCGGAGCGGTACGTAATCGCGCACCGCAGTCCCGTGACCTTTGTCATGCAGGAGCGCACCGATTCCCAGCCTGTTGCACATGTCCTCAACAGAGGCTTGTACGACCAACCAAAAGACGAAGTTCATCCGAAAGTTCCTAGTGCCTTGCCACCATTGCCTGCTTCGTATCCGCAGAATCGGTTAGGGCTCGCAAAATGGATGATCGACGAGAACAATCCTTTGCCAGCTCGCGTCACCGTCAATCGTTTCTGGCAGGAGCTATTTGGAACAGGCATCGTAAAGACGGCGGAAGATTTTGGTTCCCAAGGCGAACCTCCCTCACATCCCGAACTGCTCGACTGGTTGGCTGTCGATTTCCGCGAATCCGGGTGGGACGTGAAACGGATGTTCCGCATGATGGTGACTTCTGCCGCCTACCGTCAGTCATCGATCACGACCCCAGAGAAATTGGAGCATGATCCTGACAACCGGCTGCTCGCGCATGGTCCCCGGTTTCGCATGGACGGAGAAATGGTTCGCGATTACGCGTTATCTGTAAGTGGACTCCTTCAGCCGAATATTGGTGGCCCGAGCGTCAAGCCATACCAGCCGAGCAACGTTTGGGAAGCAGTTGCCATGGACGTCAGCAATACTCGGGTGTACCAACGCGACACGGGCGATAAGCTGTATCGCCGCAGCATGTACACATTCTGGAAGCGCAGTGCCCCACCTGCATCCATGGACATCTTCAATGCCCCGTCGCGCGAAACTTGTGTTGTTCGCCGAGAGCGCACAAATACCCCGCTGCAAGCTCTTTTGACAATGAACGATCCACAGTTTGTGGAAGCCGCTCGCGTGTTAGCGCAGAGGGCCCTGATTTCTGCAAAGAACAACTTACCTGGCCAGGTTGATTTCATGGCCAGCCGCTTGTTAGCGCGTCCGTTGGATCCCAAAGAACTCGATATAGTGCAGCAGTCCTATAAAGATTATTTGAATTACTACGACGGAAAACCAGACGATGCTAAAAGGCTTTTGAGCGTCGGCGAATCGAAACCAGACGAGCATCTGTCTAAGCCCGAGTTTGCCGCCATGACCATGGTTGCAAACGAGATGCTCAACTTAGACGAAGTTCTTGTTAAGTAACGTGGTCGATCGGAGCGAGAGATAACTGATGGATTTCGATGATGAAGCTGTTCTGAATGAAACCCGGCGTCAACTCTTAGGACGCGGCGCACGCGGCTTGGGCTCATTAGCGCTCTTTTCTCTCTTGCAAGACACCGGTTTGGCGGATACTCCAAAAGCTGTGGGCGGCATGTCGGGACTGCCGCACTTTGCTCCGAAAGCCAAGCGCGCCATTTACCTTCACATGCTGGGTGCGCCTCCGCAGATGGAAACGTTCGACTACAAACCGGGTATGGGGGAGTGGTTCGATAAGGATCTACCCGACTCCATCCGAAATGGTCAGCGTTTGACGACGATGTCATCCGGTCAAACTCGTTTCCCTATCGCACCGTCAATCTTCAAGTTCGCGCAGTATGGCAAGAGCGGAGCGTGGGTCTCAGAGTTGTTGCCGCACACGGCCAAGATGGTGGACGACATCGCAATTATCCGTACCTTGAACACGGACGCTATCAATCACGAACCTGCCATTACGTTTCTACAGACCGGCTTCATGATTGCCGGCAAACCCTGCATTGGATCGTGGCTCGCTTACGGACTCGGCAGTCTCAATCAAGACCTTCCATCGTTCGTGGTGATGAACGCTAGTCACTCAAATCCCAAAGCAAACGTGCAAGCAATCTCAGCCCGTTTGTGGAGTTCAGGATTTCTATCCGGTCAGTATTCCGGCGTAGCATTGCGGTCAGGCGGGGACCCGGTTCTCTTCATCAACAACCCGGACGGTGTGCCGACTCGCATCAGACGTCGAATGTTAGACGCCCTGGGCCAGTTGAACGAAATCGAGTCGGACAAGCTCGCCGATCCTGAAACACGCGTACGAATTTCTCAATATGAGATGGCGTTCCGCATGCAAGCATCAGTCCCCGACCTAACGGATCTTTCTAAAGAGCCCGAAAGTACCTTCACGATGTATGGCGATGACGCCCGTAAGGGTGGCACATTTGCAAACTGCTGTCTGATGGCCAGGCGCATGATGGAACGGAACGTGCGTTTTGTGCAGATTTACCACCGCGGTTGGGATGTTCACTCCGCCTTACCGGAAGTTCTGCCCAGCCAGTGCCGCGATGTTGATCAAGGCGCTTGGGCGCTGGTGCAGGATCTGAAGGCGCGCGGATTACTGGACGAGACGCTGGTGATTTGGGGCGGTGAGTTCGGCCGCACGATTTATTCGCAGGGCAAGTTGTCAGCAACAGACTACGGCCGTGATCATCATCCGCGTTGCTTTACTGTGTGGATGGCAGGCGGTGGAATCAAAGGCGGCGTTGTACACGGCGAAACCGACGAATTCTCCTACAACATCGTGAAAGATCCCGTGCACATCCGCGATTTTCAGGCCACGATTCTCAACCGCTTCGGTATCGACGATCGGCGCTTCACTTACAAATACCAAGGGCTTGATCAGAAGCTGACCGGCACAGAAAAGCGCGCGCAAGTAGTAAATTCAGTCTTGGCCTAAGCGGCTCAACTAGGCGGTAGTTCGCGAACCTTTCTCGAAGAATGCTTCGATCTCTTCGAGAGTTCTGCCTTTCGTTTCCGGTAGGAAGAAGAATGCGGTGATGAAGTAGATTACGGTGAATCCGGCAAACAGAAAGAACATAGCCGAATAACCGTGCTTGCTCACCACGGGCAAAAAGATCGCCGCAAGCGTTGTAGAGACAATCTGGTTGATCACCAGAGCAATGCTCATCCCGTTCGAACGGATGCGCGTTGGCATCAGTTCTGAAAGTGCTAGCCACACGCAAACGCCTGGGCCGAACGCGTAGAAAGCCATGAAGGAATAGAGTGCGATAGCGACAATCCAGCCGTGGGTCGCATCCGGTACAGGAGCAATCAGGGCTCGGTCAATCTTTAAAGGCGCGGATTGGGCTGCGGCCAAGTCGGCAAACGGGTTCTTAAAAAACGCCTCGACCTTATTCGTTGGCACGCAACTTTCTCGAGTGATGTGGATGGGAGCAGCCCCGTGATTGCCAGATCTGACGAAAGTTGTCGCTCCGGTGAAGTCGCCGTAAGAATAGATAATGACGAGCGATGCCCTGGCTTTATCAATCACATTCGCTGCGCTACCCTGAGTAGCCAAAAGCGTAGCCGCTTCGTTCTCGTCAAAGGTCAGTGTGGCTGTTTGATTTGGTTGGACCAAAGATTGAATTGCAGCTCGACAATCGATATTCCCGGCTTCGGTTTGCCGGAACAGCACTGCCACACAAAGCAGAGATACAATGATCCCGATCGTGCCTATGGTCAAAAGAAACTTTCGGCCTTTGAGGTCTACCAGCGAGAGGCCAATTACTGTAACCAGAAAGTTAACCGTAGTAAAGAGCACGTAACCCCAATGCGCAGCCAGATCAGAGAGACCGCTCTGCAGAAGAATTCCGGTGTTGTATCCAATAATTGAGTTCACTCCGGTAGCCGTGTTGCAGAAGAGAATGACGCAAGCCAATATGAAAGGCACCACGTACTTCCGGCGCAACAGAGAATCACTGTAAGCCACGCCGGACGCAGCGGTCGTTTTCGCAGTCGCAGTCACTTCCATCTCTTCTATTTCGAGGGTGGCCTGTTGTGAAGTTCGAGATCGGAGCAACGCCAAGCGGGCCGCTTCTTTCTTGCCCTTACGGAACAGCCACCGAGGAGATTCTTCAACGAGAAAGCTGCCGATCACAAAAAGTATCCCAGGAGGAAGCGAAACCCAAAAGATGCGACGCCAAGCCTGATCTTTAAATGCGAACAGTTCCTGGGCTCCGGCTAGTCGTGCAACGTCTTCAACCCGATAGCTGTAGTAGATCCCGATCAGCGCGGCAGAAACAATGCCGAGAGTTAGAAGCCATTGGAAGATGCCGGTTCCCTTCCCTCTACTCGACGCACCGAGACACTCGGCCAAATAGAGCGGAACTACGACGCCGATGAGACCTCCGCTAATGCCCTGGAGTAGGCGTCCAAAAAACAGCGGGCCATAACCATGCGACAAAGCGATCAGGGGAATACTGGCGATGAAAGTCACACCGCTAATAACCATCAAGGGCTTTCGGCCCAAACCATCGGCCAAAATTCCTGCGAAAAGGGTTGAGATGACACTACCGAGAAGCACAGCCGCAACGATGATCGACAGCTGTCCAGCATCCAGCCCGGACGTGGCTTCAAGATAGGGCAGTGCTCCGCCGATGATGCCGACGTCGACTCCGTAAAGCAAGCCGCCTAAACCGGCAACCAGAAGCAGAAATCGGTTGTAGCCGATCTTACTCTCGGGTGCGCCGGGCGCAGAAATTGTTTCTGATACCAAGTTGGCCATTGCTTAGGCTACGACAACTTCGACGCCGGTGCCACGAATTTTCGTGAGCATTTCCTGGCTGATTCGTTCGTCGGTGATGATCCTGTGCGCGCTCGCAAGATCGCTAATAAGAGAAAGGCTACGGCGACCGATCTTACTGGCGTCAGCAATAACAGTCACTTCGTTCGATACCTGCATCATGATGGTGTTGATTTGCGCTTCCAGTAGGTCAGGGGTCGAAAGCCGCATCTCCGGGTCGAGTCCATCGATGCCGAGAAAAAAATGATCAGCATGTAATGGGCGCAAAAGCTGTTCTGCCTGAGGGCCTACGAAGGATCCGGAAACGTGACGCATCAGGCCGCCAATCATGATGACAGAAACCTTAGGATGATTTTGAAATTCCTGCGCAATGTTCAATGCGTGCGTTATGACAGTCAAGGCTTCAATACCAACCCGCTTGATGGCCCGAGCGACTTCAGCCGATGTGGTGCCCGAATCTAAAATGACCGTCTGATGAGGCTTGATAATTCGCGCAGCCGCTGCGGCAATTCGCACTTTTTGAGCGTGGTTGTGAGTCGTCTTGATGCTGAGCGGGAAGTCGCCTAATTGTTCCTGAGGAAGAATTGCACCACCGTAAGAGCGGACGACGACACCTTCGCGAGCAAGCTGGCCAAGGTCAGCGCGAAGCGTAACGGCTGAGACGTTGAAGTGCCGCACGAGATCATCGATGGATGCGCTGCCGTCTTTCCGAACGAGCTTCGCAATCTCACGGCGCCTTTCTTCCGCCAGCATCTTTGATTGTGTCGTCGGCATAATCAGGCCAAGGTCATGTTCGGAATTGGAGATTCCACTAAGTGTTGGTGCTGCTCAACCGGCCCAACCAGTGGGGCAATGTAGTCCAGGAATGGCGGGAGCACGTCGTTACCCTGCGGGTTCATCCATTCAGGCGGAAACACCCGCTCAGTGAAGGCGACTCTATCTAGCTCGATCAAGCCCGTGTCAACTGTGTAAGTTGCCGAAGCTTGGCGCTCTAAGGTGACCATGGTACCGGACCGGCCTTCCACAGCCGCCAACACCGCCCGTTGACCACATAAACGCGCTTCGTTCCAATCCGTCTCTGATATGTAAGCAGCGCTTGCTCGACCTAACAATCCGGGCTTCTCACTGCGCGCACGAAGCTTCAGCCGATCAGCGACCAGAAGGGCAAGGCGGTGGGCGAGATTCATTGCCAGTGACCCACGCGAACCGGACCGAACATCTGCGCCGAACGGATCCCCATGTTCGTCCAACTGGCCTTCGCATACCGCTATGACGCAACGCTTCAGTCGATTGAAAACTCTGGAGACGTCATCCAGCAATTGTTCTTCAGGCAAGTTCCGTTCGGGAAAGTAAATTAAATGCGGCGCGTCATCTGCGTCCTTTCTCGCCAGCGCAGTGGCTGCCGCAAGCCAGCCGACGTTACGCCCTAGAACCTCAATGAATTCGACCTGATTCGGAAGAGCAAGATTGTCCGCACCGATGTCGCGGGCCGCACACGCGAAAAAGCGGGCCGTAGATGCGTAACCAGGGGTGTGATCGGTGTGCATCAGATCGTTGTCGATCGTCTTTGGAACTCCAACAATGTGCAGCTCATAATTGAGCTGTTCGGCTGTCTTTTGCAACTGGCTAGCGGTGCCCATGGACCCATTGCCGCCCGTGTAAAAGAAATACCGAACATTAAGAGACCGGAAAATCTCAATCACGCGCGTTAAATCTGCGGTTGAAACCTCGTGGCGAGAGGAACCTAGAGCAGAAGCCGGAGCCCGGCCAACGCGTTCAAGAACCTGATCGGGTTGGCCAAAAAGGTCGACAAATTCTTGTTTTAGTACGCCGGTAATTCCGAATCTAGCGCCGTAGAAACCTGTAATTTCAGAGTGGCGACGTGCCTCTTCAACGACCCCTAAAAGGCTTGCATTGATGACTGGTGTGGGACCACCGCTGTGAGCTACAACGGCTACTGCTTTTCGTGGGTTGCTCACCTTTATTCAAAAGCGGCTGTACCGCCGACCCTTCGCACAGACCGTGATGCCGCCTGCACGCCTGCTTTTGCGCAGTCTTCCAGCTTGGCTCCACGCACAAATTTAGAGAGGAAGCCAGCGTTGAAGCTGTCTCCTGCTCCGGTTGTATCGACCGCCTCGACTTCTACGGCCGGAACGAAAAAACTGGTGCCCTGGCTAGCTATCACGACACCCTTGGCTCCCAATTTGACGACAGCCACGCGGGCCATAGTTGCTAGTTCGCGGGCAGCTGCCTCGGGTTTGCGAAGTCCCGTCAACATTGCCGCTTCTTGCTGGTTAGGGAAAAAAATATCTGTGTGCTTCAGCACAGCCCGTAGATTGGAATCCCACTCCTCGGCCGGGTCATGGTTGCAATCGACGGACGTTGTCAGACCGAGCTTCTGAGATTTGGCGAAGAGTGACGCCGCATCAGGATGGAGCTTGGACAACAGGAAGTAGTGACCGACATGCAGGTGCCGGGCTGCCTTGAGTTGCGGGACAATATCGCTGGCGCGAAGCATCGAGATAGTCCCGGCGTAGGTAATTCCGCCCCTCTGGCCGTCCTTGCTAAGCCAGATGGTGATGCCCGTCTTCTCGCGCGAAGATCGACGAAGGCCGCTGAGATCTACGGGTGCATTGGTCAACTTCTCCTCGACATACTTGCCAAACGAGTCACGGCCGACAACACCCACGAAAGTGACCTTTGCACCTAGACGCGACAAATTGAACGCTGTAATCGCACTGGAACCTCCAAGGGTCAGCTCGAAGCTCGTTGCAAGCTTCTCCTTACCGATTTCCAATTTATTGACGCCATCAACTAGTAAATCAACATTCGCTTCACCCGCTACCAGGCAATCAAACACGCGAGAAATCCTCGTGAGTTTCGAATTTCTGTACGACGCGCGTGATCGTCCCGGTAGGGCTCGGGTTATCCGGATTTAGACCCAATTTCAAGCTCAGATGGTAAGCCAGGAGCTGGGCAAAAGGAATGTCAAAGGGCACGCGGACCGCATCATCGATACCGGTTGTTATCGTCGGGACGACTGTATCGAACAAGCCTTTCCGAGTGTCATCATGACCGCCAACCGCGACGATGTGCCCGAGTTGCTTGTGACGGAGCTCTTTGATAAGGTCCTCTTCGTAACGGCGATGCTCAGGCGAAGACGAAAGGTAACAGAGCACTACTGAATCAGAGCGTAGAAAGCTCATTGGGCCGTGACGCAAGCCCAGAAAAGTTTCCGCAAGGGTTACAACTCTACCTGCGGTCATCTCCAGAATCTTCAACGATGTTTCGGCGGCAAGAGCCTTTAACGAACCGCTCGCCAACACCACGATACGTTCGACAGGAAGTTCTGCCAGGCGTTGAGCCTCTATGTCTAAGTAGGGGAGCGTGCTCTCGGCACGTCGGCACAAATCCTGTAATGATCGGCCAATCTGATCGGCTCTGCGCAGGCACAAACCAGCCAACACAAGGTTCGAGAATGAGCTGGTCATCGCAAGGCTTTGATCGTTCGTTCTAGGATCCAGAACAATTCGACTGATTCCATCCCAATTCGCGAGGCGACCTTGACTGTTACATATGATCGCGAGATGCTCGACCGACGTAAACATTCGCTGAATGCGGCTTACAACGGCCCCGCTCTCAGGACTGTCGCCGGAACGACCCAATGAGATAAGCAGGCCGGATTCGACGAAGTCAGGAAAGGCGCACTCAATCTCTTCTCGCGATGCTAATAAGAGGTCAGTTGTAGGAGCAGCGCTCGCTCCGGGCCAAGACGCTGCCACAGCGCTAGCAGCGTAAGCCGATGTGCCTGCTCCAGTTACAATTACGCGTCTATTGAGTTGATCGTGCGGTAGCGGGGCCGGTTGGAACCGATCAAACGTTGTTAACCAAAGTTCAGGTTGGCGGAAAATCTCAGCGTGGGTGACGGCTCCTGGGGCGAACTGAGCGGCATCATCATGGTTGCGACTACTCATCAGATGGCAGAATATCGTAAATAATCGAAAGCGTCAACGAAAACCGACAAAAAGCAAAAGACCTGTCAGGCACCGCACCACCGTAGTGCGGCATCGAGCAGTACCTCTGCAGTCGTGATCATAGAATCGACGTCGACATACTCATCAGGATTGTGAGCGCCTGCACCACAAGGGCCGAACAATAGCGTCGGAATACCCCATTCGCGTTGCAGTAGAAAAGCATCGCAAGGGTAAGGAGCAGCCGAAATAACCGGAGTAGTCCCACGAACCGAGAGGGAGCTTTCGGCCATACATGTGGTCCATGGATGCGATTCAGCCAACTCATGCCCCAACAGCGGAGGATCGTATAGGGGACACCAGCGGATCGGGTAATCACGAAAGAATGGGTCAGCAGTTTGGAACTGGGCCAACGATCGCTGGATTTCGGCCAGCACTGCCGAAACATCTTCGTCCGGAAGAAATTGAAAGTAGACCCGGACGGCGCCTTTCGTGGGCACGCTGAGCGGAACATCGCAGTCGATTCGATTCGCTTCGACCGCCAGCACCTGCACTGGCGCAGGATCAGGGACAGATGCGTAAGCACCACTCGTCTTTACCTGGCGGCGAACTGCAACCCATGTTCCCACCCACTCCAGAAGTCGACCCAAAGGTATTGCTGGACTAACAACTTCTGCTTGTGAAAAGTAGGCCGATTTATCGCCCGCTTCGATCTCCAGATCGACAACAAAACCGCCCCGAGTCGCGCGAAGAATTTCAAGTTGTGTCCCTTCAGAGATTACGGCCGCGTCAGCAGAACCGCTTCTCAGTCGGGCGGCCAGAGTGCCTCCACCACCTCCCCATTCTTCATCAACCACGGACTCAAAAATCAGGTCACCTCCCAAGCGGATTCCGGAACCTTTCAAGCTTGCGACCACAGCGGCCTGAGCCACCAGTCCCGCTTTCATATCAAAGCTGCCTAGACCGTGTACGCGTCCGTCGCGAAGGTCTCCCGACCAAGGGGATGCACTCCATTGAGTCTTGCCGGGCGGCACGGTATCAATGTGACCGTTTAAAAGCAGGCTCTTGCCTCGGCCCGACCCCGAAAGACTAACCGTCAAGTTCATTCTGCCTTCGTAATTGCGGTTGTTCCGGACGTAAGGATGACCAGACTGGGCTAGATCATCGACCGCGTATATGTCTGGCAAGATGCCGTGCGCTTGGAAGAACTCGTTGAGTACGAACTGCGCCCGAGTTTCGCCGCCACCGGGCGGAACACTCACGCTGTCCGCTTGCACAAGCTCCTGCAGAAGGTGAATTACTTTTGACCGAAGCGGCTTAATCAGGTTGACAGCTTGGCTTGTAGAGGGTGCGAACATGTTCACACAAAGGATACAGGTTAACTATTCGCAGTGCCGATCGGTGAACCCTTACGTCCGGTCCAACGTCCTCGAGTGAAGTCGGGGAAAGGAATCGGAGCGCTGCCATGTGCGACAGAATCTTGGCTGAGTGGAGCGGGCGCAGACCAGCTGGCGGCGTCGTACACATCCATATCTGGTGGCAGCCCTTTCCGCATGCACTCGAGCAGGCGGTAGCACATGATGAAGTCCATACCGCCGTGGCCGCCCAGTTTCCTGGCGATCTCGCCCTCCTTCTTCCAGAGCTGATGCTCGAAACGATCCTTGAATTCATCGATGGACTTCCAAGCTTCTCCGCCGGCTTGGCCATCAAAGTAGATGCGCGGCGGGTAGTCTTGAAATACGCCCTTGGTTCCAGCAATTTGATTCAAGCGATCGTAGGGATGCGGATTGGAAGTGTCATGCTGCAGGTTGATTGTTAATCCGTTTGCGGTTTTGATGAGCGATGTATTCATATCGCCCGCCACATACTTTTCCTTCCACTTCGGATCATCTTTAGCTATGTGGCGGCTTCGATAATCTTCGAGGCCGCGGTGAGGCGTGCTCATGGATACCAGGTACTCGAAGCGATCGCCACGGTTGATACCCATGTAGTTGGCGACTGGTCCTAAACCGTGCGTTGGATAAAGATTCCCATCGCGACGGGTGTGGAATCCGCGGCGCCATAGACCTTCTCCTGCCTTCGAGAAAAGCTCATCGCGGAGATCGTGAATGTATGCGCCGGCACCATACAAGAGATCGCCAAACATTCCCGCGCGGACCATGTTGAGAACTAGCGTTTCGTTATAACCATAAGCACAGTTCTCGAGCATCATGCAGTGACGCCGAGTCTTCTCTGACGTATCGACGAGTGTCCAACACTCCTCAATCGTGGTTGCCGCGGGCACTTCAACGACCACATGCTTGCCGTTAGTCATTCCGGCGACGGCCATGGGCGTGTGCCAGTTCCAAGGCGTAGCAACTACTACTAAGTCGAGATCATCACGGGCCGCGAGTTTCTCGTATGCATGATCGCCTTCGGTGTAAAGTTCCGGTGCTTTCTGCCCAGCCTTCTCGACCATGGCGCTGGCTTTAACAGCTTTGTCTTTGACGACGTCGCACACGGCACTAACCTTCACATCGGCCGCGAGTAAATTCTCAAGCAGATTTGTACCGCGTCCCCCAACACCAATGATGCCCAGGCGCGGATTGACCGCTGTAAACGGAACAGAGATCATTGATGCGGCAGTGCTAGGAGTCTGGCCCGACGCCGAGGCAGCAGCGTTGCCGATCTCCGTTTTAGCTGCTAGCGTGCTACCCAGGAGCGCTGAACTCGCGACACCGGTTTGAAAAAAAGCCCTTCGACTTAGATCTGGAAATTTCATGTTAGTGACTCCTGAGTTGATTCCCCTTCCATGCTGGATGAGCTCTAATAATAGAACTTGAGACCGAATTGTATCTGTCTGGGCGATCGAGCGGCCGTGGCATAACCGAAGCTTGGAGTTCCGAACACGGTAGAGTTATTGGAATTCTGAGGGCCCGGAGCAGCGAATAAGAAGTTTGCGTGGTTGGCTAAGTTGAAAAACTCAGCTCTTAATTCAAAGTGGCGTTTCTCGCCGACAGCAAACTCTTTCATTGTGGAGAAGTCAACGTTTACAAATCCCGGACCATTTACTGTGTTCTGTCCCACATTGCCAAAAGAGCCCAAGGCAGGATCAGTGAAAGCACATGTGTTAAACACTGTTCCTGGAAGGCAGTGCTTTCCATTGGGGTTTTGTCCGGGAACGGCATCGGGGCGTTGTTGACCATCAGAGTTCGCGAAATTGCCGTTGCCGTCAGTGACGGTGAACCAAGTTCCAGACGACGCGACAAAAATCCCTGACAAGTCCCAACCACCTAGAACTGCGTTGGTCAAGCCGTTCCAGTTCGAACCAAATGCCCTGCCTTTTCCGACCGGCAACTGCCAGTCAGCCGTGGCCACGAAATGGTGGCGAACATCGAAATCCAAATTTCCATGTTCCCAGTTTGGATACAGACTATACCGGAAGCTATCATTATTCTGCGCACCTAAGTTCGCGCTAGACGCATTCCCAAGAGCATGACTGTAGGTGTAGTTCACCAAGAGGGAAAGGCCACCTCCAAACCGTCGTTGCAGCTTGGTCTGGAGAGCATTGTAACTGGAGTTACCCACTCCATTTAGATATCCAATCGAGCTGTCGATATTGGGGAATGGACGACGAACGGCATTGGGCACGGAAGGATCGGCCGTCGGCGAGGCTTGGTTGAGATTAAGAAACGTGTATAGCTTCTTACCCTCTGACCCGACATAAGCTACCTCAAACAGAGTGTCGTGGCTAACTTCATATTGGATTGTTGTGTGCCACTGCATGACATAGGGAGTTCGCAAGTTAGGATCAATCGAAAACAGGCTGGGCGTATTGGGATCGCTAAGTGAGTTAGCCGGGAACCCCTGCGAAAGATTTCGCAAGCCGGGCACTGAGCAGTCTGTTGTGACGGGATTAGCCGACGGGAGGCCACAAGGTGAAACAAAATTCTGAGCTGCGAAATAAGGAGGATTGAAACCAGGGCTCGGATTGCTATACGGACCGCTCTCTTCCCCGTTATAGAAGATGCCGAAAGCTCCTCGAACCGTGAGGCGATGGGCCGCCTGGTAGGCGAACCCTACTCTTGGCGCGACATTGTTCCAGTCTGAATGAACCAACGCGTTCGAAGCATGACGATCGACCGGCAGCAGCATCGCCAGTGTGGGTGTCAGTTGTGCGTTACTGCTGCTAGGAATATCAAGAACGCCAGTGCTGGGGTTGAAATTGGACTGTGCATTAAAACGCTCATAGACCGGAGAAAAATATTCATAGCGTACGCCCAGATTGAGTGTTAAACGCGACGTGGCACGCCAATCAGTCTGTGCGAAGAGCGAGAAATTTTTGCGCAGGTAATCAATATTGTTGAGATTGTTGATATTTCCGCCATCCGGTTGGCCTGCGAGCATCGAGGCAAACCCGCTCCCGCCTGTTCCCGGTGCTGCTGGGTTGTCTGTAAATACAGGTCCAAAGTTCATCGATCCGCGAGGATCAGCGGGCTGGAAGATTGTGAACTCTTCCGGCCGGAATTCACCACCGAACTTCCAGGTCTGATTTCCGTGAACTAACGTGAAGGTATCAGCATAGGAATAAGTGTTTTGTATCTCATTAGAAGGCAAGTAAGTTGGGCTGCCGATCGTAGAAACGTCGCTGAATGTAAGTTGGGGTAATCCACCATTATTGGTTCCGGCTTGATAAGGAACGCCCGGAAAGCCGATCGTCGCTGCTACATCCGTGTTCGAATTAAACTGGTTCCGCTGAGAGTGGAGACGATTGTAGCCAAGCCGAATCTCATTCACGCGAGTCGGTGAAAAAATGTGTGTTTCGCTGATCGCAATACTGTAGCCGTTGTTCTGTTCTACGCCTGAGAAGAATCCGCCGCCGTCCGCTAGACCAGAAAAGGGCGAAGGAATCGTTGCTGGCTGCCGGCTAATGCTGAACCTATAGAAGGCGGAGTCTTTCTGGGTGATCACTTGATCGACGCGTATGTCGCCTTGGTTGCGGTCTCTCACCAATACAGGATTCGAAAGATAGTTGTAGCCGACGCCAGTTGCGTTGGGAAGCGGATATAAGTTTGCGATCTTTTGTCCGAGTGAATCTTGACTGCCGGCAGGGATGATGTTCGATGGTAAGCCAGCAGCGGTATAACCGTAAGGAACACCGCAGAATCCAGTCGCACTCGTCGCACTCGGCTGAGTTAGCCGCGTGTTGAACAACTCACCCGCGTAAGTTGCAATTCCATTGCAATCAGCTCCAGTGGGCGTGCTTAGGTCTAACTGGTTTGAAAAGTCACCCGCCCTCATCTGCTGAGTGGGCACCAGCGCAGTATCAGTTTGACTCTGGCGAACGCGCAAGCCTTCGTAATCTCCAAAGAAGAAAAGCTTGTCGCGAATGATTCGTCCGCCTAGAGTGGCTCCAAACTGATTCTGCTTGTACGGCGGCTTGTTCGCGTCAAAGTAATTGCGCGCATCGAGCTTGTCATTGCGCAGAAATTCGTACACAACACCGTGGAACTCGTTCGATCCGCTTCGCACTGTGGCGTTGACTACGGCACCGGTTGCGCGACCGAACTCGGCTCCATATGAGTTGGTTTGGACCTTGAATTCTTGTAAGGCATCGACTGACGGCATGACCACGTAATTGGTTTCATTCAGAAGATCGGGCAAGTTCGAGTTGTTATCAACTCCGTCGAGCTGAAAATTATTTTCTAATGAACGAGCTCCGTTGGCACTAAATCCAAATCCTGACTCGTCCCGCGCACCGGGCTCGCTCAGCGTAACACCGGCTGTCAGTTGCGCCAGTTGGACTGCGTTTCGGCCGTTCAGCGGCAGCGCCACCATCGTTCGGCTGTCGATGACTTGACCCCGTTCCGAGTTATCAGTTTCAAGAAGCGGGAGAGTGTCTTTGACATTAACAATTTCATTGATCTGCCCCGGTTCAAGCTGGACGTCAACTCGCTGCCGCTGCTGAACGTCTAATGTAATCGAAGGGGAAACAGCGCTCTTGAATCCGCTGGCGGAGATAGTGACGTCGTACTGACCGATACGGACGGGGCTGATAGTCCACTCGCCTTTCGAGTCGCTGACTGCGTGGTAGCTGAAATTGGTGGACTTGTCTAATGCTGTGACGCTAGCGTTCCCGATGGATGCGCCCGAACTATCCAGAACCTGCCCAACCAAACTGGCCGCATCTCTTTGCGCCTCAGCCATTCCTGCGCACAGCAGCAATGCTGGAACAAACCAAACAAGCTTTTGTCTCATGACGGCATTCCTTCGACTTTGTCTGATCAACGTTTTCCTTCGACTTCTTTCGAATACAAAAGTTTACTGCCCATAGTTGACGGTGTCAAGCCCAAGAGTTGCTACCTGTAGTAACATCAAGCTTTCGTATTCTGTCGATCATTGTCGGGATCGACGGAAGCCAGCGGAGGGATGCAATGAATCAAGTAGAAATCGCAACTGCCCCAGCAGGCGGACGAGTTTTGGCGCAGCCGTCGCCCGTTCGCAACGTCGCTGTTGATGCCTATCGCGGAATGGTGATGCTCCTCATGATGGGAGAGGTTTTGGAGTTGGCGAAGGTCGGAGCAGCTTATCCAAACAATCTACTTTGGCGAATCGCAGCATTCAACCAGACCCATGTTGAGTGGGCCGGCCTTTCGCTCCATGACATGATCCAGCCATCGTTCTCATTTCTGGTGGGCGTAGCAGTTCCGTACTCGTTGGCAAGCCGCCTCGATAAAGGCCAGACGTTTCAAAAGATCTTGGGTCATACAATCTGGCGTTCGCTCCTACTCATTTGTCTCGGATTCTTTCTACGTTCAACTCACGCGACGCAGACTTATTTCACCTTTGAAGATACGTTGACGCAGATTGGCCTCGGCTACACATTCCTCGTTCTGCTCGGATTCCGATCACCTCGTTGGCAATGGAGCGTCTTCGGGGCGATTCTCTTCGGCTACTGGTTAGCGTGGGCGCTGTATCCTGTACCGGGCGCGAACTTTGATTGGGCAGCAGTCGGAGTCCCCGCCAGCTGGCATCATAATTTCACAGGCTTTGCCGCGCACTGGAATAAGAACAGCAATCTGGGAACAGCAATTGACCAGTGGTTCTTGAACTTGTTCCCAAGAACAAGTCCGTTCGTGTTCAATGACGGCGGCTATTTAACGTCGAGTTTCATCCCGACGCTTGGGACTATGATCTTGGGCCTGATCGCGGGACGATGGCTGCGGCAGGCATCGCCGCAAATCCCGTTTAGGAAATTCTTAATTACGGGCGCTGCATGCTTGGCGGGGGGTGCCATCCTTCACTTCACCGGCATCTGTCCCATTGTTAAGAGAATTTGGACGCCCAGTTGGACCTTGTTCAGTGGCGGTATCTGTTTTCTCTTCCTGTCGGCTTTTTCGTGGATCATTGATGTAAAGCGGAATACTAAGATGGCATTCCCCTTGGTCGTCGTTGGCCGTAACTCAATTGCCGCATATGTGATGGCCGAATTATGCGGATCATTTTTTGCGAACTCACTGTACATTCATCTCGGACATAGCCCATTCCAAATGTTCGGACTTGCCCTTGAGCCGTTACTTCTGGGGATTACCGTACTTCTGATTTACTGGATGGTCCTGTTCTGGATGTATCGCAACAAGATCATGATTCGGATCTAAAGCCCCGAAGAGTAAGGCGGACCTACTCTCTAGAGCAGTCCGCCTTGAAAGCCTACTTTTACCAGTAAAACTTCAATGCCAGTTGGATCTCACGCTGGTCGTTTTGCCCATCGCGGGTCGAAGTAATCTTGCCAAAGGTCGTCGGATTCGTGTAATCCAGATAGCTCGGCGCTGCAAAGTTCGGCGTATTTGTCAGGTTGAAGAACTCGCCACGAAACTCGAAGCGCGTTCGTTCCGTGACGGGGAAAATCTTGAATAGCGAGAAATCAAGGCGATGGAACCCGGGGCCGTAGAACTGAGTTGGTCCTCCTCCAAGTGGCGAGTAATCGCTTTGTCCAACTTGGGTCACCACAGGCGGAGTTGAAAATGCGGCAGGATTAAGCCACTGATTTACGTCGTGCGGACCACTAGTTACCTTCTGGCCCGGAACGAGAAGCGCATTGCAACCCAGACCCGCAGCCGTAGTAACCACGCACGGAACCGTACCTGGTTGGCCGTCTTGGAGGGTCAAGATGTAGTTAGTCGTCCATCCGCCCAAAACGGCGTTGACGAGCTTGTTACTGTTACTCAAGAATTGTCGTCCATGACCAACTGGCAGATCGTAGCTTCCGCTCAGGTGAAATACTTTAGGGATGTCGAAATCACAAAGCCCGTAGTCACCCTGGATTCCGAAGTTAGGCAGTAGTGGAGCGCGGAAGTAGATGGCTGTCGCGTTAAGAAGATCCTGGGCGTCAGTCCGGCACTTAGACCATGTAAAGTTCGCCAGAACGCTAAGGCCTGCACTCAGGCGATGTTCATAAGTAGCTTGAAGGCCGTTGTAGAAACTGTTGCCATTAAAGCTGGTGTAATTGTCGTAAACGGCAAAATTAGGAAATGGAGAGTAAGTCAAGCTGTTCAGCGAGGGCGGCACCAGTTGGCTCGGTGTATTCGGATTTATGTAAACGCCTAGATGCCGAACGGTATTTCCCACGTATCCGAGTTGAACTGAATCGTTCTTCGAGACCTGGAACTGTATCGTGAAGTTATAGCTCTGGGTGTAAGGAGTTCGAATGTGGTAATCCTCACCTTGGAAAGAAACTCCGAGAGGACTTACATTTGCGGGTGACAAACTGATTCCGCTCAGCCCGGTCTCGAGAGTACCGAACGATCCATTCCCGTAAACGATCGGCTGATTCGGAACCACATTGTTGTAGTTCAAGTGGAACTGGAACGGGAAGCTGCCCCAGTTGTATTGTGAAGAGTTTTCGAATCCGCCGTAGAAGATGCCGTATCCGCCGCGGACGACGACCCTGGGCGTGGCCTGGAAGGCAAAGCCGACCCGAGGCGAAAAATTCCGATTCTGTACAACTTGTAGTCCCGGCTGGCTTGAACAAACGATAGATACGCCGTTCTCTTTAGCAGCAGTGACAAAGTCGGGATTTAGCGGCGTGTTGCAACGTTTCTGAGTGATCAGATATTCGGCTCCGCCACCGGCGGTCGGCTGGAAGTTCGATTGCGCTCCATACCGCTCAACAAGCGGACCGAAACGCTCCCAACGCGCACCTAGGTTTACGGTCAGTCTCTGAGTAACTTTGAAATCGTCTTGAAAAAAAAGCGAATTGAAGTTACGTTGTGAATCGGTATTCGCGTAGTTAGAGGCTTCTACAAAATCTGCGCCGCCAACGTAATCAGTGCCGCCGGGCACAGTCGCGGTCGTGGGAGTTAACAGCAGTTGCGCAATACCAGTGTTACCGCCCGTGGTGTTCGGCACTTCGGTGTAGTTCCCGCTGTAGTAGAAGGCGCCGCGACTCGCAGGAGGTTGCAGAACGGCAAAACGAAGCCGCTGGTACTCATAACCCATTTTCAGCGAATGTTTACCTGCATTCTTGGTTAGACTGTCGCTAAACTGCCCAACTGAGCTAGTCTCGATAGAAGGTAAGTAGCCGCTACTGCCGAAAGACGTCAGGCCTGACAAGTTGATCGATGGCAATCCGCCGTTGGACGTGGCTTGTGAGACGCCGGAGATACCGAACTGCGCAGGAATGCCGTAAGTTGTCGCATTCGGCTGTAACCGGGCACTTGCGATCCGGTTGACCCCGATTCGGGCTTCGTTGATGGTAGTTGCTGAAAAGGTGTGGGTTTCGCTAAGTACACCGTTCCACGAGATAGAGTTCTGGACGCCATTCGAAAATCCACCACCGTCAGCGACGCCGACAAACGGACTGGGAATGAACTGCGGGTTCCGCACATAAGTAACACGGGAAAACAGAGTATCGGTGTCACTAAATCTGTGGTCACCTCGGACGTCAAACTGGTCTACGTCATTCGACTGTATGCGATCGCTAGTGTAGTTGTTGAACAATCCCGGGCCGTTGGGCGCAGGAAGTATATTCAGCAGCTTGATCGCATTCGGGTCAAGTCTGTTAACGGGAAGTATATTACCGGCAAATGGTTCTCGTACGTATCCAAGTTGTGTTCCTGCCGGGTTACTGCCGCAGGGAACATTAATACCACTAATCGGGTCGGCCGCCCCGCAGTTAACGGCCCTCGTTGTGGAAGGGTCAAAAATCTGGCCTAACGAAAAGGTGCGATTGAGAACGTCGGTTCGCGTTCCCCCTTGACCAAGTAATTCGGAGAAGTTAGTAAAATTGCTGCTGCGTTCAAGACCGGTCGGCACCGTATTCGAAGTTGTCAATGCTTGCCGAATCCGCGTCCCTTGGTAATCCAGGAAGAAAAACGTCTTGTTCTTTATGACCGGGCCGCCCAAGGTGAAGCCGAATTGATTTTGCCTGTATTCGCCCTTAGGCAGGCCGCCCGAGTTCTCGAAGAAATTAGCAGCGTCCAACTTGTCATTTCGCAGGAATTCCCAGAGATCACCATGAAACTGATTAGTTCCGGACTTGACCGTGGCATTAAGAACCGCCCCGGCGGACCGGCCAAGTTCTGCACTGTAGTCGCTCGTCTGCACTCGGAACTCTTCAATGGCATCTACCGGAGGCAGGACGGCGAAAGCATTTCCGTTCAGAAAGTCGACTAGGTTCGAGTTGTTATCGATTCCGTCGAGCAAATAATTGTTCTGGGAAGGACGCGAACCGTTAGCCGCAAAGCTTCCGCTTGCGCCGAGGCCTCGACCGTCGTTCTGACCCTGTGTTACTCCAGCCGACAGCTGGGCGAGAAATGTAAAATTGCGGCCGTTTAGCGGAAGCGCGTTAATGGTATGCGCCTGAATGATCTGCCCCACCGAGGCATCCTGCGTTTGAAGTTGCGGAGCGTCGCTCGTCACCAGGACAGTCTCGGTTGTCTTTCCGGGAGTCATCGTCAAATTAACAAGGACGCGCTGCTGGACGGCTACGTTAATATTGGTGTGTTCTGTCCGCTCGAAACCCGCGAGTTCCGCAGTAACTGTATATGTACCAATTTTGACCGGATTAAATGTGTACTCGCCTGCTTCACCGGTTTTTACCTCTTGCGTTATACCGGTCTCTTCGTTCTTCAGAGTTACGCGCGCATCCCGGATGAGCGCATCACTCGAGTCCCGGACCGCACCAACGATAGAACCTGCGTCGACTTGTGCCGATGCTCGTCTCGGGACCAAGGCCAATGACGCAATAGTAAACAAGAGAAGCGCAAAACGACATAGTTTAGCGAGTGTTACTGAACGAGTTGATCGTGTACTTATTATGAAATTGAAGGTGCTCACTAAACTTGATCCTCCTACTGCTTCCTTTTTGATAAACCTCTACTTACAGGGAAAAAACCCGGAATTCTTAGACCAAGATTCGGTCTTAGAGATCTGTTTGACAACCCGACTTGTACGCGAGCACACTGTTACAGCTAGCTTAGAATCTGCTTCACGACATTGCCGCCAAGGTCCGTTAAACGGAAGTCACGCCCGCCATGATTAAAGGTCAGTTTCTTATGATCGATGCCGAGCTGATTGAGAATCGTAGCGTGAAAATCGTGGACGTGGCATAGGTCCTTCACAACGTCATATCCATAATCATCGGTCTGACCGTACGTGATTCCACCCTTGATGCCACCGCCCGCCAACCATGAAGAATAAGCCCTGGCGTGATGCGAGCGACCCTTCATCGTTAGTAGGGGATCACCTGGCTGGCGTCCAAATTCTGTTGAGAACACGACCAGGGTGTCAGCCAGCATGCCGCGCCCCTTCAGGTCCTTCAGAAGGCCCGCAATAGGCTTGTCAACGTTCTTCGCCACCACCTCGTGTGTGCGCATATCCAGATGTGAATCCCAGTTAGTGTTTTGATTCGCGCCTGTATCGACCAGCTCTACAAATCGAACGCCACGTTCGGCTAGTCGCCGCGCCATCAAGCATTGCCAACCAAACCCCTTAGTTTGCCCCCGCTCCATCCCGTATAGCTTTAGAGTTTCGTCAGTTTCTTTCGAAAGGTCAAATGCTTCTGGAGCTTCTTTCTGCATGCCGTAGGCCGTTTCGAAGCTCTTGATGCGCGCAGCGAGCAGCCTATCTGAGTCACTGTCCGCGCCCCGCCGGCGATTAAGGAAGTTGATTAAGCCCAGCTCCAGATCCTGAATCTCAACTGGCAACTGGCGAGTCATGTTCGGGATGGGTTCGCCGCCCGGCACAACACGAACACCTTGATGACAGGCCGGAAGGAAATTTGCATCCCAAGCAATGGTTCCGCCGTAGGGGTCTTCGGGCGCTAGCACCAGGAACGACGGCAGGTTCTGGTTCACGGTGCCTAGCCCATAGCTGACCCACGAACCCATACTCGGCCGTTCCATCTGAACCGAACCACCATGCAGGCCCATATTCGCCTGCACGTGATTTAGAAAGTCGTTCTGCATGGTTCGAATCACGCAGATATCGTCCATGCAGGCGCCAATGTTCGGAAGAAGCTCGCTGACCTCGGTGTCGCATTTGGCGTAACGCTTGAACTTGTAGTTCGAAGCAATCAGGTGATCGCCCTTGTAGAGCTTGGCGTGATCGGACTGCAGCTTAGGCTTTGGATCGAAGGTGTCGATGTGCGATACACCACCGCTCATACACAAAAAGATGACCCGCTTCGCTTTGGCCGGGAACATCGGCTGTTTCGGCGCGAGGGGATTATCTGGCACGGTTATCGCAGCCGACGCAGGCTCCGCAAGCAATTCGCTTAGCAACCCAGGCAGAATCAAAGAAACACCGCTCAAAGAGCGGATCAGTCCACGACGACTGAGTGGGTTGAAGGGTAAGTTCGGCATCTTATGGACCAATCACTCTCGATGTAAATCAATCTAGAATCATGAATTCGTTACTGGAGTAAAGTGCCTCGACAAAGGTGCGGAACGCACTCTCGTAAGCCTGGTTAGCCGGAGCGCCACGCTTCGCAAGCTGCTGACTTGCCTGGGTAAGAAAGGCTTGAATATGCGCCAGCTCAGCAGGTTGCGGGCTGCGCTGAAAGATTCGCTTATACACAGTGTCGATCCGCGCCGGGGCAGTTGTCGGATGGGTCTCGATAGTCGTTGTCAAACTCGCGGCACACTGTTTTGGGAACTGCGAATTCAGCATGTAGAGAGCTTGTAAGGGGCTGACACTCCCGCTGCGTTGAGGCGTGGTCTGATTCGTATCCGCGCCGTCAAAGATATCCAAAAAGGGATGCCGCCTGCTCCGCTGAACCATGAGATAAATTGAGCGATGGTCAGTATCGTAGAGCGCCGAAAATGGATTCTCGAGAGTATAGTTCCACTTGCCCGCTTGGGGAAATGGATGTGGACCGGGCGATGACAACAACAGCATGCCAGAGGTGGCCAGCATGGAATCGCGAACTTCCTCTGCATCAAGGCGTCGCTTTGGATGCCGCCAAACAAAAAGGTCATCTGGATCTGATTTCTCATTTGCCGGGTCGTCAGTGCTGGACAACTGATACGCGTGACTGAGCAGCATCATGCGATGCATTGACTTGATGGACCAGCCATTCTGAACGAACTTGATAGCCAGATAATCGAGCAGCGGTTGATTGGTGGGAGGAGTTCCACGGTGTGCAAAGTCGTTTGGCGTAGGAACGATTCCGCTTCCGAAGTGGCCAAGCCAAATACGGTTTACCATGACACGCGCTGTTAGCGGATTCTGCGAAGTTGCTAGCCAGTTGGCTAACTCCAGCCTGCCGCTTCCAATGGAGTTCTTCGGAAGTGGACCGCCGCCGAGAACTTGCAATGTGCCTCGTGGTGCAACATCGCCCAAATCCTTCGGATCCCCGTAGTGCTGTACCCGCTGATCCTTGGGCGTTCCTTCACTAATCGCAAATGCGCGTTCAAATTGGGGTTCGCCGCTCATGACTTCCATGCGCCGCTTCTCTAGCGGAGGAAGAAGTTCATCGAACATGTCCAGCTTGCGAACTTCCGTAATGGCGCTTCCGATGGCTACCTGCTGATCTCTGAAATTCTTGTAAGTCTCGGAGTCAAGATCCTTCGGATTTCTGTAAACCAGATCTTCGGCATAGCGCTTTGTTTCAGCGCCCGGATGCGGAAACTTACTGCTCGAAAGAATGCCGTAAATCGCGTAATAATCTTTCGTTGGGATCGGGTCGAACTTGTGATCGTGACAACGAGCGCACGCGACCGTTAGTCCAAGGTACGTGTATCCAAGATTGTCCACAGCATCGCTTTGCACAAAGGTCGTATCAGGTTTGTCACCGGCGCGCCGTGCCAGAGCGAGATAGCCTGTCGCGATCGTGTTCTGCCAATGCTCGTCTTCCGACTTAGTGGGAAGTAGATCACCGGCGATTTGAGCTCTAATGAACTGGTCATACGGAGTGTCGCGCCGAAAAGCGTCGATCACCCAGTCGCGGTACTTATAAGCATCAGGCACCGGATAATCAGCGTTATTGCCCGAGGTGTCAGCGTAGCGTACGACATCAAGCCAAATTCTGCCCCATCGTTCTCCATAAGCCTTACTCGCTAGCAGGCGCTCGACCACCTTCTCATACGCGCTCTTCGAATGGTCACTGAGAAACTCTTGAACTTCGGCTTCCGTTGGAGGCAATCCGGTGAGATCATAGCTGACTCGTCGAATCAGCGTGCGCTTGTCCGCGTCGGCTACCGGCTGCAGGCCTCTCTCTTGATATTTCGCCAACAGAAAGCGATCGACTTCGTTATAAGCCCACCGGCTCTTCACATCCGGCACCTTCGGCATTTGCGGAGCCTTGAACGACCAGAACTCTCGATCAGCGGCAGTCACGGATGGAGCTTCCGCTTTCGAAGAATTGGCAGGCCAGAAAGCCCCCTCGGCCACCCACTCTTCAATGACAGCAACATCGGCCGGAGGAAGCGGAGAAGACGGAGGCATCTTTAAGGCCTCGTGATAATGGATTGCTTTGATGAGCAGGCTGCCCTCCGGATGACCGGGAACGACCACCACGCCATCTTTGCCGCCCTTCATCATGTCGGGCTGCGTATCAAGGCGCAGTCCGCCGCTTTTCATTGAGGTGTGACAGCCGTAACAATTTTTGACCAGGATGGGGCGAACTTTAGTCTCAAAGTACTGTTCTTTGGCGGACAGGATCTTGGGCGAATCAGCAGCAAACAGGGAACCAGCCGTGACCAATAACCCGGCCCAATACGCCAGCTTGAACATGCGGGACAGCCACGTCATAGTAGATCTCCTTGTGAGATACGGAATGGGCGAAGACGGGCCGCTAAACAGCCAACAGGGAAGCACCGGCTCATCGGTCGGCAACTTCGAGGCGTGAGGCGGCTCATAATATACCGCTTGAGATGTTGACCCACTAGTATAACAACGAAAGTCATACGTTGATCGTAGGTTCACCAGCATTACGGAAAACGCCACGCCACCACCCGTAAGTAAGTCCGGCCACCAGCCAAGCAGCGCCAGCCAACTTCGCTGGCATGCTCAGACTTAGCCAGATATAAAAGCAAATGACGAAACCAGCTGAAGGGGGCAACCATGCCATCCACGAGCCGTTTTTGGGTCGGATCGAATAGTGCACCAGGGCTGAGAGGTTTACTCCCATGAACGCAATAAATGCGCCGAAATTGAGCATTTCGGCCCCCAGTTCATAGCTGAACACGAGGCCTCCTACCAGGGCCAGGCCACCAACCAGAAGAATATTGTTCCGCGGCACTTGGCGTTTCGGGTCCAATGCACCGAAGAAGCGATTCGATAGAACCTTGTCACGCCCCATGCCAAACAGCAGTCTTGCTGCGGCCATCTGTGACGTGAAACCCGAACCGATATTCGCAACAATCAACGTGACGTTGACTAGGGCGAACAGAAAAGGCCCGCCTGCACGCCCGGCAACATAGACAAACGCTGTATCGACGTCAGGATAGTGCGCATAATCAGGCCAAACGATTTGGGCAGCATAAGCTTCGATGGAGGCAAGCGCGCCGGTGATCAGGCAAACCAGCACGGTCGCAACCAGGATGTTCTTTTTAGGATTAACGACTTCTTCCGAAAGCGTCGAGACGCTGTCGAAGCCTATATACGTCAGCACTGAGATCGCAGTACCGGCTGAGAGAGCGCCCCAAGCAAAGGTTTGGGGATTGTAGAACGGGTGCAGATATTGGCCAACAGTCAAGTTGGTTTCACCCAACATGTAGCGGATCGCGTAGCCTACGAAGACGACAACCACGGTTCCCATACCGATTGCCAGCCATTGGTTAACACGAGCTGACATCTCGATTCCGCGCAAGTTGATAAAGGTGAAAAGCAGCGCAAACAGGATTACCAGCACGAAATAAGGCGCATTTGGCAAGAAGTTCTGAGCGGCCTTACTGCACCAAATCGTGCAAATCATCGGGTTCAAAACATAGTCGAGGAGAATCGTCCAGCCCGTGAGAAAGCCCAGTCCAGGATTCAGTGTGCGACCAACGTATGTATAGGCGGAACCGGCGCTCGGGTAAACGCGGGCCATCCGACCATAGCTGATGGCCGTGAACAGCATTGCGACCATGGCGATCAACAATGCCGTGACCACGTGACCGCGCGCCTTCTGGCTCACAACGCCGAATATGGGCATCGGTGCCGTAGGTTGAATAGCGATGATTCCGTACAGGACAAGGTCTGACAATCGCAGAACACGTCGAAGTGTAGGAGTCGGCTGCTCTGTCGATTGAAGATTGTCGGAAGAATTCGAAAGTGGCAAGGCCGGATCGCGGTTGGCGTTCTAAGAATTCTACATGACTGGGCGTCCTACTGCCATTGCACGTATAAACTGTCTTGACTTTTCCGGGGTGCCTCCGTAAGCTGACCTTTTTACAACCGAAAAGTCTCGGCAGTTATCGAAAGCCGAAAGGATTAATTTGCGATTCAGATCAGTGGTGTTGTCTTGTGCCATCAGTGTGACCCTCTTGCTTGGACAGACCGCGAGCAAGGGCCTTCTTGCCGACAAGAAAGTTTTGACGATCTCCGCCGCGAAAGAGATGGCTGCGGCTGCAGAAAAGAAAGCGCTCGCTAATGGATGGCGCAACATCATCGCCATTGTGGACGAGGGCGGGAATTTGGTGTATCTGGAGCGCATGGACGACGCAACGCCGGGCAGCGTTGAAGTCGCGATGATGAAAACCCGGACGGCTGCTCTGTTCCACGTTCCAACTAAGCAGCTTGCTGATGGACTTGCAGCGGGTCGTACAGTCCTTTTAAAAGTCCCGAACTTGTTGCCAGCCGAAGGTGCTTTGCCCATTATTGTTGACGGCAAGGTGATCGGAGCAATCGGAGTCGCCGGTGGAGCTTCAGATCAAGATGCATTAGTAGCGCAGGAAGGTCTTAACTGGCTGAACAGCCATCTGAAATGATCTCGAGCCGCCGGTCGTTGCTGTCTGCAGCCGCAGCTGGATTCGCCTATAGGCTAATTGCCGCCCCTCAGCCGAAATCATCCAGAGCCTTCGCTTTCGCCGGTAGCTTCAGCTTCCAACGAGGACCGGAAGGAAACTCGGGCAACGGCAAAGGAGTGTACGTATTCGAAGCCGACCTGAAAACCGGTTTGTTGACTCAGCGCGAAGTTGCCGCGGATCTTGCGAACCCTTGGTGGCTGACAATCCACCCGTCGAAGAAGTTCCTCTATGCGGCCAATGAGATTACCGCTCCTTCTGACACCAGTTCCGGCTCGATTAGCTCGTATTTAATCGACGCATATACAGGCCATCTGACGCTCTTGAACATCATCAGCTCAGGCGGAGGCAGGCCTGCACAAATGAGCGTTCATCCTTCGGGTAAGTTCGTCCTGGTCGCGAATTTCGGCGGCAGCAACATCGCGGTCTTTCCGGTGCAGAGTGACGGCTCACTCGGCCAGTCCACCGATGTAGTGAAAGCAACTGGAACGCCAGGCCCCACGAAAGCGACAACAGGACCCCAGGGTGCCTTTGTAAATAGCGGACACGATCGGGCTCATCCACATATGATCCTGGCCGACCCTGCAGGCCAATTCCTGCTAGAAAGTGACTTGGGTACCGATCAAATTCTGACTTGGCACTTTGATCTGTCGACTGGCAAGCTCACAAAGGCCGATGTTCCTGCTGCTACGCTTCCGCCCGGCGACGGTCCGCGCCACTTTGCTTTTCACCCCAGCAGCAAGTGGGTTTACTCGCTTCAAGAAGAGGGCGATACGCTGGTCGGCTTTGACTATAACTCGGTAACCGGCGCACTGACGCTCAAACAAACAATACCGACGGTTCCGAAAGGATTCGTAGGCAGCGACTACACGTCTGAAGTGATTGTGTCGCCCGATGGACGCTTTGTATACGTAGCGAATCGGCTATACGACAGCATCGCGTACTTCAAGATTGGCCCATCCGGAATGCTCGCCGCCGCTGGAGATGAATGGGCCCGGGGCGATTTCCCGCGCCACCTGGCTATCGATCCTACTCACACATTCCTTTATTGCTGCAACCAGAAGAGCGACGCCATCACCACGTTCAGAATCAACCGGGAGACGGGCGGGCTGACCTTCACCGGGCAATTTACACCGATTGGAACTCCTGCCATTTTGGTGTTTCTAGCTTGACGTGTTTTCTAGCTTAGCTATGAGGCGACTGTTGGTTTGTCTATTACAAGTTTGGCTGCTGTTCGTCGCGTCGGCTCACGCGGCGGTAGAGAAACCAGCAGTCCGCATCAGCGCCTGGTACTGGCTGAACGCAGCGCCGAAAGAGACCTGGGCATCCGACTTCAAGAAGATGCATCAGATCGGCTTCACCGACGTGATGCTGGTCTGGGGCTTGGATGCGGCCGGGTTTGCTGTGCGCATACAGGATTCGCACCAGGCAATTGAAGAGGCTCACAAGGCGCGTTTAGGCTCGTACCTGTTCGTCTGGCACGCACGACATAACTCGCTGGAGCACCTTCCGCAATTCGAGCAAGTCGACTCGGCCGGCCATCACCTTTTCGCCTTCGATGTATTCAATCCAGAGTGGCGCCACGGTCCCTGGAAGACATATCTCGAAAAACTCGCGCGTGAGTATGGGCCCGAGCCGGGCCTGTCTGGTTACATATTCGACAACTCGTTTGCGATCGGCAGGATCAGCAAAATTGACGGACCCGCGCCCAAGGACAGCGAGAGCTACATCAGTTATGGTCCGATTGAGACTCGGATGTTTGGATCAACTCCGCCCACAGATACGAGTGCTGCTAATTGGAAGCAATGGACCGCCGCGCGCGAAAAATGGTGGGCTGATTGGGCCAGCGATACTGCCCGGTTCATTCGCGCAATCGACAAAAATCCGCATCATGAAGTTTTTCTTGAAGACGGGGCAAATGCAATTGACCCGGATACCATCAGCCGTGCGGGTGTCGATCTGACGCAAGTGACGGATCACTTCGACACCATGGGAGCGTACTTCGCACCGTCGTATAGCGCGGCTGGGGAAGACCAGAAGCTCGGACGCGAAGTCACGGCTCATCTAGGCGCGATGCGAGCAGCCATAGGACCCAAGAAAAAGTTGGTGCTCAGTCTGCGCTTGTCCGAAGGTGATAAAGAGAACGGTCCGGAACCCGCCGCCTTCCCTACCCTGGAACAAATTAAGATCCTAACCGATGCTGCATTGGCTGCTGGGGCGAGCCAGATCGATATGTACGGATTTCGAATGGGCATCTATCATCTTGACGAAACTAGCTGGAATGAATATCGTCCGGCAGCCGGATCGACATACAAACTGACTGGAGAGGTCCGAAACACATTTCTTTGTGACCGCCCAACTTTAACCGCGGGTCTGACTAAGTACTTTAGAACCATCAAGTCTCGTTGAGCGAGACTCAGAGCCAATCGCAATCCACATTAAGCTGCAAGCAATGGCCATCACGGCCCCGGAGCTTAAGGCGACGAGTGCACCGAAACGGGCCTCAAGAACAGGAATAAGTCTGGTCGAAAAGATGCCGCCCACGATTCCGACGGTGTTCATGACTCCCGAAACGGTTCCGGCATGACGGCCTGACAAGTAGGTGGCGCAGGCCCAAAACGGTGTTTCTGCCGCCATCAGAAAGCCAACACTAAGGCACAAGGCTGCTATGCAAACGACAGGATGGCTTGCATACGCACCGACAAACAACAAGAGACCGGACGCCGAGTAGCCCACCATCACGACATACTTGAATCCCGCTAAGCGGCCTCGCGTGGCTGCGATACGATCCGCAAAGAATCCACCTAGTGGTGTGAAGCAGAAACCGGTAATCCAAGGTAGGGCTGTGATCGCTCCGCCTTCTAAGATGCTGAAGCCGCGAACCTCGACCAGGTAATTGAACAGCCAGAATACAAAGAGAAATAGGACGTATCCTTCACTGATGTAGCTGACGCAAAGCAGAACAACTCGCCTGGAGCTGAGAATTTCCCAGAGGCTCTTTTGTCCACCGACCGCGCTAAGTGACGCCGACATGCTTGGCTGTTCGATCCTGACCTGCCGACCAGTTGGCGTGTCGCGAGCAAATACGAACCAAGCAAGGCCAAGAAGAAACGCGGGAATCGCAGTGATCCAGAACGAGTGATGCCAACCGACACGCACCATTAACCACGACATAAGAGGTGACGCAGCAGCTGCCCCGAACGACGTTCCTGTCAGCATCAGCGATGTGGCCCAGGCTCGATTCTCAATTCCGATCCAGTTGTACACAACTCGAGCGGCCACTGGATAGGTGGTTGCCTCGGCCAGCCCTAGGACGAATCGAATCAACCATAGTGACGCGAACGGTGACATCCAGGAACCGGGAGCGGCGCGATTGACGAGGCCAGTGAACACAGTACAAATTCCCCAGACAATCACCGAGATACCTAGCGTCAACTTCGGTCCGATGCGATCACCCAGCAAGCCACCCGGTATCTGGAAGATCGCGTAGCCGATTAGGAAGCTTGAAAAGATTTTGCCCATATCGATCTTCGAGAGATCCAAGGCGGGCATCATCTGCTCGGCACCAACAGAAATGTTGCTTCGTAGCAGGTAGCTTACAAAGGTGAAGCAGGCTAGCATCACCAGAATCCAGCGAGAGTTTGGCCGGCTCATTGGGCTGATCCGCTTAACGCGCCGGCATGTAACGCATGAACCAATCGAGTGATCGTTCGATCAGATCGATTCGATTTTCGTGTTTATCGAAGTCGTGTCCCTCGCCAGCATAGACCACCAACTGCGTGGGAACGTGCATTTCCTTCAGGGCATGCCAGAACTCAAATGATTGGGAAGGGGGTGCCTCGCCATCTCGTTCGCCGACTAAAATTAGCGTCGGTGTCTTCGCCTGCTTGACATAAGTCAGCGCCGAATTCCGAGTGTAAGCGGCGGGATCGTCATAGACGGAAGCTCCGAAGTACGGGATCATCCATTGATCAATTGAGTTCTCGCCGTAGTAGCTGACCAGATTGCAGGCGGCAGCACCGGCGACAGCCGCGCGAAAACGATTCGTTCTTGTCACCGCAAACATTGAAGTTGAGCCTCCGTAACTCCACCCGATAATGCCCACGCGATCTTTATCCACGGGATGATTGACGAGAACTGCATCAACACCACTGACAATGTCGCTGAGATCACCGAACCCCCAATCGCGCCGGTTCGCTTGCGTGAAGTGTTCACCCTGGCCGTAGCTGCCGCGGGGATTTGGAAACAGAAGGAAATACCCAAGCTCAGAAAATGCAGTCAGATCAAAATCCGTCGCGGCCCAACCGGGTGTAAATATCCAAGCTGGCCCGCCATGAATAGACACGATCATCGGATAACGTTTTGACGGATCGTAGTTTCTCGGATATACCAGCCAGCCTTGAACGTTCAGTAAGTCGTTGGTCCACGAGACACTTTCGGCTTTCACGGGATTGGTCTTTATTTTTGAGTTCTCGTGACTGACTTGTTTCCAGTTTCCAATCGGCCCGACCCAAAGCTCCGGGGGCGTTGAAAATGAGCTACGGATAATCGCAACCGTCGGTTCAGCTGATCCTTCAGCCTTCGCAACTGAAAGGCTGGTCGCTTCGGGTCCGGCAGCTATCGTTTCGCCGCCTTCCCAAAGCGCGGTAACTGCTCCCGTTGAGATATCCATCGACGAGATGGCGCTTGACCCACCTTTGAACTCGGTAAAGAGGATTTGCGTGTTCGATCGCCAGCTCAACCAAGATGGCGTGGACTTTCGGTCAGGCGTGAGATTACGCGGCTCACCGCCGGTTGATTGAATGAGAAACATGTCACCGCCGGTCGCTCCCTCGTCACTCATCAATCCGGAGATAAAGGCTATCGATTTGCCGTCGGGTGACCATCGCGGCACTGCAATCTGAAGTGCGGGCTTGTAGATTGCAGTTGCGTCCGCGTCGGTCAGGGCTTGCGTATACAGTTGCGCAATGTACCAGTTGTCATCGCCCGGAGGTGGAGCGGCCGTAAACGCCAGCTTCGTGCTGTCCGGCGACCAGTTGAATTCGAAGGCATAAAGAGGTGCAGGCGTGACATCGCGAGTCTTGCCGGTTTCAATATCCGTCACGGCAACATGTTGTATCTCCGTTTTGACTTGATCGTCGATGACACCAGTCGGCGCTTTGATCGGCGCCATCGGTCCAGGAGCTCTCGTCGCGTGATCCACAAACAGGAAGGCAATCTTTTTACCGTCAGGCGACCACTGCGGCTTAGACAAAAAGCCTGTCAGGTGAGTGAACTGTTTAGCGGTCTGACCGGGCGATCGGTTCAAGACGAACAGTTGCAATTGGCCGGGAGTTCGGCAATCCGAGAAGAAGGAAATCCGATCCCCAAGCGGAGACCACAATGGGGCCTCCTCGTCGCACACTGCGGTACCCTTGCCAGCTGTTATTCGCTTGGGAGCTTCTGTTCCATTCGAGGCTGCAACGTGGATCAGTTCGGATCCCCACTTTGGACCATCAACCTGCCAGACCGCCATCGAGCCATCCGGACTCAGATTTGCTTGTGACACCGGCTTGACCGAAGTAAGCAGGCGATCCATATCTTCAATCTGTTTCCGGTAGGGGTGACTCGCAGAACCACCCTGCGATTGTGCAAACAACGAGCTACTCAGTAGCCCAAACAGGAGAAAACCTTTGGCCCAGTGAAAATACTCGACTTTGGATTCGCTGTTAAGTGAGAATGGAACGTTATGAATGTCAGTGAGCGTGTCGGCATCGGAACCGTGTCCGAGCAAGTGATCTGCAGTCAGCAAGCGATCTCCAACAAGATTGATGAGCTTCGCCCGGAGATCACCAGCTTCCTCCAACAGCTAGTGCAGCATCGAAGTCTACCCGGACAAGAGCAATCCGTGCAGGCCTTCATCGCCGCAAAGCTTGACGCGCTTGGACTGAATGTTAGCATTCTGAATTCTGAACTAGCCGATCTGGTAAATCATCCTGCGTTCTCTGATGACGGCGTTCCGTTTACAGACCGCATAAGCGTCTGTGGCACGTGGCGCGGAACCTGCTCGCGACAAGAACGAACACTCATATTGAACGGGCACGTTGATGTCGTACCTGTCGGTAATGAAGACCTTTGGGCCTTTCCGCCCTGGGATGGAGTGGTTGAGAACGGCAGGCTTCATGGCAGAGGTTCTTGCGACATGAAGTCCGGCGTGACAGCGGCCATCTTCGCCTGCCACGCACTGCGAGAGCTCGGTTTCGAGCCGGCGAACAACGTAACTGTTCAGACAGTGATCGGCGAAGAGAGCGGTGGAATCGGAACGCTTACTACATTGGTGAAGGGATTCAGCGCAGCTGCGGCCATCATCATGGAGCCGACCGAGCTGCAGATCTGCCCTTTGCAGAGCGGAGCGCTGAGTTTTCGAATTAAGATCTACGGCCGCGCCATTCACGCCAGCATGAAGATTTTTGGGGTGAGTGCGATCGAGAAGTTTTACCTCGTCTTCGAGGCACTTCAGCAGCTCGACCGCGACAGGCATTTGCGTTACGACAACCCGATGTTTAAACATCCTGAAAACGTTGCGCCGATTAGCGTGGGCACGTTGCAATCGGGCCACTGGCCCTCAACGGTCCCAGATGAATTGGTTGCCGAAGGACGTTTCGGAGTTTTCCCCGGCGAGTCACTGTCCGAGGCTCGCGCTGAGTTCTCGGCCTGCGTGCAGAAAGCTGCGCTCTCCGATCCATGGCTGGCGGAACACCCTCCCGAACTCACATGGTTCGAAGGCCAATTTGAATCTAGTGAAACGTCCATGACTGAGCCAATCGCGCTCTGCCTCAGCTCGTCCCACGGCCAATTACTCGGACATGCTCCCGGTGTGCATGGACTGCCCTATGGGTCGGACCAAAGACTTCTTACGAATGAGGGAAGAATCCCGACTGTTCTCTATGGCCCCGGTGATGTCTCCTACGCACACACTGTGGACGAATTTGTGCCGTTGGATGAAGTGTTCACCTGTGCCAAGGTGCTGGCGCTGACCATCGTTAATTGGTGTGGTGGCGACTTTAGCGCGTAGCCGCCTTCGCACCGAACCGTTTCGGCGAGAGAAAGTTGATTGAATGCTTTGTTTGGCCATCGGTGGCCAAGTCGGCAAGCACTTCACCAATTACGCTGGCGAACTTGAATCCATGTCCTGAGAACCCCGCCGCAATGGCTACTTGCGGAATGTCCGGATGAGTGGAGACGATGAAGTGCTCATCAGGAGTAAGCGTGTACATGCACGGGGCGGACTTGATGATGCGCGCATTCAAACCTGGGATGAACTGAGCTAGGTTGCCGCGTAATTCATTTATCTCCGGGCTGATTGAGTTGGTAACCAGTGTTTCAGGAGTGCACGGATCTCCACCGCTGTGCATTGCTGCCTTCACTCCGCCGGCTTGGCCGTCAGTAGCGGGAAATCCGTAAAATGCTTCCTGCTCGTTCACTTCCCAGATGTAGATCGGCATTCGCGTCGGAAGGTAGTTATCGATGCCGTCTTGGGGAGCGAACCAACACATCGTGTGCCGACGTATGTTGAACGTGACCGGCAGGTCGGGGATGAGCCGTTGTGCCCACGCACCTGCGGCGATAATTAATCGACTTGCAGAGTAAGTGCCGAGATCCGTCACGACCTCGACCGAGTCTGTTGCAGCATTAGATTTCCAACTCTGAATGGTCTCACCGAATTGTAAGTCGGCTCCGTGTTGTGTGGCGAGTTGCAGATGCGCACGAACCGCGATCTCGGGTCGCAGAAATCCAGCTTTCGTTTCGAAAACCGCGACGTCATCGGGCCGCGGACGAAAGACCGGATAACGACGGCGTAGTTCGTCAGCCTCGAACACTTCGTATCGCAACTCGTGTTCTATGGCACTGCGAATCGTCCCGCGCACTACGCCACTATCCGACGGGCCGATCATAAGTCCACCGGTGAGCGACAGCATCTTGAGTCCTGTGTCTCGTTCCAATTCTTCCCATAGCTTAAAAGCTCGTTGAACAAGCGGAACATAGGCCGGATTCTCGTGATAAGCCTGGCGTATGATGCGCGATTCGCCATGGGATGAGCCCCGGTCATGAGCGGGAGTAAATTGCTCGAGACCCAGCACGCGCTTTCCTCGAGACGCGAGATGGCAAGCGGCGGCGCTGCCCATTCCGCCGAGACCGATCACAATGACGTCGTAAGATTTAGCGGCCATCAGGCGGCGGAGTCAACCTCAACAACACCTGCAAAGGTGGATGGCAGTAGAAGATGACATCTCGGACCTTCAACTTTCAAATGATACGCCAGACCTGTACGGATACAAAATACCCCTGGGTTGGCGGAAGCTAATGGGAGTCGAACCCACCCGTGACCACAAGTGCCGCACTCCGGTTTTGAAGACCGGGCCCTGCACCGGCAGAGTCTAGCTTCCGATTGCGATTGTAACGTTTTCCTTCTGCTGGTCCAGCGCTGCGCTCATGGCGAAACGTAGTTCTTCGATGCCCGCGCCGGTGACGCTCGAGATTTGGTGGAAGGGGAGGTCGAGTTCGGCTGCCTTCCTCCGAACAACGTCGATACGGGATTGGTCCTGGCAAGCATCGATTTTGGTTGCGACAACGATCATTGGCTTGCGGGGAAGCTCTTCGCTGAACGAAGCCAATTCGTCGAGGATCACATCGAAATCATGCGCCGGATCCCGGGCTGTTATGTCTGATGTATCGACCAAATGGACAAGGAGCTTCGTGCGTTCAATATGACGCAGGAATTGTATGCCGAGCCCATGTCCCTCGTGGGCGCCTTCAATCAGCCCGGGAATGTCGGCCAGTACAAACGTGCGTTCGCCGGCTTGCACGACACCTAGATTAGGCTCAAGGGTGGTGAACGGATAATCAGCGATCTTTGGCTTCGCTGCGGACACTCGGGAGATCAGAGTGGACTTACCGGCATTCGGAAAACCAACAAGGCCCACATCGGCTAGAAGCTTCAACTCCAAGCGCAAACGTACTAAATCCCCGGGCTTGCCATCTTCGTGCTCAGTCGGGGCCTGATGCGTCGAAGTCGCAAACCGCGCATTGCCCTTCCCTCCCCGTCCACCAACGGCCACAACACAACGTTGTCCCGGCGCCGTGAAATCGAAGATCTGTTCGCCGGTTTCAGCGTTGTAGACAATGGTACCGACCGGGACAGGCGCTTCCTTGCTCTGACCCTCTCTACCGGTACGATTGCTGCCCTCGCCGTGTCGGCCTCGTTCGGCTGTATGCTCGGGGTTGAACCGAAAGTGAAGCAGGGTGTTGTAATGCTCGCTTGCCACTAATGTTACGTCGCCGCCGCGACCGCCATCGCCACCACTCGGTCCGCCGCGTGGAACGAACTTTTCTCGACGGAATGCCAAGCAGCCGTTGCCACCATCACCCGCCTTCGCCGTAATTACGACCTCATCAATAAACACTGCTGCTACCTATTTTCTTGAATGTAAAAACAAAAAGGGCGGCTCGTAAGAGCGCGCCCTGAATCTGAACGAACTTTATAAGTCGATGACTAGACTTCGGTCAAGATGTTGACGTACTTGCCCATGCGTCCGCGATCGCGGAATTCAACGGTACCCTGTGCGGTTGCGAACAAGGTATCGTCCTTGCCCACACCGACATTCTTGCCTGGCTTATAGCGTGTGCCACGCTGACGCACAATGATTGAGCCGCCAGTTACATATTCGCCCGAGAACACTTTAATGCCGAGTCGCTGCGCGTTGGAATCGCGGCCGTTTTTCGAACTTCCTAATCCTTTTTTATGTGCCATTCTTCGTCGTCCTAATACCTACGCCAGAATCTCGCTGACTTGAACGCGAGTGTAGTTCTGCCGATGACCAATAGTCCGCTTATACTGCTTCTTCCGCTTAAACTTGAAAACGATTACTTTGTCGCCACGGCCGTGAGCAGAAATCTTTCCGCGCACTCGAGCACCCTTGACAGATTCGCCCAAAAGCAGCTCGTTGCCTTCATTTGAGAGAGCCAAGACTCGGTCGAACTCAACATCGGCCCCAATCTCACCTGCGAGCGTGTCGACTTCAATGGTCTGACCAGGGACGACGCGGTACTGTTTGCCACCCGTTTCAATAACTGCGTACATGACTGAACAAAACTCTTCCTATCTGATACCGAGCCGAGACACACCTTTGCCCGAGACGGCGTTAACCTCTAAAGTATACCGCAAGGTTCAGCCTAGACGATAGGCTTCTGCTGCAGTGCCGGCCCAGACGCGAGCTTGTTCTTCGGCGGTGAATTTTGCCAGCGCGCGCTGCAGAATGTGAACCCAAGCGTTGTAATCAATAGCAACCTTACAGACGGGCCAATCAGAGCCGAACATACACCGGCGCGGTCCAAAGGCATTCAGAACAACATCAATATAAGGTCGAAGTTCGTCTTCGCTCCAATTGTGATAGGCAGCTTCCGTCGCGAGACCGGAGATTTTGCAATACACATGAGGTCGCTTGGCAAGGGCGGCCATTTGTTCCTTCCAAGGCGAGAGCTGATGATCTTTGACGCGCGGCTTAGCCAGGTGATCCACGACGAATACCTGGTCAGGGTGACGATCGACGAGATGAATGATCTGCGGCAGCTGCCGTTCGAGGACCAGTACGTCGTAGCTCAGACCGAGACGCGTCACCTCACGCAAGCCTCGCTCGAATTCAGGACGAAGCATGTACCCAGGGTCTGCCTCGCCCTGCAGAACGTGACGGACACTCTTCAATTTTCGGTCGACCGCGAAGCGGGACAGAGTTTCGCTAACCGACGGCTCAGTCAGCGGAACCCAACCCACGACGCCTTTGATGAATTCGTTCTCACCGGCAAGTTTCAGAAGCCATTCCGTTTCTGAGACAGTCTGACGCGCCTGGACGGAGACAACCCCCTCGACTCCGGCATGATGAATCTCCGCCTGAAGATCCGCGGGCAAGAAGTCGCGGCGAATGTCCTTCATGCTTTCGTCGATCCAGTCGTACTCAACGGGATCGTACCGCCAGAAGTGGTGATGCGCGTCGATTTTGTGCATGACTGCTAGGCGGTTACTTCGACCAGGATTTTAGTAAGGCTCTGGGGCGCGTCGCTCCATCTTTGAAGCGCGTTCCCTGCCTCGGCCAGAGGAACCGTCATTGAAATGGTCGCCTCGACTGGAAACTTTCCGCCGCGGAGCATCTCGATGACGGCGGGAAACTCATTCAGCGAGTTACGGGAACCCCGGATATCCATTTCTTTGTGGACGAACAGTTTTGTGTCATAGCTGATCGGCTCTTTGGCCCATCCGATGTAGACCACACGTCCGACGTGGGCAACTTCTTCGACGGCCATCCGGTAAGTTGCTGGACTGCCAACAGCCTCAATGACGACATCGGGACCGAAACCGTTCGTGAGTTCTAAGAAGCGATCGTGAATGGGCTCAGTCTTCGAATTAATCTTGCTGCGCGCACCTGCTTGTTGAGCCAAAGCGAGCTTCTCCTCGTCAAGGTCGACCGCGATCACATGTGCGCCCTTCAAAGCAGCTGATGCAATCGCACCCAAGCCCACGGTTCCGCATCCGACGACAGCCACTATATCGTCTGGAGTGATGGCTGCCCGTTCTGCCGCGTGAAATCCAACGCCGAGAGGTTCGACCAGGCTAAGTTCTCGCAGGGATAACCCTTCTGCGATGAATACCTTCGACCATGGCGCGACGAAATACTCGGTCATTGCTCCGTCGCGCTGCACGCCCAAGGTTTCGTTGAACTTACACGCATTAGTACGGCCATGCCGGCACGAAGCACATTTTCCGCACGCTGTATACGGCAGCACAGTTACGTTCACGCCCGGGGTGAACTGCACCGGCACTTCGGAGCCGACTTCCACAATGGTTGCAGCGATTTCGTGACCGGGAATTCTGGGATAAGTGACGAGCGGATTTCCTCCGCGGAAAGTGTTCAGATCGGTGCCGCACATGCCGATCAATCGTGGCTGGAGAAGGATCTCGCCGGAGGTTGGTTTGGGCTCGGTGAGTTCTCCCATGCGACTCGCGCCCGGTTCGGTAATGTAGAACGCTTTCAATTGATCATCTTCCTCTGGGCAGAAATCCTAGTGCTGAATCGATATTGTTCGGGCTGATGTAAAAGTGAGGCGACATACGAATCCATCCTTGTCGCATGGCAGCAGTGACGCGATTGCGTTTCAGGTCACTGACGAGGACCCGGTGATCGATAGTTGGGTGGCGGAAGCTGACGATTCCAGCAGCACTGTCGGCTGTCCGGTTGATCATTGTTTCGTAGCCGAGTTTTTGGACGCCTTCGTACAGTTGATCGGCGAGAGAAAGGACCGCGCTCGCAACATTCTCGATACCGACCTTCAAAAGGAACTCGATTGCGGCACGCTGGCCGTAGCAGCCGATTGTGTTCAATGTTCCGCATTCATATCGCCCAGCATCCGCTCGGGGCGTCATATCGCGGGAACTGTAGTCAGCATAATTCGCTGTGTTGGTCCAGCCGAATTCAATAGGCTCGATCTGGTCTAGCCACTTCGTTCGGATGTAGAGGACGCCATTGCCTTCCGGGCCCAGCATCCATTTGTGGCCGTCAGCTGCAAGAGCATCGATGTGTGATTTTTTCACGTCAATCGGAAGCACACCCATGCCCTGGATGGCATCGACAAAGAAGAAGCAGCCGTGTTCGTGGCAGACCCGGCCAATCGCGTCCAGGTCGACCCGATAGCCGCTAAGGTAATTCACGTAGCTGATCGCAAGCAGTCGCGCGCCAGGTATCGCCTTCGTGATTGTCTCGACGGGATCGTAGATGGAGAGCCACTCGATCTTAACGCCGCGGTCGGATAGACGCTGCCAAGGATAGTAGTTAGCCGGGAACTCTTCTTTAAACGCTATAACCCGATCGCCTGATTTCCAATCGAACCCAAGAGCGATGATCGAGATGCCTTCGGAGGTGTTTTTGACGATCGCGATTTCCGATGGCTGGGCATTGATCAGCCTTGCCGTGGCGGCCCGCAAACCCGCATAGCAATCCATCCATTGGTCGTAATGCAGAGACCCGTTGTAGCAGGCGTCGTCGGCCAGGTATTTCATGGCTTCGGCGGCAGGCTTGCAGAGAGGAGCGACCGCGGCATGGTTCAAGTAAATCAGCTCGCGCGTGACAGGAAAGTCATCTTTATATTGGCGGCTGATTTGAACGTCTGGTCCCGGTTGTTCCTTCACCGCAGTTAAATCGTTGGAACCCATCTTTCTGAGCATACGTTAAGAGAGAAGCCCCCTCCGGTGGTTTATTCAGCTCTGATAAGTGGATGACGTTTCAGCCTATACTAAAGATGTCGGACCACCTGCCCTTAGCTGCGTTTTGCACGACAGTCGTACAAGGAGTTTTATGCGGCGTTTCTCTCCCCTTCAATCGTTTGCCCCTCTAAGGGGAATTATAAGTCTCACGCTTGCAGCTATTCTTGCTACACCGTATTCGGCGTTCGCAGGCGATGATAAGTCGAAGGATCCGGATTCAATTGGCGACCGTAATGTAAGCGGCAAGGTCAACTTCTACTCGCTCGAGAAGGAGATGGCTCTTGGGAAGCAGTTGGCGCAACAGGTCGAGAGGCAATCGAAGATCATTAATGACCCAATTGTGGCCGAGTATGTGAACCGCGTGGGCCAGAACCTGGTCAGGAACTCAGACGCCAAGGTCCCGTTCACCATCAAGGTTGTTGAAGACCCTGCTGTGAATGCATTCGCGCTTCCGGGCGGGTTCTTCTTTGTAAACACCGGTCTCATTCTGAAGGCGGATTCAGAAGCCGAACTCGCAGGCGTCATGGCTCACGAGATCGCTCACGTTGCCGCGCGGCACGGGACGCGGCAGGCCACACGCGGCGAAATCGCTCAGTTAAGCACGTTGCCCCTCATCTTTATGGGTGGTGCGGCAGCCTACGGAATCTATCAGGCATCCGGCTTATTGGTGCCATTGACGTTTCTGCGATTCTCACGAGCTTTCGAATCCGAAGCCGATTACCTCGGCCTGCAGTACATGTACAAGACTGGTTACGATCCGACAGCGTTCGTCGACTTCTTCGAGAAGATTGAAACGATGGAAAAGCGCAAACCGGGAACGATGTCGAAGGTGTTCTCGACGCATCCCATGACGGACGATCGCATCGCCAAGTCTCAGAACGAAATCGCTCAGATTCTGAAATCAAAGCCAGAGTATGTGGTGACAACTTCGGAGTTCAATGATGTAAAAGCTCGTCTGGCGATGCTGGAAAATCAACGACGTCCTGATAAAGATAAGGGCACTGACGATCCGAACAAGCCAACACTGCGGCGAAACCCAAATTCGAATGCGCCGATCGAAGACGAAACAGATCCCTCGAAGAAGTCGAAGGGCGACGACGAAGATCGTCCGAAGCTGAAGCGCCGGCCAGACGCTGGCGATGACACTGGCACTGGCACTGGCACGAGCACTCCGACAAACAACAACTAATCGCTTGACAGCCCTAAACTAAAAGCCCTGCCTACCAATCGCCAGGGCTTTTTGCATCTACACCGATGATTTCAGACGACTAAGCAACGTGACTGTGACGGTGATCGGCTAAAATCTCGTTCATTTGATCTTTTGCGCTGAGCTTCAACTTCTTCAAGCGCTGTTCTTCAACCTCATCGGCATCGCTGACACGAGCCCTCGCTTCAATATCGTCGATCTGGCGCGATAGTTGCGCATGCTGTTGAGCCAGTTCGCGGAAGCGCTCGTTCGTGGCTAACAGGTGCGCCTTAATCTCGTCCTCTTGAGTGTTGTTCTCCATCGTGGTGTTTCTCCTTCTGAGTGGGGTTACTCGCCATCTGGTTGCGGGCGGGTTTACCCACCGCACTCAGAAGTTACCACCTTTTCAGAGTCATGACAACCGCGGCTTCACTGGGGTTTTCGTAATATTGCTTGCGGGTTGCTACCGCCCGAAACCCTAGTTTTTCGTACAACCGGCGGGCAGTGTAGTTAGATTCACGCACCTCAAGGAAGTGTGTAGCTGATCGATTGAGCTCGTTGGTTAGCAGGCTTGTAGCGATACCTCGCCGACGGAAGTGCGCGTGCACGGCGATGTTGAGTATTTCACGTTCGGCTGGTTCTTCGGCGATGGCGGGGCCGATCTCTCGAGTGACACAAAAACCGACGACAGCTTTTTCGACAACAGCGACCGAACAATCGTACTGAAAAAAGGAATCGAGATCCCAATGCGGGTTGGTGAACGATTGCTGTTCGATATCGACTAGCGCGGGTCCGTCCGGCGTTTGAGCCGCGCGAAGCTCAAGGGTCACCTCGGATTCAGGCTGACGACGTCGCCGACTGTTCCTGAATGCCTATCGATCCGAGGCGCATATTGAACAATGACGGGAACGGATTGCGACTGGCTGCCGCACGAAAGTTTCGCGGCCGAGATGTCAGGAATTTGCAAAGCCAAGAGCGAGCCGTTCAGCGGCTTGATCCAAACGCGATTGGTTCCTTTCAGGCAATCGACTTTGGTAATCGTACCGCTCAGAGTTTTCGAAGCTTCATCAGACCAGGCGACCGGGTTCTGAGGCCGAGCTCCGCCCGCTTCCGCATCCAAAGAACCGTTGGCGCGACGCTCGGCATCTTTGATACGGCGAGCTTCCGCACTCTGAACACGATGCTCCTCGGCATCGACGGCAGCTTCTGTCCGGCGACGTTCAGCTTCGAGCGCGTCGAGCCGGTGTTCTTCATAATCGAGCCGCTGCTGGTGAATGCGATCTCGTTCGACCGTAGTCGGAGCTGAATTCTCGGCTCTGAGCCAAGTCCCCTGCGCGGCGGCGATATGCCCGTTTTTCACCTGGGTCTGCGCGAGTTCGATCCAATAACGAGTAGTCCGGGGCGACAAGACGGTCGCTTGCTTGAGTAAGGATTCCTGTTCTGCCTTGTCTGAGGTCAGTGTGGATTGGCGAAAAACCGGCTCCGCCCATCGAGGATTGAGCTTCTGCGCCTTCTTTAATAGCGGCAGAGCCTCATCAGGTGACATGCCGTCTGCAAGTTCAACGTATACGCCAGGGTCAAGACTGCCCGCTCGAACCGCGCTCTCAAGGTACGGAACCGGGTTCTCCTTCTCAACCTTTGCTACGGCAGCAAGTCCGGCATGGCCTAGAGCGGTTGCGGCTCCACCTTCCTCAATAGCAGCTTTGTACGCGCCTTCGGCTGTTTTCGGGTTAGCCGAGAGTTGCGTATCACTAATATAGGCGTTGACGACGGCGGATGAAACCGAATGCTCGCCCAGGTCTCGGCGCGGATCCAAGGGGCGGCCGGATACCGAAACGGGTTCGAAGTGCTTTGCGGCCAAGTTGGCCTTAACCTTAGTCTCTATCTCTTTTGGATCTTCACCGAACGCGTTACGCTCCGCCGTGGTAAGGCTACCGCCGTCGCGAATATTGGTGACGAATATATGCAGGCGCCCGGCGTACTCGGGCCGTGAGGCAAGCAACTGAAAGCGAGCAAAGCCAAGATCGGCAGGCTGAGACGGTGGGCCGCCCCAAGTTACTCGACTGCCCTTCGCGTGAACTGTGGACAGCAAATCGATCAAGCCGGACTCGACCTCATCTGGAAGACGCGGGGTGTTATCACGGACTAGAAGTTCGGCAATTTTAGCCAGCGGCACAGGCTTGCCGGGGCTGAGTAAGAACAGATACTGGCCATTTTGCGGAACGAACTCGGGCGCGGAGGGTGGCCGATCAGTGGTGTAGATGACCTTTATTGGCCACAACGGAACTAGGTCTTTGTTCTCAAGCAAACCTTCCAGGACCCAGCGGACTTGTTCGGCTTGGGTTAGCGCGTCGCGAGCAGCGACTGCATCTTGCTGAAAATAAGCAGAAAAGGGCCCGATGTTCAGCTGCTGCCAATCGGCCTTTGAGGCCGCAGGTGCGTTTTGCGAGACGAACCCAATCAGGGCGAGGAGGCTCGCCCAATGTGAACAAGTTCGAATTTTCACCTGTGTTTTAATTCTTGGGGGAGTTCGTTTTTTCAACCTAAGGAAGTTAATGCCTGGGCGGGGTAGTGAAAACCAGAGCCTTGGCTGGGGCTTCAGATTGGCCGAAGTAGGCGTGCGGTTCAGACGCATCAAAGTAGACACTGTCGCCAGCCTTTAGCAAATGGTCTTCTGACTGATAGTGTATCCCGAGGACACCTTCCATGACGTGGATGAACTCTGATCCGTCGTGCACGTGAGCGCGAGCGTCATGAGGAGCGTGGCGCGGGAATTCTGCGAGATAGGCAGACATTTGTTTGTCACTGGTTCCGAAAGCAAGAACTTCAAAAAAGAATCCTGGGACGGGGCTGTCAGGGCGATCTGGGAATTTCAGACGCTCGTGAGCTCTGACAATGGAAAAAGTTCGGCGCGGGCGTTTTTCGGAAAAGAAATGTGACAAATCGACGTCGAAGACCATAGCAATGCGCGCCAGGGTGGGCAAAGTCGGGATGAGCTTTCCATTCTCTAATTGCGAGAGCATGGAAGCGGATAGACCGGTATGTTTGCCAAGATCGACTAAGGCAATCTTCTTTTTTAACCGGAGCTGTCGGAGCTTGGTACCAAGTTCGTAGGCGGACAGAACACGGCGGACTGTCGCATCGCCTTTTTCAGCCCCCGTTAATTCCGTTTCAGAGCCGTTTACAAGTGGCACATTTGTTTGCGTGTCGCTGAAGTCGGTTTTAGCCTGCTCGGAGGGGAGGCTTCCGTCGGCGCTAAAGTTGTTCATAGAGGCTTAACTTCATGGATTCTTCGCCAGTGCCGCAGATGCAAAACGAGAACCTACATACGGGGATGGCAGATGATATTTTGGTGCGGCTTTGCCAAGGCGGCGATAACGCAGCATTTGCAGAACTGATGAAACGCCATCAGAACTCGAGCTTGAAATTAGCCCTATCGATTTTGCGGGATAAGTCAGACGCGGAAGATGAAGTCCAGAATGCTTTCTGGAAAGCGTACGAGCACATTGGCCAATTTCAGCAAGATGCTCGGTTTTCGACATGGCTGACGCGTATCGTTGTTAACCAATGTTTAATGCGGCTAAGGCGGGAACGTCGGGCGAAGTTCCATTATCTGGATGACACGATGGTGGGCGAAGAAGTGATGACCCTGGATCTACCGGATAAGAGCCGCTCGCCTGAGCAGGAGTTGGGTCGACAGGAAGTGGCTGAAGTTCTTCAATATGAGATCAGCCGGATTCCTCCTCTACTTCGACGAGTATTTCAGTTGCGCGATGTAGAGCAGCGGCCTATGCCCGAAGTTGCGGCGAACCTGGGAATCTCGGTAGCCGCGGCAAAGAGCCGATTGTTAAGAGCTCGGGCAGAATTACGGCAAAGGCTCGCAAGACATCAAGGGCCAACGGGTCCGGCTACATTACTGGCTTAGTGAATAGTAAGTAGACGCACTTACTCGTTCCATCCTTCATGCTTCTGCCAATCGAGGATACGGTAATGAGGATATGGCCAAATGTAAATGCCGAAGTGTGGCGCTGGCGCATCTCGCTGTAACTTGTTGTAAGTCATAATCTCTGACTGCTCCCGGTTACCGTCTTGGGTTTGGTAGTACCAACTTGCTTCTTGGCTCAAGATGGCCGCGTTGCCTGATGTGTAGAACTGCACTTTCTCATACTTATAAGGTGCGTGCTTTTGCGGACCGGGTCCGTAGGATCCGTCTACAATGAGCTGAGTGCCAGGCGAGAGCGAGCCTCTCTTGAGTAACTCCTGCATCGCTTTAACTACGATCCAATTGTTGGTGCGGTGATCTACGTGACGCTCATCGGGATGTCCCGTAATAATCATGTCTGGCTTGTACTTTTCGATGAAGCCTTTCGTTGCCTCAATGACAGCATCTCGCGCGTAGGTTAAGTTGGGCACTGCAGAGTTTCGGTAAGGTGAATGCTCGCTGGCTAGCAACACGGAGAGATAAGGATGCGCGCTGTCTGGATTGCGGGCCCAGATCTGCTCCATTCCGCCGTCAGGCAAACCCAGAAAGAAGATGTTTTCGCTTGGAACGCCAAGGTGATCGAGCGATGCTCGAGATTCGTCCATACGCGCTTCACCGAAGTCCATCGCGCGGCTTGCATCGCAGGAGTGCATGTAATAGCGGTCGCACCCTCCGGCGTCCCCGCCCGTAAAGTAGACAACATGGATCGGGATGTTGTTCTCGACGGATGCCCGAATCATTTCTGGATGAGCCGTGTCGTCGTCTTCATGAGCGCAAAAGAGAAGGATTGACTTCGGGAGTTCGTTCACCGCAAAGTCCAGTCGGTTACTCGCGAGTTTCAGACCCTGACCAGCTTGCACTGAGACTTCGAGGGTGTAGCGACCGGCAACCAGCAACGGTACCTGGATCTGATGAGTGCCGGAGATTGCCCCGGAAAGCGTTCCTTGATTGACCGTCTTCGAGTTGCGATCGAGAACGAGGTACTCAAGATGAGAGTGTGCAAAGCCAGTTTGGTCGCGTGCACTGATCGTAAATGAGAAGGTGGACGGAGCACGAGTGGGAAACATCGTGTGCTTGGTGTCGAACGCGATTACGTCAGAGACGTAGGCGGCTGGAAAGAAATTTCGGTAGGACTCCGAAGCAGGCAACTTTTTGAGCGTTGGATACAGATAAAGGGTTGGATATGCCTTGGAGTTTATATTTTTTAAGGGCGCAGTGATGGCAGGAAGTGCAAAGGCCAAGTCATAGATATGATCAGGCTTCTCACTGTCGCGTATTACGGCCGAAAAATATATATTGGTTTGGCCGTCGGTGGCTTGGACCCTCGCCGCATCCTTCAGACGGAACTCCTTGGTTGCACCTGGCGCGAGGGAGAGCGAATTATCAGCGACGGTCTTCCACGCTGGGTCTTCGTCAGCGGCAGGCGCAATCCACGGATAGGTATACCCCTCAAATTCGACCTGAAGATGATTGATAGGTTGGTCTGAGATGTTCTGGACAACGATACGCGGGTTGACTGAGTCACCGGACGTATAAAAAGTCTTGTCTAATTCAAACGCAACGACCTTCGCTAGCTGGCGATGGACGGCGAAACTCCCAATGTTCTTCGTCGATTTTCCACCCGAGGTTGTAAAGTCGATTTCATAGCGACCAGTCTTCGCGGCCCATGGGACGATCCACAGTGACTGATACTTGTCGCCATGCAAATGGATATTTGTCTGAGTAGGTTCACTTACTCCGGCGTAGCGGATGGCGGCAACTCCGTCTGCCGCTGAATCGAATCGCGCCATAACTTGAGATCCGACATTGTAATTAGTTTGATCTGTGACCAACGATGTCTGCGCGAATAGGCGGGGTGCGATGAGACAAGTGAGAACGAGTATGAGAGTTATCGATGATTTCATTATGTTGGAAAATTACGGAAGTAGATGATCGGGGCTTTCGCGGTGGCGGATGAACGCCTCGGCTTGTTGAGAGCCACTCTCGGTGCCACGAAAAGTTGCGACTTCTTGCTGCAGCTTGTAGTAACGTTCAGGCGTTTGCGAGGCGTGTGCAAAGCAGGCTGATCGTTTCTTTGCTTCGGTCCTAGTTATATCAACGTAGTCAGTTGGCGAAAACATGACGGTGTCTTCGCCATCGGAGACTTCGTAGAAATAGAGCCCAAAACTCTTGTGGGAGCGCGTCCAGGCATCATAAACGAGGTTGGAAATAGCCCGATGATCGCGATGATTGTCGATCGGCCAATGCGTAAAGACGACGTCTGGCTTGTGCGACAGGAGCAGCGAAGAGAACTTGTCGTAAGTGGCGGGAGCAACGTTTGCCTCGCCATCAACCTGGTCAGCAAAGGCGGGTGCGGCTCCCAGCAGTTGGCAAGCATGTTGCGCCTCTGAGCTGCGAGTGTCCGCACAGGCTTGAGCAGTCTTGCCGGAGCAGCCCTTTTCGCCACGATTCAGGTAGAGGAGAACGACCTCATGCCCAGTCTCGGCATACTTGGCGATCGTGCCGCCACAGCCGTACTCAGGATCACCTGGATGGCCGCCGGCTACGACGACTTTGAGCTTCTTGGCGGGCGAAGTCGCTGCGATAACGTGACCGGCTGCCCAGACGAATGCTGCTGATTTCTCTAGAAATCTACGACGGACGAGTTTGTCCACAGACTTTGGCATCCTTAGTTGGGCAGGGTTCCGGCAGCAATGACTCGTACACGAACTCGCACCGACCCTACCTCGGCACCCGCGGCAGCTGCGTGGATTGTTATGTCTTTCCACTTCTCATTGACCGATCCGGGCGCAATCGCAAGGACGCGCAGTGACGCCACGTCGCCAGCTTGAACGTCGAACTTAGTCGTCGTATCGTGCAAGCTCCAACCCTCGGGTAGAGTGACGTTGAGTTCTCCGGTGAGTCGGCTCGGACCGGGGTTGTTGATCAATATCGGAAGAAAAACCCGGGTTGAGACCCCAGCTTCTACTTCGGGCGGAAGCAAAGTCGAAAGGCTGGTGAGTCCGTGGGCGGTCCAAAATTGTCGATAGAAGTGCCAAGGACCTCCGAGCTCCAGGCCTGGCGCTGACGATACGACGGCTGTGTACCCAGGTGCTGCACGATAGGGCACAGACTCAGGCTTTACAGCTTCAAAGAGGTCCCCGGTGGTGCTGGCATCAACGTGTGATTTGCCGAAGATGAATCGGGAAGGCTCGGCGAAATAGGATTTGCCCAAGTCGTTTTTTTGAAGTGCCACCGCAGCAGCGTAGCCCGAATCAGATTGCGTGAGGTGGAACGAGCACTCTTCGGCAGAGAGTCGAGCGTAGCTCTTGTTTTGGGAAGGCGAGATCGCGGTGCCGGAGTACTCGGGTCCCCTGCCCTTCTGGAAATCCATATGAGACGCGTCGCTGAAGTAATAAAGCTTTTGAGCCTGCCACGGATGAAGGCCTTCTGTGAGATTTGAAATGTCTCGGGCATCTCTCGGCGGCGTAACTTGCTCGGCGTACTGGGTCGGGTCGCCCGCCAGATCGAAGGCTTCCGTTGCCATGACACCGGCGGCTTGGTGGTCCCCATGATTCTCACCCGCGGAGTAGGCCGGCAACCACGTCGCAATCACCGTAGGCCGAGTTAAGCGGACTATTCGGACCAACCGATCAAGTGAGCGACCGTGATCCCAGGTCTCAAGGCTGCGCAAAACGTCTTGTCCCGGAGTATCGGGACCATCCAAAAACCATACTGATGAGATACCAAGGTAGGCGAGCGCCCGGCGTCCTTCGATTTCGCGGATGTTGCCAAGAGCGGCCGCCTGCTCCTGTCCAATGGCATTGCCCCCGCCATTTCCGCGGGTTCCGAAGACGACGGCTACACGCTTATGTTCGTCGAAGACTGCTTTGGCCAAGTATGCACCGATCTCGGATTCATCATCAGGATGAGCAACTACAACGAGCAGGTCGGCTTTAAATCGCTCATCGGGAGCAGTGGACGGCGTGGGGACTTGAGCCCGTATTGAAGACTCTAGGAACACGAGTGCAATAAAGAGAACGACAATTTTCATTGGCTATTGTGCGGCTGTACAACATAGTACTCATACCATCATCAAGTTCGGTTGACTCAGCCTACAATTCCTACTAAGCTGATTTGTAATTCGGAGAAGGCTCTGCGTCGAAAGCTTTCCGATAACACGGGAGTTGTTACTTGTCTAGGTCTAGAGCTACTTTTACCCAGCTTTTTGCGTTATTCATAGCGTCATCCGTAGTGCTGTTTAGTCAAGCGGTATCGGGCAACATCAGCGGAACGGTTGAGGATGCATCCGGGGCATCCGTTCCTAATGCCACGATTACGATTACGGATCTTGATAGGGGCGAAGTTTTCCATACGCAGAGCAGCGGAGACGGCAACTACGCACAGACACATTTGTTGGCTGGACGCTACCAAGTAACGGTCGAGAGCAGCGGATTTGGGAAGTACACGGCAACTGCGGAGGTCCAAGTGGACGCGACGACGCACCTGGATCCAAAACTTTCTTTGACGAATGTTCAGACCAATATTGTGGTGACTGAAGCGACGCCGCTGCTGACGACCGACCGGGCCGAGATTGCAACGACTCTGACGGGAACTCAGATAGAACAGCTTCCCGTGTTCGATCGCAACGTTACCAATCTTTTGCTGTTGATTCCCGGTACACAGCTAAATTCCTGGCAACATGCGGCAAGCGAGAATCCGCAGGGCGGGATTCAGGCTAACGTAAACGGCCAATTCTTTACTGCGAACGGTTTCTTGTTGGACGGCACTGAAAATCAAAGTGCAATTCTCGGCATCGCTGTGATTAACCCGGATATTGATTCGCTGCAGGATCAGAAGGTCAGCACAAGTAATTACGAAGCTGAGTTTGGTTCAGCCTCTGGAGCCTTAATTCAGGCGACGACAAAGTCGGGCACAAATCAGTTGCATGCGTCGCTGTTTGAGTTTTTGCGGAATAATATCGCGAACGCAGAAGACCCGTTTACGCAGCAGAACTCGCCTCTTCGTTGGAATCAGTTCGGTGGATCAGTGGGAGGTCCGCTGAAGAAGGACAAGCTGTTCGGGTTCTTCGATTATCAAGGAACTCGCCGAAGGACTGGCGGATCGGTGTTGACGACGGTTCCGACAGCGGCGGAGCGGAGCGGCGATCTGAGTTCGCAGCTTGGCAACTACATCTGTGCGGATGGCTCAAATTCGCCAACGTCCTGCGCCAATCCTGTAAATGTTCCGACCACCGAAGGGGGTACGACGCAAGCCCGAGGCGGTATGGTGTTCAACCCCAATAGGGGCGACCCGAGCACGGGTGCCGGACGACAAGTCTACTCGAGGAACGGTGTTATCAATGTTGTTCCAGTAGCTGCGCCGATGGCGAAGCTGTTGTCATTCGTGCCACAGCCTAATAATGGCTCAGACATTTTCAACAACTACATCAGTGAGCAATCTCAGCGCTTCGATTCAGACCAGTACAACGGACGCGTAGACTACACATGGAGCGAGAAGACCCATATCTTTGGCCGTTATACACTGGCCAATTTCAATAACTATGCCCCTGCGGCTTTCGGTGCGTCGGGCGGCGGTCCTTCTGCCTTTGGGTTCTCTGGAAATTCACTGGATCGCAACCAAAGCTTGGCAGTTGGCTTAGACCATGCCTTCAGTCCTAGCCTGGTAACCGATGCGCGCTTGGGCTTCTTTCGTTATCGCATTCGTGTCGAGCCTAATGATGTGGGTTCAACTCCGGCGACAGACGCCGGACTGCCAGGGCTGAATACCGGATCGGTCGAGACAAGCGGCATGCCTGGATTCTATATACAAGGCAATGGAGGTTTCAATTTCGGCTATGCGTTGGGTATTAACCAGTGCAACTGCCCGCTTAAGGAAACAGAAAACCACTTCCAATGGGTGAATAACTGGACGAAAACTGCCGGCAATCACAGTGTGAAATTCGGAGTGGATGTACGTCGGGCGCAACAGCAACGGATTCCGAGTGACTCGCACCGATCGGGCGAAATCACGTTCAACAGTTCAACGACAGGGGATTCAGCCCTCGACACCTTAGCTGCAGGCGGAGTCTCGACGGGTGCCGGTCTTGCATCTTACTTACTTGGAGTGCCGAGCAACTTCGCTCGCTATTACACAGGCTCTAACTACTATCCTGGTTTGCGAGAGACCCGCGTGTTCACCTATGCGCAGGATTCTTGGCGCATTACCCCAAAGATCACCTTCAATTATGGTGTGCGTTGGGAGGATTATTTGCCACAGACGGCTGCAAAACCGGGGGGTGCGGGCGCATTCGATCCATCCACAGGCGAAGTGGTTGCGGCCGGCATTGGATCGGTGCCAAGTAACTTGGGTGTCAAATCCTATAACTTAGGTTTCCTGCCCCGCATCGGCCTGGCTTATCAGGCGACTGAGAAGACCGTGGTTCGAGTAGGATATGGGGAAAGCTTTAATCCTGGCGGTTTAGGTGCAGTATTTGGTCAAGGTGCGGACTATAATCCGCCCATTGTGAATCCGCAAAGTTTGTCGCAGCTGAATCCTTATACTCCGGTATTCAACTTATTGAACGGCGCTCCGCCGCCGCAGAGCCCGCAGGTGAGTTCCAGTGGCCGCTATCCTTTACCGAACGGCATTGGCATTAACTATTTCACGGATCCACTTGATTCCTATCGGATCCCGGAGGTGTATTTTTGGAACTTTACGGTACAGCAGCAGATTGCAAAAGATTTCGCGTTGGAAGTTGCCTACGTAGGAAATGTTGGTAGACACCTCTTTCTGGCCTTGAATCGGAATCAAGCTGTACCGGGCCCGGGTGATTTTGCGCCGCGACGCCCTTTTTATAACCAATATGGGCTGACGCAAGGGTTATACCAATACTGCAACTGTGATAACTCCAATTACAATTCATTGCAGACTAAGTTGCAGAAACAATTCTCAAGCGGCTTCGACTTTCTGCTCACCTACACTTACAGCAAGGCGTTGGGAGATTCAGAAGGCGCGGGCGGATTTTCCGACAACTATAACGTACGCGCCAGCTATGGTCCGATGTCTTGGGACCGAACTCACATGATTACCCTCGAGCACAACCTGGACCTGCCGTTTGGCCGTGGGCGTCGTTGGAAGATGGGGAACAATCTAATTGCAGATGCCGTCTTGGGCGGTTGGCGAGTCAGTGGCGTACACACGTTTGGATCTGGATTGCCATTCACACCCACCGTTTCAAATGCGCCATTGCTGAATGCCGATTTCAACTCCGTGCGCGCAGATGTGATCGGCGACTATCACGTGTCTGATCAGAACAGAAACTTATGGTTCAATCCGGCCGCGTTCACTGAGCCACAGCAGCCCTACCGTAACGGTACAGCGGGACGGGATTCACTACGAGGACCTGGGCTAGCAGTTTCGAATGTCTCGCTATCGAAGAATCTGATTCCGTCAGAGAAATGGTCGCTGGAGTTGCGGGCAGAAGCTTTCAACGTGTTCAATCACGTAAATCTAGGCTTACCTAACTCGACTGTAGATACCTCGGGAGCAGGTCAGATAACTTACGCTCAAGTTGCCATGCGGCAGATGCAGTTCGGCCTGCATTTACGTTTCTAGGCGCTGCCAGACAGCTAGGAATGAAACAGCGTTACAAGCGAAGGGCGGCTAGGATTGTCCTATTAGCTGGCCTCGCGACGTTCTTCTGGCTGCCGAGCAAGGGTGGGAACTGATAGACCACACAACACGAGAGGAGTGTAGCTACTACCTCCACACTCGATCGATGCAGGGCTTTACTGTCATTCAGACTGTGGTCCTCGCTGAGTTTGAAGGCATCACTTCACCAAGCGCACTCGGGCAAAAGCCTTTCCTCAACAATGACGTGCAGACGCCGAACGAGGCCTACTTTGATCGGGTGAAAGAGATTGTTCAGGAAGCCGCCGCACAGGGTCTGTACGTTGCACTCGTGCCCATTTGGGGCGACAAACTTACGGCGCCGTGGGGGAGACGGACCCCGACTATTTCGCCTGGATAATTTGAATGACGCCTATGGCTTCGGCCGGTACCTGGCGCAAAAGCTTCGGGATTGCACGAATGTCATGTGGATCTTAGGTGGTGATCGACCGCCCCGTCTTGCCGGTCTTGACAGCGCATCGATGCAGGCGAGCGCTAAAGCTGCGGGCTTTCCAGCCGACCAGGACTGGACCCCTATCTGGCGGCAGGTGGCGGTTGGATTAGGGGAAGGGTCGGGACGAAAGCCATTGGTCTTGTATCATCCGCGGGGCGGTCAGAACTCTTCTTCCGTATTCCTACATGATGAGCCTTGGCTTTCCGTAAACGGGATCCAAAGCGGACATGGTTCTGGTCATGATGTTCCTATATGGGATTGGATCCTACGAGATTATGCGATGACTCCAGCCAAGCCGACGCTTGATCTCGAACCCAACTACGAAGATCATCCGGTGAATCCCTGGCCACGCTGGAATCCGGCGGCCGGATATTTTCGCGATCATGATGTTCGCAAGCAGGTCTACCGATCGGTATTCGCGGGAGGTTTCGGTGTAACGTACGCACCATTCGATTTGGGGATTCGTGGGGGCCCGCAATCCGGTGATCAATTTTGCAGACCGGGACTGGATTGATGCTCTGCAACGACCAGCTGGACGTCAAATGATCTTTCTGCGGGAACTGATGGAGTCACGCCCGTTTTTCGAACGTATCCCTGACCAATCTTTGATTGTCGGAGATGCCGGTGCTGGTGCAGCGCACATGCAGGCTACTCGTGACAGACAAGGGAGTTATGCGTTTATTACTTCCCAACGAGTGACTTGACAGGCAGGCTGGATTTAACGAAGTTGAAGGGGCAATAAGTTCGTTGTTGGTGGTACGATCCCCGTACGAGAGTGGGAACTCTGATCGGCGTTCTGGATAAGAACGATCGGCCGGAGTTTCATTCACCTTCATACGGACCGGACTGGATTTTGGTCTTGGATGACGTTGATTCGAAGTACTCTCCGCCTGGGCTACAACGACCGCTTTAAACTCGCGGAAGCGTTAATTCGACGCTGCGACAGCGTTAGGCTGTCGCGTGAAAAAACTTCGCTGGAGTGGGAATCCCATATTCGAGGATGGCTTTGAAGCACCTGGTCCACTGGTCTTCCAGTTCCATCCGCTCTGCGCAGTGTGGGCAGCCAATAATGTGTTCTTCTACTTGGGCGGTCTTCTCTGAGGAGAGCATGCCAAGGCAGTACTCCTCAAGGATGCTGTTATCGAAGTGGGTCTCGGCAACTGACGCGGAAAGTGAACTGACCAGCGTCGCGCTCATACTGCAAATACCATCCCTTGTTTCGCGCCGCCAGCTACTTTAATGTCCTGCTCGATTCGGCGATACTCAGAGCACTTAGAATTGAGAGATTGCAGGCAAATTGCGCATTCGAGTGTGTGGTCCAAGAGATCGTCGCAAAGCTCGTTCACAGACGAGATAGAAGCAACGGCAACCCCGGCGCCATTCAAGGCACTAGATAAGCAGAAGAGGCTGGGTGAAACGTAAGCTTGGCTGTCTGTGATCATGATCGCTTATTTCCTTTGGACGCCAATACTAGAGCATTCAGCCTGCCAAACCTAGCCCTGCACCAAATTTGACGCTAAGACGTTGTAAAGGTTGAATGGATTTAAATTTCAAGGGCGAGCGTTTGGTCGGAGCCGAACGTGGAATAACTTGCAATGTGTAAATCCTCCTATGTAATTGTTAGACAGGGATTTGGAGTAATTCTAAGGGATAATGCGGTAAGGAAAAATCCGACTATCAGTTAGAAGAAGATGCAGCAGCATTGGGCTTGGAGTTATCCTATGAATCGCAGATTACTGTCAAGGAGTTTCGATGGCTATGGCAAACGAGAATGGACCAAACCGGCCCAGTAGCACGAGTGATCAGCATGCGCTGCTTCCGCGGCGGAAACACAAAACCGTGGGATCTCTCATCTGCCTGGGTGTCGCCGTTATAGCCTTTGTCGTCTCGGTGACGAGTTCCGATCCGAGCATTCAGACGCCAGCTCGGATATTTGGGCTCATAGCTTTGATTCTGGCCGGAGTTCTTTTCATTTTCAGCATTGTCGGGCGCGTACGGAATTAAGAGTTCTGCCGGCAGCCAACATCGGCCGGGTACTCGTTACGCCTGAATCTCTGGTGTCTTGAGCCTCATCACCTGAGCGTAGAGCAATACGTATCAAGACTGGAGACAAGGTACTGTGAGCAAGTTAGAAGGTAAAGTGGCGGTTGTCACTGGGGCGTCTAAGGGTATTGGTGCATCGGCAGCCGAATACCTGGCAGCAGAAGGTGCCCATGTCGTCGTGAACTATGCAAGTAGCAAGACCGGCGCAGATGCAGTAGTCAAGAAAATCAGTGACAAGGGCGGAAAAGCAATCGCAGTACAGGCCGATGTAGCGAAGCAGGAGGACATTACTCGACTCTTTGCCGAAACAAAGACAGCGTTCGGCAGGGTTGACGTTTTGGTGAATAATGCAGGTATTTACGATTTTTTGCCGCTAGAAGCAATCACGGCCGAACATTTTCATAAGCAATTTAATTTGAACGTTCTGGGTTTGTTACTCACCACGCAGGAAGCAGTAAAGCATATGGGTGAAGGTGCGTCTGTGATCAACATCAGCTCAATTGTGGGTCCGATGCCCGTGCCGATGGCGGCCGTTTATAGTGCGACGAAAGCGGCTGTGGACGCGATTACAGTTGTGCTTGCTAAGGAACTAGGACCAAAGAAGATTCGAGTCAACTCAATAAATCCGGGTATGGTTGAGACCGAAGGTGCAGCTGGGTTCGTTCAAAGTGATTTTGGTAAGCAAGTCGCGGCACAGACTCCGCTGGGCCGGATCGCACAGCCTGAAGACATTGCTAAGGCGATCGTCTTCTTTGCCTCGGACGATGCCGGATGGATCACGGGCGAGAAGTTGATTGTGGCGGGTGGACAGCGGCAGTAAGCCGCAAAGGGTCAATTAGCTCGAAATCTCTCGCCTAAGACGCCAGCTGTAAGCAGAATCATCAACGCGGAGTCTCTTTGAGCAATCGTATGAGGCTCCGCGGTAGAGGCGGTGTTCAGCAGGCGCAGAGCGGCCGCTTTGTTTATGAACGGAATCCGGTCAAGCGCCGAACCACGCAACGTGTCCTGAAGAAGAGTATTCATCGAACCTGATTTAAGTAGGTATGGCGGCGTCTGCAAAGCTTGCTTTCTGCGACCGCATGTCGCCGGCGGGACAAAAGAACGCATAGCTTTGCGTAACACAAACTTTTCGGCAAAGTCGCGGATCTTCAATGAGGACGGAAGGCACCGGCTGAATTCCACTAAGTGATGGTCGAGAAACGGGGGGCGACCTTCGACCGAGTGAGCCATCTCCATACGGTCGCCCATGACAGTCAAGATATGGCCACTCAGCGCGGTTTTGTTATACAGATACAGGCTTTGATTGACGACGGAACGGCCTGTCAGTTGGTGAGTAAGATCGAGGCTGTCAAGAAAATGTTCGCGTGTGCTTTCCCTACCATGCGAAGAAGGCAAGACAGGCTCGAGCAGATCGAGTAAGCAATCCTGTGCTTCGTGCCACGCCGGTCGATAACCAAGCCGGTCGAGGAAGACCGATGGTTGATCTGCACGGTGCGGGTGGATAGGTAAGCAGGATGGATTCGCCTGTCGTGCGGAATCGACGACAAAGGTGGGATATCCGGCCAAGATTTCGTCGGCGCCTTCTCCGGTGAGAACAACAGAGTAGCCAGCGCTGCGAACCGCACGGCTCAGTGCAAACTTGGCGACGCACTGGGCATTCGTGAAGACGGTTTCGCCGTGCCAGACTGCATCCCCTAAGTCGTCGGCCAGAGTGGCCTCGGTGAGAGGAACGGCGTGTAAGTTGGCATTCACGTACGCGGCGGTTTCTCGAGCGGCAGTAAATTCGTCGAAAGCAGGATCGTCAAACGTAAGGCAGAACGCATCGACAGGTTGGCTGACATGGCGACTCATCATAGCGAGTACACTGCCAGAGTCAATGCCACCACTGAGATAGCAAGCTACGGGAACATCGGCGCGCAATCTGGTTTGCACAGCTTTATCAAGGCTGTCGAATAGATCCGCGGCATAGTCGTCGTCGGATCTGTCGGGCTGGACGTTCGCTTCCGGAGGATAGTTGAAGTCCCAATACGCGTGCTGTGTAAGCGATCCATTTCTGGCAATAAGATAGTGCGCGGGCGGAAGTTCGGCTACGTGACGGAATAACGTGCGACCTTGAATAGGCGAGTGCAAGACAAGCTTTTCGAAGAAACCCTGTTCATCCCACTGAGCTGAGACTCCAGCCGCGTGGAGGGCCTTAATTTCGGAAGCGAGCAGTACTGTTCCTTGCAGTTCCGAGATGAAAATTGGCTTGATGCCGAATCGATCGCGGGCGGCAAACAAGGTCTGACGATGTTCGTCCCAGAGGACAAAGGCGTACTCGCCGCGGAGATGATGGAGACAGTTGACGCCGAATTCCTCATAGAGGTGAACAAGGATCTCGCTGTCTGAGCGAGTTGTGAACTGATGACCTCGCGATTCTAGGTTCGTGCGGATCTGTTCGAAATCATAGAATTCACCATTGACAACGCAATGGATGTGGCCGGTTTCGTTGGCAATCGGCTGGTCGCCGGTAGAGAGGTCGATGATGCGTAAGCGAGCGTGGCCGAATGTGACTAGGCCCGATGGTGAACGCCAGATGCGACATCCATCGGGACCACGATGACGTAGTGCCTTGAGACCAGCACTAACCTGTTGGACAGAGCTGTTACCAGTCCAGTCGAGGCTGGTCATGATTGCGCACATGAGGTGATGAGAAGAGATAGTGCGAAGCAGACCGGTAAAGTCTCAGGGCGGCAGCTGCTTGATCACTAAGCTTCTCTCAGCGTTATGCGATGATGCGGTCGCGCATGCCTCCGTAAACGAAATTGCGAACCATATCCATTTTGTAAAAGTCGTGCGGGAACCCGAGTTGTATCTTACTCGCATCATCTAATGTGGAGATATGTTCGGGAGTAAGTTGTAACTCCAAGCTCGCGAGATTGTCATGTAGTTGCTCGACCTTGCGTGCACCTAGGATTGGAATGACAGGAACTGATCGGTAACGGAGCCAAGCAAGAGCGACCTGGGCCATGCTGCCGCCGACTTGTTCCGCGACGATCTTTACAACTGAAATGATCTTCGCTGCCCGCTCTTCCTCAGGAAGAAAGCCCTTCATCATGTCGCCGCTCATACGCCCGTCTTTGTCTTTGCTGGACCCGTGGTACTTGCCTGTTAGCACACCACCGGATAACGGAGACCATGCAGTGACGCCTACGCCTAGGGCCTTTGCTGCAGGAATGAGTTCACGCTCGACCGTGCGCTCGATCAGACTGTACTCGATTTGCAGGCCTATGAAGGGTGTCCAACCGCGCAGGGTGGCTAACGTGTTTGCTTGCGCAATCCACCAGGCTGGCGCATCGGAGACTCCCACGTAGAGCACCTTGCCTTGGCGTACTAGATCGTCGAAGGCGCGCATGACTTCTTCGACCGGCGTCAGTTGATCCCAGATATGCATCCACAAGAGATCGATGTACTCGGTTTGAAGCCGTTTGAGACTGGCCTCTACCGCTTGAACCATATTTTTGCGCTGATTGCCCCCGGCGTTCGGATCCTTGCCTGGCATCGCGTTGGTGTACTTAGTAGCGAGCACCATGCTGTTGCGATGATCAGAAAGGAACTCGCCTAAGAACGTCTCGCTTGTACCATTGGTGTACAGGTTGGCGGTGTCGATAAAATTGCCTCCCGCCTCACGAAATGCGTCGTAGACCTTGCGAGCTTCGTCTTTACTGGAGCCCCAACCCCAGTCGTCGCCAAAAGTCATGGTGCCGAGTGCTGCCTCAGAGACGCGCAGGCCGCTGTTTCCTAAAAGTCGATAGTTCAACTGATTACCCTCAGGCTGATGATGATTGAGGGACTGGCGGAGGTTCAGGATGATGGGGTTGGGTTGGTGAATGGGTTGCAGTTGGCGCGAGCTTACAGTACAACCGGAATACTATGCGAAGGTGGCAGGATGATATTGAAAACGAAAACCGATCCTATTTAGATGCTTGAATGAATCGATCAGACAGCGACGGTTCGAGACCCCCGCTTGAGAAGACGACAGATGGTTGGCCACGTCTCGACCGCCCTCTACCGCCACCGCCTACTAAGAAACGAGGATCGAGCAACCGTGATCGGGTGGACACCTCATCATGAGGCGGGCTGAGCATCGGGCCGATTCTCAAATTGAGCCACTACCCCTTAGCCCCTTGGTTTGACACTTATTTTTCAAATAGATTAGACTGAAGTGTTCGAGTTTTCGAAGCGGAGAGTAGAAGTCTGTCCATGCGTACTGAATTTCCGTCCAAGGGTGAGATTGTTCGCTCGTGGCACGTGATAGACGCGCAAGAAGCGGCCCTTGGTAGGGTTGCGACTCGTGCTGCCATGCTGTTGATGGGCAAGCATAAGCCCACATACGCCCCGTTTATTGACACGGGCGACCACGTCATTATCATCAACGCCGCGAAGCTGAAGCTGACCGGTGGTAAAGAAGGTCAGAAGTTGTATCGTCGCCACACTGGGTACCCGGGTGGATTGGTTGAGGTCGGTGCTCGGAAGATGCGGCAGACGCGTCCCGAGCGGATGGTTGAGCTCGCGATTTCGGGCATGCTTCCTAAGAACAAGTTAGGCAAGCAGATGTATCGCAAGCTGAACGTGTATGCCGGCGACCAACATCCACATCAGGCGCAGAAGCCGACGCCGCTCTCGGTAGGCGAGTAGGAACCTAGGAAGGATCAAGACAGTTGCCAGCGAAGTTAGTACAGAATCTGGGCACAGGCCGCCGGAAGACCGCCACAGCGCGCGTGTTTCTGCGCCCCGGTAAGGGCCAGATCACCGTTAATCATAGACCGTTTGAAACTTATTTTGCCAACGAGTCGGCTCGGGCGTATGTGCGCCAGCCGTTGCTGGCAGCCGAAGTGGCCGATCGTTTCGACATCATCATCCTGGCGGATGGCGGTGGCGTGACGGGGCAAGCAGGAGCAGCCCGGCTGGGTATTGCTCGTGCCTTGATTGAATTCAACGCTGAACTGCGGGGCAAGTTAAAGCAGCTCGGCTTTCTCACTCGCGATGCGCGCGAGCATGAGCGAAAGAAGTACGGCCAAAAAGGCGCCCGGAAGCGATTCCAGTTCTCCAAGCGCTAGTTTGTTCCCGTTCCCTGCTCTCGCTTCACCATTCACGCACGGCGGTTGACCCTTGTGGTCTTCTGTTGTGTCACCAGCCTCGGCCAGAACACGCAAATTCAATTTGGGTCGCGTGTTTTGCTGCGTCCGGTGCTGCAGAACAGTCAGACCCAGGCTGTGAAAAGGAGTTTGTTTGCCCTCAATTTCGATGAAGGAATTGCTCGAAGCAGGTGTACACTTCGGGCACCAGACAAAGCGCTGGAACCCAAAGATGAAAGAGTACATCTTCGGCGAGCGCAATGGCATTTACATCGTTGATCTCCAGAAAACGTTGAAGTTGTTTAAAGACGCGATGCGGTTTGTGGGCGAGATGGCGGCGCAAGGTAAGACTGTGCTGTTTGTCGGAACCAAGCGGCAGGCGCAAGAAGCAGTAGCCGAAGAAGCGGCCCGTTGCAGTCAGTACTACGTCAATCAGCGTTGGCTTGGCGGATTGCTGACCAATATCGTCACAGTTCAGAAGTCCATCAAGCGGCTGAAAGAGCTGGACGAAATGCAGGCGGATAACGCTTATGAGGGCCGGGCAAAGAAGGAAGTCGGCCGATTAGAGCGGGAACGCAAGCACCTGCAGCAGAACCTCGCCGGCATCAAAGATATGGTTGGTCTGCCGGATATGTTGTTCGTGATCGATTCGAACAAAGAGGCAATCGCGGTTAAGGAAGCGCGCAAGCTGGGCATCCCCGTGGTTGCAGTTGTTGATACAAACTGCGATCCGGATGAAGTCGATTACGTGATCCCGGGTAACGATGACGCGTTGAGAGCTATACGGTTATTTACGACGAAGATCGCTGACGCAGTTGTCGAAGGCCGAGCTTTAGCAACCGAGCACGACTTTGTCGCCGAACGCATTGTGACCGATGAGGAGCCCTCGACCGAGGATTCGGCCGCGGTTGAAGAGTATACGCAGTATCTGGATCCGAAGTACGCGGAGCAGCTAATGTCGGAAAGCCTGGCCACCAATGACGAGGCAGAACCGAGCCCCCGCAAGGGACCAGCCAGCGAGACGGGCGACGAGGGTACGGCGTCCACAGCAGCAGATCGATAAAATAGGTTCGTTGCGAGACGTTGCAGAGCGACCAGCCTTATAGGGTTCGGTCGCTCTCTCCATGTAGGGACGGCGGGTTTAGTTAAAGAACGAGGATTATATGGCCGAGATTTCCGCACAGTTAGTAAAAGAACTCCGCGAGCGAACAGGCGCGGGAATGATGGAGTGCAAGAAGGCTCTGGTAGCCACGAACGGCGACCTAGCCGAGGCGGAAGTGTATCTCCGAAAGCAGGGCACGATTGGCGCGACGAAGAAAGAGTCTCGCTCGACCAAGCAGGGGTTGATCGCTTCGCATGTCAGCTTCGACGGACGTTTGGGCGTGTTGGTGGAAGTGAATTGCGAGTCCGATTTCGTGGCACGCACTGAAGATTTTCAGTCGATGACGACAGACGTGGCTGAACACATTGCTGAGACCAAGCCCAAGGCCGTGCGGTTAGAAGATGTCACGGAAGCCGAGCGCGCCAATATTCAAGAGCACCACACGCTTTACGAGCAGAAGTTCAACAAGGGCGACCACGCGACGGTGGGCGAATATGTGCGCTCGAAAATTGCCAAGCTCGGCGAAAACATTCGGGTGTCGCGATTCGTTCTTTACGAGATAGATGGCCAGGGCTGGATTGGAAGCTACATCCATACGGGGTCGCAAATTGGCGTCTTGCTGCAGCTTAAATTCGAGTCGGCCGACACTGGACACAATGCCGAATTCCAGGCGCTGGTGCGCGACATTGCCATGCAAGTAGCGGCGATTCCATCACAATTCGTGAGTCGTGACGAAGTGTCGCCGGACGTCCTGAGTAAAGAACGCGAGATCCAACGGGCGCGGGCCTTGGGCGAAGGTAAGCCCGAGAAGATGGTCGACAAGATTGTCGAAGGTCGCCTCAGTAAGTTCTATGAAGAGGTTTGTCTGCTCGAGCAGCCGTTTATCCGTGAGAACTCGGTCACAGTGACCGAGCTGATTAAGTCCGTGTCGGCCAAGCTGAAGGACACGGTGTCGGTGGTCCGCTTCACTCGCTATAAGGTTGGAGACGCTGGTGATGCGCAGGGTGTTGAGGCTACGCCAATTCCAGTGACTGCTTAGCCGCCTGAAGTCGAATCGCGAAGCCCACTCAATGCCTGCATTTACGCGAGTGCTCCTGAAGATTAGCGGCGAGGCCTTAGCCGGGACCAGCTCTTTCGGCCTGGATCCACAACGCATACTGTCAATGTCTGCAGAGGTGGCCGAAGTTGCAAAGGCGGGCGTGCAGGTGGGTTTAGTCATTGGCGGCGGAAACTTTTTCCGTGGTGTGGCGGCCGCGGCCAGGAACATGGACCGTGTGACCGGCGATCACATGGGAATGCTGGCTACGGTTATCAACGCGTTGGCGTTTCAAGATGCTTTGGAAAAGCACGGCGTGCCCACGCGAGTCATGACCGCCATCCAGATGCATCAAGTGGCAGAACCTTACATACGCCGTCGGGCAATCCGGCACTTAGAGAAAGGTCGCGCTGTCATTTTCGCGGCAGGCACATCGAACCCGTACTTTTCGACTGACACTGCGGCGACATTACGGGGTCTTGAGATTCATGCGCAGATTATTGCGAAGGCAACGAGCGTAGATGGCGTTTACGACAAAGACCCGAAGCGTCATGCTGACGCAATACGGTATTCAGAGGTGAGTTACACCGAGGTACTTTCGAAGTCGCTGGCGGTGATGGACGCGTCTGCTGTTGCCATGTGTCGGGATAACAAGATGCCGATCGTGGTTTTCGATCTGAATGTCGGTGGCAATATAATGCGAATGGCGATGGGTGAGACCATCGGAACAGTAATTCGGTAAACACGAAATGGGTAAAGAACCGCAACCAGCTACGCCGGCCGTCAACGGCCAGTTCAAGACTGTGAAGGAGATTGAGGCGAGCGCCCGTGGCCGCATGGAAAAGACGCTGAGCGATCTCCAGCACGAAATGAGTAATATCCGAACGGGGCGGGCGAACATTGGCTTGCTGGACAGCGTTCGCGTAGATTACTACGGCTCAGCCGTGCCAATCAATCAGGTAGCTCAATTGCATGTTCCCGAACCGGCGATGATCACGGTGCAACCATTCGATAGCTCGACCATTCGCGCGATTGAGAAAGCGATTCGTGAGTCTGATCCGGGTTTGAATCCGTCGAACGACGGTAAACTCATTCGCATTCCGATCCCCCCACTGACTGAAGAACGCCGCCGGGACATGGCTAAGAAACTGAGCCACGTTGCGGAGGAGAGACGAGTGGGTATGCGCAACGCCCGCCGCGATGCGAACGAACAGCTGAAGAAGTTATCGAAGGACAAGACGATCAGCGAAGACGAGGAACGGCAGGCGCTGGATCTGATTCAGAAGCTGACGGATGGTCAAATCGCCAAACTAGACCAAGCGGCCAAGGCCAAAGAGAAAGAAATTCTCGAGTTCAAGTAAGTGTCGCGACTCCATTTATATTTCCCGATTTTGATAGCTGCTGCCGGCATTTCGGCTGCAGCTTCGAAGCCTGACTTCTCAGGAAACTGGGAGCTGCAGGTTGACAAGTCTGATTTCGGCCATCAGACGAAGCCCGTGCGCGCCACTATTAAGTCGACGCGTAAGGGTGAAGTTATGCACAGTTCCCAGACCATTTATACCGCCCAAGACCCGCAGACAACAACGTACGATTGGTTTTTGGACGGCAAGCGCCATCCCACGGACAAGCCCGCGCCAGGGTATTCGGTGACACGCTGGGAAGATGATGTGCTGGTCAACGAACGGCGATCGGACGACGGCGCTTATCAGGAGAAAGTGCGGATGACACTTTCGCGTGACGGGAACACCGCAACAGAAGAGATCGAAACGAAGAGCCCGAATGGGAATAATCACGAGAAGCTTGTCTGGAAAAAACAAGCGGGCGACGGCGATAGCAACAATCGAAACCAGTAAGACCAACAAACTAGGTGAGGCAAAATAATGAATTGTGCCCCGCCGTTAACTCGCTTTTAGAAGCGGTACTTCAGCCAGAGGTTTAGGACGCGGCCTCCGGTGAATTGGATGTCGCGATTCACGAAGGTCGGGTCCTGTAGGTCCGTAGTTACCAACCCGGGATTCGGATGATTGAATGGATTGATCCCCTCCGCTCTAAATTCGAGCTGGTGGCCTTCCAACCTTGGAATCGGGAAAATGCGCTCGACAGCAAAGGCGTAATCCTGAGTCCCGTCGTTGATGAACGTGTTGCGCCCCAGATTGCCGACGCGGCCAGACACTGCCAGATATCGAAACTGGTTAAAGGTTCCTGGCGCACTCGTGTTGAAGTCCAATATCGAACCGTTGGATTGTATTTGGCCCACTCCGGTGATGCACGTGGCCGTCGTGTCGTTCAGGCAAGCACTGCTGTAGTTGATTGGCGCGTGGGGGTTTGCCAGGTCCGGCCTGTCGTTACCGGTTCGTCTGTCTCCATTTTCATCCGTACCCGAGAAGTAGATCGTAGCGGGCGCACCGGTTTGCAGTTGTGCTGTCCCGCTGATCGTCCAGTTCCGAACGATGTAGTTCAGTGCGCGTCGAAATCCGGCATCGTTGGTGCCCCGATACGGAAGGCTGTACGTCCAAGTGACGGTCCCTCGGTGACGGCGATCGAACGCCGAAAGCCCACGTTCAGCTCCTATATTGAATGGATTTTGAGGATAGGAACTGCCGCCGCTTGTAGCGAAGACCTCAGAACCATTGTCGATGGCTTTTGACCACGTGTAACCGACATCGAGGAAAAGACCGTTGCGGAAGTTACGTGTTAGTTGCGCTTCCAAGCCGTGATAGACGGAGTTGCCTGCGTTTGTTCGCGTCCCGATTGCGCCTCGCAGTGGATTCAGACGGATCCCGTTGACACCAGGATTTAAGTCCTGGTTGATAAAAAGGCGTTCAGCCCGGGTACCTATGTAAGCAAGGGTCGCGAGGAAGTTCGAAGGAAGCTGCCGCTCGATGTTGAAGTTCCACTGGTAGGTCTGAGGGCTCACCAGATTTGAATCGATAGCCGAGATGGTAGCGCGGGGGTTGACTGTGGCTGTCACAGCAGGCACGAGGCTCAAAGCTCCGCCAGTTCCTCGTCCGCTCTTCGGGGCTACAAGGGTTCCGCCAAGGGTGTTTGGTGCCGAACTCGCTACATTGTCTTCGATGTTGGTGAAGAAGCCATCGTAGAACAGGCCGCCACCAGCGCGAATCACGGTTTTGCCAGCGCCCGGGTTCCAAGCAAGCCCGACACGAGGTCCCCAATTGTTAGTGTCGGCCTTCTGCTTTACCTTGGTCTGGATGGGATCCGTCAACACTGTTGCAACGTTTACGGCCGGATATTGGAGGAAGTTGAAAGGTGTAGAAAAGTAGTCATAACGGATGCCATAAGTAAGAGTAAGTGTTGGGCGAGCTTTCCAGGAGTCCTGGATGTAGTAAGCCTGTGTGGTTTGCCCAAAGCTTACATTTGGATTTCCAAACTGACGTCCGGCATTGCCAGAAGGACCGGTAAAGTTGTCGAGAAAATTAGCTAACGGGGTGCAAGTCGCAAGCCCTATAGATGAACAATCGCCACCTGCCACGACGGAAACGGTACCCCTGAAATTGAGCGGGAGCACGTCGCTGATCGCCAAGTGATTCACGTCCGCCCCGATCTTGACACTATGAGCACCGATCGTCCATGAGAAAGCATCCTGGTATCCATAGGTGTTATGGCCACGACCTTGCGGGAAGCCTGAGTTCGGGCCACCAAAGGTAGTGTTCGTAATTCCGGCGATGGTGATATTGGGAATAGAAAACAGAGAGTTCGCTGCTGTCGCAGCAAGCAGACCAAATTGAAAATTGATTTCTTGAAAGGTAAAACGCGCTTCATTCACCTTGGTCGGGCTAAACACATGCGTCCAAAAAGCTCCTAGATTTCGTGCCGGCCCACCTTGGTAAGTGTCCTGCGTGGGTAATGAACTTGGGTTGGCAAAGAGATCAGGGGTCAGGGTCTGTTGGGTTCCGATGTACCGGACTGAGATGGTGTCTTTTCCGGTCGCAGTATAGTCACCGCGGACCACATATTCGTAGCTAGGATTTTGCTGCGTGGTCGCACGAGTAGTTTGGCCGATTGAAATTAGACACGGACTGCCGCACCCAGGTCTATTGCCAACGTTGATGCTGTCGGTTTCGGTGTTAGCAACTAGACCTCCCAGAGAGTTAACCAGGATGGTGGCGTTTGGGCTTGCGGTGGCGATCGCGTTCAAGCTTGCCACACCCTGAGCGGTAGGTATGATGAGTTGATTCCCGGTCTCAGCACCATAGATACGATGCCACTGGCCGCTGCCAAAGAGGAAGAGCTTATTGCGAACGATGGGCCCTCCTACAGCGAAGCCGAATGTGTTGTCAACCAGGCGGGGCACCGAGGTGATACCTGAGCGCTTCTCCTCTGACGTTAAGGCATTAATTCCGGAACCGGTATAGCGTTCCCATGCACTTCCGTGATAGCTGTTCGTGCCGTTCTTGTAGATGACGTTCGTAACGGAGGCTCCGCCCCGACCGAACTCAGGAGCATACGAGTTTCGCAGCACCGTGACCTCTTTGATTGCTTCCACATCTTGAGGCTGTAACGCCTGCCCACTGATGCTCTGGTCGTTATTGTCGAAACCATCAATGAGGAAATTATTCGCGCGAGGCCGAAGCCCGTTGGCCGAGAAGCCTGACCCGTTGGTGAAAGTGTCGCGGCTGGCGACGGCAACCACGCCGGGTTGTGTCAGCACCAGGTCTATTGGATTTAAGCTATTGATGGGTAGCTTGGCTATTTCTTGTGCGCTGATGGTGCTGCTTAACTCGCCGCTTTCGGTTTGAATTTGGGCGCCTGATGCTTCGACGGCAACTGTCTGTCCGACTGCACCCACTTCGAGCGTAATGTTTTGCGAAGTAGTGACAGAGGACTGAACATTTATGTTGCCTACTTCTTTCTGGTTAAATCCTGGTGCCGATGCAGTAATGGTGTAAATGCTGGGCGTGATAGCATCGATCCGATATTCGCCGCCAAGACCGCTGGTGACGGTGCGCGACTCGGCTCCCTGAGTGTCTTTTGCTGTAACTTGGGCGCTTGGAACGGCAGCCCCGGAGCTGTCGAGAATCGTCCCGGCAATAGTGCCCTTACTGGTTTGTCCCCACACGACGCTTGCCGTTAGAAGACCTAAGAATAGACGGACGTACCCCCAATTAAGCATGCGAGACTCCTTTGAGGGATACTACCAAATTTCTGAGGTGCAGGCGTTGGCGATACTACCGGTTCCTCGCGCGGGACGCAGCAGGAGCGAGGTAAGATGCCTTGAACGCCACGGCTCTCAATGAATACAAAATATGACGCAATCATTATCGGTTCTGGACAGGCGGGCAATCCTCTCTCACAGAGTCTGGCAGCGGACGGCCAAACGGTCGCGTTAATCGAACAAAAGGAGATGGGCGGCACATGCATCAATACGGGCTGCACTCCGACAAAGACGATGATTGCCAGTGCCCAAGTTGCTCACTACGCGCGCAACGCTGCGCAGTGGGGAGTCAATGCCGGCGATGTCACGGTTGACCTGCCCGCCATTCAGAGGCGTAAGGACAGAGTGGTCGGTCCTATGCGCGCGAGCCAAGAGAAGAAGGCCACGACGACAAAGGGTTTGACTTTGTACCGGGGAACCGCTCGGTTCCTCGATTCAAGAACGGTACAGGTGAACGGCGATCAGTTGTCGGCGGGAAAGATATTTGTAGATACCGGCGCCAGGGCGGTTATCCCGCCAATACCCGGCATCGAGACTATTGATCCGCTAACTTATGAAAGCATTCTGAAGCTCAGCAGCGTCCCCGATCACTTGCTTATCTTGGGAGGCGGCTATGTCGGCCTTGAGTTTGGCCAAATGTTCCGACGGTTCGGCGCTGCAGTAACAGTCATTCAAAAGGGACCGCACATCCTGCCGAAAGAGGATAAAGACATTACCGATGAGCTTCAGAACAGTCTAGAAGATGAAGGCATCGAATTCATTCTCGGCGCCGACGTGCACGCGACGAGGGCCGTGCCGCAAGGTGTGTCTGTGGCGATCACCATCAGTACCGGAAATCGTGAAATCACCGGTTCGCGATTGCTGGTGGCAACAGGCCGTTCGCCCAACACAAGGGAGCTAAATTTGGCCCTGGCCGGCGTAGCCGTCGACGATCACGGCTTCATTACGGTCAATGATCGCCTTGAGACGAACGTGCCGGGCATTTGGGCTTTGGGCGACGTTAACGGAGGGCCTCAGTTTACTCATATATCCTATAACGACTTTCAGATCGTATCTGGCAATCTGCTGCAAGGCAAGAAGCTGTCGACAGCCGATCGGCTTGTGCCCTACGCGGTGTACACGGATCCTCAGTTAGGACGGGTCGGTTTGACTGAAAAACAAGCACGCGAAAAGGGTTACGAACTGAAACTCGGTACAGTGCAGATGACACATGTGGCTCGGGCGATTGAGCGCGATGAGACACATGGGCTCATGAAGCTTGTGGTGAATGCAGCTGACGATCAAATACTAGGGGCCGCCATTCTGGCGACCGAGGGCGGCGAGTTAGTACAAATCTTGAGCACGCTAATGCTCGCTCGCCAGCCCTACACGTTGCTAAAGGGCGCGATTTACATTCACCCCACGTTGGCGGAAGGATTCTTCAGCTTGATGGAAAGCGTCAAGCCTGTGGAGTGAGCCCGTGAGATCTGGTCAAATCTCAAAATCTATCTCGACTGGTTCGATGAGGGGCATCAGCCAGTTGACCAACTGTTGATGAACCGGATGAGGCCCGTAGGCGTCAAGAGAGGCTCGGTCAGCAAACTTCATGACGCCACCTAGTTCATAGCCTTGGCCCCGCGGCGAAAAGTTCGTTCCAACATAGGTCTCAAGCAGGCCAGGAATCTGCCCCTGCAGCTTCTTGATCTCCGCTGCGATTTTATCTTTCTGCTCGGCTGTTACCTCTGGCTTCCAGCGGAACCCAAAAACATGGATACACATGACCTATATGATCTCCTGTCGCTTAGGTACAAAGAGGCCCAAAGTAGGGTGAGACTTTGAAAATGTCTGGAATACTACAAAGACATCCATGGCTGGCTGCACAACTTGCAATCTATGCACGCGACCCGGAACCTACGATACGGCGTCAGAGAAAGGCCTGATACCTTGCAACGTTCGTCACTTTCAGGACACGCGCTTCACTTACTGGCGATGCCCTGGCTGCGGCTCGCTGCACTGTCTCGAGGATGCTGACCTGCCCACGTTTTACGAGCCCTACCCGCTCAAGCAGCAGAAGGTCACCTTCAACGAACGTATCGGTTATCGAAATCGACTGCGGTTGATGGAGCGGCAAGGCTTTTCAATGACAGGCACGGTTCTCGATTATGGGTGCGGATCTGGGCTTTATGTGAACTTTCTTCGTGAGCGAGGCATTGAGGCGTTTGGGTATGACGCATTCGTGCCAGAGTTTTCGGACGAGGCGACACTCCAGCAGACTTACGATGCCGTGGTTTCCTATGACGTCATCGAACACGCTGATGAGCCGCGCGAGTTCATGGATCGTGTGGCTGGCCTAGTTCGACCCGATGGGCTTCTAGTTGTCGGCACACCGAGGGCAGACGGGACGAAGTTAAAGCGGCTGTACAATCCAGCCCTACACGCACCATATCATCGGCACATCTTGGCGGAGGAAATGCTGGTGTATCTCGGCCAGCAGCAAGGGCTGTCTGTTGCCGAGGTATATCGCCGGTCTTTCTACGACAGCTTCTATCCAACCGTGAATTCGGCTTTTATGTGGAATTACCTCGAGCGGAATAAGTTTCTCGATGCGGCTGTAGAACCTCCAAATGTGCAGCTTGTGATGACCTCACCTAAGTTAGTGTTTCTGGCTCTGTTCGGCCGGTTGGTCAATCGAAACGACAACATGCTGGTCACGTTTCGCCGGCCTCAGTAGAAGCCCGGGTCGGAGGATGTCCGGCGAGATGGCGTTATCCTGACGGGCATGCCTGCCATCATCTCGCTCATACGAGGAATCAATGTAGGTGGCCACAAAATGGTCAAAATGGATGTTTTGCGGAGGGCATGCGAACGCGCGGGCTTCAGAGATGTTCGAACGTATGTTCAAAGCGGCAACATCGTGTTCTTCGTCCGTGAGTACGACGCTATTGTGCTTGCCGCGCGCCTCGAGTCTCTGATCGAGGCCACGTTCGGCTTCCGGCCAGCCGTTATCGTTCGAAGCAAAGCCGAACTTATCGAGGTTGTAGCGCGGAATCCATTCATCGGTGATCCGGCTGCAGCTCCGGACAGACTGCTGATTAGTTTCCTAGGCTCCAGGCCGTCTACGGAGGCCTGGGAGTATGTGCGCAGTCTCAAAGTAAGCCCTGAAGTGATTCATACGCAAGAGCGCGAGCTGTACATTCACTTTCCGGACGGCATGGGGCGCTCTAAACTGTCCATGGCAGCCGTAGAACGGAAACTAAAGGTGCCGATGACAGGCAGGAATCTGAATACCGTCGTCCAACTGCTGGCTATAGCCGACGAGATTGAGTTAAGCTCCGAGATCGTCCCCGTTTCCAATTGATACTCTGGGACTATTCGCGGTAGCGATCGGTGGCTTGAAAGACCGGCTTCGGCCGCATTTCGCAAACCCGTCGTTGGGCCCCGCGAGGAGCAACGTCTCTGTCCCACGAATCGGAGAATAGTCCGGATCATTTACGGGCTCAAATCGCGGAGCTATCCGAACGCCTGATTGCGTACGAAGAAGCTTTCGAAGATCACCCTGTACCTATGGTCATCTTCACTGCGCCAGGGTTTCAAATCTTGCGCGCTAACGCAAGCGCTCAGCACCTGTATGGCTACCCAAAAGAGCAGTTTTGTGCTCTGCTCTTAACCGATCTGTTTATACCAGACATCAGTGCGCAGCGTCCAGACATCATCGCACAGCTTTGCAAGCCGGTCAGTACCATCGGCCCCTTGTCGCAATACGGCGCAAATGGGCAGGAACTGGTGGTCACACTTATTTCCTCTTCGGCTGGCCTTAAAAGTGTAGATGCTCGTCTCATGATGGTGTTCGATGAAACTGCGCGTCACATGGCTGAAGTGGCCCTCGAAGGAAGTCAAGAGCGGTTCCGGGAGCTTTTCGAGAATGCAAATGACGTCATTTTCCTGCTCGACCTGAAAGGAAGGTTTATCGCGGTGAACCGCGCCGCTGAACACCTGACGGGTTATAACCGGGACGAACTCTTAGGCGAAAGCCTAGATCTACTGATTGCTCCCGATTCACACTCGCAGATTCAAGATAGTATTCGGGCCCACCTGGGCGGAAGTACAACGCAACACTATGAGTTGCTGATTGTCTCTAAACACGGGACAGTTCGGTTTCTGGAGGTCAGTACCCGCATCAGCTACAGGCGTGGCCAGCCGGTTGCGATCCAGGGGATTGGGCGCGACATAACCGAGCGCAAGAGTGCTCAACAGCACCTGGAAGAATCATCTCGGCAGCTGCAAGAGAGAAACGAGGAGTTGCGGACGGCCCTGCATTTGGCACAGGAAGCAACCCAAATGAAGGAGCAGTTCCTGGCAAACACTTCGCATGAGTTACGCACCCCTATGAACGGGATTATGGGCATGATTACGTTGCTCCAGGAAACTGCACTGAACGACGATCAACGCGAATATGCCGGTGCTGTGAGTCAGTGCGCCGAGGATTTGCTTACGATTATCAACGATTTGCTTGACGTGTCGCAGGTTGAAGCGGGCAAGCTTGCGGTTGGTCAGGCACCGTTTGACATGCATGAGAGCCTTCGGTCGGTCGTGAAGCTGCTTCGGTTACGTGCAGTGTCGAAAGATTTGGAGCTGTCGTTCCACATAGATCCGTTGCTGCCCGCCGTCAACTACGGCGACAGTGTTCGTTTCCGGCAGGTGTTAACGAATCTGATTGCGAACGCAATTAAATTCACTCCCTCGGGAGGAGTACATGTCGAGCTATCGTTGAAACCGGGCGATTTAACGACCGCGTGGGTTGAGCGGGTTCGATGCGCAGTGGTCGATTCCGGCATCGGCGTGGATGAGGGCGTCCGGCATAGAGTGTTTGAGGCGTTTTTTCAGGCCGACAGCACAAACCGTCGGCGGTTCGGCGGAACGGGGCTTGGACTCACAATTAGCAAGCAACTGGTTGAATTGATGGGCGGCAGCATCGGGACGTTCAATAACTCACCGTTGCCGGGCGCTACGTTCTGGTTCGAATTGCCTCTAGTTCCGGTGCCCGCGCGGGAAACCGCTCTTTCGAGTTGACAATCCACTTGGCGAATACAACGAACTGGCTTGCCGTCGTACTTGTCGGAGTTGTGTTCTGTTACGCAGAACTGCTCCGGCCTGGAAAAGTCTATCTTGGCGCTTTCGGCTTACTGGCGATCCTGTTTGGCGAAGCCCATTTAAGCAAAGTGGGAATGTTGGGCGCCGGTTTGTGGTTTCTTGGCTTTTCGATGTTGTCATTCCTGATTGCTTTTTGGCGTGCACCGAAGATTTTGGGTGCAGTAGGGACGGCGTTGCTGATTGCCGGGTCGAGAATGCTCTTCTCCGGTTCGAATCAGATCGGCTTAGTTGCTTCACTCTGCTTGGGATTGCCGTTCGGCCTATTTACAGCGACGCTAGCCAGAGTCACGATCCGAGCACGCCGGGCGAAGTGGCTCAACGTCGAACGGCCAGGTTTCGAAGGAACTTCCTCGACGGAACCGCCGTATACTTCAGCAGGAGTTCCTTTGTGAGCACTAAACTTTGTTCAATCTTTGCAGTTGGGGTTGCCGTTCTAGTCGCCTCCGTTCCGTCACGAGCGGCGGTGGACCCTTCCCTGCTGGCCTTGTTGCCCACCAATCCGTCCATGGTTTGCGGAATTCAGGCTGACCGCGGACGCGCCACACAGTTCGGCCAATATCTGCTAAGTCACCTGGACAGCACAGCAGGGGAAGACTCACACGTGCAGCAGTTCATTCAGGACACTGGCTTCGACCCGCGGCGCGATCTGGAATCGTTTTTAGTTGTGACAACGCCCGAAACGGGCCAGCCTTCCGGTCAGTCCGGGTTCGCGGTGATCGCCCGGGGCAATTTTGACAAAGCGCAGATCGAAAAGTCGTTAGTCGCTCGCCACGAAGTGGTGCGGCAAATTGATGGCATCGATACAGTGTTTAGCAAAGGCGGCGGCAGGAACAAGAACGATCAAGTCGGAGTTGCATTCGTCGGCCCTGGCCTGGCAGTCTTCGGCCATCGTGCAACGTTAGAAAACATCATTGCTCACAGGAGCACGCCGACAGTCCTCGATCCAACGGTACTGAGAGCAATCCACAAGCTGAGCGATTCGAACGAGGTTTGGTTTGCATCGTTTGTTCCGGCCAGCGAATTAATTCCGACTTCGGGCGACAAAGCCCAAGATGAGACTGCCCAATCGCGAGTTCTGCAGGCGGTCACACAATTTACCGGGGGTATTCACTTTGCCGACGAATCGAGATTCACGCTGGACGTTATCAGTCGCTCTGCCAAAGACGCCGTGTCACTAGCGGATGTGATACGAATGGGCGCGAGCATGATTCAAACTCAGCGTGACGCCAAGGATCCACGAGCGGGTATTGTGGCAAATGCTCTGGATACGATGACGTTGGCCACGAACGGTTCAACCACACACGTTGCAATGACGCTGCCGGAGAAAAGCCTCGAGAAACTCATGGCGAATGGCTTCGGCATTGCTGGGCTTTCATCAGACGAGTAAGGCTGTTGCAGTAATGACGAGTCCGACCGCTGCGGAGACCAGACCGCCGGTAAACAGGACCTGTCGCTTCGTAAGGATCGAGAGCGACGAGAAAACAATCGCAATTTCCAGAAAGACTTCGCCGAAGTGAACCCGCGCGCTCTGGCGACCCCGGAGACGACTCTCGCGCTCCAACTCTTGAGCCTCTTTCTGGATTTCTTCGCTCTCCTTCTTATAACGCTTACTTTCGTTTTCGTACTTCTGGACCGCCGCTGGGGTCGCGTGCACTTGACCTAGTACGTCCTTGGTGGTTTCTGACACGAAGCGGCGGATCGATTTTGCTTGATAGTAAGCCCAACGGTCTGAGCTGACCTGCTGAATGAGCAATTCCTCAGTTTCGAGATACTGCCCCGTGACAGTCACTACGGCCACGGCGGCGGCAATGATAGCCATCGTGCCGGCAACCATCTTGTCTGAGCGATTGCGGGCATGCTCGACGTGTTCCTGAATTTCTTCTTCGACAGACATGACGCCAAACTAGCATGAGCGCTTTTGAGTTGGTGACTCAGTTGGCGGGGCGGATTTGAGTAGTTTGGAGATCTCCCGGACCAAACCCCGATAGTTCAAGTCGGCCAGAGTCCGGAACGGAAACCAGACGCCGTCATTGCCCGAGACGCGTGCAGACGAGTGATACCAGCGTGAGAACAAAGCAAGTGAGTCGTCAGCAGGTAACCCGGTGACAGGCTCAGACAGAGCAGAACCCAACTTCTCCCGCAACATTCGATCGATCGAGGCGACTGGTTTGAGCAAGGTGGAAGTGTCTTCTTCTAAGAAGGACAAATCCAAAGGCTGCTGCCAAAGACCGTCCCACATAGGCCATAAGCGCACTTCGCGTCCAGACGCTGCTCGGGTCAAGGCCACTCCGCGAAATTGGCTAACATCAGTGACCACTGGATCCCGGAGTTGCGCCGCAGACTTGAGCCTTTCGACACGCTTGTGCAACTCTGAAGCCTGTTCAAAGTCTCGCGCCTCGCAGGCTCGATCTCGGGCGATGGAAAGTGTAGTGAGAGCATGGCGGCCGTTGTTGCTCAGAAACTCTCCCACGCGAACAGCCTCGGTGGCGTATTCTTCTCGACTGACCGCCGCTTGGCAGGGACGCAAGCAAGCGTTGATTTCGCCATAGATGCATCCGGGATGATCGGGAGAAGGCTGCAGAGCTTCATTGCATCGGCGAATCTGAAACAGGCCAAGCACTTCCTGCTCGTACCGCTGAGCTTGCTCACGGTGAATGAAGGGTCCAAGGGATAGATCGCGATCTCCGCCCGGTCGATTTGTGACGACTAACAGGGGAAAAGGATCCCGAGCGGTGAGCACCAGGTACCAAGGCATTCGAAGACGCATGCGCTTTCGGTAATTGCTAAGCTTGGCATCACCGCCTGACTGCGTGCGAAGAAGCTCGTACATCAGAAGCTGGGTCTCTAGGCGAGATCCGGTCGGCCAACATTGTACTGAGTCGAACTGTTCGATGAGGTTGCCCGCAATGCCTTCGCTTGAGGTGTAGCTAGAGCGGAACAGACGACGCAAACGGCGGGCTAGATTCGCTGACCAACTGACATGAACGGGTTTGCCACGCAATATGAAGGCGTAGATACCTGGACCTTCTTCGGCACACTTCAGGCCTTCTATCCATCGGCGAGGCGCTTTGGACTCATCCGAGCTTTCGTGGGTACCGGCTTCAAATCTAATCTCGATTGGCGCAGGGATGGTCACGCGAATAGGCCAGTTAAGGCCTCCTCGATTGTACAAAGTAAGCCAAGTTTCAGACGCGTTCCAGGGATCGCTGATAACCTCATGAAGTCTGAGCACTTGACACGAGACGAAGGAGGTCTAGAATAGGTGTTATTTCGCTATGCCAGTTTGTCTGCACGAGCGAACTGAGTTTCTATACCGCCGCGACGGCATCGATTATGTCCATTGTCTCGATTGCGGACATGTGTTCGAAGCGGAAGATCTGGAAACCGTTCCGGTTTACGACGACGATGACGACGAAGAAGCAACTCGTCCCTGATCTAAAGAGCATGAGATGACCAGCTGCCCACCCAGGCTACAGCGGACGGATTAACCCCGAACTGACTGGACCTAAGCGCGCTGGCTGACGCCTACTCCGCGCAACTGGAGAACAGGTACTCTGCAGGATCCCCTTCGTATTGTGTCCATCGGCGGCGGCACCGGTCTTTCCACTTTGCTGTCTGGCCTAAAGGTGCACGCGCGTGGCCTGACTCCCCAAGGCGAGCGAAACACGCCTATTCTCGACATTACGGCGGTCGTGACCGTTTCTGATGATGGCGGTAGTTCTGGCCGGCTTCGGCGGGATTTTGACATTCTCCCGCCGGGTGACATCCGCAACTGCATGGCAGCTCTGTCCGAAGATGAGGCGCTGCTGTCTAAACTGTTTCAGTTTCGGTTCGACAGCGGCAGAGGCCTGAAGGGTCACAGCTTCGGGAACTTGTTTCTGGCTGCTCTGAACGAGATCACTGGTGACTTTGCCCAGGCGGTTAAACTGTCGTCGGAAATTCTAGCCATCCGTGGACGCATCTTCCCGGCCACCTCTGACAACGTCACGCTTGATGCCATGCTGGTCGACGGCACCTTGATTCGGGGGGAAACTAAGATTAGTAAAAGCCGTCGGGCCATAGACACTGTTTTTCTACGACCCAGGAGTTGCGCACCACTTCCTGAGACACTGGACGCGATTCGGCGGGCCGATGTCATCACCCTAGGGCCCGGGTCTCTGTACACGAGTGTCATTCCTAACTTGCTGGTCAAAGGTGTGCCGGAAGCAATCGCCCGGTCGGCCGCATTGAAAGTGTACTTTGTAAATTTGATGTGGCAGCCGGGCGAGACGATCAACCTGAGCGCATCAGAACACGTGGAAGCATTGCACAAACATGCAGGGAGAAAGCTGACGGACTGTGTGGTCTTAAATACCGCCCCTATTTCGTCTGCATTGATCCGCAGGTACGCGAAGGCAGAGGTGAGACCGGTCGAGAATGATTTCGAACGACTGGCCGAACTTGGGCTGAAGGTTGTGACGGCGGACTTAGTGGGAGCTTCGAAGCTCGTCCGTCATGATCCTCAGGCGCTGGCCCAAGTTGTGCTGGATCTGGCCCGTCGCTCTCGAGCTCGTCAGGTGAGACGACAAGCAATCACAGAGCACAAAGTTAAGAAGCGGGAAACTAAAATCAACCGATGAATTCAGAGATAACTGTAGTCATTTTGGCCGCCGGGCTGGGCACTCGCATGAGATCAGAAAAGGCCAAGGTGCTGCACGAGGCGGGTGGGGACACGCTACTGAATCATGTCATCAAAGCCGCTATGCACGTTGCTCCTGCAGAACGCATTGTCGTGGTGGTTGGGAATCAAGCCGAGCGAGTGCAACGCAGCGTTACTGAATCAGGTACCCGGTTTGAGGGTATCCGGTTTGCAATCCAGGGCGAGCAGTTGGGTACTGGACACGCTATGTTGTGTGCCAGAACGGCCCTGCCGACTGAATCCGGCTCGATTATGATTTTGAATGGCGACGGTCCGCTTTTGAAGCCTGGGACACTCGTCTCGCTTGCTGAACAGCAAAGCGCTTCACACCTGGCCGGGTGCCTGGTTACGACCGAACTGGCAGATCCGACCGGCTATGGTCGCATTGCGCGCGATCCGGACGGGAACATCGCAGCGATCATCGAACAAAAAGCCGCAGCACCGGAGCAGTTGCGGCTTCGCGAAATCAACACAGGCCTGTACTGCTTCGACGCGACTTCATTCTGGCGACACATCACCGATATTCACCCGAACCAAATTTCAGGCGAATACTACCTGACCGATATAGTTGAAATTTTAAGAGAGCACGGGCACGCAGTCCGTCCATTTCTGGTGAAAGATGAAACAGAACTGCTCGGTATCAACACCAGAATAGAGCTTGCGGTCGCAGACAAGATTCTCCGCACACGCAAAGCGGAAGCGTTGATGCTGTCGGGAGTCACTATCGAGATGCCAGAGACCGTCGCAATCGATGCGGATGTCGAGGTCGGTCAGGACACCACGATTGAAGCCCATGTGCAGCTTCGCGGAAAAACGCGAATTGGGTCTGGTTGCCGTATCGGAACCGGGTCGGTATTGCGCGACTGCCAAGTTGACGCGAGGGTGACCTTGTTCCCGTATGTTGTCGCTGAAACTTCGTTCATCGGCGCAGATTCATATGTCGGTCCTTTTGCTAGGCTTCGCCTAAACGCACATGCCGCTGAGCGAACCGCGATCGGCAACTTCGTGGAGCTCAAAAAGACAAACTTAGGAGCCGGATCAAAGGCCAACCACTTAGCTTATTTAGGCGATGCTGAAATCGGCTCCGGGGTAAACATCGGCGCAGGAACCATTACTTGTAATTTTGACGGTAAAAGCAAGTTTCCAACCCACATTGGCGACAATGTATTCGTTGGTAGTAACTCAACGTTAGTGGCACCGGTGGATATTGGAGGCGGCGCTTACGTAGCAGCGGCTTCAGTCATTACGAAAAACGTGGAACCAGACTCGCTCGCCATCGGCCGGGCTCGTCAAGTTGACAAGGCTGGTTGGGCTAAGCGCCGTCGCGAACAGAAGTTATAGCAGCGGATTCGATTAAGGTTTAGCTGCGTGCGGTTGTGGTTGTATCTCAAAAGCCACAACTCCCTCGGGCAAAGTCATGTATCGCACCGTAACACGTGCTCGGTAACGGACTCCTCTGGCGATTTTTGTCCTTTTATCAATAATGCAGTTTAACTTTTCTGGAGCCTTACCGAGAAGACTGCGTGAGACTGTAATGTGTTTGTTGTCGTAGCTTGTAACTGTGCCAGTAAAGAATTGCGATGTGGGGGATGATGTTGATCCTTGCGCTCCCGCCGGTGTTTGCGTTTCTGTTGCCGGTGGAGGCGTAGGTCGCGACTCTTGTGGGTACACGTGTGCGGCGCTCAGGAACGCAGAGCACAACAGTAGCCGACTCGCGACTTGGAGTGAAGGTGTCAACAGTGGGAGATAACTGAACTACAGGTGTAGCACACCTGAAGGACAGATGAAAATAAAAACGTTATAGTACAACGCTTGGGTGGTAAAGATTAGGAATTTTTAAACTTCCGATAGCTATTAGATCGCCTCGATAGGAGATGGCTTTCACGTGTTGAGCGCCCGATTGAACAAGGAAAGGTGAGGTGCGAAACATCCGACCCTGCCGAATTTGCGCTTCGACAACCTCGTCGACATATTCACAGGGAAATTCCGGCAGCAGTTTTGGTGAAGGAATTATAACTTCCCTGAGTCGGTCGGCCGCTGCGAGCGCTGCCAATGAGTCAAGTGTATGAGCGTCGGCAACACTATAGTCGCCGCTGCGTAGTCTGCGCAGGCTGGTAAGAATCGCTCCGCAACCAAGCGATTGGCCTAGATCGTGCGCGATGCTGCGGATGTATGTACCGGCCGCGCATGTCACCTCAATCACAAGTTTGTCGGCTGAGGCTTCGATCAGTTGTAAATTACTGACGGTGACCTGGACCGCTTTAAGTTCGACAATTTCGTTCTTACGGGCAAGCTTATATGCGGGGATGCCGTTTACTTTCTTTGCTGAGACAGCCGGGGGCGTTTGAAAGAACGTGCCTCGGAACTGAGCCAAGGCTTGGCTGACGGTCGCAGTGTCCGGAATGGCCACACTCGTGGCCTTTATGTCACCATCAGCATCGTATGTGTTAGAGACAACTCCCAGGCTAATCTCAGCACGGTAAGTTTTATCGGCTGCGTTCATGAACTGGGCAAGCCTCGTCGCAGAACCAGTCACTAACACAAGAAGTCCAGTTGCCATCGGATCCAAAGTGCCTAAATGACCAACGCGTTTTGTCTGCGCCAGCCTTCGCCAACGATTCACCACGTCGTGACTGGTACAGCCGGAAGGCTTATCGATGAGTACCGCGCCATTCAGAAGTGGCGATTCTGTCGGCGTCTTTCGATACCGTTCGGGAGAGCGCGATAGGCTGGTAGTGGACCCGCCGTTCGACGCCGTTACTGAATCAGGAGTAGACACTTTTGGAAGAAGAAGTACTCGGAAAAGCTTATGACGGTCGACTAATGCGACGGCTGCTCACTTACATGAGGCCGTACAAAACTGCCGTGGCTGCAGCTCTGGTTATTCTGCTTTTTGATTCTCTCATCCAGATCTCAGGACCACTACTGACAAAGCTTGCGGTTGATCGTTACCTGGTTCCTTCGCATCCGCTGAGTTCGCAATTGACCGTGAAGACACCGCTGGACAATTGGCTAGCGTCCGATGCTTGGACCGGGCTTACCCAACTGGCCTTCTTGTATCTGTTAACAGTAATCTTTGGATTCGTTTTAGACTTCGGGCAGACGTACTTAATGCAGTGGACTGGCCAAAAGGCGATGTTCGATCTTCGCCGACAGTTAATGACCCATCTGCAGACACTGGACTTATCGTATTTCGACAAAAACCCAGTAGGTCGGTTAGTAACACGTGTGACCACCGATGTCGACGTGCTCAATGACCTTTTTGCTTCGGGTCTGGTCACCATCGTTGGGGACCTACTAATGTTGACGTTCGTTATCATCGCCATGCTTCGGCTCAGTCCAGGCATGACGGGACTGATGCTGGCCGTGATGCCTTTAGTCCTGCTGGTCACAATACAGTTTCGCAAGACGGCAAGCCAGAGCTATCGGCGAATACGTGTGGCTATCGCGCGCATTAATGCCTATCTGCAGGAACACGTCGCAGGCATCGTTGTTCTCCAACTCTTTAACCGAGAAGAGAAGAGTAAGGAGGAGTTTTCGCAAATTAATCGAGACCACATGGAAGCTTATAAGGACTCAATCACTGCTTACGGCTGGTTCTACCCGGTGGTCGAGTTCCTGGGCATGATGGCGCTGGCGCTATTAATGGCGTATGGCGGTTTCAGGATCAGCCAAGGAGCTTTGACGCTGGGCGTCTTGGTCGCTTTTTTTCAATACGGAATGCGATTCTTCCGACCGATACAGGACCTTAGCGAGAAGTACAACATTTTGCAGGGCGCAATGGCGGCATCTGAACGCATCTTCAAGTTACTCGACACGAAGCCTGACATTATCTCCCCAGCAGCGATAGTTCCCTTCCCCGCCGGGTCAGTCGACATCGAGTTCGATCACGTTTGGTTTGCTTACAAAGATGATGATTGGGTGTTGCGCGATGTTAGCTTCCGGGTTGCTCCGAGCGAGACGCTAGCGATCGTTGGACACACAGGCGCTGGCAAGACGACCATTACCAATCTGATGTTGCGTTTCTATGACGTGCGACGGGGTGCGATTCGGATCGGTGGAATCGACATTCGGGATTTCGACTTGCTGGAGCTTCGGCGTCGATTCGGCGTGGTGCTTCAAGATCCTTACTTATTTACGGGCACAGTCGGCAGTAACATCAGCTTGGGTACGGCGAGTATCACGACTGAAGAGATTGAAGCGGCCGCCGAACGGGTGAATCTACGCGACTTTGTTGACACGCTACCGAGCAGGTTCGAAACCCCGGTTCGAGAGCGCGGCAACGGCTTCTCTACTGGGCAGAAACAGTTGATTAGCTTCGCGCGCGCACTGGCACATAATCCGCGTATCCTGATCCTGGACGAAGCAACCTCGAGCGTCGACACCGAAACCGAGTTGCGCGTTCGCGAGGCTTTGAGCAGGCTGATTACCGGTCGCACGTCTGTTGTGATTGCCCACCGCTTGTCAACCATTCAAAGAGCCGACCGCATTCTGGTGATCCATAAGGCACAGCTTCGCGAGATTGGCACGCATCAGGAATTGTTAGCGCACCGAGGCATCTATTGGAAGCTCTACCAACTGCAATATAAGGAACAGGAACTTCAAGGGACCGGGCCCCAGCTGCTCGGTGAACCTACGGGCGCGTCATCTTCTCTGCGCTAACGTGACGATCAAACTTGTCGGCTGTCAGAAAGCCTAGCTTCACGGCCGCCTCCTTAAGATTACTGCCATCGTGATGCGCAGTCTTTGCGATCTTGGCGGCTTTGTCGTAACCGACAATCGGATTCAAGGCAGTGACCAGCATTAAGCAATTCTCGACGTAGCTGGCGATGCGTTGACGATCAACTTCAATCCCCACCGCGCAGTGTTCGCGGAAACTACGGCACGTGCCGGTCAGCAGACGCACCGAGTGCAGAAAATTATAAATCATAACGGGCTTGAAGACGTTAAGCTCGAAGTTCCCCTGCGAGCCTGCAAAACCGATTGCAGCATCATTGCCCATGACTTGCGCCGCGACCATCGTCATGGCTTCACTCTGGGTCGGATTGACCTTGCCAGGCATGATTGACGAGCCAGGTTCGTTCTCGGGAATGGTCAGCTCGCCCAAGCCGCAACGAGGGCCCGAAGCAAGCCAGCGTACGTCGTTAGCGATCTTCATCAAAGAAGCGGCAAGCGTTTTTAATGCGCCGCTGGCAAACACGAGCTCGTCGTGCGCTGAGAGAGCAGCAAACTTATTAGGATGCGACCGAAACGGTAAGCCGGTCAATTCGGCGATTTTGGCAGCAGCGCGATGGGCAAACTCAGGATGCGCGTTCAATCCAGTTCCGACGGCTGTGCCGCCGATTGCCAAATCGTACAGTCCGTCGAGCGTTGTTTCGATCCGGGCAAGGTCGCGATCCAGGAGACTGACCCAACCTGAAAACTCCTGGCCGACCGTAAGGGGCGTCGCATCCTGCAAATGGGTGCGCCCTATCTTGACCACGTCGTTGAACTGCTCGGCCTTCTGATGCAGAACATCGCGCAATTCTTTAACGGCCGGAGTTAACGAGTGGCGAACCTGTTCAGCCGCAGCGATGTGCATTGCGGTCGGGAACGTGTCGTTCGAAGACTGCGACATATTTACGTCGTCATTAGGATGAACGGGCTTTTTCGAACCGAGCTCGCCACCCGCCATTTCGATGGCACGATTTGAGATGACTTCGTTGGCGTTCATGTTTGTCTGGGTGCCGCTGCCGGTCTGCCAGATGCGGAGAGGAAACTGAGGGTCGAGTTTGCCGGCGATTACTTCATCTGCCGCCTGCGTGATAAGGCGGGTCTTCGATTCGGAAAGTTTGCCCAGGTCGTAATTAACCAGCGCGGCGGCCTTCTTAAGTGTGCCGAAGGCGCGAATCAACTCGGGCGGCATACGATCGTCGCCGATATCGAAGTGGTGCAACGAGCGCTGTGTCTGCGCGCCCCAATAAACGCCTGTTGGCACCTCCACGGTGCCCATGCTGTCAGATTCTGTGCGGAAAGCGGAGTCTAGCGAGGGGGACGAAGAGAGTGACATTTAGCGCTCATCTCATTTTAGGAGTGCGCAGGTTCCGCGCGCCTCACTAGTTCAGGCTCGAATTTCACGCAGCACATCAGCCTGTTCATTTTGAAACAAATAGTGATGAGCGCCGGGCAGCTCGACAATGTGTGCGGCTGGAACAGCGCGCTTCAGATTCGCTTGCCAGCGGTGAATGAACTCAGACAAGATCTCATTCTCTCGAGCCTTGTCGATCCGTTCCTGGTCATCTTTGGGAGGACGATTTTTCCACTGCTCGGACGGGGCAAGCGGCACCACGAAGATAGCCAACACGGGAATTTGAATACCCATGTAGTCTTTCCGGATTGACCCATCATCGATTCCACGGGACGCAAAAGCTGCAGCCGGTACTTACCGACCGAGCCATCCGGCTTGATCTCATACATGCTGCGGATTTCGCCTTCGAGAAACGGGAACTCGCCAGTTCGCTTTTGAAAGGCTCGGTAGGCTTCTATAGGAGACTTGTCGGCCGGAGTTGCTTGGAGTGGGCCTGGAGTGCCCTTCATGCTTTTGATGGTGAGCGCCCGAAACTCGGCGTTGCTCCAAGGGAATCCATTGGATCCGCATTAGCGTCAAGATAGACGAGCGCGCCAAGTTCGGGAGAATGCTTCTGGCCCAGGAACGACAACTCGGAGCCTGCCCTAGAATGGCCAACGACGACAGGTTTCGTAATTGTAAGTGCCTGGATGACGCGCCAGTCATCCTCCGCTAACTCTGGGACCGAGTAGCCGCGCTCAGGCTTGCTCGAAGCGCCGTAGCCACGACGAGTAATCGCGTATACATGACAGCCGTCGCTGAGTTTAGGAGCGAAATCTTCCCAGATGTGACCGGTATTGCCGGAACCGGCTAGCAGGATGATGGCACGGCCTGTGCCGCCCCAATCGAGAACTTCGAGTCTAACGCCATCACCGACATCAACGAACCGAGCTTGTGGACTTGAACCCGAGCCGATTAACGCGAGCAGCAACATAGCTGGAACTAAGATTTTTAGCCCCAGTAGAACTACTAGCTACGTTCGGGCCTCACCGCAACCGGATGTTAGTTTCTTTGAGTGTGATTCGACAAGTCAACGTCTGCTGTACTGCAATACAACGACTTCATCGGGTCAGGTGGGAGCTATCCTAAATGGGATGCAGAATGACGTAAGCGAGGCCATTCGAACCGGTGATGTTACGAGCCTTACTCGGTTGATTTGCGAGGATGCGACACTTGTCCAATCGAGAATAGATGGCGAACGGACTTTGCTTCATGTTGCTACGGACTGGCCAGGTCACTTCCCCAATGTCCGGGAAACTATCTCTGTTTTGGTAGCCCACGGTGCCGATGTCAATGCCAAGTTTCAAGGCCGTCATTCTGAGGCTCCGCTTCACTGGGCAGCCAGCAGCGGCGATATGGAGGCTCTCAATGCACTGCTCGAAAACGGTGCGGATTTGGAGCAACCTGGAGCGGTGATCGGCGGCGGAACACCGCTGGCAGATGCGGTCGCGTTCGGACTATGGCCCGCTGCGCGAAGGCTCGTCGAGTCTGGAGCCCGTTCCACAATGTGGCAAGCTGCAGCTCTTGGCTTGCTGGATCGAGTGGAGGACCAGTTGGCCGGTCACCCGCCACCATCTTCGGACGCCATCACCAACGCGTTTTGGAGTGCTTGCCATGGCGGTCAGTTATTGACGGGCGAGCTTCTTCTCAAACACGGAGCAGATTTGAACTGTGTGGGTTACGACGGACTTAGTCCCTTAGATGCGGCAGCGCGAAGCGGCAATGATGAACTAGTTACCTGGTTGCGGAACCGGGGCGCTATCTCGGGCAAGGCACAGGTGAGACTAGCCGAGAAGTGAAACGCTGTTTACTGCTTCTGTACGACTTGGCCTTCGGACTTGCCCTCGACCGGCTTTTGGGGCTTCTCTGGAATGCTACCTGCCGGTGGCTTCGCATTAGCAGGGATGTAAACGTCGCGGCTACCGATATCCATGCTGCAAGTTGCTAAGAGCAGACCAAGAAAAACGAATGAGCCGACGATGATGACGGCGTTCATCTTCTTGTCGTGAAGGAGGTGCATGAAGAATAGACCAACCAGTGTTGCTTTCAAAGTCGCCACAGCGAGCGCAATGACGATATTGAAGTCGCCGAAGTCCGGATAGGAGACTGCGACCGTGATCCCGGTCAAGATGAGAAGAGCCACGAGAATCGTCAGGTAGGTTTTCGGCGGATTGCCGGCATGATGACCGTGCGCGGCTTCAGCGCCGTGCGGAGTCGTGTGCGCTAATTGGTCGTGAACCGACGTGTTAGGAAGAGTGGTTGCGAGATCGCTCATGAATAGTTCCTAGCGAATGAGATAGAGAAGCGGGAAGAGGTAAATCCAGATAACGTCAACTATATGCCAGTACAGGCCGACGATGTCGACCGGCGTGTAGTAAGCGCTATTAAAATCGCCTCTCATCGCCCGGCGAGTCAGCCACGCCAGCAGGAAGATACCGACCAGGATGTGGAATCCGTGGAGGCCGGTCATCATGAAGTAAAAGCTGAAGAAAATGAATTGGTGGCCGGTGGGATCTTCATGTGCGAAGAAGCGGCCAGGCAAGAGACCGTCGTGAAATTTGTGCGCGTACTCGAAGTATTTGACGACCAGGAAGATGCAGGCGCAGCCGATGGTGGCGATTAAGTAGCGCACGAGCGCCTTCTGCTTGTTAGTCTGGGCACAGTAGACGCCCATCACCATGGTGAAGCTGCTGACCAGCAGGACGACAGTGTTCAAGCCACCAAGCGGCTTCTGCAAGTGTTCATGGGCCAGCAGGAATGCTTCCGGATAGCGCGACTGCATCAAGGCAAAGCCGACAAACATACCGCCGAACATCAAGATTTCGGTCGCCAGGAACAGCCACATCCCGAGTTTGACTGTGTCGAATTGCTGCGTCTTGTCAGCAAAATGATGCTGCAGATGCGGGTCGTGGGCAGCATGATCGTCATGACCGTGCAGAGCATGACCATGTGCACCGTGATCAACGATCACAGTCTGCGGCTGATTGGGAAGTCCTTCGAGGGGAGTGCTGATTGTGCTCATCGGCGCTGGCCTTATGTAAATAATTTTTAGTGGGTGTGCGACGGGAAATAATCGTACGGGCCGTGAGTGACCACGGGTTGCTCTTCGAAGTTGTGCTCGATGGGAGGCGATTGTGTCTGCCATTCCAGCGTTTTACCGCCCCAGGGATTATCAGGAGCATCGTACGGCTTGCGAAGCGAGGCCAACAGATAGCCTGCAGTCATAAACAAACCCGCGGCGAGTATCCAAGAGCCGACCGTGGAAAACGCATGCATCGGCTGAAACTCGTCCAGGTAGTTGTAATAACGACGCGGCATGCCACGGCCACCCATCACGAACTGCGGAAAAAACGTTGCGTTGAAGCCAATGAAAACGATCGCACAGGCAATCTGGCCGAGACGCTCGTTGTACATGCGACCCGTCATCTTTGGCCACCAGTAATGAAGCCCGCCCAAGAAGGCAATCACGGTGCCGCCCATCATGACGTAGTGGAAGTGAGCAACGACAAAGTAGGTATCAGTCAAGTGGACGTCGGTTGAAAGAGCACCCAAAAAGATACCGGTCAGGCCGCCAATAGCGAACAGCAGCAAGAAGGAGACAGCGTAGAGCATGGGCGTCTCATACGAGATATTGCCCCGCCACATCGTCGCAAGCCAGTTAAATACTTTGACACCAGACGGGATCGCGACTAAGAAGGTCAACGCCGAGAACACTGTTACGGCCAGCTGAGATTGTCCGGCAACGAACATATGATGGCCCCACACGAGAAAGCCGATCATCGCAATGGCGACGCTCGAGAACGCAATCGCACGATAACCGAAGATCGTTTTGCGCGAAAACACAGGAATAATCTCGGAGATGATAGCCATTCCGGGCAGAATCATGATGTACACGGCCGGGTGCGAATAGAACCAAAAAAAGTGTTGAAAGAGAACCGGATCGCCGCCGAGCTTCGCGTCGAAGATGCCGATGCCAAAGGCCCGTTCCATGATGAGCAGTAACAGAGTGATCGCGAGTACCGGTGTCGCCAAGACTTGAATCAACGCAGTGGAGTACATGCTCCAGACAAAAAGCGGCATGTCAAACCAGCCCATGCCGGGTGCGCGCAACTTGTGAACAGTGGCGATAAAGTTGATGCCGGTGAAGATGGACGAGAAGCCAAGGACGAAGACGGCAAACGTCATGATTCCGACCGCGCCGTCAGTGGTGGTGCTGTAAGGCGTGTAAAAGGTCCAACCCGTGTCAACGCCGCCCAGAACCATAGCGCTGATGGCAAGCAATGCGCCTGCAACCCAGATGTAGTAACTGGCTAGATTCAACCGAGGGAACGCCACATCTTTTGCTCCCAGCATCAACGGAATGACAAAGTTGCCAAGCGCCGCCGGCACTGACGGGATGATAAATAGAAACACCATGATCGCGCCATGGAGCGTGAAGACCTTGTTGTAAGTTTCGGCACTCATCAGCACGTGGCCGAAAATCTTGTGGCTCGGATTGAGTAGCGAGAGACGGACCAGAAGCGCGAACATGCCGCCCAGGAGGAATGCTGACAAGATCGAGATCAGGTACATGACCCCGATACGTTTGTGATCGATGGTGGTCAGCCAGCTTTTGATGCCCTTCGGTTCAGTCAGGTAGTTCGGACGTGCTGCAGCACCAAGAGCTTGCGTGCGAAAGTCTGTCCCTATAGTTGCCATAAAATTTTTACCTTTACTTCTGCTTCTTGATAAATGCAATGAGGGCCGCAGTTTCGCGATCACGCAACAGGCCCTGAAAGACGGGCATGATGTTCTCGTAACCTCTCACAATTTTAGCGCCCGGCACCATGATCGACTCATGGATGTAGTTGTCGTCGGCCATCACGGAGCTGCCGTTCGATAGCGGCTGCATTGTCATATAGATGCCCTTCCAGCTAGGCCCCTGCCCTCTAGAGCCGTCGAGTGAATGACAAGTCGCACAACCCTTGCTCTGGTACAGAATTTCGCCCAGCTTGTCTAAAGGCATGTTGGGATCGACGCCACCAGTTTCCAGCCACTTTTCGTAGTCCGCTTCGTTATCGACGTAGATCTTGGCCGCCATGTCGGAATGCCCCTTGCCGCAATATTCAGCGCAAGCAACCCGGTGCAGCCCGGCCACCGTGGGCGTGAACCATTCCTCGGTGTAACGGTTCGGCAAAATGTCATGTTTTACCCGCATGTCTGGCACAAAGAAATCGTGCAGTACGTCCTGAGACGACATGATGAACTTGACCGGTTTGCCGAGCGGGATGTGAAGCTCGTTGATAGCACGGTTGCCGTCCGGATATTCGAATGTCCAGTTCCATTTCTGAGCAGTGACCTGAATTTCCATGGCATCGCCCGGTGGAACGGACGCTTTAAGATAACCTTTGAAGCCCCAAAAGAAGATCCAGATAACCAGAATCAAAGGAAGAATGGTCCAGGTCAGTTCCAAGGCATTGTGGTGCGTGATGTGCGGTGTCACGACACCCGGCCGATAGCGAAAACGAACCATCGAATAGATAGCCAGACCACCGATGAGTACGAATAAGATGACGCTCAGCCAAATCAAGAACATGTAGAGGTCATCGACCTCATGCGAATAAGCGGAGCCCTGTATGGGCAGAAGTATCGCTCGGAGCCATTCCATTTATGTAGCCCTCGTGCCCGTAAAAACCGGCATTTGATCAAGATGCGCCAGCCGGCGGGACTTTTCAGCGCGAAGCATGCGACGGACAAAGAGAACAATTAAGAGGACGGTGAGGATGCCGCCACCCCGCATGAAGTTAGTGGCGAACAGAGTGTACGATCGCGTAGTTGGATCGTAGTGAAAACAGAATAGAAGCAGACGATCAACGGTGAGCGAAGACTTATTGTCGCTCGCTTCGGTCAAGGCAAGTCGGACATCCCGAGCCGGGAATCTGACCCCGTATAAATATCTGCAGATCTTGCCTGTCGGTGATAGAACGAAGATGACGGCCGTATGGGCGAACTGGCTTCCAGCTGCGTCCCAGTGGTATCTGTCACCAAGCTGAGAGGCTAGGCGCTTAGCATTGCCCTGATAGTCGACGAAAAAATGCCAACCCGGTGCTGGCCGACCATAACTGGCCAGATAAGCCGCTTTCTTGTTTTGCGCCAGATCGAAAGTCTCAGTCGGGTTGATGCTGATCGTGACTACGTCGAACTGGTCACCAGGCGTCCACGGGATGTTGCGGAGCGTCTGCACCTGCGCATTTAGAATCAGATTGCACAGCATCGGACAGGTGTAATAAACGAGGTTCAAAAGAACCGGGCGACCTGAATGAAAGTAGTTCTTCAGCGCCTCTGGATAGCCCCGTTCATTGACGAACTCGAGGTTGAGGTCGATGGTCCGGTCCAGGTGCTCGTCTACGCCCACACCCTCGAGTTGCTCAGGAAGAGGTTGATCGGCAAAGGCGGGGCGAGCAAAAGTGAATAGCGCGGCGGCCATAACCGTGACGGCGATCACACGAGCCCAAAGCCCGCTACTTTTTGCCGGATTGTGAGCTGTTGCTTCCATTAGGACCGCTGCTGCCATTGGCGCTGTTAGGCGCATTGGAACTCGTTCCCGGAGTTCCCGCACTGCTATTCGAACTTCCATTCGGGCCATTCAGAGTCGCGTTTGCTGAAACAGCCGGATTATTGTTATTAGCGGCCGAAGTGGGACCACCATCAGTTCCGCCCGCAGCACCCGGCACCTTCACCGGATATGCTTTAGCGGCATATTGCGACTGCCCCGCCGCTGCTTCTTTCGCCACTAACTCCATGGCTCGACTAACCGGGATCCGAACTACGCCACTTTCTTTATCAACGTAACCATAACTGTTCAACGCATTCTCTTCCGTGGTGCGCAGCTCAACTAGATCTTCAGCTACCGGCCGGAGCACCTCTTCAGTGACCTGCTGCTGCTTTACGTGATCGAAATAAGCCTGAATGCCGATCACAACCACAACTAATCCAATGATGGTGGCAATGCCGAAACCGGCTATGAACAGGACCTTCGGATCCTGCCGATCGTAACCGACGCCGGATTGAGTCGCTTCTTTGACGTTCGCGACACCGGCTATCTGCTGATTGGATTCCATATAGATGACCTTAGATTCCTGATCTATTCCTAATTCGGCTCTCTGATTCAGTGGCGCTACATGTTCCGAAAGGCCAGGGCGCGACTGAATCGGAGATCGCCAACGGGAACCATGGCATTGCGCCGAAATTTGCTCACGATGGCGTAGGCGAAAACACTGCCGACGGCCAGCAGACATGTAAAGTCGAGCCAGTGAAGATGGACACCGTCCTTGTTCAAAATCGGCTTTACCATCCAGTAATCGTCAACGTAGCAGGCAAACAACAACCAGATCGCAGCAAACCGCAGAATGGCTAGCGTGCGTTTAGCGGGACGGCTAAGCAGAAGGAAGAAGGGGAAAAAGAAGTGTCCAAAAACAAGGAAGAGGCTGACCCATAACCAACTGCCCTCAAATCGCGCGCGGAAAAAGATCGTCTCTTCCGGAAGGTTGGCATACCAGATGAGCATGTATTGAGAGAACGCAATATAAGTCCAGAAGACCGTCAGCGCGAACATCCACTTGCCAAGATCGTGATAATGCTCGAGCGTGATCGTGTGGGTGAGGAATCCCTTGTCGCGCAGCGTTAGTGAAATGAGCGTCACGACCGCCATGAAGCAGATTGCGCCACCCGCCAGACAATAGATCCCGAACATCGTCGAGTACCAATGCGGCTGAAGCGACATGATCCAGTCCCATGCGGCGAACGATCCGGAGAGGAACAGCAGCAACAAGCCCGGCGCGCTCAAGGACACGTTTTTAAAGATGTTGGCTGCCTCGTGGCTCTCGTCCATTGCGACCGAGCGACGCCAGATGCGCAGGCTCAGGAACGACCAAATCACGAAGAACAGAATGACGCGAAAGAAGAAGAACCCGGTGCTGAAATAGGTGGCTCGTCCTTGCAGGATCTCATCTTTAGCGAGAAGTTCGGGGTGACTCCAGGTGTACAGGGTCTTGATCCCAAACGCGAGTGGGATGTAGAGCAACGCAAACCAGGGTGCGCTGGCAGCGATGTTTTCCATGATGCGGCGAACAGTGACACTCCAGACCGAGCCGGTCAGGTATTGCACCTGCACAAAGAAAATCGCGCCCAGAGTGGTGAATAAAAAGAAAGCGAAAGCCGTGAGATAGGAAAAGAAAAACTGCTCTTTGTTGATAAATAGCCCGAGAATGGACGGAATCCAGCCAATCAGGGCCGCAATCAAGATGATGCGATTGGTCTTCGCCCAAGCCGTGTCGGGCAGGTAGTAATTGTCAGTGACCGAAGGACCGTGATGCATGGGTTTGTTTTTGCTCGTGAAGCCTAGTGGAGCTCAGACCTCAATTCAGCCGGTACGTCGTTGACAGTCGAGTGTGCCGCGCGTTGAAGAACACGGACGTAAGAGATGATGGCCCAACGATCGTGTTCGGTGATCTGATACCGGTAAGCAGGCATACTGCGGCGGCCATGCGTGATGACGTCAAAGAAATCTCCATCCACAAATTCGCGAACTCGATCGTCAATCAAGCTCGAAGCGATCCAGTTACTGCGCTTGCCGACGATTCCCTTCCCGTCCGCTAAACGTCCATGACACGGCGTGCAGTAAGTGTTGAAGCGTTGCTGACCTAATTCCAGAGTCGGCGAGGTGATCTTCAGCGGGTTTGACGTGACATAGTTCCCGTTCACAACGCCGGTATAGAAGACATCTGTCTCGCTGTGATAAGCTCCGCGAGCAAGCGTTCCGGGAACGGGTCGCCGGTCAGCCCGTCCGTCCGCGAATTGCCGCATCGTGTTTTCCGATTGCGGCCTGAACTTGTCCTGCTGCCGCATGTCGTTGAAGATTTGGATGGGCGGATTCTTCGACAACGATCCGACACAAGAGGTCAAAGTAAACATCGCCGCGGTCGCCAGAGTGACGCGGAACGTGGGGGCGATGGTAATAAAAAAACGGCTCATGGCTAGTTTGGAACAACCTCGACGTCGGTAGCCCCGAGAGACTCCAGGACCTGAACGCAGCGGTTGGCGTCGAACTTCGGATCGCCGGCTTCGATGGCCAGAACGAAACCATCGTCGTTGATGCGCTCCGCTGCCTTGTAATTGAAGATGGCGTGATAGAACATCGGCAAATTATTAAACAGCATGAACATACCGAAGACTGAGGCGAAGGCCGACAGCAAAATCGTCAGCTCAAACATGATCGGAATCGAGAAGGTAAAGTCGAACGGTGGCTTTCCGCCAATGGTCAGCCGGTAGTCGACCGCGCTGGTCCACCAAATGAAAATCGCAGCCAATGTCGTGCCGGTCAGGCCGCAGCAGACCACGAACCAACCGAGGTACGACGGCTTGGCACCCATGGCTTCGTCGATGCCGTGAATCGGAAACGGAGTATAAGCTTCCAGCTTTGAATAGCCTTGCTGGCGGACCTTTTCGATCGCTGTTACCAACGCCTGTTCATCCGCGAAGTTGCCGACGGCGCCGTAAAGTCCCGGATCGAGTGTCCCATTGACCTGTGAGACGGTAGCCATGTTAATGAGCCATGTCCTGTTCTCCGGCACCGACTCGCGCGGTGTCGAGCGTCGCAATATCTGTGTGCGGTTTCATTGCGGCTATCGTGCCCTTCACTTCCGAAATCGCGATCATCGGCAAGAAGCGAATGAAAAGCAGGAACAGCGTCAGGAACAGGCCAAATGTTCCGGTGAATGTGAGTATGTCAACGTAAGTCGGCCGGAAATAGCCCCACGAAGACGGAAGAAAGTCGCGATGCAGTGAAGTAGCAATGATGACGAACCGCTCAAACCACATTCCGATGTTAGTCGTGATTGAGATCACGAACATGATCGGAATACTGGTTCTAACCGCCTTGATCCAGTGAAACTGAGGGATTATCACGTTGCAAGTGACCATCGTCCAGTACGCCCACCAGTAAGGACCAAAGGCGCGGTTGAGAAAGATGAACCGCTCGTACGGGTTGCCGCTATACCAGGCGATAAAGAACTCGGTTGCATAGGCGTAACCAACGATGGTGCCGGTCGCGAGGATGATCTTGTTCATGTTCTCCAGGTGCTTCATCGTAATGAGATTTTCAAGATGAAGAGCCCAGCGAGAAATGATCAGCAGCGTCATAACCATGGCGAAGCCTGAGAAGATGGCACCCGCTACGAAGTAGGGCGGAAAGATGGTTGTATGCCAGCCTGGAAGAACCGAAGCCGCGAAGTCGAAACTAACGATGGTATGAACTGAGAGTACCAGCGGTGTCGAAATGCCGGCCAGGATCATGTAAGCCTTCTCGTAGTGTTTCCAATGCGTAGCAGAGCCGCGCCAACCTAGTGCCAGAACGCCGTAAATCGCTTTACGAATCGGTGTTGTCGCGCGATCACGAATTGTGGCCAAGTCAGGAACAAGTCCCGTGTACCAGAACAGCAGAGAAACGGTTCCGTAAGTGCTAACCGCAAAAACGTCCCATTCAAGCGGGCTGCGGTAGTTCTGCCACATATGCAGATAAGTGTTAGGAATTGGAAAAAGCCAGTAGACAGCGCGCCACGGTCGACCGGTATGAAAAAGTGGGAAAATCGCCGCGCAAGCAACGGCAAACAGCGTCATCGCTTCGGCCGAACGATTGATCGCTGTTCTCCATTTCTGACGCAGTAAAAACAAGATGGCGGAAATCAGTGTTCCCGCGTGGCCGATGCCGATCCAGAAAACGAAATTGGTAATGTCCCAAGCCCAGCCCACAGGACTGTTGTTGCCCCAGACGCCGATACCGCGATACACAAGATAACTCAACATACAAAGCAACATCACAGTGATCGAGCCTGTAATGGCGGTTAGTATGTACCACTCTCGCGTGGTCTTGGTCTCAGTCAAGGCACTGATCTGCTCGCTGATGTCGTGATACGTCGGATGGCCCAGCACCATGGGCGGATTCAGTTCAAGTTCAGCGTCGGTCGCACTAATGTGATCGGCCATTTACGCAAGCTCCGAATTGTAATTTCGCACTTGGGCGAGATAGGTTGTGCGCGGTCGGACGTTCAGTTCGGCCAGCATGGCGTAATTGCGTTCCTGCGTCTTCAGCTTAGAAACCTTACTGTTCGAATCGCTAAGGTCACCGAACACAATGGCGCTGGCTGGGCAGGTTTGCTGACAGGCAGTTTGGATTTCGAGATCGGCGTACTGAATACGGTTATTGTCATCAGGACGGCGACCCGACGTTTTGGCCGTGATCTTTGCTTCCTGAATTCGCTGAACGCAGTAAGTGCACTTCTCCATAACGCCGCGTGAACGAACCGTCACGTCAGGGTTATACACCATCTTCTCAACTTCCGTTATGCCTCGACGCCAGTTCAAGAAGTTGAAGCGACGAACCTTGTACGGGCAATTATTCATGCAATAACGAGTACCGACACAACGGTTGTAGGTCATCGCGTTCAGACCTTCTTCGTCGTGAACAGTAGCGGCCACCGGGCAAACGTTTTCGCAGGGCGCGTTCTCGCATTGCATACAAGGCACCGGTTGGTGAACGATCTTGGCTTCGCTGATCTGCTCGTCCGGCGTTTGTGCGGCGATGTCATCGCCTGTGTAGTAGCGATCAAGTCGGATCCAGTGCATCTCGCGACCACGCTCAACCTGATCTTTGCCGACCACCGGAATGTTGTTCTCGGCCTGGCACGCAACAATGCAGGCATTGCAACCGGTGCAGGCCGTCAGATCAATCGCCATGCCCCACTGATTGCCCGTGTCCCAGCGCTTCTCGGGATACAGTTCGAAGAGCTCAGGCACTTCGGACATCGCCTTAATGACATCCGGGTCCTGCTTGTAGTTGGCCAGTGACGTGTATCGGACAATCGGCCGGCCTTCCATCAAGTTGTGGTTCTGAGTCGTCGCCAGTGCCTCTAGCCTGCCGCCCGCTTTTTCAATCGTGATGTCGGTCGCGGTGAAGAAAGAGTTAGTTGTCCGCAGCGGGTGTCCGTCGTAACCGACGCCGGAGCCGACGTGACCGCACTTGTCTCGGCCGTAACCCAAGATAACCGTCACAGCATCGTCTGCATGACCGGGCTGGATCGAGATCGGCATCTTAACGATGAAGTCGCCACGCTTCAGCGCAACGATTTCCCGATTCGCCATATTCAGCTTTTTGGCTGTCGCAGAGCTGATCAGAGCCGCATTGCCCCAGACTAGCTTCGTGATTGGATCAGAGAGCTCCTGACACCAGGCATTGTTCGCGTAAGAACCGTCGCCGATCGTATAACTCGGACGGAAGCTCACTTCTAGATTGCTCGAAGGCTTCGGCAGACTAGCAGCCGCAGCGCTTACCTTCGCAGCGTCGAGCTTCACAGTTACGGTCTCAGACTTTCGACCGCGAATGACGCCGTCGTTCAGCGCTTTGTTCCAGGCGTCCGATGTTCCTGACGGACCCAACTGACTCTTCCAGTAGTTCGAGACGATATCGATGCCGCGTTGATCTTTGTAGCCAATGAGCTCCGCAACAAATTCGGACTGAGACTTGCCATCGTAAATCGGCGCGATCATAGGCTGCTGAATGGCGGCCGTTCCATCCAGCGAAAGAGCATCGCCCCAAGATTCGAGGTAGTGCGCTTCGGGCAGTTGCCATTTGGCAATTACGGCAGTCTCGTTCAACTCGGGGCCGAGGTAAACGGAATTTGCGACCTTCTTGATCGATTCGCCCAGATGCAGGTCATAGGGAGCCGTGAAAACCGGGTTGCCGCCGAGGATGACCACCGTTTTAATCCGGCCGCCGTCGATCTCCTGAGCTAGCAGCTTCAGGGCAGCAACACCGCTGTTCTCGGTTTCCTGAACAGGCTTACTGAAGGTGATGGTAGTACCAATGTTGCCCAATCCCTCGTTTATGGCGAAAGCTAAAGCGTGCACAGCCGCAGGCTGCGTGGGCCCCGCAAGCACAATGGACTTGCCCTGGTTAGCTTTAAGATCTTTAGCCACAGCGGCAAGCCACTTGCCATGCGGACCAGATCCTGCTGCGGAACCTTGTACTGCTGCCGCGAGATCAGCCGCAAATTGCGTGACTTCAGACGGCTTGAGCCGCAAACGGTGATCGGCATTCGATCCCGTCAGCGTGAATTGGCTCTCGATGACGTAAAGCCGGTTCAGCGTAGAATTCTCTTCGCTCAGCTGTCGTCGTGATGAAAATTGGCGGGTCGGCAGAACTGTGCCGCAGTCAACGCCTAGGAAATCATGCTCGAGGGAAACCACCACAGCGGCCTTATCGAAGGCGTAGTGGGGGGTCAGTGGCTGGCCGAAAGCAAGCATTGTCCCAGCAAGGCAATTTTCAGGCGAGAACGAATCGAACTCAACCCACTTGGCCTTGGGAAACTTGCGAAGCGCCTCGGCCTTTATGGCCTGATAAGAAGGCGAGTGGATTCGGCAGCTCAAAAATCGAAGACTATCGCCGGTGCCCAGCGACGAAGCGGAAAGGCTCTGAGAAGCAAAGGAACGAAAGCTGTCCCAACTGCTGGTCTGCCCAGACTCCATAACCTGCTGTGCGCGATCGGGATCGTAAACACCCAGGACCGAAGCTTGACCCAGCGCGGATGTCGCACCCAGACTGTACGGGTGATCCGGATTTCCTTCGATTTTTGTCGGACGACCGTCGTTGACCTCGACCAGGATGCCCATGGCCTCGCCTTGATGCGCGAAAACCGAGCTATAGAACAACGCCTTCCCTGGGATAAAACTTTCAATACCTCTGGAGGCGGGCAGAATGTGGTCAACCGGCCGACGACAAGCGGCCATACCGGCGAGACCGAACGAAGCCGCCATTACCTTCAAAACCTTGCGGCGCGACTGGCCGTCGAGAACCGCGGTGGCATCTTCCGGGAATTCTCGGTGTATCCAGTTGCGGAACTCGGGCGTATCTGCCAGCTCGTCCAAACTGCGCCAATATTCTTTGCCAGTCAGCGGTGCTTCTGAAGTGGGTGGCGCGGAAGCAGTGCCGCTGGACAAAGGCGCAAGAGAGAGTTGAACGAGACTGTGCTGGCTGGCTGGAGACGGGGAGGTTGGCACTGAGCTCATTACTTTGATTTCTGGGCTTTCGATTTCTATGCGTTCTGGCGAAGTCATGGCAGCCCGTCTAACGGTGACATCCGGAACACGTTACAGGAGGCTTAATATGTTTCTCAGCAATGATCCGCCTGCCGATCTCGGCCGGGTCTTCCCCGTTTGGCGGAGTCCAGTCGAGTTTCGTCACCAAGTTAGCCGGACGCAGACTAGACGCTGGGTTGCGGTGGCACTCCAAACAGAAGTTCATGTTCAGAGGCTTCACCTGAGTAACCTGGATCATCTGGTCGATCCGACCATGGCAACTGATGCAACTCACGCCCGCCGCCACATGTGAGCTGTGATTGAAGTAGACATAATCGGCTAAGCGATGAATGTGAACCCACTCTACCGGCTTCCCCGTCGCGTAGCTGTCACGCACTCTCTCAAGCAGAGGACTGGTCGATTTGACGCGGACATGACAATTCATGCAAACTTCGGTCGGTGGCACGGCGGCATAGGAAGCTTTGTAGACCGTGTAATGGCAGTAATAACAATCCATTCCAAGATTTCCCGCATGCAACTTGTGGCTATAAGGAACGGGTTGCACTGGGCTGTAACCCGTCTTGACGTACCAGGGATTCGACCAGTATGTAAATGCAGCCAGTCCGATGACGGAGCCAACGGTCAGGGCGACCCCTGCAAGCCGGACGTATTTATCGACTACCTTGGGAAAGAATGCTGCCATTTCAACTCGGATATGACTTTGTGTTGCTAAACAAGACTGGAGCTGAACCTGACCGTAAAGCGCCGGTCCAGGCCTTAGTGCTCAAGAGTCCTGAACTAAGTTTCTATCATAAGCACATAATTTCTTGTTTGGGAAGAAAATCTTGATCGGTTCCTACCAGAGTTTGGCTGCGAAGTCGACAGGAAATCTCGTTCGTCGGGCGATTGACGGATTTGGATGTCTGCGGGTCCGGCCCAAACTCGTCGTGCTCCATAACTTATTCTTCCTGGTGCTGGCGATTGCCGTCTATCTGTCGGTAATTCCGGTCTTCTCCGAAAACATCACAGAAGCCCGGCAAAGAGAACTGCGTATGGTCTCTCAGATCTTCGCAGCGGACCTGCCACTCGAACCGGGCGGGCTGCAAATCTATCACTACCGCGAAGGTTTGGCGAAAGATCTTGGCCTGTCCGCGGCGGGGCAGCATTTTCTGGGTACTCGTTCGGCGGCCACATGGCAACAAGGGGGCGACAGCCTGTTTCGAAACGGCAAGAATCCAGGTGAGTACCGTCGCGTCAGCCTCTCACCTGAGTTTTACCGGAAATCTTTGGGGCAAGCTCGGTTAGGGCTCTTCCTAGTATTAGGCAGCATCTACTTTCTCTCGATCCTGGTTATGGAGTTCATGATTATGTCCCAGTATGTTTACCGGCCGCTGGGCCTGATGCTCCACGCCGACGCCGCCACCCAGCGCGGCGATCGGGAACATGAGTTGATCGACGACTCACAGATCCTAGGCGACGAGATTGGCCAGATCATGCGTTCGCGCAATCAAACCGTCGTCGAACTGAGGCGTCGCGAGGAGGAACTGGAACTGGCGCTCTCAAAGCTGGAAGAACAGGACCGATTGGTCAGCCTCGGACTGCTCAGTACAAGCGTCGCGCATGAATTGAACACGCCGCTGGCCGTCCTGCAAGGGTCAGTCGAGAAACTGCTTGAGACGACGCGAGATCTACCCACTCGCGAACGACTGGCCCGGATGCTACGAGTCACTCAGCGTCTCCGAAAGATTAGCGAGAGCCTAGTAGATTTTGCACGCGTGCGCAAGCAGGAGATGGAGCCGGTCGAATTGCGTCCTCTGATCGAGGAAAGCTGGGGTCTGGTCGGTATCGATGAGAAGGCTTCGGATGTGCATTTCACAAACTCCGTTCTGGGAGGGTGCAAGGTGGTGGGCAATGCGGACCGATTAATACAGGTGTTTGTGAATCTGCTTCGGAACGCACTGGATGCCGTGGCGCGGGGTGGAGAGATCCGCGTCGAAGCCCGGCGCTTTTCCCGTGCTGGCCAGCCCTCGGTTGCCTGCAGGGTCATGGACAATGGACCCGGAATCGCCAGCAATGTGTTGCCGAATTTGTTCGAGGCTTTCGTCAGTACGAGGTTAGATGCACGAGGCACTGGGCTCGGCCTGACTGTATGCGAAGGTATTATCAGTCAGCACGGGGGTGCGATTTCAGCATCGAACCGGGCCGAAGGCGGTGCCTGCCTGGAAGTGGTCTTGCCAGCGGCAGCCTGATCTAAACAAGTACCCGAGAGCAGAAGCGGGATGACGGATTCAGCGGCAAGTGGCCCGGCGGGCATGATCGACATAGCGGTCCTCGATGACGATTTGGACTTCCGCACCTACATCGAAGACTTTCTTCGCGATGAAGGCCAATATTTAGTTCGGACTTTTGCGGTTCCCGCAGAACTATTCGCTTCGGCGGAAGTCAGGCTCCCAGACATCGTTCTCTTGGACATGAAGATGGGACCGGCCAGCGGTGACAAGGTGGTCGAGCAACTCCTGTCACGTTGGCCCGAGATGTGCATCATTATCGTCACTGGCTATCCATCTCTGGAGGACATGCGAGCCACATTTCGGTTGCGAGTTTTCGATTACTTGGCTAAACCGTTTTCACTATCTCAACTGCGACAGACGCTTGAAAACGCGGCAGAAAGATTTAGTCTCGGGCGCGCACCGCAGGACCGACTCCGTGAGCGCCTGGGCCACAGGATCAAGCTGCTGCGAGTCGAGCGCGACTGGTCACTGAAAGATCTTGCCGCAGCCGCTAAGCTTTCCGTTTCGCAAATTAGTTCGATTGAGCGAGGAGCGAATTTGCCCAGTATCGAAAGTCTCCTGGCCATCTGCAGGGCATTCGGGCGCAAGCCATCTGACGTGCTGGCCTCAATCGAATTTTGAAGTGGCTTCCTCTCTCGGGCGAAGGGCTTGAACTGCGGTGCGGAAACGCTGCAGCAGATTGACACGTCGAAATGTTTAACTAGACAGGTCGAGCATTTTATTTGATGACGCATCCAAGACCGCGCACGCGGTCACTTTTCGACGCCTTCATGGCGCTGTGGGTATCGGTTATGTCCATATCAGCCCAATCGGGGCTGCCAGCGCCAACTCCCGCTAGCAACCAGCCGAAGTACCCATTTCCTGAAAAGCTCTCCTACAGGGTCGAGTGGCGACGCATCTTGGCCGGAACAGCGGTGCTGGACGTTAAGCGAGCGCAATCGAACATGTGGCAGACCGACCTCGATTTGCAGAGCGCGGGCCTCGTGACACGTCTCTACGCGGTGCAAGACACGTACAAGGTCATGAGTGACGATCGGTTCTGCACATTTACGTCCGCCCTGGATGCGCAAGAGGGTAAGCGCCACAAGGTGACGCGAGCCACTTTTCAGCAGGCGAGACGAAAACTTAGCACTGAAGAGCACGACTTAGTCAAGAAATCGACGTCGACGACCGAGATCGACATGGCTCCCTGTACACGAGAGATTGCCGGCGCACTGTCTGCTTTGCGAGCAGCAACACTTGAACCAGGCAAGTCGATGACCATGCCGATAACAAATGGGAAGAAGGTTGTCAACGCTCGCGTCGAGGCCCAGGCAAAAGAAACGCTGAAGGTAGGCGGCCAATCGAGGGAGACTATTCGGTACGAAGCCTTTCTCTTTGACGACGTTCTATATCCCCGCAAAGGTCGATTATTGATTTGGATCACAAACGACGGGGAGCGAGTGCCGGTACAAATGACTTTACAGCTGGGATTCCCAATTTACACAATTCAACTCTTCCTAGACAAGCAAGAAAAGCTCTAGCAGCAACGGACACGAATCGACTTGCGTCATCATTGTGATATGAGTGGCAATCTGGAGCCACGGGTGCGTCTTCTGCTGACCCGTTTTGTGATGATTTGTGTCTTCGCCCGAGTAACTGTAACCGCGCAAGCGCAGATGCAGATGAATGTAGATCAGCTTGTGCAGACAGTGCGATCCTCTACTGCACTACGGCATGACGATAAGAAAGTCGCTGATTATTTGAAGAAGGTGACACTCACTGACAAGCTGAGTGACAAAACGATTCAGGACCTGATGGCACAAGGAGCGGGCCCGAAAACCATAAAGGCTTTGCAAGACCTGCGAGATAAGTCAGCTAGTCTGAAGCCGCCATTGGCTGATCCAACTTATTCTCCTGGAACCGCAGTAGAAAAGGAAACATCGGGTGACACGGGGACGCGACTCGGTCCTAAGCCGAGCTTTCCAGCTCCCAATTCAGTGCATCAAGAGGAGATTCTAGACCAAGTCAAGCAGTACGCCATGAGTTACACACAGAACCTGCCTAACTTCGTCTGCACACAGGTGACGCGGCGATATGTCGATCCAAGATCAACCGGCATGTTTCGGCTGATTGACAAAATTAATGAGCAGCTCAGCTACAGCGATGGCCACGAAAACTATAAGGTTGTCTCAGTCAATGATCACGTGGTGAATTGGACGAAAGAGCAAATCGGCGGCAGGGGCGGCACCGTTTCAAGCGGCGAATTTGGTAGCCTCATGCGCGAGGTATTTGAGAAGCACAGTCAAGCTGAGTTCAATTGGGATCACTGGGGCAACTTACGAGGAAAGAAGTTAGCAGTTTTCAATTATTTTATCGACAGCGGGCACTCGAGTTACTCGATTGAGGATGTTAGCTCCGAGCAGCGCATCATCACTGCTTACCGCGGCCTTGTGTACGCGGATGAATTCACCGGAATTGTTTCGCGCATAACTTTCCAGGCAGTGGATATACCGAAGACCTTTCCCGTTCAAGAAGCGAGTGAGCGACTCGATTACGATGAGGTGACAATCAGCGGCCGTCCTTACATCGTTCCACTGATCGCTCTTGTGCAGCTTCGAGCGGGCCAACAGAAAACCAAGAACGAAATCGAATTTCGGCTTTATCGCAAGTTCGGAACCGAAATCGTTCTAGATTACAGCACCCCCGATCCGTTACCTGCGAACAAGACAGCAGAACAGCCGGGGCCTGGCGGCGAATCCTCAGCCCCACTACCGCCGCCGACGTCTTTGCACTAGCTCGGGACCGGCGCTGCAGCTAGATCGATAGCCTTCAGGGTTCGACTGAGCGCGGTCTGGCGGTTTCCCCCGTCGATCGGCACAACGTGAGCGTTAGGACCACTCGGGCTCCATCGGGCTAACATTCGTCGACAGGCAAATCCGGCAAAAATTGAGACAAGTGGAACGTTACCCGCTGACGCGACATGCTGTCCAGCCGAATCGTACCCAACATAAAGCCGGCTTTGGAGTATGTGGCTTGCAAAAGAAGAATAGCTTCCGTCGTGGGCGGCGATTTGCTCAGGATTCGCGATCTCGGCCAGCAAGGAATTGACGCGGTCAGCCTCTTCCCCGCCGGCACCTCTGTCGATCAGAATCGGCATTCCCATATCCAGAAGTGCTTTGAGCACGGCCCCCTCAAAATCGGAGTCGATGCGCTTGTCTTCGTTTTCGCCAACGCCGAAACTGACTGTGATGTCCCCGCGATGGCGCTGAAGATCAGGTGCGACGTAGGGCACAACTTGAGGAGTGTCAAAGGCTTCGTTGCACCAGATCGAAGTCAGCTCCGGAAGTGACGTGAGTAGATCGCCACCAAACGCTCGGCTTTCAAAGAAGAAGTAACGAGCATCATCACAGACGGGAATCAGCCCGAGTTGAGTGAGTCGAGAATCGGGATCAATGACAATCGTGCCCGGCTGATCGGTCATCGTTTTCAATTCCAACGCTGCGGAAAGACGGTCACGTAGCAGGCTTTGCCGGGCATAAGCTACCGTAATCGGAACGATTCTTTCGTCAGCCGCGAAGAGCTCGGCATTCTTCTCCGGTCCTACTAAACAAATCTCAGCGTCCGGGAAGCGTTCCTTTGCAGCCGCCATCGCGACACTCGTGACTGCAATGTCAGCGCCTAGAGTGACCCGTGAAAGTATGAACACTCGCTCAATCTCGCCGCCTCGAAATCGCCGTGTCTGACGAATGTTCCGGTAGCGTACCAGAAGCTCGCGAGCATCATATTCAGGCATAGCGCGAGCAATGACGTGTGCGAAAAGCTTCGCGTAGACGTCACACAGAGCAGGCTCGAAGAGATCACCCAGGCGTTCGATGACGATGCTGAAAAATGCGCGACTCGCCGCCGAAGCTACGAAATAGTCAGTGTCAAGTGCACGTTCGATTAAAGCGTCGAGGCTGCGAGCAGGCCAAGTGCCGTCTCGAAGACATGAGTCGAGGACGTCGGTCGCGAGCTCAATTGCCGAGATACTTGCCAATGATGGGCTCCAATCGTTTCTTAGCTTCTTCCGAAATAGCGGCGCGATCGGTGATGATGGCATGCCGCAAAGCAGATCCGCAACCGCAGACCCGTTCGCCAGGAAGCTGGCCTATAACGTCCGCTACGAGCCTCTTCGCATTCTCTGCGTTTTGCAGTAGTGTCTTTACAATCTGCTCGACCGTCACAGCATCGTGGGCTTCGTGCCAACAATCGTAGTCAGTCACCATCGCGATCGTGGCGTAACAGATCTCGGCCTCGCGGGCGAGTTTAGCTTCCTGCAGATTGGTCATGCCAATAACGTCCATGCCCCAGGAACGATAAAGGTTTGATTCAGCACGTGTCGAGAACGCCGGACCTTCCATGCAGAGGTAAGTTCCACCGAACGTGCCTTGCACACCGACCCGGGCGCAACCGAGATGCAACTGCTTCGCGATCTGTGGGCAGACTGGATCAGCGAAGCTAATGTGAGCGACAACACCATCGCTGAAGAACGTTGAGATTCGGCCTCGGGTCCGGTCGAAGAACTGGTCCGGTATGACGAAGTCTAGAGGCGCATGTTCTTCCTTCAGCGAACCGACAGCGCTGACGGAAATGATCCGCTCTACACCGAGCATCTTAAATCCGAAAATGTTTGCCCGGTAATTCAGCTCGGACGGCGAGATCCGATGGCCCCGACCGTGTCTAGCCAGGAACGCAACACGTTTGCCGGCAAAATCACCCACTAAGTAGGGATCAGACGGTGCCCCGAATGGCGTCTCCAGCCGTATCTCGTTATGCCCTGAAAAGCCCGCCATGTCATATAGTCCGCTGCCGCCAATGACTCCAATCTGTGCTTTCGCTTCCAACTATCCGATCTCCTTCTCCACAAGCTCTAATAGAACACCACCGGTCGCACGAGGATGGACGAACACATAACGATGACCACCCGCACCAATTTTGGGTTCGTTCAGTAACTGTGCCCCGCGTTGCTCAAACGCACGACACGCTCGGCTCAGGTTTTCTACCCGGAGCGCAATGTGATGGAGACCTGGACCCCGTTTCTCAAGGAAGTTAGAGATGGGCGAATCAGGCGAAGATCCTTCGAGGAGTTCAATTTGCGGTGACTCCACGCTCGGTGGCTGTAGAAGCGCAACCGTGACGCCCTCTGCCAGGACAGACTCGGTCGATTTCAGATGCATTCCGAGAAAGTCGCAGTAAAACCGCAGCCCTGAAGCTAGGTCTTTGACGGCTATGCCGACGTGATCAATGGTGCCGAACACTCGACCTATAGTTTCACAGCGGGCGGTTCCGCACCGCTTGTCGGCAGCCACAGGGCTGCCGCGATGTTACTTGCCAGAGGCGTGAGCTAGCTGTTGAGGAGCTGGCCCCGGTTTTCCAGCTTCAGCTTTGGCCGGTTCAATCTTCCCCGGCGCTGGCTTTGCTGATTTGCCCGGTTCTGCTTTACCGGGTTCGGTCTTTCCAGGCGCTGCCTTGCCGGTGCCGGATTTTCCAGCCTCGGACTGCGAGCCGGCCGAGATCACTCGCTTCAAACTCTCGTTCGATAGATCAATCGAATTAGAATCACCCGGAGTTAGGAACTGAACGATAAACGAGATTCGGCGATTCGACGAATCAAACGGTTTGTCCTTTTTCCTAAGATCCTGGTCAGCATATCCGCGCACCTGCTTCACCTGATCGGCTCGAATGCCATGCTCTTGCATGATCTGTCGAGCTCGATTCGCGCGATCGGCGGACAGCTCCCAGTTGGTATAGCCATCGTTGGATGAGAAAGGCTGAGAATCGGTATGCCCCTCGACCAAGATGTTGTTCTTTAGCTTCCCGATCTCGGTTGCGATCACAGTCATAATCTGCACGGCGACATGCGTAGGCTTGGGACTGCCGCTCTCGAAGAAGACGCCCTTGTCGTTTTCCAGAAGTTCGATCCGGAGGCCCTCCGGCGTAATCGTCATCACAACCTGGTTTTTGATCTTATTAAGCTCGGGGATCTTTTTGAGTGCTTCCTCAATCTTTTCTTTAAGCTTTTCCAGCTGCTTCTTCTTGTCGTCCATGGTCTCGCCAGCGCCAATTTTGCCGGAACCAGGATCTTTCCCCGTCCCCGTATCTTTTTTCAGCCCCAGCGGATCCTGGAAGTAACCTTCAACTGCTTTCTTGACCTTCTCGGTGCTGGACAATAGCCACAGAACAATGAACAAGGCCATCATCGCTGTCACGAAGTCAGCATAGGCAACTTTCCAAGCGCCACCGTGATGGCCCCCATGTGCGACCACCTTTTTGATAATGATCGGGGGCGCTTCTTTGTCCTTTTCCGAACTCATGCCGCTTCCTTAGCACCCTTGATGGACTCTTCCATCTTTTTCATCGTCGGTCGCAGGTGCGGAGGGATCAATCGACGAGCGCTCTCCGTGGCGAGAATCGGGGGCATACCCTTCAGATAGCCCGCCACCCCAGTCCGGAGAACGCGGTAGTAGTCGTTGCCGGAATCATTGATCTTGGTGATGTTTGCTGCAAGTGGCCCGATAAAGCCGTAACAAAGCAGAATGCCCAGAAACGTGCCGACCAGCGCGGCCGCAACCTTATGTCCGACCTCTTCAGGAGGCCCACCGATGGAACCCATCGTGATCACTACGCCTAAGACTGCGGCGACGATTCCTAATCCAGGAAGTGCGTCTCCGATTGTCGAAAGCGCTGTGACCGGCTCGCCCACTTCGTGGTGATGGACATCCGCGTCAGTCTCCATCAGCATCTCCAAGTCGAAGGCAGTAACGCCGCCTGCTATGAACATTCGGAGCGTGTCGCAAATGTAATTCGACGCGAAGTGATCTTTAAGAAAGGCCGGATACTTCGAGAAAATCTTGCTGGCTTCTGGATCTTCGATCTCGGCCTCCAGTTTCGCGGGTCCTTCTTTTCGCGCAAAACTAAATAGCTCATTCAAGAGCTTTAGAGTTTCCAGGTACGTTGCTTCGGTATAGGGCGACCCTTTTAGAACGCTGAGTATGCCTGCAAATACGCCCTTAATAATGTGAAGTGGATTCCCGATTAGCAGGGTTCCCAAAGCAGCTCCGCCGATGATGACCAGCTCAGCCGGTTGAACAAGCACGGCAATCTTGCCCTTTTCCATGAGATAGCCTCCCATGATTGAGCCAATGACAACGACGATTCCGATTATGGCGAACATAGCCAAGAAGTGTCCCTTCCATGCCTAAGCTCTAACGGCAGATTGCGGAAAAAACGTAATACAGAAAATTCTTAGCCTTTCGATCGATAACAATGGCGCCAAATGTGGCCGTAGATTAGGAGCCACTTAGAAGTTCTCGGATATAATTCAGCTTCCCCTTGCACCAGTCAAATACAAGGATTTTTCCGATCGTCGCATCGGTGGTTTCTTTAGGCTTGCTTGTCGGGTCCTGTTCCCGAAACTCCTCGAGCTCCGCTGAACTTGTTATGTCCCGGACAGAGCCGGCCTCCCAAAATGCACAGCCAGTTTGGACCGACAAGGCCGGAGACGGCACGCCTGACTGGCTCAGACTCGATTCAGAGCAGGACCAAATGGCTTTTCGCCGCTGGTTTTCCTTTCTGGCCGAGGTGCAGTATTTCAACGCGCCTCAAAACCGGCCCGCAGAGATCGTTGATTGTTCCGCGTTGGTCCGATACTGCTACCGCGAGGCATTGCGCTTTCATGACAGTCGGTGGGCTGCCGAGTCAAATCTTCCGCTGATACCCGCACTTGCTTCTGTTCGGAAGTACAACTATCCAGTAGTTGGTTTCTCGAGCGGCCTGTTCCGCATCGGCCCCGGCCCTTTTCACCAGGGCGACCAAGTGAACGGTGTCTTTGCACAATTTGCGAATGCGAAGACTCTTCAGCTGTTCAATACTTATCGAATTACTCGAGATGTCGGCCGAGCCCAGTCAGGCGACTTACTTTTCTTTCGTAGAACCGTCGGAGACAATCCAGACTCTTACCACTCCATGATCTTCATCGGGCGAAGCCAAGTTGAACCGACGCCGGCGTCCTACGTTGTTTACGATACTGGGCCGGAGGGCGGCAACACAGGTGAGATTCGCAGACTAAGCTTGTCTGACCTTATTCACTTTCCTGACCCCCAATGGCGGCCGTACCCAGCCAACCATCAGTTTCTCGGTATATTCCGCTGGAACATACTTCGGGATCTGTCATGAGTAACCTGCTTCAAACTTCAGCTACAACTCACCGGTTGTTCATCTCACTATTCCTTGCTGCCGTGGTTCCGGCTCATCTCTCGCCGCAGGGGTATATCCGCGAGACACGACCATACTTCTCGCTTTCAAGCGACAAAACGTTCGGGCTGGACGAGACGCCATCCATTAGTATGTCTGGATTTGGCGTTAGTGCAGTTCAGATTCGGGTCTATCGAGTCAGGGATGTTACTGAGTTTTTTCGTAAACTCGAGTCGTCGCACTCTTTCGGCCAGTATCGAGATGAAGAGCCGGTTGCTAAGCGAAATCTTTTGGGCGATCTTCGGGCCTGGAAGCACAACCTTCGGAGAGAGATCCGGCTGTTCATCAGAGACCAGTTCACTGAATCTGTAAGCGCACATCTCAAGCATGTCCAAACCGCTCCAAAAGGGCAAGAACACACCAAGGAAGATTATTACGCTTCGACGCCGATACTGAATCGGGACCAGATGGTTCTCTCGTTCTTACAGTCCTTCGGGGCACGGCAAAACTGGGACACACTGACGGTGCCGATCCGAGTTCGTGATAAGGGTGTGTATTTGGTCGAAGCCGCAACCGGGGGGCTTCGCGCTTACACCATTGTTGTCAAATCCAATCTTGTTTCAGTTACTAAGATCGGCAAACAGCGCGTAGTAAGCTATGTTGCTAACCGGAAAACGGGAGAACCAGTACCAGGTGCGACCGTTTCAACCATGGTCAGAAACGGGTTACCGGCGAATTTTGAGACCAATGCTGACGGTTTGGCCGAGATCAAAATAGCTGCGACGGAGAGCGCAAAGTCGGAAGACATACGCGTTGTCGTACGCATGGGGGATGATGTCACGATCAACTCACTGCCTCTCTGGAACTACGGGGAATTCCATACACAGTGGAATGGCTATATCTACACGGACCGGCCAGTCTACCGGCCAGGCGACACCGTTCATTTTCGCGCAATCATACGTGCTAGTAAGTCTCCGGTCGGTTACACAATTCCTTCAGATCAGAGCTTCGCTGTCCAGGTTCAAGATCCGGATGGCAAGTCGATCTATGCAAAGCATCTAACTGCAAACAGCGTAGGGGTTATCCATGACGAGTTTATTCCTGATCGAACCGCCTCACTAGGTGGATATTACATACAAGTAGCAGCTTCTGACGGTACGAACACTACAGCAGTGGGCAATTTCGAGATCCAGGAATACAAGAAGCCAGAGTACGAGGTACGTGTCACGGCTGAAAAGCCGCGGGTCTTAGAAGGCGAAAAGTTGCGCTTCACGGTCCACGCCCAATACTATTTTGGCGAACCAGTGAAGGGCGCGAAGGTTGAATATTCTGTATACCGGAGCCGCTACTATTACCCATTTTGGCGCAACACAGAGGAAGGCGATGACACGAATGATGTAACCGATGATCAGAGCGGCGATTATGATGGATCGGACAACGAAGAAGTCTTGAAGGCCACGGCGCAACTAGACCAGGACGGCACTTTTCAGGCGGTCTTTCCAACCACAGTCTCAGATCATCAACGTGATTACCGATATAGAGTCGAGGCCCGGGTCACAGATGAAGGGCGGCGTGAGATTTCGGGCACCGGATGGGGCATTGCGACGTATGGAACTTTCATAGTCAACGTACAACCGAAGACTTATTTCTACCAACCTAAAGGTACCGCGGAGTTTGAAGTCAAAGCTGTTGACTACGATGGTAAACCGGTTCAGACACGGGCCACATTACAACTGGAGCGCTTGGTTCGTGGCCAGACACCCGAGTATAGGACCGTAAGTACGACCAGTGTAATTATCGGAGCTGACGGCACCGGCACAGGGGCGGTCACGCTCCCCGATCAGGGCGGATCTTTTCTAGTTACACTTGCCGCCGATTCAGTAGCCGGTCGCGTCGTTGAGGGATCTACTTACTTGTGGGTTGCCAGCGATAACTGGGACGGTATTTACGAGAGTACAAACCGCACCCTTCAACTCGTGCCTGATAAGCACAAGTATGCAGCGGGAGACACTGCACACATTCTGATCGTTACTGGCAAGCCAAACACTCCTGTTCTTGTCGCGATCGAAGGCCATGATGTTCGCTTGACAAAATTGCTGCGATCTAAGGGTGCAACTACCTCATTTGATTACAAGGTGAGAGTGGACGATGAACCTGGGTTGTTTGTCAGTGCTCAGTTTATTAGAAACGGTGAACTCTTTCAGAACACCAAACACCTTGTCGTGCCGCCTAACCACCACAAGTTAGATGTTCAGATTGCAACCGATAAGCTGCAGTATCTTCCGGGTGAGACAGCAACTTATCAGGTGAAGGTCACGACACCGGACGGCCGCGGCGTCCCCAAGGCTGATCTAAGCTTAGGCGTTGTTGATGAGGCTATCTATGCGATCCGGCCCGATACAACGCCCGACTTATTGAAGTTCTACTACGGCAATGAATCGAATGGTGTGAACACACTGAACTCACTAAGTTATTACTTCAACGGCGAGGCAGGTGACCGGCGCATGTTACTGGCCTCGTCCACAGTCAAGCATCGACCCTTAGCGCAGCTCAAGCGGGAACAACTCGTTCAGCCAAAGATACGGAAAATTTTTCCTGACACGTCCTTTTGGGCTGCGGACCTAACGACTGACAGTAGTGGCACTGCACAAGCAAAGGTTGCCTTTCCTGATTCACTCACCACATGGCGATCGACAGTGAAAGCCGTCACGGCCACCGATCGTTTTGGCGGCGCAGTGTCGAAGACCATCGTTCGTAAGAACGTCATCATGCGTTTGGCAATTCCACGTTTCTTCGTTGAAGGCGATAAGACTGTTATCTCCGGTATCGTCCAAAACTACCTGACAACGGCCAAGCACGCCCGAGTTACCGCCACGCTTACAGGTTTCGACCTCATTGCGGGACAGCTGGTGCAAGAGATAGACGTACCGAGTCATGGCACTACACGGGTGGATTGGCGTGTCAAAACCAAGTCCGGAGTCGAAGCGAAGATCACGGGCCAGGCACAAACCGATACAGAATCTGACGCCCTGGAGCTGACCGTTCCAATTCGCCCACAAGGTGTCAGTATTCTTCAATCGAATGGCGGAAGCGCGGGTGCCCCTGGCACGGTTAATCAACAAGTCACATTTGCGTCCGATGCTGAGTCTGGTTCCCGGTCAGTGTCAATCCGGCTCTCGTCTTCTGTTGCCGGCACGCTTTTCAATGCTCTTGACTTTTTGACGTCTTTTCCTTACGGCTGTACGGAACAGACCATGTCGAGCTTCCTGCCTGATTTGATGGTCACCAAAGCCATGCATGATCTTGGAGGTGTTCCGCCGATAGATCAAGTCACGCTCGATCAGCAAGTCGCGGCGGGACTGGGTCGGCTGTACGACATGCAGCACGAAGATGGAGGTTGGGGTTGGTGGCCGAGCGACGCCTCACATCCATTCATGACTGCTTATGTTGTAGCAGGTTTGGCGCAGGCTAAAGCCGAAGGCGTAACAATCAATGAAGCCTCGCTGGGACGTGGAATCACTTGGCTCAAGACTGAAGTGGCCAGAGGCAAAGACACTGGTCGAGACTTGTCGGCTTACGACGCATATTCGCTCGCTTTGGCCGGGTCGCCCGACAGCGCACTCGCTGGAAGACTGTTCGGCAATCGAACCTCTTTGTCGCCCTACGGAAAGGCCCTGCTCGGCCTTGCTCTCGAAAGCGCAAAAGATCGACGGGCGGCGACCCTAGCCGAGGACCTGGAAGCGACGGCAACTCAAAGCGGCGATGAGGCTTGGTGGATAGCTGACCGAGACGACATGCTGGACTTCGACACCGACGCCAGTCCCGAAGCAACCGCCTATGTGGTTAAGTTACTGTCACACCAGCGTAAAAATAGCCCGCTCCTTCCAAAAGCGGCTCTTTGGTTAGTCAATCATCGGAATGAGGGTTACTGGTGGTCATCCACTAAGCAAACGGCGATGGTTATCTATGGTCTACTCGATTACGTGAAGCAGACCGGGGAACTTGATCCCGACTTCACGGCAACCATAAGTGTCAATGGCTCGGTTGTGGGCAAGCAGCAATTCACAAAGAGGTCAGCAGTCACAGCACCTGAATTATTCCTAGACGAGACTAAGTTACAGCCTGGGACGAACCAGGTTTCTATCACCACTGCTGGCAAGGGTCGTTTGTACTATGCCATTACGGGTACGCACTACTCGAATTCAGCCAAGAATGAGGAACGTGGTGCAATTTCTTTAAACATTTTGAGAGACTACTTCCGGTTGGTACCTATAAAGGAAGGCGACCAAACCGTCTACGATCTGTCTCCTCTAAGCGGACCCGTCGCGTCAGGTGACATCATTGCCGCTCGCCTCACAGTGACTGGCTCCGACTGGAAATATCTCTTGACTGAGGATCCCATTCCGGCGGGTACCGAATTCATTGAACGCGACAATCTTTACAAGCTCAGAAGTCGGCCGCCCTGGTGGCAATACTATTTCAGCCGGCGCGAACTTCACGATGATCGCATGGCTATTTTCCAGACTCATTTCAGCAGGGGCCAGCAGGAGTATTTTTATCTGCTAAAAGTAGTAAACCCGGGCATATTTCATACAAGTCCCGCGCGTGTGCAGCCGATGTACAAGCCGGGAATTAGTGCCACGACTGAAAGCAAGTTAATCGAGGTACGGCAGTGAGGTCGTCTACTAGGTTGCTCTACTTACTGCATCTTGTAGGGAATGCTCTGGCTCTCTGGATTGGCTATTTATGGCTGAGTGTTCCTGAGTCCGACACAACCCATCTCCTCGGAAGCGCTCTAATGGCAGTCTTGTGCGTGTGTTTCATGCTGTGCCTTCATGGCTCAGCGTTTGTCTTCTTTCGTCAGGCTCCCCGGCCATCCTTAGTGCAAACTGCAAAGGTGGTGATGCGCCACATTCCGGCCTTAATAGTGCTGGCGTTCGTTGTCGTCCTTGCCTATGTTGAAATGCAGAGGGTTCACGACGTCTTGGGAGCCCCGGCTTTTAAGTTAGCTTCCTACTTGACGATGACTTTTCGTAAACCAGTGCCTCCTGATCGAATTTTGGCGTTCTTCTTCGGACTCATATGGCTGCTGCGCTGGTTTGTTTTACCAGCAATTTTCGTCCCGGTTGCATCGGCTGCAGCAGTTTCTGGTTTCAGGGGCTTCCGTCAGATGGTTAGAAAACCTAAAGTGACAACCTCATTTATTATCTTCGGATTAGTACTCGCTGCGATTTGGTTGCCCGGGAAGCTTCTGGCCTGGGTTCCCCCAACGCCTAATTTCAGTATGGAAGTGGTGAGCTTTGTACTGCGCAGCTCAGCTGCTTACCTGCTATTTGCCGGTTCACTACTCTTACTTGAACGGACCACTGCATCTGGGATTCCGGACCTCAGCCAACGCAGCACCTCTACTGTGCCATAGTGCCGCCGAAGCAGTGTGACGCGAGCTTTGGCCGTAGCGTGACCGGCTCGAGCCGAGCCACTTGCGCCAGGACTGGTGTACAGCTTGCTCGCTCCCAGCTGATCGTCTGCTAGAGATTCAACCAGGCCTTCGCGATACCACAAAGGCAAGTCTCGGGCTGCGGAGTGTTCCACTAAGACGTGAAGTAACTCATGTCTTAGAACTAGACCATAGCCGCCGTTCTTTCCCAATCCAACCACGGGCTGCATCTCGATGCGAGTGCCGACTGTGTGTGCCGCAACCCAACCGGGTTCGCCAGTGCCGTTCCGATAGGTGTCCATATCCGAGTAGGCGCGAATTTCGGTTAACTCGGGCCGGTCCAGGTTGTAAGTTGCTGCCAAACTGAGCAGCATGGGTTCAGCTCTTGATGAGATTAGTTTCGCGGATTTTAGATCACCTGCCGAGACAGTAAGCTTATCTCTTCTAAACGTTACCCATTGAATGTCGTTGGCTAGAGCAGAAACCGTAGTTCCTGGATAGTAAAAGTCAAGAATCTCATGATACTTCTTCCCTTCCATCGCCATTTCGACCGCACCATCTTGGCAAAGCCCCACGCCGTGTCCCAGGCCTGTGCCTTCGAATCTGATCGTCTGACCTGAGACCTGAACCTTGTATTGATCACTGCGTATTGTGTTCCAACCGAGGGTTCTGCCAACCGCAAAACGAAAACTATCCGCACTAACAAGCCTAGATGAGTTCTTTCCCGCGAGTGACAATGTCTCAGCGCGTCCGGAGGACGTTCGCTTCAGAATCGTTAGTTGCTGAAGACTGGGTCCTACCTGCAACCCAGTTTCGGAGAGGCTGTCGCTCAACACCGCCGTCGCAACTTGCCAACTCCACGAGCCCAGATGGAGTTTCAAACAGTATGGGTCGTGGTGCCTCACCAGATAGGGATTCACTTCCTCTGGCCAAATGGTACTTCCCGCTTCGGTTGTCCCTCCGCAATCTCTTGAGTAGGCTGCAAAGATCGGTCTCGATTTATACCACAGTAACTGGCCATGCGTTTCTGCCACCACTGGATCGAACTTTGCCGCTTCCCTCAATATAAGTCGCTGACAATGCGTAGTGGAACAGAAATCAAATCCTTCTTGGGCATGACGCGAACGAAAGTGCGCTGCATAAGTACGCGCTGCAACCGCCATTGCCTTCAGAGCCTCATTTTCGCGGACCGTACCGACTTCGCCTGCAAGCACGCCAGCAACGCAATGCTCGGCAGTTATTTCTACAATTCGTCCGCCCTCGGAAGCACTTAGCCGTACTTTGTAGGTAACAGCAGCTTGTAAGACGCCAACCAGCATGAATGCAAGCGTGAGTTTGAGAGTCATACAGAGAAGTAATGCCGTAGTAGCTGTCCTGCGATGGGAGCGGCGGACTCAGCGCCCGAACGTCCCTGTGTAACTACGGTGACGACAACCTTAGGATCTCGACTCGGAGCGAACCCGGCAAAAGAAGCCGCATGCAGTCCACTTTCCATGTGCACGCTTCCCGTCTTACCGGCCACACTCTGACCATGAACTTGAGCCGCTTGTGCAGTCCCGAATTGGACCGCGCCTTCCATTCCGCTAAGGATCGGCTGGAAAGGAGCAGTCCTGGCTAAAAGCGCCAGCTGGCGATAGGCTCTCGCAATCTCAAGCGCCGTAACGCGCAGTCCACGTTCGCCAAGCGCTTGTAATTGAAGCCGTTCGCCAGTCCCGTGCTCTTGGACAATGCCGGCCGCCTCGCCACCCGACATAAGTCCGGTCGTGGACTCGAATCCAACGCGACGATAGTAGTCCTCGAGTTCACCCTCGCTAAATCGGCGCGCAAAGTAAGCTGTCGTGCAATTACAGGAATAGGCGATCGCCCCAGTAACATCGACTGGAAAGGGTAATCCTGGATGCGAACAGCTCATGTTCAAGCCATCGAGCCACAAACTTCGCCTGCACGGAATCGCCTCAGCTGGAGTTACTTTCCCCGACTGCACAAGCGTCCACATGCTAATCGGTTTAACTGTTGAACCTGGAGCAATCAGCCACTCACGAGCTTGTTCTTGGCCTGTGGCAACCAAAATCTTATCGGTAGCTATGTCCAACAGCAATGCACAGCCAGAGGCTCGAGTGTCTTTAGATAAAGCAAGACCACCAATCGCAAGACCAAGGAGCTCTCGGCGTCCGAGGTTCACCTCCTACTCGTACCGGAGAGCTTCCACTGGATCGAGACGCGCAGCCTTGTTTGCCGGCCAAATCCCGAAGAATAGCCCAGTTCCGACAGACACAAGGATGCCAAGTACTGCAGCCCACAACGGGACACTAGTTTTTAGGCTCGAGAAAACCAAGCGGCTTACCAGCGATATCGTCCATCCAAATAGAATGCCCGCCACTCCGCCCAGGCCTGTTAGGACGACAGCTTCAAGCAAAAACTGAAGTACAATGTCGCCCTTCTTGGCGCCGATTGCCTTACGAACCCCAATTTCCTTGGTGCGCTCAGTTACTGACACAAGCATGATGTTCATCACGCCGATGCCGCCGACTAACAGACCTACTGAGCTTAGGACAACCATAACTAGCGTGACCATGGATGTTATCGATCGAAAATCACCAACCATTTGTTCGGCTGTGGACAAGGCAAAGTTATCGGGCTGAGTGTACTTGACATGTCGATCAAGTCGCAAGCTCATCCTAATTTGATCTAGAGCCTCGGGCATGCGACCCTTAAGCGCAGTTACTACAATCGCATTCTCACGAGCATTCGGATACAACTTCTGCATGCTGAAGTACGGCAGCAGTACGCGTGTATCCTGATCACCAAAAAACGAGGCAGCCGGTTTATCCATGGTTCCGATCACTTCATACTGGTGGCCATCGACGTTAATTATTTTGCCGATCGGGTCTACGTTCGCAAACAGACCCTTCTCGATATCAGCACCAACAACCGTTACCGGAGCTCTGCGCCGAACTTCCTCATCGGAGAAAAACCGTCCAAGGTGCATGTCCACCTGACCCTTTGCATACGCTTCTTCGACCCCGAGTACGTTCACATCGTACATGTCGTTGCCCTTGTAGTGCGCCATGATGATGTCTTTGTCGGCGAACAGCATAGGCGAGACTGTCTCGCAAGCGTTGCAACGATCGCGGATGTTCAACGCGTTTTCATAACTGAGGTTCTTACGCGTGCGCTCCTCAGGCGTGAGACGGCCACGGAGGCCCACGCGAAATTTAAACACAAAGACGGAGTTAGGTCCAAAACTACTCAACACTGAGCTGATGTTAGCGTCCAGTCCAGTTAGGATTGAGCCGACACCTATGATGGTCCCGGTCCCCATGACAACGCCCAATACGGTCAAGAACGCGCGCATCTTATGGGCTAAAATCGTCTGCCAGGCCAACGTCGTTCCGTTTATTAGAGAAAGCCAAGTCATCGTTTCGTCACTTACTCGATCCTTAAGGCCTCAATCGGGTCTAGTTGCGCCGCCTGCTTAGCCGGATAGATGCCGAAAAACAACCCAACGATAGCGGACAAGCCGACACCGAGAAGTACTGAGGACCAAGGTAACGCCATGGGTACTGGAGTCACTGCACGAATGATAACGGCTAGGATCCAGGCAGTAACAACACCAATTAACCCGCCGATGGCCGACAGTGTTGCTGCTTCGACTAAGAACTGATTCAAGATATCGCTACGTCGTGCGCCGAGTGACTTACGAATGCCTATCTCATGAGTTCGCTCAGTAACGGCGGCCAACATTATGTTCATGATGACGATACCACCCACGACCATAAACACAGAAACGACACCAACGGCGGTTGCCGAGATCGCGGCAGTCAGCTTTTCCCAAAGACTTACGAAGGAATCGGAGGAAACAACACTGAAAGTGTCGTCTTCGTTAGGACGGAGATGACGGTAGGCTCGCAATAGCATACGAGTCTCGTCTTCAGCCTCCATCAAGTGAGCTTGGTCAATCGCCTTCGCGATCAGCCGCATTCCCTTTTGACTACCATAATGCTTGAAGTAATTCTCAATGGGGATCATGACAAAGTTGTCCTGTGACTGTCCAAATACACTACCCAACGACTTGGCTGTACCCACCACTTCAAAGGCCGTCCCATCCACCTGAATCGTTTTACCGACGGGGTCGCGGTCGGAAAAGAACTTTGTCCGAATATCATTGCCGATGAATGCGACCGGCGCGTGCCTTTGAATTTCAGCCTCTGCCATCGCACGACCTGACTCAACCTGTACATTGTTGATGGCCGGTATGTTGTCCGTCACACCTTCTATATCGACGGCCTCGAGACTTGTGCCCCCGAATGCGATACGGCCCTGCGTGGAAGCCATAATTCCGATATCTCGCAACATCGTGGCCCGTTCTTTGACGAATTCATACTCGTCTCGCTTAATTTGTGGATTACGTTTCTGCATTTCCAGAAACTTCTTTGGATCCCAGTTACCAATGAATGCCATTCGCACAATGCGGAATCCGTCGGCGCCCATGTTGGACACCTTGGTCGCGATATAAACATCCATGCCGTGAATCAGCGCGGTTACAGCAATCAACGTGGTGGTTGCCAGGATGATTCCAAGCAAGGTAAGAAAGCTTCGAAGTTTGCTTTTCTGCAGTGAGTCGAGCGCGATGCGGCCAGCTTCCCAGAATGAAGCTCTACTGCGAAACTTCCGGTTTGTCATTGACACACTCCGTAGTCAGACGAAAGTCAACTGGCCAAAGTTCCCAGGCGGGCGCGAAACCTACCGGAAATAGACGTTGCCGACAGAATCAGCGCATTTTGCACCAACACAACTCAACGCCCAACTCACAATCTGCCCGTCCAACCAAAACCGGGGTTTGGTCCGCGATAAAAAACCCAGGTGTCCGCCTCGCTCTGTCGCCAGCAGCTGAACGTTCGGATTGTCACGAACAGCTGATTGATTGTATGACTCGAAGGGCACCAGCGGGTCATCTTTGGCGGTGATCAATAGTGTCGGCACTCGAATGTCCGGCAAGAATCCCTGCGCGGATTGGGTCTGATAATAATTCAGAGCGGAGCCAAACCCAAACAGGGGCGCTGTAAAGAGGTCGTCGAATTCCCAAACACTCTTGACCTGATCGAGCCCCGCCGTGGAATAAACTCCGGGCGAAATTCTGCTCTTGCGTTTGATTCGCGCCCGCAGACGATCCAGAAAACGAGAAGCGTAAAGCCGGTTGACTGGGCGATCGAGTCTTTGGACGGACGCGGCCAAGTCGATCGGAGCTGAAACCGAGCAAACCCCCACCAGCAGGTTTGTTTCGCCCAGTTCGCCCGCAAGCTTGAGAACGACGTTTCCGCCTAATGAGAAACCAACGAGAATGACAGGTCCGCAATTGCTCTTTGCAAGACTCTCCAATAAGAATTTTGTATCGCTCGTCAGTCCCGAATGGTACATCGTCCGGCAGAGCCCTTCCGTTCCGCCGCACGTGCGCAAATTAACACGAGAAACGCTGAAACCGGCAGCCAAAGCTGACTGCGAAAGGCTGCGGATATAGCCTGCGTCCGCACTGCCTTCCAGGCCGTGTAACATTACCAACCGGCCTACGGTGGGAATGACGGGCTCGTGTTCAAAGACTACAACCGATGTGTCTTCGTCCACGGTATGAACGCAGCGCCGAGAAGGAAATCGTCCGGTATCGATGCGTCGCGGCCAGAAATTCCCCGCGATCGTCAGCAAATGGGCGTTGCTGAATAAGGGAGAAAAAGAATCGGTGCCGAAACTCTGTTCCAAGCCCGATTATATAAACGTAGGCGCTAACTCAGCCTTGTGAAGCCATTACTGAATCGATTCGCTCTTACGATTCAGATCCTCGGCCAGAATAATCGCTTCGGCTAACTCCCGCATCGGTCGACGCAGCCGGCGGCTTTCATTGCGAAGCCGCAGATAAGCTTCTTCCTCAGTCAAACTGTGCCGATGCTGAAGGATACCCTTAGCACGCTCGACTAATTTACGCGTCTCTAACTGCCGCCGCATCTCAGCCGTTTCTTCTAACAGCCTAATGTTCTCTTCTGCCAAAACAGACTTAGCGATTGCTCCACCCATCTGCTCGCCGACGAAGGTTAACAAGGCAATCTCGTCTGAAGAATGCTTATGCGGTTCGCGATGGTGAACGTTAATTACCCCGATAATTTCGCCACTAGTAACAAGCGGAACTGAAAGGAATGCTTCGTAAGTATCTTCGACCAGTGCTTGAAAGCGCTTGAACCGGCTGTCGGCTGCGGCATTCGATGCTAGCGCAACGACCGATCTATGCTCGACAACCCAGCCCGTAATGCCCTCGCCCATCTTCAGACGAATGTTACCCAGGTCGGACTGGTGAGGAACCTGCGACGCCCGCAAGACGATCTCACTGGTCTCGCGTTCAATCAAATAAACAAGGCAAGCGTCACAATCGGTCACTTGCACAGTTAATCCGACAATCTCACCTAGCATTTCATCCAGCGAGACTTCAGAACTAACAATGCTACTGATTCGGTGAAGCAGAGCGACTTGAGAGGTCGGGGGCTCCATTGCAATTGTTGCCATACCAGAGTGTATCTTGCTGGCTAACATCACTCCAATTCAAATATTTGATCCATCCCATCGTACTGTAAGCTGTGCTATGTCAATGGTTTAGATTTATTCCGTAATGCCTAGTAGATCCTCTCACTGGCCAATTCTGAGTAATTCAGACTGCTCCTCACCGGTAACCTCGGCGTGCGTTCGGTGAACGAACATGTTCACCTCTGAACGAACGCCAAAGTTCGCCAAATAGACACCCGGCTCTATTGAGAAACAAGTTGCCGGAATGATTGGGCGGTCGTCGTGCGATTCAAGATTGTCCATATTGGCGCCTGTGCCGTGGATGTCTGTTCCGATACTGTGACCGGTGCGATGGGTGAAGAATTCGCCGAATCCCGCCTCGTGGATGTGGTTTCGTGCTACCGAATCAACCTCAAATCCAGCGATCGAAGTGTTAGCCGCGATACGATCTTTAACAAACCGGGATGCCGCTTGTCTCGCACCGACTACCGTTTCAAATACGCGTTGTATGTCATTCGGAATGACGCTCCCGCAGTATGCAGTCCAAGTAATGTCGTAGAAGACGGAGTGGGGCTCATGCAACTTTGCCCACATGTCGATCAACACGAAATCACCCTCACGAATCGCTTGGTGGCGATCTCTCGACGGCTCGTAATGAGGATCGGATGCGTTTTCGTTAGCCGCAACGATGGGTCCATGATCCGTGAATAGACCGCTGTCGTGAAATCGGCGTCGAATGAATTGTTGAACGTCAAACTCTGAAATCGGCCGTCCAGCCTTGTGATTGTCGCCGATCAGCTCGAAGGCTTCTCGCCTAACCCTGTCAACCCGCCGTCCGGCCTCTATGTGCTGGTCGTACTGCGCTCTCGTCCACCGCGCTTCAAACTCTTGGACCAGATTGGCTGAACTTACTACTTGGATGCCGAAAGAGCGAATCAGCTCGACGGTACCAGCATCTACTAGCGAGATATACGGAATATCGCAATTGGTCGAATACTGCATCGCAACGCTAACTGCTCCTTGCAAGCTCTCGGCCAACTTCCTTCTCTGATCCTGCCAACTTGAGTAAGTCGTCTTCCGGCCAGGCAGGTCGTCCAAAATACCACTCTCAATGTTATGGACCAACTTTGCCGGCAGCCCTTCCGCTGGTACATAGTAATACCAGCGGCGGCTCGGTGAAAGCCCGGCGGCCAAGCCCAAAATGCGGTAGCTGATGGGATCTCGGCCGTGATGATCGAAAAACAACCATCCGTCAATTCCAGCAACCCTCAGAGCAGTTTGTATCTCGCTAAGTTGCATGAGCGCTGCCTTCAATCGGGCGTGCCAAAGCTGTTTCCGTCCGGGTGGTTACCAAACTTCCAGCTACTAAGCTGAAAACTGAAACCAGCAATGCGGGATAGACTGCATCAATTGGCGAAAGGAAGGCCGACACTGAAGGAGATCCTAACTGCTGCAGCAGATTCCACGCAACTGTGACCACCGTGCCCGAGACTATGGAAGCAACTGCTCCGACTGCGGTAGCGCGTTTCCAAAAGAAAATGGCCATGATGGAGGGAGTAACGGCAGCTCCATAAATTGTATAGGCATAAAGCGATGCTTGCAAAACCGATTCGAACTGCGTCGCCTGCAGTACGGCAAATATCCCAAGTAGGATGACTGTCAGCCTGGACACGATGAGAAGTCGTTTCTGAGACGCTTGCGGGTTGATGAAACGGCCATATACATCGTGAATCAAATTTGTGGCCGGCGAGAACAGATAATTATTAGCCGTTGAGATTACCTTTGCGAAGACTCCGCCGAGCAAAATCGCCCCCAGAAGTGACGGCAATCCCTGCTTTGCCGTCAGGGCGATGATCTCTCGCGGACGATCTGTTTTGAATTCTGAGCTTGCAATGACAGCCATTGAGACTAATAAGGTCTCCAGCAGTACTGTTCCCACAATCCAGCCAACGACCGATTTCTTGGCGTCGCTTTCAGAACGGGCCGAAAAGAACTTCTGATACATTCCTTGATTACCGATTAGAAGTAACATCGTGGGCAAAGCAAGTCCAAGAGCTTTACCCAGCCCAAACGTTCCCAAAATCGTAAAGTGAGATGGAGGAAGCGCGGCAACCACGTGCGATACACCGCCCGCATGATGAAGCAACACAGGAACAGCAATGATCATCGTGAGCGTCACCATGCCGCCGATCAATAAGTCCAAATAAGCGATTGACGCCATACCTGCTGCAGCTGTAAAAAAAATCACAAATCCGGCAATGATATACAGCCCGGTCATTCGGTCAAGATCTGGAAAGATCAAGTGAAGTATGTCGCCGCCGCCCTTGAATTGATAGCTGACGATCACTGTGTAGGAGAGCACAATCGCAATGGTGGCCAGGACACGCGCCGCCGCGTTGTATTTTGATTCGAGAAGATCAGGAACAGTAAACTGCGCGAAGGCCCGAGCCCGACCTGCAACGAAGGCGATAATAAGCAACCCGAGCCAGCCACCAAATGACTGCCAGAGTGCGAAGAACCCATTCCGATACGCATTTTCGGCTCCGCCCAACAAACTCCCGGCGCCGATCCACGACGAGAGAAGCGTGAACACCAGCACCGGCCAACTTAGAGTACGACCGGCTACAAGAAAATCAGATTCGTTCTTGACGCGTGACGCCTGAAAGATCGTCACTCCACAGAGCACCACCAACACAATCGTGACGGCGACGATGTAAATCATGAATGGACCATCTTAACTGGTACATCTATTCTGGGTCTTTAGGCCTGGCGACTGCTTCTGCTGCTGCGGACCGCCGGCGGTACGGGATACCCTATGAGGCAATATTGATCGAGAGCAAAGAGAACAACCGACTCCAGCTGTTCGCCTTGTGCATAGTTAGTCTCTTTTAGCCACGAACTAGTCGCATCACCAATGCCGATCAGGTGGCTCCTTTGGCTGGCCGGAAAACCTTTCGCCGCACTAAACCCCATAGAGTACAGACTGTTGTCTAGCGATCGCTCCCCGGTATAGATAAAGCTTTCCGTCTTGAGACAGCTAACGTTCTGAGGCGTCCAATCGGAGCTCGCGAAATTCGCCCCGTACGCAACCGGATTGGTGTTCGGGTCGTTCGTGTCTGTCGGAAACAAAATTTCGTATCGGCACTTCGGGTACTTAGCTTGCAGAGAGGCGCGAATGGCGGCCGTAAAATGGCCGATCAGATTGGCCAAGAAGTTCAGCGTGGTCGTGTCGCTCTTGCTGACGATGGTTGGCATCGGCACGCCAAACTCGGCCTGAAATTGTTGCTGCGTATAAGCATCGTAGAAAGGCATGCTCACGCTTGGCTCACCGATTTGATTGTAAGGGTAGTACCACCACTGCACTTCGCCAGACTGTAAATAGGGTGTCATCCCGGCTGCGGCCTGTAAGTCTGCCATCTGAAAATAGACTTGTTTCCAGAAAGCAAGGCTCGCCGGACTGAAGTTAGTCATAACTGCCGGTGTGTTCACGATTACCGGACTGTTGTCGATCCTGCATTGGGCGATACCAGTTGCCGGCCCTGGATCCGCGTTCATCATTTCAGTACTAAATGCTGCCACCACATCGATTCCATAACCTTTCAAAGCACGATAGAATGCTTGTGACCAGTCCTGAGCCGCTCGATTTAGCCCTGCAGTTAGATCTGTGCGCCAGTAGTTGGTGATTGGGAATAGCTGGTCATCGAGCGACTGCGGAGTATATGGAGTTCCGGGAATTCCACCCGTCAAAACTGGAGAGGAGACCACACCGACTTTGGACTTGAATGTTATCTGGTCCGCAGCAGTTTGAGCGTAGTTAGGCGTGATCCGCCGCGCTGTGACGGTCAGCTGATTGCCCACTGCAGCCGCCCACACCTGAGTTGATGTTCGTTTGAGCAGGTTAGCCAAGTTACTGGCCACACTCACCGCAGTATCGTCTTGCTGATTCGGATAAACCACGTCGGACCCGTTTATAGTCAAGATGGTATTACCAGGAAATTGCAGCGTCGTCGGCAAAGTCAACGTTGCGGTCTCGTATACGTGACCGGGTAAGGTCAGTTCGTAAAACCAGAGCGCTCCTACATAGTGGTTCACGCGCCCATGGAATCCGAGTTTTTGGATGATCCAGGCAGTCCGTTCAGCCGGCAGAGACTGCGAATGGTAAGTGTCCCAATCGGTCGCTAACGTTAGCTGCGATGAAATGGGGAACTCTGGAAGGTCGGCTGTGGGATATGCAATCTCGAGAAAATCAAAATATAAGGCCTCGCCCGAGTTACCGGTGTGGGTCACTGTAATCGAATGAGTGCCGGTGGCAAAGGTTCCCAGTGGAATGCGAACCAGCACGTCCTCGCCGAGTAACAGACAAGAGAGTTGCTGTGCCTGACCATCTACTGCGACACTAAAGCTTGCACCGGAGCTTAACTTTCGGGTACTCAGAAACAGCTGATGGATTTGAGGTTCTGAGTAGGAGACGACGAAAGATGAGCCCGGAAGGCTAGATAGGTGTATTGTGCTTCCCGAGTAATTGCCCGGTCCCTGCAGAACCCAGCCCGTCGTCGAATCACCGTTGAGAGCCGCAGGTGAATACGCAAGACTTGGATTGTCATCCTCAATTCGCCTACTTCCTGGGCCCGCCACTAAATACTGCCGTCCAGTCCCACTTACAGTCCAGTTGCTCACAATGACCGAGAACTCTGAACGAACGTAGCTGGCTTGTTGAAGATCTGCTGCCCAGGTCCAGCGTAGTTTTCGAACGTCTGTAGTGGGTATTTTCTGCTGATGGCCTTTAGCATCGGTATAAGACAAGGATCCAAAGTCGATGGTTACGCTGTAAGTTGCTGGAAGCCCTGCCTTTACCGGTGTTGCAAAAGACTTCAAAGGTACCTTGTAGATCTGCTCAACGCCGTTTGGGTCTTTTGGGTCATTCGCCCAAATCCGAAGGCTCGGCCAATCGACTGTTGGAAAAAGGTCCGAATCGAGCGGTATGCAATTCGTGCGTGTTTCCTGGTAAGTCAGAGTCAATCCACTCAGGTCGCCGTCGGGCAGATATCGCAGAGCCGGATGCTCAAACACATTGTCTCGACTCCACTCCACTACGGCCCAATCAAACTGCTGTCGCCATGTACCAGAAAGTGTGAAGCCCGTAGGACTCGCATTGCTAAGAGCCGCAATCGCTGAGGGCATGTAAAAATAGCACTGCAAGTCCCGATCGGGACTCAGCTTAAAAAGTTGCTCAGCCATGATTTAGAGCCTTATAGTGACCGTCAGATCGCGCCCAGGGCTTGAACTGCCGACTTGCGTAACACTTAACGTCAACTGCGAGCCTTCATTCAGGATCGGGAGAGTGAGACCATCGACCGGGTTCGAAGCTGTCTGTCCTGCGGGAATGACTAAACTGCTGCAGTAACTAACGCCATTTTGCCAAACTGTGACGGCTATATTACTGCCCGTAGCGGCCGTGCCAACCGTCGCCCTCACATCACGGACGGCATGGGTCGCCTCGATAGTGAGCGGTGGAAGAGCGTTTGCCTCGACAGCTAAGTAACCATTCACCTGGAGGGACAGTTGGCCGCCTGATAGGGTACGTAAGCCTTGCGAAGTTGACGACAGATACAGGTTGGACGTCGTTTGTCCGGCCCCGAACCCATTACTCAATTGAAGCTGGGCTGCATAGATCCGTAAATCTGGCAGATAGACCGAATGTAAGTAATTCTGCGACGAGCGCTGCTCGAAGTATCCTTTTGCGAATGGCAGCACTACCGTCTTCCTGTTGAGCAACAACACTGGGGTGGCTGAGTTGTGGGCCGCTGCGGTGGACGACATGCTTGCCCGAACAACAGTAAACGAGTTGTTGGTGTTACTAACAACAGTGAGTAACTCGGACTCGATTGCTAGAACATCTCCAACTTGCACTAGATCGCCGCGGTTAAGAGAGACACCGGTCGATACGGGGTCCAGCTGCCCGATTAAAGTCATCGTGCTCGCCGGATTCAGTTCATTCCAGAAGAAAAGATTCAGCGTGCCGGAAGTTATCGTAGCAGTGTTCCGCAATGAAGAAAACGAGATCTCCGAAACAGTTACATTGCCCCCTCCCGGTGCCAAGATGGTGACGTTCGGAGCCGGAGGTATATCAGTATCGGCCGCCGCTATATCTCCCATCCCCATGACAAACGAAGTCATAGGACACAAATCTGCAGCACCTTCCAAGTTTGCTACGTTTGCGCCCCGCCCAGAGATTTGGATGCCGTTTCCCTTAACATATGGCAGTTGCAGCTGAACGGGACTGGTCGAAGAGATCGCGCCAAGCTTCCACGCCGAATCAACGATCACGAAAGTACTCGTTGCATCAGGTTGGGTCGACCACGCTGTCGTGAGTGTCAATGTAGTTGAATCATTGCTTCCAATCGATCGTTCTTGTCCAAAACCACTACCGCTGATAATTCGAACAATCTTCTGAAAGTAATTGATATCTACTGCGCCCAGAGAAAACGACCCGATCGTGTTAGCACTAAAGATGTCAGCCGGAATAGGTGACGTATACTGCGTGCGGTAGTAAAAGTTTGCATGATCGAAGTTCGCGTCCGGCGGTCCGATCGCAGCAGGCGAAGACCCGCTGTCAGTAAACGAATTAGTTAGCGCGTGATTCTTCGCAACGAGCCTCAAAGTCTGCGGCGTGGTTCCGCGATAGACATTCGTGCCGGTCGCAACACTCGGAAATGTCCACTGACTACTGTCAAAGCTAACTGAGTTAGTGTTTGTGCCTGGTGGAATCTGCACAAGAATCGTGCTGGACAAGACGCTTTCAGCCCCGGTGCCATCAACGCTGGTGAACCCGTAGTAGTAATTGCCCGGCGCCAGCGTGCCGCTGTTACTGACAAGAGCGGGCGTTCGACCAATCCGAGGCGAGGCCTGAAAATGGGGACTGGGCCGAACAGGCACTACGAAGCTGACCGCAATTATGTCAGTTGATGAGCCGTCGCTTTGCTTCTGAATAGTCTCGCTTGCTCCGAAATCGGTCCCCGGCGGCGTACCTGCAGTTCCTAGCAGGGGTCTTGGTACACCCACACTCGATCCTGGTTGCCGGCCAGCGGCACTCAGGACGGCTACGCTGTCGCTATACCAGGCATCATCGTGAACTTGTGCCTGGATTGTCACCATCGTGTAGTTCAGGGAAGGCGAAAGCCTCGTCACGCGGAACAGCTGACGAATCATTGACTCCCGATTGTATGTAAGTGCAACAATATCTCCAGGACGTAGCTTTAAAGCACGAAAGCTCGTTTGGAACTGAACATATTGGTTGCCGTCAGTCGACTTATCGAGTTGTCGCAGTAAGACCCGAGTCGCCTGGCTGTAATTAGCAATTCCAACTGCAGTGGACTGGCTACTGACCTCGTATCCAATCAGGTCCACGTCCTCCGCCTTGGTTACGGAAAGGCTATCCTGCTGATACTCATTCTCTTCGTCCTGAAACTCGACACTTAGGCGGTTCGAACTTTCCGCCACGCTTCGTGAGGTGAGTACTAGCGTTGGCTGCCCGTTGCTGCCTTCTACTATGCCCGAAAACACGCCAGTACCATCGCTGAATTCGTATGCCGGCCAGCCTCCTTGAGACGTCGACGGGGCGACGCTGTTCGATCCATCTGGTAGTGTAGGTTGCTGGTTGACAATGTCCCGCTCCGGCAGTAGCTCAAGAAGGCCGTTCACGCCATACCGCAACATCAGGCTTGCGGCAACCCGGATACCGCGGATAACCTCAGCGGCACTTTTGCGGGAAGTCAAAACCAAATTACACTTGTAACGAGGAATTTGCACCGGAACGCCACTTACGTTTGTTGCTGCTATAAACTCGTCGCAGAAATTTGCCGCATTTGCAAAGGTTTTTAGATTAAGCTCGGACAGTTGCCATCCTGCCCGCCTCAAGATGTCAAGGATGACCCACGAAGGATTTTGTGAAAAGGCGTTTCCTGCATCTGTCCCGTCCGAGTTGAATCGGTCCAGCCAAACTCCTTGGAGCAGAACCTGTACTCTCGGCGCCGACCCACCGCTGGCAATTCGATTCGGGACCACCACCGACATAGCTGCCATGCTTCCGTAAGGATCACCGAGCGGATTGCCTTTTAAGTCTTGGAAATCGGCGTTGAGGTTTCCCTGTCTGAATTGAGCGGCAGACCCATCCGCCACTCCGGCGAACACGCTATACCAACCCGTCGTCGTCAGGTCCTTGCCCGGTACTGCAAGTGGCACTTCCACATCGTTCACGACGACCTTCAAAACCTGATTGACGGGACCAATACTCAGCAGTACTTCGGCGTGAGTCAGATTTCCGTCATTGCGGGAGAAAATCACCGTTGCATCCAGCCAGCCACTTCCGTACACAATCGGAACTGGGTTGTTGTATCGCGCAGTTGTATCAACAATCGCCGAAGTATGCGTTGTCTTCGAGCCCGAGGTTCGAACCAAGGTTGCCGTGGGTATAAAATCGAAGCCGCCAAACCTGCGAGTTAGGTTTCCCCGCGCGTCGGTCGAGAACATGCCACGCTGTTGGCAGCTTGCTCGCGTGTAATCGCATGTAGTAAACGGCGTTCCTCCGGGTCCAAGGTTGCCCACGCCGCCCGGTTGGTCGGCCGAGTAACCGCATCGATAATATTTTGAATACCGCCCGGCTGTACCCCCGTTGACTGCCTCAGCTCTCTGGGCAGCCGTGGTTGGAAACGACCACGGGCATTGTCGTTGGATGCGGACATCGGGTACGGCTACCCGTTGTAGGCTCAGTTTGTTGTTAAAAGTCAGCCGAAGCGTCTCGGATGTAATCTCGTCCGGATCGCCGGCGACACCCTTAAACAACACCGTTGTCTCAGTCGTAATCTGACCAGCTGTCAAATCCGCAAAGGCGAAATAAACAACCACTTGAGTGCCTTTGAACCCGACTTGATTATTCACCTGCGACATCATTCCATCAGCGTTGGCCAAGGTCAATGACAGCTTTGAAATGCCGTCCATCGCGTCATCAGCCGAGAGTTGCAGGTCGAATAAGTTATGCTTTAAGACTCTGGCGTGGTAAACAATTCCATTGAGCGAAATAGAATGCGAGCACCAACACTCAGAGGTGCCGTCCGGTAGGACACAGGCAAAAAACAATAGCGGAGTCTCAGCCGCGGCCATTTGCTTAACGTCGTTGATTGTCGCCATCTTTTTATCCCTACGAGTTCGCTTCAATCACACAAGTCACATTGAATTGGTCAGGACCTTCCGCCACTAGATTCAGTGAGGCCTCGCCCCAATGTGCACGGGCATAAACGCCCCCGTTCGCCGAATCCCGAAATCCGGACGGACTCTTTTGCGCTTCCAACTGCGCACCGTATAAAAACAATTGTTGTCCCGCAGCGATTCGAATCACCGCGCTGAATGTGGTACCTGAATCGGACAGCTTGCCTTCCGAGATATATCGAGTCCATGAGGTTCCGACGCTAACTGTGTAATCGTTCTCGGTTGTCGCACCCCGGCGTATTAAGGTAATTGGCGTGGTCTGGGCAGCTTTAGCGTGAACCGACAGGCAGTACTGATAACCTGCTGGTACGGTTATGGTCTGGCTGATCTCCTCAGCCACTTGTCCTGTATTAGTTACTAAGACGGCGTTAGTCGATCCAAAGACATCAGTCTGCCCGGATGCCAGTTGCAGATTGGGTCCTTTCACCCACAAGCTACCCTGCACACTGGAGCCCATAGCCAGCATATTGTCGAACGGATCGATAAACGTGAACGCACTCCACGGTCCCGAGCAACTCAGATAGTGATTCTGAAGTGATTGCGCATCTACGGCGGACAAGTTGGCGTAGCTGAGACGCCATACTCGTTGCAAAACTGGCTCGCCACCAAGCCCGGGGTCAGCATAGACCTCCATGCTGCCGTCCCACAAGACATTTTTGGTCGTCTTGTACGATAACGCTCGCTGAACTGGGTATTGAACTAATGCTCCAGTCGACAGTTGCGGAAAGAATAGATTAGCCATTTGTTTCTACAATCAGTAACGTAGTTGCGCCTTGGTTCAGGTTTAGATAGGTTCCTGCGTACTCCGGGCTGCTTAGTCTACAGTTGGGAACAACGGAATTCGTAAATGGGTCCTGGAATGAAAACATCTGTTGATCTCCGATGACGGACAGAAAGAAAGCTTCCAGCTGTGCCATCTCCTCATCACTTAGTAAGTTCAGCTGAATTTGCCATTGCCTGAGAACTCGGCCCCTTGCTAGACACCTCTGGTCCGTACCATCTATAAATCGAATTACTTGAACTGGCTGAGTTGCAACAACCGACGCCGGATATTGAGTAATTGCACCTGATTGCAGCAGAGGAAATGACTCCATATCAAACCTCAGCAATAACGTCGTTGATCGAACTTGAGTGCAACATTGCCTCTTTGACCGCCTTGGCAATGTCGTTACTGTGATCCAGAAACCACTGGGTGTTCATTGGCGGCTGGGCAGAGCTCGGGTGGGCACTCTGGCCGGCACCTGTCGGGATTGAAAGACTTGCAGTGGATTTGGCTGGCTCACCAATTTGGATTTGGCCGCTACCGCCGTTAGGGACGCCCGGCTGGTGAATTGCGTTCGCTCCAACAACTACCGTTTTGTTCAGGGACCCCGGCAATGTGTACTTCACTAAAGGCGCGGTCGTCGCTTGGCTGCCTCCAAGAAGGCTCATAAAGCCAGAAATAATCGTTCCGAGACCTAGGAAGCTCGACATGCTTCCGCCAATTACCGTCTGAGCCAAAGAGCCTGGCGTCAGAGCCGTACTTCCGCCCGAGCTCGACGTGCCCTTTGAAGAAGCATTCCCAAACTTCAGGCCCTTGGCGAAAATATCCGAACCAACCGACAGCCTTCTTTCTCCATCGCCAGCTGCACTCGATTGAGTAACGCTTGCAGTCGTAGATGGGACTGTTGTAGACAGCAATTTTAGGGTCGTGTGGGAAAGTGACTTGCTTGTGCTTTGACGCAAGAATTGCTTTAGCGACGATTCAGCCATTTTTGTTCTCCTCTCGTTGAGCTTCGTCCAAAATTAATAACGCCTCTGCCGTCTTCGCATCCAAGCTCCAGATATCCACCTGTCCAAACATCTTCCACGCCCGGAATTCCTCCAGCATTCTCAGACTGCTCGGCGAAATGATCGACTTGGGACATTGCACGGCGTAGACACTGTGCCTGATCCAAACGGGCTTTACATTTGACGGTATTTCCTTGCCGATCCAGGCGCAGCGCCGTTGTGTAGTCTGACCGCTATTCCGACATTTCTCGCAGTTCCACGCGGTCGGTTCCGAAAATTGAAAATGGAATGCGATTAGAAGTTTTTTCGTTCGTCTTCCGATAAGCCCATCAAAGACTGAACTGCTGCTACAATCTCCAGCGAAAGCTCTTCGGGTCCAGATTCGATCAGCGTATCGACAGAGGCACCTACCCCGTCAATTAACAAACCGTCTATCCTAGCCAGACCCCATTCCAGCAGTAACCTATTTGTCTCTTGATTGCCAATCGCGGCTTCGAGTCTCTCCCCGTCCCCCCCGGCATCAAGAAACTCCTGTCGTAGAGTAATGGCACGCAACTTTTCAAGCAGCTCTAATCGTCGAGCAAGAGAAATTCGTTTTACTGCAAAGGTAACTCCGGGACATGACTTGCTGTTAAACTGAACCATACTCGCGTACGTAACTGACTTAGGCGAAAGCGACAACAACTTCGTCATTGCCAACTCCTTGTGCAAGATTGTTAGTGAACCCCCATTGCAATCGGGTTTCGCGATCATCAAATTCCGGAACATCCGGCGTGACAGCAGGCATGTACAGGCCCATCAATTGCCCTTGTTGCTGGCCCAATTGAAACATTGCAGGAACCGTCGCTCGTTGCTTGGCAGCTTGGTAAATAGCACTAGTCTGAGCGTCATCCATCGCAAATAGCCTGAAGCTAGTCGAGACGCTCCTATCACCGGGCACCACGGACCTTGGAAACAGCGACCCGAACTCCCTGCTGCGCACGTCAAGTTTGTTAGTGATCGAGATCTTCGCCTCGGTTAAGGTGAAGAATTGGTTGGTCGGCGAACCCAGCCATACCTGGCCTAGGTGACCCGGCACGATCGAGTAATCAAATGATGCTAGGGCCGGTTCGATCGGAAACGAAGGCAGGCCACTACTGTTAGTGGCAAAACTAGTTGTGTCCAACAAGTCAGCCGCAACACCCTTGAATGCGAACTCATGATAGTCGCCGTTAACCACCATCGCGAAGCTATCAACGCCCGCACCAGTGATAATTCGATCCACAGCCGTCTGCGGATCCCAGTAATCGTACAAAGTGAGGCTTGGTAGCGCTGTGGCTAACCGATAGGTCACGGTTGGTGGAGTAACAACTCCGATTGCTAAGCTCGACTGAAAGGGAGCGTTGATTGCAACCGTCATCGTGTCAAGCACAGACGTGACAAACCGAATCTCATTGGAATAGCTCACGGCAGAACTGACTGACAGTCCGTGGGCAACTGTAGTTTGAAACTGTGTCGGACTTAAGACGTTAGCTACCGTGAGTGCTCCGCTAATCTGAGCCGGTGCACCAAGTGCCCCGTAAAAGAGGGGACCGTAAGCAGGTTCGCCGCTGCCGGCCCACGAGGTTAGATACGTCTTCACCTCAAAGGCGGTATGTCTTCGGGCTAGTTTCGAAGTGCCCAAGAAGGTTCGGGTCCCCGTCTTGTCATGTCGTTGCGCCCGCTCCACTACTTGTTGGGCCCCAAGCTCTACAGCCGGGAACCGGTTTGTTGCAGTAATCGGGGCCGCGGTTCCGTAAGTCGCTTCTGTTGCGACATAGAATCGATTCGCTCTCGACGATATGTAATTCGCCACTATCTTTCTCCTCTAATTTCGGCTCACGTTAAAATTGCAACTTACTTTTGCCGACTGCACAAAGCCGAATCCCCCAGCTTTGGATGGCTGAAACTGGACCTCGTACATCCCGGAAAAGAACAGGCCATCTCCCCAGTCGCCTATACGTTGTCGCAACAGACTTGTTACTGCTTCAACGTAATACTGCAGCCAAAGGTCGTTTTGCTGAACAAGATTTGCGCTCGACCAGACCTCAGCAACCACTGACACCGTGCCCGAGAATGTCCTGAACTTCTCTGTTTGTAGGTTTTTGATCTTTTCGCTATAGAGCGATATTCGCGGATATGTAAGCTGAACGTTTTTATCCGCTATGTCTTGTGCCGCACTGCTTACCACGATTTGCGCGGTTGCGATAGGCGGCAGTGAGATCTTCGCTTCCGTCTCCAACCCGGCCAAAGCACTCTGCAGTCCATTCGACTGAAGTAATAATGCTGAAAACTTCTGTGTCGCTAAAGTTGAAAGCGGAATCATGACTATCCCCTTTGAATCCTCTGCGGATCGACCACATAGACATCAGCTAGCTGGCCATCTGTCGGCGGAACGCCGTCCTCCAGGCCTAAGTCCGGAGCCGGCCAGGCAGTACCAATGGCCAACGGTGTCGCGTTCTGGCGAGAAGGGTTTGTCTCACCCGAACTAACGTATACGTTCCAGCCCACTGCCGTTCCCGGAGTTACAGACAGTGAATCCGCCATCTGAACGCTAAAAGTATTTAGGTCTTTCAGAGCCACGGCCGCAACTGGACTCAGTGCACTTTCTCGGCCTGTTGCGTCTACCCATGCCGTTTGTATGAAGAGGAGTTGCGCGGGATAATCCCCGTTGACGACAGAAACATTCGGAGCAAGTGGGCGCGGTAGCGGACTCATTACGAGACCGATGCCCGCCGCTCGATACATCAAGGCTGCATCTTTCGCCTGCTGCTGATACTCCGTCATCTTGCCTTGAAATCTGGTGTTTAGCTGGACGTTGTACGCTTCGCCAAAGAACCGAGCCAAAGCTTCGAAACACAGCCAACGCATCAGAGATGGAGTGACAACTACAGTTGTCAACCCCAGTTGGCGGCGACTCAACCACTGCGGATCAGAAGTGCAATCTCGAAGTAGCCAAAGCAGGATCTTGTCGCCTACAATTCCGATTGCTGTGTTGATCTTGGTTTCTACGTTGATGTTGTGCGACGATGCGACATCTACAAGCGATGCTTCGTACACTAGCAACTCTTCAAGCGTGACCGTACCTGCATCAGTGAACAGCGCCATACGTCCCTCTACTTCGCGTTCACCGGCGAGTTCTGCTTCTTGCAGGCCAACTGTGCCTGTAACTCCGGATTTGAAACGATTGAGATTTGCACCCGTTTCGCTGCTTCGCCTTCCTGGATCGCCTGTAATCGGCGCTTCACATCCTGGCGATACACCTCTGCTTCTTCCTCGCTTGCTAGTACGGCTCGCCCGTCTACTAGCAACTTCGCCGCATTCTCCCGGCTTACGCTTCGGCTTACGCCCGCTTTGCCACCCTCGGGCGTCTCTAGAGAGATCACTATCGGATACTCTTCAGAAATGCTTCTTTCTGTCTCTCGTAACTTCTGAAAGTAAGTTTTCAAGTCCATCTAAGTCTCCTTTGGATACTGAGGACTGGTTCATACCAGTCCTCAATGCAACGACGTCTAGCTATATACAATGACTCCGAACTGCGGGCGTAATACACCGATCCCGTACAGGACGTCCACTGTAAATTGCTGCGCTAAGATGTTCGGTTGGTAGCTCATCACCACGCGAATACCGAAATTACCCATCTCGGCGTACTCTGCAATTGCGCCAGTCCCGGGCAAAGGCTGCGGTAGCCGTCTGATTACCAAACCTAATGCATCTCTGCTAAACGCAAAGTTGTCCATACCGGTCGGACTGTTCGGACTCACAAACTGGGACCTGAAAATGTAGAAGTCTTTCATCTTCCCAACATTTCCGTTAATTAGACTATTTAGACCGGCCTCGCCCGCAGTCTGGTATTCACTAAACCTTGGGATTTGGCGGATGGCGGAGTAAGTGGTTGGATCGACAATCAGGTGCTTCGGTGCCGATGCTGGAACCTTAGCGTTGAAAAGCGTTGTTTCCGCTTGGTCTATCGTCGTCTCGGTAATACCTCCACCAGGAGTCCCCACCGTTTGAGTAAACGAGCTGGAACTTGCTTTGCTAAGAAGGTCTTTCTCGATCTTTTCAGCGATGGCGATCACGGCGGGTTGCATATACGCCTTCATCAGTCCAGGAAACGCCATTGCCTTTGTAACATCAGGCAGCTGAAAAGTAGACTCTAAGTGTGTTGTTAGTTGAATCTGTGCGTTCCCAAGCTGAGGAGCCTGTGGAATGACACTGGTTCCCTCTGACAGATTGTTGGCCATCATCACCGGTGGAATTGGCACATTTACTGTGTCGCCCGCATGCGCTAAGACCGGCTCGTAATCGCGGTTGACTAGGTTTCCCATCACTAAGTTGCCCATCAAAGCAGGCAACGCTTCGGCAGCGACGAACTTGACGATCGCACTTGCCAAATTGGTTGAAGTAATTGTCGACATTTTTCTCCTGAATTTGTTGCGGCAGTGGTTGCCGTGAGGACTCGGGTTACAGGCACAATCGCCAAGGCAATCGGTCCTGCTCGAGACTCAGATCTTGCGAAATGAAGAGCCGCGCACAAACCTGCTGGCACTGAAGCTCTTCTCGTCCGCTAATTTCCTCGCAGGGACTGCGACGCCAGACGCGCGATCTCCTGACGCACTCGTTCCAGATCTTCTTTCTTCATTCCTGGCTTGATCTGGTCAAGATCGATACCTGCACCCGAGTTCGGCGAGCTGTGGCGTGAGCCACCCTGCACTCCGCTACCACCTGCGATCCGAGCTGGCAGCAACTCCGGATTCTCTTGAACAAAGCCACTGAGAAACTCACTTAGAGACTTACTATCAGAGCCTCGCCCAACCAGGCGGCCGTCCTCGCCCCGCGTGATGTCGTCCTTTACCGCTCTAAAAGCGAGGTCCACTTTCGCTACCCCGAGCTTCTGCAGTTCGCTTCGAATCTGTATACTCCGATCAGCTTCTTCAGCAACCGCCCGCGCCTGCCGATTTTCCTCAACCAACTGGTTCACTCTTGCTTCCAGGCTTTCACGACGACGCTTCTCATCTTGTAACTCGGCCTTGTATACCGGCTCAGCCTTCCGCTGCTCGTTCTGTACAAACTCTTCAATTGCCTGCCGTACGACGTTTCGTACATCTAGAGTGCTTGGCTTCTCTTGTTCCAACGACGATTCCTCTGACATATCTCTCCTGTTTTTAGTTACTCAGTTGACTCTCGATTTCGCGTGCAATCTGGTCCTTTGTGTCCTGCCGGATATCGCTCAGATACTTGAACGCTAACTTTTGAAAAATCTGGCGCTTCAGCGTTGGCGATGTAATATCCAAAGCCAACAGAGCCGTTGCTTCCTGAATTTCAGTCCCAAAGTCTCCGATATCAAGTTCGTCTAGCCCCGACACAGTGAGAACGACTTCATCCTGTCGGGCATCGCTAATTGCACCTAGCACTTTCCGAATGGTGTCCTTTACTGTTTCGCCGTAGGAGCGCAGCACTTCTTGCGTGATCGTGAAATCAAGTTGTTTAGCGGCCGCCGACAGACCGTGCCCACCGACTGCCTCGCCCGAAGCTTGAGAGAGATAGCAGACACGATAAATTTCCTCTTTGAGTCGTTCTAAGTTATTTGTCGCAATTTGGTAGACCTTACCTTCGGGCTCTGTCCAGCCGAACTTGTCTTGTGGACCCAATTGAATGTAGTAGCTTTCGCCAACAATTTGGTTCCAGTCGCGATCGGAATAGATGACGGGCATAGCAAACAATCCCATCGTGATCGCCCATCCAAGAGCATTCGACTTGTTGAAGTGTTCCAACTGCAATAAAGCCGCCTTGTTCATCAGCCACAAGCCGTCACTGAGAGCCAAGGTGAAAAGCGGCACCTTGTGCATCTTCACCAGTGCATGAAAGCCTTCCGATACGAACCGGATTTCCTCCGGTTGTCCGTCACACTCGACTCGTTTATAAGTTCGATAGACTTGCTTGTCGAAGTAATACCAGTACGTCTCAGTAATGGTTATTGCAGACCCTGGGTCAGGCTGACGAACTACTGTCTGGCGCAGAATGACCCACTCGTATTCCCCGCGCTCGTCTAAGCACCAATTAATCAGGTCTTCAGCAGAGTATCGAGTTAAGTAAGCCCTCGACACTCCCGTTGCATCTTCCTCAGCTCGGTTCGCAGGTGTCTTGGCCACTCGCGGAAAGTCGACCAATACGTGGCTCTTCCCTGTTATCAAGCTATCTGTTAGGCAACCCTTGAAGAAGTGCGACAGCGTGCTCCCGTGCAGGTCACAATCGCTGGCCAGGTCTGCTAGGAATGCCCGGCCTAAGTCCCGACCTTCTTCGAAGTTGAGACTCGGCGCTCGGCGAAAAAGCGTTGCCCCATACCAGTCAATAATCGAACCGACATAGTTTTCGTAAAAAACCCTGTGCAGCCGTTCGGCATACACGTCCAGCGGTTCCCTCTGTCGACGCAGCAGGTAATCACCCGCCCGGTGTTTAAACTCGTACCCACCCGCATATAGATCTCGGTACATTCGCCACATTCTCTGAAGCGATCTGTAGTCCGCATGTTCTCGATCGATATCTAAGATATTCATGTTCACAGCGCCTTCTTAGAACAGTGGCCGGTTTATTTCACCGACAGTTGTTTTCGTTCCGAACAGTTCCCATACCATGTAACCGAGCGCATCTGAAGCATGCGTCCTCTTTGGATCTCTCGCCTTATCAATGACGCCGCTATCAGGTTTAAACAGAACCTCTTCTAAGTCTTGGATAAGCTCCTTGCATTTGGAACTGATTTCGAGTTGCACTTCACCTTGGGCGTTTGTGAACAATGCGTTTACCCGCTGCACCCTACTCAACACCGGAGGGTTGGCCGCCGGAACTCTCACCTTCACTGCGCGAATACCGGACCGGTGTAAGTGGTTTTGCAATGTAACGTAATCAGTCAAGCCTGTGGTGTGCATGTTCTTGCCGCTTGCGTCTCCAAAAACTTCCACACCCGCCAGATGTCGCCCATATCTGTTCTCGAACTCCATACAGGCCTCCTCCGTCGTGGCCCTCTCCAGCACAATCTCGTCTATGACTGCGTAGCGCTCTCCGAATCTTTGAACAATCACCGAAGTCATCGGCGAAACGTTAAAGTCCAACGCCCACAACAACGGCCGCGAAGAATCATATTGCTGTTTAGTTGAATGCACACCTGGGTTGAAGCAGTAATAAACCCGGTCAGCCCGGCTGTTAACATACGCTCCCAGCACTTCTTGCTGATAGAACTTAGGATCGTAGCTGCTTTCAAGCCTCGAGTAGTAATCCGGTGTCTTGTCAAGTAAGTAACTGTTCTCAAATGGCCGGGCCTGTACACATCCGTAACCGCTGACCGGCTTATTAATAAATCGGCGATAAAGCCAATCGTGACCCTGTGGTGTCCAAACACCAAAACCCGTTAGCCTACGAGCTCTCGGCTCACGTAATCGAGCCTCCAATCGAACCCATGCTTCCTCGCGCGTGTACGACATCTCATCCACACCAAACCACGCAAGGTTAGTCCCACGCAGCCGCTCCGGTTCATCCAGCGATCGCATTAGGATCGAGCTGCCGCCCAGTTCACGAAATGTTACTTCCGCATTTGACTTGTGAAAGTCGAAGTCCAAATCAACTTCGTCCAGCAATCGCATCAGAGCGACCAGGGTTGCGTCGCGGAGCATGCCGTAGGTCGGAGCCGCCACCAATCCCTGTAATCCAAAATTGATGAATGCTTGCCGAACCGCCTCAAAACAAAGTGCCGCGCTCTTCCCGGATCCGACTGGACCGGAAAAGCCTTTGAACCGCGTTGTTGTACCTTGAAAAAGATTTTGCGAAAACAAGGGCCGAAAGAGCCAGTCGTTCACCAGACTCTCGTCTAGCGTTGTGAGCTCCTCTTCGGCAGTCATCCTGTACGCCTATGAACTTACAGGCGCGCGAGATTCTGCTATAAAGTTTTCCGAACGCAAGCTATAGAATCGATGGAACATAATTCTTTTTCAAAATTTGTCACCGGCTTGCAAGAGTGGGCGTCAGATAGCGTGATGGAGGTTTACAGCGGGCGTATGCACACCGAAAGGTGTTGGACAGCTTACTCGTCTTTGAGCACTCGATATACTGCAATTTGTTCAGCAGACGTGATTATCTAGGTCTCTTTTTGGCCCCTGCGGCTTCCGCTTTGGCCCAAGGCGTTTCGACGCGATCTGTTCACCCAACCCCACGGGGGAAACCTTCAGACCTGCCGTTCAACTCGAAACTGATTGATATCGGTCGGCAAGCTGGGCTGAATGCCCCAGTTATTTACGGCGAGCCGGAAACCAAGGACTACATCATTGAGACAGTCGGTTGCGGGATTGCGGCGATCGACTTCGACCAAGATGGATGGCTCGATTTGTTCGTTCTCTGCGGGACGAAGTTGGCGGGCGACCCCGAACTTGCAACCAATCGGCTGTATAAAAATAACCGCGACGGCACATTCACAGATGTGACGGCGAGGGCTGGATTGCAGCGAACAGGCTGGGCAGTCGGCGTTTGCGTGGGCGATTACAACAATGATGGTCTAGACGACCTGTTTGTCACCTATTGGGGCCAGAACGTGCTCTATCGGAACAACGGTGACGGAACCTTTACCGATGTAACCAAAGAGGCTGGCCTATTGCATCCCAAACGCCGATGGTCCTCAGGCTGCACCTTTGTTGATATTGATCGCAACGGCCAATTGGACCTAATGGTGACGACCTATGTGGACTTTGACCCGAAGAAGGTTCCCAAGCCTGGCCAGAATGCGAACTGTAACTGGAAAGGCGTTCCGACCAATTGTGGACCTCGCGGTTTGCCGCCTGGACGGGTTTACTTATATAGGAACAACGGCGACGGGACCTTTACCGACATCAGCGATAAATCGGGCGTTTCCAAAGCAAGTGGCAGTTACTGTTTTACGGCCGTAGCAGCCGATTTTCGAAACTCTGGCTGGCCCGATATCTTCGTAGCCTGCGACTCAACTCCCAGCTTCATGTTCCGCAACAACAAGAACGGAACTTTTACCGAGATCGGGCTTGAGAGCGGTATAGCACTCAATGAGGACGGAATGGAGCAGGCCGGCATGGGCGTTGGCGTCGGCGATTACAATCTGGACGGCAACCTGGACGTTTTCAAAACGCACTTTTCCGACGACTCCGACATCCTTTATAAGAATGACGGCAAGGGCAATTTTGAGGACATGACCATTCGCGCAGGTATCGGTGTCGAAACGCGCTATATCGGCTGGGGAACCGGCATTGTTGACCTTGACAACGATGGACAACCGGACTTATTTCTCGTGACAGGCAGTGTGTATCCCGAAGTTGAAAAAACTCTGCCCGATTATCCTTTTAAGACACCACGGATTGTATTCCGTAACTTGGGCGCAGGTAAGTTTGAGGAGCTAATTGAAAAAGCCGGGCCAGGCGTAGCCACTCCGCATGCGAGCCGAGGTTGCGCCTTTGGCGATTTCGATAACGATGGCGACATGGATGTCGCGATTGTAAATCTGAATGAGCCGCCGTCGCTGCTTCGCAATGACGTCACCAGTGGTGGTCACTGGCTGAAGCTGAAACTGGTCGGAACAACCTCGAATCGGACGGCGATCGGCGCACGGGCTACCATCACCTACGACGGGAAGCTCCAAGCCCAAGAGGTTCAGAGTCAAGCCAGCTTCATGTCTGTTAACGATCTTCGATTGCACTTCGGCTTGGGCGCGGCGAAGAAAGTCGATATCGATATCCGCTGGCCCACCGGACAACACGAAAAGTTTCCCAAGCTTGACGTGAACCAGCTAGTCACGATCAAGGAGGGCGCAGGCATTGTTAAGAAGGAGCCTTTTCCGAAAACGTAACCTAATGCTAGTCAACTTGCCCGATATAATAAGCAAAAGCGGGCAACTGCAGCGATCGGACGTCCTGCGAAGTACCGGGTTTGAATCCTGAGCTCAACAGCACTTTGGCTGTCGTACTCTTTAGCCCATGGTCTTTGGTCGGCAAGTCGACAGTTTGCGATGAAGAAGTAAAGTTCAGCGACACGATCACGGCGTCTCCATTTCGTCCCTTACGAAGATAGGACAAAACATTTGGATTTTGCGCGTCGATCAGTTCAAAGCTGCCGTCACGCAGGAGAGTATTCTCTTTGCGCAAGTGAATCAAAGCTTTCCAGAAATTCAATAGTGAATTTGGGTCCTTGCTCTCGGTGGCGACATTCACAGTTCGGTAGTTGTTTGGAATCGGCAGCCACGTTTTCTTGGCAGTCGAGAAGCCAGCATCGGTATCACCGTTCCACTGCATCGGGGTGCGTTCACCGTCTCGACCCTTCTCTTTCGGCCAGCCAATCCTGCCGATCGGATCCTTGACATCTTCTTTACGCTTCGGCGTGTTCGTAACCATCCCCAATTCTTCGCCGTAGTACATCAGCGTGGTTGCCTTCGGCGTCAACAACAACGTGGCGATCAACCGAGCAATCTGCCCGTTGTGGGCCCCGTCCGCATAGCGATCCCAATCTCGAACATTATCGTGATTGCTGAAAACCAGCATGGGTAAGTTGCCGTTCAGGCCCGTCTCGGCTTCGTTCAGCTTCTTGCGAAGTTCGGGAACGGAGCGCTTGTTCAAGAAGCCAAGCTGCGTGTCCATTGGCAACTGGAGTTCGTCGTTACTCTTGCCGTACATCACCGCTAGATCGTTGATGGTCGGCGTGTAAGTCTCGCCTATCAGCACAGTGCCCGGGACCTCATCCGCTACTTTCCGCAGTTCACGTAAGGCTTCGTGCACTTTGGGCAAAGCATCTGTGTACTTCTGGTCTGCGTTGCGCTCACCGTAAGGGTCGAAGCCCGGCATCAGAGTATTCTCATGAAGATCAACATCCTCATATAAGTGCGTGATCGCGTCCAGCCGAAAACCAGCCACGCCTTTCTTCATCCAGAAGCGAATCATATCGTAGATAGCTGCCTTCATGTCCGCGTTGTCCCAGTTCAGGTCAGGCTGTTCCTTGTAGAACGCGTGGTAATAAAATTGGTTGCGTGAAGGCGTCCACTGCCAGGCCGAATGGCCGAATATTGATTGCCAGTTATTGGGCGGTTGTCGATTCCCTTTGCCGTTGTTCCATACATACCAATCGGCTTTAGAGTTGGTGCGCGATGACTTCGACGCGATGAACCAAGGGTGTTGATCAGATGTATGATTCAAGACCAGATCGCCGATAATCCGGATGCCGCGCTTCTTCGCTTCCGCGACCAACTCATCGAAGTCCGCCATCGTGCCGTACTGCGGATCGATAGCCGAGTAGTCTGCAATGTCGTAGCCGAAATCGACTTGAGGCGACGGGTAGAACGGAGTCAGCCAGATGCCGTCAATACCCAAATCTTTCAGATAATCCAGGTGCTGCGTCACGCCCTTTAGATCGCCGATCCCGTCTCCGTTGGTGTCGCCAAAACTGCGCGGATAGATCTCGTAAATGACGGCGTTCTTCCACCACTGCTGGTCGGAACTGCTCGAGGCACTTTGCGGAACCGCTGGCAGTGCCAACGCCAGACCAACTAGGATCGAACGGATCTTCATAAAACACATCCTTTATAAAAGAGCTTGGTTCTAACTTGAGTCAATGCGAAATCATTCGCGTCTGCATTTGTTCAAGTGTGACGCCCTTCGTTTCGGGATAGATAAAGAGCACAACAAAGAATTGCAGTACCATCATGGCGGTGAAAAACACGAAAGGAAAACCGCCCGATCTAGCCGCCATCAAGGGGAAAACAGCGGCGATCAACGCATTCATGATCCAGTGGGATGAGCTGCCCAGGCTTTGTCCCTTGGCGCGCACCGCGTTCGGGAACACTTCGCTGATATACACCCAGATAACCGCGCCTTGCGAAAAACCAAAGAAAGCAATGTATCCAATCAGAAGCCAAACCAGCAAATCGCCGTGTTCTTTAGACAGGAAAATATAAGCCACGCCCGCCAGACATACAGCAGTCCCAACAGAACCGATCAGCAATAGTGTCTTGCGTCCGACTTTATCAATGATTGACATGGCCAGCATCGTAAACAGCAGATTTGTTCCGCCAACGGCAACCGATTGCAGGTCACCTGAGACTTTACTGAAACCGGCTCGCGCGAAAATATCATTCAAATAGTAGAGAATGGCATTAATCCCGGACAGCTGGTTGAACATGCCGATGCTAATCGCAAGGAAGATCGGCAGCTTGTACTTCATCGAGAACAGAGGTTCGTTTCCAAGTGCCTGGTCCGCCTGAACCGACGTTACTATATTCTGTAGCTCCGTCTCATAATCGTCTTCGCCCACAGCTCGCAGAGTCTGTCGGGCCTCGTCTACACGGCCTTTGCTGACCAGCCAGCGCGGACTTCGCGGAATGCCGATCAGCATGATCATGAAGAACAAGGCAGGCGCGGCAGCAACACCCAATTTCCAGCGCCACTCCGTCGGGCCCAAGCCAAGTAGGCCGATCAAGTAATTAGACAGATACGCCAACAGGATCCCGAACACGACGTTGAACTGGAAGAAGCCTACTAGCCGACCTCGCAGACGCGCTGGCGCGATCTCTGCAATGTACATCGGCCCCAGCACCGACGAGCCTCCAATTGCAAGCCCTTCTATGATGCGGAAGAAGATGAGTGAATACCAGTCCCAGGCCAGCGCACAACCCAGCGACGAGACGAGGTACAGGACGGCAAGAACCCGCAGGCTATCTCGGCGGCCGTAACGATCGCCTGGTATGCCGGCGAAAATCGCTCCGATAGTTGTGCCCCACAACGCCGACGAGACTGTTATACCTAGAAGCGTGCTCGATAAATGGAACTGATCCGTTAATGCGGATGTTGCTCCGGCAATCACGGCAGTATCGAACCCGAATAACAAACCTCCGAGACCTGCAACGACAGTACTTTTAAGAAGAGCTGAATTCACCGGCATTTTGATTGCGAGGATGGGCCAGAGCTATTGTGTCACTACGATTTGTTTTGAGCCCCGGCGACAAAGTCAGTCATTACTGCTTTACGCATCAGCGTGGGTGGCAACAGTCCTTGAGAAAGAATGAAGTCATGGAATTGCTGGACGTTGAACCTTCGCCCTAACTGCTTTTCGACATCAGCTCGAAGCTGTAGCAGCCGAGTGTAGCCGTCGTAATAGGACACAGCCTGTCCCGGGGCGCGGAATGTGTAACGATCCACTTCTTCCGTCGCCAGCGCCTCTGACAGCACGACATCTTTTTGCAAGATCTCCATGGCCCGCGCGGGAGTGATCTTGCCTTGCTGTAGTTCGGGATCGATAAACTCGCGAGCCGCCCGCATCAGTCGAGCCTGCAATGAACAGAGCTTCCCTTCGTCGGACATATAGGGAAGCATGAACCACTCCGAATATAATCCCCATCCTTCGGCGTTGGTACTGTTAAATGCTAAGATGGCTAGCGCGAGCGATATGCCCTTTTCCACCATGGCGTCGAACTGCAACTCGTGCCCGGGACGAACTTCATGTGCGGTCAGCGTCCACGAAGCCGCCGCAAACGTAAAGTCGTCGTACTTGAGTTGTTTGCCGCCTGAGCCTCCAGTGCCCATCGGGAGAACAAACTGACCGCGTTCGCCTTTGTTATTTAAGAATGGGGGCGGAACCATGTGGGGTGCGGGCTGCTGCACGGTTTCGGCAGCTGTCGCCAACCGAATGATTGCTGCACGTTCGGGCAGGGTTACCAGATGCTGCTGCCGAAGAATTTCTTCAATCTCCGCCAGCCGCTTTTGATAGTGCGGCAGGATTGCGTCGCCCGTCAGCTGTTCTTTCTTGAGATCGCGTATGACATCACGGTAATCGGTCGATTGCAGATGCTGAGCCTCAGCCACTTTGACCGCCAAGATCTGCATCTGGGATTGTATGTTGGAAAAGCCTTCGTGGCCTATACTGATCAACTCATCGGGCGTGTAGTCGACGCCGTAGTTTTCGAGCTGGACCGCATAAAGAGCCGGAGGCAATTGAAAGTCGGTCGTCGCTGAAGGCAGAACCCTCTTGCGCACCCATTCATCGTGGGCCGCCAACTGCGTTCGGAGCTTCGCAAGCTCTTGCTCATACCCGTGTAGCTTGTATTTTTCAACCAGCAGTCGGATGCCTGTCACATATTGCCCGGTATCGGCCAGGTCCTTTTCTACTTCGGTTCGCGTTGGTTGTTGCAGCCCTTTATTCGCCAGCTTTTCTTGATACAAGCGTTCGACCAACCGCGTATAGGGTTGAGCATAACCGGTGTCGTCGCCCACGTACCGCCGCAATCGGACCACTGCGGCTGGCCTTCGTGAACCGGCAACTTGATCATCCAGGAGCGCTCTCAAACCCGAAAACGCCGTCCGCGCCGGGTTCGCGTAGGGCAGGACAAGGCGTTCTTCTGCTTCCGAGGACCTGATGTAACGGTCTGCTGCGCCAATCAGGATCTCCAGATCTTGCTTGACTAGCGGATCAGATTCCTTGGCCAGCCGCGCCTGCAGTTCGGTCTTGGCATCCGCATAATCCTTGCGCATCCGTACGGGCCGCTCAGGCGTTGGTTGAGAAATCAGCTCGTCCAAGCCGATCAGACCCATACGCCCCGCGCCCTCAGGCGAATACCGAGCGGTTATAGATAGAAGAAGCTTTGCGTTCTCGTTGCTCTTTGCAACCCAATCCGGTGCGGCCTGAAGAGGAACAAGCACAGGTGACAACGCGAGCAGAGCAAAAAGACGCATGCCCTCTAGCTTAACCAGATAAATGAAATAGCTAAGTCAAGCGTTACGATAAGCTGCGACCTGCTCTTCCAAAAACCCTTTCATCGCTTCAATGCAAGATTCCGGCTGGTCCGTGATCATCATGTGCCCTGCATTCGGCAAGGGTATGAATCGAGCACCTCTAATCCGCCTTGCGACGATACGGCCGTTTTGCACCGGGATTAGCCGATCCTGCTCGCCATGAACAACGAGTGTTGGAACTCTGATGCGATGTAAGCGGCGATAGGAATTCCAGAACAGGATGGCGAAGAACTGGCCCAAAAAACCGCGCCGAGTCCAACGACAGCGGGCGCGAATCTCTAAGTCTTCTTCGATGCGCTCAATCGGCGTGGTGTCTGCGTACAGCAAAGGGATGATGGCACGCTCGCGAGCAGCATTATCCGACTCAGTCCACTTCACGCCCTTGGGCCGATGACGAAAATCAGGCCAGCGCGAGAAAAACCCGCCATAAGTTGTGCAGCCCAACATTAGGCTAATCACGCGTTCGGGATGCCGGATCGTCAGCTCTTGGGCGATCATGCCGCCCATCGACGCGCCAACCACGTGCGCTCTTGGCATCTTGGCGGCATCCATCACAGCCATGGTGTCCAGAGCCATCTGCCGGATTGAATACGGTCCCCCTGGAGCATCACTGCGGCCCATACCACGATTGTCAAAGACTACAACACGGTGCCCGGGTACCAGGGCCGGCATCAGACGAAACCACATTTCCTTGGTGAAGCTCAAGCCCATGACGAGAAGAATCGGCTCACCCGATCCGTGCTCTTCCCAGTAGAGATTGACGCCTCGGTTTGCGGCGTATGGCATAGCTATTCGATTGGTAAGCTGCCTCTCACCAAATCACTTTCAGGCCGTTGTACTTTGGGAACTCGCGATCACCCGTAATAACTGGAATGTCCTCTACGATCGCGGTAGCGATAATCATCCTGTCAAACGGATCTTTGTGGTGCATCGGTAACCTATAAAGCGCAACTGCGTGGCGTTTCTGCAGCGGTACCATCTCGATACCGACTTGGGCACACACAAGCTCCAGGTCTTCCTGGTTGAAGTCAAGCTTCTTGTGAGCATGCTTGATGACAATTTCCATCGCTGAGGCAGCGCTTAACATTAACTCGTTGTCGACATCTTCAAGCACGGCCCGAACAGGTTTTGGCAGACAAGCAATTCCGCCCTGGCGCGCGACGATGATCAGAATTTGCGTGTCAAGCAGAACGCGCAACTAAACATCACCGGCGAGCCATGCGTCGATGTCGTTTTGAGGGCGGCCCCAGTTCGGATCCAGGACAATAACTTTGTCTCCCAAACCTCCGAAGATCCGCTTTCGGGGCTGATCGTCTTGCTTCTTTATAATCTCCACCACAGGAATACCCCGTTTGGTAATCGTGACTCGCCCACCTGCCTCTGCTTGCTTGATTAGCTCCGGCAATTTATTCTTCGCTTCACTCACAGTCCAGCTCATACCGTCATTATAGCTATCTATCTAGCTATCCGCAATCTTCAATTTGTTCGCAGCACCGATGCAAGCTATCCCCCAGATGTAGTAGGCCTAGCTCACGCACTCCCACTAATAGCCCCGAGAATCCTTTACAGCACAATCTACCTCCGCTACCATAGAAGCACCCCCGAGAGTATCGTTAAGAGAAGGGTTCCTCTTTGCTTAAACTGAAGCGCGTCGAGATTCAAGGGTTCAAATCGTTCTACGACCGGACGGAAATGAAATTTAGTGGCCATGGCATCGCTGCTGTCGTCGGCCCGAATGGTTGCGGAAAATCGAACCTCTCAGACGCTATCAGCTGGGTCTTGGGCGAACAGTCTGCCAAAACCCTCCGCGGCGCCCGAATGGAGGATGTAATCTTTGCCGGCACTCGCGATCGCAAGCCGCTGAGCATGGCATCCGTCACAATGACGCTGGTACCTGACGAGCGCATCCTTATCGATGCAATCGAGGCTACTCCCGAGGTCGTCTCTACACCAGAGGAGTCAGCCGATGTCGCCAACACAGGGGCCGCTCCCAATGTAAATGGCAACGGAAACGGAAATGGTCCGATCAAAACCGATGCCCAGAAGAAAGCAGAACCTATTGGAGAAATCACCATCACTCGTCGGCTCTATCGCAACGGCGATAGCGAGTATCTGATCAACGGCAAAGCCGCTCGGCTTCGTGACATTCAGGATCTTTTCCTGGGTACGGGGCTGGGTCCCGAGAGCTACGCGATTATCGAGCAGGGTCGCATTGGTCAGATCCTGAGTAACAGGCCCCAGGATCGCCGCAACGTGATTGAAGAAGCCGCCGGCATCGCGAAGTTTAAAACCCGAAAGCGCTTGGCTGAAGCCAAACTGGAAAGTGCCAAACAGAACCTTTCGCGAGTCTTTGACATTCTCGAGGAGGTCACTCGCCAGGCCAATTCATTGAAGCGGCAAGCAGCGAAGACAAAGCGCTATGACGAATTACGCGGCGAAGCGACGGGGTACCTGCGCCAGGTGCTCGCCGGCAAGCATAGAACGCTGAATGAATTGCTGAACCGAACCACGATCGAACTCAATTTGGTTATCGGCCAGCTCCAAGCTATGCAAGCGGCTATCGCGGCGCACGAAGGTCAACAGGCGACGCTCTACGCGACGCTACAGATGGTCGAGCAGCAGCTGACTGAAACCCGCAACCAGCTGTCCGCGTTGCAGGTCGAAGCTGAACGAGCACGCGGCCGCGTTGAACATCAGGCCAAACAGATCGAGCAGATCGGGGTACGCTTGATCTCAGGCGAACGAGAAATCACCGACATCGCAGGGCGGCGCGAAGAGGCTGCGGCCGAACTGGCGGGTGTAGAGTCATTGACGGCTGAGATGGAACTGCGAGTTGCTGGTGCCCGCGAGCGTTTAGAGAAGAAAGCTTCTGAAAGATCCGAATCCCAGGCGATTCTCTCCGAACAGGAACGCGGCCTTGAACTCTTTCGCCAAGCCGTATTAAGACTCCTGGGCGAGTCCTCGTCCCTCAAAAATCGAATTACTCAAGTCGAAACGCAGCTAGGCTCTGCTGATCGTGAAACAGCCCGCGCCAAGGCAGAAGAGCAACAATCGCTCGCCGACCTTGAGCGCATTCAAGGTACGAAGAAACAGATTTCGGATCGGCTCGGGGCACGCCAAACCGAACTGATTTCAGTCGGCGATCAAAAGAAGGAAGTTGAGCAGCAACTCGGGCAGCAACGCACAATGCTGGGCGGCGCTCGGCAGTCAGTTGACCGTGCAAAAACCGAATACTCGCGCGTAAGGGCCCGCCGCGAATCGCTGGACGAAGTCATCCAGCACCACAGTTACACAACTGACGCAGTGAAGAGACTCTTCACCGCGGTCGAGCGCGGCAAAACCACCGGCTTTAAACCCTCGGGCGTTCTGGCCGACTTTCTCGAAGTTGATCCCGAGTTCGAAAAGATTACTGAAGAGTTCCTGCACGACGAACTTGAATACGTTGTCGTCCACAACGTCGAGCAAGCCGAACGTGGAATCGAGCTGATGCGAGGCGAGCTGAACGGGCGAGCGACGTTCGTTGTTGAGTCTGTTCCGAACCCTCAGCGCCCAGCTAACGACCCTCCTCGGCCAGAATCGAGCAACCACAAGCTACGCGACCTCACGGACGTTCTTCGATTTAGTAACGGTCTGTCGCAAATGCCGGGCGCACTGCTGTCCCGCATCGCCAACAGCTATCTTGCGCACGATCGGTCAACAGCGCTCGAATTATCAGCTCAATATCCACATTGCTGGTTTCTCTCTCCCGAAGGGGTTAGCTTTCATGGATCTGCAATCGCGGGAGGCAAAAAGAGCGGCGCTGGCCCACTGGCCCTGAAACGCGAACTTCGCGAATTATCTCAGCTCGAAGTAGTCAAACAAGGCGAACTCAGCACCGTTCAGAAGCAGCTCACCGATCTTGAAGGCAGCATTACGCAACTCAGCGAACATCTTGAAGTGCTCCGATCGAGGTTGCAGGTCCAGGAGAAGGACGTACTTGCCCTTGATCACGAAAGTCGCAAGCTGGCCGAAGAGTTTCAGCGAGTTCAAGGTCGCCTGTCGCACGCCCGGCTTGAGCTTGAGCGCCTTGGTCGCGACCGCGTTCGCCTGGAAGAATCCGTCAATCATGACCGGCAACTATTAGGTCAAGTCGAAGCGAATCGAAATGAAAAAGAGACCGCGCTTGAGCAGGCACGTGACCAGCTATCAACCTGGCAGGCGCATGTAGCACGGGCAAACGAAGCCCACAGTGCACTTCGGGCAGAGCTTGCTGGCGTCGAAGAAAGGGGCCGTTCGCTAATGGCAAGTCGCGACAGATCAGAGGCTCGTCTGCGTGAATTAGACGATCGTCGCACGCACCTAGAGACTCAAGCCCAGAAGCTAAGGACCGAGAGCGCCGAGTACCGGGCAAGCAATGAAGAGTTGATGGCGGTGCTGGAACAACTCGGCCATGATCGAGCTGTGCTGGAAGAACAGGCCTCCGCTCTCGTCGCGCGAGAATCGGGACTCCGTGGCAAACTTCAAGCTTCAGACGAACAACTCAAGTCCTTGCGCCAATCCGCATACGCAGGACAAGAAACCCGGTCAACGCTGCAAGTAACTCTGGCCCAAGCAGAGACTAATCTCAGTCATCTGGAACAGACTTGCCGGCAGGAACTCGACACAAGTCTTAGCGAGCTTCAGGCGACGACTCAGGCGGCCGACCGTGACTTCACTGATGATGTTCTGGCCGACCTGGAAGCGCGTTACATCGAGGTGCGTCGGAAAATCGAAGCCCTCGGCCCGGTAAATCCGCAAGCTCTGGAAGAGTTTGCCGAGGCCCAGGAGCGCCAGGAATTTCTAGCTGCGCAGCGGCAGGATCTCCTCGATTCCATTCGCGACACCGAGCGAGCCATCCACGACATCGATGGTGAATCCCGCAAACGCTTCGGCGAGGCGTTCCACGCCATCAATCAGAATTTCCGCGAAATGTTCAAGACTCTCTTCGGCGGTGGTATCGGCGAGATGCGCCTGACTGATGAAGATAATTTGTCCGAGTCCGGCATCGACATAGTTGCTTCCCCTCCAGGTAAGAGATTGCAGAGCGTTCTGCTGCTATCAGGTGGCGAGAAATCGATGACGGCCATGGCTCTGCTGATGAGCATCTTCCAGTACACGCCTAGTCCGTTTTGCATCCTTGACGAGATTGACGCGCCTCTCGATGAGCCCAACATTGAACGGCTTACAAAGTTGCTTCGCGAGATGGCCGAGCAAACCCAATTTATTGTCATCACGCACGCGAAACGCACGATGGAGGCCGCGCAATCTCTATATGGAGTCACGATGCAGGAGCCAGGCGTTTCTAAACTCGTGTCAGTTAAATTCAAACCGCAAGAGGAAGTGGATAGGAACCGCACAGCTGTCGAAGCCACCCGTGAGCGCGAACTGGCTGCTGCTGCAACGGCTTAGTTCTGATTAGTGATGCGCGGAACAATAACGCTCCTATTTCTCGCCGTCGTATTGTCGTCGTGCGATCGTCTCTCATCGTTCAGATCTCATCGAAGTGAGTCTGCGGCGCCAGCATCCGGGCGACCAGCAACTCGAGCCGCCGCACCTCTGGCTGATACCTATTACTCGCCAGCAGAGAACCTGGAGAGTATCGATTATCGGGCACTTCTGCGCGCACGCAAGTCACTCGATATTGCTATGTACGCTTTCACTGATAAGTACATCGCCCAGGAATTGATCGACCTGTCGTCAAAGGGCGTCCGCATTCGCCTCTACCGCGACGGCGACCAGTTGGTTGAGGAACAGCAGCACGGGGTTAAGTCAACGACTGACATGCTTCGGGGTGTTCACAACATTCAGATTCGCGTGAAAGCGGCTTCGCGTAAATCGCTGATGCACCTGAAGACTTGGCTAGCCGACGGCACTTTCCTGCGGGACGGATCTGCCAATTGGTCGCCCGCCGGACTGAAACGGCAAGACAACGAAGCTCGCTACACAACCGATCGCAAAGAAGCCCTATCTTTCCGCAGTAACTTCGACTCGCTGTGGAATCGGCCCGGCAATCGTGTGATTCAGTAAGGTCGGCAGCGAATTACCTGGTAACAGTTTCAGGGCTGCTTACATCCACCCAACATGGACCGCTTCGAAGAATTAAAAGCCAAGTACCAGTCCGTCATTGATACCGCCAAACAGCGTGGCGTTCATCTGACCCACGTCAATATCCAGCCAGACAATAAGCTCTTCATCCAGGGGGCAGCACCGTCCGAAGATATAAAAAACGAAATCTGGAACAAAATCAAATCAATCGATGGTACTTACAGCGACCTTGCAGCCGACATCACGGTCGACTCCTCGCTTCCGCAACCAGCACCTGCACAAGCCGCCGGTGCCGCAGCAGGTTCCAGTGGATCGGGTCGCACGCATCGCGTTCAGGCTGGCGACTCGTTATCGAAAATCGCCCAAGAGTACTACGGGAACGGAAACGAGTACAACAAGATTTTTGAAGCCAATCGCGACAAGCTCTCCGATCCAAATAAAATTCAGATCGGGCAAGAACTGGTCATCCCGTAGTTTTCCGGCTTGCTAGTCGGTGCTGCCGTATTTGTCATTCAGAGGTCGCACAAGCTTCAGCGCAGGCCGCGTATTGTACTTCCGGAGATAGTCACAGTGGGCCTTATCATCCGGGAAATGTTCGCTAGGCTTGTACGGATAAGCGCTCATTTCATGAAACGGAAGCGGCGTCACAGACTGCGAGTAGGCCGTGTTGGCGTCCGCATCTTTGGCCCACCCATCCACTGACAGCAGAAAGTCACGACTCCACCCTGGCGGAAGAGGTGGCAGGTTCGCACTTGGATATAGGAGCCGGACCTCATCACCCGAACCCATAATCAGCAGCTTGTCATCTATGTCAGTCACTAGTGATCGCACATCGCCATAGCGGGTATAAAGCCCTTTTGTTGGGTTCCATTGCGAGATCGTCATAATCCTGGCATACTCGAACTTCTCTGGTTGCTGCCGCTTTGGATCGATAACTGGGTGAGAGAATCCCCTAAAGTGAACATCCGCCGAAGATGCGCTGATCGGGGTAAGTCTCACCTGCGGTGACCCTTCTAATTCACTGAGAAAGATCTCATCCCAGTAGACACACAAGTTCGTAATGATGCGGACCTTGCGCGAGGATGACAACCACTTGCCACTTAGATCGACCGAGATTGTCTTTGGTTTGCCTGCGGGAATACCCATATCTTCGATCACGGTCTTCCAATGGTCAGCTTGATCTTGTACCTGTAAGTAAGGAAAAGTAAGTTCGCCGCCCTTGCTTTGAGAAGCGCCGAGAAATGTGCTTCCATCTGCCCAATCGACCCAGCCATTCAGAATCAGCACCGTACGCCCATCACTGGCAACATCGCCGAAGTCAAGATCAATCCAATGCTCTTTCGCAATCCCGGTGTAAGTGCGATCGAAATTGTTTGGGTAAACACTATCACGTTTCTTCAACGCTGGCAGGATGTCTTGGCCTTCGTTGTCTATCGCAGTTATTGGATATAGCCTCTGAGTCACACCAAATAAGCGAAACTCAGGAAACGGCGGTGATTTAAACTTATCGTTTGTGAAGATTTCTTGGGCATCTGGATGGTCGAGCGCGATCAACTGAATCTTGTCGAGGTAGGACACTTCGCGCAACTCTTCAGTAACTCGAATCTCGAAGGTTCCGTCACGCTCCTTCAAAGCCGAACCCGGTATCTGCACATACTCGTCATGATCAACCGGAAAGTAACTGCCATCCGCGGAGCTCGCACCTAACGGCGCAACCCCTAAGACATCGGTTATAAATTGAAACTCCTCGCCGTCCCAGGTGAAGATCATTGGGCAAGAGCCAGACAACCGTTGAGCCTCGGGAAAGACCAGGTCTTTGATAACCGCCTGTTGCGGCTCGTTCTGGATCAGGCCGTTCGGCCAAGTAATCCGAACTGTATCGACCTGTTTGTAACCGCTTACTGGGAACAACAGCGGTGCGCCATGATAAAGAGCCCGCTGATACAAAGCCCCAGATTTCACTTCCACAACCGCGCCCTCAGCCGTTTTTAAATTCTTGATTCCCGTGATGGCCACACGCGTCCAACTAGATTGCGGAGTGGTCTGGTTATTGAAGAAGCGCAACGTACCGTCACTCAGCAGCCCGCCGAAGTTCCAATCACTTCCTACCGCGGCGACCATTGTTGGCAAGTCAGCTTTGATATAACGCCCCAGCGCAAATGTTGCGGCGCCCGCCGTCTCTTCCGGCAGAGCAACTCGGGTCAGCGCGTCATTAGAGCCAAGCAGTACACCAAACCCTTGGGAATCTCGCACGGCCAAATCAAAAACGCCGTCACAGTTAAAATCAAAGGCCGCCAGCGCTGTCGTACCAGCCGCGACTCCCGGCAGCGGCGTGGCCTCAAACCTGCCGTTCAAGGCATCACGATACCGAATGCCGGCGTGATCGCGATAGGAAACTACCAGATCACGAGCGGGCAATTCAACCTTAGTCGAAAAGACTGTCCCATCCAGGGCTTCGCCCTCAACAAAGGGAAAGCTTGCAGTCTGATCTGTAAACTCACTCCCTTGGTTCCGGTACAAAACGCTCTTGGGTCCGAGTAGAATTAGGTCCAGATCGTAATCATGATCGTAATCGATCCAAACAGCCTTGCGAAAATCGCCCGAAGGAAGCTGTATGCTCGACTTACTATAGGTTGTTCCGTCGTTATGCCACAACGACGCACCCTGTGCAGCTATGACGCAAAGGTCTAACTTGCCATCATTATCGTAATCGCCCGCGGAAATTGAAACAACGCCGGCTAGTTTCTCCAAGCCCGAATGCTCCACTAGCAGCGTCCCATGCCGAAAGACTGAAACACCATCCGCAGACCAGGCCAAGATGTCCGTGCCGGAACTTGCAATCCCTTTTATATTGCGCGCTAGAAGCTGATCCTTAAAGGTGACCGCTGTGTCAATAACAGACTTCGGCTCAAGCGTCTCGTAGATTTCACTGTAATTATTCGCTTCCATATTCTCGGCGATCGGCGCGCCTTCTTGGCGCTTTTTCACCTGCTGAAATAAGCCTAGTTCCCGGGCTGCGTCGGCTGCCCGCCCCGACTGACGATAAGCCGTATACAACTGGAAGTGCGGTGCTGCGAGATCCGGGTTCAACTTCTCCGCAATCTCAAACTCCTTGATTGCATCATCGACTTGACCGGTCAACTTGTACAACGTCGCTAGGTTATGATGCGCTGTAGGCTCCTCCGGCACCAGCTTTATCATCTGCCGCATCTCTTCGATCGCTCTTGGATAATTCCCTTCCCGCTTGGAAACAATGCCGAGATTGAACCACGTGTGCGGAATGGAAGGATCCTGCTTTTGGGCCTTCTCTAGTTCGACTACCGCCGGTTTTGTGTCACCATTCTTCAGTAAGGCAAGCCCGTAGTTCACACGTTCACGAACCGAATTCGGATTCAGCTCCAGCGCTTGCCGAAATTCTTCGACCGCCTCTTTCTGCGTTGTCGGATTTTCGTAGAACGCCTTGCCCAAATTACGCAGGTGCCACAATCGATCCTGATCCGGAGCCACCAACAACAGCAGCAACGATACGCCTACATTGGTGAACACAGCATTTATGGTAACGAAGACCGAAGCAAGCCAGGCATTTGCAATTCACGCGACCTTGGCCGCACGTTGTATCCTGGAACTTCCCATGTATTCGCGTGCGGCATGCGCCGTATTGGCGTTTTCTGCCATGATTTTCGCGTTCGCCAACCCCTCAACTCCTTCCACTGCCGTTCACTTCACAGACATCACAGCCAAAGCCGGCATCCATTTCGTGCACCACACCGGCGCGGCAGGTAAGAAGTACTTGCCTGAGACTATGGGCTCTGGTTGCGCCTTCATCGATCTAGCTGATCCGGGACCCGGCCAGGGCTGGCCTAGCCTATTCTTCGTCAATTCAAAAGACTGGAGCTCGTCTGCCAAGACGTATACGAGTGCGCTCTATCGCAACAATCACAACGGCAGTTTCACCGACATTACCTCGGGCAGCGGCCTCGACCTTCCGATGTACGCGATGGGTGTCACTGTAGCCGATTACGACAACGATGGCCGTGAAGACATATACGTAACAGCACTTGAAGGTGACCACCTTTTTCACAACGAAGGTGATGGCAAGTTTCGCGATGTTACTAAGTCGTCGGGCATTCGCAACGCCAACTTCGGCACTAGTGCCGCCTGGTTCGACTACGACAAGGATGGCAAAGCTGATCTGTTCGTCGCCAACTATATACAATGGACCCCACAGACCGACGCTTGGTGCTCTCTCGACGGCAAGAATAAGTCATACTGCACGCCCGAAACGTCCAAGGGGGCTCCTTGCAAGCTCTACCACAATTTGGGCAACGGAAAGTTTGAGGATGTTAGCGCAAAAGCCGGTATAGCCGACCCGACCAGTAAGTCGATGGGCGTGATTGTGCTCGACTACAACGGTGACGGATGGCCCGATATCTTTGTCAGCAACGACACCCAGCCCAATAAGCTCTATCGCAACAACCATAACGGCACATTCACCGAAGAAGGCGTCAATGCGGGCGTCGCTTTCGGTGAGGACGGAGCAGCCCGCGGCGCAATGGGAGTCGATGCCGCTGATTACGATCACTCCGGCCGACCTCACCTCCTAGTCGGTAACTTCTCCAATCAGATGCTTGCGCTTTACCACAATGAGGGTGGCGGGCTGTTTATCGATCAGGCGCCTGGTTCTACCGTCGGCCGAGCCAGCTTGCTCAGCTTGACCTTCGGCGCATTTTTTTTTGATTACGACCTGGACGGTTATACCGATATCTTCGCTGCGAACGGCCATACAGAAGAGGGGATCGAGCGCATTCAACCCAACGTCAAATTCCGTCAATCGCCACAACTGTTTCGTAACCTCACGCAAGGCAAATTTGAGGATGTCAGCAATAAGGTAGGGTCTGATTTCGTTCGGCCCTTAGTAGCGCGTGGTGCGGCCTATGCCGATTTCGATCATGACGGTGATCTCGACATTGCCGTGACCAACAACGGCGGCCCGGCTTACTTATACAGAAATGACGGCGGAAACAAGAATCACTGGATATCGCTGCGTCTCTCGGGCACGAAGTCGAATCGCAGCGCACTTGGAGCAGTTGTTCATATTGAAAGCCCAAGCGGTAAGCAGTGGAGTACAGTCCACACTGGCGGCAGTTATTGTTCCCAAAGCGATCTGGCACTAACCTTTGGACTTACAAGCGATACCAAAGTAACCTCGATTTCGGTTGAATGGCCGAGCGGAGCAAAGCACTCGTTCCAGAACGTCGCCGCCAACCACGGTTATCTCATCGATGAAACTAAAGGATTGTTACAGCGCTGGTGACCTACTTACCTTAGGACTTATTTACTCAGCCGCCTGTAATACTCGGCCACTGCATCCCGATACTTTTCTGGGGCCGTTTCAACGGCGCTGGTCCTTGCGCCTGTGTTGGCGTCGTTCAAGTGGCGACTTAGTTGCATTTCCACTCGCTCAAGTGCAGGCAGCACTTCACGGCTCAACCGAGCTTCGAGTTCGCCCGGCTTGGCGAATCTGAGATCATTCAGTCTTCTCGCCGCGTCGCTTAATCCCTCACGTAACTTCTGATCCCGTGCTCCAAACTGTTGGCCTAGACCCGCCAAGTAATGGGCCGCCTGCCCAAGAGTCGGATTTCCCGAGGGATCCGAACCGCTTTCGCCCTCTTCGGAGCGGCCTCCCCGTTGTCCCTGGCCTTGTCCTCCGGCCTGCCCGCCTGCTTCTGACGCCTCTTGCTCCAGCGCTGCCCGCATATTCTCGACTTGCTGCAAGGCCCGGGCGGCTTCCGTGTTATCGCCGCCGTCTGTTCCTGGTTGGAAGCCCGACTTCGACCCCACGCCCGCTTCGCCCTTCCGCAACGCCTGTTCAGCATCACTGAGATTCCGGCTCAGCTCATCCATGCCGTTCGTGATACCCAAGTCACGCTGCCAGACTTGGCGTCCATAGCCGCTTCGAAGCCAGTCAGCCATCTTTTTCATACGAGCCGATACTTCGGCCTGCTCGGCTTCTGCCAGAGCCTTGCCCAGCTTCTTACCACCAGCTGAAGATCGATCGCCCAAACGCTGCATCTCGGTTTGCATCTGCTTCTCAATTTGCTGGACCTGATTGGCCATGTCTTCCTTCTCTGCGGCCAATTGCTGTTCTTTAACAGTGGGTGGCACGGGTTGCATACCTCGATAGCGACTCGGATCAAAGCGGGGATTGTTGTTCATCCACCGGGGCATCTCCGGTAGAGCGCTCGTGCCTCCATAAGTCTGCTGCATACGGTTCGAAGCTTCCCTCTGCTGAGATGCTAACTGCTGCGCCCGGCGCGCCAGATCTGCTACCGCCTCAGCCGCACCCTGGCGTTGCAATGCGTCAAGCTTTTCGCTCGAGTCTCGCAACCGGTTAGCGGCAGCTTGCTTTGCCGCATTCCCTCCATCTCCGCTCTGCGCCGCCCGGCCCATTTCCTTCTCGGCCTGCTCGAGAGAATCCACCGCACGCTGCAGGGCTTGAGCTTGCAACTTCTCTTGACCCCTCTGTTGTTGGCCAGACTGGCTGCCGGTTTGCCCGCGTGATCCCGCCTGCATGGACCCGGATTGAGAGCCCGACTGCGACCCGGACTGAGATCCTCCACTTTGTTGTTGCCCGCGCTGGCCAGCCTGTCCCTGCTGTCCGCTCTGGCTATTTTTCGCCAGCTGTTCCATCTCGCGCCGCAATTGTTCCGCTTCGCGCCGCAGCATCTCCTGTTCCCAGCGCTGCTGCAAGGCATCTTTCTGCTTCTGTTCTGACGCCAGCTGCTGCTGCCGACGAGCCAGTTCCTGAAGCTTGTTCATCGCTCCATCAACGGCCTTCTGCTGCTCATTCGCCGAAGCTTTCGAGTCGCCCGTCTCGTACTGATTTTTGCTTGTATCCAATTCCAGGTCCAACATCCGAGCCAGATCGCGCCCCGCATTGCTGCTGCCACCGCCACCGCCGCCTTGACTTTGTCCATAGGCGACTTGAATGTCTCGGAACAGTGACTCCGCCCGCAATAGAGACTGCAACGCCTTCTGCTCAGTCGTTAACGCATCCGGCCAATGTGCTGGGGCCAGCTGGTCCATGGCCTCATGCATACTCGCTGACGCTTGGTCCATCGCTTTCGAAAAGTTTTCGAACACTGAATTCGCGCCATCCAGTTGACGGCTCCTCATTCGGTCCGCGAGGGTCTTGGCTTGTTCACCCAGCTTGCCCTCCATCCCAGCCAAGAACTTCGCCTGATCCACAACAGCCGCTTTGCCCGAAGCATCGCCGCGCATCTGATTCCAGGTGGCAGCGATCACTTCCTTCTGCCGTTCCGAAATCTCGCCGCTCTCGTTCCCTTCGCCACCGCCCCCGCCTCCCGATTGTTGCGATTGCCGGAACGTGTAGTCCCAAGCTTCGGCTTGCGCAAAAGCGATGTCGGTCTTGGCCACGTGCCGAGAGTCTTTGGCCGTCGCGTAGTAGCTGACAACGTCGCCAGGTTCAACCTTGAAATTTTCGAAGTACAGTGTCGTCTTGCCCGTTGTCTGCTTCTGCCCGGAAGCCGCCAGCGGAATCGTCTTCTCTGGCCCACCATTCACCGCGTAATGCAAGGCTAGTCCGTTGACGCCGAAGTCATCCGTAGCTTCGACCGTGACCGGCAACTCTTCTATCGGACTCACGTGGGGATCGCGCCCCGGCCGAACGATCTTCACCACCGGAGGCTCGTCCTTTTTCGCTTCCACGAAAAACTCGTCCGATAGCCGGATCGTCTCGCCCTCGTCCACCACCGCGACGTGATACGAACCGTCCTTCGCGACACGAAGTTTGCCAATTACGCCATCTGGATCCTGGCCTGTCTCCAGCGCAATTCGCTTGCCATCGTCGAACACAAGAATGCCGTTCGTAAGCGGTCGGTCCGTTTCTACGCCTATAGTCGCGTCTGTTCCTTCGACCGCGCGTATGTCGCCCCCAGCCTCAATGTTCGACTGAGTCAAACTAACGTCAGTAAGCCCCAGTCCTTCGGGAAAATGCAGGCCAACCCGCACCTTCCTCACAGCTGGAAGATCTTTTACCCCCAGCGTGAACTGCTTCGATTGAGCTGTCCCCGCCGAGACGTAATAATCCACCGCATCGGGCAGCGCCGCAAACAGGAACTCATACCCGTTGCCACTCCGCTTAGCCTGCATCGGAGTCTCTTCCCACTTCAGAGCGTTCCTAAATTTCGCGTGCAGCACGACCTGCCCTGCCGTGAACCCAACTAAATCCGCGTTTACGATCTGATCCATCTTGCGTCGGATCGTTCGATTCCCTGGCTCGACCGCAATGTCGTAGAGCGGATGGCCTAGTCTGCGCGCCTGACCTGTCCAAAGAAGCGAGGCGCCATACCCCCAAAAGCCTGGTCCCGCCACAATCAACCAAACCAGGCAGACCGACGCGGTCATAGCCGCCAGCAAAAACGCAATGGTCGTTGCTGGGGGCGCCAACTCGTCTGCGGGATGTCCAGCCGCGACCGCCAACGTATCCTCGGCGAGCAGTTCGCGAAAAACATTTCCGTGTTCCGAATGACCGTCTGTTGACGTAACAAGCCGCTGTCCGAAATCAGGAAAGCGCCGCTCCAACACACGCACAACGTCGCCTCGCTTCAACCATCGCAAAGGCCATAAGACGACCAGGCTTACAAACAGCAGCGCCACAAACAGAGCAAATCGAAAAGGAGTGACGATCCGTTCAGCAAACGTCATCCGGTTCGCCACCCAGACCAGAACCACTGTCCACACAAACGCAAAAGCCGCAGAACCCGCCAACGCTCGTGCGCCCGCTTGCACAACAAGCCTCTGCTGTACACGTCCCAGATAGTCTCGGAGCTGTTCAAGCGCCGTCATTGATATGGGTCTCCTTTCGCCAGTAACGACTAGCGACGATCGATTCCGCCGATGCCGCAATCAGCGCGGCTATTAGAATCACGCGCCACAGCAAACGCGGCTGCGCATCTTCTGTTGTTAGCCTAGCGCCCGCCGAACGAGGCGTCTCCCCCGTCCCGGTTCCTCGGCCCAGATTGCGCATTAAGGCCAGCGTTTCTTCTGGGATTCGGGTCAGATCGCTCTCTCTTCGATCGGCGTTTGCCGCGATCAAAGTACGCCGTCCATCCGAACGTTGGGCTTCATAGAATCCCTCGGCATACAAGTCGAAGGTGCTGGCGGTTGCCGATTGTGCCAATGACAGTTCCTGCTTGCCGCTAGGACCGGTTACGGTCGCCGGTCGTCCGCCCTCCCGCGCTCGCCGTAACTCGATCGTCTCCCCTGCGACGTTGCTGTTTCCCGACTCTTCAAATCCAGCCAAATATCGACCCACCTGCGCCACGAACGGCACGTATGTGGGATGTAGGGCAAAGTCGTTGCCGCGGTTCTCAAAGCTGCCGGCGAAAGTCAGCACTCGTCCCTCCCCCACAGTTTGGTCGGTCAGCAACGCCGCTCCGTTCGCCATACGCGCCAGGATCTTCGAGTCAGCTGGCGGGGTCACGTGCGCATACCGGTAAAAGTGAACCGTTCCTAAAGTTTGTAATCCCCGTAACGCCGCATGCTGGCCGTCAACAAAGCCCGCAGTTCCTTCTCCACTCTCCAAGCGATACGCCAGATGTGTCACCGGCGTCTGCCCTGAGTCCCCACTTGCCCCTACCGCGACCAGCAGTCGTCCACCTGCCCTCACATACGCGTCCAGCTTATGTTCAAGCGCAGTCGCGATGGCTCCACTCTGCTCTAGAACAACGTAGGCGTACCGCGATAGGTCCTCGGCTTCCGCCGCCTGAGTCGCCGACTCCGTATGCACCGAGAGTCCAGCGTTAGCCGACTCCAGCGCCGCCCGATAGAACAACGGCGTTGCGCCCGCCCTTACCTGATCGGCAACATAGAGCACGGCCTGTGTTTCAGGATGGTGTAGAGCAAGTCGATACACATCGTCTTCCGGCAGCTTGTCCCCCGACTGAATCCGCACTTCGCCCCGATGTTCACCGAACGGTACATCTACGCCGGTAAATTCCACTTGGGCTCTGCCGCTAGCAGGAACCAACGCGTTCTTGGTCCCCACCGTCTTGCCATCGATCGACAACGAAACACTCTCTTCGGCAGCTTCGGTATTCGTCCCTGCAACAGTCGCCGTCACTCGGGCGCTTCTTTCCGCAGCATCAGAGATGTTCGACGCCGTCGCACTCTCGATCGCCCAATTAGCATTCGTCGGCGAACCAATCGGATGCAAAGCCAATTCAGTACGCGGACCTAATTCGAGATCCGTAAACGCCTTCGGCATCGAAGATCGCTGCAGATCACTGAACAAATGCGCGTCAATGGGGCGGTTGGTACTATTCTCCGTCGACCTCAGAACTCTCGCGAATTCTCCAAACGAGCTTGGGAGCGCGCTCGCCTTAATGCTTTCGATAGCCTGACGTGCCTGAGCTTGATCAGCTGATCTATCAGCAAGCGTTTCAACATGAGCGTCCAGCGCCAGCACAGCAATTGCGGACCGGCGAGGCAAACTCGCCAGTAATCGCTCGGCCTCTGCTTTAGCCGCTTCCAGATTTCCGCCGTACTGCATACTAAACGACCGGTCCACCGCGATCACGGTCAGGACATCATCCGATCGGATTGCCGACCTTTGGACGAACGGCTCCGCGAAGGCAAGCGCCATTAACAGGAACAGCAACATGCGAAGCGCAAAAAGCAGCAAGTACCTCAATCGCCGTGCGCGCATCGAACTCGTCAAACGCCGCTCAAAGAACATCAGCGAGCTAAACGGGAACGGTGTCTTACGGTGCTGCCTTAATAGATGTAGCCAGATCGGCAGGCCCAACGCGGCCAGGCCCGCCAGAAACCATGGCGCCAGAAACCCCAACTAGAACCTCCGTTGCCGAATGGCGAGGTATTGCCGCAACGCTGCATCCAACGGCTGGTCCGTCCTCAACAGAAAGTGATCGATACCGGCACCCTGGGCCTTCTCTGCCATGCTCTTCAAATGTGCCTGGACCAGCTCCTGATACTCCGACCGCCCGTAATCGGAGTTCGTCTCGATCGTCTCGCCCGTCTCCATATCAACCAGCAACACAGCATCAGACAACTTCGGCTCGATCTCCGCTGGATCAAGCACCTGCAGCAAAGCCAGCTCGTTTCCACGAAAGCACAACGGCTCTACCGTCTGTACGACAGTCTCCGGCTTTTCGAAGAAGTCGGAAATTAGAATCACGATGCCCTTCCGTTTCAGGAACTGCTGCAACTGATCCACCGGGATGGCGAAGTCTGTTTTCTTGCCCAGAGTCGCAGCCTCGATCGCATGCAGAAGTCGCGCCAGCTGCCCCTGCCTCGACGAGGGCCGAACAAACTCCGTCACCTCGCCATGGAACACAATTAAGCCAGCCGAGTCCCGCTGGAGATGTGCCAAATACACCAATGCAGCGGCGAGGAACTTCGCGTACTCGAGCTTTCGCACGGGGCCTGATGCGAATCCCATACTTGCGCTCACGTCCAGCAACACCGTGACTTCGGTATTCGTCTCTCCGCGATAACGTTTTAAGTACATGCGTTCGGCCCGCGCAAACACGTTCCAGTCAATGTGACGCAGATCATCGCCCGGTGTGTAAGCGCGGTACTCCGCAAACTCCTGACTGAATCCGAAATCGGGCGATCGGTGCAAGCCGGCCACGAAGCCCTGAACCACTGATTTCGCAACCAGGTCCAGGCTCGATATACCGGCCAGCACCGAAGGATCCAAAAACCGCGTCGGCGCAATCGCTGCCATTGAACTACGCCTTGGGCGCGGGCTTCCAATCCAATAACTTCTTCAAAATCGCGTCCGAATTCAACCGGTCCGAGTCGGCATGGAAATTCAATAAAACTCTATGCCGCAGAATTGGTGTCAGCAATGAACGCACGTCTTCGTACGACACGTGATACCGGCCTTGCATTAGCGCCCGTGCCTTCCCAGCAAGCACCAAGAACTGCATCGCTCGCACACTGCCGCCAAAGTTGACATACTTCTGGACGAAATCTGGAACCGTCTCAGTCTTCGCAGCCAGGCCGGTTGAACTCGGCCTTGTCGCTCGCACCAGTTCCACCGCGTAACGTGCAACCGGTTCGGCAATGGGCGTCATGCGAACCAGTTGTTGAAACCCTATAATCTCGTGAGCATTTGTGACGGCATTTACCTTCGCGACAGCAGTGGCCGTCGTCAGGTCCAGCACTCTCAATTCCTCATTCGTATCTAGGTACTCAAGAATCGTGTTGAAGAGAAAACGGTCCAGCTGCGCTTCAGGCAGCGGATAGGTACCTTCGAGTTCAATCGGATTCTGCGTCGCCAACACAAAAAAAGGAGCGCTGATCGGATACTGGTGTCCCCGCACGGTGCAAGACGATTCCTGCATCGCTTCGAGTAAGGCGGCCTGTGTTTTTGGCGGAGTTCGGTTGATCTCATCAGCCAGCAAAACGTTCGTGAAGATCGGTCCACGCACAAACGTCCATGTCCGTTTGCCCGTGCTCGAGTCTTCTTCAATAATGTCCGTGCCCGTGATATCGGTTGGCATCAGGTCGGGCGTAAATTGGATACGATTGAAGCCCAGCCCCAAGGCCTGCGCCATGGTCCTCACCAGTAGTGTCTTCGCCGTCCCCGGCAGTCCCGTTAGCAAACAATGGCCGCCCACAAACAGCGAGATCAGTACATGCTCAATCACCTGATCTTGTCCAACTATCACCTTTCGCAGTTCGCGAGTAATGCCCTGCTGGACCTCTCGGAATCGCTGGACACGCCCGCGTAGCTCTTCGGTGTTGAGGGCGTTTTCAATCTGTTCTGTCATTTATCCCGTCACTGACTCAACTGCAAAAGCAACTGCTGGGCCGGCCTGAAATTGGGCGCAGCTTCTAGAGCCGACAACACTTCGTCCTTCGCATCACTCGGTCGCGCTGCCGCCTGCAAAGCTCGAGCCAAATCGAAATGCGCCTGAGCTTCATCGTTCGGTTTCAGATCTACTACAGCCTGGAACTCCCGAACAGCTTCTGCGGGCTTGTGCTCGTCCAGATACAAACGGCCTAACTGCTCGTGCGCTTTTTGATCGCTCAGGTACACAGTCTCCAGCTCCCGTAGCGTAGCCACGGCCTGCTCCGGTTGCTTCCGGCGTTCTTCGGTTTCAGCCAATTTCTTCAGTGTTGGAAGGTCGCGCCCACCCAGATCGCGATACTGCTCCCATGCCGCTTGCGCCCGGGCCAGATCGCCCTTCTTCTCCCAAGCACTCGCCATCGTCTGGTACGGGCTGTGCGGCCCAACGTACTCTGGGTAAGCATCACGGGCAGCCTGCGCATAGCTGATCGCCTCATCGACGCTCCCCTTGTCTAAAGCTTTTCCAGCAGCCGGGACCTGTTTTTGCCAATTCGCAAAATTTTTTCTTACACCGCCCGTCTCCCGATCCAGCCATGCAGCGAAATCTTTATCGAACGCCTCCGCACTTAAATGAAGATTGGCCTGAATGGCATCAGGAGTTGTTATCCGTTTCGCATACGACTGCACCATACCCATCACCGCGCCATCGCCCCACCGCTGAGCGATAAAGTCACAGATTTTGCCAGCCTGGTAGTAAGACACAAGCACTTGCGCCGGATACGTCGGCCTGACAAATCCACGATCAAGCTCGCTCACAGGCAACAACCGCTTCTGTGCCAAGGCTTCAATAATGTCCGGCGTCAGTCGGTTTCCCCAAGCCTTCGAGGCAGCCCCTTCCTCATGGACGGCTAGCCCTTCAGTAAACCACCGCGGCACCAAGTGGTGCGTAGCAGTCAATATGTAAACGTGACTCAGCTCATGCCACAGCGTGCTGTCCCAATTAAACTCGCCCGCAGCCCGAGCCGACGGACTATCCATAGCAACTACCAACCCGAACGTCACACCTAACAATCCACCCTGCCCTGGCAATCCCAACGTCCGCACTATGAAGTCGTCGTGGTTCGGATACACTTCCAAGCGCACTGGCGCAGGCAGCTTCATCTTGTACTTGCGCTCATAGACGTTCACCGCGCGTTCAAGTTCCGGCTCCATGAACGGCCGCAGCAGCGCGGCTTCCTTCTTGTAAAGCACTAATATGGCGTCTCGCGATCGAACTGTTCGGTAATCCTGAACCGTGTCCAGAAACCGCAGCGAATTCACAGTTTCGGCATTCCGGTAACCTGCCTGATAACACTGCTCGAATTGCTGCTTCGCTTCCGTATACTGCGCCAGCCGCATTAAGTTGATGCCCAAAGCAGACCGCGCAGCCCATGCTTTCTCATCCGTCCGCAGCGCTTCACGATACAGCTTTATTGCCTCTTCATACCGGGCATGAATCTCCAAAAAATGTCCTGCCGTCGTGAAAGCCTGCGCATACGTCGGATTGATCTGCAGCAAACGTTCCACTGAAGAAGACCCCGACCGGGCATTCGTCCAATCATGATGTAAGTAATCCATCGAGCCCAACACCGCCAGAGCGTCGAGCGCCTCGCCAGACAACTTCAGGGCCGCGTTCCCTTCTTCAACAGCTGCTTTCTGATCATCATCCTCTAGCGCCAGATACGCCAACAACTCATGCGCTTCGACCGACTTCGGATCCTTCTTAAGCGCCTCATGCACCAGATCGACAGCATGCGTGTCGTATCGCTCCGCTGAAATCCGGGCCATACCAAGGTAAGCTGGAACATAGTTCGGATCTGCCTTGAGCGCTTCCGTAAAGAGGTTGCTTGCTTCGGCTGCATTGAAACGTTCAAGGAACAGCTTGCCCCATTCCGTCTTTACTTCCGCCGAGTTGCCGTACTGCTTGTACGCCTGACGAAAATAAGTATTCGCTTCGTTGTACCGCCCCGCTGCCCGCGCCGCCTCTGCCTGCAAAAACGGATCGCCAGTCAGAGCAAGCCGCGCAAAGCACGTCGCTGCTTCCGGCTTCTTCCCATAATGCTCAAACTGCCTGCAACTATCCAGCCGAGTCGGCGGACCCGCCGGCCCAGCAGCCGCAATCGTCCAAAGCAGAGCAATCGCGATCATGGCCGATCAATCTCCGCCTGCACGCGGGCCAGATCCAGCAGCAACCTTCCCATCTGTTGCTTGTAGTCGTTCTCCGGCAGAAGTGGTTTTTCGTACTTCAGCTTGTCGATCTTTGCTTCAAGGCCCTGCTTCCTCACCAGCAATTCTCGTTTCGCGCCGGACGCCTTAGCGCTCACGTTCGGAGAAGCGCCCGAGTCCGGTTGCAGCAGCATAAACTGTCTCGCTAGCAATCCTTGGCCGTTCTTTGGACCAGGATCAGGAACACCCGTTGCCGCGCCGTTATCGTCTAACTGCGCATGTTCCGTCGCGAGCAGTTTCTGGCCTTCAAAATACGCCGCACACTTCGCCCGCGCATACTCATATGCTTCGAGCACCGAAACGGACCCATCCTTATTTGTATCCGCTGAAGGGTCTTGCAGGGCGTCCATCCAGAAACGCGGAAAAACCGTTAGATTTTTCTCGTTTCCCGACTTCGTGGCCGTAATCACCACCCTGCCTTTTCTCGCTAACGGCGTCAACGCCGCCCCGCTCGCACTGGTCATATCGACCACTGTCTGACGCCAGGCCGAAATACGATTCAACAACCCAGCCAGTTCCGTTGCCGTCAAGTCCGGTCCCGGCACATTGAACTTGTAAACCTCGTTATCGAACGTTCCATGCCCGATCAGAAACAGTCCGAACTCGTCACCGCTCTTGGCCGCGCTGGCCACTTCCTGCAGTTTCTGTTGCACTCGCTCGCGTGTCGCCGCCGGACCGGATAGCACCGTCACATGACTCTCGGGACCGTTCTTCTTCAGGGCAACGCCTAAGTCCTCGGCCCATTTGGCGAACTGCTTCTCATACTCGGCTGTGCCGCCAAGGCCCGCAACAACCACGTGGTATTCCGCCGCGCGCATCACCCCGCAAAGGGCGAAGAAGACTACTACGAACCTCAGACGTACCCCCATCTGCGTCGCAACAACCACTCCGCAGCCCGCAACGCCAGAAGCACGAAGAAGACGATAGGCATATTCCAGAGGTCGTTGATCTCCTGCGTTGAGACGCCTGCTTCAGAATAGGCGATTTCATGCGAGAGATTTGATGCATCCTGCTCGCCGTAGTAGCGCCCGCCGGTTGCCGACGCCAGACTGCGCAACAAATCCACATTCTGCTCTTGGTGAAACTTCTCGGCAACCCCGTTCTCGCGCCGGAAAGGAACCAGATCGGCACCAAGCTCTTCACCATTCCGGTGCGCAGAAATCTCGGCCACGTAAGAACCAGGCACTCGCGCCTCCCAAGCGCTCGAGTACATCCCGGGGCTCAATTGCTCAGGCTGCAAAGAAACCGTTTCGGTGCTTGACGGGCCCACGACCCGTGCCGTCACTTCGGCATCGGTCGTCGGCAGGTACGTCCGATCCCGCACCTCAGCCCGAAACTGCACGTGCCCGTCATCTTCCAACGTGTACGGGCCTTTTGCCGCCGGACCGCTTCCACCTGTCACCAGCGACGCCGCCACCCGAGTTGGAGTTCCATTCACCATGGACCGCAACAGCTGCCTATAAAAAGTCTGGTGAGTCGTGTCTTCTTTGGGCTGCTGCATCCGCCATCGCCAGCTACCTCCGGTGGCGAAGACGGCGGTCCGGCCCCGTCCATAGTTCTCCGTCACCAGCAGCGGCATGCGCCTCCCCGCGACATTGGTGTCGAGCAACTCGATCGCCCCCGGCTTCAGCGTTCCCGGATTCTCATAATCAGCCATGTAAGGCAGATTCTTCCAATGGGCGCTGCTAGCCGTAGGATCTTCTTCGATTCTGCAAATTAAACTCCCACGCCCTGCTTCGGTAATCACAGCTTCCGAAAGGTCACGCTCAAACGTCTTCACCTGACGCGGCAAGATAGTTGGCAGCAACTCGGCAAACTTCGGCACCGACGCATACCCGCCATCGGCCAGCGCCGCACGCCCACCAAGAAACAACAGCCCTCCGCCACGACGGTCGACGAAGTCTTTGATCAGCTCCTGCTGCACAGGCGAAAAGTAGGCGGCTTCGACACTGCCTAAAATCAGCCCGTCCAGAGCGAACAAATCTTCCACCCCGGGAAACCCGCTCGCAAACTCATTCGGATCCTTGATGCCCTGCCGGTAGATTTTGTTTTGCGTCGTCCGCAGGATGGTCGCTACTTCAATCGCCGAATCATCTTCGACCGCCCGCCGCAAAAACTTGTACTCCCAGCGCGGCTCGCCTTCGACATACAGCAACCGCCGCTTGCGCCCATCTACAGTAATCGCAACAACTCTCTGGTTATTTTCAGTGGTTTTCTCGCCGTTTAAAGGCTCAACCCGCGCTTCAATAGTCTTCACACCCGGCTTACCTGCGTTGAACTCCACCGTTTCCTGCTGTTCGTTTCCCTCCCGCAACACCACCTCCCGGCTTGCGAGAGTCCGCCCATCTGAAGTCAGCATCAACTTCGCCCGCCCTCCAGAGAAGCCGCTTTGTCGCAAGCTCACCACCGCCTGCAACCGCGAATCCTGCAGTGGCTTGGTCACAATGTCGAGTCCAGCCAGTTCCACATCATGCTCCAGCCGCTCACTCCCGAAACCGACCGTATGCACCGGAAAGCGGCTCCTGCGCACCGCATTCATCGTCTCGAGGCTAATTCCGCCTTGATTGTCTTGACCATCCGTAAGCAACACAACCGCACCAATCGGCAGCGTGCCTGCCTCATCCGCCAACTCTTGCAGCCCTTTGCCGATTTGCGTCGTGGGTTGTCCGGCGACAAGCTCGCTCGTTTTGCTGATGCGCGCCACACCAGCATCCAATCTGTAAAGCCGCACCTGAAACTGTTTGCTCAGGTCACGCAGTAAGCCGCCATCCAGCACAGAGCGTGCCCGTTCGCTCCTGCTCTTTCCGCCCTCGCTCAGCGACATACTCGCGCTGTCGTCCACAACTACGGCAACGATATTTTGCTGCGGCTTCAATCTCGCGACCGCGAGCGCCGGCTCCCAAAGCAGTGTCAGCAGCAGCGTCAAAAGAGCCGTCTGTAACAGCCACAAAATACCGGCCCTGCGCGTCCGCGCCGACGAGCTTGGAGTTCGACGCCGCCCAAAATGCATGACCCACAAACTTACTGCGGCCGCAGCCAGCAAGGTAATCAATACCCATCGTGGCCACGAGCCCGCCAGTAGAAAATGCCCCTTCGCGAACAAGTCAAGCGGGTACTTAAAGAAGAACTCGAACATCGTTAGGTCAGGCTAGTGCGCGATGGGTCTTAGTGAGTCATGGCGTAGACCAGGTAGTCCACACCTATTCGAAAGCCGAGCGCTGAAAAAGGTTCCGGATACTCAGGGCTGTCGGCATGCTCCCACGAATCTCCAAGATCCATGTTGTGGCAGATGGCAACCACCAGCCGGCCTTTATCGTCATAGATCCCGCGCCACCTCGGCTCATATCCGTCGTATTCATAGGTCTGTCCGGAATATACATACTGCTCACCAGCCACCTGATATCGATGATCCAAGTCGTAGACAGTGTGAAAGATGGGATCGCTGTCCGGGATATCCACGATTCGACGGTCTGGGAAAACCCGCCGCATGCTCTCTGTGAACACCGCCCACTCTCGTGTCCCATGAAAGTCATCACACATGAAGAATCCGCCGCGATCCAAAAAGTCGCGCAGCTTGGCCGCTTGCAGATCTGTTAAATCCCAATGCCCCACTTCCACCGCGTATAGCCAGGGGTAGTTGTACATGTCATCGCCATCCTCGGCGGCTACGGGCTGCTCAACTGCCCTGCTCTGGATTCGTGTCAACCGGCGCACTGCGGCTGAAAGGTGACGATCCGATCGCGGGTAGTCGATCGTCCAATTGTTTCGTCTCTCCACGCCACCGCCTCGCGAGTACATGGGTACCGCCCGATACATAAACCTGGCAAACAACCACTCACCGGGCACTAGAGCGTCAGGCGGCAAGGGAAAGTTCTCATACTCCCAACCCGGATACTCACGAAACGGACGCGGTTTCTGTGCCTCACGCGTACTGCGTCCACCCACCCGGCTGGACCCCGGTGTCTGGATGACCGGACTCAGTGTTCCAAGTGCTCCATCTTGTGCCTCGGACGCATCGCGCCCCATCATGGTTGCAAGCGCGACTGGTCTCAAGGTTGATAAACGTGGCTCATACTGGCGACCCATCACCATCCCGATCAGCAGCGGCAACGGAACGAACGCGGCAATAGCAAACGGACGGACCTGCATGGAGGAACAAACGCGAACTCGCCGCCAGCGTAGCACGGTTCTTTGAGGCCGCCGCTGGTAAACTGGCACAGGACAAATGCCCGACCGAAGCGGACTCTTACCCAAGTTCAACGTTCTAATTATCGAGAACGATCCAGCCGCTGCCCGACTGACTCACGAGGCGTTTAAGGAAGCGGGGGTTAATAGCGGCATCGAGGCCGTTCCCGATGGTGAACACGCTCTTGCTTATCTACGCCGGCAAAATCAGTGGATCGCCCGTCCAGACCCCGATATCATCTTCCTCGACCTGCATTTGCCCCGCACATCAGGCCTTGAGGTCCTCCGCGAAATAAAAGCCGATCCTCGCCTTCTCCTAACCCCAGTGGTGGTTGTCTCCGGATCCGAAAACCCGCAAGAGGTTCGAGAATCTTACGAGCTCCACGCCAACTGCTTCGTCCGCAAGCCCGACGACCTCCACTCGTTTCTCAAGTTTGTGGAAACGTGTTATCTCTTTTGGGGAACCTTCGTGACACTACCCTCGCACGCAGTCCAAAAGTCAGCGTATCCCGTCACTGCAAGTTAAGCAGCGTTTTTCACTGTGCCGCTGGCCGCTGGTCGCATTGTTATCGTTGTTAAGGATCGGTCAATCCACGTTTTGATGCGATTAGCCTAAGTGAGATTCTCTGAGGACGTGACAACTTGGAAGCATTGGCTCCGGGCGGCCTTGTTGCTGTTCATCTCTCCCAAATCTAGATTCGGGGAGCTATGGCCGAAACTGACGAAGAGCTTCGGGGACGAAGTTATCCCCTCGGAAGGTTTCAACTTCCGATACTTGGCGGAAGTACGCGGCATGAAGCTCGCGCTTGTCTCAGGTTTAGAGGTTTTGGATGCCCTCCTTGAAAGCACTCGAGAAGTGGACGAAGGAGCTTATGCTGACCTCGTGCAACTCCGGGCACTCTGGAGCGAGTACGAGGCTGAAGACTTCCCCATCCTAAGTGAAGACGAATTGGCACATCGATGGCTGCCCAACTTATTTCTTGGGCTTGCTGAGCTCCCCGACAAGATTGTGAGGGCGGCGTGTTGTTGGCCGGACGCGGAAACCTTCACCGATGGTCGCGAGTTCGGGCGAGTCTTCTCACTAAAATGTGTCTGTGCGTCAGGCGAATGACGGGATGGGTCGTCTTCAGTCCAAAGAATTGGAAGACGTATGGGATCGGCCCGATCTGGTTTGAGACAAGAAAAGCGTACTTCGCATCGCACGACGATTGGAGCGCAGCTTACCGGGCATTCTCGGAGCACTCTCAGCGTAACTGACCATTCTCTGCAAAAACCTCGGACCATTGATCCGACGCGATTGCAGTCCCGCTCAGGATTAAGCCAAACGCCATAGAGTCAGAATTTTTGACATACATCGTCGATCAATTACACCAGCTAGCCGAACGGGCTTTTCCGCCGACATCAACGGGAGACATGGCCACAATGCCGATCTCGATCATCCCACGTTGATCATGATTCAGGCTTGTAGAATCTGTTTTAGAAGCTAGAACCGGCGCCATCGTTACCCTCCTGGCTTCGATCGCTTTCGACTCACATACCGAACAACTGATTGGATCGTAAGCTCCGAAGGCCAAACGGCCGGCCGCAGCCTTCGGATTTGCTGGAGCAACACACCCGGATCTTCGCCGCTCTTAGTCCCCAAATACCCTACTATCACAGAAACTGAGCGCGATCGGCCCTCACCGCAATACAGAAGGACGAGTCGGCCTACCGCCAATTGTTCGTCCAGAAATCGAAAAGCCGCATCAAGGCTTTGGTCTTCAATGGGGGGCCCGTCCAGCAGAGGCACATGGTGGCCCGGCTTTTGCTTCACCAAAGGGATCTCCTCGGCACAGCACACGAAAGCATCGATATGCGGCCAGAACTTACCTGGGTCCTCGGAATCGCCCAAAGCCAATTGTGGCGTGATTAGGGTCATCGTGACCCCATAACGGCCCTATCGCATTCACGTCGCCCTCAAATTAACAGCGCAGCGTGAGCCACGTTCTCACTTGTGCCGCGGCCCAAACAGGATAGTGCTCGCACCCGCCAGGCATATCGCGGCCCCGAGAACGTCCCATCGATCCGGACGCGCCTTTTCCGCCACCCACAACCAGAGAAGCGAAGATAAAATATAGATGCCGCCGTAGGCTGCGTACCCTCTACCGGCATTCGCTGTGTCGACCTGCGTCAGTATCACCGCGAACAGAACTGACGCAACTAGGCCGGGGATCGTCCAAAACGGACTTCTATGCAACCGCAGCCACACCCAGAAAGAAAAGCAGCCGGCAATTTCTCCCACGGCTGCCAGCAAGTACCACAACAGGCTCCTCATTGTGCAGCACTAACCTCGCGATCTAGCCGTCCCTTTTCTGCCCCGTCACCTTCAACCCCGCGCCGCCCGCTAGAGCAGCCTTGCCCAAAACAGTCTCCACCTTCGGAGTGTTCGCCCGGCGTAAAGCCATGTAGAACGTCGAGCCCTCGCCCGGTTTCGACTCGGCCCAGATCCGCCCTCCGTGTGCCTCTATCACTCGTTTGCAAATCGCCAACCCTAACCCAGTGCCTGGAAAGCTATTCTTGTGTAACCGCTTAAACAAGCCAAAAACCTGCTCGGCGTAGACTTGGTCGAACCCGATCCCGTTGTCTCGGACCGCGATCACCACCGTCCTATTATCCTCGGCTGGCTGCCCCGCCGTTTCATCTGGCCGCTCCAGACTCACATGTATTTCCGGTACCACGTCCCGCTTATACTTGATCGAATTCGCTAACAGATTCTGCATTACCATAATCAGCTGCGATGCATTTCCTTCCACTGTCGGCAGCGAATCGCTCGTAATGACTGCTCCTGATTCTGAAGCCGATGCGTAGCACAACTTGAAGCTTTTCTGGAAAACCTCGTTCAGGTCCACCGCCGTAAAGGGTCGCTTCTGTCCCGGAATCTTGGCATACGACAGCAGATCTTCCAGCAAAGCGCTCATGTGTTGAGCCGCCGATTCGATGTACCGCAAAAATTCATCAGCTTCGCTGTCCAGCGCGCCTGCATATCGCTTGGAGACCAGTTTCGAGAAGATAGCAATGGTCCGCAGCGGCTCCTGAAGGTCATGGCTGGCCGCGTATGCGAATTGCTGCAAGTCAGCATTCGACACCTCCAGTTCATGCGCTTTCTGGGCCAGGTCCGCTTCTGCGGCGCGCCGCTCCGCTTTCTCCCGCGCCTCCGCCAGAGCGCGCTGAACTGCAGGAGCCAAGCGCTCAAGTCGCTGCTTGAAGACATAGTCCGTAGCGCCCCGTTTCAGGCTCTCAATACCCATATCCTCGGGAATAGCGTCCGATACAAATAGAAACGGAACCTGCGGACACCGCTGCTTGGCAAGTCGCAGAGCCGATAGTCCGTCGAAGCTCGGCATCGAGTAGTCGGACAAAATCAAATCGGGACACCGCTCATCAATTACGCTGACAAAGGTTTCTGCGCTTTCTACACGTTCCACCTGGAATTCGAGTTCAGAGCGCCGTAGCCGCTCTAACGTCAATTCCGCGTCGAGCGGGCTATCCTCCACTAGGAGAATTTTGATTACACTACTGCTCATACCTGTTTCGAGTTCCAGATAGGTTCGGGTCGCGGCCTGATCTAACACTGCCCAAAGGCGGCTCATTCAGAACAGCCCAGAATATGCCCAAGTCTTGCACGGCAGATACAGAATCTGCAAAGTTGACCGGCTTTACAACGTACGCGTTCACGCCAAGTTCGTAGCCCCGTTCTAAGTCCGGCTCCTCGCGCGAACTGGTCAGCATTACAACCGGCGCCTTTCGCAATCCGGCTGTTTGCTTGATCTTCTGCAAAACCTCAAGTCCGTTCAACTTCGGCGTCTTAAGATCCGGCAAGACGACCGCCGGGTTCCCCCTTTCTCGTTCAGCCCAGCGCCCTTCACACAGCAAGTACTCCAACCTCCAGCCCTGTCCCTGAGGACGATCACTTCATTGGCCAACCGTGCCTTCTCCACAGCAGTCAGCGTCAGCTCTAGATCATTCGGGTTGTCTTCAACGACTACGATCGGTTTCAGCGCCTCGACCGTCACTTACTCTCCTTCTGAACCGGCATCGATCACGGTAGCTAAAAATAGAATGCCGCGCCCTTTCCGACTTTCCCATGCGCCCATGTCTTGCCGCCCTGCCTGCTGACAATCCATTGATCGTTTGCAAGTCCGATTCCTGTGCCCTCAAACTCCTCTGCCCGATGTAGGCGTTGAAACACTCCGAACGATTTATGGACGCAAGTCTGGTCAGCGTGCCCGCAAATCGGGCTGAGCGGATGATGTTGTCAACATAGCGCAGGTCCTGCGCAGACAGTTACGCCATCTTAGATTCTTTCAGCAGCTCCGCAAAACGGACAATATGCCGGAAAGATTCTCGTAAGTCATGCGAAATCGAGTAACTGAACGCCTCTAATTCCTGATTCGAGCGCTCAGTTCCCTGCCAAGGTCCGACAGCTCTTCAGCCTTTCTCAAAACGATTCCGATAATCGCGCTTCTTAGCTCGCCAGCCATCTCCACTGTTGCCGTCTGCCAGGGTCGAGATCGGCCGCACACAGTTTCCCGCCAAACCTCAAATGATTTGCGCGGGTGTATCCGGCCGTCCTTCTCCATTCCTTTGTGCGGATTTCCACTCCAATCAATCGTCTTAACAAACTCGGGCCGAAACCAAAGAATGCAGCTCCGGTTCATCTTAGAGATGGAAATTGCTAAGACACCCTTCGCGTGCCTCGCCAGCTCTTTACTCTGCCGAATGGTTGACCCAACTTGGTCAGTGTGGAAAATGTCAGCCCGCCTGCTATCGATCAGCCAGTTCAGCAGTCCCAACACCTCAGACTCTGGAGGACAGCTACCCAGCAATGTGCACCGCTCGCTCGACACAACTGCGCAACCCTCCGCCTCAGCAAAAGCTAATAACTCCTGAGGATGCTCAATCAGCCCCGCCATGAAGTCGTCAGCCTCGGCCATAAAGCGGAGCAACTCAGCAGTAGTCGACTTCAACCGTAGCCGCTGCTCATATTCCGACCGCTGCTCGAAAATTTGCACTTGCCTCGATAAAGCTTGAGCCGGCAGATCACAAGTACTGCGGACCTCGAACCCTACATGCTTAGATTCCCTGTGGTGGCAGGCAATCAGTCCCCATAACTGGCCCGCCCTATCCAGTATCGAAATCGACATCGAGCTAGCCACTCCCGTGTTCCGCAAATACTCGAGGTGAACTGGCGAAACACTCCGCAACGTCGAGAAGGTCATGTCGAGCGGCTCAGACCGTGGCGTTCTGCTGCTCTTCCGCAACTCGAGAATCGGAACCGGCTTGCATTCCGAGTCGGCAATCAGCCGCACGCGGTTTAAGCTATACAGCCTTCTTGCTTGTTCAGGAATGTCTGACGCAGGAAACCATTGCCCTAGATAGGAGTCGTAGCTCTGCTCCCGCGATTCTCCGACCACCTGCCCTTCCCACGTAGGGCTGAACTGGTAAATAAGAACCCGCCCGAACCCAGCGATACGCCGCACTTCATCCGCACACCCGGTCAAGAGCCCATCCAGACTCTTGCATTTCTGACCCAAAAACCTGGCGAGAGACGGAAAGAGATCCTGAAACTGAGACCCACTGTCGTCCTGGAGTTCCAGTGCGAGAACGATGTACTTTCAGCACCTGCGCGGCCCGGGCTTGCGTGCCTTAAATCTTCGTCACCCGTTACACCGGACGTCGGCGGAATGTGAACGATTCCCCGAAGCTGTCTTCCACACTGATAGGCGGCTACACCTAGATCTGCCGGCCGATAAACGTTCGCACTCCGCTCACGGTAGTTCGCTACCTGCGCCGCACCTTCGTGCCCTATGATCTCTGCCAGCGAGGATCCGAGCACCCGCTCAAGCGCGCCCCAACCATTCCTCAGCATTGGCACTTGCCTGAACGACACAAAGGTCCACTGGATCCACGACAAGCAAAACGCCATGGGGCTGAATGCTCCCGGGAGTATGTATGGGCTCGCGACTGCACTCGCTCAGTTCCGGCAGGGCCGGCGAGCTAGCGCAAGCAGCCGTCTCGATTGGTTGCTCACACATCAGTTCGTGCATCGAAACGAATGTCTTACGGGCACCTGCAATCACCTGTTCGGCCGATTGGTCCACAGCTTTCCGCTCCAACCACTCCCGAGTGCTGCGCCAAAATGCACCCGTTTCCAGCCCGTAGCCTAAAAAGAACCGATAGGGACCATTGTCTGGAAGACGTAAAACGCCCCGAATGTGCTTAAGGAGAATTTGCCCGCCCAGAGTTGAGCCTTCGGTCACGTAAATGCTCCCGATAGCTTCAGCCACCGTGGCTTGGTTCATCTGGAGTTCGAAACGCGGCAGCTTCTCAGGTTGGACACCCAATAATTCCAAATCTGTCCGTAACAGATCGGTCTTGCGTCGAGGAACTAAGAAAGTCTGCCAGTCTTTCGGCGCTGACCGACTGAGTTGCTCTTCGTAAGCCGCATAAAAGCTATAAAGCCGCTCGAGCGACAACCGGTAATCATCCAGAGTAAGGTCCGCTCGCACCAGCGGAAAATCACGCTCCAAGCGCTCGTGTTCTGGTCGAGTTTCCAGTCGCAAGCGCGCCAGGATCCCACTGACCTTATTTACCGGTTCGCCCATTCCTCGGAGTATCGATTGGCCCCACATGCACCTGCTTCAAGCCAATTTAGTAGTCGAAACCACAGTGTAACCGTTTCCGCCTTGTATCTGTCTCATAGAGGATTTGTATATAACGAGAGCGCTTTTCAGATCTCGCACTATCTCGTTAGGACTTCAACGTTGGCCCCTGCTAATCCCTTGTTCAAAAGCTTTCTGCATGCCGGGTTTGAGTGTTCGACCCACACCCTTGCTAGCGGCAAGCGCCTCGACCTTCTGCACTCAACTCGACACGACGAACTAGCCTATCTCGACTATTCTCTGCTAGGCCCGTTCGGGATGAAGAGTATTCGAAGTACGGCGCGCTGGCATCGTATCGAAGCCACGCCCGGTAGCTACGACTTCCACTCTCTCGACCCGCTACTGAACGCGGCATCCGCCTCTGGTATCGAGGTTCTCCTCGACTTGCTTCACTTTGGCTGGCCTGACCACCTAGATATCTTTCAGCCGAGTTTCCTCGACGCCTTCGATCGTTTCACGCTCGCCGTTGCGCGTCATCTCCGACACCGCTCCGATCCCCCGCGCTTCTTTGCACCCGTGAACGAGATCTCATATCTGTCGTGGGGCGGCGGCGACATGGCGTACATCAACCCATTTGCCCTCGACCGCGGCCACGAGCTGAAGCACCAACTGGTTCGAGCCTATATCCGTGCCAGCGACATTCTGCTCAACGAGCTGCCCGCTTGTCGCCTCATCTCGCCCGAACCCGTGATCCACATCGTGGGCGATCCGGCAATTCCGGGCGATGTGGAGGAAGCTCACCACTATACAAACGCACAGTACCAGGCCTGGGACCTCATCTCCGGCCGTCTTGCTCCCGAACTGGGCGGCGGCCCACAATACCTTGACATTGTCGGCATTAACTTCTACGCGCACAATCAGTGGATCCATAATGGCGATCGACTCCTGCGCAGTCACCCTTCCTATCGGCCTCTTAGGAACATGCTCCAGGATGTGTCCGAGCGGTACAATCGACCTTTGTATATCTCAGAAACGGGCAGCGAAGACGATGAACGGGCAAGCTGGTACCGCTACATTGTGTCCGAAGTAACCGCCGCGGTCGAATCCGCTGTTCCTGTCCACGGTCTCTGCCTTTATCCCATCCTGAATCACCCCGGATGGGTGGACGATCGTCACTGTCACAATGGGCTGTTCGACTACGCAGACGACCGGGGTCGCCGGCCTTTCTACGAACCTCTCGCCGAGGCAATTCTCGAGTCACTTCCCACGCTTGCGCGCTTAGCGTATTTGCCAGCCCAATCGGCGCATCCCGGCGCTCGCGCCCTTGCTTCTCAGGCTTGGACTTAGCTCATGGTCGAATCCTCAACTGCCGCCGCTCCGCTACTCCGCTCCATCGACATAATCTGCTTCTCTCATCTGCGCTGGGGCTTTGTCTTCCAACGTCCGCAGCATTTAATGAGCCGCTTTGCTGCCTGTGGGCGCGTCTATTTCTGGGAAGAGCCTGTCGTGAGCAATGGATCCGCCGCAAGCCAACCGTCGCTCAACCTGAGCCGCTGTCCCAAAACGGACGTGTACATCGCGACGCCGGTCATGCCCGCTAATCTTAGCTCAACTGAGATCGCCGCAGCCCAAAGATGCCTGCTCGAAGGCCTTCTCGCCGAGCATCGCTTGCAACAATTCGTGGCCTGGTATTACACACCTATGGCGCTCGAATTCACAGGCTCCATCCATCCGTTGGTGACCATATACGACTGCATGGATGAGCTCTCGGCCTTTCAAGGCGCACCTCCGTCCATGCTGGCGAACGAACGGCGGCTTTTTGCGGCAGCCGATCTGGTTTTTACCGGCGGAGCCTCCCTGTACAAATCCAAACGCACCCAGCATTCTGCCGTCTATTCCTTCCCGAGCAGCGTCGATCAAACTCACTTCGCCGCCGCTCGCATCCCTCAACCTGAGCCCGATGATCAGAAACTAATCGGCCAATACCGCATTGGCTATGCCGGAGTTATTGACGAGCGCATGAACCTGGCGCTGCTCCGCGATATTGCCGTCGCACGGCCCGATTGGCACTTCGTCATGATCGGACCAGTGGTGAAGATTGATCCAGCGCAGCTCCCACAGGCTCCGAACATCCACTATCTCGGCATGAAGCCATACTCCGAATTGCCAGCCTACTTCTCCGGTTGGAAGATTGGGATGCTCCCCTTTGCTCTTAACGAATCGACCCGCTATATCAGTCCCACCAAAACCCCTGAATACCTGGCCGCGGGTCTGCGGGTTGTCTCCACGCCGATCACCGACGTCGTTCACCCTTACGGTGACCTCGGTCTGGCCGACATTGCTGCAACCGCGCCTGACTTCGTCGCCGCAATCGAGCGACTGGTGAACCATTCCGCTCAGGCCGAATTCGATCAAGTAGTAGAAACAATGCTGCGGAGCACCGGTTGGGACAAAACTTGGGCCGCAATGGAAGACCTAATCGCGGCCCGCCTTTCGGTTAATTCGTCGCAGAGCGCGTCAAAGACTCAGGAGCCAGCGGCAACCCAGATCGCTTGACCCACTCGGAACACACCAGCAATCCACTAACGACGGCCTAAGAATCTTCTGAGAGCTTCAGATTTGTCTCAAGAAGTATACGCTTTGGCCGATAACGGTTGCAGGAGTCAGAATGCTCAATTCCTTGCCATCTTCAATCAATGCTGAAACCCTCGCTCACCAGACAGCCACGATCAGGCACTCACCGCCAACAACCGAGCAACAGATGCCTTCGGTTCATCCCAGCCGTCCCGAAGACACCGTAAACCTGACCGCTGCCGAGCAATCTATTTTGGCCGCTTTCCAACAGGCCTCCCCGACCTCCGGGAAAATAGTAGAACCGTCCGAAGCGAAGGATTTAAAGGCACAACACTCACTGCAGAGCAAGTCCGTAGCAAAGGCCACCGACGTCCATTAAGTTGAATTGACTCATCGAGTGCTGTTTTTTACAAGAAATTTCTCAAGCAGCACTCATTCCGGCCGATAAGATTTTCAGGAGTAATAATGCTCACCTCAGGAACATCAACAACCATCTACACTCAGCCCACCCCCGCTCAATCGCTTCGTCAGCCTTCGCCCAACGCTAAGACCGCACCATCGACGAATCGAGTTGTTTCCCCTGACACCCATAACGGTGTTGTCTCCCCTGATACGCATCACGGCAGTGACAACGTCCAGCTGAGTGGATCCGCACAGGCCGCCTTGTCGGTCATTCAGGAAGCAACCGAGACCGCCGCCCAGACAGCTAAGGAAGCAGGAACTGGTGATATCCAGGCTCAGCATCTAATTCAAAAAGAAGCTGCCACCAGAGCTGCCCAGTAGATTTAAAGTTCTAAAATCACGTCGGGGTCGTCTGCCGGTCAGTAAGGACTCGCCAGTCGACCCATATACGTCACTCCAACACGCGCCATAACATTTCGACAAACGGCCACTCGTGATCGGTCCATATCCGTTCGGTGCTGAATCCGCTCTCGACCGCTAACGCTATAAGCTCTTTAGTACTGAATTTATGCGAAGATTCCGTCCAGACGGTCTCCCCTGCCCGGAACTCAACGGCGACGCCCAGTTCGGCAATCAGGACACGCTGATCTCGTGTCGACACCAGATGCATCTCCACTCGGCGCGCATCGTCATTCCAGCGCACCTCATGCCTAAATGCGCGTAATTCGAACTGCGCCCCGAGCTCTCTGTTCATCCGCCCCAACACGTTCAGGTTGAACGCTGCAGTTACCCCGAGCGGATCATCATAAGCCTTCAACATCCGATCAGCGTCCTTCACCAAGTCTGCGCCCAATAACAGGAAATCTCCCGGTCGTAGTCCCGCCTTTAGCCCAGAGAAGAACAGGTTCAGGTCCTCTCGCGCAATGTTTCCCACGGAGCTTCCGAGAAACAAGAGAAGCAATGGCTCATCCCCGACCCGCTTGCGTGAAACCTCGGCCATCCCATCGAACCAGTCGTTCATAACAGGATGCACTTGCGCGTAGGGACTCATCTCTCGCACACAAACATTCAACGCCCCCGACGAAACGTCTATGGGACAGTAACGAACATTGCTCGCTCCGCTGCTCAGGGCCTTTATGATGTGCGTAGTTTTCCGTCCACTGCCGCTGCCTAACTCCACGACAAGCGAAGCGCGTCCCACCTGGGTTGCAATCTCCCCTGCATACAGTTCCAACAAGCGCTCGTCAGCCCTGGTCAGTCCATACTCCGGTAACAATGTAATAGCCTCAAACAAAGCACTTCCAAGATCGTCATAGAAGTACCGAGCCGGTAGCCATTTCTGTTCGGTAAACAATCCGCGTTGAACATCAAGGGCGAACGGTGATAACACCGGTGCCGCAGTCACTGTAGCCATAAAGTTAGTAAGTTAACCTACTTATTCGTAATTAGTCCCGGACACACCGGAACGTGCCGTAGACATAGGGATAGTCGCGCCGGAACCAATTGCGAAATGATGGACGGAGCAACCGTGCCGCTGTACGTGGCGATCCGCCCTTGATGACAAAATGCTCGCCATCGAAGAAGTTTGCGGAGTAGCCTGGATAGCTGGCCCGCGCCTCGAATCCTGGAAAGGGACGGAACTCAGTCGAAGTCCATTCCCATCCGTTCCCAACCAACTGCTCCACACCAAAAGCACTTGCCCCGGCCGGACTCGCCCATACAGGCTCGGGATCCCACTGCCTGAAGTCAAAGTTTCCGTGTTGGAGCCCAGGAGCCACTTCCCCCCATGGATACGTTCTCGCACGACCATCGGCCAGATCCGCCGAGTCCCCATAAGCCGCCCTGTGGAACTCCGCTTCCGTCGGAAGTCGACCGCCACGCCAGCGCGCATATGCTTCCGCTTCGGCTTGCGTCACATAAACTGGCCAATCCATCGGCAGCGAGATGTCTTCGAACATGCCTCGCCAGTAAATTCCCTGCCCTCGGTCCGCCCAGAAATTAGGCATCGATGCGCCAGCCCTAACGAATTCTAAGTACTGGCCGCTGGTCACCTTATAGCGGTCTATCCCAAATGCAGGAACCGAGACACTATGTTGCACGAACTCGTTATCCCAGCCGAACGTTCCATCCTGTGCTTTTCCTAAAATGGCTGCTCCCCCGGGGATCGCCACGAAGTCAACCCCGGGCAACATCGCATTACTCGGCCTGGCCGCAGTCTCAACTTTACGCCCACCCTGGGTCTGCTTTAATGAATAAGCGAAGTTGTGAAACATGTAGGCGAGCGTTTCCAGATGCATCAGCCGATGCTCTACCGCCATATGCACTATGTCTTCCGGTGCTTCTCCTAAATATCGATCGACTTTAGCTCGACACCGCTCAACGTAGTTCCGTACTTCGTCCAATGATGGCCAATCCCTCGCCGAATCCATTGGCAAGTTTCCTGAATCAGGATCAATGCCTGCCTGAAATAACTCGTCTAGCGACTCATCTTGAGACCGTACGCCCAAGCCCTCGCGAACAATCTGAATACTGTCAAACCCATCTAGATGCCCTAAGTAAAAAATCACACGATGGCGCTGGTCGATCGGCCTTTCGTACATCGCTTCAGGCCGGAGAATCTTGAAGAGTCGGTCACTTTCCGCCCAGGCGGCCTGGATCTCACTCAGCCGGCTTTGAGACGTCCGAGAAGGGGACTCAACCGCAAAAATTGCCATACCACTCTTTCTGCACGCACCGCGATACCGCTGGTTAGATGCCGGACTTGTATATAAGACACAAAACAGCTCGGACCATTACCTGTTTAATTCGTTTGAAATGTACTTGTCAACTTAGAATGTTACGCTTATCCCTCATGCGCCCGTTGCGGACATACTTACTACGCCTGCTTGTCACCGAACATCTACTCGCGATTAGCATGGCTATCCTTCTTCCCTCAGCAATTGCTCAAACTGCAATCCCACCCAAACCGAAGCTAGTAGTAGGCATCGTGGTAGATCAGTTTCGTTATGACTACTTGACACGTTTTCGCGCCGACTACCACCAGGGACTTGACCGTCTTCTGCGGGAAGGCGCGGTTTTCACAAACGCCTTATATCAGCAAGTTCCGACCGTCACGGCCGTTGGCCATAGTATTTTTATGTCGGGCGCGATGCCATCTGTCAGCGGCATCATATCCAATTCCTGGTACGATCGCAACGAAGGCCAGGTTGTCACAAGTGTCTGTGACTGGGACGAGAAAACGGTTGGCGGCCACCAGGAAGAACAAGGACCAAAGTGCACCGACTCTGATCCAGCTTCGCCCCGCCGCCTACTGACTAGTACGGTCGGCGATGAATTGAAATTCGCCCATCCTAACTCAAGGGTAATTGGGATTTCCATCAAAGCTCGCGGTGCAATTATGCCCTCAGGCCATGCGGCCAACGCTGCGTTTTGGTTCGATGATGTAAGTGGCAACTTTGTAAGTAGCACTTACTACTTCGAGTCTTTACCGAGTTATGCCGCTGCCTTCAACGAAAAGAAGTTGCCCGATTCGTATGTCACCCGTAAGTGGGAGAACTTTCCTAAGTGGAGCTTCAAGGCGCCCGCGAATAGCAAGCGTCCCTATGCGATGCTGCCCGCCAGTCCTTGGGGTAATGAGTTGATTGAAGACTTCGCAGAGCAGGCCATCATCGGCGAGAAGCTCGGCACTCGTTCCGACACCGACTTACTCACTGTTTCTTTCTCATCCAATGACTACGTGGGCCATCAAGTTGGCCCCGATGCTCCTGAAGTCCGAGACATGTCCATCCGTACAGACCAATTAATCGGTAAGCTCTTCAGTTTCCTCGATCAGCAAATTGGTATGAACAATGTGGTCGTCGTTCTTTCTGCTGACCACGGTGTGGCTCCCGTCCCAGAGCACCAGCAGGAGATCCATGCCCTGGGCGGCCGCATGTACGCCGACATAGAAGACGCCGTTCGCCAAGCCTTGACCCAGCATTTCGGACCCGCTGATTGGTTTATGCCCGGGGGTGGCGAAACCGGCCTTTATCTGAATCGGAACGCAATCGACCAGCTCCAAGCTAAGACCGGCAAGCAGCTCTCCGATTACGAGATCTACCAGGTTGCGCGCGACGTGCTGATCAACACGCCTCAACTACACGTCGTTCGCGTGTACACCCGCGACCAGCTGGACAGTGGCGTTACCGGGGACTTCATTGCCGAAGCCGAAACCAACGGCTACTTCCCCCGCCGCAGCGGCGACATTAATATGGTCTACGAACCCTTCTTCATCCCCGGTACTGAGGGTACATCCCACTTCTCGCCTTATGCCTATGACCGTCACGTTCCGCTCATCTTTATGGGGCCTGGAATCAAGCCCGGCCGCCGGAACGAAACCATCAGCCCCACCGATATCGCGCCCACTCTCGCCACACTTCTTGACATTCAAATGCCGAGCGGCTCAGAAGGCCGCGTGCTAACAACCATCCTCCAACAACCGTAAGCGGGTCGCCCATTATTTCTTCTTAGCCTCGGCCAGGATTATCTTCTTCGCCGTCGCGACGTCCGGTGCGGTCGTAAGCAGAGCATCTAACCGTGTAATCTCAAGAATGTTCTGCAACCCCGGCGGAACTTCCGCCAACAGCAGCGCGCATCCAATGGCCGTCGCAAGCGAATAGACGACAGTCAGCTCGCCCACTCCGGCACTATCGGTCATTGTCACTCCCGCGACATGAAGGATTATGCCTACTGGATTGTTCTTCATGATGTCCTTCGCCGTCTGGCGCAGAGAGTTTAGCGCCGGACCAAGCGTCAGCGGACCCTTGAACTCGACGATGACTATGTCTTCTTCGGTTCGCGACGACAATGTTAAAGGCATCTATCCGAGAAGAGTACATCACCTCGGGCCCCGTTAATACCCAAACAGCTTCTTTCGCCTGAACGAGGCTACTCTCCACTGGGTTCCTAGACCGCCTGAGGCGAAGTGCTTTTTCTCACCCACGGAGTCAAAGCTTCGTGCTTAGGAACACTCGTCGGCCTCAATCTTCTCTGCTTGATGAGGCGACGGTCGATCAAATGCCGAATGGCCGTCTGCACCGATTGCTTCGATAGCCCGGTCAGTTCTGACAATCCCATGACTCATCGAAGCAGAGTCCTTTCCCGATCCATGCGTCCACCGGTAGAGCTGCAAATACAAGAGAAAGGCCGCAGCAGACCGGCTATGGGCGACCAGATCGCACATTACGCTATCAATTAATACGGGTCAACTTTCGTGCCTGAACTTTGGCGAGAGTACCGATCCCTATACAGCAGCTGCACAGGAATCCGTTGAGCTGTTAATTACTACTCGTTTGAGCTTGCACCGCGCAGTGCATGATCAAGAGAATTAAGTTCCTGGAGGCTGCTTGCTTTGGCCGCCATTGCTAGCTCAATGCCTTTTGTGCGCCATTCCGGGTCAGCCCCAACACGAAACCGCCAACAAGCCTAATATCCGTGACCATTTATAGTTTTCGGGACCGAATAGCGTTGCCACCCCGATAAGCTGTTGGGTCTCCGTACTCGAAGGCAGCAATATTGAGGAAATTCGCGGTGACTGCCGTCACTTTCATAGAATCAATACCAGTCAGGAAAACAGGCCTGCTCAATACCAATAATTTTTCTGACATCACTAAGCAGAACGAGCTATTATTCGCTCGGTTTCCTGACTTCGCGCGCTGCGGACTTGTCGTAATGACTTTCGCCGTCTTGGCACCGTCACGTTCTCAATATCGCTTACAAACGTTGTGGCAAGAGGCTGTTTGCAGCGAGGCCGATGCCGGAGCTGCTTCTCCAGTGCGGGAGGTACAGTTTGCGGGGACGGGAGATCGGCCAGCATTTCTGCGGGATGAGCCGCTCGCTAATTTTCGTAAGGGTTAGTTGGGTCAGTCTCGCAGGAGGCGGCGCGGGTGAGGAGGAGGTTGCGTTCGCGGGTGTTGTGGGTAAGGGCGGCGGCGCGTTCGAACTCGGTGCGGGCTTCAGGGTGTCGGCCTACTTTGTAGAGGAGGTCGGCACGGACGCTGGGGAGGAGATGGTAGCGCGCGAGAGAGGGTTCGGAAGCGAGAGCGTCTACGAGTGTGAGGCCAGCACGGGGGCCGTGGGCCATGGAGACGGCCACGGCGCGGTTGAGCTCGATGACGGGGGAGGTGGTGAGCTGGGCGAGCTCGGTGTAGAGAATGACGATGCGAGGCCAATCGGTTTCGGACGGCGTGCGGGCGCGCGCGTGGCAAGCGGCGACCTCGGCTTGAAGGAGATAGGGACCGCGGGTGGTGTTGATTTTATGAGCGCGTTCGATTGCGGTTAGTCCGCGATGGATTAGGAGTTGATCCCATTGGGTGCGGTTTTGATCGAAGAGTAAGACAAGTTCGCCGGTGGAGGTGATGCGGGCGCGGGTGCGGGAGGCCTGGATCTCCATGAGGGCGACGAGGCCGTGGACTTCTGGTTCAGTGGGAGTGAGTTCGGCGAGGATGCGGCCGAGGCGGAGCGCGTCTTCGCAGAGGGCAGGGCGCATGAGGTCGTCGCCGATGGTGGCGGAGTAGCCCTCGTTGAAGATGAGATAGATAACTTCGAGGACTGAGGAGAGACGGGCGCCGAGCTCGGGGCCGCGGGGGACCTCGAAGGGGATGTGTTTGTCGGCGAGGGTGCGTTTGGCACGGACGATACGCTTCGCGATGGTGGGTTCGGTGGTGAGGAACGCGCGGGCGATCTCGTCGGTGGTGAGGCAGCCGAGGAGACGGAGGGCGAGGGCTGCGCAGGACTCGGTGGGAAGGATGGGATGACAGGTGATGAAGACGAGGCGGAGGAGGTCGTCGCTGATAGCGGTGTCGAGAGTGGAGTCGAGGTCGGGCGAGGTTTGTTCAAGGGCTTCGAGTTCGCGGGCGAGCTCTTTGTGTTTGCGCTCGGCGACGGCGTTGCGGCGGAAGAGATCAATAGCGCGGCGTTTAGCGGTTGCGGTAAGCCATGCCGCGGGATTACCGGGTACGCCAGACTGCGGCCACTGTTCGAGTGCGGCGGCGAGTGCTTCCTGAGCGAGATCTTCGGCTAGGTCCAAGTCGCGGGTGAGGCGGGTGAGGGCGGCTATGACGCGCGCGGACTCTATGCACCAGACGGCTTCGATGGTGCGATGCAGGGTTTGTCGTGTGGCGTGATGGGGATCGGCAGCGGACATCGCTACCGATCACACCAGCTTTCGATCCATGGATGCAAGTGCGGCTATTTTATTGACGGTCTGATTCGGTAGTTCAGCCCGTTTCGTTATTTTGTACTGGATTTGCTCTTCGGACAGAATGGGTGCGAAGTCTTCCATTTCAAAGACCTGGCGGATTTCGATCTCGGACTCGCCGGCATGAGGGTTGGGGCAACGCTTGACCCACTCGATGGCTTCTTCGATGGACTTGACCTGCCATATCCAGAACCCGGCGATGAGCTCCTTGGCCTCGGTGAAGGGGCCGTCGACGACGGTGCGAGACTTGCCGGAAAATTTGACGCGTGCGCCTTTGGAGCTCGGCTGAAGGCCATCCATGGCGAGCACGACGCCAGCCTTAATGAGCTCTTCGTTGAACTTGCCCATTTCGGCCATGAGCTTGGGATCGGGGAGGGCGCCTTCTTTTTCTGACTCTGGAGTTGCTTTGACCATGACCATGAATCGCATTTCGAAATCTCCTTTGGGTTGAGAGACGGTTGGGTGACTTGTTCGAGTTTAGCTATTGGTTAGCCAACGGGTGAACTCAGATTGAGAGCGCAATTGGATCGCTGTTGCTCGCTTTCGTACCGACTCTCTGCTGATACGTCGAACGGGGTGTGGCCGAATAGACATGAGAACGGAATTTAATTACTTCTTTCGGAGATGAAGAATGTTCCAAATTACGCATTTTATAGAGGAGGTTGAGCTTTTTCGAACTGGCCGGGCCCGAACTGTCCGAACTCTTCGGCCAGATTCTTCATGTGATAGCCCTCGAGAAGCAACTGCTCGATGCGGGGCACGCTTATCGGTCCGTTATAGGACCGACTGGAGAAGGGGTTCTCGATCTGAGAACTTCCTGCGCAAGGCCGACGGGCAAATGAGAGCGCAAGCAAAGCAAATCAGGCGCGCAGCTCAGGTTGATTTCCGACAGGGACAGCTTCGTTAGCAGGCGTGATCCATCTCTGAACCAGCATCCGGAGTTTCGCCGGGTCAATGGGTTTCGGCAAGAAATCGTCCATTCCAGCCGAGAAGCAGGAGTCCTGCTCATCGTTGATCATGCCTGCGGTTAGCGCAATGATAGGAGTTCTTCTGCGCCCCGCTTCTCGTTTGCGTATCAGTGCTGAAGCTTCAAAGCCGTCCATCTCCGGCATCTGACAATCCATAAAGATGACGTCATATTCGTTTTGCCGGGAGAGCTCAACAGCTTCAGCGCCGTTCCAGGCAACCGTCACAGCATATCCATCCCTGGCGAGCATTGCCTTCGCGACTTTCAAGTTGACTGCATTGTCATCTACAAGCAGCACTCGCACTTGGCGTCGTCCATTTGCCTCCGGAGCGCTGGTGCTGTTCGAACTTGCAAGCGCCAGTGCCCGCAAGTCAGATGTTTCGTTCAGGCTGATTTTCGGGGTCTCGGATTTTTCAGCGGAATGTGGCCGATCGACAAGAAATGTTAAACGGAACTGCAGAGTTGTTCCTTCCCCGGGTGTACTGGTAGCCGCGATGTATCCGCCCATCAGCGTTACAAGTTCTTTGGAGATTGATAGACCGAGCCCGGTTCCGCCGTACTTGCGGCTTATGGATGCGTCCGCCTGATCGAACCTTTCGAACAGCCTGGCGGCCTTTTCCGGCGCCATTCCGATTCCGGTGTCCGCCACCTCAAAGTACAACCCGACATAAATAGTGGAGACACTTTCTACATGGACCCTCAATGCTACTTGGCCCTGGTGCGTAAATTTAATGGCGTTGCCCAGCAGGTTCAAAACCACTTGGCGTAACCGCCCAGGATCACCGATCAAGAAGGCTGGAACTTCGGCATCGATTTCCAATGACAATTCGACCTGCGATGCCGTCATTGGCCGGAATAAACGGACGACATCCTGCAGAAGAAGGTGCAAATTCAAAGGAACGGACTCGAGCGTGAGCTTGCCCGCTTCGATTTTTGAAAAATCCAGAATGTCGTTGACGACCTGCAGCAAGGCTTTGCCGGAGCGTTCGATCATTTCGACTAGCTCAGTTTGGGCGGCGGTGAGGCCGGTATCCTTCAGCAAGTGAGCCATACCGAGAATCCCATTCATCGGTGTCCGCACCTCATGAGTGGTGTTGGCTAGAAAGGACGACTTGATTTGGTTAGCATGTTCGGCCCGCTTTCGCGATGCCTCCGTCATTTCCAATAACCGCGCCTGCCTCGTCATGTTGCTAAAAGTAAGCACGGCCAGAAACGCGCGACTCTCGCCCGTTGTCACCTCGAGAATCTGCTTCAGCTGAACCAGGTAGGTGCGATTGGCGCAGCGCCCGGTGATTACCTGTACTTCTTGCGGCCCGAAATGGGCCCGATTCAGAAGGTCCTCAGGCATTCCGATGTGGCGAAAGAAGTCTCCCAAAGTCAGCAAAAATTCAGGGCCACTATCGTCGAGATTGAAGTGATTGAGAAGCGCCTTGCTGGCAAAAGCGGGGGTGGCCAGGCCACCGGTATGAGTGACAAATAAGGACATGCCTTCGGCCACAAAGTCCAGTAAAGGCCGAAACAGAGAGGACGGGCCAGCCGCGGCGTCAGAGAACCGCCGAATACTTTTGGTAATGGTAGAAACGGCGTCACGTTGGTTGGAGGGAAGCAGCTGCCGCATGATCGGCAACATGCTGCGGGCCAACTCAGTCTCGTTGGCGGACCACGGTAGAGAGGTACTCCGGATGCTCTGTTTGTAGGCGGCGAAAGATTTGCGGGGAGAGAGCCGTGGTGCTCCAGGCTCCTTAATTGCCGCTTGTTGCACATCCCCGCCCCAACTCAGCTCTTGTTCTAGCTCAGCGCGGAAGCCAAGGACGACCGCCGGAGGTTCTCGGGTTAGCACGAGGGCCACGGCTCCCATCGCTTCGTCGGACGGATCGCAGGACAATCCACCCAAGTTCTCAGAGAAACTGAAGATATCCTGGCCGAGCGGAAGTAGTTTGTGAACGAAGGACTGGATCCACTCTGCGGGAGGTGCATTGCCCACAGTGATGCAGGCTTCGTCCGTGTAGATGGCGGCCGAATCGAGTTCAAATAACGTGTGAAGACGGGTGGGGCCGAAGCAGAGGCCCTCAACAATCTTCTCCGCTGAAGTGAAATCGTCGGCCAGAGCTTTGATCTGCCGCTCTAGCTTGTCCCGTGCGCGCTGTGCGTTCCTGGTTTCGAGCGCAGCAAGGCGGGTCGAAACGGTTGTGCCGATGAGTTTGGCGGCATCCCGAACCCATACTGGAGCGGCCTTGCTGGTCAGGTGATGGCACGCCATCATGCCCCAGAGTCGTCCGTCAACCATAAGAGAGGCGGTTAAGGTAGCGCCGACATTCAAGTTCCTGAGGTATTCGATGTGGTACTCGGACATGGACCTCAGAATTCCGTACGTAAGGTCCAATGGTCCACTGCTTGGGGCCGCTAAGATTGCGACCGGGACTGAATGCACATCTTGAAGGACGCGGAGAAGATTGAGCGAGTAGAGCTGACGAGCTTGGGACGGAATATCAGTTGCAGGGTAGTGCAGACCCAGGAACGGTTCGACCGCCGGGGTCCGGCGCTCGGCGATGACTTGCCCCGACCAGTCCTCTTGAAACCGGTAGACCATTACGCGGTCGTAGCCAGCGATGTCGGCGAAGGCGTCTGCGGCTTGTTGGGCTAACGTTTGCACGTTAGTGGCATGGGAGGCGCTTTCCAGAAAGGCCTCCATTGTAGCCGTTGCGGCTTCCGGCTCGATCTGTGCGGTGAACCCGCTGCTCTCCAACTCGAGAACATACACGCCTTGATGCAGGTGAAGCCACCCAACGAGGGGTTGGGAGGAATGATGCCAATTGAGCTTTTCTACTCGACCCTCACGCAGAAATGGGAGCAACCGTTCAAGAGCCGCCGCATTTTCTTCAGAACAAAATCCGCGAATGTCCCGGTGCAGTATCTCCTCTGGCGCACGACCAAAAGAATGAGACGTGTTCGCGCTGGCATGAGACACTTTTTGGTCCGGCCCGAAAGCAAGGAGACATCCATGAGACTGAATAAATCCGAGGGTCCGAAGCTGTTCTCGCTCGCACTCTGAAAAGTCAATTTCCTGGTTCAACGATGTTCCTCGCCGGAGAACTGGCAGATTCAAAAGATAGGACGCTATTGCGATGTTTTTCTAGCAACTAGAAAAGATTGTTGGATGATTCGGCAATTATTCTTAAGGGGATAAACGAGAAATGGAGGAGATAATTGGCCTTAGGGCGCGGGCGCGAAATAGTCGGCAGCGATGCATCATAAGGGTCATGGCTGCGCAATCGACGCCGGATAGCTTTGAACGCTGGCAGTGGGTATTTCCGATTGTGGTTACGCTACACAACCTGGAAGAGGCAATCTGGCTGCCTTCGTGGGTGGCGAAGCACAGCGACGAACTTCCCTGGCAGGTGAGCGCTCTGTACTTTCGGCTTGGACTAGCTGCAGTGACGGTAGCGGCTTACGTTGTAACTTGGCTCAGCTTGCGTGGAGGCCGGCGAAGCGTTTGGATGTATCTGTTCCTTGCGTACACGTTCGTCATGCTTCTGAATGTCTTTGTGCCGCACGTACCCGCCTCAATCTTGTTTAGGGGTTACACACCCGGCGTAGTGACGGCGGTGGCGTTGAATCTGCCAGTGACAACGGTGCTGTTGGCGCGAGTGTGGCGGGAGAAGATTATTCTGAATAAGCTGGTTTTCGCGCTCGTTTTTGGCGTACCACTTGGGATTGCCGGCCTGGCTGCGGTTTGGTTTTGGAGAGCAGCTCAGAAAGTGATCGCTAACTAGCGTTGGCTCGCTTCGCCGGCGAGCACGCGACTGTTGAAGGCTTGGGATTGGCCGCGAGGGACCGTCAAAGATTGCCACTGATCGTGGCCGAAGTGTTTGGCGAGAAGCACGATCTGGCCGCAGTGGTAGGCGCAATGCGCAATCTGGCGGTTGATGGCCTGCATGACGGAATGGGCCTCGCCGCGAATGGTGATGGTTCGTGGAAGGTCCTCTTCCGACAGAGATCCTAGCGCGATAAAGGCTCGGTCCCAAGCGTCTCCCCAGGCAGCGAGTAAGGCGTCGCGGGTTGGGGCAGGATCGACAAACTCAGAATCCCGGTTGCGGTTCGGCTTCTCTCCATCGGTGGTCAGGAAGTCGGTCCAACGCGATCGCATGTTGCCGGCCATGTGTTTGACGATGATTGCGATGGAGTTCATTTCGCCGTCCAGGACCTTGAGAAGCTGTTCGTCGGTGACCTGAGCCATCGCCTTTTCAGCCAGTGCCTTATATTGGCGGAAAACCGCGAGCGAATCTTCGATGTAGGAGGTCGTGAACGTCAGAGCCATATAAGCTACTGAACAAGTCTACGACTAAAGGTCTACCGCATCAACCGACTAACTGTCCGTACCCGAGCCACTTCCTGAGATGTGCGATTTGGCCGACATGATAAGCCTCGTGGTAGGCACAAAGGCTGAGTGCGCCCCTGGCGTTCGACTCGAAACTTAAGATGGGGAACTCAGCCGGATAAGGGCCTGCCATCACTTCGGCTGTGGCGGAGTCTATTGCAGCGGCGAGCTTAGTAGAGACGTCTGCCCAAGCCGAGGTCATCTCGTCGGGGCTGGGGTATTCATCTCGATGCACGATCTTTGCGCCACGTCCAAAAAGAGTTTCCTTGGGAGTGTCCCAGACCGAACCGAGCACCCTGAGCGCCTGGCCACGCGAGGTAACTAGATGCCCGACAACCCACATCAGATGATTCGAGTCGGGGCTGGGCTGAACGAACCATTTATCTGGATCCACCTCAGAGAAGCCCTTATTAACTAAGTTGGTGCTGGCAGTAAACATGCCAGCCATATTGATCAAGGTCGAAAGCATTTTAGTCTCCTATCGAATAATTGCACCGATGAGCCGGGCATTATGACGACGTGAGACTAACTCGAAATCGACAGTCTTGGGAAGCGAAAATGGGCGCGATTAGTTCTGGACGAAGATGGTGAGCTTCGTGGACAGCAGGTGATCGTTGTTAGTGTCGTTTGCCTGGACCTGCAATGTGTGCTGGCCGTTGGCGAACGTGGTCGTGTTTATCGGGTAAACGTAAGGCGGATTGGTGACGCGACGGGTGCCTATTTCTTTGCCGTCGATCACGACATAGGATCCAGAGGCACCAAGAGTATTGAAGATGGACGCGTTGACGAGAACAGTTCCCGAGACGGTCTGGCCATCAGCGGGCGAATTCAGGATGATCGCGGCTGCGCCGGGCGGAGTTGGAGGTGGAGGAGGAGGGGCCGGAGGTGGAGGAGGCGGAGGTTTTGGAGCGGGAGTTGGTGTCGGACTTGGAGGTGGTGTAGGCGCTGGACCGGTTACTCCGGCGTCCTGATACATCTGAACCACGGTTGGATCGTTGGCCTGCCAGTAGTCTGCGTGGACCATTAGGATGTCGCCGTGGCGGATGGAGTCGATCAATTGCGGGCGGTATTGGGCGAGCTTGGCCGGATCGACATCATTAATGAGGTTGACGCTGAACGCGTGCGGGTAATAGTTATACACGTCGGATGGTGTGCCCAGATCTGTGTGGAAGATAAACGTACGGAATGGGGTCGTGTAGGCGTAGTACTTAGGCGTGCTCTCTTCGGGCATGATCAACGAATCGGGAAGAGCGGCGGCGACTTGCTGAAAAATGGCGGGGTCCAGAGTGCCGCCATCGGACTGAACGGCGGAATCAACATAGAAGAGCGTAACGCCCCAGCGGTCGTGGGCGTAGCGCATTTTGCGAATCAGTTGCGCAGCGACTTGATCGTTGGACAAGTAAACCTGGGCGGCGGTGCCGTTGCTATACAGAGTGAACTGCTGGGGACGAATGCACACCCCAACACGGAACCCGGCGCTGCGAATGATCTTGAAATAAGCGTCGTCGAGCTTCATGCCGTTAAAAGGGGAAGAGCCGTTGCTGATCATCGTCTCCATCTCCGGCGCGGCTTGAGCGATTTGATCAGGCGAGCAGACGTAGCTGGTGTCCTGCGGATACTGCTGGCCTTCGATATCCCAGGTGATGAGGCCTTGCGCGTTGAGCCTGGTCAGGTTCTGAACCGTGTTGGTGGCCTGCTGGAGAACTCGATTCTGGAACTGGATCAGCCCGGTGGCGGTTGTCACGTCGAAGTCGGAAGCATTGCCGTCGTTGAAATAGCGCCGAGGGTTGTTCGGAAATCCAGCGGATCGGTTAACGGGACCTTGGCCGGAGCTAGAGAGGTAACCAGTTCCTATGATGCGGCGGTCGGGCCAGTTGAGCTGCGGTGGCCATGTCTGGGCCCAAATTTTGTAGGCATCAGCTGCGAGCGAGGACGTCGGTGTGTCCGACGGGCCGAAGCGAAGAGAGACAGTAAACCGATCGGTTTGGCCGGGGGCGATGGGGCGGTCGTTGTGAGGATAAAAGTTCGCCATGCTATCGATGGCCGTACCGCTGATCATCGGGAAATAGTTGTTGCCGTTGCCAGCAGGCTGGAACCCCGTGTAGAGAGGCTTTGAGGCGTCAAGCGAGACGGCTGCGACTTCTCCTTGGCCGTAATCGGCGAGAGTCACGCTTGGTCCGATGGTGTTGAACGCGAGCTGTTCGTACGCAGGATTGACAAAGTTGTTGGGCAACTGTGGGAAGTGGAGGACGAAGGGGAAGATGTTCGCGCCATCGAAGGTGATGCTGGAATTGGCGTTGTTGGTTGTGGTCACGGCCATGTTCAGAGCGTTGCCGGACTGAGAAAACTGAATACTAATTGAGCCCCAGATGAAGGGGTAGGTCCAGGTATGTGAGCTGGCGTTCCAACTACGTCCGTTATTGTTTTCGCCCCAGCCGTATTGGCCGCTGGTGAGGACGTTTCCTTGGGGATCGGTCGCCTTCATGTGCCAGATGTGAAAGGCATCACCGGGAAAAGTGTTCAGATTCTCGAGAACGACACCGTTATAGGTGAGCTGCTGAATGCCCTTGCTTCCGTAAGTGACCTGGAGGCCGGCGTTGGACTGAGCGCAAAGTGGAACGGTGAACAGGGCGAGCGTCAGGAAGCCCGTAACTGCCGACAATGGGCAGGTTAAATTAAGTTTCATTCTTAATTAGAAGAGTGTAGACCAAAGCCTGTGATTCTCAGCAGGACATCCCTGACAAGACGTAACGGTACTGGATGCGGATTTCGGAGGTCAGGCGGGTTTGCCCGTAGACTGGAAGACAGAAGATCTTGGCGACGCAACCCAAAACGTTTCTGGCGCAGGTAAGACAGCTACTACCAGAGCTGCGCCGGGTGTCGCAGGTAGCCGAACAAGAGAGCGTGGCTGCTGGGCTTCGGTTCTTAACGAGGGACCGGACGTGGATTAATGAGCAGCATGTGCAGGTTTGCCGGGTGGCTGCGCCGACGTTTTTTGAGCAGAAACGGGCTGAGTGGTTCTTGCAGCGGCTCGCAGCGCTGGGATGGGAAGCGCGGCTCGACCGGGCGGGCAACGTGGTGGGCACGTTCGGCCCAGGAAATCATAGGCCCTTGGTGCTTTCGGCACACTTGGACACGGTTTTGGCACCGGCTCGACCGGAAGACATTGGGTTTGGAGCAGACGGCAAGCTGGTGGGACCTGGGGTGTCCGACAACGGGTCGGGACTGGCAGCGTTGCTGGCGTTGGCGCGGGTCTTGCCCGAAATGGGCGGGGGACTGTCTTCAGCGGTGGCTTTAGTGGCTAACGTCGGTGAAGAAGGCGAAGGCAACCTGAACGGGATGCGCTACTTGTGCGAACACACGCTAGACGTATCCCGAGTTGCTGCCTTTCTAGTGCTGGACGGGCCGTCGACAGACCACATCACGGCGCAGGCGCTGGCGAGCAGGCGGTTCGAAATCAGTTTTGCAGGGCCAGGCGGGCATAGTTGGAATGATCATGGAACTCCGAATCCGGTGCACGCGCTGGGTGAAGCAATCAGCGTGTTTTCGCAGTCAGCGGATGCTCGGGCGGCAAGTGTGGGTAGTGGGCGGTGGTCTTATAATTTCGGCATTGTCGAGGGCGGGACCAGTATCAACTCGATTCCGGCAAGTGCACGAGCAAAGCTGGATGTACGATCGCAGGAGCCGGCAGTACTGGATGAGCTTTCGAATTTGCTGACAGCGGCCGTAGCGCAGGGGTTGGAACGGGAGAATCGGACGGCACGGAACGCGCGATTGACGGGGAAGATTAAGGACCTAGGTTTCAGGCCGGGCGGGAAGCTGCCGGATGATTCAGCACTGTTGCGCATAGTTCAGGCTGTCGATGGATACCTGAACATTAAGTCGAGGCCCGATTGTGCATCAACGGACGCGAACATTCCTCTGTCTTTGGGTGTAGCGGCAGTGTCGATCGGCACAGGCGGACAAGGCGGCGGCGCGCACACTCCGCAGGAATGGTATCAGCCAGAAGGCCGCGAAGTGGGATTGAAGCGGATACTGCTGATCTTGGCTCTTTTGGCTCAAGAGCATGCCGCGATAGCCGTCGTTCCTGAAGCACTGTGAGCGTAGCGGCAACCGGGCAGCTTCCGCTTCCCCCAACGAAACTAAAACCGAGTAGAACAAGGGCTGACCTGGCGCTGGCGTTTGTGGCGCTGGTGTGGGGCACGACCTTTGTAGTGGTCAAGGGCGCCCTGCTGGGGATCTCGACCATGTACTTTCTGAGCCTGCGGTTTTCCGTGGCGACGGTGTGTATGGGGATTCTGTTTGCGGTTCCTCTTCGCCGGGCCGGTTTAGCAGCGGTTCGGCAAGGCTTGCTTGGCGGCGCGATCGCAGGATTATTTCTATGGCTCGGGTATGTGTTGCAGACGTTCGGGTTGAAGTACACGAGCGCCGGTAATTCAGGTTTTCTAACTGGGCTTTATATCGTGATGGCTCCGATGATCGGAGCGGCTGTGTTCAGGCGCAGACCACAGAAGGCCGAGCTTATCGGGTTGTCGATGGCAGTGATGGGACTAGTGCTGATGACGGCTCCGGCCCGAGCGTGGACAGGATCGGGATTTGACCTGAACTTTGGCGACCTATTGACCGTAGGATGCGCTCTCGCTTTTGCCGTTCATTTGCTGGTGCTGGGCCACTACTCAAAAGGAGATAGCTTCGAGGCGGTAGCGATTGGCCAGATTGCGTGCGCAGCTGTGCTTTCGACTGTGTCGCTGTGGCTAGAAGCTCCTCATGCGGTTTGGAGCCGGTCGCTGGCGTTTGCGATCATCCTGACCAGTGTCTTAGCAACTGCGATTGCATTTGCGTTGCAGACTTGGGGGCAACGATACACGACAGCAACTCGAACAGCGCTGATTTTTTCGCTCGAGCCAGTGTTTGCTTTTGTGACAGCGATCGCGGTAGGTGGTGAGGCGTTTACCTGGCGGGCGGCGGCTGGGGGAGGACTCATTCTAGCCGGCGTATTGTTTGTTGAATTACGAGCAGCTTCGGCTGTGGTTGAAGAGAGAGGACACGAGACTTGAAACAACTCTAAGCTGGATGACGTTCCTTATACTTGAGGAAACTGGCTCGGGGCCAAGTAGAGGCGCTTTGGAAAGGTAGTTCGCCATGTCGTTTCTGGAAAAGATGAAGCAGCAAAGACTGCTGAGTGTAACGCTGCTGCTGGCGACCCTGGCTGTGGGTATCCTGATCGGAACGGTCTTGAACAGGGGCGTTCACGCTGACAAACAGCCACCCAATGTTGCGGCGGATGCAAGTCCTCTTGTGATCCCGCAGGCTACACCGATTACGAACGAATTTTCAAAGCTGGCGAAGCGCTTAGAGCCGTCGGTCGTCTACATCGAGTCGGATTATCTTCCCAAAGCAGCGCCGCGTGGGGTGCGACCCCCTAAGGACCAGACCGATGACGATTCCAACAGCGGAAGTGCGGAGCCGAATCCACAAGATCCTTCGGACATGCTGAAGAAGTTTTTCGGGAAGCAGGCTGATCCACAATCGTATCGACGGGAAGGGTCTGGTACCGGGTTTATTGTCGATCGAAACGGTTACATCATTACTAATCAGCACGTAGTTGATAAGGCTGACCGCGTCAAGGTGAAAGTCAATGGAGACAACGCCGAGTACCGAGCCAAGATCGTTGGCTATGACACAGAGACGGATGTCGCCGTGCTGAAAATCAATACTGGTAACGCGTTGACGCCGGTCCAGGTAGGTAACTCCGATAGCGTATCGGTTGGTGATTGGGCCATTGCGATCGGATCTCCATTCGGCTTAGAAGCGACTGTGACGGCAGGCATCGTGAGCGCGACCAGCCGTGACCTGCCAAAGGCAGCCGCGTTCCAACATTTCCTGCAGACGGATGCGGCCATCAACCCTGGCAACAGTGGCGGACCGTTATTGAATATCCGGGGCGAAGTGATTGGGATCAATACTATGATTGCGACACGGAGCGGTTCCTATGAAGGGATTGGTTTCGCGTTGCCATCGAACATGGCCGTGAAGGTTTACAACGACATCATTCGTCTGGGCCGGGTAGTGCGAGGTTCGATTGGAATCCAGTACTCACGAGACGCGGCGCAGGTAGACACTCTGCGGGCCTTTGGCCTGGACCATGGCGTGATTGTGGAACTGGTGTCGCAAGACGGTCCGGCAGGCAAGGCGGGACTACGGCCTGATGACATAATTTTGGCCTTGAACGACCATCCGGTGCGCGACGGCGACGATCTGGTGACCAAGATCGCGGACCTGCCGATTGGCACCAATGCGTTGTTGACGGTTGATCGGAACACTAAGCGTTTGGATTTTACGGTCCCCGTTCAGGACCGGGCGCTGGTATGGAAAGACAAGCCGCAGTTTGCGCAGGATCGCATTCCCGAAAAGCCGGAAAGCCACAAACCAGCCCAGAATGGTCCGCAGAGCGAGGCCAAGTTCGGGATCACGATCATGCGTGTTACCGATCGAGAGCGCCGCGATTTGGCAATTGACGATCGCACAGGTGTGAAAGTTGTCGACATTGAGAGCGGATCTTTTGCGGATGACATCGGCATGCGCGAGGGCGATGTCATCTTGTCAATCAACCGAATTCCTGTCTCGGCACCGGATGATGTAGTGCGGATAGAGAACACCTTGAAGGTCGGCCAGTCAGTCGCAGTGCACATTGTCCGGAGCAGCGGACCGGGCGTTAAGGGGACGCAAGTGAGACTCTATATTTCGGGCCGAATTAGCCAGAACTGAGCGCAGGCGTGGAACTACCGCCGGACGCGGCGAACTTGGAGCTTGTGTCGGTCGGAGCGATAGAGACCAATGACATAGAGGATCGGGTCACCATTCGTGGAATGGATTACCTGGCGAATCCGAAGGAGAGGGTCACCGTCGGAAATTTGTAAACGCGCAGCCACTTTTTTGTCGGCGGCGGTGGCGTCGACCTCCTCGTCTGCATACGCAATCTCGAGATTGTAGTTAGACTCGAGAGTTGCGAATAACGAGCCATTCTCAAGAGGCGTAGTGGCCAGTGCGCCGAAGCGGTCGGCGGGCAGGAAACTAACTTCGAGCGCGAGGGGATTCTTACCCGCGAGACGGAGACGCTCCAGGCGCAGTAGAGGACTCGTGTCGGGAAGACCGAGGCGAGCGCAGACTTCCGGATCCTTGACGATTTTAGAACCTAGAATGCGCGACCGCGCGGTTAGGCCACGACCAGCCATGAGCTCGGTGGTACTAACGAGCTTGTTGTAGTTGATCTTAGTCAAAGCTACAAACGTACCCGCACCGCGGCGGCGCTCGACTGTGCCTTGACGTTCCAGACCTGAGAGAGCACTCCTGGCGGTCATGGGGCTGACCTTATAGAGGCGAGCTAGTTCCCGCTCAGAAGGAAGTGCATCACCAGGCGTAAGTTGACCCGAAACGATGCGCTCAAGCAGTTCATTTTGGATTCGGAGATAGGCGGGAAGGCTAGGCAGCATGGACAGAGTGCTATATAGCGATTCTCGGCTTTTTTCGGGCACTATTGCAAGCTTTAAGGCTTTTGGTTAGACTCTAGCTTCGCAGCTGTATTTGGAATCACTATATAGCGCTTGAGTAAGCGAGGACTACCAGATGTGAAACTTCTTCGACCGTAGAAATATGAAAAATCGTATGGGTGCTGCCCTTTTGTTCGGGGCGGGTTCACTAGGGCTGCTTGTTCCGGGAGCGCGAGCACAGAACGCGCAGGGTACGATTCTGGGTCACATCACGGACGCCAGCGGCGCCGAGATTGCCGGCGTTAAATTGACTTTGGTGAACACCAAGACACAGGTGAAGCAGGATGCGACGAGCAGTTCCGTAGGCGATTACGTGTTCGTCAACATTACACCGGGCAGTTACACGTTGACGACGGAGCTGCATGGATTCCGGTCGGAGACAACGGACAAATTAAATCTTGGCGTTGATTAGACGTTACGGCAAAACTTCGCGCTTTCAGTAGGGTCAGTCGCGGAGCAGGTTTCAGTGCAGGCGAACGCGCAGATGGTGGAGAGCGATAATGCGACCGTCGGCACAACATTCACTCAGCAGTTAATTGAGGAGCTGCCGATTAGTGGCCGTGACATTTCGAACTTACTGCGAGTGCAAGCAGGGACGGCAACGATGGGTGGTGGACCGGCGTGGGCTTGGACAATGCACGGTCTGAATACAGACTACCTGGAAACGAGCGTGAATGGAGCCAGACCAGAGTCAGTGAGCTATCTGATTGAAGGGCTGACAGACAAAGACCAATTTTTCGCCTCACCTTCGAATCTGCCTTCGTCCTTCGCGGTGTCGGAATTTAAGTCGCAGAATGGACCGTATTCGGCCGAGTACGGGCAGGGTTCGGCACAGGTAAACGTCGCTATTAACTCGGGTACAAACCAGTACCACGGCAACGCTTACGATTTCTTGCAGAACGATTTCTTTCAACCCGACAGCACGCTTAACAAGTTTCTCAATGCTCAGAACGGAACGAACTTACCGCTGAAGAACATCCTGAAGCAGAACCAGTTTGGATTTACGCTGGGGGCCCAGTAGTGTTCCCGAAGCTACAACGGAAGAAACAAAACGTTCTTTTTCTTTTCGGACGATTACGGACTCAAGCGGCAGGTTAGTTCGAGTACAGCATCAGTGTTAACAGCACAAGAGCGGACGGGCAACTTCTCTGACTGGCCGTACCCGATTTACGACCCAAGCACCACCGGCACGCTTGCGCCCACGGCAAGCAATCCAACAGGGCGCGTTCAGTTTGCAGGAAATCAGATTCCGACGGCTGATATCAATCCAATCGCAACGAACATGCTTAGGTACATACCGCTGCCCAATTCAGCATGCGCGAACCCATGTACAAGCGGCGCAAACTAGGTTAAGTCAGCGCCGAGACCTTGGGATTCGAACACAATCTCGATGCGAGTTGACGGAAACCTGAGCGATCGCGACCGGGTCTTCTTCACAGGCGTTATTGGCGACCAGCTATTGCTCAATAACTCGATCATCCCCCTGTCCGGCGAAGTGAAGTACACGGCCAACAAGCTGATCGGAGTCAACTGGCAGCACACATTCTCACCCAACATAGTGAACGAACTCCGGGTGGGCTATAACTTCCTTCACTTCGAAGACGGCTCGACGACCTCGGGCGGTGCAGATGTCGCGACGCAGCTAGGTTTTCAAAATGTACCGCAGATTAAACAATTCTTTGGACCGCCGATTACAAGTTGGGGCAACTATCAAGGGCTGACGCTGGGCAACGGGAACTCGGGCTGGTTTGAGAACAATCACATTTATCAGGCTGTTGAGAACCTGAAGATCACGTCGGGACGGCACACATTGACGCTGGGTGCCGACGTACGGATGCTGCAACTTGATCTAATCGACGGCTACGGCACACAAGGAAACGTCAACTTCACGGGTGCATTTACGGCCTCGGATCCAAGTGCAACCAGCTCGTTCGGAGCGACGGGTGGGAACGCGTTTGCGGATTTCCTACTCGGCCAGGTGGGCGGAGCTTCACACCCAACGCAGGTTGGTTCGGACCAATACAACGTGCGCGGAATGAATTGAAACATGTTTGCGCAAGACGATTATCGTGTGACGTCCCTGCTCACGTTGAATCTTGGTTTTCGCTATGAGATTCCGCCGGCGTTCAGCAATTCGGGCGGGAGCGGCGCGGCCTTTGATCCAACTAACGGTGGCGGCATCTTGTGGGCTAACAAGGCTTTTGTAGACCAGGTTTCATCGCAACCGGGGATTAATCCCAATCTGATTCGTTGCTGTGCAAGCAAGACATTGGTCAGAGCAGGATTGGAAAGACTTCGCCCCAAGAATAGGCTTAGCGTGGCGACCATTTCCGACAGACAAGTTTGTTGTGCGGGCCGGCTTTGGCATTTTCTATGACATCTATTCGCGGTACTACGAACTGACCACGTACGACGCGGACAGCATCTACACGGCATCGAATGTGAATTACCCCAACGTCCTGGGAAGTACGGCTACTTCGCCGATTCAGTTAAGTAACTTATGGGCTCCGTTCCCGGCAGGCAACGATTATACGTTCTTTCGTACGCCAAGCTGGCAAGCCAATGCGTAGTTCAACGGGCCGAAAAACGTGAGTCCGCGAACCCAGCAATGGACATTCGGTATGCAATACGCGTTGTCGCAATCGACGCTTTTGGATGTCGGCTACGCAGGATCGCGAGCCTACCATGAGAACGGATACTTGTATTTCAACGCCGGCTATCTTCCTACTGTGGCGGGCGATTCATGTAATATCTATCGATCAACTCAGGAAGCAGCCCAATCAAGCCCCAGTTGCCTGACAAATCCTAACTTCCAGCCGGTCAATACGCGTGATCCGTATCCGAATATCGGTTCGCAATCCTACCAGAATGCGAATGTGTTCTGGTCCACTTACAATTCACTTCAGGTGCGTTTGAATAAGCGTCTTACTAGTGGATTGCAGTATTCGCTGAACTATACGTGGTCGAAGGCCTTAGACACATTGTCGATTATCGGGCTTCAGTTCAGAGCGGACAGCTTCGTTCAGAATCCGCATAATATCGGGGCTGAATACGGTCCATCAAACTTCGATCAGACGCACCGGTTTGTTGCGACGGGATCTTACGAAGTCCCAGTCGGTAAGGGCCGGAAGCTGGATCTGGGTAAATGGAACTTCTTGGTCGGGGGTTGGCAGGCAAGCGGAATCTATACAGTTTCAAGCGGATTTCCGTACACGATCTATGCGTACGGCGACTCAGCTGATCAGACCGGGCTAAACCGTCTGGGCTCAATCAGAGCTAACCTGGTAGGCAACCCGAGCTTAGGTTCCGCTACGGCTCTGCAGCAATTCAACACGGCTGCTTTCGCGCAGCCTGAACTAGGAACTTACGGTGATTTGGGCCGCAATACAATGCGCACTCCGTTCTACTATGACCTTGATATGGCGTTCGGCAAGAACTTCAAGATCACCGAACGGGCGCAATTGAAATACAAACTCGAAGTATTTAATTTGATTTCGACATGGCACGCAAGCACGAACTTCCTTTATCCAAATAACACAATCGCGAATAGCCCCACCAATTGCACACCGGGTGTGTCAGGGAACTGTTCGTTCGGCAGCTTGGTCCCGTTGAACGGAGCCAGCAGTCTGAATCAATTCAATCCCCGAGTTATTCAGATGAGTTTGAACTTCGTGTTCTAAGCTATCCTTTAAGCCACGGCGGCTGTCATCACTCTGGCCTGACCTTGATTCTGGAGTATCGCAGCCATATCGCAGGGATTTGTTAGTCCTTTGCTGTTAAGTAATTTAATTATGCGTCCTGGATAGGTCATGCTGTGTTCGAAGGTTTTTGCGCTAGACTGCATCAATTTAATGACGTGATCGGGCGAAAGCGCTTCTTTGTGGAGGGCCGCCATCCCGATTAGGATCGTATTCATGATTGCGTAGTTAGCCATCATGAACCGGTAGTGGTTCGCGATGGTGTTGTGGAAACCGTCTAATAAGAACTGCCGGTTCAGTGCCTGCGAGCCGAAGGGAAACAGGCTCTTGTAAAGGTACGTTACGAGGTAGTGCTCTATCATGTGTCCATGGCGACTTATAAATAGCAAGTAATACCGGTAGTAACTTGCGGTAAAGCGCTCGCTAAGGTCGTCCATTGTGGATTCCATGGTCCAACCTAGTCCTTGGGCAAATTCTGCGTTGCATTCTAGGAATCGTGGATGAGTGAAATCGGCATTAATTCTGCAGATGGTCATCTCAATCAGCAAGGCGAGTTGATCGGCTGGAGTGAACCGCGGATTGCTCGAAGGATCTTCGGCTGGCGCGGAAAGATGCCCGCGTTCCGTGCGGAGCGCCTCGATGATACTACTAATGTCGTTGCGTTCCGAGAGCTCCTGTTCTAGTTGTTCGCAGAGATGCCCAAGCGTAATGAGACGGCTCGCGATGGACCGAGTTCGATTTTGCAGAACAGCTATTAAGATATTACGGATTTCACGAAATGCCTGAACGGGATCTGCCGCATGCTTGACATAATTGATGTCGAGCGTTGATGGCCCGGATTGGTCACTGACGGCTTTGGTAAAAGCGATAGGAGCCGGATCGAGCAGAGTGATGCGCGCCGCTTCCGGGCATGATAAGTCTAATGACTGCTCGATCACATTTCCAACCGTATGCCGGACTCGCGGATAGGTGGCGCAGGTCTTCGAGAGGTAGCTTTCGCCCAGCTTAGCCTGAATAGAGCAGAGACCATCGGTTAGTAGAGGGCAGCGGGAGCCGGCCAAGTCAATGACCGCGTGGTTGTGATCGCCAGTGCGAAACGGGTTGATGGTGAAGAATTGCTGGAGGGGTTTGGACCACGTTTGAGTCGAACAGGAACCGTAACGCTCGTAGGTGTTCTTATCAACCGGGACCTGCCAGCCATCGCAGCACGTGTCCTCGCAAGCCGCGCCGATGCACTGAAACTTATCGAAGAAAGTCGGTTGAAGCGTAGAGGCGGATCCCACACAAGTGAGTAGTGGGGCGGAGCCGGGATTCTCCAAGCTGTTCAGGGAGGATAAGCGGGAGTAACTTAGCTAGGCAAAAATTGACGAAAGCTCATTTCTTTTTGGCTGCCCCAGTCCACTCGAGATAAGATTCCAATCTGCTTGACCGGGCATGTGCATCTGGAACTTGCCCGACATCACTGAGTTCTCAAGTTCATACATGAGGCGAAATTGGGGCCCGGGTCGCGACGACTCTGAGAGAGAAACTACGGTGTGAGCGTTAGGAGTTGAAACGTCGTAGCGGCTAACGTGGCCTTCGCTATCAAAGTAGATGGCCCTTAGCGACTGATCTCGTTCCTCTTTGTAGATACATAGAAGATCGCCATGCTCGCAATCGAAAGTCACCGCTCCCTTGCACGATGAGGGGCTGGTGCTGTGACGAGCGAGGATGTGCCCGCCCAGTTCGAGGCCAAGCGTATAGGTTCCTGTAGCGGCTCCACCGCCATTCCCGACCCCTTTGGCATCCCAGGTGCCCTGCAAAAACTTGAGACTGTTCAACGGATCAGACTCAGCGTTTGGTGCAGTCTGCGCAACGAGCGGTAAGGCAGAGATAAGGAAAGAGATGACGCAATTCTTCATAGGTTGTCTCTTCAAGGAGTCGCCAATGCACGCAACCGATTGACAATCTCGCTGGGAGTGAGCACTTCCTGAACCGTCGCTAGAGCCCATATATGGCCGAACGGATCACGGATCCAACCATAACGGTCGCCCCAAAACATGTTCGTGGGCGGCAATGCCGGCGACGCTCCGTTGTCAACCGGCTTGCTTGTAAGAAGCATCAACATCGGGGACTCCGATCTGGAAGATACAACTGGACCCGCCTAGGGTTTCTGGGGACGCTAGAAGTGCGCCTTCCACGCGATCTCGCCGCTGGGAAGGTTCTTCGGTTGAGATTTGAATCAGAGACGACCAGATTTTAAGATGCACGTGTTCTCCAACACCGGTTGGGGATGGAGAACGGTATAGGACGCTTGCCGAAAAGCCCGTTCGTAGAAGTCTATCGCCTGGGCTGCGTCGCGAACAACGAGATGAGGCACAATTACGCCCAGGGCAGGGACAGATCCTTCAATTGCCACTGGTGCGGCCTCCCTTCTTGTTCAATGGTTTCGCTTCGCTTCTGTGTGGAACAAATGACCAGGCGTGTCCAGCCTGGTCAAAGAACGGGCGGTACTGCGAACACCAATCGAACACAAACTTCAAAGGTTCTCCCGTGAGCCGGTATCGTTGCACCGTGCCAACACGATCGGAGGCAACAAGCTTCGCTTCCCTGAGTTCCTGCAAATGCTGGGAGATGGCCGGCTGAGTCATATTGAAAGCTGACGTCAACTCCTTCACGGACCGACTAGAGTCAGAGAGTAGCGTGATGAGTTCTCTACGAACTGGATGAGCGATAGCCTTGAACGTAGTGTCGGCAGAATTCATAAGCAATCTCTTATGAAGCGGGATACTCGAGCCGGGGGCAGGTCGTCAAGGGCGGATCGCACGTTCTGCAGGTGGCCTTAAAAACCTACATGCGCGGCGGGGTTGGTTTGGCGTTGGTCGCAGGCGTGAGCGCTGGCACGCGGGTGCGTTATGTTAGTCCTGCAGAAATGGCGCCAGAGATTGAGGTCGAAACAGTTGCACCCGTAACACCACCGAAGCTAGTTCCAAAGCCAAGAAATGCGGCTGACCGGAAGGCGCGAGTCGGTCGAATCCTGGATCACTTGAACCAGTTGTTCCCTACTGCGACGTGCGCGCTGGTGCACACTGATGCCTGGCAGTTGCTAGTCGCCACGATTTTGTCTGCACAGTGCACCGACGAACGAGTGAACAAGGTCACGCCAGGACTGTTTGCGAAATATCCGACTGTTGAAGATTTTGCGAAGGCATCAAAAGACGAGTTGGCTAACGATATACGGTCGACAGGTTTTTTCAATAACAAGTCGAGGTCGGTGATCGGTGCAGCACAAACGGTCTTAAGCGACTTCGAAGGCATTGTCCCGAAGTCGATGGAACAACTTCTAGAGGTGCCCGGCGCGGCTCGCAAGACTGCAAACGTTGTTCTAGGGACGGCTTATGGGATTCCGGCGGGCGTTGTTGTGGATACTCACGTTCAACGAATCTCGCAACGGTTGGATCTGACCAAGCAAAGCGACGCGGTGAAGATCGAGCTAGATCTAATGAAGGCAGTGCCGCAGGACCGATGGATCTTGTTTTCGCACCAAGTGATTCTGTTTGGGCGACAGATCTGCGTTGCCAGAAAACCGCGGTGCGGCGTTTGCCCCATGGATAAGCTTTGTTACGCAAAAGATAAAGTTTTGTCGTGACGGTGACCCGGTATTATTTGGGCGTCGACGGCGGCCAATCGAGCACTGCAGCAATCATCGCGGACGAGAAAGGGCGAGTTTTGGGGGCTGGGCGAAGCGGACCCTGCAACCATGTGAGCGGTCCGGAAGCACACAACAGATTCATCGATGCGCTAACGAGTTGCGTGGACGTGGCGGCGAGAGAGGCAGAGTTGCCTGCACATTCTCGATTTGCTTCGGTCTGCTGTGGATTCAGTGGCGGCGGAAGTGACAAAGAGACATTGACCAAAGAAGTCATTCGAAGTGACCGGTACGTAGTGACGCATGACGCTGAAATCGCTCTGGCTGGCGCTACGGCAGGCAGACCAGGAATCATTGTTATCGCGGGTACCGGGTCGATGGCCTTCGGGCGCAATGGTCATGAGCAGACTGCAAGGGCAGGCGGTTGGGGTTACGTATTTGGCGATGAAGGAAGCGCCTTCGATCTGGTCCGAAGGGCATTGCGGGCGGCACTACAGATGGAAGAAGGTTGGGGACCAAAGACTAGCTTGCATTCAAAGCTACTCGAAGTAACGAACGCAGCGGATGCGAATGAACTGATGCACCGCCTCTACACGCCAAAGTACCCGAGAGCTCGAGTGGCGGAATGGGCTCCGATCGTGTCGAGCGCGGCATTGGAGGGCGACGTAGTAGCTGTCGAAATTGTGAGAGCGTGCGGTCGTGAGCTCGCGCGACTAGTGGCTGGTGTCCATGGGCGATTGTTTGGGGACCGCGAGGAAATAGCGATTGCACATATTGGCGGCGTATTTCGAAGCGAACTGGTGAAAGCCAGCTTCGCCGAATCTGTGGCGGCACAAACGGGAAATGCGGTCGCGTCTCCAAAGTATCCGCCTGTGGCTGGAGCGCTGATCCAGGCGTTGCGGCAGGATGATAATCAATCCGACTTAACGGGCGTGGTTTGGTCGGACAAGTAGTCGTGGACTTTAGACTTACTCGACCAGCAGCAAGCGTCCCTGCGTTGCGGTTACCCAACTGAGAAAGGTGCAGGCGACTACGAGGCCGATATAGCAGTTGCCGATCAGATTGGTTTCACTAACGGGCCGTTCCTTGCGCCAAAATCTGAATGCCGTGGCGGCAGCAATGCCAAGAAGCAGGAAGTCGCGGGTGGGCAGAAATAGTAAAACGCTACCGATCAAAAGAATCCATCGGGTAGTGATGCTGACCGAAACGATGGCGGACGCGCCATCGAGAATCCAGATAGGAATGAGATTGGCCAAATTCAGCCAAGCTGAGAAATGCGCGATAGCTAGCCAGACGTGCTGCCCGGTTAAAAAGTAAAGTGCGTATGAGAGAACGCCTGCGCCGAGACCGAAAAGAGGGCCGGCCAACGCGATCTGGGCGCGAATCGCGGGGTCCACGTTAGCGCCTTGCCACCGAACGAAGGCTCCGAATCCGGGTATGAAGACGGGCATCTCGGCTGCGAAACCAAATCGACGAACGGTGAAGTAGTGGCCCATTTCGTGGAGGAAGATGGAACCGACGATCCCGGCAGCGAAGCGCCAACCAAATTGAATCCAGTACACGCTGAAAAAGGCAACCAGACTGAAGATGGATTTGAATTTGGCAACGGCAAGCAGTAGCCCTTTGAATTTGAACAGGGTCGCAACCGCCACACCTAGGGGCCCGAAACGCTTCTTCCAGTCGGTCGGACCGGTATTTGGCGCGGGAGCAATACGTGCATCCAGTTTGCGAATTTCCCGGAGGACAGCCGCATGTTGCGCAGACGCGTCCGGTAAAACCTGAAGCGCCGCTTGCCAAGCCTCACGAGCCTGCAGAAGTTTGCCGACCGCAGCCAGGTGGCGAGCCTCTGCAGCAAGCTGATTTAGCTGTTCAGAATAAGTAAGCGCACGACAATGCGGGCAGATAAATTGCGAAGGTTCAACGTTCTTGCCACATTGCGAGCAAGAGTGCGCGGGCGGAATGTTAAAGGCGGACAAACTACCATTTTAAGGCTGCTCGCGCTTTGAGGCGCGGCAGTGGACCCCCGCTTAAGCGAACACTTCTTCGCTAAAGTCGGGCAACTCACCCATCGGTTGCGAGGCCAGGAAAATGGACGCGATGGATTCGAGGCCGTCACAATCGTCTTCATCAAAACGATTAAGGCTGGGGCTGTCGACGTCTAGAACTCCGATTAAAGTGCCCCAATTGATTAGCGGGACCACGATCTCTGAACGGGATTGGCTATCGCAACGAATGTGTCCTGCAAAAGCATCAACATCGGGCACGATGATGGTTTTCTGTTGCTTAGCTGCCGCACCACACACGCCAGTTGAAAAAGAGATCCTAGTGCATGCAGGCTTTCCTTGAAAGGGCCCGAGCACCAGTTCGCCCTCGTGTGCAAGATAAAAACCCACCCAATTTACATCAGGCAAACTCTCGAAGAGAAGCGCGGCCGTATTGGCTGCGTTAGCCGTAAAATTTGTTTCGGACCCGAGTAAGGCTGATACTTGTTCACATAGGTTACGGTAGAGCACCTGTTTATCTGTCTGTAACGCTGCCGTTTGCATATACTCCGTCTCGAAACTAGTATTATATGTAACTAATTCGATCAGCCAGCGCAAGCATTATGCGAATATTTCAGCTTTTTTCTTTTCTTTTGTAGCCATTTTCTAAGTAAACTTTAGCTTCGGACGCAAGTTCTGAGTCAGGTGCAGCGTGGATTACTTCTTGGTAAGCAGACTTAGCTTCAGCGTGGTTACCTTTCAAATCATAAAGCTGACCTAAACGCAACCACGCCATAGTGGTGGTGCTGAGATCAAGGCCGTTGTTCTTTTTGGTCGCTTGCTTGATAGACGAAATTGCAGGATCGATATCCCCGTACCAGAAGAAGAGATTCCCTCGTGAGTAGGCAATCTTTTCAAGAGGGAAATCGCGGAAGCCGGGCGCATTAGCCAGCCGCAATTCCTCCAGCTGCTTTAGAACCTGCAGTGCTGATTTCTTGTCGCCGAGATCGCTATACATCTGGACGAGTTCGAAGCGGAGGAGGTAGTTGCGAGGAAACTGAGCGGCAGAACGGAGCAGAAGTGGAATCGCTTTTGAGGGCCGGTGCTCACGACGGTAGAGGATCGCGAGCAGAATTTCGGCGTCGTAGCGATTTAAAATCCCACGCTGACTAACAAGTTCAACTTCCTGGATCCCACCTTCCTTATCGCCTCGAATTCCGGCCAAAAGTCCGACTGCGCGAGCCATGAACGGCAGGCTGCCGACGATGTAGTCGTGAATACCGAGGCCAAGGCGAGCGTCTACAAAAGACGGATCAAGATCGAGCACGAGCTGCAAGTTTTTGCGAGCCGCGGTCGCGTCTTTTAGAGACTCGTGCCAGGACTTCTCGACAAGGAAAAGGTAGTTCGCGCGCAGACTTTGAGCTACTGCGATGGCGTAGTGAGCACCCAGATCTTTGGGATTACGACTGACCCGTTTTTGACTTATGCTGATCGCGGTTTGGACGCAGTCGAAAAAGCGGTTATGGACGTCGGTGCTGACCTTCATTTTGGGACGTCCGATGAAGGGATTTGAACCGCTGACAATTTGGCTTTCGAGCGTGCCGTTGCGAAGCATTTCGCGGTACAACAACGCCTGTGAAAGGTGGTTATACGAGTCAGGATCAGAAGGATGTGCAGCGACCTCACGAGAGAAATCGGCGATCGCCTGGTCGTACTCAAGATTGTAGAAATGTGCGAAGCCGGGTATGCGAAGGGGATCTTCAACGATAACGCCAAATGCTCTTACACTCAGTAGAAGCGCAAGAGCGACGAACGCGACTAGAGATGATCGCATTTGCTAACCTCGTCGGAGTGTCGGCTTCGTGAACGGAGAGAGTCATGCGCGGTCTTGGCAACGACAGAATCAGCGTGGGTGGCGAGTTGGCGCAGTGGAACGTCCATTTCAGGGCTATTTGAGTTCCCCATCGCAATGGCAACATTGCGGAGAAAGCCTCTGTGATTGGCCCGCAGAATTGGTGAAGAGCCAAAGGCGGATTGAAAATCAGCTTTGCTAAGAGCGGCGAGATCTTTCAGGGCGTATGAGTTCTGCAACGGAAGAAATTGCGGATCGCTGGTGACAGACGCGTCACGATTCCAGGGACAGACGTCCTGGCAAATATCGCAGCCGAATATGTGGCTTCCCATAAATGATTGAAGCTGCGGTGGGATTTCGCCGCGCTTTTCGATTGTTAAATAGGAGATGCACAACTTTGCGTCCAGTCGGCAATTCCCTTCCCCATCCTCGATCAGCGCATTGGTGGGACAGGCGTCTACACAGCGACGGCAAGTACCGCAGCGATCTGGTGGCGGCAAGTCCGGAATAAGAGCAACCGACAACAGGACTTCGCCAAGGAAGAACCAGGAGCCCTGCTGTTGATTAATGAGACATGTGTTGCGACCGATCCAACCGAGGCCAGCCTGACGGGCATATGACCGTTCAAGAAGGGGCGCTGTGTCGACGCAAATTTTGTATTCGAAAGGTTCGTCGTGAAGAGTTTTCAGCCTAGCGACGATGGCCTCGAGTCCAGAGCGGAGCACGTCGTGATAATCCGCTCCCCAGGCATAACGCGAAATGGTGGGTATATCAGTCTGCTCAGCTCGTTCCGTTGAATATGGTTCGGACGTGTTGTAGAGCTTACCCACGCAAAGAACAATCTTCGCGGAAGGCAAGAGGCTTCGCGGGTCGGCTCGTTTATCGCCGCGGTGGTCGGTCAGGTAATGCAGATCAGCAGCATACCCGGCAGCTCGCCAAGTATTGAAACGCACGAAGTCGGCCAGCGGAGCGGCCTCGGCGATTCCGGCAAGTTCGAACCCGCACTCGGCAGCCAAACGCTTCAGTTGTTCAGCGGTGATGGACACGCAGTACAACTATTGTCCCCGAATTGGCTGTGCGGTGTCTGCGATGCTACTCAGAGATGAAAGAAGGTCGGAGCTCAGCACCACTGCTGGAATTGAAGAACGTCACCGTGCAACGCGGGGATCGGTTCGCTCTGAAGAACTTCAACCTGACAGTTGGGGCTGGCGAGCACGTTGCGATTCTAGGTCCGAATGGCAGTGGCAAGTCGACACTGATCAAAACGATTACGCGTGAATGCTACCCATTGCTGAAGGAAGATTCTGCGCTCCGGATCATGGGTAGAGAGAGTTGGAACATCTTCGACTTGCGATCGCATATTGGCCTGGTGAGCAACGATTTGATGGCAACGTGCACGCGAGATATCACGGGCAGAGAGCTGGTCCTGTCGGGCTTTTTCGGCTCAATCGGAATTTGGCCCAACCATCAAGTCGAGCCGGAAATGGAAGAGACGGCGCGTTGGGCGATGGAGCGAATGGGCGCGTCACACCTTGCCAATCGGTGGCTGAATGAGCTGTCCTCTGGCGAAGGGCGTCGGCTGCTGATCGCTAGAGCACTGATTCACCGCCCGTCCACCCTGCTGCTGGACGAACCGACCACCAGCCTGGATTTACCCGCCTTACGGGAAGTTCGGGATCGCCTTCAAACGCTAGCTGAGGACGGAGTTGGGCTTCTGCTGGTAACTCACCACCTGGATGACATCATCCCAGCAATAAACCGAGTAATACTGCTCCGACAAGGGGAGCTGTTTGCAGACGGCCCGAAGACCGAAGTGCTTACCGCGGAACGACTTATCGGCTTATTCAGCGCTGAAGTTCATGTTTTCGAACGCGACGGCTATTTTCATGCGTGGTGAAGCAACCCAGGGCGTAAGACAAGCGTCTAAGTTGATGATTTCTAAAGCTGTTCCTGAGTTCACGCGCCGTTTGGTTCCCTTCACTGATCCTAATTGCCATACAACCTGCGATCCGAACATTTCGCTCTTTTTTGATTAGAGTTGTGCCTTTGGACGCTTATACTTAAAAATTCCTGTGGTGGTATGGGCAGGGATTATCTGAGGAGGAAACCGAGCGAGTCCTCGCGAGTTACAAAGCATGCATAAACCGATTAAGTTCTTTGAAAAGGCAGTAACGGTCACGGCCGAGGCGGCCTGGCAAGTTTTCGACCGGTTGAATCAGATCAATCAGAACGAGTCCTTCACTCCGAAGTGGTCCGATAAGCCGTTGTTGAAGAGCTATCAGAAGGTAAAGCCTCCCCTCGGATGGCCGCGCGAGACAGACTCACTCTGCCCGCGATGCATTCCTGAGATCCGACAGAGCATAGTTGACGGCAAAGTTGATTACAAGATTTTGTTGAACGAGCCAGTCGGCGAGATCAAGGCCAAGATTATCGAGCGAGATGGCAAAATCCTGATGGTGAAGGACTGCCCGACGCACGGTCATTTTGAAGATTTGATGTCGATTGATCCGCAATTCTCGAAGCATCTGGAAGATGTCTTTCCGGGTCGAGACATTCGCGCGCATAACGACGAGAAACTGCACAATCACGGGACTAGCACGATTACACACGGCCGCGGATCGGTTCTCACTGTCGATCTGACAAATCGCTGCAATATGATGTGCGATCCGTGCTTCATGGACGCCAACCAAGTCGGGTTCGTGCATGAACTGGGTTGGGAAGACATCAAGACCCTTCTCGATAACGCGATCTCGATCAAGCCGCGCCGGCAGATGTCGGTCCAGTTCTCGGGTGGCGAGCCAACATTGTCGCCGTATTTCCTGGACGCAGTTCGCTATTCCCGCAAGGTCGGGTACAACAGCGTGCAAGCTGCCACAAACGGCATCGAGTTTGCGAAGAGCCCTGAATTCTGCAAGGCTGCCGCTGAGGCCGGCCTTCGGTATGCTTATCTGCAATTCGACGGTATCGGCAATGCAGCCAATTCGCATCGCGCGGTCGGCAACTTGTTCGACGTAAAGCTGCGGGCCATCGACAATCTTTGGAGCAACGGCGTTGATATTGTTCCTGTCATTACGCTAATCAACGGCGTTAACAATGAGCAGGTCGGTCGAGTCGTGAAGTTCGCGCTCGATAACCCAAAGAAGATTCCGTTCCTTTCGTTCCAGCCAGTGTCGTTCACAGGCCGAGACGAAGCAGTCACCGATGAACGCCGTGAAGCACAGCGTTACACGCTTTCGCACCTGGCCCATGATGTCAAGAATCAGACGGGTATTGGAGAGCCGGTACGTGACTGGTTCCCGATCAGCTTCATGAGTACGTTCTCTGACTTCGCCGACCTAGTTCACGGGCCGAACGCGGATTGGGGACAGTTGAGCTGTGGTTGCCATCCGAACTGCGGTATCGGTATGGCCGTCATGTGCGATAAGGAGACGAAAGAATACGTTCCTGTCACGAAGTTCCTGCACGCGGATCAATTGGCCAAAGACATTGCTAAGGTTAACGATGCTGCACGTGGCCGTTGGTTGTCGGTGGCCGGGGTAACGCTGGCACTGCTTCGCAACTACGATCCATTCTCTTCGCCAACCCACTTCAAACTTCATGACCTGGTGCAGAAGTTCGACAAATGCTTCGGCATGACGAAGACGAATTACGGCAAGGTGACTGCCGATCGAACGATGGCAGACATCGCGAAGCGCCGGAACGACCGCTGGAACTTCCTGTTTATCGCTGGTATGTGGTTCCAGGACCTGTTCAACTACGACTTCCGTCGGACTGAGCAATGCATCATTCCGTATGCGACACAAGAGGGCGAGATTTCGTTCTGCGCCTACAACACTGGCGTGGGCTGGCGCAACATTATCGAGAAGATGCACATGACAGCAACGCTTAGCAAGTGGTACGGCGAGCGCGGGCGTCATGAAATCTTTGCCGGTAACAAGAGCGTGCCTTTGGTCGAGAAAGATCACAACCTGGTGCTCGTCGATGCGGACGTACGTGCGGAACGGCAGCATGACCTAGATGACAAGGGCATCGCGAAAACGGCTCGTGAAGAGAAGACTCGGGCACGTGACGAAGCTCTGAAAAAGAAGATCGAAGACGAAAAGATGATGCGCCTTTATAAGGAGCATATTCTGGGCGAGAAAAAAATCGAAGGCTTTGTGCCTTTAGATGGTCTGCTCGGCAGCGTTACGCCGAAGGCTGCGGCTCCGGTCGAAAAGCGCGAAGAAGTCGGCGCGATGGGTGACTAAGTTCAGCTGCTGACAAGCAAGTAAGAAGGCCCGCTGAGTCTACGGATTCGGCGGGCCTTTTGTATTAGGGATTGGACCAGTTCTAGACCTTCTCTAGCCAGATGCTAGCTCCGGCGTTGCGCATGCAGAGGGGCATCTTGTCTGTTAATAAACTTTTATGTTTCCGGAACACAAAATCGTTGAAGTAAATAATCCGAAATGCGTGGTTGTATTGAAGGAATGCACGCAGGGCATAGGCTTCATTCCACGACCGATTTTGTTCGTCGATCCAAACGGGCCAGTACTCGAACGGATATAAAACGTCGTGGATGTGTATGACGACGCCTGATTGCAGATCGGGCAGAATGCGGAACAGGTAATCGTTGACATCGCTGGCCATTTTGGCTACGTGCGACGAGTCAATAAATAAAATGTCATTCCGCTCCAGCTTCTGAAAGGTGGAAGTGGGCACGTCTTGCACCTTGCTTTGGATCAGCTTCTTGTTGTAGAAGCTGTCGTCGCCGATAACGCGAAGGAGCGTTTCGGGATAGGGTTCGATGAAAGTGAGATCGATGGCACGGTTAAAAAAGCGATCGTTGGTGTCCATGGCCAGAGCCGATGAATAGCCTGAGCCGATCTCTAAGATCCGCTTCGGTTTTAAGTCACGAATCATCCCGAAGTAAACAATGGCATCGCCATACTCATAGAGACCGTTAATGTAAAAATAGCGTGGACCGCTATCCAACTTTTCGTCCGTGAATGGAAGCTCTTTGTAGAATGTGCTCAGCCGATCAAGCCGACGGATCATCTGCGCCTCATCGAGTTCGATGCCACAGTTTGCGGCAAGGTCGTTCGTATCAAATCTGTCAATGGCAGCCCGGACGTGGGGATCGCCGGGATCGACGATAGGCGAGTAGAAGTGACCGGGTGGCACCCAAGTGGGGTTCTGCAATTGCCCATGCTACTCCAGAGGTGCCCACTTGGCTTGAAGACTGAGAAGCCCGCCGGATTTTGTGGATCGAGCGGGCTCGGTAATACGAACTATTCCATTTCGCGGGGGCGCTTTTTGCGATTGCGCTTGCGAGCGAGAGCTTCTTTGGTGCGGCGTTTTTCGCCTGGTTTCAAGTAGAACGAGTGGCGCTTGATCTCTTTGACGATGTCTTCCTGCTGTACTTTCCGCTTAAAGCGGCGCAGGGCGCTTTCCAAAGTCTCGCCATCTTGCAGATGGACTTCAGCCAACTAAAATTCACCACCTTCCGGAGTGGTTGCCAAGAGCCGGTTTCGCGGCGCAGAACAACTCCTTTGAGTATACTGCGAAGCCCTTACAGCCTTTCAGGCCAGGAATTTAGCCCTGCTAGAGTGGGGACGATATAGATCATGGAAATCGTAAAAGTAGTCGGCCGAGAGATTCTGGACTCGCGCGGGAACCCGACCGTAGAAGCTGATGTCCATCTCGCAGACGGCACAATTGGTCGCGCGGCAGTGCCTTCGGGAGCGTCCACGGGCGAGCACGAAGCAGTCGAACTTCGGGATAACGACAAGGGACGTTACTTAGGAAAGGGCACACTAAAGGCGGCCGAAAACATTACAACAACGATCTCGGCTGCACTGGCCGGGTTGGACGCCGCTGATCAGGTTCTGGTTGATCAAAAGATGATCAAACTAGACGGGACTCCGAACAAAGCGAAGCTCGGTGCCAACGCCATTCTGGCTGTGTCGATGGCCACCGCGCGGGCTTCGGCCGAATCAGAGATGACGCCGCTGTATCGCTATTTAGGTGGTGTGAATGCGCGAGTGCTTCCCGTTCCGATGATGAACGTCATCAATGGTGGGGCGCACGCCGACAATTCAGTTGATATGCAGGAGTTCATGATAGCTCCGATTGGCGCAACCAGCTTTTCGGAGGCGCTGCGCATGGGTGCCGAGACATTCCACACTCTGAAGGGCGTTTTGAAGAAACGGGGTTATTCGACTGCGGTGGGCGACGAGGGTGGATTCGCACCGAACCTGACGTCGAACGACGAGGCGTTTGAAGTTTTGCTCGAGGCGATCGATAGGGCTGGGTACAAAGCCGGTGAGCAGATCTCCATTTGTTTGGATCCTGCTTCGAGTGAATTCTACGACAAGGACAAAAAGAAGTACGTTTTCAAGAAGTCCGACAAGAGCGAGAAGACGTCGGACGAGATGGTCACGTTCTGGGCGAACTGGGTTAACAAGTACCCGATCATCTCGATTGAAGACGGCATGGCGGAAGACGATTGGGACGGCTGGAAGAAGCTGAGTGAGGCAGTGGGAGCCAAGATCCAGTTGGTGGGCGATGATTTGTTCGTGACGAATACAGAGCGCCTGCAACAAGGGATTGACCGGAAGATTGCAAATTCGATCTTGGTCAAGGTGAATCAGATCGGCTCATTGACAGAAACGTTGGAGGCCATGCGATTGGCAGCAAGCGCGAACTACACGGCTGTGGTTTCTCATCGCTCAGGCGAGACAGAGGACGCCTTTATTGCTGATTTAGCAGTTGCCACAAACGCCGGCCAGATCAAGACAGGTTCGGCTAGCCGGACGGACCGCATTGCCAAGTACAACCAGCTTCTGCGGATTGAGGAAGAGTTGGGTTCGGCTGCGGTGTATCTCGGCAAAAGAGCTTTCCGCCAAGGATAGCGACTGACTTTGAATTCACGATCATGGCCAAAGTCAAGCCGCTGGTTCTAACGATTTTAGATGGGTGGGGATATTCGGCTGCCGTGGCGGGAAACGCCATCGCAGCGGCCCGAAAGCCCACTTATGATTACCTGCTGAAGACGTACCCAAATACGCTTGTCCATACCTCAGGGCCGTCGGTGGGCTTACCTGAAGGCCAAATGGGCAACAGCGAAGTCGGCCACATGAACATGGGCGCTGGGCGTGTCATTTATATGGATGTGACACGGATCGACCTGATGATCAGTTCGGGCGAACTCGGCGAAAATCTGGTTCTGCAGAATGCGTTGAGGAAAGCCGAAGGGCACCGACTGCACCTGATTGGATTGTGCAGCGACGGTGGCGTTCATGCTCAGCTTAGTCATCTTTACGCGCTGCTTGCTCTGGCCAAAAAGCATGGGTTGCGCCATGTATTCGTTCATTGTTTTATGGATGGTCGCGATACAGCACCTGAAAGCGGCGCCGGGTATATCGAGCAACTGGAACGCGAACTGCGTGAGATTGGAATCGGACAGATCGCTTCTGTGTCGGGGCGCTACTATGCGATGGATCGCGACAAGCGTTGGGAACGTGTTGACCGGGCGTTTCGGGCGATGGTGGTCGGGGATGGCCAGAAAAGCAAATCGGCCTTGGATGCTGTTCGGCAGTCGTACGCGCACGGCGTTACGGACGAATTCATAGAGCCTGTCACGATTGTCAATGAATCGGACGAACCTTTTGGTCTAGTGCGGGATGACGACAGCATTATCATGTACAACTACCGGGCGGATCGGGCTCGTGAGATCACGATGGCGTTTACCGACGCGTCGCTTGAACAACCGTCTCGTTCCCTCGTTCCGAAAGGTTTGACGTACACGATGATGACCCAGTACGACAAGAACTTGGGCCTTCCTTTCGTTTTGACGCCCGAACATCCGGATAATATTCTGGCCAACGTCATGGCCCAGGCGAACTGGAAGAATTTGCGGGTAGCTGAGACTGAGAAGTATGCGCACGTCACTTACTTTTTCAACGGCGGGAACGAGAATCCATATGGCGGCGAGGAGCGAGAGCTAGTCGCATCGCCAAAGGTGGCCACGTACGACCTGATGCCGCAGATGAGTGCTGCGGGCATCACACAGAAAGTTGTCGCAGCTATTGAACAAGGCAGCTTCGACGTGATTGTGATGAACTTCGCGAACGCCGATATGGTCGGACATTCAGGCAAGATGGATCCGACCGTGAAAGCATGCGAAACGGTAGATGCCGGATTAGGCGAGATACATGAGGCCCTAAAGAGAAGCGGTGGCTCGTGGATAGTAACGGCTGATCACGGCAATGCTGAGACCATCATCGATCCGGTGACCAAGGGCCCACACACGTACCACACATTGAATCCGGTACCGTTCATCTACATGACCGAAGAGCCGGTTGAGTTGCGACAGGGTGGCGCGTTACAAGATATTGCACCAACGATTTTGGGCGCATTGGGAGTACCGAGGCCAATGCAGATGCGTGGGCAGGATCTACGGATTGTAGGCCGCTGACCAGGAGAGTCTCTCCTCTTTAAAGCTTGTTCCCGGATCAAGGCAGTCCTGCTTTCGTCTTTGTAATAGCTCGGGCGCGATTGTGTTGTGCCAAGAAATCGGATCAGATCCAGACAGAAACGCGGCGCAATAGTCTTTCAAATCCTCAAGTAATTGCCGGAACCCAGCCAGAGGGTCGTCGGAGAATCCCGTGTAATGAGTTCGCCCACGTCTTCCAAGCGCTGCCCACATGTACTCCTCGTGAGGAAGCGAAAGATTTCCCAAGTGATAGCTGACAAGGCCAAGAGATCGACGGAAGTGTAGCTCTAGCCGACGATCTCCTCGACGAAACTCTCCAACTGCAAAGGTCCCACCGCTGCCTGTACCTGCTGACCCTGGGAAATAAGTGAAACCGTGCGAACTCATCAGCTCCTGCAAAATCATGATAGTCGAAATCGACATCGCCAATATTCCACCACCGCTGCGGCAAAACTGTTATTTGCTGTTTTCCTGTATCGATTCGGCAGATACAGAGGTCCACACCAGTCACCGACCTGTTCACCAGAAGTAGACTTCGCCGCCATCACTGAACTCTTCGGGCAACGGAACAGTGTTTACTCCATCCGTAAGCCTTGCAGGTATCGATAATGATGCTACTTCAGGTGCGCCGATAGCGTAGTCAGATTTCTCATGCCAGGAGTCACGCCAATTCTGAATCGGAACTAGGCCTCTGGCGTCGAACACACGAAACTGTATGCCTCCCATTCCGAGGCGATTTCGTTCCTGCCACCAAAGGGCAAAACGGTCCGATGACAGACTTTTCGGATCGCTATAAGTCTTCGCAGCGCCAAATACCAGTCCACCCGAGTCCGGTTCAGTTACACCGCGCTCAACCAATAAGCTTTGATGGATCTCTTCTGCATAGACCCATTCGAGCTCAAGGCCATGACCATAGATTCGACCCCCCCGGACCGGCCATACCACGGTAGCGGGCCCGGTGCGGCGTCGAGCGTTTTCAAAACCACCTTCGTAGGAAGAACCATGTCCGAGTGTATGTACGTCTACTGTGGTTGGTGTACTGCGAGAAGGCTTGATGGTCAGCAATCACAAGCTTACAGACGAAGAATCCCTTTCCTACCTGGGCTGTGGAGCCGATTCAGCGGGCTGAGCCGCGGAGTCAACTAGCTTTGGAGCGGCCTCCTCGGGCTTGCTCAGCAACCGCAAGATGCCGCGCTCGTCGTGAGACCAGTGGTGGACAACCAGTTCGATCCGCGTATCGGACGAGGGCGGAAAAATGCGAACCATTCCAGACTTCTTCTGCTCGCTTGAGAGAGATTGAGGTGATTGAGTGCCAATACGCAGGCTGACTTCATCAGCATCGGCAGTTGCGGTGGCGGGCCACTCGAGATTCACCACCGGTGGCCGGCCGGACACAGTTAACGGAATGGCAGTGGGAAACAGTTGAAGGTAGATCCAGTAACCGGTTGCAACGATGGTGACGCACAGCCCCAGCCATCCTACTAAGGCCCAAATTGAGCGTCGTTCCCGAGGCAAGTCCTCGGAGTTCTCGTGCGTGTTGCGCGGAGGGAGGGCCGGGAGCTCGGGAATAGGCCGCCGCGGACTGACAGAGATCGGCTCGTGTTTTGCCGGCGACGGCTCGACGGCGCGAGTAGGCGCAAAAAGAGGTTCTGCTGCAGGGATAAGTGCAGGCGTCGAAGCTTCGCGTGCGGTTTCGACTCTCGGCGGTCCTGCTGGAATCGACCGAGATACTGGGGGCTCTTCCTCTCGGTTTTCCTCGGCGGGTCGTCCGGACAGCGGAAGAATGATCGCTTCGTGCCGAGCATCGAAGTTGAGAGCGCCTGCCGTACGCACGACGAAGCCGAATCGAGTTGGCTGAAAGCGCTCAGGTTTGACAAGGACCGTGACCTGGCCAAGTTCGGGGAAGATCTGATCAAACCACTCAATCTCCCGATGAGACAGAACGAGATCGTGACGCGTATGGCCGATAAACCAGCCTGCCACCGAAAGGCCTTGCAGTTCAGGATCCGACACTGACTCGTCCAGCTGTTTGCGCAAACGATCAAGATCACCGTCTGAAAGACTGAACGACGGCCCGAACGCGTGGTCGCAGACGATGGGTCGAAACGTCTCTAGTCGAAGCTTGCCATCCCAGTCGCGACCGAACAGGATGCCTCCGGTTTCGACGCCGCCGTGAGCGATGCGCCGGAAGCCCTCGTTGACGTGAAAGTCGATTTCATGGAAGAGAAGCAGCGAGTAGACAATTTCCGCGCCGGTGCCTGCCGAGGACCAGATGGCGTAGCTGACAGCCGCTTCCTCTTCCATCAAGCAATCAACTCGCGCGCGACGCAAACCACGGAGATAGAGGATATGTTGCCGGTTTCATCGGAATCACCGAGGCGTTCTTGCAGCGAGTAGTAATAAGTCACGACTCCCATTGCGATTAAGATCAGGACAATGGCGGTGAGCCAGCGAAGTGCGCCGAAGCTCCAAAGAGTGTCTTGCGAGACAAGCGCACTTGTATAAGCAACGAGAGCAAAAGACAATATCAAGCTGAATCCCAGTTTCCAGCCCCAGTGCATCAGATCGAGCGCATCCTGTCCACCGATCTCTGACCACGCTGTAAAGACTGTCATGAGGGCGACGAGGAACTCAAGGGCATACGCGAGCCGAAGCAATCGATGCGTCATTCAGAAGCACTCTCATTCTACGATGGAGAGTAGATCAACCGGTGGTGTCGCTTGTCGTTTTCCGGGCATGCTGGCAGCGAAGACTGAAAGTGGCGGGAGTACACGAAAACCTAATGAAATCAGTAATCGACGGAGTAGAGCTTCACTTGGCGCATCCAGATGAGCTCGCCGTGAACTGGGTGGGACAAGAGGAGGCTATGCGACAGTTGATGGCCGCTTGGATGGTCATCGATGAACGCGACCTACCAATGAATCCAAGGCTTCTAGGCAAGCCTGGCGTTGGCAAAACGACGATGGCATATGCGGCGGCTAAGCGACTAGGACGCGAGGTGTACATTGTGCAAGCAACGGTGGACACCCGGCCGGAGGACTTGCTGGTTACTCCCGTAATTGAAGGCACATCGAGCTTGCGCTACGTCGCATCGCCGCTGGTCACCGCCATGTTGCGGGGAGGTGTGGCGATCTTAGACGAAGGAAACCGGATGAGTGAGAAGAGCTGGGCTAGCCTGGCTCCTCTCCTCGACAGTCGACGCTACGTCGAGTCGATTGTGGCCGGTATCAAGATCAAGGCTCACCGGAACTTTCGGATGGTGGCGACCATGAATGAGGACTCATCGACTTTCGATTTGCCCGAGTATATTCACTCGCGCTTGCAGCCACAAATCTTAATTGATTTTCCAGAGCGAGAAGAAGAGCTGGCGATTCTGCGAGAAAATCTGCCGTTCTCGACTGAGGAAGTGCTGCAGTATGTCACTGACTTCTTGCAGCAATCGCATGCATCGGACGAGAGCTATACGGTTCGCGACGGCGTCAATGTTGCCCGCTATGCACTGAAGCTCAAGCAAGGCAGTACTCAACCCGATCGCGTTCACCTGGCTGAGGCATTGCGCGGAGTTCTGGGCGAAGACGCTCTGCGGTTCAGTTTTCGCCGGTGAGCTGGTCCTGGTATGGAGCCAACGCAAATCGAAAGAAGTGATGCTGGAGCCATTACACGTGGACCGATCACTTACTTTCCTGTAATCCCGGGCCGAATCGAATCGGCGAGGCGGGTGCGCCGTTATCTTCTTGAACATCGACCCAAGGTGATTGCAGTAGAGCTCCCGTCATCTCTGGAAGACTTATACATCACGGCCCTGGCGCGGATGCCACAAATGTCCGTGATCATGATCGAAGAAGACGCCGAGTCTGATCGAGCCGTGTACATCACGGTTGAACCGGCTGATCCTTTTATTGAGGCGCTTCGTACAGCGATAGACATCGGTTCACGACTGGTGTTCCTGGAACCTGCCAGCCACGAAAAGCCTCATGTTGCGGACCGATACCCAGAGCCTTACGCGCTGGAGATGATCGGAATAGAGCGGTATGTCGAAGCGTATCGCGTTCATCCACAACCTCGCGATGAAGAGGTGACCAGACACGCTGGCACGCTTGCCTGGAAGTTGCAAGGCTGCGATCCCAGTGCGAGCATCTGCGCCGTCATTTCATTGAACATGCTGGACCCCGTCCTAGATGCAATGGAAATGCCGCAAGAGGAACCGGCTGCGCCTCGGACGCGATTGTTCGGGAGTGCAGAATTGTTCAACCTGCATCCGGACTGCCTCGGGGAGGTGACAGTCGAACCTCCCTATTACCAGCATCTGTATGAGAGCGAACGGGTTTCTGCCGATGGTCCGCTTGAACTGAATCGTCCAGCTTGGCAGCTTGCGCTTTTGAGAGAAGCGGAAGCCGAGTACGGGATTAACACCGGCGAAAAGATGCAGTCCTGGCAACGTCGGGTCATGGCTAAGTTCACTCGAAATCTTGCAATGCTGGATGGCCATCTCATTCCGGGTATTTACGATCTAGCCGTCGGTGCGCGCTCGATTGTGGACGACAACTTCGCGTACGAAGTCTGGCAGATGGCAAATCGGTTCAGCGTGCAGCAGACGGAAGATGCTTCACTCGAGACACTCAACCTGTCGGGCGAAGAAATTTGGCTTCGGACGCGAAAGCTTCAGATTAGGCGTCGGCTTCCCCGTATGAAGCAAATGTTCAAACCTTCGCGATTGAAGGAGAGGAAGCGCGAGAAGGCGCAGGGCGAATGGGCTCAGCAAACCGACGGGAACTCAATCTGTTCGTATCCACCAGAAGATCTTGTGATCGAAAACTACGGGCGCTTTTTGAAGAGCCACGCCAAAACGATGCTGTCGGAAGAGAGATCGCATGTCGAGGCTTTCTCTACGTCGATGCTGGACGGAATCGATCTTCGCGAGACGGTGAGGAACTGGCATGAGAATAAGATTTACGTCCGGCAGCTGGGTCGGTTCTCGGGCGATGTCGGAGCTCTTGTGATCATCTTTGACGAGGATCGGGACGACCGGTACGATTATCTGACCACCTGGCTGGGAGAGCACCAGAACGAATCGGATATGGCTTTCTACTCGACTCAGCCCTTTTCTCATTTGATTGGACCTGGCATCGGTCGAGCTGAGTACGGAGGGCTGCTGATGACGCTTCCGTCACGGCGTCTGTACGACATCTGGAATGATCTGGACTACGAAGCCGCACAGACCAAAGCGGAGCGGCTACTGATGGCTGGCCTCGATTATTCGCTCGAGCGAAACGTAGTGTATGTAGCGGCTAAACCGCCTCGTCCATATATGCGGCAACTGGCGGCACGGGTCCGAAGAAAGCTGATTTACATTCCTCTCGGACAGCTATCGCCAGCCAAGCTCAAGAAGATTCGTGTGGTGCACGTACTGGACAGCTATGCCCGCAGAGAACAAGCAAAGGAATTTTTGTGGTGAAGGCGGGAGAAAAACACCCAAACAGTTAAATTTGGGTTGAGGCACGCCGATTAGTTGTTTAGGATGGCCAGCCGGACCAGATTAGGGCAAGTAGCGCCGCGTGGTGCCGGCCCTGGCACACCGCTAGCCCGGGGGAAAACTTTTGCTGAACAACGCCGTCGGTTCAGGGTGATGGCGGCACAAAACGAAGGTTTGCGCCGTTTAGTCGACGAGCAAGCATCCCAAATCAGTGAAGCAGAGCGGGAAGTGCGACTCACGCGGGAGACCATCGCCGAGCTCGATCTTGAAAATACCGAAGGCCGCCGGGTTGAAGCAGCTCTGACTATCGCGAAGAACGCTGCTGAGGCTACTAGCAAAGCAAAAGATCAGTTCCTCCGGAATATGAGTCATGAACTGCGGACACCAATCAACGGTGTGCTCGGCATGACTCTGATCACACTTGACACGGATCTGACCGAAGAACAGCGCGAGTATCTTTCGGTGGTGAAGGATTCCGCCGACTCGCTCCTCGCTCTGATCAATAATGTCTTGGATCATTCGGCGATGGACCACCGGGAGCTTACGCTGCAGCCGATCCTATTTAGCCTTGGCGGATTCTTGGCCGAGTTAAAGGCAGAAACAGAGCCAAAATCGGCGGCTAAAGACCTAGAGCTCAAGTTTGAGACCGGACCAGGGCTTCAAATTATGGTAAATGGCGACTCCTTGAGACTCAAACAGGTTCTTACCAATGTGATTGACAATGCGGTCAAATTTACTTCGCAAGGCACTGTGACCGTGAAGGCGTGGGTCCGCGAACTTGAGAGTGATTCGATCGAACTGGTGGTTTCGGTCATCGACACAGGGATCGGTATGAGCCCCGAGCAACAAAGGAAAATGTTCGACGCTTTTTCCCAAGCGGACGTCTCGGATACTCGTCAGTATGGCGGGATCGGCCTGGGTCTGGCGCTTTCCTCGCAACTGATCAAGATGATGGGTGGTCAAATCTGCGCAGAAAGCGAAGCTGGCCGCGGCACGACTTTCTCCTTTTCGGCTGTACTCGGGCTGCCGAGAGAGGGCGCTCTCTGTTAGCGAGCATTCCGCCGTTTGAGCGTAGATTTTTCAAGGCAAGGGCGTAGCTCGCCGGTTGGTCAGGCTAGCAGGCGCTACGCTCGAGTAGCAATTGCGAGATGCCATTCCTGCGACAATTGATCGCGTTTTAGAGGTGTGTCACCTTTGCGGTCCCGCGCATTCACTGCCGCACCGGAATCGAGCAGCGCTCGCGCGACCTCCACATGTCCTCGCCGTGCGGCGAGATGAAGCGCCGTTGCCCGCGTTACGCCGCCACACGCGTTGACGTCAGCACCGGCTCGCACCAGCGCAAGGACCACGTCGGGACCCGCTGCAGGCGCGCATTCGTTTGCGACGCAATAGAGTGGCGTACGGTCTCCGCGACCCTGGATGTTTGGGTCCACACCGAGCCGCAATAATGATGCCACTACTTTCAAGCAACCTCCGCCTGCCGCGAAATGCAAGTGCGTTTTCCCAGCAAAACACCGCGTCGCGAGCGAAGGGTCGCTCTCCGCGGCATCGATGACGAAGTGGATTAAACTCGCACGGCCGGATTGAACCATTCATGCTAGTAATTCCAACGAACACTGAGGGACGGGAGGCAAAGCGTGGTGCGAGAACGAGACTTTCATCGTCTCGCCCTTCCACAATGGCTGCGACCGCGCGATCCAAAACTTGCTGCTCGCTCCAACGCGCATCCAAATCGTCGTAATCTGACTCGCCACTATTCCTTCCAATGACATAGGCGGAACTGCGCGAAAACAAATGCCGAAGCGCATTTCTCGTTGCTTCATCCAGCGTGGCAGCGTCGAGCGTTGCTTCCATTTCCCCAACCAAGCGCGACGTGCATAGGGCCAATCTGGAAGCGTGCATGTGATTCGCGCAAGCTCAGCCACCAGCGATATTGAGTTTGCTCTTCATCTCCGCGCAAGAATTAGATGAGGAAAGCGGCGAACTCTTCGGTAGCACACCTTAGGCTCTTGCCTGGGAAGAACGGACGAAGAACTGGATCCCTGCCAACCCGGGCGTAAGACGCCGAGGACAAACTCCTGCAACCCTCTTCATCGCCAAGTGCTTCCAGTAATGCACTACGAGCGCACATGGAAGCGATTGTAACCCCGGCATACTCGCTGAAAGCGGTACCAATCCGAACCGGTGCATTTGGGACTTTACTCGGCTCAGAAAAGTCCGTAGTTGCGCATGAATGTCGCGCCCTCTATGCTGCGCGCCAGTTGGCTATACTTCAGTTGTAACGTCCGGAATTTATCATGAATAGTCGTATCAAGTGGACTGTCGTCGGTAGTTCGACGGTCATTGTGCTGTTGCTGCTTGCGAGCGCCGTCAATGGCCGGGGTGTCACGCCCGATGATGTCTACGGACATTTAAAGGTCTATACCGAAGTTCTGCAGCGAATCAAACTCGAATACGTTGAAGAGCCGGACATGAAGAATGTCACACTGGGCGCGATCAATGGGCTTCTTGAATCGGTTGATCCTTTTGCGAGCTATTTAAACGCAGATCAATACAGGCAGTACGAAAAGATGCAAGACAGCGCAAGAGCAGGAGTGGGCTTGGTAATTGCCAAGCGCTTCGGCTATGTCGCGGTAATCGATTCGGTTCCGGACTCACCCTCAGACAAAGCGAACATCTCGAGCGGCGACTTGATCGAGTCCATCAATGGTGTTGCCACGCGCGACATGCCTTTGGCTTATGCAGAACAGCTCTTACGGGGTGCTCCGAACACCACAGTCAACGTGACGGTGCTGCGCGTTAAGAACCCTGACCCGCAGAAGGTTGAGCTAACCCGGACACTCATTCCCAATCCGCCGGTTTCTGCAAAACTTGTCACTAACGAAGTCGGCTACCTTCACACAAACAACTTATCTGGGAAAGAAATTGAGACTCTAAAAACCAAGCTGAAATCGCTCAAAGACCAGGGTGCGAAGTATCTGGTGCTTGACCTTCGTCACTGTTCAACTGGCGATCAAGCGCTCGGCGTGAATCTGGCTAACTTGTTCCTGGACAAGGGCGTGATCGGATCGTTGCAAGGGCAGAAGAGCGCCAAACAGGAATTCACGGCCAAGCCGGATCAACAGATCTGGAGTGGGCCGCTTGTCTTGATCACGAATCGTTCGACGGCAGGCGGAGCTGAAATCGCTGCTGCCGCCCTGCTCGACGATAAAAGAGCGCAAATCGTAGGAGAACGTAGCTACGGGGACGCAAGTCTGCGCAAAACGATAGAGATGGACGACGGCGGGGCCGTTATTCTCTCGGTTGCAAAGTACTACGCACCTTCGGGCAAGGCGATTCAGGACACCGGCGTGGTTCCCTCGGTCCAAGTAGCCGAAAGCGAGACTGTTCCTGATCCAGACGATGATGGTAAGACGCCGGCGGACGCACCGGCGAATAAGCCGGGTGAGGACCTTTTGCTGAAGCGGTCGATTGACCTAGTTACGGGCCGCACTACGGTTGCTCAACTCACGCAGTTGAGGGACAACGATGTTGATGGTAAGCCCCCAAGCAACCAGAAGGCGCCGATTCTCGGGCAACCCAAGTAACTGAACAAGCCCCAAGAAACCAGGTCCTAGTATGCCGATGTACGAGTACAAATGCGATGGCTGCGGCCGCGTATTTGAGCTGATTCAAAAGTTTGCAGACGCGCCTTTAACGACTGATGAGGTCTGCGGCGGCGCCGTTCATCGCCTGCTTTCAGCGCCGGCCCTTCAGTTCAAGGGCAGTGGCTGGTACGTTAACGACTACGCCAAAGGCGGCAGCTCGTCACCCGGCTCTTCCGGCGGCGACGGGTCCAAGAAGTCCGAGGGTAGCGGATCTGAATTATCAGGATCCGATGGTTCCGGTTCCAAGAGTGCGGAATCGTCGAAAGGTTCGGACAGCTCGAAAACTTCTGATTCTGGTTCGTCCAGCTCGGGAAGCGAATCATCCAAGCCAGCACCAGTCACTTCATCTGATACAAAGTAAGGGATGAAATCCAGGCGCCAGTTCCTGCAAACCAGTGCAGCCGCGACGGTCGGAGTACCCCTGCTGGCCCGAGCGTCAGCCGACACAAAATCTGTTTCTGCGAACGACAAGATACAGATTGCCCTGATCGGGTGCGGAGGCATGGGCCAGAACGACGCTTCTAGCTCTGTTGCGACAGGAATGACGAAGGTTGTTGCCGCCGCCGACTGTTACGATGGGCGTCTACAACATATGAAGGAGCAGTACGGCTCCGATATTTTTACAACTAAAGATTACCGCGAGGTTTTGGCGCGAAAGGACATCGATGCTGTCCTGATCGGCACACCAGATCACTGGCATCAGAAGATCACCATCGACGCCTTGGATGCCAAGAAGGACGTGTACTGCGAGAAGCCGATGGTCCAGCACGTCGACGATGGATTACCGGTTGTAGCTGCTCAGCAGCGTTCGCAGCAGATTCTTCAGATCGGAAGCCAGCGGGTTAGTTCTGTTATTTACAAAAAAGCCAAGGAGCTGTTTCAGTCGGGTGCAATCGGCGATTTGAACATGGTGGAAGCCTGGTGGGACCGCAACTCGGCCGTGGGCGCATGGGAGTACACAGTTCCGCTGGACGCGAGCACCGAAACATGCGATTGGACTCAATTTCAAGGCCGCGCCGCTAAGAAGCCCTGGAACGCGGAGCGCTTCTTCCGTTGGCGCTGCTACCAGGATTACGGAACCGGCGTTGCTGGTGACCTTTTTGTGCACTTATTTTCAGGTCTCCACTTCATCACCGGTGCGATTGGACCAACCCGGGTCTATTCGACAGGTGGTACAAGATTCTGGGGCGGTCGCGATGTGCCAGATGTCCTATTGGGAATATTCGATTACCCGAAAACGGCGGCTCATCCGGCCTTCAACCTTGTACTCCGGGTAAACTTCGTCAGCGGTGCCGAAGAAAGTTCAGGGTTTCGCTTCACCGGCAGCGACGCAGTCATGTCCGTAGGGAACACAGTTACGCTTTCACGCCAACCTAAACCGACTGAGCCTGGCTACTCGATCGATACATTCACAAAAGACATGCAGAAGTCTTTCATGCAAAGATACCGAATCGAGTATCCGCTTCTAAAGACGTCTACCTCCACCTTGGTAACGAAACATGATGAGGTCTACGCCACGCCTTCCAAGTACAGTGACCATATAGACCACCATCTGAGTTTTGCAACGGCCATCAGGTCGCGCAAGCCGGTCGTGGAAGATGCTGTTTTCGGCTTTCGCGCTGCAGGTCCAGCGATACTGTCGAACGTCAGTTATTTCGAGAAGCGTGTCGTTGCCTGGGATCCCACTAGTATGCGGATGGGGGCATAGGAGCCGAGCATGCCTTCAACAAACGCAACACTTCAGATCGCGCTTATTGGCGCGGGCGGCATGGGGCAGGGCGATGCGGAGCTTGCGACGTCTCTACCAGGGGTAAAACTCGTAGCGGCTTGCGACTGCTATGACGGCAGACTCGCGCATATGAAGGAAGTCTACGGAAAGGACACCTTCACTACCCGCGACTACCGGGAGATCCTGTCACGTAAAGAGATCGACGCAGTAATCATCGGGACACCCGATCACTGGCATTCGCGAATCTCGATTGATGCCCTAAACGCAGGTAAACACGTATATTGCGAGAAGCCCATGGTGCACGCGATTGAAGAGGGCCACTCCATTATTGAAGCGCAGACCAAGTCGGGAAAGGTCTTTCAGGTTGGCAGTCAGTATCGCAGTTCACCCGTTTACCAGAAAGCGGCGGAGTTGTACCGCTCCGGGGCCATCGGAAAACTGAACATGGTCGAGGCCTGGCTCGACAGAAATACGGCGATTGGTGCTTGGGAGTATTCGATCCCGCTGGACGCAAATCCCCAAAGTTGCGACTGGGCCACTTTCCAAGGCAATGCGCCGAAGCGCGACTGGGATCCTGCGCGTTTCTTTCGTTGGAGGAACTACAAGGATTATGGGACGGGGGTCGCAGGCGATCTTTTCGTACACCTGCTGACCGGATTACACACGGTTACCGGATCAATCGGTCCAAATCGGGTCTATGCGGCTGGCGGAATACGCTACTGGAAAGATCGTGAAGTTCCGGACGTGATGCTGGCTACGCTGGATTATCCGGAGTCAGATGCTCATCCGGCTTTCAATGTTCTCTTGCGTGTAAACTTCAAAAGCAGTCTGACCGAAGAGAGTTTCGGCGTGCGGCTTATCGGCAGTGACGGAACTATGATGACCAGTTTTAAAAAGCTGATCGTGAATCGTGTGCCCAGACCCGACGAACCGGACTACACCATTGCTAGTTTCTCGAACGACATGCAGAAGCAACTGACAGAGCGGTGGGAATCACAGCATCGCCAGTCAGGCGAGGGCATGGTTAAGCCGGCATCCGAACAGGTCTATGATCCTGGGACGGTCAACTCGCACCTTGAGCACCACAGAAACTTCTACGCTTCCATTCGGGATGGCAAACCGCTTATTGAGGATGCCACGTTTGGATTGCGCGCGGCAGGACCTGCTTTGCTGACCAATGACAGCTACTTCGCCCAGAAGAGTATGCGTTGGGATCCTGAGACTATGTCCAAAGTCTGAGTTCATTGATCGCGCTTGTTCTCTCTGTTCTATACCGATCAGTACGGGTGCCGCTTGCTAACTTGGGATCATGGTGACAACACCCGCAATTCCGGCTCGTCTCGCGATCGAGAAACGGCTTCTGTTCGGTCCGGGACCTTCGATGGTAGAACCGGGTGCGTATCAGGCGATGAGTTACCCCGTGCTTGGGATCCGCGATCCTCAATTTCTGAAAATCATGGATCAGGTTCGGGCGAGCCTACGTACCGTGTTTGGGACGGCTAACCATCACACTTTCACAGTTCCGTCGAGCGGGAGTGGGGCAATGGAGGCGGCCGTATCCAATTTCGTTTTGCCTGGCTCCACATTTGCGGTACTGGCGAACGGGCATTTCTCCAATCGTCTAATCACTATGGGGCAGCGTCAAAAAGCAAAGGTTGCTGTACTTTCGAGGCCTTGGGGTGAGGTTTTCGAGGCGTCTGAGGCGGCCGAGTTCTTCGAGCAGGAGCGCCCCGACGTAGTCGCCTTTGTACAAGGGGAGACGTCGAGCGGTGCCTATCAATCGGGACATTGGATCGCTGCAGCAGCCAGAAAAGTTGGCGCCCTCGTTATGGGCGACTGCGTGACAACGTTGGGAGCGATGCCGGTCAACTTAGATCAGGTCGGCGTTGACGTTGCTTTTAGCTGTACGCAGAAGGGCCTTAGCAGTCCGGCCGGACTAGCTCCGATCTCTATTTCCCCGAGAGCTTGGGACCGACTGCAAGGCCGGGCTGACGACACAACCACTTGGTACTTGGACCTGCGTCTAATGGCTAAATACTTCGACCCGCCTCATACGTACCAGCACACGCCTTCCCCGCCCTTGTATTACGCTCTACATCAATCATTAGCTGCGATCGAAGAAGAGGGGTTGGAGAACCGTTGGGTCCGACACAAACGAATTGGTACAAAGCTTATGGCCGGCTTGGTCAAACTAGGGTTCGAACCGCTCGTGCGGCATGAGGAAGATAGAACGTGGCACTTGGCCGTCGTAAGGCCGCCTGTGGGCGTGGACGAAGCGGCATTTCGGCAGCGACTGGTAGATAGATTCGGCATCGAGGTTGGGGCCGGTCTAGGCGAGCTTGCCGGGAAAGTGGTGCGTATGGGCACGATGGGACCCCTGGCGACGGACGAGAATGTGGATTCTTTGCTGCAGGCAGTGGCGGAGAGCCTCTGACCATGGCTTCAGAGTTCATGATCGCTACAGCTCAAGGTCAAAAACAGGCCGCTCTGCAGCTCATCAAGGGCGATATCACCAGGATCAAAGTCGATGCGATTGTGAACGCAGCCAACGCCGAACTGGCGGGCGGTGGAGGCGTTGACGGTGCTATTCATCGGGCAGGCGGGCCAACTTTGATGAGTGAACTAGACACAATCCGGCGGAAAATTGGTCGTTGTGAGACGGGCAATGTGGTCGCAACTAATGCTGGACAGTTGCCCGCGCAGTTCGTCTTTCATGCTGTCGGTCCAATCTACCGAGGCGGCCAGAGTAATGAAGAGCGCCTTCTTAGCTCCTGCTATGAGACTAGCCTCGAACTCGCATCTGAGCACGGCCTCGCTAGCATAAGTTTCCCTTCTATTAGTACGGGCGTCTATGGCTACCCGATCGAAGCGGGTGCCGCCGTCGCGATCTCTGCAGTGGATTTATGGCTACGAACTCATAACGGAACGATTCAGACGGTGAAGTTGGTGCAGTTTAGTGACCGCGATCACAAAATCTATCTCGACCAGGCTGCACGTATATTTGAGAAATAACTCGCCAGGAACAGCTCGCCGATCGGGACAAGTTTAGAACTGGACAGCTAGAATGAGATTGGTTCATGCAAGTACTCGAGGCTGGTCCTCACAGATATCTTCTTCTGGAACTCGACCCAGAGTTCATCGGTAATATTGCGAAGCAGGCGGGCTTCGAATTCAAGATTGACGAACACAGCCGCGCAATTTCGCTGGACTTATCAATTGCGGATCGGCAGGCGCCGTTGTTGCTGTTCGATGCGGCCGACCCAGGCAACCTCGGCTGGTTTTCGCGATGCCAATTTTATGTTGATGGATCGTCCGGCGCGGTCTTGCAAACCCCGTTATCGATTGCTAATCAGCGGGATAGGCACGGTCGCACCATGGCCCATTCTGTGAAGCTGCAAATCACCAAAGAACTACCCGGCACCTTTCGAATGCCTGGCCGGCAGCCCGTGAACGAACAGGTTATTTACGCGATTCTGTTTAACCTGCTGAATGCTTTGCTGAACACGGGCGTCGGAGTGTGCGGAGGCCCAGCCGTGAAGCCGTTGGCTGGGCGCACAGAAAATATCGGGCCGAAGAACTAAGCTTCTCTTTGAGCACTATTCCGCGCCATTGCCTATCACCGCTGATTTTGAGTGACAACGACCGCCTGGCCTTCGATGTATCTAACGATCGCGGGCGTGAGCCGTGCTAAGTCAGGAGGGAACCGAACGGAGAGAAGCACCAAATGCGGGATATCTCGAATTTGGTGAGTTGAATCGGTAATGAGAATCGCAGCTCCTGATATCGGAAGATCGCTTTTCCGTAGCCACGAGTGAAGGTTTCCCAAACCGTCTGTTCGGGCCGGAGTTCTGTATTCGACAACCGTGCTGCTCCGGTAAGTGAGAGTGTCTTTCGGATAAGGGCCTGATGGAAGCGGAGAGTCGAGATTCCAGATTCGGCGGGCAAACAATCGATATACGGGAAAGACTATCGAGATGAGTTCTGCGATCTCATACCGTCCTGAATTCTCACCGCTGATATCGTTCACCTCCATCGCAGCATGACCGAGACCTTCCCAACCGGACGAACTGTGAATGATTGGACTCGGACCCAGAAGAAGGACCGCACCGCCTGATCCCGAAGCTCCCTGGCAGTACCAGCCCCGTGGCGCCAGGGCGTTAATTCCGTCGGCGGATTTGTAGTAAGTAAGCGCATGGGCATCTCGCTCACTGACAGGAACAGGTTCGGCAGTACCCTTTGGCGCTTCCAGTACTTCGGACTGGCCAAACGATGGGCTTCCTACAAATGGGATTGGGACCATCTTTCTGGACCCGGCCTTACCGGCTACCAATTGCCCGTGCACCAAAGTGCACGCGCACAGCAGCGTCGCAATCTGTCTAAGCGCCGACTTCTTTCTTGGCCTGTTCGACCGTGTTTTCCATTTCATCGCGATATTTTTGGAGAAGCTCTTCGCTAGTCGCTTCGAATCGCATCACCAACACGGGTTGAGTGTTGGAGGCTCGGACCAGACCCCAACCATCCTCGAACGGAACTCGTACCCCGTCCACATCCACGATTTGACGGTGACGCCGGTAACTCTCGGCTACTTTGGTTACGACTTCGAACTTCTTGTCGTCAGGGCAATCAACGCGCAGTTCAGGTGTTGATACCAATTTTGGGATGCCGTCGAGCTGTGCTGATAAAGGCTTGCCGGATTTCGAAACAATCTCGAGCAAGCGGCAAGCAGCATAGAGCGCGTCGTCATAGCCGTAGTAGCGGTCCGCGAAGAACATATGGCCCGACATCTCGCCTGCCAATTCTGCATGTTCTTGCTTCATCTTGGCTTTGATCAACGAGTGGCCGGTCTTGAACATAATCGGATTGCCGCCGAGTTCTTTCAACTTGTCGTACAGGATCTGCGAACACTTCACTTCGCCGATAAACGTTGCCCCTGGCTTGCGGGTCAGGATCTCGCGCCCGAAAATGAGCAGGAGCATGTCGCCATAAACCACATGCCCGTGTTCGTCAACTGCGCCGATCCTGTCCGAGTCTCCGTCGAACGCAATTCCGAGCTCGGCTTTCTCCTTTTTTACTGCATCGACGAGATGCTTGAGGTTTGATGGGACGGTCGGATCAGGATGATGGTTCGGGAAGTGGCCGTCCATCTCGAAAAAAAGCTCCGTTACGTCCAAGTTCAGTTTCTCGAAAAGACGTTTTACTGTCGGTCCCGCTGTCCCGTTGCCGCAATCAACGACAACTTTTACCTTGCGATCGAATGAAAACTGGGCTGCAATCTCATCGATGTAGGAATCGCTGACATCGAGTTGCTTAACTGTGCCTTCACCTTCTTCAAAGTCTTCCGCTTTGATCAATTTGTAAACGGACTGAATGGCTTCGCCATGAAGCGTTCCGGTTCCACAAACCGTCTTGAAGCCGTTGTACTCAGATGGATTGTGGCTTCCTGTGATCATGATCGCGCCGTCAGCTTGCAGATGGACAGCCGAGTAATAAAGCAGCGGAGTCGGTACAACACCGATATCGGTCACGTGACATCCCGCGGCAAGCAGGCCCTTCAAAAGCGCCGCGTGCAACCGCGGTCCACTCAGCCGACAATCACGTCCGAGATTTATGTTGCGCCCACTATGACGGATCAGGTACGAACCCAATCCGCGTCCTAACAGCTCAACGTCATCATCAAGCAATTCCTTATCAGCAATTCCGCGGATGTCGTACTCGCGGAAGATTCCCGGCTCTAGCATACGTAAACAAGCATAACTGCCACAATGAAATTGCGTTATTCCCATCGGCGTCCGTGCAAGGAGTAGGTGGTTAGGTAACCAAAGGTTTACCAAGGTACTAGGTTTGTCGGATCCCTTGTTCTGTCCGGATCGCTGACCAATTGCACACAGTCTGCAGCAAAATCACCATTCGACAACCTCCATGTGTGAAGTGTTCAGAGGGTCTTCAGGAAGGCGACGAGGGCTCTCCGGTTGTCCTTGGAAAGATCGAGCCCAAACGGGTGACCCTGTACTGCGTAGGTCTGCACACCATAAGGCTTGAAGCCGGTTGGAACGTCATCATTCCGAGTGCGGAGCGGGTCAAACCAGTCCTCTAGAGTGGCACACCAACCGCTGTGACCGAACATACCGCGATACCAAACACCTCTGAGCGACGGCACCTTGTAATAATCAGTTCCACGGCGGGTGTTCATGGTCAGGTTTGGATCCATACCCACCGACATGGGTAAGATGGAGTATTTCTTCGAATCATCAGGATTGATTGTCAATCCGGCAGCAGGCGTTAGCTTGTTATTGGTGTACAACCCAGGAGTGTGGCACGTGCCGCATGCTGCACGCTGGAATACCGCGTTGCCGTGCCGAGCAACCTCATCGAACTTATTTGAGTTGGCTGGCGGCTGAAGCGAACAAACATAAAGTGTCAGAGCGTATAGCTGCTCATCGCTGTAGCGACTCGGAATAAAGAGCTTTGCCGGTTCAGGAAGCTTTTGAAAGTTGGGGAAATCACCCGGGATAAAACCGTTAAAGTCAGATAGGGAATCTCCACCCTGGTTTAGAGCCGCATAGCGCATAAGATCAACAATCCCGCGGTGCTGCTGCAATCCTGTACGGTCGAGGTAATGGCGCTGCTTCACGCCAATCAAATCGGGCACTTGGGTCGGATAAAGCGCTGGTGCCATGACGAACCAAGACGCCCGGCGGAACTGCATCGTGACGAGCAGCAATAGTTTGTATGGACGTCTCATCGAGTTGCCCGAGCGGATCGGGCCGAACCCAAGGAGCAGTAACCAGAAATCGCTCATAAGCACGCACAAAGCTTGCGGCGCGCGCAGGCCCTCCCTAAGAAGCTTCATCCCGAACCGATAGGCAGAGATACGGTCGAGTGGAAAGTTTCCTTGTGCTCCTTTTAAGACGCTGCCATCAGGCATAATCCGCGTATGACATGTCGCGCACGATAACCCACCCAGCTCGACTTCTCCTTGTTTTCGAACCAGGTAACGATCGACTGGCATGATGCCACCCTTAGTCAAAGGAACCAGCGCTTTGGAGTACCAGGCCGGATCCCGCACTTCTAATAGGGTCTCAGGGAAGCCCAAATACGCTGGGAGAGTCAAAGACAATTTCTCCCGCCCTAATCCAATCCGCTGCCGTCTTTAAAGGAGGATGGTGAGAGGCGTCCCAGACGATCTCTGGCTGTTGGCCTCTGAGCCAATTCATATACTCGGACGGCTCCTAGCCAGGCGCGTAGACAGGATAACTCCTGTAAATGGGTCGAACAGCTCGAAAAGGGCGCATGACGACCCAAGAAGCCACAGGAGCGTGATAGCTCTGCGTAAATCAACTCGCATGGACGTCCTCCAAGAATCCAATCAGCTGTCAAGCGTGTGTGCTGGCCGACTTATTAGACCGTGTTCAGTGTAAACTGCAGGTTCAAAGTAGCACCTAAGCATGCAGCAGTCGATTGACGCCACAGCGACACTAGGCGCCAAAACCAGGCGAATTAGTAAGCTTAAGCCGTGCAGTTTCTTGCTGTCATCAGACGCCGGACAGAGCAGTTCACGCAAGAGCAGTTCGACGCCGTGCTAGAACCCGAAGCTGAAAGAGTGCGCTTGTTGTATAAGGAGGGCAGAATTAGGGCAGTTTATAGCCGAGGCGATAAGCCGGGAGCAGTCGTGCAACTAGAGTGCAACGACTACGAAGAAGCTTTGCACATTCTAGAAAGTTTGCCGTTTGCGCAACATGGAATGCTTGAGATTGAGCTGGTGCCGCTGCTGCCTTATCGAGGTTTTGGCCCTCGATAAGAGCCGCCTATAAACAGTCCGACGAGACCCGAAGACCTCGTCGTAAACTGCTGCAACCGAACTACTGACAAAGCTCAATCTACTGCGGAGGGGTAGAACCTGTTCCACCACTACCGCTACCGGAGCCGCTGCTGCCGCTGCCACTAGCGCCAGTGCTGCCGGTCCCGGCCGATCCAGAGCTTGAGCCAGTTGATCCAGAACCGGACGATCCTGACCCAGAGTGACGGTGCGATCTCTTACCTGTCTTTCCTGTGTGACCCGATCCAGTCCCAGTAGACCCTGAGCTGCTGTCCGAGCTGGTTCCGTTGCTTCCAGACTGGCTAGAGCTGCCGGACTGTCCGCTTTGGCTACTGCCGGATCCACCTTGGCTACCGGTACCCGATTGACCTGCTCCGGAAGAACCAGTTCCAGCAGATCCGGCACCAGCCGAACCAGATCCTGACCCGCCGCCTGCTCCGCCGCCAGACTGCATCAGTGGTGTACCCAAAGCGATGAGCGGCGCTGTTACGGCTACTAATACGAACGATTTAACAAGCTTTTTCATATACGTCCTTTCGAAACGTTGAGTGCTCGTCGTTCTCCGACAGCAGCACTGAGAAAAAAGCAGCGCCGATAGGCCACTGCTCCAGGTCATGCACTCCATCGGAACCGCAACCCTGCTATTAGCTCTGGTTCAACCCGGAACGCAAAAGAGCTGCCAATTCGGCTAGCCCGCGACTGTTGGACGGCATACCTACGGGAAGATTTCCCCAGAAAAATCCGGTATACGAATCCTGAAGACGATCTAGGAGCGCTGGTCGATAAGAACTCTCGATTTAAATGACTGGTCGATTAAGCATTCGGCGGGAATGGTCGATATACACAAAGACGGACTTCAAGGTGAAAACGTGAGTTTACTAACAGCACGACAGAATTGGGAGACGGTGCAATCGGCACCGGCACAAAAGCTCGAACAGCCAGCACGTTGTGACGAAAGCCAGCGGCTCGTGATTGAGGTGCACAACGACTTCGGCAACTTCATCTCGGAGATCGCCAGCAGTCACGGTATAGAAGCTACAACAGTCCTTGCTGTTTGGCTCGCACTGACAGGCTGGCGTCCATCTCGCAACATGCGAATACCTCTGTATGTGCGCCTTCACCAGCTCTTCGAGCTTTGGGGGAAAAAATTTAAACAGGAGTTTGACGTACACTTCCGGTTCGGTGGCCACATGCTGCAGTCGGGCCAGCCGTGGGAAAACCACGAGTACCGAAGTCATCCTGAGCAGTCCTATACTTCTGTCCATCACAACCAAAACTCGGAATATCGGACGCTCACATTAGCCCGAGTGTTGGCCGGAGATGAGGTATCGCTGTGGTGCTGCCTTGCGGGCGCATTCCATGTTCCTTTGCAGGACCACGAAAGTCTCGGGTTCGATCAAGCCAGCGACCTATACAAAGCCATGCAAGACTCGACCCGTACACAGATTATTCTATTTTTCGACTACTGCCACAAAAAACTCGCTCCGAAGGCTAACGATCTTCTCGCTTACCTGAAACAGCGCGACTGGGAAGCATTCGCGACCAATTACAACCCGGAATCCGATGCTTCATCACTGGCGGCACAACTGGTTAAAGCGGATCAGCTTGTAAGAAAGGTGTTGTTAGGTGAACCATTTCCGTCTACCGGGCTCTGGACGCGGTAAAAGAAAAAGCGCTGCAGCAGAGGAGATCTACTGCAGCGCTTCGGGAATTACAGAGCCGACTAAGCTACTTTGGCTTCAAGGCCGGGCATGTGCAAGGCGGTCGCCAGAGCTCGGCGAGTTTTTTCCGCTAAGGTCCTTAACCGTGTCTGCTTTGGGCGACTCAACCGGCGCTCAACACTTCGCCGTGCTCTAAGCAATCGGATCCGTACAGCGGTTTCAGACCAACCATGCTGCTCCGCGATTTCTTGGACTTTATAGCCCTCGATGTAGTGACCTTCAAGTACAATCCGATCATTTGGCTTGCATTCGTTCAGAATCCTTTTTACATCAATCGCAGCCACGTTCATCCGTGGGGGAGCTTGTAACTCTGGCAGAACTTGGGTCTGGGGTTCACGCCGAAGGTAAGTTCTATGAATGTTCAAAGCAATGCTGTTGGTCCAAGTCAAAACTAAATTTGGATCTCGAAGTTGCTCGCGACGTTCCCACCCTTTGGCCCAAGCAGCTTGCGCTGTATCAAGGGCAGAATCGTAGGACAATCCTCTAGATACGAGAAACCGCACTGTCAAGTTGAAACCGCGCTGGTAAGCTTTACCGTAGTCTTCGTTCGTCATCTTGGCTCCACCGATTTCTTCTGTAACGCCTACTGAGTTGCTGTTCTGTTCGCTCCGCAGCTGAGCGATTGCATTGGTAACTTGGTTGGTCGACATCAACGTTAGTAGATTAGGCAGTTTTCATGCCAATGCAGATAAACAAACCCGTCTCCCGTATCTTTACGGACCTGCCACGTTGAGCTCGAATGGAACCAAGCCATTGATTCTGCAGTGTTTATTTGTTAAAAACCGATGTGTCTCGAGCTCAGGATCGGTCTGCGCCAGATAACATCAAGACCGGCTCATTGAAAATTTTGCTCGTTAAGCCTCATTAGGGATGAAACTTTTCTCTGTGCTCTTTGGAGCAGTTCTTCTTTGAACGTTCTTCGGTGTCGATACTTCTTGCGAGCTTCGGGACAACTGCGATTTCCGGCTCTTGCCGGAAATACGTTGCGTGGTGCCTTAGGTGTGTGGTCACAAACCCATGATCCGGAACTATTTCAACTCTGCTTCTGTGCAGAGACATTCCCGTCCGGCACAATGCGACCCTTTCTCGTCCGAGCTAATCACCTGAATAGCTCAAAAATAGCTCACGGTGAGCTCTTCTCCTTTGCACTTCATCTTCTTTCTGACCGCTTCGGCTTGCCTGTCCGGTTCACCGAGGGCGTTAAGAGTGTTTTTGGTAAGGGAGTCGGCATAGGACGGGGACGCGCGGAACTAATCGAAGTACATCAGCTTCTGTTCACCCTAGATCTTGGTCGGCAGGAACCTGCACAGAAGGTGAGGGTTGACTTCTTGAGCCCAACCGAGCTGAAGCGCGACAACCTGCCCGCGACATCTTTTGATTTCAGTCTTCTCTTTCGTCGCATCCACGGCAGACTGCGATTGTTGGCACGCTCTTACGGTGGTGAGTTAACGATCCCCGAACTCAGAACATTGCTCTTACTCGCTGATGAGATCACAACCGTACGTTCTGATTTGACTCACGTTGACTTGCGCCGGCACAGCACCAGAACCCGACAAACTCATCCAAGTGGAGGGATGATCGGATCCGTGACGTACGCCGGGCAATTATCAGACTTCGTGCCCTATCTACGAGCCGCGGAGCTCATCGGTATTGGGCGCCAGACTGTGTGGGGAAACGGGGAAGTAGCTGTCTTTGTCCTGGGCTGATGGTTGACGAAGACGCCATAGCTGTTTCTTGCGAAAGGACGTGTGACAAGATGCAGGAGCATGCCAGTGTCGCTTCAAGGAAAAGTAGTTTTGGTTGTGGGTGCGTCAAGTGGGATCGGGAAGGAGATTGCACTGCTGCTCGCGAAGGATGGAGCTCTTGTTTATGCCGCAGCGCGTCGTATCGAACGGCTGCTCGCAATGCGCGAAGAGTTAGGAATAGCAAGCGGATCGATCAAAGTTTTCGAGGCCGACTGCACACAGCTATCAGCTATTCAGCACTTGGCCGAGCAGGTTCACAAGGACGCAGGTGCGATCGACATTCTCGTTTTCGCCGCAGGCACGAATACTCCGGACCGGGCCATGACGCGCCTGACTCCAGAGATCTGGGACACTCTGATCCAAACAAATTTGAATGGGGCTTTTTACGCCACCCATGCCGTTTTGCCCTTGATGCGCGAGAAGGGTGCTGGCCACCTTATTTACATCTCTTCTATATCCGGCATCTTGGCGGACGTGTCAGGTGCGGCGTACCAAGCTTCAAAGCGGGGCCTCAACGGAATGGCGCACGCAATCCGCGTCGAAGAGCGACAACACGGGATCAGAACTTGTGTAGTATGCCCAGGCTTGGTTGACACCGAAATCTTAGAGAAGAGACCAGTCAAGCCGTCAGCAGAAATCCTGGCGGAGGCTCTGCAACCTGGAGATGTGGCTGAACTGGTACTTGCTATCGCAAAACTGCCGGCGCACGTCACCATTCCTGAAGTTCAAATTATGCCGACGAAGCTCTAAGCGCTTTGTTCGCCGAGGCTCGGACAACGCATTCAGCGAGACTCAAAACTAGGCTGCTACCGGCATTGCGGCATCCTGCGAAAGCCGGGTTCGTAACGCATCTGTCGCAATCCGTAACAGCTCCTCCGAGCGTACGCTGAGATCGAACTCGTCCGAAAAACGGTGGAGCTGAGTGTTAAAAGAGCGTCGAAGTACGACAACTGCTTCGTCCAGTCCAACCTTCGGTATATCGACAACTGCGAACTTCAGGATGCTGTTCATCAGCATCGTCTCAACGTTCAGCATCTTGTAAAGAATTCGTCGGTTCTTCGATACGTACTTAATAACTTCCTTACTCCTGTATGCGAAGTAATGCTCTCGGGTAAACCAGGAGAACGTATCCGTGTTGAGCGTCTTCAACTGCGCCCCAAGGCGATGAGCGGCTGAGGCGAAGGCTCGATCGAGAGCTTCAGTCTGCTGAATGTCGTAGGTGAACATGTTGGTCGGCCGACCCGAGAATGGGTGAGTGCATTGATAGACCAGAATGGGGTACGCCGTATAAGGACGTTGAAGAATTTCCGGGTTGGCCGAAAACCATTCGGTCACCCAACCCCGCATGGCTGCTTGGATCGCTTTAGACACCGTCGAATAGGTCGGAAAGTAGGCGATTGTTCTTTCTTTTGGAGCAATCTTCCAGAGAGAGAAGTCAATCGGCTGGTCGGTTGTGGCCCGTTGCCCTTCGTTCTCAATCGACTGAGAGTTTTTGGAGGTGATCTCGACTACCTCGGCGAGTGTGGCTTTCGCCTCAGTCTGTTCTGCAACCCTTGACGGCATTGTGAGTAGCTTTCCCATGTTGTCTCCTATCAGCTATGGCTTAAAAAGTGATGGCCGGGAGGATGAGTCCCGGCCGACCGACTTCTGTATGTCCAAGCTCGAATGTCTCGAGCGGCTTCAGTAAAACATGAAGCACGTCAAAAACGAACTATGACGGAGAAAACGACGAACTACATTTAGCGGTAAGTTTAACATTCTAGAGGAAAAACAAAATCTAAAAAAAAGTGAGAGCTTTTGTGATCGACATTTCCCGAAGATCTAGAAATGCCGAACACCGTTCAAGTATCGCTAAGCTGCTAGACGTCGCGGATCGGTAGACCAGAAGCAATCTCCGCCTTCATCGCTTCTAAGGTTTCGTCCGGTTCAATATCACTATCGTCTGAGGCAATATCGAGACCGGCGCGATCCGGTCCCGGTCCTTTACTCTGGCGACGAGCCAGCTTCTCTTGCCGCTTATCCTTGCGAGCGGCCTCTTTCTGACGCTTCTGAAAAGTTCCACGTGCAGCCATAACAGGGCTTCCTTTCCAATCTTAACTAGCGAAATTCGGTACGGGAGTCAGCTCCAGCATTCGACCATTCCTTGCGAATTTCGACGACCAACGTTGGTACCGCTACCAAACTACAGCGCGAAAGCCGCCGCCATGATCCCGATGGCTCAGACGCGGGATACCGACGGTCGCTCGTTGAACGGCTGCTCGCTGGACGTCAACTTCGGCCAACATTGGGCTGTCAGTGCACAAATGTGTGGCAGCAAGAGTGAAAGGGCCCACAGACACGTTTTTAATAGAGTCTCCATCGTTCCCGTTGTCGACCGGCAGCAGAAACCGAAGAGAGATTCTTAATACAGTGCCGGGATATGAGGGACGACACCTCTAAATTACCATGTTGGGAGGCCAACGTCCAGGAAAGCTCTGGACGTCGCTTCAGGCTCATCGAGCGTAGCAGGATAGCCCTGATCTTCGTGCAATTGGTCACACTTACTATCCTCAGCCTATGTCCTAAGTGAGTATGCTGAGTAGATGCATCTGCCTCGTTTCTTAGTAGTAGAACAGGCGTTTCCCGATAGACAGATCCCGAACATCGGCGAACACGTTCATCGGGAGCTATCCGGGTCTGACTTTTCTCAGCGGATTCCCGCCGGCGGTAGACTTGCCATCGGCGTTGGAAGCAGAGGTATTTCGAACATTGCCACAATCGTCAGATCCGTCGTTGAGTTTTGGAAAAAGCAAGGCGTAAGCCCATTCCTGTTTCCTGCGATGGGAAGTCACGGCGCGGCAACCGCGGAGGGGCAAGCTGATGTGCTGGCCCACTACGGCATCCACCAAGCAACCATGGGTGTTCCGGTCCTTAGTTCGTTGGATGTTGTGACCCTTGGGCCAACCGCCGAAGGTATCGAGACCTACATCGACAGAAACGCGTTCGGAGCAGACGGCATTTTTCTGATCGGCCGAGTTAAGCCGCATACTGACTTCTCTGGCGAGATCGAAAGCGGCCTGTTCAAAATGATGGCTATCGGAGTAGGAAAGTTTGCTGGAGCCCGGCAATACCACACTTTCGCGTACAAAATGGGGCTCGAACGAGTGATTCAGAGCGTAGGCACACACATACTCGGCCATTCGAAGATCCTTGGTGGACTCGCTGTGCAGGAAGGAGCTCATCATGAAACCGCTGGGCTGGTCGCGGTGAGTTCGTCGCAAGGAGCGGCGACGATGATGACCGAGGAGAAGAAGTTGTTAGCCGAGGTGAAGGGCTGGGCAGCCAAATTGCCTGCCCGTGAAATCGACATCCTCATCGTCGACGAAATTGGGAAGAACATCAGCGGTGCCGGCATGGATACCAAGGTGATCAATCGAAGTATCAATGTGCAATATAATCCATTCCCCGACACTCCGATCGTGCGTCGGGTCTATGTTCGAGATTTGAGCTCGAATACTTATGGAAGCGCTGTAGGCATCGGCATGGCGGACGTAATTCACAGTCGACTGCTGGCTCAAATCGACTGGAATCCAACGTATCTCAATTCCTTGACTGCGTCCACACCTGCCGCTATCCGTACGCCCATACAGTTTGCGAGCGACGAAGAAGTTTTCGCAAAAATCGCTCCAACCGTTGGCAAAAGTAATCTGGCGGATGTAACTTACTGCCGGATCAAAAACACCCTAGAGTTAATTACCGTGATTGCCAGCGACAATCTGACACCGCAGTTCTACGACACTGCCAAAGTCGTTTCAGACCCATTTACCCTGCCGTTCGACGCCGATGGAAACATGCCGGAGTTCGATGCCTTGTTAGAACAACACGCTCAGCTAAGGCAGGAGCAGCCTGCGCATTGAGCTTGCGATATAGCGCAGATAGGCGAATTGTCGACGGAGTCGAAACAATTTGCCTGACCGACGAACTCCGTCAGATGTCGGTCTCCACACTGCCATCGCACGGCAACATCGCTTATGAGTTGTTGTGCGGAGGCGGAAACTGGCTCTGGAATCCATTTCGAAGTCCCGCGGACATGACCGGCACGACCACGTTGTTTGGGATTCCGTTGTTGTCGCCTTGGGCGAACCGCATGAGCCTCGATACGTATTCAATCAACGGCTCCCTCTACGCACTGAATCGCCAACTCCACAATTTGCGATTGGACAAGAACGACCTTTCGATCCATGGTTTAGTATTATTTGCACCTTGGACGGTTGCCGATTTGGAGGCCGACGAGAATGGCGCCAGATCGCGGTGCCTTCTGGACTGTTCCCGTAGACCAGATTGGATGTCCCACTTCCCATTTGCTCATGAGCTTGTCCTTATTCACGAACTCTCGGCGGGGCGGCTTACGGTACGACTTCAAGTGACTAACACCTCCGCAGAGGCTATTCCACTGTCTGTTGGATTTCATCCTTATTTCACTATCCCGGGTGGCCACCGTGATAACTGGAAATTGCAGATTCCAGCACGCACCCATATGTTGCTTTCAGAAAAGCTGGTGCCGACTGGAAGAACCGTCCCCAACGACTATTCGAGTGTCGAATTGGCCGGCCAATCGATAGACGATGTCTTTACAGATCTCGATTTCGGAGCGGACAACTGTTGTCGGTTTCGAGTAGAAGATTCGGGACGAGCGATTGACGTCGGCTACGGTTCGAAGTTTCCCGTTGCTGTTGTTTATGCGCCCAAGGAGAAGGATTTAGTCTGCTTCGAGCCCATGACTGCGCCTTCTGATGCGTTTCGACTATTTGCTGAGAAGCTTTGGAACGGGATGCAGTTCGTTGAGAGTGGCCGTTCCTGGGAAGAAAGCTTCTGGGTCGAGCCGCACCAACAGCCTGATCGCTCTAACGCCTTGTAAATAGATTGGCAGTGTATCTCCTGTGGCGTAACCACAGCTACGTGCTATCCTGTGTGGCATCAACACAGGAGTCATTGTGGTCGAATCAAAATTGGATCTTTTGCAAGGCACCTTGGATGTCATGGTCCTGCAAACCCTTTCTGTGCTCGGCGCTCAGCACGGGTATGGCATTGCCCGCCGCATTGAGCAAGTGAGCGGTGACCAGGTCTTACTGAACCAAGGCACGATTTATGCCTCGCTCGTGAGACTGCAGCAACGCGGCTGGATCTCAGCGAAGTGGGGCACATCAGACCACAACAGAAAAGCAAAGTTCTACGCGATCACAACTCGAGGCCGCAGCCGGCTGACCGAAGATACTGCGTATTGGAAGCGCTTATCGGATGTTATGACTCGCGTCTTCGCGATTACGCTGGAAGAAAACACGAATGCGTGAGTTCGTGAATCGCCTTATCTCTTTTTTCCGAAAGACCCATGCGGAACGTGACTTAGATGCTGAGTTGCAGTCGCATCTGGGTTTCGCGATCGAGGAGCTTGTGGCTAAAGGACTGCTTCCCGAAGAGGCCCGCCGACAGGCTTTGATTCAATTTGGGGGATGGGAAGTCGCAAAGGAAAACCAGAGGGACAATCGCTCGCTTCCATTCCTCGAAAATCTGCTGCAGGACTTGCGTTATGCCTTAAGAGCTATGCGACGCGAGCCTGGCTTTACGATATTTGCTCTCGTCATTATTGCTTTGGGTATTGGCGGTAGTACGACCGTCTTCAGTGTGTTGACCACGGTCTTGCTTCGTCCGCTTCCGTTCCAAGACCCTGGCAAATTGGTCTGGGTAGCCAACGCACCGCCGCAGGAGGGCTTATCGGCCCAGACGCTTCAAGTGTTGCCTTTTCTCGCGTTCAAAGACCGCAACCGTTCATTCTCTGACTTAGCAGCTTATTTTGCATTCTACGGCGTTGGAGACAGCAAGCTTCAGGTTAAGGGCGAGGTTGAACGTCTGAACGCTCTGCCAGTCTCTCAGAACTTTTTCCCGATACTGGGAGTTAGTCCCGCCATTGGCCGCCTGTTTTCGGCAGAGGAGTGCGAATGGAACGGACCCAAAGCGGTCTTGCTCAGCTATGGTTTCTGGAAACGGAAGTTTGCTTCGGATCCAAGCGTTGTAGGACAATCAATCACGCTCGACGACCAGCCGGTCGATGTCATGGGCGTCTTGCCTGCATCCTTTGATTTCGGATCTGTGTTTGCGCCCGGTACCCACATGGATCTCTATTTTGCTTTTCCGCTGACTCCGGAGACCGATCAATGGGGTAACACAATTTCGGTGGTCGGCCGATTAAAGCTGGCGTTGATCTGAGGAGAGCGCAGGCCGAAGCTACAGTTCTGGGGGACCGAATTTCGAATGAGCCGCACAGAGGAAACGACATCTCGCCCAAGCTCACTGGCCTACAAGAACATGTCAGCGGCAGACTCCGACCTGCCCTATTAGTGCTGGCGTTTGCGGTCGGAACGGTAATGCTGATCGTCTGCGCTAATCTGTCAAATTTGCTCCTGGCGCGGAGCTGCGAGACAAAAGGAACTAGCTATCAGGAGCGCTCTCGGCGCTGGCAAAAAAAGGCTCATTCGGCAAGTCATGACAGAGAGTCTCCTGCTATCCTTCTGCGGGGCGATATTTGGGACCAGCGTAGCCGTAATCGGCACACGCGCGGTTGCAAGCCTGACGACTTTCAACATTCCATTGCTCGCCGATGTCCATCTGGACCTTGGCACGTTGGTCTTCGCGCTAGTTCTCACGATAATCAGCGGCCTTGTTTTTGGGCTTCTTCCGGCATTGCAGGTGCCCGGGACTGCTTTGAACGACACGCTGAAGGATCAGCATCGCGGATCGACAGATTCACAAGGGCATGCCTGGATGCGCAGCACCCTAGTGATCTCTGAAATCGCTTTCGCCTGTGTGTTGATGGTTTGTACGGGAGTTTTGATTCACAGCTTCGTGCGAGTGCTGGATGTGGATCTTGGCTTTGAGCCCACGCAAGCTGCGGCACTGCGAGTTGATCCAAGCGCACAGGTCTTGCGGGTTGATCCAAAGTCAAAGACCTCAGGCCCTGAGCAAATGAACGCGTACCTCAATGAGGTTTTGCGCCTGGTTTGCGATCTGCCGGGCGTGAAAGCCGCTGGGTTCACCGACGCACTCCCACTGTCGCGGAACCGCACTTGGGAGCCGGCGCAAACGGCATCATTTACAAACGCGGCGAATCTCCGGAAGCGTTCGTCCACATCGTGTCTGACGATTATCTAGGAGCCGCCGGAATCTCGTTGAAGTCTGGCCGTGATTTTACTGAAAAAGATACTCCGGCCAGCGACCCTGTCGTGCTTATTAACGAAACGCTAGCCCGGAAACTGTGGCCAGGAGAAAGTGCGTTGGGCCGGTTGTTAGACGCAGGTCCAGGTCGTGCCCGGCGAGTCGTCGGGATTGTGCGTGATGTTCGGCACGTTGCCCTTGAGCAGGAGTCCGGCGCCGAGATGTATTTTTCAATACGACAGGTTCCGGACTATAGCTCACTTAACTTGGTTGTGCGCTCAACTCTAAGTGGTGGCGCTTTGACGTCCAGCGTTCGACGCGTATTGCTGCCACTTGACCCCGGCATGGCGAACGAGCATTTCCATACTTTACAGCAGCTTGTTGACCGGGCTGTCTCTCCGAGGCGTTCTATTGTACTGCTGCTCTCGGGATTTTCTGTTTTCGCCTTGATCTTGGCTTCACTCGGTATCTACGCCGTAATTTCTTACTCGGTAGAACAGCGGACGCCGGAGATCGGCATTCGAATGGCGCTTGGGGCCTCGCCGGGATTGCTGCAAAAAGACATCCTTCTGCAAACGTTAGGACTAGCTGAAATTGGCCTCCTGGCGGGTACTATACTGTCGGCCTTCGTGACCCGGAGTTTAGGCGCATTGCTATTCGGAGTGACTCCTACGGACCCAGTCACGTTCGTTGTCATGTTAACTGTGCTGACGATCGTTGCAGCGGCCGCTGGATACCTGCCCGCTCGACGAGCTTCGAAGATTGATCCGATGTCGGCTCTGCGGGCCGACTAGATTCTAGACCTCAGTTTCAAGTCTGCTGCCGCAAACTCTGCATCCAATAGTGGTGCGGATTCTTCTGTTCAGCGGCAAAGGCGGCGTCGGCAAAACGAGCATCGCTGCCGCTACTGGCGTCCACTTGGCTGAGAGGGGACGGAAGACACTCGTCATGAGCGTCGATCCCGCGCATAGCCTGGCCGACTCCTTCGACCTCACTGGCGCGCTGTTCCACAGCAAAACTTACAATCCGATTTCTGTTTCGGAGAACCTGTGGATCCAAGAAGTCAATATCAACCAGGAGATGAAGCGCCACTGGGCCGACATTTCGACTTACATCGGATCAGTGCTACGGACGTCAGGACTGAGCGGCATAGAAGCCGAAGAGATGGCAATCTTCCCGGGCATGGAAGAGTTGAGCGCCATGATGTATGTCAACCAATACGTTCGTGACCGGCAATACGACGTCATTATCCTTGACTGTGCGCCTACGGCCGAGTCCCTGCGTTTTATTAGTCTGCCAAAAACTCTGGACTGGTACATGAAACACGTGTTCGGGTTTCAGCGGAGTTTTCTAAAGGCTGTCCGACCGATTGCGAACCGCTTGACACCTGTTGAGATGCCCCCAGACAGCTACTTCCGTAACGTGCAAGAACTGTTTGACAAGGTGCAAGGCATTGACGCACTGCTCGAAAAGCCTGATGTGACCAGCGTGCGCTTAGTCACGAACCCAGAGAAGATGGTACTGCGCGAAACTCAGCGTGCATTCGTTTACTTCTCGCTGCATGGACTGACAAACGATGCAATTATCGTGAATCGCGTTTTGCCGGCCGAGATACACGACCCGTTCTTTATCTTCTGGCGAGCCAGTCAGCAACGGACGCTCGAAGAGATAGAACAGTATTTCGCGCCTGTTCCCGTTTGGCGTGTACCGCTGTTCGCGCAAGAGGTCGTCGGTTCAGAACGTTTGCGCCAGTTGGCTTCTGTTCTATACCCGGACGGTCGAGATGCAGAAGCGGTGACTCGTACCGAAGCTCCTTATCAGTTTGTTCGGACTGACGGACGAAATGAAGTTCGCCTGAAAATGCCGTTCACCGAGAAGGCCGAAGTGGGCCTCTTCAAGAAAAACGACGAACTAATCGTGGAGATTGGGACAATTAGACGACACGTCGGACTGCCGACGACGATGACATCGCTAATCCCGTCGAAAGCTCGACTTGATGGTGACATCTTAGTGGTGGAGCTAAAGGAGCCCTAAATGGACCAGGCACAAGAAAAAACTTACCCAGAGAACGATGCTCCTCGCACGCAGTGGCGACGCGGCAAACTGATGGAAGGCTTCCAGAAAATCGGCGAGGCGTTTGCCCCTCCCGCTGCTGCAGAGAAGCATTTTCGGGAAGCTCGGTTGGAAGTCTTGCGGGGCTTAAGGGAATTGATAGATTTCCAGATTGACAGGCTGTCTAAGGGCAACAAACAAGGCACTCGGATCGTTGTAGATTAGCTGACGCGACAGCGCTGGCGTGCTCACGCCAACAGAGAGCAAATGGAAATTCAGCAGAAACTCCGGATTCTGGCGGACGCGGCTAAGTACGATGCCTCATGTGCCAGCAGCGGTTCAAAGCGGGCTCGCGTCGAAGGTGGGCTTGGAAATACTGACGGCATGGGCATTTGCCATAGCTACACTCCTGACGGTCGCTGCGTGTCCCTGCTGAAACTGCTATTGACCAACTATTGTGTTTATGACTGCAGCTATTGCGTCAACAGAATTTCGAGCGACACTCCCCGCGCTCGCTTTACACCCGAAGAAGTCGTCTTCCTGACCGTTGAATTCTACAAACGCAATTACATCGAAGGCCTGTTCCTCAGTTCAGGAGTTATCCAAAGCCCTGATTACACGATGGAGCAATTGGTCCGCGTTGCGTCTCTGCTGCGCACCGAGCACAAGTTCGGCGGCTACATCCATCTGAAGGCTGTTCCGGGCGCCTCAGAGGAGTTAATGAAGCAAGCGGGGTCTTGGGCCGACCGGCTTAGCGCCAATATCGAGTTGGCCCGCGACAAAGATCTGATTCAGTTGGCTCCGGCCAAGAACCACGGGGAGATCGAGCTCTCCATGAGTCAGATCGCGAATGGCATTCTCGATGCTAAGGATAAGACGACACGAGCGGGAAAAACACCTAAGTTCGCGCCGGCTGGTCAAAGCACACAATTCATCGTTGGTGCGACCGACGCACCTGACGCTGACCTGCTGACGAAATCAGCAAACTTGTATAAGACCTACGGTTTGCGTAGAGCCTACTATTCGGCTTTCAGCCCGATTCCGCACGCTGATCCGACGTTGCCTTTGATGAAGATCCCGTTGGTGCGCGAACATCGCCTTTATCAGGCTGATTGGCTGATGCGCTTCTACGGTTTCACTGCTGACGAATTGACCACCGATAAAGATCGTAACCTCGCCCTGGACAAAGACCCTAAGCTTGCATGGGCGCTGCGGCATCGGGAGTTCTATCCTGTGGACGTAAACAAAGCTGGCAAGTCGGCTCTCTTACGGGTGCCCGGTTTTGGAGTTCGCAATGTGCAACGAATGTTGAGCCTGCGACGCTATCGTTCTTTGACGCTGGCGGACATTGCCAAGCTGAAGGTCTCGGTCAAGAAAGCACAATATTTCATCGTGGCCGCGGATCACAATCCGGCCGTACACCAGATCGATAAGCCGCAGCTGCCTGCAAAATTTATCCCGAAAGCTGAGCAATTAGGATTGTTCGAAGCAGCAATCACAGCACGCACGGGCGAGTTGTGATCAGAGCTCAAGCCCAGAGCTACGCAGAGTGGCGTGGTGAAGCAAAGCGTCTACTTGCGTCCGGCTTAGCTCCTGCTGAGATTATCTGGAACGGAGATACCGCCTCACTCTTCGGCGACGACTTGCTGATTTCGGTGTCTCCTGAACCGCCAATATCTGTGCCGAAGGATTTCGTTTCGCTCGCGGAAACCGTTGCCTTGCACAGCGACGAAGATCGCTGGGACCTGCTGTACCGTGTTCTCTATCGAATTTTGCATGGTGAGCGCCATCTGTTGAAAATCGATGTGGATGACGATGTCCGCCGCCTGCAGCTGATGAATAAGGCAGTGACCCGCGACATGCATAAGATGAAGGCCTTCGTGCGATTCCGTCGTGTTGCCGATTCCGATCCTGAACACTTCGTGGCTTGGCATCGGCCTGATCACGACATCGTGGCCGCCATGGCGCCTTGGTTTCGAGCACGTTTCGGAAGCATGCGTTGGTCTATCTTGACAGAAAAGCGGAGCGCGCATTGGGACCTCATCAAGCTCACCATTGGACCTGGCGTGCCGCGGTCAGAGGCGCCGCTCGAAGACGCTCTTGAGGATCTATGGAAGGATTACTACGGGTCGATTTTCAACCCGGCGCGAGTGAAAATTAAGGCCATGAAGAATGAAATGCCTGTCCGCTATTGGGCGACACTGCCTGAGTCACAGGTGATTTCTGATCTTCTGGCGAAAGCGGATGGACGGGTCTTGGAAATGGCAAAGGAACAAAAACTCTCGGCGGCAGCGTGGGTTCCGCAGAGCAACGATCTCAAGGTGATGCAACGCGCGGCGTCGACCTGTGAAGGCTGCGACCTATTCAAAACTGCAACACAGGTCGTATTCGGCAACGGTCCGGCGACATCCAAAGTTGTAATGATCGGTGAGCAGCCTGGTGACGAAGAGGATCAACGCGGTCTGCCGTTTGTGGGCCCAGCTGGCCGTTTGTTGGACAAGGCCATGGATGAAGCGAAGTTAGACCGAAGCCAGATCTACGTCACCAATGCTGTGAAGCACTTCAAGTTCGAATTGCGAGGCAAGCGTCGCATACACGGAAAGCCCAGCGGGATCGAAGTCTCAGCGTGTCGCCCGTGGCTTGAAGCTGAGCTAATGGCGATACAGCCAGAACTGCTCGTGTGTCTCGGCGCGACGGCTGCGCAGTCTCTGATGGGCCGTGATTTTCGAATCACGTCCGAACGCGGCCGCTTCTTCCCGCACCGTTGGGCCAAAGAGCTGATGGCTACCATTCATCCTTCAGCTATCTTGCGCATGCCTGAGCCAGAACGCCGCGAACAAGAGTTCTCGATGTTAGTAGATGACCTGCGACTCGTAGCCGAGCGGGTCCGAGCCTTCGATCTGGCCAGCTAAACTTCCGGCACTCCGCTGCTACCCTGTAACTAATCCCCCGGCACGTTTATTGTCCGCATGAGCTTTTCAGAGCATTTGAAGGGTCAGGTCGACATTGTCGATGTCGTCGCCCAATACGGTGTCAGGCTCAAACGGTCGGGCGCGAGTGGAGACTACACCGGCCTTTGCCCGTTCCATCAGGAAAAGAGCCCGTCTTTCTGGGTCCATTCGATCCAGCAATATTTCAAGTGCTTCGGATGCGACGCGAAGGGTGACGTGTTCCGTTTCGTCATGGACATGGACAGTCTCACATTCCCAGAAGCGCTGAAGTCACTAGCCGAACGATACGGAATTCAGATACCCGAGTGGCACCGAAATGACGATCCCGTGACGCAGAGCCGAGAAGCTCTGTTTGAAATGCACGAAATCGCGGCTGACACTTTTCAGCGCAATCTACGCGGGCCGCAAGGGGCCAGCGCTCGGGCTTATCTTGCGCAACGGGGCGTGTCGGAGGAATCCATGTCCGAATTCCGACTCGGGTTGTCCGACGCAGGTGGTCAACAACTCAGCGCGAAGCTGCAGAAATTCCCTGCAGCTCTCCAGGAGTCCTCAGGTTTGGTTGCGCGTAGTCAGTCCGGATCTGGCTATTATGACTTTTTCCGAGCCCGACTTATGTTCCCGATCCACAATGAATCGGGCAAAGTCATCGCTTTTGGCGGACGAGCTCTCAAACCAGAAGAAAAGGTAAAGTACGTCAATTCGAAAGAGAACCCGATCTACCAGAAATCGGAGATTCTCTACAATCTGCATCGGGCGAAAATCGCGGCCCGTAAGAATCGACGATTAATTCTGGTTGAAGGGTATCTCGATGCGATCGGCGTTCACTCATCCGGCACTACGGAGGTGGCGGGTATCTGCGGAACTGCGCTAAGTGAGAAACAAGTCCGGACCATTCGGAAGCAAATTTCGTTCGCTTCGAGCCAAACAGATTCGGCGTCCGCATCAATACCGGGGGAAGCAATCCTAAATCTCGATCCCGATGCAGCTGGCGAGCGCGGCACAGAAAAGCACATCCGGACACTACTGTCCGAAGGTTTGCGCGTCAAGATTGTTACGCTTCCTGACGGCCTTGATCCCGACGAGTACATCCGCAAGAATGGTGCACGGGCCTACGAAGAGCAGCTAAACCGGGCTCCGACGTACTTTCAATGGCTGGCAGATCGCGCCCGAGCTAAGTTCGACATGCGAAGTTCCACGGGCAGGGTTGACGCGTTTCAGTTCATCTGGCCTTCTGTACTTTTGATCCAAGATCGCGTGGAGCGCTCGATCATCGCCAATGAGATGGCCGACTATCTTGGCGTGGACCGTGAAGTCATTCGGGAGCGATTTCGAAAGGATCGTGATGGGCGAACATCAACCAGAAAGCCCGAAAAGTTGTCCTCGGCCGTCCCACCGAATGAGAAGCTGCTTCTGCATTGTCTGCTGACGGGCGCGGAAGCGCGAGCAGCAATCATTCACTACTTGGCGAATACAGACATTCTCGAGCTACTGCATCTCAAGCCAGTGTTCGCAGCAGCAGTTCAACTTCACGCCGAGAACGGCGTATTCTCACTTGAAGTGTTCGCTTCTCGATTGGATGAACGATTGCAAGCAATCTTAATGGAAGTCTGCTTCTCTGAAGCGGGCGTAAATCAAGAAATGGCAACACAGCAGGCTTTGCAATGTTTGGCAGCGTTGGAACGTCAGTCTCTTGAGGCGAAACGGATGAAGCTGAAGCAGCAAGTACGAGAGCTGGAACAACAGGGGAACTTCGCCGAAGCGCTTGAGCTGGCGCGCCAGCTGAACCAGATCAATACGCAACATCGGCAATCGTGATGGCTGTTGTACCATGAGTTTGTCAAGGGCAGCGCTGAGTAGCTGGGAAGGATACCAGCAATGGCGGTCTCCTCATCGGCCGAAACCGTACGAAGAGTCAGTTGAAAGCGGTTATGCAAGACGGTAACGAGAAAGGCTTCGCACTTTACGACGAAGTTGCAGTACGCGATGAGATCACAAACGGCGCTGATCTGAACGACCTCTTTGCCGACCTGGATACCGCCCCCGTCGAGCTGTTAGACGACTCTAAAGGCTTCGACCGCAAAGAGAATGAGGGGCCTGAGCCGGACGAGCTAGGTGAACTTGATCTTACCCCTGGCACGCTCGATAAGAGCAACGATTCCGTAAGAGTCTATTTACGCGAAATGGGCACTGTGCCTCTGCTCACTCGTGAAGGCGAGATAGAACTTGCCAAGCGTATCGAGCACGGGGAAAAGGCTGTCCGGAAAGCGCTCTCTCGTTCCCGGCTAGTCACTCGGTTGCTCGTCGAAGTTAAAGCGCGGCTTACTGACGGTTCGTTGAGCATCCTGGACGTCGTCGTTCCTCCTGACCCGCAGAATCTACGCGAGGAAGAAGACTTGCTGACGCCGCTTAAGGACCAGCTACTGGAAGACCTTTCGGAAATTGAGAAACTAAGCCGGAAAATCAGCCAGCTACAGGCGAAGCTACTTGCCACACCAAGAGCTACCAAAGCAAAACAGCACCGAAAGCTTTTCTTTGAGTGCGGTCGGTTTGTTGTTCAAACTTCTAAGTTGATCAGGCAACTTCCCTTCTCGCCTCGATTTCAGCGCTCTTTAAGTGCCGCTCTCCGGCTGCGGGCGGAAAGGCTGCGACCAATTGAAGGGGAGGTGGCCCGCCTGCAACGCCGGCTAGAAGATCCCGCTATTGTCGAAAACTCCAGCACTGCTCACACGCGACGAGAACTGAAGGCGTTGACAGCTCAGATGCAGCAAATCGAAGACGAATCGGGCGTCAGTGCTCCACAACTCTGGAAGACCTTCGAAATCGTGGAACGGGGCGAGGCCGAAACCGACAATGCCAAGAAGCGGTTGATCGAAGCCAATCTCCGATTGGTTGTATCGGTGGCCAAGCGGTACACCAATCGTGGAATGCAGTTCCTCGATCTCATTCAAGAGGGCAACATCGGCCTGATGCGCGCCGTCGATAAATTCGACTACAAGCGCGGCTACAAGTTTTCGACCTACGCAACATGGTGGGTCAGGCAGGCAGTAACACGGGCCATCGCCGATCAGGCTAGAACGATTCGCATCCCCGTCCACATGATCGAGACCATCAATAAGTTGGTGCGTCTCCAACGACTGATGCAACAAGAATTCGGGCGCGAACCAACCACAGAAGAATTAGCTGAACGGATGGAGCTGACGCCGAGTAAGATCCGAAGAGTTTTGCGAATCGCTCAGGAACCAATCTCGCTGCAGACACCGGTGGGCGAGGAAGAAGAATCAAACTTGGGCGACTTCCTAGTCGACAGCCGCATGGTATCGCCGTCCGAGTCGGTCATCAATCTGAATCTGCGCGAGCAAACGGCAGAGGTTCTGAAAACCCTCAGTCCACGCGAAGAAAAAATCGTCAAAATGCGTTTCGGACTCCAGGACGGCAGCGAGCACACTCTCGAAGAAGTCGGCCAAAACTTTGCGGTGACTCGCGAACGCATTCGCCAGATCGAGGCCAAGGCGCTGCGGAAATTACGTCATCCGAGCCGGAGCCAGCGGCTGCGCACGTTCTTGGAACATACTGCGCCGTCGTAGTCTGACCTTGCCTAGCCGATTAGCTGACTCGCTTGTTTGGCGAAATATGTAAATATGAAATCCGCTCCTGCCCGGCGAATACTCGTTAGCGACTCAACGATCGTTCGGTCCAGGTCGAGCCAGCCATTTTGTGCTGCTGCCATGATCATGCTGAACTCGCCGCTGACCTGGTAAGCGCTCAGGGGAACTGTGAACTGCGCGCGCGCTTGAGCCAGAATGTCTAGATACGGCATCGCCGGCTTGACCATAATCATGTCAGCGCCTTCTTCAATATCAAACGCAATCTCGCGCATAGCCTCGCGCCCATTTGCGGGATCCATTTGATAGGTCCGACGATCTCCGAACTGAGGAGCCGATTGCGCGGCATCGCGAAAGGGGCCATAGAACACCGAGGCGAATTTCGCTGCGTACGACAAGATCGGTGTCGTTGTCCGTCCTGCCGCATCCAGGGCAGTTCGAATCGCATGCACGCGTCCGTCCATCATATCGCTTGGAGCCACAATGTCCGCACCCGCTTCCGCATGCGAGACTGCTGTTTTCGCGAGCCACTCCAGCGTGCCGTCGTTGTCCACATTGCCGCTCAAATCGCCTTCTTTGATCAGCCCGCAATGCCCATGCGAAGTATATTCGCAGTTGCAAACGTCAGTGACAACCAGGAAATCCGGAAGTGCCGACTTAATCGCCCGAACTGCTCTTTGCGTAATGCCATGTTCGGCGTAGGCGCCCGAAGCCTGCGAGTCCTTATGCTCGGGAAGTCCGAAAAGCAGGACGCCGCCAAGCCCGAGACCCTGGCATGCCTCGCACTCACGAACAAGGTTGTCGATCGAAAGCTGAGCGTTACCAGGCATCGATGCAATCGGACGACGAACGCCCTCACCCGGACAGACAAACAAGGGCAAGATGAATTGTGATGGCGTGAGCAAGGTTTCGCGCACAAGACGTCGCATGTTCGCACTTGAACGCAACCGTCGTGGGCGGTGCACAGGAAAAGACATAAACTCTCTCCTCAGTCTGGCAGAGCGTTCGCGTCAAAATGTCGCGTTGTACGCTCGAAAAGGATGCAGAAGAAAGGCGCTCGGCGCTGGCTGGTAAGCGGAACAGTGCAAGGTGTCGGCTTTCGATTTTTCACTAAGCACAAAGCAACGGCGCTCGGGTTACACGGTTGGGCGCGCAACCTGGACGACGGCCGGGTCGAAGTCTACGCGATTGGGACCGAATCGCAGCTCAGTGATCTGGCCGCCGCCCTGCATCTCGGTCCAGCCATGGCTGAGGTTCGATCGGTCGAACAGCTGGACGACCGCATCGAAACCGTGTCTGGTTTCTCAGTCCGCTAGAGTCCCTGGGCCTCTGCCATCGCCTGCATGACAACCTGGTTGAAGTTGTCCAGAACTGATTCGACAACCTGGACCTCCTTTTGCGCCAAGGTCCAGTCTTTGCTGTCCACGGCTTCTCTAATTCCAGGCAAAGTCTTCACACCGTAGCCGGTATAGAAGCCAGGAGCATAAATCTGATGTTTGTACCACCAACGATTCGGCAGACCCTCTGGCCGGGTTAGAACGCGCTCGGTCTGCATCAGGTCATGGTTCAGCGCCGCAAGGTGCTTACTGTCCAAATCGCTTCTGAGGCTTGCGTGCTCCACGAAACTGTCGTACTTGGCTGCGTTTGCAGTAAGCGTCGTGATCTGCTTACGGATACCCGTGAAGTCGAGCTTCTTGCCACTCTTTGTCGCCTCCTTATCGATTTCGTCGACATATCCGCTCACAGTTGTCGCCCAACGGCTGAACTCGAATGGAAGCACTGAGGTGTCCGCCAGTCGCAGCATTGCTGTCGTAGTCCATTGTGAGAGCGCTTTGCCGTGGACAAAAGTGCCATCCGAAAAGTGCGTGTACCAGTAAATGGAATCGTAAATTGAGTGGTAAATTCCGCTCTTCCCTGCTCCGCCGAAGCCTGCGTTCGTACAAGCCACGCCAAGAAAGTCTAAAAACACCACGTAGTCTGAGCCCGCACCCAAGGCTCCGATCGTGAACTGTTTGGCGTCCTTCTTGCTGGGCGTCGTTTCTTCAGGATCATCAGTGACAGGATGGTGCAGTGCGTATTCGGCTAAGGTCTGCGTGCCGTCCGGCTGCGACACTGATTCGGCCACCTCACCCGCGAACTGCTCCAGCGTATGCGAACCACTGACGTGAAGCCATCCGCGCCCATTCGAATCTGAATTCAGATACGCCACGGCCTTCTTCTTCAATTCATCCTGGTGCTTTTCAGCCCATTCTGTGGAACCGAGTAGACCGAACTCTTCACCGTCCCAGGCCGTAATCTTGATAGTTCGTTTCGGAGTCCAACCGCCTTTACACAAGGTAGCGAGTGAGCGAGCAGTCTCAAGCAGCGCCACAGTGCCGCTGACAGGATCATCAGCGCCATTGACCCACGCATCGTGATGATTGCCGACCAATATCCACTCGTCCGGATATTGGCTGCCCGGGATGGTCGCAACCACATCGTAGAGCGGCTTGCTGGTCCAGTCGTAGTCGGTCTGCATGTGTACCTGCGTCTCACCGGAGCCCACATGGTAGGTAAACGGCAAAGCACCGCGCCATTCTGTCGGCGCAACGTGGCCCTTTAACTGGCGCAGTATCGGTGTCGCATCCGCATAAGAAATGGGCAGCACCGGAATGGTCATCAACGTCTTCGCTTCAGCTCTTGACAGCTGGCGCGCCCCCTTCTCAGAAGCCCACCCTGGAGATAACGGATCACCTGGATAGAAGGGCATGTCCATCACACTCCCTCGTTGGACCCCATCAGCAGGCCTCATCGGACCCTGCGGAAACGGCTCGTCTTGGAAATAACCGTCCTCATGCGGATCCGAAAAAATCAGGCAAGCGATAGCACCATGCTCTGCGGCCACCTTGGGTTTGATCCCTCGCCAGCTCTTGCCATACCTGGTCAGCACTATTTTGCCCTTAACACTAACGCCATGTTTGTCCAGCCATTCGTAGTCTTCTGGCACGCCATAATTCGCGTAAACAACTTGGCCCGTCACATCACCGCTGGCCGAGTACGCGTTGTATGTCGGCAGCTGGCCCGTATCGCCGCTATCTTGATCCTGCGGCACAACAGGTTCCTTCAGCTTGGCTTCGAATGGTTCTGGACCAATCACTTGTACACGTCGGACCGTCGGGTAAGGCATCAGCGCCTGAAACTCTTCGATCTGCGCCTCAAGGCCCCATTCTCGAAATTGTCCAAGGATGTATTCAGCGACTATTTTCGATCGCGGCGAACCAGCTTGATGAGGATCTGCAGCCATGAAGTTCATGTATTTACGTAGCCGTTCAGGATCGGGTATCGCGCGCGCCAGTTTCTCCAGCCGCTGCTCTTCAGCGACCTCGCTTGCTTGAAAACCGCGAAGCTTACCAGATCCATGCGGTGATGCGGGCATTGGGGAACTTGCTGTCGACGACACACTTTGCGCCGAGCACAATGTACCCGCAACTATCAAACCGACCGTACTCCACAAGATCTTCATTGAAATCTCGTTATTTTACCGCGCCGTTATTGGAAGAACTGGAACCCGAATTGCTACAGCAATTGGCCGATTGTATTTACAATCTTTGTGTACGACTTCTTCTTAGCTTTTGCGTTTAGTTAGTGAGGACTTACTGGCATGAGAAGCTGGCGCAACAAGATTCCCGTTGTCTTTTGGATTACGCTACTGGCGATAGTCCTAAGCGAAAGTGTCCTGACATTCCTCACTTATCACGATGAGGCCCCAGTGCGAACAACTAAGTCTGAGCTGATGCGACTGGACGACGGAGATCTAACTCCGGACGTCTCGGTAACTAGTCCTGTAATGCTGCGAACAAAGTAATGCTTCTGTTTCGGTCTTACTGAGCGGCCAGCGTTTTTTCCTGCTCGTCGGGCTGAATCACTGCTTCGTTGAAGCTGTACCCGAAACCGCGAACTGAGCGTATAAACAAAGGATTGGCAGGATCGGCTTCGATCTTCTGGCGTAAGCGCAAGATATAAACGTCGACCGTACGATCCGTCACTGCTCGATCGTGTCCCCAGACCGCATCTAACAACTGTTCTCGGCTGAAAACGATGCCGGGACGGCTCATCAGAAACTCCAGAAGCCGGAATTCAGTCGCGGTTAGTGATAGCGCCGCTCCATCGAGGCGAACCCTGCAGCTGCTGCGGTCCAACTCCAATGTCGCTGCTTTTAGTAACCGGGATGCGCTAGTCTGGCCGCGGAATTGTATCTTGATCCGGGCAATTAGTTCGCGTATGAAAAAGGGCTTGACGATATAGTCGTTCGCACCTAATTCAAGCCCGACGATGCGGTCCGTCTCTGACGCGCGAGCTGTCAAGAAAATCACCGGAATGTGCGCCAACTCGGGATGCATGCGAATGCTCTTGCAGATCTCCAAGCCGTCGGAATCCGGCAGCATGATATCCAACAAGATCAGATCCGGTCGCTCACGCCGACATAGCTCGACCGCGCCCTTCCCCGTTTGTGATCCTGCCAGGGTAAAACCTTCCTTCTCAAGGTTGTACTTCAGCAGAGCGTAGAGATCGGCATCATCTTCGATCAGAACAATCTTTTTCATAAGCGTTGGTTGGACTGTAACAGAGCCCAATGCCACGTTAACCCGGGATGTGTTACGAACACATGACTAATCCATGAATCCTGGTTAACGGACTTGAGGCTGCCAAACTTGATCCGCTCAATTAGTACTAGCCACGGCTGAAGCCTCAAGTTGACCCGGCATATCAGCCAACACGTACGCCAGCACCGCCAAAACTGCGATGTTGCGCCTGAAATCGTCCAGGTTCACTTTATCCACTGTGTCGGCCTGCGTATGATGCCAATCGAAGTAGTGCGCCGCCGTGGTTGTAGGACTGAGACTAGGCACGCCTAACCGGACTATCGGTTCAATGTCGGTGCCACCGCCTCCTTTGTTCACCTTGTCGGCCCCGATCCGAGCCAGCAGCGCCGCAATCTGTTGGCATGCGGCAAACGAAGCCGACTGTTCAAGGCCCTGCTCCGCACCTCCCCCGACATTAGGCTTCTTTCGCGCCTCAGGACGGGGTTTGAAGGAAAAGTCACCTTGGCCGTAGCCGAACCCGACCGGAGTCTCGGCGCCATCGTCCATTTCTATCGCTGCTACATGATCCTTGACATGTTCGCCGATCCAGTTGGCATACGCAGCCCCGCCCCGCGCACCATTCTCCTCGTTGGCCCAGAATACGATTCGAAGAGTACGTCTCGGCTTCAACCCTAAGTGTTTGATCAACGCTGCGGCCTCAAGTGTCGCCATCACGCCTGAACCGTCATCCTGCGCTCCTTGGCCGACGTCCCAGGAATCCAGATGACCTCCCATAACAACCACCTGTTCTGGATGCTCGCTCCCTGGAATCTCACCAATCACGTTGGCACCGTCGGAATCCTCTTCTTGGTGGGCCTGCATCGTCAGATGAACGCGCGGAATCGCGCCACTCGCCTGCAAGCGAGCCAGCATAGTCGCATCCTCGATTGAGACGGCGGCGGCGGGAATCTTGGGCTGACCTGCGTCATACTCAAGCGAACCGGTGTGCGGCTGCTGTAAAGCTAACGGGGTCACCGACCGCACCAGCATCGCAGCCGCGCCCTGAGAAGCCGCCTTCGAAGCCCCAAAAACACGGTAGGCGACGGTACGTCCGTAACCTTCATAGGGAACATTGAAAAGCACAATCTTGCCTTTCACTTTGTCACCAAGCCGGGTCAGCTCATCAAAATTGTTGACCACTAAGACGTCCGCCGTAATTCCGTCGACGCTAGTTCCTACACTCATACCCAGGCCCAGCATGTGTAAGGGCTTAACGACGGGTGCAAGCAGTTGCGCTGACTCCTGTCCTCTGACCCAGTGAGGAACCTTCACGGGCGGAGTCACCACGTTCACCAGCCCGTCGTTCTTCATTTGTTCAGCGGCCCATTTGATCGCTTCATACATCGTTGGGCTGCCACTCAGACGGTTGCCAATCCGGTCACACAAAAACGTCAGCTTGTCGTAACCAGCTTGGTCTTCCAAGGCTGCGTCGATCAGTCTGTTCGCATCAGCTTTGTACTTCGATGTCAGATCCAGTCCACCGGAGACGACATCCGCTCCAAATGCAAAATCAGTGCCGAACAGTACAGTAAACAAGCATAGGGCAGAGGCACAGAGGGCTCGCATCGGATTGCCGCCAGAGTAGCATGGTACGTAACGCGCCACCGTCTATTAAGAACGGCCAGCCAGAACAGAGTTTCAAATGAATAAGTACGAGCAGCGTACTGAACGTGAGCGTCAGCCGATCATGCGAATGCCGATCCTACTCTGGACCGCGGCTGCGGCCCTGATCATCCTTGTCCTTTACGCGTCCGGCTTTCTCAGCGCCGCGCCTTCGCGCTTCTGGAAAAGTGCGGCCATCGTTGCCGCAGTCCTGCTGCTAGCTTTCCGGCAAATTTCACGACAGGTAAATCGTCAGGGCCGCCGTCCAATTCAGCCCGACACTAAGTCCAGACTTAATTTAGACTAGCTGCCGGCAATCGCTTCAGCTCAGAACTTGTTTCTGCACGACCAGGCTCTCCAGATAATCCAGATCCAACTCATAGCCGAAACCCGCCCCGTTTGCTCTGGCAATCAGCCCATGTTCATCAACTTCGATTGCAGGATCGATAATGTCGCGTTTCCAATAACGCTTACTCGCTGATACATCGCCGGGCAGAACGAAATTTGGCAGCGTCGAAAGTGCCACATTATGAGCCCGTCCTATTCCAGATTCCAACATGCCGCCGCACCAGACCGGTACGCCTTCCGCTTGGCACAAATCGTGAACGCGTTTTGCCTCGGCGAATCCGCCTAGCCGACCCAATTTGATGTTGATAATCCGCCCTGCGTTTAGACGCAGCGCCTGCTCGGCGTGATGCGCTGACCGGATGCATTCATCCAGGCAAATCGGCGTATCCAGCTGTGCCTGCAAGACGGCGTGATCAATGATGTCGTCATGCGCCAGTGGCTGCTCAATCATCATTAAGTAGAACTCGTCCAGCTTTTTCAAATGCGCAGCGTCTTGCAAAGTGTATGCCGAATTCGCATCCGCCATCAGCTTAATCGCAGGAAAGTGCTCGCGAACTCTGCGAATCACGTCCACATCCCAACCTGGTTTGATCTTCAGCTTGATTCGCTGGTAGCCCGCATCCAGTTCGGTCTGGATTTTCTCAAGCAACTGCTCCACCGAATCCTGAATACCGATCGAAACTCCGCAGCTGATTTCACTGCGCGCACCACCGCCGATGGTCTTCCAAAGGGGCTCACTGTGTAAGCGCGCCTGTAGGTCCCAAATCGCTGCTTCCAGCCCACCGCGTGTCATTAAGTGACCTCTGATGTGTGCAGTGCGAGCTCCCACGTCTGCCGCCGATTGGAACTCGTGCCCTAATACTCGAGGCGCAACATAATCGGTCAGCAGTGGCCAAATGGACGCCGTCCATTCCTCGTTGTAAAAGGGATTCTCGCCTGCTGTGACTTCCCCCCAGCCCGACACGCCGTCGCATATCACTTCCACAAGGACAATGTCACGGTCGTACGTACGGCCAAAGCTCGTCTCAAAGAAGTGCACCAGCGGCATGCGAATCTGCCGCAATACGATTCGATCTATCTTGATTCCCATGAACCTAAAAGATACGTCCCTGTCTCAGGCGTGAGCTCAAATCCGACAACGGCGAGGCCATCTGTGAAGTGCTTATCGAATTGCTCAGCAACTGAACGTTGTATTTCGCGAGCTTCTTCGGGCTGCTGCTGTCGCAGATCACTAATAGTTGAAGACACCACAATTTCAGCTTCCACCATCGGTCGCTGAAACGGCCGCCGCTCAGCAAACGCCTTTACTCGTTCTGTTGCAATCCACCACTCAGCCGTTAACCGGTCGGTCGGTAGGCCACCGTGTAAATGGCTGCTGGTTGTTCCATACTGATTGTGCGTGTAACGTCTTGCGATCGCACCCAGACGCTCCATGTTGAAGAATGCGTTCTTAATCTCGAGCGGATCAAACGTCCATTCAACAAGCTCTACATTTTGCGCCAAAGCGTATTCCCGCTGTTTCCACTTCAAACGGCGGCCCAGTCCCGTGTTGCGATATTCAGGCATGACTCCCAACATGTGGCTGTGCAGGTAAAACATCCCATCGTCTGACAAACGTCGCTCACCGCTTACCTCAGTCTGTGGTGCGACCGGCTTTAGTCCCGGAATGCACAAACAGAAAGCAACCATCTTGGGTCCGTCGAAGGCGCCCAGAACTTGACCGCCGATCTTATCGGCGACAACAAACAGCCGCAGAGGTAGCAACTCCACATCCTCGAACCCCCAGATCTCCCGTTGTAAGCTGACCGCGGCCGCAAACTCCTCGTGCTGTCTAAGCGGTCGAATGTTCAGGGCGTCAGCAGGACAAGACATAGTACTTGCGGTGTCTCGCTATTAGAGCACGCACCTCTTTCGAACAAACTGCGGAACTCCGAATGCAAGAAAAACACCGCATATCAACGCAAGTTAGACAATGTTTTCCGAGCAGGATATAGTACGCAGTGCCGGCTTACAGTACTAATCGCTACACTGGGCGAAGATAAGGCAAACCAAAGGAAGCAGCCATGCCATTTGAAAAGCGCGTCACCTTACGAGGCAGCGAACGAACACCTCTGGCCGGAGCAAGACAGATCGGCCAATTCGACAAACAACAGGCGGTGCACGTCACAGTTATTCTTCGACGTAAATCGGCGCATCCTCAGCCGGACCAAACTGGTCGGTTCCGGACGATGTCTCACGAGGATTTCGCCGCCGCCCACGGGGCTGACCCGAATGACATCGACCTGGTCGAGCAGTTTGCTCACGCATTCGGTCTTACCGTTATCGAAAAGAGCCAAAGCAAACGAACCGTCGGTTTAGCCGGCAGCGCAGGTGAAATGGAAGACGCATTTCAGGCAGTTCTCCACTGCTACGAAACGCCCGACGACAAACTTCAGTTTCGAGGGCGAACCGGTACCATCACCTTACCCGCTGAGCTCAAGGACGCCGTCATCGCGATACTCGGTCTTGATACACGGCCGGTGGCTACGCCGCAGATCCGTCGAATGAAGGATGCCAAGGTAACGACTGCGGTCAACTTGCCTGCTGGCTCGTTCACTCCGACGCAGGTCGCACAGCTGTATAAATACCCGACCGCTAGTAATGGCCAGGGGCAAACAATCGCCATTCTCGAGCTTGGGGGCGGCTACCGTACCGCTGACCTGAATGCCTACTTCGCGGCCATCGGAATTTCGCCCGGCCCCAATGTCACGGCTGTTTCCGTGGACGGCGGAAAGAACACGCCCGGATCGGACGCCGATGGCGAAGTGATGCTCGATATCGAGGTTGCCGGAGCTGTAGCGCCCGCCTCGAACATCGCCGTCTACTTCGCACCGAATACCGATCAGGGCTTTGTCGATGCCGTCACTAACGCCGTGCACGACACAACCCGCAAGCCTTCGATTATCTCTATCAGTTGGGGCAGCTCAGAAGACAACTGGACAGATCAAGCTCGCAACGCCATGAATGCCGCTCTTCAGGATGCAGCAGCCTTGGGCGTGACGGTCACTGTTGCGGCAGGTGACAACGGAAGCTCAGACGGAGCGCAAGACAACGGGAATCATGTCGATTTCCCGGCATCCAGCCCGTATTCTCTTGCCTGCGGAGGCACCACTTTAGCAGGGCAGAATGGCTCTATCACTTCCGAGGTTGTTTGGAATGAAACGGCCAACAATGAGGGAGCTACCGGCGGTGGTGTCAGCAACTACTTTGCGCTGCCAGATTATCAGCAGAATGCAGGTGTTCCGCCGCAACCCGACACAAATTTTGTCGGCCGCGGTGTTCCCGATGTTGCCGGCGATGCTGATCCTACAACCGGCTATTACGTGCGAGTCGATGGTCAAGATACGGTTGTCGGCGGTACCAGCGCTGTCGCCCCCTTGTGGGCAGGACTGATAGCCTTGATTAACCAACGGCGCGGCACACCAGTTGGCTTCGTTAATCCCCAGCTGTATCAGAATCCCAATGCTTTTCAGGACATCATTGAGGGCAATAATGGCACCTACAGTGCTGGTCCTGGCTGGGATGCCTGCACTGGGCTTGGCAGCCCGAACGGAACCGCACTCACTCTGGCTCTGGCCGGCGCTGCTGCAAGTACACGATAGCGTCGGTGCGGGCCCAATAGAGTTGTCAGAAAATCACAAGCCAATGAATGAACAGCGTGCTGAATTACCCGGAAGCGCCACTCAGCTATCCCAAGGAGCACGCTGGCTTTCGCCTGCGACCGATGACGAGCGTTTGGAGATCAGCATCATCCTCAGACGACCCGAAACGGCTGCCTCAGCGAAGGCCCGTGAGGCCGACTTGCTATCCGGCCACTACCAGGCACCTTCTCGAGCGCAGGCAGAACAAGCTATGTCAGCCCCTCCCGAAGACCTCGAAGCCGTTTGCACCTTTGCCACGAGCTATGGGCTCCAAGTCGAATCCGAAAATGCAAATACACGAACGGTGAAGCTTAGCGGAACGGTAGCCCAATTTAACCAGGCCTTCGGTATCAAGCTCTCCTGGGTGCAACCGACTGCTGGAAGCAAGTTTCTCAGCTATCAAGGCACGATCTCACTCCCGGTAACGGTCCAAAACGTCGAGGCAGTTCTGGGCCTTGATCAGCGTCCCATCGCTCGTCACGCGTCAGCAGCAACTGCCGCAGACTCTTAGTAAATCGGCGCTTCGCCCGGAGGCCGCGTCTTCCATCGCCGATGTATCCACATCCATTGATCTGGGTTTTTGCGAATCACAGCTTCCCAAAATGAGTGGATGTTCTGGGTATCTGTCGCCAAGTCCCCGGTCATTGGAATCTCCTCGTGGAAATGCAAGTCGTATCGCCGCGTGGTCTTGTTCCAGAGCGCATACCCCGGTATGACCGGCGCACCCGAGTGATGCGCCAGCTTCACAAAGCCGGAGTTCGCACAAGCGGGCCGCCCGAAGAAATTGACGAACACTCCTTCCGACAGTGAAGTGTTCTGATCAATCAGAATCCCGACAGCTTCATTGGCTTTCAGTGCCTTCAACACCGATCGCGCGCCGTCCTTCTTGTAAATCAACTTATTGCCGGATAAGGAACGCATGCGCTCGACAAAGTCATCGATAATCGAGTTATCCAGTGGCCTCACCATGACGCCCATCGACTCGGTCATCAACGCGTGAGAAAAGGCGCTGAACTCCCAGTTTCCGAAATGCGCAGTTGCGATCAGCACGCCTTTGCCTTTCGCCTTGGCTCGTTTATAGTTCTCAAGCCCTTCGTATCCGATCCAATGACGAACGTTTCCTCGACTGAATGTTGGAAACCTGGTAAGGGTCAGAAGCAGCCGCGCAATGTTAGCGAAGACGCCGTCAATGATTCTTTGGTGATCAGCCACCGTCAATTCAGGCATCGCGAAAGCCAAATTGATCAGGCCAAATCGTCGAAGCTTCGGCACCGCTCGATCCAGCAATTGCGTGGCAATGCCTGACACAGCTTCAGCCATGCGCCACGGCAAATTAGATAAAGCAGCAATCAGAATGCGCGCTAGAAAGTATTCAACGTGTCGGGTGAACCAACTCTTCTGCTTGGCCAACTTGATTCGATCCGGCTTTATTCGATCCAGCCGCCGCCCAAGACCAGATCACCGTCATAAAAGACAGCTGCCTGCCCGGGCGTAATTGCCCGCTGGGGTTCCCGAAATTGCACTGTGACTCGAGTCTCGCAGCCTGAAGGCGTCAACGTCGCCTCAGCCGCAAGGTGCTTGTTACGAATTTTGACCTGAGCTTGCCGAGGCCGATCGATCGGTCCAATCGAGATCCAGTTCACCTCGCGCGCCGTCAACGAATCGCGAGAGAGATCCTGGTTCTGACCGACGATGACGCGCTGAGTTGCCGGATCCGTAGATATTACGTATAACGGCTCTGATGCAGCTACTCGAAGACCCCGCCTCTGTCCAACGGTGAAGTGGTGAGTTCCGTTGTGCTCACCCAAAACCTTCCCCTCGCGCGTTACAATCTCCCCACCTGCTGCATCCGGAACAAGGCCCTGCTCCCGAAAATAGGCGTCGATAAACCCGGCGTAGTCGCCGTTCGGAACGAAACAGATTTCTTGGCTATCGTTCTTGTGCGCCACAGGCAGCCCAAGCTCGACGGCTAAACTTCGAACATCTGTCTTGACCATGGCGCCCAATGGAAACCACGTCCTCGCCAGTTGGGGTTGCGTCAACCCGAACAAGAAGTACGTCTGATCCTTCGTGCGGTCTACGCTTGTCAGCATCAAGTAGCGGCCCGACTCGTCGTCGAATCTAAGCCGAGCATAATGGCCTGTCGCAATCCTGTCCGCCCCAACGCCGTCGGCCATGTCCAGGAACTGGTCGAACTTGATGAAGTTATTGCAAAGAGTACAAGGAATCGGCGTCCGACCCGCTAAGTAGTCTTGAACAAACGGCTTCACCACGTCGCGCTCGAAGCGGTCTTCAAAGTTCACCACGTAATACGGAATGCCCAATAGCGATGCGACATAACGAGCGTCGTACACATCATCGAGCGAGCAACACCGCCCTGTCGTGCCGCCCTCAGGCACGAGATCGGGAAGCCGGCGCTGATCCCAAAGCTGCATAGTCAATCCCACGACGTTGAACCCTTGCCGTTGCAGGAGGCCAGCAACAACTGAGCTATCTACGCCACCCGACATCGCGACCGCTACTGGATTCTCAGGCATAGGCAAGCTCTGGATTCCTCTTCGCAGCTTGCCGCTGTTGTGATACAGCCTGGCTCACGGCCGCAACTAACTCGTCTACGCTCTCTCGATTGTTGCCGCGCCCAAACGAGAATCGCACCGAAGATCGTGCCTCCCTGTCAGTCCTTCCCATGGCCAGCAAGACGGGACTCGGCTCAATAGAGCCACTGGAGCAAGCCGCACCGCTCGAAACAGCAAATCCCTTCATATCTAAAGCAATGACAAACGTCTGGCCCGAGATGCCGGGAAAGCAGACGTTGCTTGTATTGGGCAAACGACATGCCGAATCCCCGTTCACACGAGCCTCGGGGCATACCCGCAACAACTCATGCTCGAAATAGTCGCGAAGCTCTTGGCCCGGTGCATTCGCAATCTCAACGGCCCTCGCGAATCCGGCAATGGCCGGAACATTCTCCGTACCCGCGCGCAATTTTCTCTCGTGAGCACCACCAAGCTGCACCGCTTCGCACGGAGTTCCCTTCCGAATATAAAGCGCACCCACACCCTTGGGCCCGTAGATCTTATGTGCACTGATCGAGTAAAGATCAACTCCCAACTTCTGAACGTCAACTGGAATCTTGCCAAACGCCTGAACACCATCACTGTGCAAGTAGAGAGATCGCCCGTCCTCTCTAAATCGGCGCACCATTGCCGAAAGCTCCTGAATTGGCTGTATCGTTCCAACCTCGTTGTTCGCGTGCATCACGGAAAGTAAGACCGTGTTGGGACGAACCTCCTGCTCAATTACCCCAACATCGATCAGACCATCCCTGTCTGGGCTGACTACGGTAACCTCGACACCATCGCGCTCAAGCCGCCTACTCGGGTACAGCACCGCCGGATGCTCAACTGCTGTGGTGATGACGTGAACCTGACTTGAGTGCGACGGTCCCGCCAGTGCTCGTACCAGCCCGAGAATGGCCAGATTGTTTGCTTCGGTGCCACCGCTGGTAAACACGAGATTGTCCGCCGGCGTATTTATCTTGTCGGCGATCGTTCTACGCGATGACTCTACTCTCTGACGTGCCTGCTGGCCATAACGATTAACACTCGACGGATTGCCGAAGCAATCCCGAAGCGTCCTGGCCATCTCCTCCACGACTTCTGGATCCACCGGCGTCGTAGCGTTGTGATCGAAGTAGTGTGTCAATATCCAATTTTAACGAACATGCGACCCTTAATCACCCTGACGACTGATTTCGGATCAGTTGATCACTATGTGGGCACCATGAAGGGCGTCATCTTGAGCATCGGTCCCGAGATCCAAATGGTTGACATCAGCCACAACATCCCGCCCTTCTCGCTGTGGTCGGCGGCGTACACGATCGATCAGGCCGCTTCCGAATACCCGCCACAGACTGTACATGTGGTGGTTGTTGACCCTGGCGTCGGCACCTCCCGCAAAGGAATCGTTGTAGAAGTTGGCGGACACGTGTTCGTTGCTCCCGACAATGGCGTGTTGTCCCTGGTTCTTGCCAGAAATTCCAGCTGGAGAGCCTTTGAGATCACCAACGCACGTCTGATGCGCAAACAGGTCTCCGCTACGTTTCACGGCCGCGACATCTTCGCTCCTGTGGCTGCTCATCTCGCAAGCGGTCGAGCCAACCCGTCTTCAGTCGGACCGGGCGCCCACGACTTAGTACTCCTGCCTCACACATCTCCGCTCCAACTCGGCCCGGGTCTCTGGCAAGGAACTGTCCTCAGCACCGACCGATTCGGAAATGTCGTCACCAACTTTCAACCAGAACTTATTCACGGCCGAACGTTCGAACTTCGAATCGATCGGCACCCTGTCATCGATCAGCTGCGCCGAAATTTTGCGGAGGCAGGCCCGGGAGAAACGTTCGCTTACGTCGGAAGCTCCGGCTATCTGGAAATCGGCATGAATCAGGCAAGTGCTGCTACTGAGTTGCAATCAAAGCCGGGCAATCTACTCCAGCTCGTCCTCTCGGGATCCTCTTAAGCCACTAGTCTCACCAATCGCGATACAATCGGCTACAAAGCCGTGGTCTCTGAAACAGTACAAACAAGTCGCGCACTTGAGTTTCGGCAGAAAATTCTGTCCGGCATAGTTGTCGCCGATGGCGCTATGGGCACCATGCTCTATGCCAAAGGGGTCTTCATCAACCGTTGTTTTGATGAGCTGAACCTGTCCTCCCCGCAGTTGGTGAAAGAAGTTCATCAGGAATACGTTAAAGCCGGTTCAGAGGTCATCGAGACCAACACATTCGGCGCGAATCGCATTCGTCTCAAGGCGTTTGGTCTTGCCGAGCGATTGAAAGCAATCAACGAAGCTGGAGTTCGGCTGGCGCGGGAAGCCGCCGGAGAAAAGGCCTTTGTGGCCGGCGCAATCGGCCCGCTCGGCGCACCTATCGAACCAATCGGTGCCATTGCTTTCGCTGAAGCGCGCGACATCTTCCGTGAACAGGCCGAGGCGCTGGTCGCCAGCGGCGTTGACCTGCTGATTCTGGAAACGTTTTCAGATTTAGCCGAGTTACGAGAGGCGATTTACGCGACTCGTGAGGCAGCCGGGCCCGACATGATCATCGCGGCGCACGTGACCGTTGACGATGACGGCAATCTGCGGGACGGCACCAGCACCCCGACATTCGCAAAAGCTCTGAACGACTTGCCAGTCGATGTCTTCGGCGTTAATTGTTCAGGCGGCCCGAAAGCGATTCTCGACACCATAGAAAGGATCGGCCCCTTCACCACCAAACCGCTTAGCTCCATGCCGAATGCCGGCTTGCCTGCGATGGTCGAGGGTCGAAACATGTATCTCTGCTCGCCGGAATACATGGCTCAGTATTCACGCCGGTTCTTGATGGCAGGCGTGCGCATGATTGGTGGTTGTTGTGGCACGACACCCGAACACATCAAGCTCATCAAAAGTGAAGTCCGATCGCTTCAGCCTTCCTTGAAAAACACCCGCAACGTGTCCGTTGAGGTTGCAAGCGCCATAGTCGATTCCGAAAAGCCGCCCGTCAAACGCCTGAGCAAGGTGCCTGTAGCCGAGAAGTCTCAGCTCGGCGCTAAACTCGCAGCCGGAAAATTCGTCGTCTTTGTCGAAATTTTGCCCCCGCGCGGCATCAACGCCTCAAAAGAGATTGCCGGCGCAACCCTCTGCCGGGAGCATGGGGTCGATTGCATCAACGTTCCCGACGGTCCACGCGCCAGCGCTCGGCTGAGCGCGCAAGTCACGTGTCAGCTGATCCAAGAGCAAGCCAAGATCGAGTCCGTTCTCCACTTCTGTTGCCGCGACCGCAATATCCTCAGCATTCAGTCTGAGTTGCTCGGTGCGCAAGCCACGGGCGTTCGCAACCTGATCTGCATTACCGGCGATCCACCGCGAATGGGAACCTATCCCGATGCGACGGCAGTATTCGACGTCGACTCGATCGGACTGACAAACATCGCGAACAATCTGAACCAAGGCCTGGACATCGGCGGTAACCCGATTGGCTCGCAGACGAGCTTGCTGATCGGCGTCGGTGCGAATCCTGGCGCAATCAATATTGACGACGAGCTTCGCCGTTTCGCCTGGAAGGTTGAAGCTGGAGCCGAGTACATCGTCACCCAGCCCGTGTTCGACCTTGATCTCCTCGAGTTCTTCCTCCAGAAGACGGCTCAGTACAAGCTGCCGCTCATAGCAGGAATTTGGCCGCTTACCAGTTATCGTAATGCCGAATTCATGGTCAACGAGCTACGCGTGCCCGTCCCAGAGACGTACATGGAACGCATGCGGAATGCTGGCAGTGCCGAAGAGGCTCGCGAAGAGGGTACGCGCATCGCTCAAGAAATGGTGTCTAGGGTTCGTCCCATGGTGCAGGGTGTCCAACTCAGCGCGCCATTCGGCCGGTACGAGATGGCAATTCAAGTTGCCGATGCTGTTGGTGAACGCTAAACTCTAGAGTGAACTTGTTAGGCGCATCGCCTGAATACTTACAAGGCCCGCTCTCTAAGCTAACCTTAAAATCTCGCTAATCTTCAAATCTCGCAAGTCTAACGGCGCTTTTCCTTATAGTGGCTACTGACCTAATCGAACTCGATCCCATAAATCCCGCTCCTGATGCCATCGCTCGCGCAGCGTATGAGATCAATCGTGGCAATCTTGTCGGAGTTCCGACCGATGCCCTTTATACCCTCATGGCCGATCCACTGAATCTGCATGCTGTCGGCAAAGTTTTTGCCGCGAAAGGCCGTGAGGCTGTCCGCTCTCTGCCGTTGGCGGTTTCTGACACACTGATGGCCGAAGAACTCGCAAAAGATCTCAGCAGCCGTTTCTACATCCTGGCTCGGCATTTTTGGCCCGGCCCGCTTACGATGATTGTTCCTGCGTCCGCCAAAGTGCCGCTCAAGGTCACCGGCAACACAGGGCGGCTCGCTATGCGTCATTCCCGATCTGCGGTGGTGAATGCCATTGTGGAAAAGATTGGGCACGCCCTGATTTCCACCAGCGCCAATATCTCGGGCGAACCTACTCTGCATAGCGGGATCGATCTTTTTGCGACCCTGGATGGCCGTGTTGACCTGGTTCTCGACGGCGGCGTCTGCACAGGCGAAGGTGCAACGACGGTCGATATCACCGAGCCTTATTGGCGCGTGATCAAGCCTGGTGCTATTGCCGAGCGCGACATCGCGGAGCGACTGAAAACGGATGACGAGGTTTGAGTCTGACCGCCATCAGCGTTGGTAGCTTTGGTAGGGCTTCAAGCACCGTACCTCCATCTACTTTGTTATCCTGTCGATTGGTGTTTCCAGCGAGAGCGTTCCAGCTGGTCTCCTAAAAATTGATCCGATAGTCAATGTCATGGAGTCCGACTCGAATTAAGTGCTGGTGTGCATGCTCCCGGCGTCACTGCCTTGGAGAAGCCTGAAAGCGCTCGGAGGATTCCCCCCTTTACGTTCTTAGGGGTCAATGACGGAGGTCAGAAGGGAAGCTCTCGCTGGAAACACCACCCTCCATCTCATTGTCGGGCAGCATTCCGTACCGACTCCGATATCCTTCGTATGAATATTTTGTTCATTGGCGATATCTTCGCCTCGGGTGGCCGAAGTATTGTCGCCGAACACCTCTCCCGGTTAGTAAGTGAGTTCAAAATCGACCTGGCAATCGCAAACGGTGAGAACAGCGCCGGTGGGTTTGGAATCACTCCCCTCATTGCTGAAGAACTTCTGTCTCTAGGGCTCGATGTCTTAACGGGCGGCAATCACAGCTTCGACAAACGTGAGGTGCACGATTATTACGAACGGCAACCACGTCTCTTGCGACCAGCCAATTACCCGCCAGGGCTCCCCGGCAAGGGAGTTTTCGAGGCTGTGGCTCGGAACGGTGTACCTTATGCGGTTATCAACCTTCAAGGCCGGGCACATATGTCTAATATCGACTGCCCATTCCGGAAAGCCGACGAGATACTAGGTGGGCTATCGCCGGAAATCAAGATCCGCTTCATTGATTTTCACGCAGAACTAACTAGCGAAAAAGTCGCTATGGGTTGGCATCTGGATGGAAGAGCTACGGCCATGATTGGGACCCACACTCACATACCAACTGCCGACAGCCGTGTTCTTACAAACGGGCTCGCTTACCAGACCGACGCTGGGATGACCGGACCTTACGAATCTGTTATCGGTGTAGACAAGGATATGATCATCCGCCGATTCTTAACCGGGCTCAACGGCCGCATGGAAGCAGCACGCAACGGAATAGAACTGCACGGTGTTGTCGTCAGCGCTGACGAAGGCACTGGAAAAGCAACTGCAATACAACGTGTTCGTTGCATTCGATAAGTAGTCTAGCTTACGGCAACGTGTAAGTAAGGCCCGACACAAACTGAAAAGAGTTCTTTTTGAATCCCGGCGGCGGATCATTCAAGAAGTTATCAATCGTACTTAGAATAACGTTGAATCGCTTGTAGACCGGCAACGCCAAAGTTATGTTGCCAACTGCCGAATAAGCATTCAAGTTATTCCAGGAGGGAGTTACCGCAAGACTCTCGACAAGAGTTATGTTTCTCGGAAGCTTGCGATTGTAATTCTCGGCGAAAGTTGAGCCAACCAGCTCCTGGTCAGAAGCAGAAGATTCAAACTGCTGTCTGATGTAAGCAACGCTGGCCCGAAAGTCGAGTTCCTCCTGCGGCCTCTTGATCACGGACGCGCCGGCGCCAATGCCGTAATTTTGCGCTAAGTCCAGGCCCTGAGAAAAATTGTGGTCCCAAGTGCCTTGACCAAAGATGTAAATTCGTGGACTGAAGTACCGATCTCGCTCTGCATCTCCGTGAATGATCTCGGTCTTGACGGTCGGCGTGTTCGGCTGACTCAGCTTCCCGTATGCGGCTGAAAAATCAACTGTCGTGCGGCTCTTCGGATCGAGCCAGTTCTCGGTCGGCTCACTCCGGGTTAAGTTGAAAGCTCCAGTGTAGGTGCGACTATTTTGGGTGGATAAGACAAGCGTGGTGCCAGCCGTTACAGCGCCCTTCCAGTCACTAAACAGCCCTGGTGGATGTAGGACGGCGCGATCTATTAGCTCCTGGTTAACCAAGAACGCAGCCTCTGCGACCGGAACGGTGTAAGGAGCAGGCTCGTTCGGCTTAGTTAACTGTATGGTGTTATTCGACACATCCACCTTGCCTTGCGGCAGCGTGGTTAAATCGGCTTTACTCACCTTTACATTGGTCGGAATAGCTTTGAAAGCTCTTGACGAATGTAACTCCTTGATCTTCGACCAATCTGTCGTGATCTCGCCAGCCATGTCGCTCTTGAACACCACCGAACTGCCGGTTGATCCTTCAAGAGTTCCGAGAAGCTTTTCCCCGTTGTTGAAGATCAGCACGTCCGGCTCAGGCTTAGGTTGATTCGGCTGAGTTTGGGCTAACAGCGGCGCTGCCAGTCCAAGTGCTACTAGTAACTTAGTAGCGCTTGATAAGTTTAGAGAGATAACCATCATCGTCAGTGATAAGTTGCTGGCTAACTATCATTATGCACTTACTGCCAACTCAACTGGCTCACCTGTCTCCAGTAGTTGAACGCCTTCCCAGCGTGCTACCACCGCGGTAGCAACGCAGTTCCCTAGCAGGTTGACTGACGTCCGGCACATGTCCATGAGAGCGTCTACACCAAGAATTAATGTGATTCCCTCAAGCGGCAACTGAAAGGTTCCCAGAGTGCCCGCCAGAATTACAAGCGAGGCCCGAGGTACAGCAGCAACGCCTTTACTGGTCAGCATCAGTGTCAGCATCATCGTGATTTGGGTACCCAAAGGCATATGCACGCCGGCGGCCTGCGCGACGAATACAGAGGCAAGCGATAGGTAGAGCGTCGAGCCGTCCAGATTGAAGCTATAACCGGTTGGCAAAACAAAACCGACGATGTGCTTCGGGATTCCGAAGCGCTCCATATTCTCTAAGGCAAGCGGCAGTGACGCCTCACTCGAAGCTGTAGAGAAAGCCAGCAGGAACGGCTGCCGCACAGCGATCCAGAAACGCTTTATCGGAACACGTGCAATAGCGAGAGCCGAACCTAAGACCACTACGACGAACAGGGCCTGAGCCAGATATAGCGTCCCGACCAGTTTGCCCAGTCCAAACAGAACGCCAATACCCTTCGATCCGATTGTGACTGCGATTGCCGCACCGACTCCGAACGGTGCAAGGTACATCACGTATTTTGTGTATCGGAACATGACCTCAGCAACGGAAGCTGCGAAATCCAACACAGGTTTAGCTTTGGCTCCGATTGCCGAACATGCCGCTCCAAACAAAAAGAAAAAGACAACCATTTGCAGCACGTCGTTCTGCGCGAGCGATTCGAAGATGTTACTGGGAACTGCGTGCTCCAGAACACCGCTTAGAGTTACGGGCTTGGCGAGTGTCGGAATGGGCTGCCCATTCGCGGCCGATAACGAAAGGCCCACCCCAGGTTGAAAAATATTGACCATGGTCAGGCCAATTACTAGTGCAAGCGTCGTAGCAATCTCGAAATACGTGACGGCCTTTAAAGCGATTCGTCCCATGGTCTTCAATTCACCCGCGGACGCAATTCCGTAAACCAGCGTGCCGAACAGCAGCGGTCCCACGATGGACTTGATTAAGCGAAGAAAGATATTACTGATAGGCGCAAGCGACTTAGCGAAATCAGGAAAGAACACGCCCAGCAGGATTCCGACAATCAGAGCAATGAAGATCCACGATGTTAACGAAAGCCTCTTCAGCATGCCTACCGTTCTCCCCATTTCAACTTTTCTCTGAGCACATCAAAGAAAAGCATTTTCGGCGGGCGGATCAAATTGATTGTGATCGAAGAAGACCGGCAGATAACACGATCACCCTTCTGGATAGGCTCGCCTACTTGGCCGTCGATTGTCAAAAAAGTTCCGTCATCGCCATGGTTCGTGATTTTGATCACGCTTGTGTCGGGTACAATCACGGGCCGGTTCGTCAGCATGTGAGGGCAGATGGGAGTGATGCAGAGCGCAGCGACTGATGGGAATATGACGGGACCGCCGGCCGAGAGCGAATAGGCAGTGGAACCTGTTGGAGTGGAGATGATCAGTCCGTCTGCCTTGTACGCAGCAACGAAATGGTTATCGACGTAAGTATCCAAATCAATCATGCGCGCCATCATCGACTTACTAATAACGACATCGTTCAAAGCTGAGTAACAAGCGATACGCTGATCCTCTCGCATCACCTCGCACTCGACCATGCGGCGGCGACCGATGCGATGCTCACCTCTCAAGGCTCGTTCCAGTTCAGGAAAGAGCTCTTCCAGCTTGATGGCGGTCAAAAATCCGAGTCGCCCAAGGTTCACAGCGAACAAAGGAATATCGCGGCTGCCGATGGCTCGTGCTGCCGACAATAGGGTGCCATCTCCACCCAGTACGATCACCAGATCACATGCTTCCGGGACGTCCTCGCGAGCATAGAATTCTGTGGTGCCCGCATAGAGTGCTGTCTGGTGGTCGCATCGATACGTGATACCCCGCTCTCGAAGCCACTGCAAAAGACCAGAAACAATCCCGGATGCTTCCGCGATCTTCGGTTTCGAGATGATTCCTACTCGGCTGATTGCTTGCATTGTCGACGGCGAATCTTAGGGTACCGCGTGAGTCTCTATATTTTGCACTTTTTCAACCCGCTTGGCGCACAAAAGGAACTCGCGATTGCCTTCCGCGCCCAGCACAGGGCTGTCGGTCAACTGTGTCTCGAATCCTAAGCTTCCGAAGGCGCTCACAATTCTCCGGCAAGCCCATTCGTGCGCTGTCGGATCACGAACAATCCCGCCTTTGCCCACCAAATCGCGTCCGACTTCAAATTGCGGCTTCACCAAAACCACCATGCTGCCCGATTGCTTCAAAATAGGTACAAGCGAAGGCAGTACCAAGGTGACAGAAATGAAGCTCACATCGCAAACGATCAGGTCTACTGCCTCGCCGATGTCCGCAATAGTCAGATGCCGAGCATTGAGGTTCTCATGCAAGATAACCCGATCATCTGTTCGAAGTTTCCAATGAATCTGTCCTGCCCCGGTGTCGACAGCATGCACGCGGACCGCTCCATGCTGCAAGAGGCAATCTGTAAAACCGCCTGTGGATGCACCAACATCCATACAAACCAACCCTTGTGACTGGATGTTGAAGTAAGCCAAGGCCGCTTCGAGCTTTAACCCGCCCCGGCTGACGTAACGTAAGCCTTGTTCGACAATGAGAGAATTTTGATCGTTTACCGAGCGCCCCGGCTTGTCGGCTCGCTGCCCGTCTACACTGACTTTTCCCGCGAGTATCAGGGCCTGTGCTTTCTCACGCGACTCCACCAACCCGCGTTCAACTAGTGCTACGTCAAGCCGACGCTTCACACTAAGTTTTGCGTTGGACGATCAGATCGGCAATTTGGCGCAGACGATCGGCCCCCTCATCGAACCCGTCAAGCGCCGCATGGGCTCTCAGGCGCTCTTGCTCGGCCATCGCGCGTGAACGCTCAAGTCCGTAGACTGCAGGGAAAGTAATCTTGTGCTGAGCCTGATCTTTGCCCGCCGTCTTGCCGAGCGCCTCTGAAGATTCCTCGATGTCGAGAACATCATCGACGATTTGGAATGCAAGACCAATGTGCTCGCCATACTGCGATAAAGCGGCTAGCTGATCAGCCGTACTGCCGGCATAGATGGCGCCCATGCGTACACTCGCCCTGAGTAAGGCGCCCGTTTTGGCCCGATGAATGGACTCGAGCAACAGCGCGGATGGAGGTTGACCTTCGCCTTCAATATCGTTCACCTGGCCGCCAATCATGCCGCCGACGGTACCTGAAGCTCGTGACAATTCCTCTACGAGCCGGATCTTTCGCTCCGCATCGATATGGGGCAAGCGGCTGAGCACTTCGAACGCCAGCGTCAACAGTGCGTCACCAGCGAGGATTGCCATTGCTTCCCCGAAGACCTTATGACAGGTGGGACGTCCGCGTCGCAGATCGTCGTTGTCCAATGCCGGCAGGTCATCGTGAATTAGCGAGTAAGTATGAATAAGTTCCAGGGTCGCCGCTGCGCTCTCGACACCCTCGACCATTTCAGACACTGTCCGCGCAGCTGCAATGGTCAGAACGGGTCGGATTCGCTTGCCGCCGGCAAACAAGCTGTACCGCATTGCGCGGTGGATCGAGGAAGGATCGACACGCTCTTCGGGCACCCAATCGTTCAGGACACGATCAATCTCCTGAACCTGCTCAGATAGGTAATCCTGCAAGCTCAACTGCCCTGCCCCGATCATTTGCTCGCCTTGTCAAGTGACATCGGCTCGGGCACATACTCGTTTCCGCGCTTCATCAGCGTCTCGACTCGCGTCTCTGCGCCTTCGAGCAGCCGCTTGCAATCCGCGCTGAGCTTCATACCGCTTTCAAAGAGAGCAAGGCTCTGTTCCAGCGGTAAGTCGCCCTTTTCGAGCTCTTTCACAACACGTTCCAGTTCAGTGAGACTGGCTTCGAAACTTGGCGAGGACTGTACTTCCTCAGGCATCGCCTTATTGTAAGCAACCCCGGCACGCCAGTTACCTAGAGTGCGGCAGAGAGATTCCGCGATCGGCCGGATTACTTACTTATGCGTGCTCTCTTTTGCGATGCTCAATCCGATCCGGTTCGTCGGCATCCTATCAGACTTGAGCCGCCAGTGGAGGCAGCGCCGGATACTGACGCCGGACGCAGCGCTCGGTCGCCGGGGTGAAGACGTGGCTCATCGGTACCTACAGGGCAAGGGCTTCGCGATCGTGGCACGGAATTATCGAGCGGCCAACGGCGAAGCGGAAGTAGACATCATCGCCCGTGACGGATCGATCTTGGTGTTCGTCGAAGTGAAGGCTCGGAGCACGGCGGCCTACGGCACACCTGATCGAGCAATCGATCGCACGAAGGAGAAGCGCATCAACAAAGCCGCACGAAGTTATGTCACCCGAGCGCAAGTACCGTGGGGCCAAGTTCGCTTCGATACCGTTGCTGTCGTCTTCACAGATCCTATTTCAATCACGCATGTGAAGGACGCCTTCTTCCATGGCCGGGCGCTTCCTGAATAAACTCTTTATCGGTCGTTCAGTCCGCCATCGACTGCAAGAGTTTGGCCGGTAATGAAGTCGGGCGCTGAGAGGAAAAAGTGCACAGCTTCTGCGATTTCCTCCGGCTTCCCTGCCCTGCGCATCGGAGTCGTGTCGATCATGGCTTGACTTCGCGCATCCACATCGCCGAAAGCAATTACTCCTGGAGCTACGGAATTGACAGCGATGGCGGGTGCGAAAGCTTTGGCCAGGGCTTTGGTCATCATGATCACTCCGGCTTTAGAGGCGCAGTAGTGCGCGTGTTCCGCCCAGGGCCGGATGCCACCAAGCGAACTGATATTTACGATTCGCCCGGAACCTAACGCCAGCATCTGCCGGGCACCTTCCTGGCAGCAGAAGAATGTCGCTTTCAGGTTCACGTTGTGAATGAAGTCCCAATCGGCTTCGGTTATATCTAACGGGTTGAATCGAGTGAAGCGAGCCGCATTATTCACTAGGAACTCCACTGGTCCCAAGCGCTCTCGGACCTCAGAGAAGAGCCTTCGGATCTCAGAGACCTGCTCGAGATTAGCTTGAAAAACGGGAGCATCGCCGCACTCGCGCGAGACCTGCTCCGCTTCCGCTTTCGAACGTCCGTAGTGGATGGCAACCTGGTAGCCGAGGCGGTGCAGTTCAATGGCGATCACCCGGCCAATGCGTTTGGCTGCGCCGGTGACCAATACGCGGCCCGTCGCGCCACCTAGCCGATCAGACATTGTCTAGTCGAAGAACTCACGGATGGCTGAGACGGTTGCTTCTAGATCAGCCCCACTGTGAGCAGCAGAAACAAAACAAGCTTCGAATTGTGAAGGCGGGAAGTACACGCCGCGCTCGAGCAAGTGATGGAAGAAGCGTCCAAAGCGTTCTGTGTCGCAGCGCTTGGCATCCTCGTAATTGCGCACGGGGCCTTCAGTGAAGAAGAGCGTAGCCATTGAGCCGACGCGATTGACACTCAATCCTGCTGGTACGTAGCTCATCAGTTGGGCGGTGCGTTCTTCGAGAATGTCGTATACCTCTTGATGAGCTTCCAGATACTGCAGCATGGCGATGCCCGCAGACACTGCGATGGGGTTACCCGAGAGCGTTCCTGCCTGATAAATAGGTCCAACTGGTGCGACGTGTTTCATGATGTCGGCGCGCCCGCCGTAGGCAGCGATTGGTAAACCGCCGCCAATGACTTTCCCCATGGTAGTCAGATCAGGCTTGATGCCATAGAGCTTTTGAGCTCCCCCGAAGCTGAGACGAAAACCGGTCATTACCTCGTCGAAAATCAGCAACGTGCCGTGCAGTTCGGTGATTGCACGCAGGCCTGGGAGGAACCCTGGAAGCGGCGGTACGCAACCCATGTTGCCCGCCACTGGCTCGACTATCAGAGCGGCTATGCGGTCGCCCTGTTCGCGAAACACGGTTTCAACGGCGTCGAGATCGTTGAACGGAACGGCGATTGTGGTCTCTGCGAAAGCACGCGGAACGCCCGCAGTGTCAGGCAGCCCTAGTGTTGCTAAACCTGACCCGGCCTTGACTAACAACGAATCGACGTGACCGTGGTAACAGCCTTCAAACTTGACGGTAAGATCACGACCTGTGAAGCCCCGTGCGACACGAAGCGCGCTCATCGTAGCCTCAGTGCCCGAGTTGACCAGGCGAACCATTTCGACCGACGGCACAGCGTCAATGATCAGCTCAGCCAGTTCAATTTCGCGTGCAGTGGGCGCTCCAAAAGAAGTGCCGATTTCAAGTGCAGAAGCAATTGCGTCGAGGACAATCTGCGGCCGGTGTCCCAGAATCAGCGGACCCCAGGAACAGATGTAATCGATGTACTCATTTCCATCGACGTCGAACAGATGTGAGCTCAGGCCGCGAGCGATGAATCGCGGTGCGCCGCCGACACCCTTGAAGGCACGTACAGGTGAGTTGACGCCGCCCGGGATGGATTGCTTCGCCCGAGCGAATAAAGCTTCAGACTGGGTCACGGTCATACGCGAGTTTGGCCGAGAATCAGTGTCCTGAAGACGTAACTCATGAAAATCTCGTGAATGGTAGTGTTAACGTTTCGCAGCAGGCGGTTCTTGAGTTCCAGGTAGGGCTGTGTACCCGCGAAGAGGTCTTGCATGATCTCGCAGAATTTGGGACTACGCTCCATGAACTCGATCATGCGGCTGGGCACGGCGCCGAAGAACATGACGCCACAAAAGAGACGTTTCGCCATCCCGGCACCATAGGTCAGATCGAGCCCAAAATCACGAGTGACCATCTGCCGGTAATGTTCGGCCCGCCTTTCAGGATCATCATCCAGAACAACTTGACTGGCGAGGTCACCCGATCGCACCGCGTAATATAAACCTTCACCGGTTATCGGATCGACCAATCCACCGGCGTCTCCGACCGCGATCCATCCATCTCCGGCCAGACGATTGCTGCGCCAGCCCCGGGATTCGAGTGCCGGCAGCATGTGGCCGTAGAATTTGGCCTCCTTGCGAGATAGGCCCTTCTCGTCCATATAGAGCTCAAGCCGAGCACGCAAACATTGCGCCGATTCACCCTTGCCGCAGATGCCGACCGAGAGATGGCCAGCGCGTGGAAACACCCAGATATAGCCTTCGAGATTACTTAGAAACTGAATGTCTATATGAGCCTGGTCCGTGGGAACCCAGTAACCCAGTGCGTACATTGTGTCCTGGGCCGTGTACTGGGTGCCCACATCTCGCAGTGGATTCCGAGCGCCCGTTGCTACCACGCAGTAGTCAGCATCGATCTTGCCGGTGCGAGTACGAACTTGCCAACCGTTAGATACTCGATCCAACCCGAGCACACGCTCCTTTTCGATCTCGGCTCCCGCTCCTGCTGCGCGATCAAGAAGTAACTGGTTCAGATCCATCCGCGAATAGATCACCAAAGGACGCGTAAGAGCCATCTTGAAAGTGGCCGATTTGGGCGCAGAGAGAATGGTATCGGTGACGAACTTCTTGGGGCTGTCGTTTTCGAGTAAATAGGGATATTGCGAGTAAGCCTTGTAAGTTATGCCTCCGCCGCAAGGCTTTTCCCACGCAAGCTTCTCATCGAGAATAATGGTTCTGAGACCGGCGCGAGCGATTCTTTCCGCAGCGGAGGCACCGGCAGGGCCACCGCCTAGGATTGCCACAGTTTTCATTAAGGTCGAACGCCATCTCCTTGGCCCGGCGCGGGCGCGGATTGTTGATCACGACTAACAGGCGGATGACCGGGAGGCAAAGTGCTTACACTCGAACCCGGAGACGCATCGCCAGGCGAACCGCCGTGTGAGCCTCCGACCTTTGTTACAACCCACTTGTTGCCACGCTGCTCCAACGAATAGACCATGACCATACCGCTCTTCAGGCTGGTTTCGCCTTTCGGGCGAAAGGCAACTGTAGCGGAAGCGAGATTGCCATTAAACTTAACCGACGTCGTAGTTACCTCAAGCGAATTCAAGTCCAAACCGGAGCTCTTCCGGAGGCGTTCCATCACGGCCTCGTTCACTTTCTCCTTGGTTTTGATGTTGGTGCCACAAGCTGCAAGGGCTATCAATCCAGCAATCAAGCAGACTTTGGCTCCGTGCATCAACCCGATTATACCCGTAGATCCAGCAAGGTTCCTGAACGTAACCAATAACTTAAAGTCTGTAACCAAATGTTTTCCGAACACCATCTGATACTCATAGATGCGCCTTTTCCGAAATTCGGTTGAGCATCTGAAAGTCATCTAATGAACGCTCGTCGTAGCCTTCCATTCCTAGTCCTTTATGCGTCCTCTTATGCCCGGGCCGTCACAATTCCTTCTGGTACTCAACTACAAGCCCGGCTTACAGACGAAGTTTCGAGCCAGAAATCATCGGGCCAGTCGATCTCTGCCGTTGTCACGGTGCCCGTAATTGTGAATGGACAACTTGTCATGAGCTCGGGCGCGAAGCTTTCCGGGAAAACATCGGACGCAGTTACGGGCAAGAACGCCACCGATAGCGATGCCGAACAGATAGCCAAGCTCCGTATTGCATTCACCTCTATTCAGCCAAGGGATGGCAAGTCTCAATCAATATCTTGCAAGCTGACCGAGGTCGACAATGCTCGGGAATCGGTTGACGAGGCGGGGCTGGTCACAGGCATCACACCATCTCAAACGTATACAGCATTGATGAACAAGGGCATTGGAAAGTTGGCCGACCGCTATCCGGGCCTGAGCGAAATCTTAGGAGGCGCGAAGAAAGACTTCGTCAAGGATGCTGACCCGGCCATCGACTACCATGCCGGCGTTGACCTGGTTATCACGCTGACGAAGGATCTGGATTGGAAGGCTCCGCTTGGGGCGGATCCAGTGACTCCCATTGCACCCGCAACCGATCTCGCCAACTTGGTCGCTGCCCAGCCGAACCGTACCCGAGCGCTGAAACCGCCGGCGCCGTCTGATCTGACGAACCTGATGTTTATAGGCACGAAGGAACAGGTCGAGGCGGCCTTCAAGAGCGCAGGGTGGTTTCCAGCTGACCCTTTAGGGCAAGCAGCCAACATGGAAACTGCACGGGCCATCATCGAAGATCGCGGGTATAACGAAGCACCCGTCTCGATCTTGACTTTAGACGGAAGACCGCCGGACTACGTCTTCCAGAAACAGACCAATACCTTTGCGAAACGCCACCACATTAGGATTTGGGCGAGACCCCAGCAGTTCGCAGGTAAACCGGTCTGGGAAGCTGCCGCCACACACGACATCAAGTTCACGTTCTCGCAAGAAAGCCGGACAATCACGCACGGCATCGACCCGGATATTGACCGGGAACGATCAAAAGTCACCAACGATCTCCTATTCAGCGGGATGATTCAGTCGATTGCGTTGGTTGATCGGACTGACATACCGGCCGACGTCTCCAATGCAACAGGCGACAAGCTGCAAACTGACGGGAAGATAGCGGTGTTGGAGTTCAAGTAAGTCGAGCGTTTACAATCGATGAATCGTACCCGACAAATTATTGCAGGCCGACCATCGATACAAGTACCTGAACGTCTTGATTCTGCTGTTTGTTGTGGTTCTTCTGCTGTCGAATCTAATCGCGTCTAAGTTCTTTGTAGTCGGTCCTCTGCGCGTCAGCAGCGCTCAGATTCTCTTTCCCATCACTTACATCTTTGGTGACATCTTCACCGAGGTTTATGGCTACTCGGCCTCGCGGAGAGCGATTTGGTATGGATTCTTTGCCTCGTTCCTGATGGTTGCCGTCACCTGGGCTGCGGTACAGATTCCGGCGGCACCGGAGTACAAAGGCCAAGCAGCATTCGCCTCAGTTTTCGAACCGGTGCCCCGAATTGTTTTGGCAAGCTTAATCGCTTACTTTTGTGGTGAATTTGCGAACTCGTTCACCCTCGCCAAACTGAAACTGCTCACACGCGGAAGATACCTTTGGACGCGAACCATCGGTTCCACAATTGTGGGCCAAGCTGTTGATACGACAATAGTAATGTTTATTGGGTTTTATGGACCGAACTCGCTCGAGGTGATTTTGCGGCTAATCATCTCGGGCTATCTGATCAAAGTTGTGTACGAAACTGTAATGACTCCAGTGACGTACTGGATTGTGGGCGCGTTGAAGAGGAGCGAAGGCGTGGACTACTTCGATTACGAAACGAACTTCAGTCCATTCGCCACCCACTCTGACTAGCGCGAGTATTAGATCTGCCGCTGCGATACGAAGCCAACTTACATGCTGTCGTCTTGAGTGGGACGCAGAAGCTTGACCGAAATTTTACGCTCGCGGCCGTCGCGGAAAATTGTCAGTTCCACGGTATCGCCGACGCGTTTGTGATTCATGATGCGCGTGAGCGCATCTTCACGATCGATCGCCTGGCCATCGAGTTCCATGATCAAGTCACCGCCAACACCGAGTTCGGCATTGCCAACGAGTACTACCTGACGAGCGCCCCGGATACCGGCGACATTGGCCGACGATCCACGAACAACTGATTCAACGAGAAGACCGCCGCGAGTTGGCAATCCCAAAGCTTCGGCCAGATCTCCCGCCACGAAAGTGCTGGTTACCCCTAATTTCGGACGCTCGGTGATACGGCCCGCTTGATAGTCGGATAGAAGTGCCTTCGCGCGATTAATGGGCAGCGCAAAACCGATGCCCAAGTTCGTCTTGCCCAGGATCGCGGTATTAATGCCGATGACGTTGCCGCCTGAATCGAGCAGTGGTCCACCGCTGTTACCGCCATTAATCGCTGCGTCGGTCTGAATCATTCCTTCCAGCGACTGATTGTCCTCGCTTTGAATCGCGCGACCGATCGAGCTGACGACGCCGACAGTGAGAGTGCCTTCAAGCCCAAACGGGTTGCCGATCGCCAATACTTTTTGGCCGACCTGCAGGTGATCGGAATCACCGAGCCGCAAGAATGGCTGTTTCTTCTTAAGCTGAATCTTGATCAGGGCGAGGTCATCCGACCGATCGGTGTCAAGTGGCTTGGCCGTGTATTGGGTCTGATCGGAGAGTGTGACTTGCAGCCGGCTACTGCCGGACACGACATGAAAGTTGGTGAGGATGAAACCTTCGTCGTTGATCAAAAAGCCTGAACCGAGACTGCGCGAGGCCACGGGCTCGAAGAAGATGGTCTGGCGGACGGTGGTGCTGGTAATGTAAACGGTCGCGAGTTTAGCGCCTCGGTAGATGTCGATATTGTTCTGTTCGTCCCCGGTCAGGCCAGCGCCATGAACTGCGGTCGGTTGAGACCATGAGACGCCCGCCCGGAACAACGGGCCCGCCAGAGAACGAGCGCTCCATTGAGCATGCGACGTCGCCCAAACGAACCCAATTACGAATAGGCCGGCAACCAGCAGCGCTCTTACGCGCATGACTTCCCTAGAGCAAGAGGCTTGAGGCTGGCAAAAATCGTGGCAACCTGGGCCAGCGTGTTTTCTTTGCTGCCAGTTGTGTCGACGATGAAGTCGGCAAACGGCCGCTGTTCATCCAGAGACATCTGTCGCATCATGCGTTCCAGAACCTGGTCGCGGGAGAGATGATCGCGGTCGATGCCACGTCGGATTTGAGTCTCAACATCACAGGCAGTCACAATTAGACGGTCGAAGGCCCGAAAACGTCCCGTCTCGATCAGAATAGCTGCTTCCACAATAGCGATTCCCTGAGGGTCAGCGGCTTTCAACTCGGCAAGAAGCTGCTCTTCCAGGCGGAAAACGGCGGGGTGAACAAAGCTGCTCAGCTTGGCCAACAGTTTGGGACAGCCGAAGACGAGTCGGCCCAACTTCTTGCGATCAATTGTCTGGTCGGGATTGAGGATATCCGAGCCGAAAGCGGCAACTGTCTGAGCATAAGCTTCTCCGGAGGGTAGAAGCGCCTGGTGACCGAGATGGTCAGCGTTCACGAGGTAGCAGCCGAGCCGATGAAATTCATTCGCTACGAAGCTTTTCCCGGTCGCGTACCCGCCAGTGAGGCCTACTTTCAACATTTCACGAGCTTTTTACGAAACGAACTCGGGTTTGAGCCGGGGGGAGTTCGTTTTTTCAACTTCCTGCCGAAGGCTCAGGGACTCGGTGTAATGCTGCTGCGCCAGGAGTACGGTGTTGAACATGAGCATGGCGATGGTAAGAGGGCCGACTCCACCCGGAACGGGCGTGTAAGCGGACGAACCTTGCTCCATGGCCAGTGGCTCGACGTCACCGACGAGAGCGGAGCCGCTTTTGCGGAACGAAGCCAATCGAGTCGGGTTATGGCCCAGCAGGCGATTCACCTCAGATTCGTCTGAGAGGCGATTCATCCCGACGTCGATGACCACCGCACCAGGTTTGATGAACTCAGCGGTGATCAGAGCGGGACGGCCAATGGCCGCTACAAGAATGTCAGCTCGACTACATTCCTCAGCCAGGTTGCGAGTCTTCGAGTGGCAGATGGTGACTGTCGCGCTCTGGTTCAGCAAAAGCAGGGACATGGGCTTGCCGACGATCTCGCTGCGACCCACCACGACAGCATGCTGACCGGAGATCGGGATATTGTACCGACCGAGAAGCTGCATGACTCCGGCCGGGGTACAAGCGCGAGGGGCAGGCCGGTTCGCCACCAAGTTGCCAACGTTATAAGGATGAAATCCGTCAGCATCCTTCGAGGGATCGACGGCCAGCAGAACCTGCTGCGTATCGACTTGAGCCGGCAAGGGCATCTGGACGAGGATGCCATCAACAGTCGAGTCGGTATTGAGTTGCTTAATCAGGGACAGAAGTTCGGTGGTCGCGACCGTGTCGGGCGGGGTGAACGATAGGCTTCGGATACCCAGGTCCTCACAAGCTTTGACCTTGCCTCGGACGTAGATTTCGGACGCCGGATTATGTCCAACGAGAATGACCGCCAACGCAGGTGCACGCCAAGATGACGTGAGTGACTTGATCGCGGGGCGCAGTTCGTTCTGGATATCCGCACTCACTTTACGGCCATCAAGCATTTTAGGGCCATCAATCATGATGGGTGGCATACAACAGTAGGATGTCAGAGAGGAGAGCGAATGTCCGTATTTGAACGGCGAGGGGCTGGTTGGAACAGATCGAACGTCGCTCTGTATCTGCTGTTGATCCTTCTCGCCACCCTCAGCATGAGCTACTACGTTGCCGGTGCTGTTGCGATGCGCGAGGAGTTCTTCCATGGTGACCGATACGCCCGTGAGCCTTTTGATTTCGAAAGCGATGGACAGACCCTTAAGCGCGTGCGCAAGGAGGGCAAAGCTGCAGGCCTTGCGGACGGTGACGTCCTTCTTACAGTCGATGCAAACCAATTCACAGGTTACGGTCAGCTTCACGAGTTGTTGATGGGTCAAAGGCCCGGAGGTTTGCTGCTGGTCGGCGTTCGCAAAAGCTCTGGGCAAAGGCAACAAGCTCAGATTCGGCTTGCGGGCATTGAGGGGCCAGACTTCTCCCTCGGCGGGTACATCGCATTCCTGACCCCAGTTTTAGGCGTCCCCTTGCTGGGACTCGTTGTGGCGTACTGGGTGGTGGGCGCACGCCCTCGCGACTTGAATGCCTGGCTGGTTTTTATTCTGCTTGCATGGCCGGAGACTGGTTTCGGCAATCTTAAGGCAACCTTTTGGCCAAGTCCCTGGTACATCATCTTTGGGCTTTGGAGCGGAATAATTCAGAGCTTTGTATTCGTGGCACTCCTATGGTTCGGCATCTATTTTCCGGAGCGCTGGAGACTGGACCGGCGCTGGCCTTGGTTCAAGTGGTTCATCTTAGCGTCTGCTTTTTGCAATTTCGCGGTAGGCCTTCGAGTTGTCTTCGCTTCGTTCTTCAATGTTGCCAAAATGCCGGCCCTTGTTCCTGTGGACCAATGGAACGACCGCCTGGGTGGTTCGCTGTCGGTTATCTGTATTGTCCTTTTCCTGATCGCGCTCTTCGATAAATTGCGCTCTGCCTCTACACCGGATGCGCGGCGACGCCTGCGCGTTCTGGCAATCGGAAGTGGTCTGTCACTCGTTCCGTTACTCATCGTATTTGGATTGGGGCCCCACTTTGGTATCAACGCACACAGTGGCGACTGGTTCCTGGCTGTAGTTCCGCTTGTTGCTTTGTTCCCGCTGACGCTGGCTTACGTCTTGATTGTGCAGCGGGCAATGGACGTCAACATCTTGTTGAGGATGGGAACCAAGTATCTGCTTGCTCGGGCAACGCTTCTGATGCTTGAGCTAGGTATTGCGGCCTTCGTGTTGATCCGTTTTGTTCTTCCCATGATCCAGCGGAAACAGCACGAGGTTCTTGATCTCATCTTGCTGGCTGCCATAATCGCGGCGCTTTTTTGGGCCTTCGCCACTCGCGATAGTCTGAGTTATCGGCTGCAGCGCTGGCTCGACCGAAAGTTTTTCCGCGAAGCGTACAACAGCGAAGTGGTTCTGAGCGAGCTCTCCGGCCAAGCGAGACAACTGACCGAAAAGCAGGTTCTCATCGACACAGTCTTACGCCGAATCTCTGAGGTTCTCCACGTTCCCCAAATTGCAGTCTGGCTAAGGGGGGCCAACGTCTATCATTTGCAGCAAGCGCTTGGTCTGGAGCTTATCGGTCCTGTGATGCTTCGAGAACAGTCGGCCACTGTCCAAAACCTGGTCCGAACGAATCGGCCTGCAACCGTCTACGGCGATAGGCCCGAAGAGTGGATCGCCGATATTGGGGCAGAAGAGCGCGAAGTGTTGCGCTGGGTCAACGCTGAGTTGCTACTTCCGCTGCCCGGACGCGAGGGGCTGATGGGTCTCATGGCGCTCGGACCGAAGAGATCGGAAGAACCATATACGCCTACCGACTTGCGCATTCTGCAATCGGTTGCGGCGCAGACTGGATTGACGCTCGAGGTGGCTGAACTGGTGCAGTCGCTTGCGAGCGAGGCGGCGCAACGGGAGCGCATGAACCGCGAAGTTGAGATCGCCCGTGAAGTTCAGCAAAGACTGTTTCCGCAGCGCATTCCGGACGTTGCCGGCGTGAGCTTAGCCGGAATATGCCGACCCGCGCTCGGCGTTGGCGGTGACTATTACGATCTGATCGAGCTTGAAGGTGGGCGGCTCGGATTCGCGGTCGGCGACGTTTCGGGCAAAGGGATCTCGGCCGCACTTCTGATGGCCAGCCTTCGAGCTTCGCTTCGTGGCCTGACCCTGGATAGTTCGGAAGACTTAGCGGGCATGATGCAGAAGGTGAATCGTCTGGTGTACGAAGCCTCAGCGAGCAGCCGTTACGCAACCTTTTTCTTCGCTACATATGATCCGGTGACCCGTGAACTTCGTTACGTCAACGCTGGCCATAACCCGCCGGTAATCGTGAGGGGCGCATCACAAGAACTCGTGCGTTTGGATGCGGGTGGGTTGGTCGTCGGGTTACTTTCGTCTGCCAATTACGAAGCGCAGTCGGTGGTCTTGGAACCCGGCGATTTATTGATCGGCTACACGGATGGAATCAGCGAAGCCATGACCGTCGATGACGAAGAATGGGGCGAGGATCGAATGATAGCGGCTGCACCGCTGGTCACCACTGCGGGGGCAATGGATGTGGTCGAGAGTATTTTTCGCGCGGCGGATCTCTTTACTGCTGGAGCAGAACAGCACGATGACATGACTCTTCTGATCATGAAGCTAATGCCGAATTAGTGTCTCAAGGCTCGACCGCGCGAACCGAGAGCACCTGGTGACCAAGTAAAATAGCGGTTCATGACTAAGCACCTTGCTGGAATCAACCCGGAAGCACAACCAAGTGGCTTCGGATGTGTCGAATGCCTTGGAGCGGGTAGTTGGTGGTTTCATCTGAGACGTTGTGCGGAGTGCGGTCATATTGGTTGCTGCGACAGCTCGCCCGGCCAACATGCCTCGGCGCACTTTCATTCCACCGGCCATCCAGTCATTCAGAGTTTTGAACCCGGTGAAGGCTGGTTCTGGGACTTCCGCTCTAACCAGATAATTGAAGGCCCCCACCTCGCGCCACCGCACGCGCATCCCGTCGAACAACCAACTCCCGGGCCCGCGGGGAAAGTACCACGTGACTGGCAAAGACATTTAAAAGGGTAGTCAGATCGCAGTTGTGAGGCCTCGAATCGGAAGCCGCAAAGTCCGACTGCTCACTTTCCGACCAAAAGGTAGAACTTTCTTTTAAGCTCCTTCGTATTCCGTTCAACAGCTCGCGCCAGCTTTGCCCTGCCCGAGACTTCAAGTTAAAGGTGGTCCCTTGAGCAACTTCTGGAATGACATTCGATACGCCCTCCGCGGCCTTCGACAAGCCCCATTATTCACCGCAATAGCAGTGCTCTCGCTCGCGTTGGGCGTCGGTGCCAATACTGCGATCTTCACGCTCCTCGACCAAGTCATGCTTCGCCTTCTGCCCGTCAAACAGCCCGGTCAGCTCGTGCTTCTGACGATGGTCGGCTCCCACTATGGAAGCAATTGGGGAAATAATTCAATTTCTTACCCGATGTACAAGGACTTTCTCGACAACAATCAAGCCTTCTCCGGCATGTTCTGCCGCTTTGCCACATCGGCCAGTATGGGTGTCGGTAACCACGCTGAACGCGTTCGGGGCGAACTCGTCTCAGGCACTTATTTCCCCGTTCTTGGCGTGACCGCCTCGTTAGGTCGAATCGTTACATCAGCAGACGACAAGCTTCCCGGCGGCCACCCTGTCGTCGTTCTTAGCAACGCTTTCTGGCGAGCTCGTTTTGCGTCCGATCCGGCCATTGTCGGCCGCCAAATTACTCTCAACTCTCACGCGTATACCGTCATCGGTGTCGCGCAACCTGGCTTTGACGGAGTCGAACTCGGCAGTACAGCAACCTTCTTCGTCCCAATCATGATGAAGGCGCAAATGACACCGTTCTGGGATGGTTTGAAGGACCGCCGTCAACGTTGGGTCAATGCCTTCGGCCGCCTCAAGCCGGGCATGTCGATCAAGACTTCCAAAGCATCGCTCCAACCGTTCATGCACAGCATGCTTGCAATGGAGGTTCAGCAAGCTGCCTTTCGCAACGCTTCCCCATTTACCCGGCAGGAGTTCTTGAAATGCTACATCGATGTGCTGCCAGGAGGGCAGGGGCGGTCGTATGTTCGCGAACACTTATCTACTCCGCTTTGGCTTCTTTTTGCTATCACCGGAGCCGTCCTGCTAATGGCTTGCGCCAATTTGGCCAACTTACTTCTCGCCCGCGCCACCACACGCCAGCGGGAAGTTGCTATCCGATTAGCGGTCGGTGCCGGGCGTATGCGGATCATTCGTCAGTTGTTGGTTGAGAGCCTTCTTCTTTCTATATTCGGCGCGCTGTTTGGCCTCGGCTTCGCATTCGCGGGAGATCAAGCGCTGATGTCCATCTATATGTCCTCTGATACAGACCTCAAGCTGTCTGCCATCCCCGACCTTCGTATCCTCCTGTTCACCGCCGCTGTCGCTCTATTAACGACAATCTTGTTCGGGCTTGTTCCCGCCATCCAGGCCTGCCGCCCAGCCGTAGCGTCAACGCTGAAAAACGAGGCCGGCTCCGTCGTCGGCGGATCCGGTAACGTGCTCCTACGCAAGTCACTCGTCACCATCCAGATCGCCTTGTCTCTGCTGCTTCTCATCGCAGCCGGACTCTTCCTTCGCACGCTCGATAACCTCCGTGACCTTGGGCCCGGGTTCTCGCCTCAACATCTCGTGGCTTTCAACCTCGATCCCGGACTAAGCGGATACGATACTCCGAAAACTAAAATCTTCTTCCAGCGTTTGTCCGACGAGATCAAAGCTGTCCCTGGTGTGCAAACCGTCGGCCTAGCCAACGTGCGAATACTGGAAGAGAACGAGTGGGACAGCTCTATGACTGCTGAAGGATTCACGCCAGCTCCAGGGCAAGGACCCGAGCCTTACATGAACTCTATTAGCCCAGGCTACTTCGCCACACTTGGCGTTCCCGTCATTGCCGGGCGCGACTTTACGCAAAAGGACACGCAACAGATAAAGCACGGCCCGGAACCTGACGACTGGTCGCCCTCGACCGTCATCATCAATCGCTCATTCGCCAAAAAGTACTTCTATAATCGCAATCCCATAGGCCTGCATCTCGGGTTCGGTAGCGATCCGGGTACTAAGACTGACATGCAGATCGTAGGCATGGTGGATGACATGCGATATACCAATCTTCGAGACGAGATCCCCGTTCAGGCCTACGTGCCCTACCTTGCTGGACGCAATGTGAATGACATGACGGTCTACTTCCGAACAAGCATCGATCCGGCTCAGCTGATGCCCATCGTCCGCCAGAAAGTTGCATCGCTCGACCGCAACATTCCCATTTACTCGATGCGCACGACCGAGCAGCAGATTAGCAACTCACTTCGTGCGGAACGCCTAATTGCTAGCCTGTCAGTCTTCTTCGGCCTCCTCGCCACGTTCCTTGCCGTCATCGGGCTGTATGGAGTTATGGCTTACACAGTGTCTCGCCGCACACGCGAAATAGGAATTCGTATGGCGCTCGGAGCCGTTGAAGGCAACGTAATCTGGCTCGTGATGCGAGAAGTTTTAACACTCCTCCTCATCGGTGTTGTCGTGGGCCTGCCACTTGCCATCGCACTTAGTCGTGTGATTCAAAGCCAGCTGTATGGACTCGAGCCTCACGACCCGCTCACGCTTTCATCTGCCGTCGTCTTGCTTGCCGTTGTCGCCTGCCTTGCTGGACTCATTCCAGCCCTTCGTGCCAGCCGCATCAATCCCATACGCGCTTTGCGTTACGAGTAAGCGGCCTTGTTACGTCGACGTACCATATACGCCACGATGATCACGTGCACAACAACGACAAAGAGTAAACATTCAAGGTGGTCACTCATAGACGTCCGAAATGCCGCCGAATAGGCCATCGCGCCCCAGCATCCCCCGGGAAGCAAAAGAACGGCTGCGGTTATTAGGCCGGGGTTATAGCTTCGGGAAACGACAGCGCTCAAGATGTGAACGACGGCATTGACGATTCCAAGATAAAACGCCAGAAGGGCATATGCAGGCTCGACAAAGTGGGCCAAATACAAGGCCAGAAACTCCACACACCAGACGCCGCCGATATTGATAATCGTGACTGCACGCGGCGACAAGAGTTCATATCCACCGCCGAAGTGTTGATTCACATACTTTAGAAAGCGATCGTCGACGTGTTCCTCTAATTGGTGCGCAATATACAAGGGCAGCTGCAGCCAGAGCATCAAGCTCCAAGCTGCCCAATTGGCTTTCTGCAAGGGAAGACAAGCAAGATAGAAGCAACCTCCAACCGCACCAGCATAAACCCAGTTAGCGTCCAACCACCTCAGCGCCAATACTCGAATGGGGGTGCTTCGTGTGTTGGTCATGCTATTCGAGCTGTTCAACTTACTCTGTACAGGCGAGCTTTCGTGAGTCTGTCAGGTTCTGGCTATAAGCTCGCTCTAAGAATTTCTCCGCTGTATCTGACGTCGGAAGGTCACCTTGCGAGCCCTGCATCTCGTGGATAAACGCACCCAGAAAGCGCCCGTATTTCTTCAAAACCGAAACATCACCGCTCGCCAGCGCAGTGCTGATATCCGTTCTCATCGGTGGCGATAATAGTTCCACTCGCCCCACAAACACTCGAGCCAGTTGCCCCGGAGCGGGACGAATTGAGATCGGAAGCAGCGCATCTACCTTGGACCGTGGCAAGATATACATCACGCGTAGACCTTCTTCAAACCAAGAGTCACGCCAGGTTTCAACCATCGCGTGCGCCTCTTTTCTGTAGAGACCCATTTCGGTTAGCTCATCTTCGACTTGACGACGCAGGTCGTCGATCGTGCCAGTCAGCGCTGAAAACTCGACGCGTGCAGAATCGCGTATGTTACTCAGGACGTGGTAACCGATCTTGCCGGCATGGTTCTCAAAGAGGATTGCCTCTGGGATGGTGTCACTGCCCTCATTCTTGATCGAGACACCGTCGTCATGAACCACCGCCTTCAGGTCGACTGCGAAGTCGCCAATGCCGCGATAAAACAGCAGCTTCTCGTTCTCCGGTCCACTTCTCAAAGCGGAGGCGTCGGTTTCGCGAGCAGCGTAGTAATGACTCACCGTCCCAGACACGGGAAACGGACTGCTGCTAGGGCCTAAACGAACATCTTTCCATTCAACCCAGCCGTGTCTGCTGATTGAGGGCTGTACGTTGCTGGCTCGCGGGTACCATTCGGTCACTCGGCCACCAGGAAAGTCGACGTGAACCGAAACGTTCAGCGGCTTCAACGGATAAAAGTACAAGACTGGTGTTTCCATCCGCACCGTCCCGTATTCCGCTACTTTCAAATCTCTTTGGTCCAGCCTGTGTACAAAACAAGGCAGGTCCGATGGTCCTGAGAGTGGCTGCCAACCCATAGCTGATCCGTCTTCATCTGCCACCGACGTGAAGGTGCCCCATTCGTGAACTGCCACAAGGTCGTCCGAGGCCGTTGCCCGCACAGCGCAGCTAGCCACAATGATCAATACTGCATCCAGAATTCGCATACCTGCCTCTTCCTACCAATCGCGCTTCCACTCACGCCACCAACTTGTATCTCCTAGTTTCAACGCATCCCAAGCGGCATCCATACTCGGCCGATCGCCACTCAGTACGCCCTTGCGGGTTGCATTCGACGGCAAGTCCACCAATTCAGCAAAGCGGGTAAACACTCTGGCTCGCTCTCCTGATTGCGTCCGCTCCAGCAGATGCCACAGTGTCAGCGCATCGCGGGGCCGAGCCACTTCAAGTAGCGCGTTCAATGCCTGCCTGTCTCCATCGTGATCGAACTCCGCCAACGCTTTCGTGAAGACTCTCGGAGCATCGCGGAAATAGGGAGTATCCGGGCCATGGCCGAGGCGCGTGGTGCAGGCCGCACCCTCAGGGATAAATGACTCAATCCTGTTCCATTGAAAAGCAACCCAGCCCATCTCAACTGTCAAAAATCCGTCTCCATCCCCTCCAACAAACAGCGTGTACTTACATCCCAGATCAACAGTCTTCGCTGCCGCAGTATCGACAACAAAGTTTGTTGGTGGTGCCCAGATGAGTGCATGGATGGTCCCATGGTCCAGAGCCATCCGATGGTGATACGTGTCACTCGAGAGAAAGCGCAGTCGCGAATCTGGGTCGATTGTTACCTCACCAACGAGTTCCGATTCCATAGTCGCCGCTCCGGAGCCCGTCTCAATAACTTGTCCCGCGCGAATAGTACTTGGCTTCTGGCCCGCAAAGGACAGCTGCCACGACGAAGCATCGCCTATGCCCGTCAATCCCATTCTGTGGATTCTTTCGATGACGAATGCCGTCCCTAAGCCAAGCACAACCATGGCCGCAGCAGCCATAGCCCAAGACCTTTTTCGATACCAGTGCCTGACGGGCTGTGCGCGTCCAGGTTCGATCTGCTTCCCAGACCAGCGCAGCTCTGCAAGAGTGCTCTCAAGACCTGCCACTTCAGGGTCGGTCTCACCAGTCCCGTTCCATAGGTAGTCGTCGGTCATAGCGTCTGAAAACCTTTCCATTGATCGCGCAACATTTTTATTCCTCGGCATAAGTTCACACGCACCGAGTCGGGCTTTAGACCTGTGCGATCAGCAATCTCCGGTCCGGTCATACCCTCTACTAGGCGCAAGATCAAGGTCTCGCGATAACTCTCGGGAAGTTTCCGAATCACTTCCAAAATGGCGAACGCTTCGCCGACTCTCACTGCCTGCTCACGCCGAGACGGCACAAACTCTAGACCCGTTCTTCTGCTTCGTAAGTGGTCGGTGGCCGTTCGCCGCGCGATGGAAACCAGCCAACCCGAAAAGGCCGCCGGTTCGCGCAGCCCCGGCAGCTTTTTGAGTGCTTTCATAAACACCTCTTGCATCAGGTCTTCCGCATCTTGATACCCAACATGTGCCAGCAACACACCATGAATCAATCGCCCGTACTCTTGGTACAGCCTGCCGAAAGCCACTCGATCACCGCTCTGCGCGGCACGGACCAGCGTGGCTTCTTGTTCTTTGGGCTCGGTGCTGGTGAGCACGATGGTTGTGAGCACGATGGTTCGTGAAGTTGATGCGTCGATTAGTTTATGGCAAGAGAAATCTCGGAAGCGGTAGGCGCGTGAAAATAGCTCGTGGCCTCTGACCATTGCACTGAGGCCTTACGGACGGGAACGATGACGCTGGTCGCATAGTTCGCGTAATCTGGATTTGTCGCGACCATTTTGATCGCCCAACTTCCGTCCTCAGGCCATTCACGGGTGACCGCGTACGTTCCCGCGGTTGAGAGTGAGATGACCTTCAAGGGAACACTGTGTCGCACTCCGTTCAACACGCCTTCGGCGGTAGCCGAAACACTTGTTTTCTCGGGCGACCGACAAGCACTGATCTGTACAACCAGCACAGCATGCCTCTTCAGCGCCTCCGGATTAGCATTCGGATTATCGACCTTTAGCAGCAATGCTCCAGCAAGTAGGGGCAAAGCGAACGCGCAAACAGCTGGCGCGGATTTCAAGAGTAAATTCATGGCCGTCTCTCTTTCTAGTTGCAACAGCCCGCGATCGTAAGATCAATCTATAGGCTGTTTAGTAGAAAAGACGGAGACTGACTACTGACTGTTAACCACGATCGATCACATTTGTGTTCACGGCCCTACTTGGTGCCGTGGATGAAATCCGATGTTCGAGCTTACTTTGCGAGTGTGGCCGCGTACATCGCCTCTAGGAGATCCTGAGAGTGTCCATCATAATCGGCATCCAGCGACCACATGAACGAACCTCCCAAGCCGCGCTGCCAGTCCGAATACCAGACACGGTAGTAAGTCGAAAAAGGATCGTCATATGTGATGTAACCCGGTTTTCCGTCAGCTCGGAGCATATAGGGAACAAGCGCGGAAGTGTCATAGAAAGTTCGCCAGCCATGTCGGTCAATCAGCGGCTTAATAAACGTGCCGTAGTTTTCGGATAAGACCGTATTGCCGCAATTCGTGCACGGCCCAAACAGTTTGTCGACATTCCTGTAGAAGTAGCCGTAGAAGGGCGTGCCCACGTTCAGCTTCTCAGCAGGAATCTGCAATTGATCTACGTAAATCGTGATCGCCTCACTGACACTCAGTCCGGGCTCGCACTCGTACGGCTCGGGGTTCGCCGGATCAGGAAAGATTGCCGAATTGAGCTGGCCATCATCTGTCCAGGGACCCGCGCAATCGTACGTCATCAGGTTGAAGTAATCGACCAGCGGTGTGACATCCGCAAAATCGTATCCTGTGCCTCCCCAAGGGGGCACGTCAGCGGAAAGGAGAAATTTCGGCGCGGGAAGGGCCGTCCTTAGAGCCTTCATCAGAGCAAAGAACATCTGTCGATCCAGGTCGGACGCCGGATACTCCCAATCAATGTCTATGCCGGTGTAGCCATTCTCTGAAATGAACTTCTCAAGTTTGCGGACCAGGTTCGGAAGCCCAGCAACGTTAGTCTCGAGGCCTGTGAAATCTCCGCCCAATAAGAGCAACACCTTTACGTCAGCAGCCCGTGCTTTCGCAATCAGCTCCGGCTCAAGAAAACCTGCGGGAACCCCTAGATTGCCCTTAGCGTTGAAGCTTACGCCGGCATGGTTAATGTGCGTCAGCTTGTTAAATGGAATCTGATCGGCGCTGTACGGGGGAGTCTGCGTCCGACTCCAGAAACCGTAATCGCCGATCAGTCTCTTCGGGAGACGCGTACTAATCTGAGCATTGGCAGGCGACGTGGATCCAAAGATTGCTAGTAATGCGGCCCAAACCGCGATTCGAATAAAGTTCATGAGACCGGTCGCCGAGATAACATCGAACCTCAGCTCTTTGCGAAGGCCAATCTTATCTCACTCCCGGCAGATCGGACCCGTCATGGCCGATCCTAAATCACGACTAAAGGCGAGAACCGTCTAACTACTTGCTACCAAGCCTTCCTTCTGCGCAGCTTCCTGAATTGTTTGGCCGACCTGCTGCCCGGCACCTTGAAGCGTCTGCCCTGCCTGCTCAGCAACGCGCTGGACCTTCCCAGCTGCATCCTGTGCAAGAGACTTAGCCTGATCGACTAACTTATCCCGAGCTTCGCCCATGTATTGACCCTCTACCTGGGTACTCGGCAAAGAAAGTCCGACTAACGCGCCAGCAGCCAATGCAGCAATTCCAAGTGCAAGCGGATTGTCCTGCAGCGTGTTTTGAAACGTATCATTTGCAACCTGCACACCTTGCTTGGCTTGTCCACGCACATCGTGGTACTGTCTCCGGGTCGCATCCAGAGCCTGACCTGCCGCGTCCTGAACCGTGCTGGCCGCAGATGTTACGGCACTGGTTGCCCGATCGGCCGCTGCACGCGCACTCTCGCTAACTGTCGAAGCCGCATTCTGAGCTCTGTCGCTCAAGTCACCAACAACGCCCCGGGCTCGATCAGCAAGAGACGGTTCAGGGCTAGAGTTCGAGGGGTAGCCTGCTGCGACGTAGCTAGCCGGGTATGTCGACGGCGCAGCTTGACGCTTCCTCATCGCCAACATGCCTAAACCAATGCCAACCAGAGCAATCGGAACTGGATTATCCCGAATATACTGAACAATTGATGAACCTGAGTCGCTCATGGCCGTGCCCGCCCGCCCAGTCATATCACTCACTGCTTCGCTCACGCTAGACATAATGTGTTCTGCCTTCCCTATCGTTGCTTCTTTAACTGCATGCTTCGCCGTATCAAAAGCCTCAGTGGCCTTCTCGCGAATCTGGTCTTTTACTTGTTCGGCAATCCGCGATGGATCTAATTTGTCCTGAAGGGCGTCGATAGTCGCACTCAAATTAGAACGCGTCTTCTCAATATCGGAGCGGATTTCTGTCGCTTCCTGACTACTGTCGGTTGCGTCTTCGGGACCTTGTGCGACCGGCTTCGCAGGTAATGGTTCAATGCGCGCTCGAGTCGGTACACCTGCCGGCCTTACTTCATCTGTTGTTTCGCCCATTGTGCATCCTCCTTCAATGTCTCCATCGTCTGCCGAGGTGCGATGCTAGTGCTCTTTAGAGATGCCAACGCTTTGGATATCAAAACCGCAGCAACAATACCCACCACGACAGCAACAACCAGAGCCGCCGCCCACCACGCCATCACGTTTGCGAGGCCGATAATAATGGCCGCCAATAACGCCAAAAGTGCTGCATAAGCAACTGCGCCGCCTAGGACCAAAAAGCCGATATTCCGACCGATACTGGTGGCCTTCTCCGTCAGCTCGATTTTGGCTAACGCAATCTCCTGGCGAATGAGAAGGCCTGTCTCATTGGCGAGATCTGAGATTAACGAGCCGATCGATTGATCTTGTTTGTCCGGCATTTCTTAGCTCACTCCGACTTCTAGTAAGAGCCCGGCACGCTGCCGCCAGCGCCAGGCGTCACACCTAATCCAGAAGGTGGCATTGAAGCCGGCGGTAAAGCAAGCTGCGTGGCAGGCGTACTTAGGGACGCCGGCAGTTGGGCAGCAGGTGCGGCAGGTCGCGAACTTTTCAGAAAACGGCTGGCCGCGAAGCCGATTGCGAACGCGCCTCCTAGGAAAAGTGCTGGGGAGCGCCTTGCGAAATTTTCTGTCTCAGCCACTAACTGCTTAATATCTCGATCACGTAAGTAACTGGCTAGTTGCTCAACTTGTCCGCCGATAGCCTGACCAATTTCCGCCGCGTAGTCGGCTACCGGTCCTTGTTCCTTCTTACGGAGTTCTTCGCCCATGCTCTGAAATGCATGGGCCACTGCTTGCATCCCAGAAGCTAGGTTCTGCTTCTGTTCGTCTACTCGTGAACTTGCGTGGTCTTTCGCTTGGTCCAGCACATGGCTCGCGGTTTCCTTTGCCTGGCTTGCGGCCTGTTTGGCAGAATCCATCACTCCCGCCACAGTTGCTGAACCTAAACTTCCCAAATCTGATTGGGAGTTCGTCTCGTTATTGTCGACGGGTTCAAGGGTATCTGCTCTCATCTTCTTCGCCATAATCTTGCCTTCCTACTTACAAGTTCCGTTCGTAGACGTTACTACACCTTGTAAGTTTCATGTCACTTAGCTCCGGGCTCTAGGGCTATAACTCTGACCTTCTAATCCTTTATGCTGAAAGCAACCTCTTCTCTGACCTGTTCAGGTCTTTTTCCATCGGTGGCCGGCCGAATGGACTCGCTAATTCTCATGGATCGATAATCTTTGTGAACTGGAACCCGATGCTTGAAACCCTCTCATGTAGACCAGCACCACAGGTTAATCACGCTCAGCTTTACGAAATGCTCGTTGGGGAACTGACCGACTTCGTGGTTTTCCTTATGGACGTCGATGGCTGCATTGTGAGCTGGAATCCGGGCGTCGAGCGCATCATTGGGTACACACAAGACGAATGGATCGGTAGATCGGTAGCCATGATCTTTACGCCCGAAGACAGAACTGAAGGTATACCGAAATTTGAAATGACCAAGGCGGCCGAGGATGGCAGAGCCCCCGACGTCCGCTGGCACTTACGAAAGAACGGAACCCGCTTCTTCGTTGACGGCACGATGGTTGGCTTACGCGATGAAGCCGGCCAACTGCTTGGCTTCTCGAAAGTAATGCGCGATGTTACCGAGCGCAAGCGTGAGTCGGAGGAATTGAAGCAGCAGTGGCGCACATTCGACACAGCCTTGTCTCACAGCCCCGACCTGTCCTACATCTTCGACCGAGAAGGCCGCATCACCTACGCCAACCGCGCACTATTAACCCTGTGGCAGAAACCGCTTGACGAAGTAGTTGGCAAGACGCTGTTTGAGCTCGGCTACACCCCTGAATTAGGCGGGCGTCTGCATCGCGAAGTCCAGCAGGTCATTGCAACCAAGGAACCGCTCCGGGATCAAACACCGTACGCAGGCGCTAACGGTGAACTACGCGATTTCGAATACATCTTTGTACCCGTCTTCGGCGGCCACGGACAGGTTGAGGCCGTCGCCGGTTCTACCCGCGATGTTACCGACCAGAAGCGCATGGAGAGTGCGCTGGCGCTCAGTGAGCAAAAGTTGCAACAGGTTTTTTCGCAAGCCCCAGTTGCGATTCTCGTACTTCGTGGCGATGATCTCGTTGTGGAATTGGCCAATCCTCCTGCTCAAACTCTACTTCGAAACAGAGAGATTATCGGTCGCCGCTTCGCCGATCTCGTTCCTGAGCTGGCTCAAAATGTGTGGGACGCGCTCTACCGTGTGCTGAATCTAGGTGAACCGTTTGTAGCTGACGATTTCTATATTCCCTACGACCAGGACGGAAACGGCGTTATAGAGGACCACTGGTTTAACGTCGTTTACCATCCCTTGCGGGAACCAGACCAGGTGGTCTCGGGCGTAGTTATCGTATGCAGCGAAGTGACGACCCAAGTACTCGCGCGTAAGGAACTCGAGCGTGTAAACCGCGAACTGGAAGAATTCGCCTACGTAGCCAGCCATGACCTCCAGGAGCCTCTGCGTATGGTCAACATTTATTCGCAACTGATTCTCAAATCTTTGGATAGCAGTAACGAGAAGCTCGACACATATGCCGGGTTTGTTCAAGAAGGAGTGTCTCGCATGGAGGCTCTCATTCGCGACCTCCTCTCCTACTCGCGCGCGGTTCACAGAGACGCACTGCCGATAGGGTCAGCAGATCTGGCCGCCTCACTAGCCGATGCTTTGGCCGCCCTCAAAGAGTCCATCGGCGCGACCGGAGCCAAGATTAGCTTTCCAACTCTTCCCCTGGTACGCGGCGAAACTTCGCAGCTCTCGCACGTCTTTCAAAACCTGATTTCCAACGCTCTAAAGTACAGGCGCCCAGAACTCGCGCCACAGATTCAGATCACAGTCCAGTCTCGCGACAATCAAGTGGTTGTTGCCGTCCAGGACAACGGCATCGGTTTCGAACAACAATATGCAGAACAGATCTTCGGTCTCTTTGCTCGTCTTCATAAGAATGAATATGCAGGCACAGGCCTGGGTCTCGCGATTTGTCATCGCATTATCGAACGTTATGGAGGGCGCATCTGGGCGGAGGGTCGTCCTGGCGAGGGAGCCAACTTCTCCTTTTCACTGCCACATGTGAATGAGCCTGAGTATGCTTAACATTCTTCTAGCTGAAGACAACGTGGGTGACGTTCTCCTGGTGGAAGAAGCGCTGCTGGAGCACCAAATCGAGAATAAGCTCCACGTGGTTCGCGATGGCGCTGATGCACTTCGATTCATTGCTCAGATGGGAAAGCCAGGCGAACTGCCCTGCCCAGACCTGATGCTACTCGACCTGAACCTTCCGAAGATCAAAGGCCACCAAGTCCTCAGCGAATTGCGGCAACATACCACCTGCGCTCAGACTCCCGTCATCGTTGTCAGCTCATCCGATGCCGAAAAAGATCGCGAAATGATGGCTCAGCTCGGCGTCTCAGATTACTTTCGCAAGCCCTCCGACTTCGAAGCCTTCATGCTCTTAGGAGCTGTCGTGCGCAGAGTTGCTGCAGAGAAGATTCCTTAAAACATTATCCCGGGCAACTGTTGGTTTCCTATAGATGTGTGCAACACTTCCTATGGGAAGCCAATATAAGCATGGGAAACAAAACGGATGTCCGGCAAGGCACATTGGCCCTAATGATTTTCAAGACTCTCGAATCAATGGGACCTTTGCACGGCTACGGCATCGCCCGCCGGATCGAGCAAACCAGCGGCGATCTGCTTACCTTGAACTACGGAACGCTCTATCCAGCCCTTCTGAAGTTAGAGCAAGAGGGTTCAATCGCCTCAGAGTGGGGCGTCTCCGAAAACAATAGGCGTGCAAAGTTCTATAAGCTGACACGAGCAGGCCGCAAACAACTCGAACGCGAAACACAGGATTGGGCTCATGCGACTGCAATCATGGCTCGTTTTCTTAGCACGAATCGAGATCCGGCATGAGACTTATACGTGCTTGGCTAGTCCGGTTTTCAGGACTGCTCACCAGAACCCGTCGGGAGCAGGACTTCAATGACGAGATCGAAAGCCACATAGCTATGCACGCAGCTGACAATGTGCGGGCCGGGATATCGGCCGACGAAGCGCGCCGAAACGCATTGCTCAAATTGGGCGGTATCGAACAGGTGAAAGAAGCCCATCGCGAAAGATCTACAGTTCCTTTCTTTGAACACCTGCTTCTCGATTTTCGCTTTGCACTGCGCCAGTTGCGTGGCAGTCCCGGCTTCACAGCAGCTGCCGTCTTGGTTATGGCTATTGCCCTGTGCGCTAATCTCGCGACCTTCGCCTTTGTTGATGCAGCGTTGATCAAACCCCTGCCCTACCCTCAACCATCAAGGCTCGTTGCAGTCAATGAGAGCACTGAGAAATTTCCCGTCAACAATCTCTCCTACCTCGATTACCTTGACTGGAAATCATCAAACCGAGTCTTCACCTCTTTCAGCGTTTCACACGGAAACGGCCTATTACTCAAAACAGAATCAGGCCTGGAGCCAACGCTGGCCGCCCTTATAAGTCCTGACTTCTTCCGAACCCTCGGCGTACTTCCGCTTCTTGGACGTGACTTCACGCCAGAAGATGGAAAGATCGGTAGCGAGAAAACCGTTATGCTTACCTACCGCGCCTGGCAGCACCATTTTAGTGGCCGCCGGAGCATCTTAGGTAAACGCATCGACCTAAGTAGCGAGACTTACACCGTCATCGCTGTCCTGCCGGAAACTTTCCAGTTTGCGCCCCGCGGTCCGGCCGAGTTCTGGACGACAATTGCTCCAAATAACCCTTGCGCTTTGCGCCGTAGTTGTCACAACCTGGACGGAATTGCGCGATTAAAGAACGGCGTCTCAGCACAAGAAGCGTTGGCCGAGATGACTGCCATCTGCAAGCGTCTGGAACGCGTGTACCCGGATTCCAATCGAGGGCATTTGGCCAGCGTCGTGCCGCTCAGCGATGCGTTGGCAGGAGATCTTCGACCTCTCCTGATCGTCTTGATGTGTGGCGCATCCTTATTGCTCGCTATTGCTGGCCTAAACGTAGCAAGCCTATTGCTCGCGCGCTCCGAGCGGCGACGCCGGGAGATGGCCCTACGAAGCGCCCTTGGTGCATCAACCATGCGCCTCGTAACCCAATTTTCAACCGAGAGCTTTCTTCTCGTTGCTGGCGCTGGCGCTCTCGCCCTTCTGCTCACACACTGGGTTACACAGGCTTTTGAACATCTGATCCCGCCAGACATGCTCGATTACATGCCGTTCCTGTTGCATGTCAATCTGAACGCCCGCGTACTGGGCTTTGCCGCAGTCTTGTCCACTCTAGCTGTAGTTCTTTTCTCAATCATGCCCGGCATCCACTTCAAGGCGTCGAAAGTGCAGGACGGCCTATCGGAAGGAAGTCGCGGGTCATCGGGCAAAGGCTGGCGCAGGCTTGGAGCACGCCTTGTTGTGATCGAGCTCGGCGTCGCGATGGTCCTTCTTGTCGGAGCAGGGCTCTGCACCAAAAGCTTCCTTCGTCTGATGCAGGTCAACCTGGGATTCGAGCCCGATCACTTGGCAACCATCGATGTGGCAGCTCCCGACAATCAGTCCTTTCCTGACAACAAGGCTAGGGCACTAGCGAGAGAGGTCGTTCGTACTGTCGGCCATCTTCCCGGCGTAAAAGCCGCCGCTCTGACGACGCTCTTGCCCGTAAGTTTCAACGGCAACACCGACTGGATCCGCATCATTGGCAAGCCCTATGACGGTAAACACATAGAAGTGAATGAACGTGACGTTAGTTCGGAGTACTTCCGTGCCATTCGAGCTACGCTCTTAAGCGGGCGCTACTTCACCGACGACGAGGATGAAGCCAAGCCGAAGGTCGTGGTCATCAACGAAACCTTTGCTCGTAAGTACTTCTCAGGTGAGAATCCAATCGGTCAACAAATCGGCGATATCGTCTTGTCACCCAAGTCAATCAAGACCATCATCGGCGTGGTGAGAGACATCAGAGACGGCGCGCTTGATTCGGAGATCTGGCCGACCGAGTTTCATCCTTTCACTCAAGATCCCAGCACTTACTTCTCCGCCATTGCATTAACAAGTCAGAAACCCGAAAGTATCTTGCCCCAGCTTCGATCAGCCATCAAGCAGACCCGTTCCGACATCGGCATGCGAAACGAGACGACCATGGAAGCACTGATCAACAACTCCATGACCGCTTATATTCATCGCTCTTCGGCTTGGTTAGTAAGTGGGTTTGCCATTCTCGCTTTTGTACTCGGCATACTCGGGCTCTACGGAGTTGTCGCGTACTCGGTCGCCCAGCGAACTCGCGAATTCGGGGTCCGCATAGCACTTGGTGCTGAACGCGCCGCAATCTATCATTTGGTACTATCCGAAGCCGCTTGGCTGGCAGTAGCAGGGATCTGTGTGGGTGCAGCAGGTTCGCTCGTAGCGGGCATGCTCGCCCGAAACATGCTTTTTCACGTCAGCTACGGGGACACACAAACACTGTTGCTCGCTGCGGTGCTACTGGGGGCGACTGCGCTCGCCGCAAGCTTCGTACCAGCATTTCGTGCAACCCGAATCAATCCCGTGGAGGCCCTCCGAACTGAATAGGAGCGTAAAATCTTAAGTTATGCGGCTCTAATGCCACGGCACTCTCTCCTGCTGGATACTCACATCGTCATTTGGATGGCAACAGAGCCTGAGCGTCTACCGCGCTCGCTACTCAAAGCCATCGAGGCTGCGGAAATGCGCTTTGTCAGTCACGTCAGTGCTTGGGAAATTCAGATCAAGCACGAAAAGCACGGCAAACGCTTCAACTTTTCGCTCGACCAACTCGAGCAGACAATGAAAGCTTTCTCTTGCACGGAGCTGGCAGTCGAATACAAGGATATTCGGCAGCTCAATAATCTGCGCTTCTCCCACATAGATCCTTTCGATCGTGTACTGATCGCACAAGCCAGCCTTCGGCCCGTTTATCTGGCAACTCTCGACCAAAACATCACCCAGACATTCGAACTTGATCAAGCCTTTCGCATCTTCACAGAGCGCGCTCGGGAGGCGTAAGAGATTTGTCCAATGCAGTAAGCTGCGTTCGCCCAAAGCAAAGTATTTATTCATAGGTAAGCGCCCCAACTTTCTTCCTAACCAACGCCCCGGCCGGCTCCGTATCAAGACTGTATCGATGACGTGGACCGACGATGAAGCTGCCAAAGACGCATGCGGCGGTAACCAGCAAGCATTCCGGTTATTAGTCGAGCGCCATAACCGGTCCATCCATCTCGCATTCCGTATGACGGGAAACGAACAGGACGCGGAGGATCTCGTGCAAGAAACATTCCTCCGCACGTTTAAGCAACCCCATCGTTTCGATAATCGAGCCATCTTCGCGACATGGCTGCATCGCATCGCCGTGAACTGCGCTCTCGACTATCTCCGTGCCAGGCAAACCCGCCGCACAATCCAGCCGTATTCTGAGGATCGCGACCACGCGCATTGGCTCGATTCTCTGGCCGACTCCGACCCTTCGCCCGAGCGCCTCACCGAGAGCAACGAAATCGCTCGCCGCATCCAACCTGCCCTGAGTCAGCTAAGCCCTAATGAACGCGCCGCACTGTCTTTGTTCCGCTCAATGCGACCCGCAACGAACTCTGAACGTCAATCCTTTAAGAAGAGAATCGTGAAAACGTCCGCCAGTTCCTTCTCCATCGGACGTTTCGCTGCCGCTTGAACCCTACTAAACGCCGATCGTCTCTCAGCTCCGTCGCGAAAACTTGCTGATAGAAACACAGTCGCCGAGGCCACAAATTCGCCTGTGCACTCGCTGTCACTCTGACAACGTCGAAGCTGCCCTTCATACTCCCCGGAAGTCTTATCACGTCCGGAGGGCAGCTTTAGACCAGGTAGCAACGTCTCTGCTTTCCTGAAATTGTAGGGAAAGTCGAAGACCTGAGCAATCTGATTTCCTGTAACTTCGTCAGGCTCTGCCGGGAACACAGGAATTCGTGAAGCACCCACGTTATAAACTTCCCCTACGCTGGGAGCCAGCCGACTAGTGACTACGACGCCTTCCAATTTGCCCCCGGGTGGTACGCCATCTGAACGTTTGGCGGCCACTATCAATCGAGGCCAATCCGGGTTGTTGAGTAAACGTGGGAAAAGATAGTCCCAGTCATCGGGAACAACTGCTGAACAAATCTCTTTTGTCAGGCCCTTAAACCACCAAGAATTGACAGATTGCCTCGCCGTCGGTCCGTTGATCAGTGTGTACGAGTAACTCCACAACTCGGTAAACGGATCGAAACTTACTGCTACCGTAAGACTCGGATCGATATGCCGACTAAGCTCGAGTCCGATGCGTTTACGCTCAACCTGATGTAGGTCGTTCGTGAAGTCAAACAGTATTACAGCGTCGCCAGTAGCCGGGTCGAGAAACACTCTCTGATTCTGGTTCCCTGCTGGTACTGATCCATCTCGGTTCAGATAAGGGACGGGCGCCCGTTCTTCGCGTGTCGCCTGCGATTGCAGGACCACTCCGCCAGCGCAACCAAGAATGACAATTTTGAAAAAGGACGGTAACATAATTGCCGAGTCCTAGTAGCTTTCGACACTAACACGAAATGCGGTCAAGATCTGCCCTTCAAAAAGTGTTGCAGGAGAAGCATTAGTCTTGGCTGAAAACTTAGTCGCGCTTCCAGCCGGCACATCTGCTGATGAAATTGCCTGACTTATAAAAGTCTTAAGCTTGCTTCTAAGTTCGCGGATCAGGACTGAATCAGCCGAAAGATAGTTGTTCCTAACGAGAACATCTAAGCCGGTGGCGAAATCGGCCGCAATAGCTAAATCTGGCGTGTCGGGCACGAATTTCGGCCCCAGAGTCAGCACTAGTTTATGGTCCAGATCGAAATTTTCAACCGATCAATTTGAACCCGCACCGCCGGCGGAACCTGCAGCCTATCTAGCATAGGTACTGCGGAGCCGGACACGGAAGCTATGTCAAATCCAGGTTTCAAAGAAGAAGGAACCATTAATTTGGCGGAAGAAAGGCCCGGCCTAATTACATCGCCATCGGAACTGCTCGCCCACTTGATCGGAGAAGTTACGTCAATCTGGTCTGTTGCGCTAAACAGATCTGCCGGGTTTTCTGCCACGCCCCGCGAAGTTCTCGGCACGGTGTTTGGGAAATCAATATGCCATTCAGCGATGGCCTTTGATGCTTTTGAACCGTTGCGAAGAATATATGAATAGACTACTTTGTTCCCCTCTCTAGTCACACCGACATCGAACCAAGGGTCTATATTATTCCGTAGTGAGACCCTTTGCGTGATACGCCCATGACCGTCGATAATGGAATCCGACGACAACGGCAGGGCAGAAGAGCTCAATTCGGCCGGATATGACAGAACCAAATCGCCCGTAGCTAGATCTCGGAAAACATATTGGCCTTCTAAACTAATTGGGATCGAGCCGTCCGGAGGATAAGGTGGAATTGGAGAAAGCTGCGCTTGGATTTTAGGCTTAGATTGGACTTCTTCCCCATATGTAAGACCAATGAATATAAAACTGATCAGCATCGAACTTGTATAGAATTTCATAATCTCCTTAGTTTCTATTGCAAATTCCGATCGCAGTGGATATGCTGGTTGGGCGTCTTTGGTACCTCCAGAAATGCTAACCTTCCGAGACCACCTTGTCTGCAATATTGAAAGAAGAGTTGGTAGGCTTGCGGCAGTCTGCTATTCGGATTACTGTTAGCGCGAAAATCAGCTGGAAGCGTCGTGACTGTGCCCGCCACTTCCGACATAATAGCCGTTCGTGATTGTTGGCGTACAATTAGGGACTAAGTTGTTGTTCGCGTCCACGCAGTATGCGTATATTACCAACTGATAACCAGACGGTGTAAGGGTTAGCGACGGAATCGACTGGGCGGAAATGCCGAGCGCTGTAATGAATAGAACTCCGACGAGACAAGTAATTCGCTCAAGTAAACTCTCTAGTAGTAACTTAGGCCTTGGAATCGTAGACTAAACATCCAGCTAAGTCAAGTGAGTTCTTAGCTTTGTAGCCCAGTGCCGCTCTGATCGGAGCCGCTGTTTCGCATCCCCCCAACTTTCTTTCCTAACCAACGCTCCTCGGATGCGTATCAAGACTGTACCGATGACATGGACCGACGACGAAGCTGCCAAAGACGCATGCGGCGGCAACCAGCAGGCATTTCGGTTTCTAGTCGAGCGCCACAGCCGGTCCATCTTTCACCTCGCATTTCGTATGACGGGCAACGAACAAGACGCGGAAGACCTTGTACAAGAAACGTTCCTCCGCACGTTTAAGCAACTCCATCGTTTCGATAACCGAGCCACCTTTGCTACTTGGCTTCATCGCATTGCCGTTAACTGCGCTCTCGACCATCTCCGCGCCAGGCAGACCCGCCGCACAATCCAGCCGTATTCTGAGGATCACGACCACGCCCATTGGCTCGATTCTCTAGCCGACTCCGATCCCTCGCCCGAGCGCCTCACCGAGAGCAACGAAATCGCTCGCCGCATTCAGCCTGCACTCAGTCAGCTAAGTCCTAACGAACGTGCCGCCTTCATTCTTCGTCACTATCACGACTGCGACATCGATGAAATTGCTCGCACTCTCGGAGTCCAGGCTAATGCGGCCAAGCACTCGGTGTTCCGTGCCGTCCAGAAATTGCGCCGCGTTCTCCAACCGGCATTCGGCGGAGTCACCCGATGAGTTACCTGCAGACCGAACATTTAAGCGACGAACAATTGCTCGACGCCTACTACGGTGAACAGTCCGCCCATCTCGACCGCTGCCCCGAGTGCCAGGCCCGGTTCAGTTTCCTCTCTGAGCTCCTACGTATCATCCGAGACCAACCCGTCCCGGAACGCACTCATCTTTATGGCCAAGCGGTCTGGGCCAAGCTTCAGCCCCAGCTTCCCCTTGCCCGGCGGCCCTGGACCTCGTTTCCCCGCTGGTCGGCGACTTCGGTTGCTGCCCTGCTGTTGGCTGCCTTTTTTGTGGCCGGTATGCTGACCGAACATCGGCGCACTCATCTTGAACCCACAAACGGGGACCGCGTTCGTTTGACCGCCCTTTCAGACCACCTCGACCGCACTGAGATCCTGCTGACCGAATTACTAAATCACAGCCCAGATCAAGCCAGCCTCCGCGATCAGCAAGAGGCAGCCCGAGAGCTACTTGGCGAAAATCGCATACTCCGGCTGTCAGCCGCCCGGCATCACCGGCCCGCCCAGGCCTCCCTGCTCGGCGAACTCGAACGCACTCTTCTCGACGTGGCGAATAGTCCAGTCACAACCGACACACAATCCTTCAACGATATCCGTGAACAGATTGAGGCCAACAGTCTCCTGTTCAAGGTCCGCGTCGTCACCCAAAATATAAAGCTCAAAGGACAAACACTATGACTCGTCTTCTGCTCGTACCAACCGCCCTCGCCATCACCTGCGTCCTATCAGCCCAAAATCCGTCCCAAACGTCCACGCGGCAGAATGTCGCATATCAGAGAGGTCGACAAGCGCTTGAAGCTCGTCAGTGGGATAGCGCAATTTCTTCCTTCGACTCGGCCGCCGCGCTCGGAGGCAATCTGGCCGACGGTGCTCTTTATTGGAAGGCGTACGCCCTCGAGCAAGCCGGTCAGCTCGACCAAGCCATGAAAGCCGTACAGTCCCTTGAGGAGAGTTTTCCTGGCAGCCGCTGGGCTAACGATGCTGCGGCGCTCAATTTGGAACTACGCGGGCTTGAGGGCCTCCCTGTGTCACCCGATGTCGGAGCCGGCGACGATATCAAAGCCCTGGCTCTAAACAGTCTGCTTCAAACTGATCCGTCCAAAGCCTTGCCTTCAGTTGAACGACTTTTGAAATCCAATTCCTCCTCGAAACTGAAAGCCCAAGCTCTCTTCGTTCTTGCCCAGAGCGGATCGCCTGACGCGCGACGCATTCTGCTCGATGTCGCTCGGGACTCGGCTCATCCCGACCTGCAGTCCAGAGCCATTCAATATCTCGGGCTCTTTGGCGGTAAAGCCACCGGCAGCGACTTGGTTTCGCTTTATCACTCCGCTAACCCGCAAGGCCGTAAAGCCATACTGAACTCCCTGTTCCTTCAACAAAACGGAAAGGCGCTGGTTGACCTCGCCCGACAGGAAACAGACCCCGCCATGAAGCGAGAAATTATCCGCCGAATGGGCTTGGTTCACTCCACAGAGACGACCGATTACCTGGTCGAAGCCCTGCAATAGCGCTCGTGAGAACGAACTTCCGCGACTCGGATCTAAGCGTCACAAGTTGAAAAAACGAACCTCCAGGACTGAGTTCGTTCCGTAATAAGGCCGGATGTGGCTGATCAGACATGCTTTATGCTGAATGGGTTCGTACCGCCAATGCGCTGCCCAAGCCCTCCGGGCAAGATCGGCTCACGTCGCAGGGATATCATGGCTGGCACCAATGACCAAGCTCGTCCTTACGCTGTTCGCCCTGAACCTCGTAGCCGCACCGCCCTCCGTCGACCTGACCAAGCAGTCCTGGCCCGCTTATTGGATCGATGCTCCAGGTTCTGACCCCCAAGGCTACGGGGTGTATCACTTCCGCCACAGCTTCAACCTTGCTAAAAGCCCGACCAGTCTCAAAGTTCACGTCTCTGGCGACAATCGTTACATCCTCTTCGTGAACGGCCACCAAGTTTCCTTTGGTCCAGCCCGCAGTGACCTCACTCACTGGCGATATGAAACCGTCGATCTCGCGCCATTCCTGAACTCTGGACGCAATCTCCTCGCCGCGGTCGTCTGGAACGATGGCCCCGATCGGGCAGTCGCGCAGGTCAGCAACCAGACTGGGTTCGTTCTGCAATCCGACCAGCCTGAGTTCGCCGATCTGAACACCTCCCCCGCATGGAAGTGCATTCGCGACAAAGCCTACTCGCCGAAACCGTGGCCGCAGGATCAGCGCACCGGCTACTACGCCCTGGGCCCGAACGAGATCGTGGACGGGCAACTCTACCCCTGGAAATGGCAGAGTCCGGACTATGACGACTCAAGTTGGGTGAATGCAAACCGCCTCACTCATGCGGCACCCCGTGACGCGTCCGACTCGCCGAACCGCTGGATGCTCACACCCCGCTTAATCCCCCTCGAACCCGAGTCGCCCGAGCAGCCACTCACCGTTCGCAAACCTTCAACCAGCACCGCCCTCACTCAGACCATTCCGGCCAACACGAAAACAGTTCTGCTGCTTGATCAGACGTATCTCACCACCGCTTATCCCGAGCTGACCGTCTCCGGCGGCACTGGCAGCAGCGTCGACATCGCTTACGCTGAAGCCCTGTACAATCCCAAGACCGATCCGAAAGCTGAGTATCTAAAAGGCAATCGCAACGAAATCGATGGCAAGGTATTCGTTGGTCCATCCGACACCTTCACGACAGACGGTGGAACGTCGCGCACCTACAGGCCCTTGTTCTGGCGAACCTATCGTTATCTTCAACTGAGCATCCAGACTGCAGCGAAACCGCTCACTCTGGACAGCGTGAAAGGTTCGTTCGTAGCCTATCCGTTTGAGAAAAAGGCCATCTTCACCGCCCCTGGCAACTCGTCCGACCCGGAGATTCAGAAGATCCTGGCAACCGGCTGGCGCACCGCTCGGCTCTGCGCTCATGAATCCTACATGGACTGCCCGTTCTACGAGCAGCTCCAGTATGGCGGCGATGCCCGCATCCAAATGATGGTGTCCTTATATATGACCGGCGATGCACGCCTGATGCGAAACGGCATTGAACTGCTGAACGATTCACGGACGGCCGAGGGCGTTACGTTCAGCCGCGCACCATCTGCACTTCAGCAGTACATTCCGCCCTTCTCCCTTTGGTGGATCGGCATGGTTCACGACTATTGGATGTATGTAGACGATCCCGACTTCGTCCGCCGCATGCTTCCCGGTGTCCACGCGGTTCTCTCCTACTTCAGTCAGTACCAGAAACAAAACGGCTCTATGCGAGCTATGCCTTGGTGGAACTTTGTCGATTGGGTGAAGCAATGGCCGGGAGGCGTATCGCCTTCGGATGCGGACGGCGGCTCATCTGCCGCACTCGATTTGCAACTTCTGCTGGCTTATCAATGGGCCGGCGATCTCGAACAAAACTTAGGCAGTCGGGCGTTGGCGCAGGATTACAAGACCGCCGCTTCCAGCTTGACGCAGACAATTCAGGCCACTGACTGGGACTCGCAGCGTGGTCTCTTTGCCGATCAACCAAGCCATTCCACTTACTCGCAGCACGTCAACACGCTCGGCGTCATCGCCGGAGTTTCTGCGCCGGACCAAGGCCGCTCCATCATTGAAAAAATCCGGACTGATTCCACGCTGGCTCAATCCTCCATTTACTTCCGCGCCTACCAGAACGCGACGCTTCGCATGGTCGGCTTGGGCGGGGACTATTTGAAGTCGCTCGATCCGTGGCGGCAGATGCTTGCCGATAATCTAACTACCTGGTCTGAATGGAACGGGGGCGATACTCGTTCCGACTGTCACGCCTGGGGAGCAAGCCCGAACTTCGAGTTCCTTCGAACCGTAGCCGGCATCGAGAGCGCCGCACCCGGGTTCAAGAAAGTTCGCATCGCACCTAACATGGGAGGCCTGAAACATATTCAGGCTCACATGCCTCACCCGAACGGCATGATTGACGTAGATGTAACTCTCAGCGACCGTGGCTATTCGTATCAGGTCAATCTTCCTCCCGGTACAACAGGCGAACTCGTCTTGGGCCACCCCGATAAACCGACACAGCTGAAACCCGGTACTCAAAACGGAGCCGTCGTTGTATCCAACTACTAACTCTGTTCTATACTTGAAGCTACACGCACGTCTTATGCTCCTTATTATTCAGAGCGGACTTATTATCAGCGAGGCTCCTGTCCGCTTCGCCTGAGACGTCGTGATTCACAAATCGACTTTCTAAGGCCATCGGCGGAGAAGATCCAGCCGGTGGCCTTTTGCTTTTTACAACATGGCAACACTTGACACTCTATGAAAATCTTTACCTTCGATACGACGCTACGTGACGGCACGCAAGGCGAATCCGTCTCCTTTTCGGTAGACGACAAGCTTGCCATTGCTGAGAAGCTCGATTGCCTCGGAATCGACTACATCGAAGGTGGGTGGCCTGGTTCGAATCCCAAAGACAAAGAGTTCTTTCATCGCGCCAAGATCCTAAAATTGCAACACGCCAAGCTCTGTGCGTTCGGGTCTACACGTCTCGCGAAGAACCCGGTCGAGCATGATATCAGCGTTAACGGCCTGCTCGAGGCGGAAACGCCCGTCGTCTCCATCTTCGGCAAGACCTGGGACTTTCATGTTCATCGCGCGTTAGGCATCACGGAGCAGCAGAATCTCGAAATCATCTCCGACACTGTCCGTTATCTGAAATCGTATGGTCGCGAGGTCGTCTACGATGCCGAGCACTTCTTCGACGGCTACCTGGCTAATCCGACCTTTGCTCTGCGCACGCTCGAAGCCGCGAATAACGCCGGTGCTGATGTACTTTGTCTCTGTGATACCAATGGCGGAACACTGCCCATGCGATTGGTCGAGATCATTGAACAGGTACGTGGCCGCTTCGACGGCATCCTTGGCATCCACACGCACAACGACAGCGAACTCGCAGTCGCCAACACATTGGTCGCGGTCGAAGCTGGAGTCACGCACGTTCAGGGCTGTATCAACGGTTACGGCGAGCGTTGTGGCAATGCCAACATGTGTTCTATCCTGGCGAACTTGGAGTTAAAACTCGGCCATACAACCATCGGTCCTGAAAACCTTCTGCAATTAACCACTGTTGCGAAGTTTGTTGCTGAACTAGCTAATCTTCCTGTGCGCCGTGAACAGGCTTTTGTCGGACCAAGCGCCTTCGCACACAAGGGCGGCATCCATGTCAGCGCCGTGTTGAAAGACTCAGCCACCTACGAACACATCCATCCTGAGATGGTCGGTAATCGCCAGCGTGTCTTGCTAAGCGATCTCTCTGGGCGAGGAAACGTTAGCTATAAATTGAAGCAGTTCGGCATTGGAGAACGCCTCACCGATTCAGCGCGACGCGATTTGCTCGAACGAATTAAGGAGATGGAGTACCAGGGGTACGATTTCGAAACGGCAGAAGGTACGTTTGAGCTGTTGGTTCGTGAAGCGGCTGCGCCTGAGTTTCATCCCTTCGATGTTGTTGCGTACGAAGTGACGACACGGCTGCAGAACAACGACGAAACCGGTACAACGGCCAGTGTCACGTTGAAAGTCCACGATAATATTCATTCATCAACGGCCAGTGGCCAAGGCCCGGTTCACGCCCTCGACATCTGTCTGCGCCAGTGCCTTTCTTCCATCTATCCGGCCATTGCGGACGTTCGACTCACGGACTATAAAGTCCGAGTGTTAGGAACGGCCGGCACGGAATCCAAAGTTCGCGTCTTAGTCGAATGGACCGACCATCGCCGAAGTTGGGCCACCGTCGGCATTTCCGATAACGTCATCGATGCCAGCTGGCACGCCTTGGTTGACGCGCTTCGCCTTGAACTGATGCGCCTCGTCGAAAAGGACAACCTTAGCCAGACCGTCAGTCAAGACTACAGTTGGGGCGTTTAGCTCTTGCGAGGCTTCTTTTCAAAACCTCCCACCAAGGTCGAGCGCGTTCTCGTCATTGAGTCCGAGCCACGTCACGCGACCGATCAGATCCTCGAGTTCCTTTATGCAACCGAGGCTAATTGTTCCGTAGATGTTTTGACGTGTTACGAAACGAAGCCCGTCGCGTTTGATGAAGGCCGCGGTAAACTCCTGTCGATTCACGACAGGTCTCTGGGACGAAGCCGGAAGCAGATCATCCAGCGATTTGCCGGATCCGACTACTCCGTCATAGCTCTTCCCCTTCCGGGATCGCATGTCCTGCGCAAGTGGCGACTGATGATCGCGCTTCGGACAAAAGCATACATTTTGATCGGTGACGCGCACCAGAGATTCTGGTACTTACGTTCCCAAGTTCTACTGGACCGATCGGCAGACTCTCTCTTCGGCGGTCCGACTGCGATGTTGCGTGCTATCGGCACTCGAATCGCTTCAAAGGCCGGACTCGTCGCTGAATTGATCATTGCTCCGTTTTCCCTGTCTGTGTTGGCGCTGTATGCTGTCAGCATTCACGCGCGCCGCTTTGTTCGCGTACGGCGGTTGCGCGCTCAAACCAAGAAACCCAGTCACATCGTCCGGTCGCCATAGCGCATCGTAGAATCAACGTGATGAAGGCCATCGTTGCGGACCCTGTAGGCGGTCCTGAGAATCTCAAGTACATTGACATGCCAGAGCCTGAGCTGAAAGACGGGCAAGTTCTGGTCAAGCTGGAAGCAATCGGTGTCAACTTTATCGACGTCTACTTCCGCAATGGACTCTACAAGGCTCCGGAGAAGCCGGTGCTCTTGGGCCAAGAAGGTGCGGGCACCGTGATTCGTTGTGCCCCTGGAGTTGATCTGCCAAAAGGCACCCGCGTCGCTTGGACAATGGCGCGCGGCGCCTATGCTGAGTTCGCCGCCGTTCCCGCGTCTTCCCTCGTACCGCTACCGGAAACCGTCAGCTTCGAACAAGCGGCTGCAGCCATGTTGCAAGGCATGACCGCTCAATATTTAACGCGGTCCACGTTCCCGTTGCAGGCTGGCGATACTTGCCTTGTGCACGCGGCTGCTGGTGGTGCCGGCCTCCTGATTGTCCAAATGGCCAAGATCGCCGGTGCGACCGTAATCGGTACAGTCTCAACTCCCGAGAAAGCGCAACTGGCTCAAAGTGTCGGCGCCGATCATACGGTTTTGTACACGCAAACTGACTTCGCCGAAGAAGTGAAGAAACTGACTGGCGGTAAAGGCCTCGATGTTGTATACGATTCGGTAGGCAGCGCGACTTTTCACAAGAGTCTTGAATGCCTTCGCCCGCGGGGAATGATGGTCAGTTTCGGCCAGTCTTCAGGTCCGATCGGGAACATTGATCCCTTAGTGCTGAGTCAGAGAGGCTCGCTGTTTTTGACGAGGCCTTCGCTGGGCAACTACATCAGCGACCCTGCGGAGCTGCGTTGGCGTTCAGCCGATTTATTTGAGTGGATTGCTGAAGGACGGGTGAAGCTACACATCCACAAGACTTACGCTCTGAAAGATGCGGCCGAAGCACATCGAGATCTCGAAAGCCGCAAGACCGCTGGGAAGCTTCTACTCCAACCTTAGGCCTCGCAAGTGACCGATATTCCAGAACAAGAGTCCAGGCGTGCGAGAGTCGTCGAAGGCCTGAAAGAAGCGAAGTCGGACGCGTTTTTGATATCAGCCTCGCCGAACATTAGGTATCTCAGCGGCTTTACCGGCAGCAACGCACTGCTGCTTCTAACTCGTGAGCGCAGCATCTTATTCACGGATCCGCGCTATCAAACCCAAGCGCCATTGGAATCCGATTGCGATGTGAAGATCAGCAAGCGAGCCCTGGCACTCGAAGCTGCATCCTGGGTCAAGCGACTGCGGCTGCGATCGGTTGCCGTAGAGGCCGGCCGTATTAGTCTAGAACTCTACCAGTCTCTCCAGGAACACCTGAAAGGGATCCAGCTCAAGACCGCAGCAGCCGTCATTGAGAAGCTTCGGATGATCAAGTCGCCTTCGGAAGTAGAGGCAATCAGGACTTCGGTGAACCTGAATTCAGACGCTCTGGCAGAGGCTCTGAGCTACTTCAGGCCAGACATGACCGAATCCGAACTCGCTGCCGAGATCGACTACCGCATGCGCCGCCTCGGGGCTGAGCGTAACGCGTTCGAGACAATTGTTGCCTCCGGACCACGATCAGCACTGCCCCACGCCCACCCGGAACACAGTGCTATTCGGGCCAATCAACTATTATTGATAGATATGGGCGCGAGCGTTGGCGGCTACGCCAGCGACATGACCCGAACGCATGCCGTGGGCAAAATCAGCCCGCAAGCCCGGAAGATGTATAAGGCAGTGCTTGAGAGTCAGCTTGCCGCTATTGATGCGGTCAGGCCGGGTGTGACTTGTGCGACGGTGGACCGGGCAGCCCGTAATGTTTTAAAAAAACATAGCGTTTCCGGCCAAACGATGGACAAGCAGTTCATCCATTCAACAGGACACGGGTTGGGACTAGAAATTCACGAAGGGCCACGAGTTGGCCGGAAAGACAAAACCAGTTTGGAAGTTGGGATGACCGTTACTGTTGAACCCGGTGCTTACGTCGCAGGCTTTTGCGGAGTACGCATCGAAGACACGGTAGTGGTAACAACTGGCGGTTGTGAAGTGCTTACTCCAACTGGGAAAGAGCTGGTCGTCCTCTAGACAAGAGCGACGCCGAGCAAGCCACGAAACGAATGACCATCGAAGAGATTACCGAACTGATCCGCCTCGTCAAAGAAACGCAAATTGCAGAGTTGGAAGTCACGCGCGGCGACAGTAAGGTACGAATCACCAGCAGCCGTCCTGCCGTTCAGGAAGTCTTTGTGCCGTCACTACCGCCGGCTGGCGGCCTTGGACAGCTCGCGACACCACTAATCGCCCCCAGGGAAAGCTCCGCCTCCGAACCGCACGACGTCGATGCCAAAGACATTACCGTTAAGTCTCCTATCGTCGGAACATACTATGACTCGCCAGGCGAGGGCGAACCGGCCTTCGTGAAAGTGGGAGACAAGATCGAACCGAAGCAGGTCTTGTGCATCATCGAATCAATGAAGCTGATGAATGAGATCGAGGCCGAATCAGCTGGTGTAATCGTATCTAAGCTGGTCGAAAACGGAAAGCCCGTCGAGTACGGACAGGCACTTTTTACTGTTCGTTTATCGGCGTAGACCGATCTTAAACATGTTCCGAAAAATTCTAATTGCCAATCGAGGCGAGATCGCCTTGCGTGTGATTTGCGCCTGTCGAGATTTGGATATCAAAACGGTTGCTGTCTATTCAGATGCTGACCGTCACAGCCTTCATGTCCGCTTTGCAGACGAAGCAATATGCATCGGTCCGGCTAAGAGTTCAAACAGCTATCTTGCGATTCCATCTGTGATTAGTGCGGCTGAAATTACAAATGCTGACGCGATCCATCCCGGATACGGATTCCTCAGTGAAAATCCTGATTTCGCCGAAGTGTGTGAAGCGTCGGGGATCAAGTTCATCGGCCCCACACCTGAAGTGATCCGAGAGATGGGCCTCAAGCAAAGAGCCCGAGCCATCATGGAAGAAACAGGCGTACCGATTTTGCCGGGATCGCGAGGTGTGCTACCCAGCGTTGATGAAGCTCTTGCACTCGCGGAAGTAATCGGCTACCCCGTGATGTTAAAGGCCGCAGCAGGAGGCGGAGGTCGTGGAATGCGGGTTGTCCGTTCTGAATCCGAATTGCCGCATCTGCTGAGCCAAGCCCAGAATGAAGCAGCGGCGGCCTTCTCGAGCGGCGATGTGTATATGGAAAAGCTCGTCGAAGCTCCACGCCATATCGAATTTCAAATCCTCGCTGATGAGCACGGCAACGTAGAAGTCCTGGGCGAGCGCGAGTGTTCCATCCAGCGGCGTCATCAGAAGCTGATTGAAGAATCGCCGTCACCTTCTGTTACGCCACAGCTTCGAGCACGTGTATCTGAAAGTCTGAAACAGGCTATGAAACGCATCGGCTATCAGAACGCCGGTACAGTCGAGTTCCTGATGGATGCGAACGGCAATCTATACTTCATCGAAGTAAACGCGCGCATTCAAGTCGAACATCCCGTGACTGAGTTTGTAACGGGTGTGGACTTAGTAAAAGCTCAGATCAGGATTGCGGCCGGCGAAACTCTAGATCAAATACTGATTGAGCCAATTACTCTCCGAGGGCATTCGATTGAGTGCCGCATCAACGCCGAACACCCCGAAACATTTGCTCCTTGTCCTGGGCGTATCACGGGGTTGAACCTGCCGGGTGGCATCGGCGTGCGCGTAGACACAGCTGCTTACACCGACAGTGTGGTTCCGCCTCACTATGACTCTTTAGTCGCAAAGCTAATCACTTACGGAGTAGACCGGCATGAAGCTTTGATTCGCATGCGACGCGCGCTAAGTATGTTTGTGATCGAGGGCATTCACACGAGCATTCCGCTGCACGAAAAAATCATGGATGATCCTGATTTTGTCGCTGGACACTTCGATACTAGCTTCCTGACTCGGTTTGCACCTACACCGGCAGCGGAAGCAGCACCCTAATTCAAGGCTTGGGCTGCGGATTGATTGTTATGACGGTTCTTGTACCAATGCTTGATGTCTGGCCAGAACTCCTTTAAGACCTGGCCTACCGCATCTGCTTGCAAATAGCTACCGAACTGTTCCGCCGCATCGCCTAAAGTTCTTTCGCCCGGATGATAGACCCGAGAGAAGCCTGCGGCGGTTATATTTCCAATGATCTCTGGCGAGTTGAACACCACCGCGCCACTATCTGAACGACACACCAACAATCGCTCAAGTGCATAAGCAAGTCGGCTCTTCTTTGAGCCTTCGCCCTTGCGGAAATATCGTGGATCAGTGTGGGTTAGCACAGGGAGAACGAACTCTGGAAAAAAATTTCCCGTTACTTGATCGGCGTAACTGATTCCGAACCGGTGAGCGAAACCCTTAACACCTTGGCCGTAAATGCTGTTATCGTTTCCCTGCACCTGCGAAAGGCCGGCAAAAAAGGCAGTTAAGCCGAATACCGGGTAGTCGGTGGAATCTTTGTAAAAGATATAAAACTTCTGGCGCTCTGTTAGAGGCTGGTATACGCCTTGCCCACTGGCAGTTCGATAATTTGGTAAGACTCCAAGCACCCGTTTGTCTTCGAGCTTGCCCCCGCCCTCGACAATCTTATCGCCGCTAGGCGTCTTTATAACTTCTCCCGGCTGTGGGTTCGCTGAAGAAGCAGGCACTGTGGGCGGGTGATCGATATTAGCGTCTTGTCCCCGTATCAACAGGGGCAGGACAAAGAGAAGGCTGGCAGTCAGCCTGAAATAAGGCATGTATGTGGTCTAATTAGGGACGTCAATCCAGCGACGGCGAAAGTGCATGCCTCGTTACCCACAATACCCGTTTGCTTGAAGAACCGCTACGTCCTAGAGCGTCGCGAGAGAGGTAGAACCGGCTTAAATTACACATATTTACTATTGGCTGCATGAATTGTGGAACACGATCCTAGTCGCGCTAATCACACAAGAGGGCTATGTCAACCACGGGTAGTAGCACGCCGATCAAGCGCACTTCATTCAGGTACTACATACATGACGAAGCGTCTGCGCTTAGGTTGGAACTTGTCGGTGATCTGTGTGAGCAACATCTTAGTGAACTCCGGGGTTGCTGGCTCACGGCAAGATCTATCCTCGGTCAACGGCAATTGATCGTAGACTTGAAGCGGCTCTCTACGGCTGATGCAGACGCTCGAGAATGGTTGATGGAGATGAAGGCCGAGGCAGCATCATTTCTGACACATCATGGCATCGTAGATTCGCCCGAGATGCCGGCGAGCAAGGAATCAGAAACCGTTGTCAGAAGGCCATCTTGGATGCAATCGTTAAGGAACGGCTTCAGAGCTAGTTTTTGATTAGCTGTGGCTTTTTGATATGGAGCAGCCATCTCATCCGAACAAATTCCTAACAAGTTTAGGGCCGCTTTCAATCCCCGGACGAGACTTGATTGTGGCTCGCCGACAGTGAAGATTGTCAGAGCGACTCGATCCAGATATCTTTGGAATCGCGGATCAAGCGGCTTATCGTTCGCTAGCAAATTATCGTAGAGCTCTACGTAAAATCTCGGGAGTAAGTTCGCACCGCCAGCAACACCGCCGTGTATTCCGAACGTTTGCATTCCTTCGATGAGCAAGTTTTCTGGGCCAACAAGGATTGTGAACTCAGGCCTAGTGCTGAGTGCAGAGGCAACTTGCTCCAAATACAGAATATCGCCTGAGCTGTCTTTCAGGGCCCACACGCGCTCATACAACGTTGCGGCATCCGAGACTGTTTGAGGCTGGAAGCGGGCGTGCGGGAGACCTGGCGGGTTATAGAGCATGATGGGTATCTTCACCGCGGTAGTCAGCGAGCCCACGAAACGCAGCATGTCTGCCTGACTCAGCTGCAGGTAGAACGGAGGGCAACTCACGATCACATCCGCATGGGCCTGCTGCGCGAACTCAGCTGCTTCGATCGCCTCAGACAAGCACGTTTCGAGAACGCCCACCAAAACAGGAATACGTTGGTTGACTTGCGCGCAAGTCCGGGTAATGAGTCGCTGGCGAACGGCGCGAGACAACGCTGGTCCTTCCCCAGTCGTGCCGAGAATGAACAACCCATGAACGCCCGCCCCAATCTGAAACTCAATGAGTCGCTCAAGTCCGTCATCATCCAGCACGTCGGGCCCGACCAACGGAGTAACAAGAGGCGGGATGATGCCTCGAAGCGCGGGGCGATGCATGTAGGGGGATTATAGCTAGAGACAGCTATATGTTGGCGCGATTGTAAGAAGCTGGAGCCACCCGCCGGGATCGAACCGGCGACCCTCTCATTACGAATGAGATGCTCTACCAGCTGAGCTAGGGTGGCTCTGGGTTACTTCATAATATCTCAATGCCGTCACATGAATCGCTATCCTGAATCGATGGCGTTTGTTCGGTTAGCGAGCCTCTATGCGGTACCGGCCGGCTCGGCTATACAGGTTGAGTTAGACGGAAAAGCATTTGCGCTCTGCAATGTGGATGGCGAGATCTACTGCGTCGATGGATTGTGTCCTCACGCCGGAGGTCCACTCGGAGAAGGCACCCTGCACGGCTCGATTTTAGTGTGTCCCTGGCATTCGTGGGAGTTCGATTGCCGCACGGGACAAGTAGACGGCGCTGACGACGACGAGGATGCAGTTCAGACCTATAAAACGAGTGTGGAGGGGGACGATATCTTGATCGATATCGCTTAGCTCGTGCCAGAATTGCCAGAAGTCGAGTCTGTCGTTCGTTCACTCGCGCCACATTTGCCGGGTCAGAAAATCTACTCTGCAAGAGTTTTTTCAAAGTTGATTTGCAAGCAAACGCCGGAATCAGTCGAGAAAGCGCTTGTAGGCAAGACCATCACCGGACTCAAGCGAATCGGTAAGCAGATCTTTGTCCAACTGGATGAAGGTCTAATTTACATTCACCTGGGAATGACAGGGCGCTTGCTGTGGAACGCGGAGCCAGGCAAACATACTCGGGCAATACTCCAATTCAGTGACGCGTGTCTGGTGTTCGATGACATCCGCCAGTTTGGCCGTTTTGAGTACTTCGAGAATGTGCCCGACCGGTTTAGCAAGCTGGGCCCGGATGCGCTAACTGTTGAGTTCGACAACTTCTTGCAGCTTCTCAGGCGCCGTAAGGGACGGATCAAGCCGGTGTTGCTCAGTCAGAGCTTCGTACGCGGACTTGGCAATATCTACGTGGACGAGTTACTGTTTGCCTCACGGGTTCATCCGCTGACGAAAGTAAATCGGCTTTCAGTGAGCCGAATCAAGCGGATCCACGCCAATGCACTAACCATTCTGCAGAGAGCCATCGATCTAGGCGGGTCTTCAATTTCGGACTACGTAGACGGCAACGGCCAGCTGGGAAGCTTTCAGAATCAGCACAAAGTGTATGGCCGGAAAGGGCAACCGTGCGTTGTCTGTGGCGGATCGATTCGGCGGATCATCGTAGGGCAAAGGGGTACGCATTACTGCGCCGCTTGCCAGCGAGTCTGACCGATAGTTCACTCGTCAGGTGGTTCGTAGATCGCTGCTTTAATCGCGTCAACAACCTCGATAGCGCTTTTCATGGCCGGAATGTCATGAACGCGAACAATGTGTGCGCCGGATAATATGCTCGCGGAGACTGCGCCGGCTGTAGCAAACTCGGTTGCCAGATCAGTCTCCTTTCGCACGAAAAGCTTACGTGAGGGTCCGACGAGAATCGGCAAATCGAAAGACCGGAGCAACTGCAAGTTGGCGATAATCTCAGCATTCTGCTCTCGACGCTTACCGAAGCCCAAGCCAGGGTCGAGCACAATTTGATTTCTTTGAACCCCGCTTTGCCGGACTCGGTGCAACGACGCTTCAAGGTCAGTGTTGACGGTCCGCATCAAATCTCTAATAGGGGGAAGGCTCGCCCAGGTTTCTGGCGTGCCGCGCATGTGGTTAATGATCAGGCCTGCATCATACTTGTTAACGACACGCGGTAGCTGTAGATCGAGCATGATACCGCTTGGATCATTAATAATCTCGGCTCCATGTTCCAGTGCCTTTTCCGCCACTCCAGACTTGTAGGTATCGACGGAGATCGGCACGCTGAGAGTATCCTTCAGCCGTTTCAAGACGGGAATGAGGCGACGTAACTCTTCTGCTTCCGAGATACGCGTAGAGCCAGGGCGCGTCGATTCAGCGCCAATGTCGATGATGTCAGCTCCCTGCTCTTCCAGTTCCACGGCGCGAGCGAACCCCCGACCCGGGTCATCATATTTGCCGCCATCAGAGAACGAATCGGGAGTGATGTTCAGAATTCCCATGATCAGGGTGCGGTCACCCAAGATCAGTTCTCGCCTTTTGAGCTTCCAGTGATATCTCTTCTTCATTGCGACACTAATTGAGATTGCGACACTAATTGAGTGTGCCAAATGGAATGTTGGGCTTAGCTAGACAGGTACCGTTAGGAGTTTGTCGGGATTTTGAGCAGTCCTCCCGGCTCGAATGGCTCGACACGAATCACACAGGCGCATACGCAATGGGCACTGTCGCAGGCGTGAACACCCGTCGCTACCATGCGGCGCTGATTTCGAGCCTGCATCCACCAACAACCCGAATTTGCACAATTTCAAGACTAGAAGAGCAACTATTTGTAAACGGCGAGCGATTTGAACTATCCACCGCGCAGTTTCCAGGTGCAGTCGCGCCAGCGGGATACCAGTTCCTAAATGAGTTCAGCCTGAATCCGTTCCCGACCTGGAGGTTCTCCGCCGGCGGCGTAGAGATCGAGAAGCAGCTGTGTGTGCTGGACAACGAACAATCTGTTCTGATTTGTTACCAGATCAAAGAATCAAGTGGGAATAAGAACTGCACATTGAAAGTGCGGCCTTTCTTCGCTTTTTCCGATTATCATTCGCTAGCTCATTACAACTCGGGCCTCAATAGCGCGGTTACCTCGGAAGACGGTCGAGTTTCGGTGCGACCATATCCTGACTTGCCGAAACTGACCATGCACAACAACGCCGAACGGTTTGAGGCAAAGGCAGAATGGTTTTACAAACACGAGTATCTGAGGGAACTGGACCGCGGCTTGGATTTCCAGGAGGATTTATTTGCACTCGGCACAATGACTTTCGAAGCTGAGCCGGGCCAACGCTTATGGCTACTAGCAACGCTAGAAGGCGCTCGCCATACATCACGGCTCGACATCGACGGAATCGAAGCTATTCGGGATTGCGAAGCAAATCGGCGGAGCCAAATCACGGTTCTCGCAAATGCCGCTCATAGCGAATGGGTCCGAGCGCTTGACCAGTTTCGAGTTGTGCGAGCCGATGGGCAGCCGACGCTGGTTGCAGGCTATCCGTGGTTTACGGATTGGAGTCGGGACATGTTGATCAGCTTGCCGGGTATTATGGCAGCTGGTTACCCTCTAGAGGAATCGAGAGGCGTTCTCGAGATGCTGCTGGCGCAGCGGTCACAAGGTCTGCTTCCCAACCGATTTTCTGACAAGCAGTCGGCCCCTGAGTACAACAACGTAGACGGCACGCTCTGGTTCTTCGTAGCCGCCCACGAGTACTTCAGCCGAAGCGGCGACATTCCCTTTTTGAGAGACGTTGTTTATCCAGCGAGCCAGGACATTCTCGGCTGGCATTTCGAAGGAACTCGTTACGGAATCAAGGTTGACCCGGCCGATCACCTGCTACGAGCTGGCGAGACCGGCACTCAGTTAACGTGGATGGATGCAAAGATTGGCGACTATGTCGTGACGCCGCGCTTGGGCAAACCGGTCGAGATCAACGCGCTTTGGTACAACGCACTGCAGACTATGGCCGCATGGGCGCGAGTGCTATTGAGTGGTCGCGAAGAGGAATATCGCAAAGCAGCGGAAGAGGTGAAAAACTCATTCAACAATCAATTTTGGAATCCGCGCCTTGACTGCCTCTTCGATGTGCTGACGGACAGCGGGCCAGACTGCTCAATTCGGCCCAACCAATTGTTTGCCGCTTCGCTGCCGTTTCCAGTGATCGATAGGATTCGAGCGGCGTCCGTAGTGAAGGTTGCCCAAGACAAGTTGCTCACGCCCTTCGGCCTGCGAACCTTAGCGCCGCAAGATCCACAGTATCGGCCAACTTTTAACGGTGGAGTTCATGATCGGGACTCGGCCTATCACCAGGGCACCGTCTGGCCGTGGTTGATTGGCGCTTTCGTAGAAGCCTATTTATATGCGCATGGTGAGAACGAAGCAACGTTGCTTTTTGGGCGGCAATGCTTAAGACCGTTTTTGCGCAACCAGCCCCTTTGCCTGGGCTCTATCGCAGAAGTGTATGACGGGAACGCTCCACACCATCCCGCCGGATGCCCAGCGCAACTGTGGAGCGTCGCAGAAGTTTTTCGAGCGGCTACTCGATGCAGTGGGAGCGTCTAGCTAAAGGTGCGGGGAGGTGTGTGACTCCCAGATAACGTCTGCTGTGCCCACGTAAGTTGATCTTGAACAATTCGGCCGAGCCGCGGATCGGTTCGAGTCAATTCCCGAAGATTATATGCCGCCAGCTCTTCTGAACACTCGTTCAGCGGGCCACCCCAGTTGTGGCCACCCTTCAGGAAGTCGCGTAAGGTTTGTTCGACCATTTCGCTGAATAGTGTCTGAAGATGGTTTCCTGTTATGCCGCTAGTCCTCAAGCTTTGTTGAGCAGCTTGCAACAACGGTACAGTTAACGCAGCAACCAGCAAATCAGCTGCAAAGTAATGAGGCTTGTGCCCGGGTCTTACTTCAAGAATCTTAACGTTATCAGCTTCTATCAATTTTCGGGCTTGCCGGATAGCAGGCACATCACCTTCCGCGATAAACCACGAACGTCGCCCCGGTGCAGCGACAAGAGTGGCGACACTTGAACCCCGAAGCGCAAGCGGGCGAAGTGCGTCGGATGAAAGCCAGCTTTCGCACAAGACAAAGCAGAAGTTATTCAGATCGAGCTCAGAGGCGCAGAGCTCATCCACTGTTTGAGCCAGAGCGTCATCCGGTACCTTCATGAGGATCAACCGGCACTTTTGCATATCGGCGTAGGAACTGACCGCGTATCCTGCGTGAAGAAAGTTGGAAATCCGCCGAGCTACTCGAAAGACCGGAGACTTGATGGGACCAAGTTCTTCGGCCAGTCTAGGCATTCGTAAAATTGCCGACCTAGTGGAGTTTCCCTCCACCAACAGACCCACTTGCAGCCGTCGTTTCATAGATGCCGTTTGCTTTCAGTGCCTTGATCCGGTCCCGAAACTGCGCCGCTTTTTCGAACTCGAACATCTTCGCAGCTTGCTTCATTTTCAGCTCCAGTTCAGCAATAAGAGCATCTCGTTGTTCGGCGGAGAGCTCGATTTCAGGGTCATCTTCGACCTCAAGAGACACGGTTACATAGTCACTCTCGGTGATCGCGATGAGATTGGAGTCGATTGCCTTGATAATGGTTTGTGGAGTTATGCCATTTGCTTCGTTATAGGCAAGTTGCATGGCCCGCCTTCGATCGGTCTCCTGAAGCGCACGTCGCATACTATCCGTTTTGACATCAGCAAACAGAATGGCACGCCCGTTTACGTTTCGCGCGGCTCGCCCGATGGTTTGAATCAGCGATCCGCTTGAACGTAGAAAGCCCTCTTTGTCGGCATCTAGAACTGCAACCAAAGACACCTCAGGAAGGTCGAGCCCTTCCCTAAGAAGATTAACTCCGATAAGTACATCATAGTTACCACGCCGTAGGTCGCGCAAGATCTTAATTCGATCTAAAGTGCTGACTTCCGAATGTAAATAAGCGCACTTCACCCCGACTTCGGCGTAGTACTCGGCCAAGTCTTCAGACATCCTCTTTGTAAGCGTTGTAACTAAGACGCGCTCATTCCGTTCGACTCTGAGTCTGATCTCATTCAGCAGATTATCGACTTGGCCCTTGATGGGCCGTATTTCCACCTCTGGGTCGATCAGCCCAGTTGGGCGAATAATCTGTTCAACCACAACCCCCGATGACTTAGTAAGTTCATAGGGTCCAGGGGTCGCGGAAACGTACACAATCTGATTCACACGATTTTCAAATTCCTCAAAGGTGAGTGGCCGATTGTCCCTGGCACTGGGAAGCCGAAATCCATAGTCGACCAAAATATTCTTCCGAGAACGGTCGCCGTGGTACATGGCCTGGAGCTGTGGGACTGTTTGATGACTCTCATCAAGGAACAGAAGCGCGTCATTGGGTAAGTAGTCGAGAAGAGTGGGAGGAGCCTCGCCGGGTAGCCTTCCTGAAAAGTGACGCGAATAATTTTCGATCCCGTGACAATAGCCGATTTGCTTGATCATCTCCAGATCGAACATAGTTCGTTGATAGAGACGCTGCGCTTCGATCAGCTTTCCACCTGTTTCTAGCTCTTTGTGCCACCACTGCAGTTCATTTTCAATGCTCTGCATTGCTTGCTGGCGCGTGGGTCCATCCATCACATAATGTGTTTTTGGATAAATCGGCAATCGCGAATATGTTTGTTTGACCTGTCCGAGTAGAGGATCGATCTGGCTGAGAGACTCGATCTCATCACCCCAAAGTTCAATCCGAAAAGCGTTATCGTCATAGGTAGGATAAAGTTCAACAACGTCACCGCGCACACGAAAGGTGCCTCGCCGAAAATCGTGATCGTTGCGTTCGTAGAGGATCTCGACCAGCCTTTGCAGAAGCTCTTTGCGAGTGATCTTCTGGCCTTTTTCGAGCATCAGCAGCATACCGTAATAAGCTTCAGGTGACCCAAGCCCGTAAATACAGCTAACACTTGAAACGATCACGCAGTCTCGTCGCTCGAAGAGAGATCGCGTGGCAGACAACCGCAACTTATCTAATTCGTCGTTGATAGTCGATTCTTTTTCAATATAGATATCGCCCGATGGTATGTATGCTTCAGGTTGGTAGTAATCGTAGTAACTGACGAAGTATTCGACTGCGTTACCTGGAAAGAAGTTTTTGAATTCTTGGTAAAGCTGGGCGGCCAGAGTTTTATTGTGGGCTAAAATCAAGGCAGGTCGTTCAAGGGCCTCTATGATCTTGGCCATGGTGAACGTTTTGCCCGAGCCGGTCACACCCAGGAGCACCTGATGTTTTTCGCCTTCCAGGATGCCCCGCGTGAGTTGCTCAATCGCAGAAGCCTGGTCACCTTGCGGCTGGTAGTCTATCCCAAGCTTGTAAGGCACAAACCCAGTATAAGAATCTGCTTACTTGGGATTTCCTGTGCCGAGCGAAAGCAGAGTCTCCATCCGCTCGTGTTCAGCATTAAACTCGCAACCGATCAATGCAAGAACGGCAATGATGTAGAGCCAGATCAAGAGTATAACGACGGTGCCGAGGCTGCCATAAAAGAGGCTGTAATTAGCAATGTGGCCGACGTACCAGGCAAATCCGGCCGTTACCAGCATCCATAGTAGAGTGGCGACCAGGGCGCCCGGCCAGACCCGGAGAAATCTCGAAGTGTAGTTCGGTGTAGTATCGGGTTCCGGTCTATGATTGGGACCGAAATAGTACAGCAGCCCAGTCACAAAGGTAGTAGTAGCAAAAGCTAGCGCATAGCGGCCGACTCTCCAGAAAAATCGTATGGGGGCGCTGATCTCTTCCCCGCCAGTAGAGTGGTGAACAACCAAGATGAAGTCGTGTTCAGCACGGTTACCAAAAATGATCAGAGCTGATGCCAAGACGGCCGGAAGCGCAGCGACCAGCACTAAAAAGATCGCCATAGAGCGTTGTTTCAGGAACGGTCGCCCGGCCGGAATACGATAAGCCGCCTGAAACCCTTCCATGAGGCTAAGCATGGCGCCAGATCCGGCCCAGAGCGAAAACACGGCAGCAACGACAATCGGCAGCGCGTTCAGTCTGGCGGATCCGGTGAGCCTTGATCGAACGAGATCTTCTGTCCCGGGAGGCACGACCTGCAGGATGAAAACGGAGATTACGTGCACTACCTCTTGAGCTCTGATTCGAAGAAGAATCGAGGTAAGGGTAGTCAAGATCGGGAATAGCGCCAAGAGAAACGAGTAAGCGGCCCCTTTTGCAATGCCGAAGCAGTTGTCCTCGTACGCGGCGATTACGGCTCGACGAAGCAGCCATCCGAACCTGGACAGTGCGTGTGTGTCGACGATGGTGAGATCGGCTGATTTCTCGTCCACAAGTAGAACTTAGTGGGGATAATTTGCCGCAGTAACCAAGAACCAAGTGGATGTGGCTAAAGTATTCCGCCCAAGCAACCGATCAGTCTACCAGGAGCACGCAGGCAGACATGATTTCATCTTGGTCTATTACTCGTCGTATTATCGCCATTCTGGCGCTTGGGTGTATTTCTCTGGCTGTGGTTGGAACTGTCTCCTACCGCTCAACAGACACGTTACTGGAAACAGCAAATAAGCGAGCTAAGGCACGCAAGATTTTGATGGATTTAAACCAGGTGACCGCAGATCTGGATAAAGCTGAGTCGGGAGCTCGTGCCTACCTGCTTCTGCCCCAGGCACGATTTGCAAGCCAAATTGGCCAAGCATCTAAGACGATGGACACTACACTATCCGATCTGAACACCCTTGTGGGTTCAGATGCGAAGGCTCGCCAAAGCGTTGACGCCATCGCAAATCTGGTCCATGGCCGGTTTGCTGGTTTAGGTAAGTTACTGGAAGCACGCCGAGCCAGTGCCACACGAACAGGTTCGGAGATTCTAGAAGCCGATTCCGATGACAAGACACTGGAGAAACTGAAGCAGGAATTCGTAGAGATCGACCAGATTGAGAAGGCTGCGCTAAAAGCGCACGACCACGAAGCAGTCTCGGCGGCCCAATTCGTGAAATCGACAGTGTTGTGGGGATCGGTTCTGACGGTGCTTTGGTACTCAGTGACTGGATTCATGCTGACACGCTACATTCGGGCGAGTTTGGGAGCAGCCGTCAGTCAGCTAGGAACTAGCGCGAATAGCATATTCACATCGGCGCAACAAGTTTCGGTTTCTAGCCACTCGCTGGCGCAGGGCGCCTCTGAACAGGCTGCGTCAGTGGAACAGACTTCGGCCTGTGGTGAAGAGCTCGATGCAACGACTGCCCAGAACGTCGAGACGGCTCGCTCAACAGCTGACTTCACCAACCAGGTTGACGTGCAATTGAAAAGCTCGGCCTCCGACCTGACGCAGATGGTGCAGACGATGGATGAGATTGGCAACTCGAGCGAAAAGATTTCAAAGATTATTAAGGTAGTCGAGGATATAGCGTTTCAGACAAACCTGTTGGCATTGAACGCCGCTATCGAGGCTGCTCGCGCCGGGGAGGCGGGTCTTGGCTTTGCGGTTGTCGCTGATGAGGTTCGTAAACTAGCTCAGCGTTCGTCCCAAGCAGCAAAAGACACGGAACAGCTAATCGCGGAATCTGTACGAAGATCGAGTGACGGCAAAAAGGCAGTCACTCAGGTTAGCGAAGCCTTTAAGCTGATCGCCGAAAACTCGGGCCAAATTACTAGCCGCATAAGTCAGGTGAAGGCCAGCAGTGAGGAACAAGCTAAGGGAATTTCACAGATTTCCAAAGCCATGGTTCAAATCAGTACGACGGCGATGAATTCGGCGGCTATCGCGGAAAGCAGTTCCGCTGCTAGCCAGGACCTAAATAATCAAGCTGACGCACTGAAGCGTATCGTTCGATCGATCAAGCAAGTTGTCGAGGGCGGAGCAACCCCGGCGGGTCGTAGATAGGTTGAAATTTCCAGGTGGGCTTCAGCCGCTCAGCAGCGAAACACTGGCAGTTCGTAATTGCCAACTGTTCTGTTATCCTGACGGTTCGGTAGAAGCCCTCCGGTGTATGCAGTGCAACTAACGGCATGTGAGTTCGCGCATATGCCTGCGTTCAGACTTCTCCCGGAGCTATCTGAACATCTCGCATGCAGGTATTTGATCTTACCCGGCGTCTCATTGACATCGAGTCCATTACGCCTAACGAGGGCGCGGTTGGAGAGTTTCTCTTTGAGGAACTTTCGCGGCTCGCGGGGGCTCATCATGGCCACGTGGAAAAAATGAACGTCGAGGTGGGACGGAATAATATCTTTGTTTCCTTCGATAAGCCGGTCGTTACGCTCTCGACCCACATGGACACAGTTCCGCCGTTCATACCCTCACGCGAGGATGAGGCCAGCATATGGGGACGAGGGGCTTGCGATACGAAGGGAATTATAGCCTCGATGATGACAGCGGCAGAAATGCTGCTTGTCTCCGGAACCCGAAACTTTGGATTGCTATTCGTGGTGGGCGAGGAGAGAAATAGCGCCGGCGCCTATGTTGCCGCCCAAAATGGTCGCGGTAGCAAATTCCTGATCAACGGAGAGCCAACCGAAAACAAACTCGCATCGGGTTCAAAGGGCGCTTTGCGGTACGAAATCACTGCTTCCGGTCGTATGGCTCATTCCGCCTACCCAGAGTTGGGTGAGTCAGCGATAGAGAAACTGCTAGATGCGCTCGCTCGGTTGCGCAAGATCGAACTACCTGTTGATGAGGTGCTGGGACGCAGTACTCTCAACATTGGTCTCATTAGTGGCGGGCGAGCTCCGAATGTAATTGCCGATGAGGCGAAGGCGGAGATCATGATCCGTGTTGTCGGAGATGTGACGGATCTCAGGAAGGCTGTTCAGCGCGCTGTGTCTCCGGAGGCCGAAGCTGAAGAAGTGTTGCTAATTCCAGCTATAAAACTTGGCACGTTGGACGGATTCGAAACGACGGTGGTTTCTTACACGACTGATATTCCCGCTTTCGGAGAAAGCTGGGGAAAACCGTTCCTGATAGGACCTGGTACGATCCACGTTGCCCATACGACTCACGAGCACGTTCCGAAAGACCAGCTTCTGGAAGCGGTTCAGCTCTATCAACAGCTCGTTCAGAGGCTGGTGACGACTTAAACAATGAAGCGTATCGAGGTTGGCGTTTTGGGCGCGACTGGCATGGTCGGCCAGAACTTCACTAAGCTGCTCGAAGGGCATCCGTGGTTCGAATTGACGTGGTTAGGCGCGAGCGACAGGTCGGCCGGTAAGAAATTTCGTGATGCAACGGCTTGGCGCTTAGAAAACGACATGCCTGAATCAACTGGCGGGCTGGTGGTCGCAGACTGTAAACCGGCGAATGCGCCGCAGCTGCTGTTTTCGGCAATGGATGCGTCCGTCGCAACTGAAATTGAGCAAGAATTTGCGAAAGCCGGACACGTTGTCGTATCGAACTCGCGAAATCATCGGATGGAACCCGATGTGCCGCTCCTGGTTCCTGAAATCAATCCTGGGCACCTCGCGTTGGTCAAGACACAACGTGGACGGCGCGGCTGGATGGGTTATATTGTCACGAACCCAAACTGCTCAACTGTTGTTTTGACGATGGCACTCGGCCCTCTGGTTCAGTTTGGAATTGATAGAGTCATGGCCGCGACGCTGCAAGCTGTCTCAGGAGCAGGATATCCCGGCGTTCCTTCTCTCGACATCATTGGAAACGCGGTGCCATTTATTGGTGGTGAAGAAGAGAAAATGCAGGAAGAAACTCAAAAGATCTTAGGATCGCTGGATGGTGAGACGGTTCGACCGCACCCGGCGCGCGTGAGTGCTCAATGCCATCGCGTCGCTGTCGTCGATGGTCATATGGTTTCTGCGTCCGTCGAGTTTCGCACCAAACCCTCGGCTGACGAAATTAAAGCGGCATGGGAAACATTCACAAGCGTTCCGCAGGAGCGCAAACTGCCAAGTGCACCCGCACGGCCGGTGGTTTATTTACAGCAGCAGGATCGGCCACAACCTCGACGCGACGCCATGCGAGCGAACGGGATGGTCGTCAGTGTGGGGCGGCTTCGGCCATGTCCGGTCCTCGACCTCAAGTTTTCAGCGTGCGGACATAACACGATCCGCGGTGCGGCAGGAGCAGCCATCCTGAATGCAGAACTCATGATGTCCGAAGGATTACTCGACTAGTTGGCAGCATGATCGTGATGAAATTCGGCGGGACGTCGCTTGAGTCCCGCGAAGCAATTGCGCAAGTAACATCAATTGTTGCGAACGCGGAATCGCGGCGGCCAGTGGTGGTCGTGTCCGCAATGGGCAAGACGACAAACCGCTTAATTGCGGCAGCTACTGAAGCGGCTGCTGGAAGGCGTGACCAGGCTCTCGCTGTCGTCGATGAACTGCGGCAGTTTCACCTGGATGAGGCGCTGCCGCTGGCGGGCCCCGCCGCAGCTGAACTGGATCGCTATATACGCTCCCACTTCGAATGGCTGGAAGAGCTTGTAAAAGGACTGGCCGTTGTAGGCGAACTCTCGGCGCGATCCACTGACGCCATCGCGAGCCTTGGTGAGCGCCTGTCGAGCCTTACTGTCAGCTTCGCTTTCCGTGCCGCAGGAATCGCAACTACGCATATTGATGCTAGGCGAGTCATCGTCACAGACAGCCGATTCACACAAGCCCAGCCCATCTTCGAGCTTACAAATGAACGGTTGCAAAGCGTCGTGAGACCAGCAGCCGAGCTCTCCGTTGTGGTCATGGGTGGCTTCATAGGAGCGACTACTGAACAGCAGACAACAACGTTAGGACGGGGCGGCTCCGATTACTCAGCATCGGTCGTAGGTGCAGGCATTAACGCCGAAGAGATCCAAATTTGGACCGACGTTGATGGCATGCTTACTGCCGATCCCCGTGTGATTCCAGGTGGACATCGAGTGAAGTTCATTTCGTTTGCTGAGGCTGCTGAGCTTGCCTACTTCGGAGCGAAGGTGTTGCATCCGGCTACGGTGGTTCCCGCTGTAGAAAAGAACATACCCGTACTGATTCTGAATTCGCGAAAACCTGACTCAGGCGGAACTAAGATTATGGACATTGCTCCACCATGTCGCAACGCCGTTAAGTCGATTTCGTGCAAACGAGGTATCACGATCGTGAACATCCAGTCCACACGGATGCTAATGGCTCACGGCTTTCTTCGACGCATCTTTGAGGTATTCGATCGTGCGCAGACGAGCGTTGATATGGTGGCGACTTCGGAGGTAAGCGTGTCCCTGACGATCGACAATCCGGCTCATGCGTTTGCGATTGTGGCTGAGTTGAAGGAGTTCGCCGAGGTCAGCATTGAAGACCAGCAATCGATTATCTGCCTCGTCGGGGACAATATTCGGCATACGCCGGGTATCGTGGGCCGAGCATTCGATGTTCTTCGCGCGAAGAATGTCAGGATGATCTCCCAAGGAGCGTCGCGGCTCAATATTGGACTTGTCGTGGCCGATCAGGACGTGGTCGAATGCGTGTCGGCTTTGCACAAAGAATTTTTCAGCGAGCTGGACACGGAGATTTTCGACTGATGAAGACGGAGGAAGCCCCTGCCAGGTTGGCCCTGATCGGAATGGGCAAAATGGGCCGAATGATCGAGAGCCTCGCGCCTGATCACGACTTTACAGTCGTCCTGCGCCTGGACAGTCAGAACAATGTTGATGGTCAAGGGATCACAGCCTCGGCTCTCGAAAATGTGGCTGTTGCAATAGAATTCACTGCGCCCGCGATCGCTGTCCAAAACCTAAAGGCTCTTGCTCGACTTCGGATTCCAACCGTGACAGGCACGACGGGCTGGTTCGATCAAATCGCGGACATCCGTCACGCGGTTACCACGGGCGATACTGGACTGGTCTACAGTCCTAATTTTTCGGTTGGAGTTGCAGTGTTCCGCAAAGTTGTCGCTCGAGCGGCGGAACTCTTAAAGGATGATGATGCTTACGGCGCGTGGGCTTGGGAGATCCACCATTCGGCTAAAAAGGATTCGCCATCGGGAACGCTCTTGCAACTTTTGCAGAGCATGAGAGATGAGGGCTATGAACGCAACATTGACGTCGCGGCCAACCGTGCTGGAAGCATCCCAGGCACTCATGAAGTGGGTTTTGATTCGCTTGCAGATACGATCACGCTGCGGCACACCGCGAGATCCCGGAACGGGTTTGCAGTCGGAGCGCTGAAAGCCGCTCGCTGGATAATGGACCGGAAAGGCATTTACACGTTTGACGAAATGCTCTTCGGCCAAAGTGAGAGGTGAGAAGTTATGTTTACAGGTTGCGGGACCGCTCTTGTAACACCATTCCGTCGTGATTTGGCAGTAGACGAACCTAAACTACGATCGCTTGTAAACCGGCAGATTGAAGCTGGGATTGACTTTCTGGTGCCGTGTGGAACCACGGGTGAAAGCGTAACGCTCAGTCACCAGGAACATTTGCGGGTTGTCGAAGTCGTAGTTGAAGAAGCACGCGGCCGGGTTCCGATCCTGGCGGGCGCGGGCGGATACGATACGCAGAAAGTCATTGGTCTCGCGGCGGAGTTGGCGAAGTTACGAGTGGACGGGCTACTCTCGGTCACGCCGTATTACAACAAGCCAACGCAAGAGGGTCTGTACCAGCATTACGCCGCGATCGCGAGCACGACAGACCTGCCGATCATTGTCTATAGCGTTCAGGGCAGGACTGGAGTAAATGTTGAGCCGGCAACCATCGTCAGACTTGCGGAGCTGCCGAACGTGATCGGCATAAAAGAAGCGTCAGGCAATATGGCGCAGATTGCATCGATTTTGGCGCGCGTTCCGGCCTCCTTCTCTGTGTTGTCCGGCGATGACGCACTGACAATTCCCGTTATCGCATTGGGCGGCAAGGGCATAATTTCGGTTGTCGCTAACGAGATACCTGCTGAATTCGAGGCGCTAACGCGGGCAGCGCTGGATGGAAACTTTAGGGAAGCACGCAGGCTGCAATACAAGTATCAGGCGCTTATGGAAATCAACTTTGTGGAATCGAATCCTGGCCCGGTTAAGTATGCGATGGCGCAGATGGGATTGCTCGAACCAGTTTGGCGACTGCCCATGGTTCCGCCGTCGCAGATGGCAGAAGCTCGTATCAGCGCGGTGCTTGCGGGATTGGAACTCGGATCTAACGTGCGTCTGAGTGGAGCTCACATTTGAAAGCGCCTAGCGACTACTCGTCGCTGGAAGAGCAGCTCTCGAGCTTGTTCGCTGAGGCGCCGGAAGTCTATAGCCCTGACCAGAAGACGCTATTTGAGAGGTTCCGTGAGGGTCTCACGCTTGGTCTGATTCGAGCGGCGGAACCTGACACTACGAAAAACTCTGGATGGCGTGTCAATGAATGGGTGAAAAAGGGCATCCTAGTCGGCTTTCGTCTTGGATCGATTGTGGAGATGGGCGGGACACCTGGGCTTCCATTCATCGATAAATCTACGTACCCTCAACGCAGCTTCACGACGGCTGATGGCGTGAGACTAGTTCCAGGCGGCTCGAGCGTTCGGGAAGGAAGCTATGTCGCCCGAGGCGTGACGTGCATGCCGCCGATGTTCATCAATGTAGGCGCCTATATTGACGAAGGAACGATGGTCGACTCTCATGCTTTGATAGGCAGTTGCGCCCAGATTGGGCGGCGGTGCCACGTCTCGGCTGCCTCGCAAATCGGCGGTGTGTTGGAACCTATCGGCGCGCTGCCGGTAATCATTGAAGATGATGTGCTGGTCGGCGGCAACTGCGGTGTTTATGAGGGAACGATTGTTAAGAGACGCGCTGTTCTTGGCAGCGGAACCATTCTCACGAGATCGACACCAATTTATGATCTAGTGACGGGCGCGGTCCACAGAGCGACAGAGACCGAGCCGCTTGTTGTGCCTGAGGGCGCGGTAGTTGTGGCAGGTTCACGGCCGGTAAACACCGGACAAGGAAAGGCTTGGGGCATCTCGCTCTATACGCCAGTGATTGTGAAGTATCGCGACTCGGCTACCGAGACACGGGTTCAACTGGAGGAACTGCTCCGTTAGGAACGCCCGGCAGAAGGAAAGAAAACGTCGCGCCCACACCCGGCCGCCCATCCGCCCATATACGGCCGCCGCAATGTTCGACGATTCGTTTACACGTGGCCAAACCGATACCGGTGCCGGGAATCTCACGACCGTGCAGCCGCTTGAACACGCTGAATAATTCAGCCGCGCTTGTTTGATCAAAGCCAATGCCATTGTCGGCAATGGCGAACGTCCAGTTGGCTCCCGATTGAGACGCTGTGACCTGAACGCGTGGCGGTTCGCTCTGCTTTCGGTATTTCAATGCATTATCAATCAGATTTTGGAAGAGCCGGGTTAGCTGGCTTTGTTCAGCGGCGATTACTGGGAGGGGTTCAGCGGAAATGACAGCTGCCGTTTCGTCAATCAGTAATTGCAAGTTCCTTTGAGCTTCAGCAAATGCGGCGTTACTGTCGGCTTGCAGGAATGCGTTCGCCCGCTTATCGGCTGCTTGTTCGTATTCGAGAAGATCATGAATGAGCGATTTCATACGACTTGAACCGTCGAGAACGTAGCGGATCCATTCATTTGCGTCTTCGTCGAGCTTTCCAGCACAGCGGTGAGATAGCAGTTGAGTATAGGCGGAGATTGTCCGGAGCGGCTCCTGCAGGTCGTGGCTGACTGAGTAGGCAAATCGAGCAAGGTCGTCGTTGGTTTGGCGCAAGGCATTGTTTGCGATTGCAAGAGAAGCCGAGTTTTCCGCCTCGCGTTCAAGCAGTTGTCGCACCTGGTATTGACGCCGACGCGCGCGCAACGCTCCTTGTACGTAGCTGAGAAGCGTAGCGGTCCGAAGCGGCCGTTCCAAGAGAACCATAGTCGCTTCCAGGGGTTGAAGCAAACGCAGTCGCGCCTGGCTATCGGCCGTTGTGTGCCCGCCACTGGTCATGACAAGAATGCCGAGATCGGACCATGGCGGTTGCGAATGAAGAATCTTGGCCAACTCTGAAACCCGAAGCGTGGTCAATGCCTCGTCCGCGATCAACAGTGCACCTACGTCATTGGCCAGCGCTGCGCAGGTGTCTTCGAAAGTGGAACACGACTGAGTAGTTATGTCAGCCGATTCGAGGACGCGACAGATCAGTTGCGCATCTCGCCCAAACGGGGCGTGGATCAAGACCAGTTCGGAACGAGGGTTCATCGTTGCTGATCAGTCAGAGATGCTTCGCCACCAAGAAAAGTTGGCACTCCGGTCAAAACACCTTGGAAGTCAGAGAGCGGTGCACCCACTCGAATTCCAGTTGGATCCATACTGAATTCGCGGATGGTCTGCTCATGAGCGCCGCTCCGTTTCTTGACTACTGAGATAGCTTTTCGGACGCGGCCTTTGGACTCGAAGTAGCGCATCAGGAGAATGTTGTCGGAAAGATAGCTGAGTTCGATGGGAGATCTCATGGCTGGTCCGAGAAGACCTTCCTGTGCCATGACGAGGATTGTCACGACATTCAGCTGATTAAGGTAGGTGAGCAGCTCGTGCATTTGCAGCATAAGATAGTCTTCGCCGGGCATGGCGTTCATGAACCCATTGAGGCTATCGATGATCAGCACTCGAGTGTGTTTGCGCTGAATATCCGCGCGAATTCTTCCGATGAATTCACCTGGACTCAGTTCGGCCGGATCGACCTGATCAATTGTCAAGCGCCCATCTTGAATAGGTTGGAGCAGATCCATGCCCAAGCCGACAGACCGGCTGACGAGCGTCTGGCGAGTTTCATCGAACAAGTAAGCAGAAGCAAATTCGCCTCGTCTAGTTGCTTCGAGAGCATATCGGATCGCAATGGAGGACTTGCCGGATCCTGGTGGTCCGAGGATCAAGGTGCTGGAACCACGAGGAAGGCCTCCTCCCCAAAGCGAATCTAATTCGGGGATACCGCTTAAGGCAAACGTCTGTTCGGCTTGGGGCGGATGTTCGTTGGCCACCAAGCGGGGGTAGACATTCAGACCGCCGGTTTCGATACGGTAGTCGTGATAGCCCTCTCGAAAGCGCGCCCCCCGCAGCTTGGCAACGCGAATGCGACGCCGTTCAACGCCGTACTCTCGCTGCAGGCGTTCCATCGAGACAACACCGTGGGCGATGCTGTGCAACTGCATGTCGTGACCTTCAGCAGTCTTGTCGTCCAGAAGCAGAACAGTGCAATTACGGTTTGAGAAATAGTGTTTCAGAGCGAGAATTTGACGGCGGTATCGAAGCGAGTCGCGAGCGAGAAGGCGAATCTCACTCAGTGAATCGAAGACGATTCTGGTTGGTTCGATACGCTCAACCTCAGCAAGGATGGAATTGGTTGTGTCTTGGAATTCGAGCTCGCCCGGATGGAAAGCTGAATACTGATCTTCGGCCCGCAATGACTGTTCGGTGGGCGTGAACTCGAACAGAAAAACGCCATCAAGAGACCAATCGTGCGACGCCGCCACGCCTTCGAGTTCTCGCTGAGACTCAGAAAGCGTGATGTACATGGCTTTTTCGCCGAGCCGAGCACCCTCGATTAGAAACTGAAGTCCGAGTGTGGTTTTTCCGGTACCGGGCTCACCCTCAACGACAAAAAGGTGACCACGAGGAAAACCGCCGTTCATTATGTCGTCGAGACCAGTAATGCCGGTTCCTGTTCGCTGTTGATCTTCCAATTTCCTCCGATTCTACTGTACGGCAGTTGACACTGGTCGAGGCAAGTTATTGTAGCCTTAGCGCCCGAGTCCGATCGGACGTGAGACCTTTTATGAATTTGCCGATTGGGTTAGAGTACGAGCCGATGGAAGCGGAAAGCGCCCAAGCTATTCCGCAAGGTGAAAGTTGGCAGTACGAGCCGAAGTGGGACGGCTTTCGATGCCTGGCCTTTCGCGACGGGACTGAGATCGAACTAGCATCGAAGTCTGGCCAGAAGCTGGCTCGTTACTTTCCAGAGATCGTGCAGATGCTGGAGCGATTCAGAGCCGAGCGATTCGTGATCGACTGCGAGATCGTGGAGCTGATCAACGGCAATTCGGATTTTGATTTGCTGCTGCAACGGATACATCCGGCTGATTCGAGGATTCGCAAGCTCGCCAAGGAGTGGCCGGCAACGCTTGTGGCGTTTGACCTTCTGGTCACTGCGGACGGGTTGGACGTGACTCACGAACCTCTAAGTCGTCGTCGTAGCGCCTTGGAGGCGTTTGCTGCCAAGAACGTTCCAGACCAGGAGAGATTCGTTGTGTGTCCGAAGACGACGGACTTCAAGGTTGCCAAGCAGTGGTTCGAGGAGTTGGCCGGTGCGTTGGATGGAGTAATTGCGAAGCGGACGGATTTGCCGTATGGCTCGGGCACTCGCAACGCGATGTTAAAAATCAAGAATTTGCGAACCGCGGATTGCGTGGTGGGCGGGTTCAGGTATGGATCAAAGGATCGGTTGGTCGCGTCACTTTTGCTCGGACTGTATGACGAGCAAGGGCAGCTACATCACGTCGGTTTTACGTCTGGACTGGCAAAGAAAGATAAGCCAGAGTTGACGGAAAAGTTGGAGGCGTTGATTGAGGAGCCTGGCTTTACGGGTGCTCGGCCGGGCGGGCCGAGCAGATGGTCGACAGAGCGAAGCGTAGAGTGGAAACCTCTGGCTCCTAAGCTGGTAATCGAAATACAGTTCGACCACTTTTCAGGGCATCGGTTCCGGCATGGGACGCGGATCTTGCGATGGCGTCCGGACAAAGCAGCTAGACAATGCACGTTTGAGCAAGTGCGTCACGTGTCGCAGAGTGCTGTGAGTTTGCTTTAAGGATCAGTACAGACTCGGATAGCGGATTGATGTTGTACTGGTCTGGATGGAGATTCCGCCAGAGCAGAACCGGCTTGACGAACTAACGGCGACGGTCGCGGCGTTGACTAGGCGTCAATATGAAGCCGAGCGGCGGATAAGCCAGCTAGAAGCAATAACAGCACAGCTCAGGCCGACGGTACTTAGTCCGGTTGTGCAAGCAGCGGCACCTGTAGAGCCGATCGCGCCGCCGGTTGAGCCGCCGATAGTGGCGGAAACCGCTGAGCCAATTGGACCGACCCCTATTGGACCACCGCCTCTTCCGATACAGCGCGAACCGGTTTTAGAAACCAAGCTGGGACTGACGCTCCTGAATCGCATCGGCGTCATCACCTTGGTGGTGGGCGTCGGCTTCTTTTTCAAGTGGGCGGTGGACAGCAATCTGATCGGCCCCGTTGGTCGCGTGATCTTGGGTGTGCTGGCGGGTTTTGCAGCCCTGGGTGTGGCGGATTGGCTGTGGCGCAAAGGCCAGGAGATCTTCGCGCAAGGCGTCACAGGCGCGGGTGTCGCGATCCTCTATCTGTCCTTCTATGCGGCCTACGACTTCTATCACCTGATTCCTCAAGCTCTGGCCTTCGTACTGATGTTTGTGGCGACGGGAATGACGGTGGCCTTGGCCCTACGCTACAACTCGAGCGCAGTCGCTGCTTTGGGACTTGCAGGCGGTTATCTGACTCCGATCTTGCTGAGCACTGGGGAACGGCGGCCTTGGTTCTTGTTCAGCTACGTTCTTATTCTGGATATCGGTGCGATGCTTCTGGCTCGAAAACGACAAAGCTGGCAAGCGCTGGAACTTCTCGGCTTCACGGCCACGGTCGTGTATTACGGAGCTTGGGTTTTCAGCGTTCCACCAAGTGAGCGTTTTGTCGGGACGGTAGCGATCCTTGCCTACTATGCGTTGTACTGGTTTGCTTCTGTTCGAGCTTTCTCTTTGGTGGCGCAGTTGCTGACTGCAGTGGCCCTGGCGATCGTCTGGCAGGGGAACATCGGCGCTTATCTTGCGCTCGAGCTGGCTGTTATAGCGGGAGGGTTAGCGAAGGTTCAACTGCGGGCTGAACGGCTCGCGCTGCCGGTTACAGTTGGATCATTTTGGTTGTCATACGCGTTATGGCATAACAATTACGGCCACGCTTCGCTATCGATTTTCGCAGGAATTACAGCTGTCTTTCTGCTCTTCCATCTCTGGTCGGTGCGCCGCTTTAACACAACTAAAGAAGCTGCGGACCCGCAGAGCTTAGTGGTACTGGTTCTCAACGGAGTCGCGTATTTCGGTGCTGCCTATGAGCTGCTGCATCTGCAATATCACGCTTATCTTGGTTTGTTGGCGGTGGCGGTAGCGGGTACATACCTGAGTTTCGGGATGCAGCTGTATCGGAAATATCAAAGCTCCGGGCAGTCGACGGAACCAGTGATGTTGGCGTTGGGTACGGCGCTCAGTTTCTTGACACTGGCAATTCCGGTGCAGTTCACAGGCTACACGGTAACGCTCTCGTGGGCGATTGAGGCGGCAGCGCTTACGTGGATCGGCTCGCGGTTACAGAGTCGTCGAGCGATGTTGGGCGCAGTCGTAGTTTTCGGGTTTGTTTCGATTCGGTTGTTGGTGTTTGATGCGGAGATGTACACGAGCTCGGGCGCGTATGGATTGCTGTTCAATGCGCGTTTCCTGACCTTTTTTGTTGCGGCTGTTTGTCTGATTTTGGCTGCGAAGTGGGCTGTCAGAATGGCCCGCGAGATCGCGCTAGGCGAGTACATTGCCGGACTGATCGTGCTGCTGGCCGGGTTGAGCCTTGAAGTCATTGGATGGGCTGAACGGTTAACGCCGACGAACGAAGTCTTGAGCGTGGAAACTGTGGGTCTCTCGATTCTATTCGCCGCTTACGCATTGGCGCTGGTGGGCATTGGTGTCTGGAGAAGGACAGTGATCAATCGGGTGGCCGGACTGGTGTTGATGGGAATCGTAATTGTGAAGTTGTACCTATTTGATGTATGGCAATTGGATCGCGTGTATCGCATCTCGGCTTTCGTGGTGCTTGGCCTTTTGCTGATCAGCACATCATTCCTCTACTCACGCTTTCGAAGGATTGTGGAGGGCTGGCTCAAAGATGACGAAGCTGGTTCTTAGCTTTGCCATTGCAGCGGGCTTGTTGCGGGCGGACTTCGATGCCCGAAACTGGCAGACTCGGATAGCGATTCAGGTCGAGAGCAAGAGGGCAGTCTCGGCGTTTGTCGTGACTCCGGAGATCTATCGAAACTCAAAGGCGGAGTTGCGAGATGTCCGCATCATCAACGATGGCAAAGAGGTGTCGTACTGGATTGAATCCTTATCGGGATCGCAGCAGACGATTGACCTGCAACCCAAGTTGTTGGATAAGGCTGTGACACCGGGTGTCGGCTTACACGCGGTTCTTGATCTGGGAGACCTGAGTCATGGCTCGCCGCAACGGCACAACCGGTTAACGATCGTCACACTGCAGCAGAACTTTCGCGAATCGGTACGGATTGAGACGAGCGATGACCGCCGGGCTTGGGATATGGTTCGAGCGGATGCCGTGATCGTGGATGTGACAAGAGCTGATCGGCAGGTATCTGACTTCACGGTGGAGTATCCGGAATCGACGAGACGATATGTGCGGCTTACGGTGCCGGGGTGGAGTGAGCCGTCTTATCTTCAATCGGCCATGCTGACTTATTCAAAACCCATTCCGGGCATTCGAGACAGACTGGCCACAGCGGCTCCCGCAGTTGAACAAGACGAGAAGGGGCAGCGCACACTAGCGACAATCGACGCAGGCTTCGCGGGGCTGCCGTTTGACGAATTGGAGCTGACGGTGAGGCCCGGAATCTTCTCACGTCGAGTGGAGGTTTTGACCGGGAACGATGGCAAGGAGTGGACCTATGCCGGCCAGAAAGTCATCAGCAGAAACGGATCAGACCAGGACCTCTCAATTCGGATACCGACGTCTTGGAATCGGTATGCGCGGCTGGGGGTGAGTAACGGGGACAGCCCACCGATTGAGATTGGAAAGGTCACGATGATTGCCGATCGAAGGCTGGTTCATTTTTCCTCGGCGACGGCGGGCGCTTACTGGCTCTATCTTGGCAATGCCAATGCGAGGTCGCCCAGCTATGACATTACGTCGATCAGGAGTGTTGACGACAGTGATAGAGAGAGGGATGCCTCGGCTTCACTGGGACGATACGAAGCCAATTCTGAGTATCGTGCGCCGACGTCCGGGGGCGGCGGGCATTCGCAATTATTGACGCTGCTGTTGGTGGCGGCAGTTGTCGGGATGGGACTAGTCACGGTCCAGATGATGAAACGCGTGAAAGCGTCGTGAGAGCGGACGCAGTTAGAGTGCGGGTGTTCAGCCATGAAACATTCGGTTGTCAAAGAGCTTCGTTTTAAGGCCAAAAACACGCGGTGGCGTGTCTCAAAACATAAGAATTTAGGCCGCAGTTGCGAGAGGGTCGAGGATCGTCGGCGGTGGTGCGGCAGGCTGCGGAACGAACCCAATTTCGGGTGGGGCGGTCGGCCTGGACTGGATCTTGTCGAGCTTCGCTTGTTGCAATTTGACCTTGAGACGGGCGGAGTGGATGTTGAGAGAAGTCAGTTCAAGCTTTCGAATCTCGATGATTTCTAGCGATGCGGATTTCTCGCGAGCAGCGCGCATCTTAAGGATCTCGTTGAGGGTGCGATGAAAGACGCGGTCGTGGTGGGCCTGGTAGCGGATGTAGAGAGGGAGTTCTTGTGAGTCAATGGCTCCGAGTTCGCCGAGGCAGAAATCCTGGAAGACTTGGGCGCGGTTGCGAAGCCACCAGGCTTCGGTCAGAGTTCTGACGAGCAGAGTTTCGGTGATGGTCTGAGGGCGATGCTCGGCTGTGAAGGCGGCTTCTAACTTTTCGAACTCGTCTTCGCTTTCGCCGGGGAGGATTTTGAACGATCCGCCGCAGAGGCCGTGAACGAAACGATTGCGGGACGCGGCCGCTTTTCCCTCCTCGGTACGGGGACCGGTGGAGTGCTGGGCGTTCTGCTGATTTGCAGTGACTTGCGCGAGTGTGGACATCGGTTGATCTCTCCTGGTAAATGAAAAAGCCACCCCGGAACGGTGGCTGCTGAGAATAACAAAGCCACCGGAATGACGCCGGTGGCGGAAGGAGACCTGAGACTCCCCAAGGAGAGCCTACAACAGGTGTCAAGAGAAAAAAGCTAAAAAGCCGGTTTTTATTGAGGTTGAGGCTTGTGACTGAACATTTGGGGTGGGGGTGGAAAAGGGGGGATTTTGGCCGAGACTGCTCCGGGGAGAACGTAATGGTCCAGGCAGCGCGTATCTTACTTTATGTAACGGTCCTGGTTATCCACTCAGGCCCGTTGTTCAATCTGTGAGCCGGTACGAGTGCGCAATGAGGTCCTCAACTGTGCAAGCGGTCCCTCTGAACAAAATACGGGGGCGACATCGATTCCTATTTGGAACGTACGCTGAAGAGCGCACACTAGGGAACTGGATGCCGATTAAGGCTTATTACAACGCAGAAGTACCTTTCTTTCTAAACGCCAATACTGAGCGCATCCTTGGTGTTCTAACGACCGAGCACCATCATGCACTGGAAGAGCAGCAGCGATGGGCTTGGCTAGAGCAACTCTCGGTCCTCAAGACGGCGCTGTCTAGCCGATCGAGCGGAAGGCTATTCCTGGAACTCTACATTCCGAGGATGGGCAAGCGTGCCGACGCCGTGCTCGTATCGGAAAACATTGTTTTCGTTATTGAGTTTAAGACAGGAGCAGGCGAGCACCTACTTAGTGCATTTGAGCAAGTTGAAGACTATGCCCTTGATCTCAAGAACTTTCATGAAGGCAGTCACACTGTACCGATCGTTCCGCTGTTGGTCTCCACTCATGCTAACTCTCAGCCGATCCGCGATCTCGTTTTTGCCCACGATCTTGTAGCTTCACCTATAGGCACGAACGCGGCTGCCTTAGGCGGATTGATCGACCAGATTTGCACCGCGGGAGCTTTCCCGAGCTTAGACATTAGAGAGTGGATGGCCAAAGGCTACAAGCCAACACCGACTATCGTTGAGGCCGCTCAGTTTCTGTATCGCACCCACAGTGTCACCGACATTTCGCGATCGGGTGCGGGTGAAGAGAATCTTCGGGAAACAAGTGCAAGCGTCGGCGCGGCTATAGACCGAGCTCGCCAGAACCGCACAAAGGCTATATGTTTCGTGACTGGCGTGCCGGGCTCGGGCAAGACTCTAGCCGGGCTGAATATAGCCACACAACGCTCAAATGAGCGTCGCGACGAACACGCAATTTTTCTATCAGGTAACGGCCCACTTGTTGATGTGCTCAGAGAGGCACTCGCCCGCGACAAAGTAGTACGGGAGGGCGTCTCCAAGAAAACCGCCGAGCGCGAGGTGCGGGCTTTTATCCAAAATATTCATCATTTTAGAGACCACTACGTGGAAAGCGATGACATTCCTCTTGAGAAGGTTGTTGTATTTGATGAAGCTCAACGCGCTTGGACTCGCCAGCAGGCTGCTGCCTTCATGCAACGGAAACGCGGACAGGCCGACTTCGACATGTCGGAGCCGGAGTTCCTGATCAGTGTCATGGATCGGCATCAAGAGTGGTGCACGGTCGTGTGTCTCGTCGGAGGCGGCCAAGAAATCAACACCGGCGAAGCCGGCATTTCCGAATGGATGAGTGCGCTTCGACTTCGGTTCCCCAATTGGAATGTTCACGTGTCACCGCGTATCTCTCTCCCGGAGTACGGCTCTCACACCGATGTGAAGAGTTTCTTAGCACTTCCGCGAGTTCACTCGGATGAACATCTTCATCTCGCCGTTTCAATGCGCTCTTTTCGCGCTGAGACACTCTCGGACGTAGTTGGTCACATCCTCGACACTGAGCCGGAAGCTGCTAGAGCTGGGTACAAAAAAATTCAAGCGGCATATCCGATTTATTTGACTCGTGACCTTAGCGCAGTGCGGGTTTGGCTACGTCGCCAGGCGCGTGGGACAGAGCGTTTTGGGTTGGTTGCGTCTTCGGGTGCCCAACGCCTCCGGCCTGACGGCATACATATAAAAGCGGAAATCTCACCCGCTAACTGGTTTCTCAATGATCGCGCGGATGTCCGTTCGTCGTTCTATCTGGAAGATGTCGCTAGCGAGTTTGCGGTTCAAGGACTTGAACTGGACTGGGTCGGCGTATGTTGGGATGGAGACTTTTACCACGACTCTCGAAGGTGGGTCCACCAGGCATTTAAAGGCACGAGATGGCAGTCTGTTAATGATGAGTTCAAGCGAATTTACCTGAAGAATGCTTATCGAGTGATACTGACGCGAGCGCGGCAGGGAATAATTATTTTCGTTCCAAACGGAGATAGGTCAGACGGTACTCGACCTGGATTATTCTACGACGGTACTTTCGATTATCTTAGATCCTGCGGAATTCCAAAGCTCGAGTAACGAATTGAGGACGAACGAATTCGTATGGCTCGAGTGGTCTGATGTGTGGGATCCATTCGGTCAGACGCTGATTTGTGCCATTGACAGACGACGTTCTCCGCTGAGGACCATTGATACTGCGCTCTTTGTTCCCAGAACGGGCTCGATCTCCTAAGGGGAGAAATTGTTCGCCTTCGTAAGATGCTGGATGATTTCGGCGTGCGTGGCACCGGGAACGATGACAAACTGCTTTTCGTAGTCGTGGACCAGAAGCCTCAATACGCCCACCAACTCTTATTGTTCAGGTGTGAGGTGGTCCTAACACGTGTTTCAGCAGCTCGATACAACGATATTATCTTCTTTTGCATTCGTCGAGGTCGTACTCAGCATGCGTCATGAGCCTTTTGAAAAAGATCATCTTGTGTTGATAGTTGATCTAGAACCAGCCGGAAACTGTGCGTCAAATCTTCCGGTCTTGTCAAACGCCGGTCGAGCATTGGCGCTACAGGTAGTCACCTTCGATCAGAAGCTTCTCGTAGTCGCCTTGTGGAAGTGGGCAGTCGACCAGATCGAGGAATTGATACTTAGAGACGCGAACCTGGCGAGCCATTTCCTTCAGCAGAGAGTCGCCGAGATCCTTGGTCGTTCCATGGCTCGTTTTGGTTCTCATCGGAGTTTTCTTTCCGTCCTGGGTTTAGTAGATGAACCAGACATGATCACCATGGTCTCTCTGAAAGCCTTTTTTGAGGAGAGCGGATTCTACATCCCTTTTCGCTCTAACCGCCAACCGGGACCTCATCCTTCGAGGCGAGCAGACTTCGCTTCAAATCGAGGGCCTTCGGGGAAAGTTCCTCATCGGCAGCTTGAGCGTAGTTTCTCCAACCCATGACTAAGCTTTCGGCTACCTCGTCAACGAGTTCGCTTACAGTCCCGGCGAAAGCATCTAGGCCTAAGCGCGATTCTTCGACAGTGACAAAGTGAGGGTTCTCAACGCCTAAGCGGGGTTGTAGGTGCAACGGCTCTCGGAGACGAAGGCGCACGCCCCGGTGCTCTACTTCCGATATTTCCAGCGGGGAAAGGTCAAGCGGTCCAATCGATTCCAGATCGAAGATCTTCTTCACCTCTTCGTCTTCGCCGCGAAGGACGCGGCCGGTGACTTGAATCAGGGCTCGGCGGTTTTCTAGAAGGAGGTCTTCGAGATCCTCCGGGTACGTCATTTGAAGGCGACGGTGCGAGCCGACGGGGACAATCGTGATCTGCCGATCGGCGAAGTTAATTTCAATGAGTTCGCCATTGATCGTTTCACGATCCGGTTCTGTTTCCGAGAGAGTATACATTCGTCGAATCGAACTTTGCCAACTGTCTTCCAGGCGGACGACGGTCCCATGATTCGCAAGATCCAAGCGCCAGCCGCTGCCGGGTTTCGGAGCCAACAGCTGGAAGGCATCTACTACCCGCCTGCGAATTGCCGAGTCGGGTAACAGCGTTCCGACGCTGTTCCGGTCTTCCTGGCTCAAGGCGAAAGCCACGGACTCGAACTTGCCCAGCACTCGAGCGACTTGATCCATGGTCGCAAGCTTCGGTTGCACCGACTCGACATAGGTCGGAAGGAGATAGCTCCCGGCCTCCGGAACTTCGCACTTCAACTGATAGCGCTGTTCGATGTCGGAGGGAATACGCGCCCGGCTCTTCACGTCTTTGTTTTCGTTTGCAAGTGCAATCAGCCAGATAGCTCGTTGAGCGCCTTCAAGGGTCTGGATCAGTACGGAAGCAGGTACAGCGGGCGTTTCATCCCCGAGCCGCGAGAAACGGAATTGAAGACTGTTATCGCGATTGATCCTTTCAGACATATTTTCCGTGCTCTCACAAGTATTGTATAGACGCGCGAAAACCAGACACCGGAACAATGCTCGGGAAATGCGGGCGCTCGGGCCCGATTAAGGCTAGAGACAAACGGGACGCAATTCGCAGCACTTCGTTGTGCTATTTCCATGAGAAGAGGCTGAAACACGGCGCTGACATGGAAAACAACTCAGTGCAAGCGGTGAAACTCGAGGATGGTCACGGCACGCCCTTGATCGAGCTGAGCGGTCCATCCTTGATTGAGTTGCTCGGCAGTCACTTTGGCGAGATCTTTGTTTTCCAGAACAGAGCGCACCGAGTAAACCGAACCTGGCGGTGCGACCACCACGACTTTCGCTTCCGACCCGGTATTTCGAAACAGAGTCACCAGGCCGTCACCATCGCGACTGAGCCGTGCAAAGCCATCCCAGGGGCCACTCCCGGGCTGCTGCCAATTCCCGAGCGGAAAAAATGAGTCGAGCAGCGCTGCCCGGGAACGTAAAGCTCGGTACCAGGCGACGTGCTCACCCCACCAGTCCTGCTGCTGGGCACTCAGCTTCCGTAGATCGCCGAGCAAGACCGGGCCCGATCCAATCTCAACACCAAAGCGCTCTTCGATTGGTTCCGCTTGCGCGTGCAGATTACCGATCAGCATGGTTTCGGCGGGTATCGAGGCGCTGCGGTCATAGAGTAATTTTCGCGCCTGTCGGGGTCCAACCTGCTTCGGATCGTTGTCGGCCACGTTGCTGAGCCAATCGACATCAGCGTCTGTTAGCAGAGCGGCGTCGATGAGATGCTTTTCACCCCAGAGCTCAAACGTGTAGTCGACTATGACGTCGGGGTGGCGCTGATGCAACGTACGCCCGATGTATTCGAGCCCTTCATAGATGCGCTCGAGCGACTCCGCCCAGGACTGATGAAGATGGCCTTGCGCATGGCACCCTGGCTCCTCTCCATAGGTGTTGAAGACAGTCGTCAAATCGACTTTCACGTAGGCAAGTTGGTAGGCATCAATCAGATCGGAGAGCCGTTTCAGTGCCAGCTCGCGATATCCACTGCCAAGGCACATAAGACCTTGCGGGCCAGAGGCGGTGTTGGTAATCTTTGGCCGGTCGTGCTGGTCCCGGCACACCCACTCGGGATGCGCTTTGTAGTCCTTGCTATCGACAGCTATGGCGGCGAGAGGCACCCATAAACCGAGCCGTAAGCGCTGCGCTTTCAGGTTCTGCAGCACTGCTTCCAGACCGGCGGGGAAGTTTTTCCGATCGACATCGTTGTCGCCGTATCGAAGCTGCCAGCCGTCGTCAATCGTGAACACGTCGAACTTCATTCGCCCGGCAACCGCTATGAGATCGTTCACCAGGGACTGGTTGACTGTGCGCTCAAATGGCTCCCATGTGTTGTACAGCCAGAGCGGGCGGTAGGCGGTGCCGCGTCGCATCACCACGCGCGACAGATATCCAGGAACGGCCCAGTGCGGATCGAGAAATCCGTCGCCGTCTTTGAAGAGCACGATCGAGCTTTTTGCTGATTCGAAGGATTCGCCCGGATTGAGAGTTCGCTCAAACGGAAACAGATCGGTGTCGTACATGACGAGAAAGCGATTAGTCCAGCCTTCACCCATCTCGGTGCGTTTTAGATAACCGGGTACCTCATTGATCACGGCCATGCCCTCGCCCGTGTTCACGTTTCGCAAGAAGATGGCTGCGTCCGACACGCGCCCGGTCATGAACAGTTCGCGCGGCACTGTTCCGTAGCCGGCGGTTAGCGCACAGTCATGTGGCTCGCATGGACTGGCCGTGAGGCGCGTGAATGCAAAATGTGTGAGTTTCTGGGCGGTGTCCGAACTGTTGGTTACTGTGAGCCATTGCCGAGTGGCGGGCTCGTTCGCATAGGCGGCGTAATGAACGGCGACCGAAAACTGCCTCTGCTTATCTTGCAGCTGGATGACCAGCGAACGCCCCCCTGGGATGGCCGCTTGCTCCGCGGAGGTTAGGATCCAGCCGGAGTTCCCGGAGATGTCTCGGCTACCCGCGTGAAAGCTAAATTCTGTGGCCTGCTCGTGGATATATTCCGTGCCCGTGGCTAGGAGTTTCAGCGAATCTGTATGTAGCCCCTGCGCATCGAACTGGATCCGGCGGATCACGTGATCATTTCCGATTTCCCAACTCTTTCCCGCCTGCAGAGTCCGCACGAACGCCTCTGCCGCCGTCGCGTGATACACAGCACCCATCGCAAGTAGGCACAAGCTCACGCGTAAGCGCATTCCGGAAGATCCTCTCAGTTTCATCACTGTGCAGCCTATACCATGTGCATAACATGATGCGGGCAAGGCTGGCTGAAACCTCACTCTCACTTGATCTCGGATACTTGCTGCGCATAGCGGCCACCGCGTCCTTGGGCGGTTTGCTCTTCGGCTTTGACATTGCCATCATTACTGGTGCCGGCCCGTTTCTAAAGGCGGATTTCCATCTCGGCGATTGGAGCCTAGGCATTGCGTTTAGTTCGCTCCTGTTTGGCTGCGTGATTGGATCTGCAGTGGCGGGGCGGGTTACCGATTTGCTCGGACGCCGCAGGCTTTTGCTGTGGGTTGCTCTGGCGTTTGCCATCACTTCGATCGCCACCGGTGCGGCGCCCAATTTCAGCACGTTTCTGATCGCCCGTTTTCTAGGAGGGATTGCTGTGGGTGGGGTCTCGGTGATATCCCCGCTGTACATCGCCGAGATTGCTCCGTCCAATCTTCGCGGCCGCTTAGGTGCGCTGTATCAGTTTTCCATCATCGTTGGTATCCTCGCTTCTTACGCCATCAACTACCTGTTGCGCAATGCAGGCCATTCGAATTGGCGGTTGATGTTCCTGACCGGCACTGTTCCGTCAGCACTCTTCTTTTTTCTCCTGCTTTCCGCTCCGGAGACGCCGCGATTTCTTGCGCTTGCCCGCAGAGCGCCCGAGGCCATGCAACTGCTGACGCGCCTTATCGGTCGTCAGCATGCGGAAGCCGAATTGGCTGAAATCCAGGCCAGCCTCGCACATACACAGGGCCGCTGGCGCGATCTGCTGGACCCACACCTACGGCCTGCGTTAGTAGTGGGCTTCTGTCTCGCGATCCTCATCCACATTTCTGGAATCAACACGATCATCGACTACGCGCCAGCGATCTTCACAGCCGCGGGGTGGAAGATCGACGCTGCCCTGTTCTCGACTTTGATCGTCGGCGCGACCAACTTCGTCTTTACCCTTGCGTCCTTCTGGATGATTGATCGATTCGGCCGCCGTCCACTCTATATCGCTGGCTCGCTTGGCATGATGAGCGCGCTTATTGGGCTTGCTGTCATGTGCTACTTGGATTTGTTCAGCGGATCCGCCGTGCTCGTGCTGATTCTTGTGTATCTTGCCTGTTTCGCTTCCTGCATCGGACCGGTCTTCTGGACTCTCGTACCGGAGATCTTTCCCAACCACATTCGTGGGACCGCCATGACGGTTCCTGTTCTCACACAGTGGGTCGCCAATGCCGTTGTCGTCCTGCTATTTCCGTTCGCCTTCAACCAGGTGGGCAAAGCCTTGACCTTTAGCGTTTTGGCAGCGGCGGCGATGACGCAGGCGGTGTTTACGATCTATTTCGTTCCCGAGACCAAGAACCGTTCGCTCGAGGAGATTGCCGCGCACTGGAAGGGTTGATCTGCTCAAAAATGCGCGTGCCATTTCAGCAAACCAGCGCTCCGAAGAAAGATGACCCGCCATCCGAAAAAGTTCGCCGGAATATTTATACTGGCCTAAAAGGCTTGTTGTTTAGTGATTCCTCATGCGCAAGCTGATATTCCTTCTCGTTACTAACGGTGCCTTGTGGTCTGGGGGTGAGTATGTCGATTTTAGTCGATCGTTTCAGTTGAGTGTGCCGCGGGATTACCGCGCGAGAACCGGAGCCGACAAAATCTCTAAGTCGTATATCCCGGTTTGTCATGCTGAATCTGCAGTGTGCTTCGAGTATCCGCCAAGGCGCTATGTGGGTACCACTTTCGGTTCAGCCTCCGTCGAGGTCATACTTTCAGGTGCGACCACAGAAAAGGCTTGTATGGATCCCGGCGGACTGTGATGTCGGAAGATGCAAATGCTGAGCATCGGGTGGATCACTCACGGCCTACGCAAGTGATCGACGGGATCAAATTTCGCCATACGCTGGACAGAGGTGCCGCGATGAGTCACGGCAGTGAGTCCGACGAATATTGGGGTTGGGACAAGGGCAAATGCTTTGAACTTGTGACAGCGGTCACTTACACGAACTTCGGGAGTGACTGGTCCGAACCGGTGTGGGGCGTTAACGAGAACGGCCACGGCAAACGAGATTTACTTTTTCGTTCGCGATGAAAGCCTCATCGAGAAGATGCGCCACTGATTAAGCCGTTCAAGTAGGGCGATCACTCGAGGGGATGGATGCGGCCGTGCTGGTCGAACTTTACCTTTAAGAGGCCGGGGCGGTCGTGGATGGGAGCGCGGGGGTCGTTGCCGAAGAAGGTGCTCCACCACTGGCCTGTTTTGTCCTGGAAGAAGGTGTCGTGGCCGGCGTGCGGGACTGCGAGATAACGGTCTCCGTAAGGTCCGTAGACTTTGTCCGCACTCGCTACATAGGAGTTATAGTCACCGAAAGCAAAATCTGCTGCGGCGAGGTAGTAGCGACCGTTTGCCTTAAACATCGACACGCCTTCGAATCCGACATAGGGGGCATTAGAGGGAGTGATGTTATGGAAATCTTCCGCAAGGCCGCTCATGTCGTCCTTCATGCGCGCGATTCGGCCACCGCCATAGAGAAAGTAGACAGCTCCATCGTCATCTTGAAAGAGGGATGCATCGATGCCATTAGCAAGCGGTTGGTCGGGTTTCAAAATACTGACGTATGGGCCTTCCGCTTTGCCGGTCGTGCTTTTAAGAAGACCGACGCCGAGATTGGGGACGCTGTAGGTCATCCAGAACGTGTTTTTCAAATAGTGAATTTCAGGCCCCCAGACTGGGCGGAATGGTGCACCATCGCGCTGTCCAATCTGCTTCTGCCAAGTGCCATCGCGATCGACATTCCAAACGATGGACCGAAGCCGCGGCCGATCGACGACAGGAGACCATTTCACCAGATCAGGAGACTTCCAAACCTGCACGTCGGATGTGACCGCATTGATGTCCGGCGACCCTGTTGTACCAGTTAAGTAATAGATTCCATCAGGTCCGAGGGCGACCGAAGTATCGCGAATCGCGTAATCGAGAAGAGGCTTTATGGGAGGAAGCGGGGTTCCACTTTGCTCTTCTGTAGACCAGCCGGGTGGCTTTGCCAATGGGTCTTTCGTGCGAATGAGCAGTTCCGGATCGAAGTGATCAGGGCCGGCATCTTCGGCGAAGATCGTCAAGCCATTTTGGGACTCGATGTGGAGGGCGAGTTCCGGCATGGAGTGTGTTTGAGCCGAGAAATGGGCAGCGCTCGAGGCATCGAAAGGAGTGATGGCTGCGTCGATGCCGCCGATTGTCAAATGCACATTCTCGACGGGTTGAAACTGCGCGATCAGGACAACCAAATCTGGTTGGGCCGCCTCGACAAATTCCGGTACGGGAACACGATAGGTCAGGTCTACTTTCCCCGTGATCACGAGTTTGCCGGCGACGGCTTGAGTCGCAGGCCGCCGATCGTGAGGTAGTCGCGGGTTAAATCGGAGGGCTACATGGTGTGCATCGACCACGCGAACACGAGGGCGTGACGCGGGCTGTTGATCGGCAAGGGATGAGGTGGCACTTGCACTAATGAGACAGAAGAGAAAGACGAATTTCATTGAGCAGACTTACTGGGTAGACTCATTGAGCGGATGTTCAGCGATCAGGCGAACAGTGCCCAGAATTCCGGACGGCAACGGCTTTAGGTTATCCATATCCTGAGGCGTGAAACGCTCGCCATAGCGGAGGTTGAGAAGCCGATAACTTGGCGCTGACCGCCCGGCAAGCGCGTTAATCGCAGTGTTTGATACGTCTATTTTGATTTTATTTGAGCCAATGCGCAGGAGCTTCGTTACGTCTAGTTTATACGGCGGATGCCAGACGAAGCCAGCGTGCTGGCCGTTGATCGAGATGGAAGCAGAGTCGCGCACGGGGCTGTCGAGCAGCGCTCGCATGCCGGGGCTGCGGAGCAGAGAAGAATCGAGTGGAGTTCCGGGCCCAAAGTCGATGTGGACGAGGCGTCCGGGCGCCAGGAATGCTGAGTCGAGCTGCAAAGTTTGGGTGTAGGTTGCAGTCCCCGAATAGAAGCGGGTGGCGTCGTCGTCGGTCCACGAATGGAGTTGATCGAAATGGAGGTTGTTTTGAAGGCCGGCAAATGTCACATTCCAACTGGGTTCAAGGTCTCTGGATTCAAGAGTTGGAGCTTCCGGGCTGGACTTGGGAGTCGCTGGTGCGGGTGGATTGGAAGTGCCGGGCGTGAAAACCAACAATTGAGACTCGTAGGGTTGCAGGTCGAGGTCGGCGGCGGTGGATGAGGGACTGGCTTGCATTCGAACAGGAGTGATGTGCCCGTCCATTGAATCCCAAAGCTCGGCATTCACTCCTTTGATGCGGAAGTTTGCGCGGGCGACCAGAGGTTTGTTCGTTGTGTTCACCACATAGTAGATGTCGGCACTTGGAAGATGCCGATGAATGAAGCCAAAGCCCGTTATGGGCAAGGCCGAAGTCCCGCTGGAGGCGGGCGTGACATAAAGATCGGGCGGAATGATGGCGGCTAAAGCGGGGATCAACAGTCGCTCGTCTGAAATGAAGCGGGCGCGAGGGTTTGAGGATTCGAGTAGAGTGTGGACGCTGTTCTTGACGGCTTCGGTCTGGGCTTTAGAGTCCTGATAACCGGGTGATAGGGAGGGTAGACGGCGGGTGGCAACGACTGCACCACTTTTATTAACCCATGCTTGCAGAAGCGAGAGTGTTTGAAGGGGTATGCGCTCTACGCCAGGCAAGAGGATGACTTTATAGGAGAGCTTATCGAGGTTGGCCAGAGCTCTATCGTCGATGAAATCGAAGTTGTAGCCGGCGTTGAGAATTCGGCCGATCAGGTCAGGGCCGATGAGGGAGTCGAGTTGGCGGTCGACGGAAGCCTTGCCGTTTGTAAATCGAGAGAGGGCGTCATCAGTTGGGATGTAAATAGCAATATCGTTGGCAGGAGATCCCTGGCGGAGAACCCAGCTGATGCGCTGGAGATGGAGCATCAAGCTAGGCATGACAGAGAACCACGGATTGTGTTCGTTGAGGGCGGCCGCCGCGTAGAAGCGCCAGCCTGGTTCACCAGCCTGAGCTGGACTGTACGGCCAACCGTGGCCCACGATTTGATTGATGCCTTGCAGAAAGTGGAGGTCTGCTTCGGCTTTTAGATCGAGTGGCGTTGCAGCGAAGGAAGGCGAGTGCAACCATGTCCAAGTTTCGGAGGAAGTGACAGGCCGTCCGTAGAGATGATTTGCGGAAGACGCCCAGCGGGTGTTTGAAAAATGCCGCCATGACCAGCCCTCGCCTTCGGCCAGATCGGGGATGGCGTTGCTGGAAAGCATGACCGGTGGCTCGCCGTAGGTTTGCGAGCGGAACAGAGTGTGGTGGGTGTGAGCCCAATCGCGAAGTGGCGTGAGATAGTGCTCTTCGGCAAGTTCGGTCAGTGTCAGACCCCAGTCATGACGGATGGCCGCGGTCGAATCGCCGAAGTCTCCTGTCAGGGCTGGCAGTAGAGGAATGAGATCGTACCCCCGACGTCGTTTGAATTCTTCGGGCAAGTTAGCCGTCCAATCGGTGGAGAAGACTTCGAGACTGTCACTGAATACTGAGTAAGGTGGATGATCTCCGAACGCTTTTATTAGGGGTTCGGCTACGGTTTGCAGATGCCGGTTGATGGCGGCTGAGTCATAGTGGTCGATCACGAAACCTTCCGCTCCGATGGCGGCGCGCTTGACAGTTTGTCCGGTTCGACTGGCGATGAAAAAGAGCACCTGACTGACATTGGGTGTACCGGACGGAAGTTGCAGCCGGGGTCCGGCGGTCGTCGTGATGCGCTGTGTAGTGGCGGGATCTGTCCGACGTGCATCACCACGGGAAATAAAGGTCGCAATGAGAGTCTCGCCTTCGGTGAGGGACGGCATTGGGACTGAGTGATCGCCCGAACGGACCAGGATGCGGTCGACTCTGAGATGTCCGGCAGCTTCCGTAACAGGAGTTTTTGGACCACCATAGGGCCAGCCGCTGCCGAGAGTGATGCTGACCCGCATGTCCAGTGAGCGGGCTTTTTCAGAAGCAAAATGTACGGCATCAAGAAAGCCATCGGAGAGATATGGCAAATTGCTGAGCTCTCGCGATGGATCGTCGAGGACAAGTGGATAGACAGGCTGGATCTCGACACCGCCGATTCCAGCGTCCTTCATGACTTGAAGTTCGCGTTCAAGCTCGGGCTTAGTGACGGCTGAACCGAACCACCACCAGCGCATGATCGGGCGGGCATCTGTGGGTGGTTGCAGGAAGTGCTGCTTCAACTCAGTTAAGTCGCTCGCAGCGGAGGCGACGTGAATGGTTGCTGAGCAGAAGACAAGAAAGAGTCTCGCAACGTGGACGCGACAAGAGGCAACGCTAGACATGGATACCCGTACAAGAAGATTGTCGCTGAGTGGGGCGGAGAGTTCGGAAAGGATGGTGTCGGCGATTGAAGATTACCGCGAGATGATCGATCAACAAATCATAGGCCATCGATCATGTGAGCGGTCGCGGCGATCGAGACTAGTGCGTCGGAACAGGAGCGAGGGCTTCAGGTAAGGCGAAGGCGTAAAGGACGCCGTGGGCTCCGAAAACGATGTATTGGCGGCCATCAAGCTCGTAAGTGATGGGCGGGCCTTGGGCTGCGCCACCGCCGTAGACGTGCCAAAGAGTTTTGCCGGTAGCAGCGTCGAGAGCGAGCACGTTGCCGTGAACGTCGGCGGAAAAGACAAGGTCGCCTGCGGTGCTGAGGACGCCTGACCAGTCCCAACCGTCACCGAGGTCGTGGGTCCAGCGGCTCTTGCCTGTTTGATAATCGATGGCGCGTAGTAAGCAGTGGGACCAGACGGTGAGATCACGGCCACCGAAGCCTTCGGGCTTGCCCGTTGAGAAAGCGTAGTAGAGGCTGAATGACTGATGAGTATCTACGTAGAGCAGACCGTTGTTGGGGTCAAAGCTAGGCGACATCCAGTTGGTTGCACCGATGGCATCGGGTTCGACGAGGGTTCCGGCTGCGGTCGGATACTTGTCGGTCTTGCTAATAGGACGGCCGTTTGCATCTACACCGGCGCTCCAATTCATGGCTTCGTAAGGAGCGGAGAGGAGAGGCTTGCCGTTTGTGCGATCTAAGACGAACAAGTAGCCGTTGCGGGATGCCTGAAGCAGGAGCTTACGTTGCTCACCGTGAAAGTCGCCGTCGAAGACGATAGGTGTTTGCACCGCGTCCCAGTCGTGGACATCGTGAGGCGAAGGCTGAAAGTACCACGCCAATTTGCCGGTATCTGGGTTGAGCGCGACGATGGAACAAGTGTAAAGATTGTCGCCCGGCCGAACGGAGCCGTCGAGCACTGGGTTCGGATTCGCGGTGCCCCAGTAGACCAGATTCAAGGTGGGATCGTACGTGCCGGTGACCCAGGTCATGCCGCCGCCGTGCTGAATGGCGTCGCTGTTGGCGGGCCAAGTTTCGGAGCCGGGCTGGCCAGGCTTGGGAAGCGAGTCCCACTTCCATTGAACGCTTCCCGTTTCCGGATCGAAGGATTCAATGAAGCCGTGGAGATCGTTGAAGTCGCCAGAGACACCGACGAGGACGTGATCGCGAATCACGAGCGGCGCCATTGTCGCCCAGTAACCGAGCTTGACGTCAGCTAGCTCTTTATCCCACTGGACCTCGCCCGAGCGGGCATCAAGACAGAGCAGATGGGCGTCGGGCGTTTCGAAGTAGAGGCGGCCCTTGTACATGCCCAAGCCGCGCTGGCCGATATGTAGACCCTCATTGGTGCGGTAGTGATAGTGCCAATTTTGCTGCCCTGAACGTGCGTCGACAGACCAGACGTCGTCGGGTTCCGTGAAATAGAGAGTTCCGTCAACGAGCAGCGGCGTGGATTTCAGGCCCGGCCCAGTGTTTACGTCCGTTTGGAAGGCCCAAGCCATAGTCAACATTCCAACGTTGGTTTTATTGATCTGGTGTAGGGGGCTGAAACGCTTGCCGGAGTAATCGCCATTATGAGTGGGCCAGCTGTCCGTCGAGTCGTGAAGAAGTGATTGCGGATTTAGGCCTTGTGCGTTTACCGCCAGCGCGGCGCACAGAAAAGCCACTGAGAATCTGATCATTTAAGAGTCTCGAGATACGCGAAGAGGTCGTGGAGGTTTGCGTCGGTGTAGCTCTTGAGGAGATGCTCGTGCGCTGCCAGGGGATCGTTAACCTTCACCTGGACCAGGTTTCGCTTCCAGGTGTGGACCCAACCGACTTTGTCCCGAAGCGCAACGAGAAATTCGTCCGCGTACACTTGATCGCCGTTGAAGGTCTTGCCAGCAGGATCAGTAACGGTCAGAACCGGTTTGGCACCAGAGGGAAAGGCGATTCTCGTTTGGAGGTCGAAAGGCTTGTACTTAGTCGCGAGGTGTGCCAAGTCACCGGTTGTGGAATGGCATGACCGACAGTTCCCTTCCCCATCAAAGTATGTTCGGCCAGCTGCAACATTGCCGACCAACAACTTTTCAAGCGGATAGTCTGAGGGAATTTTTCTCGCGACGGAACCGGCGATGTTGGCCTGGTCATGAAGAAACTCGGCTATGTTGCGGATCTCGGCATCGGAAAGCTGAAAAGGCGGCATGCCCTTATCAGGACGGCCATTGTGGACAACGGGCCCGATTAGATTGCCGCCGACATCGTGACTGACGAGGGACGAGCGGATCAGGTCGGGACCGCTTGCGCCGCCACGCGCATCACGCCCGTGGCAGAATCCGCAGACTTGGGCGAACTGAGCTCGACCCGCTTTTACGTTGGCTGACTCGACTGCTTTCGGGCTAACGTCGTCTGGATCCTGAGCGAGCAGCAGGAGGGGGATGAAGATCAGGAAGATTGCGCGCATACAAAACATTGTTCAGCCACTCGCTTAAGAAGGAGTGACTGTTGCCACCGGTCGCTCTCTTCAACCCGTTTGCCGAGCTGCTGGAAGGTTCGAGCGTAGTAGATATTGGGGGCGAGCAGCTCAGGGGTGAAACAAATCGAGTCGTCTGATTTTAAATTTCGGAGAAAGGCACGAAAGCAAGCCGTCCAGAGTTGCTTGAAATGATTGACGTAAGGCAGGTCAACGGCGTCTGCATCGACCGCAACCTGAATGCATCCAGGATTGGCGATTCGGCCATGGATGAAGCGCACACGGTCGATGACAGGCTGGATGAACTCGAACTTTTTTTCGAAGCTACCATAGACCATCTCTTGTCCGGCATACCAGTGGGAGAAGTCGCCGTTAAAACGGAGTTCTGGAAACCGTCGCACGAACTGGACGGTGCGCCACATGTCCTGAAAGATGGTGGCGCGGTGAGTTTCGACATAGAGCGGAATGCTCCATCGGGTACTAGCTTCGAGAATGCTCTCGATGAGTTGGAAAGCTTGGGCGTCGTCTTCGAGTCCCCAACCGACGTGGAGCGTTGCGCATTCAAAACCGTTGGCGGCTACCTGCTCGGCGAGAGTTGCGGCATCGGCCGGGTCGTTCACGCGACCGCTGGCAGCAATGCCAAAGCCAAGCTCGCGGCAGATAGACAACTCGTTCTCTGTCGCGGGCTCGGCAAACTGAACGCCATGGAAACCGGCTTTGCGAACCAGATCCAGGCGCTCGCGAAAAGTGCCTTTTGGGCCAGTCGAGTCCGGGGGCAGAGACTGCAAGGCCATCAGATTCATGAAGCAGCGCAGCTGCCCCTGAGCGTTCATTAAGTCGACGCTACTCCCGAACCGGCAAGGCTGCGGGCACTCTCGTCCTTGTTTGCATCCAGCCAAGCGCTGTCATCTTCCTCACTGAAGCGCTTCATACCAGCTTGGAGAATGGCCGAATCTGGAACCTTGTGCAGTGGCGTGTAGCGGGGATGGTGAGCTTCTTTGTAGGGATCGTTCCGCGCCGCGTTATAGCAACAAATCATGGCCCAGCGAGGGTTCTCGGAACGGTTCTGATCGGACCTGTGAAGAAGATTAGCGTGGAAAAAGAGGACGTCGCCCGGCTCCATTTCGACGTAGACGAGTTCGAGCTTCTTCTCTGCTTCGTGCACTCGTTCGAGGTCCGCGCCAGCTTGATCGCCGGTCAGAATGTGGTCAATACGACCGAGGTGATGTGAACCGCTCAGTACCTGCATGCAGCCGTTCTCCTTCGTAGCCCGATCGACAGCAATGAAGGCGCTGGTCAGCAGCGGAAACAGCACTCCGTTTTGATACCAATACCCATAATCCTGATGCCACGCCCATGCTCCGCCTACTTTGGCGTCCTTCATGATCATCTTGGAGTGATAGTGGTAAACCTCGCCCTCCAGGAGCATCTCGGCTGTGTTGACGACAGTCTCGCAACGAGCGAACATGCCGTAGATTGTGTCGCCAGGATGATTCCACAGCGAGAGCCGGATGCTGCCACCTTCGCCGTCACCTTTGCCGAACGAGTGCTGGTCGAGTTGCCGGTCTTCCTTCGAAGCACGGCGCAACAGATCGATCTCTTCTTTGTTGAACATGCCGCGTGCGATCACGAAGCCATTCTTTTCGTATTCGGCTAAAACTTCTTTACTGAGCGGGCCGGATGCCATAGGTTCTCCTTAACTTCGAATTGCAAGTGCGTTCATCAAATTACTTGTTGACTGATACGCTTCGCGAACCCAATCGACGATTTTGCCGGGCTCGGGTGAATACTCAAGCTCAATGCTGATCACGCCATCGAAACCGGCGTTAGCGAGCGCCTTTAGATAGGGCGGGAAATCGACGACACCGCGGCCGGGCGGCAGGTCGCCGTGCTTCTTTCCATCGCAGTCAGAAATGTGGACGTGGGCGATGCGGCCGGCTAGCTTGGCTATGGTTTCGGCTGGGTCGTGGGCCAGCGCCAGATGCGAGATGTCGATGTTCGCTTTTACGTCAGACTGCCCGACGTCGGCGAGAAACTTGTCCATTTTTTCGACAGTGTTGACGATCGAGAGCGCGAACGGTTCTATCTCAAGAGCGACTTCGAGACCAAGCTGGTCGGCGTAGACACCAACTTCTCGGACGCCCTCGGCGGCCCACTTCCATTGGTCGGCGGGAGTAATCACTTCTTGATTCCAGATGTATTCGCCTACAACAAGCAGGAGGTTTTTTCCTCGCAGCCCATAACAAAGGTCGAGGTAACGCTTGGCGCGATCAATGTGAAAGCGACGGACAGGAGGGTTGAAGTCTGCAATGCCCAAAGCACAGCACACCGTCGAGGTCACAGGGAGAGCGGACGCCGAGCACGTCTCCTGAATCGTGCGAAGCTCTTGGGGCGAGGTATCGAGAGGATCGGCGAAGATGTCGATCGAATCGAACCCGATCTCTTTGGTGAGGTGAATGCCCTGGGCGGTACCGATGGAGGTACCTAACCAAGCGGAATTGATGAGCCCAAGCTTCATGAATTGTTCTCGGCTGAGGAAGATCGTATCATAAATTTTCAATTGACATCATGAAATTTTAGTGCAAAGTTCATTAACGGAGCACCATTGCATTTAGATCTTGATCTCCAACATTCGACGCCCAAACCTACCCGCATTGATCTCGGGATAGGCGCGGTGGGCGCTGGATTCATCATGCGCGACGTGCAATTGAAAGCTTATGCGGACGCGGGCTTCAATGTTGTCGCTATTACGTCTAGGACGCCAGAGATAGCGCGGGAAGTCGCAGAGTTGAGGCGAATTCCGAAGTACTACGACACGCTCCCCGAAATGTTGCGGAATCCGGAAGTTCAGCTGCTGGACATCGCCGTGCCGCCGCACCTGCAGCTCGAGATTGTTGTACAAGCTCTGGAACATGGGAAGTATTTGAAGGGGATTTTGGCCCAGAAACCTCTTGCTGTGAATTATGAGGACGCTGCCAAAATCGTCGAATTGTGCGCGGAAGCCGGCATGCCGCTCGCGGTAAACCAGAATATGCGGCACGACCAGTCGATACGGGCGCTAAAAACGATCTTAGATCGCGGATATTTGGGATCACCCGTTCTAGCGACTATCGAAATGCGTGCTGTTCCGCATTGGCAGAGCTGGTTGCGTGATTATGCTCGCCTTACGTTGTTGAACGTCAGCGTTCACCATATCGATTCGTTTCGCTATTTGTTTGGCGAACCCGAGAGCATTTATGTCAGCGCGCGGCGGGATCCGCGGACAAATTTCCCTCATGAGGACGGGATCTGCCTATACATCCTCGAGTACACCAACGGAATGCGGGCAAGCGCGTGGGATGACGTGTGGACTGGACCGCGAAGCGGCCGGGATGACCTGAAACCCTACATCAAGTGGCGCGTAGAAGGGACGGAGGGCGTAGCGGAAGGGACAATTGGCTGGCCGGAGTATCCCAATCATTCGCCGAGCACGCTGACCTTCACGACTACGTTAGAGCCGAACGTGTGGTTTACGCCACGTTGGAATGAGGTTTGGTTTCCTGACGCCTTTCAGGGACCGATGGCTGAATTGATGCACGCTGTTTGCACTGGATCACAGCCTGCGACGAACGGCGTCGATAATTTGAAGACAATGGCGATCATTGAAGCGGGCTACAGATCAATGCGGGAGCGACGGTCTATTCCGATTGAGCAACTTCGACAGAATCAGGACAGCTTGACGCAGCAATAGAATGTCGCGCACTTCCTCAACACCGACGATGAAAGACATTGCGCGCTTGGCGAGTGTTTCAATCGGCACGGTTTCGCGTGTTCTGAACCGGCATGACGATGTTGATGATGAACTACGGGAGCGTGTTGAGTCTGTTGCCCTCAAAGTTGGTTATAGGCTGACCGCAAGAACTCGAACGGTGGTCCATAATAAGTCCCGTATCATCGGACTGATTCTGCTGAACGACTTCGGCTTGAGTTCGGCGCAATCTTTGCTGCTGTTGGGGCTGGAAGAGTATTGTTCTGAGTCTGGCTACTATCTGCTTTTTGCGCGCCACCAATATCCATCTAACGCCGCACCGGCGAATTTGGAGATTCCGAATGTCGTGCAGACTCCGGGTCTGGCGGACTGCGTCATTGTCGCGGGAACCATTCATCAGAACATTTTGAAGGCACTCGAGAACTACGGGCTGCGATATGTGTTGTTAGGAAACCATCTGATGGGCTTTGGTGAAAGCCTTTCAAGTCACACTGGGAGCAACGGCAATGTGGTCAGGTACGACGACCGAGGCGGCTGTTACCAGGCGACGCAATATCTGGCGCAACTTGGGCACAAACACATCTGGTACATCGGCGATGCTTCGCGGCCGTGGCACAAGAACCGATTTGAAGGGTACTCACAAGCAGTGGCCGAGTTGAAGTTGGACCACCACTCGCATACCATCTCACTTTCAGACGACGAATTTGAAAGCGGGCAGGCCACGATTGCTCATATTCTCGAGCAGGGATGGCCAATGACGGCGATTTTGGCAGCTTCGGATGGACTTGCTTTTGGAGCGCGGGAAGGTCTACGGCAACACAGGCTGGATGTTCCTAAGGACGTGAGCTTGATTGGCTTCGAACATGAGATGGGACGTGCCCGGGCTTCTAATCTAACGAGCGTTTCCGTGGATATGGCGGAGGTCGGACGTCAACTCGCCAAAGCGGCCATTGCTCAGCTTGAGGATCGGGAACAGGACCTTCGAGCCATGACTGTGCCGACGTTCCTGGTAAAGCGGAGTACTTGCCGTCCGCTGCGCAAAGAAGAACACATGATGCTTTAGGCCGGCCTTTTTAAACATGTCGTCTAAATTGACTGTCATTTCGGCCATTTCTTTGATGCTGCTTGGGTTCGCACAGAACGTTGCGGGGGCTGACGGCGTGACGTACCAGGGTGGCGATGGCCCTGGGCGCGGCAAACATATTGTCTTTGTTGCAGGTGACGATGCCGAGTACCATTCCGAAGAGGCGCTGCCAGCGCTTGCGAAGATTCTAGCGGTCCGGCATGGCTTCACTTGCACGGTGATTTTTTCAATGAATGCTGACGACGGCACAATCGACCCTAGGGCGAAGCGCAACATCCCTGGTTTAGAGGCATTGAAAACAGCGGACCTGCTGGTCCTGTTCATTCGGTGGCGGGATCTGCCCGATGAGCAGATGGAGCACTTCGTGGAATACTTCGAGTCGGGGCGACCGATCATTGCGCTCAGAACCGGTACGCATCCGTTCGAACTGAAGACAAGTCAGACGTACAAGAAGTGGTCGTGGGACAGCAAAGTTCCAGGCTGGGAGGGTGGATTCGGACGCCAAGTGTTGGGTGAAACCTGGATAAACCATCATGCCGATCACGGGCACCAGAGTACGCGGGCCTGGTTCGCCGCTGGTGCAAAGGAAAGCAAAATTCTTCGCGGGGTTAAGGATGGCGAGATTTGGGGTCCCACCGATGTCTATGAAGTCCGGCTGCCTATGTTGCCGTCGTGCCAGCCGGTGTTGTTGGGCCAAGTTCTTTCGTGGTTGAGCCCTGAAGGATCGCCGGTAGCTGGTAAGAACGACCCCATGATGCCGATTGCCTGGACTAACACTTTCAAGACTGAATCGGGTAAGACATCTCGTGTGTTTACTTCGACGATTGGTTCAGCCGATGACATTGAGAACCAGGCACTACGTCGCATGATTGTCAACGCAAGTTATTGGGCTGTGGGTTTGGAAGCGGCAATCCCTGAACGCGCCGACGTAGCCTTTGTCGGCAAGTATGATCCTCACTCGTTCCTGAACGAGATCTACACAGCCGGGGTTAAGCCTTCCGATCTGGCCCTTCAGGGTTCACACTGAGTTAATGGCAGTGCGGTTTGTCAGCTTGGCCGCAGTTCTTGGCTTGGTCCTCGTAAGCCAATGTCTGGCTCAAGCGGATGAGATTGGGCTGGCAGTGGCGGCGTTGCAGCGAGGCGACTATGCAGCAGCTGAACAGGGACTCCGTTCGCGATTGGCTGCGCAGCCGAAGGACGGGGAGGCGCTAAGTGTACTCGGCGTGGTGCTGGATCAAGAGAAGAAGTACGCCGAAGCTGATGACGTGTATCGCAAGGCGTTATCGGTTGGGCCGGCGGAACCGGCCTTGTTGAACAATTACGGCAATCATCTGCTGACGACGGGCAAGGTTGCAGAGGCCAGCAATGTGTTCCTGAAAGCGTTGGCGCTGGATGCCCAAAACGGCAACGCACTGGTGCAGCTTGCGCAGATTGCGTTGCGGAAGAAAGCTCCTGGTGAAGCTCTAGGCTATCTGAACCGGCTTTCACGCGAGGCGCAAAGTCGGCCAAACATCGAGATGCTTAGAATGCAGGCGGAGTTTGCGCTAGGGCATCAGCAGGCTGGCGATGGCATACTTTCACGATTGTCGAGCAACGGGGCAGGCGATGCGGGTCAAGGCCTCGCGCTCGGAGTGGCTCTGGAAACGGCCGGGCAGCACGAAAAGGCGGAAGGAATCTTTTCAAAGGTCGTCGAGATGCAGCCGGATGATTTTGACGCGTTTTATGATCTCGGGCTTGCAGCTTCGCATGCCGGGCATAACGAGCGGGCACGAAGCGCTCTTGAGCAAGCGGCGAGGCGGCAGCCGGAGAATGTGGACGTGCTCTACGACTTAGCTGCCGTGGATGTCGCCCTGAATGATAAAGAAGCGGCCCTAAGAGTTCTGGCTATGGCGTCGCCATTGGCTCCAAAGCGTACCGACGTTCTGCAACTCGAGGCACGCGTGTCGGCGGCGCTTGGTTATTTCGGCGATGCCGCCCGGGCTTGGAACCAATATCTGCAAATTGTTCCGTCAGACGACGTAGCGCGACGTGAGCGGGCTTTTGCTGAGACGGCGATTGGTGAGAACGATACGGAAGCTTTGGGAGATCTGAAGGCATTCGTGCGAAAGCACCCGACCGATGCCGTGGGGCATTACGAACTGGGTCTTGCTGAGAATCCTAAGCTGCCGGAGGAAGCAATCAAGGAGCTTGATCGGGCTCTGGTTCTAAAGCCCGATTTAACGGCCGCACATGTAGCTCGAGGCCTGTGGCGATACAAGCAGGGCGAGACGGCATTGGCGCTGGGGGACCTTCGATTCGCGGCGCTGAAGGAGCCGAACAACGGGAATATTCTGGATCATCTGGGCGAGACTTACATGGCCTTGGATCGGGCCAGCGAAGCAGTGCCGGTGCTCAGGAAAGCTGCGGAACTGCAGCCGACAAATTCGACCATATTGCTGCATTTAGGACGGGCTCTATCGAAGACGGACCATCAGGACGAGGCAGCAACCGTTTTTGCGCGGTCTCGCGAGTTGGGTCCGAATCGATCCCAATCACCGCATCCCGCAGGCCTGGTCGAGTTCTTAGGGCTTTCTGAAGAAGCGCAACGAGCGCAATATCGCGCTGGTGTCGAGCGAACGGTTCGCACCAATCCGGAGAACGGAGAGGCTGAGGTCCGCTATCTCGAAATCCTGTTGGACGAAGGCAAGGTCAGTGAGGCGAACTCGGTGGTTCAGACGCTGACAGGCCTGAAGCTTTCAAAGTCATTGCTTGCTGAAGCGGTTCATGCCCTGATGTCTGGTAGGCAATACGGGTCAGCTAAGCAGCTGTTAGAAAAGGCGGGGGAGGGCGATTTATCGCTGGATTTGGCGCTTACCGAATTCCACCTTACAGGCCCGAAGGCCGGAATGGAGGTTCTAGACAAAATTCCGGAGGCTCAGCGGGACGGGAATTATGACCTTGCGCGGGCTGAGGTGCTGGGGGCTCTTGGGCGGCAGAAAGAGGCAGAGTCATCGATACAGCACGGGATGATGGCGAATCCAACTCGGCCTGATCTTGGCCGGGATACTGCCCTGTTCTTGATTGAAGAGCACCGGTTCCCGATGGCAGTGGCGCTTCTAAGTAGATTGGGCAAAAGTGACCCGGAGACGTTGCTTTTGCAAGCCTTGGCGCTGGAACTTGACGGAAATCAACAACGTTGCGACGTACAACTCAAAAACATTGAGAGCCGCTGGCCGGACTGGCCGACACTTTGGATCGCGAGAGCTTTGGTCTTCGAAGCTCGACAGCAACCGGACTGGGCGCAAGCGGCGAAACAAACTGCGGTTAACTTGGGGGCATCGCCGGAGTTGGATCTCCAGCATAGTCTGCTGGAGGCATTGCCGCTGCTGTTTCCATGATGCGTTATAGCTCGAATCCTGGGCTTGTTCATAGGTTTGATGAAAAGTTCTTGAACGTTTCATTGAACTTTGATATTGTGGCCAGCAGTACTATTCAGGTAGGTTTCTCTCCATGGAGGCAAGCGTGCAATTTTCTTTCAGCAACGCCACTGCATCGCGCCGACACTTTTCGCCCTTAGGCGCTCTGTTCGCGCTGGCTTTGGCCATGAACTTCGGACCTTTTGCATTGGGCCAAAGTTTCACATCATCAATCACGGGCACCGTTACCGATCCGAGTGGGGCGGCTGTCAATGCTGCTCAAGTTCACCTCACGAACATGGGAACGAACGACGTGCGTGAGGTCGCGACACAAAGCGCCGGCACGTACCAGTTCAACAATCTCGGACCGGGCACATATCAGGTCTCAGTCACTGCGTCGGGATTCAAGACCTACGTCAAGAGCAACTTGATCTTAGAAGCGCAAATTGCAACCACGATTAATATTCCGCTAGAAGTTGGCAGCACGCAGCAGACTGTCGATGTGCAAGGTTCGACCGTTTTAGTTGACACTCAAACCGCAAATACGTCGATCACTTTGGACAGGCAACTGATCGAAGCGCTACCGAATAGCACACGCAATCCACTGAACTTTGTGTTTGCGATAGCTGGAACGACAGAAGCTCCTGGCGGCCAAACCCAAAAGAGCGGTTCGCTGGACCAGATGTCGAGCAATTTCGGCATCAATGGCGGGCGTACAGGCGAAGCGTCCATTCTGATCGACGGCGCGCCATCACAGGCCGTGGACTGGGGCGGATTGGTAGTTTCACCGCTGCAGGATTCGGTCGAGGAACAACAGATTGTGTCGAACACGTACGACGCCCAATATGAGCGGGGAGGCGCGGGGATCGTGACGCTTATCACCAAAGGCGGGACAACAGCATTTCACGGCGAGGCATACGACTATCTTCAGAATTCTGTTCTAAACGCAAATGGTTGGACGAACAACGAGAACGGTGCGCCTCGAGGACAGTTCAAACAAAACCAGTTCGGCGGCAACATCAGTGGCCCGATCCTGAAGCGCTGGAACCTGTTTTTTTTCGGCGGGTACGAGGGTTTTCGATCGCCGAACACGCAGAACACAGGGCTCTTGACAGTACCGACTCAGGCTCAGCGGAACGGGGATTTCTCTCAGACCTTTAACGCTGATGGGTCGCCTGATCTGATCTACAATCCTTTCAATACGACGGCGCTCGATAGTACCGGCAACAACTACACCCGCACGCAGTTTCCGAATAATACAATTCCGACAAGTTTAATCAACCCCGTGGGTCAGAAAATGGTAAACCTGTATCCGCTGCCAAATCGTCCCGGAGTCGGTCCCAACAATCTTTCCAACTATTATGCTCAGGGTTCAGGCAATACGCTGAATGACAAGATGGATACCCGGTTCGACTGGGATCAAAGCACAAACCACAGGATTTTCGTCCGCTGGTCAGACCGATTCCGTCAAGATCAAACCGTTCCGTGTTACTTCTGCAACGGTGCGGACACAGGGAATAATCAGGCGAACACCGGATTCCAAGTCGTCTTGAACGACACAATTACTCCAAGCCCGACTTGGGTGATCAATACTTACGTTAGCTATAGCCGCTGGCAGGAAAAGCATACGGCGCAGGGTTTCGGTGTAGCGAGCGCTTCGACCGTTGGTCTGTCTCCCTCACTCTTCCAGGCACCCCTTCTGCCAACTATTTCGGCCGATAACGGCTACACCGGACTCGGAAACGGTTCGTACCAAGTGTATACACGCTACTCTGACACGGCGCAGGTTAATCTCACGAAACAAGCAGGAGCACACACGGTGAAGTTCGGGGCCAATTTTGACCTGCAGCAGATTAACAGCATAAGTGAAGCGCCGGGATCCTTCAGCTTCAGTAATGCGCAGACTTCGTGCGATCCGCAAACGGACCAGAACGGCAGCCTCATCGGTGGCCCGTGTTTGGCAGTGAATCACACAGCGGCGACCAGCGGTAACTCGATCGCTTCCATGCTTCTGGGCGCCGCGAGCGGTGGCGGCCAGTCGACTAATATTGACCCAGCCATGGCCATGCATACTTATGGAACTTACATTCAGGATCAGTGGCGTCTAACTCAGAGACTTACTCTGAATTTCGGTATTCGCTATGAAAACCAGCGTCCGGCGACGGAGCGTTTCAACCGTCTGATGTACTTCGATTCGAGTGCGTTGAATCCGATCAGCGCGGCAGTGGCTCCGGCGCTAGGGCGGCAGATTACAGGCGCGTTTGAATACGCGAGCGGAAACAGCCGCTACGCTTGGCCGCCACAGAATCTCGACTTTGCGCCTCGGGCGGGTATCGCCTTCAAGATCACCGATCGCTTCGTAATGCGAGCAGGAGCCGGTATCTTCTATTTGCCAACTTCGGCCATGATTAGCTACGACAACCCGGGCCAATTCTACGGGTTCAGTTCGTCTACGCCATATATCGCTACCACCAACAACGGTTATACCCCGTTAAACCTTGTCAACAGTCCTTTTCCAAACGGGCTCAACGCACCGCAGGGCAGCTCCCAAGGCGCATTAACACTCGTAGGCAATGGTGAAGGGCAAATTTGGCCTGTCGCACCGCATCCAACACCTTACAGCGAGAGCTGGAACTTCGATCTCCAGTATCAAGTGAGTGCCCATTCTGTTTTCCAGATTGGTTATATTGGCAATCGGGGTCGCAAACTGCTATACGGTAATCCGAGTCTGGATGCCGATCAGTTGCCTGACCAGTACCTGAGCTTGGGAGCGAAACTAGACAGCCAAGTTACCAACCCCTTCTACAACGTTGCACCAGCCGGGACCTACTTGGCGTCGCAACCTACGGTGGCGTACAACGAACTGCTGCGACCGTATCCGCAATACACCTATCTGCAATGGACCCGATCATTGCCGGGCGCCCGCTCGTCTTACAACGCCCTCAACGTAAAATACAACCACAGCTTCAATTCGGGGCTAAGTCTATTAATGACTTACGCCTGGTCGAAGGCACTTGATAATGGTCCTGAAGACTTCTTCGGCTGGGCTACTGGGACCCAGTGGCGCGATTACTACAATACGAAACTGGATTACAACATCAGCACCCACGATGTGCCCCAGAGTTTTGCTACTGCAGTGGTTTACGAGCTTCCGTATGGTAGAGGAAAGCACTGGGGCAGTGGTGCTCCGGCTTTCGTGAAGCAGACGTTAGGTAACTGGCAGCTTTCATCGACCATTCGGCTGGCGAGCGGATTACCCTTATATGGACTGCAGAATAGCAACAGCAATCAACTGAACAATTACGGTTTTCCTGGACCGCAGTTGCCCGACCTGATTAGCAAGAATGTGGTTCCTACGCATCAGACGCCAGACAGTTGGGTGAATGCGTCAGCTTATGCAACACCGGCATCGATATACATGCTTGGCAATGCGCCACAGCGAATGACACAACTTCGCGAACGCGCTGCTCGGAACGTTGATCTTTCGATTTCGAAGCGGTTCGGGACCGAACGTTTTGGGGCAACACTTCGCGGCGAGGCCATCAACGCCTTCAATTACGCTCAATACAACAACGTCTGCCTAGACCTTTCCGGGCAAAATTGCGTTTTTGGTAAAGCATACGGGACCGAGAACCAACCGCGCCTATTCCAGCTCAGCCTGAAATTGGCTTTCTGATCTGAGTGCAAACAAGAAACGAACGGGTCCGGCCAGCTTGTCTAGTAGCCGGACCTTTCTATTTGTACTGTCACACGTTATGAGGAAGATGCATGCGTTCTCAAACAATTAAGATATCCGGGAAGTGCCGGCTGCTTGCCTCGTTAGCAGTTACGGCCTCATTTACCGCCGCCAGTTGGCTGACGTTTGGCGGAGGACCACAGAGAAACGGCTGGGCCCAAGAGGAAACGGCAATCACGGTCGATAGTGTCAAAGGGATGCGGTTGCTTTGGAAAGTGAAGCTGGACAACCAGCCAAAGCAACTGAATGCATTGACGAGCCCCGTGGTTATCAACCCGGTGTATACAAACAAGGGTGCTGAAACGTATGTGGTCGTGGGCGGCAGTTCCGATAACTTATACGTCATTGATGCCGACACAGGAAAGGTAGCCTGGCAACGCCATTTCACGAACGATGCGCCTGCTGTGGGCGGGAACTCAGGCACAGGTTCTTACTTCTGTCCGGATGCGCTGAACGCAACACCTTTGATCGCACAAGGAAACGCAGGTCCGACTGTCTATGTCGTCTCCGTCGATGGAAAACTGCATGCGATGAACATCGTCACTGGGGAGGATCGCTTTCCTCCAAAGCAGTTCGTGCCTGCTTACTCCAAGAATTGGAGCTTGAACGCGTCGGGTAATTTCATTTTCACGACCACGTCTCAGGGATGTGCCCGGTCCAAGTCTGGCGTCTGGGGCATGGATGTCACTAAGCCTGACAGCCCAGTGTTTTCGTTTCAATCAGCCGCTGTGGGAGCAGGCATCTGGGGCCGGGGGGGCGCATCCATTAATTCCAATGGAATGATCTATGCTGAAACCGGCGACGGCGCCTTCGATCCTGCGAATGGCAAGTACGGCAACAGCTTGCTCGCACTCTCGGCTCAGGATCTGAAACTGCTGGACTACTACACACCCGCTAACGTGACTTATCTGACGAGGAAAGACTTGGATATGGGTAACATGACGCCCGTTGTATTTCCATTTAAGGGGCGAGACTTACTCGTCGGATCGGGGAAAGAAGGTGCGTTATTCATGCTGGATGCAAAGAGCCTTGGAGGCGAGACTCATCGAAAGCCTTTGTTTCAGGGTCCACTGTACGTGAACGAAGGCGCCGACATTGCAGGACGTGGCTTTTGGGGTGGGTTCGCGAGTTGGGAAGATTCGAAGGGTGTTCGATGGTTATATGCGCCGGCTTGGGGACCAACCAGCAGTAAGGCACCGGCGTTCCCGGTCACAAATGGCCCTACGCCGGAAGGCAGTATTATGGCATTCAGAGTGGAGGAGCAAGGTGGTCAGCCAGCCCTCGTACCGGTTTGGATTTCACACAACATGAGTGTTCCCGAGCCTCCAGTCATTGCGAACGGTGTCGTGTTTTCGATCTCGAGCGGCGAGTTTATACGTCAGGTGAAAGAGAACGGGCAGCTCTACAGTGCCGAGGAACGAATTGCGCAGACGACTAGCAATGCCATGCTTTGCGCCTTTGATGCGCAGACCGGCAAAGAACTGTTCTCGAGCGGTAAGACGATGAGTTCATTCACCCACCTCGGCGGAGTCGCCGTAAGCGACGGCCGTGTTTATGCGTCTACGCACGATTCCACACTGTACGCGTTCGGCCTGAAGGAAGAGTAAGTAAGATGCTCACGGCATGTACTCGGATCTGCTCGCTGTTGCTGCTGCTAAGTACAGCTTGCGGTGTAAGTTGGGGGGCGATACCTGTCATTTTGTCAACTGATGTTGGCAACGAGATAGATGATCAGTGGGCGATCACCTACATGCTGGTAAGTCCGGCCTTTGATGTGCAAGGCATTGTCTCCGCTCATGCGCCCAGCCTACCCGATCCTTCCGCACACGCAACTTACGAGATTTTAGTGGATGTTGTGGAAGGAAAGCTGGGGATGGCTACTCACCCGCCCCTCTTTGAGGGTTCCAGCCTTCCATTGGCAGATGTAAAGAGCCCACGAACCAACATCGGTGTGCAGTTCATTCTGGACACATCGAAGCGGTACTCAAAAGAGAATCGACTGGTGTTGTTGACCATCGGCGCCGCCACGGATGTTGCTTCGGCATTGCTGCTCGATCCGAGTCTTGCCGATCGTGTACAGATCGTCGCAATGGGATTTCGAAACCTGACGGAAGCGGGTAAAGAGTACAACGTCGAGAACGATCCAAAAGCCTGGCAGGTGATTCTCGACTCGGATGTGCCAGTGACGATCGGCTCAGGGGACGTGTGCCAAGCTGATCTTGCTTTGCATTACGACCAGGCGAAAGCGTTGATCGCTCAGCATGGGTCAGTTGGCGCATGGCTCTGGCAGGAGTATCAGGGCTGGTATTACCGATCAATAAAGCCACTACGTGTGAACGACTTCTCGAAGCCTTGGATCATCTGGGACATTGTGGTTCTCGCCTATGAGAAGGGGTTGACGAAACAGAAGTTGATTCCCCGCCCGCGCCTTAAAGATGATTTGACATTTGAACAGGCCAACACAGGTAAGACCGTCAATTGGATTACCGCCGTTGACTCTGGCGTCCTTTGGCCAGACTTCATTAGCAAATTGGACTCGTATGAGAGAACTCACAAGCTGGTGAAAGCCGAGAGCTCGTCAGCGGCTCAGTAACAAACACCGACGGCTCTAACTTGCTCGCCCCGGCCGTTAATCGTATAATCCTGTCTCACAGAAAAACACTCTCACACTAAGTCATTTACCGTAAGTCATTGCCAGCAAAGCCGTAATTTCTCCCTAGTTAACATTTCAACCTCCGTGTCTTCAGTTTTACCCGACTCGTTTTTATGTGCGAGAGGCATGGAATTAAGGCGCCACCTAGCTTGTGTTCCCGAACAAAAATTAAAAAGGATTCAGCAACACAAGCCCCTTGTGTTTCACAACCACGCCTATGTTTCGTTCACGGAGAAGTCTTATCCTCCTCACGCTGACTTCGGTCTTAAATTGCGCGCAGGCTGCCCAGACAGGTCAGACGGTAACCATTCACCCCGGTGATAACGTGCAGTCTATTGTCGAGAGTCATGCCGCTGGAACAACTTACGTATTTAGCGCCGGCATGTATCGCCGGGTAGAGATCCAGCCGCACGATAATGATATTTTCATCGCTACAGGGCGAGTGATTTTGAACGGAGCAGAACAATTATTCAACTTCAGTCGTTCCGGAAATCTCTGGTATGTCGATGGACAAACGCAAAAGGGGCAGTTAAACGGTTCGTGCTTACCCACGTCGCCGATGTGCGCTCATCCCGAAGACTTGTTCTTCGATGAGAAGCCCCTCCTGCATGTCTCATCTCTCTCGCAAGTAGGCCCGGGTAAATGGTTTTTCGACTATAACGCCGGCCGTATCTATTTTGCAGATTCACCGAGCGGTCACTACGTGGAAACCAGTGCTGCAAGAAGCGCGTTCTCTGGTCAGGCCAAGAATGTGAGGATCAGCGGATTTGAAGTCGAAAAGTACGCGAGTCCCGCCCAGATGGGGGCCATCGGGGATCAATATCCTGGACCAGGTTGGACCATCAACGACAACGAAGTGCGCTTGAACCACGGTGAGGGCATTCGGGCAGGCTCTGGTGCATCAATCATTCACAATTGGATTCACAATAATGGACAACTCGGATTAGGCGGAGACGGCGACAACATCCTGGTCGAGGGAAATACTCTGTCCTACACGGGGTTCGCCGGGTTCAATCCGAGCTGGGAAGTGGGCGGTTCAAAGATCTCTAGCTCCCACAATCTCGTATTCAGAAGCAATACAGCGCACGACAACGTAGGAGCGGGGTTATGGACAGATGTTGACAATTTCAATAGTCTGTACGAGTACAACGTCGTCTATAACAACCAAGGCGCGGGAATACAGAATGAGATCAGCTGGTCGGCAACTATTCGATACAACGTGGCCTATAACAATGGGATTGGACAATCCGTCTGGCTCTGGGGGTCTCAGATCGCCATCGTGAATTCCTCGAACGTCGAGGCTCACCACAACCGGGTAGTTGTACCAAATACTTATGGAAACGGAATTGGCATCATCTACCAGAATCGCGGTTCCGGACCGAACGGCGAATACGTTTCAGCAAACAACTATATACATGATAATGACATTACGTTCGAGGGCGTAGTTCAGGGCACCACGGGAATGGTTGTTGATTACAACCCGACGGTCGCGTACGAATCAAATAATAAAAGCGACTATAACCACTACCACATGCCCGACACGACCCGCTACCACTGGAACTGGCGCGGCAATCAGAATTGGTTAGGGATGCTGCAATTGGGATTCGAAGGGCACGGCACCCTGGATACTGATACGACTACCGCAGTGAGGAACTTGCCACTGCCATCGCGCTAGAAACGAAAACGAATCGTTGAGCACTAAGCTCTCCTACCACCCTGAGGTGGTAGGAGAGCACTTTTCTTTTTAGCGGCAGGGAAGCGGCTACAGAAGCGGAGAAAAAGTTTCGCACTTAGATTAATTTTAACGTGAAGCAAACTTAACAATCTGTTACCATCGGTCTGGAGATCTAAGCCCCAAGCCTCAGGTGATACAGCTTACACACAGCCTGCCCAGGTTAGGGTGCGCTTGTACCGATGAAACCACTACTGTTTTCTTTTATTCCCTCACTCATCTGCGGGTTACTTACCGCCGACAGCCTTGAAGCCGCACAATCACCCATCCTCGTCCACGCCGGAGGGGGGGCGTACACAGACTCTGTCACAGGAGAAACGTGGCAGGCCGACACAGGTTCTAACGGCGGTCAGACCGAATTTTCTGGCACCCAGGTTCAAGGAACCAGCCTGTCTGGACTGTATCAGGGGCGACACTTCAATCCTAGCGGCGATCTGATTTATAACTTCGCAGTCGAGAACGGCGCCTACGTTGTTGCCCTGCGATTTGCGGAAAACTTCTACACGGCGCCAAATTCGCGAGTGTTCAACGTCTGGATCAACGGAGCCGAAGTACGAAGTGATCTGGACATTCTCCAGGCTGTTGGTGGAAGTAACACAGCCTTTGATCTTCAATTTCCAGTGTCCGTCACGAATGGTCAAGTGACAATAGACCTGCAGCGGGTTGTCGGCAATCCATCTATCAATGCCTTGGAGATCCTTCCTGTCGGTGGCAGCGGGTCGACGGTGAACGTTTATCCTGGTGAGAACATTCAACAAGTTGTACAGCAATCACCACCGGGAACCACTTTCCATCTCGCGGCCGGCACCTACGTTCGACAACGGATTGCGCCGAAGAGCGGAGACGGCTTCGTTGGTGACAATGGAACCATTTTCGTGGGTTCAGAGCACCTGACCGGTCCCTTCGTCCAAAAGAACGGTTTGTACTATGCAACTGGCCAGTATCAGCAAGGAATCACGAATGGATCTTGCGACGCACAACATCCCGCGTGCATATACCCGGAAGACCTGTTTCTGAACGGGACACCCTTGCTGCGTGTTACTGAAGTCTCGCAAGTCGCGCCGGGTAAGTGGTTCTTCGATTATGCCAACCACCAGATTGTGTTTGCGGATAATCCAAATGGAAACACGCTAGACACTAGCATCACGCAAAGTGCGTTTACAGGATCGGCCGCCTACGTGACCGTCAAGAACATTACAATTCAAATGTACGCGAATCCAGCCCAATTCGGAGCTATCGGTGATCAAGAACCGGGTCCGGGCTGGAACATTCAGAGCGTAGAGGTCACAAGGAATCATGGTTTAGGAATTCGCACTAATTCCGGCGCTGTTGTAGAAGGCAGTTACGTTCACTTCAATGGATCGGTCGGGATCGGCGGCTCAAATGCAGATAGCATTCTGATCGAAAACAATGAGATCTCTTCCAACAACTATGCAGGATATCTTCATCCATGGGAATGTGGGGGCGCGAAATTCAGCGGTATGAATCGTCTAACAGTCGACGGAAATCGGGTCCACGACAATCAAGGACCGGGATTGTGGACAGATACCGACAACTTCAACACGGTGTACAGCAATAACACGATATGGAATAACCAAGATAATGGGATTCAACATGAGCGCAGCTTCAGCGCCAAGATCTTCAACAACACGTCTTATAACAACGGATCAGGTCAATTTGTGTGGCTCTGGGGCTCCCAGATTTTGATCCAAAATTCCCAGGACGTATCAGTCTATAACAACACCGTTAGTGTTGCTTCGACCTACGGAAACGGCATTGGGCTGATTAGCCAAAACCGCGGATATGGACGGTTTGGTACGTACCTGCTCACGCATAATACTGTAACGAACAACAGTGTTACGTACCAGCAAACTTCGTTATGGCCTGCTTCGGGCGTCGTTGCCGATTACAACGAAGCGATCGCATACGGCGCGGGAAACAATACGTTCGACTACAACCACTATCACCTCCAGAATCCAAGCGACATCTACAGTTGGAGCTACTGGGGGAATCAAAGCTGGGCAGGATTTCACTCCTATGGACAGGATGTCCACGGGACGGCAGACAGCAATATCGTAGTGCGATAGTCGAAAGTGGTCGAGAGGCTGCTTGCCCAGGTCCCACCTCTGCTACGGCAGTCTCCAACTGATCAGAGTCCAGGATTTCAGCGATCAGAAGTCGCAATCTTTATGGGCGGAGGCATTCGGGTATCTACTGTTCCGTGTGCCTCTTGATCTTGGCTCCTGAAACCGGCCCAAGTTTGATTTCCACGCCAGCTCCAGTGAGGAGCTTTGGCATTGATCACGTGGTAGTGATTCGAGTCGAAACGATTAGGCCACGAATAGGCCTGTTCCGGGATGTAATCCACAACCATTCCGGACACGCCTTGGACTAGCCCTTGATAAGTGACGTCGTTGTCGTGAACGTAGTTATCGGATGAGCGGTATACTCCATTCGGACCGGATCCACGATTTTGGAAAATAATCCCGATCCCATTACCGAAACTGTTGGGAACAAAAACTCTGTTTCCGTAGACTTCTACATTCGCAGAATTTTGAATGAGGATTTGGGCACCCCACATCCAAACTGATTGACCACTACCGTTATTAAACGCGACATTATTTCGGATGATGGCCGAGCCGCTAATCTCGTGCTGAATTCCTGGCCCTGAATTATTGTAGGAGGTATTCCCTTCATACAATGTATTAACGTTATTAGTGTCGGTCCACAACCCAGACCCCGCGTTGTCGTGACAAGTATTATCTCGGACAATCAGATTGGTTGATTCTGAGATTTTCTGCCCTCCTGCCTCCCATCCGGGATTGAAGCCAGCGTAGTTGTTGAAGGCGATGGTATTGCCCGCGATTGTAATCCCGGCGCCCGATCCGCCGACACCCATTTGCCCATTTTGGTGAACCCAATTATGTTCGATCTTTGCTTCTGGCCCGGCTTTGATGCCAAGACCGTGATTTAATCTCACCTCATTGCCGTTCACAATCCACCCTGCCCCTGGGGTTTGATCGCCGATCGCCCCCATCTGAGCCGGAATTGCGTACTTCTCAATTACTAACCCTGAGATTGTGACGTTTGATGCGGAACCAGAAAATGCGCTTCGGGCTACGCTGGTCTCGATTATGTGGCCGGATGGATCATCAGCAAAATAGATTCGGGCATTGTCATAATCGAAAAACCAGGTCCCGCTTCTTACGGCTGATAAAAGGCCTACATGTGTGAGAGGCACATCATCCACATACAGATCTTCTGGGTGAGTGCACTCCTCGTGATCATGTGAACAAGAACCATTCGTTTGCCCTTTTTGCATTTGTCCATCTACATACCAAAGCCGACCCGAGCGGTTGAACTTGCTAAGGACAGTGGCACCGCTAAGAGTGACCTGCCCAGAGGAAGCATAGACATCGTTGTTCTTGGGGCGGATCTGAAGAAGCCGATAAATTCCAGGACTGAATTGGTACTTGGTTCCCCCAGCATGGCTGGCGACAATGGATTTGACGTCGTCGCCGGGCCCCAGGAAAACCGTTTCTGGGCGTTGGACTAAATTGGCCTTAGACAGTAGCTGGGCGGTTGGACTTTGGGCAGCTAAACTAAGCCAAATCGCGGCCTTAATCAGAGAAAGCTTCGACCGTATCGTGTAACTATCAAACGAGTGGTGTTTATTCACTGGCGCGGATCGTACAAGCAGGCTAGGCTGTTACGGTACAGAGGAGTCTTTCCACTACCAGGCGCTTCATCGCAGGGCGTCACGATGTAGTTGATTCCGTGCCGCCTGGCATATTCACTTTTCTGTTCGAAAGTCTCAAGAGCAGTAACTTCAGCTAGTCTAGTCTTCCAAACATCGTAGTAACTCGAAGCCCACATGACGGCCGCTCCACGCTTGGAATCCATCCAGCCCCGACGGAAGGAAAGCGATTCGAAGCTGACGTCGAACTTGTTGAGAGATACGGGAACATGTGACGTATTTAAAAAGGCCATGCTAGTTGGGTCGCCGATGTCTAAAGGAAGAAGAAACAGACTACTGACGGGCGTATGCCCCTGGACCCAAAAGCCTAACGACTGCCAAGCGGCGAGAACTTCCTTTTCTTCGCTCAACTCCTGGTAGGAGTCTCTCACTGCTAAAACAGTAAAGACGGTCGCCACAACCAGCAGAACAATTCGAGCACTCTGGAAAATCGGAAGACGGTTTCTAGAGAAGCGCAATAAATCTGCAGGTAATATAAGTGAAGCGAGTAGAACAATCGGCGCAAACAGTAGCAGATATTTTGTTGAACAACAGGTAAGGACTAGAGCAGGGCCTAGTATAAAGGCCCGCACGGTTTCGCGGCTCATCAGCCAGCGAGTCGCAATCGTAAGCACCGCGAGACTTGATAGCAAATGGAGCATCGCGCTAACACGAAGTAAGTGGAGGTTGAGCAAAAGTTTTGAATGACTCAAGTGCGGGAGCAAGATGCCAATGGCATAAACAAGGAGGTAGCTTGACAGAATAGCGAGCCAAGTAGTTTTCTGTTTGCCAATTACCCAAAATGCAAGAACCCCGATAGCGATGACTACTACTAGCTTGGCTCTGGGAAAAAAAGGAACTTTTGAAAATAGAAAATGATACGGCCAATAACTGGCTAAATAGTCCACGTAGTCAAAAGCGCCCGGCCTAGTCGCATCTGGATTGTGCAATCCCCAAAAGACGATTGGCAGTGCACAGAATAGGAATGCAGTCAGGCCAATTGCCAGCGAGAAGGCTGCACGACTATAACTGACTTTTCGCTGAAAGATGCGAAGAACAAGGATTAGGCTCAGCGGAAGCGCATTCCACACAGCCATGAAGAAATTTAAGGCAAAGGTGATCCCATTCGTGGCCCAACTCAGAGCGAAACGATCCCTCATTGCCAGGTAGATAACAATCAGGGTGAGCCCATTGCAGAACTCGGAATGTGTAAAGATGACCAGGAATAAGCCTCCGTCGCCCGCAGCTGAGCCTCCCCGGAGGAGCGTTGTGGTTGAGAGCAGCATTGTAAAAATAAGCTGTTCAACGGTGCGGCGGATGCCCAGAAGGGTGGCACAAAGCAAGAAGCCGACATAGGACAGGAGTCGAGAGAGTGTCTGGCAAACAAAAAACACCGTAGTTGCCTGACCGAGATCAGGCCTACTGCCTCCCATGCCCAGTAGCTTCCGCATTCCGAGCCAGAACAAGGATGTGTAACTGCGGAGTGATTGAATGTAGGGGTCAGTTGCGAATTGCGGTAATTCGTAAAGCCGCTCAATAATTGGAAGATGGAAGACGTTATTACGAGTGCCTGCTATGAACCCCTGCAAGCCTATTGAAAGTAAGGAGCCGAACAAAGCGATCCAGAGCAGCTGGTTCCGTGACTTTAAGCTATTCGCTTGATCCGCTCTCTTATTCTCTGAGCGTCCATCGAGCTCGGCAGCCCGCCCAATAAACTCTAGACTGTAATGGGAAGACTTGGTTCCATGCAGATCAGAGGGCAACTTTTTTTATAGCAAGTTACTCTCTTTCCGACAACTGCCGCATTTAGAGTCAGCCTATGGAAACGTGCTATGGCGCTACTTAGTACTGGTTCGATCTAGTAACGTCTGTTAACGTTAGAGCCACTTCAAAGATAGAATGATAAAAGAGTGCAGCCGCCCGAAGCGGAGCCCTGACCAAGTCTCTCCTGCGCTCAAAATCACCATGTATAGTTCAAAAACACTTGTGGCCGACAAGCTGAGAGCCAAAACCATTCATGCATTTCTAATTTCGATGGCCATTTTCGTGTTGCTTGTGGTCCTGGCTATAGGGCCGCGAACAGTGAGGCTCCACGTAGCCACGCACGGCTTGAATCATATTTTGATCCATATCGTGGCGTTTACCCTTTTGACATGCGCTCTATGGATCATTATTCCCTCGAAGAGGCCTTTGATGGCAGCTGGGTGGGCGGTGGCCATGGCAGCTTCTCTAGAGGCTCTTCAGTCTTTCCACTTCGGCACTCGATTCGAGACCAGAGATGTGGCTTATGCCATTATCGGTTCGGTATTAGGCGGTTTGCTTATTAAAATGTTCTTGGAAAGACGGGCTCAGATCCGCTAGATTACAGTTACATTTTGGTCTTAGTACCGTGCTTAGCGGAGTTGTTGCGGAAAATACTGCTACTCGCTAGAGTACAGTTGAAGGGCGTACATCACATTTCACCAGCGTCATTCATTCATAAAGAAGCTCTTATTACTTTGCCGGTCGACTTGGTCGAGGTAAAAGAGCGGCGGCCTCGTGCGGGTCTTATTTTTCGAGCTTCCCTTTACCTTCTACTCGCGTACCTCGCAAGCATCATCATCATTGGTAAGGGTCCGACATACCTAGGAGTGCCACCTTTGTTCTGGGGTGAAGTTGTCATGTTATTGGGGCTAGGTTATCTAGCCTTTGGAAAACCGGATCACCCATGGCTAGGTCTTAAGTATGGGTGGTTGTCTTGGAGTTTACTAGCGTGGATGGCGCTTGGTCTGATTCGAACAGCTTCCACTTTCAGGCAATGGGGATTAGATGCAATCCGAGATGCCGCGGTCTGGTACTACGCCTCCTTCTTCTTCGTCGGACTGGGCTTGGCTACCCGGAAGTACTGGGCCGGCAAAACTTGGCGGGCCGTTCAGACTTTTTGGATCCTGGCAATGTTTTGGGGTACCACTAACTGGCTGCTGCAGGACGCCCTCACCACATCTGGTCCAATGCTGCCCTGGCGGGGTGTTCATCTTTTCTACAACGCGCGGGACGAATTGGCACAGAACGCCGCGATGGGATCGCTGATTGTTCTCTGCTACACGAATCAGTCGCGGATCTTCTCGAGATTCAGACCTGTGTTGCTTCCTGTTGCTCTTTTGGGATTGGCGCTTTTCTCTGGATCCGAAGGTCGCGCAGTTAAAATCGCGTTTGCAGTAGCTACGATGGTGAACCTTACGCTGCTTTCGGCGCCGAGGCGGCCCATTCTGCTGACACGACGCTATGCGACTCTTATGCTCGCTGGAATTCCCGTCGTTATTCTTCTATTTCTATTCGTTCCGCATATGGCGGAAAAAATGCAACTCGATCGTTTTGGTGAGGGCAATAAAGAGGGTCAAGATACCAAGGAATGGCGCGCCATCTGGTGGAGGAATCTCTACCGGGCTGTATTAACTCAAAACCCTGCATTCGGCTTGGGCTTTGGCCAAAGTCTCCACATCTACCACCCGATGATCGGGGACAGTGATGACGAATGGATTGTACGATCACCTCACAACTTCAATATGACGGTGTTCTCTCGAATGGGGATCGTCGGAATTACGTTGCTTGCCATCGTCGTGATTGGCGGCTTCGTCCGGCTCTACATTCTCATTTGGCGCGGACAGATAAAAGGGCAAATGTACTCGGACGAGCGCCGGGAGGAGCTTACCTTTTGGCTTTTTGTGCTTGTGTGTACATACGTCAATAGTTCAATGGGCGTCCTAATGGAGGGACCGGTTCTAGGCATCCTGTTTTGGTGGGCTATGGGCTTCTCACTAGGGCGATCGCTCAGTACGGGAATGCCAAGTCTTAGCCCAGGCACATCATTGTTGAAAGAATATTTTATGGATCAAGATCTTCAGGTCTTGAGAGGAATCGGTCATCCTTACTCTAAGCAGATCGAGGCTTAGATGAGAGTAGCCGTTTCGGCTGTAAGTCGATTCACTGATCCTACGGGCATTTGCAAGCACGCCGCGAACATAGTTAAGTCACTTCTACTCCAAGATGAGAGTGGCCCAATTACCTTGTTTCTCGGCGAGTGGCAAACGGCATACTTCGACAAAACACTCGGTATAGCCGACTCTAACAGAGTCGTCATTCGTCCCATTGCGATACAGAACCGCTCCATCGCAAGGAATAAATGGTTCGTGTCTGAGTTACCCAAATTAGCTAAGCAGGAGCGGGCCGACATCCTTCACCTGAGCTTCCCGATCCCTATTCTGCAGAGGATCCGAGCTTGCCCGGTGGTTACAACGATTCACGATCTCTATCCCTACGACTATCCCGAAAATTTCGGATTTCCCAATTACTATTTAAACCGACTCTTCCTACAAATGAACGTCGCCCAGAGCGACGGCTTTGTCTGCGTATCTAGGTCCACGATGGAGCGGGCTCGCGAGCTTTTCCCTCGTCCGTTCATAGAGAAGAAGTCTGCCATGATCTACAACGCAGCGGACTTCAGTGGCGTTGAGCCGCAACGCCCTTCATTCGTCACCACCGAGAGCAAGTTTCTATTAACGGTCGGGCAGCATCGGAAGAATAAAAACCTGGATATTCTGATCAGAGCCTTCTCTAACCTTCGCCGAACTGAACGAATTAGCCCGGAACTGAAACTCATCATCGTCGGCGGATCGGGACCTGAAACGGAAATCCTGAGATCTTTGGTCTCTGAGGCACGGCTTGAGCCCGCTGTGCTTTTTGTGTCTGGATTGGCGGAATCTGAATTAGCTTGGCTTTATGCTAACTGCAGTCTTTTTGTAAGCTCGTCAAGCATAGAAGGCTTCTGTATGCCTTTGCTCGAAGCCAGACGACTCTCACCGCGGATCGTGTGTTCGGATATTCCAGTGTTTCGTGAACTGGCCGGGACGGCGTCGAAGTTGTTTTCACTTTCGGGCGACGCCGATTCCAATTTAACTGCGGCCATACTCCAAAGCCTGTCAGAGGCGCCCATCAAAACCGATGAAGATTTTCGCCGATTCTCGCTGGATCACATTGGGCGTCAATATACGGACTTTTACACTTCTGTACTCGGAACCCGCTAGCGAGATAAGCTCCGGCCCTCTTTAGGCAGCTTGAAATTGGTTTGCGACCAATGTCGTGTACTCGCCCATGGGCAAAACGCGGAAGTCGCGTGCGAGCAGCGATAGACATTTTTTCATCACTTCACTTTTCGTGCGTCCGTCGAGGCGCATAGCCGGAAAGAACGCCAGTCGAGGCGAATCTTCGAGGGTCAAGAAATCAAGAGGATGTAGGAGTATCGACGGTGACACGCGAGCCAAGCGCAAAGCAAATAGGGCGAAACGGAAGTACCAAACAGCTAAGGTGGGTGAGAACAAAGCAAGATACAGAACGTAACTTAGATGAATTGGTGTCCGCACAACCGGCAAAGTAGTGACTGGTATCTCCAGTAACTTTCCTCCGCCTTCCGTGTGTCGGTAGGGGCCGAGTGGGGACAACCCTTCTGTCCAACTGCCAAATAGCAAGCGTCTCCGCTTTCGCTCTTCTGGACTAAGCTTAGCAGTGAAGAAGTAATAAGCTCTCGCCAGTGGTCCAAGAAAGGTAGGGAGACTAGACCCGTCATACTGATAGCCTCGCTCGGACAGCATCCGAATGAGAGTGGGCGAGTGACTGAACCCCGGGCCGCGGAACCCTACCGGAATTTTCCCTGACAGTTCGGAAAGTGCACGTTCTGCCGCATCCAACTCAGCTGCGAGTTGCTGTTCCGAGTAGAGGTGGAGCCACGGCTCATGATGAAAGGAGTGGTTTCCAATCTCGTGACCAGCTTCCACAATTTGAGACAAAGCCCCTCTATTTGTTGCAATTGCGGCGTCCTGTCCGACGACGAAGACGGTGATTTTGACTCTTAGAGTCGCAAGGACATCCAGAAACTTCGGGACTACGATATCCAAATAGGACGGAAGTGCCTCCCAACCTGGATCGCCATGAGTTTTCATGTAACTCCATAGGTTGTCGAGATCTAACGACAGGGTGGCCAGGGGTTGTTTACTAGATTCTTGCATATGTTTTATCCAGCTATGGTTTGAAGGTTGTGCTCAACAAGCTGCACAGCTTCATTTACGTTCAAAGTCGCGTTGACTATATGGGCGGAATTCAAGAGAAATACACGCGGATTAGAAGTCTGAATCGGAGGCAGTCTTCGAGAGTAACCTAGTGTCGGGATTGCAAAGACATGCCGAACACGAGACACCTGGAAGGCGACGATATCTGACCTCTTGAAATGACTGTACATTCGCTCTATCCCGGTTACAAACATCTCTTTAATGTCAGGGTCTGTTCTGTTGAATACTTGATCTGACGGATCTGCGTAATTTGGTAGATAAACCAAAGACCGTCCGCCGAAGGTAAGGGGTGGAACGATGGTTGACATTTCAATCACGCCGGTGAATGGGACGGCGGGATCCGCGATATTGGTGACGTAATAAGGTCCCAGTGGCTTATCCAAAAGCACCGAAGCGCAAACGATCCCTTGATAGCGAATCCCATTCAGCCGCTGTTGCTCGTCTTTGGTCAGCCATCCGCAAGCCGCCAGGATCGGGGAGGCGGCCGTCGTCCAGATAACCCGGTCGAACTGGTCTTCAAAGCCACTTAGAGCGCTGACATGGACGTCGTTCCCCACCGACTCTACCTTCGTGACAGGCATATCGGTTCGTATCTCGACGCCTTCCTCGGTGAGAGTCGCTTTGAGGCGCTCCAGTATTCGTCTATAGCCACCTTCTACGTATCCGAACTGCTCTTGAATTCCGGCTCGGCGAGCAGCAAACAATCGTCGGATGGTCGCCCAAATGAACGCGGCCGAGGTTATCTTATAATTTTCGCGGAGCTTTGATTCGAGGACCGGTCGCCAGAATCGTTCAAATCCTTGACGTCCTGACCACTTCACAAGCCAATCTGCAACTAGGGCTCTTTCGAAGGGTAGCCCGTCGCTTCGTTGTGCCGCACCGAAGATGGTCAAACCCAAGCGAAGCTTAGCGATTAATGAGAGACCTGGGAACCGTAGAAGATCCACTGGTGTTGTGAAAGGATGCATTTGTCCATCGACCCAGAATCCAGTTTTGGTCGATTTCCAGACAAGCTCTCGTTCTAAGCCAATCTCAGTAAGCAACGAGCGTAGATAGGAATCTGAAGCAAGGATCACGTGATAGTGCCGATCCCATTCCACCCCACCGATCTGCCATGTACTAGCCAAACCGCCGAGCTCCGAGCCAGCCTCCCAGAGGTGAACTGCGTGGCCCTTCTGTGCCAGGCGATGCGCTAACGTCATGCCGAGCAAACCGCCGCCGATTACACAGAATTTCATCTATATTTCTCGTTTGAGCTTAAGCTCAGCTCAGTTACAGTGCCGCCTTCTGCCTTGTACCTCAAGTGACATTTGTGACACGCTACGCTGCTCAGAGTAGGTTGCTCGCCAGGCAGGAAGCGGGCGAACGGTTCCCCGCAGCGGCATACGTAACCGACGCTCCTGGCAGGGCTACCAAAGGCGAGATGGAAGGGGGGAACTGACTTGGTCACGACGCTTCCCATGCCAACCATCGACCACCTGCCAACTGTTAAGTCTGAGCCGATGCGGCAGCCGGCTCCGATCGTCGCGCCAGCTTCTACCAGAGTCTCCTCCGTCGATTCATCCGGAGCTGAGGATCGAAGTTGAGACAAGTCAGAGCTGGTGGCGCGAGGAAACCTATCATTCGTGAAAATAACGCCGGCGCTGACCATTACTCCGTCTTCAATTACCACGCCGGCACAGATGTAAACAAAAGCATTGATCTTAACGCGATCTCCAATTCGGACTTCGTATGCTACGTAAGTTTTCTCGCCGATGATGCATTCTTTCCCAATTTTTGCCGATCTTCGGATGTGAACGTTATCCCAGACGCTGCTGCCAGCGCCTATTTCGACGTTATCCTCAATGATTGCGGTCGGGTGAACAGAGTGATTCATTGTTAATGTCTAGCGGTAAGTCGATTTCAATTTGTAAAGAGCAAACGGGGAAAAAGGAAACGGAAGTTGTTCTGCGTACTGAAGGAGAAAAGGCCTCCACGCGTTCTGAAGATCATATAGATCTGGCTTCGTAACCGCAATAAAGGTCTGTCGCCCGGGTTCCTGCCTTATCAATTTAGTTATGTCCGACTCCGACAGGAACGATCCGTAGATAGCTCGTCCTCTAACGCGCCACCCAGTGTTCTTGTGCAGTTCATGTAAGCGCACGGGCAGTTGTCCTGACCAGTCTTCCAATGCGAGACCGTAGTAGTTAGGCGTAAAGAAGTCCCCAACCCAGATGAGCTTAGTTGCGGGATCGTGTGTAGCATTAACAGCCGCCATCACTGCATCGCGAAAGTCGTCCTTTTCGTATTTTCTGTCGAACGTCAAGCGCAGGTCAGACACTAGCCAGACCGCGCCAATGAAAGCGGCAGCCATGAATTCTTTCCGAAAATGCCTCACAGGGTTGCTCACCAGGGCCAGAAGCGCAAATAGAAACAGTGGTAGGATTGCCGCCGCATGTCTCGGTAAGAATCGCTCGCCCAATGTGAATGAAACCAGACACAAGGAGGTAAGGGAGAGAATTCCAGCTGTGAACAGAACGTTGATCAAGGGTCTGGTTTTTCTCTTTTGAATGAGTAGTGCCGCAATCAGTAAGAACGTAACCAAACCGGCGACCAATGGAAGTAGAAGATCACTTTGGGCCAAGGTGCTCAGCTTAAAGTGGGGTCCCAGCAGCCTCAGTTCATTTCGACTCGGACCTATTCCCTGTAAACCTGCCAATTCGTAACCAAATAAAGCCACATACAGCAACCGGAACTTGTCGTAGTTCATGGTTTGTGGCTGAAGAAGTGTCCAGAGAATGTAAGAGCCTTCCAACATATACAACGGCAATAGCCAGAGCAGCGGCCGCCGCCAGGTACGCCACGCCAAAGCAGGGCCGTAGCTCCAAAGGATGAACACCAGCCCGGGTACCAGGAAAATCGTCACCACATCCGCGACTATGCCAACCCACACAATTAGTAGACACGCCACCGCGGCTCTAATCCGGGTTCTTTCGGACTGGTCGGTCGCACTAATAAGGCACGCTGCCGTAGCGGCGCTGCCCAGTGCGGCGAGCATGTAGTACACCCGTGACTCGTTCAGATAAACCCAGAGAAATGGGCATAGCACACAGAGAACCCATCCGAAACGAGACTTAAACACTTGGTTTGAAATCCAACGAAACGAGAAAATGAGCAAGACAAGGAATGGAATGTTAGAAGCGCGCAGGGCTGCCTCACTGATTCCAAAGACATGCGACCACGCCCAGAGGTACAAATAGTAACCGGCAGTCTGGAGGTCGCCGGAGTCGCTTCCTCTAAGCGATCGGACTAGATCGCTGACGTGATGTTGGCTGGCGATATACGCGGAGTAACCCTCGTCAATCCAAAAACTATTTCCATTGAAGGCGAGACATAGAAGTAGAAGGACAACAGTCGCTAGCAGGATATCCAGTCTGCATCCCAGACCTAGCCTTACTCTCAGCTGTTCACTGAGCAGAGGCATTCTTGTAGTAATCGTGTTGTCTCCCTAAGAGGGCCGACACAGTGCCCAACCCTCGACTTATTAATCGGATTGCCGCGACCGCGGAGTGCGTGCGGAATGAGATCACGAGCATCGCGAGCCCGGCTCCAATCATTCCTATTCCCTTTACGAATCGAGTTCTAATCGTTCGAAATCCGGGGAACAGCATAAGACAGGCTGTTGTGAACCGGGTACCCTCGCTGTAAGACCTTTCGATGAGCCACTTTTTGGTACTTCTCGAGCGTGGGATCGACTCTAATACCTGAGCCTCCGCGCACCAAGCAGCTCGGCCCCCTGCGTTCGCCAATTGCATGAAGTAGTGAGTATCTTCGCCAACTAACAATCCCTCATGAAAGCGGAATCGCAGTGCAAGCGAGGTCTTCATAAGCACATTGTTAGAACTGACGAACATTGGCGGCTCGCCGTTGGTGACGCGATAGGGCGCAAAGAATTTCCCGTCGATAACCCATTGAGGAGCGCTCTCAAATTTTGGAACCACTGGTCCGGTCGTGATATCGGCCTTGTAGAAGCGCATCGTATGCAGATGAAAATCCATCCAGCTGTCCGCTACGGTTTCATCATCATCTAAGAATCCGATAAAGTCATAAGCTGCGGATTCCTCAAGCGCTCGATTGCGGGCCATCGGAATGCCAGGTCGGGGCTCAGCGACATAGCGAGCCTGACCACCGAGGTCCGAGACTAATTCTTCGAAGACCGGCCGCGCGCTTTCGCTCGGGTCATTATCGATGACCGTGACCGTGTAGTCGACGTCAGAACATAACCGGAACTTCTGGACCAGAGCGGAAGAGAGCGACTCTCGAAAAAGGTCCGGTCTTCTAAATGTCAGCAGGCATAGATTGATCGATGTTCGCACTAAACGCTCCTACTTCTAAATTGGTTTTTTTATCATCCCTATACGAGATCAGGGTCACAACGCCGGCTCGCGCAAAGGCACTCATGATTAACGCGATCACGGCGCCTCTTAATCCTAAATACATGATCATCGGAATACCAATCACGATCAAGGCCACGAGTCCAGCTGCCTGCGATTTCATGTAACTGGCAGTTCGGCCCATGCCGCCTTCGTAGGCACCTACAACTGTGTTTATGAATTGAAATAGGCAAGCTAGGCTCAGGATCTTGAGTAGTGAGGCAAAAACCAAGTACGGCGAGCTGTGGCCATACATTAAGGTCATTACGTGCTGCGGTGCTATGACTAAAGCGACTAAATAGACTACGAGCACCGCACCTAAGGAGAAGCCATCTAAGAGAGCAACCCGCCGCGCTGCGGCCGACCCCTGATGAGCGACACGCGCAACCGCCGGTATCACGTGATTACTGACACCCAGGAGCAGTGGATTCGTTACGTTTACCACATTTGATAGTGCCTGAAAGGCGGCAACCATGTCTTGTCCTCCGGCCCTGAGCAATGTCCAAGCGGGAATTTGGAGCGCCAACATATTTATGCAATTAGCTGCAACAACGAATCGGCCAAACCTCAAGCTTTCCGTAAAATACTGCTTCAATTCTAAGAACGTCACAGACTCACAACCGACCAGCAGCAATTGCCACAGAAGTCCACCTATTGATGTCGCTGCAATGATCCAAAAGACAACGTTCAAGTCTGAAGGCCGAAAGAGGGCAACTATTCCGGCCTGTCCCAGATAGCTAAGCGCATCGGGCAGAACGGAGCTTCGATATCGCATCCTACATAAGAGCGCTCTGCGAGCGGACTCTTGAAGCTGCCAGCAATAAAGAGCGATGGTAGCCGGTATCCACAGTTCATACCGACGAGTAATGATACACGCCACGAAAGTCATGAGCGACATTGGCCCTAGCCAGGCCGTCGTGATCGCCAGAGCTCCCGTCATCAACTTTCGAATGCCGTGGTCGTCCACCTTAGCACCAAAGACATTCAGCCAGTAGGTGACTACCGAACTATGAAATGCATTTGCACCTATAATCGCGAGATAGAATAATCCAAAAACGCCATATAAGTGAGGAACAAGTACTCGCGCCAGGAGTAAATTGATCAGGAAATTACCGCCACTCACAACGCCTTGGTCGACTAGCGACCAGACCATGGGTGGCACACGCCGAAAAATCCAAACCATAAGTTATCTAACTAACTCAGCCGACAATCCTTTCAAATGGCTCGACCTTTCGGGAAAACTTAGGCCGGAATCAACACGAATCGCAATACAGAGATGGATAGCCTGTAAGCACTCTTAGTATAACGTTTTGTGAGATTTCCAGATTCTTAGACTTGGAGTCGAAGTACGGGCGAGTGGCGGCTGAAAGAGAATAAAGCTTAATAACTCACGTCAGCATTCGGTCATCATCTGCAGGTGGAAAAGGAATTATTTTTCAAATGCTTGAACTGTAAACCCGCATTCACAAAGAGATCTAAATTGTGAACCTTCCTTTCTTGTAAATTCACTCGCAGTCGCCAAAAATCAATTCAGTACTAGTAAGTACAGTCGCTCGATCGCCTTGGCGCATGGGCTTATTTAAGTTACTCTCAAGCAGTGATCCCGCGAAAAGAGGACTTTCCCGAGCAGAATCTTAGCGGCATCACAACCTGTTCGCTTCAAAGCGTTATGCAAACCTCGCGCGGCTCTCAAATTCCGACTGTTTCAATGGCGGTTTATAACGCTGAAGGTTTTCTTGCGCACGCAGTCAATAGTGTTTTGAATCAAACCTATTCGAATTTTGAATTCATCATCGTGGACGATGGGTCAACTGACGGCTCGGCAGAAATATTGGCTCAGTTTGCAAGGAGCGATTCAAGAGTTCGAGTCATTCGCCAGCCCAACGCTGGGCCCGCGGCCGCTGCCAACATAGCTCTACAAGCCGCAATCGGTGACATTGTTGTGAAGTTTGATTCGGATGACATCATGATGCCGAATCGTATTGAGCGGCAGATTGCTTTTATGTTGGAGCATACTGAGGTGTCCGTTTCCAGCAGCTGTGCGTACCTCGTGGATTTGGAAGGGCGTACAGTCGGTAAGTCGCATCCTCAAGTGGATGTCGATCTTGGGAAATCCAAGAGAGACCCCTCCTTTTTCGTCAATATCATTCATCCTGCTTCTGTTATGCGCAAATCGCATGTACTCGAAGTCGGCGGCTACTCGCCAAATTTCAGATTCGGAGAAGATCGAGAGTTATGGGGACGGCTGGTCACGTCGGGGCGGACCCTTGCGGTTCAACCTGAGTACCTGCTGAAACAACGCTTGCACGGCGGCAGTCTCACTCTGGATCGGATGCAGACAAACGAACTTGCTTGCCGTTTTATAGACGCAAACATAGTCCGCCGCTTAGACGGTCTTTCCGAGCTCTCTTACGAACAATTCTTACGAAGCCGTGCCGAACGGCCTCTTCATGCCAGGATCCAATCCTGGATTGACGACGCAAGCAGCGTGTTATACAAGCGAGCTACTCGCGATTACGCAGAGCGTCGATGGTTCGATCTGTTTCGCCACAGCGTGGGAGCGATCGCTTTGCGACCCTCTAATGCTTTGCGAATGTTACGCAAAAGTGCTTCGGCGCCCAGTGAGCGCTCGCTGTTACATCAGCGTGGCTAAGGGCTGACGCGGTATCTCGCGAGAGCCGAACGCAATAACCGCTCTTCAAAGTGATGAGCGAAGGGATCCCACCGTTATCGGGTTCAGGAAGGAAGCCAACGAGATTGGTGTACGGGGAGATGCCGGTAACGGCGTTAGATAAGGAATGAAAGTGGGGCAATGAGCCTGAATTTGTACTCACCGACGACAATGATGACTTTATACAGACGGCGAATTTACGGAAGTGCGGCATTGCTTGCTGGTGCTATGAGTATTAGCCATGCACGCGGCAACTCTCCTCTAACCGCGCCTGATCCAAACACTCCACAGGTTGTGACTGCCCGAGGCCCTGCATCGGTAGACCCTGGGATCTCGCATTTGTTAGGGCCGGAGGATCAAGTCACCGTCAAAGTTTTACATGTACCTGAGATTTCGCCTGAGCCGATGCGTATCGACGCACAGGGTGCCCTCACGATTCCGCTGGTCGGTACTGTTCACGTGGCAGGACTTTCGGAAAGCCAAGCTCAGCAACTAATCGCGAAACGTCTCGCTGAATTCGTCAAAGATCCGGAGGTGACCGTCAACATGGCCACGTCTCGGAGTCGTCCTGTCTTCGTGCTTGGTTCCGTTGCTAAACCTGGTGAGTACCAATTGCGAGGGAAACAGACTCTCGCCGGCCTTCTGAGCGAATGCGAAGGCATTCGAAACGACGCGGGTTATCGCGTTCTAGTCACAAGGCATTTCGAAGAGGGTCCTCTTCCCTTTCCCACGGCAACGGTCGATGAATCGACCCATGTCAGTCGAGTCACTCTGCCCCTCAAAGACGTCACAAACGGCGGCACTGCAGCGGCCAATCTTACTCTTCGCCCAGACGATGTGGTGTCGATACCGCGTGGCGAGATGGTGTATGTCGTCGGCGACGTGAAAAAGGCGGGAGGGATCGTGCTCGAAGAGCGCGAAAAGATTTCAGTGTTGCAGGCCTTGTCTCTGGCGGAGGGAACTCTGCCGAGCGCTTCCACACAGCACGCCAAGATTCTTCACCAGGAGCCCGGGAGTGCTCCACGATCTGAGCGCGAAATTGATCTCAAGTCGGTTCTCGAAGGCCGGAATGATGATCTCAGTTTGAGTGCCAACGACATTTTGTTTGTACCTACTAACAAAGCCAAAGCAGCCTGGGTCCGAGGAGCCGAGGCAGCTATTCAAATGACGACTGGTTTTGTCATTTATCGCAGGTAGGGAGAAGAGAAGATTCCAATGGAAACCGAAAGCTACTCGCGAATTAAACCGGAGTCATACGCTCTCCGCCCTAGCTCGGCCCGTGATGCCAGCCTCGAATCAAAGATGGATTCTTTGGCCCGCCTGGTTGCAGAACGAATTGACAGACCATCTGCAGGTCCGGAGGAGCATCCGTGGCGTCCAGCACTGACGCGCTTGTGGAAGACGCGCTGGATTGTGCTCGCCCTTGCTCTGGTCGGCCTCGGTGTTGGTGTAGGGATTGATTCTATTAGCCCGAAGCGCTATCGAGCGACAGGTGTCCTCGAAATGCTGGACCGCCCCAACGCGAGCATTCAAACAAAAACGCTCACGCCCACCGTTCAGGCCGGTGCAGGCGCTGAGATTTCATGGCAGCCAAAAGTCGCGGTACTCGAGAGCGATGCTCTGATTAAGAGAACCGTTGCCAAGCTAGGTACCGAGAAGCTTGCCTTAGCGGTCGCGGGCTCAACCAAGTCCGCGCAGCAGCCCGGACAACCTGAGCGATCGACTGCTGGTCCTGTGTCGGTTGAAGATCAGGTTGAGCTCTTCCGAAAGCACGTTACTGTTCACCTTGAGCGAGGCACAAACCTAGTTACGATCTCATTCGTGTCGGTCCGGCCGGACCTCGCGGCCGAAGCTGTCAACGGGTTGATGGAGGAATACATCGGCTTTGATCTCGATCGCCGTGTGATCGATGCGCGGCATACGAAAGAACTGCTGAACGAGCAACTGGTCGACGCTAAACACAAGCTGGAAAGCTCCGAATCGAAGCTTGAAGATTATGCCCGCTCTCAGGGCGTTGTAACGGTAGGCAATAGCCTTGCCGGGGAAGAACGCGTAAAACTGATTGAGAGCGCGCTCTCGGCCGCTGAAGCGAACCGCACGGCAGCGCAATCCCGATTTCATGGGATGGAGGGTCAGACTGCTTCCGAAGCTTTCGACACAAACCTCGAGCAACAGCAGGCTCGTCTCACTGAACTTGAGCGCGAATCGGCCAGTCTGAGTGTTCTCTACACGCCTTCGCATTACCGGGTGCGTCAGCTCGCGGCCGAAATCAGGCAATTGAGGGACGCGATTACATCGGCGCAGGCCCGAACGGTCTTACGTTCCAAATCCGAGTTAGCGGCGGCCAGCGAAAACCAGAAGCTGCTCGAAGACACGTACAAGAAGTCCTTGCGTGATCTTTCGGACGAGGCGTCTAAAGCCGTCGAATACAACGTTCGCAAGCGCGAAGTTGAGAGCAATCGTGGGCTGTACGACTCGCTCCTGCAGGCAATACAGGAAACAAATCTGACCTCAGCTCTGGAGGCGCCCAGCGCCGGAGTGCTCGAGATGGCATCGATCCCGGCTTATCCGGCTTTCCCGAAAAAAGGCCTGGATCCGCTCATCGGATTTCTGGTCGGTGCAGTCTTGGCGGTCCTGATTCTACTTTTTCGCTTCTTTACGGATAAGAGGGTCGATCCTGATCATCTGTCCTCGACGACTGCGGCATCCTTAATTTCCGTCATTCCTGCGCCGGTTGATCGATGGAAGCCCAAAGGGCTGCTTGCCAGTTTCCGCAAGCAAGAAGATTATCAGGTTGGCTTACCTTATCAGCGATATCACGAGCAGGACGACCTACGAACAGCGATCCACTCGGCCCTGGTCTCTCTGCAGATTCGTTCGAAGGGCGAAGGATTGCCTCAAGTGATTCTGGTAACCAGCCCGGACGGAGGCGAGGGGAAATCGTTCATCGCCAGTCAACTTGCCATCGCGGTTTTGGGGGAAGGGCGCCGGGTTCTACTGCTCGATGCTGCGCTTGAGGGACCTGTCCAACATAAGTACTTCGGATTGCCGAATCACGATGGGTGGTGGCAGTTATTGTCCGCTGCTAAGGACGAAGTCACTGAGCTATTCATTCGCTCGCTCGCTCGTCCCAGCCGTATTCGCAATCTATACGTACTTCCTAGCGGGAATCGTGAAGCACTCTCGCCCGCTGAGAAATCGGAACGGCGTGTCCCTGCTTTCGATCCGGCTACTCTGCCTCTGACAACGACTGAACGGTTTTCGACCGCGCTCCATTGCCTCAAGCGAGAGTACGACGTCATCATCATTGACGCCTCCGCGCTTAAGTCTGATCCCACGGTGCGCCTTTGGGCACGCGTGTCGGAAGCTGTCTTGCTCGTGATGCGCTCCGGGTTCAGCAGCAAGGAGGCTGTCGCCGACGCGCTTCGGCTTCTCGCGCAAGACCGAATTGAGAATGTCGCGACGATTTTGACCAGCACAAGCGATAAAGGGTCTGGATCGAAGCTCGGCTCCCTCTTGGGTCCCATGATGGGCTCGTCGCAAACAGAACTCACGGTCAGACCCAGCCATGGCCTGGTGCGAGGCGACGATGCTATCTAACGCGACCAGAAAGCTCCAAGCCATTGATCTTCGATCCTATTTCTCTCTTACGCTTTGTTTTGACTTAATTGGGTTAACGGTTGCGTGGCTCGCTGTGCTTTGGATCCGGGTCCTGCTTAATCGCTTTTTCCCGATTCACTTGTCTTACGCCGGCGCCGTTCATGCGGCTCCGCCGTTATCTCTACTCCTTCTACTTTGGGCTCTGGCCGACTTTCGGCAGCGCTGGAAGAGCGGTGAAAAACCGACGGCTCCCGCCAAGGTGCTTCAAACGTTAGAGCGCGCTCTGGTAGCGGGTGCGCTGATCATCATTGCCACCTTCTTCTCGCGCGAATTTGGAAGCGAAAAATCACGTTCGCTGGTCATCCTATTCGTACCGGTCAGCTTTGTTGCTCTTCTAGCCAGCCGTTACCTGTCTTGTCTTGCCGTCGTCGCGATTCAACGCGCCTGGCCGCGCCTCGAACGTGTAGCAGTCATTGGTCATGGTGAACAGACAAGGCGACTCGCTCTAGCCATTCGCAGAGCGCGAAACATAGATTTTGCCGGTTATGTAGTTCCCCAGGAAGTGGCAGCCGAGGTAGGACCTTCCGACGGACTGGTTCTTGGATCGACAGCTTCTCTTGGCCGTCTCATCAATACCGAGGGGCTCCACCGTCTTGTGATTGGCAGTGGGCTTAGTGAGGATGAGTACTCCGATTGCGTCGAGGTTGCATCCCGCATGGGTGTGGCAATCAGCAGTACCGCAGTGGCGCCGGGGGGCAACGTGATGGTGCGGGTGGCTGGTGATTATGGGCTGCAAATGCTTGAGCTTGAGGTCATCAACTTCAACCCCGGGAGTACAACCAAACGCTTTGTGGATGTTGTCATGTCCGCAGTTCTTCTGATCGTTTTGGCGCCGCTGTTTCTCATTGTTGCGATTGCCATTCGCTTAACCTCTCCGGGTCCGATCATCTACCGTTCTACTCGCGTAGGAAAAGGTGGCCGACACTTCACATTCTTCAAATTTCGTTCTATGATCTCTTCCGCAGAGGCTCTCCGGGAAGCTCAAAATAACGAGACAAACGGGCATTTGTTCAAGATGCGAAAGGATCCTCGCATCACGCCCGTCGGTCGAATCATTCGACGGACCAGCATTGACGAACTGCCGCAGCTGGTGAACGTGCTCCGGGGTGAAATGAGCCTTGTGGGTCCGCGTCCGCTACCCGCAGGCGATCTTGATCCGGATGGCATGAGTACTGAGTTCCGAAGTTGGGCCGAGCACCGGTCCCAGGTCCGACCTGGAATTACTGGGCTTTGGCAGGTCAGCGGCCGAAGCGATCTCTCCTTCGAGCAGATGGCGCACCTGGACGTCACCTACGTTCGAACGTGGTCGTTATTCTCCGATCTCCGTATTCTCTTAACAACTCCCATTGTTCTTCTCACAGGGCGAGGAGCTTATTAGTGCCAAATAGAAGCATTTCTGAAGATTTCGGCGAACAAGCCTTCGGGTCCTCCCCAGCCCCGGTTGCCGCCTCCATGGGCATCCCGCTTAAGAAGGTTGTCGTCGGTGTGGGCATCAGCATGACCGATTACGAATCAGCCACGGCTTCCGTTGCTCAGCTGATTCAAAGGAACCGCATGCATCCCGAGCGACCTGGACAGTATGTCTGCGTCACGTCTGTGCACGGAATCATCACGGCCCACGAAGACGAGCAGTTCCGGGACATTCTGAACGATGGGACGATCGTGACTCCCGATGGCATGCCCGTGGTCTGGGCGATGCGTTCTTTCGGGGCTCGGAATCAACAGCGTGTCTACGGTCCGACGCTGATGTTAAATCTCTGTGAGTCCGCGGCGCGTTTGGGACACCGAATCTTTCTATACGGGACCCGGCCGTCCACACTGACTGCCTTATCACAGAATCTTAAAGCCAATTTCCCCAGCCTACAAATCGTGGGCGCCTACGCTCCGCCATTTCGGCCCTTGACGCCGGAAGAGGATGCAGAGTGCATCAAAGCCATTCGTGAGTCGAGCGCTGACCTCATCTTCGTTGGCCTAAGCACTCCGAAACAAGAACGGTGGATGGTGGCCCATCGGGAAACGCTCTCCGGGACTGTGATGATCGGCGTTGGAGCTGCTTTTGACTTCCATGCGAAGCAACTGCGGCAGGCTCCGGCTTGGATGCAACGAAGCGGCCTTGAATGGCTTTTTCGACTAGTCTGCGAACCGGCTCGCCTATGGCGGCGTTACTTGCTGACAACGCCTCGGTTTCTACCGCTCTGGGGTCTGCAGAAGCTAGGCATTATTCGATACGCACAACCTCGTAGTACGGCGCCCTAGTCAGCTGACGTAATTTCTATCTCAAACAAAAGGACATAACTATGAAAGAACAAATCAAAGTTTTGGTAACGGGCGCCGGTGGCTTTATCGGCCACCATCTTACTCGCGCCTTGGTCAATCGCGGTTACTGGGTTCGAGGCGTAGACATAAAGTACCCCGAATACGAACCTACTTCCGCGCACGAATTCGAGATTCTTGACCTTCGCCGTTGGGATGCCTGCCTGCAGGCCACTCGCGGGATTGATCATGTTTATGCGCTGGCGGCCGATATGGGCGGCATCGGTTTTATCGAAACACACAAGGCCCTGATCGTTCGGGATAGCACGCTGATCAACATGCATACGATCGAGGCGTCAAGGATAAACGGGATCAAAAAATTTCTCTTCACTTCGAGCGCTTGCGTTTACCCGGGTTATAAGCAGACGAGCCCTGACGTAACACCGCTTCGCGAAGAAGATGCTTATCCGGCCGATGCGGAGGATGGATACGGCTGGGAAAAGCTTTACATGGAGCGGACCTGCCGCCACTACCGCGAGGACTTTGGTCTCGACACCCGAACGGTTCGGTTCCACAACATCTTCGGCGAGCTCGGAACCTACGATGGCGGTCGTGAAAAGTCACCCGCTGCTATCTGCCGCAAGGTCGCGCTGGCGTTGGACGGTGATGCAATCGAAGTCTGGGGCGATGGAAATCAAACCCGCTCTTATTGCCATGTCCAAGACTGCGTCGAAGGTATTTACCGTCTGATGCAGAGCGACTACGTGGATCCTCTCAACCTAGGCCAAGATCGCCTCATCTCCATCAACGAGTTAGTCGACATGGTGGCCAAGATTGCCGGCAAGAAGATCTACAAGACCCACGACGTTACCAAGCCTCAGGGTGTTCGAGGGCGCAACAGCGATAATAGCCGCCTCCGCCAGGTGCTTGGATGGGAGCCCACGCTGTCTCTCGAAGATGGTCTCACTCGAACGTATGCCTGGATCCAGGACCAACTAACCAAGAGCGGTCGCATTACTTCAGGTGTGCTTGTAGCTGCTGGCGTTCGTTAATCAAAAGACTCGAGGCGATGGGTCCCAATTGACCTGATCGCCTCTCTAGAAATGGCATGAGGATCATGGCTCCAAATTCGGCCGCTTCAAAAACCGCGCGCACCCATATCTTGACCGTGTTAGTCGAGGACTACTTTCAGGCGCCCGCATTTCGCCAAGTGATCCTTGAGAAACAGTGGTCTAACTTCGAGGGGCGTGTTCGGGAGAGCACGCAAGCTTCGCTCGAACTGTTACGCGAGACAAATGCGCGCGCCACCTTCTTTGTCTCAAGTTGGACTGCACAACAGGTGCCTGATCTCATTCGAGAAATCGTCCGGCAGGGGCATGAGATCGGCAGTTCGGGAAAGAGCGGCGTCAGTTTCAGGCAGCAAACAGAAGCACAACTGCAGAACGATGCCCGCTATTCTCGTGCCGTTCTCGAAGACATCAGCGGACAGCGGATCAATGGTTACCGGGTAGCTGATCGCAGACTCACCAAAGATCAGCTTTGGGCTTTGCGAGTTCTCGCCGAAGAGGGTTATCACTATGATTCGAGCTTCAGTCCGAACCTCACAACATTTCGACGGGACCGTGATCGTCAGTTTTTGCATCGGGTCGATTTCGAAGGCGCTTCGTTGTGGGAGCTTCCCCTTCCTTCCATCTCGGTTGCCAGTCTGCTCATCCCTATCGCTGGCGGCAACTATGTCCGCCAGATCCCGGAGGTCTTTGTTCAGCGCGGGATTAGATCTTGGATCAACCAAACGGAAAACCCATTTATCTTCTACTTCCGGGTTTGGGATCTCGACCCGCGTCACCCAAAAATCACCGGTGTTCCGCTGTCAGCTCGTGTCCGGCACTATCGCAATGCGGAAGTCATGCCGGCCCTCGTGCGGAGACTGCTCTCGGAGCACTCTTTCACCACTGCCTCTAACTATCTAGGCCTACCGTTACAACCGGAACCGCAGACAATTTCTGTTAGTACTACATCCGCGGTGCCTACTATTACGTTATCTGAGACGGGTATATTAGCGGCGCACGAGCTGACGCCGCAGCACCAGCTCGTTCCCTTCACAGTGGTTGTCCCTTGTTACAACGAAGAGACCAGTCTTCCCTATTTGCTGAACAGCCTGCGCGCGCTTGAGCGCAAGATGGCCGATCAAGCCTCACTTCACTTCGTTTTCGTCGACGATGGGAGCCAGGACGGAACCTGGGACAAACTACATGAACTTTTCGGCAGTAGCAGCCAGTCAACGCTGATCCGCCATGCTCAAAATCGAGGCATCGCGGCCGCCATCCTCACCGGCATTCGGGCGGCGAAAACAGAAATCGTTGCCTCCATCGACTGCGATTGTACGTACGATCCAACAGATCTCGAAAATCTTCTTCCGCTCCTCCAACCAGGAGTAGCGTGTGTCACGGCTTCTCCTTATCATCCGGACGGCCACGTCTTTAACGTGCCTGGGTGGCGTCGTGTCATCTCCGGGGTTGCTTCAAAGGCTTATCAGGTTGTATTAGGCGTTAAGGTTAATACGTTCACGAGCTGCTTCCGCATGTATCGGCGCAGCGCCGTGGTTGACCTTGATCTGCAAGAGTCCGGCTTTGTGGGAGTCGCCGAACTGCTCGGCCTCCTTCTGCTTCGCGGCCAAAGTGTGGTCGAGTATCCTGCAACTCTGGCTGTTCGGGTCCTCGGCCACTCAAAGATGAAAGTTGTGCGAACCACCTTCCGGCACTTACGGCTGCTAGGACGGTTGGCTTTGCAACGGGCGAGCGGACATGGCCCCGTACCAATCTTGTCCAAAGTTCTGAAAGGTGGAGTCTCACGTGGCTAGTCTTGCTACCCCAATTTCCGCGATTACGCTTCCTTCTGACCAAGATGCGTCTGGACGCACGCTTGGCGATGAGGAGGTGCAATTCGTCACTGATGCCATTCGGAGCGGCATCCTCACCAGCACCAAGGGCCAGTTCACACGAACGCTAGAATCGCGATTCGCTGAATACACGGGCGTGCAGTATGCATACGCGTGCTCTTCCGGGACCGCTGCTATTCACTGCGCAATCGCTGCCCTCAATCCGGAACCAGGTGAAGAGTTCATCACAACCTCTATCACGGACATGGGCGCACTAACGCCCATCCTCTACCAAGGTGGAGTTCCCGTTTTCGCCGAGGTGGACGAGCACTCGCTGAACGTGACCGCTGAGACGATTGCGCCCTGCATCAGCGAACGCACAAAAGCCATCATCGTGACTCACTTGTTCGGCAACCCTTGCGACATGGATCCTATCCTGGCGCTTGCGCAAAAGCACAATCTTCCGGTTATCGAGGACTGCGCACAAGCCTTTGGTGCCAGCTACAAAGGGCGCATGGTGGGCTCGCTTGGCACGATTGGCTGCTTCAGCACTCAGCAAGGCAAGCACATGACTACCGGCGAAGGAGGTCTCGTTACCACGAACGATCCCGCTCTTGCCCGGCGCATGTTCCTTTTCATCAACAAGGCTTGGGGCTATGGTGATGCCAATCCAGATCACTACTTCATTGCCCTCAATTACCGCATGAGCGAACTTCAGGGAGCCGTCGCCCTTGCACAATCGGAAAAGCTGAAGTGGGTCGTCGACCAGCGCATCCGCACCGCAGAAAATCTCTCGAACTTACTGCGCGATGTTAGCGCTACAAAGAGTGGACTCACTTTACCGAATCCGGTCAAAGGCGCCGTTCATACCTACTGGAAATATATTCTCAACGTCGAAACTGCCCGAATTCCAGGCGGCGCAGTAGCTCTTAGTGCGTTCCTGAAAAACTGCGGAATTAGTTCCGCTCCTCGCTACATACAAAAGCCATCGTTTGAGTGCGAGATTTTCCGCGATCAACGTACCTTCGGCAACAGCCGCTTTCCGTTCTCTCTGGCGCGCCCTGAAGCTCTTCGTTACGACCGCAAATTGTTTCCGAAGACTATTTCGGCGCTCGAAAACGTTCTCGTTCTGCCCTGGAACGAGCGCTATGAAGACGAACACGTGAATTACATCGCTCAGTGCGTTAAGGAAGGAGTCGAAACACTATGTTGGAACCAGAGGTCGAACTAACCCCATTAAACTTCGCAATTGTAGGTGCGGGCCGAATCGCCCACTCCTATGTTGAAGCGTTCGGAGCTAGTAAGTACACTCGAGTTAGTGCGGTTATGGACACCCGCATCGAAGCAGCGGCTTCTATCGGCGAACTCTTGAAGGTCGAGAGTTTCTACGATGCTGACGTCATGCTGGCCAGTAAGCCGATCGATGCGGTTGTTATCGCCACACCACCACATACACATTGCGAGCTCGGCAGCTATTTCCTGGAACGCGGAATACACGTGCTCTGCGAGAAGCCAGTGAGCATGGACTCTTCCGGTGCTAGGCGCATGCGCGACATCGCAGAAAAGCAAGGCGTCGTTTTCACGATGGCTTCGAAGTTCCGTTATGTCGAAGATGTCAATCGTGCCAAAAGTATCGTTACCTCTGGACTGATTGGGAATGTAATCTCGTACGAGAACACATTTGCTTCGTATGTCGACATGTCGTCCCGTTGGAACTCAGTTTCTCAGCTGAGTGGCGGCGGAGTATTCATCGATAACGGAAGCCATTCAGTTGACATCATCCGCTATTTCTTTGGAGGCCTTGACGAAATCCAGGTAATTGAGGCTCCACGGATGCAGAACCTCGGTGTCGAAGAGACAGTACACGCTGTTGTATTGACCCGGTCGGGCATCCTCGCCACCGTCAATCTGTCATGGAGCGTTTCGAATTACTCCGACACTTACATTTCCATCTACGGGTCACAAGGCACCCTGCACGTAGGCTGGAAAGAGAGCCGATTCCAACAACTGGGCCGAAAAGAATCCGTACGCTTTGGCACCGGTTATAACAAAGTAAAGGCCTTCAGCGGTCAGCTTGATAACTTCGCAGCGGCTATCCTGAACATCGAGCCTCTTCTGATCACTGCTGATGACGCTATCGCGTCTGTCGAAGCGATTGAAGCTGGCTACGCTTCGGTAACGGCCCGCGAGCGCATCACGGTCGGCGACCGCGCACTCGTCAGCTTTAGCTAAACGTCATTATTCTTCATTTGTCAGGCGGTGATGAGTCTTTGCTAATAGCTAAGACCATCACCGGCCCTTTTTGGTAAGGGCAGTTAAATATCTACTGCACGGCGAGTTGGTGCAATCTCTCTCCATCTCAGCACTACGCCGACACGGCGTGAAGATATAGGGTGCAGCGGATGCTTAAGGAAGTAATTTACAACCTCCTTCCAGGTCCTATCCGGATCCAAGGCCGGTCCTTTTTCTCGAATCTCTTGCACGACGGCTGGGACATATTGGCCGATCGCGTCGATCCGAGAATCCCGCCACGATGTCTAAATGTTTCGGGAGATGGCCCGTTCCTGTACCTGGGCGAAGAAAATCTTAAACTCTGTATTGATGCTGGGCTCGAGGCAAACGACACAGTTCTGGATCTTGGATATGGTATCGGCCGCACAGCCCTTGCTATGAAGCATCACGCTTCACCGGGTTCGTACATTGGGCTAGACGTCATCAAGTTTGCCATTACTTGGTGTAGAAAGCACATACAGGCGTACGATCCTCGTTTTTCCTTCGTGCATGCCGATCTTCTTAATCGGACGTATAATCCTAGGGGCCGTATCAGGCCCGAGCACTATCGATTCCCATTCGAACCGGATACATTCGACTTTGTGTTGGCGACCTCTCTGTTTACTCACATATTGCCAGCAACCACTGAGAACTATTTAAGAGAGTGCGCAAGGGTTCTGCGACCAGGAGCTAAGTTTCTGTCTACCTGGTTTCTCTTGAGCGAACGGGAAGGACAGACTCCAGGTCCGGCCCCGCCCTATTTGGGTTTCAGCATAAGTTTGAGAATTACTATCTGAACAACATACATGCCCCTGAACAGGCGGTTGCTTATGACTCAGGCTACATCCAGAAGGCCTTTGTCGCTGCAGGCTTTGCCATCGAACATATCGGTTTCGGACATTGGTCCGGAGCCTTCCCGAGCTCCAAATCTGGGCAGGATGTAATTGTGGCGCGCCGCGGACCACGCCCTGCCAGGACAGTTCTCACCACTGAAACTGGCAGTCTCTGATTATTATAAGTTGGAAGGTTATTTGGTGGCCAGGGACGGAATCGAACCGCCGACGCCAGCCTTTTCAGGGCTGCGCTCTACCGACTGAGCTACCTGGCCGCTCTGGTGGGAAGCTTCAGTTTAGCAAACACCTTAACCACCATCCGAAGCGGAACGCGCCCAATTCGGAAGCCACCAAACACATCCTGATACGCTCAATCTGTCGCGATTCCTTGGTATACTCCGGGATGTCGACCTCATAGACATGGAAGAACAACGACTAGGAGATATCATCGACGATCACTGCATCAAGTGTCGCAGGATCACCAATCATTCGATTGTTTCAATTGTGGAAGATAGGGCAGCCAAGGTTCGTTGCCGCACTTGCTATCACGACCACGATTACCGTCACGAACAGGCTCCTCCCACCAAGAAAGAACTAAAGCGCATGGAGGCTGAGGCGGCGCTCGCGGCCGAGTTGAGTAAGCCACAGGAACCCACACCGGCGACTGTCGCCGAAGTCGAAGCGCCAAGCAAGACGGCCTAGAACCTCCTAGAAACGTTAACTAAGAATTTAGGTCGCGCTGGAGCTGTGTAATTATGTCGTGCCGCTCCTCATGAGTCAGTTCGTTCTCCAAACGTCGGAGTGCCAATCCGACAACATCCCGGTGATGCAACTTCGAGCCGAGCGCATCGTCTGAACTCAGCTTCAACCACAAATCATGCAAACGGCCCACATCTTCCGGCCAAAGTCGAGGCGGATGCGGACCCAGGTTGACGTAAGTCGAAGGGCGATTTGGCGGGATAATTTCCAGCGAGAAAGAGTGGCGGGGTGAGGCAAGGTTTTCCCATGCCAAACCAATACGCCTAGCTAGTTCGTCAGAGGTCATCTGCGGCGACACACCCGTCACCAACCGCCCTACCTTCAAACTTGCCGCTGTTTGCACAACAGCCTCAATTGGATCCGCTGCAGGCACAACCAGCAACTCTACGGTCTTCCCTTCCTTCTCGGCCATGGTGACAACCGTGCTGAACAACTCTTTCTCGTCAACCCCGAATACCTGGTCCTCGTTCAAGGCATACTCGCTGTCATTAGCCGTATGTCGAACAGTCATCACCACAATGTCGTGCCGTTTTAAGTTCGTCTTCTGCAGCGTACGCTTCAAATGAACCATATTGAGCGGATTGCGAACGGCAACCAGTACGCAGCCGGGCCGGGCATGCAAGCAGTTTGGGTCCACCTCAGCCTGACGTTCCAGGTTAAACTCTTCCAGCAGCCTTTCATGCTTATTTGCATGCTTACGCGCGTTCACTCGTTCGGAAACAGTAAACAGCACGAAGAACGCCAGCGTAAAAGCGATCCCGTACCTGGTTGCGTACTCTTTCGAAAATAAGTTCGCCACTGCAGTGGCAAGCAGCACCAACGTTGTTGCGCCCAATCCGATCGGGATCTCTCGGCCGGCGATTGTCAGGTTAAAAGGAACCTTGTACTCTTGATCCGATCTTTGGAACCGTAGCACCAGGACACCAAGGGACTTTAACGTGAAACTCCAAACCACACCGAAAGCATAGGCTTCTCCGAGCAGATACACGTCGCCTCTGCTGAGCAAGATGGTCCCAAGCTGCAGCAGCGTAATCATGTTGATGATGCGAAAAGTAGTACCGAATCTGGGGTGAGGCTTGCGAAACCAGTCCAGAAGGACACCATCTTCGGCTACTCGATTTAGAACACCATTGGCTCCGATCAGCGATGTGTTGACCGCGCCGGAGAGGATCAAAACACCCACCACGACCACAAAGACGTGGAATGCCAGACGTAGCGACTGGGGCCCGGCAAGGTTCATTGCCAAGCCTCCAATCAGGTTGTCAACATACTGGCCTCGCTCCGCGTCAGGTATGATCATGGCGGCAAACAGTGTGATGAACCCTGTCGATACGATCGCGTAGAAGCAAACGATTGAACCGGTAATCTTCAGGTTCTTCAACTTCGGATACGCGATTTCTCTGTACACCTGAGCCAAGGTTTCAAAGCCGCTCATGGACAGAAGCGAATGACCGAAAGCGATGATCACTGCCACGATCGGTATCGTTGGCCAAACCGTGCCACGGAACCACCCCAGCGATTCCTTTCCGAAATGCAAATGCGCGGCCGTCGGCGATGGAGGAAATTGCCAGCTTCCCCGGAGGACGATCGTCAACGGACACCAGATCAGGAGACAGGCGACCATAACCGTCGTTATCTGCATGATCCGCAGAGCTTGTGAGCTAGATTCCTCGATGCCCTTCAAATTGCTCCACCAGAAATATAAGGTCACAACAACACCGAAAAATGCTGCGAACGTATTAGGATCAAGCTGAACTCTAAGATGGGCGGTGGTGGACAGCTCGTTCATCAACCGGCCCAGATACTGACCAGCACTTACGCAGCTGATAGGTCCGGTCAGAATATAGTCAAATACGAGCGAGGATACCGACAGGCGCGCGACAAACGGCCCCATACTATCTCGGACGACAACGTATACGCCGCCTCGAACAAACATGCCGCAGCTTTCCATGTACACCGCTCGAACGGCGAAGCTGAAAATCATCACGCCCAGGACGTACCAGGCAGCTGATTTACCGATGGCATGTTCTGCTATCCCGCCGGCATAGAACATGGATGACGCAAGGTCACTCAGCACGATGGCGGAACCCCGCCAGAAGCTGATAAAAGAAAGAGCGACGGTAGTCGCCACAACAACTTTGGCGGTTGCGACTGCTGTGTTCTTAGTACTTGACTGCATCTAGCTCAAACACGACTCCAGGATGCCACGAAGCGATCAAAAATCCAGTAACCAGGTCCCCAGACCAATTCAACCTTTAGCAACCGAGCCCAGAAAAGCGGAGGAGCTGCTGGCGCTCGACATTGTTGCTGTGTTGCGCAGCCATGGGCATCTCGCCTACTTGGTAGGCGGTTGCGTTCGCGACAGACTTCTTGGCATACGACCGAAGGACTTCGATGTCAGTACAGATGCAGTGCCGGAGCAAGTTGTCCAGTATTTCACCCGATCAGAACGAATTGGAGCCCATTTCGGAGTAGTTTTGGTCGGAAAGCAGAGCGGACCTCACGTAGAAGTCGCCACCTTTCGAAGCGATAGCGAGTACTCTGATGGCCGTCGGCCTGATCGAGTCCACTTTGAAACCGATCCGAAGCAGGACGTCTTCCGTCGTGACTTCACGGTCAATGGTCTCCTAGAAGATCCCGTTTCGGGCGAAATTATCGATTTTGTTGGCGGCCGACGTGATCTGGCCGAGAAGAAAATTCGTGCTATCGGCGATCCCGAACGCAGGTTCGCCGAAGATCACCTTCGCATGCTGCGAGCCGTACGTTTCGCAGCTCGACTCCAATTCTCGATTGACCCTGAGACCACGGCCGCCATCCAAAGACTCGCTCCCTCAATCCGGTCGGTCGCCGCAGAGAGAGTTCGCGACGAGTTAACTCGAATACTAACCGAAGGTCATGCCAACGTCGGCTTCGAACTCCTCCACAAGTCGGGCCTGTTGCCGTATATACTTCCCGAGATCAGTGCCCTCCAAGGTGTTCAACAGCCGCCCGAGTTTCATCCGGAGGGCGATGTTTGGATTCACACACTTATGATGCTCGAAGGCCTAGAGCAGCCTTCGTCTGGGCTGGCATGGGGTGTGCTGCTCCACGATGTAGGAAAGCCCCCCACGTTTCGGGTTGCTGACAGAATCCGCTTTGACGGTCATGCTGAGGTCGGCGCATCCATGGCTCAACAAATCACGACGCGCTTGAAGTTTGCTTCTGCGGACTCTGAACACGTCGCGTCTTTAGTCGCCAATCACATGAAGTTTAAGGATGTTCGCCAAATGCGAACCAGCACGCTCAAGCGATTCTGTCGCCTCGATCGGTTCCCAGAGCACCTCGAACTCCATCGGCTAGATTGCCTATGCAGCCATGGCAGTCTGGATGCCTACAACTTCGTCCAGGCGAAAGTTCTCGGATTTGGAGAAGAGCAACTTCGACCGGCCCGCCTTCTTACTGGTGCAAACCTCATAGAACTTGGTTATCTTCCGGGACCCAGTTTCGGCAGAATTCTCGAAGCTGTAGAAACCGCCCAGCTGGAAGGACAAATTTCAAGTCCGGAAGAAGCCCTAGCCATGGCCCTTGATCTACTCGGCAGCACTTAGTTCGCCTTTGCATTGGTGTCAGCCGTTAAGCACAACAAGGCACCCGTATAAACTAGGGCGGTATGACAAGAAGGACTCTCGTGGGCGGCTTTGGCGCGGCAGCGCTAAAGCTCAGCACAACATCCGCATCATCGGCCGCAGAAACCCCGGTACCTGAATGGAGGCCCAAATTGGGCGTTCTCGGGCAGTACACCGCTGGAAATGTGGAATTCGCACGTGCGCAGGGCTTCAATAATATGATTCTGTCCTCGTCGTCTGGTTCCACGCTCGATGCCGAGACTGTGACCGATTCCCAAATCGAGAGCGTTCGAACCAAGCTGAAAGCCGCCGACATGAACGTCTCGGCCCTGCAGGTCACGCTGAATCACATTGCCGCCGACCCATCCGAGGCTTCCAAAGAGCAACATTACTTTGTCAAAGCGATAGAATTGGCCGGGAAACTGGGCGTCCCGTACATCGGAACTGCGTCCGGCAAGAATAAAGCGCTGCCGTTTCCGAAACAGATTGACACTATTGTTCGGGTCTATCAGGAAAAATACTTCAAAGCTTGCGAACAAAACAAGGTGCGTATTCTTTGGGAGCCTTGGCCCGAAGGCCCCAATCTCGCAACCAGCCCGGTGGGCTTTTCGGCTCTGTTCAAGGGCTTTAATGGATCACCTTACGTCGGACTGCAGTACGATCCCTCCCACTTGGTTCGCCAGTTCATGGACCCGATCCAAACTGCCCGTGACTTTGCCCATCATATTTATGACGTCCACCTTAAGGACACGGAGATTCTCTGGCCGGTACTGCGTGCCGGAGGTATCAATCCTGTGAACGAAGCTCAATGGTGGCGCTACCGGATCCCAGGAATGGGCTCCATACCCTGGTCTGAGTTCTTCAGTGTCCTTCAAAGTGTGGGCTATAGCGGTGCGATGAGCATCGAACACGAAGATGATCTCTACGGTGCCAATACCAACGTGGGCGCCGACTTCAGCCCTGACTTCAAAGTGGGCTTTGTGATGGCTCGGCGTTACCTCTCTGCTTACGTTCCTTAATCCCGAAAGCACACAGCCGATTTGAGTTGTGCTGCCGAATGCTCGTAAAAGTTAAGCAAGTTCATGAAGGGCTGAGCTAACGGTCGTCGATCAACCTCTTTTAGCCAAAATCTACCCCTCTCGCTTGACTTGCATACTCCTCGGAGGCTATCTTGAGCCATGGATTAATTTAGCTCAATCAGCGAAACTTTTTGTGCAAACATTTTAAGTTTACGCCGTCGATTCAGCCTTGGGTGGACAATCGCCAAGGCTGGATCGGTGGCCAAGACGCCGAAATCATCCATTCAGAGAATCTTTTGACCAAGAACTTATCAAGCGCCGTTCTTCTTGCCCCGTCTTCGGGACCTCAGCCTGAAATCCTGAGGTCGGCAACATGTCAGACGCAGTTTGATTCCTTTCTTACTGCGGCCCAACAACTTAGAGGTAGAGTTTACTTGGCTGATGGGGCGATCCAGTCCAGCCAAATTGATTCTCAAGGGCGGTTTGTCACTCCTGGAGACTCGGAATGTTGGCACTTCCTACTTGTCGACCCGGCAAAGAATGTTATTGGCTGCTCCCGTTATCGCATCCATCCCAACAGTGTCCGGTTCGATGATCTCCGAGTATCACAGTCCGCGTTGGCTGTGGATCCTTTCTGGGGTAACCGGCTGAGGAAAGGTATGGAGGACACGATTCGGAATGCCCGCGAACGAAGCTTTCACTTCGTAGAAGTCGGAGGCTGGGCTCTGGCCGATGCTTATCGGGGCACGAAGGCGGCGTTGGAAACTTTGCTTGCATCCTACGCCTTGTCTCAAATCTTTGGTGGCTGCATCTCTACTTGCACCGCTACTGTCCGTCACGGCTCTTCAGCGATCCTGCGCAAGATCGGCGCCTATCCGCTTTCGCATGTCGATCAGCCGATGCCGGTTTATATGGATCCCGAGTACGGCTGCGAAATGGAAGTCCTCTGCTTTGATTCGGAGATTATGGAGAGCCGCTTCGCAAATCTGGTAAGCGAGATCAAGGCCGATATTATTGCGACGCCTATAATTCGAGCTAGCCAGACCTCGTCAGTCGACGCTCCGCATAAACGCCTTCTTCCGGCCCCGGTCTTTGCCGGCAACAACGACTTTGAGATCAATGTGGCGTACGCCTACTAAATGTCTGAAGGCGACCCGCTCCGATTCTGCGCTCGGCTTGTCCTAATTTAACTACTCAGGAGTTGTGCAATGGGTGCGGTCCAGGTGCAAAGCTCATTGTTCAGTTTCATGGAACGCGTTCAGGCAGAACTCGGGCCTGATTCCACCACCATCGATCAGGACGCGTTGCGGCAGGCTGAAACAGCTACCTTTCAGACCTCTCAGCGCGTAGCGTCCATTGTAAGACCCGCTAACAGTCTGCAGGTCCAGACGGTAATGCGCCTGGCCAACCAATACAGGTTTCCGATTTATCCGGTCAGTAGTGGCAAGAACTGGGGCTATGGGTCGCGCGTTCCACCTACAACCGATTCAGTGCTGCTAGACCTCAGCCGCATGAAGCGGATCGTCGACTTCAGTGAAGAATTGGCCTTTGTCACGGTTGAGCCAGGCGTAACTCAGTCAGAACTACACCAATACCTCGCGTCAGAAGCTTCTGGTCTCTGGATGGATGCTACCGGATCCAGCCCCGATTGCAGCATCGTAGGCAATGTCATGGAACGAGGGTTCGGCCACACACCTTACGGAGACCACTTCCAGTTCGTCTGCGGTTTGCAGGTCGTTTTGCCAACTGGCGAGATCATTGAAACCGGCTATGCACGATACGAAAACAGCCGCATCGGTTCGGTGAACCGCTGGGGTGTGGGACCCAGCCTAGACGGCTTGTTCTCCCAATCGAACTTGGGGATCGTCACGCGCCTCAGTGTCTGGCTCATGCCTAAACCGGAAGCTTTTGAGGCGTTTTTCTTTCGGTGCGAGGAAGAAGACGGTGAACAACAGTTGATCGACAAGCTTCGTCCCCTCCGACTAAACGAGGTCCTCAGAAGTTCCGTACACATCGGCAATGACTATAAGGTCCTGGCAGGACTCCAACAATACCCGTGGTTCGACACTGGAGAAGCAACTCCAATCACTCCAACTCAGATGCAAGCCTATCGAAAGAAGCTTGCTATAGGATTTTGGAACGCTTCTGGCGCTCTGTATGGGACACCGGCGCAGGTCGCTGAAGCGAAGCGCATCCTGCGGAATGCTCTTGCTTCGGTGCCAGGGACCCTGAAATTTCTGAACGATAGGAAACTCGCACTGGCTAAGCGGTTCGCGCGTCCATTCAAACTTGTGTCTGGTTGGGACCTGCGTAAGACTGTTGAACTTGTAGAACCAGTGTTAGGGCTGATGAAAGGTGTTCCGACCAAGCAGTCACTTGCATCCGCATACTGGCGAAAACGAATTCCAGCCCCGTCCTCACCCGACCCGGACCGAGATAGGTGTGGTTTGCTTTGGTATGCGCCCATGGCACCTGCTGACGGGAAACAAGTCAGGGAACTCACGACTCTCGCAGCGCGCATACTGCTGAAGCACAAGTTTGAGCCGTTACTCTCACTGACAATGATCACAGCGCGATCCGTTGCTTGCGTAGTTTCAATATCTTATGACAGGGATGTTGCTGGTGAGGACGAGAAGGCTCTTGTGTGTCATGAGGAACTGGCTCGAGAATGTGAAAAGTCGGGTTTCATCCCCTACCGCCTCGGCCTTAAGTCAATGTGGCAGGTTCAAAGGGCTGATAACTATAGCCAGATGATCACTCGTGTCCGGCAGGCGATGGATCCAAATGGGGTTCTCGCACCAGGACGTTATGAATAGTCGCCGCGCCGTACATGAAATGAAAAAGGGCCACAACCCTTGAAAGGGCTGTGGCCTTTAGTTTAGTTGTTTGTGTATTTAGCGCTTCGCGTAACGGCGCGACAGGAAAGCAATACCGAGAAGACCACTCCCGAGCATTAGCATTGAAGCCGGTTCCGGTGTACCGGTTGTTGCTGTTGGAACAAAGGTGCCTGAATAACTTGCAGAGATTGCGCCTCCGCCAGCGATTGTGGAGAGCACAGCAGCGACAGTTGTACCAGGGATCTGCGTTGTGAACGAGCCCGTGTAGGGTGTTGTCCCAGTCGCAAATGAACCAGTATAGGTTAGAAAATTGCCGGTCAAAGTGACGCCCACGCCGCTTCCCTTCTGTTGAAGGGCAAAAGCGCTACCACCGCTGGTTGTAAAACTTTCGAGATCAAAAATAACCGGCGGCACGCCACTGGTCACGGTCATAAAGGCGGTTACTGGCCCTGTACCTAGGCTGATCGAGGGATCGATCGTGCCTACTGTTCCGCCCGTACCCACGAACGCACCAGATACAGGCACGCTGACGTCGAATTGGCCAGGATTACCAAAAATATCCAAAAAATTGATCGTACTGGCAGTCACAACTGCACTGCCAACCGTGTTTAGGGTACCCGTGACTGGAGTCGCCGAAGCGCTGTTGGTGACCAACAAAGCTGTTCCAGCGAGGACAGCCAGAGATGACAGGTGTTTAAAAAGCCCCATTCGCATTAGTTAAAGAAACCTCCGAGAGGTAGGCCTTACTGCACCTACGCTTCTCCGACTTTACGGGATCTGAGGGCTAGAGGTCAATCGCTAACCTCCGAAAATTCGCGATTACTGGTACTAAAGTGCCAAAAGTCCCGCGTTCCTTAACGGAATGGAACAATCGCGTAATATTTTCCGAGTTGAAATAAACATATCACAAGTCTTTCGACAATAGTCAACCTTTTTTGAAACAGGAAATTCAACTGGGGTCACACTCCCTAAGCCGGCGTTAACTCCCCTAGAGTCTCGTCAGGTAACAGGCTGACCTTCGAAAGCGGCGTATCGAAGGAAAACGTCTCAGTCATTGCAATCAACTCACAGGCTCGCCCGTCCTCACGGACGATCATGACGTCCTCACCGTCCAGCGCTTCTTCGAAAAGTTCTGCAAGATGTTTCTGGGCGTATTCCAACTTGTGTATAGCCATGCTCGGTCCAACCAGAATATATCGCCCACAATTAAAAGGCCAGCAGCGACGTCTCCCACAAACAGGGCCAGCTAGTCTGCTCGAACACTCTCAATCTGAATCTATTAGGACGGAATAAGATAAGAGCATAGTACTGACTAACCCCAAGTCGGCGGGGGTTGGCACGTACTCACACACCATGAGACGAGTGAAAGGATCATAACTTGCCAGCAATCGAAACCCAAACGCTAGAAGAACTTTGCATCAACACAATCCGCATGCTCTCGGCTGACGCCGTGCAGAACGCTAACTCGGGTCACCCGGGAATGCCCATGGGAGCTGCAGCCATGGCGTACACGGTGTGGACTAAGTACCTGAAGCACAACCCCAAGGACCCGCATTGGTTCGACCGTGACCGGTTCGTTCTTTCAGCTGGGCACGGATCCATGTTGTTGTATAGTTTGCTTCACCTTACTGGCTACGATCTGCCTCTCGAGGAACTGAAGCGCTTCCGCCAATGGGGAAGTAAGACGCCGGGCCATCCAGAACGTGGTCATACGGTGGGAGTGGAAGTGGCGACCGGTCCTCTGGGACAAGGTTTCAGCAATGGTGTCGGAATGGCGATAGCCGAGGCTTGGCTCGCTGCTCGCTTCAACAAAGAAGGCCACACCATCATCGATCACCACACCTACTCGATTTGCGGTGATGGCGATCTGATGGAAGGAGTTACGCAGGAAGCTGCTTCGATCGCCGGCCATCTCCGTTTGGGCAAGATCATCTATCTATATGATCAAAACCATATCTCCCTCGCAGGCGGTACGGACCTCTGCTTCACCGAAGACGTTGCCAAGCGGTTTGAGGCATACGGCTGGCACACTCACGCGGTCACTGAAGGTAACGATACGGATGAGATCGCACGAGCGATCGAAGCCGCGAAGGCCGAGACCAGTCGCCCCTCCCTGATTCTGGTTCGCACTCACATTGGGTACGGTAGCCCTAAAAAACAGGACAACTTCTCGGCCCACGGCAATCCTTTAGGTGACGAAGAATTAGCTGCCAGCAAGAAGGCCCTCGGCTGGCCCTCGCTCGACAAGTTCTATCTCCCCGAAGACGCTATTAAGTTCTTCCGCCAAGCGGTCGACAAGGGATCCAAAGCCCAGTCGGAGTGGGGTCAGAAGCTCGAGGCCTATAAGAAGGCTTATCCAGCCGAAGGCGCTGAGCTCGAACAGATCATGAGCGGCAAGCTTCCAGAAAATTGGGGAGCCGATCTGCCGAAATGGAAAACGACGGACAAGCCGATTGCGACGCGTGTGGCAGGCGGCGAAGCACTCAACGCCCTTGCGAAACGTATTCCAAACATCATCGGCGGCTCTGCTGATTTAAACCCGTCCACCAACACTGCCCTAAAAGGTATGGGAGACTTCCAGCCGCAAGAGTTTGCCGGACCGGGAACTCTCGGCGCGGTTGGAGGAGTGTGGGGCTACGCAGGGCGCAATGTTGCATTCGGTGTTCGTGAACATGCGATGGGCGCCGCAGTGAATGGAATGGCGGCCCACGGCGGAGTTCTTCCTTTCTGCGCTACCTTCCTGGTGTTTTCGGACTATGTCAAGCCTTCGATTCGACTTGCTTCATTGATGGGAATCAAGGTGTTCTACGTTTTCACTCACGACAGCATCGCGGTCGGCGAAGACGGGCCCACTCACGAACCTGTCGAACAGCTAGCGGGCTTGCGAGCCATCCCTGGTCTGAACGTGATGCGGCCAGCCGATGCGACTGAAACTGCCGAGGCCTGGGCTTTCGCAGTGGAGCATAATGGACCAACTCTGTTCGCTCTCACCCGTCAAAACGTTCCACATCTTGACCGCTCAAACGCCAAAGACGCTTCCGTCGCCAAAGGTGCTTACATTCTTTCTGACGCGGAAGGTGGATCGCCCGAGATCATCTTAATTGGCGCCGGCTCCGAAACTGCCCTGTGTGTAAAGGCGCAGGAGAAGCTAAAAGGCTACGGAATTAAAGCTCGCGTAGTGAGTATGCCAAGTTGGAATCTATTTGAAGCTCAGGATGCGGGGTACCGGGAAAGCGTTCTGCCCAAATCCATCAAGAAGCGCGTCACCATCGAAGCGGGTACTACTTTGGGATGGGACCGCTGGGCCACTGAAGAAGGTAAGACGATAGGCATCGATCACTATGGAGCTTCCGCGCCCGGTGAAGAAGTGATGAAGCAATTCGGCTTCACCTCCGAACATGTAACCTCCGCTGCCCTTCGCCTTCTGGGTCGGAATGAAGAAGCTGACAAGGAGGTCGGCAGCGATACAGCTGTTGCACCCACCTCACCGCAAGAGGGCCACTCCTAATCCTCGCTTCCAGCGCTGCTTGTTAATAAAAGCCTCCCGCCCGCCGGGAGGCTTTTGCTTTATGTGAGCACCCGGTCCACAAAGTCTCGAAACAGTTGGCCGCTATCGTACTTCGCAAAAGTGCATTGCCACTTCTTCGCAGCTTCCCGATAACAAGCGTCGTTCAGCATCTCTGCCAATGTCCGCTCAAAACGTGACGAGGTCACTTCCTCAACCCGTATCTGTAGACCCGCTCCGCTTTCGCAAAGCAGCGCCGACGACAGCATCTGGTCTGCATTGCTCGGAATAGCAAGTACGGGGGTTCCTGCCGTGAGTGCCGGATAGACTCCACTGCTCCCACCGTGCGAAACAATCAAATCGGCGACCGAAGCAGCGGCCGCGAACGGAAGTAAATTAGCTGCGTACAAATTGTCACTTGTATCAACCTGCACGCGGCCCGAAGTAGCCAGCAGGACTGAGACAGGCAACCGGTGCAGCACTTTCAACAGTTGCGGTAGCACTCTTACGGGCCCTGAACTCCCGAGAGCTACGAAGACCTTCGGCTTCGGATCGTCCAGCATCTTGTTCCACCAGTCTGGACGGGCAAGTTCCGGCGTCCAATCACATGGGCCAATAAACGCATGGTTAGAAGGCAACTTACTCGTGGGTATGAATTCGGCCGGATCCGGATAGAGGACGTAATCGCCCTGCGTGTACAAGGTCGGCAGATGTGCGGGCAAGGCCGAAAGGCCGTTCTCAGCCCTGATACTGTTCATCTCTGCAACCAATGGGCGATGGGCGAGTGGAGCAATCGCCCGGTACAGAGGATTGAGTGACCGCGGCGGAATGACGCGCGTGATCGGCAACTCAGGCAGAATATATCGCTCCTCGGCGAAGGGGCTCCAATACGCATTCATAAGCGTTGCGCAACGTACCGCCTCCAGGCGAGCGCTAACCGCCGCCGACATCCGCATATCACTGACCACCAGATCCGGCTGAAACTCACGAATCAAATTACGGTCTTGCTCAACGTATTCACGCAGGACCTGCTCAGAGAACATTGACCTGCCCCGCGCGATATTCCCGAGAAATTGCTCTTGAGGCTGGCACTCGAGTGTCCCTGTAAAGTATGGCTTCCTCGTCAGGTACGGCGCGTACCGCTCAGGCGCATAGAGCCGAATTTCGTAAGCCGACGGATGGAGCGCATCTGCTAAAACGAGCGGACGTGCAAAGTGGGTAAGCGTTGCACCTTCTGCCAGGAACAGGATTCGCTTTCGCGTTCCATTCAAGCCGCCACCACCCTTTCGTCTTAAGAGCTAAAGTACATAAGGTCTACCATCCGTCTCACACCTCTGCTTGCGTCCGAGCGATTAACAGTCACCAAACTCGGCAGGCATTCGCATGCATCATCGGCTGTCCCACCTTGCAGCTGAACGCCTGTCCAAATTCAGGCAGATTGGACACAACTCCATTGATCCGATACTGATTGGGCGAATGCGGATCCGTAATGGCACCCTGACGTTTTTGCTCTGGCCGTTCATCTCCACAGGCCCATTGCGCCATGCCGACAAAAAAACGCTGGTCCGGGGTTAAGCCATCAACGGCTGGCTGTGACCGCCCGATTGTACTCTTCTTCCAAGCCAGATAAGCAAGCAAAGTCCCGCCCAAATCAGCAACGTCTTCGCCCGAAGTAAGTTTGCTGTTGATATGGATATCGTCCACTACGATGTACTCTTCATACTGTTTACGCACGCACTCCACTCTCTGTTCGAAGGCTTTCGCGTCCGCCTCCGTCCACCAGTCCTTCAAATCTCCGTGCGCGTCAAACTGGCGGCCTTCGTCGTCAAAGCCGTGGGTCAATTCATGGCCGATAGTTGCGGCTGTGTTTCCGTAGTTTGGTGCCGAATCTAGCTTTGGATCAAACAGCGGCGGCTCCAAGACACCCGCTGGAAAGTTGATGTCGTTCATCTGTGGATCGAAGTAGGCATTCACCGTTGGTGGTGTCATTCCCCACTCAGCACGATCCACTGGCTTTCCAATCTTGTTAAGATCCCGCCGATTCTCGAAGCTGCTTGTATTTTGAATGTCAGTGAAGAAGTCGTTAGGCTTAATCTCAACCGCGCTGTAGTCCCGCCAATGCTCCGGATACCCGATTTTATTTACGATTCCCGCTAATTTCTCCAAGGCCTTCTTCTTGGTCGCATCACTCATCCAGGTCAAGCTCTTGATGTCCAACTCCATCTCGACTTCGATTTGCTTGGTCATTGCGAGCACTTCGGCCTTTGTCTCAGGCGTGAAAGTCTTCGCTACGAACACCTGCCCCAACGCTTCCCCCAACTGCTGATCCACAAGCCGAGTGCATTTTTTCCAACGCTCAGGCTGCTTTTTCACGCCTTGAAGGTAGGCGTTGTAGAACTCGAAATTGGCATTGCTGAATTTTGAGGAGAGGAACGGCGCTTGCGAATGGACCAGGTGCCAACGGAAATACGCCCGCCACGCCGGAATCGTTTGCTGCGTCAACTGCTTGTTCAGCTCAGCAAAAAATTTGGGCTCCGTGACATTGACCACCTGCAGGTTCGGCGCAGCAATCTGCTTTAAGTACACGTCCCACTGCAACGCTGGTGTGCTGGCGCGAAGCTCATCGGGCGTAATTTTGTGCTTCAGATTATATGGATTTCGTCGCTCGACGCGGGTCAAACTTGCGGCAGCCAATGAGGTCTCAATCACCATGATGCTCTTAGCATCCGCGTCGGCCGTTGATACTGATTCACCTAGAAACTGCAGCATTTGCGACACGTGCTGGACATACCGTTGTCTGATTTCCTGCGACTTTGCATCTGCGTTTGTATAGTAATCACGGTCGGGTAAACCGAGCCCGCCTGCCTCGGCGAATCCAATCACCTTCGAGGAATCGTCGTAGTCTTGGTTAGCTCCGAAGCCGAATAAGGTGCCCCTGTCAACACTCGTTCGGTGCTCTTCAGCAACGAACCCGGCAATGTCATCTGCCGACTTCAACGCTGCGATTCTCGCAAGCGCCGGTCCTAATGGCTTCGCTTCAACTTGTTCGACCGACGCTTCGTCCATGCACGCGTGGAAAAAGTCGCCAATCTTTTGTTCGTTTGACGTACGTGAAGGACTCGGGTGTGATGACTGTTCCAGCAGACTCCACAAGAACCGGCCATTCTCATTGGCAAGCTTGCCATAGACTTCCCAACGCGCTTGGTCGGCCGGGATCGGATTCAACTTGTTCCAGTTTCCGCATGCGTATTTGTAGAAATCCTGACACGGATCGACAGAGCGATCCATAAACTTCGGTTCCAGGCTGGGAGTGTAAGGCAGACTCGTCAAAGGCGTCTCTTGTCCGGAACAGACGGACAAACAAACGGCGCTACAAGCTGAAAAATATACGATCGTAACCAGGCGTCGAACACTGAACATGAGTAATTCTGGCATGCCTGTGAGTCGGTGCGCTCGCGCCTTCCTAGACGCGAATAAAGCTGATTCTTAAAATCTGGAGAATGCGATGCGCCTGATCTCTCTCACAGCTTTGTGTTCCTTTAATTGAGCCACCGCGTCATCGGTGACCGGAGCATCAGTCTCTATGATCGAAATTGCTGTCAGAGGCTGACCAGCCGTACCAGTTCGGCCGTCTTGTCGGCCCAGCGCAAAGTTCGCAATATTGATTCCGTTCCTTCCAAGAACTGTGCCCAGATACCCAATGACGCCCGGGACATCCTCATTCCTGGTGTACATCAAGTCTCCTTCGAGCGTCGCCTCGCAAGCGATGCCCTCAACCTGTGTCAACCGCGGCTTCCCCAGCACTAATGCACCTTGAAGAGTGAACACGCCCGCGTCGGTTTCCATTTCCATCCTGATCGCGTCTGTATCCGACTGGCGTGACTCCCGCTGCTCTATTACAGTGAACCCGCGTTCATTCGCTATTTGCATTGAATTAACCAGGTTAGCCTTGTGTTCCAGCGACCGACTCAGTACTCCAGCAAGAGCTGAATTCCGCAAAATCTGAGTGTTCTGATCAGCCAGTTTTCCGTAGTACACGATCCGCACCACGTTCGGATTGCCCACCGCAATGTGACTAAGAAATGTGCCTAGCCTCTCTGCCAGATCCACGTAGGGCCCAACAGCCCGATACTGCTCGGCAGTCATCGCCGGCATGTTGACGGCATTCAGTGAAACACCGGTGTTTAAGTACTCCACTAGTTGTTCGACGATGCGAATGCCGACAATCTCTTGCGCTTCTTCTGTCGAACCTGCGATGTGAGGCGTCGCGACGAGTGACTCGTGTCGGAAAAGTTCATCGTCGCCGGGCGGCTCTTTTTCGAAGACATCAAGTGCTGCTCCGCCCACGGCTCCTGTCGCCAGTACTGTGGAAAGCGCAGCTCCATCAATTAGCTCGCCACGCGCACAGTTCACCACGCGCACACCGGGCTTCATCTGCGCGAACGCATTAGCATTCAGCATGCGATCTGTTTCGGGCGTCAAGGCGACATGAAGCGTGATGAAATCACTCCGTTTATAAAGTTCCGAAAGCCCAACCAGATCGACGCCGAAATCTCTTGCACTCTGTGCACTGACATAGGGATCGTAGCCAACTACCTGCATCTCAAACGGCTTGGCGCGTTTCACCACCTCGCGCCCGACGCTACCCAGGCCGATCACGCCCAGTGTCTTGCCACGCAGTTCGTTACCCAGGAACTTCTTCTTTTCCCACTTGCCTGCCTTGGTGGAGGCACTAGCCTGTGGTATCGATCGCGCCATCGAAAGCATCAACGCAAGAGTATGTTCAGCAACCGAAACCGCGTTTCCTCCGGGCGTGTTCATCACCAGCACGCCTGATTGCGTGGCCGCCGGCAAGTCAACGTTATCGACGCCCACACCGGCCCGCCCGATAACCTTCAGTCTCGGCGCGCGCGCCAGTACTTCCTTGGTGACCTTCACGGCACTTCGGACTAACAAAGCATCGCAATCGCCCAGATGCTCGGCATAGGTTTTGGGGTCGGCCACCACGATGTCCCAACCTGCTTGGGCGCGCAGTAAGTCTAGTCCGGCCGGAGCCAGAGGCTCAGCTATAAGAATTTTCATGATCAGTTAAGCCCGGGCGCTAAACCAGGACCGCTTCTTTCGCCAGTGCAACTTCCGCGTACACCTGCTGAACAGCCGCCACGCCCGATCCAAACTTCACGGCGTGCCCATTGGCGGCGAGGATCAGCTCAAGTTCTGCGATCACCGCGAATAGATCGTGAAAGTCGAAATAGCCAAGGTGAGCCAGCCGAAATATCTGACCCTTCATCGATCCTTGACCGTTCGTGATGATGGCGTTAAAGCGATTGCGAAACTCTTTCACAATCAGGCCGGAGTCCCAGCCTGCGGGTGGACACACCGCGGTGACCGAAGATCCGGGTGCACTCGAAAAGAGCGGCAGACCCAAAGTTGTCACGGCTTCGCGAGTAGCTCGGGCCAACAACTGCGCATTGCCTATTAGCTGGTCCATGCCGATCGCCCTGATATATTTCAGCGCTTCGGCGAGTGCCAATAGCAGCGCTGTATTGGGAGTCCAGGCCGACTCGCCCAGGGCAGCGTTCTTCCTTTCCTTCTTTAGATCGAAGTAGAAGCGCGGCGCTTTGGACGATTCGCCTAGTTTCCATGCCTTCTCACTAACGGAAACAAACGCTAGTCCAGGAGGAATCATGAACGCCTTTTGTGACCCGCCAATTACGACGTCCAACCCCCACCCACCGATATCCAACGGCATGGTCCCAATACCAGTGATCGCGTCTACAACAAAGATCGCGTCTGTCTTCTTTACCGCGGCGCCCATGGCCTGAACATTGTGCTGCGATCCTGTTGAGGTTTCAGATGCCTGTACGAAAACACCCTTGATGTTGCCGTTCTTAGCTAACGCGTGTTCGACAGCTTCGGGCTGTACCGCCTCGCCATATGGCGCTGAAAGTACTGTGGCCTTCATGCCCCAGGCCTTCATGATTTCAACCCAGCGTTCCCCAAACTTACCTGCCGAACACACGAGCACTTCATCACCAGGCGAAAAAAAGTTCTGGGTTGCAGCTTCGAGTCCACCAGAGCCCGAAGCAACTAGCACCAACACATCGTTTGAACTGCCGAGAACCACCTTCAGATTACTGAGAACTTGCTTGTAGAGGGTGCGGAAGTCTTCCGTGCGATGGTGGATGTCCGAGCCCATCATCGCGTGAAGCGCTGCAGGTAAAAGGGGTGTCGGACCGGGCGTCAACAGACGCTGTTTCTTGATGTACATAGGGAGGAACTGACGGCGCGCAAAGCGGGTGTCAGAAGCCTCAGGATAACAAACGGAGCGCCCTGTCCTAGGGGCAGCTAGCGCCCAAAAACTTAGTAGAACTGTAAAACAGCCGGCGCAGTCTGGCCCAGGAGAACGTTATTCGAGGCGTCAAACAGAGAGAACACAGTTCCGTTCTGGATCCAGGCTTCGGTGGCCTGAGAACCCGAACTGCTGCCGGCATAGAATTGGTTCGTATTTCCACTCGGGTCAGTAACCAATACCTTAACCTGACTTACAAAAGGATCGTACCAGGAAACGGCCGTGGTGCCGAACGTACCCGTTGGCGTCGGAATCGGATCTGAACCCAGGCTGATCACCGGCACCTGTTGTAGATGGGCCGTTGTTTGACCAAGCACGTTCTGATTAGAAGGATCGACTAAATAGAAGACCATTCCTTCTGTCACCCAATTGCCTGTCGCCGCGTTACCACTGCTGCCACCCCGGCCGAAAAGTGAGCCGGTAGGACTGCCAACGTGGATCTCAACCGCGTTTAGCCCCGGAGCGTTCCAAGACACCCTTGCCATGCCATAAATCGATCCTTGCGGGACCTGAATATTAGATAGGCTGATTGTTCCTAGGTGCGCTGTCGTGACACCCAGGACTGCACCCGTCGTTGCATCGACAAGGTAGAACTGCATGCCGTCTGTCACCCAGCTGCCTGTCTGCCCGCTCCCAGTATTGCCGCCGAGTCCGAATAGCGGACCGCCGACGCTACCTAAATGGATCTCAACTCCTCCACTAATGTTTGGCGCGTTCCACGACACGGTCGTGGTGCCTACTGTCGCGCCCGATGCTACTGGAATCGGATTCGGACTCAGTGTAATTGCCGTCTCACTGGAACTCACCAGACTTGCATCAGGCACCAACGTAGCGACTTGGCACCCATATACAAATTGACCTGTCCGACTAAACGGGCCAACGGCGCAAAACCTCGTTCCGTTCATGACCCAATTCCCAGTCCGAGTTGAACCACTACTCCCGCCATTTGTGAACAACGTCCCATTCGGACCGCCTACGAGAATGGACACATTGGTGCCCCCAGGGATATTCCAAGAAATATCAGCGACGCCGGTCGTAGCTCCCGGCGGAACATGAATCGGATTCGGCGTGATGGTAATCGGAGCCAGGCTTGGATCCTGCACTAAGTTGGCAACCTGGCATTGATACACAAGCGACGGACTGCTTGCGTTTACCAAGCAGAAAGTCGTCCCGTTCGTGACCCAATTGCCGGTTTGACTCGACCCAGTGCTCCCACCGGTCCCGAACAAAACACCATTAGGGCCACCCACTAAGATCGAGACACCTGTGTTGTCGCCTGGGACGTTCCAGGAAAGGTTTGCGATGCCCGTTGTAGCTCCAGTCGCAACATGAATCGGGTTTGGCGAGATCGTGAGAGACTGTACCTGCTGCACCGAAACCGTAACTTGCCCAAGGATTGTACTGGTAGACGGATCGATTAGGAAAAATTGCATTCCATCGGTTACCCACGGTGGCGTTGTAGCGCTGCCCTGAGAGCCACCTCCGGTGAATAGCGGCCCCGTCGGCGAATTCACGTGTATCTCGATGCTAGCTTGGGTTACGCTCCAGGTAAACGTTGTAGAGCCTGTGGTAGTTCCTGCTGCAATTTGGATTGGGTTTGGACTGGCCGAAAACGTACTTATAGACGTTCCAATCGGAATCGTGACAATGTTGCTGATGAACGCGTCCTGCGCGATGTAAACCTGAGTGTTCGCGTTCAACGGCAAATTGGTGGGCATGAGAATCTGCACTGCGTACATCCCAACTTGATTAGCAGCCAGGCCTGCCCCAATCACTTGACCAGTTACGCCATTGATCGTCGCGCTGACTGTTTCGGTCGGAGTATTTGGTTGAGGGCCAGTATAAGCTTGTCCCGCCACTGCTGCAGAGTTAGCGGAAGAGTCTGTCAGCAACCCCAAACCTGTCGCATAGAAAGTTATCACTTCCCCGGGCTGAGCCGGATTTCCTGTAGTCACAGGTGCTCCCACCGAGCTTGCGCAGCAGGTCGAACTTGAATAGGCAGTAACGATTAAGACCGCGCCAGAACTTGCACTACCCGCGATTGGAATTCCACTTCCTGCGGAGCCCGGCTGTTTGGCAGTCAGGACTACCCGGGCAAACTGGCCGCCCAAAGACGCTGTTACCAGCGGGTCGCCTGATCCAGCGTTAATCAGATTGACCAAAGCTTGCGCAACGGTCAACGTCGTATCGGTGCTCACCACCGTGTAGGTGTAAGCTTTGCTATTAACGCTGATCGTGGCCGTATCAGCAGCCTTGATCGTCCCGTCAATCGAAACCACCGCGGACGGGTTGCCACTTTGGTGTACGGCAATTCCGGCCGCCGAACGAGGCTCCGAACCTGGGCTGGCAAACAGTCCGGGATTCGCTAGCGTGATCGTAATTGGCGCTGCGTTGGTCACTGTCGCTGGTCCTTGCGCATGACTTGTTCGTACGTACACACTTGCGCTGTTGCGATCTGAAAATGTGAACGGCACCTGAGCCACAACCTGCGTTGGTGAAACCATCATCACCGGCACAGGAAGACCATCCATGTAAACTTGAACGCCGTCCAGTCCAGTTGTCGGCCATGCCCCATTCACCGGCGCATTATGCGTTGCAGCATCATCCGTTAAGTTCGTGCCGTTAATTTGGACAATGGTTCCCGGTGCAACGGTGGCCGATGTACCACCCGTTAAATAGGCGCCCGAAGCAACGGCAGTTACATTGGCCGTATTCGACGTCGTGGTAGCAAGCGAAATCGTGTCGGCGTCCAAGTTAGAAGCTTTCGACGATAAAGTGATTAGTCCTGTTCCGGTCGTATAAGCTGCGACGACGTTTGGATCGCCGGCATTTGAGTTAGACGACTGTATTGCAGTAACTAGCCCCGCCCCGATGATGTCAATCGTATCGCCTGTTTTTTCCGTATAAGTGTAAGCGGTCCCGCCGATCGTAATCGAGGCCGTGTCTCCAGCGGTGATCTTGCCGCTTGACACGGTACTCAGCGCTACAAAGCCTTCTTGGCGGATAATCTGGCTGGCAGCGTTGATTACTGACTTTTGTTGGAGCTGCGTGTCTCCCGGCGTAAAAACCATGACACGTCGGTTATAAGCGTCACTAACATACAAGTTCGTTCCGTCCCAGGCCAGCGACTGAGGAGAGGGTATGGTGTCCACGCTGCCGGTGTTGTCTATAACAGTGCTGATGACGCCGCTTGTTTGATTAGTAACTTGGTCATCCGTGAAATTCGCCTGTCCTAAGACGGCGTCAGCCGATTGCCCGTTTTGGGTTGGAATGTGATTGAAGACAAGAACGCGATCGTTGCCCCCATCTGCAATGAATAGGTGCGTACCATCAGACAGCGCGGACCGGGGGAAGTTCAGACTCCGATAGCAACGAGCGGGAAAGGTCGGGTTATTACTACTATCGACTCCATTGGACGGACAGAATGATGACACGTTATTGGGTATCGAACTGGTCAAATCCGGCTGCCCAACGACAACGTCGGCCGACTGAGCATTCTGAGTTGGAATACTGTTCCAAATCAGAACACGGTTATACCCCAGATCTGCTACGAACAGATGTGTCCCGTCCGGTGAAACAGAAACGCCAACTGGATTGAGCAGTTGACTTCCGGATACGATCGGATTCGCTAACGAAGCTGGCGGTTGATTCGCTGTATTGAAGTTAGGTTGACCGAGCTCTAAATCAGCGGGCTGATTATTACTCGTCGGAATGGAATTCCAGATTAGGACCCGATGGTTCTGAGTGTCCGCAACATACAGCTTCCCGTTCTGTATCCAAATACCTTGTGGACCACGAAGGCTGGTCTGATTTGTGGCAGCTACCTGGCGCGCACTGAAGCCGGTCTGGCCAAGCACGATGTTTGCTGGTGCATCACTACTTGTGGGGATAGCGGTCCAGATCAGTACCCGATTATTGTCTGTATCCGCTACGGCCAAAATGTTGCCGTCGCTCGCCACAGCCATCGCATTATTGAAATTAGAGCTGCCGGCAGCATTATTTAGGCCTGCCACGACCGTTGTGAAATTAGGCTGGCCGAGCACAATGCTAGCTGTAGGACCGCACAAGCCGCATGTTGAACTCGCTAACGGGTTTCCCGATGTAAGATCCGTTTGTGGACTCGGAATCGAGCTAGTCGGAAATCCTACAATGCGGTTGTTAAGCGGCGTTGCACCGATTCTGTTATCGTCCGCTACATATAATGTTCCGTTTGCATATGCAATCCCGCTTAGAGCACCCAAGACTTGCTGGGTAGCGCCAGCTGTCCCTAACCCGAATGAAGTTTGCCCGATAACGGCTCGGGCTGCCTGCCCATTTACAAAGTCAGCTGCCTGTAAAACAGGCACACTAAGGCCAAGAGTTAATAAAATTGCGAGAGACTTCATCAATAAGACCGAAAGGCAAGCTCAGTATAACAAGCGATTGGGACGGCCAAAGCTTGCTTCCCGTTGCACTGAACTGCCCGTTTTCAGAGTTATTTCAGCTCGGAAACCTAACCCTTCAACTACGAGAAGACCCGCTGAAAGCCACCTTCGCTGATTCAGTAATCACATACAATCTGTCATATGTCCTTGCTCGAGACAATCCAGAAAGACATGGTCCAGGCCATGAAAACTAAGGACGAAATGCGGCTCGGGGTCGTGCGAATGATCAAGACTGCCCTGAAGAAGCACGAAGTTGATGCGATGAAGCCTCTGGATGAGTCCACCGAGATGCAGGTCCTGAATACCTTGGTCAAACAGCGGCACGAATCAGCAGATCTGTTTCGAAAAGGTGGCCGCGAGGAACTGGCCACGAAAGAAGAGGCTGAGATCAAGCTGATCGAAGCCTATCTCCCGGCAGCGCCTAGCCAGACAGAGCTGCAAGATGCAATTACGGCAGCTATCTCTGAAACCGGCGCTACTTCCGCTAAACAGATGGGCCAGGTAATGAAAGCCGCTCAAGTCAGACTTGCCGGAAAGCGGGTTGATGGCAAGGTACTCAGTGAACTTGTAAAGCAAAAACTGAGCTGATCCCTCTTCCTGATCAGTGATCCAAACTCGACTGCCAATCGGACTCGACAAGACAAACCAATGACCCCGTCATCTGTAACACCTCAACGCCCAGAGTTCAAGCCGTTCGTTCCCGAACACATCAAGATGCGCGAACTGACGTTGCGTGCCGTTCTGCTGGGCTTGGTGATGACGGTCATCCTCGGAGCAGCCAACGCTTACCTCGGCCTGCGTGCGGGGATCACGATTGCCGCGACTTACCCGGCCGCAGTGATCAGCATGGCCGTATTACGCGCCTGGAAGGGCTCACTGTTAGAAGAAAATATCGCCCGTACCGCGGGCTCTATCGGCGAATCTGTTGCTGCAGGCGCGGTTTTCACGATCCCTGCATTCTTGATTGCTCGCGCATGGCCCTCGTTCGGATTTCGCGACGCCTACTGGAAATCAACCATGTTGATGGTGGTGGGTAGCGTCCTCGGTGTGTTGTTTGTGTCGCTGGTCCGCCGCGTGATGGTGGAGGATCCCGAGCTTCCGTTTCCAGAATCCGTAGCTGCAGCGGAGATTCACAAGGCTGGCCAGCGCAGCGCTCAGGCTGCTAAGTACCTCTTCTGGAACATCGGTCTTGGCGGGCTAATTTTCTTGCTGAGCCGCTTCGGTCTTTTCGCCGCCGACCGTGAGTTCGTATTTCCAATTGGCCTTTTGGGTTCCACGCGGGTGCGGTTGGGTGGTGCCGCATCCACTAATCTGGTGAACACAGGTGGCGTGACGACCGTCGCTGGCCCGAGCATTAGTCCCGCCTATATAGGAGTCGGGTACATTATCGGTCTGCCCCTCGCGGCCCTTCAGTTCTCAGGCGGAGTTCTCGCCTGGGGATTTGTAGTTCCGCTACTTATCTACTTTTTAGGACCTCAGCTTCAGCATTTCCTTCCCCCAAATGTGGCCGCGAACGCGGCGAATGAGGGTTGGAGCGGTCTGGCAGCTGCAGTTTGGCGCTACATCGTACGTCCCATAGCGGTTGGCGGCATGCTCGTCGGGGCGGCTTTCACGCTTTTTCGAATGCGCGACAGTCTCCTCACCGGTCTACGCAGAGCAGTAGCAGACACTCGGCAAAGTTCCGCGGATACAAAGCTACTTGGTCGTACCGAGCAGTACATGAGCTCGAAAATCATCTTTGCTCTGATTGGCCTCGTCTTCGCCGCCATGATTGGGCTCTATATCTATTTCTCTCAAAACGTGGTAGCCGGCGTAGTTGCCGCGATAGTCATGCTACTGCTAGGCTTCTTCTTCGCGACTGTTTCCGGCAACTTGGTAGGCATCATTGGTTCATCGAACAATCCGATCTCTGGGCTTACCCTTTCGACTCTCATCGTTGCCGCGATTCTGATGGTTGCGCTCGGCGTTTCAGGGCCCAGCGGCGTGACTGCGGTGCTTGGTGTTGCCGCTGTGGTTTGCGTGTCCTCGGCTGTTGCTGGCGAACTACTGCAAGATTTCAAAGTCGGCTATATGCTCGGCGGCACTCCTAAAAACATCCAGATCGTGGAACTGATTGCAGTTGTCGTCGCCAGTCTAGTGATGTATTTCCCGTTGTACTTGCTCTACCAATCGAACATTCACTCGGGCGGGATCGGTTTCGGCGATCGTCAGCTTTCCGCTCCGCAGGCTGGACTTATGGCTCTGCTCGCTCAAGGAATTGTGGGAGGTGACATGCCTTGGCCACTGGTTCTGGTCGGAATCTGTTTCGGCTTCGCACTGATCATGATGCGCGTGAAGAGCCCAATGCTGATCTCGGTGGGGATGTATTTGCCCTTTGAAACTACCTTCGCCATATTCGTTGGCGGACTGATTCGCTCACTATCCGATTGGGTTGGGCGTCGTCGTGGCTTCAACCACGCACAAAGTGCACGAGTCGAAAATGCCGGCGTGCTGACGGCTTCCGGATTGATCGCAGGGGAAGCTGTCTTTGGCCTAGTATGGGCTGGCATAACCTTCCTGCCCAAGTCCACTTTCGATGGTCTCCAACTCTTCGCACATCCGTCCTATGCTGTAGGTCTGGCTGTTCTTGTAGTGCTTTCTTTCATCATGATCCGAGTTCCGCTGGGAAGCGCCGGAAGCCCTGACGAGCCTGCACCTCCCACTGCGATGATGTAGAGTGCCGTAGGTTCGGGCTAGTGCACTGCCTCACCGGAGCTAGAATTCATATTCAGTACCTTGGTCAAAAACGCGAACCGATCTGTCCATTCATCGATTATCTTGGTGAGTGGCTTTCCGCCCCCGTGCCCGGCACGAGTTTCTATTCGGATCAAGATCGGCGCAGGTCCTGCTTGTGCCGCCTGCAAAGTCGCCGCGTACTTGAAGCTATGGCCCGGTACGACTCGATCGTCGTGATCTGAGGTAGTAATCAGCACTGGAGGATATGCGACGCCCTTGCGAATGTTGTGCAGGGGCGAGTAGCTCAGCAGGTTGTTCACGTCTTCTGCGCTGTCCGAAGATCCGTACTCTCCTACCCAGTTGCTTCCGACTGTAAACTTGTGAAACCGCAACATGTCCATAACCCCGACGGCTGGCATGGCGGCTCCAAACAGATCCGGACGTTGATTCAGGCAAGCGCCAACCAAAAGTCCTCCATTGCTGCCGCCGAAAATCGCCAGTTTCGGTGTGGAGGTGTAGTGATTAGCAATGAGCCATTCTGCCGCGCCTATGAAGTCGTCGAAGACGTGCTGCTTGTTAAGCTTTGATCCTGCAAGGTGCCAGTCCTCACCGTATTCTGAGCCGCCTCGCAGATTAGCGATTGCTACCACGCCACCCATCTCCATCCAGGCGACGTAGGGAGCAACGAAGCTGGGTGTCATCGGTATGTTGAAGCCGCCGTAACCGTACAAGATTGTCGGATTCTCGCGGGTCTTGGCCAAGTCACGCCGGTGCACCAGAAACATCGGCACTCGCGTCCCATCTTTGCTTGTATAAAACACCTGTTCAGAGGAGTAAAGTTTTGGATCGAAGTTAACCTTGCTTTTCTTGAACTCCGAGCTCTGGTTTGTACGTAAATCGTAGTGGTAGATGGAAGTTGGTTCTGTGAATCCGGTAAAGCTGTACGTCAACACAGTGTCACTCTGCCTGCTCATTGACCAAGTGACGGTTCCCAGTCCAGGAAAATGAACGTTCGCCACCTGTTGTCCTTGGCGGTCAAAGACTATGGCCTTTGCGTGAGCATCTTTTAGATAAGAAGCGACGAATTTACCGTCCGCGAAAGTCACGCTTTCTAAAAGGTCAGCCTGCTCCGGAATGATTTCTCGCCAATGCGCCGGTTCGGGATGACCGAGATCGACAGCAATCACCCTGCCTTTAGCCGCACCATCCGTGGTTTGCAGGTAAAAGGTCGTTCCTTCACTGCCGACAAATGTGTAAAGGTATTCTGGCTTTGCGATCAACGCGATAGTTTTGCCGGACGTGGCCGCGAGATCCCGATACAGGAGCAAATTTTTGCTGTAGTCATTCACATCAACCGTGATCAGTAGGTATTGCCCGTCGTCCGAAACGCCCGGACTGGCCGTCCAGGTGGGATGGTCGGAGTCTTGGTGTACCAAGCTATCCGACTGAATCGGTTCGCCCAAGCGGTGATAATAAACTTTGCCATTTTTCGTCTGCCCTGTCAGGACGGCATCCGATGCCGGCTCCGGATAGCGGGTGTAGTAAAACCCCTTGTTATCTTCTGTCCAACCGATTAAACTGAACTTAGTCCAGGGGATTAGGTCGGCCAGGTCCTTACCAGAATCGAGGTCTCTGACCCGCCACTCAGACCAGTCGGATCCAGCTTGCGCCAATGCATAGGCGAGAAACTTCCCGTTGGTACTGGGCACTAGCCCTGTTAGCGCCGCTGTGCCATCGGATCGCAAAGTGTTCGGATCCAACAACACATGAACCGTTTTACCGTCCTGATCACCTGTATAAAGCACGTACTGATTTTGCAGACCGCTATTTCGGAAGACGAAAGTCCGGCCAGCCCACGTCATAGCTCCCGCAATCCCAAACGCATTGTTGGGGTATCGCTCGTAATTCATCAATGACGTAATACGCCTACGGATTTTCTCGCGATCCGGAATGGCCGCTAGCCATTCATCAGTCACTTGGGTCTCGGCCTTCACCCACCGCGCGGTGTCTTCCCCATCAGCATTCTCAAGCCAGCGGTACGGATCAGCGACATCTGTTCCGAAGTATTGATCATGCTGATCGACCGTTTTGGCTTTGGGATAGGACAGCTTCTGATTCATCTCACCATTCGTTGAACGTACTGCAAATAAAACTACAACCAGGGCAACAACGGCGCAAACTGATGCGCGAGTTCTCCTGGTAGCCAGCGTCGAGTCACTCGAGCTCAACATTCTAAACGTCCTTTCGGCCCAAACCGCCTCAAGTAATAGTAGGACAACTCCGATAGCGCTCTGGACACCAACGGAGCAACATTTCTATAGCGGCTAGATTCTTCTGCCGATGAGATTTAAGTGGAAGTCTGTGTTGGAAGAAAAGCGATATTTGACCGCCGCCGCGATCTCGTTGGCTACGAGGTGCTCTTCGGCTCATCAGACCAGGAGGTCCAGGGGGACAGCATCACAACCACCCTCCAAGGTCTGGGCAGCGCCGTGGCAACCATCGGCATTGAAAAGCTGTTGAATGGGCGAGTTGGGTACTTCCAATTCGATCGATCTCTACTCGTGAGTGAATGGGCCACCTTTTTGCCGCCTGACCAGGCTGTTCTCGAGCTAGTGAATTTGGGTAATGTGGATCAGGAAGTCATAGATGCTTGCCGCTCACTTCGCAATCTCGGCTATTCGCTCGCACTAGATTGGCAGAAGACTCACGCGTGCGATCACCTGATTAATGAAGTAAATATCCTCTGCATCAACCTGAAAGAGCACTCAGAAGCGGAACAGCAAAAGCTGATTGCTCAACATTCCTCCAAGGGGAAAAAGATTGTTGCGCGTAACGTTAATGAGCCAGCTGATTTCACCTGGGCTGCCAAAGCAAATTACGATCTGTTTCAAGGTAATTTCTTTGCCCGGCCGAACGTTATCCGTACATCGGCCATCCCGTCCTCTCAGCTAACAAACTTAAAGCTGTTTCGCGAGTCTCGCAAACCGGATCTCAATTTTCTCGCCATAGAAACCCTCCTGCGACAGGATGTGGCGTCCTCGTACGCGCTACTGAGATACATCAACTCGGCTGCTTTCTTTTGGAAAGCCAGGATTGATTCTGTACGCCAAGCTCTGGTGTTGCTTGGCGAGAACGAACTCCGGAAGTGGCTCTACATCGCCACTCTGCCGATGCTCGCGCCAAAGAAGCCGAAAGAGCTCATCAATCACGCGCTTCTGCGGGCACGCTTCTGCGAACTGGTGGGAAATGCTGCTGGAATCTATAGCGAGGGTGCCGATCCGTTCCTTTTGGGCATGCTCTCTCTGCTTGATGCCATCCTAGATTGCCCGATGGAGTCCGTCCTGTCAGACCTGAGTCTGGCGAAAGACCTCGAAGATGCGCTGCTTGAGCGACCTACAAATTCAGCGTCAGCCCGGCTGCTACACCTCGTTAAGAGCTACGAGGGAGGGTTCTGGCAGGCCGTCAACCAAGAAGCTAGAACATTCGAAGTAACTGTTGACCAATTGAATAGACTTTACTTCTCAGCAATCGACTGGGCGCACGAGGTTACCTCCCATCAAAACTAAGCTGGACTTACTTCGCCAATACCGTCTGCTCGGTATATCGAGCGCCTAAGCGGCACTCTTCGTGGACTGCTCGCACAGCACGTTCCAATCCATCCAGGCGTATGACAATCCCGATCGTTAGTTCGCTTGAGCCTTGCGCGATCGCGATGATGTTGATCTCTTCTTCAGAGATAGCCGTAAAAACGCGTTTCGCAAGACCTGGCATGCCCCGCATTCCCTCGCCCACGACAGCAAGCAGTCCGACATTCTCGTCAACAATGATCGGCTTCAAGTATCCGTGTGCCAGCTCAATCGAAAGATTCGATTCGAGTGCTTCGAGCGCAGCGGGAACGTCCTGCTTTCGGATGAGAAAACAAAAGCTCTGCCGATAACTCGAGCTCGTGATCACCAAGATCTCGACGTTAGCCAAAGCCAGCGCATCGAGCGAACGGGCCATTAACCTTGTCCCGCTCAAAACCGAGTTCGCCGGCTCCATCGAGATCAAGGCTACGTTGGACATCGACGTAACCGCTCGCACTCCCTTGGGTTCGTCAAAGCTTGAGACGATTTTCGTCCCCGGCTTGTGCCTGGCGAAGCTGTTTTTGCTCCAAACTGGGATTTGCTTCTCGACTAACGGGGCCAGCGTTCTAGGATGTAATACTTTCGCGCCGTTGTAGGCAAGCTCCGCGGCCTCCGCGTAAGTCACCTCCTCAAGAACGGTGACGTCGGTTACCAATCGAGGATCGGCGCTCATGATTCCATCCACGTCGGTCCAGATCCACAACTCCACAGCATCGAGGACTGAGGCTAGGATTGACGCCGAGAAATCGGATCCGCCCCGACCCAATGTGGTTGGACGCCCATCGGTCGTCGATCCATTGAAACCCGTCACTACAGGCACTATCCTGGCAACCAACAAGGGAGTGAGAGTGATGGCGCACTTCGCGCGCGTGGCCTCCATTTGAGGCGTGGCATTGCCAAACACCGAGTCAGTAACGATGACGTCGCTGCCGTTCACAGCGTTCGCCGGCAAACCAGTTGCGGTGAGATACTCAGCCAGAAGCAACGCCGAGAGCCGCTCGCCGATCGCGATTGCTTCGTCAACGGAGCGCGGGGGGCGCTCACCGAGCATCAAAACACCATTTGCAATTCGATGAAATTCGGCCACGAGAGCACGGGTGCCGCTCTGCACGCCTTCAAGTACATCCGGCGCTTTCGCTACACCCAGCAATAACTCTTCGGCAGTTTGCAAATGCCGTTCGAGCAAAGTGCGCAGGCTGGCATCAACGGCCGCACGGTCACCCAACTCCGCACGGCGCAGCGTTTCCAGAAGCAGATCCGTCACCTTCGACATCGCCGAGACAACGACCAGCGTCGGCCGTTTCGCACACTGTTCAGCGACGATTTCCGCCGCGACCCGAATGCGTTCGGCGCTGCCCATACTCGTTCCGCCGAACTTCATTACGAGTAAGTGCGTCATCGGCTAATGTCCTTGCCATTCGAGGTTTTCGCGCGCACCAGAGCCAACACTGTGGCTTCGACCTGGTCGAGCGTAAGGTCCGTCGTGTCAACCAACTGGGCATCGGGTGCCTGCATCAGAGGTGCTTCCGCTCGGTTTCGATCTCGCTCATCCCGGTTTGACATCTCTGCTTCGACCGTTACCAGCTCGCCTTGTGAACTTCCGCTGTGACTCGATTCGAGGGACCGTCGCCTTGCGCGCTCCTGTAAGTCAGCGTCCAAGAAGATTTTGACTTGCGCATCGGGGAAGACCACAGTTCCGATATCCCGGCCCTCCATAACCACACTATTTTCTGCCGCTATCGCACGTTGTGTATTTACAAGGGCTCGCCGGACACCTGGGACAGCAGATACGAGCGATGCAGCATCCGACACCGTCGGCGTGCGGACCTGGTCGGTGACATCCTCTCCGTTCAGTAAAACCCGCTCACCACCTTCCGTCAGATTGATTTGCGCCGCTTGGGCCAATTGCTCCAACCGGTACATATCGTCCAGGCTCGTGTTGGTCCGCAAAGCCCAGAGCGCGACGGCCCGATACATCGATCCAGTATTGATATAAACGAAACCAAGTTTCTGGGCAATGCGCTTGGCGAGAGTGCTCTTGCCTGCGCCCGCCGGACCGTCGATAGCAACAATGATTCGCTTATTGCTCATGCGACTTATCGAACTCTAACGCCCGGCAATCGCGAGACCAGGCTGCCACTCGTTCTTATAAACCTTGCCGGCTCTCATCACAAAGCGCACTCGCTGTAGCTCTTCGACGTTGGAGCGGGGATCCGACTCAACAGCGATCAAGTCCGCCGATGCGCCAGCCGCAATCACGCCTGCTTTGCCTTCGAGGCTCAGGAGTTTCGCGGCCTCGACAGTGGCGAAACGAATGGCGTCAATCGGTTTTGCGCCAAACTCGACCATGGTGGCGAACTGCCTGGCATTGTCGCCATGCGGATAGACTCCGCCATCAGTTCCAAACGCCATGGGCGCGCCGGCCAGGTAAGCCTTCCTAAAGTTACTCCTCTGAAGCTTTCCGATTTTCTTTTCTTTCTCGATGCTCTCAGGCAGCATCCCGGCCTTTGCGCCTTCTTTCAGGATGTAATCGTCATTGTAAATATCGAAGACAAGATAAGTATGGTGCTGTTTGGCGAGTTCGATGCCCTCTTCATCGATGAGGCTGGCATGCTCAATTGAGTCAATCCCTGCTTTAATGGCGTCCTTGATTGCTTGTGTTCCGTGCGCATGTGCGGCAACTTTGCGTCCTAGCTTGTGAGCTTCTTCAGCAATGGCCGTCATTTCCTCCAGCGTGTACTGCTCGGCACCGGGCAGATCGCCCTTCGAGAGTACGCCGCCAGACGCGCAGATTTTGATGAGATCAGCGCCGTACTTCACCACTTCGCGCACCTTTGCTCGAGCTGCCCACGGGCCATCGGCGACGCCTTCGCTCTTGAAGTGAAACTCGGGAGCCAACAGATTTTCGTCGCAGTGTCCGCCGGTGATTCCAAGTGGTGGCCCTGAAACAAAAATATGCGGACCTGGAATTTCGCCGTCGTTGATACCGTCGCGTAATGCTACATCGGTGAACCCACTGGCACCTACGTTTCGAATCGTCGTGAATCCGGCCATCAAGGTAATTCGAGCATTCTTAGCTCCAGTAATTGCAGCGCGAGCTGTCGAGATACCAAGGGACGAATAGCCCGAGTTCGTCGGATCGCCCGTCAGGTGATCGTGCACATCAATCAAGCCCGGCAAACAAAAACCAGCTGCAAGGTCGACTCGCGCCGCATTTGCAGGAAGGTTCTTGGCGTCAGAAGCAACCGATTGAATCACGCCATCGGAGACCGAGACATACGCATCCTTCAGGACGCTGTCGCTGACGGGATCGAGAAGTGACCCGCAGTGGACCACCATCGGATGCGCGTTCTCAGTAGGCGCTTGAGCTGCCGCAACTGCACGTAAAACTACGATTAGAAAAGCTGAACGAAGATACAAGCAGTACCGACCTGTCCTGAATTTAAACCGTAGTATTGCATGCGCAACGGCGAATCAACGAAGCTGGCTTTCGACTTCGTGCAACCAATCCGGCCGCTTTAGAACTTCTCTCGGTTTGCTTCCGTCCGGCGGACCGATGATGCCTTCGCGCTGCATCATGTCGAGGATTCGCGCCGCGCGGCCGTAGCCGAGCCGAAGCCGCCGTTGCAGCGTTGACGTTGACGCCTTGCCCATTTCGAGCACAACGTGGACAGCGTCTTCGTACATCGGATCTTGCTCGCCGTTCATCAATTCGCCGGTTTCGTCCGCATCTTCTTCAGATGGGGGAGTCAGCAAGTAGCTCTGGTCGTACTCGGGCGCGGCCTGCTCCTTCCAGAAATCAACGACGCGATTGGTCTCTGTCTCAGACACGTACGCTCCGTGAACACGCGTCAGCCGCGAAGACCCTGGCGGTAAAAACAGCATGTCGCCTTTACCGAGCAAATGTTCTGCGCCCATGCTGTCGAGCACGGTACGGGAATCGATCCGAGTAGCAACTCGGAAACTGATTCGCGCAGGGAAGTTCGCCTTGATCAAACCCGTAATAACGTCGACGCTGGGCCGCTGCGTGGCCAGGACTAAATGCATTCCAACGGCTCGCGCCATCTGTGCCAGCCGAGTGATGCATTCTTCAACGTTTGCTCGTTCGAGCATCATAAGATCAGCAAGTTCGTCGATCAAAATCAGCACATAGGGTAATGGCCTGAGCGCCTCTTCCTCCTCAGACGCGCCCTCGAACAAGTTCATCGGCTGCTGACGAAGTTGCGCGACTTTGCGATTGAACTGATCGATGTTGCGCACGCCTTGTGAGGCGAGCAGTTTCAAACGGCGCTCCATTTCAAGAACGGCATTTCGAAGCGCGTTTGTGGCCTTTTTCGGTTCGGTAATGACCGGAGTCAGCAGGTGCGGAATACCTTCATACATCCCGAGTTCGACCCGTTTTGGATCGACCATAATCATGCGCACCTCGTCGGGTGTCGCCTTGTAGAGAAACGACATGATCATCGCGTTTAACATTACGCTTTTGCCTGATCCAGTGGATCCGGCAATCAGCAGATGGGGCATCGTCTCAAGCGAAGCGACTTTGATTCTCCCGTTAATATCCTTTCCGAGCGCAATCGTCATTTTTGACGGCGCCTCATTGAATTCAGCAGATTCAAGAACCGCGCGGAAGCTGATGACTTCGCGACGGGTATTCGGGACTTCAATTCCCACCGTTGGTTTACCCGGTAACCGTTCAATTAATACCGACTCGGCTTGCAGACCCAAACACAGATCTTCGGTTAACGTCGTGATTCGGCTGTACTTCACGCCAGCTTCAGGCTTGAACTCGAAAGTCGTGACGACTGGTCCGGGATTGATCTGCACCACAGATCCTCGCACGTTGAACTCTTCGAGCTTCGACTTGATGCGGCTGGCGACTTCCTTCAATTCCTGGCCATCAAAGCCGTTGCCGGGTGGGATCTCGGTCAGTAAGTCGGTCGGCGGCAAACGATAAGCTCGGCGGCGTTGCTTCGCCTTCGGCTGCGGCAAGCTGGAATGGTGAGCGGCAACGGGCTGTTCGTCCCATTCGTCCGGCTCCTCTTCCAGGTCGGCCCGGGGTGAGACAACGATGGGAGCAGGTTCGAGAGGGCGAATCGGGATCTCGTGATGGTCACCGACGGGTTCTGGCTGGTCTTCAAGATCGAACGGAGGACGATCGTCATCGCCATTGCTGCGAGAAGAGGCCGGTAAATCAACCCGGCTTCCTTCCACTTCGACTACGTCCTCTGGAACGATGACGGTCCGAGGAGTGCGCTTTTGATGCTTTATTCGCTCCGCCTCTGCCTGAGCGGCTATGGCGGCCTGCCTACGAATGGCACGATCGTCAGCTTTTGCTTTGGCTCGAGCAAGCGCACGCTCTCGACGTTGTTGCTGCCACCCGCGCCACCGAGCTGAGATTCTGCGCCACCCCGCGATCGGTCCGCTGAGCCAGCGACCAATCATCGCCACTTCGAACGTCGACACTAGATAAAGCGCAATGACGGCCGCTGTTGCAGTTGCGATTGCGGCTCCCACCAAATCAAACCGCGCTAAAAGAAAGTCGGAGATCAGCATTCCCGCAATGCCGCTGATGGGCAAGGCACCGCCGATCTGGAAGTGTGCCGGGACCAGACCGCATGCTGCAGAAAGCGATAGCCAAAGCGCCAACGATCCGAAGAGCTTAACGAACGGGCTACCGGGAGGTGATGACCGTAGCCACTTCCAAGCTAAAGCCCAGGTTAAAACGGGCAACAGGTAAGCGCTGAGCCCAAAGAGCTGGAAGAGGAAGTCAGAGAAGACCGCTCCGGATGGGCCAAGCAAATTATGAGAATGGACGACGCGGCTGGCCGTGTTCCACGAAGGGTCGGCTGCGCTGAACGAGGCTAAACAAAGCGCCGCCGCCAGACCGAGTAACAGCAATATGATTCCGACGGCTTCATTAAGCCGGTGGTGACGCGAGGGTGAGAGAAACATCATCCGCAGATGCGGAAGAATCGAACCAGAGCATTTTCATTATGCCAGACGAGCACGCATAATTATGGATGTGAACCAGCCCGCTTCTTGTGCCGCTGTTGTAGTGTAACCGGCGACCTCAATCGATGATGCGATCCACAAAAATTGTTGCTACGCTTGGTCCCGCTACGGACGAGGCCAACGTTCTTGAACGCTTGTTTGAGGCGGGCGTCGATGTCTTTCGCCTGAACGCTTCGCACGGCACTCAAGACGACCACGCTCGGCGAATTCAAGCTGTTCGACAAATGTCGGCCGAGCGAAAGCGCTATGTCGGGATACTGCTAGACCTGCAAGGTCCGAAGATTCGGCTGGGCAAATTCAAGAATGGGCCATGTCTGCTGGAAGACGGTGGAGTCTTCACTATCACGGTCGAGGCCGTGGAAGGTGATTGCCACATAGCTTCAACCACATACCCGGATTTTGCGCACGATGTCAAGGCCGGTGATCCGGTCTTGATTGCGGATGGAACGGTTCAGCTTCGGGTGATCTCAAGCGACGGGACTTCAGCCAAATGCGAAGTCGTGCACGGCGGAATGGTCAGTGATCGTAAAGGAATCAACTTACCCGGTGTCAATGTCAGCACTCCGTCGCTGTCCAAGAAGGACGTTGCCGACGCTCATTTTGGGGTTGAGCAGGGTGTCGACTTTTTCGCACTGTCGTTCGTGCGTCAAGGCAAGGACGTGCTCCGGCTCCGTCATCTTCTGGATGAAGCGGAAGCTACGCAGCCGATCATAGCGAAGATCGAGAAGCCGGAGGGATGGCAGAATCTGGACGCAATCCTCGAAGAGTGCGACGGCGTGATGGTGGCACGCGGTGACTTAGGAGTCGAGATGGCGCTCGAAAAGGTCCCGGCGATTCAGAAGGCGATCATCAAGAAGGCCCGGCAATCGGGAAAGTTCGTCATTACGGCTACGCAGATGCTGGAGTCAATGATCGAGAATCCCTTGCCGACGCGGGCCGAAGTCAGCGATGTGGCGAATGCGATCTACGACGGGACGAGCGCCGTGATGCTTTCAGCGGAAACGTCATCAGGCAGGTTTCCGGTCGAGGCTGTGAAGGTGATGTCCCGGATTGCTTTGGAATCGGAGACATCGATTCGACAGAAGGGATTCCGCGAAGTCACCTTGGTTGACCAGCCGAGCATTCCACAGATCATTGCTCATGCATCGCACATGGCAGCCCGGACAGCAGGAGTGGTCGCTGTGGCAGTCGGAACCTCCAGCGGCGCCAGTGCTCGGCTGCTTGCCCGTTATCGACCGCCGGTTCCAATTTACGCATTTACGTCGAGCCAAGCCACAGCACGGCAGCTATCAGTTGTCTACGGAGTAGAGGCTGTTGTTGCTCCTGCTCACCAATCGACCGATCATATGCTGCTGGAAATGGAACGCACACTGCTCGAAACTGGCAGAGTGAAGCCCGGCGAGAGCATCGTGTTTGTAGCCGGACAACCGGTGAACCAGCGCGGCAGCACGAATATGATGAAGTTGCACCAGGCTAGCGCGGCTCGAGTAGACGGGCGCTAAAGGAACAAAGCCTCGGGCGTTGCTGCGGACATCCGATAGGTAATGGAGATTTCAGCTACGTACGACGCTGTCTTGGTCGTTTCATTTGGCGGGCCGGAGAAGACGGAGGATGTTCTTCCGTTTCTCGAAAACGTGACACGCGGGCGGAATATCCCGCGGGAGCGGCTGATGGAGGTAGCGGAGCATTATTACCACTTCGGAGGCAAAAGCCCGTTGAACGATCAGAATTTAGCGCTGATCGCTGCATTACGAAACGAACTTGATGCCCATGGCCCAAGGTTGCCGATCTACTGGGGCAACCGGAATTGGCATCCGATGCTGGCCGATGCGCTTCGGCAAATGAAAGCTGACGGGATCAAACGAGCGCTGGCATTTATGACTTCGGCTTACAGCTCGTACTCCGGCTGCCGGCAGTACCGGGAGAACATCGCTGCGGCTCAGGCTGAGGTGGGCGAAGGCGCACCAACAGTGGATAAGCTTCGGGTGTTTTACAACCATCCCGGGTTCATTGAGGCCTCTGTTGAGAGAGTTCGGGAGGCGCAAGCGGCGTTTTTACGAAACGAACTCCCGGTCGAGTTCGTTTTTACAGCCCACAGCATTCCGTGTTCGATGGCCGAGACGAGCGCTTATGAACGGCAACTGAGGGAAACTTGCCGACTAATAATGGAGCAGGTCAGTGGTCCTGAAACAGGCGACTGGAGCCTCGTTTATCAAAGTCGGAGCGGTTCGCCTAGCCAGCCGTGGTTGGAGCCGGACATTCTGGACACCATGAAAGATCAACATGCCCGAGGCATTCGGAACGTTATCGTCATGCCGGTCGGGTTCGTGTCGGATCACTTGGAAGTGCTATACGACCTGGACACGGAAGCACAGGATTTGGCGGTGGAACTCGGAATGAAGATGGTTCGGGCGAAGACGGTCGGGACGCATCCTGCTTACATTCGGATGATCAGGCAGCTGATTACGGAACGAACCCAAAACACCGAGGCAACTCAAGTCGGCGACACTGTGCGAAACGAACCCAAGTTGGCGATCGGGCAGTTTGGTCCTAACCACGACGTTTGCCCGGTAGATTGCTGTCCGGCTCCGATGCGGGTTGGCCCGCCAATAGCCGGTAGACCTCCCGCTTCGGCAAGCCCAACTGCTTCGCTACGATCTTGATTGCTTCCATACGATCGACGTTTTCGTCGGCCTGAAGACGCTCAATTTCAGCGCAAGGATCAAAGCTCATTGAGTCGAGCTCGCTATTACGAGACGAACCCAATCCGCCCAAGACCACGGTAAACTCGCCTTTGATGGAGGGACGTGCAGCTAGTCGGCCGTAAACGACGGAGGCCGTCCCTCGTAAGAATTCCTCGTGAAGCTTTGTCAGCTCACGTCCAAGAACAAGCGCCCGGTTGGGTAGTATCTCAGCGGCATCGGATAAGAAGTCGAGGATACGGTGAGGACTCTCGTAGGCGACGACAGTGCTCAGTTCGGTTCGTAGTTCTTCCAGGAGCCGCCGACGAGCACCCGATTTTTGCGGAACGAACCCAATAAACCGGAACTCGTTAGCCGGCAGGCCCGAGGCAACCAGTGCAGCAAGGCCAGCAGAGCAACCGGGAATTGGCACAACGGGTACTCCGATTTCGACGGCCGAATGCACGATACGGTAACCAGGGTCGGAGATCAGCGGAGTACCGGCATCGCTGACAAGGGCGACGGAAGCTCCGCGGCCGAACGCATCAAGAAGTTCTGCAGACCGGCTGGCTTCGTTATGGTCGTGATAGCTGACTAGCCGTTTTCGAATCTGAAAGTGATCGAGCAGCTTTAGCGTTTGCCGGGTGTCCTCGCAGGCGATGATCTCGACCTCGTCACGAAGGATCCGGAGCGCACGAAGAGTGATGTCTTCGAGGTTCCCGATCGGTGTCGCGACTAAGTAAAGCGTGGCGGGCATACTAGAACAAAGATGGCATCTGTCCCGCAGACTAACAGGACGGTCAGTTTTATCGAGTGGAGAACCGACTATTCGCCCTACGTGATCGAGTTGCGAGAAGATCTTCTGCCTCGATTGATTGAAGAAGTCGAAGTTTCGCGCAAATCCCAAGTTGAGATACGCGGAGTGTTGGTTGGAGGTTTTCCAGAAGCAGATGCTCCGACCATAAGGATCGAAGATTATGTCAGGGAACACAGTCGGGACGAGGCCTCGGAGTTCCCCGCCGGAACTCAAGGTGTCGGATTCTTTCGGAGTCATCTCGGGTCAGGATCAGCGGCTTTGTCTGAACGCGATCAAGAGTCGCTGGGTGCACGGTTTCGACACATATACGTTGCGCTGGTTGTAGAAGCAACAACGGCCAGGAATGCTCAATGGTTTTTGGCGCTGAACGGGAAGCTCTATCCCAGACCTGCAGTGCCGAATTTTTCATTCAGTCCCGAGTCGTTTCGCTCGTTATCCGTGGCCCGACAGGTCACTGTTCAACAGGCCGCGTCTCCTAAGTCGATGGAAGAGATTCGGCCGGCCAGGTCCGCGTTCCTTGATTCAGCGCCTGTTAGATCAAGCCCTGTCAGATCGTTCTCTGTAGTGCCCTTCTTCCTAGCAGGTCTCGCGTTAGTGGCGGGATTTTATTTCAGGCCCCTGCTACCCGGAAGCATTCTGGACGAGTGGCTCCCTGATACCTCAAACCGGCTGAACTTGAAGACTACAGCGGACGAACGCTCGGGCAGTGCATTCCTTCGAATCAGTTGGAATAACAGAACGCCCGAGATCTATCGCGCCAAATCAGCAACGCTAACAATCACTGATGATATGGCAGATCGGGAGGTGGAACTGAGTCGCAATGATCTAACGTTCGGCGAAGTAGCTTACGAGCGTGCCGGAAGCCAAGTAGTAGTGACACTAACATTGCGTATGCCCGATGCGACAACTGTTAGCCAGTCGCAAGTCTGGCCACCCACTCGGCTGGGGAGATAGCTCGACCTATGTCGGCAGTTGTTCACTGCCTTAGAAGAATTCGAAAATCGTTTCCCTTTGCATCCAAGATGACCGTGCTGCCAGGGGGGATTTGTCCTTCGGATACCAAGGCCGAAACGGGTTGAATGAAGTTGCGCTGGACGGTGCGTTTCAACTCGCGGGCACCATATTCCAAACTGGTACCATTCTCAAGCAGAAGATTGCGAGCGCTGAGGGTACATTGCAGTTTGAATGAGCGGAGCCCGAGTCGGCTGTGAATGAGGCGGGAGAAGCTGGAGAAGATCTGGTCTAGAATCAGGCCGCAAGCAGCGCGGTCCAGAGGCTTGTAAGTGATAATTGCGTCGACCCGATTGACGAACTCAGGCGAGAACTTTTGCCGCACCGCAGCAAGGCCGATGTTCTGCGTCTTGGCCATATTCGGCGCATCGGTAAGGGGAACCATGGCCTCAAATCCGAAGTCGGGCTTATTGGCACGCTGAATCGATTTCGCGCCGAGGTTGCTGGTCAAGAAAATGAGCGTGTTTTGGAAGTTTACGCTCGAGTTGTCGCCCAGCCGCAGAGTTGCCTTGTCGAGGATGCCAAGTAAAAGCCGATTCATAGAAGGTGCGGCCTTCTCAATCTCATCAAACAAGATGATGGAGATGTCACTGTTTTCGCTGGCGACGCTGTTGATCTTGGTTTGATTCAGCATCGGCGTGGTTTCACGGTGGCCGAGGTAGCCGGGAGGCGCACCGACCAACTTCGCGACCTCGTGTTCCATCTGAAACTCGCCGCAATCAACACGCAACAAGCTCTTGCTGCTGCCGTGGAGGGTCTCCGCCAAAGCTTCGACAGTCCTCGTCTTGCCGGTACCAGTTGGGCCTAGGAGAAGCACCACGCCGACTGGACGGCCTTCCGGTGCGAGCCCGGCCTGATGCATTTGCACAAATGGAACAATCTTGTCGATCGCCTCAGGTTGCCCTACTAGCAACTGGCTCATCTGGGCGGCAAAGCCACCCGTCTCCTCGGGCAGTGCACAGCGCCGAGTACCGCGCGCGTTCAAGGTGTAGGACCGCATAAAAAATGATTCCTCTCCGAAAGAAGTATTGTCATGGAGGCGGGAACGATTGTTGTGCGGCTTGCGTTGGGAGGTTTGGTGGCAAGACCTTGTAAATCTTACAAGGTTAGTAGATTGTGCAAGTTGCGGGAGCAGGCTAGGCGGACGAAAAAATATGCGACGGGCGTGACTGAATGGGAATGAGGGACATAGATCAGGTGACGAATCTGGAATGACCCGGTTTGGTTGAGCCTAGAGTACGCGGTAGGCTCATGCTATGGCTACACTGGAGAAGTTGGTTTATTGTTGTAAACGAAAGATCGGCTAGAGCAGAGAACTTATGGCAGAAAACACTAAGAACGGCCAAAACGGCCACTCCGGATCCAACGGTCAGCCGCCGGCAGGATCGGACAATGTTTTGACAACGCGCCAGGGACATCCGGTCCCCGACAACCAAAATATGCGCACGGTTGGCAATCGTGGTCCGGCCGTACTCGAGAATTATCACTTTCTAGAAAAGATCACGCATTTCGACCGAGAACGCGCGCCCGAGCGTGTGGTGCATGCTCGTGGAGCTGCGGCTCATGGATACTTCGTTCCGACGGGCAAGGTTGGCGATGAGCCGATTTCGAAATTTACACGGGCGAAGTTGTTCCAAGATCCTGATAAGCAGACCCCGATCTTTACGCGCTTCTCAACCGTTATTCATGGTGGCCACTCGCCCGAAACTTTGAGAGACCCGCGCGGGTTTGCAATCAAGTTCTATACCGAAGAAGGTAACTGGGACCTAGTCGGCAATAACTTGAAAGTGTTCTTCATTCGGGACGCTACCAAGTTCCCGGATATGGTGCACGCCTTTAAGCCAGATCCGTTGACTAATCGGCAGGACATGGGTCGCTTTTTTGACTTTGTGGCTAACACGCCAGAAGCGACCAACATGATCACTTACTTGTTTTCGCAGTGGGGCATTCCGGCGAGTTACCGCTTTATGGAAGGTTCCGGAGTAAATACCTATAAGTGGATCAACAGCGAGGGTCAAGCCGTTTTAGTCAAGTATCACTTTGAACCAAAGCAAGGCGTGAAAGGGTTGACGCAGGCCGAGGCGGACCAAGTACAGGCGACGAACTTCAATCATGCTACGCAAGACCTGTATGACTCGATCGAAGAAGGTAATTTCCCCGAGTGGGAGATGTTCGTTCAGGTCATAAGCGATGACGAGCATCCGGAACTCGATTTCGATCCGTTGGATGCGACAAAGATCTGGCCTCGTGAGCAGTTCCCGTTCCTGCATGTCGGAAAGATTGTGCTGAATCGAAACCCGTCCAACTTCTTCGCGGAAACTGAGCAGGTGGCGTTCGGAACCGGCGTATTGGTGGACGGCCTCGACTTCTCAGATGACAAGTTACTAGTCGGACGAACGTTTAGTTACTCAGATACGCAGCGCCATCGCGTAGGAACTAACTACTTACAATTGCCAATCAACAAACCGATCGGCTGCCCGATGCACACCAATCAGCGCGACGGGCAAATGGCCTATAACGTTGATGTGGCTCCGACGCAGAATCCTCATGTGAACTACGAGCCGAGCAGCATGGGCGGCTTAGTCGAAGCAAAGCGGAATGCGGTTCCGTATACGCCAATGATCAGCGGCAAACTCGTTCGCGAGAAGATTGATCGCCGAAGCGATTTCAAACAGGCTGGCGATGTCTGGCGGGATATGCACACCGAAGAGTACCGGACTGAACTGGTCAGCAATCTTTCGGGTGCACTTGCGCAATGCACAGAGCAGGTCCGCGAGAAAATTCTGGGCAACTTGGATCAGGCCGACTCTGAGTACGGCCGCCGGGTTCGTGAGGCTACGTACAAGGCTGTAGAGATGCGGACGAAGGTTGGAGAGAAGCAATCCGCGTCTGTGAGCAAGGTAGTGGCCGAAGCATCGGAACTGCCGGTACACTAAGCAAGCGGTTGTAGTTGGAAATGGACGGCTCTGAGAGAGATTTCGGGGCCGCTTGCTTTTTGACGACCACAATCCCCGGCGCGAGAAGGTTCGGCTTCGGCCCACTTAGTTACCGCATTGCAGCGGCGTTTAAATTAACTTACGTCGTAACCCACAAACTTAGGCAGCATCACGTTGCCCTTGTACTCCATCTCCTGGTGAATGCCGATCTTCGATGAGTAGTAAGCGAAGGCTGTGGTTTGCTTTAGCTGGCCGAAGAACTTCTCTTCGGGTGACTTCGGGTCCTTCTCATTTTTGGCCATAGCGCTTAGCGTAGCAACCTGCTCTTGTCTAGACGCTTTGAGAAACGGCTTCTGATTTATCTTGTTTGAGAGCTCATTCACAAGTGCCAGCCCCTTGCGCCAGGTCTGCTTTTCTTCGGGCAGGAAAGCCTCTGCCGTTACCTTGTCTATGTATGCAGCGACTCCGGCCTCATGTGCACCGGGCGAGTGGTCGTCGGCCGGCACGATCATTTCAGTCAGGTGATCGAGCAGTGCGAACTCGTCCGCAGTGAAGAAGAGAGGTGCGCCCGGTTCGGCTGCAGTAAGTTGAAGGGCTGCTGCGCCCGCGGCCGCTGCCCCGGTAAGAATTGCAACCAATTCGCGACGGGAGAGAGTTGTGCTCATGCTACACCTCACCTTTTTTCATTTGATCCATGAGGTGATCGCACGAGCGCCAACACAGGGCCATAATCGTCCAAGTCGGATTCTGGGCCGAAGCACTGCTGAAACCACTGCCGTCTACGACCATCAGATTTTTAACATCATGCGCTTGCTGAAACTGATTCAGAACTGACGTCTTCGGATCGGTACCCATACGAGCGGTTCCGAGCTCATGAATTGACCATCCTTCCGTTAAGATGTCCGTTGTGTTCGAGGTAATCTCAAATCCGGCAGCTTCGAACATCTCTCGAGCGGACGTGCCAATTTCTTTCGCCATCTTCTTCTCGTTTTCGCCGAACTTGTAGCTGAAGCGCAACACGGGTACGCCCCATGCGTCTTTGACCGTTGGATCCAGGCTTACAGCATTCTCGTAGCGCGCCAACACTTCGCCGAAGCCGCCCATCGAGATGACCGCGCCCGCATACTCGCGTGCTTTGCGCTTATATTCTTCGCCGAAACCTGGAGTCGTGAACGATGTGCCTGCAACCATCCCAGCCCCGCTGCCACCCTCATAGCCGTAGGCTCGGAGGAACTCGGATTTTGGCTGGCCGTCCATGTTTTTGAAACGTGGGATATAGAATCCACCAGGACGTCCATCGTCGAGCGTTCTAGGCTTGCCTATCAGATCCTTTGCGAATCCGGAGACGCTAGGTCCCATCAAGTGCTCACAGAAGTTATGCCCGACATGACCGCTGGAGTTAGCAATCCCGTTTGGATAAAGAGTCGACTTGGAATTCAATAAGAGCCTTGTCGATTCGAGCGTCGATGCGCCAAGAATAACGACCCGACCCTTTGCCTGATATGGCTTTCTCGTTTGACTATCGATGAATGACACGCCCGTTGCTTTACCGGTTTTTGAATCAACGGTGACCTCGAACACTGTCGAGTTCGGCCTCAGCGTAAGATTGCCGGTGTCCATCGCCGGTCGAATCAGGCCTGTGGGCGAATCGAATGCGGCATGTATGTCGCAACCGCCTGCATGGCGACTACAAGCTCCGCGACCATAACAGCGGCTGCGGTACTTATTGTGCTTCAGACCGTCCGTGGTGACTCCCGCTCTGTAGGGAGTCAAGCAGCGGTCCATACTTTTCAAAGTTTCGCGAAGATGCAGTTCTGCCTTGTTCAGCTTCACGGGGCGCTGGAATTGTCCATCGGGCATGTAAGGTAGATTTTCTTTGACTCCGCCCACGCCCAAGTAGAGATCGACCTTGTCATAGTAAGGAGCCAGATCGGCATAAGACAAAGGCCAATCCATGCCGAATCCGTCACGGCTGGCGGCTTTGAAATCGTAGTCGGAGAGACGCAGCGCCAGACGGCCCCAAATGTTCGTCTTGCCACCGACGCAACGAGCTCGGACCCATGCATAGGGCGTGCCCGTATATGGATTTTCTTTTTCGTTGACGACAATGTTCTTGCTGTAATCGGAGCCGCCCCAACCTTGAACGTATGAAGTGACTTTCGTGTAAGGCGAATTTTGCGCATAGGGCAACGCACGAAAATTGTATTCATTCATTGACAAGGCGGTATAGTCGGGCGGCATCTTTCCACGACGCGGATGATCGTAGGGCCATTCCATCGAATGAAGCTCGGCACTGGTGTTGATGGCCTTACCGGCCTCGAGTAACAACACCTTCATGCCTTGCGAAGTAAGTACATGAGCGGCCATGCCGCCCGCCGCGCCGGAGCCCACGACAACTGCATCGTAAGTGATGGCGAGATCTACCTCGGACTTTGGATCGGATATTTGCAACAGCATTTATAGACGGCTCCCGGCATCTAGATGATCGGTCGAGCAATCATATGATGCACTCTGATACGGAGTCTACTAAATCTTCTATGGGTCGTTTACAACCTGAATCGCTTGCTTTGGTTTATTGAGCGCACCGTAAACCGATGCCAACGATTTCCGCGCATTCTGCCTGGCTTCAAGGGAGGGCGCGCTATCGCGTTTTACGATTTGATAGCCCGTGAGGAGCTCGGTCTCAGCTTCGGAATAGCGCCGCTCCTGAGCAAGAACTTGGCCGAGCTGAATGCGCGCGGTGCCGGTCTGAACGTTGTCGGCACCAAGAGCCTTTGTAAAGATCTGGATGGCTTTTCGGAAAGACTGCTCCGAACGAGGCAAGTCATTCTTTGCAAGATAGAGCTCAGCAAAACGAGACTGGGCCCACGCTGCATGCTTGTCTGTCGGGTCATAGACCGTCTCGTAGATGCTCGCCATCCGGTTGAAGTCGGCTTCGGCTTCGGGCAAGTTACCTTGATTCAGTGCGATGATTCCGAGCAAGTTTAGAGCCCAGGCGACAAACGGGTGGTTCTTCCCAACAGCTTGTTCCTCGGTCTTGAGCGATTGCCGTAGGAGCTTGCCCGCTTCCTCGAACTTACGTTCATGAACCAATGTTGCGGCCAAGGCCTCCGCGACGAGAGCGGCCTCATAGTGGTCTTTCCCGTACCAATTTTCCGAGATACTCAGGGCCTGCCGGTGATCGCGCTCGGCTTCGGGATAGAGCCCCCGCTCGTCCTCGATTAGTCCAAGATTCGACAGATCTTCAGAGACGCTTGGATTCCGAGCACCGTAGAGTCGACGATCAATCGCCAAGATGCGCCGATCCAGAGATTCTGCTATCGCGTCTTGGCCGAGGTGGTAATGGGCATTGGCGAGATAGGTCATGCCTTCAACAAGGTCCCCTTCTTCGGCTCCGTCTTTCGACAGGATCCGGACTGCTTCTTTCAGCACCCGAATGGCCTCCGTGTAGGATCCCCGATGGACAAGGACACTCCCAAGAGTGCACAACGCATTTCCGAGGTCAGGATGATCAGAGGAAAGTGTACGGCGATCGATGTCGATGGCTTGGCGGGCAAGCCGATCGGCTTCCGCGAATTGGGCCTGATCTATCCGCAAGATTGCAAGTACGACTAGACTCTTGGCGAACTCCGGATGATCGGGTCCAAAGATAGAGCGCCGTTTCTCTAACGCGGTCTTCAGCAGGGAGTTGGAACGGTCGAGCTCTCCCAGACTGTGTTGAAGAGCTCCTAAGGTTTCAAAAAGGTCAGCTTGGGCTGCGGGTTCGTTGTTTAATTTCTGTGCTGAGCGGAACCCGCTTTCCAGCATATCTACGACACGTAGATCGCGCGATGGAGCAGAGTTTCGGTCGCCGCCGAACATTTCAACCATGAATTGTTGGATGTGCCTAGCACGAGCTGCCTGGGCTAGCGCTGCATCGCGTGCTTCGGACAAGTGAATTGCGTAATAACTTGTAAGGCCAACGATAAGACCGACTCCCGCTAACGAGGCAATGACAAATCGAGCGTTGCGGCGGAGGAACTTGCTGCTGCGGTAAGCGAGTGTAGCTGGCCTGGCAGATATTGGTTGACCAGCGAGGAAGCGGGAGACGTCCTGCTGAAGCTCCAATACCGTGCGATAGCGTTGCGCAGGATCTTTTCGGATGGCCTTGAGGCAGATCATGTCGAGATCACGCCACGCAGTCTGACTCGCAGGGATGGCATCGATAGCCGCCGACGGCTTTGGAGGATCTGAGTCATCCGCTAAGTTCGCCGCAGCCTGAAGTGGGCTACTTCCGAGAAGGCTATACGGATGCCGCTGCGCTAGCAACTCATAGAGGACTACGCCCAGGGCGTAGACATCGGTATAAGTTCCGACGGGCTCTTGACGAATCTGCTCTGGGGCGGCGAAGTCCGGGGTACACAAGACCTCTGTTTGACGCTCAGAAGCGTTGACGTTTTCGAGACGTTTGGCGACGCCGAAGTCGAGAAGCTTTGGCGTGCCGTCCGACTTCACCAGTATGTTAGACGGCTTTATATCGAGGTGAATGACCGCCCGGCTATGGGCGTACTGAGCAGCTTCGCAAACGCATTGAAAGATCCGGAGCCGCTCTTCGAGAGAGCAAGCCTGTTCGCGACAGTAGGCATCCACTGGCTGTCCCTCGACATACTCTAATTCGAAATAGGGCGTTCCATTGGGGTGAAAACCGAGTCCATATAGGCGCGCGATATAAGAATGCTCAAGTTGGGCGAGCACCTGTATTTCACGAGCAAATTGTCGCTGTAGCCCGGAGTGTGCGGCGAGATTGCCGATGAACTTTAATGCGACTTGACGACCCGCTATTTTGTCCTCTGCGAGAAAAACCTCACCCATTCCCCCTCTTCCGACTTGTCTAACTATTCGGTAAGGGCCGAAATCTTCGATGAACAGCGGCTCCGGACAGTCGTCGAGTATCTGTTCAGCAAGATCGAAGAGGTCTGATTCGAGGACGAATTGTCCGATTATAAATCACCTCTGGGTCTGATCTGAGCAGCCAGATGCGCTTTGGCCTGCTGCCAGTCGCGTTCAACAGTGCTCTTGCTTTGCCCTGTCGCCGCAGCAGTTTCGCCGGTTGTCATTCCCAGGATGAACCGGCACCGAACAATCTGGGCGTAGCGGGGATTCTCGCGCTCTAACTCAGCCAGTGCGAAGGAGACTGCAAGAGCATCCTCGATTGGTGGATCGGCGGACTCCGGCGGTTCAGGGACTTGGCGCTTCTGTGCGCTCTTCCGGCGAGTCGCGTCAACCAAGATCTGGTGCATAGCGTTGGCAAAGATCCTTATCGCTTCGTCGTAGGATCCGGAGTTGAGCTGGGTCGAATCTTTTCTGAGCTTTAGATACGCTTCGTGGACCAATGCAGTGGGAGTGAGCGTCGGGTGCATGCCTCGCCAATTCACGCGCGAAGCTAGCCGGTGAATCTTGCCGTAGAGCCGATCGAATACCTCGTCCAGCGATACCCGCTGCTCGAGTAGACCAGGGTCTTGGTCTTCGGACACATCATCTTGAATTTGGTCCGACATTGACGGGCTTTCCTTCCGATTTCCGTATTAGTGGTCGAAGGCAAACATAAACTGCTTGCCTGTGTTGGAAATCGTAACAGAAAAGGAGAGCTTGATTATGAGGACGTTATTTGAGTTGGGGCAAAACAACTGGCGAACCGCTATGGCCGCCACGATCATGGCTGCCGCCGTAGGGACAGTTAACGCGCAAGATGCGCTTGAGCATCCTGATACTTCGACATCCGCGCCGGGATACACGCTATTTCAGGATTCGACGATAACGGCAACGGCCGGCACGATCAGTTTGACGAGAGTTCCGGTGATTCTGAATGGAAACACTTTCTATGACGACATCACGATCACTTTCGAGGTGGATTCACAAGGCCGGGTAAACCTGGCACCTGGATTCCCTAACATAAGACTCTCAACACCACCGATCACTGCTGGGTTCAAAGCCGGCAAGTATGTGGGACCGGCCACGATACTGGGCGGCCAGGCGATCATTATGGTCAGCAGTCCAGGTTCTGGTTCTGGGGGCGGAACGCAGTGGTCATTGTCGACACCGACCGGCGCTAACGTCGATACATTCCCAGCCAGCGCAAGTTGGTACGCGGGACCGGTTGCGAATACACCGCTAGTCGACCGTATCAAGGCGGCTGGAATCAGCGCGCAGAATCAGGCGGCATACAGTTTCGGTGTCGGAGGGGGTGATAACAATCAAGGCAGTCCCTGGAGTCTTCCCAACAATCTGCTTGGCTTCATCCAGACCGGTAACAACCTAACCATCGTAAGCTTCTCCTCGTTTACGACCTGTTGTGGTCCTATCGACCGTGCAGATCCGGTCGGCCAAATCACTTATACGCTCGCGCCCTAGCGTCTATTCGCGCGGGAGGTCAGCGCGAGTCGCTACCGTCGTCGAATGCGAACACGTTCCGTTCTTGCTGGCGTGGACTTTTGCCGTTGAGGGCGGGACGTCGTTCGCGGGATTGCGATCGAAGAAGCCGGTCGGTTTTAGTAGGAAGCCAATGTACGCGGCGGGCATCACCGGATAGTCTTCGGGACGCGGAATGTGGGTGTGACCGAAGGTATACCAGAGAACGACATCAGTATCCTCGATCGCTCGGTCGGCCTGCACCCAGGTCGATAATCCGTGATCGGCAAAGCTCTGGTTGGGGAAGTCACCCGCCGCAAAATTTTCATTTTCCTGGAACGGCGTAACCCACACATGGTTGTCAACGAAGCGAGCCCGCTTGCGCCACCAGGCGTTCGGCGAGGCAAATGGCACCGCGTTGTCGCCCGGGATGAACTTGTAGGCTACCGGTTCTCCCAAGCGATTCTTCTGTCCAGGATTCGTAATCTTCCAGGTACGCGCTGAGGCAAGGTTCAGATTGCCGCACGCCTGCTTCTCTGTTTTCAGCGGCGTTGCTTGCACCCGAAACGCGTTTTCGAATGGATTCTGCTCATCGAGTGGATCTGAAATTACATCGACCTGTTGAATGGTGTTGTGCTCGCCATCGATGTCGAAATCGAGCCGCATGTTGAAGAAGTGTTGATGGTTCGGAGCATAGAGCTGAGGGGCAACCATTGATCCATGAGGCAGCTTTTCGCCGGGACGAGCCGCACCGAGTGACAGGATTCCCGTAAGCTTCAATTGAAACTCAATGTTGCCGTCTTGATAGAAGTACCAATAGAAACCGTATTCGTAATTCTCAACCGTCGAGATCGAGGAGACCACCAATCGGCGCGAGCGGCGCACTTCGGGGTTATTGGGCAGACGTCGGTCAGTGTGCTTCCAAAGAATGCCGTAATCTTCCTCATGAATACAGATGGCGTTCGGGATGGTCAGGGCCCGACCGCGACTGTCACACATTTCCGCATCCAGGTATGTGATCTCGCCGAGGCAATCGCAGCCAAGTTGAAGGCCATTAGCGCACATGCCCATGCCGTATTCGCCGACATCGAAGGCATTCTTGCGTGCTTGTGTCGGCCGCGGGTCTCCATAAGGAACGACCATTTCACTCAACGATCCGCGGTATAGAATGCTGCGTTCGCGCCCGCCGTCGGTGTAGCGGATATTGTGAACGGTCAATCCCTCGCGCGCGTTGAAACCAATGACAAAGTTCCAGTTTTGCCAGCTGAGCTGGTGACCATTCAGCGTAAAGCTCGGCCCCTCAGGTTGTACGATGGCAAGCGGCTTCACATCGGTGCGAAGCGGACCGACGCGATTCGGAGAATAGTTTCCGGGCTCAGGTGGCAGCGGCCAGCGTCCGTATTCTTCAATCCGCACAACCTTCATTGTGTTCAGATCGACGACGGGCCGGATACCTTCGATTGGCCGGGCATAGCCGTTATCCGTCGGATCAGCACGAACGAAACAGAGCGGTCGCGTCAGCCGCTGGCCGGCATCTTGCGCGTGGATTTGCTCCGCGTTCTGATCGGCTTTCCCGTAATGGCCGGCGCTCCAGATATCGACCATGATGAGCGAAGTGTCTTTGATGCCGTAGTGCTTTTCGAGCGCGGCTCTGAACTCTTCGCTGCTCAAAACGGCCTGCTCGCATTCGATTTGTTCGTCGATCGAGAGAGTGGGCTGCGCGCCTTCGGGAGCGAGTTGATTGCTGATGATGCGTTTAGTGGCAAGGTCGACGACTACGGTCGAAGCGCGATTCCGTTCATTGTTCATCAGAACGGCAGTGGCTCGGCGCTCAGAAATGGGGACGGCCGGCCAGGCGTAAACAGCACTCTTTGCGGGCTCCTTGAGCATGATGCTGATAACACGGGTTGTTGGCGTCCAATCGGGATTCGTGCGAAGCAGTTCTACAGCTTCTTGAATTTCATCGCGGGTGAGCGGCTCGAGCGGGTGATAAGAAATAGCATGCCCGTTAGAGCTGGCGAAAGTAGAAGTCGACTGTTCTTGCAGTTGATTCATGGAATTCCTTGGGATAGCTTCTATCTTACTGGGGAAAGTTAAATCGATCCACGATTTGGCGAGAAAGGTAAAACCCAAATCGTTAGGGCAGAGCAAAACCTACGTATGCCGTACCTTGCCGCCCCTTAGGATCGCGTTTGCCGCTGGTTGCAATGACGATGAACTGTTTGCCGCCGACCATGTATGTGGATGGAGTGGCCAAGCCGGAGTACGGGAGATCAGCCGACCATAACAGCTCGCCTGTATGACTGTCGAAAGCCCGGAACTTGTGATCGAAGATCGTTGCTCCGATGAACAAAAGGTCTCCGGCCGTAACAATCGGGCCGCCGTAATTCTCGGAGCCAGTCTTTGGGAGGCCTTGCTTCGTTAGTTCGGGGTACTCCCCTAACGGTATCTTCCAGAGATACTTTCCCGTGTTGAGATCGATTGCGTTCAAAGTGCCCCAGGGGGGTTCGACGGCGGGGTAGCCGTCGGGATCGAGAAACTTGCGATAGCCGGTGAAGCGATAACTCGTGTTGCCGAGGGGGGAAGTCTTTCCTGACTCGAGCTCGCGCTGCGGTAGCGCCTGTTCGCGCGAGGGAGTCTCCTGGCCATTCTTCAAATACGCCAGCAGCGCAGCAAGCTCCTTTCCTTTGATGCCCGCAAATGCCGGCATGCGACCTCTGCCGTTGTGGATAATTTCGCCGATGTCGACCAGCGACAAGCGTTGCTCGACATCGATCAGGGACGGAAACGCCGGAGGAGAGCCCTTACGATCAACACCATGGCAGCCAGAGCACTCCATCTGGTAGGAAACTGACCCTGGCCCTTCGCCGGTCTTGTTTTCCGTGAGGCCGCCGGTCCATGCGACGTCGTTCGCATTGACGTAGATGACTCCCGTTTTCGGATCAACTGCCGATCCGCCCCACTCCGCGCCGCCGTCGAAACCTGGAAAAACAACCGTCTGCTTATCCACGCTCAAGGGGATAAACTGGCCGCCACTGACAAAGGTGCCAAATTCCTTCTCGGCCCAGGCATGTGCTTCGGGGGTGCGTCTGGTAAGCATATCCGCGGTTAATCGCTGCCGGGAGTACGGCTGGGGCAGGAGCGGAATCGGCTGCGTCGGCGAAGTATATTCACCCGGAACGCTTGACTTCGGAAAGCCGCGCTCTTCGATTGGGAACAGCGGCTTGCCGTTAGTTCGATCAAACAGAAACACGAAGCCATGTTTGGTAGTTTGAGCAACGGCGTCTACGGTTTTGCCATTCGACTGGAGAGTAACCAGCGCCGGCGGTGACGGGAAATCTCGATCCCAAATGTCATGATGCACGGCTTGGAAATGCCAGATCAGTTTGCCCGTGTTTGCGTCCAGCGCCAGCAGTGTGTTGGCGTAGAGGTCGTTCCCAGCGCGGTCTGCGCCATAGAAGTCGTTGACTGCAGAACCGGTCGGTACGTAGACAATGCCTCGCGCTTCGTCCAAAGCCATTCCAGCCCAATTGTTAGCTGCGCCCGTGACCTTCCAGGCATCTTTGGGCCAAGTCTCATAACCCGGTTCACCAGGATGCGGAATGGTGTGGAACGTCCAGCGCAGGCGACCTGTATGCACGTCGTATGCGCGTATATCTCCGTGTGGGGCGGGCTGCGTTTCAGGAGCACGAAATCCGACAATGATCGTGTCCTTGTAGATCATGCCCGGCGCGGTCATCGCAACAAAGCTTTCCGATATGTCAGCCGCGTCCAGATCATTGCGGAGGTCGATCTTCCCAGCCTCTCCGAAACCAGTCACAGGTTTACCCGTGGCTGGATCTAGCGCATAAAGGTAGTTCTGCAGGCCGGCAAACAGAATCCGCTCAGAGCCATCCGTCCAATAGCTCAGCCCGCGTGTGGGTTGAAGTCCCGGCTTGCCGGAGCTAAAGGTCCACATCAGTTTGCCGGTTGCCCCGTCCAGCGCGATGATCTTCTGGGAGGGCGAGCAAGCGAAGACAGTACCGCCGATCACCAACGGATTCGTCTGCAGTTCGCCTTTCTCGCCGGTGTCAAACGTCCAAGCAAGCTTAAGTTGTTTTACGTTCGAGCGATTGATTTGACGCAGCGCAGAGTAGCGGTTTTGCGCGCGTTGGCCACCGTAGGCCGACCAATCGGATTCTTGCGATGGCGGGTGTTCAGCAGGGTTCGCCGCTAGGACGACCGTCATTGATCCAAGGAAGATTGTGACGCCAATTCGTAAATACCTGCTCAGACTCATCTCTTTCCTATTTCCACTCAAACTCGCCCACAATCGGCAAATGATCTGATGCCAAAAGCGACACCGGTGTCCGGTACAGCTCCATACTAAGTAACCGCAGCGGCGCGTCGAAATAAATATGATCCAGATGAAGCACGGGCAGAACGCCGGGGTATGTATTACGCCGTCGCAGGTGCGTTGATGGATTCGCGCACTGCATCTCCGCAGATAACGTTCGAGTGACGAGTCCTCGCGTCCACTCGTTGAAGTCTCCGATCACCATCCTTGGACCTGTCAGTCCGGGGTTGCCCAAAACCTGATCGGAGGCCAGCTTCAGGGCCTGCTTTCTACGCTCGAAGAACGAAGTCCCCAGGTGGAGAGCGAACAAGTGTAAGAGCTGATCGTTTGGCAACCCGATGTCGACCTGGAGGCATCTTCTTCCTTCACGCCGCAATACGCTTAGGTCATGATTCATACTCGACCGAAGGGGGAATTTTGAGAACACAACGTTCCCATAATCGTGTCCTCGCAACGTATCGGCTGGTCCGAACACATGCGCCATCGGCGACAATCGGCTGACTAAATACGACAAGTGATCGGCCACGACTTCCTGTAAGGCGACCACGTCTGCATCCACTTCCCGAAGTACATCCGCGATACGGTCCGGCCGCACCCGCCAGTCTAGTCCGCGCCACCTATGGATGTTGTAAGTAACAATGCGAAAACGCATTATTGCTGCCGGTCCAAGAATCCGAAGACTGTGCCAACGGCATTTGACAGGTAAGCGCGACGCCAATCGCCATAAGTAACGCGACGGCTTTGCTCGACATCTTGACAGAAATCGCTTTCAAGCCGCGCAGCAAGCTCAGGGTCACAAACTGCCAGGTTTACCTCGTCGTTCAAGCCGAATGACCGATAGTCAAAATTCGTCGAGCCCACCACGCTCCAAAGGCTATCAACGACGAAGATTTTCGAGTGAATCATTGTTGGCCGGTACTCGAAGATCTCGACGCCTAAGACCAGCAGCGGCCCATAAAGATGGCGGCTCGAGCCTCGGGTCAACAGGTGATCGGCATGACCTCCCGGCACCAGAATGGAAACCTGCACACCACGCGCGATAGCTGCCCGCAAAGCACGAATAGCGCTCGGATCGGGGATGAAGTAAGGAGTATTGATGTAGATTTGCTTCTGAGCCGACCTGATTAGCAACTGATACAGCAACCGGGAACGAACAGAGCCCGCCGCCGGAGTGCTGGACACGGCAAAGGCGGGAACGCCTGTAGCCGACACATCGGATATAACGGTTGGACTCACGACGAACTCCGGCCCAATAAAAATCTCGCCCGATGCGCGCAACCAATTTTCGGCGAACACTGCCTGCAGGCTCGTGACGGCTGGGCCTGTGACACGGAACATCGTATCTCGCCATTTCACGCGCCGACGAGTGCTCTTCCACCAAAGATTGGCGATGCCTGCCCCGCCCAGGAAGGCCGTTTCGCCGTCCACGACAATCAGCTCTCGATGCGTCCGGTTGTTCCAGTGGGGCAGAAACTTGAAATTAAATTCGTGGTACCACGCGACCCGCCCGCCTGCCTTCACCAATGGATTGAAGAACCGTTTCGGCGTCCGAATGCAGCCTACGTAATCCAGAATCACTCGAACTTTGACACCTGCGTGCGCGCGCTCCGTGAGTACATTGAGAAAGCGACGTCCGATGTCATCGGGGAAGAAGATGTACGCTTCCAGGTTGATCGTCTGCGTAGCTTTTGCGATCGCCGCCAGCTCCGCTTCGTAGAAAGCATCCGCAGTGCTCAACGCCTCAACCTGATTTCCGTCGGTTAACCGGGCGTTCGTTAAGCTAGCCGCGAATCCTGCAAACGAGGGTTCGTCGATTCCGATAGGCAGAGGTTCCTTAATCTCGTAAACAGTTTCAGGCCCGAATAGCGCTTGATACACGAAGATGAGCTGAACCACGATCGCAGCAGCAAGCACCACGACCAGCGCGACCATCATCGTTTTACGACGATTGCTTCGAGTGTGCGCGGCCCATGGACGCCTTTAATGCGCGTCATCTCAATATCCGATGTGGCAGAAGGTCCAGAAATAAATGTAAGCGATTCAGTAGACTGCCACTCTAGCGCTTCGATTGCCTCCGGCACTGTCTCGTAAATCTGCTCCGCGAAGACAATACAGAGATGATAGTCGGGAATCAGACTTACGGCACGCCTTCCCTGCCCTGGCCCTGTACGAAGAACGAGTGATCCGGTCCAGGCAATCGCCGCGGCACAAGCTGTGATTGCTCCGTCTACAGTGTCCATCTCGCCGTACTTTAAACCTTCGTCGGCCAACCACTCAAAGCCAGAAGGTAGCCATGACAAGGGCAGGTCATTCGGAATCAGGAGCCGTCGCTTCTGCTGGCCGCGAAGACAGTCGGCGATCGTCGCTGAAATCTGATCTGGAGCGCAAATGGCCACATGCGCGCCGTACTCATGCAACCGATTAATCAGCTGTTCGATTCGATCATCGAGCCCCAGCGTCCCCGATCGCCGGTAGGGACGCGGAATCGAAGCATAATCATCTTCTCGGCCACTGCTTGACGTTCCGACCGCTTGTCGTACCCGAGCCAGCACTTGCTGTCGAGACTCACTTTCCATGCAAGCCCGCCGTTTTGTTGGAAGCTCGCTCACTCCACCATTGCCGGAACGATTGAGCTGGAATCGGCATCAAATCGCGGGCTGCAGTCCACCCGGCCAGCATTCCAGGCAACCGGCTAATCACGCCGTCGACCTCAAACGGCTTCTGCCCAAGCCGAGCCATAGCCTGCCCGGCCTCTAACAATGACGAATGACTCAAGGCCGCTCCAGCTGCGTTCATCGCCAGTCGCTCCAACGCGGGCGCGTCCCCTCGTTCGACCACCTTGGTCCTCAGATGAATCAGCACTTCGGGGATGTTGATCTTAACGGGGCAAACTTCATAGCAAGCGCCGCACAATGACGAAGCATAAGGCAGCGTTTGCGAGTGCTCCATCGACTGTAACTGCGGCGTTAAGATGGCGCCAATCGGCCCGCCATAAACCGATCCGTAAGCATGCCCGCCCGTCTGCTTATAGACCGGGCACGCGTTGAGACAAGCTCCGCACCGAATGCAGTTCAGAGTTTGTCGGCCTTCTTTGTCGGCCAGGACCTGCGTCCGCCCATTGTCGAGCAGCACCACGTGAAACTCCTCGGGCCCGTCCCCAGGTTCAACTCCCGTCCAAATGGACGTGTACGGATTCATGCGCTCGCCCGTTGCCGACCGTGGCAGCAGCTGCAGGAAGACTTCCAAATCGCGGAAAGTCGGCACAAGCTTCTCGATGCCTACCAGGCTGATCAGCACGCGGGGCAAGGTCAGGCACATTCGCCCGTTCCCTTCCGACTCGACCACGCAAAGAGATCCTGTTTTGGCGACCGCAAAGTTGGCCCCACTGAAACCAACCCGCACTCGCAGGAACTTCTCGCGAAGGAATCGGCGCGCCGCCTCGGCCAGATCGCGGGGCTCGTCGCCTAGATGTTTGAGCCCCATTTTGTCCAGGAATATTTCCCGTATCTGGTATCGGTTCTTATGCAGCGCCGGCACAACAATATGGGATGGCCGATCCTCGCCCAATTGAATGATGAGATCAGCGAGGTCTGTCTCAAATGGTGTAATCCCAGCCCGCTCCAAAGCCGAATTGAGGCGCGTCTCATCTGAGGTCATGGTTTTGACCTTGATGATTTCGCTCTCACCCTTGGCCGCGATAAGCTCAACAATGATTCGGTTGGCTTCGTCGGCATCTTGGGCCCAGTGCACATGGCCGCCCGCCTTGGTGCAGGCGTCTTCGAACTGCTCCAAGTACTGATCCAGATACTCAAGCGTGTGTTCTTTGATGCGCCGACCAGCTTCCCGCAGCTCCTGCCAATCGGGCATCTCGTCCACAACCAACTTCCGCCGACCCCGAATCATGTTGGTGGCATGCCGGACATTCTGTCGAAGCTGAGCATCGCCCATCGACTGCTTGGCAAGAATGGGAAAGGCAGGTGCAGCAGCCGCGTCAGCTACCCGGACACTCATCGCGACGTCCCCGTTTCGGTTGCCACAGAAGCGCCTACGTCCGTATGCGCCAAAATCTCAGCCAAATGCATCGTCTTTACACCGGTTCCTTGGCGATGCAGTCCGCCATAGATGTGCATCAAACACGAGTTGTCGGCAGCACAGCAGACCTCGGCCCGGGTGTCCATAACAGCTTTCGTCTTGTCTGCCAACATTGCGGCCGAAACATCCGGGTTCTTCACTGCGAAGGTTCCGCCGAACCCACAGCATTCATCGGAGGCAGCCAACTGAACCAGGTCGATGTTCCGCACCTTCTCGAGCAGTCGCAGAGGCTTGTCGCCTAAGTGAAGGGACCGCAAAGAATGACACGAAGGATGATACGTGACTTTATGTGGATAGCAAGCCTGCACATCTTCCACGCCCAGCTTGTCAACCAGAAGCTCGGAAAATTCGAAGATCCTTCCCAACAATGCATCCACTTGCGACATAAGAACTGAATCGCCCGTCTCTGCCGCCATTTTCGGGTAGTGATCGCGAATCATAGCCACGCAGGACGATGACGGAATGCAAATGGTCTCAGCATCGGAGTAGACGTTCAGAAAATGTTTCATCAGCGCGACGCTGTCCGGCCTGTAGCCGGTGTTGTAATGCATCTGGCCGCAGCAGGTCTGCCCGCTCCGGAACTCGACTGTATGACCTAAGCGCTCCAGCACTGTGACAACGGCCTTACCGGTTTCGGGAAAGAGGGTGTCGTTGTAGCAGGCGACGAACAATGAGATAACCAAACTTGGGCTCCTGAACCGAATACCAAAACTATTCTGGAACATAGCGTTTAAAGCAGCGCAAGTTCTGCCGATAATAGATTGTGGATGCAATATCAAGAGATGGCTGAAAAGCAACCGGGCCGTTCTTCCTGGTTCGAGGACCTGTTCCTCCGCTACGGCACGGCGTCCCACATCTTCCACCCGCTTACAAAGACCAAGTTCTGGAATATTCTTGCTTGGATCTTAATTGTCAGCGGCATCATCGGTTGGAGCCTCTTGCTCTGGGTACTACACTAGGCGCGCTCCGTCGTAACTCCATACCGGTAGATGATCGTAGTACAACTTAGTGGAGCATATTTCCGCTAACTCGGTCTAGCTATGATCCCAACCAGCCGCCCGCCCGCGCAGTCCGGCGCTTCCACAGCCGCCGCTTCCGCAACACCAGCAAGCTATGGTCCCGCCCTGGCCGTCGTGACCAGCGTCTTCTTTATGTGGGGATTTGTGACCGTGCTGAACGATATCCTCATTCCGCACCTAAAGGGCATTTTCGACCTAAGCTACACGCAGGTAATGCTGGTTCAGTTCACGTTCTTTTCTGCCTACTTCATCCTTTCCTTCCCGGCTTCGAGTATTGTCACGCGTCTGGGCTACCAGAAGGCAATCGTCCTTGGACTAGCTGTGATGGGCATCGGAGCTCTCCTGTTCCTGCCCGCTGCTGCTGTGGCCTCTTACCCGTTTTTCCTCGGCGCTCTGTATGTCCTCGCCTCAGGTATGACCATTCTTCAGGTCGCGGCTAACCCGTATGTTGCGGAACTGGGCACGCCGGACAAGGCCTCCAGCCGCCTCAATCTGGCGCAAGCTTTGAACTCGCTCGGCACGTTTATCGGTCCGCTGATTGGCGGCATTTTGATCCTGTCAACCACCGGCTTGGCCAATACCGATCTCACCAATCTCTCTGCTTCCCAGATACAAGCTCACAAGATCGCCGAAGCCGCCTCAGTCCGTATGCCGTATTTGGGCATCGGGCTCTTCTTGTTTGCGCTGGCTTTCGCGATTTCCCGCTTCCATTTGCCTGTGCTCACAGCCATCGATCCAGCGGCCTCACGGGACCACCACATACCCGACCGCAGCATCTGGAGCATTCGGCACCTCGTTCTTGGCGCGCTCGGCATCTTCGTTTATGTGGGCGCAGAAGTCTCCATCGGCAGCTTTCTAATCAACTACATCTCGCAGCCTGAGATCGGTAACATTCCGGTTGTGGCAGCTTCCCGCTACGTTTCGCTCTACTGGGGAGGCGCAATGGTCGGAAGATTTATCGGCTCCTGGTTGATGCGAAAACTTGATGCCGGCAAAGTCCTCGGCGGCGCAGCTGTAATTGCCGCGCTGTTAGTGATTACAACGATGCTTACCACGGGTTTTGTCGCCATGTGGACAGTGATCCTCGTCGGCCTGTTCAACTCCGTTATGTTCCCGACCATCTTTACGCTCGGTATTGACGGACTTGGCAAGCTGACAGGTAAGGGTTCCGGTCTGATGGTCGCCGCCATCGTTGGCGGAGCCATTCTGCCCGTTGCGCAAGGTAAATTGGCCGACCAGATCGGCATTCATCACGCCTTCCTGCTTCCGGTTCTCTGTTACATCTACGTCGTGTACTACGGTTTACGTGGATCGCGACACAGCGCGAATGGCGTTTCTGCGGACGCAACTGTGACTCATTCTGTATAGGTCTCTTCCGCCTCAATCACCACGTATCGCAGCTATGGGATCTACGCGAACGGCGCGAATTGCCGGCAGAAGACTGCCAGCGAACGCCATCAACAGAGCTAACGTGATTGCAACGCTATATGTCATCGGGTCAAGTGCCGTAACGCCCGCAAGAATCGACAGCAAACTCCGGCCTCCGGCATAAGCAATCGGAACAGCAACCAAAATGCCGGTCGCAGCCAGCACAAGTCCCTGGCGAACGATCATGCCAAGCACGGCTGAACCTCGAGCCCCCAGTGCGATCCGAACGCCAATCTCGCGCGTTCGACTAGCGACGGCGAATGATAGCAGGCCGTAAATTCCGATCGCCGCCAATAAGAGAGCAGCAATGCCAAACGCCAACAACACGCGGATCTGCGCCAGGCGCGGCATAACATCTGAATGAACCACGTCAAGCATCGTCTGAACATCTGAGACTGGAATCTCTGCATCCGACTCAGACACAGCGCGGCGAACGACCGAGACTAAAGTTGATGGTGAAAGACCTGACTGAATCACCAGATCCTTGGGCGCGAACCACTGAAAGGATCCGTCTGGCACTTGCTGGTGAGGAATGTACACTTGCGGCTCACTGCTGCGTTCAAGGCCTCGAACGCGTATGTCCGCAACCACACCCACAACGGTCCTAGCCACGTCCTCGCCTACCTGAATGCGGCGACCAATTGGATCCTTATTTGAAAAATATCGATTCACGAATGATCGACTAACAACGGCAGCCATAGGTGTGCGCATTGAATCAGCATCAGTGACGTCTCGGCCCTGCAGCAGCGGAATAGCCATTGTTTCGAAAAATCCAGGCGTTACAAAGCGAACGCTGGCCTGATGAAATCCTGACTTCTCGGTAGGGTGGCCCTCAACTGTCACGGGCCAGATACCACCGCGCATCACAATCGGCAAAAAGCTGATGTAGGCCGTTTTGCGAACCCCGGGTGTTTGGCGGAGACTCTCGAGAACGTGTGTGTAGAAAGCCGTCCGGCGGGCAGTCGAATCGTACCTCGGCTCAGGCAGGACTGTGCGCATGGTAAGGAGGCCATCCGCCTCGAACCCAGGGTGGACAGACTGCACACGGAACAGGGCCCGAATAAGCAGACCAGTGACGATCACCAGAACGACCGATGCACAGACCTGAATTGACACAAGCGAGCCGCGGAACCGTTCACGACGGCCACCGATGTCCCCACGAGCACCTTCCTGCATTCTTTCTGAAGTGGCGCGAAGTGCAGGAGCAACGCTGAAGCCCAAGCCGGTGATCAGCACGACGGCCAAGGCGACCACCAGCACGCGTGCATCGATTGCAGGCGTGGCGGCTAGCGGAAGACCTTCCGGAACCAGTTTGGACCAGAGAGGCAAAGCTACCAGCGCAAAGTAGATGCCCAGAGTGCCGCCAGCGAAGGCCATCAACAGATTCTCAGTCAGCAGTTGGCGAATCAAGCGTTCACGGCCCGCCCCGAGCGCAGTTCGCACCGACAGCTCTTTCTGTCTCAGCATGGCTCGCGTCAACAGAAGACTGGCCAGGTTCACACAGGCAATCAGTAGCAGTCCTAACGACGCGGCAAGAACGGCTAAGAGCAGCAATCGAGCGCCGTCCGAAATATCATCGCGTAAAGTGGAAATGCTGACCGAAACGTGTTCGTTGTCCTTCGGGAAGTCGCGACGGACTTGATCGGCAATCATGCGCATCTCCGCGCGAGCGCTATCGAGCCCAGCCCCGCGACGTAGTTTGGCAAGAACGGAAAGATAGTTATTGGTGCGATCTTTGTAGTCGTCCGATGTGAACCGTAAGGTAGTCCAGACTTGTGCAGCTCGACGTGGAAACGCGAAGCGGGATGGCAGGACGCCTATGACGGTGTACGGCTTGTGATCAAGGAGTAAGTTTCGACCCAGAATGGCCGGATCGCTCCCGAACGTATATTGCCAAAGATCGTATCCAATGAGAGCAGTACCGGGCGCACCGGGTTGGTCATCCGCTGGAGCGAAAACGCGCCCTATGACTGGGTGCACACCAAGCATCGGCAACAACTCAGCACTAACACAGGCACCGTCAATGCGTTCCGGTGTCGTCCCATAAAGCATGTTTACCGACAGGTTGCGATAGGCGGCCATCTTCTCGAACGAACCATTCGAGGAAGTCAATGCCATCCGTTTCCAATCGCGGTAGTTGGCGGGCGATGGCTCAATTGCTGAATAGTTGCTCGGTCGCTGGTCCTCCCACAACCTGACCAGCCGGTCCGAATCTGTGAACGGAAAAGGCCGTAGCAAAACGTGATCTGTCAGCGAAAAAGCCGCTGTGGTAGCACCCACACCTAATGCTGTAATCGCGATCACGAGAAGTGCAAAGCCAGGCGATCGGCGGAAACTACGTCCCGCATAGCCCATATCTTGCACGAGAAGGTCAAAGTGGACACGGGCCGCACTCAAGACCGTATCCATGACGACGTCGACCCACAGCAACAGCCGCTGAGTTGCGGTTGCAGTACGCAGGCGGGCCTCAATGGTCCTCAGCAATTCGCATTCATAGTCGGCGCGGAAAGCCGCTGGGTAAAGGAGTAAGAGCAAACGCAACAGAGTCATCAGACCGCTCCCTTGGCCAATCCACTTTGGCGAGCGAGTCGCAGCAACTGAGTCAGACGCCGCGCCTCTGCAGTCGCCACAGCCCGGCCGAGATCCGTCAAGCGGTAATACCGACGCCGCTCGTCATCAAAGGCGGGATCAGGCCGATCGCCGGTCTCGATCAGCAGACCTTGTTCCAGCATCCGCTGAATGGAACGGTACAGCGTTCCCGCACTCAGATTCAGTTCCCCGCCGGTTCGCGCACGCACGTCGAGAATGATTCCGTAGCCATGCCGATCCTCGTCCGCAAGCGCCATCAGAATGTGAAAACTCGCAGCCGGCAAGGGCAGCATTGACTCGGGTATAGGCTGTTCTGCAGGCATGCGATCATTATAACCACTATGGCTATATCCACAACACATCTATGCGACAACGCTAGAGCCAAGCTGCGCAGTAATCGCTTGTGATATCGTTCGAACCGTGATGCATTCTTCCCGTGTTTTTACGCGCCGTTCATTATTGGCCGCCGCGCCTCTTGCCGCCACGGCATGGTCTACCGTCAACCTGTTCGCCAAGTCTGGCAAGCAACTCCCCGTGGGCCTTGAACTGTATTCAGTCCGCGATGAACTCAAAAAGGATGTTCCCGGTACGCTTCGCGAGGTGGCTGGTTATGGTTATCAATGCGTCGAGTTTTACTCGCCCTACTATGACTGGGCACCCGATTACGCGAAGCAAGTCAAAAGTCAGTTAGACGAACTCGGAATCAAGTGCTACTCCACCCACAACGGCCCTCAATCATTCAAGCCCGAGGGCATCGATAAAGCGATCGAGCTCAACAAGATTCTCGGCGCCAAGTACATCGTGCTGGCCAGTGCTGGCAAGACTGAGACCGCCGACGATTGGAAGAAAGTGGCCGACCTGCTAAACACGGCCAACCAGCGTATGACCAAGGACGGACTGCACGCGGGTTATCACAATCACGACGCCGAGTGGAAGCCGCTCGACGGAGGTCAAAAGCCGCTGGAAATCATCGCCAAGAGCACCGACCACAGCATCATGATGCAACTCGACGTTGGCACTTGCGTCGCCACCGGCAACGATCCGGTAGCCTGGATCAAGAAGAACCCGGGCCGGATTCGCTCGCTTCACTTGAAGGAATGGTCCGCAGACAAAGAGTACTCGGCATTGTTCGGCGAAGGCACATCACCTTGGGCAAAAATTTTCGCAGCGGCCGAATCGGTCGGCGGGGCAGAATACTATTTGATCGAGCAAGAAGGCAGCCAGTACTCGCAATTTGAAACAGCAAAGCGCTGCTTGGCCGCCTACAAACAACTCCGAGCAGTTAACACCTAAGCAGGCTCGTCCAAAGACTCAGGCTGGAGATTGATCGCCTCTCCGGCCTTCTTCTTTTCCCAATACTTGTTGAGCCAAGCTTCCCAACTTTTACCTGCGGCAGTATCACGACCCGTAAACGCCAGCGCAGCGATGTCGCTGTAGGGAACGCTGACTCGTTCGCGAGTGCCTTGCGGAATTATGCGCAGAATGGAATCGGCCAGCGTTGGACCAGTGCGTCTGTCAAAGGCATAACCCTCAATCCGATCTCCCGATTTGCGAGTGACCGTGACGTCGCCGCGGTAGTCGAACGCCTTTTCCAGCGCATCCCGTACGTCAGCCTCACTCGCTAACTCAGGAATCCAGCCATGCAATTGTTCGTGCTCGAAGGCAGGAGCAACTTCAAGCGAATCAGGATCAGCAGGTGTAGACGAGGCCGTCGGAGTCGGGCTGCTCAAGCGCTCTTGCCTCCCATGCCGATCTGCACCAGGGGACCATGAGCGTGCACAGGTGCGCTGTTCTCATCGAGAGCCGCCAACGCATCCTCGTCCTTGTATCGGGAAAACAGAGTAGCTTTCACGGTCGCAAAAAATCCACCCCAGGACCCAAACGTGTGACTAATCGCCGAGGCTTCGTAGCCGCTATGAAGCATGCAATTGGCACACTTCGGATTGCCGGACTCCGTTCCGTACTTCGACCAGTCGGTCGACTCCATCAACTCCGAAAAAGTATCCGCGTACCCGTCCTGTTGCACGTAACAAGGCTTTTGCCAGCCAAAAAGACTGTAGGTCGGCATGCCCCATGGCGTGCAGCTGTAATTGCGCCGACCCATCAAATACTCAAGAAACAGGGGCGAAAGATTGAAGACCCAATTCGGCTTTCGATTCGAAAGAATGCTGCGAAACAGGCGTCGCGTACGAGCCTTTCCTAGAAAATGCTGCTGGTCGGGAGCCTTATCATACTGATAACCCGGCGACAGCATCATGCCTTCAACGCCCAGCTCCATCATTTCGTCAAAGAACAGTCTTACGCTCTTCGGATCAGCTCCATCGAAAAGCGTCGTGTTGGTCGTCACCCGAAAGCCACCTGCTAAAGCCGCCTTGATGCCTTCGACAGCCAGATCGTAGCCGCCTTCACGGCACACGCTGAAGTCGTGATGTTCGCGTTGTCCGTCCAAGTGGACCGAGAAAGTCAGGTACTTACTCGGCTTGAATAGATGCAGCTTTTCTTTCAGCAGCAAAGCATTTGTGCACAGATAAATGTACTTCTTCCGCGCAACCAGACCTTCCACAATCTCTTTGATTTGCGTGTGCATCAACGGCTCGCCACCTGGGATCGAAACCATCGGTGCGCCGCATTCATCAATCGCTTGGAAGCACTCTTCGGGCGTAAGCTCGGTCTTAAGGATGTGGGCAGGATACTGAATCTTGCCGCATCCAGCGCAGGCAAGGTTGCAACGGAACAGCGGCTCCAGCATCAACACAAGCGGATAACGTTTGCGGCCCGTCAACTCCTTCCGGAGCACGTAGCTGGCAACGGTAGCCATCTGCGAAACAGGGATGCTCATGTATCTCTATTGTGCCAGATGTATCAAACAGGTTTAGAGTTTCAGCGGCTGTAAGTTACTGTAGCCAAAAGCAACTAGGAGATTGAATTGATTCAGCGGGAACGACTTGATCCGGACGTTTTGAAGAGATTGGATGACATAGCGGCAATAAATGGTCCACGCATTGAGACCTTGCCACCGGCCGAAGCGCGTCAGATGGCTGCAGATGGGCTGAGTCCCGCAATTCAGGGGACACCCGAGCCGGTCGCCCATGTCGAAACGCGAATAATTCCTGGGCTGGGCGGTCCGCTCGCGATTCGCATCTACACTCCCGAAGGTCCGGGCCCCTTTCCGGCTATCGTTTACTTTCATGGCGGCGGCTGGGTGGTGTGCAGCTTAAACAGTCACGACGTGCCCTGCCATGCCCTTGCGCGAGGAACGCCAGCCGTGGTGATAGCGGTCGATTACCGCCTTGCGCCCGAGCATCCATTTCCAGCAGCTGTCGATGATGCTTACGCGGCCGTTCGATGGGTTTCAGCAAACGCAGAACAACTCGGCGTCGATCCCTCGCGCTTGATTGTCTGCGGTGACAGCGCTGGTGGCAACCTGGCAACTGTAGCCGCGATGCGAGCGCGTGACGAGCAAGGGCCAGCCATCGCCACCCAAGTTCTAATTTACCCCGTAACCAATCTGACGAGCCTCGATACAGCATCTTACGAAGAGTTCGCCGACGGCTATCACTTGACCAAACCTGCGATGGAGTGGTTCCGCGGGCATTACACGCCTGTTGCCGAATCCCGGTCCGATCCACACGCCTCTCCGCTGCTCGCTAAAGACCTGAGCGGATTGCCTCCCGCCCTGGTCATTACCGCCGAATGCGACGTCCTGCGCGACGAAGGCGAGACTTATGCGAAGCGCTTGCAAGAAGCGGGAGTTCCAGTCACTCTCACTCGATACCCGGGACTGATCCACCCGTTCTTTTCACTCGCGGGAGCCATCCGAAGAACCTCCGAAGCTTACGACCAAGTCGCACGCCACTGCGCCGCCGCGGTTGCACTCGAACTACAGCATCAGTTTGGCCGATAGATTACTGCACCATGACGGTGGAAAAAATCTCGCCCAATTAAGCCGCCAAAGAATGCGCCAATAGGGATACCATAAGCGCGCGAGTAGCCCCGTCCCTCTGGATCGTGAGTTTGCGCGGCAAGTGCAAATCCGACTACTCCGCCTAAAATGCCGCCTACAATCGCACCTGCGATCAGGCGGTTGTGGTCCAGATCTTCCAATCGGACTTCGCGGACCTGCTCGCGAGTAAATACAAGTGTCCTCAGTGTCCTGTCCTGTTCGCAAGTAAGTTTTGACTCTGTGACCCCCACTAACGCGCATCCACGCCTACCGCGTTTGACAACGCTGATATTTGTACGGGGAGAAAGCTTCTCGACAGAATGCCAATCATCCATCTGCGCATGCAATAAAAGACTGAGGCTGCACAAGCCCGTAGCGAACCGCAGCAAATGGAAACAACTCATGCACGGATCGTAAAGCTAAACACGGCCTAGACGCACTCGACAAGTGACAGTTTTGAAAGTGTCCTACTCGCCAAAAAACTTTTCGTACGTTCTCAGCCCGGCCATCGAGACATCTGACACGAGCGGAAAAACAAGCTTTGGGATGCCATCCGGGACCGCGGTTGCCGTGAGTACATCGCATACCAACGCCGATCTCGATCCCAAACAGCGCGCCCAATCCTCTGCTTTCGTATCCCGAAAGACTAACGCCTGCGGATCATAGCCTGCTGCGGTCAAAACCGTCCGAGCCATCTTAAGAAATCCCGGCCAACCCGACGCGATCACAATCAGTACCTCCGGCCTGACGGGAACATACTTGGCCATCAAACCAGCAACCTGCCGCACCTGCAACGACACCACCTCTGACCCGATCGGCACTAACGCACGCACGTCGTCTTGCTTGCTCGGCATAGTCAGCAAAACCGAACCGGCGGCGCATCGCGTGATCCCTGCAGCATGGGCCTCACATTCGACAACTGGCCAGGTCAGCGCCTGTCGCAACTCCTCGCAAACAATGGCCCTCAACTCCTCTTCCGGATCAACAAAGACGAATTGGCGGGGCCGAAGCCCCAGCCAGTGGTCCACCCGTTCGCACACCGTTTTCGCCGAAAGCCCCGTTAAACGGGCACTTCGCAGAAATGCAAGCACCACCTGATCCAGTGTTTGCAGCTGAGCTTCCCCGGCCTCCTTATGCAGCGCCCGGACATACACTCCGCTGCCATGCACCGACTCGACCCATCGCAGATTCTCGATCTGCCGATAAGCCGCGCTGACCGTGTTGGGGTGAAGCCTGTAACGCTTTGCAAGCGCCCGCGTACTGGGCAAACGTTTCCCCGGAGGAAGTTCCCCACTAGCAATCGCCAGGATCAGCTGAGTCGCGAGTTGATCCCTTATCGAAACGCTTCCGTCACGAGCAAACCAAAGCTGCACGTCAGCCTAAGATTGTACAAACACGACGGATTCGGAGAGCATTCATTCGCTTCACCGAGGAACCTCGAACTTAAGAACATCGGAGCGCACTGTATCGGTCCAGTAAGGAAATAGCGAGATGCCTTGCACATCCGAATTTGCAGATTGTCTCGGAACCGTAACGCCCGTGTACTCGGCCACAATGCTGTAAGAGCCTGTGGGCAGATCCAATCTCCAGACCTCCTCTTTCGGCGCGCAGTACTGATCAAGGCTGAACTGCAACGAGTAACTTGCCCCAGCTGGCAGAGGAACGACCATCGGATCACTGCGTCCGATAATCCCTGTAGGAAGGATGATCTCAAGATGAAGCAGCTTTCCACCTGGCAGCGTGAGTTGCAGCCGAATCCGATCCGGATATAGTTCCCCTCCGTTAGCCCATATCATCCCGATATTGAGAATTAGCGGTGTCGGCTCTGAGTTTTGCAATTCTACCTTGAACTGAAGCGTCCCTGGCTTCTGCGTTATGAACAACTGGGCCGAGCCAGCGATGTTTTTCGGTCTACTCTCAATGTGAGCGTCTCTCGCCACTGAAGCTGAATGTATGGTCGCAGCCATCCCGCTCAGGCACGTGAGCCAAGGCACTACGTCCGGCATGTCATGCACATTGGACAAATCGATACAGAGGATAACTCCCGAGCCAGGCGAATCCGAAAATTCGCATTGACAACTTATGACTTCATGCCTACATTGTAGATATGGCAGAGTTGCTTGGCACGTTCGAGCAGGTAGTATTGCTCTCGGTCCTCGGTCTTGGTAACCAGGCTTATGGCCGATCAGTGTTGCGTCAGTTGCAATCGGCTATAACGGGCGGAGCCGTTTCCGCAGGTGCGGTATACGCCACGCTGGACCGCCTTGAGACTAAACGACTTCTTTCATCCCGTCTTGCTGAAGGTGGCCCGGCACGTGGCGGACGAGCGCGACGCTACTACCAACTAACACCCAGCGGTGCATCAGCATTGACGGCAACGCGCACGACTTTAGAAAACATGTGGCGAGACAAACGATGGCCTTTGGAGGTGCTGGCATGAGTGGAAAGCAGCCACCGCGCTGGTTAGAACGCGTTTTGTTGGGCCTGCTCCCCGAGCGCGACAGACAAACCGTTTCAGGCGATTTGCTCGAAGAGTTCGATGAGCAGGTGCGAGTCCGACGGAGTCGACTAAAAGCGACCTTTTGGTATGCACGTCAGATTCTCAGCTTCTTGCCGGCATGGCTGGGCTCGCGAGCTGCGCTTCGACCTCTCCTTTTGTCACTCTGCAGTTTTACTGCGTTATCAGGACTGTGGCTCGGGGCGATGGGTCTTCGCCTACGACATCCAGGTTACGAAGAGGGAGAAGCTATCTCGGGCATAATCGTGACGCAAGCCTTGCTCACGATAGCGGCTCTTCGGTTTCGTCGAACGTCAATATTGCTGGACTTGAGCGCGATTGGCTGCATGGCGCTGTTTTGGCTTGCCACCAAAGCACTCAAGGGAGTCATCGATGGATCCAATTTCGAAGGGTACATTCTTCTAATCGCTCTCGCTTTAGTCGCCCAGGCCGTCTTTACACTGGCCATTTTGATTGGGAAGCGATACCGTCCCAAACTAAGCGCCTGAGCCGTTCCGATGTCGGGTCTGATCAGTCCGTAATTTGCCTTCTGCTTAAACGCGTTCACAAAAACTCTGACTTTATCTTCTTCGTTTTTCCGATCACTTACAGCGCGTTTTTCGTTTCGCTGATCTCACCACGCGTTTACGCCCGCGGACGAGAAAGGCGATACTCCTTTGTCGCGCACGCCCGATGACAACAAAGTCGACAACGCACTTGAACGTCTCGTCCTGCCCGGCGAAGATTCACTAGCTACCGCGAGACACCTGAGCATTGACTGGAAGGCGCCGCAGCAGTGAGTCGCCTCAGCAATAAGCTCGACCTCTTCACAGAAGTGACTGTAATGGCAAAAACAATCGACATCGTTTGTCGTTCCCGTTACGGCAAGCCCTATAATGATGAATCTGCATCCCGCTGGCAGACCTGGTAGTCTCGCCTAGTTTGGAGTGCGGTTAATCTCATTGGGTCTGGCTCCGTCGCTACGCTCATCCAAAAGTATTTAGATCATCAGGAAAGACTAATGTCCACCGACTTACATGACCGTCTAAACCTCTCTTATTCAGAGTTGGAAGAGCTGAACCTGCAAGCCAAAGAGCAACGTAAGAATCGCACGCCTATCGGCCAGATCCAGGAAGAACGGCTCAAGTATCTGACCGATGAACGCGGCATAAAGGCCGTGACGGTTCTCTTCAGCGATCTTGAAGGCCGACTTCACATGCTCGATTACGACAAGAAGTTTCTCGTAAACAGCTGGGACAATCTGACATTTGACGGCTCATCGATCCGCGGCTTTACGGCTCAACGCGAAAGCGATTTGCGCCTCGGGATGGATTGGAGCGCCTTCTACTGGGTGCCCGCCGACATATTTGGACCCGGCAAAGTTATGGTCTTTGGCGAAGTCATCGATAAAGACGGCTCACCCTACGGCGCAGACATTCGTGGCGTCCTCAAGAACTACGCCAAGCGTCTCTTTGATCAGGAAGGTTACACCCTTAACGCTGCCAATGAGATTGAAGGATTTCTATTTCAAGGCCCGGATGCGGAACGTCAGTTCCACGAGCGATGCCGGTTCGACTACGTAAACACGGGCGGCTACTACCATTCCTTGCCCGGCGACCCGCTCCGAACATTCATTGACACGGCGGCCGAAGTGCAACGAGCCATCGGCTTCCAAAATGAGAAGGACCACCCCGAAGTTGCGCCGTCACAATTCGAGATCAATTACAGTTATGCCGAGGTGGTTGCAGCGGCCGATCAAATCCAACTCTATAAATTGATTTGCCGTCAGGTCGCAACACGCATGGGATTCACTGCCTGCTTCCTGCCCAAGCCTGTTGTCGGCGTAAACGGAAACGGCATGCACACCAACGTGTCCATCACTAAGAACGGTAAGAACGTGTTCTGGGATCCGAATGGCCAGGAAAAGATGAGCCCGTTCGCCTGGGAGTTTGTCGACCGCATCCTGACACACGGCAACGATATCTGCTTGCTGTTGAACGCCAGCGTTAACGCGTACCGTCGGCTCGATCCGCACTTTGAAGCACCTAATCAGCTGAAAGCTTCCGCCGTAGATCGTGGATCTATGGTTCGAATTCCAATCGGAAACGAGCGCAGCGCCCGTGTCGAGGTTCGCTCCGTAGCACCTGATGCAAATCCCTATATGGTTCTGTTCTCCGTCTTCCAGACCGGCCTTGAAGGCTCTATCGCCGAACTCCAGGATCTGCGCTCTGCTGCTCGGTACCTACCCGACAATGTCTATGACGCCCTGGATAACTTCCGCAAATCAGAGTGGACCACCAAGCTCCTCGGCGAAGATGTGAAGCAGCGTTATGCGGACTTGAAGCAGGCCTCCGCTGATCGCTGCGCTCGGCAACTGGGCACTTACGTAAAAGCGCCCGAAGTTCAGTATCATCACGAAGTCTATAACCAGTTTCTCTGGAATCGTTTCTAGTTAGTAAGTTGAGCTGAGGCCGCAAGTACTTCCATCGGAGACGCTGTACCTGTTCCCTTCTTCATAATCGTGATAGAGGCGACGATGTTTCCGAACTGAGCGGCCATGACCGGTGAACTAGTAAGTGCCAGGGTGAGAGCGGCTCCAGCTGAGAAGCTATCACCCGCACCACAGATGTCCACAGGATTCTCAATTGATCGAGTTTCCACCCACGTCTCTCCTTTGCCATCCACAATGACTACCCCCTTGCCTCCGTACGTGACGAGCAGCAGAGGTGATCGCGTGTGCCGCAACAACGCCGAGTAACTCTGATCTGCGCCGTTGGCCGAAAGCATCTGGCAAGCTGTGCCGGCTTCTTGTTCATTCGCCTTAAGGGTAAGTCCGCGAAACTCGCTCAGCCGCGCCCGCGAATCGACGAAGAAGATCTTCTCGGGGTACACCGCCGCCAACTCCGTCAACAGTGAACGCAGCCCGGCCGTGACTACTCCACCTTGACTCGTCTCCGCTTGATCTGAAACGAGGATCACATCGAACTGCGATACCGCGTCTCGCAAGTTGTCCAAGATCTGCTGCTCCACTGTGCCATCCAGCGGCAGCGTGTTCACGAAATCAAGCCTAGGCTGATCCTCAATGCCCGTTGCGCTATTGATCACCTTTGTATATGTGAAGGTCTGAATTGCGTCACTCGTAACGCAGTACTCTGACGAGATGCTATTGGCGCTTAAGGAACGTAAGAGCTCCACTCCAAACCCGTCATAGCCGATCGCGCCAAGAACAGCGACGCGCCCCACACCCAGCGCCACTAGATTGTTGGCAACCGTTCCCGCTGCGCCCGGAGTAGTGACTGTTTTGACAATTCCGATTCGCGGTATCCCGGTCTCGCGCGACGCTTCCTCCAGGGCTGGATTGTACGTGCACCAACGATCCAGACAAACGTCTCCGACAACGAGTGCTGACAGCGAGGGAAACTTGGACAAAAGTTCAGAGACGTTCATGACACTCGAGAATCGCCAGCCGCAACGCGGGAACCGTCGCCCGATGATTACCGCAGAAGTAGAAACTCTCGCCTCCATCAGCAACTGTCCGAACCAGGATTGTCTTGTGCGGCCGAAAGTAATAGCCCGGATCCGTCTTCGGAAGTTCTTTATGGATGTCACCGCTGATCGGCACTAGGTCGAACACAGCCGTCGTGAAGTGCCGTATTTCGCGATTCTTCTGATGGGTAACGTTCCGGACCATTGACAAGGCCTTCAGATAGACCTCAGGCGCCATAATCGCAGATCCAAAGCTGAGCATCACACCTGCTTCCAAGCGCTCCATTGTTTTAGCGAAGATGAGAAAGTCTCGATAGCTCGCTTCGCCTATGGCCGCTCCATCGCAATTGGGATGTTCGTGCAGGATGTCATAGCCAATGCCGACATGCACCGTGACCGGGATGTTCAACTTATAGGCGGCCGCAAAGACACTCAGCTCACGATACGGGTAGTCACTCTGCCCGATGCGCCGCCCGACGTTCTCTCCCAGTCCGAGTCCCAGCGAAGCCGCTTGGCTAATCCAATCGTTCAACTCGCCGGTCTCCCGCCAGAGCCCGAATTCGCCGGACCGGATATACCGTGCAACGCTTTCCGTGGTCGCGCCGATGCGAGCCAATTCGTAATCGTGTATCGCGGCCGCGCCGTTCACCGCGATGTGGTCCAGAAACCCACGCGCCATCAGGTCGATAATCTGCCTATTCACTCCGGCCCGAAGCACATGCGCACCCATAATCAGAATGCGAGCTGTCCCACCTTGCTTTGCTCCAACCACCCGCTCAGCAACCGTGGCCAATTGCGGATGTTCGAAGGCTGATGGAGCGTCTTCGAGTGCTAGCCAATGTTCATGATGCAGATCGTGTACGCGCTCGCTCAGATCTTTGATGAGGAGCCGCGCGCGATCAAATGTCTCGTACTTAGAAGTCATCGCGGGCGTAGTGGCCGCTACATCATAACGCGATCGAATGTTAACTTACGTCGAGCGCGCTCTATCGCTAATCTAGTAATTCAACTGGAGTTGCGGAAGCACACATGAACAAACGCAGACTTTTTGGGTCAGCTATTGCGCTGGCCCTCGGAATCGTTGTGTCCGCCCATGGACAGATCACAACGGCAGATAGTAAAGGCACGCCGCCCAAGTATGACCCAGCCTCTGTCGAACGAGGCCACCAACGTTTCGTCAGCAGCTGCGGCTTCTGCCACGGTTCGAACGCCAAGGGTGGCGAAAAGGGACCCGATCTACTCCGGTCCGTTTTGGTGTTACATGACGAGAACGGCAAGAGTATCGGACCGGTAATTCTGAATGGTCGGCCCGACAAAGGGATGCCTCACTTTGCTTTCACTCCGGAGCAGATCACCGACATCGCCAACTTCCTTCACAATGCCGTGAATGCTGCGGCCGACCGGGACAACTACAAGATCCTCAACATCGTCACGGGCGATCCCAAAGCGGGCGAGGCTTACTTCACCGGCGCTGGCCAATGCACTTCGTGCCACTCGGTAACCGGCGACCTGAAAGGCATTGCGACGAAATACGATCCGCCGACACTGCAAGGCAAATTCATTCAGCCTGGCTATACCTGGATGGAAGGCAATCCGCCTAAGTCCGTCTTCGCAATCTCTGTCACGGTCACTCTTCCCTCCGGGGAGAAGTTTACGGGACGGCCGGTCACGCTCGATGATTTCGACGTATCCTTGCGCGAGGCCGACGGCACTTACCATTCGTTTGCACGCACGAAAGAGGGTCCCAAGGTTGAGATCAACAATCGCCTGCAGGCCCACATGGATCTAGTGAAGCGCTACAAAGACTCCGACATACATAACTTGACTGCTTACTTGGTGACTCTCAAATGAGATCGAATCCACTTCTTCTTTCCTGCGCGGCTTTGTTGTTGCCCGCGCTTTCAATCGCCCAGATGCTCGACCCGGCTTTACTTAGCAAGCCCGCGACAACGGCCTGGCCAACTTACAACGGCGACTATTCGGGCCGCCGCTTTAGCACGCTGGATCAGATCAATCAGTCGAATGTAAAGCATTTAAGCTTGTCTTGGATCTTCCGTGCAAGAGTCGGCGCGACACAAGGCGCGGTCGTCGGCGGCGAAGGACCATTGCCTGAGGGTCCACCGACAGATCCGGGCGTCAGCACCATCAAGTCGACGCCTCTCATGGTGAACGGAATCCTGTACTTTTCTACGCCTGACAATGCCTGGGCTATCGATGCTCACTCAGGGCGCGAACTCTGGCACTATTTCTGGAAAACCAGGGGCGGCATCCACATCGGCAATCGCGGCATGGGCATGTACGGCAACTGGCTCTACTTCGAAACGCCCGACAATTATCTGATCTCGCTTGATGCGCAGACCGGCAAAGAACGCTGGCACAAAGAAATCGCTGACGTGAAGCAGGAATACTTCTCAACCCCTGCGCCGATCATCGTTGGCAATCACGTGATCGTTGGCACCGGTGGCGACACGCTCGACGTCCCGGGCTTCCTCGAAGCGCACGATCCTGAAACGGGCGATATCCAATGGAAATGGTGGACCGAGCCGCTCAAGAGGGGCGATCCCGGCTTCGAAACGTGGCCGGACGAATACTCCATGCGCCATGGCGGCGGCATGACATGGATTCCGGGCACATACGACCCTGAGCTTCATCTCTACTACCTGGGCACGGGCAATCCGAATCCAGTCTTGACTGGCCGAAGCCGCAAAGGTGACAACCTTTACACGTGTTCAATCGTTGCCTTAAATGTGGATACAGGCAAACTGGTGTGGCACTTCCAACCTTCGCCCCACGACACCCATGATTGGGACGCAGTGCAGACTCCCGTTCTCATTGATGGCGAGATCGATGGGAAACCCCGCAAGCTTCTGGCGCAAGCTAATCGCAACGGCTATTTTTTCCTACTCGATCGGACCAACGGCAAGAGCGTTCTCACCACACCGATGAGCCCGACCATGAATTGGTCGAAAGGCCTCAACAAGCAGGGTCAGCCCATTCCGGATCCAGAGAAAGAGGCCACCATCGAAGGCGTTCTCGTTTCGCCGAATACCAGCGGCGTCACCAACTGGCCACCGCCCAGCTTCGATCCCGAAACAGGCCTTTTCTATGTTGGTACCGTTCAAACCTACAGCATGTTCTACCTGTCCGATACCGATCCGCATCCAGAAGGTTGGGGCGCAGCCGAACGCGAAGCCGGATACTTTGGCGGGGACCTGCTCGCTATCGATTACAAGACAGGCAAGATCGCCTGGGATCATCAATACCCGTTTGGAGGAGGCGGTCCCATGGGCATGCTCTCGACGGCTGGCAAGCTGCTGTTCGCTGGCGATGGCGCAGGTCATATTGTTGCGTACGACGCGGCCAAAGGCGAGATCTTATGGCACGCTGGTTTAGCCGACGATGTCAGCAATGGACCTGAGACGTACATCCTGGACGGTCAACAGTACGTTGTTATCGGCGCGGGCGACTCGCTCTACGCGTTTGCGCTTCAGCAATAAGTGGCCGTGCCATAGGTTGGCGTGCGGTAGATTAGCACCTGAGGTGATTTGGATGAGGATGGCTCTTCGGAGTTTCTTATTGATGATGGTTGTGGCGCTTTGTACCGTAGGCGCCCAAGCGCAGACTGCGCCTGCGAAAACAAAGAAGAGCGCCGAGTCTGGCAAAAAGGTTGCGCCCTCTGCACCAGTTGATCTGAATAACGCCTCTGCCTCGGAATTGCAACGGGTTCCTGGCATCGGTGCTCCGACTGCGAAAAAGATCATCGCCGGGCGGCCATACAGCTCGGTCGCCGATCTCAGCAAAGCGGGAATCAGCCCGAAGCAGATTCAGCAGATTGGGTCGATGGTCACCGTGAACGGGTCCGCAGCACCGTCCAGTCCTACACCCGGCAAATCGGCTCCTGCGCCAATGCCGAGTGCACGTCCGTCATCGCCCGCGCCCATGGCCTCTGCATCAAGCAACACGCAACCCACACCCGGCAAATCGGCTCCTGCCAGCTCTGGCCCAAGAAACATCCCAACCGTGGCGTACACTGCTCCGCCCTCACCCGGCATGGTTTGGGTCAATAAAGAAACGAAGGTCTATCACAAGCAGGGGGACACTTGGTACGGTCGCACCAAGCACGGTGCTTACATGACTGAAGCTGACGCGGTCAAGGCCGGCTTCCACGCCTCAAAGGAAAAATAGGGCCCGCATTAGAAGAACTGGCGGAGGAAGAGAGATTCGAACTCTCGGTACCCGTTAAGGTACAACGGTTTTCAAGACCGGCGCATTCAACCGCTCTGCCATTCCTCCGATCACTAACGTACCGAATCTAGCGCTTCGGAGCAAGGCTCCTGCCGATTTGGGATCGCCAATTAACATCTAATGAAGCTGGTAATCCCCTCATGAGAAACGCCGTTTCTAGACGTAGGAGCGGTTGAACTCATGAAAACTAAATTACTTGCAGGATTATTGCTAGCCAGCTCCAGCTTGTTCACGGGCAAGGCGTTCGCTGGCTGGGGTGTGAGCTTCGGGTTCGGACACGGCGGTTATTATGCCCCGCCTGCGCGCGTCTACGTTGCGCCTCCACCTTACTATCCGTCATACTATGCGGCACCCGGCCCTTACGGCTATAGACATGCTCACTTCGTGCCCGCGCACTTTACATACGGTCCATACGGCCGGTGCTGGGTTCCAGCGCACTGGGTCCGCTAGCCGAGCTGCGAGGGCTGTCTAACAAAGTGGCAGCCCTCTCTACTGCACGTGTACCGTAAGGGACTTTGCCTCTGAATGACCGGATGCGTCAGACGCGGTGATCGTGTAAGTTGTGGTCTTCTTAGGCGCGATTTCCAGGCAGTGATTGTACGTGGGCTTCGCTTGTTCAATTGGCGGGTCCATTTTGACCGTAGTCGCATTCACAACGCCGTAACAAAACTGAGCTGATTCACCCTTGGCCAAAACTGCTTGTGAGACGGACAGCCGAGTAAACTTCAATGCGCCCGATCCATACACCGCATCGACTACTCGCTGGTTCGCCGCGGCTTTCTTTGCTGCTGCTTCCTCTTCGGCCCGGCGTGTATCCTCATGCCGTGAGTAGAAAGTCCATCCCACATACAGCAGCGCCACAATCAGAGCAACAGTCGTGTAAGGCAGAATCGAACTGAGCGGCGACGACGGACGCGGCTCGGTCGGCTCCTGACTCTCTGGCGAATCCAATAGTGCCATCGATGCCCCGTTATCTCCTGTTCAACAAGCCCTTCAACGTTCTTTGTCAGTTTACGTCACCATCGACGACCGATCGCACCAGTCCAGCTCGTCTGCTTTCTAATTACGTCGACGTGAAAGATGTTTACCCTGCCGGCCGTCTCGATCACGACAGCGAAGGTTTAGTCGTGCTCACAAACGACGGTCGTTTCCAGCATGAACTGACCGATCCAAAGTTTGAACACCTGCGTACGTATTGGATCCAAGTCGAGGGTACGATTTCCGCGCAGGCCCTAAAGCGGTTATCAAGGGGCGTTCATCTTCGTGATTGTCTGACCAGGCCCGCGGAAGCACGGCTGATCGCCCCGAACATACCTGACCGCAATCCACCCATCAGGTACCGCGCTTCAATCCCTACTTCCTGGTTGGAACTGAGCCTGACAGAAGGGCGCAACCGGCAGGCTCGGCGGATGACAGCAGCCGTAGGTTTCCCAACACTACGGCTCATCCGTGTCGCAATCGGTCCAATCTGGTGGGAAGGTTTGGGTGTGGGAAGCTGGCGAGATCTAACCCGTGCCGAAGTCAAGGCGCTCGGAACCCGCCGGCCTAAATCGAAGCCAAGCGGAATCTAGTAGTTTCGATCGTAGTGAGCGCGCATTCCACGAAGCCGTTCTAGGTCGCGGAAAAGGAAGTCGCGAGCTCGGGGCTCCATCGGATTGTTGTCCACCACGTTCTTCACGTCGTTGATGGCTTCGTCCAATCTGCCCTTGTCGTAGTATCCTCGATACAAATTGCGCTGGAACTCGACCAGGTGTTTCATCGCGTTGTTATAGCGACGTTCTTGCCGCTCATCGAATACGCCGTTGTTGGCCCGCACCTTGCGGAGGTGACCAATGACATCGTCCACTAACGTCCTCGGCGGACGAACCGGATATTCTTCACGCTGGGGCGGGTATTGCGCCCGTGCTTGTTGCGCGTATGCACCCAGTCCCACCAGCAGCACCGCACTGAGTAACGACTTACGTAAAATCACTTTCTCCTCCGCTTTCATCTACCTAGACGAGAAGTTAGTCAGAAGCTCGTACGACTCCTCGCAACAATAATGCGAACTTAACGTGGCGTCCCCTGTTTCCGTGACGCCGTATGCTGAGTCTTTATGCAGCTTCAACCGCTTGCCGCAATTTTGGAATCCGACGAATCGATCTACAAAGTCCAGACACATGCTGCCGGTCCGCAAGGAAGTCTGCCGCTTACTGCGGACATGTTGCTGCATCAGCCTTCCGGAAATCTATTTGGAATTAGCCAAAACGTGGGAATGGGCTGGCGCCCAGACGCTTTAGCTGGCGCTCAGGTTCTGCTACTGAGTACGCATGGGGGAATCCGCGCCGACGACGGCACCCCGATTGCACTCGGGTACCACACGGGCCATTGGGAAGTCGGGCTTCTGGTTAGCGAGGCCGCCCGGGAACTCAAACGCAGTCACGCAATCCCGTTTGCCGCCGCGTGCACCGATCCATGCGACGGCCGTAGCCAGGGGACGACAGCAATGTTCGATTCTCTGCCTTACCGGAACGATGCAGCCACGATCTTTCGAAGGCTGATCCGTTCGTTGCCCACGCGTGCCGGCGTTATTGGCGTCGCGACTTGCGACAAAGGTCTGCCGGCGATGATGATGGCCTTGGCAGGTTCCTCCAACTTGCCAACGATCTTGATTCCGGGTGGCGTAACGCTGCTCCCGCAAGACGGTGAAGACGCGGGTAAAGTGCAATCCATCGGCGCGCGATTCGCCCACGGCCAGATTACTTTGCAAGAAGCGGCCGACGCTGGTTGCCGTGCCTGCGCGTCACCGGGCGGAGGTTGCCAATTCCTCGGCACTGCCGCGTCCTCGCAAGTGGTCGGCGAGGCCCTCGGCCTCTCGCTGCCCCATAGCGCCTTGGCCCCGTCTGGTCAACCTGTTTGGCTTGATATGGCGAAACGATCAGCCATAGCGGTGTTGCGAATGATCGCCTCAGGCCAGCTGACGCGTGATGTGTTGACCGATAACGCCATCGCAAACGCAATGCTGGTTCACGCCGCGTTTGGAGGGTCAACTAACCTTCTGCTGCACGTGCCGGCCATCGCTCATGCTGCCGGTCTACGACGTCCAACAGCCGGGGATTGGGCTCACGTAAACAAGCAAGTGCCCCGCTTGGTTGATGCCCTTCCGAATGGGCCGCGAAATCATCCAACAGTGCAGGTGTTCCTCGCCGGGGGAGTTCCCGAAGTCATGCTGCACCTCCGACGTGCTGGCCTTCTGCATACCAAGTGCGTCACAGTTTCAGGCGATACTCTCGACGCAACACTCGACTGGTGGGAACAATCCGAACGCCGTCACGAGTTCAAAGCAAAACTTCTCGCACTAGACGGCATCGATGCAGATAATGTCATCATGTCGCCCGTGCAGGCAAAGCATCGCGGCATGACATCTACCGTCTGCTTTCCCACCGGCAATCTTGCTCCGGAAGGATCGGTAATCAAAAGCACGTCAATCGATCCTTCCATCATTGATCCCGATGATGTTCTACGGTTCCGCGGGCCCGCTCGCGTGTTCACGACCGAAAAGGCCGCTGTTGCCGCCATCAAAGACGGAACAGTACAAATGGGAGAAGTGATGGTTTTAATCTGTCGGGGGCCGCTCGGCTCTGGCATGGAGGAGATTTATCAGGTCACTTCAGCGCTGAAGCATCTGTCGTTCGGCAAGCACATCGGCGTCATCACCGATGCCCGCTTCAGCGGCGTTTCAACCGGTGCCTGCATCGGCCATGTCTCGCCCGAGGCCCTCGCAGGTGGCCCGGTCGGCAAGGTTCGCGACGGTGACGTTATCGAAATCATCATTGATCGAGGAGATCTCCATGGTTCAATCAACCTGGTCGCCGAAGCGGCTGATCCGTTGAGGACCTTTGATGCCGATGAAGGGTCTCATCGCCTGCGAGACCGTGCTCCCCGCATGGATCTTGCGCCCGACCCGGATCTACCTGCAGAAACACGTTTATGGGCAGCTCTTCAACAGGCCAGCGGTGGAGTCTGGGGCGGCTGCGTGTATGACCCGGATGCGATTATCGGGAGACTTGGGTAGTTTACTTATCTGGCTCTGACGAATCCCGGCGGTATAGTCGTGGCTAGGAGGATCAGCATCAAAGCAATTTCCAACACAGCAAAAAAGGCGAAGACCCACTTCGCGGCCGGCCAGATTCGGTTCGGAAGTTGGTCCGAAAGTTTGTCGAAAATCGTCTGGTTTAGTCGAATCGGTGCAGCGGCACCCGTGTCTTTTTGCCATTTCGATGACCACCATATGCCGCGAACGTTTGAGAGTAGCAGCGCTAGAAAGATTAAACGAGTAACGCTAAAACCGTTCCCTGTGTACCGCTGAATCACGAAGGCGCCTAGTAGATACGCCACAAACGCCGATATGGCTGCGAGTTTATTGCGTTGTCGAACGCCGACTCCCGCTAATAGATAAAAAGCGATTCGAACAGTCCTACAAAAACGGATCGAGTGAAAAAGCTGAAAAGAAGCGTAATCACGCCTACTGTAAAACAGACCCAGAAGCCCTGTTCGGTGATGTAGTCGAAATCTCCGTCGTTGCGGATACTCGGCCACAGTAACGCTTTCAGTCTTCCTTCCGTCCTTGGTGTCGAATCGCTTAGTCCCAGAGTTTGCATAAGCCTCTCGTAAAATCTGTCCCGATTGTTCAGGTGAGTCTATATCATACGGCCTTCTTTAGTTATTTGGAGTTGGGAGGTGGGACAAACATGAGAGTGAGAATCCCGGCGGTGAAGGCGACCCGATTCGTTCACCGTCTTACATAGACTGAAAGCCATGCAAGATACCAACGGTTGTGCCCCCCAGATTACTCGAGTAATTCTTTATGTGAGGGACATTCCGAGGGTCGCTGCCTTTTATGAGCGCTGTTTCGACATGCAACCGGTTCCCGGCACCGTTCCTGGTGCCAAAGATGGTTGGTTGGAATTGGCAGGTTGCTCGGGCGGCTGCACGATCGCGCTTCACAGGGCCAGTGTGGCGCAGAAAAGCGGTGCAGCCATGAAGCTTCTTTTTTGGAGTTGCAGACGTTCACGCCTTTAAGACTTCCCAAGAACAACTGGGGGTTTCGTTCGGCCCAGTTCACGAAGTGGATGGTATTAAATTCGCCAACGCGAAAGACCCGGCCGGCAACTCGATCAGTATCTCCAGCCGAGGATTGAAGGGAGAAACTTAATTACTCATACAGAGTGGATTAACTGTAAATCAGTTGCCGACTGCCGGGTTTGAAGAAGCTCGCTTGGGTTGAACCTTGGAAGGGATAATGCCCTTCCCTTCTTCAATCCTGAGAATCTGATTAGCGCTGATGCTCTTAAGCTTCTCAACCGTGCCGCTTGGCCAATGAATCTCAATCTCATCAGCCACATCGCTGTTCCCGAGTCCGAAATGCAACCGCAGGTCATTTCCTGAAATATAGCTGCCGCCTGTTCGAACTCGATCCCACTGCGTGAACTCTCCGGTGCGAACCCTCACTAACGCACCAATCGCGTCACGGTTACTCCGGGTTCCGACTAGCCGCATCTCAAGCCAGTGCTTGCGGTTTCCACCCTCGTTCTTGAGTAACTGCGGGCGATCGTCGATGTTTGATATCGCAATGTCTAGATCGCCGTCATTGTCATAGTCACAATAGGCCGCCCCTCGCGCTGAATGTTGCTCAAGGCGGCGTAGACCAACCACCTGACCCATCTCTCGAAATTTCCCGCCGCCTAAGTTTCGGAACATTAATGCTGGCTCGCGATACAACTCCTGGCTCAATTTTCCTTCTACTTCGGGATAGACATGACCGTTTGCCGCAAATAGATCCTTGTAGCCGTCATTATCGTAATCGATGAAGAAGGTGCCCCAACCGAGATACGACACAGTCGGTTGACCCACTCCAGATTGAAATGAGACATCTGAAAACAGCCCTTTCCCGTCGTTATGGTAAAGAACATAGTTGTCGTTCGCAAAAGTTGTTACAAACAGGTCGGTGCGCCCGTCGTTATCGTAATCACCCACGGCGACACCCATGCTTGACATCTCTTTGCCATCCCCGTTATATGCAATACCGGCAGCTATTGCACTTTCCTCAAACGTACCGTCGCCACGGTTTTTGTAATAGTAATTGGGATTTGAGTCATTGGCTACGAAGATGTCTGGTCGATTGTCTCCGTCAAGATCTTCAAATACGACAGTAAACCCGAAATACAGCCGTCGATCAGAGACATTAGCCTTAGCAGTAACATCAGTAAACGTACCGTCCCCGTTATTGTGGTACAGCGCATCAGGAGCGCCCTTGTAACCAAGCGGACCGCAGGCATGCACTTGGATACCTCGGTATTCACAGGTCTTAAACTCCGGATGAGTCAGATCGAAGTCAAGATAACCCGCAATGTAGACATCCAGCAGTCCGTCGCCATCATAGTCACCGAATGCTGCCCCGGTGTGCCATATGTTACTTCCCGCCAAACCTGACTTACTTGAGACATCAGTGAACGTCCCATCCCCGTTGTTGTGGTAGAGAATGTTAGGTCCAAAGGTCGTGATCAGTAAGTCAGTTCTACCGTCGTTGTCGTAGTCTGCAGCCGCGCAGCCAAAACCCCATCCGGTCCCTGGCACGCGGGCGCTCTCGGTCACGTCAGTAAACGTCCCGTTGCCATTATTACGGTAAAGATGGTTGTGTTGATCACTCGGCTGTCTTGCTGTACCTTGCAACTGCTTTATTGTTGACCCATTCACTAAGTAAAGGTCCACATACCCGTCGTTGTCGTAATCGAACCAACAGACACCGCTGCCATTTACTTCCAGAACATATCTTTTCTGCTTGTCACCAGCAATGATGATTGGCGTAATTCCGGCTTGCTGAGCAACATCTTTGAAGGTAGTATCGGAGTTGTCTATCACCTGAAACGCGAGCAGCGGTAAGAACGCAGCGGCCGCAAACAACAGGGCGTAGCATGCCCCAGCAAGCCTCATTGTGAAGCGTTCTGAACGCTGCTCGATTTTTTGTCGTGTGTTCGTAGCTGCTGTACGATGTGGGCCTGCTCCTCCGACCGTTGCTTATCACCTAACCGCGCATACACACGCGACAACTCAGAATGCACTTGTAAATTGTCGGCGTGCGAACTAGCTGACTGCTCTAAAATGCCTTGTGCTTCCGTTACACGTCCTAAGAAAACAAGACTTCGTGCTGTCCCCAAAGCCGCAGTTATATCGCCATCCTTAGCTAAGGCTTGTTGGTACGTCGCGAGCGCCCTTTGGTAGTTGCCGTCCTTCTGCTCCGATTCGGCCAACCCTAGCAATGGCTCGATCTGGTCTGGAACGAGTTCGGCCGCCTTCGCGAACAAGGGGCCTGCCTCGTGATAGTTTCCCAATCGAGCAAGCTGTTGTGCCTTGGCAAGCCATGCCTTGGCGAGTCCTGGAAAGCGAGCTAAAGCTTCACTGGCCGTTGTAAGGGCTTCCTGTTGCTGCTCCGTCGCATTCAGGCAATCGACCAGAAGGAAGTAAAACTTTGGATCGTCTTTCGATTGTTCGATCGCCTCACGCAAGATTGGAATCGCCTTTGAAGCCGCGCCCGTTCGATAGTAGGCCAGGCACAACAAGCCCGCAGTTTTCTTATCATGCGGGTCGGCTTCCTTGACGATCTCAAGCGGAGCCACAGCTTCTTTGAATTCGCCCTGCAAAACGTACGCTAACCCGAGAGCCGCGTTCGCTTGTTTCGACTCCGGTACAAGTTGCGCGCTCATTGCTAAAGGTTGAACAGCCTCGGCTGGGCGCTTCAAATTCAATAACGCCAGGCCAGTATTGAACTGCGCTTGAAAGGATTTAGGATCCCGTGATGCCGCAGACTGGAAGAGTTCGATTGCCTGATCAGGTTCGCCCGATGAAGCGAAAGACGTACCTAAGGCGACCAACAAGTCGGGATCCAGGCCCGGATTGCTTAGGAAGTCCCGCCGAATTCCGAGTGCGGCCGACATGTCGTTCTCAGACAAAGCCCGGGAGCAATCCATCAGCCTTTGCACACCATTCGAATCGGCGGTCTTTGCCTTGGCGCTCTCCTCAAATTGTTCTTTAGCCAGCGCTCCTCGCCCGGCCTGCTGATAAATTCGACCGAGCCGATAGTGTAGACTACCATCCCACGGAACCGCCGCGATGGCCTTCTTAGTCCATGCTTCCGCTTGCTCGATATTGCCGTTTTCCCAATACAGTTTGCTGATCCGAGCCCGTGCGTCCTCGATTGCGGGGTTGGCGGCCGCACAAGGCTCAAGCCATTGAATAGCCTCGGTACGATGTCCCTGAGTATCGGCGATACGTCCCAGGATGTATCTGCTTTGTAAGCTGTGAGGATCCAGCCGGAGTGCTGCTTTCAGCTCCTGTGTAGCCTCACTAATCCGATTCAGCCGGTACAACACGTAACCACGCAGATAGGTCAGCTGAATATCCGACTCGTTCTGGTCATGGGTTGCGCTCAAAGTATCGAGCGCCTTCTCAAATTGCTGCTCATCAATCAGCAGCCGTGCCTTACGCAGTTCAGACGAGCGATCACTAGCCTCCATCTGAATCGTCGCCGCAGTCAGAAAAGCTACCGTTAGCAAGAGCGTCCTAGCCCGTCTCATGCCTTGTTCCTTGCATTGGCTGATTAGTCGGTAATCACGTCTACGCTATCACGAAAAGAAAGTATACCGAGACAACAAATATAACTTTACGAGCTTTCGGCGTTAATGATACGCTATCCCGTAATAATCCAAAAGGATTGAACAGAAGTCCACCCTAAGGGGGTTTAGGATGCATCGCCGTGTTGCTTGCACTACCCGTGTAGTTGTCTTCGCACTCTGTTTAGCAGGAGCTTTGACTAAGCTGAATGCCCAATCCACAGAACTCGGCACCATTGCCGGAACGGTAACTGACCCAGCTGGCGCGTTAGTTCCTGGGGCGAAGGTGAGAGTTACCAACCAAGAGACTAACGTTGTCCGACAAGATAGTACAGATGCGCAAGGAAGCTTCGCGGCTAGATCGCTGGTACCGGGCACCTACCGGATCGAGGTTAGTGCACCGAGCTTTTCGGAGCAGGTGCAGGAGAACATCAAGCTAGACGTTTCGGCTACGGTCTCTCTCGACTTTCACCTCACTGTGGGCCAAGTAAACGAGAAAGTTGAGGTTCAGGCTCAGGGCGCACTCCTTCAAACCGAAGAAAGTAGTGTCGGTACTTTAATTTCAAATCAGCAGATCGTAGAGTTGCCGCTGAACGGACGAAATTTCAATAGTCTTACAAGGCTAACTCCTGGCGCTGTGCGTGGAACGAGTAACGGCGCAGAAACGATTCAGGGCGAGACCTACGCGGTTGCCGGTGACAGAAGCGATAACAGCTATTACTCCCTCGACGGCATGTACAACAATGGATCGTTCTTCAAGACTGCTGCCATCCATCCCTCCATAGATGCAATCCAGGAATTTCGGATCGCCACGAACACGGGCGCGCAATTCGGAGCAGCTGCCGGAGCGAACATCAACATCATGATTAAGCCGGGAACGAATCAATACCACGGCACCGCTTACGAGTTCCTGCGCAATGATAAGTTCGATTCTCGAAACTACTTTGCGCCGAATATCCCGGAGTTCCGCCAAAATCAATTTGGTTTCACGCTAGGTGGTCCGGTTCAGATTCCCAAGCTTTACAACGGCCACGACAAGACTTTCTGGTTCTTCAATTACGAAGGCACGCGTATTCGCAGCGGTAATACTTCGTTTCAGACCGTGCCCACGGCGGCGATGCTGGCCGGAGATTTGTCGCACGATCAAGCGGGTAACGTTGCGCCCCAAATTTTCAATCCGTATACAGGCCAACCTTTTCCAGGGAACATCATTCCTCAAAACCTGATCAAGCCGTATGCAACGGCTTACGCCAATTATTGGTTCCCTACCAACCTGATTTCCGGTCAGACCAGTAACTACATTGATACACGGAACACGGCGCAAGACGACGACCAGGTCAACCTCAGGATTGATCAGAGAGTAACGGACAAGAACAACTTTTACGCCCGTTTCTCAAAATCAGATCTTACTTCGACAGCTCCGGGAAATCTCCCCAAAGCTTATCAAGGTACTTACAACAACTACATTGGCGCCGTCCTCAATGACGTTCACCTGTTTAATCCGAACACAATCTTGAACTTCCGCTTTGGCTATCTCCGAGCGAATCTCGGTCAAGGCCCGACAGAGCACTTCATCAATGTTTATCGCACCGCCGGACTGACGAACACACCCGAGACGTTCCGAAACTTTGACTACCCCATCAACTTCGGAATCAGCGGCTATGCTGGGCCGAATCTTGGGAATTTGGTCAACGGCCCTGATTTTACCTATCAAGGTTCGATCAGTCTAAACAAAATCATTGGACGGCACAGCTTTACGCTCGGTTATGACATGACCCGGCTGCGCATCTTCCACGACTCGGTATTCAGTAACTTTGGCTACGACTCCACTCCGACGTCTGATCCGCAAAACATTAAAGGTACGGGACAAGCGCTCGCCAGCTTCCTGCTCGGCTTGCCTTCAAACGCCAGTCGCATTGTCGGACAGGACGATCTGGATCTTCGCCAGTTTCTACATCACCTGTATATTCAGGACGACTTCAAGGTGAATTCAAGACTGACCCTGAACTTGGGGCTTCGTTGGGAATACGATCAATGGCCGCATCATATTCGTGGGCGCCTGAGCGGTTTCGACACAATCACGGGGCAATTATTCTGGGCTTCGACAAACCCGATTACCGGGCAGGCCCCGAACGTACGCCCGCAAATAGCAGATCCTCGCTACAAGAACTTCGCACCGCGCGTTGGATTCGCCTATCGAGTTGCGCCCAACACAACGCTTCGCTCTTCCTATGGAATTTTCTACAACTCCAATTACTCTTGGGAGTGGAGTTCTTCACGCGGCGGTTGGCCATATTCAGTGTCGGACAATTTGACTGGACTCAACTTACCCGGCGGTCCATTAACTCCGACTGAGAATCTGTTCCAGAGTTTCAGCCCGGCGAACACGGTACCGCAGAACCAGCACACGGTCTCGCGCGATTTGAAGACGCCGTACATGCAAAATTGGAACTTCGGAATCGAGCATCAGTTTGCCCAGGATGTCCTGCTTGAGATGAATTATTTGGGATCCAAAGGCACGCATCTGAGTAGCTTTCTGAATTCTAATGACGCGCCGCCGGGACCTGGCAGTCCGGATCCTCGGCGCGAATGGCCGACGGCTGGGGCCTTTAGCGAACTGAAAGACATCGCCACATCACGTTACGAGGCACTTACTGTCAAGGCCGAAAAGCGTTTTTCCAAGAGTTTCAGTCTTTTGGCCTCTTACGCCTGGTCGCATTCGATCGACCTCAACTCCGAGTTTGGCGGCACCTCTCCCCAGAACGATCAATGCATCAAGTGCGACTTGGGCGACTCAGGCTTCGATCAGCGTCATGTATTCAACGCGAGCTACGTTTATGTCGTTCCAGGCGGTAACAGCCAAAATCGGTTCGTCAAATACGCTCTAGGAGGTTGGGAAATAGCCGGCATCACCACACTCGAAACCGGAAGAACTTTCAACATCGGGATCAACTTCGACAACGCTAACAATGGTGCACGCGCCCAGTCACAGCGACCCAATTTGGTGGGCAATCCCTTTCCATCCGGCTTCCATTCCACCTACGGGCCCGGAGGTACTTTCTTCAACACAGCTGCCTTTGCGGTAGCGCCGCAGTATCAGTTCGGAAATCTAGGTAGGAACGCGCTGCACGGACCCGCATTTCACAACACTGATATCGGCGCATTCAAGAATTTCAACTTGACCGAACGGTTCCGAATGCAGTTCCGGGCTGAGTTCTTTAATATCTTCAATAACGTGAACTTTGGCAATCCGGATAGTACGTTAGGAGATACGAATTTCGGCTCCATTACGAGCACAGTTACCGCACAGCGACAAGTGCAGTTCGCACTGAAGCTAATCTTCTGACGTGCTTGCAGTAACTGACTATTTGGCCATAGCAGCTTTGTTGTTGCGGCAGGCGGGTTATTCTGTGGACTTGTCTGCCGCCCAACGAGCAGAGCAGGCCGGTGACTTTAAGTCGGCGGAAGCTGTCTATGTGCGGCTTCTCTCCGGGCATCCTGAACCATCACTTTATCAGCGATTGGGGTTGGTGCGTCACATGCAGAATAACTTCAGTTCTGCAGCACAAGCGTTCAAAGAAGCCATTCGCTTAGACCCTTCTTTGTGGAGTTCTCACCTCTTTCTCGGGATTGACTTGTATCGGATGAATCGATTCGCCGAGGCCGATATGCAGCTTGCGACAGCGAACCGCCTCCATCCTAATGAGTCCGAAATACTATTTTGGTCGGGAACTACTAAGTTGGCTCTTCATGACTTCTTTCCAGGCTTCGAGATGCTGGAGGCAGTTCTAGAGCGGGACCCAAAGAATGCTGAGGTTCTTCGAATCCTGGCTGAATCTTATGCCACCTATGGCACATCGTTACTCAACGAAGTGGGCGAGAGATATCCGAACTCGGCCGCCGGACTGGTTGCACAAGGGCGGGCATTTGAGTTCGAGGGTTCGTACGGATCTGCTTTAGAATTATACCGGTCTGCATTGGGACTGTCTCCTGATCGACCTGGACTTCAGGAGTCCATCGCTCGAGTAGAGGCTTTGATTGGCGACAAGTCCGGCTCTCCTCACTAAGCTTTCAAGGGGCTGAATTGACCCGTGCTTTTTGCGAAGCTTCTAACTTGTTCCTCAAGATCTTCGCGTGAAGCTCAATCTCCTGGCGAGCTCGTTCCGGGTCGCCCATGTCCTTATAAAGAGCCGCAAGTTGAGCATGCACACTTTCGTCGTTCGGAGCCTGCGCTTCGACTAAGCGCAACTCTTTCAGAGCTTGGGAATATTTGCCTGCGAGCCTCAACGCCTTGCCCAGTTGGCGATGAACTTCGAGAGAGTTCTTTGCATTTAGACTTGCTTCTTGCAAATAATCGACAGCTTGCAGCGGATGATCGCGCTGGGTTTCAATGAGAATCTGCCCCATCCGCAGATTGGCCATTGCATGATGAGGATTAATCTTCAGTTCGTCCTTGAAGTCCGCTTGGGAATCTTCAAAACGCTTCAGTTTCCACTCCACATTCCCGATTAAGAAGTGCAGCCCAGCCCCCGCTGGCGTCTTATCCAGTGCTTGCCGATATTCCGCAAGAGCGTCATCCAGCTTCCCTTGCGACTCAAGGGATTTGCCGAGCAGTTCGTGCGCGGCGGCAGATTCCGGAGCCACTCGTTGTAGCTGTTCTGCCTTCAGCGCGGCCAGCTCTTGAAGGATCTCTCCCAGAACGAATTTTGCTTCCGGATCATTCAAACTTCTTTTCTGGATAACAGCGAGACCCTGAAGTGCAGCAACGATTTGTCCTTCCTGGATCTGCTTACGTACTGTTTCTGTTAGTGACTTAAGGCTTTGATAGTCCGCGCTCCCGAGAAGCACCCCAGGTCTCGTTCCGGCCGCAATCAGCACAAGAGCGAAACATATGCATTTTGATTGTCTTCTTACATCGGTAAATCGCACTGTCTCCCCCAAAACCTTTTTACAGACAAATCGCCTGTACAATATGTGCGGGATCTATGTTACAGGAACAGAGCTCGCACTCACCAACTTCACTGCAGGCAGCGTCATATCAGGGCTACGCTGGATTACCGCCGCTTGTTGGCCTTCAGTCAATGAGCGAGGCGATGACCAAAGGCATTACGGTGAAAGAGTCGGTTGACCGGATCAAGCGGCTCCACTGGGCTTTGAAACGGTTGCATCATACTTTCGTTGCGCGGATCGCAGCCATTCCTGTCTATGAACTCAAGATGGCGTTCAGCCTGCATGCGCACTACTGCGCGGAGCATGTGGCTGCGCTTGCGGAACGAGTCAGCGAAATGCGTCAGCCTCCGCTCGGCCTTAATGTTCCGCCGCACGCCTTGCTCGATCTGTTTCTAGACGAGATTGAAGCCGCTCCCGACATACCTGCCCTAGTTGCCGGTTTGTATGAGATGGCGATTCCAGCCGTGGTACGCGCCCTCGAAGGCCTGCTCGCTGATACCAATAAGCTATTCGATCATCCAACTTACCGCGTTGCTCGATTCGCGCTTGTTGAGATGCAGGATGTGGATGTATACGGGAAGGAGGCTGTTCGTTGTCTTGTTTCGGCAGCTGATCGTGAGGCGCTCAGTCCCTGGCTTTCAACGCTCGATCGCCTCCTGGCCAGTGCCGGTGGTCTTGACGGTATTTCTATCCCTACTGAGGACACAATCGAGCGCCATTTCTCGGCAGTTCCTTTTCGCTACGACGGCGTTCCCCAGCGTGACGAGCGGTTCAAAGACTCCTACAACATGGGCGTTAATGCCGAGGCCATGCTCTTCGATCCCGATATTGAGCCACTCCCGAAATCGATCATGCTTTACTTCAAGCGCATGCGGGAGATCGATGTTCCCGAGATGATGTCCAGCATTCTGACTGAGACGGTTGGCAAACCGTGGGCTTACTACCGCGACATGACTCGCCAACTATGGGACGAAGCGCGCCACGCCATGATGGGTGAAATCGGCTTCTCCTCGCTTGGCATCGACTGGCACGCGATCCCGTTGAACTTTACGTGGTCGTTAGGACTGAACACGAAGCTCACGCCGGTCGAGCGTCATGCCGTGCTTTACACCATCGAGCAAGGCTTGATGCCGAAGAAGAATGGGAAGCAACACGAATGGGAGGTTGCATTGGCTACGGCAAATCGACTTACTTCAATCATTCAGGATTACGATTGGGCTGACGAGGTGCTGCACGCACGAATCGGCCGCGAATGGCTGGTTCCTGACCTTGGTTCGCAAACAAAGGCATTAGCATACGGAGATGAGGCTTGGTCACGCGTGACGCAGGATTGGGCGCAATGGCGCGAGGACGGACTTACTGAACATCGTAACTGGTGGCCGGAGATTTACCTGCTGGCTTGCAAGCACTGGGCAATTGAACCTCGTCCTGAATTGCTGGTTTATAACACCACTTACGAAAGTACACGCGCTGATTTGAAATCGATAGCTGGTTAGTAACCATGCGAGAGTTCGTTTTGATGTTGCCGGTGAAAGTCGCTTGCGTCGCAAACAGGGCTCGATAGACTTACACCGGCTCGCCAACATTTACTTACCAGCCTTAAACCCGCCGGGAGCGTCTGGCGGCCAGTCCTGCTGCGACCAGCCCTCCTCCTAGCAGCAGGAAGGTGGAAGGCTCGGGAGAGTTGGCGTTCGACACTCCCGTGGCGATCTCAAAAGGACGAAGACCAATCTCCTGCGAGCCAGTAAGTTGAATCGAACCGGTGGCCGTTGGCAGGGGAATGTCAAACGTCGTAGGACTGTAGCTTTCGGTCACAAGCGGACCAAGTTGTTTCCCAAAACCTTTCAGGGTTAGTGCTTGCACATCGATTTCAGGCGTAATTGTGAGATAAGACTTCTCGGTGAAAATCGGATTTACAAGACTCACTATCGGATCAATAGTCAGCTTGCTAAACCCATCGGCGTTGATGTCCGCATATCCGACGTTCGTATTGCCGTTGATGTTTTGGCCAGTCTGCGCTACGTGGAAAGCGTAGTTAAGAGTTTGGCCTGACGCAAGGGTGTAAGTTGACTCGAACCCAATCTTGAGTTTCAACTGCGTCTCGAAAACATCGTAGCCGAGAGTTCCAAGAATAGCTTCAACAGCTTTGTAACCGTACTCCTCAATAGGGTTTTTGCTATTAGGATCAGGGATTAGACTACCGAGCTTACCGGTAAGTTCGGGCGCAAAGGGCAGAGGCGATATTACATCCGCTGCACTCGTACCAAACGAAAACTGTGCCGCCGTGGGAAGAGAAGCCCCGGAGGATGCCAGCCTCGAACCCGTACTGTACCCAATGGTATTCAATGACGGATTAATGTCCACCTTCGCACTGAAACCGGTGAAACCGGTCGGGACCGAGACTAACCCATTTCCAGGGAGCGAGAAGTTAGGCGATCCGAAAACGCTGATTTTGCCGTTGCCGTTCTGGTTGTAAGTTAGAACGGGCTTGATGAACGTGAAGATTCCAAGATTCGACTCTGCTACAGAACCGTCGCTATTAAGATTGCTCGAAAATCCGATTTTGCCGATGTTGGCCCGGGCACCCACACCGGCGATAGAGACCAAATTCATATCTGAATTGAATTGAACGGTGTCGATCGAAGTCTGAAACTTAGTATAAGTTGGTGCGTAGTTTGTTCCGATACGAACGATTCCCTCATGTGGCGAGCTCAGGGGAGTCACGGATAATTTGCCCCCTAACTGAGCGGAAACAGTGCTGTCGCTTGCCTTCAAGGTTCCGCTGATGCCTAGTGAACCGACGGTTGAACCAGCAAGCGTGAGGTCGACGCCAGACCGGTCGAATCCAATGCTGCCAGCTTCGTTCCAGCCAACCCTCTTATTGAAACTGCCAGACCACGAACCGTGCGAGTTGATATCGGTGGGCTGGCTTCCATAGTCGAACGTCAGGCCGAAGATCGTGTCCGCGTTGGCCAATGAGCCGCTAGCGACCGCAATGAAGGTTGTCATGAAGATGTATTGGACGGATCGAATCATAATTGTTCACCCGAGGCAAATATCGCTTTCAGAACCTCCGTAGAACAAGTATCATGGGGTATTTAGCTGGGGTAACACCCGGGTAACATAGCTCTTTTTGCAGTTGTTTTGGTCATTACTTGGTTAAGGGTTCCAATTTTGGAAAAGTCAACTGAGGCTCCGCTAAGAATTGATGACCATGCTTTTCAGGTGCGTGAAGAGCTCTCGCGGCTATTAGCCAGCCCTCAGTTTCAGAACTCAGAAAGACTGAAGCGGTTCCTGGAGTTCATTGTCGAAAAGCGCATCGAAGGGGATACAGATGCACTGAAGGAGTCGGTCATTGGCCCTTCCGTTTTTGACAGGGACATCGGATTCGATCCTAAACAGGACCCGATTGTTCGAGTAACGGCCCGCCGGTTGCGCGATAAGTTAGAGGATTTCTATGCAAAGCCGGGATTAACGCCGTCACCAATTTCGATTCGGCTACCAAAGGGTGGTTACGTTCCCGAGTGGGAGTTAGGTTCAGTCGCGCCGGGCCCTGGAATTCAAACTGTTCCCGACCGTAGACTCCCTTGGGTCACGATGCTGTTCGGAGCTGCGGCTTTGTTCGTTGCGACCGTGTACGTATTTCGGAGTGGAGAACCACCCTCCCCTGGCTTAGGACCGGTTTCCCGATTCACAATCAACCTTGGTCCAAATCAGGAGCTCCGCCAATACTACGGCAACAATCTGGCGTTCTCGCCGGATGGCCGGTCATTGGCGTACGTAGCTTATCAGAATGACATTCCACGATTGATGATCCGAAGCTTGGGGGAGACTGGAAGCCGCCCTGTCGCGGGATCTGAAGACGCAAGGGCGCCACTCTTCTCAGCAGATGGTCAATCGATTGTGGCCTATGTGCCCGGTCACCTGAAGCGTTTCTTCTTGGCCGGCGGCGAGCAAGAACTTGTCTCCGTTTCTCCCCAGCTGTCACTATTCGGATCCGCTTGGGATCGAGAAACTCTTCTGTACGATGATGCTCCCTCTGGTTCTGCAAATGCGGGATTCAGTTCTGTTTTTCGACTACTCCCCCGAAGTGGGCAAAGGCCAGACGGGCTGAGTGGAAGAGAGTCGCCCGAGGGTGTTGGAGAATCGGAGATGATTCAACAGGCACTTCCCGATGGTCGCGGATACCTGTTGTCACTTCATGGAGACAAGGAGCGGATCGCGACGATTCCTCGCCAAGGCGGTAAGCGGAAAATACTGCTTGAGAATGCGCGGGGCGCGCTCTACTTGCCTGGCGGTTACTTGACTTTCTGGTCTGACGGAGTTCTGAAGGCTGTGCCGTTAAGCCTGCCTCAAATGCAGTTAACCGGGCCGCAGGTTTCGGTTGTTCCCAAAGTCGGATTTTCAGGGTGGGAAGGTGCCGAGATGGCAGTCTCGCCACAAGGGACGCTGGCCTATGTTGAACGCGCGTCGCCTGTCTCAGATCGACAGCTCACATGGGTCGATCACACGGGCAGGCAGACTCCGTTGCCGATCCCGCCGGCTCCCATTGAGCCACTCAACATATCGCCGGACGGACATAATTTACTTCTGGCAAGATTCGACCCCGGCGAGCAGCGTTGGACTCTTTGGAACTATTCGATGGTCCAAGGTACGTCATTACAGTTGACGCAGCCATTGCGGAATCAACCGTATGCATGCTGGCTATCTGACGGACTTTCAGTGGCTTACACCAAGAGAATTGCCGAAGGTCCTTCAAATCTATTTATAAGGCCGGCACACGGTAGCCCGGACAGCCCGGAACAGCAGTTGACGCACTTTCAAGATGCAGGCGTAGTGCCTTATACATGCTCAAGAGATCGTCAATGGCTAATAACCACCCGGGGGATGCTGCCCGCCACTAAATCGGATATCATCGCCGTTCCGTTGCAGGACAATGGCATACCTGAGGCGGTTACGGCCGGGCCGGATTACGAGTTCAATCCTGACCTTTCTGCAGATGGGCGGTGGATCGCCTATCAAACTGAGACTGACATTTACGTGCGCGCCTTTCCACCGGATGCCGCCAGCAAACCAATTCGAGTAGGTGCCGGTAGTGGCCCTATGTGGGATCCGTTAGGCAAGGTGCTCTATTTTTTTCGAGGTCACAAAATCATGGCTATTCCGGTACGCTTCGACCCTGATCCACGCTTCGGCACGGCCAACGTCATGTTTGAAGCTAACGCGAAGGTAATGACCCCAGATCTCTGGATACGCAATACGCTTCTTTCACCAGATGGCAAGCGTTTTCTGATGACCTTCGCGGAACGCGATGAGACTGAAGGTCATAGGATTGATGTTGTGGTTAATTGGTTTACAGAGCTGCACGGTTTTTTTCACCCGCAACATTGATAAGACTTAGAAGCCGATCGGCGGTAGGCCGATCGGTCCCGGCGTCGATTCTTCCTCGGGCTTGCGCTTCTTCTCTTCCTTTGGTTTGCCACCCTTGAAATAAAGGTGCACCGTAACATTGTGCGAAGCGGGGTCGGCGCTGTAGTCCGACCGTGTGTCATTCAAGTTGTCAAAAAGACCCTGTTCGCCGACGCGCTTAAGGAAGAAATCCGGATATTCCGGATTAAAAGGTTGACCCGGTTTTTCGCCCCACAACTTACGAATGACGGGTTCACTAACTAAGTCTAGGCCGCTAATGTCTAACGATCCGAATTTGTAAGCTGAACCCGACAACACGTTGTATGTCAGGTTTACTGTCCGTTTCTCTTCGTCGACCTGGGGATCCGGCGTGATCTGTACGTCCAGAAATCCGCGCATCTTCATCCTGTGAGCTAAGTCGTGTGAAAAGCTTTCTACTAAGTCACCGTTATAAGTCATGCCAACCTTAAACGGAATGTTGGCCCGGATTTCTTCCTGATCTAACCCGCTGCCACGAAATCGGATCGGTCCGACCTTATAAACAGGTCCTTCTTTGATGTCTATGTTGACGATATAACCCAGATTGGTGGGCGCCTTCTCGGCTTCAATTTTAGGGAAAGTTACGTTCATCAGACCTTTCGCCGCATAGAGACGCCGTACGGTTCCGTCCAAGATTTGCTGGAGGCGCATTTCGCTATAGGGAACGCCAATGGCGACGTGGTTGACTGCCCGAAGCAAGGTGCCCGTGTCCACAGCCGTATTGCCTGTGATCTTCACTTGGGAAATCGTCGGCGCAGGAGTTTTCGGGGTGAACAACACGGCCAGTTGCTTTGGGTCATCGTTTGAAACGTGTGCCGCGATTTTCGCATTTGGATCGACCGTTGCAACGCGTTCTTGGATAGCTGCGATGTAACGATTTAGAACTCCCTGGGTACCTGGGATCTGTTCTGAGTAGAGAACCACGTGTTCGCGCAGATACTGCTTCAGGTCGGTATCCGGCACAGGTAGCCGTTCGAAGCGGAGAGGAAACACCTGATCGTTCTCGACGACCTCAACCAAAAGATCGTACTTCAGAGGCGTCCCGACGTACATGTACGAGTCGGACACGTTGTTAAATAATTCCGTGGCGAGCAGTCGCTTCCGTGCGTCCTCGAACACAGTTGCTGACACGTTCTGTCCTGGATGTAAGTCCAACGCCTTTACGACGTCCGCACTGCTGTAACGTTGGTTCCCCTTAATTGTCATCTTGCGCAGGATGCCCGGCGGTGGCACTTTTTGAGACGCGGGCGAAGGCGATTGCGCATGGGCGGACTGGAGGATGGCGAGGCCAAGACATGCGCAAATGAGCCGTTGCATAACTCATAATACGTATCGCTAGCCTGCTCTGTTTCAACGGGCGCGGAGTTGCCCGTGAGATGGCTATGGCTTGATCTCTATCGTTTTGTGCATAGTGCCATTTACTTCGAGCGAGATCGGGTGCGTTGCTATTGCGTTTGGTCCGTCTAAGCGATAGACCGCAAGGCTCTGGTTCGCGGGCGCACCCTCTGGATAAGTGCCGCTGAGCTTCCACTGATCCGGATGTTGCTGAAGCACTTGCTCGAGCAGCGGCTGGTGCTGATTGGGATGGTGGTGGCCAATACGATCAATGACGATCACACCGACCGGGACGGATTCAAGATAGGTCATGAGCTCGTCCGAAGTGCGATATCGCAAGACATAATTCCGCTGTAACCAATCGCTGTCAGCCAAAGCGCGACCGGCACGCAGAATGATGTGCCTCGGCCTTGGTTGGTCCCATTGTGCAACCTCAGCGACGAGCATACCTTCCCCGTCTCCTTGGGACGAGACTAGAATGACTCGTTTGTCGTACTGCGGTTGCTTGGCTAAGTCCCGAGCGAGTGCGACGTAGCCGTAAGTTACACGTTGAGGGATTGAGAACGCAGTACTAACAAATGCTAGCCCGATGAGCCCTCCGAGTGCTGCCATACGACGTTGTGCACTCCAGCGAGGAATCTTTACGAGTCCAGCGGCCTGCTGCACGCCATAACTCATCAAGAGCAGCCAAGCCGGGACAGCAGGAATGGTGTACCGGGGCGCCAAGGCGGCCGGCACCAAGGAGTGGAAGAGAAGAAAGGCCAGGAGCCACGCTGCCGACGCAACCCAGATACCGTCAACCGCTTTCCCTTGCCAGGCTCTTCGTAGGACCACGAATAGGCCGAAGACTGCTGCAGCACCCGCCGCGAGACCCATCTGTGTAAATAGTTGCTCCACGTAGAAGACGTTCGCCTGGAGGAAAAACGCAGTAGTCAGCCGATACTCCATGGAGTTCAAAACCAGCTCTCGTGTCAGCAGACTCCACGGTGCACACAGTGCAGCCATCAGCCCCACCGCGATCCACAATGACCGGTCGCGAATCATGTTGAAGCGGCGCGCTATGAATATCGCAATGGGCGGCAGCAGCACCAGCGCATACCCGTTACCTTTGGTCATGATGGCGATGGCACTCAAGACGCCGAAAACCATCGCGCTCTGGCGTAGGCCGTCCTCCCAATAGCGGCTCCAGGCAACCATGGCCCAGAAGCAAAAGACACCCACGACTAGATCTGCCATCACGGTACCCGTGAATAACTGGACGACCGGATTAGCAATCAACAGGAGTGCAACGGCTGCTCCGGCCCACCACGACCGAACCTGTCGCGCGACAACGAAGAAGAGAGTCGTCGATAGCAGTCCATTCAAAACCGACATCAAGACGAGGTCTGAGTCAATGCTCGATCCGAATGCCAGCATCCAGACTGCCTGCATCACATAGAACACAGGCGGCCAATGGCCCAGCGCCACTTTGGGGTAGTGCGCATAATAGTTTTCCGCAAACTGTGTTGGCGGCCACGCAAAGCCGCTCTTAGCCCAATCGTGCAGCATCAACCCTGTTACATAGTGCGCTGGGTCATCCGACTCGACGTTCAGTTCGCAATGGTAAGCATGACCAGCGATTTGAAACGCGATCGCGACGCCCCAAAATAGAAGGAAAGCCAGAAGCGGCAAAGCAACTTTGCCCTTGCTGATATTCATTAGGGCCAGGCGGGATTTAGTCTCGACAGAGATGGCCACTCGACACCCCAAGAGTAACCCGAAATGCCCTTAAAATAAAGGTCCCGATGCTACACTGAAGTCGAAAATGGCTTACGATGTAGTCGTAATTGGCAGCGGCCCAGGTGGCTATTCCGCTGCAGTTCGAGCGGGTCAGTATGGTCTAAAAACCGCATTAATTGAGAAGCAGCAGCGATTAGGCGGCACCTGTCTCCTGGTGGGTTGCATCCCCACAAAAACGCTTTTGCACACCGCCGATGTTTGGGAACACTTCAAGCATCCTGAAGCGCAAGGCATCGAGTGCAAAGATCCTAAGCTCAACTTTCCTCAGGTACTCGACCGTAAAAACAAGATCGTTAGTAAGCACTCCAAGGGCATCGATTTTCTGATGCGCAAGAACAAGGTTGACGTCATCAAAGGGACGGCGCGGTTGGAAGGCGGTGGCAAGATCAGCGTCACCGGCGACAAGGGCACACAGACTGTTGAGGCTCGCAACATTATTCTTGCGACTGGTTCAGAAGCCAGAATGCTGCCCGGCCTTCAGCCTGATCCTAATTTAATTCTCACGAACATCGAGATCCTCGATCTACCTGCCATCCCGAAGTCGCTCGGCATCATTGGCGCTGGAGCAGTAGGCGTCGAGTTCGCGTCCATCTTCAATCGTTTTGGCACAAAGGTCACGATCCTCGAGATGCTGCCTCGCCTGGTTCCGGTCGAAGATGAAGAAATTTCGAAGGAATTGGACCGTCATTTCAGGAAGACAGGCATTCGCATTGAGACAGGCGCGAAGGCTGAAAACATTCGGCGCAATCAGAACAGTGTAAGTCTCACTGCGACTCTAGCCAACGGAAATAAAGAAGAGATGGAATTCGAGAAGCTTCTGATCGCAGTTGGCCGGAAGCCAATTACCGATAACGTCGGGCTCGAAAACACCAAGGCAGAACTCGATCGCGGCTTTGTCAAGGTAGATGGGAGTCAGAGGACAACTGAGCCCGGTCTGTACGCGATCGGTGACATCGTGGCGGGCACCCCCCAACTCGCGCACGTAGCGACTGCCGAAGGGATGATCGCAGTCGGCCACATCGCCGGCAAGCCGGTGCGGCCTATTAATCGGAATCGCATACCGGGCGCAACTTACACAGACCCCGGCATCGGCAGTGTTGGACTTTCTGAAGCGCAGGCAAAAGCGCAAGGTTTCAAAGTCAAAGTAGGCAAATTTCCATTCGTTGGAAACAGCAAGGCAACCATCCTTGATTCGCACGAAGGCTTTGTCAAGGTTATTGCTGATGAACGTTTTGGCGAGATTCTCGGAGTTCACATTATTGGGCCGGAAGCCTTCGAGCTTATCGCCGAAGCCGTAACGGCCATGGAGTCTGAGGCCACCGTGGAGAGCATGATGTCCACCATCCACGCCCATCCGACCATTTACGAGGCGATCGGCGAAGCCTTCCAGAACATCTACGGCCTTGCGATTAACGTCTAGGCAGCCGTCGACGTCTTCAGCGTTCGAGGGGTCGAGGAGCCTTCCAGCCGTGCGAGTTTGCAGAGTTCTCGATCTCGGAAAGCTGCGCTATGCCGAAGCTTTGCTCATCCAACAAAAGCACGTGGAGCAACGGAAGCGTGCCCTAGGTAATGACGTGCTGCTGTTCGTTGAACATCCACCTGTTGTGACTATCGGACGCAATGGCCATATTGCGAACGTACTCGCCAGCGAAGATGTTCTCGCGCGCACGGGTATCGACTATCACGAGACAGATCGAGGCGGCGATGTTACTTTTCACGGCCCGGGCCAAGTAGTCGGTTATCCTATCCTCGATTTGCGAGAATGGAAACGCGATGTCGGCGCCTACTTCCGCGGCATTGAACAATGCTTAATAGACGCATTGCTCACCTTCAACATTCAGGCCAAACGAATCGGAGAACGCGGATACGAGGGGGTTTGGGTTGGTGATGCCAAGATCGCAGCAATCGGAGTACATATAAGCCGATGGATCACCTCCCACGGGTTTGCGTTGAACGTTGAAACGAACTTAGACTACTTTCGGTATATTGTCCCTTGCGGCCTTACTAAGCCTGTCTGCTCACTCCGCACTCTGGGCTGTTCAGCATCTCGCGAAGAGGTCCAGCAAGCCATTGCCGCCTCGTTCGCCAAGATCTTCGACTACGAAATGGCGATGGCACATCCACAATTGCAGGAGATCCAATGATCGACATCGTAATGCCCCAAATGGGCGAAAGCATTGTTGAAGGAACGCTGACTCGCTGGTTGAAGAAGCCGGGCGAAAAGGTAGAGCGCGACGAGCCGCTCTTTGAGATCTCGACCGACAAAGTGGATACCGAAATTCCATCGCCGAGCGAAGGCGTGCTGTCTGAAGTTTTGGTCCAGGAAGGTACGACTGTTGCCATCAATACCATCGTTGGCCGCATTGGCGATAGCGCCGGGGCCAGCAATGGAACCGCACCCACCGCACCGCCCCAAGCTGCTCCTACACCTGAACCAGTCAAGGCCGAGCCCCCGAAGCAGGCTGTAGCTCCTCCCCAGCCACCTCCTCCACAACCACCAGCACCTCAGCAATCTGCGCCTCCGCCACCGCAGGAGCCCGTCGCGGCTTCCGCTGGCCCGTATCCGATCGAGCCGCCACCGCTGACATCCCAGCCTGCTGCTCCTGCACCACCAGCTTCAGCTCAGGCAGACGGTGATGATCAAGGGCCACTGTCTCCGCTCGTTCGTAAGATGGCTCGCGAGTACAACATTGACCTGGGGCAGGTTCGCGGAACCGGCGCAGGCGGCCGCATCACAAAACAGGACGTAGAAGCGTACATGTCTTCACAGGCTGCGAAGACTTACTCAGCACCGCCCGCCGCCACACCAGGACCAACTGCTTACAGCCAGGGATCGCCGACATCGCCTGCACAGCCCAAGCCTGCTGAGGAAGCTCCTGCTCCCCTTCCCCTTGCGGAAACTGCCAAGACACGTGTCGAGCCGATGAGCAACATGCGGCAGAAAATTGCCGAGCACATGGTCATGAGTCAGAAGACTTCCGCTCATGTCACCACGGTTCATCGCGTGGATATGACGAAGGTGGCTAAACTTCGCGAGAAAAGTAAGACTGAGTTTCAGGCTCGCAACGGATTCTCGCTGACCTTCTTGCCGTTTGTAACTGCGGCTGCGTCAGAAGCTCTGCGCGCTTTCCCTATCTTCAACTCCTCGATTGACGGCAAGAACATCGTCTTTCATCGCGACATCAACCTTGGTATCGCAGTCGCCTTGGAAGGTGGACTCATCGTGCCCGTCATTAAGAATGCGGATGAGAAGAATGTGGCCGGGCTTCAGAGGGCCATTGTGGATCTGGCAACCAGAGCTCGTTCTCGCCAGCTCAAGCCCGACGAAGTTCAGGGCGGCACATTCTCGATCACGAACTTTGGCAGCTTTGGGAGTATCTTCGCCACGCCCGTCATCAATCAGCCCCAAGTCGCAATTCTGGGCGTTGGCGCGGTCGAAAAAGTTCCGGCCGTTGTCGAAGGCGATGCGATTGCAATCCGTTCCCAGGCTCATTTAGCGCTCACTTTTGACCACCGCCTCATTGATGGTGCTCTTGCTGATCAATTCTGCCAGAAGGTAAAGTCGATTCTCGAGAATTGGTCAGCCAATATTCTTTAATCAACCGTCCTCCGAATTCCCTGTGGGCCTCGGGCATCTTTGTCGCGGGGCCTTGGACCTGTTCCTAAGAAACACCTGCGCTCAGTGTCCCCAGTACTGAAACCTGTATCAACACAGTACTTTAGCTGAATTCAATCTCACACCCCCAACCTAGTGTGTGGTCATTATTTTTTCCTTGACGAAATCTTTACACGGGATTAATATTCCTTTTGGCTGTGTCGCGTAACTTAACTTCACTTTAAGAAAGAGGTCCACGAATGACCTTCCAGGTTGGCGAGAAAGTGGTTTATCCAAACCACGGCATTGGCACCATTGAGAATATTAGTTCCCGACTCTTTGGCGCACAACAGGAACGCTTTTATCTGCTCCGCTTGATCCCGAATAGCATGACTGTGATGGTGCCCTTTTCTCACGTGGGAGATGTTGGCCTCCGAAAAGTCACGAAGTGCAGCGAGATTGCTCGAGTGTTGAACTTTTTAGCGGCCGGACGTCCGTGCTGCGCACATGATTGGAAAGATAGATTTAAAGAGAATTCGGACAAGATGAAGGGAGGAAGCCTGCTTGAAATTGCCGAGGTATTCAAGGCTCTGGTTATGATTCAAGCGCTTAAACCTCTGTCTTTCCGGGAAAAGAAAATGCTGGAACGCGCTCGCTGCATGATTGTGCTTGAGACGTCAATCGCAAAAAGTGTAGACGAGGTTGGAGCTGTCGTGTTAATTACAAAAGCTCTCGCTAAGTCGAGCCTTCCTATGCCGGAGGCGCTCTAAGTTCATCGCGAGCGTTGGCTATACTAGACGATAGTTCTCATCCTGGCGCTATCGTCTAACGGTTAGGACGGAGCCCTCTCAAGGCTTAAATAGGGGTTCGATTCCCCTTAGCGCTACCAAGTTTTGTTGCTGTAAATAGTAAAGGGCTGCCGAAGCAGCCCTTTACTATTTTGTACTGAGCCAACTCTGTTCTAAGGAGTGACAACATGAGCCACGACCATCGCCAACGTACCGGCTTCGGTCATTGCTTTGTTTGCATCTTGCAGGTAGAACATTGTGCCGTCCACAACCCAGGCTGCCGTTGACGCGGAACCGCTATTCTGCCCGTAGGCGAATAGAGCGCCGTTAGGACCTCCCACGCGAACCTCAACGGCCTGCGCCGAAGGGGCATTCCAGGTCACGGTAGTGGTTCCAGGAGTTCCGGGCGAGGAGACGTGAATCGGATTTGGACTGAGCGTAAGTGTAGCTCCGTCAATGGTCGCGGCAACTGCGGCCGAGGTTTTAATGTTTCCGTTCACACCCATCGTGAAGAAACCACCGGTAGTGGCATTCGCACTGCCGCCATAAACTACGTAGAGGACCTGCCCTGGCGTTCTAACCGGCGTGAGCCCCTGACTATTGATTGCGGCGTATGTTGTCCCCGAGGGCGGCGGAAGAAGGTCAGCTGCGTCTACAGCCGTCGTCGTAAGGCCACGCTGAGAGATAATCCAACGGATGCAGCCGGCATGTTCAGCTTCAACCGCCAGAATGCGTGCTGAAGCCCCTAATACACTGCTGTTAGCGATTAATGGCGCTGCACCACTGTAAGCACTGACTCCAACTTCTTCAAAAGCTCGGGCTAAGACCAAAAAGTCGTTCTCGTTCGCAAAGCCGAAGCTCAACGCATTGAGATTTATTGGGGGTCTTGCGACAGGCGAGCCACCAAGAGAGAAAATCGTTTGCCGAATCAAGTCGACATGTTCCAGCTCGGTCTTCGCTAATTCAACTGCTAACGATTGAATTGCGGGCGTGACGAAGGGGACAGCGTGCCCGCCTGTGCTGATTCCCAGATTTCCGCTTCCTGAGATGTCGACCCCGAGCTGATCAATCGATAAGCCGGTGCTCGCAATATTGTAAAACTCAGACTCCAGGTACTCCAAATTCAGCGCGAAATTTAAGATGTCGACATCGGGCGGTCCACTTCCTGCTGACTGCGCTTGGGCAACTTTAGACGTGACGGCAGTTGCACCCAGCGCCGCACTCGCTAATCCAAGTTTTCTGACAAACCCGCGACGGTTCGGCGACTTGGCAATAACCTCATTGAGGATTCCTGCTTCGGACATGATGATCCTTTCAGCTCTGAAAACACTATGGATAGCCTTGGGGCCTATCGCTTACACGGCTAGCTACAACAAACCAGCGCCCACAAACATCCTACGACAATCGAAAGCGAAACGGATTACATTTCTGCGAGAAAGAAAATTCGATAGCTTTTCGTCTTGAACGCAACTAATCTATCCGCTACCTTCTTAGTTCACTGTAGTTATCTGCTTCGCGCCCGTTACAATCTTTCCGCTACCGTCCTTATGATCAATGACGTAAAAGACTACTCTTTGTGCAACGGCTGGAACCTCAATTGTGCATCCTTCCGCGCACGGCGTCCACTTCTGAGCCTCAGAAGCCCAGGTGTAGGGCTCTTGCGGTGCTGCAGCCGTGGTGCATGCCTCCTGGCGACTGCTGCAGAAAAGCTTCTCGTTGTAACCGAACCGTATTCGCGCCTCGGCTGTCGGAGGAACCTTTACCGACACCTTTACAAACGTGTTTCGAAATTCAGCATCTTCCGCGGGCCACCCTGGATTTTTCACAACGAAAATGTCCGATCGTTGACCATCGGCCCAGTTCACCTTCACTGGAAACCAATCTGCCGTTGCTAGAGAATGCATGTTGGCATAGTTGCCATCTCTGCCCCAACCACCAAACGCCATGCCTAAATTTCGTGATCGAAGTCCAAACGGATCAGGCTTGTCTACGGCAAATTGCATGAAGCTCGCAGCTTCTGGACCGCCTGTAAACACGCAAGGTGAGTTAATAGCCAGGTCTCCAGTACAGATGCCGCCTCGACTCGCGGCAGGTATGTTGGCATAGATCTCGTTCTGCTTAGCACCCGGCACGCATTCATCCGGCAAGTCAGCGAAACAGTAAGTCCACTCGTCAACATCTTTGATTCTCGATCCGGGACCGCTGATATCAAGCAGTAAGTGATAACCGGCAAATGCAGCGACAGCGCGCGTTTTGCGGTGAAAGTAGGCTGCCCAATGTTGATTGTCACTGGCCGGCGTTGCATTGCTAGTGAACGAAGGATCCCAATGATTTAGGTCCTGATATGCACCAAATAACTGACACCCGTGTAGGTTTTGCGGATAGCTTGGCGCGCCGGGGCACGTCCACCACGGAATGCTGACTCGCACCACCGAGTTAAGCCCACTTACTGGATAAGCCATTTGCGACAGAAAAGGCAAGGCTCCGCCCAACGCTCCGCCGAATGGTCGGCCGTCCACCACCCACTTCGTTTCGTCACAGGACACCGAAGGGTTTTCACAATGCGAAGGGGCTGCCCAGGTCAGCCCACCGGGATGCGTCTGAATGATTGTGTTACCGACACCGCTGCCGTCACCAGCAAAAGGATACAAACCGTTGACGCCGAACTGAAAGTCCTTGCCCACAATGTCAGGGAACGAGCCCAAGCGGATTCCATAGCCCTCATAGGGACCTCCCCACTCATACTTGCTTGCCCCGCCCCATTGCCCGCCCAGATTTAACATCGTCGTGCCGCGTGAAAACTGCAAGGCATGGCTCAAGAACACATTCGGATTGTCTTGTAACGGAATCGCGTTGGGTTTAGTTATGTCGAGATAGTAAGTACCACCGGCTCCGCAAGTCGCCACATTCCAGGTAACCGCCGACCATCCATTCGCGTGAGCCTGCATGCCGGTGTTACTGCAATTGAAAGGGTTCATCGCTCTTACCAGCACAAGGTCGATGGTTCCATCAGGAAGAATTTTGTGCTTGGCTACAAGAAACTTCTCGCAATTAGGACCGGAACAGGAGTTGATGTAATCTCCTTCGGCCAAAGCTTGTAAGTAATCAGCGCACAAGTTAGTCGTACCATCGCCACCGCAAGCGGCTGAGTTATGTTCGAAAGCAACCGGCCTGGTGCCCAGAAACTTGGCCGCATTCACCCGGTGAATCACTGCCGCTTTGTCCCCACGCTTCACTTGGAACTCCGGTGCACCATTCCCCAGTGGCCGAAGGGGTTCATGCAGGATGTTGATCTGAATGCAATGATTGCCTTGCGCACCTTGCTTGATCCATTGCTGATCGGTGACACCTAACGATCCGCAGTCTTTGACGAACTTGTCGGTCAGCGTAGTACCGGCTGAGTCGTTGCCGTAGATCTTCGCGATCGGAATTTGGTAACCAGAGTGCGCGTTCTGGGCGTTCATCTCGACCATGCCAGCCCTGAAGAAAAATTCGTCGCCATGGCTGCTGTTCCATCGTTCCGGGTAAGTTGAGAAGTTATTGTGGCAGTTGACAACCGACTCTGGTCCTTTCTTGCGCATGTCAATGACACACCACCAGGCGAGCCGCGATTCTGATGACCCCAGACTAAACATCCTGTAATCCAGGTATGGGAAGCTGATCGAGTTAATGTTGCCGTATCGAAAGTAATCTTGATCGATCTCGGGGTGCGCTTGAGCAACAATTCCCGCAACATTGATTCCGACGTCAGTACAGGCGGCCTTTGAATACAGCGCAGGGTTGTAGTCGTTGTCCGCTTTCGGATAGTAGGTTTTCAGTCCTCCGTTCTTCGAGTCGGCTAGCTGGTATACGCAACGTTTAAACGTGTCACCCTCGCCATAATTATCATTTTGATTTGAGTTACGTACGTAGACCTCGAGCGGCGTACTTCCAGCACTTACATTCAAGATGCCTAGAGGCGACAGTAGCCGAGCATCGCCCGTCTTCTGATTCAGCCAGTAGAAACCGTGCTTACTGAATTCGCCCGGGAAAATACACGTGTATCCACTCTCGCCCGTAGCCGGGTCTTTCACTGTTGCGGCCGAACAGAATGTGTCTAGTCCCTGATTGCCGACATTCGTGTTAGTCGATATCTTCCAGTCTGTGTTGACACTATCCAGGTATACAGTCCCTTGATTACTCTTCTTCCAAATCTTAAAACCGAAGTTCGGGAAAGAGATGCCATTGACGTTGCCCAGATTAGGTAGAGATTGCTGTATCGAAAGCGTCTTTTCGTCCCCAACGTTCGTGACGGCGCATAGGTTCTGCGGACAAGCAGGTGCTGACCCAGGAATTAGAATCCGCATACCGGGTTTTAAATAGGTGATGGGAAAGTAATGAGCGCCCGCGCTACTCTTTCCGCTGATCCAGCGGACCGCCTGTCCAGACACATTTGCCGTGATGGTGTTATCGTGCGCGACTAGATACATGTTGTCCGTCACGGGCGCATCACCCCAACCGTGAAACAAGCCCGGCACACCGAAGTTTGCGGGCCCACTAGCGTCGGCAGACCCGCCCTGTTTCATTTCTATGTCGATTGGTGAGCCAACACAGCTCTGTCCGAAATCAGGAGAAATACAGGCGGAAAGAGTACGATCCGCGGCTGAAGCGGCATCAGCATGACCTACTAAGTGGAGCCGAACATCGTCGATCATGTTCCAGTCGTTGTAACTAAAATATCGTTCTTTCTCAGTCGTAGTTAGAACAAAAAGTGACTTCGCCGGGCTTCCCTGGACACTGACTTGCGCCTCCTTGCCGTTGGGCTTCGAGCCGATGTTCTGCGTTTGCTGCCATTGGCCTCCCGAAAGATCCAGGATTGCCTGAATCGGCAAACCAGTAGCCCAGTTCACTCCCAACTCGCCCGGTCCGGTGACTCGCTTTAAGATCAGCCCACTCATCGGGTCAACATACGCAACCTGCTTGTCTGAATAGTCAACTGTCGGCCAACCCCAGTTCCCCCACCCATCTGAATTGAACGGCGGAGTGTCAGGCCCTGTGTTGCCCAAAAGCAGGTTTGCCGTTTTGAATCGGAGCGTTCCGTTCTGTCTTCCGCCTCCGCACGAAATTTTCAAAGTGTGCGGCGTATTTGCCTGCAACGCAAGAGAGTGCAGCTTGCGGTCCTGCCCGGTCGCACTGGTTCTATGTCCAATTACAATCGTGCGCTGCCCGCCGCTCATCTGTGTGTCGGGCCGTTTAAGGTCTTCGTTCACGCCAGCGTACAGTCTCCCGTCGACGTCGTAAACATCCGGGACGAATCCGCCTTCATTTGTTACAGAGATGAGACAAGGCGCCGTATCCGGTGCCGTATAAGTAAAGACAGCCTGAGTATTTGTGGGCCCCTGTCCAACCGCAGTAATCATAATATTTTGGCCTAGACAAACGTCAACAAGCGCCAGCAACAGAAGCAGCGTTTTCATCATCCCTCGTACTCGTTCATTCTCGCTTGTGTCTAATAGGCTTATGACTCGCCGTTCCCTGTTGCCATCTGTGTTGAGCTCTGTTGCTGCAGGCGTTACAGCCGCGAAAGCCTTCGCGCAGGAGCGGAAACGCATCAGTCCTCATGAGACCGCGTCAATCACTCTGAGCGGCAAAACGGTGACCATCACCTATGGCCGTCCTTATCTGAAAGGCCGCACCGTGGGCGATCAAGTCGCTCCCTTTGGCAAAGTATGGCGCTTGGGCGCTGATGAAGCGACTCAGTTCACCATTACCGGCGCTTGCAAATTTGGCTCTCTCAGCGTTCCCGCCGGCAGCTATGCTTTGTTTGCTATCCCAAGCGCAGATAAGTGGACCATGATCGTCAACAAGACGGCAGACCAGTGGGGCGCATTCAACTACGATGAAGCCCAAGACCTCGGACGCTTCACTCTGAACGTCACCAATCCCCACTCGCCGATTGAGGAGTTCACAATCGCATTCGCGAAGGAAACCGCGTCTTCAGCCGCCGTCTCTTTCAGTTGGGGAACCCAGATGGTTGCCACGACGGTTCAGTCCTCGTAAGATCTAGCATCCGAACATTGGCGACCTCAGATTCGTATCAGCTCGTGGTGGCTAACTGTTTTCGCGGCTTCACTGTTCTGATCTTCTCGGTTGTATCCTGTTGCGCAGGCCAACAACCTCCGCCTTTCCGAGCTGAGGTCAACCTGGTCAGCATTACGGCGGTGGTCCGTTCCGCTGACGGAAAACTTCTCGAAAACCTGAGTAAAGGCGATTTCGAAGTTCTCGAAGACGGTGTGCCTCAAAAGATCCAATTCTTTGCTCGCGAAGCCGAATTGCCACTCAGCCTCGGGCTGATCATTGACGTGAGCGGCAGCCAAGATAAGTTTCTCAAGCGCCACAATCGTGACGTCGAAACATTTCTCACGACAGTCTTACGTCCGTCCGATCGGGCCTTTGCGGTCTGTTTCGGGAATCACCTCCGGGTGGTTGGTGACGGAACAGCGTCCGCGTCCGCAATTTTGGCCGGGTTGGAAGCCTTCCAAAAGGGAGTCCGCACCTTTCCAGAGGTCGGCCCTAAGGAGAATCGCAACTCGGGCACCGCGTTGTATGACGCGATCTATTTCTCCACTACGGAGAAGTTAGCAATAACGGGAGAACGCCGACGCGCCCTTATCGTCTTCAGCGATGGCGAAGAAAACTCGAGCGAGCATGATTTACTCGACGTAATCGAGACGGCCCAAAACACGGATACGCTTCTGTATTGCATTCGCTACACGCAAGTGGAGCATCACCAGCTCACGGCAAGAAACCGGTACGGCATTCGGGTCATGCAACACATGTCGAATTTGACCGGCGCCGCCGATTTCGATGCACTCGCCAGTAACCTCGATACTGTTTTCGGCCAAATCGGCAGTGAGCTTCGCGCCATGTACCAGTTCGGTTATGTTTCGAGTAACAATCACCCCCACGATGGCTCGTACCGTAAGTTGACCGTCCGCTGTTTACAAACAGGCGCAACCACACGGGCCAAGAGTGGGTACTATGCCCGTTAGGTAAGCTGTCGCCTTCAGCTCACTCGCTCGCGTCTCCTTGCCCCTCCGTACTTTCTCCGGTACCAGTCCTGCCCGTTCTATCTTTCTGAAATTCCGCTCCAGCCCCGTCATCCAATTTATTTGCGAGTCGCCGACCGCATTCGTTATGCCAACCGAGAACATCTCTACAAAGATCAAAAAAGTTGCCCGGCAGTCTTTGAATTTTTCTTCGCTGCGACCTGGCCAAGAAGAGGCGATCAAGTCGCTCGTCGAGGGTCGTGACACCCTCGTCGTCCAGCCAACTGGATCCGGTAAATCGGCCATCTACCAGATTGCTGGGATGATCAACAGCGGCACCGTTGTCGTTGTTTCGCCGTTAATTGCACTGCAGCAGGACCAACTGGATGCCCTTGAAGAGAGCTCGGCCGAAGCAGCTGTTCTCAATTCCCATCAAAGCGCCTCGGACAATCAGGAAGTTCTTGAGAAAGCTCAATCAGGCGATATCGACTTTCTCTTCCTTGCGCCTGAACAGTTCCGCAAGAAGGAAACGCTCGAGAGTCTGCGCAACATGGAGATCGGTTTGTTTGCTGTCGATGAGGCCCATTGCATCAGCGAATGGGGCCATAATTTTCGACCTGACTACATGATGCTCGGCGATGTGGTTGACGCTCTGAATCATCCTACGGTGGTCGCGCTCACGGCTACTGCCTCTGCCGATGTTCGCGAGGAAATAATGACCCGCCTCCACATGCGAGATCCGCATGTTATCGTTTCAGGATTCGATCGGCCCAACATCTCTCTCGAGGTGCATGAGGCCACTTCCGAAGCCGCTAAACAGGAGGCACTACTCGGGCGTGTTAGGTGGTCAAAACTCCCTGGCATCATTTATTGCGCCACAAGGCAAAAATGCGAGACCATCCAGCAAACTTTGTGTGAGGCAGGCTTGCAGGCGGTGGTCTACCACGCAGGGCTCAAGGCGAAAGAACGAACCGCCATCCAGGACAACTTTATGTCCGGGAATGCCGACATCATCGTGGCGACGAATGCTTTCGGCATGGGAATCGACAAGCCCAACATCCGCTTTGTCTTTCACCTCGACATCCCCGAGTCCCTCGACGCCTACTACCAACAGATCGGCCGCGCTGGGCGTGACGGCGAACCTTCCGAAGCGGTCCTGTTCTACCGGCCGCAAGACATTGGCATTCGCAAGTTTCAGACTGGCGGCGGCGGAATCAAAATGGATCGCCTCCAGTCAATCGCATCCGCTCTGAATACACTGAATGGTTCGGCAAATATCAAGTCGATTGCTGCTGAAACCGACCTCTCCGCGCGGCAAGTCTCAAATACGCTTCTAAAGCTGCAAGAAATCGGCGCAGTCAGCGTTTCTGTGGAAGGCGAAGTCACCGCAAATCAGGATCTTCTCTCTTCGAGCGAGTCTGCCACCCAGCGCGCCCAACTTCACAAAGAACACCTGCGCAAAAAACTGCAGCATATGCAATGCTTCGCCGAAATTCCTGGCTGTCGGCGTAAATATTTGCTCGAGTATTTTGGCGACCAGTACGACCATAATTGCCGCAACTGCGACAACTGCCAACGCAAGGGGGAGCACCCCGAAGCTGCGGGCATCGCCGCCGATGGTCACTGCGTCGCGGGTGGTACTAGACGCGAAGTTAGCGCCGGGTAACCAAGTTATATTTCGATCTATTTTTCCGCCCAAGCGTGTCCAACACGCTAGGAGATTCCATGATCGATCCAAAATTTGACAAGATCCCGGTTGACGCAGCAGACGCTTTTGAGACCTACGACGAGACGACAATGACACCTGACGAAGTGGCCGCCTATCGCCAGCGTCGAGCCGGACTCAGCATCAACGACACTGTTGCAACAAACGCTAATACTTCCCTTGGTGCTCGCGGTGTTGATACTTCAGGGGTCGAATCCGGAGCCGGTGCAGGTGCGGGTTTGACCATCTTGACGCCTGAAGAGGAAGACTCGGCTGCGCCCCAGATCTCGGAAGGCACCCGCACTACCGGCAGCACCCCTCGCGGTATTGGAAGCAATTACAAATAGACTTTCTTCCAGGGACAGGGAGCGCTTACACCTCTAAAGCATCTGTTTCAATTGCTTTGCTGCGTGCCAGTGCTCCTCCATCTCAGCAAGTGGTGTTCCCTGTAATTCCCGGCCTGACTCCTTCACTCGTCCTTCAACGTATCCAAAGCGCTCGCGGAATCTACCATTCGCCTTTCGCAACGCTTGCTCGGGATCGATCCTCAAGAATCGCGCCAAGTTCACCACGCTGAACAGCAGATCTCCCAGTTCGTGCTCTACCTCTTCTTGCCGAGAACTCTCTTGAGCAGCTACTAACTCCTTTGCTTCTTCTTGAATCTTGTCTAGAACACCTTGTGCGTCCGGCCAGTCGAATCCGACGCTGGCTACCTTGACACTGATCTTCTCCGCTTCGACCAACGCTGGCAGGCTCCTCGGGATTCCATCCAACAGCAGCCCATTCTTTGCGGTCCCCTTGGTTGCTCTTTCTTCTGCTTTGATTTCGTCCCAGCGCTTCTTCACGTCTTCCGCCGTATCAGCTGTGCCGGTGCCAAACACATGAGGGTGCCGTCTCACGAGCTTATGGTTGATTGCATCCAAGGCATCCGAAATAGTGAACAAATTCTTCTCAGTCGCCATCTCCGCAAAGAAGACAGGCTGTAGCAGCAGGTCACCCAACTCCTCGGCGAGCCCATTCCAGTCCTGCGCGTCTATAGCGTCCAATACCTCGTAGGTCTCCTCCAGCAGGTACGCTTTGATCGTGTCAAAAGTCTGGTTGCGATCCCATGGACATCCGCCCGGCGCGCGCAGCCGAGCCATAATCCGAACCAGTTCGCCGAACTTTTTTCCGGCGTCTTCCCGACCCTGCTCCTGTGCCCGTCCGTTTGATTGATCTCGTTCATGCATCTGCTCCCCAATCTAGCTGACAGCGTCAGGCGTGCAACGGCTAAGTGCAGCTTCATGCCGAGCAACTCGGGTAGCAAGGTACGCCTTTAGTCTTTAGCCCCGGAATAGGCCAGCTCCGATTCAGAAACCACGGCGCGGTTGACCTCCCAGATATAGATCTCATTTCCATCTGGATCCTCGAAATGAGCAAAGTTGCCTGATCCGCCCCGGATGATCGCGCCCTTAACTTTCACGCCCTTGTCTTTGAGCCGGTCAACAACAATCTCGATAGCTTCATCAATTTCGAGCCCAAGCATTGTTGATCCCTTTGTTCCTGGTGCGGGGTAGTCAGGCGAAGCTGGATGTAGGCCGATTGTTAGTCCGGTTCCAGCTTCGACCGTTGCCCAATGGTCGCCGAACCGATTTGTCAACCTAAGCCCTAACACGCCCGTGTAGTATTCGACTGATCGGTCCATGTTCGATATGAATACAGTTGCGTTACCGCCTGAGATCATGTTCAACTCCTCTTTCCCTATACTCGCCAACTATGCGCACAATGTGAAGTACCACTTCAGAGGGCCACTTTGATTTCCCGCCGTGAGTTCGTTGTCCCGCCGATTAACCTTGACCGAAACTCCGGAGTCTCGTTGCAGCGACAGATTCAACGCGACATCGCTCGTGCTATCCAAATAGGCTCGATACAGCAGGAAGCACGCTTGCCTGCCAGTCGTACGCTGGCAGGAATTTTGAGCGTCTCAAGAAACACTGTCATGGCCGCGTATGAGGATCTTGCAGCCGACAACCTGATCAGAGTAGAACGTGGGTCTGGAACATGGGTGAATGGAAGTCCTCATCGGGGCGTCTCGGCTTCGTGGTTGCGGGACGTCGTGCGAAATGCTAACTACCCCGAGAGGGTTCTCTCGATAACCGATCCGGACGGAAACTCGCTTTACTTGAATTTCTGAAAGAGCGGTCCTCGTCGACTAGCCATTCCGGTAGTCCGCCACACCCTTCACCGTAAAATAGAGATCTGTATGGCTGAGAGCAACGCACAATCCTACGAATACCCTATCCCTCCCGCTACGTTCGCGTTCTTAGTTGAGTCGTTACTCATGCAAGCGCAAATGCATTTGGGCCTGCTCAACTTTGGGGGGAAAGACCCTCAAAACGAAGACGAGCAACCGAACTTACCTCTAGCAAGGCACAGCATTGACGTGCTTGGTATGCTGCAAACCAAAACTCGCGGCAACCTGTCGATCGAAGAGCAGCGTCTGCTCGAAAACGGTTTGACGGAGTTGCGCTTCCGGTTTGTCCAGGTCTCAGATGAGCAGTCCAGACGCGAGCAGCAGAACGAGTCCAGAATTATCCAGCCGCCCACTCCCGAAGTGAAGGTTGAAGATGACCGCCCATTGATCATCACTCCCGATGGTGGCAAGGGCAGCAAGACATAGTTGATGAACGAGGCGTCCGACCGCTCCTCAATCCTGGTCCTTGGCTCAGGTACCAGCGTCGGCATACCGATGATCGGTTGTGATTGCAAAACTTGTAAATCGGACGACCCGCGCGACACCCGCCTGCGTCCTTCCGTTTTATTCCGCATTGGCAACCGGCGTCTGTTAATTGATAGTGGCCCGGACTTCCGCTATCAAGCTCTGCGGTTTGGCATCGAACGGCTCGATGCCATCCTTTATACGCACGCGCATGCAGATCACATTCTCGGTATAGATGATGTACGGCCGTTCAACTTCATGCAGAAGAAGAACATCCCTATATACGGTTCGGCTGAGACTCTCGACGTGATCATCAAAACCTTCCCGTATGTGTTCGACAGCGCTCCCAGTGAGTCAAGCCGCCCCCGCCTGACCCCTCTGGATTTCGAAATGAACCCAATTGAGTTTCCGGGTTGCACAATCACACCGATTCGCGCCTGCCACGGTCGCGGGACAGTTTGGGGCTTTCGAGTGAATGACTGCGCCTACCTGACCGATCACAGCGAAATTCCGCCCGAGAGTATGCGGCAGTTGCAGGGCCTCGATGTGCTCTTTCTGGACGCTCTACGCACCTATGCGCATCCCACCCATTCCACAGTCGAGAAGAGTCTGGCTACCGTTGCCCAACTCAAACCAAAACGTGCGTTCTTCACACACATCTCACACGACGTCATGCATAGAAAGGTTGAGGCTAAGCTTCCACCCGAGGTTCGTCTCGCTTACGATGGCCTCGAAGTTGAATGTTCTCCCTCTGTTCGCCCATGACAGTATTTACTTCAACAGCTGAGGCCCAAGCTGGTTTCCGTCCTAGCGCTCTTGCCATCGGCAACTTCGACGGCGTTCACCTTGGCCATTTGGCTTTGATTCGTAAAACGGTTCAGACTGCCCGGGAACTCGGCCTTTCGCCTTCGCTTCTAACGTTTAACCCCCATCCGACCGCGATCGTTGCGCCTTCCCGCACCCCTGAACTGATTTGCAGCCTGGCCGACCGGGTTCGTTTCGTAATGGACGCTGGAATAGAACAAGTCCTCGTGCTACCGTTTACAAGCGACATCGCGTGCACCTCGCCAAATGGGTTCGTTTCGCAAATTCTATGTGACTGCTTGAAAGTAAAGGCTGTTGTTGTTGGCGAGACTTTTCGCTTCGGCCACCGGCAAGCAGGAACCCGGGCCACGCTTGAAGAACTGGGCACCGTGAAAGGGTTCGTTCCGCAATTTCTGGCGCCGGTCTCCTATAGAGCTGAACTTGTCTCGAGTACCGCGGTTCGAACTCACCTCTACGAAGGACGGATCAGCCGGGCCAACCGTCTCCTGAACCGCTGTTTTTCCCTGGACGGACCCGTAGTTTCGGGCCACGGAATCGGCTCGAAGCAAACCGTCCCGACCTTGAATCTACGTCGAATACCAGGGCTGCTCACCCCTCGCGGCGTCTACGTCACAGAAACTCTTGAGACCACAGGCCAACGCCGCCGCTGGCCATCGATCACAAATGTCGGCGAACGCCCAACTTTCAACGGTGATGAAGTGACCATCGAAACCTATTTACTTGGCCCGCTCGAAGGCGCAGCACCAACCGACATCAGCGTAGATTTCCGTCATTACGTTAGGCCCGAGCAGAAATTTCCAGACCCCGCCAGCCTGAAACAGCAGATCTTCCGTGACGTGGAGCGGGCACAGAGTTTTTGGCGTCGTACAAACCTCCTGCCCGTACCGTAACCTTAGTTATACTGAGGGTGTTTCCAGAAGCTATTTCCTCATTGTTTAGGAGTTTACATGCAGCTATCTGAAGGAAAGATTAAGCATCTCAATGCACTTTCCGACAAGAATGGCGTGATCGCAGCGGCCGCCATGGACCAGCGCGGCAGCTTGCGAAAGTCGATTGCTTCCGCTAAAGGCGTTCCCGAAGCCGAAATCAGCGACGAAATGATGTCTGAGTTCAAGGTAGCCGTTGCGCAGGCTTTGACTCCTCATGCGAGCGCGATTCTGCTCGACCCTGAGTTCGGATTGCCAGCTGCTAAAGCTCGGTCCTCAAATGCCGGCCTGCTCCTCGCCTACGAAGAGAGCGGCTACGACAACAATAAGAAGGGGCGTCTTCCCGATCTGCTGCCCCATCTTTCCGCCAAGCGCATTAAAGACTTCGGTGCCGACGCTGTCAAAATTCTGATTTACTACAGCCCGTACGATGAGGCTGATGTGAACGACATTAAGCACGCGTTCATCGAACGGATCGGTGATGAGTGCCAGTCACAAGACATTCCGTTCTTTTTGGAGTTCGTGGTTTACGATCCTAAGGGCGGCGACGAAAAGGGTTTAGAGTTCGCCAAGATCAAGCCGGACGTGGTTCTTAAGACCATGCAGGAATTCGGCAAGCCTCAATATAAGGTTGACATCTTAAAGGTCGAAGTTCCGGTCAACGCTGAATTTGTCGAAGGCAGCAGCGTTTTCAAGGGCCACGCTGCTTATACTCGCAAAGAAGCTTTAGGTTATTACCGAAAAGCCGCCGAGGTGGCCGAGAAGCCTTTCATCTATCTAAGCGCTGGCGTTACCAACCCGCAGTTTGTAGAATCGCTGAACATGGCATCGGAAGCGGGCACCGACTACTCCGGCGTGCTGTGCGGCCGTGCAACCTGGAAAGATGGTGTAGCCATCTACGGGAAGAAGGGCGTGAAGGCTCTTGAGGACTGGCTGGCCGATCAGGGTGTGAAGAACATCAATGCGGTGAATGATGCCATCAAATCAGCCAAATCGTGGCGCACAAAGTACGGTCTTCCGGCCACTGTTTGACCAGCTCACTCGAACACCCGGTTGCACCCATGCAGTTTGCAACCATTCCTGAGGCCATTGAGGACTTTCGCCGCGGGAAGATTCTGGTTGTCATCGATGATGAGGATCGGGAGAACGAGGGCGATCTAACCGTCGCCGCCGAAAAAATCACTCCTGAAATCATCAACTTTATGGCGACACATGGACGTGGCTTGATCTGCGTTGCGTTGTCATCTGACATCTGCACGCGGCTCGACTTACAGCCGATGTCGCCCGTGAATACGGCTCGCTTTGGCACCGCATTTTGTGAAGCGATCGATGCGGCTGAAGGTGTTACGACAGGCATCTCTGCGTATGATCGGTCGCAAACAATTCGCGTGGCCATGGACTCGCAGTCTCGTCCGCAAGATCTGGCGCGTCCGGGCCATGTTTTCCCGTTACGCGCTCGGCCCGGCGGAGTTCTTGTGCGCGCTGGGCAGACTGAAGCAGCGGTCGATCTCGCAAAATTAGCCGGACTCACGGCGGGCGGCGTTATCTGCGAGATCATGAACGAGGACGGCACCATGGCCCGTCTTCCTCAGCTACTTGAATTTTGCCAACGGCACAACCTGAACATCATCTCAGTAGCCGAGCTGATTCGCTATCGTATGCAGACCGAGAAAATGGTCGAACGCGATGCCTCAGGACAAATCGAAACGCCCTATGGCCAATTTCAAACGATCCGCTATGCAAGTCGAGTTGATGGTGAGAAGCACTATGCGCTTGTCTACGGAAAGCCACAAGGGAAAGAGGACGTTTTGGTTCGGGTCCATTCTCACTGCATTTACGGCGACATCTTTCATTCGGTTGATTGCGATTGTCACAAGTTGATCGACCACGCTATGGAAACCATCGCGCGCGCAGGAACAGGTGTCCTGGTCTACCTTCATCAATCGGGTGATGGCGTGCAGACCCGCTGGCACGACGGTCGAAACGAGCTGGTTACCCATGGTCGGTCTCAATCACATTTCGCGCCCAAGCAGAAGAATCAACCCCTTCAGCACGAATCGGGCGTTGGCGCGCAAATCCTTTCAGACCTGGGACTGACAACGATTCATCTGCTCACCAACCATCCGCGCAAGGTGGTCGGATTAGAAGGTTTCGGCATTCAGATCACCGCTCAAATGCCTTTCCCGGAAGCTTAGGCTTGTCCGTGGTAATCGCCCGTTTTTATCCAGTTCTAGATACGGTCATCCTAGCTAAGCGGGGCTGTCACGCCATCACCGCAGCCGAAGCGCTGTTGGAAGCTGGCACTAAAACCCTGCAATATCGGCATAAGCTTAACTGGACGCAGAGGCAATACGATGAGGCGCGAACCATCGCTGAGATGTGCGCCGCAGCCGGCGTCCTGTTTGTCATGAACGACCGGGCTGACTTTGCCCACCTGCTCGGAGCCGCCTTACATATCGGTCAAGACGATTTGTCGCCGGTAGCCGCGCGTCGGGTTGTAGGAAGCCAAACCATAATCGGCCTCTCAACTCATAACCGTTTGCAACTCACGAAAGCAGACGAGGAGCCTGTTCAAACTCTTTCACTAGGCCCGATATTTGCGACAGCATCCAAAGAGAACCCAGACCCGACTTTGGGGCTTGTTGGTCTGGCGAAGCTTCGACCATTCACAACGAAACCGCTGGTAGCTATAGGAGGAATAACAATCGAGACGGCGAAAGACGTTATCGCAGCTGGAGCAGATTCCGTTGCTGTCATCTCAGCCGTGTTGCCTCAAGAAGTATCCGGACTCGCGATCCGTCGCCGAGCCGAAGCGTGGATCAGTGTCTTGGCTTAATCCCGCGATACCTGGACCAAACCACAACTTGATCACAGATCTACATTACAGATGGCGCGATTGTGTTATCTTCACGTTTTGATGTGCGCTCTGACTCCGTGTTAGCGTCTGGTCACGTTGATTTTAACTCTTTGTTTGCCGAGGTGTTTACTTGAGTTTGTTTGCGACCAAATCGCTTGAACGCCTGATCAGTGAGGCCGGAACGGGAGACTCAGAGCATTGCCTGAGGCGCAGTTTAGGAGCCGGCGCACTCGTTGCACTCGGCATCGGCGCGGTCATAGGAGCGGGCATCTTCTCACTTGCGGGCGAGGCAGCAGCGAGTAACGCCGGTCCCGCCATCGTCTTTTCGTTCGTTCTGGCTGGCATCGGCTGCGCATTCGCTGCACTCTGTTACAGCGAGTTTTCGTCAATGATCCCCATCGCTGGCAGCGCTTATACATACGCCTACGCCACCATCGGCGAACTGTTTGCCTGGATCATCGGATGGGATCTGGTCTTGGAGTACGCCCTAGGCGCGGCAACCGTCTCAGTAAGTTGGTCCAGTCACTTACTTGATCTGCTAAACCGATTCGGCATTCACATTCCGCCACAGTACGCAGCCTCGCCTTTTGAGGTCGTTCACCTCGCGGGTGGGGCTACGGCTCAGGGAATCGTAAACCTTCCGGCAATCTTCATCATTGCTTTGATCACACTGATTCTGATTGTTGGCATCCAGGAATCGGCGGGAGTGAACAGCGTAATTGTCGTGATGAAAGTTTCCGTGGTCTTGATCTTCATTGTGGTTGGGTGGTCCTACATTGACCATTCGAATCACGTCCCGTTTATTCCACCAAACACTACCGGCGAGTTTGGACATTTTGGACTAAGCGGAATTTTGCGAGGAGCAGGTGTAATCTTCTTCGCCTATATCGGCTTTGATGCTGTTTCCACTGCGGCCCAGGAAGCGAAGAAGCCGCAGCGTGATATGCCGATCGGAATCATGGGATCGTTGGCCGTCTGCACCGTTCTTTTTATCCTGTATGCGTTCGTCCTGACTGGCGTGGTCAACTATCAGCTATTGGGAAGCGCGGCACCTATCACGCTCGCCTTGGCAAAGATGCCTTACTCGTGGCTGAGCGTCGCTATGGACATGGCCATCCTTGCCGGCCTGACTTCCGTGATGCTGGTTATGTTGCTGGGGCAAAGCAGAGTCTTTTATTCAATGTCGCGCGACGGACTGCTGCCCAGATTTTTCTCGAACGTTCATCCGAAGTTCCGCACTCCCTATCAATCGAACATTGTTCTTATGGTTTTTGTTACTATCCTGTCCGGCTTTTTACCCATTAGCGTCTTAGGCAAGATGACCAGCATCGGCACACTGTTTGCGTTCATCATCGTTTGTGGCGCAATCATTATCATGCGCCGCGTCCGACCTGAAGTGCACAGACCATTCAGGACTCCGTGGGTGCCGCTGGTACCGATTCTTGGAATTATATTCAACTTGGCCATGATTGCCGGTCTGGGCGTTGATAACTGGATCCGGCTTGTCGTTTGGCTCGCGATTGGCTTCGCTATCTACTTCGGGTATAGCCGAAAACACAGTCGTCTTACTCTTCAACCTGATCACGAACCTGCAGCGTCACTAGGCGATTAACGACGGGCGACAAAGTGAGACAGCCCCCCGCTACTCTGATTCTGGCCTGTGCCGGAGTAATATTCGCGCGAGATCCGAAATCAACTGTTCTCCAAGATGTCCGGCTCATAGACGGGACTGGCGCGCAGGCACGCGACCACGTATCTATCTTCATTCAGCACGGCAAAATAGCAGAGATCGTCACCGAGTCCAGGACTTGGCCGAAAGGTACGCAGGTTCAGAATCTGTCAGGCAAGACTATCATGCCGGGATTGGTCAACGGCCACGGTCACCTCGGACTTGTGAAAGGTACTGCAATCGGCAGCGCTGAGTACACCAAAGAAAATGTAAACAGCCAACTTCATCAATATGCCTCTTACGGTGTCACGACCGTGATGTCGCTCGGCATGAACAAGGACTTGCTCTATAGCATCCGAAAGAAGCAGCGCTCGGGGCACGATCCGGACACTGCGACTATTCTGACTGCCGATCGCGGTATGGGTGTCCCCAAAGGCTTTCCACCAGTGAACGTCGGTGTGGACCAGATCTATCGCCCTAGTAGTCCGGAGGAAGCGCGATCGGCAGTGGATGAGATGTCCAAACGGCATCCCGACTTGATCAAGCTGTGGATCGATGATGGCCTGCGCAAGTTTCCGCCGCCGGACCCAGCCGTGTATACTGCCGCAATCGAGCAAGCGCACAAGCTTGGCTTCCGAGTGGCGGCTCACGTCTATTATCTGGCCGATGCGGATCGGCTGATCGATGCTGGTGTTGACATTCTCGCGCATAGTATTCGCGATAAAGAACTCACGCCGGAGATCATAGACAAGATCAAGGCGAAGAACATCTCGTATATTGCCACTCTTCAACTGGAGGAGTCATTCTACGGCTATGCTGACAAACCAGAGTTGCGCAACGATTCGTTTTTTCAATCTGCCCTAAGCCCTGCGCAGCACGACCTGTTTGCTTCGAATGCCTACGTAGACAAAATTCACAGTGATCCATCAACTGCAATCCACCGTGCGGCTCTGCTCAAAGCTATGAGGAACGCCGATCGACTTCATCGCGCAGGAATACCGATCGCCTTTGGAACTGACTCCGGTGCGAACCCGAATCGTATCGTAGGTTGGGCCGAGCATCGCGAATTGCAGCTCCTAGTTGCTAGCGGCTTGACGCCGACAGAAGCCATTCAAAGTGCCACGAGTGTGACAGCGCAGACGCTCCACATTGCGGATCACACAGGTACGATCGAGGTCGGCAAACAAGCCGATCTAATTGTGCTTGATGCCGACCCGACAAACGACATCGTGAATACCCAAAAGATTGCGATAGTATTTCTGGGTGGCCGAGTCGTTCATCGGCCTTAAACTATGAGTTCTGAGTTGCAAGCAACCTAAGAGACAGATGCCCGAGTTCGACGGGCGGCTATTCCAAAGCGCCTCCGAATGTTGATCACGCGCTGACGATTACGCTCCCCGTCCATGTGCCGAGTCCTTGCTTTGAAGAGGTCCTCTAAGGAAATAGCGCCGACGACCGGACCACCTCTTTTTTTCACGACTGGCAGTCGAGTCCGACTTGTCTTCGCCATTTTGTATTCGACGGAGGTCAGTTGTTCGTCTAGTAATGCATAGGCGTCGGCAGGAACTGTTGAAACGTAGTCTTCGGCTTCGGCCGGACGCATGACTTCCCTAACAAAGAGAACTTCCATCGGATCGACCGAATACTCGCGGCTGAGGTGGTAACCTCGGCGAGCGATTTTCTCAGTCAGAATCGATCTGTTGGAAACCAATGACGTGAAGGCGTAACTGAGAACGCACGCCAGCATAGTCGGAAGCAGCATGTGTAAGTCGCCGGTCAGCTCGATCGCAAAAACGACCGCTGTCATGGGCGAACCCATCGTCCCGCTTAACATCGCGGCCATTCCGATCAAAGGCCAATAACCAATACCAACTCCAGGAAACACATGAGACTCGAGAGCGCCCAAAGTAGCGCCCATCAATAGTAGCGGCGCCAAGACGCCGCCGGAGGTTCCAGAGCCGAGCGAGAACGACCAGATGACTGCCTTCACGATTAGCAGGCCGACGACGATGTGGAGTGGAACACTGCCTTGCAGGAACTGTCCAATCATGTCGTAGCCGACACCTAAAGCCTGGGGAGAGATGAGCCCACCTAAGCCAATCACCAGCCCACCAATAGGAGGCCACCACATCCAATGAAGTGGCAACCGGTGAAACACATCCTCTGACTTGTAAACAGCTTGTGTCACGACGACCGCGAAAACACCAGCACTGATGCCCATCAAAGCGGCGCATGCGAACACGAGTGCGGAGATATTTGCGTCGTGAGCGACGACCGGGAAGAGCGGCCCGGTGCCTAGAACGAAACGGCGCGCAAAAGCGGCGGTACTGGCCGCTAACGCGACAGGCACGAAGCTCCGCGGCTTCCATTCAAACAAAAGAAGCTCGACCGCAAGCAGAGTCGCGGCCAGAGGTGTGGCGAATACAGCCGCCATTCCGGCGGCCGAGCCGGATACTAAGAGCGTCTTGCGTTCGGCGTCAGTGAGCTTGAAAAACTGAGCTACTAGCGACCCAACGGCTCCGCCTGTCATGATAATCGGTCCTTCGGCACCGAACGGGCCACCGGATCCGATCGAAATGGCCGCAGAAACCGGCTTCAGGATGGCTAGTTTCGGTTGTACGCGACTGCCGTTCATCAGGACTGCTTCGATTGCTTCCGGCATGCCGTGCCCACGAATCTTCTCTGATCCGTAGCGAGCCATGAGGCCTACAATAGACGCACCAACGATCGGTATCAAGACCGACCACAGGCCTAAGTGATTCGTTGCTGGAGAGACGGCAGCCGTCGACCATCGGCCAAAGTAGAAGACGTTCGTGGCGAGCCAGATCAGCTTGAGAAGACACCACGCGAGTCCCGTTCCCGCAAAGCCGATAAGCACGGCCAGTAAAGAAATAGGCACTGTACGGATGGTCACCGTGAAGTCGCGCAGTTCCTTGTTGTGTTTTGGTCTATTTAGATCAGTTATCAAAATTCCTCTGACTGGGTTCCGTTCTGTCGGTTTTATTTTTGGGAGACGCGGACCACTTCAAGACTGCGGCCAAAGAACGCGCCAGCTCTGGACCCGATACGGCAAGCTCCTGCCAAACAAGCTCGGAGAGCGTCTGAAGCATCTGTTCGCCTGCCGGTGTTATTTCGATCAGCACCTCCCGCCGGTCTTCCGGACTGTGCCGCCGGACGACGGACCCCTTATCGACAAGCCGATCAATTAATTCAACGGCGCTGTGATGCTTAAGTAGTAAGCGTTCAGCCAGGAACGAAATGGTGGGACGCTGATTATCACGCAATCCTTTTAACGCCAGAAGCAATTGGTGCTGCTGTGGCTCTAAACCGTGAGCTCGCGACGCCGATTCACTGAAGTGCTGGAACCGGCGAATCTGAAACCGAAAATCCGAAAGAGACTGGTAATCAGATACGGAGATGTCCAGTGCAGGTCGGTTGCTAATGATTGTATCGTAGCACGATAGATTTCGACAGTTCGTGTGCGAAACTTGGTTGTCGATTTAACCAGGCTTGCGCGTAATTTGGTGAGACCGAGAGGACCTAGTCTTCTTGCGCGCTAAAAAAGGGCTCTTTGCCGGCCAGCATCAGACGTTCATCCAAAGCCGCTTTCACTAGCTGCTCTTCCATTTCAGACAGACCGCGCGCATCCTTCTCAACCTTGGTCAGCAGGCCTTTCATGCGACCGCGCGACAACTCGCCCGGCACAATCAGGGCGTACGAGAACAGCGCATCAGATCGGAGATCCTCGTCATCGAAGAGCTTTCGGATGTGCTCCATCTCAGTCTTAAGCCCGTAGTAGCCGACACCCCAGATGGCACCGCGACGCACTTCCAAATCAACATCGTCCAGATGCTTAGCAAAGTGATCCCGGAACGACGGATGTACCGAACGCCACATCGCCTCGAGTGCTTTGGCACGTCCTTCCGGTTGCTCGTAAAGATCCGCCATGGCTTGACGAACTTCGTTCCGATCGGCCTCCGGGGCCAGGCCCACCAGCAAGCCGCTGCGTTCCTCGAGCGGCAACTCGGGATTCCGAAGCGCCTTCAACATTGCTTCGACAACTTCGGTGTTTTCGGTGGCATCGGTCAATGCCTCCCAAGCACGAGCGCGTACTTCGACGGACTCGTCTTCTTTGGCCAAGTTCAGCAGCTTACTGCGGAGAGCCGGAGTCAACTCGCGATTGAAGAACGATGTAGCCGCTGCCGAACGCACTGAGGACACTGGGTGGGTTAGTAGATCAACTCGCTCATCTTCATCTAGGAGTTCGACCGGCAGGTCCGCTTCTTCCGGATACTGGGCGAGGATGTCGAAGGACTCGGATGCAGGCTCCGGGTCAGCTAAGGCTTCGAAGGCTTCTGAATCTTCCAAGAGCTCCAAAGCCTCCTCAGCTTCCTTTTTCAACTCGGCCTTAGGCGGCCCGGCAGCTTTCAAGGCCCGCCGAATCGGAGCCACTGCGGCAGGATCGCCATACAGTCCGAGCAGGAACAGGCCATCGCTCATATCGAACGCGAGCCGCTCTAATAGCACCTTCAGAATGCGTTCATCGCGAATCCTAAGACTCGCCAACACAAAAGCGACTTCGCTGCTGTCTGCTCTTTCCAGCTCGGAGTATAGCTTCAACAGAGGATTGAGGACCGGCTTACCCATGTCCACAAGTGCTTCGATCAGTTCGTCCGGGATCTCGTCCGGTGCGTCACGAACGTGCTCGAGTAAGAACGGGATACCGTCAACCAATTTCCAGTACCGGATCAGAGATACTACATCTGCCGTGAGATCAACAGGGTCGTCGTCGTGGCCCCCTGCAATGAACGCAACCAGTGCTGGTTTTGATTCCTCTGACTGTTCGAGAAGCGAGCCGACCAAGCGCTGGTCGATACCAATGTGGCCTTGTGCAGCAGCTTCGAACAACTCGGCTGGCTTAACTTCATTGAGCTTAGTGGGATCGAGAAACACAAGAACTCTCCAGACGTACAAATGGGTCAGACCATCTTACGCAGACACATTGTTAGCGTGTGCGCGACTGATCTGACCCGGGGTTAGGGTGGGATGAACGAGGTTACTTCTCGGGCTCAACAACCACGGTGATTTCGGTCGTAACTTCGCGATGTAGTCGCAATGCTACCTTGTGTTCGCCCAGAGTCCGGATTGGTTCTTCGAGCAGCACTTTGCGCCGATCAATATGATACTTCTGAGCTTCCAAAGCCTCTGCAATGTCCTTCGCTGTAACGGATCCGAATAGCTGGTCGTTTTCGCCGACGCGGTGACGGAATGTCAACGTGACGGTACTCATCAGCTTGCCTAAATCCTCAGAATCGGCCTTGGCCTTGGCTTCGCGGCGAAGGTAGGCTTCTCGTTCCTGTTCGACGATCTTCTTGTTTGACGCTGTTGCAGGCACCGCTAAACGCTTCGGAAGAAGAAAATTGCGTGCATAGCCGTCAGCGACTTTCACGGTAGTTCCGCGCGAGCCTAGGGTGTCGATATCTTCTCGTAAGATGACTTCCATGGTTTTATCCTTCGCTTACATTCGCGAGGCGAACGGAATCAGAGCAATGTTCCGCGCCTGCTTGATGGCCTCGCTTAAACGTTTCTGGTGAGGCGTGCAGACGCCGGAAATCCGACGCGGAGTAATCTTGCCCCGCTCAGACACAAAGCTGGACAGCAGCTTCACGTCCTTATAATTGATGTCGTCGATCTTGTCTACGCAGAAACGGCAGACCTTCTTGCGACGGAAGTACTGTTTCTTGCCAGTCGCAATTGCTTTGTCGCCGCCCGTGGGACGTTGTGAGGCCGCAATAGGACGGCCACCTCGTTGTTCAGCCATTTAGTGTAGTCTCCTTACCCTTCAACCTGTTCCGGCCTTGCTTGCTCAGGCCTTGCGGGAGGCGGTGCGACTGGTGCTCCCGGAGCAGGCGCTCCCGGAATCGGGGCAGACGGCTCTGACGGCATTGACGGCGACGAGCTCACCGATGACGACGGGGACGGTGCTGGCTTGCGAGCTGCACGAATGTCGCGGGCCTTCTTCCGTTTCTCAATGCGCTTCATCTTCTCGTCGATACGCACCGTGATGAACTTCATCACAATGTCCGACACGCGCAGTCGACGCTCTATTTCATGAACAGCTTCGGCCGGTGCGGTGAATTGCAGCAGAATGTACTGACCTTCGGCTTGTTTGAGTACGCGATACGCTAGCTTGCGCGTACCCCATTTCTCGGTCTTATCGAGCGTGCCGCCCGACTGAACGATGATGCCCTTCAGTTGTTCGATCACCGGATCAACTTGCTCATCGAGAGCATCCGGACGAACGATGAACAACTCTTCGTAAATTCTCATTCTTCCTCTTCTTTTAAGCCTTGGGCGCGACGATTGAAACTCGTCATGGCCTTAACGGCGCCTTCAGCCACTATCGTTTCCACGGCATCTGCGGTATATGACACCATGTCACTCACATGTTCTTTCATTGCCTTGCTCCAGGGAGCGAGGACATACAAGGCCGGATCGCTTGTGAGATTGTCCGGGCGTATACCGACCCGAACTCTCGTAAAATAATCCGAACCCAACGCGGAGATCACTGACTTGACACCGTTATGTCCAGCCGCTGATCCCCTTTTCCTGATTCGCAACCCGGTCCACGCCAAGTCCAGCTCGTCGTGGACCAGAATCAGATCTTTTGCCTCCAAATTCCGCATCCGGAGCATTGCCTTAACTGCCGGGCCGGAGTTATTCATGAAGGTCGTCGGTTTGACGAGCGTAACGTCCTTAGACCCGATCATACAGGTTCCGGTCAAAGCGACGCCCTCATTGCGCCAACGCGTAGCTTCGTGTCGAGCCGCCAGCGTGTCCACTACCGCAAAGCCGATGTTGTGCGGTGTGAAATCGTATCTAGCCCCGGGGTTTCCCAGCCCGACCACGCAGAAGCGATTGACGACTGTATCTTCCTGTTCGTCGTCGGGCTGAGATTGGCCTGGCGATGGGGGGTCAGTAGGTATTTCGGCCACCAATCAAACAGGTTCGTAGCGGTGAACACCAAACTCTGCCAACTACTTCTTCTTAGCGGCAGGTGGCTCTGCGCCTTCGCCTTCCTTCTTGCCCTTCTTAGCCACTTCCGGCTCAGGCGTCGCAGCGACAGCGGGTTCAGCTGTAGCCGCTTCATCAGCCTTCAAGGAAACCACATGCGAGAGCAACATGTCGGCTGCGCTAACAAGCTTCATCGAACCCGTCATGGGCAGGTCGCCTGCTCGGATGCCTTGGCCAATCTCGAGATCTGCCACGTTGACTGTGAACTGCTGTGGGATATCGTCCGGGAGACATTCGACCTCGACTTCGCGGGTGATGATTTCGTGCAGTCCGCCTTGAAGCTTGACGCCTTTCGGGTCGCCTTCGGTCAGCACGGGCACCTTCACGATCAGACGCTGAGCCAGATCGATGCGCTTAAGATCGACGTGCAGCAGCGTGTCCTTAATTGGATCGTACTGCCAATCGATGACCATGACAGGCGTCTGTTCCTTGCCCGTGACATCTAGATTGAAGATTGTATTGTGACCCGTCTTGCTATTCAGGATTCTGGTCAGCTCTTTGGGACTGACTGAAACAGCCTCGGGTTGTGCCGTTCCACCGTAGAGAACAGCCGGCATAACGCCCTTGGCTCGTAAACGCCGAGCTTCATTTTTGCCGCGCGAATCACGTGATTCGGCAACGATCGTAAAATCTTTCCTCATCTTCCACCTCGTCGCCGGGACGGCTACCTGCTGCTACTTTCCGAGCGGCCGGACCCCAACTTAAATTACCGCCAGTCGAATCTCTAGGAGGGCCGACCAATCGGGAACAACACAAAAACAAGCCTACACAAACAATGTACTAACCGAGCCACCTTCGTGAATCGATTGGATCGCCCGAGCCAGCAGCGGAGCCACTGAGAGTTGACGGATCTTGCCGCACTCCAGAGCTTCCTGTCGCAACGGAATCGAGTTCGTCACAACCAGTTCAGTCATGGGTGAGCTCTTAATCCGCTCAATGGCCGGCCCTGAGAGGACCGCATGAGTTGCGCACGCCGTCACGCCACTCGCGCCTTGATCTAACAAAGCTTCCACACCCTTTACTAACGTGCCTGCCGTGTCCACGAGATCGTCGACAATCAGACAATACTTGCCCCGAATCTCGCCGATAATGTTCATCACCTCAGCAACGTTGACATCCGTTCGGCGCTTATCGATGATCGCTAACGGAGCATTCAATCGTTTCGCAAAAGCTCGGGCTCGTTCCACACCACCGGCATCCGGAGAAACGATGGTCAAACCCTTCCGATCATACAGACCTTGAAAGTAATCGATCATCACCGGAGCAGCAAACAGATGATCGACGGGTATGTCGAAGAAGCCCTGAATCTGCGCAGCGTGGAGATCAAGAGCCAGAACACGGTTAGCACCGCCCCGTTCCAGCAGGCTGGCCACCAGTTTGGCCGAAATCGGCATACGCGGCTTGTCTTTTCGGTCCTGCCGCGCGTAACCATAGTATGGTAACACTGCAGTTATGCGTTCGGCGCTGGCCCGCTTGAAGGCATCGAGCATTAGCAAAAGCTCTACTAAATTGCCATCCACCGGCGTACAGGTTGGCTGAACCAAGAACACATCCGCTCCTCGAACATTCTCCTGGATTTGAAGATGCGTCTCTCCGTCTGCGAACTTCTTCACCATCATCTCGCCGAGAGGGCAGCCTAATGACTGGCAGATTTCCTGCGCCAAAAGCGGATTAGCAGTTCCTGAGAACACTTTGAAGTCTCGGAACAGCGGCCGCATCGGTTTGATCATCGACATTTTTTGGTTAGAGGCTCCTATGCATCTGAAAAGCAGCTAAACTCGGCCGACGGGCCCAGCGCGCGAAGCCACAAAGCTCGGTACTGCGCCCGGGACACAAACCGTATCGGGAACGCGCTGCCTGCCGCGAACTGGATGGCAGCGGTCTGACTCGCTGCTTCAGACGAGAATATCCCAAATATCGCCGAGCCGCTGCCAGTCATACGAACTGGTTTTGCGCCCAAGCGGACAAGCTTTTTAGCCGCTGCGGCCAGTCCGGGGTACATGCCAAATACGGCATCCTCAAAGTCGTTTTTAAGCGGCAGTTGATCCAGGCCTATGCCACCAGATGCCCAGGCAACGGACTGAAACTCTCTCAGGATATGAGACTGAGCCGTCGAAGTCAACGGATCGACACATACCCGCCCGAGAGCTTGGTAAGCGGCAGCCGTCGAAACGTGGATGCCGCTTGAAACAATCAGTCCGAAATGGCTCGGCAATTCCGGAAGGGGGTAAAGTTCGGTTCCCCTCCCCAGCGCTAGGGCCGTCCCACCCCGCAAGAAGAACGGAACGTCACTTCCAAGCGTTGCGGCGTAGTCGAAGAGTTTCTCGGGGTCGATCCTTGTACCCAAGATGGCGGGCAGCCCCATCAGAACAGACGCAGCGTTGCTAGAACCGCCGCCCAATCCGGCGCCCATGGGAATCTTTTTGTCCAGCTTGAAACGAATGACCGCTTTCATGCGGGCCTGGTCCAAAATCAGATGTGCCGCTCGCAGAACAATGTTGTCCGGTATCTCGATGGAGCTGTCGACGCTAACAGCTGTCTTATTCGCAGGCTCAATCTGAACCGTGATGGTATCTCGGAGACTGACGGTTTGAAAGATGGAGCGTAGTTCGTGGAAGCCATCGGGTCGTTTGTGCAAGATCCGAAGATCCAGGTTCAACTTGGCTAGCGATGGCAGCCGAACGCGCCTAGTCACGCGGGCGCTACTGGCAACCGGCGGCATCTAATACTGGAGCAAAGAGAACAGATCCTGACCATTCAGCCGTTTTCGGCCATTCAGGAAGGCAAGCTCAATTACAAAGCCTAGGCCGACGACAGTTCCGCCGAGCTGTTGGACTAACTGGGTCACGGCGGCCGCAGTTCCACCTGTAGCTAGAACATCATCGATAATGAGTACCGACTGCCCTGGTTCGATCGAGTCTGCGTGAATCTCGAGGCGGTCAGTCCCATATTCAAGCGCGTATTCGATGCTCTGGGTTATAGATGGCAGCTTCTTCGGCTTACGAACTGGCACAAAGCCAGCACCCAAAGCGTGGGCCATCGCGGGCGCAAAGAAATAACCACGGGCCTCGATACCGACGACGACGTCGATGGTCTTACCCTTGTAGTGAGCCGCGAGCGAGTCGATCGTTTCCCGGAAACCCTCCTTATCCTTTAACAGCGTAGTGATGTCGTAGAAGTTGATGCCCGGCTTCGGGAAGTTCGGAACCTCCCGAATGAGTTTTTTCAGATGATTCATTTAGATTCGAAACTGCGAGGGAGCAAATTGAACTTCGCGAAATAGCATGAACCGACCGCGCAGACCAAAAGCTAACCGTTCGCGCAAGTGTCTAGTCTAGCCCGCGACCACCTGTGAATTCCAGTTCTGCAGAAAAACTTGGATCGAATCGCGCACATCACTGAAGAGCTTCCACATCTCGGCCACTCCCTCTGAGGACGTGCGCTCGTCCTTCAGCTTGGCAGCGGCCTCTACCTTACGTGCCGTCTCGTACAGGCGTTGAGCCCCGACCGATCCGGCACCGCCCTTCACGCTATGTACGTGAAACCGCAAGTCCTCCATCCTCATGTCGAGAAGGGCCTTGCAGGCCTGGTCTAGATGTTGGCTGCCCTCATGGACAAAGGCCTCCAGCAATTGCCGGACCAAGTCACCCTGTCCATCTGAGACCAACTCTTGTAACTGAGGCTCCAGAGTCCATCGAGAATCACCACCGTCGCTGGCGCGTTGCTGATTGGTAGACTCGACAAAGTCGGAGGGCGCGAGATTGCTTGGCATAGAATCCCTTTTGGAAGGCCATGACTAGAACGCGGCTGTGGCTTCGTGCGTTCCGAGCACATGGAGGCCTTCAACTGTCTATTCGGCAGAAATGCGCCGACTAACGAACAAATCTTTAGAAAAGTTTTCGCCTTCCCAGCTAGGGGATTTTCCGGTAACGGAGCCCGGATCTGCTAGTCCTTAACTATTGAGGAACAAATGACGGAATCACAATACGATGCTGAAGTGAAGAAGTTGGCGGAATTGATGAAAGACATCAAATTCGCCATGTTGACTACGGTGGAAATTGACGGAACACTTCGCAGCCGGCCGATGGCGACCCAGGAAGTTGAGTTTGACGGAGACCTGTGGTTCTTTACCGCAGCTGACGCGCCTAAGGTGGATGAGGTTAACGAAGATCATCACGTAAACGTGGCGTTCTCCGACCCGAGTCGCAATCGTTATATCTCAGTCTCCGGCACGGCGAGCCTGACTCGCGATCCCGAGAAGATTAAGGAGCTTTGGAAGCCAGCCTACAAGACTTTCTTCCCAAAAGGGTTAGAAGACCCGAATTTGAGCTTGATCAAGGTGGTCGCAGAGTCAGCGGAGTATTGGGATTCGCCAGGCACGAGTGTTGGTCGGGCTTTTAGTTTCCTGAAAGCTTATGCAACGAAGGACCCAAGTGCTTTAGGGGATCACGCCAAGATTCAGCTTTGATCAGGCTAGGCTTGCTCGATTCCTGAGATCGGCGCGAGCCTTAGCAGGAGTTAGTAGAAAAAAATCACGTCTGCGGCGAACATGAGTTGGCTTTTCTTCAGACCTGAATCGTACGCTGTAGCGTCGTAGGCATGGTCATATCTTATCTCTGGTCGAAAGACGAGCGTCGAGCCAACCCAATGATTCCAGGAAAGCATGTACTCTGCATACTTTGTTTTAAAACCGGTCCGTTGCCCCTTGAGATCGTCAAAATACTCACCCCGGCCGATGATGGCGTCTTTCTTGCCGAACTGCCGGGTCAAATAAGCGACCGTCGCGTACTCCGGTGCAAAGCAAGTAAGGTCAGTTGAGTTCTTGCAGATAGCGCCGTTTGAATTGGTGATCAGTAGGGATGAAGCCGCCGGATTAAGCACATTGGGAGTATTTTTCATGTATTGATACCAGGTTTCCCAATCCATGTGCCACTTCGATTGCCCAAACTTGTGGTAGTAAGTCGCGTAGTAAGCTGACAGATTGTTGTAGTCGTACTTGCCGCTATTGATTGAGTTAGCACAAACGTAGATTTCGTCGCCGCCTTCACCCCAGGTATAAGCGGCGCAAAGATTCCCTGTCAGATGTTTATCTTTTGCCCACGGGGCAGCTTCGCAGCCAGCGGACAATCCAGCCTGTGCCGTCCAGTGATTACTTAGCTTCACGGTGGCATTTATGCCCGTTTGGGTGTAGCAATCGTAGGTGTAAGTTAATGAGTGACTATAGGTATAGTTATTCGGTGCTAGCTGCGCTTCTATATCGGGCAAAGAGATATAACGACCGATTCGTACGTCCATTCCCTGCGCCACTTTTGGATAGTACAGATCTACGTAGGCCATCACCGGGTCGTACCCATACTTATGTCCGATTGTCCCGTTCTTCTGAGGGTTATTTAAAAGTTGCTGACTGAAAAAGCCCTCAGCTGTCGTGAACCGGTAGTCGAAACCGTACAGATTTGCAAGGCGGAATCCCCAGTCAAAATGATCTTTTTGAATCGTGTCCGGCACGCGTTCAATGTAAAGGGTCGCCTGATCCAGTACAAATGAATTTGCGATTTGGGAATAGGCCGCTGGAGCATTTGCGTAAACGCCGTCGTGGGACGTGCTGATGTTCATACCCAAATCTGCCCAGCCGTAAATTTGAATGTTTGCCTTCTTCCACCAGTCGCCGTGCGGACCTGTTTGAAGTGCGGTCGTTAATGGATACTGAGTGGCGTTCGGATAACCGATCCACGGAGTGCCGCCCATCGGCCACACTGAGAATGGATACGGGGGGTTGGCAATAGGAGCCGGATAGCCACGATGCGCCGCATCCGGAGCATTGGCCGCACTGGCTGGCGGATGCCAGTCATCATGATAGGCCTGTATGAATCGCTTGAAGAACCCCGGCTGAGCCGAAACAACATTCTTGACTTCGCTTTTCTCTAGCGGCGTGGTCTCCTTCGGTGGTTGCGTCTGATCGGAAGAGGCCTGTGTTTGGCTGGAATTCTGCTGCTCGGAAGCAACTGAAGCAATAGCCGAGTCTGGTGTAAGACTCAGGCCTGGGGCTTTCTCTCCCGCCAGTAACGCGTTTAAGTTCAGCGTGCCGAGTAGCGCTATTGCTATCAGGCCGTTCGAAACGATCTTCATAGATAGGTTGGGTAACCGGAACCTCGCGAATCTCGAGGGGTCTATTTGAAGATATTCCGAAGGCTACAAAGAACCGCTCAGAATTGCATAAAGATTCAATAAGTATCTCGACGTTGGACCCCAAGTTACTTCAAAACAACGAAAATTGGCTGTCCGGTATTGGTGGAAGTGGAGCGAAACTAGCTTCACGCGAAGCGATGCCTAACTTGGTACGAATGGAGTTAATTAGGTCATTTATTCTCTCCGGGTACTTGCCTCTAAGGTATGCGCCCGCAGTATAGTTGGTTTCGTATCGCCTCACGTGTTCGGGGAACTTCTCAGACAGAAATGGGAAAAAAACTCTTTGCGCTGATGGCTTCAGGAACAATACGTTCGCTCCAAATCGAACCGCGCCCGCCTGCCGTGCGGCTTCGGCAACAGATTCGAGGCTGTTCTCAGAATCAGTGATCAATGGCATTACAGGGCTGGCAATCACGCCGACAGATACGCCGGCTGATGATAGTTTTTGGACGGCTCCCATTCGCAGATCAGGACGAGGCGCATTTGGCTCCAACAGGCGTGCTAGTTTCTCGTCCATGGTCGTGACGGTCACTGAGACTGACACATCGTTGAATACTGCGAGCTTCTGAAAAAGAACCACGTCTCGCGCTACAAGGTCCGATTTAGTGGTCAAGCAGATGCGAGTACCCCGGAGCATCAGCATCGCATCAAGTAACTGCTGCGTAAGTCCGAATTTGCGCTCCGCAGGCTGATATGGATCCGTTGCCGTGCCGATTCCAATTACCTCGCCAGGCTTAACGGTCATCAATTCGCGTCGGAAAGCCTGCCGGTCCCATTCTTTGGCATAGATTTTAGATTCGAAGTCACCGGGATCGCGGTTTTCGAGGAACTCGTGCGTAAAACGGGCATAGCAATACTTGCACCCGAATTCGCAGCCTCGGTAAGGATTGATGGTCCAGGTAAAAGGCACTCGTTGCGAATCGCAACGGTTCAGCCACTTACGCGAGGGAAGAGTCCGATACTCGACCCGGCGCTTTGACGCGATTGTTTGGCCTTGAGCCGCTAAGCGGGCAATGCCGATGAAGTTAACAAGCTGGTCCACGGGATAAACCTCCCGCTTGCTATCTTCGCCTTCTATTCGCCTCTTGTCAACTAGCTCTGTCAGTGTGCCAGAAGCGAGATGACGCCTTTTTGGCGAAGTCCGTTGAGCGCGAGCCCGTGTCGGCCGCGAACACCGGTCTTTTCGAATATATGCTTCAGGTGGATTTTCACAGTGCCAGGACGGATGCCTAACTCCTGGGCAATCTCTCGATTCTTATAACCCTGCTCGACCAACTCCATGACTTGATGTTCGCGTGGCGTAAGAGAAACCTTGAGGTGTGCATCAGCTCCCACTTGGTCGCGGAACACAGAATCCTGCATCCAGCTGCGACCCTGTGCGATGGCCCTAAGGCACGACAGCACTGTGTCCGAATCGGCCGACTTGCGAATAATTCCTTTCGCGCCGGCTTGCAAAAATCGGAGAGCTTCACCTTCGGTGATGGACATGCCCCAAACAATGATGCACGGCATCGGTCGGCTGCTAGCTCGAGAACCCGACAATTGCGTAAGCGTGTCTAAGACAGTCTTTGCACCGAGGCCCTTGTCGATGATCAACATGTCCGTTTGTTCGGCGGATGGGCTAAGCATCCATTCCGTAGGCGTGGCGTGAGATGAGCCGAATTGGAGGTCCGCGGTGGAATCTAGCAGGTGCTTGAGCCCGATTACGGTGAGCGGCTGGCTCTCGCAGATCGAGATCATCCTTTTTGACGTGTTCAAGTTGGCGTCCATAATGTTGCTAGGTTCCTTATCGGTGGACACTCCTTTACTTTTGAGTGCTAATTAGTACCGAATACTCTCCTCAGCAAAAGCAGCTATGGATAGGGATCAACTGTGCTGGTCCAACACACAGAGGACGGCGTGCAGAGGGTGCGACGTAAGGTCGCACTCTGCTCTATCGCGGCATGATTATGAGTGGGGAAAAGCGGAAACTACTCAGTCAAATTAATGGTGCCGCGGCACTTTGTAGCCCCGCAGCGACATACGACCCGTTCAACTTTCTTGTCGAAATGATAGTCGATTGTCAGCTCTTCGCCTGGCTGAATGTCGCGAAGGCTCACGTAAATGATGTGACCCTTGACGATACGAGCGGCCAGGTTAGGCTCGCAACAATGATTGATGTACTGCGCGCCCGAGCCGCCCACTGACCCGTCGATCGTCCAATACTGATCGAGCGTGAACAGGTAGATGAACTTGCTTTCCTGAGCGCGCCGTTTGGTCTCGCGCCGACTAATATGTTCGCCCGTATATTCCATCACCTTGCGGCGACGCGGAATGAACTCGGTAGCGTAAACTCCCCATCGATGAATCTTTGACGGACCAAGACGCAGCCCGAAGCAGGTGTAATCGGGATCAATCCGCGGCTTCGTTTCATCGTTCTTTAAAACTGGCTTAGTACGCGAACGTGCGGACACGGGCATTGACGGGACGGGCATCGCCTTCGTAGAAGCCATGGTGGTCAGCTTAGCGAATCTGTTCTAGCAGCCGCTACAGAAATCTTCCGGAGGCTAAAACATCTGTTGGGTTTTACGTTGAAGTACGTCGACCAACTCTTGGACTGCATCAGCACTTTTCCGAAGCGCTTGGGCTTCGTCGTCCTGAAGCTTCACTTCATAAATCTTTTCGACTCCAGCGGCACCAAGCTTGACTGGTACTCCGACGAAAAGCTTGTGAATCCCGTACTCGCCCTGAAGGTGCACTGCGCATGGCAGAACCTTTTTCTTGTCTTTCAAGATCGACTCGACCATCTCGGTCGTGGATGCTGCCGGTGCGTAGTAAGCACTGCCGGTTTTGAGATACTTGACTATCTCAGCCCCGCCGTCGCGAGTGCGCTGAACCAAACGGTCGATCGTTGCCTGATCTGCTAACTCCGACAAAGGAATTCCACTCACGTTTGTAAAGCGGACGAGTGGCACCATCGTGTCACCGTGGCCACCAAGAACCATGGCTGTAACATTCTCAAAAGAAACGCCCAATTCAGCAGCAATGAATGTTCTAAAGCGCGCTGTGTCCAGCACTCCAGCCATACCAATCACACGTTCGCGCGGGAAGCCGGATACTTTCATCGCTGTCCAACACATCGCGTCCAGCGGATTAGTGACCAGAATGAGAATCGCGTTGGGCGATTGTTGGACCGCTTGCTCGGTGGCGCTCTTGACAACTTCGTAGTTCGCCATCAGCAGGTCGTCGCGGCTCATGCCGGGTTTGCGTGGGAAACCGGCGGTTATGACGACAATGTCTGAGTCGGCAGTCTGCTCATATCCGTTCGTCCCGACAATCTCGACGTCGTAACCCTCTACGGGAGCGGACTCCAGCATGTCCAAACCCTTGCCCTGTGGCACACCCTCTACGACGTCCACCAGAACGACGTCTGCCAGTTCCTTCGCAGCAATCTTCTGGGCAGTGTTCGCCCCCACGTTGCCAGCTCCGACAACGGTCACTTTCTTGCGCATGTCTCTCCGGTCTAGGCGTTGAAATCAGAAGTATATCAACCGGTGTACGGCTGGGGATTTCAGCTCAAGGACGAACCAGCAAACGCCGTTTCGCCACCTAGGCCCGGGAACCAGCCGCTGCGGCGGCACTTTTTGAGGCTCGGCCCAAAGCAGCGCGTTGAGCTTTGGGTGTGCCATACCAGCGGTAGAAGCAGGCGCGGCAACGAATAGGCTTTAAAAATGCGAGGAGAAACGGCCAGTCGCCGAGTCGGGTACGCGAGATACGTATGTTATTCGACTTACATCTCGGGCAAACCAAGAGCTTCTTCGTCTGGGTCATTGGTTCCATTTTAGAACACTTGGAGCGTCTGGGCCCTACCAATCTTAACCCGTTTGAGGCAACTAGGAAGTACTGACTATCTGATTAGTGCGCCAACGTGGGCAGTCGAAGCAGCCGCCAGTCCCTCGAGACTGTAACCGCCTTCAAGTACTGAAATTAGCCGGTCTGAGCAGAATCGAGTTGCCAGATCAGCAGCCATATGAGTCATCGTCGCGAAATCATCATCCTCAAGCAGAAAGCCTCCTAAGGGATCTCCCGCTCGAGAATCAAAGCCGGCCGACAAGAAAATCAAATCGGGGCTAAAAAGCTCCGCTGCAGGCACCAGTTGCTCGCGGAAGCATTGGAGAACACGAGTGCCGTCCGTACCTGCGGGGAGCGGGCAGTTGATGGTCATCCCAACGCCTTGGCCCGCACCTCGTTCGCTTGCTCGGCCGGTGCCAGGGTACCAGGGTGACTGATGAGTGCTGAAGAACAGTACCGAACCGTCCTGGTAAAAGATGTCCTGCGTCCCGTTACCGTGATGAACGTCCCAATCGATAACCAGGACCCGCTCGACGTTGTGCCTTTTCTGGGCATACTTGGCGCCTACGGCAACGTTGTTCAGGATGCAGAATCCCATGCCCCGATTAGCACTTGCGTGGTGACCAGGAGGGCGGACGACACAAAACGCATTGGTGACCTGCTTAGCGAACACACAGTCCACCGCGCTCAGAACAGAACCAGATGCTACTAAGGCGGCCTGCCAAGAATCGCGACAGACGTCAGTGTCGCCGGTGCTCAATTGTGGGCTGCCGGTGATAATTTCACGTTCAGCCAATTCCACGTACGACCGTTCGTGAGCGAGACAAGCTTCTTCGGTAGTCGCTGAACGGGCCGTTATCGGCGTTAGCTTGCTTGACAGCCCGGTCGACTCGAGCCCATTCAGCACGGCATCAAATCGCGCTGGCTGCTCGGGGTGCTGTACGCCAGGAACGTGTTTCTTAACAGAGGAATCAGCAACAAGCCCAGTCGTCGGCATGAACTATGGACCGCTCGCCACAACCTACATGCGCGCTGATCGAATCGATACTAGTTGCTCGGCCGGAGTGGGCTCAACCACACGAGTTTGTTTCCCGCGAAAAAAGTCGAAGTATGAAATCTGATGCACACAGGACACCGTGCACAGGGGCGCGCAGGACTTCTCGGTAATGTACTCACGACGGATATCCTCCACTGTGTAATCCTCGAGCGGCTTAGCGGGAAAGCCTCGCTGCTGTGAGCAGTAGTGGACCAGCCCGTCCTCGCAAACATAGAGATAGCGAGCACCCGCTCGGCATCGCCAGTCGGTCGGCTTACCGTTTGCAATGTTGTCCTGGAAGTAATTCAGACGGGAAAAATGCCTCTTCTCAAAGCTCTTCATCTCCAGAAACACTTCGCGTTCACGCGGAGCGAGAGGACGAAGCTGACCGTCGCCGTCGTGAATGATACCCACGGTCGATGTGAAGCCGAGTTCCATTGAACGCCGACCGACAGTCAGAGCATCTTCAGGATTGTTGATGCCTCCGCCAAGAACGGAGTTTATATTTACGTGAAAGTCGGCGTGCTCGGCCAATAGCTGAAGCTTCTTATCCAGAACCTTCAAGCTTTTCTTTGATACCGCGTCCGGCATGACGTTGTCGATGCTGATCTGCAGATGATCAAGGCCCGCATCGTTAAGCTTTTCGATTCGATCAGCAGTCAACAAATAGCCATTAGTAATTAGGCCTGAGATGGCTTTATTGGCTCGAACTCGAGTAATAATCTGATCCAATTCGGGATGCAGCAAAGGTTCCCCGCCGCTAAGCGTAACTATGCTAGTCTTCAGGTTTCCCAGAAGGTCGATGCGGCGCAACATGATGTCCAGCGCGACTGGTTTCGAGAAATCGTCGTACTCGTTGCAGTAAGTGCACGCAAGGTTACAACGCCGAATAGGAATAATGTGCGCCATGATCGGATGGTCCGTACCAAGTGCGCCTTCGACGACTAGCTTGAACTCGCGAAACTGCCTGCTGCGATTTCTGCTACGCCGCTGACTATGTAGGTTGCGATCAGACATGAAGCGAATTCTTCCCATTTAAGCACAGCGCGGCGCCTGGACCGGACCGTGAAGCATTGAAATGGCTGAACTTGCTAGTGAGTAGGATTCGAGCCTGTGCCAGTGGTCGGAGGCGCTGGCGTACTGGAGGGCGATGTTCCTGACCCAGGATCGCCGAACGTGATAGTCGCGTTCGTCTTGAACTGGAATTTCTTATATTGGTCGTATTTGATAATTACTTTGAGTCGGACGGGCGGGCCATCTCGGAAATTGAGCGTGTCATCCGCATAGGTATAAGTCGGGAACCAGTACTTACCGTCGATTTGCTCGCGGTAAGTTTGAAATTTTGGGAAAGCCTGGTCCTCACTTTTACGGAGATGGCCAGTGGAGCGCCCGTAGGTCTTCACAATTTGGAGATCGCGATCGTCTACCCAGATTTCACCCTCGAAATATCGTTTTCGATCTTTGGTTAACTGCCTTGGTTTGACATCGAACTTGTAACAGCCAATCTCGTCAACTTGCTCGCGGCCTAGATAATTCACCGTGTACTGATCGAGCGTATCGCTGGTCATTACGAACGGCATCACGTTTCGCATATCTTGCTCGTCTTCGGGCGTCATCATAACCTTTTCTAGCGTGGTGACTGGTGCGCGCAGGACGTGCTCAGTTCTTCGATCCCGATCGTCGAAGCTGATCTCTTCCACCATCTCGTATTTACCTCCAGAACCACCGGATTCATCAAGTTCGATGATCTTATTGGTTTGGCGGTAGGTGTACTGCTCACGCGCTTTTGCGAACTCAGTCTCTTTGGCGGCGAATTGCTTGATGATGTCTTGAATCTCAGTGGGACTTGGTGTAGGTTTGCCTGCAGGCTTTGAATCGTCTAACGGTGCGGCGGAAACAGCCGGAACGAAGGCGACCAAAGCCATAAGAGGGAGGATTGTACAGGGTAAATGCATAGAGGCTAGAGAGCGCGGTGTAAAAGATTGTGACTAATCGACTTAAAGTACTGCTTCTATTGTGACGTGTTTGCACCTGGGCTGCGTTACGTCGCTTGTTAAAGCTTGCAAAGCTAAGCTAATAAAGGTGGATCAAGAACCTCAAATTCAGACGTATGGCGAAGAATTATTTCGATCTTTGATCCTCAAAGCAGAACAGTCGACTCGCAAGCGAATGAATTTCAACTTCCATGCTTCGGCGGAAGAGAATCCCCACCGCTTCCTAAACGTGTTCGTTCGGGGCAGTTACGTGACACCACACCGCCACGCCCAGCCCCCAAAGCCTGAATCATTTCTCGTGTTAGAAGGCTGGCTGGCAGCGATGATTTTTGACGATAGTGGAAAGATCACGCAGCGGTATTTGTTGGGGACTGGACCCCGTCCTGCGTCGTTGCCAGAATGGGCAAGAAACGCAGACGCTATACGAGGAATGGATCTAGCTCCGGGCGTTTGGCACACGGTCGCTGCAGTGAGTCAGCACGCTGTCTGCTTCGAAGTGAAACCGGGACCGTGGGATCCAACGAACGACAAAGAGTTTGCGCCATGGGCACCGATGGAAGGTACGGCCGAGTGCAGCAAGTACCTAGCCGGGTTGATTGAATCTGGCGCAGACGTCGGGGCACGTGTAGCGGCACGGCGGGACAACGCGCAACTTGTTGCTGAACTGAGAGCAGACTTCGGTCGCGTCACTCCAGACCTAGCGTCCGAAGTGGAGCCAGCCACGGTATACAGCGCTCATGTCAGGGTATCTGAAGCTGATCTATAACGATGACCATCGTTGAAGTCGGGAGGTTGCTGCGATCAGGCAAGATCAGTTGTGTCGAACTTGCGGCGCAAGCAATCCGGGACGTTCGGACGAATGATCGATGCAATTCCATGATCACGGTCACCGAGGAACTGGCCCTCGCTTGTGCGCTCGAGCGCGACAAGGAGTTGGCGGCAAGCATCGATCGCGGTCCTTTCCATGGCGTGCCGATCGCGTACAAGGATCTTTTCTATACGCGTGGTGTTCGGACGACAGCTGGGTCGCTCGTCTTCAAGGATTTCGTTCCTAACCACAATGCGGCTGTCGTGGATCGGCTGGAGTCGGCTGGAGCAGTGTCCATCGGGAAAGCTAATCTTCACGAGCTCGCGTACGGAGCGACTTCGAAGAACCAGCATTATGGGTTCGTTCTAAATCCTCACGATCTGGAAAGGACGCCTGGTGGATCGAGTGGCGGATCGGCGGCGTTGGTTGCAGCCGGCTTCGTACCAATGTCGATGGGAACCGACACCGGCGGCTCAATTCGGATTCCTGCCTCTTATTGCGGCGTCGTGGGACTGAAGCCGACGTACGGCCGTGTCAGCCGCTTTGGAATTCTGCCGCTCGCGTTCAGCCTTGATCATCCCGGACCTCTGACCAGCACCGTTGAGGACTGCGCGATGACCATGGACGTGATTGCCGGACATGATGTGCGGGATGGTTCATCGGCGGCGATCGCCGACGGAGCCTTTAATCTGCCGCCGCTTAAGAGCTTACGGGATCTCCGCGTCGGTATCCCGCAAAACTTTTTCTTAGAGTGCGTGGACGCTGAGGTCGCAGCTGCTGTTATGCGCAGTGCCGGCGAGTTTAGGCGGTTGAACGCAACACTGGTTGAGGTTCGGGTTCCGGATCTTCACGAAGCGAATCTGGCAGCCCGGATCACTCAGTTGGCTGAAGCCTCTGCGCTGTATGCCAACCGGCAAGACCCAACCTTGTTCAGCGAAGAGACCTGGGCGCTTTTAGAACAAGGTCGCTTGGTATCTGGACCCGAGTATGTCAATGCCCAGCGGTTAAGAAGTGTTTTTAGACGCCAGTTTGACGATCTCTGGAAGAAGGTAGACGTGCTGTTAACGCCGGCGACACCCATTCCGGCACCGCGTTTGGACGAGGACATGGTGGATATTGGATGCCAGCAGGAGAATACGCGATTAGCTTCCACGCGGTTAGTCCGCGCGATGAACTTTGTGGGCGAACCAGCTATCTCGATTCCATGCGGGCGAACTATACGAGGTCTACCGATCGGTCTGCAACTGATTAGCCCACCCTTCACTGAACCCGAGCTCTTGCAGGTGAGCCGAACAATTGAGCCCTACATAAGTCCTCGCTGATGAACGATCTCGAGATCCGTAACACAGCGTATGCGCCGTTTCGATACGCGAATTTCAGGCTGCTACTCACGGGTAACTTTCTCGCCATCTTCGGTCTGCAGTTAGTCTCGTTGGCAGTTAGCTGGGACCTATATGTACAAACTAAGTCAGCGTTGGTTTTAGGGAACGTGGGGTTCGTCCAGGTTGCGCCATTTCTCTTGTTTGCTTTATCAGCAGGCCAATTCGCGGACCGCTATGACCGCAAGAAGATCATGGTTCTATCGCAGTTGCTCATGGTTGTTGCGACGCTACTTCTTGCCACTGCTCATCGATCGGTACCAGTTATCTATTCGTGTCTGTTCTTGACCGCACTTGCGAGGGCGATCCAAGGGCCGGCCCGGCTGGCTATGATTCCGAATGTCATACCGGCTCCTATCCTGCATCGCGCGATTACGTGGACCAGCAGCTTTCAAGAAATTGCTAGCGTCACGGGTCCTGCGGTTGCCGGATTTCTCATTTCGACTGTGGGGACAGCCTATGTTTACTGGCTTCAAGTCGCATGCGCTCTGTTGACCCTGGTTTGCTTTTCATTTCTGAGCGTACAGAGAGCTGCGGCTGAACCCGAAGCTGCAAGCTCGGATGCTTCCACCGCGGTATCCAACCTCGGCTTTACGCAGGGTCTTAAATTTGTTTGGCGAGACACGCTGGTTTTGCCTGCCATGCTGCTCGACTTGTTGGCTGTTCTTTTCGGTGGGGCGACAGCCCTGCTTCCGATTTATGCTGTCGATGTTTTGCATACGGGAGCTCATGGTCTGGGCTGGCTGAGAGCGGCACCTTCCATCGGTGCAGTGACGATGGCATTCGCTCTGTCGCATGCAGGAGGCATTAAGAATGCAGGACGGACACTGCTTTGGTCAGTGGCGGGCTTCGGCGCTGCGACGGTGGTGTTTGGACTATCGACCTCTGTTGTTCTTTCGCTCGCAATGTTGTTTCTGATCGGAGCCTTCGATAACGTCAGTGTGGTTTTGCGGCAATCGTTGGTGCAGATGAGAACTCCGGATCAGCTTCGGGGCCGCGTGCTGGCGGTCAACAATATATTCATCAGCTGCTCGAATCAGCTGGGCGCCGTAGAGTCTGGATGGACTGCGCAGTGGCTGGGCGCTGTGCCAAGCGTGGTCGCAGGCGGGTTTGCCACAATCGTGATCGCAGCCTTATTCGCCGCGAGTAGCGTGGCGCTTCGATCGTGGCGCCAGACATAGTCCTCAACCAAGCCACCAGGACCGCTCGAGCTTTACGGCCGGATGGTTCTGAACTCTTTCCAATGGATTCTGTTTGGAAGGTTTGACGCACCAGCAGCGCCAGTCGTTTTTAATCGATTCGGAGTCTGGATTGAAGGCTGTAGGCAACTTCTCCGAAACGAACCCAGATAGGATCAACAGACCTTCCGGCTTACAGATGCGGTTCAACTCGGAAGCGAGAGTATCGATCAAGCTCGCGGTCAGATTGGCAACAACAACGTCAGCGATGTCTGTCTCGATCGCGTCTGCGGAACCATGCATCACTGCGCCGGGTATTAATAGGTTCGCTTCCTGAACGGCATCATAATCTGTATCGCAGGCGATCACTTGCATCGCACCCCAGAGTCGTGCAGCCGCCGACAAAATTCCGGATCCGCAACCAACATCGACAACGATTTTGTTGCGAAGCGGCTGGGCTTCCAGAGCTTCCAGAATCAGCTGGGTTGTTTCATGGCGACCCGTGCCGAAGGCCATGCGGCTCTCAACCTCCAACCGCTTACGACCGGGCGGTGTTTCGGTTCGAAGCCAAGGAGACACGACAAAGAGAGATTCGCCGATCAGCAGCGGTTCCCAATCCGCAGCCGACGGCGTCCCCCAATCACGATCCGATTCCAGCCTGACTTCGGTCACCAACGACCGATATGCGTCCCGCAACTGTTGGAGTGGCGTGTCCGTTTCGAAGAATATTCGCGTTCCTTCGGCGTCTTCAGTAATGCCAGTCGTGCCTAGTTCCCATGCGTCGGCCAAGATGCTGTCGATCTCCGCGGTGTCGGGCGGGAACAAGATGCTGTGCAGAGAAGACCTATTCTGAAGTTTCTAGAGGCAATCCAGAGGCTTCGATGGCTCGCCAGCCGCCGTCAAGCGAGATGACATTGTGGTAGCCCATCTTTTGGATGTTGTCAGTAGCAAGTGCCGATCGATAGCCGCCGCCACAATACAAGACGAGCTTCGTTGCCTTGTCGGGGAAGGTGGTCTCGATGTCTCGCTCGATGACACCCTTGCTCAGGTGAACCGCGCCTGCAGCATGGGCCGCGCGGAATTCGCTCTCTTCTCGAACGTCGATTAACTGGCCCGCTTCGCCGGTCTCACGCAACCGCTTGTACTGTTCAATGTCGATCTCACGAATGCGAGTGCGTGCATCGCCGACGATCTTCAGGAAGCCTTCGCTATGGTTCTTGACTGGTGTACCCATTCAGAGCCTACTTGATCCTCTTAATGTCAGCACCAGCGGCGGCCAGCTTCTCTTCGATACGCTCATACCCTCGGTCGATATGATACACGCGATCGAGCGTCGTCTCGCCTTCGGCGACCAGCGCGGCCAGCACCAAAGATGCACTTGCTCGCAAATCGGAGGCAATCACCTGCGCGCCTGTGAGGCGCTTCTCGCCGGCGATGATGGCCTGGCGACCTTCGATGCGGATATTCGCGCCCATGCGAGCAAGCTCGGGCGCGTGCATGAACCGATTCTCAAAAATGGTTTCGGTGACGAAACTGATTCCTACGGCGGTGGCCATCCAGGCCATGTACTGCGCCTGGAGATCGGTGGCGAAGCCTGGATACTCTTCCGTTTTCATGTCGACAGCTTTCGGGCGCTGTGAGTTATGGACACGCAGCGTGCCCATCGCAACCTCATCGACTTGCGCTCCGGCTTGGCGCATTTTAATTATCAGTGCGGTCAAATGTTCCGGATTACAACGGGTCACACGAACGTCGCCCTGAGTCATAGCGCCAGCGAGCAGAAAGGTTCCAGCCTCGATTCGATCGGGGATGATGGTGTGTTCTGCACCCCGCAAACGTTCGACTCCCTGGACTCGGATGGTCGAGGTACCCGCCCCCTCAATTTTGGCGCCCATTTTGATCAGCAGGTCAGCGACATCCTGCACCTCAGGCTCACGGGCAGCGTTGGTGATTGTGGTTTCGCCTCTGGCCAAAACGGCGGCCATTAAAACGTCCTCGGTTCCGGTTACGGTGATTCGATCGAAATGAATTGAGCCGCCTCGAAGACCATTGGGAGCCTGGGCTTCGACATACCCGTGGGTCTGTTCGATGGTTGCACCCAACTGCTCGAGGGCGTGAACGTGAAGGTTGATGGGTCTCGCTCCGATTGCACAGCCGCCGGGCATTGAGACTCGTGCTCGCCCAGTTCGGGCCACTAATGGACCAAGTACCAGACTCGAGGCGCGCATCGTTTTGACAACATCGTATGGCGCTTCGGGTTTCGTCAACTCGCTGGCGCGGACAAAGATCTTACCGTTGCGGCTGGTGACGCTGGCGCCCGTGTAGCGCAGCAATTTTTCCATTGTCAAGATGTCGCGCACTTGCGGGATGCAATGAAGAGTGACCTGCTCGGCCGTCAGGAGACAGGCCGCCAAGGCGGGCAACGCAGCATTCTTGGATCCACTGACGGGCAATTCCCCGCGCAACGGTGTTCCGCCTACGATTTGAAATTTATCCATGTGTCGACATCATGTTTTTTATGGTTATGCTTTCAGGTTTCTAATGCTTTCCGCAAACTGCCGCCTGCTGCCTGTAGTTGGGCTACAGCCTGCTCAGAAGTTATCTTTCGTTTGTGCATCAGAATTGCGGCTCGCACCGAACCCGATTGGGCGAGAAGTTCGGCGGCCCGCTCGTTTGAAATTTGGGCAATGGTCGATACGATTCGGCGCGCACGATCCTCTAACTTATGGTTCGTCATCTGGACGTTGACCATGAGGTTTCCGTACACATATCCCATGCGAATCATGACGCCAGTACTGATCATGTTCAGTACCAATTTGGTGGCCGTGCCGGCGCGCATGCGGGTGGAACCTGTAATGATTTCGGGCCCCGGTATCGGCGTAACGGCGAGTTCCGCTTCTTGCGCCAGGCGCGAGTCCGGCGTGCAACTGAGTCCAATCGTAAATGCACCGACGGTTCGAGCATGAGACACAGCGCCCAACACATAAGGAGTGCGACCGCTGGCAGCAATACCGACGAGTATGTCGTCTGCTGAAAAGCCTCGAAGTTCCAAGTCGATTCGGCCTTGACTCGGGTCGTCTTCAGCGCCTTCAACAGGAACGCGCAAGGCGCTGTCGCCGCCGGCAATCAGGCCCTGCACTAAGTCCGGCGGAGTATTGAAAGTTGGCGGACATTCGGAGGCATCCAGAACGCCAAGCCTGCCTGATGTGCCAGCGCCCACATAGAAAAGGCGGCCGCCAGCTTCGAGACGCTCAACGATCCGGTCCACGGCGATTGCTATTTCAGGAAGAACTTTCCCGACTGACGCCGCAATCTCCTGATCAGCTTCATTCATGACCCGCAACATGTCAAGAGTTGAGAGCGAGTCGATGTTGGCCGAGGCAGGATTGACTGCCTCAGTCAGAAGATCTTGTTCCATCTGCGATGCACTTAGGCGCAAAAGCTGCCTTTACCGGATTAGGCCCTTACCGGAACGGTGCTCTCGTAACGCGTCACGATTTCGCTGAATATTTTCGGAAGGTCGTAAGTCAGCTGCCACTTGGGAAAATGCGATTTGATTTTAGTCAGATCGGATATGTAACAGATGTGGTCGCCGGTACGATTCTGATCGGCGTAGCTGAAATCAAGTTTGTGCCCCATTTCTTTCAGCACGTCGACAGTTTCAAGAATGGAAAGACTGTTTGATCGGCCGCCACCCATGTTGTAGACTTCGCCCGGCTTCGGCGAGGCATGAAACTCGAGAAACAAATTAGCAACGTCAGTGCAGTGAATCTGGTCTCGAACCTGTTTGCCTTTGTATCCATAAATCGTGTAAGGCTTGCCGGTGACGGCGCAGAAAACGACGTAGTTGAGGTATCCGTGAAGCTCGACGGCGGCGTGCTGAGGCCCGGTTAGACATCCTCCGCGGAAGATGCCGATGGGCATGTCGAAGTAGCGCCCAAACTCCTGGCACATGACATCGGCGGCAACTTTTGAAGCCCCGAAGATGGAGTGTAGGCAATGGTCGATGGACATATTCTCGTCGATCGAATCGATCTCTTTGTAGTCCCAGCGCTTCTCTTTCTCGACTAGCGGCAGGTAATTGGGACGGTCGCCATAGACTTTGTTGGTGCTGGTGAAACAGAGCGGCGAATCTTTGCAGAAATCTCGTACGGCCACCAGAACGTTCATGGTTCCCAGCGCATTTACATCGAAGTCATCGTAAGGGATGGACGCAGCTTTATCATGCGAAGGCTGGGCGGCGGCATGGATGATGAACCCGGGGCGCTCGCGTTCGAAGAGATCTCGTACAGCCTGACGGTCCCGGATGTCGAGCGGTTCGTGACGGTACGCAGAGGGATATCGATTGAGCAGGTCCGCAACGACGGCGCTGGTAGACCCTTGTGGCCCAAAAAACTGCTGCCGCATGTTGTTGTCGACCCCGACCACTTGCCAACCCTGCTCAATGAGGAGGGTTGTACATGCCGAGCCAATTAACCCGCCAGCCCCTGTAATCAGTACCTTTTTGTTTTCTGCCATTCCTTAGCTAGTGTACTGGTTCGGGTCGCTCCAAAAGGCCGTTGCGGGTGAGTTTTCGGGGTGGTTGATGGCGTGGGAAGCGCATTGCGAAACGAACCCAATTTCGGGAGTGGCTTCTGTTGGTGGCTTTTTCGAAGGCGCTTGATTCTTGAGCTTCATGCGCAGGACTTGAGCGCGCAGGCTACTGTACTCGGCTTTCTGGGCAAATATAAGTTCAGCCTTTTCGGCTTTGTCACGGGTGGCCTCTTCGCGGCGGCGTTCGGCTCGGATTTTGAGTAGGTCGTTCAGAGCTTTGTGGAAGGCTCGGTCGTGTTGGGCTTGGTAGCGGCAGTAAAGCGGCACGTCGTCGAGGAAGGCCTTCCCGGTTTCATCGGGCAAAAGTGTATCTATGAAGAACTGGGGCACGCTCGCGGAGCCACCAGGACTGGGCCATTTTGCGAACCAGCAGAGTTTCCGTGAGCGTGGTGGCTCCATGCTCGGCCATCAGACCGGCTTCGAGCTCATCGTACTCTTCCTGCGATTCGAAATGCAATAACCGGAAGCGAGTGCCGCAGAGACCGTGAGTGGAACTGTTGCAGGACGACTTGGCTTTGCCTTCTATGGTGCGGGGGCCCGTCGAATGCTGGGCATTCTGCTGATTGGCGGTGTGCTGGGCAGGAGTGGCGGACTTGGGCGGAAAGCTGACCAGCTCGGGCGAGCTCTCGGCAGACTCCGACAAGCTGTCGTCTTCCAGTTCTGACTCCGAAGCGTGGATTGTGCTCTTCAGTACACAATCGATTCCGGCTCGTTTTGCGATTCGGTTAGCCTCTTTGATGCCTTTGCGTTCTAGGGCGCGGCGTTCGGTGCGGGTCACGGGAACCTCCGGATGGTATAGAAATCCGGTTTGACGCTAGCAGGCTACGTGATGGAGGTGAGGACGAATCAAAGCGCACGCGCCTGTAACTGATTGCAGATAATGCACATGCCATCGTCAACTTATTTTTGAAAGGCTGTGAACGAGCGAAGAAGGTAACGCTCTCGACGCCGGCTCGCCGTAATCTCCAAATGCATTACTGCTCTAAATACCCATAGCCAGCATCGGAATTTGGTGTGAGGTCGGAAGGCTTTCCGTTCTGGAGGGCCGCGATCCAAGGATCAGCTTTGTCATTTTCATTGCGCCAGATGCCCTCTTTACACGCTTGAAGGAACTTTACAACGACATCGTATTTCCCAACCCGGACGAGTTGTTCGGCGAGCCAGAGATTCGGACCGAAGTCATCGAGTCGCACTATGCCGTTGATGCCGGGCGGAATTTCGGCAGCTTTTTGCAAATAGTCGCTGGCCCTTTGATAATCCCCTCTCAGGAAGGCGGCCCGGCCAAGCGCATCATTCACCATATAGTGATTGAATGCATACTCGTTAACGAATTGATGCTTTGAAACCAATTCGCTAATCATCGCTTGCATCTGCGTGGCGAACGCGACCGCTCGGGCCGTATCGTTCTTGAAAAGCGCGTCCTCGAGATTACTTTGTAAGTCGAGAATGGCCCTGTCCTTGGCATCTTGGGGCATCTTGGCCATTACCTGGCGCGAATGCACCAGCCGCTCTGCACCGATATTGCTTTTCAATTGCCCCAGGAACAAGGTTACGTCAGCTGCCTTGTCTTCGCCGATGGCCTTTAAAATGTCATCAGCCATGGGCAAGAAGCGGGAGATAGCGGGATCCTTGTCCTCTCGAATCGGCCGTTTTTCCATTGTTGCGATCTGTTCGCCGATTTTGGACGCCTGCGGCGCTCCAATGACGATCAGTTCCATCTGAATGACGCGAATGAGCGCCGGTTGAGCATCGCCGCTCACAAGATTCTGTCTGAACTTCTGGGCTACGTTCCTCAATTCATCCCATTGGCCGGGATTCACTTCCTTACTTTGGCAGCAGCCAATTTACGGAGTTGCCGTAATCACCACCGGTTCCGATTGGGCTTTCACTCAGCCTGGAATAGATCGTACGCTCGTGAAAGCATGGATGCAAGGAGAGTGCGGATCCGCTGGTCGGACACAAAATTGGAGGCGTGCCGTTCGCGGAGGCGGGCTAAATAGCCCGGCTGTAGACTAGCTACGGTCACCTGTGAAGTCACATATGTATCAATCGCTCGTCCGTCACGTGTTAGGAGTCATGTGTCTCGGATTCGTCCTGAGCGGATTGCTCAAGGGCGGGCAAGCAAACGAAACTGATGCTGTAAGTCAGCAGACGGGGCCGGAGATCTTTACGCCCGCAACTTCGGCGCGTGCGGAGGTCCTTTTGCAGCAGATGACGGCCGACGAGAAACTGGGGCAACTAAATCAGTTCTTCCGCTTTGGTGCCTCGCCGGCAATGGACGACCAAGTTAAGCAAGGGCTTGTGGGCTCTCTGCTCTTCGTTACGGATGCGGTGGAGATTAATCGCTTGCAGCATCTTGCTGTGGACAATACGCGCCTTCACATTCCACTGATCTTCGGCTTCGATGTGATTCACGGATTCCGTACGATCTTTCCCATTCCACTGGCTATGGCGGCCTCGTGGGATCCGGCGCAGGTGGAACGGGCGCAGACGATCGCGGCCGCCGAGGCCCGTTCTGTTGGCATCGAGTGGGTTTTCGCGCCGATGCTCGACATCGCTCGTGATCCGCGCTGGGGTCGCATTATGGAGGGTGCCGGTGAAGACCCTTATCTTGGGTCGGCTATCGCACGCGCTCAGGTACGCGGGTTTCAGGGATCACAGATCGGCACGGCAGATCACGTGCTCGCCTGCGCAAAACACTTTGCCGGCTATGGCGCTGCGGAAGGTGGCCGCGATTATGACGCGTCGTACATTTCCGATTCCCAGCTTTACAACTTATATCTACAGCCGTTTCACGCGGCAGTCGAAGCGGGAGTCGGCTCCGTCATGAGTGCGTACATGGATCTGAATGACGTACCGGCCACGGGGAATCGTTGGCTTCTAAAAGACGTACTGCGGGACGAATGGAAGTTCCAGGGGTTAGTGGTCTCGGACGCGAATGCGGTGAAAAGTCTCCAGAACCACGGGTACGCGAAAGACCCGGCTGATGCGGCCCTGCGTGCGTTCGACGCGGGCGTGAACATGGAGATGGCCATTGATGAAACCGCGTACGCGACTCTACCTAAAGCATTACAAGCGGGCCAAATCACAATGGTGCAGGTGGACGCGATGGTGAAGCCGATTCTTGAGGCGAAGATTCAGCTCGGCCTGTTCGAACACCCCTACGTTGATATTGCCCATTCGCAACAGGTTCTCAACGATGCTGCGCACCGTGTAGAAGCTCGCAAAGCCGCTGAGCGTTCTGCGGTCCTGCTCCGCAACGAGGGGCACCTTCTGCCGCTTCGGCGCTCCGCTTACAAGAACATTGCGGTGATCGGTCCGCTGGCCAACGGCAAACATGACACGATCGGTTCGTGGGCCTTTGAGGAGGACCGTCAAGAAGCGATTACGATGCTGGACGGTCTACGCGAAAAGCTCGGAGGTCCGGTTCATATTAAGTATGCGCCGGGGGTTCAGATCTCGCGGCTGTTCGCTTCGTTCTTCGACCAGATTTTACATGAGCCGAAGCTCGAAAAGTGGACCGACGCGCAAGCTCGCGCCGAATTCGATAAGGCTCTGAAACTGGCGCGTTCGGCTGATCTCACGATTCTAGCGTTGGGGGAGGCACAGGACATGAGCGGGGAAGCGGCGTCCCGTTCCTCATTGGATTTGCCGGGCGACCAGGAGAAGCTTCTCGAAGCAGTCACGGCGATGGGCAAACCGGTGGTGCTGGTCCTGATCAATGGCCGTCCACTGAATATCACGTGGGCGGCTTCGCACGTACCGGCGATTCTCGAGGCTTGGTATCCGGGTACACAGGGCGGAACAGCTGTCGCCAATCTACTTGTCGGGGACGCTGTTCCGGGGGGGAAACTCCCGTTGAGCTGGCCGCGGAATGTTGGCCAAGTTCCGATTAATTATGCTCATAACCTGACTCAGGATGCCAGTAAACAGGGCGAACGTTATTGGAACGAAGCGAGCACTCCGCTTTACGCCTTTGGCTACGGCCTAAGCTACAGCACGTTTGAATATTCAAATCTGAAAATGGCCGAAAGCGACAGCAAAGTGGGTGGGCCGGTTCATGCTTCCGTCGAACTGGAGAACACCGGTTCCGTTGCCGCCGATGAGGTTGCCGAGCTTTACATCCACCAGCAGTATGGAAGCGCCTCGCGCCCGATCCGGGAACTGAAGGGTTTCGAACGGGTGGCGCTCGCGCCGCACGCGAAAACGACTGTCACGTTTACGCTGAAATCTGCCGACTTTCGATATTGGAATGCTGCGACGCATAGTTGGGTGGAAGATGCGTCGGCATTCGATCTATGGGTGGGCGGCGATTCTACGGCAACGCTGCATACGACTTTCACGCGCACGAAGTAGAATTTTTAGCCAGGTCGATGGACATCCGGCGTCACTGTGAAAGCGTCGGAACAGCGTCTACTTTTCGCGTTTTGCGATTATTTCTTCTGTCGCATACTCGGCCACCTGTCGAGTGAACTTAATCTCGTCTCCCGAAATCTTGCCTTTGTACTCGATGCGAATTGGATTGCCGTCATATGTGAAGATCTCGACAAACGAGATTTCGTCGCCCTGGATCTTGCCGTCCTGAATGTCAGACGATCCACTCCCTGAAATGGCTTTGCCGGTCAACTTCTCGCCGTCGGCTTTGAACTCGTACGTGTAGTTCTGTTCGCCAATCTGCGTGTCAAACTTTGCTTTCCACTTTCCGGTTACGTCAGATGCAAACGCGGACAGTGCGAGAGCCGATGTCAGGACTAACAGCCTGGACGCCGCCCGTAGATTTACTCTCAATTGCTGCCTCCTGAGAACTGCTGATACTGTATCAACCAGGTTTATCGGAGCCAGAGGATTTGCAAGGATACGGCATCAAGGAATCAGCAGAATTTTTCCGCCAACTGAACCTTTTTCGCCGAGTGTCTGCGCCTGGCCTGCTTCGCTGAGCTTCATCTTTCTGGCGATGGGAATGACCAGCATTCCGTCCCGAACGGCGTCAGCCATTTGGCGCAGGAGTGAAGCGTCGGGCGTTGCCATAAAGGCTTCGACCCGAAAATCTTTTCCCTCAGCTTCTTTGGGTCTTCCCAGCACCGATCCGAGCACACCGCCTGATTTCAATTTCGGAATCAGCTTTCCGATGACATCGTGATCGACTGTATCTGCTATTGCGTCTAGTTCCGGAAGTTCGGCTATTTCATTGGAATCGTCAATCCCCACAACCTGATCTGCAGCCAGTGAATTAGCCTCTTCTTTCTGCTTGGTCTTGACTCCGGCGATGACCCGCGCGCCTTGCATCTTGGCTAGATATACCGCCGCACGACCCACACTTCCCAACGCTCCGGTTACCAGTACCAGGTCTCCTTGCTTAAGCCGGATGTGCTGAATCAGTTGTGCACCAGTCGTTACGACGAGCGGCAGGGCGGCGGATTCGTCCACTTTGAGACCGTCAGGAATAACCGTAAGGTCGTCCGCCCGCGCCGTCATGTACTCGGAGTAGCTACCCGTGACCAGGCCCATCACGTTCTGCCCGGGCTTCAAGGTCCTGACGTTCGCGCCTGCCTTGATTACTTCTCCCGCCACGTCGCGTCCCAAGATCGCTGGGAAGGTCACCGGCATTCTGTCTTTCGCTGCGCCGCTCCGTATCTTCCAGTCGATGGGATTAATACTCGTGGCTACGACCTTAAGCAGCACTTCGTTGAGTCCTGGTTCGGGCATTGGAACATCTTCGTATCGCAACTGGTCAACGTCGCCGTATGCATGTAGTCGCACTGCTTTCATATCAGTTCTCCAGAGCATAGACACTTTCGGCCGAGGTTTGCTTCAGCTTGGATTTGGCTGAAAGTTCAAGAGGTTAGGACGTCTACATGGCACGGATGACAATAGTGGCGTGTTCTCCAACAAAACTGATCGACCCACGTGGAAGGAATTGCTCAAACAGCATGCGCCTGTTCAATTGCCTGCGGCCCATGACGCTTTGACGGCAAAGCTCATCGAACGAGCTGGCTTCTCTGCATACCAGATTGGCGGGTTCGCGCTCACCGGTGCACGTCATGGCTTCCCGGATATCGACTTGACTCGGTTTGCTGAACAAGCTAGCGGAGTCCGCGACATTCTGGCGGCGTGCTCGCTTCCTGTGCTCGTCGACGTCGACGACGGTTACGGGGATGTTAAGAACGTGACGTACACGGTGCAACGGTACGAGTCGATGGGCGTAGGCGCGATCTTTTTGGAAGACCAGGTTGCGCCGAAACGGTGCGGGCACATGGCTGGAAAGAGTGTAGTTCCTGCGGAAGTCATGATTGGAAAGATCAAGGCTGCTGTTGCGGCTCGCACGGATGAGAACGGGCTGTTTCTGGTGGCCAGAACGGACGCGCGGGATCCTGAAGGGCTGGACAATGCTCTACGACGAGGCGAGGCGTACTTAAAGGCGGGAGCTGACGGCCTCTATGTTGAAGCGCCGAAGAGTGAGAAGGAAATCGAACAGATCGGCAAGGCATTCAAGGGAACGCCTCAGATGACAAACATGTTCGAGGGAGACGACGAGACGCCTTGGCTGACCCCAAAGGAGTTGGGCAGAGTCGGGTTTTCTATGATTTTGTACCCGACAACGCTCCTGTTTCGTGTTGTACGAGCCCTAGAACGCGCTTTGACGGACCTCACGCAAGGCAAAGCCTCACCGAAAGAAGAGACTGTGAGAATGGACTACTATGAGCGTATTCTCGGGCTGGATCAGTGGGCCGAGATCGAAAAGCGCTTCTCAGCAGAACACAAAGGAACTTAGGGGAACTATGCGGAATCCGCTGCTGAACAGGGGCTCTTCACCCCAAATGTATGCCCGGATTTGGCGGCGTTCTGTATCTGATCATCATCGTTGCGGAACTCTATGGGGAAGTCGTGAGAGGCCGTCTCCTTGTGGCAGCCGATCCTACAGCAACAGCCTGTAACATCATGGCTTCAGGGCTGTTATTTCGCAGCAGTATTGCCGGGGACCTATTCATGCATGTTTGCGATGTACCTCTCACGCTGATCTTGTACGTGCTACTTAGACCAGTGAGCAAAGATCTTTCTTTGCTCGCCGGAATTTTTAGTTTGCTGCAGACCGCCATCCTGTGCGCGGACAAGCTGAATCTTGTTATGGTGCTGCTTCTGCTGGGAGGTAGTGATCATTTAAAGGAGTTCGAACCACATCAGCTACAGGGTTTAGGGGCTCTTTTTCTGGTGCTGCATGAATACGGCTTTGGGATCGGCCTCATATTTTTCGGAGTTAGTTGCCTGGTTCTCGGGTATCTGATATTTAGATCGGGCTACTTTCCAAAAAGCTTGGGCATTTTGCAAGCGATTGCCGGGTTGTGCTATCTGATCAACAGCTTTGCGCAGCTTCTTGCCCCCTCATTGGCGGAAAAGATATTCCCAGGCATTCTGCTGCCTGCCTTCCTTGGCGAGTTATCGACGTGTTTGTGGCTGCTCGTAAAGGGCATAGACACCCAGAAGTGGAATGAGCGACTACGCATGGGACCAAGTGTCGAGGCTAAGACGTTTGGATAAATTGACTATGGATATTTCTATGCGCTCGCCCTTTGGAACGGCCTTCTTCCGTTGTTTGTTCTTGACCGCATCAGCGCTTGGACTTTGTTTGGTGGCGGTGCCTATCGCGCTTATCGCTCAATCCGTGCCGCTGGCGCTGGAGTCGCCACCTGCAGGACCGGCCGCGTCTGGTCCACACGGCGACAAGCTTCCTGGTATGCCGAAGTTTCGCGACCCGGCTCCCTATGACATTGAGGAGCACACAGGTTACAAGCAGATTTTTGATGGGAAGAGTTTCGCAGGGTGGGACGCAGACCCTAGCATCTGGCGTGTTGAGGCTGGGGTTATGGTCGGCGAAACGCTGGAGGGCAAGCCCAAAGGCAACAACTACGTTGTCTATCGCGGCGAAAAAACACGTGACTTTGATCTAAAGCTACAGATGAAGATTGAGAAAGGCGGCGGTGGTGGGATTCAGTATCGAAGCGTCACCGGCATCCCTTGGACACGGCCGCAGCCGGTCGGCCAGCCCCCGTATGATCTGAAGTTTATGATGACCGGCCCGCAGGCAGATTTCTGGTTTCCAGTCAGCGCACAGTCGGCCGCGTACACAGGCCAGTGGTACTCCGAAAACACGATGCAGGGCATACTTGCTTATCGAGGTCAGGTCACACAGGCCTTGCCCGGACAGACAAACCGTCTGATTGCCAATATCGGAGACAAACAGGCGCTCGGCGGATACGTGAAGATCAATGAATGGAACGACTATGAAATCGTTGCGCGCAGCGGGGTAATGATGCACATCATGAATGGCCAACTGATGGCGGTCTTCATCGATGACAATAATGACTCAGTCAATAATCAACCGGGACTCATTGGCTTCGAGATTGAAAGCCAGCCGTGCAAGATCTCTGTGCGGGATATCTGGCTGAGGAAGTTCGATTAGTTGGTGTTGGCCTTTATTGGCAATGGGATTGTGAGTACCCAGTCCCTGGAAGATTTGTCATGTGATCGTACGCTCATCAAACAGATCAGCCAAAGGTCTACTGACTGCAAGGTTTACGCTTTATGGGAACGATTCAACATTTCTTGGAACGATCTATCACGATTCGGCTTGACACCGAACTTGCTTGCGCGGACGAGGGCGGATCTAATATTCGAGCCTTTAAAGAGATCGAGATTTTTTAACATGGATCCATGCAAAAACCCATTTAAAACAGCTACTGCTATGCTTCGCCCTTAGTCGTAGTGGAGTGCCTTGGACAGGTTCAACTGTAAGGCGCGCCGGGCGGGCAGCAGCGTTGCAGCAGCCAGGGTTGCCAACAGGAATCCGATTGCTACGGCGTAAGCGATGGGATCGAGGTTGCTGATGCCGTAGAGTGCCTGTCGAAGTACTTGCGATGAAGCAGAAGCAATGGCCGTGCCTATCAGCAGCCCGAGACCAACGGGCCAGGAGAACTGGCGGAGAAGCGCTTTAAGTACCTGCCTAGGGCTGGCTCCTAATGCCGTACGGATTGCAATTTCCTTTGCTTTCTGCGAGACCGTAAAACTCACCAGACCTAGCAGGCCCACTCCTGCAAGAACCATCGCCACTACCCCGATTAGTGTTACCGCGCCAGCCACCATCTCGATGCTCCGCACGTTATCCGCATATAGCGCCTTTATCCGACGAATCTCAGGAAACAGTTTCGGATCGAGGTTTTCGCTTATGGACTTGGCGGCCGGTGGTAAACCTTCCGCCTGTCCAGCCATTCGAACCATGACGACCATTCCCGGCAGCTGGTCTTGTTGGGCCGGCCAATACTGTTCAACTGCATCGTCGTTGCTCAACGCGTTCATGTGGGCATCGCCGGCGACGCCAACCACTGTGTCCTTCACGTTTCCATCGCCCACCAGCTTCCCCAAAGGATTTTGGCCTGGCCATTGTCTGCGAGCAAAAGAGTCGCTGACAATCACGACATTCTTCTCGCCTTGTTGAAATGTTCGGCCCAGCAGCATGGGAATCTGCATGGTCTGAAAGAACTCCGGGCTCACCCAATTTGGAAAAAGCATGACGGATTCGCCGTTCACCTCGCGATTCCCGCGCGATACCACATGTCCCAGGGGAGGAAGCAGTACCAGCGAAACGGATCGAACACCGGACACGCCGAACAGCCGTACCTGCATCTGATCAAGATAGGCCTTAGCGGCGCCAACGCTGTAACCGTGCTGGCCAAGCTGAGCATCAATTGAGACCAGCCGCTCATATCCAAAACCGGGATCCGTGTAAAGCGCGTGATGGGTGGCGCGAACCAGCAAAGATGCCACAATCAATAGGATGCAACTGCCCGCCACCTGGGCACCCACTAAAATGTGCCGCGCCGTTGTCTTCTGCTGCCGCTGACGCGCTATCTGAAGCGCGGGGGTGAGTCCGAAAGATATGGTGGCCAGAAAAGTGATGGCTGCGGTGAAGAGCAGAACTCGCAAATCGGGGGCGGGGGTGAGCCACTTTGGCGCGTCAAACTGAGTGAGCGCGATTTTTAAAACAGCGCAGGCTAGCATTAGTCCGGTAATCGCTCCCAGGGTGGCGAGCAGCATGCTTTCCGTGCACAATTGGCGTAATACGCGCGCAGTATTTGCGCCGATCGCCATCCGGATTCCGAATTCGCGTTCGCGCTGCACTGCCCGGGCCAGCATCAGAGCTCCCAGGTTCCCGCAGGCAACTGCCAGAATTAACAAAGTGAGCACGCTGACCATTGCGGCCACCTGGTACATCTCAGGCTGCATCACCTGCATGTGACCGCCTGGCGAACTCTGAATGAATTCGTTGTCCCAAACGGCGGTTGGGTGCTGCCGCCGCAGTTCGTCTGTCAACACTCGCAACTCTTGTTCGGCTGCCTTCGCGGTTGCGCCGGGAGCCAACCGGCCCCACATACGCACACTTGAAGAGTCGAAGTCATTCAATAGTTTGCTGCCTTGAATAAAGTAGGGCTGCTGCGCAATAGGCAGCCAAATATCTGGGCGTTGTCCTCCAAGGGTGGCCGATGAATAGGGCGTTACGCCTACGATCGTCACCGGTTCTTTGTTGAGATGAATTGTGCGGCCAATCACCATTGGGTCCCCGGCGAATCGGCGTTGCCAGAGTCCGTAACTGATCACCATCACTGGCGGGGAACCGGACGAATCGTCAAGGCTGGCATTCAGCATGCGGCCATACGGTGCCCGAGTGCCTAATTCAGAGAAGTAATTGGCCGTCACGAACGAAGTGCTTGTGGCTTGCAGGTCGCCCTCAATCTGCATGGGCGGAACTCCTAACACCGCCATTGCAGTTGATAGCGTTCTCGCGTGGTCACGATAGAACAGAAACGATGGATATGCCATCTCGCTCGTGTAGGAATTTGGCGATCTTCGTTCCAGGCGGAGGAGTCTCTCTGGATGAGGAACCGGCAGCGGCTCCAGAGCTACCATGTCGAACAGGCTGAAGGCGGCCACGTTGACACCAATACCGATTGCCAAAATCACTACGGCTACCAATGTGAAACCGGGAGACCGGGCCATGACGCGAATGCCGTATCGTAGGTCCTGTCCAAGACGGTCGACCCAGGTCCATCCCCATGCCTCCCGCGCCTCTTCGCGGAGTCGCAGGATGTGGCCGAAGTTGTTGCGACCTTCATGTGCAGCCATTTCACGATGGAATTGCATGTCACTCTCCAGTTCCCGGTCTAAGCGGCGGCGGTTGGATAAGTAAAATAAGCGGCGGAAGAACTCGTTCATCGAGGTAGATCCTTTCAGGCAGTACGGAGGACGTCAAGAATGGCCTGAGTAACGCGGTCGAATCCCGACAACTCGCTTTTGAGCTGTTCACGGCCGGCTCTAGTCAATTGATAGAAGCGAACCTTGCGGTTCGTCTCTGAAGTCCCCCACTTGGCGGTGACCCATCCTTTGAGCAACATTTTCTGTAGGGTCGGATAGAGCAAACCCTCCTCTACGGTCAGCACCTCGCTTGAAAGAACGTGGATGCGTTGCGCGACTGCGTATCCATGCAGAGCGCCAGACTGAAGCACATGCAATATGAGCATTGGCAAGGTTCCTGGAGGCATCCCAGCATTAGGCCTTAGCGCGTTAGGCATAAGGCAATTATGCCATAGTAGCCAAAAGCGTTCCAACAGACGCGCGTTCTGAAGCACGACTCCAGGAACGCGACATGCCGAAGCGGATTCGGTCTGATAGCGGGCCGGAGTTCGCCAGCCGCCACTTTGAAGCATGGTGGCTCGAATGGCACATCGACCTGCTACACATTCAGCTGACGCCCACGGCAGAACGGGCGCGCGGAGAGCTTCAGTGGGAAAATGTGAGACAAGTATTGAATGTGAGCTGGTTCTGCAATCTCTTTGAACGAGAGCAGGGCGGCACTCTTCCGACTCGAATGCAATTACGACCGACCCCACTTCGGCTTAAGATACCGAGACCAGCTGCATTCGCCGTCGGCGATTTGGTGTCACCCGCCAACCTCCTGTAACCGCGTTTGGGAGATTGGCTTCAAGGCCAAGCCACCGCGATTCCAAGCCTAGCTAAGAGGGCTGAGTAATTATACAAAGTAACCCATTGATCTTGTAAGAGCTCCGTCGATACTGTTCGGCGAAAGCAAGGTACATCGACCGACATCAATTACGCCTTTCTGGGTTTGGCCGAAGCCGCGGGATTCGAAGCACACCGGGCTGATTTGTCCGAACGCTCTACATTTTTGTTCTCGCCCGCGATGCAATCCAGGTTCTTTTTGAATGCGTTTGATATCGCCGTCAACGTAGGCAACAAGTGGCAGTTCTATGACGTGACCAATCCTGCTGTCCCCGGCGGCCAGCTCCGGTGGCAAGAGCAAGGCGTATACGCGCTGATCGATAGTAAGAACCCCGAGATGGTTCAGACACCAATGCTTTCGGCTTCTCAAAGCGCGATCAATCGGATGGGAACGCTTTCGATATCGGAAGACGGAACGCTGGAGGGCAAAGTTCGGGAACTACTGTCCGGCAACTTCGCCAGCATGTGGCGCGAACGCAATCGCTACACCAATGATGAGCAGCGCGAGGAACGATTAAACGAAGAACTGAAACAACGTTTTGCGGACTTCACAGCTAGTGGAACCAAGTTTACAGCATCTCCCGACGCTTCGAAACCAGTCAGCATCGTCTATCACATTGTGGTCCGTAACTTCGCTCAACGCACGGGAAAGCGCTTATTTGTACAGCCTGATTACTTTTCTGCCGGGGTAGGCAGCCGATTTTCGGAGAGCACTCGGTATAACCACATCTACTTCGAGTTTCCCTGGTCAGAGGTGGACAATATCAGATTGAAGGTACCCGTCGGCTTCGAACTAGATCACGCGGATGCCCCGAGTGGTGTAAATATGCCGCCTACATGTGTCTACGCGGTCCACATCGCAATGGATAAGACGAACAACCAACTTATCTACGATCGCCATCTTACTTTTGGCGATAAGCAAATGCTGATGTTCGATCAGAAGGTATACCCGGCCTTGAAGAAAGTCTTTGACACGATACACGAGGCAGATAACCATATGCTGACTCTCAAGACAACCGAGACGGCTTCAGCCAACCAGTAGGCGATTTCAAGTGCGCAAAATCTTCGTTACGTCAGTTGTGGTGTTGGTTGGCGTTTGGCCGGGTTGGTCAAAGCCGAAAGAGAAAGAAGCGCCTTCTTGGGTCACTGAAGTGGCCACTCGGGCGACTCCAACTTACTCGGGTCGAGTACCGGCGGCTGTCTTGCTGTACGAGCAAAAAGTCACCGTCGATTCAACCGGAATGGTAGACACACTTACACGACGGGCGATCAAGGTCCTGACTCATGAAGGTAAGCACGATGCCGAAGTGGTGGAAGCCTACGAACGCGGGGGACGTCAGGTGAAGGATTTGCGAGCTTGGCTCGTTGCTCCGGGCGGGTTGGTTAAAACATACGAGAAGAATAATGTCGAAGATTTAGGCGCATACAGCGACGAGCTTTATAACGACTATCGCCTTCGCCGGATCAGAGCGAACAATGCGGAACTCGGATCAGTTTTCGTCTACGAGTCGGATATCCAGCAGCAGGCGACTGAAGCGCAGGATAGTTTTGCATTTCAGAGTAACTTGCCGGCAGTAGAATCGCGCTACTCGATTACAGTACCGACCGGCTGGACAGTGACTGGCAGGCTTTTGAACCATGAACCAATACAGCCCATCGTGGACGGCAACACATCGACTTGGGTGCTGAAGAATCTTCCGTTCGGTGAGCGTGAAGAGTATGCACCCCACTTATACGGAACAGCGGCTCTGCTTGCCGTGGACTTCAAGCCGCCCACCGATATGGCTGATCTTCCGTGCTTCAAAGCTTGGAGCGATGTATCGCGATTTTATACGAAGCTCGCCGAACCGCAGGGTGAAGTGACTCCTGAAATGGCTGCGAAAGTACGTGAACTAACAGCAGGGCTTGCGTCTGACTATGACAAGGTTCGAGCAATCGGGCACTATGTCCAGAAGTTCCGGTATGTCGAGATTGCGATGGATCTGTCGAACTACGGTGGAGCCCGGCCCCACCCTGCTCCGCAAGTCTTTGCCAAGCAATACGGAGATTGCAAAGACAAAGCGAATCTGATGCGAGCATTGTTGAAATCGGCGGGTATCCCTTCTTACTGGGTTATTATTTTCTCGGGCGACCGAACGTTCGTCAAGAAAGAGTGGCCTTCGCCGTCGCAATTCAACCACATGATCTTAGCCGTACAGATCAGTCCGGCCACCAAGACACCCACCGCCTTCGAAAGCCCTGTTGGCCGAGTGCTTCTCTTCGATCCTACCGATAACAAGACGCCAATGGGAGATCTGCCTTACTACTTACAAGATAGTTACGCGTTGATATGTGCAGGCGCTCGTGGTGACTTAGTTCGGATTCCGGTTCTTACGCCCGATGCTAACCTTCTGACGCAAACAGTTGAAGCTTCTCTCGATGCAGCGGGCAGCATCAAGGCATCGGTCGCTTCTGAATCTACAGGGCAAACGGCACGGAGAGAGCGGGGCTTGGCTGAAGGCACGCCTGAACAATACAAATCAGCGATGGAAAACTACTTAAGCTATTACGTAAAGGGTGTTTCAGTCTCTGACGTGAATACGCACGATGCCTATGACCAGAACCGATTCACGACAAGCCTGAAGGTCTCCTCCGATCACTACGCGCAGTCCATGCAAAGCCGGATGCTTGTGTTCAATGTGGCTGTAGTCGAGCCGATGGCGAATCGTTTTCCGGCCGTCAAGGAACGCAAAGAACCGATCATTCTAAACGGCAAAGTGTATCGAAAGCATGTTGCGATGAAGTTGCCGGATGGCTTCACGATTGATGAGATGCCGAGTCCTCTCACCACCAAAACCGCCTTTGCCCAATTTACGGTAGCCTATCGTCAAGAACCTGGACAGTTGGTCATGGACGAAGAGTTACGCACTGAAACAGTTACTCTTCCTGCCAGCCGGTACGCCGAAAGTTAAGAAATTCTTCGACACCGTCTATGGGGCTGATAATCAGAACGCCGTGTTAGTGAAAAATTGATACAGCCTTAAAGGGAGCACTTACGGTTGCTCGCCATGAAGTCTTGCGACGTGATCCGCTACGTCCTTCTGTTCCTTGGCGCGATCACGATCATCCTGCTCTTTCTGCGTCTTCTCACGCTGAGCAAGAAGTTGATCGTAGATGGCCACCTGTTTAGGAGTGAGAAGCTGACGGACACGGCGAATCTGCTCATCACGAACTTCTGTCATAGCCGGCCGGGAGACATCCCGGACTGCATGGTACTTAGCCTTCGTTTGATCAAGAATGACCTGAAGATGGTTGACCTGATTCGGCGTAAGTGCAAGCTTCGACCGCATCTCGGCGATGTACGTCTTGCGCCAATCGTCGGAAGTTGTTGCGCTAACCACCGTGGATGCGTAATAACGGTGCGCCAGGACACCCACGGCGATGCCAAATAAAAACAAAAGGAGCGCGGACAGAGCCGCCACGCTCTTGTTCTGCACTCGAATATGTCCTTCGTTCATCGTCGCGTTAGACATCGTGTCGTGGACCGGTTCCGCTTTACGTGGTGTCAACAGTCTCTGCTAGAAAAACGTCGACCACCGAAAAAAGTTACCGTTGCTGCTCGAATATCTTTTCGGCTGGCGGAATGCTGTTAATCGCCTCTTTGTAAAAGGTCCTCTCGGGCGTGTTGTCGGCAGCGAGAGCGTCCGCGTAGGTCGAGATCTTTAGAAGATTTGTGTGATCAGGAATCAAGTTCAAACCTATCAGCAAAAGACAGATGGCAGCCGACGCGGTCACGAATGACCTTGCGAACTTCTGGAAGAGAAATACGAATCCCCGGCCGTCCTCAATCCTTTTCCACAGAGCCGGCTGAAAGTTGACGCTCGCTTCCAAGCTGGGGCAAGATTCACGATACGCCGCAAAGAGGCCGGTCAGCCCTTCATCATTCAGTTCGTCATCGTTGGGGTTCATCATCTTCTGTCATTCCCTATCACTCGCCGTCATCTACTACGTTCAATCACGCCGTCACCGGTAAGCTCACTACAATTTACCATCGGCCACAGCAGCCTGATATGCCTTCAAGACTCGCTGACGTGCGCGAAACAGGCGCACCTTCAACGCATTTTCGTTGACATCGTAAATCTTTTCCAATTCCTTCAGTGACAAACCTTCTACTTCTTTTAGTGTCAGCAGAAGCTGATCCTCTTCCGATACATGCAGAAAGAGAGCTTGCATAAGCTCTCGAACACGGCTCTTCTGCTGGTCGTCCTGAAGCTGCTTCCCGCCCGCGAGCGAATCGGCCATAACGACTTGACGCTCTGACAGATCGGCCATTCGTGACTCGTTGCGTCGCCGCGCTCGGCGAAGATAATCATACGACGCGTTAATCGTAAGCCGATAAAGCCACGGCTCAAAGACCTCAGGAGTCCGGAGCTGTTCCAAAGAGTAGTACAACCGGACAAAAACCTCCTGTGCAACGTCCTCGACGTCCTCGGGGCGGCCAATAAGACGGGAGATGGTACCCAGGATGCGCTTGCGATAGGCAACCACAATGGAGTTGAATGCAGCACTATCTCCGTTTCGGGCACTTTCGATTACGTCCTGTTCGACAAGCATTCGCAGTCAGTCGCCGAACGCTTCCCGCAGGAACCAATATGAGGGCGTAAGGGCAACTTGTCAGGTTACAAGCATTTGGCGCAAAATCAAAATCCCGCTGCAACAACGCTGTGCGCGCGAGCAGCCTTTCGAGTGTTGGCTAAAGTCGAGTTCAAAGCTTCGCGCGGCTGCTTTTCAACGTAAGGTGCAATGGCCCAGCTCAACGCAGGCGGGACGTCACGAGATAGCGAAAGACTCCGGCACTCGGCCAGGACGCCATTATTCTGCGACTGAATACTCCAGTAAGCGTAAAAACGCCATAAATAGCCATGTCCCTGCCCGAGCGGGAACTGTTTGCCGCGCCCAAATGGAGTCGTGTCGGTCTCGATAATATTACGCGCGTAAGTGGTGCCTTTCCATCGCTCAGGCGTTATCTGCTGGTATGTCGCCTCTTCAGTAACGTCGAGCTTGATCGGCACCAGACCTCCCTTTTGTTCCAGACGCCAGAAGCCGGTCACGGTAGGACCGCTACGGCTGATCACCTTGGATTGAGTCACTTCAGGGTAGATCTCGGCATGGTGGTCGAAGTCCTTAAGAATGGCTATCACCGAGCTGACTGTGGTCTCGGGAATGAAAACCGCGCCAACCCAATCGTGAATAAGTCCGTCTTTGATCGAAATCGGATTCGTACCGCTGACGGGCTGAATTTCTATCTGGCCCGCAAGCAACTTGTCCCTGTGGCTTGGGTCGGCGTCAAGCGTCAGGAAGGGCTTTTTACTGTCTGACGCTTTGTTGCTCCAGCGTTCAGCCAGTTCGGATTCGACGGTCTTGGCATATTGGTCGAACTGCGACACCGTCTCCGGCGACAGTTTCACAACCAGCTGGGCCTGGAGCGGAGCGGCTGCAAGAGCTAGTAGAAGGCAGATCCCAACGGAGTTAAATGATCTGTCGAGCACTGGCCCCAGCATACAAGGCAGAGTGTAAGCTTTCGAAAAGTGTGCGACCTATTTCGCATCCTTCGTGAAAAAGACGTTGGGATTGCGCTGCTTCGGCTGTTCTCCCGGCGCCCTGTCTTATACAGGTTGCCGGAGATCTTCGCCACTACAGGGTAGATGTTGACATAGTATTTCAGGTCCGAGGCGTCGTATAAGCATTGATACGAAAGCGTGACGCCTATGCTCCGCGCGAGTTTAGCAAGAACTTCGCTCGGAAGCTCTGAGCTCGCTCCAAGCCGGACCATGGGCGGCATCCTTACAAACGGATCCAACGTTACTGCGACCTTCTTACCTGACGCTTTCGCAATTTCACTTACCAGGAGGTCTATGGTCTCGTCAGCAAGCCTTTCGCTTTCTGGAAAAGTGATTGGATTCTTCATCACCGGAGTGACGGGGCGTTTCAAACCGTTAACGGCCAAGACTTGCGCCGGAAAAACATCGAGGTAGCCGTCATGCTCCACGATCTTATAGTCGTCAGCTCCAGGCAGTCCTGCCTGCCTAAACTGCACAAACATGGTGTGAAGCGCTAGATATGGGCTTGAATCAGCTGCGGACAGAGTGCCCGTGAACTCAGTGCTGCTCTTAGGAACCCGAAACGTCTTGCGTCCAAATATCGTGTCCTGTTCGAAGTGTCGTAATTCTGCGTCGCTTTCGTAAGGAACTTCTTCGTAGTTTATGGGCACAAGCAACGCTTGTTGCAACTGCAGGATCGTATTTCCGATTGGCCGTCCTTCCTTAACGATGTACGAGCCCTCGATGCGGCTCGGATCGTGTTCTTCGGGCATTGCTGTTTGGGCTGAGGCCGAGGGCGTTATGCCGAAAAGAACTAGGCTAACGACCCCCGCGAGTGACTTTGCCCTAACGCTGAACTTGGTTGCTCTCATGTCTGCCTCTTTCTGTCTCCCGTCTCAGTTGCAACCCACGCCGTCTCTCTCGACGGCTATACACTCGAATGGTTCCCGAAGTTTCTTACCGTCTAAGTCGGGGACCATTGACTCAAAGTGAAAAGGTTCCTCTTGCAATAAATAGCAATCCGTGATATTCAATTAGCAGATCGCTATTGGCTACTTCGAAGCGACCGGGAGCAGGCGAACCAAGCGTTGACGGTAGCAGAAAAAATAAAGTACTTACGACTCGTGGAAGGTCATTTGCGCGGTCTCAGCCGTGATATGACCCAAAAGGAAGTCGTGTCGGCGATTGCCGAGGAACACGGTAAGACTATCAGTCAGCCATATCTATCGCAAATTGAGAGTGGTCGTCGCCCGCACCTGACAAACACTACGCGCCTTCTGCTTGCCAAATTTTTTCGGGTTCATCCAGGCTATTTGGTGGACGATCCCGAGGGGTACGAAACGGAGCTCGTGAGTGACGTGGCTCGGCTCGAGGACAAGCTGGACCTGTGGCTGATCCAAGGCGCAGAGCGGTTCCGGCGCGATGTTGACATGTCTGAAGCGCTGCTCGAGATAGCCCGGCACGAAAGGTCGCGAGATTGTCTGCTTCTACTCAGGGCGGTGCTGGAGACGCCGGAGTTAGTAGATCGGTTATGGGAGGTTCTGCGGCCGCGCGAGGGGGCGACGGTCGACGGGCCGCAACAGGGGTGAGGTGCTTATGAGTTGGCAAGACATTTACTTATTGTGCTTAACTGTGGGCGTGTTGTGGACGGCAGCAGCGCTGATACTGGGCGGCCTGCACTTACATGTCCCCAAAATAGGGCTGCACGCGCACGGCCATGCCGGAACCCACACACATTCGCATCACGGCGGCTTTGGCGGGTTCCTCGCGGACCTGATCAACCCGAGTTGCGCGGCGATTTTCCTGGCCTGGTTCGGTGGTGTTGGATATTTGCTGGTCCGACATACCGGGCTCCAGCTCTGGCTGGAACTGGTTCTGGCCGGAGTCTCTGGGCTACTTGGAGCGACGGCGCTGGCCTGGTTTCTGCACGCGTTGTCTTCGCGCGAGCAGCCGCTTGACCCAGCCGACTATGACATGGTCGGCGTCCTAGGCCGAGTCTCGAGCCCTATCCGGCCAGACGGCATCGGCGAAGTTATTCATATACGCGATGGAGCTCGTCGAGCGCTTTGCGCCCGCAGCGATGATGGCCGGGCAATAGGAATCGGCGAAGAGGTAATTGTGACGAGATATGAGAAAGGCGTCGGTTACGTACGGACCTGGTCTGAAATGACTGAGGTCGACGTAACTGGCAACTATAGTAAGTCGGTCAAGAAGGAACTGCAGTAGTAAGTCGGGATGTAAGCCTGGGGAGGCAAATCGTTTTATGTCACGCGAGATTTTGATAATTGCATCTGTGCTGGTATTGACTTTGTTAGCGCTGATGATGGTGATGGCGACGTTATACCGGAAAGCGGGCCCGCACGAAGCGCTGATTGTGTATGGAATGCGCGGGATGCGAATCATCAAGGGTAAAGGTACAGTAATTTTCCCGCTGGTCGAGAATGCCCGACAACTGTCCTTGCAGCTAATGTCATTTGATGTTGCGCCGCAGCAGGACCTATATACGCGCCAAGGTGTGGCGGTTACGGTTGAAGCAGTCGCGCAAATCAAGGTAAAGAGTGATCCGGAGTCCATTCAGACGGCCGCTGAACAGTTTCTGACAAAGACTGACGACGAGCGAGAAGGCCTGATCCGACTAGTGATGGAGGGTCATCTACGCGGCATCATCGGACAGTTGACCGTCGAACAGATTGTTAAAGAACCTGAAATGGTAGGCGATCAGATGCGGGCCACCTGCGCCGGCGACATGACCAAGATGGGCTTGGAAGTAGTGTCGTTCACCATCAAGGAAGTCCGCGACAAGAACGAGTACATCACCAATATGGGACGACCCGACGTCGCCCGAATCAAGCGTGACGCCGAGATTGCATCAGCAGAGGCGGAGCGCGATACTGCCATCAAGCGGGCTGAAGCCTTGCGGGCTGCTGCGGTTGCTAAATCGCAGGCTGACCAAGAGCGCGTGCTCGCTGAGGCATTGTCGTTAGCCGCTCAGGCGGAGGCTCAGCGAGACCTCGAAATCCGCAAAGCACAGTACATCGAGACGATCAAGCGGCAGCAAGCGCAGGCTGACAAAGCCTACGACATCCAGGCCAACATGATGCAGCAACAGGTTGTAGCCGAGGCCGTGAAAATTCGCCAGGTTGAGAAAGAGCAGGAGATCAAGGTACAGGATGCCGAAATCCTGCGTCATGAACGCGAGCTCATCGCGACCGTTTTGAAAGGCGCAGAGATTGAGCAGAAACGAATCGAGATGCTGGCCGAGGCTTTTCGTCGCAAGACCACCATCGAGGCAGAAGGTGTTGCGGCTGCCACAAGATTGCAGGGTCAGGCCGATGCTGAGGTCATCCAGCTAAAGGGCGAGGCCGAAGCCAAGTCCATGAACGTCAAGGCTGAGGCATATCTGGAGTGGAACCAGGCGGCCGTCGTCGACAAGCTGATTACCGGTATGCCGGAAATTGTAAGAGCGATGTCCGCGCCGCTCGCAAACGTCGACAAGATCACGATCGTCTCGGCAGGCGAGGGCAATTCGACCGGGATGAACAAGATTGCCGGCGATATGACCAAAATGGCGGCACAGATACCAGTGCTTTTCGAGACTTTGTCGGGAATGCAGATGTCGGACCTCTTGGGGAACATCAAGAACATCGGTGATAAGTCGGGTCGTAAGTCGGATGGCCCTATAGGGAACGGCGCCGTTAAGTCATGAGAAAAGTCATGAGGCCAAGGCGTGAACGTGAAGTAAGGAGTAACAAGTTATGGCACTGTTAGAGCGAGTTACAACGCTAATCAAGGCGAACATTAACGATTTAGTCGACCGGGCCGAGAATCCGGAGAAGCTGCTGAAACAGCTTCTCTTGGACATGCAGAACCAGTACATGCAAGTTAAGACGCAAGTGGCAATCGCAATTGCGCATCAGCATCTACTCGAGAAGAAACAGCAGGAGAACTTGACTAATCAGCAGGACTGGGTCCGCAAAGCCGAACTTGCCTTCAACAAGGATCAAGAGGATCTTGCGCGCGTGGCGCTGGAACGATCGCTCACGTATGAGGAGGCAGCCCGAAACTTCGGCGAACAAATGGCCGACCAATCGCACCAGGTCCGGTCGTTGCGGGATGCTCTCCATCAGTTGGAACAGAAGATGACGGAAACGAAAGCGAAAGGTGAGTTACTGCTGGCACAGCACCGGCGAGCTAGGCTTTCGGCGCAGACTTCCGGCTCAACTGTTAATGGATCCGATCACGACGCAGCCCTCGATCGCGTTCGCGCGAAGGTAATGGAAGGCGAAGCGATGGGGTACGGCCTCGCTTTAGCTGGGGGCCCGAGTGCCGATCAGCAATTGGCAGCTTTGGAGCGGACAGAGCAGGTCGACCGGTTATTAGCTGCATTAAAGACTAAGCGAATTGCGGGGTGATTTTTCAGAACAGCTGTTATAGAACTAGAACGTGCTGAGAACAACTGTTCTAGTGATGTGTTCGGTGCTGATGCTGGCAGAGTCCGGCGCGGCGCAGTGGATCTCCGATAACGGCGTCGTAAAGGCAGAAAAGCAATCTGACGGTGTGCTGTTCACAATGCAGCACGGTTTGTTAAAGATCCAAGTCTGCACCGATTCGATCGTTCATGTTGTGTACTCGCCTACCGAATACATCCCGAATGGGCAGCAGTACGTTGTAACAAAGACGAGCTGGACGCCTGTCACTTGGACCATGCAGGATGCGGGCAAGGACACCGTAGTAAACGCTGGCCGAGTACAAGTTAAGATCAGCCACAAAGACGGCGTTATCACTTATAACAGGCCAGATGGGCAGAACTTACTTGTCGAAGGTCCTAAGCTGATGAAGCCGGCCTCAATGAATGGCGAGCAGACCTATCACGCGGAAGATGTCATCAAGATTTACGGATCAGAGGAAGCGCTGTACGGGTTAGGCCAGCATCAAGCCGGCGTCTGGAATTATCGCGGTACCTCCATCGACTTATCGCAAGAGAATACTGAAATCGCCATACCATTCTTTCTGTCGAGCAAGGGTTACGGACTGTTCTGGAATAACTCGTCTGTTAGTAAGTTCAACAATCGGATGGCGCACTACCTGTTCTTGAGCTCACAGGTAGCGGATACGATCGACTACTACTTCTTCTATGGGCCTGATTTCGACCGTCTGATTGCCGATTACCGCACGCTCACCGGGACTGCGCCCATGTTCGGGAAATGGGCTTACGGCTTCTGGCAAAGCAAGAACAAATACACTTCGCAACAACAACTGCTGAGCATCGCGAAACGATACCGCGATGAGAAACTTCCGATCGACAACATCGTCCAGGACTGGTTCTGGTGGACTCGCACAGGCGAGTTCAAGTTCAACAGCAAATATCCGGATCCAGCAACCATGATTACTCAGCTGCACCGAGACAACATCCACCTGATGATGTCGGTATGGCCGTTCTTTGATCCTGGTTCCGATACTTACAGCGAGATGGACAAGCGAGGCTACTTCATTGACCGGACCAAGGTTGAGGGCTTTCATCCGAAAGGCGCAGCCGTCTACGACGCTACCAATCCCGAGGCGCGCAAATACTACTGGAAGTTGATCAACGACGCGCTATTTCGGATCGGAGCCGATGCCTGGTGGATGGACACGACTGAACCCGAAACAGAAGGTCGTGAAGAGAATGTGATGCTCGATAAGAAGCTAGCCATCGGCAGCGGCGCAAGATATGCAAACCTCTATCCATTGATGACCACGGCGGGCGTCTACGAAGGACAGCGCGCGGCCTCAGATCAGAAACGCGTGTTCATCCTGTCACGATCCGCCTTTGCAGGAATTCAGAGAAACTCAGTGGCAGCGTGGTCGGGCGACGTTCTATCCGACTTCGAGACGTACAAGCGGCAGATCCCCGCAGGATTGAATTTCTCGCTCTCGGGTGTGCCTTACTGGACAACGGATATCGGCGGCTTCTTCATCGGGAAGCCGCGAGATCCGAAGTACCGCGAGCTGTTTATTCGCTGGTTTCAGTACGGCACCTTCTGTCCCATCTTCCGCGTGCACGGAACAAGAACGCCGGATGAGAACGAGCTCTGGTCGTACGGCCCGGAAGCACAGGCCATCTTGACCAGCTTCGACCGGCTGCGTTATAGATTGCTACCCTACATTTACTCGCTCGCCTGGAAAACAACGTCCGAGGCGTACACGCTGATGCGACCGCTTGTGATGGACTATCGCGAAGATGATCGCGCCCAGAACATTGGCGATCAATTCTTCTTTGGGCCTTCGCTGATGGTCAACCCGGTCACTGAACCTGGCGCAACCAGTCGGCGCGTGTACATGCCTGCCGGAACCTGGACCGACTTTTGGACAGGCTCAAACGAGCCGGGTGGCCGAACAGTAGAAGCAGCGGCGCCCATCGGCCGATTGCCGCTGTACGTGAAGGCCGGCTCTATTGTTCCAATGGGACCCGATTCAATACGCTGCAGAAAAGCCGGCTGATCCGCTGGAAGTACGCGTATACCCAGGTCACGATGCGGACTTTACGCTCTATGAGGACGAAGGTGACGGGTACGCCTATGAGAAGGGCGTGTATGCGACTATCCCACTGCACTGGAACGACCAGGCCGAGACGCTGACCGTCGGTGACCGCAAAGGCGAGTTCCCCGGCATGCTGCGCAATCGAAGATTCCACGTGGTCTTTGTCGGTTCGGGCCACGGCGTGGGCGAAGACGTGACGGCCACCGCGGACCGCGTCTTGGAATATGCAGGAAAGTCCGTCGACACAAAACGGTAGTCGGTAGTAGCGGGCATCCTCATAAACCGCCCCCTCCAGTTCGTTTCGTAATTTGCCCTCCTCGCCGGCACGTTCACAAAATCCCGACCTTTTTCTTCCGTTCTCTTCCAATCACTTACATAGCTTTTTTCATTCCGCTGATCTCGCCGCTCGTTTACGCTCGCAGACGAGAAAGGCGAAACTCTCTTGTCTCCTACGGCGAATCACACCAAACTCGAAGACGATTTCCATCTCGAACCCGCGACTCCGGCTCAACTGAAACGCGGCGGCGGTCCCAAGACCGACGAAGGCAAAGCCCGCTCTAGCCAAAATGGTCGCTCACACGGCTGTTGCTCAAACACCCTCATCTTGCCCGGCGAAGATCCGGAAGAATACGAACAAATAAAGGAAGGTTGGTTTACCGACTACAACCCCGGCAGCTTCGCCCCGCTCACCCTGGTCCTGAACGTCGTCAAAGCGCACTGGTTCATGCTACGCAATCAACGCCGTTGCAGCGAGTTCGAATTTTCGTTGGCCGAGAAATCGCCCATCGACTGGACCGACAAAGACCATCGCAATCTCACCAACTTCATGCGTTATCGCACCGCCGCCGAACGAAGCTTCAACCGCTGTTTTTCCGATCTTGAAAAGTACCGCAGCACCCGTGTCCGAGAGCACCACTCCGCAGAACGCATCCGCCTCGCCGGTCTGGAATACGCTGCCAAAATCGAACGAGACAGGCTCAAATCAGAAGCAGCTATCCCACCATCGGAGCCCGAATCCGCCGCAATGGCCCAGAAGCAGGCCGTCCCGCACGCCGACAAAGAAGCGAAGGTTACTGACATGCAAGGCAACAAGGAACCCCGAACCGCGGCTAAATTCCTTGATGATCATCTATGGCAGGCTCTGCGCGATACGGGTCGGATCCCGCCCAATTTAGTATTCGAAGATTGAGAGAAACGGAGAACCTATCCAGCTCTACGCTTCGCCGGCGGCAGACTTAATCGGCACGCAACGCCCGCTACACTTGTGTCCATACCGGCCAAGTGGGATTTGGCTCCCCGGGTAGGATTCGAACCTACAACCCTTCGGTTAACAGCCGAATGCTCTACCGTTGAGCTACCGAGGACCGTTTGCATGTCACAGCACGCATGCCTAGCTCTGTGATGCCCAGGCGACATCCCCATTAAAGCACAGGGGTCAACCAGCGTGTCAAATCAGTAAACGCCGAGCGACAACCCGTCCATAAGGGGTGTTTTCGGATGCTACGCTGAGGGTTTCCCATGCAACTTGAGAAGGTGTACGAGCCGCAGCGGTTTGAGCCGCATTGGGCTCAGTGGTGGATTGACTCCGGCCTCTATCACGTCCCGGCAATTGAGCCTGTGGATGGCGCCAGCCACCAACCCGCCACAAACAAATCACAAGCAATTTTTTCGCTCGTTATTCCTCCGCCCAACGTCACAGGATCGCTGCACATCGGGCACATGCTCGAGCACACCGTCATGGATGTCGCCGTACGCTGGCACCGCATGAAGGGGGAGCGCACGCTCTGGGTGCCGGGCACCGATCATGCGGGCATTGCCACGCAGATGGTTGTTGAGAAGCAACTGGCAAAAGAAGGAGTGACTCGCCGTCAGCTAGGGCGCGAAGATTTTGAGCGCCGAGTCTGGCAATGGAAGGAACAGTACGGCGGCCGAATCAGTTTGCAAATGAGGCGCGAGGGCGCCAGTGTGGACTGGTCTCGCGAACGCTTCACCATGGATGCTCGGCTGTCCCGGGCCGTGCGCGAGACTTTCGTCCGGCTCTGGGAAAAGGGCCTCATCTATCGCGGCGAGTACATGGTCAACTGGTGCCCTCGATGTGCCACCGCCATCTCGGATATCGAAACCATTCACGAGTCGGTCGAAGGGTCACTCTGGTACATACGTTACTCCGTCATTGATTCCGATCAGTCGCTCGTCGTCGCCACGACACGGCCTGAAACGATGCTGGGCGACACTGCCGTTGCAGTTCATCCGGACGATGAGCGATACCGGGCACTCATCGGCAAGATGGCTCGCCTTCCCCTAGTCGGAAGAGAGATTCCAATTGTCGCGGATACCATGGTTGACCCGAAGTTCGGCACGGGCGCAGTCAAGATTACGCCGGCGCACGATCCGAATGACTTTGAAGCAGGTAAGCGCCACGGACTGCCAATCATCAAGGTCATCGGCGAGGACGCTCGCATGACCGGAGAGGCCGGTGCCGCTTACGCCGAGTTGGACCGCTTTGAAGCGCGTAAGCGTATCGTGGCCGCACTAGAAGCGTCGGGCGAACTTGTCAAGACCGAGCCTTACACGCTCAGCGTCTCAAAGTGTGACCGATGTAAAACTATCATCGAGCCGCTAGTCTCTAAGCAGTGGTTCATGCGCATGCGCGGCTTGGCCGATCGCGCTGTAGAAGCGGTCAATTCAGGCCAAATCCAATTTGTTCCAGATGATCGTGAAGCTGTGTTCTTCCAATGGATGGCCAACATTCGCGATTGGTGCATCTCGCGGCAGCTATGGTGGGGACATCGTATACCCGCGTGGCACTGCCGCAATTGTGAGCAGATTACTGTCGCGCGAGAGACGCCCGCTGTTTGTCCTCATTGTCATTCGACGGAACTGGTTCAAGATACCGACGTGCTCGACACATGGTTCAGTTCCGGACTCTGGCCATTTTCAACGCTAGGATGGCCGGACGAAACTGACGATCTGAAGACGTTCTATCCAACCACACTGTTGATCACCGGCTTCGACATCCTTTATCTATGGGTGTCGCGAATGATGATGCTCGGATTAGAGCTGACAGGCCAGGTGCCGTTTAGGCAAGTACATATGCATGGCCTGGTGCGGGACGCCGAAGGTCAAAAGATGTCCAAGACGAAGGGCAACGTGGTTGATCCGCTCGACATCATGGAGCGCTACGGTACAGATGCATGCCGTATAGCGCTTCTGATTTCCGTTGCACCCGGCGCGGACATCGCGCTCCAGGAAGATCGGCTCGATTCCGGACGAGGCTTTGCAAACAAGCTTTGGAATGCGTCGCGATGGTTGTTCCTCAACATGGAGCGGTCAGGCGTCGAATGGGCGCAAGTCAAGCACAGCACTTTGCCGGTAACGTTGCAGATCGAAGACGAGTGGATTCTGGAACGACTGCGCCGCACGATGGGCATTACGAATGCGGCCCTCGGGCAACACCGCTATCACGAGGCGACACAAGCTTCGTGGGACTTCGTCTGGCACGACTTTTGCGACTGGTATCTAGAAGTGAAGAAGCAACGCTTCACTGAGCAGTCCGGCGTGACGGCCGATTGGGTCGTAGTTCTGCGGGTGTATGAAGCAATGTTGCGACTGTTGCATCCGTTGATGCCTTTCATCACAGAAGAACTGTGGCACCGCCTCAAAGGTGAGTCAGGTGATGCCACGAATCCAAAGTCGATTTCGCTCGCTCAGTATCCTGAGACGCTCGACCTACCTGCACCTGACGACGCTGGTCGGTCATTTGAATTCCTGACCGAGGTCGTCACAGCGGTTCGTGAACTACGCGCCGATTACAAGTTGGACACTAAGAGCGTCTTCCCTGCCCGGCTTCATATTCGAGAGTTTAATGCTGCGACTATGTTCTCTGAGGACACTCTTGGCGTGATCGGAACCATGACTCGCGTTCAGCTGACGCGCAGTTCAGAAGCCTTACCGGACAGCGGCATCATGCGTTCCGCAAAAAACTTCGACGTTCTGATCGAAGCTGCAACGCAGAACAAGAACGGCGCAATAAGCCCGGAAAATAGGATTCGGATTGGGAAGGAGATCACAACGTTTGAAGGCCTTGTCGCGCGCCTCGATCAACAACTTGGAAACGAGGCATTCTTAGCCAAGGCCCCGGAAAAAATTGTGGCTGGCATGCGCGAAAAGCGGGCCGAGTACGAAGCTCAAATCGCAAAGCTCCGAAAACAGATCGAAGGACTCGGAGCGTGACTTTCGATGTCACTCATCCCGAAGTCAGGGATGTGATCAGGCGAGCGCTGGCCGAGGACATTGGAACTGGTGATATCACGTCAACTCTGACAGTTGCCCCAGAACTGACTGCATCCGGTAGCGTCCTGGCCAAGCAGCAGATGATCGTTGCTGGCGTGGAGTTACTGCCCCTCGTTTATGAACTGCAGGGCGGCGGCGGTGCAGTCGAGCTCAAAGTCGAGAGCGGCACACAGGCCTCGCCCGGAACAGTATTAGCTGTTGTGACAGGTCCGGCGAGACTGCTGTTAGAGTGCGAGCGCACAGCACTGAATCTGCTGCAGCGGTTGAGCGGCATCGCAACTCTAACCCGGCGCTATGTCGATGCAATCGACGGAACCGGAGTGCGACTGCTCGACACAAGAAAGACCACCCCGGGGCTTCGACGGTTGGAAAAATCGGCAGCGTTGGCCGGTGGTGCAGTGAATCATCGCATGGGACTCTTCGATGCTGTGCTGATCAAGAACAACCATATTACGGCCGCCGGCGGAGTGACCGAAGCTCTCCGTCGAGCCAGCACATTCGGAGGTCCTGTCGAGATTGAAGTTCGAACGCGGCAGGAGTTAGACGAAGCTTTGGCAAGTGGTGCAAAAAGATTGCTGCTCGATAACCTCAGTCCGGCCGAGGCGACCGAGTGGATACGCCATATTGCCGGCAGAGCATCAGTGGAGTTATCGGGCAACGTTACTTTAGAGACCATTCGAGCGTATGCCGAAGCTGGACCAGACTTCATTTCCTGCGGAGCGATTACGCATTCCGCGACTGCGGCTGACATCAGCTTCCGGCTGGAACTCGATCGCATTGAATCGGACGTGTAAGAATGCCGCTCGATGTTGCACAACTGAAGGCGCTCCGGCCATCTAACGAGTTCCATTACCTCCCGATTCTCGGATCGACCATGACCGAAGCAGCCACCTTGGTAGCAGGTGGCGCTCCTCACGGCACGGTAGTTATTGCAGACGAACAACAAGCGGGGGTGGGTAGACTGGGGCGCACCTGGCATTCCGAGAAGGATTCAGGCGTCTACTGTTCTATCGTTCTGAAGCTGGATTTAGCAACTGAGCAACTGCCGTTGTTAATGTTAGCTCTGGGCTTAGCCACTCGTGATGCGATCTCTGAGGTGACCGGCATACTGGCTGACTTGCGGTGGCCTAATGATGTGTTGATCCGAGAACGAAAAACAGCCGGAGTGATCGCCCACTTTGCGGAGGGCGCCATTGTGGCCGGCATCGGCGTAAACACAAATCAGAGCCACTTCCCAAATGGGCTGCGAACTCCGGCTACTTCCCTAGCGATCGAGTTAGGACGCAATGTGAGCCGAGAAGCCTTACTCGCGGCAATGCTCGAGTCAGTTGATGACCTCTTGCTTCGATTGATCAACAGCCCGCAAGACATCACGACGGCTTTCAGCGAAGCATCGAGCTATGCTCAGCACCGCCGTGTGGTCATCGAAGAGACGGGTCGACACGGCACCACAGCCGGATTGGACCCAAGCGGGTTCTTGCTGGTTCGGTACGACGGTGGCTCGGTTGAGCGAGTAGCGGCCGGCGGTATTCGGCCGGAAATGTAAGAAGCACTGCATGGAGGAATCGCAAGAAGAGGACGATTGGCCGATTAATTACTTCAACTACTTCACTGAAATTGAAGAGCATTTCCAGAAAGCTCGCGGTTCGAGCGTGTTCCTTTTATCGCCCCTCGATTGGGCGCTGATTGAGGGTTGGAAGAGTTCGGGCGTACCGCTGCGAGCCGTGCTTCAGGGTATCGATGACGCGTTCGAAAAACGTCGTGCGCGTCGGGTGAAGAACCAGCAAGTAAACTCGATCGCCTATTGCACGCAAGCGATTCTGGAGGCAGCAAAAAGACTGCCCGATGAAACGAATGGCTCATCGAAGGCCACAGGCAATGCTCCATTCGCCCCAACTGACGTCATCGACCACTTAAGGCGTGCTGCCGCACAGATACGCGAACGAGAGCGCATTGGCTTTGACGAAATCGTCAACTCGCTTGAGCAGCTGGCCCAGCTATGTGAGCAGCAGCCGCCCAATCTGGAGGAGTTGGAACTTCGCTTGACGGCCATGGAAGAACGAACGATTGCGCTGGCTCGCACCCAGCAAAGCGACGATGACATATTTGCCATGCGTGAGTCATTGAACGCCGAGTTGAAGCCGTACCGCTCGAAGATGACTGCTGATCAGTTGGCGATGTTAGAGAAACGGTATCTCGAAAATGCTTTGCTTGAGCGGACCGGACTGCCACGCCTGAGCCTCTTTTACATCCGCTAGTTGCCTCTTATATAGTGTTGCTAAAGCTCGAACGTCATGCTCAAAACCGGCATTCTCAATCCCGCCATTAACTCGCTTATCAGTCGCGTCCGCCATACCAATACTCTGGTCATCTCCGACCGCGGCTTTCCGTTTTGGCCCGAGATAGAGACGATCGACATATCGCTGGTCGATAACATTCCGACTGTTCTTGACGTACTGCGCGCGCTGGCTCCGAATTTCGCAATAGGCCGCGCATTTGCAGCTGATGAGTTCAAGTTGTCAAACGGTCTCGAGGGGCTCGCGGCTTTGCAATCCGTCTTGGGATCTGTGCCCGTCACATTTGAGCCGCACGTCGAATTGAAGAAGCGCGTCCCGCACGCGATCGGCCTCATTCGTACTGGCGATACCACACAGTACGCAAATTTGGTCATCGAGTCTGCATAGAATAGCGAGTTAGCCTCATGATTAATACTCCCATCCGCACTGCTCCGCTTTCTGCCGAAGAGCGCTCAACCCACAAGATGTTTTCAGGCATCAGCCTGCTCCCAATCGTGTTGGTCGTAGCGTTGTTCTTCTTATGGGGTATTGCAAACAACCTCAACGATGTCTTGATTCGGCAGTTCATCAAATCGTTTGAGCTTACGCGGTTTAAGGCCGGTCTAGTGCAGTCCGCGTTTTACCTCGGCTACTTTCTGTTTGCAGTCCCTGCCGCGCTCATCATGCGAAAGTACGGCTACAAATGGGGATTGGTTACAGGGCTAGCGCTATACGGTATTGGAACACTGTTGTTCCTGCCGGCGGCCAAGATTGCCCAGTACAACTTCTTCCTGTTTGCGCTTTTTGTTATTGCCAGTGGACTCGCGTTTCTTGAGACTGGCTCGAATTCCTTTATTGCCCAACTTGGCGATCCAATTACATCCGAGCAGCGTTTGAATTTCGCACAGGCCTTTAACCCACTCGGCTCCATCTCGGGCGTGCTAATTGGGAAGATCTTTATCTTTTCCGGCGTGGAACTCAGCGTCGCTCAGGTAGCCTCTATGAAAGCAGCCAACACCTATGACGCGTACCTGCACGGCGAAACAACTCGCGTCATTATGCCTTACCTGGTTTTAGGAGCGATCGTGTTCCTTTGGGCGGCACTGATGGCTCGCACAAAGTTCCCGCATGTTGGCGAGCAACTGGACGCGACCGGGCACGAAGACCGGGGCCGCATCGCGGACCTCTTGAAGTATCCGCACTTCCTGCAGGCTGTCCTGGCTCAGTTCCTCTACGTCGGTGCGCAAGTTGGAACCTGGAGCTTCTTCATCCAATATGTCCAGGACTATACACAACAACCCGAGAAGACCGCAGCTAACTTCCTCATCGGCACGCTGGGCGCATTCGCTTTGGGACGCTTTGCTGCTACTTATATGATGCGGTATATTGCGCCTGGTCGACTGATGGGCATCTACAGCCTGATCAACGTGGGGCTGGTCGGGATCGCTATCCTGTTTCCGGGCTGGATCGGCCTCGGCGCTCTCCTTGTCACCAGCTTCTTCATGTCAATGATGTTCCCGACCATCTTCGCTCTTGGAGTGAAAGAGCTAGGCCCGAATACAAAGGTTGGCGGGTCGGTTATCATCATGGCCATCATTGGCGGCGCGGTGTTACCACTCCTGATGGGATCGGCGGCAGAATTGCTGCACAGCATGGCGCAAGCAATGATCGTTCCCGGGGCAGCCTACTTGTTCCTGGCGTACTTCGCATTTGTTGGGTCCCGAGTTCGAAATACGAGACCCGTCATAGCAACCTAAATTAGGCTGAGGCTGTCTGATAATCCGCGTTCTCGGGCAGCCCCGAAAGCCATACCATGTTCTTCACTGGAGCAGCGATCTTCGCGATCTCTGCCATTAGCTCCGGGTCGAGAGAAAGATCAAGCGCCGCCAGGTTACTTGCCACTTGTTGCTCCGACAACATGCCAACAAGTGTTGTCGAAACGTAAGGGTGATCAAAGCAATATTTCAGCGCAACCTGTGTAGGCTCAACACCTCGTGACCGGCAGAGCTTAGCGATTTGCGTTCCTGCTGACCGAACCGCTTCGGGAGCTGGATGCCACGATGGTGCGCCTTGCTCCGTCAAAATTCCCATGTGCAATGGCGAGGCGTTTATCAATCCGAGTTGATTCTGTTTAGCGAAGCCGCTTAGAACGCTGTCCATGTCATCAATGAGCAAGTTGTAGCGACAGTACGACAGCACGGTATCGACAGATACAGCCTCGGCCACACTAGTCAACATCTGCAACTGATAGCCAGTGATGCCGACAAAGCGAGCCTTCCCCGCCCGTTGCAGTTCACGCATTGCCGGAACCGTCTCTTCGATAATCTGCTGACGATTGCCGAACTCGATGTCATGTGCCTGCAGAAGGTCAACGTAGTCGGTCTGCAAGCGTTGGAGCGACTCTTCAAAACCGGCCTTGATTCGTGGAGCCGAGAAGTTGAATTCTTGCGCACCATAACGACCGCATTTGGTCGCGAGGATTACGTCTTTGCGTTTGGCGCCTAGTGCTTGACCCAGACGTGACTCGGCCAGAGTCAACCCGTAATACGGAGACACATCGAAGAAGTTGATGCCTTTACCGATTGCAAAATGAACGGCTCGGTCGGCCTGCGCTTGGTCGATGTCACCGAACACATTACCTAAGGGCGATGCGCCAAAACCCAGAATCGAGACTGACAGCCCAGTGTTGCCGAGCGGCCGATACAGCATCTCGGAGTGATCGGGCCTTAGTGGGCCCATTTCACAACTTCGCCTTCTCCTGGTTGGGGCCACCCTTCGCGCACCATAAACAGCTGCTTCTCGCGCTGAGCCTTTGAAATTTTGTCGATGGCCAGGTTTTCAAACAAATGCACACCGGTCTTCCCGGCGGTCGCAATGTCCAGGTCACCATCCCCATCCAGATCTTGCACGATGAATTGCGTGCCTGCGCCTGCCGTGCCGCCCAAAGATATCGGATATCGGGTAAACTCGCCCTTCGTCGTGTCGATCGTGTAGTAGTAAATGGCCAGTGGATCGTATGATCCAGGATCGTTGCCTGAGTGCCCACGGTTACGCTTGCCCGCCAGAAGCTCTAACTTTCCGTCACCATTCAAATCGACGAGATCTAGCACGTGGACCTGCGAGTACGATTCATCGATGACGTGTTTCACCCACTCGCGGTGCTCGGGCGTACCTTTCTGCTCAAGCCAATATAGGCCGTAACTGTGGCCGCGCCCGTAGATCAAATCGGTCTTGCCGTCACCGTTCACGTCGTAGCCAATGATGGGGAACCCGGTCTCGTCTAGCTTCCAATCTCCATGCCACTCCCACTTGTCATTATTGGCATCAATGTTCCGAAACCAGCCATGCGGCGTTAAAAGATCTACTTTGCCGTCTTTATCGATATCCGCCATACCGACGCCATGGCCGTCTTCATCATGTCCGCCCACGTGATGCACCTTGGGTTCATTTCCGGCAAAGTCCACCCAGATCATGCCCGACCGACCATAGTGCGCCAACGCCAGATCGGGTTTGCCGTCACCATTCAAATCGGCCATCCACCCGCCTTCAGTCTCGACCGTATGCGTGATGAAGTGCTGCTTCCACATCACGCCCGTTCTCTTAGGATTCTCATACCAGAGCAAACCATCCGTCATCCAGCCTGTGGTCACCACGTCTGGAGCACCATCATGGTTTACGTCGACCGCCCATTCGCCGCAGTCAGAGACGAACTCTTCGTTGACGATCTCAACCTTTCGATACTGATGCTGCTTCCACTCGCCTCCTTTCGGACCTGGATTCTCATACCAGTAGGCACCGCTGAGTAAATCCGGATTGCCGTCACTGTTAACGTCGATCACTGTGATCCCTTCGGAGTGATCCGTTCCCAGCCGATGAATCATGTAACTCAGTTGCGGAACATTGCCCGGAGCGTTGCCGCGCTTGTCATTCAGTTGTGCATGCAGTGCCACCGTTGCCATTGCGAGGCCAATCACCGCTAAGCCGTAAGTACGACGAGTAGTCATAGAGTGTCTTTGAATTCGGATCTTATCATTCGAAGAGGCGCAAAGGTAAGATTGTCCACAGAAGCGCTCGTCTGCGGTAACGATATGTCATCCAGAGTTTTTGATTCCGCCCTGTCCGTCGGCTCTAGACGTCGCGACTTCTTGCGCAATGTTGCCGGGTTGGGAGCGGCAGCAACGTGGTTCAGCGTGTCGTCTCCGTTAAGAGCCTTGGCTGGTGCATCGAAGCGACCGAAAGTTGTAGTAGTTACATTCGGGGGCGGCGCGCGAGACGACGAAACCTTCGCGATTGAGGGCCAGCGCAACATTCCTCATCTACTGAATGAACTCTTGCCGCAAGGCACGTTCTTCACGCAAGTGGTGAACCGCGGCATCCTTGGGCATTACGTCGCAACGGCCAGCATTGCAACGGGGGCCTACGAGACCTTCAACAACTTCGTCCCGCAACCGCCCGCTACGCCGACGATGTTCGAGTACTATCGCAAACAACTGGCGCGACCCAGCCAGGACTGCTGGATTATCGCCCCGAGCAATGGGTTCCAACGTATCGGTGCAAGCGCCAACTCACTCTACGGACCCAACTTTGGAGCTGGCGTAATTCTGCCGAAGTATTTGTTGGCATCAGCTGTTACCGGGCACGCACAAACCGAGATCAGCGACTACGGCCATCTGCTCAGAGACAGTTATGAGTCACCTGCTCACAGCCTGTCTATCTCCGAGAAGGATTCGGAACTCAACCTGACCCAGTTGGCGACCACGTTCAAACTTTCTGTTTCCGACTTCGTTCAGCATGCGCGGAACCTGACCAGCCCAGACGAGCTCTCGGTGTACATTGCACGCCGGCTGATGAACCAGATGGCGCCAACCCTTCTCTTTCTTACGCTGCATGATATTGATGTTGCACATTCCGGAGCCTATTCGTTGTACCTGGACGGCATCCAACGTGCCGACCGCTTGTGCGCGGAGCTTTGGCAGACGATTCAGTCGCATCCCGAATATAAGGACTCGACTACGTTGATCATCCTTCCCGATTTTGGTCGTGATGGCGATCAAGATGCTGGCGGCAACGGGTTCCAGCATCACCGCACGGGTAGCGCCATCGCGCGAACGACTTGGCTGCTCGCATTGGGACCAGGAATTCGGCACAATGCTGTTGTGAATACGCCCATCGAGTCGGTTGATGTTGTTCCCAGCGTGGGAGGTATCCTCAGCTTCGACACTCCGCTTTCTCATGGCCGTCGAATTTCCGAGCTGATCTAGACGGGTGTCCATGAACCCCGGCGACCTCACTCCTGAAAGCTTCAGCAAGTACCCGCCTCTAGCAGCGCGACTAGCTTCTGAGCACCTCAGTGACTTGCGTCAACTGCCCCTGTGCATCTTGCCGTCCTTTCTCGACCAGATTATTGGGTTCGATTGGAAATTTCCGGTTGAACGGCAGCAGCTTTCATCCAACTTGCAGCACTTACCCGTTCTGCAGAGTGCAGGTCAAAAGGATCTCAGAACGAGGTTGAATCAGATCACGCTTCCGGCCAATCTGTCCAGCATCGATTGGGTAAACCAGCCAGCCCACTTCGTTCAACAGTTGAGCGCATACCTCTGGTCCTCCCAGCAAATCGACCAATATCGAACGGCGGTGCAGCAACTATTCGAAGCCATTCAGGCGACGCAATCTGAGTCAACAACCATCCCCAGGTTTGTCGTCCTGTTTGCTGGGCCAGAGCTGAAATCGCCCTCTTACGCGCTCTTCTCGCGGTTGCAGACGAATGGTTTTCACCTGACCAATGTCGATGAAACCGGTGGTGTCGCCGCGATTGATCGAGTTCTTGGTATTCGGGTCGCCGCCCACCAGCAGCCGTATGGTCATTGGTGGTTAGACGGTGGCGTGCCGCAATCGACAGACACGGCATCCGATAAGGTAACCGTTCTCTCCTACGCAACGTTAGATCCGGTCCGCAAAAAGATTCTCAGTCGTATGCAGCACACCGACCCTCAACCGGCACTCGGAGCGGCCCAGACCGGTCAAGCGGAAGCCGTTTATAGTCAGATGATCGACATCAGTCCCGCTGAGAGTGGCGTCGATCGAGTGACATCGGATCCCGTGTTGCAGCACTTCTACTTGAATCTGTTCACAAGAGGTTCCGGCACGCAGATCTATAGCACTAGTTTTGTGCAATGGTCCGCTCGCGAGATCCTTCGCCGAGCTCAGCCGTTGACTTTGATTGTTCATGTCGCGCCGCGTGCGCGCCAGCAGTCCTTTGACGACATACTGGGCGGCAAGGATAAGTCGAGTGATCTTGATCCGGCTGGCTCTCTGATCGACGCCGACCTAGCAGCTTATTACACGTGGCTCGAACTCCGTAAGCTGCCCGGAATTGAGAAGTCGGTGTTTCTCGCTTGGTTTCCGGGCCATAGAGCAGCCTTCCTAAGCGGCCCCGGCGTACCTCAAAAAGTTCTCAGTAACAAGCCTGTCACTGTGGACCAGATTCTGAAGATGCCGACTGCTGGCCTCACTGCATAGCCTTGAGGTGGATCGCTACGCCGCCTGCCGGACGCATTGCAATCGCGAGTGAGTCACTGGCCGTCATTGGCTTCGTCGTGTCCATAACCTTTTCGTAGGAAGCATTTGCGTCGTCAGGATCCGCAAAGATGTGCGCCGAATAGCGTGTTCCGTTGCCTAAAAAACTGAGATTCAGCTTGGTCGCATACGCATCGTCACCCGACATGCCACCAACGAACCAATCGCGTCCGCTTCGCCTTGCGATTACAATATGTCTGCCGACTACTCCATCTAAGACGCGAGTTTCATCCCATGTAGTCGGCACTACTCTGAGAAATTCCAAGCCCGGCTGGCCGTGATAATGATCAGGATCGTCCGTGACGCAGGTCAGCGGACTCTCATAGACAACAAAGATCGCCAACTCCTGCGCTCGACTACCCATCACCTCTGTCGGTAATGTCTGCTTCCACTCGGCTGGGCTCCGATTTAAGAATCCACCAGGCGTGTAGTCCATGGGCCCGACCAACATTCGGGTAAACGGAAGGGTCAATTTGTGCTCGGGCGTCACGCGTCCGCTGAACTTGTTGTACTCGTTGCCTAGCACGCCTTCCCGCGTTAGCAGATTGGGCCAGGTTCTCCGCAGGCCGGTAGGCTTGAACGCGCCGTGGAAATCGACCATCAGATGATGCTTCGCTGCAAGCTCAACAACACTCTGGTACCAATTCACCATGTCCTGATCGTCGCGATCCATGAAGTCGATTTTCACGCCCGCAACTCCCCAGTGGTTGTACACTGTGAACGCTTCGTCCAAGGTACGAGCCTGCAGCGCGCGATTCACGTCGCTGGAATGTAGCCACAACCAAAGCCGGACATTCTTTTCTTTCGCAAACCGAAGCAGATCGGGCATGTCTACGGCTGGTGTGGGTTTGGTGATATCCGCGCCCGGCTTATTGAATTCTCCATACCATTGCCAGTCGACTAACTGGTAAGGAAACCCCATCTCGCCGGCGAAGGCGACGAACTTCTTCTCGGTCTCGTTGTCCATCTTGACGTCGCCGCTCCACCAGTGATCCCAAGCCATTTTGCCCGGCTTAATCCACGAAGTATCGGCGATGGCCGAGGGCGGATTCAGATTTAAGATCATGTCTGATTCGATTAGCGATCCAGGATTCGAACCGATCATGAACACTCTCCAGGGAGATCGATGCGCCTTTTGAAACTTGACCAACCCGTCTCCGTCCAGCCTAGGTGCAGGAGACGAGGCCAGCATCGTTCCTCTATCGGCATGTCCCGTCCTCAGGTAGAGCCCAGCCCAGTCGGTCAGATCGGCTTCAGCAATTCCGACATATGTCTGCGAATCAGTTTGCACCAGCAACGGCAGCCCGATTAGTTGGGACGAATAGATACTGCCCAACTTGGCTTTTGCATATTCATGCTCGTAGGGGTGGCTGTACTTTTCGTAAGTTGCCACCCACATGGTCGGGTCCACGCGGAAGTGAAACTCAGTTTTCTCGGCCGTAACTACGACGTCCTGCTTCGGAGTGTCTGGGAATTCGTAGCGAAATGCGGCACCCTCGTCATAAGCTCGGACCACAAGGTTCATATGCGGCTCGACAGCTGATGGGGTCGTCAGAGCAACGGTTAGCTCGTTGAAGTGGTCGTGAACGGGATTCTGCTTGCCGAGCGGATTGACCCAAGTTGTGTCGGACGTCCGCTTAGTCGCGTGGACCGGCGCTAGGCTGCTTCCCTTCGGAGAGTCACCCTTGAACTCCATACCGAGCGGTGACTCTGTGATGACTGACCTGCCACGGAATGAGACCGAGTAAGTCAATTTTCCTGCCAGACTCACATGGATCTGAACCTGGCTATTCGGAGACTCGACGGTCCAAGCTGTTTGCGAATCTGCGCCGAGCACAGGCCGCTTTCCAGCGAGCACCAGCAAAACAGAAAGAGTGAAGAAGACATTCCCAGATCGTCGTGGATGAGCCATGCAGGTCCGCAATAAGCATATAATCCTGCTAACCATAACCACGTACCACCCATCAGCAACACCCTGGCAGGCCTCTTGTCGTTGTTCGTTGTAAACCTCGTCCGGACGGCAGCCTTCCTCGCCGAGTAGGACCAAGCAGTTAGCTGTAAGTTGTTTGACAGTACAGGAATCTGAATGGGTTAAGGGGTTTGTCAGCGAAGTTGAGATCGTATTGAAGCCACTAGGAAGTGGGTTGCAGAAACCTTCCCAATTGCTGGGAGCGGCCATTCTTGGCGATGGGCGTGTGGTGTTGGTCCTGAACGTCAATCAACTTCGCTAGCTATCAGCAGGTGTCTCTGCCATTTGTTCGATTCGGCAGTCTCGCTTGAGACTATCTCCGGAGGCCGACTTGGCGGAAGCGGCAGACTGTTCCGGCTACTTATAGCTGATCATTCCGTATCCTGCACGCAGCGAAATCCGAGTGTGCCCGCTCGATCGTAACTAGGCGACATGAGAAGAAGCTTACCGTGCTGGTCATTGCGGTAGGCTTGCGGGAAGTACCATACAGAGCCTTGCGGCTGGTAATAACTGCCGCCGCGCAGAATAGCACTGCGAGTGTGTTCGTCCGTGTATTCGTCGGTCCATTGCCAGACGTTCCCGACCATGTCCATTACGCCGAACGGACTGGCTCCGCCCGAATGAGCATCCACATCGTCAGGCGCTCGAAGAGTCCGTTCTCGAAGCGGACTGGGGACTGCCGACTGGTTCCATTCATTTCCCCAGGGATACCGTCGACCGTCCGTCCCTTGCGCGGCGAATTGCCACTCCGACTCATGCGGGAGACGCTTGCCAGCCCAACTCGCATACGAACGTGCATCCTCAAGGGAAACCCAGGTTACGGGCTTATTGGCCCAGCCTGCAGGAAAGTTGCCATCTTGCCAGTCTTTCAGGAAGTTGAGATCGTCCGCAGGCCGGTAGCTTGTCGCGTCAAGAAATTTTTTGAATTCGGAGTTCGTCACAGGGAATTTGTCAATGTAGAACGGCTTCACTTGTATTCGCTGCTCGTGAAACCGACGGGGCATGTCCTCCCATGGATACTGCACGTCGAGACCAATCCAGTCAACGCCTTCGATCTCAATTCCTTCTACTTTGAAAACGTAGTCCCCTCCTGATATTTTGACCATCGAATCGGGTGCTTTGCCAAGAGCCTTGGTTGCAGGAATTGCTACTTGCTGCTGGGGCAAAGTCTGCCAATTATCGGAGTAGCTGGATAATGGCTTGCTGGTCACCGATTTCATAGTGTCCATCAGCTTCTGTAGAGTTGCGTTTACCGGCTGAGCGGTGGCCAGCACCGCCCCGAAGCCATGAGCTTCGATGGGAAAGGACAAAATGGCCGCACTACCCTCACGCTCAGGTACTATCTCGGCCCCTCTATATAAGTCGAAGTAACGCGTGCCGTCCCCAGACGGAACCGACATTTGTCGACCGCTGACGTCGTACTCGTTGCGGTTTACAATCGTCCAGACTGTATCAGCTTTCAAGGGCCAGCGGCTGGCAAACACGCCGAACCGGTGCGTCGGGTAAAGGGGCTCCCACGCCTGACTGGTCAGAAAGGGAGCGATGCCACGTTCAATCGTCGCAACGCGGCGGGTCGCCTCTCCGTCACGGGGTGTCACTCCGTTCCAGATACCCCATATGTTCTCCCATGACTCCCATCCCTCTCCATTGAAAAAGGCAAACTGCAGATCATCCGTCTTGCTGCGATTCCAGCGATCGGAGATGTTGACCATATGCCGAGGTTCAAGCCAGCGATAGCGATCTACTCCGGGAGCAAAGGTGAACTGTCCACTGTATTGGCCCCACGTCATGACGTTCCACGCGAGAGCTTCATCAGCTGGGCCACCTTCAGGTTCAAACGCCAGTGGATGGGCGGACTTCTCAGCGGCTTCCGAAAAGGCGACAGGCACCCCGTCTTGGGTGTCACCATTGATGCCGTCTGCGCCAATCTGTTTCATCAGTTCGGCAATGGCTTCCGGCCAAGGCTTGCCCGGGTCGCGCGTTCCCTGATCCCACATCATCATGGGGAAAAGGACCCGCACGCCACGCCGATGGAAGTCAGAGATCATCTGCTTCACACCTAGAATGCCTCCCGGCATACAACGAATCAGGTCATGCTGGTTGCGGTTATCAATCCCCATGTTGGGATAGGTAGGCCAGATTAGAACCGAGTCGATACCACCATATCGTTTTTCGAGATCATCCAGGTATAGATCAACTGTATATTTTCGAGCCACTGGATCATAGAAATAGCGGTCGTGAACCATCATTTGCGGCTGCATGAAACTGCTCTGGGTCCATTTCAATGCTGGCTCATCGTAACGCCACCCGTTGTAACCGATACGGATTTTGCGCTCACCTCGCCAATGCGTAATATCGGCTAGCCAGCCCTTGTGTGTTTCAGCAGTACAGGGCGTAAAGCCGCCTTCCCATGCACCTCTGATAGTGAAACAATCCGGCGGAGGGATCAGCTGTTCCTTCGGAGCATTGTGTGTGTCCTGCGCATTGCCGGCTGACGAAAGGATTACCAAGGGAAACAGGATCCAGCACCTCCTGTTATACCGACCAATACGATGCAGCATTAGTTTTCGAAACTCCTTACTGAACGAAGATGAATTGCTTACGATCACGCGCCTTGTTCCCCATTTCTTGTCTGGATTCTTCGCCGCCGAGGTGTGCCGCTATTAGACGCCGAGACTGGCTCAGGAGGCGTTGTCAGTGACGACTCCCGAATGGCTAGCTTTAACGGAAGGCGAATTGAGATTGGCTTATCGTCATGCAGTTTGCCCAGTATGCGTTGGAGCAATAGATCGACACCGCGCTTGCCTATCTCATACGCGGGCTGCACCACTGAAGTCAAATGAGGACGGAATGCGTCATAGATCGGTAAATCGTCGAAAGTAGCAACGGCCAAATCTTTGGGACACTGCAGCCCCATTTCGCCCACAGCGCGCATGAGTCCAAACGCCATGGTTCCATTACAGGCAAACACTGCTGTGGGCCGAGGATGGCCGGCCAGCAGTTCCAGGCTAGCCCGGTAAGCCGTGTTGAATCGGAAGTCCCCATTGCGAATTAGTGATGAGTCGGGCTTAATGCCTGCACCTCGCAGCGCTTGCTCATAACCGCGCAGGCGGTCGCGGCCGGTTTGGATATCAAGCCCACCGGTCAGAATGGCAATGCGGCGATGACCTACGGCCAAAAGGTGCTGTACGCAATCAAAGGCTCCGCCCACGTTGTCCACCGAAACGGAGTCGATTTCTTCGCTAGGTGGTACCCGGTCTAGGCAGACAATATGAACTCCGGATTCCAGAGCCTGACGAATATGCGCGAACCCGGCCTTCCGATGGGAGGCAAGGACAATGGCGATCCCGTCTACCTGATGGCTGCGTAAAACCGACAGAACCCGGCGTTCTTTCTCAACTTCATCGTCTGTATTGACGACAACCAGCATGAATCCATGTTGAGAAGCGAAATCTTCCGCGCCGCGAATTACTTGGGAGAAGAAAGGATTGGTGATATCTGAAACCACCATGCCGATCAGCTTGGTTTGTCGGCCCTTAAGGCTGCGGGCAACAAAATTGGGGTGAAAATCAAGTGATTGCATCACCGCTTCCACACGCTCACGAATATCACGACCGACCGTGGTCGAACCGTTCAGAACGTTGGAGACAGTGCCCACCGATACTCGGGCCATCGAGGCGATTTCCTTGATCGTAGACATTTTTACCGGGGGTGCTTACCCCATGCACAGTGAGCTAACAAGCTGTCTACAACTCTCTGCCAATAAGCAATCCACGGACATTCTTCTTATGAAACGGTTCATCCTCGCCTTCAACATGTAACAGTAAGCAGATCAAAATTGCAAGCCCTTCGGTTCGGTGGCTGTTGTATGCGCTCCAAAGTGCCAGGAATTTAGCTTGACAACACCGGCTCAATTGTAGATATACTTCCCAATAACTGTCGTGTGCGAGCTGTGCTGCCGAGGAATGAAACGTTTCATCATTTGCTAGAGGAGAGTCTATGTTTTTAACCTTCAAGCCCTGGTGTTCCCTGAAGCGTATGAGCGCTATTGTCTCAGTCTTCTGTTTTCTGTCTTTACCGGTGGCTGCTCAGTTTTCTAGCGGCGTAGAAGGCACAGTAACGGACCCCTCTGCCTCGGCTGTGACGGGTGCTGAAGTGACAATCACTGATCTAAACACGGGGGTTCCACAAACGACCAAAACGTCAGACAGCGGTGCCTTTCGCATTCAGCGCCTCAGCCCTGGTACTTACCAAGTGGAAGTGAGTGCTCCAGGTTTTAAGAGCTTTGTCGCGAATAATGTGGTGTTAGAGGCCGACCAGGTTCGCACTGTAAATGCAACCCTCGTCGTGGGAGAGCAGAAATCAACTGTCGAAGTAACTGCCAATGCCGCATCGGTAGAGACCGCTAGAAGTACAGTTGGCCGGGAAATTGAAACTAAGACGGTCGAAACCGCTCCGCTGATTGGACGCAATATCTATGCGGGCGTCGCTTACTTGGCGCCAGGAATTACCGGTGGTGGCAACGCCGCTGGCGGTGCTGGCGGGTCAGGCTCACAGGGAACCAATAGCTTTGCCCAGGAGCAGGGCTTTCAGATCAACGCTGCTGGACAGCGGCAGGAAGCGAACGAATACAACGTGGACGGCTCCAGCGTAAATGGCAATTCGCGGGATGGAATCGTGAATCTTACTCCTGAACCAGACACGGTTGCTGAAGTGAAAGTATCAGCTCAAGTCTTCTCAGCAGAGAAAGGACGAGAGAGTGGCACCTTGATTGAGGTGTTTACAAAATCGGGGACGAACAAGCTTCACGGTACGCTGTCCGAGTTCCACACTAACAACGATTTCACGGCCCGAACAAATTTTCAGGCAAATGTGCCTGTGTTCCGAAAAAACGAATTTGGAGGCACAGTCGGCGGCCCAATCATCAAAGACAAGACCTTCTTCTTCGCTTCTGTCAATCAACTTTTGTCAGCCCAGGCGATCACACAAACAGTATCGGTTGAAACACCCGAATTCCGGCAATATGTAATCGGCAACTTTCCAAACAATCTTGCTGCGCAATTCTTCAAAAGGGCGCCTGCGTCTGGAACTCCGACATCGGGCTTTCTGACGGTTGGCGACATCGAGAAAGCGTTACCCAGCCCCATAGCCCCGCCCAACCTACCGTTGAACTTGGTTGCTGTCGGTACCGTCTCGATCAATCAGTCTCCTCAACTGAATGCTCGCCAGTGGAACGTTCGGGTCGACCATAATTTCAACAACTATAAGGACAAAGTGTTCTTTAATAATTTCCGGACGGTATCAGACGCAGGCGTGGCCGATCCTCGAGCCTTGTATAGCTACATAAGTCCAAACGGCGGTGTTTATGACAAGCTGAGCTGGACTCATGCGTTCAGCCCCACCCTAGTCAATGAGGCGTCATTCACTTACGTCAGGGCCCAAGGCAGTAACCCTGGCGCACCCAACGGCCGCGATCTTCCGAATGTCAGCATCACTGGATTAGGCGATGGCTTTAACCAGTGGGGACCGTCCGGCTGGGTTCATAATAACTTCAATTGGCACGATGCGGCATCATACGTCCGCGGATCGCATAACATCAGAGTTGGGATCGACGTAGACCGCCAGCAGGATTTGGATAATTTCACTAACGGCCTTATCCGTCCCTCCTTCAGCTTTGCCAACGTTCTGGATTTTGCGAACGACAAGCCTTTTTCGCAGGGCAACGTCACCATCGACGTTGCAAGTGGCAAGGTAGCAACCAACCTATATCAGCGTATTTTCATGCTGTACGCAGGTAGCTATATACAGGATGACTGGAAAGTGAGCCGTACCTTCACTCTGAATTTAGGCCTTCGGTGGGACTACTTTGGCCACATCGCCAGTAACCAAAATGGGAGTGTTCCGTTTGCATGGTTTACGCCGGGCAGCGGCGGTTCGGAAGCTGCTGCCGTCGCGAATGGTTCGATGCAAGTACGTCCAAATGGATTTTTAACTAAGGACCCTGTTTGGGGTTTTGTGCCCAGGTTCGGTTTCGGCTGGGATGTATTTGGGAATGGCAGCACAGCCGTCCGGGGAGGATATGGGATCTATCGGAACCGAATTGCCAACGGCTCGTTCATGTTCGCTAATCGGGCTAACCCACCACAGTATGCTACTCCGACGGTGACGGTGCAAGACCCAACTGCTCCTCAGTTTACTTACCAGACGGGTAATCTGGACGGTTCAGGTTTTCCTCCGCCCGGCGGAGTTCAGTATTCGATCGATGCACACGGTGGTCTGGTCGGAACAAGAACCACCGTTTCCGGACAGGATCCCAATTTGTTACTGCCCATCGTACAGAATTGGGGATTTAGTATCCAACGCCGTCTGACTAACACTATTACGGTGGAAGGTGACTACCTTGGATCCTCAAGCAGGCACCTATATGTAACAACGGATGTCAACCGATTTGCTGGAGACTTGATTGCAAATGGCGGCAAGCTCGATCGTCTCAACCCGAGTTTTGGACAAATCATCTATGGCCGATCCATTGGTAATTCGATAGCAAACTATGGCTCGTTCATGTTGAGTAAGCGCTTCACTTCCCATTGGTCGGTACGCGGAATCTACACGTTCGGCAAGGCCCTGGACGAAACCAGCAGCAATGGCAATGGAGTTGGCGGGGCAACAAATGTGTTTGATGCGTACAACGTTGCAGCTCAGCGAGGACGATCTGACTTCGACGTAGCGAAGAGATTCACAATGGACAGTGTTTTGGAAATTCCAACTTCATTCACGAAAGGAATCGCGTCGCAGGTCCTTGGTGGGTGGACTTTATCGGGAATCATGATTACTCAGAGCGGGCAGCCGTTCAGCGTCTACACTAGCGCGCCGTATCCTGCCGGTGACTTCAACGGAGATGGGTTTAATTACGACGCTCCAAACACGCCTTCATTCGGCAACCACCTTTCTACGAGTCGAAGCGACTACATCCGGGGCCTGTTTACTCCATCCCAGTTTCCGGTGCCTTTGCCAGGTCAGAGGGGGAATCTGGGCCGCAACACGTTCGACGGCCCAGGCCTTGCGAATGTAAACCTCAACATACTGAAATCCGTTCACATACCCTGGTTCGTCTCGGAAGGAGCTCAACTCCAATTTCGCGGCGAGGTATTCAACTTATTTAATCGCGTGAATCTGGTGAATCCGGTTTCAGACTTGTCTAATCCCCTATTCGGAAAGTCGACTGACCAAAGCTTACCGAGACAGGTGAACCTTGGAGTCAGAATACAGTTCTAAGACCCAAACTGGGATCCGCGGAGCCACGTCAAAGTCACTGAGCAATAACAATGCGTGACCGGGATTGACTTACCTCATCCTTTAACTCATGCTCTAGAAGCTTTCGTAGCATCGTCGAGTAATTGACCGCCTCTTGTTCGCGGCCGGCAGCTCGTAAAAGGCCAACGATCTGATTCAAAGCAACTCGATTTTCAGGATTGTCCGCGAGCGCGAGCTTGAATTGTTGAATGGCTTTGGCGTTGTCTCCGGTGCGACGAAGTACCTTTCCGAGTAACGCATGAGCATTGGAGAAATGTGGACGTGCTACCAGCGATCGCACCAAGCTCGCATTTGCTTCGGCGAGACTCGCTGGACCCGTCTCCTTCTTCTGATTGACAAGCAGGTCGGCAAGCAGATAGTTCAGAGTGGGATCGTTTGGAGTGGCCTTCAATTTCTGACGGAGAATCCTTTCCGCATCGGCGGGATGGTCGGACTTAGCATAAAGCATGCTAAGCCCAACAGCACCGTAAGATTTTTCAGGACTGAGTCGATCCGCTTGCTCAAAGTCGCTCACGGACTCTTCCGATTTATTTCTCTGGGCATTGACAATGCCGCGCATAGAATAAAGGCGCGCCGAGTTAGGAACATTTTGGATCCCGATGTCCATGATTTCTGCCGCCAGATCAGGTGAATTATGTTCAAGGCAGAGACTCGCAAAGTCGAGGTAATTTTCTTCGGCGTCGGGTTTCAAATGAACAGCTTTGCGAAGATCTTGCAATGCAGCCGGCAGGTCGCCGTTAGCGGCTTCGGCAGAGGCAAACAAGTTGAGGGCTGCGGGGTCTGGCCGTTCTCCCGATGTCAAAGGACGTAGTGTCGTGACGGCTTCCGCTGCATTTCCGGCTGATAGTTGCGCATACCCCAGGTTGTACCTGACATTTGGATTTTGGGGAACTCGTTCGAGAAGCGACGTAAAGATAGTCACGGCTGCTTGCGCTTTCCCTAGTTTGAGCAAACACGCCCCATAAAATGAGTAGGCTTGTTGGTTGCTCTCAAGCTCAGGTCCGGACTGCTCAAAATGTTGAGCCGCTGCGCCGCAGTCTCTGCGTTCAAATGCCAGAACGCCAGCCATTGCATGGGCCGTCGAATTCTTAGGATCAATTTGAAGAAGTCCGTTGATGAAATCTCGGGCGAGCGGATCATGATTTTGATATGTCAGTTCCGCGGCACCTTTCAGCGCAGGCAGATAACGGGGATGCAGCTTGAGTGCGCGTTGAAAACTGATGATACTCTCTTCATTGCGTTTCAAGGCCGCCAGAGTCATAGCTCGTTCGGTCCAGGTCTTCGGATCACGCGGCAGTTGTTGGATGTCCCGGTCCGAAAGAGCGAGAGCTTGATCAAATCTGTGGTCTCGATATGCATCAATCCAGCGCTCTTGGGCATTCAATGTTGTGGTCGCGAGCGATATCACGGTGAGCACCAGGACCATTGCTCCGAGTGGAGTGCAAAGCCTATCTGACATGAGTAAAGTTCTTGTACTGATCTTAGTGTTGTTCTGCAGCAATGTAAGCGCCGCGCCGCCAAGGAACGCAGAACTGGGACTGAATTTTGTAGGTTCACAAGCATGTGCGGCCTGTCACCGAGATCTATACGACAGTTTCAAGAAAACGAGCATGGGGCAATCCCTGACCGAAGTCAGTCCGGGCCTCAAGTCTAGATTCCCGACGACGGCGCAGGTCCAATCCAGCACCGCGGGCCACTCGTATCGCGTTTACTGGGAGCGGAACAGGCTGTATCAAAGCGAGTCGGTTGTCGATGAGAACGGCAAGCGCACACAAGGGCCAGGTTTTCCCTCTGACTTTGCAGTTGGCTCGGGCGTGAATGGAGTTACCTTTCTCATCCGACGTGAGAATCGCTTGTTTGAAGCCCCCCTATCCTATTACTCCCGCACGCGAAGCTGGGATCTGTCGCCGGGTTTCGCTGCTTATGACGCTGGCTTTACACGCCCTGTTCAAACCGCTTGTCTGGAATGTCATATCGGGCGGTTTGCTTCGGGGGTTCAAGCCGGCAATTCATTCCCAATGCGGCCATTTGCGGAGCCAGCAATAGGTTGCGAGAGTTGCCACGGCCCCGGCGAAATACATGTTCGTGAGCGGGGCGCAGGTCACGTGATCCGTTCAGCTGACGATTCAATCGTTAATCCTGCCCGGCTGCCGCAGGAGCTCGCAAATGACATTTGTGTCCGTTGTCATCAGGGCAATGACGCGCGTGTGCCGCAAATAGGCAAGTCTGTCAGCGACTTTCGCCCTGGTACACCACTCAGTCACGCTCTGGTCATTTTTAAACTTCCACTACGCGTCGACCAGCCCGGGCAACAACCTGACTTGCTGGAGCACGGCTTCGCTATGACTCTCAGCAAGTGCTTCCGGCGGAGTGGTTCGATGACTTGCACGACCTGCCACAGTGTCCACCAATCGATCGAGCCCGCTCAGAAAGTTTCTTACTATCGTTCGAAGTGCCTGACCTGTCACTCCACGGCGAACTGCCGGCTTGAGATTTCGAAGCGACCAGGTGACGATTGCATATCCTGCCACATGCCGAAACGGCCGGTAGAAGCTGTAGCTCACTCCGCTCTCACTAATCATCGGATCGTACTTACGCCCGATGAGCCCTATCCTGACGATGCACATGATAGTCAGGGAAACGGATCTCTCGGTCTAATTCGGTTTTCTGGAACTAGTCGGCCGGCCGTACACGACGTAAATGACATTGTCCTTCTGCAGGCCTATCGGTCGTTGCTCCCGAAGGCTCCATGGCTCAGGGGTCGTTACGAAGCGTTACTGGGACGTTTGCAATCTGACCAGCCAAATGATCCTACTGTCTTATCGACTGCTGGCCATGAGTTGGTGATATCTGGCTCCCATGAGGGTTCTGAGCAGGCGATAGGCTTGCTAAAAAGATCCGTAGCGGGCGGGGATCAAGATTCCGAGGTCAGCCTTGACTTAGCCACAGCACTACTAAGAACTTCTAGATCTCAGGAAGCTGTCGAGGTTTTGAAGAAGGCTGTAGCGCATGATTCCTTTGACCCGACACTGCGCAAATTGCTGATCGAAACGACAATGAGAACCGGTGACCAAAGCGAATCCGTCTCTGAAATAACAGACTATTTGCGACTCTTTCCGACGGACCAGTCCATGAGAACACTCTTGAACGAAGTGCGCATGACGATGGGATTACGATGAGCCGGTTACTATCGGCCGTCTTGAAAAAGGAGGACTCGGACAGAGTCGCTTCCAAGGCAACATCGCAACCGAGTTGCTACTGCTCTCCTAATAGTCCTTTTTACGCTTCAGATCGACGCGTGGCTGAGATGCTGACCGCCTCGAGCGCGCGTCCAGAATCATCGAGTTGAATCTCTCATGTTGATCTGGAGTTTTGGTGTCGCGCCATTGTCATTAGGGCCGAAGTAGGTGTGCAATCGCTGTCGAAGCCATCCTGCGCAGTTTCGAACTCTATTGTCGAGTCGCACTCGATACTATCTCGTAAGGAGCCCTGGGATTGGATGGCCACACTGAAGCTGAATGTGAACGGAAAGGAGTGCGAGGTTATAGAAGACCCAAGCAGGTCCTTGCTGTCTGTACTCCGCGACACTATGCATCTAACTGGGGCCAAACCTGGCTGCGGCGAAGGCCAGTGTGGTGCGTGCACTGTCTTGGTCGATGGACAAGCGGTTCGGTCATGTATCACGCCGGTTAGCGCCGCTGGACGAAAAGCCGTGCTCACCATCGAAGGACTCTCAGTCGATTCGAACCTCCATCGGGTACAGGAGTCTTTTTTGGCTCACTCAGCCTTTCAATGCGGATTTTGCACCACAGGCATGATCATGGCGGCTGTTGCTCTGCTCAACAAGATTCCCAACCCTAACATCGACGACATCCGAAGAGAGCTCAACGGAAATGTCTGCCGCTGCGGAACCTATCCGAGAATCATCAAGGCTATTCAGCACGTCGCGCAAGGTCCCGCACATGCCTGATGGCTTTGACTTATCTCTGGTCAAATCCCCCGACCTGGGTGCCACGACGCGTCGGGAAGCGTTATTGCGGCTGGGTGCGGGGGCGATCTTTGTAATCACAGCGACCAAGGGCGAAGCTGATGAAGAGAGGGTTGGTCCGCGCAAACAACCCTTGTTGACATCTCGGTTTCATGTAGGTGATGACGGAGTCGTGACACTGCTCACCGGCAAGGTGGAATGCGGCCAAGGAATTCGAACGACTCTCGCCCAAGTTGCAGCCGAAGAACTACATCTTCCGCTAACGCAGGTTCGCCTCGTCATGGGAGACACGGCTTTGGTTCCGGATGACGGAGGAACATGGGGCAGTCTCACGACTCCAGACACTGTGCCAGTGGTTCGCCAGGCTAGCGCTGCCTTGCGTGAACTGCTCTGCCGTAGTACCGCTGCAGAATGGAAGGTTGACGCATCCACGCTTACTGTCATGAACGGCAAAATTGTTGGATCGGGCTCTCGCCTTTATTCTTATGCCGATCTGGCGAAAAATCCGCTTCTATCAAAGGCGGTCAACGTGGGCGGTCCGACAAGAAGCCCCGCCAACTGGCAGATTTGTGGAACTCCCGTCGGCAATGTAAACGGTCCCTCCATCGTTTCCGGCTCGCAGCAGTATTCTTCAGATCTCGCCTATGACGGAATGCTGCATGGCCGCGTTGTCCGTCCTCCCAACTATCGTTGCCGTTTAGTTTCGTTTAACGCCGCCGCAGCTGAACGTCTCGAGGGTGTTCGAGTCATTCATAACGGCGACTTTCTTGGTCTTACAGCGCCCACTGCCGCTGGGGCAGCTGAAGCCGTAGCTCTCATTAATGCTGAGTGGAGCCAAGGAATGCTTGGTGACCCTCAGCATTTTATACGTGATCTCAAAGCGAGTGCCAAACCGCCGCAGTCAAAAGAGTTCGGTCGCTATCCCGCGGTTCTAGAGCGCGGTTCGTTGTCTGCGGGACGGGATGCCGGCGAGCATCATTTCGAGAGCACGTACTCGATTGCTCCGATTGCGCATGTGCCACTGGAGGCGCGAACTGCTGTTGCCCAGTGGCTAGGCGATTCTCTGACCATTCGATGCGGGACGCAAGCACCATTCGTTGTGCGTGCGGAGATCGCGGAAACGTTGAAGGTTTCGGTCGAGAAAGTTCGAATCATCGTCTCGGACACAGGGTCCGGCTACGGCGCGAAACACAATTCCGAGTGTGAGCTCGAGAGTGCACGTCTGGCCCAGGGAGTAAATCAACCCGTTCGGCTGGCTTGGACGCGGGAGGAGGAGTTCACCCAGTCGTACAGCCGCCCACCGGCCTCTATAGAGGTCCGAAGCGCTGTCCGCCCGGACGGACGGATCACAGGTTGGGAGTTTCACAACTACAATGGCGGTGCTGCTTCGCTGAACCCGCCTTACACAATTCCAAACCTCTACGCCGCGTATCACGAATCGGAAGGACCACTTCGCCAGGGCTCTTACCGCTCTCTGGCGGCAGTCGGAAATACGTTCGCTCGTGAAATCCACATGGACGAAATCGCGGCCACTCTCAACATCGACGCCCTTGAACTTCGTCTGCGTAACACCGACAATGCTCGCCTCAAAACGGTATTAGATAAGGCTGCAAGCCGATTTAGCTGGGGCAGACACAAGAGCGGCAACGGCGTCGGTTATGGGCTCGCCTGCAATGTTGAAAAAGGCGGTCACTTGGCTCTATTCACCGAACTACAAGTCAGTGGGACAGAAGTCAAGCTGACGCGAATAGTGGCTGCTTTCGATGCAGGTGCCGTGATCAACCCGGACATTCTGTCCAATCAGGTCGAAGGCGCAATCATCCAAGGTATTGGTGGTGCTCTGTTTGAGCGCATCGATTTTGACAAAACTCGGATTCTGAATACTCACCTGGCTAGTTATCGGGTGCCGCGCTTCAGCGATGTCCCGGATATAGAAGTGATGCTAATCGATGATCGCGCCGTTACTTCCGCGGGCGCCGGAGAGTCTCCGATCACAGTGACCGCTCCGTCTATTGGTTCGGCTCTGTTTGCCGCCACTGGGAAGCGTATTCGAAGCCTTCCAATGCTTCCAATCCTTGCCAAACTTTAAGAGACCGCCTCTCGTGGCCGGCCAGTGTCTTTCCAATCGCCTTAGTCACAGCCTGTGCCTTGCTCAAGAAAATGTTTTCCTGCCCGATGACCTCGCGAGTGGTGCATCACTGTGATACCTCGTCTACTACATCGCGGCTCAATAGCAGCTTGCCTCGACGAGCACGTGCGTTGGTTATATGAGCGCCCGACCCGTGCTGAAGCCAAATAGCGGGAGCGAAATCACTTGGTCCAGAACCGAGAAATCCGTCGATCGTCAAGTTTCGAAAGTCAGTCACCTCAACACCCGCTCGGAAAAAGGACGGCACTGCTGACGTCCAGTTCAAGTGAAAATTATGAAAGTTCAGATCCTCCACATGTTCCGCCTTAAGACCTGCCACGTCGTAGCTGACAATCCCGTGCTCGATTGGGTCAACCGGGCGGATGTCCAAATTGCCTCCATAGAGAGGCGTTAAAACGCCAGTGCCTAAATTGAGCTCGAAATCGCTAAACAGAACGTCTTGAATTCGGCCCGGCCGCTCAGAATAAAGAACGACTGGAGCTTGGCTGGTTGCTGACACATTCACGACGCGCAGATTGGATACCAAACCCAACTGGCCCGTTAGTTTCCAAGGAACGACGGAAACATGGATCGGCTCACCCATTCCCCACCAGTCCCCGTCCATAAGGCGGGTTTCCAGAATCGAGTTCGAAATAAGTACGTTCTCAATCTTCTCGTGGCCGCGAACAAAGATACCGATCGCTCGATTGCTGTCCCGAATAATGACGTTATCAAATACAAGATTCCGGATGTCGTCCCTTGCCCAGCCAATGCGAATCCCGGCTGAGCGGCTTACAATGATGGCGTTTGCTACGGTAATGTTCTTGGCTGTCTGGTGACAATACCCATCGGCGCACGGGCTAATCGCAATCCCGTCGTCGCCTGCCTCAAGGTAAACATCGGAAATGCGGACGTTCTGGCAGTTGGAAACGTCAAGCGCATCAGCATTAGGAATAACGAGGCTGTTGCGCACATCCAGTCCGCTGAGAACAGCATGCTTACAGCAGGCCAGATGAATGCACCAGTTCGGTGCGTCCACAACGTGAATCTGGCGAATATCAACGTTCTCGCATTCAATCAAAAGCACCAGTACGCCGGGACGGGGAAGCATACGCACTGGTCCTTCTCGATTTTCTGCTAGCCGAACAAAGGCCTCCGCACCTTGCCGAGTAGCCTTAGGGTATACGTTGTTGATCTGGCTCTCTGGATCGGACCCTAACAAATTTTGTGACACTCCGGGACGACAAGCAGGTTAACGACGTCACGCGATAAGGTTATCCTAGGTTTGTTCGAATCTAGGCTAAAAGCTCGGAGAGTTAGGCACCTCTTAGATGTGACCTTGACCACTCGGAGTCTGGCCAGCAAAGATCTGCAATTTCTGTAGCACCACCGCGTACCGGCGACCGTACTCTAATAATTCCGAATCACTTCCACCCACGCGTTCATTTGCTTGGCGCAGATGTTCAAGCGTTTGCTGAACCGAACTGACCAGAAGTGCTACTTCGTTGGAATCAAAACTAGGAACTCCGGAAGTCACTGGGTCAGTATGGCAGCTTCGGAGTTCGGTTGATCGTGCTCAATGCGCAGACGTGCAAACCTCTGTTCAAGGTGGCGGTTGATGTTCGGTCACTTTTGACGGCCTCGGATTATTGGTAATGGTCAGTCTCCTGATTCAGGATGCGAAATCCTGAGGCGCTCCTGCAAGAAAGCAGCAGATGCGCTGGACACGAACCGGAGCGCAAGGCCTGCCGCATGTTAGAACGGCACTGATCAAGGAACATTGAGCCACTATTCAAGCGAGCGACCTCTATGTTAGGCTACATAACCCCCAGCCAGACCGTGGCGCTGAAATTTATGTCACCCGACTATGCCAATGTTGGATCACCAGCGAACCGTTGGTCCGCGAAGCCCCACGTCCCGGAAGAAGGTTGCGGGTCCAGCATGTTGTACAGCAGCTGCGCCGTGCTCGCGCCCAAGTGAACATTTTCGAGAAGGTGCGTAATCTCCCTATCTGGGAGCGCCACCAGAAATTGATTACTCAGGCGTGCCGCCGTCAGCGCCGAATGACCCGCCGTCACGGACTTAAGCCGATGGCGTGGTGTTAGGCCCCGCAAGATCGACGAAGGCGTTCTCGAGTGAAGTTCCGTTGGGAAGCACGAGGTCTTTCAGATTTGCTCCCTGTAGGAAGGCTCCGGTGAAGTCGTCGTTAGCACCCGATGGATCGGCCAACAACGTCGCTCTAACCAATCCGCCCCCGCTAGGAAAGAATTTGAAAATTCTCTCCCACGAGCTGTACAGTCGTGAAACCAGCACTGAATAGATAGGCGCCCTTTGCACCGTCAAGATGACGTTATTCAACCGTGCCCCTTTCAACGTGACATTTTGTAAGTTCACGTGCCGCAAGCTCGCATGACTTAGGACAGCCCGCGTTAAATCGGCGCCTGCTGAACCGCTCTCTTCTCGCTGATGGCAGGCATCACTCTTGAGGAAAGACCTACGGGCGCGCCGCGAGCAAAAATCAAACCGCACTAGACCCCAAACTGGCGAAGATGATGATCCAGATGCTTGTACATCAATGTGGCCCATTCCTGCGGCGTTAGCCGCCCAAAGAAGCTATGTGGGTGATGGGTGCACCTATCCGGCCCGGCGGCGATAAATCGATCGATCTGCGCGCACAACAGATCACGCTCCCTGGCCAGTTCCCGCTCATCCTGCACCACGAGCCCCTCTACCGTCGGAGAATTCCGTCGCATAGGTTCGTCGTCCCTGAAAATCATCACCTTCACGATAGGCCCGACAATCCGGCCCAGTAACCTCCTGGATGGCCTAATGTCGCCTAACGCTAATCTCAGACCCGCGGCACAGTGCGCCATTGCTTGCGCTGCGTTCATCTTGCCCCACAAACGCTCGCTGTCGGGCCGCAGTTGGGCAATTCGAGCCTTCATCTCGGCTCCCGCCGTAGCTTCAAACAGATTTCTCATCGTATGGCTCCCACTCCAAACCATCGGGATCGGTCTGCGTCCCTAATAGCTTGTCGAGCGTTTAGATTCATCGGTATCGTTGAGTTCCCGGCCCCTCATTCTGAGCCCTAACTTCCCGAGCAGGGTATCAAACACCACGCTGCTTGTCGCGGCCACGAGTAGCTCCCGCTTCTGCTCCTGATCACCACAAGCCGACGCTGCGAAGCATACCCAGATGTTTAAATACCGCCGGCTGCGCAATGATCACCCGCGCAACGAGATCGTTGACCGCCCATGCCTGGCCACCGGAAAGAACCGCAGCTCCGCGTAGGCCGGGCGAGAAGCGCGTCCCAATCCAACAAGCCTGTATCCCTACGACGGCCGGCGAGCCCGAGCTGCCATTACCGCCTTTCCACGACGCGAGCCGGTGCTTAGGCGCGAGAAGCGAATCGTCTGCGAATAGCCAGTCCTGCCAAACCCAATATCCGCCGCCGATGAGCAGTACTCTCGCCAAACAAAGTTTTCCCGTCAGCCGAAATCGTGAGTCCATCCGCTACAGTTTTGGCGCCTGGATCAACATCGAAGATTCCGTTGCGCGCCGAAACAAAGACATGTCCGGTAAAGGGATCCGCAACGATGCCCGTAGCTGAGGGCATCCCACTTACAGTCAACTGATTCTCGAAAAGCCGCCCGAAGCGGCTTTGCCATTTCTAAAACCACCCTAGGAGTGAGTTACTCATGTCCTCACCCACACAGATCGCAGCCAACCAAGAGAACTCTGAACCTCAGCCAGTCCCAGACCGAAGAAGGTAAAATGGCTTCGCATCGTAATACCCGCGTACCGGTCTAACCTGCGCCTTCGTCCTTCTCGAATCCGAATTTGCCGCCGACTTCGCTGAGCCAGGACTCGCGGACCGCCGAGCATCAGCCATCCACGCCCACCTAATTCCTCCTGGCCCAACATCTGGCCGAGCACTCCTGGCTCACTGACCGTGCTCTCCGACTCCAGACTTCATGACTCGACGCCGAAGGTATTCCGGACAACAAGTGCTTGGCGCTGTATCTCCGCTCCCAAACCACGCAACCCACGAATATCTTCCCGCAGACAAAGGTAGCGACTGAGCGACTGGGCACGGAAAACAATCGAGCCAGCGGCGAGTCGCTTCACCCGAAAGCGTCGAGCAGGATATCGAGGGACGCGGCTTCAGCAAATACGCGGAAGTCGAGGTCGCGTTTCAAGGCCATGGTCAAGTGTTTCGACGTCCTTGCCGGCATCACCTTGAAGAAAGGCGATCCACGTACTGGTGTCGGCGACGATCATCGATCACCTTAAGTTCAGCAGACGTCCGAGAGAAGCGAACCATATCGCGGAGTCCTCGCAGTTTCGCATAAGTCTCCGATGCAGCAACGATCTGCAATTCCCGTGCGCACTGTTTGGGTAATGTCGGTTACGCTTGCCTGCTCAGCCTTTTCCAGCAGTTCAGGCGGAATTTCGACGGTGATCTTGCGCGCGCTCTACATAATATGCTGACCATACGGTACCGTAGACCAGCATGCTATATGGTGCGCCCAGCCTTTCATTGATTCGTAACAACTCACTAAATTCGAAGTAGACTCTCGAGGCCGGCCGGATCAGATCGGTCACTCTGTCTTCGGCCGTACTTGTAGCACGCCTTCCAGAACCGCACCGAAGATCAGGTGAGCTATGAAGGCAGAAGCGTGAGACTCAATCGGTTTCTTCAACGGATTCGAAAGTCCTGCGGCGGTAATCGCGATCTCGTCCCCGACTACAAACACGGCAGTGCCATAAGCGGTTCCGTAACCGGCGCGGATCTCTCGCCATGATTCATGTTGACTTCTTCGTCGAGCCCGTAAACGTCGACCGTTGCTATCGGCAGGCCCGTCATGTCGCACAAGACAGCGTTCCATTACAAACGCGCGGGCTAATCCGGCCATAGCACCGGCACAGACTTTCTTCCGCGAAGTACTCACTTACTCAAGTTTTGAAGAAATCGATCCAGATCACTCAGAACCGCCATTCCGAAGAAGAGTGCGGTGTACGCGCTGTTCGGCACCTTCTATGTCGGCATTCGCTGTCCGTTTGACAAGCTGGGCCAACTGCTTCAGGGAGAATTGCCTCAGCATCCTTTAACTTAGTGCCTCATTGAAGTAGTTTCCATCGCATCGGCGGCGGAAAAGAGCGCGTCCGGAGTGTGCTGCGAAACGAACCCAATTTCGGGAGCGGGTGCCGTTGGTGGCTTTTTCGAAGGCGCTTGATTCTTGAGCTTCATGCGCAGGACTTGGGCGCGGAGGCTGTTGTATTCGGCTTTCTGGGCAAACAGGAGTTCAGCCTTTTCGTTTTTGTCACGTGCGGCTTCGTCGCGGCGACGTTCGGCTCGGATTTTGAGTAGGTCGTTCAAGGCTTTGTGGAAGGCTCGGTCGTGTTGGGCCTGGTAGCGCAAGTAGAGCGGCACGTCTTCGAGGAAGGCCTTCCCGGTTTCGTCGGGCAAAAGTGTGTCTATGAAAAACTGGGCACGCTCACGAAGCCACCAGGACTGGGCCATTTTACGAACGAGCAGAGTTTCAGTGAGCGTGGTGGCTCCATGCTCGGCCATAAGACCGGCTTCGAGTTCGTCGTACTCTTCCTGCGATTCGAAGTGCAACAACCGGAAGCGAGTGCCGCAGAGACCATGGGTGGAACTGTTGCAGGACGACTTGGCTTTGCCTTCTATGGTGCGGGGGCCGGTTGAGTGCTGCGCGTTTTGCTGATTGGCGACCTGCTGGGCAGGGGTGGCGGTGTTCAGCTGAAGAGCGCTGACGAACTCGGGTGAGCTCTCGGCAGACTCCGACAATCTGTCGTCCAGCTCTGACTCCGAAGCGTGGATTGTGCTCTTCAGTACACAATCGATACCGGCTCGTTTTGCGATTCGGTTAGCTTCTTTGATTCCTTTGCGTTCTAGGGCGCGGCGTTCGGTGCGGGTCATGATGGCAGCCTCCGGATGGTATAGAAATCCGGTTTGACGCTAACAGCTAGGTTGATGAGGGTGAGGCTGGATCAGGGCGCACGTGGCAGTAAGTTATTGCGGCTGAAGGAAGTAGGAGCGGTGGATTATTTTAGAGAAGCGTGAATGAGATGAGAAGGTACGCTCTTGACAGGCTCCAAGCATACCGCTGGCTGACTGCCGGAGTCGTCAATATTGGCCGATGTTGCGCGATCTATCGATCAAGCACTTGCCCGATACCGCTACTTTCGCGGGGCACGACATACCTTCAGCTCGGCGTTTGATGATCTGCTTTACTTAGGGTCGAATAAGGGTAGCGCTCAATTCATCTATTGCACGATGAAAAGGTTTGGAGTCGCTCAGCACACGGCTTAATACGAGTGAACCCTCTATTCTCGTGATGGAATCTTCAGCTCGCTTCCTGGCTTCGCTCGGGCTAAGTCCTGACTCTTGGGCAACCTCTGCGAATGCTTTCAGCCAGACTTGTAACACTCCTTTTAGCCCCGCCGCCAACTCAGGCCCTGCTGCAGGAATGGAGAGTATATCCAACACACAAGACTTCGTTCCCTCCGCGTAGAAGGCTCGAAGATGTTCCGCGACCGTTTTGATGCGCTTCTGGGGGGACCCAGACTGCTTCAGCACCTCGAAGATATTTGTTTCGAACCAAGCGACAACGCCAACCGCAACCGCAAGCACCATCTGTTCCTTGCCCCCTGGAAAACGGTGATAGAGACTCGCTTTCTCTAAGCCGGTTGCAGCGGCGAGGCGGCTCATCGTCGCGCCTTCAAAGCCGTAGGTGCGGAATACGTCAGTAGAGCGCGCAAGTAGATCGGCATCCGTAACTGTCGAGAACGCCATCGAAAGCCCCTCCTGTAAATGGTACCGAACAAATGGTCGGGAAAGTCTGCGACTTTACCAATCGTTCTGTATCCTATAGGCGCAGCAGAATCTTCTACAGGAGAAACGCTAATGTCACGAATTGCAGCCATCGACCCGACCACGGCCACCGGAAAGGATCACGACCTTCTGAGTGCCGTAGAAAACAAGCTCGGGCTCATCCCGAATATGACTCGAGTGATGGCGAACTCGCCTGCTGTTCTCGAAGGCTATCTCGGCCTGAGTGGTGCTCTCGCAGGTGGTCTATCAAAACCCAAGGTTCGCGAAGAGCTTGCGCTTACGGTTGCCCAGGAGAATGAATGTGATTATTGCCTTTCGGCTCACACAGCGCTTGGCAAGTTAGTCGGGCTCACGCAGGAGGAGATTGCACAGAGTCGAACGGGACGCAGTTCCGATGAACATGTCGCCGCCGCACTGACGTTTGCGCGACGGGTACTTGCCACCCGCGGTGCAATCGACGAAGCCGACTTTGCGGCAGTTCGTACCGCTGGCTTCTCTGACGGAGAAATCGCCGAGATCATCGCTCACGTTGCTTTGAATGTGTTGACTAACTACTTCAACAAGGCAACTGAAGTGGATATCGACTTTCCAATCGTTTCCTTCCACAAAACGAACTAGGCTGAAACGATAATAGGCCCGGAGAGCGATACCCTCCGGGTCAGCATTATTAGAAACCCCTTACAGGAGAGACGCATATGAGCGAGATCATCAGGCCGCCGTTCACTGATATCGAGGCAGCTAAACGAAAGGTCCAGATTGCAGAGGATCTTTGGAATACTCGAGACCCTCAGAGAGTTGCGTTGGCTTACACGGAAGATACAGAGTGGCGGAACCGCATCGAATTTGTGAAAGGCCGCACCGAAGTAATTTCTCTGTTGGAACGTAAGTGGAGCCGCGAGTTGGATTACCGATTGCAGAAAGAACTCTGGAGCTTTCGTGAGAATCGAATGGCCGTCACGTTCTTTTATGAGTGGCACGACGATAACGGCCAATGGTATCGGAGCTATGGCAACGAACTCTGGGAATTTCCCCCAAGCGGCCTAATGGCCCGTCGGCTTGCCAGTATCAATGATGCCCCAATCCAGCAGGAACAGCGACGGCTACGACCGTGACGATTGCCGAAAGAGAACCCATGGAAAAATCGACTGCCCGAATGGCCGAGCAACTGGGTACGGGAAGCTATCGAGCCAGCGGCGAGTCGCTTCACTAGAAGGCTTCGAGCAGAATATCGAGGGACGCCGCTTCAGCAAATACGCGGAAGTCCCTGTCCCGTGTCGGTAGCGTATGCCTGCATCAAGGCTACTCTGAGCAATCAGCGAATCACCTAAAGGAGCCTTGCGGCGTTTTGCCAGCACGATCGCTCGAAGTGCGGCTGCTCGGTTCCAGAATCCAGGCTGGATCTCAATGAGCGGCAGCTCTGATAGAGTTTTCGATACTTCAGACGTTAGCTTTGGATCGCTCAGCAATTCGGTGAGGACTGGAGGAGCCATGAGCACTTGACGACTTTCAAGGCATAAGTGGTGGTGATACTTTCTGGTAGACCAGCATGCTACAGGGTGCTCTCGACTAAGATCAGCAGTTGAATGCTTAGTTTCCTAGGCGGGTAAGTGATAACGGCGTGCTCAGGCCCTTTTACTCATTTATCACTAGCCAGCAAGACTGCAGCTAAGGATCAGGTCTGCTTAACTGATCGGAGAAGGACTATGCACAAACCCAGTTTGATTCAAGTTCTAAGAATGATGTTAGGACTCGCGCTCCTGTCAGAAGCCTCTCTGTGCCATGCATCTGTTTATGCGCTTGTTTCTGAAGCAGAAATGATCGTTGTAGGCAAGATTTCAACACGAGTTGAATCCAGCACGAATGTGTCATTCGACATCGATACCGACAGGGTCATTAAGGGAGATCGAAATACGCTTTCAGTGCACGTTTCGCACGATTGGCAAAGTGCCGCACTCATTTCAAGCAATTCGGTGCAAGTAATACGGGGCACATTCTGCGGGATCTGGTCGTTGATTCGTAAGAACTCTGAATGGGACGTTCTTCCTACGACGCGAGATGGCTTTATCTTCTCGTTGTTTTCACCAGCAGTCGAGAAGCTAGAGGCCCCTTACCTGTATTCATCAGGCACACAACCCCTGGACGCGTTGGTGTATGAAGTAGGTGCTCAATTTGAAAAAAGGCCAAGTACTACGGACCAGATGATCATCCCGCCGACGGTTAGTGAAGCGGCGGCCGATACAATTCTTAATCGGTATGTGAACTCCTCGAATGTCATTCTCCAGGCCAACGGTGTTGCTGGAATGTTGGCTCGAAGCCAACCGGGGGCTCTAGGGCAGTTGCAACGGTTATGGCCGCAGATAAAGGGCAGTCCTCTTAAATGGCTTGTGATCTCTAAGTTACGCAATTCGTTTCGTGCTGATGATCCACGGTCTATTGCGGAGCTGATTGCTATAGCGGAAGACGAGGCGGCGTCGGACGGTTTACGAACAGCGTCTATGAAATCAATATCAGCTGTGCACACAAAAGAGTCACTGCCTTTTCTTGCAAGCCTCTTATCGAGTTCTGACACGGAAGAACGAACGCGTGGCATTATTGGAATCTCCTCTTTTGCCAATGGCTGCCCGCCTCAGACGCCAGCCAATTTGGCTTCAATGGAGTACATGCAATTCAAAAATCCAAGCCCATATCGAACTACCGAGACGATTGATGCTTTTGCCTTTGGACCACTAAAGAGTGAACGAGAAGCTCAGCTGGTGGAATTCTGGACTGATTGGTGGAATCAGCACAAGACGGAACTCATGAAGTGATTCGTTGAATCAAACTAGACCCTTAAGGCCGGACAATCCAATCGGTCGCCTTGTCTTCGGCCACGCGCGCAGGACGCCTTCGATAACCGCGCCGAAGATCAGGTGAGCCACCAAGGCAGAGGCGTGAGATTCGATCGGCTTCTTCAACGGATTCGAAAGTCCTGCGGCGGTGACCGCGATCTCATCGCCCACTATGAACACTGCGGTGCCGTACGCCGTTCCGTAGCCAGCGCGGATCTCTGGCCATGATTCACCCAAGGCCGCGTACGCTGCTCCTGAAACAAGACCGAAGCCGTGATGAAGTGCCGATGCGATGCGCTTAGCGTCTTCGTCGTTCAAGCTCTTCTGAAACGCTGTGCGCCAGATTCGGCGAGCGGTCTCAATATTGACTTCTTCGTCGAGCCCGTAAGCGCCGACCTTCGCTATGCGCAGGCCCGTCATGTCCCACAGCACGAGACAGCGCTCCATTACGAACGCGCTGGCTAGTCCGGCCACTGCGCCGGCACAGGCTTTCTTCCATGGGACAGGCATTTGTCTTCAGTTTGGATGATCGGAACGAGGACGGTTCAGAAGATAAGCTTCAGAGAGAACTGGATCTGCCGTGATGTGCCCGCTGTGCGACTGATGAGCCCGAATCCGGAGCCGCGCACGATGTTAGCCGGTAAGCCGAAGTTCACGATGTTGAACAGGTTAAAGAGTTCAGCGCGGAACTGCAAATCGATCAACTCACCGTTACCGCGCTGGCCGAACGGCGTGTCCTTTATAAAGGCGAAATCGAAGTTATGAAACGCAGGGCCGCGAAACGTATTCCGACCCAGAGTCCCGAAGCGTCCGCTATTCGGCCCGGTCCCGCCGACAAGACCGATCGGAATCGAAAAGTAGTTGACGTTAGCAGCACCTTGTCCGAAATAATCTTCGCGGACTCTTCGAGTAACTGACAGAGTCGGATTGCCTACTTGGTCCGGCCGATCGACGGAATTTGCGCCAACCCCGGTTTGTTGAACGCCCGAATAGATGGTGAAGGGCTGACCAGTACTCAAAGTGGAGATGCTGAGCAGTTGCCACCCGCTGGTGACCTTGTTGTTAAGCCAGCGGAGCCCGGCAAGTTTGTCGAGGTGAAACTCTTGCCCAATACTTGCCGTAAACGCGTGCGTCACGTCGAAGGTGGAGGGCCCTTTTTCAGCGCGGGTGTCGTTTGGATTCTGAGGCCAGGCTTGCGCGGCCGCTCCTGCACCTCCGGCTACGAATCCGCCAATCACTGTGCTCGTATCATCCAGCGATTTCGACCATGTATAGCTTGCTTGGAGTCCTGGACCATAGCGACCGAGGTTGCCCTGAGCCGAAAGCTGCAGCGAATGGTAAGAAGAATGAGAACGGTCGGTGAGTAGCACCTCTGTGCCGAATCCACCGACGACCGTGCCGGACGAATTAAATAGTGTGTAAGGTGCGAACCGAGGATCGGCACCGGGGTAGCCGTTGGGGAAATCGACGGCGGGCAGCTTTACTCCAGCAGTGCCTACATAAACGGCATTCAGGTCCAAGCCCCTAACCTGCCGTTCCAGCCCTGCGGTCCAAGTGCCAAGGTAACTGTTTCCAACATCTTGAGAGATAGACTGAGCGTTCAGCGGGGTGATCTGATGACTTGGATTCAGCGCCGCCAAATCGCGTTCAAACCGGTCGAGGTCGATCACGGTGTTTGCCGGTACCGCTTTGGTGTTGCCCGAGGCGTAAATATCGAGTCCGCCAGGCGTGTAAATGCGGGGCAGTTGTGCAGATGTGATCGGCACGCCAAACGAAATCGGTGCGCCAGGTGCAGCAGTCTGTCTGGGAGTTATGGTGATGGGTGTTCCTCCGGTGAGGAAGTTATCTTGCCAAATATTGGGCGGTATGGTGGTAATTCCACCGCCAACCGAAAATTGTAGATCTTTTGTAAAGTGCCAGGAAAGACGCGCTCGAGGACCCCAGCCATTCGGATCGGTTCGGTAACCCGGCTGAGGATTAATTACGTACTCTTGCGTGAGACCTGCGGGCGTGTCAACAAATCGAACACCCGAGGTCCGTTTCGCTCGCTCCGTAATAGGTGTGTAGAGCTCATATCGGAGGCCATACTCGAGCGAAAGACGGTCGTTGATTTTCCACGTGTCCTGCGCGAAGAAGTGAACAGCATAGCGAGAGATCGCAGCCACCCCGATCTGTGTGCCTTGAGGAAAATAAGCCGGCGCAACGGCGACAGAGTAGGAGAACGGATTGGCCGTCAACAGTGCCGATAACGTATCTGGCAGAGGTGCACCGGCAGGGATGTCATGAGTTCCTGTTGCTGAACGAATCGCAACCGGCGCATACGAGGTGCCGCCACCGAAAACGTATTCCCCGTTCGGCGTAGTTCCGAAATACGAGGTATCGCGGTTGGCTCTGGCTTCAACGCCAATCTTCCATGTATGTTTCCCTTTGGTCCACGTCATGTTCTGGCGAGCTACAAACAGATTGCCGACTGCGGTGGTGACGGAACCACCAGCCGAGTTGAACGGCTCGTAAAGTCCATCCTCAAAGGCCAGCGCCGGATCTGTTCGATTCGGTGTCTTGAAGTTCGGAGTCGTTCGAGTAAAGCTGAGTGCGCTTTCTAATATCAAGTTCGGCGAAACCGTTCGGATATATCGAAGTGCCGCATTGCGTTGGTGATCAACATAAGTGATGCCGAAACTTGGATCGATGGCGGTTTGACTAGGGTTCGTGGTTGGCCCTCTTAGATTGTCAAGGCTGAATCGAGCAAACAGCTGAGCCTTGTCCGACATGATGCGATCAAGTCGAAGGGAGGCCTGGTCGGCGTTGGTCTGCACCTTCGATGATGTTGCGTAAGTATGCACGCCATAGGAGCCGCCCCGATCATTCGGTAAGGGATACCGGTTGATCAATCCCGAAATTTTTGGACTAACCGGGACAAGCAAGGTGTCACCGGCGAAGGCAGTTGTATCCAGGCCCCGGCGTTCTTCCGATGTGGGCACAGGAATGACTTGCGTGGTACCTAGAATCTGCCTGAAGCCTTGATACTCGGCGAAGTAGAAGGTTTTCTCGCGGCCGTTGTACAGACCAGGGATGACAACGGGACCGCCATTCGTAAATCCGAACTCGTTTCTGCGAAAAGGCGGTATGCGACCGGGATTAACAACTGACTGCCGATCAAAAAAGTTGCGTGCATCAAAGGCCGAGTTGCGCACAAACTCAAAGATCGATCCATGGAATCCAGCTTGGCCCGAACGGGTGACAATGTTCGTGAATCCGGCAGCGCCGCGGCCGATTTCCGCGGGCATCACGCCTGAACTGGACTGTATCTCTTGAACAGCATCTACGTTGAAGTTCGAAAAGGTTGCTCCTCCCATTTCCGGGTCTGAGGTATCTGCTCCGTCCATAGCGAACACAGCTTCTACGCCGCGCTGGCCATTGATGGCAAACTGCTGCGTGAAGTTGGTTGCACCGTTTGCGTCGGTCATGGTGCCGGCCGCAAGCAGCAGTAACTGGCTGAAGTCCCGCTTGTTCAACGGCAGTTCTGAGACTGCTCGGCTTGAAAGATGCTCGCCTCCACCAGTTTCGAGGTTGGTGGTCGTTGTCGTAGCGACCGACTCGAAGGTCGCCGTCTGCTGATCTGTGATAACAACCTGGAACGAAGCCGCGACGGGGAAGTGCAACCCTGGTTTGTAGTCGACCTGTTTGTCACGAGACTGCAAATCGGATCGCAAAACGAGTCGGTAGTTATCGCGCGTTAGCCCGGTGAACTGGAAAGACCCATCTCCGGCGGTAACGGTTGAATGCCGCTCGTCCCCTGATTCCAATTCGATGTGGAGCCCTGAGATGCCATGTTTGTTGACATCGCGGACCGCTCCGCGCCATACCCAGGTTCTGTCGTTTTGAGCAAGAGCAGCCGACGCAAGCACGGCCAGCACAGCCGCAACTCGGCATAGCCTAGGTATCATCAGTCAACAAGCATAGCGTCAGGACGACTGCTCCGGCGCCAGCCTCTCGCCGCGCAGTTGCGCCGGTTCTTCTTCTAGTTCCAATAATTTAAGATGTTACGCTTAGAATTCGAAAAATGCGCACTGTTGACCTGATACATCGCAAGCGGGATGGAGAGGAGCTCTCTGCTGAGGAGATTCATTACCTCGTGGATAGCTACACCCGCGGCGATATTCCCGATTACCAAATCTCAGCGTTTTTAATGGCTGTTTTCTTCTCCGGCATGAATGATCGTGAGGTCAGCGCCATGACGGAGTCCATGAAAAATTCGGGCTCACAAGTAGACCTTTCTGACATACCGGGCGTCAAAGTAGATAAACATTCAACGGGCGGCGTCGGCGATAAAACCAGCTTAATTGCATCGCCTCTGGCTGCGGCAGCAGGCGTGATTGTTCCAATGATTTCGGGACGTGCACTGGGTCATACCGGCGGTACGCTCGACAAGCTTGAGTCCATTCCTGGATTTCGAACCGATCTTACGATCGAAGAATTTAAGTCGCTGCTGAGACAGCACGGGTTGGCATTCATTGGGCAGACGCCGGAGATCGCGCCCGCGGATGGCAAGTTTTATTCTTTGCGAGATGCTACGGCAACCGTAGAATCCATTCCGCTGGTTGCGTCTTCGATCATGTCCAAGAAGCTGGCTGTAGGCTTGGACGCTATCGTTCTGGACGTCAAAGTAGGATCGGGCGCGTTCATGAAGAAGCAAGTGGACGCTCGGCGCCTGGCGCAACTGATGGTCACCATCGGACGCCGCGTGGATACGCGAGTGCAAGCCTTGATTACGGACATGAACCAGCCACTTGGTTATGCGGTTGGTAATGCGCTGGAGGTTATGGAAGTGTCTCAAACGCTCCAGAATGCGGGGCCGGCGGACTTGACCCGGATCTCGCTCGAGCTTGCTGCGCGCATGATCTTCCTTGGCAAAGTTACTAAAACGCTGGATGAGGCTCGTGAACTGGCGCAGTCGAAGCTACTGGACGGGTCCGGTTACCGCAAGTTCCGCGACGTCATTGCTGCGCAGGGCGGGAATCCGCAGGTGCTCGACCGGTTTGAACTGCTGCCGAACGCTACCGGGGCACAGGAGATCACTACCTCTCGTGGCGGCTACATCAGTGGCATTGATGCCGAGTTGATTGGCCAAGCATCTTCCATGATCGGCGCCGGCCGCGATACTAAGGAGGATTCGATTGATCACGCCGTCGGAGTCATTCTTGAGGTTAAGGTGGGGCAGAAGATCGACGCAGGCAGTATTCTTTGTCGAATCTATTACACTAACGGCGAACATGTGGAAGAAGCGTCCGAGCTGGTTGAGGATGCATTTAAAATTTCTCAGCATCCGGTAGAAGAGCGCGATCTCATTCTCGAAGTTGTAAGTTAGCGCAACTAAGCTAGTCACAGATATGACGCGATTTCACGGGCTGATTGGCCTTGTTGCAATCGTAATTAGTGCATTTGTATTCTCGACTAACCGCAAAGCCATTCAAGCGCGGGTCGTTTTGTGGGGTGTCGTTTTACAGTTTGGATTCGCATTTCTGGTTCTCAAGACCGGCTTTGGCCAAGTTTTCTACGCAGTTAGTTTGTTCGTTAACCAGCTACTAAACTACGCTTCGGCTGGGTCCAGCTTTGTTTTTGGAGACAAGCTTGGGCTTCGGAATGAACAGTTCGGGACGATCTTCGCGTTTCAGATACTGCCGATCGTAATATTTATCTCCTCGCTGTTCGCGATCCTTTACTATCTGGGCGTCATGCAGGTCTTCGTCCGCATGATGGCGGTTGTGATGCAGCGCTTTATGGGGACCAGCGGCGCCGAATCGACCAGCGTTGCAGCCAGTATTGTGATGGGCCAGACCGAAGCGCCTCTGACGATTCGACCTTTCCTGAATGGCTTGACTACGTCGGAGTTGTTTACGGTGATGACCAGCGGCATGGCGCATGTCTCGGGATCAGTGATGGCTGCCTATGTGGCCATGGCCGGAGTCTCGATCGCGCACCTGTTAACGGCTGTCATCATGACTGCTCCGGCGACTATCATGTTGGCAAAAATGTTTATTCCGGAGACGGGCATTCCTGAAACGCGCGGACGCATCTCGGTCGAGATTGAAATGCCTGGTGTCAATTTGATCGACGCTGCTGCTCGAGGCGCCGGGGACGGACTGCAGCTTGCGTTAAATATCGGCGGCATGATCATCGCATTTCTAGCTCTGATTGCTTTGGTGAATGGTGCGCTTGGTTGGACGCATGACATTGTGCACTGGGTACCGGCGTCGCTGCAGCAGATCTTGGCGCTGCTGTTTGCACCGATCGCCTGGATGCTTGGCGTCGAATGGAACGACTGCGCGACCATTGGCAACTTATTAGGTACTCGCATGGTGCTTAATGAATTTGTCGCGTTCGTTGACCTGGGAAAGCTGAAAGCTGTCCTTCATCCACGCTCTTTTGTGATTGCGACTTTTGCCTTGTGCGGCTTTGCCAACCTGAGTTCGATTGCTATTCAAATTGGAGGCATCGGGGCACTCGCGCCTTCGCGCAAATCAGATCTGGCGCGACTGGGCTTTAAGGCGATGATCGTCGGCACGCTGGCGAATTTCATGTCGGCTTGTATCGCAGGGATGCTTCTTTAGCTGTTGGTCGACATGATGAAGGCAGCAGCTGAGCTCGTTCGAGAGAAATATTCGATAACACCGAGAGTCGGCGTGGTGCTCGGCAGCGGCCTCGGTGGATTCGCGGATACGCTCTCGGATTCGATGCCGATTCCTTATAGGGATCTTCCAGGCATGCCTACAGCAACGGCCATAGGTCATGCCGGCCAGCTTGTACTGGGTACGCTCGGGAACGCGACTCCCGTGGCAATCATGTCAGGACGCTTTCATCTGTATGAAGGCTATTCCGCTCAACAGGTCGCGGCCGGCATTCGGCTCTTCCACGCACTCGGTATCAAGAGGGTTGTTCTTACCAACGCGGCGGGCGGCATTCGCCCAGACTTCGCGAAAGGTGCACTGGTCGCCGTCTCCGATCATATTAATCTGCAAGGCGCGAATCCCTTGGTCGGAACAAATGACGACACACTGGGTCCGCGCTTTCCGGACATGACTGAAGCGTACTCACGTCGCATGCGCACCATTGCACACGAGACGGCAGACGAGCTTCAGATTCCGCTTTTCGAAGGAGTGTATGCGGCGCTACTCGGACCCAGCTATGAGACTCCCGCTGAGATTCGCTACCTGCGTACGATTGGCGCCGACCTGGTTGGAATGTCGACAGCAGCAGAGACGATTGCAGCAAATCACCTTGGCCTTGAAGTACTCGCCATCTCATGCGTGACCAACGTAGCCGCTGGGCTTAGCGGTGAGAAACTGCATCACGCGGAGGTGCTTAAAATCGGTCAGCGTGTCGCGACGACCTTCGGGCAGTTACTGACGGCGGTGATCCCGAGGCTGTAGGTCGATGCTGCGTGTCACTAACATTTGTTAGATCACATCGGTCCTGGTGTTCACACTCATGACTGCTTCAACTCTATTCCTGTTCGACATTGACGGAACTTTGACCCGGCGCACCGGTCCGCACCATAAGCAGGCCTTGGTTAAAGGAATCCAGAGCGCGACAGGTATTTTGACCACGCTCGACGGCGTGCCGACGCAGGGGATGCTCGATCGCGATTTGGTCCGGGCCATGTTAGCGGCGGTCGGTGTTCAGGACCCGCCGTTCGAAGAGATTTTCGCCGCAGTACAACGAGAGTACCTGGCCAACTGCGCGGACGATTTGTCGCACTGCGTCTGCCCTGGTGTGCACTCGTTTCTCGATCAATTGCGGTTAAGGAAGATTCCGCTGGCCTTAGTCACTGGAAACCTGAGCGCTATAGGATGGAAGAAGATCGAATTAGCGGGGCTGCGTCGCTATTTCTCTCACGGGGCGTTCTCGGATCAGGCCGAAACTCGTCCTGAGTTAGCCGCCCTTGCTGTGCGGAACGCACGCGAAGCCGAACTAGTCACCAAGAACTGTTCCGTTTCGCTGATCGGCGACCACCCGAATGATGTTCGCGCTGCCACGGCCAACGGCTACCAATCCATAGGAGTCGCAACAGGCTTCAGTACGCTCGATGAGCTTAGGGCGGCAGGCGCTCATATCGCGGTTACTGAACTTACTGAGCTCGACGCGACGCGACTTTAGGCGTTCATTTACCACGTAACATTGCTTTACAATTACCTTTCGATCTGTTAAAACCAAGAGCAAAGCAGTTATACGTTCTTGGTTGCCGGTGGTCCTGTCTCGTTCACAGGCTTGTCCCGTTTCGCCCAGTCGCGCACCTCCCCGGAAAAGTTGAAGTTACCTCAGAGTCATCGTGCTCTGAACACCCTAATTTATGCGCCCATACAAATCCTTCCTGTGCAGTTCGTTGATGCTGCTGTTCATCCATCTCGGTCTCACTGCGGTCTTTACTACCGCGGGAAGGGCGCAATCGCAGGCCAACACGGGCACGATCGAAGGGATCGTTACAGACCCGGCAAACCAAAATGTCCCCAACGCGGAGGTGACCATCATCAACACCGGCACTAACTACACACGTGTGCTTAAAACGGACAATGAGGGCCGCTTTCGTGGATTACTCTTGCCATTAGGTGGGTACAAAGTGTCGGTGAAGGCTGCCAGCTTCGGCGAGAGCGATCGAACAGGTCTCGACTTAGCTGTCGGCGAGTCGATTCGTCTCACCATACAACTTAGTGTGTCGCAAGTGCTGGAAACCGTCGCAGTAACTGGTGAATCGCCGATTATTGAGCCGAGTCAAATCGAAAGCTCAACCTATATCGATCAGAAATCGATACGAGATTTGCCTAATAACGGCCGTAATTTCCTGAACTTGGTTCCCCTAACGCCCGGTGTCTCAATCGTGCAAGGGCCCGACGGCGATGAAATCTCGATCAACGGGCAAAAAGGAATCAGCAATAATCTCTCGATTGATGGGGCAGACAACAATAATCCGTTTTACGGCGAACAGCGGGGCGGCCAACGTCCGGCATTTACCGTTAGTCTCGACGCGGTTAAGGAGTTTCAAGTAGTTTCAGACGGTGCGCCGGCCGAATTTGGGCGTAGTTCGGGAGGTTTCATCAATGTCGTCACGCGCTCGGGCACCAACGACTTACACGGCTCTCTTCACGAGTACGAGAAGTGGACAGGCCTCACTTCCCGTCTGTCGGATGGAACGCGGCTCAGCGGTTTCGATCAGGAACAGTTCGGCGGCACTCTGGGAGGTGCGATTAAGAAAGACAGGCTGTTTTACTTCATCGCCGATGATCAGCAAATTTTTCATCAGACGAAGCAAAACAATCCCCTCAGGATTGATCCAGGCCTTATTAACTTTCTCGCAACTCAGTTAAAGGATCCGGGCGAAAACCTACCGATTGCCCGCACTAACAACGCGGTCGCCACGCTGGGCAAGATCGACTACGTCATCAATGACAAGAACACACTCACTGTTCGATATAACTATTCCTGGTCGAGCCAGAAGAACGGCACCTTCGATGTCGAACAGTGGGGTCGAAGTGCCAATGCTTTGGAACGCGGGTTCGCCAATACGGTCAGCGGCCAGTTGAACACAATCTTGACGCCGTCCACTTTGAATGAACTTCGTTTTCAATGGGCTCGCGAAGATCGTCCTCGCGACTACACCGGACCTACTCTGCCCGGCCAGACAAGGCCGTTTCCCGACACGGGCGTTGACTTCGCTGGTCAATACCGGTTTGGCGAACCGTTTTTCATTCCTACGAAGGACCACGATACTCGTATTCAGCTGAACGATAACTTCTCAGTTGTAAGAGGAGCGCATAATCTCAAATTCGGCGCAGAAATGAACCGCACCAATACGAATCAGGTGTTTATCGGCTTTGCTAACGGGCGCTATATTTTCGACAGTATTTCTGGATTCGAAAACTACGTCACGCAGGGGCCAACGTTCGTGGAATGTTCAAATGGGACGTCGAGTAACTCAGGTTTCTGCGGTGGCGGCAGTCAGATCACTGGCCCATTGGTGTTCTTTTCGCAGTTTGCTGGTGTTAATGGAATCAGCGTGAATCAGGCCGGCGCACAAGCGTTGCCTCAGTGGGAACCCGCACTTTTCGCACAGGACCGGTGGCAGATTAAGCCTAACTTGACGGTCAGCTACGGTCTCCGCTGGGAGGCCCAAATTGAGCCTGATCCCATTACGCCCGCCAGCAGGGTCTTTTTCGCTCCCTTCGTTAACAGGCCTGGCTTCCCCTCGACCGGCGATATTCCCTCGTCCTGGCGTGAGTTCCAGCCGAGACTTGGCATTACGTGGGATCCGACCAACAAAGGCAAAACCGTATTTCGTTTGAGCGGTGGCGTCTTCTACGCCCGCACTCCCGGCTTGAATCTTGCCAGCACCCGATCTACGAACGGGTCTGTGGGTCAGACGATCTTCCGTATATCCGCGTTCAACTCGTTCGGCCTTACGCCACCGGCTTACACACAGTTAATACCGAACGCTAGTTCCCTTCCGCCCGACCATCCTCAGGTCTATGTCACGTCGAAGGATTTCACGAACCCGCGTAACTATGCCTGGTCGTTCACAGCCGAGCAGGCACTTACTTCTACTCTTAAATTCACGGCAGCGTTCAATTACTCGAAAGGCGTTCATGGTACCCGATTTGTGAACCGGAATGATCCTGCCTTCGGCTCTCCCTGGTCTACGGGTTTGGGTTCGGACGGCACTGACGGAATCGACAGTTCGGCCGGGGGCGGGTTGACAACACTCGAGAGCTCAACTAAGTCGCTGTATCGAGGGCTTACTTTGGCACTTATCAAGCAATTCAGTCGACACTTACAGTTCCAATTGAATTATCAGCTTTCCGAAACATTAGCTGATGACGACAATGAGCGAGATCCGTTCACCTATCGCTACGCAGTGGTCAACAACTTCAAACCAGATTACGGCTTCTCGGACATTGATGAACGGCACCGTGCAAATGCGTTCGGTCTTTACCAGGGGCCTTGGGGTATTGAGTTTTCGCCGCGTATCAGCTTTCATACTCCGCAGCCAATCTCGGTTGGTGTTCAGCCCTCTGACCGCGTCTCGACCGACGGGTATGTCGTTAAGCGCAATACGCTGTGGAAGGACAATACGCTGTTTTCGCTTGACTTCCGCGTGGACAAAAACTTCCGCCTCTCTGATCGGTTTACATTGCAAGCGATGGTTGATCTCTTTAATGCAACCAACCGATCGAACCCGCGTCATCCTGAAACAACCAGCTTGCTATTCAATTTTGACGGTACTGTTCAGAGCGGTTTAGGAGATCCCCGGCAAGCACAACTTGGGCTGCGTTTAACCTTCTAGTGCACGGGCCCAACTAGGATAGAGGGCGGTTCGTTTCCCTTTTGAACGAGTCGTAATTCACCCGATTTCTGCCGGCAGTGCGGCACTTCATGACCTGCATAGAACGCAAGACCATACTGCCAGTTCCGATGTAACCCTGCGTCACATAGCCGATCTTTTTGTGGATCGAGCTGCACCCAAAACGCACGAGCCGAGACTTCTCGGTCAAGTAGTGGAAAAGATCGAGCCTTTATATAGAGCCCTCCAGCGATAGTCACTAACGCAAGGGCACTAAACACTGATTTGCGTGGCAGGAACAACACTGCTCCCACCGGTACAAACAATAAAAGCCAATCGGCGCCCGGCGTCGTAACGAGCGACCAGTGCAGTTTTTCATTGGCCAGCACCGGTCCTAAGAATGCCGGAACAAGAATAATCAGGCCAACGAACGCGGCGCAGGTTATCCACCATGCCCGACCCACTTGATCTATGCCCCGCTTGACGATTGCGACACCCATCAACGCAAAAAGAGACGGCATCAGCGGCAGCAAATAGCCTGGAAGTTTGTTCAAGGAAACGCTAAAAATAATAATTCCGAAGACCACGGTTGTCGCTAGAAGTTGCAAACGCCTGTCGTTCAAAACGCACTTTCTCAAAAGCAGGCCGAGCAGCGGTGTCCAGGGGAAGACGATGGCCAGCAGGACAGGACCATAGAAGTACCAAGGTTGCACATGCTGGAGCGAAGTCGAGTAGAGCCGTTCAAAATGGTGTTTCAGGAAAAATTCGTCGATGAAAGCTTGTCCGTTGATTCGATAAACGACCCAATACCAGGGGACCGCAACCGCGGTGAACGCCAATAATCCCGCCCACCAAGTCCGCCAGTACTGACGCAGAAACCAAAGCAGCGGAAGGGCCAAGGCAACAGGAACCAGTCCTTTTGCTAGAACTGCAATACCAATTGAAGCGCCAATCGAAGCGAACTTTAAAGTTTGGTGTCGCTGGGAACCGATTGTTGAGAGGCTTAGCAGCACAGCAAGACTGAAGAATGCTGAAAGAGGTAGATCGGTCAAACACAACGAGCTATCCGCGAGCCATCCGGCAGACGTCGCCAGCATCAACGTTGAAGTTGACGCGGCAATAACGCCGAACTGATTACGTAAAAAGGCGAAGTACGTAGCCAGGAACGCCAGACTCAACAGCACGACAGGAATGCGCCCGGCCAGCTCGGAGCTGAGCCCTGCCCTATAACCCGCTGTAGTCATCCAGTAGAGCAGTGGAGGTTTCTCGAACCAGGGTGATCCCCAAAGCCTAGGAGTAACCAGATCGCCCGTGTGCGCCATTGTTTCCCCAATAGCCGCATAGCGGGGCTCATCTGGACCGAGCACACCGACGGCACCTAAATGGAAAAAGTATAGAACCGAAATCGCAATCGCGCCAAACGAAACCGGCAGGTATTGCCGCAGGCCAGCCAACCATTCAGTATAGTGGCGCGGCTCTACTGCCTTCAGTACACTGAAACAAAGTATGGGTTGGGCTGTGTTTGCGGTGTTAACAGGTTTACTTCTGGGACAACTGTATCCTGCCCTCGCAATCCCAGTTAGCAATGCAAATCTCGACAAAGCAAAGCTGGCAGAATACATCCGCTATGCCGACGGTTTCATGCCCGAAGTGCAGATTCGAGTCGACGATCCACAACCCAGTCCATTTACGGGATTTAAGCGCGTGCTGGTCCACTTAACTGTACAGCGTGGGAGCGCTACCCAGAAGGCGGACCGCGTTTATTACGTCACGATCGACGGTCAGCAAATTGTGCCGGGAACCGTCTGGCAACTCAACGACAGTCCCTTTCGCGACACCCTCAACCATCTGCCTCGTACTGGTCCGGCATTCGGCCCTGCTGACGCCAAAGTAACGATCGTTGTATTTAGCGACTTTGAGTGCCCTTACTGCCGCGAGATGGCTAAGACCATACGGGATAACATCTCCAAAAGCTACCCGCGGGACGTCAAAGTGCTCTTCGAAGACTATCCTCTTCGGAGTGAACACAAATGGGCGGCGAGTGCCGCCGAAGCAGCTCACTGTATTACAAGGCAAAAAGAGTCAGTTTTCTGGGACTTTCATGACTGGATCTTTGAACACCAAGGCGAGGTTAACGAGCAGAATCTGCGTAGTAAGGTTCTGGAGTTTGCTGGCAATCATCAACTAGATGCTGCAATCCTGGGCACCTGTTTAGATCAACACAGGACTGCAGCAGAGGTCGATCAAAGTGAGCGAAGCGGCCGTGCTTTGCAGATTACTCAAACACCTACACTATTTATAAACGGGCGTATGGTGCCGGGAGCCGTTTCATGGAAGAATTTGGAGAGCATTATTGAAATTGAACTTCATCGGCCAAATAAAATCAGAAGTGCAACTACGGAAGGCTGCTGTGAGGTGAGTATTCCGAGCGCCATGCAGACTGACAAAGTCCATAGTGGCGCAGTAGCTTCGCAGCACTAGGGTAGCCGGCGATTCCCGGGACATGCCAATCACGTTTTCTCGATAATATTGAACGCACAGTCCGATATGTATCGTAGGGCGGACAAAACCCGCCTTTAAATCCAAAGATCGTACGCTTACGGTCCGTACAAAAGGCGAGAAACGATTGATCACAACGGCGGAGACATACATGAACCCACTTGGCCTAGAAGCATTCCGGTTGCCGCCACTAATCCTGCATCCGTTCTCAAGTGCTGAGGACACGTCAGTTTTAGTGGAAAGTTCGCGAGCCAGTTTAACTCTACAGGGGTTTCTTCCGCCTGCAGGATCAGCGGAGGAACTTGATCGCAAACTGCTGCGCGGCCGGTTTGCTGAGCTGCGAATGCTCTACTACATCGGTAAAGATCTAACCCGATGGATCGAACAGTGCGTCGAGACGATCAAGGCTCCAAACAGCCCGTACTCGAATCAGCTTCTGGAAGCCCAAACATTTGCGGTCTACTTGGTTGAGTATGTACCGGCGCACATCCGGACGAAACTGGAAGGCTGGGGTGTTCTGGATTTCTGCGCCCTGTTTCGACGCGCGTTAGGCCTTCACTCTGTGTTCCAGGAGATCCCCGTTCCTGATGTTTTTTCGGCCGACTTCCTACGTCGATATCATCGCCACGTTGACCAATGGTACGAACTATATTTACGGGAAAAGCCCTTTGATCGCCCAACACCAGGACAGTTTTCGTTCGACCTATACGCATCGGGCGAATACACGTTAATGTTGGAACAAACATGGGCAGAAATTCCGCCCGACGCAAAGGCATAACTCGCAGCAGCACACATGTAAGGCCAGGAAGCCGAGAGATGCTTACTGACCCGGCATGATGTCCATTCCGAAAAGCGGCCTAACTTTACGGGAAGCTAATGATTCCGACGTCCTGGTCGCCGAGGTAGTAAGGGTTCACGAGAGCATCCGTAGCGTGCCACGGGCGGGAATTTAGCTCGATAAATACGTCATTCCCAAGTGGTATCGCATTCCTGGGAAATGGAGCAGAATCGGTTGCTCGTCAGGTTTGCCGAACCGGCTCGCCGGTGTACCAGCAAACGCCGACTGCTCCGTCTTATCGACTGCGATGCCAGGCATAGTGGTCGGTCCCGCGTGATCCTCCGCGGTACAGATGCGTCAACGGATCTTGTTAACACGTACTGCGGGCGACCAAGTGGCGCCGTCACTTAATGAACGGTTTACCAGGATGTTTGCGTAATGATAGACACCGTCCCGAGCCTCGAGATCGGGCAGCCCAGAATTGCGGCCATCGTTCCATGTGACGTAAAGTGCTGCTATTTTACGATCAATGGCCAACATCGGAAATTCGTTGTTGCGAAACCCGGCTTTAAGCAAGTCCCCGTCGCACCGCCATCTCTAGCAAGCACGGTCTCGATAGCGTTCCTCGGAATGGGGAGCCCGATGACATCGGTACCACATACAGCGCCGGAAGAATTAAAGTCTGTGTAGGTCACAAAAACATTTTGGGGATTTGTCGGATCGGTGGCGCTCCAAGGGTTTGTCAAGGAAGTGTGTGAAGCCATCCTTTTCTACTGCTGGCACTGGATCTCCCCAGGTCGCTCCGCCGTCGATAGATGTTGAAGCGCGACTGCAGCGACGGGACCGGTCAAAGAAGCTGTCGTAAGAACTTGCGAGTAGTAGAAGGTGGTCACGGCAGGGCGACCGCCACTGCCTGGAGTAACCGTGCACGTGACTACGGGATCGCCGCCGAGAAACGCTGCTGGATTCGGTCCAGGATTGACGTATCCAATATCGCGAAATGGCCCACGTGTAGTGCCCTAAACGGAGGCTCCCGAGAAGCTAGCAACGCCCGGCCCAAACAGTATGCTTTCGAAGAAGCGGCCAGAATCGTTGAAACCCGTCACTACGTTATTTCCACACCAAGCGGTCGACGTTTCGCTCTGTGTAAGCCAATTAGAACTGAGAACAGAGAGTCTGTTGAGGGACTCGAAATCCGGAAGGCGAATGCATCAGCACTCTCGCCCTCAGCACGCTCCAAAGACTGCAGTCGACGCTGGTGGAGTGCCGAGTTCCTAGCCTTCTTCAACCCTGTTCCAGTTTCGAGACAGTTCAACAAGTTTTGGGCACCGGATGATAAAGTCTGCTTCTGGGCCGCTGGACACTTATTAAGGACATCACTTCGCCGATGCACAAACCAGCATTGACCCAGACCGCGTAAGTTGCCGTAAGCACAAAAACAAGAGCGAGCTTTCTTGAAAAGCTGAAGAGTTCATCAATTGCCTTTCTGTGTACTGATGAAGTCGAAACTGGTTGCTGCCGCGCATTACGTGACCACGGAATGTAAACAGCAATGTTTAGATTTCGTGTCCTTAAAGAAGAATATACGCGCATTCTCCTAAGAACAAATATCGAGAATTAGACGGCTTTGAGTCGGACTTACTGCAGAAACAGTAAGGGAAGGCCTTTCGAGCCCTCCCTGGTTGCGAGTTAGTTGTTGTGCCTACGCTAAAGAAGATTTGCGGCGGCGCAGAACCGCGCCAGCGGCAAGAACTAACCCAGCTGCGCTAATCAAGAGAGTCGAAGGCTCTGGGGTGGAGGTAGCGACGAAATCCATTCCGTGCGGCGACACTCCAGTGAAGATAGGAGTCGCGATGCCGGTGGAAAGATCAAGGCTGTTGAACGATTTGCCAGCATCGACAAAGAACGACGAATCTGCCCTAAGTCCAGTGGCTGTGATGGCGTAAACGGTATTTGATTTGGTGTCGGTCATGTAGAACGTACCCGACGAAGCAGTGGCGAACATTCCGTCATCAGGCCCAAGAGGAGCGCCCGCTGCGTTCTTTATCGAAACCGAAGTGACCGTCTGAGTCGGGAGACCAACGTTGTTGATGAAGTTCAAAGCGTTGTCGCCGCCGCCGGTTTGAACCAAGCCAGTGGGAGTGGTTTTCAATGAATCGGGGTCGGTGAGTGGCAGTGTTCCCATTGCTAATACGGTCGTGTAGGTCAGCGGAGTCGAAGGTGAGTTGCTTAGATTATTCAGCTTGATCAATACGGGATCAGTCGGCGAAGCAGGGTTTGTAAGGCTCATATAAGCTTTGTTGCCGATGAAAGCGACGTCGTCAAAGCCACGATACGTGGACTGACCGGTCGTGCCACCTCCCGTATACTGCGTGCCGTAATTAAATACCGATACGGACTTTGTTACCGGGTTAATTACATTCAGATAGGACTGGGCATCCTGGTTGTGAAGTGCCCAAATTTGCCCCGAGTTCGGGTTGTACTTCAATCCATCGATTGATCCGTTCAACGTGTAAGTATCTTGAACAGCACCGGTCTTCGAATACTGAACAATGGTGCTCGATCCAGAACTGTCGGTTGAACTGGCTCCATTGCCGTATTCCACCCAGATAGAGCTTCCGTCATAAGTTACAGAATCAGGCGCAGTCGCATTCACAGCCGCACCGGTTGCGAAAACACTGACCGAGTAGGACGGTGTGGCCTGCATCTGGGTGGCAAGGCCAACGCCCAGAATCGAAAAGATTGTTACGGCCCTTAGACCGAGTTGACGCGATTTCATTAAGGACTCCTTGTTCTCCTCCGTGAGTCTAGGCCACATTCATGACAGGATAATGAACGTAGACTAATCCGAGTACCAAACCGTGCTCGAACAGGGCTGGTTTATAATTGAACTTCAGAAACTTAGGGCGCGTAGCTCAGCTGGTTAGAGCGCCTGCTTCACACGCAGGAGGTCCGGGGTTCGAGTCCCTGCGCGCCCACCATGTAAACCCTTCTTTGCAAATGGACTTGCCAGTTTCGACTTTTCGATCTGCTCTTTTCGTGTTGAGCAAAAACTGAGCAAAGCTCATTTGCGCACGAGCTGGATGCTGCGGTGAAGGAATCTTTGACGCAGGACAACATGGGCGAAAACGAGCCTCCAATCTCCGTGACACGCTCTCAATCTTAATCGCAGCAGTACCAACTCAGCGGAAGACACGGAGGCGCTCAAACACAACTTCTTCTTCCGCAGCTTTTTCAAAGAACGTGGCTTTTTAACCTTGACCAGGTCACCGCGACTGAATAGTTGGACGCGTGCAAGCGCCAGAAAACTCCGGGTTTTCGAAAGTGGCTTCAGGCTTCCAGCCTGGTTGTATCCTGTAGCAGTGGCGAAGAGCAGTTATCGTCCGCAGGACGTCATCTGATCGACAACGAGTAGCAATGGTCGTCGATGGGATATTCAATCGTGGTTGAATGCTATTGCCTCGAAGGCTCACCCGATCAGCAATTTGTTACATCGAGAAGACGGGCAGAATTAATTCGGCGCTATTTGGAAGCACGTTACCACCTGAGACATAGCAACATCGGTATCGTGGCGCTGCGAAGCAAGCCACCCCAGAGTGCCGGGCGGGACTAGTGGGATGGCGTGGCTATTGTGTTGCTAAATCTGAATCGGATAAGTGAATTCTGTACATAGAGCTGCTACGGAGCGGGATTCTGCCTGACTTTATCTCTGCCGTGGAATCTGCCGCCGAATGCTCAGTATGCGTAAGTCATACACCGGTGAAAGATGACCTACTAGGTGGCAAAATCTCATTCCAAAAAATGGATTACGCGGCACCAACCTAAGCTGGTAAGAGCAGGGGTTTGCAATTTCCCTTTTCTTTCTGTTTTCTTTCTGTGTAATAGCCGATTCCGGAACTTAACGCAGTGGAATAAATGCATGTAGTCAGTAGCCTCTTAACTGACTATGTTAAAGACCAAATTCGGCAATCTGACCATGCACAGTCAGCGGTTCAGATCGAATGGCGCATGTTCAAGTGACAATCAAGACAGATTTCGGCTGCGTGTCCTTCTTGGGAATGAACGCACCAGAAGATTGACATGCGTTTCGCCATCTGGACAAAGCCGAGTGCAATTGAATTTGTGCCAGTCCTAATCCGAGCTCCACAGAGACTTTCGTAGCTGTATCGAGCTAACTGCACCGGCGGCAGTGCGGGATAGGTAAGGTAATCACAGTTCATAACAGACTAGTTCTAAGCAGAGGGAAGCGTCAGAGTGGTCACAATTGCACAGACACGCCGCCCGAGGTCAGCCCATACTCAAGTACAAACAGTGGCAACGTACTATTCAAACGCGCAGACATCATCTGACCTCGATGTGGGACGGTCTCAACTAAAATGCCGCCGGACAGAAGGAGCGGATTCCGCTCGGCAGTCAGGCTCAAAGCTGAGACTCCTACAACGGAGCTCGAGTGCTATCCCACTGCTAGTATTTGCAGCCTGCATTCCGCCGCCGGCGCATGCTCTTCCGTCATTTGCGCGGCAGACTGGGCAGAAATGTGCGGCCTGTCACATGAGCGGTAGTTGGCCTCAGCTAACGCCCTGGGGACGCTTTTTCAAGCTCTCCGGGTACACGGCTGGGAAATCAGTTATCGGGAATAGCCTTCAAGAAAAGGAACGTTTGGAGTTCGTGCCCGTGGGTCTGCTTGGGCAAGTTGGCATAACTGTGGCTAACCAGCCGAATAACGCGCTCGGGGAGACTGTCATTGCTCAGAATGGGGCGCCAATAGCGTACGCTTTTGCTGGGGAGATCGGCACGAGAGTGACAGACTTCCTCGGCGTCTTCTACGAATATCAAATCGGCAACACGCTTCCAGGTTGGAAGGGTTCAGGCGGTCCGGTCGACATACGAGCAGTACATTTCTTTCACCCGTCTGGAAATGAACTCTTGCTGGGCGTGGACACCAACAACAACCCAGCCGAGCAGGACGTATTTAATTCAATGCCAGGTCCTTGGGGCTATCCGTTTTACAGTTCTCCTCAGGCACCCGCTGGACCGGCAAGCCCGATGATAGCGAGCCTGGGCGCTCAAGCCGGTGGTGTGGGTGCTTACGCTCTGCTCAACCGTCAATGGTATGCAGAAGTTTCGTTTTACCGCGTGGCGAACGATCTTTTTCGTTGGATGAGCGCGGGGACGTCATTTCAAGCTGGAGGCAAGAACTACTTGCAGGGCTACAATCCCTACTGGCGGGCCTACTGGACGAAGGAAAAGGGCCCTCAATCGCTGATGATTGGAACCTTTGGTCTACATTCAAAGGTCTATCCCGACAGCTCGCTTCCTAGTGGACCCACCAACGTTTTCACGGATTCAGGAGTCGATGCGCAGTATCAGTACTTAGCCGACATTCACAAAGTGACTCTGCGGGCAAGTTACCTATACGAAGATCAGCAGTGGAACGCAGATTTCCTACAGGGCGCATCGTCAAACGCCAAGGGCAACTTGAAGTCGCTAAACCTCAACGGCAGTTACGGCTATCGCAATCAATGGATTCTGAACGCCGGGTACTTCTCCGCTCATGGCAATAACAACGCCGCCCGTTATGCCATTACGGATTCCTCGGGAAACCAGCTTACAGCTTCGCCGAACACCAGCGGGTATGTTCTGGAAGTTGATCGTCTGATCACACAGAACGTACAAGCGACCCTGCAGTACAAAGGCTTCGGCAGATTCAACGGGCTAACGGACAATGTCGACGGAATGGGACGTAGAGCCAGCGCGAACAACACGCTATGGATGACCATTTTCTTCGCTTATTGATCCGAGAAAGAACAAACGGGAATGATCAAGATTTATAAGCCCTCGACCAGAACGACCGCGACTTTCGTCCTCGCGACGTTTGCTCTAATTACATCTCCCCTGGCCTTCGGCGGAAAGAGTTGGGACGCGCCGCGCATCGTGACCTGGAACTGCTCCGGCTGTCACGGAGTTGATGGCAATTCCCAGCCGCCATTTTTTCCCCGGCTGGCAGGCCTTAACGCCGCTTACACGCAGCAGAAGATGAAAGAGTTCCAAGCCGCTGCCTCGCCCCACTCGGACGAGATGTTCTATCGGATCCCAAAGCTTAATGGGAGGAGTATCGACGAGCGCATCAACATGATTGGAATTGCACACTCCATTAACCCCGAGGAAGCGAAGAATTCCGCCGACTGGTATGCAGCGCAGAAGCCAGCACCCGGGCGTTCGGGTAACGCAACGCAAATTGAGCATGGCAAAGAATTGTTTCTGAAGGGCCTACCTGCTGAGGGTCTGTTAGCTTGCCAGACTTGCCATGGTGCACAGGGCGAAGGCATGGCCAAGGCTCCACGTCTGGCCGGCCAGAACAGCACCTACCTTTTAAGCTCGCTTGAGAAGTTCAGAGTGGGGGACCGTAAGCACGCGCCAGAGATGACAACCGTTGTAAAGCACGTGGACATCGAGCAGTTCCGGGCTTTGGCCGCGTATCTTCAATCGCGCTGAGCGATGAGAACTTTTCTAACGCCCGGCGTTCTGTCTTCGAAAGGGAAGTTAACTTATGGCACGTCAGATGCAAGCCGCCGTTGTCGAGCAATTCGGAAAGCCGTTAGTGCTTCGTGAGTGGGACGTACCAACTCCAGGTCCAGGGCAGATCGTGGTGAAAACAGAAGCGTGCGGCGTGTGCCACACGGATATTCACGCAGCGCAAGGCGACTGGCCAGTGAAGCCAACGCTTCCCTTCATTCCAGGCCATGAAGCGATAGGGCTTGTGTCCGGGGTCGGCTCAGGGGTGACGATCGTTAAAGAAGGCGATCGCGTCGGTGTACCCTGGCTTTACTCCGCTTGTGGACATTGCGAATATTGCTTAGCCGACTTGGGAGACGGTTCGTGGGCGTGCGGAATTCGGCGGCTATACGCAGAATGGCGGCTTAGCCGAGTTCATCCTTGCCGATCCCAATTACGTTGCGCATATCCCGGCAGGTCTCGCCGCAACAGAAGCGGCCCCCATTCTTTGTGGGGGCATCACCACCTACAAAGGGATCAAGGAAACCGAAGCAAAGCCAGGTGAATGGATAGCCATATCGGGTGCTGGCGGCTTGGGACACCTTGCCATCCAATATGCAAAGACCATGGGCCTGCTGGTATGCGCGATCGATATTGACGACACTAAACTCGACCACGCCAGACGCCTGGGGGCCGATATTGTCATCGATGCTAAGAGTGGCGATCCGGCTGCGGCGGTAAAGTAGCATACGGGAGGCGGGGCACACGGGGTCCTAATTACTGCACCCTCGCTTAGCGCATTCAGACGGGGCATCGGCATGACTCGAAAGCGCGGCACCTGTGTCCTGATTGGGTTGCCTCCTGGTGAATTTCCAGTGCCACTTTTCGACATAGTGGCAAACTGCATCACCATTCGCGGTTCGTTCGTTTGGCACCCGTGAAGATATGTCTGAATCACTTTCTTTCGCTGCCAATGGCAAGGTAAAGGCCGACATCGAGTTGCAGCCTCTGTCGGCGATCAACCTAGTTTTGGACCGCCTCAAGCATGGCGATGTACCATCGCGCGTCGTCCTGCAAAGCTGCTAGATGATCAACGGAACAATATCTACATGACGAAAAGAACTCAAAATAATTTAAGCGTAGGAATGCACGAAGAAGCTTTCGCATCTGCAAAGTACAAACGATTCGCCGCCTTCGCGCGTGCAAGGCAAAATGGCAAACTGGCTACGCTGCTAACTAAAGTAGCCGACGAGAGCAGAATTGGTCACTTCGCCCAGGAGATGGATGTGGCCGGACTATTGTCGGACGACACAGGCAATCTGCAGGACGTGATCCGAGACAAGCTGTATCACACAGAGCGCTATCGACAGTTTGCAGAAGAGGCGGACCAGGATGGGGACGCGAATGCAGCCGTCTTATTCAGAGGATTAGCGGTCGACGACGAAGCTCAGGTTCGGGAGCTTGAAGCGGTTCTTGCACAATCACAATAGTGTAACCAGATAATCTACTCCCGAAGCCGAAGTAGCAAGAGCCAACTAAAGGAAGCGCACCCGATGACGTCCGTCCACAACGCTGAGCCCCAATTTGGAGCCACCGATCAGACCCTAACCGCGGAAGAACTTCGCAAGACTAACGCCTACTGGCGCGCCTGTAACTATCTCTGCGCCGGCATGATTTACCTTCGCGACAACCCGCTACTGAAAGAACCTCTGCGCCCTGAACACTGTAAGAACCGACTGCTGGGACACTGGGGCTCTGATCCGGGCCAGACGTTCACGTGGGTTCACCTGAACCGTCTGATCCGTAAGTACGACCTGGACATGATTTACCTCTCGGGGCCAGGTCACGGAGCACCGGCTGTTCTGTCGAACTGCTATCTGGAAGGAACCTATTCCGAGATCTACCCAGAGAAAAGCCAGAACGAAGCGGGCATGCTGAATCTCTTCCGCGCTTTCTCTTTTCCTGGTCAGCTGGGAAGCCATTGCACGCCTGAGGTCCCGGGTTCCATACACGAAGGTGGCGAACTCGGCTATAGCATCTCGCATGCGTTCGGGGCGGCTTTCGACAACCCCGACCTCATTGTCAGTGTCGTTGTCGGCGATGGCGAAGCAGAAACAGGACCGCTGGCAACCTCGTGGCATTCGAATAAGTTTCTGAATCCGGTTCGCGATGGCGCAGTTCTGCCGATTCTTCACCTCAATGGTTATAAGATTGCCAATCCCACGCTGCTGGCGCGGATCTCTCCTGAAGAACTAGAGGATCTGTTCAAGGGTTATGGCTGGACGCCCTATGTGGTCGAGGGTGACGTCCCTGAATTGATGCATCAACAGATGGCGGCCGCCGTTGAAAATTGTATCCACCAGATTCGGTTCATTCAACAGGAAGCAAGGCGGACCGGCAAGGCGGAACGCCCACGCTGGCCGATGATCATCCTTCGCTCACCTAAGGGCTGGACGGGGCCCAAGCAGGTGGATGGTCACAAGGTGGAAGGCTTTTGGCGAGCCCACCAAGTGCCGGTCACAGACGTACAAACAAACCCGGCCCACTTACAGATCGTCGAGCAATGGCTGCGAAGCTATCGACCTGCTGAACTTTTTGATGAGAGTGGCGCGCTGATCCCTGAGCTCAGAGCGCTGCCGCCCACCGGGAATCGACGTATGAGCGCGAACCCTCATGCCAACGGGGGCAAGCTGCGAAAACCGCTGATCCTTCCGGACTTTCGCGGCTATGCGATTCCCGTCGAACACCCGGCCACAACGGAGGTGTCCCCGACAGAGACTCTCGGCAAATTTCTGCGCGATGTGATGCGCGGTAACATGACAAGCTTCCGCCTCTTTAGCCCAGACGAAAATGCTTCGAATCGTTTTCAAGATGTCTACGAAGCAAGTCTCAAGACATGGATGGCGGCGATCAAGCCAGAAGATGCCGATGGCACAGACATCGCTCCGGACGGCCGCGTGATGGAGATGTTGAGCGAGCACACTCTTGAGGGATGGCTGGAGGGCTACATTCTGACTGGCCGTCATGGGCTTTTCAATACCTATGAAGCCTTTGTGCACATCATCGATTCCATGTACAACCAGCACGCCAAATGGTTGGAGAAATCGAAGGGTGAACTCAGATGGCGCGCTCCGATTTCGTCGTTGAACATACTGATCTCGTCGCTCGTCTGGCGGCAGGATCATAACGGATTCACTCACGAAGATCCAGGCTTTCTGGATGTGGTCAGCAACAAGAGCGCTGGAGTCACACGCATTTATCTCCCACCCGATGCCAACTGCCTTCTGAGCGTGGCCGATCACTGTCTCCGCAGTGAAGAGTACGTGAACGTCATTGTTGCAGACAAGCAGTCGCACCTGAACTATCTGGATATCGAGTCGGCAGTGGTCCATTGCACGAAAGGCATTGGTATCTGGGATTGGGCCAGCAACGACCAGGGGACAGAGCCGGACGTGGTGATGGCTAGCGCAGGCGACATTCTCACGCAAGAAGCTTTGGCTGCCGTCGCCATTCTAAGAGACAAGCTTCCCGATTTGAAGATACGTTTTGTGAATGTGGTCGATCTGTTTCGTCTTCAGCCTGATACGGAACATCCGCACGGCTTATCTGATCGGGACTTCGACTCTCTCTTTACGAAAGACAAGCCGGTGATCTTCAACTTTCATGGGTATCCCTGGCTGATCCACAAGTTCACTTATCGCAGAACCAATCACCCCAACATTCACGTTCGCGGTTACAAGGAAAAGGGCAATATCAATACGCCCTTGGAGCTGGCGATCCGCAATCAGGTCGACCGCTTCAATCTTGCCATCGACGTGATTGATCGTGTTCCTAAGTTGCAGGGTGTCGGCGCACACCTTAAAGAGTGGCTGAAGCAGCAAATCATCGAGAGCATCAATTACGCGTTCACCGAGGGCACTGATAAGCCTGAGATCCGGAATTGGAAGTGGCCCTCTACGCCGTAGCAGGTCAAGACAGCTATGGCGACATCCGAGGGGGATAGTACGGCACCGTCACTGGCCAGTTCGGCGGGCCCAGCGAGCGCCGCCACCTCAGGATCCGTAAAGCACGCAGATGAGCCGGCAGTTGGTACAGTCCCGAAGAACAAGACTATTCGCGTAGCACCCGCCGTTCTAAGAGGCGGCTGCCCAAGACCAAGACGAACTGCTGAAAGCCTTACAGACGAGTCTAGCCGGCCTGATCCAAGCCGAGGCAGAGAAGCGAGCCCGAGCCACTGGTCCGAATGAGTTAGCGCAAGAGCGTCGGCAAGGTTGGCCCATCCGCCTGCTGAAAATTATCCGCAACCCGCTGGTCATTCTGCTCACGACACTCTCTGGGATTTCCTTTGCTACCGGCGATGCGCGTGCCGGAACCGTCATGGCAGCGATGGTATTGCTGAGCGTCGCGCTCCGTTTCATACAGGAAGCCCGCGCAGACGCAGCCGCGGCCAAGCTCAAAGCAATGATCCACGTGACCACCTCAGTGACAAGAGATGGTGTGACGAAAGAAATGCCGCTCCGAGATTGGGTGCCTGGTGATCTCATCAAGCTATCGGCGGGCGACATGATCCCAGCTGATGTACGCGTGCTGTCTTCGAAAGACCTGTTCGTCAGTCAAGGCAGTCTCACAGGAGAGTCACTGCCCGTTGAGAAGTTTCATGAAGTTGAGACTAAGGCAGCCAGTTCCCCGACCGAACTGAATAACATCTGCTTCCTGGGGACTAGCGTTCAAAGCGGCACCGCCACTGCAGTAGTCGTGACGACCGGCATTAACACCTATTTGGGCAGCATGGCTGGCTCGATCACAGAGGATCGGCCCATCACCAGTTTCGATCAGGGGCTGAATCGTTTCACGTGGCTGATGATCAGATTTATGGCGGTGATGGTGCCCTTGGTATTCCTCATCAACGGATTCACAAAGCACGATTGGAAGGGTGCTTTCTTCTTCGCAATGGCCGTGGCCGTCGGACTGACGCCCGAGATGCTGCCGATGATCGTCTCGGTCTGTCTCTCGAAGGGCGCCTGGCCATGAGCCGCAAGAAGGTCATAGTCAAACGACTGAACGCGATTCAAAACTTCGGCGCAATGGACGTCTTGTGCACCGATAAGACAGGCACGCTGACCGAAGACCGCGTTGTGCTTCAGCGACATTGCAACGTAGCCGGCCGGGAGACGGAAGAAGTGCTATTGGACGGCTATCTGATTAGCTACTTCCAGACCGGGCTCAAGAATCTGTTGGATCTTGCAATCTTGGATAGCCCTGAATTTCATGAGAAGGCGCCGGTCGAGAAACATAAGAAGTTGGACGAGATTCCGTTCGATTTCACGCGCCGCATGATGTCCGTACTTGTGGAAGACGCCGAAGGCAAAACAATCTTGCTTACCAAGGGAGCGCCAGAGGAGGTGTTCCACCAGTGCTCACAGTTCGAGCTGGACGGAAAGCTCTCCCCAATGGACCCGGGGCTGGTTGTCGGCCTGAAAGAAAAGTACGAGAGCCTCAGCAATGAGGGTTTCAGGGTTCTGGCTGTCGCAAGAAAGGAGTTGCCGGGGAAGAAGCAGGCCTGTTCAAGAGAGGACGAGCGCGATCTGGTGCTCAAGGGGTATGTTGCGTTTCTGGATCCTCCGAAGGACACCGCCGCAGCCGCTATTCAAGCTCTTCAAAAGCATGGTGTGACAGTTAAGATTCTTACCGGCGATAACCACCTCATCAGCCGCAAAGTTTGCAACGATGTTGGTTTATCAGCCGATCCAATGTTGCTGGGCGCCGACGTTGAATAACCGAAACGCTTTTGCAGGTGGTTTGCGCCTCTGGGCGCAGAAACGCAAAGTTACATGACCCCTGCTAACTAACAACGTTGTTCACAGGTATCACAGAAAGAAGATCCATGGCTTACGAAAGCATCAATCCCTACACCGGCATCCGCACCAAATAGTGTGCAGACCACACGGACGCGGAATTAGAAATCGCAGTCTCAAACGCGCAAGCTTGTTATTCCAAATGGCAAAAGGCAACGTTTGCCGAACGAGCCGCGATTCTCAAGGCAGCGCTGATTCTGCGTTCGCGATCAGAGGAGTTTGCTAAGTTAATCACCTTAGAAATGGGTAAGCTCATCGCCGAGAGCCGTGGTGAAGTGACCCTCAGCGCCAACATCTACGACTACTACGCCCAAAATGCGGAAGGCTTCCTTGCGCCGGAGAAACTCTCGGCACACTCAGGCGTAGTAACAATCGAGAGTACTCCTGTTGGAGTGCTGTTCGGCATCGAATCCTGGAACTTTCCTTATTATCAGCTCGCCCGTTTCGTTGCCCCTAACCTGATGGTGGGCAACGTTGTGATGGTCAAGCATGCGCCATCGGTCCCGCAGTGCGCTCTTGCCTTTGTAGACTTGTTTAAGGAAGCCGGTGCGCCCGAAGGCGCTTACACAAACCTGTTTCTGTCAAATCAACAAGCCGATCGCCTAATCGACGACCCTCGGATCAAAGGCGTCGCGCTTACTGGAAGCGAACGCGCCGGAACGGCCGTGGCTGCCCAAGCTGGCAAAACCGCAAGAAATCTACGATGGAGCTCGGCGGCAGCGACGCTTTCCTTGTTCTAGAAGACGCAGAACTCGATAAAACGGTCGAATGGGCTGTTTGGGGTCGCATGAACAATACCGGCCAGTGCTGGGTGGCTGCGAAGAGATTCATCATCCTCGAAAAGATTGCCGACCAGTTTTTGGCAAATTCCAAGCCGCTTTAAAAGCTCTCGTCCCAGGCGATCCCATGGACGCATCAACAATCCTCGGGCCGCTTTGCTCGGAAAGCGCACTCCTTAATCTTCTGGATCAAGTGCAACGCTCAATCACAGCTGGAGCTCGGGTCATCATGGGTGGCACAAGGCTTGACCGCCCCGGTGCATTCATGCAACCCTCCATTCTTACGGACCTGAAGAAGGGCTCGCCCGGCTATACGGAGGAGTTCTTCGGCCCCGTGGCTTTGTTCTTTCGTGTTGCCAACGAGGAGGAGGCCATCGCCCTTGCGAATGATTCGAAATATGGGCTCGGCGGCTCTGTATTTACAGCGGATATAGAACGCGGCAAGCGCGTTGCGTCAGGCATTGAGACTGGGATGGTGTTCGTCAACCACCCAACCTGGACCGCTCCGGAATTGCCCTTTGGCGGAATCAACAATTCCGGCTGTGGACGCGAACTGTCAAGCCTTGGCATTCAGGAGTTCGTCAATAAAAAGCTCGTCTGCGTCGTTCCTATTAACGCAGAAGCCTAGCAACGCGATAGCGTCCTTATGACGCTTTATTCATGCAGAATGACATTCAGCAACGACTTGTGCACGCGGATTCGACCCTTATAGTCAATAAACCCGAGCTTACGAAACCGATTCATGAAGAAGCTGACGCGAGATCGGGTAGTTCCAATCATCTCCGCTAAAGTTTCCTGAGTAATGCGGGGAATCAGAGTCTCGGGTTCCCCCGCCTTTCCAAATTCTGCCATCAGCAAGAGAATTCGCGCCAGGCGTTTCTCACTCGAGTTAAACAGTTGATCGACAAGGTCAGCCTGAGTCCGCATGCTACGGGCCAGCAAAAAAGACATAAAGAGATCGGAAAACGCGTGTTCCTCGTGGATGACGCGGATCATTTCCTTTTTGTTTATCTTCAGCGCCGTACAAGCACTAATTGCCGTTGCCGTCGCCATATGCAGACCGGCTACCGCTGCAATTGACTCTTCGCCCACGAAGTCACCGCCTGCGAAGAAGGTGATCGTGGCTTCTTTTCCGGCTCCTGAAACGACGGTTAGTTTTGCTCGGCCTTTCTGAAGGTAGAAAACAAATTCGGCGGCATTGCCTTGTGAAAAGAAGACTTGCTTAGGTTTAAGCTGAACGATCCTTCGCCCCAGGCCAGCGCTTGCCAAAAACCTACCGGCGTCGAAATTGATGCTCTTTAGCTCTGCCATGGCAAGGGTTCTTAAGGACAGAAAAATAGACTTAAACGGTCCGATTGCGAAGATCTCCGATATAGAATGTATGGGCCATCACTAGTATAAGTTCAGAGACTCTCCGACCACGAGCGATCGCTAGAATCCTCTGCGGCTCATCGAACAATCCGTCGTAAGCGTACTCTTGATATCCTCTTCGCATTCGGCGCATCGTCTGGGCACAAAGCTTCAAGCAAACCTTTGGCGCCTTATTCTGGGATTCAGGCTTTTTGTGAAGTAGATCTCATCGGACCATGCTGAGACTTATACCGCATTCAACAGACATTCGCAGGATTATCTGCGCACTTGATCCAGCGTCGGAAGGCGTCCGCATGCTGGAGCGACTGCGGGGTTAGTACCTCTGTATGATGCTGCAGTCACGATCGTCCACGCGGTTCCGGTTCAAACTGTTAGCTTCGAAGCCGACCAAGATAATGGGTTCAGTCGAGTTCCTGGGTGACAGGGCGAGAGATGTGGTTGCACGGTTGCAGTGCGCGGCTCGCACAACTTTGAACGTCTACATAGGCATCAGAGATATTGCAACTGTCATCCGTGACTTTGCCTTATTGAACCAAGCTGACTTAGTAATCATTGGCCGTAGATGTGTCTCGGGAATATTTGGCGAACTCCGGACTGACGTCGGATCCCTTATTCGAGAATCACGATGCACGGTCTTAAGCGTGTCTATGACTCCGCAAGGTTGGCAATATAGTCCAACTCTGATAGGAGCAGCGCTGCCAGAAGGTGTGGAGACTCGTAGCTGTACTCACGCCTATAGAACAACAATGAAGCTAAGCGGCTTTACAGCTCGTACTTCTTCAACTTATACCGGAAAGCATCGGCATCAGATGTTTCGAGAAATGATTCAACGGTGTGCCCGATTATTAGACGGGCTATTGTGAGGCATTGCTGCTGGAAACGTGCCAGCCAAGGCTATGAAGATCGTACATTTCGGCAACATGCTTCTACATATTCGAGAACACACGCCTGGAACACATACTCAAAGTTGTTGATTGCCAATTTTAAGAGTACAGACGGTCGATCGGTTAGGCTCGATGTCTCTCATCCACCGTATACCGGCTACTTGATCTGTCGTTGCGGGTGTGGTTGGTACCAGGCACTCAATTGAATAAGCGAAGCCGTAAAACGTTATGCGCCAGTATCCGAGGGGCGATTGGCGAGTACTCAGATAACTGTCATGCGAGGTCTTCCAACATTTCGCTCTGTGTCTCCATCAATTGTTAGCTTGTCAAGCAGCAGCGTCAGCTTCTTCGAGCAGATCTCGAATTCCGTCAGTATCTAATCGACTAACTTCGGAAGTGCTTCCTCAGCTGCTATGTCTATTTGCACATCAACCTAAACGTCCTGATAGATCGTGGTTGTTTGTAGTTGGAGCGCATCTACTTCAGTAAACAGTAAGTGCCGGTCTTACGCCAACTGTGAGTAGTAGTCCACCCAAAACAACGTTCGGGTACTGAAAGTAAGTGATGCCCGCCAGTTTCGGATGACGCGATTTCAACCCACGCTGGTTAGAATGTCTAATCTTAATCTTTCCTGATGATACGGGCTCGGAGTATGTAGAATTGACTTCAACATAAAAACAAATTTCGACTTTGAGGGTAGTGTGCAACTCGACTTCCCAGCAGGTACCCGAGCCCGCTAGTGCGCTCTTAACTTTCTGTCGGCTGATCCAAATTTGTGAATCTGACAATTACTAGCTACGACTGAATGTTGCACTACGCAATCGGACAGTTTTGATGTTGTGACACAACGACCTTCATACAGGAGCGTATCACCGCTCGGTCGCTTATCACCTTACCGCCTTTCGTCCGATGCTCTGAACCTGCTTGATCCCTTGTTGGTTAAATTATGTCAGCGTAGAGCGCTTCTTATTCGGGAAACCCCACCTCCACCATGTTGGTAACTCCGGTGCAGCGAACATGCGGGACTCGCCCAACAAGAGGCGGCTCGTGTTGTAGCGCAATCGGAATGCCCTACGCAAATGGGCCAACTCTTTATTCACGGTTGCCGCTTCAGACTCTCGCGACCGGGTTAAAGTGTATCTCGTCAGCGCGGGCGTGGTCACATCGATGGCCTTCTTCTTTCCGAATAACACCGGCCAAAGTGATGAATAGCTTGTTGTTAGCTAAAAGGTGGGGTAAAACCTTGTAGAAACTCTTCAGGATCTTCTAAGTTATTGATTTTATGGTGCGCCCGGTAAGATTCGAACTTACGGCCTTTTGCTCCGGAGGCAAACGCTCTATCCAGGCTGAGCTACGGGCGCATGTACGGCAACTGCGAGTTGTTTAGGAGGCGTGTCTTGAGGCAGCCTGCAGCTTAGCACCAGTCTTTGCGGTCGGGTGCACGGACGTGCTGCGCGAGCCCAGCAGCTCTTCGATCCGTTGCTGGATGGTGTCTTCTTTCATCGAGTTCTCATCACCCATCGGCGGCGTTTGATAGTGAATCACACCTTGTCGGTCAATCAGGATTATCTGCGGCACGACGAACCGTTCGACTGTGCTGAATCCCATGAAAGCGAGCATCTGGTCGCGTGTCGTCCAGCCCACCGGGAACCCGACCTGAAAATCCTTAGCGAAATTCTCAACCAACAAGTCGGCGTTGTCGTTCATGGCCACGTCCAGGCATTGCAGACCCCGGCTACCATACTCCTGCTGGAATTTGGTCATCACCTTTGAAGCGGCCTGGCAATGTGGGCACGTCGTGAAAACGAATTCCAAGGCTACGACCTTACCGCGATACTGGCTTAAAAGTTTCTGCCCTTGGCCGGGAACCGTAAAGGCTAGTTCTGGTGCTTTCCGAGGCGTGTTAGGGGCTGCCGTGGCCGATGTGGTTCCTGTCCCAATCGTCGCCACCACAGCAGTCAGTAGAAGTAGTAGTTTCTTCACGAGATACTCCAAATCCAAGATAGCGCACAGCCCAACTGGTGGGCGTTGTGCGCGTCCATAGAAGAGATGCCGATCCGAGATATATGCCACCGAGCGCTGGCAAACACGTAAACTCGAAGTACCGCCTGTGAAACTGTTCCGAACGCTTTTGCTGACCCACGGCTATGGCTTTGTGTTCTGGTACGTGCTCGCCGTACAAATAGGTCTGCCGATCCCCGCGGATCCGATGCTGCTCATCATGGGCGGCATGGTAGGCGAGCAACGGTACTCGTTCATTTTCGCAATGCTGGCCTCGGTTGCAGGTGTTGTACTGGCGGACATCATGTGGTACGAACTCGGCCGTCGTCGGGGCCGTTCCATTGTCCGTCTTCTCTGCCGCTGGTCGCTGGAGCCCGATTTCTGCGTTCGTCAAACGGAGGACACCTTTACTCGTCGTGGGCCCAAGACCCTCCTGATCGCCAAGTTCGTCCCCGGGATGAGCATGGTGTCTGTCCCGCTCGCCGGGATGATTGGCATGCCTCGTCTTCAGTTCATCCTGCTCGACGCAGCCGGCGCGGCTATCTGGAGCGCTTGTTATCTGCTGGCGGGCATGATCTTCCACAAGCAGATTGAGCTTGCCATAAACTTTATCTCCAGCTTTGGCCGGGGCGCAACTGCTCTGCTCGTTTCGGTATTTGTGCTGTTCTTTCTCTATCGATACATCCAGCGCCGACGTTTTCTCCACGCTTTCCATGTGAGCCGAGTAACACCAGATGAGTTGCGGGCTCTGCTCCAGGCACCAACGCCCCCCACGATCATTGATCTTCGAAACCAAGCAGCTTTCGCATCGGAGAACGAGAAAATCGCAGGAGCCCTGGTCATTCATCCGGAGGATCTGCGGACGCGCGCCGGTGAGATCCCTCGGGATCAGGAGATGATTCTTTACTGCAGTTGACCAAACGAAGCCACCAGCGCCCGTGTGGCGCTTCAACTCAGAAAACTCGGTGTCAAAAAGGTGCGACCGCTCGAAGGTGGATTCGAAGCTTGGCAGGCGTTGAAGTTTCCGACAGAGCCCGCAGTCCTGATCACAATTACAAATCCGGCTGCGGCGGTGACAGATCCCACCCGTGCTTAAAAGGGTCGCCCTGGATCATTGCGGTTGTCCCGCCGATGGAAAAATCGTATTGGGCTTGGCATCTTTCAGCGTCGTCCACTGTGCAGCGCTCGCTAAGCCTTCGACGCTGGTCACCCGATCGCCCGAAACACGCGTAACAAACAGCCCGTTGTCTCCTGTTCCCGCGTAAACCGACCCCTCATTGGTCACTGCGTCGCAATGTTTCCATTTGCCTTGCAAAACCTTTCGATAATCTGCAAAAAACGCTTCTGCTCTCTCGTTCGAATCCCACTCAGAGACGTACTCCAGCATTGGCCTACGCGCCTTCCCAAGCTCCCAAATTTTGAAGTTCCCGCCACGCAAATGAGGCGATAGCTGGGCGGCTTCAGTCTCACCCACGTACTGCCGCAACAACATCCGGTGGTCAAATTCGCCCATACTTCCACTGGCCAGCTCGTGACGTTCCGCATCCTCCGGCAAGTCGGGCAGCGCTGGCTTCCCTGTGTGTTGTTCTCCAAAGTACCTATCAGGATGCATGATCTGACCGGTGTCCGTCGGCGGCTTTTTGAACACTTCAGCAAATGACTGCTTCCCGTCGCGCTTGTAAACAGCATTGAAGAACATAATGCCTTCGGTATAGGGAAACAGTAACGATTGCTGAATGTAAAGCGGTGAGTTCTTTAGAATTGGATAGTCGCTGGTTGACGTGTTACTAGAGTCTGCGATCGACTTCAACATCTCCTCAGTTGGCTCTGGAGTCATGCCGTTCTGTTTCATGTCGTAAGCCAGCATCAGCCATGATGCCTGTCCTTCGACCACTGCCGTATGAGCTAAGTTCTCGTCGTCATTAGAGGTAGTCTCTTGCATGTAGCGCTCCAGATCAAAATTCTGATCTGCTAGAGCATGCGCCAGCTCGTGCGCTGTTGTTGTGTCCTCAGCCGTCACGACAGTGCCGCTCAATAAAAACAGCTTCTTTTCCTGGTAGTCGTAAAACGCCGCAGCCTGTTCTGACAGCAGGTCAATTGTAGATTTACGGAGATCAAAATCCTGCGGCACAAGGCCGAACAGCTTCAGGGAGAGCTCGTCGGCCCGCAACTCGTCTGGTCGCAAAGTCTGCTTGATGCGCTTGGTCAGAAACGTACGTAAGTGCTGCTTAGAAATGCGACCATACCCCACACGCCGCTTTTGCGCCAGCCCAGAAATCTGGGAAAGCGTCTTCACCATTACATCCATTTGCCTGAACGCTGAGTCGCGTTCGTCTGGCCGAGTACCAGCCAGCAGCGCCGAAACCAGCACTAATGCGCATACTGACAATCTAGTTGGAAACATCAGGAAGGAGGTCAACCCTAGAAGTCCATTAGGGCCGCTCTTCCTCTAGACTACAGAAGCGGGCGTCGCGGACTGCCGCTAGGAGAAGTGCGCCAATGCCTTCACCCCGTTCCAGACGATCTGGACGCCAATACAGAACAGGATGAAGGACGTTAGCCGCAGGATCACGCTCATGGCGGTTTCGCCCAGCAGTCTGGCAATTCGCTCGGCAAAACGATAGCTCAGATACACGGTCAAGGCCAACAAAGCCGGACCGATGATGGCCGCAATCAGGCGGTTGGCGCTGTCCATCCCAGGCGCTTGATTGGCACCAACGGTCAAAGCAACCGAGATTGATCCCGGTCCTACTGTCAACGGCAGCGTGAGCGGATAGAAGGCACGATTGGCGATGTCTTGCGTGTTCACCTTTCTATCCGCGTGCCCACGGGCCTGGTCGTCCTTTTGGTTCAGCAGTGTCCAGGCTGTTGCTGCGACCACAAGCCCTCCGCCGACTTGTACAACCGGAATCGAGATGCCGAAAAATGCAAGAATATGCGTTCCAACCAGCATGGATCCGGCCAAGAGGGCGAAGCTGTTCCAAGCAATTTTCTCGGACAACACCGTTCTTGACTCGCTGGAATATCCACGGGTCAAGGATAGAAAGATGGGGCAAGAGCCTAGCGGATTCACGATCGGAAACAAGGCTGTTAGCACGACAAGGCAGTTTTTGAGTACCGCTAGAACCACGCTTTCATGCATGAAGTTATTAGCATAAGCGCTGCCGCGGTTTGGTAGGTTCCGGTGCTATTCTGAAAGCGCTCCCCCGCCCTTCAAGTCGCTCATGGATTTCCTCGCAGGTCTTAACCCTCAACAACGGGAAGCCGTTGCTCACGTTGATGGGCCACTCCTTCTTCTCGCTGGTGCAGGCAGTGGCAAGACCAGAGTCATCACTCATCGAATCGCGCATCTGATCGAGGCGCAGAAGGTGCCCGGCTCTGCTGTTCTAGCCGTTACCTTCACCAACAAAGCATCGCAGGAGATGCGGGGCCGAGTTGTCAGTTTGCTCAGCGATCAGAGCGCTCACAACACGCCATTTGTGTCTACCTTCCACTCCTTCTGCGTCCGCCTGCTGCGTCGCGATGGAGCGACCCTCGCCGACATCCGTAAAGGCTTCACTCGACAATTCACGATCTACGATACCGACGATCAAGTTTCGTTGGTGCGCTCTATCTACAAACAAGTCGGTCTCGACGAAAAGTTCATGCCGTATCGAGGTGCGCTTTCGCGAATCAGTCACGCTAAGAGCCATCATGAAACGCCTCTCGATTGGTATAAGGCCGCAACTGATCCTAAACTTACTCGCCTCGCGAAGATATATGAGCTCTACGAAGAGCGCCTTCTTCAGGCAAACGCTCTCGATTTTGACGACCTGCTGGTTGAGTCAGTCCGCTTGCTGGGGCATGACGCGGCTCTTCGCCAGCTCTACAATCGCCGCTACGAGTACGTCATGATCGACGAGTATCAGGACACCAATCGTAGCCAGTATGAGCTAATGCGGCACTTGACCGAAGTGCGCCATAACGTTTGCGTGGTCGGCGATGAAGATCAGTCTATCTATGGTTGGCGCGGGGCTGACATTCGCAACATCCTCGATTTTGAACGCGACTACCCTGACGCGGTCGTTATCCGGTTGGAGCAGAATTATCGCTCGACAAAGAATATACTCGAAGCCGCGAGTGCCGTGGTAGCCAACAACAAAGAACGCAAGGGAAAGTGGCTCTGGACAGACTCCGGCTCAGGCACCAAGATCGGCGTCTACGAGGCGCCCGACGGCGAGAATGAAGCGCTTTACATCGCAGACACTATCGAGAAGATCTTGTCGGGGCACCCTGGCGAACGCGTTGCCGTGCTCTATCGTACTAACTTCCAATCGCGTCAAATCGAGGAAGCACTGCGCCGTTACGGCCGTAAGTATCTGGTCGTCGGTGGATTCAGCTTCTATCAACGCGCTGAGGTGAAGGACCTTCTCTCGTACTTGAAGATGTCGCTCAGTCCTCAGGACTCCGTTGCTCTTCTGCGCGTCATTAACACGCCTGCCCGAGGCATCGGCAAGGGTACCGTTGAACAGCTTGAGCAGTACGCGCTCGAAAACAATCTTAGTCTCTGGAGCGCCCTGCCCCGGATGCTTGAGCAGCGACTGTTTGCGACACGAGCCGAGTCTGCTCTGAAGTCCTTCGTTCGACTGATCGAGGATTTGAACCAGACAAGTACGGTCAAACCAATCCACGAACTGCTTCGCGAAATCCTGCAGAAGACCGGCTACGAAGCCATGTTGAAGGCCGACGTTTCACCCGAATCGGAATCGCGCCTGGGGAACATTGAAGAGTTGATCAACGCTGCCGCTGAAGCGGCTGAGCGTGGCGAGACAGCGTCTGAGTTCCTGGATCACGCCGCTTTGATCGCCGATAGCGACGGCCTGGACGAGCAAGCTCAGGTCTCGCTTCTAACCATTCACAACGCCAAGGGCCTTGAATTTCCGAGCGTATTTCTCGCGGGACTTGAGGAAGGCATCTTCCCCCACTCGCGATCCCTGACATCTGAAGCCGCCATGGAGGAAGAACGCCGACTCTGCTACGTAGGCATGACACGGGCAGAGAAACGGCTCTATGTCTCCTGGGCACGTTACCGACGCAGATTTGGCGGTGGCCAGCCCGAGCCTTGCCTTCCCTCCCGCTTTCTCAATGAGATTCCAAACAGTCTGGTCGAGAAGCTTTCTCCGTACAAGGACTCGCCAAGCGACGACGTCGACCTCTTCTCTGAACAGTATGAGGTTCGCGAGGCTGCCCGTAAAAACATGTTTACCGGACGAACATACAATTCGGTTGACAATATTGCGCAGTTCTTTTCTGAGCGCGGCATGCCCATGCCCTCTGGATTCAACCGTCCAGCTCCGCCGCCCCCGCCTGCGGCCCCGACTCAATCGCCCTCGGCACAAGCTCCTGCGGCGCCCTCCGCGCCGAAGCGGACGCCGCCAACGCCCATCGATAGCAAGCCTTCTTTCCACGGGAATCAGCCGGTATCGAGAGTTCCCCTACCGGCACCGACTCAAAGAAGCGCGCCGGCACAGAATCGATCGCTCTTTCCCACGCAGCCCCCTTCGTCAGCCCCGATTCGGCCCGCGTTCGGAACCCCGCTTCGCCCCTCTTCGTCATCTGTTCCGACCCGGCAAGGACCGGCTCGCGCCAAGTCGGGTTTCCATCAAGGAAGCGTGATCAATCACCCCAAATATGGGCGCGGCACGGTTCTCCGTCGCGAAGGGGACGGCGAGGATGCGAAACTAACAGTTAGTTTCCCCGGACACGGGCTCAAGAAAATTGTTGAAAAGTATGCAGGGATAAAAATCGACGAATGAATACGAAGCATGTTGAAGATACAGATGAACGCAAGAAGCTGAAGCGCGCAGCTCGGAAAAAGGCCGCGCCTAAAGCGAAGCGTGCCTCAGGAGTCGCTCGCGGCTCCAACAAGAAGAAGGTTTCCAAAATCAGCAAGGGTCAACGTAAGCGCTGATCAACCGCGTTCTGACGATTGGAAAAGGCCGGGTAGTAATCCCCGGCCTTTTCGTTTAGATTCCATATAGCAAGCCGAGGCCCTGCAACCGTAAAAACGATGCACTACAGTGAGCTGTTATTGCCCGAACTCGAGACGGAGCTTGAGAGCGTCCGTCAGACTTTGGACCGCGTTCCTGACGGGAAGAGCGACTTCAGACCGCACGTCAAGTCGTTCACTTTGAGCCAACTTGCTGGGCATTTGGCCGAGATGCCCATGTTCGTGCAAGCGACGTTAACAAACCCGGACGTCGACTTTGCGAAGAACGGCTACGTGCCGCTAGTAATGGAGTCCAAACAGCAAGTTATGACTGCTTATACCGAAATGGCGGACGAACTCATTGCGTTCGTCAAGAACACTTCAGATAAAACAGTTGAGCAGAGCTGCCAACTCTTATGGGACGGGCAGGTCATCTTCTCAGGGACTCGTTATAACGCCTACCGGACTCTGGGGCTGAACCACTTGGTGCACCATCGGGCGCAACTTGGCGTGTACCTGCGATTGCTGGAAATTCCGATTCCGGCAACACCATACGGGCCTTCCGCAGACGAACACTAGCTCAAGCCTTTGTCGTTGCTCGTTTCTGCTTCATCCGTAAGAGACCAGGCGTGGCCAGCTGGAAACCAGCTCGCTCCATACCGGAACGAATATATGGGTTGCGCATGAACCACCGCCAGACGTCTCCACTGATCAGGTTCTCAATACTCAATAAAGAGATACCGACATCGATCCCGACCACATCTGTGTTCACCCAAAACTTCTGATCATCCTGGTTTGGGTTAAACGCGTCTGTGAAGCCATACCGCTGGTAGACTTTGGCGCCATAAACGGTATTCATTTCCTGCAGCACCGGCAGGCATATCTGCGGAGCGAACATCAGCGACCCGGCAGCTGCGCACGGAACCAGCGTTCCATCGGTTGGCCCGAAGTTGACCACGCCTCCCCAGTTCATATAGCCGCGCGGACTGTCAGACACCGTGATACCCCACATGTTCATCCCGTAGTCGGGGTACTTGGACTGCAGGCTGATGCAGAAGTCGCGATGCGCATACGTGGCGACAGCCGAGTTCGTGAAGAAGTCTGTGTAATAAGGATCGCTATCGGTCTGGTGTCGGAAGTCGATCCAGGCGTGGGAAAACTGATGTGTAAAGAGCGGCCCACCGCTAATGAACTCCCACTTGTTCTCGTAATGTACTTCCGGTCGAGCCCAAGCATACCAACTCTCAGCCGGTAGCGGGTGCCGGCTGGAACCAATGCCGAGCAGATACAGGATCGACGCTTCACTGTATGCACCCCAGCGATCTGGAATAAATCCGGATCCGGGTATGACGCCATGCGACAACAGCATCGGATGCCCATTCAGCATCCATTGAAAGTCGACTCTATCGAAGATCTGAGTAGCCAACGACACAATCTCGCGGTCGGCGGAGAAGTAGGAACTCGCGGTCAAGACGCCAGCCAGGAATAACGCCGTGTCGATGCTGGAAACTTCCGAGTGCAGCCTTCGCTCACCACTGCTCGCGTCCATGAAATGGTAGAACCAGCCGTGGTCGTGAAACGCGTGGGCCCAGAAATATCGAAGTGTCGTTAGTACGCGTGCCCGGGCCTGCTCTTTCGGTATCCAGCCACGATTCGCTCCAATGCACAAAGCCGTCAGTCCAAACCCAGTTGCGGCCGAGCTTCCTACGTTCCCTGACGAACCGCCGTCGTTCTTGGCCCGGTCCATGATCAGTCCGGTTTTGGGGTTCGCCTGCTCCCAAAAATAACGGAAACAGCGCTTCTCGAAGTCTTCCAGGAAGACCCGGTCATTTGCGCCGATAGTATTGGGACTGGCTGGAGTGGCCGCAGCTCTGGCTGCACTCAGACGGGATGCTGAGATCACAGCGCCTGTGGTGGACAGCAAAAATGCCCGGCGCGACCAGCTGTTACCACTTCGTTCCATCGGCTTAGACGATGAGCTCCTAACCTTTAGACGCAATCAAGTCAAAGGTGTTTTCTTGCTCACCTGCCTTCATTGTAAAAGAAGGGAGCAGCTTCTCTCCATACAGCCTGCAATTCAGGTACCAGAAGCCCCTGACCGTTACACGCCGTATGGTGACCGAGTCCTAAGCCGGTCAGAAACTGAATCGAGCCTGGAGTTCCACAGTTCGTCCGGACAGTTCAGAAAGCGGCTGACCGAATTGCGGATTATCAACGAAGGTGCTGGGATCACCATAATTAAAAGGCGCGAAGTTGCGTTGATTGAAGGCGTTGAACAGGTTAATGCGCGTCTCCAGCTGGGTCGCTTCACCGAGCCACCTGTTTGGCAGTTTCGTGAACTTCCCGACACTGAAGTCAATGCTCTGATACCACGGGCCGCGAAATACATTACGGCCAATACCCGGAGGTACCGTCGTGACACCGGCTGGAAGCGTGTAAAGAAAGTATTTCGCACCGCCCCCCGGGAAGTTTCCATTCGGCCGCAAGAAGGCCGTATTGGATTGGCCGGTTAGTGCTCCACCCAGATAAGCGTAGGGCCGAATTGGCGAGAGCCCGACACCACTCGGAGTCACTATCGACTGGCCGGTTTTTGGGGTCCACGGGAATCCGGTATGGAACGTGTAAATGGGGTTGACCTCAAAGCCGCCCAGCAGTTTGCCCCAGAAGCCCTTCTGAGTCCGATAGAACGGCAGCTCGTAGAGCCCCGACGCCGTGTAGTTGTACTTGGTATCAAAGTCTGAAAGCCCACGATCCTGTTTTGTGTCGATGGGGTAAGTTGAGTTGGTATTTGCACTCGGACCCTCGTACGAGTTAGTGTCGATACTCTTTGACCAGCGGAAGTTTTGTTGAAATTGAACGCCGGATGAGAGCCGCTTCGAAAGCGTGGCGATCAATCCGTTGTAGTTGGCGTTTACTTGCGGCGTGATGTTATAAACCGCGCTGAATGTGTTTTGTCCATTTGAGGCGGGTTGTGGATATAGGAAATTCAGGTTCACCAGCTGGACAAGTTTATGGCTCGTGCTGCCCTGGAATGCCAAGGTCGCGACGAAATCTTTTGCGAATGTGTAATCCGTTTCGAGAGAATACACATACACGTAAGGAGTCGCAAAGTTCGTCGGGGCCGTGTAGATTTCGACCTGATTTGGCTTGCCGCCGATCGCCCGGGGAGTGTTCGTCACTGGGTCGATGCCGGTCGCTAGAGCCGGGTTAGCCGGATAACTGAAGATCGAGTTACTGGTACCGAGCTCGTACAGGATTGTTCCGCCAGCGTAGGGGCTCGCAGCAGTCCCGCAACACAAGCCGAAGTTCGCGTAAGTCGGTGAGGCTTCACGCGTCAGGTCGAACAAAGTGTCGGGGACGCGATTAAACATGACGCCGAAACCGCCGCGCATTACGAATTTTGAGCTGGACGGATTATAGGCAAATCCAAATCTTGGTGCGAAGTTATTCAGATCGTTGTTGAACAATTCGTTGCGATGCTGAATTGTGGCTTGAGCCAAATTGCCGTAACCCGGGCCTAGCTGGAGACCATACAATTGACCGCGCTTCTCTGTGGGAGGCGTGAAGTCTTCCCAACGCAGACCGAGGTTGAGGGTCAAGTCGGGCCGAACCTTCCAGGAGTCCTGAACGAACGCAGCATAGACGTTCGTCCTAAAATAAAGCTGCGAGCTCGACGGTGCGCCCGTGTTCGGATTCGCATTGATGTTTTCATAAACGGGTGCATCGTTGGCGAAGTTCCAGAGATCCTGAATGGCGTATACAGGCCGAGCTGCGCCGACAAGATTGTTGTTGTCCTGTTCGCGCCGCATTTCAAAGCCCGCTCGTATCTGGTGATTGCCCGCAACCTTGCTCAAGGTGTCTCGGAACTCATACGTGTTCTGCGCGAAGGCAGCCGGAGTAGACTGGCCCTGGTCGGCACCATATTGAAATCCGCCGATGCCCTGGAACTGAATCTGAATGGCTGGGATTCCATAGTCGGTGATCTTCGAACTTTGCAGCTGGTTGAAACTGAATCGTGTAAAGTTGGCTCGAGCTTCGTTGATCATTGTGGGCGACAGCGTTCTGGTGTAGATGGCGGTGACCGCCGAGTTTACGGGCGTGATCCGCGCATCGGCGTTGGGGCGTCCACCAGCCGCACCGCTCGCGGCCGTTCTGTCCAGGTAGGTCATGTAGGTGCTACCCGCGATGTAATCCTTACCTCGGCTCCAATCCAGGCGGCCGTTGTATTGTTGGCCGGAATCCTTCTCTGGTAACCCAATCAGAGCGCGCTCCACATCCGGTACGCCGTCCGGACCTCCTGAGCCTCCGCCCGAACCAAAGGGCAGGTATGTGCCCGGTGTGCCGCCAATGCGACCCAGGTCAAGCTGGCCGTTCACGATTTGGCAGTTAGGCTGAGTAGTTGGACAAGCAGTCTGCGGGATGACGGCGATGACGCGCGGAGTGTCCCCCGCAGTTCCGATTACCTTTGCAGCAATCGTGCCAGGACGTTGTGCCAAAACAGCAGCGTCGAATTGCGGAGTCTCAATATATTGGTTGGAATAAGACGTAGAACTGTTATGAATCAGCTCAGTCGAAAAGAAGAAAAAGAGGTGGTTCTTAACTAACGGTCCGCCAAGACTGCCTGCGTAGTTGTGGAATGCATTGTCCACACGCGTAACCGGAATGCTAAGAATGGACGGCCTATTATAAGCGTTGAAATTTGGATCCTGGAACAGAAACACCGCGCTGCCGTGAAACTTGTCCGTTCCGTTCTGTGTCACGGTCTCGATTTGCGCGCCCGAGTTGCGTCCGTACTCAGCCGAGTAAGCGTTAGCATTAACACGAACTTCTTTGACCGACTCCTGATTGGGCGTAACCACGGCGGCCCCGCCGTAGCCGAGGCTATTTACGCTAACGCCATCAATGAGGTAGTTGTTTGCTGAAACGCGCTGACCATTCGCCGAGATCGGAACTTGATTTTCTGTCTGAAATAGAGAGAGGTTTGATCCGCCGGGCCCCGACGTATTGGGCAGCGCCACTGACTGACCGTTTCCACTTCGAGCTGCATCACCAAAGATGCCCGGCGTTAAACGAATCAGCTCATACGGGTTGCGTCCCACCTGAGGGAGTCGCACGATCTCTTGCGTGGTCAAAGCTCGGCTTACATCGCCGTTTGTGGTCTCGACTGCAGGGGACGAGTCCTCAGTGACGGTCACACTCTCGGCCACATCACCCGGTGTGAGGGTAACGTTAGCTGTCGCGACAGCTTCTGCGCTTACTGCAAGCTGTAAGCTCGTCTCTTTAAATCCTGGTTGGGAAACAACGAGTTGGTACTGGCCGGGGGATAGCGAAGAGAACTGATAAGCGCCGCTCTCGTTACTTGTAGTTTCGAGTTTTCGCTGAGTTTCTAAGCTGGTCAACGTGACGCTTGCGTTCGAGATTGTACCGCCGCTCGGATCTGCTACCGTACCAACAACGCCGCCTCGGAACTGCGCGTAAGTGGGCGAGTTAGACAGGATGGCGATTAGGAGGACAAACAGAGTCCGTACTAGTAGTTTCATAACAATCGATAGTCTACATGAGTTGGAGAGTGACTAAGGCAGTCTCAAGCGGCCGGAGCATCTTCCTGACAAAGACGTCAGAAGAGCGGCTTGCCAGGCTTCAGATATTTGTCGTTGAGCACGTCTGCCACTTTCTTTCTGAGGTTGGCCGTTGGTGAGGCGCTAGACCCTGAATAGTTGTGGGAACCGCTGACTTCGGCCAGAAGAATCTTCTGGAGTTCGCCCGCGCCTTTTGTTTTAGCCGTGTGGGCTTTGACGTTTTCGACTTTGGCGGCGGTCAGTTCGAGGCGGCTCTTGTGCTCGGCTGTACGCTGGTCGAGCGTGACGTGATCCTTGCAGTATTTTTCGAGGACTTGCATGGCTTTGTAAAAGGCACGCTCGGCGGTGCGTAAGTCGCGTTGAAAAAGGCTAAATCTCTGGGTGTATTCGGGCGGCCAACTGGCGGCATGGAAGCCGTCGATTTGCCACTCGATCTCATCGAAGCGGCGCTGGGCTCGGAAGAGAAGCCACTGATTATCGGCAGCGTTCTGGATGAGAGCGAGCAGGATTTCGTCAGCCTCGATGTTGAACACTTCCGGGTCGATGAGGGGAATGGGCCCGTACTTCTTGAACCAAGTCGCGCAGAGGCGATCGTAATCATCCTGGCTTTCGCCCTTAATGATGATTTGGCGAGAACAGCAGCCGTGAGTGCGGGCGTTACCGCTTGAGATCGCTTTGCCTTCGGGCGTGCGAGGACCGGTGGAGTGGTTCGAAGGTGCAGGAGCGTCGCAAGCGACCGTATTGGCCGGATGAGCGGCGAGCGCTTCGGTATCAATCAACTCGTTTTCGGACACAACCCTTTCAGACATAACCGTGAAGTTCGAGCTCAGTATGGATTCGTCCCGTTGCGCCTGCCTAGCGCGATCCGGCGTAAGCGTCTGAATTGGTAGGGGAACAACGAAATGCTGTTCGCTGTGACTACCTGACCCGCGGCAGGAAGGATGGCGAAAAACGAAACGAACTAGGTGAACGGCCCGGCAGTTGTATTGTCCAGGAAAAATCTGGTAGGTAGGGCCGACTGTATGGCCCGGAACATGAGCGACACTTCGGTCCCAGAACAGGGGTAGCGTCTTTCTTCAGTGTCGCGGTGCCGGAGGCGGAGCGACACTGCTTCCTAGTGCTGGCGCCTGCAGCTAATGACTCGCGAAAAACTGAATCACGGCGCTCCCCATTCTCTGTGGGGCCATTAATACGGCGGAGTGATCCAAGCCGTCGAGCGATCTATAAGCCCCGGCGGGCACTAACCCGACGAGCGCCTTGGCCCCGGTGTGAAAGAATCGCTCGCTTCTGGCGCCGACAGCCACCATGGTAGGAGCGTTCGCGTTACACCAGCGGTCGCGGGGCAGAGGCTTGCCTGATTGAGTGCCAGAGAGAATCGTCAAATCGTATGGCACAGTGTGGGCCAATTTGAGCATGTCCGCCCAAGCGGGCAGCATTAGCCGCATGAACAGCACGCCCGGCTTCGGTATACCCATTCCCTTGTTAAAGAAGAGGGTGACGGCCTGGGCTCGATCATTCGCCCCCAAAGCTGTATTGATCTCGTTCGGGAGGGACTCGGACAAAGGAGGGCGACTGTTATCCACGATGAAGGGCGGTTCGTACAAGAAGACCTTCGCCACTCTTGTGCCTAGTCGGTTGGCGGCATCCAGCGCGAGAACTGCCCCGGAGGAGCTACCAAACAGGTATACCGGCCCAGCGCTGGTGTTTGCGAGCGTCGCAAGATCTTCTATCTCGTGCTCCACTGCATACGGTTCCGTGTTTCCGCTGCTTCCGCGACCACGACGATCGTAGTTTAGGACCGTAAACGACGAGGCCAATTGCTTCGCTAGTGGGCGATCGCCGTCTCGGTCTGTGAGCGCAGACGATACCAAAATGAGCAATGGCCCGTGCCCGGTCTGCTCGTAGCCGATTGCCGTACCATCTTTCGATACTGCTGTTCTTTGCAGTGCCTCCGGCGGCGGTCCTCCAGTACTGAATCTTTTCGCAATTGCGCCGCGAACGCCAAAGATGACAAGCAAGAGGGCAGCCAACGAGAGAGCAGTGATCCTGAAAGCCGGGCCGGTCATTTGGAAGACTCTTCCGCAAAGACCGCAAGCTCCTCGGTTGCCGCGAGCAGTTCCGCAAGCTTGTCATAGCTTTCCGCTGCCCCGTGCTCCATACCGGAGCTGATTACGGTGTCGCGAATTTCTTTCGATGCGTACCGTATGGTCGCGAGCAACGCAGTCTCACCATTTCGTTCGGTAAAAGTCGAGGTGACCAATGACTCACCCGGCAAACCGTCAAATCCCTCGGTGTGTACAGATCGCTCCGGCGGCGACAGTTCGCGATAAGTGCCGTGCATTGCTAACTCGCGGCCGTCCGAAGCCCGCAGTACAAAACGGAAGCCACCTCCTACGCGCGCATTGATGTTGCAGGTGACCAGAGACCACCCGCGTGGGCCGAACCAACGCTTCAGAATCTCAGGGTCACTGAATGCGCGATAAACGAGTTCACGAGGCGCTTTGAAAACGCGTGTTAGCGCGATTTCGTAGTCACTCGGAAAAGTGAGCGCCAAAGTTCCAGTGTTTTTCATAAACTTGGTAGACCCGCGGTTCACGAGTGCCTGACGCGCTTTGTAGGCCGCCGGTTCTCCTTTTTTGATTTGGTGGCTTTCAGTTGGTCCAACACTCGATCTAAGCGCTGGAATTGCTCCTCGAACAGGTTTCGATACGGCTCTAGCCATTGGTCCAAGTCTTGGAATGACCCTGCGCGTAACGCGTAGATGCGGCGCTGTGCATCGTGCTGTACCTCGAGTACACCCGCGTCAGCCAGTGCTCGAAGGTGCTTGGATGCTTGCGGTTGTCTGATTCCGAGGCGCTCGGCGACCGATCCGACGGGCAGTGGCTGACTAAGCAGGACATCAATGATTTGCAGCCGGCTTGGATCGGCAAGAGCTCTGAACATCTCCAGCATCAGCTATAGTATTCTCCAGAAAGACTATTCCTGTCAAGGAATATTCTGCTAAACGAATGTGACCGCCCGCGGTGATTGAGGGAGCGTCTTCAAAGCTCGTCCTGTATTTTCGGCAGCAGAAGTTAGCGAACCGAAGCAGCATGAATTCGCGCAAGTCGCGGAGCTTTTATGTTCTGGGATGGCGGGTTAACCGGAAACTGGGGGCTGTTCATGTGTTTGCGTGTGTGACAGACACTGTCTGTTCGGGTTGAATGTTGCTGTTTTGCCTTCGAGGATGCCCAGGTACATCTGTCCGAGGTAGACCTGGAATGCTCCATTCGGTGCCGGAACAAGCCAATGCGCTCGCGCCGGAGCACCTCTGTGATGAACACCTCTCTGCCTTTCCAGCGGATCGTGCCATTCTTGCGCACCGGGCGCACAATATAACGCTCGTCGTACCGAATCTCCGCAACAATTGTATGGGAGGTGCCGGATGATGGGTTGTACAGCGAGACAGGGGTCTGCATGAGAAGCGCCTGATGCGGACACTGTTCATTGAAACAGTGTTGGAAGGCTGTGAACCGTTCGCGCTGTTCAGCCAGGCTCTCGGTCGGTGGCGAGGCGGTGTCTTTTTTCAAAGTTCGATGCAGTCGTTCATGCCTGCCATTCTGAGTCGGCTGCCAGGCTCTATCCTTTCGTGGACAATGCACAGCCGCATCCACTTCACGGAAAGCTTGCTGATTCCCAGCCTCCTGATGGAACTGGATGGCGTTCCCTTATCAGTGCGAATCCGTTCCGGAACGCCAAACTTCTTCATTAAGGCGTCACAGATCCGATCCACTGCCTCGTGGCCAAAGTTGTCGATCGCTTTTCAATAGAGCACAAAGCGGCTGAACGCATCGGTAACGCGAACGTATCACAGCGCTTACCGTTGCCGCATTTCAAAACTGCCTTTGAAATCCATGCACCAAACCTGATTCGGCCTTGCAGCTATTATCAGCGGCTGGACGTAAGGGACTGTACGGCGCTTCGTAGCAAGCCTAACCAGGCCGGCTAATGCAGTCGCTCGGTGTATCGTGCTCGCACTCGGCCAAACCCGGCTCGAGGCGCAGTAATCGCGCACGGATCTTCCTTGTGCCCCATATTGGATGCTTTTGCCTCACGTCGAAGGGGCGCTCCCGTGTGGATTCAGGTATGGCATGGGAATGGCTATGAGGTCGTCGGCGGAGGTCTACCAGCGCTGCAGGACCCCCGACCTCATATCGTTTCTTCCACTTGTATCCGGTCTTGCGCGAAACACCAAAGCGCTGACAGAGATCCGTCATCGTGGACTCTCCGGACAGCACTTGTGCAATGAACTTTAGACGCTCATCTGAGCTTTGGCTCTCTTTCCAAGGCATGGACGCATTCTCCGATTCGAAAGAACTGGACCGTTACCCATGTCTTAGATCTGAGTTGTTACCCAAGCTGTCGGGCCATACACGACATTTACCTTCCCAAAAATCCATGACCTATATAGTGGCCCTTACTTCAACAGAGCCGAGATAGGTTGACAGTTCGCTTAGAGCTGACGCAAGGCGGCGCAAGTCAGCCCCGATGGCAGCCGCCTCGAGTGCTGATCCAATGCTAGTAACCGGGTCGAATCCGTAGGCCGCGCCCGTTCCTTTCAGGTTATGGGCAATCTGCTGGATTGTCGCAAAGTCGGACTCACCAGCTAGACGTTGCAGGTGAATCAATTCCGCTTTTCGCCTTGCTAGGTACTCCGGCATAAGGCTTTCAAACCCCTCTGGTATGTCAACCAATATCTTCGAGGGAGTCGCGGCTGTCGAGCTAGTGAATTCCTGGATCGCGGCCAGCAATCTTTGTTTTGAGATTGGCTTACTCAGATGTCCGTCAGCACCGACACTCGTGCTGGCCTCGATGTCGCTGCCCAAAGCGTTCGCCGTTAACATAATGACGGGAGTTCGGGGGCGATTCAGGCTAGCCTCAGCCAGCCTAACCCGCCGGGTCGCTTCCAGCCCGTCCAGGATGGGCATCTGCACATCCATGAGAATCAAATCGAAGAGAGAGGTCTCGAATAATGTCAGTGCGTGCTGGCCGTTTTGCGCAAATGTGAAGCTGTGTCCGGAGCCTGCCAGAAACGCCTCAAGCACGGCTTGATTGTCGATGGAATCTTCGGCAATCAGAATATTTTTTCCTTTGTGGTTACCGATTGATTCTGGCGCAATCGAACATTGTGCAGCTTGGCAATTACCACCAGATCTCTGCTGGCTGGGTGCCGTCTCTGGCAGACAGAGACTTACTGTGAAAGAAAAAATGCTGCCCGTGCCTGGAATGCTCTCGACCGCTATGGAGCCGTTCATCATTGAGATAAGGCGCCTTACGATGCCCAGACCTAATCCAGTGCCACCGTATTTGCGGGTGGTGGAGGAATCAGCCTGCTCAAAATCTTCAAAAATGTTAGCCAGCTTGTGAGACGGAATCCCAATTCCCGAATCCCGCACCTCAAATTTCAGATGTCCGTCCATGTTGGGTGAAGCCGGCATCACTTCTAACGAGATCTCGCCATGATCGGTGAACTTGACTGCATTGCTCAGCAAATTCATCAGGATCTGCTGGAGCCGCACCGGATCGCCCAAAAGACGCCTGGGTACTTCCGGCGAAACTCGATGAGAAAGAAGAATACCTTTCACCTGCGTACGCGGCCGGATCAACTCAAGGGTTTGCTGGACAAGGGTATGTACGTCCAGCTCTATGGTTTCCAGTTCGATGCGCCCAGCTTCGATCTTGGAAAAGTCGAGGACATCGTTAATAAGCCCGAGAAGATTCATTCCAGCCCGACGGAAAACCTCAACGTACTTCGATTGCTCTGCTGTTAGATTCGTTTCGGCCAGCACTTCGGCCATGCCGAGGATGGCATTCAGAGGCGTCCGGATTTCGTGACTTACTGAAGCGACAAAGGCACTCTTCGACTTGCTCGCAGCTTCAGCGGTTTGCTGGGCCTTGTCTGCGTCCGCTTTTGCGACCATTAACAGCTCTTCGTTTTGCCTCCGTTCAGTGAAGTCGTGTAAAGTTCCTGAGACTCCAGACAAATTCGACTCCGCATCCCACGAAGACCGAGCAATCACTTCGATCCATACAACCGCTCCATTTCGGTCAGTGAAGCGCAAATCATCCCGAAATTGCTTTCTTTCGAGGGACAGCTTCTGCCATAGGACTCGGGCCCGTTCCAAGTCTTCGGGATGGACGGCAGTGATCCACGGCTGTCCGAGCGTAGCCTCGAGTGATATCCCCATCACCTTTGTCCAAGCCGGATTAAGAAATTTCCAGCGACCATCGGCATCAATCTGAAACGCAATCTGTCGCATGTCCGCAACAATTGAGCGGTAGTTTTGCTCGGCGTCTTCACGCGCCAGTTCGGCTGAAAGAAGGCGGTTAGAGAGGTGCCGCGTTTCAAGCAGTTGCGAAACTATGGCCGCCAGGTCTTTCAGGGGACGAAGATCAATCGACTGCGAGCGTGGCGAGGGATCGATTACACACAGAGTTCCTACCGCAAACCCGTCAGAGGTGATTAACGGCCAGCCGGCATAGAACCGGATGTGAGGGTCTCCGGTCACATTCGGGTAATTGGCAAAGCGACTATCTTGCGTCGCGTCTGGCACAAGTAGACCATCGCCTTCTAAGATCGTACGAGCACAGAATGCAATGTCGCGCGACGTTTCTCGATCGCGCATCCCGATGCAGGCCTTAAACCACTGTCGTTCGGCATCAATCAACGTGATTGTGGCCATGGAGGTCCCGTACAGATGTGCGGCGAGAGCTGTAATCTGGTCGAAACTAGCTTCCGGCTCAGTGTCAAGCATCTTCAGACGGTAGAGAGCCTCGAGACGCAGGGATTCGTTTGCTGGGAACGGTGTAATCACGAGTCAACGTCCGCTCGCGGTGTTTCTTTTCGCAGCGGTATCCTCCTTATCGGTCGCTTTCTCCGAAGTTTCCATTCAATTTAGGAGTAAGGTCGGCAATAGAGTAATTTCAGAAATTTCCAGCACAAACTTAAGGCGAACGGCGGAATTCGATCGGAGTCACAGTTCCCTGCCTCGCCTGTAAGCTGATTGCAGTAAGCAGCATCCCGCGGATCAACGGTCCAGGATAGGAACGTCTTCTCGCCGTTTCTCCCAGCCTGCTTCTGCCAGTTCCGGAGTGGACGATTCTCGTTCTGGGTAGCCGATGCAAAGATAAGCTACTAGACGCCACTCGTCAGGTACGGAAAGGATGGCACTCACCCGGTCAGGATTGAGAATGGACACCCATCCAAGGCCAACTCCATAGGCGCGAGCGGCTAGCCACAGAGTCACGACAGCGGCAACGGCTGAGTACTCAAGAGTCTCAGGCATCGTCTGGCAGCCGAGCCCAGAGCCTTTGGTTGTCTGACGGTCAACGAAAACAGCTAAATGGACTGGAGCAGAATCGAGACCGGATAACTTCAGGCCTGCATAGCAGGCTGCCTTCTCGCCGAAGTAGCCCGAGAGCGCTTGCGCATTTGCTTGCTCAAAGTCCTTTCTTATCTCGGCACGAATTTCGGGATTGCTGATCCGGACGTAGCGCCACGACTCACTCAAGCCCACGGAAGGAGCAAACTTTGTAAGGTCAAGAATTTCTTCGAAGAGGCCGGTTGCCAGAGGCTCAGGCTTGAATCGTCGAACATCTCTGCGCCATTTGAGAAGGTCTCGAAACTGTTCGCGAAAATGATCACTGAATTGAGTTTCCGCCATCTTCTGACGGCATTCTCCCACTTCGGTTTCGCAAACACGTGATTAAACGCGTCCGGTACGATAAGCCCTTATGCCAAACCTGCCACGCCTGTTCCTGCTTGCTGTCTCGTTTTCGATGGTGCATGGGCAGGCGATCTCATCCGATGTTGACGTGCGTGCCGTTCGGAATGTCATCGATCAGTACATGCGAGCACGGAACAATAAAAACGCGGAAGCGGTTGGGAAGCTGTTCACGCCAGACGCGGATCAACTTGTGTCAACGGGTGAATGGAGAAAGGGTTTGGACAGCTTGGTAAGCGGTATGGCGGCGAGTTCGAAGAAGGAAGCCGGCCACAGCACCATTACAGTTGAAACTGTTCGATTGATAGACGCTGATGTAGCAATCGTGGACGGCCGTTATGACACAACGTCGTTAAACGGTAGCGGCCGAAGCATGTGGACCACAGTTGTTCTGAAACGTACGAAGGGCGAATGGAGGATCACAGCGATCCGCAACATGTTGCCAGCCCCGGTTGCCGCGGCGCATTGAATGCTCCTAAACTGACTTGCCGCTATACTGTCGCATTACCCTTTAATTCCAATCGGCTCCACAAAACTGGATGTCTCAACTCTGGAAGACTAGAAGCATCGAAAGCTGTGTCGAAGCAGCCGAGCACCAGGAGCAACGCCTCAAGCGCACCCTGGGACCCTGGAGCCTGGTTGCCTTCGGCATCGGAGCCGTTATCGGCTCTGGGATTTTCACCGTTACAGGCACTGCCGCAGCAGGCGAGCACTTGGCCCACCAGTCCGTTCTGAATGCGCCATTACTCGACGTGCTGCTTCACGGCAGTGCTGCGGCTTCGAGCTTCGGACGTCCTGGCGCGGGCCCGGCCATTACCCTGTCGTTCATTTTGGTCGCCATTACTTGCGGGTTCGCAGGGCTATGTTATGCCGAACTGGCCTCCATGATTCCCATTGCCGGTAGCGCTTATACATATGCGTATACGACCCTGGGCGAGCTGATCGCCTGGATTATCGGATGGGATTTGATCCTCGAATACGCGGTTTCTAATATGTCGGTTGCCGTGGGGTTCTCGGCTTACTTTAATGTGATGTGCGACTACATCTTCGGTCGCCATCTTCCGCAGTATTTATCTGAGCCCGCTATTGTAGAAGGCCACTTAACCGGCAGCATATTTAATGTCCCAGCGCTGCTGATCGTCATGCTACTCAGTTGGGTCCTCGTGCGTGGTGTCCGGGAGAGTGCGCGTGCTAACAATTGCATGGTCGCGATTAAAGTTGGCGCGGTTTTGCTATTTGTTTTCGGAGCTGCCCACGCGGTACAGGCAAAGAATCTGCATCCTTATATGCCTAACGGCATGCCTGGCGTGCTGACCGGCGCGGCCATTGTGTTCTTCGCCTTCATCGGATTCGATTCTGTTTCTACGGCCGCTGAGGAAACGCGCAACCCGCAAAGAGATATGCCCATCGGGATTATCGGAACTTTGATCGCCTGCGGCTTGCTCTATACGTCAACAGCTTTCGTGCTGACCGGCATTGTTAATTGGAAAACGCTGGGCAACGATGCGCCCGTCGCTAATGCGCTTCAGGCTATCGGCATGGACAAGCTGCGATTCACAGTCACGGTTGGCGCTCTGCTCGGAATGCTTTCGTCCTTGTTGGTCTATCAGTACGGGCAGGCTCGAGTCTGGTTTGCTATGTCGCGTGACAAGCTTCTTCCACCACTGTTTTCGCGAGTACACAAGAAATTTCAGACACCACACATTAGTACTTGGATCGCTGGCTTAGCCGTCGGGATACCAGCGGGCATTTGGGACATCGGTAGTTTCGCTGACTTATCGAACATCGGCACCTTGTTTGCCTTTGTCTTAGTCTCACTCGGCGTTCTTGTGCTTCGCCGAAAGCAGCCACATCGCGCGCGCTCTTTCCGAGTACCCTTTTCGCCGATTACACCTATTCTCAGCGTGGTCTGTTGCCTGGCATTGATGATGGGCTTGCCACTTCAAACGTGGATCCGATTCTTCGGCTGGATGATTGTCGGCCTGTTCATCTATTTCGGTTACAGCAAGAAACGAAGTCCGCTTGCCCCGGGATTTGTTAATGCCGCTCAGTCGCTACCATTGAAGTAGTGCCTGAAGCAAAACCCGAGATATCCGTTGTTATCTCAACGTACAACCGTTCGAGTATGCTGCGGGGCACCATCGCGAGCATTCTCCAACAAAAAGGCGACACGCAGTTTGAACTGATTGTCGTTGACAACAATTGCACGGACGATACGGCTGCAGTCATTGATTCATTTGCAAAGCAGAGCCCTCTGGTCCGCTACATCCTGGAGCGTCAGCAGGGTGTTTCATTTGGTCGGAACGCCGGGATAGCAGCCGCGCAGGCCGATATCATCGCCTTCACCGACGATGATGTGGTTCCTGATCCGCGTTGGGTTGAACAGATCAGGAATGTCTTTGCCAGTAAGCCGGATTTCGGCTGCATCGGCGGGAAGGTTCTTCCGTTGTGGCCAAAGGATCCGCCTGCATGGTTGACACGCGAACACTGGACTCCACTTGCGTTGCTCGATTACGGCGAAGGTCAGGAAATCGGCCTCAAGAATCGCAAGTGTTTGATTACCGCCAACATGGCAGTGCGACGCAAGGTCTTCGACCAGATCGGCACCTTCACTCCCGTTTACCAGAAAACGATTGGCTCCACGTGTTCAATCGAAGATCGCGAGATTCAGGAGCGTTATTGGCGCGCGGGCGGGCGCTGTTGGTTCGATCCGTCTTTGGTTGTTCATGCGGACATCCAGCCTGAGCGCCTTGAGAAGCTCTATCATCGCAAATGGCACTACAGCCATGGACGTCTACACGCGATCCTCGGCGACCCTGAGATCGAAGGCACCGGTGCGAAAATCCTCAACGCACCTAGCTACATGTATCGGCGCCTTGCCGAGAAGACAGCCGGAGCGCTAATTAAGAGCTTGACTGGACGTGAAGATCGAGCCTTTACTGACGAGATTGAGGCTCGCTTCTACGCAGGATTCCTAAATAAGCGCATTAGAGGCTAGTCCAGCCGGCCAAAGACGTAGAGTGGCCAGCAAGTTGCACTGCTGTGGACCAGCCAAACCCTCTGCGAGGGCTGGCGGAAGGAATCCCATGAAGATTAAGTGTTGGATAAGTTTCACTAGCTGTGTGCTGCTTCTGCCTCTCTCGACTCAAGCTCGACAGACAGTCACGACGCCAGGCGGCACGGTCAATGCCGTTGCGAAATACTCGAGCGCGACGACTATCGTGAATTCCGCCCTGTTTGAGACTGGCGGCAGAGTCGGCATCGGAACAACGGCGCCGGCTTCTTTCCTAGACATTCGTGGTTCTGGCGCTCGCACCACAACGCCTAACCTGGTGATTGGCAGTATCACGGATACATCGCACGGACTGTCCAATTTCACAACCGGTGTAGCGTCGGGTCTTTCCCTAGTTCTCCAGACTGGTAACTTCGGCTCTATTGCCTTCACGCCGAATGGCGGCGCAACATATCCGTTTTTCGTTAACAATAACGGGCAAGCGTATTTCGCCGGCAACTTGGGTATCGGTACGACTGCTCCAGGATCGAAGCTCACGGTAGTGGGAACCATACAGTCCACAAGCGGAGGGTTCCGGTTTCCCGATGGATCGGTACAAACCTCAGCGGCCGGGAGCGGTTCAACGAATGTGCAGCACTACGGCACGCTGTTCGGTAACGGCACGGGCGCATCTCCACTTGGGGTGGCGGTTCCGCTTGTCCTTAGTGCTAATTCAGCTGACGGCATTATTCAGGGTTTGAATACCGGGGGTGGTTCTGGAGTGTATGGAAAGTCCGTCTCGGGATTTGGCGTATACGGCGAATCAAGTATCGCGGTGGCAGGAAACAGCTCAAACAATATAGGTCTTTACGGTTCCGGGCCGTACGCAGGCGTCTCGAGTTATGGGGGCATCTACGGCGTATTATCGACGGCCTACGCCACATCGGGAACAGCTGACGGTGTTCACGCAACGGGCGCCAACGGGATCTATGCGGTCTCAAACCGAGCCGGGGGTAACGGCATACTTGCGATCGCTAACAACGGCAACAGCTCGGACTATGCCGTTTGGGGTCAGAGCAGCAGTGGGTATGCCGGGGTTTTTAGTGGAAACGTGAGCGTCTTCGGAACGCTCACCAAGTCTGCGGGGACGTTCAAGATCGACCACCCTCTCGACCCCGAGAACAAGTATCTGAGCCACTCATTTGTTGAGTCCCCTGACATGATGAACATCTACAACGGCAACTCCGAACTCGATGGCAACGGGCAGGCGATCGTGCAACTTCCCTCCTATTTCAATGCGTTGAACAAGGAGTATCGGTATCAGCTCACGGCAATGGGCGCGCCTGGTCCGAATCTCTATATCGCGCAAGAGATCGTCGCGAATCAGTTTGTGATTGCTGGCGGGAAAGCGGGCATGAAGGTGTCATGGCAGGTGACGGGCATTCGGCAGGATGTGTATGCCAATGCACATCGTACGCCGGTGGAAGAAGCTAAGGCGGAGAAAGAACGAGGAACATATCTGCATCCAGAGTTGTATGGCCAGTCGGAGGAGAAAGGCCGAGAGTGGGCCATTCATCCGGAGACCATGCAGCGCATAAAGGAAGCTACTCCGAGGCAAGCAGGAAATCAAAACTAGCAACATGTGAGGGTCTTACTTGACCCTCACTTCATCGCCCGAGGCTTTCGTCACCCATTGGCCGCCATTGTCAGTTGATTCCTGTTGCTCGAAGTGGATCCGATCGTGGCCATTGAAGACGTTTAACGTCCTATACAGCGTTCCATGGCCCGCTTGAAGGCGTCGGCTGGACCAAACCCACTTCTCGCCTGCTATCTCCAGATCGTCTCGACCTGTTGCACGTCCTTCAGGAAGCACGTTCTGCGTGAAATATTTGCCCGGTTCGCCAGCCGAGCTTATGATTAGCAGCGCACCCGCTGCACCATTCACCGTCTGCTGACAGGCAAAGTATCTGCCCACAGTCGCACAATCGTTGACGAGGTCGTCAGGAGCGCTCGCGCCCGCCCTCGTGACTTTCCATCGTCCTTGCAAAACCTGGACGGGTCGAAGAGACGCTTCACTTACGGGCTTCGCCGGCTTCGACGCCTGACCCCATGCCATACCTGCTAAGGCCAGCACCGGAATAACTCTGAACATCAAAACCCTTCCCATACGAGCGCTGGAAACGTCGACACGATCCTAAATCCGACAGACTCATACAACCGAATCGCCTCATAGTTAGCGCATGTCACAGTAAGGCTCACCGTTGTACAACCAGCCAGCTTCAACACGTTCATACTCTGGCGCAGAAGTTCGTAACCGAGTCTCGCATGCCGAACAGCAGGTAAGACGCAAAGCTGAGTGATGTGACCCGAGTTCGCGGATACTGAACTGGCGAGGCATGCTCCTACCATCTTGCCGGAATGTTCGTCTAAAGCCAAAACGGAGGCTGATGGTGTAAATCGGCCGCAACCTGGAAAGCGTGTGATGTTGTTTAAGAAGCGACGGGCTCCGGGAATCGTCCGGTACTGGTCGTTGATCTCGCTATCTATATGGCCCCGGTAGCTGGCAGCGATCAGATGCGAGACTTCCTCGTACTGCTTATCGGACCAGAGAACATAGCGAGGGCGGATTCCACGCGCACCGACAGGCAGGTCAGGAACGGATTGAGTACTCACCTCCATGAAGAATCGGTCATGGCGCTTCATGAACTGCGGATACGGTAATTGTTGCTGGATCGGCATAGGAAACAGCATCAGTTGCGATTCGATACGCCTGATCCCGCGCGTCATCATCAAGGTCTGAACCATCGACCCCAACAGCAACATCTCGTCCCCAAACGATGTTGCCTGAGCGTCGAGGAAAAAGTCGCCGATCATGGCCTTCCGATCCTCGGTCACATAGTACGAGTAGCCCTGCAGCTCTCGGCCGAACCGCAGGCCATAGCCTTGAAGCGACTTCATCTGGGCCACACGGCGCACCAAGTCGGCAGCAGAACGGAAGTCCCACGAAAAGCGTTCAGCCCAGATATCGATTGCTTTGCCAAGGACGGGCTCAAGCTCGTCGGCCGACACACGGCTGAGATCGATCACCTCCTGCAGAGGCGTATCTGAGAGAGCTGCCAAGGCCGATTATACGTGCAAAGCGCCGGCGCTGGCTCCTGCCAAAACGCCCTGCTTCTGTAGAAATGTACCGATATTCTTGGTCGCTTGGCGAATCCGGTGATTGTTTTCGATCAGGCTAAAGCGCACGTGTCCTTCGCCGAGTGGTCCAAAACCGATGCCCGGTGAGACTGCGACGTATGCCTCGCGCATCAGTGTCTTGGCAAATTCAAGCGAGCCCATTTCTCGGAAAGGTTCCGGAATCGGGGCCCACAAGAACATAGAACCCTTCGGCGCATCGACCTGCCAACCGGCACGCCGCAAGCCGTCCACAAGAACATCGCGCCGAGTTTCATAAGTCGCGCTGATCTTTGCCGGCTCATCCACACATTCGCGCAAAGCGATGATCGATGCAATTTGAATGGGCTGGAAGATACCGTAATCGAGATAGCTCTTGATTCGCGCAAGGGCGGCGATCAGCTTGCGATTGCCGAGACAAAAGCCGACACGCCAACCAGCCATGTTGTAGCTCTTGGTCATCGAGTAGATTTCAACGGCAACGTCCGCCGCACCTTCAACCTGCAAGATGCTGGGAGGCTTATAGCCGTCGAAACCGAGCTCAGCGTATGCAAAATCGTGAATGACATACGAGCCGTGCTCACGCGCCAACGCGACGATCTCTTTCATGAAATCCAGATCCACACACACCGTAGTCGGGTTATGCGGAAACGAAATCAGAATGACCTTAGGAGTTTTCGTAGCCGTGCGATACAACTTCTTCAACTCGGAAAGGAAGGTGCCTGCGTCCGGCATGGGTAGCATGCAAGCTTCGCCCTCGGCCATGATCACTCCGTATTGGTGAATCGGGTAAGCCGGATTGGGAGAAACCACAGCATCACCGGGTCCAATGATGGCGAACAGCAGATGTGCCAAGGCATCTTTCGCGCCGATGGTGACGATGGCCTCCGTCTCTGAGTCAAGCGCGACTCCATACTGCGCCTGGTAACGAGCAACAATCGCCTGTCGCAGATTGGGGATGCCCCGCGAAACGGAATAGCGATGATTTCGTGGGTTCCGGACAGCCTCAATCAGCTTTTCGACAACCGGCTGAGGAGACGACCCGTCGGGGTTGCCCATCCCCATATCGACGATGTCCAGATGGGCCGCCCGGGCTTCCGCCTTTAGCTCGTTAATCACGGCAAAGACATAGGGCGGGAGTTTCTTTATCCGATAGAAGTCATCGCTCGGCAGCGGCATGCTTAATAGTGTAACGGTGACGAGCGGCAGCGGTTGTAGAAAGCCATTGATGATGTGGCTGTGCAAAATCTATTCTTGTTGTCCAGTGGTTCGGCAAAGGCGGAACGCGAATGTTTAACTAACAGAGGAGAGTTTCTGTGCTGTCGGGGTGTTGTGTAAACATCGTAAAGAATGTGGGTTCTTTGCATACTTGCTTGGTGCTCATTCCTAGGTTGTGTTTGCGCTGCGTTGTTTCTTGATCAAAGAATCATGAACGAAGTAGAACGAGATTTGCCTCTGGAGAAACGGCCGTCCCTAACCTCATTGAATGGACGATGGGTGGCAATAGAGGCTCGCAGACGCCATCGACTTCTTTTTCCGGACAGTAGGCTTCGACTTCTCAGCAGCGCAGTTTGGGGAGCCGCAGTACTGAGCTTCTTATTGATGCTGGAGCTTAGTTCCAGCGTGTTTAGGTTCTGAATGAAATTCGCAAGTGCCGTGAGTCGAAATACAAATCGTTCTAACCATGATTTGACTAGGAATCACTGGCCTATCTTCGTTTGCACAAATTGACCTGCCGTCCACTTGTCTATCGGCTGGCCGCTGCCAACACTAATCGATAAGTGCGCCGCTTGCGGAATCTGCTTCTCGTCTACTGTGAATCGTAGGGTTCTTACCTCGTGCGCGACCAAATGAACTCGCTCGAATGCGCGTAAGGACGATCGCCAGCTGCTGCCTGCATTCTCACGGGTTACATAAACCTGCGCTACTTCATCGCCATCGCGTTCCGATGCGTTAGTTACGTTGGCTGTCACCGTGTAAGTGCCGCTGGCGGCCGTTACCTGCAGATCTGAATACTTGAAGGTCGAGTAACTCAATCCATAGCCAAATGGATACAGTGGTACTCCGGCAAAGTAACGATAGGTGCGACCCTTCATCGAGTAGTTCTCAAAAGCCGGCAATTGATCGATTGATTCATAAAAGGTCACGGGCAATCGACCTGCGGGATTGGTCTCACCCGATAGTGTTCGTGCCAACGCTGTTCCGGCGTCCTGGCCCCCATACCAAGTTTCGATGATGGCCGAGGCATGCTCCTTTGCGGTCTTCAGGCCCAAGGCGCTCCCATTTACCAGCACCATAATGACCGGCTTCCCTGTACCCAGCATAGAGTCCAGCAGCTTCGCTTGGTGAGCAGGCAGATCTAGCGTGGTTCGATCTCCACCAGCAAAACCCGGAATGGCCACTTTCATCTCCTCACCTTCGAGACTAGAATTCAGTCCTACGCACAGAACAACTACGTCTGCCTTCTGAGCCGTGCTCACGGCTTCTCTTAAGGCTGCATCGGCAGGCGGCTGCCAGACAAGTTCAAGCCCTGCTCCGCCACCGCGTTGTCGGTACTCGATGCGAAGCTTGTACGTCTTTCCAGTACGCAACTGGACAGGCGCTGTTTTTGGAAGCGTGTCGTAGTTAGTTTTTCCGGTATGATCTACGACAAGTTTGTCATCCAGATAAACACGGGCGGAGTCTGATCCAGTGCAATCTGGACAGGGAAGACGTACAACACCCAACTGGTAAATTCCAGCTTCGGCGGCTGTCAAAGCTCCGGTCCACCGCACTGCAAACGCGTTTTTTTGGGTGACACCGGCCAGCGCCGGATCCCTCATGTCCCAAACAAAGTAACCCTGCGGCTCAGTCCTTTTCAAAAACGGCTGACCTTTCAAAGTCGAATCAGTAAAATACTCTGCCGTTAGACCGCCTGGTAACGCGGCAGGAGGCACCAGCGCGTATGAAATCTCAGTGTATGTTGCGCCTTGTGCAAACAGGACGTTGTCTTTGCCGAACGCTCGCGATATACCGTCGAAAGGCGTAATGATGTATGAAGGTGTTCCATTGTAGTTGCCCAACAGGGCAGCAGGGTCGTTCGCCGTCGGCCCAATTACCGCAATCTTAGTCTCCTTCTTCAGAGGCAGCAGCTTCGACTCGTTCTTCAGCAGCACGATCGATTTTTCGGCAGCTTCAAGCGCCACATTGCGATTGGAAGCCGTGTCAACGTCCTTCATTGAAAGTCCGGACCATGGCACCTGTTCCGGCGGATCGAACATGCCCAGCCGAAAACGAGCAGTCAGTAGTCGTTCAAGCGATCGGTTGACTTCTTGTTCCTGAATCAACCCCCGCTTTACTGCCTCAACCAAAGTTGCGTACTCCGTCCCGCAGGTCAAATCGGTCCCGGATTTCACAGCCGCGGCAGCTGCTTCGGCCATGGTCGGGCGATAGTGGTGCCCTTCTAAGATGTCGTCCACCGCGCCGCAATCACTAACTACGTAGCCTTTGAACTGCCAATCACCCCTGAGCGTCTTAGGCAAAAGCAGTTCGCTCGCACAAGCGGGCTGCCCGTCCACTCGGTTGTAGGCACACATGACGGAGTCCGCGCCGCCCTCCTGCACACTGGCCTTAAATGCCGGCAGGTAAGTCTCTGCTAAGTCCTCGTCACTGGGCTTTACGTTAAACGAATGCCGGCTCTTCTCAGGCCCACTGTGCACGGCAAAATGCTTTGCTGTCGCGATGGTCTTGAAGTACCTTGAATCGTTCCCCTGCATTCCTTTAATGAATGCAATTGCCATTCGAGAAGTTAGCCAAGGGTCTTCGCCGAAAGTTTCCTGGCCACGTCCCCAACGCGGATCTCGAAAAATGTTGATGTTGGGCGACCAAAATGTCAGGCCGAAATATCGGCCGTGATTCCCGTGTAAGATCGCGTCGTTATACTTCGCCCGAGCCTCCGTAGAGATCACGTCCGCAATCCTCTGTTCCAGCACCGTATCCCAAGTCGCTGCAAGCCCGATCGCTTGCGGGAATACCGTTGCTAACCCCGCGCGAGCCACGCCATGCAGTCCCTCGTTCCACCAGTCATACGCCGGGACGCCCAAGCGCGGAATAGCCGGCGCCACATTCTGCATTTGCCGGACTTTTTCTTCCAGCGTCATTCGTCCGGCCAGGTCGACCGCTCGTGCTTCCGGTGTCGCCGTAGGATCTTTGTAAGTTTGAACTTGACCCGTTCCCGCCAGAGAACTCAGCAGTACGACAGTTGCCACACGAGCGAACATTTTAGTTCACCTTGGATTTGCCGAAGTTCGCGCTCTGCAGCAACATCTCCATAGTCACGGTCTCTAACGCGTTCTCGTGCGTTGCCTCCAGACGAGCTCGCCCAACGATACCGGCATCGTACGACTTCTTCCACTGCTCGATACAGACGCACCACTGATCGCCGGCTTTCAGCCCTGGGAAGCCATACTCCGGACGTGGCGTAATCAGGTCATTGCCGACAGACCGCTGGTGGCGCAAAAATTCGTCAGTCAGCAGTACGCAGATAGTGTGTTTACCCACATCATCAGGGCCCGTATTGCATTTCCCATCGCGATAAAAACCTGTCAAAGGATCGGTACAACAGGTCTGCAGCGCAGTACCCAATACGTTTTTAACCATGCTATTCAGCCTACCCTGATCAAAATCCAAAATGCTTGGGCGTATCTTGTAATTCAGGTACGTACGCTATGAATGCACTATTGCTCTCTGAATACAAGAAGCTGGAATTGACCGACCTGCCCCAACCCGCGATCGGCCCTGAAGATCTGCTCATCCAAGTGAAGGCTTGTGGCATTTGCGGCAGCGATGTTCATGGATACGATGGCAGCACAGGACGCCGCATTCCGCCGCTTGTGATGGGACATGAAGCGGCAGGCATCGTCGCAGAACTCGGATCCGCTGTGCGAAGCTTCGCCAAAGGCGATCGCGTCACGTTTGATTCCACCGTCTCCTGTGGGCACTGTTACTTCTGCAAGCGCGGTGAAACCAATTTATGCGATAACCGCGAGATTCTCGGCGTCTCTTGCGGTGAGTACCGGCGCTATGGAGCTTTCGCTGAGTATGTCGGCGTGCCCGCACGCATATGCTACGCCTTACCTGATGAGCTGCCTTTTGAACACGCCGCTCTGATTGAGGCTGTTTCCATTGGCGTCCATGCTGTCAGCCTGGCTCGGCCTCGCTTGAACGATACCGCTGTAGTCGTCGGCGCAGGCATGATCGGGTTGCTCACCGTCCAGGCGGTCGCACTGACGGGTTGCCGAAAAGTGATAGCAATCGATCTCGAGGCGGACAAGCTTAAGGTTGCCCAAGAGCTAGGCGCTACTGACGTCATAAATCCCAAGGATTGCGATGCCGTTGCCGCTGTCCAGCAGCTTACCGAAGGACGAGGCGCAGATGTCGTCCTCGAGGCTGTCGGAGCCACCCAGCCTGTCAAGACGGCTATTGGATGCGCGAAGAAGGGCGGCACCGTCGTTCTAATCGGAAACGTATCGCCAACCGTCGAGATTCCATTGCAAGTCGTTGTTTCACGTCAGATCACATTAATCGGGTCCTCTGCGTCATCGGGCGAATATCCGATGTGCATTGATCTACTTGCCCGCCGGGCGATTTTGGTTGAACCGATTATTAGCGCTCTCGCGCCGTTGACCGACGGCCCGCAGTGGTTTAAACGGCTCTACGCCAAAGAACCTGGGCTGATGAAAGTGATCCTTCAGCCGTAACACGACGCTTCGCCCTACACCCCACCGAGTTCTTCACGGATTGCCTGGGCGATTCGCGACGTCCACCGGTCCACACCCTCTTGCGTTTCGGCTTCGATCATCACGCGCGCCAGCGGTTCTGTTCCTGAAAATCGGACCACCACTCGACCAGCGCTGCCGAACTCAGCCTCTGCCGCACGTATCTCATCCTGGACCGATTTCAACTCACCTAGCGGTCGCTTCTGCATGACTCGGACGTTCACCAGTTTCTGAGGAAACGTTTTCACTTCGCTGGCTAATTCGTCCAGGGTCTTACCGGTTTTCCGCAGGACATCGAGCACTTGAAGTGCCGTCAGTAAGCCGTCGCCGGTGGTCGCGTACTCCGAAAAGATGACATGTCCCGACTGCTCCCCACCCAAGACCGCGCGCTGCTTCAGCATCTCTTCGAGCACATACTTGTCGCCCACAGGTGTCCGAAGCATGCGGATTCCATAGTTGCTGAACGCACGTTCGAGCCCAAGGTTCGACATCACAGTCGCAACTACAACGTCCCCGGCCAGCTTGCCTCCTTGCTTAAGCGCTTTGCCCGCGAGAAACAGAACAGCATCGCCGTCGATGATTCGCCCTGACCCAGACACAAATAGGGCTCGATCTGCATCTCCGTCAAATGCCACGCCCAAATCGGCTTTGGCAGCCAGAACGTGCTCGCGCAAGCTCTCGAGGTGCAGCGATCCACAATGCAAGTTGATATTGCGGCCGTTCGGCGCGTTCCCAATCCACTCGGCCGAAAGCCCCAACTGTTTGAACAAAGCCGGTGCGACCTCCGTGGCCGAACCGTTGGCGCAATCGGCAACGATGCGATAAGTGAATCCAGGCTTGGTTGTTGTCGCCAGGAACTCGACGTAGGCGGAATCGAAGCTCTCATCCGCGTGCAGGTGGATCGGCTCCGGACTCTTTCCCTCGCTTAGCCAGCTAGTCAGCAGTGCTTCAAGGTCCAGCTCCACATCGTCAGCCAGCTTGTAGCCGGTATGGCTGATCACCTTGATGCCGTTGTCTTCGTAGGGATTATGCGAAGCCGAGATCATGACGCCGGCCACGAACGGCCCTGTCCTGGTCAGATAGGCAACCCCGGGGGTCGTAGTCACACCCGCGAACTTTGTACCGACTTTAACGCTTTGGAGACCGCCTGCTACGTTCGCTGCCAGCCAAGGGCCGCTCTCCCGCGTGTCCATCCCGATCAAGACATCCAGCTGCCCGGTCTCCTGCGGGTTGTGAAGAGTGTGGGCCCACTTTCCCAGGGCCACTCCCAAGCCAAACGCGGTCCGCGGATCCAGCGGCGGATCGCCTGCAATCCCGCGTATGCCATCTGTGCCGAAATATTGTCTGGACAACAACTCCCCTTTCAAGAACCCCGGTCACAATCTACCAAAGACAGAGCTCAGCCCAACTTCATTGTAGGTAGGCGGTCCGCAACCGGCGGCAATGTTGGGAAGTCGGTGTATGGCTCTGATTGATACCAGTAGGCAACTGAATAGAAACAATCAGCCCGATCGTTTGCGTGGCCGTGTTCTATCGTGTGCTTCAGGTATTTGCGGAACGTTACCGGGTTATCTGCATGCCATCGGTAGAGGCAGTAGCGCCCGCCGATACGTTCAGCAGCCGAAATGATATGCGCACCGTTGTACAAGTGAGCAAACGGTACGGCGCCGCTGCGGCCCCCGAAATCCCAAGCGCCGCAAAAGTAATCTTCTGATCCGGTGCCAGTGATCACCGGCTTAGACGGGTCATCGACAAAGATCATCTCGTCGCCTTCGCCCATCCAGTTTTCGTTATTCTGCAAAACGCCGAGGGTGACGCCCATCAAGTGCCCACTTCCGCGGGTCTCCATGTAGACGTAATTTCGTTCACCGTTGAGGTTAATCTCGCGATCTTCAGACGCGTATTTCACAGCCCGATTCGGCGTAGCCTGCCGATATTGTGCATGAAAGTACAATGCTCTCTCGGGCAACGACGGAACAGTCTGGTAATCAATGTTCGAATAAAAAGCCCCGACCTTTTCCGTTCCTTCGTTGGTTGCCGTGATCCGTGCCGATTTGCGAAACGGCATCGCAAAGTACGAATTCATCGCCTTCACAGACGAACAATTCAGAAACGCGGACTGATAGACGCTGTATTCGCCAAGATTAAGCCCGAAGAAGTCGCCCACCGGGACTTCAACGCTCGGTTTCGGGTTGTCATCCCAATAAATGCGAATTACAATTTCCTTCAAGTGATACTCGCTTGGGGCAGCAATCGTAAACCAAATGTGTGTAATCACGCCCGGGCCTGTGGCGCGGAAAACCTCTTTCGTAGCCCCGGCTGCAATGGGCCAACTGTCCGCATTCCCGCCCGTCCGGTCATAGCTCGACTGCTTTAGCGATTGATAATCCTGCGCGCACGCGTACTCTGGAATGCGCCGCGAGTTGTCCTGTTCGGTCCGCCCTGGACCCACTTGTCCCGCTGCCGGCGATTTTGCCGCCCATAACCCAACCATTCCGCCCAGAACTTTTCTTCGTATCATTTGAGAACCTCCTTGTTGTTATAAACTGTGCGCGTCAACAATCATCACGGCAACTGACAACGGAACCTCACTTAGCATGACTGACACTAACGTCCGAACGCCAATAATGGATACAAACGAACCCCCGTTTAACATAAACAGACGCCGATTCCTACAAACCGCTTCAGCTGCAATGGCGGTCTCTACAATGGGCGCGCACGGCCTGGAATTGGTCAATCAGAAGCCGAAGCGTGTTGGATTGATCGGCTCCGGCTGGTATGGCAAAAGTGATCTTTGGCGTCTAATTCAGGTGGCTCCTGTCGAGCTCGTTTCAATCTGCGATGTCGACAAGATCATGCTCTCCGGCGCGCTCGAGATCGCTGCGCAGCGTCAGAAAGGCGCCAAACCGCCGCGCACATACTCCGATTACCGCGAGATGCTGAAGGAAAAGGATCTCGACATCGTGCTGATCGGTACGCCTGACCATTGGCACGCGCTCACAGCCATTGCAGCAATTGAGTCGGGCGCTGACGTTTATGTCCAGAAGCCCGTGACCGCCGACGTGATCGAAGGCGAATCCATTCTGGCCGCAGCTCGAAAACATAACCGGGTTGTACAGGTAGGCACTCAGCGGCGAAGTACACCACACCTGATCGAAGCCAAAAAGCAGGTCGTTGACTCAGGACTGCTCGGCAAGGTCGGACATGTTGACATGTGCTGCTATTTCCATATGCGGGCAAACGGCAATCCGCCAGTCCAGCCCGTACCCGCTCGGCTCGATTACGAGATGTGGACAGGTCCTGCCCCGCTCCGCCCTTATGACGATCTGCCGCACCAGCGTTGGTGGCGGACGTTCATGGAGTACGGGAACGGCATTGTCGGGGACATGTGTATCCACATGTTTGATGCAACCCGTTGGATGCTAGGCCTCGGCTGGCCCAAGCGCATTGAGTCTGCCGGTGGCATTTATATCGAGAAGGGAGGCAAGTCAAACATCACAGATACGCAGACGGCGACGTTCCATTACGATGACTTCGACGCGGTTTGGCAACACCGAACCTGGGGTGAGCCCATTGATCCTGACTATCCCTGGGCCTTCTTTCTCCACGGCGAAAACGGAATCTTGAAGGGCAGTATCAACAGCGCGGACTTTATCCCTTACGACAAAAATGCCAAGAAGATCCATTTCGATTGCTTGTTCGAACGCGAGCAGTATCCCGAAGACAACACCGAAAAGAATATTGAGATCCAAGCGGCCCCTGCCACTCGGCGTCATATGCTGAATTTTTTGGCAGCCGTCGAGGCACGGAGCCGTCCCGTTGCAGATATCGAACAAGGCCATATCTCGACCGCCAGTTGCATCATTGCCAATCTAGCTATGCAGACCGGCCGAGCCCTCACCTACGATCCCCAACAACGCATCCTCGTCGATGATCCAGCCGCAACCAAGCTTCTCCGCCGTCCCTACCGGCAACCGTGGCAGCATCCCGAACCGGTCTAGGACCTGGCCTTCCTCACAACCGTGACATAGCATAGATTCCTACCCATAGAAGTCTATGCTATGCTGCTGGTACATGGGCCGCTCCCCTTCCAAACCTCTTCAGGGTTCACTCTCTCTTCTCATTCTTAAGACGCTAAGCCGTGGTCCTCTCCACGGCTACGGCATCACGAACCACATCCAGCAGATCTCCGAAGGCATCCTGCAAGTGGAAGAAGGCTCCCTCTATCCGGCTTTGCACCGGATGGAGCAAGAGGGTTGGATCTCCTCCGAATGGGCAACGTCCGACACGAATCGGCGTGTCCGCTTTTACAAGCTCACCACCCAAGGCAAGCGACAGCTCGCCGAAGAAGAAAGCCAGTGGAAGCAGATCACCGCGGCCGTCGTGAAGGTTCTGAACTTCGTTTGAGGAGTGTAAGCGTGGGACTCTTCGCAAAATTTAGAAATTCTTTTAGCCGAGACACTGTGCATAGCGATGCAGACGATGAATTAACGTGGCACCTCGAACAGCGAACTCAGGAGTACATTAACAGCGGCATGCCTGCGGCCGAAGCTCGCGCCTCGGCACAGAAGCGCTTGGGCAATCTTACATTGCTGAAAGAACATACGGCGGAATCGGACGTGCTGGTCTGGTTTGAGCTAGCCAAGCGAGATATCACGATCGCCCTTCGAATGCTTCGGCGCGCCCCGACAGTCACGGCCATTGCTGTCCTCTCATTAGCGTTGGGCATCGGCGCGAATACCGTGGTCTTCACCTTGATGAAGCAAGTCGTGCTTGATTATCTGCCCGTTCCTGCGCCCGAACAGCTGGTGATCCTGCACAGCCAGGAACCCGACGAAGGTCATACCCACAGCGACGGGATGAGAAGCAGCTTTTCTTACCCGCTCTACAAAGACCTGAACCTGGCTACGTCGAGCATCTTCGCTGGGGTGCTGGCGCTGAGACCTATCGATGTAAGTCTTAGCGGCGGAGATGTAACTGAGACGGTCAAAGGCGACTTAGTCTCAGGGAACTTTTTCCAGGTTCTGCAGGTGACGCCCTGGCGTGGCCGGCTGTTCACTTCCGCTGATGACCAGCAGCCTAACTCGAATCCAGTCGCGGTGCTTGGTTATGGTCTTTGGATACGCCGTTTCGGCGGTGACTCGACGATTGTGAATCGGACGATCATACTGAACAAGCATCCATATCTCGTCGTAGGTATCGCTCCGCCAAAGTTCTACGGGATCGATGTCAGCTCGCGTTCCGACCTGTTCGTGCCAATGTCGATGAAGGCCGATGTTGTGGCGGATAAGCATCTGCTCAGTGAACGACTCGACCACTGGTGTAGTCTCATAGGCCGTCTGAAGCCAGGCATCACGATCCAGCAAGCGTCGGCGGCGTTGAGAGTCATCTATCCCCCGCTTCGCGATCAGGATTTCGCGTCTATCAAAACGCCCACTGCAGAGTTCAAACAACGGTTCACAAAGAAGATTGTCGAGTTGACGCCGGGTGGGAAAGGATACGCGGGCCTTCGCGACGAGCTGAGTCACCCACTCACGATTTTGATGGCGATGGTAGGAACGGTTCTCTTCATCACCATTGTGAATGTTGCCAATTTGCTGGTGGCGCGGGGAGTCGCGAGGCAGCGTGAGATGGCGATCCGGCTTTCAGTGGGTGCAGGGAAAGCGGTCTTGGTTCGACAACTCATGACGGAGAGCATCGTCCTCGCGATGATGGGCGGATGCATGGGCATTCTCATCGCGTATACGTGCACTCCCCTATTGCTGAATCTGCTTAGCTTCGACTTCGACTCAGCGAGTATTTCAGCCCATCCGGATTGGCGAGTCCTGCTTTTCACGTCGATCGTGACCTTTAGCGTCGGTCTCGCATTCGGCCTGCTTCCCGCTTGGCAATCGGCTCGGACCGACGTTGCGTCATCGCTCAAAGCGGACGGAAGTCTGGGAATTCAAGGACACTCAGTCTGGCTCCGGCGAAGTCTAGTCGTCACCCAAGTCGCTCTGTCGCTTGTTCTTGTCGTCGCGGCGATGCTCTTCACCCGTAGCTTGCAAAATTTGCAAAACATTGACCCAGGTTTCAACACAGCGCATCTACTGAAGTTCCGCGTAAATCCGTTACAGGCCGGCTACTCGCAGGACCGCATTAAAAGCTTTGGAGAAGATCTTCGCCAGCGGCTGAAAGGGTTGCCCGGCGTTCAAGGTGTTGCTATCGCGACAGTGCCTCTGCTGCAAGACACGAGCGAAGGCGGCGACATCACGGTAAAAGGAATGCAGTTTTCTAGCGGGTCTGCTCGGAATGCCTTCCTGGGCAATGCGATTAGCCCCGAATACTTCTCGGCACTGCGAATGCCGGTTGTCGCTGGCCGCCAATTCAACGCCGGCGATTCGCTTCCGACGTCTAATCTGGCGATCGTCAATCAAACGTTTGTTCGTCAGTTCCTCCCGGGGCAGAACCCGATCGGCGCGCATTTTGGATACGGGTCGGGCAAAGTACCCCTAGATCAGACCATCATCGGGGTAGTCGGCGACAGCAAGCATGACTCGATTCGCTCCAAGATCATTCCGTTCGTCTACACGCCCTATCTGGCAAACGATCACTTGTCTGAGTTGACCTTCTATGTTCGCGCTTCGTCCGACACCCGGTCCATCTCGCCCGGCATTCGCAATGTGGTCCACCGCGTCGACGCCAACTTGCCCGTCAATGAACTCTCATCGATGACCGACATCATCAACGAGTCGCTATTTGTCGAGCGCAGCCTCGGCTTCCTCTCCATCGGCTTTGCCATTCTCGCGACACTACTCGCCATTGTTGGGCTTTACGGAGTGATGTCCTACTCTGTGACCCGACGCTCCCGCGAATTCGGTATCCGGATGGCGATCGGTGCGACTCCGGAGCGCGTTCTCCGTCTGGTGTTGCGCGAATCAGCCCTACTCGGCATTGGTGGAGTCGTCTGTGCAATTCCGTTCGTTATCGCGACGATAATCTACATCCGCTCTGTCCTGTACGGATCTCAGCCCAACAACTCAGCTGTCTGTTTCGCGGCAGCCGCTCTTTTGGTCGGGATCGCGCTGCTAGCTGGCTTTGTTCCTGCTTGGACCGCCGCCCACATCGACCCTCATACCGCGCTCAGGCGCGAGTAGGACCGTTCAGGAAGTCCTGAAACCTCGCTGTCTCAGCCTCAAACTCTGTCCGAAATGCAGCTTCGCTCGGTTCCTTTTGCCAGAAACCTGTCTTCACGCTAAGCTTTCCTTGCCGATTTGCTAGATTCACCCAACCCACAACATCATCTCGCCACAACAGCGGCATCGCATAGTAGCCGAGCTTTCGTTTCAAAGGCGGAGTGTAGGCTTCGAAGCGGTACGCCCATCCCCAAAAATGCTCGAATCGTCGACGGTCCCAAACGAGCGGATCAAATGGAGCAAGAAACCGCACCACGTCTTCGCTTTCGTTTCTGACGACACGTCCTGCCGGCCAGACATAGCGCACTCCGTCGACAAGCGCAGCCGCCAGGTCTCCGGACTCTATCAAGGTGGCCACGACTGATCGCCTTCCCTCCAGCGCAGGCGCGGCGTGGGCCAAATGCTGCAGTGCGGCCCGCAGGCTCCGATCCGGCATCGGTGCAAGAATCTGCGCGATTAGTAACACGAGCGAACGAAGCCGTTCGGCCGGTTCCATTGCCTTATGTCGCGTACGGGTCGGCTCATACAACCGGATTCCCTTTTCACGCCCAGCAATCCTGAGCAAGCCCCTGTAATGAAGAGTCTGAAGAGTTTGGGTTGTCGCTTTTGAATACCCACCCCAGGCATTCACTTCTCGTTCCTTGCCAAGGTATGCTTCGAGTTCACGCGGGTGAATTTGCTTGTGGGCCGAGACAATTTCCAGCACCCTTTCTTCTTCCGCACTAGACTTGATCTCAATCCTTGGTTGAAGCAAGCGCCAAGTGGAGCGCGGCATGAAGCCGTAAGCATAGAGAAAGTCTTCTTCCAACTTGAGCTTTGGATACCGTTCCTCCAGATCGCCTGCCCGGTAATGCTTTACTCGATGACGCAGAATCAAGTCCTGAGCCCTCGCTGGGGATCGAATCGGATCGGCTTGTATAAAACCGATGCGCTCGATCGCTTGCCGCAGCGTCGTCGGCTTGAACAGAGACGCCGTTATGGCATGTTGCTTGAGATGTCTGAGCGTCAGCTTCATCGTCTGCAGTTCCGGTCCGACAGATTAGAACGCCATGCTATCTCAAGCGCTACTTTGTGCGAAAAAATTGTATTATCAGTGTCGAATTCCTGTATCTCGTCCGTCGTTCAAACAGGAGCGTCAACCCCATGCAATATCTTTTACTGATCTACGAAGACGAAAAACGATTCGAAACCGGATTGCACGATGCCGAGTTCGCCGAGTACCGTTCCTTTGGACAAGAACACGCGTCCGCCATTAAGGGTGGAAATGCACTACTACCGACCGGCACTGCCAAAACCGTCCGCGTTCGAAACGGAGGTGCGATCACCACCGACGGGCCTTTTGCGGAGACGAAGGAGCAACTCGGAGGATACTACCTGGTTGAGGCAGGCAATCCGGAAGAAGCTGCCACGATGGCCGCGAAGATTCCGGGTGCTCGCTTCGGCTCTGTTGAGGTGCGGCCTATCATGGTCTTTTCTTAGCCTCGCCATGCGGTACATGATGCTGATCTACAGCGAAGAGGACGAATCGGTTAGCGCCGACCAGCTGACGGAAGTTGCCGCCGGACATGCAGCCGTGATGGGCGAAACATCTCGACGCGGAATATTCTGCGGTGCCGACCCGCTCGCTCCGGCGTCGACGGCCACTACCGTTCGAGTTCAGGGCGACAACGTTCTTCTTACAGACGGACCCTTTGCTGAGACCAAGGAGCAACTCGCCGGTTACTACATCCTCGATTGCAAGGACCTCGACGAAGCTATTTCGTGGGCCGCCAAAATTCCAACAGGCTGCTTTGGTACCCGCGGTTGTGTTGAGGTCCGTCCGTTTCGCGAAATCCCCAAGCCTGCCTTCCCGAATCTGTGAACGTGACAGATGAACTCGGCATCACAATAGAAACGGTTTTCCGCCGTGAGTCAGGGCGTGTGATGGCCTCGCTTATCCGCGCCTCGCACTCGTTCGATCTCGCCGAAGAAGCAATGCAGGATGCGTTCGCGGCGGCATTAGTGAGCTGGAACACTGCAGGCATTCCTGACAACCCGTCCGCATGGATCACAGCAACCGCCCAGCGCAAACTTCTGGACTACCTCCGCCGGGAGCAAACTCGGCGAAAGAAAGAAGATCAACTTCGATACGAGACCACCTCGACAGTCGATCTCGCAATCGAGTCAGATATGACATACCATTCCGAGGACGATCGCCTGAGTCTCATGTTCACGTGCTGCCACCCGGCGTTGAATCAGGAAGCGCAGATCGGGCTCACCTTGCGTACGCTTGGAGGGCTTACCACCGCCGATATCGCTCGAGCATTTCTAGTCCCGGAGCAAACCCTTGCCCAACGTCTTGTTCGTGCCAAGCGGAAAATTCAACAGGCCCGCATCCCCTACCAGGTGCCACCAATCAGCGCCTTGCCAGAACGACTGACAGCCGTGCAGACTGTGCTTTATTTGATCTTTAATGAAGGCTACACGGCAACGTGCGGCGATAGCCTCATCCGCCGTGACCTCTGCGCGGAGGCCATCCGCCTCACTCGTACCCTTTGCAATCTTATGCACCAGCTCATGCCCGATGACCCCGAAAATCTGGGTCTGCTGGCGCTGATGCTCCTTCACGATTCTCGTCGAAACACCCGTGTCAATAGCGACGGTGATCTTGTCATTCTCGAAGAACAAGATCGCGCACTCTGGGATCAAGAGCAAATCCAAGAGGGGATCAAATTAGTCCAATGCGCTCTCCGCTGTCGCGCCCTTGGCCAGTACCAACTTCAAGCCGCCATCGCCGCACTCCACGCCGAAGCCAAGTCTGCCGCAGATACTGATTGGAGACAGATCGCTGCTCTCTACAAAGAACTTGCTGCGATCCACCCTTCTGCAACCGTGGCTCTGAATCATGCTGTAGCCGTCGCCATGAGCGAGGGTCCAGATCAGGGTCTCGTCCTGCTTGACTCCATTACGCTGTCTGAGGCTCTAGACCGTTATCACCTCTATCATGCTGCGCGAGCAGACCTGCTTCGGCGTCTCTCCCGCATGCGAGAAGCTATCGCGGCCTACCAAATGGCTCTTTCACTCACGAACAACGCAATCGAGCGCCGCTTCCTCAACGCCAGGATCGCTGAACTGGAAAATCAGTTAAACGGGCAGAAACCGAGCAAGTGATCCCTGCCGAACTCGCGGCTGCTTACTCAGGTCTCCTGGTCAGAACGTCAGTGACGAACTCGCCTGCTATTAGTCCGCTCGGTTCACGCTGCATTGTTTTCAACTCGGTTGCCTTTCTTCCGCCGTCAATCTTCACCGCCTTGGTTACAACAAAGTCCTGGATCACATTTTGCGTCGCATTTGGAAGAGTCACAGTCAAAACGATTGTGCCCGTTCCATCCTCGTAGATAGTCTGCACTCCAACCCATGAAATCGGAATCACCAGCCTCGCATTGTTAGCGCCCGGTATGTTCACCAACGCCGAACCCTCGACGTTGCCGTTCTTGTCAGTTTTAGAAACACCGATCAGCCCTGCTAGTTGACCTGCATAAGTACCGACCACGGCGTATTCGCCTTCGATACTCGATAAGGTATATCCCTTACATTCTGCTGCCCGACCAACACTGTTCGCCCAGAATGTAGCCATCAATACGCAGCCCATCACTTCAAGCACTTTTCTTCGTCTACACATGTCGTCTCCTGTAAATCTGTCCTAAACGGATCTAGTCGCTTCAGTGATCCGTCACTACAGACCCTAGAGCCGGAAGCCAGCTAGATCGATGGACCGGAAGTGCTCTAAATGTTGATTCCTTGCCTCCCTTTAGTGGGCTCAAAACAAAGCGTTTGTCCGAACCAAAGGATCGCTTCGCGTGCTATATTTCACTCTCACCAATATTCGACCTGAAAGAGATGGAGGGCGCGGTCGCATGATCCGCTTCAGCGGCTTTGAATTACGACTTGATTCCGGCGAACTCTTCAAGAGGGGACACAAGATCAGGTTGCAAGGTCAACCCTTTCAGTTACTAGCTGTGCTCGCTATGCGGCCAGCTGAGGTTGTGACTCGTGAGCAACTCAAGGATGCAATCTGGCCCAAGGACACCTTCGTCGATTTCGATAGGGGGCTAAATAGAGCTATCAAGAAGATTCGCGACGCACTGGGCGACTCTGCGGCGAAGCCTCGCTTCATTGAAACGTTCCACCGCCGAGGCTACCGATTTATCGGCAGCATCCAGGCAGAATCCGAAATGCCTCGAGCGAAAGAAGATGAGCTACAAGATACTCAGTCCATCGGCGTTCTCCCGTTCGTCAACATCGATGGAAGCCCTGAAACAGAATATCTGGCCGAGGGGATCACCGAAGCAGTCACCAACAAGCTTTCGATGTTGTCATTTTCGCGTTGCACCAAGAACTACAATGCTCTCCCTCCGGCGCAGAGGATCTGAGCCGACTAGAGTGGCGCGCCAAGCGAATATTGGACACCTGGTTACGGGTACTGTGGTCCAACAAAACAGCGTGACCAGAGTGCAAGCCGAAATAGTGAGCACGTCAGAATCTCGCCAACTCTGGGGTAAGCAGTACCGTCAGCTTGCCGGCGAAATAAGGTGAGATTGAGTCGGAGTTAGCTGCCGACATTGCTGCGTCACTCCAGATGCATCTTTCTGATGCCGACAATACGCGTCTCTACAAGCCTCACACCGTTAAACATGAGGCTTATCAGCTCTACTTGCAGGGGAAATACTTCTGGAATCGCAGATTTCCTCAACGGGCTTTAGACTGCTTCCATCAAGCGACGCGGATAGACCCAGACTACGCACTAGCTTGGGCGGGCGTTGCAAACGCTCATGCACTGTATTTTGCATTCCAAATTACGTCGCCAACGGAATCCGTCGAAAGTGTGAAACGGTCCGCCGCCACAGCCGCTGCAACTCGATCCGTCCACTGCGGACGCACACGCCTGCCTTGGCCTGGTGAATAGCTTTTATGACTGGGACTGGGCGGCTGGTGAACGCCATTTTAGGACGGCCATCGAACTGGATCCATATCTGGGAATTGCGCAGGCATGGTTTGCTCACGCCCTAAGCGCACGCGGCAGAAGAAGTGAATCGCTTGCTGTGATAACAAAGGCTTTGGACAGCGAGCCCGCCTCGCCTGCCGTCGATGTGGTCGTGGTTCAAACGCTTTTGCAGCTTGGGCTGTACAAGGAAGCGATCGAAGCTTGTAAGAAAGCATTAGACTTCGACTGCAACTCCGCCATCGTCTTGTGGGCTCTTGGATTAGCTTATGTGTTAGCTGGAACACTTGAACAGGGGATCGCTTCGCTAAGACGGTCCATAGCTCACATGCCCGAACCAAAGGTTCCTGTAACTCCGGTCCTGACGTGGCTGGGCTATGCCTATGCACTGGCTGGCGACAAACAAAGGGCTGGGCAGATCGTGATGAAGCTTCAACAGAGTAAAGGCAGACAATACGTGTCGCCATGCGATTTTGCACTCATACATTTCGGATTAGGCCAGAAAGATGAAGGATTCCAGAAGCTCGAAGAAGCTTGGCAGGACCGCTCGTTCTGGCTGGGATTTTTCGCCCCATTAACTTTTAGGCTCGCCAACGCCGAAACTGATCCGCGAGCAATCGATCTGCTACATCGAATGGACTTGTGCTGAAGTGACTCACCAAACGGGGCGACGAACATCCGCCTTGACAAGTAAGTATGCACTTACTTACAATCGCAAACAGTGGCGTCTCCAAATACAAGTGCGGCTGACCAACGCTCCAGCTCGGGTGGGCGACAAGCTCGTCTTCCTGCCGATCAGCGTCGCGAACAGCTGATACAAACTGCTGTTGATCTCTTCTCTCGAAAGGGTTTCAGCGGAACCACGACTCGCGAGATTGCTGCAGCGTCGGGCGTAACTGAGGCGATAATATTCCGCCACTTCGAAACCAAAGAACATCTTTATAAGGCAATCATCGATCGCAAACTCAACACTCCTGAGGCCGCTGAGTGGATCGCAGGGCTCCGTTCGGCGATGGACAACAACGATGATGAGGCGGTTATTCGGCAGCTGATTGACGCCGTCATATGCACACATCGGATCGACCCGAAGTTCGAGCGTTTGATGTTGTATGCGGCGCTTGAAGGCAACGAAATCGCATTGTTGTACATGCGACAGGTGACCGTGTCCATCATCGACGCATTCACAGCCTATTTCAATCGGCGCCAGAAACGTGGCTATCTCTCAAACGTTGGCCCCGAAGCGGCGCTAACAGCCATCATCGGAATGGCCCAACACTATGCTCTCGACAAGTATGTACATGCTTGCAACGATCAAGGGATTTCGGACGACCAGGCAATCGATGATTTCACCCACATAGCTATGAACGGACTCTGTATTTCGGGCCGCCCAGCCGTGTCGAAAAAGGCTAAGAAATAGATGAAGAGTGTTCGAGTTGTTCTCGTCTGCAGTCTGCTTGCCGTCGGCTGTTCCTGCGCATCAAAAAAGCCCAGCATTGCGGCTGACAGTACCGCACCTAAGTCGGTTACTGTAACAACCGCCAAAGCAATCGTGCGTCAAGTCTCGGCTTCATTCGACGAAACGGGTACGTTCGTGGCTGACGAATCCTCTGATATCGCTCCGCCCGTTGCCGGCAGGATACTTCGAACGCCCGTAGATATCGGAGCGTTCGTCAAAGAGGGCCAGGTCATCTGCGAGCTCGATCATCGCGATGCGCAACTGAAGCTTGAGCAGACACGCGCACAGTTGGCGGAAGCCACAGCGGGAGTTCGACAGGCGCAGCTACGCATAGGCTTAGGTTCCGGCAAGTTCGACGAAACCAAGGTTCCCGAAGTAGCTGCTGCGCGCGCCAACTATGAATCGGCGGAAGCGCAAGCTAAATTAGCTCGGGCCGATGCTCAACGGTACGCGAACCTTGTGTCATCCGGTGACGTGTCGCGCAGCTCATTCGAGAAGGCCCGCACACAGCAAGAAACTGCTGAGGCTCAGGCCAACGCAAGCCGCCAGCAATACGAAGGAGCCCTAAACGCGACTCGGCAAAGTTATCAAATTATTTCTTCTTCAGAGGCGTCCCTCGATGCAGTTCGCGCTCAGGTTTCGCAAGCCGAGAAGGGCTTAGCCGACACCTTCATCAAAGCTCCTTTCGACGGCTACATTAGCGAACGGCCCGTCGCTGCCGGCGAGTACGTCGCACTCACGAATAAAATTGCAACCGTCGTTCGCGTTAAAACTCTAAAGCTGCAGTTGCAGACGCCCGAACAGCGAGCCGCGAAGGCTCAAGTCGGCATGGTCGTGCTCGCGCGTGTCTCGGCCTATCCCGATCGTGACTTTCAAGGCAAGGTTTCCGCGATCAATCCGGCAGTCGATCCTAACTCCCGCGTCTTTGTGCTCGAAGCTCGCTTTGCTAACCCTGACAATGCCCTCCGCCCCGGTATGTTCTCCACCGCCCGGGTTGTCCTTCCTGGCGGCGAAGATGCGGTGTTTGTCCCCCGTAATGCAGTCATTCGCGACAGAACCACGGACTCGAATCTTGTCTATGTCGTCGATCACGGACAGGCCCGCATGCGTGTCGTTCTTACAGGCGAAACTCAGGGCGACGCAGTTCGTATTCAATCCGGCCTCTCAGGAAAAGAATCCGTTGTGACCACAAACCAATCTCAACTCTTCGATGGGGCAATAGTGAAGTCGCAGACTGTGACCGCTACTCTCTAGGACCTTCATGCACGCATTAGCTCAGCTCTGTGTTCGGCGGCCAGTTTTTGCTACGATGCTCGTTCTCTCGCTCGTCGTTGTGGGAGTGTTTTCATATTTCAGTCTCGGCGTCGATCTGTTCCCCAAAGTTGATATCCCGACCGTCCAGGTAAGAGTCGAAGATCCCGGCGCTTCTCCTGAAGAGATAGAAACAGAAGTCACAAAGAAAATCGAAGACGCCGTCAACACCATCAGCCAGGTTGACGAAGTTCGTTCCACCTCATCCGAAGGTCAATCGCTCGTCGTCATTGCGTTCGAACTGGCCAAGAATGGCGACGTTGCTGCTCAAGAAGTCCAGAACAAAGTTAATCAAGTCGTTAATGATCTGCCGCAGACTGCGAAGACTCCGCTAGTCCAGAAGTTCGATCCCGACGCGACACCGATATTGCAGGTCGCCGTGTCTGCTCCTCGTTCTCTCCGCGACGTTACGCTCATCGCTGACAAGCAGATCAAGCAAAAGCTCGAAAATGCCCGTGGCGTCGGGCAGGTCACGATTGTCGGTGGAGCTCGTCGTGAGGTCCACATCCTGGTCGATCCCGATCGCCTGCGCGCTTACAACCTGACTGTTAACGATGTCTTCAACGCAATGAAGCAACAGAATCTTGAGCTGCCCGGTGGCAACCTTAACGCCGGAACGCGCGAGTTCACGATTCGAACGACCGGCAAAATACTCGATGTCGATCAGTTCAACCACATCGCTATAGCAACGCGCAGCAATTACGTGGTTAAGGTCAACGACATCGGGTACGCAGAAGACGGCTATGAGGAACCGCGCACCTCAGCGCGTCTGAACGGCGTCGCGGCCGTGACGCTTGTAGTTGCCAAGCAGTCGGGTGAGAACACCGTGGCTGCTGCCAACGAAGTGAAACAGCGCCTCAAAGAAATCAGTGCGGCCCTGCCCAGGGACATCAAAACCGAGATCATCGGCGACCAGTCTGTCTTCATCGAGGCCGCCGTCAGCTCGATAAAGCACCACTTGATCGAAGGCAGCATCTTCGCGTCTATCATCATCTTTCTCTTTCTTGCCAACTGGCGCACAACCCTGATTGCGGCAATCGCGATTCCTACCTCCATCATTTCGACCTTCGCCCTGATGGCCGCTATGGGTTTCACACTCAACCAGATCACCATGCTGGCCTTGACTCTGATGGTCGGCATTGTGATTGACGACGCCATCATCGTGCTCGAAAACATCTATCGATTCATTGAAGAAAAGGGAATGAATCCTTTTCAGGCCGCCATTGAGGGCACGCGGGAGATTGGTCTCGCTGTCATGGCAACTACGCTGTCGTTACTCGCCGTGTTCTTGCCCGTCGGATTCATGGGCGGCATTGTTGGTCGTTTCATGAGTTCGTTCGGCTTCACCTCCGGCTTCTCCATCGCGGTATCTCTGCTCGTATCCTTCACGTTGACTCCGATGTTGTGTTCGCGCTTTGTCAAAGCCCCGAAGCACGTGCCCGGCCAGTTCGCGTCTCCAAACGAATCGGCGTCTCCAAACAAACCAGCCTTATCGAACGAACATGGTTCCAAAGATTCCGGCTTCTTCAAGTGGCTTGATCGCCATTACACACGCTTACTCACCTGGTCCATGGGACACCGTAAGGCGGTGATTGGCCTCAGTGTGCTGACTATCCTCAGCATCATTCCACTCTTCATGCTCGTCGGAAAGAACTTTCTTCCCGCTGACGACCAATCGCAGTACAACGTGCTGATTCGCACTCCGGAGGGCACTTCACTCGCAGCCACTACGCAGGTTGCTGAGAACATCGCCCAGCAAATCCGAGCACTCCCCGGTGTCCAAAGTACTCTCATGACCGACGGCAGCAGCGCCGATGCGTCCGTTAACAACGCGTCCATCTACGTCAAATTAGTCGACACCAGCGAACGCTCGCTCTCTCAGCAGGATCTGATGCAACGCACGCGCGCTCTCCTTCGCGGCTTTCCCGACGACATCCATACCGGCGTCGAACTGGTCAGCACCATCGGCGGCAATCAGAGCAATGCTGAGGTTCAATACTTCATTCAAGGTCCAGACCTGGCCAAACTCGCCGCGTATTCAGATCAACTACTCGCCAAGATGAAGCAGATCCCGGGTGTTGCCGATCCGGATTCGACACTGCGCAGCGGTAAACCCGAACTGAAGCTGGATATCGATCGTGCCCGCGCTGCTGACCTCGGCGTCTCTGTCATGGATATCGAGCAGGCCCTAAACACTCTCGTAGCCGGCCAGGTTGCTTCTACGTTCAACGCCGGCGACGATCAATACGATGTTCGCGTTCGTGCGCAAGAGCAGTTTCGCGGCAGTGTTGAAGGCCTGAGCAAAATCACCGTACCTTCGTCGAACAAGCGCAGCTCGGTCGGCCTCGATGAAGTCGTTCATATGCGGCCTGGCACCGGTCCGTCGTCAGTAAACCGCATAGCGCGTCAACGCCAAGTCACCTTGACTTGCAATGTGCTGCCAGGCGGCTCGCAAGCAGCGATCTTGGCGGGTATGAATCGAGCCGTCGCCGAAATCGGAATGGATCCAGACTATCGGACCGGTCTTTCTGGTGCTTCCAAAGAATTGGGTCGTACCGGCTACTACTTCCTGCTGGCATTCTCACTGACGTTCATATTCATGTACATCGTGCTCGCTGCGCAGTTCGAGTCCTTCGTGCACCCTATTACGATTCTGCTCACGCTTCCTTTGGCCGTGCCGTTCGGCATCTTGGCCCTGCTCGTTACGCATCAGACCGTCAACATTTTCTCGGGCCTTGGCCTGCTGCTTCTATTCGGAATCGTGAAGAAAAACGCAATTCTGCAGATCGACCATACAAATGGCCTGCGCGCTTCGGGTATGCCACGATACGAAGCCATCATCCAGGCCAATCGCGATCGCTTACGACCCATCCTAATGACGACCGTCGCCCTCGTGGCCGGTATGCTTCCGCTTGTAATCAGTAGTGGAACCGGGGCCGCCACGAATCGCTCTATCGGCGTCCTCGTAGTCGGTGGCCAGTCGCTCTGCCTCCTGCTCACTTTGCTTGCAGTCCCAGTCTTCTACTCACTCTTCGAGGATCTTTCTCAGCTGCCCGCACTTGGTCGCCTGAACAGGATGACCGGTCGAATCGGACGCTTATTCTCAAGACGCAGATCGCCTGCCCTCGCGCCTAACGCACTTAAGCAGGGAGACGTAGCTTGAAGTTGTGCGTCGCCGTGCTCCTAATTGTTTGCCTTCAATCAGTTTTAGCCCAAAGTCCACCCGCCCCGGTTGCAGCTAACGAGCCAGCCACTCCACCATCTCCTGCTTCGAAACCTCTCGTTGTTCCGGAACGCATGGGAATCGTTGGAGACACTCGTATCACTCTGCCAGAGGTAATCCAAAAGGTTCTAGACAACGATCGCGATCTCGTCGTCTCCCGTATCGCCGCAGAAGAAGCCGTCCTAAAGGTCAAAGGCGCAAGAGGATATTACGACCCGATCATTGGACTGAACGCAAATCGCAGTAAGAGCGTCACGCCTGTTGCCTCGCTCATCGGCGGTGCCGCAAACGGCAAGCTCAGTCAAAAGCAGCTCTATGCTGACCCTCAACTCAGCGGTAATTTCCCTTGGCTCGGAGGCACCTATCGTCTTGATTTCTCGTCCGCTCGCCAACAGTCAGACAGTACCTTCGTCGTGCTCAATCCGCAGTTCCCCACCGCGCTGAATCTGAACCTCGTTCAGCCACTTTGGCGAGGTCTGCGATTTGACGAAAACCGATACCGCATTCAGGTGGCTAGCAAGAACGTTCTACTCACTCAGGCCCAGCTCAAGCAACGGGTCATAGAAGTCGTAACGCAAGCCGTCCAGGCCTACTGGGAACTCGATTACGGCTACCGCAACTTGGCCGTGCAAATCGAAGCTGTGCGGTTAGCCGAGCAACAGGATCAAAGCAATCGCCGCCAAGTCATTCAAGGCATTCTCGCCCCTGTTGATGTAATCCAAACTCAAACTCAAATTTCCACCTTTCAGCAGAACGTCTTCACCGCTCAAGAGGAATTAACTCGCGCCGAGAACGCACTGAAGGCCCTGATCCTGCCCACCAGGAGCGACGCACTGTGGAGCGCTGCACTGATTCCGGCCACTGCAATGGACGAAGATTCAGCCGTCCCTACGTTGCAAGATGCCCTGAAACAGGCCCTCTCGGGCCGGCCGGAACTGACTTCGAGCGGTCTCAACATTGACGTCAATCGCCTTGATACCCGTCTCAATCAGGAGCAAGCCCGTCCGCAGATTAACGCCGTCGCGAGCTTCAGTCTCCAAGGTTTGGCCGGGCATCCCGTTCCTGTGATTCCCAACCCGATCCTTCAGCAGTTTGGCATCGGCTCTACTGTTCTCCCCGCTATCTTTCCCGGAGGCTATGGCCAGTCGCTCAACAACTTGTACAACGGGACCTTTCCGACTGCGCAGGTCGGCATTCAAGTGTCTCTGCCGATTCGAAATCGAACGGCTGCGGCCCAGGTCGGGATCGGAGCTGCAGAGGGCAGGCGTCTCGCGGCACAACACGAATCGATCGAGATGGCAATTGAGGCTGATGTCCGGAATACTTTGCAGTCAGTGGCCGCTGCCCGATCCCGATTCGACTCTGCCGTGTCCGCTCGCCAATTCGCCGAAGCCCAATACACCAGTGAACAGCGCCAGTTCCAAGCCGGCACATCTTCCGTCTTTCTCGTTCTGCAGCGTCAAACCGATCTCATCGCCGCACGATCTCGTGAGATCCGTGCTAAGGCCGACGTAGGCAGAGCTGCGGCCGACCTAGACCGAGCCACTGCCCAAACTATCCAGATTCAGCACATCGACTTCACTGCTCCGCTCCACCAATAACGAGTAACTACTTGACTAACGAATTAGCTAAATTACTTTGTTGACAAGCTTTTGAAAAACGGGTACTAATACTTAACACGGGAAGGCGTCACAGTTGCGCCCTCCCTGATTAAGCCCTGTCGCTCGAACTTAGGTTCCATCGCCCACAGCCGAACTTCCAGACTGGCGCGCCGGACCAATTCATAGCCGGAGGGCTTTATGACACACCGTGTAGTAACGGCATTCCTCGTCTTTACAGCTATTACTCGCATACCCGCGGTTGCGCAGACCGCCTCGACAGGTTCAGTCGTCGGAACAGTACGTGATCCGAGCGGTGCCGTTGTTCCAAGCGCCAGCATTGAGCTAGTCGGTGCTGCCACTGGCTTTCACCAACACACTCTAACCAGCGGCGGAGGTGCATATACATTTGCCCAAGTGCCTCCGGGCGATTTTGAAATCAGGGCAACGTCCCCAGGCTTTCAGCAATCGGTTCTGCACATCAAAGTCAGCGTATCTGAGTCTTCATTGGCCGATATCGCGCTAGCAACAGGCACTGCAAGCGAAACGGTCGAAGTCAAAAGCACACAGGCCCAGGTGGATCTGCAGACAACAAACTCGACAATCGGCGACGTTCTCCAGCATCAGGAAATCGAGTCACTGCCGACAACACAGCGCCAAATTACCGAACTGGTTTACTTACAGCCAGCCACCACGCCGATTGTCGGTGGCGGTGAAGGTTCAACTGGAGGTGGCAGCGTAGCTGGAGGGCGTGTAGACCAAAACAGCCTGACGCTCGACGGAATCATCGTAACTGACCAGGCGGAAGGCGGCTACCTGGTAAGTGGAACCATCGCGTCATTCGGAATTCCAGAAGATGCAATCCAAGAATTCCGCGGCAGCGTTTCGAATCCCAGCGAAGATCAAGCGCGATCGGGCGGCGGTCAGTTTGCCATGACGACTCGCCGCGGCAACAACGCTTGGCATGCAACCGCCTATGATTACTATCAAAACGCAGCTCTGAACGCGAATACGTGGACCCGGAATCGATTAGGCGAAGCAAAACCGGGCCTCATCAGCAACCGCTATGGCGGCTCCGTAGGCGGTCCCATCTGGAAAGACAAAACGTTTTTCTTCATTGACTATGAGGGCTATCGATTCCCTCAGAGCCAAGACTCCGAACGCACTGGCGTTTCCGAAACCTTACGCAACGGAGTGCTTCGTTTTCCAGACGCTACCGGCCAGATCGTCTCATACAACCTGAATCCAGCAAACGGTCCACTTGCCTCCTTGTGTGGGGCTAGCGGCAGCAGCGCCTGTGATCCTCGAGGACTTGGGTTCAACCCGCTCATCAAACAGTATCTGGCTAGCTTTTACCCAGTCGCCAACGATCCCTCCACCGGCGACGGTCTGAATACGATGGGTATTCGGACCGCAGTTTCTACACCTATTAAGACCGACTTTGGTCTATTTCGTCTTGATCACAATCTCAGTCAGAATTGGCGCCTATTTACTCAGGTTCTCGACGAACAAATACGCATTTCAGACCCGGTTCAAATCGACTTCAACCCTGCTGTAACCGGCGGGCGGTTACTTGTCAGCACCTCTGGGACGCCGCAATATCCATTATTGGCTATGGGCGGTCTGACTGGACAAATCTCGCCCACTCTTGTTTACGACTTCAGGTTCGGATACAACCAGCAAGGCTTTACCTTCGCTCGCCAGTTTCCTTCGACGCTTTTACCTGCCGCTGGAAGCTCCCTCCAACTAGGATCTGGATATCTCGATAATCCCGGGAATTCGACTACATATCTTCTAGGTCCCGAAGGCAGTCTGGATAAATCGTGGCAAGCGAATAATTCACTTTCTTGGGTCCGCCAGGGCCACGTCATCAATACCGGATTCATGTATCAGCACATCGACATGTATCATTACCGGACGACATCTGGGACAGGAGCTACATCCGTGCCGGTAGCTCAAATCACAAGCGGTCTGTTCCTGTCTCTACCTGACTCCGATCGTCCCCCGACTTGCGGCGGAACTGTCTCGACCAACTGCCTTCAGGCCGGCGACATCCCTAAGTGGAATTCCCTCTACTCAACTCTTCTCGGTATTTGGGATAGCACGCAGACCTTTAATCCGCGCGGTAAGACTGGGCAGGTCCTGTCCACAACTTCGCCGATCTCCTACGATCAGACCGCCGAGCACTTCGAGCTAACTGGCTCCGACACATGGCAGATCAAACCATCTCTTACTTTGAGCTACGGCGCTAACATCACTTTCGAAACTCCGTACCGCGATGTCGACGGTAAAGACTTCCTGATCGTGAATGCGGATACAAACAAGCTGATCGATCCCAATCAGTTGATTAAGCAGAAAGAAGCCGCCGCATTACAGGGACAGACTTATAACGTCCCGATGGCTTACGTGCATCCGGCGCAGCTCGGTGGTCGGGGTACTTATCCAGGGATCAAAAATGTAAGTCCACGGGTTGCTTTGGCCTGGAATCCTTTGTTTAAAGGCGGACTCTTGAAGACTATCTTCGGCGACAAAAAAACGGTCATACGCGGTGGCTATGCCTTGATGCACGATCAGATTTTGGGTATTCAAACCGAACTCTACGGTGTTTTAGGCAACCTTCTTCTTGGAACCGGCAACACTGTACAAGCCCCAACATGCGATGCTCACGGTACGCCGGGTCCGGGCTGCGTTGCGGGAAGTTCGCCGTACCGAATTGGCGTGGATGGTCCGGCCTTTACCGCTGCTCCCGCGCCATTCACAATTCCATTCGTACCGGGTTCCAGAAACGTCGCCGCAGGTACTTCGTTCGGCGCTCCCAGCACTTACGGTTTCGATCCTAATTTTGGTGTCGGATCAATTCATGGCTTTAACCTAACCGTACAAAGACAACTACCGGGAGAGTCATTGGTGGAGGTTGGCTATATCGGCCGCTTAGGACGCAATCTCTCGACAAGTGTCAATGTAAATGCGCCGCCCACATCTCTGCGCGACCTCACGGGTTTATCTAAGCAGACGTTCGCACAAGCTTTCGACGGCATCGCAAACCAGCTTCGCGCCGGAGTAAATCCTTCGAACGTGAAAACGCAGCCTTGGTTCGAAAATGTCTTCGGCCCAGGCGGAACCTCCGCCATAGCCGCCGCCGGATCCAGTTCGTTGGTATCGGACGAAACTGATGCCTTCGTGCAGAACGTAGTCGATCCTATGCTTCAGACCATCGGCCGCCCGACAATCGAAAACCAGCAGTTCGGTCAACTGTCATTTCAGACCAACACCGGCTGGTCAAACTACAATGCTGGCTTTATCAGCTTCCGCAAACGATCAAGTCATGGCCTCACTCTAATAGCGAATTACACGCTCTCACATTGCCTTGACTCGGGTCTGGCCCAAAGCGATAACTTGGGTGGTTCACTCAACTCGCCTTACAATCCCAAGTTCTACTACGGCGATTGCTATACCGATGTTCGGCAAGTTGCTCAGCTCTACGGACGATACGATCTACCCGCATTCCGTAATCAATCTGGTCTCGCCAGCAGGATGTTCGGCGGTTGGTCCACATCCTACATCTTCACCACCTACACCGGGCTTCCAGCCCAAGTGTACGCTGGCGATGCCTATGGTTCAGCGGCTTACGGCGCAGGGGCCGGCCTAGATACAGCTGTAGCGATCGGCCCTGTGCCAAAAACAGCCGTACACACCGGAGTTGCTGGCTCAGACGGGGTGGGAACCGCCGGAGATCCAGCTGTCGGCGGATCGGGCGCGAACTTATTCGCCAATCCAGCCGCAGTGTTCAACAACTTGCGGCCTGTAGAACTCTCGACCGATACGCGCAGTGCACGTGGATTGTTTCGTGGACTCAGTGCCTGGAATCTGGACATGTCCGTCGCGAAAGAAACCAAAGTAGCCGAACGGGTCTCGTTGAAGTTTGCCGTCGACCTATTTAATATCTTCAATCACCCGAATCTAATTACACCCTCACTCAGCCTGTACTCGCCTACTTCTTTTGGCGTCATCACTGCCGACCAATCCGCCACTGCGGGGCAGAACGTAGGAGTTGGACCGCGCCGGATTCAAGCGAGTCTGCGTCTGCAGTTTTAACCTTCATCCAATCTATAAGCCGGAGAATTCACGAATGAATATAAAAGTCTTAGTAAGGATCTACGGAATTGCCGTGACGTTACTTGCTTTACCGGCTCATGCCACAGATACCGTGCTTGTAAATGGGCACATTTACACGGCTGGACAGAATAAGTGGGCACAGGCGATCGCCATAACAGGTGACACGATCGATGCCGTAGGCGATAATTCCGACATAAATAAGCGAAAAAGTGCTGCGACCAAAGTTATCGACTTACAGGGCAAGACAGTCATCCCTGGTATTACCGACGGTCACGTGCATTTCTGGTTTGGAGCGTTGGCCTTGCATGGGTTCAATCTCGCTACACCACAAAGCACAATTACTCCGAAGCAGCAAGAACTGCTGGCTCAGAAGATCAAGCAATACAGCGTCGCACACCCACGTGACCCCATTCTGTTTGGTCGAGTCATGTTTATAACTGACTACACACTGACCGGTTATAAGAAACCGACTGTTACTCGAGCATTTCTCGACAAGTTAGTCCCCGATCGTCCGGTCGTCATTCACGATACTAGCGAACACGCCTTATGGGTGAACTCGAAGGCACTACAACTTGCTCACATTGGCGACAAACACTACAGCGATTCAAATGTAGAAAGCAACGTTTTCCGCGACTTGAGTGGGCATCCCACTGGCGTGCTGATGGAAGCTGCGATGGAATTGATCGAGCAGGCACTACCCGATCCACCCCTACAGCAAAAGATTGAGTGGCTCTGCGCTGCCGAACAATATCTCAACAGTTTCGGCGTGACGAGCATCACGATGGCCACAGGGAATCTTGCTGACATCGAACTCTATGGCAAAATGCGGGACCAAGGCAAGCTGACACTTCGGACGCGTACCGCTTTCGGAGCCGTCGCGGTGAACCATCATCTTACGCCGCAGTTCCGCAACGATTTAGAAACGGCCCGAACAAAATTCAACGACAAATGGGTCCGGGCAAATCTCGTCAAGTTCTTTTCCGACGGCCTAAGCGATCCTCCCGTATACACGCCGGCAGAATTCGAAAAGCTCGTCTTGGAATTGGACAAGTCAGGCTACCAGTTAATGACCCATTCCATTGGAGTCGATTCAGCGCAGATGGTGCTCAACGCCTACCAGAAAGCTGAGCGGACCAACGGCTCGCGAGATCGCCGATTCCGCATGGAGCATGCTGATTTCTTGAACGAATCCGACGCGCCCCGTTTCCACCGACTCTCTGTCATTGCCAGCATGCAGCCAAGCTTCTGTTGCGCCTCAGGGGATTTCGGCAAAATCGTTTACGATGGATGGAACGAGCTGATCAAAGATCACACCTTAGTCGCGTTTAGTAGTGATTGGCCGTGCACTTGGCCACCTGATCCCATCGAAGGAATTCGTGAAGCGACCAGCCGTGAAGTCCAGCGCGCAGTCAGCGCAAACGGACCTATTGGACAGGTCAGCTACGGCGACAAAAGTCTTCGCATTACCCCAGAGCAGGCCGTCCTCGCCTATACCCGCGATGCTGCTTATGCGAATTTTGCGGAGAAGCAGACCGGCACCATCGAAGCAGGTAAGTTCGCAGATCTTGTCGTTCTCTCTCGCGACATCTTTAGCGACAAATCTGACGACCTAGTTACTTCGAAAGTAGCAATGACCATGGTCGGGGGCAAAGTCGTGTTTCAACGATAGAGCTCCGTCAAATGTCCCGGGTTGACACTACAACCAACTCAAAACCCGCTCCAACGAACCCAGAAGCTCTCCCGCCAAGTAGCGCCCGCCGCTATGTTTTGCAGGTCACCATATTTGCCGATGTGGGCAAGATTCGCTCCGTTCGTAATAGCGGTCATAGGCTCGAAGCAAAAGAACGACTGATTCGGCGGTGCGTAGACCACCGTAACTTGATATCGAGGCCCATAGACCACTTGAATTTTCTTCGATCCTGCCTTAACCGAGAAAACCGCGCGTCCATCACTCTCGCGGTCAAGATCGGTGTACCCATCGTCAAACGTGTGGTCCTTCAGCGAGATCCACTCCGGCAAGTTCGCCGGTCTCATCTCACCTGTCGCAACTAGACGACCATCCGTCTCGACATGCTTATGAGCTGGTATGTGCGCGCTCGCCTCCGATCGTGGCACATCGGGAAGATTGAAGTATGGGTGGAATCCAAAAACTACCGGCATCGGTTCCGCACTTAGATTTGTAACCTTCGTACTAACTTCAAGGATGCCGTCCGTGAGTCTGTAAGTTATCTCGTACTCGTGCGCAAAAGGCCAATTGGCCATGAGCTCCGGATATTTCCAAAATTGAAGCCGGCTAGTTACATGAGACGAGCGTTCGTCCGATTTAACTTCAATCACTTCCCAAAGAGTTGACGACGTCAACATGCCATGCATAGCAATTCCGTCTCGGCCAAGATGAACCGTTCCAAGATCAGGATTGAATTGGTATCGCTTATCATTCGCCCAGAACCCTCCGTCGGCCATCCGGTTTGCCCAAGGCGCAAGAAACGGGATCCCGTTAAACTGTTTCCCCCCGTCCTCGCGGAAGCTCGCGAGATCTACAAATGGAAAGTAGAGAAGGTTCTTTCCATGCACCTTCAACTCAAAAGCCCGATTGCCGATAGAGGGTGCTATGGAAACGCTGACGCTATGTACCGCATCAGTCAATCGAACTATCTCAAGACCGTGATCTGTAACCTTCTCCGCGCGGTAGTTACCCTCCGCGCATACGATCACAGGCACTAGAAGCAGAATTAGCCAGCGTTTCATCTGCTTCAATTTATACCTGCCCGAAAATTAGACCGTTTGAAGAGATCCCAACTTCGTGTACGCTGGCCAAGGAATACTATGGCGCTATCAGAACGAGAACCAGACGGAACCTTTTGGCTCATGCAGGATGAGATGTGTGGACATATACTACTCATCCCTGCAAATACGGAAGACGTATACGAGTGGGATTACAGCCGAGATAAACGATTTACTTCAGAAGAAGAAGCGGTTGCCTGGCATAATGCAAACTGCCCTAAGCTCAATCAGACCAAACGCCCCTAATCGCGCCTTGTTAACTGACTTCGTGCAATTGACTACGTGGCCTTGCACGCCCACCCAAGCTAAAGGGCACCGAAACTGCGAAAGTGACAGAACTTATTTGACTGCGCTGTCCTGCAACAACAGTCCGAGAGGACTTAAGGGACCCACCGGGATAAGATCGAACTCCATGAGCTTCGCTTCGCCGAGGGGCAGCTTTTCGAGCAATGTGCGCGCCTCATCCACGCTCGCCACGTTCAGCAGAAACACAACGCCATTCTGGTCGCGCCGTACGAACCATTGATCCAGCTTGCCCGAAAGATACAGGCGCACGGTCTCCCTCACCTCTTTCTGCATAACAGGCATGACTTTCTCGTGGCTGGCAGTGCTCGTCATATGCCCGATCGCGAGCACCCGTGTCGTTGGTCCGCTGGCGAGGGTGGAAAATGGCGTTTGCGCGAAAGCCGAAAGACCTGACAAAAGTGTGACCGTAGAGACGAGAGAACCAAGAGCAATATGCATGTATATACATATTAACTCACGCAGGGTTACTTGGCTGCTGCTTTTTGCGCAAGCGTCTCAAGCTCGCTGCCAATTACTTTCCAGGCCTGCAACCCTATCGCGCCAACCATTTTCTCCTGAGCGGCGGACCATAGGGGGAAGGCAAATGCGAGCGCCCGGTTACCCTTTACGGTGAGGCGGACCGACTTCAGGCGACCATCGGGCTTCGGCACTGTCGTCAGCAGTCCATTGCGTTCGAGAAGCGCAAGGCTTCTTGTCAGGGTCGTTTGGTCCATCACAAGCAACTTTGTCAATTCCGTTACCGTCGCCTCACCGGCTCCCCGCACTTCTGCAAGGATGTGAAACTGCGTCGAACGCAAGCCGCTGGGGCGGAGCGTGTTGTCGAAAAACTGCGTCACCGAACGCGTGGCTTTGCGGAGGGTCGCACACACGCAGAGTCGCTGGTCTTGTTCTTCGGCGGCAATGGCCATTATGGTTTTGGAATTCCCTAAAGACAACGGCGGCTTTGTTTCAGCAACGCCGCTTCATGTAGCACATATAACATGTGACCTGTCATGTTGACTTTTGCTGAAGCTCAGTCATTGACTCTGCCGTAAGTAGCAAGTTCCAGATAGCCACTCCCAGTTTCATCTCTCGCCCAAAATCGAGTCACAGGGATCTTCGCTTTTACTTTCATCAACTTAGCAGGAATCGCTTGTCTTCCCGTTGTATACTCCTCTCGAAAGCCGTCCGGGTGCCATTCCCGTGCGGCTTTTTGCTTTTCTAAATCAATTTCAGGAGTTACTCATGTCCTCACCCGCACAAATTGCCGCCAACCAGGAGAACGCCCTACTCTCCACAGGTCCCAGGACCGAGGAAGGCAAATTGGCTTCGTCTCGTAATAACCTGCGTACCGGCCTAACCGGCTCCTTTGTCCTCCTCGAGTCCGAGTCCGCCGCCGACTTCGCCCAACTCCAAGACTCGTTGACCACCGAGCATCAGCCGTCCACTCCGACCGAATTGCTTCTCGTCCAACATCTGGCCGAGCACTCTTGGCTCACCGACCGCGCTCTCCGCCTTCAGACCTCCTGCTTCGACGCCGAAGGCATCCCCGATGACAAGCGGCTCGCACTCTATTTGCGCTATCAAACCACGCATCAGCGAGCATTTCACAAGTGCCTCAACGACCTGCTCCGCCTCCGAGCCGAACGTCGCCGCTCCGAAATTGGGTTCGAATCGCAAAAAGCCAAAACCGCCGCCGAGACCCGTAAAGACGAGCTTCATCAAGCCCGTATCCGCAACCTCACAGCCCGTTCTGAGAACCTTGAACTCGATACAGACATCCGCGGCTCGGTCGAAGCTCCACTCCCCGGCCACGCCAAGTTCTCTTTCAGCTTTCTCAAACAGGTCATCAGCCAAGCCCTCGTCGAAACCGCCCGCGAGTGCGAAGCTCATCCCGAACTCACCGACATCTTCTTCGAAAAGAAGGCCGCCTGATTCACGCAGCCAGAATGCGATATCGTAAAGACCCCATCGTGGAGGCTAGATTGCTCACGAAACAGGAGATTCGATATGAGCAATTCCGTCCCCAAGCGATTCACCTGTGCCGGGCTCCCATGCGTCATCGCCCTCGCGCTGGCTGCCATCGCAACCAGCAGCCTTGCCATAGCCGCCACGCTTGCGCCGGCTTCATCCACGCAAACAGTCAAGGACGAAGAACACGTCATCGTCAAGGCGTGCGCTGATACCGTTGTTGCGGGCTTTCTTCGAATCGCGAACGAACGGGACCAGCGCTTCCTGGGCAAGGTCACGCCACCCACGGCGCTCTGTCGAGGCGGCCAGCGTTCCTTGCTGTTTAGCAACACGCCCTGGGTCGATTGGTCCACCTATTGGGGCACCGGCGACACGGCATCCCTTCCTTCGCATTTCCCAAAACTGCGTGAGCTTCGCGGCGTCTCAGGTGCTCTTCTCGATCTCGAGTACCAGCGTGTCGAGCTCATTAAGTTCAACTTGTTTGACAACAATGGCACCTATCAGCAGTACGTCAAAGGTCGTGACGGTATCGGTGGCGCCGCCATAAAGGTCTGGCCGGAAATGCGTCTTCCGGCCGACAGTCCTCATTACAGCGATGTCGGCGGCGATGGAACCCAAGTCTGTCGCGGCGACTTGATTCGTTGGCGAACGGTCAACGGCATCTGCAACGACATCCTCAATCCGGCCATGGGCTCTGTGGGCCAAGCCTTTGCCAGCAACGTCGAGTTCGACACCACTTACCCCGACCTTGGTCGAAATGAGTTAACTCGCAATCGCCACGGCGACCGACTCGGTCTACTCAAGCCGGATCCGCAGGTCATCAGCCGCGTCCTCTTTACTCGCGTACAGCACGAACCCGAAGCCTGTCGCGATGGATATGGAGTCCCTGGCGCACCGGCCAGCGCTGACTGCGACTACCAGAAGGCTCCCTTCTTCAACGTGCTCGCCGCTTACTGGATCCAGTTCATGACGCACGACTGGTTTTCCCACCTTGAAGAAGGCCACAACCACCCTGAGTACATCAAGGTCGGCTGCGAAACCAAGCTGGTCAATGGAGTCGAAGAGCCTCTGACGGATGCCGAAATCAAAGCACTGGGATGCCGCCCAGGAGATCGTATAGACAAAGGCTATGTGGCGAAAACGACCGAGCCCGAACACTTCACCGCTTCTGCAAACGGCCATGATCATACCTATCTCTCGCGCGCTCCTCAAACTCGAAGCAACACAAACACAGCTTGGTGGGATGCATCGCAGATCTATGGTTTTGATGACCGGTCGCGCCAGCGAGTCAAGCGTGATCCGGTCGATCCCGCTAAGTTACTGCTAGTCACCCAGTCCGGCCAAAATGGTCCCGGCACACTACCTGTCTTCGCTTCCGACGATCCGATCAATCCGGAATGGAAGGGACAGGAAGCAACCGGCTTTCCTGATAACTGGACCGTCGGCCTCAGTTTCCTCCATAACGTTTTCGCTCGCGAACACAATGCGTTTGTGTCCGAATTTCGGCGCTTGGAATCCCTTCATCCCGACGCTGACTCCGGGTTGCGAGACCCTGAGAATCCAGATCGGCTCATCCGCTACAAAGACGTGTCTCCTAACTTTCTGTTCGAAGTTGCTCGTCTCGTCGTTGCCGCCGAAATCGCCAAGATCCACACAACCGAGTGGACGCCACAACTGCTCTACAACGACCCGCTCTACCTCGGCATGAACGCCAATTGGGGCGGCCTCCTCGGTGACCAAAGCAGTCTGGTCTCGAAAGCCCTCAGCGATGTTGTTGTGAAGAACTTTGGCGAGTCGAAGAACGTCACGAAGGCTTCGCAATGGTATTCAGTCCTTGCCTCAGGCCCGGGCATCTTCGGCCTTGGCAGCGCGCTTCCGGGTTTCAAAATCAATGATCCCAAATACACAAATGCCGGCGTCAACCACTTCGGTTCGCCCTTTAACTTCCCCGAAGAGTTCGTCAGCGTCTACCGCCTCCATCCACTTATGCCCGATCTGCTCGAGTACCGCGACCTGGCAACCGATCCAAACAAAATCGCCAATAAGATCGCCATCGTGGACACGTTTCAGGGCAAAGCGACACCCTTTATGCAGAGCCGCGGCTTGGCTAATTGGGGCCTCACCATCGGACGTCAACGGCTCGGCCTGCTCACAACCAACAACTCGCCGCTGTTCTTGCAGAATCTGAAGGTCAGCCGTCTCAATAGCGCAACCCAGCAGATCGATGTCATGGCTCTCGACATCATTCGCGACCGCGAACATGGCGTCCCTCGCTTCAATGAGTTCAGGCGTCAGTACGGTCTCCGTCAACTCACTTCGTTCGACGACTTCGCCGATCATTCTCTGCCGTCTGGATCCGCAGAACAAATTCGCCAGGACGCAATGGTCGCCCACTTGCGCGAACTCTATGGCCAACACGTTTGCGACGACAGCAAGCAAATCACCGACGCTCAATTGGATGAGCACGGGAAACCAATCACGGATTGCCTCAGCCACCCGAACGGCACCTTGGTTGATAACGTCGAAGATGTAGACACCGCCGTCGGTTACCTCGCCGAATCCGTCCGGCCCCACGGCTTCGCCATTTCCGAGACGCAGTTTGTGGTCTTCATCTTGAACGCATCACGGCGTCTGTACAGCGACCGCTTCTTTACTTCATGTTTCCGGCCAGAGTTCTACAGCACTCTCGGCGTTAACTGGGTCAATCACAATGGCCCCGGTCCACAGATGATCGAGAAGGGTTCACCCAACGGCCACAAGCAGCCGGTCTCGCCCTTGAAACGCATCTTGCTCAGAACCATTCCCGAACTTTCGGCCGAGCTCGACCTAGTCATCAATGCCTTCGATCCTTGGGCCCGCGATCGCGGTCAGTACTACACTTTGGACTGGAAACCGCGGGTCGGCGCAGAAACGGACGAAGCTTTTCGCCCTAAATAGTTTTGCTTAGCAGCTAAAAGCTAGACACTTTGCGGGTACTCGCTACACTAAGGACATGGCTGCCCGTTCAGCCCGAAAGTCCTTAAGTGCCCACGATCGAAAGTGAGCGCCAGCGCGAAGAGGAACTCTCCTCCACGCGCCTGTTGCGCGACGACACCAAACAGGCCGCGGGTAAAATCGCCGTTTTCCAGTACATCGTCGTCGCAGTCTTTGTCTTTTTGATCTCTGGCTTTTGGAAGCTCCAGGTCCAGAACCCTGATGTCTACAGCGAAGCTGCCGTCCGCAACCGAATTAAGAGCACGCCCATCTTGGCGCCCCGCGGCAAGATACTGGACCGCGAGGGCCGGGTCATCGTCGACAACAAGGCCTCTTACTCCCTGCTGCTGAATCGTGACCAGATCAAGTGGGAGCACCTGCCCTTCATCGCCGATGCTCTGCACCTCGATTACACCGAATTAGCGAATAAGCTCCGCCATCTCTCGCGTCCTCAAATCATCATCAAGGAACAGTTAACCCGCGATGAGATCGCTTGGGTTGAATCGCATCGCGATGCCAGCGCCTACCCTGAAATGGAGACCATCACTGCCTGGCGTCGCCAATATCCTCAGGATGGATTTGCCGCTCACATCAGCGGCTACGTCGGTGAAATCAGCGAGTCTGAGCTCGACCAGCCGGCCTTCCTCGACTACCACCAGGGCGACATCATCGGCAAAGACGGCGTGGAACGTCAATATGATTCAACCCTTCGCGGTGTTGACGGTCAGCGCCGAGTCCTGGTCGACAACATGGGTCGTGAACGTCAGCTCGAAGTAACCACGCAGGCGGCCAGCGCCGGCAAAGATCTTCGCCTCACGATTGACCTCGATCTGCAGGCTGTGGCGGAACTCGCTATGGACGGTAAGCGAGGCGCGGTCGTCGCCCTTAATCCCCAGAATGGCGAAGTGCTGGCCCTGGTCAGTCGTCCCGCTTACGATCCCAACCGTTTTACAGCCCGCATCAGTCGTGCTGTCTGGCAGGACATCGCGGGCAATCCGGATAAGCCGCTTTTAAACCGTGCGATTCAGGCACAACTTGCTCCCGGTTCTACCTTCAAACCCATCATGGCCATTGCTGGTCTTGAAAGCGAAGTGATGGACCCGGACACAACCTTTCACTGCGCCGGCGGAGCCATGTTCTACGGCCACCCGTTTGCCTGCCATTTGAAAGGCGGCCACGGCACCATCTCGCTGCACCGGGCCATCGCTCAATCTTGCGACGTCTATTTCTATAACGTCGGCAATCGCTTGGGTATCGACCGCATTGCTCATTATGCCGAGCTGGCTGGTGTCGGCCACCGTACCGGCATCGATCTGCCGAACGAGACCCAAGGCACCATGCCTTCCACCAAGTGGAAAATGCGTCTTGCCCGCCAGAAATGGTATGCGGGCGAAACCATCTCCGTCGCAATCGGCCAGGGCGCTGTGACTGTTTCGCCCCTGCAGATCGCGTCTGCTCTCGGCGGTCTCGGCGCGGGCGGAATCTGGTACAAGCCTCGCTTGGTCAGCACGAATCCGCCTGAAGTTCTCCGCCGAGGTAACTTCAACACTGAGCATCTCGAAGACGTCATCTCCGGCATGTACGGCGTCGTCAACGAAGGTGGCACCGGCCGCGCAGCCCAACTCCAGAACGTTAAGATTTGCGGCAAAACTGGGACTGCGCAACTCGCCGCGACCGAAAAGGTCAAGCTTCTCTCAAAGGGAAACAAGTACCTCGGGAACAACGCCTGGTTCGTTGCATTCGGACCCATGGAAAAGCCCGAGATCGTCGTTGCCGCTTTGTACGAAAACGGTATCGAAAGCTACAACGCCGTGCCGATTGTGCGCGACATCCTCAAGGCGTACTTCGACAAAAAAGCTCGCCAATCCGCCGCTCTGTTTGCTGCCTCGCATGCACCTCCTCCGCCACCGTCGCTGTGGCAATCGCTCCAGCACGCGACAGCCTTACTGACGTTTCCTGAAGTTCCTGCTGTGGGCCGTCCGTGATCCCGTTCCGTCGCTCTCTTCACGGCATCGATTGGCCCTTGCTCATCATCACCCTCGCTATTTGCGCTCTCGGCGTCCTCCAAATCTATAGCGCCACGAACGGTACCAAGTGGCACGACGCTTGGTGGAAGCAAATCATCTGGGTCGGTACTGGCGTGGTCATGATGTGGGTTGTCGGCCAGATTGATTACCACTCTCTGATGAACCGGGCATTCATTCTTTACGGCGTTTCGATCGGCCTGCTGATCGCCACCGGCCTCATCGGCGACAAAGTCTTCGGCTCCACCCGCTGGATCGCATTCGGAGCCTTCAGGTTCCAAACCTCTGAGTTCGTCAAGATCGTCCTGATCCTTCTTGTGGCCCGCTTCTTGTCCGGGATCAAGTCCGACGCCCTCCACTGGCACGACATCCTGAAGCTCAGTGTTCTGGTCGCCGTGCCCATGCTTCTTGTCATGAAGCAGCCTGACCTCGGCACTGCTCTCACCTACTTGCCGATCCTGGTTACCGGCATCCTGATGGCTGGCCTGCGTTGGCGTTATTCCCTGGTGATCGCTGCAATCCTCACTGTCGTCTTACCTGTCGGCTTTCATTTCTTGAAGCCTTACCAGAAGGATCGCTTGGTCAGCTTCATCGATCCCGATCGCGATCCAAAAGGAACCGGTTTTCAAGTCATTCAGTCGCGCATCGCCGTTGGCAACGGCGGCATGTGGGGTCGTGGTGTCAAGGAAAGTACGCAGACCCACCTGGGTTTTCTGCCTGTGCCTCATACTGATTTTATCTTCTCCTCGTTCGCAGAAGAGCATGGATTCGCAGGCATTATCATTGCGCTCGTCCTTTACTTCCTGCTCATCATGCAGGTCGTCGAGAACGCGCAGACGGCTACCGATCGAGCCGGTATTTATATCTGCATGGGCGTCAGTGCGTTATTGTTGTTTCACGTACTGGTGAATGTCGGAATGGTCGTCGGTAGGATGCCGATAACCGGGATCCCATTACCGCTGATGAGTTCCGGCGGATCCAATACGTGGTCTGTCTTCCTCATGCTTGGCCTCATTAACAGTGTCAGGCTGAGACGGTTTGTGAATTGAATCGGCCTCTATCTGCAGGCCCGGTTCGACATTAGAAGGGTCGAACTGAGTGGGAAACGAGAAGTTCGAATTCGCTGAGCAAAGGTTTCGAATGACTGAGTAGTTTCAGCTTCGATACAGGGTAGCGGCTGTTACCGAGCAAGTCTCCATCGCTATCCCGACACAAAATTTTTGTAGGCGGCCACGGTTCATCCCGTAGTCGCCGAACGCAAAGCATCTCGAAGGACTTTAGACCCCTCATCGTCGATCCATATAGGCGGTGATTGAATGAGCAAGGAGTTGGTGATTGGATCCAATCGCCACGAGACAAAAGTTGCAGTCCTCGAAGAGGATCAACTCGTAGAAGTATTTTTCCAGCGATCGAACGAATATTCTCTCGCTGGCAGTATCCACAAAGGGCGCGTCACCCGCGTACTGCCCGGAATGCAGTCCGCCTTCGTAGACCTCGGACTCGAACGCGACACCTTCCTTTATGTGTCCGATTTCTTCGAAGAAAATGAGGATGTCGATCCACTAACGGATGATCGACCGCCTCGACAGGAGCGCCGAGTTCCCGATGGCCGCTCGCCTGATCGGACTCCGCGTGAAGGTCGTGAAATCTCCCCATCTCGAGAATTCCGTGATGCCAGTGTTAGTTCCGACCCCACACCCGCTCGCGAATTTGATCGTCCTGTTCTCGAAGCCGGCACGGAAGGGCACCCCCTCTCGGGTCCTGCCGAAGAACAGGAGGACTTGGTAGCTTCTGAGACCGATGCCGACCCTGTTGTTCCGCCCCCGGCTAATGAGCGGTCAACTCTTGAAGCCGACCGGAATCTCCGAGGAGACCGTCGGGGCAACAACAATAACCGCCGTGGCCGTCGTAACCGCGGACGTGGTGGACGCGGCATCCCTGAGAACAAATATGCGCAGCCTTCCGATTCTGGTTCTGACCCGGTAGCGGCTCCGCCCCGCAACGCCGGAAGCCCTTCGCAAACAACGTCTCATTCATCAACCATCTCATTAGCTTCCGCGCCCTCTGCGCCACCCTCCGTTTACCAGGAGTCATCGCCAGCGGACGTGATCATTCTCCCCGGCGAGTCGCTCGCAAAGTATCGTTCTGTTCCGCCCAGATCCCTCGAACGCCCGGCCACCACTGCGCCCTTTCCCGCCACAGTGGTCGAGCCTTCAGAACCGGTCCTGCATGCGACTCAGGCGCCTGACATCGAATCTCAGCGCGAAGAATTAGCCTTGGCGGACGCGGTTCTCGGACATCACGACGAAGCTTTTGACGAGCCATTAAGTCCGTTAGAAGCCGACCTGGGCGACCCCACCGACTTGGAAGATCCGCCGACCCATCTAGAGGACATCGCCACACCCATTCAATCGAATTCGCCTTTCGTCGTCGACAACTTCGAGCAGGACGAAGGCAATGACGAGTCACCCGAAGAGCTACTAGAACCCGCGATCAGGCCCGCCCGCCTCGAAGTCGTCGAAACTAGCCGCGAGCACGACGAAACCATTGCGCCCGCGTCAGAAGTTTATGTCCTGAGCGCAACCCAGTCTTCTGATATCGAAGCTTCGGAAATTATCGACGAAATTGCCCCGGGTGAATCTATTTATCCTGCCGAAACTTTGCTAATAGGCGGAATCGACTTCGTCGAAGAAGAAGATCAAGATGCCGAGGAGTCAGAAGTAGAAGAGAGCGCGGTTCTCCCTAGCGATTCCGTAGCTGCTACCGAGAAGGCCCAAACCGCCGAGGTTCGAGATACGGCGCCTCAGGCCTTGCACCGTGTCTCGCGCCGGATGCGCCGTCGTCGTGGGGGAAACAGATTCGTTGGTGGTAGAGGTGATGCTCCGCGTCCCGAAGGCGGTCGTCCAGAAGGCGGCCGTGCAGAAGCGCCTCGCGTCGAATCCCCTGCTGCTGCCGAGCCCGCAAGCGTTTCGGTCGCTAGCGCTCCTGCGCTTCAACCCGATAACCGTCCCGCGCGCACCGACCCCATGGACGAGGAACGCAGCGATCGTTTTGCTGAGCGTCCCGACCGCGTCCTGCCCTCTATCACCGATCTCCTGAAAGCTGGCCAGGAGATCATTGTCCAGATTGCCAAAGAGCCCCTCGGCCAAAAGGGTGCACGCATTACATCGCACATCGCTTTGCCGGGCCGCTACGTGGTCTTCATGCCCAGCGTCAACCATCTGGGTGTCTCCCGTAAGATCGCCAGCGACGACGAGCGTCAGCGGCTCAAGCGCATCCTTCAGGCTCACCGCGTCGGTACCACTGGCGGGTTCATTGTCCGCACTGCCGGCGAGGGCGTTCCCGAAAACGAAATCGCGGCTGATATGAGCTTCCTCTACACGCTTTGGCTCGATATCCGCAGCAAGGCTGAGAAGAAGCCCGCCCCATGTCTGCTCCATCACGACTTGGATCTGGTCCAGCGCATCCTCCGCGACCAGGTCACCGATGAGTTCAAAGCCATCTGGGTGGACAACGAAGAGCTGTACGAAAGCACGTTGCGGTTCATGCAGCGGTTCCAGCCGTCTCTCGTGAACCGTGTCAAAATGTATACGCGTTCGGCTCCTGTCTTCGATGCATTTGGCATCACGCAAGAATTGGAGAAGGCACTTCGACCGAAGGTTTGGCTCAAGTCTGGCGGCTACATTGTGATCAATCAGACGGAAGCTCTGGTCGCAATTGACATCAACACCGGGAAATTTGTCGGCAAATCAAATCGCCTGGAAGACACGATCGTCAAAACCAACACCGAAGCTGTGAAAGAGATCGTGCGTCAGATTCGTTTACGCGATCTCGGCGGCATCATCGTCGTCGACTTCATTGACATGGACGAGCGCAAGAATCGCCAGAAAGTCATGCAGGCGCTCGAAGAAGCCATGCGCTTCGATAAGGCCCCCTACAAAATTCTTCAATTTAACGATTTCGGATTGGTGGCGATCACCCGCAAGCGCGTCAAGCAAAGCCTCGAACGGACCCTCTGTTCGCCTTGTACGTACTGCGAAGGCGCTGGCTACGTGAAGAGCGTTCAGACCATCATCAGCGAGATCCTCGTCGAAGCTCAAAAGATCTCCCGTGCAATCGAGAGCAAGGACGTAGTTCTTCGCGTTCATCCCGATGTCGCGAAAGTGCTCAAGGCCAATTCCAACCAGTATCTGGAGGAGCTCGAAACCATTCTGAGCCGTCCGGTTCTGGTGACCGGAGACCCCGCTCTGCATCACGAAAAGTTCGACTTAGGCTAATCGTAACCGGGGCAACCCGAATGATAAACTGAGGTCTCGCTTACGATTGTGCGCGTTAGGAGAGATGGCCGAGCGGTTTAAGGCGCACGCTTGGAAAGCGTGTGTGGGGGAAACTCCACCGTGGGTTCGAATCCCACTCTCTCCGCCATCCAATCGGAAACGGAACCATCACACGCTTCCCAACCGAGCGCACAGGCCGGTTCAGGGCCGTTGTGCGCGATGAGTAGATGTCCGCGTGTGTAGGGGACTCCACCGTGGGTTCGAATCCCACTCTCTCCGCCATATTAACTAGGTTCTCCGCTTGATCTGGGTTAGCTCCGCCCCGGTTCACCTATCAGGATCGCTTGGTTTCGTCGTCGATCTTTTCGGTCTGAGTGCCAGGCTGGATCGGAGTGCTGATCATAACCCAATCCTACTCCCGCCGCGCCAACTCTGCGATATTTTCCCTTTATTACCAGGCTCTCACCTATTCATTCATCGGGAACTGCACGCCATCCTTGACCTCGATCACGAGCCGACTCAGATGCGTCCGGAAGCCTTGGATCTGTTTCCATTGCTTCTCGATCAGCCCATGTGTGTGTCCAGCAGGATTCGCGTCTGTCGCGTCTTGGTAGGCGATGTGTGCCGTTTCTTCGGCATCCTTGCACGAGCCTAGAATTGCTGCTTGTGAACCACCTGCCAGTGCCGCTTCAATCTTCTTCCAGCCCCGCTCGAAGGCGTTGCTCGTCTTTTCGGAATCCGTCACTCTTCCGCCGAGCCGTTCAATTTCGGCCCTTAGCTCCACCACGAATTTGGCGTGCTGCTTGGCATATCCACTGAAAAGTGACTCCAGTTCCGAGTTTCTTATATCTGTTCCGGCCGCGCGTAGACTGGCTTCTGCGTCACGGTTGATTCTGACCAGATGGTCTAGTAAGTCAATTGTTTTGTCGTCAATCATTGGTTGAAAACAGACCTAACATCTAAGGCTCTCATCTTAGCTTCCTACCGGTTAGATACTCTCAATCGTTATGGCAACACGCATTCTATCGGTTGATGTATTCGACATCCGGTTCCCCACGTCTCAACGCCTCATCGGTTCGGATGCTATGAACGTTGATCCTGACTACTCGGCGGCGTACTGCATCCTGCGCACCGAGGCAGACGTGGACGGCCACGGCATCACATTCACCATAGGCCGTGGCAACGAACTCTGCGTGGCAGCCATCAAGGCACTCGCGCCACTCGTTGTCGGCAAGACTCTGGAGTCGTTCACAGCCAACATGGGTTTATTTTGGCGCATGATGACAGGCGATAGCCAGCTTCGTTGGGTCGGTCCGGAAAAGGGTGTGATCCACTTAGCCACAGCGGCAATCGTTAACGCCGTTTGGGATTTGTGGGCCAAAGTGGAAGGCAAACCTCTATGGAAACTGTTAAGCTCGATGTCACCCGAAGAACTTGTATCGTGCATCGACTTTCGGTACATCACAGATGCACTTACACCCGAAGAAGCTTTAGAAATTCTGGCTCAGGCTGCACCAACCCGCCGCGATCGCGAGACAAAGTTGCTCGAAACAGGGTACCCAGCGTACACCACATCCGTCGGTTGGCTTGGCTTTACTGATGAACGCTTGCGTCAGTTATGTCGTGAAGCAGTCGCCGAAGGCTGGACTTATTTCAAGATAAAAGTCGGCGCGGATCTGCAGGACGACATTCGACGCTGCCTAATTATTCGGGAGGAGATCGGCGACAAGCAACTCCTCATGGATGCTAACCAGCGTTGGGACGTCAAGGACGCGATTGCTCACATGAAAGCCTTGGCTGTGTTCAATCCGTTTTTCATAGAGGAGCCAACCAGTCCTGATGACGTGTTGGGACACGCCGCAATTCGAAATGCTCTGGGCATTCGCGTCGCTACAGGCGAGCATTGCCAGAATCGGGTGATGTTCAAGCAGTTCTTTCAGGCCGGCGCGGTTGACGTCTGCCAAATCGACAGCTGCCGTCTCGGAGGTGTGAACGAGGTTCTTGCCGTTCTCTTGCTCGCCGCGAAGTTCGGAATCCCCGTCTGGCCTCACGCCGGCGGAGTCGGCTTATGCGAATATGTCCAACATTTATCGATGTTTGATTATATTTGTGTATCTGGGAAAATCGAAGATCGCTTTATTGAGTATGTCGATCACTTACATGAACACTTCGTCGAGCCTGTGCGGATTGAGAACGGACACTACTTAGCACCGCGGCAACCCGGCTACAGCATCGAGCTAAAGCCCGAGTCCCGTGCGTCGTATCAGTTTCCAGACGGGCCAGTATGGCGAAATCTGCATCGAGAGATGATAGATCGGTTAAGTTATTCCCGGAGAGAGGTCAACAAAGTTTGAAACGTCCGTCGATACTCGTTGCAAGTCTTCTATGCACTTGGACGATACCCAGCGCATTCCCAGCCGATTTTCGTCCGCCAGCCGTGCCCTTAGTGACTCACGACCCTTATTTCAGCTTGTGGTCAATGGCCAATCATCTTACAGACGAGCCGACCAAGCACTGGACCGGGAAAACGCAATCTCTCAGTAGTCTCGCCCGAATTGATGGCACAAGTTATCGCATTATGGGCACCCAGCCCGATCGACTTGCAGCGTTGAAGCAGGTCCACTTAGAGGTGCTTCCTACTCATACCGTCTATGAATTCGAAGGGGCAGGCGTGCAACTAACGCTAACTTTCCTGAATCCTGCGCTGCCCGACAATCTCGAATTAGTGTCACGCCCGGTCACTTACTTGACTTGGACGGCCAAGGCGATCGACGGCAAAACCCATCAGGTCGAGATCTATTTTGACGCTTCGGCACAGATCGCAGTAAATTCGCCTGAAGAGCTAGTCGCCTGGAGCCGCTATCGGGCAGACAACCTAACCATCCTGCGCTTGGGTAGTCAACAACAGCCCATTCTTCAGAAGGCTGGCGATGACCTCCGTATTGATTGGGGCTATCTCTACGTGGTGGCACCACCCGACTCTGAAAACTCTCAAGCGGCTACGACCCGTCCGGAAGCCATGAAAGCTTTTATAAGTTCAGGCCATGTACCCGACACAGACGACTTAAGGATCGATCAGCCTTATGCACAACCTACTCCGGTTCTCGCAACGGCCTTCAATCTAACCGGTGTAGGTACTTCAGCAGTCTCCAGACATCTCGTTTTGGCATACGACGATATTTTCTCGATCAGTTACTTTGAGCGTCGACTGAGGCCTTACTGGCGTGGCGACGGAACGGAGGCAATCGACTTATTACGTTCGGCGCTGGCCGACTATCAGTCGCTCGACCAGCGATCAGCAACTTTCGATCGTGAACTGGTCGCCGATCTTGCCAAAGTCGGCGGCGACGATTACGCACGCCTTTGCTCTTTGGCTTATTCTCAAACGCTAGCCGCGCATAAACTCACCATTGACCTCGACGGTACGCCTCTGTATTTCTCGAAAGAGAACTTCAGCAACGGATCGGTGGACACCGTGGATGTGACTTACCCCAGCGCGCCGTTTTTCCTCCTCTTCAATACACGTCTTCTACAAGCCCAACTCAGGCCCATCCTCGATTACGCCTCTTTGCCGCGCTGGCCCTTTCCTTTCGCGCCGCACGACTTGGGACGATACCCACTAGCAAACGGACAACAGTACGGTGGCGGCGAAAAGACCGAAGAGAATCAAATGCCTGTTGAAGAAAGCGGCAATATGCTATTGATGTTGGCCGGAATTGCGCAAGTGAACGGAAATGGCGAATTCTCCGAGCGATACTGGCCCGTTCTCACTCGCTGGGCGGAGTACTTGCGTACCAAAGGACTCGATCCCGAGAATCAGTTATCGACCGATGACTTCGCCGGGCACCTTGCTCACAACGCGAACCTATCTATAAAAGCGATCCTTGGACTAGCGGCTTACGGCAAATTGGCCGGCATGCTTCAGCATCAAGACGTAGCCAAACAGTACACGGATCTCGCCCGTGATTACGCTCAGCGTTGGGCGCAGATGGGCAAAGAGGGACACCATTACCGCTTGGCTTTTGATCGTCCGGGTACCTGGAGTCAGAAGTACAACTTAGTGTGGGATAAGTTACTTGATCTGAATCTCTTTCCGAAAGAAATTGTTCAGCAGGAGCTCGCCTTTTATAACACTCACGCCAACATTTACGGCCTGCCGCTCGACAACCGCGCCGATTACACGAAGATAGATTGGCTAACTTGGACGGCATCGTTGAACGAATCGCGCGAAGGATTTATTTCTCTATTCCAGCCTGCATACAAGTTTGCTGATGAGTCCCCCTCAAGAGTGCCTTTGACCGACTGGTATGACACCAAAACCGGCAAACAAGTAGGCTTTCAGGCGCGTTCGGTGGTAGGAGGAATTTTCATCCGAATGTTAGACGACCCGGCAATCTGGAAGAAGTATGCAAACAGGGCGGCGGCTTCGGCAAAGTGATAAGACTCTCAAGGCTTGACCAGTGGGGGCGCTGCTTGCAACTGTCGGTAGCGGGCCAATTCGTCATTAGCCTTATCGGCAAGACCTTTCTTGCGATAGACCTGCTGAAGAAGGTAATGCAAAGCAGCGTCTTGCGAGTTCATCCGAACGGCGGTCTCCAACTCGCTTTGAGCCTGGTCCAGATGGTTTAGCGCCAGATAGCACTTCCCGAGCCGCTGATGCATTTTGGCTTCTTCGGGTGAGAACTGGACAGCGTGTTCTAGATAGGGCAGGGCCTCAGCGGGGCGATTCTGTGAAAGGTGAAGCCCGCCAAGGTTGAAATATGGTTCAGCGTTCTTTGGAGTGTGGCTCGCCTGCCAGGCGATCGCTTTCCCGTACGCATCGGCCGCTTTCTCGTAGTCACCAAGCCCTTCGTATGACAAGCCCATATTGTCTTCGGCCTTTACGTCCCGTTGATCCAGCGCTAAGCACTTTTCAAAAGCCTGGACAGCTTCTTCGAATCGATTTTCGTTGTACTTTGTCCGGCCCAGGTAGTACCAGCCGAGCGCATTTCCAGGGTCGGCGTCCACGGCACGAGTGAACCACTTATCCGCATCTGACAGTGAGTTCAGCAGTACATAGTCCATTCCAATTACTTCAAACTCGATTGCCGATGGTGCGCGGTACTTCGCTCCTGCCGTAAATTCAGCTAACGACTCAACCGGCTTTTTCTCCCGAAACAGTATCTTGCCCAGCAAGAAATGCCCTTCGGCCGATTCCGGACTGGTTTGAAGGAACTGTCGGACGACCTTTTCTGCGTCCTCGAACAGCCCCATGTTTAGCAGAGTTTGCGCGCTAGAAAGTCGATCGGGCGCGGGGACAGACTGACCAAAAGCAAAGAGCCTCAGAGCTAGTACTCCAGCTACTCTCTTCGTTGAGGGAAGCCACCGGATCATGTTCTATTATCCGAGCCAGAACTCCAGCTTTTCTGACGTCCCTTCAACCGCGCCGGTAAATGGAATGATCACGCCCAGTTCACGCGTGTCCGGCGGCTCTGGTCGGAACTGGTGGTCGATCACAAAATCAAAACGTAGCGACCGGGAATTCTGGGCCTGACGAGGAACAGCGGCTTCAATAACTTGGTCGCCAGCCTTCGTGAAAGTTTGCGGATCGATTGGCACGCCATTGATCGTGCAGTGAACTCGCATCGGAGACTTAGTAACAAATTGTTCCAACACCGTCATCCCCAGACGAAAGTGAAAGGGAATCATCTCACCTGACACTTCAACTTGGAGTGAAAAACTCTTAAGCGTCCAGGCCCAATCGAATTCGCCGACAGAAGACCACCCCTCAAGTAGAGTGATATTTGCAGGAATGGAGCGTCGTTGACTCTCCAAGAACAAGAACATTCGGCCGTCTTTATCAGAGTCAACCGGATTCGAGCCGGATGTGCAACCTACAATCGTACTGCCGACAACGCGCCATCCGGTTCTCTTTGCCAAACGAATCAGACACGCCGGCGAGAATATCCAAAAATTAGTTGCGTCGTTATTCGCTTCGCGATGGTCCAGCAGGAATGCGAGTGGTTCCTCCTCGATCCGCGTGCCCATCTTCGTTTTCTCGGCAATGCGCGTACTAAGAAAGCAATAGCGGCTCTTCCGCGCCAGGGTTTCCAAAACATAGTACGGATTCTTCAAGTGATAAAGAATGCCTAACAGCATTACGAGCCCATAGCCCTCGCCCGGAAGATTGAACTGAGAGTCGATGTCGCGTTCCAGGATTCCAATTGGAAGCTTCAATCTCTGCGCTAAGGTCTTCACTCCCTTCATCCAGTTGTAGTTAGTCGGAGGGTTATCAACGGCCGTTACTTGCCGACCGAGGCTTGCGAAGAAAAGGCCTAAGTCACCGTCAGCGCAACCCACATCGAGCATGGGACCACTCTCGACAGCTCGCTTGAAATTCCAAAAGTACGTGTCGAGCAAGGGCCTCAAATGCTGAAGAGAAGCCATCGTGTCATAGGCGTACCAACTCAAGCCGTCAGCAATCGGCTCTTGCTTAGCTTGGGCCAGAGTCATAGCGAACTCATCCGCTGCAGCTAGTAACTCCGCCAAGTTTCCCGGAAAGGCTATAGTTTCTGGCACGTCACTTCAGGTTCTCGTCGAAGAAGTTGACCATCGCTTCATAAAGCGGCTTTCGCAAATCACCGCTAACGCTGTGTGATTTTTGAGGATAGAGCTGCATCGAATACTGCTTGTCCGCCTTTTCAAGGGCATTCACAAACTGCATGGTGTTTTGAAAGAGAACGTTGTCGTCCTGGACATTGTGTAAGATCAGTAACTTCCCTTGTAGCTTACCTGCGTCCTCGACGTTAGATGACGACTTATAGCCGGCCACGTTCTGACTGGGCAGACCCATGTAGCGTTCCGTGTAAATAGTGTCGTAGTTATGCCAATCTGTGACTGGCGCGCCGGCGACACCTATCTTGAATACGTCGGGGGCCAGCAGCAGCGACCGGATTGTCATATAGCCGCCGTAACTCCATCCGGTGATGCCGACCCGGGCTGGATCAGCTAAGCCATCTGCGATCAATCGCTTCACTCCAAGAACTTGGTCTGCGACTTCTTGTCGGCCTAACTCGTGGTAGATAGGATCTTCAAAAACATGTCCACGGCCCGTCGAACCGTGGTTGTCCAATTGCCACACCAGATACCCTTTTTGCGCCAGCACTTGCTCCAGGCCAAAGCCAGACCAAACGTCGTGTACCGATTGCGCACCGGGGCCGCCGTAGACAAGAACCACTAGCGGAAAATGCTCTCCGGGCCGGTAGCCTGCCGGCTTTGTCAAACGACCGTATAGGGCTGTGTTGCCGGTGCCGTCCAACTTGATAATCTCGGACGGCAGATGATCGAAGCCCGCCCAAACCGTTGTGTCCGGCGCAACCAGCTCCGCTACGGTACCGCCATCTGCGCCGGCCAAAATTGTCCGGGGAGGCTCTTTCATGTTGGAGTAGTGGTCCACAAACCACTTCCCATCTGGGCTTACTTTAACTCCATGCATCCCTTCTTGCTGCGTCAGCCGCCGCCGCTCGCCACCGTTCAGGCCGACCGTGTAGAGTTGGTTCTCGACCGGGCTCACCTCAGCCGACGTGTAATAGACCGTTTTCTTTGCTTCGTCGATGGCTTCGATCTTCTTCACTTCCCAGTCGCCAGAGGTGATTTTCGTCAGCAGTTTCCCGTCGTTCGAATACCGGTAGACGTGCCGAAAGCCCGACTCCTCGCTCGTCCACAAAAACTCCGGCTTGAGTTTCAGCGCAAAGAAGTTGTCGGATAAGTTAATCCACGTCTTCGACTGTTCGGTGATCACCGTGTTGACCGCGCCGCTTGAGCGGTCACAGCTCAGTAACTTCAGCTCGTTCTGGACGCGATTCAATCGCTCTACCCACAAGGCCGACCCGTCGGTAGCCCAGGCTACCCGGGCAACCAAGGCAGTCGTGGTGTCGCCCAACTTCATCCAGCGCGTCTTCCCACCATTCGCCGATACGACTCCCAGCCCGACCTGCGCATTGGGAGTTCCCGCCTGTGGGTAACGCTGGGGCTCGCTCAGCGCTCTTTCGCCTAAAAGGTCAGCCTGGGGGTACACGAATTCCTTGCTGACGTCAAATTGCAGGTACGCGACGTACTTTGAGTCCGGCGACCACCAAGCTGCTGTACCTAAATCCAGTTCTTCCGGATAAACCCAATCCAACTGGCCGTTGAGCAATGTCGCCGAGCCGTCCTTCGTGAGTTGGCGCACCTTGCCAGTCGCTAATGTCAGCACAAACAGGTTTGATTCCGTACGATATAAAATTGCGTTGCCATTAGGAGACAACTGTGGCGCCTCCTCGGCCGTAGCAGTAGCCGTAAGCTGATCGAAGCCACCATCGGGGTGAACGCGAAAAAGGTCGCCGCCGGTCTCAACCAGGATGTCTTTGCTCGTTGGGAACCATTGAACGGATTGCGAGGCGACCCGGCGGTTTTGCCAGCCGAACTCCTTCCGTTGGGGGCCGGTCTTCGCACGCTTGTGCAGGTCGTCAAACTTAAACCAACGCGCAGCTTTGCGCTGGTCCACCGTGTACAAGAAAACATCATCGTCTTGCGTGTACGCGAAGGCCGTTCCGTCCGGCGCCCAGATGGGGTTGATCACCTGCTCAGGTTTCTGGCTGACCCAATCCGCTACCGTGATCGGTTTCTGTGCAGCTTTAACTATTTGCAAGCTACTGCCCAGAAGTATCAACGAGCAAAACGAAAGGCGCATAAGTTGTCAGTTTGCCAGACTCGTGCGACCGCCACGTCTACACTTGGAAACGTGTTTCATTTTTTGCTCCTGTTCGGCGCCGGATTCGTGGCCAATGCCATCAACTCCGTTGCGGGCGGCGGAAGCTTTGTGACTCTTCCGATTTTAATCTTGGCTGGTGTTGCTCCGGTACCGGCCAATGCGACCAGTACAGTTGCTCTGTTTCCAGGTGCATTTGCTAGCTTTTATTCCTATCGCCGCGACATCGCCCGTCTTCAAAACGTGAATCTCTCAGTCGTAATGAGTGTTGGCCTGTTTGGCAGTATGGTCGGATCGTTACTGCTTCTACGGACGCCGAATGGCACGTTCATGCGGATCGCCCCTTGGCTCCTCTTATTCGCCACCGTCCTGTTTGCGTTTGGAAGACAAATCAGTGCTGCCCTAGGACATCGCTTTGCGTCCAACCACCTCCTGCTTTTGCTGATTCTCTTCCCAACTTCTGTGTACTCGGGCTACTTCGGCGGAGGGAGCGGCATCATTTTGCTGGCAACTTTCACCTTGTATGGGATGACCGACATTCACGCCATGAATGGCCTAAAGACTCTGCTCATGGCCAGTCTGAATGCACTAGCATCAGCTATATTCATCTTTTACCATCAGGTTGATTGGATTCCAGCCTTGACGGTCATGGGTGGCGCACTGACAAGTGGCTTCGTTGGAACTGCCCTGATTCGCCGTCTCCCTCCTGTCTTCGTTCGTCGAACAGTGGTAGTTGTTGGGGTTGTCACGACCATTTATTTCTTTTCCAGAGCAGGCCATTGAGCACTTCGACCAGAACAACAATCAGGTTCACGACGTCGGCGAAACAATGTGGGCTTGATTGTCCTCTTAGGAGTTAAATGCGTACGGTTCCGCGCGCTACTTATCGTTTACAGTTAGATGCCAGCCTAGACGAGACGACCGGTCAGGCTCGGTTCGGTTTCGATGCGGCGGCGCAAGTTACTGAATATTTGCATCAGCTCGGCGTCTCTCACGTTTACTGTTCGCCCTATTTGCAAGCGGCTCCTGGGAGCCAACACGGCTATGACGTGGTCGATCACCACAAAGTGAATGAGGAACTGGGTGGCGCGGAAGCGCATGGCCGGTTTTGCAAGGAAGCGGGGCGAAATGATCTTGGGCAGATCCTTGACATTGTCCCGAATCACATGGCGATTGGGGACCCCCGAAATCGTCTCTGGTGGGACGTGCTTGAGAATGGCCGGGCCAGCCGTTATGCATCCTATTTCGATATCGATTGGCAATCGCCGGAAGAAAAGCTTCGCGGCAAAGTGTTGATTCCCATCCTCGGCGATCACTATGGCCGTGTTCTGGCTCGCGGCGAGATTAAAATCGTCAGACAAGGGGCTGATTTCGAGACCAAGTATTTCGCTCACACGTTACCGATTGCCCCTGAATCGATCGCAGCTCTGATCGCATTGGTTGCTCAGCAGAGCGGCTCAGACTATCTGGCGTTTTTGGCAGACTCACTGCTCCGGTTGCCGACAGTCACTGACGACAACTCGATAGGCTTAGCTGAGCGTCATCGTGACAAGGAAGTGATCCACAACCTGATATCGCGATTGTGCAATGAGGTGCCATTTATTGCCGAAGCGATCGACTCGGAACTAGATCGATTCAACCGTGATGCAGATGCTCTAGACAGTCTTTTGGAACGCCAGCACTATCGTTTGGCTTACTGGCGCACCGCCGACCAGGAGCTCGGTTATCGCAGATTCTTTGATGTGAACACCTTAGTAGGACTGAGGATGGAAGACCCCCACGTCTTTACGGACACTCACGCCATGATTACAACCTGGCTGCGAGATGGGGTTCTGGACGGGGTTCGTATTGATCATCCAGACGGCCTCAGAGATCCTCATCAGTATTTTGCCCGACTGCGGGAAGCCGCGCCCGAGGCCCTTATCGTTGCCGAAAAGATTCTTGAACCCGGTGAAAACTTTCGATCCGATTGGCCTATCGACGGTACAACTGGCTATGAATACCTGAATGAAGTAGCCGGGCTATTTGTCGACCGCGAACAAGAGCAAGAATTCAGCAAGGTCTACACCGACTTCACGGGCGAGTCCATCGATTATGCCGAAGCATGCCACACCAAGAAACACCTGGTCATGCACGAGCTTTTGGGCAGCGACATTAACCGTCTGACATCGTTGTTCGTTCGCATTTGTGAAAGCCATCGTGATCGGCGCGACTTCACTCGTCATGACATTCGGCATGCGATTCGAGAGCTCGTCTCGTGCTTCCCCATTTATCGAACCTACGTGGTACCCGATCGCAAAGAGCAGACCGACGCCGACTATTGTTACGTCTCAGAGGCGGTAGAGGCCGCGACCAAATACCGGCCGGATTTGGATCCACAGCTGTTTGAATTTCTCGCAGATGTTTTGATGGGGCGCATCTCTGGCAAGCTAGAGAACGAGTTCGTCATGCGCTTCCAGCAGTTCACGCCGCCCGTCATGGCCAAGGGCGTTGAGGACACCGTTTTCTATAATTTCAATCGGCTGATCTCGTTGAATGAGGTCGGTGGTGACCCAGGCCGCTTTGGCGTCTTGCCGGATTCATTCTACGACTTCTGCGCTGAGATCCACCGCACTCACCCGCGCACGATGCTGACAACTTCCACGCACGACACCAAGCGCAGCGAGGATGTTCGATCTCGTATAGCTTTGTTGTCTGAAATTCCAGGGCGTTGGGATCGCGCGTTACGCCGATGGGCAACGAACAACGAAAAATTCAAAACTCAGAATCGGCCTGATCGAACGACCGAGTACTTCCTCTACCAAACGATGTTAGGCGCGTGGCCGATCGGACCTGATCGACTGCTGCCCTACATTGAGAAAGCAACTCGAGAAGCCAAGCAGCAGACGTCTTGGCTCGATCCCAACGAACAGTTCGAGTCCGCTACCAAGCACTTCATCGAGTGCATCTATGGTGACGAGACCTTTATGTCGAACCTGCAAAGGTTTGTGGACGAGCTCGTTGAGCCAGGTCGTATCAGTTCTCTCTCGCAGCTCTTGCTAAAGCTGACATCGCCAGGTATACCGGACCTATATCAAGGCACCGAGCTGTGGGATCTGAGTCTTGTCGACCCTGACAATCGGCGAAAGGTTGACTACGATCTGCGCCGACGCTTGCTGGCCGAATTGCCGCAGCTTACAGCCGAACAGATTTTGCAACGCTCTGACGAAGGGCTGCCTAAACTTTGGACCACTCATCGGACTCTGACGACTCGGCGCGATTACGCCCGTTCGCTCTCACCCGAGGGCAGCAGCTATCAGCCCCTGATAGCCGAAGGCGCGAAAGCCGCGCATCTGGTTGGCTATCTTCGCGGGCCGCGTGCGAATGGATCTGACGCGAGTGCTCCTGACGTGGCTGTGCTCGCGCCCCGACTGGTCATGCAGCTCAATAATCTTTGGGCCAATACGACGGTAGATCTACCCGCGGGCTCGTGGAGAAATCAGTTTACGGGCGACCACATCACAGGCGGACAGGTTCGACTCCGTGACTTGTTCAGCCGGTTTCCGGTGGCCCTTCTTGTTCGGGAATAGGTCGGAGACTAAGATCTGAAATCTATGCATACTTTCACCGTATGGGCTCCGCGCGCAACGACTCTCGAAGTCAAAGTGGGCGGAGTCTCACATTCAATGCAGAAGGGCCTCAACGACTGGTGGTCCGCTTCTGTTCCGGACGCTTTCCCTGGTTCTGATTATCAGTTCGTGGTTGACGGTGACGGGCCCATCCCCGACCCTCGTTCTGCTTTTCAGCCTCATGGCGTTAACGGTCTCTCGCGCCTGATCGATCAACATTCGTTTTCCTGGACTGACCGTCACTGGCAGGCGTGCCCTCTATCTAGCGCCATCATCTACGAATTGCACATTGGCACGTTCACGGAACAAGGCACATACTTAAGCGCGATTGAGCGGCTCGATTACTTGGCGAAGCTGGGCATTACTCACGTGGAACTCATGCCCGTGGCCGAGTTCTCTGGCGATTGGGGTTGGGGCTACGATGGCGTCGATCTTTATGCGCCACACCATGCTTACGGCACTCCTGATGAACTGAAGGCCTTGGTCGATGCATGCCATGCAAAAGGCCTCGCTGTCATTCTAGATGTCGTTTATAATCACCTGGGTCCGACCGGAAACTATCTAGAAAAGTTCGCGCCCTATTTCAACAGCGATTACCACACACCCTGGGGAAGTGCGGTTAACTTCGACGGCGCGGGAAGCCTAGAGAGCCGCCGCTTCTTTATCGACAACGCCCTGATGTGGCTTCGTGATTACCACTTTGATGGTCTGCGGTTGGACGCCATCCACGCCTATTACGACCACTCCGCATTTCACTTCTTAGAGCAGCTGTCGGCAGAAGTGAGCTCGCTATCCGCGCAAATTGGACGCCATCTGGTGCTCATCGCGGAAAGCGATTTGAACGATCCTCGCGTGGTAACCAGCCGTGAAGCCAGCGGCTTCGGCATCGATGCCCAATGGAGCGACGATTTCCATCATGCGCTTCACTGCGTGCTTACTGGAGAGACCAAGGGCTACTACGAGGACTTTGGATCGTTTGAACATCTAGCCAAAGCCCTGAAGCATGCGTTCGTGTTCAATGGCGCCTACTCGCCTCATCGAGATCGAATTCATGGACGTCCCGCGATCGGCCTGTCTGGCCATCACTTCCTAAGCTACGCACAGAATCACGACCAGATCGGGAATCGTGCTCAGGGCGAACGTTTATCACACCTAGTCAGCATCGGCCGTCAAAAGATCGCGGCTGCCATGGTCCTGACCTCGCCGTTCATTCCGATGCTATTTCAGGGCGAAGAGTTCGGAGCTTCGTCTCCGTTCATTTATCACACACGACACGAGGATGAAGAGCTCGGGAAAGCCGTATCAAAAGGACGCCGCAGTGAATTCAAAGCATTCGGATGGACGCCCGAGGAGATACCCGACCCACAGCACCCGGACAGCTTTCATAAGTCGAAGCTGAAGTGGTCTGAAGTGACCGAAGAGCCTCATGCGTCCCTGCTTCTTTGGACCACAGAGTTGATTGCGCTGCGTCGGCGGACAAGCGCGTTAACTGACGGATGTATGGGCGACGTTGAAGTCAGTTACGACGAGAAAGCCAGGTGGTTCAAAGTTAAACGGCACAGTATAGAGATCGTTTACAACCTCGGTTCCGACAGCCAGGCCGTTGCTGTTCAAAAGGGCGACTTGAACGTCATTTGCTCTGAGGCGTCGTGGCATCTCCGGCCGGGCATGATTGAAGTGCCAGCCGATTCGGTTACGATTCTAAAGCCGAAATCGATAGCGACTACAGCCGAGCAAAAGGCATCTCTAGCGATGGGCTTTGCGGGGTGAACAACTCGGCCCCGTTTTCGGTGATGTGCATGTCGTCTTCTAGCCGCACTCCAAACTCGCCTCGCAAATAAACGCCGGGCTCGTCACTGAAGGTCATATTCCCTTCGATGGGCGTCCGATTGCCGCGTACAAGATACGGCCACTCATGACCGTCCATGCCCATTCCGTGCCCAACACGATGGCCGAAGTGCTCATAGTTGTCGCCATATCCCGCATCGGCGATTACTTTCCGAGCAGCCGCATCGACCTCAGCGCAGGCCAGCCCCGGGCGAGCTGTTTTCAAGGCCGCAGCCTGCGCTTGATGGACAACGTCGAAGACTCGTTTCATTTTGTCGCTCGCTTGACCGAGCACGAATGTTCTGCTGATATCTGACTTGTAGCCTTCCACATCTGCGCCGCCGTCCATGAGCAAGATCGTGCCTTCACGGACCACTTGGGGCTCCAGCGACCCGTGCGGCAGTGCAGAGTAGGAGCCGACTTGCACATCCGCTTCACCCTCGAAACCTAATTGCTTATGCGCGGTAGCCACCAATGCTGCGAACTGGTTCTGAGTCATGCCAGGATGCAGACTCTTCCAAGCCGACTCATACGCCGAGTGCGAAACCTCTGCCGCCAAACGCATCAACGCTAATTCAGCCTGACTTTTGATCATCCGGCATCCAGCGGTGACAGGCGTCGCGCTGACGAACTTCGCTTGCGGACTGGCCATCGCAATCTCGTGCGAGAAGACGTAGGTGACGCGCTCCTCGACTCCGATAGTCGCGGTCGAGAGACTTGCTTCACGCAAGCCTCTGGCAACGAGCGCATATGGATTCTCGTCTTCTTGCCAAAGCAGTAATCTCGCTTCCGCCCCGTCTGGCGCAGTGTTGATCTGCTCACGAGCTCGATCTTCTTCGAAGGCAGGGCTCACATAGAAGGGTCGTCCAACTTGCGGCAGGACGAATGTAAACAGGCGCTCACTGTTCCACCAACGGATGCCCGTGTAGTACACCAGCGACGTTCCACCAATTAAACAGATCGCGTTAATCTTGTGCTTCTGCATCAACCGCCGAGCATTGACGAGACGTGCACTACGCTCTTCCTTGCTGATCGGCCTTGCCTCACTCCGACGACTCTTGAGTGAACTGATCGCAGGCGGCAAACCCGCAGTGGCAGGGGACTCGTTTGCGCTCAGCATCCGCGCCGAGGTGGTTGCTGCAGCAACGCCGCCCAGAAACGACCTTCGGTTGAGTCTATTCAACATGATTCGTCATGGTAGCGCGAACCAGTGATCAAGCTATGTTCGCCAGCCTTGCCGTGTCACGCGCGATCATCAGTTCCTCGTCGGTCGGGATCACCCACACTGCCACGCGCGAGTTGTCTCCGCTGATCTTGGCCTCTTTCCCACTAGCGTCCGCGTTGAGTTTGGGGTCAGCTTGAATGCCCATTGAAGAAAGTCCATCCAAGATGCGGCCACGAATCTCAGCATTGTTCTCGCCAATCCCACCTGCGAAGACAACCGCGTCCACCTTGCCGCCTAGAGCCGCAACGTATGAACCAACATACTTTCGAGCCCTATAGCAGAACGTATCAATAGCAACTTTGGCCCGTTCGTTGTTTTGCTCCGACGCCGCTGTCATCAGGTCGCGCATGTCATTAGTTAAGCCTGACAAGCCGAGCAGCCCAGACTCCGTGTTCAAGACTTTCTCGATTTCCTCGCTGGTCTTCTTCTCCTTCCTCATTAAATAATCGACAACTGACGGATCTAGATCGCCCGATCTGGTCCCCATGACGAGCCCTTCGAGAGGCGTGAAACCCATGCTTGTGTCGATCGACTTCCCACCCGCGATCGCGCACACAGAACAGCCGTTTCCCAGATGCAGCACGATGATGTTCGTCTGTTCAACAGTTAGGCCGACTAGCTGCCGATAACGTTCGGAAACATACCGATACGACGTCCCGTGGAAGCCATAACGGCGGACCTTATGTTCTCGATAGAACTGATACGGAACGGCATACATATAGGCATGTTCCGGCAAAGTTTGGTGAAACGACGTATCAAAAACTGCAACTTGCGGCACATCGGGGCCAAGCGCCATTTGTGCTGCTCTGATCCCCTTCAAATTACCCGGGTTGTGTAGAGGCGCCAGTTCAACGGTATCTTCGATGTCCTTCAAAACGTTGTCGTTAATTAGTACCGATTCCTGAAACAACTCGCCACCGTGTACAACTCGGTGCCCCACCGCTTTCACCCCATGCGTATCGCCGAATGCATTCTTCAAGACGTACTCGACAGCGGACTGCGCATCCGGCAACGACGCATTCTCAGTCTTTTGATCCTCACCTTCGCGCTCGATCTCGACCTTCGCATCGGAGCCCAATCGTTTCACGGCCCCACGGACAAGACGCTTCCATTTCTCGTCGCCATTGGTGCCTTCTTGGTTCAACAATTCAAACTTGAGCGACGAACTGCCCGCGTTCAGAACAAGTATGCTCATTCGATTCTCTAGACGGTTGAGCCTGCCGCTTCCGTTCGCAGCAACTCACATACGTCGTCATGGCATAGAATACGCGTGTTCGCATTCCCTGCTTATTAATTCCCGACGACGGTTCTCGATTGAGATATATACTTGCTCTTGACCAAGGCACTACCAGCTGCCGAGCGCTGGTGTTCGATCACGAGGGCCACATCCGTGGTCAGGCTCAGCGTGAGTTTCCGCAGATCTTTCCGCAGGCGGGTTGGGTCGAACACGACCCCCACGAAATCTGGATTTCGCAGATCAGTGTGGCTATTGAAGCGCTTGGTCATGCTCATGTTCGGCCGGCCGACATTGCAGCCCTCGGGCTCACGAATCAGCGTGAGACTACTGTGGTTTGGGATCGTGAAACGGGCGACGCCATCGCGAATGCCATTGTTTGGCAGGACCGCCGCACCGCTGCCTTTTGCGACGAACTGAGAAGCCAAGGACACGAGACGCTGATTCGCGAGCGCACCGGTTTGCTGATCGACGCCTATTTTTCGGCCAGCAAGCTGCGCTGGGTATTAGACCACATTCCTAATGCACGCAAGCGCGCTGAGGCGGGTAAGCTCGCCTTCGGCACAATCGATTCGTGGCTGATTTCGAAGTTGACCCGTGGCGTCCTGCACATTACCGATGCAACTAACGCTAGTCGGACCATGCTCTTCAACATCCACACGGGCTCGTGGGATGATGATCTGCTCTCGCTGTTTCGTATTCCCCGTTCCATGCTGCCTGAAGTTCGTTCTTCAAGCGAAGTCTATGGCCCAGTGACGACCACTCTCGGCCTGGAAAACATCCCGATTGCCGGTATTGCGGGAGACCAACAGGCTGCGTTATTCGGGCAGGCGTGTTACTCGGCCGGAATGGCCAAGAACACCTATGGAACGGGCTGTTTCCTATTACAGAACACCGGCACAGAAGCCAAGGTGTCCGACAATCGCCTTCTGACTACAATCGCCCTCAGGATGGACGGCACGACCGAATACGCGCTTGAAGGAGGTGTCTTCATTGGCGGCGCTGTCGTTCAGTGGCTTCGCGACGGCTTGGGATTGATTCGGCAGTCTTCGGACATCGAATCGCTCGCTCTGACGGTCCCGGACAATGGGGGCGTTTATATGGTCCCCGCCTTCGCCGGCTTAGGTGCGCCACATTGGGATCCTTACGCGCGCGGGGCCATAGTAGGTATTACGCGCGGTACAACCGCTGGCCACTTTGCTCGTGCCGCCCTAGAAAGCATCGCCTTTCAGGTTGCCGACCTGGTCGACGCCATGAAGAAAGACTCCGGCATCGGCCTACCGGAGTTACGTGTTGACGGCGGCGCTTCTAAGAACGATGCCCTGTTACAGGTCCAAGCCGATCTGCTTGGGATTCCTGTCGTACGTCCTTCCGTTTCAGAAACTACTGTGCTCGGGGCTGCTTACCTGGCGGGTTTAGCCGTCGGATTTTGGCGCGACCGTGACGAGATCAGCCGTCAGTGGCAAGTGGACAAACGGGTCGAGCCTTCTATCTCAGCCGATGCTGCCGCAAGCCTTCGAGCACAGTGGCACAGAGCCGTGGATCGATCTAAACAGTGGGCCGTGTAACAGCATCTATCGAGTCGCTAGCGCGTGCTTCTCGCGGCATTCGCTCGAACAGTAGTAGAACGCCTCACTCCCACTTAGTCGTCTGAACGGAGTTGTCTCCGCCACAAACGTTCCGCACACCGGGTCGCGATGAAGACTGCCGACGATCTGTGGGCCTTTCTCTTCGGCTTGCGCCGACCTTGAAGATCGTGTGTCCGCGCCAGAAGTGGCACCCGTGGCACCAAATAATCCTTTCACGACACCGGTCAGCAGCGATCGTGCAACCATGATCACCAAAAAGAAAACGAGCGCTTCAATCAAGTATCGAAACATAGGCAGTCCAAAGAAAAAGGGGCACCCGTCAACACGAGCACCCCCTTCCTTCCAATTTACTTGAGATCCACTTGAGAACGTCTCCCGCTGTGCCCGAGGACACTACTTACTTCTTCTTTTTCTTCACCGCATCCGGATTAGTGATCTTGGTCTGAACATCAGATCCAAGAGCGGTCAACATGTCTTTGGACGACTGCGCGAATGGCCCATCCGGCTTCAAGTCTAAATACTTTTGGAACTGCTCAGCCGTGCCATCCGGGGCAATCACCTTGCCTGTCTTGCTGTCAGTCGTACCTTTACCGATCAGGCAGATCCCAAGCTGGTAGTGCGCATCGGGATAGTTCGGGTCTGCAGCGATCGACTTCTGGAAAAACGGAATCGCCTCGTCGGCCTTACCGCCATTCACTAAATTGGCGCCCATATTGTAGTAAGCTTTGGCGGCCATTCCGGGGTCTGACTGAGCGGCCTTTCCTAACATTTCGGTCGCTTCTGGATATTTCTTTTGAGAGCCGTAGATGTTACCCATCTGGTTGTACATGGCTGCATTTGCCGGATCGTTTGGCTTTATGGCAATCGCCTTGTTGAAGGACTCAATTGCCTTATCGTAGGACTGATTCTTTGCGTCTCCCTGTTGGGTGGCCGCAAGACCAGCATAGGCCTCACCGAGATTCGACCAGACAGCCGGTTGCGTAGCGTCCAATTCGCCCGCTTTGCTCAGGTTGTCTACTGCGACCTGGTAGTTCTTGCTCTTTATCCCATCCATGCCGGCGTTGAAAGCGTCGTTGAGGGCCTTGTTCTTTTTCATGGCCTCAGACTGGGCTTTGACCTTTGCTTCCAGTTCTGCCTTGTCTTTAGCGCTCATGCCGCGCGTCTGCTCCGCGCTGACCTGGCCCGTAGCCGCGGACTGCTGTGCTTGGGCTTGCGCCTGCTTCATCCGTCCCGTGTTGAAGTCAGCGGTGACCGACTCACCATACTTCGACTTGACCCCGCCAATTTTGTCAACGACTTGGCCGTCGACTGCGCATGTGATGTCGTAGGTGCCGAGGGGCAGACCCGTGTAAAACCAGTGACCTTTTTTACTTGACTTGACGGTGTAATGCCCTTTGATGTCTGTGCGGGTCAGGTCGATAACCGCGCTTGGAACTGGTTTGCCATTCTCGTCTTTGACGTCGCCCTCGAGAGTTGTTACTTGCGCCCAAGCTGCACCGGTCACAAGAAGCACAAGACTACTCAACAGAAGCGATCGTCGCAATTGGGCGAACATAATCTGAATACACTCCTTTAAATGGTTGGTCGTATTACAGGGACCGTCATTGGTCATCTCTTGCATGTACGGTCGATCACAAACTACTATATTCCACCCAGCTTGTGATGACTACGGCCCTTGACCCACATTTTAATGCGCCCAATGCGTCATGGCGATGACACACTTGGCAGGTCGTGGGGAACAGGTACCGGGGTTGGGGAGCAAATTGCAACGCGCATTAGACGAGAAGCATCTTAAAGGCAGTAAGAAATTGCCTGTAGCGAGCTGAATCGCTAAACTGGGAATACAAAGGGGTTAACGCTGTGAGAAGGGGTTGGAACTGGGTCGGGAGAGCTCTAGTGGTTTGTGCTTCGGCAGCAACTGTCGTGAACGCGCAAAACATGGACAAGGCCGAAGATTTGTACCGCCACACTGCGTATGAAGCTTCGATCGCGCTTATAGACCATCACAGTGAAACGCCTGAAGCAGCATTTTTGCTAGGTCGCGACTACTTCATGATGGGCGACTTTAAGAAGGCTGTCGATTACCTGACCAAGGCCTCACAGGCAGCTTCAAGCAATTCGGATTACATGGATTGGCTGGGCCGTGCATACGGTAAGCGCGCCGAGACCTCGAATCCGCTGCTTGCTCCAGCACTGGCCAACAAAGCTCGTCAGGCATTTGAGCGGGCCGTGCAGCTTGATACGCGCAACTCTGAAGCATTGAGCGATCTTTTTGATTATTACCTTGAAGCTCCGGGTTTCCTGGGTGGTGGCTACGACAAAGCAATGGGCGTGGCCGAGAAGATAGCTGTTATCAATCCGGCTGAGGGCTACTTCGCGAAGGCTGAACTGGCCAAGAAGCGGAAAGAGTTCGGCACGGCAGAACAGCAACTCCGTCAGGCCATTAATCTTGCTCCTCGGCAAGTCGGCCGCTTGATTGATCTTGCCAAGTTCCTCGCCAACCAAGGTCGAACACGGGAGAGCGACGCGGTTTTCGTACAAGCTGAGCGGCTCGATCCGAATGCGCCTAAGGTTTGGTTCGCGAAGGCGGACACGCTCATCAAAACTCGGCGCAATCTGGACGAAGCGAAGGCTCTCTTGAACAAGTATTTGCAGGCTTCAATCACTGCAGATGATCCGCCTAAGCACGAGGCGACGAAACTTCTGAAGCAAGCCGAGAACGGCGCCTGATCTTCCGTCTGTCTCCTCATCGATGAATCTCGCCGAAGCGATTCGCTTCAGTGTTCAATCCCTCCAGGCAAATCGCCTCCGAACATTTTTAACCGCACTTGGCCTCATCATCGGCAATGCTTCGGTCATCCTGGTTGTTACCATTTCGCTGGCCAGTACTGACCTGATCCTTGATCAGATCCGCGGAATTGGGTCCAATCTTGTTTATGCCAGCTATCAAACTGGCGGGCAGAATACGGCAAAGGTCGATGCTGATTTCGTAAAGCTCGCCGATGTTGAGGCAATTCGACGCGCACTCGGCAGCAGGATCGTGGCGGCTGCTCCAGTGATTCCTAGCAGCGACCAAATTGTTGTTAACGGTAAGGTTCGCGATGTTAGTGTCATCGGTGTCGACGAGAACTATCGGTCGGTACGAAGCCTTGTTGTCCTGGCCGGTCGCTCATTTGACCAAAGCGACATTACTCTTCGGGAACGAGTTGTTATGTTGACCGAAAAGCTCGCGACAAGAATGTTCGGTGGACAGAGTAACGCAATCGGCCAAATCGTTAAAGTTAGCCAGCTTCAGTTCACAGTGATCGGGACGTTCCGTGAACGAACCAGCACGTTCGGGGCATCGGAGATCAGCGATGAAACCATTCTGATGCCGATAACAGTGGTTCGCAATTTCGTTCAGTACGAACGTATCGATCCTGTGTATGTTCAGGTTACTAACGCTGACGACGTACTGAACGTGACCCGCGAGATGGGCCAAATTCTCGAGAGCCGACATCGCCCGGGTGCGCAATATCAGGTGGCCAACCTTCAAGCCATACTGGACACAGCTCACCAGATTGCGACCGTGTTGACCATTGTCCTGATTTTGGTCTCCGCCATAGCTTTGGTCATTTCCGGCATCGGCATTATGAACATCATGCTGGTCACGGTTACCGAACGTACCCGGGAGATCGGATTGCGCATGGCAGTGGGCGCGGCACGCCGAGAAGTATTGCTTCAGTTCCTAGTTGAATCTGTTCTGATCAGTCTGGTTGGTGGGTCGATTGGGATTGTTCTAGGACTGGCCGTACCCGTTAGCGTAAGGCTCATTACGGATCACGTTCGTGTTCCTATCTCGCCTATCTCGGTGCTTGTAGCGTTTGCCTGTTCATTCACAGTGGGCGTCTGTTTTGGTCTTTTGCCCGCGCGCCGAGCGTCCCAACTAAACCCGACGGAAGCGCTTCGTTACGAGTAGGTCCCGCTTTAGGGTTTGTAAATCGGCCGCTCTAGATCGAAGCGATCATGGGTCCGCACATACGTTGGGCCACCCATTCTGCCCACGGCTCGGAGTTGGGCCGGATCGATTTTGAAGATATCCTTTTCTGGATCGGTCAGGACGGCCTCCGATACATGGAACATTACAATTTGACCAATGACCACAGTGCCTCCGCCGGGCTCGTCGCTAACCGGAACAACTTGACGGAGTTTACATTCCATCTGGACGTGTGACTCGGCTACACGAGGAGCCTTTACGCGCTCACTCGGCAACCCTGTCAATCCGCTGACCTCAAATTCGTCAACCTCGGCAGGAAACTCGGCCGCGGTCGCATTCATGCCGCGTGCGAACTCTTCGGACACAATATTGACCACGAACTCACCCGTGTCGAGAATGTTGCGCAGCGTATCTTTGGGGTCGCCGCTTCGGCCACGACTCGTTGTCGAAAACAGGATGCAAGGCGGATTCGAACTGCATGCGGTGAAGTAGCTGAAGGGAGCCAGATTGCGAATACCGTCAAGCCCAATCGTTGAGACGAACGCGATCGGACGCGGAACAATCGCCCCCACCATCAGTTTGTAGATGTTCCTGTAGTCTTGCCCTTCCGGGTCGATTCGCACGGCGTTTACTCCCATAATTGATGGTCTCACTGACGCCGCGCTCTCAAGCCAACGCCCAAATCTGGAGATCACTTACCCTTGCAAGCGCCGATGACTTCGTCTCGAATCCTGCTGCGTTTCGCCTGTTTCGCAGCCCAGAGCTCCTTCAGAAACCGCACGGACTCTGGCGTCTCCAGTCGCTGCCTGGTGTTCTCGTTGTTGACCTCGCCAGTGACGATGTTCACTGCGACAACCACGTCTGCGCCATCGGTTGGATGACCATTGCAATCCAGCCCAACTAATATGTTGTCCCATCGGGAAGAACCCTTGGTCATCATCCTGCAAGCCCTGCGCAATCCTTCGACGAAGGCCGGCATCCGGAGTGCCAACACAAGTGACAAGGCTTCTTCATCGGTCAAGGCTGGGGCCACTCTTAGACTGAAGAGCTTTGAAGCAAGCTCGCCAAGACCTCCCGCACTTATTTTTTGTTCGGAGGCATGTTCACGAACCTCGCCGGTTCCGACGTACACGTCGAGATGACCACTCATTCGAATGGGGCGGTCTTTGCTGTTGTATGTTGCCTCAAACCTTAAGCGATCGGGCCGCGAATACAGAGCTGCTTCTTCGACGGAGATCTGACCGGGTTCCGCCCACCCGGGCAGACTTTGCGCCGCTATGAGACTCAGACACTTGGCCTCTCTTGCGGATAGAGCTCGGCTCTTGGCTTCCGCCACCAATTGCTTGGCAAGCAATTTTGTTGCACTGTCACCTAGACGTTCCGGATTGTCGCCCCAAGTTAGTACGGCTCCCGTTCGCCGGACGACCGTATAGTTGCCGATGAGTTGACCTGCCTTGGGTCCACAGGTAAATCTGGCCTGAAAGCTTAGGGACTTGGAGTCATCATCCTCAATTTCGTCAAGCAGTGCCTGGCAGCGAGGCTCACTCTGGGCAGTCCGTATCTCCGGGAGAGATGCTATGAGACGCTGCGCTTCACGATACGTGAGGATGTTCCACTGGGCAGCGGCGTTCTTCGAAAACATTGTTGTGAGCAGTAGGATGGCAACAAGTATTTGGGCATGTGGCATTGGTATTCTTGGCGGTTTCCGGCTCGTCAATTCTGTATATAGTTCTGGGCCAAGCCCGCAGCATCCCAGTCTTCGAGTCGAGTCACGCGCTGCTTCCCATAAGGCGCACCCAACTCTTTGATGGCGATATTTGCAGCATCGTCGTGAACAGTAACTAATGCGTGCCCGAAAAACCAACCTTTCTCGTACTGTTTCGTGTCGCGAAGATGCCCGCCCGCACTTGCCATTGATACGTATGTAACTCCGTCTAATTCGTATCGGAGCATTTGATGCAGATGGCCGGCAATCACGTACTGCACTCCGTAGCGCAACGCCAGTTGGTGAAGCGGAAATCTTGGATTGGCCAGCAGTACTCGAAAGAGCCACGACGGTCTGTGCGAAACGATGAACTTAATCGGCTGAGCGCGATGATCTCGTAAATCGTTTTCCAGGAACTGCAACTCTTCAGCCGGGATATTTTCGGTTTGGCTGTTATTCAGCACCGTCACATGCACCTGTTTCCAATCAAAGCCGTAGTGCAGCGGCCTTTTCGAATACCGTTCATACAAGGTGGCCGACAGCGCCGACCAGACATCGTGATTGCCAGGCGTCAGGAACAGTGGGCATCCCGGCTGACGAGGTTTAATCTGCTCAATGGTCTGGAGCACAGCTTTCCATTCTTCATCGGCCGTCTCATCGTTGCCGCCCTGTATCGTGTCGCCCAGGGTCAGCACGAAGTCCGGACGGTCCGCCGTCGTTGCACGCCAAGCCGCCTCATAAACGCCGTCCACCGTCTCGCCGGTTCTGTCGCCCAGGATCACGAAACGAAATGGGACGGCTGCTGAAGCGCCAACTGTCTGCCGGACAATCAGAATCGTGAGGGCAATGGCTACCCCGGCTAACAGCTGCTTTGCATTTAACACTAGTCGGTCCACCTTCTTAAGTCGACGGTATGCTGAAGGCGCATGCCAACCAACGCCCTTGTTCATGAGAAGAGCCCGTATCTTCGACAGCATGCCGACAACCCAGTTAATTGGCTGCCTTGGAGCGATGCGGCGTTCGAGCGCGCCCGAGCCGAGAACAAGCCTGTGTTTCTGTCCGTCGGATATTCGACGTGCCACTGGTGCCATGTGATGGCTCACGAGTCGTTCGAAAGCTCTCAAATTGCCGATATTCTTAACAACAACTTTGTTTCCGTCAAGGTCGATCGGGAAGAGCGCCCAGATGTCGATCGGATCTACATGCTGTACATTCAGGCCACCAGCGGCAGCGGCGGCTGGCCTATGTCGGTCTGGCTCACTCCGGACCGCAAGCCCTTCTATGGTGGCACTTATTTTCCGCCAGACTCGCGCTACGGACGTCCCGGCTTCGCCGATATCCTGAACCAAATCGCTCAGGTCTGGCGCAACGATCGCGAACGCATCGAGACCTCTAGTCACAACATCACCGATCAACTCAAAAGCTACACAATTTCGAATAAAGGTAACGACACTCCCGATCAGAGCGTTCTCGATCTTGGGTTCTCTCATTTTCGTCGCTCATTCGATCGTCGCTGGGGTGGATTCGGAGGCGCTCCGAAGTTTCCCAGGCCGGCAACGCTGAATTTCCTGCTCCGCTACTACTCGACCACCAAAGAATCTGAAGCCCTCGAGATGGTCGTCGCCACATTGCGCCATATGGCAGATGGTGGAATGCACGATCAGCTCGGCGGGGGCTTCCATCGCTACTCGGTCGATGAGCGTTGGTTCGTATCGCACTTCGAGAAGATGCTCTACGATCAGGCGCAGCTTGCGATTTCGTACCTCGAAGCCTTCCAGATTACCCGTGAACCGCTTTTCGCTGAGACGGCTCAAGGAATTTTTGCCTACGTTGCTCGTGATCTCACGTCGCCCGAGGGAGGCTTCTACTCGGCCGAGGACGCCGACAGTCCGGACCCGGAGAATCCATCTCATTCAGGCGAAGGTGCGTTCTACATATGGCGTCAGCAGGAGATCGAATCTCAGCTTATACCGGACGAAGCAGCTCGTTTCTGCCGCTACTACGGGGTCGCAGCGACCGGCAACGTCGAACAAGATCCTCACGAAGAGTTCACAGGCCGTAATGTCCTGTATCGCGCGACTCCGATAAGCGAGATCGCGCGTCGAGCGAATTGTTCAGAACAGGAAATTGGAACGACGCTTGAAAGCGCCCGAAAAATTTTATTGGAGCGTCGAAATACTCGTCCGCGCCCACATCTTGACAGAAAAATCCTGACGTCGTGGAACAGTCTCATGATTTCTGCGCTCGCCAAAGGTTATGCCGTTCTGGGCAACGAGCAGTACCTGCGATCTGCTGAAAGCGCGCTGACTTTCCTGTTAAGAAGCATGTTCGACTCCTCAAACGGTTCACTACTCCGCAGATTCTGCGATGGCGAAGCTGCAGTTCCCGGTTTTCTCGACGACTATGCGTTCCTGGCGCAAGCCTCGCTAGATATTTTCGAAGTTACCGGTCAGCCCCGTCATTTACAAATTGCTAACACGTTGGCACGACAGACGGTAGAGGCATTCGCGGATCGTGATGAGGGAGCGTTCTTCAGCACGATCAGTGATGCGCCGGACCTCATCCTCCGTATGAAAGACGATCACGATGGGGCTGAGCCCTCCGGCAACTCTGTTGCGGCAGATGTGCTGCTTCGTCTTGCGCACCTTACGGGCGATCAGTCCTTTGACGCGGCCGCCATGCGGACACTGCGTTGGTTTAGCCCACGACTTAAACAACAGCCGACCATGGCTCCGCAGATGCTAGTCGCCGCCGCGCGCGCCCTCGCAATACCTCAGCAGGTCGTTATTCGACATGGTGGGGATGAAAGTAGCGCCGGTGAGATCATCCACGAAAATCGGAAGGATTTCGATCCGCACCTGGTCGTTCTTAGCCTCAGCGATGACGCTGCGGCGGAACTTGAGCCGCTCGCACCAGCCCTCGCCGCTATGGAGCGACAAGGCCGCATCACGGTTTATCGATGCCGTAATTTAGCCTGTGAGTTGCCAGAGAATATTCCATAGGGTGAATGGCTTCGGTTCCGGTTGCTTGGTAAACTGAGCCGATGTCAAAAATCGAAGAACGGCCCGGCGCGACCACGATGAGGGGAAATCCATTGACGCTTTTGGGTCCCGCACTGAAGGTGGGTGACACCGCTCCCGACTTCTTGGTCGTTGATAGCGGCCTGAAAGACATGAGCCTGCAAGCCACCGGCAAGGGTGTTCGGATCTTTAGTGTGATTCCTTCACTCGACACGCCCGTATGCGATGCACAGACCAAGCGTTTCGAAGATGCGGCTAAGCTGGCTTCGGATCTGCAAGTTTACACGGTGAGCATGGACCTACCCTTTGCCCAGAACCGCTGGTGCAGCAACTTCGGCGTAGACCATGTCAAGATGCTGTCCGATCATCGGGACGGGTCGTTTGGTGAAAATTACGGGACGCTGATTAAAGAACTGCGCATTGAGAGCAGAGCTATCTTTGTTATCGATTCTGACAACAAGATCGTTTATGCGGAGTACGTCAAAGAGGTCGGAGATCATCCAGACTACGAGGCCGCACTGAATGCTGCACGTTCTGCGATGACCGGGCGAGCAAAGAGTGCTGCGGCCAGCTAGCATGCTAGCTCTACAAGGTTGACGAGGGCTCGGATTGCCCCAAACTGGCGGCAGAGGCCGCGCTTGCTTTCTGAGTCACGGGTTCAGGGAGAGTAGCAGTCACGAACCAGAAGTCTTCAATCGCCGTGACTACGTTTACGTAGTCAGTGAGGTCGGCCGGTTTAGAAATGTAGCAATTTGCGTTCAGGCTATAAGCTTGCATGACATCCTCATCAGCCTTTGAACTAGTCATAACCAGTATCGGTACGTGCCTGAGCGCAGGGTCACCCTTCACCTCGGCCAAAACCTCCCAGCCGTGCTTACGGGGCAAATTCAAATCCAGCAATATGAGATCCGGCATTACGGCCAGACCGACGGCGGCACGGTTTAGGTAGTCGGTAGCTTCGACGCCGTCACGCGCGACGGTTATTTGCACCGTTATCGGAGTGTTTTTCAGGGCTTCTTGGATCAGCCGCACGTCGCTCGGACTATCTTCAACCAGTAGTATCCGAATCGACTTCAACTCATTCATTGTCTCGCCGTAGTTGCTGCATGCAATTCGTCAACCGTTCTAATAGATTGTTTGTTTTCATACAGTTCATCGGGCAATGGATGTCGAGCTGGTAAAAAGTCGCTTAGTACTAGAAAAATCTGCAGGTTGCAGTTTACTCTGAGTCGCTACTTTTTCCGCCCAGGGTAGAACACTCACTCCCAACCCCAATTGACACAAGGTAAACTCCTTAATATCATGGCAATACAGAGAGTTGTCGGTTTCGCATGGGCGCGAGCCAAGCCGGGTTGGAGGCAGTTTGATAAAACTCGACATCATCAATGAAGTCGTAAACCGTACAGGAATAACAAAAACCAAAGCCGAGATGGCAGTTGAAACTGTGTTCGAGACCATGAAGAAGGCGTTGACCGACGGCGAGCGCATCGAGCTTCGTGGATTTGGGATCTTCAATGTTCGACCTCGGAAGACGGGCATCGGCCGCAACCCCCGCACCGGTGCGGAAGTCGCCATTCCTCCTGGCAAGGCTGTTCGCTTCAAGCCAGGTAAAGAACTGCAGACACTTCAATAAAGCGAAACCGGAGTAGGTCTGCTTAGGCACTCATTCACGGGTGCAATCAGCCGTATGTTCAACCCGGCGTCAACAGCTGTGATCAAGACTCGTTACTCTCGTTATCAGTGGCCGTTGCATCTTTTCCTGTTCTTCGCAACGCTTGCAACGACAACAACCTTTGGTTGTGCGCTTGCCCGGGCATTCCACAATAACGAGGCTCTCGAAACCAGTTTCGTGCTGGACGCTTATACATACTTAATCCACGGCGATCCGCGCATTTTGACGGGCTTGCAATTCTCAGTGCCCCTACTGCTGATTCTGCTTGTGCACGAGTTCGGACACTATCTTGCTTGTCAGTCGTGGCACGTTCGGGCTAGCCTTCCGTACTTCATGCCAGCTCCGACGCTACTCGGCACCCTTGGCGCCTTCATTCGTATTCAATCTCCTATCTATACTCGCGATAGCCTGTTTGACATCGGCGTCTCTGGTCCGCTTGCAGGCTTCTGTATGCTGCTTCCTTTCCTGGTGACCGGCATAGTTCTGTCCAGAATCAGTCCCGGCATCGCCAATGCTGGGGACATCATCTTTGGCACGCCATTGTTAATACGGTTGGCTGAGTGGATGCGGTTCGGTAGAACCCCCATTCACGACATTGCGCTTCATCCCATGGCGAGGGCGGCCTGGGCGGGTCTGCTAGCTACGGCTATCAATCTCTTGCCTGTGGGGCAACTGGATGGAGGTCACATTCTCTACTCGCTGACGGGTGACCTACATCGCCCTTTGTCACGTCTGTTTCTCGTCATTCTACTTCCTTTGGGCTTCTTCTTCTATTGGGGGTGGATCGTCTGGGCGGTACTGCTATTCTTCATCGGCCTGCGCCCTCCATTCATGTACGATCAAACCCCCTTAGGCCATTCACGGGTGCGGCTCGCCTATGTGGCCCTCGCTATCTTCGTCCTTTCGTTTTCGATCGAACCCGTTGGATCGCGTTAAGTTTGGCTCCATGAAGATCTCGGCCACGATCATTACTTACAACGAAGAGCGAAATGTGGCTCGTGTCCTGGAGAGCCTTCGATGCTGTGATGAAGTGCTGGTGCTCGACAGCGGCTCAAACGATCGTACGGTCGAGATTGCCACGAAGTTGGGTGCGCGAGTTGTTGAATCGTCGTGGCACGGCTATGCGGCACAGAAGAATATTGCGGCCGAACTTGCCGCGAACGATTGGATCCTGGCCCTGGATGCCGACGAGAGTTTAAGCGAGGCTCTCGAAGCCGAACTGTGGCAAATCAAAAAAGCTGGGCCGCGCTACGACGGTTACACGGTGCCACGACTTGCTCAATACCTGGGTCGCTGGGTGATGCATTCCGGCTGGTATCCCGATCGCAAGGTGCGCCTATTCGACCGCCGAAAAGCCGTATGGGTCGGGCAGTTCGTGCACGAGTCAGTTCGAGTACGGGGCCGGGTTGGTCATCTTAATTCGAATCTCCTCCATTTCACGTGCAGTTCGCTTTCAGAACATCTGCGCACGTTAGATCGCTACACGACCTTGGCTGCCGAGCAGATTGTCATGGAAGGCAAGCCAATTCACATGCGGCATCTGTTGGGCAATCCGCCATGGACGTTTTTTCGGACGTACTTCTTGAAGCTCGGCTTCCTCGATGGCCCCGAGGGATTGACCATTGCTTACATGGCGGCCCTGTACAACTTCCTGAAGTACTCAAAAGCGCGGCACATGAGCCCGGGCCGTAAGCTCTGACGGCAGTGAAGACTGTCCACGTCGATATGGGGCGCGAGATGCGGGGCGGCCAACATCAGGCTTTACTGCTGGTACGTGGTCTGGTCGAACGTGGTCATGCGTGTATATTGCTTACCCGCCCTGGTAATCCACTTTGGGGGGCGGCAGTTGCGGCGGGACTAGAAGTCGGGCCGGCGACTCTTGGCAATATTTGGGCTCGTTCGGCGGCCGCCGACATTGTTCACGCTCATGACGCGCATGCCCACACATTGTGCGTGATGACGTTGAGGCGACAAGTGGTCGTTTCGCGAAGGGTTGCATTTCCTGTTGGGCGGTCGTGGACGAGCAGGTTGAAGTATCGACGGCCTACTCGATACTTGGCCATCTCACAATTTGTCGCATCCCAGTTGCAAGCTGCCGGAGTCTCGTCAGACAAGATCGACATCGTGTACGACGCTGTGGAACTGCCGGACGCGAAAGCCTCCGCTTGGAGTGCCGATGGCGCAGTGGTGGCTCTCGCATCCCACGACCGGATGAAGGGGCGTCAAATACTGGAACAGGTGGTCCAGGAGTTTGGGATCCCTATTGCCTTTTCCAGCAACCTCGTCGAAGACTTGGCAAAGGCGTCTATGTTTGTCTACATCACTCAGTCGGAAGGGCTGGGGTCAGCCGCATTGCTGGCCATGGCTCGGCTTGTGCCGGTGATGGCAAGCCGAGTAGGCGGGCTGCCAGAAGTCGTTCAGCACGAAGGCACGGGACTGCTGGTTCACAATGAGCCGGCACAGATCGCGGCCGCGATCGCAAGGTTGCGGGAGGAACCGGGTTTGGCTCAGCGCCTCGCAGCGGCTGCCTATAACCGCGTCCAGCGGGAGTTCACCGTTGACCGAATGATCGACCACACTGTGGCTTCGTATCTGAAAGTCATCGATGGGTGAGTCAGTGTTGATCGCCGTAATTGCGACCACGTTTGGCCTGGCACTTGGAAGTTTTTTCAACGTCTGCATTTATCGTTTGCCTCGAGATCTGTCGGTCGTTTCTCCGCGATCGTTTTGTCCCGGTTGTGAAGCGCCGATTAGCTGGTGGGACAACATCCCGCTCATCAGCTTCGCTCTACTGCGCGGACAGTGCCGTCACTGTCGCACCACGATTCCACAGCGTTACTGGATGGTGGAAACGATGACCGCTGCCGTTCTTGTTTCATGCTGGGTTCGTTTTGGTATTAGCGCGTCTGGTTTGAAATGGGCTGTCTTCGGATGCATTCTTGTGCTGCTGTTTTGGACCGATCTAGAAAGCCGCATCTTGCCAGACGAGATCACAATTAGCGGAACGATTCTGGGTCTGATTTTTGCGGTTTTGGTACCGGTCGACTCGTACCTGTTAGCGATATTCGTCCCTGACATGCCAGCGGCGGCTCAGTCGGTTGTCAGCGCCATAACTGGGAGCTTGATTCTTGGGGGGCCGATCTGGATCGTTAGCCTCATCTATCAGCGTATCCGTGGACGCCAGGGCCTCGGTTTAGGCGACGTGAAGTTGCTACTGCTGCTAGGTGCGTTCCTCGGCGTTAGAGATGGAATTTTTGCATTGATGGTAGGTTCCGTCGCTGGTTCAATTTTCGGCGTTGCGCAGGTCATGATGAGTCGCCGCAGTTTGTCTGAATATGAGCTTCCTTTCGGTTCGTTTCTGTGTGCGGGAGCAGCTTTAGTCGCGATAATACGAGCTTAGAAAATACGTCCAACGGATTAGGCTTGGTGTACCATAGGACTTTACGGTATGAAGGAACTGCTTCGAACGCTTTCTCCCGGCGAGCGCGATTGGCGCATTGCGACGCAGCTGGACCCCAAACGTATTCCTAGTCACATCGCCATAATCATGGACGGCAATGGCCGCTGGGCGAAGCAGCGGAACTACCCACGATTGATGGGTCACAAGGCCGGTGTCGAACCAGTTCGGACCGTGGTTGAGACCTGTGCCCAACTTGGTCTAGAAGCTCTGACGCTCTACGCGTTTTCGTCCGAGAACTGGAAACGCCCTACAAACGAAATCGAAGGGCTTTGGCGTCTGCTTCGTTTCTACCTACGCCGGGAACTCGATAACCTGATCCGGAATAACGTGCGGTTGTGTGCGATTGGTCGCATCGAGTTGCTGCCCGAATATATCCAAACGGAGCTTCGGGTCGTCACTGAAAAGACAGCTCGCAACCGCGGCATGCAGTTGAATCTGGCGCTGAACTACGGCGGTCGGGGCGAATTAGTTGATGCGATTAAAGCAATGGTCGAGTCGGCGCGCAGTCAAGGTACTCTGCATACGCTAGATATAACTGAGGAAAGAATCGCTTCCCATCTGTACACTGCTGGATTACCCGATCCAGACTTGCTGATTCGCACATCGGGCGAGATGCGCGTTAGCAACTTCCTGCTTTGGCAAATCGCGTACGCTGAGCTTTACGTCACCGACACTCTGTGGCCTGATTTCAGCCGTACCGAACTGCTTGAGGCCGTACTTGTGTATCAGAATCGAGATCGCCGCTTTGGCGGCGTTGGTACGCTGAATGCATTGCGCATGGAGAAGCCTCAGCTGGTTTTGGAGAACGTTGAAGTCCCGTCGTACTAATCTGGACGATACGTCTCTCTTATGCAGCGGGTCCTTACCGCCGTTGTTCTCGTTGCGGTCGCGTCTTACCTAGTTTTCCTGGCTCCGTCGTGGCTTTTCCTCGTGGCCGCAGCATCTATGGCATATCTGTGCTACTGGGAGTTCTCAGGCCTGGTTGCTGGGCATGGCATTCAGCGGCCCGGTGTATTCGGGATGTTGGCGGGACTGGTCATTCTTTTCTGGCCGCAGTACACGATCATCGGGCTCAGTCTTCTGACCATATCGGCGCTAGGAACCGCCCTACGCTATCTAGATTTGCGAGACGTGCTGCCGCAGGTGTCGTGCGCAATGCTGGGTGGGCTCTATGCATTCACGCCGTGGCGATTTGCGTACGCGCTGAGGCATGAGAGCGTCCACTGGTTGTTCTTCGCACTAGCCTTGAACTGGTTTGGAGATTCGACTGCCTATTACGTCGGCAAGCGCTTCGGCAAGCATCGGCTGGCGCCAATCGTGAGCCCGAAGAAGAGTTGGGAAGGCGCTGCGGCTTCCGTAGTGGGTTCGCTTGTCTTCGGGTTGCTGTACCTGGGGTACTTTATGCCAGAGGTGCCGCCATGGCAGATTGCGATTTTAGCAATTACGGGAAATGTGGCCGGCCAATTCGGTGACTTAGCCGAGTCTGCGATGAAGCGCGGCGCGAGCGTAAAGGATAGCGGCTCGATTCTTCCAGGGCACGGTGGAATTTTAGATCGCGTCGACAGCAGCCTGTTTGCGCTTCCAGTTGTGTACGGACTCCACTTCGTGGCGGGCCAGATACTTCAGTGATTGTCAGTGAATGGTGCGCGTCTTGCGATTCATGTAATCCATCAAAAGATAGTTTCCAAGTGTGTAAGGGGTAGTGAAATAAGCCTTACCGCGGCACATTTCGGTTACTTTCTGTACGAACTGCACCAAACCGTAATCGCTGGCAAGCATGAACGTGTTGATCAGGATGCCCTGTTTCTTACACCGCGCCACTTCTTCTAAAGTCTGGCTGATGACGAGCGGATCAAGGCCAAACGCATTCTTGTAGATCCGGCCGTCTTCGAGGGTCAAAGCTGAAGGCTTGCCATCCGTGATCATGATGATCTGTTTCATATCCTTGCGTTCCTGCATGAGTAAACGTTGGGCAAGGATGAGGCCATCACGCGTATTTGTGTAATAAGGACCGACCTGGACGCGTGCCAGTTCGGAGATGCGGAGCTCTTCTGCCGAGTCGTGAAACAGGACACAACGCAGGCTATCGCCGGGATATTGGGTCTTGATCAGGTGAGACAACGCGAGGGCGACTTTCTTTGCGGGAGTGAAACGATCTTCCCCGTACAAGATCATGCTGTGGCTGCAATCAAGCATGAGCACTGTCGCGCAGGAGCTCTGGTATTCGGCTTGGTGAACGTACAAGTCTGAATACTCAAGATTGAGAGGAAGTTTGACACCTTCACGCTGCATGGCGGAGAAGAGCGTCGCGCCGATGTCGAGGTTCAGGGTGTCACCAAATTCATACTGTTTTGCACCCCCGCTGGTATCCACGCCCGTAGCCATGTCCCGGGTGTCGTGTGCGCCGAAGCTCGACTTGCCAAGAGAGCCCAGCAGATCTTTTAGCGTCTTAAAACCCAAGAAGTCGATTGCTTTATCGGTTACTTCGAACTGAAGTTTGGCTTCGGGCCCACCCTGAGACCCCGGCGCCGTTGGCGAATCGGCCGGGTCGCCTTCCCGATTAATGAAGCCAGCCTTTTCTAACTTGTTAATCAGGTTTTCAATCAGCTCTTCGCGCTGCTGCGCGGACATAGCTTCCAGCCGCTCACGGATTTGTTCGGCCTGTTCGGGATCGAACAGATCACCATTTTCAAGGGCGCGTTCGAGAGCCTTCTTCAACTCGTCCAGGGTGTGGTCGTTGAACTCTGAAAACTGAAGGTATGGATCCTGATATCCGCTTTTTAAAAAGTAGTCGGATAGAGCACGCAGCATGTCGTCGACCTCGATACCGAGGTCATCTTCAGTGAAGCGCGAGTAAGAGATCCATTTCATCGAGTTCCTTAATTCAAATTGCTCTTGCGTCCGCCGCCGGAGCGTCGGCCTTCCTGCTGTTGACGACGCATTTCTTCCATGCGTTCTTCGCGGCTGCGATCGTCGCGAGAAGCACGCTCACCAGCGACAAAGGCCAGTTCTTCGTTACGGCTGATTCGCTTGTGGGCGTAGAGTCCTTCCAGGATAAACTCGGCTGCTGAGGCACGCAGAGCATCGCTTTCGCTCTCGCCCAATCCGAGCTTACCCGTTAATTCTAGAAGATCCTGAATTTTCTGAAGTTCCGAAACGAGCGCAGCGGACGGCATGTTTTCGTCCAGCTTCAGAGATCCGCCAAGTTCGAACCATTGGACAATTTGCCGGACGTTGACGCCTTCGAAATAGGAAGTGTAAACGCGGCCAACCGCACTTCGAATGATCTCGCGAGCAACAGCATCGCCGCCCTTCAACTCGCCTTCATATTCAAGTTCGAGCTTGCCCGTAATGGAGGGCAGCGCCGCATAAAGATCTAAGATGCGCGGAACAGCAACGGATTCATTGGAGCGCACGGCACGGCGTTCGGCGTTTGAAACAACGTTTTCTAGCACCGTAATCGGCAGACGTTGCGACACGCCCGATTTTTTGTCAACGCGCTTATCGTCACGGGCGAGGAAGGCAATCTGCTCGACAACCTCATGGATGTATGGTGGAATTTCGATCTCGACGGGAGACTTACGGCGAGTCCAGGCTTCCTGCCGAGTGATGGCAATACCGTGCTCAACACTGAGGGGGTAGTGAGTACGAATCTCACTGCCAATGCGGTCCTTGAGAGGGGTGATGATCTTCCCGCGGGCGGTATAGTCTTCGGGATTGGCAGTGAAGACAAGCATTACGTCAAGCGGCAGACGAACGGGATAGCCCTTAATCTGCACGTCGCCTTCCTGCATGATGTTGAACAGGCCAACCTGCACTTTGCCGGCGAGATCGGGTAACTCGTTGATGGCGAAGAGCCCACGATTTGCTCGAGGCAAAAGACCGTAGTGAATGGTCAACTCGTTCGAGATGTCCTGGCCGCTGCGCGCCGCCTTTATTGGATCGATATCGCCGATCATGTCGGCAATGGTGACGTCGGGCGTAGCGAGTTTCTCGATGTATCGCTGGTCCGCCGAGACCCAGGCGACCTTAGTTGAGTCGCCATCGGCAGCCAATCGCTCGCGACATTGACGGCAAATGGGACGAAGCGGGTTATCACGAATCTCGCAGCCTGCGACATAAGGCATCCAAGGATCGAGCAAACGCGTTAGCATGCGGGCCAACCGCGTTTTGGCTTGGCCCCGAAGACCTAACAGGATAAAGTTATGTCGCGAAAGGACCGCGTTTACGATTTGTGGAACGACGGTGTCTTCGTATCCAACCACGCCAGGAAACAGAGTTTCGCCGCGGCTGAGCTTGCAAAGTAAGTTGGAGCGGAGCTCTTCTTTCAGATCTCGGCCAGCGTCGAGAAGGTCGAAAAAGCGGCTAGAACGCAACGCGCCAAGCGTAGTTGGCAAGTCAGATTGAGACATAGGAGACTCGCTGGGGGTGTTCAAAGCTCAAGTCTAACAGTGTATTTTCGAGCGGCGGCTTTTGGTCGAAAGCGCTTATTGAACCGCTTGAGGGTGGGTGGTTGTGATATGTTCTCGTCTTCGTGAAACTCCGTCAGTTGCAGTCGATAGATCCTCAGCTTAGTTGGCGCAAGCTCCAGCAGGTGGGTTTGAACGCTTACGAGGCACGGTCGTACTTAGTGCTGATGGGGCACGCGCGATTTAAAGCCCTGGAGTTGGCAACGCGGTCGCATGTGCCGCGACAGAAGATTTATGAGGTGTTGGACAGCTTAGTAGAAAAGGGCTTCGCGCATGTCGTTCAAGAGAAGACGAAACTGTTTTCGGCGGTGGATCCAAGCCTAGCGATTCCGGCGTATTTGGCCAGGCGGAGCAGGCTTCTGCAAAGCGAGATTAATGAACAGGCTCGACTGGCGACGGGCCTGATTGACGATTTGAGGCAGGCCTACGAAGAAGGGCAGGGCGGCCGGGCGACGCTGGACTTTCTGACGGTCGTGAATGATCCGACACAGACAGCGATTCATTATCGGCGTATGTTGAGTGCTGCCGAGCAAACATATGCTGAGTTCCTGAGACCTCCGTTCGCGGTAGACCCGTTTGCAGAGCAGATGGTAAAGGATGCCGCATCGCGATCGGTGGAGTGCCGGCTGCTGGTGGAACAAGACCGGAATGGTTCGGATAAGAGCCAAGCTGAAACCCTAAAGGAGTTTGGGGACGTGGGCATCCAGATTCGAATGGCGGATCGACTGCCCCTGAAATTGGCTCTGTTTGACGCGCGGTGCGGATTGGTGGCTCTGCTGGATCCAGTTGCGACGGCTCCTTCGTGGACGTCGGTTGTATTCGAGCACGAAGGATTCGCAGAGGCAATGGCGGGGTTGTTTGAAAGCTATTGGTGCAGGGGCAAGGTCGGGTAAAGAGCGCTGCTGAGCTTGGCATCATCCGGCTTTTTCATCCAGACACGATAGTGGCGCGAATCGGCGAAGGGCACCAGTAGCAGACTTCGAGGCTGTCCGTTGTAGACGCCGGCGAGCGTGAAGGCTTCGTCACCTGCCCAGGTTCCAGGAAGGTTGTCGTCCGCGGGAGTCAGCTCAAGCTTCGCGACGTTGGTGGATGCAGGGCCGGCCTTGGTTAATTCCGAAAGATCTGGATTGATCGTTTGTTCAAGGGCGAGCACCTGAGGGCCACGTTGGATTGCCACCTGCTCAGGGTAAGTAGGCGAGCCGGAAATAACTTGAACCGTCATATCCATACTGATCTTCACGGTATCGCCGCGCTTCCATTCGCGATTCAGTATTAGATATGTGCCAGGCTTACCAACCTCGTTGGATTCTTGGATGGATGCACTGTAGTGATCGGTCCATTCCGGCACACGAAGACGAAGCGGGAAGCGTACATTGTGTTCGGGCTCGATGTGGAGAAGAATCTCGCCAGTTTGCGGGTAGGTGGTCTCCTGATATATGTTCACGGAGCCACGCTTGCCAATCTTGAAGTTGGCTCGCCCGCCAGTATAGAGGTTGACGGCGATGCCTCGATCGAGGCGTCCCCAAATAGCAAGAGGGATGAGCGAGATGCCCCGTGGCTCGCTCGAGACACAACAGCTGATGCCTTTCGTTGCTTCCTTGGTCCCGTTCAGAGCCGTGTAATAACAGATATCCCCATTGCTTGAGTCCTGAGCGGCGAGTAAGTGGTTGTATATGGAGCGCTCGAGCTGTTCGGCATATTTGGGTTGACCAGTCAAGCGGAGTAGATTGAGACTCAACTGCATCCAGGTGACCGTAACGCAACCTTCACCGATATTGTCTTCCTGATCAGCGGGAAGGTGACCGTCGGGTGTGAAGTGTTCTTTCGAACTTGCTGTGCCGGTGATATACAACCGTTTGGTATGGACATCGTCCCAGGCACGCAGGACGGGTCGGAGATAGGATTCATCGCCAGTCGTCCGGTAGAGCTCAGTTAATCCTACTAAGTTCGATAACATCTCGTAAGCTTTGGCGTTAGCAGTTTTGTAGACACTTCCCACTGAATCAAGCGTGGCTATGATCTTAGGTCCGTTGGGTTGATTCCAGGCACGAAGAAGGTATTTACAGAACTCGAGATAACGCTCGTCCCCGGTGTAGCGGTACAGGTAGACCATAGGTTCGAGCACGCTGGTAGCTGCCATACCGACATGGGTACCGCTGGCGATGATGTCGCGCTTACCCGGCGTGTCGCCGAATGTATTAACGAGTAAGTTGCCAACTTTAACGGCCGAAGCCAGGGCGTGTTCGTCACCAGTGACTCGATAATAGGCGAGTAACCCGAGTAAGTCATATTTGTGAACCCAAACATCCCAGGCGGTCCAGCGATTTTTGTCTGTGTAAGTGCCGAGGTAGCCATCGGGTTCCTGAGTAGCCATGAATTCTTTGGCGATGCGAACCATCAGTTCGCGGAGGCGCTGATCGTGAGTGTATTCGTAAGTATTCGCTGCTGCGTCGAGGAACTTGCCGAGGTGTTCGCCGATCCACTCCTGCTCACCCGGGCGATGTTGAAAGCCTTTGACCAATCCTTTTTCGTCGACACTTAATAAACGGCCTTCGAGGTTGGCGCGCATGCGACGCGCGAGTAGTCCAGTTAGCTTCTGCTGTTCAAACTCAAGCGGAACGTAGCGATCGCGAACGGCATCGACCACAACTGGCTCTGGAGTTTTGGTTGCGCCGATCAGCGGTAAGCAGAAGGGAACAATGATGCCTGTGGAGATGAGGCTCAGTGTTCCGAAGGTGAAGCGATTCATAACGGCCTTTTATACGGGTACCCAATCAGTAAGCAGAGGAAAAACAGCAGCGCGCGACGTGAACTGGACGGCGCGAATACCGAGGAGTTCGGCTCCATTGACGTTCTCGATCCGGTCATCCAGAAAGATGACCTCGTCGGCAGACAGGCCAAGCCCTTCGAGACAGCTTTCATAGATAGCAGGTTCTGGCTTGATGGAAGTGACTTCGTAGGAGAACGTAACGTGATCGAAAAGGGCGAGTTTGTCCGTCTGGGATTTTAGAGCCATGCCGAGGTCAGGAGGCATGTTGGACAGAATGGCGAGTTTTTTACGGCCGAGTCGCAGACGATCAATCCACTCAAACATGACTGGGTCGAACTTCATCCAGGCAACGGTATCGTATTCAATGAGAGAAGCAATTGTTTCAGCTTGGAAAGTCTTTTTGGCACGCAGACCAATGCGAGCCCAGTACTCTTCGCCGGTCAGTGAACCGCGATCGTAGTCGCCCCGGTCGGACCAATAGAGTTCAGAGAAACGCTCCGGCTCAAGGGCGGCGATTCGGGCCATTTTGGAGTGGTCCTCGTCAGTCTGATGATGGACGAGCACGCCGCCGTAATCGAAGATGACGCCCGGGTAAGAATCAACGAGCGCCATCGATCACCTGTAGTTCGCGGCGGCAGCGGATTTCGCGGACGGCATAGATGCGACGTCCCTGACTTTCAAAGTAAGTCCGCATGAGGACTTCGCCAATGAGGCCGGTGCTAAACATCATGAGGCCAGCCAGCCAGAGTAGAGCGCCAGCAACAAGCAGAGGACCATGTTCAAGGATAATGTCGTGGCCAATCAGTTTCTCAATGAACATGAATGCCATTACTAAGGTGCCAAGGACGATGCCGCCGAGTCCCCATTTTCCGAAGAAGTGCATGGGGCGGGTGAGGTATTGGAGCAGGAACTTGATGGTGATGATGTCGAAGAAGACGCGAAAGGTGCGGCCCAGGCCGTAGTGGGAAGCGCCGTTGGGGCGCTCGATATTTTTGATGGGAACTTCAATGATGGTTGCACCGTAGAAGCTGGCCAGTGCGGGGATAAAGCGGTGAAGTTCGCCGTATAAGTTGATGTCTTTGAGGATCTCGGCGCGATAGGCCTTGAAGGTGGTGCCGAAGTCGTGCAACTCGACGCCGGAGACGCGCTTCATCATCCAGTTCGCGATACGGGAAGGGATTTTGCGAGTTACAGCGTTGTCGACGCGATGCTTGCGCCAGCCACTGGCAATGTCGTAGCCTTCATCGATTTTTTCGAGCAAAAGCGGGATGTCATCTGGATCGTGTTGAAGGTCGCCGTCGAGAGAGACGATAACTTCACCCTGAGCTTCATCGAAGCCGGCGGCGAGGGCTGCAGTTTGGCCGAAGTTTCGGCGCAAACGGATGACCTTTAAATGATGGTCAGTCTCAACGAGATTAGCGAGCAGGTCGAAGCTGCGGTCGGTGGAGGCGTCGTCGACAAAAATGATTTCGTATGCGCGGCCGAGGTGCTCGAGGACGGTAGTGAGCCGGTCGTAGAGCGGAAGAATGGCCGGTTCTTCGTTATGAATAGGTATGACGATCGACAACATTGGTAGACAATTTCGAACTTACGACTTTAAGTTTAGCCGACACAGTCGATTACGAGGCGAAATTTAGGCGGCTTTAGCGGCTTGTTGGTGGTTGACCAGGTCGCGATTGTAGATTTTAGAGGCACGGACACCATCGAGGAACTCTTCAATCTCAACAATTGAAAATTCGAACCCATGGTCGGCTGCGTTGAATGGCTTGCGATCCTGTTTGGCTTTCAGATAGAGTTTGGCGGCGATCTCGAGATTGAGACGTTCCTGCTCGATGCGCTCCTTCTTGAGTTGGCGCAGTTCGGCCTGGTCCTTCTCGCGCTGGCGGCAGAGACGGCCATGCTGCAAGTGAAGGTTGCGGATTTGCTTTTCGAAGACAACGAGCGTATGAGCTTCGATCAGGAGCTTGCGCATGCCGGGAGCTTCGCCGGGAAACATGTCGGCAAACTGAACGTAGCCGAGAGCGAAGATGCCGTACTCAAGACCGGGGATACGATCAATGCGCCAATCGGTGTCGGCGAGAGATTGGACGAGCGCTTCTTCGCGTTCACTGCCGGGCTTCCATTCTTTGAAGTATTGAGCGACGTGATGGCGGTAGGCTTCGGCATCGTCGCTGGAAAGCAGGACAGTGCGCCCGGTAAGACCTGTTTTGACAGCGTTGAGGCAGGAGATGGCTTTGCCTTCGGGCGTTTTGGGGCCGCCTTTCGGTGAGGGCGGCTCGGGTGCCTGCGGGAGGGCCGATTCGATGATGATTGAGTCTAGGGCCTCGGGTTCGGCGAGGGCGAGCGGCGCGGCGGCCGTCGGATTGAGTTGAGCTTTGCGGGCATCTTTAACGCGTTTCCGTTCTTCGGCACGGCGTTGAGCGCGAGTAGACGTGATAAGAACCTCCGGATCAGGGATGTAGAAATCCGGTTTGACGCTAGCATGGCGAAGGGCGAAAACGAACTTGGCGGAGGCGCCGGCCGGGGTTAAGTCGAGTGAAATGTAGGAGAAGAAAAAATTCGAAAATCTGTCATCGGAACTTCGAGCGGGCAGTGCGCAAGCTGTCCGACGCAACCGTGGGAGCACGGACCACTCGAAGCGAATATGCAGCGTTTGATCTACTCAGGCGCAAATAGGCACCCATAGCTGTTTTGCATGGCTCGCGTAGAATATTGAAGGCCAGCGGAATAATCCTTTGATCGCGACTGGATTCATTATCCTCATGCAAGGCGCCATAATGTACTTAGTTTGGAGATCAGCATTTTCTGCCTATCACGAACGATCTCCGGTGTCCAATTCTCCTTATGCGCCAGGACGGAGACAGTCAGAGAATAATTTGTAACACCATTCTGTCCCGTGAAGTAGGTATCGCGCTTTTTCGCAAATTCGTAGTTGCTCGCCTCACTATTCTTGTTCCTGGTCAGCAGTACTAAATTTCCGATCTTATTTGTTAGGAGTTCTCGATCGTCCGGTGTAAACGTCGAGCACCAGATCCTAGCTGTTTTTGGATTCTGAGGCAAGACGTGCTCTACGATCGGGTTTAAATTGCGGTTGAAGTACGCGGGATCGGCGCTGAGCTGGGGATCTAGTCGCACCAGAATGTACGAGCGCGCGCGTACATTCATGTCATAGACGTCACCATTTAGAGCCGTTACGACTTCCGTTTTGTCCTGTGTGTCCAGCTGTAATGGACTCGTCGAGATGTAAAGGTCTTCCTCGGCTTCGATTGCGCCAAGAAGGTGAGTATAACGCTCTATTCTTCGATTTACATTTGTACGACGAATCAAAAAGCTTGCCGCGAGTCGTTCCAGGTCAGCCAAGTAGCGTTCGAGGGCTGGCTGATCGGACGCAAGTTTGACGAAATAAGCAATTGCGGATGGCACCCAATCAGCATTGTCGATGATCGTGAGCCAGCGGAAGAGTTCATTCAGGCGATCAGCACCGACGGTACTCTGGTAAGAAGCGGTCGCTATTCGTTCAAAGGCGGCTCCATAGGGAGAGAGCTTGTGCTCAAGGAATTTTCTGGCAGCTACACCGCGCTGCTCGGCAGTTAAAGTAGTCGGTACTTCTTTCTTAATAATCTGTTCCCTAAATTCCGTCAGTAAATTCTGAAGTTTTGTTCGACGGTAGATCATACGAATATGCGCGAACAGCTGATTAAATCGGTCCGTACCAAGCCGTTCCTCCAGGTCTTCCCACTCACGTGCGTACTTGGGGCGGTCATGCTCGAGCAGCAACCCGATGAGATCCGCTTTTAGAATGTCTGCCGTACTGAGGTTGAGGCCGCGATCGTTCAGAATGCTAAATATCCTGTGCGCTGAGTCGAAGCTCGGCGTAGAGACAACAACTAAGTAGCAGTTGTTGACGACAAATCGCGCAAGCCGTTGCCTTTCTTCCTCAGTACGATTCGTTAGCTCACCTACTAGCAGCAGAGTGTTTGTACGAATTCGCTTACGCGTATCAGCCAGTACAGGTGCCGTTTCGGCCTGCAGGAGAGCGATTCCACCTTACTTCTGAACGTATTGTTGAAAGAGCTGTGCGTCTTGCTGGCGCAACGTCAGACGAAATCGGTCTGATCGGCCGGTGATTGAATTTCCAGGGGCATAGAATTGTATTGCGTCACTTGGTCCGCCATCGCTTTCGTCGACAGGTATGACGAAGCGCTGCAAGGAGCATCGTCAGAGTCGTCAAACGTTGTTGACCATCAATGATTTCGGAATACGGCAGGTCTCCCTTTATCAGGACGATGCTCCCGAGGAAGTATGGATCCGTGCTCGCCTCTTCTCCGGCGGAAGGAGTTGCATTTAGGAGATCTAGCAGCAGTTCCCGTGTGTTTTCATCCGTCCAGGAATAGGGTCGCTGATAAAGCGGAATGGAGAAAGAGTAGTCATCACTGAAAATCTTTTCGATGGACCGTGCCTGTCGGTGAATATTTGCGGGCATAGTCGTGTTGAGGCGCGAATCCATCGATCATAGCCAATACTCAATCAGCGTTGAGGCAAGAAAGCTGTCATTTCTTGCACACACTCAGTCCTAAGCTAAAACTCTTTCCCCGAATTCCTTCAAAGCTCATTGAGAAGGGTACTCGCTTCATCTACGGAGCGATCCCGGTCCCGGGCAAGCGCCACCTAGAAAGGTTTGTGGGGCGGCCCGACGGATTAGTGCTTCATGTGTACAGGCGAGGACTGTACCGGCCGCCATCATTCTTGAATGGTTCGCCAGCTAGATGCCCGGGCTCCGCTCATCAAATGATAAAAGACAGTCCGACGGAAGCTGGTGCGGTGGGCTGAATACCGTGTTGTGAGTACAAACGGTGCGCCTCGCAGTTTGCGATAAGGCTCACATAGGCTCTTATGGAAGCGGTAGATCTGAGGTGCTCAATGATTTACTGTGCCTGTGGCCTTGCCCAGACCGCGGTCTTGATGGTCTGGGTTCATGGCTATGTCGACAACCTGGAGAAGAGACCACCGTCACCGATGGTCGACCATACCGAAGGCTTGGGCTTCTATCCAGTTGAGCACTTCAAAAACCTGGTACGCTCTTCGAATGCGTCCTCAACCTCTGATCGCGGTTAGCGATGTTGAAGCAAGCAGCCGATGGTACCAGCGCCTGCTCGGGTGCCATAGCAATCATGGAGGCTCCGCCTATGAGCAGTTGGTGTCAAATGGGCAACTCATTCTTCAATTGCACAGCTTCGAAGTCGAACACGGTCACGGCCCGATAGGCGACCGCAATGACAAACCATATGGAAACGGCGTCTTACTGTGGTTTGAGGTTGACGACTTCGAGGCGGTGGTACAGCGCTCGATTGTGATGGCCGTTGAGATTGTCATACCCCGGCATCGAAATCCGCCTGATGGGAACGGTGGTCCGAACCATTGGGAGTGTTGGATGCGTGACCCCGACGGTTATGTCGTGGTTGTTGCGAGTCCTTACGGATCGGCCGATGGGAACTGGCGTCCAGACCAGAACCCGTTCGGTGACTAAAAGTTGAGCTATTCACCGGTTCTTCCGGCAGCTTTAAGCTTCTGATATACTCGCGTCTCTTTAATTTCTCTCTGTACCGGAAGCGAAGTGCGTTCGGAAACATCGCTGATCTATCAGAGACCAGGGGTGTTTCTCAATGCGCGAAGGTGAACAGCATACTCAGGAAATTCGATTTGCCATCGTTCTCTACGGTGGAGTCTCTCTAGCGGTCTACATCAACGGCGTGGTGCAAGAACTGCTGAGGCTAGTGCGCTCGACGTCAGGGCAGCCGTTGCCCGAGGTCGGAAGCGAGAACGCGTATCGTAAGTTGGCCTCTGTCCTGGAGCGTGGGGTGATACCGACGGATGGGACCGATCCAGACAGCGTGATCCGGACTAAGTTCCAGGTGGATATTATCTCTGGAACGTCTGCGGGAGGAATCAATGGAATCTTCCTTGCGAAAGCGCTCGCTAATAATAGCGATTTGTCGCAAATTCAGCAGCTTTGGTTTGAGCAGGGTGACATTGAAATGCTGCTCAATGATGCCCGATCGTATAAGAACGTCGGGCCGAGACCGGCAGACACGACCTCATTACTTAATAGTCGCCGAATGTACGTCGAACTGCTTCGGGCCTTTGATGGAATGGATACGGGTAACCGCGTCGACCCGTCACGAGATGTTGCGGATTCGCCGCTCGCTGAAGATATCGATTTATTTGCGACCACGACGGACATCGACGGCATAGCGGTACCGATACAGCTGTTCGACAACGTTGTTTTCGAACGCAGGCACCGAAATGTATTCCAGTTCCGTTACAGGCAGAATGAGAGGAATGATTTCCAGGCAGATAACAATCCGTTCCTAGCCTTCGCTGCGCGGTGCACGTCGTCGTTTCCGTTCGCCTTTGAGCCGATGCAGCTTTGTAACATCGATAGCTTCATTAAGACGGGGAGTATCTATCCGGCAAAGTTCGATTACTGTAAGTCGGGCTCGGCACGCTGGAAGAAGTTCTTCACGAACTATCTGGACGGCGTACTGCCTACAGCTACGCCGTTTCCTGAGCGTCCGTTCGGTGATGGCGGTTATTTGAACAACGCACCGTTCAGTTATGCAGTTGACGCTCTGCTTGCACGGCAAGCGGAAGTGCCGGTAGAGCGCAAGCTGTTGTATGTTGAGCCGAGTCCTGACCATCCGGAAGAGCAACCTGATCGTTCAGTGAAGCCGAACGCGATCGAGAACAGCGTCGCGGCGCTCATTACGATTCCCGGGTACCAAAGTATACGGACAGACCTGATGCGGGTTCTAGAGCGCAACCGCGTGGCGGCGAAGGTGGCTAAGGCCGTTTCGCAAGCTGAGTTTCGCGTGCAGCGGTCGGCTCACCCGTGCCGCGCTCCGGAGGGCTGGGCTCCAGAGATTCACTTTGAGGGTAGCGACTGCTTCCAACCGTATTACCAGTTGCGGGCGACGGATGTGACCGACCAATTGGCGACGATGGTCGCGCGCATGTCGGCTATCGAGGAGACCTCAGCTTATTTTTTGGCGTTGCGGTCTGTGATCCGAGCCTGGAGGGAAACTGTCTACGGTGTTGATGCCAGGATGCGAGCTACCCAGGAGAACGCGGACTCGGACCTTCAGCAATTCCTAACCGATTTCGATCTGCCCTATCGGGTGCGGCGTTTACGCCTTGTGCTTCGGAAGCTTGATGCTTTGTATGGGCTAACGCTCGACCCAGAGCATCCTTCCTTCAAGGAAGCTGAGCAGGTGCTCGCGTTCGGGCTTGGCGCTAAGGAGCCGTTGCTTCAAATGCCTGAGAACGTCCGTGCGGTGCGCTCGCAGCTGGCGCGTCAAGCCGCCGTCTTACGGCGGATTTTAACCGCGCTGCTGGATACTCTGGAGCCGCCGGACGCAGACACACCAGAAGTGGCACTCAGGAAACGAGTCGAAGATCCGGCCACAATTGTGCGCTCGAGGCTCCCTAAACGTGAGGACTTGGTTGGATTTCTAGCGCAGATCATGAATAGCCCGAAAGCGGGCGCACGAAGTCGGACGACAGAGCCGGTCAAACGAGATCCCAAAGAACCGTCGGATATCGAAGCGCTTTATGACGAGCGAGCGCGGAAGTTACTTGTGGAAAATCCCATTCTGCTCACCAGCCTGAGAGAGATGGGAAATAGTTTGAGGGACATGCTCGCGAGCTTTCTTGCGGGCATACACGCCGGTGTTGGGGAAGTCTTCGCGGCGGACGGAGCTGGTGAGATTGCAAGACACTACTACTTCTGCTTCGATCACTTCGATGCAATTCAATTTCCGATGACGTTTGGTACGGACGTTACAGAGTCAGACGAGGTCGATATTGTCCGAATCTGTCCGGAAGATGCGCCTTCATTGATGAGCTCGGTCGATCAACGCCGGGCGAAACTCAAAGGTCTACTGCTCCACCATTTTGGTGCTTTTCTCGAAGAGGATTGGCGGGTGAGCGACCTGCTTTGGGGACGATTGGACGCGGCAGAGCGAATTATTACCGCTTTGCTGCCATACTCGCCGGGACTTCGGGATCAGCTGATTGATGAAGCTCACAACGAAATACTGCGGCAGTTCGGGGCTGATGAAAAGCTTCGCGAGATTGCTTTGAAGCAGGCCGTCTCTAACGGGCCGCAAAGCAGACTGACAGATGCGAATGTGGAAAACGTGATCAAGGCTGTTGTGCCAGCCCCGCCACCTCTGTCGCGAACAGCGCACCAGGATTTCATGCAGACTTGGATGTCTATCATTCCGGAACAAATGAACCCAACCAGGATGGTCGCTTCACTCGCACGCAGTACCGAAATCATGGGACGTATGTTGGAAGGCATCGCTGCGAACACGCGGCTATCGGGGCAAGCGGCATGGATTACGAATCTCGGTAGAGCGTTCTGGGGTGTCGTTGAACTATCGATCCCGCGATCGGCGGGGACCATTCTCGGGCGCTACTGGCAGTCGTTGCTGATTGTGATAGGACTGCTGCTGATTCTTGCCGGCCTCGTCAGCGGGCAAGCCTCTCTATCGGGAGTCGGATGGACGTGTCTTGCTATTGCGCTCGCTCTGGCGCTGGTGCGGAATGCGCTTGGCTCTGCGATGCGCGGGAGAAACGCTTGGCGGAGTTTGCGGTCGGTCTTCTCAATCCTTCTGCTGGTTGTATTTGCGTTAGGCGCTTTCACAACATACGGCCTTGTGTGTCGAGGATGGAACTTTTTGCAGGTTCGAACTAATTCGCTTATACACGCCGGTCGCTGAGAACTTCGCGGTGCACTTTCTCGGCAACATTGGTCTTTTAAGGAGCGCTGAGGCGGTGCTCCAGAACTTTTTCGACATCCTCGCCTCCGCTTGCGGATCGTAAGCCGAATCAATTAAGGAATCGAAGGCTGCGTTTCCGCCATGGCCGCTCCCGTTCGTACCGAGCGATCAGCATATCAAAGGAGCGAGGCTGAAAAGATTGCTACACTTTCGCCAATGGCCGATACCGTTTGGGTCCCCACTTCTGCGTCGGTTGAGCCGGCGACAACACTTCAGTCGAGGCACTCTGCGGTGGTTCGCGTCACTCATTGGATCACGACGGTGTGCTTTCTGGCCCTGCTTGTGAGCGGAGTTGAGATTGTCGTTTCTCACCCTCGGTTCTATTGGGGCGAGGCAGGGAACGTTATGACTACTCCGCTCTTCAGAATACCGATACCGGCCTCCAGAGCAACCGTTCCGACCGGCTACGGATACGTGCTTCCTGACCAGAACGGTTGGAGCCGGTACCTTCATTTCGAAGCCGCCTGGGTGGTCGTAATAACAGGCTTGCTTTACGTGACCTTTGGATTGGTCAAAGGCCATTTCAAGGGGAGCTTGCTGCCCGGTCGGGGGGATTTGCGGTGGCAGGCGGTCTCGAGCGTCATAGCCGGACATCTACGTTTCAGAGTGAGGAGTGAGGCAGGGAACAAGTCGTACAACGTGCTGCAGCGGCTCATGTATTTGTTGGTTATCTTTGTTCTGTTCCCGTTGGTGATTTGGACGGGTCTAGCCATGTCACCGGCCATCGCTTCCGCATTTCCGGCCATCGTCACTGTTTTGGGCGGCCAGCAATCGGCCCGTACAATTCACTTTTTTGATTCGATACTTCTTGCCGGCTTTCTGGTGATCCATGTTGTTATGGTTTGCCGCAGCGGGTTCAAGAACCGTATGCGAGCGATGATCACTGGCCGTTCTTATACACACATGGAGCAATTATGAGCAAGTTCTCGCGACGAAAGTTAATCACGACCGGCTTTGCGGCGATTAGCAGGCGCGTCGGGGCTAGTGGTCGCGTCGAGCCTTGGGCAGCGCTACGGACTGATTCCACCGGACGCAGGGGTTCTCTACGGCATGGGCGAAACGTTGACTTATGCTGCCCAGCGCTTATTGACTCGCCACTCTTTGGCTCGAGAATTCGCGTCCAGCCAGATCTCGAAAACTCCGTTTGCCAATGAAGTAGGCCCGTTAGGGGATGCGTTCACACGGCTGCAGGGAGCGCGGTTCGTTGACTGGCGTCTTCCTGTGGATGGCATGGTTGCCCGACCGGCTTCGTTCTCGCTGGCTGAACTGCGGAGCTTTCCTCATAGCAGCCAGATCACCCATCTTGCGTGTGAGGAGGGTTGGTCTTACATTGCGGAATGGATCGGCGTTCCGCTATCGCACATTCTGGGCGTTGTGGGAACAATGCCGCACGCTCGATACGTGATCTATCGTTCGATTCAAAGCGACTGGTGGGAGAGCATCGACATGGCTGATGCAATGCACCCTCAGACTCTGGTTACCTACGGAATGAATGGCGGTGAGCTTCCGGTTGGATTCGGTGGGCCACTTCGACTGCGGGTTCCGCGGCAACTCGGCTATAAAAGTGTCAAGTACATCACCAGTCTCACCGTCACTGATAGCCTGAAATCCGTCGGTAAGGGTTTGGGCTCGGCGTCTCCAGAAGGCGGCTACGCATGGTACGCCGGTATTTGAGCGCGTAGGCGGAAGTGCTGGGCCCGTGAGATTGCTAAACGCGGGCGAGATTCCGATAAATTTCCGAGACGTTGGTTTTGACGCCCTCCTGCAAAGGCGGAGCTGACCCGAAGTTTGGCGTGAACTTATAGGAATTGTCGGCGAGGAACTTAGCATATCCGTTCGACTGCATTGACTTCAAAGATGCCACTGTAATTGTTTTCTGTAAGTCAGCTATGGACTGGCCAGAGTTTTTTCCCTGCTCAACGCGGGCAGTGAGTTCCTCGATGTAGTTGCGCAAGTTGGTCATCGGCTGGCGGTTCACATGGAGAGGTCCGTGGCCAGGCAAAACATGATTGAAATCACGCCGTGCAACGGAGTCTATGGTTCGCGGCCAAGACTTTGGAAAGGCATCGAAGATGAAGGGAAAGAGTCCGTGAATCATATCGCCGGTTGCGACGGCACGGCTCTGTGGACAGAAGACGATGACGTCCCCAGCAGTGTGCGCGTGGCCATGGAACTCGATATGTAACTCGTGACTCTTGTCCTTGAGTACATACGAATCATCGAAAGTGATGCTCGGCAGCTGGAGGTCAAAATTCTGCATCTCAGTCTGATAAGCCACAAGCTGGCGAATTTGCTCGTGGCAGAAATCCTTCTCAGCGGCTAAAGTCGCCCTAGCGGCGCGCACTTTCAGAGCATCGATTTGTTGGGGCACCTGCGACAAGGATTCTTTGAGGCGTGTTTGTGACAAATCGGTCATCAGTTGCTTGGTGGTCTTGCTGGCGATAAAGTCGATTTCGCCATTGGCAGCACGGTAGGCTTGATTGCCTTGCGTATGGTCCCAATGAAAGTGAGAATTCACTACGTAACGAACCGGCTTAGCGGTGACTTCTCGCTTGATTTGGGCGACGAGAGAAGCAGCGGCTGAGGGCTTTGAGTGGGCGTCGACGACCAGCACATCATTCGCATTTACGAAAATAGCGGCATTGGCATTAATGAGAGCCTGTGCCCGAGCCCGAGCGAAATAGACGTCGTCGGCTACCTTTTCAATATCGAAGAGCTGGTTGCTTGAAGAGGGTGCAGCGCTCCGTGCCCATGCGGCGCGATAAAACGCAACTTCCAAAACAGAAGCGCTGGCGAGCGGACCCGCTAATAGGAGTCGGAGGAAGTCGCGGCGACCTTGATGGGAATGGCTGGGATGAGTATGCTCGTGATTTGAAGGATAGTGGCCGGCACTAGAATGGGCATGGTTGCACATCGGGACTGAGTCTCCTGTTGAGAATCGAAGCGACTCTAGATCATATAGCAGCTTGATTCGAAGAAGCTACAGCAGACCGGCACCGAGAGGTCGTACAGTATCCAGATGGTTCAGAAAACGATGGTCACGACAGCATTTGAGCTTCACGGCTTTACGGTGAAGCGGAATCTTGGAGTAGTACGCGGAATTACCGTTTGTTCGCGCTCGATATTCGGGACGATCGGCGGCTCATTGCAAACAATCGTGGGGGGCAACATCTCGCTTTTCACCAACCTCTGCGAGAAGACTCGGGAAGAAGCTTTCGAACTGATGCTGCAGCATGCGGGCGAGATGGGAGCGAATGCAGTTATCGGAATGCGTTACGACGCCAACGAAGTGCTGCAAGGAGTAACGGAAGTACTTGCGTATGGGACTGCGTTGCTGGTGGAAGCGATTTCGGGCCTTCATGAGTGAAAGCTCGCCTCAAAGCATTTATCGGGCTGGAAACTACGAGTAGAGCGTGGGAAATGGGCTCTCTACAATGGGCTATACCAATTTCTTCGTAGCCCTTCTCTGGAGCGAAACAGCGATCCGTTCGTCGCTAAGGAATTTAGAATGAGATCCATGTTTTTGACACTTCTCTCGACCTGCGCAGTAATGCCGATGATGCATGCGCAAGGAACAGGCTATGTACCGGGTCCGCGTACTTCTCCGTTCAAACATGTTGTTGTAATTTTTCAGGAGAATAGAACTCCTGACAATCTTTTTTACGGCCTGTGTTCCCTGCCGTATGGTACGGCCGCGTCTTGCAGTACGGCTCCGGAAACGTCGTTGTACAACCTCCAGACTGACCATTGGGCCAATTTGAGATCGGCTACAGGATTCACGAATCCTACGCCGATTCCGTTAGCCAATACTTACGACTTAAACCACGCGCATAGCGGATTTACTGCTATGTGCGATGCCGATCCTCGCTCGGGCGAGTGCAAGATGGACGGCGCCATCAACGTTGCATGCGGTGGCACTTGCCCGCCGCAACCGCAATACAAGTACGTCGATAACTCGAAGGGTGTGCTGAATCCGTACTTGGAAATGGCGACACAATACGGATGGGCAAATTATATGTTTCAGACCAACCAGGGGCCCAGCTTCCCGGCACATCAGTATATCTTTGGCGGTACATCGGCGCCCAGCGCGGCAGACGATGCTGCGGGCATTTTTGCCGCCGAAAACATGAGCAATACGGGCATCGCAGGGACGTATGCGGTCGCGGGCTGTATAGCTGCAGCCAACACAACTGTGCAGTTGGTTAATTCTGCAGGCATTGAGAACCCGGTCGATCGCGTTTACCCTTGTTTTGAGCATCAAACCATTCCGGATGTCCTGCCGTCCGACGTGACTTGGCGCTATTACACCCCTAGTGCCGGTTCTATCTGGACCGCACCTGACGCGATTCAACATATCTGCGAATCGAGCGGTCCCGGTGGCGTTTGTGAAGGTAAGCTGTGGGAAAAGAATGTCGATCTGAATCCGGCGGACGTACTGACCGATATAGGCAACTGCCGCCTGCCGAATTTAAGTTGGGTAATCCCGACTGGTGCAAACTCTGACCATGCCAATGGAAACGATGGTGGTGGGCCTTCGTGGGTAGCTTCAATCGTGAACGCAATCGGCAGAAGTTCGACTTGCGATGGTGGAGCCGGTTATTGGAAAGATACGGCAGTTATTCTGACGTGGGATGACTGGGGCGGCTGGTACGATCACGTCGGGCCGGCAAAACTTCCGTATCCACAAGGCGGTTACCAATTAGGATTTCGGGTACCGCTGGTTGTTATCTCGGCCTACACGCCCAACCACTACATCAACAACGTCAGGCATGACTTTGGCTCGGTTCTTCGTTTTATCGAGGGTAATTTCGCAGTGCGTCAAGGTGTTCTTCACTTTGCCGATGCGCGTGCAAATAACGACTTGGCATTGTTCTTCGATTTCAGCAAGCCACCGCGCCAATTCAAAACCATTGCTGCCCCGAAGGACGCGCATTTCTTCATAAACGACCGTCGGCCTCAGACTGACCCCGATGATGAGTAGGCAGCAACTGCTGCCGAACCTTGCCGGGTAATGCGGTTGAGCCGATTCGCGAGTCGGATAGGTCGAAACACTCGCAATTCGGGCGGAGGTGGTTTGACCTCCGCGCTGGGTCACAGGTGTAAAGAAAACCCTATCTTGCGAATGAAGGTCGAAGTTTGTTGCACATTGCCACTAGCCCGATTAAACCGGCTCCAACAAGCGCCATTGCGCCGGGTTCCGGAGTGCCGGTTGGAGGTGGTGGGGGAGGCGGTGCGATGCCGATCTCGCCATACACGATAAGTCCTGCTAAATCCACATTGGGGCTCGGAAAGATGGTTTTTTCCAGTGCTCCCGTCGCGATGTTGAATTGAAAGATTTCACCGGTGCCATCTAGATTACCGGTAAGAAAGGATTTTCCATCTGGGAGAATGTTGAGAGCAAATAAGGTTGACGCACCAGGCGCGGTGTAAGTGCGGATCACCTTTCCATCCGTGCCGAAGAGAACAGCTACTGACGTATCAGCTACTAAGATGTCGCCGTTCGGCAGAATTCTTAACGCAAATGCGTTCGATCCGGGCAAATTATCAGCGAAGTTAGAAAGCTGGGTTTTGGTTGAAATGTCATACCGTAAGATCGAGCTACCCTCTGATGTGTAAAACAGTGTTTTGCCATCCGTGGCTAGATCGATCCAGTCTGTTCCGCGGTCTTGTGGTGTAGGCGAAAAGGTGTTGAGCAACTTACCCGTCTGATCAAACTCGAGGACTTGATGACTTCCGTCTGCTTGCCCGACGAAAACGTTGCCAGCCTTATTAAAGGTGATGGATTCAGGATCTGCATTAAATCCACTGCCGAACTTAGCGGTGACCAGGTTACCGTTGCTATTGAACTCTGAAACGCTCTGTTGTGAGAAGTTCGTTACAAACAAATTTCCAGTAGTCGGGGAAAACGCGCCGCCTGTATCTTCGTTAGCTCCGGACGTAGTGTTGAGAGTTGTTAGTAAGGTTCCCGAAGGATCGAAGACCTTGTACTGGCCGGAACCGATGCCGGCGACAATGTCGCCTTTCTGAAACGTGAAACTGGCCGCTCGGACTGACGATAGAGAGAGCGTCAAAGCTGTGAACGCAGAGAGAAGAACGTGCCGATGAATCATCTTACTTTTAAAGTCCTTTGTAATAGACGTATTACGGCGAGAGTATAGCCGGATACCCCTATCAGAGTAGTTGAAAGCGGGCGAAACTAATGTCGAAAGTAAGGAAATCGAGTACTGCCAACGGCCAACTTAGTTCTGTAACTTCATGGACTTTGGGAGGACCGTAAGAGAATTATGTTGACGGCGGGACGACTCACGCGTAGAGCGTATCTTATATCACGTTTAATCTATTGGATCAGTCGCCCGCTTTAGCCTGCTGGATAGTTGGGTGAACGTTAACGGGAAAGTTAACAGAATTAGCGATAAAACATTTTTCGTGGGCGTCGTGGTGGAGGGTTAGAGCCTTTTGTTGATCCCCGGCGGATATGGTGACGGTGGGATTCAAGATGACTTCGAGAAAACGGCCGGAACCGTCCCTTGCTAGTTGCATTGAACCCGTTGCGTCATCAACATAACTGACAACCACAACTTGGCTGACTGCGCAGAGGTGCAAGTAAGACAGCATATGGCAGGAAGACACCGCGGCCACTAAGAACTGCTCGGGGTTATAGCGGGCTGGATCGCCGCGGAAACTAGGATCGCTCGAACCTGGAAGGACCGGCCGGCCGTCTGCCGTGATGTCGTAATCACGGGAGTAACTCGAGTAAGTGGTCGTGCCGTTGCCGCGGTTACCGGTCCAAGTTAGTTGCAGTGCGTAGGTGTGAGGCCGCATTGGTTATGCGAATGCGGGATCGAGACGCTCGGGGTTGATACCGAGGTCGGCGATAGCCTGACGAGCTTGCTGCGGATCGTAGCGGCCCCACCGAGACAGCCGCGACAGGGCTGTGGCAGCAATGTTCGAGGCATCTACTTCAAAGTGGCTGCGAAGATGTTCGCGATTGTCACTGCGACCGAAGCCGTCGGTACCGAGCGCAGTGAGGCGGCCAGGAAGCCACGGGGTGATCTGATCGGCGACAACCTTCATGTAGTCTGTCGCGGCGATGATGGGCATCTCGATGTTGCCGAGTGTCTGAAGCAGGTAGGGCTTGCGCTCGGGCTCGCCTGGGTGAAGGCGATTCCAACGTTCGGTGGCGAGAGCGTCGCGGCGGAGTTCGTTGTAGCTGGTGACGCTCCAGACATCCGCGCCAACGCCATACTTTTCAGCGAGTAACTGCTGCGCTTTGATGACCTCATTCAGGATGGGACCGCTACCGAAGAGAGTTACTTGTGCAGGGCCTTGTTCGGACTTCTTGTATAGATACATGCCCCGCAAGATGCCTTCACGAACCGCCTCAGCAGAGGGCGTTTCGGGCATGGCGGGTTGAGCATAGTTCTCATTGCAGACGGTCAGGTAGTAGAAACGATCTTCGTTCTCCTGATACATGCGTCGGATGCCGTCTTGAATGATAACGGCGATTTCGTAAGCGTACGCAGGGTCGTAGCTGATGCAAGTGGGAACGGTGCTGGCGAGAACCTGGCTGTGGCCGTCCTGATGCTGCAGACCTTCGCCGAGCAGCGTAGTGCGGCCTGCGGTGCCACCAATCAAAAAGCCCTTGCCGCGCGAATCAGCGAAGGCCCAGATCATGTCGCCGACACGCTGGAAGCCGAACATCGAGTAGTAGATGAAGAACGGAATCATGGGCACGCCGAGGTTGGCGTAGGCGGTACCGGCGGCGGTAAAAGAAGCGAGAGAGCCGGCTTCGGTGATGCCCTCTTCCAGGATCTGCCCATCGGCGGCTTCCTTGTAGTACATGAGGACGTCGCTATCAACAGGCTTGTAGAGCTGGCCGCCGCTAGCGTAGATGCCGCGCTCACGGAACATGGATTCCATACCGAAGGTGCGAGCTTCGTCAGGGATGATCGGCACAACGTGCTTGCCGAGTTCGGGAACCTTGAGAAGCGATTTCAGGATCGCCACGAAAGCACTAGTGGTGGAAGCTTCACGACCGCGAGAGCCGGCGATGGACTCGTGGAAGATCTCGAGGGATGGAGCTTCGAGCGTAATTTTACGCGTGATGCGATTCGGAATTTGGCCACCGAGGGCTTCACGACGCTGTTTGATGTATTGAATCTCAGGGCTATCGTCGGGCGGTCGGACAAGCGAGATAGACAAGACAACTTCCTTCGAAAAATTGAGGTCGAAGCGAGTGGAGACATAGGCCATCTCTTCTTCATTCAATTTTTTCTGGTTGTGGCTGATGTTTTTGCCTTCGCCGGCCTCGCCCAGGCCGTAGCCTTTGATGGTTTTGGCAAGGATGACGGTGGGCTGGCCTTTGTGCTCGGTTGCACGCTTGAAAGCGTTGTAGACCTTGACGGGATCGTGACCGCCGCGACGTAAGCGGCTGAGTTGCTCGTCAGTTTTGTCTTCGACAAGCGCCAGTAGTTCGGGATATTTTCCAAAAAACTCTTTGCGAACGTAGGCACCGCCACGAGCCTTGAAGTTTTGAAACTCGCCGTCAACGCACTCTTCCATTCGCTTTAGCAGAAGGCCGCTTTGATCGCGAGCAAAAAGGTCGTCCCAATCGGCGCCCCAGAGGACCTTGATCACGTTCCAGCCTGCGCCGCGGAACGAGCCTTCGAGTTCCTGAATAATGTTGCCGTTGCCGCGCACCGGGCCGTCGAGGCGTTGCAGATTGCAATTGACGATGAAGATCAGGTTGTCGAGCTTTTCGCGGGATGCAACGGTCAAGGCGCCGAGCGACTCGGGCTCATCGGTCTCGCCGTCGCCGAGGAAAGCGTACACTTTTCGGTCGGTCTTGGGCAGGAGTCCACGATTTTCCATGTAACGCAGGAACCGCGCGTGGTAGATGGCGTTGATGGGGCCGAGGCCCATAGACACGGTGGGGAACTGCCAGAAGTCGGGCATCAGCCACGGGTGCGGGTAGGACGAGAGGCCGGGGTGATCGCGAAGCTCGTGGCGAAAGTTGTGGAGATGTTTTTCGTTAAGGCGGCCTTCCATGAAGGCGCGGCTGTACATGCCAGGAGAGGCGTGGCCCTGATAGTAGAGCATGTCGCCGGGCTGATCGCCGTAGCTACCGCGGAAGAAGTGGTTGAAGCCCACCTCAGTTAACGTGGCGAGTGAGGCGAAGGTGGAGATGTGGCCGCCGATATTGGGATCGTACTTGTTGGCGCGCGCAACCATAGCGGCCGCGTTCCAGCGCACCAGGCTTTTAATGCGACGTTCGAGGGGACGATCGCCTGGGTAGGGCACCTCTTCATGAACAGGTATGGTGTTGAGATACGGCGTGGTGCGCTTCTGGGGAGTGGGCACGCCGAAGTTGGCGGCACGTTCGATAACCATTTCCAGCAGATAGGCGGCGCGGTCGGGGCCAGCCTCATCTACGACCTGTTCCAGGGCTTCGAGCCATTCCGAAGTCTCCTGGGGGTTCAGGTCGGTTTGGCGTTCATCTTTAGTTTTGAGCATGGTTTTTGAGCATGGATCCAAGTAGATCGTGAATAAACGGGGTAAATCCTACAATAACGTTGTCCAATCCCGGCGCGCAATGCCCGGGACGCAAGACGTGAACTGCGGCTAACGACGAAGGGCGAGTTAACGCACTTACCAAACGAACTACGACTTATTATCGCCGACCGCTTGCAATTTGCGGGAGGGTCAGGCAAGCTTAAAGGTTTTCGGAGAACTGTCTTTTTGATGAAGGTGAGAGTCCTGTATCATGACCATTGTTTCGACGGTTCGGCATCGGCCGCCTTCGTAACACGGTTTTTACAGGAGAAGTTTTATCCCGGGGCGGAATTCGAGTATACGGGTCTTGCGCACAGGGCGGACCAGCTGTTCGAAGACGGCCTTTTTGATGGCGACGCGAATGCGATTGTCGATTTTAAGTATTCGACGAATCCGAAAGTAACCTGGTGGTTTGACCATCACCAGAGCGCGTTTCTGAGCCCGGAAGATGCAGAGCATTTCCGGCACGATTGCTCGGGGCAGAAGTTATTTGACCCAAGTTATCGATCATGTACGAAGTACATTTCGACCATGGCGCGCGAGCGATGGAATTTTGAAGCGCCCGAGTTAGACGAACTGGTGAAGTGGGCGGACGTTGTCGATGGCGCGCTGTATGAGAGTGCGCAGGCGGCCGTGGAGATGAATGCCCCAGCGATGAAGCTGACGCTGGTGATTGAGGGCAGCAGGGGATCGCACCTGGTGCATAAGATTATTCGCGCAATGCAGTATGACAGCCTGGAAAAGATCGTGGCGGATCCGGAGATTCAAGCGGAGTATCAGCGGCTACACCAGCGTCATCTACGGACGATTGACGTAATTCGAAATTCAGGTTCCTGCGACCGTGGCGTGATCTATTTCGACTTAGTCAATCAGGGCATTGAGGGTTACAACAAATTCATTCCTTATTACTTGTTTCCGGACTCTGCTTACACGGTTTCAGTATCAACGTCGACATTCCGGACGAAGGTGTCGGTAGGTTCGAATCCTTGGGTACGGGAACCGTTGCGTCACAATTTGGCTACTATCTGCGAGCGTTATGGCGGCGGGGGACATCCGAAGGTGGGAGCGATCAGTTTTCCTACCGGCGCATTGGTAGAAGCACGAAAGGCTGCCGAAGAAATTCGGGAAGAGTTGAAGGGGTGAAATAAAATGGCCCTCAGGGATAATGAGGGCCTCTGTGTTGTAAGAAGTTGCGAACTAGAAGTTGTACTTCAGTCCGAACTGGATTTGACGTGCGCCGGTTGAGCCTTGAACGAAGCCAGCGGTAGTACCCACGACGGGGTTCGGTGCAGTGAGGATCGGGTGGTTCAGAGCGTTGATAAATTCAGCTCTGAACTCTAAATTTTGATTCTCGCTGAAGTTGAACTTCTTCGAAGCGCTGAGGTCGGCGGTCGCAAGGCCGGGCCCGCGATAAATGCTAACACCACAGGTGCCGAACGTACCTGCAGAAGGCTCGACAAAGTCAGTTGGCTCCACCCACTCATAACCACCGCCTAGGTTCCCGGGGGCGTTTCTCGCGCCGTATTTCTGTATTCCTTTCGGACAGGTTGCGCGAGCGCCGCGGGCACCAGTCCCAGAGGGATCGTCCCAAACAAACATGGTGATTGGGAAGCCGTTGTGGAAGCTAAGGATTCCATTGACCTGCCATCCGCCAACGACAGCGTCAGCCAGCTTGTTCATATTCTGACCGATCATGCGATTCCGGCCAATCGGGATGTCCCACGAGAAGTAAGAGCTTACGACGTGAGTCGCATCATATCCGCACTCGCCCCACTCGGCCCGGCGATCATAGATGTTCTGCATATAGGGTGATTGGCCGGAAGCTTGTGCTCCACCAGCGCCATAAAATCCTGTTGAGTCCGTCATGCACTTGGAGTAAGTGTACGCAAGCTGTCCCGAAACGCCCTTGGCGAGACGCTGCAGCAAGGTGACTTGAAGAGCTTCGTATTCCTGGTTGCCGTTGGTTTCGGTTCCAGAGATTTGGCCAATGATGGACTTCAAAGCCGGATTTCCAGACAGATAAGGTCCAGGTAAGACGGTACCGTTCGGGCCGAGGATATTTTGGAAGTAAGGCTGCGCCACGACTAGGTGATCGTTTTTCTGACCGACGTAAGCTGTTTGGAGGGTTGTCGAGTTGGTGAACTCGTGCTGGATTGCCAGATTCCAGTTCTGGGCAACAGCAGGACGGAAGTTCGGATCCCAGATGTGCAGATTAGAGCCCGCAGCTGGATTGCTAGCCGAAGCGATAGTTGTGAAGCCTTGGTCTAACGTGGAGCCGGGCAAAACCGGGAACAGTTTCAGAGTGTATGTGGCCGTTTTTTCCGTTGAGAACGGTGGGTTGAGGGTGAGGCGAAGGTTCGTGCCCGTGCCTTCGAGGTAAGAAGAAATCGAGTAGGCAGCACGGATCACTGTACGACCGCCCCCGGGCGTCCAAGCCAAGCCTATACGGGGTTGATAATTAAAGATTCCGTTGTACTGGTTGTACAGGCCCCGTGAGTCCCCAAAATAAGGACTGGACTGACCGGCAAGCACCTCTTGTCCACTGAACAGGGAGAAATTCGCCTGCCTATTTTTCACTTCGACCCACGGGGTGTGCAGTTCGTAGCGTAGGCCGATATTGACGGTCAGGTTCGGAGTAACACGCCAGGTGTCCTGCGCGAAGGCGGCGAAGGTGTTACCGCGTTGACCCCACGTACCCCCATTCGTACCGACTCCTACCGAGCTGGGAAGGCCCAAGAGAAAATCCGCTTCCGGCACTAAAGTTGCTGTACTGCTGAGACCGGCGTTCGTGTATTGGCCGTTGAAGTTAATGCTACCAGCCGCACCGTTATTGCCGGAGTAGAAGGTGTCCAACCGAATCCGATAGCCTTGGAAACCAAATTTTAAGGTGTGTGTTCCTTTAGTCCAAATGGCCGTGTCCTCATACTGGATGACAGTATCGGCAAACAGCTGAATGTTGTTGCTGTTACCAATACAACCCACATAACCGCCCGTAGGACAAAGTGCTGGAAGAATGTCGCCGGGAACACCAGGAAGCCCGAACTTAGTATTCAAGTTGCCGATGCCAGATGGGCTTTGGGCAGTGAAGTTGTAGTTATAATTGATGCCGATCCGAGCGTCGTTGACCAGTGTAGGCGTTAGGGTGCGGGTATAGTCGAGCGCGCCATTGTAGATCTTGAAGGTGTTAGCGGCATTGTATGAAGTAGCTAATGAGTTGAAAGATGGATTGTCAATGCCGACTTGTGAGTAGCGGACGAAGACTCTATCTTTGTCGCTAGCGTTCCAATCCATTCGGCCGTCTCCTTGGTCCGAGTTGTCATAGTCACGCGTCGCCGTGATGAAGTTGTTTCTCAGGGCCGAAGAAGTCGGCGTGGGGTATAAAGGCGAGTTGATGATGTTAGTTGCCACGCTGCTGAAGAGCGTTGTGGGAATTTGATTGCCGGGGAACGGAGCGCGAGCATAAACAGTCTGACCATTGACGATGGAAGTTGTCGTTGCGAACGGGTTGTAAAGCTGTATTGGAATTGGCTGCTGCAAGAAGGCCGAGAAATCACCCTTCCGTTCCGCCGCGGTTAGGAGAGTTGTGGCGCCCGTGCTGGTAGGATGATCGAACCGGCTCCCTTGATAGTCGGCAAAAAAGAACAGCTTGTCTTTCTTTATGGGGCCGCCCATTGTCCCGCCAAATTCATTCCAACGCAGCTTTTGGCGCTGGCCACCCGAGAAATTGTTGGCCCACTCGTTAGCATTTAGCTTGTCGTTGCGGAAGAATTCGAACGCGGTGCCGTGGTATTTGTTTGTTCCGGCCTTGATGGAAACGCTGGTGATTCCGCCCATGAAGTTACCAAACTCTGGGCTGGGATTCGAGGTGATCTCGTTGAACTCAGCGATGGCGTCGGGGCTAGGCGCGTACGCAACTTCGTTATCAGAGATCTGGTTGTTATCAAGGCCGTCGAGTAAGAAGTTATTGGTTTGTTGGCGATTACCATTGATGTTCGGCCTGGCACTGTAAAAAGTGGCTTGACCGCCCTTGAAGCCGCTGGGATCGGGCGTCACGGCGCCGGCGGTTAAGAGAGTAAGTTGGACATAGTTCCGGGTTGCAAGTGGCAATTGGGTGTTGGTGCGCGCATCAATGATGGTCCCTAACTGCGTGCTCTCAGTTTGAAGCAGAGGTGCCGCGTCAGCAACGTCTACGACCTGTTGCACGTCACCTACTTGCAACGGGAAATCAACCTTTGCCGCTGTGTTGAGTTCAAGTTGAATGCCGGTCTGCACGGCCGACTTAAAGCCTGCAATCTCAGCTCGGAATTCATATCTTCCAATAGGCAAACGAGGCATGGAATAAAAGCCTGTAGGATTGGTCACAGCCGAGAAAGTGGATCCACGGTCCAAGTCTTTGGCAGTAACCTTAGCTTCGGGCACCGGCGAACCGCTTGGATCAGTCACAACGCCGCTTGCGCTAGCGGTCACTTCTTGTGCATACGATGTTCCCGCCGCAAGTAACAGCGCCAGCAAACACCGAGAAATCAAGCGAGAACAGTTACTTCGAACACCTTCACTACTGTTCATATCTAAACGCCCCTTTGGCAACGAAAAGTAATCAAAACAAAAAACTTGTACCCTATTTATAGCAGGCAAATACACGGTCTACAACTATTTCCGTGGAGGCGCCGGGGGTTGCGGAGTTGCAGTGGGCTCTTTAACGTGAACAATCTGGCAGCAGGCTACGTCTTTTAGAATCTGGACGCCGCCGTGGGGCCATGTAATCTCGATTGTCTTGGCCGTCCTTTCGAGACCAAGACCGAAATGAACTCGCTTGTCACTGGTTGATATAAACCCGACGCTCGGCGAGACGTGGTTATATAAATGCTGGCCCGACTCCGTCGTAAGCTTCACTTTGGCTCCGATCGCATCACGGTTGCTGGACGTACCGGTCAGATCCAGCAAGAGCCAGGCGTTCTTTATTGCGTCCTGAGCATGACTGATTAGAATTCGTGGACTATCGTTCAGCGACGTGACGACTAAATCAGGCCACCCATCGTTGTTCAGGTCGCCGATAGCTGCGCCACGCTGGTACCCGGGACGCATAAAATCAGCACCGACGGATGCGGAGGCATCCTCAAACCGATGCCCGTCGATGTTATGAAAGAGCGTATCGTGTTCTTTGGCATTTGGTAGAACATTGTCGACATCGCCGTTTGCGGAATAAAGATCTTTCCAGCCATCGTTGTCATAGTCGATCCACGCCATGCTCCAACCGGAGAAAGCAAGGCTGAGTTGCTTGATGTGACTTTGCGGCGAGACGAAACGGAAGTAGTCCACCTGATTTTTGAATAACTGCCAGGTTTGCCCGACAAGGTCGTTGTAAACCAGGTCAACGTGCCCATCGTTGTCATAGTCACGTGCGTCACTACCCATAGAAGAAACGGTTTTGCCATTCTCGTCGTAGGCGACTCCCATCGAGATGGCCGATTCCTCGAAGGTTCCGTCGCCTTTATTCAAAAAGAGACTGTTTGCTTCGGTGTCATTGGCTATAAATATGTCTGGCCGGCCGTCTTCGTTGAAGTCGGCGATGGAGATTCCCATGCCCTTGCCGGGAACTTTCGAGAACCCCGACTTGACGGTAACGTCAGTAAAGCGGCCGTTCCCTTCGTTGTGATAAATCCGAGGAGCGACGTTGTCGTAATATGCTTGCGGGTCGCAATAGTATTCGACCCCGCCGATGGTGCAGCGCTTGTCTAGTTTGGGAGACCAAGTCGTGTAATTTGACACCACCAAATCGAGCAAGCCGTCACCGTCGTAATCGACCCAGGCCGCACCAACACTAAGCGTATCCGGCGGCATTGTAATGCCGGAAGCCGCAGTAACGTCCTTGAAGTGGCCGAGACCGTCGTTGTGATAGAGGGCGTTACGGCCAGCACCGCAGATGAAGAGATCAGCGCGACCGTCATTATCATAGTCGCCGGCTGCAGCGCCTAAGTTGTAACCCAGATCTTGACCTAAAAGGCCGGCCGCTGCCGTAACATCTTCAAAGGTGTTGTCTCCTTTGTTGCGAAGCAGACAGTTGTAGAACTGCGGCCCCGTCTTCTTCAGTTCAGGCAGCTTGGCTCCATTGGTGAGAAAGATGTCCATCTTGCCGTCGCCATCGAAGTCAAAAATCGCGACACCGCCACAGATAGTTTGTGCGAAGTACTTGCGTTCAGATAAGTCGTTATTAGTTTTGTAGCGAAAGCTAGACCGAGTCGCGACATTCTCAAAGCGAACCGCAACATGGGTCGACGGCTCACCTTCGGGTAGCGGCTTTTGCGGATAACCAACCGCAGAGGCCAAAGCCAAAGCGGCGACCAAGACAGTGAGGAATAGGAAAAAAGTCGGGCCGGGAACTCGGCGAAAGCTCATCGCTTCGGTACAACTCCGTCGACATTCTTTTGCAGAGCTTTGGCACGATCGTTTAGATTTTGCGCGTGCTGTTTCTGCAGAGCGAATTCCCGATCTGCATCGGCCTTCCTGCCTAAGCGCACTAAGGCAGTACCTAGGGCAAAGTGAACGTTCGGGTTCTCGGGGGCGAGTGTTTCGGCCTTCTGTAAAGGGACGATTGCCTCTTGCCGTTTATTGAGATCTAGTAAGCTGCGGCCCCAACCAAGGTAAGCATCGGCGAACTCGGGTTGAAGCGTTGTTGCACGTTGGTAATGGACAATCGCCTCGGGCAACTTTTCAGATTCGCGGTCGAGTTCACCGAGGTAGTATTCCGCGCCGGGCGCGTCCGGGTTCACCTTCAACTCAGCTTCGAACTGCTTGCGAGCTTCTTCGAGATTTCCTGCTTTCTCCCTGGACTCAAGAAGCAGTCCGCCAACTCGGTAATGAATGCCGGGCTTCTTTGGCTCACGCGAGAGCAGAATTTTGTACTCTTCGATAGCGCTGGCAAAGTCTCCATGACGTTCAAAGTTTTCGGCATTCAACTGAACAACCTGGACAGAATCCGGCGCAGCGGACTGAAGCTCTTTGGCGTTACGGTCACTGAGCTCAGAGAAAACGTTTACTGCGAGAAACAGCACATCCGGGTCCTTACTGTAATGCTGTTGAAGCCATGCCAGGAAGCTCATAGCGTCCATCTGCGCCCCCTGCCGCATCGAGCACATAACCCCGGCATAGGCTACGGGCCGCTTCCCGTCGTCTTTGAGCGTCGTGTCGCGCATGGCCTGATCTAGCAGGGGCATCGCGTCTGAGCATTTGTTTTCCCAGGCAAGCTTGATTCCGCTATCGGCTGCCGCGTTACCGTCCGGCGCTGCGCTGACCGATAGACCCATGCTTGCGGTGAGCACAAGCATCAATATAGTCGACCTATGCATCTTAAAGCCAATAAACCACAGTTTCTCGCAACACCGCCCGTTCAGAGTGCGGAGTTTGTAAGTTTCTCCAAGTGCTTTGCCAGGATGTCGACTTCGATGTTGACCATTGATCCGGGGCGGTACGCGTGCAGTGTTGTGTGTGAGTAAGTGTGCGGGATTACTGTGAAGCTTACGTTGTTACCTTCAATTTGGGCGACAGTAAGACTAATGCCATCGACGGCGAGAGAACCTTTGCTAACGATGTAACGCGACAAATTATGAGGCACGTGGACAACAAGCCACCAATTATCGTTGCCCAAATCTTCGAGGCGGGTGATCTCGGCCAGAGCGTCCACGTGACCGAGCACGAAGTGCCCGTCAAGCCGACTATTCGCGCGGAGAGGGCGTTCGAGATTCACTGGTGAGCCAGGGCGGAGTTGGCCCAGGTTGGTCCGCGCCAAAGTCTCCGGCGCGAGGTCAGCTGAGAAGTGCTCTGCCGTTAGCTCGACTGCGGTAAGACAGGTTCCGTTTACTGCCACGCTGGCGCCGATGGTAGCGTCTTGCAGGATAGCCGGGCACTCGATTGTAAGTCGCGCGCCTGTCTGCTGATTATCGAGAGCGACGACGCGACCGAGCTGTTCGATGATGCCGGTAAACATTCAACTTGCCTTCGATTAGTTTTTGACCAGATACGCTTCAACCGCAAACTCGTCAGTTGAAATTGGGTGCAAGCGCACGTTCTGCAAGCGGATGGCATCTACCCGGCGCATGCGACCGTTTCCGCCAACGACGGTTAGACTCTGCAGGCCGCCCAGGATCTTCGGCGCGTAGTAGAAAAATACTTTGTCAGCAAGAAGCCCGTCGAGCATGGCCCAGTTGACCTTGCTGCCTGCTTCCACCATCAGCGACAAGTAGCGTTCTTTGGCGAGATATTCGACCAGCGCAAGAGGGTTGGTGCGGCCGTTCGGGCCATCAGCGATGAGCACCTTTGCGCCCGCGTGTTCGAGGGCCTTGCGTCGTTCCGGCGGAGCGACGGACGTACCGACGATCATCACGTCGTCTTGCGCGCTGGTAATCATCTTTGAACCGAGCGGGATGCGGAGTTGCGAGTCAAGAACGATGCGCAGGAGTGGGCGGCTGCGCTCGAGACCAGAGCGATCCGTGAGCAGGCAATCGTCCTCAAGGACAGTGCCGAGACCGGTCAGTATGGCGTCTGAAAGGTGGCGAACACGTTGAACGTCGGCTCGGGCTACGTCGCTGGTGATCCAGCCATCGTTGTCCTGAGGCGCGGCGATCTTGCCATCGAGTGTCAGTGCCGCTTTGACGGTAATCAACGGACGTCCCGTGCGCATGAAATGCACGAAAGGCTCATTGAGGCGCTCGGCGGCAGAGCGATAACCCTCGTCTACAGCTACGTCGAGTCCGGCTTCGCGAAGAAAGGCAAACCCTTGGCCGCTGACCTGCGGATTGGGATCCTGCATGGCCGCGACAACGCACTTAATGCCGGCTTCAATGATGGCCGCGGTGCACGGCCCGGTACGACCTTGATGTGAGCACGGTTCAAGAGTGACGTAAATGGTTCCATTGCGGGCGGCGTCACCGGCTTGGTGAAGGGCCACGATCTCCGCATGATCGCGTCCAACCCAGGTGTGAAAACCCTTGCCAACGATTTCGCCATCGTTGACGATGATTGCTCCAACAGCGGGATTCGGGCTGGTGCGACCGCGGCCTTGTTCCGCCTGCTGCAACGCCATTTGCATGTAATCAGGCATTGGGGGTTGCCGATGTTAATCGAACAGCGACGCGACGAACTTGTCTGGCTCGAAGGGCACTAAGTCGTCAATCTTTTCGCCAATGCCTACATAGCGAATTGGCAGGTTCAGCTCACGGGCAATGGCAACGACTACGCCACCCTTCGCTGTGCCATCGAGCTTAGTAAGCACGATGCCGGTTACGCCAGATGACTCAGTGAACTTGCGGGCCTGTTCGAGGCCGTTCTGCCCCGTGGTCGCGTCGAGTACAAGCCACACTTCATGAGGCGAGCCGGGAATTACACGTTGCGCAGTGCGGCGCATTTTCTCGAGCTCGGCCATGAGATTGTCTTTGGTGTGCAGACGTCCGGCAGTGTCGACGATTACGTAATCGACGTTGCGAGCCTTTGCCGACTGGAGCGCATCGAAGATAACGGCGCTAGGGTCGGAGCCGGTCTTTTGACTCACCAGTGGAACCTTAGCGCGATCGGCCCAGACCTGAAGCTGTTCGATAGCAGCGGCCCTGAAAGTATCGGCAGCACAGAGCATGACGCTGCGACCTTCGGTCAGAAAACGGTGGGCAAGCTTGCCGATAGTGGTGGTCTTCCCCGCCCCGTTGATTCCGACCAGCATAACCACGGCAGGCGGATAGGCGACGACGTGAACGGGAGTCTCAGATGCTTCCAGCACTTGAAGGAGTTGTTCGCGGATCAACTCTCGAAGCTGGGCTGCATCGGAAGTTTGACTGCGATCTACGCGTTCACGGATGGTCTCCAAGATTTCATGTGCTGTGCGGACGCCGATATCGGCCGTAATGAGCGTGTATTCGAGCTCTTCCAGCAAATCAGCATCGATCTCTTTCTTTCCGGCCAGCACGTCTTCAAGACGGTCAACAAGACCCGATCGAGTTTTCTCAACGCCTGCTCGAAGGCGGTCAAGCAGGGTTGGTTCTGTCGGGACGGAGCCAAAAAGCGTCTGAATGGCCATTGATGCGGGGGGATTCGCGGAAGTAGCTAGTGCTCAGTGTAACAAGGGATGGCGGCAAGCAAAGGACTGAACCTGTTGAACTTTCGCGTGAGTTCGATAACATGGCGGACCGTGAAGCTTTGGGCGCTGTTACTGGGACTCGGGCTGGCGTGGCACGGCATGACAGCGACGCCGAGCGTTGATAAGGCGGAGCCACCGAACTGGTGGACGGGGCACTCGTTGAACCCGGTGAGGGTGCTTATTCACGGAACCGGCTTGGCAGGAGCGTCGGTGACAGCACCAGGGTTGTCGTGCAGTCGCGTTGCAGTGAGTGCCGGTGGAACGTATTTGTTCGTCGATGTGACGATTCCGGCGGACGCTGCGACCGGCGATCATCCGATCAGGATTCAAACCGCGAACGGCAAGACTTCCGCACCGTTTCGAATAGAAGCTCCTCTGCCGAAAGAAGGTCGGTTTCAGGGGTTCTCACCTAATGACGTGATCTATTTGATCATGCCCGACCGTTTCGCGAATGGCAATGTGGCGAATGATGATCCAGCTATCTCGCGCGGGTTGTTCGGCCGGTCGAACAGTCACTTCTATCATGGCGGTGATCTTCAAGGAATTATCGACAAGTTGCCGTACTTAAAGGAGCTGGGCGTAACGGCTCTATGGCTGACGCCAATCTACGACAACAACAATCGGCTCGGCGTCGATGCGTTTCATCCGAACACGCCCGTGAGCGATTACCACGGTTATGGAGCGACTGATTACTATAGCGTTGAAGAGCACTTCGGGAACTTGCAGCTGCTGCGAGCCATGGTGGACGCGGCACATCAGCAGGGGCTGAAAGTGATTCAGGATCAAGTGGCGAATCACGTGGGTCCGACACATCCATGGATGACGGACTCGCCCACACCAACCTGGTTCAACGGCACGCGCGAACATCATCTGACAGAGACGTTCAATTTGTGGAACCTGATTGATCCGCATGCCGGGCCCGCGCTGGTACGTCCGGTGTTGGATGGGTGGTTTGCGGACGTTCTACCGGACATGAATCAGAACGATCCAGAAGTGGCGCAATACGAAATTCAAAACGCTTTGTGGTGGGTCGAGACGGTGGGCTTTGATGGGATACGGCAGGACACTCTGCCTTACGTTGGAAGGCCGTTTTGGGCGCAATGGTCGGCGGCTCTGAAAAAGCAGTATCCAGCACTGAAGGTTGTGGGTGAAGTGTTGGATCCGAATGCCGCGATCACGTCGTTTTTCCAGGCAGGGCACAAAGATACAGCCGGCGTTGATACAGGAATCGATACCCTGTTTGACTACCCAATGTACTTCAGCATTCGTGAAGCATTCGCGCAGGGGAAGAACTTGGATGGATTAATAAAGACCGTCGCCGACGATGGCCTGTACCCAGACTCCTCGTCATTGGTGACGATCTTTGGCGATCACGATGTGAAGCGATTTATGAGCGAGCCAGGAGCTACGGTTGCAGGGCTGAAGCTGGCAATGACATTTGTGTTTACGACACGCGGCACGCCGGTGTTGTATTACGGAGACGAAATTGGAATGCAGGGCGGCGACGATCCCGATAATCGCAGGGACTTCCCCGGTGGATGGGCGGGCGACTCACGGAACGCCTTCGATGCCAGGGGACGAACATCGGATGAATCGGCTGTGTTTGACTTCACACAAAAGTTGCTGAAGTTGCGCGCTCGATTGCAACCGCTGCGCCGTGGCGTGATGGTCAATTTGGCTGAAGCTACGCAGGCGTGGGCTTACGCGCGGCGGGATGCAACGGGTACAGTGATTGTGGCGATTAATAATGACAGCAAACCCGCAGATTTGACCATTCACCTGGAAGAAGCGAAGGCAGTGTTTCAGAGCATGCTCGGCGAAACGTCGAACCTTGGATTTCGTGGCGGAGTGGCTTCGATTCATTTGGCGCCGCGCGTAGCGGAGATCTACGCGAACACGCAGTAGGCGACCCGAGGAGCGACGATCATGGACAAACCGCGGCTGAATTTTTGGCAGATCTGGAACATGAGTTTTGGGTTCCTGGGCATCCAGTTTGGCTGGACGCTGCAGATGAACAACATGAGCGCTATTTATGAGTATCTGGGCGCTCGGCCTGAGCAACTGCCGCTGCTTTGGCTGGCGGCTCCGCTGACTGGGCTGCTAGTTCAACCGCTGATTGGGCTTTGGAGCGACAACACCTGGGGACCATTGGGCCGACGCAGGCCATTCTTTCTGACCGGCGCTCTGCTGAGTTCGATTGCGTTGGTGCTGATGCCGACTACAAGTGCGATCTGGATGGCCGCCGGGCTGCTTTGGATTTTAGACGCTTCGATCAACATCAGCATGGAGCCGTTTCGAGCCTTCGTCGCTGACATGCTGCCACAGGAACAACGTTCGCGCGGCTTCGCGACGCAGAGCTTCTTTATTGGGGTCGGCAGTGTGGGAGCGTCATTTTTGCCACTGCTTTTGAGTCAGTGGCTGCCCGCGTCCGCTCATGAGAGCCGAGCGATTCCACAGATTGTGCGGATTTCGTTCTGGATCGGCGCTGTCGCTTTTATGGGAGCTGTCCTGTTGACTGTTCTGACGACGAAGGAGTATCCGCCCAGTCCCCAGGAAGCAGAGCGGTTGAGGCATGCGAAAGCTATCGATTTCGGCGAGTTTGCAATCGCGATTCGTGAAATGCCTGTGACCATGCGTCAGCTTGCTCTGGTTCAATTACTAACGTGGCTGGGACTCTTCTGCATGTTCCTGTACTTCGCTGTTGCTGTAGCTCATAACGTGTTCGGTGCCAAGACGACTGCGGATCCCGCTTACACGCAGGGGGTGATCTGGGCGGGCTACTGCTCGGGCCTCTACAACGGAGTGTGTTTTATAATTTCACCGGCTCTACCTTGGATCGCAAATCGTCTTGGTAAGCGTGGCACGCATTGCGTATGTCTGCTGGCCGGGGCGGCCGGGCTTCTGTCCTGTTGGTTCATCCACGATAAGTGGCTGCTGTTTGTGCCGATGATCGGAGTGGGCATCGCATGGGCGAGTATCCTGTCGATGCCGTATTCGATTCTGTCCGCAGCGATTCCGTCGAGTCGCATGGGAATTTATATGGGAATCTTCAACTTCTTCATCGTTATTCCCGAGATCCTGTCAGCACTGTTTTTCGGCTACATCATGTCAGGACTGTTCGGGAACGATCGGATGATGGCGGTTGTTCTTGGTGGTTTCTGCTTTGTAGGAGCGGCGTTGCTGACGCTCAGAGTAACTGAGAAGACTGTTGTGGATGCGTCGCTGGAGGTTCCGATTGAGGCGCTTGTCGAGGGCTAAACCATTGCCTCGCTGATGCAATGTTCTGAACTCTACGCTAAATATTTTAGAGTTTCTGCGACAAGCCGCTTCGTACCTGCGATCGGGTCGCCGGTATTCGTGTCGAACTCCATCGAGTAGTATCCGCGGTAGGAGGACTGCTTCGCCAGGGCGAACATTCTCTTCAACTCCACGCGCAACACTTGTCCGCTCTCTTTCTCAACACTGTCTTTCACATGGACCATGTTGAAGACATGCTTCAGCATTGCCGTGACTCCCTTTGCACTGTACTCTGCGTCGTGTCCGATCAGAGTGTTTCCGAAGTCGGGCAGCGCACGAAGGTATGCACTGTTGACCTTCTCGATAGCCGCAACAATCACGAAGGGATCTTCGGACACTGTGTCGTCGTTCTCAAGATTGATGATGATGTTGCGTTTCGCCCCGTACTCGGCCAATCGGCTGAGGCCTTCGGATGCCGTTGCCGCATCCGGCTTATCGCCATTTCGTGCACGCAGATGTTGCCGCACGCTGGGCGAACCGATATGACTCGCCATGTCAATCCATTTACTGCCATAAGCAACCGCTTCCTGCCGGACACTGCTGTCGCCACTGTAGAAGTCGCCGTCTCCGATCCCGAGATCGACGATATGTGACCCTGCCTTGTCTACGGCGCGACGAAGGGCGTCCAGGTATCGCGGATCTGATGATCGGAAATGGTTGCCTAACGGATTGATATTCCGCACTCCGAAGTTTTGGACCACAAAACCGGGAAACTCCGTTAGATCCATTCCAGGTATCGAAGCCTTTCTTCCAGTGTTTGTCGGACTTTCAATGTAGGCTCGGAATGGCCAGGATGTCACGGCAAGCCGTTCCCGTGCTCCGGTTGGGAAGTGTATTGTAGGCTCTTGAGCTAAAGCGACAACGGCGGTAGCGGGAAGCAGTCTGAGAAGGTCGCGGCGCGAGAATGACAAAGCAAGCTTAGTGCACCATAAAACAAATCGGGCTGTCAACAATTGCGCTTTAGACGCGTGACTCGCGATTGTGATCTCGAATGAGGATCGAATCAGATTGACCCAGGCTGTTAATAAAGTCTCGGCTATACGGCCGCTCCAGGTGGCAGATATCAACCAAGCCATCGAGTTGTCGTCGGGCGTTGGTTGGAATCAGACTGCTGCTGACTGGCGTTTGCTGGTGACACTCGCGCCCGAGGGCTGCTTTGCGTTTGTAGTGGCCGATCGGGTAGTCGCCACAATCACTTTAATGAGTTACGGGACGCAGCTGGGATGGATCGGGATGGTTTTGACACATCCAGAGTTCCGCCGTCGCGGGATTGCGCGTGCCTTGTTGGAGTTCACGATTGAGCAGGCGGATCGACGCGGGATTGAGACGCTAAAATTGGACGCAACGAACGAAGGTCAGCGTTTGTATGAGACCCTCGGCTTCCGTCATGAGCAAGCCGTCGAACGGTGGGCCCGTCGTTCGGGGCCGAAGACCACAAGGGCTGACACGATCTGCAACAGTGGGACGATGGACATGCTGATGGATCAAGAGGCAATGGCCGCTGACCGCGGGGAGTTGCTGCGCGCTTTGACGAAGCATCACGATCCGCTGGTGGCTCCCAATGGCTATGTCACTTGGAGGGACGGATATCGAGCGAATTATCTTGGGCCGTGTCTCGCCAATGATCGCGAAACGGCGCGAGAACTCGTGGAGAATTACTTAGGCAATCAGCAGGCCGATTGGTTTTGGGACCTTCTGCCTGGAAATCCGAATGCCGTGCACGTGGCCCAGCAACTTGGCTTCAGTCCCGAACGAAAGCTTTTGCGAATGGTGCGAGGCAAACCGTTGCGTGGTAGAGAAGAACTCATTTATGCGATCGCAGGATTCGAGCTCGGTTGAGGATGACCATAGACACTGAAGAGCAGTTGGAAGAGAGGCTCTCGCGCCCAACTTCAAACGACGTTGCTGCTATAGCGGGCATCGATGGCGACCTGCTGGTCCTTGGCGTGGGCGGCAAGATGGGGCCAAGTTTAGTGAGACTCGCGCGACGTGCGGCCAACGAGGCAGGCGTCAAAACGAGGATCATTGCGGTAGCGAGATTCACGAACAGTGATTTGCGATCTCAGCTCGATTCGGAAGATGTGGAAACTATCGGCTGCGACCTTCTCGATACGGGTGCGCTGTCTACTCTGCCCGATGCGAAAAACGTGATTTTTATGGCCGCCCAGAAATTCGGCACCACCGGATCAGAGTATCTGACTTGGGCGATGAATACCTTCCTGCCGGGCTTAGTAGCGGAGCGGTACAAGGACTCGCGCATCGTTACATTTTCGACAGGCAATGTCTACGCATTTCGCGGCGCAATTCAAGGCGGAGCAGTGGAAGGGACGCCTGTCGCACCGCAGGGCGAATATGCGCAGTCGGCGCTCGGGCGGGAGCGAATGTTTGAATACGGGTCCTACCGTTGGGGTACTCCGGTCTCAATTCTGCGTTTAAACTACGCGATTGATCTCCGCTACGGTGTGCTTGTTGACATTGCCCTGGCGGTTCATCAGCGGCGGCCAGTCGATTTGATGATGGGCTTGGTGAACGTTATCTGGCAGGGAGACGCCAACTCGATGTGCCTGCGTTCCTTTCCACTTTGCCAATCACCGCCACTGGTTCTGAACATCACGGGTCCGGAGACACTTTCGGTCCGATACTTGGCTGAGGAATTTGGGAAACTCTTCGGAGTTGAGCCGATCTTTAAAGGTGAAGAGACGCCTTCAGCACTTCTGAACAATGCTGCCAATGCACATCGCCTGCTTGGGTATCCGTGCGTGACTGCGGCCGAGCTAATCGACTGGGTATCGCATTGGGTGCAAAGCGGAGGAAAGCTGTTGAATAAACCCACCCACTTTCAGACACGTGACGGTCAGTTTTGATCACGGTACGCGAGAAACTTCGAGCGGGCTTGGTCATCCCCGCCCATCCGCTTGCTTTGAACAGTCAGCGCCAATTGAACGAACGACGGCAACTCGCGCTCACGCGATATTACCTGGCTGCAGGCGCTGGCGGGATCGCTGTCGGGGTACACACAACTCAATTCGCAATTCGTGATCCCAAAGTGGCGCTGTTTCGTCCGGTGCTTGAACTAGCTCAGGAAGAGATGCGCCAATACGACATTGTCCGGATCGCAGGTGTCTGCGGCAATCTTGAGCAGGCGATATCGGAAGCTGAAACCGCGGCACTATCGGGCTACGATGCAGCCCTGCTGAGTCTTGCCGCTTTGAGCGATGCCACGATCCCGGTGCTTTTGGACCACGTGCTAGCAGTCGCAAGCGTGATTCCGGTAATTGGATTTTATTTGCAACCGAGCGTCGGCGGAAGAGTGTTGCCGTTTGCATTCTGGACTCGATTCATGGAGATTGCGAATGTAGTCGCTATCAAGATTGCGCCTTTTAACCGCTATCAGACTGTAGACGTTGTTCGGGCGCTCGCTGCTTCGGGTCGTGCAGATGAGATCTCGTTGTATACGGGCAACGACGATAACATTCTGGTCGATCTGCTGACTGAATTTAATCTCGAAGGTCAGCGGATCCGCATCGCGGGCGGATTACTTGGGCACTGGGCCGTGTGGACGAAAACGGCTGTAGAGCACCTGGCAACGGTGAAGGCACAGATCGCAGAGAATCACGTTGCCCCGGAACTGCTGACGTTGGCTCAGCAGGTAACTGATGCCAATGCAGCCCTGTTCGACCCGGCCCACCAGTTCCGAGGATGTATCGCGGGCATCCACGAAGTCCTACGGCGACAGGGATTGCTCGAAGGACGTTGGTGCCTCGACCCGGACGAAGATCTCTCACCCGGACAGGATGACGACATAAGCCGGGTATGCAGGGCTTATCCACACTTGGTCGATGACCCCTTCGTAAAGGAACACTTGGATGTTTGGCTTCGCTAGAAACGTGTCGGCTTTAAACCTGATCGGGTATTACAAATGGAGCGCGGTACCCACGTTTGCCATCGCGGAGTAGCGTTTCTGCTTCCTCGTCATTAATGACCTTCTGAGCGTCGGGATCGAAGTTGATCGTTCGCCCCAGTCGATATGAGGCATTCGCAAGATGCATCATCGCGCACGAGATGTGACCTTCCTCAATTGCGGCATGCAGATTTTCAGTTTTGCGGCTCACAACGCAATCGATGAAATTCTGAAAGTGAGCGACTTCGCTACCGGCGTGGACCGGCTTCTGCGGAACCTGCGCTTTGCCTAGCCAAACTTTGTAAGTGGCGGCATCTTCGTCTCCGGTCGAAAGGTATCCCTTCGTTCCATAAAAGATGTCTCCGATTGTGTTGTGACTGGCGGTCTTTGCGTCGGCTTGCCCGGGCAAGACTTCCTCTTCCCCCAGTTCGCGTGTACCAATTTCCGCCTCGTGATTTGTGATCCAGTTTCTTACCTCAAACGTGATCATTCGAGGTTTCTGGCCGGGTGAATTATATTCGAATGCGCAGGTCAGATTGTTCGGCGTCTGCTGGTCATCATCAAACATGAAGTGTCCCCCCATTGCGCTGACTTTGTTTGGCAAACCCAAGCCCATTCCAAATCGCGCGATGTCCAGTTGATGAACGCCCTGATTGCCAATATCGCCATTGCCGTAGTCCCAAAACCAGTGCCAGTTGTAGTGAAAGCGATTTTGCGTAAATTCTTGCTTCGGAGCAGGACCCGTCCAAAGATCGTAGTCGACACCCGCCGGGACCGGACCTGACGCCGTATGACCAATTGTGTCGCGCCACTTATAGCAAAGGCCGCGCGCCATGTAGACGTCTCCGATCAAGCCATTGCGCATTTTCTCAATAGCCTCGCGCACGGCGGGATCAGAGCGGGTTTGCGTGCCATGCTGTACGACCCGGTTATACCGTTTGGCCGCGGCAATCATCTGCTTCCCTTCCCACATGTTGTGAGAGCCTGGTTTCTCGACGTAGGCGTCCTTGCCAGCCTGACAAGCCCAAATCGTCATCAAGGCGTGCCAGTGATTGGGCGTGGCTATTGAAAGTGCGTCGATGGACTTATCTTCAAGCAGCTTTCGGACGTCCGAATAGACGACCGGTCGAGCCATGGACAATTTATCCATCTGAGCCAAGGCCTTGCTTACGACGCTCTCGTCGATGTCACAAATGGCGGCAATCTGAACGTTTTTTATTTTCGAGTAGCTCGTAATGTGGTCCAAGCCGCGCCCGCGCAGACCGCAGACTGCAACTCTCACACGGTCGTTGGCACCGAGTATCTTTGGTGGGCTTGCCAGCAGTCCAGTCACGGCAAGGGTGGTGAGTCCTGTTGAACTAACGGTCAGAAAATCACGACGAGTTACGTCAATATCCTGAGGCAAGATGCGCTCCTTCGGTTCTGCTTGTTCCTGACATTCTACGTCTGGCTATGGTCTCACACAGCCGTGCTGATATTTCTCTCTCTAATAGGAAACATTTCTCAAATCTCTTGACAAGTCTTGACCAAGGAGACTACTGTGGCAATTCGGGGTTCAAGCCGCGGACAGCAACTGAGAACGCAGCTTCCTCCGTATCGGATTGCAAGGTACTCTTAGCGCCGGGGCGCACAAGGAATTCAAGAATGAACCGAGCAATTCCAGCCAAGCTTTTGACAATTGCGATGTTGCTAAGTGGCGCTCTGACGGGTTGTCTGTACGCTCAAGCGGTAGCTAGCGCACAACTATCCGGTGTCGTCAGTGACCCGAGCAGCGCGCCCATCCCATCGGCGAAAGTAACTGCCACTCAAACGGCAACAGGTCTGGTGAGGGAGACACAAACCGGCGCGGATGGTAGCTACGTATTGCCCGATCTGCCGGTGGGACCTTACAAAATGGAAGTGCAGGCTAACGGCTTCGGGCTTTCTGTGGAAACAGGAATCCGCCTCGAGGTGGGTGATAGTGCGACGGTTAACGTCACACTGCGACTGGGACAAATAGCTCAGCAGGTTGATGTCAGTGCAAACGCGAGCTTAGTCAAGACAGACACAACCGCCGTCTCCCAGGTAATTGATCAGGCGCGCATTGTTGATCTTCCGCTCAACGGACGGCAGGCGACACAGCTGATTATGTTATCCGGTGCTGCTAATGATGTCGGTCCGGCAAATGGCCAGAGCGATCTAACGGGCAGCAAAAATTACTTCAGTTCTGATGCGATTTCAGTAGCTGGTGGGCAGGCCAACGGAACAAACTATCTGCTTGATGGTGGTGAGCATATGGACGTTTTTTCGAATGTGAATCTCCCGCTTCCTTTTCCGGACGCTCTTCAGGAATTCAGCGTTGAAACGAGTTCACTTTCGGCCCGGTACGGAATGCACGCGGGGGCGGTGGTCAACACAGTAACTAAGTCCGGCACTAACCAATTCCACGGGGATCTATTCGAGTTTGTTCGTAACGGGGCTTTTAACGCACGCGACTTTTTTGCGTTGGCACCGGATAGCTTAAAGAGAAATCAATATGGTGGGACCTTGGGCGCACCGATTTTAAAGGACAAGCTCTTTGGTTTTTTCGGCTACCAAGGGACCACTATCCGAACTGCGCCACCATCCTTCATTTCTTTCACCCCTACTCAGGCAGCATTGAATGGAGACTTTAGCCAGCTGGAATCTTCGAATTGCCAATCCGGCGGTAGTGCGCGGACAATCATCAATCCGAATACTGGACAGCCGTTTGCGAACTCTTTTGTTTCGCCAACTCTGTACAACCCGCAAGCTCTGAACCTTTTAAAATATGTTCCAATCTCAACCAATCCCTGCGGACAGAAGACTTACGCGATTCCAGAGCCACAAAGCGAACAACAATACATTGGCCGCGTCGACTGGAATCAGAGCGCAAAGCACAGCTTCTTCGCGCACTATTTTTATGCAGACTACGGGAGCCCCGCGCAGTTCAGCGCCTCGAACATATTAGTTTCTCAACTGCGGGGAGTTCGCGACCGCAGCCAGTCAGCCGTGATCGGAGATACTTACACCTTCACTCCTAATGTTGTTAATTCTGCCCATATCGGATATACGCGTCTGGCAGTCACCCGGGGGCCGTCACCTAACTTGATTAATGCGAATAGCATCGGCGTCAACATCTTCCAGCCCGAGCCGAACTTCTTGAACCTGAACATAAGTGGGTACTTCAACGTCGGTTGCGGTACGTGCTCGCCCTCGTATCTTCGTCAAAATAACTTCCAAGTCGCTGATGATCTGGATATCGTCTTAGGCCGCCATCACATATCGATCGGAGGCGAGTGGGTTCACTATCGTTTTGACCTGCAGCTTGGCTCGTTAGGAAATGGCGGCTTCACTTTCAATGGGCAGTCTACCAACGATGCCTTGCTGGATTTTATGCTAGGACTGCCGAATACTTTCACCCAGGGAAATATACAACCCTTTAACGCTCGGCAGAACTACGTGGCTGCTTACATACATGATGTGATCCGGGTCAACAAGAAACTTACTGCTCAGTTTGGCGCGAGATGGGAACCGTACCTGCCAGGGCGTGAAGTACAGAATCGCATGAACCACTTCGACGCAACCGCGTTTGCGGCAGGTACGCATAGTAGCGTATTCGTGAACGCGCCAGCAGGACTGTTGTTTCCTGGTGATCCTGGAATACCTTCCACATTCACATCGAACAGACCGTGGATATTCGAACCACGTGCAGGGCTGGCCTGGGATCCGACAGGCACTGGCCGCCAAGTCCTGAGAGCCGGTTATGGCCTTTTCTACGACACAATGGCGACTGCGTACTGGGAAGACCAGACCGGAGATGCGCCTTGGGGCAGCACTGTCACCTTGAACAGTCCCCCGGGCGGACTTACGAATCCTTATTCGGGATACCCGGGCGGGAACCCATTCCCGTCGCCCAATCCTCCCAGTAAGAACCAGGTCTTCCCCACCGGCGGCAGTTACTATAGCTATCCAATTCACGGCCATCCGACTTACACTAACCAGTGGAATCTAAGTTATGAGGTCCAACCGTTCAAGAATTGGGTCATTTCCGCCGCCTATCTTGGAAACAAAACAACGCATATCTGGACGGGCGAGGATATCAATCCCGGTGTTTATATCCCGGGAACCTGCAACGGTGGTCCTTGCTCAACCACCGCTAACACAAGTCAGAGACGTGTCCTTTCGCTGCTTAATCCCGTCGCAGGATCCCTATATTCCAGCATTTGGCAGGCAGATGACGGCGCCAACGCAAACTACAATGCGCTATTGCTGAAAGGTGAACATCGTTTTAGCAATCACTACACAATCTTGGCTAATTATACCTACTCACACTGCATCAGCGAGGGCGACTTTATTGGTGATCTAGGCGGTCCACTCACACAGAATCCATACAATCGGAATGGAGAGCGTGGTAACTGTGGGTTCGATATCCGCAGTGGCTTCAATCTATCCTTCGTTATTGAATCGCCTCGTTTTAAAAATAAGTGGGTTGACCAACTGGTTGGCAGCTGGAAGTTAGCACCCATCTTTAGTATTCATAGTGGAACTTGGTTCACTCCGGTCACGGGCCTGGATAACTCGTTAACAGGAATCGGGCTGGACCGTCCCAATTTGGTGGGCAATCCCTATATTCGGAACACCAACACACTTCAATGGCTGAATGCCAATGCGTTTGTTCCTAACTCGCTGGGCACTTTCGGCAACGTAGGTTCAGACTCTCTATTAGGCCCTAAGTCCTTCAATATAGATGCTGCCTTGAGCCGAGACTTCAGCATCAAAGAGCATCAGCGATTCGAGCTTCGATTTGAATTTTTCAATTTGACCAATCACCCTAACTTCAGCAACCCCGACAACGATTTGCAGGACAACACATTCGGCCAGATCCTTAGCGATGCCGGGCCGCGGATTTTGCAGTTTGCTGCGAAATACACTTTCTAGGAAGTCTAGACATGGCCTGTTTCAAGCTGATGGCCGGTTTTGACTACAGAATGATTTTGACAAGGATTTAGTGCGATGAATGACTCCGTAGATTCTAAATCAGATATCTCAACCACTGAAGATAGTTTGGGTCGAAGGAACTTCTTTAAGACTGGAGTTCTTCTTGGTGGCTCAGCTCTAGCTTTTACAGCTCAGTCCTATGCTCGGATCGTTGGATCGAATGATCGCATTCGCCTGGCGCAACTAGGGTGTGGAAGCCGCAGCGAAGGCCACGTCAATATGGTTCACCTGGCCCGTAAGCGCACATCGGTCGAGGTTGTGGCAGTCTGTGATCTCTGGTCGGTGGCCAGAGATGCCCGGGCGGAACAAGTTAAGGAACTGTTTGGAAGCAAGCCGCGCACTTACCAATATTCCGAGAAGATGTTGCCGAGCTCAGACATCGACGGCGTCATGATCGCCACCGGAGATCATCAACACGCCAAGCTCTGCATCGAAGTGGTGCAGGCAGGAAAAGATTGTTATGTCGAAAAACCATTTGCCAACGTGCTGGAGGAAGCAAAGGCGGCACGTGATGCAGTTAAGAGTTCACGACAGGTCGTGCAGGTCGGCACGCAACATCGAAGCCAGCCTTACCCGCTCGCGGTCCGCGACCTTATCGCTTCAGGCCGGATTGGAAAGGTGGCGCGGATATCACAAGAGTGGAACGTCAATCAACCAAGATGGCGTCACATAGAAAAGTATGATGACGGTCAGAATCCTACGCTCCTGAAAGAGCAGGACACTGATTGGACGCGGTGGCTCTTAGGCAAGCCTGACCGGCCATTTGATCCACACGTGTATCTCGAATTCCGCTTATACAAGGACTTTTCCGCCGGTATCTTCGACCAATGGTTGAGCCATGGTTCCGACCTGGTACACCTCTGGACTGGTGAGACTCACCCTGCCAGTGCTGTCTCCACCGGTGGCGTTTTAACTTGGCCGGACGGTCGAGAAAACCCCGACAACGTTACTGTAGCGTTCACTTACCCGCAGGGCTTTCTCTACACTTACACAACGAGCTTCTCAAACAGTTACCGAAGTTATAGTCGAATCTGTGGATCGCTGGGAACTATAGAGAACTACGGAGGCGAAGGAGCTTCTCTTTTCCTTGTTACGCGCGAGGGCGGACGGCATGAGTTCGACCCTGAAGAGAACGCGAAGCCGCGCTACACTGCCGCGCCCGGGATGGGACCCGCCGAAGACAAGGCGGAAATCATTCATCTCAAGGATGCTCCCATTCCAGACTCCCTCGGGCCGAACGATGATGACGTTGATCACTTGATGAACTGGTTGGATGCTATGCGTGCGCGACGTCAGCCAAATGCTACGGTCGACCACGGCTTCTCGCATTCAATAGCCGGCATCATGGCCGCACAGTCATACTGGTCGGGGAAGCGACTGTACTGGGATCCCAAGGCTGAGCAAATTGTCGATCACAGTATCTAACAGAGTTTCCAATCAGGCATACAAATGAAAATCCCCAGTCTGGATCAATTTACTTGGTTGTGGCAACACTCGTTTGGCTCGTCAATCGCTCGCGTTTTCGCATCCAAACAGGCCTTGGGAGCCTTCGGCGCCAAAGAGGCGGCCACGATCATAGCCAATGTGCTCAGATCGACAGACATAGCCAGGATCATCATCGCAACCGGCAATTCTCAGCTGCAGATGATCGACGTGCTGACGCAGGATCCAACGGTCAACTGGAGAGCTGTGGAGATTTTTCACATGGATGAATATGTGGGAATTACTCCCGACCACCCGTCCAGCTTTCGACATTGGCTAAGAACCCGTGTGGAGGAGCGAGTAAGTCCGCTTCGAATGCACTACCTGAACGGGGATGCGTCTGATTTGGATGCTGAGTGCTTGCGCTACTCGGAACTGCTCGGTTCGGGGCCGATTCACTTAGCGTTTGTCGGATTTGGTGAAAATGGTCACATTGCTTTCAATGATCCTCCGGTTGCCGACTTCCATGATCCGCAGATGGTGAAGCGTGTCACCCTCGATGAGCCCTGTCGGTTACAACAACTAGGCGAGGGCCATTTTCCCGACTTTGACTCTGTTCCTAAGCAGGCTCTTACTGTCACGTGTCCTGGTCTATTTCGTGCTCAGAATTGGGTGTGTTGTGTTCCCGACGCTCGTAAGGCACACGCTGTTCAGCATGCTCTGGAAGGCCCAATATCGCTGGAGTGCCCCGCATCGTTGGTCCGGACTCACCCAAGCGCATCAGTGCTTCTGGACGTAGACTCGGCTGCACTGCTGAAGGAATTCGCTGCTCACCAGGCGTGATGAAAAGACCGATGGACTCGAGTAACAAGCCTTCTCTGAATCAAATCGCTAAAGCTGCAGGTGTTAGCGTGGCTACCGTTTCCCGGGTAGCGCGAGGGCAAGTCAACGTCGCTTCCGAAATCCGGTTACGTGTTTACAAGGCTGCCAGAGTTCTTGGAGTCGATCTCGAACGTCGCCGAAGTGAGCGTTCTACGATCGTCGCGTTCCTGCTTTCGAATCGCGACGTCCTGCATAGTTTCCAATCCCAGGTGCTTCTCGGAGCCGAGGCTTACTGCGCTGCCCAGAATCGAGAGCTTCTTTTTATGTCAATTCGTTACTCGCCGGGTATACCGTCAAAAGATCTGCACCTCCCGCACATACTCACGCAAAGAGAGTTGGTCGGCGCTGTAATACTTGGTGGTACTAACTCACCCAATATCTTTTCAGCGCTTCGACACCGCGAGATCCCATTCGCGGTCCTCGGCAATAATGTCTCAGGCGAATGGACCGGCGATGAGCACGATGCAGTCTTTTCGGACGACATACAGGGTGCATTCGATTTGACTAATCACCTTATATCCCAAGGCCATCGGGACATCTGGTTCTTTGGTGACATTGAGCTCCCCTGGTATGCTCGTTGCGCCAAAGGTTATCGGCAAAGCATGGAGATTGCGGGATTACAACCAAGACTAAGTGAGATTCATTCGGACGATCAACAATTGGGCTATCTGGCAATGCGCTCTGTCCTTTCAAGGGCCGAACGCATTTCCGCCGTGTTTGCGGGCTCTGATCAAATCGCGCGAGGTGTTTACCAAGCGTTACATCAATCCGGTTTGCGGGTACCTGATGATCTTACTGTCGCCGGATTTAATGATAGCGAGGGATCTCTTATGCAACCTTCTCTGACAAGCGTTGCAGAGTTTCCTAATGAGTTAGGGAAGCACCTAGCGGCATTCGCTCTCACGCGGATGCAGCAGCCCGGCATTCCGCCACAGCAACTTACTATCCCAACTCGGGTCGTCTTACGCGATTCCACAAGGAATGTCTTAGTTCACCAAAGCGGATCGTTGACTAATTACACCGTCGATGTGTCCGAACCGTCGGAAGCGCAAACGCGCTAGCTTGGCGTGGAGAGGCAAGGTGTTCCTAATCTCCGCTGGTGGATATGTGGCCTGCTTTTCGCCTCAACTGTCATCAACTACATAGATCGCCAAACCCTTTCTCTGCTCGCACCCGAGCTGAAGAATCTATATAAGTGGACTAACTCAGATTACGCGGCGCTGATTATTGCGTTTCGAGCAGCTTATGCCATCGGTCAGACTGTATTTGGTAAGCTTCTCGATCGAGTTGGTACCAAGCGCGGTCTGACCGGAACGGTAGCATGTTACTCCGTCGTTTCAATCCTCACGTCGCTTGCCAACGGGTTTGGTAGTTTCATCCTCTTCCGCACTCTACTTGGATTAGCTGAGTCTGGTAACTGGCCCGGAGCAACCAAGGCCGTCTCAGAATGGTTCCCGAAGCGCGAACGGGGTTTAGCTACAGCATTTTTCGATAGTGGCTCATCCATTGGTGGAGCAGTCGCTCCGTTCATTATCCTTTTCATCTACGGGCACTTGGGTCTGCATGCGACTTTCGTTGTTCCGGGTCTTCTAGGTTTTGCGTGGCTGGCAATCTGGAGGCGTTTTTATGATTTGCCGCAGCGTCATACCTTAATCAGCAACAGCGAACGACAGATGATCCTCACTGATCAAGAAAGCGGGTCAAACGAAGTCACCAGGGTTTCGTGGAGCGAGCTACTCAAATTCCCCCAGACATGGGGAGCCATCGTCGCACGCAGCTTCACTGACCCTGTTTGGTTCTTTATTGCTGATTGGTTCCCAATCTATCTGGTGTCCAAACGATTGCCGCTGAAAGGCAGCCTGATCTCGATCTGGATCCCATTCATTGCAGCCGACTTGGGTAACTTTTTCGGAGGTGCGATCTCGGGACATTTGCTTGCCCGCGGATGGCCTCTCGGTTGGGCAAGAAAGGCGGTGGTCATCTTCGGTGGACTGGGAGTCCTGATGATCATTCCGACTGTATTCACGACTAATCTCGTGCTGATTACGTGCTTGTTTGCGATAGCTACCTTTTCTTATGGCTGCTTTACAACCATTGCAAACGTTTTGCCATCAGATATGTTCCATCGTAGTTCCGTCGCGTCGGTCAGCGGCTTGGGAGGAACAGGAGCGTCGTTGGGGACCATCCTGGCATTCATCTTGATTGGAAAACTAACTGACTCACGACTAGCCACGGCTACACACATCTTTGATCCGATCGTGATAACAGCTGGTGTTATCCCATTTGTCGGGATGATTCTTGTTCTGTTACTTGTCCGCAATAGCGATGCAACCAATAAAGGCTTCGTGTCCAGAATCTGACACAAGATCACGCTAAGCAATAATAACCTCCACGCCGGCGTTCCGAATACTTTCTAGTATCCCAGGATCGGCGCCTTTGTCGGTGATGAAACGGCGAACCTGACCGATCTTTCCAATCGGAGATAGACTGCGGCGGCCTAATTTGCTGGAGTCGGCAACCACAGTAGTCTCTCTGGCGCACTGCATCATGATCATGTTGAGCTGTGCTTCGAGTAAGTCCGGTGTGGTCATTTCGAGCTTCGGCGTAAGGCCATCAATGCCCAGGAAAAAGTGATGCGCACCCAGCTCTCGAGCCATCCGCTCAGCTTGTGGCCCCACGAAGGAACCGGAAACGTGGCGCATCATGCCGCCGATAACAATAACCGTAATCAGAGGTGAACTAGCGAACTCTTGGACGATATTTAGGGCGTGGGTAATGACGGTCAGAGAAGAGAACTCTCGTCGCTTAATGGCCTTTGCCAGCTCAGCCGATGTAGTCCCGCTGTCCAGTATCACTGTTTGGTTTACTTGAATCAGCCTTGCAGCAGCTTGCGCGATTGAAACCTTCTGAGAATGGTTCAGGGAACGTTTGACACTGAGGGGAAAATCTGCCCCGGCATCTTGCGCGAGGATCGCCCCGCCATAAGACCGAATGAGGTGGCCCTGGTCGGCCAATCGACCAAGATCGGAACGAAGCGTCACAGCAGACACTCGAAAACGGTCCACCAATCCTTCCATTGAGAGCCGTCCCTCCTTCTTTAGAATCTGTAAGATCTCCCGACGCCTTTCATCGGCCAGGAGCACGGGTTGCTTTCGAGGCATCGTCATCAGTTTATGAAACGATGCGAATCGAAGCCCCGCTGTTGAATCACCTTAGCGTGACGCAACACGATCCGCCAACAACTTGGCAGCATTCACGTGATAGACATTCGCGAGAACTGAATCCGGCAAGTCAAGTCCGTTATAGGACCAGTGATAGCTAAACACGGGAGCGTAGAAGTGCTCGTCCCGGGTCTCGAGGATTCTGAATGTAAGTTGATACATCGCGTCATCGAATCCCATGTCGGTGCCATAGACGAGGCGGTCGGAGTGTGCTTTGTAGAACGCCAACGTCGCCCGTGGAGTAGTGGCTGTCTCTGCGTAACGCGCTGAGATGTCGGCGTATAAATTGGGATGTCTGTTGAACATTTCGCCCAATTGGGCTAAGTCGTAATCGAGGTTTGCAAAGTGACATGCTATGAACGTTGTGCCTGGCTGTGCTGCTACAAGGCGTTCAAGACTCTGCTCCATCCCAGGCAAGTCAACGATGTCCGGTTGATTATCAAGTCGCCACTTTAGTGCATTCATCAATCCGTCGTTGTGACGGTCCATCTTCTGGTACATCCAGATCGGATCGGCGACGTGAATACTGACGGGCATTCCCAATTCACCACATCTCTTGAAGACCGGCGCGAGCCTATGATCATCGGGGTGCATTCCAAGAGCGAATCTGTTTCCGTACGCCATTCCTTGACCCTTATCGTGCAACTCGCCGACGCCTCGCGCCCCCAGTCTTTGGCACCGCTCCAGTTCTTTTACAGCCGCTGCCGTGTAGTCAGGCTTGTCATATCCCGAAAATAGGAGACCGCACCAGACCTCGAAGCGCTCACTATACGGAGCAAACCTCCGATATACCGCATCGAACTCCGGACCGGTTAATTCGGTCAAAATGATCGTCTTCTCAATCCCCGCCTTGTCCATGTTCTTGATCCATTGTTCGATCTCGGCCGGCGTCTTGGCATACGCATGCGAATGCATATCAATAACGGAATACTTCGCTTTCTCAACGCGAGTGATAGGAATTTTATAGATTGAGACCGGATCGAAATCTTTCAAGAGTAGTTTGTCGGGAGTTTCTTGCGCGAGCGCAACCGTGCTCGCAACAAGCGTAAACAGCAGGCGTAACTTCCAAGGCATGATTGTCGATAGTATGTCAGATCTTTCGAAACGAAAAGAAATGATTGACAACGAAAGACAACCAACCTAAAATTCTGGGAATACGGGTGGTGGATTATGCATTATAAAAACTCGGCTTCTCAGGTCATAATTCTGTACGCAGCAGTCTTGCTATGTTTGGCCGGCGCGTCATTCGGGCAGTCCGGATTTGAGGCGCAGATTCGCGGTACAGTGACAGATCCCACTGGCGCAATCGTGGTGGGTGCTCAAACCAGGTTGACCAATCAGGCAACAGGAATTGTGACCACAACAAAGACCAACGAAAAGGGCGTATATACGATCAATGGCCTTCGTCCTGGCACTTACAACTTAGCTGTTGAACAAGAAGGTTTCCAGCCGGCCGAGACGAGGGATATAACGCTGGCGGTCAGCCAGCAGGCAGTGCTGAACATTTCTCTCCGGCTTGGCTCACTTTCGTCATCGGTCAGCGTGACTGAGGCAGCTTCAGTGCTCGACCGAGGCAGTGCAACGCTGGGAACAACGATCTCTGGCGATACCACTCGCGAGATTCCCCTATATGGGCGCAGCTATTTCCCGTTAGTCTTTCTTTCGGGAGGCGTCACAGAGTCACCCGGGTCAGGCACCGCCGACAGCTATCCCTCGGGGACGAACTTTGTTTCGAACGGCCAGCGCAACGCAACTGCAGAAATACGTTTAGACGGCACTCCCACAACAGCCCCGGAGCAGGGTGAGGGTGGAAACACAAACGTCTACTATCAACCTTCTGTGGAAGTAATCCAGGAGTTCAAAGTTTCAAACAACACCTTTTCGGCCGAGTTCGGAAACAACGGCGGAACGGTCGTCAATCTTCTGCTCAAGCAAGGAACCAATCAGTTTCACGGAAGCGGCTGGTGGTTTGGCCAGCGGTCTGGGCTCGATTCTAACGACTTCTTCAGTAATGCCGCGGGACTACCAAGGCCTGATCACAAGCATGATGACTATGGTTTCGTCGTGAATGGCCCGATCAAAAAGGAGAAAGCGTTTTTCCTTTTCGACTATGAACGCGTTAAGGACTCATCGCCCATCCAGATCGCAACTACCGTTCCTACATTGGCCCAGCGGCAAGGTGATTTTTCGCAGGCTTACACGTCTGACGGTAACGGAAACATAGTTCCGAACATCATCTACGATCCGACATCCGGACCACCCGGATCGCGCACGCCGTTCTCGTATAACGGAGTCTCTAACGTTATTCCGCCCAGCAGGCTAGATCCGATCGCTCTGAAACTGCTTTCGCTTTATCCGATGCCGAATCTGCCGGGCGATCCTCTGCTCGGGACCAATAATTTTCGAACCAATGTCTTGAGTACCTCCGCTGGCTATCAGTTGGACGTCAAACTAGATGAGCAATTTAGTGAGAAGCAACGAGCCTCGCTTCGCTATAGCCGGCTGATCAGTAATCAAGACACGCCGGCAGTTTTCGGAGACAGCGCATGGAACGATGGGACGCACTTCAATACCACGGTGCATAATGTCGGCACCGATTACAGTTGGACGCTCAGCCCGACGTTACTCGTGCAACTTCGGGCAGGACTGGATCGCGTCGCCGCACCCGGTGCTTCAAAATATCCAAGCCTGTTCTCGGCGGGTTTTCCATCCGTCCTAGTCCAGAACGGGATTACACGCATGCCGTCGATCACCATGGATGACGGACCCTACGCGGGACTCTTCACGCAGTGCTGCGTTGACACTTCGTTTGCGCACACTTTGTTCAGCTACAGCGGCGCCGTGAACTGGGTCCGCGGGGCTCACTCATTCAAATTTGGTGCCGAGCAGCGACTCTTCTACAACAACTTCGGCCAGCCCGATGCTGCTACCGGAAACTTTGCATTCTCCCAAGTGACCACTGCCAACGATCCGCTGGCAGGCGACGTCACTGCAGGAAACTCAATCGCGAGTTTGCTGCTTGGGTACGGTGATAATAATTCGTTTCTTACGATTCGGCCTCGTGTAGCGGATAGATCGACAGAAACTGCGTTCTACGTGCAAGATGACTGGAAGGTCTCGCAAAAGCTCACTGTAAATGTCGGCCTTAGATATGAGTGGAGCACGCCGTATTCCGAACGTTTTAATCGTGAGCAGTTTGCGAATTTCACCGGCAATAGCGAGATCACAGTGCCCGGCCTTCCGTTGCAATCCGGTCCGCTACTCGGGACAACAATTTTTGCAGGCGGTGGTCAACGAAGCATTCCGGTGGACAGAAACAACTTCGCACCCCGGGCCGGGTTTGCCTATGCTTTGACAGACAAGACCGTCGTACGCGGGGGAGCGGGCATTTACTACGGGATGAACGTCGCCACGAACTTCCAATATGCTGGACCAGCCTTCTCAAAATACGCGCCCATCCGGTTCTCGTTGGACGGTTATCAAACTCAGTACGCAACTCTTGAAAATCCGTTCCCAGCCGGACTGCCTGCCCCGCAAGGTACAAAGTATGGAGCAGAAGCCCTCTGGGGTTTCTCGAACCCGAGCGATCTCAGCAATCAGGTAGACAGGAATGCCGAGATTTATCAATGGAGTTTTGGCGTTCAGCGCCAGTTACCGTTAAGCATCATTGTTTCGGTCGACTATTCAGCTAATCGCAGTGTTCACCTTCCCTGGGGTGGAGCTGGATTTACGCGAAATCGTAATTACATCTCGAGTGGTATTCGGAGTAACTACACCAGCGACCAACTGTCAGCCTTGGTTCCAAACCCATTTCAACCCCTGTTTTCCGGACCAAACGCAATTTTTCATGAGCCGGACTCCATTTACAACAATCCAACCATTCCGCAAATCAACTTGCTCCGCCCATATCCGCAATTCGACGGCGAGTTCGACGGATTGCCTCTGCTTACTGCTACCTCGCGCTACAACTCACTGCAGTTGGGTTTTGCAAAAACTGCGGGCAAGTACTTTACGTTTCAAGGAAATTACACGTTATCCCGCTACACCGATGACAGTTCCTCTGGGGCGAATAGCTGGATTGGATACTACTCCTACGGCCTGCCGCAAGCGCTGGACCGCCTAAAGGGCGAGTACGGAATCAGCGCCAATGACGCCACCCATCGACTCGCGCTTGTGGCATCCGTTCCGATTCCAGTTGGGCGCGGACTTTTGATCGGCTCGCATATGAACCGTGTCTTAGATGGAGCAATCGGTGGATGGTCTGTCGGAACCACAGCAACGATTCAGAGCGGGCAACCGATCGCAATTGGGATGAGCTTACCTCGGTTAGCGGATGGGACCCAAAGGCCTAACGTTACGTGCAAGAATCCGGGGACGGGCATCAGCTATCATCACGCTGCCTCAACCGGCTTACCCTTGTTCGACACGAACTGCTTTGCAGATCCTGGTGATCAGCAGCTTGGAAACGCTCCGCGTTACTTCGACAACTTGCGGCTGGACGGGATCCGGAACGTAGATGCTGCTGTTCGTAAGAGTTTCGCTGTTCGGGAAAACATGCATCTCGAAGTTCGCATGGAGGCCTTCAACGTATTCAACAGAACGCGCTTTGGTCTGCCGGTAAATGCCTACGGTAATCCGCAGTTTGGTCAGGTGACCAACCTCGCGCCGGGCTTCACTCCTAGACGCATGCAGTTGGTCGCACGCTTTGAATTCTAATGAGACACGTTCAGTTTGTTCTCGCCGCCGCGTTACTCGCATCCCGCGCCGCTGTCCAGGCGCAAAGTGCCTTAGATTGGACTCACTACGTCCGAATCGCCGGGCATTCACTCTCAAACGAGAACGTCGTCGCCACTATACGAGAATCTGAGCAGACGGGCGTTTTCGGCATCGAAGTTGACAACGATATACCTGGGCGGTACGAAAGCTTTCTAGATCCTTCCGACAAACTTCGAGCAATTCGTTCCATCGCTGAAGCTGCCCATCGGGCACACAATAAGGCATTCGTCTACATTGCCGGGCTTGAGTGCATCACAGCAAAGGCCGATCGCCAGGCCCACACCTTCTATAAAGATCATCCAGATTGGGTTCAGCGTGATCGCAATGGGAAGCCGGCTGCGTTTGGAGGCGGAACCGCGTTTTGGATTTCACCCGGTGACGAGGACGTCTGGATCTCTCCTTTTGCAAAAGAGTGGCGAACACGTTACATGAGTCTTGTCCGTGAGATTGCGAAAACCGGCATTGATGGAGTTTACGTGGACATTCCTTACTGGATGACTCACTTCAAGGGCTGGGAACACACGTGGGCTAGCTTCGACCGATATACGGTGCAAGCGTTTCGCCTCAAGACCGGTATTGATCCGATGAAGGACATGCGTTTGGGCGATGCCTCTGACCCGAATTTCCGGCGCTGGATCGATTTTCGAATTGATGCGATCAGCGATTTCATGCGCGAGATCAAAGAAAACGTAAAGGCCGCGAATCCAAACTGTCTGACTATCGCCGAAATTTACCCGGGTACTGAAAGCGCTGTACCGCAGGTTGGTGCAGACGTGTATGAACTCTATAAGGTCGTTGATGTGATTGCGCATGAGTATCAAGGGCCTGGCGACTCGATCGGTGCCTCACACTCAGCCTACGATTGGCTCGACCAAATGATTGGGATGTTCACCTTCCGCTCATTTGCCGGAAGCAAAGCCAGTTGGATGCTGAACTACTCGTGGGATGGCGAGAAGGAAGTCAATATTCCAGACGCGATGAAGACTCTGTTCGCGTCGCACATCACCGCCGGGACGAACACCTGGGACGCAAAGGGGCATGTCATGTCCGGATCAAACAACCCGGAGATTCGGCGAAACGTCTTTCAATGGATTGCCCGAAATGAGCACACGTTCTATGACACTCGCGAACCAATTGATCCTGTCGGCGTTTACTTCTCACCAGAGACCAGGAACTATTACGTCGACGCATTCATTCCAGAATTCAAGGGAGCGCTTTTCGTTCTCGCTCTCAATCATCGCGAGTTCCAGATTGTGACACCAGATTCGCTGAACTCATTTCGGGGGCGGGATCTCATCGTTCCGCTGCCCTCGAAGATGCGCCCACAAGAACTGGAGCAAGTGCGCGGTCTGAAAGCGCGCGGCATTCACGTTATTGAGTCTAAGGGCGAGTTCGGACACTTCCAGAGCCTTCTCAGCGAAAAATACGCTGGTGCAGCCGGTCGTGGAACTTCCGATCCGTCTATTCAAGACCAGATAACAAAGATTGCGGCAGAGTGGCGTAGCGAGGATCGAGTCACAGTGAAGAGCTCACCTTTTGTCATTGCCCAGATCGCATCCGTTCACAATCAGCCTTACGTTTACCTGATGAACCTTAAGGGCCTAATTGCGAAACGCAATCTCCGCCCAAGCGCGGAATCTGAGACCATAATCGATTTCGCTGGTCCCAAAGACGCCAGGGTATTTGGACTGCCGTTCCTAGGCGCCGTTTCGGAGCTGCAGTCCGAATGGGTATCGGGAAAGATTCACGTACGCGTACCCAGGTTCGATCGCAGCAGTGTGATTTGGATAGAACCGAAGAAGTCTCCCGGGCCTCGTTAGACGCTCATTGCTGAGGAGAGCACTTCGCGTAAACGCTTCGCCACGATCAGATCCTCGCCCGGCTCTAGCATCCAGACGCCCACCACGACCGTGTTTTCGTCCGTGGGCAACCCAGCTGAACCGTGGCGGCTACCGGTGGCGGGATTCAGTTCGATGCTCGGTAAACCTTGCCGAAGCTGTTTGGAGACATCAAGCGGGGAGATCTTTAAGCGCTGCTGATCGTAACGAATAAGCAGGTGCGGCACATGATTCGCGGCGGGCGGCACAACGATTTGCGACTGAAGTGTAGGCAATGGCTTCAGTTCCGCGGCGATTCGCTCGGCCCTGTGGCGAAACTCGGCTTGCATACTTTCGTCGGACTGGCTCAGCAGCCAATCGACGGCGGCGACCATCCCGACGATCTGCTCTTTGGCAACTTTCATGCCGCGACCGACACCTTCGTCGAACGGACTATTGGTAGCAGATGCAGCGGCGATCAAGTCTTTCCGACCAAGCAGCAATCCCGCGTTTTGAGGGCCCCGGATGCCTTTGCCGCCAGAGAACGTCACCAGATCGAAGCCCATTGCGGTGTAATTCCACAGATTCGAAATGGGCGGAACGTCCGCAGCAGCGTCATTGAAGGTCGGAACATGATGTTCGCGCGCAAGGTGGATCCAGTCTTCGCGGTTGATGACGCCACCTTCAGCGGCGTTGAAAAACATAGCCATCACTGTTCGCTCATTAAAGGTACTGCGGTATTGATCCAGCGATTCGATTTCGACGAATGTGGCACCGCAGTTCTCGATGGCATGGTCGTACGAGTAACGATGTGCTTTCTGGATCAGTACTTGGTTTTTCTTCAAGTCACGAACTCTCATGGGCACAGCCTCGATCGGCGCATCGTTCATCACACTAATGCACGCAGCCGTTCCGAGGGTTAGGGCCGACGAAGCCCCTGCAGTCACCATGGCCGCTTCACAATGCAGCTTTTGGGCGAGATGGTCTCCTGCCTTTTTCTGCAACTCGAGCAAGCGAACGGGATGCTTGGCCGCTTTCGCAACCGCAGCCTGTACCTGCGGCGGCATCGTAGACGCAGTGAGGACGGTATACGTGCCGGCAGCATTTATAATCTTTGCGACACCGAGCTTGTCGTAATAATCTTCAGCTTCCATACTTGCTGCCGAAGACTGGCCTCCGAAGCCGATCGCGGCGAGCAGGACACTACCCTGTCCCAACAGCCTGCGGCGTGTAGTCGATTTGCTCAATCGGTAGCTCCTTTTATCCCTCTAAAGATGTACTGTAGCGCGAGCTCTAATAATCAAAGCAACATTCAACAATCGACGCTATAGTGTGAGGAATCAAGATGACCGCCGCAGCATCGAACGACAACTCTCCTAAACGCCGCAATAGTTCCAGCCGACGCGACCTGTTCCGCCAAGGAGCGCTTCTCAGCCTCGCAACCCTGCCAACAATCAGTGACGCTGCCCCAACCGGGATATCAGAGGCCGCAAAGTCCGGTGAGATCTATAAATCGATTGGCGTGGAACCAGTTATCAACGCCCGCGGGACGTTTACCATAATCAGCGGGTCGCAGGCTCTTCCTCAGGTGAAGGAAGCCATGTTTGAGGCCTCTCGCAGCTTCGTTCAAATGGATGAGCTGATGAGTGGCGTGAGCAAGCGGTTGGCGGAACTGACCGGCGCGGAGTGGGGCATCGTGACTGCCGGATGTTGTGCGGCGCTGACGCACTGCACGGCCGCATCAATAGTCGGTACAAATCCGGAGCGCATGCAGCGGCTCCCCAACTTGACCGGCCTGAAGAACGAAGTGATTATTCCCGAATACTCGCGCAACGTCTACGATCACGCGATTCGGATGGTTGGAGTCAGGATCGTAGAAGTCAACAGTCCCGCTGAGTTGGAGAATGCGTTCAACGAGCACACGGCGATGGCCTACATCTTAGCCGGACCTGGAGATGATGGGCCGTTAGGAACGAAAGTTGTCGCGGATGCGGCCAAGCGACGGGGCGTGCCTGTGATCGTCGATGCAGCCGCGGAAGAGCTGACTTTCCCAAACGTCCATCTTCAACGCGGCGCAACGGCCGTTGCATACAGCGGAGGCAAGTGCATTCGCGGACCGCAAGCGGCTGGGCTTCTCCTCGGTAATAAGAACCTGCTTCAAGCGGCATGGGCCAACAGTGCGCCTCACCATGCTTTTGGCCGTTCACTGAAGGTCGGCAAAGAAGAGATTATGGGCATGCTGACGGCGGTGCAGATGTGGAAAAAGCGGGATCACGAAGCGGAGTGGAAGCAATGGGAAGGCTGGCTGCAAGAGATCTCGACCAGCGCGAAACGCGTGAGCGGAGTAACGACGACGATTGTAGGCGCTGAAGAAGGCCTCTCCAATCGCTCACCTCGTTTGGCAATCTCGTGGGATGCCTCGCGAATCGGCATCACGGGCCAGGAGGTCAGTAGGTTTCTTCTCGATACCGAGCCCCGCATTGTGCTCGGAAATGCGAAAGGCTCCCGCCCCGACGAGATGGGGAGTACGATTTCCATCACACCTTACATGATGATGCCGGGCGATTCGAAAGTAGTTGCTGAACGTGTCTACCAAGCGTTGTCAAAGCCACCAAAGATTGCGGATCCGCAGCCTTTGCCATCAGGCGAACCTTCGTTGGTGGCCGGGCAATGGGAGGCTCGAATCGATTTCGATCGCGGGTCGGCCCTTCATTCGTTCATTCTCGAGCAGAACGGAACGAAGTTGACGGGAACGCATCTCGGCGAGTTCGTTCATGGCGACCTGCGTGGAGCAATTGCCGCGAACCTGATCCGCTTTCGAAGCTCGCAGAAGATTGAGGGAACACGTCTGAGTTACGATTTCAACGGGACCGTAGAGGGAGACACAATGGCCGGAACCGTAAATCTCGGCGAGTACGGAACGGCGCGCTGGTCCGCAAGGCGCCACCACTACCAGGCTCCTAACGGCGTTATTCGACCTGTAAAGCCAGCCTAACTTTCATCATGCGCATCGCCCCGTTTCTTTCACTCGCTTTTTTCTGGATCTCGGCCCTATACGGACAGGAGCCTTGCGTCACTACTGAACCCCGGGCAACCTTCGTGATTCATCATGCAGACGGGCATCCGGCGCTCAGCCTTGATCCTAGGGCCGACGTTTGGAAGCACTCATCGACACAATCGATGTCGAAGGATTGCACCCGCAAGGTCGACTATCCACACCTAACAACCGCGATTCACGCTTTCTGGACCGATCAGGATCTCTATCTGTTGTTTGAATGTCCATACACAGACCTGAACCTGTTCCTGCCGGCTGACAACAGCAAGAAGCGTGTGGGTCTCTGGGACAAGGATGTGGTCGAGATGTTTCTGGGCGATGATTGGACCAATATTCGTCATTACCGGGAGTTTGAGATCGCGCCGACGGCGGATTGGATTGACCTGGCGATCGACCTCGATCATGAGAGCTATGACCACAACTGGCGATCAGGATGGGAAACGAAGGCGCGCATCGACGAGAGTAAGAAGATCTGGTATGCTGCAGCCCGGATTCCCCTTTCTGCTGTGAGCAGCAAGCAGGTCGAAGCGGGAACTAAATGGCGCGCCAACTTATACCGGATTGAAGGATTAGGCGCCGACCCACAGCGCCATTTCCTATGCTGGCAGCCTACTTGCGTACAAAAGCGCGATGCCAATCACGTGCCAGAGCATTTCGGAACACTCACTTTCGAAAGATAGTCGCTCCGTTAGGAAAGCCGAACCTGCCTAACATCGATCTTGCTGTCGTTGAACTCGCCCAGCCCTAGCGCACCTGCCAGTTCAATGTGTTCCACCTGGCAGTTCAAGAAATGGCTGGCGCTATCAGGTTTAGAGGTTGCGACTGGATCCATTCCGACAGCTTGTCTTCTGGCATCAATGGCCTTCCACCCTGTCTTATCGAGAGCTACCGGATCGGTTCCGAAGTAGAGAGTCTTAGGCTCCCAAATAAATTTCGGATTGCCCGGAGGGCCGCCGTGATAGGAAGCGCGGACGGCATCCACAACATGCAGCACAACTTTTTGTCGAATGATGGGCAGGCTGACAACCGACGGAATAAACGCGCCACATGAATTCGCAGTAGGCGAGTAGTGAGTGCGGTTCACATTGTTCACGAATCCATGAGACATGTTCTTCAGCGTAATGGTGACGCCTGCCGACTGATGGTGTTTCAGTACCGGCAAGTTGATGATCTTATTTACATCGGTCGTCACTACCTTCGCCACATAGGACCGAATCGAGCGTGAATCAGCTGGATCGTCGCCCGGCTTCACAATCCTCATTTCCATAAAGTGATTCGGATCGTAGCCCTCGATGGCCAACTGCGAATTGTCGTAAGCGGGTGAAGCCGCCACAAAACGCATACCGGGCCGGAGCCATTTGTCCATACCGCACTCGACAGCCTCTTCCCGATATCGGTTGAACACGACGATATTGTTGTCGGATACTCCAGCCTGATTTAAGCCGTCGCAAATAGCATGCAAAACAGACGGATCAGAGCAGAGGTGGCGACCACCAACAGGGCTGACCTTTATACCGACTACATCGCCCTTGCCGAACAGAGAACGCCAAGCATCCTGGGTCGTAGGCGCACCCGTTAGATCCTTCATTCCTCTCTCGACCATTTGTTTGACCGGCTCAGGTTGGTAAACCCCGGACGCAATGCATCCCGGATGCTCAACTTCGATGACTCGGCCCCGATAAGGACCCGGGATGCCCAATTTGCGATCACTCGCAGCTCTGCTGACAGACTGCGTCAGGGCAGCCGTGGCTCCAACAAACGCCGTTTCCAGAAAGGCTCTTCGGCCTGTGTGCATCTGTTCTCCGCCTCTTTTCTATACGGTTAGAAACAAGTGTATCGCCGTAGCTTGCCGCCGCGCGATACCATGATCACTCTGACTATCCCTTCAATGCACACGCTCTTTCACCAAGATATTCGATTCCTGGCCGTCGCCCTTCTGTCTGTGCTCCCAGCCTTCGCACAAAGCGAGTACGATTTCCTGCTACGCGGAGGCCATGTCATCGATGCTAAAAACGGCATCAGCGCGGTCCGTGACGTGGGCATTCGAGACGGCAAGATTGCTGCGGTCGCTGAACATATCGATCCGGCAAAGGCGCTCAAGACGGTTGATGTGACAGATCTCTACGTCACGCCGGGACTCGTCGATATTCATGTCCACGTTTATGCAAGCACTGGCGAGCGCAATTCTTACGCTGGAGACAACAGCGTCTTTCCCGACGGGCTTACCTTGCGTAACGGTGTGACGACGGTGGCTGACGCCGGCTCTTCGGGTGCTCGCAACTTCGAGGACTTCAAAGAACACGTCATCGACCGATCGAAAACGCGTGTACTTGCATTTCTAAACATCGTGGCAGCCGGCATGCGCGGTCCTAAATTTGAAGACAATCTCGCCGACATGCAACCGGATGTTGCAGCAAATATGGCCAAGCGCTATTCGGGCCTTATCATCGGCATCAAGACAGCGCATTACTCTGGGCCTGAATGGACACCGGTTGAAAACGCCGTGAAGGCCGGTACGCTCGCGAATATCCCCGTCATGGTCGATTTCGGCGCAAACAGGACCGAACGCCCCATCGAGGTGCTGCTAACCAAGAAACTGCGGCCGGGCGATATCTACACGCATTGCTATTCGGGCTTGCGCAATGAACTCACACCGGAAGGTAAGGTCAACACAGGGATGATCGAAGGCAGAAAGCGCGGGGTGATCTTCGACGTTGGGCATGGCGGCGGAAGTTTCGCCTGGCGCATAGCCGTTCCCCTGATTCAGCAAGGTTTTGTTCCGGACTCGATCTCCACCGATCTCCACATCGGCAGCATGAACGCCGGCATGAAGGACATGCTCAACGTGATGAGCAAACTTCTGGCCCTGGGCATATCACTTGACGACGTCATTGCCGATTCGACGTGGCACCCAGCACGCGAGATCCATCACGAAGAGCTAGGCAATCTTTCCGTTGGATCTCCCGCCGACGTGAGCGTACTGCGTCTGGCGACCGGTAGCTTTGGACTTACCGACATGTATGGCGCACGAATGAACGCCAACCAGACGCTCCAGTGTGAACTGACGGTAAAGGACGGCAAGGTGGTTTATGACCTCAATGGAATCAGCCGCCCTGACTGGAAGACGCTTCCAAACAACTACACTGCCGTTGGCGATCGCCGCTGGGACGGTCTAAATCCCGCTGGCAAGTAATACCGGCCTCAAATGTACGCGATAACGTCGATCTCAACAAGTGACTTGCCTGGCACACCCGCTACAGAGATTGTCGTCCGAACCGGTGGCTCAGCACCGAAGCGGCCTAGAAATTCTTCGTTCATTTGCGCGTAGTCTTTCAAATCTGCGAGAAACACTTGCGCCTTCAATACCTTGTTCATCGACGACCCGACAGCCTCAAGCTGTTTCTGGATTTCATCCAGCACGTGTTTCGTATGCGCCTTGATGTCACCCTCAAAATGTGCGCCAATCCCTGAAACGAACAGCAGATTGCCGTAAGATACGGCGGGGCTGAAGAGAGCCTGCTTCTCAGGTGCCTTTCCTCCACTCCACCAGACTTTCTTTCCCGCAGGCGCGGACTGAGCCTCAGCCGCTGAACTCGCGGCCACCGTAGTCGCGGCGGCTACTGCAGCACTCTTGCCAATAAAAGCTCTTCTATTTGTGTTCTTCACCTTGTCTCCTGAGTTTCTAGAACTTCAAACGCGCCGCTACTCCTCACCGTCATCGGAGCCAGATTTGGCTCCGCCCTTGGATTCAGAAAGGAAGCTAATCAAATCGTCCAATTCAGCAGCAGTCAGCTTCGACCCATAATCCGAGGGCATCAGCGATCCAGCTCTGTGCTCGATGCGAACCAGTTCGGACTTATCAAAGAAGTGAAACGCTCCGTCTGCGGTCTGAATCTGTAGCGAAAAATTGTCCTCGTTGCGAATGACGCCCGTGTAGTGCTTGCTCCCGCGAGTCGTCACTGTCACCGCCCCGTGACGTGGGTCAGGGTTCTTGTTCGGCTCTAAGATCGCTTCGCGAATGCTAGCAGCCGAGTGTCCTTGTCCATAACCGGAAAGATCTGTCGCAAAGAATCCACCACGGCCATCAATCATGTGACATCCCGCGCAACCTGCACGCACAAAAAAGAGTTCGGCACCATGAACTCTGTTGCCTTGCGCCTGGCCTGTATCTTCGCTCCGTTGCAACTTTCGCAAGTATTTGAAAACCGCTTGAATCTGACGATCATCCAAAAGCTTGCTAAAGCCTGGCATCCCCGCCGCAGGAATCCCGTTCCGAATAACGCCGAGAATAGCCGCATCAGGCTTTCGCTGGATATTCGGATCTGTCGCAATATTTGGCGCATGTTCGCCACCCCTGCCATCCAGCCCGTGGCAGGCAGCGCAGGCAGAGAACGTCTGTTGCCCTAAATCCACGTCGTCGGACGCTGCGCCTTCACACTGGCCCATGGCACCCAGCAAAGAAATCAAAGTCGCGCTGATAACGAAAGATGTCAAAAACGTTCAGTTTACTACCATGCGTAGAGTGCACCCTTTCTGTCGATTTTGTGCCATCGCTGTATTCCTCGTCTCTACTCTCTTGTGCACCGGGGAGCAGCCCGCCAGCATCGACGTGTCTGCTTCCGATCTTCTTGTTAGTCCGAGCGGCGCTAATTGGCCTTCTTACAATGGCGATTACAGCGGCCGCCGCTTTTCTAGTCTCTCTGAGATCAACCCTGGAAACATAGCTAGCTTGCGGGCGCAGTGGGTCTTTCATTCGCCTAAGTCAAGCAATCTCGAAGGCACCCCAGTCGTTGTGAATGGCCTGCTATTTATCACATCCGCGAATGACGCTTTTGCGCTGGATGCCCGCACTGGACGGACCGCCTGGCGTCACGCGTATCCCATAACCGAGGGTTTGATCGATGATGCATCATCGCATCACAATAGAGGCGTTGGTGTCTGGCATTCGCGCCTTTACATGGAGACCGATAACGCGCATCTGCTCTGTCTCGATGCACGATCGGGGAACCTGTTGTGGGACGTGCCTTACGCGAAGCACAACAAGAATTATGGGGCGACCAGCGCACCTCTCGTCGTTAAAGACAAAGTCCTGGTCGGCACATCTGGCGGAGACGACGGGGTCCGCGGTTTTGTTGCCGCTTTCGATGCAGTTACCGGCAAGGAATGTTGGCGCTTTTGGACCATTCCAGGACCTGGCGAGCCCGGTTCCGAAAGTTGGCCTGGAGATCTATATCTGCGTGGCGGCGCCACCACCTGGATGCCCGGCACTTACGATCCGGAATTGAACACCGTCTATTGGGGAACCAGCAATGCTGCTCCTGATTTCGACGGCAGTGTCCGTCCCGGTGACGACCTCTATACGGCTTGTCTTTTGGCGCTCGATCCTGATAGCGGCAAGCTGAAATGGCATTTCCAGTTCACTCCGCACGACCTTTTTGATTACGATGCCACCGAAACACCCGTGCTAGTGGACACGCAATATCAAGGCGCGCCGCGAAAGCTGCTCTTTCAAGCGAACCGCAACGGATATCTGTATGTTCTCGATCGCACCAACGGTCAGTTCCTGAGCGCAACGCCGTTTGTAAAAAAGCTAAACTGGGCAAAGGGAATTGATGCTCACGGACGGCCCATCCGCACTGGCGTTGAACCATCTGCGGACGGCACTCTCATTTGCCCGGACATGAACGGTGCGACCAATTGGTTCTCGCCGTCCTATAACCCTGCCACACATCTGCTGTACTTTGTGGCTCTCGAAAACTGCCAGCTCTTCTTCCTAAAGCCGCAAGCCTTCGCAGAGGGCCAAGGGTATTACGCAACTGGGGCCAAGTATGCCCCAGGCGAGCACGCGCAAAAAATCCTCATGGCCTACAACCCCGAAACTGGCAAGCTTGTGTGGCAGTATCCGCAGGTTGGACTTGCACGATCTTGGGCCGGCACCATGACCACAGCCGGCGGGCTGGTTTTCTTTGGTAACGATGCCGAAGCTTTCGAGGCCGTCGAGGCCCGGACCGGAAAATCACTTTGGCACTTCAACACCGGTCAATCGATCCATGCATCGCCTATGAGCTACTCAGTCGCAGGCAAGCAATATGTGGCTATCGCTGCGGGCAGTGACGTGTTTACTTTTGCCCTGCCCTAAGCTCACCGTCGAGGCTTGATTGCGATGATCGAGATCTGCTCAAGGTCTGGGTAGGTATCGTCTGGACTCTTGCTTCTCTCGACTGACGCGATCTGCTGAATGGTCGTACGCGCCGGCGGGGTGCTCGTAAAATATTTCGCATAGACCTTGTTCATCGCCCCAAAATCGTCGAGGTTGTCCAGATAAACGTTGCTTGAGACGACGTCCTCGAATTGTAGTCCTGCTTCTTCCAGATTGTCCAGAAGATTTCGCATTGTCTGACGCAACTGAAGATCAACGGTCGACGTGAAAACGCCGCCGTTCTTCCCCGGAATGAACCCACTCTTCGCCGAGCAGTACAACGTATCGCCCGCAAACACACATGGACTTGCCGTGGGACTCGGCGGCATGTTCTTCGGGCGAATCGCCACCCGCTGTTTAAATTCCCTGACCGCAACTCCCGTAAATTCAATCTGCGAATCGCCCGGCAAAGTCGTGACTTCAATAGTTGCTCGAGCCGGCGTGTTGCCAAACTCAAATCGTTTTGCATACAAGCCATTCATCGTTTTCGCCGGAATGGCACTGGTCAAATAAGGGTTCACAAAGACGATGTGCCCTATCGTTAGACCGGCTGCTTCTACAACCGACTTCACCCCATCCAGGGCCTCATCGACCTGTTTGGCCGGATCAGACCCATGTCCCCGCATCCCTGAGATGAAAAGCCGATCTTTGGTGAGAATGCCCAGTGAAAGCGGCTCATCTGGTGCAAAGCCCCTCACCTGAACCGCCCGTTTCCCTGAGGAATCTCGAACCGCTACCGCATTGATCTCAACCGGCGTTCCGCCGGGAAGTTTCGCCACACCTAGCGTTGCCCGCGCCGGTGGCGTATCGCGAAAGTAATTCGCATACACCCGATTCAGGGCTGGAAAATTGCTCATGTTATCCAGGTAGACCTGCGTGTAGACAACGTCGCTCATCTTCAATCCCCCGGCCTCGACAACGGTCTTCACGTTCTCAAGAGTCTGCCGGGTCTGCTCTTCGAAAGTCGCGGGCATCTGGCCATCGGGCTTCTTTGCGCCCTGTCCCGAGACATATAAATAGTCGCCGCCCCAGACGCCCGGCGTGTAAGGACCGATTGACGGCACACCGTTTTTGGGAATTACGGCCCGTATTTCCGCGGCATGCATCGAACTAATCGCAAGTGACGCACTCATCACAAGTAAAGGAACGATCCATTTCAATCCCATCTAGCTCTTGGCCTTTGCAGCCTTCAAAATCTCCCGCAATCTCTTTCCCACAATCAGGTCTTCTCCGTCCTGCAGCGTCATCGACACAATTTCGAGCTGATTCTTCGGAGCCTCGTGCTTGATGTCAGGCCGTTCCTCCGCAGCCCTAACCATGCTCGGGTTGCTGTTAGTCAAAACCTCTATGCGCGGCTCGCCTGCCCGCAATTGTTCGTCGCATTGCGCCACTGTGAGGCCGAATTTCTCTTCGTCCCAATTCACCTTTAAAGTCGGATAGCTGTTTCCTTCTGCCGGCACATAAACGCTCGTCGTCACGCCCGGCACTGTCTCGACCAGTTTCGCGATTCGTTGAACCTTGACGTTCCACTCTCGATTCAAGCTAGTCAGGTCAATCTTCTTCCAAGTCTCGATCGCGGTCAGCATGCCGATGATCTCCTCTTTGCCCGCCTTCATGGGACGGCAGATCGAACCCTCGTAGGGATTATAGTTTCTCAGCGCCGCATCAATCAGGTGCTTCCGGCCGAGCAAAACGCCGGAACACTGCGGCCCGCGCATACCTTTGCCTCCGCTGAAACAGTACAGATCAATACCCATGCCCGAATAGCGCGAAAGGTTTTCGAAAGGAGGAATCCCAGCCGCATCGTCCAACAGCAGAGGCACGTTCGCCGCCTTGGTAATGGTCAGGGCCTTCGGCAACTTCTCATCGCGCCAAGTCGTGTAAACCATCGCTGTCTGGCTGTTAAGCGCACCCTGCAGGTCGGACAACTCTTTCGCTACAACCAGCTTGGCGCCGGTAAGCCGGATCGCACTATCGAATGCTAGACGACCGCCCAGCATCACCACTTCGTTTTTCAAGCCAGTCGTATCGGGCAACTGCCAAATGTTCTTTGGATCGGTCCCCGCCATACAGCCTGCCGTAGCCGCTGCCATAGCGCCCGCTGATCCGGACGTGATCATACCCGATTCCGCCCCCGAAAGCTCTGCCAATCGTTTCCCTACCCCGGCCTGTAGCTCGAATAAATCAACGAATTGGCGTGACGCCGCCTCCATGGCATCCCTCACCTCCGGCATCATTAGTGAGCCGCTGAGATAGGTCCACGTACCGCGCCCATTGATCAGCGGACGAACTCCAATGCGTTCGTATACGTTTGCGCTGCCCTTCGTCGCTGCTGCCGCTTTTCGCGAAAGCTCTTGCCAAGCCAACGCGCCAATCACCGGCGTTGCTGTGACCCACTTCATAAACATACGCCGCTCCGTCAAGACTTTTCGCATATATGAGTAGTTCCTCTAGCTTGCACTAACTGGCCAATAAGCCTTTCGACAAATTCTAGCGCTCCCGTCAGAGAGAAACAGGTGCATGGATTTCCCTGCTCTTCCGCAAAGGCACGAGCCAAAGACATGACATGAGGACACCTCCAGCCCCCATGAGCAGGGTTAACGGGACGCTGCTTCGCTCGGCCAGGAATCCACCCAAGAGTGCGCCGAACGGCAACATCCCGCGCGAGGCTAATTGCATGGCGGCATTCACCCGGCCAATCATCTGCGGCGGCGCAAGGAGTTGCCGCAGGGCCGTTTCGTTCACCATGTAGATCGTCCATGCAAGATCTCCCACCAGCTGCTGCACGCAAAGGCAAAGAAAGCCGATTCTCGGAACTGCGGATGATAGCGGGATAAAGAGTTGCGCACAACCGACCAGTACGGCAGTGCCGAAGAAAGTCGGGCCAAGCCCGTGGCGAGTAGACAACCGAGGTGCAACATAAGCACCTGCCAATCCGCCGGCTCCCCCAAGTGCTATGGCAATCCCTAGAGCCGAGGTGCTCATGTGCACGATCCGAATCGCATTTAGCAAATACAGCGGAAAGATCAGCCCCATAGCCAAGAATGCCGTCGCTGACCGGAGCATCAATGAGCGCAGGGCCGGGTGCGTCCAAATAAATCGAAATCCGTCCGAAGCTTCCGACAACAGCGGAATGTTGTGTTTCCGTTCAGGTGCAGGCTCGGGCTTTTGGATCGTGAAGACACAAAAGGCAGAAACGAGGAATGAGAAAGCGTCCAAAAGAATGGCCAGAGATGCGGTGATGGCCTGAACCAATATGCCCGTCAATGCCGGCCCGAGCATCTCGGCCGCGGAAGCAGACAGACTGAGCCGCCTGTTGCTTTCGAGCAGCTCCTCTGAACTGACAAGCGCAGGCACATAGGACTGATAGGCGACATCGAATAATACGGTTAAGGCACCCGCTAAAACTGCGACCATGATCAGCACAGGCATCGACAGCACATGCATGTAAGCGGCTAACGGAATCAGCGCTAATAGACCGGCACGCCCAAGGTCGGTGGCGATCATGACGGGCCGCTTCTTTAGACGGTCAACAGCTACACCGGCACCGAGACCAAAGACAAGAACCGATGCGCTGCCAATTGCCGAGAGTATACCTATCTGTCCGGCACTTGCGTTTAGCGTCAGCAGTGCCGTCAAAGGAACACCTTCGCGAGTAATCCTTGAACCTACCTCCGAGATCGTTTGGCCAACCCACAGCTTCCCGAAGTCTTTTCGAACCCGAAAGTTCACCACGCCAATTTAGCGCACCGAGAATCTCTCACGCTGTCGGCCATTCACAGCGGTTGATAAGCATCAAAGTTGAATGCTGTAATGCCCTACCAGTTCGTTTCGTTATTAGCCATCTTGCCCCATTCCGCTTTCGCGAGTCACAAGTCATAGCATTCTCCTGTTTCATAGTTGATTCAGTCATTTACGGACGATCGACAATTCCCATCGTTCAGGCTCCTGGCAGACTCTTCTCCAAGTCTGCCGTTATGTCCGAAAACGATCTCGTTGATTACGATGCGCTTGCCGCGGCTGAAGCGCTTAGAGCCAATCCCGCAAAATCTGGTGCGCTCTCGCCCATCAACCGTTCCACCGGTCCGCGCACGCCCGAAGGCAAAGCCGTCTCGAGCGGTAACGCTCGCACTCACGGCTGCTGCTCTCGCCAGATCGTCACCAAAGGCGAAAGCCAAGAAAACTACGATCGCCTCGTAGCGACGTGGTTCAAAAAGTACGCCGCTGGGCCTCTCACGAACCCATACTCCGCCAACACAGAGGAAGACGAATTCTTCATTCTCTGATCCAAAACGCCGCAGACAATCAGTGGCTTCTCTTCCGCGCCCAGCGTCGTTTCGATGAAATCGAATGGCACATCGACGATCTCCACGCCGACTGTTGGCCGCCAGAATATACTCAGAAATTCAGCCTTTTTCAGCGTTATTTAGGGGCCGCAGAGCGCGCGTTCTACCGGGCCCTGCAAGTGCTCGAAAAGTATCGTAAGGACCACGCCACGCTCGATCAGCGCGCAGCCGAGCACGAAGCCCGCCTCGAACTAACCGCTGCGAAAGCGGAAAACGTCAAAGCCGATACAGCCAAGACCGAAAGCATCCGCGAACTCCTGAAAATCCTTCAAACTGCCGACGTTGCCCCCAAGGACTCAGCCGCTGGTTACGCATTGCCGCCCAACATAAAAAAGCGTTTGGAAAAGTGCCTGTCCGGTCCAGAGTACATCGAATCTGGTTCCAGGCCGGCAAACTAGCCGTACCTGCGCCTCAGCCTTGCCTCATGAGCTTGACAACATTCGGTCTAGTCAGTTACGCTCGGCCAACACGAGTGTTATAGGAGATTCGTTCATCATGAGATGTAGAACCTTAGCATTCGCCGCCCTCGTCGCCAGCGTCTTTGCTAGCAGCTTACTTGCCGATGTTACTGGCGCAATCGTAGGAACCGTAAGAGATAGCTCCGGTGCGTCGGTTCCTCAGGCTCAAGTCGTCGCAACGGAAACAGCGACGAACTTTTCGAGAACTGGATTTTCAGAGAAGAACGGCGAGTTCCGGCTTCTTGCTTTGCCCCCGGGACAGTACACCGTCACTGCTACCGCGCCCGGGTTCGAGACGTTTTTAACTAAAGGAATCGATCTCAAAATTAACGATCAGCTGCGGGTCGATGTGGCGCTGCAGCTCGGTTCCGTTAAAGATACCGTGACAGTAGATGCAAGTTCCGTGCAAGTCGAAACCGAAAGCACGCAACTGGGCCAGGTTGTCGGCACAAAGCAGATCCTTTCACTCCCGCTAAATGGCCGCAGCTTCCTGGACTTACTTGGTTTACAGGCGGGCGTGGCTCCCGCCACATCCGATTCCATCCAGCAGGATCGCCCGGTCTCAGGCATCCTTTCCTCGGGTAATGTATCCGTCAATGGGCAACGCGAAACCGCCAACGCGTTTCTCGTCAATGGCGGCGATGTCAGCGAAGGCCGCAATCAAGGTGCCGGCCTAATCCCCAATCTTGATTCGATCCAGGAATTCCGCCTCATCACCAACGGCTTCGATGCAGAATATGGCAAATACAGTGGCAGTGTGATGAATGCGATTACAAAAGCCGGTTCGAACAGTTTCCACGGCGACGTGTTCGAGTTTCTCCGCAACGACAAATTCGATGCCCGCGGTTTCTTTGATCCTACAAAAGCCGAATTGCGGCGCAATCAATTTGGCTACACATTGGGCGGTCCATTTTTAAAGAACAGGCTTTTCTGGTTCACCGATTATCAAGGTACTCGACAAGTGCAAGGCGCCAGTACCGGCCTGGTGCCCGTCCCTTCTCTGGCCCAGCGGTCAGGAGCTTTTGATTCCAGTGCCTTCGTTGACGGAAGTGGAAACCCGAGTGTAGTGAACGGGAGCTATTGGGCGCAGGTGCTTTCTCAGAGACTTGGTTACCCGGTGCAGAACGGAGAAGCTTACAGCACTCAAGCCTGCACCAGCACAGCGAATTGCGTTTTCCCGAACGGCATTATTCCTCAGAGCGCGTACTCGAAACCGTCAGTGAACATCTTGCCTTACATTCCGGTTCCCAACCAAGCTAACGGTTATTACGCAGATTCTAGTCAACGAAACAAGGCCGTAGATGACAAAATCGGACAGCGTGTCGATTTCATCAATCAATTGACTGGTAACTGGTACTTCTATTACCACTTCGATGACTCTACCGTGCAGAGGGCACTTCCCGCTGCTAGCGTTCCCGGTTTTCCTTCGACCACTCCCAGCCGGGCGCAGGAGTTTGTGGCCAGCAATACGAAAACATTCGGAGCAAATCAGGTTAATGAATTCAGATTGAGCTTTTTCCGAACTTCGACCAGGACAGATGAGCCAAACGGCAGTTTTGCCAGTCTCTCTTCTCTTGGGTTCGCAACCGGTTCCGGAACTCTAGGCATCAACCCTTCTGGTCCTGCCGGATTCCCTCAAACAGTTCCGCCGATTTACTTCAATAGCTTCTCAATCGGTGTTCCTACGCTGACCACTTCTCAGCCTGACAACACGTACGCGGTGTCCGACGGGTTCTCTAAGGTGGTCGGTACTAACTCAATGAAGTTTGGTGGTGAGTTTCGCTACCTGCAAATCAACGAGCGAAATACCTGTGCCCCGAACGGGGACTTTAACTTTAACGGCACTGAAACTGGAATTGACTTTGCTGACTTTCTGATAGGAGCTCCGACTACCTACACTCAATGCAGCCAGCAATTTCTCGATTCGCGGTCCCGCTACGGTGCTCTTTACTTCCAGGATTCTTACAAAGCCAAACCCAACCTCACTTTCAATCTCGGCTTAAGATGGGAAGTCAGCATGCCCTGGTATGACACCCAAGGCAAAATCGAGACCATCGTGCCTGGCGAACAATCAACTCAGTTTCCGACAGCTCCGCTGGGATGGGTTGTTCCTGGTGACCCTGGGATACCCAGCACGCTTGCTCCCACTCGTTATAAGAATTTTGGCCCCCGCGTGGGAATGGCTTACTCACCGGATTTTCATGATGGGCTTCTCGGCAAGATCTTCGGTGCGAGCGGCAAAAGTAGTATTCGTGCAGGCTACGGCATTTACTACACATCCATTGAAGATCTGAACCTGTTTTACGAAGTCGGCGACGCTCCTTTTGGGCTCTATTACACAAGCAACACCTCGCAGCAACCAATGTTCGATCAGCCCTTCCTCAATCGTGCCGATGGCAGCTCAGCAGTTCAGCGCTTCCCTTTCACGTTTCCAACGCCCGGTGCGGCTGCAAACAAGACTCTTGATTACTCTCGATTCTTGCCGATCTCATATTCGCCGGGATATTCAATACACAACGGGCTTCCTTACGCCGAAGACTATAACCTGACAATTCAGCGCGAACTCTCAAAAGCCACCGTGCTCACCTTGGCATACGTGGGAACGCAAGGTCACAAGTTGATCTCTCAATATGACGCAAATCCTGGGAATGCGGCGCTCTGCCAGCAGCTGAATCAACTTGGCGCGACGCCGACTTGCGGACCCTACGGCGAATCGAACCTCTATACGCTTCCGAGCGGTACACAAGTCAATGGCACAAGAACCGCACTTGGACCGGCCTTCGGTCCTTCGAACACCATAACGGCAAACATCGCGAATTCTAATTACAATTCCTTTCAGGCCTCAGTCGAGCGTAAAGCATCGGATGTTACCTTCTTACTGGCTTATACCTTTTCCAAGGCTATCGATAACGCCTCAGGCTTCAATGATTGGGTCAACTTTAGTAACTATCGCCTAAGTCGTGCCCTTTCTTCTTATGACCTAACGCATAACTTCGTGGCAAGTTACAACTGGGCGGTTCCGTTTGATCGCGCTTTTGCTCGCGCTCCAAAGCGGCTGACGCAAGGTTGGAACGTAGTCGGCATTAGTCGGTTTGCAACTGGCTTTCCGATCACGCTCAGCCAAGGCTCGGGCGATCTATCCTTGACGGGAGACAGCGCAAACGACACCCCTAATCTAGTCGGTAAGGTACAAACACAGGACGCTCACAAGCCGGGCCCTAATGGTCCGAACACCTATTTCCTTCCGAACGCTTTCGCGCCTGAGACCTACGGAGGCTTCGGTACCGCTAATCGCCGGTTCTTCCACGGACCGGGTTTTCTAAATACCGATTTCTCGTTAGAGAAAAATACACGCTTAACGGAATCGATGAGCTTTCAGGTTCGGGCTGAGTTTTTCAACGTCTTCAATCACACTCAGTTCAACAACCCGAATGGCAATTTCAGCAGCAGCCAGTTCGGAGTTGTATCGTCCGCGCGGCCTCCACGCATCGGCCAATTCAGCGCTAAGTTCATCTTCTAAGAACAGGTGATGTTTGATTAGGAAGACCGCGTGGCTTTCATTTGCTCTGCTCTTATCGGCAGAGCTCATGCTGAGTGCCGGTTCAGAAGTCGAACACTACAACCGAGGCCTTGCCTTCAAGAAAGCCGGCGACTCGCAGTCTGCGATTCAGGAGTTTTCAGAGGCGCTCGGGATCAAGCCGGATTGGTCACTCGCACATTACGCGTTAGGCGCTGCTTACTATGATCACGGTGATATCGCCAAGGGCCAAATCGAAGTAGCTCGCGCGGTACGACTCGACCCTAAAAATGTCCCGGCCAGGCGCTATCTGGCGGGCGTCCTGACCAAGGAACATCGCTTCGCCGAAGCCATTGCGCTGCTCGAAGCTGCTCGTTTGCTTCAGCCCAAAGATCCACAATTACGTGCCCAACTGGCGCTGGCCTACCTGCAAAGCGGCGATCCCACGAGAGCTGCGCTTGAGTTTCAACGGTACTTGGCCGCTAATCCGAACGATGCAGAAGCGCAGTACCATCTCGGCATTGCTCTCGGCCAATCCGGTGAGCTCGACGCTGCCTTAGTAGCGTTCCGGCACTCGGTCGCGGCCGATCCCAATTTCGGGCCTGGTCACCAAAGCTTCGGAGTCGCTCTAAGAAAGCAGGGCGACAATGTCGGCGCCATCCGGGAGTTGAAACAGGCCGTGCGATTAATGCCCCAGAACCCGATCGCTTTATGCGACCTCGCGTTAGCTCTCCGGCAGTCAGGCGATGCGGACGGCGCAATAGCCAATCTGCGCCAAGCACTTACAGTGCAACCGGACTTCGAGCGTGCGAAATATGCTCTCGGCATCGCTCTCCAGGTTCAAGGGCGACAAGCCGAAGCAGCCTCCCAAATGCAAGACGTTCGTGCTCTGCACCGCTCCCGCACGGACTTGACACAAAGCAAGAAGCTGATCCTCGATGGCGTCGCTCTACTGAAAACTGAACGCCCAGATGCGGCAAAGACTCAATTCCAGCAGTCCGCGGAACTCACGCCTGATCTGCCCGAAAGTTTCTATTATCTCGGCCAAGCAGAACGAAAACTGGGTAACAGTTCGGCGGCGATTGCTGGGCTTACCAAGGCCCTGCAACTCAGGCCTGACTATGCTGAAGCGCATATGGCTCTCGGGCTTGTTTACGCGGGAATGCGTCAGCCGGACAAGGCAGAGCGAGAACTGCGCGATGCCGTCCTGAGTGACCCCGACCTGGCCGAGGCTCACTACAACTTAGCCGTGCTGCTCACTTCCGTCGGCAAGTCGCATGATGCAGCCGCTGAACTCTCGGAAGCCATCGCACTCGATCCAGGAAACCGCGATGCTCGGATATTGCTCGACAACATCAGCGCTGCACTCGTCCCGAGCCGCCGCCCTGTACCAGCGCCATAACCTCATCCTTGCTGAAGCGATTAAAGTCGCCTGGGATAGAATGCTTCAGTGCAGAAGCTGCGACTCCGAACTCTAGTGCTTCGGCCGGTGACGCGAGATGAACCAGGCCGTAGATCAAGCCGCCCGCGAAGCTGTCGCCGCCGCCCACTCGATCCACAATGTGGGTTATTTCATAGTGCCTGCTGAGAACGAAGTTCTGCCGGTCGTGATAACAAGCCGACCAGCCATTATGAGAGGCGCTCCTCGATTCGCGCAGAGTAATCGCAATCCCCTTCAGATTGGGATACGTATTCAGAACGCGCTCTGCGAGTTGTTGATATTTGGCATGATCGAGATGACCGCCCTCAACATCGACATCCAGTTGAATGTCCAGGCACTTTTGGCAATCTTCTTCATTCGCGATACAAATGTCAGCGTGCCGTAGAATCTCCGGCATGACTTCATGCGCGCGCTTACCCCACTTCCAGAGATTGTTCCGGAAATTTAAATCGATCGAGACGGTCGCGTTTATCGCCCGCGCCGCTTTGACTGAATCCATGGCAAGTGCCGCAGCCGATTCGCTCAGCGCCGGAGTAATTCCCGTGATGTGGAACCAGGCAACTCCGTCCAAAGCGCTGCTCCAATCAATGGAGTCTGGCTGGGCTACAGCGATGGCCGCTCCGGCTCGATCGTAGATAACCTTAGATGGGCGCTGGTTTGCACCGTTCTCTACAAAGTAAATGCCCACACGCCCGGGCCCTCGGACGATATGATTGACATCTACCCCGAACCGGCGAAGTTCACCGAGGCATGCATCCGCAATGGCGTTCGACGGCAGAACCGTGATGTAGCGGCTGTCGCCTCCAAACTGTGCAATCGAAACTGTAACGTTCGCTTCCCCGCCGCCCCAGGTAGCTGAGAACGCCGCAGACTGAAGCAAGCGCTCGTGCCCTGGCGGCGACAACCGCAGCATGATCTCCCCAAATGCAGCTACCGTCGGCATTCGGCTATCTTCTCCCGGAAGCTTCGCGCCCGCTCGACAAAGACGTCATATCGTCCGGCCAAGATGGTCTCGTTATCAATCAGTTCGCCGCCAACACCCACAGCGCAACAGCCGGCCGAGAGGAAGTCAGCGATGGTCTCGAGATTGACTCCGCCCGTTGGCACGTACTCGATCTGAGGTAAAGGCCCGCGAAGCGCCTTGATGTACTTGGCGCCACCCATCGCGCTACACGGAAAGACCTTGACGCCGTCAGCCCCCGCCTCCCATGCAGTCACAATTTCCGTCGGAGTTAGAGCGCCTGGGAAGATCGCCTTCGAGTAGCGCTTGGCCAACTCAATCGTCCTCAGGTTGAGGCTTGGCGTCACCAGGAACTCGGCGCCCGCTAGGATACAAGCTCGCGCTGTCTCTGGATCCAGAACAGTACCGGCTCCTAGTAACACCCGCGCACCGAACCGTTTTGCTACTTCCTCCAACGCTCGGATCGCGCCGGCAACAGTCATTGTTATTTCTGCGCAGAAGATTCCGCCCTCACACAGAGCTTCGATCGACCGCACAGCTGACTCCGCGTCCGCCGTACGAACGATGGGTATGATCCCGAGCGACTTGAGTTGCTGAAAGGTTTCTTTGCTGTTCATCGTTGCATGAAGTCATGCGCCTTCGCAATTAGAGTCGGCCAAACTTAGCCACGGCCTCGCGAATGGACTTATATGTCTCAATGTGCGGAAGCATGCCATGCTCACTCGCATCGAGTTCCCGCGCTTTTTTTAGCACGTCTGCGGCGTGCTCCCGAGGAACCACCACGACGCCATCCAGGTCAGCAACAACAATATCGGCGGCTCGAACAGATATTCCGCCACAAACTACAGACACGTTCCTGCCAGCGAAACGATAGTGGTTAACGGTAGTGGAAGGAACCACTCCGCGGCTGAATACCGGAAATTGCAGCTTCGTTATTTGGGGCGTGTCTCTCACGCCACCATCTACGATGGCACCCGCAAAACCGCGATACTTCATCGCGGTACTCATCAGACCGCCAACTCCGGCGTAATCTAAACCGTCTTCGAGAACCATGACGTATACAGAGCCAGATGGCGATTCGTCAATTGTGTCCAGCATACCTTTCAACGCCGTCGCGCCCTCTTTGTGTTCCTCTTTCTTGAGAAGAACAGTCACAGCAGGACCGGCAAACTTTGCTGCATTAACGGGTCGCATATCGTGTGACATGTAAGCCCGTTTTCCATACAGCTGCTCCATCGCATCCGCTACGGAAGCGGCTTCGGCCAGCCGAAAACCTTGGATTAGATCATCCTCAGCAGGCCCAGCTTTTGATGGCCAAAATGGCAGCAACATAAGCAGTCCCGTTCCTACAATGACTAAAGCGACGAGCTTCTTCATACGTTTACGCAATGTTTCTCACGACCTGTGTCTAGGTAAGAAAGATGATAATTGACGGAGTTCCGATCGGTGTGTACTGGCCTGTAAACGTGAGGTTCCCCGTCGCGCGACTGATGCGGAAAGTCGCGACAGCGTCGCTACGTTGATTGCATGAATAGAGAAAACTGCCGGTTGGATCGATCGTAAAGCTGCGAGGATAATCGCCTCGCGTCCAAGTTTCATCGACAAATGTGAGGGTACCGGATGATCCGATCGCAAAGAAAGCGATGCTGTCGTGCAGGCGATTAGCCGCATAGAGAAACTTTCCATCGGGCGCAATGCGTACCTCGGACGTGAAGTTGGTGCCGGCAAAACCGGCAGGCAAGCTCGAGAGCTGCTGTCTTTTAGTCAGCCCGCCCGTGGCCGCGTCGTAGTCAAACAAGATCAGAGTCGATCCTTCTTCTTGTAACGAGTAAAGCCAATGGCCATTTGGATGGAACACAAAGTGGCGGGGACCGTCACCGGCTGGCACTTCAGCGGAAGTCCCACCGTTCTCATCAAGCTTGCCAAGCTCGGCATTGAACTTCCAGACTTGAATCTTGTCCATGCCAAGATCACTTCCAAGGACGAACTTGCCAGTGGGATCGGACTGAATCATGTGGGCATGAGTGTAATCATGGCCGCTGATCGCGAAGCTGCCCATAGGTGCGCTTACCGCGTGTGTCGGGCCAACTGGGCCGTTGTCAATCTTGACGTCACTAGCGGGTCCAAGTCTCCCGTCGGCTTGTACCGGCAAAACAGCAAACGACCCTCCAAAGTAGTTCGCCACGAACACGTGCTTTCCCGAAGGATAAACACTCAAGTGCGCCGGGCCAGCGCCCTGTGAACTGACAGTGTTCAACTTTGCTAAGCGTCCGGAAGGCAAGTCGATCTGATAAGAGGTGACCGCGCCGGAATGTGTGCCCGCGAAGTTTGAAATCTCGTTCGCCGCGTACAGGTATCGCCCAGATGGATGAACCGCAAGCCACGAGGGATTAGAACCATCCTCAAACAACTCACGCTGGCCCAACTTGCCGGTTGACGGGTCCATCTGGAAAAGATAGATCCCCTTGCCGTTTCCTTTGCTGCCTTCTGGACCCTGCGGTGAACTATAGCTCCCGACGTATGCAAGTACAGGTCGCCTCGCACCGAGTGCGACCGCGGGAGCAATAAGCGCAGTGCTCCCTTTCAGCAGCCGACGTCTTGTCAAATCGTTTCTCATTCGTAGGGCCAAATCGAGCTCCGGTCATTGCAAGCTCTAGTCCTAGAATGATAACGGACGCCGTCAATCGGCTGCTTTGATCAGCCCCCATTAGCAAGCTAATAGGTCGGCTGACTCTTCAGCTTGTCCTACGTGCGAGAGTCTCCCGCGTAGTATCCCTCACGGGCTTGAACCACGAGGCCTTTGCGGCCTCTGAGTGTCAGCTTAATTTTGTGATATCCCGCGGTCGCGTCAGATCGGTCGGGCGTGTAGCCAATGCTGTACTGGTTCCGCAGCTCCTCTTCAATCTGCTGGTAGATGTCACCGATACTTTTCTTCTTCGAATATTCGAAATAGCCGCCACCAGTCTCGCGCAAGATTTGCTGGAGAATCTTTTTGCCATCCGGACGGGCGCCACCATAAGGACCACCACCGCCCCCTCGACCGCCGCCGCCGGGAATACCCATTCCCGGAATACCCATTCCGCCACCACGACCCATGCCTCCGCCACCATGACGGCCCATCCCGGGTCCTCCGAATCCGCCGGACGACATGTTTGCTTCTTCGTCCGCAATCCGAATAGAGTACGCCAGTGTGTCAGCCCTTTGGGCTGCCGTAATCGCCTCATGCAGAGATACTTTACTCGCGTTGTCTTCGCCGTCGGTCAACATAATTAATGCTTTGCGGCCTGCCTCCTTCTTCAGCACATCATCCGATGCTAAGTAGATCGCATCGTAAAACTGAGTTCCGCCGGCACGATGCCCGCCTCCCTGACGTCTTCCGCGCCCGCCGCCATAGCCGCCTTCGTTGCCACCTGGATCACCTTGTCCGCTGGGGTTGCCGCCTGACGGATAACCGCTGCGTTGTCCCGAATCGGCTACGCTCAACTGATCAAGAGCCTTTTCCAGCTTTTCGCGTGACGACGTCAGGTCCTGCATAAGCTCCACCTCACGGTCGAAGTGGATCAGGAATGCTTTGTCCTTCGTCGGCCGCAACACATCCTGAAGGAACACGCGGCTGGCATCCTTCTCCGGATCGATCATCCGCCGTTCGCTCCGCTGGTGTCAACCAACAAACCGACCGTCAATGGAAGGTCAGTTTGCCTCGAGAAATATCGAACAGTCTGTGGCCTGGCATCCTCTTCCAAGACAAAGTCGTCTTTCGTGAGGTCACCAATAATCTTCCCGTGTTGATCGTGAACGGTGGCAAACACATTTACGACTTTGACTGAGGAAGAGAAAGTGGGGTGCTGATCGGCCGGGGGCTGCAATGCGTCTTGTCCACGAACAAGTCTTGCGGCGGGCAAAGCCGCAAGCGCCGTCAGCATCGCGTCGCGCCGGGACAAAGGTTGAGAAGATCGCATGATGGTCAAAGTGTAGGGACACAATACCGACGCGCCTCGGCCAAGCCAGGTTACTGGGACTACTTGAAAGAAAGTAAAGCCAAACTGCCTTACATTTAGAACTCCTGGGTCTCTGTATTGCGCAGCTGGGCCTAAGGAGCATTTGAACAACTGTTCTCTCATTACGGCTGTTTACAACGGCAGCACATCGGTGGCTCCAAGTACCTCAACCGTACTTACCGAAACCATCAAGTAAGTAACATCAGCAAAGTTGTTCAACGCAGGGGATCCCTAACCGGGGATCCCCTTTTATTGCGCTAATCTGCAACAGCAACATTAACTCCATTTACGTCACTGTCCAGTAAACCGAGTAGCGCTTCCCAAATGTCCGATACAAAGGCCTGAAAGTAACATCTTGTTCCTGCCCAAACGTCTGAAAGGTCAAAGGTTCGTTGCCCGGCTTGATCCACGAGTCCGGACCTCTTCCAGCTGCTACCAGTTTCGGAACGGGGAGCTTCTTCCCGTGCGCAACGTCGGGGCCCATCTCGCCTTCGACTTTGCCCGGCAATCCGTTTGTACCAAGATCTCCAGCCAGAACTAGAGGGCCATACAGGACCGCTTGCATCTGAGGCTCGTCTGGCATTGCCTCAACATGAAGCCTCATCGGAAGTTCCAGTTCGATTCGGTCGCCTTCGCTCCAGGTGCGCGAAATCGTTAGATAACTGCCGCCGCTCGCCATTCCTTCGAAAGGCTTTCCGTTGATCTTCACCGACGCGGCAGACCCCGTCCAACGTGGGATGCGGAGATGCAAGCGCATGGCAAGGGGATGTGTCGCGCCTATGCGTAGAGTTGTGGCCGGGCGCTCGGGGAAATCCGTTTCTTGATGGATTGTCAGCCCTTTGTCTAGCCACTTCAACTCTGACGGAACGAATAGGTTGACATACACGCCGTTCTCGTCGTGAAAGTAAATGCTGTCATTCAGCTTCGAATACTCTTCGACACCGGTTCCGGTGCAGCACCAGAATGAGTCGTTCTCACTGTTGAAGGTCTTCCAAGCCGAAGGAACGATCGATAAGAAGTACGAAGTGTGGCCCGTTCCAGGCTCAACAGTGCCGATTCGGTGATTGAACAGCACGCGCTCGTAATATTCGAAATAACCTGGATCCGCCGTCCATTGATATACAGAACGAGTCAGCTTGAGTAAGTTGTACGCGCAGCAGCACTCAGCGGTGTCCGGTCCATCTTTCAACTCAGCGCCTAATCGGCGTGGTTCAACTCGCCAGCTTTCACCGTTACTGGTTCCCCCTGTCACATAGGCCCGCGCACTGGTGATCTCATACCAGAAAAAATCAGCCACGTCGTGAAAGCGCTCATCGCTAGACAACTCGTAACGTCGCGCCGCTCCGATCACCTGCGGGATATGTGTATTGGCGTGCAAGCCTCTTAGCTCGTCTCGCCGGAGAGCAAGCGGGTTGAAAAAGCGCTTCTTCGTAAAGCGGTCGCCAATGACCGCATATCGATCATCGCTAGTGACCAACGCCAGATTGTAAAGGACCTCGTTCATCCCGCCGTATTCGACATTGAGAATGTCTTGCATCTGCGGCTCAGGGATACCGGCCGACCACTGGTCCACCCAATTGGCCATTCCCTTCACAACCTGCAACGCTTGCTGATTGCCGCAATGCTGCGACATGTCCAGCATGCCGGCCATGATCTTGTGATACGTGTAGAACGGCGCCCAAACTTTATGATGCACTTTCAACCGTTCAATAAATTCTTCCCGGAAGGCGCTTAAGTAACCGCCTCTAAGCTTCTGTTGGCATTCGGCCAGTGCAGCGACCAAAGCATCGCCCTTACTCTTGATCTCTCCGTCGCCAGTTGAGGCGTGCATCAAGGCGCAGGCTGAAAGGAAGTGACCTACAAAGTGTCCCCGCAGTTCGCAATCCGGTGCTTCCCACCCGCCAAGCGGCTTCGCGGACGAAGGTAATCCAGCGTTGACCCGGAAGTTATGCAGAAGGCGGTCGGTATCTAGCCTGTTCAGATAGCCAAGGTTGAGCGTTTCCGCCTCCTTAAAAGGACCGCCCGTAATTCGTACCTGATTCATCCCGAAAGGCTCGAGCTTCTTTGGTGCGTACTTGCGAACGAACTCGATCGTGGCACCGAACGGTGGAACCTCGGGCCGGAGCTCAGGCCGCTTCGGAGCACTCGTATTCTGAGGCGCAGCGTTTGGATCCGGGGTCGGGTGAACAGGATCTTGCGTCTGAGCTCCACTAATCTCCTTCCCGAATACAGGTGCCACTATACTTCCGCCAAGTACTGAGAGAGCAAGCTGACGCCGATTGAGCTTGCCGTTCGAAACAGAGTCATTCATAGAAGCCACACTCCTAGTATTTAATAATCTGGTTGTTACAACCTGGTTGTTAAACATTGATACAACGGCTGGTACGAGTTATCGATTCACACACAGGCGGCGAACCGACCCGTGTTGTTGTAAGTGGCGGCCCTGACTTGGGCGCTGGCCCGCTTTCTGAACGCCTACATCGCTTCCGCAGCAAGCACGACTCATTTCGTTCAGCTGTTATCGGTGAACCGCGAGGATCCGGAATCATAGTTGGCGGGCTATTATGTGAACCCGTCGACCAAACTTGCACAGCTGGAGTGATTTTCTTCAACAACGTTGGCTATCTGGGCATGTGCGGTCACGGAACTATCGGCCTGCTGGTGACGCTCGCACATTGCGGCAAAATAGGGCTGGGTGACCATCGCATTGAAACGCCTGTGGGCACCGTTACTGCTAACTTGCGCTCGTCCAGTCAAGTGACCCTTACTAATGTCCCAAGCTATCGAAGCGCAGCCAACATTGTGGTCCATGTTCCCGGTTACGGTGACGTCTGCGGCGATGTCGCTTGGGGAGGCAATTGGTTCTTTCTCATTGACGAGCATAAGCTTGAGGTCGCCTACGCGAACGTTGAAGTGCTGACTGACTTCACCTGGCGTGTTCGCCAATCTCTTGTCAGTAACGGGATCCGGGGAAGGGACGGCCACGAGATTGACCACATTGAGTTGTTCGGTCCGTCCCGGCTTCCCGGCGTGAACAGAAAGAACTTCGTCTTGTGCCCAGGCAAAGAATACGATCGCTCTCCGTGCGGAACCGGCACTAGCGCAACCTTGGCTTGTCTTTACGCGGACGGCATTATCAAAGAAGGTGAAGTCTGGCGACAGGAGAGCATCACCGGAAGTATCTTCGAAGGTAGTGTTTCTGTCCAGGATGGTCTAGTCTATCCGAGCATCAGCGGTTCGGCATATATCACCGCGGAAGCTGAATTGATCTTCGATCCCGCCGACCCTTTCTGTTCGGGGATCCCAATTTGAGCGCGGGCGTTTATGACGTCCTAATCGTTGGCGCTGGTATTGTCGGGGCGGCCTGCGCTGCCGCGCTCTCGTCCGAAGGATTGAGGGTCGCTATCGCGGAGCGTGACATCGTTGCTGGAGGCGCGACTGCCGCCGGCATGGGACACCTGGTCGTTATGGACGACTCTGAAGCCCAGTTTGCGCTGACCCGTTACTCCCGGCAACTCTGGATGAATGTTGCGGCAGAACTCCCGGCGCAGGTAGAGTACCGTCAGTGCGGAACCCTGTGGATTGCGGCAGACGAAGAGGAGATGGCTGAGATCCGGCGTAAACATCTCTACTACTCTGATCGGAGTGTTCGGACAGAGATCGTCGATCCAGAAACCCTGGCGCGACTCGAACCGAATCTGCGCAGCGGCTTAGCCGGTGCTCTTTTGGTCCTCGAAGATGCGACTATTTATCCGCCCTGCGCCGCCGCTTTCTTAATAGAACGTGCCTGCGACCGAGGTGTCCAATTGCTCCTAGGCAAGTCCGTCCACAGCGCCAAGAACGGGTCGGTACGCTTCACCGATGGCGACGAGATCTCAGCTGGCATCATCGTCATTGCGGCGGGTGCTTCCGCCCCGGACATCATCAAAGACATAGAGCTGAGGCTGAGAAAGGGACATCTTGTCATCACAGATCGCCACCCCGGTTTTGTGCAGCATCAGCTAATCGAACTCGGCTATCTGAAAAGCGCGCATTCTCAGGACGCCGATTCGGTAGCATTCAATGTCCAACCTCGCGCTACCGGCCAGATCCTGATCGGCTCGTCGCGGCAATATGGCGTTGAAGACTCGCGCGTTGATGTCGATCTGCTGCATCGCATGCTGTACCGTGCCTTTGCGTACATGCCCGCCTTAGCCGGCACCTCAACGCTCAGGACTTGGACAGGGTTCCGCGCAGCAACACCGGACAAGCTTCCGCTCATCGGTCCCTGGTCTGAAGATGAAACTCTATTTCTCGCCACAGGGCATGAGGGTTTGGGAATAACCACCTCGCTTGGAACGGCCGCGTTGCTGACCGATCAGATTCTCGGCCGACCTTCGCGCATACCATGCGAACCTTATCTTCCGAGCCGCGTAATAACCGGGCAGGTGCATGTCTGATCGCGTCACCGTGTCGGTCGATGGCGAACTGGTCACAGTCGCCGCTGGCGCAACAGTCGCGGTTGCCGTTGCCATTCACAGTCCAGCCTGTCGCCGCTCAGTTACAGGCCAATTGCGTGCGCCACTGTGCGGCATGGGAATTTGCTTTGAGTGCCGTGTATCGATAGACGGCAAACAGCATTGTCGAAGCTGTCAGATTGTGGCGCAGTCCGGCATGAGCATACGCACCGATGTCTGAACGCGCGAGGAAAACCTTCGACGTGCTTGTTGTGGGCGCAGGGCCGGCCGGGCTGGCTGCTGCTACGGCTGCTGCTGAATGTGGTGCGCGTGTCGGCATTGTGGACGACAATCCCACGGTCGGCGGTCAGATCTGGCGCGGCGAAACGGCGCACCCGCAGTCTGAAGTGTCACGCTGGGCGGCAAAACTGAGCCATACCCAAGTCCAAGTTCTCTGCCGCACTTGTGTCCTGCACGCTGACGTGCTATCGCGAACACTCTTCGCTGAAAATCAGGACGGCCTTCTCAAGCTTGGTTATGCAAAGCTGATTCTCGCCACTGGAGCCAGGGAAAGAGTCCTTCCCTTCCCGGGCTGGACTCTTCCGAACGTCATGGCCGCGGGAGGTCTGCAGGCAATGGTAAAGTCCGGTATGCCAATCGCGGGAAAGCGGGTCTTGATTGCAGGCACCGGACCTCTGCTTCTGGCCGTCGCCGCTTACCTTCGCAGCAAGGGCGCCGTTGTGAAGGCCATCTGTGAGCAGGCATCCTGGACCTCGCTTACCCGGTTCGAGCTTGCAGCCTTGCGCCAGTCTGGAAAGAGCATTCAGGCACTCGCCCTGATACGCAATCTGACGGGCGTTCCCTTTCGCGCCAACACTTGGCCCGTGCGCGCCCTTGGCGATCAACTTCTTCACTCAGTTGTCGTTTCTTCGGGCGGTAAAACGCGAGAACTTGCCTGCGACTATCTCGCTTGCGGATTTCATCTTGTGCCCAACACCGAGCTTGCGACTCTTTGCGGTTGCAACTTCCAGGCCGGTCTTGTCGAAGTTGACGATTCTCAACAAACCTCCGTCCCTGATATCTTCTGCGCAGGTGAACCTACAGGGATTGTTGGGCTTGAGGCATCTTTAGTCGAGGGTCGAATCGCGGGTCTTTGCGCAGCAGGCAGTGCTCCGGAAACCAGCGAATTGCGCCGTCGTCAGAAGATGCAATCGTTCAAGCAGACCTTGAAGACCGCTTTTGAACTCAGACACGAGTTGAGATCGCTTCCCGAGAACGACACGATCGTTTGCCGCTGCGAAGACGTCAAGCATGGCACGTTGAGGAGACACGGCTCATGGCGATCGGCCAAACTGCAGACACGCTGCGGAATGGGCCCGTGTCAAGGACGCGTTTGCGGCCCCACAGCAGAGTTTCTTTACGGCTGGAAACCAGACTCCGTTCGGCCACCCATATTCCCGGCCCCGCTCGAAGTCGTCGGCGAGTTCACAGGAGGATGACGATGAATTGGATAGGCGTAATGCCTGCTATCACCACCTGCTTCGACCAGAAGTATGACGTGGACCACGAGTTTATGGCTGGGCACTGTCAGTGGTTGATAAACAATGGCTGCACCGGCATCGTTGCTGTGGGGTCACTAGGCGAAGGTGCAACTCTCAGCACACCCGAAAAGCTGGCCATCCTCCGCAACTGCCAGCGTGCCTTGAATGCCCGCGCACCGCTGATTGCTGCTATCTCTGCTTTGTCTACGGCTGAAGCTGTAACACTCGCAAAGTCGGCTGCAGAAATCGGCTGCGATGGCCTGATGGTTCTTCCTCCCTATCTGTATAAAGGGGACTGGCGCGAAATGAAGGCGTACCTCGCCGCGGTGTTTGAAGCCACGCCGCTTTCGTGCATGCTGTACAACAATCCAATCGCTTACGGCTCTGATTTCACCCCTGAACAGGTTGTCGAACTGGCAGCCGAACACGAGAACTTTCACTCAGTGAAAGAGTCCAGCACAGATGTCCGCCGCGTTGCGGCAATACGCGCTCTTCTAAGCCATCGCCTGGAGTTGCTGGTTGGCGTGGATGACGCAATTGTCGAAGCCATCGGTGTCGGCGCAAGCGGCTGGATTGCGGGTCTTGCCAACGCGTTTCCACGAGAATCCGTCGCCTTATTCAACCTCACGGTCGAAGGCGAGCGCGACAGAGCCTTCGAGCTGTATCGCTGGTTCTTACCTCTGCTACGATTCGATACCGTCATCAAATTTGTTCAGCTCATCAAATTGGTCCAGGCCGCAGTCGGCATGGGTAACGCCCGCGTACGGCCGCCTCGCCTGGAGATCGTTGGTCACGAACTCGAAAAGACCATGCAGATCCTAGAGCACGCGCTCGCGAATCGCCCGCTCGAGTACGCGACACCGGCGCTCCATCCCACTCAATGAGCAAGACCCAGACAGCAAGCCGATCTGTCAAGCGACTCGCACCGTATCTGTATTCGTTTCTGCTGATCTATCCTGCTGCACAATCCTCGGCCTCAGATGACTACGATTCATCCCAAAGCGCCGTGCGCCCGCTCATTCAGCGCTTCTCGCATGATCGCGATGATCTGTTGCGCTACTACGACACGAAGTTGTCGGCAGCCCGGCGAGACCGGCTGAAAACGTTCTACCAAGATTGGCAGCAGCGGCTAACAAAGATAGGGTTCAATGACCTGACACAAGACGGCAAGATCGACTACATCTTGCTTCGCAATTATCTCGGCCGCGAACTGGGCCAGATTGATTTCGAGTGGGAACAAGACTCTCAATCGGCTGTTTACGTTCCGTTTGCGAATGCCGTAATCGAGCTCCACGAGACGCGACGCAAAGGGCAGCTCGTCAACTCTCAAGCAAGCGCTGCGACTCTGACCAAGCTTAAACGTGACATCAGTGCTGTCCAGGAAGGCGAGACCAAGAACCCCTCCCGAACCGGTGCGGTCTCTCTGTTTCAACGCCGTGTCAACGGCAATCGCGCAGCAGACAACGTTGATCTGCTAAGGCGCACATTGCATGCGTGGTACACCTTCTACACAGATTACGACCCACTGTTTACTTGGTGGAACCAGGAGGCATACCGGGCAGCCGATTCGGCTTTGAAAGACTACGCTCGCTTTCTTCGCCAGAACGTCGCGGGTATCAAGAAGCCCGCCGATCGTAGTACAGCCGAGTTGCAGCCCGGAGCGAAACCTGAAGGCTCAGAACCGCAAGCTCCGCCAATTGCGAAAGCCGGTGACACCAGCGACATCATCGGCACGCCAATCGGACGAGAGCACCTGCTTTCGGAACTGTCGTACGAAATGATCCCGTACACGCCGGAGGAGTTGATCGCTCTTGCCAACGATGAGTTCACCTGGTGCGAGCGCCAGATGCGGCTGGCTTCGAGGGACATGGGTTTAGGGGACGACTGGCGGACAGCTCTCGAGAAGGTCAAGAACATGTACGTCCAGCCGGGCAAGCAGCCGCAGCTGATCCGCGACCTCGAGCAGGAGGCTGAAGCATTCGTCAACCAGCACGACTTGGTCACGATTCCTCCGCTCGCAAGCGAGACCTGGCATATGGAAATGATGCCGCCCCAACGTCAGCTCATCAATCCCTTTTTTACCGGCGGCGATACCATCACCGTCTCTTATCCAACAGCAGAGATGACCTACGATCAGAAACTCATGAGCATGCGGGGCAACAATGTCCCGTTCGCCCGAGCCACCGTATTCCATGAGCTGATTCCCGGCCATGAGCTGCAGCTGTACATGGCCGCGCACTTCCACGCCTATCGTGGCGAGCTCGGGGCAACTCCGTTTGCACTCGAAGGCTGGCCGCTCTATTGGGAACTGCTGTTTTGGGACATGAAGTTTCAGAAGACGCCCGAAGACCGGATCGGCGCTTTGTTCTGGCGCATGCATCGGTGCGCCCGCATCATCTTCTCGCTCAACTTCCACCTCGGAACGATGACCCCTGACCAGTGGGTCGATTTCCTGGTCAACCGCGTAGGTCACGAGCGGGAAAACGCCATAGCCGAAGTCCGTCGCTCAGTCAGTGGGCAATATGGGCCGCTGTACCAGGCCGCTTACCTACTGGGAGAATTCCAGATCTATGCATTGCATGCAGATCTGGTCGACAGAGGAACTATGACCAATCGTCAATTCCACGACGCCATCCTCCGCGAAAACATGATCTCGATAGAGCTCATCCGCGCCAAACTGACAAAGCAGAAGCTCACACCTGATTACCAACCCACGTGGAAGTTTATTCCCCCACAAAGAATGCTATAGGACGCGAGACGCGCCTAGCAACCCCGCAGCCTCCGAAAATCTGTTTGCCTTTGCCGATTACGTTTCGTATACAAGATTCAAGACCCGTTGTCCCCACTCCGTCTTCACTAAGGGAAGTAAACGTGTCGGAAGCTTTTGCAAAAGCCAATTGCGATCTGGGCCACTCTTCAGATACTCAGGTCTGCTTGTTGGCCTCACACTCGACAACCTCGGCAGATGCTGCGCCCCGTCGACTGGACGCTTCAATGGATTCCCCCAACCAGACGGGTCCTGCGGGCTCTACGCTGATGTTTTCAGGAACAATCAAGAACCTGAGCGGATATGAGACTATCTCTTGACTTGCAAAGACACTTCGGTCAGACTACGCCTACCAGCATGCTACTTTCTCCGACGTGTATTCGATACCATTTACGTCCCGCTGGTGAAAGAGAAACAGATGCCCACAATAATGGACACCGTCGTCGTTTTCGGAGATAGCCTGTCCGACATCGGCAAGAAATGGGTTACCAAATCGGGTCGGCTCGCCAGAGCTACAAACCAAATGTACGTCAGCCCGACCGGGCGGTTCAGCGATTGCAGAAACTGGACTGACTTCATGTTTGAGGCAGCCACAGGGGTGACTATGGTAGTCGCCAAAGCTGAGGATACGATTGCCCTTAGTTCGAGGCACACGTCGCTCTCCGTCAACAGCAGAGTGCCAGATTCAGTGCAGAACCCGTTTCAGTATGCGAATTATGCAGAGGGCGGCGCTTGCGGAGATACGCCGGCCAGTAAAGCGGCCTTCCTCGGAACGTTAAAAGATCAAGTCGATGCTTTTGAAAGCGACTGTAGAGCTTCAACACGCCCCCTCGGGAACACACTATTTATCATTTGGCTCGGCGCAAATGACCTCTACACGGCTGGGCGAAGAGCGATTGAGATGGGCCAGGTGGCTACGCAGATAGCTCGCACCCAGCGCGACCGTTTGAATGCCATGGTGAACCAGCGCCACGGGCGAGCGAAGTTCATCTTCGTCAACCTAGCCCGTCCGCTCTCGTCAGTGCGGTACACACAGCGCCTGCAGACTGCCAAGTTGGAATTGGCAAAACTTGGTGGGCAAGGCGAGATTGAGATGATTGATCTGGGTCGGGTTAAATCGAGTCTTTGGTATGCGCAACAGACGTTGAGCAACGCCACTGCACTGCAGCGGAAAGCGAAACAGTACGGCCTTCTGGCGGCCCAAATCAAGGAGATTAAGGAGTTGGAACGAGGCGTTCTTGACTTCAATGTAATGCTTGCGACCACTGCACTGCAAAATGGCGACCGGGTGGCGGAAATTGGATGTTGTCTCAGCGAGGATACGTTACACTCGCTGATTCGTGGAAATTACCGCCTAAAGGAAGGAGCGTCTGGGACCAGAGCAGAACACCGGAGTGCACTCAGTTACAGCAGCGATACGGACCTCGCGAATCTCACTACGATCGATCAGGTGCATCCAACAGATCAGGTGTATCGGTTAATCTGGTTGGAAATCTATGAAGAGATTAAAAAGTCTGATTGCACATTCGGAATACTTGCTGGAGCGCTGACTCCCACGCCACTGTCATCGTTGTCCGGGCCTAGCCAAGCGACTAGAGACAAGTTTGGTGGCGTCATGGGCGAGTTATTGAGAAGGTCAGGAAACTGACTGGCACTGGTGGCCGCGCCCCACGCGGCCTCCGCTAGGGCATCGGTGCGCACCCCGCAGCTCGGCTCATAAATCCGTTCCTGAGAGGAAAATTGGACATCCGTGGCATAAGCGCCAACAGCCCAGCTTCTACTTCCTGGCACCTCCATACAGCTCGTGCTAACCGGTTAGGAAGCTGATTTGGCCGGAATCACGGATGTATGCAGATCGTAGGATTCATCGAGTTCGGCGGCAATCTTTGAAGCCTCTTCCCAGGCTCGAAATGGACCAACGTGTACGTAATATAGGACCTGTCCCTGAATCTCGTGTTGGCCGGTATGAACAGGACCGAAGCCTTGGCGCTTCAACATGCTAGCGAAGTTTGCGGCGGTCGCTCGCTGTGGGTACGATGCGACATTGATTATGACGCCTTCTTCTGACTTCTGTACGGCGGTGGACGAAGAGTTGTCCGTTATTTCGGCGGGCTTGTTCTCTTCGGTGATGGCCAAAGGCGGGGCAGTGCTCATGGGTGTGATTGGCGTCTGACCGCTCCATGAGATTTCAGGTTTGGGTTTTATGCTATCGGGCCGCAGCAACAATCCGGTGGCAATGCCTGCGCCGAAGAACAACAGCCCCGAGAATAGAGCACAGAAGGCGATCGCCGCTAGTCGCCCTCTTGAGAATACGAATTGCACGGGTTCGCTCATGATTCTCTTATGGAATTTGCATTGACGCTTGGCCTGGACTATTGATCTGAATTACGCCCCCCCAATTGCACATCAGTTTGCAATTACTGTCTAAGGCCGGCATATTGGCGATCTGGAATGTAGGGGAGCCCGGCACCCACGGAGCGGCCGTAGCGGGCACACATGGCATGGGAGTCAAGACACCGAGAGCCGCCGCTGTCGCCGAAGCTACGGTCGGATTTGCGGGTGAACTGCACATACCGAACGGAGGGATGTTAACAATTGGCTTGTTATCCATTATGTTTGCACCAGGCGTCGTCACCGCGAACCTATTCGCTGGCAGGACGACCAGTGTTGACGGAGCAGCGCCAAAACTGCACTGCAGAAGAGCGCCCATACAGACCTGAAAAGCCATAACGAATGCACAATCTGACCGGCTGGCGGGATGTGACTAATTGACCTTTACCAGACCGCCTTTTAATGCAAGCATACCGCCTCCGTCCACGGTCTGTGACGCCGCTGCTTGATTGGTTAAGGTTGTACCTGCCTTATTAGTGAGACTGGTGCCTGACTGGTTAGTCAGTTCGGTGCCAGCGTTGTTTGTGAGGCTCGTACCCGACTTGTTAGTAAGTTCGGTCCCGGCCTCACTCGCAAAGTTGCTGCCAGACTTAATGCTGACCGAACCAGTCGCTTCGATCGTTATATTGCCGGTCACCTTGAGGCTGTAATCTTTGGTGACCGTAGAAGTGTAGTTGTTGAGCACAGTGATGTTCATATCCTTTTGCGCCTGAAGGAAAAGCTCTTCGGAACCGGATTTGTCGTCAAAGCGAAGTTCGTTGAATCCAGATCCGCCTTTCGAAGAACTGGATTTTATGCTGCTCTTAGTTTGTTCGCCGGGCAGAGTATACGGAAGGGTTTGCGAGGCGTTGTATAGGGTGCCGATGATAAGAGGCCGATCCGGGTTCCCATCGAGGAACGACACGATTACCTCTTGGCCGATGCGCGGAAGAAAGACTCCTCCCCATTGCTTGCCTGCCCAGGGTTGTGACACCCGTATCCAGCAACTCGACTTTTCATCAAGCTTGCCCATCTGGTCCCAAAAGAATTGCACCTTTACCCGCCCATACTGATCGGTCCAGATTTCTTCACCGCTCTTTCCGACTACAACTGCAACCTGTGTGCCGGGAATTGTGGGTGACTTACCAGGCTGCGGCGGACGGAAGACGATACTTGAAGGAAAAGCCTCAAAGTGATTCGAGTAATGGTCGGGACCACCCTGGATAGTAAGTGAATCAATTACGTAATCAGTGTTGGCATCAGGCCGAAAGTGCCCGGAGAGCGTAAACTTCGCCCCGGCGTAGAAAGCCCTACAAAGGCTGCGGCCCTGGACTCTGTTTTTATTAACTTCAAGAGCGGCCAAGCGTAAACTTGCGATTGCTTCACCCGCGCTTTGGGTCAAGTAAAGGCCCGGAAACTCGTAAACAGATCGGGACGTATCTGCACCTGATGAAGATGCCAACAGGTCAGTTTCAGGAGTTTCGAAATTGTAATCGTCGCACTTGAATTGACCAACTGTAACGCTCTGCTCTAGGGTCAACTGCGTAACAACGTCGTCGGCGGTCCATGCGGTTTTGTCAACGGTAAATCTTGCTTTGGTGAGGCCTGTTGCTGATGCCCAAGCGCTGGCGTCGTCCGCCAGGACCATCTTGTGGCTGGAACTATCGTGAGTGAAGAAGTAGAAGATTCCCTCCTGAGTTAATAGCCGGGATACGAAGTCAAAGGCGGACTCTCGGTATTGAACACAATACTCACGAGGTTGATAGGACCCTGTCAATTTGTCTGTGAAATCGGAAAAACCAAGATCTTGAAAGACCTTCTTTACAATGTCAGGCGTTGACATGTTTTGGTGAATGGCGCAACCAGTGTTCATGGTCAACAGCCAAAACCACGGGTAGACATCGGCCGTATAGAAAGCGACTCTGGCATCACTGCCGGTTTGAGCGAAAGTACTGACAATGCCATTTACGCAACGCGAATCGCCGGACGACTGTGCGATCTCGAGAGTCATCGATTTTCCGACGATCGTCTCAAAGGCAAGGGCAGTATCCTCAGAGAACATCTGTATTCGGTAGTGAAACAGACCAGAGACTCGCTCAGTACCTTCGAAACTGTGCACTAGCAACTTATCTGGACCAAACGGTGTCGTCACGCGGACGCCTAGATTCTGCTGTTGGTAATTGACTGGCAAGTCTAGCTCTCTAGCCGGAAGTTTGCAAAGGCTTCCGGTTGTGTGTAGGGCCGCGCTCGAAGCCATGAGGTATAGCCGAGTTGACTTCGTCCCAGCTGAAGTTGCGGAACATCGCCCGGCTTCAAACGCAGGCGGACGCGTGCCTTGCGCTGTGCGCCGATGTAGAACTTGACCAGACTGCAGAGAACGAAATGTATCTTAGTACCGGGCAAAAAGTCCTCAAACCAACGTAACGCCAGGGGACCGATGATGATGAGAATCGCTCCAGCCTGGTCCCAGCCTCTTGTACCAAGCATTGCGCTGTCGGCTAGGGTTTGGTTTTGCCCTAAACGTCCCAAAGTAGTCCATTGTGAGCGATCAATTTGACGCCAGATTCCAGAAAACTGCTGAACCGTAAGTGGAATCGCGAAGTAGTCGCGGAGCAGGACTTCGAGACCAGCTGCCGTGCGAGGTTGGCGCGCCAATAGGCCGCCATAGTAGAGCATCGATTGGGCTGGAAACCCAAGTTTGGTTCTGGTTTTGCTAACACCGAGGCCGATGATGGAAAACAAATAGTCCGCGGCAGGGCCTTTATGCGGTGCATTTGCCGTCAGAGCTGGTTCGTGAGCCCGGCGCACGTTGTACAGCAACTCGATGAGGCGGTGATTGAATATGTCGAGAAAATCTATCGCGGCATACTCTTTCCGCGCAACAGCGTCGAGCACCATTTCTGTATAGGGCGGCGGCAACGGTCCTAACGCTCCAGCAAGCCCAAAAACGTTAACGGTCAACTGTGGCCAATTGCCGACAAGCTCAAGGTCCTGCACTTCGCTGGCAGGAAACGCAAAGCTGATTCGCGAACGGAAACGGACGACGTGGCGCGAACTTACCGTCTCCTCGGCTGTCAACGTCAGCCGGGTTCGGTTTAGAGTTTCCAGAAGTCGAACTGCTTGGTAGAACTCAAATCGATAGGGCTCGCCGGCAAGGTTTTCTACAAGCGATTTCGGTTGTCTCGAATCAGTCACGTTGTCCAACTTAGAGCTGGCCTCTTGGATGAATGGCAACGCTCTGGCCGACGTGAGCGCGGCGTACCTGGAGAGTTGTCGTGTCCTCGTGTCGTCTCAGCAAGACATACACAAGGCTACTGAAGTAAAGGCCGTCCTGTTCCAATGATCGTAAGCGGTTTGTGATCTCTGATGCATCGTAATTCCCCGGGGCCACTTCGCCCCGAATGAGTTCTAACCTCCTCTTATTTCTGCCCGAGTACCTAGAAGCAGTCTCGATCTGCGCTGGAGCGAGAAGTGCGTGCAGAATGTAATTCGTCATCCAGGTTGTGTGGAGATGCGGTCTGCAAATGTAGCGTTCAGCCGCTTCACGCAATTTCAGGCGAGCCACCCCTGGTTCTATATGTCCAGCGACAACAGATTCGACATCCTCGATCGTTCTGTTGAGCAACTCTAAACCAACACGCGCGTGTGGTTCAAGCGCCGACGATCCATAAGCGTCGATGCGTGATTCCAATGTTTGGATACCCGCTGAAAACGAAGCCTTCTCGCGGCCCAAATCGCGGCGCAGGCGTAGGATGGCATCCAGAACCTGTAGACGCGCGTTGTCTTGTATGGCCGGGTGTGGATCTCGGAACTGAGTTTCAAGATTGGTGAGGAGTTCGGCGAACCGCTTCGAATCAGAAGGCTGCTTCAACAAGTACGCGTGTTCCGCGGGTGCAACCCAGACTGTATCGCCTGCTCTCTTTATAGGGACGCGTTCTATGAACGGGAGGCTTTGGCCTAATGGGTCACGATTCAGGATGGACAAGACGGCCCGCTGATCATCGCCAGCTCGCAACACCTCATTGAACAGTTCACGGTCTCCGACTAGGTATTGCGAGTCAATGGTGGAGGCTTGCGCGGCTAGTCTTACACGTTGTCGGAAAGCTGCGAAGTCGGGAATATATGCGTGTACAGATGACCTAAGATCGGCAACAAGGCGTTGGACCTCAGCGGTACGTTGAGCGTCGAATCCCAGTTCTGCCAGCAGCGCTGCAAACTCGGGTTTAGCACTTGCCAGTTCTTCCATTGATTGTGAATGAACCACTTTGAGGTGACGGAACGGCCAACGCATAAGGGCCCTAAATAAGTGATTGATATCCCGTCAACGGCGACCAACGCTTCCAATCCTCTTCTCGATTGACGCGGCGCGCGACTACTTGAGTGAACGAATTTACCGATGTATACAGGGCCAGGAAGTACCTCAACACAGTCGCGAACAAAAAGGCGCTTCCACCGGCATACAGGCTCTCGTCAAACGTCAGAGTAATCTCTGTACCTGGACAAAATCCGCGCCAGGCATCACGTCCAACGCGAACCGTCGTTTCGCGAGTTGACAACTCTCGCATGCCCTGAATCTGCTGCAGCATCGAAGGCTGATCTCCGAAACAATACACGCGCAATATTTCCTGCAGAGTCGCAAGACCAGCTGCTCCATTCTGAAGAGAGAGGTGGCCAAGCGAAAGATTCGAAATTAAGCGCCAGACTGCTGGCCCACCGACGGGAGGATGAACAGGAGGTGTGGGCCGGGTTAGACAAGTGACGGTTACTGGGCCGACTTGTTCCATTTGCAACTGCGCTCCTGGTGAAACCGCGACAGCGAGCCAGCGATTGGTGCACAGCGTGTGGGCAAAGGCAACCTCACCGGAAGGATCAGTCGGTTTGAAATTGAGGTCGAGAAAAGAGAGATACGTCTCAGTGCCCGGCAAGTCTTCACGTCCCGTCATTGCGCGACGTGAATGCCAGTAGGCTTCTGATGCGCTTCCATGTGTCGTCTGATGGTGAGGCGAATGCCGGTACGAATAGAAGGGCTGAAACACACGCGTTTCATCTAAAGGATTGGTAGATCCCGACACCTTCGCAATGGAATGGATTTCGGTGGTCCGTTCGCGACGCATGTCTGGAACGAGACGATAGTGGAGCTGGTGCTGATCTAATCGAATTGGTTCGGTCGTGCGTGGGAAAAGATTCGCAACGGGCGTGCAGCCGAGTTCAATGGCGTCAGCGTTCACCCTGAGGCGCGGGACACGGTTTAGAAGCAGTAAGATATCGAAATAATTCTGCGATTTGTGCCCAGCGAGATGATCGACATCGAAGAACAGGAACTTTTCAGGAAAACTGAAGTACTCCTGAATGAGGCGATAAGCAGGATGAGCTTGTGGCGGGGAAGGAAGTAATTCCTCATCCTCTGCAAAGCCGGCAGCCGCTACGGATTCAGTTCGTAGGCGTATTGGTTCCTCGCTCGATTCCGGGAGGATATAGACGCCTTCCAACGCCGAAAAAAGCAGCTCATAAAGAGTGAATGCTGGGCCGGAGCGCGGGTTCAAATAGAAACGAAGGCTGTCCATCTCCAACTCTGACAGCGTGCCCACGCTGGCAGCGATACGGATTCGCAGCACCCCGGCAACTCTTGGATTGGAGCTAAGGAAATCGAAACGTGCGGGCAGTTCGAGTGCGACTTGCTCGACATGAACCGGCCAGACCGTGACTGGATAGCAGGTGCGAAAACGGCACGTGGAGTCACCTGAGCCGTACGCGAAAAGGGGCGTGTTCTTTGGGACCGTATGGCCTGTGGTGAACTTGCCTCGGCGAGCGTCGATTTGGAAACGGGCGACGGCAAGGGGCGGAATCGGCTGCACCAAGTGCGGATAGAGAACACTCAGCAGTGATGTAGAGATTTGGGGAAATTGAGCATCCAGTTCGTGCTGCAGCCGCCCAGTTAAGAAAGCAAATGACTCAATCAGTCGTTCAACGTGCGGATCCGCCGGATGACCGTCCTGCAACTCGAGCCGTCCGGCCACGACTGGATGTTGCTTAGCAAACTCTCGGCCCATAGTCCGAAGGTAGGTAAGTTCGTCCGCGTAGTAACGGAGAATGTCCTCATCGTAGTTCATTCGCATTTACTATTTGGGGGCCACTAGTATTGCTTCTGCCGGCATCAGAGCAGAGTCCACTTGCAAGGGGAAGGATACGGGTTCAGGGATGATCGTAATGGTCAGATTTGCCGTTACTGTTCCAACCAGAAAACGTTGGCCGGATGGATGCGGTTCTAAATTCACTCGCACTTGAGACAGTCTCGGTTCGAAGGCCTCAATGGTACGCGCAATCTGAAGTGCCAGCACCGCACGCCCTTGCATGTCAGTCGCACTAACATGAGCGAAATCAGGAAGGCCATATTCCAGAGTCGTTAGTAGTCTTCCCGGCACTTGCAGAACGGTACGCGTATTCAGAATCCTATGGACCTCCCGGCGCACTGACTCTAGTGCTTCACCGTACCCCATGAAGCAGTAAAGAGTGGGTTCCTCGCCGCCACCTTCGACCTTGCCTGTGAGCCTCTCGAAGAGGGGCGCAAGTAGGCGGCGCGCTGGCCCGGGGTCTCGCGTTAAGCCGCCTTGTCGCTGTTGGTCGCGAGATTCCATGTGGCCGGAGAGTTACCGGCGTCAGTGACATCCGACTTCTGCGCGGTGTAAGTCCAAGTTATCTGAGTGTAATTGAAGGTTACTGTTTCCTGGGGTTTCCCCCCGCCGCCCCCACCTACCGAGATAGATGAGACTAGCGCATTCTTCATGTCGTACTCGAACATCTTAGTCACTTTGCCGTTGTCATTCTGTCCGATGATCACCTTGAGCGTGGGGATTGGTTTCGCCCAATTGCAAAAATTAATCAGCTGACAAGAGGAAAGATCCTGATACTTAGTAACCGTGAAGTCCTGGTGATTGGGCTTACCTGAAGTTCGTTTTGCATTGCTCTGGTCGCCGGTAATTTGCTGGGCGACCCCGTGACTGAATGACAACAGCTCGACCATCTTTTCATAGCCTGTAAGTAAGCATTCCCCGTTGATCGATGCCGAACTGGCATCAAGAATTAGAACGTCCATGCATGCTCCTCATTCATCCAAATGCAACTTTGTTTCTATTTCAGTTACGCTGCTGCAGGCGGCGGCAGTTCGGCAACCAGCCGGATAGACACGGTCAGTTCCTCAAGTTGAAAGTGGGGCCGAAGAAATACGACGGCCTTATAGCAGCCTGGCTTGCCCGGTACATCAAGCACGTCTACACGTGCCTCACGAAGCGGGTAGCTAGCCTTCACAGCTTGCGGCACATCATCGTTCAAAAGAACATACTGGCTAATCCACGTATTCAAGTAATTAGCAACGTTCTCTTTAGTCATGAAACTGCCGATCTTATCCCGCATGATCACTTTGATGTAGTGAGCGAAACGCGAGGAAGCAAGCATGTAGGGCAGCATGCTTGAAATGCGAGCATTCGCTGTAGCCTGGTCGGTGTTGTACACCTTGGGTTTATTTGATGTCTGTCCTCCAAAGAAGGCAGCATAGTCGGTCCCCTTGCAATGGCACAAGGTGACAAAGCCCAGATCGTTTAGCTCTTTCTCCCGCCTGTCCGTCACGGCCGTTTCGGTAGGACACTTCAATGCGACATCGCCATACTCGGTTTTGAAGGTATGAGCCGGCAGTCCTTCTACCATCCCTCCGCCTTCCACACCCCGTATCGCCGCACACCATTTGTAAAGTGAGAAGGCGTTTGTGATCCGTTGGGCAAGCGCGTACGCCGAGTTGCCCCAAAGATACTTTGTCGAATCTGCGCCGTTTACATCCTCACGGTAGTCAAAACCCTCAACTGGAACAGTGTCAGGGCCGTAAGGCAGGCGCATTAAGACGTGGGGCAACGTAAGAGCTACATAACGCGAATCTTCGCCATCGCGGAATGAGCGCCACTTAATGAGCTCTGTAGACTCAAAGCTTTTTGCAAGATCTCTGGGCATTGGAAGCTCGTTAAAGCTGTCCATGTCGAAAAGCTTTGGGCTTGCTGCGGCAATGAAAGGAGCGTGGGCGGCTGCCGCAACTCCTGAAAACTTGTCCAGCATCGCCATGTCTTGCGGGTGCCGTCCAAATTCGTAATCGCCTACAAGGACGCTATACGGATTCCCTCCGAAGGTCCCGTACTCGTCCTCATAGATTCGCTTGAACATTACGCTCTGATCGAACTCGGTCGCTTTTTCCATGTCGTTTATCAGCTCTTTCTTCGTGGCGTTCATCACGCGAATCTTGAGCTGCGTCCCGGTCTCGGAGTTCATCACCAGATAGTTCAAACCGCGCCAGGAAGCTTCAAGCGCCTGGAACGATGGATCGTGCATCACTGTGTTTAGTTGCGTGCTGATCATCGCATCGATCTGCGCTATACGCATTTTGATGCTGGCAATGCTGTCGGTGCCCACCTTCATCTTGTCGGTGAGTACCTGGTTGACGAATTCACCGACAAGCTTCTTTGCAAGGGGTTGCTGAGAAACATCCCGCGCCATCTTGCCTTGATTAACGATACGGTCTAGTAAAGCCAATTCCTGTAGGGGAGCCGTGGCCGTTGTGACGTTTGGCACTGAGGCTGTCTGCAGCGGAACGGCCGGAGGCGGTGCAGTGCTGGGACTAGATGTAACTGTATTTACTTCATCAGGCATGACCGTTGATCTCCACTGGAGTTTGTTCCTCTGACTTCGTATTCACTGGCGTGGTAGCGGCTTGGATTTGCTTCATCTCGTCGGTGTTGCCGGCGATTTCCTGAAGCATCGATTCCAGGACGTCATTGCCGTCCAGTTTGCCGATCAGATCGGTGAGGCGCTGCCGAGCCTCAAATAGCTCACGCAGTTGATCTATCTGGAGCATCACATTTAGCGGACTGAAATCCTCCAGCTTGTTGAAATTCAAAGCGACGTTCAAATTCGGACTAGCGTCGGGATTAAGCGCGTTCGGCACCTGCAGAGCAAGTCGCGGGGTACACGCGGCGAGAACCTTGTCAAAATTGTCGCGATCAATTTCAACAAACTTCCGCTCTTTTAGCTTCGGAAGTGGTTCAGCGGGCTGTCCTGACAGATCAGCTAGCACGCCGACTACCAACGGCAACTCTTTCTTTAGGATCGCTCCACCTATCTCAACGTCATAAGTGATCTGAACGCGAGGGGGACGAACACGGTCCAGCTTGTGCTGGAGACTCTCCGGCATAGTTACTGCTCCTTACGCATTATTCGGAATCGCAGTTTATCCTACTATGAATTCTTTGTTGGATTCCAGCAAAAAAATTCTAACGTTTTCCGCTATCTGTAGAATTGACGTTCAGCAATCGAAAAATCTCAGATAACTCTGACTGATTTCTAACCAACTCGGGTAACAATTGCTCAAGAGACATCGAACCCCACGTTATTGCTCTACGAATCAAGTGCGGGGCTGGACTATGAGGTTCCGTGCGCGCGAGAAAGTCGGCGGCCTCGGCCAAGAGCTGGTAAGCCTCAGCGCGGGAGCGAACGCGTGAGAGTGACGGTGTGAGTTGACCGGCCTCAGAAATTGCGGCTGAGAATACAGACAGTCCGCTTCGATCTACCATTGCAGAGACTTCAATATCAGTTCCTCGATCTCGAAGTAAAGCATTCATTAGCCCCGAGGCCGCTTCCACTACTGAGCGGACGGGCATAAGACCAGGAGCCTCGCGTCCGAGTTTCTCGTCCAGCAATTTGTCCAGCTCAGAGATTTGACGAAGCAAAGATCTTATTTCGTCCCTCGTTGCGGCCAGCTGGGCTGAAGGTGTTAACATTGCGCTCTGCTGAAAGGCTGTAAATGTCAAACCAGTAGGCTTCTTATTTGGATCGGGCGATTTATGGATTTCGCTTTGTGACGCTTTCTCCCAATCCGCCAAAGTATAGGCAGGTATGTCAGATGTGTCAGGAGCAGTCACCGGAATTACCTTCAACTGTACGGGCAATCTATCATTAAGCCAATTGATGGGCCCGATTCGGAATTCCGGATCATCGGCCCGAATGCGCGGGTGTAGGTCGTCCCAAAAGCTATCGCACAATCCATGCATAACGCGAAACCCTTGTGCCGCGCCTGCAAAACCATGTAGGTGTGTCCACGCTTCGAGTAGCCATGCCGCGACTTGCAAATCCTTGGACTGAATCTCCAAGGCATGCAGACACTCAGCGGCAACGGTATTCCAATCGGCACGCTTCGGTTCAGTTTTCCAAACGCCCTGCGGAAGATTCGGATCTTCTTCACGTCGAAGGTCACGAATGTAGTCGTAAACCGGATCGTATCGGAGATTAGAGCCAGATGGATTTTCAGTAGCGATCGGCGCCAATACTTGTTCCAAATCTATGGCAAAAGGGACAGTAACAGGTGGCATCAATTTAGGGCCTTGGCCGCGGTTGCGGTAGTGGTGGGAGCTTTGGTCGGTAGTGCGACGACCGGTACTTCGCGTGTTTGTTTGCCGTCCGGCACCCTCAGCGCAAGGCGTAGAAAGACCCGTGTTTCACCCTCCGACGTCATCTGCTTGGTAGTCTTCTGATGGGACGTATCCGGGACCACCGGGATTACAAATCCGAGAGTGCTGGGCAGCAGTTCCGGACTTACGCCGAAAGTCGAAGCTCGGCCGCCATGCCGAGCAAGCAAAGCGAACAGCGACCATGCTCCCGAGTAATCCCATGTCACAACGCGCCCATCGACCCGTTCAGCTGATTCAAAAGCGCCTGCCCGGGGGACGTCAGGAGCGTCTTTGGCATAACGCAGAGTTACTCGAACGTTGTCACCATAGTGCCAACGAAGAGAGTTTTCCGTTCCTGGAAAATGAACGGCCAGATCGCCCGTTTGAAAAGCCCAATCAATGATTTCGTTGCCGCCCTTCTCAGCCGACTGATTCACACGAAAGTAGACGACAAGATCGGCGGAAGGTGCCTGACCCGCTGGTGTGGCTGCCAGCATCTCGCGTACAGCGAACGATTGATCAAGGAACCCAAGCTCTTCCGAGTACTGTCCACTTCGGTTGAAAAACGACCTTAGGGGCGTCCCCATTCGCGCAACCCGGTCCAGGAACTCCGCGACTTTATAGGGGTCAGCCTGAGCTGCGCCCGATTCGGATGGTAGCGACCCAAAAGGGAACTTCCCGGAGAGCTCTGCGTTAAAGAAGCCTGCTATCTGATCACTGTAAGTATTCAAAACGATATGCGAACACTCTTGCGTGGCTGCGTTCTGAAGTGACGATCGAAGTTGGTAGAAGTAGTCGTTCGACCGAGCCGCCGCGCCACTGACATGGCATCCATTCTCGAACGTGATTTTATTAAGATCTCCTCGAATGAATGACTCGAGGGTCGAGATAGGATTGCCCGGCTTTTTGCCTTCGTAGTCGCGCACGTCGCGGACAACGGACGACCAGCGTTCGAAGCCAGCCGCATGCTGCAATCCCTGTGATTCCAGATAGGCGGAGAGAGGGCTCGCATAGTCTAAGGCGAGCGACTGAATTCGATCCCGCTGGCTAGCTAGATAATCCTCAAGGCTGTCCGGGGAATCGACTTTGAACAACAGGTAGGAGATTGGCCCGCTGTTTTCGTCGTCGTCCGTATTCACAGAATACGGATACAGCGGCTGCTGGACGAGCTGAGCGTTGAGCCACTTTCCCAGGGCCACACTCTGTTGATTCAGGATGAGCCGGAAACCAGTGCTCGTGCTCGTCGACCCTCCCGGTAATGCAGCTTGCAACTGCGCCAAGATCGGCACAGCGTCACTGAAGCTGCGGATGGCCATCAAGGCGTTGGTCTCGTCTAGCGTGCCCTGCGGTTCCTCCGAGATCGCCACAGAGGCCGCAGCAGCCTCGTTCACGTTTTTCGACGCTATCTGCTGAATTGGACCCCGAAAGCTGGGTGGCAACAGCGGCAGTTGCTCGTGAATATACTTCTCATACGCGACCGGCAATTGCGCAGCCTGCATGAGAGCGGCCTTGTTCCAAATAATGATATTTCCAACCACCGGCGGACGTAGCGCGAAATCGCCCGTGAACTCCTGATGCAATAAAGACTGTATTCCGGCCTCAAGGGCTATTGCATTCCCGCTGAGACGAACTTCCGTGCCATGCTGCTCTAACACAGGACCCGAAATTTCAGAGCCGACCGAAAACACCTGCTGCTTCAGACCAGATAGAGCCTTGTCCCCTTCCGAACTCACATGCTGCCGTAAGTCGGCATTCATCATTCGAAGCTTCAAGAGGCGACTCAGTGCAGGGTACGAATCTGGGTCGAAGGAGGTTGTTGTCAGCCACTTATTATTGCCGCTGGAGATCTCGCCATCGAGCTCCCTGATGCGCTCCGCCAATGCGGCTAGTCCATCGTTGGTCTGGAGCTTACGGGCTTCGAGATCCTCAATTTGTTGCGCGACATCACTCGTACTACTCAGAAGAGGATTGTTCTCTAGCCAACTTCTGTAAAAGTTGTCGACCAAGCCGCTCGAATATTGTGCCGCACAGATGTCCAGGTGACCGTTGTTCGTGAATGGCACGGGATAACCGACCGCATTAGACAAAGCGTGTTGATAGTAGTAGCTCGACGAGATTGTATCTGCACCAGAAAGGCTTTTCCCGAGCAAGTACTGAAATAGAAAATCCAGGTCCTTGAACGAGCCCAGCCCAGCCCGCCGAACAGCATCGTAGCTGGAAATACCGGATTGGAGCTCTTCGTATTTCCGCACAAATGTTACGAGCGCAACGTACTCCGGATCTTTGACGAAATGGACGCTGGAGAGGGCGGGTGCAGTCTCGTTCTCAGTCGTATCCGTCAGTTTGGAAGCGCTGCACGATCCCAGTAAGTCATTCGATTTCTGGTTGAGTGCGGCACTGAGAGCAGGAAAAACAGTTCGGCCAAAAGCCGCACTGAGCGTATCTGCCAATGAATGGTCAAGCGGGTCGCCCCAGGAAGCGGGTAAAAAAAAGGATTTGAACCCGGTGGCATTAATCGTGCCAAGTGTGTCGATTAGGTTGTACGCGGTTTGGACACTCGGCACACTCGCTTTACCAAAGGTGCCGGCCGTGAGATCGTCTGAGAGTGCGCTCAATAAGCGCGAGAACTTATGGTCCCGCAAGTCAGAGAGACGGTACCACGCATGCGCAGTCCCCCACGTAAACAGAATGACGAAAGCGGCCAACGCGAACTGAGTTGCCAGAACGCCTCGCCCTCGCGCAATTCGAATGCGTGTGACAGGACGGCCGATACTGTTTTCCTTGAAGACGCGAAGTTCAAATAGGTTCCGTGTAAATGCGATATTCCGCTGCGATGACTTGATCACTACCGGCATCTGCATGGGTACCAACTGGCGCGCGGGGCGAGCTGAAATTGCAACGGGCTCACCGACCGATTCGCTTAACCTCTTCAGTCCGATCGCCAAGTCGGTAGTGACAGGGGCGGCCAGCGCTGGCGCGGACTGTTGTATGACCGTGCAGTCGCCACAAAAGAAGATGCCGCGCAAAAAGTTAGAGTCGACATACGCTGTTTCCTTGAAGACCTCGGTGAGGAACGCTCGGATGGGCGCGCGCATGACATCAAACTCCAGAGGGAAAACGAACAGTTCTTCTGTCTCCGAAGTCGGTTGGCGCGAGCCGAACATACGTAGCTGGTAACGCGAGATTTGATCCTGTATTGACTCAAATGCCTCATCTACCCACGTGGGTGCAAACGCGGATTCGAGAGTGTTGGGATTAGACCAACCAAATATGTCTTCTTTTCGTTGAGAATCCATCTCCCAGCAGAAACTTCCCCAACCGCGTACGTGGTCGCACTTGGTAACTACAACGTGGATGGGAAGGACCATCCCAAACTCTCTCTGCAGGTCTTCCAATTTTGCGCGTATTACGGATCCGATTATCCGACGTCTTGCCTGATCAGCTTCAGTGTCGGAGTACATTTGCGCTGCTGAAACGGTGAGCACGATCCCGTCTACTGGCGCAACCGGTCGATGGCGCATCAGCTGTCTTAAGACACGCAACCAGCGTCCATCAGATTGGGCTTTTCCGTCGGATGTCACAAGCAGATCGCCAGGAACTTCGATTACGGCACCCTGATCGAGGAAGCGCCATTGTGCGGAACCAGGACCAGAAGGCGCTTTGCCGGTGCTGGGATCGAGTTCGTCCAGCAGAGTTGTCTTGCCTGTATCTGGCTCCCCTAGGAGCAGAATATACGGCAAACGCTGCTGGACTCTATTACGACCAACTTTGGCGCGCAAGAACGCAAACGCACTTTGAAAGCTATCGCTGAGTTCGTCAGTTCCGGAAGTTGCTCCCCCGGAGCTGTCCTTTGCTGCGACCCGACTTCTGCTTATCAGCCATACCCCAATGAACAGGAGGATCACCAGCACTGCAAGCACGCTGATCAACACAAGAAGAGTGATATTCAAAGTGGCCTACTTGCTCGATGCAGGTGACTGAACACAGCCGGTCGTGCAATCCGGGGTTAAACAACATAATTGGTGACGGAGCTCGGAGCTAACACTGCTCCAGACAAACTGGGCCACGACCAGCCAAGTTAGAACAGCTCCGGCAAGCAAAAGTAGCCAGCGCCTTGGGTTCGGCAGCCGTGGCGCCGCACCCGCTTCCAAAGCATTTTCATAAGCTTCCGGGAACAGTCGCAGCCCGCCTTCGGCAAGCTCAGGCTCACGTCTCACGACAAAAAAGAAAAGCCGCTTGCGATAACTGTCAATCGTGTTCTGGTAGAACTGGGCACGATAGCGCCCACGAAAACCTAGAGCGATTGCGGAAAGGTAAACGCTGGCGACCTCTCCGGCCGGTTCATCGTCGCGCAAAAGGAGCTGATCGATCCGTCGAAAAAACTGCTCGCCCGCGAGATGACTCTGGAAGAATCTTGCCTCTAAAAGATTTGCCAGCCAGAACTCCCGGCCCTCCCAGTCGAGATGCAGAAATGTTTCATCCGTCAGTGCAGCCATGACATAAACTGCCTCACGATGAAACTCTAGGCCGAGCGGTCCAGCCATCCGCGACGCTTCCATGAGTTGCTGATCGAGAAGCAGCGCGAGGCGGTTCCAGATCGCCTGAGGTCTCCCGAGAGTAGGCGGCATCTCTGCAACGGTGGCTCGTTCCGGCGAATTGGCCAAGCCTATGGCTGATGCGCGCGCCGACCCGTTGCCCGTGCCAGCTGCCGAAATCTGGGTAGAGGCCGCATCTGGCGCAACCACGCCCTGGTTCGAAACTTGCGGGTTACTTGGTGCAACCTGAGACGAATCGGATGCCGAAGCAGGATGTAAAACTTCTCGCTTCGCATCCAGCAAGACGCCGACGTATACGCGAAAGAACTGCAAGGAGGGCACCGGAGCAGATCCGATTCGAACCATTGATTAGCCTTTCCCGGTCGAGGCCGGTGAGCGTGACTCAGGTTTGCGGACGTAAAGGACTGCCTCTTCAGGCCGGCCTTCATTGATGAATCGTTCCACTAATTGAACGGCTTCGCCGGGCTTGGCTACCGACTCGTCAAAGACCAAACTGAGTAGAGCAGTGCCGCGTTTAGGTACGAGTCCGGGCAACGTTTCAACCCGTTTCCGTTGAGCACCGGACACTCGGTTTGAAAGCAATGTTGGCATGAAACTCGCCGTTCCAATTACTGAACTCTCGCCCCAACGCCAAACGGCCTCGCTAGGCGAACCCGGTGCTGGCCGCAGACCCAAGACAATTGCGGGCGCATCGAGCGTTGCTTGCGCAGCAATGGCTTCATTGACGGCGCTACTCGGGCTGGTCTCAAACCTGCCGTTGCTACCGCCAAAGGGAACAACGATCCAGGATTCCACTACGGCCTCAGCAGCCGAGTTGCGGATGAAACCTAACACCGGATCAAAGGTGGTCCAAAGCTCCTCGTGCCGGTAAGGCTGGAAAGGGGGTGCCACTCCACCCGATGTCACTGCGGCAATGTGTCCTGCCAACTGGCACATCAGAAGATATAACGAGAATGGGTGCGACCGCCCAGACTGTAAAGCCGCTTCCGGTCCCGGAAGGCCAGTAGAGAGAGCCAAGACTTTCCAGCGCACGTCTGCTGCATCGATCTCGGCTTGCTGGAACGGTTCGGTGCGAAGTTGCTCCGCGAGTACATAGCTCTTGGCACGAACGATGGCGAGAGTATCCGAGCAGGCCTTTCCAAGGTCTGATGAGAGTGGAACCGACAAACATGGCGGCACATATTGTTGCTCTTGAAAGGCATCGTTCTGCGCAAGTACGCGAAGCACAGGAAGGCTTTCATAACGTGCTGGAGGAAGGTCACCGGCCCACAAATCTACTCTGGGTCGTAACCGCGGAATTGTGATCGCATCTTCCCCGGTCGTGTCGTCTGAAATGGCGTCACCCACATGGGAGATGTATCTCGCCAGGTCTCCTCGTGTTGAGAGAGTCTTTTGGGTTGGAACCGTCACGTAGATGGTTGCCGGCGAGACGCGCATCTGATCGACAAAGCTCTTCAGGTTTATCTCGAGATCAATTCCCGTATCCGAACCGGCTGAAATGATAAGTCCATCTCGCATCACAGCTTCGATGAGCGTGACGCGCAACACGCCGCTCACCAGGGTGCTGCGATCGTATTCGAATTTGAGAACTCCCCAGCTATAAGGGGGGCCACTTGCAATCGCGCTCTGAATGAGGCTCTCGTACCGAGCAGCCATTTGCTGAAAGTGTTGCGGCATGAGCAGCATGCCTTCGTGCCACTGAATCGGGTCTGGAATCTGTGGCATCTTAGGTAAAAATTAGAACCGTTTTACTCTTACTTTGCAAGAGGCTCTACTTTCATGTCTTCTCGTGCAAACTGAAGCGAGATGGGTTTTGCCGGGTCCAGTACAACGCGATGCGGGCCAGGTGTCGCATATTTCGCAAAAACCAAGATGAGCCGCGGCGGCTTGCGCATTGGTATCTTGACCTCGGGTACAACTTGGCCCGGAACCCATTCCCAGCTGCGCACCGCGATTGACTTAGACTTCGGAAAATCGTGACGGATCTGATCACGTTTCTGGAACCAGTCACTAGCCGTCATCTTCGCTACATCCTTTAGCAGATCCTTGTCGTCGATTTCCAGCAAATCGACCGCTATGGGTTCATTGTGATTCGCATCGGGCGAAATATTCACAGCAACTATGAGCCGTGGACGAAGGCCGGGCCGCAAGCAACCCACAAGTGGAAGAGCGATCGCAGCTGCTATGGCAAACGCAAGCAAGCGTCGACGGAAAGAACTCCGCATTTAATTAGGGCAATCGTTAGAGTACACCAAGTAATGTCCAGCAGATCTAGAGAACTGTATTGATTTTGAAGTATATGCCTCACCGTTGCAACCTGATTGCGCGCAACGTGCCTTTGTCGGTGGCAGGCTGAGTTGTCCGCACGAATTAGCAAGGGAAATGTCCACAGTGGAGCAGGTGCTGCAAGTGTACCGAGAGAAGTACTTCGATTCAATGTGCAGCACTTTACGAGAATATACGTGAGTTACACGGCATTGATCTAAGCTATACGTGGGTGAAGACGGGGCTGCAAACAGCGGGCATGGCAAAGCCGCGAAAGGAGCCTGGAATGCACCGCAAACGGCTGTCCTTTTTAGCTTGATGAGCGGATTTCGAGGCACAATTCGGTCCTCACCGACGTCCTACTGCACATCTAAGACAATAGGAGATTTAGATAATGTTCAGCCCGATCCAAACAATCCAGAAGTGTTCGCGGAGGAATTCGCGCGGACGCCAGGGTTTCTGCAGCGTTTTGACCCACGCGTCAGAGTGGTTGGCCTTGGCTTTCTTATTGTTGGGGCCGCTTCTGTCCAGAGTGTTCCTGTCCTGTTTGCACTTCTTACTCTGACGATGGTATTGGCTTCCGCTTCCAAAGTGCCCGTCCGCATCTTGATGTCAAAGGTCTGGATGCCCGCTCTGTCATTCAGCGGAATGATTGCTTTTCCGGCAATCTTCCTAGTTAACGGTATCCCTTTATTCCACGTCCCGGTTCTCGGCTGGATCGTAACGCAACAGGGTCTGACGACCGCATCCCTTTTGATCCTGCGAGTCGCAACGGCAGCGACCTTCTCTGCGCTCATTGTTCTCACGACGGAGTGGATGCGCGTCTTACGTGCGTTGCGTTTCATTCGCATTCCGGTCGTTGCTGTGGTCATTCTGGGGATGACCTATCGCTATCTTTTCCTTCTCCTGCGAACAGCGCACGAAATGTTCGAGTCTCGACAGAGCAGGCCAGTTGGAACGCTCGAAGGGCACGAGCGTAGACGGCTGGCGGCGGCCCGCGTGGGCGTGTTAATTTCGAAAAGCTTTCAGCTGAGCAGTCAGGTTCATTCCGCAATGCTTGCGCGCGGTTTTCGGGCGAAGTTTATGTTCTAGAGGAATCGGCTATCGGAGTTCGTGAATGGCTGCAACTTGGGACGTTGGTCGTACTTGCCGTCGCATCTGTGGTCCTAGGGCGATAGCGGATGAGCACGCCCCTTTTTGAGGCCACCGATCTGGTTGTCAAATATCACGAGGTACTGGCACTGGACCGGCTCTCGATGGCCGTGCAACAAGGCGAGCGGGTGGCACTGCTTAGAGCCAACGGATCTGGAAAATCCACCTTACTCCGCGTACTCGCTGCTCTGATCTTCCCCGATTCAGGAACACTGACCTTCGAAGGTGAATCAATCACAGAGGCTCGATTTGCCGAGCGTGAACCTACGTTCCAATTTCGAAAAAGGGTTGGACTGGTCTTTCAAAACCCGGATATCCAGTCATTCAACCCTACAGTTTTCGATGAGATTTCATTTGGCCCGTTGCAGCTGCGTTGGCCAAAGCGGCGGATCCTGCAGCGCGTCGAAGAGATGCTGGAGAGAATGGACATTGCACAATTACGAGATTGTTTTCCCCATCAGCTTTCCGGCGGAGAGAAAAAGCGCGTTGCGCTCGCTTCCATCCTGATCCTCGACCCGGAAGTACTCCTACTCGATGAGCCGACAGCCGCACTTGATCCCTACAGTCAGAGTCATATCGTCGATCTGCTACTCTCCTGGGGCGGTGGGAGGAGAACCGTTATTACTGCGACCCATGATTTAGATAGTCTCGAAGGCATTTCAGACCGATGCTTTGTTTTCGAGGCAGGACGTATAGTTGTGGAAGGATCTCCTCTCCAAATACTTCACGACGTTCCTCTCCTGCAGCGCACGCGGTTGATTTCTACCCATCGGCATTCCCATCCCTCAGGCATGACAACTCCGCACCCGCATCTCCATAGAGAGCCGAGTTGAGACAAACGTGTCTGCGCGATACTAGGTAAAACAGCGTACCGTGGCCACTGAACACGGGCATTCGCATGATCGATAGTTCAAATGTTGAGATGGACCGGAAAGGTTTGAGAACAGACTTGCTGTCGCTACGCCTAACATTTAGTCAAATATAAACCGATTGTAGGTTCCCGAAATCTCAACCCTTTCTCAAAATGTCTAAGCTGTTTCAGAAAGGCACGCTGTGGCCGAACTCATTACAAGTCGTCCGTGTTGGACACCTTTGGTTCCGATCAACAGATCCGCCAGCCGCCTCACCCGCTTTGATTGCCCCTTCACTACGATCACCTCCAGGCAAGCATTGTGATCTAGATGCGCATGAGTAGTAGCGATGATAAGATCGTGGTGATCATGTTGTAGATCCATCAGCTTGTTTAGCAATAAACGCGAATGATGGTCGTAAACCAACGTGATTGTCCCGATTACTATGGCTTCGGGCGCTTCCACCGCCTCGCCTACGAGCCGGTCTCGAATCAAATCTCGAAACGCCTCTGAACGATTGGTGTACCCCTGTTTCTGAGTGAACCGGTCGAAATGCGCAAGAAGACTCGAGCCAATTGCTACACCCATAGGGGTTAACTCTTCCATAAGTAAACTTTGGAACAGGGTAACACCATGGGCACCGATGGTGCTACCGCCTTTAAGAAGCATTAAACGAGTATTAACGCAATCGGCATCTCTGCCGCTTCCGCGACAGTATCTAGCCAGCCACAACTACGTAGATCTGGCAACGATAGCGCCGGTACGCAACTTCATTATCAGAACCAGTTCTCTTCCGATTGGCGGTTCGCAAGAACTTAACGCAACAAATCAGTTCTTGCACATTGGCCAGGAACCACGCTTTCAACCCATACTCGACTACAGAAATTCACTCTGAATCGCACCGTTTGAGGGGTCCCCAGATTTCTCTCAATCATATGCTGCAGGAGGACTCTAGATCGAGTTCAGCGCGCCGGGCATCACGCAGCAAGTTGCGTTTGGATTCGAAGTCTACCGCGAGCAGTAGAGCTATACCCACAAAATTGTTCGTCTCTCGTCCGCACGGGGAGAGGACACCGGGCCGACACATGTATGTTCCGCTGATGCAAGGGTGATCTTTGCCTTTGTAATACTAAGAACCGAGCAAGCCATTCGCGCATTAGTTAAGTGTCTGTTGCGCTTCTGCGGACGGCTCCGCGTTAACGAGTTGAGTCGGCGCGAGTCGCGATGCATTCTGCTCATGGTCCAGAAAGCAAATTTCGCTTCCAGTCCTCTTCAAAATTCGCGCAGATTGCGCGAAGCAGAAATCCTGCTTCTCATTCCTCCGGCTGTACGAGAGACTAATTATGGTGTGGACGGTGTCGTGTGGCGACAAGGCAGCTATCAGGGTCACTCTGTCCTACGCGAATAACGGCAATGCTACTTTGCTGCCACCCACAGCGAAGCCCAGTACCCTTTCTGCTCAAAGTGTCACGTACCAGCGCTGAAAGGCCTACTATCGCGTTTGCAACCCGAGGTTTATGCAAGGTTGTAGTTTCGGTGGAAACACAATAGTGTTTGCCGAATGGGTAAACGTTTGACAACGAAATTACTCGCCGAGGCTTTTCGTGCCGACGTCCAATTGGACAGCAAGCTTCAGCGCCCCGACGGCCATTTTTACCGTGCCTAGACCAGATTGAGGTTCGTAGGTCTGGAAACTCTCACCGGAGCGAATAGACAGCTCCGGTCCTTCTCGACCATCTTCCCAGAGCGAGCTCCGAGCGATGATCTGATCAATGAAATAACTACCAGCCACCAGCCGGACGAGTCGTCCGCACCAAAGATCCGACTTGCTGCAGCTCAGAGCTCTAGGCCTTCACTGACCTGCGTTTAAATTAGTAGATCCGGGGAAGCAGCCGCCTCACCCCATAAGCACAAATACAGAATCGGAGCTGTCATCTGGCCAACGAATCGACTTCATCTTTCAATGAGGTTGAAGGGCGTGGGCGCGAACGTTTTGGTTTGTGGCGAGTTGCTGCGTATTGTTTCGGCCGTTGAGTGAAGGCGTTGTTTTAGCGCTTGGACCATGTCCGCTGCCCGGGTTTCCCAGGTGCCCTTTTGACTAGCCTTCCAGCGTTGCTGCTCGTAGCCGTCACGAAATTTTATTCGTTCTAAATGGACGAGAATCTCAGCCGCATGCTGGGCATCATCGGCCAAGGCAAGAAGGGGCTCTTGATGGAGCAACTCCTCGAAGCCTCGCGTGGCGATCATGGGTCGCCCTGCCGCCAGGTGTTCGTAGAACCGAGTGGAACTCCCGGAATACGTCGGCTCCTTTCTGCGATAGGGCAGCACAGCTACGTCGAAGCTTCGGGCATAACTTTGAAGGGCGCTATAAGATCGCGAGCCGGTAAAGTGCACTCGGCTCTGTCCGGCCATCATAAGGCGGGTCCGAGCTGCGTTCTGAGATGAGTCAGGCACAGGCATAGTTGTAGGTCCGACTAAAACCCAGGAGAAACTTGGAGTACGCTCGATCAGTTCAGAAATATATAGCCAATCCATATTCGCCGCCAAATTTCCAATTACGCCTGCGATTGGCCGCGGCAGGTGAGCGACATCGACTGGCAGAGGACCTGGTTCATCTTCTGGCCTGCTCAGGAGGTTAGAAGCCCGCGTTGCATTTGGTAGAACAACCAACTTCTCCGCAGCGCATCCCCTCTCGACCATGTAGTTGGCGATCCGATTGGAATTGGGACAAACCAGACTAGCTGCCCGGCAAAGTCTTTCATCAAGCTTTCTAACTTGATTGGAGTTAGCGCCGGCATAAGCAACAGTTAAGTCGGTTTGGTAGTAGACGACCGGACCTGGCCACCACTCCGCAACTGGAGCATAGTAAGGAGTAGTGCAGACCAGAACTGCATCTGAGGTTTTTGCGCTTTTAGACGCCAACATACGCCCGACACGAGGACCAATAGACAAACACACGGATAAAGGAAAGCGTGCATATCCGCGTTGAAGAGGAAACTGCCAGAAATCGAGCGCTGGATCAGCCGACCGTTGCCGGCGCACGGAGTCGGTCATCACTCCGTTCCACGTGATCACCGGTGCCCAAGCGCAAATTGGGACCTCCTTCCCTAAAGCAACAGCAAATTCTTTAAGCCAGATGCTCCCAGTATCCAGTACGTGCCAAAGATTCGCTGTCATTGCCTATCGTCCCTCCTGTCTCGGGCCATCAGCGTGCATCTTGCAGTGATTCCCGAAGTCCGACACATTCCACGAGCCTTGATCAAATTTTATTTCCCTTTATTTGATAGAAACAGTAAAAAATTTTTCTTTTTAGGAGTAAGTCCGAAATCGCTTGAGTAAGTAGACCTAGACAGTACTTTTAGTTTACGCCGCCGAGCCTACTAAGATCTCCGTTACCGGTACTCGTTCTACCAAGGCGATCCATTTAGATAAATTCCGTGAACCTTAGCGTTAATCGGGTCAGCAAACCATCCGCGAACCATTAAGATGTCTCCTTCGTGCACGGCTCGCCGGAGCTCGATTAGGCTCGCCTCAACAGGCCCGTCGGCAACGTTGATTACGCTGAAAGCGCGAGGGTAAATCTTCCGGACGGAAGCAGGTGTTGCTGCGATTCCCGATCTCAACTCCTGGTAAGGTGCAGTTAACGCATAGTAGGCGATAGATTTATGTTCGGGTATCAAAAGAACGTCCGGATGGGCCTTCCTTACGGATTCGATAACGTTGTAATCTGTCGGATTCCCTGTATTGCCGTTGGAGTCAAGGTAGAAGAGGCTAGCGTGCCAACGTTTTTTGGCGTATGCAATCTTGCGAATCAACACTGCTGATGGGTCACTAACCTCGGTCTGTGCTGGTTCCTGGCCCGGTGCAATTCGAAGCATTTGTGGACGAATTGTCAGTCCCACACGTAAGCCGGCCCTGGTAAAGCGGGCAAAATATTCGTCGAGTACACCGTTCAACTCGGGCGCTAACTGGAAGGCCCGCTCCGGGTCTCCTATGTAGGTGGTGGGATGAGCGTATTGCTCGCCTTCAACGTCCCAAGTCACCATGCCTTGCGCGTCCATAAACGTCAAAATGGCGACGCTCTGATCGGCCCAATCGAGCAGGCGTTTGCGGAAACCCACCTTACCGTAGGCACTCGCAGTATCGAGTTTAGGATCGAGGAACCACCCCCGAGGGTTACCTGCCCAATGCTGGCCAGACGTTGCCAATGTAAGACTTCCGATTGGCCTACGGTCAGGCCAGTTAACGGAGTAGGGGTATGCCTCTACGAATTGCTGAAACACATCGGGAGCGAGCCCCCCTACTGTTTGGGCGCTGTCCCCAAAGCGGAGCGAGAGATGCATGACGTCGGTCGAGTGCGGCGGAATTGGACGATTAATAGTAGGCAAACTGTTGGGATACATAGGCTCCCGACCAGTGTTAATTCGTATTGGGAAAACTCTATTTGCCGGCTTGTCCAAAGCCCACGGAAAGCCAACCAGAAGTGGTCTTCTCACGTCCTCATCACAGAGCACGACGGTAGTCTTTTCATCGGCCAGCAAAATCGCAGTCGGTGCTCCGAGATTGCTAGCGAGCATGGGAGTCACACCATCAAACTGCCGGGGTGCCGTACTAAACCTGAGTGCAAGTACATCATAAGAGAGCGCTGTAATAGTCGAGTCAGTCCGGTTTTCAGTCTTGATTGTTAACAGGAGGCTGTTCTTCTGGGGCCTATAGTTAACTGTGATTACGCCCCAATCGTACTGCATAGTTCCATTAGCATGAACCGCGTCATAACTGGTTTTCCCAATTAGGTTAGTCTGTTTGCCTTGCGCTTGTTGCGTACTGAACTGAACCGCATTTACCAGAAAGTTTCCTCGGGCCAAGTATTCGACTTTCCGGAACTTGATCGAATTTAGACCCGTACCGGCCATTCCTACCAACAATCGGTTTGCCTCGCCAGCCAAAGATTGACTATTCTGAACGCCGAAGCACACCATAGGGAAATACGAAAGACATAGCAAGGAGAGAGGCAGCCGCATAGTAACCATATCGGCAGTGAAACGAGATAAATTGTCTGAAAAGTGATTAGTTGAAGGTCTAAGCTCACTTGTCACTTCTGCTCTCCTGCGAGCATAAGTTGCCGTTTTCTTTGGAGCGAAGCATGCACGAAGGGAAGCATTGAAAGAGAGGTTAGGCCGTAGACAATTAGGTTGACAAGATTAGTCTGATGCACACTTACTTAGTCCTATATCAGTACCGGACGTACTTACCTCGGTGGAGGTCAAGGTGAACGGAAGTCCATTGACAACGGCCCGTAAACTTTGTGTAAATGAAAATACCGAGGAAGAATTAGTTGGAAAGTTTTTGCGCATTTCCGCGATTTCAGCCGATAAAGAGGGAGAGAAGAAAATGCGCTGTTCGGTGGCCAAACATGAAGGCTTTATCGTAAACTCCCGCAACCCAAAACCTCGCTTTCCTCGTTCTTTCAAGTAAGACACGACTGGGGGACTTTAGGCCGTTGCGTCTTTGATGTCAGGGACGAGCGGGCAGGCCAAGCATCAGGACGACAGAATGGGTAACTCAGTATGAACGGACCAATAAAATGAAGAGTGTTAAGTGTTGCAAACAGTTTATAGGAAAGAGAGCCTGCTCCGGCATCGTCCTTTTATATGCTCTTTCTTGCCTACTTGATTGGCAGCCGAGGTTGTTAGCCGAAGTACCTCCAGCACGAGCTGCAGTACCCGTCCCGACTTCCGGACCAGCGGTGGCGTCTCCCCAATTGCCGACTCTCGAATCTACTGTTGAGTATGTGCTCGGACCCGAGGACCAGGTCTCCATTCATGTTCAAGATCTTGAGGAGCTGTCAAACAAAATCACAAGGGTTGACCCAAACGGAAGCATGGATCTTCCATTGGTCGGTTCTCTTCACGCCGGCGGATTGACAGTAGAACAGTTTAAGACAGAGTTATCAAAGAAATTAGGGCGGTTCATCCACGAGCCTAAGATTGATGTGTCCGTAACGGAATACCGGAGTCAGCCTGTTTCCGTCATCGGTGCCGTTACGAGCCCTGGTGTGCATCAGCTAGAAGGACCGAAGCACCTCATTGATGTACTGTCGCTTGCGGGCGGGATTCGGCCCGATGCAGGTCCTCGACTTGTAATTACACGGCAAAAGCGTTGGGGACCCCTGCCATTGCCTGATGCTCAACCTGCTGACAATGGGCAAGCGAGCATTGCGGAGTTGTCCATAGACGAATTAACCTCTTTAAAAAATCCGGCTGACAACATTCTGGTTCGACCGAACGACGTTATTTCCGTTCTCAAAGGCAATGTCGTTTATGTTGTCGGGGACGTCAAGAAGGCGGGCAGCTATCCCCTGACCTCACACGAGTCCATCTCGCTTCTCCAAGCCCTTTCTATGGCCGAGGGCCTGGACCATGATGCGGCCCCGAAAAAGGCTAAGATCCTGCGAGCTGCCGTCGGCACGCCTTCAAAAGTGGACGAAATTCCGGTTAATATTCAAAGCATATTCGACGGGAAGACGCCCGATGTTCAGCTCAGGCCGAACGATGTGCTCTTCGTGCCCGACAGCCTTTCGAAATCCTCTGTCCGGCGGGCGGCAGAGGCAGCTCTTCAAGTCGCAACCGGCGTCGTCGTGTACCGCCGCTAGCACGGTCACTAACTCGGCATCCATTTCCAGCAATCACTTGGCAAACAATCTATGGAGCAACTGCAGAAATTTGAACGAGCGGACAATGTCACTCACATTGCACCCATGTCTTGGAACATCCGGAACGGGCGAGACCCAGGGCTGTCGGGTTGGCCGTCCACAACTCTTCCGTCCGAACAGTCTACCGTCCTCGCCGAATACTTTCAGATTATGCTCCGGCGTCGATGGACCATCATGCTGTTTGCCTTGGCTGGCGGACTAGCAGGATTTGCGCTCATCGTGGGTTCCCTTCCCGTTTACCGGGCTCGGACGTCACTAGACATTCAGAACCTAAATAGTGACTTCATGAACATGCGGGCCGTAGCTCCTACTGGGCAAGGCGGAGAAGCATCTTCGGAAGCGTACATCCAGACCCAGATTAAGCTGCTGCAAAGCGACGCGCTCTTGAAGAGGACAGTTGACCGTCTCAAGGCGGACTCCAGCCTGGAATCCGGCGAACGAGGTGACCTGCTATCGGTTGCTCAGCGAACATTGCACTTAGGAGCAGATACTCCGGTTTCTAAAGACGACCTACTTACGTATGCTTCGAAGCACATCAAAGTAAAGCCGCTCGGGCTAACACGACTTGTGGAAATCACGTGCGATTCATGGAACCCTAAAGTGTCCTCTCAGTTTTGTAACACTCTCGTGAGCGAATTCGCTGAACAGGACCGTGAGATTCGATGGAACGAGGCTCAGAAAACAAATGAGTGGCTGACCCGCCAAGTTGCCGACGTTCGCGACAAGGTAAAACAGTCCGAACAGAAGCTAGAAGATGCGACCGGCGGGGACGGGTTTGCCTCGACCCAGGAAGATAACACCGTTTCCGAGCAAAAGTTACGCGAGATTCAAAGCGAGCTGATCAAGGCTCAGTCGGATCGGGTCGCCAAGCAGGCTCAATTCGAGCTCACGCAGTCCGCTTCGACCGAATCGTTACCTAACGTACTGGACAACAGCACATTGCGCGAATACCAGCTCAGGCTGGCGGATCTGAGGCGTCAAGTGGCTGAATTAGTTCCGCCACTGACTGAGGATCATCCCAAAGTCGTCCACCTTCGCTCCCAACTCAGAGAGGTGGAAGCAACCATGGAGAAGGAACGCACGAACGTCGTTAGCCGCATCAAAAACGAATATGTGTCGGCTCAAAATCGCGAGAATCTCTTAACCGCTTCTTACCATGGACAGGAGAGGCGGGTCTCGGCCGAGTTGGGCAAAGCAGCTCGATTTAACCTGATGCGTAAAGAGGTCGAATCAGGTCAGGCACTCTATCAGACATTGCTGCAGCGGGTGAAAGAAGCTGGATTTGCCTCGGCCATGCAGATTTCTACAATCCGGGTCGTTGATGCGGCAGCGGTACCGTTGCTGCCCATCTCGCCACAAACGAGCCGCAGCATTCTGGTATGTTCTCTCCTCGGCTGTTTGATCGGCGTCGGGTTCTCTTTTTTCCGCGAGCGAACTCAGGAGTTTCTTCGCACACCGGGCGAAGTTTCTCGCTACCTTCAGCTGCGAGAACTGGGCGTCATACCGTCAGCTAAGTTGATCCGCAAAGGAAGCCGTGGTTACGTTTCTCCTAGCCGCAAACAGCCAGACTTGATCACGGCTAGCGACGCTGTCCTTGAGCCCAAAATCAGCCTGCGAAACGAGGGGCGGCTCGAATTGACAACCTGGACGTCGCGCAATTCTGTTATCGCCGAAGCCTATCGGAATGCAACGTACTCGATCCTTTTGGCAAGTCGGGACGGCGATGCGTCTAAGATCTATGTGGTCTCTAGCCCGAGTGTCGCTGAAGGCAAGACAACGATAGTAACGAATCTTGCCATTGCTCTGGCCCAAGCTAATCGGCGAGTTGTCTTGGTTGACGGCGACCTTAGACGGCCTCGCATCCACAACATCATGAATGTGAGTAATCAGATAGGTGTCCGGAACTTCTTGCGCGGGGACATCGACGCCCACTTCTGCCCGAAGGATTCTCTGTATCAGACTACTCAGATTCCGAATTTGTGCGTGGTTCCAAGCGGAAGCGGTACCGAAGAGGCCAGCGGGCTACTCCACTCGCCAAATCTTCAGAAGTTTCTGGCTCGACTAGCTCGCGAGTTTGATGTCGTTTTGGTCGATAGTCCGCCAATGCTGCACATTGCGGATGCTCGCATTCTCGCTGGCCACGCACGCGGAGCCATCCTAGTTTTCCGAGCCCGTTCCACAGCACGCGAAAGTGCGGCAACAGCTCGCGATCTTTTCGAGCTCGATAACGTACCTGTGATCGGAACCATCCTAAACGACTTTGACCCCCAGAAAGAGGGTAAAGCTAAGTACTACGAATCGTATTACATGTATGAGGGTGCTGCTGCAGCCGAGGAAGAAAGCAAGTTGGCATGAGTGCTGCGGCTCTCGAATCTGATCTCGACGAAAGCCGGAAACCGGAGCGCCCAGCGGACCGACCTACGGTGCACTCCGGGCTGATAAACCCTGGCTTGAACGATACACATCTGGGTAGCGAGAACTTGGTCTCAAACAAGGCCGACGTCAGAAGCCCAAGAGGGTTTCCGGCTGAAGAGCATTCCGGTCTACAGAAAGCGCAGGGCGCTGTCCTGCCGCCCGGGGACGGACAAAAGCCGGTCTCAAGGCTAGTCAGCGGCACTTCCACGCTGGCCGCGGGCATGGTCATTGAGCGCGGGTTCGGATTTCTGGCCAATTTGCTGGCCGCCCGGCTTGGCGGCTCGGCGACATTCGGCGCGTACTCGTTGGCCATAACAACGGCCAACAATATTGGGACTTACACGGCCGGCGGCATCGGTTCGACGGCAACACGTTTTTCTGGAAAGTACCCCCGAGGTAGCGCGGGATATCCCACTTTAGTCAGAGCATTGTTCATCGTGTCGCTCATTTCAGCAGCACTCGCGCTGGCTGTCCTATGGGCTGGAGCCGGACCGCTCGCTCATTATCTACGGAAGGATAGTCTCTCAATCCTGCTCCGGTGGGCCGCTTTTTCAGCTGCGGGAACAATCCTGATTGAGTGCTGCCGTGGTTTCCTGTTAGGCCAACAGCGCTTAGCAGGAATGCTTACCCTATCAGTCCTGTTCGGCGTGACAATGATTACGCTGCTTCCGCTTGCTTCGCGACTCGGCCCGACCCAAATGATCGTATGCCAGGGCTCGGCCACGCTGATTGCTGTAGCTACCTGCCTAATTCTATACAAGCGGCTCGGCCTAGCCCCGCCGGCGAACGTGGAGCATCCCCTTGCGCTGAAGCGTGTTCTTAAAGAGGTGTGGTCCTTCGGCTTTGTTCAGCTCTCTGGGCTGGTAGGCGTCAACGCAGCCGGATGGTGGCTCACGTCCTTGGTTGCTCGTGCCGATACGACTCTTGTGCAAATGAGTTTTTATATGATTGCCAGTCAGCTTAGGAACATGGCTGGTCTCCTGCCCGGGTTACTTGCCCAGAGCAGTTATGCCGTTATGGCGGCAGAGCGGAGAGCCGAAATTAAGGATCAGGCGAATGCTGTCGAAAATCCAGACCGTGTTCTAGCCCTGTGTACATACCTGGCAACGTTTGCCTCATTTGCCCTCGCCGGGGGCGCCATTATCGTTCTGCCTTGGGGCCTTCGCCTGCTATACGGGGGCCAGTACGCGGCAGCATCAGCCGCAACCGCCTTTGCCCTCGCGACTGCGGTGATCCATATGGGTAACGCTCCAGCATCCGCAAGGCTGACTATTGTTTCGCTCAAATTGTACGGAATCATTAATACCGCCTGGGCCGTGCTGGTGATGGCCGCGGCAACTGTGTTCTTGTTCCACGGTGGATCAGCTTGGGTCGGTACCGCCATCGTGCTAGGCGCTCATGTATCATCGGCGGCTTTGGTCCTGACCGGGCTGAGCCGCAAGGGAGTCCATCCCCGTGGATTTGAGACGGCCTTTTGGCTTGGTGCTGCCGGAGCTCTCGCGCTCTCATCCATGGAACTGCTCCGAAGCCTTAATCCAGGTCATATATTGGCGTGGACTTCATCCATGAGCGCGGTCTTCCTTGCAATCTTCGGGGCCTACTGCGTCCTCGGTCGTCAGTATGGCTGGCTTCCTAAGTTCACCGAGATAGTGGACCTCAGTCAAAGCTTGATTCGTAAACTGTCCCAAACATCACTGGCTATTCCTTTCGGCGTTCAAAGGGGGCGAGTCTCGTGACCGCCGACGTTCTCGCGGGTCGGTTAGCCCATGCAGAGTCTTGCGGTCCCCGTTTCTCGCCCATTTCGGATCCGGCCTCTGTTCCCACAACTGAACGCACTGTCGCACACGTACTTACGTACGTGCACCTCCGGAATATTCATAATTCAACGGGGGCCGGGCGAGTCGCGCGACAACTCACTGAGCAATTTGCACTCCGTCCTGACGTAAACGCGCACATTCTGGCCGACCGGGCTGACCACGATCGTATTGTTCCGCTGGTCCGAGGCGCCTGGGAGACGTTTCCGTACCACTTATTTAATGACGATACTTCGCGTCAGCAGGCACGCTGGTTCTTGACTGACGGCCCCACAGCTGAGCAGTATTGGCCGGAGGTTGATATCTGTTTTTGCACGGCCGAATCGTATGTGCCGGTCCGAAAAGCTCGTTTAGCTGTAACGCTCCATGACGCTGCCTATTTCGAAACATCCGCTCATCGCCGAAACCGGGCCTATTGGGTACAGCGACTCAAATGGGAACTGCTCTACCGCAAAATTTCCAGGCGCGCCGACATGTTCCATACAGTTTCTCAGTTCTCCGCGGATCGTCTGGCCCACTTTGTTCCTGAGATTTCGAAGCGGTTGCGAGTCGTACCTAATGCCGTAGCCGCGCATTTTTTTGAGCCCGTTACTGCCGACGGCAATGCTTATCTGGAGGAGCAGAGACTCACTCAGCGTCCGTATATACTGCTGCCGGGAGGCCTCCATTTTCGTAAGAATGCCGAGCTAGTTCTGAAGGCTTGGCACTTATTGTCCGCTAACCGGCCGGATCTTCGCCTTGTGATCGTTAACCACTCTCATCCTGATTACCTGGCGCAGGGTGAGAGCTTTGGGGATAGTTTTCGGGCGCTCGGCTTTGTCACTGACGATCAGCTGCGGTCGCTTTACGCTGGGGCACAAATTGTCTGGTTCCCGTCCCGGTACGAGGGATTTGGATTACCGGTTCTGGAAGCTATGGCTTGTGGCGCTCCTGTCGTGACCAGCCGGGCTTCTTCTTTGCCCGAAGTCGCTGGTGACGCGGCGACGCTTGTCAATCCTGATCAGCCTGGCGATCACGTCGAAGTAATCGGTTCGCTTCTCGACAATGCAGCTGAACGCCAGTCGTTCCGCGAACGCGGGCTAAAAAGGGCTGCACAATACACATGGGCCGCCTCAGCCGCTCAACTCCGGCGTTGCTTCGAGGAACTTCTATGACTAGTCTTCTGGCTTCAGCAGCCCTCAGAAGCAATGACAAGGCATCCTCAACCGCGAAGAAGTCGAATTTGCCCAAGCTGCGGGATCAAGTTGTCGTCGTTCACCGAGGTGCCCGAGACGCCTATCAAGTGGCGCAAGCGTTATCCGCCGCCGGCCTGCTCGAGTCTCTGGTGACCGATCTCTATTGGCCGGGAGACCGCCGGTGGACGTCCTTAATTGCAAAGGTTCTGCCGGTGAGTATTAGAACTGCCTTGGCGCAGCGATTTGCCCCAGGCGTCTCGTCGCGTGACGTTCAGCTCTGCACTGTTCGTGGTCTGATCTCATTCGTACTCGATAAGATACCTCACGCCTCGTTTCGCTGGCGAAAACTTGCCACGCGATGGACAGACCGTTCATTGGGCCAAACTGCTGGGCAATTGGCGACCAGTCGTCATTGCCACCTGCTTGCCTATAGCTATTACGGGTCCGAAGCTTTCCGCGCACATCAGGACAGTTCGACCGGGGGCGATATGCTCTTTCAGCTGCATCCGCACCCAGCCAGCGTTCGTCAGATCTTGCGGAGAGAGCTCGACCGCCACCCGGATTGCGCTGCTTCACTTCAGAAGGAGTGGGAGCTTGCACTGCCCGAGGAGGAATACCGGCAGCTGACCCTAGAGCCTACCCTGGCCGGTCACATCTTGGCAGCCTCCTCTTTTACCCGTCAGACGCTGGTCGAACAAGGCGTCCCTGAAGATCGAGTCACGGTGATTCCTTATGGAGTTGATCTGCGGCGGTTTTCTCCCTCACCTGAGTCGCTGGCGGTCAACCTACCAAAAGGGAAGCTGAAACTGCTCTTCGTGGGAACTATTAACCAGCGAAAGGGAATCAAATACTTGCTCGAGGCTCTGCGCCTGTTGAGCACCGACCAGATTGAACTCACAGTGTGTGGGAGGGTGGTCGACGATCTGTCCATTTTTCGGCCATTTCTCTCGCAGATTCGCATCCGACCTTCGGTGACGCTCGCCGAATTGCGGAGCGCCTATCAGTCTGCAGACCTCTTCGTGTTTCCTTCCGTTGCAGAAGGTTTCGGGCAGGTTTTGCTTGAATCGCTTGCCTCTGGGTTGCCGGTCTTGAGCACCACGCATACGGCTACGCCTGACTTGATTGACCAAGGTGTCCAAGGATTTTTCGTAGAACCTCGTCGTCCCGATCTACTGGCCGAACGGATCGAATGGGCGTTGAGCCACCGGGGACATCTGCGCCAGATGCGTCGTGCCGCAAGGGTTAGGGCCGAACAATTTACGTGGAATCGGTTCCGGTCAGGCGTTGTCGCCGCTGTCCGCCAGCACTTCGGAATCTCCGTCCCGTGCGATCGAACGTCGGAACACAAGCAGGAGCCTCGTTATGTTTGAAGCCATGCTTTTTGTCGCCGGCGCGATTGCCCTAATTGCTTTGGTTTGCGCACTTGACGGCAGCCGTGATGTGTTTCACCCGCTGATGTTTATTGGCCCGATGCTTGGATTTCTTTACTTCTGGATGCCGCTGAGGCTTCTAGCCGGCGACGCGCTCGAAAAGTACTTCGACACCGACCAGTTGTGCTTTGTCCAACTGCTAAACATCCTTGGCATTTTGGCATTTGTAACAGCTTGCCTCTCGGTGGGTCTTCGGTTTCCAAAAGCTGCAGGGCAGGCCCAATTGTCGCCCGAAGGTTGCCGTCGCTTGCGCATCGGAGGTGCCCTTGTGGGAGGAGTCGGACTGCTCTGCTGGAGTATTTCGATCATCAACGTCGGTGGATTTGTGAATGCGTTTAGCCGTTCTTATGGAGGTGGTTGGGACGACAGTGGATATATCCGGGACGGCAATCTGCTGCTGTTGGTCGGGTTGCTTTTGGCACTCGGGGCCATGGCGTCCGAAGGTGTTCGCATTTTAAATTCGATTCTGGCCATTACCTTTGGCCTGCCCTGGCTTGCACAGGCGTTGCTCATGGCTCGCCGCGGGCCCACCTTTGCGATTTCGGTGATCGTGCTGATGGGCTGGTTTCTTCTCCGTAACCGCCGGCCTCCGGTCCTAGCGGTGGCAGTAGTTGGCTTTCTCCTTGGCTGGCTGGCGTTGTTTCTGGTCGCTAATCGAAGCAGTATTTATTTGGGCTCTGATCTCGATGTCAGCACTGACGTGTCTCAAACCTTCGAGAAAGCTGATACGGGCAATGAGTACATTTATGGCACAGGCTCAGTATTGAGCACAGAACGCCGGGACCATTACTTCTGGATGCGTCGCTACCTTGCCCAGCTGCTGGTCCGCCCCGTCCCGAGCGCGATCTGGCCTACAAAGTATGAAGATTTCGGCGTCCCTGAGCTATTGAACAACGCCGGAACGGGTGAGGGATTCGCGGACGCTTTGGGTTGGGTTGGTGCAGTCGGGTCTGCGCCCGGCATCATCGCAGACCTCTGGTTAGAGGTTTGGTGGCTCGCAGTAGCCGCCATGGCTTTGCTTGGCTGGGTTTACGGCTGGGTATGGCGGAAGGCGGCGTCGAGTGGCAATCCGGCTTGGGCCTGCCAATACGCGGTCCTGTCTGCACTTTCCATATACCTCGTTATGCAAACGATGGAAGCCGTTATTTTTCGCTCGATCCTGCTCTCCGCTCCTTGCTGGATCATTTGGAATTGGGCTTTGAGGGCGCCAGCTGCGCGGGGAGTGCCCCAGTACGCAAACGAGTGGCCCGCCACTGCCCCTTCGTTTGCCGAACAGGGCCTGCGCTCGAGGAGAATGCAGAATGCCTGATAAAGCGAAACCTGATGGTCCGCGACCGAAAGCGTCCATGGCCGGAGGTACCCGCAGCGTCAGTTTTCCGGAACCGGATTCCGCTCCCCTGGTTTCGAATTCGGAACGACCATCGGCAGTAGGTGATTTGGCGATGACTGCACATCGAAGGCAGCCGAAAGAATGCAAGCTTGCGGTGATCTGGATCGATTGGTACAGCTATCACGTAGCTCGATTTCGTGCTCTCGTAGACCACCCAGCTCTCCGGGGCGCAGTCGCCGGCGTTGAATTGGTGGGCGGCGTGGGTGTTCATGCCGGGCAGCGCTTTCGAGAGACCCTTCCGACAGACCTGCCTGTCGAGACGCTGCAACCAAATGGCAGCTGGCACACGGTGGGCCAACGCGCTCTGGCCGCGCAACTTTGGACGGAACTGACCCGCCTAGACCCGCGAACGGTCCTGGTGCCCGGCTACTATACGCTTCCCGGTATCGCTGCCGCGTTGTGGGCAAAAACTCACAACCGATGCAGCATTTTGATGACAGAAAGCACTGCCGCCGATCACAAACGGTCTTGGTGGAAAGAAACCATCAAGGGACTGCTGCTCCGTATTTTGTTTGATCGAGCGATCGCGGGTGGAACGCCTCATGTTCGTTACCTTAAGGAGCTGGGTTTTCGGACCGAACGAATCGGTTTCAGCTATGACGTGGTAGATAACCGCTTTTTTGGCGAGAGAGCAGCCCAAATCCGAGCGGGTCAGGGGCCGGACAAGTTCAGCCTGCCCGCTCAGCCGTACTTCCTATATGTGGGCCGATTAGCGCCCGAGAAGAATGTAGATGGGCTTGTGCAGGCCTACCTGCTTTACCGGCAGCAAGGCGGTGATTGGCCGCTAGTTTTGGTTGGTGACGGCCCGTCGGCATCCGCCCTGCGCACAGCAGCAGCCAACATCCCCGGTGCTTCAATCATTTTTGCTGGACATAAGGGCTCGGCCGAATTGCCGCCCTATTATGCATTTGCCGGATGCTTTGTCCTTCCTAGCACTCGCGAACCGTGGGGCCTGGTGGTCAACGAAGCAATGGCGGCAGGGCTGCCCGTTCTTGTCTCCGCCCGTTGCGGGTGCGCGGACGATCTTGTCAGAGCCGGCCATAACGGTTGGACATTCAATCCATCAGACCTTGCTGGTCTCGCTGACGCGCTGACGAGGGTCGGCGCGCTCAGTGAGTCAGACCGCGCTGCTATGGGTCAAACCTCTCAGCAGCTCGTTGACGAATTTTCGCCGGAACGGTGGGCGTCCGAAGTTGTTCGCATTTCGGAGATCGAGCCCGGAGCAGCGGTCCGGGAACCTGGAATTTTCGCCGATCAATTGAAACCCGGGAGACATAGCTGATGTGGGCCGAAACTGTAGTCTCGAGTCGGCGGGCCGTGACTTCCGTTCTCTCTACGCTTGAACGGCCGCAAGGCTGGATCAATGTGCTTTCGCATCTTGACCCTAAGTATGGAGGCCTTAGCGCCGTTGTACCTGAGCTCAGCGCTGCCGTTAGTACTGGGGGCAGGATACCGATCACAGTTGCCGGGTTCTGCAGTCCGCGTGAAAACTACAGGCCCTCTGTAGATCCTTCGGTTACTTTGCAGCATTGGCCGGTCAGCCGCCGCGATTGGGATGAGCGCTCACGAGCGAATTTTCGCGGTCTGATTTCAGGGAGCGCGGGAGTACACGTTCATGGCCTTTGGCAATACAGCACTGCTCTTGCTTGTGAAACATCGCGCGCCGTTGGCAAACCCTACATTGTTTCCGCACACGGAATGCTCGAAGCCTGGGCGCTTCGGAACAAGCGCTGGAAGAAGCTGTTGTACGCAGCATTAATCGAGCGCAAGAACGTTCATAAGGCGGCCTGTCTTCACGCGTTAACAATCCAAGAAGCAGATGATTACAGGCGTTTTGGTGCCCAGGGGCCGATTGCTGTCGTTCCTAACGGAGTCCATGTACCTGCCGATACCTCCGCTGATCCGTTTTTTGCCCGTTTCCCTGAGCTACGAGGCAGACAATTGGTCGTCTTTCTGGGCCGCATCCACTTCAAAAAGGGACTAGACCTGCTCTGTCGGGCATGGGCGAAAATTGCAATCCGTTTTCCCGATGCGCACTTAGTGTTGGCAGGTCCCGACTGTGAGGGAACGCTGGCCAAAGTTCAACACCTCGTCGAGTCCCTAGGCCTTACCACTCGGGTGACCTTCACAGGCATGCTATCAGGCGAGCTGAAATGGAGTGCTCTGAGGTCGGCTCACTGTTTTGTTCTTCCGTCCTACTCCGAAGGGTTGAGCGTGTCGACCCTTGAGGCGATGGGCATGGGTGTACCGGTCATCATCACCCGGCACTGCAATCTTCCCGAAGTGGCACAAAAAGGCAGCGGCTATGTCATTGAAGCAGAGGTCGCGCCGCTAGAGGAGTCCCTCGAGCACGTCCTTAGCTGCCCGGCCATGTCCTGGTTGAGTATGTCAAAGGCAGGTCAGGCTCTGGTCGAGGACAAGTTTAGCTGGGACACGGTGGGCGAGCAAATGGCCGACGTGTACCGCTGGGTAGCAGCTGGCCAGCCCAGCAACAACGTTCCAGTCGCGATTCTGCCGAGCGACACACAACGGAGACAGCTCTAATGCCTGGCCCGGTGCACCTCGAGCGATTCGACAATTCCTGGTACCGCCCTGGGCGTTCCCTCGCTTGGCAGGTTGCGTGGTTCACTTTTGGCTCGCCTCTGCTTCGCCTGTCCTGGATTCCATGGCCCGGGTTTAGAACGGCTCTGCTCCGCTTGTTTGGCGCTGAAATAGGCAAAGGTGTTGTGATTAAGCCAGGTGTTCAGGTTAAGTATCCCTGGCGCCTGACGGTGGGCGATCATTGCTGGATTGGCGAAAATGCATGGATCGACAACCTGACCACAGTCAGCCTGGCAAGCAATGTTTGCATCTCGCAAGGCGCTTATCTCTGCACCGGCAATCATGACTGGAGTGACCCATCCTTCGGGCTTGTCATCGAACCGATCACGCTTGATCACGGGTCATGGGTAGGAGCCCATTCGGTGCTTACGCCCGGCGTTTTTTTAGGTGAATGCGCTATCGCCGGCGCCGGTAGCGTTGTCACCCGAAGCATTCCGGCTTATGAGATTCATGCCGGCAATCCGGCTAAATTTGTTCGCCAACGCCGTATTAACGAACCTGTTAGTTCACCACAGGCTGCGCTATGAAGATCCTGCTGATGAACCAATTCTTTTGGCCGGACGAGGCGGCCACCAGCCAGCTATTGACTGATGTGGCCCGCGCTCTCGCCAGCCGCGGTCATGAGGTCTCGGTGCTTTGCGCTGAGGCAAGTTACGGAGTTCAGGCTGCGAGTGCGGACGACCCGCCGCCCGTTCGGATTCATCGAGTCAAATCCATTGCGTTCGCTCGAAACAGCATTGGACGTCTTCTTTCGTATGCCTCCTACTTTGGCGGTTGTCTTCTTCACGGTCTGAGAGCCGAACGGCCCGACATTGTTGTCTCGCTCACGACGCCCCCGCTATTGTCGCTCGTCGGGACGCTGATCCATAAGCTGCGAAAGAGTCGACACTTCATTTGGGAGATGGACGTTTATCCGGAAGTCGCGGTGGGTCTCAATTACTTCAAGCGCGGCGGCATTCTCGAACGCGTCATCGGCACCCTAGCTGATTGGTCTCGGCGAGATGCGGACGGCATCCTGGCGTTGGGGCCCTGTATGCGAGATCTGCTCGTTCGGCGTGGTACTGATCCTGACAAGATCTCCGTTGTTGAGAATTGGGCAGACGGAACGAATTTCCAAACAAGGTCTTCCGCTACTTCCGACGGCGGCCAGGGAACTCCGCTGCGCATCCTGTACTCCGGCAATTTAGGACTCGCGCACGACGTCGAAACGATTCTTGAAACAATGCGGGAGCTGAAAGACGACTCTCGCTTTCGGTTCATCTTTGCGGGAGGTGGTGGGCGGCGGAAACAGCTAGAGGAGATCTGCCGCGCTGAAAACTTGGAGAGGGTGGAATTCCGACCCTATGCGCAGCGCAGCGCCCTCGGACAGAGTCTCAGCGAGGGCGACATCGGGCTCGTGACGCAACTACCAGCCGCCCTCGGGTCGGTCGTTCCCAGCAAAGTTTACGGATTAATGGCTGCAGCCAGGCCCATCCTTTTTATCGGCCCTCCAGAAGCCACCCCAGCCCGCATCATTCATGCATTCAACTGCGGCTGGCAGATCAATTGCTCAGAAAGTGGAGCCTTGGTCGGTTTGCTTAAGACTCTGGCTGATCAGCGGGAACAGGTGCGGGTCGCTGGCCAGCGTGCCCGTTCGGCATTTCTGCGACACTATGACCTCCCGATCGGCGTCCGCCGCGTTTGCGACGCAATCACAACCCGAGATAAGGCTGACGTCTCCGGGCCCGTTCACAGATCGGCAGTCCTTTTAACGAACCAAGCTGTTCGAAACGACCCGTTTGTGCTTTCGGCAAGCGATCACTGACGGAAGCAGACCGAGTAAACAGCATATCTCGCTGTGGTGCCCCGTTGCACAGCAAGTAGTCCGTATGACCAGATAATCCGTATTACAAGCACCGGGGCTGGCCGGACACAGCAAGAGACAAGGAGCCCGCGCGGCAGTGGCCGCCAACATAACCGCGCATCAAACGCGGAGACAGATTAAGTCGGAGGAAACCTACGTATGCTCGCTATTGTGGCCTTGGGGGCCATCGCTTTACTATTCACATTAATCGCGACCCCGGTTATTCGCGACGTCTTCTTACGGTTGCGGATTGTGGACCTGCCAGATGCCCGTAAGCTTCACACTAAGCCGATTCCTCGTATCGGAGGCATACCGATTGTTCTCTCCTATGCAGCGGCTATGGCCATCATGTTGGCCTGCGTCCCTAGCTTTTCGAAGATCATCATCGTAGAGAAGGACTTACTTTGGAGTGTATTCCCAGCCGCACTTTTCATCTTTGCAACAGGCTTAGTCGATGATGTCGTTGGCCTTAAGCCCTGGCAGAAGCTGGGCTGCCAGCTCATAGCTGCAGTGTGGACGGTGGCTATGGGCGCACGGATCAACTTGGTGGCCGGTCAGCCTGGTGCTGCCTGGATTACCATTCCGCTCAGTATCATTTGGCTGGTTGGTTGTACCAACGCTGTAAATCTCATCGACGGTCTTGACGGCCTCGCTTCGGGTGTCGGACTATTCGCCGCTTGTACAACCCTCCTGACTGCTTTGCTGCACGGCAACATCGGCTTGGCAATTGTGACGGTGCCGCTGGTAGGCTGTTTGCTCGGTTTTCTCCGCTACAACTTCAATCCGGCGTCGGTCTTTTTAGGCGATAGCGGGAGCTTGACTATTGGGTTTATGCTCGGCTGTTTCGGCCTGATCTGGAGCCAAAAGTCAGCAACACTGCTCGGCATGGTAGCTCCAATGATGGCTTTAGCCCTGCCGCTCTTAGATGTCGGTCTATCAATCAGTCGGCGCTTCCTCCGCAACCAGCCTATCTTTGCTCCCGACCGGGGCCACATCCATCATCGAGTGTTAGCCATGGGTTTCGAGCCTCGCGATGCTGCCTTGGTGCTCTACGGTGCATGCGGAATTGCAGCCCTTTTATCTCTGCTTCAGAGTGTTGTTAGTTTTCGTTTCACTGGCCTCCTAATCGTTGCCTTCTGTGCTCTCTCCTGGTGGGGCATCAAGCGACTTCGCTATGTTGAATTCAGTACGGCTCGACGCATGCTCGCCGGCGGCGGAATTCTGCGCCTTGTTCAACAAGAGATCTATCTCCAGCATCTGCGCGAGCATCTTGCAAAGACTAGTACAATCCCCGAATGCTGGGACGTGGTTCGAGAGGCGTGCGAGGATCTCGACTTTTCGTCCATCCTGCTCAATCTCGATGGCCAAATGTTCAATGAGACCTTTGAGAAGACTGACTCCGAACCGTCTTGGCAGATGCGAATCAAACTTCGTAACGGCGGGTATCTGAATGTCTGGCGAGTTCACCAGAGCGACACCCCTGCACTGGTAAGCTCATTCTTCGAAGTTGTAAAAGAGTGTATAGATGCACGGCACTTCCTCACGCCTGACGAAATGGATGGAGCTGCGCGCCGCATTACGCCAATTAACCGGAAGGTAATTCGGAAGGAATTACGTTCTATTACCCGGCCTGAAACGGCCAGCCTTGAGCCCGAGGCTCTTCCCACCTCCTTTGCATCTGGCGACCGCACCTGAGCTTTAGGTGATTGGTTACGCTTACTAGCAGGGACAGTTTTGAGCAGCCAATCGTTCGAGAAGATGATACTGGCTTCGCTCGCTAACATCTTTAGAAGAAGGGTATCTATTTGCAAAAATCAGCACTGATCACCGGCATAACCGGGCAGGATGGTTCATATCTTAGCGAACTTTTGCTTGCCAAGGGGTACGCGGTGCACGGGATCATCCGCCGCAGTTCAAGTTTCAACACAGCGCGAATAAATCATATCTACGATGATCCTCACGACCCAGAACGCCGCCTCACTTTGCATTACGGCGATCTCACGGACTCAAGCGGGCTGAGGCGGATTCTTGAGAAGGCCCGTCCGAATGAAGTCTACAACCTAGGGGCCCAATCTCATGTGAAAGTGTCATTCGAAAATCCCGAGTACACGGCCGATGCTGACGGTGTTGGCACGCTTCGACTTCTGGAGTGCGTTCGTGACCATGTTGAACATACCGGTCGTGAAGTTCGCTTTTATCAGGCTGGTTCGTCGGAAATGTTCGGTGCCGCCAACCCTCCTCAAAGCGAATCAACTAGCTTCTACCCACGTAGTCCATACGCGGTGTCAAAGGTTGCTGCGCATTGGTACGCGATTAACTACCGAGAAGCCTATAACCTGTTCGTCACGAACGGAATCCTGTTCAATCATGAATCTCCCCGGAGAGGCGAGACTTTCGTAACCCGCAAGATCACCAGAGCCGTGGGACGCATCAAAGCCGGGCTGCAAGACAAGCTTTTTCTTGGTAATTTGGACGCCCGCCGTGACTGGGGTTTCGCAGGCGACTACGTGGAAGCAATGTGGCTCATGCTGCAACACAACAAACCAGGTGACTTCGTAATCGCCACCGGCGAGGCTTACTCAGTCCGGGATTTTGTCGAGCATGCGTTTGAGTTCGCTGGACTGGATTGGAGAAAACACGTCGAGATCGATTCAGCCTACTTTCGACCCACTGAGGTTGATTACCTCCTGGGAAATTCTTCCAAAGCTCGTTCGACATTCGGTTGGCAACCCCGAACCAGCTTCACCGAATTAGTCCGGATGATGGTCGACTCCGACCTGCAACTTGCCGAAGAAGAACACCTTGTTCGCGAACGAAAGCTCGTTAGATCGCTTACTTGATTGCCGCCGAAGCTCACCATTCGATTCGGACCAGCGATACCGCCGCCCGGGGAAGTTCGAAATGCAGTTCAACTTTGCCCGCCTTCGCCGGAACCCATTCAGGCGAAGTTATCAACTGCAGCATACCTGCTCCTTCAAGTCTCTTCTGTTGTTCCGGAGTTGGCTGTTGAGGTGACCCCATCCGCCTCCACGCTGTGAAAGCGTTACTGTGCTCCTCATCAATCCTGTAATGGTGGACCAGCACGGGCGCTTCTAGTGGGGGTGAATCCGCTGCTTCCGACAGTTTCAACTCTTCAATTGATAGCGCCACCGCAGTGCTCCCCGCTTCCGCTTCGTCATCGTGATAGTTCCAGACCATAACAGAAACACCTCGCTTCGAACGTGCGGCCCTCGCGTTGACATCAGAGGCTTCGCCATGAGCGCCGTTCTTTATCAGCTGCCCAAGGCTTAGCGCACCCGTACTACTTACCGCTACACTCTCGCCTTCCAATAAACCGTCCATCCGAAACAAATTTAGAATAGGCTTGTCAATGCCATTGGTTGCCAAGGTGCGGAACCCACCAAAGTACGGCTGACCTTCAAATTCAAACGCCCAGGTCAACATTCCTTCAAGGTTGGCCTTCTGGTCCCGCCCAAGCTCGAGAATCGCGTCGTAAGCGGCGGCTGTATAAGCCGCGTAAAGCGAGCCATTTCGATACGCATTTTCGGGGTGGCTCTGCGCTGAACACGCAGCACAGCCTTCGGGGTCTGATTCCGTCAGAACGATTGGAAGATCACGGAAGGCCGCATAGCGGCGAATAATCTCGAACCCGGCTTGAACATCCTGCAAGTTGTTTGCAAGCCCCATGCGAACGCGCCCTTCTACAACCGATGGCTTTCCCTTAGCATGAAACGTTATGAAGTCGAGCGGCACACCGGCCTGCCCCGGAACTGAGCTCTTACCAGCGGCGCAGTGCGCTAGAAATTGCAATAAAAACGCCGCCGCCTTGCTGTTTTGCGGTCCGGTCGACGCGGGTCCACCCACCCGAGCCTCGGGCAGCGCCCGCTTCACTCCGGCTACGGCAAAGTCATACAATTTGTCGTATTCCTCCGGCGTCCCGTGCCAGTAGAAGATGTCGGGCTCATTCCAGACCTCCCAATACCAGGACTGGACCTCAGTCCGTCCATAACGTGTGACTTCGTGTGCCACCCATTGATAAACCAACTCGCGCCACTTGTCATAATCCACCGGCGGATACGCCCATCCTGTATCTATCGCCCCGTGTGGGAAATTATGTCGATAGGGTTTGGGATGAGTCGACAGTGCCTCAGGCATGAATCCCACTTCGACAAAAGGCCTTGCGCCACTGGCCAGCAACGTATCAAAGATCCGGTCCACTATCGTCCAGTCGTACCGAGGCTGTCCTTTGGAGTCTTCCGTATATGCGTTTGTCGAACCCCACTTTAGGGAAGCTGTCCCATCGCCGGTAGTTAGAAGATTGTGGACGCGCACATAGATAGGCTCTGGGCTTGTCCTTGCCAACTCTCCGATTAATTTCTTTCCATTCGGAGCATATGTGTAATTCGGCTCGTCATAGCCGAAATACCGCCAAGCCGGCTTGATCGGACCCAGGCGCTTTTTAGAATGCACAGTGATCGTCACCGGTTTGCTGAGACGAGCCCTTTGTGCACAGACCGGGAGGGTAATCAGGGCTACAATCGCTAGTCGAGTCAACATAGGTCCCGAGCAGGTGAATTAGCTATTGACCAGTTCTAGGCTAGGTCCGCGCTCCCACCAAGTCCGACGTTACCTCGGCCTTGTTCTTTTCTACTAACCCAGCATGGGCTTCAGTCCTCCGCCGACCCTGCAACTTATCCAGATACAAATAAATCACGGGAGTTATATACAAAGTTAGTAACTGCGAAACGACAAGACCACCAACCACGGCAATGCCAAGAGGTTTCCGCGCTTCGCCTCCCGTTCCTGCGCCAAGTGCCACCGGCAAGGTTCCTAAAAGTGCAGCCATCGTTGTCATCATGATCGGTCGGAAACGCTGCATGCAGCCTTCGAAAATAGCCTCTTCGGGACTCTTGCCTTCGTGCCTCTGTGCGGCAAGCGCGAAGTCGATCATCATAATTGCGTTTTTCTTGACGATGCCGATTAACAGGATAATTCCAACAAATGAATACAAGTTCAAGGTCTGCTTAAAAAGCAGCAACGTCAGTAGAGCGCCCATGCCCGCGGCAGGCAGGCCCGACAAGATTGTGATCGGATGAATGAAGCTCTCGTATAGAATTCCGAGCACAAGATAGATGACCAGCACGGCTATGATCAGCAGAATCGTCAGTCCGCGAAGAGAATCTTGAAAAGCTGCCGCAGTCCCCTGATAGCTGAAACTGATTGTGTCCGGCAATCCCATTTGGTGCGCTGCCTCATCTACGATCTTGGTCGCTTGGCTCAAGGCCACACCCGGCTTAAGGTTGAATTGATACGACACAGCCGGCAGTTGTCCAATGTGGTTGACGCTGAGGGGTGCCACTGTTTGCTCGAATCGAGTTACCGCAGTCAGCGGTACCATTTTATTTCCAGCGGATCTTATGTACAGCTTCGATAACCCGTTAGGGTCCTGCTGAAACTGCGGCAATACCTCCAACAACACATCGTACTGATCCGAGGCAGCCGAGATGGTTGAAACCTTTCGGTTCCCGTATGCCGTGTACAGCGTATTCGCAACCTGGTCTGGTGTCACGCCCAAGGCAAACGCACGGTTACGATCGATGTGCACGTTCAACCGCGGGCTACTCAGTCGAAGATCACTAAAAATGTCCTGCAGCTCCGGGATTGATCGGAGTTTTGCTTCCATCTTTGGCGCCCACTGATATAACTCCTCTGTGTCTGCATCTTGCAGCGCCACCGAATAAGCGCTCCGGCCCTCGCCTTGTCCCAGCGTCAACAGTGGCGGTACTTGCAGAAAGACCATCACACCCGGCAAAGCCGCAAACTGCTGTTGCAACTGCCCGATGATCGCGTCGGCTTTCGGCCGTTTGGGATCGTTCTTCAAAGATACGAACATGAAGCCTTGGTTCTGTCCAGTAAAGCCACCTGTCCCACCAACATATATCTGCGTCCAAGGATTCTTGCTGACAATGTTCAACACCTGTCGCTGCTGGCGGACCATCTCATCAAACGAAGTGTCCTGCGCTGCCTCGGTCCCACCGAACATAAATCCAACATCCACCGTGGGTAAAAAACCTTTGGGCATGATTACGAACAGATAGCCAGTGAAGATCGTTAAGGCAATGCTAGTTAGAAGCATCGCTAAGCGATGTCGGAGAACTACTAACAACGTCCGCCGATAAAGGTTGTTCATCCCGACAAAGAACCGCTCTGAACTCGAGTAGAACCAGCCGTGATTGTGAGTCTCGTGCCGGAGGAATCGGCTGCACAACATAGGCGTCAACGTTAACGAAATCACGCCCGATACGAGCACAGCGACCGCGATGGTGACCGAGAACTCCCGGAGCAACCGCCCGATAATGCCTTCTAAAAACAGTACCGGGATGAAAACGGCAACTAGCGAAACGGTCATCGAAACGATGGTGAATCCGACTTCTCGCGCTCCGTCGATGGCAGCTTGCATCCGTGGCTTACCCATCTCCAAATGCCGCACGATATTTTCAAGCATCACAATCGCGTCGTCCACGACGAATCCAACCGACAACGTCATGGCCATCATTGATAGAGTGTCGATCGTGAAGCCCAGCAACTTCATCGCTGCGAAGGTCCCAAGCAAAGAAAGCGGTACAGCCAGACTCGGAATCACCGTCGCAGAGACATTGCGCAAGAAAACGAAAATGACTAAGATGACCAACAGGACGGTTAATAGCAGCGTAAATTTGACATCAGAAATCGATTCTCGAATATTTACAGAAGCATCAAAAGCTCCCATGATTTCAATACCTGCCGGCATCGATTGCTTCATTCCAGGCAACAAGGCCTTGATTCCATCAACAACTGAAATCGTATTCGTGCCGGGCTGTTTCTGAATAGCCAAAATAATCCCGCGCTCGCCATTCGACCAAAAAACCGCCTTCGTATCGGAGACGCTATCGATTACACGTCCCAACTCGTTCAGCCGCACCGGAGCGCCGTTCCGATAAGTGACAATCAGGGGCGCAAATTGGCTTGCTGTTGTTAACTGACTATCGGATTGGACTGTGTACGATTTGGTGTTGCCGTACAGCGACCCAGCCGGTAAGTCCACGCTTCCCGTCGTCAAAGCTGAGCGAACTTCTTCCAGGTCAACTTGCCTTGCCGCCAGCTTCTCCGGATCAGCTTGCACACGCACGGCATATTTCTGGGCACCAAATACCCGAACCCTTGCTACGCCCGTCACCATGGAGATCCGTCGCGCCATGGTCGTTTCGGCATAACTGTCTAATTGCGACAAGCTCATGGTGTTTGACTTGACGCTCATGTACATAACGGGCTGTTCCGCTGGATTGACCTTCTGATACGAGGGCGGCGCAGGCATGTTGGCCGGCAAGTTGCCGCCCGCGCGCGAAATCGCGGCCTGGACATCTTGCGCAGCAGCATCGATGCCCCGATTTAAATCAAACTGCAAAGTGATACTTGTCGATCCACTCGAACTCGACGAAGTCATGCTGTTGATGCCCGCAATCGTGGAGAACTCTTTCTCCAGCGGTGTTGCCACTGACGCCGCCATCGTGTCCGGATTCGCTCCGGGAAGTGAGGCTGAAACCTGGAGAGTTGGATATTCCACACTCGGCAAGTCACTAACCGGCAGCACAAAATAGGCAAGGACGCCAAACATCAAGATCGCTGTCATAAACAGCGTTGTCGAAACGGCTCGCCGAATGAAGAAGTCTGTCATTGCAAACTAGTCCTTTTTACGAAGTCTTCCGACTCGCTCCTGGGTCACTTTTGTCCGCTTCCAGCATTCGCACCTTCGCACCCGGCGCAAGACGCATCTGTCCCTCTGAGATGACGGTCTCCCCCGCCCGAAGGCCAGTGCCAATAACTGCCTGCTCGTCCGATCCATTTGTCATATAGGTACGCAGCACAGTCACAGGGCGCATGCTCACCTGACTACTGCTACGATCTACGACCCACACATACTTTCCTTCTGGGCCTGATTGCACAGTCCGATTTGGCACCAAGACTCGGCCGTGCTCCAATTCCAATCGCGCCGTTACATTCACAAATTGTCCCGGCCAAAGCACCCTGTCCTGGTTCGCGAATTGCGCCTTCAGCCTAATGGTGCCTGTGGTCATATCGACGGAACTATCGATGAATTTCAAAGTACCAGTGACCGCCTTCTGATCCGCCCCAAGAGCTGTGATCAGCAGTGGCCGTTCGGCGTTGTACCGTCGCACGTCCGGCAACAACTGTTCGGGAACGCCGAATGTAACGAAGATAGGCTTCACTTCCAGCAAGGTCACTAAGACTGCGTCGTTGTCCTTAATGAGGTTCCCAGCTTTCACCGCAACCGCGCCGGCGCGCCCGGTAATCGGCGCAAGAATTTTTGTGTAGCTCAACTGCAAACGTGTCTGTTGCAAGCGGGCTCTGTCCGCCGCAATCGAAGCCGTTGCACTCTCGAGGGCGGCTCGATCCGCCTCTAACGATGCTTGGGAGGCATCTGAAGTGGCCACTACCTGCTCGGTCTGTTCCTTCGAAAAGATTCCGTCCTTCGCCAGCGCCAGCCCACGTTCGGCTTGCGCCTTATTCTGTTTCACCGTTGCTTGATCTCTGACAATGCTAGCCCTCGCCTGAGCCTCCAGCGCCGTATCCCTGGCTAGATTTGCTTCAGACTCAGCAATCTGCCTCAGAAGCGGTTCCGGGTCGATCTCGAATAACAACTGCCCTTTCTGAACGTCCTGACCTTCCTGGAAGTTCATCCGCAAGACTTGCCCGGCTACCCGCGACTTGACATCTACGGTTGAGGCGGCCTCAACATTGCCGATAGCTGTGACATTTAACGGAACATCGGTCGAAAGTGCTTCCGCGACACGAACGGGCGCGGGTGGCATTTGCATCGCTGCTCCACCGGTTGACGCCTCGTTTTTCGCGCACGACGCGGTGGTCAGCATCACGGCCGCAAGGCCTGCAATCGGAGAAAGAAGTTTTAATTTGATTGTTGAACAACGACGCAACGGCAACCTGCTTTGTGACCAATCAGTGACAGTGCTCAAGAAGATGCGAGCACTTCATTATTACGGGAAAGTGAGCGGCATTGTTCCGACCGCTAAGAAAATGTTACTTCGAAGGCCGCTTTACTGCTGCCCTTCACTCGACGGCGGCACTAGCCCATTCATCCGCAAATACGTAACCAAATTCCCATAGTGCTCATACACGTGTGTTGTGTTGTAGCTCAAAACGCTTAGCTTCGTTCGCTCGCCTTGCCCAAACCACGGCACCATCTTGGCACCCCCAGCGTCTGTCAAACCCGCAAACCCAGCGTCGCAATACGCAAAGCTTTCCTTCAATGCCTTTAAGATCTCAGCCTTTGATTTCGCTGTCTTTTCGAAGCTTGAGTCCTTCGGTTTACCCTCACGAGCTACACCGCAGATCTCGTAATTTCCGTCAGCGATGTGCGCCAGGATCGCCCCATAACTCCGGACGCTATCTGTAGGCTTGTAACCAAATTTGTCTTCCGGCATCTTGTCAGCCGACTTGAGAACAACCTTTTCAGCCTCGTTCCAGAAGCTTTTTGCACTCGTAACCTGGGGATTGTCTCCGGCCGCCAGAGCTAAAGCAGCCGCGCTCAAAATCAATAGTGTGCATCTGAGAATGTGCATAGCCCCACCAAACTCCTAAAACTGGATTGCACCTGCGATTCTAACGCACTGTTGCTCTTACCTGGGCAAACAGCCTCCTTTTGTTTCGGTAGCATGGTCTGCATCTGGCACCGTTACCGACCCGAAGTTACATTCCGCTGAATAAGATCGACTGGCGAATCGTCTTCGTCCTGATTGCTCTGAACACGATCTTCCTGTTCTTTTACCGGCAACTCGATTACGTCGCCAATGCGCTTCACCGCCCGCCTCTGCTCACCTTTGCCGAGGAAGGATCCGGCGGCCTCGCCGGGCTGGCGGTCTTCCCTCTGATTTACTTGGCTGCTATCCGCTTCCCGCTACTCTCCGCAGCTTGGCGCATCAACTTGTTGGCTCACCTTGTAGCAGTTTGCCTCATCTCAGTAGTTCACACTACCTTGATCGCGCTCCTGCGCGCTACCTTCTTCCCCCTGCTGGGATTCGGGAATGAGAGCTATGGCTATTTGCCCGTGCGCTATCCGATGGAGGGTGCTCATCTTTTCATCTACTACTGGATCATCGTAAGTCTCGTCTACTTCTTTCACGAAATTCGGTTTGCGCGCGAGCGAGAGGTGCGGCAAGCCAAGCTCGAAGCCAACCTAGCAGAAGCGCAATTGCAGAACCTTCGATTACAACTCCAGCCGCACTTCTTGTTCAACGCCTTGAATGCCATATCGGCAGTAATTTATGAGAATCCCAGAGTGGCTGACGAGATGCTGGGCCGGTTGGCGGAACTGCTCAGGCATCTTCTGCAGGAAAGTCGCTCGCAGTTGATTCCTCTAAAAGAAGAAATCGAAGTCCTGCAGCTATACACACGCATTATGGAGGCTCGTCTCGAAGAGCGCCTCTCCGTGATCATTCAAATTGACCGGGACGCAAATCAGGCCCTCGTGCCGCACTTGATTCTCCAGCCACTTGTCGAAAACGCCATCCGCCACGGCATGGACTCAAAATTCAGAGTGCGAATTCTCATCCATGCTCAGTCCGAAGACGGGTCACTGAAGGTAACCATCAGCGACGAGGGGCCTGGTATCAGCGATTCCAAGCCTTTGATCTACGGCATCGGCCTGCAAAACACAACTGAACGCCTCCGGCGCCTGTATGGTGACGAGCAGAGTTTTGAGATTCGTAATGCACCAGGCTGCGGCGCAATTGTTGAGATTCGCATACCTTGGCAAGCCGTACTCAAAAGCGAAGCGCTACCAACTCCATCGTTAATGGCCGAACCTCAATTGCAATGATTCGCGCTGTTCTCATCGATGACGAGCCACCAGCCCGTCGCAAGCTTCGCCATCTTCTGTCGTCAGAAACCGACATTACCATCGCCGGTGAAGCGGCTTCCGGCGCCGAAGCCCTGGAACTGATCAATCGGCTCAAGCCCGACCTCGCGTTCATAGACATTCAGTTGCCTGATTGCACCGGTTTCGACGTGGTCGAGTCGCTTGATTCGCGCGATCATCTTCATCTCGTCTTTGTCACCGCACACGATGATTTCGCATTGAAGGCCTTCGATGTTCATGCGATTGATTACCTGCTCAAACCAGTGCAACCCAGCCGATTCACCCAATCTCTGAAACGGATCCGCCAAATCATCCAGTCACCTGGCAGCGACCACATCACCAGCAGACTCGACGAACTGATGCTGGCTCTTCGCACTGAGTCGCCTTATGCTCGCCGGCTCCTGATTCAGGAAAACGACCGCTCCGTGTTCCTTGAAGTCAGTCGTATCGATTGGATCGAATCCGCTCGAAACTACGCCTGTATCCATGCCGGGGATCGCACACACATTATCCGAAGCAGCCTCGATTCAATCTCCGCCAAGCTCGATCCAGCGATCTTCCGCCGTATCAGCCGGTCTGAGATTGTCAACATCGAAGCAATTGCCGAGGTCCGCTCTTGGTTTCATGGCGATCAAAAGATAGTGCTCAAGAATGGCCGCGAACTGAACTGGGGCCGCCGTTATCGCACCAAGTCTCTTGATGAACTTGAGCGGGCGTAGCAACTCTACTCTCCTCTTATCACATTCTCAGTCCCGCTCGTCCCAAACCTGTTCACACACTAGCCGGAAACGGGCAGACTGACTGCATGAAGCTTATCCGTGCCGCGGCCTGCGTTCTCTCTCTAAGTGTAGTTTTGCTAGCGGCTGGAAGCGGCGACTGGCCGAACTATGGAAACGACCCCGGCGGGCAACGTTTCTCGCCTCTCACAGCGGTAAACCGGTCGAACGTCAAGTCCTTGAAGATCGCCTGGACCTTCCGCACTGGCGATGCGTACTCGCCTGCTAGCGGATCGAAGCCAACCCAATTTGAAGCCACTCCCCTATACGTCGACGACACTCTCTTCTTCAGTACTCCACTTGGCCGGGTTATTGCACTTGACCCAACCAGCGGAAAGCAACTATGGTCCTACGATCCGCGCATCCCCAAAGACAAGGGGTACGGCGACTTTTCGAATCGGGGTGTTTCGACATGGAAATCGTCTTCGGGCCAGCGCCTGATTTATCTCGCTACTATCGACGCCCGCTTGATTGCAGTCGACGCCTCGACGGGGAAACCGTGCCCTGGTTTTGGCGACAACGGCATTGTGGACCTCCGCCGAGGCCTCCGCATCAAACCTCATGGATTCGCTGATTACGAAGAAACTTCGCCCCCGGCCGTCGTCGGCAACACGGTCGTCATCGGCTCAGGCATCGCAGACAATGGCTGGACGGACGAGCCCAGCGGCGAAGTACGAGCCTTCGATGCTGCAACGGGAAAGCTGAAGTGGACCTGGGATCCGATCCCGCAAAACTCCTCCGCTGTCGGTGCCGACTCTTGGAAGGAAGGTACTGCTGCCCGAACTGGAGCAGCAAATGCCTGGTCGGTCATAGCAGTCGATCCGATCCGTAAGCTCGTATTCATACCCACCGGCAGTGCCAGCCCTGACTACTATGGAGGCGAGCGCCTCGGAAATAATCTCTTCGCCAACTCCATCGTTGCTCTTAGCGCCGAGACAGGCGAAAGAGTCTGGCACTTTCAAACCATTCACCACGACCTATGGGATTACGACGTTGCTACGCCGCCGCTTCTGTTCGATGTGCATCGCGAGGGCAACACCATTCCGGCGATCGCGATCGGCTCGAAGTCGGCTAATTTGTTCATTCTCAACCGGGAGACGGGCGTCCCCATCTTCGGCGTAGAGGAGCGGCCCGTACCCGCAAGCGATACTCCGGGTGAAACAGCCTCGCCAACCCAGCCCTTTCCGGTCAAACCAGCTGCCGTATCCCCCCAAACCATGACCGCGAACGACGCCTTTGGAATCGATAACGCTGACCGCGAATGGTGCCGCGCCGAGATCGCGAAGCTTCGTACAGGCACCATGTTCACGCCGCCATCACTCCAAGGAACTTTGCAGCTGCCGGGCAACGTGGGAGGCCAGAACTGGGGTGGCATGACCTACGACCCGACGCACGACCTGCTTATCGTCCCGACCAATCACCTGGCCTCCGAGGTCCGCTTGATACCGCGGAGCGACTTTGAGAGTCTTCGCGATTCCCGCAATCGAAGACTCGACGGGGACTGGGAATTCGCTCCGCAGCACGGCACGCCGTATGGCATGATGCGTCGGATTCTGCTCAGCCCCAAACGCATTCCGTGCACACCTCCGCCCTGGGGAACGCTGGTCGCGATCTCCGCTTCAACGGGCGACAAGAAGTGGGAAGTACCGCTAGGACAGCTCAGTCCGAAGCTCCCAGCCAAATGGGGATCTCTTTCCTTGGGCGGACCCATATCCACCGCAGGAGGCCTTGTTTTTACCGGCGGAACTCTCGTGCCGGCCCTCTACGGCTTCGATACCGAAACAGGTGAGCAACTATGGAAAGGCGACTTGCCCGCCAGCGCAAAGGCCGTTCCCATGACATACCAAGGTCCAGACGGCAAGCAGTACGTCGTTGTCACGGCGGGGGGTTTCGGCATCCCTGATTTGTCACCAGTTGGAGATTACGTAGTAGCCTTCAGCTTGTAAGCCGAAGCAATCTACTTGGTTGAAAGCGAAAGCTGCGGAGCTTTTCCCTTCTCCCAGGCATCGGCGGTGGGCAGAACAGCCGGGGGCTGGATATCCGCACGATCCTTTTTGTTGTCTGCAGTAGAGGTGCCGAAACGCTGGTCTCGGCTGGCGACCATATTGTCGTGAATTTGGCCGTCCGCCGTAAAGGCCATCATTAACATCGGGCGGCCGGTGGGGAGCGTCAGGTTGAGATCAGTATTCCACGTGTGCCAAGTCTTTCCATAGGTGCTCGCCATTTTTTCCATAAAGGCGTGTTCCGCCGCCTTCGGAATGCCAGGAGAAATGAGCTCTCCGCTAGTGACTTCGTAGGCGTGGCTGTGCCATAAAGCTTGCTCCTCAGGCGGCAGTGTCTGATAGATGTTACGACTGACTATGTATTCGACGCCCATGAGTTTGGCCTGTTTGGTATTGCCGTCGAAGATGATGCATTGGGTTAGATCTTCATTAACGACCGAGCAGTAGTGGTGAGCTTCCATTTGATGCTTGATGTCTCCGCTGTAGAAATGAAAGCCGTCCATGTAGACATTGATGGCTTCGATCGGAGGCTCATTCTGGATCAGAGCGGTTCCCGTTTCAAGCGCACGTGTTTTGGCCGACTCAGGCGCGCCCGGAGCTATGACATTCGATTTCGTATTGCTCCCGCCGCAGCCAGCGAGTACTAGGGCTATCAGAAGCAAAAAGACGGGGGCACAACGGAAGGGGATGGTCACGGACTGTTTGACACGCTCGCCAGAGAAGAGTGTCACGCGGCCATGATAGGAATGTAGCGACAAGATGACTTTGAGTCGACGGAATTTGATTGCAGGACTCGGAATGGTAGGGGGAGCCGGTCGAACACTGGCCTCGGCCCAAACTGCGGGCCAGAAGAGTCTCAAGTTAGTGAGTGTTGCCGGCGCACCTAGTTTGGTGGCCGCCTACGTTGAGACCGAACGGGTACAGCTAACCCGCCACGGGACAACTTGGCAAGCGCATGACATCGAACTCGAATTGATTGGCAGGGCAAGAGGCTTCGACGTTAGCCTGCGATCGCCTAAGAAAGCCGTCATGCGAGTTCACCTGCGGTGGTCGCTGACTATGGCGGCTGGAATGCAATATCTAGCCGATGACTGGGAACGGTCGTACGCCAATCTAGCTTGGCGCGGCTTAGAACCGGAACGTGTCATGCCTTGGTACTTTCTAGCGAACAACGGAAAAACGACCGTGGCCTGTGGAGTTAGAACAGCGCCGGCCGCTCTGTGCTTTTGGCAAGTCGACCCTGAAGGCGTGTCGCTATGGCTTGACGTTCGAAACGGCGGGCGAGGGGTAGCGTTAGGCCAGCGGCAGTTGGCTATAGCGACCATTTGCATTCACGAGTATGAAGACAGACCGTTTGAGGCAGCCAAGCAGTTTTGCAGCTTGTTATGCGACAAACCGCGACTCCCGTCCGCGCCTGTTTACGGCGGGAACAATTGGTATTACGCCTACGGAAAGAGTTCCGCCGCGGACATACGAAGCGATTCAGAACGTGTGGCCTCGTGGGCGAGCGACCCGTCGAACCGGCCAGTCATGGTCATTGATGACGGGTGGGAAGAACACTCGGTCACAGGACCGTGGCGAGGCAATAGACAGTTTCCCGATATGGCGGGTCTCGCGGCAGACATGAAGCGCATCGGCGTACAGCCCGGATTGTGGATACGACCCCTTTTCACAAAGGAATCCGTGCCTGAAGGCTGGCGACTGAAGACCGAGAATGCCGGTCACGAATACGCTGAACACAAGGCCTACACACTCGACCCGACTGTGCCCGAGGCAATTGCTCAAATCTCAGAAGACTTTCGGCGGGCGGTCGCGTGGGGTTATGGGCTCATTAAGCATGACTTCTCGACCTACGACTTGCTGGGACGCTGGGGATTCGCCATGGGAGCGCAAGTGACGGACTCCGATTGGAACTTCGCGGATCGAACGAGGACTAATGCCGAGATTATTCGTGGCCTTTATCAAAGCCTCCGAGATGCAGTTGGGAGTGCGATGCTGTTGGGCTGCAACACGGTCGGCCATCTGGGCGCAGGCCTCTTCGAACTGCAACGAATCGGCGATGACACCAGCGGCCGCGACTGGAATCGCACCAGAAAGATGGGTGTCAATACACTCGCTTTTCGCGCTCCGCAACATGGGACATTTTTTGCGATCGATGCGGACTGTGTCGGGCTGACGACAGAAGTGCCTTGGAGCCTAAATCGGCAATGGCTTGATCTTTTGGCGCGAAGTGGCACCCCGCTGTTTGTGTCGGCTGCACCCGCTGCGGTGGGACCGGAACAAAGGGCGGCTTTGTCAAAAGCTTTCGCAACGGCCTCGCAACTCACAACCTTGGGTGAGCCCCTAGACTGGATGATGAATACCGAACCGCAAGAGTGGAAATTGCAAGGGAAGCGAACCAGCTACCGATGGTTTGGAACGGAAGGCGGTTCGCCGTTAGCAAGCTGAGTCATGCAGGAGCAACTGTGGACACCTGCTTCGGATTCCGCGGAGCGGCATTCGGCTGGAAGCAGGCCTGGTACGACAAGAAAACACGCTCAAAAACAGCGTCCCAAGAAAGATTCAGGGCGTGTTCCCGAGCGGCGGTTGCCATTAGCTGATGCAGTTGAGGATTGCTGACAAGTGAGGCAATGTAGTCAACAAAAGATTGGTCATCGGCAGTGACAAATCCGGTGATCCCGTGACGGACCAGGAACTTGGGGCCGCCAGAGTTAGTGACCACCGCGGGCACACCGGAAGCCAACGCCTCCAGAATTACGTTGCCAAACGTATCGGTAGTTGACGGAAAGACAAATAAATCCATGTTGGCGTAAGCCTCCGCCAGCACTTGACCTTTCAGTACCCCAGTCAGGATGACGTTTGGTACGTTCTCGCCCAGCCAAGTATCTTCACTTCCCTGCCCGATGATCACGAATTCGATGTTGTCGTGACCACGTTCAAGTAGAGCCTTTCCGAGACTGGCAAGTAGCCGCACATTTTTCTCGGGTGTTAGGCGACCGACGTAGCCGATTCGGAACCGACCAGCGGAGCGAGAGCGATGAGCAGGGGAAAATAACTCAGTGTCAACGCCACGCTGCATCAGGAAGACTGGACGCTTGGTCATTGCATTCAGCATCTCGACCAACTCTTGATTAGGGGCCAAGACCACACGTGAACGACTGTAAAAGAAATCAAGAATTTTGAGTGATATCCGTTCAGCGATTGAACCCAGGAAGCGGCTCAACCGTTCGCCCAGAAACCAAAGAAGTCGTTCGAGACGACGCCCCGCGTACTCATGAAGGTTTGTGTGCCAGGACATGACAAGCGGAACACCGAGGTGAGTAGCCAAAACCCACCCCAGCATGCCCATATCGCCCGGGCCAGTGATATGCACCAAATCGGGCCGGAAACGTCGAGCCTCCGCCAAAACTCGGCGATAATGACGCAGCAGGAACGGATCGTAATCAAGGTGAGTATCCAGCGGAAAAGAAGCGTGACCGCGCTTGATTTGCATGACCGTTACTTCCCCGCGAGTGGTTCGAGTGTTCGTGGGACCAGCGTGCAAGCTGAGAAACGGAATTTGTCGCTGGACGGCGAAGCTTTCCAGTTGGCGACTGGTGAGCGCAACTCCGTTTACTTCGTGAAAGGTGTCGGGTAAAAAGGCTACTCGACGATATTGGTTCAAATCAGCGCTCCCTGGTCGGACCAGACGGATGCGCGATCGTTTAACGCAAGGCGCAAGGCTGAACGTACGGTTCGAAGCTCCAGGAGTCTCATAGCTGCGATGAAATGCTTGACCACTTTGGGGCCACCGTCTTTCCAGTAGCTGGAGAGCGGGATTGGCATCTGGTCCTTGGCACCATGGTAGAACACCCGATCGCCCCAGGTCCGGCGGCCCTCGAAGTTTTCTGGGTATTCTCGAACGACATCAACCATTGTGTGAAGCAGTCGGACCTTGATCGGCTCGTGATACTGGGGCATAAACGCGACGTGGCTGACCTTTTCATAGCGCAGCTCGTGGATGAAGCCGGGCAGCGTGTCAGTGCGGGAAAGATTCACCGTTGCATTCGGTTCAAGACCATGGCGATCGCCACCAGATACAAGCGGCATTTCAATCTGGCGTCCTAATCGAATGACCTGCTTGTTCTCACACCAGGAGCGAAGGCCGTTCAACTCCAGGGCGTGCATAAAGCTGCCGTAACGCTCAAGCAGGCAGCCAACAACCAGAGCGTGCTCGGCTACACCAATGCCCTTCTCGTCCCACAGCGGGTGGTTTAGAACAAGAAGAACGTCAGGGTAGCTGTTTAACATGGACAGCAGAGGCTGAAGCCTGTGTTCCTCAGGGTTGCCGGTGAACTCAGAAAACTGCCGCATGATCTCATGGCTGTCTTCAGGTGGCATGTTGTGGACACCCAAATGGAAGAACGTAGGGCCGAAGGGGATGGTCCATTCGGTAGAGACGGGCGCTTCACGGAATGCGCTTAACACGCGAAGCATGCTGCCCGCACGTATGTCGTCATGATCGGTCAGCGAGACCAAGCCGGGAAGTTGGAACTGGTCTTCAATCTGCTTCTGCTCGAGGCGATGAGCTTGTCGAGGCGCCAGCGGCGGTGTCCAAAAGGCCCGCCGGAAATCAAGGTGGTCACCTTTGGCCTGAAGGTATTCAGCCTCGTGACGGCGAATGGCGGAGCCAAGGTACGGCACCTTGGCTGTATGCCGCGGAATCATCTCCAGACTTTCTTCCGAGTACATGGTGTGACTGTGGAGAGAGACACCGGACTTGAACATCTTCTGAACGGTCCGGTCCTGCCAAACAAATTGGAAAGTGGTCGCTGTCATAAGTGGTCGATATGGCGAACGGAGCCGTACTCGCCAATGTCATGGTGCGCGACGCGTGTTTCCGGACAATTTGCTTTGGGTTAATTCCTGATGAAACGGAGTTGCCTAGAAATGTTTGTGATCGGAGTGATCTGACGGACAAGTTACAGTGACACGAACTTGTCATAGAGTGCTACTGCCGACTGAAGCGGGATTCTCGTATAAAACGCCGAGTTCAGTCGCCATAGCGGAAAGCCGAGTGTCTGCGGTCCATAGAAGAAGACGCCCTACAAGCGCCGATGCGAGCAGATGAATGTCAATCCAGCCAACGCCACGACCGTGCAGAGCTCGAGCGCGAACGAAGTCGACGACCTCGCGATGAGGGATGGCCGAGGCATGATGGATCTGCTGATAAGCCGCCAAAAGTTCTCGACGACGTGCGCGATCGCCTATCAGGAGCTCCCCGTAAACAAGTTCGTGTCCCGCAACCTCATCGCGTTCCAGCAGTCTGTCCATTTCCTGCAAGTAGGGTGTCCGACCCGCCAGAAATCGGATCCACACGGAGGTATCAACTAGGACCATCAGGCGATTTTTGCCTTGGCGATCGGCTCCTCACGACGCCGGGGAACATCTTGCGCGTCACGCTCGGTTCCGCCGAGAGCCCTGAGGCGCTCGTAAGCAGCCCGGCGGACCAATGACTCAAGCCCTAAGCGGACGGTGTCAGTGTCCGTCGATGCGCCGCATGCCAGCTTCGCCTGTTTAAAAAGCGCATCATCAATATTCAGCGTCTTCTTCATATGTACGATTTTGCCATATCTCTACAGCACTCCGCAATGTGTTAATTTCGTGCTGCTCGAGCTTGCGCCTCGGGCTTTCCGGCAGTTGTGGCTTCGGGAACTTCAATCAACCTGCCGCTGGCGACGTCGAATATATAACCGTGAATCGGAATCGAGCTGGGCACCAGCGGATGAGTCCGAATGCGAGTCACGTCGGCGACCACGCTCTTCTGAAGGTCTGCGATGGTGAGCCAATCAATGTGCTCGGCTGCTGTGGATCCTCCACCAGTTGCAGGGTCAACCCATTCCCCGCCTTTGACGGAGGCCGTTTCTAGGCTCTTTGCCAGGAGGTCGCGCATAATGTCGTTGGTGAAGGTCAGCATCCCGCAGTCGGTGTGATGGATGACGAACCATTCCTTTGTCCCGAGCAGCTTATACGAGATGACAAGGGAACGGATAGCATCGTCACTAGCGCGCCCTCCGGCATTGCGGATGACGTGAGCATCACCTTCGGCCAAGCCGGCAAACTTGGCAGGATCGAGTCGGGCATCCATACACGTCAAGATCGCAAAACGGCGTGCAGGAGGCATCGACAACTTCGACTTCTGTCCAAACGTGTCGCCGTAGGATTCGTTAGCGTTGAGAATTTCTTCCAAGATCTGTGACATAGGCTGATTCTATTCGTATCGTAGAGCTTCGACCGGATCAAGTTGAGACGCCTTGATGGCCGGCCAGGTGCCGAAGAAAACGCCGATCGCAATAGAGATGGCACATCCGGTGAAGATCGCCCAAGCGGGCACCACAGTATGCAGAGCAGGCACCAGAAGGCTGATTGCCAGTGTCATCAACACGGAGATGACGACGCCTGCTAAGCCCCCGATACCGGTCAGTGTCATCGCCTCAATTAAGAATTGCGTCACGATGTCGCCCTTGCGAGCGCCCACAGCTTTGCGCACACCGATCTCGCGGGTTCGTTCAGTAACGCTGACCAACATAATGTTCATGACGCCAATACCCCCCACCAGTAGCCCGACGCCCGAGATGGCAATCGATACCAGGAGAATCATGCTCGTGATCTTGTTGAAATTCTCGATAATTGAGTCAGGCGTGCTAAGCGAAAAGTCGTCCGGCTTTTCCGTTGACACGTGACGCAGCCGTCGCAGGGCAGCGCGGGTTTCTTCCACGGCGTCGGCTCGCTGCCCAGACCTCGCCCTTAGAGTAATAAAGAAGTTATCTGATTGCGGGTACCGAAGCCGAGCCGTGGTTAACGGCATGATGACTTGCCGATCCAATCCGTTTTCGCCAAAGAATCCGCCTTTAGCCTTCGCGAAGACGCCAATGATGTCGTATTCGACACCATCGATCAGCATGGTCCGACCGACGGCATCCTTTCCAGGAAAGAGTGCATCGGCAAGGCTAGCGCCAAGAACCACGGAGTGAGCGGCGCGCCGAGCCTCGAGATCGCTGAAGACCCGCCCTTGATCGACGGTTCTGGGAGTGATGCTGTACAGGTTTGGAGTCACGCCCGAGATATTAAGGTTGTCCGATTCGTAACCAGGCACTTTGGCGGTCATTGTATGGCCGGGTGTAGGCAGCACATACACGCTGAGCGCGATATCACTGACGGACGAAACAGTAGCTTTCAAATACTGCACGTACTCCGGCAAGATCTTCTTCCGCTTACGTTCTTTCGGCGGCGCATTTTGACCACTCGGGTCTCCGCTAAGGCGGCTGACAAAGATGCTGTCCGGGCCGAATTCCTGGAAGAAGTCGACGATGGAGTTGTTCAATCCGGTGAGCAAAGAAGCGACGGTGACAACGGTCGTGATCCCGATCACGATGCCGAGGATAGTTAGGCCGGAGCGCAACTTATGGCTGACGATAGCGTCGAAAGCCATCGCGAACGTCGCCCTAGGGTTGATGCGGACAGGAGTCATGTTAGTCGGCCGTCATGTTAATCGGCGCGCAAGGCCTCTACGGGATCGAGACTTGCCGCCCGCTTAGCCGGGTACCAGCCTGAGACCAGCCCGACAGCCGTCGACACGAAAACTGACAGGATGACGTACGGGGCGGTCACCCGCAAGGTCGCCCCTGTTGCAGCACCGATGGCAAGCGCCAGCCCAGCACCGGCCAACAATCCAATGAGACCGCCGGCCAAAGATAGGATGAGTGACTCGGTCAAGAATTGCAGGAGGATGTCCGTGCGGCGCGCTCCAAGACTCTTGCGAATTCCGATCTCGCGAGTGCGTTCCGTGACACTGACCAGCATGATGTTCATGATGACGATGCCGCCAACCAGAAGTGAGATGCTGGTGACCGGGACAACAACTGCGGCGATGACGCTTAAGATCTGATCGGTGAAGGAACGAACGGAGTCAGGGGTAAGAATATCGAAATTGTCATCTTTGCCCGGTTGAGCGTGAAAGTGGTTGCGTAGAGCCACGCGCATCGTTTCAACTGCGCCGTCTAGAGTGTCCCCTGCCCCCGGCTTCGCCCTGCCAAACACAACCATGTTTTTCGCGCCGCCGAACATCGACTGGTAGACCGTCGTGGGAATGTAGACAGGATTGTCCAGGCTCTGACCGAAGGACGACCCTTGGCGTTCGAGCAATCCAATGACAGTGAATTCAAGTCCGGAAATACGTAACTGCAGTCCGAGCGGGTTGCGCCCCGCGAACAAAGTGTCACGGATGTCCTGACCTATGACGGCGACCGGTTGACGACGCTGCTCCTCGTTATCGACAAAGAAACGGCCCGACTCGACAGGGATGTCCCGAATGCTGGGCATGTCGTACGAGACGCCAATGATGTTCGCGGCCTCGTAAACCTGGTTCTCGGCTTTTACGTCTTCCACACGCTGCTGGTATGGACTATACAGATTTTGGTCACCGGTGGCGGTGCGGAGAAACCGTAAATCATCAGTCCGGATACGTTTGTTGTACTTCTGCTTGTCGGCCAATTGGCGACTCGTGAGCCTTCCCATAGATGCGATCTGGGCTACTAAGAAGCTGTCCGTTCCGAACGCTTTTGCCGTAATCTGTTCAGCATAGGCACCCAGGCCGTCGATAGCGGCTCCAACCAAAATGACGCTTGCAACTCCGACGATGACACCCAGAAGCGTCAGGAAACTACGCAGCTTGTGAGCGGCAATGGAATCAAGGGCCAGCGCAACAGCCGTGATCAGCTTGCGAAAGATCGGCATCGAGGACAGGAGTTTCTACTATATTGACGCAGTCAATGGTGGGCTGTCCGGACTTTGCAGGCGATCGGCAAACCATGGGCCATAAGATTTGCTAACGGGGACGCCGGAACGGGTAGGAGGGAGCTGTAAGCTCCCCCACTGTGTTCATAGTTGGGGATTAATCGCAGTCACCGCCGCAGGACTTTCGAAGCCAACGAGAGACCAATCTCATCGCACGCCTCCGCCTCGGTAGCTAACCTGATATTTGGTGCGGCTCTTGAGGGCGTTCTGCGCGTGGCCGAAGGCAGAGTGATCGCTTGGAATTTCCGGCCTTGCCGACGTAGTTTGAACTCAACGACTCACTTGATGAGTTCCGTCTTGTGCTGATTTCACCAGTCGGTCCAGAATTTGGCTGAGTTTCTCGTTTACTCTCCAGTGTTCGGTATATCCAAAGCAGCCAATCGAGCTACTCCATATTTGGCCCGGCGAGGTGGTCCAACGTCTTGGCTGTGAAGACGTTCGACCTTCCGAAAGGCAAACCACGTCTGCGCAGGCGTTAGCCATTCAGAAACCCTGAAGCCTTAGGTGTATCGTCGCTACGCCTGAAGTTTAGGGCTTACTTCAAGAGCCGGATAAACTGATTCACCCTCAGTCTCCTGCCGTTCTCAGGCAGAACCACTGTGTTCTTGAGCGGCTACGTCAGCGTGCCTAGGCTAGACGTCTCGATAAGTTGCATGCCAAGTCAAACAATCGATTACAGAACTCCTGAGTATTTAGAATCTCTCCAGTTTCCAAAACAAATCCTTGCTCTGAATTCGCATGCGCCGCGAGTTCGCGAACTTTCCCGTTTGATAGAACAACGATCTCCGGTCCAAACATTTTTTCTGACCTATATGTACGTTTTACATGTAAAGAGACGTCACTTTCTTCAACTAAAATGTCTATACTAAACCGGTAGAGCACATAGACCAATAGGGGACATTGTGTAGATTTACGATAGAACTCAGAACTGGCAATAATCTGCCGCTGGAGAACACTCCACTGATCTTCGTGCATGTTTTTATCGCTACTGAGAAAGATTCACGTCAATGCCGTTCGTCAACGTTCCCTTACGAGAAGGAGGAGCATTGGGCGCTGTTTGCGTCCACTGATTCGATCTTAAGATAACTGATGCTCCTTGGTTCTTTGGATTTACCACGCGAATGTTCTGCGTGTAAGTAGCATTAAATCCCGGTGACGGTCCGCTCGGGCTTCCTCCACATTGTCCAAATGGGTGATCTGAAAACTGGCCATTTGAGTCTGTTTGCATTCCTGGAGTAATGTCCCCCCATTGGGGCTGTTCATCTTGATTGTTTACTATGGCGTACGATCCCACTTTCAGCGTATGATGGAGCAGCTGTTCCTGTGGAACGAGACCTTTTACCTTCACCGGTTTCGGTGGGCTGCTGTTGTCCAGTACCTGATAGATGATCTGAAAGTACAGGCCAGCAAATGTCGGTAAGCAGCCACTTGCAGTCATCTCTGTATCGCTCAAAACCCTCGATGAAACGACTTTCAGCGAAGTTGGAACTTGTCCGGTCCAGGATGACGTACCGGCTCCGAAAGTGGAGACCCAATTGGCAGACCCTTGACTACAGTTGCTGCCGGAAAGATTAAGGCTTTCTGTTTCAGAAGGCGTCGCTATGTTCCCGCAGCCATCTTGCGTTGGCGACGGATTTGAAATCTGTAGACTGTACGCACCGAGCCCTGTTGATTGTCCGGAAGCAGTCCAACTTAGATTCGTCCCGCAACTTGTCTTAGACAATGTTCCAGAGACGTTGTTGCCACTCTGCGTAAGCGACCAGCTTGCAGTAGGAAGTAGTTGGTCCTCTTCCGTCCAGGTTCCAGACAAATCTCCACAACCTATACCGCTTGGCGTTGCGTAAACTGGCGTGTAAAGGCCATAGAAGCCATTTACGGACCCACTGCCGCCGGAGTTTCCTAAAAGTGCTAGAAAGTTGACTAACTCGTTAGCAGCCAAATTAGAAAAGAGCGCTGACGCCGGGCTGAAACTGTAACCAGCCAAGGAAGGAGTCAGCATGTACGTACCTCCCGCAGGAACAGTGAATGAATAGTTACCATTGGCATCCGTCGTAGTGGTGGCCGAAGAATTCCCGCTTAGGGTAACCGTGGCTCCTGCGACCCCAGTTCCCCCCGCAAGCACTTGGCCTTTGATTGTGTAGTACTGTATGTTCGGCGCGGGATTTATGTAACTTCCGCCTAATAGCCCCGGGCCTCCCGGTCCAGAGTCAAAGGCTTGCCCAGTGTTGACCCAATTCGTCGTCGCGAGCGTCGTCCCATTTGAAATGTATGGCAGCAGCCACAACGTGCCGTTGTTGTTCCATTGCTGGACTAGGTCGGTCCTGCCGTCACCGTTGATGTCCAAAGCAATTAAGCCGGGTGTGCCCCCGGGTCCAGCGCCATAGCCCTGGCCGGAGTTAATCCAGTTTGTTGTTGAGAGCGTACTTCCATTCGAAATATACGGGAGAAGCCAGAGTGTGCCGTTGTTGTTCCACTGCTGAACGAGGTCCGTTTTGCCGTCGCCATTGATGTCCAAGGCGATTAAGCCGGGCGTACCGCCGAATCCGGAACCATAGCCCTGCCCGGTGTTGATCCAGTTTGTTGTCGCGAGGCTAGCTCCGCTTGAAAAGTACGGAAGCAGCCATAGGATACCGTTGTTGTTCCATTGCTGAACAAGGTCGGTCTTTCCATCGCCGTTGAGGTCCATCGCGATCAAGCCGGGTGTGCCGCCGGGCCCCGAACCATAGCTTTGCCCGGAGTTAATCCAGTTTGTTGTCGAAAGGCTAGTTCCTGTTGAAACGTACGGCAGTAGCCAGAGTGTGCCGTTGTTGTTCCACTGCTGAACGAGGTCTGTTTTGCCATCCCCGTTGAGGTCCAAAGCGATCAAGCCAGGTGTGCTGCCGGGTCCCGTGCTATAGCCTTGGCCCCGTGTTGATCCAGTTTGTTGTCGCGAGGCTAGCTCCGCTTGAAAAGTACGGAAGCAGCCATAGGATACCGTTGTTGTTCCATTGCTGAACAAGGTCGGTCTTTCCATCGCCGTTGAGGTCCATCGCGATCAAGCCGGGTGTGCCGCCGGGCCCGGAGCCATAGGCTTGGCCGGTGTTGATCCAGTTTGTTGCGGTAAAGCTGGTTCCATTTGAAATATAGGGCAGCAGCCACAGCGTGCCGTTATGGTTCCACTGCTGCACTAAGTCCGTCTTGCCATCCCCGTTGAGGTCCAACATCAGAAGGCTCGGCGAGCCATTGGGGTTTGTGGAGAAACCTTGCGAAGTATTTACCCAGTTTGTTGTAGAAATGCTGTTGCCGTTTGAAACGTATGGAAGTAGCCACAAGACACTGTTGTTATCCCACTGCTGGACCAAAAGGGGTGAAGACGCTAATCTCAGAGCCTGGCTCGAGATGTGAGGCACCGTGGTTTGAGAATAAGGCTCAACAAGCATAGGAGACGTCGTCGAAGGAGGGATAAGTGCGACAGCCAAGTTCGGGTCAGCCGGGCTGAGAAGGACAACACCATTCGAGGTGCCAGTCGGAAGAACGGTTGCTGTAGGCGGGGAACTCAAAGTAATAACGCCCTTTGATGTTCCTGGACTCAGAGTGACAACGCCTTGTGAGGTTCCGGCGGGAAGCACATTTATGCTGCTGCCCGCAGTGGCTTGCGCCCATGCAGGAATTGCAGCGGCCAGTATCAAGAGCGGAATGCTCAAACGCAGGGTAGACGCGTTAAAATATTCCAGAACTTCGTCCGTTGTTGGGACCACGATCAATTGTTTCCTCCGAGGAACTAGTAGAACGATGCTCTCAAAATTGTTAAATAAGCAACAGGGGTCTGAAGTACCACCGGGACTATTCACAAAGGGATAGATACCCGGTGCTTCCGGGCGGCGCGATCACAGCCCTTCCAAAATAAATCGCGACTCGTATCTTCTTCAGCCGTCGGCAACTTACACGCAGTTGCGCCTCAATCCAACATCGAGCACATCGCCGCACCTGCTAGCCTCAAACCGGATTTCTATATCATCCGGAGGTTCCATCATGACCCGCACCGAACGCCGCGCCCTGGAACGCAAAGGCATCAAAGAGGCTAACCGAATTGCAAAACGAGCCGGTATCGATTGTGTTCTGAAGAGCACGATTCACCCAGAACTGGAGCCACAGGAAGAAGACAGCTTGTCGGAGTCTGCCGCGAGCTCCCCCGAGCTGTTCCGCGCTCCCGCTCCCAAATCCGTCACCCCCGCCCAGCAATCCGCCAATCAGCAGAACGCCCAGCACTCGACCGGCCCTCGCACCGAAGAAGGCAAAGCCACGTCATCCCGCAACAGTTCCACCCACGGTCTCTCCGGCCGCAGATTCGGGATGTTGCACTTCGAATCGCAGGAAGAATACGATGAACTCGAAGCCGGTCTCATGGCCGAGCACCGAGCCAACACGCTCACTGAAACTCTGCTCGTTCGCAAAATGGCCCAATCCTGGTGGCTCCGCGAGCGCGCCCAGTTCTTCATCGACGCACTGTTGCCCGATGAAACAGGAAAGGGTTTCCTCGACGACGTGCCTCTCTATTTGCGCTACCAGGCCCAACACGACCGAGCCTTCCACAAAGCCCTGAACGATCTACTCAAACTCCGAGCCGAACGTCGCCGCGAAGAAGCCGCCCGTGACAAAGCCAGCAAAGCCGAAATCCTGTTTGCCCAAAGAGCCGAGTACAACAGCCTCCGCGCCGAAGTTCTACGCCTGAAGCTCAAAAATCAAGTGTCCCCGAAGAGGCCCGCAACCGCACCCGCTCCTGAAATTGGGTTCGTTTCGCAGTGCTCTTCCGAACACCCCGCGGCACCCGTCGCAGCCACAGGATTCCACCTTCAGGAGGTCGCCGCTTAATAACGACTTGCCAAACAGACGCTCGCCATCCCGTCAATCAGGTGCCATTAATCTCAGTTCAATGGAACATTTTCGAGGGTGAGCGATGATGGTTCTAGGTGCCAGCCATGAATAAACCATTTCACTTGATGACGCCAGCTGAGCGGACAGCCGCACGGATTGCTCAAAACAAGGCGATCACGGAGAAGCTTGCGGATGTAAAAACTAAAAAGCCGCCAGCTAAATCGACTGGGGAATATACGCGATCGACTCCCGATGAACGGGGCGTCGTGATTCGTAAAGTTCAGTCCTAACTTGCCGTACAGGCATGGCGAGGTCGCCGTTTTGGGCGGCCTTGCCCTAATGCCCAAATTTGTGAAAAAGGTTTAGCTCCGACTCCGTTTATGTTTGCGCCCAGCCCTGGCAGCAAATCGGTCCAGCGTGCTGTGAAATTCGCTGCCATCCTGTGGCCATTGGATGTTGTTGTTGATGATCTCTCTGTTACTTAGAGGGCGGCCATACATCTCCTGGTTATCGCTGACGTCTTGACGGAGGGTAGCGCCCTGAAGTGAAATGCCTGCAAACAATCCGCGGGCTCTGTTCCAAGATAATATTTCTGCATGAAGAGAGGCATCAGTCTGGGCCGTCGTTGCGCGCCCAACTGGCCCAGCGGCAGCTTGTCCTTCGCCACCAAGAGTGAATTGACTGGCCAGCAGTCGCTTGGCCCCACGAGTGTTCATCACCAGCATGACGACATCGCTCTCAATGCCACCCGCCTGCAAGCCGAAGCTGCCACCTTCGATGCGGATGGCCGCCGGGGCTGACCAATTGGCTCCACGACGACAGGAAAAAAAGCCCTTCCCATACTTGATACCAACGACGAACGCAGCACTCTTAAGGCCAGGCACAACGACGATGCACTGGGCGCGTGAAAGCAAGTTCGTTGGTATGCCTTTATCGGGCGTAGCCATGATTTCGGAGAGAACATCGGCCGCGGCGTTCAATCTTGAGGGCGTTTTCTCGGCAGCGCAGATCAACGGCGTAACAGCCATCACTGTGATAAGTATCGCTTTGGTCATATTTTCGAAATGCGCATACGCCCATCGAGCTGTGCGCCATCCTCATTGAACTATACCGTTCGTCTGGTAATATCGCGGACGACTTATGGATCGAAGACAGCTTCTGAAGGCAGGCATAACGGCAGGATCGTGGGCGGCACTCGGGAAGTCGGCTGGCGCCCAGTCGCAGACCGCCACGTCAACAAAGCGATTTGACGCCAGCTGGACTTCCATCGACGCGCGGCCAATTCCACCGTGGTTCCTAGACGCTAAGTTTGGGATCTTCATCCACTGGGGTGTCTATTCGGTGCCGGCTTACGCTCCTGTTCACGCCAAGGATGAGTCGGCGTACGCAGAATGGTATTGGCACTCGCTTGACGCCGCGCAGAAGAAGAATGCCACCACCGGTGACGGCGCACACACGCTCGCATTCCATAACCGGGTCTACGGACCCAACTTCAAGTATCCAGATTTTGCTCCTATGTTTCGGGCGGAGATGTTCGATCCAGACCATTGGGCGAGCGTCTTCGAACAGTCCGGGGCGAAGTATGTTGCTCTAACTTCAAAACATCATGAAGGCTTTACGCTCTGGAAAAATGAACAGGCCAATCGGGCTTACGGCCGACCTTGGAACAGCGTGGACGTCGGGCCCAAGCGCGACCTCCTGTTGGAGCTAACGGAAGCCGGGCGACGTAAAGGCCTGGAAATGGGCATTTACTACTCACTTTATGAATGGTTCAATCCCTTGTGGCTTACCGCCAAGCCTCGCTTCGTATCCGAGCACCTGTTTCCACAGTTCAAAGATCTCGTGAACCATGCCAAGCCGTCCATCATTTTCACCGATGGAGAGTGGGAAATTGATAGTGCTTCGTGGCATTCAACTGAACTACTGCAATGGCTATTGAACGAATCGCCGGTGGCCGACCATGTCGTGGTTAATGATCGCTGGGGCAAAGAGACTCGGCATAAGCATGGCGGTTACTACACGACCGAGTACACTCCCGGCATGCAGCAATCGTCGCATCCTTGGGAGGAGAGTCGAGGCATGGGTTTCTCCTATGGATATAACCGCAATGAGACTCTGACGGACTATCACACTCATCGAGAGTTAACGCTCATGCTTGTTGATATTGTGAGCCGCGGCGGCAATCTGCTGCTCGATATTGGTCCCCGGGCCGATGGGCAGATTCCAGTCATCATGGAAGAGCGCTTGATGCAGATAGGCCAATGGCTCAAGGCAAACGGCGACGCGATTTACGGCACCAGGCCTTATCAACACACACGCCAGTGGAGCGAGGGTAAAGTCCCGAAGCTGGAAGACAGCGAGTTCATGGCCGCGTACGAAATCACCGATCTGGTGGACAAACCCCCGGCCGGTTATGCTCACGTGGAAGCATTCTTTACAGGCAAAGGAACAGACACTGTCTACGCGCTTCTACCGCGATGGCCCGCGGACGGAAAGTTCTTGCTCCGCGAAGTTCCCGTTGGCGGTTCTGCAACGATGACACTGCTTGAAACAGGCGACGCGATTTCATGGAAGCCGCAAGGAAACTCGGCTGAACTGTCCATGCCGAGTGATCTGCGCATGAAGCTGCCTGAGCGAACGCTGTATACGATCAAGATCAGCGGAGTTAAGGCCTAAGTCGCCGATTGGCTGGCTTTCTTCAGCAGCATAATCTGGCCGGAATGATAAGCGATGTGTTGCACAACGCCATGCAGTAGAACATAGAACGTTTGGGGCTCGGTGGCCGGAGCGGCCTCTTCTAAACGGGATTCTGGGAACGACAGGATAGCTTGTTCCAGTAAGCGCATTTCCTGGTCTAGCGATGTTTGTGCCTGATGCCAGGTACCCACCATAGGTCCCCAGTTCTCTTCCTCATTGTGGTCGCGAATGTCTGTCGCTGATAGCCGTTCCCGTCCAATGCGAGCCCATGCGCCCGTGTGTTGAACAATTTCCCAGATGGAATGAACATTCGTGTTTAGACGAGCGCGGGCCTGCTCGTCTGTCAAGCCAGAAAGGATCTGCTTGAGCGAAGGTCCATGCCAGGCACTGCCATCGTACACGCGGCGAAGTTGATCGGCAATGCGAGCCGTTTCACCCCAAATGCCTTTCTGATGCTGGACAGTGGTGGCTAACATGGCCGCCATTGTATCTGAAAATCAGATACTCCGGACAGGCATGCTGATGATGTCGTCGATGCTGATGGCTTCCTTGATGACGAAAGGCTCGCCGTACTTAACGCCGATGAGGTTGCCGTAAAATCGAGCAATCGCTGCGAGCCGTTCTGCCACCTCGGCATGCGACGGAAAGAGCTCTGAGGAGTCCGCAGTATCCCCGTATTGCGATTCGTAACAGAAGAGCGCTGTCATACGACGATCGAATTGACGTGAAATGTCGACCACAAACGACGGAGTCACGTTGGCATAAATCGATGAGTAGAGGATCTTGAACGGACGATGCGGCGGGACGTCTTCTTCGAGTCGCTTGAGTCCGGCGAGAAAACATGCTTCGTACCCAATCTCTGCAGCGCGGTAGTGGTCGGGGTGACGGCCAGTCCAGTACGGCAGAATGACTGTTCTCGGTCGAATTCTACGAATTACACCTGCCATCGTCATACGGGCCGAAACAGTATTCTCCAGCCGAGCATCGGGCCATCGCAGGTTCTGACGCCAACTGAGCAGTAGGTGCTCGGCCGCTTTGGCAGCCTCAGCCACGCGCAAATCTGGAGTGCCTCGACTGCCCATGTCGCCCGCGGTGAGATCGAGCACACCGGTGCGGTACCCTTGCTCTGCCATTCGGATCAGGGCGCCGCCGCAGGTCTGTTCGACATCATCCGGATGAGCGGCAATTGCTAAAATGTCGAGAGGACGCAGGTCTTCGAAAGGCTCGTTCGGATCACGCATGTCACTCCAGGGTAGCGACACTTCCGGACAGTAAGTAAGTGACCAAACCCCAGTTGCAGTAGAGATGTAGTACTTAGTGCATTTGTCGTCTCTGTACAATAAGGAGCGATCCGGCGTCTTATGGTCGGCTTTACCGCGCAAGTGACTATTTAAAATTAGAAAGAAAGACGAGAGCTATGACCCTCATTATCATCATTATCTTGATCCTCCTACTTGGCGGAGGCGGCGGTTACTACGGATATGGTCGCTACGGTTACGGCGGAGGCGCTGGAATCGGCCTCGGTACCATCCTGCTGATCCTGCTGGTAGCGTACTTACTCGGCTTCTTTCGGTAAGAAGCAACTACCTTTGGTAGCCGTAGCGCACCGGACGTGATGCGAACAACCGGAGTAGCAAGACGCCGGCGAGGAATCCTCCCACGTGGGCGAACCATGCGACATTTTGAGCTTCCGCCATTCCTCCAAACGAACTAACCCCGCTTACAAGTTGAATCAGAAACCAATACAAAAGGAGAAACACAGCGGGAATATCAATCGTCGTGATGAAGATAATGATGAATACGAGCGTCACGATCCGGGCCCTGGGGTACAAAACCAGGAAAGCGCCCATGACTCCCGCAATGGCTCCGCTGGCGCCAATTGTGGGGATGGGACTGCCGAGGTTAAAGGTCAGATGAACCAAAGCAGCCGCGATTCCGGCGATTAGATAGAAGATCAAGAATTTCGGGCTGCCCATCGCGTCTTCAACGTGCGATCCATAAATCCAGAGAAACCACATGTTTCCGATCAGGTGTAGCCATCCGCCGTGCAGAAACATTGACGTAACTAGCGATGACAGGCGCAGATGATCGGGGACCAGAGAATAGTGCTGCAAGATGTAGCCCTGAGCTCGCATGGGATGCGCGATCTCCCACAGGAAGCAAAACACGTTGACAGTAATGAGCAGCAGCGTTACGACAGGGAAGGAACGGCGCAACAACAGCGCACGCAACGGGAACATTGGAAGTGATTAAGTGACGCTGGCCGAAGATCGCCGCGTGACAGCGCGACCGTTGAGTGACCCGAGGTGCCCGGCAGCCATACCGCATCGTTCGGCGATTTCGAAATCGATGCGACGGCCGACGCGACCAGCCTGACCACGGGCCAGCAACTCATCGACTTCTGTCCTGACAGGAATGTGGCCCCGGGCTCCGATGGCCGTGCAGTTCAGCGCGGCTGTGGCGTTCGAAAATTCGAGTGCGGCCTGCATTGGCATGCCATCGAGCATTGCGAAACAGAATCCCCCGTGGAAGGCATCCCCGGCACCTGTCGTGTCGATGCATTGCACTTCAAACGCGGGCGAGTAATTCCAAGCCCCATTGCTGAGAGCGAGTGCACCGTAATCGCCCAACGTCATCGCGGCGACCCGCATGCCGTACTCATTTTGGATTTGCGCTAAGGCTACGAAAGGATCGGTTTCACCCGTCCACGCGGCTGGCCAGGACGAACTGGCCACCAGAAAATCCACATGCTTCAGAACACGCGGAAAGTTGGGATAGACCGTATCAACGTCAAGTGAAACCAAAACGCCGTGATCGCGGGCATAGGCGGCAGCGTAGGCCGCGCTATCAATATCGTACCCGTCTATATGAAGCAGTCGCGCGCTAGAGATATCGTCGAGCGAAATCTCCGAAACATCGAGCCGAAGTCCGTCGGCGCGGTGCCATAGAACAGTTCGCTCGCCGGTGCGTTGGTCGATAATTATGTAAGCCGTCTGATTGAGACAGTTCTCGCGAACGATGAGTCCGGATGTGTCCACACCAGTACCAGCAAGACTTTCGCGCTGAATGGTCCCCCGATGATCGTCGCCTAAAGTCCCAACATACTTACAGCGGAGACCCAGCTTTGCACAGGTGACTACGGCGCTGGCTACTTGACCGCCGGGACTGATCAGTTCACGCTCAAATGCAACTTTGCCGGCGTACGGGGGGAACTCCGGCAGAAGCAGTACCGTATCGGTCGCGTTCAGACCGATGCCAAGGACATCAAAAACGGGAATCAAGTGATGTGTCCTATGGCAGTCTACTTCTTGATCGAATCAGGCACCTCATAGAGGTAGATCGTGTGAGTAGCACCGCGGTGTGTATTCGACTCGGTCGTGCTGATTGGCTTCCAGCCAGGGATCGGATAATCGTAAGAGACAACCCGTGAATTAGGCCGCAGATACTTCTCTAGGTTAGGCCGGAGCGTATCGTTTGCCGTCGTCGCCAAGTACAGGGTTACCACGTCGGCTGCGCTGATATCGGTTTCCATGAAGTCGCCATGCAATACCTTAACTCGATCTTGAAGGCCGGCCTTCTTCACTTTCTCGGTCGCCGATCGTGCCAGACGATCCGAGATTTCGATGCCCACGGCTTTAACCTTATATTGGGTTGCAGCCGCAACAAGGATTCGCCCGTCACCGCAGCCCAAATCGTATAACGTCTCGCCCGGTTTGAGGTTAGCGATAGACAACATCTTCTCGACGGCGTGTTGCGGCGAGTTCACATACGGCGCTAGATTGTTCTTATAATCAGCCAGCTTTGATTGAGCAGAAAGTGTAGGAACAATGAGGAGCGAGGATATAGCCAAAGCCCCCAACACCGGAATGCTAAAGCCAAGCACCCTAAGTCGCATACCCTGAAGTTCCTTTAGTATACGGTTTACACGCACCATACACAATAGCGATTAAGAGTCGCCGACTTACAAACAGCCGGCATTCCCAATGTTGGAGATTACTTTGAACCGCTCGGCGCGAACGCCGCTGCCATAACACGTTCCCGCTTCGCCCGAACGATGCGAGTCAGCATCTCGCGGGTAGAAATCCAAAGATCGCGAGGGCGAGAAATGGTGTATTCGGTTCCTTTGAAAACCCGGATCGCATGGCTGATGGAATCTTTCCACGGCACCGCCTGAGGGTTCAGGTTGTAGTTCATGTAGAATACCGGACATTCAATATCACCGATGCGGCGAAGATCTTCTTGGGGTACATCGGCATTCAGCATCGCCTTGGGGCCCGCGAAGATGACGGCATCCGGCCGGTTAGAACTGCCCAGTTCCTTCTGAATCAACTCCTGCAGAAACTCAGTCTCGCCATTCTTCTGCGCCAAATGCTGGATGTCGACCGTACCCAGCTTCAAGGAGTCCAGCGCCTTACCGAGCGCCGGAAAATCGATCGTTTCCGCCGCATCCTGCCGGTAAACAACCCGGCGCTCTTGCATGTTGAACGCAACCAAGGAAACGTGGGTCACGTGCGGATCGCGTTGAATATTCTTGAGGATGCTAACGAGCGCGTCTGTATCGCTCCGGGTCAGAACGGCAGAATCCTTGGACTGTGGAGCGAAATTTACCAGCAGTTTTACGTCAAGCGCTTCGGCCGGCCCTTCGACCCGCTTGATTGAGGGCTCGTCAAAGAACGGCTCAGAACTAGACTGCGCAATCTCGCCGGCGCCGACAAACAAGGGCATAGCCTTGTCGCGAGCAGCAAGATCAGCGATGACATCCCACCCGGACGAGCAGATCCGTTCCTGCCGATCACGCATTAGCCAATCCACGTGATAGTTTCCTTCTCCGATATCGATACTGCCGCCCAAAGTAGCGTCACCCTTAGCGTCTTCGGGAATGGCCGGGACCTTGACATGCTGGCGAAAGTAAGCAGCCTTATCTTTGTTTTGACCCTCGTACACGCGGAAAACGATGGTAAGCAGGTCTTCAGTACCCTCCAGTTCGCGTATTGGAACCGTTACGTCGTATCCAGCGTGAAATCGAAGATCGAAACCTATATCGGCTTTGCGTGGTGTCACTACGCAAGGTAAGTCGTGGCGGGCTTCGTTTGACTCCAGGGCTGCAGTATCAGAAGGTAATAAGTTGACGGGCTCACCCGGCTCGACGGATTTGATAAGCAGTTGCGCCCCTGCAGGATGCGACACAAGCAGCAGGAAAAGGGCACCGCTAAGCAGGACGCCCGTTCGCGGAAAGTCAAACCGCACAACACGTTCCTGCACACGCCCGGGTGCCGAGCCACAACAACCGACAGGAGAAAAGCGCCTCAACATATCCCCCCAAGGGACCTTAGAACCTTACCGTTCGGTACTCTACCGATAGTTTTAACCCTACACTAAATTTCTCAGCTACGGCTCTTTGTGTTAGGCGTTTCCAAGTACTGGATCTACTGCGAAAACATTCATGGTCGCAAACGTTCAGACCTAGTGTTGTCATTAGTTAGAGCCGACAGGTGCTGGGCTCTCAGGGTGTGTTACATTCCAAGTGATTATGGCCTCCCGAAGCGTCAACAAGGTGATTTTAGTTGGGAATCTCGGTCGCGATGCGGAAACGAAGTTTACCCCATCCGGTGCTTCGGTTACTCGATTCTCTGTGGCCACAACCCGCAGCTGGAAAGATCAGCAATCAAACGAGTGGAAGGATGAAACCAACTGGACCAACGTGACCGTGTGGCGCCAGGAAAACCTTGCCAACTATTTGACTAAAGGCAAGCAGGTTTACGTGGAAGGCCGGATTCAGACCCGAAGCTATGACGATAAGGATGGCAAGAAGGTCTACACGACTGAAGTTGTCGCCGAGGATGTAATCTTGCTTGGAGGCCGGGGCGGTGATGCCGGCGGTTTTGAGGGTGGACAAGGCGCGACTGGCGGTGGCGGCGGTCCGCGCTCATCATATGGAAGCGGCGGTGTAGGAGGAGGCGGCGGCCAAAGCCGAGGCTCTAGTAAACCGCCGAGCCCTGCACACGGGGGCGAAGAAGACCCGTTTAACCATATGGATATCACCGACGACGACGTACCGTTCTAAAGCTCGCGCGGGGCGATATCACGTCTGAACAAGGACGTGACGCACCGTCCGAAAAAGGGATTTGTCATTATCTGACAGCAGGTCCATGAATCGACAAGCTGCTGAACCCGAGAACGCGGATGTCGCCCGGGTGAAACCGTCGGGAGTGCAGTGGCTGGCTTTGTGGATGCTGGTGCTCTCGGTCTGCATCAATTATGTGGACCGCAGCAACCTGGGTGTAGCCGCCAGAAGTATTGAAGCCGACCTAAGGTTCAGTCCCGACAAAGTGGGACTCTTATTAGGCGCCTTCTTCTGGACCTATTCCCTGCTTCAAATTGCGGCGGGCAAGATCGTCGAGCGTTGGAACGTGAACTGGGTATACGCGGCGGGTTACCTGCTGTGGTCGGGCGCAACGGCACTGACGGGACTCAGTCACGGCTTCTGGGCAATTTTTGGCTTGAGATTGTTGTTGGGTGCTGGGGAATCAGTTGCGTATCCAGCCTATTCGAAGATCATCGCTTCCAGTTTTCCGGAACAACTGCGTGGGACGGCTAACGGGCTGATCGACGCCGGATCGAAGGTTGGACCGGCCTTAGGAGTGATGATTGGCGTCACCTTAGTAGATCAACTCTCGTGGCGCGGGATGTTTTTGGCCATCGGGGCTGCAAGTATGCTGTGGCTGATCCCTTGGTCGGCTCTTGCGGCGAGACTTCCATCGAGCGTGCGGCCGGGAAAACCGTTGCCGTCTCCTTCGTACGCTGAGATTCTGGGCGAGCGTGCCTTCTGGGGTACTACGATCGGGCTCTTCGGCGCCAATTTCACCTGGTATTTGTTCTTGACGTGGTTGCCTTACTATTTTGAGACCGCGCGACATTATCAGAAAAACGAACTGGCGCTTCTCGGCTCGCTTCCCTTCTGGGCGGTTGCGGCGTCCTCAATGACAATGGGTTTGTTAGCAGATAGATTTGTGCGTGGCGGACGCCCAGCCGGACCAGTGCGCCAGGCCTTCGTCACGTCGGGCTTGATTGGGTGCTGTCTATTTCTGATGGCGGCTGTGGCTGTGCCGGAAGAGCTCCCGTCCAATATCTTGTTGAGCCTTTCGCTTGTCTCGATGGGATTGTTTTCATCGAATCATTGGGCCTATACGCAGACGCTCTCGGGCGTGAGCGCTGCAGGAAAGTGGACTGGATTAGAGAATTGTATGGGCAATTTCGCAGGAGTTCTAGCGCCCTATGTCTGCGGACTGGTGTTGAACAAGACGCATTCGTTTTTTGTTGTCTTCTCGATCGCCGCCGTCATTTTATTGATGGGCGCGGCGGGATTTTCTTTGGTGGTTGGGCGAGCAGAACCGGTTCGCTGGAAATGGCAGGAAGTGGTTAGTGAACCGGCGATTCCGGTGTAAGCCACTCTACTTTTTTGCCACTAAGGAAAGGCGAAAAGCTGGCCGGTGTGCTCTAACATAGGCGTCTTTGATGCCGGCGGCCCGGGCTAGCTTCTCAAGTTCCTGGACCCGGAGAGCCGCACGTACAGAAATGACACCATCGCTGACCGACACGCGATTCCATCCGAAAAGCTTCTTTGTGGCTGGCAAAAACCAAAGAGGAAAGATGCTTCGTTCCAGGTCTGAAACCAGTACGGCACGGCGGGCAACAGCATAAAACGATTTCAGAAGAGCGATCACCTGTTCGTCCGTGAAATGGTGGAGGAAAAGGGAGCATAGGACGATGTCGAAGCTTCTATCGGCAAAAGGCAGTTGAAAAGCGTCTGCCAGCAGCTTAGGGCTTGAGGCGAGTTCCAAATTCGTGTTGTGGCGATCGAGATTGACTACCGTTGCAAGCGGATAAAGGTTTTGAATTAGTCGCCCAGTGTCGCCGGACGCGGCTCCGATGTCTAAGACGGTGAAGCGATCTTTAGCCGTATATATCTGCTTCAACATGCCGCGGATTACCTTGTGACCTCCCAGAAGCCGGTTTATTCGGACGAGATCGGCAAGATTCGGGCGCGCCTGTTCGGGAGGCAGATGGTCCATGACTTCAGGCTCGATCACGCGACGGCGAAGGAACAGCATCGAACCACGTTACACGCCTCCTGGTTGCCGCCTCAGGTGCAAGCGACTAGAATGCTCACAAGAAATGTTAAAAGAGGTTAGATCGATTCAGGAGTGTGTCTTTGGAGTTGTTGATTACGGACTTGTCGGTCCAAAAAGTGGGTTGGATAGAAGCGATTTGCGGACCGATGTTCTCGGGCAAGAGTGAAGAGCTGATCCGTCGATTGCGCCGCGCAAGAATCGCCAGAAAGTTCGTCCAGGTATTCAAACCGGAGCTAGACAACCGCTATTCCGAGACGGAGATTGTGACCCATGGTGATGTGCGTATGCCATCGGAGTCGGTCAGATCAGCCGAAGAGATCTTGGGGAAGCTGGAGCGGCGGACCCAGGTGATCGGGATTGATGAGGCGAACTTCTTTGGACCGCAGTTGGTGGCAGTGGCCGACCAACTGGCCGACAGCGGTAAGCAGGTGATCATCGCTGGACTGGATACAGATTTTATGGGACGTCCGTTTCCGCCTATACCCGACCTTCTGGCGATCTCCGAGTCGATCACAAAGACATTAGCTATTTGCATGTGCTGCGGCAATCCGGCGAAACACACCCAGCGGTTGATCTACTCGGACGAGCTAATCTTCGTGGGTGCCGCAGGATCATACGAGGCGCGCTGTCGCGCTTGTTTTGAACCGGGCATACCTCTGAGGCAAGAAGTGCTCGATTTTCGAGACAACCTGTCTGGTAATTGAAACATTAAAGCTGAGTCGTACATCTGGTAGTTGAAGCGAACTTGTATGAGTACCGAAGCCCCAACACCATCCACCTACATCATCCCTCCGCCGTCAGGCCCAAATTGGAAAACGCCGCTGCTGGTTCTAGTCCTGCTGGGGCTGATTGGCTCTAACGTTTTTCTCTTTACGCGACTGCAGAAAGCTCAAACCGACAACCGAGCCGACCTGGCAAAACTGAACACCAGCTTTACCCAAACTCTTGATCAGATGCGGGCCGAGTCGCTCCAAAGCGTCCAGAATAGCCGTCGGACAGTCCGCTCTCTTGAAGATCAGCTGAATAGGCAACGGGCTGCAGCTGATCGCGCCGTAGGCCAGGCCAAGGTGGACGCCCAAAAGCAAGTTGAGAGCTTGCAGTCGCGGATCTCGACAGAGCAGCAGAAGCAGCAGCAGGCCATCGACTCTGCAAAGCAGTCCATCGATACAGCAAATACGAAGATCGAGACCGTTTCTACTGACGTTCAGAACACGAAGGGACAGCTGGAACAGACAGTGGCCAACTTGCGGCGAGTCGCAGGCGATGTGGACAACCACTCTAGCTTGATTGCCACAAACGGTAAAGAGCTGGATGCTCTGAAAGCGCTGGGAGAACGGAACTATACCGAGTTCAAACTGACAAAGTCCAAAGAACCAAGCAGGGTGGGTGATCTGATGGTTCAGTTGAAGAAGTCGGATTTGAAGCGAAATCGGTTCACGATTGAAGTAACGGCCGACGACAAGAAAGTTGAAAAGAAGGACCGCACGGTTAATGAGCCGATACAGTTCTACACTTCGAAGGCGAAACAGCCTTATGAGATCGTTGTCAACCAGGTTGGGAAAGATACCATCTCTGGGTATCTCGCCATTCCGAAGGTTCTCACAGCGAGAAACTAAGGCGTCAATGAGGCTGTATTTCTGACGATAGTGATTCCATGACCGGCGGAAGCCTTTGAGACCTCTTCAACGGCTTTCTGTTCGGTGTCCCTGCCGTAGTCATTCCAGACGAAGGTACTCCCCCGGGGAACTGCAATAGTTTTTCGATAGCAGCTTGGACGGTCTTTGTTGGGTACTGTGCGATCTGTATCTGTCCTCCGCCAATGAACTGAATCTCACGCGGCCGTGCCTCCCACGCGTTTAAGATTTGCTCTGCCCGGCTACGCTGATCAGCTCCGACGCTCAGATCGATAAGGCGACTCAACTTCGCTTCATTGGTTAACCAGCTTTCGCTAGAACCAAGTGCAGCAATGAGGTTGTTCCCGGCTCCCTCCTGGTAAAGGTGTTCCATATTTTCGCCAGGAACATATTTGAACTCGGCTTCGCGGCCTTTCCACGTGGCACTCCACGAGGCAAGCCTATCCCAAAGCGGCTCTTCTGCTTCGGCGGAACCGTATTGTCCTAAGTACATTGCGGCATTTCCGACAACTTCAGGATCGGGGTCATTGAGGTTCTCAATAGCTATGTCTTGCAAACTTGGGTCATTGTGTAGCGCCGCTACTTCAACCAGCAATGAATGATTACAGGCAGAGAATCCGCTCCCTCGGGCCGCCATAGCTTTTTGCAGGCGCGGAACAGCGGCCGTCGGATTGACCCGGAGAAAATAGGCGAGCAAAGGGAGTCTGGATGGCGCAGGCTAACTTACCGATCCTGGGATCGAAGTAACCACTCACCCGTGACTCGATTGACGCAGTCGCATATCGAGAGATCAAAGAGGCAATCTGCTCTTCGCTACCGTTCCCCAGTTCTAGACGGTCTGCGAAGGACTGCTCTACTTCGGGCAACTCTTTGTCCGGCAGCACGCCAAGCACGCCTGCGTCGAAACGCGGCTTCGGTCGGGAAATCTCTCTGACAATTGCAGGGCGCGCCTTCTCTGGATCCGCCTGCCACCAGGTTGTCAGTGCCGCAGCACTCAGTTGGTCTGCCTGATAAGCGTCTCCAGACTGGGGAGAGTTCTGCTACGTTTGGGCAATTTTTGGAAGGATCGGCAGAAGAGCATCTTTGTCGAGGACTTGCGACCGATTCTGGAGCAAGTCAACCTGAGAGGCTAAAGGTAGATTGTCGAATCCTGCCACGCGTGCCTCGGTCAAACGCCGTTTCTGATCTGCAGGAAGGGCCTTCGAATACATGGCCGCTCGCTCGACAATCGTGTACGAAAGGCAAAAAAAGATTCGAAATACAACTCAAGCGGATCGTCCCAGCCGATGCGCGGTTCTACTTGGTAGTTCTCAATATAAAGTCGGCCGCTGCGATCATAGCTAGCATTTGTCATACCGTATTTGTGAGACGCCCCGGGACGAAGCGAATACGAGAGTTCCAGCGTAATTAGTTCGCCAATATTGGAATTCAGTCTGGCCGCCCAAGGTGTGAACTTCGAATTGGACATCCGCTGATGCAGGTACTTCTGCGGCCCGCACTGACGCTGTGGAAAGAAACACAGAAAGGCAAAGAAATCGAAATGGCCGATTCACATTTGGAACCCACATTTGGAACCCCGGGGTAGTTTGACTGCGCTAGGCAGATCTAAGTTCCCGTTTGGTTACGCTGGGCCCTACAATAGGAAGAGAACCGAAAGAGACATATGAGATATCCCGAACAATTGATTGGCATCATGCGGCAGGACCTGACACAGTACGGCGTTGAAGAGACACGGACGCCGGACGAAGTAGACAAGGTGTTAGGACCTAATAGCGGCACAGTTTTGATGGTGATCAACTCAGTTTGCGGCTGTGCTGCAGGCAAAGCGCGTCCAGCAGTCGGGATGGCTTTGAAGCACGAAACGCGGCCCGATAAGACTGCAACTGTATTCGCTGGCGGAGACGCTGAAGCGGTTACGAGGGTTCGCGAGTTATTGGCAGGTTATCCGCCTTCCTCACCCGCAATGGCCTTGTTCCAAGACGGCAAGCCTGTTTACATGCTGCATCGGTATGACATCGAGACCCGGCAGGCTCCAGAAATTGCAAAGCTTCTGACGAAAGCCTTCGATCAGTACTGCGTGACAGCTAAACAATAACTGCACCATATAAACCGCGTTTATCGATGTAGCTTCGGACCTCAGGGGGCAGTTCTGGCGTGGGCTTATTGGCTGCTAGTTTGTCTCGGATGCCGGAACTCGAAATCGGCAACGATAGCTCGTCTAATCTGTGAACGATCGCGCCATTTGGAATCCATGATTCGTGGCCCGGTCGTTCGACCACTACAAACTCAGCTAGCTTCAAAACATCCTGCCAGCGGTGCCACGTTTCGATCTGCTCAAACGCGTCCGACCCGATCAGGAATAAGAGTGTAGTTTCGGGCGCTAGTTTTTCACGCAATTTTGTGAGCGTGTCGACTGTATAGCTGTGGGTTGATCCTTCCTCCAACCGCGAGGGTGCGAACAATGGGGCGTAGGGCTCGCAGGCCAGAGCAACCATCTCAAATCTGTCCTCGTAAGAGACTATTCCGGCCGACTCCTTATGAGGAGGATTACCCGCCGGGATGAACAAGATCTGGTCTAGTCCGAAACGAGAAGCCGCCTCAAGCGCGATTCGTAGATGTGCGTTATGGATTGGATCGAAAGTGCCGCCGAATGCGCAGACTTTTCGTGAGGACATGGTTTAACCCGGGTTGCTGGGCGAGGTTCGGCTTGACAACTGTTCCCGCGCGGCCTGGTTCGCCAGTTCATCGCACCTGTTATTGTCCTCGTGAGCAGCATGCCCCTTGGTCCATGTCCATTCGATTTGATGGCGGGCGACTAATTCGTCCAATTGAAGCCATAGATCTTGATTCACGACCGGCTTCTTCTCAGCGGTCTTCCAGCCCCGTTGCTTCCAGCCGTGGATCCACTTTGTGATGCCGTTTTTGACGTACTCGGAATCGGTGATGATCTCAACCTTGCAGTCTTCTTTCAGCCGTGAAAGTCCTTCGATAGCGGCGGTCAATTCCATACGATTATTAGTGGTCTGCGGTTCGCAACCGAAGAGTTCGCGCTTGTGTTCGCCAAATCGAAGAATGCACGCCCAGCCGCCCTTGCCAGGGTTGCCGATGCATGACCCGTCTGTAATAAGTTGAACGTGTTTCAATCAGGGAAACCAGCCGACTAAGCTTGGGTGCACTCCAGAACTGGCTCGGGGTCGCACTGGAGCTGCCCTGCAAAGAACTGATCGACGATCTCGAAAATCTGTTTGATGCTCTGGGCTCGATATACTTCGGTCCGAAGCTTCGAGCCGTTACGCACACCATGGGTAAAGTAGGTTGCGAACTGCTTCATCTTCCCAATAGCGTCAGATTCTCCGTGCTCTTCAAGCATGGAATAGTAAGTCCGCATCATGACATAGCGGTCGTGTTCAGAGGGAGTATTGTAAGTTCCTGTCGCCAGGTATTCACTAATCTGTTGAAAGATCCAGGGGTTATATGAAGCTGCGCGGCCGACCATCACGGCATCGCAAGAAGTTTCTTTGTGCATCCGAACGGCATCTTCAGGCGAAAGGACGTCGCCATTCCCGATGACCGGAATCTTAACCGCTTCCTTAACCTCAGCGATGCGCGTCCAGTCCGCTTGGCCGCTATAGCCCTGTTCACGTGTTCGCGGATGCAGGGCGACAGCTGCAAGGCCACAGTCTTCCGCGATCTTTGCCATTCGGACGGCCACTAGCTCACGATCGTTCCAGCCGGCCCGGAACTTACAGGTAAGCGGAATCTTAATAGCCGAACGTACTTTGCGGAGAATGGATTCGACTAGCGGAAGGTCTCGCAAGAGACCGGAACCGCCATTACACTTGACGACTTTGTTGACTGGGCAACCGAAGTTGATGTCAACGATGTCGAAACCTCGATCCTCACAGATCTTCGCGGCTTCCGCAATCACGTCCGGGTCAGAACCAAAAAGCTGGCAGGCAATCGGGTGTTCGTCTGGTTGAAAGAAGAGGTAGCGAAAGTTGCGCGTTTGTTTCCGAGTCTTACGCGTGCTAACGACCCCATGCGAGCTCGTAAATTCCGTCATCAGCAGACCGCAGCCGCCCTGCTTCCGAATCAGTCGCCGAAATACGGTATCGGTAACTCCCGCCATCGGGGCAAGTACAGTAGCTGGCCGAATAGGAACGGCACCCACCGAATAATTGGCCGGGAATTCGAACTTGTAACTACAATCTAGAAGGGATGGAACCACTATTGATTCCCTTTATTTTAACGGATGGCAAACCGAAATCCCGCTCTACGCAGCCAGCCCGAAACCATTTCGTGGCAACGAGCGTTCAAAGTAACAGAGGATGGGAGGGGCTTCGTGAACACGACGGGCAACCTGACAAAGCTAGTCACTGTATTTATCGCCGGAGTTGTCATCGCACTAGGGGGAGCACTGCTGTACGTGCGCGGGACCGAGAACGGACGAGCACAGGCGACTGCGGCGCAATCGGTGGGTCTACCGACACAAGGAACCCCGCAAGTACCACCAATCAAGACGCCCGATCTGGCAACTTTTGGGCCGACCCACACAGAGCCGACGCCCGTCGCGACGGCACCTGTGCCGCTGATCAAGGAGAGAGCCCAGCCTGTCAAGTCTGTTAAGAGGAACCGGACTATCAGCGTCGCCAACTCGGACCACCCTCCAATTCAGACGCCCGCCGACTCTGGCCAAGACGCTAACCAAGTGGCGCAAAATCAACCAGCTCAAGATCCAGCAACGGCACCACCACCTGTAAATGCGCCAGTTCCTCAGAACTCTGCCTCGTTGCCGGTCCCACAAGGCAAGGTCGCTGTTAACGAGCCTAGTACTTACTCAGCCCCACAGCAGCCGCAAACGGTCACTCTGCAGGCGGGAACGAAGCTCAACGTCCGTTTAGGTGAAACTGTCTCAACGGCTACGAACTATGAAGGCGACACATTCAAAGCTACATTGGCGGAACCAATTCTGATTAATGATTTAGTGATTGCCGACAAGGGATCACGGGTGTTGGGCCGGGTGACTACGGCCGAGAGGGCGGGGCGAGTAAAAGGCTTGTCGGAGCTGCAGTTGACTTTGACGGAGGTGAGTACAACCGATGGGCAGCGAATTAAGATTCAGACCAGCCCAGTTTCTAAGCAGGGCTCCTCGTCGAAAGGCTCAGATACCGCCAAGGTCGCCGGCGGTGCTGCGCTGGGGGCAATAATCGGAGCAGTCGCAGGAGGCGGAAAAGGTGCGGCCATCGGTGCTGGGACCGGCGGGGCGGCGGGCACAGGTGTGGTTCTGGCAACGCGAGGTAAAGAAGCTTCGTTCCCGGTTGAGTCCCAGCTCGCGTTTCAATTAACATCACCGGTAACTATCACTGAGCAGTTGCACTAGTCGGTGATCGTTAGCTCTGAAGCTGGCTTCACAATCTCAAGAACGCGCCACTTACCGCGCTCGAGTTGTCGGGGGTTTGAATCGATCGTCGCGATCTCTTCTATTTGCTCGCTGTTCGCTGGGCGCAGTTCGTGAAACTTGCGGACTGATGAGAGAACGTTTCGTTCTAGCGAACCTACGGTGGAGTTGTAAGTCGCCACCGTTCTCTCGATAGCGTCGCCGAGCTTTGCAAAATGTTCGCTCATCTTCAGAACACGTTCGTAAAGCTCGCAACCCGTGGCGCGAATCTTCTCGGCGTTTTCGGCCAAAGCTTGCTGCCGCCAACCATGAGCGACCGTTAGCAAAAGAGCAATGAGAGTTACTGGAGTGGCAATGACCACGCGGTTCTTGATCCCATAGTCCAGCAGGGTCGGATCTTGTTCCAAGGCCGCGCTAAATAGAGATTCGAGCGGAAGGAAAGCTACAACGAACTCAGGTGAGCAGTCCAGCCGTTGCCAATAAGATTTCTCGCCTAGCGACTTAACATGCGTACGGACCTGACCAGCATGATCTTTCAGATGTCGGGCGCGGTCGGGTTCCGCTTCTGACTCGATGGCCCGCAAGTAGGCTTCGAGCGACACTTTTGAATCGATAACGACCTGACACTTATTGGGGAGGCGCACAATCAGGTCTGGACGCTGATTCCCTTCGCCGAAAAGCGTCTTCTGCTCAGCAAAATCACAATATTCGAGCATGCCGGCCATCTCGACAGCGTTGCGTAGCTGCAGTTCGCCCCAACGGCCCCGCTGAATCGGAGAACGTAGAGCTGTCTTCAACTGCTCGGTGGACAGGCGCACCCGTTCTTGCAACAGAGTCAGATCTTTGACCTGAGCCGTTAGATCTGCATAAGCCCCCACGCGAGTGTGTTCGATAACTTTGACCTGCTCTTCAAACTTACGAAGAGTTTGGTTGACGGGATCAACCAAGAGCTCAATTTGCTGCTTACTTCGATCAAGAAACAGCTGGCTATTGCTGTGTAACGCGTCTGCTGCTAGCGTTCGAAATCGTTCTTCTAACTCTTGTTTAGTGCTCGTCAGCAGCTTAAGTTCCATAGCAGCTACTTCCCGGTTTTTGGCTGCCTCGGCACTCTGCTGGACAGCTTGACGTTCGAACTCGAATAGCTGCTTTTGATGAGTTAGAGCTGCATCGTTAGCCTCGGTAGCGGCCTGCTTTGCTTCAGCAGCAGTTTGACGCCACCGACTCGCCTGCGCAAACTGGTAGACCGCAAACATTGCGGCTGCCACAAGCAACAGGACAAGCAACCCGATGACAACCATCATTTCTTATAACCAGTTTCGCCCTTCCATTCTTCTAAGGTATTGAAGACGATCGGACAATAGACCGCCCGGTCAGGCATGTGCCACATGCGACTCAGCAACGAGCCATTGCCTTTCACTAAGTGGGGGAAAAATTCGCAAGTGGAAGGTCGGGCCTCGTACACTGAGCAGAGATTCTCTTGCAGAAATATACAGCCCCCCTCAGTTCTTTTGAGGATTCTGCCTTCTTCTTCCGATTCGTCGGTGTAGTCGCGAATAAAATCGGCAACTTTGATTCGCAAAAAGCGAGCGAGTTTCTCGCTATCACGCTCAGTAACCTGGGTCGTCGCTACTCGGCAGCAATTCGCACACGCAGTACAGTCTATGGCGTCCTCTACGTCTTGCGCGATACCTTTCAACCGGCGTTCAACAAAATTGTGGCGCTTTAACCAGGCGCGAAAGCGCTGATTGTCATCTCGTTGCTTCTCGCCCATGCGCCGAATCTGCACTAGGTCGGTAAGCATACAACCAGTATGTCAGGCATCCCGGCAAATACGAGATGACTAATTTCAGGCTCAGACACGTCCGACGCCGCCGATCACGGGATAATAAGACAGTGACTGACCAACTTTTCCTCTCCATCTGGCTGGAGCAGACCGGAAGGACAGGGCGACTGAAGAGCTTTGAAAGTCTGCTGCGCCTGTTTCCGTTCTCGCAACGGGAACAACCTCAATCGACGATCTCCGTACATGCGATCGACACGACCGAGCCGCCTCTGCTTGAGAGAGCGGCAAATGGACCCTTAGATATCGACGACGTCTTGACGTCATTCCACGACTATCACGACAGCGATATTGCTTTTCGGGTCGAGAGCTGGTGGGATCTGTGGCAATTTGATGGGGATTGGAAACTAGCTCCCACGCGCATCACTCTTTCCTGCTACGGAGTCGACTTCGACAACGGCACAGAGCGCGACCCTGGCGAACAGGAAGATTTGCGCATCGACTTTGGCGTGGATGCACACTTTCTGCCACAACCTGAGATTCCTGGAAGTGCTCGACTGGTGGAGTCGAACATCAAGAGCCTACTGCGGTTGGTGAGTGAGGTGGAATCGTTCCTTCCCATCGCAAGGCGCCGACTGGAAACGGAGACGGGTGAAAACCTCGCTGAGCGTCTCAGCAAGCTGCTATCGGGAGCGAGTCAAATCCAATAATTTACGCGGTGGACAGAGTTAGAAAATCGACAGCGGGTATTTTTGAGAACTGAAGACCAGGCCGAATGTTATGCGGCTATCGGTACGTGACGGTAATCCGCCAAGACCGTCGTAGAAGTAGAAATCATACCGTGCATTTGCGCCCAGGTGCTTCAGGATCTGCCTCGTGTAAGAGCCGCCGAGAAATTCCGACGAGTATAAGCCTGCTGTGTTCGCCACGCTGGAGAAGCGCGAGTAACCGCCGCCGTAGCCGAACGAGTCCTTATTCCGGGAATAAGAATAGAATCCGCCGAAGCTCAAGCTGCGCGAGGCTAAGTAAAGTCCGTTACCGGAGTTAACGCTTTCGCCTCCCGTGATGGACAGAACAGAATGAGCCCAGCCCTTGGTTACTCCACCGAAGAAGTAGGGAACAATTGACGTGGTATGGTAAGCGCCGGTAACGAACTTAGTTCCAAGAAGAGCAAACAGCTGCGGCGATAGTAGCTGGTTGATGGTTCCAGCAGAACTGACCCGACTGAATCCGCCACGGCCCTGCGCGCTCCATCCATGATTAAACTTGTAAGTACCGCCGGCAGAGAAAGTATTGACGATCGAGCTACCTGAGTCATGCTGATACTTGTACTCGCTATAGCCGTAATTAAGCCCGATCGACAAGCGGCGGGTGACGCGATAACTATTTCCAGCGCCGGCCGAGTATCCAAATGCACCGAATGTGCTGTAACCGCCTGTGTACCGGTTGAAGTATACCGAGCCGGTTACGTAGTAACTTGATCGGACAGACGCTTGATAATTCACGGTGAGGCTTGAAGATTCAAATTTAGAGGAAGCCGCTACTGGGTTCGATGTAATCGAGCCGACCTGGCCCTCCTGGAGTCCTTGAGTCGACTGAATACCTACATAACCCGTGCCATTCTGGAAAATACCAGCAGACTCTCCCAGGGTTAGGGACCAACGTTTAGTCAGCCGCTTTTGGTAGAAAAGGCTTAGACTCTGATTAGTCCCGCTCGAATAACCTGTATTGCCATACCATCGATAGCCGCCATAATAGTCGAGATTGATTGAGCCGCCCTTCAGCAAGTGGCTGAGAATTACTCCTCCGCCAGTCTCAATTCCGAAGCTGCCAGACTGGCCATTCGCGAAGGCGCTGGTGTCGAACAAACCTTGAACGCTGCCGAAGAAGTTGGCAAAGTTCCTTCGCCCATCGAGCGGCAGACCTATTGTTCGGGGACTAGAACCGGAATCCGAAGAAGTGGAAGCATCATCGGGAGCTTGCTGCGCGAACGAGGAACTCGCTAGAAACGTACCCGCCAGGCACACCGAAAACAGGAATAGCCGAACTCTCAAATAGTGCCTCCGGACACGGAAACTTCAGTCTCCCGAAGAAAAACTGTGTATGTCAAGCAAGTAATCCAGTAAGAAGCGCTGCCATCTTGTCTCACCAGCATGTCATGGGGCAACAAAAACAACCGCCGTATAGGAGCGATACGTGTCACTTCTGTCCAAGCAGCTCTTCCAGCAGAGGCAAAGGCACTGCGCCGGTGTTCAGAGCTCGTTCATGGAAGCGGTTCAGCTGAAAGTTCGCGCCTTGTCGTTTCTGCTCTTCCTCTCGGATTTCATTCCAACCTTGCCATCCGACATAGTAGGTCGGCAACTGGCAGGACGACAACTTAGCGCGTTGTAACTTTTTCTGAGCTTCTTCCTGTTCCTGGAACGTTTCTTTGGTCATTAGATCCATCGCTTGCTGATCGGTCATACGACCCGTTTGAAGTTCGATGTCGAGGATCGTATTTGCGACGACCCGTAGCATCTGCTTGCCGAAAGTCAACTGCATTTCGGGCGTCTTCTGGTAGCCGGAATCGATCAAGAGCTGCGTCGCGTAGACCGCCCAACCCTCGACGTAAGGACCGTTCGAGAAAACTGTCCGAAGCAGTCCGCGCCATTTCGGCTGAACATCGTTCGCATATTCGAATTGAACATAGTGCCCCGGCATCGCTTCATGAATCGTGAGAATCTTGAGGCCATACTTGTTGTATTCGCGGAGCTTCGACTCAATGCGCTCGGGCGTCATGTCCGGCGTGAAAGGCGTTATCCAATAAAATGCCCCAAGCTGAGGTTCAAACGGCGGCGCAGGTGAGAACCCACCGACTCCGTAGATGCCGCGCATGAACTCGGGCGTCGCGATTACCTGCAGGTTCGATCGCTTCGGCAGCTCGAGTAAGTTGTGGTTACGGACGAAATCTGTTGCCTCCGCTAAGTCGGTTTTCGCGTCGACGAAGTATGAGTCAGGGGTGGCGTGCTGAATAGAAATCTTCGCTAGGACCTGCGATACAAGTTGATTGAGATCCGTCGGCGGCGACTTGCCGGGAAACAGCTTGGGGTAGATCGCGAGCGCTTCTCCTTTCATGTCCTCGCGAATGTGCTGCAGGGATTCACGAGCTCGAACGAGCGTTTGATCGGGAGTTTCAGCGGTCGCGAGCGCGAGTCGAAATTTGGCCGCGTAGTTTTTCTGACCGATTCGCCAGTCACTCGGTCGCTTGCTCAGAACCTCTTTTAGGAAGACGTTGAAGCTCTTCAAAGCGCTGATCGCGTTTTGAGCAGCTTTATCGAAACGCGGCCTCAGCGACTGAGGAATTTTGGGCTGAATCGTTTGTTCTATCAGATGAATATTGCCGTCATTCTCTTGCTGTGCCACCTCGTTCCAGATGGCCGGAGCGTCAAGCAAGTTTTTCTTGGCTGCGTCCAGAAAGGCAGGGATTCTTTCTAAGCGCGCGGTTATTTGGGTAAGCCGATCCTGTTCTGGAGCATAGTTCTGTATGAACGGACTGTAAAGAGCATTGCCTAGTGACTCCACATAGAATGTGGGGTTGTGTTTGTAGCTTTGCAGCGTGTCTAACTCAAGCAGGCCGAGTTCGGCTTGCTGCTTGATGATGGTGAGATCGGCTCGAGCCTCCGGTGTCACCTGCATTTGGGCCATGCGGTCAGCGTTGGCGTGCGCTTCGTTGTAGAAGACTCGCTCTCCCGCAATGGCTTGGTCTGATAGATCATCCAACAACTCGTCGAGCATCACGCCCTGATGTTGGTGGTAGCCCATGCTGGTCGCAGTCGATGGTGAAAGGGCCAGGCTTGTGTTGACGAAGTCTTCAGCCAACTTACGCACTTGCTCGTCTGGCGCTAGGCGGTTGCAGCCCACCATCATAAGCGCGGCTGCGGCAAGGCTCAGAGTCATTAGTCTTTTCATGCCGGCGAGAATTCCTTTAGCACAGACTCGAGATCATCGGGAGCACCGAATTTGAGGCCGCGAAAGCTGGGGTCAATGGCTCGACAGAGCCCCACCAGAACAGACCCGGCACCCACTTCGATAAACCTATTGACCCCCGTTTCGATAATCGCCCGCACGGAATCGGTCCAGAGAACAGGATTGGGTACCTGTTGAAAAAGCCCGTCGCGAGCCTGCGGGCCGGTGTTGATCTGCTTTGCATCCCAATTCCTGACCAGCGGGACTGTCAAATCGTGGAACTCGGTTGCATCTAGATCTTTTCGGAGTCGTTCCTGGGCAGGAGCCATCAAAGGGCAATGAAATGGGGCGCTGACCGGGAGAAGGACGGCACGCTTTGCGCCAGCGGCTTTAGCCAGTTCCATGGCACGCTGGACAGCCGCTACATGACCAGCAATCACAATCTGATCAGGCGAGTTTCGATTGGCTGCCGTCACAATCTCGCCTTGGGCAGCCTCGGCCAAAACGGATCCAAGTTTGTCTTCCGGCATTTTGAGGAGCGCCGCCATAGCACCGACACCAACCGGCACAGCTTCCTGCATATAAGTGCCACGTCTTCGAACCAACACCAGCGCATCCTCAAACCTCAGCGATCCGGCTGCCACCAAAGCAGAATATTCACCCAGGCTATGTCCTGCAACGATCGCCGGCTTCAACCCGTTCCTTGCCAGAACGCGGTAAGCGGCTACCGAAACCGTGAGCAAGGCGGGCTGAGTATTCTCAGTGCGTTTTAGTTCTTCGTCCGGCCCCTCAAAGCAGAGCCGAGACAAGGCAAAACCCAGGACATCGTCGGCTATCGTAAAGGTCTCGCGTGCCTCGTCATACGATTCGAATAACGCCTGGCCCATGCCGACGGCCTGTGATCCCTGGCCAGGGAAAAGAAATGCGGTTTGTGCCATGTCAGTATCAGTACGCCTTAATCCTGGGCATACGCCAACAATGAGGGTACCGAAGCGGGCCGTGATGCGTCTGCTTAAATAGGTAGATCGGCCGACGGGCGCTTCGAATACGTCCAAGGCTCCTTGTTCCAGAAACGACTAACTCATGAAAAAGAAAGTGCAACTGCTTCCCGAGCCGGTGATTGCTGAAGAGATTCGCACGATGGCCCGGAAGTCGGTAGAAGTCGACCGGCCTGTGGCGAAGAAGGACTGCGTCGTGTGTGGAACCGCGTACACGCCTGCTACAGGACCTCGTGTTATCGATGATTTGTGCTGGGTCTGTCGGCGACTGAAAATCAGCGCGTGGCGGGACAGCGATCAACAGGTTGCTCTTCAGGAATAGGATCGGTGCAAGCGAAAGCACCGACGGGCTAAGAACAGGAGAAGAATTGAATGCCTATTTACGAGTACTCATGCGACGATTGCGGCAGTAAATTCGAGAGGCTTGTGCGCCGAAGCGTAGAAGCTGATGCAGTTCGCTGCCCTTCTTGCGGCCAAGATCACATCAGGACAGAATACTCGACCTTTGCCGCGCGCACTGCTGGTGCTTCCAGCCCTGGAACCGCAAATGAGCCGACGGGCGGTTGCGGCGGCGGCATGTGCCAAGGTGGCATGTGCGGGATGGATATGAACTGATTCTTCTGCAGTGCTCGTTCGTTTCGATTAATCTCTTCTTGACTTTCGGCGTTTATTCGCCAAAATAGAGTTACATGGTTGATGGGATTGAATCGAAATGGCTCTGACCCGCAGGCAGAAAGAAGTGATGGAGTTCTTATCGACGTTTATTGATAAGAATGGCTACAGTCCAAGCTACGAGGAGATCGCAGCTGGACTTGATCTGGCCTCTTTGGCAACGGTTCACAAACATGTACAGGCGCTCGAGGCAAAGCAGTACGTTCGACGCAGCTACAACCACAGTCGGTCCTTAGAAATTGCGGATCGATATGTCAACGAAGAGAAAGCCCGGCAACCACATTCGTCAAGTGGAAGTACAGTTCCTCTTCTAGGTCGCATTGCAGCCGGTGTACCTGTCGAAGCTATTCCAAATCCTGAAACACTGCACTTCTCTGATTTCCTTGGCACCAGTTCTACATTTGCTCTCCAGGTCCGAGGGGAGTCGATGATTGAAGACCATATCTGCAATGGCGACTTCGTGCTGGTTGAGACGACAAACAACGTTCGTAATGGTGAAATCGTTGTTGCCTTGGTGGGTGGCAGTGAAGCTACCCTAAAACGTTACTATCACGAAGCAGATGGCCGCATTCGACTTCAGCCCGCAAATTCATCGATGGCACCCATCTACGTTGACCCTGAAAACATTGAAGTTCAGGGCCGCGTCCTGGCGGTTATGAGAAAGTACTGACGTAGACGATCGTAATCATTTGTTGTGCCAAGTGGGTAACTGCCGTTCAATGTTACTCTGTTGACAATGACCGGAAGCGTTGAGCCAGACCATTCCAGGCCAGAAGGCTTTGGAGCAAAGCCGGACAATCTAGCTTCGGGGTTCACAGAATCGGCAGGGCCGAGCCTCCCGAAACGACTCGTATTCTGGGATTTTGCCCGCGCTACCTGGCAGTATGATGTCGTCGTAGGTCTGATTTTAGTCTTCATTTTTGCTACCCCTCGAGCGTTGTTCCACGACCAGCCTAAACCGGCTAGCCTCGTACTGCTCACATCTCCAAACGGAGCAGGTCAGGTATTTATCGGCACAGACTTGCTCGATCATGTTCCCGAATCATTGCGAGTCAGTAAGGCGCAACAGCTTGTACAGAAGCGCACGGGAAAACAGTGGCGGGTTACCCGAGTGGAGCCATTGCGAGATGAAACTGAACAAGAAATCAAGGGTTTCATCGCGTACACGAACCCTTAGCTCTCGCGTCATTCCAAGTCCAAAATGATACGTTTCCTCGCAATCTTCAGCCTACTTGTGTTTACACACGGCCTATTCGCTGGTTCTCTCGAAACAGTTTTGGCGCGAATGGATGCAGAAGCCCCAAGATTCCACGCCATGGCGGCCGATGTCTCGATGGTGACCTACACAGACATTTTGAAAGATCAGACAGCTGAAAAAGGAACTCTCAAGATGCAGAAGGTGAATGAGCGTGATGTACGGGCCATCATCGACTTTGCCGGCGAGCGAACGTTAGCATTCTCGGGCAGTAAAGTCCGAATTTATTATCCGAACCTCAACACTTACCAGGACTATGAATTCGGTAAGAATAATGCTCTTTTGAATCAATATCTTTTGCTTGGGTTTGGATCTTCAGGCAAGGATCTGGCACTGAACTACACAATTACAGAGCTTGGTACGGAAACCATCGCCGGTAAGACAACCTCGAAGCTGCAGCTCATTCCGAAGGACCCAAAAGCGTTGGAGCATCTCACGAAGGTAGAAGTCTGGATCCCTGATAACGGCGCCTACCCGATCCAGCAACAGTTTTTTGAGGCCCAGTCCGGCAATTACCGTAAAGTGACGTATAGTAACCTGCATGTAAATCCTGATTTCGGCAAATCGAAACTGGAATTTAAGCTTCCGGCGAAAGCGAAACCACAACAGCAGTAGAGCGCAAAGCGGGAAACCTTGGCCGATCAGACACGAGTGAGCGGGCGGCTCGCATTTCTTGACTGGACACGAGGGCTTGCAGCGCTGGTTATGCTGCAGGGTCATACCTTCCACTCATTCACACGTAATGATTTGCGCGACAAGGGTCCCTATATCCTGTCTCAGTTTGTGGGCGGCCTTCCCCCGGCGCTTTTTTTAGTCATCACGGGCATCACGTTCGCGTTTCTGATGGACAGTCGAGAACGCAAGGGCTTCAGTGCGGGACGTCGAGTTCTGTCAGCCCTGAAGCGGTCCAGTTATCTTTTCATCGTTGCTTACGCCTTTCGCCTGCAGCTCTACCTTTTCGGTTATCCCTCGAGTCCCTGGAGTGAGTTATGGAAGGTGGACATTCTAAACTGCATGGGTTTGGCAATGTTCGTGTTCGCGCCCATGGCGGCGTTCACAACCGGGGAGCGGATCAGACTTTGCACAATCCTGGGAATCGTTATCGCTATACTCGCGCCCGTCGTGACCCTGGCAGATCGGCCAGATATTCCGTGGGTGGTTCACGCATACATTTTCCCGAGCCTCAATTTCTTCGGCTTCTTCCCGTGGGCAAGCTATCTTGCATTTGGAATGGTTATCGGGAGCGTGATTCGACTGGCTAAGCCCGAAGAGATGGAGCGCTTGATGATGTGGATGCTAGGCATCGGGATCGCGGCGATCATGACGGCGCAAGAGCTTTCCGAGCTGCCCTATTCTGTTTACCCAAAATCTGATTTCTGGTTGAACAGCCCGGGCCTGACAGTCATCAAAGTTGGCGTGGTGCTAATCATTATGCCCTTGGCCCTTCTTTGGGTGAACAGCGAGTCAGCACAGAAATGGAGTCTGTTCCGGCAGCTAGGAACCACTTCGCTGCTGGTCTATTGGGTTCACATTGAGCTGGTATACGGTCGCTGGTTTGGTTTTTGGAAAGAGGCGCTCACCGTGCCGCAGGTGGTCGTATTCTCTGTTTTGCTAATAGCCTTTATGACTCTGCTGTCTATTCTTTGGACTCGACGGAAGTCTATTTGGTCCTTCTTGCGGCCTAGTTCTCTGCCTCACTCTGCAGGAACCACGAGCGATTAACTTTTCCAGGACACGACAGTTCGGTAGACTAGTCCAATTCAAGACAATCATGAGGTTACTGGTCGTAGAAGATGAAAAACGGATAGCCGATTTCCTGTCTCGGGGGTTACAGAGCGCGGGATATACGGTTGATGTGGCCAATACTGGGTTGGCCGCAGTGGACCTTGTCCACTCCACGGAGTACGACCTAGTGATTCTGGATCTGGGTCTACCTGACATCGACGGACTTCAAGTCTTACAGAAGATCAAAAACCGGAAAGTGGCAGCGCCGGTGCTGATTTTGAGTGCCCGCGATTCGGTGGATGACCGTGTAAAAGGACTTGAACAAGGGGCCGATGATTACCTTGTGAAACCTTTCGCTTTCGTCGAGTTACTTGCCCGAGCTCGCGTTCTCCAACGCCGAGGGGCACCGACCCCCGAAAAGCTGCAGGTGGGCGATTTGACGCTAGACTGCATACGCCGGAAGGTTATGCGCAGCAGTGAAGTAATCGAGCTTGCTCCGAAGGAGTTCAGCATCCTTGAATACATGATGCGGAACCGTGGACGTCCCCTGAGCCGAACCATGATCGTCGAACACGTCTGGGATATGGATTACGACGGTCTGACGAATATCGTCGATGTGTACATCCGGCACTTGCGCAGTAAGATTGACGACAAATTCCCGGCTAAAATGATTCATACAGTACGCGGAATCGGGTACATGCTGGACACCCCCGACTCGCCCAACATTCCAGCCGACGCTTGAAAATAGTAAGTGCTTTTCGCATTCGCCGGGAATTGCGAAGAGTTAATTTCTACCGGACGCTGCGCTTTCGCTTGGCCAGCATGTTCCTGCTGTTGCTGACACTGGTTTTAGCACTGGTCGGTATTGTTGTCACGGTAAAGCTCCGGTCTATCCTCGATAACCAGAGCGATCAAGAACTGCGAGACGAGCTAAGCACGATGCGTGTCTACGTTCATCTCGAGGACGGCAAGGTTGAATGGTTTGCTGACCGCACGGACCCGGAGGATGATGCGACCGTCGGCAAGCTAAAACAGCTCTATATCTTTGCTGACGACCAAGGCAACGTCAAAGACGCCACCTCCAACCCTGTGTTTGAAGCCTTGGTCCGGAAAGACGTTATCAAGGCGGACGTTGCGGTTTTGCGTAACTCCACTGAACCGACTAACATTCGGGAGGTCAAAGGCTCTGATAACCTGCCCTACGCCATCATCAGCACTCTGCGGATTGATGATAAACATCATGAATGGTACGAGGCCGTCGGCCATAGCCTAGCTGCTGACCAGGCATTGCAACGCAAATTCAGGCGCTATTACTTCCTGTTTATGCCAATCGCCTTAGCGATCTGTACCGCGGTGAGTTGGTATGGAGCTGGTAATGCTTTGAAGGCCCTCAGTGCGGTTGAAAAGGCTGCGCAGCAGATTACAGGAACCAACTTAGGGCTGCAAATTCCCAAACGACACGCCGATGACGAGCTTGATCGCTTGATTGGCTCGTTCAACGAGATGAGTCGCCGATTGAAGGCCTCGTTTGATCAGGTCCGGCAGTTCTCGACAGACGTTTCACATGAGTTGCGCACGCCCTTAACGGCGATCCAAGGACAACTCGAAGTAGCCCTTTTCACGTCCGCAAAGCCGGAGCAATTACGGGAAGCGATTGAGAATGCGCTCCAAGATGTCGAGCGCCTGGCCAATTTAGTTCGTGCCTTGCTGCTGCTATCGCAGTCCGAATCGGGTCAGATCCCAATGCATCGATCGTTGATCGACCTCGACGAACTCGTGCGTGACTTTGTAGAGCAGTTCCAGATCCCGGCAGAAGCACAGCAATTAACGCTGGGACAGAGCTCGACAGGTCCGGTCTGGTGCGAGATCGACCGTACGCAGATTGAGCGTGTTATCACGAACCTGCTGTCGAACGCCCTGAAGTATACACCGCCAGGCGGGTGGATCCGAGCTCATGCGGAACCAGCTGGCCACGACGCTCTTCTGGTCGTCGAGGACTCAGGCATGGGCATTCCTCAGGATCACCTGCCTCACATTTTCGATCGGTTTTACCGCGTGCCAGACCCCAATCCTGAGAAGGGCTTGGGGCTTGGACTGAGCTTCGTTGCGAGCATTGTCAAAGCTCACGGTGGGGAAATCAGCGTCGAAAGCGAGATAGGCAAAGGCTCGAGATTTACTGTACGGCTGCCAGCAGGCCCTGTGAGGACTGTTGTCGAGCCGGTCGTCCAACTTCAGAGTTGAGCGATCTCACAGAGAGTCATTTAGGACATGCGCGAGCCGCAGGCCACCTAAGAGCAACTGGCGTCGGATCACAGGCTTCATATCGTTTATATACAAGCCGTCGATTTGCGGAACGAACTCACGGATCTCGATGGGCGCATTCGGGCAACCCTTCGGGAAAATAACGGGTTCCGTTGGGATGTGAAGGCGACCATAAATGATTTTCTGAGCTAGGAGGTGAGATTCCCAGGTCCAGTCGTCCTGGTCGCCTTTCGTTAGATCAGGTTGCGTCGCAACGGCGTTTGTCGGGTTTGCCGACGAGGCGGGCGCTGGCGCGGTCGTTGAAGGCTGAGCCACCGCCGTGTCCAGGTCAACTGCCAGCGCTCGATCATCTATAGTCATCTCCCGAATGATCCCGCCATCCCACAAAGCATGCAGATTCTTTGCATCGTTGAACGGTGGATTCAAGAGCTCGCAGTTCCCACCCAGGTCGGCATCTGAAATCGCGTGTAGCGGCTGATGAATATCACCAACGAAGTGAACGATATAGCGGACCGCATCGAGTTCCGACCAGCTTCGGTCCTTTTCTTTCGCCGACAACTGTGATGCGAAAAGCCGGATACGCGCCGGTGCGCAATTGTTGTGTTCACAGCGCTTTGCGAAGTCCGATCGGCTGTCCTGAAGCGCCAAGTCTATGTAGTGCCAAGCGCCTGTCTGAGTCTGGGCTTTCGTCTCGTCTGCCCAGGTCGAAGCTACGGCCAAAGCATCTGCAACGGCGTCAGTGGAGTCGGCAACGTTGAAGATGCGAGCTAGCCGACTCCGGGCAGCAGGTGTTAGATGCCGGGCAGCGATCCGGGCCACAGTGCGATGGCCGGTTTCCCACCAACAGAAAGCAGGCTGAACTGCCGCGAAACACAGAAGTAGAAGGATGATCAGGCGAGACAAGGCAATTCTCTCCTACCACTCTAGCGTTTTCGGGCCGATTTGAAACTGACCCATAACTTGCGCGATTTCGACTAAGATTATTGCATACTATTGCACTCACGTGCTATCTTCTTTACTGAGGAACCAGGAAGTAATGGATTTTCAAAGGTTGACCGAGAAATCGCAAGAGGCAGTCCGGCAGGGACAAACACTGGCTCAGCACAACGGCAATCAGCAGGTGGATGTTGAGCATCTTTTGGCAGCATTACTTGAGCAAGAAGGAGGCCTTGCTCCTTCCATTCTGCTCAGGGCCAGCGTACCGCTTGAGCCTCTACATAAGAAGCTTATGCAGGAGATCGACCGGCTCCCGAAAGTCAGTGGTGGAGCGGGGGCTCTCGATCAGGTTTATATCACTGGTCGGCTCAGCCAGCTGTTCAATAAGGCCGAAGAACAGGCCAAACGGCTGAAGGATGACTACGTTTCGATTGAACACCTGCTGCTGGCGGCGGCTGACGACCAAGGGACAGCGGGACGGTTACTCAAGGAGTTCGGGGCGACCCGTGATGCGATCATGAAGGCCCTGGTTGAGGTTCGGGGGCACCAGCGCGTCACGACGCAAAATCCTGAAGTCACCTACGAATCGCTCCAAAAATACGGTCGTGACCTGACCGAAGCGGCCACGCAGGGCAAGCTGGACCCGGTGATTGGACGTGATGAAGAGATTCGGCGAGTAATGCAAGTTTTGTCCCGGCGCACCAAAAATAATCCAGTTCTCATTGGGGAGCCCGGCGTGGGTAAAACGGCGATTGCCGAAGGTTTGGCCCAGCGCATTGTCCGCGGTGACGTTCCTGAAGGTTTGAAAGACAAGCGAGTGGTCTCGCTTGACATGGGTGCACTGGTCGCCGGGGCCAAGTTTCGCGGCGAGTTCGAAGAGCGCCTCAAGGCGGTCCTGAAAGAGGTCCAGTCGGCGGAAGGTCGCATCATCCTCTTTATAGACGAACTGCACACTGTCGTAGGAGCCGGTAAAGCTGAAGGTTCAATGGATGCAGGTAATCTCCTGAAGCCGTTGCTAGCTCGCGGAGAACTGCATTGCATTGGCGCAACGACGCTGGACGAATATCGCAAGTACATCGAAAAGGACGCGGCACTCGAACGCCGCTTCCAGACGGTGTTCGTTGATCAGCCGTCGGTCGAGGACACAATTTCGATTTTGCGTGGTCTGCGCGAGCGCTACGAGCTGCATCACGGAATCCGAATCCGTGACACGGCGCTGGTAGCCGCTGCTGTTATGTCGAATCGGTATATCAGCGACCGTTTCTTGCCGGACAAGGCCATTGATTTAGTGGACGAAGCAGGGGCGAAGCTGCGCACTGAGATCGATTCCATGCCGAGCGAACTTGACGAGAGTTTCCGCCGAACGATGCAGCTTGAGATCGAGCGGGAAGCGCTGAAAAAGGAAACCGATCCGGCCTCTAAAGATCGGCTAACCCGCGTCGAAAAGGAGCTGGCGGAACTAAAGACGTCATCTGCTGCTCTGCAGGGACAATGGACTACGGAGAAGGAAGCTGTTCAGCGGGTCCGCGCCCTTAGAGAGCAGATGGAGCAGGTAAAGATCGAGGTCGGCCATGCTGAGCGCGCGTACGACCTGAATCGAGCGGCAGAGCTGAAGTACGGTCGTTTAACAGAGCTTGAGCGGCAGCTAAACGCAGAACAGGACAGGATCACGGCTGGTACGGGCGGAACTCGTCTCCTTAAAGAAGAGGTGGACGAAGAAGACATTGCCGGAATTGTAAGCCGCTGGACTGGTGTGCCGGTCTCGAAACTTCTCGAAGGAGAGATGAAGAAGCTGCTCGCTCTCGAAGACGAGCTCCATCAGCGGGTTATCGGCCAGGACGAAGCTGTGCTGTCTGTGGCAGAAGCAGTCATGCGCGCCCGGTCTGGGCTAAAGGATCCGAAACGTCCGATCGGCAGCTTCTTGTTCCTTGGCCCTACAGGTGTTGGCAAAACAGAACTGGCCCGGGCATTGGCCGGATTCCTGTTCGATGACGAGCGCTCGATGATTCGCATCGACATGTCTGAGTATCAGGAGAAGCACTCGGTATCACGGCTGATCGGGGCCCCTCCGGGTTATGTCGGCTATGACGAGGGCGGTCAGCTGACGGAAGCGGTTCGCAGGCGTCCTTACTCGGTCATCCTCTTTGACGAGATTGAGAAGGCGCATCAGGATGTCTTCAATGCGCTGTTGCAGGTTCTGGACGATGGGCGCCTCACCGACGGGCAAGGGCGAACGGTCGATTTCAAGAATACGATTGTTATCCTGACGTCCAATATTGGCAGCCACCGTGTGCTGGAGTATCACGGCGCTTTCGCGGGCGAGGAGTATCGGCGCATGAAGGAAGCAGTGCTGGGCGAGTTGCGCGCGGCCTTCCGGCCAGAATTCCTGAACCGTCTTGACGAAATTATCGTCTTCCACGCCTTGAGCGAAGAGCATCTTAAGCAGATTGTCGAAGTACAGCTGGCCGGTCTGCGGGCACGCTTAGAGGAGCGGCACATCCGGCTCGAGTTGACCGATGCCGCAAGGACCAGCTTGGTTAGAAGCGGGTACGACCCGAGCTACGGTGCTCGTCCCCTTAAACGAGCCATCCAGCGCGAAATCGAGACGCCCCTGGCCAAACGGATCCTGGGCGGCGCCGTCCGGGACGGAGAAGTCGTTTCGATCGACGCAGATCCGAGTGGGACAGGACTTGTGTTCCGCTCGGAAGCAGCGGTAGTCGAGCGCGCGCCAGAGAAGGAAGCATTTCAATGACCGTAAACAGTATCCGATTTCAATTCGGAACGTCAAATAAGAGGAAACGCGGCCAAGGTTTGGTACCAGCCGCCAGGAAAGGATTCTTGTCGTAATGTCAAACAAGGTCGAATTTCGCCGATCCACAGCAATCTTGACGCTAGTGGCGGCATCAATCGGCGGCGGGCTGGTAGCGGCCCTTGCCGTCGCAACACATAACAATGCGCCGGTTTATAGTGTGGCGCGAGCAGCTGTAGATACAAGCGCGCATGAGAAAGTATCGGCGCTTTCGAACTCGTTCGCCGATGTAATTGAAAAAGCCAGCCCGGCGGTTGTCCACATTGACTCAACGCGGGTCGTGAAGGCTTCCGAGCAACAGCAGGAGGGAAATCCTTTTGGCAGTGACCCCTTCTTCAAGCAATTCTTTGGGGGCCGCGGCGGCAATCAGACTCCCCGAGCTCAACGTGAATCCGGTTTAGGTTCAGGCGTCCTTATCAGTCCTGACGGCTACATCATGACGAATAACCACGTCGTAGAGAAGGCCACCACAGTCAAAGTTACCCTTCTTGACAAACGTGAGTTCACGGCTAAAGTAGTCGGGACCGATCCTCAGACTGACGTAGCGGTCCTCAAAATTAGTGCGGGCAGTCTGCCGACTCTTCCTTTCGGGAACTCAGACTCGGCTCGGCCGGGCGACATCGTTTTCGCAATCGGCAACCCGTTCAACTTCGATAACACCGTCACAATGGGCATTGTGAGCGCGAAGGGCCGTAGCCTCCGAGATGCTCCAGGCAAGCTTGAGAACTTCATTCAAACTGACGCGGCGATTAACCCTGGTAATTCCGGCGGCGCATTGATTAACTCACGTGGCGAACTGATTGGTATGAACACAGCAATCATTACTGGCGGCGGCGGAAGTCCTTTCGGTGGCGGCAGTGCCGGCAATGTCGGCATTGGTTTCGCGGTGCCTTCTAACATGGCTAAGCAAGTCATGGATCAGCTTGTGAAAAGCGGGAAGGTTTCGCGCGGTTACATGGGTGTTACATTGCAAGCGGTCCGACCCGATCTAGTTGAGTCGTTCGGTCTGAAGGACACCAAGGGCGCCATCGTCGGTGATATTACCCCAGGCGCTCCGGGCGAGAAGGCCGGCCTGAAAAGCGGTGACGTGATTACGGCTATAGATGGTCAGCAAGTGCTGGACTCGTCGGATCTGACTATGAAAGTCACGTCGCACACTCCAGGTAGTGTTGCCAACCTTGATGTGATGCGCGACGGCAAGCCGATGAAGGTGAGCGTCAAGCTCGGTACTCGTCCGACCTCGGTTGACTTCGACCAGCCTGACAAAAAGGAATCGAACGATGATCAGGACGACTCAGGTGATTCCGCAGCCAAGGTAACCTCTTACGGAATCAGCGTCCAGGCGTTGACTCCGGAGATCGCCCAGCAGGTTGGCGTTCCCGCATCGACTCACGGTGTAGTGGTCAGTGATGTCGATCAGGCAAGCCCGGCAGCTGATTCACTCGGCCTCGGTCAGGGCGCTGTAATCACAGCTGTTGATCGTCATCCGGTGAACAGCGTAGCTGATTTCAAAAAGCTAATGTCTCAGGCCGGCGGCAAGCGAGTACTGCTCACAATCAACATACAAGGTCGAATCACTTTTACGACTGTTGAATCAAAGTAACTAGTAAGCAACAAATCTGAGCCTGGGGTTAGCAAAGGCTGCTTACTCCAGGCTCTTTCTTTTTTAGGTGGCTTAGGAAGGATTAGAATGCCAAGTCAAACGAATAGTGTGCTACCGGCTCTGCCGTTGAAGAACACCATCCTGTTCCCAGGGTTGCTGCTTCCTTTATCGGTAGGTCGCGAGAACTCGGTGAAGGCCGTTGAAGCGGCACTTCAAACAGAGGCCAAAGAGATCGTCTTAATCGCTCAGCGCGATCCGAACGCGGAATCACCCGAGCAGGATGATCTTTATACGATCGGCACCAAAGCAGTCATCCGCAAGTCCTCTCGTCAGGGTGAGAGCATGCTCGAAATCTTGGTTTTGGGCGTAGAACGTGTAGTCGTAGTTAAGCTGGAATCGGATGGCCCTTATTTTCGGGCGAAGTATCGTAACCTGTCACAGCCCGAGGACACCGGTTCAGAGGTTGAAGCTCTGTCCGGAGCACTGCTAGAACTGGCATCGAAGGCTATAGCTTTAGCCCAGCCGCATTCGGCTAATGAATTGACTCGAATGCTGGCGGGCAACGAAGATCCTCTTAAGTTGGCATACCTGCTGGCGAGTATTTTCAGTCTGGATGTTGCGCGTGAGCAGAAGCTTCTGGAAGCAGAGACACGCGTCGACGCACTGAGACTGATGCACTCGTATCTAGCACACGAGCTACAAGTGTTGGAGCTTCGCCAAAAGATTTCGAGTGCGGCCAACAACGAGATGTCAAAGGAGCAGCGTGAATATCTGCTCAGGCAACAACTGCGGGCGATTCAGCAAGAATTAGGCGAGAAAGACGGCGAGCGTGCTGAGCTCGACTTGCTAAAGGAACGTTACGACAAAGCGAATCTTCCCGAAGAAGCAAAAAAAGAATTCGATCGGGAGATGGCGCGCCTTGAGAAACTGCCAACGCAGGCGCCCGATTATCATGTGACAAGGTCGTACCTTGAGTTTGTCCTTGATCTGCCATGGAACACTTTGTCGGACGACAACTTAGACATCGGCCATGCTCGGCAAGTTCTGGACGACGATCATTTCGGCTTGAAAGAGGTTAAAGAACGCATCCTCGAACAGCTGAGTGTATTGAGGCGGAATCCGAATGCGAAGGCTCCGATTCTATGCTTTGTTGGACCTCCCGGCGTGGGCAAAACATCGTTGGGACAATCAATCGCGCGGGCGTTAGGCCGCAAGTTCGAACGCTTCAGTCTGGGTGGCATGCATGACGAGGCTGAGCTACGTGGGCATCGAAGGACTTACATCGGTGCTATGGCTGGACGGCTGTTGCAGGCAATGAGAAGGGCCGGGGCTCAAAACCCAGTACTGCTTCTGGACGAGGTAGACAAACTCGGTCGCGATTTCCGCGGCGATCCAGCAGCAGCTTTGTTGGAGGTGTTGGATCCGGAGCAGAACAAAACGTTCCGCGATAACTACCTCGACATGGCCTTCGACCTATCGAAGGTCCTGTTCATTACAACTGCCAATACTCTGGACACCATTCCCCAAGCCTTGCTGGATCGTATGGAGATCCTGAGACTTTCAGGCTACAGCGAGGAAGAAAAGCAGCAGATTGCGCGGCGGTACTTGATTCCTCGTCAGCTTGAATCGACGGGCTTGACGCACGAGCAGATTGAATTCACCGACGATGGCCTAAAGTCAATCATTTCCGGATATACGCGCGAAGCGGGCCTGCGTAAGCTGGAACGCGCTATCGCTCGGGTGGCTCGCAAAGTGACTCTGTTGTTTGCTGAAGGCACTCTGGACAAAGTTGTTGTCAACGGCGAGAAGGTTTCGGAGTTGCTCGGACCGGACCAGTTCCTTCCTGAGACCATGCGGAAGAACATGCCTGCCGGTGTCGCGACCGGATTGGCATGGACCGAAGCTGGCGGCGATGTTCTCTACATAGAAAGCACGCTACTGCCGAGCGGCAAAGGACTAACTCTCACCGGGCAGTTGGGCGAGGTTATGCAAGAATCCGCTAAGACGGCTCAGAGTTATATCTGGGCGCACGCGGAGGAGTTCGGCATCGACCCAGCGATTATTAAGGATAACGGTGTACACGTACACGTACCGGCAGGCGCGATCCCTAAAGATGGTCCGTCTGCAGGTGTAACGATGACGACGGCAATGGCTTCGGTTTACACCAAGTTGCCTGCACGCAATGACACGGCTATGACGGGTGAAGTTACTCTAACCGGCTTGGTGTTGCCGATCGGCGGGATGAAGGAGAAGGTGCTGGCTGCTCGAAGAGCCGGCATCACGCGAGTGATTTTGCCGCAAGGCAACAAGAAGGACTTGCGAGACTTGCCGGATCATGTCAGGCAAGAGATGCAGTTCTTTTTCGTTGAACGCGTCGAGCAAGTTCTGGAGATCGTAATACCGGGGCTGCAAGTACGGAACCTGGCTCTCGCGAGCTAGTCCGTTCAGTCAGTTGTCTCAGAGTCGGGCGCTCCCTTTCGACGGGAGTGCCCGACAAGCTTTAAAATAGGGGTTTCGTCCTCGCGGTCGGCTCGGCAGCATCACCTAGATTCCTAAATCCTGGGCGACTACTCATTTGCGTGGTTCCCGGCGATTTGCGGATTTGACATGAGGGCCAGAAACGCTCTGATGAATCCGATTCGCCTGTTCGCATCCCGTTCGGTTTGACCCAAACGCGGCGGATATAATCGCGAGACTATGCGCCTCCTCCATCTGGTCATTTGCCTACTGATTGCGACCACAACTGACTCTTATGCCGCCGGACCAATCGCTTCGGCAAGGTTCAGCGGAGGCGATCAGGGCCGAATCGTCGTCGAGATCAAAGTCAATGGAAAAGGTCCATACCCGTTTGTCTTTGACACAGGTTCAATCAACATCATTTCACTCGACCTCGCGAATCAACTTGGTGTTCCGGCGAGCGGAAACCAACGGATCAACACGTTCGGGGGGGTGGTAGAGACGTCCTCTGCCGTGCTTGACTCCATCACTTTGGGCGATTTTACCAGCTCCAAGACCATCACCATGCCCCACAGCGAGGTGACAGTCATCGGTGGCGGCCCGTTTACAACCGGAGGCCCTGTCGGATTTCTTGGCTGGCAATTCTTGTCCAACTTGGTGATCGAGATTGATTATGAACAGGGCAGACTTGATTTCTACGACCCTGCCACCTATACCTATAGCGGTCCCGCCGTCCGGCTATCGATTACTTTGCGCGGCAACTTCATTCTTATTCCTGCCCTCGCCTACGGCCATAGCGCACTGCTCGAGCTCGACTCCGGAAACGAGAACAGTGCGCTAGTCCTTTTCCGGAGATTCATCACGACGTACCAATTAAAATCCAACACTGAAGCCGTGACGGGCTACGGATTCGGCGGCCTGACCCGGGCCATGGTGACGCGGACACCCTTTCTGGAAATCGGAGGCTTCAAGATAGAATCGCCTCTCACAGACCTCTCTCTTGATGAGTCCGGAGTCGCGGCGGGCGATGTGGACGGCAACATCGGAGCGCCAATCCTACGGGAGTTCAGGTGGATTTACGACGTTCCGCACAAATCCGTGTACCTGCAGCCGAATAAGTGGTTCCACAAACCCGAGTTGGATGATCATTCCGGCCTTGTGTTAGACACTCGCGGTAGGTATGCCAAGGTGCTATTCGTGTATCCAAACTCGCCTGCCGCAAACGCGGAAATTATGACCGGAGATGAAGTCCTGGGAACGGATAGGCAGAGCCTAACGAGCGATCAGTGGCACGATCTGTTCGACGCGGCCGCTGGCACGGTTCTCTCAGTGCGGGTGAACCATCAAGGCAGGAGCAAGACAGTTTCCCTGACGTTGAAAGCATATATTTAGACGCTCTGAGCAGCGGGTTCTGCCGTCATCGGGAGCGTATTCCGCGCAAGGAATAAGAACGCCAGGCCAAACACCCTGCCCTAAGGGCCTAACTTGTCAGCGGGTACCGATCTAGAAGCTAGCTAACCGCGGCTTGCGTCCTGGTGAGTAACGCTCAGCTCGCTCAACCGTAGCGTCAAGCATTTCGCGGCTCCACCCGCTTTCAAAAATTCAGTCAACTCGACCTGAACTACGCTAAATCCAGCGGCCTCAAGTTTGGCCCGCAGTGATTGGCTCGCCTGATTCAAGATAACTGTGCGCCCAACGTTCACGGCGTTACAGGCAAAGTGGACTGCGTCGGCTTCATCAACCGGAATGAGCTTATGCGGCGGATGCCCTGATTCAATCTTGGTCAGCGATTCTGCATCGAAGGCAGCCGGAAAATAAAGAACATAGCCGGCGAATAGCGGGCAAAAGCAAGTATCGAGATGGTAGAAGCGCGGATCGATGAGCTTGAGCGAGATGACGGGAGCGCCCCAAGCTTGCCGAAGACGGCCATGGGCCTCAGCGGATGAACGGAAACCATAACCAGCCCAGAGCCGAGATCCATCAGCGTCGAACAGAGCGTCACCCTCACCCTCAAATGGAGTCTCGCGACGAAGCTCTTCAAGCGAAAGCCCCGCTTGTTGAAACCAAGTTCTGAAGTGTTCTTCTTCGCCCTGTCGTTCAGGACAGAAGAAGCTGCTCAACACAGCAATATTGTTTCGGACGAGTCCAGCGTTGGCGGTGAACACCATATCAGGTGAACCTGGTTCGGGGTTGATCAGAATGACACGGGCGACAGCCGAAAGCGCGTTACGAAGATTAGTCCACTGCTCTTCTGCACGCTCACGTGAGGCGCCATGTACGTTTCCGTCCATCCATGGATTTATTACGTAATCGACCTCATACAGGGTCGGTGGACACATTAAGAACGTAGGTTGTTCAAGGTGGTGCATACAAGAAGAAAAAGCGATAGACACGACGTGCTCAGCGCAATGATCGTGGCTTAGCTAATAGCACAACCTCCCGGTCCGCGTCAGATACTAACTGAAAGCCAAACCGGTGCGTGAGGGACTGAAGCGTATCAGCTTCAATCGCCTGATTTCCAGGTGTGCGTTGCAACATGAGGCCATCGGGTTCGAACGGTAGAGCAGCATCTTGATCAAGGATTGCTTTGCGAACGCCTGAGCCAAGCTCGTACTCGCCGATCGGCTGTTCATCGTGAGCGCCTTTTATGGGATAGATTGGAAGGTCCATCCACGGCCTGTCAATTAGGACGGCGTCACTGCGGCTACACCAATAGGCAACGGCCCAAATAGCAGGATCGTAACGCAACGGGTAGCGAGGTCGATATCCACCAAACTTAATTACCTCGACACGAGAGGCAGCCTTGAGCAAGGGTGCCCGCAAACCGGCATCCACGCGAGATACATTTTGCAGATTCTGCCGTCGCTGCAGAACGGTGACTAGCAAAGCGGCAGCAACCACGAAAACAGATACAATCTTCCAAAGATTCCGGGGGATGCTGGCCAAACCAGCCATCGCCAAAATTAGAAACAGTGCACTGATGGAGAACCGAGTGTTGGCGTAGAAAGACCGATTGAACTGCTGAGGGATGATGAAAAATCCCGCGAGCAGGAATAACGTCATCAAGCACAGCGCAACAACTTTAGGCTCCGTCCGACGCAGCCATGTACCCCGAATAGCGAGAAGAAGAGCTATGCCGAATACTGCAGCTAGCGGAACGCTATACGTCTTCCAGTGAACGGTAAACGGCGAGATTTCGTTCAGTGAGACGAGCGACAAGAATCGCTGGAACTGTTCGTAGTGCGAAGGCCGCACGACGTGCGTACTGTCCGGGTCGACGAAGTTGCGCATCCAAATGGCAACGATGATCCCGGCAGTGATAAGAAATGTGACTGAGGCCATACGGGCGCGGACAAAGGCGATTAGGTTCGAAAACAGCGATTTGCCTCGTACCTGCATGAGAAAATGACCGCCTTGAACCAGGAAGTTGACCAGCGTGAAAGTAAAGAAGAAGAACAGAGTAACGGGATGCATTGCCGCCAGCACGAACACTAGACCGGAGCACACGGCGATGTCGCGCCAGTTTAGATGCGCTTCGTGATCGAGCCAGTATCCAACGGCAAAGAGAAATGAACCCAGGCCGAACGTGAAATTCGAGAAGCCCATGTAGACAGTCCAGCCCGCAGCAAACGGAAGGACCAGAAAGGCCGCATAGAGACTTTCCTTGTTTAGGGCACGAATTAGCCGCGCGAAGCCGACCACCACCCAAAGAACTTCGAGGCACGCAACAACTCGCTCCGTCAGAACAGGCTCAAGAACCCGGGTCAACAGAATGATCAAGTAGAGGTGCAACGAGTACGGTGGAAATACGCTCCGTACCGCGTAGAAAGATGCAAACTGCGAATGACCGCTCAACAGTTGCTGGAAAACGTGGGCGTAGAAAACGTGTAGTGGACCATCCTGGTTGGCTAATAGCGGCAGCATAAGAATGCTGCCCAGCATCAGCGCCAACATTACAACGTAAGCAGCAACCCAATAACGATCGTCTCTGCTATTCAAGGCGATAGTTCGGTGCTTCCTTCGTGATAATGACGTCGTGAACGTGGCCCTCGCGAAGACCTGCCGCGCTTACACGGAGAAATTTGGCTCGCAATTGAAGGTCTTGAATCGTGGCACAGCCGCAGTAGCCCATGCCGGACCGAAGACCGCCGACCAATTGATAAGCAAGATCTGAAACGGGCCCTTTGTACGGAACGCGTCCTTCGATGCCTTCTGGCACGAGCTTGCCATTCGCTTCCTGGGAGTACCGTTCGGAACCGCCTTGCGACATAGCGCCCATGGAACCCATTCCGCGATAGCTCTTGAAAGTACGGCCTTGATAAAGAATCGTCTCGCCCGGGCTCTCGTCTGTTCCGGCGAACAAACTACCAATCATAACGGCGTCAGCACCCGCTGCAATCGCTTTCGTCACGTCGCCGGAGAACTTCACGCCGCCATCTGAAATCAAAGGAATTCCAGCGTCCCGCGTCGCTTTAGAACACTCGGTAATGGCCGTTATCTGTGGCACGCCGGCACCGCTAACAACTCGCGTGGTGCAAATAGATCCGGGGCCGATTCCGACCTTGATGCCGTCCGCACCCAATGCAATGAGATCTCGAGCGCCCTCGAAAGCAGCGACATTGCCCGCAATCAGCTCAAGATCCGGCAAAGCATGTTTTAGCGTCTTCACAGCATTCATGACGCGCTTGCTATGTCCATGGGCCGAATCGACAGCAATCAGATCAACCTTCCTGGCAACCAACTCCTGAGCGCGTTCCAGGAAATCGCCAGACGAACCCACAGCAGCGCCGACACGAAGACGTCCTTGGGCGTCCTTTGCTGCATTCGGATATTTCAACTTTTTCTGGATGTCTTTAACGGTAATCAGGCCCTTGAGGACAAAGTTGTCGTCAACGACAAGCAGCTTTTCGACCCGGTGAGTATGAAGAATCCTCTGAGCCGCTTCGAGCGTAGTTCCCACCGGCACCGTAATGAGGTTCTCTTTTGTCATCACCTCTGAGATCGGCAAGTCATAACGAGTCTCAAAGCGCAGATCGCGATTGGTGAGAATCCCGACCAGTTTGCCGTTCTTTGTGACGGGAACGCCTGAGATGCGATAGTTCCTCATCAGTTCGAGCGCTTCGGCGATCTTCCGTTCGGGCTCAATCGTCACCGGATCAACAATCATGCCGCTTTCACTGCGCTTCACTCGATCAACTTCTTCGGCCTGCTTTTCAATCGACATGTTCCGATGAATCACGCCGATGCCGCCCTGCTGTGACAGCGCGATGGCCATGTGAGACTCAGTTACGGTATCCATGGCCGCGCTGACAAGTGGAATGCGAAGCTGAATCTTGCGGGTGACGTGCGTGGTTGTGTCGGCTTCCGCTGGACTTATTTCGCTATGGGCGGGCTGCAGAAGGACATCGTCGAAGGTAAGACCCTCCTGGATAACATCAGGAATCATCGTGGATACCTTGATCGTACCAACCACCTGGCATCAACAACTTAGTGCGAAGTTATACTTGGTGAACGCGTGGATCGAATCGGCCCTTATCGTGCTACTCGAAAGCTAGAACAAGGACCTGGCGCGACGCTTGACAGCCTTCACAGTAGTGACACGCTGCCAAAACCTGCCGTGCTGCTTCATCTACTGAATCAAGTCGCAAGCACGCTGGATTCGGCCCGCAACTTCGCTTTTCCCTATTCTGGGCTGAGCGCGCAAGATATTTGGATCACGGAAGGGACAACCTGGGCTGATTACACCGCCGATATAGTTCCTCCGCCTGCGGCTCGGCGCCGACACGGGGCCGTCGTTGATCGGAACTCTGATCTACCCTCGCTGGCCGCAATCGTGTATCAATTGCTAGCAGGCTCGCCTCCGCTTTTATCCGACACCGGTTCTCTTCCAGATCAGGCCATTCATCTTGATCGACTGAACAAAACTATTGATACGAACGTGGACTTGGTGGTCAGAAGAGCGCTGGCGACCTCGGACGATGCGCATTTTGGCACCTGCGTTGAATTTTTACAGGATCTTTCTGCCGCCTTATCGCAGTGTCCCGGCTGGCGGCCAATGCCTGTAACGCGTCACACAGTAACTCGTTCGACCATCGGAAGCCGCGACTTAGAGCCCGACGCTTCCAGCCCCCGTTCCAGCCGTCCAGTCACGCTCACAGTCGCAGCGTTGGCTGTTGTCGGCTTGATCATCTTTGCAACGACGCGAGCCCCTATGCAGGCTGTAAAACAGGGGGCCGCTCCGCAGGTGCACCAGCCAGTTCAGCCGGAGCCGAAACAAGAGACTCCGCATTTGGCACCTGCTCCACAAGTTCCAGTAGCTACACCCTCCGTCCCAACCCAGAAACCCACTACGCCCCTCGTTCCACCTCAGCGAAGGATGGAACGCCCCAGGCCAGCTCCCAACTCATCAACCGTGTCTTCACGTCTTGAAATCATTCCGCCAAAGAAGCCGGAGGGGACAATGGTGCTTACTTCCGCACCCGCGGGCGCTGCCGTCAAGGTCGACGGTGTGAGCGTAGGCACGACCCCGGTGACGCTCCATCTAAAAATCGGCATTCATCGTTTGCAGCTCATTAGTTTGGGCCGCAGCCACAACGAAACCGTCTTTATCAGCGGCGATGGCATCACAACTCGTGCAGTGAATTGGGAGCAGTAGCTAAGCTCGCGCCACTCAGCCTGGGGTGACCTGAAAGTCGCGGAAAGCGGGCAGACCGGGAAGACTGGTCGCCATTCGAACAGCTCGGTTAACGGCTTCTGCCATCACCTCAGCCGCGATTGCACCTACCGCTGTCAGGTGAACTGCCCCGCTTAAAGTTCCGGTCGACGCCGCGAAAATCGTGTCGCCATCGTAGGGAGTATGTGTCGGATTGATCGTACGCGCAAAACCGTCGTGCGCCATCTGAGCGACTTTGGTCACTTGCGATTTCGTCAGCGTCGCATTGGTTGCGACCACTCCAATCACGGTATTCGTTCCTTCCTTCGCCTCCACTAAGTACCCGTTCATCATCTCGGCCATGGTGTTGCGGAACGACTTGTTGTCCACACTCCGAGCGCCTGCGAGAATTGCTCCCGTTTTACGGTCAAATACATCACCGACTGCATTAACAGCAACAATCGCCCCCACAATCAACCCGGTCTTCCCCACCCTAACGCTCGCGGTTCCCAAGCCAGCCTTCATCGCAAACTGCCCACCAAACAGCTTGCCGACCGTTGCCCCAGCGCCCGCACCAACACAGCCCTCCGCAGGCGACGACGCCGTGGCCACTTGGCAAGCCAGGTATCCGGCTTGCGGATCGGGGTGAATGTGCGGATCCCCGAGTTGGAGGTCGAACAAGATCGCGGCCGGGACCACGGGAACAATCGCCTGCCCCAGTTGGATTCCAATCTTCTTTTCCTCAAGGAACCGCATGACACCAGAAGCGGCATCCAACCCAAAGGCACTTCCACCGGATAATACGATCGCGTGTATCTTTTCAACCGAGTTAACCGGATTCAGCAGGTCGGTTTCGCGCGTCCCCGGCGCGGCTCCCCTTACGTCCACACCCGCGACCGCACCGATTTCAAAAAGCAGCACTGTGCAACCAGTCGGCCTTCTACGGTCCGTAAAGTGCCCGACACGGATTTGGCCGACATCCGTGATAGCTCCGGCCCTTGCGTTCTGGTCGGTGGACGTCGTATGCCAGTCACTAACGTCGGCCGCGGCTGCTGGTAGAGTAGCAATTCCGGGAGACAACAGGGCGCCACTTGTAAGGGCACCTCGTAACAGACTTCGTCGACTCTGTTCCCTGCTGTTCCGCATCGGCTTTTTACACTTCATCACATCTACCTAGCTATATGGGTTCAGCCATTCAAGCCGAGGCCTCGCAAGCGCTTCCTCCAACCCTGCCCAGACCGGAACTGCGCTGGATCGCTGTCGGCGTGTTTGTCTCCTCGTCGACGCTGAACTACTTAGATCGAAACTTACTAAGTGCCTTGGCACCCTTGGTGATGGTAGACCTCGGCATCAACGCAACCGGTTACGGATGGATCATTGCCGCCTTCTCTATCGCGTACGCTGCAAGCTCTCCGCTGGTTGGTTGGTTCCTCGACAAGGCAGGGGTTAACCGTGGTATTTCGGCTGCACTCGGCTGGTGGTCACTCGCATCAATCGCATCAGCGTTTACGCGCGGACTTCCAGGCTTCGTTTTGTGTCGCGTCGGCCTCGGAATCGGTGAATCGGCTGGAGTGCCAGCAGTCGGCAAGCTGAACGGCGTCTACCTGAAACCGCAGGAGCGTGCGCTTGGTGCGGCTGTGAATCAAATCGGACTCAGTCTCGGCTTGATTCTTTTGCCCTTGTGGGTTGGCTTCGCTCATACTCATGGCTGGCGAGCTCCCTTCGCCATCACAGGCGCGTTGGGATTGCTTTGGATTCCGATATGGCTTCTAGTCAGCCGTGCCATCCGTCCGGCCTACGCGCATCACGATCCTACAGTCAGCGTTCCTCGCGGAACCAGTAACTGGGCCATTCTGATCGATCGCCGCATGTTGATCCTGATTGCCGCAAACTCTCTTTGGATGGTCGGCTATTCGACATGGAGTAATTGGACCACCATTTATCTGACCAAAGCTCTGCACTTGACTCTACCCGAAACGGCCCGCTATATCGCGATCCCGCCTTTGCTATCGAATCTCGGCGGCTTCTTTGGCGGGTGGCTCTCACTGCGTTGGATGCGCCGCTCTGAGGGTGCAATCACGTCCCGCCGTCGAGCCATCTACATCAGCGCTATCGGCTCGCTTCTCACGCTGAGTCTGTTAGCGACTTCAGCTCCAACATGGACCATCGCGATCATCTCAACGTCCTACTTCTTTGCGCTTGCAGGAAGCGTCAACATGTATGCGTTACCAATCGACATTTTCGGCGCAGAACGATCAGGTATGGCGATCTCGGCCCTAGTCTTCTCGTTCGGGATCATGCAGGCAGTTCTGTCGCCTTTGATCGGCTACTGTTCCGATCACCGGCTGTACTACGTAGTGATTGCGCTTACCGCTGTAACGCCCTTCTTAGGTGCAGTAGTGCTCTCGTTCCTGCGTGTACCGAAGCTGTTGCCTAGAACGCCAGCAGCCGCTGCGCTTCCCTAACCACATCCTGCACCTGTGGCAGAATCTCGTCCTCAAGCTGCGGATTGTAGCCGACCCATGTATCAAGAGCTGCCACGCGACCTACTGGCGCATCCAGAAAGCTGAAAAGCTCATCGGCAACGCGGGCCGCAATCTCTGCGCCATAGCCCCAAGACAGCATGTCCTCATGAACGATCAACACTCGATTCGTCTTCTTGACCGAAGTGGCAATGCTCTCCCAGTCGTATGGTGATAACGACCGCAAGTCGATCACTTCGATCGACGTATTGGCGTTGTGTTGCTCCACCTGGAACGCCGCCTGAAGGCACTTCTGCACCAATGCCCCATAGGTCACAACTGTCAGGCTCTTGCCGGCCTTTACCGTCTTCGCCTTGCCAAACGGGATTGTGAAGTCTTTGCCGGGATGAGGAGACCGATTGTAAGGCTCCCGGTACAAGCGTTTGTGCTCCAGAAACAGCACGGGATCATCGGAACGAATGGCGGTGCGCAATAGACCACAGGCATCCAGAGCGTTCGAAGGGAAAATCACCCGCAATCCCGGAATGTGCGTGAACGTTACTTCGCCGCATTGGCTGTGGTAAATCGACCCACCCGTGAGGTAGCCACCAATGGCCGCTCTGATCACCATGGGGCAAGAGAACGCATTGTTCGAGCGCCATCGAATGTTGGCCAGCTCATCCCGAATCTGCATCATCGCCGGCCAGATGTAGTCAAAGAATTGGATCTCCGGAATTGGCTTAAGGCCTCGCGTGGCCAAACCAATGGCACGCCCAACAATAGCCGCTTCAGCGATGGGTGTGTTGAAGCAACGGGAGCTACCGAACTCGCGCTGCAACCCCGCAGTGGCCTTGAAGACTCCGCCTTTTCCCTTCACCTCGGCCAGAACGTCTTCGCGGCTGCAGTCGGCCACATCTTCCCCGAACACAATTACACGTGAATCGCGGCGCATTTCCTCCGCAAGTGTCTGGTTGATGGTGTCGACCATGGTTCGCGGATCGCCTTGCAGCGAGGCTTCGACATCAAACATCGGCGACTGCGGATCAACCTTATCTGAATACAGAAAGTGCAACGCCGAACCTTTAGCGGGAGGTTCCTCGTGTGCAACTCGGTCTGACACTGCAGCAACCTCGGCGTCAATCTCGCTCACAATGCGCTTCAAGGCTGTCTGGTCGAGCAGCCCTTCCTGCAATATAAGTTCCTGCATCTGAAGCAATGGATCCCGTGCAGCTTCTTGCTGCCGTTCCGCCGATGATTTATAAAGCCTTTCATCGTCTGACAGCGAGTGCGAATAAGGCCGCGTGACCGTCGCTCGCACCAATGCCGGTCCATGGCCACGGCGACAATAGTCGGCCGCTTGGCTTAGGGCTCGGAAGGAATCCATGAAGTTAGTGCCGTCTACCTCGAGCCGAAGCAAGTCTGGAAACCCTTCCAACAGACGTGCAATATTTCCTCCCGGAGTTTGACGCTCGACCGGAACGGAAATCGCGTAGCCGTTATCCTCAACCAGCACCAGCAACGGCAAGCGTTCGAGACAGGCGGCATTCATGCATTCCCAGAACTCACCTTCACTCGTCGCGCCCTCGCCCGTACACGTCAGAGTAATTTCATCCGAGCTCCGGTCCAGGTACCGCTTTGCCTGCGCGCATCCAGCAGCCTGCACGAACTGTGTTCCCGTCGGCGAAGAACCCGTAAAAATATGGAGTTTCGGTGATGCCCAATGCGACGGCATCTGGCGCCCACCAGAGGCCGGATCACGAGCCGCCCCCACTGCTTGAAGCAGCATGTCCTCTGCCGTGACACCGAGGGCCAAACACAGAGCACGATCACGGTAATAGGGAAAAAACCAATCGTGACCTGGTCGAAGCACCATTCCCGCTGCAGTTTGAACCGCCTCGTGACCCGCCGCACTCACTTGAAAATAGATCTTGTTTTGCCGTTTCAACAGTATCTCGCGGTCGTCCAGCGATCGCGAAAGACACATCGTCCGAAACGCTCGCAACAGTAAGTCGCGATCAAAATCCGACCCGCCGAATGTTGGCTGGGCGTTAGCAATCATCTGTCCCTGAGAGTACGGCACCAGCTACACATTATCTCCTGAGCCTTGCTTGCTGGATTAGTTTGGCTCACTCCACAGAACTAAAGAGCCCGTAAAACGCTTGGTGCATAACCCAGCCGAACCGGTTATATAGAATCAAAGCGGGAGAACGCAAGGACGACATGGCGATCGCAGGAGCAGGACTCGAGGGAATAGTTGCCACGACCTCCAATATTTGTTTCATCGACGGCGAGGAAGGCGTACTCAGCTATTACGGCTACAACATTCATACCCTCGCTGACCACGCCACGTTTGAGGAAGTGATTTACCTGCTCTGGAACGGCAAATTGCCAACAAGAGCAGAATTGGCCGCGCTCAAAGAATCCCTCGTAAAAGAGCGCGAACTGCCCCCCGAAGTCACCGCGTTTCTGAAGTCTTCCCCTCAGGGCGCGTTGCCCATGGATGTTCTGCGCACCGCAGTGTCGGCCCTTAGCCTCTACGATCCGCAAGCCCGCGACAACTCGCCCGAAGCGAACGTTCAAAAAGCTGTCAAGTTGATGGCGCGTGTTTCCACGATCGTCACCAGCTATGACCGGCTGCGTAAAGGCAAGGAGGTAGTCGCTGGTGATCCATCTCTAGGCTATGCTGCCAACTTCCTATATACATTGACCGGCAAGAAGCCCGACGAAGTGATGGAGCGTGTCTTCGACGTAGCGCTCACCCTTCACGCCGACCACGAATTGAATGCCTCTACATTTGCTGCTCGAGTTACGGCCGCAACTCTTTCTGACATCTATTCTGCTGTCACCTCGGCGATTGGAGCGCTGAAAGGGCCTCTTCATGGTGGCGCAAATGAAGACGTGATCCAGTTGCTCCTGGCGGTTGGGAGTGCCGACGACGCGGCCGCTAAGGTGAAGGCCGATCTCCACGCCAAGAAGAAGATCTCCGGCTTTGGACACCGTGTTTATCGCGTGCTCGACCCTAGGGCCATTCACCTCAAAAAGCTCAGCGAGGAACTCGGTAAACGCACTGGACACTCAGATCTCTACGAAAAATCAATCTGTGTTGAAAAGACGGTTCACGATCTTAAGAAGCTAAACGCCAACGTCGATTTCTACTCTGCTTCAACTTATTATTCGCTTGGCATTCCCGTCGATCTGTTCACGCCGATCTTCGCCGTGAGTCGCATGTCCGGTTGGACCGCCCACATTCTTGAACAGTACAAAAACAATCGGTTGATTCGCCCACGCGCCGACTACACCGGCGTGCCCGATGGACAGACCTGGACAGAGATCGCTTCGCGTTCTTAGGCAGCTGACGCGTTCGTAGCCAGCTCAAAGAATGCACGACCTCACATTCTTCCGCAACAACCTCGAGACCATTCAGCCTCGCCTCGAACAACGCGGTTTTGCTCTTGACACTGCTCACTTCGAGGGGCTCGATCAGCAACGGCGGCGAATCCTCACCGAGTCGGAAACCCTGAAAGCAGAGCGCAATAAGGCTACTGCTGAGATCGGCAAATTGCGCAAAGAAGGTACTGACACAGCCGAACGTCAACAGGAGGTTCGGGCTGCCGGCGAACGCATTGGCCTTTTAGAGGACCAAGCAACTGCCTTAGATTCCGAGTTCCGCGACTTGCTCGCGCGCATTCCCAATCTTCCCCACGAGAGCGTTCCCCCCGGCACAACCGAGCACGATAACGTCGAAGTACGGCGCTGGGGTACACCGGCGGCCATGCCATTTCAGCCCAAGCCTCACTGGGATCTTGGATCAGAGCTCGGCATCTTGGACCTGGAGCGTGCGGCGAAGGTGACCGGATCGCGGTTTGCAGTTTATTGGGATTTAGGTGCCAAGTTGGAGCGCGCCCTGGTCAACTTCATGCTCGACCTTCACGGTCGGGAACATGGTTACCGTGAAGTTTTGCCGCCCTTCCTGGTCAACTCAGCTAGTCTCTACGGGACAGGCCAACTCCCCAAATTTGCCGAAGATTTGTTCAAATGCGAAGGGCACGATCTTTGGCTCGCGCCAACAGCGGAAGTGCCAGTGACGAACATCTTTCGCGACGAGACTCTGGACAGTGACGACCTGCCAATTTCACTGTGCGCTTACACGCCATGTTTCCGCAGCGAAGCCGGCTCCTACGGTCGCGATGTGCGCGGCATCATTCGCCAACATCAGTTTCAAAAGGTGGAGTTGGTTAAGTTCACTCGGCCGGAACAGAGCTATGAGGAACTCGAAAAGCTGACCCGCGACGCCGAGCACGTCCTGCAACTCTTGGAGCTTCCTTATCGCACCGTGGTCCTTTGCACGGGAGACATGGGCTTCAGTGCTGCCAAGACTTACGACATCGAAGTGTGGCTCCCCGGCCAGAACGCGTACAAAGAGATTTCTTCTTGTTCTAACTTTGAGGCCTTCCAGGCCCGCCGAGCCCAAATCAGGATGAAGAGCGGCAAATCGAAATCAGAGCCCGTGCACACCCTAAACGGCAGCGCGCTCGCCATCGGTCGCACTTGGGTCGCCGTGGTCGAGAATTATCAGCAAGCCGACGGCAGCGTGCTTATCCCGAAAGCTCTCAGGCCTTATCTGAATGCTGAACGGATCGAGAAAACCGGGAAATTGGAGTGATTGACGGATCACTGAAGGTCACTTTTGTTGCGGATATACTCTTTTCTGTACTCAGTTGGGGAACATGATTCGGCGACGTCTTCTTTCAAGTCTCTCCCAGGCGTTTGGTCTTCGCCTACTCGCATCGGGTTCAGCCGACGCGCAGTCTCCGGCATCTCCCAAGAGCCTCAAAATTCTGATGAGAAGCTCCTGGGGATCTGATGACCCTACTCGAGCGTCTTTTCCGTTTGCTCACGCACTCGCGTTGTCCAACGCAGGGCACGAAGTTCAGATTTTTCTAACGGGCGAGGCAACATACCTCATGCGGAAGGCTACCGCCGCAGCTATATTCCCCATTGGTTGGCCGCCCCTGGATGAGTTACGCCAAAAAGTTGTGACGAAACACATTCCTGTTTTCTCTTGAGGATCCTGTTCCCGGGCCCGTGGGGTCACGGAAGCCGATCTAGAGGCCTGGAGTGCGAAGTTCGGCAGCCCCGCAGTCTTCGTCTCGCTGATCGAGTGGGCTGAGCGGATTGTGACTGAGTGATCGTAATCATTAATCATGAGGATCAGCGGCACCTTGGACAACACATATTTGACTCAATGAGTGGAGATCCATGAAGAAGCGACGGGTAAAGTATGCCGTACGAGAAGCACCGCATTGTGTTATCACAGGAGCGGGTGCTATGCGAAAAAGATTATTTTCGTCCGCTCTTTCCCTGCTCTGCTTCAGTATTCCGGGCTTGACTGTACCCCCGAGTCATCCAGCGAACGCTCCCACCTTTGACAAGGACGTCGCCCCGATTTTTTACCAGCACTGTGTTGGTTGCCATCGTCCCAACGATATCGCGCCCATGTCGCTGCTCACATACAAGGAAGCGCGCCCATGGGCGGCTGCCGTGCGGCAGGCGGTCGTTTTGCGGAAGATGCCCCCTTGGTATGCCGATCCCCATTACGGCAAGTTCGCCAACGATCCGCGGCTGACCGACGCCCAAATTGAAACAGTTACGGAGTGGGTCAAGCAGGGTGCTCCTGAGGGGAACGCGGCTGACCTGCCTCCACAGCCGACCTTCAATGACAACTGGAAGATCGGAAAGCCCGAGGCAATCGTCGATATCGGGCAGGATTACAAGGTTGAAAAGCGCGCCGTTCCGGACGAGTACATTTACTTCACGGTCGACCCGCATTTCACCAAAGACGTTTGGGTCAAGGCAGTCGAATTGCGGCCCGGCAACCGACGACTCGTGCACCACGCACACGTGTGGATCGATACGCCGTCTAAGCCGAGATTGTCCGAGCCCGATGGGAAACCCATTCAGAACTATCAATACAATGACGACTTCGGTTTGGCCCACATTCGGGCCGATGCTCCGGTCATTCAGAATGGTTGCCTCACCGAAGACGGCGGCAACCTGCCCGGGCGTGCTTTGAATGATGGTTTGGGGCCGTTGGGTTCCTATTTACCCGGCAAAGCGCCCGATACCTATCCGGAGGGGACGGCCAAGCTCATTCCCGCCGGTTCCAAACTGCGCTTCCAGGTTCATTACAACAACACTTTGGGAACCGCGCAGACGGATCGCACGCAGGTCGGCTTCATCTTCGCCGACAAGCCCCCGGAGCATCCTCTCTGGCGCGTCGACTCATCCGCCTACCTCTTTCTTATCCCTCCCGGCGAGAGCAATCAGGAGGTTTCCAATTGCACGACCTTCAAGAAGGATGTGCTCTTGATGAGCTACGTGGCGCACATGCACTACCGCGGAAAAGACATGCGCTTTGAGTTGCAGCGTGCAGACGGCTCGCGGGAAACATTGTTGTCCGTTCCGCACTACAGCTTTGCTTGGCAACAGATTTACCGGTTAAAGGACCCGGTACAAGCCCGGAAAGGCGATCGCCTGATCGTAACGGCGCACTTCGATAACTCCGCCAACAATCCCTGGAACCCTGATCCCACAAAGACGATCCGCTGGGGCGAACCAAGTACAGCCGAGATGATGGACGGCTGGGTGGAGTACGTAGATGCCAATCCCGCCCGCGCTGCATCGCGAGTGGGGACCCGCTGACCGATCGCACACGACCTAATCGCCCTGAACAGTATTCGAGCCCACTTGGACGAACAACTCTCTGGCCCAAGTAAGTCAAATGCATGGCGTGGCCTGGCCATGAATACTTGTCGCTGGGTTCCCTGATACACTCCCTCACGAAGTTCCACGCCTGTCCAGTCCTTGAGACGACGGCGCGTATGCCTGAGGCTTGCGCGACACGCATTCAGCGGCGCGGCTGAATTGGTCGGAGCTTGAAGCGGCCATATGCGATGGACGCCGCCATAATGCCAACCAAGAACGGAAAGAGTGCAATCCAGCCCATCGGTATAGACATAACTGTTGCTCCTGCCATGATGATCACAAGCCCACAGGCCGCGACCGGGGTCAGAAACGGCAAGATCCGGAGTAGCGAAGGAAAGACGAGACCAATTCCGCCCAACACTTCCATGACACCGATGAAGTAAAAGAAAGACCCTGGCAGCGAGCTGTTTTTCGTCATCTCTTCCATAGGCATCACGAACTTCATCACACCCGCGAACAAGAAGAGCACTGCCAGGACGATCTGTGTCGTCCAAAGCGCGATAGCCAAACCCTTGCCAGGTGTTGGCGAAAGAACATCCACATCCAAGTTCTTCATTGCGATTTCCCTCATGATCATCTTGGCGAGGAACCGCTTGCGAACCGAACTAAATGGGGTCGATTCGGGAAGCGTACCGGGCAGAGATGCATTACCATATCATCCGTGAAATGATTCACGCCCGCTCCGGCTGGATCATAGAGCTATGGAATGGTAATCGCCTGCCCTCGCTTGCGGCGAGTTGGCGGTGGATGCACGCCTAGACAGGACCGTGCGGCTTCTCATTAGGCGGAAGTTGCGGTTTTTTCGGAACCGGGCCGCCTACGGGCGAGGCCTCCCCAGAGCACAATTGCCAAGCCGCCGAGCACGATCCAGATCACAGCGGTGATCGCCAGCCCACGCAAGTTCTTTTCCCAAAAAGTGCGCGTTCCTGCGACCAGCCTCGCGTTCCTTGGATTTGCCTGTTCATATTGAACTGCCAGGGACTGCCCTACCTTGAGGTTCGGAATGCTCCCCGCGTCAATATTGTCAGCAGCTACCACCGACTCGCGGCGGCCTTCCGGAACAAACTCGAGGGAAACGTATTGAACGGGTCGATCCAAGCTCCAGGTTGTTGTTGAGTTCCGACTGGCAAACACTTTATCGATAGTCCATTCGTTCTGCACCGTTGCTTCCCCTGGGAGGACCACTCCTTTCAGCGGAGACATCGGGTGCGGAATCTCCCAAAGACCTATGGCGCCGATCGCCCCAACCAAACAGATCATGATCGCAAAGGCGCCGCCGGGGATCCGCAATTTGTACCAAAGCCACAGTACAAGAATCAAAGCCGTAACGCCGCAAATTAAGCGCAGCGGTAGTTCAGCAAGCAGGTCCCGCCAGATCCTAAAGATAGTCCGCCCGTCCACACTTGCCACCGGTAAGAAACCCGATCGGTACAACGAATGCAGCAGTGGGTAGTCCGGCAGGTCCCGCTCGAGTAAATACCGCATTCGGAGGACATCACCGCGATTGATTTCGTCGTAACGCTCCAACGGTAATGTCACCGTCTGATTCGCAGACCACGATCTACCCGGAGGGAAATACGAGACAGTGACCATGGCGGACCGCGTGATGTCGTTCTCGAACGTGGAATGCCAGACTGTTTCCTGCTTCCGGGTCACCGTACCGGTAATGTCCACGCCGCGATGTTCGCGCAACCACGCGGTGAGCAGGAACGGGGACAGCAGACCACCAATCACTGCGAGCAGCAGGCAAACCGGCACGAGACGCATGTTGTTGATTGTGAGGTCTCAGCTATGAAAAAGCTATCCTCGGTGCAACATCTGCGGCCTCACACACCGACCTATTCGGGATCGCCGTAAATCACAGGGTTCCTATCTCATCGCTAACTGGTCATTCGCAGGCTAGTAAGGTGAGTGGAATCGAATAGAACCCGCTGCCATCCAAGAGGGGAACTGACAAACCATGAAAGTTATCGAACTAGCAGCGCCACGTGTGGATGCACTGCGTTCCCGGACATACTCCGATCCAGTCTTAGGCCCGGGCGATGTGTTAATTCGTCTGCGGGCCGCCTCGTTGAACTATCTCGATATCGCCGTCGCTACCGGCAAGTATCCTCTCAACAATTTTCCGATCATCCCCGTTACAGACGGGGCGGGCGAGATCGCGGCAATCGGCGTAGCGGTGAGCGACTGGAAGGTTGGGGAACGGGTCATCCCGCATTTCATTCCCAATTGGCAGGATGGTCGGATGCCCACTGCCGGTGGCGGACCGCGTCGTGGCATTGATCTTCCTGGCAGCCTCGCGGAGTATGTGGCGGTTCCTGCGCACTCGCTGGTCCACACACCGGCTCATCTATCAGACGCTGAAGCTGCCACCCTGCCGATAGCGGCGACCACGGCTTGGCGCGCCATTCGCAGCGCCGGACTGGGACCCCACAAGACAGCCTTAGTGCTCGGCACCGGAGGTGTCTCGCTTTTTGCAATGCAGTTTGCAAAGGCGCACGGGGCGCGTGTCCTTGTCACTTCGTCCTCTGACGAGAAATTGGAGCGCGCTCATAAACTGGGCGCCGACGAAGTCATCAATTACAAGTCCACTCCCAAGTGGGCGGATGAGGTGCTTCGCCTGACAGCAGGAAGAGGTGCTGATCTTGTGCTAGAGACAGGTGGTACAACGACCTTCCCGCAATCGATCGAAGCTGCGGGTCTTGACAGCACAGTCTTCATCATCGGCTTCCTGTCTGGGACGGAGATTTCGATCAGCGTGGTTCCCGTGATGGAAAAGCGCATCCGTCTACAGGGCAACAACACAGGCCCTGTGGCTGATCTCGCCGATGCAGCGGCCGCGATCACCGCCCATAGGATCGAACCCGTTCTCGACGCTACGTTCCCCATGGATCAGGCGCAAGCCGCCTATAAGCATCTTGCAGAAGGAGGCCACTTCGGGAAAGTGGCAATAAGCATCCCCTAGCTCTCACCTACAAGAGCGGCATCGCTCACCGGGAAGCTAGCTGCAGATCGGCGACGCTTGATAGATCCTGGGAAACGCCGATGTCAGCATCCTAGCCTCCGAATCATCCTGACGGGGACACCCCTCCACTCCCGTAACACCCTGCCCGCCAGCCGGTTTCGGCTCCACACTCCCTTTTTCGCCCTCTCCCAAAACCCAGTCACAAGCCTCAACCCCAAATAAAACTGGCTTTTACCTGGTAAAAACCGGCTTTGCAGCTTTTTCCGCTTGACACCTCTTGTAGGGTTTCTCAAGGAGACCTGTCTTCCGTCTCCTCCCGCCACCGCCGTCTTTCCCAGTGGCTTTGTCGTTTTCAGCAGCCACCTCCCGGGGTGGCTTTTCTTTTTCTAAGGAAAAATCAATGGTTACCAAAGAACAGATCATGGCCAACTACGCCAATGCCCAGCACTCCACCGGCCCCGCACGCCCGAAGGCAAAGAGGCCTCGTCTCAAAACCGCTCGTTCACGGCCTCGCTGGCACTGTCTTCAAAATCATTCACGGCGCGAGCGAAGAGGAATTCGAAAACTTAGAAGCGGCCTTGATCGACGAGCACCAGCCGCAAACGATCACCGAATCCATGCTCGTCAGAACTCTCGCCGAGGCTTGGTGGCTCCGCAATCGCGCCCAGGCTGATCAGGATTTCTGTCTCCGAGCCACCGGCGTCATCGATCCAGTAGAGCTCCCCCTCTACATGCGGTATCAGGCTCACCACGATCGCGTTTTCCACCGAATCCTCAACGATCTTCTGAAGCTGCGAGCCACGCGCACCAAGTCGGAACTGCAAAAGGTAGCCGAAGCTCAAAAGCAGCAACTCGCCGAGCTCCGTATCGAATCCGCGCGACTCAGGCTCAAAATGCAACACACTCGGCTGCAAAAGCTCGAATCCGAACAGACCAAATCACTGGCCGCCTCACCCCAGATTGGGTTCGTTCCGCAGCCCGCTGCGCAACCTCCGACGATCCTCGACCAGTTCGCAACTGCTGCTTAGACTTCCTATGTTTTGAGACACGCCGACGCGTGTTTTTGGCCCTTCCACCACGTTCTTTGACAACCGAAAAATTGCACCTCTCGCCGCTTGAACCCAAGCTGTGTCCGCCGCCCTGCCTGTATTAGGGGAAACATGACATGTGTTCCCATCACATGCAAGCCTGCGCGTAATACGATCAGAACGAGGCTTGTTACGCAAAAAAGCCCGGCTGATCACTCAGGACCAGCCGGGCTTTGTTGAACCTAAACTGCTTATTGCTTCTACTAGTTGACCTTCTTCGCCGCAGCCTTAGCGTCAACGGAAGCTTTCTTGGCGGCCTGCATCTCGCGAGCCTTCGCAAACTTCTTCTGGAATCGGTCAACGCGGCCTTCAGTGTCAATCAGCTTCTGCTTGCCCGTGAAGAACGGGTGGCAAGCGGAACAAATTTCAACACGCAGGTCACCTTTGTGAGTTGAACGTGTGGCGAACTTGGAGCCGCAGGCGCAAACAACGTTAACGGGCTCGTAGGCGGGATGAATTCCTGCTTTCATGGTATGAAAGTCCTTTCAAACAGAGGGAGTTAAATCTCAGATTAGCATACAAAACCCCACAATAGGCTGCTTAGAGCTCATTGTGGGGCCTGTTTTACTACTCTAGCTACGTAACGCGCGACGGCAGCCGTTCCACAGGAACAGCGGCTTCGTCACTGAAACGAAACCTGAACGTACGGACGGCGACTTTAAGAGTCGGCCACCTCGCGCGTGGGATGTATGCTACAGTCACTACCAGAATTCATTAGACTGGACCACCTCCTTTCTCAGTGATAACTCCATGTTAGGATTGCTTTCTTCCGCTGTCAACAGCCTGTAGGGGAGTAAATCTGATTTTTTTTACACGGACTTCTGCGGCCCTTTTCGGCCTTCTTCTGCTGGCCACTTCAATCGTTCCGACGGCAGCCGCAGAGTCCCCAATCGGATACGCCGAAGCAGTTCAAAAACTCATTGAGGCGACCCCGGCCTTGAAGCAAGGTAACCTCGGATTCCAGGTTGTCGATCTGCAATCAGGCCAGATATTAGTCGAAAGCGCCGCCGGTCACTTTTTTGCACCTGCATCGAATACAAAACTCTACACCACGGCGGCAGCCCTGGTCCGGCTCGGTCCGCAATATTCCTGGGAGACACAGCTGACGACACAAGGACCGTGGAAACCTGGACAGGCGAGCCTCGGTAATCTCCAGTTTGTCGGGGGCGGCGACCCCAACCTATCAGGACGAAAGCTGCCCTACGAAGCACAAAAAGATGATGAAGTTGCGCCGACCATCACTGACCCGTTCGCTCCGATTTCGGCTCTAGCTGACCAAATCGTGGCTCGAGGAATCAAACTGATTACAGGCGATGTCACAGGCGTATCCGGCCGTTACGCGGATGAACGCTATCCAGATGGCTGGACTATTGACGATTCGAACTACAGCTACGGTGCGCCGGTCACATCGCTCGCGATCAACGATAACTCAGTGACACTCGTTCTACACCCTACGAAGCCAGGCGATCTTGCAGCCCTATCACTCGAGCCCCCCACAAGCCACTTTGTAATCGTCAACGAAGCCCTCACAGTGGCAGAGAAGGAAAGCAGAGTTTCGCTGACTCGATGGCCAGGGTCGAACGAATTGGTTGTCACGGGTCTAGTCGGAACTGGCCCAACGGATTGGCGCGAAGATGTGGCCATCGACGATCCCGCACTCTTTGCGGCCGAGGCACTGATTGATGTCCTTCGAGACAAGGGCATCAACGTTCTTGGCGAACCTCACAGCTTCTATGGAAAGCAAAATTCGTCTGCCGCAACTGTGCTCGCAACCAGGCAGTCACCACCGTTGTGGCAGGCTGTTCAAGTTGTCAACAAGGTTAGTCAGAACCTTCATGCGGAGATGCTTCTCCGGGAACTTGGACTTATCGGCCAAGGCACTGTGCAATCAGGCCTAAGCACGTTGCAATCAGGTTTAGATCAGCGGCAGACTTTCTTATTCCAAGCAGGAATTCAGCCCCCAGACTTAGACCTGGAGGACGGCTCCGGATTGGCCCGACAGGACCTGACTTCACCAGTCGCCACGATCAAACTGCTGCAATATATGTGGAACAGGCCGGAGCGAAATGACTGGCTCCCCTCTCTGCCTGTCGGCGGTGTTGATGGCTCCCTGCAACATCGCTTCAAAGGTATTGAGAACGCGTCGGTCGTTCACGCGAAAACGGGATCGTACTCGCACGTGAATACACTGAGCGGGTATATCGAACAGCGGCCTGCCCATTGGCTGGCATTCTCAGTGATGGTGAACGGTACTGTTAGCCCTGCATCGGAAATACGCGATTTTCTAGACCGCTTCTGCAGGCTTTTTGTTAAGTAAGGCCGGGCAGGTCGCCTAATTCAAGTGAGGCAAGGCCCGCGTAATTAGGCCGGTCCTTTGAAAAGCGATGTCGAAAACCGTGAAGCACTTCGCCGTGATAGAGGTAAAAGACCCCAGGCAATTGAAATGGGTCAGCCGTAAACCAGCCAATTCCGTTTCGCTTAAGAAAAGCCGCGCTGATTCCGCGAGCCCACACAAGAGGCCCGATCAAGCGCCATAGACTTCCCCGCTGAAGCCCAAACGCTCGGTACAGCGACCGGCTTATGTCATGAACACGAGGAATGTCGCTTAGCCCCTGCTTCATCAAGAAGTCATGAGTAAACTGATCGGGCTCCATGTGCACGAACACGATCTGACATCCTTCACTTTCGATTGTGTTTCGCTGACGAGCAATATCGGCAAGCGATTCGCGGCAGAACGGACATCCCAGGTAACGAAGGAACACAAGCAGCAGCGGCTGCTCCTCCGACATGGCCAGCAGAGATTCCCCGCGATTGGTCCTTATACTCAATGCCAGCCGCTGGATGTCCGGAGAAACAATTGGTTCTCGTCCGATAAACCGGTGATAGACCTCAGCCAAAATCAACCCAAACGGCGCTATCCACACCAAATCTTTCGCGATTAGCAATCCGCCAAATGTGATTGTGAATCGACCATCGATGACGGCCGTCACATAGACAACTGACAGCAGTAGCTTGCCCAGGAATCCAACCAGGACAATTACCCAACGCGAAACGGGACTGCCCGATGCGGCAATGTAGCCCGTGCCGAGTACGCCAGTGATGATGGCCAAGGCAGTCCAGAATTCCAGATATGTAGGAGGTTGTAGATGTCCCCACTCGAAAACATAGGTGGGACAAATAAGACATAACATGGCCCATATGAGATCCATAAGGCCAGCGAACAACAGCGCCAGGCCCATCCACCGGGGTTCATTGGTCGTTGAGATCACTTACAGGTAGGATGAGGAACGGAGCGTTCTGCATTCATTTTTAGCTCCACACACTGGCGTGTTCAGTGTAAATAACAAAGCCTTGCTGTTGTCTCTTCATACTAAACGTCGCACGCCTAGGGCCTTATGCAGGTAGAGTTCAGCGAAGCAGGATTTTATCTGCCCGAAATTGATCTGTGGTTGGACAGCACCGATCCGTGTGCTGCAACCTGGATTTCGCACGGCCACAGCGATCACGCTCGGGGGTGTCACGGCAAAGCAATCGGCACGTCAACGACCCTACGATTCTATCGAATGCGTTTGTCCCTGATGCCGAATGAGGACGAGCCAAATCTGTGTCCATTAGAGTACGGCGAATCGATGGAGTGGCATGGCGCTCAGCTGACTTCTTTTCCGGCTGGTCACATTCTCGGTGCAGCTCAATTGCTGATCGAATATCGCGGCCAGAGACTCGTGTATACGGGCGACATCAAACTCCGACCTCCGCTCTGTGCTGAGACCACGCAACTAGTTCCTTGTGACCGGCTTATTATCGAATCCACCTTTGGGCTGCCGATCTATCGCTTGTTAAGCCGTGAAGCGGGCCGTGAGCGCATCATCAACTTTGCCCGCGAACGTCTGTCAGAAGGCGCTGTGCCCGCGTTCGTCGGTTATCCGCTCGGTCGTGGGCAAGAAATTGTGCAGGTGCTGTGCGAGGCTGGCATCACGACTGGAGTGCATGGAGCGATTGCTAGGTTTATTCCTGAGTACGAACGGCATGGATACAGTTTCGCTGGGTGGGAGCCCTACGATGCACAATCGACAGCCGGCAAAGCGCTAGTGGTCGTGCCGACGCATGGTTCAGCGTTAGAAGCGAGCGGCAAAAATGTTCGGCTGGCATACGTGTCGGGTTGGGCAGCGCTGGACAACGCTCGCACACGAAGGAATGCTCAGGAGTTGATTCCCTACTCCGATCATGCCGACTTTGACGAGTTACTCGAGATGGTGGCCGAGAGCGGAGCAAAGCACATCGATGTTGTCCACGGATATACCGCTCCGTTCTCGAAGATCCTGAATGACCGTGGATATCAGGCCTTCGCGCCACACCGAGCGAGTGCAAGGACAAGCGTAGAGGACGCGGAAGGCTGATGGATCAGTTTGCCGCGGTATGCGAACAGATCGTTAAGTACGGCAGTCGGCTGAAGAAGATCTCGATCCTGGCCGGATATTTGAAGACCTTAAACGATGACGATCTTGTGCTGGCCGTCCGATTCCTTAGTTCGGGTCCTGTCGCAGAAGACATCGCAACAACCAGTTTGTTTGCCCGTGAGGAGACAGTAAAGCTGTCCGTTGGCTACAGCCTTCTACGGGATGCGTTATTAGCCGCTACTGGTTGGGATGCGGAGACGCTGCGGATCTGTTACACGGAAGTAGGCGACGGCGGCGAGACAACCGGGCTCCTAATCGGGGGACATACCGAAGAGAAGCCGATGAGCCTGCGCGAAGCAAATCAGATCTATCAGACGTTGTTTCGGACGCGGTTAACCGCTCGAAAGTTAGAGATTCTGATTTCTACGTTCAGGACCTATCGGCCGATCGCTCTCAAATATTTCGTCAAGACGATCACCCGCGGGTTGCGGATAGGACTGATGGGCAAGATGGTGGAAGAAGCAGTGGCCGCCGCCTGCGGCATTCCCCACTCTGCAGTCAGAGATGCCAATAATCGGTTGGGCGATTTGGCGCGGGTCGCGATTGCTGCTCGACACGGAGAATTGGAATCCATTGAGGCGCGGCTGTTTCACCCGATGGACTTCATGCTGGCGAAACCGCTCGAGCGATTGCAGGACCTGGCCGATCCAAATGAGTTTTTGGTCGAAGACAAGTACGACGGCATCCGCTCGCAGATCCACTTCGACTCGGGGCACGTTCAGATCTATTCGCGCGGAATGGAAGAGGTCACAACAGCATTTCCGGAAGTCGTAGCCGCAGCGTCAAAGCTGACCGGGAACGGGCTTCTCGATGGCGAGTTGCTCGCCTGGCGAGATGGGCGGGCGCTGAACTTTAATGTGATGCAGCAGCGAATTGCGCGTAAGAAAGTTCGCGCGACCTTGATGGCGGAGATCCCAGTCGTCTTTATGGCCTACGACCTGCTGCTGCGAAATGATCAGCTGGTTCTGTCGGAGCCGTTCGAAGAGCGACGACGACTGCTGGCCGAAACTCTCGGAGGACATTCAGAACCGTTACTGCTCTCACCGCAGACAGGCGCGCAAACGCATGACGATATTGACCGGCTGTTTTGCGAAGCTCGCGCACGAGGCAACGAAGGTCTGATTCTTAAGAAGCGGGGGAGTGCCTATGAACCCGGACGGAGGAGCGGCACCTGGTACAAAGTGAAGCGTCCCTACGGAACTCTTGACGTAGTGATCACAGCTGCGGAACAAGGCAATGGTCGACGAGCGACAGTGTTCTCTGATTACACATTCGCGGTGCGGGCAGGCGACGGGTTCGTCAATGTGGGCAAGGCTTACTCGGGCTTGACTGACACGGAGATCAAGCAGCTGACGAAAATTCTGCGCGGGGCTTCTCTGGACCACTTTGGCCGCGTGATGCTGGTCCGTCCAGAAGTAGTTCTTGAAGTAGCCTTCGATGGCGTGCAGAAGAGCCCGCGGCACAAGAGCGGCTATGCGCTGCGGTTCCCGCGCATCTTGCGTTGGCGTCAAGATAAACGGCCGGAGGATTGCGATGACCTTGCCAGGGTTGAAGCGCTCTACCAAGCAACCCTCAACTAAGAACAGCGCAACTGAGACGTTGCTGAAGCGACTGCAACCGGCACTGGCCGCGTGGTTCCGTGATACGTATCCAACGCTCAGCGAGATCCAGCGGGCTGCCCTGCCACACACACTTACCGGCGAAAACACTCTCATTCTTGCTCCGACCGGAAGCGGAAAGACATTCGCCGCCTTTCTCGGGCCGCTGTCTGGATTAGCGGAAAGAGCGTTTGCGGGCCAACTACCTAACTCGGTCTGTGCGATCTATATTACACCGCTACGGGCGCTCGCAAACGACATTCATCGGAACCTGGTTCCGGTCGTGGACGCACTTAACGCTACACTTCCTCCTGCACAACAGATCCGCATGGAAGTGCGGACGGGCGATACGGCTATGGCAGATCGCGGAAGGCAGAACCGGCACCGGCCGCACCTGATTCTCACGACTCCTGAAAGCCTCAGTTCCCTGCTCTCGCAAACCGCTTGGGCCAAAGGCGGTTTTCATCCAGAGACGGTGGTGGTGGATGAGATTCATTCGTTTGCAGAGAACAAGCGTGGATCGATGCTGGCACTCGCGCTGGAACGGCTGGAAGAGAAGATCGGCCGAAGTGTTCAGCGGATCGGTGTGTCGGCTACTGCGTGGCCGATTGAGGCAATCGCAAAGCTGCTATGTGGAGCACGTCCCTGTGCTGTAGCACAGGCCGACTTTCGCAAATCACACAGACTGGAAGTGGTTGCGCCGGACGAAGGCACTTGGCTGCCGCCTGCGGGCTACAACCCGTTTCGGATTGCACACACCGTGGCGCAACTGGTCGAAAAGGCCCAGTGCAGTCTTATTTTTCTGACCACGCGGTCTGGCGTTGAGCGTTTGGGTCTCGCACTCAAGATTCTCCTGCCGGAGTTGGACGATCGCATTGCCGTGCACCACGGTTCGGTCGATCGCGAGACGAGGGAAACGATCGAGCAAGGCTTGAAGGACGGCTACTGGAAAGCAGTGGTCGCCTCAAGCAGTCTGGAAATGGGCGTTGACTATTCGAGCGTCGACCAAGTCCTGCTGATTGGAACACCACGCGGTGTGAGCCGGGGCTTGCAGCGCTTGGGGCGGAGCGGACACAGGATCGACGGCGTCGCGCAAGGCGCCTTGGTGCCGCTGAGCTTGCCTGACTTGATTGAGTGCGTCGCGTTGCGGGAAGCGGCGCGCGAGTTGCGGCTCGATGCGCTGCGCGTGCCGACGGCGCCGTTGGACGTACTCGCGCAGACGTTACTGGGCATGAGCATCCAGCGAGTTTGGAAGCTTGACGAAGCTTTCGATTTGGTGCGACGCGCTGGACCTTATGATGAACTGCCGCGGGAAGAGTTCGATGCAGTGATCGAGTATCTGGCCGGGCGCGGCAAGGTGCTTGGGCCGTATGGAACTTTCGGCAAGATCGTGGTCGAAGATGATACCTTCCGAGTGGCGGATCGGAAGACAGCCCGCAACTACTATATGAACCTGGGCGTGATCAGCGACGACTATCAAATGAAGATCGTGTCGCAGCGAAACCGTGCTTTGGGGGAAGTCGAAGAGGTGTTCATCGCGTCACTGCAACCGAACGAGGCCTTTATCATCGCAGGCAAACCGGTGCGGATAGCCCGCACACATCAAAACATCGCAGTAGTCGAACCAGCACAAGGCGAGCAGGTGCGAACGCCTCGATGGATGGGCAACAAAATGCCGTTGACGGCGCAACTGGCACAAGAAGAACTGAAGCTACGCCGAGAGCTTCGCGAGGCTTGGGATGACGGGGGTGGCACAGCATGCGCTCACCTGCTGATGACACGGTATGGCGTGGATTCGAATGTCGCCGAACGGATTGCTGGGTTTCTCTTTCGCCACTGCCAGGCGCTCCCGATTCCGACAAACGATCCGGTCATAGCGGAACGCGTCGTGAATGGGCGTAACCAGCTGGTGCTGGTGCATGTCGTCGCTGGGCGGGCAGTCAATCGATCGTTGGCGTGGGTGGCTGGGGCAAGAATTGGGAAGGGGCAATCGGTAGTCGCGAACTTTGACGACCATAGCTTCCTGCTGTCAATGGACTCGCGGGTGAAAGTGGATGCAGAGATCGTTCGGCAGGCATTCAATCCAGAGAACTGGATGCAGGATCTACGGAAAGCTCTTTCGACAACTGAGACGTTGGGCATGATGTTCCGGCGCATTGCAGAAATTGGGCAACTGCTGCCGCGACGAACGCTGAGGGGGGATGTGTCGGCCAAAGCATCCACATGGAGCGCGAGTCTCCTTTATAAGACCTTGCTGGAACATGAGCCTGATCATCCACTCGTGCGCGAGTCGGTGCGTGAGGTTCTGGAAGATCAATGCGACGCACCCCGAGCATACGCGGAAACTGTCCGGCTGTACGACACACAAATCGATCTATATGATTTACCGCGGCCCTCACCCTTTGCACTGCCCCTGTTTGCCGCCTTCAGCCGCGAGGTCCTGGTTGCGCCTGATCCGGACCGGGCATTGGACGATTTCGTGAACAGCCTATATGAGGATTGGGCGCCAGTTACTTAGGATCAGTAGGCGGCCTGTTTAGTCCCGGTGTGGCGAGAAGCCCTCGCGCCTCAAGCTCTGCGTAGCGTTGGCGGTTGCTAGTTGACCATTTACTGTCAGGCTTTCGCGGCGTGAACTTACGGGCATAACGATCGTCATCGAGACGCTTGACGAGGCAATCGATCCAGCCGAAACACAGCGCCTCTTCGACAGCCGCGTCATAGCTGACGAACATGTCGGCCGCGCGCCGTTTGTAGAAGATCAGCCAAATCTCACGCTCCGAGTCGTGATGCGCTTTGAGCCAATTCCGCCAGTCCTGCCGGCTCCTCATCTCAACCGTCTTGAGATTCTTAGTTATCACGAGAGAGCCCTACCGTTTCTCAGTCTAACGGCACCGATATACTCCTCAGAGGCATGAGTTCGTTGACAACGGGATCACAGGCGGGAAGTAGACGGTATCTGGCGCTTGACTTAGGCGCGGAGAGCGGTCGAGCGATGCTGTCCACACTGAATAATGGCCAGCTGGAATTGCAGGAACTGCATCGATTCGCAAACACGCCGGTGCGACTGCCCGATGGATTGTACTGGGACACGCTTCGCTTGTTTCACGAGATGTGTGAGGGCATACGAGTCGCGGCCAAGATCGCTGATGAGCTGGATGGAATCGGCGTCGATACATGGGGCGTGGACTTCGGGCTGCTCGGAGAGGACGGGCAATTGATCGCAAACCCTCATCATTACCGCGATGAGCGGACGATGGGAATGCCGGAGAAAGTGTTCGAGAAAGTTCCCCGGACGGAGGTCTTCGCTCAGACCGGAATCCAGGTAATGCCTATCAATTCGCTGTATCAGCTTTATGCGATGCAGCAGCGGTCGCCGCGGGTGATGGAGACCGCGTCGAAGCTGCTGTTCATGCCGGACCTGTTCAACTATTTTTTAACCGGCACGTATGCGGCCGAACGTACAATTGCAAGCACGTCGCAGTGCTACAACCCTGTCACCCGCTGTTTCGCAACGGACATGCTGCGGAAGTTGGGCATTCATGCAAGCTTCTTCGCGGACCTGACAGATCCGGCGTCCGAACTCGGCCCGATGTTGCCGTCTATGGCAGAGACTTGCCAATTGAATCATGAGCCGATGGTGTACGCGGTTGGATCGCATGATACGGCGTCGGCGGTCGCTGCGGTGCCGGCCGCGGGCGGCGAGAAGAATTGGTGCTATATCAGCTCTGGCACCTGGTCGTTAATGGGTGTTGAGACGGACGAGCCTGTGATCAATCTGCAATCGAGGGAAGCCAATTTTACAAATGAAGTGGGCGTGGGTGGACGCATACGACTTCTAAAAAACATAGCCGGGCTGTGGGTGGTGCAGGAGTGCAAGCGGGCTTGGGCGCGAGGTGGTCAGGATTTCACGTACGCGGAATTGATGCAGAAGGCTGCTGATGCCCGGCCCATTGATACGATCATCGACTTAGATGAGTTCGCCGCGCCGGGGCGGCACCCAGAACGGATCATCGAACATTGCCGGAGGACGGGTCAAGAAATCCCGTGTGATCCAGGTTCGATCGTCCGAGTGATTTTGAACAGCTTGGCACATCGCTATAAAGAGGTCGCGGCAACCCTCGAAGAGTTGTCTGGGCGTAGGATCGACGTCATTCACATTGTGGGCGGAGGGTCAAGAAATCGACTGCTGAATCAGCTAGCAGCTAACGTAACTGGGCGGCGAGTAGTGGCCGGTCCGGCCGAGGCCACCGCAGCTGGTAACTCGCTCACCCAAGCCCTGGGGTCAGGCGCCATCGCCTCAATCGAAGAGATGCGAGAGGTGGTACGGCGATCGTTCGAGGTCGAAGAGTTTTTGCCCTAGTAAGTTGTCCGGCCCAGCAGATTTAATCCTTACGCCAGGGCGAGATTCAAGTTTTCGATTGCTTCGTCGATTTCGCCTGTGTTCTTAAAGCCAACGGTTACGGCACTAACGCCTGCGTTCTTAAATGCAAATCGCATCGCCGCTTGGCGATCTTCACGTTTGGTGAACTTGCCTTCGCCGACCAGTTTCATGCTGATGACTCCCATTCCGTCAGCCCGAACTTGCTTGACATGAGAGACGACCTCATCCACGTTGCCCGGACCGCTGGTGTTGTAATCTTCTCCATCCATTGAAGCGCCTTTATGATTCATTCGAATCATAGCGACTTGCAGGAATTGGTTTCCAGGCATTTGGCGCAATGCAGGCAAGCCGTGAACAGAAGCGCCGCGCCCAACGATGATTTTCTTGGACTGCGCTTCGAGGATTCCGTCTTCCCACCGTTTGCTGTCACTTGGCCAGGAAGCAGTGTGCTGCCAGTGGAGGAGCATGATGTCGAAATACTCGGTGTTGGCGAGCTTGCGCAACTCATCGAACTTCACATGGGGATCGACCTCTCCATGCGTGGTCACCTTGGACATGATGCGATAGGTGTCGCGCGGAATACCTTGCAGGGCGACGCCAAGCATTTTATGCATCTCGCCGTACGACTCAGCAGTCTCGAAGAAACGAATGCCTCTATCGTAGGCATAGCGCACCTGCCGCGTGAATTCTGCCTGACCGAGGTCGCGTTGAACTTGTCCGCTATGGCTGCCAGTGCCAAAGGCGAGACGCGTCACTTTCACGTCGGACTTTCCGAGTATGACCCAATCAGTCGCGGTTGCTGGAGCTGCTTTTAAGGGCAGGCTTCCGACGCCAGCGAATGCTGCGGCAGTGAGCCCGGTTTTCAGTAAATCACGTCTGGAATATTGAGTCACTCATCTTCTCCAATTACGCGGACGTTACTTCTACGGGAATTGTAATACCCAGGGATATTATGGCAGCTTAGAATCTAGCCCAAGCCGTTGAATCCAGGCTGTCAGTTTTTCTGAGGTGGGTTGTCACCGGTAAGCGCATTGAGACCGGCCTGCGCGATAGCTTCATCGATGTCGGATCTAGCTCCGCTTGCGGAAATACCGCCGAGGATCTGGCCTTCTACTTGAATAGGAAGACCTCCCTGATTCGGGAAGAATTCAGGGAAGGCAAGAACCTCAACACTACCCTTCTTTACGGCTTCCGCGCCTGATGCTGATGGACTTTTATAGAAGCCCGCATGCCGAGCTTTCTTCTCAGCAAACTGGATGGTGTTCAGGGGAACTCCATCGGCTTTCTGGAAGAAAAGCAAGTTGCCGCTTTCGTCAACGATACACAGACTCACTTGCACGTTTCGCTTTTGAGCTTCGGCTTCGGCAGCAGCAACCATGCGCTTGATGGCTGCGAGATTCAGCCACTTCTTCGTGGGTAAGTCAGCTGCGGCTAACCAAGTTGAAACGAGAAGCAGAAACGAGACTGATCGAAGCATCGGAACGATACTACATGAAAGGTTATCGGTCGTGCATGACAAAAGCGACCATCTTGTCACCGGCGCCGACGACCAGGTACTGCTGGCCATCCAGCTCATATGTGATGGGTCCATTCGACACTGGTGTTCCGAGATTCGCGTGCCAGACAGCCTGCCCAGTCATTGCATTGAGGGCGACTAAGTTATTACTGGTATCGCCGGCAAAGACGAGATTGCCTGCCGTGCTGAGAACGCCTGACCGAATGCCGTAGCCTTCCCATTTGTGACTCCAACGAATGGTGCCGGTTTTGTAATCGAGTGCCTGAAGCATGGACTCGCCCCAACCGCCTTGATCGTTGCCACCCCAGCCTTCGGGTTTCGCATCTTCGTCAAAGATGTAGTAAATGCTGAAAGCTCGGCTGGCATTGACGTAGAACAATCCTGTTTGTGGGCTGAAGCTAGGCGGCGGCCAGTTCGCTGCGCCCCCTTGATTAGGCGTTGTCAGCGAACCGTCGATCTGTGGTTCCTTTGCCGGGTTGGGAATAGGATGGCCGTTCGCATCGACTCCCTTGGTCCAGTTGGTTTTGACGAACTCAGAGGTCTTGAGGGACTTCCCTGTCTTACGGTCGAGAACGAAGAACCAACCATTGCGGCTCGCTTGCGCAACCAGCTTACGCGGCTGACCGTCAATTTCGCCGTCGATTAAAACGGGTGTTTGCACAGCATCCCAATCGTGGGTGTCGTGCGGCGAAGCCTGAAAGTGCCAGACCATTTTGCCGTTGTTAAGATTCAAGGCCACGATCGATTCAGTGAAGAGATTGCTGCCTTCACGGCCCTTGCCGGCAATGACCGGTTGAGGATTTCCGGTGCCGACGTAGAGTAGGTTGAGTTCAGGATCGTAGGTGGACGGTACCCAAGTCATGCCGCCGCCGTGAGCCATGGCTTCGGCATTAGGCCAAGTTTCGGAACCAGGCTCGCCAGGCTTAGGCACGGTGTACCAGCGCCACTGTAGTTCGCCGGTTTCCGGGTCACGGGATTCCAGATAGCCAGGACGGTCGAGGTCGTCGCCGCTGACTCCGGCTATGACGTGATTGCCGATCACGATGGGTGCGACCGAGGCATAGTATAGTTCATCGAGATCGCAAACGGCTTTGCTCCAGCGAAGCTTTCCGTCCTTGATATCGAGAGAGACAAGATTGCAATCGGGGGTTTCAAAGTAGAGCCAATTGCCATAGACGCCAACGCCTCGATTGCCGAGGTGAATGCCGCCTTTGGTGTTCCAATGATAGGTCCAGATTTCACGACCGGAGCGTGCGTCAACGGCCCAGACCTTGTCGGGAACGGTGAAATACATGATGCCGTTAATGACAAGCGGAGTAGCCTTCAAGACTCCGCCAAACGGATCGTTGGCGCTGTTGATGCCATACATCCAAGCGAGGCTGAGACTCTTGACGTTGTTCTCGTTGATCTTGGTCAATGTGCTGAAGCGACGTCCGGAATAATCGCCGTTGTAAGTGGGCCACCCATCGACGGGTGGGTGCTGCAGCTTCACAGGATCAAGACCAACATCGGCTGCGCCAGCCAACATCGTCAGTCCTAGAGCAACGAATAGCGGGAGGGTGCGGTTCACTTCAGGGTCTCCAGATAGGCCACGACGTCGTGGATGTTCTTGTCGGTGTACTGGTCGAGCAGGGCGATGTGAGCAGCGTATGGATCATGCTTCTCAACCTTGGTCCCCGGTGTGCGTTCGAAGGATCGGTATTGGCCATCGGCGTCGTACAGGGAAACGGTGAAATCATCCATGCTGGCGAGGACTCCTTCGCCGCGCTCGCCGGACGGAGTTGTAACAGAAACGGTCACAGGCTTTTTAGATCCGGTGGTGATCTTACGACCGAAGGCTACGGTCTGCGGAAAGACTGTTTTCAGTTGAAGAACAGGCGGGTCATATTTGCCAGCGATGCCCGCGAGGTCGCCGGTTGGTGAGTGGCAGGTGCTGCATTGCCCGGCACCGTTAAAGTAACTCTGTCCAGCTTTGGGATCACCTGTCAGAACGTTCAACACATTGTTATAGGGCCCGGTTCGCAGAGTGTCGTCCACTTTCTGATGCAAGAAGTGAGCAAGATCCTGAATCTGCGCGGATGTGAAACTGGTGCTGGCGACGCCGCTCTGGGTCGGATGGCCTTTCTGAAGATAGGGACCGACGGTGCTTCCATAACGATCCTTTAAAACGACAAGAGACCGGACCATATCTGCACCCTGAGCAGTACCTCGGCCACGAGGGCCATGGCAGGTGATGCATTGGGCGACGTAGATCGTCTTGCCTCGATTGGCAGCCACTTCATCGACCACGTGCTTGTCGGCGGAACCAGCCTGAGCGATCAGGCCGCCACTCGGTTTGCGAGCGGGCTTGGCACTCTCGCCCTTACCGGAGTCGCTGTTTCCGGCGTAATCGCCATGAGCCTTGGGCGGCAGGTTAGTCGAGAGATAGTCGACGATTTGCGTGAACTCCGCGTCGGTTCCCTTGGCTCCGCGGCTGATCATGTTCGATACCATATTGCCCCACTGTTCACGAGTCATGCCTTTGGCGAGGACCACCTCAGCTGGATGACAAGCAGCACAGACCTTCTTGACCGTGTCGCGTCCGGGGGCGTCGGGGAGATCAGCCGCGAAGAGGGCCAGCGATCCGGAGAACAGGGCAAACGCGACGTGTATTATTTTGTTGCGAATTCTTAAGAGCAATCGAAGACGATTATATTCTGCGCGCCTTGAGTGGTTGAGTCGACAGTACGTGATAAGTTGTCATGCGAATGCATTCACGTTTGAAAAGGTTATTGGCTGCGAGTTGGGCCCTAGCAGTTGTAGTGTCGGCACACGGCGCCGATCCGTTGCAGATCAAGACGGATCGGGGGAAGGTTGAAGGCGCGTATACGGCGGATCAGAAGGTACGCGCGTTCAAGGGCATCCGATATGCTGCGCCTCCGGTGGGTGATTTGCGTTGGCAGGAGCCGCAGCCACCGGCTAAGTGGAAGGGTGTTTACGCGGCCAAGGATTTCGGCTCGCATTGTTTGCAGACCCATCCCTTTGACGATATGCAGTTTCATGATCCGGGCGCGAGCGAAGACTGCCTAACGTTGAATGTTTGGACGCCTGCGGAGGCGAAGCATGGAAGCTTGCCCGTCATGGTATGGATTTATGGCGGCGGATTTGCCGGCGGTGGCTCATCGGAAGGGCGTCAAGATGGTCAATTTTTAGCGCACCGCGATGTGGTGGTTGTGTCAATGAATTACCGGTTGGGGATCTTTGGATTCTTTGTTCATCCGGAACTGACCGCTGAATCGAAGCATCACGCGTCGGGCAACTACGGTCTGCTGGACATCGCGAATGCGATCGGGTGGGTGAAACGCAACATCAGTTCGTTTGGTGGAGATCCGAAGAACATCACGATTTTCGGCGAGTCGGCGGGCTCGTTTGCAGTAAGCGCGGAGATGGCGTCGCCGTTAACGAAGGATTTGATTTCAAAGGCGATTGGAGAGAGTGGAGGGGCCTTCTCGAGAGCCGGTCATGGATATCAGCCGCGGGAAGACAGAGAGAAACGCGACACACAATTTGCGGAAAGCGTCTGGCACACAAGTAAGCTTGCTGACCTGCGCAAGCTTTCGGCAGACGAGATTCTGAAGGCAGTTAGGGCGGATGTAAAGCCGGAGCCGCCTAATTTTGGACCCGACATCGATGGGTACTTCCTGCCTGAGAGCATCCCGGCGATTTATGCGGCCGGGAAGCAGGCGCACATACCTTTGCTGGCCGGATGGAATGCGGATGAGGGCCGGAACGGTGAAACGAAAAAGCTGACAACGGCCAGTTTTGCTGAACAAGCCAAGACCGATTTCGGTGATAATGCCTCGCAGTTCCTCGTCGTTTATCCGGGGTCCACAGACGAGATGGCGCAGTCATCGGGTGGCGATTTCGCCGGCGATCGTTTTATTGCGTACTCGACATGGAAGTGGATTGAGTCGCAAGTGCAGACGGGGAGCGCTCCGGTTTATCGATATTTTTTCAAGCTCGGTTCTCCAGGCGACAAATTCCATCCAGCGAGTGCGGGGGCGTTTCACTCGGACGACATTGAATACGTGTTTGGAGCGTTGGACTCACGACAGGAGATTACAGTTCGTCCCGAAGATCGCAAATTGTCTGACTTGATGGGCGCGTATTGGACGAATTTTGCGCGCACTGGTGATCCGAACGGCACAGGCTTACCGAAATGGCCCACTTATAGCGCTGCAGATCAATGGCAAGTGATGCAATTGGACGCGAGCTCAGAGGCGAAGCCGGATTCTTATCGCAATCGATATCTGTTTCTTGACCAAGTTTGGGCTGACGCGAAGAATAAATAGCTAGGCAACAGCCTCCATAAGGTGGATTTCGGTCGCTGGGCTGGAGGGCGCAGGCTGTTCGAAAGCGCATTGCGAAACGAACCCAATTTCGGGAGTGGCTTCTGTTGGTGGCTTTTTCGAAGGCGCTTGATTCTTGAGCTTCAGGCGCAGGACTTGAGCTCGTAGGCTATTGTATTCGGCTTTCTGTGCGAACAAGAGTTCAGCCTTTTCGGCTTTGTCTCGGGCGGCTTCGTCGCGACGGCGTTCGGCTCGGATCTTGAGTAAGTCGTTCAGAGCTTTGTGGAAGGCTCGGTCGTGTTGGGCTTGGTAGCGGGAATAAAGCGGCACGTCTTCGAGAAAGGCCTTCCCGGTTTCGTCCGGCAAAAGTGTATCTATGAAGAACTGGGCACGCTCGCGGAGCCACCAGGACTGGGCCATTTTGCGAACCAGCAGAGTTTCCGTGAGCGTGGTGGCTCCATGCTCGGCCATCAGACCGGCTTCGAGCTCATCGTACTCTTCCTGCGATTCGAAATGCAATAACCGGAAGCGAGTGCCGCAGAGACCGTGAGTGGAACTGTTGCAGGACGACTTGGCTTTGCCTTCTATGGTGCGGGGGCCCGTCGAATGCTGGGCATTCTGCTGATTGGCGGTGTGCTGGGCAGGGGTGGCGGACTTGGGCGGAAAGCTGACCAGCTCGGGCGAGCTCTCGGCAGATTCCGACAAGCTGTCATCTTCCTCTGGCTCCAGTTCTGGGTGAATCGTGCTCTTCAGAACACAATCGATACCGGCTCGCTTTGCGATTCGGTTAGCTTCTTTGATGCCTTTGCGTTCTAGGGCGCGCCGTTCGGTGCGGGTCATGATGGGAGCCTCCGGATGGTATAGAAATCCGGTTTGACGCTAGCAGTTGGTTGCGCGAAATTGGCGTTGACGACAAGCATGAAAGCGGGTAAGTTACACAGGCGCTAATAGATGGAGGGAGCGGATTTATTTTGAAGGCCTGTGAACGGCTGAGGACTGCTGTCGCTCGCAACTGAATGCAGCCGACAAACTAGGACGAGCGCCAAATCTGTATGGTCCGGGCAATGGGTAACAATCGTGTCCTAAGGACAGTGGTAACAGTCTCTCGAGTATCGCGGAAACCCTGTTACCCATCCAGAGGCGGAGCACGGTGCTTTCTAGTTTCCAGATGGCCGTCCACCCTCTTGGCACTTTGAACTCGGACTGCACAGGTGCGTCAGCGGCACTCATGTCTCGGCCAGTAGAGGCACGCTCAGGCTACGATTATTCCGACCCGCAATTCCCTTGACACCACCACTGCAACAGCGACGGCCGCCGAACTCCACCCGAACCATCGCCGAAGGCCGAGTCCGACCGCCATTCATACACGGCCCCCTCCTAGATTATGGAACGGCTCCCCGATGCGATGCAGACTGATTCCCGCCAAAACTATGGGGCGTGTACACCCAATCGCACAACCTGCTCGGTTAGGAAGAGCCGCAGACACGCCATCCACAGCATTGTTCCGATATCCGTCATTGCATCGGCTGTTCTCGCAAGACCCATTCAGCCTTGCCTTTCACATCAGGTGCTTCCCGGTGTGAACTCGCGTTACATTCTTCTGGACGAAAGAGACTATGAAAGGTAGCTGCGCAGTGTGCCGTCTACGCCGAATTTCGAAAGCATCTGCAACGCGCTTTCGACCGATTCGACAAACTGTGCGTCAGCCGGCAGCTTCTGCCCAAAGATCGATTTGACCGCGAGCATAGGGCGGGGATCGATCCCGGCTTGCTTCGCGATACCGGTCAGTTCGGCACTTCGCGCATCGATGATGTCCAGAGACTGGCCATGCTCGTCGATACCGTGTCCCAGGTAAAAGATCCAACTCGCGACTACCAGACTCAGCAGGCGGGTCCGACCACGCTGCTCCAGGAGTTCAATGATCGAGGGCAGCAGCCACTTTGGAATTTTGGCGGAGCCCTCTGAAGCTATCCGGGTTACCTGGTCGTTGATGGTGGGATTGGAGAAGCGTTCCATGAGGGACCTCTTGTAGTCCGCGACAGATACGCCAGCAATGTTCGGAACGACGGGCGTCACTTCCTGCATAAAACTCTCAATGAAGGAGTTGAAGAGGGAGTCGTTCATGATGTCATGTACAAAGGTGAAGCCGTGTAGTGCGCCGAGATATGCCATTGCCAGATGGCTTCCATTTAAGAGACGCATTTTCATGATCTCGTAAGGAGCGACATCCGAGATCATCTGCGCGCCAACCCTCTCCCACTGCGGTCTACCGTTACAGAAAGTGTCTTCGATCACCCACTGACGGAACGGCTCCGTCACGACAGGCCACGCGTCGTTCAAGCCAAACCTTTCGGAGACGGATGCGATGTCCGCCGGGGTGGTCGCCGGGGTGATGCGATCAACCATGCTGCTGGGAAATGCCACTTTAGCTCCGATCCACTGCTCGAGCCCGGGATTCACAAGACTGGCGAACGCCAGCAGAACCTTCCTGACCACATGCCCATTGCCCTGGAGATTGTCGCACGACATTACAGTGAAAGGAGGCAAGCCGCGCTCTCGACGCCGGTTCAATGCTTCTGCAATGAGTCCCATCGAAGAGATGGGATTGGTTGGGTGGCGAACGTCGTGCTGGATATTAGGATGATCAACAAGGAAGTCTTTGGTTCCTTCGTCGATGAAGTAGCCGCCCTCGGTGATGGTGAGAGAGACGATGCGCGTGTCCGGGGCAGCCATTTTTTCAATGGCCGCGTGGGAGTTCTTCGGCGCGTAGATATAGTCGACGATCGATCCGATGACACGGGCCGCCTGTCCGCTTGCGCTTCGCTCAACGACGGTGTAAAGAAAATCCTGTCCTTGCAGGGCATCTCTCATGCGATCGTCATTGGGCAATACGCCCAGTCCGCACTCACCCCATCTCTGAGTACCCTCAAGAGCCAGAAGATCATCCAGGTATACCGCCTGATGCGCACGGTGAAATCCCCCAACACCCATATGGACGGTGTGCTGTCTCAGTTGGCTGCGATCGTACACAGGCAACTTCACCTCGCTGTTCAGCTTATTCAGGTTCGAACTGCCAAGCCGGATTCCAGCGCTGCTGGGATTCACCGTTTGTCTCCGGTGGGTGACCCTGCAGGAGCGGGCCTCATAGCAAAACCATTTTGGTCGAACAAATGAAGCGCTGCCGGATCCATCTTGATCTGGACCTGCTGATCGGCCTGCACACTGGTTTCTCCATTGACCCTGATTGTAAGAGGCTCGCCGGATTCTATGTTGACGTGCAGGTAACTCTCACTGCCGAGGTGCTCGACTGCTTGTACCTGTGCGGGAAGACCGTCCGCCATGGCGACCGTGATGTGCTCCGGCCGAATGCCGAGAGTGACCTGGTCTCCGGCCGCGGCGACTGCAGAATTCATCGGAACGTGAAGCGTTGCCCCGTTTGCCAAACCGATCAAGACTCCGTCCGCCACGGTCTGTGTGACGGACGCGGCAAGGAAATTCATGCGAGGGGATCCGATGAAGCCTGCGACGAAACGATTGCGCGGGTAGCGATAGAGTTCCATGGGAGAACCGACCTGCTCCACGATGCCGGCTTGCAGTACGACGATTCGATCCGCCATGGTCATCGCCTCTACCTGATCGTGAGTTACGTAGATCATGGTAGCGTGCAATTGCCGGTGAAGCTTAGTGAGTTCAAGGCGCATGCGGACCCGCAACGCCGCGTCCAGATTTGACAAAGGCTCATCAAAGAGGAAGACTTTCGGATCGCGGACGATGGCGCGCCCAATGGCAACTCGCTGGCGCTGCCCCCCGGACAATGCTTTTGGTTTTCGGTCGAGGAAAGTTTCGAGATTCAGGATATGTGCGGCCTCCAGTACTTTCCTCTCGCGCTCCGCCTTGGGTATGCCGGCGAGCTTCAGACTGAAGGACATATTTTCGGCGACGTTCATGTGCGGGTACAGTGCATAGCTTTGAAAAACAATCGCAAGGCCGCGCCTAGCCGGGGGAACATCGTTCATTCTTTGATCGTCGATTAGCAGATCGCCTGAGGTAATCTCTTCGAGTCCGGCGATGAGACGGAGCAGGGTCGATTTACCGCAACCGGAGGGTCCCACGAAGACGGTCAACTCCTGATCGTGGATAGTGAGGTCGACACCCTTTATGACCTCGGAGGTATCGTAAGTCTTGCGTATTTGTTTGAGTTGCACAGTTGCCATATCGTGCTGCTGTTCCTCACTTCACTGCGCCAAAAGTAAGACCACGGACGAGCTGTCGTTGACTCATCCAGCCAAGAATCAGGATAGGAGCGATTGCCATGGTTGAGGCGGCCGAAAGCTTTGCGTAAAAGAGTCCTTCAGGGCTGGAGAAAGAGGCGATGAACGCCGTTAGCGGCGCTGCTTTGGCGGCCGTCAGAGTCAAGCTCCAGAAGGCTTCGTTCCAGGCAAGAATAATGGCGAGCAGACTAGTGGACACGATTCCGGGCAGCGACAACGGAAGCAGTAAATTGAACAACTCTCGCAGGGGTCCAGCGCCGTCCATGCGTGCGGCTTCGAGAACTTCCCGGGGCACCTCTTTGAAGAACGTGTAGAGCATCCATATGATGATCGGGAGATTCAGCAAAGCATCCACGATCAGCAAACCGGTTTTGGTATCGAGCAGGCCCATGTCGCGGAAAATGAGATAGACCGGAACGAGAACTCCCACCGATGGCATCATCTTTGTGGAAAGCATCCAGAGAAGAGTGTCTTTCGTGCGCCTGGTGGGGAAGAATGCCATTGCATACGAGGAAGGCACGGCAAGAGCCAGCGCCAGCAGAGTAGACCCGATGGAGACGACAACACTGTTCCAGGCGAAATGAAAGTAACTGGCTCGCTCCTGTACTGCCGTGTAGTTTTCGAGGGTTGGGTGAAAGAAGAAGCGAGGAATCCGCGAGATGGCTTCGGTCTCTGTCTTGAAACTCGTAAGAATCATCCAAAAGACTGGGAAAGCGAGAAGCAGCGCAACGGACCAACCGAGAAATGTCATCGCCCACTTCCGCTGCAGTTTCTTCGAAAGCATCGTTCGTGTGTCCCTTATGCATCCAGATTGCGTGCGAACGAACGCATGAGAAACAGAGCCAAGACGTTCGCTAAGACAATGGCGACCAGGCCGGCAACGGAGGCGCCGCCGATGTCATATTCCATCAGGGCGTACCGGTAAATCAGAAATGGGAGATTGGTTGACGCAAAGCCTGGGCCGCCCGAAGTCGTGACATAAATCTCAGCAAAGATGCCGAGGAAAAAAATTGATTCGATCATGGTTGTCGCGGCAATGGCTCGGCCCAAGTGAGGCCAGATAATGTAGCGGAACATCGCGATGGGGCCAGCGCCATCCATGCGAGCAGCCTCTTTGCGTTCTGGATCGAGAGACTGCACGGAGGTCAGCAAGGTAAGCACGGCAAATGGAAGCCACTGCCAGGACACGATGATGATGATGGAGGTAAGTGGCGCCACGCCGAACCAATCGATTGGTTTAAGACGGACGTAGCGCAGGAGGTAAGCCAGGAAGCCGTTGTCCGGGTGCATCATCATGTTCTTCCAGATCAGGGCGCTTACGGTTGGCATGATGAAAAAGGGAGCCAGTACGAGAACCCTGGCAAAGCCTCTGCCGAAGAACTCCTGGTCAAACAGAACAGCAAGCAGGGTTCCTAAACCGATAGTTATGACCAGCACGGAACCTACCAGGACAACTGTGTTCCAGATAGCAAGAGCAAGGCTGGGGTCGCTCAATAGATAACGATAATTGCCAAGCCCATCAAAGCCCGTCCGATCCGGCGTCATCATGTTATAACGCTGAAACGAGAACCAAAGCGTCATGCAGAGTGGAACGAGGGACCAGACAAACAGCGCGGCGATGGCCGGCGTTTTGAGTGAGAATAGTGCCAGGCTGTCTCGCCAGCGTTTCCCTCCGGTTCGATTATGCACGTAGCGATCGGGTCTGAGCTGAGTCTCTAGCATAGTGTTCTTTGGTCACCGGCTATCGAGGTACTCCGGTCCGAATTTGAACCCGCTCGGTCGCTGCCTGCGCTCTGCGCAAAGCTTCGTCGACCGAAATATCTCCCACCAGAGCGGCGGCGATTAGTTGCCCAACCTGGTTGCCGATCGTTGGAAAGGACGGAATGACGATGCATTGAATACCCGTGTACGGGACGGGCTGTTTCGTCGGATGAAGCGGATCGGCAGCCATGATCGAGGCAAAGGTAAGGTCCGCGAACGGAGCAGTGACAAGATATTGCGGCTGTTTATAAGTCGACTGCCGTGTGCCGGGCGGAACAGCAGCCCAGCCGTTTGTTTGGGCCACTAACCGAATGTAATCCTTGGATGTTGCCCACTCAATGAATTCCAGTGCAGCGGCCGCGTGTTTGGACGACGAGGGCACTGCCAGTCCCCAGAACCACAACCATTGCGCACCTCGCGGAGTTACGGCGATGGGTGCGGGAGCAAAGCCCACGGTGCCAGCAACCTTCGATTGCGCTGAATCGTAGAGCGTTCCGGCCGCTACGGTGGCGTCGATCCACATGCCGCAACGGCCGTTCTCAAACAGCGTGAGCGACTCGTTGAAGCCGTTCGAGCTGCTGCCTGGCGGACCGTATTTCTGAAGAAGGTTCACATAAAAAACAACCGCATCATGCCATTCCACAGAGTCTAGTTGCGGCTTCCAGGCCTGGTTGAACCACCGGCCGCCGAATGTATTAACAACGGTGGAGATGTACGCCATGTTTTCTCCCCAGCCTGGTTTGCCGCGGAGACAAACACCGTACACATCCTTTGCTGGATTATTGAGGGCTTTCGCAAAGTGCGCTATGTCCTTGTAGCTGGGATGTGCAGGCATGGTCAGACCTGCTTCACGAAAGAGATCTTTGCGATAGTAGGTCAGCGAACTTTCAGCGTAGAAGGGCAGCGCATAAAGCTTATCTCCGTAGGACGCACTATCGCGAATCGGCTTTAACAGATCGTCGAGTTCGTAGCTGCGCGGGAGCTTGTCTGCGATCGGCAAAAGCCAGCCACGGCGACCCCAGATTGGTGCCTCCAAAGGACCGATGGTGACGACATCGTATTGGCCTCCGTGCGTAGCCGCGTCCGTGGTCGTTTTCTCACGCAAAATCTTCTCTTCGAGAACCACCCAGTCCAAGCGAATGTCCGGGTGCTGCCGTTCGAACTCCTTCGAAAGTCTTTGCATGACGATCATGTCGCCGTTGTTCACGGTGGCGATCGTGAGGGTAACCTGCGCTCGCGTTACCGCAGGCAGCAGCGACACCAAAACGACACTCCACGAGAAGACTAGCCGCATCTTTCTCTGTCGACTCCGTTGGCTAACACAAAACAAATGTACCCGATGCAGTTGTTGTGAATCGTTTTGCAGATGGTGCGGCTTCGTCTGTGATCGCTATGGGTTAGGCGCGTTAGGAACGAGAGTGCGGCCTCGAACAAGAGTCATGATCCGTTAAGCTGAGCGCGTTTCCCGTTTCTAATCTGGTCGGAGCACCCGCATTTGACGCCGAGTGGAATTAGGGCGAGCGTGTAATGTACCAATCGAAGCGACTGCCGGCAGCTCGCTCGTTGGAGCGCCGCAGTGTTTATGCCGTGCAGTTAGGCTAGCCGAGTGTAGCGATCAGCGTCCCGATCCGTCGGGCTTCGCGTCTGGTAAGTATTTCATCGAAAAGGCAATCTGGCCAGCGTGCTGCGAATATGCTCGCAGACGTGAAACCACAAACGGTAATTGTTGGTGGGTCCGCCGCCCCAGCCGGGCTCTTTGAGCGGAGTGAGTAGCCAAGCATCATCGCGCTTCGCAAACTCGACAAATGTCTTCTCGCGACACAAATTGCGGAGGTGCTTATGTCGGTCCAGCACATCCGATCTATCAGATCGGGGACAGGCCACTTGGGAATATGGGGTGCAATCGTCGGCAACGGTTTTATCATGCGTGTCGCAAACACGCCTTATACTCGTTCGGTGAAGCACTTCTCTGTATACCGGGTGCGACTTTTCGGAATCTCCGCACATCTTTCAGCACAAGCCTCTGTACACGCAACTTCACGGATTTCCATTTCAATATGACAAACGCCACGTACTGTGCGGCCCCCTCGAATTAGGGATCGTGGAATGCTACGGAGGGTGGGAGGGCTTCCACAATTGATGACGGAGGCTGCGGCGGCTGATCTTGGCAGTGACGCTGGATGCAACGGTCACATTGCAAAGCCAGTCTTCCAAGAAACGGTTGCGAAGTCGCAGACCGGATTAGAAGAATGTAACGCTGAGCAGTTGTTGACCTAGTCAATTGAGCCGAGTACTTGTTGCTCGACCATTAGCGCCATGTCTGCGGCGCCAAGGTCCGTTGGATGTGTCTTATCAGAAGGCATGATGAATCCAGCATTCACGGCATACTTCGGGTCCTGGTGGTAACGGTCGAACCAGGATCCCCATGCTACTTTTTCAGCGCTGGCTGCGTTATGGGCCGCCAAGATGTATTGAGCTTGGGAGAAACCTCCTTTGTTGGGTGCACCGACTGCCATCCCCCAGGCACCGGTCGGCGGTTCGCCTAAGAGCAGGATCGAGGCCTTGGGGAAATTGGCTTTGGCACCCTGAACAATTGTGATCAGATTGGCTTCGGTGACGGTTATTGGATCGAAAGCATTGGCGTTTGATGAATTCTTGGTGCCTGGTCCCGGAACTTGTAGATAGTCATTGGTTCCGAGTGCAATGATTACCAGCGAGACATTAGGGAGAGCACTGTAGGGCATCATTTTCGCCTCAGTATCGAGCCATTCTGTTCTAATTGCCGATCGAGCCACGCTACTGACGGCTACGCCGGATCGATTTACTGACCACTCCGTACCCAAAAGGTACCCACTTGCCATTGGCGGCCCCGACAGAGTAACTGAATGCTTAGTTGCTGGTAGAGCAAGTTGGTACGCGACACGTTGGATCGTGTACGTTGATGCATGGCCACAGGCGCCTGGTTTCGCCGTGCCATCGATAGCAACTTCAACGGGTGCTGAGTCCGGTCCTGATCCGCAGTAGACGTAGACAAAATCGGCACTCAATGCTGTGCTTTTGATGGATTGGCCGGACTTCAAGACAACCATCTGCGATGCAGGCGTAGGGCTCCCTTGATGAGGTCCAATCTTGGGAGAAGTACTGTATCCGCCTTTTGAGCTCCAGAAAGCCGTATTCAGATTCGCGTGATCGATCGGGATTAGCCCGGTCCCGTGGAACCCATATTTTGACTGAACGTAAGCGGCAAACAGATCGGGCCATCGATGGGCCGCGCCACTCGGACCGACTCCAGCAAAGCTGTCCTGGTAAATCGTGCTCATCGAGTCACCGATGACGAGTATGTTGACGGGCGTGGTGCTCACGCTCTTCAGAGCCGCCGTGAACTTCGACACTAGAGGATCAGGATGGCCGGATCCCGCGTTGGCCGACTTGCTGAAACGAATGTTGACGTGTGGGCTGGTCGTCCATTCAACTCGCGCCAGAACAGCGAGGGACAGAATCAAGAAGAAGAGGAGTGCACCTCTGAGACGGGACATCGAGTTCTTTCGTCGAAGACATTAGAATATACAACGTGATTTCTTCTCTTGTTCTCCCGCGAATGCTGGTGGGGATGTCTCTTGCGATCGGGCTATCGTACGGCCAGGGAACCAGTCCGACAGCGAATCCTGATGTCCACTACCACTTAGGCCCTGACTCGTTGCCGGAACCCGGAGTTCCTAAGGGGGAAGTAAGAGGACCGTTCCACTTGCAGAGTTTAGCCTACGCGGGGACTTCTCATACGTATTGGGTTTACGTTCCTGCTCAGTATCGTCAGTCGAGTCCGGCAAGCTTGATGGTGTTCAACGACGGCCAGGCCTTTCTTGCGGCTGAGGGCGACCTTCGAGCGACGAACGTGCTCGACAATCTGATCTATCGGCGAGAGATACCGGTGATGATCGCCGTGTTCATCAACCCGGGTCGGCGACCTGATCAGCCTGAGGCGAGTTTGCACGAGTGGGGAGACAAGAGCTCGAATCGTCCAACTGAGTACAACACCTTGGATGACCGGTATGCGGCAGTGATTGTGGACGAGTTTCTGCCGGTGCTACGGAAGGAGTACAACATCTCCACCGATCCTGAACAGCATGGCATTGGAGGCGCAAGTTCGGGAGCGATCGCTGCTTGGACGGTGGCCTGGCAGCGACCCCAGCAGTTCAGGAAGGTACTCAGCATTGTGGGGAGTTTTACGAACATACGCGGCGGGGATGCGTATGCCGATATCGTGCTGCAGACCGATCGTAAGCCGATTCGCATCTTTCTCCAGGATGGAAGAAATGATAACCGGAGCTTGAAGCCGGATGGGGCCTATGATCAGCGACGCGATTGGTTCTATCAGAACGTACGTTTTCTGAAAGCTCTGGAGCAGAAAGGATACGAGGTTAATTACTCGTTTGGCATGAATCAGCACGGGTCGAAGATGGGCGGCGCGATTCTGCCTGAGATGATGCGCTGGCTATGGCGGGACGGGCCCGTTTCGACGGATCCCCACGACACGGTAGAACGAGGCTTTCGGGAGCCGGCTCGCCCGGTTACTCGGTGAAGCTCGGTCACGAGTGGGACTTAGATGTGACTTTCTATCTTGCGGTGCACCCCGGCAAATAGGACATCGAGTTCAATTGCGGTCGTACCAATTCGCAGAACACCACCAGGCCGGATCCAGGTTGGCTTACATGTTGGCTGAGGTGTGTCTTGGGAGAGCATTCATGCAGTACGTTTTCTCAGGGTCGATAATCCAAACGCATTGTGACCCCCAGCTACCTATTGCCTAGCCTTTTCCAACGTTTTCGGCAATGTATCTCCCCGGAGACAGAATCTCGACTCGAAGTTCGGGCGCGGCAGTTGGATAAGCCCCGTGCACTTTCCTTGTACTGCGATTACATCTGGAACAGGCTCGGCGTCGGCAACGACCTTTAGGCGAACCTCGATTGAGATATCCCATCCACTTCGCTCGATTACGGTAGCGATGATGAACTGCACAATGCCGTGCAATATGGTGGGCATCGATTTCTGGATGGCCTTGCCAGATCAGCATTCATAGGCTGGCTTCGCCTTGAGCAGAGCTGGTGGAATTCGTGAACGCTGAGCGGTGAGGACGGAGCAGCCACGTATTTATTATCGTTCGCTTTCGTACTAGCTTCCAGCAAACTGGATGAACTAATTAACCCGTTGCCGGACGGCTATTGTGACCCGCAACTTGGAAGTATGACAGCCCAAGTACTCGAGCATTCCCACGCCTCCGCAGTAGCCCTTCCAGAGAGCTCCACCGCTCAACCGACTCGCAACCTGCGCGGACTCTGGAGATCTCGGCCGGAGTTCGTCATCTTCGCTGTGCTGCAGATACTGGATTTCTTGACGACTATGGTTGTGATGTCCCGGGGCGGTGAAGAGGGAAACCCAGCAATCAAGGCGCTCATGCCGTACACAGGAGGGGTTATGGCTGTGCTGCTCTGCAAGATCCTGCTGGTTACGGCAACATGGCGTCTCAGCAGGCGGGCTTGGACGCTCAGAATCGGCAACGTTCTATATGGCGCCGTGGTGGTCTGGAACACCGCCATGATTGCTCTTACTTTTATCTAGGACACGATGCTAATAGGACCTGAGGCGGTCACTGAGATTTTGTAGATCAACGAAGGTTTGATCGGAACCAATTCCAGATTGGGCCAATGCTTCTACGCAGCTAACATCAAGGGCGTGCGGTGTATCTTTGCGCATGATTTTGAATACGGTCTCGAGCGGTAGTCCCTCCCGGTAGGGACGGTTCGCGGATAGCGCGTCAAAGATATCTGCAACCGTCAAGATGCGGGCCTCAAGCGAAAGCTGAGAGCTGGAGAGACCCCGATAATAGCCGGTACCGTCCAGCTTTTCGTGGTGCGAGGCAGTCACCTCGGTTATCTCTTCCAATCCCGGAACCATGTTGAGAACCTTCCACGTATAGAAGGGATGTAAGCGCATGGACTCCCACTCGGTGGCATCGAGTTTACCCGGCTTTTCGAGGATGGTATTTGGAACACTGAGCTTGCCAAGGTCGTGGAGAAGTGCGGCATGTCGCAGGAATAGAACTCGCTCACGACTGAGCCCTAGCGTGCGACCAATGGCGACAGCGGCGTGAGCGACTCCGTTCGAGTGATTGAATGTGAATGGCGATTTGGCATCGACAATACTCGCAAATGCGACGCAGATATTGTCCATTACCTGGTCGCCGGGTATCAGCGTGCGTTGTTCGGGCTCGAGTGACAGGCACCATTTGGTAACGGCTTCGCCGTCGAGAGCTTTCCACAGATCTCCTCGGAAGGCGAGCGCATTCACTACCTGGATCAGGCCTGGATCAAACCACTTGCGACTGCGCTTATTGACAACTTGCACAGCCGCGTCGGCACCATGCTGGGTTAGGAACACTTCCAGAGTTTGGACCAGGAGCATGATACGCGAATGGATTGGAATCTCGGTTTGCTTGAGTCCATCGGGGTGCCCTTGTCCGTCCCAGTGTTCATCGAGGCAGTTGATGGCCTGGGCTGTAGCCTCAGTTAGTCCCATGAGGCGGGCGATGGCGGCGCCGCGTTCACAGCGGATTTTAATGACGTGTTCGGTGTGTTTCTTCTGGTTAGTGGCGAGCTGAACCAGGGCTCGGACACGGGCCAGAAACGGCTTACCCTTAGCCACGTGCGAGAGCGCGTATTGCAGGGTTTCCCAACTGGTGCTCGTCCAGTCAGTCGTTTTAACATCTCGCTTGGCCTTGATCTCGTCACCCTGAAGCGCGTGGAACATGGCCGAGGCGTTGGTGCTGCAGCCGGCATCTTTGAGAAGGGTTGCGTAGAAGAGGTCCGTCTGCGCCTGTGGCGGGAGCTTGATTTCTTTGGCGATGCGCATCGCGAGAATGCAGCATCGAATTGAGTGACCGGGTGGCTGGCCGGTGCTTAGATCGAGAGCCTGCGAGAGAGCGGCAACGACTTCGGCGACCCGAATCGGAGCGCGTAAAGGCGTGTCCGCTGGGGCCGGCGTGTTGAAGTTAGCCTGAGAGGTAAGGGATGCTACGTGGGGCAATACAGAGGTCGCCGAAGCTTCTAATGTTGTCGTCAGGTCCCCGATTTCCACGAGACTCTTATCGGGCGTCCCGCGGGTTTATTGAGGACAGAACCGGCGAATTATGCGGGTGCACCGGGGTGGTCTGCTGGGCCGATTGCAGCGCCGGATCAACCCGATAGAAGGTAGCAGCTGGCGAATGCTGGGCAATCGCGGCTAGAAGCTGACGATGAGCTTCGTCGGAGTCGCCGAGAGCGGCCAAGAGCAGGCTGAGCCCGTATGGGTCTATATAGTTGTTCGGTCCTGGAGAAGACTTGAGGCGCGTGAGGGCGGCTCTGGCGCGGCCGATGTCGCCCGACAAAGCCAGTGCTCGACCTTCCCTGGCCAACGCGTATGACTGCTGGGATGAGTTGGCCTGAGCAGCGAAGTGAAACTGTTTTGCTGCTTCACGTGTCTGGTGGTCAGCTTCCAGGGCCTCTGCAAGCCAGAGGCGCTTGCAGGCAGACGGATCGCCGAGGCACAATTGGCGAAGCTGTTCGGCAGAGGCCGCGGGCTCTCCTGCGTATAGAAAATAGTGGGCCAGTGTGGCGCGAAGATTTAAAGTTTCTGGGCCATACGCCGATGAATTGAGGGCGAGGGCTTGTACAAGATGACGACGGGCGGCGGGAAGATTGCCTTGGGCGGCGAAGGCGAAGGCTTGCCACTGGTACGTGGCGACGAGAGTTGGATCGAGGGCGAGCGCTTTCTGGAGTTCCGCGGTGGCGACGGGCCAGTTCCAATTGAATGAGGCCTCTGCTTCAGCACGGGCTAGATGAGAGGAGGCAAGGTTCGGGTCGAGAAAAGCGGCGCGATTAGCGGCAGAGATGGCCGAGGGGCCTAAAGACTCGGGGTCTCTAATTCCTATCGAGTTTAGGGCTACGTAGGTCTCTGCAAGAGCAGCCCAGGCCTGCGCAAAATTGGGATCGGCCCCTACGGCTTCTTGAAAATGGTCAATGGCTGTAACTAGTCTGGCTTCCGATAGCGGTGCTTGGCGGCTGGCCCGGCCTTGTTCAAAGGCGGCGAAGGCGTGCGGGTTGCGAGTACCTCCGATCGCGGTCCGTGGCGTTCGATGCGCCTGACGTGTACGCACCAGGCGAAGGGCAAATACGGCAGTTACCGCCGTCACGATCAGGACGGTGATGCACACCAGGATGACTGTGCGAGCCCAGTTGCGTTGGGTATGGCGGTGAGGCGAAAAGGCGGGGCGACTCAGACATATAAGTCTATCGGGGTATTAGGAAGCGGCAGTGAACGCCGGTGAATCCGAGTCCACATGATTCAGTCCGGCGGGAATCTGCGTCTAGGAAAAGAAATGGAATGGACACCTGGCGGTACTAGCAGTGACATAGAAGACAGGCGCGACGACAGCGGCGGTGGTGGAGGCGGAGGCATGTTCGGTGGCTTCGGCGCGCCCCACCTCGGAATTGGTGGGCTGCTGATCGTTGGGGTCCTGAGCCTGGTCTTTCATCAGAATTTCTTCGCATTTTTTGGCGGCGGTGGCGGCGGGGTGGCGCCCTCGAGTCAGGTAGGCACGCCCGGCCAGCTCGGTGGACCAGGATACGCTGGGGCTCCGGATCGAGCACGTGATAAGGCTGAACAGCCGGAAGTTGAGTTTATCTCGTTCGTGCTAGACGACGTCCAGAAAAATTGGGACCAGACGTTGCCGCTAGAAGCTAAGAGGCCGTATCACCACGCGCCGTTAGTTCTTTTCCGTAACTCATATTCATCGGCTTGCGGCCAGGCAGATGCCGCAACGGGCCCGTTCTACTGCCCTGAAGACGAAAAGGTATATCTCGACCTGGAATTCTTCAGTGAGCTGAAATCGCGATTCGGCGCACCGGGGCAGTTTGCTGAGGCCTATGTAGTCGCGCACGAGATTGGACACCATGTCCAAAAGCTGATCGGGATCGAACCTAAAGTGCGGCAATTACAGGAACAGCGTCCCGGACAGGCGAATCAGCTATCGGTGCGGCTGGAGTTGCAGGCCGACTGCTTTGCCGGCGTGTGGGGGCACTCAACTGAACAAAGACGGATCATCAACGAAAGCGATGTCGAGTCCGGACTAAAAGCAGCGGCAGCCGTGGGTGACGATCGGCTGCAGAGGATGACCACGGGTCATGTGAGCCCAGAAAAGTTCACGCACGGAACCTCTGCCCAGAGAGTTGCCTGGTTTAAACAAGGCTTGGCACAGGGCGATATTCGGGCTTGCCAGACGTTTAAGTCCGATATGCCTCAAGCCGGTTCAGACCAGCAGCAAAGTACGAATTAGCTAATTAACTTCGAGGGACATGTTGACCACCTCGAAGGAGAAGCGCTCGGGCGGAAGCGAGGCGACCGGGTTCGGGATCATATTGATCCACGTCTGATAAGCAGTCGTTGCGACGCAACCATTCAGGTAAAAAAGAAACTGATCGGAGCAGCACTGAATAGGCGGCATCTTGCGAAAGGCGAGGCGGAGCCCAACGGCTTTTTCAAGGTTCACGCCAGGTGTAGGCACGGCCTTGTCCTCGAGTAACGTAACGAAACTGCTGCGACCAGCATGCGGCCATAGATCACTTGCTAGTAGGTTGCGAAGTTCGAGTCGTGTACCGAATGTGATTTCGCACTGGCGGATCCATTCGATAACCGAGTCACCCCACTGCCAATGGGCCATAAGCCCCATGTACTGATCGACAAGATTCAGCGCCATATCCATGCGGCGTCGCTCAAGCAGTTCATCCGCGACGGGCATCTCGCCGGAAGTGGCCAGCACCATCTCTTCCTGTTCGATGATGTCGTTTGCGATGCCCATCATCTTGTCCATGCGTCGTGGGTGAGGCGCAGTTTTAACTAGAAGCGGCGGAAGCTCGTGAGTTTTGCCGCCCGGGACTTCGACAAATCTTCGATCACCAATGATGTCCATACAATAACCTCGTGGCCTACAGAATTCGATGTCGACAACCGGGTCGAATTACTGCTGTTACAGCAAGTCATTGCCCAAAGCCAATCCTGGACAAATGCCGTTGCGTACTAGTCTAGTCACATTTGGGACAAAATTGTTTCAAAGAACGCATTTTGGCAGCCATGTCGGTCGAGTGCTATCTGTCATTTGGCAGCTCGGTGGCCATCCGGTCAAAGATATGCTGAAGGCATGCGATTGTCTGGGCGACGGTGGCCCTTGTGTCTTATTGCATTTGCATCGGCTATTCCTTTGGGAGCGGTCGGGCTAGTCACTTCGCCCTTTCCGGAGTGCGATGCAGGGACAGCTAAGACGTTCGCGCCGTGTGAACTGCATTGGGATTGGCAGGTTGGCGAGCTTCCGCATGATTGGTCGCCTACTCGGGATGACATCCTGACTGTGGAGTTCAAGTCGCCTCACGCGGATACGTACCTGATACATGCGTACTGGGACGGTGGCCAAGCACTGCGGGCACGCTTTTCGCCGGTCCAGCCGGGAGTATGGACCTATCGCGTTTCGGGATCGATCAAGCGGTTCGATGGTAAAGAGGGCACGTTCCCAGTGGCCGAAAGTGGCAGCCCGGGGTTCGTTGGCGTTGCGAACCTGCGGCATTGGTGGACCACAAATAAACAGCCGCATCTGTGGTTGGCAGCAACCGCACCGGTGGTTCAAATGACCGCTGATCAGTTTCGGAGCTGGCTAGATGACCGGAAGCGAGACGGGTTCACGCATGTGCGTGGGACGGCGCTGACGGCGTGGCCAGGCGGAAAGCCATTCACGATCGAAAGCGCGCCAAACGCGGAGCCGAAACCGAACTTGGCTTACTTTCGAGCGCTCGACGAAAAGGTGGCGGAAATCGTGCAGCGTGGGTTGGCTTGGGATGCCGTCCTGGCGGATAAGACGTTTCTCGATAGCGGAACTTTCGACAATTGGGATCAGCAGCAAGCCGTAATCAAATATGTAGTTGCGCGGTACGGCGCATTAGACCTTACGTGGCAAGGCATAGAACGCTTCGAGGAACAGCCCGGTTCACGAGGTCTGTTGAAAGAAGTCGGCACACTGATTGGCAAATTGGATCCATATCATCATCCGCAGTCGACCGATGCGGTCTCAACCACGACGCCTTTGCTGGCAGACGGATGGATGAACTATCTAGTCGAGGCTTCGTCGGATCCTCAGGTTGGCGCAGTCGAGCATCAATTTACGCAGCAGCCGATGGTTCATTTGATTCAAAGCGTGGAGCCGAACGCGTTTCGGCACGAATTATGGATGAGTACAACGAATGGCGAGTATCCAACGGTCAAATACGAAGCCCTGCAGAATGCTGCGAACATCAAGACGCTTCAGGTCTGGGTAAAAGTGATGGCAGACACACGACATTGGGAATTAGAGCCGTACTTTGATGTTGACAATGCGAATACATTGGGGCTGGACGAGGTGGAGTATCTCGCTTACGCGGACAAGCCGGGGACAGTTGAGGTGACCCTTCCGAAACACAAGTACAATCCGGTTTGGGTGAACCCGATCACAGGCGACGAAGAGCCTTTGAAGAACTATCGAGGCGAGGTGTTCAGTCAAACGACTCCGGATGCCTCGCACGATTGGGTGCTGCAGGTGCCAAGGGACGGGCACAAGGAATCGATGTTGAGATGGGTGAAGTTCGATTCAGTCGACCCGCCGGTGCAAGAGCCGGAACTGGATCCGGCGAAGGTTCCATTCACGGTGGTCGCGCCTGCAGGTGATGAGATACATGTTGGGCAAGCGATTCCTTTCCAAGTCAAGCTGACTCGGGCCAACAGAGCCACGCGCGTTATGCAGTATGTGTGGACAGGCGAGGTGGTGGCAGGCGGCGAAGGCGCGCGTATCATCGGCACTGGGCTCAAGGGCACTCTGCGGTTAGACCGTGAGATGCAACAAAGTGCGCCGGCGAACCTGAGCGTGCGGATCATGGCAATCAACGCCAATGGCAAGGCGTACGAGTTAGATCGTGTATATCGCCTAATTCCGTAGTAGATGGCAACAATCTTGGCAATCGACACGACTACGCCGTCGGGAAGCCTGGCACTTTGGCGGGACGGGTTGGTCATAGGCGAGCGCCGACTGGAGTCGTCAACTGGGCTGGCCCAGATCGTCTTTGGCGAGCTAAGGATGTTGTTGCGCGATTCAGGCGTACAGCTAAGGGAGGTAGATTGTTTCGCGGCCGCGAGCGGGCCCGGGTCGTTCACCGGCGTCCGAGTATGTTTGACGGTTGTCAAAGGACTAGCGGAGGCAGAAGGCAAAAAAGTCTGTGGAGTCTCCAATCTTAGAGCGACTGCGGCCGCCGTAGCTTCGAGTACGGAACTGCTGGCCGTGATGCTTGACGCTAGGCGCGGTGACGTGTTCGCCGCTTTGTATGACAGACGTGACGGCTTGTTAAGCGCCGAAGTTGTCACTAGGCCAAATCAGTGGCTCGCTAGTCTGGTCGATGGCACGAACGAGCTAGTTGTCGGACCTGGAGTTCGCGTGCTGATCGATGCTACGCAAATGCGGATTACAGAGGCTCCGCTGTCGCTAGCTCCAGCCATTGCGGCAATAGCGGAACGGGATGGAGCGGCGGGGCTATGGATAGATCCGGCCGGGCTTCAAGCAAATTATGTCCGTCGCACGGATGCGGAAATGCACTGGGAGGACAAGCAAAGGTAACTGGACGGGTTATTCTCCGAAGCCCGGATCGCTGACAGAAATTACCTTCGGCTGGGCTGAGTACTTTGTAAGTTGAGTTCTGATCTTACTTGCGTCTCCGAGAACAACGAAGGTAAGTCCCTCGGTCTTGAAATGTTTCTGAATGGCCGCGTTCGCTTCGTCCAAAGTTACGTGGTCGATGCGGCTGAAGAGGGTTGTGACCTCATGTGTACCAAAACCTAGCATCGTGAGCCGAATTAGCTCGGATCCAAGTTGGTCCAGCGAGTCGAGCTTACGTCTGGGTAAGTCGCCTTTGACGTAAGCCTTGGCAGATGCAAGCTGCTCTGCGGTCACGCCGTGCTCACGAAAGTCGGCGAGGGTCTTCAGGGCAAGGTCGATCGCTTCAGTTGTGGACTGAGTCTTCGTGTAAGTCTCGATGGCGTTCGCGCCTTGCAGGCGATCGTCATTAATCATGTTGTAAGCTCCGTAGCTAAGGCCGCTCTTCACTCGGAGTTCTTCGTTCAGCAACGACGTGAACCGTCCGCCGAAGAGCGTGTTGACCAGTTGCATTGCGACACGATCGGACGCGTGTGCGTCGATTCCGGGCTGGGCAATAGTGAAGTAAGTCTGCGTCGCCCCGGGCTTGTCGATGAGAAGCAACCGCGGTGCAGACGGCGCAGTAAGTGTCAGCGCTGGATGCCAAACGTAGGGCTCAGCCTTGGGCAGACTTCCGAATGCGGCGGCTATGGATTCGCTGGCCTGAGCCTCGGCAATTTTACCGACCACAACAATCATCAGATTGGCGGCCGTGTATTGGCGACGATGATACTCAACCAGTAATTCGCGAGTGATGTTGTGCAAAGACTTCTCGTCGGGCACTTGCCCGTAAGGATGAGTATTTCCATAGAAGAACGCGTGACTATAGGATTGAATGGCACGGTCCGGATTGTCTTTGGTCTGCTTGATTGCGTCGACCTGTTGGGCGAGATACTTAGCGACCTCATCTTGCGGGAAGGTGGGATGAAGTACGGCATCTGTCATAAGATGAAGGCCAGCTTCGAAGTCCTTCGATAGGAATTCCCCGCGCAGCACCGTTGCTTGGGCGCTTGTACGTGCTTGAAATTCGCCACCTAACTGATCGAGGGCTTCGGAAAATTGTTGTGCCGAGTAAGTAGAGGTTCCGCGGCGTAAAAGATCTGCGACAGCTAGTGGCAATCCGGCTTGGTTACTGGATGCGGACTCATTACCGCCACGAACAGCCACAAAGATCTCCACCAACGGCAGAGTATTTTGCGGGACGATATCAGCCGTTAACCCATTAGGGAGCCGTGTTGCATGCACTGGCGGCAGGTTCATTTCCGCAGCCATGAGACCGAGGGCCGAAGTGACTAGGATGAGAACAGATTCGAACAATTTCATCGGCTTAGTTGGAAGGTGCGGCAGTGGCCGCCTTTTCTGGAGTCAAAATACCTGTCGTCCTGTTCTCGGCTGCGAGAACTGACTTAGCAACACGCTGAACGTCAGCCGCCGACACGCGGGCAATCTGGTCCGGTTCAACATCAAGGTTCTTATAAGAGCCCGTATAGACTTCGTAGACACCCAGCTGATTTGCACGTCCAGCAACAGTCTTCATCTCCCGAAAATGGTCCGCAAGCCACCTGTTTTTCGCCTTTTGCAGTTCAGTATTGCTGATCGGTTCGCGCTGAATCTTGTCGAGCTCGCCAATAGCTAATTGCTGTACTTTGGAGATGTCGATGCCGGCTCTTGGCTGAATAAAGACTTGAAGCAGGTACGGATTCAAAGAGGGTTCATCAAATACCGAGACGTTGAGCGCAGCTTGCTCTCGATCCACCAGTGTTGAATAAAGGCGGGAACTGTCGCCAGCCGCGAGTACAGCTTCTAGAACCTGAATGGGCGCATTATCTGGGCTCTTCGTCTCCGGCATGTGGAACACCATGGTGAGAAGAGGCAACTCGGCCTCCTTCCGGACATTTACAATCCGCTCGCCCTGTTGGACGGGTTCTTTGGTACGAGGCTCGGCAAAGGTCTCGTGCGAAGGGATTGGGCCAAAGTAACGCGTGGCTAAGTCAGTAACTTGCTTGTTAGTAACATCACCTACAGCGACCATGACGCAGTTATTCGGCGCGTAACCTTCTTTGTAATAGGATTCAAGATCGGATAAGGTCCAGGCTTCGATATCGGCAGCCCAGCCGACGACAGGCCAGTGATACGGATGTGCGATTATTGCGGCCGAAGTTACCTGTTCTTCGAGCGTGCCGCGGCTGCTGTTATCTGTTCTGAGACGCCTTTCGGAGTAGACCACGCCACGTTCGGAGTCGATAAGTTTCGGGTCGAATGTCATGTGAGCCATGCGATCGGATTCCATAGACATCATTAGTTCGAGGGCGTCTGGCGGAAACCAATCGGTGTAAACGGTGGTGTCGCGTGTGGTGTAAGCGTTGTTGCTGCCACCCTCACGCTCCATCTGGCGGTCAAACTCACCCGGGCCGTATTTGGCCGACCCGTTGAACATCATGTGTTCGAAGAAGTGAGAAATGCCGGTAATGCCGGGACGCTCGTCGCGAGAACCAACACGAAAGAAGAAATAGAGAGCAACTGTTGGGATGCGGTGATCCTCTTGAACGAGGATCTTCAAGCCGTTCGTGAGAGTAGTTACCTGGACATCTTGGGTTAACTGGCCAGGAAGCAGCGCCGGAAGGAAGACAAGAAGCAGCGGAGCAAGTCGCATAGCGAAGCCGTAGGGTAGCAGAAAGATGGGGAGCAAGCGAACCAGCGCTCTGGATTACAGCCCAAGTTGCTGGCGCGCGCGATTGGTCACCTCTGTTGTGATCAGCTTCAGGCGAAGCGTTGCGTGCTCCTTTTCGTGCAGGTCTATTTCTGTTCCCTCGGATCGTATGACGCGGATGAAGTTCGACTCTTCCCAGAGGTTCCAGTCACCGTCTTCCGCCGCAAACGCGATATATTTCCCAGGCGGTCTGTTCTCAATAGAGAAATGAAGCGATTGATCTGCTTCCACCCTCCAGGGCGTATGTTCGTGCGATTCGTCTTCCTGCAGGACGAAGATGTGGACATGCTTCTTCGGCCTGTCATCAGGCACGTCAACGTCCCCAGTGATAGCCCCTACGTTTTTACTGTACGTTAAAACTAGATCAATGTTCGCGCCACCTGCTACTTCAATACTACGGGGATCTAGTTCGTGGCCATCAGACCTTACAGATTTAAGAAAACACTGGCTGACGTTTGTGAATCCAACCTTGTACTTACCTGGCGATACGTGATTCACCACATAGGTGCCATCTTGAGGTGCGAATTCGTATTGGGAAACATGAGGGTTACCACCTTTGGCGATTGACTCAAGGAACACTGATCCCATCGTCAGCGGCTTGGGATCGTCCTCCATAGTTACTCGAACACGAACGGTCGCAGGCTCGAACTTTGTGATCATCACGCCTGTGATGTTCTGGGAGGTTAGTTCCATCTGCGTGGAACCAACCGTTTGGAGACCGCTCGTTCCTTGTCGAAGCAGAGTCAGCCTGTGCTTGCCCGGCGGAAGATTGGCAATCAGGAACGATCCGTCCACCGAGAGCCGGCCGTCCTCTGCAGTCCAACCCATCCCTACGTCGACTGAAGCGCTGACCCGGTAGTCCGATATAGGTTGCGGTGCTTCGCTGACTTTGCCGGCTACCGACAGAAGTGGCCCCCGCAGCTCGTGTATGTCTACGCCTGATCGCTCTTGCCCGCTTAATAGATGAAGACTTTGCGCCGCGTCCAGGCTTAGCGAGGAAGGAAAGAAGGTCCGGTAGTCATGCAGGTTTGTGGGTTTGCCAGACGAATCAACAAAGACCTGCCTTATCGACGCAGCCGGGCTATTGTCGTTGGCGGGGTCCGAACTCACATAGTAAGTTCCAGGCAATAATCCGCCGAACCGGTACTGTCCGTCATGATCGGTTGTTGTCTGATTTGTAGTTTGTATCTGGGCATTTTTCTTTCTACTGCGTCGAATCCAAAGGACCACTTCATGGCCCGGAATGGGGTCGCCATCCGAATCAAGAATCCGGCCACTGATCGCGCTTGCTGGAAACACCCGCAAGACAATGTTTCGCACCTGATCTCCGGCGCTCACTTTTAGGAGAGATTCCGGGTCTTCGTGTTCGACTTGACCATAAGTGCCGGGGAGAAAACCACCTTTATCGGCTAGCAATTTGTAGGACCCTGGGCCGACTTCAACAAATCGGAAGTGACCGGCCTCATCCGTAGTTGCCACCAGTTCGAAGTTGTCTTCGTTAGTGGAACCTAACGAAACGTGCGCCTTTCTAATTGGCTCACCAGTTGCTGCAAACACCACACGACCTTCAACAATCGCCGGAGACTCGGGAGGTGGAGCAGCCTGACCAGCGGCCAAGGTGGCCAAGGCGGCACATAGGTACAAGTTCATGCGGACCCCCGGCAAGGAGACGGCGCGGCGTTGGGCCAGGTTGCGTTCGGTCGGTCTGTGCAGTTATCGGGTCAGGTCGCAATGTTGCGGTTGCCCAGGCCCGATACTTACAGTTTCAGCGGAACTTCGGTGCGAATCGGCGAAGTTGAGAGCGAACCAGGGATGCTCGTCATCTGGCGTCATAGCGAACAGGAAGTAGTCGCCTGGAGTAACTCAAGTAAGTTCATAGTGGCCGGAGACATTAGTTTGCGCTCTTCAAGGATGCGCATTTAACTTAAAACGCTTTCCAGAACTATGACACCCGCTACGTTTCCGTGTAGACTAAACGTGGCGTTGGGGGATTGCATGCCGACACACGCACTGGTTTTAGGCGGCAGCATTGCGGGATTGCTTGCCGCACGCGTTCTTTCCGACTTCTTCGATCAGGTCACCATCCTCGATCGCGATGTGTTCCCGTTAACACCGGAACATCGCCGTGGTGTGCCGCAAAGCCACCACACGCACGGACTACTGGCCGGCGGCCGCGAGGTGCTCGAAGATTCTTTCCCGGCATTTCTCAGGACCTGATTGCCGCAGGTGCGGTCCACGGCGACATGCTTGCGAACTCGCGATGGTACATCGAACAGGGCACGCATGTGCGCTTCTTCAGCGGCTTGATGGGACTACTGCTGAGCCGTCCTTTCCTGGAGTTCGAGATTCGTCGGCGAGTTCTGGCGCTTCCGAATGTCTCGTCCCGAACCGGCGCGATTGTCGAAGGGCTGGTCTATGATGGCAGCCGCCGAGTGACCGGCGTTCGCTGCAGGGACGGAACGGTCGCAGGTGATCTCATCGTCGATGCCACTGGCCGCGCACCGCATTCTCCACAATGGCTGGAAGAGATCGGATTTCCCAAACAGCACGAGGACCAGGTAGGCATCGAGATGGCCTATTCGACATGCCTGTTTCGCAGGGATCCAATGGACCTTGATGGCGACGTGGCGCTTGTCTACGGCGCTTCGCCCGAAACGGGGCGAAGCGGCGCAATGCTCGCTCAGGAGGGCGACCGATGGATCGTGACGCAGGCGAAGTACAGCGGTCACAATTTTCCCGCCGATGTTCCTTCATTCATCGAATATTCGCGCGGGCTACCCACCCTCGAGATCTACGACGTAATCTCGAAGGCTGAACCACTATGTGAGCCGGCCCAAGCACGGTTTCCAGCCAGTTTGCGCCGGCGCTATGAATCCCTGACTCAATTCCCCTCTGGGCTATCTTGTCTTCGGCGATGCTATCTCTTCCTTCAAACCGGTGTACGGTCAAGGCATGTCGGTTGCGTGCATGCAAGCGCGCGCGTTGAAGCAAACGTTCGCCGAAGGGCGCGAAAAGCTTGCTGCGCGGTTTTTTCAGCGGGCCGCGAGAGTTGTAGACAGTCCGTGGGACATTGTCGTGGCCGCGGATCTTCGCATCCCGACGACCACTGGGCCGCGTACAAAGAAGACTTCCGTGCTCAACTGGTACGTCGCACGTTTGCACCGTGCCGCTCACAAGGACCCCGTCGCTGCTCTGGCGTTTCACCGTGTTGCGAATCTTCTGGATCCGCCGCCCAGTCTACTGCGGCCCAGCCTCGCGGTACGCGTCCTGTGCGGAGGCTTTTCACGATCGCGCTCTGTCCAGACGGGATACGCGGGCGCAACCTTAAACTAGAGCCCAACTCATCTCAAGGAAAGTGTGATCATCACAGTTTTAAGACCAGCAGCAATCTAGCCGCGCTCTTCCCGGGTGCCCAGGCCGAATGATGCACTGGATAACTCGGCTATTTCTGACGCTCATCGTCGTGGTCTCATTGGGCGAGTCTTAGGAACCGTCAATTGATCGGGCGATACAACGCAGGAGTTGGTATTCTGCTTGGATATTTCCCGGAGCTATAATATTCGCACCATGCGCAGCTTCGACCTGTTGTTACTCGTCAGCTTACTCGGTGGTAACGCACTAGCTCATCCGGCTCCTCAGGCCCAACAGGCCGGTGCTAAACCGACTCCTGAGTTGGTCGAAGCGGATTCGCCCCGCAGCACGCCGGGTGGCGCAACCTTTGTCATTCCGGCGGGCTGGTCTATCGCGAGCGACGCCTCGTCGGCGAACTTGCAACCACCCGAGCCCGGAACCCATTTGGTCATCCAAGACGTTCATGCGGCGGATGCACCGAGCGCAGTCGCTAGCGCATGGGCCACGTATCAGCCGGGCTTGAAGCGACCTTTAAAACTTGCAATACCCGTTCCTGACCGCAACGGCTGGGTACAAGGTCAGCAGTTCATCTATGAGACTTCGCCTAACGAGCGTGCGGTTGTCGCCGGGATAGCTTTACACTCGGGCGACATTTGGACTGTGGTCATTCTTGACGGGACTGAGCCGACTTTCGAGAAGCGCGGCGCACAAATCAACCTTATCCTGCAAAGCCTGCGTCCGAAAGCGTATCAGCGGGAAACGTTCGCTGGACGCAAGGCGCTCGCGCTCACGCCCGAACGCATTGAGGTACTAAGAAGTTTTGTCGAAGCCTCAATGAAGAAGCTTGGAGTGCCAGGTGCTTCGATAGCATTGATTGATAACGGCAAGGTTGTCTACGAGGGTGGCCTGGGAGTGCGCGAGCTCGGCAAATCTACTCCTGTCGATGCGAACACGCTATTCATGGCAGCATCCAATACGAAAGGCATGACCACGTTGTTACTGGCCCGCCTGGTGGATGCCAAAAAGCTTCGATGGGACGAGCCCGTCACCGAAGTCTACCCAAGCTTTAAGTTGGGCGACGCCAACACGACGCGACAGGTCCTGATCAAGCATTTGATTTGTGCCTGCACCGGCCTTCCCAGACAAGACATGGAATGGCTTCTCGAATACAAGAACGCTACGCCGGCTTCGTCACTGGCACTGCTCAGCACTATGCAACCGACCAGCCGTTTCGGGGAGGTTTTTCAATACAGCAATCTCATGGCTGCCGCGGCCGGTTACATCGGCGCGCACCTCTACTATCCCTCGAGCGAACTTGGCGCGGCTTACGACAGGGCCATGCAAGAGCAGATTTTCACTCCGTTGGGAATGACGTCTACAACCTTCGATATGGCGCGAGCACAGCAGGGTAATTTCGCCAGCCCCCACGGGGATGATGTGGATGGGAAGGTCAGGGTTGCTAGCATGGCGCCAAACTACTCGGTCGTGCCTCACCGACCCGCAGGTGGAGTGTGGACATCGGCTCACGACTTGACTCGGTACGTCCAACTGGAACTCGCCCTGGGCAAGCTACCCAACGGTGAACAGTTTGTCTCAGAAGAGAACCTGCTGATGCGCCGCAAGCCACAGGTCGCGACGGGAGAGGACGAGAGTTATGGCATGGGGCTGGAGACTAATCGCCGGTGGGGCGTGCCGATTGTGCATCATGGCGGCAGCATGTTCGGTTACAAGAGCGATTGGATGATCCTCCCTGACTCGGGTATGGGAGCGATTCTACTGACCAATTCCGATACGGGGGGCATACTGCTGCACCCACTTATGCGCCGTCTGGTTGAAGTTGTGTTTGACGGTAAACCTGAGGCTGTGGGTGATGTGGACAGCGCCGCTTCGACGTACCGTGCGTTTGTTGCTAAGGAGCGACAGCGCCTGGTTCTTCCGGCCAGCGCTGACGAGGTGTCGAAGTTAGCTACCCGCTATAACAGCTCGTCATTAGGTGATCTTGCAGTGGAGCATGAAGGTGCAAATACAGTCTTCGACTTTGGCGAATGGAAGAGCGCTGTTGCTTCTCGCAAGAACGACGACGGAACCATTTCATTTATTACGACCGAGGCGACGCGCAAAGGTTTCGAGTTCGTCAAAGCCGAGCGCAACGGAAAGCGTGTGCTGATCATCCGCGATGGCCAGCACGAGTATCTGTTCAATGAAGTGAGTTAGGCGAAGAATCGTTCAGCTTCTTGGACCTCCGATACTGAAGTCAGTGTTTGTGATGTTTGAGAGCTTCCCGCACTTTCTTCACGTGAGTGCCGTGCACGCGGATTGCCTCATGTAATTGTTGGCCAGTCACATTGAACTCTTCGGCCCAATAGTGAATATCGGACGAAAGCTTCGGGTTAATCTCATTCTGGTCGTGCGGCCCTTTGGCTTTGGGCAAAGCTTGCTCGTCCGGCGTATCCGTGCTGTCTGGCATGATGTCCTTGTTCCTTTGCCTCTACTGTATACACATGCGAACTTTGCTTCATTTTTGCCTTGCGTTATCGCTCTGTTCACGCTGTTTGGCGCAGGACCTTTCGTTTAGCTCGCGTGATGCCCGGCCTGAACCTGAATGGATGAACAAGGTCACGATCTATGAGATCTGGCTGAACGCATTCAGTAAAGAAGGAACACTATTGGGTGCGATACCAGGCCTGCAGCGCGTGTCTGACTTGGGCGCATCCGTTGTTTATCTCGGCCCTATCGCCAAGCGATCGGAAACGCCCCACGCATCTCCATATAACATCGCGGACTATAACGCCATCGACCCGCAATACGGAAACGCGCAGGATTTACATCATTTCGTGGAGCAAGCACACAAGCTGGGATTGAAAGTGATGCTGGACTTGGTCTACTATCACACGGCTCCCGACGGAACCATGATGAAGACTCCCGATTGGCTGGTGCACACGCCGACGGGTCAGATCGCCCGGGGCTTCTGGCCGCAGCCACTTCCAGACTTCAAGAATCCGCAGGTACGCGATTACTTCATTCAAAGCATGCTGCATTGGGTAAGAGACTTCAAAGTGGACGGCTTTCGGTGTGACGTGGGGGCTGGTGTGCCAGTCGAGTTTTGGGAAGCAGCGCGCAAGTCACTCGATGCCATCAATCGCGATATCATTTTGCTTTCTGAATCGGACCGACCTGACGATCAGATCAAGGCGTTCGATATCAATTACAACTTTCAGGGTTACCTGACGCTCCGTTCAGTGATTCGTGATGGAGCTCCGGCGATCAAGGTTCGGGAGCAATGGGAGGAAACACGGAAAACTTACCCGCGCGGGGCAGAGCTATTACGGTTCAGCGACAACCACGATTGGCGTCGTGCTGTTGTCGAATTCAGTGATCGAGGCGCCTATGCAGCAGCCGTATTGAACTTCACCTTGGACGGCATTCCTTTTCTCTATAACGGTCAGGAGATCGCGGATTGCACGGCGACCCGCTGGCTGACCAGTGCTCCCATTGACTGGCCACAGCGGAATGACCGCAATGATCGGAAAGCAACGGAAGAAGTGTTGGCCAAGTACAAGAAGCTGTTTGGGCTCCGGAATCAGTACGCCGCTCTGCAGTCCGGCGAGCTGATATGGATCAACAACACTGAACCCGACAAGGTGCTTAGCTTTCTTCGAAGGAGTAAGACAGAAGAGATTATGATCCTTCTGAATCTGTCCAACCGCAACACACATGTGACAGTTGACTTGCCAGTGATGGATTACTCGTCGGTCGAGAATTTGCTCGCAGGAGGAAAGACTTACTTCCAGCTTTACTCCGGCCGTGTGTCTACTGACTTAGGCGCTTATGAAGTTCTGGTTAGTAAGCGGATACCGCTCGCCCCTTTGGAGTCGGGAACGGGGAAGTAGGGCTGAGGGGAGGGTTGATGGACGGGTAGTCCGTCAAGCGACCTTCTGAGATCGTTTGGCATTCCAGCTCGGTTGACCATTTGTGCATTTAGGCTCGTTTTAGCGCATATACTCGTCCTTGTGACAATCAGATTCGGTCTTTTGCTGCTTATGGTGTGCTCGCTTCACCTGTTCGGTGACGAGAACCCAAAACCATTCGCAACCGTGGATTTGAGCGATGCGCTACTGCACCAACCAGGGTGCCTGGCTAAATGGATTATATGGGCAACCCAACTTTTTTGGATCGATGACGCACACCTAGCGGTCCGAGCAGAGCGATTCTGCCAGCATCGTGCGCAAGCAGCCAGCCCGAGAAGTGAGGCGGAGCTTTTCATAATTGATGTGAGCCAGCACGTTGTTAGCATCAAGGCGGGTCCCGATTTCGAGACAGGCCGCGGCCACACTGGAACCGTGCTAATCGGTCGCGAACACGAGGTGGAGGTCCTGGACACGAACCTCGTCAAATTGCAGAGTTTCAGCTGTGAGCGGTTATCGTGCCGCTTCTTCGTGGCACCCTCAATAAGCCAAAGCGATTTTGCGATTTGCTCCATAGAAAAGGGCAATCAGACATGTACTTTCTATCAAGGGCGTCCGGCAACCCCAACCGGAACCACCCAGCCGCTGATAAGTCTGCCGAACGACGTTCCGAAGAGCCCCTACAAGCAGCCCACTTTGCCGGAAGCAGTGCATGGATTCCCAACAGACAGGCCAATTGCAATTGATGAAAAAGAAATCTGGTTCTTCGGCGCGAATGGAACGCTCCTGGCAGTGCTGCCGAGCGGCAAGGTCGAACCCGTCTCGACAGAACATTGGACACCGAAGCAGAGCTATTGTGGAGGAGAAGTATCCGTTGCGGAGCCCCGTCGCTTTCTCGCGATATGCGGTGGGGTATACGTTTACACTGATGGAGAGTTTGACGCGATTTTCGGTTTCAGCCGATTCGTACTGTTTGATGTCGGCACTCGACGAATCATTACCAGCCTTGCTGGGCGCAGTCAAACGACTGCGTCCTTGTCGCCCTCAGGTCAACTTGTCGCCGTTGCTCATAACGGCAAGGTACAGATGTATCGAATACGTTAGGACAATATCTGCGACCAACTCGCAGTGAGTCTTTTCCATTTGGAGCAATCCAGCTACGCCAATACAGTTTCCGCTTCGCGTTCGCCGATCTGCTGACGCCAGAGCGCGAAATATAAGCCGGTTTTAGCAATCAGTTCCAAGTGTGTGCCCTGTTCCACGATACGGCCATGCTCGAGTACATAGATGCGCTCTGCATGCATGATGGTCGAAAGGCGGTGGGCAATCAAAATCGTAATCAGGTTTGATCGGTCGCCGACATCTCGGATGGTATGCGTGATCTCCTCTTCGGTAATGGAGTCAAGCGAGGAGGTGGCTTCGTCGAAGACGAGGAGTTTCGGACGACGCAGCAATGCTCGTGCAATGGAAAGGCGCTGCTTTTCGCCGCCGGATACTTTGACTCCGCCTTCGCCGATCAGAGTATCGAGTCCTTGGTGCGCCCGTTCTAATAAGGAGTCTGCTGCCGCGCGGTGGATCACGTCGAGGCAATCCGCATCCGTGGCGTGGGGTTGCACGAAGAGAAGATTTTCGCGAATGCTGCCGGAAAACAACTGCGTGTCTTGCGTAACGAAGCCGAGTTGCGCGCGAAGATCATCGGGCAATACTTGTTCCGCGTCGATGCCGTTGTAAAGAACTCGGCCTAGTTGCGGCCGGTAAAGACCCACAAGCAACTTAACTAACGTGGTCTTCCCTGCCCCAGAAGGTCCGACGAAAGCAATAGTGCCACCACGCGAAACTTCGAAACTGACATTCTCGAGAGCCGGGCGCGAAGCTGTTTGATGAGTAAAGGTCACGTTTTCGAATCGTAGGGATTGAAGACTACCGAGAGGTATAGCGTTCACTGGGATTGGGTCGGCCGGGATTGCCAGGATCTCTTCCAACTTGTTCATGGAAGCTTCAGTCTCACGATAAATGTTGATCACGTTCCCAAGCTCTTGCAGTGGGCCGAAAATGAAGAACGAATAGATGAACAGTGAGAAAAATTGGCCGACGGTGATGCGCTGAGTGAAGATGAGGTACAGCATCAGGAACAGAATGCCGGTCCGCAGAAGATTGACCGCTGTGCCCTGCAGAAAGCTGAGACTGCGGAGGTAGCGCACCTTCTTCAGCTCCAGCTTGAGTATCTTGCCGGTGGTGGCGTTTAGACGAGCAACTTCCTGGCGAGCAAGGCCGAGGGTTTTGACGAGCTCGATGTTGCGCAGCGATTCTGTTGTTGAGCCGGCCAGCGCAGCTGTTTCCGCAACGATTGTTTTCTGAATGACCTTGATCTTCTTGCTGAGAAGTGAACTCATGCCGCCCAACAGGGGAATGGTCAGGAAGAACGCCGGCGCAATCACCCAGTCGACACGCATTGCGTAAACAGTCACGAAGATGATGCCGACTGTTGCCGTGAAAAGGATGTTGACGAAGGCCGAGATGAATCGCTCGACGTCGTTGCGGACCTTCTGCAGTTTGCCGAGCGTTTCACCGCTGCGCTGATCTTCGAACACTGCGTAGGGCAAGGATAGTGAATGCTCGACACCGTCCGCGTAAAGCTCGGCGCCGGTCCGCTGGGTGACAACGTTCACGTAGTAGTCTTGGAAGTTTTTGGCGACGCGAGAGACGAAGGCAACGCCGACCGCAGCGCCCAGAAGAGCAGTAACGCCCCGGACAAATTGAGCAGTTGTGTAGTCGTGAAAACGAGTAGCGTAGTTGTCGATGATGTAGCGGAATATAAGCGGATCGAGAAGAGAGAAGACCTGATTGATAGCCGCAAGAAGAAGGGCCAACGACACCAGGCGCCAATAACGTTGCAGATACCGAAAGAGAAGATGCATGGGTGACCGGTACTGCTAAAGATGGTAGCCGAAGTTCTCAGGGCTCAAGGATGACGACGGCAGTGTCGATCTGCTCGGCACCCGAGAGGATGTAAATGGAATTAAACCCTTCGTCCGACAAGGTTAGCGTAGATTGCCGAAGCGCACGATGCTGCTCGAGAACTACTAGTTCCGAAATATCCCGATCGCTGCGACCTTGCGTCCGAGCAATGCAGACGCGTTCTTCAACGTCGAGGTAGATGGCGATTGCAGGACATTGCGCCTCTTCGGCCAATCGGATGTAATGAGCTCGATGTTCAGGCTTTACATTTGTGGAATCGATAACGCAGCGGCGACTATGACGAAGCCGGATCCAGGCCAAAGTTTGAAGCAACTCGAAGGCATCAGCAGTTGCGCGTTGGTCATTCTCGTTATCACAGACCAAAGCTCGGAAGTAATCAGAAGACAGAATCTCGGTGTCTTTGAAGTGCCGATAGGCGAACGAGGTCTTCCCACTTCCCGATGCGCCTATCAGAATACTAACAGATACTCGGGGTATTACGATGGTGAGCGGCACGCCGCAGCTGAAAACGACTACGCCTGTTTGGTCGTTTCGCTAGCCGGGTGTTCAGTCTTCTCAGGCTCTTCGGTAGCCGCCTTCAGACTCTCTTTGAACGAACGAATGCCTTTGCCGAGGCCCTGGCCAAGTTCGGGGAGTTTTTTCGGACCGAAAACGAAGAGTGCCACGGCCAGAATGACCAACAGGTGGGTGGGTTGTAACAAGCCTTCAAACATGTAAGTTTTCCAAAGGAAATAAAGGATTATTCCTTTTCCTTTGCTCTATTGTATCTAACGTATAGCGGATAGGAACGGATGACACGGTAAATTTGTGCAGAAGGATTAACAAACGACGCAGGATCCGCTGGGAATGCACGGCTGTTGACTTCCGCACAAGCCTCCGGTATAGTTCTGAAGTACTGAGCTATCAATAAGTTGAAGCGAGAGGAACAGCTTTAAGACGGGTTCAGGATGGCGAAGTTTCTTACCGAATACTTACCAGAAATCGTGTGCAGAATCTGTATTTCGTGCGGCAGCCGGACTTGGGATGAATATAGACATGGTCGGTCCAACTGACGAATATTCAGAAGCGCCAGAAACGTCAGATAGCGAAGATTATCAGGCGTTTTTAGACGACTACAGCAGCCCGCCTCCAGCTTTCGGCGAGGCAGAGATGCTGCATGGGCACGTGCTCAGCGTCTCAGACAAAGAAGTTATCGTAGATATAGGGCGTAAAATCGAAGGCCTTGTACCCGCGACGCAGTTCCCTCAAGTAGATGGCAAGCCTGCAGTCAAAGCCGGTGACGCTATCGACGTCATGGTCGATCGCACGGGCCTTCCAGTTGAAGGTTACATCTTACTGTCGTATGAGCGTGCTCATCGACGCCATGCTTGGGATCACCTAGAGAAGGCTGCGGCCGAAGGAACGCCAGTAGTGGGCCGCGTGATGAGCAAGATCAAAGGTGGCCTTACCGTTGATATCGGCGTTGTCGCGTTCTTGCCGAGCTCGCAAGTTGAAAGTCGTCCTGTCCACAATCTTGACGCCTACATCGGGCAGGACCTTGAAGTCCGCATCCTGAAGCTGAACCGCCGACGCAGCAACGCCGTCGTTTCACGTCGTGTATTGATCGAGGAGCAGTCACAAGCCAAGAAGGCGCAAGCACTGGCACATATTGAAGAAGGCGGCCAGGTAACAGGCACCATCAAGAACCTGACCGACTACGGAGCGTTTGTTGACTTGGGTGGGATTGATGGTCTCTTGCACGTCAGTGATCTCAGCTACGGGAACGTTACGCACCCATCCTCCGTGGTGCACGTTGGCCAGGAAGTCACAGTCAAGGTCCTGAAATTCGACAAAGAGAAAGAGCGGATCTCGCTGGGGCTAAAGCAGATGTACCCAGACCCTTGGGCGACTATCGAGGAGCATTATCCGTCGAATAGCAAGGTCATCGGCCGAGTTGTAAGCGTGACTGATTACGGGGCATTTGTCGAGATCGAGCCTGGTGTTGAAGGACTCATCCATATCTCTGAGATGACCTGGAGCCGCAGGATGAAGCATCCGACCAAGGTCGTCAAAGCGGGTGATCAGGTCGAGGCGGTCGTACTGGAAGTGAAGCCAAAAGATCGTCGCATTTCGCTCGGAATTAAACAGCTAGAGGCCGATCCGTGGACCACGGTTGCCGAACGGTACAGCATCGGATCAGTAGTAGAAGGGCGCGTACGAAAGCTGGCCGACTTTGGAGCGTTCATCGAAATCGAAGAAGGCGTTGACGGACTAGTCCACATTTCGGATATGTCGTGGACCACACGCGTGAAACATCCATCGGAGCTGGTGAAGAAGGGTCAGATTGTGCAAGCGGCCATCCTGAACATTGACGCTCCGAGCAGACGATTATCGCTGGGGATGAAACAGTTGCAGCCCGATGCGTGGGAGACCTTTTTTCGCACACATCAGATTGGCGACCTTGTTCGCGGGAAGGTGTGTCGTGCCGCCGCCTTTGGAGCGTTCGTGGAATTGATGCCGGGCGTGGAAGGACTTTGCCATCGCAGCGAAATCACTGGTGAAGCTCCCAAGAGGCGGACATCGCGTGAGGAGGGTGCTGACGATCCCGCTCTGCCGGTCGGCGAAGAACTGGAATTCAAGATCATCAAAATGAACGAAGCGCAGAAGCGAATCGGCCTTAGTCTTCGTGCAAGGGGCGAGGACGAGGAACGTGGACGGCTCCAAGATTATCAGCGGCATGCGGCAGCAGCGACCTCAACGGTCGGTGATGTATTGAGAACGGCGGCTGTTCCGCCGCAAGGCAATAAGGACACCAGTGAGTATGACGAAGGCTGAGCTAATTGAGGAGGTCGCGAAGGTCGTCGAAATGACTCGGAAAGATTCCGAAGTGATTGTCGAGACGATTTTCGAGAGCATCGTGGGCAGCCTGCACAAAGGAGACAAAATCGAGATCCGTGGGTTCGGAAGCTTCAGGACGAGGCAGCGTCAGCCGCGAGTAGGTCGAAACCCGAAGACTGGTTCGCGTGTTGAAGTACCCTCAAAACGCATTCCTTATTTCAAGCCGAGCAAAGAACTTCGAGATCTTGTCAATCACTCGGACGGGCAGGAACCCGACGTGCTCTCGCCCGCTTCAGAGGCCAGACCTGGAACACTGAACTCTATCGCGCGCGAGCCTCACGGTTCGTGACGTCCGAACTATGGATTACCTGTGGACGCCTTGGCGTTCCACCTATATAAAGGAAAAACGGCCTGAAGGTCATTGCGTTTTCTGCGCGGCTGCCGCGTCCGATGACGAGGAAGAGACCCTGCTGATCTATAGGGGACAACTCTGCTTCGTTCTGTTAAACCGCTACCCCTATACCACCGGACACCTGATGATTGCTCCTTACCAGCACGCGTCTCGAATAGGTCAGACGACTGAAGAGACTACGCGCGAGATGATGCAGTTGGCCCGCCGGGCCGAGCGTGTCTTGGAAGACATGTACCATCCGGATGGGCTCAATATGGGCCTCAACTTAGGCGAAGCTGCCGGCGCGGGCATTGAGCAGCACATTCATCTTCATGTATTGCCGCGATGGAAGGGCGACGCCAACTTCATGACCACGGTGGGTCACGCGCGGATCATGCCCGAGACGTTAGACGACACTTACGCAAAGGTAAGGCCCGCTTTCGAGCAAGATGTGATGAATCCGAATTAGTTTGATAGCAAGAATCGGATTTCGAAGCGAGCCCTGGTCAGCCGAATATGGAGCTGAGGTGCAATGGATGCTGTCGGAGAATGAAGAAATTCTGGATCAGGAAGCATGCTGGGCGGCTTTGTCGAATCGTGATAAAAGCTTCGACAGGCGTTTTTACGTTGGCGTGCTGACAACTGGCGTTTACTGCCGGCCCTCTTGCGGCTCACGAAGGCCGAATCGTGAGAACGTGCGGTTCTTTCACTCGACAAGCGAGGCGAGGAAGGCCGGTCTTCGAGCATGTCTACGATGCAAACCGGATGACGGGTTGTCACCATCAGAGACTACGGCGACACGGATCAGCGAGCTTTGTTCCTACATTCGCGAACACTGTCATGAGCCGCTCCCACTCGGTATGGTGAGCGAGCGAGTGGGATTGAGCCCTTTCCACTTGCAACGTACTTTCAAGGCAGTTGTCGGCATGTCCCCGAAGGAGTTCGTGGATGCATGCCGCTTAGGCAAGTTGAAGTCGAGTTTGCGGCAAGAGGCTTCGGTCACACACGCCGTCTACGATGCGGGTTACGGGTCGAGCAGCCGAGTCTACGAACGGACCGAGGCGCGCATTGGCATGACGCCCGGACAATATCGTGATCATGGTGCGGGGACATCGATATCGTACGCAACCTACGCTTCGCCCATGGGATTAATGATGATGGCTGCTACGGATCGAGGGTTGTGCTTTCTTCAGTTCGGCGAGTCTGAGCAGGAGCTTGTAAGGCTGTTACGCCGCGAATTTCCGTTAGCGGGCATCACGGAAGCCGCGATGCGAGAACCGCTGTTGAAGACTCAGTTTCAGGCGTGGATTGACTGGCTTGATGCGTATTTGCGTGGCGAATCGACCACTCTAAATATGCCGTTGGACATCCGCGCGACTTCGTTTGAGGCCAAGGTTTGGAATTTTCTTCAGACGATTCCACACGGCGAAGTGCGATCCTACACACAGGTCGCAGAAGCTCTTGGTAGTCCAAAGGCGGCCAGAGCAGTAGCTCGAGCATGCGCTTCAAACCGCGTAGCCATTGTGATCCCATGTCATCGAGTATTACGTGGAACGGGCGAACTGGCAGGCTATCGTTGGGGGCTCGAACGAAAGAAGGCACTGCTAAAGTTGGAAAAATATCGACTAAATCTTTCTGACCATTTACAGGAAAAGAGGAACACGCCGAAACATGTTCCCCTAGGTTCCAGCTTTGAAGAAAATTGATTAGATCTCTTCGTTGACCACGAGTGCATCTTCCCCGAGATCTTCGGAGAGTCCACCTGTGTAGATGCTGGGTGCGTCGTCGCCGTAGTCGCCCAAACCATCGCTGAGCGAGATCTCTTGCTCTGGGATCGGCTCCTCTTCGACCACGTCTTCGCCGGCAATCTTGACACGCCGGTAGAACTCCATACCAGTACCAGCGGGTATGAGCCGGCCCATGATGACGTTCTCCTTGAGGCCACGCAGATAATCAACCTTACCGTTGATAGCCGCTTCCGTCAGAACGCGAGTCGTTTCCTGGAAGCTGGCAGCCGAAATGAACGAATCGGTTGAGAGCGAAGCCTTTGTGATACCGAGCAGCAGCGGCTTACCGGTTGCAGGTTCGCCACCCGCTTCGACCACCCGAGTATTCTCTTCGCGAAATTTGAATTTGTCGACGACTTCTTCCGGCAAGAACTCCGTGTCGCCGATGTCCTCGATTTTGATCCACCGCATCATCTGACGCGAGATCACTTCGAGGTGCTTGTCATTGATATTGACGCCCTGCAGACGATAGACTTCCTGGATTTCGTTAACCAGGTACTTCTGCAGTTCTTTTTCACCGAGCACGGCAAGAATGTCGTGCGGGTTGCGCGGGCCGTCCATCAACGGATCGCCCGATCGTACGCGCTCACCTTCCTGCACGTTGATGTGAACACCGCGCGGAATCGAGTATTCCTTCTGCACGCCGTCGTCGCCGACGATGTACAGTTTTCGCATACCCTTCGTCACTTCACCGTATTTCACAACGCCGTTGATTTCGGCAATGATCGCCGTCTCACGGGGCTTGCGTGCTTCGAACAGTTCGACGACACGCGGCAGACCGCCGGTAATGTCTTTGGTCTTGGTCGTCGCGCGTGGAATTTTCGCGATGACGTCCCCGGCATGCAGTTGCTCGCCATCCGACACCATCAAGTGCGCGTGGGTCGGCATGAGATACCGCTTCTCTTCCGAGCGGCTTCCGCCCTCGGGTCGAATGATCACAGTCGGGAACCGCTTTTCGTCGGTCGATTCCGTGACAACCACCTGCATATTGCCGGTTATTTCGTCGACCTGATCGGTGGTCGTAACGCCGTCGATCAAATCTTTGAAATGGATCGTACCGGTGACTTCGGTCAGGATCGAAAACGTATAGGGGTCCCATTCGAGCAGGACTTGATTCTGCTTAACAGGCGCGCCGTCGCCGACATTGACCTTCGCGCCGTAAACGACCGGGTACCGTTCGCGTTCACGCTGCTTTTCGTCAACAATGATGAGGATACCGTTGCGATTCATCGCGATCAACTCGCCCTTGTTGTTGCGGACGGTATTGACGTTGCTGAACTTGACGTAGCCGTCGCTCTTCGCGTCCTGTGTTGATTGTTCGCTGATTCGCGTTGCCGCTCCACCGATGTGGAACGTACGCATGGTCAGCTGTGTACCAGGTTCGCCGATGGACTGTGCCGAAATGATGCCGACCGCTTCACCGCGTTCGACCATGCGGCCTGTGGCCAGGTTGCGACCATAACAGAGGCGGCAAACACCGCGCTTCGATTCGCAAGTCAATACCGAACGAATCTTGACGCGCTCGATGCCGGCAGCCTGAATAGCACTTGCCAAGGCTTCGGTGATCTCTTCGTTCACGCCGACGATGACGTTGTTCTCGTAGTCGCGCTGATCCTCAAGCGCCACACGGCCGACGATGCGGTCGCGCAGAGGCTCGATGATTTCGCCCGATTCGATAATCGGTTCAACGTAGATGCCGTCGCCCGTACCGCAATCGTCTTCGGTGATGATGACGTCCTGTGCCACATCGCACAAACGGCGAGTGAGGTAACCGGAGTCAGCTGTCTTCAACGCGGTGTCGGCCAAACCTTTACGAGCACCGTGTGTCGAAATAAAGTACTGCAACACGGTCAGACCTTCGCGGAAGTTAGCCGTGATCGGTTGCTCGATAATTTCGCCTGAGGGCTTGGCCATCAGACCGCGCATGCCGGACAGCTGACGAATCTGCTGTTTCGAACCACGAGCCCCTGAGTCGGCCATGATGTAAATCGGGTTCAGAATACGGCCCGTGCGGTCGTCTTCTTCCATACCCTTGAACATCTTGTCGGACACAACTTCTGTGACCTTCGACCAGATTTCAATGATCTTGTTATAGCGTTCAGACTGCGTGATGGCGCCTTCCTGATACTGCGCCTGAACTTCGATGACTTGACGTTCGGCGTCTTTAACCAGGTTGGCTTTGTCATCCGGCACAACCATGTCGTCGATACCGATTGAGATACCTGCACGCGTTGCGTAGAGGAAGCCGAGCTTCTTGACTTCGTCCAGCATGCCTACAGTGACCTGGAGGCCGAACTTCAAGTAGCAGTAGTGGACCAGTTGGCCCATGCCCTTCTTCTTCAGCAGGCCGTTGATGAACGGCATTTCCTTCGGCAACACGTCGTTCAGAATGACGCGACCGACAGTGGTGTCCATGTACTGCTTAGTGAACTCGATCGGCTCCGTGTACATGATGTTCTGGCTATCGAAGGCCTTGGTCAGGTCGATAACACGGCCGGTGTAGCGGAGCTTAATGGCGGTCAAGGTTTCGACTTCGCCCATTTCAAGCGCGATGAGCACATCGTCGATGGAGGCGAATGTACGGCCCGCACCCTTGGAGTTCGGGCGCATCTTGGTCAAGTAGTACAGACCAAGAACCATGTCCTGAGTGGGAATGGCGATCGGTGCGCCGTGTGCCGGAGACAGAATATTGTTCGAAGCCAGCATTAGCGTCGAAGCTTCGATCTGCGCTTCAGGAGACAGCGGAATGTGGACGGCCATCTGGTCACCGTCGAAGTCAGCGTTGAAGGCGGTACAGGTCAGCGGGTGCAGCTTGATCGCTTTACCTTCAACCAGCACCGGCTCGAAGGCCTGAATACCTAAGCGGTGCAGCGTCGGGGCGCGGTTCAAAAGGATTGGGTGTTCCTTGATGACTTCTTCGAGAATGTCCCAAACCACCGGATCTTGCTGCTCAACCAATTCCTTCGCTTGCTTGATTGTGGTGCAGTGACCCCGCTGTTCCAGGCGATGGTAAATGAACGGCTTGAAAAGTTCCAAAGCCATTTTCTTCGGCAGACCGCATTGATGCAGTTTCAGCTCAGGACCGACGACGATCACTGAACGGCCAGAGTAGTCAACGCGCTTGCCGAGAAGGTTCTGACGGAAGCGACCTTGCTTGCCCTTGAGAGTGTCAGACAACGATTTCAGCGGACGATTGTTTGCGCCGCGCAAAACGCGACCACGGCGGCCGTTATCGAACAATGCATCGACTGCTTCCTGCAACATGCGCTTCTCGTTGCGCACGATGACGTCAGGAGCATGCAGTTCCATCAGCTTTTTCAAACGATTATTGCGATTGATAACGCGGCGGTACAGATCGTTAAGATCGGACGTTGCGAATCTACCGCCATCAAGTGGAACCAGAGGACGAAGCTCCGGCGGAATGACTGGGATGACGTCGAGAATCATCCATTCAGGCTTGTTGCCCGACTTTCGGAAGCTTTCCACAACCCGGAGGCGCTTGGCGTACTTCAGCTTCTTCTGCGCTGAAGTTTCCGTGCGCATCTTCTCGCGGATTTCTTGACTGAGGCCTTCGATATCCAGGCGCTTTAGAAGCTCCTTAATACCTTCGGCGCCCATCATAGCGACAAATTTACCCGGGAACTCTTGATCCAGCTGACGCTTGCGCTCGTCGCTGATCACCTCGCCCATCGTGAGACCAGTTGCCTCACCTGGATCGATGATCACAAACGCTTCGTAATAGAGAACGCGCTCAAGTTCACGCAGGGTGATGTCGACTAAGTAACCGATGCGGCTAGGAAGACCCTTGAAAAACCACACGTGCGAAGAGGCACTGGCAAGTTCGATGTGGCCCAAGCGCTCGCGGCGAACGCGAGACAGCGTGACTTCGACACCGCATTTGTCGCAGATAACGCCGCGGTGTTTCATGCGTTTGTACTTGCCGCAGAGACACTCCCAATCGGCGACTGGACCGAAGATGCGCGCGCAGAACAGGCCGTCGCGCTCCGGTTTAAATGTGCGGTAGTTGATGGTTTCCGGTTTGGTGACTTCACCGTGTGACCAGCTCCGGATTTTCTCTGGAGAGGCAAGACTGATTCGAATCGAATCGAAGTCAGCAATCAGGTTGGCTCTGTCGTACGGAGAGGAACGATACATGAATTGTCCTTATTGACCCACGGGCCCGAAATCAAACAGCGAACGAAGCGCGGGGCACCGTCTACGCTTCGCTCGCAATAATCAACCGCTAATTAATCCGCGGCATGAGCAAGGTCCTGTATCTCGCGCGGCTTCTTCATCAGCTCGACGTCGAGGCAGAGGCTCTGCAACTCGCGGATCAGCACGTTGAACGACTCTGGCACACCAGGCTCAGCTGCCGCTTCGCCCTTGACGATGGCTTCGTAGATTTTGGCACGACCGTAAACGTCGTCCGACTTGGCCGTCAACAGCTCCTGCAGAATGTACGCTGCGCCGTAGGCCTCGAGTGCCCAAACTTCCATTTCGCCGAAGCGCTGTCCACCGAACTGCGCCTTGCCACCCAGCGGCTGCTGAGTGATGAGCGAGTACGGTCCAATCGAACGAGCGTGGATTTTGTCGTCGACAAGATGGCTCAGCTTCAGCATGTAGATGTAGCCAACGGTGACTGGCTGCTCGAACTCGAGCCCAGTCATACCATCGTGCAACTGGATCTTGCCCGATGTCGGCAACCCGGCTTTCGTGAGCTGTTCCTTAATATCGTGCTCAGCGGCACCATCAAAGACCGGCGTTGCGAAGTGAACGCCCAGCTTCTCAGCGGCCCATCCTAAGTGGGTCTCGAGAATCTGCCCCACGTTCATACGGGACGGAACACCCAGCGGGTTCAGAACGATTTCGACAGGCGTGCCATCAGGAAGATAGGGCATATCTTCTTCCGGCACGATCCGGGCGATAACACCCTTGTTACCGTGGCGTCCGGCCATCTTGTCGCCGACCGAAAGCTTGCGCTTCATCGCGATATAGACTTTGACCAGCTTGATCACGCCGGGAGGAAGTTCGTCGCCCTTGCGGAGCTTCGCGATCTTCTCTTCCGTGATCTTTTCAAGAACAGCGATCTGGCGAGACGTCATCTCTTCAATTTCGTCAATCTGCTCGTTCAGGCGCACATCACGAGTTGAAAGGCGCATCCGCTTGAGATCGCGAGCCCGCAGTTTCTCGAGCACATCGCGCGTCAGTGGAACATCTTTAGACAGCAACTTCTTGTTGGTCTTTTCGTCGTGCAGATCGGCTTGCAACTGCTTGCCGTCGAGCAGACGTTCCAGGCGCTTGGCGCGCTCGTCACTCAGGATTCGCTTTTCGTCTTCGAGGTTGCGGTGAAGCCGCTCTTCCTGCATATGCAGGATCAGCTTCGACCGTTCGTCGAGTTCAGCGCCCTTGCGTGAGAACACCTTGCAATCGACGATAGTGCCTTCGATGCCGGGCGGGCAATAAAGCGAGGCGTCCTTCACATCGCCGGCCTTTTCGCCGAAGATGGCCCGGAGCAGCTTTTCTTCGGGCGTCAGCTGCGTCTCGCCTTTCGGCGTGACTTTACCGACTAAGATGTCGCCGGGCTTCACCGTAGCACCAACGCGAATGATGCCGCTTTCATCCAGGTTGCGGAGAAACGATTCGGCGATGTTTGGAATGTCGCGCGTAATTTCTTCCGGTCCCAGCTTAGTGTCGCGGCTCTCCACTTCGAACTCTTCGATGTGGATGGACGTGTAGTAGTCTTCTTTGACCAGCTTTTCGCTGACCACGATAGCGTCTTCGAAGTTGTAACCGCGCCAAGGCATAAAGGCCACCAGCACGTTACGACCAAGAGCCAGTTCACCCAACTCAGTGCAAGGACCGTCGGCGAGTACATCGCCTTTGCGTACCTTTCGGCCTTGCTCGACAATCGGTTTCTGGCTAATACAGGTATTTTGGTTCGACCGTTTAAACTTGGTCAGCTGATAGATATCGGCGCCTACTTCGCGCGACATCTGGCCCTCGTGTGCTCCGCCTTCCACACGAACAATAATGCGTTCGCTATCGACTGAGTCGACAACGCCCGACCGTTTGCAGATGACAACCGCACCTGAGTCACGAGCCGTCACGCGTTCCATGCCGGTTCCAACATATGGGGCATCGGCACGCAACAGTGGAACCGCTTGGCGTTGCATGTTCGAACCCATCAACGCACGGTTCGCATCGTCGTTCTCGAGAAACGGAATCAAGCTGGCGGCAACCGAGACCAACTGCTTAGGACTCACGTCCATGTACTCGATTTCGTCGCGATGCTTGAGGACGAAGTTGCCGGCCTGACGGGCATTGACCAGATCTTCCACAATGTGGCCGGTCTCATCAATGGCGACGTTCGCCTGCGCGACGATGTACTTGTCTTCTTCCCATGCCGACAAGTAGTCGCAGTGAGCTTCGTATTCGATTGGCGGCTTGCCCTTGGTTTCCGCTTCTTTGGCTGCCTCGTCGAGAACGTCGCGGCCAATCACATCGCCGACCTTGAACGATGCCTCGCCGGGATTGAGAATTTTGACTTCGTCGACCAGCGAGCCTTCACGGACACGACGATACGGACTCTCAATAAAGCCGTATTCGTTGATTCGGGCGAAGCAAGACAATGACGAGATCAGACCTATGTTCGGGCCTTCCGGGGTTTCAATCGGGCAGATCCGGCCATAGTGCGTCGGGTGCACGTCACGAACTTCGAACCCGGCGCGTTCTCGCGAAAGACCGCCCGGTCCAAGGGCCGACAGACGGCGTTTGTGAGTAATTTCAGACAGCGGGTTAGTCTGATCCATGAACTGTGACAGCTGGCTTGAGCCAAAGAACTCGCGGATCGCCGCCATGACCGGCTTTGCGTTAACCAAGTCGTGCGGCATCGCCGTTGACATTTCCTGGTACACGGACATCTTTTCTTTGATGGCCCGTTCCATTCGGACAAGACCAATACGGAATTGATTTTCGAGGAGCTCACCAACCGCACGAACGCGGCGGTTGCCCAAGTGATCAATATCGTCGACGACTCCGATACCTTTACGCAGCTTCAGCAGGTAAGAGATCGTGTCGGTAAAATCTTTTTCGTCCAGAGTGCGCTTGTCAAGGAGGGTCGCATCAGCCTTATCGTGCAGCTTGATGTTGAACTTCATTCGACCAACGCGCGAAAAATCGTACTTACGCGAGTCGAAGAACATACCCTGGAATAGCTGGGTAGCTGTGTCCAAAGTGGGCGGATCGCCGGGACGCAACTTGCGATAGATCTCGAGCAGTGCATCATTCTGGCTCTTGACCGCGTCTTTGCGCAGAGTCGAAGAAATAACGTTACCGGCTTCGTCCCGGTCGGGGAAGAACACCTCCACGCTTCCGATTTCAGCGTCAGACAGTTTGCCGATCGCGGTCGACGTCAGCTCGTGATTGGCTTCGATCAGCACTTCGCCGGTCGACATATCGATTACATCGGACGCCACGTAGGCGCCTTCGAGATCATTCGACGCAACTTCGACCTGTTCGATCTTGTGCTTCTGCAACTCGCGAAAAACAGAGTTGGTGATCTTTCGCCCTTGCAGCACAACCTGATCGCCCGCTGCGTTGTTGATCGCGTGAGACAACTTCATCCCGAGTAGGGATTCGTTAACACCCCAGAAAAGCTTCTTGTCCTTGAGCGTAATCGTTGAAAGCTTGTAGAAGGCGCGGATGATGTCTGCATCCGTTTTCAAGCCTAAAGCCCGGAGAAATACGGTTCCGTAAAATTTACGCTTTCGATCAATACGGACATACAAGAGATTCTTGTTGTCGTACTCAAATTCGACCCAGCTGCCGCGATATGGAATGATCTTGCCGAGGAAATAGCCCTGCGCTTGAACACGCTCGAAGAAGACGCCGGGGGAACGGTGCAACTGCGAAACAATGACTCGCTCGGTTCCGTTGATGATGAACGTACCGTTCTCGGTCATCAGAGGAATCTCGCCGAAGAAGACTTCCTGCTCCTTGATGTCTCGGACGGTTTTGTTACCGGTTTCGGGATCCTTGTCGTACACAGTCAACCGGATGGTGACTTTCAGTGGCGCAGCGTAGGTCATGCCACGCTCTTCGCATTCCGGGACGTCGTACTTCAGCTGTAAGGCGACCGGGTCGCCGCAGCGATTACAGAAAGTGACAATATTGCGATTGAACGTGCCGCACTTGTGGCAAAGCACATCGCCGGCATGAAACGGATCGGTCCGGATTTCGGCTCCGCAATTCGGGTTGCGGCAGATGGTACGCAAGTGATGCAGCCCCTTCAGGTTGCCGCACTTGCACTCCCAGTTGCCGATTGAATAATCGACAAACTCGAGCTGACTCAATCCACGGAAATCCGAGATCGGAAACACGGAACTGAACACGCTTTGCAGACCCGCATCGTCGCGTTCTTTTGGCAACAGATCCATCTGCAGGAAGCGTTCGTACGAGCGCTTCTGCACCTCGATCAGGTTGGGAATGGGAATCGAAGTCTTGATCTTCGAAAAATCGACTCTCTCACGGAGAGAACCATTTGACACGTTGGGCATCTAAGCTTTGTCCTTCTGGAATTGCCGCTTCGAACAGCCCATTCTTTGACGGGCAGCCGCGACGGCAACATCACGCAACTGACGACCTCGACTACCGAACCGCACCGCTACACGGCAGCGGCCATTGGCGGCGGACCGGAGCTGTCCGGCCGCGAATGCGTGCACGACACAGGGGGATGTCGTCGTGCGGGAGATACATTAAAAGAGAATTCTGCGGTGTGACACAAACGATACGATGAGACCCTCTTATTATCAGACGCAACGATCTTGAAATTGGATATCAAGTCAATAAAGGAGAGGTTCGAGAACATGCAAAAAGCCCGCCGCACTCCTGAGAGTACGCGGGAGAATACAAGTAAAGCTAATAAAGGCGATGGTGCAGGGCAGCCCCGAATGACGTCAGAAGAAATAGTAGCAGGTTCGACTAAATCTGTCAAATAGGAACTTACCGCGGCAGTTATGCCCATCCACGGGCTGCCCACACCAACCTTAAGTAGCAGAGCTTAACAGTTTTACTTCACGTCGACAGTCGCGCCGGCGTCTACAAACTTCTTCTTAATTGCTTCCGCTTCATCTTTGTTTACGCCCTCTTTGACGGGCTTCGGCGCGCCGTCAACCAAATCTTTAGCTTCTTTCAAGCCAAGGCTCGTGACTTCGCGAACAACCTTAATAACGTTGATCTTGTTTGCGCCCACACCCGTCAATACGACTGAGAACTCAGTCTTTTCTTCGACCGGCGCCGCAGCGGCAGCACCACCACCAGCACCCGGTGCCGCTACTGAGACGGAGGCAGCCGCCGCCGACACGCCCAATTTCTCCTCAAGCAGCTTAACCAGCTGCGACGCCTCGAGCAGTGTCAGGCCCTGAATCTGTTCTGAGATTGCGTTAATATCCGCCATTGTTTCTTAACTCCTCAACCGTTTCCGTTAAATTCCCTACTGCTGAAACTTTCCTTCTTTGACGCCCTGCTCCAAAACTACTGCCAAATTTCGACCGACACCGTTGACCGATGAGACGAGACGGGTCGCATTGGCATTGATCAAATACAGCAGCTTTGCGTAAATTTCTTCTTTAGGCGGCATCGAGGCTAGGTCGCCAATAGCCTTGATATCGATTGCCCGGCCTTCAACCATTCCCGCCTTGAAGGTAAAAGCGGCATTGCCTTTAGCGTAAGTAGTGAGCGCTTTCGCAAGCGCCACAGGGTCAGGGCCTGTAAACGCCACCGACGTCATGCCCTTCAGACTGCCTAAAACTTCGTTTGCCGGAGTGCCTTCTGAAGCCTTATCCGCCAAATTGTTCTTCACCACGCGGTAGCTGCCACCCGCCTCGCGAATCGTTTTCCGGAGATCGTAATCCTGGCTGACGGTCATCTTCTCGTAGCCGGTCACAAAGAAATTCTTATGTGCCTCGAGAGCCTTCTTCAGGTCCGCAAGATCCTTGATCTTGTCACTCTTCTGCTTCATACGGTGCCCGCTTGAACCTTCTTAGTATTTCGTCTGCCCACAAGCAATTGGTTGCTATACCGTCCGCGCATTGAAAGGCGTTACGTCCAACTGCACACCCGGGCCCATTGTTGAACACAAGGTTGCACTTCGGACATACTTGCCCTTCGCTGCTGAGGGCTTGGCCTTGATCACCGCCTGAATCAAACTGTTTGTATTCTCAAGCAGTTTGTCGGTGTTGAAGCTCACCTTGCCGACTGGTGCGTGAACAACGCCCGTTTTGTCGACGCGGAACTCGACCTTACCGGCCTTAATTTCCTGGATTGCTTTCGCAACGTCGGTGGTCACGGTGCCCGTCTTTGGGTTGGGCATCAAGCCGCGTGGACCGAGAACTTTACCCAGACGCCCCACCGAACGCATCATGTCAGGCGTCGCAATGACTGCGTCGAAGTCAGTCCAGTTTTCCGCCTGAATTTTCGTCACCATATCTTCGCCACCAACGAAATCGGCTCCGTTCTCAGTGGCTTCGCGCAGCTTGTCGCCGGAAGCGATGACTAGAACGGTTTTCGACTTGCCCAAGCCATTCGGCAGAACAACCGTACCGCGGACCATCTGATCGGCGTGCTTCGGATCGACGCCAAGGCGCATATGCACCTCGACCGTCTCATCAAATTTGGTGAACTTGATTTTTTGAACCAGTACAACGGCTTCGGGCAACAAGTAGGGTTTTAACTCGACCTGCTTGGCCGCGGCCTCGTACTTCTTGCCGGGTTTTTGACTCATAAATGTGACTGGTACGAACGGTCCGAAGTGCTTACGGCCCTTCTCGCCTCCCAAGTTGACTGGAAACCTTATTGCAGAATACCAGATGCAGTTCGATAGTCAATCAGATTCTGGTTTTAGCGTTTCCTCCGTTGTTGATCGGGTATTTGTTCGATCAGCATCTGCCTGCGGAACGGCGGTAACCACAAGGTGAACTGCCGGGTCGCAAATTGAGATGGCGCCATGCCCGGATAGTGCGCTTCAGTGATGAGCCAACGCCCCTCAATTGCGGGAATGTAGGGAGAAAACCAATACGAAAAATTGTGCAGCCGTTTCGGTTGATTATCCAGTTGGCCTGCGGCCATCAACTGCGTTGGTGCATCGAACTCGAAGCCGCCCACAATGGAAGTCCGCGGCGCGCCTCCCGAGATCAGTTGTTGCGCCTGGGCCTGCACGGCCCGCAAAGCGGCGTAATGATCGTGAGTTCCTGCGATCGAGAAATAGGCAAAAGCGGCGAGGCAGCCCCAGCAGTATGCCGGAATGCGGACCGGACCGGTAAGTCGTCCGAATCCTTGCTGATAGAGCATGAGCAAAGTAAGTACAACGATCGGCAACAGCGGCAGCGGGTATCGATCTTGTAATGTGAACTCGCGCGCACGAACTTCCACCGCAGCCGTGTACACAAGGCCAAACGGGATTGCAACAAGAAGCCACTCCACCAGCCGACGCCGGCCCAGATCAGCGCCTTCCGCCGAATCCGGGACCCTCACTGACCGAATCGCCCAAATCGCGGTCGCGGCTGCCACTATCGCGAGCACGGCCATTCCTAGCCATAACCAGTAACCCCCAAGCCAAGGCTGATTGCCGAGAACAGTCGTGCTCGCGATTCCCTCTGTGCTTGTCAACGCTCCTGTCGGCAGCGGCAACCAGTTGTGTTCGATTCTGCCCAGCCAGACATAAGCCAAACCGCACAGCATCAGCGATACCAAAACATAAAGCTTCGATCGCCACGTCCAACGAACAAACAGCAAGGTACAGGGCAGGATGAAGATTGCGACAGTGGATAGAAAAAGGAACGAAAGCTTAGCTACTTCGTAGATGGGCGAGCGTCCGGTCGGGTTCAAAAGCCCGTGGTGAACGCTGCCCGGGTGCTGCTCGTACCAATGCTGAAACCAGCGGGCCACAATAAAAAGCAAAACGGGCAAGCTAAGAGTAAGAGCGGACAACCACCCCGGCGCTCTTCTACGCCACCAATAGAGAGCCAATAGCGGCAATGATGTGGCGGTAAGCCAGTTGCTCTGACGAATGGACCCGCCCAGAAGACAACTTGCTGTGAAGCCGATCAGCCAGGCTAGGGCCACGCTCGGATCTCGCGCACGCAGGGCATGGATCAACGCCATCACGCACACCAGTTCAAAAAATAACGACGGCAATTCGGTCATGAAACTCGCCTCTAAGGACAAGACAATTGGCGACGTCATCACGACCAGCGTGCCAAACCAGCATAACTTTTCAGAACAGCCCAGCTGTCTCGCTAAAACGTAAATCAGGACTGCGCAGGCAAGCGCAACGGGAGTTGTGCTGAAACGAATTGCTTCAAACGACGGGCCAAAGAGCTTTATGAACAGGGCCCCCCAGAATGCCTGGACGCCCAAGGTTGGTTCACCCCAACCGTGATAGCGCATGTGGCCAGTCTGCGCGACCGAACGCGCCGTTTCTTCGTAATCCCAGTCATCGCCGAAAGGAACAGGGCCCCAGGGGCATGTAGCCAAAATGGCCGCCAGCAACACCAACGCACATAGAAGCGGGCCTTTCATTTAGGGAGCCAGTCGCTCCCGATCAAGTCCTCTGCAGTTATGTATTCCACGGCTCGACCATTGTAGTTGAGCTTGCGGTCGTACCCGGATTTCCTCGCCCCGGTTCTGATCCGCTACACCTCGGTGCAGATCTCCATATGACCTTCGCCGTAAGCAGTTATTCTAGAGAACTTGAGACCACAAGAGAGTGGATCGCTTATTCCGTGGCGAGAGACCCTAGCCTGGGCTGCCCTCGTCCTGCTTGGGCTATTTTGCATAGACGCCCTTATTTTCCGGACGGGCCTTTATGGACGAGTGATCTCGCCCGAGTCGAGCGCCGGCTCGGTGAAAAGAGTGATCCAAGGTGAACGGGGACGACAGTTTCTCTCTGCGCGACGGGTGGTGATCTTCGGTGACTCGCAAATGGGTGAGGGCTTTTCATTGAAGATTGCTATCGAGTCACTCGCGTCAAGCGGAATCGATATGTCAACTGCCGCTATTCCGGGCAGCACTCCTCGAGATTGGTATTACATTCTTCGCGATTTAGATCCAACCCGTGCTCGTTACAACGTGATTGTCCTTCCGATCCACAGCTATGGCCGTTCCGGCGACGACGACTCAATGGCTGAACGGCTGGACGACCTTGACTATGTGATTGGAAATTTGAAGCTTCGGGATCTAGCGACTTTCCCGCTCTCGTTCCCAAGTTGGTCTAGTCGGTGGAGTGTGTTTCGCGGCTCGTTATTCAAGGGCATCATCTATAGGAGGGATTTGAGAGATTTTTTAGTCCATCCCCGACAGAGGATCGAGCTGGTGAAAGCTTATCGTGAACATGGGTGGGGATGGGGCTACGCCTATACCGGTCGTAATGAAACACTGGTAGGACTCAAGTACGATCCGGTCACAACGAAGATTGATTTCCCTCCGACAATTTCGCCCAACGTGCAAGAACTTGTCCGATCTCGGTTGGCCGCCGAATCAGCGCTCCACAAATCCGGGGGAACCTACCTTAAGCGATGGCTAAATGCTATCGAGCAGCTTTATCAAGGGCGCGATGTGCGATTTGTACTGGTTCGTATGCCTCAATATCCCCTCCACATTTCATCGCCGATTGCGCAAACGACTGATCCCGAAAGCATAATCTCTAACCTCAGCCGCGACCCCCGCAATATCGTGATCGAAGAACACACTTTCGACTGGCTCGAACGGCCTGATTACTTCTTCGATGGCCTCCATATGAACAGAGCCGGTCGCGAAGCGTTCTCTCTCGCATTTGCGAGAGAGTTGAAAGGCGCGCTGAAGGATTTCACCGGAAGCAGCCCTCACTGATGTTATTCAGCACGGTTCATTACTTCGTCTTCTTCCTTGCCTCGCTGACCGCGTTTTATCTTGCGCCGGTACTCGCGCGCCGACCGATTTTACTGTTGGCGAGCTACTTCTTTTACGCAACTTGGAATTGGAAGTTTATCCCACTGCTGCTCATATTGACCCTTGTCGATTACTGGGCGGCAATTTGGATCGAGGACCGTAAGGGAGCGGCGCGCAAATTCGCTTTAGTCGCAAGCTTGGCAGCAAATCTAGGATTCTTATTTTTTTTCAAATACTACAATTTTGCGGCTAGCTCAATCGCCAAGCTGGTAACAATCGATCCTCGATTGCAGCATGTCGACATTGTTCTGCCCCTGGGTATTAGCTTCCACACCTTTCAAAGCATCTCGTATGTGGTTGATGTTTACAGGCGGGAGCAGAGAGCAAATCGCAACCTGCTCGATTACTCGCTTTACATTGCATTTTTTCCTCAGCTGGTCGCCGGACCTATCGTGAGAGCTCACGGCTTTTTCGACGATCTCTACTCATGGCGGGCGCCAAACAAAGGAGAGATCAAGCGCGCTTGTTTTCTGGTGGTCATGGGTCTCACTAAGAAGGTCGCATTGGCCGACAACTTCGCCTTGGTGGCCGATCGCTATTTTGCTTCAGTGGCCACGCAAGCTCCAGGACTGCCAACGTGGAGTGCCGTGCTGGCGTTTGCCTTTCAGATCTTTTTCGATTTCTCTGGCTACACGGACATGGCGATAGGGTTTGCTCTTTTGCTCGGATTCCATTTCCCATTGAACTTCCGCCAGCCCTACCTCGCAATCTCCATCACCGACTTCTGGAGACGATGGCACATATCTCTGTCAAGCTGGTTGCGCGATTACCTTTACATTCCCTTGGGCGGTAATCAGAGAGGGCCCTTCCGCACGTACCTCAACTTATTCGTGACCATGTTGTTGGGGGGGCTCTGGCATGGTGCGAGTTGGACATTTCTTTTATGGGGCGGATTTCACGGATCTCTCCTCGCCCTAGAACGATTGACCGGTCAGGGAAAGGTTCGGGAGCGCCCTTGGTCGCTCTGGCATCTTCCCCGAACAGCGCTTACCTTTCTGTTGGTCTGCCTGGGTTGGGTTTTCTTCCGAGCCACCTCGTTCCACGACGCCCAAATTGTTCTGCACAATTTGGCGATATGGCACGGGAGATGGACGATCGAACCGGTCTTTAGAGCCTTGATTGTCGCTGCCTTTGCAATTGCAATCCTGCAAGACCGGTTCTTCCTCTCGCGACGCGCGGAAAATGCGTCGACCTTGGTCTACAGTGCTGCTCTTGGCGGCCTGTTGTTCTGCGCTGAGATCTTGGCCCCAGATGCCTCGCGTGCATTCGTCTACTTCCAGTTCTGAAGCGAGGGGAAATTTGTTATGGCACGCGTTTACCGGATACTCGAAAACGACAACGGCTTCCAGAGCGAGTTGCTAATAATTCCGACTGTCTCGGCATTGCTCAGTTCCGGTGGAGCACTGAGGTGCTTCCATTCGGGGTCAGACCCGAACTTGCCCCATAGCTCTTCCCTTTGCGCCAGATCATCGAAAGAGAGCATGTAAATCAGGTTCGGCTGCCGAGCGCCCGCTATCGTCTCGCCACCAAACACGGGTCGCATTTTCAGCCGCTCGAAGAGCGCCATCTCGCCGCCGTTAAACATACCAACTTTGCGGGTTAGCCCGGCTAGGGTCGGCGCTTCATACATTCGCATTTCAAACACCCGGGTACCTCGACCCTCCGCTGACTTCTCTGAAACGACCGCCGGAATCGAATCGAAGGCCCTCAATATATTGCTCTCGATTCGTACAAAAGGCAGCCCTGACCCGGTTCCCAACTTCTCGACTTCCGATAAATATTCGTGGTCGATGGCCAGCTTTGCAGTCGTGTCCTGCATGGCAGCTAAACTCGCAAATTGAGTAAGCGTTACCAACGAGGGCGCGTCAGGACCTATGTACAAGGAAAACGCTCCGGCCAACTTAGAACCTGCCCTTGAGAGCCCCGGTGCCAAGCCTTGCTCCAGAAACTGGGTTACACGGTTTAGTTGATTCTCATGACTGTTGTGTAACCGCCAGGTTTTCAACTCCAGGAATGCATTGGCCGTTGTAGCCGCCTCACTGCCCAACGCCCCTGCAGCCACCGCTGCTAATCCGGCCAGCATCTCACGTCTCTCCATGGAAAGACTCTACACTAGCCTCAACCTGGCGTCCTATGCGGAAAGCTACCGATCTCTCATCGCGTGAATCAAGGCTTCCATGTGATCGAGATATCGTTCGAACGCTTTGCGGCCCTCAGCAGTTAAGCGGTATTCAGTCTTAGGAACCCGTCCCTCATACCCCTTGCTGCAAGTCACATACTCAGCTTCTTCTAACCGCCTGGCGTGCACACTTAAATTACCGTCTGTGGTTTGCAAAAGCCGCTTAAGCTCGTTGAATGTAAGAGAGTCATTGACTGCCAGAGCACTTACTATCCCCAGGCGCATACGCTCGTGGATGATTCGGTCCAAATGCGGCAGCGCGGCGTTGTGAAGCGTCGAGGACTCTGTCGAACCGTCCGTTTCTCTTCCTAACTTTGTAGAGCGGGCTTTTGACGCAACCGCCTCAGAGCGCACCATTGCCGTTCTAGCCACCGTGCCTCCTCGCGATCATCGTTCCAAAAACAATATGCAAGACCCCGAAGCCAAGCGCAAGGAACAGATTTCCGAACCGTACCGGTGCCAGCAATGAGGCGGCTCCCACGCACATAAAGCAAAGCCCCATCACAGGCACGATCCTGACCGAGAACGCACCGCCCGTGACTACGGCTGCTCCGTAAAGCAAAAGCCAAAGCCCCGGCACGTAGGAAAGAAAAGGAGTGTTGTGTAGTGCTGCAGTCAAAATTGCGCCTGCCATAAGCGGCGGCATAAAGCTGAGTAGCGCGCGGCGAGCAGGTCGAGACTGGAGAGAAAGTTTGAGCCGTTTCGATTTAGCCCGAACTGCAAAGACCGCAAGGACAACAGCAATACCCGCTTCGGCCAACCAGACAAGAAACTGATCGGACACTCGTCTGTTCACCGCGACTGCAGAAGCAAGCAGCGCAGTGAATCCGATGAGTACTCCACCCCAGCCCGGTACTGCCGTGAAAGCGGCAGCGCGCTCCATCGTGTCGCGTATAAAACTAAGATTGTCGGCGGCCCGCCGGGCGATCGGAACGGGACTACCAACAACGCGGGCACGTTGGGCTGTCGCCATAAACTCGAGTATATAGCTCCCCATCAAACGATGCAAGGTGCTTTACTGCACAAAGAAAAGCTGCCCTCCGGCCGAAAAGGCAGCTTGTTAGTTTTGGCTCAGACTAATCCAGCAAGGCTGCTAATTCAACGCGCTGATTGGAGACCGGCGGTTCCTGACGGACTTGAACTGCTCAGTAACCGGGATGCGCCCGTCGAGTCGTTCTGGACACGAACCAGCGACACCGATCCACTGCGGCGTTCAAATACCAGGCTGGGGTGGGCAGGTCTTCCACGCGTTTCAAATGGTGTACTAAGAAACGTTACTGCATGCCCAGATCCTTGTAGCATGACCAGCCCTGATTCGCTGGTTTGCACCATGTAAGCCCCGGCGGGCATCTTTTCTGACCCAACCGTAAAGGCAAACGGAACGTTCACCTGTAACGAGTTCATTTGGGCATACATCGGCGCCATCGACATAAGCGCGAGCGCACTAATTCCGACATAATACTTAATTGGTTTCATAATAATTCTCCTCTAGCGAACTGATTGTTACGTTGGGGAGCAGACGGAGCACCTGTCTGAAGCGGAATGCGCCTCAGAATTGCAAGTTGCAAGATAGCCTTAATCTAAGGTCGAAAGCTCGGGCATCGCCGAGATCGAAGCATTGATTAGGAAGGAAAGACCAGCGTGGGTTTCCAATTGGGCCACAGCAGTGACTCCATCTCTGAAAGACGTCGTTGTCTGTTAGAGCCGAAAGGTGCTAGTGGCTGGTTTCTGCGCTCAGGCCAATTTGACGTGAAGTTTTGGACTGACGCCCCCTCGGCTAACCACGGCCGGGGTGGAACTCAACGGGTTAATTCGATCATACAACGAACGCGCCGTCATCACAAGCATTGAAGGTATTATTCCGGAATTAGCCTAAAATGTTAAATAATTTAATCACAACCTGATGGTCCGGTATCAGCATTTAGCCATGGCGCAATCAGAATTACGCCGCTGTCCGATACTTTGGGAGAGGCCTGCCCTAAAGTCACATGTTATGATCGGGATTCTCGCCCGGGCCCTTAGCTCAGTTGGTTAGAGCGCTACCTTGACACGGTAGAGGTCACAGATTCGAGTTCTGTAGGGCCCACCATCGCCTTCAGTTAACATCAAGCTAAGCTGACTGACCTTAACTCCAAGTGGATCTTTTACGAGTGGGACTGCCCCACTTCAGAAGGTTTTTCATCAGATGCTAAGGCGGTCGCTAAGTTCAACAATCCTGATGGCACGTTCTGCTCCAGCAATGAAATACACCCTTTGACACCGGGCATACCGGGTTTGACTTCTGGCAAACGCCCATCGTTGTCGATGATTTCTTGGAGGGCGGTTTGCATCGCTCCTTGAGCCGCAAACAGCATCGGTGTCGAGTAAATATGAACCCGTACACCGTCCTTGAATAATTCGTTCGCGCTTAGTCGGGGACTTCGCCCACCACTCATTTGGTTGAAGGCGACCGGCTTGTCGGTCAGGCTGCGTACGCGTCGCAAGCTCTTCACCGAAGCAATGCCGTCAACCAGAATGGCATCCGCTTCAGTCTTCTGAATCGCCTCCACCCGCTTATAAATTTCGTCTCCGGCGGCATCAGTTCGGGCCAACACACATAGAGAATTGCGGTGGTCGAGCACAGCATTGAGCTTGGCAATGTAGTCTTTCAGAGGGATCACAATCTTTCCGTCAGAATGACCACAGCGCCTCGGTCGACCCTGGTCTTCGAGCATTACCATCGCTACTCCCATGGCCTCCAACTCTCGAGACGCACGGCACGCCAACTGAGTATCGGCATAGCCGTCGTCAATATCCACCAGCAACCTATGCGAAGGCAGGATCTGCCTAACTCGCCAGACGGCCTGCACCAAGTCGGACCAGGCAATGTAGCCGTTGTCCGGTAGTCCGTAGTGACTGGCGGCAAAGCCAAACCCTGAGAAAAACAAGTTCGCGGAGAAGCGCGATGCAATTGTGGCCGAAAAGCAATCGAAGAAGCCCATAAAGGGCTCAATCTTGAGTTGCGGATTCGACAGTTCCAAGCCCAAGCTTCTGCCTAAGTGCATGTAGTTTTAGAGGTAGTCATGGGAATCCCTAGCGCAACAGGAGCGCACGCAGGTGTCTTGCTAAATAAGTCGCCGGAGAGCAGGTTCTTCTCGCTTCTTTTGTCCCGATCAAACTAGGAAGGGGCACGTCGAAGCGTACCCCCTTCTCTGGACTAATTACAAACACTTACAAAACGAGTGGATCACTTGCGGCAATCTGATCGACATTCACTTTGGTCAACCCGGTTCCGAGAGCTCTGTTGATCGTCCTGATCCATTCGTTGGCGAGTATCGCGTACCCCGTGTTAGTCGGATGAATGCCGTCCAGTGAAAACAGACCGCCTAAGAAACGGGTCGTCAGGTGTTTTCCATTCGCAGTGTACCCATGCTTGGCAATCCTCGCGAACAGTCCATGATCATCAACAACTACTGCCGAGAACTCGCCTGATAGCTGCATGATGATCTCGTTATAGCTCAGAACTGCCGTCTGCGCGTGGGCAATCAGAGCCGCCGATCGAACGGCATAGCTGAAACAAAGGTCGAACGAGGGCTTAGTCAGATCCGGTACGACGAAATCTTTGTCCGTCGCCCCGCTGGGAATGAAACCGCAAGTGGCCGTAAACACTGGCACAGGTGTCAAGAACGGTATATCGGTCACGTCAGGAATGTTCCCGACCACGATCTTTGAGCTACTCAGGCGAAGGGTGGCCAAGAGAGCCGCATAATCCAACCTGAACTTCCAGGAGGGGGTGGGTGCTGTGCCGAAGATCAACGCTTGAAGCGCGTCATTGTTCCCAATGGAGACCAGCACTGTCGATGGCCTCAGTTCCGCTGCACAGGCTACTTCACTCAGGATTACGTTTCCGTTGACCCACGGGAAGACGCCGCAGGGAGTCTGTCGAGGCAGGAGGCTGGGCAACCCGAGCACATTCAGCGCCATAGCATCAATTGCATTTGTGTCAGTCCCGTTCTCGATGCTGGTTGGGTTGATTTCACGCCCAAGTGCGTCCGCTAACACATATCCAGGAACAGATAAGTTGAAGGTCTGCGCCAGAGGATTCTCGCGAACGCCGACAGCTGACCCGCGCTGAATCTGTCCACTCGCCAGTGTTAACATGGGCGGAATTCCGGGAGCAGTGATCAAAGGCAGTTGCAGATCACTGTGGGCGCTTTGCGCAATCAGTTCTGCAAAGCCGTGCTTCTGGCCCCCCAGAGGAGTTCCGGCAAGGCTATCGCTGTCAAACAATGAAAAGTTTTGAAATCCGGCACTCAAAGAGTCGCCGATTACTATCAATCTGCCCAGGTCTGAAGGCTTATTGTTTATTTGCGCTAAACTCGGGCTCACCGCAAGCGTAAAACTCAGCGCAGTGACTATCCAGAAAAAACATTTTGAAATAATCCATTCACAATTAATAATTGTGCTTGGCCCAACGATCTTCGCGTTACTCGCGTAAGGGCAACGCAGGGACAGTTGCGATCGATTGTTCAACATCTTCTCCCTTGATTCTTGTCGAATCGACTGACTAATGGCGTCCCTGAGTATACGTAAGTTATTGGACAAATGCGACTGAAAAGATATCAGGATTTGAAACTAAATGGGCCCATTGAATCTTCGAGTTCCGGGAAACCCATTAAATATACAACTTACGATTCATTGTCTGGATACCATTCGGGCTAGTCTGAGGATTCGATGAGTAAACGCCACGTCCTTACTTTTCCAGTTGCTGTGCTTTCAATATTTGTGATAAGCAGTCGCGCCCAAACTCAGCTTGAGCCGTCGGTTGCCGGGCAACTCGACAGCGAGATCAGCGCCGCAGTCGGTGCGGGGCTGATCCCGGGTGCAGTCTTAGTGGTCGGAAGCGATCAGGGAATTGTTTACCGGAAAGCTTTTGGGTTGCGGGCGGTTGTACCAGAGCGAGAACCGATGACGCTCGATACCATCTTCGACGCGGCATCACTGACCAAGGTCGTCGTGACTACAACGTGCGCCATGAAGTTGTTTGAACAAGGGAAGCTACGCCTCGACGACCCGGTGACCAGGTATCTCCCAGAGTTTCAAAACGGGAAGAGTGAGATCACCGTTCGTAATCTGATGACCCACTTCTCTGGGTTGCGGCCGGATCTCGACCTGCGTCCACGCTGGACCGGTTATGACACCGGGATCAGGAAGGCTCTGGTCGATAAGCCGACCGCGCCTCCCGGTACGCGCTTCGTCTATAGCGATATCAACTTCTTGCTAGTAGGCGAGATCGTGCGCCGTCTTTCTGGCAAAACCATGCCGGAGTTTGCACAAGCCGAGTTTTTCAGTCCACTAGGAATGGTTGACTCTCAGTTCCAGCCGCCACCCTCCCTCCGCTCCCGTATAGCGCCAACGCAGGTGGCCTCTCAAATAGAGGGAGATGGATCCGAGCCACTACGAGGCATAGTCCACGACCCTACCGCAAGGTTTATGGGAGGTGTCGCCGGTAATGCGGGTCTCTTTACGACCGGCGACGATCTAGCCAAATTTGCTGAGATGCTTCTGAACGGGGGTCAGCGCCATGGAACGCGCGTCCTGAACCCACAGACTATCCAGAAACTGATCGAACCTGCCACGCCGGCAGATCAACCGATTCTCCGAGGGCTTGGATGGGACATTGATTCACCGTTCTCTGCCAACCGAGGTGAGCTCTATCCGATTGGATCATTCGGTCACACAGGGTACACGGGAACTTCCATCTGGCTAGATCCGGCGTCCCGTTCTTACGTGATTCTGTTGACTAACGTGGTTCACCCCAATGGAGTCAAGTCGATCGCCTCACTTCGGGCTCGGGTAGCCACGCTGGTAGCCTCGTCACGCGGTATCACTCACGCCGGCATTACCCTGACTGGCTACAACGAAACCATTGGAGGGGCTGGCATTCATCGCGTCGTTTCTCGAAATGCAAATACGGTTACTGGGCTCGATGTTTTGGCAAGGGACGGCTTCAAACCGTTACTTGGAAAGCGGGTCGGCCTGATCACAAACCACACAGGAGTTAATCGCGACGGCAAGCGAAATGTAGATCTCATGCTGGCGGTGGGCGTTCACGTCGTCGCGCTGTACTCACCAGAGCATGGACTGCTCGGATCTGCGGACGAAGAAGTGTCGAATGCCAAGGATGCCGACACGGGTCTGCCGGTTATAAGCCTTTTTCAGCCCCGACAACGTCGGCTTAGCGCAGCCCAGATGGCCGGAATTGACGTAATTGTATTCGACATTCAGGATATCGGCGCCCGTTTCTACACTTATTCCTGCACTCTTCTGTACGCGGTTGAAGAGGCTGGTAAGGCGGGAAAGCCCTTTTTCGTGCTGGACCGTCCAAATCCCATCACCGGTACTCACGTCGAAGGGCCCTTAATGGACAAAGCACTTGAGTCGTTTGTCGGCTGCTATGACATCCCGGTGCGCCATGGAATGACCTTAGGCGAATTGGCGTCGATGGCCAATGCAGAGCAGCATTGGAAGACTGATCTACACGTGATTAGGGCGGAGAACTGGGAGCGGGGCGATTGGTTCGACAGCACTTCGCTGGTATGGGTAAATCCCTCGCCGAACATGCGAAGTCTGAATGCAGCCCTGTTATATAGCGGTCTGGCTCTGCTTGAGGCAAACAAGAATTACTCTGTGGGACGAGGCACTGAAGCTCCGTTCGAGCAGATCGGAGCGGATTGGATTGACGGGTCATCCTTGGCGCAATACCTCAACTCCAGATTCGTTCCCGGAGTCCGGGTCTATGCGACTCGATTCGAGCCGATTTCTTCCAATTTCGCCAACAAGAGCATCAGCGGAGTCAGGTTCGTGGTGACAGACCGTGAAGCATTTGACAGTACTCGCCTGGGACTGGAACTAGCTGCTGGGCTTCAAAAGCTGTTTCCCGGTCACTTGGACTTTCAGAGTTGTGCGGCTCTAATCGGTAACCAGGTCGTCCTAAATCAACTGACACAGGGAGCAGACGGCAATACCATTTGGGCGGGAATGGATACCCGTTTACGCTTATTTCTCGAAAGGCGTCGGAAATTCCTCTCATATTAGGCACAATTACTAATAGTGCTAATACTAAGGCACAACTCAGCGCCTCTCAAATTATTTAAATCTAATTTGCCTCAACAGCCATCGGCATTAATCGAGTCTTGCTTCCTGGTGGTCTACCCCGGCGCTTCGGTTCCACGTTCGCGAGGTGATCCTCAGAAGCTTCAGCACTAATGGCAGCAGTAGCGTCTTTCAACCATGATGGCGGTCTACCTCGTCTCCGCCCCCGTCCGCGTGCCAGCCTTTCCAAAGTCAAAATAGCCTCTTCGATTTGCTCTCGCTCCTGTCGAAGTTCAGCCAGCATCTTGTCGACGTCCACTCCTACCTCCGGTTTTTGATTGCACCGGCGCCGCTCAAGAAAACCTGAGCAAACAGACGCCGCATTTATATAAATGATTTTAGAGTCACTTTGAGCAGGATTTCAACTCTGCTTATAGTTGATTAAGTTTGTTAGTCCTACAGGTACTAACTACAATTTCGGTAAACGGACGCCGAATTAACAAACTAATCCTAATTTTATGAAATTCGCGTTCGATTCCACATGAGGTAAAAAGGGACACCAACGGCCATCAGAGCCAAGCCCATCAGCGACTCTCGGGGGCGGGTCTGAAAAGTGCTCCAAAGCAGAGCGCCTGCTACTGCTACAAACGCTAGGGGGACCGCGGGGTAGCCTATCACTCGGTAGGGCCGAGGAAGCTCAGGCTGGCGGCGACGGAGCACAATGACAGAAATAGCCGTCATGAGATAAAGTATCCAGCTGCCAAAGAGCACGAAGTTGTATAAGTCGTCAAACCACCCGCTTAGGACCACGATGCACGCCCAAGCGCACAGCATAATCATCGCATTGGCAGGCGTTCTGTGTATTGGATGCACAACAGCGGCTGCTCGGAAAAAGAGCCCGTCGCGGGCCATCGCGTATGGGATTCGTGCCCCGGACAGAATCGCTCCATTCAGTGCGGCCAGCACAGAAATTAGGACTGCGATGGTCACTGCGGCTGCAGCTGCTCTGCCGTATAGGGCTGACATCATGTCAGCCGCAAGCCGGTGAGTGCTGGCGACCTGAGGCGGACTCAGGACGTGGAAGTAAGCAAGGTTAATAGATAAATAGGTGAGAATAACTAAGCCGGTACCGAATATCAGTGCAGCGGGCAAATTGCGCTGCGGATTTTTGATCTCCGAGGAGACCATACTTACGTTGTTCCAGCCATCGTAAGCCCAAAGTGCACTAACCATAGCGGAAAAGAATCCGGCAACTCCGCCGATAGCAGGGACATTCTGCGCTAAGTGCGTATAAGTACCTTTACTAGTCACAAGGCCGATTACAATTACTCCCGCAATCAACAACATCTTCAGCCCGGTAACCAAAAGCTGAACATTCCCTCCAGACTTCACACCGAAGTAGTTGATAAAGGCGAGAATACAAATTATGAGGATGGCGACAAGTTGCCCATAATGAATCTCGAGAGATCGGCCTCCGGGTCCAATTCGCAGCGGGACTACAAAAACAGTGGCGGCGAGGGCCGGAATAAAACCCGTTAAGTATGTATAGAATCCAGCAGCAAGTGTAGCGATTGATCCGCTTTTAGCCACCCAAAATTGCGTCCAGCCATACAAAAACCCCCAAAATGGACCGTAAGCTTGGGTCAGGTACACATACTCGCCGCCAGCTTCGGGCATCGCAGCGGCCAATTCGGAGTAAGTCAAGGCCCCGAATAGACTCAGGACACCGGCAATAATCCAAACGATGAAGAGCGTTCGAAACGATCCGACGGCCTTAATCATGGTACTTGGTACGAGAAAGACGCCGCTGCCGATCACAGTCCCAACCACGATGGACATGGCCGTCCACAAGCCGAGTACTCTCCTGAGCTCGGGCTGTTGAAGCCGAAGCTCGTGCATTTGGTTCGTCGCTGGCTTGAATGGCTGTTTTCCAGGAGTCATCATGATCGAGCCAAGCTGGAGGCAGTTGCCGGTTGTTTGACTAAGATCAATGAAGCCAGGTAGCCCACTGTGAACGTGGTTGCCGAACCAACTAGGACGTACCACGTGTAGGCAACTGAATTCCGTACCGCGAAGGTAGCAGCTAATCCAGCAATCATTCCGACCATGGCCGACCACTCGTTCGGCCTTTTGGTGAGCACGCCTAAGAGAAACACGCCCAGAAGGGCGCCGTACAACACAGATGCGATCGAAAGCGCGGCCTCAAGGACCCGGCCCCAATTGCGGGCGAGCAATCCGATACAGAACAGCAAGGCGCCCCAGAAAACTGTCGTCCAGCGAGCCAGTCGCAAATACACGGATTCAGGTCGAGATGGCCAAAGCGGCTTGACGAAATCCATGATGGTGGTAGACGCTAGTGCGTTCAAGGCGGCGCTTAGGTTCGACATAGCGGCCGCCAGAATCGCAGCGATGACCAGACCCGCAATGCCGATTGGAAGTTTGCTCCAGATGAACTCTGGGTAGATTCGCTCTGCTTTAACCGGTGCCGCCTTGCCGGAATCGCGGTAATAGACAAACAGCGCCAGGCCGATAACCAGAAAGAGCGTGAACTGTGCGAACACAAGCACCCAACTGGAAAACAAAGCTAGCCGACTCTCGCGTTCGTTACGCGCTGCTAGCAGGCGCTGTACTAATAACTGCTCCGTTCCATGACTCGCCGTGGTCAAGAAGGCTCCGCCTATCAGACCGGCCCAGAAGCTATAGGTCCGGTGAAAGAAGGCCGAGGTGAGGCCGAACCGAAAATCAAAAACATCGAATTTGTGAGCGGCTAATCCAACCGAGGCGATGTGTGCCCAACCGCCTGGAACGAGTTGGAGAATAACGACTAGGCTGATAACCGCGCCCGCAACATACAGGACCATTTGAACGACATCGGTCCAGATCACAGCGGTCATGCCGCCTTCGAACGTGTAGAGAAGCGTTAAGCAGACAATTACGAAGATGGAAAGCACTTCGCCGGTTCCGAGTACGATCGAAATGATAATGGAAACGGCGAACACTCGGACGCCTTCAGCGAGCGCCCGCAAAATGAGAAAAGTGCCCGCAGTGAACTTGCGAATGCGCTGACCAAAGCGCCGTTCCATCAGTTCGTATGCAGTGTAGAGTTCGCCCCGGAAGTACTGGGGCAGGAACAGCAGCGAGATGACGATCCTGCCCAGCAAGTATCCGAAGATCAATTGGAGGAATCCGAAGTTTCCGGCGAATGAGAGCGCAGGTGTGCCGATAACGGTCAGAGTGCTAGTTTCGGCGGACACAATCGAGAACCCAATAGCCCACCAGGGAGCGCCGCGCCCGCCCAGGAAGTAGTCCTTCAGCGTCGACTGGCCTTCCTTGAAACGGGACCCAAACCATGTGATAAAGACCAGATAAAGCGCGATCACACTCAGGTCCGCATATCGCATGAATTGGTGGATGATAGCATGCAGATGCAGAAAGCATCTATGTAGAGGACATGCAAAGGGCGTCTATGTAGATGAGTAGAGATGCTAACGGAACAAGTTTGGTTGATAAGGCATCTAAAGGACTGGGAGCGCTTGCGAGTATTGAATCGATTCCGTTATACTCCGGCTTTGCGAATGCAATCTGATTCGCGGCTAAGCAGCCAACCAGCGAGCTTTCCAATGACGACATCTTTTGTTCCTTCCGGGGAGGGTTTTGTGGAGTTTTGCATTCAAAAGGCGAGCAGATCGATTGCCGTCGCGGCGCTGACCGTCGCGCTCGGCTCGTCGGCTACGACCGCATATGGACAAGCTGCTGCAGGTCAGGCAGCGCCGGCTCAGGGCGGGACGGCGGCACCGGCTCAGGCTGGAGCAGCTGCCGGTGCCAAGAATTGGAAGGATCGCGCAGAGTACGATCTTTATGTCAAGATCACTCAGACGCAAGATCCCAAAGCCAGGCTGGATCTGATCAATCAGTGGCAGGACAAATATCCTCAGACTGATTACTCGAAAGAGCGGGCCCAGTTTCTGGAGGCGACTTACGGGCAGCTAGCGCAGAGTGACCCGGGTTCCAGGCAGAAACTCCTCGATGTTTCTAAGCAGACGCTACAACAGGATCCCAAGGACTTCACAGCGCTTTATTTCACGACATTATACGGCCCCATGGTCGGTGGTACAAGTCCGTCGCCTGACCTGCTGGCACAGGTGGACCAGGGTGCCCATGGCGTAATCGACAATGCGGACACTAAGTTTGCTGCCTCAGCCAAACCGGCGCAGTTGAGTGACGCCGATTGGGCGAAAGCCAAGAACCAAGCCGTCGCAATAGCTCATAATGCCTTAGCCTGGGAGGCCACTGCGAAGAAGGATCCGGCCACAACTGATACTGAATACAAAGCGAGCTTAACGGCTAACCCGGAAAACGGCCTTATCGCCTACCAGTACGCGCAGATATTGCAATCTGAGAAAAAGTATCCGCAAGCCCTGTTCGAGTATGCACGAGCCGCGCAATACGATGGGCCCGGAGCTATTGCTGCTGACAAACGGCCCACGGTGCTGACCTACTTCAATAAGCTTTATAGCGAATATCACGGCAGCGCCGAAGGTGCTGATCAGTTACTCGCGCAGGCAAAGTCCTCGGCTCTCCCGCCAGATGCTTTGGCGATTACTAGCGCGACCGATACTGCCAACGCGCAGGCAGCCACGATGCAGAAACGAATCGATTCTGATCCGGCGTTCAAGGTCTGGTATTCGGTCAAGTCGAATCTGGTTGGTGACAACCCGGATGCCTTCTTTAAGCAGATGCAAGGCGCTGAGGTCCCTGGCAAAGCTGTCCCGGGAGTCTCAAATTTCTCGGGAACCGTCCTTTCTGTGGATCCCACGAAGATCACAGTCGGCGTCGAGGATCCCACAAAGGCAGACGCCACCCTTCTGTTTGATGAGCCGGCCGATATCTCCGGCGTAAAGGTAGGCGATAAGATCGACTTCTCCGGCGTGGCTGACAGCTACACGAAGGAGCCCTATATGTTAACGCTGAAGGATCCAACTTCACCGAGCATCAAGGAAAAGCCCGGCGCAGCACCGAAGAAACCGCGTCGGCGACCGGCGTAGCATTTTCAACACGCAAACAGAAAGGGCCTCCGGAGTTCGTCTCCGGAGGCCCTTTTTTGCTTTGATCAGCAGAAACTCTAACTACATCTTGTAACGGCCAAGATCATCTTCCCCAAGATTCTCGAGCCATTTCCGCAATTCCTCGTTATTCACCTTCTCAGATACGGCGCTTGAAGTTTTCGAAGTTTGTAATACCCGCTCTTCCACATAAATCGGGCAGTCGTGACGCAATGCAAGAGCAAGTGCATCACTAGGGCGAGAATCCACACTGATCAATTTGCCATCACGTTCGAGCCAGATCATCGCGTAGAAAGTGTCGTCCTTTAGTTCGCTCACGACCACCTTACGAATGGAAGTATCTAAACCCATTAGTAAAACTTTGATCAGGTCATGCGTCATCGGCCGCGGCGTGGTGACCTTTTCGATCTCCAGGGCAATAGCATTTGCTTCATAGATGCCGACCCAGATGGGCAGCACCGAATCACCGCTTGAGTCTTTGAGAACGACAATCGGCATGTTGGTCTGAGGATCCATCATCAACCCCCGAATTTTCATTTCTACTTCCATGTCTTCCTCCCTAGTCTGCGGTACGTATTTATGAATTGTGTCTGCGAGTTTCAGGCGGCAGCACTCACGCGCTCACCCGCGAGACTGTTCGGGCTAGCTCGGGTGACCAACACGTCGCAATAGCTTCCGACAAGAGTTCTGTCCGGCGCAGGGTTGGGCAACTCGAGATCCGAAAAGTTCAACGTCTTTTGCTGACTTGTTTTGCCGATCCACTGGCTGGTGGCCTGGTTATAACCTTCCACGTGAACCTCGTGCGTAGTACCGATGTAGGCTGCATTGGAGCGCATCTGAACCGTTCGCTGGCGCTCTTGTAGCTCCATCATTCGCCGAGTCTTTTCTTCTTCAGGGATCTGGTCATCGTACTGGAGCGCCGGTGTATTGGGGCGCTTCGAGTACTTGAAGATGAACATTGCGTCATAACCGACCTGCTCAGCCAGGCGAACAGTCTCCTGAAACTCGCTCTCGGTCTCACCTGGAAAACCTACGATGATGTCGGTGGTGATCGCTATGTCGCGCGTCGCGCTTTTCATCCATTCGATACGGCGCATGTACTCGTCCCGCGTATAGGAACGCTGCATTCGTCGCAGAACGGTGTCCGACCCAGACTGTACTGGCAGGTGAACATGGTTGCACAAGCCAGGGTTAGCGTCTATGGCATCGATGATCTCCTTCACAAAGTCACGAGGATGCGACGTCATGAATCGTACTCGGCGCAATCCATCGATCTCACCTGTCGCTGCAAGCAGTTGCGCGAAGTCCCATCCCGTTGCGGAAGGATCTCGATAGCTGTTCACGTTCTGACCCAGCAGCTGTATCTCTGTGTAACCGGTACTGGCAAGCGACCGTGCTTCGCGAAGCACGCTGTCGCTGGTACGACTTCGTTCGGGACCGCGAGTGAAAGGCACCACGCAATAAGCGCACGCCTTATCGCAACCCTCGATGATGGTCAGGTACGCACGATGGGGGCTGTCCCGACGCGTGTAAGGCGTATCAAAGGTGTCTGTAGTATCCACGTCCAGTCCGGTCACACGCCGGTTGCCTTGCTCAAGTTGGACGAGCATGGCGGGTAATTTCGTGTAACTGGCCGAGCCGGCAACAAGGCTGACGTGGGGAGCACGTTCGAAGATTCGTTCGCCTTCCTGCTGAGCAACGCAGCCCAGAACTCCGAAAATTTTGCCCTTGCCCGCTTCACGTTTAAACTGCTGAAGGCGGTAGAATACCTTCTGCTCAGCTTTGTCGCGGATGCTGCAAGTATTGTAAAGAACGAGTTCGGCTTCATCCGGCTTAGCTACTTGGGCATAACCTTCTTGCAACAGAGTTCCGACAACCTTCTCGCTGTCGTGAGCGTTCATCTGGCAACCGAAAGTTTCGATGTAGAACGTCTTCATGGACAGACCAAGCGTACACGCTTCAGCCATGCAGAAAGTGCATGACCCAACCAATGCCAAATAGTGCCACGAGAAAATAGCCGAAACAGTAAGCCCCATAGCGGATCCGCTCCTGGTCGGTGCGTTTCGTGACGACGCCAAGGACGATGCTGGCCAGCAAGGCGAACAGGATCGACATCTCGAAGTGAGTCAAAGTGAGTTTCATGAGACTAGTCCTTTTGGTGCGTGTTGATCTCGTAGGCGTCGACGATAGCCAGGATATTCAGTAGCCCTGCAGCGACCAGAAACTTAGCACCATAATCGGCTGTGTGAGAGGCCGAATCAGGTTGAGAGTAGCCCAAGCCCACGGTTAACAAGTACAGGATGCCGGACGCTAGATCGCCAAAAAAGCCGCCATATTGGATCAAGCTGGTAAGCAGATCGCCACCCTTCGGCGCAAACATAGGCCCCTGCATCATCAATCCCAATGCAAATGAAACGACGACGACTCCAGCGATGATTGTTCCTCGGCCACGGCGGCCCAGCAAAAAGTGCCCCGCGCCGGGGATAAGCCAGCCAAGTGCTATGACGAGTAGAGGAGAGCGTATAGGAACGGGTGCGGCGGCGGTGTGAATCAGTGCCTGAGCCATTGACTCAATTCTAACTTTAGACAGAAGTCGGCCTTTGGCGGGCAGCGTCTCGCGTGACAACGACCTGTCCGAAGAGTTTGACAGTTCGGCTTCAATCCTTCACAATAATGAGCGTCGACCGGCATCCTTTATGGATGTTTCACACCTTTGCGGATGTGGCGGAATTGGCAGACGCGCTAGATTCAGGTTCTAGTGGGGGAAACTTCGTGGAGGTTCAAGTCCTCTCATCCGCACCATGCACAAAAACAGTAATTCTCTCTCCTCTTACTTATTTTTGCCTACTTCTGGGGGCTCGTGTGCCACCATTTGTGCCACATCGTCGTTCTTGAGAAAGCAGTTGCTCAGCAAGGCGCCTCCTGCGGGACTTATGCTAACTGGCCTCCATCTACATACAGTAAAACGCCATTTACGTAGTCAGCGTCATTGGACGCCAGGAACAGTGCGGGCCCTGCAACATCTTCTGGTGTTCCCAACCGGCCGAGCGGGATTAGACCGGCTTTAGGATCGTACTTCCTCATGAAATCAGGATCTTGGAGCACTGGTTCGGTCAAACGAGTCTTGATGAACCCAGGTCCGACAGCATTCGAATTAATGCCGTGCGGACCAAGCTCACGCGCCAAGGTCTTAGCAAGAAGATATAAGCCGGCCTTAGACGCATTGTAGTGAGCCAGATGTGCCTCGGCATCCCAGCAGTTCGTTGATGCCATAAAAACCAGCTTCCCTTTCCCCCGCCCTACCATGTGCCGGGCGACCGCTCTTGAAACCAGAAAGGCGCCTCGCAAATTCGTGTTGATCGTGTCGTCCCAGGTTGTTTCGGTGATCTCGAGAAAAGGAATCGACGGCGCAATCCCTGCCACATACATCAGGATGTCTAAACGTCCGTGCCAGTCTGCAGCTTGGCCGACCATCTCGTGAACCTGATCCGATTGCCGTACATCGCAAGGCAGCATTCGGCTACTTAGTTCCTCATTCTCCAGTTCCCGAATCGTCTGCTCGATTCGCGGACAGTCGATATCAGAGATCGCCACGTGAGCGCCCTCCCGCGCAAGACGCTGCGCTATGGCCTTACCGATTCCTTGTGCTCCGCCGACGACTAGCGCTACTTGGCCACTGAACCGAGCACCGTAACTTGTTACTCCGTTGTACAAACCAGTTCCCCCACTATGTAACCTAGGCTCGAGTTTGAGCAGCGTCTGTTGCTATTTCCTAATCTTTTGTTGCGCACCCCTAATGCATCCGGAATCGTGTTTTGACGAGAGTTTTTCAGATAGTAACCCTTGCCGTTAAATGCAGGTGTGTTGGACCATAGTCAAATGTTTCGAAGATAGCGGCATGAGTTCGCCCGATCTCAACAGCAAGGCAGCGGCGCCCGCTCCTAAGCTTAGGCGCGTGCTCTCCATCTGGGATCTGATCTTCTACGGCGTGGTGGCAGTCACTCCCAGTGCGCCGGCCACCGTTTTTGGAATTGCACAGAGCCGGTCTGAAGGTCACGCCGTGATTACAATTTTGGCGGCAATGGTCGCCATGGTGCTGACGGCTATCAGTTATGGTCGCATGGCTGCTCTTTATCCTTCAGCGGGTTCTGCGTACACTTACGTCGGACTAGGCTTGCACCCGTATTTAGGCTTTGTTGCTGGATGGGCGATGTTACTCGATTACGTAATTTGTCCAATTTTCTGCGTCATCTACGGAACCTTGGCACTGCAACGGGCACTTCCTGGGATTCCGTTTATTGTTGGTGCAGCTTTGTTTTCGGGCGGCATCACGCTCCTCAATCTACGGGGCATCAAGTCGACGGCCCGGGCTAATCAAATACTGCTGATCCTCATGTTCGGCGTTCTGCTGACCTATATCTTCCTCGCGGTCCATTACATCTTCAATTTGTCTGGAGTGGGCGGGCTATTCACCACCACTCCTTTCTATAATCCTTCGACTTTCAAGATCACTAAGATTGCAAGTGCAACATCGTTTGCCGCCTTGACATACCTGGGATTCGATGCCGTAACAACACTGGCTGAGGAAGTCGAGAATCCCCGGCGTAACATACTGGTGGCCGCGGTTACTGTATGCGTTTTTACAGGGCTCTTTGGCGGGTTACTTGTCTACCTGGGGCAAATCGTGTGGCCCGACTATCACACCTACCCTAACGTCGAAACCGCCTTCATCGATGTGACCCAGCGAGTCGGTGGTTTCGTTCTGTTCCAAGCTATGGCTTTACTGTTGGTCGTCGCTAACATTGGAGCCGGAATGACCACACAGGTCGGAGCGGCAAGACTACTCTTTGGCATGGGACGCGATTCCATTCTGCCGGCTCAGTTCTTCGCGCATCTTGGTCCGAAACGAAGCACGCCAACCAAGAATGTTTGGCTCATCGGTATTCTGGCGTTTTTCGGTTCGCTAGCGCTCAGCTACGAGTTAACAGCCGAAATTCTCAATTTCGGAGCGTTCCTGGGCTTCATGGGAGTGAATCTCGCAGTCTTCTGGCAATTTTGGATTCACAGAACTGAAGGACACCGAAGAAGCCTTTTGTCTGACGTGCTACTCCCTATGTCAGGATTTCTGTTCTGCACGGTCATATGGCTTGGGTTGGGTGGACCAGCCAAAATCGCCGGCGGACTCTGGTTCGTTGTTGGCGTGATAATTCTTGCGGCGCATACCAAAGGCTTTCGGGAACGCTTCCGATTACGTGACTTTTCGCGCCTCGACTAGAGCGTATGCACATTTCAGAACTACCGACCCCAGTCCTGCTGCTTGACCTGGATAAGGCCGAGCGGAACCTACATAAGATGGCAGGCTTTTTCTCTGCCGCTCCTGCCAAACTGAGACCTCACTTTAAAAATCACAAGTGCATCGAACTCGCCAGGCGGCAGCTACAGGCGGGTGCTAACGGAATCACGTGCGCCACATTGCGCGAAGCAGAACACCTGGTCAACGCAGGTTTTAAGAGCATTCTAGTAGCGAACGAAATTTCCTCAACGCAAAGCATCGACCGTTTTCTCGCCCTATCAGCGGTGACCGACGTGATGGTCGCCATCGATAACTTGGAAGTCGCCGCCCGATTAGGGGATCGCGCCCGTGCACAAGCGGTCAGGGCGAGCGTTCTTGTCGACGTGGACTTGGGCCTGCGCCGGTGCGGTGTGGCTCCGGGCGGATCGGCCGTCGATCTAGCACTTGCTGTCGTAAGCAATGGGTTGCAGCTGCGCGGACTAATGGGCTACGAAGGTCATCTCGTGAGACGGCAACCGGGGGCCGATAAGTCAGATTGTCTTCACAGCGCCATGCAGTCCTTATTTGATACCAAGCTAGCCATAGAAAACGCTGGTTTACCGATCGGCATCGTCAGCGTTGGCGGCACCGGAAGTTACGAAATCTCCGGTCAATTTCCAGGCGTGACGGAATTACAGGCTGGGTCGTACTTACTCATGGAGACTGATTACGCAACGGTGTGTCCCGAATTTGAGATCGCAATTACTGTTCTAGCTACTGTCGTCAGCAAAACAGCAGGGGATCGCGTCGTTCTCGACGCGGGCGTTAAGTCGATCAGCTGCGAACGCGGGCTGCCCACGGTCAAAGACGCACCAGGGCTTACGACTGAAAGGGTGAATGCTGAACACTCCATTCTCCGCTTGGAACAAGGGTCTGAGGGGCCTGCAGTCGGCCAAAACATGGAACTCTGGGTTCGCTACGGCGACGGAACGGTCAATCTGCACGACCGGTATTACGGCGTGCGAGGAGAGACGGTTGTAGAGGTCCTTCCCATTTGTAGATAGCCGGACTCCCGACCGTAGATTTCCAACAGATAAACATTTTAAGACCATAGATCGTTTCGACCATCGCGCTTAAAGTCACTACAAGCGGAGGTTCCGAAACTATGCTTTGGTTATCGTCGGTGCTCAGAACATCTAGTTTTAGCGTTTTGGCATTACTCATGTGCTTTATGGTCCCGAGTGGCCACTCCCAGACGATCAGCGGCACTATCGTGGGGACAGCTGTTGATCCATCCGGCGCGGCCATTCCCGATGCAGAGGTGACGCTATCAAACGACCTCACGAACGAGACCAGGCGCGACGTTACTAACCGTAGCGGTGAGTTTGTCTTTCCGGCGCTTCAGCCCGGTACTTACACCCTCTCCGTTCGGAAATCCGGCTTTGATATCGAACGAAGGACCGGACTTCAACTCCAGACCAATCAGCGCTTATCGTTAAAGGACGTTACGCTCACCATAGGCCAAACTAGTCAGACACTGACAGTTCACGAATCGACTAGTGCCGTGAACACAGAGAGTGCAGATATCGCTCCTGAACTGACCCAGACCCAAATTCGATCGGTTCCCGTGGTGGGGCGCGACGTAATGGCACTGTTGCGCATCCTGCCTGGAGTAGGAACCATTCCCACTGGCCCAAGTGGCGAAATCGATCAACGCGACCCAACAGGAAGTGGCGCTTCGAACGGTGGTCAGTACGGCAGCTTTACTCCAAATATCGGTGGTTACCGCCTGTTTTGGAATACCGCCATGGTCGATGGACAAGTCGGATCCAATCCCGACTTCCCAGGCCTGTTCATGTCTGCCATGAGCATGGACGCAGTCTCTGAAGCGAAGATCCTGAGCCAGAACTACCTCGCCGATTACGGCCGGAACCCCGGTCCTAGTATCATCCTCGTCTCCAAGTCAGGTACCAGTGCCTTTCATGGCAGCCTTTACTACTATCTGCGGAACGAGGATTTCAACGCTAACGACTTCTTCAACAATAGAGATGGCCTGAAGAAACCGCTTTACCGGTTCAACACGCAAGGTGGCACAATCGGGGGCCCACTTTTTATTCCGAAGCTGTTCAATAAGTCTCGGAGTAAGTTATTTTTCTTCTACGCGGAAGAGGACTGGCAGACTAAGTTACCTCAGGGATTGCAGCAAGTAACTGTGCCCAGTGCGCTTGAACGTAAAGGGGATTTCTCCCAAAGCGTTGACCCCTCGGGCGCTCTCCGCGTCATCACAGATCCGACAACGCATCAGCCTTATCCAGGTAACCAGGTCCCCAAGAATTTAATTGACCCGAACGGGCTAAAGCTGCTGAACTTATTCCCGCTGCCGAATGTGACCAATACGGCTCTAACGAATAATCAGTATAACTATCAATGGCAAGACAGTTGCGACATCCCGAAGCGTCTTCAGACACTGAAGCTCGACTATCATCCAACCGATAAGGACACCATCTCAGCACTACCTCGGCGCTGGTGGTCCGATACCCGGTCTTTCACTTGCAACACCATCGGCTACGGCGGCAATCTTCCAATCTTCTACAATCATTACCGGTACTCAACCGATAGCATCGTCGTAAACTGGACCCACACCTTCAGCTCGAGTATCGTAAATGAGTTCGGAACGGGCTTCACCGGTGAGAAGGAAGAAGGTCTGCCTGAGGCCATTGGCGGAAAGACCACAGCAAACTACTTCGATCCAATCCTCAGACGCACAATCGGCTTTACAGCGCCCCAACTTTTTGCGGGGGCTAACCAATACGGATTTCTTCCGCAAGCTCTCTTCAACAACGTCCCGGGTATTACCGGATCTCCCAACTTAACCGCTGATGGACGACTGCCGGATAACCAGGGCTATGAGCGCTTTCATTTAACGGACAATCTACATTGGACCAAAGGCGACCATACAATGACCTTCGGATTTTATTTCGAGCGGAACTGGGCAACCGATGGTGTGCATGCGCCCTGTTTCAATGGGTGCTTCGATTTCACGGCAGATCCGCGGAATCCGTTCAATAGCGGCTACGATTTTTCAAACGCGCTGTTAGGAAATTTCAACTCCTACCAGGAGTCAAATCAGCGCTTGCCCTATCAGGCGCGTGACAAGGTGTTTGAGTGGTTCGCGCAGGACACCTGGAAAGTCACGCGTAAGTTCACCCTGACCGGTGGCCTGCGGTTTTCGTGGGCGACGCCCTGGTATGTCGGCAAGGGCACTGGTGCTGAGTTCTCGCAGTCCGCTTACAATCCTAGTCAAGTGCCGCCGCTCTACCGGCCGGGTTTTGATGCAAACGGCAACTCGGTCGCTATCAATCCTGTAACCGGCGCAGCTGCTCCTGACGTCTACGTCGGCGCCTTTACCGGGCCTTCTACTTACTCCGGAACCCTGCTGAGTACCGATTCCTCTGTTCCCAAAGGTTTCCGCAATCAGACGCCAGTACAAGTTGCACCCCGCATCGGATTTGCCTACGACCCGTTCGGCGATGGCAAAACGTCGATACGCGCTGGCTTCGGTGTCATGAAGCAGAATGTGCCCACTTACAACACCTTCTTCTGGTCGATGATCTCTAATCCGCCGGTCCAGATCGAATCCCAAATCTTTTATGGAAAGATTGATAACCTACTGCAAACATCCGGCGTAGTCTTTCCCTCGAACACGAGCGCGATTCAAAGAGACTTCAAAGTTCCCTCTCTCTACAATTACAGCCTTGGCATACAAAGGCAGATCGGGAATAACACAACTCTTAGTGCCTCGTACGTGGGCAATGTAGCCCGGCATTTACTGCAGACGGTGGACATCAACGAAGTGCCGTATGGTTCTGAGTTTCTACCCCAAAACCAAAACGTCGTAACCGGTACGCCACTAAACGATAACTTCTTCCGGCCCATTCCTGGCTACGGCTCGATCCCCACCCTGGTAAACGGCGGTGTTTCTAACTACAATTCCCTTCAAGTCAGCTTGAACCGGCAATTAGCAACTAACTTTTCGTTTACAACTTCGTACACGTGGTCTCATGCTTTGGGCACCGGCAGTAATGATGGAGACCAACTGGCGACTTATAAGTCGTGGCGGGTCTGGAACTACGGCCCCACCCTGTTTGATCAGCGACAGACGTTTGTCGGTACCTGGACCTGGGATCTGCCGCATGCTAGCAAGCTGCTCCCGAATCCATTCGTGAAGGCGGTCTTCGACAACTGGGAATTATCAGGACTGTTGACTGTCGCGACTGGTCTCCCTCAGTCTATTGGATTGTCGACCATAAGCAACGAGAACATCGCGGGTGGAGGTGACGGTGCGCGCGTCGTGATCACCGGGCCAGTCCGGCTCTCTCACGGAGACCGCAGTTTCAATCGTTGGTTCAACACCGGCTCAATCGCTCTGCCGGCCGTAGGAACCTCAGGCAACGCGCCAGTTTACTCTTTCTACGGTCCCGGCCAGTGTCAAGTGGACGCAACCATTATGCGGCGCTTTCCACTTTGGGGCGAGCACCGCGCTCTTGAGTTCAGAACCGAGCTCTACAATGCCCTGAACCACACCCAGTACCAGTCTGTAAACAACCAGGCCACGTTCGATTCACAGACAGGCCAGCAGGTGAATGGCACCTTTGGTCAGGTTGTCTCGACTCGTGCTCCGCGAGTCATCCAATTCTCTCTCCGAGTCGAGTTCTAAATAGTACATCGGACATGAAGATAAAACTGCTTTGTGGAATATCTGTGCTGGCCTATTCTGCCTGTGCAGATCCTGTGACAGTCGATAAAACAAATCCTCATTACTACTCGTTCAAGGGCAAGCCAATCTTGCTGATCACTTCCGCGGAGCACTACGGTGGAGTGATCAATAAGGCGTTCGACTATGTGGCGTACTTTGATTCAATGAAGGCGAACGGGCTAAATTACACGCGGATTTACCCCGGCGTGATGTTTGAGCCCATGGGTAAGTTCATGACAGGCAATACGCTTGCCCCTAAGATGAACGACCTGATCGTACCTTGGAGTCGCAGCAGTCAGACTGGCTATCTATTCGGCGGGAACCGCTTTGATTTGGATAAGTGGGATCCGGAGTACTTTTCGCGCTTCAATGATTTTTTGACTCAGGCCGAGAAGAGAGACATTGTCGTTGAGATCTGTCTGTTTAACTCCCAATACTCAGATACTTGGCCTCTGTCGCCGCTGTTTTCGGAAAACAACATCCAGAGTTTAGGCGAATACGATTGGCGGGATGCGCAGACCGTCAAGCACGAAGATCTTCTCCGCCGGAGCGACGACTATGTGCGGAAGATAGTGACAGTAGCTAATCCGCATGACAACGTAATCCTGGAAGTGTGCGATGAGTGCGCTGACATCGGAACCGGCGTTCCCCTGGCCGGCGCATTCGTCAGCCATACTGCCGCAGTTGTTCAGAAAACGGAACGTGGCTTACCCCGGAAGCACCTGGTTGCCCAGGAGGTCGAAGGGAACTTTGGCGATGCCATGGATTTCTCCGCTGATCCGCGGTTGCCGATCATCGTCGGGCAATATATCTGGGGACCCAAGGCGGGCGAAATGGGCGGTTTGAAGGGTCTCGATTTTAAATATGCTTTGAATAAACCGATCGAAATGAATGAGACCGACTATTATCCCCTTGATTACCGCAACAACAAGGAAGACGACAGCCGGGTTGAAGCCTGGGAGTTTATCGTAGGCGGCGGTGCAGCTTTTAATCAGTTAAACGGTCTGTATACAGCCAAGAACCCAGGCGGCGTCACACCGGACAATGAAAAGATATGGCTGTCCATCCGAAGCTTGCAGTCGTTCATGGCCGCCATTGAATTCACCAAAATGAGTCCTGACAAAACATTCATCTCTGGCGGGGCATCCACAAGGGCCTACTATCGCGTTATTAGTGAACCCGGGCGGCAGTATGCCATGTATGTTCACCACAGCGGAGATCGAAAGGCCGGAGCCTACGAAGCCATACCGGGCGACTATCAGGAAACACTCACAGTCGTCTTGCCTTCAGGCAGCTACACCTGCGAGTGGATTAATCCTGCTAACGGTCAACAAATCGGAACTCAGAACATAATTCAGCGTGACCGTACGATCTATAAATTGAAATCGCCAAAGTACGCAGTAGACATCGCACTCAGAGTCAAACGAACTAATTAGGAATAACGAAGATTATGAAAAAAGAAGAGACACAGTTGGTCGTCGTGGCGCGTTTCATCGCAAAAGAGGGAAAAGAAGATGAATTGTTGCAGTCCATGCACAAACTGATGGAGCCGACTCACAAAGAACCGGGGCAGTTACGCTACGAATTAAACCAAAACATAAGCAATCCTCGAATGATCACGTTCATCGAGAAGTTTCGTGATCAATCTGCCTTCGATTCCCATATAGCCGAGCCCTACATCAAAGGCTTCTTCGCCGAAGTCGCTCCGCATTTGGTGCAGGAGTCGGAGGTTACATTTCATCGCGAGATTCTACCTTAAGTAGCTAACGGTCCGCAGTTACAAGTAGCGCCCAATCATTCTTATCCGGGGCTTCTGGCGATTTCCACTCTCCCCCTTTGGCCTCGCCTTCCATCGGGATCCATTGCCCGCTCTGCGGATCGAACCATTTGGCCGAGTACTTTCCACGTGGCAGCTTGAGAGTCGCTTTGCCACCTTTTGGCAGATAGATCGCGTAAAGCTCATTGGCCTTAGCCAGGCAGTAATTTCCGTCGTTAACTAACTCATCGTGGGGTTCTGTTCGCCACCAGTCGAAGCTGGTGAAAAACTCCATGATGTGTCCGTAGCCGAAAAACATGGTCATGGTGTCATCGCCGCGTCCATTCATCCAGCCGCCGCCGCTGTTCGACCCGACGTTGGTTCCGCGCCGTACAGTTTCTCCCGCTGTCTGATAACCCCCAGCCATGTAGATGTCCCAAGCAGTCCGTCGCAGAGCGTCAGCTGAATCCGAATTAGGTAAGGCCCAGCCTGGATAGTGATCCTCATAACCGTATTCTTCATTGGTCTGAGGAATGATTCTGCCTGTTTCTTGTTGCTGCTTTCTCTGCTTCAACATGAATCTATGCTGGTCGCGCGACCACTCCTGAAATGAAGTAAATCCGAACCAGTCTGAGGTGCGATCCTGATGTTCGTTCTCGGTTGGATGGCTGGTTGCCAGGTGCTTATAAGGATCCCAACTTTCCAGCAGAGTTCCCGTCGCATGACTCCATTTCTCGTCGCGATAACGATCCAGGTCGTCTCCCAAATCCCAAGTTACGTTTGAAAATGCGCCAAATCTCGCAGCGGCATAACGAAAATACCGATGCTCGTCCTCACTGCCGGCTGCCGGATGGCTGTGATTGTCGTTCATATCGAAGATAAGCGACATGATCATGTCCCGATCCCTGGCGGACCGGAGCATACGGTCATACTTCTGCCAATACGAGGCGTTGAAACGCGTCCAATCGAACCCAGGATGAGAAAAATCGTCCGTCTGCTCAGCAACAAACGGAGTTAGCCAGACATTCCACGCCGCCCCGTTCATAGCCGGCTCGCCATAAAATACACTGGTTCGGCCCGCAATGCACGCCCGAATCCGATTCACTTTCAGACGTGCGAGCCGTTCAATGCTGTAGCTGATAACACGTTCATCCTTCCATCCCATCAGCCAGAAAGCCGTCGTGCCGTTGAAGAAAAAGTGTTCACCAGTGCCCTCCCAGATGAAGTGCCAGCGATTCGAAGGGTCTACGCGGATGGGCCCCTTCCGATGGCCTTCAATCGCCTCGAACTTGCCCTGAAACTTGCGCTTGAATTGGCCCTCTTCGAAATTCACTTCATAGGTGTACGCGCCCGGTGACGAAGGCATGAAGCGTATCCGGTACGTTGATCCGTCCATCGAATCGCAGAAGCCGTCAACATGCAGAGGCGCGCCGCCGGCCTTTGAGAATGAGCCTTGCACGCCTGCGCTGGTGAAGCAATTGACTAGGTCCGGTTTTGCGACTTGAACAGTGACTTCTACAAAGTCGTACGCCTGTACCTGCGGAGTCGATTGAGAAAAAGAGACATCAGTCGGTTCGGCGAAGCTCAGAGAGGCAGTGGCGAGCCCCAGTGCCGCTATCAATCCAAGACATCCGTCGTAATAGACCCTCTTCAATAAAATCATCACCAGTTCCCTTTAACCGCTACATCTGCCGAACGGTTTTGTTCACTCAGCGAACGATAAAGCTGGAACGCATGTTGCGGATCTTCACCGTCATGGACCACCGCCCGGACTGCCTGAATCATCGCGACGGGATTATCGGCTTGAAAGATGTTCCGCCCCATGTCCACCCCAGCTGCGCCTTGATCAATCGACTTGAACGCCATCTGGAGCGCCTCCAGTTCAGGAAGTTTCTTGCCGCCCGCAACAACCAGCGGAACAGGACAGCCGAGTACGACTTGCTCGAAGCCAGGCTCGCAGTAATAGGACTTCACAAAGTTAGATCCAAGCTCCGCCGCAATGCGCGTCGCAAGACCGAGATAGCGTGCGTCGCGGACCAAGTCTTTTCCAACGCCCGTGACGCCCAGCACCGGAATGCCTGCGCGATAAGCACGGTCCACCAACCCTGAAACGTTACGAATCGACTCATGTTCATGCTGCGCGCCGATATAGACCTGAGCTGCCATCGCTGAGGCATTCAAGCGCGTCGCATCCTCTAGGTCTACTGAAACAAACTCGTTCGATAGCTCCTTCAGGACGCTCTGGCCAGAACTGCATCGCAGAACGATTGGCTTCTTGGTATCTGGATGAATCGAAGCTCGAAGCGTACCGCGTGTCACCATCAAAGCGTCGGCGTGTGGCAGCAGAGGGGGAATGCTCACGTCCACACGCTCCAGCCCAGTCGTCGGCCCCTGGAAATAGCCGTGGTCGATGGCCAACATGACTGTGCGCCCGGTGCGAGAATCGAAAATCCTGGCGAGGCGATTCTTCATGCCCCAGTCCACCGAATGTGCTCCCTTTATCGCGAACTCATACTTAGGAACAGGAATGTCGGGGTAGAAATTGTGCCCGCCTTTTACATCATCTAAATCAGCCATTGCTTATTCCTCAATTCTGATTTGCGTTGGCGAAGCCGCGGAATAGTAACGCAATTGTGGTCGCGCCCGGATCTTGCCAACCCATCGTTCTTGCGCCCAGGTGCTGAGCCCGGCCCAGTTTTGCTTGCATCTTCTTGGTATTTACCGCGCCTCCCCAGGCTGCTTCCGCCGCCAGCGACAACGCGCCTTCGAAGTCAACACTGTCAGTTCCAGCAGCAGTAAGCGCCTGCACGGCTGGTTCCAGGGCGTCCAACATTGTTTTGTCGCCGACCTTTGCCTTGGTATACCGTCGCATCGAAGTAAGCCCCTGTTCAAAGGCAGTCGCCAAATCCTGGCCATTGAGCGATGTTTTGCTTCTACAGCCCAAAGCGATGCCTGCAAAAAACATGCCCAGCAACGATCCGGACGCACCACCATCGATGGACATAAATGCTTCTCCGGCCTTTGCAAACAGGGTCTCAGGCGTGTCATTCGGCTGAGATTGAAACCCGCAGATCAGCCGGCCTGCCTTGCCCATAGATGCGCCATGATCGCCGTCACCTGAGATTGAATCGAGCTCACCAAGCGTGGCCTCGTTCGCCACTAATTCCGCGCCCGCAGCACGCAACATCGCTGCCAGTTCCGGCACTCCTAACTGCCTCAACATCAGCGAACAACCATGTACGGGCTATCGCAGGGTGCATCCCAGAGGCGTAGCAGATCGTCGTTCATACGCGCGATGCATAACTGGAAGCCTGCCTGCTCCTGCGTCGTAATGTACTCGCCCACAAGACTGCGAGCAATCCTTATTTTCTTGGCAGTCAGAAGCTGATGAACACGCCTAAAGATGAGGAACTGCTCCATCAACGTAGTGGCTCCAGACCCATTCACGATGACCAACAACTCCTCGCCCGCTTTACACTCAAGGTGTTCAAGCAGCGCCGTCAACATGAGTTCTGCAGTTTCATCGGCACTCCGAACTTCGCTGCGATGCATACCGGCTTCTCCGTGCTGGCCCATGCCGATCTCCATCTCGTGTTCTCCGAGCGGGTAGTTAGGATCGCCAATCACCGCACCCGTAACAGGATGAGTTGCCGCTCGCAGGGCAACGGCGATGGTACGCATCCCGCTCGACATGCGATCAGCCGCGGCATGCACGTCGGCTAGAGACATTCCCATCTCGCAGGCCGCACCTGCCACCTTATAAACCGGTAGGAATCCAACTAGCCCGCGACCTTCTTCGTGGCTTCCTTTGGGACCAGTAGAAATGTCTTCATGTGTCAATACGCTTTGAACCTGCAGGCCATCTTTCGCGATTATGTCCAATGCCATAGAGCTGGACATCACGTCACCCGCGTGATTCAGAACCACCAGCAGAACGCCTGCACCGGAGTCGGCCATGCGTATGGCTTCTGCAACAGCCGGCGCTCCAGGAGCTGCGAAAATTCCGCCGGCAACACTGATATCCAACAGCCCCTCGCCTACGAATCCACTCAGACCAGGCTCATGACCGCTTCCGCCCAAAGTGACTAGTCCAACCTTTCCTTTCTGCTTCGGCGTTGCTCGAATAACTAGGTTTCTCCCCTGAAGGCGTACCTTTGTTGGAAACGCCAGCGTAAAGCCTTCCAGTAGCTCCGAAACAAGGTTGTCTGGATGATTGATGAATTTTTTCATGGAAATCGGCTCAGACCTCAGCCGTTTGGCCGCCGTCGACAAACAGCATGCTCCCAGTCGTAAACGAAGACTCGGCCGAGGCAAGGAATAGCGCAGCCGTTGCTATCTCGCTTGGCAAACCTAAACGTTTCATCGGAAGTGTCTTTTCAAAGTTCACAACTTCTTCTGGCGAGAGCGCCTTGCGCAACATAGGCGTATCCGTCGGACCGGGACAAATAGCATTGATGCGAATGCCCTGGTGCGCATGATCTATGGCGAGCGCCCTTGTCATCGCCGCGATACCGCCCTTCGACGTGACATACGCCACAGCGTGCGCGCACGCGTCGTGAGCGCCGGTCGTCGATGAGAAATTCATGATCGATCCGCCTCCGCCTTCGATCATGATCGGAATAGCGCTCCTGCAGCAAAAGAACGTGCCTCTCAGGTTCACGTTCATCACGCGGTCCCAATCGGCATCAGTGGTCTCGAGCGCTGTCCCGTAGAAGAGAATACCTGCCGCATTAGCCAGAATGTCCACGCGTCCGTATGTTTCTTTCGCGGCATTAAACATCCGGTCAACCTGTTCAGAGCTGGACACGTCCAACGAGTAAGAGCGTACTTCGCCACCTGACTTGGACAGTTGACTTGCAACCTGTTCGCCTTCTTCCGGCTTAGAGTCGCCAATGACCACGCGCGCGCCTTCGCTTGCAAAGAGAGCCGCACAAGCTTTCCCGATCCCGGAAGCTCCGCCGGTCACTATCGCTACTTTGTTTGCCAACCGCATACGAGCAATCCGCCTAACTCAGCAACACACTTCTCTCCAGGGCAACTATACGCGTCTCGACGAGCCACCATCTAGAACTTTCTTATCGCTGTCTCTTATGAAGCTACGATTGATCCGAGTCTGCTAAGTTCTTGGAGTAAGTCAGGGTATTTTGTTACACGCTTGCTCAATACTTCTGTTACTTGACCTTCTCTCGCCCGATCAGCAATTTCAGGCAGCTGTACGGGCGCAGCAACAGGGCCAATTGGAGCAGGCCCGCCATGCCTACCTTCAGTTGCTGACAGCAGCTCCCAACCGCATCGACGCTCTCTCAAATCTCGGACTAGTGTATGGCCAGCTTAGAGACTTTCCGCATGCCGTCCAAGTATTGTCCAAAGCGTTAGCCATTGCGCCGGGCCAATCTGGAATTCGATTGAATCTCGCGATGACTTATTTTGAGGCCGGCCAGTACGAGAGAGCACAGCTTGAGGCAGTCAGAGTCATCCACGACGAGCCGAGAAGCTTTGTCGCACATTATGTCGACGGACTCGCCTGCCTGAAGCTCGGCCGCATGAGCAACGGGATTGCCGAACTGGAAAATGCGCGTTCCATCTCCCCTCAAGATCCACGGCCGAACCTTCCGCTGGCTTCTGCCTATCTCAAAGCACACCAGATGGACAAAGCTGGTCAGCTGATTGAACCAGGTCTCAGCTCTTCCTCCAACCCCGAAGCTCTTGTCACGACTGGAACTTACTACCTGCTGATTGGACGCGCTCGCGAAGCTGTTCAGACTCTGCAACTCGCACAGCATCAAGATCCCAACCTTGCTGAAGCGGGGTCGACACTGGCCAAAGCTTATGCGCTAAGTGGCGCTTCCAGCTCTGCCATCGACATGTTCAAAGCAGAGCTGCATAGGGATCCGGCCAACTTCGAAGCCAATGCCTTCCTAGGATGGCTTTATCTCGAAGACAAAGACTTCAGTGAAGCCGAACTATATCTGAACCGTGCGCGCACACTAGGGCCTCAAGACATCGGTCTGCAGTTTCAGTTGGGTCGCTTGGCCAGAGAGCAGGGCCAGTATGAACGGGCCGCTAGCATATTGGAGCATGTTGTTGCAGTCGAACCGCGCAATAGCCCCGCACATGTTTTGCTCGCGCAGGTCTACTTCAGGCTAAAGCGAGTTGACCAAGCTAAGCAGCAGCAGGCTCTCGCAAACCAGTTAAGTTCCGATGCACAAAATCAACAAGTACAGGAAGCACCCGCTCACTAGGTTCCCAGTGGAATCCCGTCCGCACCTACATTGAATGCCTCAAAGGCACCGAACTCATATTCGGTAACATGCAGTCGCTGCGATCCGGGCCTTGCAAAGGCCACGTTTGTGGGCAGCACTCCCCTGGTGACAATACGTTCCGCGAGTGCTCCGCTGCGATCCAGCACCGTCACGTCCCCTTGTCCAAACACCGCAACGTACAATCGTCCGTCTGTGCCAAAGGCCATCCCGTCCGGACCTCGCCAACCTGGCGGGCCCAAAGGATCGTTCACGTTTCCAAAATATTTGCGCGGGCCGAGCCTGGCGCTGCCCTGCTCGCGGTAGCAATACACGTTCCCCGTCACCGTTTCACTGACGTACAAATTTCCCTGGACGTCAAACGCTATCCCGTTCGGAAATTTAAGGTCACGATCAATTTCAGTGCTTGCACCAGTGGCCGGGTTGATCTTCAAGACTCGCCCTTGATATTCGATGTGCTGATAATCTGCTCGAACCCGGTTGTCTGGTGCAAACTCGGTGATATTCACGCCTGAATCTGTCATGTACAGCTGGCCATCAGTCCCAAAGCAGAGGTCGTTTGGAAACAGAAAGGGTTTCTCGCCGCACTCCCGAGCGATTATTTCCACTTGGCCATCCATCGTCACTCGGAGTAGCGATGGATTGAGCGACTCGGTTACCCAGATTGCGCCTTGGGCGTCAACAGCAAGCCCATTGGGGCGCCCCGTTTTGGTGATCGTCCGCTTGCTTGTTCCGTCGGCGGAGATCCAGGTGATGCAACCACGCTCAGCACCGCCTTCGACAAGCAACCACGTACCGTCAGGTAGCGCAACTGGTCCCTCCGGATTTTGGAACCCACTGGCGAAGATCATTCAGGATGCAGTTGGGCCACCGTCAACTCTATATATAGGTGCACGGCGCACTCGAATTGGCATCGCGTGAGCCAGTCCATGCATGTGCCAATCAGTACACCTGATCTCGTACGTCAACGCGCACGAAGTCCGATGCACTTTGACCGGCAAATTGCCGCCGGTACTCGCGGGGTGTCATGCCCACCATACGCCGGAACGTAGACCCAAAGTGACTCTGATCGCAGAAGCCGGTCTCTTGGCTGATCTCGGAAATGCTGTTTCTTGTTGTATGCAGCAACTCTTGCGCCTTGGCCACGCGAAACTGGTTCGCATAGGCTATGAACGATTGCCCAGTAACTCGTTTAAAAAAACACATGAAATGCGAGCAGCTCATTGCGCAACGACGAGCCGCCTCATTGACCGCGAGATGCTGGGAGTAGTTTTCTTCGAGCAACGAAAAAACCGGTTCCAGCCTCGAGATGTCGTGCTCTCGCTGATGAAACGCTTCTCTGGTCTCAAGCAGTTCGGAATAGTGATTCAGCAGCAAGACCAAAATAGTCTTCAAATAAGTCTTGGCCGTCAACCGCGCCCGGTTCGTCAGGCTCGGCATCTCTTCACGGATTCTCTTCATGAAGCCAAAGATCTGAGACGGAACTCCGGTTGTGGCTGATACAACTACCGGAAAGTCGGGCAGTTGTTGGAAAAACGGCATCAGGTACTCAGCCGTCTCGGCACTCGCCGGATTGTAAAGCAACTCTGGTTGAAAGAAGATAAGCGAGAGCTTCGCGCGCGGCCCCGGGTCTAAGCAAATTCGGTGATACAGCGACGGACCAATGACGATCAGGTCTCCGCAGCTTAACCCATAGTTCCTGTCCTGTAGCTCGAACCGCGCTGAGCCCGCCTGTACATAAACCAATTCACAGTAATCGTGCCGATTCATGCGTACGTTCGGCGCGCACCCGGTCACCGTTATATGTTCAAGCGGAAATCCCGGGCTGAAAGGCCACGTATGAACGCCATCGGCGCTGATCTGCCGCTCTACAAGGGAGTAGTGTTGCTCAAAGCGCGTGCTCCCCAGACTGAATGAGCTTCGGGCCACGGCTCCGGGATGACTCATTGAATCGGACGGACATACACCTTGTCCAACGGAACTGCTGGATGAGAAATGCCGGTTGGTCACGGTGCCTCACTACCAATCTAAGAGTCTAGTGAACAAAGTATAAGCCGCTCCGGATGAGCTGGATAGTGGGGCCTAGCTAAAAACTCTTATAAAACTACTGTGCCCACGCCGGACTTAAGAACCCTGCATTGCCAAAAGCGTTCGACTTCCAGACAAAGTCCTGAAGCGTGAAAGGCAATTTCTGCTTTGCGTTTTGCGTGAGGGACTTTAGCTAGGGATGTCGCTTAGTAAGGTGGAGCACCCTGCTCCGATAAAGGCAAATCGAGGATATTCATGTTTCAAGCACATCATATATGTGCCCGCCCAGCACACAGGTTCCCGGCATTCAGCGTCATCATAGCCGTCTTACTAACGGCCGCAGCTCAAAGGTCAGTTTAGCTCATCAGTCACCACCACGCAGCTGAGCTTGTCCGCCACCGCAGTTAGCTCGCCGAATCCAGTCACTCTGACTGCAACGGTTTCCGCAGGCGGCAGGGCAGTCACGCCTGGACTAGTTGAATTCTGCCAGACTGCCGCGACCACGTGCCAAGGATCTACCTTGCTCGGCAGCGCGCAATTGAATACCGCGGGCGTTGCCAGTATCAAGCTCGCCCTGGCAATTGGGTTGCACTCTATCAAGGCAAACTTTGTGGGAACAACCGCGGCGTCGGCAAGCAGTTCATCCGCAGTAAACGTCAGCGTGACCGGTAAGTCGCTAACCAATACCTCAATAACTTCATCCGGAACTGTCGGAAACTATACTCTGTCCGCAGCCGTTACAAGTTTCGGTTCTGGACCTCCTACAGGCAAAGTTTCGTTTTTAGATTCGCAAAACGTCGCTTCAATTGGGCAAGCAACACTCGGCGCCGCAACCTCTGGAATGGGCTTCAATCAACTTCTGTTACCGGGTGCCGGTAGCGAACCGATTCCGCTCTCCGTTGGTGATTTCAACGGCGATGGCATTCCCGACATTGCGAAAGCCAATATCAATAGCAACTCGAGCGGTGCTTATACGGTAACTATCTTTTTGAGTACAGGACCGGGAACCTTTGGATCACCTTACTCGATAGACCTGGCAAACAACACGACGGGACCCACGGCCCTCACGGTCGGCGATTTCAAAAACGACGGTAAGATCGACTTGGCGGTTGCTAGCTCGCCGAACGTGCTCAATATCTTCTTAGGTGATGGACACGGCGGCTTCAGTCTATTAGGACAGACGCCCGCGGCGGGTCAGAGTCCCAGCGCTCTTGCCACGGGTGACTTCAACCGCGACGGCAATTTAGACGTGGCCGTCGTTGATCAATCAACAAACAACATTACGATTCTGCTTGGGAACGGCCAAGGCGGTTTTTCTCAAGCAGCCGGTACGCAACCGGCTACCGGCAACAACCCCTACGCGGTAGTGGCCGGCGGCTTCAACCGGGACGGGAAACTAGATTTAGCTGTCGCAAACAATTATTCGAACAGCGTGAATATCCTTCTTGGTAACGGCGATGGGACGTTTACGGCTGGAGGGGCGTTCGGTACTGACGTGTTTCCGGACGCAATTGCTGTCGATGACTTCAACGGCGATGGCAAACAAGACTTGGCTGTTACCAATCAAATTAGTCATACGGTGACAATCTTGCTCGGCGACGGAACCGGTGCGTTCGCAACTCCGCCAGTGAGCGGCTATACCGCTCCGACAACCGGCAAGAATCCAACTGCAGTAGCCATTGGCGATCTCAACGGAGATGGGACTGCAGATCTAGTGATAGCGGGTTCCGGTACTCAACAAGCCATCATTTTGTTCGGCAAAGGCAACGGGACATTCTCAGCCGGCGCAACGGTGCCGACCGGCACCAGCATTGGCCTGCTGGCCGTGGCTGACGCTAACGCCAATGGTCGTCCGGATGTGGTCCTTAGCGATTCAGGCTCAAACGCCGTGACGGTGGCTCTTAATCAGGCGACTATGACCGCGACGGCGTCCCTTGCAAACGTGTTGATTCCTGGTTCTGGGACTCAAACCGTAATCGCACAATGTATAGGAGATACAAATCACGCAATAAGCACAGCAAACAGCATCGTCTTGGTGGGAACGCCGCTCTCCGCCACTACAACGCTCACTGTGCAGCCGAGTACCACGCCGACGTTGGGTCAAACTGTTCAACTGATCGCGACTATTAAACCAACCACGCCTGGCTCAGTCAGCGTGGATGGTCATTTTATTGCCTTCTTTGATGGAACGACGGTACTAGGCATTGTGACTGACTTTAACGGCGTCGCTGAATTAGATTTTAAGCCGACGTCTGCTGGGGCTCATAATCTTTCGGCCTTATTCGAAGGCGATGGCACATTCTACCCACCGAGCAGGTCAGCGGCAGTCACGCTGACGGTTGGCCAACGCGCCCCAAGCACGACCACACTCACCGTGCCATCCAACACAGTAGCTAGAGGTATTCCGGTAACACTCTCCGCGGCAGTCACAAGCAACGGCAAGCCCGTGACCCACGGATGAGTCACCTTTTGTAAGGCGGCGGCACCGTTCTGCGAGGACACATCCCTGCTTGGCGCGGCACAGCTGAACGCGAATGGGATAGCCTCTTTGAAAGCGGTGTTCGGTATCGGAACTATTTCCGTTCGCGCCGTCTTCCAAGGTGCATCCTCGATTGCGGCCAGCAACTCGGGCTCGCAGGCTATATCTGTATCCGGCTCCTATGCTTCAACGACGGCACTGGCCGTTACTGGTACGCCGGGCAATTACACTCTGACCGGGACTGTCACAGGAGCCGGCTTACCTGTTACCGGGACTGTCTCATTTGTAGACACGGCGAACCTTCAATTGCGCCTTGCAAGCGGAACGTTAGCGGCGACCGGCCCAACTTATAACTTTGTGCAGTCGGCAAGCTTTGTTACCGGTTCTTTTCCTGGAACCGTCGTCCTGGCCGACTTCAATAGCGACGGCCATCTCGACATCGCAACCACCAGCCCTTCATCGATACAGGTCCTTTTGGGAAATGGCGACGGTACGTTTGTCGCCGAGCCGTCCATTACTGTCAATCAATCGGCTAACATCGCGGTCGCTGATTTTAATGGGGATGGCCTGCCGGACCTGGTTTCCATCAATCAAGCCAGCAATCAGGCGGCAGTTTGGCTGAGCAAAGGTGACGGAAAGTTTGTTTTAAGCTCATCTCCTGCGATTGGCTCCTTCTCGTATGGAGTTGCGATAGGCGACTTCAATGGAGACGGCGTGCCCGACATCGCAGTCGGTAGTGGGGGTTCCAACAACCTGACAATCCTGCTTGGCAAGGGCGATGGGACATTCACGACGGCTTCGCAATCGCCCGGGGTGCAGGGCCCGGGTGCAATCGTGACCGCCGACTTCAACGGGGATGGCATTGCCTATCTTGCCGTCATATCGGCAAACGCCCAAGCCGTTAAGATCTTGGTTGGAAATGGCGACGGCACATTTACTCAAAGCAGTGCTGTGCTTCCCACCGGGGTGACTGTATACGCGATCGGCGCCGGAGATTTCAACGGAGACGGTAAGCCGGTGATCGATTGAGATGAGAACGTTCCATCTCCATTACACAACCACGGCTTCAGGTATCAACATCCCTGGTAGTGGTACGCATCAGATTGCGGCTGCCTATTCAGGATCAACTCAGTACTCTGGAAGTACTTCCATTACCGTAGGTTTGGCTGCAACCCCGATCCCGACCGCTGTCGACATCACAGCTCCAATTTCGGTTGCTGCGGGTTCACCGTTCACTGTTATGGTGCGCGTCTACCCTCCAGTGACCGATAACTTTACCCCAACTGGAACAGTATCGCTTTTCAACGGCGGGAACCTGGCAGGTACGGCAACGCTGGTAAACTCGCAAGCCATGTTCACGCTCCTGGCTCCCGCAGCAGGTACTGACACCCTAACTGCTAGCTACAGCGGTAGCACAAACTTTGCAGCCTCAACCTCGAATTAGACTCCAGTTCACTTAGCGCCCGGCACCACAACCGCACTCACTGTCTCTGCTACATCAGTGACAAAAGGCACGCCCGTTGTGTTGACTGCAACGGTTACGCTATCGGGACAGCCCGTCACACTGGGCGTTGTTACGTTCTGCGATTCACCCGCATCGGTCTGCCCGAGCACAGCTGTGGTTGGCACGTCTAGTCTGACCACAGCCGGCATGGCAACTTACGCCTTCACCCCCAGCATTGGCGCACACACATTGCGAGCCATCTTTCAAACTACGGGCGCGGCGATGGGCAGCAGTTCTAATACCCAACCTCTAAGCGTGACGGGCCTGTATCCCACCAGCACTGTGGTAACTGATTTTTTGGTAGCCGGAAAGCACAACCTCATTGCCAATGTGACCGGCAAGTCTGCGCAGTCGCCATTTGGGACTGTCTCGTTCAACAATCTGACGAAAGGCATCTCGGCCGGCACCGCTGCCCTTGGCGCCGGAAAGACGACCTTAAGCTTCGCACCCATGGCGTCACCGACCACTGGCATAGGCCCAGGTGCGGTCGCCGTCGGAGACTTCAACCGGGATGGAAAACCGGATCTGGCCGTAGCTAACTTTCAGCAGCCATCAGTCACGATCTTGCTGGGCAATGGTAATGGAACGTTTACGGCTGCCCCCACGATCAACCTAGCCCAAGCTCAACTTACAATCACGGTGGGCGACTTCAACGCAGATGGGATTCCTGATTTGGCGACTTCCAATTCAACAGCAATCACCGTGCTGCTCGGAAGGGCGATGGAACGTTCACCGCAAAATCGACCACTGTCGCCGGAGCAGTGACGCTTGTGGCCGCCGACTTCAATGCCGACGGCAAGCTCGATGTCGCCTTCGTGACTCAATTCTCTGAGACGATCGTGATCATGCAGGGAAATGGGGACGGAACGTTCACGCAAGCCACCAGCATTGCAACGCCCAACTTGACACCTTCTCTAGTGATTGTCGGCGATTTCAACGGAGACGGAAGGCCTGATCTCGCTGTAGGAGGCCTGAATACCACCACTTCAATGGGCTTCGTTACCATCTACTTAGGAAACGGCTATGAGAGCTTCACCAGCGGAGGCAGTTTCCAAGTCATATCACCCGCGGCGATTGTCTCTGGCGACTTCAACAACGATCGGAAGCTGGACATCGCCCTCTCGCAAGAGTTTGGGGCAACTCTGCTGACCTACCCCGGCAACGGTGACGGCACCTTTGCGAATCCGCTAGCGCTGTCACTGGACCCCATGTTCTTCGTTACAGGCATAGCGACAGCCGACTTTAACCACGATGGCAAACTCGACCTTGCCCTGGTACTAAAGGGGAGCATAACTGTTGCGACTGGCAACGGTGATGGTAGGTTCAAGCCGCAGCAGACCTCGATCCCGGTCGGGTCCCTTCCTGTTGCACCCATGACAGCCGACTTCAACGGAGACGGCGAACCCGATATCGTCGTGGCTAACTATCTATCAAATAACCTGAGCGTTCTGTCAAATTCCCTCTCGACAACCGCCTCGGCTACATTGCCTGGTCTCGCCATCGCAGGTACCAGTCAAAATCTGCAGGCGAGCTATCCAAGTGATAGTGTATATGCGGCGAGTAAGTCGAACTTAATTTCATTGGCTCCTACCCACCGAATTGCAGAGATGCATTTGTGGTGTAAGCTCGGCCTAAATGAGCCCACGTCGGCGCGTAAGTGGCATCGATCGCAGTAGACTTCTCCAACATTGCAATCGCGGCAGGAAAATTCGAAATCGAATACAGGTCCACGCCCCTCAGATAATATTCGTACGCGAGACCATTAACTGAAGCATTCGTCTTGATCCTTGACTGTTCATCCGACCCCAGCCTGAGTTCGAGTCCTTGAATAACCATCTGCGCCACGCTGTCCTGAATCGAAAGTAAGTTCCCATACTTCACGTTCAGCGTGTCTTGCCACAACACGGATTCGGGGTTGAAGCCGATTAGTCGGGCTGTGATTCTCAGATCATCCCCGTCTCTTAAGTAAGTCCCAGTCAGAATCATGCCGGCATTCAGGTCTTTCGCAACCTTCGACAGCTCTCCGGTTCCATCGCGATAACGATTGATCTCCGATGATGGACGAACTGTCAGAGGCTTGACGTAACCTAGCTTTGCGATCACTTGGTCGGCAAGTGAAAAACTTAGAAAGTCTGTACTCGAACTTGGCCGCAGGTTGCGGAACGGCAGCACCGCAAGACTTCGTGGCGCCACCTCGGCCTTCCACTGAACACGTTGACGGATGACCAGAGCTGATATGCCTGTCAGCAGCACAAGCAAAACTACAAGCGGCTTCCAAAAACCAAGACCGGTTCGGGACCGGCTTCGAAACTCTTCGTCCCGCCTAATTCCTTGCAGATCGGCGAGCATCTCATCGGCGGTCTTATAACGTTGCTCCCGATTCTTTGCCAGTGCGAGCGACACGATGCGTTCCAGAGCTTTTGAAGCGGCGGGCAAACATTTCCTGAGGGGGAGGGGCTCGCCCCGAAGTATATCTGCGATGAGGTCGCTTTGAGTTTCTCCCTCAAACGCGGTTCTTCCCGTTAGCATTTCGTAGAAGACTGCGCCCAAGCTGAAGATGTCTGTGCGGGAATCCACTTCAACACCCCTTGCCTGTTCGGGCGACATGTATCGTGGGGTACCCATCACTGCTCCCGCTGCAGTGTTCAACGCACTAGTCCGTTGCGTATTCTGCCTCTCAGGAGCGCTGACTAGCTTCGCGATGCCAAAATCTAAAACCTTCACGCATCCGTCAGTACGGACGATGATGTTTTCCGGCTTGATATCACGATGAATCACGCCTGATCCATGCGCGGCGCTCAGCGCTGCTGCAATTTGCGTCGCCAGGTCGACCGCTTTCGACTGCGGCAAACGTCCGTTGTTCAGAATCTGGCGTAAGGTCTCGCCTTCCACAAACTCGGTGACAGGGAAATAGCGGCCGTCGGCATGACAAAAATCAAACACCGTTAGCAAGTTGGCGTGGTTTAATCCGGATACTACTTGCGCCTCCTGTTCCAAGCGACGCAAAGCGGCAGGGTTATGAGTCAAGGGCTTACAGAGCATCTTCAACGCAACCTTCCGTTTCAGCTTCGTGTCCTCTGCAAGGTAAACCTCGCCCATGCCCCCCGCGCCCAGCATGCGTATCACGGCGTAATGATCTAGGCAGGACCCTGCATCCAGCAACGGCAACTCTGGATCCACATAAGCTCTTGCGGCACCTTGTACAGCGGCTTCGAGAAATGGTGTTGCGCTTTCATCCAAGCCAGCCAGCAACGACTCCACTTCTTCGCGAAGCTCACTGTTAGTGCCGCAGGTTTCATCGAGGAACGCCGAACGGTTCTCGCGGGTGCGCTCACTTGCACCGTGGAAGAGATCCTCAATTTGCCGCCATCGGTCCGGATTGCGGGAAGAGACTGTGCTCAATTGCTGAGTCCTGGAGTAGATTGTAGCGAGAACTTATCGGCTATTCGTTTTTCGAACTTTGATTCAGAGCCCGGTACAGCCACGCCTCGGCCATTCGTAAATCGCGCTGCACCGTAGCCTCGGATATGTTTAGCGCTTCGGCTGCTTCAGCCTGATTCAATCCCCCGAAATAAGACATCTCCACCAGGTCCGCCTTACGCTGGTCAATTTCTGCCAGCGCCTTCAATGCCTCATCCAGGTCAAGGAGCCGCTCTTCGGGCTCGGCCGACACAACTATGGCGTCTTCAAGCGAGACTTTAACCCCTGAACCACCGCGCTTCTCACGCCGGTTTGTCTTTGCGTGATCCACCAAAATGTGCCGCATTACACGAGCTGAGACGGCATAAAAGTGCACACGGTCCTGCCACGGAACCCGCGCGCCTAAGATCTTCAGATAAGCTTCGTGAACCAATCCGGTAGCGCTGAGCGTATGGTTCGATTTTTCACCCGTCATGTAACGAGAAGCGAGTGAACGTAGTTGGGGATAAACGATTGTGATCAGCTCGTCGCGCGCACTAGCCTGGCCCTCACGCCAGGCATGTAACAGCGTGGTCACATTTTGTTCGATGTTCACGTTAGTGTTCTATTCATAGAGAGTGTATTCCCTTTGCTGGAAATGAGCGTGCGATTCAACGGGACAATCTTCTTGGGCTGGGTACTGTCACTTTTGTTGCTGACTACTGCTCGTGGAGCCGACATCCCGGCTGGCTTCACTCCACTCTTCAATGGTAAGGATCTCGGCGGTTGGCATGTCAGTCGCATAGACCATCACGGCTCGACGCCAGACGCATCGGTCAAAGACGGGGTGCTCCAACTCCGGCAGTCCCCGTACGGCCAAGGCGGCTTGCTTCTCACCAATCGCCGTTATCAGGATTTCGAACTCTACGTCGAAGTGAAGGCTCCGTGGGGATGCAACAGCGGCATCTTCCTGCGCTCGACAGAAGGAGGCACCGCGTATCAGATTGAGCTCGATCAGGGGCGTGGTACCGGCAATCTGCTGGGCGAGAATCTGGCTGTCAGTACTACTGCTGAAGCTTCGAGCCTGAAGAACGCGTGGAAAGAAGGCGATTGGAACTCGTTCTTAATCCGAATTGACGGGGCGACGCCGCACATTAGCGAATGGATCAACGGCCGAAAGATGTGGGAGGTGCAAGAACGCCGCAACGACAAGATTGCTGATGAAACAGACGGGATGATTGGACTGCAGGCGCATTGGGCTTCAACGTATGAGCCCGCACAAGGCTCCTTCAATCTGCCGGGTAGCTGGAAGCCTGGAGCTGCTTATCAATTCCGCAATATAGCTATCAAGCAGTTGCACTCCTCGTCGAGCAACGCGAGCTCTGCTGGGATCGAGTTAGTTCTGATCAAACCGGGCCAGATGCAGGAGGCAGTTTTTCAGCCCGTCTGTCCAGACGAGCAGGATGCGGCTGTTAAGCCAAGTAAGGGCGAAGCCGTTGACCGCAAAATTCTTTGGACATCGGTTGATCTGGCGCGGTGCCGAACGTTAGCTGAGCGGGATGGGTCAGCTGGGTTTCAGGTCACAATCGCTAAGCCTTTTTACATCGGCAAATTCGAGATCACGCAGGGCCAGTGGACCAAAGTGATGGGCACAAATCCGTCGGTGTTCCAGGGCAGCAAGGTTGCCGACGATGCCTCTCGCCATCCAGTGGAGAACGTTAGCTGGGACAACGCCCAAGCGTTCATCAAACGCCTGAATGAGATGGAGAAGACCAACGCTTATCGGCTTCCGACAGAATTCGAGTGGGAATATGCCGGCAGAGCAGGCGGTCGTGGTCAAGTGAGTTGGGACGAGATACGGCAGCAAGCTGTGCAAGGTCTCAGAGCTGCTGACGGCAATGGCGCAAAGCCGACTACGCAGATGGTCGGATCGAAACAGCCCAACGCTTGGGGGCTTTATGACATGCTCGGCAATGTTTGGGAATGGGTGCAGGATTACTACAACGAGAAGACTTTCCCAGATCCTGATCCGCCGACTCACGGGACTCAGCACGTGTTGAAAGGTGCCGGCTTTGTTTCAGATGTGAAGAATGCAATTTATGCAACTCACGGGGCCGGTCCAGGTGACGGCTGGGATGTCGGATTCCGTATTGCCAAAGATGTGGATGCCAGTCCATCCACATCGGCCTTTATCTCGAACTGCGCGTCTTGTCACGGCACGACGGCGCGGGGTGGTGCGCATGGTGGTCCTGATCTTATGCAATCGAACCTGGTCAGAACCGACGAAGACGGAAAGCAGCTCGGAGCGTTTCTAAAGGTCGGCCGATCGAGTAAAGGCATGCCGGCGTTCAATCTTTCCGACGACAAGGTCCAGGAGATCGCGGCATTTCTTCACTCGGCGTCACGGGAAAATGACGGTGGAACGAACGTCTTGGTTGGTGATGCTACCGCCGGTAAAGTCTTCTTTCATGGCGAGGGACATTGTGTGCAGTGTCATTTAGAGCAGGGTGACCTGAAGGGCGTTGGTTCGAAGTATTCACCAGCGGTTCTTCAAGGTCGTTTAGTACTGCCCATCGGCGATGGCGGCTACCCGGGATTATATCCGTCGGAAGCTCCGAAGACGGGCATGACCGTGATCGATGGGGAGGGCAAAACCGTTACTGGACTTCTTGCATTCCTGTCTGATTATGCCGTCACGGTGGTGGAAGCCTCTGGGCAACGGCGCACTTTCGCGCGACATGGAGACTCCCCAAAGATTACGATTGACGACCCATTGCAGGCTCATCTCGATCGGCAGCTGATTCTCAACGATATGCAGATGCACGATCTCACGGCGTACCTGGCGACATTAAAGTGATGCTGGCTAGGTGGGTTGTCGGCTTTGCATTCGTGACAGTAGGGTGGCCGACATATCATGGCGACTACTCCGGGCGACACTTCAGCTCACTCGCGCAGATCAATCAGTCGAACATAAAGGCTCTTTCGCTTGCGTGGGTTTACCGCACCGGTTCGGTCAGGCAAGAAAGCGACGAGCGGCCCGAATCGCCGGTGATCAAGTCCATCCCTTTGATGGTGGACGGGGTGCTCTACTTCTCGGCTCCAAATCACGCCTACGCGGTCGACGCATACACAGGCCGGGAAATTTGGCACTTTGTGTGGCACGGCCGGGGAGCGATTGGGAACCGCGGTATGGCGATGTGGGGGCGTTGGCTGTACTTTGAAACCCCCGATAATAATGTTGTTTCTCTAGAGGCGGCGACTGGGAAGGAGCGCTGGCACAGGCCCGTGGTAGCGCCGAACCAATCGCATTTTTCGACCATTGCTCCGGTGGTCATTGGTCGGCACGTGTTGACAGGAATCGCCGGGGATGCCGGGAACAGCTCGGGGTGGCTAGAGGCTCGGGATCCAGAAACGGGCGAAGTGCAATGGCACTGGTACGCGACTCCACGTCCAGGCCAACCCGGCATTGAGACGTGGCCGAATGCTGAGGCCGCTGAGCATGGCGCTGGTGGTCCGTGGCAGCCACCGACTTACGATCCGGAGCTCAACTTAATATACGTAACAACCGGAAATCCGACTCCTGTATACGTCGGAGCCGCTCGTCCTGGCGCCAACCTTTGGACATCGTCGATCGTGGCTTTGAACGCTGATACGGGCAAGCTGGTCTGGTATTACCAAACATCGCCGCATGACACACACGATTGGGACGCGACCGAGGTTCCGGTCTTGTTAGACGAGACTTTCAAAGGACAACCCCGCAAGTTGCTGGCTCAGGCCAATCGCAACGGCTACTACTTTCTGCTCGACCGGACGACCGGCGAGAACCTGTTAGTTCAAAAGTTCATCCCATCGGCGAACGGCTACAAAGGCATCGACTCGAACGGCCTCCTAATTCCAGACCCCTCGAAGGAACCGCAAAGAGGCGGCACGCTGGTGTCGCCAAGCTCGGATGGGGCGGCAAACTATCCGGCGCCTTCTTACGATCCTGAGACGAAGTTGTTTTACGTGAATTCAACCCAGTCGTTCAGCGTGTACTACCCGGATACCGAGTACCACACGGGGCTGTTTCATTCTGCCCTGCTAGCGCTCGACTATGAGACTGGCCTTGTCAAATGGCGCCACGATTACCCCGGAACAGGCTTCTGGTCGAGCACTTACCCGGGAATATTGACCACAGCCGGAGGGCTGCTGTTCACGGGCGACCCAGTCGGAAACTTCGTCGCTCGACATCCCGCTACGGGAACCGACCTGTGGCACTCCGGTCTGGGAACGCCGATCACAAACTCGCCCGAAACATATCTACTAGGCAGTCAGCAATATGTGCTTGTCGCTGCCGGCGATACAATCTTCGCCTTCTCTCTTCAGTGAGCCGGTTGAGCTTCAGACTGCTGGCTCAATCGGCTGAAGGCCTCGCGGGCCTCCGCTGCAAGCTCGGGCTGTCCGGCACGGGCGTAGGCTCGGCCGAGAGCAAAATAAATTTTGGCCTCCCTTGGAGCTGATTTTCGAGCATTCTCCAGTTCCTTGATTGCCAGCTTTGCGTTGCCAGTGTCCAGCAATAAAATGCCCAATAAATAATGCGCCTCAGGCAGTTCGGGAGCAAGCTTTACAGCTTCGGCAGCGTAGGGCAAGCCACCGGCAGGATCCGTACGAGCCTTGATACCTGCGATTCCGATACGCGCGAGTAAGTGATCGGGCGTATTTTCGATCTCATGCTCGAATGCTGCGACAGCCTGATCGTCTTCTTTCGTCGCTAGCAAAAACTTCCCGTAAGCGAACTGCACATTCCGGACCTTAGGATACGCGCTGACCAATTTCTGATACTCTCCTTTGGCTCCAGTCCGCTTTGCACGTTGAGCTGCCAAAAACTCGGCATGACCTGCAGCACGGACGAGTTCCGCATTCGCAGCAGAAGGGCGAGTGCGAAGAACTGCACAGCCCAGAGCAAACGTTAGATCATCAGACCCGACACCTTCGCGGACAAGTACATCCAGGTAGTCTTGAGCCGTTTCAAAATCGCCCTGCTCGTTCCCGCGCTCGAGCCACAAAATCGCCAAACTGTAAGTCACTACTCGGAGCAATTGCTGATTAGTAGCAATTCCCAACGTTCGGGCCTGTTGTAAATGTTGCAGCGCTTCGGGGTTCTTCCCGAGCTTCATCTCACAGAGGCCAAGCATGGCCCAAGTTGTTCCGATTTTCGGGTCCAGTGTAGCGGCCTTCGCGAAGGCTGGCGCCGCGCTTGTGTAATTGTCGCGATCGTAGAAAAGCGTGCCGAGGTACCACCAGCCTTCGGTCCATTTCGGATTCTCCAAAACTGCTTTCTGATAAAGGTGGATCGCTTCGTCGACGTTATTAGCTTCACGCGCTTCGCCTGCTTGGCGGGCCATATCTTGATTGCCAAACAGAATGAAACACGCGGCCACGGTAGCGGCCGCAACGGAAAAGCTAGTTCGCACTACTTAATTTTAAAAGCTGAAGCGCGCTTGAAGCTCAATAGTCCGGCCCGAGAACGCGCCCTGAGACTGGCCGAACTGTGGATTAGTAGTGACGCCGTCTGTACTGATGACATTGCCGGCGGTATTGCCGTTATAACCCGGGACCTGGAGGTTGGTCCTGTTGAATACGTTGTAGGCGCTGGCTTGCAGATTGAGCTTGGCACCTTCGCCTAAGATTTTCATGCGCGGTAACGTGAATGCTTTTGCCAGGACCATGTCGGTACCGATATAACCAGGCCCGCGGAACATGTTGCGAGTAACGTTGGTTGCGGGAGGCGGTGGAATGCCATAGGTTGGCCATGTCGGCACGGTGAAGTAGGAGAGCGCACCTTTCGGGAAGTTCCCGTTAGGCGCCTGAAAGGTACTGTTACCGTAATTGCTGCCAGCCCCGCCGCTATATGTTGCTGGATATAAACAGCTGTATCCGCTGTTTGGGTACACTACGTTACCGTTCGTGTTGCAGTATTCCGGCGTCCAAGGGAAGCCGCTATGCGCGTTCAAGATTCCGCTGACGGTCCAGCCTCCCAAAGATTTTTCGAGAAAGTTGTGACCACCTCTGAATAGGCGGGGACTCCAGACGCCGTAGAGCTTGAAGTTGTGGGTGACGTCAAAGTCTGAAGGTCCTCTACCGTGAGAACGGTCCCAAGGGTAGAGGTCGCTGAAGTAATCTTGAGAGCCTCCGTCAACATTCTTGCTGTAGCGGTATTGGAAATCCAGTTCAAAGGGTCCTGAAAACCGGTGTTGAATTTCGGTGAGTAGAGCATTGAACCCGGCATTAGCATCGTTTGAAAACCAGCTCAAACTATGTATCCGAGGATTCAGATTTGGATAGAACAAATAATTTAGATTGTTCTGAATGGTGTAGTGGCGACTTTGGCTGCCCTGATAACCAAGTGATGCCATCCAGCTGTGGCCGAGATCGTACTGCGTATCCAGCGAGTATCGATACGTAACAGTAGAGGGCATTTGGGACGGGAAACCTGTTAAGTCGACAGGCGGGCCGCTGGTCGGGATTCCACTCGCCGGGTCGAACGTTTGGACGGTTGCCGGGTTCGCAGGATATCCGGTAAGCGAATGGAGATTTGTGTTGGTGGCGTACAAAACGTTAGATCCATACAGATCGAGAGAGGTAATAAACGGTGGATTGAAGCGCCCGTTCGAGGTGACTGCCAACTGCTGAAGGTTATAACCGATTCCGAAGCCACCGCGAATAACCATTTTCCTGTTGAGGTCGCGGCCCAGAAGGTTGCCGGGACTCCAAGCGAACCCAAGTTGCGGCCCCCAGTTATTCTTGCTAGTGCCAAAAAGATCACCGCCCTTTTTGATACGAGCCCCTGTGAGGACGCTGGCACCCGAGCCAAGGAGGACACTGCTGAGGTTTCCATTCGCTTCCGTCAATGGCGAGAAGTACTCATAGCGAAGGCCGAGATTTACCGTGAGATTTGACTTGACCTTCCAGTCGTCCTGGACAAAAAAGCCGATGTCGTTAAAGCGGAGATTTTTTACTGCCGAACTGGGTTGACCAGTCACTGGGTTGAAATTTCCGTTCTCGTGATACGGAGCATCGTTTGCGAAATCCCAGATGTTACGGAAATCGTAATTAGGCCGACCGGACCAGGGCGCCTCGTCCAAGAACAACGCTTTAGAAACGTCTCCTCCAAATTTTAGGAAGTGGCTGCCTTGCACTTTGGTCAGCGTGTCGCGACCGTTGTAAGTCTTCTGGTTGAATACGCTGTAGCTATTCGGGCCAAACTGCTGGAAGCCGACGCTGCCGGCGGCAGTGATATTGGCAGTGGGTAATCCAAATGGTTCCTGAGGATTGGTGGTTGATTCGTTCCAATTCCAGCCACTCACGCCGAAGCGTGCTTCATTAAAGATGGTCGGTGAGAATGTGTGGTTGTAAATGCCGCTCATCGCGTAAGCGACAGAAGCGTGATTCCACAAGTTTGCGGCGCGAGCAGGTCCGTTGTATGACACGTTGGAAGTCGGAACCCAATAGATGCTGAATGCGATCAAGTCTTTGGTTGAAGGGTTGTAGTCAGCGCGGCCGTTGTACTGAACATTCGTACTGTTGTTCGGGATGACGGTTTGAACCTGCATTGCATCAGGGATGCCGTCGAATCCATTGCCTATGCCGAAAGGTGTACCCGGCTGGGCGAAAGTTGGATCTTGGGTGCCGAGTGCCGAAGTAAGGGGAGAGCCCAAGTCCAAACCACCCTGGACGTCGTGACACTGAGTGGAGGGAAGGCCCACTTGGGAGCAGGTTTGCGTCACGAGATGGGTATAGGAAGCGCCCGTACCGGGGAACGAAACAAACTTTCGAGCGATACTGTTGGCCGGGGTGGCGCCTTGCAAGAATTGAGGAGTTTCAAACCATGCTGTGCCGGTGGTCTGCGAATTGTCACGCAAGGTTTCATACGAGAAGAAGGCGAACAGTTTGTTCTTCAGAATAGGTCCGCCGATGCCACCACCGAACTGGTTGAATCGAGCTTCATCCCGTTGCACAGGGCTCGGGGTACCAGGGCCGTTCCAACGTTGAAAAGCATTCAGGCCTGGTCGGTGCCATTTAAAGAATGCACTTCCATGAATATCGTTAGTGCCGTTTTGAGAGACGACTTCGATCTGAGCCCCACTGGTTCTGCCGTTCTCGGCGCTGTAGTTGTTGGCGATGACCCGAACTTCCTTGACCGATTCCTCATTAGGAGTGATGACAGCAGACCCACCCCAGGCTGTACTGTTGACGGACAGGCCGTCGACCTGAAAATTGTTTGAATTTTGCCGAGTGCCGTTGGCCACGATGGCGGGCCCGTTCTCTACTTGAAAGATGCTGTCAGTGGCACCGGGCCCATTCTTGTTCGTCCCGGGTAACTGCGATCCGCTAGAGCCCGCACCTTGGGCGCCGTCGCCGAAAACACCTGGCGCTAGCCGCAACAACTGATAAGGATCGCGAGAAAAAGAGGGTAAGGACTGAATTTCTCGGGTCGTGATGGTGCCACCGATGGTAGCCGTCTCAGTATCGATCACCTGGGCTGATTCGCCTGACACGGAGACTGACTCTGAGACCTGACCGACGTCTAGCGGCACGGTGATGGACTGCATCTGTTCAGCACCAACCTGGACGTCAGTGAGAGTCTTTTTTGTGAATCCTGTTTTCTCAACAGAGAGCGTGTACTTCCCGGGCGCGAGACCTGAAATGGTAAACACGCCTGACCCGTTAGTCTTGTCAGCGCGTTGAAGCGTTGTCTCCTGACTGGTCAAGGTGACTGTAGCATCCGGAATCAAACCCCCTCTCGCATCAACGATGGTGCCTTGAATACCGGCGCGGAACTGCGCCATTGCTGATGTCGAAAACAACAACGCCAGAAGCACTCCAGACGAGATTTGTGCCACTGCTGTGCATCGAAGCATTTTCCAACCTCTTCTTCGTTGAGCTAGTCAACGGCAATTTCTAACTGGGAATCATACTACGCGATCGCACACGTTTGTAAAACGGCACACGAAACGTGCCCGCCCTGGGAATTCCACGCATTAAGGAGTTTGCGCCCAAACTAGTCAGTACGGTATCTAGCTGCTTTTTAGTACGCACGCAGCGATGATGAGCAGGATGCCCTGTCCTCAGCAACGTTGCTGCGTTCCCAAACCACGTTACTGTTGTTTTCTTTCCTGCTTAACTTTTTTCTCTTTTCCTAATGCTTGCGTACAGTCGAGAACGACTCGGTGAAATTGCCTCAGCGTCGTTCGTTTCCCCACTTAGGAGCATTTGAGAGTACGAAGATCTACGGCAGCGGTGCCGACGTTTTAGAAACGACTCGCCATACCGAATATTGGGGAGCGGACCTAATGCGGCTTTACCACTCGGGTATCCGCGAACTTCGATATCCGGTTCCGTGGCATCGAATTGAGAGCGAACGGGGCAACTATGACTGGCGTTGGATGGATGGTCCGATGCACCTCATGCGCGATCTGGGGATGCAGCCGATCGCAGATCCGCTCCATCACATCTCGATTCCGGATTGGCTGAGCGATGGTTTTGCGAACCCTGAGTTCCCGGCTTGTTACGCACGGTTTGTCGAGTGCGTTGCGGATCGCTACGAATGGATTGAGCGATACACGGTAGTGAACGAGCCGCTGCCGACGGTAGCTCTTTGCGGGCTTCGAGGTGACTGGTATCCGTACCGGCGCTCTGAAGCAGACTTCGTCGGCATGGCCTTGAATGTGTCTCGCGCGATCTGTATGGCCAGCTCGACACTCAAAAAGATTAATCCGGAAATCGAGTTCATTCATATTGATTCCTGTGAACACCATCGCGCCATTGATATTGAGAGCGAGCAATGGGTGGCGCATGCTAACCATCGACGGTTCCTTTTCCACGACCTCGTTCTTGGACAGATTGGGACAGATCACGCTTTGTTGCCCTATCTTCAAGAGCACGGGTTCACCGACGATGACAGCTTCTGGTTTCAAGACAACGCTTGCCAGATGGATGTGATTGGACTTGACTATTACGCACATTCAGAAATGGATTGGGGATGGGATTGGAAGTTGAATGCAGCGACTCTTCGATTTCCCTGTCGCTATCCGCGAGGTTTCTCTGCTGTCGCTTGTGACTACGTGGAACGTTTCCAATTGCCGGTCCTTCTGTCTGAGACAAACATAGGTGGCACCGTAACGGACCGAATTACCTGGCTTAAGTTCATGGAAGAGCAGGCGGAAAAACTTTCGGCGCAGTGTGACTTCCGCGGGTTCTGCTGGTTCCCTTCTATTGATGCGACTGACTGGGACTCGTTATGCACGGTGGCGAATCGAAACGTTTGCCCGATGGGAGTTTGGAGCCTCAGCGCCGATGGACGCGAGCGTCAGGCGTCTGAACTATCGGAATGGTACACGCGCTTAGCTCAAGGCACGGCGTCAAGCATCGACCTGCCGGCTTACAGGTTCCAAGCGCCGCTTGATTACGATCTTCGGGGATTTCAGCGATTCATGGGGCATTGGAGCTGGCGGCAAGCCGCCTAAGCGGAGTTAGCGGCAAGCCGCCTAAACGGAATCGGCGACCAGCGGCCTAGCGTTGAAGTTCCATGAGGCGGTCGCGCCAGTGCGAGTTTTCGAGAGCATCGAAGTAGTAGGCGTCGCCATTTGTCGCTAAAGCCACTTCGTCGAAAGGGACCTTGGGCTCGCGATCGGCGAACAGCAGGCCGTTTGCTTCCTGGTACGTATCGGCGAACTGCGTATAGCAAAAGCCGGCCAGCGACGGAAGAGAGCGCACGACGTCCAGGAGAGCACGGTAATTTTCCATCAGCTCGTGGCGAGTATGGCAGCGGGAGTAGCCCCAGGATTTGTCGGCCGTCGAGTACGCGATGCCCCCAAACTCGCTCAACACAATGGGTCGGCCCTGCACGTCTTCTGCGTTGCCAAGAACGAGCATTCGTCCTCCGGGTCTTTCACGACTGAACAAGCGGGACTGCACGTCGCCTTGGCCGTAACGCCGACCAATACGCTGCGGGTCATCGTCGTAATCATGGATGCCCAGGATGTCGGTTGCCACGCTTTCCCATCCATCGTTCCCGATGACGGGTCGAGTCGGGTCCAGAGTTTTGGTCAAGTGATAGAGCGCTTGCACGTAGTTGCGCTGAGGTGAACTGACCGGCAAATCCGGAACGCCCCACGACTCATTGAGTGGAACCCAGGCAACAATGCACGGATGGCTGCTATCCCGTTTAATGACTTCGATCCACTCACGGGTGAGGCGCTCGATTGATCTTTGGGTGTAGCGATAAGCGCTGGGCATTTCTTCCCAGACAAGCAAGCCGGCGTGGTCAGCCCAATAGAGGTAGCGCGGGTCTTCGATCTTCTGGTGTTTGCGAACACCATTAAACCCGAGCTTTTTGGCAAGAATGACATCGTTCAGCAAGGCCTGATCGTCGGGCGCGGTGAGGCCGCTCTCGGGCCAATAACCCTGGTCGAGCACGAGCCGCAGCGGCAGTGGACGGCCATTCAAGATGAAGCGATCGCCTTGGACAGAGATGGACCGAATGGCGGTATAGCTGTGAACCCGATCGAGGACCTGGTCAGCATGGTCGCGGAGCTCAAGTTCAGCCCGGATGATGGTAGGCGAGGCTGGACTCCACAGCAGTTCGTTGCGAGAGTCGTCGATGCCGGGATCGGAAAGCGCGACTTGACGATGGACCTCGCCTGCAACAACGGAGTAAACGTCATCGGCGAGTATCTTATCGCCAACGTGCAGCTTAACGGCAAGACGAAGGTTGTTAGTTTGAGAGCCGGAGACAAAGGCTTCAAGACCGATCTCCCAGCGTTTGAGATTGGAAGTCCACTTCAGAACTGCGATTCGAGCAGCGGGAACGGGCTCAAGCCAGACAGTCTGCCAGATGCCGGTTGTGCGAGCGTACCAGATGGAGTGAGATTCCTGCTTCCAATCCTGCTTACCGCGCGGTTTAGCCAGATCGAGCGGATCATCTTCGGCTCTGACGACGACTTCCTGGGGACCGCTCGGGTGCAGCGCGTCAGTGATGTCGGCGTGGAAGGGAGTGTAGCCGCCCTGGTGGGAGGCAACTTTGATTCCGTTCACCCAAACTTCAGCACTGTAGTCAACGGCTCCGAAGTGAAGCAGGAGGCGTTCGTTGTCGCCTAAATGAGGTAAATCGAAAGTGCGACGATACCAGACGGCGCGGAAGAACCCGGTTGCATTGAGACCACTGGCCGGGGTTTCGGGACTGAACGGAATTTGGATCTTCTCGGACCATTGGATGGAGGAAGTCTGAGTCCATTGGGCATGTTCGTCAAAGGCGAAATCCCACTCGCCATTGAGAGAGATCCAGCCAGAGCGGCGCAGTTGTGGTTTAGGGTGCGGGTCGGTAGAACGCAAGGGGGTACCCGAATGCCCGTTTGGAGAGTGAGGATCGAACACACTTAACAGATACCAAGCTTGCGTGCTGAGAGACAGGAGACTGCGGTGATTGAGCGAGGGGCTATTGCGCCGCGGGTTGCTGTTGCGGCTGTTGCTCGGCGGGCTGAATGGGACGGGGTGGCGGAGGCGGTGGGAGACTGCTCACGATCCGCTTGATTTGGGCGAGTTGGCCGGAGTCGGCGGTGTAGTTGCGCTGCGGCATAAAAGACACTTCCTTCTGAACGGCTTCGACTCGGTTGCCCGGTGTGGGGTGGTCGGAGAGAAATTGAACGAGCTTGCCCTCACTGCCACGCGTTTCGAGTTTCTGAAAGAACTGCGCCATTTGGACCGGGTTATAACCAGCGTCGGCCATGACTTGAGCGCCGTTGTAATCGGCTTGGCTCTCGGCGTCACGAGAGTACTTGAGCAGCACTGAGTTAGCTCCGAGGCCGACACCGGCGCGAGTCAATTGGCCAAGCATGCCGTCACCACTAACTGCGCCTGCCAGGTTGGCGAGTAAGCCGATGGCTTGACTCTTTGATGCTTCGTGAGTGCCGTGGCGGAGAGCGACATGGGACATTTCGTGAGCCATGACACCCGCCAGTTCGCCTTCGTTATCGGCAGCAAGAATGGTGGCGGTGTTGATGAAAACGGGACCACCGGGAAGAGCAAACGCGTTGATGTTCTTGTCCGAGACTACCTGAAAGGAGAACGGAAAGTTACCGGTGCGAGGCGACTTGGCCAAAGTGCGACCAAGGCCTGAGATGTAGGAATCGATCTGGGCATTGTGCACAACGGGCTGAGTCTTCTCGACCTGCGCCTTAGACTCTTTGCCAAGCTGGATGTCCTGCTCGGGTGTGAAGAGATCGAACCCAGGTTTGAGAGTTTTCAGCTGTCCCCAAGTCACTGCACCAACCATGAAAAACCCTAATATCCAACGTATGGCTCGCATCAAGTTCCCCTCTTGATAGAGTACTTCGCAGGCGACCGCGCCATGTGGAATCGGAGTGCGGTACGAAGCCAATCGAGGCTGAGCAGAGTGCGTGAACATGAGCCGGTGACGAGTGAGGCGGATGTTATTCGGTTTCGGACGGACGTGGACGTCGCGGGATTGACAGACATAGGTTGCGAGCGGGCGGGCAATGAGGACGATTTTCGGTTCGTGGAACCGGCAACGGACGAAGAGTTCGCACGGAAAGGTCGGCTGCTGGTGGTGGCAGACGGCATGGGCGGACATCGCGGCGGGCAAGTAGCGAGCGCCATAGCGGTAAACGCCATCCGGGCGGCGTTTTTGGAAGATGCGTCGACTGACTTACACGAGTTGTTAGCGCGCGGATTCGCCCAAGCGCAGGAAGCAATTTTGGCCCGATCGGATCAAGAACCGGAACTGCAAGGAATGGGCACAACGTGTACGGCTGCGATCGTGCGAGGGCGTCAACTGATGTTTGGCCATATTGGCGATAGCCGGTTGTATGTGCTGCGAGGGAGACGGCTGATGCAGTTAACCGAAGACCATTCGTTGGTGAATCACCTGATCAAGACCGGCGCGATCACGCCGGAACAAGCCGCGACTCATGAGAAGCGGAACGTGTTGATCTCGGCGCTGGGCGTACGTTCGCCGGAGTTAGAAGCCGAGTTTTCGCAAGTACCTTTTGAACTAGAGAACGAGGATGCGGTGCTGTTGACCAGTGACGGCTTGCACGGAGTAGTAGCGGCCGATCAGCTGAGCAAAGCAGTGGACGGATGCAGCGCCGGAGTGGCATGCCGACGACTGGTGGAATTGGCTCGAGCGCGGGGTGGCCCGGACAATATTACTGTGCAGATGTTGAGAGTGATGCAGTAAGCGGACGAAGCTTATGTGCGGTCGTTCTGTCGGGCGATTATTCAGTTTTCAAAGAGCTAGGTGAACGGTTAAGAACACGCGCTCGGCGTGTCTCAAAACATCAGGATTTTAGGCCGCGGTTGCGATGGGGTCGGGGATCGTTGCGGGCTGAGTAGGTCGTTGCGGAACGAACCCAATTTCGGGTTGGGTGGGCCGAAGCTTATCGAGCCGGGCCTGTTGCGTTTGAACTCTAAGCTGGGCTGATTTGGTGCGAAGGTCCGCAACTTGCTGCTTTTGAGACTCGGCTACTTTTTGCGATTCGGATTTCTGGCGAGTGGCACGCATCTTGAGGATCTCGTTCAGCGTGCGGTGAAACTCGCGGTCGTGGTGGGCCTGATAGCGGAGGTAGAGCGGGAGTCCTTCGGGATCGCTGGCACCTACGTTTTCGAGGCAGAGATCCTGATAGGTTTGGGCGCGTTTGCGAAGCCACCAAGCTTCGGCAAGAGTTCGGACGAGCAAGGACTCGGTCATGGTCGAAGGCTGATGTTCATCGACGAAGGCTTCTAAGAGCTGTTCGAACTCCTCCTCCCGTTCGTGGTTCAGGATCTTGAAGATTCCGCAGAGGCCGTGAGCGAAACGGTTGCGAGCTGAATTGGCTTTGCCTTCTTCGGTGCGGGGACCGGTAGAGTGCTGGGCGTTCTGCTGATTGGCAGTGATTTGCGCGAGTGTGGACATTCGAGTTGCTTCCTCCTGATAAATGAAAAAGCCACCCCGGAAGGTGGCTGCTGAAGACAACAAAGCCACCGGAGACGCCGGTGGCCGGAGGAGACCAAGACAGGTGCTCCTAAGAAAAGCCTACAACGTGTGTCAAGTGTTTTGAGCGGAAAAGGGGGTTTTTATTGAGAATTGGGCTTGTGACCGGATTTTTGGGAGGGTGAAAAAGACGAGCCTGGAGGTCGCGAGGATCGGTTCTTGGATGGTGAAGTCGCAAGGCACAACGGAGGGCAGAGGTGCCGTGGCACTTTGGCATGAGCAGCATTGAGAGGAGGGCGAGGCGATGCATCGTTGTTAGAAGTTCAACGGGCCAAAGGCTCACTGGACACACTGCGGACAGCAATCGCTCGCACGAGGGTTACAAAATTTGGTGGATGTTCCTATTCGCGCCTTTCGTGCATTTCTAGGGAAGCCTATCGATTATCAGATTAAGCCCGGTGTTTGAAATAACAGTAGACTCCCTGTAGTAAGCGAAGTCCCACGGTTGCGACTCCGCTTCGTTCATAGGGAACGCAATCCACATTGTCGAACCAGCTTTCCTGGCCAAAATACAAAGGATTTCCTCGACAGATTTTCTCGACAGGTCAAGAGGGCCTATCTGAGGCGAATCATCACTGCTGGATACACTACTTACGCTGCCCCACGCCCCCTTTGGTACGGGCTGCGGTGCGGTCGCAGAAAGAACTTGAGTCAAGTAATAGCTCTGCATCTCTATAGCTGTACGTGGTGTTCGGAAGAGAGGGATAATAGTCTTTAAATATCGAGGCTTATCGGCAACAGGGGCAATTACAATGCAACCTGCCTTTTCAGCCAACCCAAAACCGTTGGCGCTCTCCAACACTTTGCGGATGAGGTCGCTAATCCTTATCCCCTCAGCGTTGATGCTTGGAACGTTGGCTTGAGCCGACGAACGTTTGTTGAGGACGACGCCCAAGCACCGATTGCTCAATCGCCCGACTTGGACTAATGCGTGTAAAAATGTTGTGCTTGGGATCACAGCTTTTGCAACGATCTGAGAAAGCGGAGCGGGCCGTGCGAGTTCCGACGGAGGCTGCGGACCAGAAGCTGCACTTCGAGCGCCAAGCGCGAGCACGAGAAGACAGAAGGTTCTAATGCCCATTGATCCCAATGCATTTATACACGAGCGAAATCAGCCCGGCTTTGTTATGGAACCAAGATTCTCTCGCTCTTGATGATTATCAAATGTGGGCGCTCACGGCAGACCAGTCGAGATCGAATCGGGCGAGGTACTTGCGGAGGCGATCGGCGTCGTTGTTTGAGGTCTTCTTTGCAAGGGATGCTTGGAAGAGAGTACGACCGGCTTCCGATAGTGATCTCGATCGGCGGCAAACGGAAATTACATGCTCGAGTTGAACGCGATCGAAGAGGTCAAGGGCTTCGATGTGCTTTGCGGACAATGCGGTCGCGAGAACATCGGCCTCAGTTTGTGGAAGAGGTCCCCGCCAGGTTGTCGTCAGACGTTTGGTTTCTTCAAGGACGAGTTGCACGGAGATGCGGCCTCCTTGGGCGAAGGTTGCCATGCGGGCCACGGCGGCGTTCAGATCGCGGAAGTTCGCCTTCCAGTCTGCTGCCGGCGAGAGCGCAAAGGAGAGAAACGCGTCCCGGGCCTCTTTGCTGAATGTGACGCGATGGCCAGTTCTACGCGCGTACTGTTCAAGCTCGAATTGGAGATTGGGCTCGATGTCTTCGGGGCGTTCCTTCAAGCCAGGTAAACGGAATGTCCAAAGATTGATTCGCGCGAGTAAATCTTCGCGAAAACGTTTTTCGTGAACGGCTTGGTACAGGTCGCGGTTGGTTCCGGCGATGAGTTGGAAGTCGCTCTTACGTTCGGTATCGGACCCGAGCGGCAGAAACGTTTTCTCTTCGAGAGCTCGCAGCAGCATCGCTTGTTCGTCTAGACCCAATTCGCCGACCTCGTCGAGAAACAGGACTCCTTTATCGGCTGATCGCAGAAGGCCTAGGCGGTCCTGAAGGGCTCCGGTGAACGCGCCTTTGACGTGTCCGAATAGGGCAGACATAGCTCCGTCACCGCGGAGAGTAGCGCAGTTGACGTCAATGAAATCGCCCTTGACTGCATGCCGAACTTTCTTGAGTTCGAATATGCGACGAGCTAGTTTCGACTTCCCTGCCCCGGTCGGTCCCATGAGAAGCAGAGGATCGCGGGTGGCAATCGAGACTTGTTCTATTTGGTCGATCACCGAATTAAAGACGATGTTGCGAGTTTCGATGCCTTGTTTCAAAAGCGAAGCGGCCTCTTGCTGTTCATCTCTGAAGCGGGACGCAATTCGGTCGTAACGGGATAGATCGAGATCGATAATTTTGATTGAGCCCGGACTAGTCCAGCCTCGATCGGGTGAGGACTGCAACAGCCGAGCCGGGAAATGATGCGATTCGGTCAGGAGAAAAAGGCAGATCTGCGCGACGTGCGTGCCGGTCGTGATGTGGATCAGGTAATCTTCACGGTCGGTATCAAAGTGGTACGAACGCGCAAAAGTGTACAGGGCTTCGTAGACCTTTTCGAAATCCCAGGGGTCGCCCGGTTCGAAGGCGTGAAGGCGAACTTCGGTTTCTGGAGACACCGATTTGATGTCAGATTTGACAAGCGTCGCTAGCGCGACCTCTCTCGGGCCGTGCAGGAGTTCTAATCGGTGGACGACCATGTCCGGTTGGCGACAAATGGAAACGGTTGGACGCCAGCTGGTCCACCGGTCAGGTTTTTTCCCGGCATCGAGCGAGCTGCCGAGAATTCCTATAACGACAAGGCTAGCAGGTTTAGCCATTAGTATAAGATCTTAGCAATGAGGATCGTTTTTCCGCGATGATTCCAGGCTTAGAAGGTGCAACCCCCATACAATCAATCGCTTTGCCGGCGTCCTTCAATGGCCAGACTGGTGCATAAGAATAGCGGAGAGCCGATGGTTAGCAGGTTTGCTAGTGAATGCTAATGAAAGTGCGTGCGCTCAGCGGGTTTGAAAATGAGTGAGGCTAACTACAACGTGATGATTGGCGAGGGTGGCGTGCCAGTCAAGGCCTGGACGAAGGGTGTTCCAGTTGAAGAGGCGGCTAAGAAGCAGCTGCTGAACGTCGCGCAATTGCCGTTCATACACAAATGGATCGCCGCGATGCCAGACGTGCATTGGGGAGTGGGCGCCACGGTTGGAAGTGTGATTCCGACGAAGGGCGCGATCATTCCTGCCGCGGTCGGCGTTGATATCGGTTGCGGCATGATGGCGGTGCAGACGGATTTGAACGCTCGGGACTTGCCGGATAATTTGAAAGGTTTGCGCAGTGCTATTGAGAAGGCCGTTCCACATGGACGAACGAATCACGGTGGCACGGGCGATCGCGGAGCTTGGGCCCAAACTCCAGAGGGCAACAAATCGGCTTGGGCTGGATTGAAGCCCCGTTATGACGCCATCTTAGAGAAGCATCCGAAACTGAATCGAGGCAACGACGCAAATCACCTGGGGACGCTGGGGACCGGCAACCACTTCATCGAGATCTGTCTTGATGAAGGCGAGATGGTGTGGTTCATGCTGCACAGTGGATCGCGAGGCGTGGGCAATCGCATGGGCAGCTACTTTATCGAACTTGCGCGTAAGGACATGCAGAAGTTTCATATCAACCTGCCGGATGTAGATCTTGCTTATTTTCCGGAGCACACGGATCACTTCGATGACTACGTTGCGGCAGTGGAGTGGGCACAGGATTATGCTCGATCGAACAGAGACCTGATGATGGCGCAGATTGTCGCGTCGATTCGGAATTCCGGCGAAGTGCGTCCGTTCAGTGCAGAGGTGAAGGCGATCAATTGCCACCACAACTATGTTGCGCGCGAATCGCACTATGGCGCGAACGTGTTAGTGACTCGAAAAGGCGCAGTGCGGGCGCGTGAAGGCGATATGGGGATCATTCCCGGAAGTATGGGTGCGCGTTCGTACATTGTTCGCGGCAAGGGCAATCCGGAGAGCTTCAACAGTTGCAGTCATGGTGCTGGGCGAGCCATGTCACGCAAAGAAGCGAAGCGGCGCTTCACGATTGCTGATCATCAAAGGATGACAGCCGGCGTGGAATGTCGAAAAGATGCTGACGTGATCGATGAGACTCCGGCGGCTTATAAGTCGATTGACGACGTGATGGCGGCGCAATCAGATTTGGTTGAGGTTGTCCACACATTGCGTCAGGTTGTGTGCGTTAAGGGCTAAGACGTTGGGATCAGAAGGTGGAAATGTTGGCGCTCAAGAAGCTGGTCCGGATTGATGGAGGACAGGGCGAGGGCGGTGGGCAAATGCTGCGCACATCACTGTCGCTGTCGCTGCTTACAGGTCAGCCCTTCCAGATGGAGAACATCCGTGCAGGCCGAAACAAACCCGGCTTGTTACGCCAACATCTCGCGGCCGTCCTGGCGGCTGCTGAAGTCGGCGAAGCGAAAGTAGAAGGAGCGGACCTCGGCTCGCAGTCGCTTTTGTTTACGCCAAAGGCGGTGAAACCCGGCGAGTATCGCTTTGTGATCGGCACTTCTGGTAGTGGAACCTTGGTGTTTCAAACAGTGCTGCCGGCGCTCATGCTAGCCGATGGGCCGAGCACCGTTGTCATTGAAGGTGGAACCCATAACCAATCAGCTCCGCCTTTCCATTTTTTGGACATGGCATTTCTGCCATTCGTTCGGCAGATGGGTCCGCAGGTCAACTTGGTACTTGAGCGATATGGCTTCTATCCGGCTGGTGGCGGTTGCTTCCGTGCTGAGATTACGCCATGTCGAAAGCTGATACCGCTGAGAATTGGGATTCGGGGACCGATCGTCAAAAGGCGCATCACGGCGGTGGTGGCCCATCTGCCCGCACAGATTGCTAAACGTGAGATAGACATGGCCGCGCAGATGCTGTCAGGCGCACTAGAAAGTAGGCTGATTGAGACGAAGCAGTCGGCAGGACCCGGGAACGTCGTGATGGTGGAAATCGAAAGCGACGTGGCGTTTGAGATCTTTACCGGGTTCGGACAAATTAGAGTTCCTGCCGAAAGCGTCGCAAAGGAAGTTGTTGCTGAAGTGCTTGAGTACCTGATGTCGAACGCTGCCGCTGGCGAGCACTTAACCGATCAACTTTTGCTGCCGTTTGCGCTAGCCGGAGAAGGCAGCTTCACATCGTCGAAGGTGAACAGTCACGCGACCACGAATATGGATGTTATCCAAAGGTTCTTACCCGTGTGCTTCGACATCATGGATCGAGATGGGCACGTGGACGTTAGGGTGTCTTCGTCAGGTAGCGATTGAAGAACGCGAGTGATTCCATGGCCAGTTGGCGACGAACTTCCAATTTCTGAAATGTGTGAACATCATTCACTTTGATGAGTGAGACGGGTACGCTCGCGGACTGCAACTTTTCGTAGAGCTCTTGTGCTTGAGAGATCGGCACGTTTTGATCTTGCGTGCCGTGAAGTATCAGGAACGGCGCATTTGTCTTCGAAATGTGAAAGGCAGGCGATGCCTCGCGCCAAACCTCGGGATGAGTTGAGTAGTCAGACCCCAAGAAGCTGTTCAGGAATGCGTCACCTTCGGCTGGGTGCTCTGCTGTGAAATCGGTAGGACCGCTGACATCGACGACAGCTTGCACCCTGCTCGAGTGATTGGCGAGAGCCGGATCGGAGTTATCGCGGGTTTCTTCCATTCCCAAGAGAGCGGCCAGTTGGGCACCGGCCGAATGTCCGAAAGCGCCGATGTGGTCAGGATCGACATAGTACTTGGCCGCGTTCGCGCGGATCCAGCGGACGGCCCGTTGCACATCATCGAGTTGAGCCGGCCAGCGATTCTGAGCGTCGTGAAATAGACGATAGTCAACGGAGAAGGCCACGAACCCGGAGTTTGCCAGAAACTGCGCCATGCGCCGCATCGTTCTTTTGTCAAAACTTGTCCATCCGCCACCGTGGATGAGCAGTACCGCTGGACGTGCGATAGCGCCTGGGTTGGCAGGTTCGTAGATATCAAGACGCAATATCGAACCTTTTGCCCGACCGTAGGGTACGTCCTCAATGACCGCTGCAGGCTTAGGTCCAGCTTGGCCAGCTGCCGATTGTGGAACTGGCGCCGGTGCTTGTTGCGGAAGGGCAGGTACGACTAATGAGAAGAGCGAAACGATCAGCAGCGAAACAAAGAACCGGTGCATTGACTAATTTTAGTCGGGTTCGGGTGTTCAATCCGCAATTTGTAGGCGCTGCTTAAAACGAAGCGAGTCGTCCTTCATCCATATATTGTTGAAGAAGATGTACTGCGGACCGAGAGGCTTGAGGCCCGAGTTTCGTGACAAGAACAGAAGTTCCTGCAAGTCGTCATCGGAGTAGCGATATGAGTAGGCGCCCTTGCCATGGAGACGCCAGTAGGGAGCGCGCACTTTGGTGGCATCGGTGTCGAAGGGGTCGATACAGAGCAGAAGGTCGAGGTCGCCGCATAGAGTTGCTGTGAGATCGGAGGGCCAGTCGCCTCGCGGTTCCCAGGCCAGAGCAAATTGCTCGCGCTTGATTTCGGAGAAAAAGCGGCGGAGGTTTTGCAGATTCTTGGCTTCCGGACGGAACGAGCCCGGGCACTGAAAGAGAATGACTCGAGCTTCTAAGGCGCGAGCGATCGTGGCCGTGCGTTCCCATGCCAGCATGACTTGCTCAGTGTCTTGGAACGAGCCGACCAGCTCACGCTCAGCTGCGCCGAGCTTCGATTTAAGCCGGCGGTAGGTGGGGCTTGATGTCGTGTGAGTGATGAGCTGCCACGCTTTGATGCAGAAATGAAAGTGGCTGGGCGCGAGGGCTCGCCACTTGCCGGCGAGGGCTGCGGACGGCGGCTCGTAGAAGGTGCTCTGCAACTCGACAGCATCGAAGTCAGCGAAGTATTTTGGTTTGGCTTCGCTCCATCCGCAGCAGCCGACGAGCGGAGGATTGGTTTGCATGTCTTGGAACAATTAAGGGAACGACGCGTCTGCAATGTCTAAGAGCGCTATGTCAGCTTACGACACCTATCGTGTGAGCAGTTACACGGATTTATAGGCACGATATTGGGAATCATGACATCGATTCCAAGCTATAGCGGTCCAAGGCCGCCGAATCTTCTTCCTATTGTGACGGGCGGCAGTGCAGAAGCCATAGTGTCCAGCCTTTTCGGTCTTGTCACGGCAGTCACTGCGTCTTGTTGCTACAGATCGCTGATTGATCGGTTAAAGGAGTTCGACCTGGAAGCCAAGTGCGCTTCCTTGGATCTATTGAACCGGTTGGTTGCGCATCTGCAGAGGTTGAGAGTCACGGATCCGGAACTTGGGGCTGCACTGTCCAGAGGGCCGCAACAGGCGGCGGCAATCGCCGGCAGATCCAAGGAGGATCAGCGATTGGAAGGCCCACGTTTGGACGTCGGACGAATGTACCCGAATGCTATACGCCAGCTGATTTGGCCTGAACTCAAGTCCGAAGATGACGCAAGAACGGTTGTGGATTTAGCAGGCTGGGTTTGCCTTGTGTACGGAATCATTGGATCGCTAGTGTATTGGGCTAACGACGCGCCGCATGGTGCCGCTAGTATTTTTGGCCTTCTTTTGCGGGGCGGGCCTTGCCGTGCGGGGATGGTCGTTACCAGCGTTGGTGTCTGTTTACGTGTTTTTCTTTGTTCCGTCTGCTGTCTGGTTTGTATGCTTCGGGGCTGACCTTGTGCCGTTCTGTCTTGCCGTAGCCCCCGTCATGCTTCTTGGAGCTTTCAAAGCGGTGCGAGGCCGGGAAGTTGGCACTCGCGTCGACGGTAAAACGGGTGATCGTAAGAAGAGTGCTGCTCGCAGGGCTAACAATCAACGCCTTTCTTGCCGCGTATTGGGGCAATATTCGGTGGTTCTTGTTCGACGTTTATTGAGTACGTGTTATGTCTGCGGCATCTGTTTACACTCGGCCCTACGTCATTCAGTGCGTGGAACTGGCTATGCAGCGAACTTCGGCCAAAGTTTAAGGCGACTTGAAGCGGCGGGTTGCGAGCTTGGCAATGATCTCGGCATCAGCCTCGTTCTTCGGATTGTTCGGCGTGGTTCTCGGCATCATGAATTCGTTTGAGAGCATGGGGGACCTCGCAATCCACAGGGCTGGCAAGGATCGCAAATCACATTTCGGAGGGCATGGCCCGGCATTTTGGGCCTTGGGGTTGCGATGATGGCCTTCTGGTTCTATCGACCGTGACTGAAAAGCTGGAAGTGTTCGATGGTGAGACGAAGAACGCGTCCGTAGACCTGGTCAACCGGCTCGTATTTCACCTCCACAGATTGAGAGTCACCGATCCTGCGCTTGGGGCTGCATTGTCCAGAGGTCCACAGCAGGCGAGCGCTGCCTTTAGGGACGAGTGTTGACATAGGGCTCGAAGCTCCGAGTCTGACCGTTGAAAGGATGTATCGCAATGGGCTGCTCCAGCTGATTTGGCCCCGGCAAGGGTCAGAGATTGACCAAAATGTAATCTTCGGTGCAGCGGCATGGGTCTGTACCGCGTACGGCATTATCGGCTGGTTCGCGCTCTGGTTTAGACACCGGTCGATTAGTGCGCTGATCACGTTGGCTTTTTTTGCGATGGCGGGATGGGGAGTGAGAAATGGCTCGAGACAGGGCTTGCAAACCATCGAGGCTCGGTCGCAGTCGTACTTCGGAGTTCCGGGGTCTTATTGCAGTTTCTACCGGGATGCCGTCCGCCGCCCAGGAGTTACTTCGTCGCGCGAGCGATCGTCGCATACGGCAGCAAGCGGAGCCCGTTTACTTTACCGCGGCTGATTCGTTAAAGAGACCGCCGGTTAATTCGAAGTCAGATTAACGTCCACTTTGAATTTCTTGTAATTGGAGTAAGTCTGCTCGGTTTCAGTGGGAACGTCGGTCATCATATAACGGACTTTGCCTTTGAACCAGAAGCGTGCGGGTAGCCACGCCTCGTCGTTCACTTTTTGGAATTTGAAGGTCACGAGTGTTCCCTTCTCGTAGCGCATACCGTCAGCGATAACTTTGCCTTCGATTTGGCTCAAGGTTTTGTCTTGCTGGTCCACCCACAGCTTCATTTCATAAGCGACACCGTCGCGAGCGGCCTGCTTCAAGGCCTCTGGATCTAATGACTTGGGACTTGCTGTGAAGACCAGGTTGTGCCGACCGTCTAACTCCTCAGAACCAGTCTGTTTTACATCAAAATGCGTTGCAAGTTGATCCAGAGGGAATTCAAACCGAAAGTGTGCTTGAAAAAGCCCATTTGATTGATGTGGGAGGCGCGCTTTCGCTACGTCGGCGAGCTTCTTTTCTTCAGCCTTCTGCTCCTTTGGTGAGAGTGGCTGCTCGTTGTGAAGGACGTGTTTCTGGTAAGGAGCGCCCTCAAGGAAGATGACGTCGTAAGTGTCTGTTACGTGCAGTTTCGTCGCGCCCTTCGAGTCGAAGTTAATGTTTGTCGAGCGTTCTGTGTAGGTGTACTTCTGAGCCTCGCCGACCGTCTTCTTATGATTGTGCAAGGCCTGCTGGAGGGCAGGATCAATGGCGGACGTTTCTTGTGCGTAAGTGGTGGAGATCAAAGATGCGCACAAAGTCACAAGCAGGACTGTGACACGAATCATCGTTAACTCGAGGGAGATCATTCCTGGAAATTGAAGACGAGAATGACCGCTTAAAAGTTCCAGCCTGTGTAGCAATTTCCCCTTGACTATCTACAACCGATTGGAATATTGTAGATAGTCGAGGGGTGAATCTATTATGGGCAAGCCGACTGATCTTCTCCAAGGTACACTCGACCTGCTCATCTTGAAGACGCTGTCGCTCGAGCCGATGAATGGATGGGCTGTTGCGAAGCGGATTGTGCAAGTTTCAAATGATGTGTTGCAGGTTCAACAGGGGTCGCTCTACCCGGCTTTACACCGGCTCGAACATCAGGGCTGGATCCGCGCCGAGTGGCAAGCTTCGGAGAACAATCGCCGAGCGAAGCTGTACTCGCTGACCGGGGCAGGGCAAAAGCGCCTCAAGGCTGAGCTTGCTAGTTGGAAGCGGCTGTCCGGCGCAATCGCACTGGTTGTGGAAGCAGTCTAAGAACATGCGCTGGCCATCGAGATTGCGACTGCTGTTCCGGAGTATGTCGGACCGCGCACGAGTCGAGGCCGAACTCGATGAAGAGATGCAGGATCATCTTGCACGGGAGATTGAGAGCAACATTGCTTCCGGCATGTCGCCGGACGAAGCCAGGTCGGCTGCACAACGGCTAGTTGGATCAGTGGCGCTCTATACGGAAGAGTGCCGGGATGCGCGTAGTACGAGGATGGTTGATTCATTGGTCCGTGATCTTCGCTATGCGGTACGAACACTCAGGCGCACGCCGCTTTTCACCCTCGTTGCTGTCGCAACTCTGGCACTGGGCATAGGCGCGAATACAACCGTATACACGTTTGTCGACACCATTTTGATGCGCTCACTGCCAGCGAGGCAGCCTGACCAGCTTGTCGCCCTGAACTGGGGCGGCATGGTCAACATATCGTACCCCAACTATGTCGATTTCAGAGGTCGCAACGGGGTGTTCTCGTACCTAGCAGCGTGCCGGTACAATCCGGCAAACGTGAGCGTCCGTGGAGGCGAGAACTTCCGCGTCTGGGGCTACGAAGCAAGCGGAAACTACTTCGAGATGCTTGAAGTGCAGCCGTTTCTTGGGCGATTTTTCACGCCAGCGGAAGACGCCTCGCCGGGCGCAAATCCGGTTGTGATTATCAGTCATCGTTTCTGGCAGAGCCGGCTCGGCGAGGATCGAAATGTGGTCGGAAGAGTTATCAAGATCAACGGCCGCGGGTTTACGGTGACTGGGGTTGCTCCATCGGGGTTTACCGGAACAGAGTTGCTTTGGAGTGGAGACTATTGGGTACCGATGAGCATGGAGCAGCAAATCGAGCCCGGCACTGACTGGCTACACGCACGCGGTGATCAGAATGTCTGGGTGTTGGGACGACTCAAGTCCGGAGTCTCTCATGCACAGGCTGAGGCGAATCTGAACCAGATTGCTGGACAGCTAGCTGAGGCGTACCCGGAGCTGCTCGATCGCAAAATGAAGTTTCAATTGTCTCGCCCCGGTTTAATAGGGCAGGCGCTCCGCGGGCCGATTACCAATGTTGGCGTTGTGTTGATGGCGCTAGCCTTAGCCGGACTCTTACTTGCTTGCGTGAACCTCGCCGGAATGTTGCTGGCCCGAGCGTCAGACCGGCGACGCGAGATCGGCATACGTCTGGCGCTAGGTGCGAGCCGCTTACAGTTAGTGCGCCAGATGATGACGGAAAGTTTTCTGCTTGCGTTGAGCGGCGGCGTGATCGGGGTTGGTGTCGCCTGGGTTGCTTGCGGGCTATTCAGTTCGTTACGCCTAGATGTTGACATTCCGATCGAAAGTAGTCTTCATCCTGATGTCAATGTAATGGTTTTCGCTTTGGGTGCCGCCTTATCTTCGACCCTGCTTTTCGGCTTGGTACCTGCGTTGCAAGGAGCGCGCGCCGACGTAGTGCCGAGCTTAAAAGGTGAGCCCTCTCAAAGCTCCCGTCGTTGGCGTGGGTGGAGAACATCTCGGGTCAGCGTTCGCGACATGATTGTCGTAGGACAGCTAGCTCTCTCTTTGATCCTGGTCACGTGTTCAGTACTCGTGGTCCGAAGTCTCCAACATGCTCTAACGCTGAACCTAGGGTTCAATCCGGACAATGCCGTGGCAGTCTCCTTCGACCTACGGATGCAAGGCTACAGTGGAGAGCGTAGCCGGCACTTCGATGCAGACCTGACTGGGAAAATCTCAAAGCTTCCGGGAATCGAATGCGCCGGGATTATCAATGCGATGCCGCTTAGTCTGGGTGGCGAGAACAATTCGATTGTCTCGCGCGTGGATCGCCCCGTGCCTAGGCCTGCAGAAAGGCGGGCGGCGGTTATATACAACATCACTCCCGATTACCTGCGCGCTGCGGGAACGAAGCTGCTTTCGGGCCGTACTTTCGACAACCACGACCGTGAGGGTGCCCCCGCGGTCGCGGTCATCAACGACGCGGCGGCTCAATGGTTATTTCCCAACAAAAGGGCTGTAGGAAATCGTATCCGGTTTGGTACCGATCCTGCTGACCCAGGAACTGAGGTCGTAGGCGTAGTCGAAACGGGTAAATACGAGAGTATCGGCGAAGACACGATGTTCGCTGTCTTTCGGCCAGTCTCCCAAACAGGAACGGGTTGGACGACATTGATTATCCGGAGTCAACGGCCTGCGAATCAGGTGATTGACGAGGTGCGAAGAACAGTACTTGACCTGGACCCTGAGCTGACGCTATTCCACGTTGGAAGTGTCAAGGATCAGCTAGCGTTACCGTTGTTCCCTGCCCGCATTGTGGCCGTTGTGCTCGGTGTGTTCGGGGTGCTGGCCATGATGCTGGCCGCTATCGGGCTATTCGCACTGATGGCCTACACGGTATCTCGGCGAACGCACGAGATTGGGATCCGGATAGCACTTGGTGCAGGAGCAAATCAGATTCTTGCGGCTGTATTCACGCGAATGGCAACCATCTTCACGGTTGGTCTTGCGATCGGAACGATAGTGACCCTGATTGTTGGGAAATTGTTGTCTGCTGTGCTCTACGGAGTCAGCCCGCACGACCCTGTTAGCTATATTGCAGCTGTTCTACTGTTGATTGCAGTTGCGATCGCGGCTTCTTGGAATCCAGCTGCTCGGGCTATTCGCACACAACCGTCACAGTGCTTGAGAGAACAGTAAGCTTAAGCCTACGGGTTCGTGGAACCTGTGTTGATAGGTACCGGCTGTGCAGGTAGGTTTGCATCCGGGAAGCCACGAATCAGCATGAACGTGCGATTCCAGCGTGTACGGGTAAAGAAGTGCTGGCCGAGATCGATCAAATGCGTAAGAACGGCGCCGGTTGATTGGCCCATGAGTTCTTCTGTTGACGCTCGATAAGACCAATAGATCAAGAATGGTTTGCCGACAATGTTTTCTCGGGGCACGAAGCCCCAGTAGCGGCTATCGGAGGAATTGTCGCGGTTGTCGCCCATTGCGAAATAATGGCCGGGGGGAACAACAACCTCGCCGTTGACGACGTTGCCGGCTAGCATGTCGCGTTGCGCATCCCGCGCTGATTCCTCTCTTACCGGACGGCAGCACTCGTTTGGGAAGTTATCGAGTGCGCCCATGTAGGCGTATTTATGGAAAACGTACGGCTCATTCAGTTGGGAACCATTTCTGTAAACGACTCCGTTCGTAATTTTGATCCGATCGCCCGGCATACCGATTAGGCGCTTCACTAATGTTTCGTCGAGATTCGGCGGGTAGCGAAAAACGATGATGTCGCCGTGCTTCGGATCTTCATACGGCAACAAATGGCGGCTGATCGGGCCTGCTGGTGCGTAAGCCAATTTGTCAACGAGCAGGTGATCTCCGACCAACAAATTGTCCTCCATCGAACCTGTGGGGATAACGAATGCCTGGGCGATTGCAGTCGTTCCGAACAGTAGCAGCAGGATCGTGACGGTCCATTCTGCGATGGAATTGCGGGCCTGAGGAGGAGTGTGGGCACGCTCTAATGCTTTCGGCAGCGCTACGCGACGGATTGCCATGAGTCTAGTTTAGGCCAGTTGAAGAACTGCGTGGCTGAGGCGAGGTCAAGCGAGAATAAAGCATGGCCAACACGGACGACATTACGTGGATCGATCAAAGCGACTTTGATTTGATCCTATTTTTTCTTGGAATCGCATATGCAGGCATTGACGCCGAAGACGATGAAACACGTGAAGAGTTAAACGATTTACGACGAAGGTTGTCGGGATGGAAGGAAAGTCAGGATATCGAAGACGATGACGAGGGCGAAGGGTCTATCGAAGTGGTAACGATCGGTCCAGATACGCCGAACCGGTAACAAGTTTGAGGAAGCAAGGTGGGTTCTTCGGAACAAAAGGACTCACCTTGCAATACAGGGCCCTGAATCTTTCAGCTCAGCATCATTTCCATGTAAATGTCGGCGCGAGTGTATGGCGAGGGGTGAACGCGCTCGGGAGGCACATGGGTGAAGCCCACGCTTTCGTATAGATGGATCGCGTTGGTGAGTTGGTGATTGGTTTCGAGATATAGTTTTGCCGCGCCGATACGCTTGGCGTGCTCGACCGCCAGTTGCAAAAGTCTGCGTCCGATGCCGCCATTAGAGTAGGCGTCAGCGACCGTCATCTTTGAGATTTCGAAACAGCCGCCGTTCATGGGGACGAGTGCGCACGTTCCGACTACCTTGCCTTCCATTTCAGCGATGAGGATCTGGCCGCCGGGTTCGAGAATGGCTTTAGCCGGATTCTCGAAGATCTCCTGATCGCGCGGTTCGATCTTGAAGTATCGACGCACCCACGCTTCGTTCAGCTCGCTGAATGCTGTTTCATCGCCGGGTTGAAATGTACGGTACACGGGAACAGATCCGGACATGCTGACGAGGGTAACAATAGCGCTGCGGTTGCGCCACATTGTCGGGTATGCTTTGGTGATGTCTGAGACTCCGATTCTCGACCTCGAGCAGGAGCCGCCGGCGCCGCGTCGGAGTTGGTGGCCCGCAGTCATCGGTGTCGCGATTGGGGTTTTGGTAACGATACTTTTGATTGCCGTCGATGAGGGCCTACTCCCGCATTGGCGTTGGCCATCGGTAAACGGTTTGCTGTTCTTCCCTGCCCTATACGTAGTGATTGCGATCCACGAACTTGGCCACTTGGCTGCAGGCAAGCTGGCGAGCATTGAGCCTGGCGGAATCTCAGTAGGTCCGTTCGTATTTTTTAAGTCGGGTGCCAAGCGGGCCTTCCAGTTTGAACGACGCCGTTGGATCGGGGGCTTTTACAAGCCACTCACCAGTTATGCCACGCTTCAACCGTCTCGTTTCGTATGGATGGTGGCAGGCGGGCCGCTTGCGGGATTTCTGACGGCTCTTAGTTGTCTACTGATCCGCAATTATGCAGGCGACGGTAGTTGGAGTTGGATCAGCACACTCTTTTGGATGTCGATGTTCATAGCGATTGGATCGATAATTCCTTACACCTCTGGCCTGAACACATCAGATGGGGCGAGGATTTTAATACTGCTACGAGAACCGGTTCGAGCGCGTTCGTGGTTAGCTTTGCTATCGCTCCAAAGAGAAGAAGCGAATGGAACGCGGCCGCGGGACTGGGATCCGTTATTAGTGGAACAAGCCTTGATGAATGCTGATGAGCAAACTTCTGAGTATCCGTATCGGCAATTGATGCTCTTCTATCGCGCGGTTGATCGAGAAGAAGACAGTCTAGCTTTGAAGCACTTGGAAGATGCTCTCGCCAAATCAGGCCGTAGCGGAAAGGCTTTCAGACATGCTCTTTTCATGGAAGCGGCTTCGGCAAGCGCGGATCTGGGGAACCAAGTCGACCATGCGCGGATTTGGGTCGGACGTGCTTGCAAGTTGCGAAAGCCAGAATCGCTGGACGTAGTGGAAGCGGGAATTGCCAAGTGTGAGGGACGGTACGAGGACGCGGCGCGACTTTGGCATTCAGCTATCGGGCGGGTCGTTCGAAAGAAGCTCGACTCGGGACTTGCTCGCTTCGCCAAGGGAAGATGGGCGGCTTGGAAGTAGAGTGCCGAGAGCTGGCAGTCGCTCATCAAGCCGCTCTGACGATGTCTAGAAACGAGTGAGGGTTCAGGCTGGCGCCGCCCACTAGCGTTCCGTCAATCTGTGGTTCAGCCATCAACCCTTGAATGTTGTCGGGCTTGACGCTGCCTCCATAGATAATGCGTAAGGCTTGTGCTGCTTCGGCGCCGAAACGTCTTTCCGCTTCGGCTCGAATGAGCTTGTGAGCGTCGGAAGCTATCTGCGGAGTGGCCGTGTGGCCCGTCCCAATGGCCCAGATGGGTTCATAGGCGATGATCACCCGGGCGAACTGTTCCTCTGTCAGGCCAGCAACTCCGGCGGCGAATTGCTTAATCAGAACGTTGTTCGTCGTGCCGGCTTTGTGCTCCTCTAGCTTCTCGCCGACACATACTATTGGAATCAGATTCGCTTCGAGCGCGGCTTGAGTCTTCTTGAGAACGTCGGCATCGGTTTCGTGAAAGTAAGTGCGACGTTCGCTGTGGCCGACGAGAACCCAACGGGCGCCGACGGCGTGCAGCATTTCGCCCGAAACCTCGCCAGTAAACGGACCGTCTTTGCCCCAATAAAGATTCTGAGCACCGATCCGAATGACCGTCTCTTCGACAGCAGTCACGGCGGTCGGGAGATTGATGTTGACCGGAAAGATTACGATCTCGCAGCGCTCAGATCCATCAATCAGAGGATTGAACTGTTCGAAGAACGCCGCCGTTTGTTGCGCGGTCTTGTACATCTTCCAATTGCCTGCCATTATGCGGCGTCTCATACGAATGTGTGACTAAAAGATCCTTTCGAGATGTCATGCAAGAAGCTAGTGCCGGCCGAGATCGTCGTGCCAAAGTTTTCGGCAACGGTTTGACCAATGTCGGCGAGCGAGGCTCGGGTGCCTAGATTAACCCCGCCCTGGACGCTGGGACTGAAGACGAGCAATGGTGTGTATTCTCGCGAATGATCAGTCGATGGCGTTGTCGGATCGCAGCCGTGATCCGCATTGATAATGAACAAGTCTTCGCTGTGGCCGTCCTGGCTATGGCCGTCCTGCTGCGTAGAAAAAAGATTTGATAGCCATGCGTCAAAGGCTTCAAGCGCAGCCGCATAACCGTTGACGTCGTTTCGATGTCCGTAGAGCTGATCGAAGTCCACGAGATTCGTCCAGATAAGGCCCTCGTGTTGGACGTGCATGGCGTGTTCGGTCTTGCTCATCCCATCGGCGTTGTTGATCGTCTTGGAATACTGACCAAAGCCACGATGGAGGAAAATATCGGGGATCTTGCCCACGCCATAAACCGGGATCTTGCGAGCCGCCAGTTGGTCAAGGAGCATGCCTTCCGGCGGCGCAATCGCGAAGTCACGGCGATCAGCCGTACGAGTATAGTGGCCCTCTTTACCGTTGAAAGGACGCGCAATGACTCGGCCTACTTCGTCAGGCGCTACGAGTATCTCTCGCGCCACGGAGCACATTTGATAAAGGTTCTCGACTGGTATTACCTGCTCATGCGCGGCGATTTGAAATACGCTGTCTGCTGATGTGTAGACGATCGGCTTGCCGCTGCGAACGTGTTCGAAACCGAGTTCGGCGATAACCTCTGTTCCGGAGGCCGCCTTGTTGCCGAGCGTCTTGCGACCGATGCGTTGCTCGAAGGCTTGGATGATGTGAGGCGGAAATCCTTTGGGATAAAGGGGTAGCGGCTGAGGAAGAATAATCCCGGCCATCTCCCAATGACCAGTTGTGGTGTCTTTGCCTGGCGAGAGCAGAGCGCATTTCCCGTAGTCCCCCGCCGGGTGGGGCGTGGGCTGAAGTTGAGACAGAGGCGCGATGTTGGCGAGACCCAGGCGACATAGATTGGGCAAACTCAGCTTGCGCTGGGAGGCGATGTGACCCAGTGTGTTGCTGCCTTCATCACCATAGGCGGCTGCATCGGGCATGGCACCAATACCAACGCTGTCCAGGACAATCCAGATGATGCGGCGGAAAGGACCAGCCACGTTAGTTGTTCCTCGGAGACGAAGGCGAGATTGGAGGAAGTGGGTCGCCGGATGAGGCAAGCGCGCTATTGATGCGTGCAGCAAGATCTCCGACGAAACTCTCTGGCCTAAAGCCGACCATCTTGCTGTAGAGCTCGCCGTTACGGGCCAGCAGAACAGTCGTGGGAATACTGTCGATTAAGAAGGCGCGAGAGAGGCCGTTGTCCAGGTAGACAGAGGCAGCGTTCCAGTGCTGTTGTTCAACGAACGGCTTGACCGTGTCGGGATCTTCCTCGCTGGCGACTTCAAGAAAGACAACCTTGTCGTTATCTTTGAATTGCTGCCGGACCTGTTCAAACAATGGATGTTGAGCGCGACAGGGCCCGCACCAAGTCGCCCAGAAATCCATGACTAAGACTCTTCCCCGCCAGCCAAGCAGAGGTGCAGAGACACCGGCGAGAGTTGAAAGGCTGCGATCGATCGGCTTAGTGGAATCGGTGGAGATCCCTAGCTGCCGGTCGAGTGTTTGGCTGTAGGCAGTCATCCGATCATAAGCGGCTAAAACAATGTCGCCCAGACCTTGTTCGCTCGGATGATCGAGACGGTAGAGTTCAGTCAAACGACGGCGATCGTCGGCGTGATTCTCAGCAATGTCGGCAATGGCGAATGCATCAGCATAGGCCTCAATAGCTTGCTTGTTATGTCCGGCAGCAGTTTGCCAATGGGCAAGAGCACGGGCCGATTCGGCTGACGCGGCTAGATCGAAGGCGCGACGAGCGGCTGTAATTGCGCGATCAATCTTGCCTGTTTGTCCCAGGGCATCGGCTTGAATGACCAGGGCAGTGCTGGTCTTAAGACTCGTTGCGAGACGATGGCGATCAGCGTCTCTATTAACTGAACTGTCGGTGCTTTTAGAACTTTCTGTTGGAGCACCCTGGTCAGACGCCAGTTGAAATAGATGCTCGCCGATTTCGAGAGCGCGCAACGACGAAGCTGCATCATGAAGACTGTTGAGAGCTCGGCCCGTGTCGGCGAGAACTCCGATGTCGTCGGGGTCGATGGCTAGAATCTTCTGCCCGTAGTCGGCGATGCGCCGATCATCGTGAAGGTCTTTCGAAGCTTGGAAAAGGGCACGTACGATGCGCTCACGAAACTGCGAATTGGGGTGGGCTTCGAGAAAGGGCTCGAAAGCGCGGATGAAGTCGACTGGACTCTTCGCACCAGCCTGTTGCGCAGCTCGCGCAAGTTCGGCTTGTTCATCAAACGGTTGGGAAGTTTGGGGCGTTGACGCTGGAGGAACCTGCGCAGTTTGAGCCCAAATTGCAGCCGAAAACCACAAGAGAAACGCCAAGAGTTTCATTGTGCGTTAGGAGCGGACGCGGAAGAATGAGCTGGATCGTTCGACGAAGTTGTTCCGCCAGAGGTGGGCACGTCGGCAGTGACCACGCCAGAGAAAGAGTCTTTCAGACGAGCGGCGCGATCGCGTGCCATATGCATGTAAGCTTCGTGGCTGGCAATGCGGGAGAGAAGTGGCACAAATTGCTTAGGCGCGACAAGTTCCTTACGTAGCCAGAGAGACTCGATTTGAGCCAGTGACTCGTTGACGCCGAGCTTGTCATAACGAGCCGTGTGATCCAGGTCGAGATAAGCACGTTCGGTCGCGGCGATTTGTTCAAAGTGCTCGAGGAGATCGTGAGCGGCGGGGATGGTCGAGTAATTGAAGACCGATTGGGAAGTAGCGCCCGCGTCGTTGGTGTAGCGAAAAGTTTTTTGGCCCGTGTTGGCGACCTTGAGTCCAGACTCCAAAGGCGTCTTGAAGTAGCTGAGGGTCTGAGCTAAGTCGAAGAGTATTGTGACATCGGCATCAGGCAAACGCGTGACGAGAGGCTGATCGTCCTTGACAGCTTCTGAATACGTGAGCGTGCCGTCGCGGTTAACGTCGACCGAAACGTAGGCAGGCTGGCTACCGGGAAAACTCTTCGTGAAGGTCAACTTTGGTGCGCTCGCGGCCAAAGCGCCCGACGCAAGTGAGGCCGCTAAGAGCAAAACTAGATGAGTGTTCTTCAACCCCGTGCTCCAGCGCCCGCGGTGCTAGTTAGATCGGCGAATCGTGCGCGGGCCCCGTGGCAGATAGCGACAGCGAGGGCGTCACTGGTATCGAACGATTGAATCGGCTGCGGCAAGTGAAGCAGCCCGGCAACCATGGACTGAACCTGCTGTTTCTCTGCTCGACCATAGCCGACGACGCTGATTTTGACTTCTAGCGGCGAGTACTCATGAAGCGGTAAGCCAGCCTCAGCCGCGACAAGCAGGGCGACGCCGCGGACGTGGGCAAGTTTGAGAGCTGATTTCGCATTGACGGCGTGAAAGACTTCCTCCACTGAGACCATATCGGGCCTGAACTCAACGATCACGCGCCGGAGCTCGACTGCAATGTCCAGAAGGCGGACGTGGAGCGAAAGAGAAGCCTTTGTTCGAATGAGCCCTCCGCCGATAAACTGGTGCGATCGCCCGTCGCTATCAATAATGCCGTAACCGGTTCGTTCTGTTCCGCAATCGATACCGAGGATGCGCATGGTGAATTGGGATCAGTTTCGAAGTGCGTGCCCGGAGTTACAGGGCTCGCCGACACACCCCAGTTAGGCGAGAGCCTCTTCCTCTTCGTCGATCTCGTAGTTGCCGTAGACGCTCTGCACATCGTCGTGATTGTCTAAGGCATCGTAAAGCTTGAGCATGGCCGTCGCGTTCTTGCCTTCCAGCATGACCGTGTTCTTCGGAACCATAGCGATTTCGGCGGACTCGTGAGGGATACCGGCGTCACTCAGCGCTTTCAGCACTGCCTCGTGAGCTTCCGGTGCAGAAAGAATTTCCCAAGCCCCATCGTGATCGCGCAGGTCGTCAGCGCCAGCATCAAGAACGATACCCATCATTCGGTCTTCGGTTATACCCTCGGCGTCGACGATGATCTGGCTCTTGCGTTCGAACATCCACGAGACGCTGCCAACTTCGCCGAGGTTGCCGCCGTGCTTTGAGAAAGCGTGCCGGACCTCAGAAACGGTACGGTTGCGGTTATCAGTTGCCGTTGAGACGAGAATGGCTGCGCCGCCAGGACCGTAGCCTTCAAACAAGATTTCGTCGATTTGGCCGCCCTCGAGCTCACCACTGCCCCGCATAACGGCGCGCTTGATATTTTCTGCAGGCATGCTGACCGCTTTGGCAGCAATGATAGCCGTGCGAAGACGAGGGTTGCCATCGGGGTCACCGCCACCGCGAGCAGCGATCATGATTTCTTTGATGAGGCGAGTGAAGACTTTACCGCGCTTCGAATCGAGGGCCGCCTTTTTGTGCTTGATTGTGGCCCATTTACTGTGTCCAGACATGGAGAACCTCGAAGTTACTGCAACTTTCGAGGATATCAGAGCAGCAGAGGTGAGGAGGACCTGGATTGCTTCCCAAGCGCTAGTTGGGAATCAGACCCGCCAAGTGATCAGCTTTAGTTCAGTCATCTCTTCTATGGCATAGTGAGGACCTTCGCGACCCGTGCCGCTTTCTTTGACGCCCCCGTAAGGCATGTTGTCGGCACGGAAACTGGGAACGTCATTGATCATCACGCCACCAACCTGGAGATCACGAGCAGCAGCGAAGGCAGCGGGCAAGTTGTTGGTGAACAAGCCGGCTTGTAAGCCATAGGGTGTTGCGTTCGTTCGGGCGACCGCATCGCCGAGATTGTCATGCGGGTAAAGGAGGAGCACGGGCCCAAAGACTTCCTCACAGGCCACCTTTGCCGAATCAGGAACGTTAGCGAGAACGGCCGGAAGCACGACGGATCCGTTGCGCTTGCCTCCGCAGAGCAGTTGCGCTCCACTCGATACAGCTTCACTGATCCAGGTCTCGACCCGAACAGCAGCAGGCTCGTCAATCAGCGCAGACACATCGGTGTTTTTGTCGTAAGGGCTGCCTACGATGAGTTTTTCAGTGGCGGCAACGATGGATTTTGAGACCTGGTCATAGATGGATCTGTGCAGAAATGCTCGCTGGACGGAGATGCAGACCTGACCGCTGAATGAGAACGCGCCCTGAACGATGCGGTTGACCGCGAGGTCAATGTCAGCATCGGGTTCAACGATAACCGCTGAGTTGTTGCCCAGTTCGAGTGTGGTGCGTTTGAGCCCGGCTTTGGCGCGCAGGCTCAGACCGACTTTTCTGCTGCCCGTAAACGTGAGCATCTTGACGTCCGGGCTCGCCAGAAACTGGTCTGCAATGGCTGCTGAATCGCCGCAGACGACGTTGTAGCTGCCGGACGGCGCACCTGCATCATGGATTGCCACAGCCAATCGAAGGGCTGTCAGAGGCGTGCGTTCGGATGGCTTGTGGACAACAGCATTGCCTCCGGCGAAGGCTGGCGCAATTTTGTGGAGCGAAAGGTTGAGCGGGAAATTGAATGGCGTTATGGCGGAAATGACCCCTAGAGGTTGGCGCACCGTCATGCCCATACGACCTTTGCCGGCATTCGAAAAGTCCATGGGAACCACTTCACCCGCAAGGGCGCGAGCTTCGTGGGCAGCAGCCTTAAGAGTTTCAAGTCCGCGCTCCACTTCAAGCATGGCGTTACGAAGCGGTTTGGCCGTCTCAGACGAGATTAGATAGGCGAATTCACTTTGATCGCGCTTGATGTTGGCCGCAATTTCGAGAAGAAGATCAGCGCGTTCATAATTGGCGAGCTGAGCCATAGCGACGGCGCCCCGTTGAGCCGCGCGGATGGCCGATTCAACCTGCTCGGGTGTGGCAAACGGCGCATGCGCAATGATGCTTCCGTCGTAAGGCGAGTGCAGGGGCACGTGTTTGCCAGCGGGGACGAGCGCGCCTCCGATCCAAAGCGAGTGTTTGGGAACGCTTACGATTGCAGCCATCTAAATACTGTCGCACCGTTCGGTCGTGCCGGGTTGCCGGTCAATTTGGCTGGGTTTTTGACTCTGTTTGTAAGATAAAGGCGATTAAGCGTCCATATCAAAGTCAGTCGATTGCCTGTCGTGCCATTCGAGTTGCGATCACGGTGGCAACTGTTTCCTGGTTGACCGCCCTTTGTACTCCTGCGTGGTCATTAGATCCGACCCGAGCACTCAGTCGATTCAGCCGAGAGACATGGCAGACGGAAAATGGTCTGCCCCAAAACAGCGTTCACGCGGTACTGCAGAGCAAAGACGGCTTCATTTGGCTGGCCACTGAAGCGGGCATTGTGCGATTCGACGGCGTTCGATTCACCACGTTCGACGCCCAAGATACGCCCTCTATCAAGAGCGACGACGTTAGTGAGTTGCTTGAAGACGTTGGCGGTCGATTGTGGGCGGGAACAGATGCCGGACTGGTTTACTTCGACGGTCAGACATTTCAGGCCTTCCACGGTCAAGGTGGCCCGATCCAACTTGTGGCCGATCTTTTAGGTCGCCCATCTGCGCTGGACGGTCATGGCGGGCTTTGGGTAGGCAGCGAACGAGGCCTCGAACATCGCCAGGGCGGCACACAAGGTAAACAACAAATCGGCGCTAGTGTAGAAGTCCGAGCCTTGTTGAGGGACCGCAACGGGGTGCTGTGGGTCGGAACCGGAACTGGCTTGATGCGGTTGGTTGATGGACAACTCGAAACTGCTGAATTGAGAGGTGGCCGCCTACCTGGTTCACGAATCGACTCGCTATATCAGGATCGGGAAGGAGCGATTTGGATTGGGACGGACCTCGGCATTGCGCGCTTGGTGGACGGGAATGTAGAAGCGCTTACTGGACGGGAGGCGATTCCTGGCAGCGCAGTGCTGTCAATCATTGAGGACCGCGAAGGAAGCATGTGGCTGGGAACGGAATCGGGTGGAGTTACGACTCTGCGCGATCAGAAGTTTGCAACCTTCGGCGGCGCTCAGGGGCTGACGAACGACTTGGTGCGCTGCGTCTATCAGGACGAGAGCGGCACGACTTGGGTGGGCACCAACGGAGGTGGATTGAGTCGGTGGGATGGATCGGTCTTCTCGAACTTCACTACAAAGGACGGCCTTTCCAGCAACGTTGTTCTTGCATTGGCGAGCGACCCTGATGGAACAGTTTGGGCGGGAACGCCGGACGGCTTGAACCGAATTCGTCTCAGATCTGGGCAAGTGGTCAAGGAATCGATAAGAGTTCTGACCTCGGCAGACGGCTTGGCGGACGACTTTATCCGGTCACTGTTTCGTGATGCGGATGGATCGCTTTGGATCGGTACCAGACACGGACTCACGCATCTCAGCCGGGACAAGTTCGTCACTTACACCGAAGCGGACGGGTTGGCGAGTGACTTAGTAGGACGAGTCTTGCGCGGGCGAGACGGCGTGTTGAATATCTCAACGCTCCACGGACTCAGTAGGTTTGATGGGCATCGCTTTGTGAACTTGACGGCGCGGAATGGCTTATCGAATGAAGCCATCACAACTCTTCACGAAGCTGCAGATGGCGCCCTCTGGGTCGGTACCAATGGAGGCGGCCTGAACCGGTATGCCGCGGGCAAAGTGGTTTCGATTCCCGCAAACGCTGGCCTGCCCGGTGTGATCTACGGGCTTGTGGAAGACCGCAAGGGCCACTTTTGGATTAGCGGGAACCGGGGAATTTTCAGGGTCAGTCGTGAGGAATTGAATGGGCTTGCGGCGAAGGGTCGGACCAGTGTTAGCGTGACGTCCTTTGGGACAGCTGACGGAATGGCAATCAGCGAATGCAGTAACGGAGGGCACCCGTCCTCGTTTGTCAGAAGCGACGGTTCGCTTTGGTTCGCAACGCTGAAGGGTGTAGCCGCCATCAATCCAGACCACGTGCGGGTGAACCAAGTTGCGCCGTTGGTGGCAATTGAGTCGATCGCCGTGAATGACCGCCCAGTAGAGCCAAGTGATGCCCAGAGCCTTTCTCCGAATCAATCGCGAATCTCGTTTGAGTATGCCGGGTTGAGCTTCCTGGCTCCGCAAAGGACGCACTTTCGTTACCGGTTGGAAGGGTTGGAATCGACATGGACAGACGCGGGAACGCGCCGGACTGCTTATTACACCAACATTCCACCGGGTCGCTACACGTTTCGTGTCCTGGCTAGCAACAATGACGGGCTTTGGAGTGACCGAGGTGCTGAGTGGGGTTTTCGATTGCAGCCGCACTTCTATCAGACATATTGGTTTTACTTTGCTTTGCTTTGTGGCGTCGCGGCTACGACCTATCAACTCTACCGATGGCGTGTCAAGCAAGTGGAATCGCAGTATGAAGCTGTGCTGGCTGAAAGGAACAGGATTGCAAGGGAAATACACGACACGTTGGCGCAAGGCTTCGTGGCCGTTTCAGTTCAACTCGAGCTTATTGCACGACTGCTGCCTGAGGCAGCACATGCTGCAGGTGAACAATTGCAGGTTGCACGAACCCTGGTGAGCGATGGAATTGCCGAGGCTCGACGATCCATCTGGGACCTGCGTTTGCAGCGGGCCGACACCGACGACTTTGCCGCGCGTTTTTCAAAAATGATCAAAAGCGTAGCGGGTCCGACGGCATTGCAGACAGAGCTCGCCGTTGAAGGCGACTATCGCCCCATGCCCGAGACGATGGAGAGCGAATTGTTGCGGATAGGCCAGGAGGCTCTGACCAACGTCGTTCGTCATGCGCAAGCGCGCCACGTTAGAATCGTGCTCAAGTTCAGGGGCCGAAAATTTCAGATGGAAATAGCCGATGACGGGTGTGGCTTTATACAGAACGGTTCCGGTATGTTCCCGGCTGGGCACTATGGGATGCGCGGGATGCAGGAACGGGCGGATCAGATCCGTGCGCGTTTAGAGACCAGGAGCGAGCCGGGTGAGGGAACGACCGTGATAGTGGAGACAACGATTCCGTGAGTGAGCCAATTCGAGTGATGGTGGTGGAAGATCACCAGATTGTGCGGCAAGGCTTAGTAGCTCTGATCAAGACCGTCCCGGACATGCAAGTGGTGGCCGAGGCAGCGGACAGTGTTCAGGCTGTCGAGCTGTTCACCCTGCACCAACCGGACGTGACGCTGATGGATCTGCGGCTCGGCGGTACAAGTGGTGTAGACGCGATCACCACAATCAGAAAGAAGTATCCGGGCGCGCGAATTATCGTGCTAACAACTTTCGATGGTGATGAAGACATCTATAGAGCGCTGCAGGCAGGGGCACGCGGTTACTTGCTGAAGGGCATGTCGGGTGACGAACTGATGGAGGCGATTCGTGTAGTGCATGCCGGCCGATCGCGCATTCCGGCCGCGGTAGCCGAGCGTTTGGCAACACGGATGAGCGGTCCCGGGCTGACGCCGAGAGAGCTGGAGGTTTTACATCTGATCGTGCTTGGGCGGAGCAACAAGGAGATCGGCACAGAGATGGACATCACGGAAGCAACTGTGAAGACTCACATCAATAATCTGCTGAGCAAGTTGAATGTGACTGACCGAACCCAGGCGGCGACCACGGCGCTGCAGCGCGGGATCGTGCATCTGCCGCGATGAGAAGGACTCCGATCTTGAGAACGGTTTTATTTTGTCTTCTACTGGTGCACTCCGCCGTTGCTCAGTGGCGGGCAGCAACCCCGGAAGAATTAAAGAGCGTTATACCTGCCAGAGCCGTGGTTGAAAAGGAACGAATCGAGACTGAGGAGAGAACGAGCTCCGGCATCACAAATAACCGGGGCAAGTTTGTTGCAGGTGTGGTTCTGATTACTGCCGGCTACTCCGCCGAAGGAAAGTACTCGCACTATGTAATAGCGCAGGCACCTATAAAGATCGGGCAGATTTCATTGAAGCCCGGGACCTACGTGTTCGGCTGGAGGCGCGGAGACGAATCACTCGCAGTGAAGTTCTATGATGCAGTCTCAGGCAAGCTGATGGGCGACGTGACAGCAACGCGAAACAGCCGAGCAGGCAGGATAGAGTCGTTCAGGATCGCGCCACCCAGTGAGAAACCGATGTTCCTCATCGGGCGGTTTGGATTTCCGTATCAAATTGAATAGTAAGCTATGCCAACAATCAATAACCGTACGACGAACTACCCAGTAGACCCGATGTTCCTGGAGCGCTGGTCTCCGCGAGCCTTCACGGGCGAACAGATATCTGAGAGCGATCTTATGACGATCTTAGACGCTGCACGGTGGGCTCCTTCGTCCTATAACTCGCAACCGTGGCGATACATATATGCTCGTCGGGATACACCGGCCTGGCCAAAGCTGTTTGGGCTACTCGGCGAGTTTAATCAGATGTGGGTAAAGAATGCCGGCGCGCTGCTAATTGTAGTGTCCAGTTCGACAATGTTGCCTCCTGGAAGCGAGAAGCGGGTTCCGTCCCACAGTCATTCCTTCGATGCCGGGTGCGGCTGGGGATTTGTGGCCCTTCAAGCATTGAAGCTCGGCTGGCATGCGCATGGCATGGTCGGCTTCGATATGAACCGTGCCTTTGCAGAGTTGGATGTTCCGGACGGATATCGAGTCGAAGCAGCAATCGCCATCGGGAAGTTGGGAGACAAATCGACTCTACCGGAAGCTTTGCAGGCCCGCGAGACACCCAACGATCGGTTGCCGTTGGAGCAGATCGTGATGGAAGGCTCGTTCAAAACCAATAGATAAGCGCACATATCCTGCGGCGTGCCAGGCTCAGCCGCCGTTGAATCTCAAAGATGAATGGTCATGCCCAGAGTCAAGCCTTGCGTTCCGACTCGAACGCGGCTCTGGCTGAACTCACCGGATAGTAAACGGCTGGTTGCTGTGCTCTCCTGAGCCGCTAAGTTGATCTGGTATGCCAGGTCGAAGTGGGCAGGGCCACGGCGATATCCGAATCCGGCAGATAAGCCGTTGCTCATAATGGCGGCCGTCAAAGGGGACAGCGTGGAAGACGGAACGGGATTGTTTTGGTGCGCATAGCCGCCTGACACAGAGAAGTTTTCTTCTATTCGCCGCTCGGCCGCAGCCCGGAAGGAGAACTGGTCTTTCCAGTCGAGCGGAACCACATCTCGAAGAGAGGTGGAGTGTAAGAAACCGTTGATATCGGCGTTTGTTCCCTGGCTCAGGCTGACCGGCAATGTAGCAAAGCTACGGTTCCAATTGACCCAAGTAGATTGGAGACTCAGCCGCAGAACCGGATTGGCCTGCCACGAAGCACTTACCATTGCCGACTGCGGAAGCTCGACTCTCACCTGAGCCCGGTAGCCGAAGTCCGGGCGGAACGGAATTCCCAGAGCGGCAAACTGCGCGCCCATGTTTCCGGTCGCGCTTCCTCTACTGGTAATTGCGCTTCGGGTCCGGAAGGATGCTCCGAGTTCCCACCGATTTGTGGGCTGGGCAATCACCCCAAAGCTGGTATTCCAACCGACACCGGTCGTGTGTAGATCGAGGAGCGTCTTTAAGCCACTTAGTTCAGGATGGCTTTGAAAGACATAGGGCATGATGAGCGTATTGGAATTGTATAGAGCGCTCACCGTCGCGCCTAACGATATACGGGACGACAACCGATATGAGACACCCGCGGCACTTCGAAAGGCTAGGATCTCCGACTTTTCCCGCTGCGGCCCATAGCTTGTCCCCGCCACGCCAGGGGCGTCCCGAAACTGCCAGTTAGCTGAGGACAACAGGTCAGGCAAAAAGCCGGCTCCTACACTCCAATGACTGCTCAGCCGCATACCGAACGCGCCATACGGGATTGCCCCGGCGGTAAGTCGCATGGGTGAATCATAATTTGCCGCGTTGCTGAAGTTTCCACGAGCGAGCAGTCCCAGTGCACTGAGGTTCAAAACAGGCCCGGACAATGACGACAGCCCGGCCGGATTCACAGACAGAGCATCCAGCGCATTGTCCGCGTCGGGAACATAGATCCCCGCTCGCGCAGCAGTCTGCGCGCTTACACCCGAGCCGAAAAAGTCCTGAGCACCCATGCCGCACACAAAAGCCAAGGTGAGAAAAAGGAAGAGACCGCAACGCGAGGCAGCGAAACGCATAAGCTACTTAGTGGGACAGAGCAGTAAAAGATCACCGCTTGTCTTAATTCAGCGACGCGCGTGTAGAAAGACAGACTGCAGACCGCCCGTAGCTCGACGCAGGACTACGGCAGCTTCAAGGACGATATGTAGCGCAGGACGTATCGGTTTCCCAGACTCTGACGAAAGCGATCTCATTAGCGCCTTCAAGATCACGGCGGACTTCATCACAGATATAGCGAGCGATATTCTCGGCCGAGGGGTTAATCTGATCGAAGGGCGTCAGCTCGTTCAAGAATTGATGATCGAGGACGGCACTGGTCGAGCGAAGCCGTTTTTTTAGCTCGGCAAAGTCGTAAAGCAGTCCGTTTTCATCCAGCTCTGGACCTTGAACGCACACCTGCACGCGATAGTTGTGGCCATGCACGTTTTCGCATTTCCCGTGATAGTTGCGAAGTGCATGGGCGGCGGCAAAAGTGTGTTCTACGCAGATCTCAAACATGGAAGAATTCCTGGACATCTCGTAACGAGCTGGTGAAGCGGTACGGTGGAAGGCTACTGAAGAAAACCTTACCGTAGGAGAGCTTCGTAATCCTATTATCCAGCAACGCGAGAACACCGCGATCGGTCGCGGAACGGATCAGCCGGCCGAACCCTTGCTTTAGGGCCAGCGCAGCTTGAGGAATCTGGTAGTCGTAGAAAGGGTTGCCACCGGCTTGCCGAACGGCATCAACCCGTGCAGCAATAACCGGATCTGTTGGAACGGCAAATGGCAGGCGATCGATAATCACACAGCTTAGTTGGTCGCCTTGCACATCAACTCCCTGCCAGAAGCTAGACGTGGCAAATAGGACAGCGTTGGGCGTATGGCGGAACTGTTCGAGAATGACGTGACGAGGCGAGGAGCCTTGCAGGAGTAGCGGAAACTCGAGTCGATCCTTGAGCAACTCATACACCTGACGCATCTGCGCGTAGCTGGTGAACAGGACGAAAGCGCGGCCCCGCGAGGCTTCGAGGATGGATTCAACTTGATTCGCGGCCGCGGAAGTGAACGCGGGCTGGCGAGGATCGGGCAAATTCTGCGGAACGTAAAACAAGACCTGGTGCGCGTAGTCGTACTGCCCTTCAACGTGAAGGGTACGCGCGTCTTGGAGGCCTAGCCGAGTCTGCGCATATTCGAAGCTACCGCCCACGGTAAGCGTGGCGGAAGTTAGGATGGCGCTATCAATCCGTCCAGCCATGCGGCCCTTCAGCGTTTCTGAAACGTCAATGGGCGTGGCTTGCAGGTACAAAAAGCGACCGCGCCGGTCGATCCAGTAGACGAATGATGTATCTCCGCACTCCATCCAGAAGCGAAGAGCGGCCTGGAGAAGGCGGGTGCGACGGACCAGCGGGGCGGTTTCGTCGAAAGCATGACGAGCCTGTTCGAGGTGAGCCGAGAGCAGATCTAAGGACAACAACAGTTCTTGATAGATCCTCTGGTGCAGGGTGAGAAACTCCGCGTGTTCGCGAAACCCTTGCCGACCCTCTTGCGGGAACAGCGCGAAAAAGTCGCGCGTACGGTCTTGCACCTGGATGAGAGCCCGGTCAAGGTCCGGCGTAGAGAAAAGTTTCCGACGCGAGAGGGCGCTGGTGTCTTTGATCAGCTCATCCAGTTGACCGTTGCTGACGCTTATCCCGAAGTACTGCCCAGCAATGTCTTCAAGCTCGTGTGCTTCGTCGAAGATGACGGCGTGATAATCCGGCAAAATACCGCCATGCGGCTCATCGCGCATCGCCATGTCTGCGAAGAACAGGTGGTGATTGACGATGATGAGGTCGCTTTCGGCAGCGCGCCGATGCATTTCAGTAATGAAGCAGCGGTCGAATTGCGGACACTTCTGCCCTGAGCAGCGATCGGAACGCGCATCGAGCTTAGGCCACGTGGTGCTCGACTCCGGCAAGGAACGGAGCTCGCTGCGGTCGCCGGTGGAAGTGGCGGGCTCCCAATCCCGAATCATCGCGAACTCCTCAACTTCCTGCAATCCCGAGAGCAACGGTTCGCGTTCTGCGTCGTAAAGCTTCTGGCGACAGATGTAATTCGCTCGACCTTTCATGTAGCAAACTGCCAAGGGACGTGCAAACAACGACTGCAGGAATGGGATGTCCTTCAAGTAGAGCTGCTCTTGCAGGTTCTTGGTGCCGGTCGAGATTACTATCCGACGGCCGGAAAGTATGGCCGGCACGAGATAAGCCAACGTCTTGCCGGTACCAGTACCAGCTTCCACAATCAGGTGGCGACGATCGGCCAGGGCCGCCTGAACCGCATTCGCCATCTCCAGCTGGCCAGGTCGAAACTCAAAGCTCTGATGGGCTTGCGCGAGGACACCTCGGCGACCGAAGAAGTCATGCACGCTCCGAATCTTTGGCAGGGTCGTGGAAGTCTCGAATTTTGGCAATGTGCCCAAGTGGGATGGACCAGACGAAGCGCAGCAGCGTGGCCGATTAGCTCTATTGCTCACACGAAAGTAGGAGCCATCAACAGTTTCCCATTCTCACGCGAGAAAGGAACCGCCTACAACGATTAGTCCCTCTGTTATAAGCTCTTTAGCCCCGAACCCCCTACACCTATCTGGTTCATTGTTGCCGGCCGAAATGAAATCTAAGCTCAGATTATTCCGAAGCAGCAACAAGGACTCATACATGAATTTCAAAAATAATAAATTCCTACTTACTCTTGCCCTGTCCGCATGTGTAACTGCAGGCGCGGCACACGCAGACACAATCATCGGCAGCGGTTCTCTACAAACCTGGTCAACCTCCGCACTGGCGAACCCCAATGGAACGCCTTTCTGGAACAATGTCTCGGCTGATGGGGTCCAGATGAACGTCGGCAATTGCTTTTCCGGCGTAGGCAACTGCGGCGTGAGCAACGCACCAGGTAACCTCCCCTATTACGGAACAAACTCGGGTGGCGCGGTGAGCGATTTCTACATGCATAGCTCAGGTGGTACAATCTCTAGCTACTTAGGCGGGATTGCTGCAAACAAGGGCATTGATTCATACGGCTGGTACGACGTTACTAACCCAACGGCACTTCATTCGATCTACGCGCCTAATGGTTCGACAACAAGTTCGTTCACTCCGACCAGCAACTACGGCTTCTACATGCAAGACGGTAATAGCGTTTACTATTCACAGTCATCAATTGCCGGCAACTCGGACACGGGCAATCAGCACTTTGCTGTTTTCGAGCAGGGTTCCACTTACTACATCGGCATGGAAGACAAGAACCGCAATGTAGCTGATAACGACTACAACGACCTGATGGTGGAAGTCTCGAATTCAAGCGCTGCGCCGGAACCGGGCTCCCTGACGCTGCTGGGCGGCGGATTGATCGCTGGTGCTTATCTCCTGAAACGCCGCACCAAAAAACAGGCCGTCTAGGCTGCTTCGAATCTAGTAAGAATCTCAGGCCGTCGCTCTCAGTTGATCGGCGGCCTGCAACTTCGTCAGGAAGCATGCCTTAGTCCTAGCGGCGTAAGTATCTAACCCGAACGCCCTAGCCCTATTTGGTGGATTGTTGCCTGCCGAAAAGAACTCTAAGCTCAGATTGTTCTGAAGGACCAAGGACTTATAGCAATGCGCTCCAATCCCCATAGATTAATCCTTACTCTTACGCTTGCGACGTGTGCAGCCCTGGGAGTTGCTGAAGCCGACACCATTGTTGGCACCGGATCGATGCAGAACTGGTCGACCTCTGCACTGGCCAACCCGACCGGAGCACCTTTCTGGAATAACACTTCGTGGGATGGTTCCCAAATGAACATTGGCAATTGTTTGTCCGGTGTCGGCAATTGCCATCTCAGCGTTACCCCAGGCAATATGGCCTATTACGGAACGTCGACCGGAGGCACAGTAGCCAACTTCTACATGCAGAGCATGGGCACCGCGGTCTCAACCGAACTGACAGGAATCACGGCAGACCGAAACCAAGAATCATACGGCTGGTATGACGTCAGTAATCCCACCGTTCTTCATACGCTTTACTCGCCCAGCGGCATCACCACAACTTCGTATGTCCCTACCGGCAACTATGGTTTCTACTTTCAAGATGGGGCCAAGACTTACTACTCACAGTCCTCAATAGCGGGGAGTGCCGATTCCGGCAATCAGCACTTCGCCATCTTTGAACGAGGTTCGACGTATTACATCGGCATGGAAGATCTTGCTCGCAACGTGGGTGATAACGATTACAACGATTTAATCGTTGAGGTAAGTACGCCTACATCCGCAACGCCAGAACCTAGTTCGATAGGAATGCTGGCAGGGGGTATGTTCGTAGGTGCGTGGTTACTGAAGCGCCGCAACAAAAGACATCTTGCATCAACAGAACAGTTTCAAACAACAGCCGAATGATAAGCAAAGTTGTCGCAGGTAAACGTACTCGGACTAAGCAAAACTACCCGTACTTTGTGAGTCTTTTACGAAGCTTGCGCCAGGAGTAAACTCAAATCGCGTATGGACCCCAGTCTGGTTTTCGCTTCGCTGTTCGTCTTGTCCTTGATCGTTATCTCTGCTCTCGTCCGAAAGATCAACCGATTGCTAGAGCAAAACGAAGTTCTAACAATGCTTCTTAGTCACAGCGAGAGCGAAGTGAAATTGATGGAAGAGCTCAGGCACTAGCAACTGTCTGCGGTTCGGGCCCCGCGTGACGTGTCACGATTTTCTTCGCCGAAGCGCAGGACGTTAATCACGCTATCGTCTGCTGCGCCAACCAGTAAGGTTTTAAGCCTGAGTTGACAACGGGCGGTCTTTCGCTTCCAAGGCTATGTCCCGTTATCTGATCATCGGAGCACTTGCATGGAATACATCTTCAAGTTGGCAAGCAGGCGGCGGCATATGTTTTTGCTGCCATCGATATTCCTGCTCCTGACTGGCTGTGGCGAAGCTGTCTGGTTTCTTGCGGGACCTGACGGCGCACCAGTTCCTGTCGCTGCTGACCTTCTGAGCTGTGAGGTATTAGCGTCCAACATAGTGGCACCCCAACCTTCATCAACCTCGTCTGCTTACCAAGTGGCGGTTCAAACACGCGGTATATTTCTTGTGACAAGCGGAACCGTGATCAAACAGGGACAGGTTCTTAACTTTCCCGACGGCCACTTGACTCCATGGATCCCAAATGACCCCAACGAACCCACAACGGGAGAGGGGCAGATGAAAATACACGAAGGCGAGTTCGGATGGATTTTGATCGAAGAAGGTCCATACAAGGTAAATCCGTCTGTGTATCACGTGGGTCGATCCATACTGAATATCCGCCTGCTCCCTAGCCGAAGCTTAGGAATTTGTACGAAAGTCAGCGGCGAGAGTAGCGGCCCGTCGCTGTATTTCCTCCTCGCGTCGCAACCCCGGTATTCTCAAATGAGAGATGGCGGAGGAGATTGTCTATCTAACGGAATTGCTTGGCTTGAAGGTATACGACCTGAAGGGCCGACGCATTGGGACACTACGGGACGCCGCGTTGGTTCCGCTGATTGACCCCGTCCGCGTAGATCGTTTCCTTGTCGGAGCCGGACCGGGTTGGCTGAGCATTCGCTACGACCAGGTACAGGACATCGCGGTAACCGGGCTGCATCTGAAAGATGAGCGCCTCACGCCATATCACTCAGACGAATACATGTTGCGCATAGGGCGTGACCTGCTAGATCAGCAGATTATCGATGCCCACGGCCGAAAGCTTGTCCGCGTAAACGACGTCACATTTCTGAAGGCGAACATCAGCGGCAGTTGTGTGTTGAAGGTGCTCGAAGTCGACATCGGGCTGCGATCCATCATGAGGCGAGTGTTGCAGGGGATTTTGCCTCCAGCGACCATTCGCGCCCTGCAAACCCGAATCGCTCCTTACTCAATCCGCTGGGAGTTCTGCAACATGCTGGAACCTGATCCACAACGTCGGGTTCGGCTGAACATCACGAATACTCTGATCGAAAAGATGCATCCCGCCGACTTGGCGGACATTGTCGAGGGTCTAGGCCATGAAGATCGTCAAGCGCTGTTCAGCACCATGAACAGTGAAGTGGCGGCCGAGACTCTAAGCGAAATAGAGCCTGACTTGCAAGCGCAGATCGTGGAATCGCTCGAAACCGAAAAGGCCGCCGAGATCCTAGAAGAGATGGATGCCTCAGCAGCGGCGGATGTCCTGAATGAACTCGAAGAGGGTCGCTCGGAAGAGATCCTGGACGAAATGGAGCCAAGCGATAAAGAAGATCTTGAAGAGTTGCTAGACTTCCGCGACGACCGAGCTGGAGGTCTCATGGACAACGACTTTGTCTCGCTGCTGGAAACCGCGACGGTTGCCGAGGGAATTGCTGAGCTCAGAAAGAGTGAAGAGGCGATTGAGGATGTGCACAGCTTATTTCTGGTTGACCAGGAAGACCGGCTTCTCTACACCGTTCCGATCTCAAAGCTTTTCTTTGCGCCCGGAGATATGCCCCTCCGTGAACTTGCGTCCGATCCCTTGGTTTTTGTGAGCTCGGATGATCGTCAGGATCGGATCGCGGAGCTTTTCGACAAATACAATCTGTTGGCACTGCCTGTCATCGACGAAGACGAAAGATTGATTGGTGTGATCACAGTAGACGAAGTCGTTTCAGTACTTCGTCAAGGGTGAGCCCTGATGTTCTCTTGACAGAAATGCAGTGATCCAGTTACTTTGACTATTCGCCAGACCACAGTTCTCGCGGCATTATCAGCGAACGGTCCCGGATGTTCTATGCACGCATAGACATCTCGGCAAATAGAGGAGACGCAATGAGTCAAGTTGCTTCGCAACGCGGATACAGTTTCAACCTTAGGCTATTTTGCCTTTCGCTCTTTACCATCGTGTTCTCTAGCGGGATGCTGCTTCAAGGCCAGGGATATTTCGGCACGGTGAGCGGTGAAGTTACTGACCCGAGCCGGACCTTAGTTCCGGGTGCCCAGGTCACATTAGAAGACCAGCAGAAGGGCTATCAGTTCACAACTAAATCCGACAAGAGCGGACGATATCTGTTCACTGCAGTGACCCCAGGATCGTATTCGGTCTCGGTAACAGTGCCCGGCTTTGAGAAGTTCGTGCGAAACAATGTCGCGGTAAATGTAAGCGAGAACGCGACAGCAAACCTCTATCTAAAAGTGGCGACTGCCAAGCAGTCTGTCGACGTTGTTTCTGAAGGGCGGACGTTGGCAACGGAGGATGCTGTAACCGGTCAGGTGATCAATCGCCGGTTTATCAATGATCTGCCGCTGGTTGATCGTTACGTGCTTGATTTGGTCGGACTCGCCCCAGGCGTCAACAACATGAGCGATTCCAATGGAGTCGGTGACACCGGAACCAACTTCGCATCCAATGGGAGTCGCGGCGCTAGTGCCGATATTTTGCTGGATGGTGCTTCCATCACCAACTTTGAGCCGAATGGGGGCATCACCCAAGTTACCTACACGCCGTCTGCAGAAGCCGTGGACGAGTTCAAGGTGCAGCAGACGAACTTCAGCGCGGAGTATGGATTTTCGGGAGCTTCGGTTGTCAATATGGTGACGCGTTCCGGTGGCAACGCATTCCACGGCAGCGGGTACGACTTCCTTCGTAACAAGATCACGGACGCGAATAACTGGTTTGCCAATGAGAATGGAATTGCCCTTCCACCGGTACACCGAAACAACTATGGCGGCACTATCGGCGGACCCATCATCAAGAACAAAACGTTCTTTTTCTTTGATTACGATGGCACCAAAGCCTCTAATCTGGGCACCTATCAGGCTGGGGTGCCGAGCGCTGCTGAACGGACCGGCGATTTCGGGGAATTGTGCGCCGCTAACGGGGGCACCTTCGACAACACAGGACTGTGCAGCGCTATCGCGGGGCAAATCTACGATCCCTATTCCGGAACCTTTCAAACACCTAACAATGGGCCAGCCGGTGCCTACCGCAGCGCTTTCATTCCGTACGACAACCTGGCTGCTTACACCAGCCCGGGAAACGCCAACTTAAATGGAACGCCGTACCAGTTACGACAGGTTCCTGGGAACCTGATTGATCCGGTGGCCCAAAAGCTGGCTAACCTCTTCCCGCTTCCGAACATTGCCGGTGGCAGTACTTACGATAATTGGATCGCGTCAGGAGCATCCCGCAACACAAATAGCCAGTTCGACGTCCGCATCGACCATCGCTTCAGCGACAAGAATCTGGTGACCCTGAAGTACTCGCAAGACGCGAACAGCAACACCGCTTATGACTGTTTCAAGAATTTTAGCGATCCTTGCGGCACGGGACCTAACAAGAGCACAGCGCATCTGTTCGCCATCAACGATACACACAGCTTCAGTCCCACACTCATCCTGACCAGTACGCTCGGCTTTACGCGCGGCACAGAGCACATCGACGCCTATAACAAGAGTCTCAACTCGGATCCGCTCGGCACGCTGGGCTTCCCGTCTTATCTAAATACGAACGGATTCCTGGGAGTTCCGGCTTTCTTTATCGGGAGCGGATATTATTCGGCCGGGTACACAAGTATCGGGCAAGATCCTTATGGCAACTATCGCCAGGGGCAGAACACAGGACAGCTCACTGAGTTGCTGACTAAGATCATTGGAAGGCATGAGCTGAAGCTGGGCTTCGAAGGCCGCTTGCACCAACAAAACTATATCCAGACCAACGCCCCGAACGGAATCTTTAATTTCAGCAGTCTCAGCAGCGCACAGTGCCCCATTCCGGACGTCACGCAATGCGGTGGAGATGGAATGGCCAGCTTCTTGATGGGCCAGCTAGCAGCCGGAGGAGGTGCCTACTACCAGACCCAATTTAGTCCCGCGACAGAGAATTTTCAATATGCCGGATATATTCAGGACAATTGGAAAGTCAGCCCTAAACTGACTCTGAATCTGGGGTTTCGCTATGATGTCTCGCTGCCGAGAACGGATCGGCATAATCGCACAAACTGGTTCGATCCGAATGTGACGAGTCCTTTGAACGGCGGTAGCCTTTCTTACGTTGATCCGATCAGCGGCCTGAATGTGACTCGCGCCCTGGTCGGTGGTGAAGTGTTCAACAGTGCCAGTGTGCGTACCAACTGGTTAACCGACTGGAAGGACTACCAGCCGCGTTTCGGCTTCGCCTATCTGGCAGCCAAAAGCACCGTCATACGCGGTGGTTATGGCATCTACTACGATCAGACCCGCTCCGGCGCGAACGGTCTTCTAAGTTATGGATCGCAAGGTTTCAACCAGTCCACAGGTGCGGTCACTACTTACAACAACGATGGTGCTACGCCCTATCTGAATCTGAGCAATCCGTTCCCGAACGGGTTGATTGCACCGCCCGGTAGTTCGCTGGGTTTACTCAACGATGTCGGTTACGGCGCGGTGGGTCCGCTCCGCACCGCTGGGGCTGCTAGAACACCGTACGAACAAAGTTGGAGCTTCGGCATTCAGCATCAATTTGGATCAAGCATCGTACTGGACGTGGAATATATCGGCAAAAAGGGAACTCATCTCTACTTTGCGGGCAACAATAACCTTAACGTTCTAGGAAAGCAGATTGAGAATCTCTCGCCGAATCAGATTGCCGCTCTTGGCAACTATGTGGCAAATCCCATAGCTCCGTTGCTCAGCGGCTCATACTATGCCAACAGCCCGCTTTCCAGCCCGACTGTTCAGGCCTTTCAGTTGCTGTTGCCCTATCCCCAGTTCACCAGCGTGACGGCTGATGAGCCACCAACCGCCAATTCCAGCTATCATTCGCTCCAAGTCTCGGTCGAGAAGCGCTACTCCTACGGCTTGCAGTTGCTCGCGAACTTTACGTGGGCAAAGTCGATCGACAACTCTTCAATTTACGACGGTAATGTCGGGTTTCTGGCCAATGGTCCAAACTCGGGCACGAACATACAAAATCCTAATGATCCATCGGCCGAACGCAGCCTTTCCACTTTCGATATCCCGTACCAATTCAAATTCAATTACACCTACGATTTGCCAATCGGCCGGGGTAAAGCTTTCTTCCCCAATATGCCGCGCGCCCTCGATCTTGCAATAGGAGGGTGGAAGACTGCCGGCGTCTGGACCGTTCATGACGGGTTCCCGCTTCAATTTACGGTTTCAAATGGAGGAACGCCCATCTTCACGTACGGGGCGCAACGGCTCAATCTGACAGGTACGCCACGGCGCACGGGCGGACCTGATTCGAACTGGATCAACAACTACTTCGCCAATCCTGAAGTCTTCCAGATACCAGATCCATATACGCTGGGCAATGCATCACGAACACTGGGAAGTGTGCGCAGCCCGTTCTTCTTCACAACTAATTTATCGCTGTTGAAAGAGTTTGGGTTGTCCGCCAAACATGAAAGTCTGAAGTTGGAACTGCGTCTTGAGGCAGAGAACGCTTTCAACCATCCGGTATTTGGAACTCCGGATACCGTAGTGGGCGATCCCAACTTTGGTGTCATCAGCTACACATCGATTGGCCCTCGCCAGTGTCAGCTGGCCATGAAATTCTCCTTCTAATAGGAGCGAACTTGGCAAGGGTCACGAAACCATCCAGATTTCCGCAAAGCTTTTCTTTGCGCCGCTGAAGAACGCACAACTCGCCTGACCAATTTGAGCCACATGCCCGAAGCTGTCGATGCGATCTGATAGACACGAGTAATGAACAGCTAGTCGCGGCGGCTATTTGTTTTGAAACAGGCGCTGAAAGAAGTTTGGCTTTTCAGTCTGGGCGTAGCTGCCGAAGGGTGCTGGGAGGGCCTTCATCGCTGCGGGCTCCTCGATTGCGGATTGGCTCTTGTGACGCAAAACCTGTCCGAAACGGCGGACCATCTGGCGAATTTTGCTTTCGTTATACGAAGCAAACCCGAAAACGACACCGGGTCTTACCAAAGCAGTCTTTCCGTAACTTGATAGAAGCGGCAGTTCCACGCCAGCACTGGCAGCAGCGTTTCGGACGGATTCCTCATCAAGGTTGCGATTCAGCCAGCCTACTGCGTGGAGACCTCCGTTGGTGGGCTCCATATCAATATAGCCGTGAAGATCTGTTCGGACGGAGTCAGCAAGCGCCTGTAAACGTTGATAGTAAATGAGGTTCATGCGGTGGACGTGACGATCGAAGTGGCCTTCACTTAAGAAGCGTGCTAGCGTGGCTTGATCAATTACGCACGGTTGTCCCCCCATGATCTCTTTGGTTTTAGAGAAGCTTTCCATCAGGGACAACGGCACAACCGTGTACCCGATTTCGAGTGAGGGAAACAGTGTCTTGCCAGTCGTACCGAGATATACGACACGATTCTCGTCTGAGCCCTGCAAGCTTGGCAGCGGGCGGCCAGAGTAGCTGAAGTCTCCGTCGCTGTCGTCCTCGATGATCCAGGTGCCTGTTTGTTTTGCAAATTCCAGGAGCGCCAGCCTTCGCGGAAAGGTCAAGGCTGCGCCAAGCGGAAACTGATTTGTCGGTGTCGTGTAGATGAGAAGGGGTGGATTCTGTCTCCGGGCATCCGGTACGGTCAGACCTTCATCGTCCACAAGCATCGGCGTTACTTTCGCACCAGCCTGCAGGAATGCGGCCTTGACACCGTAATCGCCCGGTTCTTCCATTCCGACGGGATCGCCTGGCGAGACGAGCGTGTTAATGACCAAATTCAGTGCCTGCTGAGAACCGGCACTGATGATGACCTGCTCGGGCGAACACTTCACACCTCGGGCGTTGCGTAGACGCGTGGCGATTGCCTCTCGAAGCGGTAGATAGCCAAAGGTCCCAGAGAACTCCAGTAACTCCGTGTGCTTTTCTCGAAGCAGTCGCCCCCGTAGGCCTTCCCATATATCGAGAGGGAACTCGCTCGTATCAGGAGCACTTGGGCGGAAAGGCCTGGGAACTCCAGCTTCGTGAAGCCGGGACAGGTCAATCTGGTCGAGTACCGAGATTCTATTGAACGACACCACTCTTGGCTCTGGAGCCATTCGGGCCGCCGTGCCCCCGCCAACTGAAGTAACCTGGCCTTGGGATTCAGGGATTGGAGCCGAAAAAGGGAAGTTTGAGCCGAACGGGGAAGCTTCCCGCGTGTCATCGTCTTCCACCGAGGCTGGCGCAGTCCGGGAGATGGGCGGTGGCACCGGGGCGGGAATATCGGTCAGCCTGGAAGCCGGTGCCGGCGTTGGTGGCGGGGTCGGAACAGGTTTCGAGATGGATTTCGCGGCGGCAGCAGGCGAAGCCACATTCGGCGGGGGCGAAGGCGGTCTCGCCGCGGCTGTTGCGCTATGTGTTGAAGCGGGACTCGGGCGAGCAGGGAAACTTGATGCTGGTTTCGGAGCAGGAGCTGGAGGAGGAGGGATGAGCGTACCGGGCGGCCTTACTGTCGCCATAGTCGCAGGCCTTTGAAAGGAGGCCATCGGGGGCGTCGGAGGTTCTGGGGATGCGGCTACAACCGGGCCCGGCGAAGTTAGAGGTTCTTTCTTGTGCTGACTTTCCGAAAAGGTACCGGGTTGTTCGCCCGTGGCTTGTTCTTCGTCATCATCTCCCTCGTCGAGAGCTGACTTTTCATCCGCGAGATATACCGAACCGGTACTTGGCGGAGCAGCGGATGAAGCTGATTTGGGTGCTGTCGGCTTCTTTGCCGATCCTGACTCTCGGGACCGAGCTCCTCTGACTTGAAATCCTACGGCCGCGTTTCCAGTTAGATAGCCTTCCATTGCAAGCTTCTGTAGAGCTCGCCGGATTGTATTTTTGCTTACATCTAGATCGGTTGCAAGCTGCTGCACACCTGGAAGCGCAAAGCCGGCGACAAGCACACCCGACTCAATTGACGAGCGGAGGCCATCATATACCTGCAAATAGAATGGAGTACGTGAGTTACGGTCAATCTCGATCCGCTTTAGACTGCTCGCTGGTGCTGCCGCGCTTCCCATAGTCGTGGTGGTTCTCTCGAATGGAGTCGAGTTTACGCCCTAGTCCTCTCACCTACTCCGGGTCCTAACTACATTGCGTAAAGCTAGGCGGCTGCAGGAAACACGTAACACGAACAGCTGAAATTGGTCAAAATACTGAGCGCCGCTTTAACCCCGGCATACAAGGGGAGTATCGGGCGCGAGGAGGGGTAAGGGGATGAAGTATTTGAAGGCTTTGGTGATTGTCGCAGGTTTGTCAATTTGCTTGGGTATTGTGTCGGCTAATCAGGACGCGGACAACACAAAGCAAAATAAACCAACGGACAACCACGGCACCATGACGGCCGACCACTCAAGCAATGGCAAGAGTGACGTTAAATTGACGGCAGAAATTCGACGAGCGCTAATGAGCGACAAGTCGCTTTCCATGAGTGCTCATAACGCGAAGATCGTCGTTAAGGGCGGGAAAGTTACTTTGAAGGGCGTCGTTAAGTCTGACGAAGAGAAGCAAGCCGTAGAGCAAAAGGCCACCACAGTCGCCGGCGCTGGAAATGTCACTAACCAGCTGATGGTAAAGGGCTCGAAGTCGTAGCACAGGTACAAATAGGAGGAATTATGGCAGGAAAAAATACAGCAGTTTACGGGATTTACCCAAGTCGGACACTAGCCGAAGAGGCAGTTGATCGAATGTTGGCAAACGGTTTCCGGAATGAAGACATATCAGTTTTGCTTCAGGACAATGTCGGGACCAAAGACTTCGCTCATGAGAAGCACACGAAAGCTCCGGAAGGCGCGACTACAGGCGCAGCAACGGGAGCAACCGTCGGCGGAACGCTAGGATTACTCGCCGGCATTGGCGCACTTGCCATTCCCGGCCTTGGACCGTTCATCGCGGCCGGTCCAATCATGGCAACGTTGGCAGGTGTTGGCACGGGCGGACTGCTGGGCGGTGTTGTCGGTTCACTGATCGGGATGGGTATTCCCGAGTACGAAGCGAAGCGCTACGAAGGAAGAATCAAAAGCGGTGGAATTCTGCTCTCGGTGCACGCTGACAGCAGTGAGTGGGTGAGCCGCGCCAAGCAGACTTTGAAGGACACGGGAGCTGAGGACATTTCGTCAACGGGTGAGGCTTCTGCTGATTTCAGTACAACTGATAAACCGTTGGATCGTACTACAACAACAAAGCTGTATAGCTAGACGGAACATTTGTTATCCCCCAGGCGCTCGCAAAGCGCTTGGGGATTTTCTTGCCTGGCTACCTGACCCTCTTCTTCTGAACGTGCCAAAAAAGATAAGCTACGATCAGCGCGTTAATAATTAGAGCGCACACTTTGATCCAGGTCGTATGACGGTAAACCTCGTAGATCTCAAGGGGCATGAAGCTTCCGGTCGAGATAATGACAAGGTATTCGGCCCAACGCCTCCCGCCGTAAATCCCTAAACCTTCAATAAGGAATAGAGCTGCGTAGGCAAACGTGGCAATGCTGAACTGTCGAAGTTGGCGAGGCTCGACGGCGAGAGCTTTTTCCAGGATCAAATTTGCGTAGTGATTATTAGGATCCACTCGAAGAGCTGAAAGCCATCTGAATACGATGTCATATACGTCTCGGTGCAGTAAATGTAAAAGTCCAAAGCCCGCCGCCGTGAGCAGAACGACTTTAACGAATTTGTAAATAGCAATTACGATTAGGGTTTTCGAGCGCTCAACGTTAGCTCGAATTGGCAACGCCGACTTCTGTTGACGAGCCCGGCCCGCTTCTCTCACTCCAGCCACGTCCGTTAGGATACCCTGTGCCGATCTTCGTTAATCTGCATCAAAGCCCAGCTTTTACCCAGACCCGGTGAGCCGCGACGACTTCCACGTCTTTAGTGTCCGCTCTGATTCGAAAGGACTGGAGATCAGCTTTTTTCTCAGGCTTGGCTAGGAATGTTAGCAAAAACTGATGCTGTTGGTTTTTAAGGATGTCTTCGAGGTAAGGCGTAAACGAAACGGGATCGCCGAAGCCGTTGAAGTATGACTCTGCGCCGGTTTCGTCCGAAATCTGAGAAAGGAAATTTTGGCCCCAATTCATGCGCCAGAACGTGTGCCCAAAGTGCCCGACGCCAGGAGTATAGATTGTATACACGAGGATGCCCGCCCTCTGGGCATCGGAGATCGCGGTATTCACATATGGATTGTCTGGGTAGCTTCCCCCTAGTCGGTCAATGCCATCACTTACCATGATGACTTCACGCCGGACAGGCGATTCCGGCCAGCGCTTGATCAAATCCGACAACGCGATGTAAGGACTCGGATTCACGCCAGGTGAACCCATTGAAAGGCGAATTGAGTTCGCGGCTGCCTGATGATCAGCCGTGAACTGCTGAAGTAGCTGGACGGTGCCGTTCCGCATGTAGCCGATCGCAATCTGCGTGCTGGATGGCAAATTCGTGACAAACTTCTTCAGATCGGAGATTTGCGTGTTGAAGCTCTCAGCTGCTGAATCGTCCAACAACAAGGCTAATTGCATTCCCGCCCGCTCGTTAATAAAAGGCAGAATCTCTGTAACAGGTCGTTTGTCGCGGCCTTGCTCGACTGTTAGATCCTGCATCTCCAGGGCAGGGGCTTCTCTACCGTGCTTGGGCTCGAGTGTTACTACGAGACTAGTTCGGATTCCGTTATCGCTAGCGATCTGTTGGGCAATCGCGGGTAGGCCAGATGTTGCAAATCCCCATACAGCCAAGTAAAGAAAAGAATGCTTGATCATCGTTATGTGTATTAGAAGTAGAGAACTTCAAAGTGTGGCAGTGGTACTTATACTTAGCCGCACTGTCGATGAGAGCAAGAGGGCTGCTAGGTCCCAGATGTTGTGGCGGCTACAGTTTAGGAAGTGCTCGCTTGCATGTGAACACAGCCAACCCAGCTAAACCGATCCCGATTGACGCTAAGGCAGGCGGCTCGGGCGCTGAGCTTGTGGGCGCTGCATCAGAGGCAAACGTCCCAGTGGCGGCGGCAGTGAAGGGCGAGATTTTTCCGTTTGCGAAGTTTACGGCCGGCTCCAGTGATGAGAAAGAAAAGGAAAAGTTCTCAGCAACCGGATTAGTGAAATTCAGATACGCCGAAGAGAAGGACACTGCCAAGGGGCCTGTACTTGTGAAACTCCCTGTATTGCCGTCCTGAGAACCAAAAAACGCGCCACCCAGACCGTCGGATACGCCGAAAGAACCCGTAAGAAGATTTACGTTTGTTGCACCTCTGAATGAAAAGGAGCCGTAGAAGCTCGATTGAAGATCATAGGCGTTCAGCACGGTGAGGGCCGGATCAGTGGACGTGGCAGTCAAGGTCAGGGTTGCGGCTTGAGGACTTAGAAGGGCGGTATCAAAAGATTGCAGACCGATGTACTGAAAAATGACCGGTTCAGTGATAGTAAGACTTGCAGCACCGGCGGCATTTGTGAACGTCGCGAAGTTGCCGCCAGTAGCCGTTTCGGTGAACTGGGCGAATGTTAGAGTATCAGCCTGAAGAGCACCAGCGACCAGAAGCAGACCGAACGTGTAAAACAGTTTGAATTTCAGGATGTGCATGAGGGTGTCACCGACAGCAGCCGAAGGCTTTGGTGTGAGGTGGGGCACACTAGACCTATAAGTACTATCAGTTTGTACCCTCATTATGCAGCCCAAGTTTAGGGTGTGTCAACTCTCTTCAAGAGTGACCTGCCAACTTATCGGCCTTTACTGGGGATTTTTAGCTTAGAAGCCTCTTAGCTTGGCGAATTTTCAGGATCGGCAGAACCATTAGTACCCCTAGGACGAAGATGGTCGCAGAAGAGCTTTCTGGGCTAACGATGATATTAGGTAGGGGTTTTACTATAGCGGAATCCGAGGCGAAAGTTCCCGTTGCCGCAGCTGTGAACGGGTTCAGACGTGCTCCGCTGACCGCAATTGAGGGCGTCACCGAAGAAAACGGCAGGCTGAAGTTCTGACTTGGATTTTGCGAGAACGTTACGAAGGATGAGCTGAACAGGCTGCCGGGGCTCGCTTTCGTAAAGGAAAAGCTGGCTGTATTCCCCAAATTAATACCAAACAGAGCCGTGCGGTCCGTGAGGCCTTCAACTCCGGAAAGCAAGTTCGTTAATCCCTTGATAGGCGTCTGGAGAGTGAAACTAAACTGGCCGGTGAAGCTACTCAGAAAGTCCGACGTTCCCACTTTCAAAGGCGCTGCGCTTGTCTGCTCAACGAGATCGAGGGTTGCCGCTAGTGGCCCCTGCAGCTGGACTGGCAAACTGCTCAGCCCCATATATTGGAAGTTAACCCGCTGATGAATGGACAGTGTCTCAGTTCCATCGCTATTCTTCACGAAATGGGCGATGTTGCCACCAGCTGATGTCTCGTCGAATTGAGCAAACGTTACAGTAGCGGCAGATGTGGTTACGGGCAGAATGGAAACGCAAATAGTGGTTAAGAGCAGTGCAAAGGATTTCATAGGTTTTCTCAATCGTCGTGAGCGTCTCCTGCGCCTTTGGTCTAAAATCGCCGGAGCACAGTTTCGCAGGGTTTACGCCCGAGTAGTTTCAGAACGGATCGGTTTGCAGGTTAAACGTTGGCCTTTCGCGTTCGAAACTAAGGGTGAACAAGCATGTGTTTCTCTCAAAGGCGCTCGCTCAAGCGGGCCAAGATTCAAGCCTAGAACTTGTCAAAACATTCCTAGCTAAGGATCTTTTTAGTGTTAATAACAGCTACCCGCGGCAGCTAACTACGTTTTTCCAGTTCTTTGTTGGACACGTGTAAGCAATCATGAACAAATATGACTTGGCTCGTTTGGTCGCTGCTCTCTGCAACCTTTGCTGCCGCAACGGCCATCTTGGCAAAGATAGGCGTTTCGGGCGTCGATTCTAACTATGCCACGGCTATCCGCACGACGGTCGTTGTCCTGTTTACATGGCTGCTCGCGTACAGCCTTCGGCAGCCAGGCACATTTCAGACACCTTCAACTCGTTCTCTGGTTTTTCTGGTACTTTCTGGACTTGGAACAGCTTTGTCGTGGATCTGCTACTTTCGTGCACTGCAGCTAGGTCCGGCTTCTCGGGTAGCTCCCATCGACAAGCTCAGCGTTGCCCTGGTGATCCTGGCCAGCGCGGCCTTCCTTGGCGAGCGGCTGACATGGCCCAAAGTCTTCGGCGGACTGATGATAGTGGCAGGCGCGATTGTTATCGCGGTGGACTAAGTCGCCAGCTGGTCTGCCTGCTACCCGTATATCGTTCACCTCGTTTGGGCCATTCCGAACGGGCAGGCCGAAACCGCGGTTCACCTCTGGGCTCACCCCCAGCACTTGGAATCACGGGCAAGATAAGGGCTGAAGGATAGCCCGAACGATGGTAGAGAGTTTGGCGTGCCTTGGTGAGTTTAACTTCGTCTGCATTGGGCCTTGTTGTATTCAAGTTACGGTCGAAGCGAGGGAAGTTGCTGCTCGAGACTTCCAACCGGATTTGATGGCCGGGCTTAAACACATAGCTTGTTACACCGGCGTCGACGGTGATTTGATAAACGGAGTCCCTTTTGACAAACACAGGGGTATTCAAGGACAGTCGGTATCGGAGCCGCTGTATCCCGTCAGTCACCAGCAAGGGCCTGCCATCTGGTTCGACGTCGACGAGCTTTGCCGTAAGATCCGTATCATTACTTGAGGTCGAAAAGTAGAGAACCGCTCGGACCGGCCCTGTAACTTCCAGGCTTTCGGCAAGTGGCGGAGAGGTGTACACGAGCACGTCGCGGCGGACCTCAGCTGCTGTTTGATCAAGGGGACCGGGAGGCATAATCGGCGGTTCGCAGCAGCGGGCACCACCCAGGGTGGGAACTGGCTGCTTCGGATCGTACGTGAACTGATCGGTGGGGCTTTTGCGGACAGGCGCCCATCGGAGTCTTCCATTACCTCCGCTCGAATTGGCCTGGCCCGCGCTGTCGAGGTAAAGCGGCGTGTATCGGGTGCGTGCTAACGGCCACTCAAACTCGTCCCGAAACTCATTTGTTCCCATCACAAACACGTGTAACGGCGCGCCGGAAGGGGTGAAATTGGCTTGCCCAGGCTGGACGAGATACCGCTGGAACCAATCCAGCTGCCGCAATCGGACATGGGCGTCTGACGCATGCCCAAAAGTGACGGTCGGAAACTTGAGTGATGGATCGTGCCCCCAGGGACCGATCCAGGTCTCGACCGGCATATGGCTCTTCTGAAGTCGGGAAAATGCATCGAGGTCGCTTTGAACATAGCTGTCGAACCAGCCTCCGAAGGACAGAACCGGTATGCGAACCCGATCGATCTGTTCGCGGATGCTGCGACGCTTCCAATACGAGTCGTAGGATGGATGGTTCAATGCTGCCTGCCAGATAGGAAGCACAATTCCACTCGCCGCCATATCTGCTGTCCGCAATGGCAGATGAGAGATATAGTTGCCAAACGTTGGCCGGCGCTGGGACGGCGGGGTTAAATTTTCTGATAACCAAAGTAGGCGGTGTTCGAGCTGGAGCGCTCCGCCCACTGAGTAGAACCGGTCCATGTAATCGTCGTCTCCTGAGAACTGAGGCGAGATGGTAACGAGATGTGGATTGTCCTGAATAGCAGCCCACCACTGAGCGATACCAAGGTACGAGCTCCCCGCCATACCTACGCGTCCATTTGACCAAGGCTGCTCGGCAATCCAATTGATGGTGTCGTTGCCGTCAGGGCCTTCCTGTTCGGCACCTATGTAGGTACCCTGGGATGCGGCGCGGCCCCGGACATCCTCAACCACAACCGCCAACCCGCGAGAGGCGAAAAAGCGGTATCCCCGCATGTCCGGTGACTTGCGATTGTAGGGCGTGCGGATAAGCACGGTGGAGAAGCGCCGTCCTTGACGAGGCAAGTAAACGTCCGCGGCGAGCAGGATCCCGTCTCGCATCTTAATCTGAAGCCCAGCCTGCTCACGGAAATCAGGTGATAGAGGAGGCGCGGAGATCGGTTGCGCAATCAGAGCCCAGGTATGCCCGTTAAGCAGTAAGGCCGCTAAGATGATCGTCCTGATCATAGGATTGCGTCAGGCGGGGGCGGGTCAGCCACGGCGTCAGGCTTCGGTCGACGTCCAAAGAGCGCTGTTCCTACTCTTATAAAAGTTGAGCCTTCTTCGATGGCAACCTCGAAATCGTTAGACATCCCCATAGACAGTTCGGGCAATCCATACCGGCGGCCTAGCGCTGCCAACGCCTGAAAATAGGGACGGGACAGTTCGGATTCCGTGGACCAAGGCGGGATGGTCATCAAACCGACAATTTGAATGTCCCGCAGTTTAGTGGCGCTGTCCAGGATGCTTGTAATCTCTCCAGGCAGCGCACCATTCTTGGTAGGTTCGTCTGAAAGCTTGACCTCAATCAACGCGCGCAGTTGCTTGCCACATTCTAGAGCAGCTGTATTCAGACGGGTAAGGAGCTTTGGCGTATCTACTGTGTGAACAAGGTCGAAGAGTTCGACTGCTTGCCGGGCTTTGTTCGATTGCAAATGGCCAATCAGGTGAAAACAAGCCTTAGGCATTGCCGGCAACTCGCTCTTTTTACCAGCAAATTCTTGGATGTAGTTCTCGCCGAAGTTGCCCATTCCACATCGATACGCCTCGGCTAAAACGGCGGCAGAAAATTTCTTAGTGACAGCTACTAACGTGAGAGAGGAACGGGACCGCTCGGAGCGGCCCAAAGCCGATTCAATTCGCGCTTCGACAGCGGAGAGTCGATCGGCTAAGTCGGTCTTGAGCAGTGGCAAGTACCCATCATAAGAACAAGGCTCTACGCACCTCAGCTTCAGCAGAAGGCATTCACGCGACCATCGCGGCTTTCCTGGCTAGTTGCCGAACGCCCGCATTGGTGGAATACGGAGAGCCCGTTATCAAGCTATATCCTGAACGCTATTCGATCGAAGTCGTAGGCGGCAGGCTGTGCATTGAAGTATGGAACGAGGAGCGAAGCCTATCCCGCCGGATCCTGAACGCGGAGCCCGGGACAACCGGAACCTTGGATTGCATCATTCGCAAATTTGGAGGTAAGGAAGGCAAACTGAGCTTTCTTGACCTTGATCGCCCCCAAACCGCGGTAAAGGTCACGCGGAGCAACCGTTCCAGTTTCGCTGAGCAATTTCGTCGGATGTTGTTCCGACAGTTTCCCGGATGGGAGATTCAGACACTTTCTGCAGGCCTGGACCTGCAACGTTCGCTCTCCTCTTCTTTCCCCAGAGCCCATTTGAAGCTTGGTCACCAGCACATGGCGGCTCTCGCATGTCCCGGCTCTGATCAGGAGCATGCCTTCCTTACATCAGCCTTGATCTGGCACGCTCATGTGAGTTCATTCAGCAAGGGCGGGGAGAATTTGACCGGACTGTCTCTTTTTTTGCCGGAGCGTTCGGGTGCACTCACGTCGCATCGATTGCGATGGTGCAGACAACTGCTTCTCCGGCCCAAGCTGATCCGCTTCAACCATCACGGCTCAGCAGGTGAGGTCGATCCTGACGATCTCGGCAATGTTGATAGCCATGTCAATGCGATCCGGCCACAGGATCCAATCCCACCGGCGGTACAGGCGCTCTTGCGCGATATTTCTGAACTACCGGGGGTTTGCGTTACTCCGGCCGGGGGTGGCGGATGGAGTATCCGGTGTCGGGGCGTTCAATTCGGAACGCTAGCTGACGGCGTGCTGCGCTATGGGATCGAAACAAATGAGATTGCGACGGCGTCCTCATATTCAGAAGTGCAGCAGCTGGCTGAGCAAATTTCCGGTAGTGAGTCCTTCCTGTCAGGTTCCCAGGCGCGGTTGCGCTCAAGCCCAGAACGCTGGATGGAATCGTGCATTCGACCTGAGCTTCAGAAGCTGGATGCCACGCTGCTTCCTTCGCCTGTTCACGGACAGGTGCTGACCTTTGCCGCGGGCGATAGAGACTTAATAGATTTGTTGGCGGTCTCTGGTGATGGGCGGCTTTCGATTTTCGAGCTTAAAGCGGCAGAAGATATGCACCTTCCGATGCAAGCTCTGGATTACTGGATGCGGATCGCTCGCCATTCCGAAGCCGGAGAATTGCAGCCCCTATTCCCGCATACCCCGCTATCCTTGCGAAAGCCCCGGTTGGCTTTGGTTGCTCCAGCAACGTGCTTTCATCCAACGAACGCCACCGTATTGTCCTATTTTTCGCCGGAGATCGAGGTGGAGCGGGTTGGTCTGAACAAGTCTTGGCGTGAGAAGGTTGAAGTAGTGGTCCGGTTGACTGGGGCGCAGACGCCGCTGTCACATCGCCCTTTACCTAGGAGATTCGCATGAGTGTACAAGGATTAGTCAGCATCAAGAAAGCTTTGACCACCCTCAACCCGCAGTCGGTTCGGGACATGAGCCATCGGCAGATACGTTTGGCTCTTTATGCGGCAGACGCGGCGAGTTATCAGAGGATTGAGGATTTCTTGCTAGCGGGGCTTAGCCAGGCGCGTCGACTGGATTCACTCCGATCAATTACGCGTGGCCCAGATCCAAAGCTTGCAGTGCAGTTCGACCTAATTGTTTATGACGAAAGCGTGTTATCGCCCTCGCACGCTTTAGTTTTTCATTCGAATAACCCTAATTCGTTCGTTGGGAGCGCGCTCAGCAGGCACGAAGATTTGGGTGTTGCTTTAGCACGAACGTTCTCCCCGTTCCGAAAACCGTTTATTGATCGCGTGGTGAACAAGACTTGTCGGGAGAATGCTTTATTTTCTTTGGCAACCGCATTGCCCGACATCGTGCCAAGCCTAATTGAGTTGCCCTGGGCTGTGGCTGAGTTTGCGACTGACACTGCCTTCCTAACGATGAATCAGATCCGGATGGCGTTCTTAATTGCCGCTGCTAGCGACCGGAGTATAGGTTATGCGGAACAGAAGTCTGAAATAGCCACAGTGATTGGAAGTGCCTTCGGTTGGCGCGCAATTGCTCGGCAGTTAATTGGGAAGGTGCCGTTCGGAGGCGGTCTCCTCCCAAAAGCGGGGGTCGCCTGGGCAGGCACTAAGGTACTTGGAATTTCGCTCGAGCACCTCTACAGCATTGGGTATGTTCACACGGACCGCGAGCGCAAGGAACTTTATGCTGATGCTTTCGAGCAAGGAAAGAAGGTGGCGGCTAAGATTCTGGCCCATTTTCGTCCCGATCTTGCGAGAAAGTTCGCTGCTAAGGCAGCGGCTGAACAGCCGGCGGCAACGTCAGGCGCCAAAGCCTCGCACGTATTCTCTTAGGCAGGAACGCCGTTCCGTGACCGCGCATCTGATTTAGCAGGAACATTCATGAACAGACGTATCTTGATACCCTTTTTGACCGCTGCATCGCTGATGTCTGGCGATACGCTTGTGATGACGAACGGGAGTTCTGTCGATGGAAGCTTTGTCAGCGGCAGCAATCGCACGATTCGATTCGCTGTCGGAGACAAGGTGAATAGCTACAACTTGGCAGAGGTGGCTTCTATCTCGTTCTCGGGTGGCAGCGGGCCTGGAGCTTCGACTTCCGGCGGACAGCAGTCAAACAGTTATCCCAACAGCGCTCAGTCGACGACCGCAACCGATACCGGGCGTTCTGGTGCCGGCGAGATTCCAGCAGGCACCGAGATCGTTATACGCATGATTGATGCGGCAGACTCGCAGTATGACCAGCTTGGGAAAACGTACCGGGCCAGTGTTGATCAACCTGTTGTGGTCAACGGGCAGACCATCATCCCTCGGGGTGCTGACGTCATCACGGTCCTTACGGATGCTCGGAAGTCGGGCAAAATTAGTGGCAAAACTGAGCTGACCTTAAATCTCCAGTCAGTAACCGTGAATGGGCGGACCTACGACGCGAATAGCACAACAGTGGAACAGGCGAGCGGATCTCGTGGTGCACGGTCCACTAAGGTTATCGGTGGCACTGCCGCACTCGGTGCCATCATCGGAGCAATCGCGGGTGGTGGCAAAGGTGCTGCCATCGGTGCTGGATCCGGTGCTGCTGTCGGGACAGCAGCTGAAGTAGCGACCTCGGGCCAGCGCGTCAAAATTCCCGCTGAAACTCGCCTCACCTTCAGCTTGCAAGCGCCGCTTGAACTTTAGCGTGCTTATACGGGTTTTACTAGCGCGCTAGCCAGAAACATTCGTTAAGCTTCTGGGTCCTATTCCTTACTTCATGAATAGGACTTCTTTGTCGTTTCTCTTGGCGGCTACTCTAGCCTGCTCGTTTGCGATTAAAGCCCAATCACCAGCCTTAACTGAGGTTTATCACAACAGCGACTTTCAGCTTACTGGCGTTAGTGTCTCGAAGTCGGGCCGGCTATTCGTAAATTTCCCTCGATGGTCAGATCGTTACCTCCAGGCCGTAGTTGAGGTGATGCCGGATGGGACAGCCAAGCCGTTTCCAGATGATGAGTGGAACAAATGGGACCTGAAACCGGCTACTGCAGGCAACCACTTTGTTTGCGTGCAGAGCGTGGTAGTCGATAGCTCTGATGCACTTTGGATCCTCGATCCAGCGGCCCCGATGCTCGCGAGTGTTGTACCGGGAGGCGCAAAGCTGGTCAAAGTTGACCTGAAGACAAATAAGGTAGTTCAGGTGATTCACTTTGAGCCGGCTGTTGCCAAGCTGGACAGCTACTTAAACGACGTCCGCTTTGATCTCGCCCGCCATACTGCTTACATGACGGACAGCGGTTCAGGCGGGATTGTTGTTTTGGACTTAGCATCCGGGAAGGCACATCGGGCCCTCGACAGTGATCGTTCCGTTCTCGTCGAGAAGGGCGTTCAAGTCGTAGTGAATGGCAAGCCACTCTTGTTCAACGGAAAACCGCCGCAGTTCAATGCCGATGGTATTGCGTTGTCGCCCGACGGACAATACCTCTACTACAAACCGGTCACAGCCAATACGCTCTATCGAGTCAAAACAGAACTGCTGCGAGATTCAACAACGCCAGCGGGCAAGCTCTCGGCCGCGGTCGAAAAAGTTGCTAAGACGTTTCCGACAGACGGCCTTTGGATGGACTCTCAAAACCTGCTTTATCTTAGCGACGACATGCACAACGCAGTGTCTCGTTTGAACCCCGATGGACACATCGGGCAGGTCGTGTCTGATCCGCGGCTGCAGTGGCCCGATACTTTCAGCCAGGGACCAGATGGATCCATCTACATCACGGCATCCCATATAAACGAATCCCCGACATATAACCAGGGCAAGAGCGTCCGCTCACAGCCTTATGCAGTGTTTAAGTTCAAGCCCTGATCAGGGCTTACGTTGTACGGTCAAGGTATGAGTCCACTTGACTTGGCTGAGGTTCGCGTTCTGGGTGCGTTGATTGAAAAGGAAGCGACCACGCCTGAGTACTACCCGCTTTCTTTGAACGCTCTGGTGAACGCGTGCAACCAGAAGTCAAACCGCGATCCGGTCGTCGACTTCGACGAGGACACAGTTGCCGACGCCCTCGAAGGGTTACGTGCCAGGGGATTTGCGCTCATTGTAAAGGGTAGCGGGCGCGTTGAGAAGTATGCACAACGAATCTCAGAAACGCTAAATATGGGTCGCCGTGAACTTGCCGTCTTGGGCGTCTTACTTCTTCGTGGCCCGCAGACTCTAGGCGAGATCAAAGATCGCAGTGAACGTTCCTACTCTTTTGCCGATCTCGATGAAACGGAACGCGTACTAGAAAAGTTGAGCGAGTGGCCGGACAGTCCACTCGTTCGGAAGCTTACCAGGCAACCAGGTCAGAAGGAAGCGCGGTACATTCAGTTGCTTTCGGGTGAACCACACCAGGGCTCTAGCGAGACCGGCGTGAGTGAACCGACTCAGCCGGTGACCCGAATCGGACAGTTAGAGACGCAAATCCACGAGCTGCGTATCGAGCTCGACGAACTGCGCCGTCGTTTCGATCTGCTCGAAGCACAGTTCCGCTAAGACCTTCAAACAGGTCTGAGGCGCCCTCGCAGTAATATCCTCCGCCAGTGATCAGGGCAATCTTGCCCGCAACCCAATCCACCGTACCCCATCTGCTTCGGCTGATTTGTTCCATACCGACTCGCTAGTCTCGTTTTGGAACTCAGACCAGAACGCTGGGCGCTCAAAAACGGGTTTTGAACTCGACTGAGCCTTCGTCTGCCTGCAAAACGGTCGCTTCGATTTGACTGTAACTAATTGAATCGGGACGATTTAGCAATTGATTATTGATGGCTAGACGCTAATTTTTACAGCGAGGACAAGTGCGTGCTTTTTAATCCGGCGTAAGCAAACGGGCTTCAGCCCGAGCCGGAGAAAAGCACAGATGACCGCCACAGCTACCCAACTCGCCCCTGAAAAAACAACTGCTCAGACACAGAATGCACAACGAGACGAACTGATCGTGGAGCATTACTCCTTGGTGAAGGCTCTTGCCATTCACGTACAAAGGAGTCTTCCTGTTCATGTTGAGTTGGACGATCTGGTGAATGCGGGACTCATGGGCCTAGTTGATGCAGCTTCAAAGTTCGAGGCAGGAAAAGACGTTTCGTTCAGGAACTACTCGAAGCACCGCATTAAAGGTGCGATGATCGATAGTCTTCGACAGCAGGACTGGGCGTCACGCGACCTCCGCAAACGTCAGAAGCAGGTAGAAGCTCTGAAGAAGAGCCTTGCTGAACAACTAGATCGTGAGCCAACCGAGCAGGAAATTGCAGCCGGAATGGGAATGAATTTAAAGCGGTATCAGTCGCTGTTGGTGGATTTCCGAACTGCCGGAATTGCGGCAAGCCAAGCCAAAGTCCGTGATGAGGACGGGAAAGCGCCTGAAGCTGAGATACCCGCAGCCGCTGACCGAAATCCAGACTCAGTATTCGCTCGTGCGCAAATGAAACAACGCATTGAACACCTGGTAAGGTCGCTGCCAAAGCGCCACCAGGAAGTGGTTACGCTCTATTACACGAAAGATATGACTATGCGCGAAATCGGCAACAGCCTCGGCGTGAATGAAAGCCGGGTTTCCCAGATCCATCACAACGCACTATCCCGAATGCAAGCTCTTTTGGTTAACCAGGGCGTCCAGTCCGCTGCGGCGTTCTAAACGAACCCCGTTCGCGACACCATCCGCTAATGAACGACAAAATCGAAAGGCATTCGGCTAAGGATGCCTCCCTGTATCAGTGACTTACCCGGTAAACCCGGAAGAGCTTCCCGGACTTGACGTTCGACGGCGGCATTCGCCAGATTGTCGGGTGTGCTCATTCCCAGAACGTCGAACAGACTTCGTCGCGGAGGGTACATGACCAGATTGGTCGTTCCAGAAGGCGGAAGCTTTGCCCGTTGTCTGATTAGAGCAACCGCACGTTCCATGCCGCCCAGTTCGTCGATTAATCCGTTGGCTCGCGCTTGAGTGCCCATCCACACTCGGCCTTGCGCAAGAGCATCAATTTGGTCGTAATTCCGTTTCCGAGCTGCCGCAACCTTGCTGACAAAGGACCTATAAGTTACCTCAATCGACTCGTGCAGTTTCTGTTTGCCGGCCTCAGAAAGCGGAACATAGGCCGAATCGACGTCGGCGAGTTTACCTCTGGTTAATATGTCTTCCTGAATTCCAAGCTTGTTGTAAAGCTCACGCAAATTGGGCTTTCCGTAGATGACTCCGATCGAGCCAGTAATCGTGTTTGGATAAGCCAAAACAGGATCTCCGGTCATTGCCATGAAATATCCACCCGAAGCGGCGAGGTCGGACATCGAGATCACGACGGGCTTAGCGTTGCTGAGAAGCTTCAGTTCATGCAGGATCTCGTCCGAAGCGACCGCATCACCGCCTGGAGAGTCGATCCTGACAATTACTCCCTTAATCGATCGATCATTGCGAACTTGCCGGACCACTCTGGAGAAGGCTCCAGAAGCGATTACGCCATTGTTGTTTGCGGTTCCGTCAGATCCACCCCTGAGAATGTCGCCCTGCCCAGCCAACACAGCTATGCGATCACCACTTTCGGGCAGTGATCGGTAGTAAGCATTGATACTAGCCTTGTTGAGGTCAGCCCCGAGTTTCTTCTTCAAGTCGCTATAGACTTCGTCTTCGTAGCCGACAGCATCAACCAATCCGAGTTCCTTAGCCTTTCCGGCGACGAATGGCCCCATGTCGACGATTCTCCGTACGTCGTCAATTGTTTTATGCCGGCCCTGACCTACACCCGCACAAAACTCCCCGTAGAGCTGATCCAGAATTTCGTTGTAAACTTCCTTTGTTTCCGGTGACATATCATTCCGGATAAACATGTCGCCGGCATCTTTGTACTTGCCAATGTGATCCACCTGGAACGCGATGCCAAGCTTGTCCAGAGCGTTCTTGAAGTACATTGCTTCGACGCGGAAACCCTTGACGTCGAGAAAATCATCTGGGGAAATATAGATTTTGTCTGCCACCGAAGCTAGGTAATACTCACGAGAGCCCGGCCCTGCAAGCAGCGCATATAAAGGCTTTCCGGATTTCTTGAATGCGACAAGTTCCTCCCGCACTTCTTGTAATTTCGCCCAACCAATAGACAAGCCTCTCGGCTGAAGCACAACTGCTCGAATCCGTTTGTCAGTTTGAGCATTCCGTAATGCCGTCCAGAGGTCGCGAACGGTCTCGACGTTCTGGGTCTGGATAAATGGTAGTGAGAAGTCGACCGGTGCGACTTCTGGAATATCTCCGTCAAGCGTAAGAACTAGTACTGAATTGCCTGCGATGGTAGGAGCCTTGCTGGAAGTGAGTTGCTTGATCGCGACAATAACAATCAGAGTTCCTAACACAGCTAGTATCCCGCCCACTAAGACGCCCAATAGAAATTTGCGCATACAGTGCCCTCCGCACCAAACCGAAGGGTAGCAAGCAACGGGCCTGCTGGGTTAGCGAGGCACTGGCTGTTCGACTAAATGGTTTCGTACTGCGTACTCAATAAGGGCAGCCCGGTTATGAATGTTGAGCTTGCGCATAAGATTCAGCTTGTGCGCTTCCACGGTTTTCTTGCTAAGAGAAAGACCGGCAGCAACTTCACGGACGGTATTACCCTCGGCGAGGAGCCGAACCACTTCTGTTTCTCGGAGTGTGAGTGCGGTGCCGTTCGACTCACGCTGACTTGATCGCGATAACGCTTGAAGGTCAGCTACGATTCGTGAAAGGCTGTCGGGACTTAGTTCACGCACTCCGGAAGTCACTGCACGAATTGCCGCGACAAACCGCAACGGCTCACTATTCTTAAGCATGTATCCACGTGCACCAGCTTCAAGAGCTTCTTGCAGTTGGTCTGGTCCATCCTCTCGCGTGACGAACAAGATAGCCAGTTCTGGATGTGCCTGTCGGATCGGGAAGGTCCTCTCCGCGAGCGGCTCGGCCGATTTCACGTCGGTCGGGTTCAAGTCCAGCAATAACACGTCGGGTTTGAACGCTTGTACATGGTACAGAGCCTCTTCGGCGTTCGCCACATCAGCAATAACTTTCAAGTCGGATTCGGCTGCGAGCAAGCTTCGCAGTCCCTGTCGAAAGAATACGTTGCTGTCCGCAATCACCACCCGAATGTTTTGGTTAGTAGGTTCCAATCGTTCTCTGCCTTCCAAAGGTCTTATCGGCCGAGACGCGACTGCGTACGAATTATTTGTTCACAATTAGACCGGGAGGTGCTTGTTACTGGCCAGAATGTCCCGTGGTCACTGAAGAAGAGCCTTGCTCCAGAATCGAAATCGTTTCAGCACTTCCGGATTCCTTGGCGCGATCTAAGGCCGTCCTACCCTGGTGATCTCGAAGCTGAGTGCTGGCCGAATGTTGCAGAAGCAGCCGCACTGCGCTAGTCCGCCCAAGCGCGGCAGCCAGCATAAGAGCAGTGTCCCCCGTTGAAACTTGCGCCCGATCCACCTGGGCACCCCTCTCCAACAACAAGCTAACAGCTTCCGCCGTTCCGCCTAGAGCCGCGTCCTGCAATGGCGTGTTCCCTTGGGCATCCGGAGTGTCGACCGAAGCTCCTTTGGCCATCAGCAGCTTCATAACCTCAATGTGACCCTTCAAAGCAGCATCGTGCAAGTAGGTTGAACCCAACGCTGTGGGCGTATTCACGTCGTGTCCACTTTCGATGAGAAGCCTGACAATCTCGGTGTGGCCTCTCAGAATTGCCGATTCCATTGCTTCCTGAGCGGCCTTGGATGTTCGACTAGGAGACAGGCCGCGGCGGAGCAACAATTGGACCACGCTGACATTCTTGTACGCAAGAGCAAGATCGAGCGGAGTCTGGCCGAAGTTATCTTGAGCCGTTGGGTCCGCTCCAGCCTTCAGCAAAGGTTCGATAACGACGGCCTGTCCTTTTACGGCAGCCTCGTGCAGAAGACCACGGCCGCTCGCCTTGTGCGTGCGGCTCGCGTCTGCGCCTCGGGCGATCAAAACTTCGACGGCGTTAGCCTGACCGTGTTGGACAGCTTCGTCCAGCGCCGAGTTCTCATCTGAGTCTAGGGCGTTCAACGCCGCACCCCGGTCGAGTAAGTCGCTCAAGATCTCTGCCTTTCCACGCGCGGCAGCAAGATGCAGGGCCGTTTCGCTGTTGCGATAAGGAAGATCAGTACGAGCGCCGGCCACAAGAAGTCTGTGCACTATTGCTACTCTGTTCATCAGAATTGCGTAATGCAGCGGCGTCGATCCAGCTTCGGGATGTCGTGCGTCGAGTTCAGCACCGTTCGCAATCAGGAACGCGGCAATCTCATCAAATCCTCCCCATGCGGCATCATGAAGCGGCGTACCTCCCAATTCATCTCGCAGGTTCACCGCGCCACCTTCTGAGACGATTGCTCTTACTGTGGAAAGATCGCCTGCCCTGACTGCCGCGTGCAAGCGTAAAGATTGTTGGGAAATTTTGACTTGCGGTGCGGCCAGGACATGTTCTGCGTGGATCGGTCTAGAACTTTGAGAAGCACCCATAGGTCTGCCGGGCAAGATCACGAGGGCGAATAACAGGCGCGCTCTGAACCGCCGCATTCCCAGAGATTAGCACCGGGTACTAACAAAAAGGGTACCCGCATCTGCGAGTACCCTGTGATTTCCTAATCCGGAGTTTTAGGACTGTAGATGCGAGTCAAGCATCTTCTGAAAGTCCGGCTTCCCGATGGCACCGACTTTCTGTTCAATAACCTTCCCGCCCTTAAACAAAAGGATCGTCGGAATTCCCCGAATTCCGTAACGTGATGCTGTTTGCTGGTTTGAATCGACATCCAGTTTTCCGACCTTGACCTTGCCGGCGTAATCGGTCGCGACCTGATCTACAGTTGGACCCATCATGCGGCAAGGGCCGCACCACTCCGCCCAGAAATCTACTAGAACTGGGACCTCAGATCGGAGAACGTCCGTATCAAAAGTTGAATCTGTAAAGGTGAGTGTGTCGTTACCTGCCATAATTTTCTTCCCCTACTGTGGATGAGAATTCAGTCCAAAACGATTCAGTATGACTGTTGCTGAAGCCTACGTTAAACTGCAGTGAGGGTGCTGTATTGGCCCAGGATCCTCATTGTTCTTAAGCTGTTGCCACCTAATTTTTTCGAAGACCGCGCTTCTCTTAACTGTAACCGGAATAGTATCCAATATTGCGCTCGCGCAGTTGCCGCCTCCCGCTGATTCGGGCGAAAACCAATTCAGCGTCAACCAGACTATGTTTTCGACACTGGCCGCCATAAATGCAGCCGGCTACGATGCTGGAATCGACTCTGCTCTAAATACCAGGTTCCGAGTGCGGACTCAAATCCGCGAGGAGCTGCAGAAGCGGAAAATTCAATCACTGCCTGAATTGCGGGCCTTCTATAAGGAGCACCTCAAGCCAGATGCGACTGCCAACCTCAGCCAGTACGTTTCTTTCGCCTTGGCAGTGAACGGACCTCCTAATTTTGAATCAATCTCGCCGGAGATGCCGCCCGATGCCCAGGCTTTGAAGGGCTTCAGCGAAATCCTCGCCCGCTTCTACAAGGAAGCTAATCTCGAAGACCTCTGGACGCGGTCTCAACCGGCGTATGCGGCTGCAATTGCGGAGTACCAGGATCCGGTCATTAACACGCTCTTTGAAGCCAATGGGTATCTACGGAATCCCTCCGGTAATCCAGGGCGACGCTTCCAAATTTACCTAGACTTGCTTGCTGCGCCGAATCAGATTCAGGTTCGAAATTACAAGTCTGACTATTTCATCGTTATTACTCCGAGCTCGACGCCGGTTGTCGAGGAGATTCGAGATGCTTATCTCTCGTACTTGCTGGATCCGCTTACCTTTAAATTCAGCAAAGTTATTGAATCTAAGAAGGCTCTTCAGACCTTTGCCGATGAGGCACCCGCGCTGGATTTGGCATACAAAGATAGCTTTGCACTGCTCGTAAATAAGTCCCTGATTAAAGCTATCGACAGTCGATTGATGCACTCCCCGCCCGAGGCTCGTCAGCAGGCCATAAATAATTCCATGCGGGGAGGCTTCATTCTCACTGCAGCGTTAGCAGAGTTGCTACCCGTGTATGAGAAGCAGCAGGATTCTATGCGGCTGTACTACCCCGACCTAATCGGAGCGATTGACGTCAAGAAAGAGCGTAAGAGACTCAGTTCGATTCAGTTTGTACAGTCGGCTACTCCAAGGATCGTTGCACCGCCTGCAGCCATGCAGATCGCACCTGTAGAAGCGGCATTAGAGGCTGCTGAGGGCCTTTACGAGCAGAATGACCTTGAGAATTCCCAGAAGACGTTTAAGAGGATTTTCGAGCAAACGACCGACAAACAGTTTCAGGGCCGAGCCTACTATGGTTTAGCTCGAATAGCCGTGAAGTTGCGGCATTTCGATGAGGCCGTGGATCTGTTTCAACGTACCGTAGAAGCCAACCCGAACGCAGCGATCACGGCATGGGCTCACGTTTATCTTGGGCGCTTAGCGTTCGCTTCACACAATGCGGACAGAGCCAATCTAGAATTCAAGACGGCTTTGGCCGTCGAGGGTGCGTCTGCTCAAGCGCAGCAGGCTGCACAAAAAGGACTGGAAAGCACATCATCCACAGGAACCCAACCCCAATGAAACTGATACTGAAATCCATCATCACTCCCGCAGCGGCCTTCTTCGTCGCGGCCACCCTGAGCGCCCAACCGAAACCAAAATCTCCCAAAGAGGTCGAAGCATTGCAAAAGGTGCAGGCAGCGCAAAACGATCCGGATGCACAGATTCAAGCGATCGACTATGTGCTCGAGAATTTCGCCGACACCGACTTTAAATCAATGCTCTTGGGCATGGCTACTGATGACGCCCAGCGGAAAGGTGATTTTGAGAAGACGATTGTCTACGGGGAGAGAACTCTGCAGGCTGATCCAAATAACATTCCGGTCCGAGTGACTCTGGCCGACACCATTGCGACTCACATTCGCGAGAACGATTTGGACAAAGATCAAAATCTCAAGAAGGTTGATGACTATGCGACAAAGGCCCTTGACTTACTCAAGACCCAAACCGCTCCGCCGGCCGGTTTTCCGGCTGACCAATGGCCCGATTACAAAAAGGAATTAACCGCCCGAGCTCATGCTGCTCTGGGTCAAGCTGCCGAGGATAAGAAGAAATACGACGATGCGGTGACCCATTACAAGACTGCACTGTCGGAAGACTCGAAGCCGAACCCCATCATAATGGCTCGTCTCTCAAAGGCTTATAACGAGAACAAGCAATATGACGATGCAGCCTCCACGGCGGACAAGGTCTTGGCTAGTCCTGACGCAACGCCACAGGTTAAGGAGTTTGCGCAACAACAGAAAGACGCCGCGGCCAAGTTGAAAACGGCTAAGTAGCGCAGGGTGTTTTGAGCTCTCCTTTCAGACTTTTGGAACAAAAAGCTGGGTATGAGTTCGTCAACCCGGAGTTGCTGAAGCGCGCGCTGACTCATCGGTCATTTCTTTCCGAGCGCGCAGCCGACTTACCAGAAACTTCTGATAACGAACAACTCGAATTTCTTGGGGACTCGGTCCTAGGCTTCTTAGTTAGCGAAGCCTTAGTAGCTCACCAGCCAAACGCGCTTGAAGGACAGCTTTCTAAGTGGAAGGCACATCTGGTGAGTGCCACTCATCTTCATCAATCTGCACTTCGATTAGGCCTTGGCGATCATTTGCGCTTAGGAAAGGGTGAAGATCGTAATGGTGGGCGTGGACGGAAAACGCTACTCGCGAACGCTCTTGAGGCGGTGATTGCTGCCATCTACCTCGACGGCGGCATCGCATCTGCTCGTAAATTTATCAATGAGCATGTTCTGTCTCTGTTCCAAAATCCGGAAGATCTAGAGTCCGTTGAGGCCTTTAATCACAAAAGCACTCTTCAAGAACTGACTCAGGCGCTTAGGCTGCCAACGCCCCGATACGTCACCGTTGAGACGAGCGGACCCGAACACGCCAAAATATTCAAGGTTGAGGTGCAGGTCGGAGACTGCTACAGCTGTCGCGCTGAGGGAACGTCCAAGAAGTCGGCCAGCCAATTGGCTGCGCAGTCGCTGATGCAGGAACTGCAACGGTTCGAACACAGAGATCTTGTTGATGTAACGTCGAGAAATGCCGGATCTGAAATTGAGGCTGTTGGCGGTGTCTAAGAGGCTGTTAAGCGGTCGCCTGAGAGAACTAAACCGTTCACTCCATGTCAATCGCGCGTACCGAATCTCGTTTCATTTCGGTCGAAGCTGACATGCTACTCAGCAACACCATGTCCACGCGGCGGTTCTTAGCCCGGCCCACTTCCGTATCGTTGCTGGCGACGGGTGCGACGTCGGCATACCCACTAACTGCTAGCCGTCTCGTCGGCACGGCAAGCTTGGCGCTCAAAATTTGGAGAATCGCAATACTTCGAGCTGAAGATAACTCCCAATTGTTAGCGAATCGGTCCGTATGAATTGGCAAGTTATCCGTGTGCCCTTCGAGTCGAACCTGATTGTGGATGCTCTTGATAGCCGACGCAACCTTTGACAAGGCTCCGAAAGCCGAGGGCCGCACCACCGCAGCGCCCGAATCGAACAGAGCAGCTTGGCGGAAGCTGATCGTCAAGCCTCGCGCGTCCAGATGCATCTCTACTTCGCCCTTCCGAATCTCGTCTCCCAGTTGCTTTTTCAGCATAGCCATCGAAGGCTGCAACTCTTTGTACGCTGCCTTTTCCGCTTCCGAAGTGTGCCGCAATTCTTCCAGCTTGTCGCTGATCGTGGATCGAACAGCTTCGGCGCCATTTACCTTTTCAGGCTCTGACAACGCCGCCTTCACAGCGTCAGACATTGCTTGGGCCTTGCCCTTGTCCGCGTTCGCGGTCGCAAACATTACAACAAAGAAGGCGAAGAGTAACGTTACAAAGTCAGCGTAGGATACCATCCACCGCTCGTGGTTCACGTGCACGTGTTCTGGTTTGGGTCGTCTCGCCATAGTTCGTCATGCCGCCTTTGCTGATTCTCTACTTCGCGAGGAGCCAGTCGTGCTGGCCCCGTCGGTGTAGGCTTCGAGCTTGCCCCTGATCAGTTTAGGATTCGCCCCTTCGATGATGCCCAACACGCCGGTCAGCATTAGCTCACAAAGCTGCCTCTGTTTGGCCGCCCGAAGCCGGATTTTCCCGGCGGCAGGTAACAGGAGAATGTTGGCTAAGGCGACTCCATAGATCGTCGCGACGAACGCGACTGCGATTCCATGTCCTACTTCTTGAATGTCAGCCAGGTTCTTCATAACCTGGATTAAACCCATTACGGCGCCGATAATGCCGATCGTCGGCGCATAGCCTCCGGCGCTATCGAACACCTTTGCCGCTTCCTCGCGCTGATGTGCAGTCAGATCAATTTCGAGCTCCATCATTGATCGCAGTTCTTCTAAATCAGTGCCATCGATTGCCAGGTTGACAGCCTTTCTCAGAAACGGGTCAGCGATCGCGTTTGCGTCATTTTCCAGAGAGACCACGCCCATCTTGCGCGCCTTGGTCGCATACCTGATAATTTCGTCAATCGTCTGGTTTACACCACTTGCCCGCTCAAAGAACACGGCCTTTAGCTGCCCGATTGCCGCCATCACGTTCGAAAAGGGCGTATTCACCAGTACCGCTCCGAACGTGCCGCCTAACACTACAAGCGCCGCTGTGAACTGCGCTATGTCTCGAACGCTGCCCTTCTCTAGTACCAGCCCGCCGACGATTCCGCCCACTGCTAAGACCAACCCGAGAAGTGTGGCAAAATCTGGCCTGCTACTTACGCTTGCTTGTTTCATAATTAGTCCCGGCTTTCGACCGCTTCTCTATTCATTTCGGCACGAACACAACTTTGAAATAGTCCATGCAGATTTTTGTCCTTTAGGCTGTCTGTACCCGCCTTGGCGAGCACACTCTGTCGGAAGACTACTACCCGCCGTACCACTTCTTCTGGAGACTCAAGAACCAGCAGTTTCTGCCCCGAGGTCAAGGAGATAACGGTGTCCGGAGTACTCTCCATATGCTCGATCAGATCTGAGTTCAATACGATCGGAATGCGATTTATCCTAGTTAGGTGGATCATAGTTTCACGTACACGCTGCCTGCGGTGCTCAATCTACCTATCGTCGAATTTTGCGAACACTTGAATCCAGGAGGGGCCGCGCCCACCTTAGTTGCGCTGCGGATTGGGGCGGATCGTGGGTTTTATGAACATTACGTGCGGTATTAACCCGGTTCGGGAAGCTCTCCGCGCGAAACGACCTTTAGATCGCCTTGTCATTGCCAAAGGAGCCGCCGGGCCTCGATTGCAGGAGATTATTGACCTTTCCCGCATAGCGTCGGTTTCGATACGTTTCGAACCACGAGAGTCGTTGGATCGGCTTAGCAAAGGCGTGCCACATCAAGGTGTTATCGCTTTTGGCGCAGCCCAGACCTACGTCGAACTCGATACCGTCCTGCCCAACGCGCGGCTGCTGGTGATACTGGACGGGGTGGAAGATCCACATAATCTGGGCGCGATCATTCGCACCGCTCATGCGGCCGGAGCTACTGCTGTGGTCGTGCCTGATCGCCGCTCAGCAAGCCTCACCGAGACCGTTTCTCGAGCTGCCGCTGGAGCTACTGAATACCTTCCGGTCGCCCGCGTCACGAATATCAGTCATACTCTCGATCTCCTGAAGCAGAATGGCTTTTGGATCTACGGGCTGGATGAAGGCGGTTCCGAACACTATGACGAGGTCAGCTTTGCGTCGCCTACTGCTATCGTCCTTGGCGGTGAAGGCAAAGGTCTGCATCAAGGCGTGCAAAGGCATTGCGACGTCCTGGTGCGCATTCCCATGGCTGGCGCAGTTTCGTCACTGAACGTCTCAGTCGCTGCGGGGATCGTGCTTTTTGAGTGGCGTAGACGAACAGCGTTAGACGGTCATTGAAAGTACCAGCGACTCGATAACAGTGCGGTCATCTTTGTAGTTGTCCCGGAACTTTCTGTCAGTGTCGTAAATTAGCGTCAGTGCTCGGCTGAGCTGCTCTTTCCCGAAGGCTTCCGCTGTGCCTAGAACCTGCTCTGAACGTTCTCGCCACATTCGTACTCCGAGTTTCGAGAAGAATGCCTGGGCCTGCTGTGGTGAACGGATGCCTGCTTCTTTTGCAGCAAGCGCAAGGCGAAATTGTGTGCCTAAGAACGTTAAGGCGAGTGGAAAATATTCGCCCTCACGAACAAGAAGATCAACAGACCTCAGAGCACTTTGCCGATCACGCTTCCCAAGCGCGTTTACAAGAGAGAATATAGTGCTTTGAGAGGCATTCGGCACTAGCGCGCGAAGGTCGTCCATCGTTACACGGTTCCCAGAGCCAACGAACAACGTAAGCTTCTCTAGTTCCGCTGCCAGCCGGGCTGCATCCCCAGCCACTGCGTCCAACAAAGCTGCGAGTTCCGGACCTTCCAACTTCAATTGATTTCGTTTAGCGAGGTCCTGCCCCAAGTAACGCACCGCCTCCGGTGTGAGTTGGCGAAATTCCACCCGGTCGGAAACTACGCTAAAAAATCTTTCAACACGCTCAATCCTGGCCCGGTCATCTCCTGTCCAATCGTAGCGGCTGCACTCGATAACCAGGACAGTGCCGGGTGTTGGTGCCTTGAGGTAGCCGTTCAGTCCACCTGCCGCATTCTCGTTCAGTTCCTGATTATCGGCTTCTGTTGCCACTAGCCGACGCGGTAGTGCATTCTCAGCCCCGCTGACCCATATAACCCGCTCTTGGGTAAATAGCGACATCGAGCGCGCATCATCCAGCACATCGCTGAGCGAAATATCATCGAGATCGATCTGGGTTAAGCCATCAAGCCGGCTCGCTCCGGGCAAGACTCGATTGAGAAGGGCCGCTTTACACAAGTCCCGGTAATACGCTTCCTGGCCCAAGAAAAGATATACAGGCGCAGGTGGTTGCTTCTCTATGCGCGATAAGAATTGCTCCGGAGTCATTTAGTCTAGAAGTTCTCTAACACTGCGCTGACAATGGCGCGCGCAGCGTCGCGGCTGATCCGCTCTAATGCCGGCTCACTTTCATCGAAGAATTGATGGGGATCGAGGGCAATCTCGTTGTTTGAGATAACACTGAATCTCTTTCTTGAAAACAGAACTTTGCCAGTTTTCTTTTCCAGCAAGTCAACAGAGAGATCAACGCCTACCTGAACTACTGTGGAGCGTCCACCCTTCGGATCATAGATGGTTGGGTATACGTAGACGTTATTGATCGACCCATTCAATACCGCATCGGCGAGCCCAGGATTGTCTACTACACTGAAACGGGTTCGCTGAATGAACTCCCTAGATAATGCCTGGGGCATCTTGTCCGATAATTTGTAACGGGTGCTTCCACCTTTGAAGGCGGGTATGGCGACTGTTTGGACATTCTTCGGAACTAAGTCCGCCTTTCCGCCAACATGGTATCCGCAACCAGCGCCCAAGATCATTACTGAGAGCAAGGGTCCAAAGACAAAGGCAGTATCCTTCTTACTACTCATTTCTTGAGTCCGCTTTGCTTAGCCAAGAGGTCGCCAACTGCGTCAGCCATAACGTGCAGGTTGTCTGCAACTACCCAGACCCACGCAGCCCTGGCGTTATTGACATCCACACGAATGTCACCAGCAACAAGGCCGCTCTGGCCTGTTGCGCCAACGCTAGTCGGAAACTCCTGGTCGGCACTCCGAACCTCAATCTCGGCTGAAGCCAACGCCTCTTCCAGACGTAGCCGCTCAACATTTTTGTCAAACTCGACCCAGAGAGAGGCGCTGTAGCCATGAAACACAGGCACTTGCACAAGCCGTATCGACGGAATGGGCACAAACTTGGTTCCGACGTTATGTGCCTGGCCCAACAACGACGCTACGTGCTTCTCGATTCGCTGTTCAACACTCGCCAGCTTTACCGGAGCGTCCTCGCCATAACCCGGTAGTAAGTTGAAGCTCAGCTGCACGTCAAAAACACTCTTCTCCATCGGCTTGAATGCAAGCAGCTCGAGCGTCTGCTGGTGCAGTTCGGTCACCCCCCGCTTTCCGCGTTCGCTAGCCGGTTCGAAGACGTGTGCGATGGTCTGCCGAACAGCTCCCAATTGGACGAGTCGATTCAGCACAGTCATCAGCAAAATTGCAGCGGGATGCGGCACAACGGTAAGCCAGCCAGCAACACCCGCGGATATCCTGCCTGAACCGTCCGAAATGACAGCTTCAGGATGCTCTTCCAACAAGCCGGTGCAGTCGATCAAACGGGGGCGCTTACGCAGCGGTCTTGCGAGCTCATACAACTTGGTGGCGCCTCCGGGCGTACCAGCAAAAATCACGAAGTCCGATTGTTTTAGTGCGTCCTTATCAAGCGGCCCGTGATAGACCGCTTCGCCTTCCTCGTCGCTCTCGCCGAAGCTCCCTTCGCCAGTGGCAGCATAGTTACTGATACGAGCTTCTGGAAAACGCTGTTTCAGAACGCCTTCCACTTCTTTCCCCAGGAGCGTCTCACTCCCGACCAGAGCTAAATGCAAGAACTCTCCTTAGCCTTCCCCAAAAAGTCTGATATGCATGAGATCGGTTGCCCTCTTAGCCGACCTGGTGCTCCGGCTGTTCTTGGGACGGTTGGTCCGCTAGTGGTCTATTCCGTGCTCGACGCGTTAAGCCGCCCAAGCGGATCAAGATGCCGCTGAGCAGATATGTGACCGCCATTAAAAGAAGCACCGGCTGGGACCAAAAGCAAATTGCCAAAATAATTGCGCCAAAGATGATCACCACCAGCGGCGATCTGGGCTGCGACGCAAATACCTGTTTAAAGCTAGGGTATCGCCAGCGGCTTACCATCAGCAGAGAAATAACGAGGATCATCGCCAGCCAAATAACTGATGCCGAAAATGTCCTCACCGGGACCGAGTCCAAGAAGTACACTACTGCTGCAACAAAAGCCGCCGCAGCCGGGATCGGCATCCCAACAAAATACTTGCGATCAGGCCGACCCGGATTTTTGGGCATTGGATTTGTCTGCACGTTGAATCTCGCCAAACGCACAGCCCCAGACAGCAAATATACGAAGGAGACGAAATACCCTGCCCTGATCAGGTGACTGATCTCCGCTCCCGTATCAGGCTGGACTACAAACAAAACGCCCCAGACAAAGGCCAACACCGCGGGCGCAATTCCAAAGGTGATGACATCGGCCAGAGAATCAAGCTCGCGGCCAAAGTCACTGACAGTATTCGTCATCCGGGCCATGCGTCCGTCAAGTCCGTCAAAAAACACAGCGAACCCGATTGACTTGGCTGCAAGTCGGAAATGAGCATTTTCGCCGTAATCGCCTGCACTTACTTGCAGAGCTCCTTCGAACACCTGCAAGATGGCGAAAAAGCCTAAGAAGATGTTGCCGCTCGTGAACAACGTCGGTATTGCGTAAGCCGCACGCCGAGGTCGCCTATCGGGCGAGCGTGGATCAACCAATAAGCTCATCCGTTTCCCGTCCGCGCATGAGGTGAGTTCCATCGTGCCAGCACCGTTGCGCCCGCCTTAACCCGATCCCCAACCTTCACTACGGGCTGCCACTCTGGACCAAACAATACATCCACCCGCGAACCGAATTTGATGTAACCGATCCGCTCAGCCGTCGCTACATGATCCCCGGCTTTCTTGTAACAGACGATTCGCCGGGCAATGAGTCCTGCAATCTGACGGCATTTCACTGTGGTAGTCTCGCCGTGGCTTTCACCCTGGATGATCAGCGTGTTCTGCTCATTTTCAACCGACGCGGCTTCATGACCGGCGTTGATGAACTTGCCGCGTTGGTACTGGACGAGTGACACGAACCCTGGAATCGGAGTCCGATTCACATGCACGTCAAAGATGTTCAGGAAAATGCTGACGCGGCTCTCGCTCTCGTTAACCGGCACCAATGCGACTATTTTCCCGTCCGCAGGCGCAACCATGATGTCGCCCTCCGGCGACTTCCGATCCGGATCTCGGAAAAAATAAAGAGTAAACGCCGCCAATATGTAAAATGGCAATCCCAGCACAGGAGCTAGGAAGTACGAGGCGATGATGCCAATTAGTGTCAGTGCACACGCGTAATAAACGCCGTCCGGTACGATCCTCAACTTGTTAGTTTCTCACGTAACTCCGCCGCTGTTGAGCCGCAGCGCTCAAATTCCTGGATTGCTTGCTGTAAGACAGAAAGAGCCGGGGCATCCTGTACACACAGGAGTCCCCGGCTCGATTGTCGGTCCTGCTGAATTTGGGCCGAGTCGGCTATTGCTTGATGAGTTCCACTCGGCGATTTTCCGCCCGTCCCGCATCTGAAGAATTGGTCGCAACCGGTTGACGCTGACCCTTTTCCTCAAGCGCCAAACGCCCTTTATCAACACCGTGACCGACTAGGTACTTCATCACGGTGACGGCTCGCTCAGATGCTAATTGCTCATTGCCGGCAGTTGTGCCTGTGGAATCGGTATGTCCAACGATTCGCATTTTCCAGTCACCATTAGTCTGCAGGGCTTGGGCCGTCTGATCGAGCACTGCTTGTGAATCTCCGGCCAAGGATGCACTATCAGTTGCGAAATGAACATCGTTGTCGTTGAAGCTAACTCGGCCCTTGGACCGAATCGCGTCGGCAATGGTTCCCGCTGTCCAAGTACTCGCCACTGCTGCAGTCGTTCCCGGACCGTTGTCGGGCTTAGTTTGATCGGCTACCGGTGCTGCGGTAGTTGTTGCCGTCTCTGCGCGATTTCGGGTAAAGAACCAGATTGCTAACGCGAGTAGAAGGAGCAATGGCAAAAGCCAGGCCCAGATCGGCAGGCCTTTCTTGGGCTGCTCTTCAAATACTTTTACTTTTTCCGTGGACATGTAATATCTCGTTTCTACTTACTAGATTTTGTTCCGGTCGGCAAATCGCCTGCAACTTGTTCTACTTCAACTTCGGTCCTGCGCACTGTGTCTGTAATTGTTTGGCTATGTTCCGTGGTTTGCTTGCCGACCTGAACCTCTTCGACAACGCGGGCATTCTTAGCAACAACGGCTTCTTCACCGACATTTTGCACTTCAATTTCCTGATCTCTGAGTCGATCTACTTCAGCTTCCGAAATAGGCCGGTTCACAGCCTGACGAGTAACTGTCGCATGCTCCTCACGTAAAAGAACGTTTTCTTCTACAGGTGTCTCAACGATACGACTGAAAACTCGAACGCCGCCGCTCTGAACTTTCCGCTTTCCGACCACCAACTCTTCTTCGACAACTGGGATTACTGCATCGCCGACCGTGGTCGCTGTCTGAGGCACGCTGGCTACTGCAGACGTGGGTTCCGCCGCAAGTTCGCGTTCATCAATCTTGCTAGCGTGATGACTCTCAAAGATATCTTCCGCTTTGCTGGCAATTGAGTGCTCTGCGCAGACAACGACTACTGTTCCTCCGTTTTTTACGCCGGCAGAGAGGACCTGTAAGTCACGCTCCGGAACTCCGGTTCGCGCCAATGATGCAAGTGTCGCTTCTAGCTCAGAACTGTTGTGCCCGCTAAGCATCCCGATTGTCTGCGCAGGAATTCCGGCGGCTTCTAAGTCGCTCAGCGTCTTACTTGCTTGAGCCTGAGTATGAAATAAACTGACGAGAGTTGTTCTATCTGTTGAAGTGGACATAGTTATTCCCTTGTTGTTAGACCGCTTGTTTCTAAAAAGGCGAAAGTGGATCCGCGAGCTCGGCGCTCTGTTTCGACTTATTTGTTGGGACGGTCTACGAACCCCGAGACTTAGGCACGAGCCGCATAACGTCTTCCCGATGTATAGAGGTGGAAGCGCAGTAAATGTTTCGGCTCATGGCCTTGAACTCCTTACACTCAGCTCAATTCGCCGGTGAGGTTTAGGGCTGTAGAGCAAGAAAGTTATGGTTTCCGTCGGCAAAACGCTCCGGAATCAACTCGTCAATCTCTGCCACAACGCCATTCACAATGCTGAACAGGTGGTAGCCAAATTGACGCAGCAGTGTATCAATCTCGTGGCCTTGCCCACCCGGATTGCACTCGAATAAGATTACGGGATGTGAGCGCTCAATCAAGCCAGTCATGCCCATCAAAGCGCGATGCTCGTGGCCCTCTACGTCCATTTTCACAAAGCTAACTTTTTGGTCGAATGGCACAACGTCGTCTAGCCGGACCACCGGTACTTCGATGGATTTACCACCATTGCCCAAGTGGCACATCGTCAAATCCTCAGTAATTTGAAAGTTCGCAATCCCTGCTTTCTGACTGACAGCAGTTTGCATGGGCTTACACCGCTGGTCGAGCCCATTTAGCTGAATATTTGCAACTAGCCTCTTGTAAACGGTGGGCATCGGCTCGAAACAGTACACTTCGAGCTCTCGGTTCAAAGCGCACGCGTACAGGCTGTAGACACCGGTGTGTGCTCCAACGTCCAGCATGCGAACGGCTTGCTTGGCAAACCTCGCAATGTGAGGCACAACGTAAGGCTCCCAGTGTTTCCAATCCTGCCAATACAACCTGGCGCCCAGAGCATCGCCGGGAGTCACATGATATTTGAACGACGCTTCTGGAAACTGGACCGAATGAATTAGGTCGAGAGGTGAATCCAGCAACAGCCTTAGCGGAATCAGATCTAGGCTTGTAAAGATGCGGGTTAGTGATCGGATTGGGTTGTGTGCTGCATGCTGCCGTCTCACTCCAAGCCGGTGCAATGTCTCCAAGACAAACGTCTCGCCCATTTGCTCCCTCACCCTTGCTCGATAAGCCGTGCCAGTAAGGCTACTCGGTCAGCCACCCTGTTCAGCAGAATGCTTTCGGTTGATGCGTGTGCCCCTTCACCGACCCCGCCGAGCCCGTCAAGTGTTGGAATGCCAAGCGCCGCCGTGAAGTTCCCATCTGACCCTCCGCCGGTCGATGACTCCTCGACCGTCAATCCCATTTCTTTACCGAACGCTTTGGCTCTGGTAAACAATTGCGCAATCTCACGCGTGCGCTCCATAGGTGGTCGGTTTAACCCACCACTCACCGTAATCCGACAGCGTTTGTCCACTGGTCGAAGTCCCTTGAATTTTCTTTCTAATGCCGGAGCGTCTTTCAGCCGAACTACCCTCACATCCACATCCACCAATGCCTCTGCGGCAACTACATTACTTCTTGTGCCACCCGAGATCACACCCGGATTGACCGTTGTTCCTCGTTCGAGATTAGTGAAGGACGCTACCTTTTCTATTTGCTTGGCCAATTCCACAATGGCGCTTGCTCCATCACCGAAGTCCACGCCGGCGTGGGACGCCCTTCCGGTGACAGTAATCCGGTAATCCCCTACGCCTTTACGTGCAGTTTTCAGCTTGCCACCTAATCCGGTCCCAGGCTCCAAAACAAATACGCGGCTACTGAGCTTTGCCTCTCGTTCGGTCCACTCTCGTGAAGTCTCGCTTCCGACCTCCTCATCGGACACCACCAGAAGAGACACTCGCCTGTCCACCCGTATGTCCAACTCCCGCAATAATCTCACCGCATAGATGAAGAATGCGAGTCCCGCCTTCATGTCCAACACTCCGGGGCCCCACAGTCTGCCGTCGCGTTCTACGCATTTCATGGTGCTTAATGTGCCAATCGGCCAAACCGTATCTGTATGACCAAGACCCAGCACACGGAAGTTCTTCTTCGTTCCAAGAGGTCCAAACTCAAGCAGCAAATGCCTGCCAAACCGGGTTGACTTAATCGTCTTAGGCCGACCCAAGTCCCGTGTCTCCTCAACTAATAGGTCCACCATTCGGTTCACAGCGCTGGGGTCGTTCGTAGGCGATTCGCACTCCACCATTCGCTTAGCCAGAGCAACGATTTCTGCTTGCTTGTCAGTGGCATAGCGGAGAAACGGGTGCATCGGTTGCTATAATAACGGGTTCGAATGGCCCCAAGTGACTCGTCAGCCCTGGACGTGCAGGAAATCCGTGAGATCCTGCCACATCGCTACCCGATGCTAATGGTCGATCGCATCCTGGAAATAGAAGACGATCGTATTGTGGGCATTAAGAATGTTTCAGTAAACGAGCCACACTTTGCAGGCCATTTCCCTGCGATGCCGGTCATGCCCGGCGTTCTCATTATCGAGACAATGGCCCAGGTCGCGGGTGTTCTTGTCTCAACCCGCCTGATCGCAAACTCTAGAGGAAAGATAATGTTTCTCGCCTCCATTGACGAAGCCAAGTTCCGGCGCCCTGTTGTTCCCGGCGATCAGCTTCGGGTGGAAATGACGCTTGTGCGAGCTAAGAACACCGTCGTCAAAATGAAGGGAATTGCCACTGTGGATGGCAAGATCGTTGCTGAGGCTGTCGTCATGTGCAAACTTTTTGAGAAGCCAGCGTCCCTTCCAGACCCCCTCGCTTCTGAGCCGGCGAAATCAGCCGCCATCCAAGAATTAGCGCCGGAACCACAGCTCGCCTGAGCTGGATTGCTGGTTTCTGCGCGCCTGTTCGGATGCCTATTCATCCAACCGCTGTTGTTGATCCGACTGCGAACGTCCATCCATCTGCTGAAATAGGTCCTTACTGCATCATTGGTCCGGGTGTGACTATAGGAGCCAGAACACGGTTGCTCGCCCACGTCTTTTGCGAAGGCAAGCTAACAATCGGAAGCGATAACACTTTCTATCCATACAACTCGTGCGGAGTCGCACCTCAAGACAAAAAATACAAAGGCGAGCCTTCAGAGACTCAGATCGGTGACCGCAATACGATCCGTGAGTTTGTGACCATTAATCGTGGTACTGAAGGGGGCGGAATGTTGACGCTCATTGGGGACGATAATCTCTTGATGGCCTACGTGCATGTTGCACACGACACTAGAGTAGGAAACCGAACCATCCTCGCAAATGGAGTTACTTTCGCCGGGCACGTGACGGTGGAAGACGGCGCGAATATAGGGGGACTTACTGCCATCCACCAATTTTGTCGGATCGGTTGCTACGCTATGGTCGGCAGCCGCAGCATCATCAAGCAAAACGTTCTGCCATATTCGGTTACGGCATCCACGCATGAGGCCGCGGTTTTCGGAGCTAACCGTGTCGGACTTGAGCGCGCTCACTTCCCAGCTGACGTGATCGAGGCACTCCAGAATGCCTTTCGCATACTTACTCGCTCAGGCCTCAATACCACGCAGGCTCTCGCCCGGATCTCCGAAGAAGTTCCTGCCTCCCGCGAACTCGAATACTTGATTGACTTCATCCGGTCGGGCCAGGGTGGCTTTGTTAAGTAAGCGATCTCGGACATGATCGTGGCTCCGAAGGTTACTCGCTACGGCTTGATTGCAGGGAACGGTCGATTTCCTCTCCTCGCTCTCCAGACAGCTCGGCAACTCGGGCATGAGGTTCACGTCGTCGCTATTCAGAACGAAGCTGACCCGGCTCTGGCATCGCATGCGGCTTCCTTCGAGTGGATCAGCATAGGCCAACTCGGTCGCCTCGTTGAGACTCTCAAGGCGCACAATGTCACGGAAGTCATGATGACTGGCCAAGTCAAACACGTAAGCCTATTCTCTGCTCTCACGCCTGATTGGCGGCTTCTCAAATTGCTGGCTTCACTAAAAGAAAAGAACACGGCAGCCCTTATCGGCGGCATTGAAAGAGTCCTGCGTGATGAAGGAATTCAGTTGGTCGATTCCACCCGCTTGCTTAAGCAGCTATTGCCTGCTGAGGGCGTTCTCACCCGGCGCAAGCCGTCGAAGGAGGAGGCTGCTGATATCCATTACGGCCGCCGCCTCGCATCGGTCTTAGCTACCGCCGATATTGGACAGAGCGTTGCCATCAGCGATAAGGCGTGCGTTGCGGCAGAAGCCATGGAAGGTACGGATGCGATGTTGCGGCGTGCTGCAAAACTCACCAACGGCAGGCCTCTTCGATTAGTGAAGGCCTCTAGCGGCCGTGGGCACCTCTTGTTCGACGTGCCCGTAGCTGGTCTAACCACAATCCAGACCATGGCTGAGACCAACACCACCGCCCTTGCTGTCGATGTCGGACGCACACTGCTCCTCGATCGTGAAGAGATGATCAGGCTGGCCGATCAATCCGGCATTGCGGTGATAGCGCATCCAGCGTGGACCGGTCATTCTGCAAAGTCTGATCAAGAGGAAAGCTCGCCGAGTGCATAGGCCCCGAACCATTGTTGTTGGGACCGGGACATTTGGCCGCAATCACGTGCGAGCTCTTCGCCAACTTTCAACAGAAGCCGAACTGGTCGGCGTTGTGGACATTGATCCTGACAAAGCGCGCGCCGTTGCCGCCGAGTTCGAGACGACAGCATTCGCGGATTTGCAATCGGCCTCATCTCTCGCCGATGCGGCTGTCATCTCGACCCCGACGGTATCCCATGAATCGGTTGCCTTAACTTTGCTCACCGCTGGTATCGATGTACTTGTTGAGAAGCCAATCGCCAGTTCGTCGGCGGCCGGTGAGCGAATGGCTCGAGTTGCTGAACAACACGGCCGGATCCTTCAAATCGGCCACCTCGAACGCTTCAACCCGGCTTTTACGGCCCTCCAGCAGGCCTTAACCATTCCCCTCTTCTTTGAAGTTCATCGCCTTAGCGTTTTCACGCCTCGCAGCCTGGACGTCGATGTCGTTTTCGACCTGATGATTCATGACTTGGACATTGTCTTGCATCTAGCAAAAGAGTTCCCGTCAGAGATTCGAGCGGCTGGCATCTCGGTGCTGTCACAACGTACAGACATCGCTAATGTCCGTCTTGCGTTCCCAAGCGGCTGTATTGCGAACCTTACTGCAAGCCGGGTCTCGACTGAGAAAGTTCGCAAGCTACGCGTATTCCAGCCGGGCGCTTACATTTCAGCCGATTACGCCAGACAAGATGCCCATTCGATAGCAGTCGATCGAAGCAATACAAATGTTAGCTTTACACCTCTAGCCGTTACGCAAGGCGAACCGCTGCAGCTGGAACTGATCGCGTTCCTTAACTCGGTTCGGACTCGGTCCACACCGGTCGTCACAGCGATCCAGACCACGAACGCACTGGCGCTTGCCGAGGCCATAACAGTCAAAATTGAGGAACACAGTCATCTTGTTTCTGCAACAATTGCTCGCGCCGCCAAGACTCAACCTGAAGCAAAGCAATGATTGGGATCCGAACCGCTCTCATTCTTTACGCCGTTCTGGTGGTCATCGCACTAGCGACCATGAAGGGTGCGGCGCTGTACCTGGCTGTGATTATTGTTCTGGGGCTTACGGCGAAATCCATTGTTCATCACCTGCGTTCGAAGATAGAACCCTGATGCGGCAGTACCAATGTGACCGAGACTGCCCTTGCTCGCTCTTATACTGAGACATGCCTCCAAGTTCCTCATCGAGCTTCCGCCGTTTTGCTTCGGCAGCTCTTCTGCTTGCTTCCGCCTTCGGCTTTCGTCTTTATGCCAGCGATGAAACGATGCCGCAAGTGGGACAACAAGCACCCAGCTTCACGCTTCCCTCTCAGGACGGAAGCAAGGTAAGTCTGTCGGATTTCAGCGGTAAGTGGGTTGTGCTCTACTTCTACCCTAAAGATGGCACGTCTGGCTGTACACGCGAAGCCCATAACTTCCAAGAAGACTTAGCGAAATATCAGCAGAACAACGCGGTGATTGTCGGCGTCAGCGTCGATTCGACTGACAGCCACAAGGATTTTTGTGCCAAACAGGGTCTTACTTTCAAGCTTCTCGCTGATAGCGAAAAGAATGTTTGCGAACAATATGGATCGCTTAAAAGCATCGTGGGACTAAAGATCGCAGCCCGCAACACTTTTCTAATTGATCCCAGTGGCAAAATTCAGAAGGTCTGGACTAGCGTCGATCCTGGCCGGCACAGTCAAGAAGTGCTCACAACTTTAAACGAACTCAGCAAGAAACCATAGCTGTTTCGCAAGTGGATTCCCCAGGGCACTAAACACCTTTCGGGCCCTCATAATAAGAGCTGAATGGAAGCCATAAACCAGTCGGCCACTCCGCCCTCCGCTGAAGCAAACATAAACGCAGTCATCAAGATCGAAGAAGAAGCGCTTCGAGAACGTACAACTGCGGATCGGCTTTCTGACACGATCGCTAATTTCGTTGGCAGTATTCCGTTCGTAGTTATTCACATTATCTGGTTCGTCGCCTGGGCTGTAATAAACTCCAACGTTGCGCCGAAAATGTGGCGCTTCGATCCATATCCATATCCGCTGCTATGTATGATCGTTTCTCTCGAAGGTGTGCTACTTTCTACATTTGTTTTGATCAAACAAAACCGAATGAGCCAGCGTTCCGATCAACGTAGTCATCTCGATCTGCAAGTCAACCTGCTTGCGGAAAAGGAAGTTACTAAGCTTCTTCAGATGCAACTGCTAGTTTGTCGCCATCTGGGCATTGAAGAGGCCGACAAAGACAGCGAGGTCGTCGAACTTAGCAACGTCACTGCAGTCGAAAACCTAGCTCACGATCTCGGCAAGAAGATCCCGCAATTCTAGTCTTATCCGCATTGCCGGCGAAGCGTAACACTGACCACCCGCAATCTTTGAAGTAACTATATAACTTGTTGACATTGGTTTGCAGCTCAGTTACTCTGCATATCTAAATGTATTCAACTATTCGCGCTTTGGTTTTGTCGGTCGGGCTTCTGTTTGTAGTAGGATTCGAACTTCACGCCCAGGCCACAGCGAGTGCGACCTTGGCCGGAAACGTCACTGACAACTCTGGGGCTGCGGTTCCTGCTGCTACCGTCGGAATCACTAATGCAGATAATGGTCTCGCCCGGGAAGTCAAGACGGGCGATTCCGGTGATTACCGTTTCGACTTGCTACCAACTGGCAAGTACACAGTTCGGGTTGACCAAGCCGGTTTCGCCACAGCTATTTTCGAGCAAGTTGAAGTTTTCGTTGGCCGAACAACAACGATAGACGCATCTTTGTCACCTAGTTCGCAGAAAGAGGTGGTCACAGTTGATGCTTCCGGCGTTGCCCTCATTGACGTAGTCAAGACCGATGTAAGTCGTCCAGTTGACTTACGCGAGGTTCAAAGTTTGCCCCTTAACGGCCGAGATTTCGTCAATTTGGCTATTTTGGCGCCCGGAGCTCGCCCCGTTAATTCCTACGACCCCACGAAAAACCGAATCGGCGTCTTCTCGACAAATGGATCTTCTGGCCGGAACGTTAACGTGACAGTAAACGGAATCGACAACAAAGACAATACAGTCGGAGGCCCAGTCATGCAGCTGCCGCTCGAAGCTATCCAGGAATTCAACATCGCTACTCAGCGCTTTTCTGCGGCAAACGGGCGTAGCGAGGGCGCTGCCGTCAATGTAATTACAAGGTCTGGTACAAATCAGCTTCATGGGTCGATATACTTCTTCGATCGCAGCGACGTGTTTAATACAATTAACGCGCTCGAAACGACCAAGTCGCCATACAGTCGCCAGCAGTTCGGCGGCTCTGTTGGAGGCCCGATTAAAAAGGATAGGACTTTTGTCTTTTTCGCGCTAGAACGTGCGCGCGAACAAACTGAAATCTCGGTAGATCCTAACGCTTATAAGGAATTGGTCTTGGCAAAGCAGACTGGTTTCAACGTACAACCGGCAACTAGTATTCCGACTCCTTACTTCGACTGGCGCTACAACGGGCGTCTTGACCACAAAATCAATGACAAGAACTCCTTCTTTCTTAGCTACAGTAATCAAAACAACATTGGTAACAATGACCAATCGGGCTCGAACAACGATCTCACAGCGGGTAACTTCACGACTAACCAACTTATACTTGCCAACGCCACACTAAACACCGTCGTCTCCCCGAGTATCGTCAACAGTTTCACGGCGGGCTACCAGTACTGGAACAATCTCATTGCTACCACTCACCTGAGCGATACATTTAACACGCCATCTACAACGTGGGGTACTAACACAAATGTTCCTCAACAGTCTTACCAGGTCAAATGGCAGTTCAAAGATGATGTTTCCATTTCGTTGGGTAAGCACACGTTAAAGACGGGCGTTGACTTTCTGTGGGAGCCGAAACTAGGCGGATTCTTCGTTTCTGGGCCAACCCCTGCTATCACTTTCCAAGATGACCCTAGCGTGATTCTCAGCAACACGGCTCGCTATCCGGAAGGCTTTGCGACACCCGGCGCGGTAACAACGCTTGGCTTTTCTTCAGGTAACCCTTATTTCTTCCTCTCGTCGAAGATGTTTGGTACTTACCTTCAAGACACTTGGCGCGCCTCCAGGCGGCTTACCCTTGACTTAGGTCTTCGCTACGATCACGATTTCAATCTGTTCGGCGGTAAGGCTGAGGCGAAAAATCGGGCGTTCCAGGAACTTCAAGCAATCGGAAGCTATTACGGCAGCAAACTTCCCCACGAAGACAATCTCGATTTTAGCCCGCGAATCGGCTTCGCTTACGATCTCACCGGCACCAGCAGGCACATACTTCGAGGTGGGTACGGCCTGTATTTCGGTCAGACGTTCCAGAACATTCCGCTCTTCATGCTGCAGCAGACGAATCCGACTTTGTTCACCAGCGTTGCATATAACAGTGCTGGCTTTGGGGACCCAAACGCTGACATCCTGCCGGGCTTAGGTATTCGACTTTCCAATTTTCGGTACGGGATTGACCCCTTACCGGCCACCCCGCCCGCGGCAACCCACCAGAATAGTGGCGACACGGCAAACATCATGGACCCCAATTATCGGAACCCGTACTCCGAGCAGTTCAACATCGGGTACGCTTGGTCTCTCTCCGACAGCCAGGTGATCGAAGCTGACTACATTCACGTTCTGGGTCTTCATGAGAACAAGAATGTCAACATCGACCCACGCCTTCCATCACTGGGCTTCGCGCGACCGTTTGCGGCTGCCTTCACGGCGGCGGGAGTGCCCGTGCTGGCCGCCATTACTGACAGTCAGTCAATTAACCGCTCACGTTACGACGGTCTTAATCTTTCTTACCGCAAACGCTTTTCCCGCCGCTTTAGCGTGAATACGAATTATGTCTTCTCGAAAGGAGTTTCTTATAACGGCGATGCGGCTAGCTATAGCTCACGTCCAACCGACATAACCAGCATTTTCGGCAAGCAAGATTTCGGCCCAGTTCCTACCGACGAGCGTCACCGATTAGTCTTCAGCGGACTCTTTCAACTGCCATTCAAGATAAATATCGCGCCAATAATGCAGTGGGCGTCAGCGCGTCCCTATAATCTGACCGAAGGCGTCCAATGGTACGGAACGGGTAGTGGCCTCGGTACAGCTCATGCGGTTCTGCTGAAAAGCGCCCCTAAGGATTACACCGCTACGGCTGCCTACTCCGCCGCTCAGCTTCAGTCCTGTGTGGCCGATGCGACCTGCATAGTCGCACCCTACGATTACGCTCGAGGGCAAGCGTTCTATCAACTCGACTCCCGTTTCAGCCGCGACTTCATTTTCCATGAACGGTACAACCTGCAGCTCATGTTCCAGGCTTTTGACCTTACTAACCGGGCCAACTATGGTGGAAACTTCTCCGGCAATATTCGGAGCACCAACTTCGGCAAGCCGGCCGGTTTTATCACGCCAGCGGGCGTGATCCTTCCGCACTCCTTCTCCGGTGAGTTCGGCGCTACCTTCCGCTTTTGACAGGTGTTGCTCGTTTCCTGTCAGTCACACTTTCCGGAAATAAAGTTCCGCCGTCCAATCCCTTGACGTGCCAGCTACTTACTCGTACACGTGGTAATTTCGGGAGCCATCCAAGCCAGATCAGAAGCTAGCGTCAAACCGGATTCTATACCATCCGGAGGCTCCCATCATGACTCGCACCGAACGCCGCGCCCTAGAACGCAAAGGCATCAAAGAGGCTAACCGAATCGCAAAGCGAGCCGGTATCGATTGTGTTCTGAAGAGCACGATTCCCCCAGAACTGGAGCCGCAGGAAGAAGACAGCTTGTCGGAGTCTGCCGCGAGCTCCCCCGAGCTGTTCCGCGCTCCCCTGCCGAAATCTGCGACCCCCGCCCAGCAATCCGCCAATCAGCAGAATGCCCAGCACTCGACCGGCCCTCGTACCGAGGAAGGCAAAGCCAAGTCATCCCGCAACAGTTCCACCCATGGCCTCTGCGGCACTCGCTTCAGGTTGCTGCACTTCGAGTCACAGGGAGAGTACGACGAACTCGAAGCCGGTCTCAGGACCGAGCACGAAGCCACCACGCTCACTGAAACTCTACTTGTTCGCAAAATGGCCCAATCCTGGTGGCTCCGCGAGCGCGCTCAGTTCTTCATCGACGCACTGTTGCCCGATAAAACCGGAAAGGGCTTTCTCGACGACGTACCTCTCTACATGCGCTACCAGGCCCAGCACGACCGCGCCTTCCACAAAGCTTTGAACGACTTACTCAAACTCCGAGCCGAACGTCGTCTCGAAGAAGCCGCCCGAGACAAAGCCGAAAAGGCTGAACTTCTGTTTACCCAAAAAGCCGAGTACAATAGCCTCCGGGCTCAAGTCCTGCGCATGAAACTCAAAAATCAAGAGCTGTCCAAGCAGCCCGCAACCACACCCGCTCCTGAAATTGGGTTCGTTTCGCAACCCGCTTCCGAAAGCTCTGCACTACCCAGCGGCGCAACCGAAATCCACCTCAAAGAGGTCGCCGCTTAATCCTCTATACCTTCGCGACTTAGAACTCTAGTACTAAGCCAGCAACCAAAACTACTCGAAGCTCGCGACTACGAAATGGATACTGATGGCCCTAGCAAGGTAGGCATGTTCGTTCTGCACCAGCTAATTAGCACTGTCGGAATGGTGATCGTGTCTGGATTCTTATGTTTCGAGCTAGTTAACATTCTTCATGCCTGGGAGCCATCTATTACTTCACATGATGCAAGTTGATTATTAACTGAGATTCCAGGCTTCCCAGTTCAGATCTTGTTTGGTCTGGTAGTCGGCTTCACTCTGGCCAGGGTTACAAAAGCCAAGGCTATTTTTCACGTCTGGATTATTCCCGCGCTCTTTATGTTCATTGTTGCGCTGTTTGTAGTGCGCCCTAGCCCATCAGTATTCGCGGAGTCGTCTCTATTGGCGCACTTTTTTGGAGGTGTTTGCAGAGTACAGGATCATTGCTTTGATCAGGTAGCTCTCACATTGCCGCTTCTCGCGTCGCTCGCCTATACCACTGGAGCTCTGTTAGGACGCCTGACTTCTTGCAAGCTGAGTTGACCAATGGCAGCATGGTCGAATCGGAAGTCGGTTCCGCGACCGATATGCTTTGTCTCTCCTAAGTTTTCGCGCCATCTTGCGCTTTGAAGACATAGAACTATTCTGACAGTCGCGCCAGGCCGAGCACAATCGTCCTGATCAACCTAACCTGCACTCTGGATACTGCGCCGCTTTCCTTGGATCTCAGAACACCCGGCTGAATCTATTTCTTTTCTATCATTCAGATAATGAGATTTAGATTCCCGACAGTTCGTTAATCCTTTCGCATGCCTCCATCGACCTGGAAGCCCAAACATAACCCCTGGCTCATCGCCTTGACTGTCACCATGGCGACCTTCATGGAGGTTCTCGATACCTCCATCGCTAACGTGTCTCTTCCCCACATTGCCGGTTCTCTCTCTGCCTCTCAAGAGGAAGCCACATGGGTTCTGACCAGCTATCTGGTTTCAAACGCGATCGTTTTGCCGGTCAGCGCATACGCAGCAACTCTGATAGGCCGTAAGAAGTTTTATATGTTGTGCGTAGCCCTCTTTGGAATCAGCTCTCTTCTTTGCGGGCTTGCTCCCACGCTGCCGTTGCTGCTTTTCTTCCGTGTTCTGCAGGGCATTGGAGGGGGCGGTCTCGCGCCTAGCGAACAGGCCATTCTCGCGGACACGTTCCCGCCGGAGAAACGCGGTCAGGCTTTTGCTGTTTACGGTCTTGCCGTCGTTACCGCACCTGCGATCGGTCCTACTCTAGGCGGTTTCATTACTGACAATTACGATTGGCGCTGGATCTTCTTCATCAACATCCCGGTCGCCATACTCTCCCTTATTCTTAGCAATCACTTTGTCGAAGACCCGCCTCATTTGCAGGAAGAAGCGCGCAAAGCGCAGAGGGGAAATTTCAAGCTCGACTATGTCGGCTTTGGCTTCTTAGCGCTCGCATTTGGTTGCCTCGAAGTGGTGCTCGATAAAGGCCAGGAAGACGACTGGTTCGGCTCCCGCTTCATTACGTACTTTACAGTCATTTGCGTGATCGGCTTTGTTGGCATGATCGCCTGGGAACTCCGTCAGGCCCGTATTGGCGAGAAACCGATTCTCGATTTACGCTTGTTCAAGAACCGTACGTTTGCGCTCTCGTTCATCATGATGTTTGTTGTCGGCGTGGCTTTGTACGGCACAACTGTGCTCCTTCCGCAACTTTTGCAAACGCTGCTCGGCTACACAGCGCAATCGGCCGGCATGGCGTTGTCCTACGGCGGTCTAATGACCATGTGTTGCATGCCAATGGTCGGCATTCTCATCGGGAAGACTGATCCAAGATATCTGCTTGCCTTCGGGTTTGCCGTCACAGGCGCCTCACTGATCTATATGACAGGGCTCAACTTGGAAATGAGTTTCCACCATGCGGCGATCATGCGTGTTTACCAGGCGGTTGGTTTGGCGTTCCTCTTTGTACCAATCAATACGATGGCCTACACCGATATCCCGCCTAAACAAAATAACGACGTTTCGGGCCTTATTAACCTTGCCCGTAACGTCGGTGGCAGCGTTGGTACCTCATTTATCACGACCATGCTGGCCCGTCTTTCGCAACGACATCAAAACTTTCTAATCCAGCACGTTTCAAATTTCGATCCTATTTGGAGGCAGCGTTCAACCGGACTGCAGAATCAACTGACCGTGGCTGGTGTGCACGCCTCCAGCGTTGTCCAACAGGCGGACATTCGCGTTTACCGTCAGGTCCAGCAGCAAGCGAGTGTCCTGGCCTACATCGACATCATTCAGTTATTGGCATTTGCCTCGCTTCTGATGGTTCCGTTAGTTTTCTTCATGAAGCGGCGAAAAGTAGCAGCTCCCTCTATGGCACATTAATTCGGTGCTCGGTATTCCTCGGTCGCCCAGAGCAACCACCAGATCAGAACCGCTTGTAACGGAAGTCGAATCCATAACAACGGCCAAGGAATCGCTTCAGCACCCGATGTGTCTGGATGCATTGCCATGAACAGATTGGCCGGAAACACAGCGACTAACAAGGCCACTAAGCCATAAGCAGCTGTCCGTCTTAGTTGCGGCAAAAGCAGTCCGACTCCGCCCGCCAATTCTGCCGCACCGCTTATGTAGACCATTGCGGTTGGCCATGGAATGTAAGTAGGCACGATTCGCGCATAAGTTGTCGCGTATCGGAAATGAGCTAGCCCGGCCGCAACATACAAGCAGGACGCTAAGAAGGTCAGCACCGATCGTGTAACTTTGGCCCTCAGTTAGCGCTCCTCAATCACTTACTACTTTTGGCTTTGTCCTCGCGGGCTGCTTCTTTCCAACCTTCCCGTGCCTCATGCGCCGATTTCTTTAACTCACGACCAGCCACTGCGGCGGCCTTACCGGCTTCTTTGACAACCTCATGAGCAACTTTGCCCGCCTTGCCGGCTGGCGTGTTCGCTTCGACATGACGCTGCACGGGTGTCTCCGTCGGTCCGCAGCTCGCCAAAACACCAAGCAGGACTGCTGCTAGACACGAGACGTACCGCGGAGTAGGAGGCGCCGCAAATTTCATGTCTCTATACTAAGTTGTTCAGCGCGCAATTTTGTGATGACAGCTTAGGCGGCACCTTGATCCTCCTGCGGTTCGTGCCGCAACCCGTCCGCGATGGCCAGCCCGCCCCAAACAGCCGTCGCGTCCTCAATTAAAGCAACGACAATATCGGGTATACCTAGACCTTTCCCAATTTCTCGTCTCAGATGAAAGGCAGCGAACGTCGACCCTATTGCCCCAAATGCTCCGGCAATGGCGCCAACTACCGCAGATCGGTCCTGGGCCCGGCACAAAGTGGCTCCACAAAACGCGCCCGAGAAGATTCGCGCCGCAAGCCCCACAGTGGCCGTCCGATCCGGAGCATTGGGAGTCTTATCCGCGATTGCTTCACCCACGGCGAGCAGCGCCACTGTCGTACTGACGACCGCATTCCCCAATACGCCGAACTTCGAGCGCTCTACCCCCAAGCACCCGGATCGCGCAATCTGTCCAACCACTGCCGGCGCCGTAACTGCACGCATCCCAGCCACTATGCCGATTGCTGAAGCCGACGCGTAAACCTGCCCATCGCTCGGACCATTTCGTTTGTCTTCCATGAATTCCTCCCGGACAGGCTATAAGATCCCGACAAAGCCGCTTTCGATCTACGTTGTTCCGTAGATGTGTCCTGCTACCGCGCTTTCCGAAATGTCAGGTTCAGCCGGTACGGCCCAACCAGTTCGTGACTTCCATCTTTCAGCGGCAGAATACCGTGGTACCGCAGTCTTGCAGGGCCGCCCCAAACGACAACATCGCCGTGTTCCAACCGTATTCGAACTGCCTTATCCGCTCTCTGGTCGCCGCCGAAGAGGAAGACCGCCGGAAGACCCAACGACACCGATACGATAGGCGCCCCAAAGTCTTGCTCGTTCTTGTCTTGATGCAGCGACATCTTTGCTCCGGGTTCGTATCGGTTGATCAGGCAGGCATCTGGCACAAACCCGGGGAACCCGGCCTCAGTCGCAGCCGTGCAAGCCAAACTAAGCAGCACATCCGGCATTTGGGGCCAAGGCCGCCCGTTCATCGGGTCCATCCCGTCATACCGATAACCGGTTCGATCCGTTATCCAGCCGTACGAGCCGCAGTTGGTCATTGCCACGGACATACGGAAGCCACCGGGCGTCGTCATATTGCGAAACGGCGATTGCTCGGCCACACTCGCCACAGCAAGCACGATCTCGTTTGCGTCATCCATCCCGAAACCTCGCAACAGGCACGCGCCCGGTCCCAGGTTTTCATGGGATCTAATCACGACGTCAGTCTCAAACAGTTTCCCGGACATCTATCTAGGAATATAATGCCCGAGATGGCCGCGTCCTTCGCGATTGGCTCAATATGGATCGGCGCGACTTTCTAAATTCGACATTACTAGCCAGCGGAAACCTCCTATTAGGCGCAGTGTCGCCGCTGAGTCTGTTGGCCGATTCTGACTCCGGCATCTGGGGCAACGAGTTCAGCGGCCTTGGCGACTACGCCACGTCGAATGGGAACACGTACGGGGTGATGACAGCCGGTCATGCCATTCGCGACCGAAGCTTCGAGGGTAAACACGTGGAGATCACCGACCTAGGCGAGACGTTCGACTGCCTTGTGGTCGGCGGCGGCATTAGCGGGCTATCCGCAGCCCTCTTTTTCGCACGTACCCGCCCGGGCAAAACCTGCCTCGTTCTAGACAACCACCCAATCTTCGGTGGCGAGGCAAAGCGCAACGAGTTTGAAGTCGATGGAAAGCGACTGATGGTCCATCAGGGTTCAGCTGCATGCTTCCCGCCGCTGCAATCAGACTTCCTTGCGGGCTTCTATCAGTCAATCGGTATCGACTGGAGTCAGTTCCGTTATCAGCAATGGGCTGGTCCCGACAAAGCCATGGAAATCCAAACGGCTCCTTATGGCGTTGGTGGGCCTAGTTCCGGCTTCTATTTCGGCCCTAAGTTTGGCCATCCTGAGGGCGTGTGGGTTCGCAATCCATGGGGAACGAAATTGACGGGCGCACCTATCTCGGGACAAGCCAAAGCAGAACTGTTGGCTATGCGGGAAACTGATCGCAAGCCATTTTCGGCTCATCGATTTCAACCCCAAGCGCATGGCGACGCAGCCTCTCGGCACCTGGACAGCATCACCTTAGAGCAGCACCTGATAAACACGTATGGCCTCAGCCGTGAGACCGTACGAACCTTTCTTTCGCCCATTGCCGGCGGTGGCTCAGGACTCGGCGCGGACGCTCTTTCGGCATACTGCGAGTATGCCGCTGACGTGCTGTTGCCCTGGGACTACAAAGAAGGTGCTCAGATGTTCCCGGGCGGAAACACCGGCATAGCAAGACACATCCTCAAGCAACTCATACCGAATGCCCTATCTGGTGGCACATCGATGGCCGAAATCTGTCGGGCCTCGGTCCACTTCGGCGCGCTTGATCAAACGGGAGGTGCAACGCGGGTCCGCCTCAATGCGACGGTCGTTTCCGTTCAACACCTGGGTCAGCCGGATCGCTCAGAAGCCGTGGAAGTCGTCTACGAGGAAGGCACAAAACTTCGTCGGGTTCGCGCCCGAGCAGTGATCTTAGCGGGTGGGAGTTGGACGGCGAAGCACATCGCGCGCGATCTTCCCGCCACATGCCGCGATGCTTATGCTCAATTTCATCGGGCTCCATGTCTGATGGCGAATGTCGCAGTTCGCAACTGGAGATTTCTGCACAAACTTGGTCTCACCGAATGCCAGTGGTTTGAAGGAATCGGCAACTCAATCACTGTCAGAAAGGTCGCGACCTTCGGCTCAGATCCTGCCATCATCAGCCCTGATCTTCCAACCATCCTGATATTGAAGATATTGTTCTCAAAGCCTGGGCTATCCATTGAGGAGCAAACCGCACGCGGGCGACAAGAGCTATTAACCACGCCGTATCGGACCTACGAGCGCTTGATCCGCGATCAGTTTACCGCGATGTTCGAGAAAGCCGGCTTCGATGCTGATCGTGATATCGCTGCTATCGTTCTAAACCGCTGGGGACACGCTTATCTGAGCCCGCAACCTGGATTCTTCTTCGGAACGGATGGCAAACCCGGACCCGGCGATGTCCTTCGAAATCACAATTACGGACGAGTCGCGTTTGCGAACTCGGATCTATCCGGCATCATGGACCACCGTATGTCGATTCGCGAGGCGCAGAGGGCAGTTAAGCAGATCGACTCGGTGGTCTAATGATGGCCAGAATCTGCGCCGAAGTCCCTCGTTCGATCCACGTTTCACGCCCTGCCACACGGAGTCGCGTTGAATAACCCACGATGCCAAACGAAATAGTATTTTCGGACCTTGCGCTCTCAAAACGTTTAGAGGCAGCGGAAGGACATGCTTGCCTTGAGTTTGCAGAAGCCAGACGACGTGCATTCCCCAAAAGCGCGTCCGAGTGGATTGAAGTGGCAGGCGCATTTGCTGTCTTCGATGGTGTGAATTCGCCGGCTACCCAGAGCTTTGGCCTGGGCACACTTGGGATCTTAGACTCCGCATCACTGGACATAATGGAGCGCTTCTTTCGCGAGCGTGGCGCACCGGTGCTGCATGAAGTAAGTCCGCTTGCCGGTGCCAAAGCTCTCGACCTACTATGCGCGCGGAACTATCGACCATTTGAGATCAGCAATGTCCTCTATCGGCCACTTCAGGCACCCGATTCAGAACCGGAAGACAACATCAGAGTAAGAGTGATCGGTTCAGAAGAGGCGGAACTCTGGGCCAGCATCAACGCAAGAGGTTGGGGTCACGATCACCCAGAGTTCTTGGATTTTATGTTGCAGGTCGGCACCATCATCTCATTCCGCGACCGGAGCCCCTGTTTCCTTGCTGAGATCGAAGGCGAACCCGGAGCAGCAGGCAACCTCAGTATCCACGAGGGTGTCGCTCTTTTTGGCGGATCCGCAACAATCCCCGAATTGCGACGGCGCGGGTTGCAAGCTGCACTTCTCAAAGAACGTTTGCGTTACGCCTTCGAAGCTGGCTGTGATCTCGCCATGATAGTGGCCGACACTGGCAGCAACTCGCAACGAAATGCTGAGCGGAAAGGCTTTCGAATAGCCTATACGCGCACTAAATGGCGGTTGTGCTCGTGATGCGAACATTAGATTGCTATTCGCTTTCTTCAGCGTTGAAATGATCTTGCGGGCGGTAGTCCATCTCAAATAGATCGGACATGACGCTAACGCCTGCGTCACATGCATGATTCAAGCAAGGCAGGTTGAACGCCGCATCCAAAGTCTTAAGCAGGGAGAAGTGGTCGTAGAATGTCTCGCTCTTAACGCCATGGACGCCATAACTCGTGTCAACAATGAACAACACTTGGTTCTTTACCGGTGCAACCGAGTAGTCGTTTTCATCCCAAAGAATGATGATGGCGTTCTTGCCATCCCTCCAGGTCTTGGATTCCTTGATCGACCTAACTAGCCTGTGAACGGTGATATCACCTCGTTGCAATAAAGCTGGATTCAGGCCGACTTGGGTGCCGTTATCATTTGGATCGTAGTTACAAAAAGCGCCTGCGTTTCCGCGACCGTGTTGATCATCGCATTGATTCGGGGCGATGAACGAGAACATAGGCACGCGCCCGGATGCCAGATCCCCATACAGACCGTGAGTTCCTTCAAAGCCTACGATGTTCTTCAAACTGCTTTTTGGATCAACACCTTCTTGGATATCGCGGAAATACGCAAAAGGATCATGCTTAACTGCATAAAGAGCTACTAAGTCGCTCTGGGACAGAGGCGAAGTAAGAGCTGGAAAGAAGTTTGTAAAATCGGTGCTATCAGTAAAGAAGCCGTCGCTGGTATTAACGCCGTCGGCACCTTCAAAAGGCAAGCTTTCCTGATAACTCTTCCAGCTGTACCCAGCCTTCGCAAGCTGATCAGCAATGGTCTTGCCTACGATGTGTGCATCCGCCGCCAGTGATTTCGTACCGTCGATATTGATGGTTCCGGGAGGTCCTTGCGTCTCGTTCGTATAGTCAATCCTTGGAGTGGCCGCATCTGTTCCAGTACCGTAAACGGGGCACACAAGAGTTCCGCTCGGCGAACTCTCGGTTACAGCCGTTCCGGCGAGAATGCTAGGCGTGCAATTTGGGTTGTGCCAGTCTGGCGAGTCATCCGCAAGAACGCCGAAATTTGAGCCGCCAACGACCTCCAAATAGTTAGTTAAGCTTGGATGAGCCACCGCAAAATAATTCGTCGAAGTATTGGCATAGTTAGCCAATTCGTTAATGAACGGAGCGTTAGGGTTGTTAATCAATTGGCTATATCCGTGATTTTCCATCATGATTACGAAAACATGGTCCAGGCGCGGCACACCCTTCGGAACCGGGCCCTCCTGAGCGAACACATTGCCTGTTACTAAGATCGTGCAGAGACCCAGCAACGCAGTCTTTCTAAGATTCATAAGTACCTTTCCTTAATATCGGATCTGCGCGCGATGGCCGCCCGTCTAGACCGTCAACACGGTAACAAAGGATTGTTACTCTGTGATGACTAAGAAGGTGTAGCCGGATACTCACTCATCCAAACTTGTAACTGAGTTGAATTTTTCGAAGGTAGAAAGAGGCAGCAGAGTTATCTGCTTAAGGTGAAATTAACATCGATCGTAATCGTGACGGGAACTGGTTTTCCGTCAAGCCGAGTGGGTTCATAGCGCCACTTTCTTACTGCGTCAGCTGCGGCGGAGTAAAGCAACAAGGGAGCGCTTTTAAGCCTGAGCTCCTCAATCTCGCCCGACGCATTGATGAAAGCGGAGAAAGTCACGGTGCCTTGCACGCGCTGATCTTTGGCCTTCGAAGGATAAACAGGCGGTACCTTATTGATCAACCTGGCCGGAGTAACTTTTTTTCCATTGGTGTACAGAACTGCATTGTCGTCGTTCTGTCCTGGCGCGTCAGTATTGCAGGATTGAGCTGTTTGTGGATAGAATTCCTTGGCGCGCGTAAGAAGACTTTCGCAGAACACCTGGTAGTCATGCATTAGGTGGCCCCCGGTAGCCAGCGATCGCCCGGCTGCTCTGACGGTCAGTAATCCAACCAGGACAGTCTTGGCATTCTCGGACTTAATCAGCCTTTGTCTCGCGGCCTCGTTGAACGGTGCTAAGGCCTCAGTTGTTGCGAGAGCCTTTCCTGTTTCCGGGCTTAGCGCCGTCACACCAGCCGCGGCGAAGCCGAATACATCGCCCGTCCAGGCCGAGGTGTCTTTCCACGCAGGATGATCGGCAAGAACTTGGATCGCGTCTCGGGGATTCGCCACTTGCAAGAAGTTCAATGCATGAACCCGAACTTTTTCATTCGTCGGATACTCGGCCAAAGCTTTGCCCCACAATTTAGTCAACTCTGTGGATGTACTTAAGTCAGCCAGCGGATCTCCTGAACTATTCACAATGGCAAGAGGACCGCCTAGTATTTCGTCTTCAGGATAGTGCTCGACCAACCATTCAAGTATCCGGGCCCGAGCAGCACGTGCTTTCCCAAGATCAACCGCATTCTGGTTGCAGTAGTAAACCAGCAAAGAAGTACGTGGGTTGCCGAAGGCTTCTCCCTCAGGCAAATGTGCCTCCAACTGGTCCGCACTTACCTGGTTTAGTTCGCGTCCACGCTGAACTGCTTGACGAACTTCATCCGAGGGGAACCACGTCGGAGCTAAAGATCGCTCAATTGCTGGCGTAAGCGCTCGAGCGATTGAAACGGTCATCCTACTGTTAAACGGAACATCGCGTCCATTCTTCTTGAAGGGGCTATATCGCCATTGCTCGAGTGCTCTTACGACGTAATCAGGAAGGCCCTCCGAAGCTTGTATCGCGAACGGTTTGCCGGTCTGGTCGACCGTAAGTTCAACCTCTGCCCAATCGAACACGACACCAACTTTTGATACGCCTTGATTTGGATCAATTTTGTTAATCAGAACGGCCGGCGCATCAGCTGCTAATGAAACTTGACCAACAGCAATCAGGGCATACACAGAAGCAATGAATGGATTCATCAATCTGAATTAAAATATAATGTCTGATTCGTCGAAAGCGCAACCATCTTAGTACCCGGCAGCGTATTGTCCGAGCGCTCGTACCTTAGCTAAGATAGTTGACTTACATGGGTCATAATAGAACGGTTAGGTTCGGCTGGCTACTGCTGCTTTGTTTGGTTTCTGCCCGACAAAACTCAGCGCAACCTCCCGCGGCAGACAAGCTGGTCGAAGTCGAGGCCATCACCGTAAAGGGAACACGTCTGCCTAGCAGTTCCGTGATACGACTGGCCGGGATCAAGCCGCACGATAAAGTCGATAATTTAATAGTAAATTCGGCATGTCACAACGTAACGGCCACTGGTTTAGTCAAGAATGTTGATTATGCTTATGATGTCTATCCGGACCGGCCCGGAGTAAGTCTCGAACTAACTTTGACCGACGAAAGCCCGTTATTGCCTGCCACAATCGAGCCTGCAGTGGAGGAAAACGCCTTATGGACGGCATTGCAGAAGGCGGACCCGATCTTCACACGGGACTTGCCGCCCACTGAAAACGCGCTAACCTTCTACTCGAAGAAACTCGAGAAATGCCTCCAGGAAATGGGGCGTGACAATGACTATGCTGCTTCTTCTGTCACCTCTGACCCTAGCGGAAAACTAGTCGCAATCGTATTCGAGATTCGTCAATACAAGTCACTTCCCGGTCATAAGTGATCGAAATATTTGGTTTAATAAGAAACACCCAACAGCTATCGAGTAATCTTGGCATCTATGCCGTTGAATGTGGACCAACCCAACGCGAGACTTCCCAAGCTGGCCGTCGCTGCCGTTGTTGTTGCATTCTTGTGGACTGCAGCCAGCTTGTTGTTGGCTTTTCACATCGTAGTACTTGGCCTCGTCGCGGTAGTACCCGCAACGGCAGGTATCAGTATTCTCCGACAACGAGTCTGGGGCGCCTACGGCTTGGCTCTTTTCCTAATTGCTCAAACAGCAATTACGCCGCTGCTCTTACTCAGGTCATCAGCCATTCCCACCGGCAAAGTTGCAACTCTAATCATCTTCGACTTTGCCTTGGCCGTTTTTTTCTTTCTCGCCGGCAGGTCGCTCGCTAGGTCCGGCGCAAGAAAGGGCTGGATGTTTCCTTGGATCGTAGCCTCTGGCCTTTCTACCCTTCCATTTTTCTTTTTCCAGGCATTTGTGATCCCGACGAGTTCGATGGAGAACACCCTTTTGGTCGGCGATCGCATAATGGTTAGAACGTTTCCTCGCGTCATCCCGGCACCCGGGGATATCATTGTCTTCCGGTACCCGTTTGATAGGCGGCAGATGCACGTAAAGCGCGTCATCGGCTTGCCGGGAGACCACGTCCGAATTACGTCTAGGGTTGTCTACCGAAATGAAGTTGCCCTGATCGAACCTTATGTTGTTCATAACTCCACTGCAAGTAGTGAGTATCGTAACGACTTCCCCGGCGCGCTAACTAATTTCACCTTTAAGCCTCCCAGCGCAGGCGGGATCATCGCCGCCGAGGACATGTTTACAAATCACGTCTCAAATGGCGAAGTAGTCGTTCCCCAGGCCAAGTATTTCGTACTCGGAGACAATCGCGACAACTCGCTCGATAGCCGCTACTGGGGCTTTTTGGACCCATCCGACATCATCGGAAAGCCCTCTTTTATTTACGATTCCGAAGTGCCGCAAGATGCCCACGGAACGAGAACCATCTCACTCGAGCGAAAACGGTGGAACCGAATCTTGAAGGTACTCTAATGACGCGGCAGGCTGGAGCTAGCGTTCAGTGTGCCGGGGAAGCCGAACTCTTCCGCCCACTGAAGCTGATGTCCATAACCGCATTCGTGTTGAATCGGACTTCCGCACCGCGCGCAATCACAGTAGAATACAACGACCAAGCTAAACCGTAGTAGCCCAACCCCGCACCAACATTCCGAGAACTCTGCGCCGCGATCGAGCCTAGCAATCCGAATCCCATGCCGCCCCCCAAAGTTCGACCGCCGACATTCTGGCTATGCCCTGTGATGGCCCCAGTGTGTGAACGGATTGGATCATTATCTGCGGCGCTGCGAGCAACCAATAATGCCAATGCTGTTCCAAGAAAACGAGTCTTCGATTCGGTTGCCTTTATGCCGCCTTCACTGTCGATTTTGACGGGCGCATTGCTGCCCTCAGCCGCCGATAGCGTGCCTTGCGTTCGAAACTGCATGGCCTTCTCGTCTCTAGGTTGTAAGGCAGTATTAGCAGAAGGCGTCACTCTCTTTTCTGCTGTACTTGGTAATTGCGCTAGCTCGACCTGTTGGAAGGTAAACCGAAGTTGGCCCCCGTGATGAAACCACCCGGCTTTCTTAGCTCGAACTACAGAGCCTTCCACATGAGTGCCTTCTGGCAGAATCACTTTGCGATCGGCCGAAAACAAAGGGTCAGCTAAGACGGCTTCAACCTTTTGACCCCGCACTGAGTTCTCGGAATTGAGCGGCGTAAGAAGCCGGGCATGAACAACGCTGTCAGCACCAGGCTGCGATCCCAGCAGGCTCAAAGAATCAGACGTCAGTCTCTCCGAACCAAAGTCTAGCGGTGCCCTAAGTTCTGCATCGAAGCGTGTTCGATTGCGTACATGCTGCGGATGGTAAGGCAACTTGGATAATAAGAAATCAGAGAGCCACTCTTTCTTGTCCGGCCCCCTCACCATCTCAGGAATGCTCCTCAGACGATCGACTTGTGCATTCACCTGGTCTTTTATCTTCTGTTTACCTATGGCAAGCCTGCCAGGATTCTGCGGACTTGCTCGCAATTGCTTCGGCGGCCGAAGCGGATACAGGGAATTCAGGCCCGAGCTCGCAATTGTACTCAACGGCCTGCTACTCCCATCCGGCAGCACTAGCGTCACAAATTCTACTTGGGCAACTCGGAGCGGAGTGAAATCGCCGTTCATTACAGCCTTGAAGCGCTCCCATTTCGGCACAGACTCGCAGCGGATGACAGAACCAATCGCCTGCGTTCCGGACGGGATCACCTCATGATCGAAAACGTAAACAGGCCCAAGTACATTGGCCCGAACCAGTGCTCCCACTCGTTTCGGAACGGCTTTGGTTAGGTACAAGCGGAGCGGCACGCCAGCAGGCACCGTCAGTGGGATTGTAACCGGCTCATCATTGCCGACGCCCTGCGAGCCCGCACCTTCAATGAACACAAGAAACAAGGCCGCGGCGCAGCGTATTTTCATGGGCACTCTGATGCGCAACCACTAGCCTTCGGGTACACGCCCTTTATTCTTACCGTCGTCGCCCGAACGAGCGTCCGGAAGGTCTTGGGCTAGGCGTCCGTCCGAAGCGCTGACCAAGCGGCGTAGAACTAGGCTGTCGCCCGAAACGCTTGCCGCTCAGCGAATCGGCTGTAGGACCCGACTGCGGCGTAGGGTGCAATTTACCCAGCCAACTTGATCCTGAACTGGCCGCCCCGCCCGACGCGTAGGCAGATCCCTTGAATCCGCCAGACTGCACATACCGACTCTCGGCGTAGTGCGATTGCGTGAACGTTCCGTGAGTGCCGTACTTCGGAGCTGCACTGGGCGTCTCGCGTCCATAGTAAGTCGTCCCTCGACTCTGTGCCGCACGATAAGCGTTGTACTCGGTTGCCATCACCGGACGGTAATCGTGGTTCCAAAGCAGCTCGCGCAAGATCAAATATTCTGGCAAGAACGTCCATACACTCTGGCCACCGTTGTGTGTCCAATAGCCATACTGATTCGATCCAACAGATGGCGAAGCAACGTAGCTGAAGCCGGGCGGCTGCGGCGTATTCTGCGCTTCCGAATCGAACTGACCGGCATCTTTGTGTGCAATGGCCATGCCGATATCGTCTTCAACGGCATGAAAAGACGCCTCCGAAACATCGGTCCAGTGTTCGGCTTTGCGTGTCTCAGTTTTCTTCAACGGAACGTCGACGAAGTGCGTGCGCACCGTGTCAATGCGTTCGCGATAAAGCGTGTCCGGACCAGACTCGGTACGATCAAGATCCGTAAGTATCTTGTCCCATGAATCGTATAGTTGCCCGCATTCACTTTGTAACTGTTTGGACTGGCCGCTTAGACTTGCCGCCTGCTGCGAGAGTGAGTCCTCCTCGGCAATCAAAGTCGAGGGCGTACTCTGCTTTGCCGATTCTGCCACCTTCGTGCTCGCTGTTAGTGACGAAAGCCGGCTCTCCAAGATTGCCTTCTTCGCTGGCCAATCTTGCTCCGCCTTGCGAACTACTTCCGCAACAGGCGTCAAATTAAACCGCTGAATCTGGTCGCGTTCGTGATCGATCTTGGCTACAAACGCCGCGGGGTCGCGCCGATACTCGAGCCACTTACCCACGCCTTGATCAACCAATTGCGCTTTCCGGAGTGCGTCAGTTCGCAATCTCCGTTCATCGGCCAGAAGCTTCGAGATATTCGCATCAGGCCGGTCCCGTTCAGCTAATCTGCCCAGCTCGCGCGCATCGGTTTCGGATGCTTGCAGATCCGCTTTCGCCTGGCTGATATTTCCCTTCCAAGACGCCTCTTCCGGTGTGCCATGAAATAGGTCAGGCGTCTCAGCCAAGTGACTGGTCAACGCCGCTTCCGATGCTTTGACCCGCCGCTGAGCTGTCTCAAGGTTGTCGCTTTCGACGCTAATATCCCGTCGCACTGCCGTCGGCAACCCACGCCCACAACCTGCCAGGATGGCTATCGCCAAAAGCGGCCCAATTAATCTCTTAGATTTGTTCATCACGCACCCCGATAAACGGTGATGTCACCGGGTTCGGTCCGAGCCCAAATGCTCGCTGCGAAAGGCTCGCCTTGATACTTCCGAATGTTCAGGAATCGCCGCCCATCCTGCTCCTGAAATTGCCAATGGTAAAAGCCCATGCCAGTCGTATTGCCGCCACTAAACACGCCCGTCTCCCGGCTGAATCGGTACAGCCAGAACTTCCCGTCGTAGTCGAAGAAATCACTCGGGTTCTGGCGTGCATCGATGTCAGCCAAGTCCTGCTCCGACAGGCCAATCTCATCGAGCGTTAGCTTGCGACCATCAAAGTTGCCGTAAACTTCGACCACCTGATCGTTATGCACTTCCAGGTACACGCGCCGCTCTCGCCACGCGCCGCTCAGCTCAACCCATCGCCGGCTTCCCGCTTCTAGTTGATCGCGCCTGTCCACGGTGAAGTCGAGATCGCCGAAGTCTGCACCCACACCAGTCACAGACAGCACGTCACCAATCCATGCGTCCGTCACTTTCAGATTCGCCAGATCCGGCACTGCAGCCGGACTAGGCTTCTTATCAAAAAACATGGTTTACCGCCCGCTTGCTGACGGAAGTTCCTTCACAAATTCGACCTTCGGCAAACGTTCCCGCTTCAACGCTTGCAGCTCCGCATCCACGCCGCCACTTTCCAACTGTGCGAACTCTGCTTCTAAGTTCGAATCCTTCCCAGCATCCGCTAATTGATTAAAGGCTTTCGCCGTTGCCTCCTCCTTGGCCACCGATCTTTCGAAAGTGGACAACTGTGCAAACGCATTATCAGCCTTGCCCACACCCGCGAGCGCTTCCGAAACTTTACGCTGCGCTAACGCGGCATTCTTCCGAGCCACCAAGGTCGTAGCCGTGCGCTCGCCTTCTTCAATCTTGTGCTTCAAATCACTGACCTGCGTCTTCAGCGACTCGCTCGCCTGCCGCGCCGAATCGATCGCCGCCTGCAACGAGGCAACCTGCTTGTCGGACTCAGCCTTCTTCGCCAGCGCCTTCTTGGCCAATTCTTCGTTGCCCGCATCCAGCGCAAGCCCAGCCCTGTCTTTCCAATCCTTGGACTGCCGCGCATACTTCTGATACTCGGCATCAAGCTGGTTATAGTTGCTCATCGCCATAGCCGACGACTGCACTACCTTATTGAGCTCAGCCTTCATGTCCGCGATCGTCTGCCGGACCGTGGTCTCGAAATTCGCGTCTTCAATACTGCTTACGCCCGCATTGACCTGCCCGCGCGCCACTCGTCCAACCCGGTTGAAAACATCTGAAAAGAATGCCATGTTCGTCTTCTCTCTATTCTGACCTTTTACGCAGCGTGCAAATCGGCGGCGAGAAGTTCTTTTGCATGAAGAACATCAGCCAGCAGAAAGCTCACGCACGAAAGAATGTCATCCTCATCATCCGGACCTAGATCTTGTAGCTTGCAAAAGTTGTTCAACGTCACAGCGACGTTCCCGTCTCCTGTGTCAATCAGTTGAAAGTGCGACGTCGAGATTCCGTTGTCAGCAGCAAGCATCTTGCGCAGCACCGCTGACGTCAGTGAAACGGCCGGCGTGACCGCGCACGTGAGCGACAGAAACAGAATCTCGCCCTCGAGCACGGCCCTCATCGAAATCCCGCTCTCAACCTCTTCCACGCGGAGCACGTTCTCAGCTAGATCATTGACTAAATATCGTTTATTGGCCAGCAGAGCATGAATCGGCCCAATGCTGGACACAGTGGCACTTTGCGGCATATGTCTCCTTTGTAGATTACGCAAATTGCTGGGCGTTTGTTCGCGCTCTCAGTCTGTCACGTCGATAACAACACGCGTACTCTTTTGCCGTATGGAATGCGACGTATCCCAAGCCTTCGGCGTTCAACCTGTTGTCAACGCCATTGCCGGGCGAATATTCTGATTCACTGAAAGAAAGTTCCCCGGGTCATATTTTGCTTTTATCTCGACCAGGCGATCGTAATTGCCCTGGTATGTCGCCCGGATTCGCTCATCCCCCTCTTCCATCATAAAATTCAGGTAAGCGCCCCCCGCGCCAAATTGATGCAGCGCATCATAATAAGCTCTGGCCCAATCGATGACCTTCCCGCAGTTTGACGGATCAGGATCCACTCCTACAATCACCTCGCTCCAGACAACATCGCGATAGCTGAAGGCGCTATCGGCTTGCCCTACACGATTCACTTTTCCATTCACCGGGTAAAGGTGCATGGTGGACTGCCAGGTCGGCATCGCAGACCCAAACTCCAGGTGCTTCTCGATCGCCGCGTCGCTGAGCTCCCGGAAGAAATCAGACTTCCAGTACCACTGCAGACCAGGAGGATAAATGCTATCGAACAGCCCTTGGAGCATTGGAAAGGGCATCGGCACGAAGAATTCAAAAGCCGGCGGTCGATTGGTGCGAATCGCCCGCAACATCTCATTCGCCCGTTCCGTCGCTCCCAGATAGCACCAGACGATGCCGCACATCTTCCGCAAGTGGAGTTCCTCGGGGAAAGGCGGCCCAGGTGGCACGGTCAGCATGGCGAAAAATCCATTCATCTCTTCGGGCGCTGTGACGATGAACTCGCGGTACCACTTCATCACCTCCGCGGCATCTTCTAAATGCCAGAGCATTGGGCCGGCGCAGACAGTATGAACAGGGTGCGCTTGAAAGAGGAATGAGGTTACTATGCAAAAGTTTCCTCCGCCGCCGCGCACGGCCCAGAACAGGTCGGGATTCTCCTCCGCATTTGCGACAACGAAGCTGCCGTCAACCAGCACTGCATCGATTGAAAGAAGGTTGTCAATCGTCAGGCCGTACTTTCGGCTTAGATGTCCAATACCTCCGCCCAGGGTCAGGCCCGCCACCCCCGTGCTTGAGACGACACCTGAAGGCACGGCCAATCCGAATCCATGTGTTGCATGATCGACATCGCTCCACCTGCAGCCCGCGCCTACGAGCACAGTTCGAGCGACAGGATCGACTCTGACATAGTTGATCCGGGATACATCGATCACCATCCCTTCATCGCAGACACCCAGCCCTGCCGCATTGTGACCGCCACCGCGGATGGAGACACGCAGCTCATGGACCTTCGCCATGCGTACAGCAGCCATCACATCTGCTGCATCGGAACACATAACAATCAATTGCGGTCTGCGGTCGATCATCCCGTTATAGACTTTCCTCGCTTCTTCGTAGGCCGGCTCAGACGGCTCGATCACGGCCCCGTGAATTTGCGTTCGAAACTCAGCAATAGCTTGCTGCAGTGACATAATTTTTCTCCTCGTGACAAGCGCCCGATTTACCGCCGCGCTTCATCGACAATTTGTTGATTTGAGTGCTTACTGTTTGCGCGTGGGCCGCCAACCTGCGCGGCCCTGGTCGCAAGGTTAGGGATTCTGGCCGGCGAACGACTGACACGAAACGTGGGGGTGCCAGTTCACAAACGCGCCGTTTGGATTATCCTTCCACGCCCAAACATGCAGAGTGTAGAAGGCTGGGAGTCCGAAACGATTGGGGGTTTCCCAGTAGTGAAAGAGTTGTCCCATTAGCTCAGGCGGTCCCGAGTGCTTCGCATTCCATGCGTCGGCAAGAAGCAAATAGTCCGCACCGATTAATCGAAGCCGACCACCCGGAGTCGGCTCATAGATCACGATCTGCGGCCGAGTCGCGTCCAACACGCCGCTGTTGACTAAGGACGCGTTTACATAATGGAGCCCCATCGCGCCCGAATCGGGTCCGCTCACACAACCGAACTGAAGGGCATACCCCTCGGCCTCAGCCACCGCGACATCCTTGAAGCGTTCGGTCGATTGCCGGACCACTGTGAGCAAAGCGTTCGCCTTACGCAACTGGTCCGGGGTCATTTCATGTTCTTGCTGATTTGGCATTTGCGTGTGGTCATCTTGCGCCAGGACGCGAGAAGTACTAACGGACATGAAAGCGAGAGCGACTATCGAATACTGCAAATAAGTCGCGAATCGCCCGCCTTTGCTATGGATATTGGAGATCTGATTACTCATGAACTTTCTTCCTTTTGCGAATCGGTACTCATATCGAGTCGCGGTTATTCCTGACAGCCTTCTCTTTAGAGCCGATATTCTGCTAGAATCCGCTCTGTAAAGCGGCTCATATTGGATTGCCGTCAGAATTCCGCAAGGGATGAGTGCTGAGCTCTCGCCCAGCAACTGCAAAGTAACAAGCATCAAGACGAGAAGTAACGAACTAACGCCAAAGAAAAGCCAAAAATTTTAAATGTGCAAGCTGCTTGACTTGCTGAAGTGGGGACCCGCTTGGACGCGACGCCTCTAAGTTATCAATTCGGCGAGTTCACGCTCGACCTGGTAAGAGGGTGTGTGCTCAAGGCCGGCGAGGAGATCAAGCTTCGGCCCAAGGTATACGACACTCTCAGATACCTGGTGGAACGTCCCGGTCAGCTAATCGGTAAGCAGGAGTTGATGAAGGCCATTTGGCCCGATTGCGCCGTAACTGACGATTCCCTGGTACAGTGTGCCCTCGAGTTGCGTCGTGCGCTAGGAGACCGCGATCAACAGTTGTTTAAGACTGTTCCTCGGCGCGGCTACTTGTTTACGGGCGAGGTCCTCAAAAAGGCGCCGTGGCCCGGTATTGTCTCCACATCTGATCCGTTCGACTTGTCCGACACGGGTGACCTGCGCCCTACGAAAATCGAGAATGCGCGCCGCAGTCTACCCACCCCGCGTACTTCGCTGGTCGGCAGAAAATTGCAACTGGCAGATATCACCGACCTTTTACTTCGACCCAATGTTCGGCTAGTAACCCTTACTGGTCCTGGGGGCGCCGGGAAAACGCGGCTGGCGGTCGCAGTCGCTGAAGCCATTGAAGGCCGGTTTACGGCAGGCATTCAGTTCATCGGCTTGGCTTCAATTTCGCAGCCAGAAATGGTCGCAACAGCCCTCGCAGATGCGCTCCAAATCAAGCAGGTCGCCAACCGCACCATCCCCCAACTCATCGGTGATCGGTTGAAGAATTCGGGACCTTTCTTGCTTCTGCTTGACAACTTCGAACAAGTACTGTCAGCGTCGACCGTAGTAGCCGAAACACTTGACGCGTGTCAATCGCTGAAGGTTCTTGTTACAAGCCGTTCGTGCCTGCGTGTCTACGGTGAACACGAGTTCCCTGTGAAGCCGCTCGCACAGAACTCTGCTATCGAATTGTTTGCTCAACGCGCTGCGGCCGCCTGGCCTGATTTTGCAATCACCCCAGACATCGAACCTGTGGTTCAGCAAATCTGTTTGCGGTTGGATGGACTGCCTTTGGCAATCGAACTGGCCGCCGCGCGAACCAAAGTATTGTCGCCGCCAGCCATACTTGCTCGTCTCGAAAGCCGCCTGCAGTTGCTCACCGGTGGTGCGCTCGACCTGCCGGAACGCCAACATACGCTTCGCAAGACCATTGACTGGAGTCACGGTCTTCTAAATAGCGCCGAGGAGAAACTGTTTCGCCGGTTCTCGGTATTCGTCGGTGGATGCACATTAGAGTCGGCAGAAGCGGTCTGCAATACCAGTCTTGACCTTGGTGTCGATCTCTTCGAAGGGCTTTCGTCATTGGTGGATAAAAATTTGGTTCAACTGGTCGACCGGGCCGAAGCGGAGCCACGTTTTACAATGCTGGAAACCATCCGCGAGTACGCCCTCGAGCGGCTGATTGAGAGCGGTGAGCAGCCGGCAACACGGCGTGCACACGCGGCCTACTGTCTCGTCTTGGCCGAGGAAGGGAATCCGGAACTGAACCCGGCTGATCGAGCTCAGTGGCTGACGCAATGCGATGTCGAAATCGATAATTTCCGTTTTGCCCTCGATTGGCTCTTTCAAACACTCGAACTGGACTGGGCACTGCGTCTGTGCGCGGCTCAATTTCGATTCTGGGAAACGCGCGAACACCTGACCGAGGGCCGGATTCGGCTCGAGACAGTTCTGCGCTTGGCGGGCAATGGTTACAGAAAAGAACGGGCCAGGCTCTCGCACTTTCTGGGCGCTCTAACCGCCGCTCAAGGCGCCTACTCAGCTGCCGAGCATGTGCTGCGTCAAGGCCTTACCCTCTATCAAGAACTGAGCGATGACTCGGGTATTGCTATCTCGTGGAACGGTCTGGCTGTGTCGGCGCGAGATCAGGGCGACTATTCCGCAGCCCAGATCTACATTGAGCGAAGCCTCGCTTGCTGGCGCCTGCTGTCCGATCGCCTGGCAATTGCGCGCTGTCTCAATAACCTTGCCAATGTGGTGAAAGTTCGCGGTGACTATCCGCGTGCCTTGAGGGCGCTTGGTGAAGCGGAAGGGATTTTCGAGGAACTCGGGGATAGCACTGGAAGCGCCTGGTCAATCAATCAGCAGGGCGACATAGCGCGCGCGCAGGGAGACATGGCTGGTGCTCGACGCCTGTATCGACGAGCGCTTTCAATTTTTCGGGAAGCCGGCGACCCTTGGGGTTCGGCGCGTTCTTTGACAGATTTGGCCTACATCAATTGCGCCTTGGGCGAATACTGCGCTGCGCACGCGGCGTGCCGTGAAGCCTTGGAAACCTTCGCGGGACTCGGCAACCGTCGTGGCATCGCACGGGCACTGGAAAGCTCGGCTTGTCTGGCCGCGGTTCAAGGACAAGCCTCTCGGGCGCTGACGCTCGCTGGCGCGGCAGCTCAGTTACGCGAGTCGGTCAGGGCTCCTCTGCATGGAGCCGAGCAATTCGACCTGAATGAGACTTTGCTCGCAGCCTGGAAGTCGATTAGCCTAGCCGAGGGGAAAAACGTCTGGGCGGAGGGCCATGCGATGAGCCTGAAAACCGCTATTCAATACTCTCTTTGGGAGCCTGATTCGGCTGCTACAGCTTAGCGGCTTCAATGAGTCGCCGCACTGCCGAAATACGATCCGCCGGAACTCCAGCCCTTCGGGCGTGCTCCCGAATGCTGTTCTCGTCTGGTGCTAAATATACGCAGTAGATCTTATCTTCGGTGACGTAACTGTGTAGCCACTGAATCCGCGGCCCCATTTCCTTCAAGATGCCGAGGGACTTGAGCGAGATGTCGCGGATCTGAATCTCTGATAACGTGCCGACACCGGGCATCTCGCGTTCGATCACAAATTGGGGCACAAAGTCAAACTTATCACCATCGCGATGCTTGGGTTGAGGATGTGCGAAGCCCAGTCGTCCACGCCACGCGTCAGGCGAGAAGTACGGAGTTTACTTTTCGCCTTTTATCCCTCAGCGTGCCCGTAGCCTATACTCCCTTCGTTTACCCCACCCAGTTCGTTTCGTTTTTTGCCATCTGGGCTTCTCCGTAAACCGCAGTCACGCCGACCTCTCTTTCGTCAACTACTAATCGCTTCAATATCTAGCATCCTTCGGGCCGCGAGACCGCACAGGCACATCGGACAATCGCTCCGAAAGTTGCCGCTATGTCCGAACACGAATCAATCGACATCGACGCTCCAAAGTCCGAAGCCACCAACCATTACACCGGCCACCGCACTTCCAGCGGTAACGTGCGCCCACAGCGGCTCCTCTCGCCAAATCATCAACCGCGACGAAAGTCAGGCCGACTATGACCGTCTCTGTACTATCTGGTTCAAGCGCTATGCGCCCGCGGCGCTCATCCTGCCCGAAGCCCTCCTTACCGAACCCGGAACCTTCCACTTCGAACCCGACGAGATCCTTCACTCCCTCATCCAGAACGCCATCGACAATCAATGGCTACTCTTCCGAGCCCAGCGGCATGTTCCGACGCTGTCTCCCAACGCTGAGCGTTCTTTTCGCCGCCCTCGCCGTCCTACAGAAATACTGCAAGGACCACGTGACTCGGGACCAACATAAGGCCGTGTACGACGGCCGCCTCGAACTCGCGCGCGAAGGTCGAGAATATCAGGACCTACACCGCCAAAGCCGAAGACGTCCGTGAACTCTTAGAGATTCTTTTGACCCAGGTCCATGTCGCTCAAAAGTATTCAGGCCCGACCGGCTCACTGCCTCCCGGACATAGGAAGGAGAGTAGCCGACCACCTCTACAATGAGTACTATTCCTCAGACAAACCGTATCTCTGACGCGACCGGCTCCAGATCGCACCAGCAGCCCGGCCGCCCCTCGTCCATCGGCGCACGTTGGCCCCTGATCCTCGCCTTTGCAGTCGTCTACGTGGTCTGGGGCTCAACCTACCTCGGAATACGTTTCGCCATCGCGTCCATCCCGCCGCTCCTCATGGCCGGAACTCGCTTCTTGGTCGCAGGAGGCATTCTCCTAGCCTGGAGCACACTTCGCCAGCACGACCGCCCCAAGCTCATCCATTGGCGTACCGCTGCCATCCTCGGTTTGTTGCTGATCCTTTGTGGAAACGGCGCAGTCACCGTTGCCGAGCAGCACATAACTTCCGGCCTTGCCGCACTTCTAGTTGCGAGCGAGCCGCTTTGGCTTGTTCTCCTGGCGTGGGCTCGCCCCGGCGGTATGGCGCCTACCCGCGTTCAGCTTCTCGGGCTGTTCATCGGTTTCGTCGGCGTTGCCCTGCTCGTCGCTCCCGACCTCAGTGTCGTGAACGGGCCGGAGCCCGCCTTCAACCTTATCGGCAGCATGCTCGTTCTCTTTGGAGCTTTTACTTGGGGCCTCGGGTCGCTCTATTCAACAACCGCACCCGCACCCGCTTCAGCAACCACTGCCAACGGGATGCTCATGCTCTGCGGAGGAGCGTTCCAGATCTTCGCCGGCCTTCTCCGTGGCGAAGCGACTCAGCTGCACCTCACCAGGATCACTATGGGTTCAGCTCTCGCCTGGTTCTATTTGATGGGCTTCGGTTCACTTGCCGCGTTTTCGGCTTACACCTACTTGCTGGCTCACACTTCACCCGCGAAAGCCAGCACTTACGCTTTTGTCAACCCGGTCGTTGCTGTGCTTTTGGGTTGGCTGCTTGCCCGTGAACCCATCTCCACCATCTCGGTTCTAGCCATGATCGCGATCGTTCTGGCCGTAGTTCTATTGACCACGAGCCACAACACTCCCGTGACCGCACCCGCAGACATGCCCGACTCGCTTACCGCCGAGCCGCTTGCAATGTCGTGTGGCTGTTCGTCTGGCCCCGACCATGGAACGCAAGTTGGCCGCCCAAAATCGTCAGCATGATCAATAACGCAACTCGCAGTGGCCTTTGCGGGACGTGCCCCGCCAGCAGTGAACCCGTCAACGCGCCCAGGAGTCCGCCCACAACCAACTTCGCCAGCAACGCGCCGTCGTAGTTCCCCGCTCCCAGCTGAAACATACTTCCCACCAAGGAGACTCCCAACCCGAAACACAGATCGGTGCCGATCACCTCTGCCGCCGTCAGCTTCGTAAAGCTCAGCAGCAACAGTGATCCTAGTGCCCCCGCGCCTGCGGACGAAAATCCGACTTCTGCGCCTATCGGCAGCGCCAGCCAGGGTAACCATCTCGAACGGTCTCTGCCCTCAACCTGTGAATTCGACCGGAACATCCGATGCAAATGGAACAGCGCCGTCGCCGCAATCAACAATCCGAGCACCGCGTACAGTGCGCCCTGGTACGCCCCGTGCCTCATCTTGTCCAAGAGGAACGACCCGGCAACGACGCCCGGCAGTCCGCCCAGCAGCAACAGGCTCAGCACTCGCAAACTAACTTGCCGTCGGACGGCATACATCGGAACCGAGACGATCTTTACGATTGCGCCAAAGGTCAGCGCCGTGCCAACCGCCGTAGTCGGAGCAACGCCCAGCAACAAGATCAGCAGGGGTGTCGTCATGCTCCCCGCGCCTACGCCGGTCAACGAGATCGCCATTGCGATCACAAATCCAAGAACGTATTCCACGCTGCCCCAACTCTCTGTCGATCAGCCTGTCTACTTCAACGCAGCTATTTGTTCCGCCGGTGCCTGTGCACCGGCTATCGTGATCGGCGCTTCGGCAATGTGTATTCCGCATTCCAGCTTGCGTCCCGCCCATCGACCCGACCGCAAGTTGTTCTCGTCTGTCGGCAGCGCGGTGCACGGCTCACATCCCACGCTGGTGTACCCCGCATCATACAAGGGCAGCAACGGAATATCGTGAACGCGCGCATAGGTCCAGACATCCTTATCCGTCCAGTCCGCCAACGGACTCAACTTGCGCAACTGCTTACCGGTGGGCAATGGAAACACGTCTTCAGCCAGCATGTTCGCGCGTGTCGGCGATTGCACTCGCCGCAGACCTGTGTACCAGGTGTCGTACCCTTCCAAGGCTCGGAACAGCGGCCCCACTTTGCGGACCTTGCAGCAAGCTGTCGGGTCTACCCGGTGCAGCAGTCCATGCTGCGCCTCATGCTGGGCCAAGGTTTCGCTGGCCGTCACATTCACCAGGTTCAGCCCGTAGCGCGCCGCCATTTTGTCTCGATACTGGTACACCTCTGCAAAGTGATATCCGGTTTCAAGGAACAGCACCGGAATGTCCGGCCTCTGCTCGATAAGCAGGTGCAGCACCACCATGTCCTCAGCCTGAAAACTGCACGTCAGGCACGGCGCGCCAGCACCGGCCAATGTTCGACTGACAAACTCGCGCGCGTCACTCATCATTCAAATGCCCACCATCTAGATACCCTCGCCGCTCTCGTTCAACGCCGTCGGAAGCACAACCTGCATTCGAAGCAGCATGCCTTCAATGGCCTTGGCAGCATCCGAGTCGCCGACCGGCAGACTCTCGCCGTGTTTAATTCCGCCGCTTACCGTTTCAATCTCAAACGGCTGGCCCGAGTGCCCCGTCACAACCACCAGCAACCCTGCTTTCATCAGCGCTTGTTCTGTCACGGGGTCCGCATCCGCCAGCACCACCACCGAAGCGTTCCGCTCAAACACCAGCCGTTCCAATCGCCAAGCCAACTCTGTCCTTCCGCCCAGGCGCACAACGCAACCGGTATGTCCGCGCCGTACAATCCGTTCAGCCGCCGTGACCGGTCCTGTAGCATAGCCGTCCTTATCGTGTTGAGCCGGTCCAGTTACCATGCCCGCGGCAACTGTCGCGTTCGTGACCGGGTCAATCAGAATGAAGCTGCCCGTAGTTCGGTTGTCGCGATAAGAATCAAACGCCAGAGCTCGTGCAGTCGAGACCTCAACCACGCCGATCCCGTTCATCTCCAACGTGCCCGCCGCTTCTTCGTCCAAGGTGTTGATGTTGACCCGGTGCTCCAGCCGTCGAACCTCAGCCCACTCCTGCCGTGCAGCCTGCTTCAGTCTGTAGCGCGAACGCAGTCGCAACGGCTGCTCGTTCAACCAGACCAGGGTAGCCGCAAAAGCTGTGTCCACCATGGGCAACCTGTTACTCGCGGCCAGTACGTCCCCGCGCGCTACATCCACCTCGCGGTCCAGTGTCAGGGTGACCGCTTCACCCGCTCCCGCAGAATCCTGCTCCCCATCAAACGTGACAATCGATTCAACCCGAGCGCTTGTTCCCGCGGGCAATACAGTCACACTTTGACCCTTGTGTATCCCGCCCGACGACACAGTACCTGCATAGCCCCGAAAATCCAAGGTCGGCCGCACCACCCTCTGCACCGGGAACCGAAACGGAGCATCGTACACACGCCCGTGCACCGGCACCTGTTCGAGATAGTTCAACATCGGCAAGCCCGCAAACCACGGCATGTGCGAGCTGGGCTCGACCACGTTATCCCCAGCCAGGGCACTGATAGGCAGAAAATATGGTTCCAGCGACTGAAAGCGAGCCAGGAAGGCCCGGAACTCTGTCTCGATTTGCTGAAATACTGCCTGGCTGTAACCCACAAGATCCATCTTGTTGACGGCGATCACGACATGCGGCAGCCCCAGCAGCGATGCAATGTACGCATGCCGCTTCGATTGCGGCAACACACCCTTGCGGGCATCGATCAGGATGATAGCCAGCTCTGCCGTGGACGCACCGGTTACCATGTTGCGCGTGTACTGCTCGTGTCCCGGCGTGTCAGCAATGATGAATTTGCGCTTTGGAGTCGCGAAATAGCGATACGCCACGTCGATCGTGATGCCCTGCTCGCGCTCGGCGCGCAGCCCGTCTGTCAAGAGCGAAAAATCGATTGCACCCGCGTTCCGGCCTGCCGACGCTTTCGCAACCGACTCCAGCTGATCCTCGTAGACGCTGCGGGAGTCGTACAACAGCCGCCCGATCAGCGTAGACTTTCCATCATCAACGCTGCCGGCCGTCGTCAGCCGCAACATCTCTTTCCGCTGTTCCAGCTCGAGGAAATTGTCGAACTCGTTTGTCCGTTCCAGCACAGCCGAGGACACCTAGAAGTATCCTTCCTGCTTTTTGATCTCCATCGATCCATCCTGATCGTGGTCAATCGTCCGGTTCTGCCGTTCGGACCGCCGCATGGTCACCAGCTCTTCGATGATCTTCGGCACCGTATCCGCTTCAGATCGAATCGCGCCCGTGCACGGGCTGCAGCCCAGCGACCGCATTCGGCACTTGATCATTCGCGGTTCTTCACCCGGCATTCTTGGTATAAACGGCTGTTCTACGGGCATCAGGGTGTCGCCTCGGACCAACATGGGCCGCTCCTGCGCTAAGTACAACGGCACAATCGGGATGTTTTCCGCGTGTATGTAGTGCCAGACGTCCAGTTCCGTCCAGTTCGAAAGCGGAAACACCCGCAAACTCTCTTCCGCTTGGATGCGCGTATTATATATGTTCCAGAGCTCCGGTCGCTGGTTGCGCGGATCCCACTGCCCCCGCGTATCCCGGAAAGAAAACACCCGTTCCTTTGCTCGCGAGCGTTCCTCGTCACGCCGTGCCCCGCCGATCGCAGCGTCGAACGCCCCCGCCCGGAGCCCCTCCAGCAGTCCTTGAGTCTTCAACCCTCCACAACACCGCTGTGTGCCCCACGCAAACGGATTCGCTCCTTCGTTGATCGCTGCTCGGTTCGTGTGCACGATCAGGTTGACCCCGAGCTCCTTCGTGTACCGGTCACGGAACTCGATCATCTCGCGGAATTTGTAAGTCGTATCTATGTGAAGAAGAGGGAACGGGATCGGCGCTGGGTGAAACGCCTTCTGTGCCAGCCTCAGCAGCACCGACGAATCCTTCCCGATCGAGTACAGCATGACCGGTCGCTGTGCCTCAGCGGCAACCTCTCGGAAGATGTGTATACTCTCCGCTTCCAGCTCGCGGAGATGGCTCATGGAACGCACTTACAGTTCAGCGTAGCACCAAAGGCTACTTAATTGATCGACAATCACAATCAACCGTCATGGTGGCGCGACTTCTTGGACGTGCGGGTCCGCGTCAGATCGAACGGCTCCGCCCACCTGCCGCTTTCGGGTCGAGCAGTTGATAAGGTCGGGTACACGTTCCCGTTGCATGAGCGTATATAGAAGATACACGTCCCAAGAGAGAGTAAGTGCTGTAGTATGACTCCCAGCAGGAAGCTGATGAACTTTGCCGTCTATCCCGCGATGGCTGCCGTCCACGTCCATCGAACAGAATTGCTGGCTGCGTGTTCGCCCTGGATCGCATGCTGAAGATCAACGATAAAGTAGCCGCTGCCGCTCGCCAGAAACGTGTACCGGTGCAGTCCGGAGCGCGCCCCAGTCAGCTCAGCCCTTAATCCCGTAATGCCCGCACTACCATGACAGAGGAGTTGGGATGAACTACGCTATCGGCATCGATCTCGGCGGCACTGACCTTCGCGCAGCTCTGGTAACGAGGGACACCGGCGAAGTACTTCGTCACGATCGAGTCCGCACCGACCATGTCGGGGGACCCGCAGCCGTCATCGCGCAAATGGTTGCGCTCGTCGCTCATGTGCGACAAGGCTTTCCCGATTCTGAACTGTTGGGTGTAGGCGTCGGCTCACCCGGGCCCTTGAATTCTGACGAAGGAATCGTCATGACTCCGCCCAATCTGCCCGGGTGGTACAACGTCCCCTTGCGCGCGCTTCTGGCCGACCGGCTCGGTCTGCGGGTCGAACTGGGCAACGATGCCAATGTCGCGGCTCTCGGCGAGTGGCGATTCGGTAGCGGTCGTGGCACTCGTCACTTCATATACGTCACTATCAGCACCGGAATCGGCGGGGGGATTATCGTTGATCGCCAACTCTTGCTGGGACGCGGCGGATTTGCAGCCGAAGTTGGTCACATGAGTATCGCTGCTCAAGGTCCCGTCTGCGCCTGCGGCCACGTCGGATGCTGGGAGGCGCTCGCTTCCGGAACCACCCTCGCTAAATTCGCAACCATAGCCATTGCTGAGGGACGCCCCACGCTGATTACAACTATCGGCGACAACAGACCAGTTTCTGCTCATCAAGTTGCGCAGGCAGCGGAACGCGGCGACTCTCTCGCCCTTGAGCTGATGCAGAACGAAGCTCGCTATTTGGCTGTGGGCCTGGTCAACCTCATGCACCTGTTCTCACCCGAACGCATCGCGCTCGGTGGTGGTGTTATGGAAAGCTTTGCCCTCCTCGAAACCGAGCTCCGCAGCCAGGTTAACCGGCTGGCGATGGAGGGCTACCGCTCTGCTGAAATCGTGCTCGCTCAGCTTGGTTCTCACACTGGCGTTATCGGTGCTGCCGTACTTGTCATGTAGGCAGGGTCATGTAGACGATTTTAATGTTCTCTAGGTGAAAGAAGATGATGCGGACGACCTGAGTAATCCGTCATACTTTGGCAAGGATTACAGTAATCCTACCTGCGTAATCTGGCCAGCACGCCCCATGCCGACTTCCACACCGACTGCCTTAAGAGCCACGCCAATTGGCCCAGAGCTGATGCCGGACCGGAACACTGTCCACTTCAGAGTCTGGGCACCTGGACACTCCTCCATCTCCGTCATTTTTAAAGACGAGCGCCCGCCGTTGCCGCTCGACAAAGAAGAAGAAGGCTACTTCTCAGGCCTCGGAGCCGGATTAACCGAGGGTATGCATTATAAGTACCTGCTCGACAATCAGGAAGCGCATCCCGATCCGGCATCTCGCTTTCAACCTTTCGGTCCTCATAGCTGGTCGGCAGTGGTCAATGCGCAAGGCTTTCAGTGGACCGATGCCAAGTGGCGCGGAATCCAGCTGAAGGGACAAGTGCTTTACGAGATGCACCTGGGTACCTTTACACCCGAAGGCACCTGGAAAGGCGCTGCGCAAAAGCTGGAGTATCTTCGCGAGACCGGCATCACCACCATTGAGCTTATGCCAATCGCAGATTTTCCCGGCAAGTACGGCTGGGGTTACGACGGAGTAGCTCTTTTCGCTCCCGCCGCGCTGTATGGCGAACCGGATGACATGCGCGCGTTCGTAGACCAGGCACACGCACATGGAATAGCAGTCATTCTTGATGTTGTTTACAACCACTTGGGCCCTGACGGCAACTATCTTTCCAAGTTTTCGCCCTACTACTTCAGCGAGAAGTACTCAACCGACTGGGGCGTGGCCATCAACTTCGATGCCGCTCACAGCAAGCCGGTCCGCGAATTCTTCCGCGAGAACGCCGCTTACTGGATCCGTGAATTTCATCTGGACGGCTTGCGACTCGACGCCACCCAGGACATCCACGATGATTGCGACAAGCACATCCTGGCCGAGATCGCAGCCGCAGCCCGCGAGGCGGCAGGGTCCCGCGGGATCATCTTAATCGGCGAAAATGAACCGCAAGAAACTCGGCTGATCAGGCCGACAAGAGAAGGTGGTTACGGCCTCGACGCGCTCTGGAACGATGACTATCACCACACTGCGGTCGTAGCATTGACCGGCAAGAGCGACGCATATTACACCGACTACAACGGCAGCGCCCAGGAACTACTCTCCTGTATGAAGTATGGCTACCTGTTCCAAGGGCAACGCTATCGATGGCAGAAGCAGCGCCGAGGTACACCCGCACTCGGTCTGCCGCACGAGTCAATGGTCACGTTTATCGAAAATCACGACCAGGTGGCAAACTCGGCTCGGGGCCAGCGCTTACACGTACTCACGTCACCCGGAAAACTAAAGGCCATGACGGCATTGACCCTGCTTGGCCCAGGCACCCCCATGCTCTTCCAGGGTCAGGAGTTCGCCGCTTCGGCGCGCTTCTTATTCTTCGCTGACCATAAGCCCGAGCTCGCCAAGATTATCAGCAATGGTCGTGCCGACTTTTTGGGGCAGTGGCGCGGTCTGAAACTTAAGGAAATGCAGGGGTGCTTTGCCGACCCCTGTGCCATCGACACTTTTGAACAGTGCCGCCTCAATCACAAAGAGGTGGAAAGCCACTCCGATGCTTATGCTTTCCATCGGGATCTGCTTCGGGTCCGTCGCGACGATCCTGTGATTTCGCGCCAGGGCGAAGGTGGCATCGATGGCGCTGTCCTGACGCCTGAGTGTTTCCTCTTGCGCTACTTTACTCCCGGTTTCAAAGACGATCGGCTTCTCTTGATCAACTTGGGCAAGGATCTTCTTTTTGACCCGGCACCCGAGCCACTGCTAGCCCCGCCTCTCGGAAAGCTCTGGTCAAAGCTGTGGTCCTCGGAGGACCCGCAGTACGGTGGCTGCGGCACGCCACCGCTCGATACTGAGGAGAACTGGCGCATTCCTGGCGAAGCCGCTGTTCTCCTTCAGCCCGTTATTGAATGTAAGACTACCTAGTTAATCGTTCACGGCGCATTTAGCGTTTACAGTGAAAAGAGATGGATCACATCTTTCGTCACAGCGCTAAGGCGCCCTTCACAGATACCGAGTCGGCGTACCTGATCGACACGGAGTGGTTGGTCACCAATGGACTAGGCGGCTATGCGTCTGGAACCATTGGCGGCGCGATTACGCGGCGTTTCCATGGCTACTTGATCGCCGCGTTGCCATCCCCTTTAGGTCGCACGATGATGCTGAATGACATTGTCGAAAACTTTGTTCTGCCAAACGGTGACACTTACCAACTGGGCGGCGAAGAACGCGAGGGGGAACCCATTCAGTTACGCGGCAGTCACTACCTGACGGAGTTCCGCCTGGAGTCCGGTCTTCCTGTCTGGACGTATCAGCTGGACGACCTTACCGTTGAGAAGCGCATCTTGCTGCCGCACGGCCAGAACACAACGTATGTCCGGTATAGGATTCTCTCTGGTTCAGGCACGGCGCATTTGCAGTTGCGTCCCTCGGTCAACATCCGCCAGCACGAAACGCCCGTTGACGTCGCCATCTCTGCACCTTACACGATCACAGTATCCGGACCGAAACACGAGATCGTTGCTCCGGGGTTTCCCCCCTTACGCCTGACGTTGGCCGGGCAGACCGGCACACTCACTATCGATAGTTGCCGGACGGAAAAGATCGTTTATCGGATTGAGCAAAGGCGTGGCTACGCGGCTCGTGGTGACCTTTGGAGTCCTGGCTTCATCACCGCAGAAATCGGCCCGGGACAAGACGCGACCCTCATTGTCTCGGCTGAAGATTGGGAAGTCCTTGGGGCGCTCGAGCCACAGGAGGCATGGGATTCAGAGCTTGAGCGGCGTACCCGGCTAGTAGAGGAAGCCCACCCGGATGCCTGCAGTGACTTGTGTGGAGAGCTAGTTCTGGCTGCCGACCAATTCATATTCACGCCTGCAGGGCGGAAAGCCGATACGGCACGCGCGATTGCGGCTGGCCATGACATTCGTACAGTGATCGCCGGCTATCACTGGTTCACCGACTGGGGCCGCGACACGATGATCAGCCTCGAAGGTCTGACGCTGACAACCGGGCGCGAGATGGAAGCCGGGTTTATTCTCCGTACCTTCGCACACTATGTGCGCGACGGGCTAATCCCGAACATGTTTCCGGAGGGCAAGAATGACGGGCTATATCACACGGCCGATGCCACTCTATGGTTCTTTCATGCTGTAAAACGATACGTTGATGCGACAGACGACACGCATCTGCTCCGCCAGATCCTGCCAAAGCTGGTCGATATCGTTGACCATCACCTGCGCGGAACATTATTCGGCATCCACGTAGATCCTAATGACGGATTGCTCAGCCAGGGACAAGAAGGCTATCAGCTCACTTGGATGGACGCCAAGGTCGATGACTGGGTAGTCACTCCTCGACGCGGTAAGGCTGTCGAGATCAACGCCCTCTGGTATAACGCCTTGTGTCTGGTCGAAGGCTGGCTGCGGGATGAAAACCGAACAGCAGAAGCCGACAGTATTGCCGAGCACGCAGCCCGCTGCCGCGCATCCTTTAATGCGCGCTTTTGGAATCCGGAGGATGGCTATTTGTACGACGTGATCGATGGAGAAACCAGTGGACCTGACGCGTCTTTTCGACCCAATCAAGTCTTTTCGATCTCGCTTGATCACCCCGTACTTGATCCCGACCGCTGGGAGCCGGTGCTAAAAGCTGTTCGCGCTCGCTTATTGACACCCGTAGGTCTGCGATCACTAGCTCCTGGCAGCAAGGAGTATAAGGCCAAGTACGATGGCGACCTGCAGACGCGAGATGCGGCCTACCATCAGGGCACTGTCTGGGCTTGGCTGATTGGACCTTTTGTTGACGCTTGGCTCAGAGCATTCCCCGATGACATTGCCACGACTCGCGGCTTCCTCGATGGATTCCGAGCGCACCTTTATGAAGACTGTGTCGGTTCCATCAGCGAAGTGTTCGATGCCGAATCGCCCTACACTCCTCGTGGCTGTTGCGCCCAGGCTTGGAGCGTTGCCGAGGTGCTGCGCTGCCTTATCAAGACCACCCGCGCCGAAGGTATATCAGCAATTGAAAACGAACTAGTGCGTTCCGCCTGAATTGAACTTTGGAAAATAAAGATATGAACAACGACGAAACGCGGCCGCCACGTAGCAGTGAGGCAATAAAGCGTCGCGAGTTTGTGGCGGTAGTTCTGGTCGGTGGCATCGCGACCACCCTGCCGCTAGAAGCTGACGCAGGTGGATCAATTGACACCGCGGCCGGGCCCGTTGCAACTGTCCGGTGCACGCTGTCGATCAATGGCGAGAAACACACGATGGCCATCGATCCTCGTGTGACCGTGCTTGACCTGTTGCGGGAACACCTTCACATGACCGGCACAAAGAAGGGCTGCGATCACGGTCAGTGCGGGGCGTGTACAGTCCTCGTCAACGGCCGTCGCGTGAACTCGTGCCTGACCCTGGCATTGGCCGCGGAAGGTGAAAAGATAACCACGATTGAAGGTTTAGCCGAAGGTGATGAACTGCACCCGATGCAGGCCGCCTTCATCGAACACGACGGCTTCCAGTGCGGCTACTGCACACCGGGCCAGATCATGTCCGCGGTTGCCCTCCTAGACGAATTGAAGCGTGGCGAAGCCAGCGGAGTCACTGCCGATCTGAGCCGGATCGGGTCCGTCGAACTCACGAATGAAGAGGTGCGCGAACGTATGAGCGGGAATATCTGCCGATGCGGTGCATACCCGAACATAGTGGCCGCAGTTCGGGCAGTCGAACAAATGGGAGGCCGCGCTTGAAGCCTTTTACTTACATCAGGGCAACCAACGTAAACAGCGCGGTCGCGGCTGTTGCCCAAAGTCCCGAAGTCAAGTTTCTAGGCGGCGGTACCAACCTGATCGACTTATTGAAAATGGGTTCCGAGCACGCCACACAATTGGTCGATATCAATCGCGTGCCGCTGACGGAGATCACGGAACATGAGGGCGGTGTTCGGATCGGCAGCATGGTTCGAAATAGCGACGCAGCAAACCATCCGCTGATTCGCTCGACTTATCCTGTCCTAAGTCAAGCTATCTTGGCTGGCGCTTCTCCCCAGTTACGCAATATGGCCACGATGGGCGGGAACTTGCTACAGCGTACCCGCTGTTACTACTTCTACGATCCGACTTACGCACACTGCAATAAACGAGATCCAGGTAGCGGGTGTGATGCACTGCGCAGTTACAATCGCATACACGCCATTCTGGGTGCGAGCGATGACTGCATAGCAACTCATCCCAGCGACATGTGCGTGGCTTTATCGGCTCTGGGCGTGATAGTTCAGGTTCAGGGACCAAAGGGTACCCGATCGATTCCTATAAACGAGTTTCATCGCCTACCCGGGAATACTCCGAACGTCGACACAAACCTACAGCATGGAGAAATGATTACGGCGATTGACCTGCCGCGCATGAGTTATGGCAAGCGGTCACATTACTTGAAGGTAAGAGACCGCCAGTCTTACGCCTTTGCCTTAGTATCGGTAGCGGCCGTCGCCGACTTAGATGAGAAGGGGACATTGGCGAAAGTACATCTGGCCTTAGGTGGCGTCGCTCACAAGCCTTGGCGGGCCACAAAAGCGGAGCAGATCTTAGTCGGTAAGAAGCCTGATCCAGAGTTATTCCGTTCCGCTGCGGAAGTGGAACTTAAGGATGCCAAGGGCTACCACGATAACGCGTTCAAAATAGAGCTGGCAAAACGGGCGATTGTTCGATCACTCGAAACGGTGACCGCATAATGGAACAACAAAACACAAGTTCAACCGACCGACAGATTGCATCTGGAAATGCCGCGGTCGGTAAACCACTTAGTCGCGTGGACGGCAGGTTGAAAGTTACTGGCCAGGCGACTTACGCCGCCGAGCATAAGATTCCGCACGTTGTCCATGCGCTTCTGGTAACGAGCACTATCGCCAAGGGCCGCGTGTCGTCCATCGACACGAAGTCTGCCGAGAGCGTGCCTGGGGTCCTGGCCGTGATGACACATCTGAACACGCCCAAGCTGCCGCAAGGTCAACCTGGTGATGCTCAAAAGGGGCCGGCCGATCGGGTTGTCCAGGTTCTGCAAGACGATCAGGTGTTCTATGACAACCAGCCTGTAGCGATGGTTGTCGCCGAAACACTTGAACAGGCCAGTCATGCCGCCGGCTTAGTTCGGGTGGAATACGAAACCGCCAAGCATCGGACAAACTTATTGGCCGGTCTGCCGGAAGCGCACGTTCCCAAGAAGGCGGGCAGCAGCGAAAAATCAACTGATAGCAAGCGCGGCGACATTGACGGCGCACTCGCGGCAGGCCCTGTCAGAATGCAGCATACGTATTCGACGCCGCACCAGGTCCACAATGCAATGGAGCCCCACGCGACCATTGCAGTCTGGGATAGCCCGGAACACTTGACCGTCTACGACGCGACTCAGGGCGTCTTCACGGATCGCGAACGGATTGCAAAACTGTTTGCTCTAAAGCCCGAAAACGTCCATGTCATCTCACCATTCCTAGGTGGCGGATTTGGCAGTAAAGGACCGACTTGGTCCCATGTCGTCCTATCGATCATGGCCGCCAAGCAGGTGAAACGCCCCGTCAAGCTGGTACTTGAGCGGATGCAAATGTTCGGCCCCGTTGGCTTCCGGACCGAAACGCATCAGACAATCGCCGCTGCAGCGAAGCAAGACGGGACCATCACGGCTCTTCGGCACGATACGTTAACCCACACCTCCACTTTCGACGAGTTTGTGGAGCCCGCCAGCTTGTGCTCGCGAATGTTGTATAACTCGGAAACAAACAGCACAACGCACCGGCTCGTGAAGTCTGACATCGGCACTCCTTCGTATATGAGAGCGCCGGGTGAGGCACCGGGCACGTATGCGCTGGAGTGTGCCATGGACGATCTGGCGTATGAGCTGAAGATGGATCCCTTGGCGCTGCGGCTGAAAAACTACGCTGAGAAGGATCCAGAAGAGGGGAAACCGTTTTCGAGCAAATCGCTTCGCGAATGCTATCGGGTTGGAGCGGAGCGTTTCGGCTGGAGCCGGCGGTCGCTCGAGCCGCGATCTATGCGAGACGGCAAGTATCTGATCGGCTGGGGCATGGCTACGGCAGAGTATCCGACCAAGCGCAGCCCTGCCTCTGCGAAGGCAAAGCTGCAATCAGATGGTACGCTGCTGGTCGATGCCGGAACGCAAGATGTGGGTACCGGCACTTACACAATCATGACCCAGATCGCGGCTGATGCATTTGGGATTCCTGCCAGTCGGGTCAAGTTTCGATTGGGCGACACAGATTTCCCAAAGACGCCCGTATCGGGCGGATCGCAAACCGCGGCAAGCACCGGATCGGCTGTTTTCAACGTGGGCCAAGCGCTCCGGGAAAAATTAGTTCAAGCAGCGATCAGTGATCGCAGGTCGCCCCTTTCCGGAGCAACTTCCCAAGACATCGTCGTCGCAGACGGCCGGCTGTCACTTATCAGCGATTCCTCAAAGAGCGAGACTCTGCAACAGTTGCTGAAACGGATGCCGCAGCAATCCCTAGCAGCGGAAGCATCAGCCAAGCCGGGTGAGGAGAAAGAGCGCTATTCCATGTACGCCTTCGGTGCTCAATTTGCTGAAGTACGCGTGGATGCGGATCTAGGTCAGGTCAAAGTATCGCGAATGGTCGGCGTGTTTGGCCCAGGTCGCATTCTCAATGCCAAGACGGCGCGAAGTCAGTTTATCGGCGGCATGGTTTGGGCGATCGGATTTGCTCTTCACGAACAGGGTGTCATCGACGACCGGCTTGGTCGTTGGGTTAACAATAACCTTGCCGAATATCATGTACCGGTCAACGCTGACGTGCCCGACATTGATGTTCTTTGGGTCGAAGAAGACGATCCGCACATCAATCCAATCGGTGCAAAAGGCATCGGTGAGATTGGCATCACGGGGGCGAGCGCCGCTATTGCCAACGCAGTGTTCCATGCGACCGGCCGGCGAGTACGCGATGTTCCGATAACGCCAGATAAACTGCTCTTGGCCTGAGTCACACGTCTTCGAAAATCTCGTCCGCTAATGCTGGCGACTGGTGAAACATCTGGGATAGTAATCTCCTAACGCAAGTAACTTTGCTTAAAGAAAAGGGTCCATTCAAAAGGTGTCCCTTAGAAGACGCCCTGGCCCAGGTTTGCCCAGAACCAACTTAGTGAATATAGGAGCTATGACGACGACACCCGACGAAGGCCGCCGACGAGTAATTATTGAAGGCGTCAAACCCGAAGTGGACGGCGGGCGATTTGCCGCAAAACGCGTAATCGGCGATCTTGTTCGCGTCGAAGCCGATGTGTTTACAGACGGTCACGATTCAGTAGCCGCAGCTGTATTTTTCAAGGGGCCCAGCGAGGAGAATTGGTCAGAAGCCCGCATGCTGCCCATGACTAACGACCGTTGGTTTGCTGAGTTTCCTGTGACAGAACTCGGCCGTTATCGTTACACAGTGCGAGGGTGGGTCGACCACTTTCAGACCTGGCATCGTGACCTGCTGAAGCGCATCAAGGCTGACGGAGACACGTCGCTTGATTATCAAATTGGCGCTGGACATCTGGAGAAGGCAGCTCAAAGAGTGGGCGGCGACAAAGCCCATTGGCTCGTAGCTCAGGCTGAATTATTACGCTCAGCTGACTGGACGCAAGCGGACAAGCGAGGTACTGCCATCAGCAACGCTCTTGTACAACTGATGCTGCGTTTGCCGGACCGGCAATTTGCGACCACGTATGAGAAGGAATTGGAACTGATTGTCGATCCTTACCGGGCTCGATTCAGCAGCTGGTACGAATTTTTCCCGCGTTCGGCGGCCAGCGAATCCGGGCAGCACGGCACGTTTGCCGATGCGACAAAGCGGCTCGACTATGTGGCAGGGATGGGCTTTGATGTTGTTTACTTCCCGCCAATTCATCCGATCGGCGTTCAGTTTCGAAAGGGCAAAAACAATACGACCGAGGCCCAGCCCGGCGATTCAGGCAGTCCTTGGGCCATTGGAGGTGTTGAAGGCGGTCACAAGAGCATACATTCGGAGTTAGGAACGCTCGACGACTTTAAAACCTTGGTTCAACGCGCACAAACATTGGGCCTGCAAGTTGCCCTCGACATTGCATTTCAAGTCTCGCCTGATCATCCCTATGTGAAGGACCACGAAGAGTGGTTTCTGAATCGACCGGACGGAACCATCCAGTATGCGGAAAACCCGCCCAAGAAGTATCAGGATATTTACCCATTCAACTTCGAAAGCTCGGGCTGGCATGAACTCTGGGAAGAGCTGAGGAGCGTTTTTATCTACTGGGCCGAACAGGGCGTTCGAATCTTTCGTGTAGATAATCCGCATACCAAGGCCTTTCCCTTCTGGGAATGGGCGATTACCGAAATAAAAAGGCAGTATCCCGATGTGTTGTTCTTGTCAGAGGCGTTCACTAGACCCAAGGTCATGTATCGGCTGGCGAAGTTAGGTTTCAGCCAGAGTTATACCTATTTTCCTTGGCGTCTGGATAAGTTAGATCTAACGACTTACTTAACGGAACTGACGAAGACTGAGGTCAGTGAGTTCTTTCGGCCGAATCAATGGCCTAATACGCCCGATATCTTGAACGAGTTTCTGCAGACGAGGGGCCGGCCGGGGTTCATGCAGCGCTTGATCTTAGCGGCCACTCTCGGCGCAAACTACGGTATTTATGGACCAGCATTCGAGCTAATGGAAAGCCGGCCGGCGAAACCCGGGAGCGAAGAATACCTCAATTCAGAGAAGTACGAAATCCGGCACTGGGATCTGGACAGACCGGATAGCCTGCGACCGTTGATCGCAACCATCAATCAAATACGACGTGACAACTCGGCCTTGCACAATGACCGTAGTATTGAATTCCACGCTGTCGACAGTGACCAACTGATTTGCTACAGCAAGCAGTCTGAAGATGGAACGAATCGGATCCTTGTTGTAGTCAATCTAGATACCTCTAACACGCGGGCTGGTTTCGTGAACTTATCACTGGATCTTCTAGGGATTCCCGACGGACGGCCCTTTCAAGTCCATGATCTTATAACTGACGCACAATACACGTGGTTTGGACCGAGAAACTATGTGGAGCTAAATCCATATCGGCTGCCGGCACACATTTTCCTAATTCGGCATTAAAGTAGGCTCTTAACTGTGACAGACGGGATGTAAGTCAATATGATCTCAACCGAGCGAAAAACGACTGGCCAAGAGGACGTTACTAATCTCCCTTCATTCCCGCTGCTGAGCTGGAATCGCTTAGGAGCAGACGGGTCGTCGCAGGCGCTAGCGGGCATGTTAGCCGAATTTCTCGTGAGACAACGCTGGTACCGCGACAAGACGCGGACCATTCAGTCAACTCATGTCGAGAACGTTTTCTCGTTTGAAGAGCAGCTTACGAAGATTATCCTGCTGAACATCGAATACATAGAGGGCAACCCGCAAACCTATGTACTGGCGCTTTCGGAAGCTACTGGCAGTTTGGCGGACGCCGTTGAAGATGGAGGACAAGGCTCGATTGTTGCAAGACTCGTAGAAGACGGAACGCGTCTTGGTGTTCTTTATGATGCCTTCACGAATAGAGAATTCACCAAGGCTCTGCTCTCAACCGTTGCCGGCGAACTCAGAATCCCTGGAGCCACAGGCGAGTTAGTTGCTAGCCGAACTAAAGCCTTTGTTGATGAGATGCGTGAGGCAGTAGGGTCGTTAGAGCCGAAAGTTTCTCGGGCTGAGCAAAGCAACACTTCCGTTATTTATGGCGACCAGTTTATTTTGAAACTGTTCCGCAAGTTAGAAGAAGGTATAAATCCCGACATCGAAATTGGGATGTATCTAACTGAGCAGGAGTTCAAGCATTCACCCTCCGTTCACGGCGCACTGCGTTATGAATTACCCGGACGTGATCCGGTCTACTTGGGCATTCTGCAACGATTTGTGTCCAACAAGGGCGATGCCTGGAAATATACAATCGAGTCGCTCGGCGAGCACTTTCAACGCGTGCAAGCGAGCAACGAACCTACCCCCAAACTCGAGAATTATCATCCATTCTCTCTTATAGGCAGTCCTTTGTTGCTGGATGCAGAGAGCCGGATTGGAGGCTATCTACAGTCGGCTCAAACCTTGGGTGAGCGTACGGCTCAGATGCATCAGGCACTCTCAGCAAGTAGCACCATCGCTGAGTTTGAGCCAGAGCCTTTCACTGAAGCTGATTCACGGGATTTGCGCAGCGATCTTATCGCGCAGGTGGACGAAATACTCTCGCTGTTACGACAGCAGCGATCTAAACTCACTGGTGTTGCGGCGCAGGAGGCGGACCAGGTATTAGCTTCCGAAACAAGGATTCGACAGAGCTTCGATTCATTACTAAGTAACCCCGTGAACGCCTGCAAAGTCCGGCATCATGGCGATTACCACCTTGGTCAGGTCTTATACACGGGAACAAATTTCTTGATCATCGACTACGAAGGGGAGCCCGCACGGTCGCTAGCAGAACGCAGGAAAAAAAGGTTAGCAATGCGTGATGTGGCAGGGATGGCTCGATCATTTCAGTATGCAGCATATGCCAGCCTGTTTGGTCAAGTTCCCGGGGTGGCCGCTAGCGCAGATACTCTGCCGAGGCTAGAAGCAGAAGCGGCTTACTGGACAGCGGTAGTCAGTGGTGCTTACTTGCAAAGTTACTTCAAGACCGCTAGCGGTTGCTTCGTCCCGTCATCACCAGAAGAGCGAAAACAAGTATTCGACCTGTTCTTAGTTCAGAAAGCTTTATATGAGGTTGGCTACGAGCTAAATAATCGACCGGAGTGGGTTAGGATACCACTGCGGGGCATCCTGACCCTCCTGGGTAACTAAGCTTCTAGAGCGGTGTCTGGCCACCAGTCACGCCTAACAATTCTCCTGTGACAAACCGTGCCTCATTGGAGGCAAGAAACACATACAATGGAGCGATCTCTACCGGCTGTGCAGCGCGTTCGAATGACGTAGTCTTTCCAAACTGCTTCACCTTTTCCTCAGGCATGGTAGCGGGGATTAAGGGTGTCCAGACAGGGCCAGGTGCGACGGCGTTAACGCGGATACCTTCCTTCATGGCAAGTTGGGAAAGGCCCTTTGTGAAGTTGGCAATCGCAGCCTTAGTCGCTGCATATGGAAGCAGGTTGGGGCTAGGATTGAGAGCTTGGATAGAAGCCGTATTGACAATGGCGCTACCGGGCTTCATCTGCGGAATCGCCGCGCGGCATAACCAAAATAACGCATAGACATTGGTCCGGAAGGTCCTGTCAAACTCCTCAGTGGAAAACTCTTCAACTTTGTCGTGAGTCATCTGGTAAGCCGCGACGTTGATTAGTAAGTCGATTTTACCGAGCTTCGAAACCGTTTCCTCAATCAGCTTTTTGCAATGCTGTTCCTCCTGAATGTCGCCCGGAATCTTAATGGCTTTCCGCCCAGCTTTTTCGATCCAGCTTGCGGTTTCGATTGCATCTTCCTCCTCATCCGGCAAGTAGCTGAGCGCAATGTCAGCACCTTCGCGAGCAAATGCAATAGCAACAGCACGACCGATTCCGCTATCACCGCCAGTAATCAGAGCAGACTTGCCCGTCAGACGACCGAGGCCCTTGTAGCTTTCTTCACCATGGTCGGGCTTAGTAACCATGTCTTCGGTCAAACCAGGATGGGGAATCTTTTCCTGATGCTTGCTTTCATCCGGCTTAGGTCCTTGCGACCTTGGATCAGTAGTCTTGGGGTCTTGAATAGTTTGTTGTGCCATCCGTGGTCCTTAATGTTTAACCTGGACGTTAGATGCCTAGTAGCAAATAATGCAGCCTAGTTATACGACCAGTTGATAGGGCAGCTAGTTTTCATCCTCTTTTTGGATGATGCTAATAGCGCCGTTCCGCTCAAGAATTGCGTACTGGATCTGGTCCAGCGTTTTTACGCCCTTAGTACGAGCCGATGCCATCACATCGGTGTCCTGAACGCGTGCCTTCCGCATATCGTTGGTCTGCCATTGTCCATTCTCAAGGAGAAGGATCGGTGTTCCGTCGATGATAGCCCCTAGCCGGGGATATCGCTGTTTCACCACGAAAACAGTCCGATGCATCAAACCGATCGTGATGACTCCGCCGAAGCAGTTGGTCATCGACCTGTCGTCCCCGGCCGTGGCGAGGATAATGACGCCGCCCATAAGAAAAATGAGGACAAACTCAAACGGTGTCATCTGTGCTCCAGGTCGTCGAGAAAGGACACGAACAATTAACAGGAGAAATAAGTAACCTACGATTGCATGAACGACTGTGTACATATAGATAGCCGACTAAGGCACGACGTAGATTTTCAGCTTCAATTCTTCGCCGCTGACGCCGCGGAATGTAAGTTGGTCGATACCGGGGGCAGAGGGTTCGAGCGCAAACTCGACCGATGAGTGATCTCCATGAGCGAGGAAGGTGTAGAGTATCCCGCCGTTACCCAATGAAGAGGAAACGGGTTGAGGCACGACGCGCTGGTTGCCAAGCGGCTTTACTAGATCTTCGCTAACCCACAATTGAATTTTTCCGCCTCTGATAGCCGATGGATCGAACTCGACCGTTATGACTGAGGGAGTACTAAATCGCTCAATCCGCTCGTAGTTGACATGAAGCGTTCCGTCTTTGGTCTGAGCTTGAGCCTTGGCGAGAGGGCCCCGACCGAAGCAGCCAGCCAGGTCAGCCAAGACGAATAGGGCGAAGAAAATCCAAACTCCATTTTCGAACCGCGACCAGTGGCGTTGAAACTCTGGGTCCGATCCGACTGCTATCTCATCGTTGACCTTAGAGACTGTATCCTCAATTGGCTTAGTTTCGGAATAGGCAGGCATAGCATTCCTTAGTCGGGTTCCTCGTCTGATTTTTCAATGATGCTGATTTCGCCATTGCGCTCGAGTATGGCGTAGTCGATCTGGTCTAGCGTCTTCAGGCCTTTGTCACGAGCCATTGCCATGACATCGTCATCCTGTATCTGCAGATCTCTCATGGCTTCCACATGCCACTGACCTTTTTCGAGCAGAACCAAAGGCGTCCCGTCGACCACCCTGCCAAAAGCTGGAGAGATTTCGCGTAACCAGGTCAGGAGGTAGTGAGCGCCTGCGATTGCCGTGATCTGGCAAAGAGCATTCGTGAGAGAACGATCATTGCCGACCACCGTGGTCAACGTAAGGCCACCGCTAAAGAACACCAGTACAAATTCCATCGGCGTCATCTGCTTGCCCGGGCGACGGCCAGCAATGCGCATCATAAATACTAGAAAGTAATATCCAAAGATCGCTCGTAATATTCCAGCCATTGTTCTAACGAGACGGGCGCCTCGCATCTATAAGACAGTTTGACCTTGCCTGAGGTTAGTAGGTAGAAACACCGGATATTCAAAATATTGAGAGGGATTATAGTTAGACACTAGAAATGATGACTGACAAAGCAGGACTACCTAGACGAAGCAGGCGAAGCATGATGAAGACGCTGGCCGGAGTGGCGCTGGGAACGTCTACCCGGCTTCTGGATGCGCAAACGGAGAGCCGCAATACTGTGATGTTTTTAGCACTCAATAGTGTATTGGTGCACAATCGCGTCCGGTGGCCAGAGTTCGCGGAGTTGGCAGCAAAAACGGGCTATTCAGGCACTGACGTCATGCTGGGGCCAGCGATGACCCAGGGGGCTGAAACTACAAGCACGTTACTGCGTAAGCTGTCCATACGTCCGGCAGTGCTGGACTTCCCGGTTAACTTTAGAAAAGACGACGCCACTTTCGAAAAGTCTGTAGCTGACTTGGACAAGGCGGCTCAATTCGCGGCAGCGATCGGCTGCCCGCGTATGATGACTTACATTCTTTCCTCGAGTGATACGCCGAAGGAGGACTTACGCGCAACTTACAAGAAGCGTTTTCAGGCGAGTGCGGCCATTCTGGCGCAGCATGGGGTCCGGCTAGGGTTAGAGTTCCTTGGTCCATTACACATCAGGAAACAGTTCCGGTACGAGTTCATCTGGCGCATGCCCGAAATGTTGGCATTTGCCAAAGAGTGTGGGCCTAATGTGGGTTTGCAGCTCGATTCATGGCATTGGCACCATGCAGGAGCAACAACACAGGATATTGTCGACGCCGGGCGGGACCGGATTGTTCACGTACATTTCAATGATTCGCCGAATTTGCCTGCAGGCCAGATACGTGATGACCAGAGATTGCTGCCTGGGGAAGGCGTGATCGATCTGGTTGGATTCTTGCGGGCGCTCCAACAAATAGGCTACAAGGATGCACTTAGTATTGAAGTCTTCGGTCGTATGGACAACGAAACACCAGAGCGGGCCGCCAAGATGGGACTGGAAGCATCACTGGCTGTCTTTAGAAAAGCTGGTATTAAAAACGGGTGAGTCTCACTTTTCACGGGTGGCCTCTTCTGACTGGCAAACGGGGCACCAATAGAGTTTGCGGCCGACAAATTCACGAAGCAGGATGGGCGTTCGGCAGATGAAACAGGGCAGAGCCCTCCGGCGATAGACGTAGTGAGTTTCGAACCGCCTAGCTTTGCCTTTCGGATGGGGACGGTCCTCTGGACTTGTGGTTACGATGCGGCGATCTGTCATCGCAGCCCGCATCAAGACCCCTGCATCGTTCCAGATTGCGCGCAGAATTTTGGTACTCAAGGTGTTGCCGGGGAGAAACGGATTCAGTCTGGCCCGAAATAAAACCTCGGCGCGAAAGATGTTGCCCAGTCCGCTGATCACGGATTGATCCATCAAAAGAGCTCCGATTGGCGTGCGACTCTTCCCAATGCGAGCTATTGCAACCTCTGATCGTGCGTCCGGACGCAGCGGATCAGGCCCGATGCGAGCAAGCAGGATATCACGGGCTTGCTGATCGAAGACCGTGCAGTCTGTAGGGCCACGTAGCTCAATCCAGTGACGTGCATTTGAAATACGGAGGCGCAGCGCACCCCTAACTTCCGGGAACGGTAATTCGCCCTCACGAAATTTCCCATAAAGGCCAAGGTGGATATGAAGCTGCCGATCTTTGCCGAAGTCGTAGAAGAGATGCTTGCCGAAGGCTTCAACCGAACGGAGCTTACGGCGGTTTAGGAGCTTGGCGCCATCCTCAAAGCGTCCGTTTGGTGCGTCCACGCTGACCGTATGGCCGACAAACATTTCGGCATGACGGTCGCTGTGACGATGGATCTCATTACCTTCGGGCATTCATGGATGGTAGCCTGAGCAATTTCAGAAGTGGAACCGATAGCGAATCTGAGCGTAGATTTGTCGTGGATCGGCATAGTGGGTTCCGCCGAACGTAAAGCTATTATCCAGGAGGAACCGCCGATTAGTCACATTTAGAGCAGTTACGGAAACAGTGAAGCGATCAGCAAAAGTCTTTCCGATTGATAAGTCCGACGTTGTATGCTCTTGCAGGTGGCCAGCGTAGTCGAGTGAACCGTCTGTGAATCCGGACCCGTAATATAAGTTGCCGCCCGCTGTTACTTGATAAGGCAAGTTAAAGTTAAAGCCGGCATGCAAAGTATGACGCTGATCGTGATCGAGTAAAAAGTAACCATTGTCTGGCGGAGAAAAGTCAGTCAGTCCACCCGAGATCGCACCAGCAGCTTCAGCATGAGCGTAGGCATAAGCGACGTACACTTCTCCACGATGCAACAGCTGAGGGGAACGGATGGCGACTTCCCAACCATAGAGGCGAGCGTGACCAATGGTAAGTGGGAAGAAGACGTTGGAATTTCCGATGGCATTGTGGTCAAAGTAATTGCGCGCTCGCTGGTGGTAGTTGTTGATGTCGAACGACCAGCGCCGGAGAGGGATGGTAAGACCGAACTGATGTTCCTGATCTCGCTCACCACGGAGGGGAATAAAGCCAAGGCCTTGTGTTACGGCGTAATCGAGAAGTGGGCCACTCACAGTAGATAGTGGGGGTGCCTGGTAATACATTCCCCAGAAACCGCGCAGAACCCAATGCAGGTACGGAATGCGCATTGAGCCGCCTAGTCGCGGATCAGCAGCGTTTTCGGAAAGTAATCCGGCGAAATGAGTAAGGCGAGCGCCTGCAACAAGAGTGAGCCACGATGACGCCTTGTATTGATCTTCAAGAAATAAGGACTCTAATTGCCCTATTGCACTAGACTTCTGACGTGCAGAGTTCCCGGACCCGTCGTTTGCTGCCAGGCCGATGAGTTGCGAATCATGTTGTCCGAAGCCGTACACGCCGGCAACGAAGTTATGTTTTTTGGTTACTTCCGAAAAAGCTAGCTGGGCACCTGCGTATTGAGAGGCTTGATGTTGGGTCGTGCTGATCGGCGTGTCATTCGGATCGCCATCATAATTAGCACGGTTGAAGTGAAAGAAAGGCGAGGTTGTTAAAAGAATGTTTGGCGCAAATGTATGTACCCAGGAAAGGCTGACGAGTGTGTCTCGTTCGCGTTCGGCGTCCCGAATACCGGCGCCTTGGGCAATCGAGTCGTTCGGGATCTGGTAATCATCGCGCCGCACAGCCGTTACAACCCGGATCTGATTATTCTGATCGGCATTGTAGATGAGAGTCCCCATTCCGCCTAAGCCCCAAACTCGGTCATGAAGGACATTCGAACCAGGAGTTGATAAGCCATAATCGCTACGATTTCCGTTCATGCTGGCGAAGTAGGCAAACTTCTCGGTATGACTGCCGATGTTGACCTGATCGTTGGTTTGATTAAAGGACCCGTAAGTCGAATAGAATTCGCCCTCGTTGTTCCGTTCAAAACCAGTCCGGGGCACTACATTGAAGACACCATAAGTCCGGTCGCCATAAGCTGTCGAGTAGCCGCCGCGTTGGGCTTCTAAATAATCGATGTCTTTCGGATCGATTTGTGGGCCGACATTGCTGGCAATATTTGTGTTTGGAATAGGAACGCCATCGATGGCCCACGTTACTTGATGACCACCTCTTACATGTAATTGGTCGTGAGTCATCCAAGCACCGGGAACGTAGTCGGTGATCATGTTCATACTGTTGGTGAGATCTGCGCCCGGAGTTTCACGGATTTCTTTCCGACTTACAATCGTGGTCGGTGTCATTGTGTCCGGACTTGCTGTCAGAGACTGATCTTCCACGTTGACCACTTCCGATGCTTGGCCGATGGCTAGCTGAAAATGCAGGACCGGGGCCTCGCGAGACGAGATGACGACGTCCTGAACAGAAGGCTGAAATCCCTCGCGCGTAACCGATACATGATATTCGCCCGTCGGTACAGTTACGACTTCGAACGTGCCATCTTGACCGGTAGTCAGCTTTTTCTTGAAGTCCGAACCTGTTGAGTTCACAATGACACTTGCGCCGGCTACGGGTCGATGATCAGGATCGTGAACAACGCCTCGTATGGAGTTGAGAACGACTGCCTCCGCAAAATGGCTGACGGCTAGTGTCAAAGCAGAAATAAGCAAAACCTGTCTAAAATTTATAAGTTTCATGTTGCGGTTGCACAAACCTAAAGCAGATGGGCGAACGGACACAACTTAAACAAGCCTAAACGTACTAAGCCTGATAAGAGGTTGATGCTATGAAGTTGAGGACGCTAAGAGGAGAGGAGCGACGGAGGTCCGCGCTTTTGATCGGACAGGTAACGATTATTTTGACAGCGCGCGTGATCGCAAATTAGTACGTCTGAGTGCCAGACCATCCCGACGAAGGCCGTCAGATTGACAGCTGTTCCAAACGCTTCTATGTGACCCGCTACTGTGGAATGTAGCCTAGGGCAGGTTTCCCTCACACCCGCAAGTGCCGGATCTGAGGACGACGAGTCGCCATGCATGCAGTGATGCTTGCCATTTTTCCGGCAACACGCCGGCACAGCTGACAAAGCAGAACTCACGAAAACGGGCAGCACCGTGAAGGAACTGAAAACGATCGCGAGAATAATGGCGGTGTAGCGCCGCATTAAAGCCGAGTGTAACGTACGACGTCTTGATTTCTTTCAGGGCCGGTCCGCAAGGCCGATGCTGGACTCCACGCGTAAGCGATCGCTGGAAACCTGCTCAATCTTTTGGTGGATTGCGATCCGATTGAAAACTGTTATGCTTCGCCGAGAGATGTTAATGACAGGAATTGAGTCAAGCTCTGCTCGTAAGACGGGTGTCCGGATTTTGCTCGGACTAGTAATGTGCGTAGTCGTTTCTTTCTTGGTCCTTGCTTATCCGCTTTATGTGATCCGGCCCTTTCGGTACCAGGGCCCAAGGGAACTGTCTTTAGCCTTGGCAGTGTTAGGCGTCCGGCCGTGGGTTGAGATCAGCTTTGTTTTAGCCGCCGCCGTTCTTGCATTTTTCTCTTGGAAGCAAGCGCAAAACATGTGGCGGAAAGTAGTCGCTTCTGTATGTGCGGTGCTTTTGATCGCATTTGCAGGACTGTCCCGCGTGAATGTTTATGAGCTCATGTTCCATCCACTAGATCGGACCTCTTTCTCTTCTGCATCTAAGTCGAAGTTGGGTGATGGCGAAGAGGTTATTGCTGTGCGCCTAAACAGGTCAGCTCGGGCTTACCCGATTCGGATCATGTCGTATCACCATATAGTCAACGACGTGGTTGGAGGAATACCACTTGTTGCAACTTATTGAACGCTCTGTCACACCGGTCTGGTGTTCCAAAGAGTAGTCGATGGAGTTCAACTGCGTTTTCATCTAGCTGGCATCAACAATCAAAATTTCTTGATGCGTGATGAGCAAACCGGAACCTATTGGCAACAGATTACGGGGCTCGCAATCTCTGGACCTTTGGCTGGTCGTCGTTTGTCTCTGGTGTACGCAGACGAATTAACCTTCAAACTCTGGAAGTCGGAGCAGGCGGACGGAACAGTGCTTAACGACGTTCCTCAATATGCGCCGGATTACGCGCCACAAAATTGGGATGTAAAGATGGCGAAGGCGCCTACGGTTATCAGTTATGCGCAAGCGGGTTTGAAGCCGCGAGATTTGATGCTAGGCATTCATGCTTTTGGTGCAAGCCGCGCCTTTCTGCACTCAAGCGTTTTGAAGGAACTGTTGATTGAAGATCACATCGGAAGCGAGCCGATTCTGTTAGTGGTCGGTTCTGACAATCTCTCTGTACGTGTGTTCCGGCAACGCATTCCCGGTGAGACGTCCACGCCGCAGTTCTATCGTATGCTTGAGAACACTGATGCGGGTACCTCAAACAAAATCGTACTTATGGATGCGGAGAGCGGCAGTAAATGGAATTTTCAGGGTTGTGCCGTTACAGGAAAACTCAAAGGAACTTGCCTGGATCGCATTGACGTGATCAAAGACTACTGGTTTGACTGGCGAAATTACAATCCAGAAACAACCGTTTACGGAATTAAACAGCAGATTCACTAAAGAGGGCACTCGTCCATAAGTTGTTTGAAGAGTATCCCTCAATTGGTTAGAAGATGTTATTTTTTCAGCAGTGCGAGGATCTCTTGCTGATTTTTAAGGATCGAATCCTGGTTCTTTAAGATTTCATGAAGAGCGTTTTGGTTGCTCTTTATCTCTCCCTGGTTCTCTTTGATGGTTCCTTGGTTCTCAAGAATTTGCTTTTGGTTCTCGAGAATCTGCTGCTGGTTAGTTAGGACTTCTTGGTCTGCCATAGCTATACTTTACGGGTCATAGCTGGGCAGGAGCAAGTTCATTTACTTTGACTTACTAACTTAGCTACAGGCAAAGCCTCAAAGGAGAGCTTGAGGTAGGACTTCGGGTCGAACTCAAAACGGAGAGGAAGCGGATTTGCGTCCTGATGGTTAAACCATAAATGAAAGCTGGTTTTGGAGTTCGTGGACAGGTTAAGGATGATTCCGCTAAGTTGCTGAATTTGCTGTGACGAGGATGCTAGACCGGCTTCGATAAAATGAATACCTGTTTTAGGATCGTCCCGTTTCTCTGTGATTAGTTGAAACAGCTTTCCATTGTGAAGGAACTTGACCTGCCCATTTTTGGCGTCTGACCTAATAGCGCTCACAACCGCGTAAAGAAAGGTATCGAGAGGCTGATCGAGAGTCAGGCTTTTGTCCTGACCCGCGGTCTTAAAATTAGTTCGAATTTCTTTGCTGGCCGCAAGAGCCGCAGTCCAACGAAGCGAAGAAGGCATTAGCAGGTGACACACGTTATAGCGTGCCGAGGTTTGGGAGACCTCCCCACGGGCTGCCGTATAGGGCACCTGCGCTTCCTTCTTATCGTTATTATTCAGGGCTGCTTTCGCCTGTGCCAATGATTCTTCGCTGTTGGCTGTAATGAAGCCGAAATAAGCAGCGTTTTGTAGCTGAGCATTAAACTCTTCGACCGATTCTTCGATGTAGCCCATGCGATTGAGTCCGTGGGCCCGCTCCGGTTGAGAACCAGCGACAAATTCCAAATGCACGTGGCGCTTGGCGGCAGCACCCGATTCATCTAAATGGGCGCGACCGCCACCAACTCCATTACGCGAGAAGATGCGAATACCGAAGACGCTAACGACGGCAGTTGCGTTGTAGTTCCTCTGATAGGAACTAGTGAGATCCGAAGCCGGAGGATGGGCATCAGCAGCGGCTCGAGCGACCGAGTTCGGCCCCAAAGCAACGATCAGAAGGCTGACTAGGGTAGTGCTCAGAAAAAAAGAACTTTGCATTGCTTACAGCATCAAGGCTACACGTTCAGATTGGTCGCAACCAGGGTGAATGCTCAAGTTAAACAACTCTGGCCCAAATTTGCGGGGATAGGAGGGCCGCAGCAAGGAGGCTATTGATTTTCGGGGCATGATGGAGCAGAATGCCTGTAGGCGAACAAATGGCGAAGATGGTTGGGCATGTGGCAGCTACTCCAATTCTTGAACAACAAAAGCTGGTTTCCCACACAGGAGTTTGTGAAAAGCAGGCGTTATTAGTAGACGCCCGGTGGAAGCCAGCTTCCTTGGTGATAAATAGGCGTAAAGAGTCTAGGTTTGGACAATTAGAAACCCCTCAATTAAGACAAGTGTTCGCGAATGGAATACCGCGAGGTGGAATCGTAGAGGTGACAGGCCGACGCTCGTCGGGTAGAACATCCACAGTACTTCACATGTTGGCGCAAGCAACTCAAGAAAAGGAGTTCTGCGCGGTGGTGGATTTATATGACAGCTTTCATCCTGAATCTGCTGCAGCTGCGGCCGTCGATTTGCGCCGGATTGTCTGGGTCCGCTGCCAGGGGAGCGCGGAGCACGCCATGCGTTCGGCCGACTTGCTTTTGCACGCCGGTGGGTTTGGAATTATTCTGTTGGATTTATGTGAAGCGAATGCACAAATTCTAAATCGGATTCCGCTGTCATATTGGCATCGCTTCCGTAAGGCCGTGGAACAAACGACTAGTATTTTTTTAGTGTGCGCAGAAACAGCGCAAGCCAAATCGTGCGCAAACACAAGCCTGTACCTTCAGCATAAACGTGCGCAGTGGACAGGACAGTACCCGTCACTTCTACTAACGGGCCTTGATGTAAGTGCAGTTGTGCGCCGGGCCGCAGCAGCCGTCCCCAAAGAACTCTCTATTAAGGCTGTTGCGTAAAATGTACGCCTGTTTGCATTCTCCTTTAGTTTCTGTGCCGGGCGGATTACCGGAAGCTGAGCGAGGGGCAGCGCTAATGGATTTGGCGCTCACTTTTTCGCCTAACGTGGAACAGACTTGTCCTAATACGGTCGTGTTCTCAATTACTTCGCTTCGTAGATTGTTGGGCTCTCCTCATCAGATTGCATCTGAGATTTGCCGACAAGGATACGAGCGGAAACTACAAGCAAATTTGGCTGTTGCCGCTAACCCGGATTCAGCTGTCTTACTGGCGCGCAACATTGGCGGAGTCACGCTCGTTACACCAGGCGAGGAACGACTGAAAACTGCCTTACTTCCTCTGGATGTTTTATTTAGACACCATGTATCTGTCGACCCAAAGCTCCTAATCACATTCAGAAATTGGGGATTGAAAGCTTGTGGCGATTTGGCCGATCTTCCAGAGGCTGGGCTTGCAGCCCGAATGGGTCAAACAGGAGTCTATTTACAGAAATTAAGTCGAGGAACTCTTCAGCGCCCTTTAAAACTTTGGTTGCCTGAAACGAATTATAAAAAGGAAGTTGAGCTTGAGTACCCAGTTGAACTACTAGAGCCTCTACTATTTCTATTAAGCCGGATTTTGAACGATATTTGTGCTCAGCTCCGATCACAATCCAAAGCGGCCCGGGAATTAGAAGTTTGTTTCAGGTTAGAAAATAAAGCTGCGCATCAGTGTCGGCTGGAATTTCCAGTTGCTCTGAATGAGAGCAGGACCATTCTAAAGCTCTTACAATTACATCTGGAACGTCATGGCCCTCCTGCTCCGGTGGTCGCATTTACCGTATCAGTAAAGCCAGATGAACCCCGTCGTTTGCAAGGGAGCTTATTTTTACCGCCCACGCCGGAAGCGGACAAATTGCAAGTGACATTGGCACGGATTAGCGGACTTGTCGGCAAGCATAATATCGGCACACCTATGCTACTGAATACACATAGGCCCGACGCCTTTGAAATTGTCACGCCAGATGTCGCTCCACCGGAAAAGGTTCACAGTAAAGGCGAGGAGAAGAACGGGACTTCCCAAGCGACACTCCGGCTGGCCATGAGGCTATTCCGCCCAGCTCTTGAGGCACGAGTACGAATAGTAAACCTCGCACCTAGAAAAATTGTGGCTCCCGGCGTGGAAGGAAGCGTAATTCAATCAGCGGGGCCTTGGAAAATCTCTGGCGAATGGTGGACCACTACGCCGTGGGTGCGAGAGGAATGGGACGTAGCGTTAGACGATGGTGCGCTTTATCGGATTTTTTGTGAACCGCCTACTGGAAACTGGTATATATACGCGATTTATGATTAAAGCCAAAGTAAAATATAAGCATCAATACATACCGTGGACGTTACACTAGTACTAAATTAGTGGATCACTAATGTAGCCCAGCATATGCTGGATGTAGGACCGTAGGGATCTTACAACACAAGGAGTCAATATGAGTTCACTACAAACAGCGTACGCACCCAATATTCCACCACGCAGAATTCCTGAACGCCCCCGCGTCCTTCTTGCCGATGACCACACGTTGATTTTGGATGGCCTTACGAAGCTGCTCGACAATCAAGTTGAACTCATTGGAACCGTGACAAACGGTTTGGATCTGCTGGCTCAAGCGGAAGCATTGAAGCCCGATGTCGTTCTCGTCGACATTTCTATGCCGGGATTAAACGGGCTGGATGCAGCCAAGCGGATGCTGCAGCGCTTGCCCCAAACCAAGGTCATTTTTGTGACGATGCACAATAATGACGCCTATGTTCAGGAAGCGTTGAAGGCAGGTGCTTCCGGGTACGTACTGAAAAGTTCAGCAGCTTCAGAATTGGCACTGGCCATCAAGACAGTCGTGAATGGCGGGGTCTATATTGCACCTAACGTTCAGCACGCACAGCCTGCAGAAGGGGGCGTTGCTGTTCGGGATGAGATTGGATTGACACCCCGCCAACGGGAAGTACTTCGTCTGATTGCTTCCGGAGCAACGGCCAAAGAAGTTGCGACAGCACTGAACATCTCAGTTCGTACAGCAGAGTTTCATAAGGTCAGCATCATGCAGAAACTTGGCATCCGAACTACGGCGCAGCTGACGCGATTTGCAATTGAGCACGGGCTGGGGTAGCCTTAAGCAATTTGCTGTACCTGAGCCACATGGCTTGCCTATGTGGCTCAAGAGCTACAGTTACCACGATTCAGTTTTTGGACCAAACCACCAGACCAGGCCCATGCTGGCGGTATTCTGTTCTTTCTTCAAGATGCCAAGGGTATCAGTAAAGAAGTACACATGATTTGAAGCATCGCGTCTCCACTCTTGCTTGATTGAGAACCCTTCCGCCAACTTGTATTCAGCTGTAATTGTCGTTTCTTTTAACGACTGTATATTTCCGCTAAAAAGTCCGCTGCGATCAGACAGGTACTCGGCACGAGCTGCAAGCGCGAGCTTCGGAGTGAACTGGTATTTCGCGACAAGTGAACCGCCTGATGTGTGGTCTGGCCGAGAGGCTGCAAGTTCTCGGCTAATGACATAGTCGCCTTCGAACAATAAATTCAGCTTCGACGTGGCTTGGAGGTTCAGATAGCTGTCGAAAATGTGAGTTTTCCCAGTCAAGGCTGGCCGAATTGGCAGGAACGGAACATTTTGCAGCTGCGGCAAGCTAGTGGGAGCGTTCCCAGGTACGTTAGCTGGATAGAACACCACATCTGGATGTTCCTGCCCAAGGTAGTAATTCACAGTAAGCTTTGCCTGTTTTGAAGGCGTAAAATCAAAACCGAACAGTTGGTCTTTGAAGCCATTGATGGCCTCTGTTTGTTGGGTTCCATTAACGACCCAGTAGTTCACGTCCAACGAGTCAGTAAACTTGTAATTCGCCCGGAAGCCTGCGTGATAGTAGGGGAGGTAATTAAACCAGAAAGATCGCGAATAGTTCGCCTGGTCTTTGGTGTAATTACCTTCTGCCCCTAACGAACTAGCCCATTTGCCAAAATCAACCGTCACACCCTTCCCAACTGGGACGATGTAGGTACCATACGCTTGGAATAAATTACGATAAAGGTCCGGCCGGGCCTCATTGAACGCATTCCCTTGTAGGGTCTGAGTTGCCTGTCCCCATTGAAGATCAACACGGGCCCCCCACCGTTTATTCTTGGCCAGGTCAGGTGCATTCTCAAGAAGGAGGCCCACTTGATTGATGCTGAAACTGTTACTGCTGACGTCGTAAGCCCGGAGTAAGTTTGCACGTCCGATAGGCTTATTAAAGTTGTATTCGTAATAGCCGTCAAATAGGAGATTGACTGATGTTCCAGCTAAAGGCCCAGAAAGTAAGTTGGTTGGCGGATCCTTCGCTGGTTGGACGACATTGTTACTAGAGACAGCCGGTTTCTCCGTAACCTGAGCTGAGCCGTCCTGTGGCGAACTTCCTTCTGGGTCAGGCCGTGTCCTGGCCAAAGAAGTTGCCGACGGCCCGCTCCCATTACTAGATTCCAACTTTTCTACGCGAGCCTGCAACTGTGCCACAAGCGCTTTCAACTGCACCACCTCAGCGCTGAGGGAGCCTTGCAAGCCATCCGCCGTTTGGCCCGAGGCACCAACGGTTTGGGGGAAAAGGACGGCGGGCGCCGTCGCGCTTAGAATCAACACGCGAAGTAAAGAGGCGGTACACAGCATGGCTCAGCATTCAGTTTGCCCCAGAACCATGCTGCTGTCTCCAGTGAGTTTTTCCACCCCTTGCGGTCTCAACCCTTCTTTTTTGCGGGTTGTGGATACTCACTACCGGTTCGATGTTCTAACTCGACACTGTGAGTGGCGTCGAGGCCTGGCACAGCTGGTTCGACCTCGCGAAATAACACAGCCGAAAACTCATGAATGTCATACGGCGTAGCACCCGCGAGTGTAGTCGGAACGGTCTCGCCCATATTGCGTGTATCGACTATTAGTTCCCACTGTCGACCGCTCGAGGACGTAGGCAAGTAGAACAGTATATGGTCGTGGTGAGGATTTAGGCAGAATAGGTAGCTATCGTCACGGATGGTTTCACCCAGCCTGTCAACGTCGCCGAGCGTTGCGCCACTTAAATACAATCCAAGGCAGCGAACCCAGCCGGCCTGCCACTCATCTTCCGTCATCTCCTGACCATCAGGCCGAAACCAACTAATATCGTGAATGGGAATTCCATCTACTTCACGCATGGCGGCTGTCGCGGGACTAATTTTTCGATCCTGAAAGAACTTACGGCGCCGGAAGTTCGGATGAGCGTTGCGGAAATTGATGCACTTCGTAGTGAACTCAAGCAACTGCTTCTTGCGCTCATCCAGATTCCAGTCAAGCCAGCTGATCTCGTTGTCTTGGCAGTAAGCGTTGTTGTTGCCGCTTTGAGTCCGACCGATCTCATCACCGCTGCAGAGCATTGGGACGCCCTGAGAAAGCATTAGGGTGAGAATCATATTGCGCTTCTGTCGCTCGCGCAGGTCTACTATTGTTTGGTCGTCAGTAGGGCCTTCGACACCCATATTCCATGAATGGTTATCATTTGCGCCGTCGCGGTTCTCTTCGCCGTTAGCGTCATTGTGCTTCTCGTTGTAGCTCACAAGGTCATTTAAGGTGAATCCATCGTGAGCGATGATAAAATTGATGCTGGCGGATGGACGACGACCATCGCGCTGATAGAGGTCGCTGCTGCCAGTCAGGCGATAGCCAAGCTCAGCGAGTTGACCATCATCACTCTTCCAGTAACGGCGGACAACGTCGCGATATTTTCCATTCCACTCAGCCCAGAGCGAAGGGAAATGTCCTACCTGATATCCACCTTCGCCAACGTCCCAAGGTTCGGCGATCAGCTTCACTTTGGAGAGCACCGGATCCTGATTGATGACGTCGAAGAACGCAGACAGCTTATCGACGTCGTGCAGTTCGCGGGCAAGAGTGGACGCCAGATCGAAGCGGAATCCATCTACATGCATCTCTAGAACCCAATAGCGAAGGCTATCCATGACCAGCTTCAGGACTTGCGGATTACGCATATTGAGCGTGTTCCCGGTGCCCGTATAGTCCATGTAGTAACGCTGATTGTCGGCGACTAGCCGGTAATAAGTAGCGTTGTCAATTCCCCGGAAGCTGAGCGTTGGGCCCATCTGATTGCCCTCGGAGGAGTGGTTGTAGACAACGTCAAGAATGACTTCGATCCCGGCGCGGTGCAGTTCGCGAACCATCATCTTGAACTCACCGACCTGCTGGCCACGATCGCCAGAACTCGAAAATCGCGCTTCAGGAGAGAAGTAGTTAGTGGTGTTGTAACCCCAATAGTTACGCAATCCCTGGTCGAGCAGGTGCTTATCGTCGAGAAAATCGTGAACCGGCATTAGCTCGACTGCGGTGACACCAAGCTTCTTTAAATATTCAAGCGAAGCGGGTGCGACGACTCCAGCGTAAGTGCCCCTTAGTGCTTCGGGAACGTCCAGGTTTCGCGCCGAGAAGCCCTTAACATGCATTTCGTAGATAACCGAGTCATGAAGTTGGGTTTCGGGAGAGCGATCGCTTTGCCAGTCGAATTGGGACGCAATCACAACTCCTTTCGGCATGCCGGCCGCGCTGTCGCGATCGTCGAGACTCAGGTCTTTCTGCGGATCGTCGAACTTATATCCGAAGACTGGATAGTCCCAATTCACTTCGCCGGCGATGGCCTTGGCATAGGGATCAATCAGAAGTTTGCTGGCATTGAACCGGTGTCCCTTCTCTGGTTCATACGGACCATACACACGGTATCCGTAAAGTTGGCCAATTGTAAGGCCGGGGACATAACAATGCCAAACATAGCCGGTTGATTCGGTTAGAACAATCGTGTCGTGCGTCGCAGTGTTTAGATCATCGAACAGGCAAAGTTCAACTTTGGTGGCCCCTTCCGAGTAGACGGCAAAGTTGACTCCGGTTCCATCCCAACTAGCGCCTTGTGGGTAGGGTTGGCCTGGCAGGATTTTTATCGGCATACAGATCGAGAGACGCTTTCTATGAGATTTTTAGGCAACGGGAAAACTACCCGTCAAGTGATGCGCAGGAAACAGCTTGTGTTCTGACCGCAGTTTTATACCCTGACCGTCACATCAAATTAACAGTTGCAATCAGGTAATTATTCTGTGAAAATCGGGCAGACTATTCGATTCATATTTGTAGCAGATTGCCGTATTATGTTGGTCCAAACCCGTGGTTAACCTCTCAACGCGGGAGCTCAATGCAGAAAGGAGCCTCACAGGTGGCCACAGTTAGAGTACAGGAGTGGGCAAACGAGGTCCGGATCGAAATTTTAGGCCGTTTCGCCGGCGAGTGCGTGGCGGAAGTTTGCCATGAGTGGGAGCGGCGTTTGCAGGCTTCGCATCAGCGCCTATCAGTTGACATCTCGGGATTAGCAGGCTATGACGCACGTGGTCGCAAGCTGCTCCGGGACATGTATCACCACGGGATGAACTTCGTCGGAAGCACCCCCGATGCCCTTGCGTTTCTCAGTGAAATCGCCATGCCTGCCAAGGCTGGCGGTCTCACTCAAATGCCGGAACAAGGTGGCACAAACGCACCGGAATCGAAGCCTGTACAAAGCAGTTCCACAGCGTCTGGCAAGTCCGCGTCTACAGCGCGCGCCGGTGCAGGTGGAATGCGACAATAGGACAGTGGCTGCAGCCTGGCCGGTCATAGTTCCTGGAATCATTTTGGCCTAGCTAGCGGCCGGACGCCTCAGAGACTAACAACCCGGCAACAGGCCTTAAAGGAGATACGAAATGAAGAAGATTACAGCCTTGATGTTCGGGACGGCTCTCGTCATGGGAACTTGCGTTTTCGCACAGGACTCGACGACCACACAGAGCTCGACGACAGAGACGAAGAACGAGACGAAAACAAAGCACAAGCACAAAAATAAAAAGAACAGCACCACCGACACTACGACCACAACCACCACGACAAAAGACAAGCCGCCACAGTAAATTTTTGGGGACTCGCACGCGGGTCCCTTTTAGCTTAAAACTCCTAATACCCGCCCTGTCCCCTTCCTTCTTTGCCGCCTCGGGCCCACCTTTCGGATCTGGTCACAGATTTTGCTCGAAATAGAGATCAGATAGCAGTTGTAGCGCAACGTGGCATCCGCCATCGGCGGACCACCTACATAGACTTAGCGATCCTTAGTCGGCGGTTTGCTGCTGAGTTGAGCTTCAGGCAAATTACCCGCGGTGACCGAGTCCTCATTTGGGCTGAGAATAGCGCTGAGTGGATTGCCGCGTTCTTTGGCTGTGTACTTCGGGGTGTTCTGCCAGTGCCGCTGGACGCTAGCAGCGAGCCTGTATTCGTTGAGAAAATTATCGACGAGGTCTCGCCCAAACTGATCGTTGCAGATACAGGTATGCTGCTGCGGTTAAGGACACAAATTCCAACCGTTGCTTGCGATAGCCTGTCCGCCGTCGTCACAGCTTCCGTAGGGTGTAGAGATGCCGACCTGAGCGAGAACGATCCCCTGCAGATTGTCTTCACCTCGGGAACCACCGGAGCTCCGAAAGGCGTTGTCCATACTCACGCCAACGTTCTGGCCAGTCTAGGGCCGATCGAAACCGAGATTCACAGATACATTCGCTACGAGCGAATCTTCCATCCCCTCCGTTTTTTGCATACGTTGCCATTGAGCCATGTCTTTGGGCAGTTCCTGGGTCTTTGGATCCCGGCGCTGTTGGCTGCGGAGGTCCATTTTGCGACAAGACTCATTCCTGGCGAAATGATCCAACGGGTTAAGCGGGAACGAATCTCTGTCATTGCCGCTGTTCCCCGCATTCTGGATCTGCTCAAGAGTTCAGTCGAACAGCGGCATCCTGGACTGAAAAAGCGCATCGTGGCGGCGAGCAGCGAATCGGCATGGAAACGCTGGTGGACATTTCGCGACGTTCACGCGAGTTTCGGCCTGAAGTTCTGGGCCTTCGTATCCGGTGGTGCATCGCTGGCGCCGGTCAGCGAGGAATTCTGGAACGCACTTGGCTTTCTCGTGATCCAAGGCTACGGCATGACTGAAACCACTGCGCTGATCAGCCTCAATCATCCTTTTAGGCCGGCGCGCGGCACAGTCGGCCAAGTGCTTCCGGGGCGCCAGGTGCGGATCGGAGACGACGGGGAGGTACAGGTGAAGGGTGATACTGTTGCCTCGTCTTTCTGGCAGAAAGGGGCTGTTCACGAGCAAAGAGATCCGTGGCTTGCAACTGGCGACTTGGCGGAATTTGATGGTGCCGGCAACTTACGTTTTCGTGGGCGTAAGAAGGACGTAATTGTGACCTCGGCTGGTCTGAACATCTATCCAGACGACGTTGAGAGTGCTCTCAGGCTCAGTCCAGGTGTTCTAGATTGCGTGGTCGTCGGCCAGGAAGGCCAGAATGGTCCTGAAGCAGTTGCCATCATGATCGTGGCAGACGCTAACGCGGCCTCTGGGGCGGTTGTCCTGGCTAATGAAAAGCTGGCTGAGTATCAGCGCATCCGGCGCTGGTCCATATGGCCTGAAGCTGACTTTCCCAGAACCGCGAATGGTAAGGTGCTCCGTCGTGAATTGGCGCGCGGACTAGAAGAGCAAGCCGAATCAGGCGCGCATCGGATTTCGGCTACGGAGTTGGCCCTAGACAGTCTAGGGCGTGTTGAGCTTCAGGCCGAAATCGAAAAGCGATTTGGAGTAACTCTTCCTGACGAAGTGATAAGCACGGTCAAGACCGATGAACAGCTTAGAATTGCCGTCGTTGCGCATAGTCGAGATAGCCTTCCTTTGCACAGTTCTGAACCTGTCCAAAGCCCGGCGCGGCGTAGTCAACCGAACCACCTTTACCCGGTCTGGCCTTGGAGCGCAGTTTGCCAAGTCCTTCGAACTCTCTTTCTTGAATGCGTTGCGATGCCCCTGGTACGCGCTTTGGCCAAACCCAAAGTGACCAGACTGTGTCCTTCTAGTTCAGCAAAGTGCTTTGGAAAGCAAGCGCCGTTGCTGCTGGTCGCTAATCACGTGACAGCCTATGACGTGCCGTTGATTTTGTATTCCCTTCCACGCCCAATCCGCACTAGGGTGGCGGTCGCGATGGCAGGCGAGATGGTTCTCGATTGGCGGTTGGGCCGCGGCCAGAAACACTGGTTTCTAAATCTTGTGGCACCGCTACAGTATTTTTTGGTTACCGGGCTTTTCAACGTATTTCCGCTTCCGCAAGCTGGTGGCTTTCGTGAGAGCTTCACACATATAGGAGAAGCCGCCGACCGGAGCTACCACGTGCTGGTGTTTCCGGAAGGGCGTCGCTCTGAAACCGAAGCATTTGGCGTGTTTAAGTTGGGTGCAGGCTTACTTTGGAGGGAACTGGGGACTGATGTTCTCCCAATTCGCTTACGTGGCTTAGGTGAACTGAAAGCAAATGGTAAGCGCCGCTGGTTTCGGTCAGGTGCAATTAGCGTTACTGTAGGTTCGCCAATGCGTCTAGATCCAACCATGTCGGTCGAAGAATCTGTGGCCATTCTGCGGAAGCGGATCGAGACGCTATAACATTCTGAGGGTCTGTCTAACTAAGGCAATGCCACAAAACACAATTGCTATTAGGAGACTTACATAGAAATAATTTGGCTCCGGAGCGGCGGATGTGGGTGCGTCGGGGGGATCGACCAGACCGAGACTGAAATGTAGGGTGTCCGAACTGAAGGCGTTCCAGCTGATGATCGACGCCGATAAGCTGAGCGAAATCGGAGTACCGGCCTGATGGTGGATCAATATCTGTGATGGATCTGAACCGCTCACGATGTAGCCAGCCAAATTGTTGTTCGCATATACGCCGAGTCTAACGGGACTGTTCGCTATATTGTCGTCACTCTGGTCAGAGAGGATGCCGGTCAAGATCCAATTCATGGATGACGACGGTAGCTTAATAATGGCCGACAGACTCGCAGACGGGAAACTCCGTGAAGCTCCATTCGAAGAATGCAAGTCGCCGAGCAACGCTAATCCGCCCACTGATTGATCGACACCCCATTTCAACGACGAAGAGGCTGACGAAAACCCGCTACTGGCTGAACACTTGGCAGAAGAGACACTTGAGTCAAAACAGGCAGTTGAGCCGCTCCAGACAGATGTAGTGAGCAAATCTGCACGGAGAAATGGACTCGCACCCGCCAAACAGAGAATCATCCCGACCAGCATCGTTTTCGTCATTGCTTAAATCGAGAATATAGTTATAATTTACTGAATAAAAGTCCGTACGGTCCTAGCCATTTCGTACTAATCGCGTCACAATTTAGGACTAATTACCTCGCTTCATCGGATTTATTGGTCTACACGACCGGCGGTGCCCACATTGTCTGTTACCACCTTGCATCGATCGGAGTCTCTCCAGCGTGGAATCAGAATCAATCGGAACGGTGAAGTACGGAGCTCTTCGAGCAGAAGTCTACAGCATGAGTACGCCCGGAGAGTTCAAAATCGTTTACCTGGACGGAAACGGCCATGAAATAGAGGAGCAAGCTTTGACAGGCGTCAGCACTTACCGCCAACGTGAGCCTGAAATCCTGCAGCGACTACGGGACCTGAGCGAAGGCAAGTCTGGCAAGTCTGGACCAGACTTAGAGGCGGCTGGCGAGTACTAAAGCCTCGACTAAAGATTCGGCCGTCTGCAGAGTCGCTTCCGCCTGTACTGTTAACCCTTGCGCTTGGACAGCTGCCGATGTTATCCGACCTATGGTGGCGATCCGTGCGGTTTGCAACAGGTCACGACCTGTCACGGCAACTAGATGGGCGACCGCCGAAGGGCTCGTAAAAGTAACCCAGTCTGGCATTGGCTCCCGGAAAACTTCTCGAGCAGCCCGCAAGGTTTGCTCCGGCACCACATTCTGGTAGGCAGGGACGACGTGAACGGTTGCGCCTTGGTCGCGCAGTGCGCCAGGCAAGACATCACGCGTCACAACAGCACAAGGCAGAAGCACCTGGGCCCGCACTAGTGATTGTCCCTCGAAAGCAGCGGCAAGAGACTCCGAATTGCTTTGTTTTGAAACGACAGCCACAGAAAGCCCGTACGCTTCAACCGTGGATCGAGTTGCCGCACCGATTGCTGCGATCAGGGGCATGGCAGGCGGAATCTCCATTCCCCGAACTTGGGACATCAGTGCATCGACAGCGTTGCTGCTTGTAAAAACAACCCATTGATAAGCATTTAGATTCATGGCGGCCTGCTGTAAAGGGCCAATGTCCGGTGGTGGCGCGATCTCGACAGTCGGCAATAAGATCACTGAAGCGCCCCGGTCCCGCAAAGGCCTTGCTAGCGCCTGGGCTTGATGAACGGGTCGGGTAACCACCACCCGCTGTCCAGCGAGAGGTCCTTCGGCATTCATATTCATGGCGGCCAATCTAAGGGACGAGGGAGGCCGAAGACAGGGCGAAAAGCGACTCAGCTCCTTGATCAAGCAACTGTCTTGCCACGTGAGCCCCTAAATCTTCGGGGCGGTCTGCCGGTCCGCTTGACACGATTCGGATTTGCCGCCGACCATCGCTTGATATCGCGACAGCGGTGACCTGCATATCTCCGCCTTTGAGCTCAGCTAACGCGCCCAATGGCAACGAGCAACCGCCGCCGAGGGTCGAGAGTACTGAACGTTCGCAGGATACGGCTCGCCGCGAAGCCTCGTGGTCTATCTGCGAGCAGACCTCATGAGCCTTCGAGTTTCGACGCGTCTGGATCGCAAGTGCGCCTTGGCCCGGTGCAGAACAGATCTGGTCAGCGGAAAAAAGGTGGGCAATCTCACTCGCTAGCCCGAGACGTCGTAGGCCAGCCGCAGCCAGGACAATCGCGTCGTACTGCCCATCTCTGAGTTTACGTAGCCGAGTGTCTACGTTTCCCCGTATCGAAATGACTCCAAGATCGGGTCGAAGGGCTCTAAGCTGAGCTGCTCGACGTAGTGAACTGGTGCCCACACGTGCTCGCTGGGGTAGTTCCGACCAAGTTGCTCCAACCAGAGCATCGCGAGGATCTTCACGTTCTGGAATCGCCGCAAGATCCAGACCCAATGGTCCTTCGGTAGGAAGATCTTTCAGACTGTGTACAGCGACGTCAATCTCTTGCGAAAGGAGTGCATCCTCAATCTCCTTAGTAAACAACCCCTTGCCGCCAGCCTGAACCAAAGATGCCGTCTGCAACCGGTCTCCGGTGGTCTTGATGATCTCAATTGTGCTCGCAACCCCGAGTTGCTCAAGCCGCTCAGCTAAATAGCGGGCCTGCCAGAGGGCGAGATCCGAACCCCGCGAACCAATCACGAGAGTTGGTCGAGAGCCAATTTGGTGGTTGCCGTCCATAACCAAAAGCTGCCTAACGATCTCGAAGGCCGAACATCCGACGAACCATGTTAGACAGAAGTTCGCCTTCGCGTGGATCGCTGTCCTCGATGTTCTGTGATGCTTGCCGTCTCAATTCCGAGATTGGACCATGGGCGATTTTGTTGACGATGCCCTTAGTCAGCGCGTCTAGCGCCTCTTGTTGATCTTCGTTCAGTGTTCCTAAACGGGCACGATAACGGCCTAGCACTCCAATGCGAATGCCCTCAAGCTGCTCTTGCAATCCCGCAATAGTAGGCGCAACTTCTCGCTCACGCAACCGCGCCTCCAGCCGAGCCACCTCTTCATCAACAATCGTTTCAGCTTGTTCGGCCACTTCCCGACGCATCTGCAAATTGCGCTCGGCCAGGCGTTGCAAATCATCAATATCGAAAAGATACGCGTGTTCTATGTCATGAATATCGGGCTGGATATTGCGGGGAACAGCAATGTCGATCAAGAACATAGGCTCGTTCCGGCGAGAATCGAGAGCTCGGCGCACCATGTCACACGTGACGACGTACTCAGGCGACGCGGAAGAAGCGAGAATAATGTCGAATTCAGCCAAGCGGCCCGAGAAGGATTCGTAAGGCACCACATCACCCCGGAAGGCGACCGCCATTTCTTCGGCCCGTTCAGGTGTGCGATTTGTAACTGAGATGTGAGTGGCGCCCGCTCGCAAAAGATTGCGTGCTGCTGATTCCGACATCTTGCCCGCGCCGATCACCAGAACATGCTTACGATTAAGCGACCCGAATATCTCGCGCGCTAGCTCGACTGCGGCATAACTGACCGAAACTGCATTTTGGCCGATCTCGGTTTCAGTGCGGATCCGTTTCGCGACCATAAACGCTCTGGTCATCACGGAATCCAAAACTGCGCCGATGGCGCCTTGATCCCGCGCCTGGGCGAAAGCTTGTTTTAACTGACCCAAAATCTGTGGTTCCCCCACGATCATGGAGTCAAGACTCGCCGCAACGCGGAAGAGATGCCGGATAGCGTGCGTCCCTTCGTATAGGTAAAGGTGCGGTCGAACTAGCGATCGATCAAGTTCGGAATGGGAATCGAAGAAAGTTTCGAAAAGGGTTTCTGGGCGAGTCAAGTCGTCCAGCGAGGCCGTTAATTCCACGCGGTTACAGGTGGATAGAATCAGCGCTTCCTTGGCTCCACGAGCCTGCACGCTCATCAAAGCCACCGGTAAATCCTCCGGTCGAAACGCAAGAAGTTCACGTATTTGAACCGGCGCAGTTCGATGATTAATACCTACCAGCGCCAGCTTCATTGCAGTAAAAGGCTCCGCAGACCCACGTGCGTTGCCCAAGTGATCAGGCAACATCCGAGAACACTGACGGCAAGCCAGGCCATTCGCCGCCCACGCCAACCCGCTGAAACGCGAAGAAAAATCATCGCCAGGTAGAAAGCCCAAGTGAACAGGAAAAACGCTATCTCCGGGTTAAGCACCCACCTCGTCCCATTCTCGATGAACGCCCAAACCACCCCGGTCACAGTGCCAACCGTGATAAAAACGAATCCCGCATTCATCGACTGAGTAATGATCTGATCGAGCGTACCTAGCGGGGGCAAACGGTTAAAGGCTGGCCGAACGTTCTTCCGCTTCAGCTGGCGCTCCTGGAGCAGATAGAAGACAGAAGACACGGCAGCAAGGACCAGGGCAGCGTACCCGATCAGGACGGCCACAATGTGGATCAGCAGCCAAACGCTGCGAACCTGAGGGCTGCTCCAGGGTGCAACGGGAAACTCGGTCGCCCCGATCAAACTCATGAAAAACACGAGCGGAAACAAAAACACCCCGAAAACAGAGACCCTGTACAGAGCGTAAGTCAGCAAGAAGGTCACGGCGATCAAGAAGGCACACATCGAACTGGTCTCATAGAAGTTTCCCAGTGGCAAGTGTCCCGTCTCGACACGCAATTCGACCAAGGCAACCAGGTGCAAGATGGCCCCGATAGAAAAGGTCACCAGCGCCGGCGCGAGGAGCCGGGTGCTCTTTCGAAATAGATAGACAAGCGCGTACAATAACCCGACCGAGTACAGGGCGACCGCTGTGCGCAGCCAGAGAACACTCATTTAGATAAGGAAACTCTAGTTCAATTATAGGGATTCCCGCTTTATCCGGCAGATTCCTGGGTGGGAGGCTGGCTCCAGCGCATCAGTGTGTAGAAGGGATGGTACAAGAACTATGGATCAGATATTAACTGGGCAGAAGGCGCTGATTACCGGCGGGTCAAAAGGGATTGGATTTGCTGTAGCCCGGGCAATGCTCGACGAGGGTGCTCAAGTCGCGATTTGCGGGCGTAATAGAAACGACGTTGACAAAGCGGTTACAGAACTATCGAAAGAATTTCCAAAGTGCGTGATTCGAGGGCAGATAGCGGACGTTGGTAAATCCGAAGACGTGCGTGAACTGTTTGAATTTGTCGACGCAGAGTTAGGCCCTTTGAACATCCTCGTCAACAACGCCGGCAGTGGCGCGTTCCGTCCGGCTGCTGAGTTATCCGTCGAAGAATGGGACCAGGTCATCAGTACGAACTTATCTGGCGCTTTCTACTGCAGTCGAGAAGCTTTGATCCGCTACCGCACTGATAAAGGGGGATGGGTCATCAACATCAGCAGTTTAGCCGGGAAAAATCCCTTCGCAGGGGGATCGGCTTACAACGCCTCGAAGTTCGGTTTGAACGGATTCAGCGAGGCGATGATGCTGGACCATCGAAGCGATAACGTGCGGGTCAGCTACATCATGCCGGGCAGTGTGGATACGGGATTCTCGGGCCAGTCACAAGACGAGAAGTCAACCTGGAAAATCGCTCCGGAGGATGTGGCCGAGATAGTGATCGATATCTTACGAAAACCGAAGCGGACACTAGTCAGTCGTGTAGAAGTGCGCCCTTCGAAGCCGGCAAAGAGTTAGCAGGAAACATCTGGTAGGGAAAGCCAACCAGAAAACCAAGGAGAACGGGGTGTCACGCCGATGAAGACTGTAGAAGCAAACGGGCAAACAACAGACACCCCAATTGCTTCATCTCGAAAGTGCCGACAGTGCCATAAGGCAGAGGTGAAGGGAATGACAACGGATATGAGCCGACTTCGGAAGACACTTGACCCGACAAGGACGGGCCGAGACGCGGAAACACTGGAAAAGACCTTACGCAAACTGGTCGTTGGGCAAGACGAGGCAGTTGAACAGATCGTCAACATTTATCAGATGCATCTGACAGGCTTGAGTGCCCCAGGACGGCCGATAGGTAACTTCCTGTTCCTGGGACCGACTGGCACCGGCAAGACCCGGACCGTCGAGGCCACTGCCGAAGCGCTGGTCCGCAACTCCCGATCAGTAATCAAGATTGATTGTGCCGAATTCCAGCACAGCCATGAGATCGCCAAGTTGATCGGTTCGCCTCCCGGATATCTGGGTCATCGCGAAACACACCCGCTCCTCAGCCAGGAAGTGATCAATCAGTATCACACGGATACGATGAAGATCAGCTTCATCCTGTTTGACGAAATAGAGAAGGCAAGCGACGCCCTTTGGAACTTGCTGTTGGGCATTCTCGACAAGGCTACGCTCACCCTCGGCGACAATCGTAAGGTTGATTTCTCTCGCTGCATGATCTTTATGACCAGTAATTTGGGCGCAGCTGAGATGAGCAACATCATGTCTCCGAAGCTCGGGTTTAAAGCACCCGCGCCCGAATCGAGTAAAGTTCAGGCGATTGACGAAGACGTAAATAAGAAGATGGCCAAAAGTGGTGTCGAGGCAGCTCGCCGGAAGTTTACGCCGGAGTTCATGAACCGTATCGACAAGGTCGTTACGTTCAAGCCGCTGGCCCAAAGTGATCTACGACGCATTCTCGATTTAGAGTTAAGCCAAGTGCAGCAGCGCGTGCTCGCCTCGCCGGCTGAGAAGGCCTTCGTGTTCACCGTTACGACAGAGGGAAAAGACTTCCTGCTGGAACAGGGCACGGACGTAAAATATGGTGCTCGCCATCTGAAGCGCGCTATAGAGCGACTGCTCGTTCATCCTTTGTCCAACCTGATTGCGACAAGCCAAGTGGACGCAGGCGATTGGATCCAAGCTGATTTCGATCCCGAATCAACAACTCTTGTCTTTACAAAAGAAGCTGAGCGGATGGAGGTGCACGCAATGGCATCACTGATTGGCGATAACTTCCGCTTTATGCCTTCCACCGCTGCCGCTTCGGCACAGCGAGATACCGGCAAGACCATTTCGGCCAAGTCCTCAAAGAAGTAGTCCTCCTCAAACCGGTTCGGCATTTCGGGGCAGGCCTGTTACGGCCTGCCTTTTCTTTATAAACTCAGCAGGGTGATAATGGCCTAACGACTATGCCTTTGTCTGACGCCAGTTGCGTATTTTGTCGAATCATATCCGAGCAGATCCCGGCCGCGAAGGTCTATGAAGATGCGAACACAGTGGGCTTCTTAGATGCCACTCCACTCTTTCCCGGTCACGTACTGCTGACTCCGAAAGGTCATTACGAGACCCTGACAGATTTGCCACCCGGTCTAGTCGGTCCGGTGTTTGAGACAGTTCAGCTTCTGGCTAGGGCCGTCGAGACGGCGCTTGATGCGGAAGGTACATTCGTAGCCATCAATAACCGTGTCAGTCAAACCGTGCCGCATCTCCACATTCATGTCGTACCAAGGCGGAGGAAAGACGGTCTAAAAGGATTCTTCTGGCCTCGACATGATTATCAGGACGAGGCTGCCCGCGAAACAGTTCGCAACGCGATCGAGCGAGAGATCCACAAACTGATCGCTTAGCTTCTCCGGAATCGACTCACTTCAGATCTTCGACGTTCTTAGGGGTGACAACGGGCGACTCGGGCGGGCTTGAGCGAATTGTCTTACTGGATCCACCCACCTTGTTAAGCCACGCGGTGATCGGCGCGAAGATAACCACGAACCCGAGCGCAAACAGGGCTGCACCGCCAAGAAAAACGTAATCAGCCGAATCCATAGTCAACAGAGACAACATCTTTGCTCATTATGCGGGAGTGCCAGAGTCATCGGTGACCACCTATCCGCCGATTGGTGTCGAACCTGCTGAAAGAGTATCCACAATTCGCTCCGTATCGCGAGCTGCTTTCTCTACTGCAGACTCGGTCGCAATATGGAACACCACGCAACCAACGGCTAGGTTCACAATCATCACTCCGACAAACGCCCAATTCGTATGCAGGGCCCAGCTTGCAAGTAGCGCGAAGCCTAACGGCACTGACATCGAAAACATACTGAGTACGACCCACAACTGCATGCGCCCACCGGCCTGCCGTCGAAAGGTCTGGTTCGGATCAATTCCTCGCGGAACGGAAACCGATGTCAAATTGCCGATTCCCAGATAGAACAGAATAATGACAGCCGAGGTCAGCATTGCATTCGCGATTTGCTCCGTTGTCATCGCAACTTGAAGCAAAGCAGAGAGTGCTAGCAATACGAAGGTCTGCAAGCTGAGGAGCCATACAGCCACGATATTCTTCGCCCGAAGCACCAGCGCGAAAGGCACCGGGGCTGCAAAATAGAGCTGCACAGCTCGTCGATCAAAGCCAAATACATTAAACACCAGCACTTCGCCTGAGATCAAAAGACTATATAGCGTCACAAACGGTAGAAAGTTCCGACGCAGGAAGTCAGCCTCGGATAGGCGACCCATCGCCGGAAAGAAGACAAGCATACTGAATACGCATGCCATTCCATAAAGTACACGAAAGCGCGGCATTCGTGTAATGGAGCGAAACTGGGCCTCGACCAAAGCTCCCAATGGGTCGCGCAGCAACGATGTGAACCAGGATGAGGAGGCCCATGATGTCGTGTGGCCTCGGGATGGCACTCCGCTATGAGTTGCTGCAGGCTCGCGCGGAACGATACGTTGGGTATGGATCGCTCCAGGCGCATCCTCGCCAAGAGACGACGCGAATCGCCAGCGCGCGAAGAAAAAGCTGGCCAGCAACCACCCTCCGACAACCAGCGAGGCGAAGTTCATCACGTCTCCCAGGGCGATCTTACTGACGGCAGACCAAGGCGTTACGGGCGAGACACTCACGGCCTTCAGCAAGGGCCGCAACCGCCACCCCCGTGAGGAGTTCATCACAATTTGCGGCAGGAACGTAAGCGAGATCACCGCAAAGGTCAACAACTCTCGCCATCGACCGGGTGAGTGCAGCAGCAACTCACGCATGCCCAACGAGAAAAACAGGTTCAAGGGTATGAAAAGAATAACCAGCATTCCTGGCAATCCGACTTGCGAATGGCGAATTAAACCCGCTCCAATTCCAAGCACCACCAGCACCATCTCCGGCGCAGTTGTCAGCCTCAGAACGACCTCAATGACAAACATCGTGTCAGTCCGGATTGGATACATTTGTAACTTGCTCAAATCGAGCGCCAGCCCACTGCTCATCGTGATCAACGGGACAGTCTGCCAGAAAAATAGGATGACAATCAGGGCGACTGGCAACCCTGTTCGAAGATCGCCCAAGCTTACATGCGGTACAACGAGCGCGGCAGCAATGCCGAGACCAACGAACACCGCGAACCAAAGCGCATAGAGGGTCGCAGTTAACACCCCACCAAGGCTAGTTCGAGGAAGCCTGTTCCGCCGACCTCGCCATTCTGCCCATGTGATCGTGAGAATCTGTTGCCACATGCAGCAGCGGTCTCAGCTCACGACAACCAGCTAATTGCTTCGGGCGAGTCTCGCTTCCCCACGAGTCTCACGAAGATTTCTTCCAGGCTTCCAGAACCAGACTCCACATGCTGCTGCAGTTCCGCCATAGTTCCTTCCATCACGATTGCTCCGTGATTGATGATTGCCAGTCGATCGCACAAGCGCTCTACGACTTCAAGAACATGCGAGGTCAGGAACACCGTCGCTCCCGCAGCCACTTGGTCTAACAGAATGTCCTTCATAAGCCGGGCACCCACGGCATCCACTCCCTCGAAGGGTTCGTCCATTAAAAACAGGCGCGGCTTATGAATCAGGGCTGCTGCCATGGCCACTCGCTTCCGCATCCCTTTGGAGTATTCACCAATCAGCTTCCGGCCCGTACCATCCAGTTCGAACAACCTAAGCAGTTCACCAGCCCTCGCCTTCGCAACAGTACGTCCCAACCCATACAACCGGCCGACGAACTCCAAGTATTCAGCACCTGTCAGGTGATCGAAAAGCAGCGTGTCGTCCGGTACCAAACCAATTTCCTGCCGCACCTCGAACGACTGCAGCGGCAGTTGCTTTCCCAGCACGAGGATTGATCCAGAAGTGGGCTTCGCCAAGCCCATCAGCATCTTGATCGTGGTCGTTTTGCCCGCTCCGTTCGGGCCCAGAAATCCGAAGAAGCAGCCCTGAGGCACGGTTATGGACAGCCCATTCACTGCAGCCACCCCGTTGTACTCTTTTTTCAGGTTGTGCAGTTCAATCGCTGGAAGGACACCAGCAGCTTCCCCGCCCGCGAGCACCGTCTCCATCACGGCAGAGCTTCTCTTGGCACCGCATCCAAACTCGCCATCAGCGTGCCCATCTCCCGCATGATACTGAGCTGCGCCCGCGTGACCTGTGTCTCCGCCTCATAAATCTCGAGCCACCGATTGTTCTCTTCCACTCGAGCCTTCTCGACGTCGCTCGGCAATGCGCGACCTTCAGTCTTTTGCGCCAGCAGCACGGTCAGATTCTCGCGCGCTAAATCCAATTGCATTTGTGCCAGATCTCGCACGGTCTGCGCCTTTTTCCAGATCTGGTAACTACGCCGCGTATCCGTAATTACCCGGTTTCGAACTTGGTTCATCTGGACTCGGATCTTCTGCATGTCTATGATTGCTTGCTCCGCGTACCCTCGCGACGCTGATCCGATCAGCAATGGAATCGTGATCGACGCTCCGATTTGCCCGTTATTGCGCTGGAACTTCTGGAAGTATTGCTCGTAATTGTACTTCGCGAACAGCGCATACTGTGCCACCAAGTTCGCTCTCGGAAGGCGCATGGCCTTGTACGATCGCAGCTCCAGTTCCTTCGAGAGCACCGTCGACTCCATTTGCCGCAGGTCCTTATTATTACGGAGAGCCACAGACATTGCTTCATCTTCCGAGGTAGGGTCAGCAATCTTGGGCAGCGAAGCTGTTTGCGGTACCACTCGGTCACTCGCCGGGAAGCCGAGAATGACCGCAAGCAACATCTGATAGTAGTCTTCGTCCAGAGTCTGTGATTCCAGACGCTGCTGCGCCTGCGCAAGGCTCACCTTCGAGCGCCGCAGCTCGATCGGCAGCTCTGTGCCCTCTTTGATATTTGCGTCGATTACATTGATGACCGTCTGCAAAGCCGGCACTTGGTCGGACAGCATCTTCGCTTCTAATTCGGCTTGCTTAGCATCGAGAAACAGACTCGCAGTTCGATACGCTACATCATCCGCTTTGGCCTGTGCAGCAAACTGCGTGCCACGCGCCGTTTCCTTCGCTGACGATAGCTGATACATTTTGGGCCGATCGTAGATAGCCATGTCCGTCTTAGCTTCGAACAGGCTGGGCGCATTGCCTTCGATGCTGTTCGGATAGCCATAGGTGTAAGCAAGACCACTGCCACCATAGACTTTGGGTGTGAACGGGTCCTTTGCCACCCGAACGCCCTCTCGCGCACGCTGGTCGTCCAACCGAGCCAGCATTACTTCCGGATTCTGCCGAGCCGCTATAGCCAGTGCCTGCTGCAACGTCAGCGAGTGAACTTCAGCTCGAGCCAGCAAGGCAGGTAACAAGATAAGCAGAAAGCGAAACGGGCGCATATATAGTCTCGATTGTTGTAGCCGAAACGACAAAAGCCGGGAGATAGCTCCCGGCCAGGACAGATCGTTCTGAATCAAGTTATCCTTTGAACAACTGCTGCTTATTTAGGAGCAGCAGTGCCCGCCGGTTTTGGAGTAGCAGTTCCAGGGGTTGGCTTTGCTCCCGAAGTCGGCGCAATTGTCGCCGGTCCGCCATTGGCAGAACTCTTGTCGTACAAGGCAATGATGTCGGGAGTTATATCTACGCCGGACGAAGCGTACAGTACGGGGCTATTCGGTCCACTAACATCCAACACCATCGTGTACCCGTTGTCCTTGGCGTACTTTTCGATCACAGCATAAACACGCTGGCCAAGGCCCTGCAAGACACGTTGTTGCTCTTGGTTGAGCTCCTCTTGCGCATCCTGTACGTCCCTCTGCAACCGCTTCTTTTTGTCGTCGATATCGCGAGCAAGCTGGCCGCGTTTGTCTTCGCTCATCAGGTTGCCGCCCTTTTGGTACTGGTCTTCCAGCTGGGTCAGTTCCTGCTGACGGCCTTCAAGCTCTTTCCGCTTAGGCGTCATCTTTGCTTCTAACTCTTGAGAAGCTTTTTGTCCATCTTTGGTGCCGACAATGGCGCCCTGTACGCTGATAATTCCAACCTTCACGGGCGTCTGGGCCGGCGCATTTAAAGCAACCAGCATCACTGCCGCTGCCGTCATCAAACTGCTCTTTATTACCATCTACTTCCGATTTCCTTCCGTGCTCTCACGTGTCGTTATTCCACCTCATCTTCCGCTAACCCGCGATCAACTAGAACGTTCGCCCGATTGAAAACCGGAATTGCGAGTGTCTTTCGTGGTAAGGCGCAGCAAGCCCGATACCGTTCGCAGTCAAAGCCTGGTCGTAAGTTGCCGCATTCGGGAACGACGACCGATCGGCGACGATCGGCGGCTGCAGCGTTGTTTGAAGATAACTAGGATTATATGCCCAGTATACGCGAAATGGCGCATTGACAACCGGCATCAACACCTGAAGCTCCAAGCCTGTGGACATGCGGGGTACTTGGCTGCCTGCTACGATCCGCGCCCGCCGGCCAAAATCAGCCTGAGGAAACTCTGCGTTCAACTGATCAACACGGCCAGGGTTCAATCCAAGCTGGCTAGGCAACGTCAAACGATCGACTCCGGCGTCCATGAACGGCGCCAGCGTTACTGGGCCGAAGATCGGAATCCGGTACTCATAATTGAACACAACGGAAGTATCGCCGCCCGGTGTAATTAACTGATAGATGGGCACCGTTTGAGTCACGGGCACGCTGGTTGTGTTCCCGTTGGCATCGATGCCCTTCTGAATGCGCTGGGTGCCGTCTGAGTTATAAACGGTGATCTGCGTCGTAGTCGGGATATAGGCGAATGGACTAATTGTGTAAATGTCGAAGCCGCGAATATCATCCTCGCCGCCCATATAGAAACGACTGTATGGAGGAGCAACCTTGCCCCCATATCCACTAATGAATCGTCCATTCAAGTGGAAACCCATGACGTGATTTTTCAGTAGACCTTTACGAAAATATGCAGTATCGATCGAGGGTTGGAATGTGTTCACGTTTCCGCCCAGAACGCTACCCGAGACACCAAGGTTCATGTTGATGCGCAATCCGTGAGTCGGTGTAATTGGATGGTTAACTGTGTTGTAAGCAAAGGTCGGAGTCACCATGCTGGTCGTGATTCCGCTCAACGAATTCGGACCGCCGACACCTTGGAAATCGAGGTAGCTAAAGTACGCTGTTGCGGAAGTTGTCAGCGGCGACAGGGTCTGCACGTTATACGTATATGTGATCCCGACTCGCGCAAAACTGCGCCGGAGTTGGTGAGAAATAAACGTCGTAAATCCTTTGCCGTTTGACGTATAGTTCAGCAGGTTCTGGGACCCAAACTGGTTGTAATAGGACACCAGATTCTGGCCGGCCAAAATCGATGCCTCTTGCGCCTGGTTGTACTTATAGCGCTGATAAAAGACCGTGAAGCCGGCCTGAATCGGCCTGTCAAACAGATAGGGTTCAGTAAAACCCAACGTGACACTGCTCAAACGGTTGCCTAACTGGCTACTCAAGCTGAGCGTCTCACCGAGACCAAGAAAATTATTCGTCGAGTAAGTGAACCCAATAAAGCTTCCCGAGATACCCGATACGCCGCCATTCAGCTGAATCGAGTTCTTGCCCCGTTCTTTCACCTTTAGCAACAGGTCGACAGTATTGGTCTTCGTGTCGCGCTTAATGTCAGCAGCATCCTCGGGCTTCAACGCTTCAAAGAAGCCCAGCTGATTCAATCGGAGAATACTTGTTTCCCAGAGTTGGTTGCTAAAGAGGTCACCTTCGTCAATTAGAATTTCGCGACGCATGACCTTATCACGCGTGCTGGTGTTGCCCTGGAAATCAATCCTGCGCACGAAAAACTGGTGGCCTTCGTCCACATCAATCGTCAGGTCAACCTGGTCCTGACCTTCCACCACTTCTGGATCGGGCGACGGCACAAAGTCGATGTACCCGAAATTCCCGTACAACTTACGAAGATTGTCCAACCCCTTCTGCAGCTTCTCTGTCGAGAAGACGTCGCCTTGTGACATTCCAAATACCTGACGAGCAATCAAATCAGGTGTGCGGAAGAGCTTCATGCCGACGAAGTGGAAGTTACGTAGGTAGTACTTCTTGCCCTCGGCCACCACCATCGTGACATCCACAAACTTCTTAGTCTTCTTCGAATTGAAGAGCGGGATTTTCATGCCCTTCCCTTCGACGTCGTAGACCTTCTCGGAGTGATTCACGACATGGGCCGTGAAGTAACCCTTGCCTTGATAGAACTGCCGAATCCGCTCTGAGTCTTCGTCCAGCTTCGTCGCATCATAAGTGCGCGCGAACAGGTTCTCAAACAAGATCGAGTGGGGAATGCCGATCGGCTTCAGGTTTTTCATCGCCCGAATCACTTGCTTATCACTGAACGCATTATTGCCATCGATGATGATCTGGCCCACCTTGACCTTCGGGCCTTCATCGATATTGAAGTTCACGTCTACGCCGTTTGGGGGCACTTGCCGAAGTTCCGGCTTTACCGACGCATACTGGTGTCCTCGCTCAGATTCGTATTCCTGCAGAACGTTCTTTGCGCGCTGTACCTTGCCTGGGTCATACTGCGATTCAGGCGATAGGGCTACCTTCCGTTCCTTAAAACGATCGAGAATCTCAGACTTCGTAATGGACTTGTTACCGGTGTAATCAATGTTGTGTATGGTTCGGCGTTCCGTGACAACGAACCGCAACACGATTCCGCCCTGGGGGCCACGTTCGCGCTCCACCCGAAGATCATCAAATCTGCCCGTGTTCCACAGCGCCACGAAATCGCGATGAACAATTTCCTCATCGAACGGGTCGCCCTTCTTCATCTCGACTAGGGCGCGCAGAGTATCCTGGGGCACTCGACGCTGACCGCGAAACTCTACCGCTTCAATAGTGTTTTCACTAATGACCGTCGGTTTGGCTTCTTGTACGCCGTTAGCGGGATTTGTTGGCCCGTTTGCAGGGTTCGTAGGCTGATTCTGCTGCTGCGGAACATTCTCGAACGGGTTTGGGGTTTGCTGAGTCGGTGGGGTTGGGGGTGGGTTCTGTACCGGCGTTTGTGAGGGCGTCTGTGCCGAAGTCGCCGCTTTAGCCGGAGCTGCTTGGACCGGAGTTGGCTGGGCCGAATTGCCCTGAGCCGTTCCGGACGCGGGGGCCGGTTGCGCATTGCCCTGCCCGGGAATTGTCCAAGCACTGACCGCTGTTCCAACCAGCCACGCACCGCAAAGAATGGATCGGCAAAGCCCAACAGTCCAGACCCGTAACGCCAGTAGACGCAGGCCGAATAGCCTGTGGTGAATCATCCTAAAAGCAATTCCTTTCCACCCCTGTGTGAAACTCCCCTGACGTGACGTCTCGGAGATGCGTTTCAGAACAGGTAGGACCCCAGCACTTCCAATGCGGGAACCTTCAATTCAAAGACTTTAGTGTAGCCGATGGTTGTGACAAGAGACCGTTACAGCCAGTTTGACCAAGCGCCTCATTCGCCAGCTATCTGTCTGCCCCGACGGGCCTGGCCTTACACTTAGGCTGATGAGCAAACAATACTCGAGCGTCCCCGAGATGTCGATCGATTCCGCGAAGTCTTATGTAGCTACCTTTGAAACGGGTGGAAAGAAGATCGTCGTCGACCTGTTTCCAAAAGACGCCCCGAAAACTGTCAACAATTTTGTCTTCCTGGCCCGCGAAGGATTCTACGACGGTACCGTATTCCACCGAGTCATACCCGACTTTATGGTGCAGGGAGGCGATCCGACGGGGACCGGCCGTGGCGGTCCTGGCTACAAGTTTGAAGACGAAACAAAAGGCAGTTCACGCAAACACCAAGTGGGCTCGCTATCGATGGCCAACGCCGGCCCGAACACAAACGGCAGTCAATTTTTTATCACGCACATCGCGACAGATTGGCTGAACGGCAAGCACACCGTATTCGGTCAGGTTCGATCAGGTCAGGAAGTGGTCGATGCCGTCAAGCAGGGCGACATCCTGACCTCGGTCAAGATCGAAGAGTCTTAGTAGAGAATGCTCCGCAGCTGCGACTACGCCACTAGTAGCGGCGGCTGCGGGCTTCTCGAAGCGCATTCACATCGAGCAGCAGCGACTCACGTGCACTCGCCATCAGCGTGTTGTGATCCAGCACGCTTTGTATATCTCCGATAGCCGAGTCTAATGTCTCTTTGTCGAACTTACCCTTTGACAAATGCCGGTCCACCGTTGACAAATGTTTTTGAGCGTTCTCGTAGCGCACCCGCGTTTTACCCTTATCAGGCTCGCTCTGCTCAGCCGCACGCAAGTCTTGTTGTGCTCGGTCGATCAGGTTATGCAAGTCCCCGTATTCAGTGCCCCGGTCATGATGGTCGAAGGGAGCAGCGTTGGTCAGCGATGCATACCCTCCTGTCAACAGCGCTGACACCATCACGCTCGTCCCTACCAAACTCCGCAATCGTAGAAAATTAGACATCATCTTCCTCCTGTCCTCTGGACGCTTTCATCGCCCGTATCGAACTACTAGTTACAGTTAGCTGGCATTAAACTTCGATAAACGAGTACGCAATCATATGGCAGATCATAAGATGCGCATCCTCAATTCGACCCATGTGTTGCGAATTCACGTGGATGTTCAATTGAGCCACATGTCGCAGCCTTCCCCCATCTTTGCCGGTTAGGGAAATAGTCCTGCAACCAGCCCGGTTGCCATACTCGACTGCGTTAATCACATTCGGAGAGTTTCCCGATCCGCTAATTGCTAATACGACGTCGCCCGGCTGAGCGAAGTTCTTCAACTGCTCCTCAAATACGCAGTCATAACAAACGTCATTCGAATAGGCTGTGATAGTCGCCAGCGAGTCGGTTAACGCGAGAATGCGAAACCGTTGATCCCGCCCGAAGCTTGCGCCCTTCAACACATCGCAAACCAGATGTGAAGCGGTTGACGCACTGCCGCCGTTGCCGCACGTAAAAATGTGTCGGCTGTCATGTCGAGCGTTCCCGAACCAATCGATGGCTTTATCAACCGCCGTCGAGTCGATCGACTTCACCGCCTCGAGAAGCTCTGATCGGTACTGTTCTGTGAAACTCATAAGTGAATGGAGGCTAACGCCAACGCACCGAACAAAATGCTGTCATCGCCCAACTGGGCAGGCACAACGTCCCGCCGAGCCCGCGACCATGCTGGCATCTGCCGCGCCAACTCCGCGCGCAGCGGTTCGAACAGCCTCGGCCCTGCCTTACTTATACCGCCGCCGATGATCAGCCGTGCCGGATTCAATATCATAATACCGGCTTTAAGTCCCCGGGCCAGATGCACTACGTACCCGCGAATGAAATCTGGGTCTTCGAGCAATTCGATCGCAGGCCGGCCATAATCTCGCTCGAGCCAGAGCCCACAACACATCCGTTCAAGACACCCATTCGAACCGCACAAGCACGCGGGACCGTTCGGCTCCACGTTGATGTGCCCAATCTCACCGGCAAAAGAATCGGCTCCCCGGTAAATCGTGCCTTGATGGCATATGCCTCCGCCAATCCCGGTCGACACCGTCATATAGAAGATCGGATCAGTGTCCCGGCCCGCTCCGTGTATCCCTTCGCCCAGCGCGCCCACGTTGGCATCGTTGTCCATAACCACGGGCGTCTTAGTGATCTCCCGCACGGCTTCTATCAATGGAAATCCCGCCCATCCCCCTACATGCGTTGACAGGGTTACGGTCTGATCAGCAAAGTCTACGGGACCACCAAAGCCTATGCCGCATCGTTCCGGCTGGAATCCTTGCGCGTTCCACCCCTCTATAATCTGCTTCAGTTGGCTCACAAGCCATGCTGGCCCGCCGTCACGGTTCGTCCTCCGAGATTCGCGCAGGATCAATTGATTGCCCTGCATAGCTCCTACACTGAATTTCGTTCCGCCAATATCAATACACAAAGTCTTCATTCAAGTTCCGACAGCGCTGCCCGCTAAGCCCGCAGTAGCGTCTTCTCCTGGCCAGCAGGACATAGCTACAACGTACCGGTTGTACGTTAAACTCCGGACTGCAATCATACAGAAACACAATTTACGTTAGCTGAATCTAGTGTGCAGAGAGTAAACCGCCGGAGAACTTACGCGCCGCAACACGTGGAGTCGAAGGGAAACGGGCGAGTCAGCTACAGTGTTCGGAATTAAGGAGAGAGACTATTTATGCTACGTTATGCCTTGATTTTTTTGGTGATTGCGCTTATCGCAGGCTATCTGGGATTCGGCATGGTTGCATTCGCCGCAGCTAGCATCGCCAAAATTGTTTTTGTGATTTTCTTGGTGCTGTTTCTGATTGGTTTAATTATGCACTTAGGCCGCGGCAGCAGCACCGTCTAGTGCCCGTTTTCCGAGCTAGAAGCCGTAAGTAGATTGATGACTAAGTAGAGCTAAGTGGCTCCGGTACCCCTACTGGAGCCATTTTGCTTTAGTGCAGTTAGGACAACCCAAGTTCGTCGCTGGATTCTAAAGCTTCGTACTCCATCACGACACCAGAGTTTTTCAAGGCGTCTTTGAAGTCTTGGTCTCGCCCCTCAGCCACGTCATACTCCCACGTCTCGGTTCCCAGACTTAGAAAAGAATCGTCTTCTTCCAGCACGTCCGAAGAGTGCAATGCTTCAGGCTCGAAACGTTCGATGAATGTTGCCGCCAATACCGTGTCATCGTCTAACTGGGTGTCCACGAATGCGGCTGGAGAATCGCTAGCCTCGCCAGCTTCGTTGGAACGATCTCGGAACACAACTTTATACTTCATTCCCCTAGCCTATTCGAAAAAACGATTCAAGCGAGCCTCGTACTTCGCCCTGTTACAAAGTGCTTAGAACATGTAATTAGGAGGTGTAATACCCTTCAAGCGCAAGTAAACCTCCGCCTGCCCGCGATGATGAGCGGCATGCGTGAAAGCATTCCAATACAGCGCGAATGGCGTGTAGTTTTTCCCGCTGACGTTAACCGGAGTCAGTAACTTTGCGTCACCCATTGACTTCAGGCCGTCGATGCAGTAGTCATAAGCTACATCCACATACCGCAAAGCAGTCTTTTTTGAATCGTCTGCGGGCTTTGCCATAGGCGCTTTCGTTCCGGCGGCACTCGAACAGACTTGCATCAAATCAGCCGCAAGGTGATCCATTTGCTGTCCGAACGTCATCTCGGGCGGCGTTGCCTTAAAGTTAAACTGATCTGCCGGCATGGCATCGGTTACTGCCATTGACAAAGTCTTGGATGCTTGCCAATGCTCGGTAAGCTCGTTCACTAAGCTTCTCTGCTGAGCCAACCCGCTTTGGGCTACTACAAACAATCCTGAAAGTATTAATGCGCTAATTTTCATAATCTGAATCGCTTCTCTTTCCAAACTGTGGTGCGTCTTCGATGTTACCCTACCCTTCGCACCAACCGGGGCTAGTCCATCGACTCACGACGCCGGATTTCCTCCCGCAAACCCGGTCTAGAGACCAAACCGGGTTTGAAGACCAAGCGGTCTGTAGAATAGTTCAGCCGTCCCGCAGTCGCGTCCATGCAAACCACGTTGTGGCACACTACTTTCCTCCACCGCAAGCGTTACCTGGTCCTCATTGGCCTCTTATTTCTTGCCGCGATCACCTACCTTGATCGTGTCTGCATCACCGTGGCGTCGGTTCGGATGCAGAAGGAACTTGGTCTCAACCCTGCTGACTGGGGCTGGGTACTCGGGGCATTCACCGTGTCCTACGCGATTTTCGAGATCCCGACCGGCGCCATGGGCGACCGCCTGGGCGGCCGACGCGTACTGACCAGAATAGTGCTCTGGTGGTCCCTATTTACGGTGCTGACTGGGGCAGTTCGCGCCACGCCTCTTCTATCCGCATTCGGGCTACTTCTCGTCATCCGATTCCTATTCGGCGTTGGAGAAGCCGGAGCGTTCCCCAACATATCTGCTGTCGTCTCCAGGTGGTTCCCGAAACGCGAAAGAGCACGTTCCATGGGCATGGCTTGGACTGCAAGCCGGGTTGGAGGGGCGTTGACTCCGCTATTGATCGTGCCTCTCCAACAAACGCTGGGCTGGCGCGCAGCCTTTTTCGTTCTTGGACTGTTTGGGATCACATGGGCCATAGTCTGGCGGCTGTTCTACCGAGATCATCCGTCTGAAATGCCCGGCATCTCGCCCGAAGAATTGGCCGTCATCGGCGAAACACCCACCGTGTCGCGCAGCCACCGTCTTCCCTGGCGGCAAGTCTTCCACCAGCCGAATTTTTGGTTGATCTTGCTCATGTACCACGCCTATTGCTGGGGTTCGTACTTCTACATCTCATGGATGCCGACGTACCTCCAGCGCGGACGTGGGTTCTCCGAATCGCAAATGGGTTGGTGGGCTTCTCTACCCTTCGTCCTAAGCGGCACGGCCAATACCCTCGGCGGTTTGGCCAGCGATCGGCTCGTTCCCATCATTGGTCTTGACCGTGCCAGGCGCTTAATCGGGGCAGGTGGCCTGCTACTTGGCGGAGTTCTCCTCGCCGGTGCTGCCGCCGTATCTAATAATTCCATCGCCGCGGTCCTTCTGGCCCTTGCGTACGGAGCTATGGACTGCATGCTTCCAGTTGCCTGGGCCGTCTGCCTCGACGTCGGTGGCGAGTACTCAGGCGCCGTCAGTGCGTGGATGAATACGGCCGGACAAGCTGCTTCCTTTATGTCGTCAGTTGCCCTAGGCTATGCCGTCAAAGCGCTTCAGGATCATGGCTTTTCGATGCACGACAGCTACAACATCCCAGTATTTCCGCTCGCCGGAATGCTGGTCGTCAGTGGTCTCCTGTTTCTCCGCATCCGAGCCACCCTGCCACTTGTGCTTGGGCCGGCTCAGTTACCCCCCGATACTCTTCTGCCTCCGTCCAACACACCTGTGCCCCGCCCTAAATTCGTCGATACCGGTACACCCTAGATCTGCCGGACCGATTTACGGTCTTAACCCGGTAAGCTATCGTTTACTTGACACTAATAAGAAGGAAGTCCCAAAACAAAATATGCAAGTTGCCATCATTGGAACGGGCTATGTCGGCCTGACGACCGGCGTGTGTCTCGCTTTCATCGGTCATAAGGTGAAGTGTCTCGACACTGATGCCCGAAAGATCGAAGCTCTTTCTGCAGGCCGCATTCCTATTTACGAGCCGTTTCTCGCAGAGTTGCTCGAAGAAGCTCGTCCGAATATCGACTTCACGACAAGTTATGAGGCCGCCATTCCGAACGCGGAAGTTGTCTTCATTGCGGTTGGCACGCCGCCTACGCCCTCGGGTGCCCCGAATCTAGAGTTCCTTTCGCAAGCCGCTCGCAGCGTTGGCGAGTACGCGCGCAAAGGATTCACCGTCGTCGTTAACAAATCGACGGTGCCCATCGGAAGCGGTAACTGGGTAGGCTCGCTGTTGCGCGAAGCCTGTGAAGCCCGACCCGCAGGTCGCGATGGTAGCGAGTTTGCGGTCGCCTCAAATCCAGAGTTCCTTCGCGAAGGTTCTGCTCTACACGACAGCTTGTATCCCGATCGGATCGTGGTCGGCGCCGATGAGCCTCGAGCGCTTGAAGTTCTCTATACCTTATATAGACCCATCCTCGACCAGCAATTTGAAGCGCCGATCGATATTCCCCGCCCCGAAGACATCGGCGGTGTGCCTTTAGTCTCTACCGACCTCGCCTCAGCCGAGCTCATTAAATATGCTGCTAACGCCTTCTTGGCCCTGAAGATCAGCTTCATCAATGAAATCGGGCTTCTCGCTGAACGAGTCGGCGCGAACATATCCCAAGTAGCCCGAGGCATTGGCCTCGACTCGCGCATTGGTTCCCGATTCCTAAGCGCCGGTATCGGCTGGGGCGGCTCGTGCTTCGGAAAAGACACTGCGGCACTCATGGCTACTGCAGGCGAGTATGGACTGCACATGCCTATCGTCGAAGCGGCTCGTACAATCAATCGCCGCCAACGAGACCGTGTCGTTGAAAAGCTTCTTGCCGAACTGAAGATCATCAAGGGTCGGACCATCGGGCTTCTTGGCTTAGCTTTCAAACCGAATACGGACGATCTACGTGAGGCTCCGGCAATCGAGATCGCGCAAAAATTAATTGACCGCGGAGCTCGTATCAAGGCGCATGACCCCATTGCAGCTGAACGGTTCCAACGTGAACACGGCGAGATGGGGGTTCAGCTCTGTGAAAACGCCTGTGATGTTGCCGAGGGATGCGACGCTCTGGTGTTGGTCACCGAATGGTCTGAGTACCGCGAGCTGGATTGGGAGCAGCTAGCTACTCGCATGCGCAAGCCAATGATCCTGGACGGTCGTTTAGCCCTCGATCGCGAGAAGCTTGAACGGGCCGGCTTCGTCTACGTTTCTATCAATTAGCGAATTCCCTGTCTTTAGATAAACCCGATCGCACGGCCGGCAAGCCCTATGCTCAGCCAAAGCAAGAGTGAAAATACAGCCATTGCTTTGATCCCGAACCTAGGCTGCCGGTCCGTCCCCGTAACTCGCCGGTGCACAGCAAAGTAGAACAGCAGCCCGGCTCCGAACAGAACCATCTTCAGGCGAAAAGCTTCGTTGTAATAGTATTTCGTCGAGGCGGACGCCACCAACAGCAGTCCCGAAACGATCATCAGGACGAGGCTCACCAATAGTAACGGCGAAAGTTCCCGGGCTAACTTCGATACTGATTGGTTCCGAAGCCCGATCCCGAGCAATCGCAAATCGACCAGCAAGACCACTCCACCCAATACTGCCAGCGCCAAGAGATGAATTATCTCAACAACGGCGAAGCCGTACGTAGACTGGCTCATGCTCACGCCCAACCACGATCTCCCGAGCCAGTGAAATAGCGGCAGAAGATTCACAGCGGCCCTCAAAAATACGCAATAGCCCGGCCCGTGACAATGATCCCAGTCCACAAGGTCAGCGACAAACCTGCTGCAATTCGGGCACGCAGCGGAGTGATTCGCGCAAAATTCCAAGAGCCTACGCTGCGATAGACAGTGCAGTGAAAGATCAACGGATTTAGCCCTACCAGGATCAGTAGCAACATCTTCAGTCTGAACGCAGGATTGCTGTACGACTTTGCGGCTTCCGCGGCAAAGAGCAGAAAGCCCGTGACAAACATGACGGCGCAACCTGTCCAGGTGAGAGGCAACAGCTGCCCCGCAATGTCCGAAACTGGCTCACGCTTCAGGACAACTCCAAGAAGTCGCAAGTCCAAAATCGCTACCGTCCCAACTAACAGCACCATCGCAAGTACATGGACCGTCTCGACGATCGGGAACATGTACACGGATTCCCGAAGGCTGGTTCCTAGCCGAGTCGCGTAGATCCACTGACAGAAATGTAAGCCATAATCCATAGTGTCCGGCTTATACTAGAGCCGTTTCGTTCGAGAAGTAAACGCCACGCTTGAGGTAGGACAGGTCTCGGACGTTGTGGAGGTAAAGTCTTCCGCTTCGCCCTTGCAAACCGCGGACTCGACCGTTGGAACGGTCATCACTAACAAGCAGATTGAAGACTTGCCCCTCAATGGGCGCGATTATCTACAGCTCGCCGCCCTTTCAGCGGGCACAGTTCCCTCCGTGAACAACGGGGTCGGAATCAGTATCGGCGGGCAAGCTGGAAGCCAAACAGCCTTTCTGCTCGATGGGATGGACAACAACAATCAGCAGATTTCGACTGGGCACTCCAACCAAAAAGAAATAGTGAAGCCGTCCGTCGATGCAATTCAAGAGTTCAAGGTTGTGACTAACGGCTACTCCGCCGAGCTCGGCCGATCATCTTCAGGAGTAGTTAGTGTTTCTCTCAAGTCGGGCACAAACAACTTTCACGGAGTTGCCTACGAGTTTCTCAGAAATGAAGCACTGGACGCGAAGAATTACTTCGCACTGACCAAAGCTCCTTATAAGCGAAACCAGTACGGCGCGGCGATCGGCGGTCCGGTTCTGCATAACAAGCTCTTTTTCTTTGGCGATTTTGAGATTGCACGCATCAGGCAGACCAGCACCATCGTCAGCACGCTGCCTTCAGCCTCACAGCGCTCAGGCCTCTTCGGGCAGCCTCTCACGGATCCAGTCACGGGGGCTGCATTTGGAGTCCAGATCCCTGCTTCTCGCATCGACCCTGTTGCTCTCAAGGCCCTCTCTTATCTCCCATCACCGCAAACATCGGCCGCGACCAACAATTACGTTTACGCCAGTCCGTTGAATCAGGATCCGAGGCGCTGGGATTTCCGAGTTGACGACATCATCAGTGAACGGCAAAACGTCTACTTCCGCTACAGTTCTCAAACGGAGGATACCGGCGTAGTTTCTCCGCTTGCACCCGATGCTCACGGCAACTATTTTGCCGGCGCAGGCGCAAGTTATGAGACCGGCGCAGACACAACGAAAAGCCAAAGCTTTGTGCTGGTTCACAACGCAGTCTGGTCACCCACCGTCATTAGTTCTGTTCACGCCGGTTGGAATAACCTTTCCTGGAGCAATTACTTCCCGAACCAAAAGCTGACCAGCTTGGGCATTCCAGGAGTCAACCAAACTAATCCTGGGTTTTCTGAGCTAGCTGTTACTGGCTATCTGCCTCTTGGCGTTACCAACGTTCCCAATAACGATGGCTCTCAAGATCGACAACTGTCGGGCGATGTCACCTGGACCAAGGGTGCGCACAGCATTAAGTTCGGTGTTCAAGCTTACTGGCTTCAGACAAATTTCTTCAGCTCGCAACGAAGCAGCGGCATCTTCAACTTCAACGGGGAATACACCGGCAATCCGTTCGGCGATTTCCTCCTCGGAGATGCTTCATCCGCAAGCGTTTCTAAATGGGCCTATCTTCGCCTGCGTGCTCCCTACACTCACTTCTTTGGGCAAGACGACTGGAAGCTGAGTCGTCATCTCACGGTGAACGTTGGCTTGCGTTATGAACTAAGTCCTCCAGCCGTTGAGAAGCAAAACAAGATCGCCAACTTTGATCTGGATACAACACCGGGCATCCCGCAATTGATGTTGGCCGGACAGCAAGGTAGCGACTGGTCATCACGAGCCTTGCAGGGCGTCGACTACCACCAGTTTGCTCCGCGGTTCGGCTTTGCCTACAGTCTGCCTGACGAGAAGACCGTCGTGCGCGGCGGATACGGCATTTTCTATTCGAACCTGATCACCCTGGGCGGCATGCAGTCGCTCGAGATCAATCCGCCGAATCACGTCCGCGTAAGCGAGAGCGCCGACCCAGCTAAGCCATCCATCTTTTTAAGCCAAGGCTTCAGCCCGACTGCCTTATCAGTGGCCAATGCTCGAAACGTAACGCTTGTCTCTTACGACCGGAGCAGCCTGCCGCCCATAGCGCAGGAATATAACTTCAATATTCAACGCGAACTACCGGGCAGTGTTGTTCTCGAGGTCGGTTATTACGGCAACAAGTTTGAACATATGTGGCGTCAGATCGACGGCAACCCCGCTCCTCCCGGGCCGGGTAACATCAATTCCCGGCGGCTCTATCGGTCAACCGCGGTGCCCGAAACCCCTTACTCAATCTCACTCGCTGATGTGGTGCGTATTCAGAAGGATGGTTACAGCCGCTACGACGCGCTTCAGGCTAAGGCCGAGAAGCGGTACGGCAAGGGCCTGACATTCGTAGCTTCTTATGCCTATTCGAAAACCATGGCTCTCGGCGATACGCCGGGCGTACAGAATCCAGCGAACTGGGCCTCGGAGCGTGCAGTCTCTGCGCAAGACATGACGCAGCATTTTGTCGGAAGTGCGGTCTACGATCTTCCCTTCGGCAGAGGCCGTACTTGGGGCGGTCAATGGAACCCTGGTGTCAATGGCATCTTAGGGGGTTGGAGCTTCAGTCCAATCGTGACGGTCGATACAGGCACACCGCTGAATCTCACGGTCAACGGCGATCCGCTCAACTCTGGCCAAACAGACCGTCCTAATGTCCTCGGAGATTGGCATCGCGCAAACCCGACGGTACAGGAATGGTTCAATACGTCGGCGTTTCAGCCCAATGCAAAGTATCAATTCGGCAATACGGGCCGCAATGTTTTGCGAGGACCCGGACTGTTCAATCTTGATCTGGCTGCACACAAGACGTTCCGTCTAACTGAGTCAGCGTCAGTACAGCTCCGACTTGAATCGTTCAATACCACCAATACACCTGCGCTTGGAGCACCCAACACGCAGGTCGGAGATCCCAGCTTTGGTCAGATTTCGTCTGCCGGTGCTCCTCGTGACAACCAGATTGCCTTAAAGATTCTCTTCTAAATACGCCAGGAACACATAACCCATGAATTTGAAAACACTTGCTCTTACTTCTCTATTCGCCGTTGCTGCATTTGCTCAACAGAGTAACGCCACGGCTCCTTCCAAGCGGACGCAAGCCACACCAGCTGCCACTTCAAAGGCGAAGATACTCACGAGGGCAGAATTAGATGGCTTACTCGCGCGTCCTTCTGAGGTGCTTCTGATCGACGTCCGTAGACCGGATGAAGTCTCGACCAATGGCGGCTTCCCCGTGTACCTCAGCATTCAGCTCAACCAACTCGAGGAACACCTGGCCGACATACCCAAAGACCGTCTTATCGTCACAGTTTCAAATCATGCGGCGCGGGCGTCAAAGGCCGCCGACCTTCTAGAGCACAAAGGATTTCACGTTGCCGGAGCTGTCGGTGTCCAGACTTATGAGTCCGAAGGCGGACACATCACCAAGATTGAGGTGCCCGCCGGCAAGCAGCAGGTTGCGCATGCCAATAATTAGTCGCCTCGCAATTGTGTCTCTGTTGGCGTGTTGTTCGTTTGTGGCCACGGCGAACGATGCCCTGGTTACACAAAGATCCTTGTCTACCGCGGCCGCGATCTCGGTTGCGCAAGGGGCCCTCGATAAGTGCGGTGCCGACGGCTATCACATCAGTCTGACAATTCTCGACGTCGCTGGCCAAGTAAAGTTGGCCGTTCGGGGCGATGCCACCGGGCCCCATAGCTTAGAGCACAGTCGAAAGAAATCATATACCGCGCTTACGTTCAAGCGCCCCTCGGCTGAAACTGCCAAGAATTGGGCCGCTCTGCCGACACCTCCACCGGCGATTGAGGGAACCGTCGCGGCAGGCGGTGGCGTTCCGATACGCGCTGGCACCGAAATTGTCGGCGCTATCGGAGTCAGCGGCGCGCCAGGTGCCGACATGGACGAAGCCTGCGCGGTTGCAGGCATCGCCAAGATCGCCGATCAACTCAAGTAATCAAAGGATCAGAAATGCTACGAAGACCAATCGTTCGCCACGCTGTGATCGCGTCACTCTCGTTGACGCTGCCAATCTTTGCCCATCATTCGTTTTCAGCCGAGTTCGATATCAATAAGCCGGTTACGTTACGGGGCACCCTCACGCAGCTCGAGTGGATCAATCCACACTCTTGGTTGCACATTGACGTGAGGGGACCAGATGGAAAGGTCGTGAATTGGGCCATCGAAACAGGCGGACCAAATACTCTGCTACGGCGCGGCGTCCGGAAAACAGATTTTCCCGTCGGCATCGAAGTGATCGTGAAGGGGTATCAGGCCAAGAACGGCACTTCTACCGCAGACGGCCGAAGCATAGCTCTTCCGGACGGGCGAAAGTTGTTTGGCGGTACACCTGGCGACGGTGGGCCGGAGGACGATGCGAAGCCTGATTCAAAGTAGGGTCATCGGACCCAGGATGAGAGTGCAAGCGCGGTTTGCGGGTTTTCTGGCCACCATCATATTCGCTGGCACGACTGTTGCCGCACGGAAAACGCTTGCGGGGCAGCAGACCGATCCCAAGCCCGATTTATCAGGTTTCTGGCAAGTCCTGAACTCTGCTGAATGGGACATCCAGGCGCATGCCGCACGGAAAGATGCGCCCGCCGGACTGGGCGTCGTAGAAGGCAACGAAATACCCTATCAAGACTGGGCGGCCAAAAAGAAGCAGGAAAATTTCAGTCACCGAGCCGAACTCGACCCTTTCAGCAAATGCTATCTGCCTGGCGTGCCACGGATTACGTATACACCGCTGCCATTGCAGATCCTTCAGTCATCACAACAGGTGACCATTCTTTACGAATACGCCCACGCCGTTCGCAATATCTACACGAATGGCTCACAGCACCCCGGCGGACATATTGATTGGTGGCTGGGCGATTCGCGCGCCAAGTGGGAAGCAAACACCTTGGTGGTGGACGTGACCGATTTTAACGACCAGACATGGTTTGATCGGTCTGGAAATTTTCACAGCGACGCTCTTCATGTTGTCGAACGCTATACGTTGATTGACCCCGATCACATCCGATATCAGGCCACCATCGATGACCCGAAGGTATTCACCCGCCCGTGGACTATGGACATGCTTCTATATCGTCACAAGGAGCCGAAGTTTCAACTGCTCGAAAACGAGTGCTACGGCTTCGATCTGGAGAAATACTACCCTTGACGCGATGCTTGATTCTGTTTGCACTCTGCTCGAGTCTATTGATCGGGGCTCATGGTCAGTCTGAGAAGCCTCCCGAGCAGACGTCTGAAGAACCTGTTATCGCCGGCTTCTGGACCGCGAATCTTGGGGGGACCTACTCGCTGACAAACCCCCAGCGCGGAGGTGGTCGCCTGAAAGAGCTTCTGGCGGAGAAGAAGGGTAAAGCGCTCCCGACAAACCCTAGCCCCATCGTCGATCCGCCTGACGGACAGATTCCCTATCAGCCCTGGGCCGCGGCAAGGCAGAAAGATATCCTCATCCACATCGACGAACCGAACAGGCCCGAATATATCGACCCACAATCGCGTTGCCTTCCTGATGGACCGATTCGATCTATCTTTTGGTCCGATTTCGAGATTCAACAGTTTCCCGGCTACGTGGTCTTGATTTACGACCAGAACCACCCCTTTCGGGTCATTCCGCTCGATGGGCCGCCTCATCCTGAACAGAACATCAAATTATGGATGGGCGATTCACGAGGTCACTGGGAACGCAACACCCTCGTGGTCGACGTGACAAACAACAACTCAAAATCGAGGCTGTCGAATGAGGGAGATTTTGCTAGCGACAAGCTCCACATCGTCGAGCGCTATACCTTCCTCGACGCAAATAACATGACCTACGAAGCTACGATGGACGACCCTACCGTCTACACACGTCCGTGGACGATACGCGCTTCCATGCATCGAGCGCATCGTAAGGAGCCCGGTTATGAGCAATGGGAAAACACCTGCCACGAAGGAGAACGCGACGCAGACATAGTTCTCGCTGGCGTTCCGGCACAAGCCGCGGAACATAAGAAATGAAACGAACCCTCCTTTTCCTAACAGCGTTGTGCTGTGCCGGCGCTGCGGGTGTAACTGTGGTTGACGTCACCCAACACAAGGCACGCATGGATCAAGAAGAAGATCTGAAGTATCAACTTCAGAATGCATTCGACGCGAAATCGGCGCCTAAGCTTGCGGAAGCGGCAAGGCAGTTACAACAGCTCACAAAACAAGAGGAAGCCTATTGGTCCGCCGCTGCTGTCAAAGATGCAGTACGTCTGGCCAAAGAGAACCGTTTGCAAGCCCAGCAGATCGCAACCGCTGCATCGGGAGGAGATCTGACTGCATCTGCGGCTGCCTTCAAGCAGCTGAGCGGGACGTGCACTGGTTGCCATGATCTGCATCCCGAAAAGCGCGTGTCAATCAGCAAGTAAAAAGATAAAACAGCTCTGTTGTTGCTACGTTTACGCCAGGTTGAAGTGGCTAATGAAGACAACCATGCCAAGCGTGACAATCGCTAATACAATCTCGCCAGCAGCACCCACGACAAACGGCTTCAGGCCCTGTTTACTCATTTGTCGTATATCGGTCCGCAGGCCTACGCCGGCAAACGTGAGTAGGAATGCCCAACGAGAAAGGTTAGCGATATCAAGCAATTGGGACTTGGTAAAGAATCCCGCTGTCGCCAAAGCTGATAGCAGTAAGAAACCGAGTACAAACTTTGGAAATTTCTGCCACAGAAAGGTCGCTTTGTTGCCGACGAGCTGAGTCCGCGAACGCGAAGCCCAGTAGATAGCGTAACCCAGGACAACGAAGCCGATCGTTGCGTTTCTGGCCGTTTTAGCGAGTACTGCAATCTTGCCTGCTGCATCGGAATAGAGGGCACCAGCCGCGGTCGCCTCCGCTGTATTGTCCACCGCCAAACCCGCCCACAGACCAAATCCGTAGTCACTTAAGTGCAACCAGTGTCCGACCAGCGGAAAGGCAAACAGGCTGATAGCGCCGAGTGACAAAATAGCTGCGATTGCAAATGAGGCGTCCTCTTCATCTGCATCGATGGCGCCCTGCGCTGCGATGATGGCCGAGACGCCGCAGATGGACGAACCCACAGCCAAAAGACTCGTCAACTTTGGAGACAACTTGAACAGCCTTCCAAGCCAGGTCATCAAGGCGATAGACAACGCAAGCTCAATAGCTACGCAGACCAAGCTCACACCCCCAAGCTTGAAGACGTCTCCCAGAAGGAAGCGCACACCCAGCAGCACGATGCCGGCTTTTAGCCAGAACTCGTAGGTCGCGACACCGGCGCGAAAAATCGCTGGAACTCCAATGGTGTTTGAGATCACCAAGCCGATCAGGATCGCCCACAAGACGTACTCAAAGTTCGGCAGGACGGCGTGGTTTGCCTTTCCGTATCTTGTGATGGATTGCTCGATAACCTTGCCAGCCAGACCCACAACAGCTAGCAATCCGATACCGGGCAGCAGTCGTAAAAACGAACCTGTAGATTGCCGGGCAGGCGATTCAACTCGTTCAGGGGTTTGTAATACTTCGCTCATTGGATTGTCTTACCAACCCACGTGAGCAATTATGCCAGCGCGCACTAGCGCGGCCACGGCCACAGCGGCCAACACGGACCACCAATCCAAGGACATCAATCGTCGGGTATTCACGGTATTACCCATAGACAATACCCAGAATCCATGGCGGTTGTCAATCCTGATGGTTGGGACTGCTCTCGAACGTACAAGGTCAGCCGTTAGGACAGTCTTCGCTCATTCGGGACCGCACCATCTGAGCGGTTGAATAGCCTTAGCGAGTTTCAATTTGGTCATAAATTCAACTTGGATTGAGCTGCCCTTGCCCTTTTGCCAATTAACATCGATCACGGACTTTGCACCCTCAAATTCGACAACCAGGCTCGTGCCACGTGAATCGTTTATGGCTGACGGATCAATAAGGTCCTGAACATCGTGAGTATCTAACTTGCTCACGAGTTTGCTGGCTGATTGCAGCAGTCGCGGTATGTCGCTTACCTGTAATTCACAATAAGCTGGCGCGAGCCCAGGATACGGTTCGATCGTCCGCTTGTCGGCAAACAACTATCTTTTCGGATCCAACCGAATTTCGTCATGGATCCATGCATCTGACCCATGCCCGGCTTCCCATGTAGACTTCCAGTAACCGGATCTTGTAGGCTCCGGTTCAAAGATGTGCGTCACCCACGACTGCATCACAGGCCGGAACTTACCCGTGATTACGTCCACGGAATACTGCGTAACCCTGTCTGACTTCGGGCTGTACCCGAATACGCGGTCGGCAGATACGTCGGAGGCCACATAGTCAAAAAGCGTAAACTGACCGACAATCCCCTCGCTTGTTAAATCCCGGAGACGGAGAAGCAGAGGTACACCCTTATTGTCTTTATTCGGGTAAGGAACAAAGTATGGACCATTAAAGGTGAAAAAAGGGACCGAAAAGCCTCCTCTATCCTCTGGCCTCTCACTAAGGGAGTGAATCTGGATCGTGTTGATCAGCTTTTGATGCACTGGATCAACAAAAGAAGGACTTGTTGGGCCAAACCAGTGGTCGCCAACCAGGAAATCGTAGCCCGAGTCCGAAGAAACTAAAACCCGCCTAGGACTCTTGTCCATAGGACGAGCGTTCTGGATTGGCCTGAGCCGACGCTCAAATTTGCCGTCTCTATGTTCTTCGCGTCTGCCGGAAAAAGGGCCCGACCGCCTCTCTGCGGTGCCGAGTTCTGCCCGGCGAACGAACATGCGAGAACTAAGAGACTAGCGGCTGGTAAGCAGAAGCACATAGTCGCCGGCGAGGAACGCTCGACCTCGGAACCCGCAATCGCGGAGCTCCGGACCATACAGCCGGGGCTCCCTTCAGGTCACAACGTCTTTGTCGTCCACATTCGACTGGCCGTCTTGATCGGCGACGTTGGTGTCGCCTCGTACCCAGCGTGGCGGCCTGCCACGGGTTCGAGCCTGATTTAGCGAAAGCCTCTCCAAAGCTACAATCGCTTCGCTCAGACGGTCGCGTTCCGCCTGCAATTCCGCAATCATTTTCAGTAAGTCCATATTCGCAATTGCGCCGACACGCGTTGCTGCTGATGAGACTGCTCTACACGACGGCGAGCCGCTCCGACGATCTTTAAAGAAGGAGAGCACGGAAGTCTGATTTAAAGATATAGGAGTTGTGTACAAATGAAAACTCCCCGTACGACTGTTATAGCCGACAGGGAGCTTACTTAAAAGTTAATCGGGCGACTTCCTACTCTCCCACACACTCGCGCATGCAGTACCATCGGGGCTGAGAGGCTTAACTTCCGTGTTCGGGATGGGAACGGGTGGAACCCTCACGCTGTGATCACCCGAAAGCTTGCCAGCGAAGGTATCTCACTGGACTAAAACTTTCCAAGGTTCTTGATATAGGTATTGACGGGCAACCCGTTAGAACAAAACACCTGACCATATAGTTCATTTTATGGTCAAGCCGAACGAGCTATTAGTAACGGTAAGCTCAACACCTTACGGCGCTTACACATCCGTCCTATCAACGTGATCGTCTTTCACGGCTCTTCAGGGAAATCTCATCTTGGGGAAGGTTTCGTACTTATATGCCTTCAGCACTTATCCTGACCAAACTTCGCTACTCAGCTGTGCCACCGAAGTGACAACTGAATCACAAGAGGTTTGTTCATCCCGGTCCTCTCGTACTAAGGACAAGCCCCCTCAAATTTCCTGCGCCCACCACAGATAGGGACCGAACTGTCTCGCGACGTTCTGAACCCAGTTCACGTACCGCTTTAATAGGCGAACAGCCTAACCCTTGGGAGCTTCTACACCCCCAGGATGCGATGAACCGACATCGAGGTGCCAAACCGGAGCGTCGATATGAACTCTTGACTCCGATCAGCCTGTTATCCCCGGCGTACCTTTTATCCGTTGAGCGATGGCCCTTCCATACAGAACCACCGGATCACTAAGTCCTGGTTTCCCACCTGCTTGACTCGTAGGTCTCGCAGTCAACCTGGTTTATGCCTTTGCACTCGCCCTCTGATTTCCAAACAGAGTGAACCAAGCTTCGAGCGCCTCCGTTACAGTTTAGGAGGCGACCGCCCCAGTCAAACTACCCGCCTTGCAATGTCCCTCTCCCGGATTACGGGAGTAGGTTAGAACCACAGTACGATCAGGGTGGTATCTCACCGTTGGCTCCCTCAAGCCCAAGAGCCTGAGTTCAAAGCCTCCCACCTATGCTGCGCAGATCGCACCATAGTTCATTGCAAAGGTATAGTAAAGGTGCACGGGGTCTTTCCGTCTAGTGGCGGGCATCCGGCGTCTTCACCGGAACCACAAGTTCGCCGGGCGGAGCGCGGAGACAGTCGTCAGATCGTTACGCCATTCGTGCAGGTCGGAACTTACCCGACAAGGAATTTCGCTACCTTAGGACCGTTATAGTTACGGCCGCCGTTCACCGGGGCTTCAATTCAAAGCTTCGCTTGCGCTAACCTCTCCTTTTAACCTTCCGGCACCGGGCAGGCGTCAGCCCCTATACGTCGTTTTAGACTTTGCAGAGACCTGTGTTTTTGTTAAACAGTCGCCTGACGCTATTCACTGCGGCCCACCGAAGTGGGCACCCCTTCTCCCGAAGTTACGGGGTTAATTTGCCTAGTTCCTTCGCAACTCCATCACCCGAGCGCCTTAGAATACTCATCTCGTCCACCTGTGTCGGTTTGTGGTACGGGTACGCTGATTCTCCTTAGAGGCTTTTCCTGGCACACGACCCGGCGGATTTGCCACTCCGGATCTCGCTTGCGCGGTGCGTCCCCCCATCGGTCTTGATCGAATCCACGTAGTCACGGAATATTAACCGTGTGTCCATCAGTTACGCCTTTCGGCCTCACCTTAGGCCCCGACTAACCCTGAGCGGATTAACCTTTCTCAGGAATCCTTAGACTTTCGGCGGCCAGGGTTCTCACCTGGCTTTTCGCTACTTATGCTGGCAGAGTCACTTCCTAGCGGTCCAGTACTCCTTACGGTATACCTTCATCCCCCTAGGAACGCTCTCCTACCACTCCATGCTTTCGCATTGAGTCCATAACTTCGGTGACATGCTTGAGCCCCGTTGGATTGTCGGCACCGAGTCCCTCGACCAGTGAGCTATTACGCTTTCTTTAAAGGATGGCTGCTTCTAAGCCAACCTCCTGGCTGTCTGAGGAACTCGACTTCCTTTCCCACTTAGCATGTACTTGGGGACCTTAGTTGATGGTCTGGGCTCTTTCCCTTTTGACGATCAAGCTTAGCCCTGACCGTCTGACTCCCGTATTACTCGTTCGCGGCATTCGCAGTTTGGCTGAATTCGGTAACCTGGGAAGGCCCCTAGTTCAATCAGATCTCTACCACCGCGACGGACCATACGAGGCTAGCCCTAAAGCTATTTCGGAGAGAACGAGCTATCACGGAATTTGATTAGCCTTTCACCCCTATCCTCAGCTCATCCAAGCTGTTTTCAACCAACACTGGTTCGGACCTCCATCCGCTGTTACACGGATTTCATCCTGGCCAAGGATAGATCATCCCGCTTCGCGTCTAATCCCAGCGACTGCACGCCCTATTCAGACTCGCTTTCGCTACGGCTCGCTTTCGCTTAACCTTGCCACTGAGACTAACTAGCCAGCTCATTATTCAATAGGCACGAGGTCAGACATTGCCTTACGGCCATAGTCCTCCCACTGCTTGTAAGCATGCGGTTTCAGGTACTATTTCACTCCCCTCACAGGGGTTCTTTTCACCTTTCCCTCACGGTACTAGTTCACTATCGGTCGCAAATGAGTATTTAGCCTTACCGGATGGTCCCGGCAGATTCCCGCAAGGTTTCTCGTGTCCCGCGGTACTTAGGAGCCACTTGAAGCTAAGATTACATTTTAAGATACGGGGCTGTCACCCTCTATGGCCGGCCTTTCCAAACCGTTCTCGTAACGCGCTCTTATAACCTCTTTGAGAATAAGCTTTCGCTCAAACCAAGCCGTTTCCAGCGCGCTTGAACGAACGCTTATTCTTTGTGGTCCTGCAACCCCGTGCTCTCCTTTCGAATCGCACGGTTTAGGCTATTCCGAATTCGCTCGCCACTACTATCGGAATCACTATTGTTTTCTTTTCCTAGGGGTACTGAGATGGTTCACTTCCCCCCGTTCGCTCGAACCAGCTATGTATTTACTGGATCGTAAGCCAGTTACCTGACTTGGGTTTCCCCATTCGGACATCCCCGGATCGCTGATTGCTTGCATCTCCCCGAGGCTTATCGCAGCTAGCCACGTCCTTCATCGCCTATTTGCGCCAAGGCATCCACACGCATGCTCTTAGTAGCTTGACCATAAAATTAACTCTATGTTCAGAGCTCTGTTCTAACTAACTATTCGTCGTTTCTAATTGCTCAGCTCCCCTTACCGAACTACGCCCCTTGCGGAACGTAACCAGATTCAAGTCGCCGAGCGGCGCTCCCATCCAATATTGGTTTCTGGATGGAAACATTGCAACTTGTAGTTGCCCGTCAATACCTATTCAATTGTCAAAGATCAAATTCCGTCGCTAGACGGAACGAACCTACGATTCAACCTGTCCAACCCATATCTGGATCGCACAGAGCCGAACGACAGGAGAACACACCCGTGAGTGATTGAACTACAGGTGGGTACTTCTGTCTTCCAGAGATTATTGTAACTGCTCTACCACAAAGCCCAAACTAGAAAGATTTGGTGGGCCTGGGTAGATTTGAACTACCGACCCCACGCTTATCAAGCGTGTGCTCTAACCAGCTGAGCTACAGGCCCTTGGTTGGGATCGAGTAACTACTAAAGTCGTAGCGGACACTGGTGGAGCTGGTCGGGATCGAACCGGCGACCTCCTGAATGCAAATCAGGCGCTCTCCCAGCTGAGCTACAGCCCCAAACTTAGTGCTGACCGACACCTGGATTTTATCACGGAGTTCATCCGCGCCTAATCCAAGCTATCGGCCAGCCCTTCATTTTGTAATCGAGGCCAATTGGACGCTGTTGCTCACGACCAGCATGAGCAACATGAAATCACGCAGATGTTTCGAGTGGAGTTCCGGAGTCGAAGATAACCTTTTGAGCTATCCCGGGACCATCTAAAGACGATCCCTAATGGAGTGGAACGGCTGCCACTTACTTAGTGATCTTTCGATCACGATTCGGTGACTCCACCCACGCTCTCTTAGAAAGGAGGTGATCCAGCCGCAGGTTCTCCTACGGCTACCTTGTTACGACTTCACCCCAATCATGAATCATACCTTGGACCGCTGCCTCCTTGCGGTTAGCGCGCAGGCTTCTAGTACAATCCACTTTCGTGATGTGACGGGCGGTGTGTACAAGGCCCGGGAACGTATTCACGGCATCGTTCTGATATGCCATTACTAGCGATTCCAGCTTCATGCAGGCGAGTTGCAGCCTGCAATCCGAACTGAGAACGGTTTTTTGCGATTAGCTTCCTCTCGCGAGTTCGCAGCGCTTTGTACCGTCCATTGTAGCACGTGTGTAGCCCTGGACATAAAGGCCATGATGACTTGACGTCATCCCCACCTTCCTCCAACTTATCGCTGGCGGTCTCCTGAGAGTGCACCTTTCGGTTAGCAACACAGGACAAGGGTTGCGCTCGTTGCGGGACTTAACCCAACATCTCACGACACGAGCTGACGACAGCCATGCAGCACCTCGACTCCTGTCCCTTGCGGGAAAGCCAGTGTTTCCACCGGCGATCAAAAGCCGTTCGAGCCCAGGTAAGGTTCTTCGCGTTGCGTCGAATTAAACCACATGCTCCACCGCTTGTGCGGGCCCCCGTCAATTCCTTTGAGTTTCAGCCTTGCGACCGTACTCCCCAGGCGGCATACTTAACGCGTTAGCTCCGGCACCGACCAACTGAATGGCCGACACCAAGTATGCATCGTTTAGGGCGTGGACTACCAGGGTATCTAATCCTGTTTGCTACCCACGCTTTCGTGTCTCAGCGTCAGCAATGGTCCAGAAAGCCGTCTACACCACAGGTGTTCCTCCTGATATCTACGCATTTCACCGCTACACCAGGAATTCCGCTTTCCTCTCCCACGCTCGAGCACCCCAGTCTTCGGCGCACCCTCCCAGTTAAGCCGGGAGATTTCACACCAAACTTAGAGCACCGCCTACACACTCTTTACGCCCAGTAATTCCGAACAACGCTCGCTGCCTACGTATTACCGCGGCTGCTGGCACGTAGTTAGCCGCAGCTTCTTCTTCAGGTACCGTCATTATCGTTCCTGCCGAAAGAGCTTTACACCCCGAAGGGCTTCATCGCTCACGCGGCGTCGCTGCATCAGAGTTGCCTCCATTGTGCAAGATTCCCCACTGCTGCCTCCCGTAGGAGTCTGGCCCGTGTTTCAGTGCCAGTGTGGCCGTGTGCCCTCTCAGGCCGGCTACCGATCGTCGCCTTGGTAGGCCATTACCCTACCAACTAGCTAATCGGCCGCGGACTCCTCTTCCAGCGCATTGCTGCTTTCCCTTTTCAGGCTTATGCGGTATTAGCTTCGGTTTCCCAAAGTTATTCCCCACTAGAAGGTAAATGATCCACGTGTTACTCACCCGTACGCCGCTTTACTCAGGTTGCCCTTTTCTCGCTCGACTTGCATGTGTTAAGCGCGCCGCCAGCGTTGATTCTGAGCCGGGATCAAACTCTCGTTTGATCTTGTAGAGTTTGCCCTGACCTTGCGGCCAGGACGGTTGTCGCTCCGGTTATTACTCAAAAGCATCTGACGAATTACTTCATTGCGTCCAACCAGATTGTCAAATAACTGCGCAGTCAACATAACGAATACGACTTACATCGCAAGGTTCTATCGCTGCCGGCCTCGAAAAGCCGTCTTGACCTCTCTCATCAGTCGCGTTCAACGCTTCCCAATGACTTCGGCCAAAAAACTGTCGGGCTTTGCATTTTTCCAAATGCGCCCTGGAATCGGTAGTTTAGGAGTTACTTCAGGACCGCTTGAGAACTGCTATGGTGTCCGTTCAGCTTCAGCTCGTACCCAGGAGTGTCAAGACCCCGGCCGCCGAAACCTACTCTCTACTGCCACTCGCGGCTACTTCGAACCGCTCATTTGTTACTTTATCAATCTAACTCGGGATTAGCAAGAGCTTTTTCAAACTCTCTTTACTTCTCAACCGATCCGCCTCGCAACCAACTGCTCGTCTTGGCGACAGTCTGAGAATAACAGAGCCGTGAATTTCTTTGCAAGCCTTTTTAACTCCGCCCGCGTTATTGCTTGTGCGTTGTTTGCGGAAAACCGTTGGAAATGTAATCGCTCAGACGTTCAACCCTTGGTCTCGCAATAGCTTGCCCTTTGGAAAGATCCGTCGTCGAAGTTTGGCTCTCGATGTGGTTGGGATATGCTCTGACCAGTACGGTATACTCCCGCGCTATGCGCCGCATTCAATCCAGTCAGCCTTCCGCCACCGTATATTTGGCTGTAAACCGGTGAAAAACAAGTTGTTGTAAATGGATAGAGCTACCCAGTGAGATGCGCCGACTTCGCGGCTGACCAATATGAGATGTACGCTCTGGGTTTGCTTGAACCCGAGCGGGCTCAATTGCTATCCTCGCACCTCAACGACGCGTGCGAGACCTGTCTTCAGGGTGTCCGACGGAGCTTCACGTTCTGGGCGCTGTTCGGCGCTACAGCCGCGGGGCCAGCTCCGGCAGCGCAGTTACAGGTGGCAGTGCCTGCTTCGTCTACCCACGAACCCACTGCTCCGGCTTTTTCGGGCGTAACGCCTTTCCCCGCTCCGCGCCGGGCTAAATCGACTTGGCAGACCTGGGCGGCCGCAGCCGCGCTGGTGGCCGTCTCATTGTCTGTCGGCACATGGCTGTGGACAAGAAGCAATGTGAACCAGGCACCGGCTCAGTCGAGAACTGAAGGCCGCAGTACTCCTAACGCGTCTGAGCAACTCCAAGTCCGAATCCAACAACTCGAAAGCGAACGCGACCGTGCTATCCGGAACAGTCAAGAGGCTCAACGCCGACTCGAAGACGCAAACCGGGCTGTGTTGCGGGTAACCGCAGAGCTCGCCGCTAGTCGCACCACTCTTGCCCAGCTTCGGCAACCTTCAGTGCCGCCGCCATCCCGAGTGCCGCCGCCGTCTCCTACACCTTCAAACTCTATCGACGAGCTGTCTCGATTAAGGGCAGAGCTGGCCTCCGCTCAAACAACCGTCACCACACAACAAGCAGAACAGGCGCGTTTGCAGCAGCAGTTAGCTGTTGTTGAACGATCGTCTCAGGCCGCACAAGAGCAGCTTCGGACCCTCACTGCGCAAACGGCGGCGCTTGCTGAGGAACGTACCCGGCTTACTCAGACCTTAGCGGCAACTCAGCAGCGAGATGGTCAGAACGCCCGGATACTGACGGCTTTGGCGGAACCGGGTGCCCGATTCGTCGCTCTCAGAGGAACCGAAGCAGCACCGAACGCGCGTGGGTATACTGTTCTCACTCCAAGTGGCCGTTCATTGTTCTACGCTGCCGGCCTGCCTGATCTGCCGGCTGGTCGCGATTACCAGTTATGGCTCATCCGCTCTCGTACACCAGCTGTTGTCAGTGGCGGAATCTTTCGACCAAGCCGCGCCCTTTCAGCCCGTCTCGATTTCACCAGTATCGGTTCAACAACGGACGTTGTTGGAATTGCAGTTACTGATGAGCCGGCAGGCGGCAGTGCCCAACCCACAGGACACAAGTTACTCGCCGGCACTGGACGGTCGTAAAGCCGTTTTCAGTGCACTGCGGCTGAAATAATCATCGCTAAGCCAACCATTAGGGCACCTACAACAATTGCCGCGCTAACATTGCCCCTATCCATCACCTCTCGCCACAAGTCACCCGGCAGCACCCGTAAGATAATCACCACAGCCGTCGCCCAAACGATGATCCCCAGGGAGGCGAACGTAAGTGCACTTACCAAGCTGCTTCCGGTCATGTCTGCTCCGCAGGTACTCTAAGTACGTGGTAGACCATGAACTTACGCTCTGAACTTCATGCTGTTGTAACGTTCGTCAAATAAGCTAATTGGACGTCCACCCGTTATCGTGGACATCTCTGGAGTCCTCTTGCACCTATTTGGCGAAAACCTATCTCTTGGCACGACTGTGTTTCTGATTCTAGCTCTGGGCCTTGCTCTGGGATTTGAGTTCGTAAATGGCTTTCACGATACGGCGAATGCTGTAGCAACGGTCATCTACACCCACACCCTCAAGCCCACCGTGGCCGTCATCTGGTCTGGATGTTGGAATTTGATCGGCGTACTAGCCTCAAACGGTCTCGTCGCCTTCAGTGTCGTATCGCTTTTGCCCGTCGAACTCATTCTCAACGTAGGTTCCGGCGCCGGGTTTGCAATGGTCTTTTCTCTGCTGCTCGCGGCCATCATCTGGAATCTCGGCACCTGGTACATGGGCCTGCCTGCTTCGAGCTCACACACCATGGTCGGCTCCATCATGGGCGTCGGTCTGGCCAACTCGTTTTTGTCGCCGGGTCACGTCTTCGGCGAAGGTGTGAACTGGGGCAAGGCTTACGACGTTTTTGCATCGCTTATCGTCTCGCCCGTCATCGGTTTTATCGGCGCCGCGCTGCTCTTGCTTCTCGCCAAGGCACTCATCAAACGTAAGGACCTCTATGAAGCACCAGAGAAGGATGCGCCGCCTCCGACCTGGATTCGGGGGCTGCTGCTGCTGACCTGCACTGGTGTTAGCTTCTTCCATGGTTCAAACGACGGCCAAAAGGGTATGGGACTGATCGTCCTCATTTTGGTCGGCATCATCCCGGGAACTTACGCCCTGAATCCTGCCACCAAAGCTTCCGACATCCAGGCTATCGTCGAGCACGCCCAGAAGGTTGCGCCCATGCTGGACAAACAAGCCCCAACACAAATCACCGGGCAGCCCGCTGACGATCAACTGTCAGAGTTCCTGAAGACAACCTCTCACGTGAACGACAAGACATTACCCGCCATGGCCGGCAAGAATCACGACATTGCCAACGAGCTTCAGGGCCGCACAAGCTACTCCGATCTCAGCATCGATCAACGGAAGCATTTCAGAAGCGACATCTATCTGATGAGCGAGTCGATTAACAAGCTTATTAAGAGCAAGACGCTCAAAGACGCAGCCGAAGTCAAGGAGCTCACGGCTTACCGCGGCCGCCTGGTGAAGGAGACACAGTTCATCCCAACGTGGGTGAAATTCGCCGTTGCTGTCGCTCTCGGCCTGGGAACAATGATCGGTTGGAAGCGCATCGTTGTCACGGTCGGTGAAAAGATCGGCAAACAGCACTTGAGCTACGGCCAGGGCGCAGCCGCTGAAATCGTCGCCATGGCAACGATTGGATTAGCAGATAGGTTCGGCTTGCCGGTCAGCACGACACACGTGCTATCGTCCGGCGTTGCGGGCACTATGGCCGCCAACGGATCGGGATTGCAAAGGGAGACCATGCGGAACATTCTGCTCGCTTGGGTATTAACGCTTCCCGTCTGCGTCATTCTTGGAGCAGGCCTGTTCTCGTTCTCCTTCTACATCATCTTTCACATCTTCGGCATGAAGTAACGTGGACTCTGGCCGCTGCTAACTCTAGGCCGCCACTTCTCTTGTAGAATCGCCGTGTGGATGCAGCTGGAACTATTGCCGATGCCTTGGCAAGCTTGGAGACACGCTCTGCGGATGTTCGAAAGGCAGCGCTCCTTTGGGTTGCACGAGTACAGACGGTTGTCGCACCTGCCCGAGCTGAATCCACACTAGAGGCTGGCCTGGCGCTGAACCACGGCTTTGCGGATGACCCGCACCTGGGCTTCGAACAACTGAGTTGGGTCTCCACAGCCGCTGTTGCCCCCTGGCGCTTGAAGGAGATTCCTCTAGGTCGGGGCATGTTCCATGGCCTCGCTGATAGCGTGGCGCATGTAATGAGCCAGCACACCCACGCTGACTACCTGCGCACGTATCTGCTTGAGGCGCCCCTGGAGTTGGTGTCTCTGAGCGGCATCGACTTTCTGTTACGAAAAGCAGCGGACGAGGAAGAGCGAAGACTGCTGCTACGACGCGCCATTCAGCATTGGCGGGCGGAAGAACACGATTGGCCGCTGGTCAACCAATATCCCCGTCACTCACCACAAATCCGTCACCGCTTCTTCCCGTTGTTTCGGCAGTGGTGGACGATCTTGCCCCGTAACGAAGCGTTTAAACTTGCAAAGGAAATAGTCCATCGCATATTGGAGTCGCCCGATTCAGGAGTCAATGGGCAGATTGGCGACGCTCTATTTACGTCCACCACCGCCTTAGAAATCTTTCAGATCTTTGATGTACTCCTGGCGCTCGACCCCGAACGCACTCACGAGCTAGTCGCCAAGCACCTGGAGCTCGGCAAAGCGCTACAGCGGTATCCAAAGGGCCTCGAATCTATGGAGGAGGAGGCGGAGAGCGCTAAAATGCCGCCGCGTGGTCCTAATCAGCGCGGGTGCTTCATTATCGGCAGCGATATGAATTACGGACGCGCCTTGCTGGAGGCAGACGATACCGGCGACTTCAACAAGCTCTTGGAGTATGCCTGGAACAGCTATCGAGAAGACGCCCTTTCTGACGATCCCAATCATGCGCCCAAAGCGTTCTGGCCGTCCACCTCGAAGTTCAGAACGATCTTCTACAAGATGGGAAAACGGTCGCGCGAAACGATGGATGAAAACCTGGACAGCGTACCCGATTCCGAACTGCGTTTGTTTGCGCAAATCGAGCATGCTGCCGGTTTGTGCGGATTGCCAGAACTTGGATCAGTAGCAATGCGTCAACCGTCTCGGCGGAGCGGACGCGGTTAGACTGCACTGCGGCAAGTTGCATGGTCATACCGGCAATTCGCTTGCACCCATCAAAAACTTATCCAGGTGATGAGCCGCCTTTCTTCCCTCAGCAATAGCCCACACGACCAGCGACTGACCGCGGCGAGCGTCACCGGCAGAGAACACGCCCCGAAGCGACGTCATGAAAGTCTCGTCAGCTTTCACATTGCCACGGGCGTCGCGCGCCAGATTCCATTGCTCGAGCAAGCCCTTCGGCCGCGGCCCGGAAAATCCAATCGCAATCAAGACCAGATCGGCATCCAGGTAGAACTCGCTGTCCGCAACTCGTTCCAACTTCGGCTTGGGTCCTACCCGAACACAGTGGAGTTTCTGTACGTTGCCCGATTCGTCACCGCTGAAGTGCGTGGTCAGAACACTCCACTCGCGGTTCCCGCCTTCCTCGTGCGCTGCTTCCACCCGCAGCTGCAAAGGCCACATGGGCCAAGGTGTGGCTGCATGGCGCGCGCCGCCCGGCATGGGATGAATCTGCAACTGGTGCACTGACGCGGCTTTCTGGCGATGCGCTGTGCCCAGGCAATCCGCTCCTGTGTCGCCGCCGCCGATGATGATGACGCGCTTGCCGGTAGCTAAAATATCTTCCCCAACGGTCTCCTCGCCCGAATAGCGTTTATTTTGCTGCGTCAGATAATCCATCGCATAGTGGATGCCCTGGAGTTCGCGCCCTGGAATCGTCAAATCACGCGGCTCTTCCGCGCCTACGGCAAGCAACACCGCATCGTACTTCTTCAGCAATTCGTCGCCCTTGACCTGCACCCCTACCGTCACGCCGGCCACGAATTTGATCCCTTCGGCACGCATCTGGTCGAGCCGCCGATCGATCACCCACTTCTCGAGTTTGAAATCTGGAATCCCATAACGAAGCAGTCCGCCGATGCGCTCTTCGCGTTCGAAGACCGTAACCAGGTGTCCGGCATAATTTAGTTGCTGCGCCGCTGCCAGTCCCGCTGGACCAGAGCCGATAACCGCTACCTTCTTGCCAGTTCTCTGGACCGGGACTTCAGGGACTACAAGACCATCTGCCCAAGCCCGCTCGATGATACTTTCTTCAACGACCTTGATGGACACTGCCGGTTCGTTGATGCCCAATACGCAAGCGGCTTCGCACGGTGCTGGACAGATACGTCCAGTGAACTCCGGGAAATTATTGGTCGCGTGCAGATTACGAATCGCATCGGGCCAGCGATCGCGCCACACCAAATCGTTCCAGTCGGGTATCAAGTTGTTCACCGGACACCCGGTGTGGCAGAACGGAATACCGCAATCCATGCAGCGCCCGGCCTGCTCACGTACCTTCTCCGGCGGAAAGTCCTTGTAGACCTCGAACCAGTCGTTTACCCGCTCAGTGATCGGCCTTCGGTCGGGCGTTTCACGAGGATACTCAAGAAACCCAGTAACCTTTCCCATTCGCTACCGAGCTCCCTCACGGGCGTTGCCACTGGCCGCCATCGCGTTCGCTGTGATCGCCGCTGCGGCCGGCATTTTCGGCGGTTCGAGTCCGGCTGCCGCGTTAAGGACTCGCTTATACTCGTGCGGGAAAACCTTTGTGAACCGAGAAATGCACTCTGACCAGTTCTCTAGGATGCGCGCGCCCAGGGGGCTCGCCGTGTACTCAACATGTTTCGCGATCAGGCATTTCAGCAGCTCGATATCTGCGGTTTCGAATATTGGATCCAAGTCAACCTGCGATCGGTTGCAGCGTGTTTCGGCAAACTCACCCGTCTGGTCGAACACATAAGCAATGCCACCGCTCATACCCGCGGCAAAGTTGCGCCCGGTAGGACCGAGGACGACCACGACCCCGTTGGTCATGTACTCACAGCCATGGTCGCCAAGCCCTTCAACGACGGCAGTAGCTCCCGAGTTGCGTACCGCAAACCGCTCACCCGCTACTCCGTTGAAATAGACCTCGCCGCTGGTGGCTCCATACAGAACTGTATTGCCGACCAGGATGTTGCATTCAGGAACGAACGTCGCCCGCTTCGGAGGATGAACAATGATCTTCCCGCCGGAGAGTCCCTTGCCGACGTAGTCGTTCGCATCGCCTTCCAGCCGCAGAGTCACACCTTTGGCTAGAAACGCTCCAAAGCTTTGTCCGGCCGAACCGGTCAGTTGAATCTGGATGGTGTCGTCGGGCAGTCCCTTTGATCCATGCCGCCGTGCAATCTCGCCGCTCAACATGGCCCCCGTAGTGCGATGAACGTTACGAATCGGCAGGTTGAACTTAGTCGGCCGAACATTTTCGATTGAGTCCTTGGCCAAATCCATCAGGCTGTGATCCAGCACTTCCGTCAGCCCATGATCTTGGCCAATCAAGCACCGTCGCCCGATGCGACTCGGGACTTGAGGATTGTAGAGGATCGCAGAGAAGTCGAGCCCTTGCGCTTTCCAGTGCGAGACGGCCTTTGTCATCTCAATCCGGTCCACTTGGCCCACCATCTCGTCGATGGTCCTGAACCCAAGCTCCGCCATCAGCTCACGCACTTCTTCGGCAACAAAGAAGAAGTAATTGATGACGTTTTCAGGCGTTCCATCGAACTTCTTGCGCAACGCGGGATCCTGCGTTGCAATGCCTACCGGACAGGTATTCAGATGACACTTGCGCATCATGATGCAACCTAGGGCGACCAGGGGGGCGGTCGAAAAACCGTACTCCTCTGCACCAAGCAACGCCGCGATCACAACATCGCGACCGGTCTGCAGCTTACCGTCCGTCTGCAGGCGAATGCGGCTACGCAGATCGTTCATCACTAACGTTTGCTGTGTTTCTGCGAGCCCTAATTCCCAAGGAGCTCCGGCGTGCTTCAGTGATGTGAGCGGTGATGCGCCGGTGCCCCCATCATGTCCGCTGACTAGAATCACATCAGCATGGGCCTTCGAGACACCTGCTGCCACGGTGCCTACGCCGACTTCGGCCACGAGCTTGACCGAAATGCGAGCCTTCGGATTCACGTTTTTGAGATCGTAAATTAGCTGCGCCAGATCCTCAATCGAGTAAATATCGTGATGCGGCGGCGGAGAAATCAGGCCCACGCCAGGAATCGAGTGACGCACCCGTGCAATCTCGGCGTTCACTTTGTGGCCGGGTAACTGCCCGCCTTCGCCCGGCTTCGCGCCTTGGGCAATCTTGATCTGCAGTTCGTCTGCATTGACTAGGTAATTAGCGGTCACGCCGAAACGTCCGGAAGCCACTTGCTTCACAGCGCTGCGCCTTGAATCGCCATTGGGCAGCGGCACAAAGCGAGCTTCGTCTTCCCCGCCCTCACCTGTGTTCGAACGGCCACCAATGCGGTTCATAGCGATAGCCAGCGTCTCGTGGGCTTCAGCACTGATCGAACCAAATGACATCGCACCGCTCGAGAAGCGTTTCACTATGTCTGCCGCTGGCTCCACTTCTTCAAGCGGCACTGGTGTCGGGCAAGGCTTCAGTTCCATCAAGCCTCGCAAAGTACACAGCTGCTTGTTCTGGCTGTTGACCAAGCGCGAGTATTCCTGGAAAGTCTCGTAGCTCTCTTGCCGAACAGCATGCTGCAGCTTACTCACAGTCAGCGGGTTCAGCATGTGGAACTCGCCATTAATTCGGTATTGATAATTGCCGCCGATGGCCAGCTCAACTTCAGAGTTTGAAACTGGGCGGAAAGCGAACGCATGCTTCTGCGCTGCTTCACGAGCCAGCACATCAAGGCCGACGCCTTCGATGCGCGACGAAGTCCCGGTGAAGTACTCGTCTACGAGCTCGCGATTTAAGCCGATTGCTTCGAAAACCTGCGCACCCCGGTAGCTTTGCATTGTCGAAATGCCCATCTTCGAAGCGACCTTGAGCAGGCCTTTGTTGACGGCCTTTTTGTAGTTCTTCAGCGCCGTTTCGAACGTGATGCCCTTGGGCAAGTCACCCGACATTGCCAGATCTTCGATGGTCTCGATCGCCAAGTAAGGATTGATTGCACTCGCTCCGTAGCCGATGAGGAGGCAGTAGTGCATGATCTCACGCGGTTCGCCCGATTCGATAATCAGCCCAACACTGGTTCGTGTCCCTTCGCGCACCAAATGATTGTGAACCGCTGTGAGCGCGAGCATGCTTGGTATAGGCGCATACTCGTCATCGACACCACGGTCCGAGAGAATCAGCAACGTATAACCAGACTGAAGACTGAGCGAGGCCCGACGCCGCAAACCATCCAACGCGCGCTTCAGACCATCCACGCCCTCGCCGACCCGGTATGTCATGGAGAGCGTGCTCGCCAGCAAATCGCCGCGCGACACACGTCGCAACTTTTCGAGGTCGCGATTCGTGAGTATCGGCTCGGGTAGCTTCAAAGTCTGGCAATGCTCAGGTGTCTCGGCCAGAATGTTGCGTTCGTTCCCGATGTAGGTCGTCAACGACATGACCATCTCTTCGCGAATCGGATCGATTGGCGGATTGGTCACCTGCGCGAAGAGCTGCTTAAAGTAGTTGAACAGCGATTGCGGACGGTCGGACAAGCAGGCCAGAGGCGTGTCAATCCCCATAGAGCCGATCGCTTCTTCGCCGGCTCCTGCCATCGGCATCATCAGCATGCGAATGTCTTCGTCGGTGTAACCGAAGCAGCGTTGCCGCGCTCTAACCGTGCTGTGGTCTGACCCAAGCACGCGTTTCGGCTCAGGCAATTGATCGAGAGTCACCTGGTGCTCGCGCAGCCAATCGCCATAGGGCTGTTGGGCGGCGAGAGTGCGCTTAATCTCTTCGTCCGGAATCAATCGGCCTTGCTGCAAATCGGCGAGCAGCATCTTGCCTGGCTGCAGACGCCCCTTGACTTCGATGTCTGCTGGATCGATGTCGAGAACGCCCGTCTCGGACGCCATGATCAACAGGCCGCCTTTGGTGATCAGGTACCGAGCCGGACGCAATCCGTTTCGATCGAGCGTTGCGCCGATCATCCGGCCGTCGGTGAATGCGACAGCTGCTGGTCCGTCCCACGGTTCCATTAACGAGGCGTGAAACTCGTAAAAAGCTCGCTTCTCCGCTGGCATGGTCTGGTCTTTGTCCCAGGCCTCCGGAATCAACATGGCCATCACGTTTGGTAACGATCGACCCGCCATGGTCAGCAACTCAATTGCACTGTCGAGCGCCGCGGAATCGCTGACACCTTCAGGAACAATCGGAAACAGCTTCTTGATGTCGTCGAACAGTGGCGACTCCATTACCGACTGGCGGGCATTCAGCCAGTTGACGTTTCCCCGGACAGTATTGATTTCACCGTTGTGGCAGATGTAGCGGAAAGGATGGGCCAGTTGCCAAGTCGGGAACGTGTTGGTTGAAAATCGCTGGTGCACCAGGCACATTGCCGTGGTCGTGTCCGGATCAAGCAGTTCGTTATAGAAGTCTGAGATCTGGTTCGCCAGTAGCAGGCCTTTGTAGACGATGGTGCGAGAGGAGAACGATGGGACATAGAAGAAGTTCTTGTCGCGCATCTCGCTCTGGGCCACTTCCCACTCGACACGCTTGCGCACGATGAACAACTTGCGCTCGAATTCGTCGCCCGGCATACCGGCGGGACAACCGACGAATAACTGTTCAATATACGGTTGCGAAGCACGCGCGATTCGGCCGATGGCGTTCACTTCAACCGGGGCGTCGCGCCAACCCAAGACCGTCAGCCCTTCTTCGGTTGAGATGCGCTCGAACAAGCCTTCGCATGTCAGCCGCTGCTGGCGTTCTACCGGCAGGAAACACATGGCAATTCCGTACTCGCCGGCCGGAGGAAGCTTGAAGCCAAGTGCGGCAGCTTCTTTCAAGAAGAACTTGTGGGGGATCTGAATCAGAATACCCGCGCCGTCGCCGGTTTCCGGATCACAGCCACTGGCTCCACGGTGTGTCAGATTGACAAGAATTTCGAGACCCTTCAGCAGAATGTCGTGGGACGCCTCACCATTGATGTTGGCCACGAATCCGATACCGCAGGCGTCGTGCTCGTATCGCGGGTTGTAAAGACCCTGTTCTGATGGGAGTTGGCCGGCTGACAATTCGCTTGGATGATTTGAATACACGTCGGGTCCTTCGCTCGTCGGAGTGGGGCAGACAAGCCCCACCTTTGGGGATAAGTGCTCAGTATAGGGGAACGGGATAGTATTGGTCAAATTGAAATTAAGATGCTGTCAAATAAGTCCAGCTTATGATACGGTACTGTTGTGTCGTTCGAAAAGCTACGCCTGTTCCGAGACATTGTTCACCACCGTAGCGTGAGTAAAGCAGCTCGACTGAACGAGATTAGTCAGTCAGCCGCGAGCCAGCAAATGCAGGAATTGGAGCGCCAGTTGGGCACGTCGTTGCTTGACCGGAGTACTCGGCCGTTGACCGTAACCGAATCAGGCAAGCTGTATCTGGACTATTGCCGTGATGTGCTGCGGCGACGGGATGAGTTCGAGGCGAACTTGAAACGGCTCCAAAAGGAACGGAGTGGAACAGTACGGCTGGCAGCGATCTACTCCGTGGGCCTGTCAGAAATGTCAGAGATAGAGGCGCGCTTCTCGCAGAACTTTCCGGACGCTGAAATTCAAGTGCAGTATCTGCGGCCTGAGCGAGTGTACGAATCGGTCGCCGAAGATAGTGCGGATCTGGGGCTAGTGAGTTATGCCGAGTCATCGCGCGAGGTGGTTGCGTTGCCGTGGCGGGAAGAAGAAATGGTTGTGGCGGTGGCACCTGATCATAAGCTGGCCGGAAGCCGATCGATTTCGCCGACGTCTTTGGAGCACCAGCCGTTCGTGGGCTTTGACGACGACCTGCCCATTCAAAATGAGATCAGCCGCTACCTCCGGGAACACAGGGTAACGGTTGATACTGTGCTTCACTTCGACAACCTACAGATGATCAAGGAAGCAGTGGCCCATGGAGCCGGCATCAGCATCATGCCTCGGCGGGTAATGCGCGATGACCTGGAGCAAGGAAGATTAGTCGCGCTTCGACTGCGGCCCCCGGAACTGTATCGGCCGGTGCGCATTATTCACCGAAGGCGAAAGGTGTTTAGCGAAGTCGCAGGCGGGCTGCTCGCGTTGTTGCGCGAGGAAGTACCAGCTGAGCTTGCCAGCACCGGCACGGGCCACTGAGTTCAAGTACATCCTACGGCGATATACTTCGGGGTTGCTACGCCGCCTCTGTTTAGCTACCTCGATCGCTGCCATTCTGCTTGCAGCAGACTCTCAGCCCTTGCAGAACGCACTTACCGTAGAAGAGAAAGCGGCTGGCTGGACCTCACTCTTCGATGGTCGCTCGCTTGATCACTGGATCGACCCATCAAAACTGAGTCCCCCTGGCGACGCGTGGACCATCGCAGACGGTTGTGTCCGGACCAATGCGCATCCGCGGATCACGGAAGATCTGGTTTCAAAGCAGTCGTACGGTGACTTTGAATTCGACTGGGAGTGGCGCATCTCAGAGGGCGGCAACAGCGGAGTCAAGTACCGCAACCAAGCATTTCTGATTCTGACGGCCGCGACAAGGCCGGCCGCAGGGAAGTTCGAACAGGAAGTCGATCACGCCCTGGAGGCCCGGCAAACCGATCGATCCATATTGGGCGATGGGAAGGGCCAAATCTATCCAGTCGGCCTTGAGTATCAGATGATCGACAACTCTCGGCATCCGGACGCGAAGCGGGGGCCGCTGTATCAGTCGGCGGCGCTTTACAGCATTTTGCCGGCAACGCAAGACGCCACGGTAGCCGTAGGCAAGTTCAATCACTCACGGCTAATCGTCCGGGGCAATCATGTCGAGCACTGGCTGAATGGGCAGCGAATAATTGAAGCGGACCTGACTTCGGAGTTGTTGACCGCTAAGTTGTCCCATCGTTGGGGCGGCGATCAATCGGCTACATTCCGGCTAATGCGAGACCAATTAAAAAAGAAGACTCCGATCACCCTTCAGAACCACGGCGACTTAGCCTGGTTCCGCAATATGAAAATTCGCCAGTTGTAAATAGCAGACAATTAAGTAGACAAATGCAGGACTATCGAATCGGGCAAAAAGTACGGCCTCGGCTGTCTGGGCGGGTGACGCTGGGCGTTTTATTGGTGGTTCTGCTTTTCGGGTCCCGCTACATTGCATCATTTTTCATTGATTATGGCTGGTGGTCTGAGCTTGGCCAGATGGACACCTGGCTTAACCAGATGCTGTATGGGATCGTGCCGGTCATATTGGCCGCTGTACTTTGCTTTGCCTGTTTCTGGACGGCTTACAAGCTGGGCCAGAAGCAGCAGATTAGTTTTGGCTCGAAGTACAGGACGCTGTACAACCGTATTGCTTTCGGAGTGCTGGCGCTTGTTGCATGGTTAGTCGCGAGCGCGACCGTCGACAACTGGACGGTGGTTCGTTTCTTCGGCAGCCTGCGGCTTCCGGCGAATCAGGCAGGCTACATCGATCCGATATTCGGGAAGCCGTTGCCGTTCTACTTTTTCGATCTACCGTTTTACTCACTGCTGCTGCACGTGGTGTTGGTGGCGGCGATTGTTTCGCTACTGGTCTACTGGGTGGCGGCTCACGTTGAGGACTTGGTCTCGCGAATCTCGACTTTGACCCCTGGCGGTGGACCAGGCGCTTTCCCCTTTGATCACGCCGCGTTCTCGGGAACGTTGAATTCGCAATTTGCCCGACTGGTCGTGGCAGTTTTCCTGCTTGGTCTTGCGGTGAAGTTCTACCTGAACAGGTACGACATCCTATATGTCGATCATGGTTTGTATCTGGTCGGCGCGGATTGGGTTGCTGACCACATCGTGTTGCCGCTGCAGTGGCTGATGGTTTTTTCGGCAATAGTTGCCGCAGTGCTGGTGATGATGCGGCAGAATGCCAAAGCTCTGGTACTGCTGTTCGTGGTTTTGATCCGGTATCTGCTGCCGCCGATTGTGACGGCTGTGTACGTCCGTCCGAACGAGCTGGCGCTAGAACGACCTTATATTCAGGACCACATTCGTGCGACCCGATCTGCTTACAAGCTAGATCAACGGGTCAAAGAAACGCAGTTGGCGGCAGAGCCCGAGATACGGATTGATTACGCAAAACACAAGCCACTGCTCGATAACGTGCGGCTCTGGGACTGGCGAGCTTTCCACGACACGATTACGCAGATTCAGCCATTGCGGCCTTATGTTTTCCTCGATACCGATGTCGATCGCTACACGATCGATGGACAGCTCCGGCAGCTTCTGATTGCGCCTCGCGAACTCGAGATTAGTCAGTTAGGTGAGGCACGCAGCCGGTGGATCAACCCGCACTTTATTTATACGCACGGTTACGGCATTGTAATGGCCGAGGCGAATAAGATCAGCCGCGACGGCCTACCTTCGTTGTTAATCAAGGATGCACCGCCAGAGGTATCCGTCAAAGGTCTGAAGTTTGCGCGGCCGCAGATCTACTACGGCGAAGTTGCGCATGAACCCGTGTTTGTGGACACCAATCAACCAGAGTTCGAGTATCCGTCGGCTCCGACGAACGTTCCAGCATATAGCGGCAAAGGTGGATTCCCGATCTCGTCACCGTTCATGCGGTTGGCCGCGGCACTGCAATATGCCGATCTGAACATTTTGTTGACGAACAACTTTAAAGCCAACAGCCGGATGATGATCCATCGCAGAGTGATGGAGCGGATCTCGATGCTGGCGGGCTTTATCGATTGGGATCAAGATCCGTATCTGGTACTGACCGATAAAGGGCAACTGGTGTGGATTATAGATGGCTACATGTCTTCGGCCTCGCATCCGTATTCGCGAGGCGTCGATATCAGCGATCGGCAGAGTGCGAATTACTTGCGCAATTCGGTGAAGGCGACTGTTGATGCGTACACGGGCGAGACGAACTTTTACGTGTTCGACCCGAGTGATGTTTTGGTGCAGGCCTACTGGAGGTTGTTCCCGGAGTTGTTCAAACCGGAGTCGGCGATGCCTGCTGATTTGCGAGCCCATGCTCGCTATCCGGAGACTCTGTTCAATGCGCAAGCTGAGATGTATCGCAGCTTCCACATGCTGGATGCTGAGGCCTTTTACAACCGCGCGGATCTTTGGGACTTGGCCAAGACAAGCACCAAGGGAGAGGCGGCGCAAACTGCTGCATCGACATATATCGTTGGCGCGTTGCCAGGAGAAGCAAGGCCGGAGTTCCTGCTTGTGAACCAATTTACGCCTGCGAACAAGGGCAACTTAATCGGACAGATGGTGGCGCGGTGTGATGGCGAACATTTGGGTGAATTGGTCTTTCAACAATTAAATAAGCAGAATGTAATTTTCGGGCCGATGCAGATTGAGGCACGGATCAACCAGGATCAAGTGATCTCGAAAGATTTGACCCTCTGGAACCAGCAAGGCTCGAAGGTGCTGATGGGGCAGACACTGGTGCTGCCGATTGAGAACAGTTTTTTGTACGTTGCTCCGATCTACATTCAAGCTCAGCAGGCAAGCATGCCACAACTCAAGAAGGTAGCCCTGGCGATGGGCAACCGATTAGCGTATGCGGATACTTACGAGCAGGCTTTAGGGCAGTTAATCGATTCTTTACAAGGTGGTAGCGGAAGTACGCAAGATCAGCAAAACAGTGTGACCACGAATTCAAGCTCGCCGCAGCAGCAGGGTTCAACGCCTACGTCGAACGCAACAGCGCAGACGCCCAGCCCTGTGCAAGAGCTACAAGAGATTCGAGATCACCTGCGGCGTTACCGCGAGTTGAATGGACAGGGCAAACTGGCTGAAGCGGGGAGAGAACTCGAACAGATTCAGAAGCTGATTGAGAGATAGATTAGACCAGCGATTCGACAAGTGGCTGGGCAACACCGTAACGCTGTTCGACGTAGTTGTCGAGGAGAGTACGGAACTCGGCCACGATGCGATCACCACGAAGAGTGGTGTAAAGCTTGCCGTCGACGTAAACCGGAGCGACGGGTTCTTCGAAAGTTCCAGGTAGAGAGATGCCTATATTGGCATGCTTCGACTCACCGGGGCCGTTAACGATGCAGCCCATGACGGCAACTCGCATATCCTCGACTCCGGCGTACTTGTCGCGCCATTCCAGCATCTGCTCGCGCAAATAGGTTTGGATCTGATCGGCCATGTCCTGAAAGAACGTACTTGTTGTCCGGCCACATCCCGGGCAAGCAGCGACTTGCGGAGTAAAACTGCGGAGATTCAGCGCTTGCAAGATCTGCTGACAGACAACCACTTCGTCGGTGCGATCGCCATTTGGCAAGGGAGTGAGCGAGGCGCGAATGGTATCGCCGATACCTTGCTGTAGCAAAACCGAGAGAGCGGCAGTGGTGGCGACGATGCCTTTGGAACCGAGCCCTGCTTCAGTCAGGCCGACATGCAGCGGGTAGTCGCAACGGGTAGCCAACATTTCATAGACATGGATCAGGTCTTGAACGCTGCTGACCTTGGCACTTAAGATGATGCGGTCGTGAGGTAGGCCGTAATGTTCGGCTGCTTCGGCACTGCGGAGAGCGCTTTCGACGATGGCGCGCATGGTGACTTCCATTGCGTCGAGAGGTTCGGGCGACCGGGAATTGTCGTCCATCATCTGAGTCAGCAGAACGGAGTCGAGTGAACCCCAATTCACGCCGATGCGGACAGGTTTGTCGTATTCGATTGCCGCCTCGATCATGACCCGGTAGTTGTCGTCGTGCTTCTTGCCGATGTTGACGTTGCCAGGATTGATGCGGTACTTCGAGAGTGCGCGGGCGCAATCGGGATACTTCTTGAGCAGAAGATGGCCGTTGTAGTGAAAATCGCCGATGATGGGGACGGTGACGCCGAAGTTCCGTAGGGTATCGACGATCCTGGGAACCGCGCGGGCAGCCTCGTCGGTGTTAACAGTGACTCGGACGAGTTCAGAACCGGCGCGAGCAAGCTCAGCTACCTGATTCACCGTCGCGGCAGTATCGGCTGTGTCGGTGTTGGTCATCGACTGGACGACGATCGGGTGAGAGCCGCCTACGTTTACACCACCTACCTTGACGGCGACCGATTGACGTCGGATCTTGACAGCCATATCGTCCATTGTACTAGGCGGGCGAGACCCAAAGCCGGGCTGGAAGCTATACTAGATGGGGAGTCCCCACATTGAATCTGCGTGGTTTCGTGCGTCTTTTCATGCACATCCAGTTGATGCCCGTCCTGGAAAACGGTGAAGAAACAACCCTGGTCGGCGGTCAGGCAGTTATGGAAGGCGTGATGATGCGGACCCCGCACAGCTATTGCGTGGCAGTGCGAAAGCCCGATGGAGAGCTGGTGACAGAGTCGCGGCCGCTCGAAAAGCTTTCGGATCGTTACCCGATCTTCAAGCTGCCCGTGCTGCGAGGGCTGGGAACTCTGGGCCAAGCGACAATGCTGGGGATGAAGGCGCTTCGGTTCTCGGCCGAACAGTTGCTAGAGCCAGAGGAGGCGGCCACTGAAAAGAAGCAGAGCGGGAAGCTAAGCGGATCGGCGATGGTGGCGCTGAATGCCGTGCTGTCGATCGCCTTCTTTATAGGAATGTACAAACTGGTTCCGCTGTACTTGGCAACCACGATCGGACGGTTTGTGCCGGAACTGGGCGGGCGCTTCGCGATCAACATGGTGGACGGACTGCTGAGGATTGGAATCTTCCTGGCGTTCCTAACGGTTCTGTCTCGGATGAAAGACATTCATCGAGTCTTCGAATACCACGGTGCTGAGCACAAGGTGGTGTTCAACTTCGAGTCAGGCCAGCCGGTCACTGTTGAGAACGCTCAACAGTTCGTGACGTGGCATCCACGTTGTGGCACGAGCTTCCTGGTTGTGGTGATGGTGATCTCAATGGTGGTCTATGCATTCCTGCCGTTCGACAACTTCTGGGCGAAGCTAGCTGGCCGTATTGCACTGCTACCGCTGGTGACGGGACTGAGCTATGAGCTAATCCGATTCGCGGCCAAGCGCCGAAGCAGCTTCTTGTCATTGCTGACCAGCCCGGGATTGTGGTTGCAACGTGTGACCACCCAGCCACCATCGAATGAGCAGACGGCTGTGGCGATTTGCGCTTTGGAACACGCCATGGAATTAGAGAAAGAACAGGGCGGAGTGCTGGTGATCGCGTAAGCGCGGCTGCCATGAGGTAGGTGATATGCAATTCAAAGATCGTCTGGAAGAGGCCGAAGCCCGCTTCGATGAGCTGACCGCGAAGATGGCGGATCCGGCGGTCATAAACGACTCGGATCTGTACCGGAAGACCACGAAGGCTCAGAGCGAGCTCCACGACCAGGTCACTAAATATCGGGATTGGAAGCGAGTGGACCGGGAACTGCGGGATGCCCGGCTGATGCTCGGCGAGACCGATCCGGAGATGTTGGAAATGGCCCAGGCGGAAGTGACGCGGCTGGAGCCAGAACTGGCCCAGATTGAGCAGGACCTTCAAGTTCTGCTCTTGCCCAAAGACCCGAACGATGATAAGAACATTGTGATCGAGATCCGCAAAGGGGCAGGCGGAGACGAGGCGTCGCTGTTTGCGGCGGAAGTGTTTCGGATGTATACGCGCTATGCCGAAGAGCAGAATTGGCGCGTTGAGATTACATCACTGAGCGAGTCGTCGGTGGGCGGCTTGAGTGAAGTGATTGCGATGATCAGCGGCGATAAGGTGTATAGCCGACTGAAGCACGAGAGTGGCGTGCATCGGGTACAGAGAGTGCCGGCAACCGAGACGCAAGGACGCGTCCATACATCGACGATCACGGTGGTGGTGATGCCGGAGGCGGATGAGGTGGACGTACAACTGGACATGAAGGATGTCCGGGTGGATACGTTCTGCTCGTCGGGACCTGGCGGCCAGTCGGTCAATACGACGTACTCGGCTATACGGCTGACGCACTTGCCGACGAACACAGTGGTGTCGTGCCAGGACGAGAAGTCGCAGATTAAGAACAAGTCCAAAGCGATGTCGGTGCTACGTTCACGTCTTTATCAAATGGAGATGGAGAAGCAGCAGGCGGCACTGGGAGCAGAGCGGAAAGGCATGATCGGCACGGGCGATCGGAGCGAGAAGATCAGGACCTATAACTTCCCGCAGAACCGGTTGACGGATCATCGGATCGGCTTGACGCTGCATCAATTGGACCTGATTATGCAAGGCCGAGTGCAGCCAGTGGTTGACGCGCTGACCGAGTATTACCAGGCGGAACGGCTCCGCGATGAAGGCCGCGCAGCTTAGAGTTCTCGCTTTGGCATTGGCCTGATTTGACCATTCGGACTGCGCTGGGTCAGGGTGTCGAATTGCTGGAACGGGCGACAGTGCCTGCGGCTCGGCTCACGGCTGAAGTGCTGCTCTGTCATGCCTTGCGATGTGAGCGTCCTTATCTTTATGCTCATGGCGGGGACGAGCTGACCGAGCTAGGATGGGTCCACTTCGGTCGATACCTGCGGGAAAGGCTGGACGGTAAGCCTACGCAGTACGTCACGCATAAACAGGAATTCTTTGGCCGAAGCTTCTATGTAGACGAACGTGTACTCATTCCCCGTCCTGAGACTGAACATTTGGTGGAAGCGGCACTGGCGCACTTGAAGACACGGCCTGGGCCTGAACGGATTATAGATGTTGGAACCGGGTCAGGCGCGATTGCGATCACGGTGGCGGCGGAGAGTAAGCGAATGGTTGTCGCTACCGATATCTCGGCCTCAGCCATCGTTGTGGGGGAGCGAAACAGGAAGAGCATTGGTGCGTCTGTCGCGTTCCTAGTTGCCGACTTAGTTGAGGCTATCGCACCGGCCAGCATCGATCTGCTGCTGTCGAACCCGCCTTATGTTCCGGGCGCAGACTCGGCCAACATGCAGGCTGAAGTGCGGGATTGGGAACCCCACGTAGCTTTGTTTGCGGGCGATAGCGGTCTAGAAATCTACGAACGCTTGTTGTCTGGCGCACGGCGCGTTGTGAAACCGGGCGGACGGCTGATGATGGAGCTAGGATACAAGTCACTGGAGCCGGTCCGGAGTATGTTGGCTGATTACTGGACAGATGTCGAAGTGGTCAACGACTTGGCTGGATGGCCGCGAGTGATTCAAGCGACTCTGCTTCGTAACAGTTGAGGTGATGCCGGGTGCAACGAGTCATTTGCCACGTCGACATGGACGCGTTTTTCGTGTCAGTCGAGGAGCTCTACGACCCGTCGCTAAAAGGGAAACCGGTAGTAGTGGGCGGCAAAGCACCTGGTCGCGGAGTGGTGGCCGCGGCGTCGTATGCGGCTCGGAAATTTGGCGTGCACTCAGCGATGCCGCTGATCAAGGCGTCCCAACTCTGTCCACAAGCAATTTTTGTCGAAGGACATTCGGACAGGTATCGCAAGTATTCGAAAACGGTATACCAGATCCTGAACCAGTTCTCGCCAGTAGTCGAGATGGCGTCGATCGACGAAGCGTATGTTGACCTGACCGGGACGGAGAGGCTGTGGGGCGTACCGATCGAAGCCGCCCATAAGTTGCACGAGCGAATCCGAAGCGAGACAAAGTTGAACTGTTCGCTAGGCGTGGCAACGTCGCGCCTGGTGGCCAAAGTAGCCTCTGACGGTTCGAAGCCAAATGGGCTCCTTTATGTGGTTCCGGGTGGCGAAGCCAAGTTCCTGGCGCCGCTCGATGTGCGGAAGATTCCAGGAGTGGGCAAGAAGACCGAAGCCGAGCTGCACAAGTTAGGCATTCGCAAGGTGGGCGATCTGGCAGCGCTCGATGAGAGCTTTCTACGAGAACACTTTGGGCGCTGGGGACTGGCACTGGCCGGCAAGTCACGCGGAGAAGACGCGGGCGGGTGGTTCGATTCGGAGATCGGCGCCGATGAAGACCCGAAATCGATTAGCCATGAACACACGTTTGGCGAAGACCTGGCGGATGGTGACCGGCTGGAGACAACGCTGCTCCGGCTGTCCGAGATGGTAGCGATGCGGTTGAGAAAGCATCGTCTGTATACGAAGACTGTTCAGCTGAAGCTGCGGTACGAAGATTTCACGACGCTGACGCGAGCTTCGACGTTTGATCATGCAACGCAACTCGACGGTGAAATTGCCGAGGCCGTGGTGCGGCTGTTCAGGAAGACCTGGGATCGCAAAACGCCGGTCAGATTGCTGGGCGTCCAAACGAGCGCCTTGAAAGATGCTGAAGGGCAGATGAGCTTACTGGACGAACCCAAAACCGCGAAGTTACGAGAGGCGTTTCGAGCCGTGGATCATCTGCGAGATCGTTACGGCGAGTCGAGTGTATCGCTGGCGAAGACACTACACGCGCGAATACGGGAGAAGGTGCATGAGAACCCGTTCGATCTGCCGGGAAAAGACGATTTGGAATAGGTTGAGCTAGGCGGCGGTTGCGATAGGAGGCTCCTGTGCAGTGGGAATTTGCGATTGCGAGGATGGCTTTGGAGCCGCTTGCGGAACGAACCCAATTTCGGGTTGGACGGGCCGAAGCTTATCGAGCCGGGCCTGATGCGTTTGAACTCTGAGATGGGCTGATTTGATGCGAAGTGCTGCAACTTCGTGCTTCTGAGACTCGGCTACTTTTTGCGATTCGGATTTCCGGCGAGTGGCACGCATCTTGAGAATCTCGTTTAGCGTGCGGTGAAACACGGGGTCGTGGTGGGCCTGATAGCGGAGGTAGAGCGGGAGTCCTTCGGGATCGCTGGCACCTACGTTTTCGAGGCAGAGATCCTGATAGGTTTGGGCGCGTTTGCGAAGCCACCAAGCTTCGGCAAGAGTTCGGACGAGCAAGGACGCGGTCATGGTCGAAGGCTGATGTTCATCGACGAAGGCTTCTAAGAGCTGTTCGAACTCCTCCTCCCGTTCGTGGTTCAGGATCTTGAAGATTCCGCAGAGGCCGTGAGCGAAACGGTTGCGAGCTGAATTAGCTTTTCCTTCTTCGGTGCGGGGACCGGTAGAGTGCTGGGCGTTCTGCTGATTGGCAGTGATTTGCGCGAGTGTGGACATTCGAGTTCCTTCCTCCTGATAAATGAAAAGGCCACCCCGGAAGGTGGCTGCTGAAGACAACAAAGCCACCGAAGACGCCGGTGGCCGGAGGAGACCCAAGACAGGTGCTCCTAAGAAAAGCCTACAACGTGTGTCAAGTGTTTTGAGCTAAAAAGGCCGATTTTATTGAGTTTGAGACGTGTGACCGGATTTTTGGGAGGGTGAAAAAGGGCAGATGATCGAGGTCCTTTCAGGCCTTAAGGGCGATATACTTGCAGACCTATGCGGCCGATGCTTATCACGCTGACGTATTGCGTCTTGTTGTTTCCTACTGCTTACGGCCAGACTTCTTCCTCTAAGGAACAGCGGATCAAGCGTGTCGAAAACGGCCTTACCAATACTGTTTTGCTGGCAGGAAAGACGGTTGAACACTATTCGCTTGCGCAACGGATGGAACACTACCACGTTCGCGGCCTTAGTGTGGCCGTCGTTGATCACTACGAAATTGTTTGGACAAAGGGCTACGGTCAGGCAGACCTGAAGGGCAATCGCGCCGTGGAATCTGGAACGCTGTTTCAGGCGGGGTCGATCAGCAAACCGGTGGCGGCCGTTGCCGCGATGAAGTTTGTTCAGGACGGAAAGCTCACGCTCGATCAGGACGTGAACCAACGGCTGAAGTCATGGCGCGTGCCGGAAAACGAATTCACCAAAAATGAGAAGGTGACGCTTCGAAGAATTCTGAGCCACTCGGCCGGACTAACCGTGCATGGTTTTGGAGGCTATGCGCAAGGCGAGCCAGTTCCGACGGTGCAGCAGGTGCTTGATGGCGAGAAGCCTGCCAACAGCCATGCGGTCCGTGTGGACGTTGTTCCGGGTACAGTCTTTCGCTACTCGGGCGGAGGTTACACCGTCATGCAGTTGCTGTTGACGGAAACAGCAGGCAAATCGTTTGCCGCCATCTTGAAGGAGTTGGTGCTGGACCCGATTGGAATGAAGAATAGTACCTATGAGCAGCCTCTTCCAACGGCTTTGCGCAGTCGTGCCGCGTTCGCATATCGCGATGATGGATCTGCCGTTCCGGGCGATTATCATACCTATCCCGAGGGCGCCGCCGCGGGCCTTTGGACGACGGCTTCTGATCTCGCTGGGTTGGGTATCGAGATGCAAAAGTCGCGCGAGGGCCGCTCCAATCTGGTTCTGTCGCAGGCAACGACAAAGCTGATGTTGACCCGCCAGAAGGAGGATGACGGGTTGGGCTTCTTCATAACGGGATCAGGCTCTGGCGAGCGCTTTGGGCACGACGGGGCGAATGAGGGGTATCAAGCTCTGATGCTCTTTACAGTGGATGGCAAGGGCATAGTGATCATGACGAATTCCGATACTGGTTTGCAGGTTGCGCAAGAACTTGCTTACAGCATCGGGTCGGAATATCACTGGAAGGACTACGGTCCGAAGACGCGAACAGTGGTTCAAGTTTCGGCTTCAACACTCTTGCCCTTCGCTGGGAAGTATCAGATACCGGGCGGGCCATTGGTGACGATTAGTGTCAGCGGAGATCATTTGATTGCCGATGTGGACCACAGGCAGATCGACTTATATCCAGAAACAGCAACCAAATACTTCGCGTTATCACCTGGCCTTCCCGATGTGCAGTTCTCAAAGAACGCCAAGGGACAGACGGAGTTGATCATTGAGGACCTACATGTTCCGCGGCAGTGATGGATGAGTTAGCGCAATCCGGTCTAAGATTTTTCCTACCGCAATTTTAGTGCTTTCCCGTTACTAACGAGTGAGATGCGAATGTACAAACTTGCTGTTTCGATGACGTTGAGTATTGCGGGAGTTTTCGGTACAGCCCAGGCGGAGAAAGCTCCAATTCCACTGACGAGTCGCGACCTGTTCGACGACCTAGAGCGGACTGCAACGGCAAAGTCTGACGAGCAGGCCCTGGAAGCAAAGTTGAGGCAACACTACTTCGTTGAAAGCTTCAACCGGCTGGCGGTTGCGCTAGAGGAGTTTGCTAAAACCTACAAAGTGACCCACGCCGTGGACGCAAAGAAAGCAAAATCAGTTCGCGATGCCTATCGCAAGTTAGAGAAGGCCGATCCATGGTTCCGGATCGAGTGATACCGATCCTGGGTTTCGGATCGAATGATGCCGGGCGTTGATTCCGGATCGAGTGATTCTGCTAGCCTTCTTTGGTGCGCATCGAAAAGCGATTTCTACTCGTTCCCGCCTGTGTCCTTCTGATTCTTGGCAGTTCCGTCTATGCCGCTCCCGCGTCCGTGGCGTCACGGCTCACCGCGCAGAACAGCCTGTTTGAAGAACGATATCAGTCTGACCTCAAAGCGCACCCTGAACGCGCCACCGCTTTCGGTGACTACCGCTACAACGACCAGCTAGACGACGATTCACTAGCGGCCGTAGTCCGTCAGCACGCGATCGACGAAGATTTTCTGAGACGCCTCAAAGCCATTCCGACGACCGGCTTCTCAGATCAGGATGTTCTGTCCCACGATCTCCTTATCCGCACGATTGAGCAGCTGAACGCGAACTACGGATTCAAGGACTATGAGATGCCCGTCTCTCAAATGAGCGGTCCTCACGTCGAACTCGCAGACCTGCCTCTCGCAGTGCCGCTCGATAGCGTCAAGCACTATGAGGATTACATTGCGCGCCTGCATCAAATTCCGCGCGTGTTTGCGCAGACCACCGAGGTGCTTCGAGCGGGAATGAAGGACAACCTGATGCCGGTTCGCTTTTTGCTTGAGAAGGTGCCCGCGCAATGTGAAGGCATCATTGCGGCGAACCCGTTCCTTATTCCTACAAAGAAGTTCCCGAAAACGATGTCAGCGGTCGATCAACAGCGGCTCACGCAGCAAATCACGGACGCGGCGAACCACGAAGTTTTGCCTGCCTTCCGGGTTTTTGCCACGTTCATCAGCACCGAATACGTTCCGCACGGCCGCACGACTCTCGCGGTTACGTCGCTGCCTGAAGGCGAACGCAGGTACTTGAACAACATCCGCAGCCGGACCACTGTGAGCGATCTCACTCCTTCTCAAATTCACGAGATCGGGCTGCGGGAGATCGATCGCATTGAGTCGGACATGGTGACCATCGCGCACAAAGAGGGATTTGGCGACTTGGCAAGCTTTCGCGAATCGCTGAAGACGAACCCTAAATACAAGCCGACATCGTCGGAGCAGATTCTGGATGACTTTCGCAGATATATCGGTCAGATGCAGGCCAAACTGCCTCAGCTCTTCACGTTTATCCCCGGCTCGCCTGTGACGGTTGAAGCCATTCCGGCATTTCAATCGGCAATGGCCACGCACTATCAGACGGGGACACCCGACGGAAAGCGGCCTGGCCGCGTCGTTGTCGCCACGTCGGATTTTGCAGAACGCTCGCTGATGGATGACGAGGCAATCGCATACCACGAGGGAATTCCCGGCCATCATATGCAACTCTCGGTTGCTCAGCAACTGACGAGCTTGCCTAAGTTTCGGCAGCATAGTCATAACTCCGGATACATCGAGGGTTGGGCGTTGTATGCTGAACAACTGGGCAAAGAAGTCGGCTTCTACCAGGATCCGGTCAGCGATTACGGTCGCCTCTCGAGCGAGCTCTTTCGTGCCGTCCGGTTAGTGGTCGATACCGGTATCCATTCGCAAGGCTGGACGCGAGAACAGGTGGTCGACTTTTTCCGCAAATCAGGTGCTGTGGATGAGCCTACGATCCAGTCGGAAACGGATCGCTATATTGCCTGGCCAGCACAGGCGCTGTCGTACAAATTGGGCCAATTAAAGTTTCGCGAACTGCGCGATAGAGCTCAAAGAGAGTTAGGTTCGAAGTTTGACATCCGCGCTTTCCACGATGAGATGCTGAATGGCGGTGTGCTTCCGCTAGACCTTCTCGATGCTCGTACGAACCGATGGATTGAGTCGCAGAAACAAGCTGGACAAACAGCGGTAAAGTGATGGCCCGACATAACGCTGGTTGCCTCAGCTCATCGTGCTTGAAAGAAACGCCATTGTTGTGATACATTCGCCCTAGCGCAGAGGGCGCATCCGGTCCGCGGAAAGGACAGAAGTCCACCTTGTCTTAACATTCTTGTTTCGCGAACCGACTTTCTGCCCGTGAATGCGGACCTGGGCATACGAAAGGAAGTTCGTCATGCCGGTAAAACGCCTCCCGTTAGATCCAGACCTAAACCATCTCAAGTATCAAGCCAAAGATTTGCTGAAGGAGCACGCTTCCCGAGACGCAGGAGTGGCTCAGCGCATCAGGGAATTTCACCCACGGTTCAGCAAAGCCGCGGACAATGAGATTTTTGCTGCGCAGCTCAGTCTGAGTGATGCACAGCTCGCGATTGCTCGTGAAAGAGGCTTTCCGAGTTGGGCGCGGCTGAAAGCGCATATTGAAAAGCCGACACCTGCGGGCAAACTGAATCTGCCGCATCATGAGCGAATTGAAGACGCCATCTTTCGCCGTGCTGTGAATCTGATCGATGCGGGCGATGCGACGGGTCTGCGTGCGCATCTTCGACAACATCCGGATATGGTGCACCAGCGTGTTGTGTTCGAAGGCGGGAACTACTTTCGAAATCCGACACTGCTGGACTTCGTCGCAGAAAATCCTGTTCGCCATGGCACTCTGCCGGAAAACATTGTTGAGGTAACCCGGGTGATTATCGATGCCGGCGTGGAGCGATGGGCGTTGAACGAGACACTCATGCTGGTCTCTACCGGCAGTGTCGCGCGCGAATGCGGCGTGCAAGTGCCGTTGATCGACTTACTTTGTCAATACGGAGCAGACGCTAGCAGCGCGATTCATCCAGCAACTCTGCATGGCGAGTTTGCATCTGTCGATGCACTGATTACGCGGGGTGCGCGACTTACGCTGCCGGTTGCGGCCGCTCTGGGATGTACCGACGATTTCAGTCGAATGCTTGCCGCCGCTAGCAACGAAGAGCGTCATTTGGCACTGGCTTTGGCATCACAGTTCGGCCATGTCGAGATTGTCAGGATGCTGCTCGACGCGGGTGAGGATCCAAACCGGTACAACCCGGTTGGCGGCCATTCGCATTCGACACCGTTGCATCAAGCGGCCTTAGGAGCCTATGACGAACTCGTTCGGCTTCTGGTTGAGCGAGGCGCAAGACTCGACATGAGAGATGTGCTGTGGCAAGGGACGCCGGCGGACTGGGCTCAGCATGAGGGCAAAACGAAAGTCGAGGCGTATCTTCGGGCAGAGGAACTTTCGAGCAAGTAGCGGAGTCTGAGCTGTACAAGACGCGGTTACGTACTTAGCTGCTCGATTTCGATCCACCGGCGCTTGTGCCAGGACTCGAGTCCACGTTCCGCAAGCTGCACTCCTTTTGCGCCAGCCAGGAGTGTCCACGGAAACGGCTCGTCTCGGACCACGTGCGTCAGGAACAGTTCCCACTGGCGTTTGAATGCGTTGTCGAAAGTCGTCTGCTCTGGCACTTGCTGCCAACCGTCGAAGAAATTCAGGGCGTTCTCAATGTCGGGATTCCACACCGGTCGAGGTGTTGCTCCATAGGGTTGAATCCAGCAATGTCGTAGGCCGGCAACAGCAGTACCGCGCGTGCCGTCGACTTGAATGGTGAGCAGGTCATCGCGCCGGACCCGAACGGCCCACGAAGAGTTGAAGTGAGCGATGACACCGCCCTCGAGTTCGAAAGTGGCGTAGGCGGAATCGTCAGCAGTGCATATGTACGGATGGCCTTTTTCGTCCCAGCGTGTGGGAACGTGAGTGGCTCCGAAACACGAGACTGCTTTGACCGCGCCGAAGAGGTTGTCGAGGACATAGCGCCAGTGGCACAACATGTCGAGGATGATGCCGCCGCCTTGTTCCTTGCGATAGTTCCAGGAAGGGCGCTGGGAGGGAATGTGATCGCCTTCGAAGACCCAGTATCCGAACTCGCCACGCACGGAAAGAATGTCGCCAAAGAAGCCGGTGTCGCGCAGAACTTTGAGTTTGAGCAAGCCCGGGAGCCACAGTTTGTCCTGGACTACGCCATGCTTCACGTGAGCAGTTTCGGCAAGCCTGTAAAGATCGAGCGCTGTTGCGAGATTGTCGGCAACCGGCTTCTCGCAGTAGATATGCTTCCCAGCCGCAATGGCCTTCTTTACGGCATCGGCTCGGCGATCGGTCGTCTGTGCGTCGAAATAGATGGAGTACTGCGGGTCGGACAGGGCTTGGTTGAGATCAGTCGTCCAAGGCAGTTCGCCAAATTCCTTGGCGATCGCTTCAAGTTTGGCGGCATTGCGACCTACCAGGATCGGCTTAGGCACGATTACGTCATCGCCCGTTTTCAGCCCGCCTTGCAGCATGATGGCGTGAATCGATCGGCGCAGATGCTGGTTGAGACCCATGCGCCCGGTGACGCCGTTCATGATGATGCCTATTTCGTGCAGCATGGTCTGCTTAGGATTTCGGCTTATCTGTGCATTGAGCTGAAGCGCCTTCGGGCAGGGGCGGCACGTCTACACCCGCTCGGGGAAGCGACCCTTCGAGTTCCTGACGCCAATGCGCGACGTCGCCTGCTGGTCCGTAACAGTAGATGATGCGACACGGTGTTTGACCGAGGTTCGTGAGCTGGTGAAACACACGCGGCGGAATATAGACGGCTTGTCCCTGGTGCACGGTTTGACACTCTTCACCGAGACACATTTCGGCTACCCCTTCGAGAATCAAATAGATCTCTTCCTGGTCCTGATTATGCCAAGGCACCTGACCACCGTTGGGCTCAAGAGTGACGTGTCCCATGCTGAACGCCGCAGCTTGAATCGGGCTCGCGCCCCGACTAAGTTCTGGGTGCGTCGCCGGGCCGGGTAAGTGCGTCCGGAAATCTGATCGAGGTCGGCAATGATCATGTACGAATTGTTCCAGAGAGCCCAATGTGGAGCGAGCTCTCAAGAACAATCCCTAGATCATAGTCGACACTACCGCTCCACTATCCATAACTGGCAAGAGCCGATCCCTATGCGTAAAACAGAATCGCACGAAAGCGTCTTCCTTGATGGCTAAGTGCAAAGGAAACGGCAACACAGCGTAGACCAGCTTGAACGTGGTTTCCATCACCTGATCGTTGTGGGAGGCAGCCAGTGCGGCCGGCCCTACCTTTTCCGCAAAGAGTTGCTGGATTTTAGGCCAGTGCTCTTCGATGGCAATCTCAGTCTGGTGATCCAAGGTTCTTTGTCCGGATTCACGTACCGATTGCAGTTTTTGTTTCCAGTCCATAGATAGTTAGCTCCTAACTCTCGAATGTTCCTAGCAAGAGTAAGACCATTCGCGTTGGCAATCGAATTGCAGTCGGTTCTCTGCCTGCCCCATGCTAGAACAAATCCTACAACGACTTCGAACCGGTCTGGTCGTCGGAGAAGAACCAAACGCAAAGCCCTACGGTTTTCACGTCAACTGGATTAAATGGGACAGCGGATTCCGCGGAACTGATTTACAAATTGGCGACCGCATTATAGGAGTCGAGGGTAGAGTTTTCGACCGTGGGACCGGCGACAGGCACGAAGCAAGTCCATTCGGCTCAGCTGAGGATCAATACTGGCAGAGCCGATCTGTAAAGGACGGCCAACGGATAACCATGTCTGTTTGGCGTGACGAAATAACCTTCGAGATTCCGGGTTTTGTTCGCGCCGAACGATCGTATACGTCAGCTAAGGGTCGGCGAGTCATCGGGCCCGGCGGACCTGAACTGACGACTGACGATGGCTTTGGACAAGTTTGGCCGATATGGCTGGAAAGCTTCGAAAACGGGGTATCGGGAATTTACACTGCTGTTAGTCTAGACAGCCGCTCGGAGTTGAAAGATGCTCTCACGCAGAAGCCTCGGATCGATTTCCTTGCGAGGCAGTACCCGGGTCTCTTCGCCACTGAAACCAAATCCGACTTTGATCGGGTGATCCAATTTCTGGAGGGCAAGAAATACGATCTGACCCCCGGGGATCTTGCGTATCGCTCAGTGAACGAGCATCGAGTGGACGACGCCATCGCCGAAGGCGGAGAAGCACGCAAGGCGTTCGTTGCGAAAAGCGGCGCAGTGCTGTTAGATTCTCTTCCGCCTGTAGATCCTATTCGGGGTGACCGCAAAGCCATCACTGGCAAAGTAGTTGAAATTCCCGGGACAGAAATGATCGCGCAAGCCGGTCATGGCTGGTATTGGGCGCAGACAGCTGAAGGGTCGGGTTATCTGATTGACTCCGAATCGCGCGCTCTCATCAATATCTATCGTGCAGTCGAGCGCTTTAAGCAGGCTGTTATCCCGGACGTGAATGACCGTCACGAGTTCATTGGGAAGATTGTCGGCACTCCGACGATGGTTGCTACTCCGAAGGCAATTTACAAGGGCATACTCATTGATGTTATTGCTGACACAGTGGACGGCAAAGTCTTCGTGGATCTGACGGGAAGCCAATCCGATCGTCCTTTCGCCGGAGAAGAAAAGATGCATGCGCCGCCCGTGGTTGACACCAGCCCAGATCAGAAACCCGACCAGGTGATGAACTCTTTCATCAATGCTCTGAAGCTTGGTGATGAGGACCTATGGGTCGGCTTCTACGCGACGTGGACGTGCGCGGACTACGGCACCGGAAGTTATATTTACGACACCACCAACGCCCCAAGTACCGACTCGCATAGGAGAGATTTCGTTCGAGCCCGCAAGCTCATAACATCGTGGATATACGACCTTCGGGTGCTCAAAGCGAGGAAGATCGTAACACTGCTAGAGAGTCCGAAAGTGGAGAAGACCGTCGTGGAAATTGATCATGTGGCCCTCTTCGACGGGGAATATCATTCGATGCGCAGAGGTGACCTTCATCGCCTTTGGAACCTGCAGCGTGTGGACGGCGGACCGTGGCGCATAACTTCGCGCCAGGAGATCTGATATGGGATATGACGCACGTGCATCTGAAATCGAAGCGCTTCTTGAGGCTTTACCGGTATCGGAGGTCGCCGAGGTCTCGGAGCGTACTGAATCGTTGGTTGACCAAGTAGACGTCCAGAGCAGTGCGAGCCGACCTGACGAAAAGATTGCGATCAAAATCGCTCTGAGCAGTTATAAACGCGAAAAAGATGATCTGTTGTCGAAGCTGGTTCAGGTTCTCGACCAGAGTAGTGCCGCAGAGGCTTGGGAGTCTGTGGTCAAAGAGGCCGGGCAAACGCTCGGGCGCACTCTGGCCTTGGCTCTTCACGAGGTTAAGACACCTACAATTACCGCATTGGCTTTTGTCGAGCGGGTTGTCAGCGAAGAGCAAAGTTTTTACGACCGGCTGGCCTCCGCAAAATCGGCAGGTATCGCAATGGATGCGATAAGAGCTTACAATTCAAAGCTTGCGGAGCAAATCAAGGCCCTCGAAGACATCTTTAGGAAATTGGAGGATGAGGCGGCCGAAGTCATGCGCGACGAAGACGCCATTGCAGAGGAGATCAAAAAGCTCGTTGATCAAGCAGCCGAAGAGATGGCGCAGAAGCACGTGGCAGTCACGCAAAAGCTGCTGATGGTGGCGAAAATTGATGGCGCCGTAGAAGTAGCGGTGGGAGTTGGATCGGCCATCGCCAGCAGATTCGGCTTGGAAGTGAGTCCGCTTGGAGACGCAGTCATTGCCCTGGTCAAAGATGGAGCTGAATACGCCTTAGCTTACGGCGGAAAAGTGGAGGTTCTGGAGGCCCGTTTCAAGACTTACTTCGAAAGTCACCACGACGCATTGCTCATCATGTTTGATGGCAGTCGCCAGAGAGCCAGAGATTTTAAGAATCAAAACGATTACCAAATTCTGGCCGAGACATTCACGCAGCCCGCTCGGTCGTCACTCGAGGCCACTACGTCGAGCGGCACTTCAGGCCAGCGAGCTGATGCCAAGGTTCTAATCTCGCCCATCGGTAAGAAGCTTGACCAAGCTGAGCAGCTTGCTCGAGAACAGTGGGACAGCTTTGTAAGGCAGAATCAAGGAAGGTTTTTTGGACCCCTTGGTCCAGATTTGGACAAAGCCTTAATGGGTTCCGGGCGTTGGAAGGAGTTTTATTCCACGATTTCTGCCCAAAACCTACAGCAACTGCTTGAAAATTGGACAGCCGAAGGACGCAAAGCAAAGGATGATCTCGATTTGAACGAGCATGCAACCAGATGGGAACCCGACTTGCTAAATAGAATCCGGCAAAGTCTCGATGAGTTTGCGAAGAGCGATGAAAACCTAGCCCGCACGAAGGGTCCCAAACAACTTGCGGAACACTACCGCGAAAGCTTCGAGAAATTGGTAAGTAAGTACAAGGAAGTAAGTGCGAATACGTGAGCGTTGCAGATCCGAATCTAGATGCCAATCGCACTTTCTATTGCTTGAATGCGACTCGTCATTTCGGACAGCTTCGCTTCGATCGGATCTGCAAGCTCTTTCGTGGAACTGTTTAGACCGTCGAGAGCAGTAGTAATGCCCGCCCTGTTTTCGTCCAATTCTTTACACCGTCCGTCCGGCAGCGTCTGGAGGAATTGATATTGCGTCTCACCCGCAGTCAGGCCGTCATTGAAGGTTTGGATCTGGTTTTCAAGCGCCGCGATTCGGTTTCGCAAGTTCATCGATGCGGTAAGAACAGTTTCAAGGGCGCCTAATCGCTCTGCAATTGTTGCCATGCCGTTAGTTCCTCCAGTACACCTAACCGATGCCGACCTTCTGCTCGAAATCCTGAATTCTGCTATCCAGAGACTCCATTGAGGAACTCCAAATTTGCGCCGTCTCTTGCAGCTTGTCCTTCAAGGCTTCAGATCCTTGCTTGATGGGCGCTGCAGTCTCGTCGATCTTGTCCAACCTCTCCGTTAGCGTGTCTGCCCAGCTGACCGCCTTTAGCGTTTCAGCAGCTTTACTCGAATGAGCCTCGAACTCGCTTTCCAGATTTGATACGCGCTCCGTGAGTGCAGTTAGGACAGATGCTGTGGCTTCCAGGCGATCTAGCGCTTCCAGTATTGTTTCGGCCATGAGCGCATCACCCCACTTGCGATTGAATGGTGTCGAGCCGCTGACTCAGCTCGGATATCGTAGTGTCAAAAGACGAACTTCTGCTATCTAGCGCCTGCTGAGACTCCGATAACTTATCCGCCAATTGCGGAAATTCCTTTTCACTCGACTCCATCAAAGTAGTGATATTGCTATTCACTCCGTCGTAGTCGATGTCTTCCAGCCGAGTGTTCAAGGCTGAAAAGGTGCTAGTCAACGCGTCCACACGCGAAGGCGCTTCGGAAACCCACTCCCACTGCGCAGTAAGTTTGGACAGACGAGCCGGGATACCTTCGTCAGACATTTATCAGATCCTTTAGTCAAGCCTCAGTAACTTGGCCAAAAGCAGTATACATTGAGTTACTAGCAGACGCAATAATCGTGTGGTTCTCAGCTTCGCTCAGATACTCATACCATGTAAGCTTCTTCTCGATCAGATGCTACCGATGTATAATATACATCATGAGGAGAACACAGCTCTACCTGGATGATCAACTCTGGGGTGCGCTCCATGCACGCGCTCGTAACGAGAAGACAACCGTTTCGGAATTGGTTCGACAAGCGGTTCGCGAGCGCTACCTTGGCAGCCACGAACAACGCATGCTTACCATGCAGCGCTTTGTGGGAAGTCGTCAATCTTCATCTATCAAGATGAGCAGTACTGAGCAGGTTCGGAGCTTACGGCGGGGCAGGAGGCTTAACAGCTTAGGGTAGCCATGAGCGTTCTTGTCGACTCGGACATTCTCATTGAGGTCTCTCGTGGCAGGGACAGTTCTGTTGTGGCCAAGTGGATTGAATTGAGCACGTCTGACAATCTAATTCTCTTCTCTCCTGTAACGGCAGCGGAGCTCTGGGCTGGAGCGCGGACGGCAGAGTCTGAGGGCTTAGAAGCATTGTTTGAAGCGTTAGTTTGTGTGCCAACCGACGCTGCCATCGGAAGACGAGCCGGAGAATATATACAAAGCTACCGCAAGAGCCATGGTGTTGAGTTGGGCGATGCCTTAATTGCCGCGAGCGCGGTAAGTAGAGACGCCCAGCTGTGGACGAGGAACCGCAAGCATTATCCGATGAAGGAGCTTGTCTTTTTCGATTGAATGACGCCCCGTTCGAGCAGCCCATTTAGATATGACCTGGATTCCTCAATGCGCCATCACTCTTCAGCAGATGGGGTCGATGACTGGCCGGTTTTAGAGGAACCTACAGCGTTTCATGAAAAGCAGGTCCCAGCATGCGCTGCAGCGACCGTACTCTGTGCTCGAGTTCGGCAGCGTTCTCACGGGTAGGTTCCGTATTGATCGGAGGAATGTCCTCTGGTTCTCCTATCGCTCCGGACTGCGCAAAATTGACCCAGCGGAGCATTCCCTCGACGTACATCTCGAAAGCTTCCTTAACCGAGGGGGCGTCCTCAAACGCGAGATAGGTCGAGGGCAGGTCTCCAGTCATAACCCACAGCCATTCGTCAATCTCTGAGTCAGCAGGGACCATCTGAAATAGAAAGGTCGCGAATATTCCACCAACCCCACCGCCAAACCAGCCCTCTGACACGACCGCGCACCAATCGAAACTTTCGAGATACTCACGTGCCTGTTGGGCCATCTCGCGCAGCAACCGGGTATCTTCATCAGAGTCACCGGATGTTTGATCAATCGGATCAAGATCGTTTGCAACAGTTTCTGCGGACAGCGCCGGCGTAAAGGCCCTCTCGTTCATTATCAGTCCTAGATAAAAGCGACGGCGTCTAGCAGTGCAATTGGCCCTATCGATTTGACGCGCGAATTACGTGAAGGTCATACCATGAAGGAACGCATATGACGAAGAGTCCTGAACACGCCATCACTCTTCGGCGGATCGGGGTCGATGACTGGCCGGTTTGGCGGAAGCTAAGATTGGAAGCCCTGGAAGAAGCGCCGTACGCGTTCGGGTCGACACTGGCCGAATGGTCGGGCGAGGGTGATACCGAGATGCGGTGGCGTGGCCGTCTTTCGACAGTGCCTTTCAACGTGGTCGGTGATGTGAATGGGATTGCAGCCGGTATGGTGAGCGGCACCTCTCCAAATCAGGACGGAACAATCGAGCTCATTTCAATGTGGGTGGCACCCTTCGCCCGAAGGCAAGGAGTTGCGGATTTGCTGATGACGGCAGTTATCGAGTGGGCTCGAGAACAAAGGGCCGCGAAACTCATTCTTGGTGTGATCGAAAGCAACAAGCGTGCTGCGGCCTTCTACCGGCGGCATCTTTTTGTCGACATCGGCGCGATTGATAACGAAGACTCTGAAATCGCTTCAGAACGTCAGATGATGCTCGATTTGAAAACATAGAGCCGTGGCCTTCGATGCACCTTGGAGGAAAAGCTCCCGATACAATGGGGCGTGGGTTATGAGCGGGTATTCCCCATCTCTGATATTCCCGGTTTCCTGACCTGCATATTGGGGTTGGTTGCTCAGATTTTCTTGGGTCGCAGACTCAAGATTCCGGCGATTATCAATTGGCCGGTTGCGGCTGAAATCCTGATCATCTATCTCAGCACTGAGGAGAATATGATTCCGCCGCTGCGTCGAGCAATGCCAGCCGACATACGCACGACGTGGATTCCGGCCCTCTGCTTTGTTTGGTTTTTTTGCATTCTGGCGACCTGGTTCGTGGTGCGACTGCGAGATAGTATCCCTGCATTCCGCTCAGATCGAAGGCAGTTTCTTCGGGCTAGTTCAGCCGCCGCTTGCGCCCTGCCTGCCGCCGTGATGACCTTTGGGATAGTCACACGAAAAGACTTCGTCGTGAACGAGATCGATGTCAAGATTCCGCACTTAGCAAAGGATCTGCAAGGGTTGCGGCTGTTGCAGCTGAGTGACATCCATCTGGGCTCCTTTTTTACTGAGAATGATCTGATTCGCGTCGTAGATGCGAGTAATCATTTGAGGGCTGATGTTGCTTTTATCACCGGAGACCTGATAACCACGAAACATGATCCTCTGGACCGCTGCATCCTGCAATTGAAACGCCTGAAGTCTACAGCTGGCATTTGGGGCTGTATGGGGAATCATGAGTTCTATGCGGGAGTGGCAGATGACACCGAGTGGTTGGCACAACAGGCGGGGATGAAATTTCTCCGGCACAAGGCTGATCTGCTTCGCTTCGGCGATCACCATATCAATCTGGTTGGCGTTGATTACCAGCGACCGATTCAGCCATATCTCGAAAATGTTGAGGACCTGATGGACACGGCGGCATTCAATCTGCTGCTCTCGCATACGCCGGCCGTGTTCGACGTGGCTGCCGATAAAGGCTTCGATCTGACCATCTCCGGGCATACGCACGGCGGTCAATTGAACCTTGACTTAGTCGGTTACAACATCAATGTGGCGGATTTTTTCACGCCCTACACAAAGGGGTTGTATACACTGCCTACATCGGCGCTGTATGTCAACTCAGGTCTCGGCACAATCGGGATGCCTGTCCGAGTTGGTGCGCCGCCCGAAATTAGTCTGATACGTCTGTGCAATTCCTAATCGTCAGCGATCTTCACGCCAACTGGTCGGCACTGCGTGCTGTTCTCAGCGACGCTACCGGCAAATACGACCGCATCGTCTGTTGTGGCGATATTGTCGGTTATAATCCCAATCCGGGGCGAGTTCTTGAATGGGCTCGGACGAACTGCGAATCCATCGTTCGCGGAAATCATGACAAGGTCGTTTGCGGTTTAGAAGATCTGGATTGGTTCAACGAAGTGGCTCAAACTGCCGCACGTTGGACGACAGAGCAGCTGCAAGAAGAACAGCTGCAATTTCTGCGCGACCTTACGCAAGGTCCGCTGGTCCTCGATCACTTTGAACTTTTCCACGGCTCGCCAGTTGATGAAGACGAATACCTAACAGAGCCTAGTGGAGCGCTTCCCTGCTTCGACTCGTTATCGTTGCCACTTGCGTTTTTCGGCCACACTCATCTGCAAGGGGGCTTCTTCTCCCGACGCGGCCGCGTGGGCCAGTTGCCGACAGTAAAGCCAGGCGAACGAGAACGAGTTTTTGAACTTGAACCCGATACTCTCTTTATGGTGAACGGCGGTTCCGTTGGACAACCGCGGGATCACGACCCCCGGGCCGCTTACGCGTTATTTGATCCTGATCAGAAGACCGTCACTCTTCGGCGCGTCGAGTATCCCATCGAGACCACTGCTGACGAGATTTTGCGGGCTGGTTTACCGAACGCTCTCGCTGCGCGGCTCTTCCACGGGCGCTAGGCCCGAGATCTTGACCAAGTCCTGTACCGGCCCGCTGTTCCCGTTAAAGTAGGCGCGTAAACGCCCGGCCGCAGCCTTACCGACAGCCTTAGTGAGCTCTGTATCAGTGGCCTGCTTGACTCGTTCCAAACTGCCAAACAGTCGCAGAAGTTTCTCGACTGTCTTCTGCCCAATTCCGGACGCTTCGTGTAACTCGGATGTCAACTGCTTTGCATTCCGCCTTGTTCGGTGGAAGGTAACTGCAAACCGGTGCGCCTCATCCCGAATCGTTTGGACCAGGTGAAGAATGGGTGAGAACTTGTCGAGAACAACTGGGTCGCTCTCCTGCCCGTACACGTAAATCCACTCCTCTCGTTTCGCAATGGACGCAAGAGACTGATCGGTGATTCCAAGAGCTTCGAGAGCGTCGGCCGCAGCATGCAGTTGTCCCAAACCGCCATCGACAATGACCAATCCAGGAAAGGGTTGCTTCTCTTCCTGGAGTCGCGAGTAGCGCCGAGTGATCACTTCGTGCATGGATGCAAAGTCGTTGTTACCCTCGACGGTGCGGATGATGAACTTGCGGTAGTCAGCCTTCTTCATCTTGCCGTCTTCCCAAACCACCATGCTGGCCACCTTATCGGTGCCTTGTATGTGAGAGATGTCAAAGCACTCGATGCGCTTGGGCGGCTCTGGCAAATTCAGGGCATCCTGCACGGCCTCCTGGATAGCCAACGACGACGGCTTCATCACTCGGAAGCGTTGCTGAAAGCTGAGATGCGCGTTCGTTTCGACTAGGTCGAACAAGGCCTTTTTCGTCCCGCGCTGAGGTGTGTTGATTTCGACCTTCCGGCCGCGGCGATCAGAAAGATACTCTTCGAGGTCAGCCCTGCCTTCGAAGTCGGCTGGAACGTGTATGAACGATGGTATGTGGCCTTGGTTGAGGTACAGTTGCGTTAACAGGGTCTCAAAGAACTGCGCCGGTTCGAACTCGGTTTGATCTTCCCAGAAGAACTCGCGTCGGTCGACGATCTTGCCATTACGCAGGTGAAACAGATTGAGAGCCACAAGAGGAGGCTCAGCGTAATAAGCGAAGATGTCGGTGTTGTCGCCTTCCGCAGCGGCCATTTTCTGCTTCTGTTCCATTTCCTGAACAGTCGTCATCAGGTTGCGCAGATTAGCCGCTTCTTCGAAGCGCATCTCCTCGGCAGCATGCGCCATTCTGCGTTGTAAATCGTTGGCTAGATCTTTGTGTCGACCTTCTAAGAACAGCTTCACGTCGTGAACTGCAGCCGCATAGGCCTGATCAGTTGTTAAGCCCTCAACGCAAGGACCTTGGCAACGGTGAATGTGGTATTGCAGACAGGGATGTGTGTGCTTTCGGGAGAAGTCAATCTTGCAGGACGGCACTTTAAAGTGCCTCTGAATGAAGTGCACCAATCGATGCGCCAGGTTGCCCGGAAAGTAGGGCCCATAGTAACCAGCCCCGTCCTTTAAGATGCGGCGAGTGACAAACACCCGCGGATACTTCTCGTTCGTAAGCTTGACGTAGGGATATGTTTTGTCATCACGAAGCAGTACGTTAAAACGCGGCTTGTACTGCTTGATTAAGTTGTTCTCCAGGGCCAACGCTTCTTTGTTGTTGTCAACCTGGATGAAGTCTATGTCGCGCGCTTCAGAGATCAGCGTCCCTGTTTTGGCTTCGGCCAACCGGTCTTCGTTGAAATAGCTGCGAACGCGGCTTCGCAAATTCTTTGCTTTTCCAACGTACAGAACGGCCCCGTCGCCGCCTTTGTAGAGATAAACACCGGGCTGGGTGGGAAGCTGCGCTACTTTCTCACGAAGATCCATCTGCAGCTATAATTTTGATTGTGGCACGTCTGGGAAGTTGCATCTGGCTGACGATTCTCTTGGTTTCGGCTTCGGCACGCGGCCAGGATCCCGGTCAGTCGCCGATGAACCAGCCGATTCCACCGCCTCCGCCGCCCCCTCCTGCTACGAGTACCGCTCCGCTGCCGCCATCTGAGGATCTACCGCCCGAGGAAGATGAATCGGTTGCGCCGGACCACTACTCCTTCAATCCGATTGAATGCGATCGCAACATTAAGGTTGGGATGTTCTATATGCACAAGGGCAGCTTTCGGGCAGCAGCCGTTCGCTTCGATGCAGCTTCAAAGTGGAATCCGACTTCGGCCGAGGCTTTTTTCAGACTGGGCGAAGCGCGCGATAAATTGAAGGACAAAGCCAAAGCACGGCTCGCGTACGAGAAGGTCGTGCAGATCGCGCCCGATTCCCGGCAAGCTCACGAGGCCAAGAAGAAGCTCGGCAAGGGCTAGATTTTGTTTCAAGCTCTTGACTCCCTCACCTGCCGCTCGGCTCGCAGGGGACTTTGTATTGTCTCGGGTCCCAATTCAAGCAATCTGAAGCGAGAATTAGATGGCTATCGGCAACTTCTTAATTGACGCCAAGCGCTAGCCTAATGACCGGATCCGTAGACAAAGACATCCTTGTACAAAATCTTCTTTGGACAATTTTCCAATCTAAGCGAACGGAACTGGCTCCTGGAATCATATTTCAAACCAAGGGCGAGGTGGTCTCCGGGCCCTTTCGAGGAATGAAGATCATTCTTCAAAATTCGACCGGGTCAGACGGTGACGTGCTGTCCAAACTCCTCGGTGTTTATGAGCAGCAACTGCACTCCACGATTAACGCTTTCGCTCAGAAGACTTACGATGCAGTCGTGAATGTCGGGTGCGCAGAGGGTTTTTATGCAGTTGGGTTGAGCCGTCTTTTTCCAGAGGCAATAACGTACGCCTTCGATATTGATCCAGCATCACAACAGATCTGCGGGATGTCGGCACGGGCAAACGGAGTAGAGAGACGAGTTCTCGTGGGAGGTTTCTGCTCACCAGCAGAACTAATTAGATTGCACTCTCTACATAAGAGAATGCTGTGTGTTGTTGACTGCGAGGGTTTCGAGCTTGATTTGCTGGACCAGCCGGCGATCGCTAATGCTTTACGCCAGTCGGACGTGATTGTAGAGTGCCACGACTTTCTGCGCCACGGAGTGACCGAGATCCTGAGTCAACGTTTCGCCGAAACACACCACGTGAAAAGTGTCGCTTCTTCCGGGCGTGATCTGTCTTCCTTTGCCTTTCTCCGGAACCTCAGTGATCTCGAGCGCGCGATTCTGAGTCTGGAAATGCGCCCTTGCGTCATGAATTGGCTCGTGTGTGAGGCAAAGGATTACATCGTCAACTAAGTTGGCCACAAATGTCATTGAGAATGAAGCTTGGGATCACGAAAGACGCCATCTTTGAAAGTGCTCTTTGGACCCTTTTTGAGGCCAGACGAGCTGAGTTGACCCAAGGCATCATATCGGAAATTAAAGATGAGGTGGCGTCTGGACCGTTTGAAGGGATGAAACTCATCCTTGATAATTCGTCTCCTGGTGGGATCGACACAGCTTCTAAGCTCCTCGGCGTCTATGAACAGCAGCTTCATCCAACTTTGAAGGCCTTTGCACGGAACTCGTACAAAGCAATCGTCAATGTTGGCTGTGCTGAAGGCTATTATGCAATCGGGTTAAGCCGTCTCTTCCCTGAAATCAAAAGTTACGCATACGATCCAGACCAGACCGCGCAAGCGGTGTTTCAACGGGCGTCCTATGCCAACGCGGTACACACGAGAGTCGTTTTGGGAGATTATTGCTCATCCGAAGAACTGACTAAATTAGGCGCCCTACATACTCGAACTCTCTGCGTTGTCGACTGTGAAGGTTTTGAGCTGGATCTGCTAGACGAGCCAACAATCGCCAATGGCTTGCGACACTCAGATGTCATAGTCGAGTGTCACGATTGCCTACGTCCTGGAGTAAGTGAAGCTCTGAGCGAACGTTTCAAGAGAACGCACAACGTGGAACCAGTTTTTGGTTCGACTCGTGATTTCTCTTCGCTTCCCTTCCTCTGGAATATGAGCGCGGTCGATCGTTTAATCCTGACGGTGGAGATGCGTCCGGCCAATATCAGTTGGATCGTCTGCGAGGCGAAGGACCAAGCTGTGAACTAACATGAACCTGACCGTAAACAAAGATGTCGTCTTGAACAGTCTTCTTTGGACGCTTGTCCACTTCAGGCGATCAGAAATGGTGCCGATGGTTCTCAATGAGACCAAAGGAGAAGTGGCTTCTGGACCATTCAAAGGGATGAGGTTAGTGCTTGGTAAGGAATCCCACGTAGAAGCCGACATTCTTGCCAAACTCCTGGGTATCTATGAGGAAGAACTTCACTCAACCATGTCTGATTTCGCAAGAAAGAGTTACGATGCAATCGTAACCGTCGATGGCGGCGAAGGTTATTATGCGGTCGGATTCAGCCGCTTGTTCCCGAACTCCATCACCTACGGCTACGAGTCGAATCCAGCTGTACAAGAGATGTGCCATGCGGGGGCACAGGCGAATGAAATACAAGGGCGGCTGGTGGTAAGAGGCTTCTGCTCAGCAGACGAGTTGGCCGAGTTGCGCGCCTCACACACACGAATGTTGTGCCTTGTCGACTGCGAAGGTTTTGAGCCCGATCTACTCGACGAACCAACAGTGACCGATAGCCTACGCCACTCAGATGTGATCATCGAATGCCATGATCACCTACGTCCAGGAGTTACCGACGTTCTGAGCCAACGTTTCGCGGCTACGCACAACGTCAAAAACATCCTCAGTTCTGGTCGTGACTTGTCGCCTTTCCCGTTTCTTCGACACTTGAGTGATATCGATCGTGAGCTCTTGACTCTGGAGATGCGACCGTGCGTTATGAACTGGCTGGTATGTGAGGCAAAGGATCGAGCCGTGAACTGACGCCCGTGTAGGTTCTAGAACTCATACCGTAGTGCGAACTGCATAGTTCTGGACGGCGTTGTTCCCTGAAACTCGCCGAAGGTCAAGGGCGAAGTCAGCGTGAGACTCGGGTTTATGAAGTTCACATTGTTGAATGCGTTGAAGGCTTCGGCCCGGAATTGGACCCGTTGACCCTCCCAGGGAAGTTGGAAATTTTTGGCCAGGGTCAGGTCAGTGTTGAAGAACGGCGCTAAGCGCACCGCTGCGCGAGTTCCGCTATGGCCCGGCAACTCATCCTCAAATGCGCTCGCCTGACTCGTGTTTCCGAAGATACTGGGGATGCCGTTCTGGTCGATGCCCACACCTGTCTTGACTGGTTTGGTGAGAATGGCCAGTGAACTGAGCCAGTAATTCGCGTTGTAAGCAAGATCACCGCCCACAGCAGTGGGAAGTCCACTTCGGTAACGAATGACGCTCGACAGCTGCCAGCCTCCTACGATCTGATTCAGCCAGCCCGGAGCATTGGTCAACAGAAGCTTGCCTTTGCCAACCGGCAACTCGAACAAAAAGTCAGCCGTAATGTTGTGGCGAATGTCAAAGTCAGACGGGCCGCGAAATTCTTTGATGTTGAAGATGTTTTGAATTGCTGCGCCTTGTTGGCCGGCACCGGATTCGGCAGCCGAACCGTAATCGATGGAGTGCGCCCAAGTGTAGTTAAAGTCATAGGAAACTCCACTCCTGAACGAGCGGCGCAGGGTGATCGTCAGGGCATGATATTCGGCTTGGCCCGCGTTCATCCATGTCGGCATTGAGCTGCCTTGTAGTGGAAAGAACGTGTAACATCCTTTTACGGACAGGCACTTTCCGGGCACATAGGAACTGGTCGTATTTCGATCAAGGGCATGTAAGCAGTCCAGAAAGCTACCACCATAGTCTGCATACACGCACGAGAAGTAATTAGCCGAGGCGCTGCCTTGGAAATCCACATTCTTAAGTCCAGGCCACGTGTTTTCGACGAACGGCAGGTTGGGCACCAAGCTCGGGTTAGCTTGCACCATCGCGGGAGTAACTCCCGAATCGTATAACTTCCGCACGATATTCGCGTTCTGCTCCCAAGTAACTCCGGACGCGGGATCCTTGAAGTACTCGAGCGGCGTATAAACATCCCCTTCCATCAGCAGCTTGTGAGAGAGCCGCCCCGTGTATCCGACTTCGATGGTCATCTTGCCTGGAATCTCGCGAGCGAGGCTAGCATTCAGCAGATATGAATACGGCGGCTTCAGATCGGGTGAGATCCCAAGGAACTCACCGGAAATTGCAGCTATGTTCGGAGGCGTGTAAGGGAAGGATTCCTTGGCCGGCAGTGTTAAATCGGGCGCCGCACCGGTAAAGCGAGGGCTGGTTGTAAAGCTATAGGAATCTGGGAAATTCGATTTCGTGGCCAAGCCGATGGAGCCGTACTGATCGTATTGCGTGATGAGGTCGCTTCCAAAGCGGTCGTAAGCCATGCCCGCACCCGCTCGGAACACACCCGACTTGCCGAAAATCTTTCCCAGTGCACCGCCTCGATCCGTGGGAGCATAGGCAATGCCGACACGAGGCGCAAAAGCTTTGTTGTAGGGCTTCCACCAAGTTGATTTGCCATTGGCCGGCCCGTTCAGTGCCCAGCTTAGAGTCGCATTCGGCATCTGATTCTGCGGCACGCCCAAGCCCTGCAGGTAATTCCGTTCGCCGAAGTATTGATTCAGTCCTACTGTAGGAGCGACCTGATAGCCGTTCGCCTCGTACGGCGGTCTGAAATCCTCGTAATGCAAACCATACGTCAGCGTCAGCTCTCGTGTCGCGCGAAACGTATCGCCGACGTACCCGGCATAGTCGTGCTCAATAAAGGTTCTGATCTGCGGCGTGCCCTGCGGCAAGGGGCTGCCATCCCGAGCGAACTGGTCCGTGTGAAAGGCATCGTTGACAATTCCAAGAATCGCGCCCATACCGTTAGTGACTGATGTTGAGTCGGCCAGCTGCGCACCTGCGTTTCCGGACCGATTCTGGACGTAACCCAGAACCGAAGAGTCAATGTCGGCGCCTAAGCCAATCAATTCCGTCGCACCGTATCCATACTGCGCATAAGATGAAGCATATGAGGTGGTCCCGTTCTTGATGAAGCGGAAATTAAAGCCGGCGTTGACGGTGTGTTTGCCCTTCGTCCAAGTAAGGTCGTTTGTCGGGTTCAGAGTGGGTAATCTTTGGCTGTTCGCGCGGGCATTATAGTTTTGAAGAGGGTCGAGCGCGGTAAAGAATAGAACAGGTCCGGACACGCCCGATAGAGCTTGACCAAGCCGTGTGTAACCGAGCGTGAATACATTGACAAGATTCGGCTTTAGGATTGCCGTGTACTGAGCCGAGATTCCTTTGCTGTTATCGCGCAGCGTGGATGCAGGGGCCTGTCCCGGGAACTGCTCGAGAACCTGGTCATCGGTGTTATCGGCCAGGGTTCCGCGAACACTCAGTGTGTGCTTGCCGGCCGCGTCGATGTGGTAGTCAAGCCGGCCAACAATCGCATGATCCATCCGATGGCTGGGCGCGTTAAAACGATATCCGCTGAAGTTCAGGCCACCGTCCTGGCCAAAACTTGGGTCGTTCCCCACCGGATATTGATTCAAAACCTTTAGTGCAGCCGCATTCACGCCAACCGAAAGAGGATCCACTTGTCTAATGTCGCCGGGCGACAACGTCTGCAGGCTGCCGTCCGCAAGCTGAAATTTCAGAAGCCCTTGTCGCAGTGATTCGGAGGGAACAGACCTAACCTGGGCAACCCCACTTGCGTCGGTTCGCTGCTCATAGTTAAAAAAGTAGAACAGCCGGTCTCGCACGATCTTGCCACCAATCGACGCCCCGAATTGATTTCGTACCAGGGGTTCGCGTGGTACACCCGCTTGATTGTTGAACCAGGTGTTTGCCGCCGTGAGCGTGTTGCGGTTGTACTCGTACAGCGAGCCGTGTAGTTGGTTAGAGCCGCCCTTAGTCACCAGCACAACTTGACCGCCCGACGATCGACCTTGGCCCGGACCTTCGCCGCCGACCGTGACGCGAAATTCCTGAACGGAGTCTAGCGGAATTGGGAGTACCGCGTTAAAGCCAGAGTTGATCGTGGAACCGTTTGCATTCGAGCCCTGGAAGCCACCCGTTCCTGTGTTCGCGTTTTGTGCAACAAGCCCCGAATTCTGGTTGTTGTTAACATCCACTCCATCGAGAGTAATGTTGTTCTGGTCACGTCGCGCACCAAGCACTTCACCGGTAGGCGTAACACCGGGTTGGAGGCTTAGCAGTTCAACCACGTTGCGCGTCTCCAACGGTAACTGTCGGACCTGCCTTTCCGAGAACGCGTTTCCGATTGAGGCATCAGTCGTATTGATGGCCGTTTCCTCTGCAACCACGTTGGCCACTTCAGTCGTCTTACCCACCTCCAGGTGAAAGTCGACGTTACTCGGCGTATTGACGAGCAACTCCACGTTGGATTGCGAGAGCGTTGTGAAGCCGGGCTTATGAACAATGACCGAATAGGTACCGGGCGGCAACTGAAGGAATTGATATTGTCCCTGGCCCGTGCTGAGCACTTCACGCCGCGTTCCCGTTTCTGCGTTACTTAGAGAGACCGTTGCATCAGGAACCAGAGCCCCGGCGGGGTCAGTAATTACCCCGCGCAACGAAGTCGTAGATTGTGCCAGAGCCGGAACGGCGATAGAAAGGGCAAAGAAGAATGCAACTAGAGACGACCAAGACAGATGACGTGCCTGCATGAATACGCAACCCCCAAAGGCTTTTATTGGTTGCGAGAAACAGGCTCGCCACATACGACCGGCCACGAGGCGGCCATAACTGTGCCGGAGATCGAATGACAAAAGGCAATCAGATTCCGGAGATTAGTTAGGAGTATGCGGCGACCCGATAGCTGATGTCAATCAGCCAAGCCATCAAAACTTTCGATGGTGAGCAAGCAAACGTTAATTGCCTTTTGCAAACACGACGACGTGCCCATTGGGTTCGAACACGCCGATCTCTCGCATTCCATAGAACGTTGTCCGTTCCGGCATTGTGATCTCGTATCCGTTGAGCCGCTCCACCGTATCATCCCAGTCGTCTACTTCGATGAAGAGTGCGGCTCGATGCTCGCCGGGATTTCCAATGAACGCAGGCTGATCCTTCCTTGCACTATCAAAGCTTTGCAGCATCAACTCGGCTCCGTCCCGAACCAGTATGACGAAGCCGATTCGATCTCCGTCCGGAACCTCCACAGTCTTCTCCCAACCCATGCGCTCCATCCAAAACGGGAGCGACTTCTCGACTGAATCCACCAGCAGTACCGACGTAATTTTCATTTGGGTACTACCGTAACAAGGAATGCCCGGGGCAGAATAGAAGAAAACGGACATGACGTTGAACTACCGTGAGCACCCTCCGCCACCTCAGCTGATCGACGATGTGGAATGCTCGTGGATCTCCTATCATCCGCTGGGCGTCGAGACGTGCACGAGAGTTCTTCCGGACGGTTGCGCTGATATTCTCTACTCGCGATCAAGTAACGGCACATCACTGACTTTCGTTGGGCCAATGTCGCGATATCAAGACTTCCAGCAGGCGCCCGGCACTTGCCAGGTTGGCGTTCGATTCCGCCCTGCCATGTGGCCTGAAGTCATCAGGACCAACGGCAATGACGTTTTGAACACGATCGCACCGCTTCAAGCTTTTTGGGATCGGCGCGCAGCTGAATTACTCAGATTGCTGGACGACGCGTCTGAACCACTTGAGATTGCTCGCGCAATCCAGAACGCAGTTCTTCGCGTATCCAGCAAATCTCCTTTTCAGCAGGCGATCAGGGCGATTGAGAGATCTCGCGGCACAGTGGCTCTTGACGATGTAGCCTCATTAGCCGGTCTTAGCTCCCGGCAGTTTCGACGGCGCTGCCGTGAGGCGACTTCCTTTTCACCAAAGCTGCTGGCCAGGATTCTACGTTTCCGGCACGCGGTACAACTTGCTCCAACTTTGGTGGGCCATCACGCTGAACTTGCCGCCCAGTGCGGTTACGCTGACCAGTCTCATCTGATTGCTGACTTCCAAGCATTTGCAGGCCAAACGCCTCACGCGTTGGCGGAAAACTCTCGCTAGTTTTCGTCGCTCTGCTACCATCATTCGGAACAGAGCGTAACTTCCCTTACTACTGGAGTTTTCTGCCGAATGGCTCAGCCCCGAATTCAGAAATACATGGTTCCAACCGCCGAAGCGTTGGATCAGAGCCTGACGTCCTATCTGGCCCAAGGCTTTATCGTGGCAAATAGGTCCGCGACTTCGGTCACTCTTCAAAAAAAGAAGGAATTCAAAGTGGTGTGGGCAATTATTGGGTTCGTTCTCTGCCTGTTGCCGCTGCTCATCTACCTGATTATTTACGCGACCCAGCCAGACGTGGAGATTGTCGAAATCACCATTTCGGGTCCGGTACCTCCCCCAGTTCTGTATCAGTGACATGTTCAGACACTAACTTCTGGCGAGTCGGCCTCCTGGTAGCTCTTTGGGCGGCTTACCTGCTGTACGCCTATGGCTTGGGATCGTACTCTCCGGCCATCTCGTTTGTTTGCCCGTTCCGCTGGATGACCGAACTGCCGTGCCCGCTTTGCGGGTTGACCCGATCCTGTTCAGCGCTGTTGCATGGGGACCTACTGGTCGCTCTTAAGCTCAATGCATTGTCTCCGCTGGCGGTCTTAGCGCTCCCCGTATACGCGTTTCTTACACGCCGATGTCTAACCCGCAAGCCTTTCGCTCGACTTACGTAGACGCATCTGCCCTTCTATCATTTGCACCAATCTGGCGACCCCCGCTTCCCAATCCGGGAAGAGATCGACGAATTGCGTACGTTGCGAAATCGGTCGCGGTAAAGCGCAGTCGTCCAACCGCACCGGCACTAGAAAGACATCGTCTAAGGGCACCTGCGAAGCAAGATCCAGAGCACACCGCAACTCGCAGTGGAAGTAGCCGCGGCGGCTGGCTGACCGTCGTGAGAAACAGCCTAAGAAGAAGTCACTGGTCTCAATGGCGCGCTCGATAGCTCTCGGCCAGTTCTGTCCCGGCAGAAGTTTCTCTTCGTCCATCCAAGCATCAAAGCCCGCGGCTCTCAGTGCTTTGTAGAGTCGCCGCACCTCGGCTCGATCGTATTCTGCGTAGGCAAGAAACACGCGCGTCCGTCCACTCGGTTCGAACCGCAATTGCTTTTCGTCGTCCAGGTCGAAGGAACCAACACCGTCAATCTCAATGGGCGTTCCTTCGCGCAGACAGCGCTCAATCAGCTGCAGAACGCCTCTCCCACGCAACCCCCGCGTCACTGCCGCCCCTTTGAAACGTCCCGGATCAGCATAGCTTCACGAATCAACCCGGCCTCGTGATCCGCTTGGCTCTTCTGAATTTTCGCTTCTACCCCGGTTGGGTGCTTCAAATCTTTCAGAAGTTTGTAGAGAACTGTGTCGACCGCATCAGCCGCTTTCGCACGCGATCGATGCGACTCTCGGGCCAGGCGCTTTGTTAAATCGAGCTTGTTCATCGCCAACATCGTAAGCAGCTCGAAACACTCTGCTGGGTCCTCCCAATGCCAGCGTCGATCGTCCAAGCGGAAGATCCTGTGCACTAGCAAAGACTTAGAGATCGCGGGAAAAACTTGTCGGCAATGTGACCGTGCTATTCGCTCCGCAGTACCTCAAGCGGCCGCTGGTCCAGAATGCGCGCGCTGGCTAGCCATCCAGCTGCGTTCGCCAACACTGCCGTCCCGACTACAACACCCAGTAGCGAGAGCCAGTCGAAATCAAAGTTCGTGTTGATAAATTTCTCGGCAATCACACGCGTAAAGATGTTTGCCAGCATGCCGCCAATGAATCCCGCAATCACACCCAAGATGGAAAACTCGATTGAGAAGATCGACATGATGCGCCTGCGCGTGCCTCCCAAAGTCTTGATGATCGCCACTTCACGAAGACGCTTGTAGCGGGTGCCAGCGACGCTTGATGACAAGATGATCACTCCGGCAAAAATGGCGAAGAATGCGAGAAACCGAATGACGACTGCCACCTGGTCGACCGCCTCCTGAATCCGCGCCAGCACTTCGGCCAGATTCATCACCGTGACTGTTGGGAATTGCTCAAATAGCTTTTCTTCGACAGCAGGTATCTGTTTGGGATCTACTCGCACAGCGCCGAAGTACACCACCGGCAGACCTTGCAAGGCAGTCTTTGGAAACACGAGATCATATCGCACCGGGGCGCGTGCAGACCTCCGGAACACGGCCACTACTTTGGCCCGTAACGTTCGCCCGGCTGCTTGAAACTCCGTCGAATCGTTCAAGCCGACTCCGTAGTTTCGAACGACTTCCTCCGACACTGCTAACTGTGGAACGTCGGTCCCCGGTTTCCACCACGCGCCGAGCTTGATATCCAGCGTGTCCGGCTTCCCTTCCGCTGTCGTCAGCCGTGTTATTTGTAGCTGGTTCTTTCGCTCTGTCGTGATCGGCAATTTATCTGTATCGACACCGTTTTTCTTCAGCATGCGAGCGACCAGATACCCGACCAGGTCGACCTTGCCTTGAACGCCAGGTTGACGCTCAACGAGACCAGTCACACCGGAAGAATTGCGGACGTCGAGCAGAATCAGGTTGCCCGTCCTGCCTGGCCCTTCCGTGGTCACCTCACGCAGGATTGTCTTCTGCAGCAAGTAAGTCGTGAGCGTAAACATGACACCAACACCTAAGGCCACCAGCACCGAACGTGCCTGATTGCCGGGACGATAAAGATTCGCGAAGCCATGCCGGAACGTAGCAGGCAGCCGGAGCGTTCGCACAAGCCAACGCATTCCAATTAGCAGCAACGCCGCAGCGGCCATCAGTAGCACACAGCTGACAGCAAGCCCAGCAATGAAGTAGGCGCCCATCCGCACAGAGTCACTCAACCAAACCGCGATCAGTCCGAAGCCGATTAGAATCGCGATGACTCCGGCGATGCTCGGCCACAGTCTGCGCCATCGTTTCCGGCCTGTATCAGGCTCGGCCACATCGCGACGGAACACCAGGTTTGGCTTGACATGCCTAATCGCCATCAACGGTGGCAAAGTCAACAACAGCGTAGCCAGAACACCCAAGCTCATCCCTTGCAAACTGAACGACCAGTCCCAACCAACGTTCGGCAACAGTGCGAAGAGCCTCTGCATCAGCACCGGGAAAGCTCGCTGGACCAAGGCGCCAACCGTTACGCCCAGCAGGCCGCCAACAAGGCTCAGACCGAGCGTCTGCAGCATGTAGATCTCAATCACCTGCCCCGCTCTCGCGCCCACGGCTTTCATGACGGCGATTGTGTCCATGCGTTGTTGCAAGTGCGCATACATAGCCATTGCGACTCCGAGCGACCCAATGACAAGCGCGATTAGGCTGACCAAGCTTAGGAAGGTCGTTGCGTTATCGATGCTTTTGCCCACGGCCGGGTCGCCTTCCCGGTAGTCGCTTATGAAGACACGGGGCAGGGTCGCTTTCAAGTCCGAACGGAGTGCCTCGAGATTTGCATCAGGCTTCAACTTAAACAAAAACCGCTGCGCCGCACGGCTTCCAAACTGAATCAGCCCGGTTCTCTCCAGCGCCTCGCGACTCATCAAAATGCGCATGCCTGGGCCAAAGCCGGACGCCAGCCGATCAGGCTCCGACACCAGCGTCCCGCCAATTTGAAAGTCCTTGCCCCCGAGCCGAAGCATGCCACCAACGCCCGTCCGCATGCGTATCAGCAGTTCCGGTGTGACAACCACACGCTCGGGCGTTAACATCTCCGCCAGAGTACGGTTTGGTTCTGTTTTAAAGCTGCCGTAAAAGGGGTAAAGCTTCGGATCTACAGCTTTAACGGACACCAGTTGTGGCGTCCGCTGGGTGGCAGATGCCGCCATCGACACAGTCTCTGTCACTCGCGTCACTACACCGTAATGAACGCCGATGGCGTCCACATGGGATAACTGTTCCGGCGTTGGCAGGTTCCAAACCTGGGCTTGCAGATCACCCGCAATCAGCTGCTTTGCATTACGCAGTAACATGCCCTTGAACGCATAGCCGAAGCCCTTCACGCCACTAAGCGCACCGACGCCAACCGCCACGGCTAAAATGACGAACAGAAATTTCGACGGGCTTGCCTTTACCTCCCGCCAAGCTATCTTCGCGGCCGTTTTGATGAACATAAGTTGACTCGCTTCAGCCCTAGCTGGTGACCAATTTGGCGACTGGTTCGTCTGTCAGAATGCGCCCATCTTCGAGCGTGATGATGCGATCGGCATGCTCCGCAACCGTACGATCGTGTGTCACTAAAATCAGCGTCGTCTTCTCCATGTGGTTCAGTTCGAGTAGCAGGTTTAGGATCTGCCGCCCGTTCTTGCTATCCAAGTTGCCGGTCGGCTCGTCAGCCATCAAGATCGGCGGCTTTGTGACAAAAGCTCGGGCCAACGCTGCACGCTGCTGCTCTCCGCCAGAAAGCTGAACTGGGTAATGATGGCCCCGATTCCCCAAACCCACGCGCACTAATAAATCCTTAGCGCGCTTCCTTACGTCACCACCCAACCCAATCAACTCAGCCGGCAACAGCACGTTCTCTTCTGCCGTCAATGTCGGGACCAATTGATACGACTGAAACACGAACCCAATCTTGCGGCCCCGCAGTTGAGCAAGTTCGTCTTCACCCAAATTTGTTATATCCGTGCCGTCCAGCAACACGCGTCCTGATGTCGCTGTATCCAGACCCGCCAGCAAGCCAAGAAGCGTGCTCTTCCCGCTGCCCGAAGCGCCCATGATGGCTAAAAACTGTCCCCGCGGTACCGAAAACGTGATGTTTTGCAGGATATCTACGCTGTCCTGGGCGTTTCGAATTGTGCGCGAAAGAGCCTCAACTGCAACGGTTGGCGACAACTGGTTTGCATTTGAGTGGTTCGAGATTGGATGGGCAATCGGCGGCATGTCAACCTGAGAAAGTGATTCAGAAGCTTCCGCTGCCGGTCCTTGCCGCCTTCGTTCTCTTGCTGAGTTCGACTGCGTCCTGCCGGCGGTCTGCGGATTCCACTCCTACTACTGAACGTAGCAGCACTTCTTCAGAGACGGCACCTGCCACGGCCCCGTCCTCAGGACCGCTCGCGTCTGCGCCCGCTGCTGCTAGTCCAAAGACGCCCATTTCCGATTCACGACCTGTCATCGTGACCTTTGGCGATAGCCTTACGCAAGGCGTCGCAGGCAAAAGTTATCCTGCATTTCTCCAGGATTTACTAGATGAGAACCACTACTCCTATCGAGTCGATAATCAAGGCGTTAGCGGCGATACGACAACCGATGGCCTCGCTCGCATTCAGAATGTGATTGATGCGCATCCGGCACTGACGATTCTCGAGTTTGGCGGCAACGATGGTCTGCGTGGCATACCCGTAGACTCCAGCCGTGACAATCTCGACCAGATGATTGCGCATTTGAAGCAGGCAAGCGTTCCACTTGTACTGGCCGGTATCACCTTGCCGCCAAACTATGGCCCGGATTACGTCGGTCCGTTTACTGCGATGTTCCCGCAACTCGCCAAGAAATATAAGCTTCGTGTCATACCGTTTCTCATTGCGAAGGTTTACTCCCGCCCCGAATTGATGCAGCCCGACGGCATTCATCCAAATGAGAACGGCAATCGCATTGTTGCGCAGGATGTATTTAAATTGATTCAGCCGCTTCTGGTCCGAAAAGGCCGGTAACTCGCAGCTGCTCTCGACTTACTAAGTGACGTGTAACTGCACTCATTGCTGCTAAATTGTGGATCATGCCCGAAGGCGAACCTGCCTCTGAATCGACCGGCTTACAGAAGCAGCTCGGCCTCCGAGATCTGATCCTATTCAACGTCGCAGCCATCATCTCGACTCGATGGATCGCGGCAGCAGCTCACCTCGGACCGCAATCGATTATTCTCTGGCTCGGGGCCATTCTGTTATTTTTGGTGCCCTCGGCGCTGGTCGTTAGTACTCTTTCAAAGCGGTTTCCTGACCAGGGTGGGCTTTACATTTGGACCCGCGAGGCCTTCGGCGATTGGCACGGCTTTCTCTGCGGGTGGTTCTACTACCTGAACAATCTTTTCTGGATACCTGGACTTCTGCTCTCGAGCGTGAGCATGCTGGTCATCTCTTTCGGTCAAGGGTCGGCTCCCTTTGCCGAACGTTCCTCGTTCATAGTGCCAGTTACTCTCGCGATCCTGTTGCTGGTCATTGGCGTAAATTATGTCGGGCTCGGTGTCGCTAAATGGGTTGACAACGCTGGCGGATTTGGTGCAATGCTGATTTGGGTTCTGCTTGTAGGTGCGGCGGCCTACGTGTACCTCCATCGAGGTACAGCAACAGCACTTCACCTGACTACAACATTCGATGCAAGCAAGCTGAACTTCTGGTCTCAGCTGGCCTTCGCCCTGACTGGCCTAGAGCTCAGTCCTATTCTGTCCGGGGAGATTAAGAGCGCCCGCCGCACGCTTCTAATCGCCACTTGGGTCAGTGCAGGCGTGGTTGCTTGCTTCTATATCTTCGGGACGAGCGCAATCCTGGTGCTCCTTCCGCCCGACCAGGTCAGTCCGGTGGTTGGACTTCCACAGGCTGTCCAATCGGCTGCCCAGATTTACCCGTACCTCGCCTGGATACCTCTTGCCGTTGCCGTGTGTATTTCGGTCAGCGTCGGCGGACAACTTGGTACCTATATTGGCGCTTGCGCCCGCTTACCTTATGTTCTTGGGATCGGCAAGATGCTTCCTGAGCCGCTAGCCCGCCTTCATCCACGATTCAAGACACCCTATATCTCGATTGTGGTTATGGGTACCGGAGCAGCGATGCTCTTGATAGTCAGTCAACTGGGAGAGACTTTTCGCGGTGCCTACCAGCTCACCGTTGACATGACAGTCATCACGCTGTTTATTCCCTTCCTCTACATCTTCGCTGCAGGGTGGCGATTCGGCCAACGTATCCCGGCAGCTTGTGGTCTGGGCGTTTCTTTGCTCGCCATCGCATTCTCGCTTGTTCCTACTGCTGATGTTCGATCTGTCCCTCTATTTGAAGCCAAACTGATCGGCGGGTCAGTGTTGTTACTCGGACTGGCTAGGCTCCTATATCGACGCCATATCTCCAGAGGCGAGAAGTCGCTGCACCCTCCTCTTGAGACATTTCGATAGGCCGCACAACTTCTTTCTAGTGCATTAAGCCAGGATTCGCCTGTCCGGGCAACATCGCGGGCATATTTCTCCGAAAACGGCGGGCCAAAACATCAACTTTCAGGCCTATTGCTGGGCAGGTCTAAAGAAATTGCGAAATGGTGTCGATACAAGCTTCAGTCGCAGATGTGAGTGATCGAGTCAATCGAGTCGGCACTCAAGCAAGCCGAAGCGGCTCAAACTTTGGAAACTGTTTGAGGAGATAAATGAAAAATAAGACTATTGCTCAACGGATTGGCTTGTTGGCTGCCGTTTCTATCGGAATCAACATTGTGGTCGGGACAGTATCTGTTTCTGCTCTTGCCGGAGTTGGCCACGTCGTTGGGTCGGCTGCTGCCGATCCGCCACGCGCAGCACAACTTTTACAAGAAGCTCTTAACACTACCGATTCGAAGATGACAACCATCTGGGTCGCCCTGTTCGTAGGGGCAGCTGCAGCAGTTGCCATGGCTTGGCTCGTGAGCCGAAGCGTCAACAGTAACGTCCAGCAGATTAGTGCGGCACTCCAAGAAGGCTCTAACCAACTCGTAGGTGCGTCTTCTCAGGTGGCTTCCTCAGGCCAGAACCTATCTCAAGGCGCCACAGAACAGGCCGGGTCGCTAGAACAAATCTCCGCGTCCATCGAAGAGATGAGCAGTATGACTCAGCGCAACTCTGAAAACGCGACGCGCGCCACCGTGATGATGACGGAGACGACTGATCGAGTTGAGCGGTCCAACGCTGCCCTCAAAGAAATGCTCACGTCCATGAATGCGATTAAGGCGTCGAGCGAAAAAGTTGCAAAGATCAATAAGACTATCGACGAGATCGCCTTTCAGACCAATATCCTCGCCTTGAATGCTGCAGTTGAAGCAGCGCGCGCTGGAGAGGCCGGTATGGGTTTTGCAGTCGTCGCCGACGAGGTCCGGAACCTGGCTCAGCGTTCCGCGGTTGCTGCCAAAGATACGGCACTTCTCATTGAAGAATCGATTGATAATTCCCAGCAGGGAAGTAAACGGCTGGATCTTGTTGCAAACGCAATCTCTGAAATCACCGACGGTGCTGTGAAAGTTCGCGACTTGCTAAGCGAAGTGAACGAAGCCAGCAAGCAGCAGTCACAAGGAATCACACAGGTATCCCAAGCCGTCTCTCAGGTCAGTAAAGTCACTCAGCAAACTGCAGCCAGTGCCGAAGAAAGTGCGGCTGCGTCGCAAGAGCTCTCCGCCCGCGTCCGCTCGGTACAGCAAGCCGTCAACCAGCTAGAAGCATTGTCTGGATTGCGCGGTGAATATCGTGCGGCCTCCGAACCGGTCCCGGCCGACTCCGGTTGGAACGACCGGCCCAGCTCGCAAGCACCTCAGAGGTCGTTTGAGTCGTCGCGTGAGCTGACGGCCGAAGAATTAATGCCGATGGAAACTACCGGCTCCAGCAATTTCCATAGCTTCTAAGATCTTGTCCAAGGAAATCATCATGTCCGCCAGCGCTACTCATATCGACTCATCCACAACTGTCGGCACCGATCCTCGAGCCGGCAAGTACCTAACCTTCAACCTTGCTAACGAGGAGTTCGGTATTCGGGTGCTCCAAGTCCGGGAAATAATGGGACTTCAAGACATCACGGCCGTTCCCCAGACCGAAACACACATCAAGGGCGTCATCAATTTGCGCGGGAAGGTAGTGCCGGTCGTGTGCCTTCGGACCAAGTTCTGCATGCCGACCGTCGACTACACCCAGCGAACCTGCATCATTGTTGTTCAGGTTCACGGGTCTAGCGGACCGACTCTCATGGGTGTTCTTGTCGATTCCGTCTCGGAAGTTCTCACATTGGCCGGTCCTGAAATCGAGGACACGCCTGAATTTGGCAAAGGCCACACGATGCCCTATTTATTAGGCATGGCCAAGGTTCGCGACCGGGTCAAGATGCTGCTCGATATCGAAAAAGTATTGACCACCAACGAACTCGACGGGATGGAAACGATACGGGGCTAGCCAACCGTCCTGAGTAGGCCCGACGTACCGGGCCTTTGAATGCCGAAAGCATCGCTCCAGGATAAGGTCCCGAGGAAGAGTGAACAAGTATGAGTGAAGTGTCTCCCCGATCAAAAGCCGCCACCGAGATCCGAGTTGCCGTTGATGATATTGCGACTCAATTGATGGTCAAAGATACGCCTACACCGGCCGATGTGCGCTCATGGACTGACACGCTCAGCCTACTATCAATGGTTGCGACTGAGGCTCAGCTGAATGATGTCTCCTTATTAACCGAGTCACTGATAACCAACTTGAACGCAGGAACCGGCGCGCCGGCGATGGACGGAATTATTAAGCTCCAGGAGGCAGTAGAGCGAGCTGAACAGAGTCTTCAACAAGACCTCGCCCCAGCAAAGGGGATTGTAGAAGCAGCTCCCGAAAGCGCAGCACTTTCGGCGGATCCAGAGCTCGTTTCAGAGTTCGTCATGGAGTCTCGGGATCATCTTTCCTCGATCGAAGAGCGGCTGTTGGCTCTTGAACAAGATGCGTCAAATACTGACACCGTGCACTCGATTTTTCGGAGCTTTCACACCGTTAAGGGGCTAGCAGGATTCCTGGACTTTCCTCTTATTCGCAATGTCGCTCACGAGGTTGAAACGCTTCTCGACATGGCCCGCAATGCCCAGCTGACGGTCACTGGACCGGTTGTGGATGTGATTCTCGAAAGTGCAGATTTCCTCAAAGCTGAAATCGATCTGGTCGAAGCCCATCTTCAGGGCAAGCCTGACGGAGTCTCTGCAGACAGCTCAAGTCTTCTTGCTCGCGTCAAGCTCCTCATGAAGGGGGACACCACTGCGGCTGAGCTTGTCCCACAGAAAGCTAGCACAGCCGCTGACGATCATAGGATCGTCACTCAATCCAAGCAAGTTGATAACGCTGCGGTAAACGACCGTGTTGCTGGTAGCGCCGGGGACCCCCCTGGCCCGTCGAGTTCTCAAAAGCCCGTCGCGCCGACGTCAACACCACCCGCGCACGCTCAAGAGCTTCCCACACCAGCCGAAAGCTCTGATCCAGCCAAGATTGCTGAAAAAAGAACTCCAGCCGCCTCGGCTTCTGAAGCTTCACGCTTCATAAAAGTCGATACTGCCAAGCTCGACTTTCTAGTTGATATGGTCGGCGAGCTGGTCATCTCACAATCCATTCTTAAGCACGACGAACACTTGAGTTCAGCGATCACTCAGAAGCTGCAGCGCAATCTATCTCAGCTGTCCCGGATTACAGCTGATGTTCAGAAGACCGCGATGTCAATGCGAATGGTACCAGTGGGACAGCTCTTTCAGCGATCAGTCCGTTTGGTACGTGACTTAACCAAGAAGTCCGGTAAAAAAGTCGATCTAGAACTTGCAGGTGAAGATACAGAACTCGACCGAACCCTTGTCGAGGACTTGGCTGATCCGCTGATGCATATGATCCGAAACGCCGCGGACCATGGCGTTGAACCTCCCGAGGAGAGAATCAGCAACGGCAAAAATCCGCTCGGACACATCTCTTTAAAAGCATTTCATCAAGCCGGAAACATTGTCATTGAACTTGCTGACGACGGTCGCGGGCTCAACCGGGACCGGATTTTAAAAAAGGCGCGAGAACGAGGTCTGGTCAGCGGTGATGGAAGCCAAATGACCGACAGTGATGTTTACAATCTCATCTTTGAGCCTGGGTTTTCGACGGCCGAGAAGATAACCGACATCTCAGGCCGAGGCGTCGGTATGGACGTGGTCCGAAGGCAAGTCCAGAAGATGCGGGGCCGTATTGAAATCAGCTCTGCAATAGGCAAGGGCACAACGTTCAGCATCAAGCTTCCCTTGACTCTCGCCATTATCGACGGTCTGGTAGTCACAGTCGGGGCCGAACGTTACGTGGTTCCAATCTATGCAGTTAGGGAAATGTTCCGCCCTTCTAGTGACAAGCTGTTCACGGTGGAGGGCAAGGCGGAAATGGTTCTTGTTCGCGGTTCTCTGCTCCCGGTCATCCGCCTCCACCAATTATTCGGCGTCACACCAAAGTCAGTCGACCCGGTCTCAAGCCTGGTCGTGGTCGCAGAAAGCGGCAACTTTCGCTTTTGCCTGCTCGTAGACGACATGCTTGGGAAACAGGAGGTCGTGATCAAAAACTTGGGCGAGTCGTTCAAGAACGTAAGGGGTGTCGCGGGCGGCGCAATCCTAGGCGACGGCCGTGTCGGACTAATTCTTGACATCGATGCAGTATTTGGAGACCGCGCTCATGCCGCCGCCCATAACTGATCAGAATGAGCTAAAGCTGTCTCAGCCCTCGTTCGACAAAATAAAGCGCCTGATCTATGACAAGGCCGGTATCGATCTGCAAAACGGGAAGGAGCAGTTGGTCGCCGCTCGCCTTGCGAAACTGGTCAGGGCACATCACTTTCAGTCGTACGATCAATACCTGGATTTCGTGGCGGCAGATCGTTCGACCAACTCGTTAATTGAGCTTGTAGACGCGCTGACGACCAACTTCACCTCCTTCCTGCGTGAACCCGCTCACTTCGAGTTCATGCAGCGAATCATCTTCCCGGCATTGGCGAGCCGACCGCAGATCAAGATCTGGTGCGCTGCTGCTGCGACTGGCGAAGAACCCTACTCACTGCTCTTCTCTGCGCTAGAAAATCTAGCCGGCTCAGGGCGCTCGTGCCAGATCCTAGCAACAGACATTTCCACGAAGGCGCTTGCGACCGCAAGGCAAGGTGTTTATCCGGCTGACCGGTTCAGTCCAGTGCCCAAAGATTGGCTTCCCAAATATTTACTTCGAGGATCGGGCGACGCGGCTGGCCTCTATCGAGTCAAGCCGGACCTGCAGAAACTGATGGAGTTCAAGCAATTAAACCTAATCGAACCCTACAACCTTAATGGTCAGTTTCCCCTAATCTCGTGCCGGAATGTCATGATCTATTTCGACAAACCGACCCAACAAAAAGTGGTTGATCGTCTCGTCATGCATCTCGAGCCAGGTGGTTATCTTTTCATTGGTCACTCCGACGGACTGACGGGAATAACCCACAAGCTGACCTTCGTCCAACCGGCCATTTTCCAAAAGCCCGGCGCCCCGGGGGGACTTAAATAATCAAGATGTCGACGCAAGTCATTGGAATTGCTGATTGCCAGATCTCGAAAGAGCCAGACTCAATTTTGGTCACACATGCCTTGGGATCCTGCATCGCAGTATTGATCTATGACCCGGTAGCTCGAGTGGGTGGTCTGCTTCACTACATGCTTCCCGAATCGAACATCGACCAGGTAAAGGCCAAATCTCAGCCATTTATGTTTGCCGATACAGGTATACCGGCTCTCTTCCACGCTGCCTATGCCAAAGGAGGGGAAAAGAAGCGAATGACCGTTACAGTTATTGGCGGAGCGCAAGTACTGGACTCCGGGGGGGTCTTCAATATAGGCAAACGGAACTATCTCGCTTGCCGCAAGATTCTCTGGTCAGCCGGCGTCATGATTCACGCCGAAGAGGTAGGCGGCAATCTCTCGCGAACAGTCCGGCTTGATGTCGCCTCCGGAAAAGCCTATTGGCGAGGGCCAGCCGATGGGGAACGGGAACTGGTCCCCACAAAAGGAGCAAAAGCGTGTCATTCAGGGTTTTAATCGTCGACGACTCAGCCGCAATGCGTTCGTTCATTCGTAGAACACTCGACATGTCCGGATTTGAACTAAGCGCCTGCTTCGAAGCCGGCGACGGCCTAGAAGCCTTGGAGGTTCTAGACCGAGAATGGGTTGATATTATCCTCACCGACATCAACATGCCACGGCTAAACGGGCATGAATTGGTGGCGCGTCTGGCCGAGAGTGGACTGACTCAGACCATTCCGGTAATCATCATTTCAACTGACGCCACCAGCGTTCGTATGGAGAAGCTGAAGTCTTTGGGAGCTAAAGGTTATCTCGTGAAACCATTCACACCAGAAGCGCTGAGACAAAAGATCGAGGCCGCAATTGGGGTAGCTACCGAGGAGGAAATATGCGAGACGAATCTTTAACTCAAATCTTGTCGGAATCCATGCAGGGAGTACTCGAGTCCATGTGCTTCATCATGGTCGATGGTGAGGCAGATCCGACTGCAGAGCCCCCGATGCCCCGTCTCGAAGTCCAACTCCCGTTTAAAGGATTCCGCACGGGCCAATTCTGGCTTTCGCTGACGCTTTCGGTAGCCGAAGAGATCGCGGTCGGCTTCACTGGTGCAGCCGAGGCGCTCCCAAAGGAGAAGGTGGGCGAAGTGATCGGCGAGATCACGAACATGGTTTGCGGTGCAACGCTCAGCCGCTACAATGTTGAGGCTCTTTTCGACTTGGGCTCCCCTGTGCCCTCATGGATGGCAAGTACTGGGACCAACGAACACATAGTGATACCAGGCCCGAACCGCGTCGATTTTCAGGTCGGAGCCGACATCATTTCGGCTGCGATTGATATGAGAGATGTTGCATGAACTCGTCCAAGATCAGGGTACTAGTAGTAGACGACTCTGCCCTGGTTCGTAGGTTATTCAGCGACAGCATAAACAACCAGGCGGACATGGAGGTGATCGGTGCTGCGCCCGATCCGTTCGTTGCCCGCGAGATGATGCTGAAACTGCGGCCGGATGTGATGACGCTAGACGTCGAGATGCCGCGTATGGATGGACTCACGTTCCTCCAGAAGGTCATGCACTACCAGCCGATGCCGGTCATTGTAATCAGCTCTTTGACGCAGAATGCTTCACGTATGGCAATCGAAGCTATGCGGTTCGGGGCTGTCGATGTAATGTCGAAGCCAAATGGGCCTAACTCGGTCGGTGAGTTGAGCCAGACGCTTCCACCCAAGATCCGTGCAGCGAGCTTCGCACGGACTCGGCGTCCGTTGGCAGTAAACGGGAATGGTCAGCAGGCTGCGCCCGAGCCGCCGAAAGGCATCGCGTACCCGAAAGACGCACTGATCGCGATCGGTGCGTCGACCGGCGGCACGCAAGCTATCGAAGAACTGCTAACCTCTTTGCCTAAAGATTCGCCGCCCATTGTCATCGCCCAACATATTCCGGCCGGATTCTCAGCCGCATTTGCCGCCCGGTTAAACACGATCTGTCGCATTGAAGTCAAAGAAGCGAAAGACAACGATATTATTCTGCCCGGGTGCGCGCTGTTGGCACCCGGTGACTTTCACATGATGGTTGCACGGGTAGGACCCCGCTGGCATGTCAGCGTCCGCACAGGCCCACGTGTGTGTTACCAACGTCCTTCAGTCGATGTCTTATTCAGGTCTGTAGCCGAGTGTGGATCAAGCAATTTAGTCGGTGCGATTTTAACCGGCATGGGAAATGATGGTGCAGATGGACTGCTCCGAATGCGGAAGGCTGGCGCTAAGACGATCGCGCAAGACGAAGAATCCTGTGTAGTCTTCGGTATGCCAAAGGCAGCGATACAACTGAATGCAGCTGCGCAAGTCCTGCCGCTTTCTCGAATCATGAACGCCGCGGTATCGGCTGTTCCGGTCCTTCAACACTCGTAGGGCCACAGCGCGATCATGTCGAAAAAAGTCAGTGACGAGCTTATTGGAACGGGTCTGGCGGTGACGTACTATGATTAGTCCGTCGTAAGCGCGGTGCTTTGGGTTACCCCGACTCAGTTCAATACCTATATGCCCTCGGCAACGAGCTAAAGCCGGGAGCCAAATTCGGCTTGGACCGGATGCGCATCCTGTTGGTTGCACTTGGCCAGCCGGAAGAACAGCAACGGTTTATCCACATCGCTGGCACAAATGGCAAAGGGTCAACTGCAGCTATGGTCGCGGCTGCATTACGATCAGCAGGTCTTAGGGCTGGGTTGTACACATCGCCGCATCTAGTCTCGCCAACAGAACGCATTCAGGTGAACGAGAAACTCATTTCGGAAGACGATTTTACTTCGGCATTTGACGAGGTTCACCGGAAATCCGAGCAGCTGATTGCCACCTTGCAGATCGATGCTCATCCGTCCTACTTTGAGACTGTGACCGCAATGGCGTTTCTGTACTTGCGGGACAAAGCGGATCTCTCGGTTATCGAAGTCGGGCTCGGTGGTCGATTAGACGCAACGAACGTCGTGAACCCGAAGCTAGCGATCATCACGCCAATCAGCTTTGATCACGAGGCATTTCTGGGGAACACCCTGGAGTCGATCGCCGCCGAAAAGGCCGGCATTATTAAGCCTGGTGTGCCGGTAGTCGTGTCACGCCAGGATGCTAGGGCGATGGCTGTGATTGCGGCAAGAGCGGCCGAGCTTGGCAGCACTCTCATCAACGCAGAGCGGGTCACACCGGAGCAGGTCGAATGTAGCGCCGCTGGTTCAACCTTCGTTCTGGACGGCGTTCCTTTTGAGTGTTCCCTTCCTGGCCGCCACCAAATAGAAAACGCCACAACGGCCATCGTCGCGTGCCGCGAACTGGGAATCATAGACTCTGCGATTCAACAGGGTTTACGCAACGCGCGGTGGCCGGGCCGCCTTGAACGTGTCCAGGAAAATCCAGTTATAGTTCTCGATGGCGCACACAATCCGTCTGGCGCAGCAGCGCTAGCGAGCTACATCAAGGAATTTTGCAGCGATCGCCCCGTGTGGCTTATTTACGGCGCGATGCGGGACAAAGCCATCGAGGAAGTGACAAGTCTGCTGTTTCCGCTTGCAGACTGTCTGATCGTTACTGCCCCTGACTTCCCGCGAGCCCTGCGGCCAGAAGCGATCCTCGAGGTTACGCAGCACGGGAATGCGACTGCGGCGGCCACTCTCGAAGAAGCCCTGAGACTCGCTGGTGATGCCCCGGCCGACGCCTCTGTGTTTATCACCGGCTCTCTTTATCTGGTCGGTGAAGCGCGCCGAATCCTAGACTTAGGGACCAAGCTCGCTCGCTAGAATAAAGAACATGAAACGTCTCCGGGCGATCTTGATCGCTGATCCAGGTGTGGTCCTGGCGACCATAATCTACGGGATTATCAGCCTACTGTATGCACCTTTTGACCGAACCGGCGAGCGCATGCTTCGCTTGGCCCGCACGTGGGCCCGGACGCTGATTTGGATTAGTGGCGTCAAAGTACAGATCGAAGGATTGGAGAATTTGGCCTTAGGATCAAATTACGTTTTTATCTCAAATCATCTAAGTTATACCGATACTCCTGTAATCCTGGCAAGCATTCCTGTTCAATTTCGCTTTTTAGCCAAGAAAGGGTTATTCAGTATTCCGCTATTGGGCCATCATTTGAAGCAAGCAGGCCACATAGCTGTACCGCTGGATGATCCGCGCGGCTCGATACGAACGCTTCAGTTAGCGGCGGAGGCGGTTCAACAAAAGAAGATTTCTCTACTCATTTTTCCTGAAGGCGGGCGCTCTGAAGACAGTATCTTGCAAGAGTTCAAGGACGGAGCAGCTTACATTGCTATCCGTGCGGGAGTTCCGATCGTACCTATAGCTCTCATAGGAACGGACCGACTGCTTCCCTTTGGTGGTGGATTAGTGATGCCCGGTGAAGTTACTTTGCGAATCCTTCCACCGATTCCGACCCTGGCAATGAAACCTAAGGACAGGACATTGCTCACAGAGCAGTTACACGAGTTGATCAGGCAGCAGGTCCAGCAGGCCACTCCCGAACTCGAGCTAAGTGGCAGCCGGAATCTTTAGCAGCAGCCGGTTTTTGCGAGAACAACTTCGTTGATTTGAACTAGCGTCGGATACTTGCCCGTATAACAGGCATAGCAAAATCGTTGGTTATCGTCGCTAACGGACCGGCTTAAAGATTCGAGCGACAGATAACCTAGCGAATCAGCTTCGACGTAATCCTGGATCTGCTTGATTTCTTGATTAGCCGCTATCAATTCGCGCTGTGACGGAGTGTCCACACCGTAGTAGCAAGGCGAGACAGTTGGGGGACAAGAAATGCGTAAGTGAACTTCTTTAGCACCGGCATTACGAACCATGCGCACAATCTTACGACTGGTGGTTCCGCGAACGATTGAGTCATCGACCAAAATGACTCGTTTACCCTCGAGTAAGTGCTTGATCGGGTTAAGTTTAAGTTTTACGCCAAAATCTCGAATTTCTTGTGACGGCTCGATGAAGGTGCGACCAACGTAATGATTACGGATCAGAGCCTGTCGGTATTCGATCCCAGATTCACTGGCATAACCAATCGCGGCAGCAACACCAGAGTCAGGCACCGGAACGACAACATCGGCATCAACAGGATGTTCAAGCGCAAGCATCCGGCCCATTGCCTCGCGAGACTGCGCGACGGGGCGACCGAATACGATCGAGTCAGGACGCGAAAAATAAACATGCTCAAACACGCAGTGAGCAGGTGCCAGAGCGGGTGTGTAGAATTCGCGCGTAACACCATGAGGCCCAACGACGACCATCTCGCCGGGCTGAACATCGTCGAGATACGTCGCACCAATCAGGTCAAACGCACAAGTTTCTGACGCAAAGACTGTGACGCGTTCCCCGTTTGACGTTCTCATTTCGCCCATAGCCAGCGGACGAAAGCCATGAGGATCGCGAGCAACAATAACTCGATCCTGGGCCAGGAAAACCATCGAGAAGGCGCCTTCAATTTGGAGAAGCGCATCGCGCAAAGCACCGGCCAGCGTACGCTCTCTGGACCGGGCCACCAGGTGCAGGACTACTTCGGTGTCGCTGGTGCTTTGGAAGATAGAGCCATCTGCTTCAAGATCGCGGCGCAGTTCAATGGCATTTGTAAGATTGCCGTTATGAGCAACTGACACCTGACCTTTGCTGCAGGCCACCATCATGGGTTGGGCGTTCAACAAAACCGTGTCACCGGTTGTGGAATAACGCGTGTGACCGATGGCGCTATGACCAGGAAGTTGATTCAAGACATCGGGCGTGAAGATTTCGGCCACATGGCCCATCTTGCGGACAGTCCGGAGAATCTTGCCATCGCTGGTTGTGATTCCAGCACTTTCCTGCCCTCGGTGCTGCAGTGCATAAAGACCGAGATAGGTTAGGTTAGCCGCTTCTGCGTGATTACAGATAGCAAAAACGCCGCATTCTTCGTGAAGCTTATCCCAGGGTTCGTCGTGCTCCGAATCAAGGTTATTCATCGTTTAAACAGCGACCGCTTCGTGGAGGAGGTGCTCGAGACCGTTAGCCCAATTGCTCCGAAGATCACCAACAGAGCACCTTAATAGGATTTCACTCTTGTGACGAATTAGCAACTCAGTTTGGGCAGTTGAACCCAGAAGTAGAGCGACGACACTATTTTGGTGAGCTTGCTCCAGTACCTTTTCTGGGTGTCCAGTAGAAACTAGAATGCGCGAGGGGCCTTCGTGGAAAAGAAGCAACTCAGGCGAAAGATCGCTTCCAAGGTTCACGTCAGCGCCGATTCCGGCGGAACCGAAACAGCACTCGGCCAATGCGACGGCCAACCCTCCTTCGCCGAGATCGTGCGAGGAATCGACGAGGCCTTCGCGGACCAGTTCGCGAATTGTAGTTTGCACCTGCTTTTCGTAGGCGAGGTCCAGCTTCGGAGGAATACCCCAAATCGCCTTGGCGATGACTTTCGCGTATTGGGTACCGCCAATCTCTTCCGGTGTCGGGTCGCCAAAACCTCCGAGAAGAACGATCGAAAGCCCGGCTGTCCGGAACTCAATCGGTGGAGGAATAGCGGTCGGCAAAGTTCCGACGATGCCCACAACAGGCGTGGGAAGAATTGGAGTTCCGAGTGTCTCGTTGTAGAGGCTGACGTTCCCACCCGTTACGGGCACATCGAAAAAGCGACATGCTTCGGCGAGCCCTTCAATAGATTCGACAATTTGGGCCATGATTTCAGGGCGCTCAGGATTGCCGAAGTTCAGATTGTTTGTGGTGGCAATTGGGAGCGCGCCAACGGTCGAAAGATTGCGGCAACACTCGGCCACAATTAGCTTCGTGCCTTCGCGCGGGTCGAGAGAACAGTAGCGACCATTGCCGTCGAGCGACATTGCGACTGAAGTGTTCGTGCCTTTGATGCGGACAATGGCAGCCTCAGAGTGTTCCGGTCCGGAAATTGTGTTCGTACGAACCTGGTAATCGTACTGCTGCCAGACCCAACGTTTCGAGCAGAGATCGGCTGAGCCAAGGAGGGCCTTCAAATCAGCAAGCAAGTTACTGCTCTTGAGCTCAGGCCCGGTCAGTGGCGCAGTACGGAGCGGAGTGGTGTGGGGTCGATCGTAACGAGGAGATTCGTCAGCGATGGCCTTATTGGGAATCTCAGCCACAATTCGCCCGTGTTCTCTAACGCGCATCATGCCGTCATCCGTCACCAGACCGATAGCTACGGCGTCCAGTCCCCACTTCTTGAATGCTTCGATAACCTCGTGCTCGCGGCCAAGTTCGGCAACGAGCAGCATGCGTTCCTGCGATTCGGATAGCAGGATCTCGTAAGCCGTCATACCGGATTCGCGCTGCGGCACGTACTGCATATCGATCTCGATACCAGTACCGGCGCGGCTGCCCATTTCACAGGTCGAGGAAGTTAAGCCAGCAGCACCCATATCTTGGATGCCGACGATAGCTCCGGTCTTCATCGCTTCGAGACAGGCTTCGAGCAACAGCTTCTCCATGAACGGATCGCCGACTTGAACGTTAGGGCGCTTCTGCTTCGATTCTTTGGTGAACTCAGTGGAAGCCATTGACGCACCGTGGATTCCGTCTCGCCCGGTTTTCGCACCGACGTACAACACAGGGTTGCCGACGCCGGTCGCCTTGCCGTAGAAGATCTCGTCGTGACGAAAGACTCCGAGTGCAAAGACATTCACGAGAGGGTTGCCGTCGTAACTTTCATCAAACGAACACTCGCCTCCAACGGTGGGCACGCCGAAGCAGTTTCCGTAATGGGCGATGCCGGAAACCACGCCTTCAAAGATGCGTTGATTGCGAGACCCGGTTTTCGGATCATCGAGCTTGCCGAATCGAATGGAGTCGAGAACCGCAATGGGGCGAGCACCCATGGTAAAGATGTCGCGGAGGATACCGCCGACTCCTGTTGCTGCCCCTTGGAACGGCTCGATGAAGCTGGGATGATTATGCGACTCGATCTTAAAGGCGATCGCGAGACCGTCGCCAATGTCGATGATGCCGGCATTCTCGCCCGGTCCTTGCAAGACGTGTTTACCTTCCGTAGGCAACTTGCGCAAATGTATACGTGAGCTTTTATAAGAGCAGTGCTCGCTCCACATGACGCTGAAGATACCGAGTTCTGTGTAAGTTGGTTCGCGGCCGAGGAGTCGAAGAATCTTGTCGTACTCAGCTTGGGTTAGCTGATGGGCGGTGATCACTTCGGAGGTGATCATGAGTTTGCAGTAACTGGTGAGATAGTTCGAACTGAGTATTCCGAGGTCAAAGATTGCAAGATAGCGAGTCCGTCCGTGTGCCCTAGGATCGGATCGGCCGCTCTTTCAGGATGGGGCATCATCCCCATTACGTTCCGCTCGTCGTTGACGATCGCAGCAATATTGCGGAGAGATCCATTTGGATTATCGAGGTAGCGAAGCACGACGCGGTCCTCAGATTCGAGCTGATTAAGCACAGGCTCCTCGGCAACGTAGCAGCCCTCCCCATGAGCAACAGGCAGGCTGAGTATGTCACCTTTGCTGGTTAATTGAGTAAAGGGCGTATCGATGGTCTGAACCTGAAGACGAACGTTGCGGCAAACGAACTTAAGTCCCGAGTTGCGAACGAGCGCACCCGGTAGGAGGCCGGCTTCGGTCAGAATTTGAAAGCCGTTACAGACGCCGAGGACTAGACCCCCAGCATCGGCAAACCTCTTCACAGCGTTCATAATGGGCGAGAACTTAGCAATGGCTCCGCAGCGGAGATAGTCGCCGTACGAGAAGCCACCGGGAAGGATGACGGCATCAACGTCGCCAACCGAATTCAAGTCGTGCCAAAGGAACGTTGCTTTCTGGCCGAGGTTTTGAGAAACGGCATACCAAGCGTCGTGATCGCAATTGCTTCCTGGGAAGACAACTACGCCAACGTTCACGGGCTGACCTTCATGACAAAGTTGTTAAAGATGACTAGGCGCTGGTGGCGGCCGGAGCGACGGCCTTCTTACGAGTGGCACGCCGTTTTTCAACAGGCGGTTGTCGGTCGCTCTTCTTCAGAGCGGGTAGAGCCATAGACGTGACAAACTTCTTCTCGCCATGATCGTCGAATTTGATTACTATGTAATCGTCGTTACAAGAGAGCACCGAACCGAGACCGAATTTTCCGTGCTCGACTTGGGCGCCTGTGGCGAATGCCGGTTTACTGGCCATGGCTGGAGTCCTTCAAATCCATCGTAACAGTTACGATGTACGGGTGTCGAGCAGCTTCGAATTTCCAGGCTAAGCGAAGGTTCTTTATAATGAGGTAAGTCAAATGGAAGAACTCAAGAAAAAGCTGCAGGATGAGATAGCAGCCCTTGAGTACGAACTTAGAAACGAACTGCCGAAAGAGATCCTGAAAGCGCGTGCGCATGGAGATTTGAGCGAAAACGCCGAGTATCATGCGGCGAAAGAGCGTCAGGCGTATGTAGATGCTCGATTAGGACAGTTGCAGGCACGCTTGCGCGAGTTTGCAATGGTGGACATGACCAAGATCCCTCGGGATCGAGTCGGCCTCGGTTCGAAAGTTGTCGTACTCGATGTGGACAAGGACGAGCAGCTGACATACAGCATTGTCACCAGTGAGGAGGCCGATGTCGTCCACGGCAAAATATCGACTAGCTCGCCGATTGGCAGGGGCCTATTAGGTAAGCAGGTCGGGGATACGGTCAAAATCAAGATCCCGGACGGGACGAGAGAGATGGAGATTCTAAGTCTGGCCACAATCTACGACTTAGCATCTTAGGGCATAAATGACTTATACACGTGCGATCGGCTTGGGTGCTAACAAGATCATTCGGCTGATCGTGCGCGGTCTGGCGCTGTCCAAAATCAATCCGAATGTCCTGACCTTTTTAGGCCTTTTAATAAACGTAGTTGCGGCTGCGTACTTAGCCACAGGCAGGTTCCGGATTGCGGGATTCATTATCATTTTCGCAGGACTTTTCGATATGGTTGACGGCAGAGTGGCCCGGGAGACAAACCAGGTAACCCGGTTTGGTGCTTTTTTCGACTCGGTACTTGACCGGTACTCTGACCTGGGGCTACTGATCGGCTTGCTGGTGTACTACGGCAGCATCAATCGCGAACCTTACGTGGTTCTAACTGCGATTGTCATGATGGCTTCGGTGATGATCAGCTATACGAGAACTCGAGCAGAAAACATCATCCCCACCTGCAAAGTAGGTTTTCTGGAAAGGCCAGAGCGTGTGGTGCTACTGATCATAGGTGCGCTGTTTGATCGCATGGCGCCTGTACTCTGGGTCCTGGCGGTTCTCGGCAACATTACGGTCATTCATCGAATGGTATTTACGTACGGAGAAGCCAAGCAACTTGAAGAAGCACAGCTTCGGAACCGTCCCGTGCCGGCGCAAAGTCGGGGCTAAGTCTGAGTGTTTCGCCCGCAACACTGGCTGTAACAGGGGACGTCCCAGTTACGCGGGCCGCTCATCTGAAATCGGCCGGTCTACTGACCGTCCTCTAAGATGACAACTGCAAGAGCTAGTTCGGAAGTATGAGTCAGCGATATTGTAATCCGCTTTACGCCTAGGCCGCCTGCAATTTGTTCAGCTACGCCTGAGAGCCGGAGAGTTGGGCGACCGGATCGCTCATTAATAACTTCGAAGTCTTTCCAAGTTACTCCGCGGCGAAGGCCCGTACCGATGGCTTTCATGCCAGCTTCTTTGGCGGCGAAACGAGCAGCAAAGCGCTCAACTGAGTTTGCCTTGCGCTCGGAGTAAGCTTGTTCGGCGGGAGTATAAATGCGGGTCAGAAATCGAGCGCCATACTGTTCGATGCTGCGGCGGATGCGGGGAACCTCAGCCACATCGGCCCCCATACCGAGGATCATGGTCTAGAAATCGGTGGAACTTACGACTGAGTTTTTCGGAAAGCAGCCCAGCGTTTCTTTTGGGCCGCCGCAATCCTCTTACGAGCTTCGGGACTAAGCCCACGCCGCTTACGGGTGGCGCGAGTCTCAGTTCCTGACGATTCCTCAGCGGGCGCAGCGGCTTCCGCTTTAGGTGGGCGGCCAACGCGCTTGCCGAGGAGGGAGCGGACCTCGCTAATTTGCTCCTCGATCTTCTGTCGTTGAGCTTCGAGCCCATGAAGGGCGGCTTCTAAGATCTCACGACTCGGTGCAGCTTGCGTTCTTGCCATATGAATTAGTAAATAAGTCCCAAATCATATATATCAGATATTGGAGCTCATAGTTACAGTGAAACGTCCAAAATTATGGTTACCGGCCCCTGGTTGACCAAGGTTACGACCATATCGGACCGAAAGATCCCAGTCTTCACCGTCAGATTACTTCGCTTACAACCCCGGACAAACAACTCGTAAAGTGATTCCGCGAGCTCAGGGCGTGCCGCTTCGGTGTAAGAAGGCCGATTCCCGTGGGTAGTGTCGGCGTACAAAGTAAATTGCGAGACTACGAGTAGATCGCCTCTTACATCGAGGGCGCTGAGGTTCATTCGTTCGTTTTCGTCTGGAAAGATCCGGAGACTCAAAACCTTCTTAGCGAGCAGTTCGGCCTGAGACTCAGTATCTAGCCGATGGACGCCGAGTAAGACGACCAACCCGCGGCCGATAGAAACGGAATCGGAAGCTAGTTCAAGAGTGTCACGCTTTACCTCGACTGACGCCTTGGAAACGCGTTGGATGACCGCACGCATGGTGTTAGAAATATTTTGCCGAGTTGTGATCGGCTGTCGTGCCTAGGAACAGATCCGTCTCGTAAGATCGTCTATGGAGATGGTTACGGGATGAGCGAGATACCTGTTTGATTCTGCCATGGCTCTTCTGGGCTGCGGTGACGGTCCCAATTTATACCTATCTAGGTTACCCGCTGACTCTGGTCTTGTTACGCAGTCTTCTTCAGAATACCGTCAGGAAAGAGGCAATCACGCCGGGTGTTTCGTTACTAATACCGGCTTACAACGAGAGTGCGGTGATTGTACGTAAGATCTATAATTCCTTGGCGCTCGACTATCCACCTGAAAAGCTAGAGATAGTTGTCGCGTGTGATGGGTCAAAAGACAACACGCCGGCGCTGGCAGAAGCAACGGCTGCTTTGCCGGAGTGTGCCGGACGAGTTCGCATACTGAACTTCCCAGTAAACCGGGGCAAGATACTCACCTTGAATGCAGCAGTACGCGAGTTAGTGGGCGAGATAGTGATCTTTTCAGATGCCTCAGCGTTCCTAAATAGAGATGCGCTTCTGTTGCTGGTGAGAAACTTCGCTGACCCTACCGTTGGCTCAGTAAGCGGGCGATATACGGTCATTAAGCCGGGCGAAGTCAATATCGGTGCCTCGGAAGACTTTTATTGGAAGTACGAAACGTTCTTAAAGGCCGAGGAATCGAAGATCGCCTCCACGTTGGGGGGACATGGTCACCTACACGCCATCCGGCGAGAGCTGTATCCGTATCCGCCCGCGGGAACTATAAACGACGATTACATCATTCATGCGTCGGTGATTGCAAAAGGGTGGCGAGCCGCGTATGAACCGGAAGCGGTGATTCGGGAAGAGGCGCACGAGATGACCGGATTCGGACGGCGGGTTCGTATCATGGCCGGCAACATACAACAGCTAAGGGAAATTAAGCCGTTGTTGAATCCTTTGCGCCTCTTTCCCCTGTTCTTCTTTATATGTCACAAGGGGCTGCGGTTGGTCGTGCCGTTCGCGATGGTGGCCGCGTTTGTCTTGAATATATTCCTGCTTAGTCAGTTAATATACCGGTTACTTTTCGTTGGACAGCTGTTGTTCTACGGGCTGTCAATCGTGGGCGCATTGACGAAACTAAGGCCGAAGGCGCTTATGTTGCCCTACTATTTTTCAATGATTAACGCGGCCGCCTTCTTAGGTGTGTACCACGCAGCTACAGGACTCCGGGCAATGCGCTGGAAGTAATGGTGGGTTACTTTCCTGACACAAAGGCGTTAGAATATCTTCTTACGCGCTTCCGTTTAGCCTGAGCATTGGTCAGCCAAGTTGGTGATCTGTTCAGCGGCCCAAGTCCCGCCGATTCGCATAAGACGCGCACAAAGTTGAATCGGGGAGAAGACTGTCAAAATGTTGAAGTGTCTATGTCCAGGCTTGGCTGTATTGATGTTGGCGGCAATACCGGGAATGCTGGTTGCGCAAGATGCGACTGGCAAAATCGCGGGCGTGATCACGGATCCGTCGGGCGGCGCTGTGCAGGGCGCGACGGTAACGGCCACAAACCTTGGTACTCAAAGCTTTAGGACAACAAAAAGCGACGCCAAGGGTTACTACCAGATCAATGAGCTGCCGATTGGCGAATATCAGGTTGCGGCGGAAGCGACAGGCTTTTCCAAGAGCCAGTCCGGCGGTAAAACTGCGCTCGAGATCAATCAGACTCTAAAAGTCGATTTGCAGTTACAGGTAGGCGCAGTAACCAGCGTGGTTACGGTGGATTCACAGGCGAGCACGGTTGAGACCGAAAACTCGACTGTTGGAGGAACGGTAACAGGTCAGGCGATTTTTGAATTACCGCTGAACGGCCGTAATGCTTTGAACCTAATTGCGACGCAACCGGGCGTAACACCCACGAATCCGGATTCAGACGCGAGCGGTGCGGGGTACAGCATCGGCGGCGGACGAACGGATTCAGTAACGTTCCTCTTAGATGGTGGCAATAACAACAACCTTCTGAGCAATTCTTTTGTAGTGAATCCGAACCCGGACGCGATCGCGGAATTCCGGGTATTGGAAAGTAACTACACTGCGGAATACGGGCGGAACGCTGGTGGAATTGTTACGGAAGTGACTAAGAGCGGCACCAATAGCCTGCACGGCACAGCGTATGACTATGTGCGCAACGAAGATTTAAATGCGAACGACTTTTTCTCGAATGAGCTGGGTCAGCCGAGAAATGTCCTGAAGCGCAACCAGTTTGGCGGGACGATCGGCGGGCCGATTATGATTCCCAAGGTCTTCGACGGACGGAACAAGTTGTTCTTCTTCTTCTCGTATCAGGGTCAAAGGCAGAACTCGATTGCGCAGGAGGGAAATCAGACGGTGTTCACGCCGGCTCAACTGCAGGGCAATTTCTCGCAGTCTGCTAACGGGAGTCCCGATCCAAGTGTTGTGAGTTTCCTGCAAGCGAATCCTTATTTCCAGTCCAACCCGAGTTTAGCGGCGCAGGGCATTATTGATCCGGCGCGAATCGATCCCGTGGCACAGAACTATATCAAAGCGGGGTTGATTCCATCATCCCCGAATGGAGCCCTCTTTTCAGAAGCTGGCGCGAAGGACAACATAAACGAGTATTTAGGGCGATTCGATTTCAACATTACGAGCAGAGATACCCTCACTGGAACGTTCACGACCCATGGGGAGACAAGACTGGATCCTGTATTCAGCTACAACAGCGGGTTAGGTGCAAACGTGCCCGGCTTCCCGGACAACAATATTAGTAACAGCTACTACGGCGCGGTGACTTATAACCACACATTCACTCCGTCATTACTGAACGAACTACGCGTGACAGCCCAGCGGAATAATGCGCTGACGTATCAGCCAGCTAGCAAACTACCGACCTCAAATCAGCTTGGGATACAAAACACGCCTGATGTTGCAACCGGCCCATCGCTACTCGGGTTCAGCGGATCGGGCATAACTCTCGGGTATAGTCCGAACGGTCCGACGAACCTGATTGATAATACTTACGCTTTTTATGACAATCTATCTTGGACAAAGGGCAGCCATAATCTAAAGTTTGGCTTTTATTTTTCGCCCTATCAAGACAACACTGTTTATGACTATTACGTAAACGGAGAGTTTTACTTCTATGGGCCGAGCACAACGGTGGGCTCTGGTAAGGATTTAGCAGACTTTCTTATGGGCTTGCCGGACGAGTATCTTCAATTTCCAAAAGCACCCTCGAACATTCGAACCAACTCTTATGCGGGTTACGGACAGGATCAATGGAAGGTGAACCGGCGGCTGACTTTGACTTACGGTTTGCGGTATGAGTATGCACAGCCAAAGTACGACACACAGGGCCGGTCCTTTTCGTTTATACCCGGGCTGCAATCGACACGATTTCCCGGCGCCCCGACAGGCTTAGTATTCCCAGGAGACCAAGGCGCACCGCGAGGTTCAAATTTTCCGGACAAGAACGATTTCGGTCCACGTTTCGGTTTTGCTTACGACGTATTTGGAACTGGTAAAACGAGTATTCGCGGCGGCGCGGGTATGTTCTACGACATCCTGAAAGGTGAGGACAACCTTCAGTTTAACGGGCAAGCTCCGTTCTTTGGATTTGCGGATTTATTCTTTCCGGCAACGACGGCGACAACACCGGTAATGGCCGCTCCCGGTTACCTGTCAAACCCATTCGCCGGAGCAGGGGCAGTGAACCCGTTTCCGTCTAAACCGCCCTCTCAGAGCCTCAACTTCGCAAATGCCGGCTTTACTCCCATCGGAGGCGGTGGAGTTTACTACGTGGACCCTCATCTTCGGACGCCATACACTTGGCAGTACAACTTATCTCTGCAGCAGCAATTGACGGCGGGTACGGTCATGGAAGTAGGATATGTCGGCTATAGCGCGCATAAATTGACAGGTTTAGTTGATCAGAATCCGTTCCTCCCAGGTTCCCCCAACCGAATCTACAACACTGACCAAACGAACCCAACCTATAGCTATCTCGATGAATTCCAGAATGTCGGTAAGGCTAATTACAATGCCTTACAAACGAGCTTGACTAAGCGAGTGACAAATAACCGTTTTTTTGGAAATACTTTCTTTACGTTCGCGTACACGTGGTCTCACGAGATTGATAATGAATCGGGATTCCGGGAGCGAAACAGCGTTGTTCCTTACTTCAATCACAACGAATTCCGGGCTTCGGGCGATACAGACGTGCGACATAGCCTGACGTTTTCAGGCGGCTGGGACTTGCCGTTCGACCAGTTGTGGCAGCGAGGCCCAAAGACTTTAACCAAAGGCTGGAGCTTGTACCCGATCATCACTTGGCATAGTGGGTTCGCCCTGGATGTATTGGCGGGATTGAGCACCAAGAACTCTGACCCTGGTCCCGCGGGTGACGGGCAGGCAGGTATCGTGAGAGCCGATCTGGTGGGAGGCACGATCACGACGTTGAATCCCAGGACAAACACTAGCGTGAATAACGGCCAACTAGTGAACTACTACTTCAATGCGAGTAACTTCTCGAACGCTCGGGCGAATTCTTTGGACGCTCAAGCGCAGACGGATCCGACTGTACTCAACGGCCAGTTTACGTATGGCAGTCTTCCGCGTAATTCATTTCGCGGACCTAGCTTTGTGAATGCTGATTTGTCATTGGCCAAGCACCTTTTCTTCTTTAAGGAGAAAGTGGACACCGAGCTTCGCGCCGACGCCTTCAACGTGCTAAATCATGCTAACTTCGCCAATCCGAATGTCAATATCACCGACCCGTTGTTTGGCACAGTATCGTCAGTAGTCGGTGCGACCAGTACCACTAACCCGACGGGGCCGCGCATTATTCAGGTAGCGCTGCACTTACGGTTTTAAGGTCAAGAATGGGGGCGCGGTTCGAGTGCGCCCTTCGACTGACTGTTGTATTGAGTTGTCAAAGAGCTTGGTGAACAGTTAAGAACACGCGTTAGGCATGTTTCAAAACAGAAGAGTTTTAGGCCGCGGTTGCAATGGGTGATTGTTCGGGCGGCGACTGTACGGGCCTCTGCGAAACGAACCCAATTGGGGGCTGGACGGGCCGAAGCATATCGAGCCGGGCCTGTTGGATTTGAACTCTAAGCTGGGCTGATTTGGTGCGAAGGTCCGCAACTTGCTGCTTTTGAGACTCGGCTACTTTTTGCGATTCGGATTTCAGGCGAGTGGCACGCATCTTGAGGATCTCGTTCAGCGTGCGGTGAAACTCGCGGTCGTGGTGGGCCTGATAGCGGAGGTAGAGCGGGAGTCCTTCGGGATCGCTGGCACCTACGTTTTCGAGGCAGAGATCCTGATAGGTTTGGGCGCGTTTGCGAAGCCACCAAGCTTCGGCAAGAGTTCGGACGAGCAAGGACTCGGTCATGGTCGAAGGCTGATGTTCGTCGACGAAGGCTTCTAGGAGCTGTTCGAACTCCTCCTCCCGTTCGTGGTTCAGGATCTTGAAGATTCCGCAGAGGCCGTGAGCGAAGCGGTTGCGAGCTGAATTGGCTTTGCCTTCTTCGGTGCGGGGACCGGTAGAGTGCTGGGCGTTCTGCTGATTGGCAGTGATTTGCGCGAGTGTGGACATTCGAGTTGCTTCCTCCTGATAAATGAAAAAGCCACCCCGGAAGGTGGCTGCTGAAGACAACAAAGCCACCGGAGACGCCGGTGGCCGGAGGAGACCAAGACAGGTGCTCCTAAGAAAAGCCTACAACGTGTGTCAAGTGTTTTGAGCGGAAAAGGCCGTTTTTATTGAGTTTGAGACGTGTGACTGACGAAACCGGAGGGGTGAATTTAGCCCAGTAGTGGCGTATTACGTTACACCGTCAGTTCGGCTAACCAAAAAATGCCTTTCGTTGCGGCTGCTTTCTCGGCATCGGTAAGGTCCGTTGACTCAGGCGATTGTCCGGCTCGAACACGCGCTTGCTGTTCGTCGCGCAGCTTCTGGAAGACGTCTGCACCGTAAACCTTGCCGGTCTGACTCATTGTGTAGCGCTTAAGCAATTCGGGATTGTTGACCGATAGCGGCACGCCGGGGTCAAACCCTAGTTCACGAAAAAATTCCGTTCCGTTGGTTTGAGGGACACCGAAGATCCATGGCTCTCCCCAACTGGCTGCCAGAGTGGTGATGCTTTGGGCACTCTTCATCATGATCTCGAGCCCGACCCTGTTCGGGTAATCCAAAACAATTGAACTTCCTGAGGCTGATAGCGATGAGACCAGGCGTAACGTCTCGCGGACGCCGTGTTCCGGAACGTACATGCACACGCCTTCCAGAATATAAAAAGTTTTTTGGTCTTCGCGGTATCCGGCTTGGCGCAACACATCGGCAATATTGTCGGAACCGAAGTTACAACTCGCATAGGTCAGGTTATTCGGAACACTGCCGAGGCTCACTTGGACACGGCGTTTCTTATATTCCTGGGTTGAGGCAGAATCGACTTCGATTACACTGCAACGTTTCAGCAAGTCAAGGAAGCGATAAGCACGTGTGTCGAATCCGGCTCCGAGAATAACGATCTGGGTAGCGCCATTATGCACGGCTCGGTTTAACGCGTCGTCTATGAATCGAGTACGCAGAAGCATGAACCACGCTAAGGTTACTGTCGCCGTATTTTGACTAGCTTCTAAGTAGTCCTGTTCTAGCATTTTGCTAAGCGGGTGATCGCTGATGAGGGCTAACTCAGCGGGCCCAATCAGATGTCGGACGAGCAGGTCCGGGTTGCGGACGCTTTCATCAGGCTCACGAGAACCAAATGCACGAGCTGCGGCGACGAGGATCGAGGTGCGCGAGGGAAGTCCGGGGTGCGGCGGACTCAAGTTCGAGCTACTTGTCATGGGGAAAGTATAAGCCTGCGGGCGGTTATGGTGACGGCTGCCCATATACTGTCGTGAGGAGATTGCGACGTATGTTGAGGTTATCGAAGTTTTGTGGAAGACGCACGATCGGGTTTGTCGGGTTGTTGCTAATTGCCGGGTTGGGACGAGGGCAGGTTATCAAACCGCCGGCACTGCCACAGCCTGGATCTGCGAATACAGTGGCTGCGGATGCTCCGGTAATTCGACCGGCAACAAAGTCGTGCATCGTGCATTTGCTGCATGAGACGGCTTTCAATGACTTCAATCCACGACCGTTCACTTACAATCCTGCGGAAAACAAATGCAGAGGACCTTGGGCGAAGGTTATCTTCACAGGCGATTTCACGGTTCAGACCGGACGACAATTTGATCGTACAGCCAGTGTGTTCATGGGCAACGCTAATCTTTACTTCGGAACCACCGCGGAGCCGAGACGCGGGCTCAGTCCTTCGTGGCATGTTGAGCGGGACGTAACGGAATTGAGCAGCCTGTTTACGTCAGTGCAGACGGGTCAGGCCAACTTAGGAAACTTTGTGGGCACGTCGGGCGGCGTCAAATATAACAGCGTTATTTTCGCTAACTTCTCGTTGGATTTTTATGAGGCTTCGGCATTAGTACCTCCGGCGAGTTCGGTTGCCGACGTAGTTGTTGGGCTGGCACCTGGAAACCAGCCAGCTACGATCAACGCAGGAACGCCTCAATCAGTTCAAACAATTACTCTGCCGAAGAATGTGGAACGCGTGTATCTGGACGTTATTTCACAGAGCCAGAATCAGGAGGAGCAATGGTTTTTGTGCGTCCCGGATAATGTGACGGCGAAGGTCGAATCGTGTGGCGGCGGTGGGCTCCGAGAAACGGACGTAACGATTGACGGATACGCTGCTGGAGTTGCTCCCGTCTATCCATGGATTTACACCGGAGGACTTGACCCGTATCTTTGGGAACCGATTCCGGGTGTTCAGACGTTGAACTTCAAACCGTATCGGGTGGACTTGAGCCCGTTTGCCGGCCTGCTCGCAGATGGAAACGCTCATACGATCACGATTGGCGTGTATAAGGCATTCAGCTATTTCGAAGTGGCAGGAAATTTGCTGGCGTATGTCGATCATGGCGCGACGCAAGTAACGGGAGGGATAGTCAGTGACTCGTTGTCGTTAGATCCGTCGCCTCTGGTTAACGAAGATTTGAGCACAGGATTGGATGGAACTGTTAGCGGATCGGTGACGGTGAGTGCTCAGCGGACGTTCGCGATTCATGGATATGTCATCACTTCACACGGGCGGGTAGATACTACGGTCGAGCAATCAATTGACTTTTCGAATGCCCAACAGTTTGTGGTGAACAGCTCGCAATACACCCAGAATCTAGTGCAACAGAATATGGTTGCGGACAAGACGACAGTGCAGAACGGTTTGACAGTTACCGTTGAGCAAAAGCAAGTCTCGTACCCATTCACGCTGGAGCTTACGGATAATTTTGCAGCTGACGGCACCATTACGCAACCAACAACGGTCAACCAAGGTTACTTCGTTACAGAACAAACGTTAGTTGGGGGCGTGAAGACTTCGAGTAAGACGGAATCAAATCAAGTGCTGTCGAACGATACTTCGCTTTTTGCGATTGTGAACGGAGGTTACACGGTGACGAAGCATACCGGGGAGAGTTCGCAGAATTACTTTACGAGTGATTCGGCTGGCGATTGTTACAGCAGAAGTTTGACGGCTGCAGACAGCAGGCTGAGCGGATACAAAGACGGAGTGGGCTGCCCGGGCGACCGGAACTACTGGTAAGAGGCTAAGTAGCCTGGGTGAGGATTGCGCCCCAGTGGTAACCAGCGCCAAAGGAAGCAAAACAGAAGTGAGTCGCGGGTAATGGGGAGTCTGTACGCTGGGCGGCAGTAAAGTATTCGTTGGCGGCGATTAACATAGATGCGGAAGAGGTATTGCCGAAGCGGGCAATATTCGAGAAAAAGCGCTTCGATGGGACAGATAGTGCTTTGGCGACGCGATCGATCAGGTTCTGATTAGCCTGATGCATGAGGAAGGCCGAAACGTCTTCGGGCTGGAGGGCTCCGGCGGATAGCACTTCTCGAATGGCAGCTGGAATCTTACGCGAGGCTTGCATGATGACGGAAAGGCCGTTCATATGAAGCGGGCCGTCGAACTCAAGTGAGAGCTCATCAGAGAATGCGCCATCGGAGTGGATTGCCACCTGATTGATCGCAAGCAGCCCTTCGTTGCCAGGCAGGACCAGGCAGGCGCCCGCCCCGTCACCGAACAACACAGCTATGTTTTTGTCGATGGGCTGGTGGTGAGCAATGGTGGACATGATCTCGGCCGCGACCACGAGAACGGGACCATGGACCGGCGCGAGACTGTTCGCCAGTGTCAACGCGAACAAGGATCCTGCACTAGCAATTGGAACATCGATGCACGACACACCGCTGAGCTCAAGCAGGTTGCCGAGGCTCGCAGCTGGCCCGGGGAACCGGCGCGCAACAGAACCGGACGAGAGCAAGATGAGGCCGATGTCCTTGGGATTGAAACCCACGTTTTGAAGACAATCGCGGGCAGCTAAAACGGCCAGATCGGCAACTGACTGAGTCGGATCGGCGAGACGACGCTCGTGTATGCCGGAGACTTCGACAATCCAAGACTCCGGAACATTCAGTTGCGCAGACAGTTGCTTGTTCGTGATGACGGCGGAGGGCAGATACGCCCCAAATCCGGCTATACAAGACACGGAGACTAGACCTTGGCTTCGATGTAGGAGGTGATGCGAGCCAGGGAGTCGAACTTGCGGGGATTCAAATCAGAATCAGGAATTTTGATCGTAAACTCTGACTCCAATGCACCGATAAGATCAGGGAGGGCAAAAGAATCCAGGAAACCGGATTCGAAGAGAGACTCATCTTCGGCGGGAAGAGTGGGCTTTTCGGAGACAGTTCTGATAATGGAGGCGATGCGGTCTTGCGTACTCATGCTTGTACTAGTTTGATATAGGCGAAACAGACGAGGACGGGCGAGTGAAAGAAGCTCTGGAGACGGGAAGGCTTGCCATCGGCTGAGCTTGATAACGCCGATACTCAAGGTCGAGTTCTTGAGCGAGGGTACGCCCTAGAAGGCGATAACCGTCACCGGTGAGGTGAACATAATCTGGTTGTGAGAGGCCGGCACGGACCCACATGTGTGTGGCACCTGGTCCGCCCATGTGGTGCCGCCAGTCCCAGAAAGCAATGCCAGTCTGTTCGGCGATTTGTCTCTGGATTTGGATTACCTCTTGCAGATGCGGGAAGGGATGAAGACGACCGCAATCGGGGGGGCCGACAAGCAGAAGAGCGGCATTCGGAACAGCAGAGCGAAAACGTTCGATCACCTGGTGCAGGTTGGCGCGATAATCGTCAGGAGTCCAGGAAGGGCTGAGAGCTTCGTTCGTGCCGTAGGCAATGATGACGAGAGCGGGATCACGGCGCTGAATCTGTTGAGTCCAGAGAGCTTGGTCCCAATTGAGAATGCCTCCGACCTGGGCACCGTTGATGCCGAGAGTTTCCCAGGTAACTCCACGGAAGTTCTGGGACACCCAGCCATAGAGGCGTACCGGGTTGGCAGAAAGAGTTCGAACGGTGTAAGTATGTTCGCCAGGAGTTGGCTGGTAGGTGTAGAAACCTGTTTCCTGAACACCGGTTGTATTCACTGTCTCGATTGGGGAACCATCTACTTCGATCGTGAACGATCCACCGTTGGGCTGGCGAAGGTAGAAGAGTTCGAGTTGGTCACCGTAGGTGGTCAGCTTGGTTGTTTCATCGGGGGAAGAAGCAGTGAGACTCAGGCCGCTTAATCCTTGAAAAGGATCCGCCGGATGGCCAACTAATCCTTGGACCTGCCAGCCGACAGAGGTTTCAGTCTGGACGTCGTACCGGCGATAACCTTTTATATGTCCTGCGGTGGCGAATCCTGCTCCACCAAAACCGTAGCGGCCCTGAAAAGCTTCTCGCATGGCTCGGACCCAGTCATCAGAGGCCGTATGGGAATCGCCAAATTGAAGAATGTGAACGGGTTGACCGTCGCGGATTCCTTGATTCAGACGATCAAAGAACGGATGAAGCTGGCCTAGCTCTTCGAAGTGATTCGGTGCGGTTTCCATGCGTTGAGAAACAACACTGAAGGCTGCCGCTCGAAGTTCGGCAGAAACGGCGGAGTTAACAACAGACCGGCGCGCAGTGAGTTTGGAACTTCGGGACGCCAGGGACCGTGAAGAGACTTTAACCGATCGGAGTGCAGTGGCACGTCGGTAAGGGGTCTTGCCGGTGAGATGAGCCGTATGGGCGGGCTTATGAACCTTGTTGCTGGCTGCTTTGGCGGGCTGAGTTTGCACCAGCGGCACCAAGGCGAGCAAAAGGACCGGTAACATCTTAACTAATGTACTACTTATGGGCAAAAGATCGTACCCGCCTTAAGGCTTCTTAAGGGGTAGTTCCGTTCGTGTGGTCTGTTTCTCAGAGGATTGCCCTGAGTGCTGGTAGCGATCAAAGCCTGCGGTCAGGGCGAGATCGAGAAGAGCGCCCACTTTGGCGGCTCCTGCGGGCAAGGGATGCATAAAGTCAGCACTGACCAGGCGAGGCTGCGAGTTGTACCAAAGGCCCATGGTCCCAGCCCCACCCATGGCGTCGAAAGTATCGAAAAAGGCGCAATTCAGGTCGAGAGCGGTTTGTCTTTGAATGTCGACTATTCTCTGCAAGATCGGAGGCGTGACGATTTGGCCAGAGCTGTCGCGCTGACCGCGATCCATGGGACTCATGATGAGCAGCGATGTGCCGGGCAGGGCCGTTTGGACGCGCTGAATTAGTTTGTGAAGCTCACCAGGGTAATCCTTCTCGATGTAGGAGGGAAAGATACTTTCGTTGGTGCCGTAATTGATGATGACCAGGTCGGGACGTTGATGCTGGAGCTGAGCGGTCCACTGACCTAGTTCGAAAAACCGCAAGACGGCTTGGACTTGAGCTCCATTGAGGCCGAGGGAGCTGTAGATGACCCCTGGGCCAGACTTCTCGAAGCTGAATCCGAAGAGGCGGACAGTGCCGGACGTGACAGTTAGCTCGATGCGGGAGGTGGAGGGTGGCAGGTCGGCTTCGAAAAAACCGGGGACTCTATCGGCCGCTTCGGTTTGGACAGTGCCGATGGTGGATGTATCTGTTTTCACTTCGAAGCTACCGCCGGATGGCTGCTTCCAGTAATAGACCTGCATGCGGGTGTGCTGGTTATCGGCAAGCGTGATTTGGGATGTAGCTCCGGTGGAACCGGTGAAGCTAACACCCGCGAGGCCGTGAACTCCATCCTTGGCTCGGCCCTGGGTGGCGGCTTCGATTTTCCACCCGTGCGCCTTCAACTCGATCCCGCGATGACCGTACCAGGCCCAAGGCTTTGCGATCAGCACATAACCGTGGCCAGCATCGCCGAATCGGGACTGAAGAATCGCGCGGGCATCAGCAGTGATGGAGTCAGCGGTCACGGGGGAGTCTCCGAAGTGGAGGATGAGTGTGTTGGCATGTGGCTCTCTCGATGCAGTGCGAGCGAGCGCGTCGTAGAAGTGATCGAGGGCGCCGGTGGGATCGGCTAGGAAATTCTGATCAGAAATCGGCGCAGTATGTCTATTCGGACTGAGCTTGGCTCGTTGCGGCAAGCCGTTCATGGTCGGTGTGTTAGTGGCAGGAACTTTCGAGACACTTGGGCCGGAAGAAGCAGGCGATCCGGTTGAAGCGGGTAAGTGAGCCAGTGCCGTTAAGTGTTTAGGAAGCAGGCCGCCAAAGGAGCGCAGCCCCGGGACGTACGGCGCAACGGCCAGGACCAAAGCAATGATAACGACCGTGAGCACAGTTTTCCGAGAGGGGGTTTGTACAGGAGTGGGCTGGGCCATAAGATGCGCTCTTAGAATTTGGTGTAAATGAAGGGTGCTGCGCCGGCAGACCCGATGTACTGGATGGCAGCTGTTAGCAAGATCAGAGCTGACGCTTGTACGAAGGCCGGGGACTGCGTGAAGACTCGCAGGAGGGATTGATACCAGGTCTTGGGCGTGAGTTGGAGGCCGACCGCAATGCCCAGGATCAGCAGGAATGGGCCAGTCACATTATCAAAAGCGAAATTGGCTGCTGCGATTTGGTTGATGATGTCAATGGCCGTTTCGAGGTTGGCGGCTCGGAAGAAGATCCAGGCAAAGGCGACGAAGTGGAATGTCGCAAAGATGCGCAGAACTTTCAGAGGCCATGCTGGCGAAGGCTTTCGATTGCCTCGAAGCGATTGCAGGAATCGTACGATCGCGAGGCCCATGCCGTGAAGTAGTCCCCAGATGACGAAGTTCCAGCTTGCTCCATGCCAGAGGCCGCCGACGGCCATGGTGATGACCAGGTTGAGATAGACGAGAGTCTTGGAGCGCTGGCCAGGCAAGGAGAAGTAAAGATAGTCCCGAAGCCAGTTGGAAAGCGTGATGTGCCAACGACGCCAGAAGTCTGCGATATTTTGGGCCAAGTACGGGCGGTTGAAGTTCGGCGGCAACTTGATGCCGAGAAGTAAAGCGGATCCGATGACAATATCGGTGTAGCCGGAGAAGTCGTAATAGAGCTGGAAGGCGTAGGCGTAGACGGCGACGAGCACGTCACCACTGGCGTAAAGCTTGGGCAAATCGAAGACGCGATTGATGAGGTTCACTGAAAGATAGTCGGCGATCAGGAATTTCTTGGAAAGGCCAACACCGATGAGGAAGAATGCTCGGCTGCCGTCTTCAGCGGAAAGGACGCGGGCGGGTCTCAACCACTGCGGCCAGAGGGCATCAACGCGCGTGATTGGTCCGGCCAGGGTGGTTGGAAAGAAGCTGACCGATGCGAGGTAGGCCCAATAATTGAAAGCAGGTTTGGCATCGCGACGATAGATGTCGAGCGTGTAAGTCATCGCCTGGAATCCATAGAAAGACAGCCCGAGAGGAAGGGTCCAAGAGGGTGGCGTGACTTGGCGCGAGATGACATGAGACCAGGATTCAGCAAGAAAGGGGATGTACTTACAGACTGCGATGAGCGAGACGTTTATGAGAACGCTGGCGGTCACGAGGAGGCGTCGGGTGGACTGAACTTTTGATTGCTCGATTTGCCGTCCGATAAGGAAATCAAGAGTCGATGCGACTGGGATGAGGGCGAGGTAGATGAGTCCCCACTTGGCGTAGAAGAAGTAGTCGGCAGCGATGATGAGGGCAATTGCGATTGGGCGACTGCGGCCGAGAAACCAGAAACAGAAGAACAGGAGGACTAGGAAGCAGAAGTACTCCGGCGTGGACGGAAGCATGGGGCGGGTCGGTACAGATAGGTACTGTTCTCAGTGTGACATTGGGCTGCTTTTTGGAAACGAGATGGTATATTTGAAGCTGTCGGCGTTGGGCGCTGACATCCCACCTGGCTCCAGCAATTTGGGCCGCAGAAGTTTCCCCGAAGAGGGCGCGTAGCTCAACTGGCAGAGCAAGTGACTCTTAATCACTAGGTTGTAGGTTCGATTCCTACCGCGCTCACCAAACTGTTTCTTAGCTTTGTATCACCTCTAGGCCGGTTCGTTGTAACGGGCCGTAGATCAACATCGTCTTACGCAGCGGGAAACGGGCACGCGAATCAACTAGTCCGGGCCGTTTGCAGCCAGGTGGGGAGATCATGAAAGCTAGATTCACCTGCGTACTTCTTTCGCTGATCCAAATTTGGCCGCTAGCAGCTGGCCCAGGTAAACCTCGAGTATTTATTACGGAGAGTCAATCGCCACAGGCTTCGGGTGATGGAGCCGCGGGGGGACATTACAGGGTCGCTGGCCTTAACGGGCGGGACCAGCCCGCAAAACATTGAGGTCATTAAGGCGTTCTCGCGAGCGTGTCCAAGTGCGACCGTTACGGCCAGCCGCGAGAAAGCAGACTATGTCATTCGTTTAGACCATGACGCACTCAGTCCCTCAACGCCATTCGTACACGGAAACAAAGTTGCCATTTTTAACAAGGATGAGGACCTGGTATATACCAATACGAGCAGATTGCTCAGTACGGCGGTGAAAGGCGCATGTACCGCAATCTCAAAAGTGCATTGACGTTAGCTGGAAACGAGCTACATCCGGCCAACCGAGTGTAGACAACTGACTCGGTCGTCTTACATGTCCATTGCCCAAATAAGTAGAATAGGTAGGAAATCAGTACTCTATTTCTATTTGCATTAAGTTTCGAGGTACTTCGGGGGCGGGTCCAGCGTGTTGAAACTCTTAGGCAAGCTGAGTGCAGGAAGTTTAGTGGCGCTCGCCTTGTATGGGCAGCCGGGCCACGGCACGGCTTGGGCCGAAGAGCTTAAAATTCGACTGAACCCGACATACTCCGAAGCCAAGAGTATGGGCAAAGACGCTGAAGGTTTACTTGCGGAGATGGAGTCGAAGCTTGAGGAGAGTCGCTCCTCCGATGATCCAGAATTCAATTGATTTCTGAATTTACCCCGAGCGGCGAAATGCGCGTTGGAAGCCGGGCGGAATGACGAAGCGAAGAACTATGCAGCGGAAGCTTAGAGTTCTTGGAAAACCATCCAAAGTTGCCGGCGTTTTACAGGGGAAACGCAGTCTTTTACTGCAACTTGGTTCTTGGGAGATTGGCGCTACTAAAAGGTCAAACCCAGCAGGCTGAGATTTACCTTCTGCTTTCCGGTACAACATTCGGATGGCCGTCGCTCGACACCTTTGGACCGAATATGTCGTTAGCGCGTGAGTTGCTTAAACTCTCACGCCAGGAAGCTGTTTTGAAGTATTTCGAGGAGTGTAAGAAATTCTGGCGACCGGATCATGAACGTGAACGCCTGGGTCTCTGGTCTGCCGAGGTGAAATCAGGCCGAATGCCCGTCTTTGAGGGAAACCTGTTTTACTAACGACTTCCACCCTGGACTTATTTTGCGCAGGGTCAGGCAGCACGCGACGGAATAAACGTGAACCGTTCTTTCATCGTTAGAAATGGCTTTTCGAAGTATTCGTAAGAGAGGACAGCGAGTACAAGAGTAAGTGCCATCGCTATGATCGGATGACCTAAATATGCGTAATAGTCCGGCATTGGTGTTCTCCACGAGATAAATAGGCAAGCACCGTGGAACACGTACAGTCCATACGAAATCCGTCCTAGATAAGTGAGCCACGAGGGCAACAGGCGAGCAGGCATTCCCAACAGTCCGCAGAAGATGAGTAACGTGCTCAGTGCCGCTAAGGCATACGTCGCACAAATCGCCGCTGCAGAATCGTGATGCGGAACTGGGGGCACGACGAAATTATTTGCTGGAGCACTTGTTTCTGCGATCAGGAGGAGCGCGGCACCAGCTAGTAACATGTAGATCCGTGGTGGTAAAGAAATTTGCAGCGTTCTTCCATTTAGAACAAGAGCGGTCATTGCGCCGAGCGAGAAAAATAAGAACTCGACGAACGTATTGAACCAGGGGTTCACTCCATGAGCGACGCAGTAATACTGGACTACAAATGAAATTGGGATCAGGACCATTGATGCTGCCCAAAGGCCCGAGCGACCCGCGAACTTCCCGATAGATGGCCAGAATAAGTAGAACTGCTCTTCGAGGGAAATGCTCCAGAGTGGATTGATCGGGCTAATTGGAAATCCGTGACTGCTGACGTACCAGTTACCGGCAAGCAGAATGTAAGCGAGGATGATGCCACTGCCGATGTGATAAACGGGGATCAATCTTCCTACCAAATAGCAGCAGCCGATAAAGGCAAAATAGAGCGGCCATATGCGCAAGATTCTGCGGACGTAGAACGAGCCGAGATGAACGGCTCCCGTTCTCACCATCTCTTTCTGTAGCAGCTCAGTGATGAGGTATGAACTGAGGAAAAAGAATATGCTCATGCCGAAGCCTCCGGAGTCCTGAACCAGGTAGAGCAGTTTTCGGACACCGAAGCCGGAGGTGGCCTGTATGTGGAGATCGGGACGCCTGCAATGGAACGCGAAGACGGACAAGAAGGCGAGAAATCGTAAAGCGTCCAGCTCTGGCCGGTAGAAACGGGACGTAGTTGATGGGCTGGAACAATCTGCTTTGGTTGTCGGTTGAGGTAAAAGCCAGCCTTCAGCCATGTGTGCAGCTTCAGGGTCTCACGACGAGTGAGCGAGTTGCGGTTTCAAGGTAGGTTGACGGTGTGAGGTCAGCCAGATTTCAATCACGTTGGCGGCGGGACCGACGATGGCGAGGGCGAAATACGGGGCGTGAATACTCTCACCGAGTCTGAGGATCATCTCTGCAACGGCAATGAGGAAAGCGACCAAGCATTGTGCCCAGCGAGGTTTCACCGTGGTCTTCGGGTCGGTAATCATGAAGAAGATGAACAACTGGTACATTGGCCCTGTGATGGGGGCAACCTCGGCGAGAAAAGCATGACCCGTGATCAAGCTCCGCCCGAAGGCCAGTACGATGAACGAAACCACGTATGTTGCAGTAATGTGAAATCGGTTCACGCGGTAGACGATCAAGGCGCCTAAGATCCAGACGATGATCATCGGCCAAATGGTATTGCCCCATTGGATGCTCAGCGTGGCAACGTAGGCTGGCGCTAAGAGCACCATCGCACTGATAGAGAAGTTAGACGGATTCCACAGGTGTCGGCCCTTCCAGCGAATTACATATTTTGATGTAATTGCGAGAGCGCTGCAGAGGGCATAGGGCCAGAAATCGGGTGAGCGAAGCAAGATCCCTACGCTGATTCCGGAGATGTAGGCACTCGCTAAGTGGGGGATGCGCCGATGCACTAAGAGTCCGAGCGCAACTTCAAATAAAATGCTAACGGCAATAGCTAGTAACGTGCGAGAGACGCTTTCAAGCAAGCCAAACGAGAGGTGCCCAACCAGCAGGATGGTCGTGATGAAAATTGGCGGAAGATAGCGGTTATCGGCACCGAAGAAGCGGACTAGAGCTGAGCGATCGGGTTTTGGATCGCTGCTGAACGCGACATTCGGGGCTGCCAGGGTGCTCATAGTTGTTCCTTCACACGATGGATTTGATTACTGGCTGGAGATTGGATGATCTGTTTCGTTCCTGAAGGCCAACGTATTTCCGCTCGATCTACGTTTTGAACTTTGCCTAATCCGAAATGCAGGCGAAGCTGATTCTGGGCACAAAATCCACTACCACCCGAGACCTCCTGCAATTGCTGCTGACCATTCCAGAATAGGCGCACCTGGGCTCCGATGGCGCTACGGTTACTTCGCGTTCCTTCTAACTGAAATTCTATCCACCTATTGGTAGGCGTAACGGAGTTCCGATAGTAGAGCAGTGGGCCTTTCTGGTTAGCGACCACGGCATCTAAAGCGCCGTTGTTGTCAAAATCGGCGAGAGCGATGGAGCGGCCGTCGTAGATATCGGTCACACCGACGAGTTGCGCAACTTCTTTGAACTGGCCAGAGCCGTCGTTCAGCCAAACATGCTTGTGTTGATACCCGGAGAGACTGCGGCCCTTTAAGGGAGGCCAATTAGCTGCGTCGGAAATAATGGCGCGATTGCCACCGGCCACCTTAGAGTAGTCGTACCAATAGTTGCGATCCTGATCAAGCGATACGTTCCCATTGACCAGATATAAGTCCAGAAAGCCGTCATTGTTGAGATCGCCAAACTGTGCGCCAAAGCTCCAGCCGCCCATTTCAACCCCCATGGTGTTGGCGAGGTTCTCGTATTTGACGTTCTTCAGGGAAGTGTCGGATTGCGGCATCCACAAGTTGTTGCCTTGTACAAGAACACCCTCTTCGGAGATGTTGGAGACGTAGATTCCAAAGCGGCCCTGGTTCAGAACATCACCCACGGCAGCGGTCATGCCGCTCTTTGGCGCATAGCCAACTCCGGTCTCTTTGCCGGACTCGTGGAATCCTTTGCCCGCATCGTTGAGGTAAAGTTCTGAGACCCCGTAATCATTAGCAACGAAGAGGTCGGGGTAGCCTGTTCCGCGGAGATCGGCAGCGACTGCGGCAAGAGCCCACCGGCGTGAATCGATGCCCAGTTGCTGCGAGACTTCTTCGAATCGTCCGTTGCCGAGATTGTGAAAGAGATACTTGCGCCCGCCGTTCTGAGCGTATTCAAAACTGTCGGGCATCATCCGAGTATTCTTCAGGCTCCAGAGATTAATGTTCTCGGGATAGTATCCCCCAATGAAGAAGTCGAGTTTGCCGTCGTTGTCATAATCGAACCAAACTGCTGTGTTGGCGTTTACCCAATCGGGCAGTCCGGCCTGTTGCGTCACTCGCGTGAAGTGCTTTCCACCGTCGTTATGGAACAGTTCGGGTTTGCCCCACTTATATAAAAGGACGTCCTCGAAACCGTCGTTGTCGTAGTCGCCCCAAACGGCACCCATGGAGACGCCTATGTCGCGCGAGTTCAGGTCAGCTAGGCCGACCTCGCCTGCTACGTCCCGGAATGTGCCATCACCCAAGTTTTTGAATAGAGCGTTTCGGGTACCTTCTCCACTGTTGACGACGTAGATGTCATCGAGTCCGTCGTGGTCGAAATCAACGATAGAGACAGCCGCGCCCATCGAGGCAACCTGCTCCATGATGTGGTTCAACTTGGGATCGAGTGTAGGAGCGTGATGGTTGAACGTAAGGCCCGAAGCTTTGGCGGATTCCTGAAGGTGAAAACCATAGCGGGCTAGCGCGACTTCCTGATTGCGAGCGCGATCCTGTGCCTGGCGGCTTGCACTTACACGCTTATAGATGACAGGGGTGGCGAGAAGTCCAACAAAGAGGATAACTAGACTAGCTCGGACGAAAGACGACTGCTGCATGACTTACTGCTTACTTCCAGAGCGCTCCTACAAAGTATTCGGGCGAGACGTATCGCGTGTGATAAATTTGCCAATCAGCCGGATGTAGCTTGTACCCGGGATCGTCCTCAAGAGTTTCAGATCCAATGTTGTAGCTATTCAGATCGTGATAAGGCAGTGGAAGGACGGTTTTAGAGAACGTCGAATTGTAGTCGCCATCTTTGATCCAACCATCGCCGACCATAATCAAATCCCTGTTCCAACCTGATGGCGGCGGAGGTGGCGCGGACACTCTTAATTGCAGCTCATCTCCAGCGTTAGCTATCACAATTCTATCGTCGATGTCTCGCAGAAGATCTCGGACGTCCCCATATCGGGTGTAGTAGCCTTCCAAGTCGCGCCATTTTTGGCCGGTTTGTTCTACAACGTTGTAGTCAGGCAGTTCAGGCGATGAACGGTTGGCTTGGGTCATTCGAGAAAAGCCGCGATATCGCAATTGGGCTGACGCTATACCTAAGTGCTGCGACTTGATCTGGCCGGCCAGAACGCCCGGGGCCCAGGAAAGTTGGTCCCAATAGATTTCGAGGTTAGTTCGGAGCCGCAACTTACGCGGCGCACCCGGGAGAAAAATGTTTGTCAGATCGAGGACGACTGTCTTCAGACGACCCGAAGGGAACCCTAAGCCATTTTTGGCGACGATCCATTTACCGGTCGCGTCTGGGACTTCGATGCTTAAGCCCTGCGGTTGCGGGCCGGTGTTTTGGCCAAGGGCGATGTTGACGGTGGCGTCGGTTGGATGCATCCATCCGCTGGCGATCAGATACAGAGGACCAGTTTGAGGCGCTTCTTTGGGTAACTGCAACTCGATCCAATGATCTCGAGTGACGCCCTGATACTGACCGCGGCCGAAGGTGTCCAAGTAAGTTTGATCTAACTTTTGGACGATGCCGCTTACATCTGTGCCGTGGTCGTCGATGGCACACAGGAAAGACTTGGGCGTGCTGATGGCGTATAACTTCAGTGGTGGCGCGGGAACGGCAAAACGCTCGTCTGCGTAGACCTGGGTGTTACTCGGGTGGTCGACAACGAGGAATGAGTAATGGTCGATGTAGAAAGTTTCCCAATACTCGGCTGTAACTCGGAAATCGTAGTATCCGTTGTGGATGGCCAGCTGATCGCCAGGAACCTTGAACCACTCTTGAGTTTGTGAAATACCGGCGACCTTTTGAGCGTTGATATGAAGGCCGAGGGCGGGCGACCACGGCGGACAATCTTTCACGAATCGGAACCGAGTACCATCCCAAGCAAATAAGAACGGACAAGAACCTTTTAAGCGCTGTTCGGCAAGCAACGTCTGATTCGGCTTCAGAGCGAACTCAACTTGGATCAGTCCATTGGGCCAAACGATACGAGCGAGATCAGCTTCGGTCTCCTCACCCAGCCCGAAGTGAAGCGCTGGAGCAGTGATGATCTGTTTCTGCGTGAGCAGCCCGGCACGGACTTCGACCTCGCCACCAATACCGAAAGAATTGATGCGCTGGTCGCCGGTACCATTGGCAGCACGGGTTCGGATCACTTGCCAGTGATAGTTCTTGCTGCTGTGGCCAATGAGACGAAACGGTCCACTGGAGGGGTTCTGCGTGGACGAAAGGCACACTGCATCGAGCAGCCCGTCGCCATTCAAGTCAACAAAGGACTGACAGTCGGAGTCAAGATTTTTAGCGAGAGCGGTGAATCCTGTCCCAGTGTTCAGGTAAGCGCGATCTCCAACAATTAAGTCAAGACCGCCATTGTTGTCGAGATCGAGCATGAGCAATGAAGTGGCTTTCACTGAGTTAGTCTGGACGAGATCAGCAACATCCCAACCCGCTCCGGCGTCCTTGTCGGAAAGCCGAACAACGGTTCCGTTCTGTTTGAGCACTATAAAGTCGGGTAGCCCGTCGGCGTTGGCATCCGCTGCGGTGATGGCGAGAACCGGACCGCTTAAGCTGCTGGGAACGGCGCGCGCGTGAAAGTCGCCGAGTCGTTCATTTGTCAGGATGTTGAGCTTTCCGCTGCCATCGATAACGGCGATATCGGGGTCACCATCGCCATCAATGTCGGCGGTCGCGAATGCGATCAAACCGTTGAGATCCTTGAACGGCTTGATCGGCGTCAACGTGCTGTCCCCATTGTTACGAAGCACAATTGGCTGACCGGTTGTGACACCTAAGACTATGTCGAGATCACCATCAAGATCGATGTCGAAAGCCCAAACACCCACGTAAGATCCGTTGAGGACGGCTGTAGGCAGCTTGGTCTTTCCCGTGATGTCCGTGAAGTGCTGGGGGTCTTGTTGCTGAAATATTCGAACTCCGGCAGAGGAGGCTATAACCAAGTCGGTCTTGAAGTCGTAGTTAAGGTCGACGCCTATGATGGAGTATCGGGTCAGAGCTGCATCGGCAGGAAGAGGCAGGGTCGCGCCACCTTCGATGTGAACGCCATTGCGATCAGCCCAGACGGTTGAGGGGTCACCTTTGTCGTCGAGAAACATGGTTCCGAGCCAGGAGGCATTAGCCGGCACGCCCGCAATTGCCTGGGATTCGAAGTGCAAAGCTGTGTCGGCAGCTGCGCTCTCCGGGTGAGGCGAAGGCAACTTGAGAAAGTGCGGAAAAGGCTCGCCGACAAAAGCGGCGGGAGTCCTGATTGCATCGAGACTGCGACGAAAGTTAGGGACGCGAAGAAGCACATTGCGCAGAAACTGTGCTTGCACTGCAGCTGCTCGTGGGTTCGGACCGGAGGCTTGAGTTTGCAACGCAATAAATTGCTGCTTTGCCCGATCGGGCCAGTTAGGAGCATCTTGGCCAAGACTGGCCACCGTTGCTTTCAGCGTGGCAGAATCGCCGAGCTTGGCGGATAGGCGCGCCACATCAAGCAACACGGCGAGATTGTTGGGCTGAGTTTTGAGAATAGCTTGGAAGGACTTTCGCGCTTCAGCATCACTGTTCTCGGCTGCTTGGCGTTCCGTTTCTTGTGCAAGAAGATACTCGGCTTTCAAGTTATTAGGATCTAGCAAAACAGCTTTTTTTAAATCGTCTAGAGCAGCAGCAACGTTGCTTCGTTTGCTTTCAACCGCGCCGAGCAAGGCTTCGATGCGGCTATTTGTTGGAGTAAGACCGCGCGCTTTTTCGATGCTTTGAAAAGCGGCATCGTACTCCTGCTGACGAGCCTGAAGCAGAGCAAGATTCGCCCATGCAGCTGGCTCGCCAGGAGCGAGCTGTGTCGCACGCGTGAGGTAGTCTTTGGCTCGCACGTCTTCTCCAGACTGCAGACCGCCGAGGCCGACGTAAAAGGCCGAGACAAAACTCCGATATTGGGTTGAGCCGGGCTTGGGTAGACCTGAATTGGTGCAGCCGATACTGGTTAGAAGGACAAGGATCGGGATGAGCGGACCGAGGCCAACCGAAGCTTTCATTTAGGGATCGACGCGGGATAACTCAATTCACGAGGGTTCTAGCCCGTAGGTTATCAAGAGCGGACTAGCGCGTCCTGCAACTAAAGTTGGATAGAAACGTTCTTGTGCTAGGCCCAGAATCCAGAGCGATCGAGCATGACTTGTACTTCATCGCGAGTGGCTTCGACTTTCGAGGCATTTTGAAGCAGGTCGTTCGCGTCGACGGGGTACCAGTTGCGGCAGTCTGGGTTGCCTAAGCCGGCAATGTTGATCGGCTCTATCGCTTGGCGAACTTTCGCGGCAAGGTCTTCGCTGTCAGCGTACGAATTGGGAATGCCGAGCATGCCGAATGCTGGACCAAAAGTAGGGTGATCATGCAATAGAAATCCTGAAGCCAATGCCGGATGACCGAGTCTTCGAACAGTTTCCGAATAACTGGCTGCAGCGAAATAGAGCAGTGATAAGGGCACGAATGCGGAGAAGTCGTCCATAGATCGATAGAGTGCGGCTACGAGTCGGCTGGCGGCGAGTAGTTCTTGGTCTGTTTGCGCGGCGTAGGAGCTGAGGTGACTCTGGAAGCAGGCTGGATTGTCGAGGTGCTTGAGGGCCCGGGCAAGCCGGAACACGCCTAGCAGTGTTAATGGGAAACCCGTAGACAACAGCGGATCGACAAATCCGGCAGCCGACGGCAAGAGGGCCCAACGCTTTCCGAACAGGGCTCCGCTGCGAAAGGAGAGTCGAGGCATGTGCGTTAACGGGCGCTCCGCCTTAGCTCCGATAAACTGCTGTTTGACGGCCGGAAGAAGATCGAGCAATCTTTGCCAGGCGGGCTCGCCTTCATGGAGTCGAAGATGTGCGGCGAGTGGATCAGTGACGGCTGCTCCGGCGCTGGTAAGTCCGTTGTTGAAACGTAGGACCCAGATCCAGCCGCCATCGAAGACATGATGAACGGCTGCGTCGTCCACAGGATAGGGAGGCAGTTCGTCGCAGTTACTGAGACTGTTCTCGAGCCGCTGAACTTGTGAAAAGTGGCTGAACAGGGCTTGTGTTTGTGGGTAGTCTGGAAGCAATGATTCTGAAAGACCGAGTGCGCTGTGCAGGAAGCCGCGTGGACCGGTTGCGTCGATGAGGAACTTGGCTTTCGCGGTAAACTGCCGGCCCTGTCTATGACCTTCAAGCTTGACGTCGTCATCGGAAAGCGTGACTCGATCGAGCCGAGTTTGGTCTTGATAAACGACACCTGTGTTTTGGGCCTCGTTTGCAAAGAAGTGATCGAAGCTGGGACGATACCAATGAGTATCGGCAATTCGGTCGTGCGGGCTGGCAGCCACAAGCAATTGGTTTGAGCGCGCCGGGCATTCACAGCGGGGCTGGGGCAACGGGTGATGATAGAAGCTAAAACCTCGCTTTAACCCGCACGCGACGTCCGGATAAGAGTTCTGCCAAGTGCCCCATTTAGAGAACGGCGTCAGCCTTGGCAAGTCATAACGGGTGGTAAGTTCTTCGAACAGCAGGTTGGCTAAAGGCGTTGACGATTCGCCGATGGCGAAACGTGGATGTTTGCCGCGTTCGAGCAGGACAACCGAGCGTCCTAACCGGCGAGCAATCATGGCCGTGAGGGAACCAGCAAAGCCGGAGCCCACAATCGCGACGTCGTACGTGTCAGGCACTTGAGCCGCCGCAGGTCCTGCAGTGAATCGGTTGAGGCACGTACTGCTTTAAATTCATGTCCTGCAACCGAGCAATCCGTAGCGAGTAGCAGGCCTGGCAGGTAGACAGTCGCTGACAATCCCAAAGATCGACAAAGACGCGACCGCGATTGATACCTATCCCATACGCGGCGGCTGCTTCGAGAGTGGCCAGCGAGGGTGGCGAAAACTGGTCCTGGCTGGATAGAACATCGAGCGCTCCATTGCCGGCGCGCGTGGGGATCAATGCGGCGACTGAAGCGTGGCAATCGAAAGCAAAGTCGAGCGACCGCTTAGCCCAGTGAAGCGCTTCCTCGTCGGCGTTGATGAAAGGCGGCTTAACAAGAATGAAGACCCGGAGGTCGATGGCGTTTTGGCGCAGGAAGGTTGCGCTTGACGAAAGCTGATCGAGCGTCATGCGTTTGTTAAGACGCGGAAGAATCTCAGGATGAACCGTCTCCAGGCCCATAGCGACTTCTAACTTCCCAGGTAGAAGATCGCGGAAGCGCAAACAGTCTTGCCCGACTAAAGCTGGATGGCTTTCGACTATGACTCGCTCGAAAGTCTTAGTTTGTGTGGCGATGGGTGCGTAATCGGAGACAGGTATTGCGAGTCGATCGAAGAAACTTCCGCTGTTATAGAGCTTGATCTGGCGAGCGGCACCGAGATGTGAAAGTGCATAGTCGATCTGCGTCGGTATGGCGCCAGGCGGCACCGGAGCGGTCGTCGTGTTGCGCCAGAGATCGCACATGAGACAGCGCCACGGGCATTCTCTATTGGTAAGAAAGACGGTAGCAACTGAGACGATCTCACGCGTCGGTGAGCATTCTTGCTCGACAAAAAAAGCGTTAGGCGTGTACGGATCAACAGCGTTCCGTTCGGGCCTACGAGCGAGGATCCAAGCGTCACGGTCCGAGGCGTGATCGGGGTAGACCAACGGCGGGAGCTGGGTCACTGATACATCGATAGAAACTGTTTGCGGTACTCGGCTTCGCGGAAAGGCAAGTGCTGGTGCAGCGATTCAACAGGCAGCGCACCATGTTGGAACCGGCGCTTCGGGAACACCGGCATTTGAAGCCCTGTAACCGCGGCAACGCCGCGTGACACGATCTCGCCTTTCAGCTCATATAATTTGCTGACGTCGTAATCGGTCAACTTTATGAACGGGATCGCTTCGGCAACGGCTATGACACTTGGGCAAGTGAAAGGACTGAAGCCACAGAATCCGTAATGATGAGCAGGCGCATAGGTCCGCGTGTAAGAGCGACTGAGACCGCCGCTATAGGTAAGCGAGTGTTTGATCTTACCAACGCCCCAACCCTCTTGGTAGAGCATCTGATTATTGATGACGCTGCGGATGGTGAGTTCCGGATTCTCCTCGATCGGATAGTCCTTCAGATTCTCGTCACCGCCATCGCCGTCGATCAAGTGCCGCCAGTTGGGGTAGCGCTGGCGAATGCCCCGGCACAAATTCAGAGCCATCGAGGCCGACTCGACATCCAGCGGCTTGTAGTCTTCGGTGATACGGATGGTTTCTGCCGAATTGAGGGCTGATGACGTTCCTTCGATCGGCTCGAGAAACAGTTCAAGGCCGAGGCGGTTGAGAAACAGACGAGCCTGCTGGAGGTCGGGGCCATCACCCAAATCGAGCACGAACGCTTTCAGGCGAGCGGGGCTGATTCCGAGTTTCTGCATCACGTGATAGGTGGTGAGAAATACGCTGCCGCTATCGATGCCGCCGGAGAAACAAACCCCGATGGGTTCGGTAGCGGGAAGAGCTTGCAACCAACATGAAATTTCTGCAGCCAAAGCGCTGATGTACGCCATTCCAATCTGGTCGAGATCTGCGGGAAGTGTGCCCGAAGCCGGCGTGAAAAAGCGAGTGTAGACGGGATCTGGATCGGGACAACCGATTAATTGAATCTCGACCACGTGATGAGCGGGAACCATGCGGGTGTAGCTGGGGTGAAACTGCTCCGCAAGTCCTTCAGCTTTGAGCCAGTCGAAGATCGTATCGATCCGGTGAGCAACGATCAGCACGGGCCCGGCTTGTTTCTTAGCAAGAAAGTACCGCAACGGACGGTCGAGGGAGCGCGCCATTCTCACGGTCTTGCCCAACTGAGCAACAAGAGCGAACGACCCTGCAATTTCTGACACTTGAGCGGGATGATTCAGAACGAGATCGCGCGCTTGCTCGATTCCGAGATTGTAAATCTGGTTCGCGTCCGGCTCGGTAAGATCGACGACTCGTTCTACGTAATGTTCCACAATATGCCTGCATAGACTGGTGTACCAAATCGAGAGGAGGCAGCCTTCTAAGGTTTGACGCACCCCGGAATCGTCCAACTTAGGTTGCAGTACGAGGTAGGTCGTCCGGATGGTGACTCGTGAACGGTTCCAACCTATCCTTTATAGATGGCTGCGCGCTTCAACGATCTTGTGGGTCTCAAACTTTGAGTACACGGCTTCGACCATTGGTGTTCATCCTCATCCTTCTAGGCATTTGGCAAGTTGCTGCGATGCGAAGTTCTGTTCACATTTTGCCTGGACCGTGGGAAACAGCGGGCGGGATTTTAGAGCTTTTGCGCCAGGGGTTGCTTCTAAAGTATGTAGTGGCCTCGTTGTTTCGAGTCACGTGGGGCTTTGTATTAGCTGCTGTTCTCGCAATACCGATCGGACTGACAGTAGGCTGGTACCGCCGGGCCGAGATGGCGATCAACCCTCTACTTCAGATTCTTCGTCCTATCTCTCCGCTGGCTTGGATTCCAATCGCTATTTTATGGTTCGGTGTTGGTGATTTGGCTTCAGTCTTTCTAATTTTCATGGGCTGCTTTTTTCCACTCCTGCTGACAGCAATCAACGCAGTTCAAAGTGTTCCAGCGGTGTATGTGAACGCAGGTCGGAATTTTGGGCTCACTCCGGCGGCCATCGTGTACCGCGTTCTTTATCCGGCGGTGATTCCACTACTTATTGTTGGCTTGCGGATCACATTGGGAATCGCATGGCTGGTGGTTGTCGCGGCTGAGATGATTGCCGTCAACTCCGGATTGGGCTTCCTAATTGTGGACGCCAGGAACGCCGGTAACCGTTATGATCTGGTCGTGGCCGGAATGGTCGTGATTGGTGTTATCGGCTTGCTTCTGGATCTCGGCATGCGCTCGCTTGAAGGAGTTAAGTCGTTCCGCTGGAGTTACTCGGAAGAGTAAGTTGCGTTGATGAATTCTCTTCCAGTTTCAGCGCCCGCTAAGTTAGTCATTGAGCAGGTCAGTATGGCCTTCAACCGTGATGGCACTATCACAAACGTGCTTAGGAACATCAACCTCGACGTAAGTCAGGGAGAGTTTATTTGCATCCTAGGGCCGTCCGGGTGCGGCAAGTCAACGCTGCTCAATATTATCGGCGGATTTCTCTCTCCGACAAGTGGGCAGGTCAAAATCGATGGTGAGATAGTGACGGCGCCCGATCCCAGACGAATCTTTGTCTTTCAAGAACGCGGCGTTTTTCCGTGGCTTACAGTCGAAGGAAATATTGCGTTCGGACTCTCCAAGCTTTCTCGCATTGAACGCGCGGAGCGAGTTGCATACTATGTCAAATTGGTTGGTCTTGAAGGATTTGAGGAGGCCTATCCATCAGAGCTTTCAGGCGGCATGAAACAGCGTGTCGAAGTAGCACGTGCCCTAGCAGTTAATCCGGACATGCTATTGCTAGACGAACCGTTCGGAGCGTTAGATTCGATTACCCGCCTAACGATGCGTCGCGAGCTTCTTCGCATCTGGGAAGCGGAACGGAACACCGTCATTTTTGTTACGCATGACATAGACGAGGCTGTCCAGCTTGCGGACCGAGTAGCCGTCATGAGCGATCGTCCTGCGACGATTCAGAAGATGGTTACCATAGATATGCCGCATCCTCGTGACATCAGTTCACAGCGATATCTTGAACTCCGCGGCGGGATCTTTGATCAGCTCGGCTTGGCGCACAAAGTATGAATTCACTGGCTGAACCAAGAAGGTGGGAACGCCTGTTCTGGCCGGTTTTGGCATGTGCGATCTGCCTCGCGATCTGGGATCTAATGGTCATCTGGTCGGCCACGAAGGTCTTCCCTTCTCCTCTCGGAGTTGAACGCGGACTTGCTGAGTTAGCGAAAAAGGCCGTGCTTTGGCGCTATATCGGTGATTCGCTGCGACGAGTGGCGCTCGGGTATGGTGCTGCAGTTGCGATGGGAATTCCCATTGGTTTGACTCTTGGCTGGTATCCGGCTTTGAACCAGGTTGTAAATCCGGTTCTGCAGATGTTGAGGCCCATTAGCCCTATTGCGTGGATTCCAGTGTCGATCATCCTATTCGGCGTGGGGGACACGACGGCTGTGTTTCTGATCTTCTTGTGTGCTTTCTTCCCTATCGTCGTGGCGTGCGTGAATGGCGTCTCAAACGTTCCCGTCATCTTTCGACGGGCTGGTCGAAATTTTGGTCTTACACGTAGGCAACTTCTCCTAAAAGTAGTCTTTCCAGCTGCTCTTCCCCAGATCCTCATCGGTCTGCGTATCGCACTGGGCATTGCTTGGTTAGTGGTCGTTGCAGCGGAAATGATCGCCGCAGATTCGGGCCTAGGTTATCTCGTCATCGATGCCCGAAATTCCGGGAAGCGCTACGATCTGGTGGTTGCGGCAATGCTCTTGATCGGTCTCATCGGCTTGGCGCTAGATATCATTTTCCGCCGCATTAGAAACATCAAATCTGTCCGATGGGGGTTTCGAGATGCGACCTAGAAGCAAAGCCTTTCTGGCGGCTATGGGATGGCTTGTTCTCATTTCGGGCCTTCATGCTTATCTCAACGTGAACTGGAGCGCGATCCTGAATGAGTATCGCCCTCTCAAGCAACGCAAAATTACGGTCGCTTACATACCAGCTACTTGTCAACTTACGTGCCCTGTTACTGATTACATTTCTAAGTTGTCGCAAACCGGCGAGATATTCTTGCCTCGCCTATTCCAGGGATTTCCAGAAATCAAGGAAGCACTAATTGCAAACAGAGTGCAAGCCGCCTTTATCGTTGCTCCTCTGGCCATTGCTCTCCGAGCTCAGGGTGTCGGAATCAAAGTTGTCTATCTTGGCCACCGTTACGGAAGTGCATTTGTCGTCAAAAAAAGCGGTCCGGTGAAAACGTTCGCCGACATGAGGGGGCGCACTGTCGCGATTCCCAGCCGCTTCTCCGATGAGCGATTAATTGTCTTTCGCGCGATGAAAATCTGGGGCATCAACCCCAGCGAGATCAGGATGGTGGAGATGGCACCCCCGGATGTCTCCGGAGCTCTCGCAGCCGGTGCGATTGACGCATTTGTGATGGGTGAGCCGTTTCCCTCACAGGCGGAACTGGGCGGATTTGGCAGGGTTCTATTCCAGGCCCGACAATACTGGCCCGATTACATGTCATGCATTCTCGTCGTGCAGCAGGACTTAATAGACAAACGTCCAGAGGTCGTCCAAGAATTGGTGGATGGCATTGCTCGGTCAGGCCTGTGGCTGGACAAGAGCAAACCCCATCGAGAGAATGCTGCTGATTTTGTGGGCCGTTTCTACTACAACCAGAAGCCGGCATTACTTCGCTGGGCTCTCACAAAACCTATCGACCGAGTGATGTACTCCCCGTTAGCACCGCGCAAGCCAGACTTCGACCTTGTTCGCGATCTGATGCTTGAGACCGGTGTACTGGCGAGGAAGATCGAATTTGATGAGTATGCAGACACTCGTTTCTCGGATGCAGCGAGTACACAGACGCCATGGAGGTATGAGGCTGGCATCGCCTCTGCCCACTGATGAGATCAATCCAGGTCCTTCTATTCTTTAGTCTCTTACCGTTATCGAGTGGCTTTGCGTGCGCACAGTCGACCGACGCGCAACCACCTTCGCCATTGCAGATCGGTTCTGTTACTGTGAGCGGCAACGTGCGCGAACGCGTTGAGTTTTGGGATTGGTTCGGCGGCAGAGGCCAAAACACTTACGCGTTTTCGGGTACGCTCGCTCAATTTGCCCTAAGTCAAACGTCATCGACCTTTGATTGGAAGGTAGATTTGGCTATTCCCGTTTTGTTGGCTCTGCCGTCTCGGGCGGCAGTTCCAGCTCCACAAGGTCAGCTTGGCCTTGGCGGGAGTTACTACGCAAATAACTCCTCAAACCGCTTCGCTGCGATGATCTTTCCCAAAGAAGCTTACGTCCGCTTTAAGACAGAGCATGCGCGACTTCAGCTGGGTCGATTCGAGTTCGGTGAAGGTGCAGAGGGAAAGCCCGGAGACACCACTCTTGTCGCTCTCAAGCGAGATCGCATCGGGCAAAGGTTAATCGGCACGTTCGGTTTCACTGACATTCAGCGGAGCTTTGACGGCGGGAACATGTCGTATACGAATGGTAACTGGACGATCACCGGCGTCGGTGCGGTTCCGACTAGGGGCGTGTATCAGGTTGACGGTTGGGGTTGGGTTAAAACTCCCTTCGCATACGTCTCGGCTACCCATGACGTGACACATTCGGCCCGCAACTCTGCTGAATGGCGTTTGTTTGGGATCTACTACGACGACCCGAGAGGCGTTTTAAAGACAGACAATCGCGCTGTCGCGGTCCGTGCCGCTGACAAGTCTGATATCAGGATTGGCACATATGGGGGACATTACATTCAGGCGATCCAGACCAGCGCGGCCACTTTCGATTTGTTGGCGTGGGGAGTTTTACAAAGCGGCAATTGGGGCGCTCTCACTCAACGCTCGGGTGCTATAGCACTGGAAGCCGGGCTCCAACCTCGGATGACGGCAGTACGTCCTTGGTTTCGCGGCGGCTATTTCGACAGCAGCGGTGATGGCAACGCGAAGGATCACACGCACGGTACGTTCTTCGCCATCCTGCCCACTCCGCGAAGTTATGCCCGGTACCCATTCTTTAACGAGATGAATAATCGCGATGCCTTTGGAGAAGTAGTTCTGCGCCCATCCAAGTCAGTCACCATTCGAAGTGATGCACACCACCTGTCGTTAGCAAACAAGAATGATCTCTGGTATACGGGTGGCGGCGCCTATCAACCCTGGACATTCGGATTTCAAGGACGACCGAGCAATGGGAAGACCGGCCTGGCCAATCTTTACGATGCCAGTCTAGATTACTCATTCAACCGTGCGGCGTCTGTTGGCTTTTATTGCGCATATGCGCAGGGTGGCGATGTAATGAAGGCCATCTATAAACATGCGGACAGCCCGTTCGGGTTCATTGAGTTGAACTACCGGTTCTAGTAAGGTTAGATCAATAGCGGGATCCGGACAGGTAAACTCAGACGCAGTATGCCTTACCGGGTACACCGGCGTGTTGTTTTCATTGCTCTCACATTAGTAACGTCGGTTGGCTTTCTGTGTCGCGCACAATCGGGCAACGCCAGTGCTGGTGCTCATCAGGCCATTCTGGATGCCGAAAAGAAGCCTATCACTGCTGGCGGAGCTGTCGAGCATGGGCCAGTCATTTTCATCAACGTGGCTGAAAAAGCCGGGTTGACCAGTTGGAAGCACGTCATGGGATCTCCCGAGAAGAAATTCATTCTGGAGACCGTGGGCTCTGGAGTCGCCCTGCTGGACTACGACAATGATGGGTGGCTCGACATCTATCTTGTGAGCGGATCGACCTACGAGGCACTTGCCGGAAAAGCTCCGGCCCCTCATGCGGCGCTTTTTCACAACAATCACGACGGCACCTTTACCGACGTTGCCGAGAAGTCCGGTGTTACCAACGAGCGCTGGGGCTTCGGTGTAGCCGTCGGTGATTACGACAACGATGGTTGGCCCGACTTATATGTCACGAATTTCGGTAAGAACAGGCTTTATCACAACAACCACGACGGCACCTTTACCGACGTCGCCGAAAAGGCCGGAGTGGCATTAGGGAATTGGTCAACGGGCCCGACCTTCGGTGATTACGACGGAGACGGCAAACTCGACTTGTTTGTTCCTGGCTACGTACATTACGAGGTTGAGAGGCCTCCGATCGCTGGTACTTCGACCGTTCGTTCGAACTACTGCCAGTTTCGAGGCATGAACGTCATGTGCGGTCCGCGCGGCTTAAAAGGTGAGCTTGATCACTTGTTCCACAACAATGGTGACGGGACCTTTACAGACGTAGCGGAAAAGCTAGGCGTGAGTGACCGCAACGGCTATTACGGACTAACAGCCGTCTTTGCTGACGTTAATAATGACGGCAAGCCCGACCTGCTAGTGGCGAATGACTCGACTCCGAACTACCTGTATCTGAATAAAGGCGGTAAGTTCGAGGATGCCAGCTACGCTTCCGGGTACGCCTTGAATGAGGATGGGCGCGAAACCGCCTCTATGGGCGTGGCGCTTGGGGATTCGCGGAACAAGGGATCGTTGGATGTCTACGACACCGTCTTCTCGGACGACTACAATCCATTATTCCGAAATGAGGGCAATGGCGACTTTAGTGATGTGAGTTATCAGCTGGGTATAGCGGAGATCACGATTCCGTTCCTCGGTTGGGGGACAGGATTTCTGGATTATGACAATGACGGGTGGCTCGATCTGCTAGTTGCTAACGGCCATGTCTATCCATCTGTGGACAAAACAGACTGGGGTACGACGTTCGCGCAACGACCACTGTTATTTCACAATAAGGAAGGCAAATTTGAGATCGTGCCCGCTACCAAGGGAAGTGCGCTCGCTGAAGTATACACGGGCCGAGGAGCAGCTTTTGGGGACCTATTTAACGACGGGAGAATCGACGTAGTGATCAATCAGCTTGACCGCTCACCGGCCTTGCTGAAGAATGTGGCACCCTCGGAAGGTCACTGGCTCGGCTTAAAGCTAATCGGAGAGGGACGAAGTCCTAAGGACGCGGTCGGTGCAACGGTTTACGTTACGGCAGGAGGCATTCGTCATCGAGCAGATGTCATAAGCGGCGGAAGTTTCGAGTCTTCGAACGACCCTAGACTTCACTTCGGACTTGGAACTGCCGAGCATCTTGATGCAGTAGAAGTACGATGGCCGAGTGGGCGAACCGAACGGCTACAGGTACCAAGGATCGATTGTTACCATTCGGTGCACGAAGGCCTTGGAGTTACGAATCCGTGACGTGACGGTATTAGAAGACCCACTTAGGAATCTCCTGACTCACGTATTTATGCGAAGTGTCTAACCGTTGACGTCATACCAAAGTTTGATATAGCATCGGTGCAAGCGCTCCCATTTTGGTGGGGAGCTTAGGGATCCATGAGGTTCAGGCGCCTTGCTGCGCTCGTTATATTGGCGTGTTCGGTCGCCCTTGCCAGTGCACGTGCCGGATCCGGTATTCCTGGCGACGCATGTGCTGCAGGAGCTTCCGCCCTACGAAGCGGCCAGCTCGAAGTAGCGGCAAGCAACTTCCTGGAATGTACGGCATCTTCTCCGGACGTAGCAGAAGCGCACTTCAATCTCGGATTGGTCCGGCTTCAACAAGGCCGCTCAGCCGATGCTTGGGACTCGTTGAGTCGGGCTCTGAAGATTAAGCCCAATTTGCGTGGTGGCAACTTATTCCTGGGTATCGCAGCCTATCGTCTGGATCGTTTTAAAGAGTCCGTTGCTGCGTTAAGTCGCGCAACGGCCCAGGAGCCGAATAATGGCGAGGCCGTCATGTGGCTCGGAATGGCACAACTGGGCAACGGCGACTCCGGACTAGCAGTCCAGTCGCTTGAGAAAGCCTCAAAGCTGAAGCCTAACGACGTGGACATCTTTTACCACCTTGGCAAGGCCTACATGCAGCTCTCGAAGCAGACTTATGAGCGGATGTACCAAGCCGACCCCAATTCATGGCGAATTCATCAGGTGTTGGCGGATTCCTTCGAGCAAGCAGATCGGCTAGATGATGCTGCGAAAGAAAGTAAACTCGCACTGTCTCTCAAGCCCAGTGAGCCAGGGCTGCACCAGCAACTTGGCGAAATCTACCAGGCAGGTAATCATCTTGAGGAAGCGGAAGGCGAGTTCAAAAGCGAGTTGAAGATCAGCCCTCAAAACTTTGCAGTCATGTACAAATTGGCTACCGTTCTGATCGAGCGTTCAAATGCGCGAGAGGCCTCCGAGTTGCTGACGCAAGTGGGCGCCAGTCATCCTGAATCGCGGCCAGCTCACTATCAACTCGGTCGTGCTTATGTGCAACTAGGAGACAACGAATCGGCAATTCGCGAGTTTTCCGCTGTCGTGAAAGGGTCTGGTTCCGTTGATGCCGAAGTTGAACGGCAATCTTACTACCAGCTTGCCCAGCTTTACAGGCGAGTTCAAAGGCCCGAAGAGGCGCGTTTGGCACTTACTACATTCCTGCGCCTTAAACAAGATGCAGATGCCCAGCGGAACCAAAAGCTGGAAGACAAGTTGAAGCGTTCTACCGATTCTGAAGTTCAGTAGGTTTATCGAGGTTGTGAGTTCATGGGGGTTCGTCAACAAATGCACGTTAGTTCGAAATTGAAGTCGAGAGTGGAGTTTGGGCTCTGGCTCGCGGCTCTGCTCTTTTTAACTCTCTCCCGCGTTGCTACTGCGCAAAGCAATCAGGGGGCTATTGCGGGAAACGTTACTGACGCTTCGGGCGGTCTCGTTCCTGGCGCAACCGTAACGGCCAAGGGCGTAAATACAGGAACTACTTACGAAACAGTTACAAGCAATTCAGGTGCTTACAATTTTCCGAATGTGCGGATCGGATCGTATGACATAACTGCAACTGCAGCAGGCCTTGCTCCTTCAACAATCGAAGGCGTGGTCGTGCAGATTGGGACCACCAGTTCTCTCAATGTCATTCTGACAACGGGAAATGTGACTCAGACGGTTACTGTTCAAGGCGATGCTCCGACAGTTGAGAGTGCGACGTCCGACATCGGGACGGTAGTCACAACTAAGCAGGTTCTTGATTTGCCTCTGGCTCTAGGCAGTACAACCCAGCCTATGCGCTCGCCCGAAGCCTTTGTTTTCCTAACGCCAGGCGCTGTTGGGCCTGGTACAAACGGTCCTGGTGGAAATGGCTCTTCAACGGGCGGTCCGTTTGAATCGAAAATTAGCGGCGGGCAGAACTATTCGACTGAGGTTCTTCTGGACGGGGCTAGCACATACAGGTCAGAAAACGGATCGTCGTTCGATGAAACTGCCCCCTCCGTTGAAGCTCTCAGTGAATTTAGGGTAGAAACATCTACGCTTCCGGCTGAATTGGGTCGAACCACAGGCGGGGTAGAGATATTCGGTACAAAGGCCGGAACTAATATGTTCCACGGAACTGCTTACGACCTGTTTCGGAACGAAGATTTAGATGCGAATACGTTTTACAACAACTATCTGGGGTTATCGCGACCACTAGATAAGCAAAATGACTACGGCGGTGTATTGGGTGGACCAGTTATAATCCCGAAATTATACAACGGCAAGGACAAGACCTTCTTCTTATTCTCATGGGAGCAGTATCGTCAAAACCAGGGCGGCTCGACAACGAGTACCGTTCCTACTGTGGCGCAAAAAAACGGTGATTTTACAAGCACTCTGGATACGAGCAGAGTTCTTGGCACAAACCCATGCGATGGTACGCCTATTTACTATGGCGAAATTTTCGATCCTGCGACAACAAGGACGGTCAACAACCAAGTATGCAGAACGTCGTTTCTGTCAGAGACAGGCAGGAATGCAATCCCATCCGGCCGCATTACGCCTTTTGCTCAGAAACTTCTTTCCTACTACCCAGATCCGTCGAACGCAAACATAGTTAATAACTACACGCTTCCGTTTAGTTATCCGATACTCGATACGACTATGACGTTCCGAATCGACGAGAACATTGGGCAAAAGGATAAGGCTTATTTCACGTACACGTCGCGTGATAACAACAGAGGTGCAAGTAGCACCTTCAATAATGCAGCTGGCGCTGGCTCGCCTCAGGACTTCTTTACACATTTCCTTCGTTTCGGAAACGATTACACGATTAGCCCAACCGTGCTCGATCACTTGAGCATTGGATTCAACAAGACGAGAAGCACAAATTTAGGCGGCGCTGCGTTGATTGGAAACGGAACTAACTATTTGTCAAGCCTCGGAATCACAGGTCTTCCGGGCGGCCCCACCTTCCCGGTCATCGGGTTAGGCGAGGGTCAAATCGTGGGTGTAGGGAATGGGCTCAATGATGGCAGAATCGATTATGGTTATCGCTTAACTGACACTCTGGATTGGGCGGCAGGCAAGCATAATTTCAAATTTGGAGGCGATTACCGACTCCAAATCTACGAACCCCAAAATTGCGATAACTGCACTGGGACTTTCAACTTCGCCCGAGCAGAGACGGCGGGCACGGTACTTACGAATGGCCAAAGCGGTAACGGCATTGCTAGCTTGATGCTGGGCGCAGTGGATAACGCAAACGCATACGTGCCTGCTAGTCAGCCGAGATGGCGGTCGCATTATTACGCTTTGTTCGCGCAAGATAGCTACAAACTCCTGCCTACGCTAACTTTAAATTACGGTTTGCGGTGGGACGTAGACGCACCTCGATATGAGGCACATGGAAACACATCGAACATCAGCCTGACTGCACCGAATCCCGCTGCCGGTGGTCGTCCTGGTGCCCTGGTGTTTGCGGGAAAGGGGGCTGGGCGCAACGGCGTAGTTGATGAGACGTGGGCTAACACTTGGCACAAAGACTTCGGTCCTCGCTTCGGTTTTGCTTGGGCCCCCGCAGCCACCAACGGTAAGACAGTTGTTCGTGGCGGATACGGAATCTACTATGCGGCGCTAACTTACGCGGACTTCGGCGCGAATCTCCAAACAGGGTTTCAGGCGTTGCCCAACTTCAGTAGCGTAAACGGGTTTGATCCCGCGTTCAACATTGCATCCGGCTTTCCCAGTTATGCGGCTCCGCCGAGCCTCGACCCGTCGCAATCGAATTTTAGCGGCAACCCGGCGAACGCGTACATCGACCCCTCTCATGGTCGCCCGGCAATGATCCAGAATTGGAGCTTCGAAATCCAGCAGCAACTGGCTTCGGACATGATCTTAGATGTCGGTTACGTCGGCACTCGTGGCGCTCATCTTCGATCTAATTTCGACCAGTTCAATCGCCTACCGCTAAACTATCTGTCCTTGGGAAATCTACTGACTGCCCCGGCTAATTCGCCCCAAGCGCAAGCTGCCGGAATTCAGTTGCCCTACGCTGGCTTTCCCGGCAGCAGACCGGTTTTCCAAGCACTCCAGCCCTATCCTCAGTTCTATGTTCTTAATACAGATTGCTGTCTCGAGAACTTAGGGCAGTCCAGCTTTAATGCCTTAGAGGTTCAACTGAAGCGCCGATTCCACAACGGCCTGAATCTGCTCGCGTCTTATACGTGGTCGAAGACCCTTACCGACGCGGACAGTGCGCTTCCGTACTTCGCCCAACTCGCCGGTGGTGGTGGGATCCAGAATCCTTTCGACTTGAAGGCTGAGAAGGCCGTCAGTAATCAGGACATTCCTCAAAATTTTGTTCTGACGTACATCTATGAACTCCCGGTTGGCAAAGGCAAGAAATTTTTAAGTCATGGCGGAGTAGCGAATGCCATTCTGGGTGGCTGGTCCGTTAGCGGCGTTCAGACGTACCACAGTGGCCAACCATTCTCATTCTGCTGTGCAACCGGGATTCCTACCGAAGGTAACATCCGGTTCAATACAGTCCCAGGTCAACCAATATTCACTCAAGCTTGGGAGAATGGCACTTACAATCCCACCTCTGGACAGTCGTTTTTAAATCCGAAGGCTTTCAGCGACCCCAATGCTCCTGCCCGGATTGCTGCCGGTGGCGCCTACCAATTCGGGGACCTGGCGCGAACACTAGGCCAAGTCCGAAGTCTCTTTTACAAGAGTGAAGACTTCAACATACTCAAGCGGACGCACTTTACCGAGAGAGTCGACCTGCTCTTGCAAGTTAGCTTGCTCGATGCTTTCAATCGCCACATTTTTGATAACCGAACGTCGGTCAACCTGAACCCGAACGATCCAAACTTCGGGATCTTGAATCCCGCCGCGACAATCTTAGGCCCTAGACGAGTGCAGCTTCAACTTAAGTTGGAGTTCTAGGTCCACTTATATGCGACAGGGTCGGCTAGTGTGCCGGCTCTGTCCCTTCCTCTTTCACCGTGAGCATCTTGTCTACGCTCACGTCTTTCAGGTGCTGTACAATTCCGCTGGGCCATCGAATCTCGATGTCCGGAATTTTAGTTTGGACGCCCAGTCCAAAATGCGCACGGACGTCACTGGCTGAACAATAACTCCCTCCCGTAGTCACAATGACACTCTGAGTGCCGGCCGACGTCTTGATAATGATGGACGACCCGATGCCATCTCGGTTACTTTTGGTGCCGACTAGTTTGATCGTGAGCCAATGATTTTGATCGGTCGATGTGTTTTTCAGAATGTATGCCGGGCCGCCGGTCGTCGTGGCAATAACATCCTGCTTACCATCGTTGTTGAGGTCGCCCACGGCTAGGCCCCTTGCCGCCCATTTCTGTGCGAACACTGGACCGACGGATGCGTCAACAAAGCCTTTGCCCGTGTTGCGGGCCAGCAGGGACGCCTCTTTATAGTGCAAACTCGGGTTGGACTTGTCGATTGTGTCTAGCACGTGTCCTTGAGCGAAGAACAGATCTTTCCAGCCGTCGTTGTTGTAGTCGACTGTATGGACACCCCAGCCGGAATGTAGCAAAGTAAGTCCGGCAATCCCGTTCGTGTAACTCGCATAAGAGAAGCTTCCATCGCGAGTATTGGTGTATGTGGCATATCGCTCATTGCCTAGGTTTGTAACGACCAAGTCAGGCCAACCATCGTTGTTGTAGTCGGCGAAATCAACACCCATACCGGCATAAGTCTTACCATCCGCATCGACGGCAACCTCGGTTTCAAGTGCGACTTCTCCAAACTTACCGTTTCTCTTGTTGTGGAAAAGAAACTCTGGTATGGAGTCGTTCGTGATAAATATGTCCATGTAGCCGTCGTGATCGTAGTCGGCGATGGCAACACCAAGGCCTTTGCCAGCCGCCGTCATGCCCGCTACTTGTGAGACTTCGCGAAAGTGCTTTCCGTCTTCGTTGTGAAACAGCAGCATTGTTACGGGCTTGAATAGGTCCGGGTGACAATAAGCCCGAAGGCCTTCCTGATGCTCACCGCACCAGATATCTGGGAAATCCCATTTGAGGTAACGAGCTACCACGAGATCCAAACGTCCATCGTTGTCATAGTCCACCCAAGTCGCACTTGTGGACCATCCGCTGCCCCCCACTCCAGCCGCCATAGTTACATCAGCAAAAGTGCCATCACCGTTATTGTGATAAAGGATGTTGTGGCCATACTGAGTAACATACATGTCTTCTAAGCCATCGTTATCGTAGTCGCCGACTGCGACCCCCATTCCGTAGCCGTCGGCTTGAACACCTGAGCGCTCGGTCACGTCTTCAAATGTGCCGTCGGACTTTTGATGATACAAGCGATTCCAACAAGCGGGTCCATCTTTCTTGGGGATGGTTCCCGGTGGAGTTGGATCTTTGATGGGTGCTCCGTTTACAAAGTAGAGATCAGCGCGGCCGTCATTGTCGTAATCAAAGACGGCAACTCCCGAACCCATTGTTTCCGGCAGATATTTCTTTGAGGTTGGGAATGCCCGGTGCAGGAAATGCACACCGACTGCTTCCGTTACGTCAACGAATGGCGGTTCGGATGGGGAATCCGAGCTCAGCAGAGCAGGACCCGTAAGTATCAACCCCAGCGCGCATGTCCCGAGCACATACTGCCACCGACGCTGCACGAAAGACCTTCCGCGTTTCAATACTGTATTGTCCAAATGATTGTAATCCTGTATAGTCTACAATTTATGATCACTTACGGTCGACTTAGTCTATTTCTTGGCGGAACGATCGCGGCTGGCTTCCTGATCGGCGCGTTCGCCCAGTCTTCTTCATCCACTGCTGACGTAATTACCGTAAGCGCCACTCATCAGGGAGGCCAAATTGCACCGACGATGTTCGGCATATTCTTTGAGGACATTAACTTTGCAGCCGACGGTGGCCTATACCCTGAGCGCGTCAAGAATCGCTCATTTGAATTTACCGAACCGTTAGCGGCGTGGAAGAAGATTGAGGTAATCGGTTCAGCACAGGGCGAGTTAGACATCAAAACTGAAGGAGCTTTGAACGAGAACAATCCGCACTATCTCCGGATGCATGTGTATAAGCCCGGTACTGGCTTCGGTGTTGTGAATACAGGATTCCGTGGTATCGGAGTGCAGAGCGGAGCGGATTACATATTCTCGACTTACGTACGCAATCCCAGTAAGGGGCCGAATGAGATAAAAGCTGTAATCAAGGACGAGAATGACAGAGTGTTGGGTACCGGCGTCCTTCACGGCTTCAGTCATGACTGGAAAAAGTACGAAGCAACAATCCGAGCTAACGAGACTGTTCAAAATGCGAAGCTCGAAATATCGGTGAATCAAACAGGCGACATCGACCTGGATATGGTTTCGCTTTATCCCGCCGATACCTGGAAGGGCCGGCCGAATGGATTGCGGAAAGATCTGGTTCAATTGTTGGCAGACATGAAGCCCGGATTCATTCGCTTCCCGGGGGGTTGCATTGTCGAAGGTCGGCGGCTTGCGATGCGGTATCAGTGGAAGAAAACCGTGGGGGATGTTAGTGAGCGGCGGACCATTGTGAACCGCTGGAATGATGAGTTCGACCACAAGCCCACACCGGACTACTTTCAGTCATTTGGGTTAGGCTTCTATGAGTATTTTCAGCTTGCAGAAGATATCGGTGCAAGTCCCCTGCCCATTCTAAATTGCGGCATGGCATGTCAATTCAACTCAAGCGAAACGGCTGCATTGGACACCACCAGCCAGTACATTCAAGACGCTATGGATCTAATTGAATTTGCCAATGCGTCAACCAGCACGACTTGGGGTGGACTGCGCGCGAAGATGGGGCACCCCGCTCCGTTCAACCTCAAGATGATCGGTGTTGGCAACGAACAATGGGGGCCGCGGTACTACGAACGATACAAGCTGTTTGCGGCAGCGCTGAAATCGAAGCACCCGGAAATCGCAATCGTCGGAAGTGCCGGACCATCCCCGACGGGCGCAGAGTTCGAAGGCGGGTGGGCAACCATGCGCAAGTATAAGGCGGACTTTGTTGATGAGCACTACTATGCCAGTCCTGAATGGTTTCTGACTAATACCGGCCGCTATGATCACTACGACAGGTCGGGTCCGAAGGTGTTCGCCGGCGAGTACGCCGCGCAAACATCCGGCGTTGCAAAGCCAGACAATCGAAATAACTGGGAAGGCGCGATAGCAGAAGCAGCCTTCATGACCGGCCTGGAGCGAAATGCGGACGTCGTAAAGATGGCATCGTATGCGCCCCTGTTTGCACATGTGGACGCGTGGCAATGGACGCCCGACTTAATCTGGTTTGACAACTTACGCTCTTACGGTACGACTAATTACTATGCACAAAAGATGTTCGCCAACAACGTAGGAACGCGAATTACACCGACACTGATCGACGGCTCTGCCGCCAATGCACACAACGGTCTGTATGCGAGCAGCGCTTTGGACGAACACTCGCATGAGGTGATCGTGAAGGCCGTGAACGCGGGCGACAGCTCACGCTCGGTGCAGATCGCCCTAGCTGGAGTTTCGAATGCGAAGCCGGGCCGCCAAATCACCCTAGCGAGCAGCGATTTGAAAGCCGAGAACAGCTTCGATGCTCCGACACGTGTCGCACCGGTTGAAACAGCCGTGAACGTAGACTCGGGTAAGATTCAGACTAGCTTGCCGTCACATTCAGTGACAGTTTTCCGAGTCCCCTACGGACAGTAGTGAGCGGCCTGGGGAGTAAACTAGGCCCTGGAGGCCAAGAGCAATTGCAAGTGCCACGAAAGCACTTAAGTCAGGTACGTTTCTTTGCTTCGCTTGTGGTGGCTCTTTGCAGTCAGTCCGCCGCCGCGGAACTCACGACCACTACCCCTGGCGGTCCTCCTCAAGTAATAGAGTTCAACCGAGACATCCGGCCCATCCTCTCTGATAAGTGCTTCACCTGTCACGGACCGGACGTTGCCAAGCGCAAAACCACCATGCGCTTCGATTTGGAAGCTGGTGCAAAAGGTAAGTTGAAGTCTGGCCGCTATGCGATTGTTGCAGGAGATCCTGATCACAGCGAGATGTTTCAGCGGATTTCGTCGCAAAACAAAGGCATGCGCATGCCTCCCGCCTATGAAGGAAGGGAGCGACTTTCTGATCGCGAGATCAGCCTCATACGTTCATGGATCGCGCAGGGCGCTGTGTGGCAACCATTCTGGTCGTTCATTCCTCCTGTTCGTCCATCTATACCTGCTACGAGCAATGAGTCCTGGGTCAGGAATCCGATTGATGCTTTCGTCTTAGAAAGGCTGGACAAAGAGAAGCTTCATCCCTCGCCTGAAGCAGACAGACCGACATTGATTCGTCGGGTTTCGCTCGACTTGACAGGTCTGCCCCCCACACCCGCAGAAGTCGATGTCTTCGTCGCGGACAAATCTCCGGCTGCTTACGAGCGAGTAGTGGACCGGCTACTTGCATCAAAACGGTTCGGCGAACGCATGGCTTTTAGGTGGATGGAAGCAGCTCGCTATGGCGATACGAATGGTTATCAGACAGACGGCCCGCGCGATATGTGGCGCTGGCGCGATTGGGTGATCGATGCCTTCAATTCGAACAAGCGTTTCGATCAATTTACAATCGAGCAACTTGCCGGCGATCTGTTGCCGAACGCGACCTTAGCGCAGAAGATCGCGACGGGCTTCAATCGCAATCACCGAACGAACGGAGAGGGCGGCATCATTCCGGAAGAATACCGGGTGGAGTATGTAGCTGACCGAGCGCAAACTACTTCGATTGTTTGGATGGGACTTACTGTAGGCTGCGCGCGTTGCCACGATCATAAGTACGACCCGATTTCGCAAAAGAACTTTTATCAGCTGTTCGCATATTTCAATAACATTCCTAACGAAAAAGGGTTTTCCTACAATTATGGCAACGAAGAACCGTACGTTAAGGCTCCGATTCCAGAGCAAGAACGGAAGCTGTCCACTTTAGATGCGCTAATTTCAGCAAAGCAGGCCGAGTTTGACGCAATCCGGCCTGCTTTGGAGAACGCTCAACGGCATTGGGAGCGGCGCATAAGTAAGGAAGCCTCCGCTGACTGGACAGTTAAGCGAGGATTGGTTTTCCAGTCAACTCCTCAAGTAACTCAGGCCACAGCGTTCCACTTCGACGGGAAAGCGCCCGTTGAGATTCAGAAAGACATTGCTCGATTCGGGTACTTGGATCCATTTACATTTTCAGCTTGGATCCGACCTGAGTCCGAGAAGGGCGGACTTTTCTCGCAGTCAGAAGACTATTTCGAAGGTACTGGCCACGGACTCTATGTCATGGATGGAAAGCTGCGATTGCACATCATTCATCGCTGGACTGACCTCGGCATTCGCCTGGAGACGGTGAGCAAACTAAAGCTAAATGAGTGGCAACAGGTAACCGTGACGTACGACGGCAAACGTAAGGCGGCCGGAATAAAGATCTACGTCGATGGGCAGCAACAGGCAACCAAAGTCCTGTTCGATCAGCTAAATGAGCCGTTCCAAGTCGACGCAAAGGTTCCATTTCGCATTGGCTCTGCTGGAGGGGTCGGATACAACGGCTCCATCATGGACGTTCGTGTCTATAAGGTAGCTCTCACTGATGAAGAAGTTGCTGCTATCTCAACGCCCGATTCATTGAAACAGATTTCGGCTGTTCCATCGGCACAGCGCACCGGTGCGCAACGGGAAAAGATGGAACTCTGCTTTCTCGACACGGCCGCGCCGGCGAAGGTTAGCCAAGCCAACACGGGCCTGAAAGCACTCCGTGTTCAACGAGAGCACTTCTTTGACTCAATTCCCACTGTGATGGTGATGTCGGACGGGGACAAACCGCGGGATACTTACTTACTCAAACGAGGAGCTTACGACGCGCCGGGTGAAAAGGTGGTGCCTGGTGTGCCTGACATTCTGCCTCAACCACCCGCCAATTCTCCAAACAATCGGCTCGGCCTTGCTCGTTGGATGGTAGATAAGTCGAATCCGCTTACCGCTAGGGTCACAGTTAACCGGTATTGGCAGTCTTACTTTGGTACTGGGATTGTAAAGACAGTTGATGATTTCGGCTCGCAAGGTGAATGGCCGGTTAATCCGAAATTGCTGGATTGGCTTGCAACAGAGTTCATCAGTTCTAGCTGGGACGTAAAGCACATCCAGAAGCTAATCGTAATGAGTTCCACTTACCGGCAGGCGTCCAGAGTCAGTCCTGAGTTGCTCGAAAGGGATCCCGAAAATCGCCTTCTCGCCCGTGGTCCGCGCGTGCGTCTTGGCCCGGAGGTTCTGCGCGATCAGGCTTTACTCGCTTCCGGGTTGCTCGTTGAGAAGGTAAGCGGCCCTTCCGTGAAGCCGTACCAACCGCCCGGCCTCTGGCAGGAACTTGGCGGCGGGTCAGGCTACGTCCAGGACAAGGGAGCGGACCTGTATCGCCGCAGCTTGTATACATATTGGAAGCGGACCGTGGCACCTCCAGTGATGGTGACTTTTGACTCACCGAATCGCGAAGTCTGCTCGGTATACGAAAATCGCACAAATACGCCTCTCCAGGCGCTCGATCTGATGAACGACGTAACATTCCTCGAGGCCTCACGCAAGCTGGCCGAAAGAATGCTCGTCGAAAGCGGCGGCCCAAGTCCTGAGCGCAGAATCGATTACGGCTTCCGGCTACTATTGGCGCGGCCACCCAAGCCAGCCGAACAAACAATCCTGGCAAAGGCTGCGGCCAATTTTGAGAATACTTACAAGCAGAATCCTGCCGCTGCTGAGCAGCTTGTGAAACAGGGCGAATCGGTGATCCGGCCAGGACTGGACCGGCCTGAACTTGCAACTTACACCGCTGTTGCGAGCTTGATCCTCAATCTGGATGCAGCAATCAATAAGGAGTAGTTATGCACGACTGCGAAAATGATTGCTCTCGGGTAACACGACGCCACTTCTTTGGTGTTAATTCAACCGGTATAGGTATTGCCGCGTTGGCTTCTTTGGCCAAAGGCGCGCTAGGAAGCACGACAACTGCTACTCAGGGGAGCATAGCTGGATTCCCTAATTTTGCACCGACGGCTAAACGCGTCATCTACCTGTTTCAATCCGGCGGCCCTTCTCAAATGGAGCTGTTTGATTACAAGCCACGGCTGAAGGAGTTTCAAGGAACAGATCTGCCTGACTCCATACGCGGAGGTCAGCGACTTACGGGGATGTCGTCCAGTCAGTCAAGCTTTCCTGTGGTCCCGTCTAAATTCTCATTTGAACAACGTGGTAAGTCGGGCGCTTGGGTTAGCGAGTTACTACCCCACACTGCGAAGATTGCAGACCAGCTTACATTCATCAAAAGCGTTAACACAGAAGAGATTAATCACGATCCGGCAGTTACGATGGCGCAGACTGGATTCCGGCTTGGCGGCCGTCCGAGTATGGGCGCATGGATTTCGTATGGGATCGGTTGTGAGACGCAGGATCTGCCGGCGTTTGTCGTGATGATCTCGTCGTCTGGTCAAGGACAGCCCTTGTACGATCGGCTCTGGGGAAGCGGCTTTCTTCCAAGTCGCTATCAGGGTGTCAAGTTTAGATCGGTTGGAGATCCGGTTCTCTACCTTTCAGATCCACAAGGCTTTTCGAAAAACGATCGCCGCACTTTTCTGGACGCACTGGGCCAGTTAAATACCATCGAGGGCGACGCTTTCGGCGATCCCGAGACAAACACTCGAATCGCTCAGTACGAAATGGCCTACCGGATGCAAGCCTCAGTGCCCGAACTAACTGACATCTCTAAAGAGCCCGCACACACTTTTGAGTTGTATGGCGATGATGCGACAAAGCCTGGTACATTCGCCTCGAACTGCTTGCTTGCCAGACGTCTTGCCGAACGCGGAGTCCGGTTCATACAGCTTTACCACCGCGATTGGGACCATCATGGGAAGCTGCCAGAGGAATTACCGAAACGCTGTAAAGATGTAGACGAAGCTTCGGCGGCACTTATTCAGGATCTCAAGCAGCGGGGCATGTTGGATGACACTCTCGTCGTTTGGGGTGGAGAATTCGGGCGTACGGTTTACTGCCAGGGACGTCTAACCGCAACCGATTACGGGCGCGATCACCATGGACGTTGTTTCACCATGTGGATGGCCGGTGGTGGTTTCAAGCCAGGTATTACGGTGGGCGAAACTGACGATTACGGCTACAACATCGTTAAAGACCCGGTACACGTCCATGATGTTCAAGCGACAATTCTGCACTGCCTAGGCATTGACCATGCTAAGTTGACCTTTCAATATCAAGGCCGGCACTTCCGGTTGACAGATGTTGGTGGCCAAGTTGTCAAGGCAGTGCTTGCATAATTAAATCCACACTATCTGGAAATGCGCAGTATTTCGGAGGCAATGGAGTTGAATGCGGCACCGAGTTGTCCTACGTTCGGTGAGTAGTAGTATCTGCCTGCTGGCTGAGAAGCAACGTACGTACCAGGATATGCGGGATCGTTCGCAACCTTCTCTAGCCACTTGCTGTCCACTCCGCCGTTTCCGTCGAGCCCGATGGTGTAGATCACAATATTATCTTGTCGAATCTGGCGCGCTGCATCATCAGCAGCATTGATCGAAATAGCATCGCTGTTCGATTGTGAGAAGTCGATTTTGCCTTCTGCATTGCGAGTAACTGACGCATATCCGCTAGCCGTTGCGGAATTGTTGAAGGCGTCAGTTTCTGGAATGAAGGAATAGAACTGGCTTAGTTGTGGGTGATCGCCCGATGGGCAGTTCGCGCTGGTAGGGGTTGCGGTAGATTGGATTAGTCGTTCTTCAGCGGGCAGGACGGAATAGATTCCTCCGCCGTCCGCGATGAAGCCGGGTGCGGCCGTACTCCCATCCTTACAAGACTTGCCGGCTTTCAGAGGAAAGCCAGACGGCATGTTGGGACCTGCGGGGCCCGCCACAAATCCATTTGGAACGCCATCGGTGAAAAACACGATGACATTGGTTGCACCTGGTTCACCTGCTGACAATATCTGCTGGTGGGCCAGAGACAAGGCTTCCGCGGAGTTAGTGTTCCCGCCGCATTGCAAGGCCTGGAGCATGTTAGTGATGACCGGCAGAAACTGTTTGGTCGATTTCTGGTCAACTTCCGCGAAACTCATGAACGTGATCAGCCCCATCGAATCTCGGCCGTTCACAAATCGGGAGACAAAGTTCTCAGCATCGTTCTTCATAGTTCCGCAGACCCAAGCCATAGAACCCGAACGGTCGAGCACGAGGACCACGTTGACATCACGGCGAGAGGTTTGTGCCGACCCCCCGAGATGAATCGTTGGGTGGCCAATCAGGCTCATGAAGTAAAGCTGTACGTCAGCAGAAACTTGAATGTTAACGATGATAGGATCGGTGGGCTGAACAGGCGCGGCTATGCTCACGGAAACTGCTGCATTGGATGAATTCAGTAAGCCAGGTGGGAAGTTAGCGCGGAAATATTGTTCCGCTACTTTCTTTGCATTATCGATTTGCGACGTAATTGTAAGACCGATGTTCAGTGAACGCGCACCCGCAAGTGCCGCTGCATCGGCTGCTGAAATGAGACGTTCATGCGCAAGATAAGCCAAGCCGCCATCTATGGCTAGCCCAACCATGGGAAGGACCACAAGCGCCATCGCGATGCTGAACAGTATAAGCGCCGCGCCGCGTTCTGATCGGGTCCGTCGGCTGCTTCCTGGGCTAGAAAATCGATCTCGCATAAGAGCCTGTATGGCTGAAATCCGTCCAGCTAATTGCCTGGGAATTTAAAGTGACTTCCGAGACGTAGGCGTACTGCCCCGGCTGGCCTGGCGGAAACGTCAAAAGACTTGCAAAGCCTGTTGCTACTAGGCTGCCATCTGAGAGGTATTGAACTGCCTGGATGGCTGTACCGTTCTTAAGATAATTACTATTTGGATTGCCCAGCTTCGACTTGGCATATTGGAAGTTTCCGAAAACAAACAGGCTGGTGAATACGTACTTGTCAACATTGGGACAGATCTTCAGGTTGGCTGCATCGCAATCGCTCTGGGTAACCAGCGTTATCTTCGAGAGCAGAATCGCGCCGTCGTAGGTGTTCTGCTGATTTTTCATAAAGGCTGCCATTCGTACCAGAAGAGCTGAATTCTGGGGCTGAGTAAAGTCAACTCCGTAGGCATACATATGGCCTGAGTTGCGCGATAGTTGGCTTACTTGAAGTGCCTTAATTAGGTTGATGCCAAAAACAATGGTGCCCAAGAGCAGCGGAACCCATACCAAAGTTGAGAGCATAAACTCAACCAAGGTACTGCCGCGTTGACGTGCTTTGGAGCGTGCTCCGTACTTAGCGAGTGGGCGGAACACCATTCGGGGAGCTTTCCATTACATCTGAGGAGGTTGCATTCAGGGACAGGGCGGCCGAGCTATCTCGCCATATGGGCCCCAGCGCGCTGACTCCAACTTTCTTTACAGAAATTTCAATCACGTTGCCCCCGGCGTTGCTGCCGCGGCCGCTCAGAGCAGCCGAAAGATTCGCTGGGTTGTAGTAATTGATTTCGATTTGATCCAATCCGCTTTGCCCTGCGAGAAAGCCCATTGCGTTCTTCTGCACGACAGACTTGATATACGCGTCTTGCCCCCCGCTGGTCTGCACGTATCCGGTAACGGCCGAACGCACACCAGCCTGAACTGCATGTTGGAGGCTAGCCTGGGCGAAACAAATCCAAGCTACGTCCATGATCAAGAACAGGACGGCCATTAGCGGTAGAAGAACAAGGCCGAACTCGATAAGTTGCGAGCCGGCCTCATCCGAAAAAGCTGCTGTTCGGTATTGGCCTTGACTCATCAGTTTGCCGATTACTGCGAGGACTTTCGGTCGCGGCGACGCTTAAAGTAGGCCAGCATCGCGCCAGCTGCTGCAACCCAGATTAAACCTTGAACAATTGTGTTATCCATTTGATCTCCTTTCTTGAAGACTTCGAGTCGTGGAGCTTTCGGCTGTTAGGACTTCGAGAAATATGTGCGCGGTACCAGGGAAACCTCGCACCTTGTCTTTAGACATTGGCCAAGGCCGGAAGCAAGTTTTTAAACAGCTGCAGCATTCCCGGCCCGGCCACGATAATCATCAGCGAAGGCATACAGAAGAAGAAAATAGGGAAGACAAGCTTCACGCCTACTTTGCCAGCCTTCTCTTCTGCAATTTGACGGCGGCGAACCCGCATGAAATCGGACTGTGTTCTCAGAGCCTCTGCGATGCTCGTGCCGAAGCGATCAGTTTGGATAAGAATGGCAACAAGCTTCTTTAGTTCTTCCTCTCCCGTCCTGATTGCAAAGTTTCGCAAGGCTTCTATGCGACTGCCGCCAGCCATCATTTCCATGTTGACCAGCGTTAGTTCCTCACTGATTTCGGGATGAAAGGTTGTAAATTCTCGGCTTACGTTGATGAGAGCTTTGTCGAGTGCACAGCCCGCCTCGGTCGAGATGACGAGCAGATCCAAGACGTCCGGCAGGGCAAACCTGATTTTCTCTTGCCGCGCCTTGACCAGAAATCCAAGCACGAGGCCTGGTGCGAGGAAGCCCCCAATAGCTGACGAGATTGGTATCAGAAGCCGGTTAAGGGAGTTTCCAGAAATGCTGTCTCGGACAAGCAGAGCAATAACTAGCAACGAGACAGAGGCAAGCAACTTGATCCCGAGATATGTATAGGCCACGGAGGTCGAACGAAAACCCGCTGCGCCCAATTCACGCTTCATAACAGCAACGTCTCTGGGCGAGTAAGGAAGAAGCCGGCCAAAGGCGCCAATAATTTTGGGGATGCCGGTGGCCGACTCGCCTTCAAGTGATTCCGGGTCGGCACTTACCACATGCGCCTCAGTCACTGTTGCGAGGCGATCAAGGATACTGGCGGGTTTGGCAAATCTAACATATCCAAACGTGGCAATAGCAGAGGCAATGACGAGAAACAAAATCACGAAGGGAACCAGTAACATGTAAATTAAACCTTGATATTGACGATCTTGCGAATACAAAAGAAGCCGACCAATTGAGCAATACAAGCTCCTATCACCAGCTTCTTTCCATCCGGATCACGCGCAAGAACCAGTAAGTAATCAGGGGAAACCACGAACATAATAACGGCGACAATAACCGGCATGACTGCGAGAATCATTCCAGTAACCCGCCCGTGCGCGCTGGCCGCTTTGATTTGACCTCGCAACCGAAAACGCTCGCGCATGATCTTTGCCATGCTGTCAAGGATTTCGCTTAGGTTACCCCCAGTTCCTTGTTGGAGCAAAACGGCGGAAACAAAGAAGCGGACGTCGATCATGGGAACACTGGTCACCAGCTTCCCCATCGCAGATTCCAGCGTTGAACCCAGGTGGAGATCGTTTAGCATCAGACGAAAAACTGAGCTCAACGGTTCTGCGGAATCGGCAACCAGCATCTCGAGTCCTATCGAAAAGGCGTGGCCGGCGCGCATAGAGCGCGAGAGGAAATTCAACGCCTCCGGAAACTGTTCGTCGAATTGCGCCAGGCGTTTTGATCGCTTACGAAGGACGATCATCAAAGGTAGAGATGCGGTGATTAGGGCGACCGGAGCGACAGATATCGGGCTTTGTGAAAGCGGTGGCAGGATGAAACCAATAAAGCCTCCAACTATGGCGGCAACGGTTGTAAAAATGACGAAATTGCCGAGAGTCCAATCCAACCCCGACTGCTCAAGCAGTGCAGTCACACGATCCAAAGCTTTGATGTTATTTAGGGTCTTCGAAAGTGAGTCTTCCTGGACTTCGGTTTTCAGAAAATCCGGCCCGCGCTTAATCGCTACCGAGTCCGCACGCTTAAGCATGTTGCGAATCTGATTTTTCTGCTGGGAGACCAGGAATGCTTGCCCCAGGCCTACGCAAAGCAGAATCACCAGGAAGATGACCACGAAAATCCCGCCGAACAGAATCATGATTTAGCGGACCTCGAGGGAGCTTTGAAAGATGCTAGACGCAAGTTCGATGCCGGCTGCCTTCAATCGCTCGCTAAACTTCGGGCGCACGCCAGTCCCGGAGAAACGGCCCATAACTCGCCCGTCTTTCGAGATCCCGGCCCGCTCGAATAGGAAGATATCTTGTGTCGTGACTAGGTCCCCTTCCATGCCTACACACTCGGTGATGTATGTGACTTTGCGAGAACCGTCGCTCATGCGCGAGATCTGCACGAACAAGTCAACTGCCGATGCAACCTGCTGACGAATCGAACGGACGCTGATATTGGCGTTCGACATACTGACCATCACTTCAAGGCGGCTGATCGCGTCGCGGGGGCTATTGGAGTGCACCGTAGTGAGTGAGCCGTCATGACCAGTGTTCATGGCCTGTAACATGTCGAGGGCTTCTTCACCGCGGACCTCACCGACAACGATTCGATCAGGGCGCATTCGAAGCGCATTGATTAAGAGCTGACGCTGCATGATGGCGCCTTTGCCTTCGATATTTGCGGGGCGGGTTTCGAGCCGCGCCACATGCGGTTGCCGAAGCTGCAACTCGGCCGCATCTTCAATAGTTACGATCCGCTCGTTCGGCGAGATGAAGCCTGAAAGCATGTTCAGGAAGGTTGTCTTTCCTGCTCCCGTCCCGCCGGAAATGATGATATTCAGTCGCGCCTTCACGCAGCATTTCAGCAATTCCAGCATGGGTTCGGTGATCGACTGGTTTCGCATCAGGTCTACCGGCTGCAACGGCGAACCGCCGAACCGTCGTATGGACAAGAGTGGCCCGTCGACAGCTAACGGAGGAATAACTGCGTTTACGCGCGAGCCATCTGGCAGTCTGGCGTCCACCATTGGCGATGACTCATCGATACGTCGACCCACTCGCGACACCACTCGCTCAATAATGCGAAGCAGGTGAGCATCATCTTTGAAAGTGATACTTGTTCGTTCTAACTTGCCTTTACGCTCGACATATACAATCTTCGGTGTAGTTACTAAGATGTCGGATACGGTACGATCCCGAAGCAAAGGCTCGAGCGGCCCGAGCCCGAACACTTCGTCCAGGATTTCGTCAATCAACTGGTCCTTCTCAGTCAGACTGAGTGGAGTTTTTTCTTCGTTGACGAGGCGACTTACGGAAGGCCGTATGTCTTGCCTCGCTTGCTCTGCTGATCGTGAAGAGAGAGCTTCCAGGTTGATGCGGTCGAGAAGCTTCCTATGAATCGAAAACTTCATCTCCCCATACTGGGCGTTGACGCTCTCGCGTTGGTTCGAGGCTAACTGCTGTTCTGTCGCTGTGGGCGGTAATGGCTGAGCTGACATGAAAGTGATCTCCACTTATCCGAACAGCGAAAACTTCTTCTTGGCCTTCGGCGCTTCGATCTTGGCGAGCTTTGTCGTGAGCACCGAAAATTGTTGCGCCAATCGATTATTGGGCGGAAGTAGCGTTCCCGCTGAATACGCTTCGTAGAGGCTTTGATAGTCGTTGGGCAACATCGCGTATAACGGTCGACCGAGCACCTTCTGGAGCTCTTCCTGCGTAATGTCCATCATCTTGGGAGTGCGGTTCAGAACGAGTTCAAGCTTGTTCAAGTCTTCGCCGCGATCCTTCAACTTTTGTGCGATCGCCTTCAGACCGTGAAGTGCCGAAACCTCCAATACGGAAATCAGAAAGAGTTCATCGAGCTCTCCGAATAATGCCGCTGCTATCTCGTTGAAGCTTCTCCCAAGATCTAAGACGACCCAGTCGTGCTGCGAGCGCATGAAGCGAACCACCTGTCGCAAGTCGTCGCGGCTCGGTGCGTTTTCATGCGAAAAGTCCTCTGGACTAGGAATTACGTCGATCCCCGGTTTCCACTCTGATACCAAGGCCTTCCAAAGGCTTTCATCAAGCCTAGATAGATTTGAAACAGCGTCTAGGACCGAGTAATTACTGGACACCTTCATCAAGAACCCGACCATGCCGGAACTCAGATCGAGATCGGCCAGCAGGACTCGCTTGCCGGTCTGACGCCGCAAGTCAGCTGCTATATGGCAAGCCAGTGTCGTCGCTCCACATCCGCCTTTCGCGGATAAGAAGCCGATCACCTTGGCTCGCTTCTCCGGGGTGTTGTCATGCGAGTGCTGATCGACCATCCTTTGAAGCGCAGGCGCAAGTGTATCGGCAAACGGGGGATGCACGAATTCGCTTGCACCGGCCCTGAGCGCAGCAAGAATTAGCTTGGGATCATCTGACGAGTGCAGCGCGACGATTTTGGTTTGTCCACCGGCTTTCTTAATGGCACGTAGAGCATTGGTTAGATCGGATCGAATAGCATCCATCTCGAGCAAAAGAATCTCGGGACGCTCCTGCCCTACTCGGTGTAGCAAGCCTTTCCAGTCGCTTGGGTCCTGTTCAGAAACGGAAGAAGTCTCATCTCTTGAGAGCAGGTACGAGATATCCTGCCGCAACAAGTTGTCCTCGAGCGCGAGTAATACGCTGGATTGTTTCATGGCAGGTTCTTACTGGCTTGCGCTAGGTCCGGATGGGACCGGCGTTACAGGCGTGTCGTTCGGCGGGGGACTTAATTGCAGTAACGGCCTCATACCAGTTCCCGAACCGGTGTTGGCCGGCGCAGCTTGCGGTCCATTCCAGTTTCTGAACGTTTCAATCGGAAGACTAGTTTTAGAAGGCGGGTGGTTTGTCTTATCTGTCGGGTTCTGGGGAGCGGTCTGCGCTGTTCCCTTCAAGAACTGCTTTGGCATATTCATCGCGGGTGGCTTTTCTCCCGACGGGATCGGCCGTACAAGCTCTGGGGTCACCAGGACGAGCAGTTCGGTATTGGTCTTCTGTACGGTCCGAGATTGGAACAGCTTGCCCAGAAGCGGAATGTCTCCAAGGCCTGGAATTTTGCTAAGATTTTCCGTCGTTCGATTGTCGAGCAACCCTGCAATCACAAAGCTTTGCCCACTCTCCAGATCGACCTCGGTTTGTACTCGCCTGGTGTCGAGCCCTGGAACTGTATAACCGCTCACCGTCAATCCATTTGCGTAGTCAAGCGAGCTGACTTCGGGTGTCACTGCGAGCCGGATTGTGCCACGAGGAGTAATTGTAGGCTCGAAGTGAATCCGAATGCCGAACTCACGAAATTGAATTGTGATCTGACCGACGCCAGCCCCACCGCCCTGCAGGGTCGGATACGGAAACTCGCCGCCAGCGAGGAAACTTGCGGGCCGCCCGCTCACCGTGAGCAGATTTGGTTCCGCCAGGATCTGAACTACTTGCTTCTGCTCCAAGGCTTGAATTTCAGCCGCCAAGTTCAAGTCCCGGCGAAGGAGAAAGACGTTCAAAAGATCGTTGAACGTCGTGGTGAAAGGATCCTTTGTGAAATCGAACGTCGGCTGCTGTCCGAATTGTCCGGTTGTGATGCCGCCGATTGTGTTTGTAGCGCCAGTGCTGACTATGTTGAGTCCAAGCTGCTGCGCGGCTGTTCTGTCGACGTTGGCAAAACGAACCTTCAGTAGAATTTGCGGCTCCGCTTCAGGGATCTTGACGTTCAGCAGATTGACAACCTTGCCGAGAGTAGAAGCTATCGCCGTTGCGCGATCGGCCGCAGTGATATCGTTCACTAAACCGCGAAGAAAGACGGTTCCATGGCTGAAGTCAAAGCTGACATCCTGGCCACTGAGTTCACGAGTCAGTTCCGCGCGCACCGCATCCGGCTTTGAGTCGTTGACGGTCACATGGACCGTAAACATGGTCCGCTGGCCTTTTAAGTCCCACAGCACGAGACTGGTGTCACCCTGCGCTTTTCCATTAATCAATACTTCGGTTTGGCTCACCGCTACTGCTTCGGCGACTTCCGGATTTGCAACAGAAATGCGTTTGACGCCCACCGCATTTTCAAGAACGTTCGACTTATTGATCCCGACAAACAGCTCAGAAGGTGCTGTTTGCTGGGCTTGAATCGAAGCTGGTAGGCACGCAGCGAAGAGGAGCAGAAACCACAGTTTATTTGTCATCGGCGTCGGTTATTGCTGCAGTGTTTGTTCGCTCTTCTTCACACCGCTGAACACTTCGACAGTGGTCGTCGGATGTTTGACTTCGGCGACGGGTGCTGACACGTGCCGCTGAATACGCGGCTGGGCCGGAGCGCTTTTGGGAACGATCGCAACCTCCTGGCCGAAAAGAGCTGCTACAGACGTCCCGTGAGTTTTGGCCTCTTCAGTATCGAGCGGATTACGCAGCACCAGCTGCACCTTTGCTTCGTTGCTCGCCAGGCTCAATGTCTCGGCCTGATCGGGCGTGACCAATAGGTTTACGACCTGAGCATCTTGCGGTTTTCCTTCCGCGGTCTTTTCGATTTTCTGACCGGCCGAAAGTACTTCGATGTTTTGTAACACAGTTCGAGAGAGGGTGCCGTTGTGCCCCGATTCAGCGCTGCCCCCCGCCGCGATCACGTCAACCCGCATACCCGGAACTACAAATCCTGCTAAACCGACTACTTCGTCGATTTTTAGAGCTACCGCCCGCTTACCGACCGGGATCATCGCCGCGAGACCCGCGCCCGCTCCCTTTGGCGCCAGCCGACCCGACGAGATTGGCTCGCCTTCGTAGATGGTCGAGATCACGCCTCGTCCAATCGCTTGCTGCCGATCAGTAATGACTTGACCGGAAGACTCGCTGGCAGAGTTCACCCAGCTCAAGTCGGCATCTTGTATCAGTGTTCCGACGACGAGGGTGTGTGCCGCAACCAGCACCTTCTGCGAAGCCACCGGACGTCGAGAGGCGGCCGCGACATTAATGACGACCAGGTGATAGACTAACGCGCTTGTAGCCGCGGCTACCACGAGGGCGAAGACGAGTACGGACGCAAACCGACGGTTCATAGCAAGTTAGCTTCTATTACGAAGAGCACCAGGTCGGGAGCCGCAGACGTGAGCGGCCCCGACTGTGCAAACTAGTTGGCCGCTGCGGTTGCGGTTGTCAGTTTCGTGTTGACCTTGGTCCAGAGCGCGTTAATGTTCGTCTTGACTGTCGTCAATACCGCTGTCGCCGCTAACCCGATGAACGCCAGGAGAAGTGAATACTCCACCAGATCCTGTCCGTCTTCTTCTCTTAAGAATGAATTTACAAATGTGTGAAACATGTCTTTTCTCCTCTTTCTGTATGCTTCCCAGCTTGCAAATCCGTCAGGACGGATTGGGGTGATTAAGGGAATGCATTAGGGGAGTGTGAACGAGGTCGTAAGGATTTCGTCCCACAACGCGAAATCCGGCTTCAGAAAAGCCTGAGGCAGTCTAAGAAAGTAAGTTCCAGAGCAGCCTTGGTTTTGAGAAGTCGAGAATCAGGAACGTCAGTGAGGCGATTGCTATGACTATCCCGTGCGGCATGCTAAGCGAAGCAGGATTGCGAAAATCGAGCTGCGGATTCGTCTTATGTGGCGCGCGAAGTTGAGTAAGATCCTTGATAAGGAAGTAGAGATTGCAGCAGGTCTCGGAGAAGCGTCCTTTCACAAGTGCATAAGCTGCACCCGCGGCACCGCCCGCCAACGCTGTTATCAATAGAATCGCCAGCCAGTAGGAAGGTCCGACTAGTGCGCCCACTGCCGCCATCAGCTTGACATCCCCAGCACCCATCCCGCGCAGGAGATAGAGCGGCAAGTACACGGCCGTAGCCAGCAGTAGTCCTTTTGCGGATGACACTGCTCCATGCCACTGGAAACAGAGGACGTTTAAGCCAAACCCGAGCATGATTCCGGACAAGTTGAGCCAGTTCGGTATCCGCCTATACCGGATGTCGAACCCCGCTGCAGCAAGGACAAGAGCAATGAGTGCCACCTGGACGCTGATAGGCAGAAGGCTCATGTGTCAGCCCGGCAATCTAATTGGTCGCCAAGCAGAGTCCCAGACTTCTCGATCGTGCCTACCGGCAATTCAAGAACCGAGTGAGCCGCGAGACAGAAGGCAATGCGACCCGGTCTCAAGCCTTTCCGCAGACTGCGCACTCGCAACCGTTTGTCCAGGAAGATCGAGTCGATCGGGAACTTCATTCCAAACGTGTGAATAGCCTCGCACGGGAGAATCCAGATCCCGGAACCTTCATGGAATTCTTCTGTATCCAGGAGCCCGCGCCGACGCTCGCGGCTTGTACCAGCAATACGCACCTGAGTAGCAACGTCTGTGACGCGATTACGATTAGCGAAGACGACGAGATCGGAGATCTGCTCCATGTCTTCGGAGAAGGTGCTGACACTGCTCGAAACTTCTCATGGCCGATGTTCCGATGGCACTTGAATCTGAACCCGGTCCAGATAATGTGACAGCTCTTGCAGTTGACGTTCTAAGTTGGGCACGTCAGCATCCATTGCTGATTTCTCCATTCGTGCTCCCATTTGAGTCAGATTTGGGAAGCCGAAAGATTCACCCGTACCTTTCAGATCGTGCGCCACGCGGCGAATCTGCGCGAAGTCGGAGGACTTCATCCACTCGAATAGCAGTTGAGCTTCCTGCTTCCGATTTGCCAGGTAATCAGGCACGAGCTTTTCCAGTCCCTCTGGCGCCTCGATCCAAATCGCTGCGTCCTCACTCTTCGGGATTCGTGGCCCGTATTGCTGGATCGCACCGATGAGTTTCTCTTTCGAAATCGGCTTCGAAAGGTGCGCGTTACATCCTGCCTCTCGGCTTGTCTCAACATCACGGTTCAAGGCGTTGGCTGTGATTGCCACAATCGGAATGGGCTTTCTGTTTTGCTGCGCCTCGATCTCTCGGATAGTCCGGGTTGCTGTCATCCCGTCCATCTCCGGCATCTGCATATCCATCAGGATCAGGTCATAGTTCCGCGATTGGAACTGCTCGACGGCCCGCATACCGTCTTCGACAAAGTCGATTACGTGAGGCGTTTCTTTTAAATATGCCTTTACGAGGGCACAGTTGTCAGGTGAATCTTCGGCAATCAATATTCGAAGGGCGGCGGAAGACTCCTCAAGCCGTGTTGGGGTTCTGCCTTGGTCGAGATACCTTTCCTGGTTTTTCGGCGGGGGAGTTTCAAGAGCAGCGCAAATCAGCTTCAAGAGTTCCGCCCGCCTCACCGGTTTCACAGCATATGCTGACGCTCCTAGCAAACGGCAATTCGAAGCGTCCCCTGGACGGAAATCGGAACTCAGTATGACAATCGGGATCCCTGGCCCGGCACCTCGGAGCGCTAAAAGTCCGTGGCACTCTGGGTCACGGTGCGATTGACGGTCAAGCAGGATCAAGTCATAAAGCTCGTTTGAAGAAGAAGCCCTCGCCAACTCAGTCGCCCCCTGCTCTGCCGTTGGGAATTCAGAGCTATTCATACCCCAAGCACTGAGAGTCTCTCGCAGGATGGACGCATCTACAGAATTGCCCTCAACCACCAAGACCCGGCGTCCGTGTAACCCCTCTAAAGCTCGGTTAGCATTGCGCGTCTTTTGCGGTCCGAGTGGAAATTGAGCACTAAAACGGAACGTGCTTCCTAAGCCTGGCGTGCTCTCGACGGTCAGCGTCCCGCTCATGAGCGTAACGAGTCTTCGCGAAATTCCGAGTCCTAGCCCGGTACCTCCGAACCGCCGAGTAATGTCGGGATCGGCTTGAGTGAAGTCGTCAAAGATGCTCTTCTGCTTCTCCGGAGCAATCCCAATCCCGGTGTCAGACACCGAGCACTCAATCCACGCAGAATCACGCTGCACAATTGAGAGCACAACCTGTCCTTTCGCCGTGAACTTCACTGCATTTCCAAGCAGGTTGACCAATATCTGTTGCAGCCGTGCTGGGTCCCCGATTCGGCTGGTCTGCAGGTCGGATGCAATATGGCTGAGAAGGCCGATGCCTTTGGAGTATGCCTTCGGCCCGATCAGTTCGATACTCCGGTCAATCACATCCTCAAGGTCGAACTCCACGCGGTCCAGTTCGAAATGACCCGCCTCGATTTTCGACAGATCGAGTATGTCGTTGATCAGCACCAACAGACCCTTTCCAGCGCGACGAAATACCTCTACATACTTCCGCTGCTCCTCATCGAGTTCCGTTTCCCAAAGCAAGTCGGACATGCCTAAAATCGCATTCATAGGTGTGCGGATTTCATGGCTCATGGCAGCAAGGAACGCGCTCTTCGCCCGGTTTGCTTCGACAACGCGATCACTTTCGAGTTGGAGCTTCTCATTGTTCTCTCGAAGCTCTATCTCAAGAACCTTGCGGGCAGAGATATCGGTGGCGATGCCCAACAATCCCGTGAAGGCCCCAGCACTATTCTTGACTTTACTGACTGTCAGGTAGACGCTAATCGCTGAACCATCTTTTCGGATGTACGTGCACTCTCTCCCATGATCAGCCGCTAGTTTGTCCCGCTCAGAGCTCGATTCGAGGTCTTCGACAGGCCGGCTTAGCATCGCATTCAGGGCCGCCAATTGTTGCCATTCCACTTCGGTGTGAAGTATCTCCGGCGTATGAACGCCGACCATTTCGTCCACAGAGTACTGGAGCATCCTCTCAGCACCGGTGTTGAAGATGCGAATGATCTCGTCGGTGTCCGTGGCAATGATGGACACACCTGTGGCGGAATCCAGAATGGCTTGAAGTTTCGCTCTGGTTTCAGCGAGGTTCTCGTTGGCTAACGCTAATTGCTCGGTGCGGTGAGCGACGCGCTGCTCCAAGTTTTCATTCAAACTGTGAATCTCGGCTTCCGCTCGCTTATATTCTTCAATGTCCGTACACGTACCGAACCATTTCACAATTGAGCCATCATCGCTGCGAACCGGCTGTGCGCGTCCCAGAAACCACCGCGAGGATCCGTCGAATCTGCGGATCACGTATTCAATTTCGTAGTCTTCACCGGTTTCGAGGCTATGTTGCCAGCGTCGGACGAGTGAACCTAAGAAGTCCGGATCAAAGTACTGGCCCCAAGCGGTTCCTAATGACTGTTCTGAAGTCGAGCCGGTGTACTCATACCAGCGCTGGTTGAACCAGAGAACCGATCCATTTGCATCCGCAATCCACGCCAGCTGAGGCAAAGCGTCTGCCATTTGCCTGAATTGACTTTCGCTTTCGCGGAGTGCTTCCCTGACCCGTCTTATTTCGTTGACGTCGGTGTTAGTGCCAAACCAACGGACCACACTTCCCTGCCCATCCAGGACGGGCGTAACACGCGTAAGAAACCAATAAAAAGCGCCCTCTCCGCTACGTAACGGGAACTCCATTTCAAAAGGCCTTGCCGTACGGATCGAAGCTTGCCAGCGCTCCATGACAATCGGTAAGTGATTAGGATCGTGAACAGATTGCCATCCCCATCCCTCCATCTGTTCCGATGTAGTGCCGGTGTACTCATACCAGCGGCGGTTATACCAGAAGATAAATCCGTCCGCGTTGGCCATCCACGCTAAGTTCGGAATTGTGTCAGCTAAGACCCCAAACTGCTTTACGCTTTCCTCAAATGCTATCTCCGCTTCCTTACGCGCCGTAATATCGATGTTCACACCCGTCATCCGAGCACAATGGCCGTCCTTGCCTCGCTCTACCGAGCCTCGAACAGCTTTCCATAGAATGCTCCCGTCCTGGCCCAGAGTTCGGTACTCCACATCAAAATCGCTGGCGCTTTGGCGTGCGTTCTCGAAGCGTTCGAGTACCAGTTGGCGATCTTCTGGATGGACAGCAACAAGGTACCCATCATTGACGCGGTGATCGCCGCTCGTGGTTGAACTCGTATCAAACTGGCCGCTATCCAGATCCCACGTCCACGTCGCAACCTGCCCGAAGTCACACGCCAGCTTGAACTGTCTTTCCCGCTCTCTCAGCAACCTCGACGTACGTTTCTCAGCCTCGATATTTCCTTCCAGCATCGCGTTGACTTGAGTAAGCTCTATCGTCTGCTCGTCGACCCTACTTTTCAGTTCGTCCTTTGAAGCCTGCAATGCCTGCGCGAATTTCTCCTTCTCGGCGATCTCGGCAGCTAACGCGCGGTTCATTTCTTCCAACTGGGTCGCGGTGGGAATTTTCAGCAATGTCGGGAAAAGGCCTGCCAGGCAGACCGCTGTCAAAACGGACGCCAATGCCGTGATCGCTTTGACTAGTCCGTCCAATCGGTAGATCGGGATCCAGAGCGTCACGATCCCCAGCGCATGAGTGGCTCCACAGGCCAGGATGAAGGTGCCAAAAGCAAGGAACATCCAATGAAATGGCACGTCTTTGCGCTTCCGCGCCACCATAATCAGCAGCACAGGAATACAAAGGTATGAAAGGGCTATGAAAGCGTCAGAGACAACGTGGAGCCATAAGACTCCCGGTTGCCAACGCATGCAGACGCCATGTGGCAGAAAGTCCGTTGCGAACAAATCCGAGAAGTAGCGGAGCATTCCTCTCCGAATAGTGGACGCTCAGGAATAGTCCTCTCCGATTCTGTGGTGGACAGCTCAGATCTGCCCTAGACCTAAGGTGTTATGCCGGTACTCGGGGCGACCTGATAACATACCGGGGCAAGTCATATTTAAATATCGGACGAATACCAGGAGAGTGTACGTATGAAGAAGAAAGATCAACTGTTCCGGTCGTGGCGTCGGCTAGGAATAGCAACGGGGGCCGTGGCCTTGTTAGTGGCTATGACTCCCAACCGTGCGCCGGCGGCGCAGCTGGAGCTTACTTATAGCGGGATGTTAAATTCGCAAGATGCTCTAAACCCGGCATTGCAGTCGAGCCCGAGCTATTTTGCCTCATCCACTGCCTTTACTATTAACGCCTGGTTCGATACAAGTAGTCCTAATCTTGCTCCACCACTTCACGGGCCGTTTGCTGGGTTTCGCGCTTACGATCCATCTTCAGCCACCATTAGTATTGGCGGGATGATGTATAGCATTGAGACGATCGGCGCCAATCCTCTGGCCGGCATATCAGTCGCAATCTTTGATCAGAACAGCTTCACACCCGGTCACTATGGCGTCGGGATATTGCAAAATCCGCCTAAAGATGGTGCGGGCATCATAGGTGACTTTCTCTCATCCTCTCCCAACTTCACGGCTGCTAAGATCACGCCGACAACCTTCGGCGGGTATTGGGGAGTTGGTTACGGCTCGGGTGTATGCCTCCAGGGCACTGGTGGAAACTGCTCAGATAACGCCGTCACTCCGCTGGTTTTGCAGAACGGAGCAGGGCTGATGTTCAATCTGACACTCGGGAACTACAACGAAGACTACCCCGTCGCCCATAGCCCTTCTACCCCAGTAGGTGCTCTGAATTCAGCGTCCTTAACAGCCACACCAGAGCCAGGCACTTGTGCGTTGGCGGGGCTTGCCTTTGCAGCAATAATCGGCTTCGCCAAACGGCGAGGCCGCTGACGGGCCAGTTACTCCTGGCAGTTTGAACTGCTATTAGTTAACGAGCTGATTCGAACGACTTCCCCGTGACCAGGAATAACTCCATAGTTTGAAACAAAGACATCGCCATTCGGACCGGTAGCGATACCGGTCGGATAGATGAGACCTCGGCACACAACAGTCTTCCGCTGGCCTGAAAGCGAGATGTAAACTACGTCCCCTGCAGGGTCGCCCGACAAGTATCCTCTGCTCGTCATCTCCAGCGCATAAACACCACCATCTCGCGCCGGTGAAAGTCCGATCAGATTAGTAAACCCTATTGCGAACAGTTGCGGCGCATGATCTTGACTTACTCGCCATATGCGCGAAGATCCGGGAAAGAAGGGGTAACCTGTGTAGTCAGCCACTAACAACCCATTGCCGTCGGGAGCAGCAATGAGTGCGGTCGGCACCGAGTCTACATTCACCGGAGTAGGGCCGCCCGGAAATGCCGGTTTGTCAATCGATTGGGGTGGCAACACAGCAACGACCGACAGATTGCCTGTCCGCGACACTTGAAGAACCGTGTGTCCGGCTGCGTCAGTAACGTAAAGCTGGTCACCCGCGCTTGCAATTCCGAATGGATTGCTTTCTGCTCGCGGAGTTCCGTCCAAATTGAATAAGTTGTCAGGGCGGTAAACAAACTCGAAGTTACTTAGGTCAGCAAGAGTCTGAGCCGACCACACCGACTTACCTTGGTTCTCTTGGTCCGGTTCTTCGCGTCGAAGCGAGAGGAGGATGCCAGCATCTTTCTGAAACGCGCCAAGTTGCTTCGTGACGGCCTCCGTGCCCGGGTTACCGATCAGCACAAACGGTACGCCATCTCTGAACGTAATGCCATTCGGTCCTGTTGCTTGGTCTATAAGCGGCGTTGCAAGAGAGCCAAGATCGCCGATGATCGGCTGTATCTCTCGCTGCCCCTCGCGGATCCGTGACACACGCCCCGTTTGGCCGAAACACTGTACACCGCCCGTAGCCGAGCCGACACAAGGACCCGGTCCTCCTCTGCCGGCCTCCGTAAACCACAACGAGCCTTGTTGGTCGAAGGCCAATCCTCGCGGATGATTTAAGTCGGCCGCGATGACTGGGTACAAAGACGGTACTCGATTCGATTTCATCAAGGTCCCGATTACGTGGTTCCTACCGCCGTTCGGAAGCGTAGTGACCGTGTCAAACTTCACCGGCGCACCGAGTTGAGGTGTCCACCAGTCGGTCCCGACATTCACGGCGCCGATCGATTCGACGCTGCCCGTCGGCGCTGCCCATGCGTCAAAATCACCAATGGCTGTAGTAACTCGTTCAGAGCCCGAAACACTTAAGCTCAGTTCGGTTGTGGCGCCCGATTTCCAGTCGACGGTGTGACTGTAAGCAGTGCTGGTCGACCACTTGCCGGGGTAAAAAACCTGCGGCTGTAGAGCGACTCGATCCGTCCCACCGGGCCCGAGGTTATCTCCAATGACAAATACGTCCCGAGTTATCACATTTTGATCAAGATAGAAGATGCCTTTAGGCGCTGTACTTGTCCCAAATAGCGATGCCCCCGCAACAGTTAGGTTTTGGGTGGCCACAAGCGCAAGAGTCGGCTTACCCTGAAACGGCAAAGTCTCGACTTCATTGATGATGATTCCGCCTAAGGGAAGAGCTCCAGGGGGCGCCTGTGGTGAGGGAGGAGGAGTTATGCTTCCACTCACAGAGTAGATCCAATAGTCACCCGGATGCAGGTCACCGAGATCTTTGGCTAACGGATGATGAGGTGCAGTGCCGCAATTGCATTGCTGAGCAATACTCAGCGATGGGCACGTGAAGCACAAGATAATAAGACAACTGAAAGGCAGGCGAGATAGTAGAGTCATGAGATAGAAGGTAGCCCCAAGAAGTTTACTACCGGGGTTATTTCATGTCCAGCACGAATGTTTTTATATCTCTGCGTCGGGCCTCCATCTCGGCATCCTCGGCAGCCCGTATCCTCCTTTGAAGGTCCGCCTCTTCATGCGCGTTTCCCTTAGAATCTAAATGCGAGTAAGCGAGGGCCAGCCTGAGATGCACTTTTGAGTAATTAGGGCGTAATGCGGCAGATCTCTTCAACATTAGAACGCTTTGTTGCCATTTTCCCTGCTCTTGATCAAGAATACCCATTCGGTAGTAAACATCCGCCGACTGGGGGTCCTTTAACATCGCTGCTTGAAGCAAGGTTCGGGCAACCTGGAATCGATCCGAATCATGTTCCGCCAAAATGATCGCCGCAGCGGCTTCACCCGCAGCCACGTTTTCCGGATGCGATTGTGCGTAGGTCACTACACTCCGGCAAGTCTCGCGCGTTCCACCTTTGATCGCGGTGCAAGACCAGCCGAGTAGCTTTGCGTAACGCGCGTCATCAGGACTGGAAGCGGCCAGACGAGAAAATACAAGAGCCGCTTCTTCGAACTGATTGTTTCCGTAACGGGCAATTCCTAATTCATATTGCAGGCGAGCGCTGGAAGGATGTTGTGAGACGCCGTATTCGTAGACTTTGATGGCTGCGTCGAATGACCAATGCTTCAGCAACTCAGCACCTAAGTTGTTCAGATTGGTTTCGCTCGGGTCTAATCTCGCAGCGGCTTGGAAACAGGCTAGCGCCGAATCAAAGTGCCCTAACTTTTCCTCCACGTCCCCACAAAGTGATTCAACCTGCGCTGAACGAGACTGCACGGGTATACCGGCTAGTATCGTCTCCGCCTGGTGTGCATCTCCGACGCTGTAGGTCGCCAAGGCCAAATTATAAAGAACGTCAGCATTACTTGGATCAGCCTTAGCAGCAGCTTGAAATGCCTTGGCTGCTTCTTGAGGACGCTTGGCCAGCATGAGAGCCTGACCATAACTTGATTGCGTCTGACCGTTCTTAGGATCTAGCTCGACTGCTCTTCGCAGGGACGCCAGAGCCTCGGGAAGGCGCTTGAGTTGGAGGTAAACTGAGCCGAGATTTGCGGCCGCCTCCGGTGAGGGGACATTCACTCGACAAGCCGTGTTCAATAGAGGAAGCGCCCGGTTAAAGTCTCCGCGTTCTGAATAGATCAAACCGAGCGTCTCAATTACTTCGAAGTTTTTCGGATAATGCTGCGCGAGGTCTCGAAGCAGAATTTCTGCCTTCTGAGTGTCGCCCTGGTTGTAGGCTGCTAGCGCTGAGGCCAAGACGGGCTGGTCAGAGGAAGTTACCGTCGCCTGACTTCCCCAAGCCAATACCGTTCCAAAAAGTAAACAGCAGATTCCTGGCCGCTGAAAGCCTAAAAGTAGAGTTTCAAAGCGAATTGGAAAAACCTCGCGTTTGGCGTGTAATTACCTAGGAAGCGCGTGCTGGTAATCTGTCCACCATTGGTGCCCAGTCCTCCGTTAGGCTGGCCCAAGCTCGGCGTATTTGTGAGGTTAAACATGTCCGCCCTGAACTGCAGGAACTGCCTCTCAGTGAAATTGAAATTCTTGAAGAGAGAAGAGTTGAGCTGGAAGAACCCCGGCCCCATAAGCTGGTTACGAGCACTGCCGATGTAAGCAGCGGCAACAGTTGGTGACGTAATAACTGTCCCTACAGGAATGACGTTCGCTTGAGCTGGATTCGCGAATGCACATGGGTTGTACCAGTTATTAGCATTGTGGACCGTCGCTGGGCAGGTGATTCCAGGATTAGTGGAGTTGGGAGTACCGCCACCCTTGTATGGGTCGCCCACTAAGTAAGGAAACGCGCCTGCTCCGTTCACTGTTCCCGTACTCGAATTTACGGTAAAAGGCTGACCGGTCTGTGCCTGGAAGGTAGGAGTAAGAGCCCAGCCGCCTAAGAAGATATCTGCCAGACCGCCCTGATTTAAGTAAGCGCGACCTTTCCCGAACGGCAAGTCATAAGTACCCGTCAAGGTGAAACGATGACGAACGTCAAAGGGCGAATTGGTGTAATCCGGACGGAGACCGAATAACTCATAATTCCGATTCCCACCATCGCCGTTGCTGGGCAGCGGTTCTCTTGCATCGTCAAGCGAATGGGCCCAGGTGTATGTAGTGATAAACGATAGCCCTTTTGAAAAGCGCTTTTGGAGAGACGCTTGTAAGGAGTTGTAACTCCCGATAGCAGCATCTGAGATGTACCCAATACCGCCCAGATCTGGAAACGGCTGATACGGAATCGTACTAACCCCAGGACCCACCAGCGCAGCCGATCCATTAAGGAAAACTACCACGGGTTGATGACGGGAAACGTTCCCAACGTAACCAAGCGTGGCGCTCATGTTTCCGGGCAACGCGTATTCAGTCGTGAAGTTGTATTGCTCGGTATACATCGTCTTAGATTGCGGGTCGGCTCCGCGTAACTGGGGGGTTGCAAACACGTTTGTCCCGGCGAACCCATTTTCGAGCGTAATTCCGTTTGTCGGACAAGCGGGCACCCCGCCTGCTACACCGCAACTTCCACTTAGATAGCTTGACTCTATGTCGTAAGGGTAGTTAACCGCCAGATTTGGGTAGTTACCAAGATTTTCTGCACCGCCATAAAACAGTCCGAAGCCCGTCCTGATTACCAGTTTTGAGGTAGCCCGGTACGCGATGCCAAATCGAGGCGCAAAGTTGGTCTTCTGCGACTGTATAAGCGACCTATCGGACGTGTATCTAAGTTGTATGTTGTCCTTCGTCAATATATTTAGGAACTGTGGCGACAGTACGACGTTCTTCTGAGACGTCGGCAAGAGATACACCCCGGATCCACCGCCCGGCACGTACGGACCGGTATTATAGAACAAAGCATCATGGTCGTGCTTTTCATACGGTTGTTGATAATAGTCGTAACGCAGTCCGATGTTCAGGGTCAGACGGGAGCTTACTTTCCAATCGTCCTGAATATAAGCGCCGTCATACCAGCGTTGATTCTGATTGGGAGAAACACTGGATAAGTTTGCGCTATCCATCGAGTTGGCGAGGAAATCAGCCCCTCCGAAACCGGTAAATGGAACGCCGGGGATCCCTGTGAATTTCCCGTCGTAGGTTAACGCACCACGGCCCGTATTCGGTTGTAATGTAGCGTATCGGATGTGCTGAAAGCTAACTCCCACCTTGACGGTGTGGTTGGCGGCCACCTTCGTTACGTTGTCTAGTATTTGGAAGACATTTTCAAATTCATCGGAGGGCAGAAACCAAGCTGAGCCTAGCGCACTGAATCCACCAATAGTAAAGTTCGGCAGACCGCCGTTTGTGCTTTGAAACGGAACTAAGTTAGCCCCGGTACTGGCGCCGATATTGGTGTTGTAGTTAGCCTGATATTGGTCAAAGTGACCCCAATTGTAACCCGCCCGGAACTCATTAACCAAACTCGGTGAGAACACATGGGTCTCACTGAAGGCTCCATTTTGTCCGTAATTTAACGCCGTGTTATAGCCACCGCCATCGCCTGGACCGAACGGCGGAGGATTAAGGCGGTTCTCGTTCGACCAGCTATAGCGCGCAAACATCTGATCTTTTTGGCTCAGGTCATAATCAACGCGAATGTCAAATTGGTTTGTGTTGTCACTATTAGTGGGCTGTGCAACGAAGTTATTGTAAGTTCGTCCGCCGTTCGCGTTCGGAAGCGGATATAGACTGAGCAGCTTTGAAGCTGCTGCGTCAATTTGACTTGCGCAAAACACGTTCGCTTGGCCGTTGCAAGTCAGCGGCACCGTACCCGCGCTGCCTGGCTCGAAAAGTCTTATCGGCTGCGCATTGCTGGTGAGGCTTGTATTTAGCAACTCCGAAAAATTACCCTGTCGTTCAAGGGCCGTCGGCACACTGTAGAAGGATGCCGATTGCCCTTGCCGAATTAGGTTCGCCTCTGTGTCTACGAAAAAGAAGAGCTTATTTCGGATGATCTTCCCGCCGAACGTTCCGCCAAACTGGTTCTCACGGTATTTTCCTTTGGTCGTCGAGAACAGGTCAGTCGCATCAAGAACATCATTTCGAAGATACTCCCAGAGATTGCCATGATAATTATTCGTTCCGGACTTGATGCTTGCATTTACAACAGCCCCGGCTGAGTGACCAAATTCGGCGCTGAAGTCTGCGGTTTGAACTCTGAATTCCTGAAGAGCATCCGGCGGAGGCCGTACGACGTAACTGGCGCCCTTCAAAAAATCGATCGCGTTCGAATTATTATCCACTCCATCAAGAATGAAGTTGTTCTGAGTAGAGCGTGTTCCGTTCGCCACAAAATCGCCATTCCCTTGGCCCCGGGAACCGTTCGAAGCTGCAACTCCTGCGCTCAGTTGTGCAATAAACACGAAATTGCGGCCGTTCAGGGGCGTGTCGTTAATCTGTTGGGTTGTAAACGTCTGCCCTGTGGAGGCATCCTCAGTCTGTAACAATGGCGCCGCCTCGGCGGTGACTACGACGTTCTGCTCTTGACTTCCGGGCTGAAGCGTAACATTCAACCCGAGCCGTTCTGCCACGTGCAACTCTAATCCATTCTGGGTCTGAGTCTGAAATCCCGGCGCTGCAATCTGCAGCGTATAACTGCCAATCTTGACAGGCTCGAATGTGTAAACACCGGCCTGATCCGTAGTTGATTGCAATTGGAACTGAGTGCCTTCGTTTGTAAGAGAAACCTTTGCGTTTTGGATCACACCTCCAGTTGAATCTTTGACCGTACCGGTGATTGCGCCCTGGTCAGCCTGCCCGAACAAAATCGGAATACTGAAAAGGGAAGAAACGGATACGAGTAATAAAAGGCGGAAAAGACTGTTTACTTTTCGTTCCACAGTGAACGCTCCTGATCCGCTTGCAACTAAGCAAGCGTTTACATTAGAATACAGAACGTATCACGGGTTTCGCCGCGAGTCAATATCGAACTACTTGCCGCCTAGTTGAACTCGTGGTCATACTCCGTCTGCAGGCAGCCGTGCAGCAAATTCAATGGTCGGAGGAACCAGTTCGCTCAGAGCGGGTGCAACTTCTCCGAGTCCCAATTCGCGCGATTCCAGGGTGCTCTCGTAGAGATTTATGCAAGCGCGATCTTCAAGGTTACGGCATAGTCGCAAGGCTTCTCGGCGGGCATATCGACATGGAGCCCTGCCCCGTCTTGGGTCCATTTCAGCTTGCCTTGGTGGCCCAGCATCTCGACATTGTGGATCTTGCCGGGCTGCTGCGGGCTGTTTGACGCCAGTGGTTTTATCACGGCTTGCTGTTGCGGCCAGCCCATGACAAAAGCGTATAAAGTGTTTCCTTTGGTCGTAAACCGGATGTCGTCGGGAGTTAGATCCTTACGTCCGCGCTCATTGAAGCCCATCCTGCCGGGCCGCTGCATTTGCGGCATCATGCTGGGGCCGTCGCCATAGAGCTTCCAGGGGCGAGTAGCATAGATGCCCTCATGGTTTACCGACATCCAATTAGTGAAGCCGGACAAGACGCTGAGCTCACGGTCATCCAGCTGTCCGCTACCGGGCAAGGGAAAGTTCAAAAGTAAGTTACCGTTACGGCTTACGATATCCACAAGCATGTCGACGATGAGCTTCGGGGTTTTGTATGTGACGTCAGCTTTGTAGTGCCATTCGCCGATACAAGTATCGGTCTGCCAAGGATCCTCCCAGATCTTATCCACGATGCCTCGTTCTAAGTCGAGCGTACAGGTTCCCTCGGCACAGTCTTCTTTACGTTTGCTGTTGTAAATCGCCTCCACATGGCCGCCATGGCGCTTCGCGCTCACGTTGTAGTGGTGCGCCACCAACGAGAGTCCATATTCTTCATATGGAATCGCACCGTCTGTATAAAGTAAGTCGGGCTGATGTTGATCGATTAGGTCTTTGATCCGACGAAAGTATTGAAGCTTCCATGAGTCGGGTGCGTTGCGGTCCATCGGCTTTACGGTTTGCGCAAAGTCGGCCGGCAAGTCTTTGTAACTGTGATAGAGATCGGCGTACTCTGGGTTGTTTCCGTCGTAAGGAACTCCAGCGTACGGGCCCTCTTTGTCACTTCGGTGTGCAGCCGCGAACCAATCGAAGCTATTAGACAGGTGTTCGCTAACGCCGAATCGTAAGCCGCGCTTGCGAGCCGCGTCGCGCCAGGTACCGACGATATCCTTATGTGGACCGGCAGCCACCGCGTTCCAGCGTGGCTGATACTTCGAATTCCACATGTCGAAGTTATCGTGATGCACACCCATGCTCACGAAGTACTTCGCACCAGCCTTGACATAAAGGTCCATCAGGTGCTCGGGATCCCACTTCTCGGCTTTAAAGGTTGGTATGACGGCTTGGTAGCCGAGCTTCGAGGGATGACCAATATGCTCGACATGCCATTTGTAGTCGGGGCTCCCTTCGAGATACATGCGTTGGGCGTACCAGTCTCCCTGCTCCGGCGCTGACTGTGGTCCCCAGTGCGCCCAGAGTCCAAGCTTGGCATCGCGGAACCAATCGGGGGCGCGGTATTTGGACAGCGACTCTCGCGTACCTTGATAAGGTCCGCTTGCTATATCGAGCGAAGGGGTCTCTGCGGCTCTCCCCTTCTTGAGTAACACTGCCGGGGCTGTCCCCGCGAGGATGCCTAGCGCCGTTCTGCGAGTGATGGCCATCAGTCGGAATTTCCTTTCGACTTAAAAGTTCTCTTATTGCCGCTAAGAAGCATATAACAACTTTTCTAGGGAGCTTGACTAAAAAACGCTAGGACGAATGACGTAACGTCGTGTAGAGCTGCAGGCTTTAACGTTACCGGCAGGCTTGTAAATAGAACTCCCGGTACGTCGGCGGGATTGATGCAGTGATCGGCGATCCAGGCATCGGTGTTGTCCTCAAGTTCCGACGCTGATGTGCCACCCAAGGCTGTGACCCACGACCCTCGGTAACCCCTTGCATATCCGACAATCAAGTCAGGAGCCACGTCCGTATTCTGGGGTGAAGCATGAATCTGGTACAACGACTCCACGATCTGACGCCCATTGATCGGATCGCGCCAAGCAAGAAGTTGATCGCGGAGATTAGCAACCAGTGCGCGGCTTTGTTCACCTACCGCGACAGTTCCCTTCCCTTCGCGGCCTTTCTGATTTAGGTACAAGCCATTTAGGCCAAGCGCATAGGCTTCAGTTGAAGGCCAATCGATTGCGTCCAGGGTCGTGTCATGACCAGGCTGCCTCGTGAGGTTGAGGAACCCTCGGTTTTTCAGCCAGGTATTCAGATGGACAGCGCGATCGAAAGTGGTGAAGCCATGATCGGAAAGAATCATCAGCGGAGTTGAAGGAAACGCTCGGCGCACTTCGCCAACGCATTCGTCGACCTCACGGTAGACGTTCAGAAGCTCAGTATCATGGTGGCCCCACAAAACATGCGAGTTCTGATCAATGGAGGAGAAATAGAAAAAGAGTAGACCGCCAGAGAAGTGCCGAAGCGAATACTTGAAGAGCTTTCGCTCCTCGTCAAAGACGAGCTGAGACTGAGACAAGAACTCGGGAAGCGTGAAGACGTGTTGGCGGAGGGCCGATGTATCTTCCGGAATGCCAAGTGTGAAGAACGGACCGATTTCCTCGGCGAGAGTGCGCACCCACTGCGGTGGGGCTGAGACGGGAAGAGCGGGCGAGAACGGATCAATATTGACCGGCGAAACGTAAATCTCGCAGCGTGGATGAAGTTGCTTGACGAAGATTCGGAACATGCCGCGAACCGAAGAGAGATGCGGAACCAAGGTGAAATCTGCGGTCATCCAATCGGACCACTCACCTTCGCGGAGGATTGTCTGATCGTCGCCAAGAGTTAAGCGGACAACCGGTGCATCACGGTCAATATCAGCGACCAAGTTCACGGAAGTATACGGCTGATCTTTGCGAAGCGAATTCGGCGGACCTTCTATTGGCAGTATGGTGTGACCTTCGTGAAGGCGAATCTTCACTATGCGCCCACCCGAAACAGAATAGGAGAGTTCTTCAGGATCGTCGGTGTAGAACGTGAACGTGCCAAGTGTGCCGCGCATGTCCGGCGTCCCCATACCTGAAAGCGCTTTGCCTACATCGACAGGCGGATAATTTGTCGGCATGCGCATGATGGTGACCGGTATTCCTTTGTTGGCGAGCGTTTGCCAGAAGGGAGTTCCCTTGCGCAGAGATACCACGCGCGAGGTAGACAGTGGAAGGGTGTAAGGACCAATTGGAAGCGTCCAGCGTGGTTCTTCGGTCCGAGTGATTGACGAGAAAGGCGTTAGCGTCCGCGGATTTCTTTGAACGAAATCAAAGAGGCCGTGATCAGCGGGTTCGAGACCGGTGATGAAGGATGACCACGCAACTGGGCTCTGCGGGGGGTTCGTGGTGGCGAGGCGTCCGAAGTAGCCTTGATCGCGGAGCTTAGCGAGGTTTGGCAGAACGTCCCAGTGACGTTCAACGAAAGTGGGGTCCATGCCATCGATGCCGAGTATGATCAGACTCCGAGCAGGCGTTGCATGGTGGAAGGATGTGCAGGCAGATAAACAGCCGCAAAGAACAATCGCGCAGGCCCAGCGTAGACTTCCGTTCACGGACCACCGAGGTAGCCGAGACTGCGGAGTTGCTCAAGTGTCCGCTGGTCCAACTGAGACGTGCCGGTGTGACCGATGACGGCGCGGATCTTGTTTTGAGCATCGATCCACTGAACGAGTGTCGCGATCTTCTGCTCGACGTCGTCCGGATGTTGCGCCGAGACGTCGTGCTGTTCAACGCGATCCGTCGTGCGGTCGTATAGCTCGACCTTTTTGGCGCCGGATTTGGCAGCCTTGTTGCGATAAATAAACTTCCAGTGTGCGTCGGTGATGGCGAAGCTGTCGGTAGCATTCTCCGGAACAAGACCCTCGGGCCGGACAACAGCAAAGCGGGAAGAGACAACGAGACCACGACGCTTAAAAGCTTGACCTCGAGCTAGGAGCAACAAACTTTGGCCCTGCACCACGGGCGGAGTCTTGAGTGAGAGCAGGTCCAGCACCGTCGGCATGACATCGATCAACTGAACAGGTTCACTGATCCGTCCGGGCTTCGGGAACAACGTCGGATTCCAGAAGAGAAGAACAGTGTGGGTCAACTCTTGATAAACCGAGTGGCCATGGGCGGTCCAACCGTGGTCCCAGAATTCCTCGCCATGATCGGAGACAACAATGATGAGGGTGTTGTCGAGGACGCCAATCCGCCTCAGGTGATCGACGAGGAGTTCGAAGCTGCGGTCATTGTGAAGGATTTCGCCATCGTAACGGTCTTTGGCTTGCGTGATGAAGCGATCGGGATCGACGCCGGCTTTCTGAACCATGTCACGGTTGACGACTGCTCCTCCGCCGTACTCGTGGTTGGTGCGGAAGCCGGAGTACTGGTGTTCGAAGGTGGGAGTGTCGGACGGTTTGGCAAATGCAGAATCAAACGGCGGCGGCGGATCGTAGGGGGCATGTGGATCGGTCGCATGCGCATACAGAAAGAAAGGCTCACTGTGATGAGCGTCGAGCCAAGGGAAGACGACTCTGTTGAGCGCGGATGAATCCGTTCCGCGATCAGCCTTTGCGTTCACCTGCCGAAGAACCACCGGGTACTCGAGCAGATAGTCGAAGCCGCGATCGAGGCCTGTAGCGCGACCGACGAAAGGCGTTGAGACGATGCTAGCCGTGACGTAGCCGGCGTTTCTGAGTTGAGCCGCGAGCGTCGCCGAGCCGGCCGGAATGGTGTCGGCATCTGACACGATGCCGTGAGTAAAGCCATAGAGCGAGGTCATCAAAGACGCAATGGACGACTTGGTCCAAGTGGTCTGAGACTGGCAATCATCGAACAGCACACCGGAGGCAGCGAGTTTCTTCAGGAAAGGCGTCGTATTGCGGGAATAGCCATAAAGGCTTGCATGATCGGCGCGCAGGGTGTCGATCGTATAAATCAGGATGTTGGGCCGGGTCTGCTTGGGCGGAGCGGGACCAGTGACTAAAGGGTTAGTCCAGAGAGCGACATCCCCAGCACGGCTTGAGTCCGTCTGAAGCCGAAGCTTAATGGTTTGACCGCTCCAGTGGGAAAGATCAACGTCGGCATCTTGCCACTGCTCGTTAGTATCTATCGTTCTTGAGAAAAGGTCGGTGGCGGAGCCTTCTACGGACACGCGGAACGTTGCTCGGCTGTCTTTCGCTGTGGCTCCCATGCCGAAGTGAAGGTGGGCGCCGGTCGGAACGGAGAGAGGGACGACGATGGTCGACGGAGAGTGTACATACAAGGTGTGGCGAAACTCATCGCGCTTTCCGAGTTCTTCGCGGCCAGTGGGGTCGAGGAAGCTGGCCGGTTTAGGAATCAGTTTGATGGAGTGAATGGCAACGGGTTGGTCAAGGCTGTCAGTTGGCATGATGCCCAGCAGCCGACTGCCTTTCGGGGCTTCAACATTCACCTCGAAGCGATAGACGTTGTACTCACCGGGCGGGCCGATTTTCTGCTTGGCTTCGAAGTTACCGATCTTGATCTTGATCTCGTGTCCATTCTGGGCGGACACCTCATGTCCAGTCTGGGCAGACATTCGGATCTCGACGGCTTGGTAAAGGCTCCAGTCAATGGCTGGCTGCTTGGGGGCGAGGATGACGGGGGTTGAGCCATCGCCTTTGACCATCATGTCGCCATTGCGGACTCCGATGCGGCCACGGATCAGTTGCCAAGTTACGTCGGAGTTTGAAAAGAAGTTTTGCCAGATGACGGGCTCGGCTGCTGTAGCGGTGCTCGGAACGGGCGAAGCTTTTATATCTGCCGAGGAGATCCGATCGTCAAGACGAATGGCCTGAAAGCTTGCTGCCTGCAGCCGGCCTTGAAGACTAAACCAGACCGGTACTGCAATCGTCAGCAACAGAACGAGGCGCAAGCTACATCCTAACCGGCGCCAAATCAGGGCAGGCTAGAACTCCACCCGTGCGCCCACCTGAATGATGCGAGGGCTGTTAGCTTGGGAGCTCAAGTTAATAAGTCCAGTCGTTGGGTTCGGGTTATTAAGTGTCGGATGATTGAAGACGTTAAAGAAGTCGCCGCTCATACGTACCTTGATGCGTTCAGTAATGGTGAAGTATTTGAATGCTGATAAATCCTGACTAAAAGACGAGGGACCCAACATGAAATTTCTTGTATTCCAACTTAGGTTGTCAGTAATCGGAGTCTGCACTACTGTTCCATTAGCTAAGGTTTGAGTCAGGAAGTTGTCATAGTTAGATCCAAGCGGATGAATGTTACGCGAACCGCGATCCACGGGAACTAAGGCTTCGAGCGCAGTTAGGTTACCGCCAGTGGCTTGAGTCGGGTCAAAGTCGCCTGCGAACCAGAGCTTTTGATTCTGGCCAAAAATATTCAAATTTAACCGCTTGCCGGAGCTAAGAGCTGGGTTGTGGAACTGATATTCGGAACTGGTGTTCCCCATCCAAAATCCGTTGTCCCATGTGCCGATGAATGCAAGCTGCCAGCCCCCGACCGCTGCATCGAGGCCCCGGTTAGCGTTTCCGAGGAACTTCTTGCCCTTACCGACAGGAAGCTGATAAACGCCATTCCACGTAATTCGCTGGGGAGGGACCTGACTTGAATTCGTGTAGAGCAGCCGGAGACGTCGACTGTCACTAAGGTTGGGAGCACCCAGGAGTTCCTGGACGGCTGGAACGGAACCCGAAGTACCGCCGCCCTGATTACCACCGCCAGATGAGGTTGCGTTGATTCCGCCGTTACCTCCGAAGGTAAATCCGCCAGCATCGTTTGTAGTCAGTGTGTGAGTGTAGGCGTAAAAGAATTGGAATGACAGTCCATTCGAGAAGCGCTTGTCAAGAACTGCTTGAAAACCGTTGCTGTTTGAATAACCATCATGTCTCACTGCGCCAAAGGCGCCGCCGTTAATGCTGTTCAGGTTCCAGTTCGGGTCTAACTGTCGCTGATAGGAGAGACTGGGAGCTACCTGTCCGGTTTGAAGCTGGTAATTGTATCTCGAAAGCGGAGCATTTACATCCCAATTTTGCTGCAAGTTACTGCCGTGATTACCCGTGTAAGAGAACTTCAAGATCAGGTTGGAAGCGAGTTCGCGCTCAATTGTAAACGTCCACTCCTGCATGCGGTTGTCATTCCAGTGATGAGCGTCGAGGGCCAGAAAACCTTGTGCTGAAGTGTCTACTGCTCCGGGCGGTACTTGTGCCGTACCACCGGCGCCCAGCATGTCGCTCGAAGTCGGAGTCGCAGTTAGTGAGTAAACGCCATTGCTACCTTGTGCGGTATCGAGATTGTTTTGATAACGCAGATTCAGAGGAGGATTGACGCGCATGGATTGTAGAATCTGCGAAAGCGGTAAAGGCCAGTAGTAAGTGCCATAACCGCCGCGGATAACCCATTTTTCGCTCAGCCGGTACGCTGCAGCGAGATGAGGTGCAAAGTCCGTCAAGACATTAGGAGTTAAGGCGCTTGGGAAATGTACGGAATTCGCGGAGACGCCAGTTAGCCCTCGGGCCGCCCAGGCGCTTATAACGGCCGGCGGCAGTCCCGGAATCGTGTTCAATGTCGTTGAATCCGGCAAGATCACTTGCATGGACGTGGGACTGAGGGAGTTCAGATCGATGGTGTCCATGCGATTGTACTTTTCTTTATACGGCGTCCAGTCTTGCCATCGCAGACCAAGACTTAGAGTCAACTTAGGCGTTAGTTTCCAAGTGTCTTCCGCAAAAAGTCCAATCTCTTTCTGCCGGAAGTAAAAGAATCCGCGATTGTATTGATTGGACAGATATGAGGGAATGCCCAGTTCAAGGGTGGCAAGTCCGGAACCAGTGAAAGGCGTAATGGACTGTGCGGAGGAATCGTAAAGACCCGTCCAGTTACTGCCGAAGAAGTCGGAGCCTTGCGCCTGTTGCAGTTCCTCAACGTTGTTGTACTCCTGACGGCCTTTAAACCCGAAGCGCATACTATGCTTGCCCTTGACCCAAGTGACGTTGTCGTCAATTTCGTACTGAGTCATATTCTGGGCTTTATGGTTGTCGGAATCCCATCCTCCACCATAGAACATGTTGTAAGCGTCCGTGTAAACGGTGGGCCAACCGGTCGCACCGAAAGGATTCGGTAGACCTAACTTTGCGTCCCAGTTGACACTGTCTGCGCCAGTTCCCTGACCATTCTCTGACCGCACGCCTCCCAGTTGGAGGTCGTTGAGCAGCGACGGCGTGAACACGTGCGTGTAGTGGGCAGTGATGTTATAGACCGTCGACTTCTTACTGGCGCTACCCGTTGAGTTACTTTGGCCCGGAGGCGGGAAGCCGTACTGCCCACCCGTTTGGATGTAGTCGAAAGCGGATCGCGTGAAGCGAACTGAAAGATTATCCTTCTGCGAGAAGACCTGGTCGAAACGGCCTGTAATTGAATCCGTATTGGTATTTTGCGGATAGTAAGTTTGGTAATTATAGGCGATCCACGGATTGGCACTGGCGTTCGGCCCACTCGGTAAGGGAGTTACGCTCCTAAATCCGTTCAGCACTTGCTGGTTTAGAAGATTTGTGGGAATGACGTTGTTCGGAAAAGGCGCGCGGGAACCGGTGGCAGTGGTCGAGTACGGGTTATAGATGGTGAACTTGTCCCCGCTAGTATCGGTGATGTTGCTGAAATCACCGCCCCACATGGCTGCCGTGGGGACGGCTGTTTGGGCGAAGACGTCAGACCGCTGTTTCAGCAGCTCCTGGTCATAGAAGAAGAAGGTCTTGTTTTTGATGATCGGCCCACCGACGAAGCCACCGAACTCGTTGCGGATCAGCTTGGCAGGCGTATTTCCGTCCTGAACGGCGCGAGCGACTAGCCCGCCGTAGTTGTCGCGTAGTGTTTCAAAAGCACCGCCGTGAAACTGGTTAGTACCGCTTCGAGTGACCAGCTCGATGGTGGCCGGCCGATCGAAGGCGGCACCGGAGCCGGCAGTTTCAACCCGATATTCTTGAACGGTGTCAAGGCCTGGTTGAACTCGTGAAATCCCGCCGCCGAAACGGTCGACGTAAGACATGCCGTCAAGAAGCATTTCGGTTGAGCCGACCATCATGCCATTGGTGCGAGGACTTGGGGCGCCTTGGGTATTTTGGCCGCCTTCGACGCCAGGAGTCAGTGAAAAAAGATTGCTGATTTGACGACCGTTCAGAGGAAGGTCGTGGATTTCTTTGGCGGTCCTGACATCGCTGAGCTGTGCGCCCTGAGTTGCAACCTGAGAAGCAGCGTCTACCACGTCCACTTTTGATTGCACCGAGCCGACTACGATGGAGGGATCAACGGTGACAGTCTGGCCAGCTTCAATGATGAAGTCGGTCTCCCACGTGCTAAAGCCGGTCGCTTCTACCGTCAGGTGGTACGGCCCGACAGGCATGCTGCCGAAGTAATAAATGCCGGCCTGATTAGCTGTGGACGTGCGAATCGCGCCGGTGGCCGTTTCGGTCAGGGTGAGACTCGCGTTCGGGACGACGGACTTCAGAGGATCAGTGACGGTGCCCGTCACAACTCCCCGACCAGACTGGGCAAGAAGCGGGGTCGAAAGAATCAAAAGCGCGAGCAGGTACTTTCTAACACTTGTCAAGTAAGTCATGATAGCCCACCTCTTCCCGGACGTTTTACTAGAGTTGATGCAGCATAACAAATTCTGGAAATCTGCGCAAACGAAATCCGAAAACAGGCAGTTTCGGCTATTTCGCGTAGGCGACGGATAGCGTACTGTTAGATCGAATCAGAAACGAGGTTTGTCGGTAGACAGATACTCGTTGTGAAGCAAACTCGCGAGTCTTCTTCCTACGTTGGGTGGCAGAGGACCGCCGGGCCCAGTAAGCCTGTGAGCAATGTTGACTTCTTTGATCAGGATGGTTTGGAGTTCGCGGATGCCTTCAGTTTTGGCCGTATGAGCTTTGACATTTTCTACTTTAGCTGCCGTGAGTTCGAGGCGGCTATCGTGCTCGGCTGTGCGCTCATCGCGAGTGACGTTGTCCTTGCAGTACTTTTCGAGGATCTGCAGGGCTTTGTAAAACGCACGCTCGGCGGTGCCTAAGTAACGTTGAAAAAGGCTAAATCTCTGGGTGTATTCGGGCGGCCAACTGGCGGCATGGAAACCGTCGATTTGCCACTCGATTTCATCGAAGCGGCGCTGGGCTCGGAAGAGAAGCCACTGATTATCGGCAGCGTTCTGGATGAGAGCGAGCAGGATTTCGTCAGCCTCGATGTTGAACACTTCCGGGCCGATGAGGGGAGCGGGCGCGTATTTTCTGAACCAAGTCGCGCAGAGGCGATCGTAGTCATCCTGGCTTTCGCCCTTGATAATGATTTGGCGAGAACAGCAGCCGTGGGTGCGGGCGTTACCGCTTGAGATCACTTTGCCTTCGGGCGTGCGAGGACCGGTGGAATAGTTCGAAGGCACCTCGGTTTTGGAGGCCTCTAGATCAACGAGATCGTGTTCAGACATACTTCAGCTTTCGAGCTGAGTGTCGAACGGGACTGTTCCCGGGCCGTTTAGAATTGCTGTTAAACAGTTGAATGGACTAGCGAATTACAAAGTGGTCCTGGTTGTGATCGATGGCGCACTGGTGGCTTGGAACGGCTATAAACGAAACGAACTGAGGCGTGCCACAAAACTCCATTGCCACAAAACTACATTCAGGAGGCCGCGTACATACTCAATCTCGACCTTTTGAGCCTTCACCAAAGGAATCTAGGTTGGTTAACGTTTCGCGAGGAAGCTTGAGCGTTGCAGCGTTGAGGTTTTCGCGAAGATGAGCCAGGGAAGATGTGCCGGGAATCAGCAGGATGTTGGGCGAGCGTTGAAGAAGCCAGGCAAGGGCAACCTGCATTGGCGTGGACTGGACCGATGCTGCTGCCGCGTCGAGTGCCGACGACTGTAATGGAGTAAATCCTCCCAGCGGGAAGAACGGCACGTACGCTATGCCTTGTTTCGCGAGGTCATCTATGAAGCCGTCATCAGTTCGCTGCGCCACGTTGTAGAAATTCTGCACGCAGACGATTTCAGTTATTTTCCGCGCTTCGGCCAATTGCGCAGGGGTGACGTTACTCAAACCGAGCTGACGAATGAGCCCCTGGTGTTTGAGTTCGGCGAGCACAGTCAACGGTTCTTCGATAGATCCTTCGGCTGGCGCCATGACTCCTCCGACTCGCAGGTTGACGACGTCAAGCGTGTCAAGGCCAAGGTTCCGAAGATTGTCATGGGCGCCGTCGATCAGTTCCTGGCGCGAAAGTGCATGGATCCAAGACTTATCTTCACCACGGCGAGCACCCAGCTTCGTAACGATTACCAGACCATCTGGATAGGGATGAAGCGCCTGTTTGATGATTTGATTCGTTACGTGCGGGCCATAGAAGTCACTGGTATCAATATGGTTCACGCCGGACTCGATTGCTTCCCGTAGAACTGCTAACGCGGCGTCAATGTCACGCGGCGGTCCAAACACCTGCGGACCCGCTAGTTGCATCGCGCCATAACCCATACGATTCAAGGTCATCGGCGTGTTAGGGAGGTTGAAACTGCCGCCCAGATTTGTTTTTGTCGTCAATTCGAATGGCTCTGATCTACCGATTAGCAGGGACAGGAGATTGATTCAGATAAGTGGCGATGTCTTTGGCGGCCTTCGTCTCTACGCCGGGCTTATCCAGAAAGCCGAGATCGCGAAACCAATCGACAAAGCGGAACTGCCAAGTACCGAAGGGCGTGTTGTTGCGGTCTGTCAAGCCACCGCTCATGTGGCTGCCGTCGGGCAAAGGATCGCCCGGATGTCGGCCGTTTCCATAGATGTGGATTTCGATGTTGGGCACTCCTGTGGCGAGCATAGCGTTGAAGTACTCGACAGCCCAGATGGCGTGGATTCGGTCGCCAGATCCGCCGCAAATCAGGAAGGCTGGAGGCACGTTACGCGGAATGGGTGGCGGGGTGCGGTTGCGAGCGAAGGGGGAGGGTCCTGGATAAATGAGTCCGACAAAATCAGGACGAGAGCTGGCTTCGGAAGTAATGCCGTTCTTGGTATTGAATTGGTCGAACAGAACGGCGGCGGCAGCAGCCAATTCGGCCCCCGCAGAAAACCCCATCATGCCTATCTTGTTCGGATCGAGGTTCCACTCTTTAGCGTGTGCGCGCACGAGGTGAACAGCCTGAAGTGCGTCATTGACTCCGTCTACTTGCGGATCGTATCCATCGCTTCTTAGACGATTTCGCAAGATCACGGTGTTAACGCCGTAATTGTAAAAGAAGGGAACGAAGTCGGCACTTTCGCCGCCGACGTTCAAAGTTCTATGGCCACCTCCGGCGACCAGGATGATGGTTGCGCCGGTGTTCAGGCTGCGGTCGACGGGATGAAATTCGATGGATGGGTTGTGGATATTAACGATGCTATTGATGCGGCCCGGCACCGACTGATTCATGTTGTACTTCTCCGCTTCCTGCACGCGGTCGTTTTTGAGGAATGGCGAACCGGCAGGGTAAAGCGGAATGACTTGGCCGCCTGGCACGATCGGCTTGAGTTCCGTTTGCGCCGAGAGATTCAGAGAGACGACCGCGAGAATGCAGAAGCACTGAAACCGCATGACTAAGAGATGACCTTTCTTTGCATTTGCTCACTTTACTTCGCGGAAGCTGACCAAGGGTGAGAGAGCGTCATAGATCTGCAATAGGCTCATTGCCAAGTGCGAATAAATCGAAACGTCCTCTGAGGAGATCGTGACCTGCGCCTTCAACGAAGAGCAGCGTGCTAGCCGCAGGAATGAGTTCAAGGGCTGTTCGCATTTCAGCGGGTGAACCAAACGGATCTTTTGAGCCATGAATGAATGTGCAGGGCACGTGCAGTTGGGGGAAGTGACCGGTCCGCGATTGGGCGGGTTTGGCAGGCGGATGAAGGGGGTAAGAAAACAAGAGCAAGCGATCGGCAATCGACTTGTCCTTTGCAGCAAGAACTGAGGCTTGGCGGCCTCCATAGGAGTGACCACCGAGCAGCAAACGAGTCGGCGTGTACTTGCGAAGAAAGCTTACTGCCCGTTCTAGGCTGATGCAGTCATCAGGCGCGGTGCTGGGGTGTGGCGGCCCGGTGCGTCGGCGCTGCCTGAATGCCAAGTTACAGCGAAGAACATGATATCCGCGCCCGGCAAGTTCTTCGGCGATGCTTCGAAGGAGAGGAGCGCGGCAATCTGTGCCAGCTCCATGAGCGAGAACGAGGCCGGTCCCATTCGGCGTTGCTGGGACGTTAAGGATGCCCTCGATTCCTTCCTGATTGATGGGCTGTTCAGTTGCCATGAGGGCTGGGGTAAACCTAGGACGATTAAGGTTTGAGAGACGCCGAGTATGCGGCAATGTTTAGCATGTCGTCGACGGTCAGGCTCTTAACGACGGGCGCCATCAACTCTGTCCAGGTCCCATTGCGCGTACCTTGTTTCATGTCGTAAAGCTGGCGGACAAGATAACTCGGAGAACGCCCTGCAATGCCTGGGATCGGGCCAAGCCCCTTCAAGTCGGCACCGTGGCAGACACCGCAAGGACTGGTCTTGCCCATACCTTTGACGACCAGATCTTGGCCTTTGTGGATGCTGCCCGGGGGCGCGTACGCAATGAATCCAGATCGGGGATTGCGCAGTGCTTCGGTTCCTTCGGGATCGACGGGAACTTCGATTATTCGTTGACCAATCGGTTCTGTACCACCGCCTGAAATGGGCATGTACATGCCTACGGACGTGTGTGTCTTCGGTACTGTCTCCGTCTCGACGACCTTGATCCACGAAGCCCATTTCATCTGGCCGAAATAGGTGGCAGCCTGGTCGATTTCCTGGTCGGTCATTGCTTTGGCGAAAGCACTCATAAGCGCGGTATTAGTTTTTCGAGAGTCCGCTGACTTTCGTTGCCCATCTCTGAACTCGTGCATCTGTTCGACAAAGTATGAGACAGGATACCCTTTGACGCTTGCGTTTTCTGGTTTGCCATTTCCATTCGGGAAGTGGCACAACGCACACGCCCAAACAGTCGGCTTTCGGCCGTGGGCCACGATTTCCGGCATGGCGGGATGATCGTTTGGATACCAGTCTGCCGGACTGAAGTGATCCTGAATTTGGGGCGTTGTGAATTCCAGAGCAGTATCTGGTAGATGGTTCAAGTGCGTGGCCTGTGCCTTCTGTTGGCCTGACGCAGGGCGAGGCTCGGCAGCAGCAGGATCGGTGCCATAGGCCCAGACAGGAGGAGAATCCGCTGGGTGATCGGCGCCAAAGGCCAATACAAGACCAAACGAAATCGCGGTTATTGAAACCCAGAAAATGGGTAAGGCAACTCTCATCTGCAACCGACAATATCAGGAGCACAAATCATAGGCTTGAGAGACGCTCTCGGCACACGTCGAAGTTAGCGGGGTTTCTTTTTTCTTGAATCGATTTTAGACCAGTACTGAAACTCATCAACGTACAGTTCAGCGTTGAGATCTGACACGCGTTGCTGCATGCGGGTCTGGGCGTCTCTAGTCGCCCGGTTATAAATGACAGGACCAATTTCTTCGATGAAGAAGTTGAGCAGCAGGCCTGCAGGCAAATCGCCGATGGGCTCGGGCATGTTCTCTTGAAAATAGCGCTTGATCGAGGCGATCGCATCAACGCGGGCCTCCTTGGAAAGATCGATTGTCATTATCGACTAGGTTCTATGAAATGTGATCCGGCTGGCCGCAGGTGTAAGCCAAGAGCTACTCGACAGCCGCGGCGCTGATCGCCATGAAACTGTTGATCTCGTCAACGGTGTCGCCACCATTGGTGAGTTGCATCATAAAAACTCCAACTAAGTCCTTGGCCGGATCGACAAATTCGTAAGTGCGGAATGCGCCGCCTTTCACATAGCTGCCCAGAGAATTGTAGCGGAACATGCCGTCCGCGTTCCGTACAACTTCATAGCCATAGCCGTGCCCGACGCCCGGAACCCAGCCAGCCTTCATGTCCTCAGTATGTGAAGTGGTCATCAGCGTGACAGCGGCAGCGGAAAGCACTTGATGTCCATCGAACAGGCCTTTGTTTCGCATCATCATGTTGAAGTGAAGAATGTCTTCGGCAGAACTGATGAGGCCACCTGCGGGCATAGGCAGTTTCGGGCCAGGATGAGGAAATTGTCGGGATGAGCGTGTCAGACCACTTTCCGTCAGAGTGTAAAGAGTGGCGAGTCGAGAAAGTTTTTCATCCGGCGGGAAGAAAGCCGTGTCGTTCATACGCAAGGGTGCGAAAATGCGTTGGTCGAGGAACTGATCGTAGGGCTGCTTGGACACAATTTCAATGATGCGGCCCAGGGCGGTATAGCCGACATTGCTGTAGTGCCAAGCCGTCCCTGGTTCGAAAAGCAGCGACAATTTGGAACCCAGCGAGGCAAGTTCGGCCAGCGAGTTGGGAGAACTCGGGGAGTCGAGCGAGTCAGTATCGGCGGGGAGACCCGAGGTGTGTTTCATCAAGTCTTCGATATTGATCGGTCGTGAGGGAGCGACGCCGGGACAGTTGTAGCCAGATCGGCCTGCGCAACTGTTGACTTTGAGGCCCTTATATTCAGGCAAGAACTTTTCGACAGGATCGATCACGGAGATCTTTCCCGCGTCCACCAGCACCATGATGCCGGCGCAGGTGATCGGCTTGGTGAGCGAGGCTATGCGGAAGAGCGAATCCCTACGCATTGGTTTGTGGCTCTCAACATCCTGGTAACCGACAGCTTCGAAGCTGGCGACCCTGCCGTGCCGCGCAACAATAGTGACGGTGCCGGCTGTTTGGTGAGCGTCAACATACTCCTTCATGCGGATTGGAATGTCAGCTAAGCGCTTGGCATTCATGGCAGCCGCCTTCGGGTCGGGCATGTCGGCGCTGAAACGATCGGCGGCCCACGACAAGCAAGGCAAGAAGAAAACGAGTGTTACGAAGACGGCGGATGAACCGGTCATAGCCCTACAGCGTATCTCAGCAGGTGCCGGTTTCGAGTAACGCAGCATGAGCGTAAACGCCCGCGGAAACGATTCGGCGAGGATGCGGGGCCACGGTTGCACGCCATCGTCGAATGGAATAGCATCAGCGTGGGCACGCATTCTTGTGGACAGGAGAGTGCGTGCAAACCGCCCAGGACCACTTTGCTGCCGCGCTGGCGATACCGGTCCGCTAGTTCGAAGGCACGCCGACGCGAAGGTTAGATGGACGGTAGCAGAGCATGGCGCGAGGCAATGGGACCATTGGGCGCATTCCACTCGAGGAGTGGAGCATAACGCATTCCGGAGGGGTACCAGCGACGGCGGAGGAGGTGGGAGAAGAGGTCGGAGAGACCGATCATAGAGTTCTTTATATGCAGCAAAATACAACTACTTCAACCTTGGCATTGCGTTTCTCCACTCTTTCAACTACAAGAATGCGCGTACTAGCACCGTCGCCGCTTCAACATCTGTCCACTCATCGCCAGTGATTCGGTTGTTCAGTTTTAAACACGGTTCCTTAACAGGAATAGTCCAATTTTGTAAGCTCTACAATCTTGATGATGCAGGCATGCACGGATGAGCATTCCTTTCACTGGATCGAGACTGGCAGAGCACCTATGGCGAAGAACGAAGGAACAGCGTGGAAAGGCAATCTTGTTCGGCATCTGATTCCCAATCTGTTTCCGACATACACAAAGTTCTTCACGAGATTTGCGCCGACTACTCATACATTGACAACCCTTTAACCTCAAGGGAAGAGTCTATTCTTGGCTTTCCTACATGTGTGCAATTGGTTGAGTACACGCTGGCTCTGCGTGAAAAGAGTCTAATTCATCGAGTCCGATGGTCCGAGATGGCGGCGCTATTAGGTGCCCCATACGATGCGCAGATTACTTGGCGCTGGTTCTCTAACAGATTGGAGCAGGGCTGCTGGGCTCGCTTTATGAACGGGCCGAGGGATGGAGGATTGCAGGACGGCGAATGCGAGGCTCTGGTGAATGTGCTGCGGCGACACACGGGTGACCAGCAGTGCTTCTTTCGTTTTTCTCCGATCGCTTACATTTATTTCAGGCTGAGATTCCCCTACTGTGTCGAGGAACTCCTGACGAATTGCAAGAATTTTTGAAAGCAGGCGATGTTCGCGTGATGCCGGAATATTGGTGGCCTCTCGACCAGGGCTGGTGCGTTTGTTGTGACTACGACCTAACTTTCACCTTTGTGGGAGGATCGTCCCGGCTTGCTCAGGACCTCGCATCCGACAAAACTCTGGAATGCCTAAGAGCGACGCCAGATACTCGGGTCGACGACTATGCCCCAGAGCCGTAATAGCTGATTCAAACTGCACTATAGTCTTTCGAGACAATCCAGCCAACCACCCTGGCACCAGATGCAGACGATGTGCCCGGTTCAAAACTAGAGCATTTTTCAATGGCTCATGGTGCGTGTTCTACTCTAGGTTCAAGGGCAGCGCCCTTCTAAACCTAAAATGGCCAGTCTGTGGGCAATCTCGATTAGCGTGGTTGAGGCGATTCTTATTGTCGCCGATACCGCCTGAGATCCCTTGGACATTTTGAAGATTTAGTCAGAAATTTGTTAAGGGGCTTCGGACGGTGTAGAAACCGTTTCGAGGCCCCTTTTGCTTTGCCAAGACTCAAGTTAGACGGGAGAAGATATGAAGCGCACGATTCAGTTATCGGTTGAAGACAAGCCGGGGGTCCTGATGCGGGTGGCGGGGATTGTTACTGCTAAGGGCGCCAACATCGATGCTTTAACACTGAAGCCCGATCCGAAACAAGCAGGGATGGCAGAGATTGTTCTGGTTGCTGACGTGGAGTCGCGGCTCAGCGTTCGCATTGTCAACGAGATGAATCGGTTGGTGCAAGTATTGACAGCGACCGATGTATCTGAAGTGGACGCTTAGAAAACGTCCACGACTGCCTGGTGAGACTGCCCACTGAGAAGATCTTTCACGGTGATGGTCCATCGGCCGGTGGGGTCGTTGAGGGCCAACGGCAGGACGAGTTCGGCGGCTCCGCCGGAAGAGAGGATGTTGCCGGAGTAGGTCTTCATCGGCTTGTTGCCAGCCGCGAGAACGTCGACATGGAAGACGTTGGTCTGGGCGGGGACGGGGCCGTCCAGCGTCAATCCGATTCTGGCGGTTTCGCCTCTCGCGATTCGTTGCGGAGCCTTCACGGAAAGCTTGGGAATCGGCGTGGGGGTGAACGCAAGGACAGTGGGCTCGTAGGGATCGATCGTAAGCGATAGTTGCTTCACTTTGCCCAATGACTTTCCGCGGCGGACATCATAAGCGTAGAGTTGTCCAGGCGCGATTAGTCGAATGGCTTGCGGCGTAGCGAAACGCTGTTCGGCTTTCGATTGGAGCGAACCGAGTTCACTGACGTCGATCGGTGGGTTGCTGAGTAAGCCGACAATGGTTGCGCCGCCGTTGCGGAATACATGAGTTTCGATGCCGGGAACGGGACCGCCTTGGGGGCCGACAACGGAGAACTCGGGATGGACATCAGCCTGTTTGATGACCTTGCTCATAGCATCGTAGACCTCGGTTCCGGTGCCAAGAACACGCTGCTGGGCGTAGTCGACAGCGTTCACATGCACTACAAGGCCCCGTCCGGTTTCGCGTTCGCTTATGCCGTTGACGAGTGCAGCGAGGCTCGACTCCGGAAGACGACGGCTGTGTTCGTTGTATGTGCCGGCGTCACCGTCGACGATCAAAATTCCGCCCTGCTGAACGAAGCTTTCGATGGCTGCGGCTTCCACTGATGAGAGTGAGTTTGAGCGAGGCAGGATCAAAATGCGATAGCCATGCTTGAGGAGATTGCCCTGCTCGACTTGGCCGTAGGAGACGAAGTTGTACTGAAGTCCGTGGTCTTCTATGAGGCGGCAATAGGAGTCACGGAGGCGAAGGAAGTCGCTGTCTTTGCGCTCGGTCCAAGACATACGGTCCATCCACGTGTCGCCCTTGGGACGCTGAGCGATCATCCAGTCTGTCCGCATGCTGGCCTGTGAGTAGTGAATCGCAATGGGGTCAGACTGGCGGGTACTGTTGATAAGTAACGCACCAATGCCGCCTCGCAGTTCATTCCAGTAAGGGGCGACGTCATGGCCGCGAGGTCCGAGCAGGCCGTCTGGTCCTACGACGTCGTTCTTCTCATCCCAGATGATGTGACCACGAGCCCCGTGCAGCAACTCATACCAGACGCGATGTTTCTCTAATGGTCCGGTGGCGAATGCAGTAGTGACGAAGGCGAGGTGAGGGTTAAGAGAACGAATGATCTCAATGTTGTCGCCAATATCGTAAGGCTCCATAGCGTCGAGGGTCCCACTAAGTCGGGCATAGTCGTAGCCGCCCCACCCGGGCATCTGAGCGCCTTCTATCCCGACATAAGCGTGCGGATCCACGGAATGAATAGCGTCAGCCCCCACCTTCAATGCGTTCGCGAACGCAACGTCCATCCATTCTTTGAAGTCGGCCCAAGAGGAGTAATTTTCGTCAGTCCGCTTTATGGCATCGCGAGTCGTCTCAGGCGTAACCAGGTCCCATTGAGAGAAGTGCGTGCCCCACTGCCGATTCAAGGCCGCCAGTGTGCCATAGCAATCTTTCAACCAAGCCCGCATGGCATCGAGAGAATGATCGGAAAAGTCGAAATCCCAAAAGCCAGCGAGTTCCGCGATGCCTGACTCATCGGCGAGATTGTAGAAGATGGGCCGGTAAGGAGAGTATGTACGTGTACTTTCAACCAAGCGGTCGTGAATCGTAGCGAGCCATGCGCGGTCGGAAAAGCTGGGGTGGCGCCGGAGTCCTTCTTTGCTTGATGGATTAGCACGGTAGAGTTCTTTGGCTTGAAGAAGAGCGGCATTGTACGGGCGATCAGGCCGGTAGATGTGATACGCGGAGTAGAAGTCGGTGGCCATGTTCTCCACGTACCAGCGGAGATCATCTTTGAGCAGAGACTCTGGAAGCTGGTTGGAGTGTTCGGCCGATTTGCCTGCATTAACGCCAGCTTGAGCGAGTTGCGAAAAGTGATCAGCGGTACCGCCTTGCCACATGATGACCATGTAGTCCCACCAATTTCGATCTGGAGGCCGAGCGACAAACGAGGTATGGGCATCCTCTTCGCGCAGGTCCTCTTTCCCTTTCTTGTCGATTCCCTTGAAAGAGAAATGAACCTGCAAATCGTTCTGCATGGCGACTGCACGCCGAAGGTCCAGCGAAAAGCGGATCTCGTTTTCATCTATGAGTTCAACCGGGATGGCCTCATCTTCGACGAGGCGTCCGTACACGTCATTCCATTGAACATGCAGTTGGCCTATTCCCGTGGCTTGCAGACCAGTTTTATAGATTAACGTGACTGGGCGGTCACGGTCTAAAGCGAGGCTTGGAAAAATCAGTTCGGCTGCGCTGCCAACTGAACTCAGAAGAAGAACGAGCGCGGTGAATCGGGAGTGTCGGCGCATGGTTTAGTTTGCTGGACGGATTGCCACATTTGCGGGACCGATCGCGACAGTTGCTTGGCTGATTGCATCCAGCACGTCGCCGCGCAAGGTGAGCCTGGCCTCGAGCAGGTCAGGCCGGGCTTCGAGGGCTTGCGCCAACAGAGTGCGAGCCTGTTCGGAATGGCCTTCGTCCTGATCGATCAAGCCAAGCAGATACAGGGCGGCGGCACGGTGATCAGCTGATTTTGCATCCCGCTCAGTGTCGGCGAAGTTGGCGAAGTGTTTCTCAAGACGCGAAGCTTCATCGGCCCGACCGAGTTGTCGCAGAGAAAGGACGATGAAGAAGTTTTCGCTGCTCCAGCTATCGCGATCGCCTGATAGTTGTTCAAGGCCGGCAATGCTTTGCTCATAAGCGCGACGTGCCTCGGCTTTTCTTCCGAGTGCATCGAGAGTTCGACCTATGTAGTAGTCGAGGCGCGGCGAATCTTGCGATTCAAACGTGTCGATACCAAGCGAAACGGGTGGATGCGAAGCAGATTGGAGCAGCATCAGAGCCTGTTGATAATTACCTCGACGGAATGCCTCCGCACTCATGGCGGAACGCATCAAGCGATATTTGTCGCGCAGGCTGTAGACGCGGTGGCGCGTCGCGAAATGATGGGCGGTGATGAGGTGCTCAGCGTCAGCATAACGCCCCATGCTTAGATCTACGGTCAGCAAGCCCTCGGCTAAGTCGTCATCCGCAGGCGAACGATCCAAAGATTTCCTGAGCAGAGTCAGTTGATCGTTGAAGCGGCCAGCTCGAGCATAGACGGCGCTGAGGTCGTTCAACGTGCGGGTGTGAGCTGGATTCAAATTGACGGCATGTTCCAGTTGCGCGATGGCATCATTAACGTGCCCACCTTGCTCAGAGTAGGCGAGGCCCAGAGCACGGTGCGCAGAAAAATTCTGCGGGCTGAGCTTGATGACTGTTTCCCACTGCTCAATAGCCTGCTTCGGGTGGCCACGAAAGTAAAGCAGGCAGGCCAGGTTGAACCGCGCCGTCGTATCGTCTGGATTTAGGTTGACGGCCTCTGCAAGAGCAGCTTCAGTTTCTTCCCTGTACGGAAAACGATCGACCTTGCCTGTGGCTCCGCGGGCCTTGGCGAGAGACATGTCGGCTGCAGCCGTATCGCCGGCGCGCCTCTGACAATAAGCGAGAGTGTAATAGAAGACCGGCGTGGTGCCCCAAGGATCGTGGCTGTTTTCGTCGACGATTTGCAGAATGCGCGCCGCATCTTTCCATTGACCGAGCGCGCGATAGAACAGACTGACGTTGATGCTTTCTTGCGTTTGGCCTCCTAGTAGCCTTAGCAGCTCATCGCGGTTTGCAGCATCGCCTGTTAATGACCAGCGTTCGGCCTGCACGGCGCTGTTGGTGGGATCCACGGCTTCGATGGCGGACAGTTCGCGGAGAGCTCCAGCTTTGTCCCCACGTTGCCGAAGAGCAACTGCGAGGCCCAGCCGTGCGTACAGATCTTGCGCGTTCGCGTCGGTTGCGCGGTGGAAGTGCTCGCTCGCGTTATCGAAGTCTTGGCGCTGAATGGCCAGACGACCAAGCTGATACTCACGTTCGCCGTAGTAGGCACTGTCGGGCCAGATGTAGAAAAGATTCCGTTCCGCCTCGGGTTGCTTATTGAGGGCTAACTGGCACATCGCGAGATAGAAGTAAGCTGCGTCGTTGTAGGCATCGCGATCGATGACCTTGGACAGATGGGTTATGGCTTCTTCGTAGCGGCTGTCGTTGAAATCGGTGATGCCGAGCAGGAGGTGGGAGCGAGAATAGCCGGGATCGAGCTTCAGAGCTTTGTCGAAAAGCGCCATGGCCCCGGGTTCGTCAAGTTCCTTGAGACGGTACTCGGCCGCGAGCGTCAGTTCTTCCACGCTCATCTCGTCTGGCGTTTTATGAGAGGCTTCAAGTGGCTTAGTAAAGGGCGTGTATTCTTGCCGCCCGGGGCTGGCGTCCGGACGCTGGTAATGGAGCAGGTCGTGTCCACCGGAATCCGTTATGGAGACGGCAAGATTAATCACGGCGTCACCTGCATGAATGCCCGGAATAGCAGTATGGATGGGCTTCGCGGGGTCGAGATCAATAATTTGATTGAGTAACGTTCCAGAGTTGACTGCTACCGAAAGCTTTGCTCCGGTTACAACTCGGGTTGCGCTGAGCGCAAGACTGATACCGTCCGGGTGAACATCCAGCTTCAGAGCGACGTCACGGGTCATCGTAGTGAGACCGCCTGTTTGTGAGACCGGAACCCACCACTCACTCCAACCTTCGACTTTGTGGGGCGCAACCCATTCGTAGTGACCGTCCCAAACATGGCGTCCGCTCTGGAGTTCAACATAGGGTCCTGCTTTGTCGGTGTAGCCGGTCTCATAACTGTTCGAGCCTTCGCCGTAGCCGAAGGTCCAGAGTTTCATTCCCTGAACAAGGCGGCGGTCAGCGTAGCGAAAAATTCCGTAGTTGCGATCAAATTGATATGCGCCTTGAAAGTTGTCGTAGATATCTATGCCGAAGACACCAAGCATGTGTTTGTTGTTGCGGTCCCAACTGTAGTCAATGCCGTTGTAGATGGGCCAGTCCGCAATCTCAGCAGTGGTGTGACCGACGGTGCGGCTCATTGGGTAGATGAATCGGGTCTTTGGTGTGGCGTCGATGGCGGTGTTCACCCAAAACATCTGCGGTTTGCGACCGTCGCGGGTGTTGAAGCAGAAGACGGTGATCTCGACAGCAGCAATGCTCGGGTGCAGTGTGGCGGAGAAGTTCACCTTCATTCCGTAAACTGGGTCGAACTCCCCTAGTACGAGAGAAATGCTGCCATCTCCGTGATGCACAATCTTGTTAGACCAATATGGTTCGCCGTGCAAGGTCAGCGTGTGAAGATCGTGAGGTCCGGTCAGTTCCAATCCGGATTGCGGCCAGCTATTGCGGGGATTGTAGGGCGCCGGCTTGATGACATCGTTGCGGTAGAGCATCTCGCGATGGCGAAGTTTGTCATAGACCGAAAAAATACGGCAGCCGAAGTCGGGAATATAGGTCAACTTCAGGTATTCGTTTTCGAGGAATATCGCTTTGTATGCCTGCGGGTTTGGGCCCGGCTTGTAGGGCATTACGTACGTTGTGAACGGGTACATGCCAGTCAGAGTGGAACTGGTAAAGAGCGGCGGCTCAAGTTCACGACCGGAGTGCTCGTATGTCGGAATGGTGAGCGTTCCCTCGTACGTACGAACGGCAGTGGGAACGATGGCGGCCAACATCCCACTCGCCAGGAGGAGCAGAAGAAGCAAGCATTTCATTTCACGTGTTCCGAGAATCTGAGTTTGACAGAACCCACTTACTTTACGGCAACAAGAAAGGGGCTGGGCCTTTTCACTAGCTTGCCAGATCGACTTCTCTCAACGACTCGAGAGACTTCGGCGCGGCCCGGAAGCCTCGCGTGATGATGGCCAGATAAATGGCCCCGACGGACAGCCAAATGAACCCGGCGACCTTCGCTTTGCCGCTTAGGCTAAACCAGAGGTATAGACAAAACGCAGCGCCTAGGCCGGGGGAAATCAAATTGGTAAACAACTCCCTGCCCCTTCGTTGGTTCGAGCGTATATAGAAATGCCGAATCACGCTTAGATTGACGAGAATGAAGCCGGCGAAAGCTCCGAAGTTGAGTAGTTCGACCGCGATTTCGAAATGCATGAACAGAACACTTACTAGGGTGAGCGCGCCCATCAAGTAGATACCGCGGGTCGGTGTGGAAAATCGGGGGTTGATATAGGCGAAGATACGCCGGGAGAGAACGCCGTCCCGTCCCATGCCATAAAGCAGTCGGGAAGCACCCGCCTGTCCAGTAAGCGCGCTGGCCAGCCCTGCGACCAATAGAACCAGGGTTAAGCTACCGAACATCCAACTTCCGCCGATTCTTTGGCCTATATCGAGAATAACCGTTTCGGTCTCCGGATAACTATGATAATCGGGCCATACGATTGCAGCCAGATACACCGTGATAAAGCAGATGACGGTCTGCAGAATGCAGACGAACACGGTGGCAAATCCGATATCGCGTTTCGGATCTACGGTGTCTTCGGCGAGTGTAGAGATGGCGTCAAACCCGATATACGACAAAGCCGCGACTCCGGCCCCGAGCATCAAAGGCCGGAGCGAAAACGTCTCAGGACGAAAGATGGCCCTCATGTCGAACAAGGCGCTGAAGCCGTGCATGACGACAATGTATCGAGCCGCTAAGACGACGAAGGCAATTGCACAGATCGTCATCACGGCCATCATGATTTCGCCCGCTCGGGCGGTGACGCGGATGCCGGGAATATTGACTAATGTGAGAACCAAGGTAAAGCCGACAGCCCAAAACGCATAGCTAATAGCAGGGACCAAGCGGTGAGCAGTCAGGGCGGCGTAGATTATGCTTTCAAGTGGAATCAGGAAGTAGTCAAGAATCATTGCCCATCCAGCCAGAAAGCCAACATGTTCATTCAGGGCTCGCTGGGCGTAGGTGTAAGTTGAACCTGCGGACGGGAACACGCTCGACATTTTGCCGTAGCTAGCGGCTGTGAAGAGCATAGCTACCATGGCGACCAGGTAGCCTAGCGCTGCATGGCCGAGCGAATCCTGCTGGACGATGCCGTAGACGGGATAGGGCGCGGTCGGTGTCAGAATCACAAGGCCGTAGAGAATCAGGTCCCGGCGAGTCAGGACTCTTCGTAGGGATGTGGGGGGCGCGCTCATCGAGTTTTCCGAATAGGCAATTGAACAGGTGAGTTGCCGGCAAAGACTCTGTTAAGAGGCAGGGTGGCCGCACCAATCAGAGCGGCTTCACCACCAAGAACTGACGCCCGTAGTTGAAGCCTTCGAGATCCCCAGAGTTCACTATTGTCGGGTAGCTGCGCTCGCAGAACAGGTTCTACCAGGTCCCAGGCGTCGGCAATGGTGGAATCGATGACAACCGTATCAGCATCCAGGCCCCAGATCAAATTGGAGATGCCGATGCCCAGATAGCGAGCCGTATGTTGGATAGTCTCCCGCGCGGAGAGTTCACCAGCGAGTGCTTTGGCCACAATACGACGGACGCGCGCGGAAGTATCACCGGTGTTTGACTGGCGGGCGCTCCCTGTTAAGGCTGCGTAACGATCACAGATGGCGGCGTTCGATATAAGGCGTTCAATGCATCCGGGCCGGTCATGGCGTTCTGCGCTCAGCGAGGCCTCTATGACCATCTGGCCAAATTCACCGGCAGCCATGTGGGGTCCGTGATAAAGCTTTCCGTCGAACAAAACTCCCATCCCGACGCCTTCATCGATTCTGACGAAAACGAAGCAGCGTCCGAGGATTTCAGCTGGTCCGTATGTATATTCCGCCAGAGCAGCGGCTCGAACGTTATTTTCCACGAAGACTGGCTCATGAAGGCGAGCTTCGAGGATCTCGCGAATCGGGACACGAGTCCAGTCCGGGCGACCGCCCAGAACGAGTACGCCGGTTTCACTGTCCACTATGCCTCGCACGCAAACGCCGATTCCTGGCAGGCGATCCGAAGCTAGCTGCTTCCGGAACGCAAGAAATTCGGTGCTGATCTGATCTAACGTCTCCTCCGCAGTTGGACAAGTACGGAAACGTCGGGTTTCGACTATGTGCCCGTTCATAGTGCTGGTAGCGCAGCGCGTCTCCCAGTTTTGGATCTCTACTCCGAATATGAGACGACGCCGTTCCAGGGCTAATCTCCGCCCCGGGCGTCCACCGGTCGAGTTTTCGGCTCCATCTTCACGAACCAGTCGGTCTTCTATCAAGCCGGTGACAATACGTGAAATGGCTCCCTCGGAGAGCCCGCAGTAGCGCGCAACATCGGCGCGTGACATGTAATCGTTCTGCTGAAGCAAACTGAGGACTGCAGCTCGATTCGCGCCACGAACTTCGGGCGGGCGAATCACTCGCTTTGCGGCGACGACGCCCGATTTCACCATTGGGAGTTAGTTTAGTATGACAAGTAACCTGCCGTTCTTCTCAGGATCGAAATAGTAGAGCTGACGCGAACATTCCGGCGATGGAGGAACTTGAAAACCACACAAGCCAATTGAAATTGAAAACCGTGGCCGGCGGATAGCCGACGGAAATCAGCCGTATGTTTGAGCTCGAAAAGGGTGGCTCTAAAGAATGAAGCAGAGCTGACTTCAGCGAACCAGCGCGGCTGTCCGATAACCACTGGACGCCGTCAGTTGATGAGATACTCTTGGGTACCATCTGGCCGTTGTAAGAAAGCTGCAAGTAACCGAGGGTCGGTTCGATCGGGCGTATTCTCCAGCTAATCTCTGATGTCGCCGGAATTCGTAAGGCCGGAGTTTCTACCTTGATCCCAACAGGCGCAATCAGCTGCGCATGAGGCAAAAGCATGCCCTGGCTGCAATGAATCGTGACGATCGCGGGTTTGCCGATCTGCAGAGACGCGTGTCCGAAGAACGCGTCAAGAGCAAGTAAGAGAATGGCAAAGGGCATCATCAGGAGAAGAGACGGCCCAGTTATCTGGCGTAAGAAATCCCAGTTTGCGGATAACAGGTCGCGTTGGGCGCGCAAGACCAGAGCGGGCTCATCGGCGAACAGGCGCAACTCAAACAAATGAGCCATAACGTGGTTGACTGAAAGCCGAACTTTGGAATGATCGGAGAAGCGGCGAAAAGCCCAGAGCGAACCTGCACCAGACAGGACTCCGGTTACAGTCAAGAGCCAAAATGCTGGGGGATCTAACTCTACTGCCGTCACTCAGCTGTGCCCGTCACTTCAGGTAACCCAAGCCCTTCAGCTTGTTGATCAAGTCCTCTTTTGATTCGGTGTCCTCAAGGCGCACTAGATCGCGCTCCATGCAGTGCTCGATGAACTCCTCGAGGGAACTATAGCCTGCCTTTTCGACAATTACGCGAGCTCGATCGCAAAGCGATTTATTAAGACTGACACTTACTTTCGAACGCATTTTTTGACTAGGGCTGACCTATGTAGGTATTAACGCATGGCCTTCCATCCAGCGAGGAACTTCAACACCAAATAGACGAAGAACAGTCGGGGCCATATCCTCGATTCCCGGGTCGGTGGCGGTCGGCGTGTCGCCTGCAAGCTTCCGGTTCACAAACAGGACACCTGGGACAGCGCTGGGATCCACGCAGTGGTCGCCGCTCCAGCACTTATCGTTGTCCTCGAATACGGTCCTCGTTACTTTGCCTACCGCTGCGGACCAAGACGCTCGATAACCGGGCTCGTAACCGACGATCAGATCGGGCGCGGCATCCATGTACGGGCCGTTATAGATCAAGTTGGAATTGTAAACGTGGCGAATCGCGGTTTCACCAGTCTCGTTATCAATAAGGCCGGTCAGGTTGTTGATCAGTTCTGCTCTAAGCGGGGCTGCGTCTGGCGCCGCGACGATGCCCTGGGCCTCACGACCACTAAGGTTCAAATAGATGCCGCTAAGTCCAAAAGTGTAGGCGCGAGTCTTCGTCCAGTCAATGCTTTCGAAGTAGTCGCCACTCTCAGTCATGCCTGGAAGCAGGGCAAGATATCCATTTTGATAAAGCCATGAGTTCAAGTTGACTCCACGGCGGAACGAAGAAAAGCCATGGTCGGACAGAACAAAGAGAGCTGTGTCTTTGTCCACATAGTCAAGTGTGCGGCCCACGATGCGGTCCATGTCACGATAGAGATCCTCAATGGTGCCCGAGTGCGGCGAGTCGGTCAGCTGCTTTCGGGCGGGGTCGATGTAGCGATAAAACATGTGTTGGACTCGATCCGGCGTATCGAAAACACAGGCCAGCACGCCTCGTCTGGTGCGTTCTAGGGCGCTGAAGAACATCGCCTCGCGCTCTTGCTGGATCAATTTCACTTGCTGCAAAAAGGCGTCTTCGTCAATAGCCCCTTCGTTCAGGGCCCAGGTATCTTCAGCCATTCCAAGCGTGGCGAATGATCCAAGAAGCTTCGCGAGATAAACCGCATATTGGGTCGGATAGCTGATCGGCAACGCAGGATTCTCGGGGTCGATTTCAACCGGCGTGGCATAGACGGAAGTAGCAGTGTCAACTTCGGTCAGCAGAAAGCGAACAATGCCGCGGACGGAGGTCAACCCTCCCTGTGAGAAACGCAGACGGATCCATGGTGTGTACTCGCCCAGGCGGAGTTCGAACCTTTGTCCCTGAATCTGGAGTATTTTGGTCTGGTCGTTTGAGGAGACAATCTGAAAGTCAACGTGACTTTGCTCGGGTCCCGTCAGTGAACCGTCGAGCCCTGTTCCGACCGCGGTTAGAGGCAGGTGGATTCCGCCCTCGCACTTCTCTGATTCGAGTCGTGTTGAGAACCAAGAAAACGTTCCCTGTGTACCGCGAAGATCAGGAGTCGACATCGCGGAAAGCATTCGGCCTTTGAAAGACTCAGGCGGGAAAGTGATTGGAACGCGCAGAATTGTGCTGGTTATGGCATTCCGGCCAAGAATGTTCCAAAAGGGTTCACTCTTTCTACGAAGCTCTACTGATGGGCGCGACAGCGGAATTCGCCATTTACCAATAGTGAGAACGCGAGCTGGGGGTCGAACCTTGGCCGACGAGAGCTCTGGCGCATAGGTCCGCAAGTCCCGATTTAAGAAGTCAAAAATATTGTGCCGACCGGGATTCACACCAGTCGCAAAGGTGGACCAAGCAACCGGTGACAAAGCTGGGAAAGTGGTCCGGAGACGACGGTAAGTGCCTTCTTCTCTCAAGCGACTCAGGTTCGGGAGTTTGCCTTCGGCCATCCATTTTTCTGCGAGGTTCGGATCGAGCCCGTCTAGCCCTAAAAAGATAACCTTCTTGACCTGCGCGTTTCCAAATCTGCCTTTGCGGCGCACACCAAGCCAAAGCATGCGGAAGGGCCAGATGCAGAGCGAAATCAGGCTCGCCAGTAAAGATAGAACGATCGTCAGAAACGATCCGAGGAACGCGAATCCTGCGCCCGGACCGATGTAGGCAAGTTCGAACGTGCGGCTCAGAATCAGAAAGCGTGCTCACTTCTAGCATTCATCGTAATTTGCCTTCCAGGAAAGGAACCTCGAGGACTTTCTCATGTTGAATCGGGCCATGACCAAAATAGCCGTCTTCCCCAAACAGTTCGCCATGATCGGATGTGATCGTGACGTAAGTGTTGTGCGGAAGAAGATCGAACAACTCTTCAACAACAGTGTCCAGATACTTCACCGCATCGATTTGGCGATGCCTTAACTCGAGCAACTTCGCATCATTGAACGTTTTGGCGCGAGCGCGGCGAAGTTTGCCGCCGACTACATGGTCATCTAAATGTTTAAAGACCCCGTGCACACCGCTGATCTGTGGCCACAGTTCGCGAGGCTCGCCTGGAAGTGAGTAGGGGTAGTGCGTTTCACCGATGTTCAGCAGGTAGAACGAGGGTTGATCTTCATCGAACCGCAGTTCGCCAAGCATGGCGCGCATGTCGTTGTGGCGCTCCATCAACTTGTAGTTGTCAAACCCGCTGTTGAGAATCGTGAGCGGGTTCAAGACGGGCAGTGAGACCATCGCGTGTGTTCTGTAGCCAAGCTTCTGAAGCAGAATCGGCAAGTTCAGACGCGGAACAAAATTCTTAAATTCGATTCCTTCGGCGCCGAGCCTCTCATTGAACTTTAAGAAATCCCGTTGATAGTAATCCGAAGCGAAGATACCGCGCGGGCTTGCATGTGGCATTAGTCCCATCAGCAAATTGAAGTGTGAGGGCGCAGTCCAGGATGCATAAGCCCAGCGTCGCTCTAACTTGCCAAGCTTGCGCATGGCTTTTGGACGAGCTTTGACGAACGCGTCATAACGACAGCTGTCAAGAACGATTAAGACGTAGTTGTTATGCGCCACAGCCCAGCGGTAAGGTTCATGATACGCTGCATAGACGCTGCGAAACAATCAACGCGTTGACGAACGGCTGAAGGAAAGCCTACACTTACTTGCAAGAGACAACTAAGTCGTTGCGATATTCCGATCCATGCCGAGACCTCTTGCGCTGAAAACCGCGCTCGCCGATCATGTAGAAGCGTTCAAGGATCGTCTGATCGAAGGCGCGCGCCAGTTGATCCGAATCCCGTCCGAAAACACTCCGCCGCACGGCTCCGAAAAACGATGTCAGGAGAAGATTGCGCAAGATCTTGCAAGCTTCGGGTTCCAACCGGATCTCTATGGCCTCAGCGATGTCCCGGGGCTCGAGGAGCATCCGCTTTATGCTCCTGGACGAGACTACCGTCACAGGCCGAATTTGGCAGCGAGGCGCGCGGGTGCCGGTGGAGGCAGATCATTACTGCTTTCCGGGCACATAGACACAGTTCCACGAGGGACCCAGGAATGGACGGCTGACTCTTCCAGTGGGCACGTCGTAGGAAACCGGCTTTACGGTCGCGGGTCGAACGACATGAAGGCAGGCGTTGCAATCAACCTGTTCGTGATGCAGTGCGTTGCTGAACTGGATCTTCCGCTCAGGGGAGACCTGCTGTTTGAATCGATCGTTGATGAGGAGTTTGGCGGTGGAAATGGAACTCTGGCTGGACGATTGAAGGGTTACAACGCGGATGCCGCCATTATCTCTGAGCCGTCATCTCTGCGCATCTGCCCCGCTCAACGTGGAGGGCGGACCGCGCACATCACCTTTCGCGCCGGTACCGGAGGGGTGTTACAAGATGGACGCTTTCCTTCCGGCATAGTTCCGCAGCTGACAAGTTTCCTCTCAAGCCTGCCCTCCTTTGCATCACAACGCAACGCAGGTGTCCGAGTACATGAGATGTATGCCGAACACAGCGATCCCGTCCCGGTCTCAGTCACCAAGGTCATTACGTCGCCTTGGGGCTATAAAGAACCGATCACAATACCTGATAAGGCTCAGCTGGAATTTTACTGGCAGTTGATGCCGGGTGAAACTCAGGCCGAGGTTGAGCGCGAGTTTTTCAATTGGTTGAACCATCTAGTTAGCAGCGCGCCGGACATTTTTCCTACTGTGCCGGAGGTGAGTTTTCCGATCCGCTGGCTTCCCGGATCTTCTATCGCTCAGTCGGAACCTTTAGTCCAGGAGCTCGCCGCCTGCGCGGAAACTGTTCTGGGTACCAGACCCACGATTGCTGGCATCGAAGGGCCGTGTGACTTGTACATCTTCCAACAAGGCTTTGGTATTCCTGCCGTTCTCTGGGGTCCGCGCGGCGCAAATACGCATGCAGCTGACGAATATGTCGAGATTGACTCGATAATTGCAGCCGCCAAGACACTCCTGCTGTTTGTTGCCCAATGGTGCGCAACAGACTGAGCACGAATTCGGAGTCACTTTGAATATTAGAGCTCTGACACTATTTGCCTTACTGAGTTTGACGGCCGCGCTTCAGGCTCAGGTTTATTCTCCTAAGCTGCTTCGCCAGGGCCAACCAGATTCTACAGATCTGCGTAAGTTTGCCGCGGGAATCTATGCACAGGCGGACGCGCATACTGAACGCGAGAAGGCGGAAGCAATTTGGCGCTTCTTCTTGACCGACGGCCGGTTCGTTAAGCCCGGTTTTTGGTATCACATTGCCGGGTGGGCATACGAAGAGCCGACGGGCGAAGTACTCGACCCGATGAAATTGCTGAACAGCTATGGCTTCGGTCTTTGCTATCACATCGCCCCGCTTCTTGAGGCAGTCTTCGAAGCGGGCGGGTTTGAGGATGCGCGGTGTTGGTTCTTAACTGGCCACACCGTCGCGGAAGTCTATTACGACGGCGCGTACCACTATTTCGATTCAGACATGATGGGCTACAACGTGGCTGGCGATGGATCATTTCGATCTAAACCTGTCGCGTCTGTGCGAGACCTCGAAAGGGATGGCACCATTATTCTCGGCAAATTGGCAGCACCGGATCAAGTGAAGTCTCAGGTGGTCGATCAGCCTTGGTATCCAGCCGATGTAAAAGCGCGGGCGATGGGCGATTTAGCGAGCCTTTTTACAACCGCCGCTGACAACCACTTGTACCCTTATACGCGTTACTCACCGGGACACAGCATGGATTTTGTGCTTCGCCCGGGCGAGAAGCTGATCCGGTATTTCAAGCCTGAAGAACCGGGCCTTTTCTATTTGCCCTATAAGTTCGATGGCCAGCAATGGACAGAGTTCCCCCAGGAGTTCGCGCAATATTCAATCCGCACAGCAGACGGACCGCGAAGCCAAAAGGATGACCGTCTTTGGGCAACAGGCAGGATTGAGTATTCGCCAGCTTCGCAATTGGACCAAGCCGTAACAATCATCGACATGCCGAGTCCATACGTGATCATCGATGCTCGATTCTCGATCGATGCTACGCTTGCTGCGGCTGACGGGTCACTCCTAGTCGAGACTTCAACAGATGGAGGCCGCAAATGGGATGCAGCGGGAGAAATAAAGGGTTCGCATCAGGGTGATTGGACCGTAGAACCCGCTGTGCTGGTCACGAGCGCGCATGGCAGATTGACAGCCGTCAGCGGATTGTACGGATATAAGGTTCGAATCACGAAGACAGGCGCCGCGACCGCCAAGATCAACTCGCTGCACATTGTTACTCGAATTCAGCTGAACCCTCGCTCGCTACCAGAGATTAAGAGCGGTGAGAACCGGTTCAACTACTCGGCTTCGGTACCGGTCAGGAAGGTATCGATCCCGACTCCGCTCAAAACAGCTGCTATGCAGGATTTAAAGCTCGTAAGTCAAAACGGCCAGCAGTTTCTGTGCCCAGTGACCGGCAAAACTGGGGAAGAAGTCTATACGCTCGAGGCCGACGGAAAGCCGCTGACGGGTTTTGATGCCGGAGCGCGTTTTTTGGACTTACGCGATGGCGTTGCACCGGATAAGCTGACTGCCGAAGTTCGCCCTGCAGGGGTGACGACTGCCGCTGGCGAAGCGTCTATTAGTTGGTCGATATCACCGAACGGTCCTTTCCACGAGTTCTGGCATTACCCAAACGAATTACAGTGGCGCGATGGCGACCCGATTACTCGGCTACTTCTGTGGCCGGAAGTATTCCAGCAAGTTCGTGATCTGCCGGCAGGCACGACGCGCGTGTATGTGAAGTTCCGCAGCTCCGGACCAGCGTTGGACAACATTCGCCTCGCGGCCTATGCCCGCGAGAGTTCGCCACGAGGGTCCATCAAGCTGACGCAAGTGTGGCGCGAGGGTAACACACCGCGAGATCATGTCGAACGGTTCGATGCATCGACGCTTAGTCGTCAATTCAGCCTCCAAGCCGGACCAGATATCAGCAACGAAGCGATCATCCTGGAGGCGCAGTGAGCAAGGCGCTGCTGCTCATCGTCTTCTGCTTTTTACTACGCCCCATTCTCCGGGCTGATACCGTTTCGGCGCTGTTCGCTCGCGGATACACGGTTCTTCCGACACCGCAGCAGGTCAAGCTTGGAGCGCAGGACGTCGAGTTTACGAGTGAATGGCGAATTGACATGCAGCCGGGGATACAGGGCGACATATCGGTAGAAGAACTACGACTCCTTTTGGCCGAGCGATTCAGGCTGAATCTGGGCGCGACTGATTCTTCGCAAGCTGACCCACCAAAAGGTGGGATCGTCAGACTTTCGATTGTGGCCGATAGCATCGCAATGCCGAGCGCAGCCGGTGACGACCAGGCAGCGCTGGCTGAGCAGGCTTACCGTCTCACGGTTGCTGCACATGAAATTACTATTGCCGGCAACTCGGCTACCGGGCTGTTCTATGGGGTCCAGACATTTGTTCAGCTATTGAAAGAGCAGTCTGGAAAGCTTTGGCTACCAGAGGCAACCATTCAGGACTGGCCCGACTTGAAACTTCGCATCATTCATTGGGATGATTCACACCACCTCGAAAAATTAGAGGTGTTGAAGGCCGCGATTCGCACGGCATCGTTTTATAAGATCAACGGCTTTGCATTAAAGCTTGAAGGCCATTTCCTATATCAACATGCGCAGCCTATTGTTGATCCATACGCGTTGAACCAAGCCGAAATGCAAGATCTCACCGACTACGCATTGAAGCGCCATGTTGAGCTGATTCCGTACCTCGATGGACCGGCGCACGACGCGTTCATTTTAAAGCATCCCGAATACACCGGATTGCGAGCAACGCCCGAAAGCAACTATGAGTTTTGCACCACGAATCCCAAAACGTATCAGTTGTTTGAAGGCATGTTCGAGGACTTACTGGCCGCAACCAAGGGCACTCATTATTTCGTCTTGTCTACTGATGAACCGTATTACATCGGTTTAGCAAGCAGTCCTCAATGCGATGAGACGAGTCGTTCGAAACAGTTGGGGAGCGTCGGTAAGTTGCTGGCGGAGTTCGTGACGAAGGCGGCGAGCTACCTGCATGACCACGGACGCACTGTCATCTTTTGGGGCGAGTATCCGATGAAGCCGGACGATATCGGCGCGCTCCCACAATACGTTGTGAATGGCGAAGTCTACGGGCCCCAATTTGATCCAGTTTTCCATGAACATGGCATTCGCCAAATGGTTTACACTTCGACCCAAGGAGAAGAGCAACTCTTTCCTCAATACTATTTGCTGCCCGCGCCGCTGCGTTTACATCCGGCGGCTGACGGTTCGGGTAAGGGCAGAGTTCAAGAAATGCTCGACAGCATTACGTTTACGTCGGTCTCCGATCTGTCATCCATGCACCCCGGGTCGGCCCATCCAAATCAAGCGAACTTGATGGGCGTGTATGTAGCAGGGTGGGCTGATGCAGGACTTCATCCTGAGACCTTCTGGTTGGGCTACGCGACTGGTCCGGCGGCTGGCTGGAACCGGCGCAGCACGAACGTCAAGGAACTCCAAAACTCGTTTTACTCGCTCTTCTATGGACCCGATTCAACCAGCATGGGACGGCTCTACGAATTAATGAGTGAGTGCGCCCAATTCTGGGAAGACAGCTGGGATACGGGACCGTCAACCGCCCGTACTCCTATATGGGGCAACTCGTACACGCAATTTAACCCGCCCAGGCCTGCAAATGATCAGTTCCTACCGCACTTACCTGTGCCAACTCCAGGGCTCATGAAGGTAGACGGAGATTGGCATGGAGGAAACCAGAGACGTCTCGATCTATCAGCCCAGTTCGCGGCAAAGAACGACGAGTTGATGGACCTTCTCTTGGAGAATGCGCATGAGGTTCGGTTCAACCGATACAACCTGGCAGTCTATCTATCGATAGCTGGTCTTTATCGTCAGAACGTTCAGATGATTCAGGATTTGGGGAAAATTGCAGACCTGTTGAGGCGAGCCCAAGGCGACGCGGGAAGAGCGGAAGCGGCAAAAGCAGTCGAGGCGATAGACGGGGCACTCGACATGGCTGAGGGCATTCGGGAGGATCGCAACAAGGTTCTGCACGATATAACGACCACATGGTACGAAAGCTGGCTGCCGCGCATTGCTAAAGCGAATGGGCGAACTTACTTGCATCAGTTGGACGATGTGAAGGATCATCAGCCGGATCGGACAGTCGACATGAGTTACCTTGTTTATCGCGAGTTGCTGTATCCACTGGGAGATTGGTTTGATAAGACTGTTGCGAGCAGAAATCAATACGCGGCGACTCACAACCTGCCCCAACGAAATTCGAAATTCGATTGGAAGGACACCTCAACAGGGTTCTCATTGCAATGAAACGTCGATCTCTTCTTGGTTCCATGATCGCTTTGCCGGCGTTGGTAGCTCAGCCGCCAACCACTCCAGCAAAACAGGACATCAGTGCCGCTCGAGACAAAGGTGTTCCTGCAGGTCCGCCTCTTATTCCGCCCGGCCTTAACGAGACGCCCCTCACGCCTGTTACTCCAGCTGATCAGACGTCGGGCAGTGTGATCAGAACGTTGACTGCCGATCAGATGGGAACGCTGGCGAAGTTAGGCGAGCTCATCGTGCCCGCTTGGGAAGGGAGACCGGGCGCCTCTGAAGCTGGCGCGGCCGAGTTCCTGGACTTTCTCGTGGGCACTTCACCTCAATCGCGGATCGATCTTTATAGGAACGGCCTTGACACATTGAATCGCCGCTCGCAGGATAAGTTCGGCAAGCCATTCACTAGCACGGCGCCGGCCGAAGCAGACGTGCTCCTTGCACCGCTTCGTGAACCGTGGACGTACAGGCGGGCCGGCAACGATGACTTGGGCGCTTTTCTTCTCGCCGCCAAGAGCGACTTCTTGCGGGCAACCGTCAACTCGCGACCGTACATTGATGCGGTTTCTCAGACTCGGCGTGCGCGAAACGCGTCTCGGTTTTATTGGTACCCGATCGATTAACATGCTGCACCGCACTTACGACGTTTTAATTATTGGCTCCGGTGCGTCGGGCGGGACGGCGGCTCGACAGCTCACAAAGAAGGGCATTCACTGCCTCATGCTAGACGCTGGACCGGGAGTCGACTTTACCCGGGATCGGGAAATGAAGAAGGTTTATTCTCTGCCGTATCGCGGCTTCGGTCGCCCGGGGCGTTTCCCACACGTGACCCAAGCGGACGAATATACAGAGAACGTATGGGCCGACGAAAAACAGAATCCCTACACTTATCCGGAAAAAGATCCCTACTATTGGGTTCGCGTACGCCTGGTTGGAGGGAAAACTCTGTTCTGGGGTCGCGCGAGTTGGCGCCTCAGCAACTACGAATTCAAATGTAAAGATCACGACGGGTTTGGCGAAAACTGGCCCCTGGAGTATAAAGATCTTGCGCCGTACTATGACCAAGCCGAGCCGATGCTTCGAGTAACTGGGAGGAAAGAAGGCCTCGAGCAACTCCCAGACGGAGTCTTCATCGAGGACAACTCCAGCGATTGTGAAACCTCGCAGCGCTTTATTCAAGCTGCGAAACGTCGAGGGATCGCAACCACAAAAGAACGCGTCGCGACGGGCCAGCTTGCGAGCTCTGTCAATTTAATGCTTCCCGATGCTCTTGCGACCGGCAAGCTACAGATTGTCTCGAATGCGGTGGTCCGCCAAATCACGACCGATCGCAACACGGGCTTAGCTTCTGGTGCCATCTTCATTGATCGCCGCAGTGGGCAGGAGTTCCACGCCAAAGCCCGCGTAGTCTTCGTAGGCGCATCGTGCCTGGAGAGCACGCGTCTGTTGCTGAATTCTGGAATCGCCAACTCCAGCGGAGTTCTCGGGCATTATCTCTTTGACCAGTTTTATGTCAAAGATGTCGTAAGCTGCGTCGTACCCGAAGCACGCGGCGGCAATCCACGGCCGGGCCTGATCGGCGGCGATGGATACGTTCCCCGTTTTCGCAACCTGAAGACGCGCGAGAAAAAGTTCCTTCGGGGTTATGCGATGGACTTCGGCAGCGGTGGAACGCCTCAGCCCGAACATATCCCGCAATACGGCTCTGAGCTTTTGAAAAGTCTTCAGGATCTCCAAGGATCATCATTCAATCTGACAGCGATGGGTGAAGTCTTACCGCGCTATGAGAACTATGTCGAGATCGACAAAAAGGTGGTCGATGCGTGGGGCATTCCTTCACTCCACGTTCAAGCCAAATACACCGACAACGAGTTCGAGATGGCGAAAGATGCGATGAATACTTCCGAAGAACTGTGCCACAATGCGGGATTCCAAGTTCTGGCCAAGCATTGGCAGATGGTTCCACCCGGCGAGAGCATTCATGAGCTCGGCACGTGCCGCATGGGCGAAAACCCTAAAACATCCGTGTTGAACAAGTGGAATCAAACGCACGACATTAAGAATTTGGCTGTGATCGATGGAAGCGCTTTCGTTTCTGGTGGTTCGCAGAACCCTACGCTGACCATATGTGCTCTTGCTATGCGAGCATCTGACCACATGGCCGAACAGATGCGTCGGGGCGATTTGTAGTGCGAGGGTTTGGGTTGACCTTGCTGCTGCTTTCAATCAACCTGAGTGGTACGTATGCGGAAACGACTTCCGTCGGCCAACCCGTTCCGTTCAGCCATAAGCAGCACGCGGAAGCGGCGCACCTGAAGTGCGAAGACTGCCATAAGGCTACTCCCGCCGGCGAAGTAATTTCCATTCCGACCGGTAGCTCTTGCATGACCTGTCATCAGCAAGTTGCGAAGGATAGTTCGTCAATAAAGGATTTGAAGGCCTACGTTGATGCAAAAGAGCCGGTGCCTTGGGTTCGTGTTTACGAGATCCCTAGTTTCGTCGAATTCAGTCACAAAACTCATATAGACGCGGGCACAACTTGCGCCACTTGCCATGGACCGGTGGCAACTCGCGAACGCCTTTCGCGGGAGACTGATCTCAGTATGGGAGGCTGCATTGCCTGCCATCGCCAGAAAGCCGCCAATATAGGCTGCAAGACTTGTCACGATCTTGATAATTAAACGGGCACCTACTTCAAAACGTCCTTGCAATAGCTGAAGCATTTCCGGACTTCGGTGACCGTATCCAAACCAGGCTGGTCGTCGTTGTATTCATACTCGATGTTTGCCGGAATGGCGTAGCGTCTGCTTTTCAGCAGTAAGAGAACCTCTTTGATCGGCGTGTCGCCTTGTCCAAAGGGAACAGCCGGTCCATGATTCTTTTTACGGTCTTTGATGTGTAAGGCCAGAATCTTGGCGTGATGTCTTTCTATGTACGAAACAGGATCATAGCCGCCAGCCGTGAAATGCCCGATGTCCAGATTGATATAGAATTGCGGCGACATAGCTAGTCCGCGAGCGAAGCTTTCAGGCGTAGCAAACTGGTTCGGCTTAGTCGTTTCATCGTGACCATGCATCGCGACCCTGACTTTGTATTTCTCAGCGAGCGGCGCAAGACGCTTCGCGCAAGTTAAAGTCGTGGAGGCCGTGATTAGGTCAGTTCCCATCGCCTTGGTTATCTGAAATCCGCGATCTAATTCCTCATCGGAGAAGCCGTCGTTGAAATTGAGGGAATAAGCGTAGAGATCGATTCCTGCCTTATCGAACTTCTCGCGGACGCCATGAAAATAGCTGAGAGGTGTGCTCAGCCGCCACTTTCGAAGCCGCTCGCCTTTCAGGTCAGAAGGCTCAACGTGGCCCATGAACAGTTCGCACTCACCGATTCCGATTTTCTTCATATTAGTGATGGCTGCATCCAAAGGCAGATCTCGAAAACTATAGCTTTGAACTCCGAGCTGAACGCCGTCCACCTTTGAATCGATCTTGGCGCTCCACGCGCTTCTGGCAGCAAACAATACCGATGCGCCGGCTACCGCGAATTCTCGTCTTGAAGACATCGTTTTCGATCCAGTATCACAGGTCACGTTGCAACTGCCAGCATTAGAACGCAAACGTCGAGTTCGTAAGAATTAGACCGTATGATGCATAGGGGATTCGAACTATGGGATACCAAGTGCCCAGGGACTTGGAAAATCGCCCGGTTGTGGTAGTCGGTGCCGGTACTCTCGGCCGCCGCATCGCGCTGGTGCAAGCAACGTATGGCAGTGAGGTTCGTATGGTGGACACGTCTACAAGAGCGCTGGACGAAGCTCGTGATTACATCGAAGCAGAGCTTCCAGCGTGGCTATCGAAAACCAGCGGAACTGCAGGGACAATGGTTTTTTCTAAAGACCTCACCTCCGCTGTTCAACACGCATGGCTGATAACCGAAGCAGTGCCGGAGAAGCTCGATCTGAAGCAAGATCTTTTCGCCGATCTCGACCGACTTGCTCCTCAGGATTCAATATTGGCCAGTAACTCGTCCTCATATCCATCGAGCCAACTTGCGGCGCGCGTTTCAATTCCCGAACGTCTCGTCAACACTCACTACTACATGCCTCCAAGACTGAATGTCGTAGAAATCATGTCCTGCGGACATACTGACCCAACAGTCATCGAACTTCTAATGCACAAATTCTCGACTTCCGGCTTAGTGCCCTTTCACGTTAAGCGGGAGAGTGTCGGTTTTATTTTTAACCGAATCTGGGCCGCCATCAAACGTGAGTCGCTGGCCTTGGTGGCCGACGGTGTGTCTTCGCCCGAAGAAGTCGACCGCATCTTCTCGTTGGTCATGCAAGTGCCAGCTGGACCATTCCGATTAATGGACATGGTAGGCCTCGACGTCGTTTTGGGTGTGGAGGAGCACTATGCAACGCTGCAGCCTGATCTGAACACAGCGCCCCGGAAACTGCTGCGAGAGTACACCGAGAAGAATTGGCTGGGCATGAAGTCAGGTCGTGGATTTTACGATTACACAGAACGGTAGGTCGAAGCTTTTTATCTGCGCTGATCTGTTAGGGAATACTGATCCGCGTACGATACTCTTCCCTGCCTCGAATTCCAAGATTGAGATGAAACAGCTTGCCGCCTGAATAATTTGCAGTCGCCGAATAGCCGGCAGGGGCAACCTGCAACGCATCTGGAACGGAAGCAGAAGTGACAAAAATGTCCTCCATCTCGGGCCCGCCAAACGCTAGCGAGGTGACTTGCGTCGCAGGAATCGAGACACGACGCTCTACTTTTCCGTCAGGATCGTAGCGGACAAGACAGCTTCCGAACCATTGCGCGGACCAGATGAATCCGTCTGCATCGACAACAAGGCCGTCGGGAATTCCTTCGTCTGAAGGTACAGTAACAAAGGTGCGGCGGTTGCGAATAGAACCGTCCCTACGGTTATAGTCGTAGGCGTAGATCCGGCGGACAGCAGAGTCGGCCAGGTACAGTGTGGACTCGTCAGGAGAGAAACCGATTCCGTTTGACAGCAAGAGTCCTTCATCTACGATGTGGACTGTCCCGTCTGTATCGGCCCTGAATAAGTACCCAGATGGATAGTCCTCGCTTTCGGGATTGAAAAAAGTCGAACCGGAGAAGAGACCTCCCTCAGGATCGGCGATGCAGTCGTTCAAGGCGCAACGTTGACCATCGACTTCAGCAGCGACCAATTTGGGAGGCCGAGCACCATCCCAAAGCCAAAACCCATTCGAATTGACGACCGTAAAGCCGCCGTCCGCATGCATAGCGAGACCGCTGATCTCAAAACCTTCCTGAAGAATTCTGCTCGTCCGAGTGCTCCACGACCATGAAAAAGATTTGCGCCCATTGATATCGGTCCAGTACAGCTCTGCCCTTTGAGGATTCCAGATCGGCCCTTCTCCACAAAGATCGTTATAATCGGCCAAAACCTCAACTTCGCTCATTGTTTGTTCCTTGAGTTTAAGCGTGGCCAGTGTCCGGTGCGCTAGAAAGGTTGGTATAAAGAAGCAGCAATACAAACTTCCAACTTCAGCAAGGGTATGTCTTTGTCCAACTACGAACTAACGAGACGATTGTTTACAGGTTTGCTGACGGCTGCCCCGTTTGGAATCGCATCAGCGAAAAACGAGTGGGTCGACCTATTTGATGGCAAAACGATGAATGGCTGGCGACCAAGTGAAAATAAGCACTCCTGGAAAGTTGTGGATGGTGCACTTACCGCCAACGGCCCTCGTTCGCACTTGTTCTATACGGGTCCCGTGAGAGCCGCCAGCTTTCGGAACTTTGAACTTGAGGTGGAACTGACGACCAAGCCAGAATGCAATTCGGGCGTTTATTTCCACACAGCCTATCAGGAGTCCGGCTTTCCTGAGAAGGGCTTTGAGATTCAGGTCAACAACACCGCCAAGGGTGACGGGGGGTACCTAGAACGCAAGAAGACCGGGTCCCTTTATGGAATCCGCAACATGTACAAGCAGCTGGTTCCAGATGAGAAGCCATTTCAAATGCGTGTGACAGTTCGCGGTAAGAATGTCCAGATCCGGCTGAATAACCTCCTAGTAGTGGATTACGTCGAACCGACGCCTCCAGTGATTCCCGAAGGCGGAGAAAAAATGCGTTTCTTGGACCGCGGAACGTTCGCTCTGCAATGCCACAATGACGGGTCGAGAGTTTCTTATCAGAAGGTCAGGGTGCTTCCGCTACCTGATGACCTTTCGGCATATACTGGTGCGCCACCAGTGGTCGACGACGCGTACAGACAGATCATCAACATCGGACGGCACAATCTTCCGATGGTCGATTACCATGTTTGCCTGGCCGATGGACTAACCCTCGAAGACGCGTTACGCAAATCGCGTGCGGACGGAATTCAATACGGTATTACAGGCACGAGCACAAACCTGCGAAATGATTCAGGGGCAGAACGATGGCTGCGTTCTCTTGCTGGTAAGCCCGTGTTCAGCGCGCTCTATGGCGCACGTCGAAACTGGACACACGCTTTTTCGCAAAGGACGGCGCAACAGTTCGACTATGTCTTGGCCGATGGTCGGACGTGGATAGATTCGAAGAACCAACCTGTTCGACTTTGGGCAGCAGAGGAATCGAAATCTATACAGAACTCCCAAGAGTTTATGGACAGCCTGGTTGAACAAATGGTCGGGCGTCTGAGCACCGAGCCCATCGATGTGTACACGTTTCCGACCTACCTTCCCGAAAGGCTACGATCGGAGTCAGACAATCTGTGGACAGAAACAAGGACAGCCAAGCTAATTGGCGCGCTGGCGAAAAACCAGGTAGCAGTCGAGATAAATTCGCAGGAGCAGCTGCCAAGCAGGTCGTTCATAGAACGTGCCAAGCAGGCCGGGTGCAAGTTTGGCTTTGGGACCGGCAACCAGACAGCGTCTCAACTGAAGAGGTGTGAATACGGCCTGCAGATGGTGGAAGCGTGCAAGTTGGACTGGCACAACTTTTTCGTTCCCGGTGCATGGTGGCCGAAGGCGTCCGACAGGCGCTGGTCATAAAGAACTGGGCCACCGTGATGCGCGGTAGCAAGGCGAATGCCGATCAGCCCATCAACGTCCTGGAATTGCTGGCCGGAGGCGATCGACGGAGTCTCGGTCGCTCTGACGAAGTGGTAGCGATGGTGTCTGCCAATCCGTCGTTGCTTCCGCAGTTGATGGAAGGCCTATGGTCTGAAGATCCGGTAGTCCGAATGCGCGCTGCGGATGCGATCGAGAAGGTCACGCGCGACGCTCGCGAGTTGTTCCAGGATTTCAAGGCCGCGTTGCTTGGGCTGATGGCTGAAACCACCCAGAAGGAGGTTCGCTGGCACTTGGCCTTGATGGTTCCCCTACTGAGGCTGAGTGCTCGCGAGCGAGACAGAGCGGTGTCTCTGCTGAAGGGGTATCTGGCCGACGACAGCTCAATTGTAAAAACGTTTGCTTTGCAGGGACTAGCGGATCTCGCGCGCGGCTGCCCAGAGTTGCAAGCTAAGATAGTCGAAATATTGCGCGAAGCGACTCGCAAAGGTACGGCTGCTATGAAAGCACGAAGCCGCAGACTGCTAACTCAGCTATGACTGGTTTTGCAGCGGCTTTGAAATCGATTCCAGAGACTTTCCAGCCGCCTCCACGCCTATGGCCCATTCGGCCAACGCTCCGATGATCATCAGCGCGGCTCCGGCTAAGTAACCGTAGCCTACGTTCCACTTAGAACCGGTAGAAATTAGCTCACCAAACAGCAGGGGTGCACCCACCCCGCCGATCAGAGTACCAATCGCGTAGAAAATAGCGATGGCCAGAGCACGGATCTCCAAAGGGAAGATCTCGCTGACCGTCAAGTAGGCAGCGCTCGCGGCTGATGAGGCAACAAAGAATATTACCGTAAAGCAAATGCCCAGCGTTTTCGCAGTCAGTGAACCCTCGGCAAAAGGAAATACTGTACAAGCTAGCAAGATTCCTGAAAGCCCGTACGTGGCTGTGATCATCGGCTTGCGGCCGACTGAATCGAACAGCCTTCCCAACGTGATTGGTCCAAAGAAACTCGCCAATGCAAAAGGCAATAGGTACAAAGGCAGGTGTTTGGCGTCTACTCTGTAAAACTTGTTCACCACCAGGCCATAGGTGAAGAACACGGCATTAAAGAAGAACGACTGGCCCACCATAAGCGCGATTGCAAGAAGTGAACGCTTGCGATTATCGCGCCACATGTTATTGAAGATCTCACCCCAAGGCGTGTGGTCGCGTACCTTTAATTTCAGCTTTTCACCTTCAGGCTCGGGTAATTTGCCCGACTTCCTCGAGATGTCCCCTTCGATGTCGCCCACGATTTTGTCGGCATCTTGCTCTTTTCCCCGCAGCATCAACCAGCGTGGGCTTTCCGGCACGGCTAAACGAAGCACCAAAACTCCCAGACCCAGTGCTGCACCGATCCCGAAAGCAATGCGCCAGCCAGTATTGGCCGGAACAGAACCATTTAAGAGAGCCCAGGAAGCTAAGCTGCCCACCGCCGCACCCACCCAGAACGTGGCATTCACCATGAGGTCGACCGAGCCTCGAACCTTGCCGGGGATCAACTCATCTACGGCGGAATTAATAGCCGCATATTCGCCGCCAATGCCGAGGCCCGTAATAAACCGGAACAGAGCAAAGCTCCAAAAATTCCAAGATAGTGCGGTGGCGGCTGTCGCCAGTGAATACACGGCCAAGGTGACAAGAAACAATTTTCTTCGCCCTAGGCGGTCGGTTAGGTAGCCGAACAACAGCGCGCCAACAACAGCACCTGCCAGGTATGTGGTCGCGCCAGCGGTCACCTGCGGGTCAGATAGTCCCAGCGCCTTCTTGTCTTCGAGGATCCCCGCCAGTGACCCAGCCAAAGTAACTTGCAAGCCGTCAAGCAGCCAGGACGTGCCAAGGGCAATGATGATCCTGCGATGCCAGCCACTGAAGGGCAGCCGGTCTAACCGGGCGGGTACGTCGGTTTCAATTGTTCGGTCTTCAACCATGATGATTCGGCTCGACGAGCCGCTTTCTGTTAGAGACTTAGAGCAGAAGTTGAATGCTCTGAATTAATACGAGAAAAGCAAGCTCGCGGGGAAAGACAGTCCAGGCATAACAGAAGCTCGAGCGAACTTGACTAGAGCCGAAGATGTCGAATGCAGTTGCCGCGCAAAGGTTTATAGTCGAAGCCGGATGCGCCAGCGGGTCAACACTGCAGAAATTAGCAACATCAATGCTGTAAACACAGCAGCTCGAAACGCGCCGGGCAGGCCGTAACTCCACATGCGTGGCAGCCAAGCTAGACTCACGCCAAAGGCGAAGAAGTCGGGCAGTAAGTACGTCAGCAGAGTGTTTGAGCCAGCCGGTCTTACGAAAGCTGCCCATCGGGTTCGCCCATGGACATCGCAGATCCAGTAAAGGAGCACAAACAAAAGAACGCTGGTCCCGGCACTGACCAGGCACCACGTCGGAGTAGCGCGATTCTTCGAAATGCCGAGCGGTACTGAGATTGCGCCGGCCAGCAACAAAACTACGCCGAAACCCGTGGCCCGTCCGAGTTTATTGCTAAGCGTGAATCCCCACTCGTCTGTGAGCAGTATCTGCGCTGTCACGATTCCTGACATTGTCAATACTGCGAAAGCGCCGTTGCTCCAGGGCCACAGGTATAGGGGCAAGGTGGCGGGAAATCCGATGAAACCGGCTGCAGTCGCCATGTTGAAGGCGCACATCGTTATCAGCAAGATAATCGGAGCCGCGCGCCAGCGGCGAAACGGGAGCCAGAGAGCGCAAGTGGCCAGATATGTCCATCCGATGATGCCCAGGATTTCCCAATACGAAAAGTCGAGCCACCGCACGTGACCTTGCTCGTCGGCTCGCCGAAAGATCAGCAGCATGGTGGCGAGCAAAAGGGCGCCAACTACTTTGGATACGGTACGCCACAAGTTGCCCGCTGGCGTTGGACCGACATATATAAGCAGCGCCGCCCCGATGAGTGCCAGCAGGGACCAGTCGTCAGAAGTAAGGTGTAGCGGCATCAATGCACGATTCGCCTTATCAGCATTCGCAAGAAGCAGGCCGAGCAACATCAAGATCAACGACCGCACCACGATGTGAAGCCAGAGACTCGCCGCCGAAGTGCCTCGCAATAGGCGGCTCCGAACAGCGAGCGGCAGTGACAGGCCCATAACAAACAGGAACGCGGGGAAAACCATGTCGACGTAGCTCATCGCATCCACTTCAGTCGGCATGTGATAAGTCCAAGCAGGGAGGCCTCTAACGCCGGCAAGCTCATTGACAAAGATCATGACGAGCATGGTCAGCCCGCGAAACACGTCAACTGAGACGGCACGAGTGGCCCCGGTGCTCCTCATCTGAGCTTGCGCCAGTGGTTCAGTGACTGGCATCTGGAGACCTTTGACTCAGCGCGCCGCTAATGCTGGTCAGCAGAGCGCCTTCGGCATCCCCTTCGTAATCCCAAAACATAATGCCAGCGAGATGCTTATCGAGAACAAATCGGCACTTTGCGCGCAGCGACTCAGGATCTTCATACGAAATGAACGTGCCGTTACCCGCGTTATATAGGAACGGAACGGAAGCTTGCGCATCCCAGTGACGCACATAGCCGGAAGCCGGCTGCAGAAAAGGAAGCAACGCATTGTATTCGGATGGAATGTCGCTCGACTGTCCAGGTTGATACAACCCGAAGTTGTCTGGTGAAACATGTGACCACGCGTGTCCGTAAAAAGGAACGCCAACGACCAGTTTGCGAGCAGGCACCCCCGAGGCAAGATAGGCGGTTACTGAAGCATCAACCGATACGTGTTTAGGGTCCGCAGGGTTGGTAAACAAGGGTGCGTGGTGTCCGGCAATCTTGTCGTCCGTTGGTTCGTAGTAGTCGTAACTCATCAGGTTGACTGTGTCCACATAATGAGCAACTTTGTCCATCTCGGTGTGGGCGAGGAACTCAGTTGAGGCCCCCGTTGCGATAGACAACAATAAGGGTCGATGTAGCCGCTGTTTTTCGTGGTCGAACCGGCTTCGGAGCTCTTTCAATAATGCTGTGAAGTTTTGCTTGTCCTCGGGCCGAAACGGATTGCCGTTCCCAATCGAGCCTGGGTATTCCCAGTCGATATCCAACCCGTCAAGTTTGTACTTTCCCAGAAATTCCACGACACTGTCGATGAACTTCGTACGGCTTTCAGTCGTAAGCGCCATCTCGGAAAAGCGACCGGACCAGGTCCAGCCCCCGACTGATACGAGGATCTGGAGAGCAGGATTGCGGGTCTTCAATTTCTGGAGAACAGCGAAGTTCTGCGCGTCGTGCTGAAAGCCCTCGATTATCTTTCCGTCTTCAATGTTTGCAAAAGCGTAGTTGATGCGGGTAAGGCGCGCTGCTGCGATATCGGATGGATTTATGATTGTGTCCTTTACGAAGACATACGCGATTACCTGCGTTGAGGGTGGTGTCTCCGCAAAAGCAATCCAAGGTAAAGACAGTAGCAGCAGCTTCCAGGAAAACTTCACGAATAAGAGCATCGCATGTCCAGGGTGTCCCGGATCATTGAGGACTAACCGCAGGGCTTCGATGACCGGCAGCGTCGACTGAGCGGACACCGAAAATAACGTTGTCTTTCGAGACCGGGAGAGTTATGGCCTTGCCCGCATTCGCGGCCGCCACATGTTGCCAGTCACCCGCTGTCGTTTCACGCCAGACGATTTCGTAATGTATGCCCGACTGCGAGCCTTCGGGGCCGTCCCATTGCAGGGTTGAGTTATTATCGAGGGCCGTCGTGATGATTCGAACCTTGCGAGGAGCCGCGGGTGCCGAAGCTTCTACTGACAGCACGGCCGCGTTCAGACGAGCTACCTTAACGACGTACCCAAAGTCGACAAACTTCAGCAAGTCTCCGTACTCAATTCGATTCTCAGTTCGAAGATTCTGATGTTGGTGATTGAAGTCCTCGCGCCACTCGCTGAAGCGCACAGCCGGAAAGCCTTCGAGATTGAAAGAACTGTGATCTCCGCCGCGGAGGTACCGGTCGAGCCGAAACTCCAAGACAGCGTTCAGGCCTTTTGCGCCGGTGCTGGACCGGGACCCCGCATGCGGTTCAGCCGTGTAGGTCTGTGCAATGTCAGAAATGGCGCGGGCTAGTTCACGTGAAGGGGAGTCACTTTCCGCACCGAGGCTAAGGACACGCTTGATCTGCTGCGGCGGAGCGTCGGGCGCGAGCCCTTGGGAAAAAACACGGATCGACGTCTTGTCCTGGAGCAGGTCGCCGGGAGTTGTGTTGCCGCCCACGATGTCATTATTCTGGACAGCCTCGAGCTGCCAGCCCTCCTGTTTGGCCAGACGAGCCAGGTGACGACTTCCGTTCAGCCCTTGCTCTTCGCCCGCTACTGCCGCAAATACCAAGGTCGCCGGCCACTTTCGCTTACTAAGAATCCGGGCACACTCGAGACTCACCGCAACTCCCGTCGCATCATCATTCGCACCGGGTGCCAATCCTTGTATATCGCTGACGTCTGTGTTCCGAGAGTCGTAATGCCCGGTAATGAGGAAGATCCTTTTCGACTGAACGTCGTCCGAGCCGCGAAGCGTGGCGAAGACATTGGTGATGACGGTTGGCTTCGGGATACGGGATTGCGGGGGTTCAGTGAAGGTATCGAGTCTGACCGCGAGGCAGCCACCGCAAGCGGCCGAATAGCTATTCAGTTCCTGCTCAATCCAGGCAGCCGCAGCCTTGACGCCGGTCTTTGCGGGACTGCCTTCCATGCCTCCCAGCGTGTCACGGTTACCGAAACTGACCAGGGTTTCTACCGTGTGGCGAATGTGCTCCTCAGATACTTCGCCCAATGCACTTTGAATCGCGGGATCGGCCGGTGCGGGCTGCACCGCTGCGCCGTACGCTTTCCAGTCCCGCTCGGGTTGCGCTGCTCCGGACTGAGCCAATGCAAGAGGAAACAGAAGCACAATCCTGAAGAGAGCCAATGTCGGAAGCCATTTAGGAGGCATATGGGAGTTTTCATGTTCGCATCAAGCCGCGCAGCGTAGAGTAAATCAAACAAGTAATGAAGAACGAATCTAACTTCAAGATGTTGATTCTTGTCGTTGCCGCCTTCACGCTGGGCCTTCCATCGAAGACCACCGCGGCTGACGTGCGGGGAACCAGCGCGCAGATTGCTCGATGGCAGCAGCAGGCCCGTGAAGTCACGATCACTCGCGATGATTGGGGCATTGCGCACGTCCATGGGATGACCGACGCCGATGCCGTATTCGGCATGATTTATGCACAGGCTGAAGACGACTTCAATCGCGTTGAAACTAACTACCTAAATTCCATGGGGCGCCTGGCGGAGGCTGAAGGCGAGGCGATGGTCTATCAGGACCTCCGCTTGAAGCTGTTCATCGACCCTGATGATCTGAAAAGAGAGTATCGAGAAAGTCCAGCTTGGCTACAAAAGCTTATGAACGCATTTGCCGATGGCCTGAACTTCTACCTGTACAAACACCCAGAGTCGAAACCAAGGGTGATCCGTCATTTTGAACCCTGGATGGCCCTTTCCTTTACTGAAGGCAGCATCGGCGGCGACATCGAGCGTGTGGACCTGAAAGAGCTTCAGCAATTCTACGATCGAGATCATGCTAAACAGATAATCGGCCGAAGCAATTCAGTGTTCGCGGAACTAGAAGGCACCAGGGATCCGCCCGAGCCGACTGGTTCCAACGGTGCCGCCATTGCGCCCGAGAATACTGCCACGCATCACGCTCTGCTGCTGATCAACCCACACACCTCGTTTTTCTTCCGCTCAGAACTGCAAATGCAGAGCGACGAAGGTCTTGACGCTTATGGCGCCGTGACCTGGGGTCAGTTCTTTGTCTACCAAGGGTTCAACGAGCGAGTCGGTTGGATGCATACCTCGAGCGGCGTCGATGCCGTCGACGAGTACCTGGAAACGATCGTGAAGAAGGGCGATCACCTCTTCTATAAGTTCGGCAAAGAAGACCGCCCCATAACGGAGAAGACGATTATGGTTCCATATTCTACTGCTCAGGGTATGGCTGAAAAGCGTTTCACGGTGTACCGCACGCATCACGGCCCGATCATCCGCGAAGCCAACGGTAAGTGGGTCAGCATTCAACTGATGCAGGAACCTATCAAGGCACTAATGCAGTCGTATACGCGCACGAAGGCCAGAGACTATAAATCCTATCGCCAGACAATGGAGCTAAAAGCGAACTCGTCCAACAATACGATTCTGGCTGATGCGGATGGAGACATCGCATACTTCCATGGAAATTTCATTCCACGGCGGGATACCGATTTCGACTTCACCAAGCCTGTAGACGGCAGCAATCCCAACACGGACTGGCACGGCTTATTGACCGTTGAGGAAGCGCCGCATCTGCTGAATCCCAAGAGTGGCTGGCTCTACAACGCAAACAATTGGCCGTGGTCTGCTGCTGGCGCGGATAGTCCTCGAAAGAACGATTATGCAGCTTATGTAGAGACCGGTACTGAGTCTGCGCGAGGGCTACACGCCATTCGCGTCCTCGAGAATGCAAAGGCATTCACAATTGATTCGTTGATCGCTGCCGCGTACGACAGTTATCTCACGTGGTTCGATAAGCCCTTGCCGGCGTTGATCAAAGCTTGGGACGAAGCCCCGGCGACAAGCCCGCTCAAGGAAAGAGTGGCAGGGCAGATTGAGTTGCTACGTCGCTGGGATCATCGCTGGGCCGCAACATCAGTGCCAACGTCGCTTGCGGTGTTTTGGGGTGAGGATATCCGACGCCGAGTATCATCTAAAGCCAGGGCAGCCGCTACGTCCATCGAAAATTACGTCGGAACCCAGGCAACTGCTGATCAATTGCTGCAGTCCCTCTCTGATGCTTCTGACAAGCTCGAGACTGACTTCGGAAAGTGGCAAACGCCCTGGGGTGAGATCAACCGGTTTCAGCGGCTGACAGGCGATATTGTGCAGCCGTTTAACGACTCGAAGCCGAGCATCCCCGTCGGTTTCACCTCGGCCTACTGGGGTTCGCTCGCATCTTTTGGCGCGCACGCTTATCCGGGCACAAAGAAATGGTACGGAACAGGGGGAAATAGCTTTGTCGCCGTTGTTGAATTCGGCGAAAAGGTCCGAGCGAAAGCCGTAACCGCGGGGGGCGAGAGCGGTCATCCGGACTCTCGTCACTTCAATGATGAAGCGGGACGCTACAGTACGGGCAACTTGCGAGACGTGTACTTCTATCGCTCCCAACTGCAGGGTCACACTGAGCGTGAATATCATCCCGGAAACTGAACAGGCCGACTTATGCGTGTACTTCTTACTGCAACTTGTTTAAGCATCTTCTGCTGCTCGGCTGTATGGTCAGCTGACTTTGATTTGCCAGCGTCGCCGGCTACAGTGGCTTGGGGCTACTATTCAGCGCAGGCCAAGCCGGTGCTGACAGTCCATTCCGGCGACGTTGTTCGCATGCACACCGTTTCGACATGCTCTCTCGAGCGCATGGAAGAAGGCGGCGTGCCGCACAACGCCATTCCTCAATACGATCGCGATATTCACGATCAAGTCAAAGACAAAGGTCCAGGTGGTCACATACTAACCGGGCCTGTTGCCATAGCTGAAGCCGAGCCCGGCGATGTTCTCGAAGTCGATATCCAAAAAATTGACATCGATGTTCCATTTGCCTGCAATGGCTTCGGTCCGGGCCGGGGATTTTTGCCGAACGATTTTCCGTATGCGCGCACGAAAGTGATTCCGCTCGATCGCGAACACCTCATTGCAAAATTTGGACCAGGCATCAACATTCCTCTGCGGCCGTTCTTCGGAAGCATGGGAGTCGCGCCACCTTCGACTGGCAAACTCAATAGCGCGCCGCCCTGGATGCACGCCGGCAACATGGATAACAAGGAACTCGTGGCAGGGACAACACTGTATGTTCCGGTTCACGCCAAGGGAGCGCTGTTCGAAGCTGGCGATGGGCACGCCGGCCAAGGTAACGGTGAAGTCGACATCACGGCTTTGGAAACCTGGCTGACCGGGACATTTCGGTTCGTCGTTCACAAAGACCAGCACCTGCTATGGCCCAGGGGCGAGACACCAACAGCTTATATATCGATGGGTTTCGACGAAGACCTCAAGACAGCCACCGAGATGGCTGTTCGGAACATGATCGATTTTCTGGTGACAGAGAAGCACGTGAGCCGGGATGATGCGTATGCCCTGACCAGTGTCGCCGTGGATGTGAATATCACCCAGTTGGTGGACGGCAAAGTAGGTGTACACGCGATCTGCCCCAAAGGGATTTTCCGGAACTGACTGCCTCGTCTTTCATCAGAAATGATCATTTCGACGGATCGGTGAGGGCTCCATACACGGCTGCGTGGCTTTTGTATTCGATCGAATGATTGTCGGGCGAAGTCATTCGCTGGATCATTGAGACGAAGACCACGTCATTAGTTGGATCGACCCAGAACCAGGTTCCGGCAGCACCGTCCCATAAAAACGTGCCCTTGCCGTCAGACAGTTCAGCTTCCGGCGGATCAAAAATCACCGCCACATTGAAACCGTAGCCGAAACCGCGTCGCATCACGTGCTGTCCCCCGGCGAATTGCCCGGTGAGCAAGGAGGGCGGAAGGTGGTTGGACGACATGAGCTTGACGGTTTCTGGCGCAAGAATCCGCTTGCCCGCTAATTCACCGCGGTTGGCGAGCATCTGCGCGAAACGATAGTAGTCTTCGGCGGTTGTTACCGATCCGCCGCCGCCTGAGGGTAGACTGGGCTGCTCGTTGTAATCCGTGGGCGTGTTTCCGCCAGGATTAACAGGTTCGAGATGGCCATCCGGTTTCGCCCCATAGTTCACCGCGAAGCGGGCACGTTTCTCCTCGGGCACAAAGAATCCGGTGTCCTTCACGCCTAGCGGATCGAAGATGTGTTCGCGCATGAAATCGGGCAGACTCTGGTTGGAGAGTTTTTCAACCATGTAGCCTTCTATGTCCATGCCGACACTGTACTGCCAGCGCGTCCCGGGTTGATAGTTCAGCGGAATGGTGGCAAGCTTCTCGATCATCTCGTGCAGATTGGCCGATTGCAAAACCCTTTTCTCGTGGTACATGACATCCACCGGCGATTGCGTGAAGCCGTAGGAGAATCCCGCCGAGTGAGACATGACTTCTGCAACGGTCGGTAGGTGCTTGGGATCGACCAGGATCATTTTGCCCGACACGTCGAAACCATTGAACACCTTGAGATGGGCGAATTCGGGGATGTATTCGGAGATCGGATGCCAGGGAAGCCATTTGCCTTGTTCGTAGAGGATCATCATGGCGACCCCGGTAAGAGGCTTAGTCATCGAGTAAGCGCGGAAGATTGTGTCATTGGTCATCCGCAAACCCTTTTCCCTGTCGCGCTGGCCGTAACTGCGGTAGTCGATTACCTTGCCGCGGCGGGCGAGGATAGTAACGGCTCCGGCGAGCTGCTTCTCATCGATTTCACTCTGAATGAGCGAATGCAAATTTTGAAGTCGGTCGCTTGAAAAGCCGACAGACTCGGGTTTGGCTGTGGGCAGCTCGGCAGCACCGCATAGAGCGGCGGTTTGCAGCGCGAGGATGAGGGCTTGTTTTATGTCGGGCAATCTGTCGATAGTGTCACAGATGACCGGTGCGCCAAGGCTACAAACAGGCCCTCGAGAATGCGCAAAGCAGAAATTGGTGGAGCGCGCGCGACGTATGGGGACCAAATCCGCTGCAGAGCAAGGCCCTGAGAATCACAGGGCTTTCCCCATTTAGACCATTATGGTCGTCCAAAGCCGCTATGTCCTGCTTGGTCAGAAAAACTTCATATTCGTCAGATCCTCGATCAACCCCGGCCCAGTCGGTTTCCAGTCCAGCGCTTTGCGCGTCCACTCGCTCGAAGCCGGCATATCCAGCCCCGCAAAGTGCGCAAACCACCCAAAGTGTTCAGCAGCCTTCTCCGGAGCGATCGAGACTACGGGTATGTTCAGCCCTTTACCGAGCGTCTCGGCGATCTCGCGCAGCGCCACGCCTTCTTCCTGCACGGCGTGATACACCGTCACGCCCGGTCCGGTCTGCTCTACTGCGAGACGATACAGGTGCGCCACGTCTTTTAGCGGAGCCGCAGCCCAGCGGTTCGCGCCATCACCCACATAAGCCGAAACGCCTTTCTCGCGTGCCATCTGCGTCAGTAGCGGCACCAGTCCCTGCTTGCGCGTATCATGCACCTGCGGCAGCCGCACAATGGCCACACGCACACCGCGCTCGGCTGCAGCATTCGCTGTTTGCTCAGGCTGCCGCGGTATCGAAGCCGAGATCGTTGGCGGATCGGCCTCTGTGCGCACATGCCCCGGTCCGCCGCTCGTCAGTCCCGTCCCGGAGGTCACAACCAGCAACTTGCCTGTTTCCAGGACGGAACCTAGCGCCTCAATAGCCTTGCGCTCGTGCTCTCCGTTCTGCGCGAAGTTCGAAAAGTCGTGGTTGAACGCCAGGTTCACCACAGCATCCATGCCCGTCGCTCCGCGGCGCAGGCTGTCCAGGTCCTCAAGATCGCCGCGGTGCACCTCGGCTCCCGCTGCCTTCAACTGCTCCGCGCCTTCGTCACTGCGTGCCAATCCACGCACCCGATGCCCCACCTCGATGAGTTCCTTCACCAGTTCTGTCCCGATGAATCCCGTCGCTCCCGTCACAAAAACTCGCATAAGTTAGTCCTCTCGCCATTTGCTGGCGCTATTTGAAAGCACCGCGCCAGGGTTTCAATCCGCGTCTCCGTTAATGTGGAGACAATCTCCGTTTATAAGATAAGTGGAGACTGTCTCCGGTTGCAGAATCTTTCTGCGAAACTGATGTATGCCGGAAAAGCAGTCTTTGCCACCTTCGGCCACACGCAAGCCCCGCGCGGATGCGCAGCGTAACCGCGAGCGCATACTTGAAGTCGCCAGACTGGCCTTTACCCGGCACGGAGCTGAAGCTACACTCGACGACATCGCCCGCCAGGCGGCTATCGGCCCAGGCACGCTTTACCGTCACTTTCCCACCCGAGACGCCCTGATCGAAGCTATCTACCGGAGCGAAGTCGAAAAGCTGACGGCAGCCGGGCAACGCTTTGCCGCCACGATGTCACCGCTCGGAGCTCTGCGAGCCTGGATGCTTCTCTTCATCGACCACGTGGCCAGCAAGAAACTCATCCTTCCCGCCATGGACACTGTAGCGGGCGGCTCCATGCGCCTCATTGAAGGTGCGCGCGGTCTCATCCACGGCGCATTCATTTCCTTGGTGCAACGCGCGATCGACAGCGGCGATCTCCGTGCAGATACTGATCCCGATGATTTCGTCCGTGCCCTCGTCGGTGTCTTCCACACGACCGCTATGCCGGGCTGGGAACCGAGCGCCCGTCGTATCGTCGACATCCTTATTGCCGGCTCGCGCTCAACAAATGAGCAGCTTTATGGCTCATTTCGCGCTCTGAAGAAGTAGCTGTAGCATGCTTAGGAGAAGTCTGCGTGCCTTAAGACAGAGAGGTCCAGGTAGACGCCGGCTCGGCACTATGTTGAGATCGTCGGCTATGCTTCAGGTACCTGCGACGGAGATCAAGCTGCTTCGGCTACCTCAGCGGTCGATGCCCGATCAACAGTCTTCACCGACTCCTCCCCACCCTCGGTCACAATTTTTCAACTTTTTCTTCTCCCACATTCCACTGGACTTAAATCCCCTCTGCGCCTTCGATAGTTCGTTTTCGGCCTTCGCCATGCTAGCGTCAAACCGGATTTCTTATCATCCGGAGGCTCTCTTCATGTCTACTCGCGCCCAACGCCGTGCCGAAGAACGGAAACGCGTCAAAGATGCCCGCAAAGCTCAACTGAATTCCACGGCCGCCGCGCCCGTTGTCGAACCAACAGAACCAATCATCGAGCCGCCAGCAACTGCCACGCTGTCGTCTTCGTTCGCCGAGCCAAAGCCGCTGCACTCTACGGCTGCGACTCAATCTTCTTCATTGGCCCTGCTGCCCTCATCTAAAGGAGGTCCGAAGACCGAACAGGGCAAAGCGATCTCCTGCCTCAATGCAGTCAAGACTGGTCTTACCGGCCGCACTGTCCTGCTCCCCAGCGACGACGCCGAAGCGTACGGTCATCATGTCGCCCAGTACTTCAAAGAATGGAAACCTGGCAGCGAACGCGAAGAGGCACTCGTTCAGTCTCTCGCCGACACCGACTGGCGTATTGACCGCATCCCCGGTCTCGAGTACGGAATCTTCGCTCTCGGCTACGTCCAATTTGCCGACATGTTCCCCGGTGAAGCGCCCGGCATGCGCAAGCTCTTGATCGAAGCTCATACCCTCGTTGTCTTCGAGAAGCAAGTCCGCAACCTTCACCTCCAGCATGGCCGCCTCTGCCGTCAGCGCGAGAAAGATCAGGCCGAACTGCGCCAGCTCAAGAAGGAGCGCAATGAACAGGAACGTCTCAATCTCGAGATGGCTGCCAAAATCTACCTCAAGGCCAAGCAGGACCGCAAACCGTTCAACGCCGCCGACCATGGGTTCGAATTTTCAATTTCCGACATTGAAGAGTTCCTCGACGGTGTTCGAGCCTCAAAGATCTACAACCGCGACGTAACCAATCACCATCAAGCCGCGAAGGCCGCTTAAGCCCAGCAAAGCGAGTCGCTGCTCTCTTCACCGCAACGGGGCCATCTTGCGGACCGACCAAAATCGTTCACAGATTCCCAAATCGTCCAATATGATGCCCTCCAACAACTTACGGATCAGCTAATCTCAACCAGCAAACGCCTTCCCGCAGACTTCCGCGCAGGAGGTGTGCCTAGTGTCTCTTTGGTCATCAAAAGTGGAAGGGGCGGCGGCGGTTCATGCTCGCAGCGGCAACGACATTAACGACTGGTTTCGGGCGCAATCGGGTAACGACTTCATCGATTGGTTTAACAAGCAATGCTCTCGGAAGCAACATTGGATCGGGCAAGTAATCGGGACCACACCAGTGGTCAAAGAGAGCTTCGTTCGTATCTGGAATAATCTCCCGCTGATCTTTGGAAAAGACTCCGTTCAATTAATCGAGTTCTGTTCGTTAATGAGCATCCTCGTCAATGAGGTCGGTTCAACCCTCGCGCCCACTGCTGAACTGAGCGGATTGCCCGGATCGCCCGGCCTTGCCTATTGTTTCAACGCGATCCCTGGGGTTAAACGCTCGTACAACACCAGTCCGGGCAATAGACTCGCCGGCTCTTTGTTTTTTAATGACGAGCTTTATTGGTCCGCGCACGGCTCTCGACCATTAGGGACAGAGGTCCGTCGCAGGCCTGAACTCAAATCGGTATGGGATGCATGCGTCTACCCGCAGTCCTGCTTTTCCACGAGTCTTGACCCAGTTGTGACAGGCTTTGTTCAGGAAGCTGACTTCTTCAAGTTTCGAGGGCGCGGATTCATACAGATGACCTGGCGAGTGAATTATGAACGACTCGTAGCGTTTATACAACGCGCTCCGTCCGAGGATGAAGTCCTACTACGGTTTAAGACATTGTGGGCCGATAAGAGTCCAGAATGGGTTTGCACCACCAGCACGAACGCCGATTGGGATCAGTTGTTTGCCGATGATCAGAAAATAGTTGCTTCCCGCGGCATCGGTCTCCATAACGAAGCGAGCGGTCACTATCTGAACTTGGCGAATGATGCTGCCGTTCTCAGTGCACCGCAACCAGAATCCGGGTCACTCTATCGCATGGGCTTGCGGATCAGCGGCGGTGTAAATTACGCGTCGCTATTCCGGAATCGCGTCATTCAGATGGTCGAGGCTCTTCCACTTTGAACCAAATCGCAATTTTTACTAAATCAATTGCAGCCAGAGCCGATGAAGATAGTAAGGCTATGAAGGTCCTTTGTCTAGTTGAGCCGAACGGCGCGGGTGAACTCACCGACCTGCTGCCGGATTCGTGCGCCTGCAAAATCGCGGGCTCGCTAGACGAAGCGTTGGTCGAACTACGGTACGAACGGCTATCGTTTTCCCTCTGCATTGTCTTGCTACCCCTCTACGAAGCCATGCCGACGGTTGTCATGGAACAGCTTTCGAACGCGGCGCCGGGACTGCCGGTCATATTCGTAAATGAGGATGGTTCAGTCAACGAAGCAGTAGGACTCTTGAAAGCCGGCGCTCACTACTATTTTGCCCGCCGACCGGACACAACGACGTTTATGGACCTTGTCTCAGCATTGCCAAGGGGCCCCTCTCGGTCTGCGCGGACCTCAGCGGCTTCCTGGAGAAAGATGCTGGTTGGCAACAGCTCTGCGATGGCGCAGGTTGCCCATTTAATAGAGTTGGTTGCTGAACGACGATCTACAGTTCTCGTTCTGGGCGAAACTGGAACCGGAAAAGAGCTAGTTGCTCGCGCTCTCCATTTGGCTAGTCCTCGAAGTGCGCGCGCATTCGTTCCCATTAATTGCGCCGCGATTCCCCATAACCTGCTCGAAGCCGAGATCTTCGGACACATTAAAGGTGCCTTCGCTGGCGGTGGCGAGTTCCGTCTAGGAAAGTTTGAGCAGGCCCATCTCGGAACGCTGTTTCTCGATGAGATCGGCGACTTGGACCTTGACCTCCAATCAAAGCTGCTCAGGGTTCTCCAAGAACGAGAGTTGAATCGCATCGGTTGTTCGGAAACCGTCAGGGTGGACGTCCGTGTGATCGCCGCAACGAATGTCGACCTACTTGAACGTGTGCGAACCGGAAGGTTCCGCGAAGATCTTTACTACAGACTCAATGTTGTTCCGATCAAGATACCCTCTTTGAGAGAACGGATTGAGGATGTCCCCCTCCTGGTGCGCCACTTCGTCGACAAAGTTTGCCGTCGTGAGGGACTGCCACCCAAGGTCGTCTCGGCGGAGTGCCTCGAGCGGCTTATGGGAGAGAAGTGGCCGGGTAATGTTCGTCAGCTGCAAAACGCGGTCGAAATGGCGGTCGTACTCTCGGGACACCGCCCTGCACTGCTAGTATCTGACTTCGCGCTGACGCCGTCCTTTGGACACTATTGCCCGCCTGCAACACCTCACGATGTTTGGCACAAATTAGCGAATGGCCCGGATTTTCAGAGACCAGGATCCAATACAGACCGTCAACGACCTGAGTTTCACGGCAACCGGCGACGTTCTGACCATAACGCCGATCAGCGTGGGTTCTACGCCCCCGAGCTACCACGATATCGGACAGATCTGATTAATCCACGGACTCAAACAGGCGGGCGACTTCTCTCATTCGGTGGAGCAACGGCCGTGACCGAGTTTCGTTATTCTTCCGACGATGTAACAGCAGATTGCGAGTCACCAGTCCGGCAGAGCGAACCGGCCAATACTGAACCGTATCCACCGTTAGTGCAGCTTCCTCCGGAAGGAATCGATTTTGAAGGCGTTATCAGCCGGATCGAGCTCAGCTTGCTGCACCAAGCCATGGACCGGGCAAACGGCAACAAGAAATTGGCTGCTGATTTGCTTGGCTTAAAGCGAACAACGCTCGCGGCCAAGCTCAAAAGCTTCGCACACTTAAGCGGTAGCGACTAGGAGGCGATGCGAGTGGACTGGAACCCGAATCGCCTTCAGGCGAATGTCGCACGAGGCATCGGAGCGCGTTCAATCGATACAGATATCCCGTATACCTGCTGGAATGTGGCAAGCGCGTCGGTTGCCGCCCAGAGTTCGAGCTCTGTGTTCGCCCGGGTGTCCAAAACGACAGCTACGCCCCCGTTCTTGAACGCGCAGACGACGCCGGACACTGTCTGCTCGTGACTGCGGTCGAGAGCGTCGGCAATACGCAGCAAAGGCGCAAGGGCGATCACGGTCTTCTTCTCGTCTGCACTCAGCAGCTGAAATTGGGAATGACGGGGCTGCGGCATCGACTTGCGGTGAAACCGACACAGATTTGCCACGACTTCCCGCTCCTTGTCCGTAAACCCGGGCATGTCTGAGTTGGCCACCAAATAGTAGGAATGCTTGTGATGACCCATATTGCTGACGAAGTGACCGATGTCATGCAAGTAAGCAGCGGCTTCCAGCAATTCACCGGCTGTCGCGGGAAGCCGGTGCAGGGACTGCAGCGCCTCGAATAATTCGTGACTCAGCAAAGCAACTTGACGAGCATGGCGCATAGCCACGCCATAACGCTGTGCCAGACTCTCGACCACGGCGCGCTGTTCATTCGAGAGTAGCGACAGTTCTCGTCCGACGCCTCGAGCCGTCAAATCTGCGATGATTCCATCCCTCACGCCCGCGCTGCAATAGTGGATGGATTGTTGCCGAAGTGCTTGCAGAATTTGCAGGAACACCGCCGTACCTGCCACAACGATTTCGGCCCGCCTAGGACCGATGCCGATGATCTTTCTGCGTCCATCGACGTCCAGCTTGATCAGCCGGGCGAATAACTCGACTACTTGCGTATTGCGGGCGCGAACCCGGTCGGCGCTCTCTCGCTTAGCACGAGGGATCTCATTGCTTGCGCAGATGATTGCCGCAGCGGTAGCGGATGTAGCAATTACGCGGTCAAAACGGTCCCCACCGTGTCGTTGAATAAACGGCTGAAGCTTCTCATCGATGTAGCTGCCCAGCCGATCCAAGTCTTCTCGCCCAGGAGGATCGTTCTTGAGAAACAGTTCAGTTAGTCTGACCGCTCCTAAAGGCTTTGAAACAGCATCGATCAGCTGCCCGTCCTGAGTGACTATGAGTTCGGCACTTCCGCCCCCTACGTCAATCAAGAGAGCACGCTCTTTCGCTCTCGGCCAACGCGCTTCCACGCCCAGGTGAATTAGCCGAGCCTCTTCCGAACCCGATATGATCTCGACGTTGCTGCCCAGCGCTGAACTTGTCCGCTCCAGGAATTCCTTTTGATTACCCGTATCCCGGACCGCACTGGTTGCCACGGCTCGGGTAGCTACTACATCAAAGCGACGGTAGGATACCGCCATACGCCTGAGTACGTCGCAAAGCAAATCGAGCGCCTGAGGGCTGATTCTGCCCTCCCTAAACACGCTCTCACCCAACCGTGTAACCTGACGATCTTCCGCCAGTATTCGCGTGCTCCCGCCATTGACGTCGGCAACAAGGAAGCGAACAGAATTGCTCCCAATATCGACGGCTGCGTACCGAGGCATGTCTGTTTATAGCAAGTGACGGTTACAACGACGTTACAGGCTGGAGGAGCCCCAAGATTGGTGCAGCTTAAGATGCTTGGCAGGGGCAGCTACAGTAGTAGTTTCGGTCCTTGTACGTTACATGCGCGCTTACATACTCCTCTTAATCGTCTTCGTCACTCCGATTTTCCTCACCGCCGATGACCAGACTCCGTTCTACCTGACAGATGGAGACACCGTTGTGTTTTATGGCGACAGCATTACCGATCAACGTTTGTACACCATGGCAACAGAGCTGTACGCTGTGACGCGCTATCCCAACATAAACGTGCGCTTCGTGCATTCAGGGTGGGGCGGTGACAGGGTCAGCGGTGGTGGTGGCGGTCCGGTCGACCTGCGCCTGAAGCGGGACGTGTTTGCATACAAGCCGACCGTTGTCACTGTCATGCTCGGCATGAATGATGGCCAGTACAAGTCTCATACGGCAGCTTCTGATCAGGCCTTCTTCGCTGGCTATCAACACCTCATAGACAGCCTTGGGACGAATTTGCCTGGTCTGCGAATGACTCTGATTGGGCCTTCACCGTTTGACGATGCGACGCGAATGCCGGAAATGCTTCCTCCCAGCGGTTACAATTCTGTGCTCATCACTTATAGCAAGTGGATCGAGCATTACGCGGGAGAGAAGAAGCTCGACTACGCTGACCTGAACACGGGTGTCATGAACATGCTGCGAACAGCGGGCAGCTTTGACCCAGCTACTGCACAGAAGATTGTTCCTGATCGGGTTCATCCTAGTCTGAGCGGCCACCTGATTATGGCGGAACAGTTGTTGAAGTCATGGCATGCTCGGGCCCAGGTGGCTGCCGTTGAGATCGACTCAACCTCCGGCGCAGCAAAGGCTGATCACGCACAAGTCAGCGACGTCAAGACGGGTCCTAAACTGACCTGGACAGAACTGGACGAAGCGCTGCCGTTACCGGTTCCACAATGGCTGGCCAAAGACAATGACCATACGATTGAATTAGCCCTGCATAGTTCCGATTTCGTCAAAGCGCTCGACCAGCAGCCGTTGGTCGTAACGGGTTTGCATCCCGGAGTATTCAAACTCAGCATCGATGGACAGGCACTAGGGACATACTCAGCCGAACAGTTGGCAAATGGGATCAACTTAGCCGAACTAGATACGCCGATGACACGCCAGGCCAGAGACGTCTACGATCTGAAGGTCCGGCATTTGGACATACACCAGTTTCGATGGCGCACGGTGCAGGTGCCGATGGACGGGTCGAGCGGACACATGGCTCAGTCGCTGAGGGAGCTGGATGCTTTGGAGGCCGATGTGGTTGCACAGCAACGAAGCGGAGCGAAACCCCGAAAGCATACCTATGAGCTTGGTCCGGCCACATGAGATTTCTGCTGAAGCCGGTAGCAAGTCGTTACCGTACGTGGATCGATGAGTGGGAGAACCAGCTTTGTTTCAGATCGAACGATCGGATTGTCCGCCCCTTTGACTACGGCCTCGAATGGGCTGAACGTTGGCCCTGTACGCGGGGTCTCCCGTACGACGGAGTTCAACCGCCTGACGAGTATTTAATTGAGCTGAACCAGCGAGCGATCGCCGGCAGCGACGAATTCTTTGGATATGATAAGCCCTCGCATTTTGAGTTGCGAGGAGACGTAATTGAGTTTGCATCGCCGGTCGAAACTCCGTATACGGAAAACAACACGGTTCGGGCCAAGTGGTTCCCGGCTAAGAATCACAATCGAAAAGCAGTGGTTTTGCTGCCGCATTGGAATTCCAAGCTTCCTCAACACAACGCATTGTGTGCGGGTCTGCAGCGGCTAGGCATCTCAACGTTGCGGCTTAGTCTTCCCTACCATGACGCCCGTATGCCCGCGGAGTTGCAGCGAGCCGATTACGCGGTGTCGTCCAACGTTGCCCGTACGATCGACGCGACCAGACAAGCCGTGATAGATGCAAGAGCCTGTTTCGATTGGCTGGAACACCAAGGTTTCGACCGGCTTGGCATCGTAGGCACAAGTCTCGGATCGTGCTACGCCTTCCTGGCAACCGCGCATGATCCGAGAATTACTGTGAATGTCTTTAACCACTGCTCCACGTACTTTGCCGACCCCGTCTGGGAAGGCTTGTCGACTCGGCATATCAAAGAGAGCCTGGAAGGGACGATCGACCTTCCCACGCTGCGAAAGCTTTGGCTGTGTATCAGCCCGCCCAGCTACTCCGACCAATTCACTGCCAAGAAACACAAATCGAAATTCATTTATACAAAGTACGACACCACGTTTCCTTTACATCTCTCGAAAGACGTCATTCGGGGTGCGCGCAAACATAATTGGGATCACCGATCAAGAGAGCTGCCCTGCGGTCATTACACTATGGGTGAGTTTCCTTTCAAATACCTCACCGGGTACGAAATCTGCTCGTTCCTGAAGAAGCATTTATAAGAAGACTGCGCTCAGACACTAGGCAGTGGCTAGTGGCGTGGACGATGCTGCTTCGAGGAACCGCTCGCGACTTTCAGTGATGATCCGCTCGGCAGCATCATAGTTACGCCAACCCTCGAGAATCATGATGTGGCCCTCTAACTCCTTATAGCTGCTAAAGAAATGTTCGATCTCTCGGATCGTGTGTTCGTTGACATCGGGCAGAGCTTTGATCTGTTCGTGCCGAGGATCGCGCACGTGAACAGCAAGGATTTTGTGGTCTCGGAGTTCGCCGTCACGAGTAACAAGAACGGCGACGGGTCGAACATAGCAGACGCACCCTGTGAAGCTCGGAATGTTCACTAGGCAAAGGATGTCGAGTGGTTCGCCATCTTCGGCGATGGTTCCGGGCAGGAAGCCGTAGTCTCCCGGATAGTGGATCGGCGAGTAAAGGGAACGCGCCAACCGGAACAGCCCTAGCTCAGAATCGAACTCGTATTTGTTACTGGAATCCCGGGGGATCTCCACCACCATTCGAACGATTTCAGGCGAGTCTGGACCCGGATCTGGGTCGTAATGATGAAACATACGGCAAGCCTAACAAACGGATCGAACAGAGCAGTTCTAGAATATGCTCAGCCTGCCAACATGCTGAAAGAAGTTAAGATCTTAAATATTTTTGGCTCGACGTGGTGCAAACTAACCTGTGAATGCATCGAAGGTGAAGTGGCCAAAATGATAAGCTGCCGAGAACATTGAATGCTTAAAGGACAATTGCAACGCGCTGTGCGGTCAGCTTTACAAGCAAGTTTAGGTTTGGGAATTCTTGTTATTGGGGTGCAAGCCCTTGGGCAACAGCAGACCAATGGGGCGAGCACGAGTGTCGGGAGCGGGACTGGTAACTCCCCAACAACTAATGCACCGGCACCGCTGACCGTACCGCCGCAACAGGGTGACCCGGCATTTCAAGGAAGCGTTGCCCAAGGCACATACAGTTCGACCACTTTGCCCTTGAGTCTGGGTGACGCCATTACGCGCGGGTTGAAGGCGAATTTGGGACTGCTGACTAGTGAGCAGTCCGATCGACAGACTTACGCGCAGCGGCTACGAGCACTGAGCGGACTGCTGCCGCGAGTGAACGGCCAAGTCAGCGAGATTGTTCAGCAGTTGAACCTGAAGGCGCTGGGGTTCAACGTTACACTTCCGCCAGGGTCGCCGATCCAGATTCCTTCCATCGTTGGTCCGTACGCTTACCAGAGCGCCGAAGCACAGGCGACCGTTCCGATTTTCGATTACAACGCCATCAACAACTATCGCTCTGCGCGGCAGAATCAGAACGCTTCGGTTCTGTCGATCAAGAACGCAAGAGATCTGGTGGTGCAAGCAGTCGGGAACGCTTACCTGGCCATCATTGCGGATGCCGCAAGGGTGGTTGCTACCGAGGCAGAGATTGCGGCAGATCAGGCTGTGTATCTGAACGCGCAACGCCGTCATGATGCAGGGACGGCGATCGGCATTGATGTGCTACGTTCGCAGGTTGAGCTGAAGCAGCGTCAGCAGACGCTTGTGGCTGAAAGGAACGTATTTGAGAAAGATAAGCTCACCCTGGGACGAATCATCGGCCTGCCACTAGGTCAGCAGTTCACAGTTGCTGATCCATCGCCTAGTATTCCGCTGGAAGCTGGCACTCTCGAAGAGGTCTTGAAAAAAGCCTATGCGAATCGCCCGGATTTCCAGGCGGCTCAAAGCCAGGTACGTGCGTCTGAGTTCTCGCTGCGGGCGGCACGCGCGGAACGGTATCCAACGCTGCAAGCCACCGGGTATTACGGAGATCAAGGTCTGCACTTCTTTACGGCCTCACATGGCGTATTCAATTTTCAGGGCACTTTGGCGTTCAATATTTTCGACGGCGGTCGGATCAAGGGCGACATCATCGAGAATGATGCCGAACTAAGGAATAGGCGCAACACGCTTGAGAACCTTCGCGGCCAAATCGATAATGAGGTTCGGAATTCAATGTTGGACCTGACATCTTCACGCGATCAGGTGGACGTTGCGAAGAGCAACGTGGAACTCGCTAGCGAAACTTTGCGAGAAGCTCGCGATCGATTTGTGGCGGGCGTGACCAACACCGTAGAAGTTGTGCAGGCTCAACAATCTGTCGCAGACGCGTACAACAATTTGATCTCAGCCCAGTACCAATACAATCTTGCAAAGGTTGAATTGGCACGATCGTTGGGATTGGCCGAAGCTGGAATCAAGAGCTACTTCAATCAAAATCCGTAGATTTTTAAACGCGCAAAAACCAACGGCGCGAGTACAGGAACCAGGCAACAAGAAACAGCCCGACCACATACGTCAAAGCGAACAGCAACGACGAATTGATGGGTGCCGCTAACGGCGCAAACACGCTCTGGTAAATGAATAGACTGAGCGAAATTGGTTTACCTGTTGTCCGGTCTGCAACGTGGATCAGCGCGAGCAGTCGGCCCGTTATGCCGGACAGCACGAACACGGCTATAGCGTTCATGCCATAAACGACGAACGGCTTTGCCCACCGTTGATAGCCTACGATGTCGAGCACCCAGAACAAAGCGGAGAACTCGAGAGTCGCAAGTCCTGCCATGAAGAAGGCGAAGGAAACAGTCCAAAGATTCTTGTTGATTGGCAGCCAAATATTGGACCCCTGACCGGCGGCAACCAGGCCGAGGCCGAAAGCAATTAGCCGTGCAAGCTTGCCCTTGATCGGAAAAGATGATCGAAGCAAATGCCCGGCTAAAATCCCAAACAAGGTCGTGACGATAGCTGGAAGAGTGCTGATTAGTCCTTCAGGATCCCAGGTCTTGGTTACGGACCACATGTGTGCAGTGAGAACCAGCCCGTCAACATAGCTCGCGAAATTGTGTCCTTCTTCCAGGTGACCGGCACCTAGTCCCGGTACCGGATAGAAGACCATCAAGATCCAGTAGACGGCCGACAATAAGACTATCGCGGCGACTTGCAATCGCCAGCGGGTGAACAAGAACAGCGTTGCCGCAACGAAGTAGCAGATGGCGATACGGGGTAACACGCCAAGGAAGCGGATGTGGGCGAGGTGAAAGTACGGAAAGCCAGCGAGAAAGAAGCCTAAAGCGTAGAGCAGCGCCGCTCGCCGAATAATGTGCACCATCATGATTCGCCGATCCGCTCCAGCCTCCAGGCGCTTCGCCGTGGATAACGTAATAGCAACGCCGACGATCCATAAGAAAAACGGGAATACGGTGTCGGTGAACGTCCAACCGTTCCAGTCCGCGTGCTCGAGTTGCCTGTAAGTAGGAGCACCTGGACCGGGATTATTCACTAGAATCATCGACGCTATTGTCAGGCCGCGGAAGGCGTCAAGGGATACGAGACGTTTCGTTGTTAATTGGGTACGCGGGGTTGCATGCTTGGGCTGTTCCTGTTGTGAAGCGGCCGGCATCATAGGAGCAGCATAGCGAAACAGGACGCGCTGGCGGGTGCGAAGTACAGTGGAGCATGATGACCCGGCGAACGGCTGTAGCAGCGATTTCCGGAATAGCGTCGAGGCTCGGACTCGGCGAGACACAAGCGAGCGGAACCGAAGCACCCCAAACACAAGCAGCAAAGATGAGTCAACAGGGACAACATCGTTACGATCAACATTCGTTTTCACGACCCGACGAGGTTGCGGTTACGCATTGCCGGCTGGAGCTCATCGCGTCATTCGACGAGCATACGCTGAGCGGGACGGCAACGCTAGACCTTGAACGGCACGACCAGACCGCTCCTTTGATGCTCGACACCCGCGCGTTGAACGTTAAGCGAGTGCGGAGCGGGCGCAAGGCAGATGCCGGCGGATGGACTTTTCGCACGCCCTACTCCACTACTCACGAATCAGATTCGGAACACCTGCCTGAAGCTAAATGGGAGTTGGGCGGTGCTGATCCGATTTTGGGCAGCGCCCTAACTGTTCACCTTTCGTCCGGCGCAGACCGCGTTGTGATCGAGTACTCGAGTCGGCCGGAGGCATCCGGATTGCAGTGGTTGAAACCTGAACAAACGGCCGGGAAGAAGATGCCGTTCCTGTTTAGCCAAAACGAAGCGATCCATGCTCGGAGTTGGATTCCGATTCAAGATTCGCCCGGTGTGCGGATGTCCTACCAAGCCCGCATAAGGGTGCCGCATAATCTGAAAGCCGTGATGAGCGCCGATCAGAAAGGCGAGCACGACGGAGCCTATGAGTTCACGATGGAGTTGCCGATTCCGGCGTACCTGATTGCACTGGCGATCGGGGACTTAGGATTTCAGGCGACTGGTCCCCGCACGGGCGTATATGCCGAGCCCTCAATGTTGCATGCGGCCGTAAGCGAGTTTGCAGACATGGAAAAGCTGGTAGCAGCGACGGAGGGGCTCTATGGCCCTTATCGTTGGGGTCGCTACGACCTGCTGGTCCTGCCGCCAAGTTTTCCCTTCGGTGGAATGGAAAACCCTCGGCTTACGTTTGCAACGCCGACAGTAATAGCCGGAGACAAAAGTTTGGTTGGCCTGGTCTCTCACGAGTTAGCGCATTCATGGTCGGGCAACTTGGTCACAAATGCGACATGGGAGGATTTCTGGCTCAACGAGGGCTTCACAACCTATCTTGAGAATCGAATACAGGAAGCTGTCTATGGGCGCGAGCAGGCGCTGATGGAGCAGGTGCTGCAAGGGCGCGATCTTGACCACGAACTTAAAACTTACGCGACGCGGGATCAAATCCTGCATATCGACTTGAAGAGTCGTGATCCGGAGGACGCCATGACGGAGTTGCCTTACAACAAAGGCTCTCTTTTTCTGCGTCAAATCGAATACGCAGTTGGTCGCCCCGTGTTTGATGATTGGCTCAAAAGCTATTTCAGCCACTTTGCGTTTCGGAGTATCACGACTGATCAGTCCTTACAGTTCTTACAGACGGAGCTGTTGGATCATCATAGTGACAAGGTTGGGCAGATTTCGGTCAAAGAGTGGGTCTACAATCCCGGGCTGCCGAACTCGACTATCCGGGCTTCGTCGAAACGCCTGGAAGCCGTTGGGGCCGCGGCAAAGGGCTGGATTAGTGGAGAGCGAACGACGGCGACTCTTCCGACCCAGAAGTGGAGCACTCAGGAGTGGCTGGAGTTCTTACAAGTGTTGCCGAAGCCCCTTTCGAAGGCACGCATGGCGGACTTGGAAAATGCGTTTCATCTGACCAAAACAGGTAATGACGAGATTCTCGATGAATGGCTGCTGATGTCAATCGAGAGCGGCTATGAACCGGCATATGCGCGGCTTGAGGGCTTCCTGTTACAGGTGGGACGGGTTAAATATATTCGCAGACTGTACACAGCAATGATCAAAACGGAAGCTGGACGGCACAGAGCTGAAGCAATCTATGCAAAGGCCAGGCCAGGCTACCACCCGATTGCACAGTCGGCTGTGGATCGCGTGTTCAAGCCTGCATAGCCTCATTTTTCAATACAGAAATTACCCACATACAGAGAATCAATCCCGGAGGAGTAGAAACTACGAACGGCATCGCGGGGCGTGCAGACGAGCGGGTCACCAAATAAGTTAAAGCTCGTGTTATAGAGGATTGGTAGCCCGGTTGACCGGCCTGCCGCAGTGAGTAGTGCGTGGAACAGCGAATTTTGTTCGCGGTCCACGGTATGAACACGAACCATGTCTTCGCCGAGAACTGCAGCCGATAACGCGTCGCGATGTTGCGGCCGCACGCGTCCAATTGTCGCCAAGTAGCAGGCATTTGACCCCACGTCAAAGTATTCGCCGGCAACTTCCAGCGGCACTGACGCTGCAAACTTCCGGAAGCTTTCCCGATGTTTTATGTAGACGTTTAAATTCTCCGTCGAGTACGGGTTCAAGGGTGAGGCCAGAATGCTCCGGTTGCCCAGAGCTCGGGGCCCGAACTCCATTCGCCCATGCATCCACGCGACGATGCGGTTGTCATTGAGCGTACGCAGTGCACTCTCAATGATCTCGCCTTCCGTTAAGAGCAGGCGGAACCGGAGTTTACAGTTCTCAAGAACTTGCTTCACCTCTGTTGCGCTATAAGCGGGCCCAAGGTTCAGGGTGGCGAACGGGATTCGCGTCTTCTGCTGATAGAAGTTGTGCCAAGCGTAGAATGCCGCGCCTAGAGCAGTGCCAGCATTACCAGCTACAGGCTGAACAAAAACTTTGCTAAATGATCGTTCAAGTGCGCTGATGAGCATCGCGTTCAGCGCAAGGCCACCAGCAACGCAGACGTTGGTGGCCGAACCCAACATAGTGCAGACCGTCTTCTCCAGAGCTCGTTGAACGCTGGCTGCCAGATCTGCTCTGACTTGGGGTGGCAATGGCTCACGTGAATCGACGCCGATTTCCTGATAGAAACGGGAGCTAAATTTGCCGTGAGTCAAACTGTCTGAGTCCACAAAGCTGCGATCGAGCTGGGGCCATTCGCCATCGCCTTGATGTAAGATTGCCAAGAATGTATTGAGGTACGCCGAGTCGCCCGACGCTGAAAGCCACTGCACCTTGTGCTCATCGGCTCGAGCCTCAAAGCCCAGCAGTTCGGTAACGCGATTATATATGTCACCGATGGAGTCCGGGAAATACAGCTCGCGTAAGGGAGTAAGTTGATTCTCCTGTCCCTGAAAAAGAACAGCTGAGCGAAAATCGCCGGCACGATCGATGCTCAAGACAGATGCCTGTTCAAACGGCGAAGCATAGTAAGCAGAGGCCGCGTGGGCATGATGATGTTCGACGACGACTATCTGACTTTGGGGAAACCGGGCACGCAGTTCCAGTTGAGCGGCGCTCTCGATACCAATCGCGAAAGGTCGCGCGATCGCGACGCAGTCGATCCTGCTGGGTTTTACATCTGCTGTTTGCAGGGCTGCTTCGAACGCTTCAATGGGGAACGCGCCGGGTCGGTCGTGTCGTGACACTTTGGCCTGCTCGACTGCCGCGACAAGTCGGCCATCGCGAATCACACAACAGGCGGGATCGCTGAGCAGTCCGCCAAGCCCAACAATGGTTTGCGGCACCTATACTCTCCGCAGTCTCTCGATGGCTCGGTCACGCCCAATGCACGTAAAAACATCGAATGCGCTGGGTCCAACCGGTTGACCACTCAAGGCAGCCCGGCTAGCGTTAATTAGAACGCCCGCCTTGACGCCGCGTTCCTCAGCCAGCTTGCGCAACTCTGCCTCGACAGCTGAGTGGGTGAACTCACTAGCGGGCAGATTGCTCGCGATTCGTTCGGCGAGTTCGCGGAGCAACTCACGGGCACCAGGTACGTTCAGCTTTTCAAGCGCTTGTGGCTCGATTGTAAAGTCATCTGAGAAATAGGCACGCCCTTTAGTCGAAAAATCAAGCAGCGTTGTGAATCGGGTCCGAATCGTTTCGACGATGTGCTGAAGGGATGCTTCATCGCCGGGCGGAGTCAGGCCGTGTGCCTTGAGCTCCCCACGGATCAGCGGTGTAAGCGTTCCGACCGGCAGCGATCGTAAGTGCTGCGAGTTAAGCCAGAGGGCTTTGTCGTCGATGGGATTTTCGTCGCTGAAATTAATGACAGCGTTGCTTCGATTAACGCCTTCTAAGCTGAAGCTGGTTGTGATCTCTTCGATTGTCATCTGTTCCCGATTGTCTTTCGGCGACCAGCCCAGCAGGCAGAGGAAGTTTATATATGCGACAGCTAGGAAGCCGCGATCGCGATAGGTAGTTACGCTCACAACGGGCCCATGCTTCCGCTTTGAGAGCTTCGCACCGTCTGGAGCGATAAGCAAAGGCAGATGAGCAAACTCAGGAACACGGCCACCGCTAAGACCTTCGAAGATCAACACGTGCTTAAAAGTGTTCGAAAGATGGTCTTGGCCGCGAATGATATGCGTGATGTTTAGATCGACATCGTCGGCGCAGGAAGCCAAGTGATAGGTCGGCATGCCATTACTGCGAAGAAGGGCGAAGTCCTCGATATCGGCGCTCGATTTGGATTGGTGGCCATAGACGTGGTCTTGAAAGACTACGTCACGGAGTTGCTCGCGCGGAACACGGAAGCGAATCACAAACGGCTCGCCTGTTGCTGCCCGTTCATCGCTTTCGTTTTGAGACAAGGCGCGCATTTCAGGATTGCAGAGCCACTGACCATCACCCACCGGTTTGTCTTCAGGATCCTTTTCGGCAGGCGTAAAATCGCGGTAAGCCAATTCGCGCGCGAGCAGGTCGAAAGCGGCTTTGCGATGAAGTTCCAGACGTTCTGACTGACGATAAAACTCGTCCCAACCTAAAGAAAGCCAGTTGAGCCCGTCGAAAATGGAATCGAGCGATGCCTGCGTGTTCCGGTCGACATCCGTATCATCAATGCGCAGCACCATCGTGCCGGCGTTCTTTCGGACAAAAAGCCAATTGAAGATGAACGTGCGGGCACTACCGATATGCAGATACCCCGTAGGAGACGGGGCGAATCGAGCTCTGATCATGAAGTCTCAGTGTACAAAGGGGTGCGAGGCTACTGCGAATTCTAATCGGTCAGGCGGCGCAGGAGGGACGTGAACTGATCGATTGAAAGCTGCTCGGCTCGGAAGTTGCTTTCAGGTAAGCCGTCGAGTTTTTCTCCGTAGTAGGGGCGAAGGTTGTTGCGCAAGGTCTTGCGCTTGTGTTGGAACGACCGGGAGACGAGCTGGATCAGCTCCGGTAACATCTGTCCGAATTGTGCTTTTCGAGTGAGTCGCACGGCCGAGGACTCCACCTTCGGCGGAGGTGAAAAAGCGGAAGCAGGCACGTGGCAAACCAGTTCGACATCGCAGACGAGCTGAGTCTTAACGGTTAGATAGCCGTAGTCTTTGGACCCCGGAGAAGACAGCAGCCGGTCTGCGACTTCGCGTTGAACCAAGAAGACCGCAGTCTCGTACCTTGCATCAAGCTGCAAGAATTGATCGATAATCGGTGCAGTGATGTAGTACGGCAAATTGCCGACGACGGTTGCCGAACCCCACTGCGCGAGATCGGTCGACAGCACGTCAGCGCGATGGAGGTGGAAGTTCGTTTTGCCGTCGAACTCCCTCGCAAGGAATAATGCCAATTGCTCGTCGATCTCAATCGCGTGTAACTCCTCAGTACGGCGAAGCAGATGCCGAGTAAGGGCGCCACGACCAGGGCCGATTTCAACTACACGAGGCGTAAACTCGCCACAAGCGGCAACCGCTAGCTGTTCAAGAAGGGAAGGACGCGTGAGGAAGTGCTGGCCAAGCCTGCGCGGCACAACCTAATAGTAGGCGACCGTGGGTATAGAATGCGACGTGATGGGCGCAAACCTACTCTGTGGAATTCTAATTATCGTGACCTTCTCTTCTTTCACACCAGCCCAGAGCATTCAGTTGCTTGATCCGCTCGCGAAAACTGTTGTTCCCGAAGACGCTCAACTTGAACGAGTAGTAACCGGCTTCAATAAGTGGACAGAAGGACCAGTGTGGACTACTAACGGAGATCCTTTTTTTGCGGAGATTCCGGCAAACAACATTGTTCGATGGACTCCGGGGGGAAAAGCTTCAGTATTCATCCACCCGAGTGGGTACACCGGAGCCAAACCGTTCGGCGGTACCGAGCCTGGTTCTAACGGCATGACGCTGGATGCCCAAGGCAGGCTTACTGTTGCCGGTCATGCACGCCGCAACGTCTGGAGACTGGAATCGATGAGCTCGACGGCACAGATCACAGTGCTTGCCGACTCATTCAATGGCAAGAAGCTGAATAGTCCGAACGATGTTGTTTACAAATCTGATGGGTCACTGTACTTCACAGATCCTCCGTATGGATTGCCCACACAAGGTGATAACGATCCGGAGAAGGAACTGGCGATCAATGGTGTTTATCGTATTGCGAACGCACAGGCACAAAGACCTGGGTCGTCGCCCGATCGGGGCAAACTCCAGTTAATAGTCCGAGATATGGAGCGGCCCAATGGGATTGCATTCTCACCGGATGAAAAGTTTTATACGTCTCAGACTCAGGAAAGAAACTTTGGATGCGCTACAAAGTCGCAGACGATGGGTCGGTGAACAACGGAGCCGTATTTCTAAGCGCGGCAGGAGAGAAAGCGCCTGGAGGACCCGATGGCATAAAGGTCGATATGGCGGGTAACCTTTACGGGTCCGGACCTGGCGGTGTTTGGATCATTTCACCTGCCGGAAAACATATCGCCACCATACCTGTACCAGAGGTCGTGAGCAACCTGAATTGGGGTGACAAGGACAACAAGTCGCTCTACGTCACCGCAAGTACCAGCGTTTATCGCATTCGCCTCAGCGTAGCCGGCGCCCGAATCAAAAACAAGGACTGAATGGCGTCTTTATGGCCGCAAACCTAAAGGCGTAAATGAGATTCGAACGTCACCGGTCACGGGCTGCGCAAGGGCAAGAACGCTGGGGAACTTGGGCAGGGAGATGTTGTTGTTGAATTGCAGATTCGCTGCGTCGCCCGTGAAGGAAGCAAGACCGTCGCCTACCTCGTAATCATGCACGTGGCCATGCGAGTCAACATTCATTGTGAGGACGACCTCGCGCGACCGTAGCTCGACAGGAACCAAGTTTGCGTTAATCTGTTCAAGATAAGACACAGGAACTTCGTAGGCAACTACACGCGAAGTCGTACTAATGGCGAGGGAAAGAACACCAAAAAGGACAACGCTGGATAATATGCCCCCAGTCGCCGGGATGGTTACCGGCCTCATCATCATGTCGAATTCAAATTTCCAACGAGCCCAAAGGGCTTGGAAGCGTGATCCACGATTGATCTGCATCGCTTTGCGCTCGCGCGAGGCCATGATACGCAAGGCATCATCTAAACGCGAGGGAGCCTTGGGCTCCGGCAGCGATTTCAGAGTAGAACGTAAAGCCGTTACCTGCTCGTGACGCGCCGCACACGATTCACACTGTCGCAGATGGGACGCGATGCGCGCGTGATCACTTTTTCGTAGCGTTCCGTCAACATAGGAGATGCTCTGACGCTTCACTCTGTAGCAGGTCATGGTCGTGGCAATCTTTCGTACTCCGATCAACCGAATGCTTCCGCAAAGCCGTGTTCCAGCCGCTGGCTCAATTCGCGGCGCAATGCTTCCCTTCCCCGTAGGATTCTTGATTTCACGGTGCCTAACGACACCTGTAAAATCTCAGCGATTTCTTCGTAATTTAAGTTTTCAATGTCTCGCAGTATTACTGCCGTCCGAAAAACCGGATTGATCTGGGCAAGCGCATTCTCGATCAGAGCCCTGGTCTCACGATCGAGAGCAAGATCGAAAGGTGAACGTCCCGGGTCTGCCGCGTACTCGATCGACGATTGATGGTCACTGTCCTCATTTTCGAGGGCGATTTCCCGACAACAATGCCGGGAGAACCACCGCCTGTGATTATGAGCCTCGTTCACCGCTATACGGTAAATCCAAGTACGCAAACTGCTTTTCTCACGAAAGGCGCCGACATTTCGAAAGACTTTTAGAAAGACCTCCTGGACCACGTCAAATGTATCGGCGGCGTTACCCAACAGCCGAAATACAATGCTGTAGACCGGCTGCTGAAACCGGGAAATCAGCTCTTCATAAGCTTCGTCAATACCGGCCCGCAGTCCACGCAAGATACGGGCATCCTCGTCAGAGAGCCCCGTCTGGGATCCGGCAAGTATTGAAAGATGATTAACAGTTTCGGACAACGGGTGCCCCATCGCCTGAATTCTATCGCTCCTGCGCGCAGAAGTCTCCTGCCTATACAGACACCAATTATGACTAACTGGTTCCGCCGGTTTCAAGAATCTGTCGGTAGTACGCTTCGTACTTCGGGATGAGCAGGTCGGTGCAGAAGCGGCTGAGAGCTGTTTGTCGGGCAGCTGCGGCCATCCGGGTGTGGAGTGCCTCATCAGTTAAGAGCTGAATCAATCGGCCAGCTTGAGCAGGGACGTCCGCGACCTCTTCCATATACCCGTCGACTTTGTTAGTGATCAGATCGGGAACACCACCCGCCAGAGTGGCCACGGGCGGCACGCCACACGCCATTGCTTCCAGAGCTGCGAGTCCGAATGCTTCGAGTTCGCTCGGAAGGTGCAGCGCGTGCATACGCGGAATTAGGCGCTCCATGTGATCCTGCTTTCCGAGGAACTTCACAAACCTGTCGACACCGAGCTCACGTGCAAGATCTTCGGCGGGGCCGCGGTCGGGGCCGTCACCAGCCATGTACAGTTCAGCGTCTACTTCGCACCGAACCAGTGCGAATGCTCGAATACAGTCGAGAACTCGTTTAACGGGCCGAAAATTGGAAATGTGGAGGATGCGTTTGCCGTGACGACGTTGTTCTTCGTCCGGCTTGTAAAGCGAACAATTAACAAAATTGTGAATGACTTCGATCGGATTAGCCACCCCAAAGAAGTCGACCGTTCGACGGCGCATGTATTCGCTAATGGTCGTGATGCCGTCTGATTTTTCAATCGAGAACTTAGTGATGCCGAAATATGTGCGATCAGCGCCTACTAGCGTGATGTCTGTACCGTGCAAAGTAGTGATGAACGGCAACCGCCGGTGAGCGGTCATCTGCTGAGCAAGCAGAGCCGAGATCGAATGCGGAATCGCATAATGGACGTGAAGGAGGTCAAGTTGAGAGCGTTCTGCCACCTCGGCCATGCGCGACGCAAGTGCCAGACAGTAAGGCGGGTATACGAACAGCGGGTAGTTCGACACCTCTACTTCGTGATAGTGGATTCGTGGGGTGTCAGGGTCTAAGCGGATCGGGTTGGCATAACTGATGAAGTGAACTTCGTGCCCTCGCAACGCGAGTTCTAACCCGAGTTCTGTCGCGACGATCCCGCTTCCGCCGTACGTTGGATAGCACGTGATCCCGATTCTCATCCGTGCTTCGAGTGTAAGCCGACGAGAGAGTGTCTACGACGGATGACGTCTAAATGGTAGCGGAACGAAACGCCTGTCCAACATGCAACACAGCTGACACCGCACGCGCGTAATTCATACGCAGTGGACCAAGGACAGCCACATTGCCCTCGATACCATTGGGCAGCTCGAAGCGAAGGCCTATAAGGGAAAGCTCGCTCATGCTGGGATGAACGTCAGACAGCCCGATCTGGATGGCTAGTTCCCCGTCGCGCTGTTCCAGAAATCGCTGGAGAATTTGCAGGATTCGCTTCTTCTCTTCCAAGGTCTTGAACAACTCGCGCATGCGTTCACGCGTCAGATGCAGGTCGAGCCCAATCAGATTTCCGGCGCCTTCAAAGTGAATCTGAGGCATCAGACCGAGATCCAACAAACCTTGCGAGTAGAGGACGCTGACGCGTTTCAGAATTGCGTCGTAGGCTGCGCTCTCGAGTTCCAACCGACGCTGGAGCTCACGATGAATATTGCTAAGAACCCAGCCACCGAAATTGTAGTTGATGTAATTCCGAATCGAACCCAATTCGTCAGCGGAGATGTAATCTTCGACGGTGATGACTTTGTTACGAACGACCCGATCTCGGGTGACGACGACCATCAGGATTCGGTGATCGGCCAGAGCAATCAATTCGACCTGATCGAGTGTTTGATTCTCTGTCGGAATCGCGGCAGCAATGCCGAAGCCTCGGGTTATCTCGGTCAGCAGTTTGGAGGTGCGCTCGACCCGGCCTTCGACAGTACTCGATTTCTGCAGCTCGGATTGAAGCCGATCCAACTCAACTTGGATGATCTTGCTACCGGGCAACGTCTTCACGTAAGACTGAAAAGCGCGCTCAGTCGGCACACGGCCCGCAGACGTGTGGGGCTGAGAAAGATAGCCCTCTTCCAACAGATCGGCCATCATGTTCCGGATGGAAGCCGGACTCATTGGATACTTGCGAGCAAGCGAACGTGAAGCTACAGGCTCACCCGTTTGGATGTAGTTTTGAACCAGCGCATGCAGCACGTCGAAATGGCGTGGCGTAAGCGTTCCGATACGATTCATCTGCATTCCACAGCAATCCTAGACTGAGCAACAAACTTTTGGTCTAAACAGAAGGCGACAACTTTGTCACATCTGTTACACCAGTATAGTGGCTGTCTGCTACAGGGCCCAATGACCCCTTAGTTTAGGAGTGACAGAAATACTAGAACTATTCTCGAATTATGTGAAGTACCTGAGCCTTACGCCAGTGCTTCGGTTAGTGGAACTGACTTCGCATGTCGCCACAGACGCTCAAGGTCGTAGTACGAGCGGGCCGTTGCCGAAAAGACATGGACGATAAAGTCTGCGTAGTCGACCAAGATCCATTCACCCCGATCGTACCCTTCAACACTGACAGGCAGATCGCCAAGTTCCTTCATTTCCTTGCCGATTTCGTCGCAGATGGCTTGACCTTGGCGCGGGTTGGTCACTGAGCAGATGATAAAGAAATCTGTAAATGAGGTGACTTCGCGAAGGTCTAAGATCCGGATGTCGACGGCTTTTTTTGACTCTGCCGCCCTGACAGCCAGCTTCCAAGTAGGCAGATCCGGGGTAACGGTGCCGTGAGCCGTTGAGAATCCACTCAGGCTCGGATCTTGGTCGAGGGAACGGTTAGTTAGACTCGTTGTATAGCTCCTGTGCTCAGCGTACTACATTGGAGCGGCCTTCGTAAATCGCTCACGCGCCATCCACTTTGACTTCTATTCGCCAGCTTCCTGCCTACCTTGTGCTGCTGGTTTGGCCGCTGAGGGCTGCGACAGACCAGGCGGCACCGAACAGTCAACCTCCTGCGACACAGATCACTGGATCACCCGCCGTCGATAGAGCTCAAGCGAACCTTCAACGTATTCGGACGCTGGTTGACCAGGGTGCATTGCCTCGCAGCGCCATCACTGAAGCTGAGGCAGCAGTAGGCGAAGCGGAAGACCGGGCGATCCTGGACCGAACCCTCTACAGCAGCGAAAGCGTTGCCGATATCACTGACAAAGACGCGGACGCCATGGTACATGCAGCGCGTAGGAACGTAGATCGGCAGAAGGCCGTTGTGGACAGGCAGCAGCAATGGGTGGCAAAGGGTGTAATTGCGCGCTCGGAACTGCAGTCTCTTGAAGACGAACTGACGAGCCGGCAGCGAACGTTCCAACTGGCGGTCAATCGCAAATCTCTGATTGAAGAGCTCCGTCAAATGGCTCTCGCTGAAGACAGGCTGGTTCACGCCGCGCAATCCGGGCAGGATCTATCTCATGTGATGATCCGCTACCAGGGCGATGGGGCGTTCAATGCTGCAGATCTTGCGCGAGTGGAGAACGCGTTTCGGAAGCATTTTCAGAGTCCGTTGCCGATCAGCGCGATGGGCCAAACGGCTTTGCATACCTCAATGGGGCTAGATCATAGCGGGCGCGTTGACGTCGCGCTAAGCCCAGAATCGAAAGAAGGCGTCTGGCTGCGTTACTTCCTCGAGAACAATCGAATCCCTTATCTTGCTTTTCGCGCAGCAGCTGTCGGAGCCGCAACCGCGCCTCACATCCACATCGGAACCGGCAGCAGTCACCTTCACCTCGCCTCAAAACAAGCCACAAACGATCGTTAGTGTCGTAAGTCTCGCGGCTGAAGCTACCATCGAACATATGTCTGGGGCGTTCACACGAGTACTGATTTCTTCTGATGAGATTCAGGCACGAATCCGGCAGCTTGGAGCGCAGATCGATACGGACTTCCCAGAAGGGCCAATCTACATGATCGGCATCTTGAAGGGGTCGTTTATCTTCATGGCCGACTTGGTACGTTCACTGAAGCGGCACACCGTACGCGTCGAGTTTATGGGCATTTCCAGTTACGGCAGAGAGAAAACTAGCTCGGGTCAAGTGAAAGTGACACGCGATTTGGACGTAAACATCGAAGGGCACAACGTGCTTATTGTCGAAGACATAATCGACAGTGGTGTGACTCTGAATTACCTGACAAGCTTACTCGAGCAACGGCACCCGAAATCGGTTCAGATTGTAACTCTGTTGGACAAACCCGACCGCCGGATCAGGCCAGTAACGGTCAAGTATGTCGGGTTTCAAATTCCAGATGAGTTTGTGGTGGGCTACGGACTGGACTATGCCGAAGACTACCGCAACCTGCCGGACATCTGCGTGATTAATGTGTAAGGGCCTTAGTCGAACCTTGTACTTTTGCGTATAAAACTTCCACTACATTGCGAACCAGCTGTTCTGACGTAAGATGCTCGGCCATCTCCTCAGGCATTGGAAGCAGGCTTTGAAGATATCTCGCGAACTCATCGAATAGGCGGACACGGGCCGTATCCTCTAGTGAATCGCGTCGCGTCAACGCGTCGCTTGCCAGAACCGCAACTGGCTGAGGCACCTTTTGCCGGAGTCGCGCACAAAGAAGCGGATGCTGCAGGAGTGAGTTGTACCGACCCCTACTGTAAATGTCCGGATTGGGAATAGCGAAGCTTGCCGTTCGCACCACCACGGTACTTGCAGCCAGATCTCCCAACCTTTGCAATTTATCCGTCAGCAGAATGCTCGTCGCGCCGACAAGGCCCAGAACCGGAAGCAAGTCGAGGGAACGTAATAGGTTTCGGATCGCCACCTGATGAAAGCGCAACTCCAGTGCTGCACTGTCCATCACGCGCAGGCCAAGGAGCCACTTTCCTAAAGTCTGCCCTCGCCAGTAATACTCGCAAAGCATGTCATAGAAAGTCCAACAAACGAAGTACATCAGGATCAGGAACGCGGCGCCTACGTCCCGGGAAATAAACTGCGCCAGTGATGCAAACTTTTGACAGACAGACGCAATGGCAGTCACGGCCCCGATGTCAATGAAGAAGGCAAGTGCACGGCTGATAGGACCGGCCAGAGTGAGAGCTAAATCGATACCTTCCGGAAGGTGAATCCGCAGCGCGAATGGGCTTGTTCGCATGTGGACCGCTTAGATTTCTACGGTGTCGCCGGGCGCGGTCACTGAGTCCTTGTTCTCTTGTTCGAGACCGGCCCGCAGAAAGAACCAACACAACACGACGACTTCGATTGCCGCGAAAGTGATCTTGACCCAGTAGGGAAGTACCGGTTCGTGATATTGAGAGACAAACGACTCGATCAGGCCGGCCCAGATCAGCATGGCCCCCGAGCCCGCGCATAGAGTGAAAACGTCCGGCATAATGCGCCGCAAACGCTGAGACCGACTGAGTCGGCTGTGCCAGCCAATCAAAGCACTCGCTATAAGAAATCCAGCTTGGCTTGCAATTAACAAGGCTGGTATTTCAAATACCCCGTGCGGCAAAAGCCATGCAAGCAGAAACCGAGACTGGCCTGCCCTCACGTAGTCTAACGCGATGGCTCCGAGGTCGATGCCGTTGGTCAATACCAGCAGGAAAGTGCCGATGCCGAATGTCATTCCCGCTGCCATGGATGTGAACGATACGCCAATGTTGTGCGTCATCAGATACGCTGAGAAAGCAACCTGCTGACCGGCAACGTGGTGGCCATGTTCACGCTCTTCTTCTTTGACCCGTTCGTTCGGATCGTTCATAAGATGCGGAAACGGCATCAGAACGCGCTTAGCGTCTTTGTCGATTACTATCAATGACGCGCCGACCGCAGCACCGATGATGAGAATTGCAGTGGCAAAGGCCAGCGATCGCCATTGCCGCCGTAAAGTCTGCGGGAACGTGGTCAACAGAAAATGCAGCGGACGCCAACTCGAGCGGCGGTGGGTTGTATAAATCTGCGCGTAAGTGCGAGCGACAAGGCCTTCTAGGTATCGAGCTAAAACCGGCTGGGCCGCTTCCTGGATCCTGCTCAAATCAGCCGTTGTACGTTGATATAGCTCAAACAGACGCACTGCTTCGTCGTACGAAGGCCGGTATAAGCGATCGCGCTCATAGGGATGCAGCGCATTCTCAAGCTCGTGCCAGTAGGGACGTTCCACAGCAAGGAACCGTTCGAGATCCAGAATCAAAGCAGTTGCCGTTCCTTGATGGACAAATACTCAGTGGCCGCCACTAAGCCCAATTTGCCGGGTGCAACCAGGTTCATGTTAACTTTGATTTTCGCAAGTTGAAGACGAACTTCTGCCAGTCTCTTCCAGAGCAGATGTCCAGCAAGCCGCTCGTACACGTCATCGTTTGTCTTGGCGTCTTCGGTCGAAAACAGTGGTTGCACACTGGCGTCTGTGGGGCAGGCCATAACCACCAGATGTTGATGAGCAAGCACCCGGCTGGCCGTCAGTAACGACTCGGCCAACTGTGGTTCAGCAAGACTTGTGAAAAACACGACCAGGGCGCGTCGTTTTTGATTGCTCCGGAGCAAGCTGCAGGCCTCTTGAAACGCAGGCGTAGTCTTCTGCGGCTGGAGCGGATAGAGTGCCTTCCGCAGAACTGGCTCCATGCCGCTCGGGTTGGTGGCTTTGAGAAAGTACCCGACGGTCTCACCGAACGTCATCAACCCGAATTTGTCTCCGGTCTGATGGACAACACGGTGTAGAAGCAACGCCGAGCGTATGTATTCGTCCAGAATCGTTGCATTCTTGCCTGCCTTGGTCTGGATGATGCGGCCCGACAGCCGAGAGTAGTCCACGCAGCAGTAGATCTCTTGTGTTCTTTCAATGCGGTATTCGCGGACGATAGGGCTGCGATGGCGCGCAGTCGCCTTCCAATCTATGTCGCCAAAATCGTCGTGGGGCGCGTAGGCCCGTAACTGCTCAATCTCTCGGCCTTTTCCGCTTCGCGAGACAAGCCGCTGAACTCCTTGAGAGTGTGATCTCAAGAGCCTTGCTGCATCTTGGAAGATATCAGGAAGCGATGGATGGACCAGAATCTTACAGGTGACAGGAACGGTCCGCCGCATCTCCCAAAGCTTTAGTTTCGATCCGCAACCCAGAAAGGCTTGCGAGATGCTCCACTCCCCTCGGCGCGGGCCCTTGAACAAGATGTCAACTCGCACGGTATGGCCCGCTGTCGGAGGTCGAATTGCAAATTGTTCGGCCGGTGCTTCGATCTCAGAGGGGAATGCAACTGCTAGCAACAGTTCTGAGGCAGACTGATTCCCACTCAGCGTGACCATTGCGGACAACAGCTCATCCACGTCCTGTGTCGCACGGACGCTCGTCGGCAATGTCACAACCAAACCAGCTAACGCCTTGCGCGAAAGCAGCAGATCGGCAGTGGCCACCAACACGAGAACTAATGCGATTAGGCCCAGATAAAATTCACCGCTGCCGGGTGAGAACGCGGGCAGCAGACAGGCCGGAACGAATACGACCGCGACAACGATCAGTAGCCATTTGGAAGGCGTGATCATCGCGGCACTGGTACGTCGGTCAGCAGCTGCGAAATGATGTCACTGGTCGTGGTCCCTTCCATCTCAAATTCGGGCCGCAGAACTAGACGATGTTCGAGGACTGGCCGAGCAAGTTCGCGCACGTCATCGGGCGTTACGAAATCACGTCCCGCAAATGCAGCATGAGCTCGACTCGCAAGCAACAGTCCTTGCGTAGCACGCGGTCCCGCACCGACGAGGATTGCATCGTGCTGCCTGGTCCTGCGCACAAGGTCGACGATGTAAGTTGTAAGCTCATCTCGAACCGTGATCGACTTCAGGTCATTGCGGAGTTGTTCAATTTGATCCTGCTCCAGAACGGTTTCAACCTTGCCATGCTCCAATACAGCTTCCGGCGATTCGCTGCCCAACATGCGACGAGCAAGCTCCAGTTCCTCATCCCGTTCCGGCCACGGCACACTGATCTTCAGAAGAAAGCGATCCTTCTGTGCTTCGGGCAAAGGATAGGTACCTTCGAATTCAATAGGATTTTGCGTGGCGAAGACAGTGAACGCGGCAGGCAATTGGTGAGTGATTCCATCGACAGTGACTGTTCGCTCCTGCATGGCCTGGAGCAGCGCCGCTTGTGTCTTGGCGGGTGCCCGATTGACTTCGTCCGCAAGCAGGAATGATGTAAAGATTGGACCTCGACGAAACTCGAACGTGCTGTCGCGCAAGTTGAAAATGCTCGTGCCGGTAATGTCTGACGGCATTAAATCGGGCGTGAACTGGATCCGCTGGAAGTCGCAACGTAAGACGCGAGCCAGTGTTCGAACCAGAAGCGTCTTCGCAAGTCCCGGGACGCCTTCGACCAATGCATGCTGGCGAGTCAAAATGGCCATCACGCAAAGCCGAACTGTGCGTTCCTGCCCGATAATCACCTTCGAAACTTCGCGTTGGACAGCTGCTAGAACCTCTTCCAGACGGGCGGTCTCTCCGGTCAATCAGACTTCCTCGTTTCGGTGCGCCATTCTCATCCAGTGTATGAGGATCAGGGAGTAAGGCGCGTGCGCGCTCGTAACAGCTGAGCAATTCGGTTGTATCCTGATGCGGCGGCCATGGCCTTTGAGTGAGGTGCAGACCGGCTCGCCTGCGCAAGCTCATCGTCGTTGATTTTCCTTTTGGCTCGACTGATCAGGGAGGCGCTCCCGTTCCATTCCGCCAAGGCTCGCTGTAGCAACTGGGCAGGTGCGACACTCTGGATGAGCAAGTTGGACAAAGCGCGGTGAGTATCCGCCAGACTCGGCTGCGCTTCCGAACCTGCTTCTGGCGGCGGAAGGAAACTCACGCTGCTCCGCCACACATAGAGAACTGCAAGCACCAGCAGCCCTACCAGCAGCCATTGAAGATTGTGAGTCTTCGCCAAACCGGCGACGGTACCGGTATCCTGCAAGCCCAAATGGCTTTCATCGAAGACGATGGACTGGTAGGGCCCGAGCACGTCAGCAAGCAACTTCGATTCCGGATGGGTCAGAAGCTGGCGATTGGTGAAGTGCTTAGCGCCCGGAACCAGTAACATCGTGCCCTGACCGAACCGACGCTCGAGGACCGAAGCGCCCGAGTATTCCTGCGTCCAAGCTTTCCAGTTCTTGTCCCAGCTTTTGACGTACCAGACAATCGGCACAAAGCGTTCTCTGAATTTCACCGCGTTTGATTTTCCTGTGCCTTCAGCCTTGACGAACCGAAAGCCAAGCTCGAGCCCCCAACGAGACTGCAAGTCATCCTTCGATTTCTCAACCGGCTGTTTTGATTGATCCTTTTTCTCCAGGCTGGGCACCTCTATCACGTCGTCGCTGACAAGTAGCAGGATGAGGCGGCCGTTGTTCGAAGCCACTGACTCCAGGGCCCCCAAATCTTTGTCGCTGGCAGTTTGCAACGAGGTAAGAGCCTTCCCTGCCTGTACGATTGCAGCGATGGGCTGTCGGAGCTTTTCTATCGGGCGATAATTTCGAGCCGTGGCTAGGCCCAACCTGTCAAGCGCGTCGTGATAAGCCTTTAGGCCGAGATCGCTGTTGTTTAGAGAAGAGTAGTCGGGATACCTAAAGGTATGTTCAGCTCTATTGATGACCGAGACGGCAACGATCACGATGAAAATAGCAGCTAGGATACGGGTAGCGATCCTTGCGCTACGCTCAGGCCGACTCATATCGAATTTTACGATGTCGTGGCTTTTGCTTCGATCCGCTTGCGACAGATATAGGCCGTAACGAACATGGCGGAGATAGTGCCTACAAGCACAACGACCTGCTGCAGCGCACTAAGTGAAGGATCCGCGTCGTGACTCAAAGACACTGCAGCAAGGCAGCACAGGACGTGAACGCAAAACACCTCTAGCGATGCCTGTCCCAAAGAGGCTAGTGGACGAAGAAACGCGACAGAGCCGATTGTGCGGCCGAACCGAATCAGCAGTACAGCTATTGCGGAGAAATCTATAATTCGAAACAAGCCGAGGTGCCATTTATCGACCAAGAAGTTCACTATATCTGGCCCGAACCACTGCTCGACTGGCGAATATCGCAGGATTAAGAATGCGGTCGCAACAATGCCGCTCAAGATCATCACGGGCCGCGAAAACTTCAGGCTGACAGTGTGCGTGATCACGGCAGTCCCCAAGGCTAGCCCGGTGATCCAGACCAACTGCCATCCATAAAGATCAAACGACCCAGTCGCATTTTGGGGAACAGGCAGGCCGAACAGATCGCCACGTTGATAGAGCCAGGCGCGAAGCCCGAACTGCGCCGCGGCCCACAGGGAGAAACTAACCAGAAGAATCGGTTTCCAACTCCAACGCTGAGCGATGGAGCGAATCAACGGTGTTAAGGCCATAAAAACGACATACATCGGTAGAATGTCGAGCAGTGATGGCCGGTATTCGAGCAATACGGCAGCAATGACGGCTTGACGCGGCTGAGCGATGTAGTAGCCTAACAAGTTTTCTAGCGCGGTTCTGTGGAGTCCGACGCCTATGGCTGCGACCAAAGTGAACGCAATCGCCAACAGTCCTGCATGGTACAGGTAGACGCGTATTGTTCTCTTTCCAAGATCGCGCACGGTCGCCCATTCGTTCCGTTTGTTTTGCAATCGCTGTTCGATCATGCCGATCATGAACCCGGACAAAAAAATAAACCCTTCGGCTCCCGAAACAAAGCCAAACGTTTGGTTTGAGATCATGCTGGCGCGCGTGGGCAAGTGCGTCAACGCCATCCAGAACAATAGGAACCCGCGCAGGACGTCCAGCTCTATAAGGCGTCTAGGCTTTCCGGTGCCGGTTGTTCCCGAGGCCGACGCAGGAACCTGCAAGGCTGGCGCTTCTGCTACTCCGACTGTTCTCATGCGGCCTTCATCTCGTCAGGTACAGGTTTGACGCAAGCCAGATCGATTTTGGCGCACCATTTACGAACTTTCAAATTGAACCTTCTAGCGTCCCTGCCCTCACCACAGTGCTTTGTATCTCAGTTGCTTGCACCTCATAGTCGTCCAAAAGCTCCATTGAGACAGCATGCGTTCCGTACCAGCTCTTCTCAAAAGCAGATAACCCTAACTGAAAATTCAAAACGACTTGCGGCTGAAGACGTTTGCGGCGGCGCTGCAACTCACGCAAATAATCGCCATTCGACTTACCGCGGGTGATCGATATCAGACCTTGGCGAGCCAGTGCCGAGAGGATCGACAGGTGTAACGCACGAAGAGCGTAGCGCAAATTTCCTTCGATGCGGTATCGCCTTGCCATGTCCAACCACTCATCGCCGGAACGTTCATCAGCCCGTATGTTGGAGTTTTCTAAATCGATCACTACTGACGGCGTCACCGGAACGGCAATCCCTGCCTCAGAAGTGGGCTTAAATCGGCGTCGCCACCAGACAACTGCTGCGGCCAAAACCAGCCCGAAGAGTGCGAACATCACCCAAGCGCTGTTGAAGCCACGGAAAGATTTCGACTTGTCAGGCAGCGTCTCTTTTTTGTGCCGCGAAAGATTCCGGAAAAAGTCGTCTAACTGACCTAGCCACCGATCCACGGTTTCGCCGCCACGCTTGAGCCACTCGAATATAGGATCAAAAAAGCGCCACGGCTTGCTAGGCGAACTCGGATTCTTGATGATTGGAAGATTCCAAACGGACGAGCGTGCGCGGAAGCTTTCCTGTATGGCAGAACGCATCTGAGCCGATGTTATTGCTCTCGTGGCAAGTTTAGTGCTCTGCGGCGCAACTGATTGAGCTTGCGCCACGAAACTAGTTACGAAAATAAGGAGTGCAATGGCCGCAACTTCTTTGGCAAAGACCGACAGCTTCAACCGGAGATCGTCGCCAGATTTTGCAGCCCGACGCTCGAAATGACGAATTACGGTTATGGCCTTCATCAATGGGTCGAACCCGATGTAGGAAAGAATGCAAACTGCTGCAAGTGTGGTCGGGTTTTGCAACAGGCCCGGTGAACGCGTGACGGTTCCCTCTAGTCCGGTAAATGCCTTCCAAAGCGCCGGAGACAAGAATACTAATCCATAAAGATTCACCATCAACGTTGCGCGGAAGAATGCAACAAGGATCAGAATCCAGATCGCTTGCTGCCACGCATAACGGGCATCTTCCCGCGCCGCTCTCCAGGGTCGGCCATCGCTAGACGGTTCGAGAACTAGCGAATGCTGAAAGAACATGGTGACCGCGACCTGGGGTATCACCAGGAACAGCGCAACCGGCCATGCAATCAACTTCAATGGTGCAATTAGCAACTGTGTTGCGCAGGCTCTTAGGAACAAATTCCTGAGAGGAGCTTGCGAAGCAAGATTTGTGATCGCGAGCAGGCGCGTCGCAAACACGCTTTGACAAACATGCATCCAGAGATAAAGCATCGCGAGCGTAAATGCCGAAAAAAATAGATACTCGCTCGCAAACGGATTGGCACTGAGATAGGTGACGCTGTATAGCAGCAGGACAAAGAACGGGCCAACTCCGACAACATAGATGAGCCATGAGAGAGAATCCGTTTGCTTTACCAGGGCAAAGCCGTCCTCTAGAACTCCAATTGCATCCTTGAATGACGATTCGCTGGATGCAGATCGTGTAACCGGCGACTCATTCATATCGGGGGAAGCTGCTCCCGCGTCAGCAAGAGCCATGAACCCGCCATATAGAAAACACCCCACACCAAAATCAAACCGAGAACGGCGAGAAAGGCCGTCAGCCAGAGACCTTGTGCTTTCACCTTCGCGATGGGTTCGGTTGCTTCACTTAGACATGCCGCACAGATCAATTGACGCTGGAAAATTGAGACACACTCACGACAGAAGAAGCCCTGACATCTAGGACAACGCGCAGCTGCTTGGCGATCCTCATGGTTGAGGCAGCGACGGACAGATAGTGTCACCGACATCCTTTTCAGGTTATCTTGAGCAGGTCGCGATCAGCTCCAATGCGTGAGTCCGATTGTGAGCTTGTGTAGAGGAGCAGGCCCGATAGGCCGTAAAGCGAAATCGCGACGTTCATGAAGCTGAATACGACTTGGCTCGTGTTTGTTCCTAATAAGAAGAGCCCGTATGCACTTGCTGTTGATGTAAATACCAGTATGATTCTCATCACGGCTGCCGAGCGAGGTACAAACGGGAACTCGAGTCGCCGCTGGGCGAAGTAAGTTCCGACAAGCCCAACAACATCAACAATTGTAATTAGGACTTTGAAAGGTGCCAAGGAGGGAATGTTCAGGACCATAAATGCCGGCCAAAGTAATCCGAACCCGAAGCTCAACCAGTGCACGATCAGTAACGGGCGGCCACGCGGCAAAGACGGAACGCGTAACTCTGGAGCAAGCGTGTTGCTTACGATAAGCATCTCGCCCTGCGCGGCTGCCACGTTGTGCCGAATCAGTTCGATCGCGCTCTGGGCAATCTGCCGTCTTCCAGAAATAGGAAAAGAGTCAGCACTGGTTGCAGTTCGAATCTGACAACCCCAGCGCGGACGAGTAAAGCGCCAAGCTGCATACCATCCAAGGAACAGGCCCAACGAAAGAAGGGGCGGAACCGCGAGCCGAATCCCCTTGATGCCGACCAAGTAAAACGCAGCCGCGGGCGCTGAAAGGATGGCGATCCACTCCATACTCAGCAACAAGCCAGTTGACCGTTCAAGCGAGTACATCACCGCGGATTGAATATCAGCCCAGTACAAGCGGCTATAGGACTCGTTGAAAAGGCGGCGCACTGCTAACAATAGATGGTCATCAGCCACCCACGCCCTCCGCCCATAAGTCCCGAATTGTTGGCGAGGCAAGAGGGGCTTATATAAGTTTGGAGTCCTGCTCATGAATCAGGCAAACTGACTACCGAGTCGCCCGCGCTTGGCGTGCACCATAGATGAAGAGTGCTATCCACCCGCCGATCTGCGCAAGCGAAAGCAGAATGGCAACGACGGATCGCCATTTGGATCGTGGCGTGATGCTAGATCTCTTGCCGATCGTAAACAGCGCAAGGCCTAAAGAGATAGGCGCTGTTAGCGTGGTGAAAACCACGGTGAGCCCGCCGAAAACGCTCAGAGCCAAGGCCAGCGAGTCGTACTGGAAGAGGCTCGAAACCATATTGTTTTCGGTCGTCGTGGACTGGTCCTGAACACACGATGAACAAAGATCGCGCCCGCCCCACTCGATACGGCATAAATTGCACAGGAACCGTCCGCAGTGCGAACAGGTGAAGGCGGCTACTCGGTCATCATGAAAAAAACACGATGCTTCTGCTGAAAGGACAGGGTGGTCGTGTTGCGCACTCCGTATCCGAGCCGACGCCGGGAAGACGAAACACCGCGCCCGGGTATTGCAAACCGGACAGGCCAACTCGCCAGATCCACTGTCCAGCGCCGGAAGATCGTTGCCGCACCTGGGGCACTCAAACACTACTGAGTAAACAGGCGCGTCCATGCCCTATTTGTAAACGACTCGGGTATCGCAAATATGATCGTGAAGCGCTCGTTTTTCGGAATCAAATGCAGCGATGATGTAGCCGATATAGAGAAGCATTCCGCTAAGAATCTGCGCTAGATAGCGACATACAGCTCGCCAGAAAGTAACGCGTTCCCCGGCCGGCCGAATAATGCGCAGGCCAAGCGCCAGCTTGCCAGGTGAGCCACCGCGGTTAGCCACAAACCATCCCTCAAAGACCAGAACGAGGACCAAAGCGAACAAGTAAAGAAGGACAATCACGCCCCCAAAGGCAGCGCCGGCAGTTGGGTCGGAAGGATCGAATCCTCCTCTTCTGTTAACACTCGAGAAGAAGGGAACCCCAATAGCCGCTGCGATTAGTCCGATCGGGAGAAAGATCAACCAAATTAGCAATCCATCAATCAATCGCGCGGCAAAACGAATCCAGAAACCTCCGTACCGCCGAGTCCCTGGAAGCGCAGCAATGCCTTGCTCACGCACCCGCTGAAAGAAAGAGTCTTTGCAGTTTCCACAGATTCGCGCAGCACCGTAGGACACCAGTTCGGTCGCTGGAACTTGCCGGCCGCATTGGGTACAAAAACTGTTGGCTGCATAGGCTCCTCCTTCGGACGACCCAATTACGCCCTGTCCAATCGGTGGAGGCCCTCCAGAAGAAGAATCAATGCCGTTCCCCAATGTAATGGTGTTGAAAGGTTCCCATTGAGCCATGCCTTCGCGCCAAACCAGGGTATCTGGGCGGATCCGGCCTTCGGCGCGCAGTGATCGGAATTCGTCCTCACTGACCGGCCCTATCTGCTGCCCGCCTTCTGCGTAGAACCAAGTCATTCAAAGCACCTCACCTTGTTAATGCAAGTATCACGCCAAACATTTCGAAAGACGCGAGTATCGCATATCTAACTCAAACAGGGAAGAACGCCTAGGGCGTAACGAGTACCGGTATGGTCAAAAAAACAGCAGTGACTACAGGACGGGCTGTAGTTTCGGTTTTGGCGGCGGTAGCTCTCGCGCCTTGCACTCCGAAGAAAAACCAGCACGTCCATGAGCGCCGTCGCAGAAAGGCTTGTTTTCGGCGAGTCCACAGCGACAAAGGGAGATAACCGACCTGCCTCCGAGCCCGAAGATATTCCCTTGGGAATCCGCTATTTCAAACTCACCCTCAATGCGAATCGGGCCGTTCTGAATGATTGTGACTCTTGTGGCCATGCTTCCGCATGGTAGCAGAGCCTCGGCTCTCTACTCCAACTTCAGGGGACCGCCTCACCGCCATCTCAGCCCTCGAAAATCACCCGGGCCCGACAGCCCCTCTATAATGACGGTCGCAGGGGTAATTAAGTGATTCAGTTCATTAACGAGTCCGATAGACAGCTGTTCCAGGAGTCGTTCAACTTCGCCCAGAGTCAGGTAAAGAAGCTGATCGCAACCGATCCCGACTTTTACCCGATGTACACCGAGGGCGGGAAGTGGAAGCACGAGGGCCCCACCTGGACTCGGTGGTGCGACGGCTTTTTGCCCGGAATGATGTGGATCTTCTATCGGCATCTGGGCCCCGACAAGCCCGACTCGCGATTCTGGTTCGAGAACGCGGTCCGCTACACCAAACCCCTGGAACAACGCAAGATGGACCAGGAAGTGCACGATCTTGGGTTCATCTTCTTGTCCACTTACTATCGGTGGTTCCAGCTCACCCGAGACAACTCGCTGCGAGATGTCGTGATTCAGGCAGGCCGAACACTGGCGCAGCGCTTCAACGATAAAGGTCAGTATCTGCGTTCGTTCGTGGCTGAAGACTCCATCTTCATCGACATCATGATGAACGTGACGCTGACGTTCTATGCTGCTCGCGAGTTGAACGATAAGAGACTACGGGATATCGCCGTCCGCCACTGCCTTACTACATGTCGCTGCCTCGTTCGAGGTGATGGATCAACTGCGCATGAGGGCATCTTTGACCTCGAGACGGGCGAGTTTCTCAAGCAAACCACTCAGCAAGGTCATCGTGGCGATTCCTGCTGGTCTCGTGGTCTCGCGTGGGCGATGTACGGCTTCTCCACAGCTTACGAATACAGCCGTGATCCGCGTTTTTTACAGACTGCGTCGGCCTGCACAGATTACTACATTACGCACACTCCTGCTGATGGCGTGCCGCCTTGGGACTACAACGCTCCAGCTGGAAATCGAATGTTAATTGACACCTCTGCCGCTGCTGTGGCGGCGGCTGGCATGTTACGGTTGTGCAGGCTTGTATCTGACCCAATGAAGGGACATTTCTATTGGTCAACTGCCATTCGTATCCTGCGCACTTTGTGCGCTGACCACTTAGCCAAGGACGATACCGAGTGGGAGGGCATTCTAAAGGGCGGCGTCTATCACGTCCACAAAGGTCTAGGCGTTGAGGAGTCAGTAATGTGGGGCGAGTATTATTTTGTTGAGTCGCTGGCCGAAGCACTCCGGCACATTCGAGTTCCACAGGCGGTCATAGTGCAATAACACCTGTCGCCTTCGTGGTGTTCCGCAGTGGCGAGCGTAACATGCTTATGAGCGCGCCAGTGTAGAGGGCTCCGCCAATCATCAATGTCGTATTCAGGCCGAAGTAGATAGCCAGGAACATCGCTCCGGCCGAACCCAGAACGCTGGAAGCTGCATTGATGGCCCACGCCCAACGAACTGAAGCCGGCATCGAGGCTTCCACAAGACTCAGGCCAGTCGGGAACGGCATGCCCATCAGGAATCCAGCAGGGCTGATCAGTACAAGCGAGATCAGAATCTTTAAAGATAAGGGCAAGCCGACCAAGCTCTCCGCGATCGGGTTCACAATAATGGCGAGCACGAAGATAGCCGCTGTAATCAGAATCAGGACCCTCGCCAGTCGTTCCGTATTAGCACCGACGAGCCGACGAGAGACGAAACTGCCAATGCCGCTTGAGATCAGCATTGAAAAAATAATCACGGTTAGCGCGTAAGTTGGGTGGCCCAGGAAAAGAACGAACTTTTGTATTAATGCAACCTGAATGACGATGTAGCCGGCGCCTATGAGAAGGAAGTACAACAGGGCCCGCGCTGTACCCGGCTCCGCGGGCAAGCGATGTCGAAGCACAAGCGGCGGCAAAGCGAGAATCACAACTGTAGCGACGATGCTGATTCCGATCAGCGCAAACAGCGTGGGCATGGCAGAGTTGACTTTGTAGTCGGCCGTCTGGCGAGAAGCGTGCGCCACAAAGTTCAAGAGATCGCGCGCTTGTACGGTATAGAAGAAAAAGGGGCGGTCATCGTTCACCGGCCTGACATCGAACGGATAACCCGAATAGAAACTTGCCAGGTCTTTGGTCAACAGCAGGTCACGAAACGGACTCGCAACAGCCGTGCCAGGCAGGTATACCGGCTGCAGACTCCCCTTCGCGATTGATCGCGATGCCAGATCTACGTCAGCAGCGGTAAACGGCTTCCTGGAAATTAAGATGGTGTCCTTGGCACCCCAGCCCTGCAAGAGGCTCCGGTTTTCGCGCAATACCATAACGTGGCTCTCAGGGTTTTGCTCGCCGAGCTCAGCCAGCGCGGCGATGGCTAGCGATACAACTCGCAACGACTCTCGCGGTGGCTGAAATCCCCAACGCGTAAATGCCATTAGTCCGTCGTCAGTCAAATGTGACAGGTAATCTCGAAAGGCCTCAGTAGTGTATAGATTGTTCTCCGAAAGCGCGAATGCGCCCGCCGCCGTGGAAGCCCAGGTATCGACCAACGTGGCCTGCAGCACTTGATAACGATCTGCGGATCTCCGAACGAACGATCGTCCGTCCTCCACAACAATTTTGACCTCGGGCCTGAAGTAGAGCCGATTGCTGTACTGCGGAAACCGTTTCTGCATGATCACCTTGGCGATGATCGGGTTGATTTCGACGCCTGTAATGTCGCGGCTCCCGGAGGCGAGAGCGCGAGAGACATCCCATCCGCCCCCAGGGCCAATAATGAGCGTCTTTGCGCCAGGCCGGAGGACGTACGGAATGCCCGGGCCGTCATACGCCAGGTTGAACCGCTGCTGCTCAGTTAGCTTGTCGAAATCGAATTTCGGAATGCCCGTTGCCGCATCCGCATCGATCACAATACTCTTCAGGCCTGATCCGGGCTCAGGTTTCAGAGCAATGCGCGAGAAGCTGTTCCACTGCACAAACTCCTCGTCTTTAAGTAGCTGCCCTTTGGCGAACTTGACATCAATCAGATAGCTCTTGGCGTTGTATGTAATCAGTACGAATAATGCCACTCCGAGCAGAACTGCAAATACGCGCCCCTGTGACGAATGCCCAAGATGGAACCAGATAGCGGCCGAAACCGAAAAGAGCACGGCGGAAACCAGAATCGTGTTCGGTCCGCCGATCCAGTTCAACAGCGGCACCAGCACCGCACAGCCACCAGCCGCTCCCAGCAAATCGAAGAAGTAAACCTTGTCCACCTGCTTAATCGTTTCGCCGATGACCAGAGAAACGATGGTTCCGGAGAGCAGAAAGGGAATAGCCGCCACGAAGTAGGCCACCAGCAGTCCTGCTCCGCTAACATTCGCCTGCTGAAGCAGAAACCACAGACAGAACACGATAGAGACGGAGTTCAACATCGCCAGGAAACCCAGCTTATGGAACAGCAAGCCCGGACGGGCCGCAATTACGTACGAAAACACACCACCCGCCCCGAGCCCGAACAATGCTACCGAGATAGCAAGGAACGCAAAGTGATAAAAATAGACGACAGAGAAGACCCGCGTCAGAGCTAGCTCAAGAAGAAGGGTAGCCAATGACGTCGCAACCATACCAAAGTAAAGCTGCGGCCACATCCCTCTCCTGAAAACCTGGGGTCCATCTGCAAGTGGTGTTTCCAGCGGAGGCAAACTTCTATGGTAGAGGACGTTCGTCAGTCCACATAGAACAGATACTTGCGCCACTGATCATCGCTTCGACCCAGCAGCCTCATTAAATGTCGACTAGTGTGCAAGCTGAATGGGCGAGGCGGTCGGAGTAGCTTCATACTCGCCTCGTCAGGTGTCCGATTTCCCTTCCGATTGTTACAAGGATGGCAGCATGCCACTAGGTTTTCCCAGGTTGTTTCGCCGGCTCTCGAACGAGGAATAACGTGATCCAGAGTCATTTCACCAGACGGCAGAACCTTATGACAGTACTGGCACGTGTAACGGTCACGCATCAGGATGTTCTTCCGCGACAGCGCTCTCGTTTGATGAGGAATCCGCCGGTACTCTAAGAGTCGAATGACCGACGGGACCTTTAGGCTGCGCTTGGCTGAGTGGACGTGAGAAGGTGCAACTTCTTCTGCCGAGGCGACCCCCTTCAGAATCAACACCAAAGCACGTCGAGCGGCACAGATGTTGATTGGTTCGTAGCTTGCGTTTAATACCAGAACAGGTCGATGAAGCCGGTCCGTTGTCGCCATTTCACTCTCTCCGTTTCGCTGACAGTTGACACTGATCGAACACCACCACCGGTCGGAAGCCTTGGCGATGGCAGCTTACAAATCCGAACCCGTACTACTCCACCGGCGGTCGACGCGCGCCAGTGTCAGGGCAGAAACATGGTCAGCACCAGCCGCCTTGAGCGCAGCAGAAGCGGCACGCAGCGTGGCACCCGTCGTAAAAACGTCGTCGATCAGCAGCACCCGTTTACCCCGGACCGACTGCGGATTCCGTACCTGGAATGAATCCTTTAAATTATTCTGGCGTTCAGCAGCCGACAGCCCGGCCTGTGCCTTGGTGTACTTCGTACGCACCAGATCTTTGCTCAGCTTTAGGCCGTATCGCAGAGCTATCGGCTTGGCCAGCAACTCTGCTTGGTTGAAACCTCGCTGCCATCGCTTGAACCAGTGCATCGGCATAGCGATAATAAGTTCAAATTGCTGATCGAGCGGAACTGCCACAGCGAGAAAACGCGCCAGCGGCTGGGCCATAGTCTCTACTTTGCCGTATTTGAAAAGATGAATTAGCTCGCGAAGAGGACCGTCATATGCGCCATACGAGTAGGCGTTATCGAAGCCGATTATGCTTTGATCGCAGGCTTCACACAAGCCTTTGTCATTCAGAGAGTGAGGCGAGGCAAATGGAGTTCGGCAGGAATGGCAAAAATACTCGGCTTCAAGCGGATGTATCTGCGCCAAGCAGGCCGCGCACACGGGAATCCGAGAAACGTCACGAAGCGGCTTCTCGCAGATTCTGCAATCGCCGGGGAAAACAAGATTAAAAAGACGAATTGATGCAGTTGCGATGCTAGACCGCATCGACTGAGACCATCCCGGAGATTTTCCTACAACCGTGTGGCTCGGGAGATTAGGGAAAGCTCACCCCCACTAAAAGCCCTATTGTACAACAAGGTCCTTCGCCTAATGTTCTCGCCATTTCCGTACGATAAGGCTTACGAACACTAGATTCGGTCACCAGGACGCTGATCGATATGAAGGCCCTACTGTGAATCCACTTCGAATCCTGCTGATTTCGCCAGAACGCCTCGCTGCTGATGCGATTACGCAAAGGCTGTGCTCAGACGCTTGCCAGTTGTTCCATGTCGAGCATTTTAGTGAAGCCTTGGAAGCAGTCTCTTTCCAGAAGTTCAACGTGGTTGTCGTTTGCGCTCCGGTCGATGCAGCCCAACTAAGCGAGTTCGTATCGAACCTCCGCAACTCGGAACTTACGCAAAAGGCGGGGGAACCGATCCCTGTCGTCCTTTCATCACCCTCAATCACCACTGGATCCCTTGCTGGAGATGCCATAAACGCTTTAATCCCATCGGCATTCACAATCGCTGAACTGCAACAGGCCAGTAAGCGCGTTGTTTGTCCCGGGCCTTCCATCTCGCGAGCGGCTTCGGCAGCCAGTGAAGCTAACGAATTGCCAATCTTCCTCGAAGACAAATATGCTGAACAGTTGGGCGAAGATCCTTCGCTAATGGTTGAGATTATCGAAATCTTCTTCTCTGAGTACGCGGGCCAAGCCGAAGAACTGGCCGAAGCATTTAGGCACCGTGACTTCGAGCAGGTATCGCGACTAGCTCACACCGTTAAAGGCTCTTTGAGCAGTCTTCAAGGTCCCCGCTCCCGGGCATGCGCTCAGGAACTTGAAACTTTGGCCAAGACGAACGATGCCAGTGTCATTGAACCCGCCTGGCGCGCAATGGAAGCTGAGATCGAAGTTCTTCGCCCGTATCTGGTTGAGCTTCACGAACGCCTCGGCCGCACATAATTCCCTTGCTACACTGAAGCGTCTCCGCTTCTTTGTATTGCCTTCATTTATGGGAACTACTCCTATCCAGGAAATTGTTTGCGCGCATAGTCCTGACTCCGACGATGCCTTCATGTTTTACGGCCTCGCTACTAAGAAGATCAGGTCTCGGCTCGTCAACATTAGGCATGTACTCGAAGACATAGAATCGCTGAACCGCAAGGCTATAGAGGGTATCTACGAATTAACGGCCATCTCCTACCACGCTTACCCATATGTCGCGGATAAATATGTGTTGATGGCGAGCGGGTCCAGCGTAGGTGACGGCTATGGGCCCATGGTTGTTAGTACACGCGCAATGTCCAGCGATGACATCAAGGGCAAGCGAATTGCCATTCCCGGAATCATGACCACGGCCTATTTGGCGCTGAAACTATTCCAACCCGATTTCGAGCCCGTCGTTATCCCATTCGATCAGATCTTAACAGCGGTCAAAAATCAGGAAGTGGACGGCGGCCTGGTAATACACGAAGGACAGCTAACCTACGGCCAAGACGGACTTCATAACATCTGCGATCTAGGCAAATGGTTCAAAGCCAAATACAATCTGCCGCTTCCTTTAGGCGCGAACGCCATGCGTCGAGACCTCCGGCCGGAAATCCAAACAGAATGCTCTCGACTCCTAAAGGAAAGCATTCAGTACTCGCTGGACAATCACGAGCAAGCGCTGAATTACGCCATGCAATTTGCTCGCGATCTTGATCCAACCATGGCTGAAACCTTTGTTGGCATGTATGTTAATCACCACACAATCGACGGCGGTGAGGAAGTTCCCCGTGCCGCACAAAAGCTACTCGATCTTGGCTTCGAGGCTGGATTGATTCCGCACAGAATTACCGTCGAAGTTGTCTAGGCGTCACGATTTCCTGCCCGTTGTTCGCTCTTTTACTGGCACTTTGACGAGTGGTAACTTCGAGGGTATGCTTCTACGCTGCCTCGTCGCATCCCTGATCCTGCACACGCTAATCCTCAACCCCGCGCACGCCCAGGATGAGAGCAACTATGACAGCAAGCAGCGGACTAAGCGCATTCGCGAACTGGGCAAAGCGAATGGAAGCGCAATTCTCACCTTAGCCGGTTATCTTGGAGATCCCGACCGCAACATTCGACTAGAAGCCACGAAAGCCATCGTAAAAATCGGCGGTGAAGGCAGCGTTGAACCGCTGATCCGGGTCACTCGCGACAGTGACGCCGAGCTCGCCATACGTGCTACTGACGGCTTGGTTAATTTCTACGTTCCCGGCTACGCAACTCACGGCTTGACTGGATCGTTCACTCGCGGCGTTCGTCAGGTCAAATCGTTTTTTAATGCCCGCAACGACCAAGCGGTCGGTCGAGATGTGAGTGTGCGTGACGACGTGGCGCAGGCTTTAGCTCAGTTGATTGGCGGTTCGGCGAGTCTCGACGCGCGTGCCAACGCAGCACGAGCTGCCGGCATTCTGCGAGCTGGCCCCGCGGTCACTGCGCTTCAGACCGGCTTGCGTTCGAAAGATACAGAACTGATCTTCGAGTCCTTGGTGGCTTTACAAAAAATTGGCGATCCTGCCGCCGGTCCCAGCGTCTCATTCCTATTAAACGACCTGAATGACCGGGTTCAGGCGACTGCTCTCGAGACAGTCGGCGTGCTAGTCAGCCGTTCGTCTGCGCCCGATGTTCGTTCCGTTCTGCCCAACGCACGTAATGCGAGGGTTCGTCGTGCCGCTCTGGAAGCACTTGCTATGTTCGGCCTTGCAAGTGACCGGCCGCTATTCCAGCAATACGAATCCGACTCAGATTCTGAGCTACGTGCGTCTGCTCTCGAAGGCCTCGGACGCATCCGTGAACCGGAAGACTTCACCATTCTTGAGAAGGCGTACAACGAGCAGAACGCTGGGGGTGCAGTACACTTGGCGGCCGCGTTCGGTATGGTTCAACAAGGCAAAGTTGAGATCTCTGAGCTGAGCCCGCTTCAGTATCTGTACGACACGTTGAACTCGGCCGATCTACACAAGACAGCAACGGCATACCTGGTTGAGTGCAGTCGCGATCAAGCGGTCCGCGGGGCGCTGATATCTTTGTTGCCGAACGCCACAAAAGACCAGAAAATGGCCATATGCGAGGCGTTCGGCCGTGCCGCAACGCCAGATGTCGTGCCGCCTCTAGAGACCTTGAGCCGCGACATTGATTCAGAAGTGGCTTTAGCTGCGGCGCGGAGCCTCAAAATGACGAAAGCCCGCCAGTCCTGAACGGGACTAACGGGCTCACCACTTCTAAATGCGAGTTGATCGAGAACCGATTATTTGGCCTTCTTCTGCTTTTGCTGACCAACACGGATCTTAAACTGGGCTTGTTTCGCTTCCTGGAACGCTTTATGATCGTGCCGCGTGACCGCGTCCGCTAGATACGCATCCACGTTCGCATCCGGCGGAAGAACAGCCATCAGCGTGTAGCTTTCGTTACAGGTCGGGCAAAAGGGCCGAAACCGCTTTACATTCGGGATTGCCATAGCACTAGATAGGTTAACACAACAAACGACCTTACCGAAGCGGCCAGGCCTAGCCCAACAAATCGCGTAAAGCTTCGCCCAGATGGGGATGAGCAAAGGAAAATTGCGCGGCTTGGGCCACCTCCGGAACGGCGCGAGTACTCGAAACCAACGTTCCGGCCATTTCTCCAAATAGAACTTTGAGAGCAAACGTCGGGATCGGAAGAATTGATGGTCGGTGCAGTGTTGTGGCTAGTTCTTGCGTCAACACTGAATTCGTCACGGGATTCGGGCTGGTCCCGTTCAATGGGCCCGACAGCGTCTCTCGCTCCGCAGCAAAGATGATGAGACTCACAAGATCCTCGACGTGGATCCACGGCATCCATTGGTGGCCGCCGCCAAAGGTACCGCCCGCACCCAAGCGAAAAGCCGGTAGCATTGCTTTGAGCGCCCCGCCTTCAGGGCCGAGTACGATCCCGATCCGCAATCGGACGACCCGCACACCGAGTGCTTCCGCCTCCTCGGCTTCCTGCTCCCACGCTTGACAAACCTCAGGGAGGAATCCAGTTCCAGGACGACTCCGCTCAGTCAGAGTCTCATCTTCGCGATCACCATAGAAACCCACCGCAGACGCACTGATCAGAACAGGAGGCCTCACTCGGCTGTGCCCCGGCTTCTGAAAACCCCTCACCAGGTTGCGCGTGCCCTCAACCCTGCTCGCGTAGATCTTCTCTTTCACCTCTTCGGTCCACCGCTGGGCGACCGACTCACCCGCTAGATGAACCACCGCATCCACTTGCGCCAAGTCATTCAACGGCGGCGGCGTTTTCAGATCCCAAGGATGGAACGCAGCTCGGCTATCCATCGTCTCGCTTCTGCGCCGGCCCAGATAGATCACACCATGCCCGCTCTTTAACAACCGGTTCACCAGGCGCGTCCCCAAAAATCCGGTGGCGCCTGTCAACACATAATTCATTTCAGACCTGCTTGGCAGGATCCTTTCCGGTGCGTTCCAACTGTGTGATCTCTTCGATGTAGGCTGTCGTGTTTGTCTTACGCTTCATTCCATCGCTTGAAAGATAGCGCAGCTTGCCATAAATTGGCCGCTCGGCCCAAGCACGATCGTGCAAACCGAAACACCAGAGAATGTTCGTGAAGGTGTTTGGGTCGCGTCCATCGAGCGCATACTTCCCATGAATATCGACCATGATGTCGACTGCATCTTGATATTTCGGCGTCCATTCCAGAATGCGTTTGCCCCAGTACATTCGATAGTAGCCGTGGATCTTGCCGCGCAGCAGCATCTCTTTCTGGGTAGCGTTCCAGAGCGCATCTCCGGTTTGCGCAAACTCGATCTGTTCAGGAGTGTATGTGTACTCCTTACGATCAAACTCATGCAATCGCATCGTCTCCTGACACCAGTTGGGCAGGTTCTCAAGCCGATCCGGACGTTCGACAAATCTAGCGTAGTTAAAGGCCAGTTCGCGACGAACAATTAGCTCTTCCAAAAACTCATCCGCGATTAGTTTATGTTTGCCTGCATATTCATTGGTTGCTAGAGCAATCTCGAGCGACGACATCTGACCGAAATGCAAATAAGGACTCATGTGCGACGTCGCATGAGCCGCTGGCTGATTTCGCTCCTTCGCATACCGCTTCAGATTGCGCTCCAGAAAGTTTGTCAGCAGCCGCTCGGCAGCCAAACGCCCGCCTTCGTAAGCCAATGATGGCTTTACCGAATGATCGATTTCGCACGTGGTGACCAGTTCCGGGATGTTCTCGTCTGTAACCTTCACGTGGAAGGATGGAGGTGCGCCAACCCAACGTTTTGTCACCTGCAACTTGTCCGGTTCTTGTAGGTAAGTCGGCAGCAGTTTGTGAATGCGCGGCCGAATTGTGTAGGCTCCAAACTGTCGCTTTTCAATCAAGCGCATCGGCACAACACAACTGGAATCGACCGCATAATAAGCAACGTCCAGCTTTGCCGGCACACTGCGGTTATGGTCGGCCGCTATGAATACCGGATAATCATCCGTTACCAAAGCCGCTGCGTTCTTTGCCAAGTCGTACAGGGCGTGATTAGGCGATGTTTTCTTCGGTCTTAAATAGAATGCATAGCCGATTCCAGTCTTCCCAAGCCGCTTTGCCGTTTCGGGTACACCCTGCAAAACGAATGTATGAAGGCGATCGTTCGCCCACTGATATGTACAGGTCAGTCCTTCATAAAAGACCACCGGAAGACCGAGACGGTTTGCAATCTCGCACGCATACAACAACCCATGATTGCCGTCCACGCGGCGGTTCATCTGTGCCCAATACAGCACGTAGGAACGCTCAGGATGTTCAGGTGCGTCGTTGAGCTTATGTATTCGTGTTTGCTGAACCGCCATCAAACCTTGGATGCCGGACAGACAGCGCCAGCGTTCTACTCTTTTGGCGCAATCCCCAGAGCGCGCATCTTGCGATAAAGGTTGCTGCGTTCCAACCCTAGCAGGTCCGCGGCCCGTGTCACATTGCCGTTCGTTTCTTCAAGCTTCCGCAATATATAGTCGCGCTCGGCGGCCTCCTTGACCTCGTGGAGGCTACCCGACGCTTCCGAGTTTTTGCCGTTCGCGGGTTTGCGTCCCCCGTCCAACGGAATCTGCCTGGCGTCGATACGGGTCTGAGGATGGAGGATCACGATGCGTTCCATCAGGTTTCGAAGTTCGCGAACATTGCCCGGCCATGAATGATTAATCAGCGACTGCACAGCTTCGTCCGAAAGTTCCTTCGGTTTTCGTCCATAGGCGTTGCTGAACTCCGCAAGAAAGTGCGCAGCCAACACGGGAATATCTTCAGCTCGATCGCGCAGGGGTGGCACAGTAAACGGAATCACATTCAGCCGGTAAAACAAATCCTCGCGAAAATTGCCCCGCTCAATCTCCTTCTCCAGATTTTTGTTCGTCGCTGCGACGATCCGAACGTCTACTTGGATCCATTGATTCGCGCCCACAGGCTCAAACCGATGCTCATCCAAAGCACGGAGAACCTTTGCCTGAGTCTTCAAGCTCATGTCGCCGACTTCGTCCAGAAAGAACGTGCCACCGTGAGCCTTTTGCATTTTGCCGATCTTGTGATCCTGGTGCCCGTCCAGGTGTGTTCTCCGATAACCGAATAACTCACTCTCAATCAAATCTTCGGGCAGCGCTGCACAGTTCACTTCCACAAACGGCCCATTTGATCGCTGGCTTGATCGGTGAATCGCACGTGCGACAAGCTCTTTGCCTGTCCCGCTTTCGCCATAAATCAGAACCCGGCCGTTTGTAACGGCCATCAGCTTCAGTTGCTGACGCAAAGCTTTCATGGGTACGCTGTTACCGATAATCTCCGGCGTACCCGCGTCTTCGCGCAGCCGCTCAAGCTCAAGACCCATCCGGCGCTGCTGCACGGCATGCTTCAAAACCAGACTGACCTTGTCTATGGTCAACGGCTTCTCTACAAAATCGAACGCGCCAAGTTTGGTGGCCTTCACGGCGGTTTCAATGTTGCCGTGGCCAGAGATCATTACCACCACTGGACGCTCTCCCGTCGGCATCCGCTGTATTTGGCTCAAGGTTTCCAGACCATCGATGCCCGGCATCCAGATGTCCAGGAATACGGCCTCGTAGCTCTGACGAGACAGCTCTGACAGGCAGGCCTCACCATCTTCGACGGCGGTGCATTGATATCCTTCATCAGTCAACACGCCCCGGAGGGATTGGCGAATTCCCGCCTCATCGTCGACAATCAGAACCTTTGGGCCGCGCACTGGCAACTGATTACGCCTTTACACTCGCCAAAGCAATGTCTCGACCTGACCTGACGTTCTCACGAGGCGCAGAGATCCCGTCATGATTCGCAGATTCGCTGGGAACAAAGGTGTTTAGCTCAACTATGAATTTCGCCCCGCCTGTCACGTGATCAACAACGCGCACACGGCCATGATGCTCGCTTACGATATGGCTGACGATGGCCAACCCCAATCCTGTACCCCGTTGTTTGGTTGAAAAATACGGCAGGAACAGCTTTTCTTTGTCGGCCGCTGACACACCCGCTCCACTGTCCGCCACCGAGAACTCCACAACGTCCGGACCGGTTTGGACAGTGGTCACCTCCAGGCGCTTGATTGCTGAATGGGACATCGCTTCGGCTGCATTGTCGACGAGATTAACTATGACGCGCTTCACTTGCTCTCGGTCAGCGAGAACCGTAGGCAGTTGGGGGCTCAGGTTAAGCGCCACATCGATCCCTTCGAGTCGGCCGGCAAACACCGCCATCGCACTTTCAACAATCTCATTCAGGTCAGCAGCTGCGGGGTGGGCTGCTGGAAATCGCGAATACTGCCAGAATTCATCTACCAACGTTTTTACAGTCTGGACTTCCTGCTGAATCGTCTGAGTGCACTCATCCAGGATGGCGCGCACTTCGTCCGGAATGTGCGTTCGTGCCAGGTGTCTTGCAATACGATCCGCACACAACGAAATGGGCGTCAGTGGATTTTTGATTTCGTGGGCGATACGTCGAGCAACCTCCTGCCAAGCCGCCGATTTCTGGGCCCGCAGCAGATCGCTAGTGTCTTCCAGAACCAGCACGAATCCTCGTTGCTCCTCAATGGATGCAACGGTCACAGCCAAATGTATGACCGACGATTCCCGCTGTATTTCCAACTGGCAAGCTGAGGCTCCCGTTCGTCGTGCCCTCTTCATCAGGTAACGAATGTCTGCCACGTCCTCTGGAGTAAATAGATCCTGCAAACGTTTCGCTGACGAGACCACATCCGGTGGAAAGATTCCCGACATGGCTCGGTTGACCCGCTCTATTCGTTCCTCGGCCGACACCGAAATCACACCGGTGGGAATGCTTTCGAGAATCGCCTCAGTGAAACGGCGTCGGAGTTCAAGCTCGTGCGCATTCGAGTTCAGCTCCCGAGTCATCTCGTTAAAGGCCCGAACCAGCGTTGCGAGTTCATCCATCGCCTGCACTTTGATTCGGTACCCGAGGTTACCTTGACGCACTTCCTGTGCCGCGGCTAAGAGAGCAGCGATCGGAACGCTGATCTGCTTAGAAAACAATTGTGCGGACCAGGACGCAAAAAATAGAACGAACAGCGTGATCAGGCACAAAACCATGAAGTAAGTATCTTGATAAAATTTTTCGTGGTGCGAAAACTGATTCTGTTGGTTCATTAATGACTGAATTGCATTTTCCTTGGTGGAAAGGTCGGCAGTCCGAGTGAACAGTCCGGTAATTCGCCCGATGATGGCGCCGTCGAGTACTACGTCGGCACTGGCACTCAGCGGCGGCAGCTGGTCCGTCGCGTCCGCCGACTCACATAACACGAGCGGGTTACCAACCTTGCGCATCAGCGTTATCCGGCGTAACCCCTGGGCCTTGCAGAACGAAGTAAAAAATGTGGGATCTACCTGCCCTGTCTCGGCGGCCTTCACCGTCTGCGGCAGTAGACCAATCCAGTTCGCACCAGCCATTGCCCTGTTTTGAGACTCACCTTTAAAAGCCTTATCTACGTCCTGCAGATTTAATTGAATTTGCCTCGCTGGCCGATTAAACCATTTATCTAAGGTCCGATTAAGAACATAAACACTGAATAATACGGAGAAAAGAACCGGCGTAATCGTTAGCGCTAAGGCGCCAACCAGCAGTTTCGAGCGGATCCTCGAACCCTCTTTATCTCGCTGGCGCTCTATATAAAGTTTCACGCCCATTCGAAGCAGCATGAAAGCAAGAGTCACCGTTAAGACAAAGATCACAGTGGACGTAGCCCACAGCACGATCGTCTCGCGAAGATCAGTAGGATCGTAAGGAAAACGAAATGATCCTTGCCAAATTACGAGCGCAAATAGAACCAGAAAACAAAGGCTAGCGGTAGCAAACGCTAATCGGCGACGCACAACTATGTTTATGGTAGCTGGGCTGTAGTTTAGAAAGCGGCTCGGAGACTCAGGATCGGAGGCGTAAATTCAACCCGAAGATCACTAACCACGAAAACGGGATTAGGGTCCAGGGCGGAGGCTCTGTGTTCGGAATTCGTATTGTTGAATCTGCAACGCCACCTGCCCACGCAAATGTCGAGTGACCCGGCCACGAGCTACCAGATTCAATAAGCACTTTTCATTCAGTTGTGCGGGCCAACTGATCAACACTTCTAGGCGCGTCCCGATCGGTAATTCATGATCGGCTGTGAACAGGACGCCTGAACTGCTGATGTTAAGGGTTTTACCGGACCCAGACAGGATCTCAGACCGTTGATTCAGCGTCTTGTACCGGACTTCCCGCTCAATCGGAAAACGGCTCGACCGCCGACGTTCCGCGCCCCCTGGCTCAGCTGCTAAAGCAAATGATTTATCGGACACGTGCTCCTATTCCGTCCATTTCCAAATACAGCGCTATGAATCGCCCTTGGTACGCGAATTCGGAAAATCTCTAATACTTAAAATTCCACCGGGTTCACTTACACTAGTATAAACGCTACAGCAGTCTGTCGTCATTTCGGCTATGCTTGATCGTTATCCCTTAACTTCTTTTTTCTTAACCAGTCCATTCGCTCCTGTAATTTCTGTTCAAAACCCGCCGAACTCGGTTCGTAGAAACGTTCGTCCGCTAACGCTTCTGGCAGACATACCATGTCGGTGACCGAATCTGGCTCATTGTGCGCATGCTTGTAGCCCTTGGCATATCCGATTTGCTTCATCAACTTTGTAGGAGCATTTCGCAGATGCAGAGGGACCGGCTCGGCTCGTGAGCTTTCGACGGTCGCCGTGGCTGCGTTGAGTGCTCGATACGCTGCGTCGGACTTGGGCGCAAGCGCCAGATACAGTGCAATCTGCGCCAGAGCCTGATCGCCCTCCGGTTCCCCCAGGAAATGGACGGTCTGCATGCACGCAATCGCCTGTTCTACCGCTCCAGGATCTGCTAAGCCAATGTCTTCGATCGCCATCCGGACCAGCCGCCGAGCTAGATACATACGATCTTCGCCGGACTTCATCATGCGAGCCAGCCAGTACACGGCTGCGTCCGCGTCACTTGACCGAACGGATTTGTGCAAAGCCGATATCAGGTTGAAGTGCTCTTCTCCGCTCTTGTCATAGAGCAACATCTTGCGCTGAACCGCCGCGGCTACTGCTTCGGAATCAATAATGCCGTTTCTGGCCAGTTCCGAAGCCAATTCCAGAGCGTTCAATGCGGAACGAGCGTCGCCGCTCGAGTAAATTGCAATTCGCTCGAGTACATCGTCCGGCGCAGTCAGGCCCAATTGGCCCAAGCCCCGCACCGGCGTTTCCAACGCGCGTCGCAACAAGACCACGAGTGACTCCGCGTCCAGGGCCTTCAAAACGTATACCGTTACACGCGACAGCAATGCCGAAACTACTTCGAACGAAGGATTCTCAGTGGTGGCGCCAATCAGAATAACGTCCCCACGTTCCACATACGGCAGAAATGCGTCCTGCTGCGCCTTGTTGAATCTGTGTATCTCATCTACGAACAGGACGCTTCGTCGCCCGGCTCGCTTAGCACGCTCGGCGTCGACCATAACCGCCTTGATCTCTTTTATCCCGCTCATGACGGCACTGAAGGGAGTGAAGTCTGCGCCGCTTTGTTTTGCAACCAGAGATGCAAGGGTCGTCTTTCCAGATCCGGGCGGTCCCCACAGTAATAAGGAGGTGACCCGGCCATGCTCTAACTGGGTCCGCAACGGCTTACCGGGCGCGAGTATCTGGTCCTGACCTATAAACTCGTCGAGCGAGCGAGGCCGCATCCTCTCAGCTAATGGCCGGTCCCGGCTGGCCTCTTCGAGTGGGCCGGACTCAACTGGCGCTGAATCAAACAGGTTCACAATGTAGACCTTTGCCGACGAGCTTCGTATAGTGCGATCGAGCACGCGATACCGGCATTTAACGATTCAACTCCTGCTGTTCGAATCGCAATACCCTCTACAGTGGACAGCATTTCTGCCGAAATACCTGAGCCCTCGTTACCGACAATCAGTGCGCAAGACTGGGTCAGATCGACACTATCAATACCACGATCCGCTCCGGCTGTAAGCCCATAGCAAGCGATGCCCGAGTCTCGCAGTAAGGCACGGGCCTCAGACGCAGCCAGGCCGTCAAGGTAAGGCATTCGGAATATAGATCCAGCTGCAGCCCGCAGCGTTTTTCCATTTGACAGCTGGGCGGTTCCCCTCAAAAGTAAAATGCCCGTAGCGCCGAACGCTTCCGCGGATCGAATGATGGTTCCGACATTGCCCGGATCTTGTACGCTTTCGAAGACGACGATCAGCGACTGAGAACTCAGCAGATCAGCCCACGCCCACTCGCGCGGCTTCAGTAGAGTGACAATACCCTGGGTTGTTGCCGTATCTGCGATCGCGGCAAGTACCGACTCAGCGACGTCCAACACCGGCGCATTCACGGTGTCGATCAGTAATCCGTGGCGCGCTCGGGCCGCCGAGGACACCAGAACCTGTTCAATCTCCCACAACCCGCGCAGCGCTTCTGCCAACAGGTGCGGTCCTTCGGCAACTAGAACACCGCCGGGAGCAGCCTGGTTCTTATGAACGGCGCGTTTGATCGTTTGAATCAGCGGATTCTGCTGGCTGGTAATCGTCACCATGAAGGTCCAATGCCGAGCGAGATTTTCAACCTTGCTCGCGCGGGCGTAGACTATAAAGTCAAGTACAACCATGACCACGGCGCAGAAGTCAGCTTCGGGGAGGCGTGTTCTCGCCACGGCGCTGGTTGTGCTCGTCTCGTTTGCACTGATCGCCTTAGGGTACCTCCTTTACATCGCTCGCCAGATTGCACGGGAGTCAACGGTCAACGAAGAAGGAAACGCTGACGTCATCATTGTCCTCGGAGCAGCAGAATATCACGGCCTGCCTTCTCCCGTTCTAAAAGCGCGACTCAATCACGCCCTTGTTCTCTACCTGCAACATCGCGCTCCTTATATATTGACCACAGGCGGGGCCGGGGGCGATCCGGTTTTCACGGAAGGAGAAGTAGGCCGCAGTTATCTGACTCGCCGTGGTGTGCCTTCCGAAGCCATTCTGGTCGAGCCTGAAGGTACCTCGACGGCGGAGAGCCTGGGCGCAGCGGTCCAAATCATGAATCGAATGCGGATGCATTCGTGCATCGTCGTCAGCGATGGCTATCACATATTCAGAGTGAAGCGCATGTTGCAGTTCCAGGGCATCAAGGTCTACGGATCGCCGCGCCCGACCGGAACTGGGAAGAGCGGCTCGGGATTGCGATTGCTCTACCTGAAGCAGGCCATTGGCTTCACGCTGTGGCGGATTGGGATTAACGTTTAAGGCCAGGCATGCTGCGGGTTTCCGGGGCTTACTCCGTGCGCAGCGCTTGAGTAACATCCATATAAGCAGCCCGGCGAGCCGAGATCACTCTCGCGTGCGTAACGCGGCAGAGAACGCCTATAACGCTGTAAATGCCTAAGAACACTAACCTCACTGCGGCACCGGAAAAGCTTGACATTAAGGCAGTGTTGAATTTCCGCGGTGCTGCCCTTCTTCGAGGACACGTTCCATTAAGGTCTGGCGCAAAATGGCTGCTCCACTCGCACCGAGAGCCAAGCGCACCCTGATCTCCCGACGGCGCCGGGATCACCCGCACCAGCAACAATCCCGCGAGATTAGCGCGCGCAATGAGCGGAACGAAGGCAACAGCGAAGAACGGCGTCGTGCGGAAACATAGATCCACACTCCGGAAACGAACAGCGCTCGAGAATGCTGTCAGCGGGAACGCCAAACATGAACATTCGTTTCAATATGGAATTCCGTATTGGTAAAAATTTCGCTTAGTCCCTTCTCTCGGCAAGCCTAAGCTATTGTTTTACAGGCTTTTTGAGTTTGGCACGCAAGATGCTCTTTAAGAACGCGTACATGATGGACCGAGTTGATCAGGGAACGAAGGTTGCTCCGCACCACCAACCACGCAACACCCAACCACCAGTTGTTACCCTCTTTTAGCCCCTACAAGCCCACCCGACCAGATTCCCTGACGCCACCATTAGTTTGGAACTCGAAATTGCCGACGCAAGTCGGCTTTTTCTTTTTACGCCAATACTGCTTCTTGCTCTCTCACTCCCAAACTTTTGGCGATTGATTCTGCAATTAGCTTTCCGTGAAAACGTCCATTCTCAATGAAGATCTCGTTGGTGTGAGTCCCGGCCACGATTACGCCAGCCAAGTAGACTCCAGGCCTCTCGCTCTCAAGTGTATGCGGATCGGTAATTGGTTTCGAGGTCTCCGGATCCAGGTGAATGCCGTGAGTAGCCATAAAATCAAAATCCGGCCTGTAACCCGTCATCGCAAAAACGAAATCGTTCTTCACCGTGACTTCTCCGTCGAGCGTTGAAAGCACAACCTCATGCGGCCGAATCTCTTTTACCGTGGTGTTGAAGTACGCTTTCACTTCGCCGCACTTGATCCGATTTTCAATGTTCGGCTTGATCCAATACTTCACATTGTTTGAGATCTCTGCTCCGCGATGGACCAATGTCACACGAGCGCCGGTCCAGAATAGCTCGAGTGCCGCAATGCATGCCGAGTTCTTCGCGCCAACGAGCAACACGTCGTGGTTGTAATACGGGTGCGCTTCCCTGTAATAGTGAATCACCTTGTCGAGGTTTTCACCGGGCACATTTAAGCGATTCGGGATATCGTAGTAGCCGCTGGCCATGATAATTTTGCGTGCCTTATAAGTTTGTCGATCACCCTGCGAGGTTTCTGTTCGGAGGTGGAAGTCACCATCTTCGCCATCAAAACTCAGGACCCGCTCGTACTGGTGTATGTCCAATCCGTAGTGATCGGCGACGCGCCGGTAGTACTTCAGGCCTTCCGTACGTCCTGGCTTCTCGTTCAGCGAAGTCATCGGGATGTCGCCGATCTCGAGCAGCTCCGGCGTCGTAAAAAACACCAAGTTGATCGGGTAGTGATACAGCGAATTCACGACGCAGCCCTTATCAAACAGGACTGCGTTAATTCCACGCCGCTTCAACTCAATGCCACACGCCAGACCTGTAGGTCCAGCACCTATGATTGCTACGTCGAAGCGTTCTGTCATGCTAGTGCACCTTGTAAAGCGGTACTTACCGTTTCGTATACACGATCGAGCGCGGACGATAAGGCAGCTGAGTTTTTCCCAGCGCCCTCGGCCATGTCAGGCCGGCCACCGCCTTTTCCGCCAATGGCTTTCGCCAACTCCCCGACCAGCTTTCCGGCTTGCACCTTCGACGTCAGGTCTTTGCTGACGGTCGAAACAATCGATATGTCGCCGTCATTCAATGAGGCAATCACGATGACTGCACTGCGCCACTTGTTCCGCAGCGAGTCCGCCAGCGTTCTAAGCTGCGCGCGATCCAAACCTTCAACGCTTTCGGCCAGCACCGTCGTGCCATTTACTTCCCGACCCTGCAAACGTTCTACCTGCTGATGAGCGAACTTCGTTTTCAGCTGGTCTACTTGCCTTACCAACTCGCGCTGATGTTCCAGCGTTTTCTCCATCTGCTCTAACAGCGTGCTATCGGTGGCGTGCAGCAATTCCCCAAGCTTCGCTAGTTGTGCACTTGCCTCTTGAAATCGATCGAGCGCGCCGATACCCGTGATTGCCTCGATCCGTCGAACGCCCGCTGAGATGCTGCCCTCATACGCAATTTTGAAAAGCCCAATGTCGCCGGTTCGTTGCACATGGGTTCCGCCGCAAAGCTCACGGCTGAATCCTGGAATGCTTACGACCCTTACCTTCTCTCCATATTTCTCGCCGAAAAGCGCCATCGCACCCGTAGTTAGCGCCTGATCCAAATCCATCACGTCGGTTTGAACCTGGGTGTTTTCGAGAATCTGTTCATTGACCAGTCGCTCCACTTCGCTTAGCTCGTCTTGCGTCATGGCTGCGTAATGCGAGAAATCAAAGCGAAGTCGGCCGGGCTCGACCACGCTGCCCGCCTGCTTTACATGCGTGCCCAAAACTTGGCGCAGTGCTGCGTGCAAGAGGTGGGTCGCCGTATGATTACGAGCCGTGGCCCCTCGCGATGGCTTATCCACAACGGCCAACAGCTGGTCACCAATTTTGATTGGCTTCAGCACGTAAGTCCGCTGAACCATAGTGGTTGGTGTCAGCTTAAACGCACCTTCCACAACAGCGACACGCTCACGCGTCTCCGGGTCGAGCAGCAGACCCGTATCGCCCACCTGGCCACCAGACTCAGCGTAGAACGGCGTCTCCGCCAACACTACTTCTGCAGATCCACTCTCCACCACGGCTTGGGACTGCTCGTCCACAATTAGGGAGGAAACTTTTACGGGCGCTTCCAACGCTTCGCGCCCGATAAACTCGACCTGCCCGAGGCTCTTATAAACGTCGGCAACGTGCGCCTTGTCCGCACCTTTCCAGCTGGCCCGCGCGCGTTCCCGCTGTTTTTCCATCTCGGCCGTGAAACCTTCGCGGTCGATGTGCAGGCCGAACTCCCGCGCCATTTCTTCCTGTTCGTCGAGCGCCAGCCCAAACGTGTCGTACAGTTTAAATGACGCTGCTCCGGGAAGTGTTCCGCCTGCGGCCGATTTCGCTTCGTCGTGAAAGAAGCGCTCGGCTACTTGGAAAGTTGTGGCGTAGCGACCCTCTTCGTCCCGGACAATACGCGCCACGCGTTCGGCACTCTCTTCAAGCTCCGGATAAGCAGGCTTCATCAGCTCCGCAACGAACTTGGTCAGCTGGTACAGATAAGGACCAGTCGCACCCGATATTCGTCCATTGCGCATCGCCCGTCGCATGATCTTACGAAGCACATAACCGCGACCCTCATTGGACGGCAACACACCATCGTGAATCAAGAATGCAGTAGCCCGGGCATGGTCGGCATTGATCCGAAGAGCCGTGTCGATCTTGTGATTAGCACCGTATCGCACTTTCAGCAACTCAGCAGCACGATCGATAATCGGCGCAAGCAAATCTGTCTCGTAGTTCGAAAGCTTGCCCTGCATGATCGCCGCGACGCGCTCCATCCCCATGCCGGTATCGATCGATGGTCGAGGCAGCGGAGTCATGACGCCGTCTACAGCACGATCGAACTGCATGAACACCAAGTTCCAAATCTCGACAAAACGGCCGCCACCATCCAGAGGAAACTGTTCGTGTTCCCGGCTCGGTTCAGCTGCTTCTGGTCCTAAATCGTAGTGAATCTCGGAGCAGGGACCGCAGGGGCCGGTCTCGCCCATCTGCCAGAAATTGTCCTTTTCGTCAAGCCGGAAGACTCGATCTTTGCTGATGCCAGCGACCTGCTGCCACAACTCTTCGGCTTCATCGTCTTCGCGAAAGACCGTGACATACAACTTGTCCTTCGGCATGGCAAACCAGTCTTTGCCCGTGACCAGTTCCCAGGCGAAAGCGATAGCATCGCGCTTGAAATAGTCGCCGAACGAAAAGTTGCCCAACATCTCAAAAAAGGTGTGGTGACGCCGTGTGTAGCCGACATTCTCCAGGTCGTTATGTTTGCCCCCGGCTCGCACACACTTCTGCGATGTTGTGGCGCGCGAGTAATCTCGCTTCTCCAAGCCGAGAAACGTATCCTTGAACTGGTTCATTCCGGCATTGGTAAACAGTAGAGTCGGATCACCAGCCGGCACGAGCGAACCGCTGCGGACCACCTTGTGGCCATGTTCGGCGAAGTACTTCAGAAACTTCGCACGAATCTCATTTCCGGTCATTTTCTATTAGTGTCTCATCCGAATGCCCTGTGAATGATCCATTTAGGGCTCCAGAACGGTGACTTTGAGGATGTGGTCCATCTTGGGAAAACGCTCCTCAACGTAGGAAGTTCCTTGATTTGCAATAACCGACTGGTCGGGGCCCGAGCCTCCCGGAGGACCTTCGCCATACCCCATATAGAACGAGTTGACGTTCTCCATACCCTGAATGACTTCGCCGAAAGGTGTAAAGCCCTGACCGTCCAGCTGCTTACTGTTGTTTCCGAGATTGATAAAGACCTGCGTCGTTCGACTATCTGGTCCTGCTGCGGCGAAGACCACAGTTCCTTCTCGATTGCTCACCTTTTTCGGGTCGTCTTTGATCGTCAACTCGCTCCAGACCCTGTTGGTTGAAGGGTCACCATTGATTCCCCACTGAACAATGAATCCCTTCAAGCAGCGAAAGAAATAGGTGCCGTCATAGAAGTGGATCTTGTTCAGCTCGTAGAAGCGGTCAGCTCCGTTCGGAGCCCAATCGCGATGCACCAGGATCACGACATCACCCTTGGTGGTCTTCATCGACGTACGGAAGGTGGCCGGCGCAGGTCCAATCTCCTTCTCCTTCTGCTTCGTCGCGGGCTTGCTGCAGGAGGCTGCGACTACGGCCAAGGCGCAAACAACTGCTGTCAAATAACTGTTCTTCATTTCGCGTCCCGCCAATTCTTGCCGACTCCGACTTCAACCGTCAGCGGCACGTTTAGTTGATACACGTTTTCCATTTCAGTTTTCACCAGCTCTTTGACTCGGGCTATCTCGTCCGATGGAGCTTCGAACACTAGCTCATCATGCACTTGCAGCAGCATTCGTGCTTTGAGCTTTTCTTTCTCGAACAAATGGCTGATGCGAATCATAGCGAGTTTAATCAAATCGGCAGCAGTTCCTTGCAGAGGCGTGTTGACTGCAGTTCTTTCTGCGAACGAGCGCGCGGCTGGATTTCGGTTCTTCATATCCGGAATAGGTCGACGCCTTCCCAGGAGCGTCGTCGCGACGCCGGTTTCGCGGACGTGTTCAATCGTCTTATCAATAAATTCGCGTACACCCGCATACCGCTCAAAGTAGCGGCGGATATAAAGCTCTGCTTCTTTGCGATCGATGCCTAACGTTTGCGCCAGCCCAAACGGCGTCTGCCCATAAACAATACCGAAGTTGACAGCTTTAGCTGAACGCCGCATATCAGGAGTGACAAATGCCGGGTCTACTTTTAAGACCTCGGCTGCGGTTCGTGTATGAATGTCTTGATTGTGCGTGAACGCGTCTACTAACACTTCGTCGCCTGACATATGGGCCAACAGGCGCAACTCGATCTGCGAATAATCTGCGACGACCAGTTCCCAACCGTCCTCCGGAATAAACGCAGCACGGATTTCCCGGCCTTCTTCGGTCCTTATGGGAATGTTTTGCAGGTTCGGATTCGACGAAGACAGCCTACCGGTCGCTGCGCCAGTCTGATTGAACGTTGTATGCACTCGGCCTGTTGCCGGCTTGATCAGCAGAGGCAACGCATCGATGTAAGTTCCCTTAAGCTTTGTGAGCTGACGATAATCGAGCACAAGTTGCGCGATGGGATACGCCGGCGCAAGATTCTCCAGGATGTCTGCTGCGGTCGAGATCACTTTGCCTTTGCCCATCTTGGTTGGCGAGGGCAGGGCGAGATCTTCGAACAGCACTTTGCCCAACTGCTGCGGTGAACCGATGTTGAACGACTTACCCGCTAATTGATAAACCTGGCCGGCAATCTCTTCGACGCGCTTGGTGAGCCTGACTGACAATTCGGCCAGCACGGCCGTGTCGATTCGAATCCCGGTCTGCTCCATTTTCGCCAGCACCGGGACCAACGGACGGTCGATGGTCTCGTACACCGATTGGAGCTGCTGAATCTTCAATTCAGCCCGAAGTGACATGCCGCACGCCAGAGTTGCTTCGGCTTGCTGTTCGGCGATGGGATTTAGCTTGCGATCCAAATACTTTTCGGACAACGTTTCTGGTGAACAACTGCCCGGATCGGCTGCTAGCAAAAACGCATAGAGCATCACATCCTCTTCGATGCCCGTCAGCGCGATTCCCTGATCGGCAAAACCGATGAACAAAGCCTTGACGTCATGCGCGAGCTTGGGAACCTCAGCGCTCTCCAGCACCGGCCGTAATGTTGGCAAGAGCGAGAGTGGAACAGCTCGCCCCTGACCAGTCGCATAAGCAAGACCGATGTAACCGTTCGTTGCATCCAGCGCGACTGCTAAAGGCGCTTCGGCCGGTCGCTCTGCCAGCCATCCTTCGATTTCTTCGGCGTTCTGCAACACCGCATAATCGCGCTTGCCGCTATCGTCTTCGGGAGGCAGATCTTTCAGCAGGCTGAAAAATTCAAGCTCCTTATAAATAAGCTTTAGGGCCGCATTGTCGAACAACTGCGTTTTTAGATCGGTGGGGTTTACCTCAACAGGGACTTGCGTGTGAATCGTCGCGAGCTGTTTGCTCAACAAAATTTGGTCTTTGTGATTCAGCAGGCTTTCGCGGTACGTTTTCTTCTCGACCTCATTGGCCCGCCCAATTGCTTCCTCGACTGATCCGAACCGGGTGATGAGATCTTTCGCTCCTTTGTCGCCGATGCCGGGTGCACCAGGAATGTTATCGATCGAATCACCCTTTAACGCCAGCAGATCCGCGACCTGCGTAGGTTTGACACCCATAAATTCCAGGACCTTGGCGCTGTCGTACCAAGTGTCGTCCTTCATCGGATTCAACATGAAGACCCGATCGTTCACTAATTGCAACATGTCTTTGTCGCTTGAGACAATCACGACATCAAGGGGCTTCGCAGGTTTGTGGCAGGCAATTGCTCCGATGACATCGTCGGCTTCAAACGTATCGAACTGAATGATTGGTATTCGCATGGCGTCCAACATGCGCCGGACGTACGGTATCTGCGGGCCCAAGTCATCGGGCATCTCAGATCGATTAGCCTTGTACTCGGCAAAAGAGTCGGAGCGAAATGTGGGCCCGAGGCTTTCGAAGATGGCCGCAATGTAGTCGGGCTTGAAGCTGGTCATGAGCTTCCGAACCATGTTGTGGAAGATGAAAACAGCCTCAGTTGAAAGCCCGCTGCTGGTTCGCATAGGCGGTGCTCCGGAACGCGCGCGGGCATGATAAGCCCGAAAAATGAATCCAAAACTGTCGATCAGAAATAAACGCGGTACAGGCACTTCATCCAGCATAGTGGCCCTCTCGTGACCGGCTGTTACGATCATGCGTAAGTCGTTAAAGTGAATTTTCGTTTTCCAATCTTTCTCGATGTCACCGGGAAGAACTGTCTGGTTACCGGCGAGGGCTTTGAAGTCGCGGGCAAGGTGCAGTCGCTGGTGGACTCGGGCGCAGCGGTGACTTATATCAATGAAGATGCCGTTCCGGCCATCCAGGAATTAGCAACACTGGGCCTGCTCGATTGGCAGCAACGCGCGTTTCAAGAAAGGGATCTTGACGGACGCTTTCTGGTGATCTCCGATCGGAACGAAAACCACGAAATCTTTCAATCTGCCGAACAGCGCGGCATTCTGTGCAACTGCGTTGACGATCCTGAAAACTGCCGATTCAGCTTCGGCTCGCTTCATCGCCAGGGCGATCTGACGATTGCTATTTCGACGAACGGCTGGGCGCCGGCAGTGGCGGTCCGATTGCGCCAGCGATTCGAGAAAGAGGTCGGCTCAGAGTACGGTGTGCTTCTCCGATTGCTGAAAGAGATCCGTCCAGAAATTACGAACAGTATCAGCGACTTTGCGACTAGACGCGATCTCTGGTACCGCATTGTTGATTCGAACGTGCTTGACTTACTTCGGGCTAATAACGAGGACGGTGCAAGTCAATTGATTCGGGGCATGTTGGACAAGACCATCAACAGCATTTTGCGTTCTGATATTTCCGGCGATGCCGAGCGTCACTGAAAGAACGCCACTCTCGCGCAGAATGGGGTAGACCTGTCATGGCAAGATGCCGCGCATACGCGTTCTCGTCCGAGAGTTCTGCGGCTAAGGAACGCAAGAAGTGAAGGAATATGTGAAGTTTTTTCAAAACGCACCCACTTCAATTTCAGATTGGACGAACGGCGATTCTGAGCTCTTTACCGTTTTGTTTCCGCGCAAGAGTCCGACCCACACACGAATAGAATCGAGGACGATGATTGCGACCAGAATCAAGAACACTGCGCAAACTGCCGCGTCTAGTCGTTCATTGAAGATGACGGTCTGCGTTTCAGGGATCTTGCCAGCGCTAATCTTTGCAGCATCAAGAGCAGATTGCAAGACATGGGCGTGAGATAGCAAACCAACGCGAGGCTGACTCGAAAATATTTTCTCGAGCGCGGCCGTGAAGGTGATAGTGACGAGAGCAGCCAACGGCGCTACGGTAATCCAGACGTATCTGAGGCGGTGCATCTTGATCAGCACCGTTGTGCCCACACATAAGGCAATTGCGCCTAGTAGTTGATTAGCGATTCCGAACAATGGCCAGAGCGAGTTGATTCCACCCATGGGATCGATTACTCCTTGATATAGAAAGTAGCCCCAAGACCCGACAACGGCAGCGCTGGCGCCCAGCACTCCGGGCATCCAGCCGGTACGACCAAGCGGCTTATAAACATGGCCTAACAAATCCTGCAGCATGAAACGGCCCACTCGCGTACCTGCATCGACGATCGTAAGAATGAAGAGCGCCTCAAACATGATGGCGAAGTGGTACCAGAAGCTGAGAATGCCGTCGGATACACGAGTGCCCTGGAAAAGCCGATTGAAGATCTGGGCCATACCGAGCGCGAGCGATGGTGCGCCGCCGGTTCGACTAAAAAGAGTTTGTTCACCGACTGCATGAGCCAGGTGAGCCATTTCTGCAGCGGTGACTGGGAAGCCCCAGTTTGCAATGGTGGTTGTGGCGGCCTGGGCCGTTGCGCCTACGACACCTGCAGGAGAGTTCACAGCGAAGTACACTCCGGGCTGCAGAGAGGCCGCAGCAATCATGGCCATGATGGCCACGAAGCCTTCGAGCAACATCGCTCCATAACCGACTGGCCAGGCGTGCCACTCCTTGGCGAGCATTTTCGGCGTAGTACCCGACGCGATCAGCGCGTGAAAACCGGAGATGGCACCGCAAGCAATGGTGATGAAGCAAAACGGGAACAGATTGCCGGCGAAAATGGGACCCGTTCCGTCGACGAAACGCGTGAGCGGCGGCAAGGCTAAGCGCGGATGCACAAACAAGATCCCGAGTGCCAAGGCGAAGACGACACCGAGCTTTACGAACGTGCTCAAGTAATCGCGGGGTGCCAATAACAGCCAAACGGGAAGCGCACTGGCAGAAAATCCATAAAGAATGATGGCCACGCAAAGTGCCACGCCGCCAAAGGTGAACATCGATGCCCACTGCGGCGAACCGGCGACAGCTTGCCCGCCCCAGATGCTAGCGAGCACCAGAACGAAACCGATGGTCGAAGTTTCCAGCACCTTGCCGGGCCTGACGTAGCGGAGATACAAGCCCATCAACAACCCGATCGGTATCGTCATCGCGATAGTAAACGTGCCCCAAGGACTGCCCTTTAAAGCGTTCACCACGATGAGGCCCACCACCGCAAGCAAGATGACCATGATCAACAAAACTGTGATCATCGAAACGAAACCGCCCACCTTGCCGATCTCGTCGCGAGCCATCTGGCCGAGCGTCTTGCCGTCACGCCGTATGGAACAAAACAAAATGATGAAGTCCTGCACAGCACCGGCGATGACGGCACCGAAGAGGATCCATAGAGTTCCAGGCAGATAGCCGAACTGGGCGGCGAGCGTGGGACCCACTAAAGGACCGGGGCCGGCGATGGCGGCGAAGTGGTGGCCAAGTACGATCCATTTGTTGGTGGGCTCGTAGTCATGTCCGTCCCGTAAACGTTCGGCTGGAGTGGCCCGGGCGTCGTCGAGCATCATGACCTTCGCAGCGATGAATTTAGCGTAAAAGCGATAGCCCAGGACATAGACGGACGCGGCGGCTGCGACGAGCCAAAGGCTATTAACGGGTTCACCGCGTTCGAAAGCGATAGTACCGATCGCGAAGGCTGCCAAAACGGCCACTAAAGCCCAAAACAGGGTCCAGAGTCGCTTGTGCATGATGCTGATTCAGTGCGCGGCGAGAGCTGGGGTGAGGTTCAGCTTTTGGCCTTGAAATCCGCTGGCGCGGACCCCGAGGTTGATCCAATCTGAAAACACACCAGCAGCGAGCAGGCATGCAACTAGTGTGCTGACCGCGAATACGATCATGGCTTTGCTTGGGCGCGAAGTGAATCTGGGCTCCAGCCGAATGCCGACGACCGGGGCAGGACCGCGCTTGGAATGGCGCCGCCGAGCGGAGGCCTGTGTCGGTTCGCTTGCGTCAATTTCGTTCGCGGACGTTGCTGCCAGAGGAATCTCGATGACCCGCTTAATGCGGGGAAGAACTTCTCCAGAACGAAGTTCCAGTTCTTTGGTAAGGCCGATGATGAGGATCGGATCGTTCGTTTCCGAGATACCTTGGACGAAATGGCGCGGAATCCAAAGCGGGTGACCAGTGCGCGCGTTGACAACCTTGACTTCGGAGGGAGTGGCGGCGCTCAACATCCACTCGTTTGATTCAGCGTTGGCGATCGAGGGATAGAACGCAAATCGGCGACGTCCAACCTGATCGAGGGGCGAAGGCATTAACGGCGCTGACATGGTTCTTGGGTTAGTTTATACTCGTTCACTTTAGATGCGGCCTAAATCACTTAGATGACGCTCCATGTCGGTTGCCGATGGTACAAGCGGCTGGGCAAATTCGGCCACATCCGTCACGGTATCGAGCGCCTCTAACAATGTCAATTTTCCGATTGCATAACGCTCGGCGTCGAGCAGATCTCTTCCAATTGCCTGATGGCAAAAGGCTAATTCTTGTTGCCGTAGTTGAACTGTGACGGCGAAGTACTGTTTGCGGTCACGGGTTGCGTTGAAGATGTATTCCCTTGCGGGACGGCTTTCAAAGACTTCACGGTAGCCCTTGTAGGCGTAAAGGTACACGTAGCCGGTTGCGGCTGAATGCGTCTTGGTGCGCATCGTCGGTGGAGCACCGCGTAATGCCGCTAAGGCTGGAGAGGCTTCAGGAGAGCGTTTTCGCCGGAACCAGTTCCACATTTGGACTAAAATGAGAAGTAACCATTCTCATCCGGACATGACTTTTTGAGCACAGCAACGACACTCCCCCACGAGGCGATTGATTCAAAGGCAGCGGCCAGACGATCGTTTCTTCTGGTTTTCCTCTGTACGCTGATTGGCGCATTGGCCCAGATGCTCATCAAAGATGGATCGAAGAGCTTCGGCACAGGGCACTTAACCGTAGTTGATGTGCTGCATAGCCCGGGTCTTATTTTCCAGTACGGTTTCGGCATTCTTTCAAACGTGAAGCTGTTTGTAGGTTATCTGTTGTATGGCGTCAACGTCATCTTGATGGCGCTGGCTTTGAAGGGCCGTGAGCTTTCGCGTATGTTTCCAATCATCGCCTTGACGTATGTGTGGGTGACATTCTTATCGGTGACATACCTGCACGAGCACGTGAACTTCTTCCGCGTCATGGGCGTGATCTTCATCGTTGGTGGGGTATCGGTTCTGGGCTTGAGCAAGACGTCCCCCAAGGAGGTAGCGTGAAGCTCGGCCCGATTTTGTTTGTTCTCCTGTCGTCGTTTATTGGATCGTTCGGTTCGGTGTTTTTGAAGCTTGGTGCAGAACGGCTGGGCGGCGGGTTGGCGGCGTTGGTCAAGAACTACTATCTTGCCACCGGTATTGCGCTGTATCTTCTGTCATCCGTCTTCTTTCTCATGGGTGTCTCGCAAGGTGAACTGTCGTTGTTGTACCCGATGGTTTCGCTCGGCTACATCTGGACGGTAGTCTGGGCGCGACTGTTCTTCAAAGAGCCATTCACGATAAGCAAGATTGCCGGGCTCGCGATCATCATTGTGGGCGTTGCGCTGATTAACTTTGGCGCTGCTCCGAACCCCTCGCACGGCTAAGACTCTCGAACAACTTAGACGTGTGCGTGCCAAGTCTCCGCGAAGGCGCGGAACGCTGCGGGCTTGTGCCATTTGACAACATCTTTCAGAATGATGAGAACAGCGGCGATGAAGATGAATATCGCGATGTCTTGCTGAGCGAAAGAGCCTAGGAAACGGGGCAGTATGAACTGGGCTATAAATAGGACGAAGAGCGCCAGAGCTTCCCACCAAAGAAAGGCAAGCTTCAGAACGAACACAATGCTCAGAAAGCTTTGCGCAACGGTCAGCAAGAGTTCAGAGCGTTGTTCTTGGCTCAGAAAGAGTGCGATGGGCGAACCATGTCCGAGCGATAGGACAACCGGCAGCATGGCGACGAGAAGTGTCCATTGATTGATGTTGCTTGACGCAATGTTCATCAGCGCCATAGCGGCTTTGCCTTCCTGACGTGCGAAGTAGAAAGTCGAGGCGAGTTCCGGAAATTCCGAGATAACCGGCGCGAGCCACTGAATGACGATGAAGGTCGGAACGCCAACCGCGGTTGCGACAGCGATGAGGCTTCCTAAGAACGGTTCGGCAGTGAAATAGATCAGTCCTCCGCCGCCAATGAAGCATGCGGCGATGGCGAGATTACGAGGGCGAGGCTTTGCCGTGACGATTGCACGAGGGATGCGTTGCAGGTCGTCGATTCCCTCTTTCTCGGCCGGGGGCAAACGAGTCAACAGCCAAAGATAGGCGACATAGATTGCAGTGAGGATGACTGCGTCGTAGATCTCGAGGCGGCCCTTGCTCCAGATGAAAAGGCCATAGAGGATGGGCGGAATGAGTGCGATTACCGTAACGCTGTCCTGAGGCGGAAGGCTGATTCTGAGCATGGGCGCGTCGTGAACTCGCCGATGTTGCAGTGCAGCGGTGAAATAGATCATGGGCCATGCAAGACCGGTTAGTAGACGCAGTGCGCCGGTGAGATTGGCCATCAGCAAGGGTGTTTGCTGCTTGTGAGCGAGCACGGCTTCGACAGCGAACTCGGGCAAAGTCTGCATCCAGGCGAGGATGGCGAGGGCGAACCCTTGTGCGACGAAGAACTGGGCGGACTCAGCTCCCCAAGCGATTAGAAGAGACGCGAGAACGATGCTGGGCGTGGTCCAGAGGGCGGCGCCGGGGCTGAATCGGCGTATTGGTTCTGCGAGAAGAAAAAGGAGAAACGCGACGCTTAGGTTGGTGGAAGAGAATCGTTGCCTAACTGAAGGAGACATCAAGGTCCTTCCCGTCGCTAGCCTGGCGAATGAGCGAATGACGTTCGAAGGCTGGTGACTGGGATGGGAAGTCGGTGCGGTAATGACCGCCGCGGCTTTCTTCGCGTGCGAGGGCGGCCCGAGCGATGAGCGACGCAACCTGATGAATGTTTCGGATCTCGTAATCAGTGCGGCCAGGAGCTTCGATTTCGTGGGTCCAGCGAGACTGCAGCTTCTTGTAGGCAGCCGCAAGTTCAGGACCGCTGCGCAGGACGCCTGAAGCGTTCCAGGAGATGGCGCGCAGTTCACGTTCGGTAGCCATAGGAAACGCGGGCGGAATTCCGCTATCGATGCTGCCGGAACGAGAAGACACTGGAGCAAGGGCACTCATGGTTTGGCCAGCACGGGCACCGTAAACGAGCGCTTCGAGAAGAGAGTTGCTGGCGAGGCGATTGGCTCCATGAACACCGGTGCAGGCCACTTCTCCGGCGGCGTAAAGACGAGGGAGACTGGTACGACCTTGCAGGTCCGTACGAACCCCGCCCATTGCGTAGTGAGCTGCGGGGCGGACAGGCGCACGATCACGCTCGAGGTCGATGCCGTAGCGGAGGCAGGTTTCGTAGATGCGCGGAAAACGATTCCTGACAAAACCGGCAGGCATGTGAGTGAGATCGAGAAAGGCGCTGTCTTCGCCGCTGGCACGCAGTTCGAGAACAATCGATTGCGACACAACGTCGCGAGGGGCAAGTTCCTTGAGAGGGTGATAGCGCTCCATGAAACGCTCGCCACTGAGGTTGCGCAGATAAGCGCCCTCGCCACGAAGAGCTTCGCTCAATAGGAACCGCGGAGCTGAAGGAAGATAGAGCGCGGTGGGGTGGAACTGAACGAACTCGATATCGGCGATAGTAGCGCCGGCACGATAGGCAGAAGCGACTCCATCACCGGTGGCGACATCAGGATTGGTTGTGTTTTCGAAGACGCGCCCAAGTCCGCCAGTCGCAAGGAGAACCCCGCGAGCCTCGATGACGACGGGGGAACGATTTGTGCCATCCAGTGCCGTGACGCCGGTGACAGCGCCGTCGTGAAGTAGCAGATCGGTAACGGCTGCGAAACTTTGGAACTCCAGATTTTCGAGAGAGCCGGCGTGATTGCGGAGAGTGCGAACAATCTCTTTGCCGGTGGAATCACCATTTGCATGAAGGACTCGGTTACGGCTGTGGGCGCCCTCGCGAGCGAAGAGAAGCTTGGGTCCTTCGCGATCGAAAGCGGTGCCCCAGTCGATTAGTTGCTCGATCGCAGCGGGACCTTCTTCGACGAGAATGCGAACGGCACTGGGATCGCACAGGCCCGCTCCGGCAACGAGAGTGTCGTGCTCGTGAAGCTCGACTTCATCGTCGTCGTTGAGGGCGGCAGCGATTCCACCTTGGGCGTATTCAGAGGAAGACTCGCGAAGACTGTCCTTAGCGATGACTAAAACGCGTCCAACAGAAGCAAGTTCGATGGCCGCACGAAGGCCGGCAACACCGGCTCCAACCACAATAAAATCAGTGCGAATCCGCTGAACAGGGGGGGCTATCCCCCCATGGTACAACGGGAGGAAATGCCAAGCTTCACCGTAGAAACCGCGCAGAGACGGTATCAGAGCGTGGTGGAACGAGGCGTACTGGCTCGAGTGGGCGAGTATATTCCGGCCAAGGCGGGCACCATTTTTGTTGTGACCACCGATGATGTTTGGCGGTTGCATGGGGACAAACTGGAGGCCGGTTTGAATGGCCGAGGGCACGAAACACTGCGGTTCGAGGGCGGCGAGACTCGTAAGCGATTGTGGGCGGTGGAGCAGTTGGCTGATCAAATGCTGGCTAAAGGCGCGGACCGCACAAGTGTGGTGATCGGCTTTGGCGGCGGCATTGTTACCGATATCGCGGGCTTTGTGGCTGCGGTGTTCATGCGGGGAGTGCCGGTGGTGCAAGTGCCGACGACGTTGCTGGCTCAAGTGGACGCGGCGGTGGGCGGGAAGACGGGCGTCAACCTGGCGGAAGGCAAAAACCTGATGGGCAGTTTTCACCAGCCGTTGGCGGTGTTGATTGATCCTGATGTTATTGCCACCCTGCCGGCACGCGAGTATCGCGCGGGACTGTTTGAAGTGATCAAGTGTGGGGTGATTCGAGATCGACAATTGTTCGAGCTGATGGCTGGCGAGAGTGCGGGGGTGCTGCGGATGGACTCGCAGATCGTGGATGAGTTGATTGCGGGCGCTGTTCGCATCAAGGCGGAAGTGGTTTCGGCCGATGAACGGGAGAGCGATTTGCGGCGCATCTTGAATTTTGGTCATACGATTGGCCATGCGCTGGAAGCGGAGACGGGGTACGCGCGATTTTTGCATGGCGAGGCAGTTGCCTGGGGCATGTTGGCGGCGACACGCATTGCGGAGTTAGAAGGCATGCTCCGCACGGAAGAAGCGGTGCGGATCTGCCGCACGATTCTGGTATACGGTCCATTGCCGCCGGCGCGTGACGTCGATAAAGAGCGGTTGATGCAAAGGCTGGGAAGCGACAAGAAGACACTGCAGGGAAAAATACATTTCGTCTTGCCAACGAGCATCGGAGAGGTGCGGGTGGTTACAGGGATCGCCCCGGAAGTGATTATGCGAGCGATGGAAGACGGCCTGTGAGTGTTGGCGGCACGACGCCTGCGGACACGGTGAATGAAGAGCAAGCGGCGACTTGGGTGCGACGTATGTTTGAGGATGTTGCGCCTCGTTATGACCTGCTGAATCATCTACTTTCCTTTAACGTTGACCGAAGCTGGCGTAAGCGCCTGATGCAAGCGGCGGGGCCAGTGTTACGGAATCCGCATAGCCGGATTCTGGACCTGTGTTGCGGCACGGGCGACGTTCTGCTGGATCTGCAGACCGAATCAGCTTCGCCGATTTTAGGTGCTGACTTCTGCCATCCGATGCTGGTGACGGCGCAGCGTAAGATTTCGGAGCGCCAGTGGAAGTCGCCGCTGTTTGAAGCGGACGCACTACGGTTGCCCTTGAAAAACGAATCGCTGGATGCAATTACGATCGCATTCGGCTTCCGCAATCTGGCTAATTATCAAACTGGGTTACTGGAACTGGCGAGAGTGCTGAAGCCGGGTGGGATGCTGCTGATTTTGGAATTTTCACATCCGCCAGGGCTGTTGATGAAGACCAGCTATGGTCTGTATTCGAGATGGATAATGCCGACTTTAGGGGCGATGATTTCGGGATCGCGCGGAGCTTACACGTATCTGCCTGAATCGATAAAGCAATTTCCAAGCGCGGAGGTGTTACGCGAGATGATGAATGCAGCCGGGTTCACCGAAGCCAGATTCGAACTGTTGACCGGCGGCATTGCGGCTTTGCATACGGGAACCAAATCCTAGGACTGGTCTAGGACTGAGTGGCCCGCTGAATGTCGTCACGCAGGTCCATATTCCGAACAAGCCGAAGCAAGTAATTGGGATGGAGGCCGAGCAGTTTGGCAGCCTGTTTGTAGTCGCCCTTACCTTGTGTAAAAGCTTCGATAATGATGCGACGTTTCACTTCGTTGACCTGCTCATGATAGCCGGTGCCCGTGCCGATGGAAGCATCAGAGGTGGACGATTCGAGTAGGCTCTCGGGCAAATCTTCCGGGAGGATCCACTCAGACATACCGAGTACAACGGCGCGCTCCATTGCATTCTGCAACTCGCGGACATTGCCGGGCCAATTGTAGCGGAGGACCAACTCTTCTGCTTTGGGCGAGAAACCGTGCACCTGCCGTTTACACATGGAACTGAAACGCTCGATGAAGTAGCGGGCAAGAATCGGGATGTCAGCGGGCCGCTCGCGAAGAGGCGGTGATTGGAGTGTTACGACGTTCAGGCGATGGTAGAGATCCTCGCGAAAACGACCTTCCCTCACATCATCAGTTAAGTCGCGGTTGGTAGCAGCGACAAACCGAATATCGAGCGGGTAGACCTGCGTACCACCAACGCGTTCGAATTCGCGCTCCTGCAAAACTCGGAGAAGTTTTGGCTGGAGGCCAAGGGGGAGTTCACCTACTTCGTCGAGGAAAATGGTTCCACCCTGAGCTAGTTCGAAGCGACCGCGCTTCATGGCGATAGCGCCGCTGAAGGAGCCTTTTTCATGACCGAAGAGCTCGCTCTCGAAAAGGCTTTCGCTCATTGCGGCGCAGTTGACGGCAATGAAAGGACGCTCGCGGCGGGGGCTCTTTTGATGAATTGCGTGAGCGATCAATTCCTTACCGGTCCCGCTCTCGCCCATGATCAGAACGGTGGCTTCTCGAGGCGCGACACGATCGATCAGATCAAGAAGACGCCGAGTAGGAGCACTGTTGCCGACGAAGCCGATGTCGCGGCCAATCTCTTTTTCGAGGAGGTCGAATTCGGCTCGAAGGGTTTGGATTTCCTGGTTGGCTTCGAAACCGACCGAGGCCAGGGAGGCGACGGCTGTGAGCGTCTCCAGATGGCTGGCGAAATGAGGCAGCTCGCGCTCATCGAGTTGAAGCAGAAGAGCACCGTCGAGTTGCCCCGAGCGGTAGAGAGGAACGCCACAGATGTGACGTTCAGTATCAGCGACCGCGCCCTCTTCGCAGACCCGGTGGAGAACCTCACAGACGCCCGGCATAGATGAAACTCCGGGGGCGTGGCACTGGGCGATCAGGTCGGCGGCGGAAGAGCCAAGGAGCAGAAGACCATCGCGGAAAGGGAGAATGTCGGAAACCAGAGAGAGGATCTGATTGCGGAGCTTCGCGGTTTGCGTGTCGCCGGTGCTTGCGGCTAGAGCGCGAAAAAAGAAGGTCAGGTAGCAAGCGGCGAGGAGGAGGGGTTTCGTTTCGGGCGAAGGAGCCGGAGCGGAGGCGGAAGCTGGTTCGGCGTCATCGTCAGTGAGAAGACTCTCAGCTGAGCGAAACATGAGTATGGTTTTACCGATGCCGATTTGGTCGCGGTCATCAAGCCAACGCTCAGCCGAGCGCATTCCATTGACATAGGTGCCTACCGAGGTACGAAGATCGACAACCAGATGGCGGTTGCCTTGGTGACGGATCTGGCAGTGACGCCAGCCGACCTCGGGCTCACTAAGGACAACGCTCGCCGTGGGGGCGCGACCGATGAGGAATTCGTTGTTGGCGAGAGGATACCGCGTACCCGCCAAAGGACCGTTCACGACAATAAGTTCAGCATCCATAGCAGCGCGGGTGTTAAAAGTGCAGCAGGACCTCAGTTTATCAGCGGGAACGCCCTTGTGGGTAGATATTACGCCTCAGATTACGACGGTTTCATTTAAGATTCACTAACTCGGGTTCCTCGTCGAAGAAGCCGGATTCGTGAGCATCGGTGTCGAGATCAAGAAAACGGGTGTCGAGCATGCGGCCGGTTTCGATGTTGCCCATAGCCGAGAGCAAAGATTCCTTGAGGCGCGGGTGGTCGCGTTCGAGATCAGCAAAGATGTCGCGAAGACCACGGCGAACGGTGCCGGTTTTTTGAGAACAGCCGCAAGGAACGACCGGTGCGCCCAGACTTGCTGCATAGTCACGAGTTAGGTTTTCGGTGACATACACGAGAGGGCGGATGAGGCGGAACTCGTGTTTGCTGGACCAAGTAATGGGCGGGAGCGCGCTAACGCGACCGGTGAACATGGCATTGCGGAGAAACGATTCGCAGAAATCGTCGGCGGTGTGACCGAATGCGATGACGTTGGCGCCGAGCTTGCGGGCGAGGTCGTAGACGGCGCGGCGACGGAAACGGCTGCAGACGTCACAGCCATGATCGGGCTGAGTGGTGAGAAGGTTGAGCGAAGGGGCATCTTCGACATAGGTCCAATCAACGCCGCGATCGCGGAGGAAGGCACCCATAGGCTGAATAGGCGCGAGAAATTTACCTTGTTCGATGGTGAAGGCGCAGACCGAGAAGTGAATAGGGGCACGCTTCTGAAGAAGCAGCAAGGCTTCGAGCAGGGTGACAGAGTCTTTACCTCCGGAGAGGCCGACGGCCACGCAATCGCCTTCGCGGATCATACGAAAGCGGCCTATGGCTTCGCCCACTTTGCGGAGAATAGTCTTTTCGAGGTCCACGTTCTTAGCTTACTGGTGTGGCTGGTTGGGAGCCGGCGCCTTCCAGTCAATTCTCCGGCATTTTCAGTCACTTCTCAGGCACTTTCCAGTCGCGGAACGGTAGGCCCTGGGCGATGCGGTCTTTCTGGTTGTCGCGCCAGGTTTCCCAGCGATGGTAGGTGCGGCCTTGAATGGGACCGGGCAGTCCGTTGCGAGTCTCCTTCTCAAAGACAATCTGCTTGAGCCAGACGTGCCACTCCATACGATGGAGGACGAGTCCGCCCAGTTTCTTGTATTGAGCATCGGGCGGCATGGTGAAAGCAAATTCGTCCGGCACGCCATTCATGAAGTGTAGATAGCGATAGAGCATCTCCGGCTTGTCTTTGTGGCGGAACTCATCGATGAGCGTTTCGTTCTGGGGAAAGTACTCGATGGTGAACTCGCCGGTTTCTACGTGGGTGTGGATCTCGACCCACTGGCGGCCTTTAGTCCATTCGATGGTGAGCCGGTCTTTGGCGAACTTGGCAGCGGCTTCTTCGTCCTTCTTGGCTTGCTGGGCGGTGGCCTTCGCAGTATCCTCTGCTTGCTTCTGTGCCTTGTCTGCTTCTCTTTGGGCCTGCTTAGTGGATTGTTCAAGATCCTCCTGCTTGGCGCTGGCCTTTCGAATGATTTTGGTTGAGATTTCGACTTTTCTGAGTTCGATACGTTCTTCGGAAAACTGTTCGCGCAGGCGAGTGCTGCGATACTTTTCCAGATCAGTAAGACAGCGATGAAAACTGCGGTCGGCTGCGGTGCGGTAGCGAGTGAAGTTGGTCAGGTTGCGGTGGTCTTGGTCGGTCCAATCGGCGGGGGATTTCTCGGCGAGGGAGAATTCGAAGTCGTTGCAGCGGTTCTGATTACGGAGTAAGAGCCAGTGCGCTTCGATAACGTTTGAGAGCAGGGGTTGGGGAATGAAGATGCCGGATTCGTAGTCAGTGCGCCAGCCTTGTTGGAGTGTTTCGAAGTCTTCGGAACTTTCGCCGGGGAGGATGAGGCGCTTGGAACACAGGCCATGGGAAGTGCTGTTTTCGCTGGAGCGGGCTTTGCCTTCGTCGGTTTTGGGACCACCGCTGCGCTTGGATTTAAGCAGGGTGGCGGATTCGAGATCGGAATCGTCTAGAAGGATTTCGGACAAAGAAGTTTCGCCTTTCTCGTAGGCGAGGTTAAGCGCGTGAGGAGATCGGCGAAACGAAAAAAGCGCTGTAAGTGGTTGGAAGAGAACGGAAGAAAAAGTCAGGAGACCTGTGAACACTGCCGGCGAGGTGGGCAAATTACGAAACGAACTGCATGACGGACTCGGCTCTCCGGCCGCAGTCGGACAAGTCTGCGCATTGGCAAAGGAGCAAACGGTCCAAGACGTTGCTCATTGCGCGCAGCCGGGACATTTGCGCCTCAAGCTCAACCTTCTTGTTCTTCGCCAACTCCGTCCAGCGGTGAGAAGGCGGAACGGTGGAGGGGAAGCCATTCAGTAGATGGCGCATCTCGTCCAGCCGAAATCCGCAGGTCTGCGCGAGGCGGAGCAGGGAAAGGCGATGGACGGCTTCGGAATCGTACCGCCTTTGCCCACTGATACGGGTAGATTTGGGAAGGACACGTACGCGCTCCCAGAAGCGAATGGTCGAAGCTGGAACTCCTGATTTGGCCGAAAGTTCGCTGATCCTCATTACTAGACACCGCCAGGAGCTTGACTTAAAGTCCGGTTTAAGTCGTACGCTCAGACCATGAACATATCACCACTGCGCACCTTAGCTTTGATCGCTTCCGTCGGAATCTTGCCGGCGGCGGAGAGCACTGCTCCGGTTCTTGCCTGCAACCTAAAAGCAATCAGTTCAGCCGAACGGCCGCGTTACAACGATTTGTTTAGGCGCATTCGGGAAGCGGCTCGTCACCGGACCGAGATTGCTAATGGATATGCTTTCCAACTGGACGGGAAAGTTGTCCAACTGCAGGAAATCGGTGAGTGGATCAGTATGGAGCGCCGGTGCTGCCCCTTTCTAACGTTTGAACTTTCCGCTTACGGCTATAAGACCGACTACGTTCTAAAGCTCAGTGGACCGGAGGGCGTCAGGGCAGTTCTGCAAGGCGATTTTCCTGAGTGGCATTAGTTGTCGCAATGGTCAAGAGGAGACTTTGAACGCCGTCTTGGGCGAGTCGGCTTCCGCTTGAAACCAAGCCGAAAGATCACCCATCAACGCGGGAATTTCTACAGATGAAGGAAAGGTGTGACGTCCAGTCTCGGTGCGAACATATCGGGGTAGATCGGCATACTTGCCAGCAATCTCCGGGGCGGACCGCTGCATGACGAGCCTGTGCAGGTTCCGCAGATCGCTTTCGGTCAGCGGTGTCGGGTACCGGGCCAACTCGCGCACGTAACGAATTGCGTCGTAATGATCAAGCGCCTCAAGGTGGTCTTTCAATGGTTTGCCGGCGATGGTAATCCCCTTTTCGATGACAAGAGTGGTCTCGACTGCGCTGAGCGTATTGCCCTCGATCGCATTCGATGTATAAGTAAGTTCAATGTAGTCGTAATGCTCGAGGTTGGCCAGGGCTTTGGGCGAGATAGGCGGCATTTGGTCGAACTGTTCCTCTTCGCGGTAATCGAAGCTAGAAGGTCGTCCATGACAATCGATCGCTACTCACTTTGTGGAGTGCATCGCATAACTATATAGTTCACCTGCCTGTTGTTCGGTGATGTCGGGAAAAAACTCATTGAGGAGTTGACCGAAGGCGTGAGCTAAGGCTTTCTGAGGATGCCGGGAGCTTCGATTGATTTCAGAAAAGAGCTCGCCGTCCCGTATGCGAGTACAGATCTTTTCTGCCTTTCTGATAACCTCTGGCGGATACTCATTGATCATTTGCGATGCGCTTCTAAGAGGATGGCAAAAACCGATTTTAAGACCGTTGACGAGTACATCGCCTCGCAACCAGAAACTATCCAGGGCGTACTGGAGCGCGTACGGAGCGCAATACAAAATGCTCTGCCGGAAGCTGAGGAAGTGATCTCATACAAGATGCCTACCTACAAATTGCATGTTGATCCGGTTCTGTATTTTGCCGGGTGGAAGCGGCACTTCTCGCTCTATCCGGCGACCGCAAGCGTCATCGCGGCATTTAAGGACGAGATCGCGCCGTATGTGGTGAGCAAAGGCACGATCCGGTTTCCACTAACGGAACCGGTGCCCGTCAAGCTGATCGGACGGATTGCGAAGTTCCGCGTAAAGGAACTTTCAAAACGTGAAACAGGTTAGGCACTTGGGTTAATGAAGCGATACGACCGTTACTCGTCACGCAGTACTTGCATCGGCTCGAAACGGGCCGCGCGGAGGGCAGGCAGCAGCGAGGCAAGTGCTGCGACGCAGAGGATAAGAAGTGGAACCGAGATGAAGGTCTGGGTATCGGCGCTGGATATTCCATACAGCATTCCGGTGAGGACTCGGGCAAAGCCGGCTCCGAGAAACAGACCGGCGATGCATCCGATCAAGGATACGGCGAGTCCTTGAAACAGGAAGCTGGTTACGATTTGACCGCGAAGTGCGCCAAGCGCGAGACGCAGACCGACCTCGCGTCTGCGCACAGCAACGAAATAGCTCAAGGTTCCGTAGAGGCCGATAGACGCGAGAGCGACAGCCGTCGATGCGAATAGAGCAAGAAGCAAAGTTCGAAGACGATTCTCGGCGAAGCTGTCTGAAAGATGTTCTTCGAGGGTGGAGATGTCGTAGACAGATCGGGCGGGCTCAGTTTGGTGGAGCTTTTGGCGTATTGTCATGGCCAAGTCCAGGGGTTCGCCTTGGGTTTTCACAAGGAAATACGGACTCGGTGTGGGCGCACTTACGCACCAGTAGACGGTGGGGATCGGCTGATGATTGAGACCTTGCTCTCGAGCATCTTCGGAAACGCCAAGGATCACCGCTGGAGTAGGAAGGAACTGACTCGAGGCCCACTCGAGATGATGGCCCAAGACCTGCGTTCCGCTGAGATAGGTGTTGGCAAAGCTTCGGTTGACTACGACAGAGTCGAATTGGCGCTCGGGGGAGCGACAGGCTTCGCCCTCCAACATAGGGATACTCATTGCGGCGAAATAGCCGCTCGAAATAAAACGGCTGTCGGCGAATATTTTGCGGGCCGAGGCGGCTCGTCCTTCTAGGAGTTTGAGTTCAGTTCTTGAGTCACTTGTAATGCCAGGAAGAAATCCAGAAGTGGCGGCGGCTCGAATGCCGGGAAGGACGCGGAGTTCCTCTAGGGTGTGATTGATGCGTGCTGCGAGTCGCTTCATGTCGCCGGTTTCTCCCCAATTGCCACTTATGCGAAATATGAGGACGTGAGTGGAGTCGAAGCCGGGCGACACCCGACCAAGTGCTTGGAAGCTGCGAAGCAGGAGACCAGCGCCAATTAAGAGAGTCACGGCTAATGCGACCTGGATTCCGACTAGCAGCCATTGCGCAGGATTGCGTGTAGATACTTGCGATCGGCTGGAGTGTGCAAGGTGAGTCGAAAGGGATTTACGCGAGCCCAGGATTGCGGGAAGTAGACCGCATAACAGGGTGGCCAAAAGTGCGCACGTGAGGGTGTAGAGCAGGATACGTCCATCGATTGTGACTTCTTCGGCGCGTGGAAGACTCTTGGCCAGGGTACGAAACACTTTCGCACCAGCAAGCGCTACTAGCAGTCCTAGTGCGGAGCCAGATAGCGCGAGTACAAAGCATTCGGTCATGAGTTGGCCGATAACAGATAGGCGTGCTGCACCGAGAGAGAAGCGAACGGAAATTTCGCGCTCACGTTCCGCGGTGCGGGCGAGTAGTAGGGCCGCGATATTGGTGCAGGCGATCAGCAGGAGCAGTGAGACAGAACCGAATAAAATCCATAGTGAACGACCAGAGCTCCCTACCGTTGTGTCCTTGAGCGGCTGGATTTCGGTTACAAGGTTTGCGTCAGTGCGAGGGAACTGACGCGCCAGGTTCGCCTGAACATGGGCCAGATCGGCCCGCGCTTTAGCAACGGCGATGCCTGCCTTGAGGCGGCCGATGGCATTGAACCAAGTTGACAATCTGTCTTGCGCATAGGGGGCGTCCGTTGGACTCGGAGCCCAAATATCTACATCGCGGTCTGGAAAGAGAAATGAGGAGTTCATGATGCCGACGATGGTGCTGAGATGCTGCTCAAGGCGCAACGATTTGCCGATCGCGTTAGGGTCGGCATTGAGGCGGTGGTGCCAGTAACGGTCGCTGATCAGAACAGCATTGGGTCCACCGAAGTGTTCTTCGTCCAGAGTGAAGTCGCGGCCGACGGCGGGTGAAACGCCCCAGACTTGTAGAAAACGAGGAGCGACCAGTGCTTCCGTTACCTTCTCCGGAAGAGTTCCTGAGGATTCAGAGACATCGCTGGTATACCAGCCGGAGATGGCCTGGAATGTTGAGTTGAGCCGGTTCCAATCTTCCAGCCGAACAGGGGCTACGAAAGTAGCCGGACCATTCACTTTGCGTTCGGTTTGACGCAGCATCATCAGTTCTTCGCCATTCGGGAAAGGAAGCGGGCGTAAGAGGATTGCGTTGATGGCGGAAAAGACAGCGGTGTTCGCACCGATTCCAAGGGCCAGAGTCAGTGTCACGGTGGCGGAGAAGGACGGTGACTTACGGAGGAGCCGAAGGCTGGACTTCAGGTTAGCGGCAATCCCTTCTAAGATGAGAATGCGTTGCACATCGCGAAGTTCCTCTTTGAGTTGTTCCCGACCGCCAAATTCTAAGATTGCTTCGCGTCGGGCCTGTTCCGGTGGGATGCCAGATCTTATCTTGTGCTCGACGAGCCTTTCGATGTGAAACGCGAGCTCGGTGTCGAACTGGCTTTCGACAGGCCGCTTTCGATGAAACCAGCTGAGGTGAAACATTTAGGGTCCTTAGTGCGCGGTGTTCAGAATGGTGGCGACTGCGTTTGACAAGCGATTCCAGTTCGATTCCTCGGCGGCCAATTGCTTCCGACCTTTCACGGAAAGCTTGTAGAACTTCGCTTGCCTGCCGTTATCGGACTCGCCCCACTCGGCATCGAGCCACCCGCGCTTTTCCAACCGATGCAAGGCCGGGTAAAGTGAGCCTTGCTGAACTTGCAGGACTTCCTGCGAGATCTGGCGAATGCGGAGCGAGATGCCATAACCGTGAACCGGGCCTAACGCAACGATCTTTAGGATCAGCATGTCGAGTGTGCCCTGGAGGAGATCGGATTTTTCATTGGTCATGGCCTTCTCTATGTCAATCTACATACCATCATGCCTATATGTAGAATGTCAAGGAGAGCCTCGCAGAATATTCAACGGACTGAAACACAGTAGGACGAAACAGGCGGCGATCGCTGAAGCTCTATGGATCCGGAGATCAGCCGTGAATCCTTCTTTGTTACTTTCTCGCCGTCACATGCTGCAGACGCTCGGAGCCCTTGGTGCAAGCGGAGTCGCGACCAAACTTCTTCCCGGTTCTGACAGGGACGATTCGTCTGCGAGGCGTCCGCCCATTGAGAACGTGCTGGTCTGCGTCAATGAGAACCGATCGTTCGATCATTATTACGGGCATGCGCCGTTTGTGGGGAAGCATGGAATACCGGCGGGTTACTCACAGCCAAACGGAAGCGGTGGTTCGGTTCAGCCGTATCCGTTAGTTGCGGGAACGACGCCGAACCCGACACACGATTGGGCGACGATCCATGCTGAGTATGACGGCGGCAAGATGGATGGCTTCTACACGGCTAATGGCTTGCCTGCGATGGCTTATTACACCCAAGCATCGCTGCCGTACTATTACAGTCTCTTTCGCGAGTCCACGCTTTGCGTTAATTATCACTGCTCGCAGTTAGGCCCCACGTTTCCGAATCGGTTGTATACCGTGGGCGCCACGAGCGGCGGAATTACTACCAACAATCTGACGGCGGGAACGTTGGAGTGGCCAATCATATTGGACCTGCTCGAAGATCACCAGATTACGTGGAAGGGTTACGGCATTGAGATGCCATGTTCAGTTAGTAACCCTGCAGGGGCAGTTTATTGTGACAACATTTTCCAATTCTTCAAGCGGTGGTACCAGGATCAGCGGGTCATCAGCTTTTCCGAAGCTGACTATTATGCTGACCTAAGCAATGGCACGCTTCCCCAGGTTTCGTTCATCTTGACGGACGACATATCCGGCGAGCACCCGCCGTACGATTTGCAATATGGGCAGTCGCTGCAGCAGCGTTTGATTACTGCGTTACAGAAATCTCAGTATTGGTCGAAGTCGGTCTACATTCTGACCTATGACGAAGCTGGCGGATTTTTCGATCACGTGCTGCCGCCGGTGATTGACGCATACGGGTTAGGAATACGGGTGCCGACATGGATCATTTCACCGTATGCAAAGAAGGCACACTTGGCGACCAAATTATACGAACACTCGTCTATTTTGAAGTTCATCGAGCGCGTGTTCGGCTTACCGACATTGGCTTCAGTGAATCACCTGTTTGATAAGGAGACGCCAGGGGGACCAAATAACGAGGCGTCGGCGGGAAATGCGACAGGACCCGCTGCACCGCCTCGGGACGGGCTGAAGCAGTTAGGTGATCTGCTTGAGTGCCTGGTTGCGTAGGCTCAAACAAGTTGGTTTCTACTCGCGTTCGTTGGGCTTGAGGGTTGCGGACATTCCTAGAAGCAGTGCTACTCCGAGTGCGGTCGTGATAAAGAAATACTTCTGATCGAGCGTGATAGCAAAAGCCGCTACGCCGAGCGGGAAGCACCAATACCAGGACTCTGCCTTGAAGCCGGCTAGCCAATTTGGCCGTTGATTGGAGGCATTTACGCGCGTCGTCAATGCAGGCCAGAGCCGAGGCACGGCCCGCTGAAAGGCTGCGTAGTTTGCTGGCTGAGCGAGTTGTAGCTCGCTTTCCTCCCTAAAGATCAGGCGATAGCAGAAGATGATCATCAGTAAGATGACCGTCGTGAAGCCGATTCGGCTCATCATCAAACCGATACCTATAGCGAGCAGAACGTTGGCGAAGTAGAGTGGATTTCGCACGAATCGGTACGGGCCATCTGCCACCAGTTCAGCCGTCTTGATTTCTTTCGCGTAGACGATATTCGCTTGTAAGTAAGCTGAAGCCCAGGTCCGGAGGAAAGCAGCCAGAGAGAGTAGGAGGGCTGCAACGCCGAACAAAAGACGTGCGATTAAGTCTGAATTTGAGGCAAATCGGTCAGCTAGTGCATTTGCCAAAACCGCCGTTATATTTTGCTTGTCGAGAGAGTAGAGCCCGAATGAACAGGCAATCAGAAGTCCAAAAATGAAGGCACGATTCTTAAACTCCCATGACGTTGCAAGCATAAGAACACTGTACTAATGTGCTTGACTCCGACGTAACGCGGAACTCAGGCTGGATAGCGATTAGCGGTGAAGGACTTCGATCGGGACAGGGTGGATGAGACGGCCTTCGGCCGCACCGTGATTTAGATAGTGCACCAGTGGATTGAGCCGACCGAGTTTGACATCGGGATGTGCGTTCAAGTAAAACTCGCCATTAAAGAGAGGACTTGGAGAGTACGCCGGATCAGCACCGGTGTTGAGATAGTGCTCGAGCGGGTCGATTGCGGGGTCGGCGCAACGCAAGTATCGATTGGAATACCACGAGAAATTGAAGTAGCCGGAGGCGGCCAGTAATCTGTAGAGCCTGTGGAACTCGACGGTAGCGGATCGGCGATTTTCGAACCGTCCGAATTGGACGTAATGCGCAACCGGGTTGAGGAAGGGCGCTGCGGCTACGTCAAGATTACGCGAAAAATAATAAGGAACGTCAAAGGCCGGTCCCGGCGAAAAGCCGCTGCGGGCACCATGCGTTACGTAATGGTCAAGAGGGGAGATGCCCTCTGAGGGATTCTTAAGATAAGTCCCGGTGTACCACTCAGGGTCGAACAATCCTGAGTTCTGGATGAGGTCACGATCGGTCAATTGGCGTTCAGTCAGCATACAAGTTAGGATGCGGAATGTTGACTGGCGAGGAAGTCCAGCAGCGGATGCAGGTGAGCAGGCATCTGGGATTTGAAGGCGGCTGAGATCATGCGCATGTTCTGATAAAGGTTCGTAGTGCGGACCATGCTGTCTGGCGATACACGGTACCAGAAGAGAGGCAAGGGAAGGCTCAGGATTGTTTTGCCTGCAGATGCAGCGCGAACATAGAAGTGCCAGTCTTCATAAGTGACTCCGAATACTTCGTGGAAATCACCTACATCGTCGAAGACCTTCTTCTTATAAATTCCAGTCGCGTCACCGTAACAGTTCCACATGGCTGCCAACGCAAGCGGGCCGCCCGAGAAGCCCATTCGACGACCAGACTCCAGACTCATGAGTTCGGGTTCGCCTTGCGTATCATGGAACAATTGCAGTTGACAGGTGATGATGTCGGCATCTGAGTGGTTCGCCGCGCGTCGAAAGACTTCGACCATGTTCGGAAAGGGAATGTTGTCGTCATCGAGGAAGATGACATACGGAGTTTGAACATGACGGAGTGCCTCGTTGCGAGCAGCGCCGAGATACTTGTTTGATTGCCGGACAACACGGAGCCTGAGACCTTCGAAGCCGGATTCGAGACTGGTTAGAAAATCAAGAGTGGCTTCAGATTGACTGCCATCGTCGATGAGTAGGACATTGAAGTCGGGGTCGCTTTGAAGAGCTAGCGCGTGAAGGGCATGGGTCACCAGATGGGGTCGCTCGTAGTGGGTCACAACTACTGTAAGTTCGGGTGGTCGGGCCGTCTTGGCAGCTTTGCGGCGGCGGGCTGCTTTCGCAGGAAGTGATTCGAACCAATTGAGCCATGTTGCGGCCACTTCGGAGCAACTGTAGCTGGGCATCGGAGCCGTCCAGCTATCGGCGGTGAGAATCTCGCGCAGCTTGGCTGCTAAAAGTTTGGCATTCGGAGTGAACAGACATCGGTCACGATCGGCAGGATGGATCAGTTCAGGAATGCCGCCAGAATTTGAAGCGACAAAAGGCAGGCCTAGTTTGAGCGCTTCATAAACGACGCAGGGCGAGTTATCAATCAGAGATGGAATAACGGGAACGCAATCGGTCTCGGCAAGGAAAGCCTGGGCTTCATCAGATGTCAGATCTGTCTTAAATTCGATCTTGCCAATAAGATCGGGTCGGGATGCCGCTATTCGAGCGCGAATCTGGTCGACTGAAAAGGTTGGCAACGGTCGGCCCAGAAAAGTAATTCTGAAATCGAATCCGGCAAGATCCTGAAGACCTAGAGCTGCTAAGAAAATATCAATTCCTTTTCGCTCTTCGAATCGCCCGAAGAACACGAAATGCGAGGGATGAGGAATTGTGCTTCGGCGGCTGAAGAGTGGAAGTTCTGAACCAAGAAGTTGCAGGGAGTCGAGGAAATAGGGGATGACGGACGTATCTTCGGGCAGATTCCATCCGGCGTTGCTCATCCAATCGATGAAATAGGCGGATGGACTGACAACGGTATCGGCAAATTCGATTGCGCGCTGCTCCATATAGGAAGTAGCAAGTGCATGCTTACTGGCTGGGAATTCGCGATTAGCTTCGAAGAGATACGGAGTGTTGCCATGACTAATGACGGCAAGGGCAGTCTGTTCAAAGGCTATCCCGCATCGTTTGGCAATCATGCACCCGTGGCCCAAAGCAAGCCGATCCTGGAAGAGTATTACGTCTGCTGACAAGAAACGAAGTTGCTCGAAGACTTGGGTAGATTGGGCTAGATAATCCGGGTCGATGGGTGCTGATGGGAGGGTGAAAGAAAGCACCTTGACACCGGCAAGATTGTAGAAGAGAGACCAACGGTCAGCGAAGTCCAGTGTGTCGTGCCCGACGTGAAACAGAGTTACTTGGTGACCGCTCTTGGCGAGAAGAATCGAAAGGTGTGACGTCGCGGTAGCGATGCCACTGCTCTTTGTAGCGGCCAAGATCTCACTTGAAACTAAGACGATTTTCATGAAGGTTCGCAATCAACGACGCGAAAAGACGGCGCTAAGTGCTCGTAAGGGCTTGGTGAGAACCCAAGACTTTGAAGTTAGAACGGCGCTGAGAGTAGCTTGGACGGTCGCTAGGTCGTGTTTGGTGGTGGCGAGAGCCGCGTTGGAAGTGGCCAGAATCGCTTTGATGGCGGCGACATCCGCGTTGCCAGTCGCAAGAGTCGCCTTGGTAGCGCCAAGATCCGCATTAGCTATGGCAAGAGCCGCTTTTGTCTCGGCAAGCTGCGCCCGAGTAGCCGTAAGGTCGAACTCTTGGCTTTGAATTCTGCTTTGAACTCTGTTCAAGTCCAGGTCGAATTTGGCTTGGAGGTCGCGCCGGCTCTGCTCCATGCTGGCGAGCTCCAAATTTCGGGCCGTAAGTTGAGCTTGCAAGGTCCTGACATCGAGATCTTGGAGGCGGGCGGCACCTGATTCCGCCTGCGCAGTCTTCAAGATCTCCTGGAGTTGACGGTTGTCAGCCTCGAGTTGAGCTCGACCGGCTTCTGCGGTCGGCAGGGGGGTTTCCACCACTTGGAGCCGGGCCTCAAGTTCTGCGCGACTTTGCTGTAGGTCAGCCAGCTCAGAAGATCGGGCCTCTAACCGAGCTAGGAGAACTTTAGCATCGTCGGTCCTAGTTCGCAGGTTCCCAAGTTCCGCTTGCGCATCTTTGAGAACTGGCCTTAAGCCACCAAGCTCGGCTTGGAGCTTGAACACCAGATCCCAGGCAGTCTTCAGTCCTTTTCGGGCAAGTTCTTGAAAGTTTTGAGCAGCCGTATCCGTTTGAGTCTCGCTCTCAATCGATGTAGCCAAGGGCGGACTGGCTTTGGTGGCCGTTCCATCCAGCTTCAGTTCCGATATGCGAAACTCAAGGACCTGGATTTTAGCTTGAAGCTGTTCGTTCTCAGCCTTCAGTTCGCGATGATCGACTGACATCCGAACGTGCTGACTTGTAACCAAGTTGAGGCGCTGCTGCAAAGAAGCGTTTTCTCGACGGAGTTGAAGAGAAATCAACCGAAGCTGATCGGCCTCCGGTAAATTTTCGACGAATAATTCGGAGGAAGCGGCAACGAAGCTTGAAGTTCCTGAGACAGCGTTCGGGTCCTGATGAGCACGAAACAGGGGACCTTCAAGCGGCTGCAGCGAATAATCAACAGCGATGGCTGGATCAAAGGCCAGAGGATCAGCCCGCTTCTCAAGAACGCAGAAGTTATGGAAGAACTGCACGCTGCGGAGATGCTGGTTGTAATAAGACGCCGTAAGGTTTTGCTTCAGTCTCTCCGGTACGGCGGAAAGTTCTTCGATTGAATGGTAAGCCTCGACCTCGCCCTTCGCGAAAAATACAGTTTGAATCGCAAGAGTCAAGGCGTAATCGGTGAAATCCCGGAAACGAGTGGTCCGGAGATTACCACCATCCCAATGGGAGCCGGCTATATCTTCGACGATGTAGAAGCCGCCTGGTGCAAGATGTGGAAAGAGGTACTGAAAGGAGGCAATTTGATGTTCGAGCACGTGGCTCGCATCATCGATAATCACATCTACGGTGCTATTCGGAAATCTCGACAACACAGTGCCAAGAAACTCGGGATCAGTCGCATCACCGACAAGGACCTGAGCGCGCTCTAGCGGCCGGACGGCAACATCAAAAAGATTGTCGACTCCGATGATCTGGGCGTTAGGGAAGAAGTTCTCCCACATCTGAAGAGAGGCACCTCGCCATACGCCAAGTTCTAAGACGCGGAGCGGTTCGTGACGACGGGAGACGAGGAGACGCTCGTATACTTCGGTGTAGCCGTGAGCTACGCCCCAATCTCCCGTGGCAGTCCCTTTATCAGAGCCGAAGTGATTGGCAAGTTCAGTAAGGCTGGATTCTCTGGTGATCACCACGAACCCGTTATTCTTGCACGATTAGAAGTGGAGAAGCACCGGTTGCATACCGTGCTCCTCCCAAAGATTGAAGCCGTCTATTGGCCGGCAGAGAAGTGAGCGCGGCGGTTGCGCTGATAGCAGTCTTCGTTGGCATCGGTGCAAAGAGGACGCTCTTTGCCATAGCTGACGGTCTTCAGTTTGTCACCAGGAACGCCAAGAGCGACAAGGGCCTCTTTGGTAGCGGAGGCGCGGCGATCACCAAGTCCGATGTTGTATTCGGCTGAACCACGTTCATCGCAATGGCCCTCGATTTGAACGATGAAGTTCGGATCCTGGGCGAAAATTTGCTTCAGGTAACCAGCATCGCTTTGCAGAATAGACTGATTCTCGCCCTCGATGTCGTTTTTGTCATAGCCGAAGTGGATGTCGCGAACCTGATTAGCGAGTATCTCGGCAGCGTTCGTGGGAGGCGGTGCGGACGCTACGGGAGCGGGAGGGGGTGCACTAATCGTCACGGTTGCGGACGCGTCTGCCGAACCGCCAGCGCTGCTAGCAGTTAGATGGTAAGTGGTTGTTTCGGTCGGGTAAACGGCGCGACGGCCATTGGGACTAACCTGGCCAACTCCATCGATCTGGACATTAGTTGCATCGGTGACTGACCAACGCAGAGACGACGACTGTCCGCTATTAATGGTGGACGGTTCCGCGTTGAAGAAATTGATGACGGGCTTACCAGTCGGCGCCGCGGTAGTGGCGGGCGGCGGCGGTGGTGGCGGTGGCGGCACCTTCTTTTTGCAACCGGCTGCCATGACCAGCATGACTGCGGCGACTAGCGATACGGCGACTCTACGTTCGGTCATTTTCATATAGTGATGTGTCTTTCTCCCCTAATTCACTTCGTTTAGTTGTACCTTACTGTTGAGCATTTACCCAAACTGGTTTTTCGTTACTGCCGACAGAAGTAAGCGGCTGCTTTCCAGTGCCGTCAGCATTCATAACATAAATTTGGGATTGGCTGCCGCGTTTTGAAGCGTAAACAATGTGCGAACCGTCAGGAGCCCAGGTCGGATTTTCGTTTCGACCTTCGCTGGCGGTCAGCTGAGTGGTTTGGCGGGAAGCAACATCCATCACGAAAACGTTGTAATTGCCCGGCTCGAAGCCGCGCGTCCAGGCAAAGGCAATGTGGGCACCATCAGGACTCCAGGCAGGGTTGGTCGCTTCTCCGGTCCCTTCGCTCAGACGGGAGACGTCGGCGCCTTCCAGATTGCCGTGATAGACCTGCGGTAAGCCAGAGCGCCCAGAGACCCAAACGAGATCGGTGCCCGTCTTGGGATTGATCTTGGGCTCAACTTCGATCGAGTTCGAAGACGTGATGCGCCGCAGGTTGCCGCCGTCGACGTTGGCCATATAGAGCTGAGAAGAACCCCCCGCCGCGCTTGACGAAAAGATGACTTGCTTGCTGTCGGGAGTGAAGTCGACAAAGGCGTTCATGGACGCGCGCTGGTTATAGAACGGGAGCTTGCGGCTGGAATCGAGCGAGAACATATAGATGGCTGGATAGCCTGACGTCCAGCTTGTGAAAGCGACACGGTGCCCATCGGGCGAAGCCGACGGAAAGGTCGAGATTGAGCCGTAGCGAGTCAATTGTTTCTGATCGGACCCGTCGTAGTTCATGGTCCAAATTTCTTTGTTTCCCGAGCGATTGGATACAAAAACGATCTTGGTGCCGACCAGACTTTTGCCGCCGAAGTTGGCGAGGATATCTGCCGCATAGCGATGACCGGCGTCGCGGGCTCCAGCTTCGTCGAGCGATGCGGTATAAATTTTACCGAAGACTTGGGCCTGCTGAAGACTGGGGATTGTAGGCGCGGCGGTGTAGAACCAGCCGAAAACAACCAATTGGCCATTCTGCTCCGCACCATAACCCAGGCCGAGATAGTTGGCCGCCATGGGTGGAAGGCTCCAATCGGTGAGGCGATTTCCCTGTGGATTCGTAGCCCTGGCACCTAGCTGCGCAGTACCGGCTACAAGGTCGTTCGGCTGTTGTGGAACCTGCAAAGGGTAGAGGGTTTTGGGAACGTAGTTAACCAGCGGAGAAGCCGCGACATCGTTCATTACTGTTGTGTTGAACGTGGTGATCAAGGAACCAGCACCGCCCGAAGCGCGGAAGTCGGGTACAGCGATGCGGGGCTTACCGGGGTTTTTCTCGACAGTGCCGGTGATATTGTTTTGCTGCCAGGCAGGAAGAACGGCGAGGCAGCAAGAAAGAAATAGAAAGATGGATGAAGTAAGAAGTCGCATCAGCGTAGGCTAAACGTGAACTGGGCGGATATGGAGCTTTCTGTGATTTGCGCAGGCAGGGGTGGTAACTGCCGTGTATCGTAGACGGCGCGCAGGGCCGTGTTGTCGGTCGCAGGGTTGCCGCTTGTTTGTAGGACGCGAACGTCCTGGATTTCGCCGCTACGCAGGATCGTGAAGCTTACAATAGCTGCGTTTTGACCGGAGAGGCCGTTTGTATGCCAGTTCTGAGCGAGGCGCTCGCGGACAATTTCTGCGTACCAGCCAAGTCGATTTCCGAGCGGCGAGTTAGGGCCGATTCCTACCTGCCCTGCTCCGATCGGTCCGCCATACATAGGGCTTGAAACGGCCTGCTTTGTTTGGCTATAGATCTGGTTCGGCGGAGCGGGCTGAAGATATTTCTTCTCCTGCTGTGGACGTTTGTCGAGCTTCTTGGGCTTGGTATTGTCAGGAATCTCGACTGCCGTTTTGTCGGGCAGGGCCTGCTTCTGCGTGTCCTGTTTTGCAGGGGCAGTGCGCACGGTCGACTGGGAATCGTTGGCCACCGGATTTTCGGGAGCGTCGCGCTGCGGAATGGGAATCTTCGAGACGACGCCTACCGAGACACCGGCGGAAGGATTGGGATCACCAAGCTGATCTTTCGGACGGCTCAGCCAAAACAAGTAGAGAAAGACGATGCCGACGAGGGTCGCATGAAAGGCTATCGAGCCGAGGAAGGGAAAGGCCAAAGGATCACGTTGATCGAGGATATCGGGATGGGCATCGACAGAACGTGGCATCTGACTTCTTGATTAGCGACGACGGCGAGTGGCTGCGTCGGTGGGTGCGGTCACCATTTTGACGTCGAACTTCGCTTCGCCTAGTTCGGCCACAACCTGTGCGATCGGATCCCAAGGTGTTTCTTTGTCGGCGCGGACGTAAACAGCATTGGCCCCGTGGAAGCGCTCATGAATGCTTTGAGTGAGTAGATTGATGTTGACTGCTTTTTCGTTCAGATAGGACTCGCCGCTTTTAGTGATGCTGACCACGGGAAGCTCCTTGGTTGTATCGCGAACGGTCTTAACTTTTGGGACGTTGATGTCGAGGCCGAACTCCATCACGTTCGCGGTGATCATAAAGATGATGAGGAGAACCAGGACGACGTCGACCAGCGGGACAATGTTGATTTCGGCGTTAGCAGAAGGTCCGCCGAAACGCCGTCCGCGCCTGCCGCCACCGCCACCACTGAATGAGAATGCCATGAGAAGAGAGAGCCTAGCCGCCGAAATCGCGCTCGGCCAAATTTTGAAATTCGATGGCGAAGTCTTCCATGCGAGTGCCGATTTCTTTGATACGCGTGCCGTAGAGGTTATAGAAGATGGCCGCGGGAATGGCCGCGGCAAGACCAACCGCGGTCGTTATGAGCGCTTCAGAGATGCCGGGCGCAACGGCGCGAAGGCTGGCACTGCCGGCATTTCCTAAACCCTGAAAGGCGTCGATGATGCCCCATACTGTGCCAAATAGGCCTATAAACGGCGACACCGAGGCTACAGTGGCTAGCCAGCTCATGTTCATTTCGAGCTTGGTGACTTCCTCGCTGATGCCGAGTTGAAGACTGCGCTCAACCGCATTTGGGTTGACGATTGCGCCGCGTTGTTTGACTTGGCGCTCGACTTCGCCGTAGCCGAAATCGAAGACGGCCACCAGAGGTGCGGAGCTGAACTGTTCACTTGCAACGGCAACGGACTGAAGGCTATTCGCTTTGCGGAACGCGCGTAAGAACGCTCGGTTATTCCGCTGGGCACTGCTGAATGTGCCGCCCTTCGAGAAGACGATGGTCCAGGACAGCAGAGAAGCCAAAACCAGCAGAACGATTACGGCAAGGGGGATGGGGCGGAGGTTCTGAAAGAGGTCCCAGAGGCTCATATCGAGCCAGGCAGGAGGCAGAACAAATATCAATCTATCGTGTCCTTTCGAGACATTAGCGAGTAAGCAGGTCTAACTACCGATTATAAGTGGGGAGTGAGCTCGTATCCCGTGACGCTGGAATCTTGTTCGGCAGCTCTCCGGCGAACAACTGCCAGTATCCTCTCGTCAACACTGAGCGTAATCTTCTTCATAGATCCAGAATAGGTGAGGTAGTCGGATCGCGCGTGAGGCGTTCAAATAACTTCGCATGTTGCGGGAATTGGGCGATGAGACCCGGTCGAGTTCCAATCTCGAAATCGGCGAAGTCGAAACCTGGAGCAACAGTGCAGCCCACGAGCGCAAAAGTGTTGGAGCCTTTCAGGCAGGCGGCGAACCAGCATTCGGCAGGAACTACGGCTTGGAACTGTTCACCTTCGTCGGTGTCGGTTCCGAGTTTGATGACGCTGTGGTGGCCGTTGCTGTCAATGACATTGATCTCCAAGCTGTCGCCCGCATAGAAGTGCCACATTTCATCGGACGAAATTCTATGGAAGGCCGAAAAGTCGTCGTCGGCTAACAAGAAGTAGATAGCAGTAGATGCGCTGCGATCGCCTTTGAAGTTCTGCGGAAGAGCTGAGTGCGAAAGCGTTAAATCGGATCGATAGGTCTGGCGGTAGAAGCCGCCCTCAGGGTGAGGCGCGAGTTCAAGGTGGTCGATCCAGTAAGCCGCGTCACGCACAGTTGATCACCACGTATAGTGAACGGAGTATCGAAGGATCTTGTCAGAGTTGGCGGAGACGGTCACGGGAAATTCGACAGTATTGCCGTCCGGGGATACGTGCGTATCGGTTGCGTTCGAGATGGTCCAGTTCGCACTACGATACAGATGTTCGCGCACGCTCACCAAGGCTGGCACGGCCTTTCGATTGTGGACCGAGATTTCGAACGACTCGTCTGCCCTTGCCGATTGAAGTCATTGTGGTAAGTGGTTCGCTTACGGCTTCCGATAAGATCGAATGCCGCGCCAGTTAACACGCGAATCGTCTCGTCTTTCGGGGTATGGTCGATATTGTTCTCACCCGTGAACTCAATATGAGCCGAGTCCCGCCTATAGAATCGCAGTCGCCCTTTGGGCAAAGGCATTCCTAGCGAGTTGGCAATGCTATTGACGAACTCGCGCATAACGGCAACTTTGGGAGTCATCTGCGTTCCGTAATCGGATATATTGCGGATCTGTTCGAAGACGTTGTAGACGTTCGCGTATCGACTGAAGTCGGCCCCGTCGTAAATGTAAACCGTTTTGGTGGCCACACCATTCGCTCTGACAAACTCGACTTGTTTAGTCTCATTGTCAAGCAGCGTCGTTCGATTTGAGAGTTTATACAGGTGGTAATCATCGAAAGGTTTTTCGGTCACGGCAGGTGGAGCAATGGGTCCTGCCCCGGCGATCATGCCACCCACTCCGCCAATTCTGTAGGCGCCATTCTGCCCGAGCATTTCCTTGTTGACATCACCGGCCATGAGAGCGATTTGAGCTTCCGGGAACGACTTGCCGCTGCGGTTTGCTATCGTCACCCAGCCGATTAGGTCAACGCGATCGTTAGTTTCCGATGAAATGATGTTGTAGTCAGCTTTCCAATTCAGTCCGCCAGTAACATACCCGAGCTCTGCATCGACAGCCGATTGACGATCGGAGCGAATGGTCCAGCTCATAACAGGTTTGAGGAGCGTATTGACGCCGTCCCTATCCGCATTTTTCGGAAACAGTGGAATGCCGGGCAAATCGAAACGGATTTGGCCGTCCAGTTCGATCATGGGCTGCAGATTTTCGATGGGAAATTGCTGACCATAGTTATTCGATTGCATGGTCGTTTGACCTCGTATGATTCGGCCAGTAACGGTGGTCCCATTGGGCCGCTCGAACTGGATGGTGGTTCCTTGAAAATGGTCAAGCATCCGACCAAGCGAAGCCACATCGTTCCGATAGTTCTGTTCGAGGATTTGCAGCGTTGCCTTACCTGTAGGGTCGCGAAGAATAACGGAATCCGGCTCAGCATTCGCTGTCATGCCGGCATACTCGACATGGTTCAAGCCGGCCTTTAGGTTCAAGAGAACCAGTTCGCGAACAACAGCGAAGTCCTGGTTGTAAATCGTAACGGCCGGCGGCGCCCCCTGAAGCCAAACAGATGCAGCAAGAGCAATCAGGGCAGCCAGTGGGCGTCGCATGTTGACTGAGACACTGACCACGCGTCAATGGTTCCCACAAAGTGCTATCGGCTACGCGGCCTTCTATTCCTCATAATGGCCGGGTCCTGTGACACGGCCTTACGGCGGCTGCATACACTAAAGCAGTAGCTATGAGTATCGAAACATCTGCTATCAAATCATCTGCGGCCGTGAGCATACGTATAGCTGACGTTGGGCAGCACACTGGCGAACTGGTCACTGTTCAAGGCTGGCTTTACAATTTACGGAAATCGGGCAAGATTGTGTTTCCGATTTTGCGAGACGGGACCGGGTCGATTCAGTGCGTTGCGGTCAAGAGCGCACTACCGGAAGAAACGTTCGAGATGTTGAAGGGGCTTACGCAGGAGAGCTCATTCAGCATTACTGGAACGGTTCGCGCAGAAGCTCGCGCCAGTGGCGGGTTTGAGTTGGACGTTGTTGACGCACACGTGATGCAGCGGGTGAGTGAAGAGCACCCATATCCGATCACGCCTAAAGATCACGGCGTTGACTTCCTGATGGATCATCGGCATCTGTGGTTGCGAAGCCGTCGCCAACATGCGGCGATTCGGGTTCGTCATGAAGTCATTAAGTCGATTCGCGACTACCTGGACAACAATGGCTTTACCCTGGTCGATACTCCCATCTTTACGCCGGCAGCCTGTGAAGGAACCAGCACTTTGTTTGAAGTTGACTATTTCGAAGACGAGAAGGTGTATCTCACCCAGTCAGGCCAGCTTTACAACGAAGCGAATGCGATGGCGTTTGGCCGAGTTTACTGCTTTGGGCCCACGTTCCGAGCCGAAAAATCGAAGACTCGGCGTCACCTGACCGAGTTCTGGATGGTGGAGCCCGAGATGGCATATGCCGATCTCGAAGAAGTGAAGCGTGTAGCTGAAGCGTTAATTGTGTATGTGGTGGGACGAGTCCTTGAGAACCGGCGTGAAGAGCTAAGCGTCCTAGAACGTGATGTGATGAAGCTTGAGCCTGTTGCTGCGCCGTTTCCGCGCATGAGTTACGACGAGGCAGTCAAGATTCTGCAGGCAAAAGGCAGCGAGATTGTGTGGGGTGGTGACCTTGGGAACACAGACGAGACGCTTTTGACGCAGGACTTCGTCCGGCCAGTTATCGTTGACCGCTATCCGACTGAGATCAAGGCCTTCTACTTCCAGCCGGATGAGCAACGTCCGGAAGTGGCGCTGGGTGTGGACATTATCGCGCCTGAAGGATACGGCGAGATTGTAGGCGGTGGTCAGCGGATTCATGACTTAGCCCTGCTGGAAAAGAGATTGGATGAGCATAAGCTGCCTCGTGAAGCCTTCGAATGGTACCTGGATTTGCGGCGCTTCGGGACTGTGCCCCACGGCGGATTCGGCATGGGTGTCGAACGGCTGGTCGCCTGGCTCTGTGGCCTCGATCATGTCCGAGAAACCATCGCGTATCCGCGAATGCTGTATAGAACCCGGCCGTAGACAGGTAGCGATAGCCGCCGAACGGAACCGGCAAACGTCATTCCGACTGTTACAATACCGGTTTTGCTCTTCAGACTGCATCGCCGATTCTTAAGAGCGGCTGAAGGGGGAGGCAGGGTTTTTGCGGGCTTTTGGATTTCTGCTGCGTACCTGGAGCTATCTGTTTCACTTCATCCTGAGCCTGTTTCTGTTTGGTCTCGCGTTGGTAGCGGCTACTTCTCACCAGCATTTGAAGCTCGGAATGCTTCCGTTCACCGATGAAGACATGTTGAAGGGCTTGTTCACGTTGGCCATCGTGGGGCTGCTCTCAACCCTTTTCGCTGCTACGCGAATATTCAAGTATCTGTTTCCGGTCTGGACGGCGATCGTTCTGTATCTGATGGCGAAAGGCTTCTTTCTCAGTCCATATTCTTTCCCCAATGCGTCCTCGTTCAAGGGCGCATTGTGGCTGACGTTTGGAGCGCTGGGCGCGTTCTTCGGCGGCCTATGGGTTCTGAAGCCACGCCGAGGGCGATTGTAGTTGCTCGTCTTCTGGGCACTACCCAGGTACTGATGTCCATCGGTTTTGACTTCGGTACCACGAACAGTTCCATTGCCAGCGTTTCGCCGGATGGCACCGTCAAGCTGGCTCGATTTCCATATAGCGGAGGCATGACCGAGTCGTATCGTTCGCTGCTCTATTTGGAACGCGTTCATAAAGGCTCGGTGGTATCTATCAAGTCTTGGTCGGGACCGAGTGCCATTGATGAATACCTGGACGCCGATGACACGGGGCGTCTGATCCAATCTTTAAAGTCGTTCTTGTCGAGCAGAGCGCTGCAGACCACGGAGGTGTTCGGCCGGCGCATTCTGTTGGAGGAGCTGATCGCCAACATTCTGCGTGATATTCGAGTCGAAGCTGAGCGGCAGTTCGGCTTGCCGATGACTGACGTGGTAGTTGGGCGGCCGGTCCGCTTCGTTGGATCGCAGTCGGCAGCAGATGACGATTATGCAGTTGGGCGTCTTCAGAAGGCTTTGGAACTTGCCGGTTTCAAGAACGTCCAGTTCGAATTCGAGCCCGTGGCGGCAGCCTACTATTATGAGTCAACGCTTGATCACGATGAGCTCATTCTGATTGGAGATTTCGGGGGCGGCACTAGTGACTTCTCACTGTTGCGCGTTGGTCCGGGGATCCGAAAGCGTGGTCGAAGGCCGGAAGACCTGCTCGGGAACGAGGGGCTTGGCTTAGCCGGCGACGCGTTTGATGCAAGGATCATTCGTCATCTTGTTTCGCCGGAGCTGGGTGCGGGCACAATGCTGCAGTCAGGCGAGAAAACGCTTCCCGTACCCGGCTGGATCTATCACAAGCTAGAGCGTTGGCATCATCTGTCGTTCCTCAGAACGCAAGAGACGCTGAACCTGATTCGTAGTGTCAAGGCTCAGGCGCTGGAGCCAGAAAGAATTCAAGCGCTTCTTTATTTGGTCAACCACGATCTGGGATATCAGCTTCACCGAGCGGTACAGCGGGTCAAAATTACGCTATCGCACGCCGATCGGAGCGTGTTTCGTTTTCACGATGGTGATCTGGAACTTGAAGCGGAAGTGAGACGCGATCAGTTTGAAGATTGGATTTCAGAGGAACTGGGACTCATCGAAGGCGCGGTGGACGCGTTACTTCAGAAGACGGGAGTTGCAGCTACAGCGGTTGATCAGGTGTTCTTAACAGGTGGGTCGTCCTTTGTCCCAGCGGTTCGACGGATATTTGAGAGCCGGTTTGGAGCGGATCGAATCCGCACGGGCGACGAGTTTACGTCGGTTGCCCGAGGTCTAGCTTTGAAGTCATTACCGGAATCAAAGAATTAGACCGGATTCTAGATCTTAGTTGCATAACTCTGGGCGACGAAGGCATCTTGTGTGTGGAGACACGTTTCACCCCAAGAGGAGATCATGGCAACTAACGTACTAATTGCGTTCTATTCGCGTAACGGATCAACCGAAGCTTTGGCAAAAGAGATTGCTGTGGGAGCGAAGAAGAACGGCGCTGAGGTTCGGCTTCGTCGGGTCGGCGACATTGTGAGCGACGAAGTAATGGCAAAGGCGCCGGGCTGGAAGGAAAGCAGCGTCCGGATGACCAGCACGTACGGAACTCCCACACTAGACGATGCAGAGTGGGCCGACGCGATCATCTTTGGGACGCCGACGCGCTTCGGAAATTCCAGTGCGGAACTGAAAGCCTTCATCGACTCGCTGGGTGGACTCTGGTTTCAGGGCAAGCTAAACGGCAAGGTAGGAAGTGTGTTTACGTCCACGTCATCCACACACGGCGGCAACGAGTCGACATTGATTTCTCTGTACAATCCGCTTGCTCACCTTGGATTGATCATTGTTCCTCTTGGCTATGCGGATCCGGTGCTCTTTAGAGCGGGCACTCCCTACGGAGCTTCGAGTGTTTCCGGTCAGGCGAACACACCGCCGACGGCTGACGATCTGGAAGTAGCTAACTTCCAGGGCCGCCGAGTTACGCACGTGGCCACGGCGTTGAAGGCAGCAAATGTAACGCAAGGCGGGCTGAAGGACTAACGCTTTGTGCGGAGAACCGGCAACGTTGTCGGTTCTTCTACGGAGCACGACGGCTAGGTCGCGGCTGGGAGACAATAGAAGAACACGATGAATGACCAGCAGCGTATGGCGCGGACCCTCGCGGAGACGGACCCAGACATTTATCACGCCATTCAGAAGGAACTTGAGCGGCAGGACACCCGCATTGAACTAATCGCTAGTGAAAACTTCACTTCAGAAGCTGTTCTGGAGGCAACGGGCAGCGTGTTCACCAACAAGTACGCCGAAGGCTATCCAGGAAAACGCTATTACGGCGGATGCGAATTCGCTGACACGGTGGAACAGCTGGCTCGTGATCGTGCAAAGCAACTGTTTAAGGCCGAGTACGCCAATGTTCAGCCACATTCCGGGTCGCAGGCGAATGAGGCAGCATACGCTTCGGTGCTGCAGCCGGGTGACACTATTCTCGGGATGAACCTGTCGCATGGTGGTCACTTGACCCATGGCCATCATCTGAACTTTTCAGGGAAGCTGTACAAGATCGTGCCGTACGGCGTTCGTCGTGAGGACGAGCTGATCGACTACGAAGAATTAGCGCGGCTGGCCGAGGAACATAAGCCCAAGCTGATTATTGCGGGCGCCAGTGCTTATCCGCGGATCATCGATTTTGCGCGGTTCCGGCAGATTGCGGACGTTGTTGGGGCCGTGTTCCTGGTGGACATGGCTCACTATTCCGGCTTGATTGCTGCGGGTGTTTATCCAAACCCTTGCGAGCAGGCGGACATCGTGACGTCGACGACGCACAAGACTCTACGAGGCCCTCGATCCGGAATCATTTTGGCAAAGGAAAAGTTCGGACCGGCCATCGACAAAGCTGTCTTTCCGGGCGCGCAGGGTGGTCCGCTGGTACATGTAATCGCTGCAAAGGCCGTATCGTTTTTGGAAGCACTAACAGAGGAATTTCGTATCTACCAGACACAGGTTCTTGCCAATGCGCGAGCGCTAGCTGCTTCACTGACGCACGAGGGTTTTCGCATTGTCAGTGGGGGAACTGATTCGCACATCGTGCTCTTGGATGTCTTCGCGAAGGGTGTGAAGGGTAAAGAAGCCGAGAAGGCTCTGGACGAAGCGTACATTACAGCTAATAAGAACGCGATTCCGTTCGACGTGAATCCGCCGTTGAATCCGAGTGGCATTCGGCTGGGCAGCCCGGCGGTGACAACTCGTGGCTTTACCGAATCCGATATGACAGAAGTCGGCAAGATGATCGGCCACGTGATCGACAACGTAAAGTCGCCCGAAGCGATCGCGGACGTGCGGCGGCGGGTAGTCGCCCTTACCGAGCGGTATCCGCTCTATGCCTGGAAACAACAAGCAGTGGCGGTCAGCTAGCTACTTGGCTCGTTTTATCGCCTTCCGGGCGGTCATTGCTTGTCTGGCATTTTGCGAGCGAAGAAGTCGGCGGTCGCTTCATAGGCTTTGACCCAGTCGCGATGTAGAAGAAGGTCGTGGATCTCGTTGGGAAAGATTAGCTGTTCAAAGTCCACGTGGTGTGCCCGCAATGCTTCAACCAAACGAACGGTTTCGGTAAACGGAACGTTACGGTCGTCATCGCCGTGGATCAAAAGAACCGGTGAGCGCCAATTACTGACTGAGGCAAGTGGCGAGGATTCAAAGGCTACTCGGGCAGCATCGGTCTGTGCCTTGGAATCGTAAGCAGGCGCAAAGGTTGGAATTTCTAAGTTCCAGTCGTGCACGCCGTGAAAATCGACACCTGCCGCGAAGAGGTCCGAAGCTCGAGCTAGTCCGAGCGCGGTGAGATAGCCGCCATAAGATCCGCCCCACAAGCCAATGCGCGAACTATCCACGTCAGGCCGACCCTTCAGGTAAAGTGCCGCACCAATCACGTCGTTGTACTCGCTGGCGCCGGTCGCACCATACTGCAGCGCTTCACGAAAGTTTAGGCCGTAGCCGATGCCGCTGCGGTAGTTCACCGACAGAACGACGTAGCCCTTGCTAGCCAAGTATTGGTTCAGCGCATAGGAGTTCGAATAGTAATACATATAGTGAAATCCCAAGAGCATCTGCCTCCGGGATCCCCCATGAAAGAACAACAGCGCGGGGTGCTTTGTTTCCTTGTTCGTAGTCGAGTTTGCAGGCGGCATGAACAACTGACCGTGAATAGCCATCCCGTCAGCCGCGGAGATCATGACTGGTTGCGGATCGACCAACGCCTCCGCCGGAAATTCTGTCGGAACAGCGTCGGGTGCCAAGTCCGTGCTCTGACCAGCGCCGTTCTTTACATAAGCGCCTAAACGCTTTCGCGGACCCGAACCAAGGTAAGCAACCGACTCGCCATTGAGCGGAACCGGCTCTACTTCGATTCCTGTACCCTTCGTAATCGCGAGCGGGGCACTGTTGCTGTCGGCCGAAATGCGCCAGATGTGACGCCGATCGATATCGGTTCCGTCGCCATTGCTGAAATTGCCTGAGAAGTAGATCCACTTGCGATCCGCGCTGGCGGCGACGTGTTCTACCTCGCCAGTGCTGGAACTCAACTCGACCGGGTTAGCACCTTCACTGACGAGACGGTACAAGTGACACCAACCGGTGCGCTCCCAAGCGAAAATGAGCGTGTTTGATTCGGTCCAATGCAACTGCTCTTTCGAGTTCACAGCGTGATACACGCTTCCGACCCCGGGACTGGCATGAAACCATTCGCGCCCGGTACCAGACTGAATGTCGTAGACGCGGATGGACCAAGGTTGACCTTCCCGCTCAGGGCCGAACGCGAAGTCATGATGCGATGCAGCTATTCGAATGAAAGCGATACTTGTTCCGTCTGGTGACCACGAAGGGTCGATGTCAGTGTCGACGGATGGGTCGATGAACTGTAGTTTCTTCGCCACGGGTTCATAGAGGCCAACAAAGCTGTGATCGTCACGGTCGCTCACGAATGCCAAGTACTTTCCGTTTGGCGACCAGCGCAGGTGACTTGCTGATCCTTTGCTGTTGACCGCGCTGACGACGTCCGCACCCGCAATGTTCATCGTGAAGATCTGGCCGCCGCGGACGAACGCTACTGTGCTGTTGTTTGGATTGACTGCAGGAGCGCGACCTTCCGTTAATTTGCGGGCTGGCGAACTGTCTAGTGCAACCGTCCACACGGACTGATCGGGACGCTGACTGGTGAGCGCCGGATTCGGATTATCATGACCATTCTCAAAATCACCACCGCGCGCAAACAGCAGTTGCGCTTCGTCCGGAGTCCAGCAAAGATCGGCAATCTCCTGTCCGTCGTCTTCGTTGAACGCGGTCAAGCGCTTCCCTTTCCAGTCGGGTGTGCTTGCCACCCAAACGTTCCGGCGACCCTGCTCGTTCATGAGCCAAGCGACTTTGTCACCCTTAGGCGACGCCAGCAGTGAGGAAGCGAATGGAGCGCTCATAACATCGGCAATGGTAAACGGATGGGCGCAGGATGCAACCCGCGGCAATCCTGCAAGTGCGAAGAAGAATGTGAGTGCAACAGGGAGAGGACGGAACCGCCACAAGGATTGCATGACTGAGATGTCCTATTTTGCACCAGCGATTAACTCCGGCTCGACGTTACAATACAGGTTCGATGCTCGAGCAAGTTTCCCCGGCGCGTTCGATCCACGGCGCCATCAGTGTTCCAGGCGACAAGTCCATTTCACATCGGTACGCGATGTTGACCTCCATAGCGGAAGGGACGTCCCGCATACTGAACTACTCGACCGGTGCGGATTGTCAATCGACGCTGAAGTGCATGGAACTGCTGGGAGCGCGTTACGACTTCGGTGAACAGGAAGATCGCAAGATCCTGACCGTCCATGGCAAAGGCATGAAGAGCTTAGTTCCGCCCCAACATTACTTGGATGCCGGCAATTCTGGCTCAACCATTCGGATGTTGTCCGGCATTCTCGCGGGACAATCGTTCACCACTGAAATCAGTGGCGACCAGTCGTTGGCCAAGCGACCGATGAAGCGAATTATCGAGCCTCTGCGGGCAATGGGCGCACGCATTGACGCGATGGCCGACCAATTTCCTCCCTTAACCATTTACGGTTCGGCACTGCAGGCTATCGACTATCAAACTCCCGTGCCCAGTGCGCAGGTAAAGAGTTGCATCCTGCTTGCTGGCTTGTTTGCCAACGGGGAGACCGTGGTTCGAGAGACTACCAGCACTCGTGACCACACTGAAGTTGCACTGCGGGAACTTGGTGCTGATATCGTGGTCGAGCGCCGAATTGTGCGTGTACGCGGCGGCGTTCCTCTGAAAAGCAAAGACCTCATCGTGCCGGGCGATTTATCCTCAGCAGCATTCTTTATCGTTGCCGCGTTAATCGCGCGAGAGGCGGACCTAATCATCACGAACGTTGGACTAAATCCGACTCGCACCGCACTCCTCGACGTCCTCGGTGGAATGGGCGCGTCAATCAAAGTTCTTCAGATCGATCAGGTCAATGGTGAGTTGATCGGCAACCTCCAGATCAAGACGTCGAAGGTTCGTGGTGGTGTGATCGAGGGTCCGACTACCGCCGCCGTGATTGATGAAATTCCAATTCTGTGCGTACTGGGGGCACTGAGTAATGAAGGTCTGATCGTTAGAGATGCGGGTGAATTGCGGGTCAAAGAGACGGACCGGATCGAGACGGTTGCTGAAAACCTGGGACGCATGGGTGTGACGGTTACCACGACCACTGATTCAATCCATGTGCCGGGGCGCCAAGCTTTGCGTGCGGCTGAGCTTGACTCGTTTGGTGATCACCGAATTGCTATGGCTTTTTCGGTTGCTGCTCTTGCCTCTGACGGTCCCTGCTCGATTCAAGACGCTGAAGCAGCGTCCGTTTCATTTCCGGAATTCTACGAAACGCTCCGACAGATAGCTGCTTGAATATCTCTGTCGCCGAAATCGGTCCTAACATGGACGAAGTTCTCGATCCCGACCTCAATCACGAGACTCTCATTCACGATTTAAACAACGTGTTTGAGACCATTACGGAAGCAGCCGAACTTCTTAGTGACGATGCAAACTGGAAACCGCTGGCGGCCACCCTGTCTCGGAGCGTCGCTCGGGGTAAGCGATTGCTGGGCGCCATCCCGGATCGAAAGCCTACTCTGTCCGGGGTGATATACGACGCCATGCAGTCAGTTACTGACTATTGCACTGCATCCCGCAAAGCAAAGATGAATTACGTGTGCGATTACCCTTCTGACGTGATTTACCTTCCCGGTGCCGCGAAGGATTGGGAGCGCGTCTTCATCAATCTGTTTCTCAACACAGCTCAGGCGCTAAAGCGTCCGGGTAAGGTCGAGATTGCTGGAAACCTTGCCGATGATCAGCTAGTGATCACGATCGCTGACAATGGACCGGGTATTCCAGAAGAGCTGTTAGGCCGGATTTTTCGCCCGAATGTATCAACTAAGACCGACACGGTGGTTCGCACTGGGCTCGGTCTGCATATTGTCGCGACGATTGTGAAGAAGCACGGGGGGCGTGTTGTCGCCTCGAATCGGGAGAGTAGTTCCGGAGCTGTCTTTACCATTTCCCTTCCTCTACATTGAAGGAGGGGTCTGATCGTGCGCGCCCCTTTTGCTGACACTAAACGACCACTGAATGAACTATCTCTGTATACACTGCCACTTCTACCAACCGCCGCGCGAGAATCCGTGGCTGGAACAGATAGAGCTGCAAGACTCTGCTTATCCGTATCACGACTGGAACGAAAGAATCACCGCTGAGTGTTACGCTCCTAATCTGGCCGCTCGCATCCTGGACACAGATAAGTACATTCGAAAGATCGTAAATAACTATTCGCGAATTAGCTATAACTTCGGTCCCAGCTTATTATCATGGGCCGCTGAACATGCTTCCGAGACCTATCATGGGTTGATCGAAGCAGACAAGCAAAGTCAGAAGCGGTTCTCCGGGCATGGCTCCGCGATGGCGCAAGCCTATAACCATTGCATCCTGCCCTTGTCAAACAGCCGGGATAAGAAGACTCAGATCATTTGGGGTTTCGAGGATTTTGTCAGCCGGTTTGGACGATTGCCTGAGGGCATGTGGTTACCGGAAACGGCGGTCGACCTTGAATCTCTGGACTTGATGTCCAAGGCTGGCCTGGCATTCGCGGTTCTCGCACCCAATCAAGCGAAGGCATTTCGTCCTCTTGCGGGCGGAGAATGGCGCGATGTATCAGGTGCAAAGATTGATCCGAGCCGAGCCTATCTGTTGGAACTTCCGAGCGGGCGGTCGATCAACTTATTCTTCTATGACGGCCCGGTCTCGCAATCGGTCGCTTTTGAAAAGCTACTCGAGAATGGCGAGAAGTTTGCTACTCGTTTACTGGGATCTGCTTCGGGTGCCCGCACCTGGCCTCAGTTGCTGCACATCGCCACAGACGGCGAGACTTACGGCCATCACCACAAGCATGGCGAAATGGCTCTAGCTTATGCGTTGGAGTATGTTGAGTCGAAGAAGTTAGCCAAACTTACTAACTACGGAGAGTTTCTCGAAAAGCATCCGCCCGATTGCGAAGTTCAAATCTTCGAAAACACTTCATGGAGTTGTATTCACGGCGTCGAAAGATGGCGGAGTAACTGCGGCTGTAACTCGGGCCGAGTTGGTTGGAATCAGGAGTGGCGTGGACCGCTTCGCAATGCTCTTGATTGGCTGCGCGATGCCGTGTGTCTGGAATTTGAAAAGCTTGGCGCAACACTGCTGAAAGATCCGTGGGCTGCGCGTGACAGTTACATTCACGTCTTGCTGGATCGCTCCCCTCATATTCGAGACCGCTTCGGCGAGCAACATTTCGCGCGTCCGCTCAACGCTGACGAACAAGTGGCGGTGTGGAAGCTGATGGAATTGCAGCGCCACGCAATGTTGATGTACACCAGTTGCGGCTGGTTCTTCGACGATCTTTCAGGCATTGAAACCGTCCAAGTTATCCAGTACGCGGGCCGTGTTGTCCAATTGGCGGAACAGCTGTTCGGCGATAATTTCGAACAGTCCTTCCTGCACTTATTGGCTGCTGCTCGCAGCAACGTTGCTGAGCAAGGCAACGGCGCCGACATATATCGCCGAGTTGTAAAGCCTTCTATTATCGACCTGGAAAAGGTGGGCGCTCATTATTCGATCACTTCGCTCTTTTCGCCACACGGCGAACGCACCGATATCTTCTCCTATACGGTGAAGCGGCTCGATTACCATCTCCGCGAGGCAGGCAGGATGCGCATGGGCGTCGGGAAAGCCCGCTTCACGTCAAAAGTGACCCAGGAATCAGAAGACCTGATGTTTTGGGTGGTCCATTTCGGTGATCACAACGTTGCGGGCGGCGTTCAGCAAATTAATGCTGACCTCGCGTATTCGGAGATTCTGAAAGCAATTGGCGACGCCTTTGCTTGCGTGGATATTCCCGAGGTGGTTCGGCAACTGGACAGGCGATTCGACAACAAAGTCTATTCGCTTCGATCGTTGTTTCGCGATGAACAACGGCGCATTCTAGATACGATTCTGTCCTCAGCAATGGGCGATGCGGAGAGCGCATACCTGCATTTATACGAGAATCATTCTGCGCTCATCAGGTTTGTGGCGGGACTTGGTACACCAACACCGCGCGAATTTTCGACGGCAATCGAATTTGCGCTAAACACGCTGCTGCGCCGTGCCTGTTCGAGTCTTGAGCTGGATGCGGCAAGGATCAACAATCTTTTGGCTGAGGCCCAAGCCAGCAAAATCAGCATTGATCGCACAACTCTTGAGTTCTCGTTGCGAAAACGGATCGAGCATCTGAGCGGGAAGTTTGCAGCCGATCCAGCGAACATCGAAAAGCTCGTTGATCTGCAGGAAGCGCTTAAAATTGTGCGGCAGATGCCATTCGCGGTGGACCTATGGTCTGCGCAAAACCGCACCTACGCGCTTCAGAGCGGGCTATATCAGCGGAATCGCCGGAAAGCCCAGAAGCAAGACCCGCGAGCGGAGGAATGGACCGCCCGGTACTTGGAACTCTGCGATTTATTGGTGCTACGAGTTCAGTAAATCAATTATCCGTTTGTGATGATTTTGCTGATGTCGTTGTAGATCACAAACACAACCGCGGCCATTAAGAATACAAAGCTGAGCTTGAAAACCGTTTCCTTCACCTGCAGGCTGAGATCACGCTGAAGTATCATCTCAACCGCAAGCATCAGCAGCGTGCCACCGTCGAGAATTGGAATTGGAAGCAGATTCAAAATGGCCAGGTTCAGACTGACAACAGCCATCAGTAACAAAAAGCTGAGCGGTCCTTCATGCGCTGCTTCGCTCGCCATCGGAGCCATCCCAATCGGGCCAGACATGGACCTGGCCGAGATCCTCCGCTCGATAAGGCTGCCCAGTGCCTGGAAGATCATGGTCCCGTTCTTGACATTAAATCGGACAGATTCGACCGCAGCCGACGCAAAGGGAAGCCTAACTATTTCACCTCGCCGGCTTAGCGCGACACCGATCCGGAACGGCAGTTTTCGATCCCCAGTAGGCGCCGGCGTTACGTTGAACTTCGTTACATGTCCCTGGCGAAGCACAATCAAATCCACGGGATGGCCGGTAGAGTGCGCAACTACCTGTTGGACCGTAGCCGGCGAAATTACTGCTTGATTATTCACACTTATTAGCAGGTCCCCGCGTTGAAGACCTGCGGCTTCGGCCGGAGAACCGTGACTGATGTCGCCGAGTTGCACGTCCGGATCTCCTGTCCATCCGGCAATTCCAATGCCCTGCTTGGCGTCCATCTTCGGAGTGACTTGGGCAGTGTGCTTTACGCCCTTGCGTTCGAAGACCACGTTCAGTGGGGTATTGGCATTCAACATCTCCTGGGTGACTACGTCTTCCCAGGTTGGATTGGGCCGGCCATTCACAGAAACGATTCGATCGCCCGCCTGAATACCGGCTTGGGCAGCTGGAGAACCCGGCGCTACGTTACCGATGACTGGATTTGTCGAATCGACCTCTTTGTTGAAGGCCGTCATAAAGATGCCGGTCATAATCGCCAGCGAGAGCAGAATGTTCATCGCCGGACCCGCGATGACTACGAAAGCACGTTGCCAACGTGTCTTCGCCTGAAAACTTCTAGGATCGGTTGTAGGTTCGTCGCCAGGCTGTTCACCCAACATACGGACATAACCGCCAAAGGGGATGGCCGAAATCCTGAAATCCGTCTCCCCTCGTCGGAAACCAATCAGTCGTGGCCCGAACCCGATGCTAAATGTCTCAACCTTGATACCCACCGAAAGAGCAGCCCAGAAGTGCCCCAATTCGTGGATCAAAATCATGATTCCAAGAAGAATCAAAACCCAAAATAATGGTTGTACCCACGCCACGCTTAAATCAATTCCCTTCCTGGTTTGCTAAGAGCTGATTTCTGTATCCGTCCGCCCACAAAGCTTATACCGAAGTTGATGTTCAAAAGAGCATCAACAATGATTCGACGCCCCAAGTTTCCGTTCGGTTCAAATTGCGTGAGTGCCCTAATGCGATTTAGATCCTTAAACTGTGGTCCGACGCCGGTCCGCCAACTCCGCGAGAACATGCCGAGCACAGTCGCGTGCTGACAAGTCGTTCTCAATTACTTCACCTATTGTCGCCGGTTCGCCAGATGGCTGCCGAGCTAGTGTTTCTTCGACCGTCTCAGCGATTGCTGGAAACGGGATCTGACCCGCTAAAAAGGCTTCTACTGCAATTTCGTCCGCGGCGTTCACGGTGCATGTAGCTGAACCGCCCGCTTCCTGAGCTTCATAGGCTAGTTTGAGAAGTCGGAACTTCCGAAGATCTGGGGGCGCAAACGTCCAAGTTCGCGCCTGTGACCAATCCAGCCGCGGCACCGGGGCATCCTCTCGCCTTGGATAAGTCATCGCATATTGGATTGGCATTTTCATATCTGTGGCCGAGATCTGGGCCAAAACGCTGCCGTCGGCGAATTCCACCATAGCGTGGATCGACGATTGGGGATGTACCACCACCTCCACCTGAGAGGGGGGTAAATTAAACAACCAGCAGGCCTCAATCACTTCAAATCCCTTATTCATGAGAGTCGCAGAATCGATCGTGATTCTCTTGCCCATGCGCCAAGTCGGGTGATTCAGAGCCTGTTCAGGCGTCACGTGCCAGAGCGCGTCGGCTGGAACATCACGGAATGGACCGCCCGATGCCGTCAGAAGCAGCTTCGTCACCTCGTTCCTAGTGCCGGCACGAAAACATTGGTGTGCACCATTGTGCTCACTGTCGACCGGTATCAATTCGGTTCCGTAGCGTTTCACGGCATCCATAACAAGCTTCCCGCTTGCGACCAGTACCTCCTTGTTTGCGAGGCCAATTCGCTTGCGAGCGCAAATTGCTTCGTAGGTTGCCTCCAGACCGGCTACGCCGACGATAGCTGACATTACGAAGTCGACCTCGTTGGCAGTTGAGGCCAGGACCCTAGCCCGGGGACCAGCCGAGAGTTCCGGCCAATCACGTCGATTGAGAGGGATGTCTACAAGGCGCTGATTGAGGGCGTCAAGCGTATTCTGATCCGCTACTACGACCACCTTAGGCCGAAATTCCATTATTTGGGAGCAGAGGACGTCTAAGTTCCGTCCGGCTACCAAAGCGTGTATTTCGAACTCCAGCAGGTTTTGGCGTACCACGTCCAAGGTACTCACGCCGATCGATCCCGTAGATCCTAAAAGGGTTATTCGCATTAAGCTCACTTACGCGCTCTTCAAAAGCTTAGCTTGCTCATGAGCGAGATACCAAAAATTTGCATTTGCGTATAAATAAAGCTTGCATTCCTGGAATTCATATTCTACTATTGGAATCAAGCCAGGGAGCAACTCCCACCAAAGCGAGACTAACCTCAAAGAAAGACCCCTGAAGCAACACCTCCCTGGCGCCCGCAAGGGCTTGTCTCGCAGCTTCAGTTTACCCTTCGCGTATCGATGTTCGCTCCCAAAGTAACTGCTTAGTCAAGACATCGGATTAAGTTTAGTCGCGTCAATTCAAGATCTGAGTTAAGGTCACTACACTGGATCTAGGGACTTCTTCGTGCCAATCTCCAAACACCCTCGCTCCACTAGGCCTGAAACCGATGTCTTGACCCGAGGCTTCGACCCCGCGCTGTCGGTTGGTTCGGCTCGGCCTGCTGTTTTCCGCAGTTCCACTTACGTGTTCTCGAGCCCTGAGGCAGCCGAACGAGCGTTTGACCTGATGGGTGGACGCGGGCAGTTGACGCCGGGCGAGAGTGTGGACCTGGTCTACTCGCGTTTCAATCATCCAAATGCTGAGATACTCGAGGACCAGATCTGCGCCCTAGAACCTGGTGCGACTTCGGCAGCGGTATTCAACTCCGGAATGGCAGCCATAATGACCGCGCTGCTCGCCGTTCTGAAGCCGGGGCAATCCATTCTCTATACGGTTCCGATTTATGGGGCGACGCAGATCTTTATTCGAACGTTTTTGGAGCCGTTCGGCATTCGCGGCATTCCAGTGGAGGCTGGTGACACGGCGGGCATTGATGGCGCCATCCGGTCGGCTTCTAATCTCGCTGTTGTTTTGATCGAGTCTCCCGCTAATCCGACCATCGTCATGACGGACATTAAGCAGGTCTGTGACACGGTCGCATCACTTCGGCCCACATACGCCGGCAACGGCAATGGTCACGGACCCGCAGTGGCCACTGACCGAGTGCTGGTCATGGTCGACAATACGTTCCTGGGTCCTGCCTTTCAGCACCCGTTGGATTTGGGTGCGGATGTCGCTTTATATTCGGCGACTAAGTACCTCGGCGGATTCAGCGACATCATCGGAGGTGTAGTCATCTCGAACGATGATGCGTTGATGAGTAAGATCCGAAGCAAACGAAGCTTGTTTGGCAACATCCTTCAACCTGACGAATGCTGGATCCTCGACACACGCCTGCCGACCGTATCATTGCGTATGAATCGGCAAAGCAAGAATGCGCAGCGTATTGCCGAGAGCTTAAATGGTCATCCAAAGATCCGCAAAGTGTACTACCCGACACTGTTCGACAATCCCGAGCAGATTCGCATCAATGCCGCTCAGTGCGACTACCCGGGCGGAATCATTTCGGTTGATCTAGCCGGTGGCAAGGCCGCTGCATTCGACTTCTTGCGGCATATCAAGCTTGGCCGTAACGCGGTCTCTTTGGGCGGAGTCGAGACTTTGTGCTGCCATCCACGCAGTACAACGCATTCGGCGTGGAGCGCCGCTGACCTAGAGAAGGCCGGCATTACTGAAGGCTTGGTCCGCATTTCAGTGGGCATTGAAGACTGGGAAGATTTGTTGGCCGATTTCCGGCATGCACTCGAGCTCAGTTAACGCTAACGAAACAACATTTTCCAAGTAGTAACGATCAGAGCGTGCGTAACCATAGGCGCGCGTACCGATCCTGTCCGCACGTACGCGATTCCATAAGCAATCCCAGCGAGTCCGGCGACTAGAGCGAATCGCCAATTTGGATAGGCTCTGTACCAAAGATGAGCGCAGCCGAAGAGAATTGACGAGGTTAGGATCGCCACCCAAGCCGCGGAAGGCCAGTGCGTCAACATAGCTCGCAAAATCACCCCACGGAAGAAGAGCTCTTCGCCAACGGCGAGAACCCACAATGTGCCGAGGAAATAACCAAGCACTAGTCCCGCCATTTTCCACCACGGACCGCTACTTGGTGCAAAAGCGACGAAGTGCAACGACGCAGCGACCAGCGCAATCGGTACCAGTGCAGCTGCATACATAGCCATTCCTGCACGCCATTCGCGCAGAGTGGGCCACATGCTGAACGGTCCGGGATTCCACTCGCGCAGGACTAAGACCGCGATTAATGCGACTCGAATCCATGTCACGTGAGCGAGTGCATCTGCATGTAGATGAGGATCGGGAGAGATGTAGATTCGCTTGAACACGCCCGAGATAAAAGGAGCCGCGACCACCACGAGGTAGCCAACATCGTAGGCGATCCGTCGCGGCATAAACGCATGCCAGAATGAGGCGACACCAAACAGCATTACGGCCAGTGTGAACGAATTGCGGTGGAATGTACCGGTGCCGAGACTTAGTATCAGATACGGTAACAGCGCGGAGATCCATAACAGGGCAGCCTGTACTGGCCGCGGGTAGCGGTCATGAAACCAATTACGCGGTGCCGTAAATACGGAAGCTAAATAGAAGAAGGATTCGAGCAAGCAGGCCGGTAAAGCGGCCGTCATGATCCAATGAGAATGTTCGTGCTGTTCCCCGTAAACCGCCGCAGCAACAGGCAAAACTATGGACGAACACAGTAGGCTTATGAGAAACGGACGCAAGGTCCGCAACATTGTCCTCATCGTAACATCGGCTCTGGTTCTGCCTCGTTGGCCACTTCAGGCCGCGGATCCCCCTCCTCAATTACTCAAGAAGATTGCCGAACGGGAGGCCGCTACCCAGCATGCTCGCGACCAGTACACGTACCGACAGACTGTTACCATTCAGGAATTCGACGATCATGGCACTGTCACTGGTCAATATCGGGATGCACGAGACATCATCTTTTCACCAACCCATGTTCGATATGAAAATGTGGACGGACAGCCTCGCAACACGCTGACGCGCATCAAGCTCACTGAACAGGATTTTGCAGACATCCGCGATGTGCATCCGTTCCTGTTGACACCCGACGAGGTACCGCTTTATGAGGGCCGGTACAAAGGCGAAGAGATCATAGAGGGTACGCCATGCTTCGTTGAACAGTTACGACCCAAGCAGATCTTCTCTGAGCATCGCTACTTCGAGGGTCTAATCTGGGTTCGCGAGTCCGACTTGTCAATCATCAAGAGCGAGGGGCAGCCTGTACCGCAAATCGAAACGCTGCGCGAGCAGAATCTCTTCCCGCATTTCACAACATTTCGTCGAGACTTCGATGGCAAGTGGTCGTTCCCTATCGAAACTTATTCTGACGACACGCTGTTCTTCCGCTCTCGCGCACAGCGCATTCGGATCGTGGTTCGATACCTGAATTACAAGCAGTTCGGCGTCGATTCAAAAATCACTTTTGACGAGAAGCCTAGCCCTCCTAAATAGCCTGCAGCTATAAGCTCCAAAATCACCCTGACCAAGACCTGAGTCCTAGGCGCCGTTCGGCCCTCGAACGACCTGAAAGCTTAGTTTAAAAAACTAGTAAAAAACTGATCCAGCTTTCGGCCTGTTGCTCGATATGTTCCTTAGCCGCCGCGATCCAAGACGGTATTCGGAAGAGCAACCCACATATGACCAGATCTAACCCCCTCACCCTATCCCGAAGGCTCCTTGGAGTCTTATTGGTGCTACCTTCGCTAGCACTGACGCAAAGCGAACACTCAGCAGTTGGAACAATGCAATTGCAGACAGGATTCGCATCAACTACTGCGCTGCCGCTAGGCGATTCTGGGCGAGGCGCTGGTCAGCAGGATATGGCTGTGTTCCAGTTCAACAACGTGTTCCTGAACAAGGACGGAGTCACTCTCTATAACTGGCAGTCTATTGACAGAAACGGAGTTCCCCAATGGGACGCCACGATCATGTACAAGATTCATGTCGTAAATATTGGTGGCGGAACTATATCCGGCAGCACAGCCGTGCAGCGGTGGCATTTGCCACTAGTAGCCGGGACCAATGATTGGGTCTCAGGAAATTCGCTCTACTATGACCGTCCGGGTAAGTTTCCGATTAGCCTCGAAGCCGACGCTAAGACTGTAATCGGCGCTAACCGCGACATAGCTAGGGGATCGTTCCTGGTCTTTGCAGCGACCACTTCTACGCCTCTGAAGAAAATCGGGCCGTATGCACTCTCACTTCGGCATGGACCAACCCTTGTGGAAGGACTAGGAATGTATCAGGTGAACGGAGCACGTTTATTTCGCTATCAAGGAGCGCTGGTCGTGAGTCGTGGCCCGTACAGTTTTGAATTCATCGGAGGACCTCAGATTGGCTTGCAATCAGGCATAAACAACTCCACTTATTGGGCCGCCAGCCTGAGCCGATCATTTCATCTGTTTGGTCCCCACGAATAGAATCGGTAGTCAACGCGCATAAGGGCGGAAGCCGCTTGGATGAGGTTGCGACTGTAATCCGTAGTGACACCGAGAGCGTGGTCACGGTTCGGACCGCAGTTGACGAGATTAGCCATGGTAGCTCTGAGCAGGCACGCGGTATCGATCAGATTTCCCGAGCTCTCTTCTGGTTAGAGCAGACCACGCGGTTGTCGGCCGCAGGGGCGCAAGAGAGTGCTTCTGCCGGTCGAGAACTGAAAACACAGACGGCTTCGATGGAGCACATCCTGCTCTCTCGAAGCTCTGATACCGAAGCGATCTCGGACTACGCACGTTGTCGCCGCGAATGCTGGATAGGATCGAGCCCTTTACAAAGTCTGAACTCCGGCTGACACGCCTGCGTACCGATAACAATCTGCCTATCGATGAGGAGTCGTAGATATGCATCCACCTCTGCGTTCGCCGTTTGTGGCCGCTTGTTTCACAAGGTTTCAAAGTAACTGAGTACACTGAGCTTTGCAAAATGAATTAGTGTGTTTCGTCCGCATAAGTATATGAGAGATTCGGTGCTGGACGTGCTAACTCTCGTGCTCCTGCCCGGGATGGACGGGACCGGAACATTATTTGCAGACTTCGTGAAGGCCCTGCCACAATCTATCAAGACAGTGGCGGTTCACTACCCCACCGAGCGGTATCTTTCTTACTCGGACTTGCAGGAATTCGTGTCCGCGGCATGCCCGGATTCAGATCCGTTTGTGCTGGTCGCCGAATCGTTTTCAACACCTCTCGCGATCAGGTACGCGGCGAATCACCCGGCTAATCTGAAAGGCCTGATTCTATGTGCAGGTTTTGTGACAAGTCCCGTGAATGGTTGGAAGCGGCATGTTGCCAACCGTCTCATACCGCTAATGATCCGTTTGCCGCTCTCCCACTTTGTCGCGAAGAGGTGGCTCCTTGGACCAAGTGCACCGTCCGCTTTACTAGCGGCGGTTCGAAACGTGATCTCTTCTGTGCAGCCGAGCGTTTTAGTTGCTCGACTTCGCGCGGTGCTTACTTCCGACGCAAGTACAGCATTGAACAACGTTGCCGTCCCACTTTTGTATATTCGGGCTAAGCAGGACCGGTTAGTAGGTTGTTCGTGCCTGGAAAAGATTCGACAAATCAAACCAGGGATGACTGTCGCAGCGCTCGACGGGCCTCATCTGCTTTTGCAGCGTGAACCGCAAAGAACGGCTGAGATCATCGTTAATTTTGTAACCGCCTCACTCGGACGTAATCACGGTGATCACGGAGTTCAAGGCACTGAAGATCGCTGGTGAGCCCATTCGGTTACACGAATCGAGCTCACCGCAAGTGCCTTGCTAATGATAGTTGGCTATTCCGTTCAGTACGTGTACCTCTACGGTGCCAGTCCCAGTATTACGAACTTTGACCGCGTAAAGGTCGGGAATATTATCCCGGTTGAAATCGGCTACGGCGAATACAAAATTGGGCGCGTCGGCTTCAGTGATCGCGGTGCCGATTTCCAACGAGCGCGTCTGATAATAGGACGCCGTTCAGGATGTGTACCTCTAGGTTTCCAGTTCCGGTATTGCGAACCTTAATCGCATAGACGTCCGGGACGCCATCGCGATTGAAATCCCCGACAGAGAAGGTTAAATTCGGAGCATCTGCTTCAGTAATACTCGTCGCAGTGTGCAGGAGAAACGATTGATAATTGGACGCGCCATCCAGGACGTGAATCTCAACCGTTCCACTGCCGGTATTGCGAACCTTGATCGCGTAAAGGTCAGGTGTGCCATCGCGATTGAAGTCACCGACAGCGAATACAAAATTAGGGGCGTCGGCTTGGCTGATAGGAGTCCCGACATCCGAGAGCCGAGCCTGGTAATTAGACGACCCATCCAATATGTGCACCTCTACACTGTTGGTGCCGGTATTGCGAACTTTGATTGCGTAAAGGTCAGGAATGCCATCGCGATTGAAGTCCCCGGCGGCGAACATCAGATTGGGTGCATCTGCTTCGCTGATAGCCGTGCCAGTATGCAGTACAAACGCTGGAAGGAATTGAAGCGCGCAATAGCCGCTACCTTCATTAACCCAGTTCTGTTGAACAGGAAGTCACGTCCTAAGTGAACGTTCGCCAGGGACCCGTTTGAGGCTTGATAAGTTGACCCGAAGGTCCAGGCGCACTTGTCTGCGTTCTCCTCACCCGCGGCATCATACCAAGCGTTTAAATCTGGGTCAGTCACCGACTCACTAACTTCATGCGCGATCACTGAAACCATTGCGTCGGCCGCCGCATTTCCGTTCGGGGAACTTGTCTGCGCTTCGCATGCAGAAGAAAACCTGTCAGGGCTGCCTACGAAAGCATATTTAATATCACGTCCGTTTATGGTCGCATGATTGTGCCACCCGCAATACGATGTTCCGAATCCGCTTGTTTCGTCAACATCGCCCGACGTAAGTACGACATAGATGCCGTTTGTATCGGTCGGCTGTTGCGCCGTCACAACTTGCAGAACATCTGCATCGCTCAAAGACTTTCCCCTCGTGTAGTTGTCGGTCATAGCACCGCCAAAGGTGACAGCGTTAATGACGTTCTCACCCGAGCTGTTTGAGTATGTCGTGTTGATGTTGAACCACGGCGAACTGCCAACGTTTTTGGCGAAATCCGTCAGAATAGACGTGGCACTATTGCCGGACCAATTTCCGTACCATATGTAATAAAGATGGCTGGTTCCCAAGATGATCGGCCCGCCATGATACTGAATTTGGTCTGACTGAGCTTGGCTCGGACTCTTGATTCGCGTCCCGCCTCCTTTGCCGACCGCGTGCGCTTGAGTGATATTTTGAGCTGCCGACCGAGCAGTCGTAGGAGTTGTAAGCACCATCGTTAGCAGGATCCCGGCCATTAGCATTCCGGACCTGCGATGGAGCTGGCTAAATTTCTTCATCGGACACCTTTTCTATTAATTGGGACTCACACCAGGAGTCCCTTCCGTGTCCGCGTTCATATTAGAACCCGCCTACGTGCTGAACCCTAGTGAAGCCCTCACTGGGATAACCGTAATCGGTTCTCGTTTCATCTCACCTATTACTCCGTCTATAGCGTTTTTAATCTACCTCCTGCAGGCGATTGCAGTGTAACTGTTACTTGCCACTAAGTAGGTTTAACTTCTCGAAGTGTTCGAGCGTATCTACATCCACTGCTGCTTCCGGAAGATCGAAGGGTTCGACATGCAAACCCGAGTTCCTAAGCAGTTTGCGCGCGCCTTCTGCTGGTGAGAGCTGACTGAGATACCCGAAGACACGGGCTTTGAAGATTGCGGGCACACCGAGAGTCCCCGCGTAATGCGCCGCTACAATGTCTGCGGCCGAGCCGTGGAGCTTCGCTCGCATCCGGCTAAGTTGATCGGCCCGGATTAAGGGTTGATCACTGAGCAGAATAGCCATTGCTTCGGGCTGGATGCCGTGGGACTGCAAGCGGTTCACGCCGGCAACGATCGACGATCCCATGCCTAACTGCCATTCGAGGTTCGTCACAAACTCAAGATCGGTCTCGCTTGACAGTGACGCCTGCACCTCTTGCGCTCGCGCGCCTACAACAACAATCAGTCGCTCGAATCCAGCGGCCCTAGCTTGCAACAAGCATTGTGAAAGCATGGTGCCACCACCATAAGGCAGCATCTGTTTAGAACGACCCATCCGACGACCTTCGCCAGCAGCGAGCACAATCCCTGCGCAGCTAGTCACCCTAGACCTTAATTTCTGTTCGCAGCTCGGTCACCTTCGAGCCACTGCCTCGCCCAGGAACGACCGTCAACGCTTCAAGTTTTTGCAACTCGCGTCGCGCAATCTCACCCCAAACACTTTTGCCGTCGAGTTTCAAGTAAGCGCGCCAATGGCGGACCGCATTCATCACCTGTCCCGAGCTTTGGTGCAGCAGCGCCAAGTTGTAGTGCACGTCTGCATATCTGGGTTGAATCTTCAGCGCTGCCTGATAGTGCTCGAGAGCACCCTGTGCGTCGCCTTGTTCGTCGTATAAGTTGCCGAGGTTAAAATGTGCGAGCGGATAATTGGGGTCAATCTGCAGCGCTTTGTGATAGTACACTTCTGCCTCGGCCCAAGCGTGGCCATTGAAGTACACAGTCCCCAAGTTGACAAGCGCACCGGCAGCATGGGGATCCAGCTCCGTTGCCTTCACGTAGGCCTGTATCACGTCGTCAATCGAGGCCCCGGTCTGCTCTAGTTCTAAGCCGCGCTCAAACCAACGATCCGCCTCCAGTCGGTTGCGCAGCGTTTCCGCGAGTCGCTTCTCGGTACTCTTCTGCGACCCAGGCAATTGCAGCAGTTTGGCGATCTCGTTCTCGGCAAAATCGAAAACGAGCTGCCCCGAAACCGGCTCCATCTTTTGCTTGCCGATTTGGACGCGGACCCGGCGGCCTTCCCGGTACACACGGACATCGTCCATGGTGTCGAGTGCACCCTGCAGTCGCTGCCGAAGAGCTTCAAGCGCCTGCCGAATCCGCCTTACAGGCACCGCTTCCCTTCGGAGCTTTGCGATAGTTTTCAGGACTAAGAAGTCACGAAATCTATACTCAGTAGCTTCAGGAATTAACTGCTGGCGTTCCCAGCTACGCAGACGGCGAAGCTCGATCTGCAAGAGACGACATACTTCCTGCCGGGAATAAATGCCCGATGCTTCGCGTTCTGTCGCAGAACTAAGAGGGTGCGAGGTGTCCCGCAGCACACGTCGATCATAGCATCGAAATGCGGTCCGGCTACATCAATCCCATTGAACGCCTTTGTTCGCCATTAGGATGTCGCTCCTGCACGTAGGCTGCCAAGCCTTGACAGGTTTGAACATGCAATTGATACTGGAGATAAATGCAACTCGGTTTCAAGAAGAAAGCGAGCGCCGCAAGCAGACCAAATGGTCCGCAGACCTTGGCTGACCTTCCCAATGGACAGCGTTGCATTTTAGACCATTTGGACCTTCCCGAGGATGTCGCGCGGCGATTGATGGAGCTAGGCTTTCTGCCAGGCAATGAAGTAATTCCATCCAGGACTGCGCCAGGCGGGGGTCCTACGGTCTTTCGAGTAGACGGTTCCGAGGTTGCACTACGTCGCGATACTGCCGCACGTGTTTATGTCCGGCGCGACCCGGATTCTGATTTAATTGTGATGAAATGAGCAGCTGCCACGAGAACGGCAGTCCCCACGAACGCGGACCACGGCTCGGGTTACTGCCCAACCCTTCTATCGCGCCACCTCGGCAACCACAAGAAAGGCCCATCATTGTCGCGGTTGTCGGGCCGCCGAATGCTGGTAAATCGACACTATTCAATCGACTAACTGGCCTGCGCCAGAAAGTGGCGAACTTCCCTGGCGTTACGGTCGAGCATCGCATGGGAAAGGCGAAACTGAAGGGCACTCAGGAAGTGTTCCTGGTCGACCTTCCTGGAATTTACAGCCTTCACCCGCGGGCTGAAGACGAGCAAGTAACACACGACGTCCTCAAAGGCGTCCGACCAGATTTCCCAAAACCCGACGCAGTCATTCTGATTCTCGACTCCACAAATCTCGGTCGGCATCTTGTATTAGCCGCTCCTATTTTGAGTCTCGGCATGCCCACTCTCGTTCTCCTCAACATGGAGGACGACCTGAAACTTCGTGGCGGTGATGTGGATGTCGCGGCGCTTTCAGCTGAGCTTGATTCGCCAGTCGCCCTGATTAGCGCCTCTAAAGGTACGGGTATCGACCGTATTCAGCAGTTTCTCCTGGGCACTGCCGCAAAGCTCAGCGCACCACCGCTTCGGGTCGAGTTGCCCGTTTTGCAGGACGTACCGAAGTGCCGTCAATGGGCTGCGAATCTCGGTATGCGTGCCTCGTACCGTGCTCCTGCCCCGCCTAAATGGACGCGCCGCTTGGATAACGTCTTTCTGCATCCCGTTGCTGGGCCGTTGGTCTTTTTGGCTGTGGTAATAGCAGTATTCCAAAGCATATTTTCGTGGGCTCGCCCCCTGATGGATGGATTACAACACTCCGTTTCGTTATCAGGTCGCTGGATGCAGCACGTTTTGCCTGACACGCTGTGGCGGTCGCTTTTGATCGACGGCATCTGGACGGGCATCGGCTCGGTCATAGTGTTTCTTCCGCAAATCCTGCTTCTTTTCTTATTCATAGGAATTTTGGAAGACTCCGGCTATCTTGCACGAGCTGCGTTAATCGCCGATCGAACCATGGCAAAATTCGGGCTGCAGGGCAAGTCTTTTATCCCGCTGCTTTCGGCTTACGCTTGCGCTGTCCCGGCCATCATGTCCACTCGCGTCATTGAGAACAAGCGTGACCGCATGGCCACCATCATGATCGCGCCTTTGATGACATGTTCGGCTCGGCTGCCAATCTATACGTTGATCATCGCCGCCTTCGTACCCAACGTTCACATCTTAGGGAACTTTCTTTCGTTGCCCGCCGCTTCGATGTTGGGTCTGTATGCGCTTGGATTTGTGACAGCGATTATTGTGGCCCGCCTTTTGAAGTCAACAGTTCTTAAGAGTCGCGGCTCATCCTTCATGTTGGAGATGCCGCCTTATCGCTGGCCCACTTTCCGGTCTCTCGGCTTGCGTCTGCTCGACCGTTCAAAAGTGTTTTTGCACCGTGCCGGCACCGTGATTCTTCTTGTGCTCGTTCTCTTGTGGGGGTTTGAGCATCTGCCCTTTAAGGATGGCAAAGCTCCCGCTTTGGAGAACAGTTACGCCGGAATGGTTGGCAAGAGTGTTGAACCTGTTATTAAGCCTCTCGGCTTCAACTGGAAGATCGGCATCGGGCTCATCACGTCATTTGCTGCACGCGAGGTGATTGTTGGTACGCTCGGCACCATCTACAGCATAGAAGGAGACGAAGAATCAGTGGGTTTGCAAAAAGCGGTTCGGCAGGACCTGAGCCCTGCCGGAGCTGTTTCACTGCTCGTGTTCTTCGCCTTCGCCATGCAATGCTTCTCAACCATAGCTATCGTAAAAAGAGAGACCGGCGGTTGGAAGTGGCCGATCTTCCAGTTCTCCTATATGCTGGCGCTGGCCTTCGGCGGTTCCTTCCTCGCCTATAACCTAGCGCGCCACCTTATCGGATAAGCGTCTAAGTAGGTTAAGTACTGCTGTGGGCTTCTTCAGCTTGCACTTGTTGTTCGTAATAGTTCGAGATCTTGTTGTAAGTCGATTCTGGAAAAGTCAGATCGCGGTACACGTTGCATGAGCCTAGCTGCACGACATCAGGACAGATCGGGAACTCTTGCTGATCCATCCATTCCATAATTCGTTGCGGCTTCGGAGGATTGTACCCGCGTGCGATAACCTGCTTCACGAGAACTTTGGCCTTGGTCTCGTTGCAATCCGGGTCCTTCGTCAGGCATTCAATCAAGTCGTCTTCAGATAGAAAGTGCCGACCTACCATGACAAACGTAAGCCGCCCATAGTGGCCGATATCTTGGCCTTGTTCTAAAGATGAGAGCAGATGCCCCATCATCTTGCTGTTCTTCAAGTCTTCGATTGCCATTGTGTCCTCTCAGTTAAATAGAGGCAGCAAGAGAAGGCTAGGTTTCGTACTTTATTCGCCTGCGGGATGATAGGATCCAAGAGGTGAGTGGGTCGTTTCACTCGGGCTGTCATCCTATATAAGACATGTATAACGTAGTCATTCTTGGGTCGGGTTGCGCCGGAAATACAGCTGCGATTTACTCGGCGCGGGCGAACCTGAAACCGTTGGTGCTCGAAGGGCACGAACCTGGCGGGCAGCTTTCCATCACAACCGAAGTCGAAAATTTCCCGGGGTTCCCCGAAGGCGTCATGGGGCCGGTCCTGGTCGAAAACATGAAGCAGCAGGCCACGAGGTTTGGGGCTGAATACCGGCATGGTCGCGTCAAGAAAGCTCATTTAGACAAGCGTCCGTTTCGCCTGGAACTGGAGCATGAAGAGGAGATTATTGAGACTCACACTTTGATCATTGCCACCGGGGCTTCCGCACGCTGGCTGAATCTGCCGAACGAGCAGAAGCTGATCGGTCACGGCGTCAGCTCCTGCGCAACCTGTGATGGCTTCTTCTTTAGAGACAAGAAGATCATGGTCATCGGCGGCGGAGATACCGCGATGGAAGAGGCTAACTTTCTGAGTCGGTTCGGCAGCGAAGTGGCTCTGGTTCACCGCAGCGCTACGTTCCGAGCATCAAAGATCATGTACGAACGGGCGCAGGCTAATCCGAAGATAAAGTTTGTACCCAACACGGTCGTCGAAGACGTGTACGACGTCACAAAGGGCCATGTCACTGGCGTGCGATTGCGCGATGTTGTCAAGAAAGAGTCTTACGATCGCGAAGTTGACGGTTTTTTTGTGGCCATTGGCCACATTCCGAATACTCTGGCCTTCAACGGGCAGCTTGATCTCGACAAGGACGGCTATATCTTGACTCACGGCGGAGCCCGAACCAATATCGAAGGTGTCTTCCATGCCGGCGATGTTCAGGACCGCGTTTATAGGCAAGCAATCACGGCATCAGGTGCTGGCTGTATGGCTGCCATTGAAGTCGAGCGCTTTTTAGAAGCCGAAGGCCACTGATCGCCTTAGCCGAGGTCACCATGAGAATCGATCCCGACAAACTGGCCCGTAATGTAGCGCCGCACGTGATCACGGCGCGCAAATTCGTCAAACACGTCGGGCCACAGGTGATCCGCCCCGCTCAAGTGATGTGGAACCAGATTATCGGCGTCATCTTTCTCGTGTTTGCATTGCCTGCGCTTTCGAAGGCCTGGACGTACTACCAGACGCTCGGAACCGAAGCGCAAAGTTTTGGAAGGCTCTGCTTCGCGCTGCCATTCGGACTGCTCATGTTGTTCTTCGGTGTTGGTTCGTTTTTGCGGGCTCGACGCCTGGCAAAACGTATGGCGTAGGGTTGCTGCCCGGGTTTAGCATGGACAGAGTTCACATTATTGGCGCTGGCTTAGCAGGTTGTGAAGCTGCGTTCCAGGCCGCTGAGGCTGGTGTGCCCGTCACGCTCTACGAAATGCGGCCGCATCGGCGGACGCCGGCTCATCAGACCGACAACTTCGGGGAATTAGTCTGCAGTAACTCGCTTAAAAGTGAACAAGTGAACTCGGCCCCTTGGCTATTGAAACAGGAGATGCGCCGCCTTGGGTCGCTGTTAATGAAGGCCGCCGAGGTGGCTCGTGTGCCGGGCGGGCACGCACTGTCAGTGGATCGAGAAGTATTTTCGGCTGAGATCAGCCGGGTCATCGAACATCATCCACTTATTGAAGTCTGTCGGGAAGAAGTCGCTAAGATCCCCAAAGAAGTTATAGTGATCGTAGCCTCGGGCCCGTTGACCAGTGACGCGCTGGCGCAAGACATTAGCCGAGTGACAGGGTCTGACCGCCTTTTCTTCTACGACAGCATCAGCCCGATCGTTGCCGCGGATTCTATCGACATGGCTGTTGCCTTCCGGGCTTCACGTTGGGACAAGTCGATCGACGGGACCGACGATTACATCAATTGTCCTTTCACAAAAGACCAATACCAAGCATTCATTGATGCTCTGCTCAAAGCCGAGTTCTACGAGCCGCATATTCCGGAAGACAAAACACCGTTCTTTGAAAGTTGTTTGCCGATTGAAGAGATCGCGCGGCGTGGGCGAGACACGCTGCGCTTTGGCCCAATGAAACCGGCCGGACTGGACGATCCGAAAACCGGGCATTGGGCGTACGCGATTGTACAGTTGCGGCAAGAGAACCAGCGAGCAGACAGTTACAACCTGGTCGGATTCCAGAACCATATGAAGTTCGGAGATCAGGCTCGAGTCTTACGAATGATCCCAGGGTTGGAGAAGGCCGAGTTCCTCCGCTTCGGCCAAATGCACCGCAACACGTACATCAACTCACCGAGTTTGTTGCTGCCTACATTCCAGTTGCGATCTGATCCGCGGATCTTCTTTGCCGGGCAGATTTCGGGCGTAGAAGGGTACGCCGAGTCGATCGCAAGCGGCTTGATTGCAGGCCAAAATGCTGCTCTGCTGGCACAAGGCTTGGAAGCCGTGACCTATCCTCGAGAGACGGCGTTGGGCAGTCTGACCCACTACATTACAAACGCGGATTCACGTAACTTTCAGCCGGCAAACATCACCTTCGATCTACTGCCCGGCCTTGATGACGAGATGAAGAGACGGTTCAAGCACGATAAGAAAGCTCGGCACGCGGAGATCTGTCGGCGAGCCACAGAAGCGATGAACGGCTTGCTGGCGGAGGAGACCGAGGTTGGCGAGTTTACGCGACTCCATTTCGCAGTATCTGGCTGAGCTCGAACGCCAAGGAAGTTCGAAGCATACGGTCCGCAACTACGGGTCCGACCTCGATCAGTTTGCCGCGTACTTCGAACCTCCCGGCGCGACCGCACCTTCTTTAGAACAGCTGGACTTGTCATTACTACGGGAGTGGCTGGGCAGCCTATACGAGAACGGACTGGCTGCCGTCAGCATCCGCCGAAAACTCGCGGCTGTCAGAGCGCTATTTGCATTCCACCGCCGAGAGGGCTTGTTGGTGACGAACGTCGCGGCCCGGCTTAGGACACCCAAAGCACCGCAAAGGTTGCCTGACGTTATGAGTGAGGAGAAGACAAACGGGCTTCTAGATGCGGTCGAAGCGGGAGACCCGTATGGGCAAGGAATCGAGAAGCCCTCGAGAGAACGGGACGTGGCTATGCTCGAGATCTTATATGGTTGCGGATTGCGCGTCAGCGAACTAGTTGGACTAAATTTGGAAAGCTTAGATCTGTCCGGTAGTTGGCTTCGAGTCTTGGGCAAAGGCAACAAGGAGCGGCAAGTGCCAATGACTGGGCGAGCGGTTGACGCCGTAACGAGGTATCTGACTTCCCGCCAGGCGCGTCCGGACGAGCGAGCTGTGTTCCTCAACAGCCGAGGAACTCGATTAGGCGACAGGCAAGTTCGGCGTCTGGTCAAATTCTATGCCTTGTTGGCGACGGGCGATTCGACTGTTCATCCGCATAGCTTTCGCCACGCTTATGCCACACATCTGTTGAGCGACGGCGCAGATCTCCGGGCCATTCAGGAGTTGCTAGGTCATGCCCGGCTTTCGACAACTCAGAAATATACGAAAGTGTCCCTCAAAGACCTCCAAACAGTCTACGACCGAGCTCATCCGAAAGCCTGAGTCGTTCGGCTCAACGCCGCTGCGCTCGACCGTAGTTGAATTTGGCAAAAACAGCTTGGCCCTCACTACTCATCAGGAAGTCCAGAAATTTTTGGGCAGCAGCCAAGTTGGGTGTGTTGGTTACAATTGCACCTGTTTGACGAATTGGATCGTGCCAGCTATTGGGCACCAAATCCGGATGCCGATCGCTGACCAAAGCGGCTGAGGTCAGCACCGCGTCAGCGTTTTCACTGTCGAAAAGCTGCAAAGTCTCCTGAACGTTTTCTCCGTAGACCAGCTTGGCTTTGACCTTATCCCAGAGCCCCTGACTCTTTAAGGCCTGCTCGGCAGCTCTGCCATACGGAGCCAATTTTGCATTCGGTACGGCTACGAAACGAACCCGAGCTTCCGCTAACGTGCTGAAACGATGCTGCTTTCCATCTCGGAACAGCAAGCATAGACGACCCAGTGCGTAGACGCGAACAGAATCGGGACGGACTTTGCCCGACGATTTGAGCTGTTCGATGTAGTCGGCGTTGGCTGATAGGAAGACATCGTAGGGAGCACCGTTCTCGATCTGCTGCCTGAGGGCACCGGACGCGGCGCTTACGAAACGAACCCGGGCAGGTTCGTTTTTACAACAAATGGACAAGAGGGCCGGCTCAACCCGCGATAGGTCTGCGGCAGCTGCCACGGTCAGGGTTGTAGTTTGAGGGACGGCTAACCGTGGCGAAAATAGTAGCAGGCATACGACAGAATAAGTTGACATTATCCCACTCAACTTGGATAATGGTGTTGGGCTAAATGGCAGTCGATCTTCAGAACGCATGTTACGAGGTTGACCCGGCATTGGCGGAGGAATTCTCACATGAGTAAGATTATTGGAATCGATTTAGGAACCACGAATTCTGTCGTGGCGGTAATGGAAGGCGGACAGCCCGCAGTCATCCCAAATCAAGAGGGCGGGCGAACAACGCCGTCCGTGGTTGCGTTCACGAAGAACGGGGAACGGCTCGCCGGTCAAGTAGCAAAGCGGCAGTCGGTTACGAATCCGGAAAACACGATTTATTCGATCAAGCGTTTCATGGGCCGTCGGTATAACGAGACGACCGAAGAAACAAAGCTCGTACCTTATAAGGTTGTTGCCGGTGACAACGGGGACGCGCGGGTTGAGATTCAGGGCAAGAAGTACTCCCCGCCTGAGATCTCGGCGATGATTTTGACCAAGCTGAAGGAAGCGGCTGAATCCTATCTGGGCGAGAAGGTGACCAAGGCGGTCATTACTGTACCGGCCTACTTCAACGATGCTCAACGTCAGGCGACCAAAGATGCCGGGCAGATTGCCGGGTTAGAGGTGATGCGCATTATCAACGAGCCTACAGCTGCAGCGCTTGCTTACGGCTTGGATAAGAAGAAGGACGAGACCATTGTGGTCTACGACTTTGGCGGCGGTACGTTCGACATCTCAATCCTCGAAGTGGGTGACGGTGTTGTTGAAGTTAAGTCGACCAACGGCGACACGCACCTGGGCGGCGACAACGTTGACCAAAGAATCATCGACTGGTTGATTCAAGAGTTCAAGAAGGATCAAGGCGTTGATGTGTCCCGGGATCAGATGGCGCTGCAGCGCTTGAAGGAAGCTGCGGAGAAGGCAAAGATCGAGCTTTCGACGCTGCTTGAAACTGATATCAATCTGCCATTTTTGACGGCAGACGCGACAGGGCCAAAGCACCTCAACGTGAAATTGACCAGGGCGCGGTTCGAGCAGATGATCGACGATATTCTGCAGCGGACTGTTGGACCTTGTAAGCAGGCTTTGCAGGATGCCGGTTTGACTCCGCAGAATATCGATGAAGTGGTTCTGGTCGGCGGTTCGACTCGTATTCCGAAGGTGCAACAGATGGTTCGCGAGCTGTTCGGCAAGGAGCCCAACAAGAGCGTGAATCCGGACGAAGTGGTTGCCATTGGCGCAGCGGTTCAGGGCGGCGTGCTGGGTGGCGAAGTGAAGGACGTGCTACTGCTGGACGTCACTCCGTTGTCGCTAGGTATTGAGACTCTGGGCGGCGTGTTCACGAAGCTGATTGATCGGAATACGACAATTCCGACCCGAAAGAGCGAGACGTTCTCGACGGCTGCGGACAACCAGACATCGGTCGAAATCAAGGTGTTCCAGGGCGAGCGCTCTCTGGCCCGAGATAACCGGCTGCTAGGCGTGTTCCAACTGGTTGGCATTCCGCCGGCACCACGGGGAGTCCCGCAGGTCGAGGTTACGTTCGACATCGACGCAAACGGCATTCTGAATGTCGTGGCTAAGGATCGAGCGACCAACAACGAACAGAAAATCACCATCACCTCCTCTTCAGGCCTAAGCAAAGAAGAAGTGGAGAAGATGGCTCGGGATGCGGAATCAAACTCGGCTGACGATCGCAAGAAGAAGGACGAGATCGATGCACGGAACCGGGCAGACGCTATGGTCTACAACGTCGAGAAGATGTTGAAGGAGCATCGGGACAAGATCTCGGAAAGCGATGCGAAGGACGTCGAAACGGCCGTCGAGGAAGTCAAAAAGGCAATGGCCGATGGCGGATTCGAGGCAGTTACGGCGGCTACCGATAAGCTGACAAACGCGAGCCACAAGCTGGCCGAAGCAATGTACAAGACGCAGAGCACAGGACCGAACGGTGCTGGGCCAACCGGTGGAGCAGCAAACGGGGCGCATCCTGGGGCGGAAAAGCCGAAAGATGATGTTGTGGATGCTGAATTCGTCGATGTTGACGATAAGAAGTAAGAAGCAGTGATGTGGGCGGTGACCAGACGGTTGGCAACCGCCCTAAATTTAGGTGATCTCCGGGCCAGTCGTACGAGGCTGGCTGCGGAACTCCTGAGGAGAGTGGGATGGCGTCTGCAACCAACAAGGATTATTACGAAACGCTGGGCGTCGCGCGAACAGCAGACGCAGAAGAACTGCGTAAGGCGTACCGCAAACTCGCGCGCAAATACCATCCTGATCTGAATCCGGGAGACAAGTCGTCAGAGGACCGCTTTAAGAGTGTCCAGGAAGCTTACGACATTCTGAGCGACGAGGCAAAACGAAAGGTCTACGATCAATACGGCTTTTACTCGGACAACGTTCCGCCGAATGGCGCTGGAGCGGGTGGACCGGGTTCAGGCGGCATGGGGTTTAGCGGCTTTGACTTTAGTGAATTCACCAACCAGCAATATGGATCACGTGGTGGATCAGCACCCGGCGGTGCCGGGCAGGCGGGTCCCGGCGGTTTTCGGGATTTTTTCAGCAGCTTCTTCAACGGCAAAGGAAAGCCTACCGACACCCAACCTGAGCGCGGGGCCGACTTAGAGTACGGTCTCACCATTGATTTTTGGCAGTCGATTCGCGGAACGCAGGTGAAGCTGAGCATCTCGCGTCAAGAAACTTGCGACACGTGCCATGGGTCAGGATCGTCAGGCGGCGGTGTGGCGGTCTGTCCCGAGTGTGACGGTAGCGGCAGTGTTACCCAAATGGCCGGCGCGATGAAGTTTAACCTGCAGTGTCCGCGTTGCGGCGGCACAGGGCGACTACGAAATGCTTGCCCGACATGCCGAGGCGAGGGCTTGACGGCCAAGCCCGACTCAGTAGAAGCGCGTATCCCCCCGGGCGTGAGTACCGGGACTCGGCTGCGGGTAGCGGGTAAAGGCAACTCCGGAGCCGGCGGCGGGCCGGCTGGCGATCTTTATATAACGATCCGCGTAGAAGAGCATCCGTTCTTCAAGCGGGAGGGTGACAACATCACCATTGAGGTTCCATTGAGCGTATCGGAGGCGGGTTTGGGAGCCAAGATTGAAGTTCCTACCGTCGACGGGCGCGCGCTGTTAAAAATCCCTCAAGGTACACAAAATGGACAGAAATTTCGCCTCCGGGAAAAAGGTGTGTTTAATGGACGAAAGAATACGCGGGGCGATGAGATCGTCGAAGTAGTGCTGCGATCGCCTGATGTGCACGATGAGCGGACGCGGGAACTCCTGAGGGAGCTGGCGCAGGTCCAAAGCGAAGATGTGCGGGCTGAGATGTGGAGCCAGGTCTCGAGTTAGGCGAACTCTGGTTTAAGCGATAAGCAGAGCCAAAACACAGACGTAGTTCGGGATGCTCGGTGAGGAACATGAAGAACAAGGGAAAAGCGGCCTACATGATTTCGGCGGTAGCCGAACAGTACGAGATTCACCCGCAAACTCTTCGCCTTTATGAGCGCGAGGGTTTGCTGGCGCCTTCGCGAAGCGACGGGAACACCCGTCTGTATACAGACGAGGACTTAGAACGGCTCGAAGTAATTCTGAAGTTGACCAGGGAACTCGGCGTTAATCTCGCGGGCGTTGAAATCATCCTGAACATGCGCGAAAAGATGGAAGCAATGCAAAAAGAGATCGAAGGCTTTGTGCAAACGCTAAATGACGAGCTTTCTCAACGCGTAGTAAGTCAGAAAACTTCTACTGATTCAGGTTCGAACTCGCTGGTGCCTGTGATCAGAATCAGTTCAATTTCAAGCGCAAAAATCGAGCAGAAGCGACCGGTCGTTGATCTCAAGCGTTCTGCTGAACTAAAGTCTCAGCCTAGCCAGAAGCAAAAAGTTCCCCGCTGACGTTCTGTTTAGGTCCGTGTTTTCGGCGATTGTTAGTCAAACAGCTGGCTGGTTCAGTTCCTGTTGTTGGAGCAGTCTGTCGGCCCAGTTGATCGCCTCAAGGTAGAGTTCGCTGATGCGGGTAGCAGAGAGTTTCAGGTGAGCCAAGCTACTGAGGAGTTCCTTCCTGAGCTCTGATTCGTAGCCCCGTACTACAGTCAGCACCTCACTGAGCGGGTTGCCCTGCCCGCCTGACTGCAGGAGAATTCCTTTGAGATCACTCGAAAGATTTAACTCAGCGAGGATCTCTGACAACGGCCGGTCCATAATGGCGTCGAACACAGACAGCATCCCAAGCAGGTAAGCTTGGCCATTGGAGTTGGTTCCTGACTGACTCACGATCAGCTCAGAAAAACGGGCCCTGAATAACGCGTGGCAAATCAATTCTTTAGGCTTCCCCTGAGCTAGCCGGCTCAGGGTACTCATCGTAATCCACCTGCGCACCTCCTGGTCGCCGAGGAGAATAAACGCCTGATGGATGGACTCTATCTGAATCTGCCAACTGAATGCGGCCGAGTTGACGTATTTCAGAAGTTGATAAGGGAGAGCAACGTCCTCTCTTACGAGCGCTTCCAGCTTTCGAAAATCGAGGCTAGGCTTACTGAGCTCAGCTAGCAGGCGGAGACTGATTGTCTTTGCCGGCGGCAAGTGAGAGGTCTTGACGATGGAGGGCTTGGCGAAGAAATAGCCCTGAAAGTATCTATAACCAGCGTCGCGTGCCCAAGCAAATTGTTCGCGATCCTCGACCTTTTCCGCTAAGAGTTTTAGGCCGCCTTTTCCGTACCGCATTGCGATCTCGCGTTGCTGTTCGGGGGTTGTAGCCGCAAAATCAACTTTTAAATAGTCGACGAGGTCGATGAGAGGGGCAAGTTCATGATTGCCGATGAAATCGTCAAGAGCAAGTTGGTAACCGAGACTGGTTAGTTCTTTACAACGGGCCAGAATATCGGAGTCGGGCCTGACACTTTCCAAAATCTCGATCACGAGTCTGTCGGCGGGGACGAATGTGGCCCATTCACTCATCAACATCCGCCGGTCGAAGTTGATGAACGCGCGTCTGTTTCCTACCAATTTTTCAAAGCCAACCGCGAGCAGACTATTGGCTATGACTTCAGCAGTGGCGACTGCGCCGTCAGGAAATGTACTAACGTTCTGTGTTGAGGAGCGAAAGAGAAGTTCATAGCCGATCACGTCTTGCCCACGATCGAAGATTGGCTGTCGGCCAACGAAAACTTCCACAGAAGCTCTATCGCTGGTTTGGCTGATAGTATTAGCAAGAATTGTCATCGGTCCAAAAACCTCTGTCAGGATCGCATCTCGCTATTAGTGGCGCTTGTGAAGGTGTTTAACACGGGCGCGATGCGTCTTGTGCCTTACTGACCGATGCGAGTAAGCGGCGGAGCCGGCGAACGAACTTGAAGCTAAAAGAAAGAGCATGGCACAGAAGGAAAGCAGACGCACAAGGCAAGACTCCTACGATAACGAGTGAGTGGTGGGAGTGAAAGCTCTCGGAACGGGTCCCCGTTGCTCGAAAATGAGACACTCGATGCATGCGTCAGAGCTCGTTGTTCCCGAAAGCCGCCCGGTTGCGCGGAGCAATGGCATTGCTGTTAGTCTCCCAAGCGGCGGTGTCGGCGGACACCTTGGGATTTGTTGAGCAGAAATTCACTTACCTCAATTTTGAAAGAGGCAAATGGGACCGCGTGCCAAAGTTGCCATGCTACTCGTATTCAGCTAAAGAGGACGGAGCTGTGGTGGAGGTGCTCAGGATGGGGGCCGGCAACTTAGTGCCATTTAGGGCGACTAAGGGTCTCAGCGTGAGTGTCTGCGGGTCGACGGCCACGTTTGACGAGGGCTTCGAAGCGGCAGTGCCGATTACGAATAAAGCAGTGGGGAAGTAGACAGAGAAAGCGTGTCTAGAAGTCATAGAGATGCTCTATTGCTAGTCCCTGACGCTCAAGGGAAGGGAGTACCTCGCACAGGTCAGACACTCTCGCTAGAAGTACAGCGCGCGTTCTGTCCTGAGCCGTTAGTATCGGCTGCCTGAGAAGTAGCTGAACGTGGGACTCAGCCGTTGTCCAGCCGCCCGGAGCAATCGCCGAGATCACGATCAGTTCGTTTCCAGCAATCTGGCCAAAGCATATTCCGTGGTGCACCGGTGTCAGCGTATCTCTTGTGAACTCCTGATACCGAGGAACCTCGACAATCCCCTCGGTTGGTCCTAGGTCCTTGACTAACTTCATCGACTTTACAGAAGCAAGCACCTGCCCCTTCGCTGCTTCGGAAAATCTAATCCAAGCCGCCGTGTTCACATCCTCGTAACCGTAGGTCGCGTGTGTTGCGAGTTCTATCAATTCGCAATACACGGACTCCGCAGCGTAGTCGAGCGAAAGCCAAAACCGGCGCTCTAGAGTGCGCAACAAGTGCGTCTTCCGAAACGATGTTTCGGTCCAAAGTCCCCGGAACGCCTGTGCAAAGGAGAACTCATAAAACGGTCGGATGTGAACAAAGGCGGCATAGTCTTCTGCCACCTTCGCGGCATACTCATCCTCTGCGACCATCTGATAGCGACTGGTCAATTCGCTCACTCGCCCCACGGTGTCTTCATAAGCGCCTTTCAGGGCGTATTCGATTGAGAACGACGAGCCGATTACCACCAACATAATGTGATCTCCCGTTGCAAACGGATAGGCCCGGCGGGTTGCTCCATACATACGCGAGTAAGCCTGCCAGAACTGACCAATATCGCCGAAGTATGAATACCCGGAAGGAAGATGGGCATGTTGGAAATCCGCCTTTGCCTGGTAACTCCAGACGATGTACCACTCCGGATATGTGTAGAAAGTATCGACCTCATCGCGCGTGTAATTCGGGACGCCAATGGCTTGAACGGAATGTCTCTGGACCTCGGGAGTCGGAGGGAACAGTAAATGAAGGGAAGGCGAGCAGATTGAAAAGACTACCGCTGCGACCATCAACAGTGCAGTCAGAATTCCCGTTGTGAGTAGAACGCCGGTAAGCGTTCTACGAACGCGAGAGCGTCGCATTGGGCGTCCATCCGTCTATGTTGATGGCGATCAAGAAAGCAGCGGCCGAGACGATAATATGCGGAAGGTTCACAAGCAGATTGGTCACAGGAGAAATCAAAGCCCAGTGCCGAATCGCATATGTGATGACATCCGCGGCATAGAAAAAACCGAGAAACCAGAAGTAAACCCGCGCTGCCTTCTGCCCGACAAGGCCACTGATGAGGGCAAGAAGTCCCAACCCAAGATGGCCGATGTCAACGAAGGTTGTCATCGAGAATAATCCAAACATTTTTCCGTTCGCCGCCATGATGCCGGGAACATAGTCTAGCGAGTACACCGCGAGAAAGAGCACCGCGAATCCAATGGCACACTTCCTGAGCGTGGTGAGGGGCTGCTCGCTCGACCACGCCGGCCAGGTCAATAAGCGAGCGTCAGCGAACGACGACTCCCTCCACGCTGTCCACAACGCACTGTTCGCGTCGTTCCTGCCCATTGAAGATTTGCCGGACGATCCCCGGACAGCGGCGCTTCTCAGAAGCACGCGCGACGGTATCTGGCAGCAGGCCGGCCATGTTCCACAGATGCAAGAGTTGCTCGCGCCTTTCGCCGACCTCCGTCGCTTTGGGAAGGCCTGCGGGATCTCGAAGACGATGGACCCGTCAGGCGCCACCTCCTTTGCCGCACTTTCACCCGACAAGCGCAACAGGGTGCTTCTGTTACTTCAAAGCTGCGATGAGAGCGCGCCCCGTCGTCTTGCCGCAACCGTCCGAAACTTCTATATCGTGAAAGGCTATGGTGCCGTTCAGGGTGAACTGACAGGTGTGAAACTCGACCTTTTTGCACCGCCAGACTACCTCAAGTTGCACAAGCCGCATCTTGCGCCCACACGGCCGACTTACGATCACTCGAAACACGAGCTGGTTGAAAGTGATGGACATTCGATCGACGTGCTCATTGTAGGCAGCGGTCCCGCGGGATCAGTGCTCGCACACGAGCTTCGCCGCAATGGCAAACGCGTCTTGCTACTGGAGCGTGGGTCGTTCGTCGTACCCGGTTCGATGGAAACGCGCTTGATCGAGGAGTTGATCGACACGCGCACCTCAGTCGATGGTTCCATCCGGGTTAGAAACGGCATGGCGGTCGGCGGAGGCTCCCAGGTGAACGTCGATCTCTGCTTTGCTCCCACATCGGAAGCTATTCGGTTAAAAATCGAAAGCTGGCGCAAAGGTGGCCAAATCGCACACGATGAATTTACTCAACCAGAACTTAGCGTCGCGTACGTGTGGGTAAAGCGCATGATTGGCACGCGCACACTCAACGAGCGCGAAATTAATGCGAATAATCGTGTTCTCTGGAAAGGAGCGAAGCTCGCCAGCCTGCATCCCAAACTCTACAGTCTCAACACATACGCGCCGGGGCAGTCGCCGTCACCTGTAACCGACAAGCGCTCGGCTGAAGGGCAGCTTCTGAATGGCGCGCTTGAGGACCGGGACAATCCTCTCGGCATGGTTCCTGAAGCGGACGTTCGGCGCGTCCTCTTTGCCGGCGAGGGAGCCAATCGGCGGGCTGTTGGGGTCGAAGTACGAGCACGATCACCGATTCCCGAGGCGGGGCTCATCGCGGACCCGAACGGTTTGAAATTACCTGTCGGCGAGACTTTCACCGTGCGAGCCAATACAATCATTTTGTCCGCTGGCGCGCTTGGTTCGCCAACAATACTTCTGCGAAGCGATGTTAAGAATGATCAAATTGGACGCGGTATCGTGCTGCATCCCTCGATGCCGATCATGGGCCGCTTCTCCCATCACATTGACGTTCTCAATGGAACTGAAGCATCCGTTTACGTGGACGACCGACTCGCGACCCGCGGTTACGCCTTGGAATCCATGGCCGATCAGCCGTTGTATGCGGCCATCACGAGCCCCGGCCCAGCTCTCCATTCTTATGAAATGATCAAGGGATTTCGTAACCTTGCCGGTTTTGGCGTGATGCTGGTTGACACACCACAACGCGGCAATCGCATCCAGCTTGATGAAAGCGGCGGACCCGAAATCGATTACACGCTCTCCGACGCTGATAAGCGGCGGTTCGCGGAAGGCGTTGCCGAAGCTATTCGCATCATGTTCAAAGCCGGCGCAAACGAGGTTTACCTTCCCACAACGGAAAACATTCTCGGTCTAGGGAGTGCCACCTCCGGGGTCCAACCACAAATTCTGACCTCACCGGATCAAGCGACGATCGTCGAGAAGAACCTGCAATTCATCCCAAATCGCACTATGGTGACCTCGGCCCACATGCAAGCGACCGACAAAATGGGAGCGAGTCCGGAGAACAGCGTAGTCGGCCAGGATTTTCACATTTGGGGGACACGAAACTTGTATGTGGTGGATGGAAGCATCTTCCCCACATCGGTGGGAGCGAATCCCATGCAAAGCATCTATACAATCGCTAAGATCTTCGCTGACCACTGGCATGAGTGAAGGCGGATTCTGACCAGTTAGAAAACAGCAGCCGAACTTTTTCGGCGCTGTTAGGGCTTGCAGCCGGACCCGTACCGAATTAAGTCGCATATGTGCAAGCGTCAATTCGGCTTTACGGCTGTAAGGTGAACGTGATCACGATATCGGTTATCACTGCTGTGGGTTGACCGTTTAGCAGGGTTGGTTTGTAGAGCCACTGACCGATCGCGTCCCTTGCGGCACCAAGGAGTAAAGGATGTCCACTGACCAGATCCAACTTGGTCACCGTTCCATCCGGTGCAATGTGAACTGTATATACGACGCGCCCTTGCACGCCTGCCGTCTTAGCCTCGATCGGATAAGCCGGTTGCACTTTTCGAATCAGGTTGTTTTCGGCAATGCTACTCGCGATGCGAAGCTCTTGATTAGTTGACACATCGAGGGTGCCGGCTACCGGAGGCGGTGCCGGAATGGGCGTAGCGGGGTTGATACTTCCGCCAGCAGGTGAGCCACTCTGACGCTGTTGGATGGCGATTGAATCCCGGACCCAACGATCAGCCTCGGCTCTATCTCGATCAGCTTCAGCTTGCGTGCTGTCAATTGCGGTCCGGACTCGCAATAGCAGGTTCATGTACGACATTGCATCGGCGTAGTCGGGATCGAGCTGCAGAGCACGCTTCAAGTTTTGAATTCCATCTTCGGTGATGACGCCGTAGCTTTCTCGCAGATCATTTCGTTTCACTAGATCCGGGATGGGAATTGTTTGCTCAGGATTCAATCCTGATGCTAATCGCTCCTTTTGGACGGCAGCGAACGCGAGACTCCAGTCGATCACTCCTTGCATGTAGAACGCCTCTTTGTTAGCAGGATCAAGTTCAGCGAGTTGCCGGAAGAGATCGAGGGCGACACCGAGTGTTTTGACTTGGGCGTCCTTTTTTCCCATCGCTTCCGTGTATGTGAGTTGCGCTAAGTAGGCCAATGCTTCTTTGTCTGTTGGGTGAAGTTGAAGGGCAAGTTGCAGATTTTTGCGGGCAGCTCGTAGATTTTGCTCGTTGTCCTCGGACGGCAGGCCGGGTATCCACATGGTCATGTATATGCTGCCGAGACGGACCATTGCAAGCTGGTTCGAAGGGTCGAGAGTCAGCGCCTGTTGCAGGTCATGAACGGCCTCAGGGTAATTACTGGCGCGATAAGCTTTATCGCCCAGCTCAATCCAATGCTGCGCGGTGAGCGGTTGTTGCGCGCTCAAGAACTCAGTCAGAGAGAAAAGCATCAAGATGCTGGCGAGCCGCATGGTTATAGACTACTGCCGATTCGATACAGTAGTTGAGCACGAAGGAGCTTAGATTATGAGTGAAACATTGGCGGTCGGAAAACGACTGGTTGAGTTATGCAAGAAAGGTAAAAATGCTGAGGCCATCGAGACGCTTTACAGCAAAGATATTGTGAGCATCGAAGCCGTGGGCGGTCCAGCGATGCCCGCGCGAATAGAGGGTTACGAAGCAGTAAAGGGCAAGTCGGAGTGGTGGGAGCAGAACCACGAGGTACACCGGGCAGATGCCGTTGGTCCCTGGCCACATGGCGAGCGCTTTATCGTGCACTTTAATTATGACGTAACCGCTAAGGCGGGGCCAATGGCCGGTAAACGCATGACTCTTGACGAGGCTGCGTTATACACGGTCAAGGACGGGAAGATTGTGCAGGAAGAATTCTTTTACGACATGGGGATGTAATCCCACATAAACAGAAGGAACGATAGTTGAGAGCCGCGACGAACCGAAGCATATATTGCACTTATAAATGCGCTTCTATTGGAAAGCCAATGGGATTGCTCATGAGAGAAGATCCTCTTTTACACTTATAGTTGCTTCGGTTTGACCGGACGGTGGCGATAGCGCGCAAGAAGTAATGCTCTACCGGGGCCCCCTCCGCTTCTGCGACTTGGTCATAAGCGAAGAAAAGTTTCGCGTCTTCAACGACGGCCTTAAGATCAGCCCCGGTAAGACCGTGAGTTGCTCTCGCGAGTTGAAGAAGATTGGCGTCCGATAGCGGAAAGGGAAGCGATCGTAACCTGTCGCTCAAAATTTCCTTTCGGGCTTCCTCGCCAGGTAAGCGGATATGCAACCAGAGCTCAATCCGTCCCGACCGAAGCATGGCAGGAGGAAGGCTGGACGGGTCCATAGCCGTTAGCATCACACAGACACGCTCCGCGCTGGCGCTCTCAAGTCCGTCCATCATGGTCAACAGATAGCGATAGAACCCGTGGTTACCTTCCTCGAATATCACGTCTGCATCATCGATGAAGATGATTGACGGCGCGTTCCGCTTGGCGTCGTCGAAGATCCGCTCCACTCTTGAGTAAAACTCACCCGAACCGGCGACAACAGTCCCGTCGATCAGGAAGAACTTGCTTTTCAGCCGGTGTGCCAGCGCGCGACCGATGGTTGTCTTGCCCGTTCCCGGCGGCCCTGCCAGCAAGACGCCGCGCTTCGGCTTGAGTTGCAGTTGCCGAGCCAAAGCTTGGTTCTCAAAAGGTAAAGCGATCTTGGCCTCGAGTTCGAGAATGAGGTCATCAACACCTTTGAGTTGCTTCCAGTCCACTGGCGGCACTTCGTCCATGTCGACGTTGCTGACCATGTTATGCGTGGCTAGATAGTCACTGAAGATGTCATGCGTTACTTCGGCCTCACGCCGGAGCCAGATGCATGCGTGTTTGAGTTGGTGATAATTCAACGCAGGCGCGAAATCGTGAAGCTTGTCGTAGTCGACGCGACTTACGGTGATGCCGAGATAGAACTGGCAAATTGCTTTGTAGTCGTGGGCCTCGGGTGAGGGCAGACGCCAGTGATAGCCGCGCTGGCGAATGAGCAAAGGCGAGTGCTCAAGATCCGTTGCAAAAACGAGTTTCTTGCCCTGCTTCTCAGACTGTTCGAGTAACGCGCTCAAAGCGCATTCAAAGAGGTGGAGCCGCGGATAGTCATAGTCTTCTACGACCCTGAGAATCAAGTGAAGGTCGTCAATGATCAGTATTGTGCCGACTCGGAAATGGTGCTCTACCAATTCGAGAAATGTCTCTTCGATTGCCGCGGGGGACCGATCACGTAGCAGGGCAACAAAGCGGCCGATCGGAATCAACACGCCGCCGAGGTGTCGCGCGATGTAACGCAGCAGCACGGTCTTGCCGGTACCAGTGGCCCCTTGTAACAGGCACACTTCTCCTACGGACAGACCGTCTAGAAGCTTGTCGGCAATCTTCTGCTGACTCGGCGTTAACGGGAACTCAGGATCAACGCTCGTATCTGGAGCGTCGTCCTCAGTAAGTAATATGGTGAAATCTGGATCGAGCGCACAAGTGCCCTTACCTAACTGCATAACTCCTCAATTCAAAGTGACTACTAAATAGATGGATGATTGCCGGGCTACACGTAAGTGTGTTCCCACGGGACTGCGGCTAAGCCAGAGTGTTAGGCGAAGAAAGGATGAGAAAGCAGGCTTCCTGCGGGTTCGCACATCTGTCTATTAGAAGAATGATTATCTTGTTTACTCATTAGGAATGCCTCCTTTCCGGAGGGGTAACTGCTCCGAGAGGATAGCACGGTTTCGCGGGAGAGAAAAATATCTGACGATGGCGCGACTAGGTAGTTTGCGAATGGCGAGCTTGCCTAGCCTCGCTTCTCGCTGTCCGCGATGGCTGCTCGCTCCAGAATGCGCCGGCGCCGATTGAGTTTCGGTGCTCGACTACACTAAGTAATTCCACCTATGGCCACTGAGACAACCCGACTGAATCGCCGCACGTTTTTGGGGAGCACTGCCACTGGCGCGATTGGGCTTATGATTCTGAAACCGCAGACTGTCCGGGGGTATCAGGCGAACTCCGCTGTGAGGCTCGGGTTACTGGGATGCGGGAGTCGCGGAACGGCCGTTGCGACGTCGTTCGCTAAAAACACCAGAGCGCGCATTGTGGCTTTGGGCGACGTCTTTCAGGACCAACTAGACAAGGCAAAATCTACTTTTGATGGAATCGCCAGTGGGATGAGCTACTCGGGTGTGGACAAGGGCATGATGTTTCGAGGATCCAAGGCGTATCAAGCCATGGCCGCATCGAAGGATATCGACGCCATTCAGATTTCGACGCCCTGTTACTTCCATGTGGAACATCTGGCAGGCGCAGTTGCCGGCGACAAGCATGTCTATTGCGAGAAGCCGATCGCTGTTGATGTGGTTCAGGCGAAGCGAGCCCTCGAGATTGGTAAGAAAGCTGACCGCAAGGTGAGCGTCGATGTGGGCTTTCAGATACGCAGCGCGCCACCGTTTGTGGAACTGGTGCGTCGCATCCACGAGGGTGCGATCGGCAAAGTCGTAAACATCGAGGCGCACTACGATGCTCCGGCCAGTGCCTATCCGGAACGCCCGTCAAGTATGTCCAAGGATGAACTACGCCTGCGTAATTGGAATTGGGACTTGGCCATTTCTGGCGACAGCATCCTGGAGCAGGATATCCATGTAATCGATATTTGCAACTGGGTGATCGGCACCCATCCGGTGAAGGCATATGCGACTGGCGGCCGGAACGTCATTTCTCACTTTGGCGACACGTGGGATAACTACCAAGTTAATTACACATATCCGAATGATATTCACGTGAGCGTGACCACCAAGCAGTACGGTGATTACAAGACCTTCGACGTGTCGGAACGCGTGTTCGGATCGAAGGGATTTTCAGAGTCTCCTTATTCAGGGCCGTTGCGTATCATTGGCGAGAACGCCTGGGAATGGAAGGACGACGCGCCGAAGGAACAGGGCTCAAGCGATTTCGCAGCCGGTGTTTTTGCCGATAATCTAGCGTTGGCCGATCGTGAAAAAGATCGCGGTTTCATCGAGAGTATCGTTTCAGGCAAGTTCCACAATCAGGTAAAGCTCGGCGTCGAAAGTGCGCTGAGCGCGATGCTGGCGAGAATGGCAGCGCGGCAAGGCCATCCAGCAACCTGGGATGAGTTGCTAGCGAGCAATCAGCAATACAAGCTGGGCATGGATATGAACCAGTTCAGTTAGGACGCTTATATGGATAGACGATATCTCTTACAAGCCGGCCTGACCGCAGCAGGACTGGCGGCATTGAAACCGCCCGTTATGAAGGGTGTGAACACGACCGGCAAGCCACGTCTTGGCGTTGTCGTGAGTGTAACGGCGGGCACGACGCCCGAACAGGCCATCGCCAAGGTGCACAACTTCGGTCTGCCTACTTGCCAAGTAGCGGTGGGCATGTCGCCGCCGTCGATAGCGGAGCCACTCAAGAATGCGTTGGCCAAGTATCAGGTGGAAGCCACGGCGCTGATGACGCTCGGGGAAGGGCGCATGGTTTGGGATTTTTATCAAGGCCCGGAAACGATCGGCATCGTACCCAGGAAGACGCGACAGGCTCGGGTGGACGCGTTAAAACGAGCTTCGGATTTAGCGAAAGTGGTGGGGGTTAGCGCGGTGCACACGCATTGCGGTTTCATTCCTGAGAACCCCAATGACCCGCTGTACAACGAGACGGTAGCTGCGATCCGGGACGTCGCGTCTCACTGCAAGGCGAACGGGCAGATGTTCCTGATGGAAACAGGCCAAGAGACACCGATCACCTTATTGCGAGCCATTCAAGACACGCGGATGGACAATATCGGCATCAACTTAGATGTCGCAAATCTGGTGCTTTATGGGAAAGCGGATGCGGTGGATGCACTGGACGTCATTGGCCGCTATGTCCACGGAATGCATGCCAAAGATGGCCTGTTACCGACAAATCCGCAAAAGCTGGGTGAAGAGGTGGCGATTGGGAAAGGACGGGTTCGTTTTCCAGAGATCATCCGCAGCCTTCACAAGCTCTCGTATACGGGCCCAATTACAATCGAACGCGAGATTTCCGGCTCTGCTCAGGAAGCCGACATTCGGGCGTCGAAACTCTATTTGCAGAAGCTGATCGACGACGTATACAAAACGTAACAACTACTGGTGTGATTGCGGCTTTGAACGCATCTATAGCGGCATGAGTCAAGACCCGATTTTGGAGTTCGTAGAACAACAGGATTGGCTGCAGCCTGTACAGGATAAAGGCTCGGCGCTTGTGAAAGAAGCCTATCAGGCGGCAGGCCCAGCCGGTCAGGCATTCAAGAACGCAATGCATGGCGTCTGGATGGGGCACCCGCTGCACTCGGCTATTACTGATGTGCCTGTAGGCAGTTGGACGGCGGCCTTTGTTTTAGATGTTCTGGAAGCAAGCGGGCAGAAGCAGTATGGACCTGGCGCTGATGCGGCCATTGCTGTGGGCCTGGTTGGTGCTGTGGGATCGGCTGTTTCGGGTATGACCGACTGGAGTGAGACTCACGGCGAATCGCAGCGGTTGGGAGCTATGCACGGCATCATCAACATGGGTGCGGCGCTTCTCTATGCCACTTCGTATGCGCTGCGGAAGTCGGGCAAACGTGGACTGGCACGCAGCTTGAGTTTCGCGGGATATGGGTTGGTCGGCGCGGGAGCCTATTTAGGTGGCGCACTCTCTTATCGCCAGCGCATTGGTGTGGACAATAGCGCAAGTCTCGATGAGCGCTTACCCGAAGAGTTCACCGCCGTCTGCGTTGAGTCCGATCTGACTGAGAATCAGCCGAAGAAGGTCAGCGTGAATGGGTTGGAAGTTGTTCTGGTTAAGCAAGGGGCGCAGATCTTCGCGTTGGGTGAGAAGTGCGCTCACCTTGGTGGTCCTCTTTCGGAAGGGAAAGTAGAAGGCGACACGATTGTCTGCCCATGGCACGGGTCGCGTTTCTGCATCAAAGATGGAAACGTAGTCGATGGACCGGCCGTGCACCCGCAACCAAATTTCGACGTTCAAGTTCGGGATGGACAAGTGTTGCTGCGGACCAGTGACGTTCAACCTGCTGCGGAGCGATTTTGTACAGAGTCGCGGCAGCAGGAATGTTCTTCTTTCCAGTTATGCTGTTTGAAGGAAGGGAAAACAGAAGATCGCCGCCAATGATTCAGGAGAGATCCAGCATTAACGAACCGGTTGCCAAGCCCACGCTGAAGGGGCATTGGCAGATTGCACGGGCCGACCACTGGATCAAGAACGTTTTCGTCTTTCCCGGGATCGTTGTCGCATTGTCGATCGATCACTCCGCTGTCCAAACTTTTTCTTGGATCCGCTTCTTTATCGGCATGGCTGCGGTTTGCCTGATTACGTCGAGTAATTACGTCATCAATGAAGTGCTGGACGCTCCCTTTGACAGGCTACATCCAACCAAGTGCCTGCGTCCTGTGCCGTCCGGGAAAGTTAGTATTCCACTTGCTTATGTCGAGTGGCTGGTGCTGCTGGCTGCCGGCCTGTTTTTGAGTTGGCAAGTATCACGCCCGTTCACGATAACAATGGCGGTGTTGTGGATTATGGGCTGCTTTTACAACATCCCGCCCGCGCGCACCAAAGACATCCCTTATCTGGACGTACTTTCTGAGTCGGTGAATAACCCACTGCGGATGCTCGCTGGCTGGTACCTGACCGGAACCGCTGTCGTTCCTACGGTTTCGTTGCTGGTCAGCTACTGGATGGTGGGATGTTACTTCATGGCCATCAAGCGTTATGCAGAGTATCGCGAGATTGACGATCCCGCGCGCGCTGCGGCTTATCGAAAGTCGTTCGCTTACTACACCGATCAGCGGCTGCTCATCTCGATCATGTTCTATGCATCGAATTCAATGCTCTTCTTTGGCGCATTTATCGTGCGATACAGACTGGAATTGATTCTTGCATTCCCGCTGGTGGCGTTGGTGATGGCTAATTATCTTTCATTGTCGTTCCGCCGCGACAGCTCAGTTCAGGCTCCAGAAAAACTGTACAAGGAACCTACGCTGATGGTTAGTGCGCTGACATGCGCAGTCTTTATGGCTTTGCTGTTGTTTGTGGACGTGCCCATGGTGCATTATCTGTTTGCGCCCTCTGAGATTGTCCGCTGATCGGGCGAATTCAGCTGGCTCAGAACGCCAAACAGACGTCCGCGCTTGTGTTTTCTAATTGCGGAATACAAACATAATCGAACGCTGCGTTGCGGCGCTGTTGCTGTACTTGGGCCGTCGTGGCTCCACTCGCATACGACCGTAGGGCCGTGTTCGGAAAATAGTATTGAGTAGTGGGCAACATCACGGCAGGCACGAGGTAACTCTTGTCAGGATGAGCTTTTATGAAAGCGAGGACGCCCTGAATCGGCAGCTCATGTTTGTGCGCCTTCATCGGAGCGACTGTGATGCGATAGGCAGACAAACAGAAGGTTCCGGCAATCAGCAGAGCAATTGCGGTGAGGCGCTTGGTTCCAAAGCGGGTCAACTTTTCACAGATCAGTACGCCGGCAACGAAGTACACTGGCGCAAACAGAGACGAGATGTATCGGGGTGCGTCGGCGGTGTTCTTGAAGGTAGTCAAAAACAGCAGTGCTGGATAAATCAGCACAGGCAGCAAAACAACCCGGTATGTGGAACGCCAAATCAAAATAGCTGCACTTGCGAATAGAATGAAGAACGCGAAGAATTCGAGGGGCGCAAATGCTATATGACCGCGCCAGACATCGAGGGGCGTAACATTTCCGAACGAGCCTTTGCGGAACTTAGACAGGTACACGATATAGATGAAGCCTTCAGCAACGGTGCCCCGCAGCAAACCGGCCGGCCACAGTATGAGCAGGACGCCTAATACGCAACCGATTGTCTGCAATATCCGGCGAAGATATACACTCCTGGTCCATCCTTTGAAGAACTGTCTTTGGACAAGGAACAAGGATAGCGCTAGAGCTAGCAACAAAACAACGCCGTATTCGAGCGCGCATAGCGAAACGGTACAGCAGGTGAGCGCTCCGAAGTACCAGCGCAGGGAAGGCTGCTGAGCGAATCGAGCGATCACTAGCAGGGTTGCAAATGACAGCCAAATGAAAATGACATGAGACGATAGCTCGGCCGCCGTAATGATGTTGTTCGTGTTCCACAGGTATAGAGCCGAAGACGCCATCGCTGCTGGCCTGTACACCGGACCAAACAAGAAGACGGTGCCCAGATAAATAGAAGCAAACGTCAGCAGATGAAAGACCCAACCAGATATTCGCATCCCATACTCGTCGCAGTGGACCACGTGCGAGACGGCCGCGAGCCAGTGATAGTACAGCGGTCCGTGATAGTGCCGGTAGAACGTCAGGTCTCTCTGGCTGCGGATGAACTCCGATAGAGTAGTGGTCCCGAACTCGCCACGAACGACGTCCAGCCCAGTTTCGACGTACTTGGGCAAACTCATGGACGACCGCTCAATGTAGTTTTCAACCGTACCTTTGCGAGCCGCTGACATATAGTCCGACTCGTCGTAGGCAAATGGAAAGGACGGCACTGATGGACGGAAAAAGGCAATGAAGATCGCTAGTGCCGCAAGCAGAAACAGGCAGTCGAACAAGCTAGGGCGACGCACTCGGATCGGCTGAAAAGCGGCTGTCATTAAGACTCAGCTCCGTACTCTACGCTCATCAGAAACAACCCGCTCGCAGGCGCAGTGGGACCAGGCCGAATGCTACAACCCGGCTCGAGTCGCTGCTGGAGGCCCGTCAAATCGACGTTTCCCTTCCCGACTTCCAGCAAAACTCCGACCATGTTACGTACCATGTGCTTCAGAAATCCTGATCCGGTGACTTGAAAAACAAGGAGAGCACCACAACAGACGATCTCTGAACGAAAGATTCTTCTGACCTTACTTACAGACAACGCATCATTGTCGTCACTTGCCGCGAAGGCTGTAAAGTCATGTTCGCCGTTGAAGAGACGCACTGCATCCGCCATCGCACTCTCATTCAAAGGATACGGGTGATGGTAAACAAAGCGCTGGTCAAATGGTGGACAAATCTCGTCCCGGAAGATTCGATACTCATACGTCTTGCGCTGGGCGTCGAACCGCGGATGAAATTCGAGTTCAGCCTCAGTGACATTCGTGATACGGATGGTCGCCGGTAGCAAGCGATTAACAGCGCGTCTAAAGTTTGCGACGGGAATCGGGTTTTTCAACGTGACAGCCGCAACCTGTGCGCAAGCATGTACGCCGGAATCTGTGCGACCCGATCCTGCCACTGAGACCGGCGTGCCTTCGAGAGATTCGATGACAGCTTCCAGTACGCCCTGCACAGTAGGCAATTCAGGCTGCACTTGCCACCCATGAAAATCGGTACCGTCGTACGCAACAGTAAACTTCAGCCGCCGCATTTGAATCGGCGAATGTGAGTTCGCAACCGCTAGGCCTTTCGCGACCCAGGCTTGACCAGCGGCTCGCCCTTAGCACAAAATGGACAGTCATCCGGTCCATAGGTCGTTATGTGCAAAGTCGCCAAAGCTAATCGCGGCGTACCGACGTCTGCCGCGCCGCCGCTCCTGTCAATGATTGAGCCTGCGCTTAACACGGTCACGCCGGCCTCTTTCAAAAGCGTGACAACTTCTTTGGTGCTGCCTCCCGTGGTAACAACGTCCTCGATAACCACTGCGTTCTGTTCTGGCAGAACCTCAAAACCCCGCCTCAACACCATGTGCCCGCTGACAGTATCCCGCTCAGTGAATAGAAACCGAGCGCCCAGCGCGCGGGCCACTTCATGCCCAATGATTAAACCGCCCATCGCAGGCGCAACTACGATGTCCACATCTGTTGCGTCATCTGCAGATGTTAATCGCTCGGCCAGTTCGCGGCCCAGCTTTTCCGCGTACTCTGGATGCGCGAGGACTTTTGCACACTGCAGATATTCGCCGCTGTGCAGTCCACTGGTAAGCCGGAAATGACCACGAAGAAAGGCTCCGGTCTCTTCAAACAGAGACATCACCGCCGTTGAATCCACAGTCGCAGCATACCGCGAACATGCTGCCTCACTCGATAGAAACCGACGTAAGGCGAATGCCCTTCGATCGCAGACCGTCAATGGGCGACCGCCGCTCGAAGGGGCACGCGAGGAAAGCCTAATCATGATGCGAAACGCGCGTCCGAAAACTAGTGCTGGGTGGCCCAAGCCAAGCCGTCAGGCTGTTGGCCCGCGTCGATCTTACCTGTTAGTTTGAGCGTTTTTAGGTCAATGACGGCGACGTAACCGGCGTTATTGCAGGCTACATAAGCGTGCGAGCCATCAGGTTGCATTTGAATGCCTGCTGCGCCGCGCCCTAGGTCCAAACGTTTCACCTCTTTGTGTGAATCAACGTCAACAACGGCTACACCGGGACCCGAGATGAAAACTCGCTTTCCGTCAGGTGTGAACTTCAGGCGATTCGCGCCTTGCATGTTCGTCTGCAAAGTCTCAGTTACTTTTTTCGCGGCAATGTCCACGATGCTTACCGTGCCATCCTGCGCATTGGCTACCCACAACTCTTTACCGTCAGGTGAAACGTCGAAGCCTTCTGATCCACGGCCAACGGCTATGACAGTTTCGTCCCACTCGCCTCCCGGAGGGCCAAAAGTACCGCGACGACTGCCGGGGCCGTTCGGACCGTTCCCCATGCCCGGGGGAGGACCGCCAAGTCCAGGGCCCGAACCAGCTTGGCCCGAGCCAGGAGGCGGACCCAATGGACCACGCGGCCGATTATCCTTGTCGATGATGCTGACCGTAGCAGAGGACACATTGGTGGTGTAAATGTGCTGCAGATCCGGCGAAACGAAGATCATGTGCGTTCGGTTCTGACCTGTTCCCATGACCCAATCGACTTGCTTCTTCGTTGGATCGTAGCTTCCGATCGCTTTTGCTCCTTCCGCCGTAAACCACGTCTTCCCGCCCACAACTACCAATCCGTGCGGCCCGCGCAAAGGACCAAGGTCAACGGCAGGGAGCGCCTTTTGCCCAATAAGATCGACAACGGCCAGAGTGTTGAAAGCTCCAAACCCATAGTTGGAGACATAGGCGAGCTTTCCATCCTCAGATGCAATTACTTCATGAGGATCGTTCCCGACGGGAACTCGGGCTAGGACCTTCAAGCTGGATGAATCAACAATGGCCAACGTGTGGTCATTCTTTGAGAGCACTAGCAGCGATTCACGAGGAGTGGTCTGAGCGTAAATGACCGCTGTGGCAACAATGAAGATCAGCAACGAACTTCGAGCGACGCCCATGACTACGGATTAGAACACGGCACCGGGGCCACTGCAACCAATTGCACAATCGACCAGCTAAGTCCCATGAATGAACAGCGGCGATACAGTGCGACGGCTCCTCACCGCGATAGAGCCAGCATTTTAGGCCGGAACAACTGGCCGCAAAAATGCGTTTGGACAGTCCGCCAATCCCGGATCGTGATACTCGTATGACAGACGTCGCCATCCTGTAATGCTGAGATACCATGAGGAATTACGGAACCCGACCCCCTTATATCGCGTTCTGTTTTTCAATGAGCAATCGGCGATTTACGAGTAGCAAGCATCTACTTACAACATGCATGACGGTGCATTCGGGCAGCCCAACATCCGCAGCGAGAAAGTAATTACGGTTTAGATGAGACGACTCCAAGCACCATTATCGGTATATTGTGCGCTTCTGACGCTGAGCAGTACGGCAGCAACTCAGACTGCTAGCGCCGTTCGGATCGAGCCAGCTAAGGGCGGTCTGGGGTGGCTCACCCGTCCGTACCAGGCGCGATATGTACCGCCGGTGAACCTAACAAATTCTGCTCGACTAGAATCGCTGGTACGGGCCGGAAATCTTTATCTCTCTTCGCAAGATGTCGTCGCTCTCGCAATTGAAAATAATCTTGACGTAGAAGTGCAGCGGTACGGTCCGCTGCTCGCACAGGAAGTGTTACGGCGCGCCAAGGGCGGTGGAGCTCTTCGCGATGTTGGCGTAACAGTTGCGCAAGGGCCTACCAGCGTCAGTCTCACGGGCGTCAGTGTAAACGCAAGCGGTGGTGGGACAACTGGGGCTGCGGGTACTGGGGTCAGTTCTGGCGGCGGTATCGTTACGCAGCTTGGTCCACCCATCCAGTCCTTCGATCCCACCTTCTCCTTATATACGAATTTCGCTCACACCACCACCCCACAGAGCAACACGTTCATCACTGGAACGACGGCACTGATTATCGATACACGCCAAGTTCAGGCCCAATACGTTCATAACTGGCCGTTTGGCTTGAACGCGCAGCTTACTTACAGCAGCAACCACGAGAAGTTCAACAGCTCGTTCTATGATGTAAATCCTTTTACAGCTGGAAACCTTGATTTGCAAATATCGCAGAATCTACTCTATGGTTTCGGCTCTGCCGTGAATGGACGCAACATACGAGTTCAGCGAAACAATATCAAAGTTACAGACCTACAATTTAAGCAGCAGGTTATTACAACGACCTCTGCTATTCTCGACCTCTACTGGGATCTAGTTAGCTTCAACCAAGCTGTACGTACTAGCAAGCATGAGCTCGAAACGGCGCAACAACTTTTCAACGATAACAAGAAGCAGGTGGAGATCGGTACGCTTGCTCCGATCGAGGTTACTAGAGCAGAATCCCAAGTCTACACGGCGCAACAAGATCTATTGATCGCCCAGACCAATTTACTGCAACAAGAGACGGTCTTAAAAAATTCGCTTAGCAGGAACGGCGTCGCGAGCCCCACTATCGCAGAGGTTCACATCATCCCGCTTGAAACCATCAGTGTTCCCGAAAAGGACGAGTTCAAGCCGTTGGACGAGTTGGTCCAACAAGCGCTCACGACGCGTGTTGAGGTTGCCGAGAGCGAACTTAATATCGTGAGTAATAAGTTGAACCTAGTCGGAATCAAGAATTCGCTTCGTCCTACGCTGCAGGTGTTTACTGAGCTGACTAACAACGGTCTTTCTGGTCAGCTATCAGCTTTAGGAGCTTTGAATCCCACTGACGCGTACCTTTCTGGCGGCTATGGCAATTTGCTGGCCCAGATCTTTCGCCGCAATTACCCGAGTTACTCTGCTGGCTTCTCGCTTAACATTCCTATTCGCAACCGCGCTGCTCAATCCGATTACGCGACCAGCGAACTCCAGATTCGTCAAAGCGAATTGAATTTGCAGAAGCAGCGTAATCAGATTCGTGTTGACGTTCAGAACGCAGTAATTGGGCTTCAACAAGCTCGCGCCCGTTACGATTCTTCAGTTAAGGCTCGTGTTCTTCAACAACAGACGCTGGATGCCGAACGGAAAAAATACACACTTGGTGCTTCTACGGTTTTCGCGGTCATCCAAGATCAGCGGGACTTGGCAACGGCTGAGAGCAATGAAGTCCAGGCGCTCGCCAACTATAGCCATGCACGCATTTCTTTTGATCAGGCATTGGGCACGACGCTCGAAATAAATCATATATCGCTAGGAGAAGCACTGGCCGGCAAAGTATCACGCCCGTCCGGACTGCCGGATAAATTGCCCCCAAGTCCCGCCGACGACACTGTTCAAGCCGCACCAGGAACAAATCAATGAGCCTCATTGCGCACCTAGCGCGGGAATCATGGTGCCAATCTCTGGCCGTGGGACTCTGCCTTGCTTTGCTACCGACCTCGGACTGGGCTCAACAGGCCGGTTCATCACCGCAAGCTGGTTCGACGCAACAGGCGGGCTCGAGTGGTTTGAGCCAAGCAGCTATAGCGCCTGAAAAGGGTTCCGTTCCATTTCTTTTTCGCCCTTATGTAGCGCCCGAAATTCCGCAGGCTCGCTTAACTAATTCGCCGCGCCTCCAGAACTTAGTGCAAGCAGGAAAGCTGTATCTTACGCTGCAGGATGCTGTCGCACTTGCGCTTGAAAACAACATCGATCTAGAAGTCGCACGGTATAACCCCTTAGTTCAGCAATCGCAACTGCGTCGATTCCAAGCGGGGGGTTCGCTTCCAGGCGTTCCCAGCAGCGCTTCACAGGCTAACTCGGTAACAGCGGGTCAGGGCGTTGCAGGAAGCCAGCAGTCCGCCGGAGTCTCGGGCGGCAATAATAGCAGCACCGGAACGAACAGTGCGAATGCCACAATTTCTCAGATTGGACCGGTTACTCCTACATTCGACCCAACTCTACAGGAAACCAGCACGTTTAGTCACCTCAGTAACCCTCAATCCAATACTACCCAAGCCGGTGTCATCAACCTGATCCGGAGCCGTCGGGCGTATTCGGGGGTGTTGCAAAGTGGTTATGAGTTAGGTGGTACCGTCACGCTCTCCTACAATAACTCCTATCTGAATGAGAACGCCCCTAGCGACTTACTGAATCCTGTAGTCTCACCCTCCCTCAATTTACGCATTCAACAGCCGTTACTGTCCGGCTTCGGTATAGCTCTTAATACGCGAAATATTGAAGTACAAAAGATTGCATTAGGCACTGCCGATCTAAACTTCAAGACGGAAGTCATCTCAACGGTTGCGACGGTCGTGTCGACTTACTACGGGCTAGTTGCGGACACCGAAGATGTGAAGGCTAAACAGAGTGCAGTCGATGTAGCCCGTCAATTCTTTCAAAATAATCAGAGACAGGTACAGATTGGAACCATGGCTCCGCTCGACATCACATCAGCCGAAGCACAAGTGGCTTCAACCAGCCAGGACTTGACCATCTCGCAGACTAACCTGCTTGAGCAGGAGGTAGCCCTGAAGAATCTTCTTAGCCGTCGCGGGCTGGGCGATCCCATCATTACCAACGTGCAGATCGTTCCTCTGGACCGAATCGTGATTCCGGAAACCGACAACCTTCCGCCTGTTGCTGACCTTGTGAAAGAAGCCATGCTCAATCGAGCAGATTTGGAAGCACAGAGGCGAAGTGTCACTTCGGCTAAGATTTCGGCTCTGGGTACCCAGAACGGCGTGCGTCCTTACCTTGGTGTGCTCGCAGGTACCACCCAATCGGGCCAAGCTGGTACGCCGAGGGTCGTGCGGCAGTTTACGACTAATCCAGACGGCACTATCTCGATTGTCAATCAAACTTCCGATCCGTACTTCACCGGTGGGAACACCACGGCGCTGGGGCAGGTCTTCCGCCGGGACTTTCCGACTGAGAACGTGGGCACTTATTTCAATGCCGTGATTCGTAACCAACAGAACCAGGCCGATTACGGAATAGAACAACTTCAATTACGGCAGACTGAACTTACAACTCAGAAGACAATGAATCAGGCTGCGGTCGACGTAGCGAATGATGTCGTTGCTCTGCGCCAGTCCCGGAGTCGCTACGATGCTGCAGTTCGTAGCCGAATCTTAGCGCAAGAGTTACTCGATGCCGAACAGAAAAAGTTCGCGCTGGGCGCGTCTACATCATTCAATATTATCTCCCAATCTCGTGATCTCGCTGCAGCTCAATCGACTGAGATCGCCGCAATGGTCACTTACAGTAATGCGAAAGTTCAACTCGATCAGGTGTTAGGGCGGACCTTACAGGCCAATAACGTTTCGATTGTCGAGGCGCAGATTGGCCAAGTAGCTCGTCAGTCAACTGTGCCGCCTAACGCGCCAGCTAAGTAGACCGAAGATAATCGCTCTGCTTATGTGAACAACAGGAAGAGCTGGGTTCGGACGCCAGGAGCTGTGAATTTTATTCAGTCACAGATTGGCCCTTGTAAGAAGACTGCCTCAGACCTGATTCGTTCTAGCTTCCGAACACGATTCCCTTTTTCTCCCGCCCGAGTGCTGCTGTGATTGCTGCCACGGTGAAAACCGTGCCAGCTGTGACGGCCATAGCTGTGGCGTAGGACATGTGCTCGGCAAAATAGGCTTCGATGTACGCAACAGTTCCCGCCATCAGCACTCCGCATTGATAAGCGAAACCGGGCAGAAAGCCGCGGATGTCGTTCGGTGAAAGCTCGCTGAGGTGGGCTGGGATGACACCCCAGGCACCCTGAACACAGAACTGCATCAGAAATGCTCCTGCCACGAGCAGGTACATCGACGGCGCGTAGGCCCAGAGAGGCGTGAGCAGAATGGCCCCGACGAGAGCCGATACAATGGCCCGACGTCGGCCTAAGCGGTCCGAAAATAATCCGACTACAACACCACCGGCGATTGCACCCACCATCGAAATGGCCGTAACGGTGGAACGCTGCACAGTATTAAAGTGCCAGTGCCGTTGCAGAAAGGTTGGGAACATGTCCTGTGTCCCGTGCGACGCGAAGTTCATTCCAGTCATCAGCAGCACTAGATAAAGGAATAGCTTCCAATGTTTTCCGATGCTGCCGCCGAGCTGCGTCCAGCTTTCCTGCTTTGACTTCTGCCAGACTTCGGACTCTTTTACATGAACTCGGACGAATAAAGCGAGTAATGCCGGTAGGCCACCGAGGAAGAACATTGGTCGCCAGCCCCAGCGCTCAAAGAGAAACAAGTAGCAGAGGGCGGCGAGTAAGTTGCCCAGTGCATAGCCTTGCTGAAGAAGTCCGGAGAGCACGCCGCGCCATTTCGGTGGGACCTTTTCCATTGCCAGAGACGCGCCAACGCCCCACTCGCCTCCCATTCCAATGCCGAATAATGCGCGCAGAATCAGGAAGGTTGTGAAATTGGGAGCGAAGCCCGTAGCGACCTCAACGATCGAGTAGAAGATCAAGTCGATCATCAGTGGCAACCGTCGGCCATACCGGTCTGCCATCAGTCCGAAGATGAAAGCACCGACGGGTCTGAACGCCAACGTCAGTGTCAATGAAAATGCCATTGATTTGTCGGACTGCCCAAATTCTTTGCCGATCGCCGTTAGGCAGAACACAACCAAGAAGAAGTCGAACGCGTCGAGCGTCCAGCCGAGGAAACCAGCGATCAACGCTGACCAATGTCCAGAGGTGCTGTTAGGCGACGACTTCTGCTCGGCGATCATTTATACAGTGTCGTACCAGATGAGTTGTACCAGGTGAGTGCGACTACTTAAACACGGGTTGGCTGATCGTGGAGCTGGCACCTTTACTGGTTTTGGAGGTTAGAACGTAACGGTGGAAGTCCGTGGCGGGTCATCATCACAGAACCTATCTTCATCACAAAACCTATATGGAACGTAGAACATTCTTCAAAGGCATTCTCGCATCGGCTGGTGCGTCGGCTGCAGCAACGCAGGCGTTTGCACAACAGTCGCCATCACCCGCAACGACGCTGCCCTCGGCAGCGGCTGCAGCTGCTTTGCCGAAATTGGCTAACCCCGGGACACGCAAGGGCGACATGCTTTACCGGACGCTAGGCAAGACCGGGGAATCGGTATCGCTGATTGGTTTGGGAGGTTCCCACATCGGCAAGCCTGCTGTCCAAGAAGCTGAAGGCATTCGCCTGATGCACCAAGCGATTGACCGCGGCATTAACTTCATGGACAACTCGTGGGATTACAACGAGGGTGAAAGTGAAAAGCGTATGGGTAAAGCCTTGGCGGAAGGAGGCTATCGCCAAAAGGTGTTCCTGATGACGAAGATTGACGGTCGAAATAAGGAGACCGCCATGCGCCAACTCGAATCGTCGTTGGAGCGCCTCAAGACCGATCATATCGACCTGGTGCAACATCACGAGGTGTTACGCTTCGATGACCCGGACCGTATATTCGCGGAAGGTGGTTCGATGGAAGCTTTGATGGAGGCGCGGAAAGCGGGCAAGATCCGCTACATCGGATTCACCGGGCACAAGGACCCGCATGTCCATCTTTACATGCTAGAAACAGCAGCCAAGCACGGCTTCCATTTCGATACTGTGCAGATGCCGCTGAACGTCATGGACGCTCATTTCCGAAGCTTCGCCCAACTGGTTGTTCCAAAGTTGGTTGAACAGCAGATTGGTGTGCTGGGGATGAAGCCTTTCGGGGGAGCAGACGGTGTGATCCTCAAGAGCAAAGCAATCGAGCCCATCGAATGTCTGCACTATGCGATGAACTTACCTACTTCGGTTGTTATTACTGGAATCGACAAACAAGCAATCTTGGATCAGGCTTTCCAGGCTGTAAACTCGTTCCAACAAATGAATGAACAGCAGCTGACGACGTTGTTGCAAAAAACGGAACAGGTCGCGTCAACTGGCCAATACGAACTCTTTAAGACTTCTTCCCACTTCGATACGACAGCCAAACATCCTGACTGGCTCGGGTCCGACGTTCCAGGAGTTCAGAAGCTCGCCCCCCCGAATGCTGGGTAGGGCTGAAACCGGGCGTACGCGTGCGGAATCTCAGCGCTCTTGACGCCTAACGCACCGTGTTTACAGCCCGGCGTCTTCCGAATCGGTACGGGTTGGCGCCTCTGGGAGTAGTTGCTCCGGCGCCAGCAGCCATCGGAATGAGACGCCCGTCGGTTCTCCCGAAGCTTCCGCTTGATACCTTAGACGCAATACCGGCGAACTCGGGTTCAGGGATTGGAATTAAGTTGGAATCCAAACGGCCTTGTTTCGCAGCCTCAATCAATGGCCTGGATGTCATCACCAATGCGGTAGCTAGCCCAGACATGATGGGCAAGTAATACTCATAGGCGATGCTATCGAAGAAGAAGTGGATGCCGAGAGTGACCATCGTTAGCACCAAGCACAAACAAAGATTGCAGACGTCCTGCAAACCAACTTGCCGGGCTTGGCGTTCTAGTTGAACAACCATGACCAAGCTGGTAGCGAATACACTAAGGATCAATCCGATTCCGACAAAACCGGTTTCGCTGGATATCTGAGTATAGGCGTTGTGACTTGCGATCCAGAGTGGCTTTTCACCTCGATTCCACTCCAAGTCGGCTGATGCCGGCGTAAATACGCCCATTCCGACTCCGAACAAAGGGTTTTTCAGAGTTAGTTCAATGCTCTCGTTCAGTTTTCGCTTCCGTGAGTCGGCAGATTCTTTAGCGGAGATCTGAGATGCTGTTACAGTCTCATTGCTGAAGAGCGTCCGAAACCGATCAAGCTGCTCCTGATTGAGTGCGGAAATTCCAATGAAGGCGCCCAAAGCTCCAACTGCGACAATCTTGGCCTTATTCGCAAAAGATAGCCGAGTCATCGCAATTAAGGTCATCACAGCCACCATGATCAACCCCGCTCGCGAAGCCGTCTTAAGAGAGTAGATCAAGGAGATCAGTGGAAACGGCGCGTACAGCAACTTCTTAAAGCCACTCGCTCGCGACATGAGCAGCAAGATATAAGGAAGACCCAGCAGAATATGGAACGAGACCTCATTTGCGTTCCCCAGGCTGCCGAAACTCTCAAGACGCCCCCCGGTCCGATTGGCTACAAGCATGAAGCCAAGCGAGGTAATCGCACCGATTGCCATAGCTGTCGCAGTCTTACGAGAGTCAGTAAATGTTTTTGTTAGGCCAACAACAATGAAATACGCAGCAACGGATTTAACCCAAACACCCGTATAAACTTGAAAGCTGGTCGATTTCCAACTACTAAACGGCAGAATAAACCCGCACCAAAGTGTGAAAGCTATCAGCAGCGTTCCGCACGGCGTTCGCGCCGCTCGCATAAAATCGCCGCTAGCAAGAATCATGAATAGGCCGAGCGCCGAGACGACCAGCATGATGTATAGGTTGCCTAGTCCAATCAGAGACGCGGCTTCGAAAACCCGCGAGTAGATCAGATACACATAAGCAATTAGTACAATGCGGGCAGCTGTTCGTTGCTTCTTATCGTCCCCGAGTGCTTCCCTGATACTCTCTATTGTCATCCTGATGAACTCGTTACAGACCTGCTCGCCACATACCAATTTTAGAGGAAAACCGCCCTATTTTGAGGGTTTGAAACATACCTTTGGTCCTAGACGCGGTTATTCCGCCTTACATGTTCATCGGCCGGATTACTAAGGAACTTTAGTCTTAATTCGCTTTCGGTCCCGCGGCGAGCATCGCCTCAAAGTCCCGGCTGGCCGCATCCCAGGAAAAATGCTCGGCAATGTAGGAGAGCGAGACTCGCGCTCGATCGCACCGAAGTTCTCTACTTTCAAGCAGTTCCACGCAGCGATTCGCAAATGTGACGGGGTCGTCAGCAATCGCAATGTGGTGTCCATCCTCTAAGGGCAGCCCTTCCGCGCCAACTGCCGTGGAGACGACCGGCAACCCAGCCGCCATGGCCTCAAAAATCTTCAGTCGCGTCCCGCCACCGATTCTGAGGGGAACTATCGAAACCAAGCTTCCCCACAACCATGGCCGTATATCCGGAACTGTGCCGGTCAATACGATTCCGGGATCTCGGCGAGCTATCTCTTGAAGCCCGGGCGTCGGTCTCCTGCCGGCTATGGCCACTCGGCAACCGGGCCGCTTGCTCCGAATGAGAGGCAGGATCTCCTCAGTGAAATACTCCACACCGTCAATGTTCGGCAGCCAGTCCATCGAACCAACAAACACGAGGTCGGCCTTCGTCTCAGACGTTTCTACAGGTGGCGCGAAGTAGTCCAGATCCACGCCTGTTTTGACGTCGCCGGCACAGGCCACGCCCCAAAGATGCCGTATCGTTTCGGAGTCCTTTGCCGATACAGTTATGACGGCGCCAGTTCGCCGACAGACTTCGCCTTCATAAGCCTTCATACGTCGCGCCTGCTGCCCAAAGTAGGCCTTCTTCACTGGATTTCGCGCCTGCTCAACATGTCGCTGCCAGATGATGCTCTCAACGTTGTGTTGAAAGAGGACGCAACACTTTAGATCGGGGATGTTGGGCGTGGGGAAAAGAAAATCACAGACCAAGCTGTCGAATTTTTGCTCGCTCAATAAGAGTTCAACCTGTCTGCGCATGGCCCCACTTGCATATCGGAACACTGATACAGGCATTGGAGAAACCAGGCCCTTGACCAATTGCCCAGCGAAATGGAGTGACCGTCTCGGCGGCACTCGATGGGCGACCGGATAAGCGAAGGACGAGTACTCGCCGGCTCGCGCTAGTCCCTCGGGATTAGTGCCCTCGTCCAGCGCCACGTAATGTACTTCATGTCTACGATGGAGACACTTCAGCATTTCGAGCGTACGGATTTGGCCGCCGCGGTTGGTCGGATGAAGGAAATCCGACTTAACCCAAAGGATCTTCATCAGGCAGAACGGGCTAGAGAGCAGCCTCGACTGGTGCACCAGCGTCCGTAGGCTGCAGGTTCCCGATCGAATTCGCGCTGTGGTCCATGATTCCGGACCACCAACGGTCGCGGCGGCCCGTCAGATATAAATCACCCCACAACTGAAGATTCAAGAGACGCCACAGCCGGTCGGTTGCGTCTTCCTGCTGCGACTGGTGCCTATTGATCAAGTCTTCAAGTGCAGCCCGGTCCACGAGCGACGCTAAGAATCCATCACGGTCACGAAGCGCCTCATAGAGCGGCGCTGCACGCTTATCCAATAACCATTGCCGGATCGGCGTGGGAAAGCCCATCTTTTTTCGGTACACAATGTCGTGAGGCAGTATGTCTTCGACGGCTTTCTTGAAGATGTACTTCTGCGTCTTGCCTTTGATCTTGAACTTATCGGGAATCGTTGTCGAGAATTCCACTAATGTGTGATCGAGCAGTGGTACCCGGCTCTCAATCGAGGTCGCCATGCTCATCTGGTCCTGCTTCATCAAGAGCTCAACCAAATATGTCTTCTGATCGGCGTAAAGCATCCGCTGCAGCAAGGTGTCGCCCGGCCGTGCATTCCAGTAATGAAGATAATTACCGTACACGGCATCAGGGTCTGATCCAAGCAGGCGATTCTGTTCCTCACGCGAAAATGCGCAGTAGAAATTGTCTAGAAAGAGTGCTTCGATCGTGTTCTCGCGGCCGACAAAAGTGTGTCGAAGTTTGCGCCGAACCGATGCATTCAGCAATCGGCTTGTTTGCAGTTGACCTTTGACAGCTCGCCTCAGAAAGCCAGGCACCAATCCGTAGGCCTCAGCCGCTTGCGAGTTGATGATGTTCCAGCGATAGCGCTCGTACCCGCCAAACAACTCGTCACTGCCTTCGCCTGTCAGCACAACCTTGACCTGCATTGCGGCTAGTCGAGACACGAAGTATAAAGACACGCTGGATGGCCAACTAATGGGCTCATCCTCATGCCAGATTAACTGAGGCAATGTGTTGAAGAAATCATCAATACCGACTTTGATCGTGTAGTGCTCGGTCCCGATTGCTTGCGCGACCTGTGCGGCGTAGTTCAACTCGCTGAATTGTTCCTCTGAGTAGCCGACTGAGAAGGTCTTGACAGGCCCGCTTGTGAGTCGGCGGGTTAACGCTGAGATTGCGCTCGAGTCCACGCCGCCGCTCAGGAACATGCCCAAGGGGACGTCGCTCATCAAGCGCATCTGGACTGTCTCTTCCAAACGGCGTCGAGTCTCACGAATGAGTTCCGCTTCAGTCGCGGCGTAATCAGGGGCTGCAGCAGGAACATCCCAATACTGTCGAATCGCCAACTGTGGCGCACTATCGCCGTAATGGCTCCTGCCCAGATCAATAGTTAAATGATGACCGGGCATGAGCTTATGGATTCTGCGGAACAGGGTCCGGCTCTCACTCACATAGCCGAACGCTAGATACTCGGGCAGCACCGCCGTTTCGAGCTCGGCGCTTATGGCCGGGTGTGCCAGCAGAGCCTTGATCTCGGACGCGAATGCAAAAAGATTACCGTCCCAAAAGTAATAGAACGGCTTGATGCCGAGCCGGTCGCGCACGCAAAACAGTTGCTTCCGGTTCTTGTCCCACAACACGTACGAAAACATGCCGCGGAACAGCTCGACTGATTTCGCGCCGTGTTCCTCGTAGGCATGCAGAATTGTCTCCGTGTCGCAGTGAGTCTGATATCGATGTCCGGCTGCCTCTAACGGCGCCCGAAGACTCGCATGGTTGAAAATCTCACCGTTGTACACGATCCACAGCGAGCCATCTTCGTTCGCCATCGGCTGATGTCCAGCAGCAAGGTCGATAATGCTCAATCGCCTATGACCGAGATGCGCGCATTCATCGTGATAGAAGCCTGAATCGTCCGGCCCGCGATGCGCGATCGTGTCGGTCATACGCCGCAGCACAGCTTCTGAATCGGAGGAGTGCGAACTAGTTGCGAATCCAGCGATGCCACACATGAAAGTTACTGCCAGTGTAACGTTTTAGAGGTGCCATAGCTAACCCGCGCTGGCGAATCCCTCTAATCAGAAATCACGTACTCGCTCTGAACCATGCCGCTCGGAAACGACCGTGTGGTCACGTGTTTAAGTCGGACGTCGTGTGACAAAGGCCCAAATAAAGGAATACCAGCTCCGAGGAGAACTGGTATGCGCGTGATCACTATGCGCTGGATTAGCCCTGCCTGCAAGAAGCCCTGTATTGTAATTCCGCCATCAACATAAACATGTCCCCAACCTCTCTGGATGAGCCGAGTCAGAATCTCTGTCGGGTCACCGGCCATGAAATCACAAATGGCGTCGGCGGGTGCTTTCAACTCTGCCATTTTGCTACTGAGGACCACGACCGGCTTGCGGCCGTAAGCCCATCCGCCGAAGCTCAACACCGTCTCAAAAGTCTTGCGGCCGATTACGATAGCATCCACAGAGGCCATAAATTCGTCATAGCCATGGGGCTCGCATTCATCTGTGGGCAGCCAATCCAATCCACCATCGTGCCGGGCAATAAAGCCGTCAATGCTTGTAGCGATGAAAACCGATGCCGTCATATGATGAATCTACTTTGGATCCTCAACAAGTTCCAATAATCGTATTGTGTCGGACTTCTTTTTCGCGCTTTTGAAGGCATTTAGTTCTTTGCTCTCCTCCGCCGTTCGACCCTCGTGGCGGAGAACTTGAGCCAGTACGTAGTGCGTCTGCGGATCGTTAGCGTTGCTGCTGAGTGATCGCCGAAGACACGCCTCTACCTGGTCGTACTTGCCTTCGGCTCTGTATAGCTTTCCGAGTGCACGATTCACTTGCGCGTCTCTCGGGTAAGCATCGGCCAAGCGCTGCAGTTCAGCCGCGGCTTCGGAGTATTGTCCTAAACGAATCAGCAATTCGGCGTACTTCGTGCCGATGTACGGCCCGTGGCCGCCGTATTCCAGAGCTAGTCGATAAGCCTTGACGGCGTCATCGGTTTTGCCTCGATGATCATAGAGAGTCCCCAGCAGTCCCCATACTTCGGGCTGCTTCTCCGATGCATCAATCGATCGCTGAGCCCAGGTAATTGCCTCCTCATCCCGGCCGACCATCTCCGCCAGAACAGCGTTGCCATAGTTGATCAAAGGTGAATTCGGCATGCGTTTTGACCCAGCTTGCAGAACGTTCTTGGCATCTTCATCTCTGCGCCCGTCGGCGAACACCATCGTGAGACGAAAGTAGAGATCAGGATTGTCAGGGAAAGTCGCTATGCCTTCCTGAAAAGTCTTGATTGATGCTGGGAGGTCGCCCGATAGTGCCTGCGCCGATCCCAGTAGCTCCAATGCGGCGGCGCTCTCTGGCTGGCCGGATTTCCGGAGAGTATTTGCCGTTTCTGCATATCGCCCAAGATGGAACAGTGCGGTCGCTTTCGCCAACCGAACCTTCGTGATGGGCACTGGACCGCCGGAGACAGCTTCTGAATGGCTCAACACAGACACAGCTTCTGAGTAGCGCTGCAGGCGGAGCAAAGTCACGCTGAGATCAAACGCCGCCTTCGTATCGTTCGGTTCCTTTTTCAGCTTCCGTCTGAATAGATCAGCTGCCTCACTGAATTTGCCGTGCACCGTGCAATTTAGAGCCAAGTCCGCGAGCGCAGGCCCAAAGTCCGGTTGAATCGCAAGAGCACGTTCGTACCAGACAGTTGCTTGGTCGTGATGAGAAGTCGCATCCAACACACCGCCGATGGAAGTTGCCAATTGCACGTCTTGCGGGTAAGCTTTCCAAAGCAAACTGAATTCACTGAGAGCTCGACCTAGCTGGCCTTCTTTCAGCTGACCGAAAGCATTCTGGAATGGGGGGAGCCACGCTGGTGCTTGCGCATACGCGAGAATAGGCAACACAACAGCAAGCGTTAAGAGTAACCTAGGGCGGAACAAGGCGCGGCCCATATAGGGACCAATCTTAACGCGATTACAGGATTACAGAGTAAGTTAGTGAGGAAGAAATATGAAGCGACGTGAATTCTTAGTTGGATCGGCAGCCCTGGCGAGCGTTCGTTTGCAAGCTCAATCTAATCAGGGGTCCGGGAGCTCTGAAGCTAAGTACAAGAAAGTCTGTATTTCGAGTTGGAGTTTTCATGATCTCTTCAAGACGACGCGAGACGAAAATTCACCTGCGCTTATCGGTGCCGGTTTTGACGTTATGACTTTCCCGGAGATGCTGGCCGACAAGTACAAGGTCCACAACATGGAAGTTGTGGCACCTCATTTTGCCTCGACAGACACGGCGTATCTGGCCGATTTCAGAAAACGCCTTGATCAGGCTCACTCTCGTCTGGTGAATATCCCGGTCGATATCCAGGAGCTCGGCATGGGGGGTGGGCTCTCAGACCCGGATGAACACGTTCGGACGACTGCAATTGAAGCCAGCAAAAAGTGGATCGATGTCGCTGCGACCTTGCGAGCCGAGTCGGTCCGGTGCGATCCAGGCAAGATGCAAGCCTCGAACCTGGCTTTAACGGCATCGTCCTATAAGAAGCTTGGCGATTATGCAAGCTCAAAGAAAATCCGCGTCTTAATTGAAAATCATGGGGGCGTGGGGTCTGAACACCCCGAAGAACTGGTTGAGGTTTTCCGCAGGGCAGGCTCGAACGTCGGCGCACTTCCAGACTTCGGGAACTTTCCTGACCAGCCAACAAGAACTCGAGGCCTGAAACTTCTCTTCCCCTATGCCAGCAGCGTTTGTCACGTCAAAGATCCTCGGCTCGGCGCAGACTGGAAGGGCGGTGAGTTCGATTTCGCGGGCTGCGTGGCCACCTCCAAGAAGGCAGGCTATCGCGGAGTTTATTCCCTTGAAGCTGAATTTGGTGGCGAGCCGTACACCTCCGTCCGGAGACTGCTTGACGAACTAATCACGACCCTTTAGGCGCAAATTCTGCCAAATTCAAATATGATTTGACACCTAGTCGCGCGAGTGTTACAAAGACAATTCGCCGGATCCCCGTTCGCTCGTAGGCTACTCTCTCGGAAACCAAATTGGTCAGGGGTCCATCCTGGCATTCCTGGCTCTGTCTGCCTTAGTTGAACTGGAGGACAAATGAAGGGCTCTCGAAATTTATTACAAGCGGTTTTGGCTCTAATACTGCTGCCCGCGTTTTTGCCGATCGCGCAAGCCCAGGTTGCAAGTACCGGCTCGGTCCAGGGCACGATCATGGACCAAAGCGGAGCCGCAGTTCCTGATTCTGCGGTCACCTTGACCAACGTTTCGAATTCCCAAGTGATAACTGCGCATAGCAACGCTTCAGGAGAGTTCAGCTTCCCGTTGGTTCCGGTTGGCCGGTACACATTGGTGGTCACTAGGGCCGGCTTCAAGTCTTATCGCGAGACGGAGTTTCCTGTAGAGGCGGCTGCGCCGGTCAAATTTGTTGTTCCCCTCACCATCGGCCAAATTAGCCAAGAGGTAACGGTCTCTACAGCTCCAGTCGCAATCAATACGGTTACGGCGAGCGAGGGCAACACCGTCACTTACACGCAGATGAACGATCTGCCGTTGACAAACCGATTATTCACGCAGCTTGTGCTTTTGGAACCCGGCGTGTCGTCGTCCATTGATCAGACTCCGGGTTTCGGCTCAAATTCATCCGTCAGCTTTAGCCTGAATGGAGTCAGGTCCGACGAGAACAACCTGATGATCGATGGGATTCGCAATCTCGATACGTTTGGCGGGAATGCGTTCGTCACCCCGAACCTCTTTGCCGTGAGCGAGTTCAGAATTGAAAACAACTCCTACGAAGCGGTCACAGGACGCTCGGCGGGCGGGCAGGTGAACCTCATTTCCAGGTCTGGGACGAATCAGTTCCATGGCAATGCGTTTGAGTTTTTCCGGAATGATGCTCTGAACTCTCGCAACTTCTTCGCTAACTCGGTTCCAGAGAACCGCTACAACGATTTTGGCTATGACATAGGCGGTCCTATCAAGAAGGACAAGCTGTTTTTCTTCTGGTCAGAAGAGTGGCGACGCATCATACAGAGCGGTGGGACGCGGCTCGCCATTGTCCCGACGGCAGCGCAACGGGCAGGAAATTTCAGCGCACTCCTCGCGGGTCCGAATCCGCAAGTACTGACAAATCCTGCTGGAGTCGCTTACCCGAACAATGTCATTCCCGGATCGGAATTAGATCCGAACGCACAATTGCTACTGAAGTATTACTACCCTCAGCCGACTTCCGGGTTTCAGAACGGGCCATTTAATTTCGTTTCTTCGCTTCCGGATTTCACTCGATGGCGGGAGGAATCTTTGAAGCTCGATTATCACGTAACGGACAAACTTACAACTTACGTGCGGCTCACTCAAGACAATGTAACGCTTCAGAATCCCTATGGTTTATTCGGCGAAAACCCGCTCCCGAATGTCGGCTCCTCAAGCCAGGTCTATCCGATTTACCAGATTGCGTTCAATGTGACTTACTCGCCCACTCCCAGCTTTGTTTCAGAGTTCGTCTGGGGTGTTTACCGCGACAACGACAAGTACTTACAAAACGGGCCTCAGTCCTGCCGCTGTAACGCCGCAGGATTAAACATCCCGGAAGTATTTCCGTTGAACGAACTGAACCGAATCCCGACACTTAGCATTGGTCAGGGCTACGCAGGCATTACTGAAGAGTGGTACTTTCACAATTACTCGTACAGCATGCCCTTTGCGAGTAACAACACCTGGATTCGTGGACCTCACCAGGTTCAGTTTGGAATCGCCTACACTCGCGAAGGAAAAAGCGAGCTCGCTAATCCTTCCGATAACAACACGAACGGCACGTTCACTTTCAACGGCCAATATACGGGGAATGCCCTGGCGGACTTTGTTACTGGACGGGCCTATAACTACACCGAAACGGCTCTTGACCCATTCGGTCAATATCGCTGGCACAACATAGAGCCCTATGTGCAAGATCAATTTAAGTTAAGGCCAAACTTGACGCTGACGGCAGGTGTTCGCTACGAATACTATCAGCCTGAATACGAACAGCACAATCTGTTCGGTTCATTCGATCCTACTCTCTACAATCCTGCGCAGGCGCCCGTCGTCAACTCGGATGGAAGCCTCGTTCCGGGTACGGGGAACCTGTTGAACGGCATTATTGTCGCCGGAAAGAATTCGCCTTACGGCCGCGCTCTGTTCCCGTCACGTACGAACGTTTTTGCTCCCCGGATCGGGCTGGTTTGGGATCCGTCGAATGCGGGCAAGATGTCGGTTCGAGCCGGGTATGGAGTCTTTTATGATCGGTGGGGCTCGTTCAGCCAATTCGGCGGTTTCAATCCACCGTTCAATAACTCCGTAAATATCTTTAACACCTCACTTAGTAACCCGGGCGGAACAGCCGGTAACCTTTATGCGTCAGCGCTCAGTGCAGTAGAACCGCCTTGGCACTATCCTCAAGTCCAAAAGTGGTCGTTCAATGTACAGCGCGACATCGGCTTCAATACGGCTCTTTCGGTAGCCTATGTCGGCACAAAGGGTACGCACTTACTGGGTGCCGTGAACTTGAACCAACCGTATCCGAACGTCGATGTCGCGCAGGGCAATATCTCGCCTGATTCAGTTAGACCCTATCCTGGTTTTTCGACCATCACCGCTTACGAAGGCCGGTTCAGCTCGAGTTACAATTCTTTGCAGGTATCAGCCAACCATCGACTTACTAAGGGGCTCGAGTTTCAAGCATCGTATACATATTCGAAGACTCTGACTGACAATTCAAGCTCGTGGAACACGCCTCAGGATTCTCGCAACATCCGAGCTGAAAAGGGGCTCGCCAGCTTCGATGTTCCGCAGGTTCTCACGGTAAATTACGTCTGGGATATCCCAGCATTCGAGCACAGCAAGGGGATCACACATGCGCTACTGGGTGGTTGGGAAGCTTCTGGAATTGCCAACGTCCAATCTGGATTTCCGCTGACTGTAACGTTGCCGACTGATAACGAAGGAATCGGAGGCGGCCTTGAGCGGCCTAATGTGATTGCGAATCCCAAAGGACCGAAGACCCTGAGTAACTGGTTCAACACGGCAGCGTTCGTAACCCCGCCCGTGGGCACGTTCGGGAACGCTGGCAACGGTATCATTCGCGGACCGGGCACCGTTAATTGGGACTTCGGACTGTCGAAGAGCTTCGCTTTCGGTGAGCGAGCAAGCCTAAAGTTTCGAAGTGAATTCTTCAACGTCTTAAATCATCCATCGTTCACTTCCGTGGATACAGGTTTTGGCGATGCAGCATTTGGCCAAGTCACGTCCGCGTCTTCGCCCAGGCTGATACAGTTCTCCTTAGAGCTTAGTTTTTGACGACCGAAACCGATATCAGCCATCTAAGGTCACGGCGCGAGTTTGTTCTTGCCGCTGCGGCTTTGTGGCAGGCTGCCTTACTCACGGCGCAAGAACATCATCACGTATCACCGCCTGCTCAGTCCTCAGATCCTTATAAGTTCTCTTTCTTTACTGGCGAACAGAGAACGACGCTTCGGGTTTTGATTTCCCGGATAATCCCGGCGGACGAACGTTCAACTGGAGCGATCGGTGCGAGGGTGGACGAGTATATCGATTTCGTTCTCTCCCATGCCGACGAGAAAATTCAGAAAACGTGGCAGCGCGGACTGAGAGACTACGGCATGGCAATCTCTGGGAAGAATAATACGGGTGTAGACGGGTTTCTGGAAAAGCAAGCTGCCTACGAGTTTGCACCGAGAACTGACAATGACGCTTTCTTCGTCATCTTGAAGTCCGCAGTCGTTGAAGGATTCTATACCTCAGAAGTTGGTATCGACCAGGAACTCGGGTATAAAGGCATGGCGTTTCTGCTCGACTTCCCAGGTTGTACCCACGCGAGCCACCAACCACCCGCTGACTGGCATCCTATTCTTCGAGAAGCGAAAGATGCCTGAGCCCGGATTTCAGATCGTCAAGTCTCAACCTATTTACGACGTCGCAATCATCGGCTCTGGCGCTTCTGGAGGTATAACCGCGCACCTGCTGACTGAGCAAGGTCTGAACGTTGTGATGTTGGAAGCCGGCCCGCTACGAAGCCCGACCGAATTCCCGATTCATCGCATTCGCCGTTGGAATCTTCCCTATCGCGGACTGCGCGGCGACTACATGGAAGAGTGGCTCGCAGCGGCAAACTTCTTCGCCGATCCAGTTAAAGAGCCCTATAGTGCCGAAGGAAAAGATGGCTTCGAGTGGGTACGGATTCGTGCAGTTGGCGGTAAGTCGCTCTTTTGGGCGGGAGTGGTTCCCCGGTTTTCGCCTGACGAATTTCAGCCCCTGGACGACTACGACACTCGCTGGCCGATTACTTACAACGAGATTGCTCCTTATTACGATCGCGTCGAAGACTTGATCGGAGTCACCAGCACCGGCGGGGGCGCAGGAGCCTTTCAGCCGAACAAAGGACTGGCGAGGCAACGACCGAATTGTCCTGAAGTCGAGCTTACAAAAGCGGCTGAGTCTTTGCCAGGTCGGGGCCTGAAAGTACTGCCCATTCCGAAAGCTATTCTGCCCGTCGATCATCGTGGTCGCCCGCGTTGCCATCACTGTGGTCCATGCTGGCAGGGATGCGATAGCGGTTCTAAGTTCGATTCACTTAGAGTCTTCGTGCAACAAGCGCAAAAGACAGGTAAGCTGACTTTGCTGACTGGGGCGCGCGTTCGATCACTGGCGCTCGGTAAAGAGAATCGAATCGACTCCGTGCATTACTGGGATGTTAAAGATCGTACCTACCGCGAAATTCGTGCTCGAGCCTTTGTGCTCGGTGCCGGTTGCATTGAATCTACGCAGATATTGCTCAACTCCGGTGTGGCTAATTCCAGTGGTATGGCCGGTCACTATCTTTCCGAACATTTATACGGCGCAGTCAACGGACATCTGCCACAACTAGTAGGCCGCCCGATCATCAACGAGGACAGCAATGGCGCCAATATCTTTATTCCGGACCTGACTCGTAATTGGCGAGGCAACAAGTTCATTCGCGGATATCAAATTTATCCAACCGGCAACATCCCTGACTCGACAATGGTCGGGCTGAACATCGCCGGCTTTGGTCAAGCCTGGAAGAAGAAGATTCGTGATTATTATCCGGCTGAGGTTTCGGTTCTAATGCAGGGTGAAGTGCTGCCTCATTTCGACAATCGGATGGAAGTGGATGAGAAGCTCAAGGACGATGCCGGCATTCCTGGCGTGCGTTTTCATTTCCAGTTGCGGGACAATGAGCGGGCCATGTTCAAGGACTTCATCGAAGTGGGCACCGACATTTTGAAGAAAGCTGGCGCAGAGATGCTTCCCCTAGGTAATCCAAAGCCATTTCAGCCCGGCGCGTCCATTCACTATGTCGGCACAGCGCGCATGGGGAACGATCCCAAGAAGTCAGTCGTTGATCGTTGGAACCGAACGCACGATGTTCCGAATTTATTTATTCACGATGCTTCGACGTTCGTGACGGCGGGCAATCAAAATCCAACGCTCACGATCATGGCTTTGGCGTGGCGGTCCAGCGATCGCCTGATCGACAGTTGCAAAAGAGGCGAAATCTAGGCACGTCTTCGATACTAGACACAAGTTGACTGTTTTTGCGAGCGCCTCAATAAAGACTGCTGTTGCGGGACTCTTCCGCTCAGACCACATCCTGTTCACGATTCTCGGTTACCGCATGAGCACCCTGGAATTCGTCGGGACCATCCTTAACCTCTGGTCCGTGTTGCTCGCGATCCGCAGAAATATCCTGACTTGGCCGATTGGTCTCCTGGGCACCATTTGGTTCGCCTTCCTGTTCTATCAAGTCAGGTTGTACTCAGACGTGATTGTCCAGTTCTATTTCTTCACCACCAATTTGTACGGTTGGTGGGCCTGGCGACAGCGGAGAGATAGCTCGTTAAATCGCCACGAGGAGCTTGCCATCAGCCGCAGTCTTCCGCGGGAGAACTCTATCGTTCTAGTCATTATTGCCGTCGGAACGGTGAGTCTTGGATCCTTTATGAGCCATGTCCATATCCTTCTTCCCGCCTATTTTCCCAACCCTGCAGCCTACCCTTACATCGACGCTTGGGAAACAGTCATGAGCTTCGTCGCGCAGATCCTGCTCGCTCATCGAAAGTTACAGTCCTGGTATTTTTGGATCGCCATTGACGTTATCAGTGTAGGGCTTTATACAGCGCGCGGCATCCTGTTCGTCGCCTTACTGTACACGTTGTTTTTAGTTATGGCGATCCGTGGCTTACTTAGTTGGCGCTCGGCTCTAAGCCGCGGCCTGCGGGAATTGGCTGTTTGACGCGCGGGTTGGCGATTGGCAAGTTTTATCCGCCGCACCTCGGTCACTCACACATGATCGAAGCGGGCCTTCGCAACTCCGATTCGCTGACCATCCTTGTTTGCGATCATCCTTGCTATCAGATTCCTGCCGGATTACGCGCTGCTTGGCTTCAAGAGATGCATCCGACTACTGACATCCGCGTCATCGCAGATATTGGTAACGACGACGATTCACTCGTGTGGGCGAATTACACGAAACGCCTACTTGGATGGACACCGGATGTGGTGTTCACGTCAGAAGACTACGGAGATGATTATGCCGAGTTACTCGGCTGCCGCCACATACAAGTCGATAAAGCTCGTTCGGCTGTACCCATCTCGGGCACTCAGATTCGCCTCGACCCGTACAATTGGTGGCATTTCATCGGACCTCCTGTTCGCGCATTCTTTGCCACACGCATTTGCGTCATAGGTGCAGAGTCTACTGGAAAGACTACGCTTGCGCGCGCATTGGCCGATTACTATCGCACCGCATGGGTGCCAGAGTTTGGGCGCACTTACTCGGAAGCGAAGTGTATCGTACCGGACTACGTGAAATGGGACACTCGGGAATTTCGCTTCATCGCGGAAACGCAAAATCATCTGGAGGATGAGTCAGCTCGCCGATGCAATAGGCTCCTAATCTGTGATACGAACAGCTTTGCGACCGAACTCTGGCATGAGCGGTATCTCGGCTTCCGATCTCCAGAACTCGCAGCACTCTCGCATCCCGAACGTTACGATTTATATCTTCTGACCGGCGACGAGATCCCTTTCCATCAAGACACGATCAGAGACGGCGAACAAATTCGTCACAGCATGCACCTACGGTTCGTCGAAGAGCTCAAAGCTCAGACCGTCCCGAGTCTCTTGCTTAAGGGTCCGCACGAGCAACGGCTTCAGAAAGCCATCGCAGCCTGTGACGAACTCCTGCAACGTGCTCCTGCTCTCGCCGAACGTTCACGGGTATTCGGAAAGGCCTAGGGCCCAATCCCTACGCACCTACTTGACTCGCCACCAGCGCCACCGTCAGGGCAATCATCACGATCGCCGTCGTCCAGGCAACTGCGTTCTGCCACCACTTGTTCTTCATATCACCCATCAGCCGCGGTCGATTGATCAAGAGCAACATATATACGAGCACGAACGGTAGCAAAATGCCGTTCGCCACCTGGGAGAACAAGATCAGCTTCAACAGCGGCAACCCCGGTATTAGCACCACGGCCGCACCACCCCCGATCAGTAGCGTATACAGCCAGTAGAATATGGGCGCTTCCGAAAATCGTTTGTCTACGCCCGATTCAAAGCCTAAGCCCTCGCATATGTTATACGAAGTGGCAAGCGGCAGAATAGCGGCAGATAAGAGTGATGCGTTTACTAGTCCGACAGCAAAGAGAATTTTCGCAAAAGCACCGGCAAAGGGCGCCAACGCAATCGCAGCTTCACTCACATCGGTGATCTCCGGGTGATTGGAATGAAAAATTGTTGCTCCACACGCAACCACAATAAAAAACGCGATCACATCTGTGACAATGCAACCAATAATCACATCGAGTCGGCACAGCCCGTAGTGCCGTTTGTCCACACCTTTTTCCACAACCGCCGCCTGCAAATAGAACTGCATCCACGGCGTGATCGTAGTCCCAATCAGACCAACTACCATGACCAGGTACGACGAATTCCCTAACATTGTAAGGTCGGGTGCAAACGTTTCCTTAATCGCTAAGTTCCAGTTCGGCCTGACCATGAATGCTGAAATCGGATACGTGAAATAGATCAGAGAGGCAAAGATCAGAATGCGCTCTACCGGCTTGTAACTGCCCCGGATAATCAGTGTCCAAACCAGACCAGCCCCTAACGGAACGACGATGTATTTACTGGCTCCAAATATTCCCATTCCCGAGGCCAGTCCGGCGAATTCGGAAACAATATTCCCAAAATCGGCAATTCCGAGCACCAGCATTGTGAAGAAGGTTGCTCTTAGTCCGAACTCCTCACGGATTAGATCCGACAAGCCTTTGCCTGTGATGGCACCCATGCGCGCCGCCATCTCCTGGACCACGATTAATGCAATTGTTGTCGGTATCAGCGTCCACAACAGCTGGTAGCCGTACTTTGCTCCGGCTTGAGAGTAAGTCAGGATACCCCCGGGGTCGTTATCGACGTTGGCGGTAACAAATCCGGGGCCAAGCACAGCCAGGAATGCCAGCAACCGGGCGCTGACCAGAGAAATCGGTGATCGGCGTCGAACAGAGGTCTGCGTCATCGCCTAGGCAACTCGCTCGGTAAGGTGCTGAGTCAAAAGGCGAACACATTTTCGATAGCTATTTGATCGATTTATTCGCATAATGATCCTGTAATAGTCCCCGTAGAAACTCATCTCTCAATAGGCGGAGTCATGCCCTCTATCAATCTGTGTTTCCTCTGGCACATGCATCAACCCTTCTATAAGGACTTGATGACAGAAGAGTATCGGCTTCCCTGGACTCGGTTGCATGCTCTGAAAGATTACTACGGCATGGTGAAAGTTTTGGAAGATTTTCCCACCGTACACCAGACGTTTAATCTGGTTCCTTCGCTCCTCGAACAAGTAGAAGAGTATGCGTGCGGCAAAGCGCGCGATCGCCATTGGCAGGTAGCTCTCAAGCCGGCCGAGATTCTAGATCGGGGCGAGAGGGAGTTCCTCCTTCAGTACTCTTTCCATGCCAACGAGGAGCGCCTGATCAACCGCTATCCCCGTTATGCCGAGCTCCTCAGAGTTTGTGAGCGTTATGATCGTATTCCCGAGCGCGCCGCCGTGCACTTTGATAATCAAATGCTGCGCGATCTCCAAGTCCTTTCACAGCTTGTATGGTTTGACGAGGAATATTTAAAGAATGATCCGGTAGTGGCGGAACTGGCTCGGAAAGGTCGCGATTTCACCAACGCCGAACAGGCTGTACTGGGCAACAAGCAGTTCGCGGCTCTTCAGAACGTAGTACGGGTGTATCAGGACTTTTCCGAGCGGGGTCAGATTGAGGTTTCGACAACGCCCTACTATCACCCGATCGTGCCCCTGCTTTGCGACTCCAACATCGCCGGTACCTCTCATCCGTATTTGCGATTGCCGCAGCAGTTTGCGTATCCGCAGGACGCTCTTCATCAGATGACTCGGGCTCGTCAGTTCTGCACCACCCGTTTTAACCAGTCCCCGGCAGGCATGTGGCCCTCAGAAGGCGCTGTCTCAGACGATACGCTTGAACTCGCTGCTCGCGCGGGCTTTCAGTGGATCGCCTCTGATGACAGAATCCTGGCCAAGTCGCTCAATCAGCCACTCCACCCCGGTATCGCGTACAAGCCATATCAGTGGACGCGCGATGGCCAAAGCATTCAAGTCATCTTTCGCGATCACCGGCTGAGCGACCTGATTGGCTTCGTCTATTCCCGGTTGGATGCCGCCGAAGCTGCGGAACACTTTGTGAATGAGGTTCGGAATAGCGCCCGTTCGGTATTATCCGAGGGCCAGGATGCATTGATCCCGATTATTCTGGACGGAGAAAACGCATGGGAATATTACGCTGAAAACGGTCGCCCATTCTTGCGTGAACTCTACAACCGCATCGAGGCGGATCCGGAGATAAACGCTCTGACAATCTCGGAAGCGCTACAAAGAGCAACGCCGGAGCCCCTCGACCACGTTTTTCCCGGCTCATGGATCGATGCAAATTTTGATATCTGGATTGGTGCTGAAGAGGATAACGCCGCATGGGAATCTCTTGTATGCGCGCGCACTGCTTACGAAGCGGTAATTCAATCCCCAGCAGCGGCAGGTATTTCCGAAGAAAATAGGCGCCTTGCGTACGAGGAACTCTTGATCGCGGAAGGCAGCGACTGGTGCTGGTGGTATGGGCCCGAGCATACGTCTGCTAACAAGCAGGAGTTCGATCAGCTTTATCGTGCCCACATCGCTAATGCGTACCGTTTATTGGGAGAACCGGTTCCACGAAATCTTGTCGAGCCGAATCTCAAGACGGAGGCAAGCTCTCACGAGCCGCCCTCAGGCCTGATTCAGCCCACAATCGACGGCCAAATTTCGTCGCATTCTGAATGGGCCGGCGCTGGCCGCTATCGGGCTGATAGCCCTTCTGGGTCAATGCACTCACAGCGTTCACCTATCCAGGAGTTGCTGTACGGAAGTGACGGTCAGAACATTTATCTCCGCGTGGACCTGCTGGAGTCTGTCCCCAAGGATGCGGATATCGAACTCCACGTCACGCTTCGCAAACATTCCGGCGAAACTTACCGTATGTCACATCGCCACGAAAACGGCGAGCTCGCTCTAATCGATTCCGATCTTCCGGACAACGCCATATCGGTCGCCCTTGGTAGCGTATACGAAGCACGTCTTTCTATGAGCGCTCTTGGGATTCGACGCGGTGAGGCTTGCTTTACACAAGTGACACTGGTCCGAAACGGTCTCCCCATCGCCCAAGTTCCGGCCACAGGAGATTTGGAAGTACGTTCCGCCGAACTTGCCGCCTACGCGGGATAGAGTTTTGCGTTTAGCGACGTCTATGCCGATTCCGGTGCGGGCGTCATTTTAACCGCCAAGGCAAGGGTTTTTGGCAAGGTGCTATTGACTCGAATAGACAGTCCGTCGCCTTCCATCACGGCTGATGTTTGCGCTGGCAGTCCTAGGACACTAAGTTTGATCGGCAAAGGACCTCGCACGCTCGGGATCTTCAACACATTCGATTCCGGCCGTTTCAGAAAAATCGCATACAAACTATCGCCCTTACACGTAAACCGGACATCGCTCCCGTCTTCGCCTTTCGCGGACGCCTTCACCCACGGTCGAGTTCCATGAATGGCCTCGCCGTTAACACTCATCCACTCACCCAACTTGCGCAGACGATCCAACTGTATCTCCGAGATGGTTCCGTCCGGCTTTGGTCCTATGTTCAATAGTAAGTTGCCATTCTTACTCACGATGTCCACTAACAAAGCCACTAACTTGTCCGGCGCAATCACCTGCTCTGGACCTTCCACCTGGTTATAACCGAAGCTGAATCCCAGTCCCCGGCAGCTCTCCCATTTCTTAGGAGTAATCTTGTCGTAATTCGAGTATTCCGGTGTCGTGAAATCCGCGAACGGTACACTGAACCGATCGTTGACGATTCCTTCTGGAATGGAATTGTAATAGTGGGCAAAGATCTGGGCTGTCTGGCCTATCTTCGGGTAGCTAATGTCGTTCCACAACACCGAGGGTTGATATCGCTGCATCAGTTCCCGCCAATGCGCATCCGCATACCGGGCATACTCCTCCGACTGCGGTACGCGATCCTTCATATCTTGTCTGTTCTTAATCGGAGCTGATGTAAACGTCCAGTCAAGTCCGCCGCTGTAGTACAAACCCATTTTTAGTCCAGCAGAGCGAACCGCCGAAGTCAGATCTCCCGCAATATCCCGCTTTGCCGAAAGATCCCGGCCTGCCGCTTTCGGATTGACAACGGCTGACGGCCATAACCGGAATCCGTCATGATGTTTCGTCGTCAACACAATATATTTAGCGCCTGATTTCTGAAACAACGAGGCCCAGCTACTTGGATCCCACTTCTTGGTTTCGGTGTTGAAGGTATCTGTGAATCGGTAATAGTCGAAGTCTTTGCCATAAGTTGCTAAGTGATGCTTGTAAGTCGGCGAGTCAACGATACGCAGCGTATTTAAATACCACTCTGCGTATGGATTCTCAACAAACCACTTATTCCAGTCGATCTTGCCAAGTTCGCCTGTCGGTGGTGCCCACGCCGGAACCGAATACAGTCCCCAGTGAATGAAGATTCCGAACTTGGCATCTTGAAACCAAGTTGGCACTGTATGTTGCTGGAGCGAGTCCCAAGTCGGGCTAAACTTCCTGGTGTCTCCGGCTTGAACTAAACCGGCAGCAGGAATGACCCCTAACATCTTAGTGAACGTTCTTCGATTCATCTTTCGCAAATTCTATCTAACTCGGTTTTGTTCTTGCTCGCGTGCTAATGCAATTCGGTATGCTTCTGCATCCCAGTTGAGAAGCCGATTGACATTGCTTACACTTAGATACCGAACGGTTGTGCCACTCGGGATCCTCTCAGCTATACGTTTGAGGCAGACGAGCAACTCCGCGCCGGCACGGCTAAAGTCTCTCGTCGTCAAGACACCCTTGCCTGCCACCAACAGGATCTTAGGCTCGAACTGAAATTTGGCCCTGTAACGGCTCACGGCTTCATCTATGGTTTCGGTATCGCTCACGGCGGCCGCGCCAGGCCCCACATACACACATTGATCCGGGAAAAGTGTCCCGTTTGCTAACAAACCCATCGAGAACTCGTCGCTGGCTAAAGCATGTACTTCGATGTCAGTTGCCGGTTTCCATGCCATTCCGGCAACACAATCGGTCAGCGCAGCCAAGTCGCCGCCCGGCGCTGGTCGAGCGTCGCTGGCCATTCGTTTCTCCACGTGACGCAATAAAGTCAGAGCATCTTCCGTATCTTCGCCGGTAACAACGAGACCATGATTCTCGAGCACGAGCATCTTGGTCCCATATGCCGCCCTGTCCTGGATAGCGCGCTGGATAGCAACGGCCAGCGGCATCCCCGGGTGTAAATACGGCACCCACATCCAGGGCAGTCCTGCTAGGCGCTTCTCCAATTCAGCCTCGCCGTCCATCCGCACCGCCCAAGTAATGGTATTTACTGAGTGCAAGTGCACCACGACAGCGTCTGGCAGAACGGCGTGCATTGCCGTCTCCACCGAGGGCCGCAACGATGTCCCATTCGCTAGCTTTTGCTCAACTGTATATTCTTCGCCGCGGTCTAGGAACTGCAGAATCTCAGCCATCGGAACCGGCAAGAACATCTCCTCTTGCCGAGCCCGCGCCAGCCACTTGCCAGATGCCTTCACCCAGAGCGTGCCATCCAGTTTGATCGACGTGTTTCCGCCACCAGCTTGCACTAAGTTCAGATCTTGGCCAAGTTCAGCCGACAGATTCACCAGCTTGGCTAATTCGGCCCTAATTTCGGCGCGCATGGCTCCCGCAACCTATCCCTGGATGCCGATGTTGCGTCGCGGCCGCTCGCGTCGGACTCGGAGATTGTCTTGCGTTGGCTCTCGGTCACACTCGAGCTCTAAGACGGTTACCAACGCATCTGGTGCTTTCGTAGGAAGCCCGCTCATCTCCACTCGAAATTCGTCCTGCTTAAGCCGAACGCTCTGCCCCGATCCGTGGAGCTTTGCCGAGAGTACCTTCGCGTTCAGGCCACCCACCGCTACCGTTTCGCCGGGCCAATAGTGCACGTGGACGAATAACTTATTTCCCTGTCGGGTAAAGTTCGCGATTTCCGACCGGGTGACTGCACAACGGTCGGCTTTATGGATCAAGTCCCCATACTTGTCTGTCCAACGCCCCACGTCAGTCAAGATCTGAACGGACTCTTCCGGAATAGAGCCGTCCGCCTTCGGCCCGATATTCAGCAAGTAATTACCGGTACCGCGCGTACAAGTTACTAAGTTGCGAACAATCGTTTTCGGACTCTTCCAACTATCGTCACCGCGGTTAAAGCCCCAGCTGTCGTTCATTGTCATGCACACTTCCCATGGCTCCGCTGAGGCCTGGATTCGCTGTTCCGGCGTCGTAAAGTCCTCTGGTATGTCCGCCCGATTGTTGATCAAAATATCAGGTTGCAACTGCCTGACCATCTTATTCATCCGCACCGATTCCCAGCCCTCGGCCTTTAGCGGCCAGGACACGTCGTACCAAAGAATGTCTAACTTGCCGTAATTCGTACAGAGCTCGCGAACTAACCCGTGCGTGTACTCGACAAACCGTTTTCGTGCCGCCTCGTCGTGTTCACAGCTCGCCCCGTCTGGATGATGCCAGTCCATTAACGAGTAATAGAAACCCACTTGCATGCCGGCACTTCGCGCCGCTTCGTAATACTCGGCCACGAGGTCTCTCCCAGCCGCCTGCTTCGGGAGCACAATAATCAGTCAACTTGGTGTCGAAGTTGCAAAAGCCCTCATGGTGTTTGGTGGTCATCACCATGTACTTCATTCCGGCCTGCTTGGCCAGAGCAGCCCAAGCTTTCGCCGCATGTGGTTTCGGATTGAATTGCTTGGCTAACTGTTCATACTCGGCTACCGGAATGCCTTCTTGCTCCATCGCCCACTCGTGACGCCCCAAGACACTGTATAAGCCGAAATGGATGAACATCCCAAAGCGCGCCTGGTGCCACCAAGCCATCCGGCGCTCCCGATCAGCCACAGTCGACGTCGTCGGCCCCGTAGGCTCTGCAGACTGACCCTGCCCCAGTACTGGCAGGCCGCGTAACGCTCCAGCACCTAGCCCCGTCGCTGCAGCTGCACCCAGCAATCCGCGACGCGTCATTGATTGACCAGGCATAGATCCACTTAATCTTGATCTTGCTGAGTTTCCGTGCTCTTTTGCCATACCGACAGCGGATAACGCTCCGTCCTCCCCACATATCGTACGTGAAGGCAGCACGAGAGCGGCGAACTACCGCCTGAACCGTCGGTTCAACTGCGCGTAGCATTGCGGTGCTTACTTGACCAGCGGGTAGCAAAATTCTTAGAAGGGACTATACCGAGGAGCATGGGAAGCCCGCGAGAATCGTCTCCTTGCCCGCACAAAGTTCGCCTTCGTGAAACTTAGCAATCGAAAACCGAGCCAAATCGGCTCATTTCGAAAATACGCGCCTAGGCGCGAAAGCTCACCATCCAACTGATCCCGAATCGATCAGTTAACATCCCGAAGCGTCCGCCCCAGAAAGCGTCTTCCACGGGCATTGTGACCTTACCGTCTTTACTAAGCTCCGCAAAGAGCCTCTGCATCTCCTCCTCGCTGTCGCAATCAATCGAGATCGCGAAATTGTTGCCCTGGTTACACGGCCATCCCGGCGGCATATCTGACGCCATCAGAACAACTGGCCCACTCGCGAATTGCGCATGCAAAATTCGCTCTGGCGCTGACTTCGCCATCTCCGCGACGTCAGCAGGACCGGCCGAGTACGGTGTAAAATTCGGTTCTGCTTGTAGACAATGCCCGTAAAAGGTCATCGCTTCCCGGCAGTTTCCGTCAAAGTGCAAATACGTGTTGGCAGCTTTCATAATCCGGCCCACAGACTATCAAATCGCGCCTCCCTTCGCATGCGCGCCGTTCCCGGAAACTTCTTTGGGTCTGCTGAATCCACTCCTTTATGAGCACAGCAATCATTCACGCCAAAGCGAGCGGCACCTTTTCCATCGGTGGCGACCTGCCCGTCAACCGCCTCGGATTTGGCGCGATGCGCATCACCGGCGACGGCATTTGGGGTGAGCCCAAAAATCCGGCTGAGGCCATCACCGTTCTCCGCCGAGCCGTTGATCTCGGTGTCAATTTCATCGACACGGCCGATTCTTACGGCCCTGAAGTAAGCGAACGTATTATCGGCAACACGCTTTCGCCCTACCCGAAAGACTTGGTAGTTGCTACGAAAGGGGGTCTCACTCGCTCGGGCCCAAACCAATGGGCGCCGGTGGGCCGTCCGGAGTATCTGCAGCAGTGCGTCGAACTTAGTCTCCGTCGGCTGAAGCTTGAACGCATCGATCTCTACCAACTCCACCGCATTGATCCCAAAGTTCCAGCTGGCGAGACCTTCGGCGCCCTGCGAGAACTGCAGCAGGCCGGTAAGATTCGTCACATTGGACTTTCTGAAGTGAAGCCCACCGAAATTGATAATGCCCGCAAAACCATCGATGTCGTCAGCGTCCAGAACCGCTACAACATTGGTGATCGCGAGCACGAGGACACACTCGAATATTGCGAAAAGAACAACATCGCCTTTATCCCATGGTTCCCGGTGGCTGCTGGCAAGTTAGCTCAACCAGGTGGCCCGCTTGACGATTCCGCCAAGAAGCACGGCGCAACAGTCTCGCAGTTGTCTTTGGCGTGGCTGCTCCAGCGCTCGCCCGTTATTTTGCCAATCCCGGGTACATCGTCCGTGGCGCACCTTGAAGAAAACGTGGCCGCCGCTGCAGTCAAGCTCAATCCTGAAGAGTGGCAGGCGCTGGAAAAAGCCGCATCATCGGTTAACAAAAAGCAGTAATCGTACCTGCATCAAACAGAGCACGGGCGGCTAGTTGCTGGCCGCCTCTTCCAATATGTCCTGAAGATTGGCGATGCTTTGATTCATCGAGAATCGTTGAGCCACACGCTCCCGTCCGCCCTGGCCTAACTCGCGTGCCAGTCTTGCATCCTTCAGTACCGCCACCATGTTCGTTGCCATTGCTTCGATGTCCAACTCCGGCGACAACAAGCCAGTCCCGCCGTGTACCATCGTGTCTTTAATCCCGGCATGAGCCGTCGCAATTACCGGCAGCCCCGTTGCAGATGCTTCGAGTACAGCTACCGGACTTCCTTCTGAATCACCGTTCGGCGCACGAACACTATGCAACACGAATGCCCGAGCCGATTGCAACACATCTCTGACCTCTTCATGGGTCTGTTTGCCGGGCAATCGAACACTATCTCCTAACCGCAGCGCCTCACACAACTGCTTGCAGGCGTTCAATAATGGCCCGTCTCCCACAATAGTCAGCGTGGCTTCCGGGCAGAGTTCTCGTGCCTTAGAGAAGGCAAGTATTGTGAGGTGCGGACCCTTCTTTTCAACAAACCTACTGGTTGAAACCAGCGCCAGCCCATTTGCCCCGGCATCAATGGCCTGGAACTTTTCAATATCCACACCACACGGGTTTACATGCACCTTGTCTCTGTCCGCGCCCAGTCCGATGACCTGATCACGCATGTCGTTTGAGACCACGACTATAGCCGCTGCGCGATGAAACAACTGCTCATACGCGCCGTGGTGCGACTGTAATATTGCAGTTTCATAAACATCGTAGCCATGGCAATGCGCCACCATCGGCACCCTTGCCCGCAGTGTGCTGTCCAACATATACGAAGCGGTCGTTGCAAATTCAGCCATGACTACGTCAACGCCGTGTTGTTTCCAGAACTTCGCAATTCTCACGTTCACCTGGTCGCGGTAATACCGAACCATTGCCTCAGGAGCACCCGGTAACCGTCCCGTCGCAATCACCGAAACCGCTCTTCCGCAAATTAGGCGGCCTTCATGCGTGGCTTTCTCGAAGCTCCCGAAAACTCGCAGAACGTCGGGCCCCAAACGCTCCATATGATCCCGGATAAATGTCTCAGAATAAGCGTCCTTTGTTGGTGCAACAATTGCCTTAGTCACCTATCGGCCCCTTTCGTCTTGCTCCACGAATGACACCATCTTCGTCGCTCCCGCCCTTAAAAACGGTTCATCTGTTTAGAGACCGAGCATTCATCCTTGCCGCCTGCGCCCTGGTCCTAATTCTCTGCCTCGCTACTTGGGACTGGTTTCAAGTACAAGCGGCCGAAGAATACGTGCAAAGTACTGACGATGCCATCCGTCAAACTGTAGTTACTTTCTCAACGTTAAAGGACGCAGAAACGGGACAACGTGGCTATCTCCTGACTAGCAATCCCGCTTATCTCACGCCTTATCACGTCGCCCAAACTGAACTCACCAGTCAGCTTCACGCCCTTGGCGTTCTTGTCGCCCAAGACCCTCAGCTCGCCCCACTCTTTCAATATCTGCAATCCGAGATCTCGGCCAAAATGAATGAGCTACAACTCACCGTCGCTCTGCAACAGCAAAATCATTCCGCCGGTGCTCTGGCCATTGTCAACGGAAACGCTGGCTTACAGCATATGGGGAACATTCGTCGCACCATCAATCAGCTTCATTCGCGTCTTCAGCAGGAGCTTGAAAGTCGGCGTCGCGAAGCACAGGCCAGCATGGTTCGAGCCCGCGTCGTCAGCGTTGGCGCAAGTTGTGCTCTCTTCATCTTAGTCGGCATCGCGACTCTGAAGCTGAAGCGCGAAAAAGAAGCGGCCGAAGCGGCTAACCAGTTTAAGAGCTTGTTCCTCGCCAACATGAGCCATGAACTGCGGACGCCCTTGAACGCGATTCTCGGCTATAGCGACATGCTTCTTGAAGAGGCTGAGTCCGATGACCAGTTCGCGTTCATTCCCGACCTTCAGAAGATCCGTACGGCCGGCAAGCACCTGCTCGAGCTCATTAACGCCGTTCTCGACCTCTCCAAAGTTGAGTCGGGCAAAATGGATCTCTATTTAGAAAACTTCAGTGTTCATGAACTGGTCAGTGAGGTTCTCTCCGTGTCGCGTCCGCTCATCGAACGTAATAACAATTCGCTGACGACCTCCATCGATCCTGCTGTTGGTTCCATGCGCACCGATCAGCTTAAGCTGCGCCAGTGCCTACTAAATCTGCTCAGCAACGCTTCCAAGTTCACCTCGAACGGCACTGTGAATTTGAATGTCAGCAAGGTGGGCGACGAAACCATCAACTTTGTGGTGACCGACACAGGTATTGGCATCAGCAAAGAACACCTGTCTCACATCTTCGAGCCTTTCATTCAGGGTGATCCTTCCACGACACGGAAGTTTGGTGGCAGCGGTTTGGGTCTTGCAATTACTCGCCGATTCACTCATCTCATGGGAGGTGAAATTTTCGTGGCCAGCGAGCAAGGTGTCGGAACAAGTTTCACTTTGACTCTGCCCCGAATTCTCGAAACCGATCAGGCCGCCGGTCAATCCGACTCGGCTTTAGCCACTACGAAGCAACAGCAAGGCATGGTCTTGATCATTGACGACGATGCCACAATTCATGACCTGTTGAGACGCAATCTGGCGAAGTTAGGCTTTGGTATTGAGGGTGCATTTGGTGGCGAAGAAGGGCTCCGGCTCGCCCGCCGCCTACGTCCGAGAACGATCATCCTGGACGTTATGATGCCGGGAATGGACGGCTGGTCAGTGCTGTCCGCTCTCAAAAACGATCCTGAGACGGCGGACATCCCGGTCATCATGTTGACCATCGTGGATGACAAAAATATGGGCTTTTCGCTGGGCGCGGCGGAGTATCTAACCAAGCCCATTGATCGCAACCGCCTCGTGTCGGTACTGATGCAATATCGGCGGCCTTCCGGGAACGTTGCCCTGGTCGTTGATGACGATCTCCCAACTCGGGAGATGCTTTGCAGGTTCCTAGAGGCCGATGACTGGAAAGTCGTTCAAGCCGACAACGGCCGAATCGCGCTGGGCACCCTGAGTAGTGTTTCACCAAATCTCATTCTGCTTGACCTCATGATGCCCGAAATGGACGGTTTCGAATTCCTCGAAAGCATTCACAACCATCCAGCTTGGCGGAATATCCCGGTCATCGTAATCACGGCCAAGAACCTGACCGAAGAGGACCACCAGCGGCTCAACGGAGATGTAACTCGAGTTCTTGAGAAAGGCCTGTTCAAAGTTGACGAACTGCTGGCCCAGGTCAAGGATGTGATCTCCCGACCAGGGAGAATACCAGGCGAATCGGCGTCCACCTAATTGTGCTTACGCAAAATGAAAAAACGAACTCCCCCACCAGTTCGTTTCGCAATTCGCATCTAAGCTACTGATTCCACTAGCTCGTGCGCTCTGAGTTCGTTTCGTAAAATGGGGTGTGCCTGCCGATGCTCTTGCCTCAGATCTGTTCGAGCAGGCTGAGCGTGCCCTCCGCAGCATGTCCGTCGAGCTTGCTATCAGTCTCTACGGCGAAGCCGAAGCCGCTGGTTTTGATCCGGACCGTTGCGCCGGCGCACGCTGGATCTGCCGCATGCTGTTGGGCGATTATTCAAGTGCCTGGGCTGAGAGCGACGCCATAGCAGCCCGCGGTGCACCTGACCCGAATCGATGGTGGGATGGCAAACCGCTGACCGGAGATCGGGTTCTTGTTCGCTGTCTTCATGGGCTCGGCGACACTCTTCAGTATGCTCGCTTTTTGCCTTTGCTTCGCCAACAAGCGACTTTCCTGGCACTCGAAGCTCAACCAACAATGAAGACACTGTTGGCTCAATCCGGACTCGCCGATCTCGTTACTACCTGGGGTGAGCCTGAACCACCGCACGACCGCGAAATCGAGATTGTCGAGCTGCCCTTGATCTTTCGAGCCACTCTCGACACGTTGCCGCGACAGATCCCTTACATCTTTGCCTCATCAGATCCCGTCGCATTACGTCGAAGTGCGCACCGCCCCAAGATCGGCATTGTCTGGGCAGCCAGCAGCTTCAACCCTGCGCGCAATCTGTCGCTCTCGGAAATGGAGCCGATACTAAAGCTCCTCGATGCCGACTTCTTCAGCTTTCAGGGCGGTCCTCAGCGTGCCGAACTTCAGAATTTAAATTGGTCGGTCACAGATCTCTGCAATGAATCGGCGCCCATGTTGACAACGGCCCGGAACGTTTTCAACATGGATCTGGTCATCACGGCTGACACAATGATGGCGCATTTGGCAGGTGCAATCGGCTTGCCTGTTTGGACAATGCTTCCGTTCCAGTGCGATTGGCGCTGGCTAATTGATCGTCAAGATTGCCCTTGGTATCCGACAATGCGCCTATTTCGACAATCGGATCCTGGCCAGTGGAGTCCCGTAGTCGCCTCAATCGCCAGCGAGCTTCAGAGCCTGATCAATGAAAAATGCAGTTCATCGAAACCACATGCATCTCATATTCGGTAATAGCCATCTCGGTCAGCGATGCCGGCGAGATAGTCAGTCGTAAGATGTGATCGATCGACATTCCGAGCGCCAGCAACAGAACCGACCGGATCACGTCAGCGTGCGATACCACCGCCACCGTGCCGTTCGGAAACTCAGTGCAGAGCCGAATCAATCCTCGCATTGCCCGCGCTTGTACGTCTAGAATGGACTCCCCGCCAGGCGCAGTGGAGGTCGAACGAAATTGGTTGTAACGTTTCCAAGCCGGGTTGAGATCTAAGTCCGAGAAGGTGGAGCCGGTCCAATCGCCAAAATCAAATTCCGTGAAGCTCGTCTCAACGAAGACCTGCTTTCCTTGGCGTCGCGCCAGAACGCCGGCGGTGTCCAAAGCCCGTTCCATCGGACTTGAGAATACCGCATCCACTTGGTAACGGACCGCCATCGCGTTTGCGAGCAGTTCGACTTGGCGCTGGCCTTCAGTCCCTAAGTGGAGGCCCGGCATGCGACCGTAAAGCACCTGGCCGTGCAGATCAGTGACACCATGACGAACTAGAACAATCCGCGACATATAGTTGGTAGAGTATTTTGGCTTCGAATCGTTTAATGACTACTCAAGAGATCGAAAAGAAAGTCGAGGCGCTCGGCCCGTGGTTCCACAACCTCGTGCTTGAAGGTGTCCAGACTGCGCCTCATCACTTTCTAGGTGACTACCCCACTTTCAAATGGAACACCTTCCAACATGTCATTCCCGAGGATTTAACGGGCATGTCAGTCCTCGACATCGGGTGCAATGCTGGATTTTACTCGATTGAATTGAAGCGGCGAGGAGCTGCACGGGTTCTCGGCATCGACCATGCTGAAGACTACCTTAAACAGGCTCGGTTCGCCAACAGCCTTCTCGGCCTCGACATCGAGTTCCGCAACCTGTCGGTATTTGAAGTCGGACAGCTCAACGAGAAGTTCGATCTGGTTCTCTTCATGGGCGTCTTTTATCACCTGCGCCACCCATTGTTGGCTCTGGACATCTTGCGGCAGCGCGTGGTGAAGGATCAACTTATATTCCAATCTCTCTTGCGCGGGAGCCGCGGCATCAAAGCATTGGCCGAAGATTATCCGTTTTCAGAAATTGCAATTTTCGACGATCCGACGTATCCCAAAATGCATTTCGTAGAACACTGCTACTCACAGGACAACACGAATTGGTGGATTCCAAACCGAGCCGCTGCTGAAGCTATGCTGCGCAGCTCAGGTTTTCGAATTGAAGCCCAGCCCGACATTGATATCTTCGTCTGCCGTGTCAATCCTTCTGCTGAACTGCACGAGCTGCCTTCAGGCTTTTAGCGAAATTCATCAACCCCAATGATCGAAGCCGTCATGCTGTGGAACGAGCCCAATAATCTGTCGCATTGGGACTTCGAAGTAGATCCGGAATGGTCAATGTTCGCCAATATGGTGAAGCTCGCCTGCACGGCAATAGAGGCCGAATGTCCTGCGCTGCCAAAAGTATTGGGCGGGATTTCGCCCATCGACCCCCGCTTTATTGAACGCATGCAACGTCTTGGCGCTCTCTCGGAAATTGATGTGGTTGCGATTCATGGTTTCCCGCTTGACTGGAATCATTGGAGCATCGGCGAATGGCCGGACAAACTAGATGAGATTCGGGCTGTCACAACTAAACCGATCTGGGTATCCGAAGTGGGAGCATCTTCGTTCGGCGCTGAAGAAGTCCAACAATTTGGTTTGAACAAGACCGCCGAGTTACTCATTCCTCAACTCGATCACATCTTTTGGTACAGCCTATTCGATCTGCCCAAAGCTTGGCCGGCCACTACACGGCATCGTGAAAGCGAAGGATCGTCTTACTATCGCCACTTCTATATGGGTTTGCTGCGCGAGGACGGTACGCCGAAGCTTGCCTTTCGTGACTTCCCAAAGTACACGCCTACGCTCGGTGTTTGTCAGTGGTTCCACTTTGAGGACCATCGCCTAGAGTCCGCCGTCAAATTGCTCCGGGATCTCGGCGTGCGGAAGCTGCGTACCGGCTTAAGTTGGGCCGATTGGGGTCGACCCGATGCAGACCGCTGGTTCGATCGTCAGATGTGCCTACTCGAACCCTTCGAGTTAACGCTGACTTACTGCTACACACCCGAGCAAAGTGGGATCAAACCTCACCATACGAGCCCACCTAAAAACCCGGTGGAGTTTGCCGATTTCTGCTCTCTCATGACTCGCCGATACGCTACTTGAACCATTTATTACCAGTGGTTTTACGAGTAACTTGAGTCCTGAAAAGGTACTTTCCATCTGGAAATCATAGATACTGCAAGACTAGGACGTACAAACCCCTGCATTTTACGTAACGATAGAGTAACTTAGGAGTCTACAAGGAAAGTAGAAGGTTACCTGAGCATATCCGGAACACGTACTAGGCGACGCGCTCAGTAGGCTTTCGTAGCTGCCTGTAGAACAGCTTGACCAAATCTGAGTAACTGGTTTGAACAAATCTAAACAAAGCAGAGGGTTGCCGAAACGATGAGAGGAACCGTACTCATTACCGGCGGCGCGGGATTTATAGGCTCACATGTAACATCAGAGCTCCTGCGCGCCGGCTATCATGTGCGCGTTATAGACAGTCTGATTCCACAGGTACACGGCCCAGATGCACAGCGGCCTGCTTACCTGCATGAAGATGCAGAATTGGTTGTCGGCGATATCCGCCGCCCCGGAGTTCTTGACGCAGCGCTAGCCGGAGTTGAAGCTGTTTTCCACTTCGTTGCGTTAGTAGGCGTCGGCCAAAGCATGTATCAGATTGCCGAATACACGCGAGTTAACAACGTCGGTACGGCGATTCTGCTCGAGCACTTGGCAAAACATCCAGTCAGTAAGCTTGTCGTCGCCTCTAGTATGAGCGTGTATGGCGAAGGCCTGTACGCTACTGCTGATGGCGTTCCGTATGTGCATCCTGGACGCAGTGCGGAACAGCTTAAGTCTCATCAGTGGGAGATGACCACGACAGCAGGCGATCCGCTGTTCCCCATCGCAACACCTGAGACGAAACAACCCTCGCTCGCTTCTGTTTATGCCTTGTCCAAGTACGATCAGGAGCAGATGTGCCTAATATTCGGCCGTGCTTATGGACTGCCCACGGTCGCTCTCCGATTCTTCAATGTGTATGGCCGCGACCAGTCTTTATCGAATCCCTACACAGGCGTGTTAGCTATCTTCGCTTCGCGACTGATGAACGGCGAACGTCCCATTTTGTTTGAAGACGGTAAGCAGCTCCGCGACTTTGTCAGCGTAACTGACATAGCCCGCGGCTGCCGCCTGGCTCTCGAGTGTGAAGCTGCTCGCGACATGGTCTTCAATATCGGCAGCGGACATTGCATCTCCGTTCGCGAAGTTGCTCAGAAGTTGGCGAAGGTGCTGGGAAAGAATCTCGAACCTGAAGTAACCGCCAATCATCGTGTGGGCGATATTCGCCACTGCTTTCCGGACATTAGCCGAGCAAAGAATGTCCTTGGCTACCAACCCGGCGTGACGCTCGAAGCAGGCATGGCCGATCTTGCTTGCTGGCTGGAACAGCAGACGGCTCACGATAGGTTTGATGAAATGCGCGACGAGTTAACGGCTCGTGGCCTTGTGATGTAAATCTCGTCATGTAAGTCTTTCTATCATGCGATTCGCGCTTATTAATCCGCCTTGGGACTTCGAAGGCAGCATTTACTTCGGCTGCCGCGAGCCCCATCTTCCTCTCGAGTACGGCTACTCTAAAGCGCTGCTTGAGAATCAAGGCCACGAAGCACATATCATCGATGGGCAGCTTGACGGCCTCAGTTTAGAGCAGGTTCGGAGTCAGGTTGAAGCTTTGACTCCGGATGCCGTTGTCGTGACCACGGCGCCTAGTTACCTTTTTTGGCGATGCGCTCCACCTGAGCTGCGTATGCCTCAGTTGGTTCTGCAATCGCTTCAGGATTTGTCGGCAACCAAGATTGTCGTCGGTCCTCATGCCAGCACAACTCCCCGCGCCACGCTTCAGAAACTGAATGCCGACGTGGTGGTACTCGGGGAATGTGAAGAAATTCTTCCGCAGTTGAGCGGCGATTGGACTAATGTAAATTCCATCTGTTATCGCGACCAATCGGGCAAGATCATTGTCAAAGGCCCAACTCATTCGGCTGATATGAAAAGCCTGCCTGCGCTCTCGTGGCCAGACGAGACCATCCGCCGGCACAAGCATCATCACCATCGCTTCGACGCAGAGCCGTTCGGACCCGGGGCAGAGATTGAAACATCGCGTGGTTGCCCATACCACTGCACTTTTTGCGCGAAAGACAACTTTCGCGATAAATATCGCAAGCGTCCGGTTTCAACCGTCATGCAAGAAATTGACGGCCTAATTGCTCAAGGTGTCGAATACATTTACTTCATCGACGAAATATTTCTCCCGGATAAAGAACTACTTACAGCACTTGCCGACCGGAAGCTGAAGATCGGCGTTCAAACTCGTATCGATCTTTGGAGCGAAGAGATGATCGAATTACTTGCCAGAGCCGGCTGTGTCTCAATCGAAGCGGGAGTTGAAAGCATCACGGAAGCTGGGCGCGCTTACCTCGATAAGAAGTGCAAGATGTCGACAGAGGAGTTGTCCAGCAGATTGAAGTACGCCAAAAAGTTCGTACCGTTCGTGCAAGCGAATCTTCTCGCCATGACCGAAGACGAGGCCGACTCTGTCGAAGTCTGGCGGCAGGAACTGGATGCCGGTGGTGTTTGGGCGAACAAGCCAGTGCCGCTCTTCCCATATCCTGGTTCGCCTGAGTACACGCGCATGTGGGGACCCGTCGATGATCGGGCTTGGGAACGCGCGCACGACTTCTATCTGCATGGCTTCGATTCGTTCAGCGACATTCAAGAACAACGGCCGCAGCCACTAATTGAACTCGAAACGGTTAGCCGCAACCGATAGGAGCATGGCTTCGATTGAACAGGAAGCCATGTTCAGGCCGAAAGTTCTGATCACCGCCGACACTGTGGGCGGAGTCTGGCAATACTGCATGGACCTGATCGGGGCACTCCAAACGGAAGCTACGTTCGTCATTGCGACTATGGGCCCACGTCCAAGCGCCACTCAGAGAATACAAATTGGACAGCTTTCAAATGCGGCTCTTGTGGAGAGCGACTACGCTCTGGAATGGATGCCGAATCCCTGGGCAGATATAGCCGCGTCAGATCTCTGGTTGCAAGAACTAGCCGACCAGTTCAGGGTCGATTTGGTTCATCTCAACGGGTACTCGCACGCCGGTTTCGCTTGGAATAAGCCCGTCGTCTGCGTGGCTCACTCGTGTGTTCATTCCTGGTGGCGCGCCGTGCATGGAACCGCCCCCCCGCCCGAGTGGAACGAGTACAAACGCAGAGTGACAGCAGGCCTTAAGACCGCTAGCGTGGTCGTTGCCCCGTCAGCAACAATGGCCGCGAGCATTCGCGATCTGTACGGAATGACGAACGGTATCCAAATAATCCACAACGCATCAGCAATGCAACTCGACCTGAAGTCAGCCAAAAGGCCGCAATTTCTGGCCGCAGGCCGTGTCTGGGACGAGGCCAAGAACCTGCGCATGCTTGCAAACATCAGCGATGATCTCGACTGGCCGATTCGCATTGCCGGCGATGGTGATGGAATTTCCAGCGCGTATTTGGGCTTTCTATCGCGCGCGGCGTTGAACGATGAGTTAGCGGCAGCTGCCGTGTTCCTGCATCCCGCCCTTTACGAACCGTTCGGCTTGGCTGTGCTTGAAGCAGGACGAGCGGGGTGTTGCCTTGTGCTGTCTGATATCCCCAGTTTGCGCGAGCTTTGGGATGGTGCCGCGTTGTTCGTTGACCCTCGCAAGCCTCAAGATTGGATCTCCGAATTAAATCGCTTGGCTCAAGACCAGGACACTCGCGAGTCTTACGCTCAGCTTGCACATGAAAGAGCGGGTCGATTTGAGGTGCCCGCCTTTCGGCACGCTTACTTGGCGCTCTATCATTCCCTCACAGGCCAGCACCAATCGGCAAAAGAGGAGTCTGCCGCCTGATGCGCATCGCGATGTTTTATCAATCGCTTGTCTCCGATTGGAACCACGGCAACGCTCATTTTCTCCGCGGAGTCGCGTCAGAGTTGCAAGCTCGCGGTCACTCGGTTGAGGTCTTCGAACCATTTGATAACTGGAGCCGAATGAATTTGGTGCAAGACGCTGGCCAGGCAGCAATCGCTGAATTTTTCCGCGCTTTCCCGCATCTACAGAGCTCTACCTACGACTCGAACTCATTCAACTTGGAAGGCATGCTCGATGGTGTGGACCTGGTTCTCGTCCATGAGTGGAACGATCCAGGTCTTGTTGCGGCTGTAGGCGCATATCGCAAACGTCATCCGCGAGCAAGACTGCTTTTCCATGACACGCATCACCGCCTGATTACAGCCGAACATCAGATGGCCCGCTACAATTTGGACGATTACGACGGCGTCTTGGCCTATGGTGGCTCGCTGCGAGATGCATATCAACGCCGTGGTTGGGGCAAGCAAGTCTACGTTTGGCATGAGGCTGCCGACACCCGCGTTTTCTACCCTCGCCTAGGGGAACAGAAGACGGGCGATCTTGTCTGGATCGGGAACTGGGGCGACGATGAACGGACAGAAGAGTTGCGCGAATTCTTTATAAATCCGGTAGTCAGCCTGAGCCTCAAAGCGCACGCGCACGGTGTTCGGTATCCTGCAACTGCGCTTCGAGAACTAAAGGCGGCTGGAATCGAATACTGCGGCTGGCTGCCGAACTTTCAAGCCCCGGTCGCTTTCGCGCGCCACCGGGTCACGATTCACGTTCCCCGGCGCCCATATACGAGACCGCTACCGGGCATTCCAACTATTCGTCCCTTTGAAGCGCTTGCCTGTGGGATCCCGCTCATATCTGCACCTTGGGACGACTGCGAAGGGCTGTTTCGAATCGGCCAAGACTTTCTCATGGCGCACTCCGGACCCGAGATGGAGCGCCATCTATCAAGCGTCATCCACGATCCGCAACTGGCGAGTGAACTATCGCGAAATGGTCTCGAGACGATTCGCGCTCGTCACACCTGCGCTCACCGCGTGGATGAACTACTGGGCATCTACAAAGAAATCAGCCCCGCCACTCGGCAGCTAATCGGGGTTACTCAATGAAGCTTTCATTTTGGGGGTCAAGCCTTGTTTCGGCCTACTGGAATGGGGCCGCAACATACTATCGAGGGGTCTTGCGAGCGCTAGCCCGCCTCGGCTTTGAGATCACATTTTATGAGCCCGACGCCTACGACCGCCAGAGTCATCGTGATATTCCAGACCCTGACTGGGCTCGGGTCGTCGTCTACGATCCAGCAAACAATGACCAGCTCTATCGATATCTCGCTGCTTCTCGAGCTAGCAATATCGTCGTAAAGGCGAGCGGCGTCGGAGTACTAGACGAGTTTCTCGAAGCTGCCGTCGCGAGCATGCCCGGCTCTGTCACTAAGGTCTTTTGGGATGTGGATGCTCCCGCAACGCTGCAGCGTATGGCGAACGTCGCTGATCCTTTCCGGCGCGCACTTCCCCAATATGATCTCGTGCTTACTTATGGTGGCGGCGATCGGGTTGTAAATGAGTACCGTAGTCTGGGTGCTCGCGATTGTGTGCCGATCTACAACGCGTTCGACGCGGACACACACCATCCAGTACCGCCTGATCCACGATTTGCCTGCGATCTCTCGTTCCAGGGCAACAGATTGCCCGATCGCGAAGCACGTGTGGACGAATTCTTCCTCGCAGCTGCGGCTCACGCGCCTTCGTCGCAGTTCCTCCTAGGTGGAAACGGCTGGGCCGATAAGCCGATGCCCGATAATGTCCGATACGTGGGACACGTTTACACGGCTGATCACAACGCCTTCAACTGTTCTGCGAAAGCAGTACTGAACGTCAGCCGGGACAGCATGGCGCAGTATGGTTTCTCTCCCGCAACGCGCGTCTTTGAGGCTGCAGGGGCAGGTGCGTGCTTGATCACAGACGCGTGGATCGGTATTGATCACTTCTTGCGTCCGGGTGAAGAGATTCTGCTTGCACAAGATGGAGCGGAGGTCGCCCAGATTCTGCGTGATTTGTCGCCGGAGCGCGCCAAACTGATTGGCGCGGCTGCTCAACATAGAGTGCTCGCTGAACACACGTACGAGAGGCGCGGCACGCTTATCGCAAGTACACTGCAAGACACTGTAGGCAGAAAGCAGCGGGCAACCGTCGGTGCGTTAGGATGACAGGGCCGCTCGATTGTGTGTTCCTTGGCCTCTCCATCACCTCAACTTGGGGCAATGGTCATGCTACTACATACCGTGGTCTTCTGAAGGAATTAGCACGCAACGGACATCGAGTCACTTTTCTCGAGCGCGACGTCCCCTGGTATGCGGAACATCGAGAGTTTCACAACCTCGCCTACGCCCAAGTTCACCTCTACAGCACCATCGACGAATTGCAGCAAACACATGCAGAGCGCATTCGCCGAGCCGATCTAGTCGTCATCGGATCGTATGTTCCGGAGGGCATTGCCGTCAGTCGGTGGGTGCTCTCGGTCGCAGAAGGCATGACGGCGTTCTACGACATTGACACGCCTGTAACACTGGCGAACTTGCAAGCCGGTAAGTGCGAGTATCTTTCCGCAGACTTGATCCCGCGCTTCGATTTGTACCTTTCGTTCACAGGCGGCCCAACGCTGCGCTGGATCGAGCAAGAGTTGCGCTCACCTTGTTCACGACCGCTCTACTGCTCCGTTGACCCAGGGCTTTACTTCCCTGAACCCACGTCGCAGAAATGGGATCTGGGATACGTCGGTACTTACGCGGCCGATCGCCAGCCTGCTTTGGACCGCATGCTTATAGATGTTGCCCAGTGTCGTCATCAGGAGCGTTTTGTGGTCGCCGGTCCGCTCTATCCAGACTCACTTTGCTGGCCCAGTAATGTCGAGCGCATCGAACATTTACCGGCGAACGAACACCGGCAGTTCTACAGCTCGCAACGATTCACGCTTAACCTGACTCGGCAGGACATGGTGCGCGCCGGTTACTCACCCAGTGTCCGGTTGTTTGAAGCTGCAGCTTGCGGCGTGCCAATCATTTCGGACGAGTGGCCGGGCTTGTCGACTATCTTTGAACCCGGCAAAGAAATCTTCACTGCTCGCTCTACGGCCGATGTCGAGGACCTTCTCAGCAACCTTAGCGCGAGTCGTCATGACCAAGTGGCACAACTCGCCAGGACTCGAACATTGCGAGATCACACCGCCGCGGTGCGTGCTACAGAACTCGAAAGCTACGTAGACGAGCTTCAAAAACGATCTGAGGGATTTGTTGGCGCGCAGTCTTCAGGCCACTAATTTCAGCCGCTTCCGACTTTTAAGAACCTTCAGAACGATCTGTTCGTACGCGTGCGCTCCACCACTTCTTATATTTTTCGCCATGGCGACTAACGACCCAGTCGAGTAGTGGTCAAGGATATTTGGATGAATGTAATACTTTTTGCACGTGGCTGGGCGGTTACCCAGCTTTGCGGCCACTTCCTTAACAACCTCTACTAGGGTCGACTTCAACTCTTTCTGCGTCGCAACCTTTTTCTCGGATTCCTCAGCAGCTTCAGTTGCGGCTTGTGCTGCGGCAGCTTCGCGCGCCAGCAAGCATCCAACGGCGAGGCACGTACCGCCCCAAGTTCGAAAGTCTTTGGCGGTAAACTCACCGCGGCTGATCTCGCGAATATACTCATTCACGTCTCCAGACTCGATGCTTGCAGGCTCACCATTTTCATTGAGGTATTGAAACAAGTCGCTCCCTGGAATACAGCGGCACTTTTTGATAATCCGGGCCAGTCGGCCGTCTTGCAGTTTAATCTCATGAGAGACACCGCTCTTGCCGCGGAAACGAAATTTTAAGACTTCGCCCAGCACTTGTACGTGCTGGTTTTGTAGGGTTGTCAGGCCAAAAGACTCGTTTTCCTTCGCGTACTCTTCGTTGCCGATCCGAATGTATGTAGTCTCGAGCAGCCGGACTAACGCGGCCAGTATCTTGCGCTTTGGCAGACCGGGAAGAGCTAAGTCGCGGCCCACGATTCGCCGGATCCGCGGTAGCGCTTTGCCGAATTCCTTCATTCGGTCGAACTTGATCGAATCGCGAATAGCCCGGTACGCCGGGTGATACCGATACTGCTTTCGGCCTTTGGCGTCCCAACCGACCGCTTGTATGTGTCCGTTTGCACTTGGACTGATCCAAACGGAGTTCCAGGCGGGCGGAATCACAAGCGACGCAATGCGAGCTAAGACGTCCTCGTCGCTGATGACTTGCCCGCTCGGCCCGAAATAGGTGAATCCCTCTCCGGAGTTCTCTCTAGTGATTCCTTTGCCCTTCGGGATGGAATACCGAAGGCCCGCCAGAGCGGCACATTTCACCTCATCAGCTTGAGCCGTGGGCACCTTGGATATCTGCAGCGTCGCCATAATCTACTGACGCCAATAGGATGCTAGATTCTCTAGAAAGTCTACGGACCAAGCAAAAATCTCAGTTCCCCCAATCACGTGTGATTCAATGAATCTGCAACCCGATCTCCTGCATGCGACAAGTATTCATTCTATTTACGTTAGCGATCTCCTGCTGTACCCTGAGCTGGCCGGCCGATTGGCCCATGTTTGGCGGTAGCCCACAACGAGACGGCTGGGCTAAAGACGAAAGCACATTAACTCCAGAGAACGTTAAGAACCTGAAACTTGATTGGAAGCTGAAGCTCAACAACACTCCTCGTGAGTTGACCAGCTTGTCGGTGCCCGTAGTCATGGATCAGGTGATCACCAATCATGGCTTTCGCGAAATAGTGATTGTGGCCGGAAGCTCAGATACGCTTACTGCGATCGACGCTGAATCGGGAAAAGAACTTTGGACCAAGCAGTTCACCGCCAGCGAACAGCCAAAGAACAAGCCCCACTGGCTTTGTCCCAATGCTCTGAACGCCACGCCGTTGATTAGCCGCAGTAAGAATGGAACGGTGTACACCGTCTCCGCTGATGGTAAGCTGCACGCCCTGAGCATCGTCAACGGTGAGGACCGTTTTCCGCCAAAGCAGTTCGTGCCTCCGTTCTCAAAGCCATGGAGCTTGAATTCAGCTGACGACGTCCTCTACACGACGGTGTCGCAAGGTTGTAACGGCGCCAAGTCCGGCGTGTATGCGATGGATCTTCACGATCCGCAGATGTCCGTCAGCTTTTTTCAATCCAGTACAGCGGGTGCGGGACTTTGGGGGAGAGGCGGCCCCGCGATCGGCTCGAATGGAAAAATTTTCGGTGAGACTGGCGACGGTCCTTATGACACAAAAGCAGGCAAGTGGGCAGACTCGTTCTTAGCTCTCTCGCCCAAGGACCTTAAGTTGGTCGATTACTACACTCCAAAAGACCGCGTTTGGATTACACGAAAGGACCTGGATCTAGGCAACAGCACTCCGGTCGTTTTCCCTGTGGGCCAGAAAGAATTCCTAGTGGGCGGTGGCAAAGAAGGCTCATTGTTCTTGCTAGATACTTCATCGCTCGGCGGTCCAACGCATGATCTTCCGGCATACAGGACGTCACTGGTCACCAACGAAGACGTCGACTTTGCAGGCCGAGGCTTCTGGGGTGGGTTCGCAAGTTGGAAAGATGCGTCAGGCGCGCGGTGGATATTCGCACCAGCTTGGGGCCCCAAACATACGAAGGCGGCGGCGTTCCCCATCACTAATGGCGATGCACCAAACGGCAGCATCATGGCTTTCAAGGTAGAGGAGCAACCGTCTGGTAATCCGAAGTTAGTTCCGGCCTGGATCTCGCGCGATTTAAATGTCCCAGAGCCGCCCGTCATTGCAAACGGAATCGTTTTTGCGATTTCGAGTGGAGAGGATGTGCGCCAAGCGAAGCCAGACGGAACTCTCTACACTTCTAAGGATCGTGCGGAGGGAGCTGTTGGGAATGCAACTCTCTACGCTTTTGACGCTGCGACTGGAAAAGAGCTTTTTTCTAGTGGCAAAATCATGAGTTCGTTTACACACTTTGGCGGAATCGGCATAGCTAACGGTCGAGTTCTCGTCACGACTTATGATTCTACGGTCTATGCGTTCGGTCTAGGCAACCAGTAGCCCTACGAACCCGTTCCTGCTGTTACCATTGCGAGTAGTCCTGCTTCTCGCATATGAAACAAGCTGTTGCTTTCGCCGTGGCCGTTAGCGTATTTGCGTGCGGTCACGCTTTCGCTCAAAAACAGGATCCGAATCCTGACAAGAAGCCCCCCACTTTCCTGGGCGGTCCAAAAAGCAAGAAAGATAAGATCCCAACATCTCGGTTTCTGCACGGGACTGTAGTAGATGAATTTGGAAAGCCGCTCAACGGGGCGCTTGTCACACTGACGAATGGCAAGTCTGGAGAAAAGACAACCTTCATTACCAAGGCCGACGGCAAGTACAGTTTTGACGAGTTAAGTTTTACGGTAGATTACGACTTGCAGGCGCGATTCCAGACAAGCAACAGCTCGTCACGCAAGTTGAGCCAATACGATAGAACTGCAGATGTAGTCAGGATTTTGGAAGTTCCTGAGCCTTCCAGCGCAGCTGGCACTCAAGCCGCAAAGTCCAATCGATAGCCGTTAGCGCCGACACATTTGCGGATACTGTTTCTTCAGCGCAGCTAACTTCGGAAGGTCATTATAAACGATGTAGGGGTACGTTGGGTTGTTCTGTAGAAAGCGTTGATGGTGAGCTTCGGCCGCATAGAATCCCTTCAGCGGCAATACCTGAGTCGCGATAGGACGGTTGAAGATGTTCGCGTCGTTCAGTTGTTTGATATAGGCTTCAGCCACTCGCTTTTGGTCTTCATTGCTGTAAAAGATCGCTGATCGATACTGAGTCCCTGAATCTGGCCCCTGGCGATTCAGTTCAGTCGGGTCATGAGCAACTGAAAAGAAGATTTTCAGTAACTGCCCATACGTAATTTCATTGGGTTTGAATGTGATCTGCACAGATTCGGCATGACCCGTAGAGCCGGTGCTGACCACCTCATAGTGAGCAGTCGACTTCTCTCCTCCAGCGTAACCGGACACTGCATTCGTGACACCCTTCAGAGATTCGAAAACACCTTCTACACCCCAGAAGCATCCGCCAGCCAGCACAGCCGTCTGCTTGCCAGCGGAATCGGCCGGAATATCTACTTTAGGATCGGGAAATTGGCTGAGCTGCGCAGCTTTGGATGGCTGCAGCCCCGTGTAGATCATTATTAGCACAACTAGCCCGCACAAAATCAGCCGGAACGATGTTTTCATACTTACCTCTTGGATGCTCCTAATTACTCATTCGATTGTGTCATCGACAAAGTTACCCGAAGGGATTTAACTCTAACGATATGCGGGATTCTTGCCTATGCTGACCAAGTTCGCAAGCAGCCTGTAGGAGCCCGGAACCCCCGCCGGGAGCTGTCGATAAAGTGCCAGGGCGTCGTAGATGTAAGCCCCTTTGCCATAACGAGCTATCAGCAAACCGCCCTTTTGCGGGTTCTGATCAGGATCTTGAGTTTCAATTAGAGGCTTGTAGTGGCTATCCCAAGTAGCCATGAAGCCGTGCCCGCGCTCCTCCTGCCACCCCTTGAAATCGGCCACCGTGATCTTATTGGGCCATGTAAATAGAGGATTTGTAGCATCAAGGATCTTGACTGGCGATAGTTCATCAACAACTTTGGCAGGATTGCTGCCCAGCGTGTACGGATAAGGCCCAAAGTTGTGATCGAAATCGCCGAGATTGTATTGCACTATGACAGCGCCACCGTTGTTCACGTATTGGAGCAGTTGCGATGTCTGGCTGCGGAGTTCAGCACGTGCCGTATAAGCACGGACACCCAGTACGAGGGCGTCAAAGCGAGAAAGATCTCCGTCTAACTCATGCGGCGAAAGATAGGTAACGTTGACTCCGAGATCACTCAATGCTTGCGGAACGTCGTCGCCTGTTCCCGCCACGTACCCAACACGCAGCTCCGGCGCTGTTTTCACGTCCACGCCAACGACTTCGTAACGAGCAGGTTGATAGTAGGGAGAGGGCCGCAGTCCTGGGTAGGAAACAAGCCGATAGCCGTCCTCGTACGATTTACCTTCGTACTGCGCTGACGCCTTGATGACATTTGATTTCAGGTCGAGAACTCCAGGCGTAACCTCGAAAGGTATTGTCTGCTCCTCACCTTCGTGAGTGAACTTGAAATCAGCTAGTTTCGGCGAGGAAGTCCAGCCTTCAGGTAGGTGCAAGTTCACTTTGCCTTTCGCCTCGTGGGCAACGTTACTGCGGATAGTGCAAGGCAATAGGAACGAACGGGAGGTAAGAGGCACCGCGCCGGCCCTGCGCGAAAGCGACACCGAAATGGCAGGCCCAACTAAGACGGGCTGAGATACAAGACCGATTCCCTCCTGCCGCTCGCGACTCTGCACAACCTGCCGTAAAGTAAACGGAACGCCCTTGTAGGTCAACTGTGCCGTTGCGATCATCGGATACGGCATTGTCGACAAGCCTTGAAATCGCGCGTCGCTGTAGTCGTAAAATGGCTGCTCTTCATTGGGACGCGAGAAGTAGGGCTTTGTCAGAGCAGCGTCCGCTGCCGCTGTGACAGCGAACCGCGAAGAGACGTCTTGTTTCTCACTGATGGCCGAAGGGACAGGCTTCTCGGTTCTAACCTTCCAGTCCTTCTGATCGGTGTTCTCAACTGTGAGCTTGTTTATTGTCAGTTGCACTGTGCCGGGATTGTAGAGGTGAGTTTGCACAGCGAAACTCTGCCCGGGAATTACGGTGGTGGAGGTAGCACCTGGACCCATGAAGGCTGCAAACACTCCGGTGGGCTCCTGAGCCGGCGCGATGTTTGCCTGCAAGCTGACGCCGAGCGAAAGGACGAGAGCGCGCTCAAACTGGCGTTCTTTTACGCGTAGCTCAAATAGGACATCCGATTGGCCGGGTTCAGCCAAATTGCTGCTCCGAACCCTTTCGATTAGCGTTCTGGTGTCGGCCAACCCTTGTGCCAGTTCCCCGCTTAATCGAGTTGAACCTGCGAGTGAATTGGCATCCGCGGCTCGCATCGCAATTGCATCCAGTTGCTGCAGCCCTTGTTGCAGGAAACGGGTGTCGCCTTTAGCCAACGTCGCGATACTGACCAGCGAAACGTCTAGCCCGTCGTAGAATGACTTCTCTTTGTCTTGCGTGGCGACCGTGGAACCATATCGATGGTACGCGGTTTTTTGAGGCCCGGCAGGAGGAGTCGTACCGCCACCGTTCTGGCTCTTCTGTTTACCGAGCCCAGTGCGGCCCATCTGGAGGTAAGTCAAGCCTGCAGCATTGTCGAAATCGCCCTCAGACACCTCTACATTAGTGGCAGGCCTTTCATTCAGCCATTTCTGGTGCACGTAATCGAAGAAGCGAACTGGTACAAACTTGTCGGTTGCGTAATCGTACATGCCCTCTTTGGTGGGCTCGAAGAATGGTACGCGTGAATAAACCTTCGCAGGCGACCAGGGACGCAGCCCGTCTTTCAGCTGTTCAGGGAATAGGGTAGGGTCACCGGCAGCCAAAAAAGCTTCTTGCGCCATCTGTCCTGAGACCTGATGATTGCCGTGACCATCAGTGGGCGCGCCCGCAAATACTGATGCCAAGACAAGAGGTCGAGTTATGCGTATGACCCGAACTACCTCGGCCAAAACACGATCGTGACCCCACTTGTCTAAAGCTTCTTCACGAGTCTTGGAAAAGCCATAATCAACGGTCCTGGTCCAATATTGGTCCACGCCGTAGTAGCGATCCGCATCCAGTAGTTCCTGGGTGCGCATCAAGGCCAAGGAGTCATACATGTCTTTCGACATTGCGTTCTGGCCGCCTTCGCCGCGATTCAAGGTCAGCAGAGCGGCTCGAGCACCCAATCCGCGTGTAAGATACGCTAACGCACCGCCGTCTTCATCGTCCGGATGAGCCGTGATCATGAGGAAACTGGCTCGTGTCCGTAGCGATCGGATCAATCGCGCCAGCCCCGCAGCGCCTCGGTCCAATTCGATGGGCATCGGATAGGGGTCGACGCTCGCAGCCGCACGCACATCCTCGACTGATTCGACCCCCGCTGGTGTTGCAGGAAAAACAACCGATTGACTCAGCAGGACTGCGCCCGCTAACACGAAGCGCAATGAGAATTTGGGCACAAGCAAAGGAGTGAAATCTCAGGTATAGCATGTGTACCACTCTCGGGTGTCTCACTTAGCCAGCGCCTGCGACAATGGAGCCGAATTCGTATGCGCAGCCCCCGCGAAATTGGCTTTCGTCTCCGGCAGGAACTGCGCAACGTGCAGTTGCTTGCATTTCCACCCACAATACGGAACGCCGAGGAGTTCCGGTCGCCGCTTTCGGGGTTACCTAATCCAACGAAGATTGCCAACCAGTTGCGGTCTAGTGCATTTGCGAACCAAGTGACCAGCATTGCTGATAAAATTCTGCAGCATCGATTTCCAATTTTTGGCGGAGTTCTAGAAACCGGGAAGAACATTGACTGGCGTCGCGACTACGTCAACAAGTTGACGACCGAGCCGAAGTTTTTGCGCCTGGTTCCCTATCTAGATGCGTCGCGGGCTGGTGATCACAAGAACGTTTGGGAGCTGAATCGCCATCAGCATCTCGTGTTGCTGGCCCAAGCGTTTCTAATGACGGGAACGTCGGAGTATGTGGGCGAGGTAGCCAGTGAGCTTCAGGATTGGTGGGCGCAGAACCCGTTTCAGCGAGGAATTAATTGGACCAGTGCGCTCGAAGTTGCTTTTCGCGCCTATTCCTGGATCTGGGTGTATCACCTGATAGCGAACCATTTGCCAGTCGATGTGAGGCGGCAGTTGATCGACAGCCTTTATCAGCACGGCTTGCATTTGGAAAACAATCTGTCGTTCTATTTTTCACCTAACACTCACCTGTTGGGTGAAGCCGTCGTGTTGCATGCGTTGGGGCGATTGTTCCCTGCTTTTCCGTGTTCAAAGCGCTGGATCACCCTGGGCGGAAATACAGTTGAGCGCGAAATGGAACGCCAAGTTCATTCCGATGGCAGCCATTTTGAGCAGTCCACTTACTATCACGTTTATGCGCTGGACATGTTTTTGTTCTACGGCCTTTTGAGCAAGCCGACACAAGCCTTTCGTATCAAGCTATCGTCAATGGCTGACTTTCTCCACTCGCTTTTGGGCGAGAGTCGCACGCTTACGTTTCTGGGCGACGATGATGGCGGTCGTTGGTTTCACCCTTATGGGCCACGCGATCAGTTTGGGCGGGCATCTCTGGCCTCGTGCAGCGTATTCTTCAATACAGCTCGATGGGCATATAGCCAGGAGGATTTGCATCCGCAAGCAGCGTGGTGGTTGGGGCAGACAGGCGGGTCAGCTAACATCTCAGTAACGTCACAGCGCTTTCCAGATAGCGGCTTAACAGTCATGCAAGCGGGTGCGAACCAAATAGTCGTAGATGCCGGACCCTTCGGGCCTGGACGGGCCGGACACAGCCATTCAGACACGCTGAGCATCGTTGTCCGTGCCGGTAACAGATCAATCTTGGTTGACTCTGGGACTTACACTTACGTCGGCGACATTAAACTCAGAAATCGATTTCGTGGATCCGCATCCCATAACACCGTCCGTATTGATAGCCAAAACCAGGCCACACCAGTCGGGCCGTTCTGGTGGGTCGATAAGCCAATGGTCAACCTTCTCCGCTGGTCCACGACCGAGCAGCAGGATGACTTATCGGCCGAAGCAATTTATCGCGGCTTTACCCACCGTCGCCGAGTATTATTCGTGAAGCCCAAGTTTGTCTTAGTGGTTGATTTCATCACAGGCACCAATGCCCTAGAACATGATGTTGAGCAGTGGTGGCAGCTCGCCTCATTGGAAGCAGAAGCGCATTTCTTCACTGCAGTCCCTTCTGAGCCCGTTGAGGGCTGGCAGTCTACAGTCTTTGCATCTAAGCAGGCCATTCCGACTCGCGTTGTTCGGAGCCGCACTACCTTGCCTGCATCGTTTGCGGCTGCCATCGCTCTGGAAGAGGGTCAGGCTGTTGCCATTCAACATCAACCGGAGCAGTCTTTCTTCGAATTCCGAATGTCCGGCTTTCCGGAGGTACTCACTCTTTCCGACAAGGCGGACTGATTGCGATAATCGGACCATGTTGCGTTCCTTGCACGTGAACTTATGTGTGGAATAGCGGGGTTCGTTCTTCGGGAAGGCTACGCGGAAGCCTCGGCAGTTCGCGCGATGTGCGATCGGATTCGGCACCGCGGTCCGGACGATGAGGGTGTTCATGTCGACGGTGCTTGCGGGATCGGCATGCGCCGGCTCAGCGTCATCGACTTGAGCACCGGCCATCAGCCAATTGCTAACGAAGATGGCAGCCTCTGGATTGTCTTTAACGGGGAAATCTATAATTACCAGGACTTACGTTCGACTCTGATCGGCCAGGGCCACATCTTTAAAACACATACCGATACCGAGACACTACTTCATTCGTATGAGCAGTACGGGTCGGATGGGCTAAGTCAATTACGCGGTATGTTTGCCTACGCCATCTGGGACAGCCGTGCGCGGCGAATTACTTTGGTGCGCGATCGTTTCGGGAAGAAGCCTCTTTATTACGCCATCACGCAAAAAGGTTTGTTTTTCGGCAGCGAGCTGAAGTGCTTACAGACTGCGGGCGTGCCGCTGGAAGTCGACAACGAAGCTTTAAAATTGTACTTTCAGTTCTCGTACATACCCGATCCACTAAGCCCGTACAAAGCCATTAAGAAGTTAGCGCCTGGTGGCTGGTTGACCTTCCACGCTTCGGGAAAAGTTCGCGAGGGACGTTACTGGAAGCTGTCGCAACCGGCCGAATCAACGCCACCCGGTATGACAGAAGAATCGGCGTGTGACCGAATACGCGAAATCTTCGATGAGTCGGTTCGCTTGCGCATGGTCGCTGACGTACCTCTCGGAGCCTTCTTGAGTGGCGGTATCGACTCAAGCTCAGTTGTCGCATCCATGGCGGCACAAACGCCGGATCGCATCAAAACGTTCTCAATCGGTTTTGAAGAAAGTGCGTTTAACGAGTTGCCGGCTGCTCAGCTGGTTGCCAAACGGTTCAACACGGAGCATCACGAAATCCTTGTTCGGCCGGACTCGGTTAGCCTCATTCCTAAATTAGTCCAACACTTCGATGAACCTTTCGGTGATAGTTCAGCCATCCCCACATATCTCGTTTCAGAATTCGCTGTACAGCACGTGAAAGTGGCTCTCACAGGGGACGGTGGCGACGAGTTGTTTGCAGGATATGAAAGTTTCTTTGCAATCGATCAGCTACGCAGATTCGACCAACTTCCCGCCGTCGCGCGAGGTGCGCTGGCCGCCGTGGCAGAAGTATGGCCGTATTCGTTTTACGGAAAGAATTACATGCGAATGGCGAGCCGTCCATCGCCGCTGGCCCGCTACTTTGAGCTGAACTACGCGCCCTATTTTCTGCGCAAATCTCTGCTTAAGCCCGACTGGATGTTGCCCGGCGACAGCAGTTATCTGCTACAAGCTTTTCAGCAGAACTTGATTTCGCAAAATGCCGACATCGTGTCACAAGCAATCTACTACGAAGCAACCGCAAAGCTTACAGGCGACATGTTGGTGAAGGTGGATCGCATGTCGATGGCGAACTCGCTTGAGGTACGGTCACCGCTGCTCGATCACGTTTTAGCCGAGTACGCCATGACGATTCCTTATCAGTGGAAGATGAAGGACGGCAAAGGCAAACGAATCTTGTTGAAGGCGATCGGCGATCGCCTGCCGCCGGAGTTGCTGACCCTCCCGAAAAAGGGCTTCGGCGTGCCACTGGCGTTGTGGTTCCGCGGGGCACTTCGATCATTCCTCTGGGATCACTTGACCAGCGCCAGCTTCTTAGGCCGAGGCATCGTTTCGCCCGGCTTCGTGAAACACATGTTAACTGAACACGACAGTGGCCGACGCGACAATTATCACTGGCTGTATATGTTGCTGATGCTGGAGCTCTGGTTGCGCAGCCTCGATGAATACCGATTGCATGTAGACCATCCTGCTGCAGCTTTCGCGCCTATTTAGGACCTTCCGAGTACGTCGTTATACAAGTGCAACACCGCTGCAAGGTTGGCTTTGTCATCCTCTGCCAGAGGAGCCGGTGAACGGCCTTTCTCCAAACGTTGCCGGATGGCGGCTACCAACGCGGCGGTGTCTCCAATAGGAATCAGGTCGCATCCTGGCGGCCGCATGCCGTTGTCCGTGGCAATTACTGGAGTGCCCAGATAGAGTGCTTCACGAACAGAAACTGCATCGCCGTCGTAAAGTGTCGTGCGCAACAATATGTCAGTATCTGCAATGGCCCGTAATGTCACGTCATGAGGGATGTCACCGCAGAGGAGGACGTGATCGGCATAGCTCTTGGACGCAATCTCTTCGCGCAGACTTTCGTTGAGACTTCCAGATCCGATAATGACAAGCCCGGCCTGGGGCGATGTTTTCAGAACCTCTTCCATGGCCGCGATTTGACGCGACAAGTCATACTCGGGCTCTAACAGACAGACCCCGATCAACTTCGGATCATGCTTCGCGTAGAACGTAACTAGCGGCTCAATCAGATGGTCAGCAATCTTCGTCGCACCTACTGAATGTGGATAGATCAATCGCAGTCGCGAGTTTTTGATGCCAAGGCCGCGTAAGTACTCCGATAGTTGACGATTGACTGAGATAATGCCGTTGAACTTGCGAAATGCAAAAGCACGCAGCGAGTTCCGCTTCGTTCGTTTACCTTCTTCTGAAGCCGGATACCCACCTGAATGAAACGTCAACACCGACTTACTCCCAGGAATGCTGGCGCAGGCTAAAGCCAGTGCAACAACACGCATGGGCATCAGACCACCAACATGCAAGTGGATCACGTCATAACGTCCAGTTGCGAGCAGCCGAACCAATTGCCCGGCGCTCTCCGGGTAGAAAACCTCGTCTTCTTCAGGCTTTCGGTGCCGTGTGATGTTGATGACGGCGCAACTGTGACCCTGTTGCCGAAGGTAATCGCGAATGGCGACAAGGTTGGTCTGGACACCGCCATGGGGCGGCGGGAAGGGTCCTAGCTGAACCACTCTCATGCGCTGCGAAGAACTTGGTCTGTATCGATGGCAACGGGTAGCCCAGTTCGTGCCGACTCAAGCATCTTCAGGCAGGCAATGGTCGACAGTGCGCCGTCGCGGACCGTAACCTCAGAAGCCTTTCCTGACCGCACCGAATCCACAAAAGCCGACAGTTGCGCATGATAGCCCTTGTCGGGGAACATTTTTGTCGAGCGCTTTCGAATGCCGCCCTTGACGGTCAACTCTTTAAAGTCTTCGCTCGTAACACCGATACCTTGCGCGAATGCTTCCACGCGTTCACCCCCCGAACTTTTGCTTCCTATCGTCGAGTAAGTCAGCGTGCCGATGGATCCGTCTGCAAAATGGAAGGTCGCCGCCAGATTGTTTTCTCCGACAGGATCTTTCTTACCCGTAGGCAAACTATACGCAAACACACTAACTGGCTCGGACCCGAGCATCCAGTTCATGAGATCGACGAAGTGGCACGCCTCCCCTAAGATTGCGCCGCCGATGGCCGGGTCAGCCATCCAATACTCGCCCGATATGCCCGGCGAGTTCACGCGGCAATTGACAACTGCCGGACCGCTGCGTCGTTTCAGATTCTGCTTGAACGGGATGTAGTACGGGGCAAAGCGACGATTGAAGCCGACGGTAAGTTGCTTGCCGGATCCTTTGACAGCCGCAACTAAATCGCGACACTCTTGCTCTGTGATAGCCATCGGCTTCTCGACGAAGACGTGCTTGCCTGCTTTGAGCGCGCCTAAGGCTTGTGGGGCATGGTACTGATTACGACTGGTGATGAGCACCATATCGACTTGAGGATCACTCAAAATTTGATCCATGTCGGACGTGCAGTACGCGGCTTTGAATCGTGCCGCATAGCTCTTCCCGCGTACGCCGCTCGCGGAGTGCACTGCACGTAACTGCACGCCGGAAATCTTTTGCAGGTTTGGAACATGTGCCCAGCGCGCGAGATTGCCAGAACCGATCAAAGCCACGCCAATTTGTTTCGCATCCGATTGCGCAGAAGGAGAGCCATGAGCGGACATATAAACGGTCCGCACGATCTCGTAGTTTTGCAGCGCTCCATCTTCGCTGGCTTTATATCGCAGCAAAACTGCCAGGCTGTCCTTCGCCGGATCCATGATGGTCTGGTACGCAGCAGGTGCTTCTTCGAGCGCAAACCGATGCGAGATCAGCGGCTCCACGTCAACAGCTTTGACAGCCAGCAGTCTGAGAAACTCCTCCATATTGCGGTTCTCAGTCCACCGCACATAGGCGTATGGATAGTCTTGTCCACGCTTTTCATAGTTCCCGTCATAACTGCCCGGCCCATACGCGCGTGACATGAAAAGCTGAATCTCTTTCATGTACATGTCGTTCCACGGGAAGCTCATCTCGACCGCGCCCACGACAATCAGACGTCCGCGATCGCGGCACACTTGCAGCCCTGCTTGACAGGGCCCGGCCGATTTAGCGGCGGCTGCGATGATGACGCAATCGGCCCCTCGTCCGTTAGTAATGGAAGCTACTTGGTCGCGCAGCGGACCGCCGCCGACAACAGCATATTGGGCGCCCGCTCTTTTGGCCAGATCAACTCGCTCCGGCTTCAGGTCGGTGGCAATGACGACCGCTCCCTGCAGCCTGGCCAACTGTGAAATGAGCTGACCGACTAAACCAAGACCGAGCACCACCACTCTGTCGCCCAGGCTGATCTTTGCGATTCGAACAGCATTCATTGCAATGCTGCCCAGGGTGGAAAAACAGGCATGCTCGAAGGGAACGCTGTCCGGCAGCTTAGCTACGAGATTGCGGCCAGTTACAATCGTTTCGCCGTGGCCAGTTCCCTCACCGCCATACGAAACACGATCTCCAATCTCGAGATCGGTAACAGTCGGGTGTTTGTCTGTGAGGACGCCGGCGCCTGAGTACCCCAATGCCGCATACTCACTAAATTTCGCCAGCACTTCCCGTGTGGTCGGAATAGGCCCGTTTACCCTCATCACATCCAAAATCTTTCGAATGTGTGACGGATTATCGGCGACTTCCTTCAGAACGCCTTCAGCGTGGATACTCGCAGTCTCGGTTCCAGCACTGATTAGTGAATAGTGTGGCCGAACCAGAACATGATGAGAGGGAGCAACAGGCTCTGGCACGTCCTCTACAACAATGTCTTTCAAACCCTTACGCAACACTTGCTTCATAGAATGTTTTCGGAGTGAGGATGTCTAGCGTGCCGCTTGACACTTTCCTATCATCCCATCGGTTGCGCAGTGAATTCAATCTAAGGCCTACAAGGAACGGCCGATCCGGATCGATATAAACGACTAAGAGCGGCAACCCATGCCAAACTAGTCATAGCGGATTGATGCAGATAGAACAGGAATTAGAGAGTTTCAGCCCCGTCATTGAAGCGGCAGCACCGCGTCGTTTGAAAGTGATTCAGCCACCGTCCTTTTCGCCATCGATGCTGGTCACCGGGTTCCGCGAATTGGTCTGGTATCGCGACTTACTCTGGACCTTGACAGTCCACCGTATTCGCGTGCGATACAAACAATCGGCACTCGGATTAGGCTGGGCAATTCTTCAGCCGCTGCTATTGATGCTGATTTATACAGTTATTTTTTCGTTGTTTACACGCGTACCAAGCAGCGGTGTGCCGTATCCGCTCTTTGTTTTGTCGGCATTATTACCGTGGACCTTCTTTCAGACGTCGCTCTCATCGGCGGCATCAGGTTTGGTCAGTCACACACAGCTAATTACGAAAGTTTATTTCCCGCGCGAGATACTGCCACTGACATATGTGTTTGCTGCCCTGTTTGATTTCCTGATTGCTTGTACGATTCTCGCGGTGATGATGATTATCTACCGAGTAACTCCAACAGTAACGATATTCTTCGCATTCCCAATTTTGCTTACCGCAATTATGCTGGCGTCCGGCCTAGCCCTCATCTTGTCTTCTTTTCAAGTCCGCTTCCGCGACATCGGTATTGCAATGCCTTTGCTATTGCAACTATGGATGTTCGGCTCGCCCGTTGTGTACCAGTTGAATATGGTTCCACAGCGTTATCGCGCAGTCTACGTTCTAAACCCAATGGTCGGAATCGTCGAGAACTTCAGACGAGTAGTCGTGCAAGGTGTCGGCCCAGACATGCACACACTGCTGCTGTCGGTAACGTTCGCTGTTATTCTGTTGCCCTGTGCCTACCTTGTTTTTAGACACCGGGAAGCAACAATGGCCGACATCATTTAGGGTTGGAATTTGATGATCGACCTCCTTGTTGAGTCTGTTTCGAAACGCTATTTCATTCGCGGTGCCTCTGACCCCAAGCCCTCTGGCAAGCTGGGACAACTAAAAACACGAACTGAGCAGAAAGTCTTTTGGGCGCTGCAAAACATCAACTTTCAAGTGCGTCGCGGCGAGTCTCTTGGCATCATTGGCCATAACGGTGCCGGGAAAAGCACGATGCTCAAGTTATTGTCAAACATTACTACTCCGACTACAGGAAAGATCACAATCAATGGACGGATCTCTGCCTTGCTTGAAGTCGGGTCAGGCTTCCATCCGGATCTAACCGGGCGTGAGAACACTTACTTAAGCGGATCTATCCTGGGCATGCGGCGTGCAGAGATCACCCAAAAGCTCGAAAGCATTATAGATTTTGCAGAGATCAGGCAGTTCATCGACATTCCGGTAAAACGCTACTCATCGGGAATGTATGTTCGGTTGGGTTTTGCAATTGCCGCCCATCTGGAACCTGACATCTTACTGCTCGATGAAGTTCTTGCGGTGGGCGACATCACGTTTCAAGAAAAGTGCAAAAAGCGGATTGGCGAGCTGCACAAACAGGGCATGACGATGATCTTCATTTCGCATGACCTTAATGCGGTACAGGCTCTATGCCAACGAGCAATGTTATTGAAGAAGGGCGAGATTGTAGGCGAGGGTACGCCCGAGGACGTCATTCGTCAATACACGGACAGTGCCAGTTTCCGCGACACATCCAAAGTCGAAGCGGAGCGTAGACTGGCCGAAATTAGAGACATTAAGTTTCTCGATGAATTCGGCGAGCCTTGTACCGGTTTCGCAACTGGTCGACCACTGAGAGTTCGCGTTGAATGGTATGCCCATACGGACTTACCGACGACTGCCATCACGCTTTATTTTTTGAGCGTTGATGGCCACGTCACAGCACAATTTTCTACCGCGCTGCGCGGTTCAAATTTGGCCATGAAGGCGGGCCCAGGATCAATGGAGTTTTCCTGCGACGAACTTGGGCTGCAAGCAGGCGTCTATCAGATTGACGCCTGTGTCGAGAATCCTGAAACCCGAAAAAATTATGAGTGGCTTCACCACTGCGCGTCCATTCACGTCCAGGCCGCGTACCAAGTCCGTGGTGCGTTCATGATGCCTCATGATTGGAAGTTATTGAGCTAATTTCAACCGGTTTTGCCTAGTGAAGCCTGCGGCGCTTTTCGGAAGTGTCTTCCATAAATAAAGCCCACCAAGTCCCAGAGACGCAACTCTGCTTGAAAGCCAGCGTGCGATTTTCCCGACCTCGCCACACTCTTGATCGCCCGTGGTACTCCGCTAAGTGCCTGCCGCAATTGCCAGCGCGGGATTCCAAACACTTCTGCAACTCCAGTCGGCCGAGTGCGCGCCATAACGCCGAGCGACATGCCTCGTCCCCAGGACCATTGGCGATGATACTGCTTGGTCAGACGCTTTGTCGGAATGTAATGATGGACGATCAGCTCGGGAACGTAGTAACCGGTCAATTTGCGTTCGAGAAGGCGCTCAAATAACTCCTGATCTTCACAAGCCATCAGGCCCTTATCAAACCGTCCTAGCTCGGTGTTGAACAATCCGATTTCTTCTAATACGCAACGACGGATGACTGAATTTCCGCCAACCAACATGCCGTGAAAGCCCGGCCCATACTGCCGTTCAACATCGCCGCCGTCCACCCAGCCCACAATTCCACCGAAGTCTTTTGCGATCCACTCCGGCTTTGGAGTTTCCCAATTCGGATGATAAGGGCCGCCTATAAACGCGCAATCCGGCCTTCGCGAAAAACGATCGGCGATCACCTGATACCAACGCGCATCCACCTCCTCGTCGTCGTTCAACATTCCGATAAGATCTCCAGTACCGGCGCGGATGCCTGCATTCAGAGCCGCTGACGAACCTTGCTGTCGCTCTAAGAGGTAAATGAGCGAGTGGGTAAATCGATGTCGGTAAGCTTCGACCACTTCGGGCGTGGTGTCTTTTGAGTTATTGTCGACAACATAGATTGTGATCTTTAGGTTGGACGGCTTGGCAGCGGCCAAGAGACTGTCTAATGTCTTGGGCAGTAAGTCTGCACGATTGTAAGTAGGAAGGATAACGTCCAGGCTCACGTGAACGCCCGACCCAGTATCTTCAGCCATATTGGACAGCCGGCAGTCTTACTTCATCTTCTCAAACACGAATTCGTTACAACCCAAGCTATTGCATGTGACTAATCGGGTCAAACCAAATCCTCGGTCCTTGTAGAACTCGAAGATCTCTTCAGGCTTTGCGACTTCGAAGGGATATCCACCCACCCAGTCAACTAAGTCAGGCCACCATGACATGCCTCGAGAGGACTCACCTGATGTGTCGTAATGGCGCAATGAACGAAACGGGTGAAGAGTTAGAAAGTCCTTCACCATCGACCGGCCGTACAAATGAAGGAAAGAGCCAGCCAGAAGCGGGCCTCGCATCAACTTCGACCGGTTGTAATTCTTCTTGACCCAGGTCCACCGGCGACTAACTGACCCTTGGTCATTGTAAATTGCGATAAAGAGATTTCCACCAGGCGCAACTAATTTGCTGGCGTTATCAAGCGCGTCCCACATGTGCCCCGTGTGGTGCAGAACACCCCACGAATAAACGACGTCGAATTGGCCTAGCCTCCCTAGATATTGCGGGTCCAACGCAGAGCCAGTCTCGACCGTCCAGTCACGATCGTCGGGGAAATAGCGGCGGCGTAACTCTTTCGTGCATGCAACGGAATTTGGATCGTAATCGAACGAATGAACCCGTGCGCCAAGCCTTCGAGCAGCCAAGCTGAACAGCCCGCTGCCTGAACCTATGTCAACAAAGCTCTTACCCCCAAGCGAGGTTACTCCCAACATTCGGCTGAGCGACTGCTCTGCACCTGTGATTCTCTTGTCATTCAGCAACCGTAAGAAGTTGGTCCAGTTCTTACCAAACTCGAAGCGGGTGCCAGACGCTACTTCTAGGGCGTGCTCGGCTGCCATGATCCAATCTCAGTATAACTTTCAAGAGGCTCATCCCAGCCGAGTCGTCGTACCCTTAATCACCTCACGGTCGTCATCATCAATGGTCCGGACGTGACTGTCCCCGATGCGTTCTGGCGGTCCACTACGTAATACAAGACTCTGCCTGATATCGCCGGAATGTTGATCTTGCAACCGGTTCCAACACTGCAAGCGGTCCAGGTCTGTGGCTCACTAACCCAAGCGTAAGGATCTGTGTTCGAAACTGCCGTTGAACACTGCTCCTGCCTTGTCGAGCAGAACAGATTGCCGTCGTATCCGAACCGCGCCCGAACCGAAGATCCCGGTTGGGATCCTAGACTAACCGCGATATTCACGAACGTGTTCCGTGCCAGCGAATCCTCGTTAGGCCACGGCGGCAGTTTCACTCCGAAGATGTCTGATCGGCGTCCGTCAGCCCAACGTACCGGCGATACTGCCCAATCAGCTGTTGCCAGAGGATGCATGTTGGCGTAATTGTCTGTACGGCCGGGACCATTGAACATGCTTGTCAGTTTTCGCCATCGCAATCCGAATGGGTCCGGTCGGTCCAGAGCCATCTGCTGGAAAGCTCCAACCTCGGGCCCGAATGTACTCAAGCAAGGAGTATTAATTGTTCCATCATTGGCACAGATACCGGTGGTGCTTGCATTGGGCACATTGACAAATTGATCGCCGTGGTTCGAACCAGGACGGCATTCGCCTGCAAAATCAGCGATACAAAATGTCCATGGTTGAGTGTCATCCATCACAGAACCTGGACCGCTAATGTCCCGCATATAGTGATACCCGGCGAATCCAGTGACTACCCGCTTCTTCCGAGCCAAGCTCGCGTCCCAGTTTCCCGTTTGGCCACTGCCCAGCGTTGTTCCACCTGCGCTCCACAACGGCACAGACAACCGATAGACGTTTTGGAATCCACTGATCTTGAAGATGTCCTGGTTCCACAATTGTTGAGCACCCCCAAGTGCTCCACCAAGCGGCCTTCCATCGACGGCCCAGTTCGCTTCTCGCGGCGAAGCAGCAAATGTGATGCCGCCGGGATGACTTTGTACTTGGCCGATGGTGATGCCATGACTATCGCCAGCGAAGGGGTAAATGTCGTTGATTCCGAAAGTGAAGTTCTGTCCTATAACGCCTGGGAACAGGCCTGTTCGGACACCGAACCCGGACCCATAGCCGCCCATCTCGTAAGGAAAGTTCCAGCTGTAGGGAACGACGTGCAATTCGTTACCCTGCGGATTAATCCACGCAACCGTGTGCCCGATATAAGTCTGCGGATTATCGATCAGCACGGCGGTGTTCGGTCCGTTGATCAGCGAGTAATAGGAACCAATCCCGCAACTCTGAGGCGGCCACATGATCGGAGTCCATCCAGTGGAATGGTTTTGTGTAAACGATGCTCGACACCCGAAAGGCGTCATGTTGCGAGCGATGACAAGATCAATCGTCCCGTCCGAAAGTGTCGTCTTCTTGGCAATTAAGAATTTCTCGTCGTTAGGTCCGCCTGTTGAGTCGTTCAGGTAGTCGCCCTCCTGCAATGGCTGTAGATAGGCCCAACAATGCGAGGTCGTTCCGTCGCCGCCGCAATTTGCTACGTTATGAGGCCAAGCTGTCGGACGGGAACCCACCGGCAGGGAGCCCAGCGCCCTCAGATCTGCCGGCGACGGAGATGTCGCAACCGGTTCGTTTGCGACGTTGATCTTGACGCAATGACTACCTGTCGCCCCTTGGGTTATCCATCGCTGGTCTGTAACCCCTAATTGCTCACAAGTCTGCGGGTCAAGGAAGTTTGCCGGAAGTGCCGTGGTACTTCCGTTATTGTAGATGCGATTGATGTTCAGGTCCCATCGCTCCTCAGCCGCTACGCCGGGAGCATTCGCAACCACCTGCGCATCCATAAAGGCATATCCACCTGAGGCCAAGTACTCGTTTCCATGCGAAGAGAGCCATCGGATCGGATACGTGTCCCAATCGTTGTGACACTTGATTACCTGTGATGCGCCTGGCGGTTTACTGAGGTCCAAAATTTCAAACCACGCCATTGCGCCCTGCGAGGGCCTGCTCATAAATTCCACCAAGGGATAGCCGCCGCTTTGATAGGCTGGATCGCCGAAGTAGGTTTGATCGATCTGGGGACACGCTGCAGCAATCTCGGTCTTAACGTCGTATCCGGGCGGATTTAGATCTGAGCACTGTATCGCCGGATTCTTGAAGTTCAGATTTCGGCCGTCATCAAAGGCCTTAAATCTACCGTTAACGGCATCATTCGCGTTGTATGTACAAGACTGCAGTACATGCCGTGATCCGTCAAATACATAGAACTGGGTTGGTGAGCCGCCCAACGACGGCGCGAGTCCGAATAGAGTCGATAGATATCTGGATTCACCGGTGGAGGGAGCAAAAAAGTAAAGATTGGGGTTACCCCAACTGCTGTTGAAAATGCAAACGTAGCCCGGGAGTGCAGCAATCGGAGTTACCCCGTCCGCTGCATACGTCGCGTTCACGGTCTGCGATGAGCAATACGGCGCGCCCGCACCTTGGTAATCCGTATACATGCTGGCTGAAGTAGCCCAATTTGTCTGCGCCGAGTCGATCCTTACTGTACCGATGCTGGTCTTCTTCCAAAGTTTGAAGCCAAAGTTTGGAAACAGATACTGATTCTGGCCCGCCGCCGCCCCGTTCGAGTGCGCATGCGGAAATCTGGAACAACTGGAGAACGTGTTTCCGTTGAGGGCGGTGCACGAAACCGTATCGGATTCCACAGTGACAATGTATTGTCCGAGTGCCGTCTGTACAATTCCATTTATAGCCGAGACCGTGAAGCTCGTGTCATTCACATTGATAGCTGCCGTGATGTTAGTGAACAGCGGGCTCCAACTGCCAACATTCTGTTGAATTGTGAGGGAGAACTCGTTAGTGATGCTGGCTATTGTGCATGCGTTTTGAGGACAGATGGGATCAGTCCCCGAAATCAAAACGCGGTCTCCTTGTTTCAGCGATGTGACCGGGAAATAGACGTTGCTGCCGGATGATTGATTGTTGCCCCACGTCACGGTGGACCCACTGACAGAGGCTAGCGTTCCTTGGAAGTTGTTCGTCAACATATCAGCTGTGATATGCGCGTCACCCCACCCCTGCAACAGCGGTACCGGCCATGGATTCGGACCTGTAACGGACGCTGTAGCGCCTTGCGGCAGTACAAAATCCACTGTGCTTCCTACACACGTTTGACCGTAATCGGGCGATAGACATCCAGTAACGGTTCGGTCAATCGCGTTCGTCTGATCGCCAAAGCCATTCAAATTCAATTGCACGTCGTCTATCAAAGTCCAAGCAGTTGGGATGAAGCTCGCGCGATAGTAAGCCAGTTGCCCCCAAAGGAACATTGCGTTGCCAGGACCACCCGCACCGCTATAAGACGCATAATTTTGGTCATTAGTAAAACCGACGTTTGACGTGCCTTGCCAGCCACCACCTGATAGATCTACACTCCGGCTAATGGGTAGATTGCGCGTGTAATTGCCCTCGTCACCGGGACCGGTGATTCGCCTGAGCAATGCACCAGTCTGTGGGTCCACATACTTAACACTTTTGTCGGAGTAGTTGATGGTCGGCCAACCCCAAGCTCCCCATTGACTCGAGTCGTACTGGATTGGATCAGGGGCAGAGTTGCCAACCGGAATATTCTGCGTTGTGAAACTTCCGGTACTTACGAATCGGCCGTTACCGCAAGAAATTGTATAGAAGTGTGGGGTATTCGCTTGGAGCGCTCTTGAGTATGTCTTGCCATCGACGGCATCGCCAACGCTGCGCGACCCAATAACAATCGTTCGTAATGTGCCGTTAACGGACGAAGTAGGTCTTGTGTCTTGGTTGCTTCCAGGGAACAGAACCGGATCGACATCGTGTATAAGGCCAAGATAGGCACCGGTGAACGTGTTAGTCACTGAGCTATCACTAACCGCGACGGTGCAGGCATTGGTATCTGGTGCTGTGTAAGACAGTATTGCTTGCGTCGGTGTTGTACCAACAGTCTTCACCGTAAATGGAATGGCAGCGTTCTGAGCCAGGTAAGAGATCTCACTACTTATTCCCGCAAATGTCACTGGACTGCTAAGATTGCGATACTCAGTGGCTATCCAGTCCGCTGAAAAAGCGTTGAGACTAACTCGAACTTCGTCCATCGTCCCATTTAGTTTGGCCGTTCCGCTCCCGACAAGAAGATCTGTGCTCACGGAGGGAACTGGGCTCTGAGCCAAACCAGAACTGATCACCGGTATTCCGTTCACGTACAGAATGACGCTCTGTATGCCAGCCGTCGGGTTGCTAAACACGAAATTGAAGTAGTACCAGGTTCCGACTTGAATGTGGTAGCCCTGAGTTGTCCAGTTGAAAGCTGACCAGTTAGGCCTGACCGCTGCGAACCAGTCAGAGTTCGGACTGCCCACGTTGTACTGCCCCGACAACGAAACAAGTGAGCCCGCGCCAGAGTTGAAGTTTACTTTCCCAATCAGTTGTGCGTAATCAGACAAAGAATTAAACTTTACCCAACCCGAGTAAGTTAGCCTTGTAGCACCACTGATCTGACTGTAACTACCCAGGTCAACAGAATCAGAACTTCCGTTGAAAGTCAATCCGAAGCCGTTTGCACCTGACGCGCTCTCGCCCATTGTGGTGTTAACAGCTGTCGCATTTCCAATTCCGCTAGCCACGGCCGAGTTCAGAACAACATTACTCGCATTCCGGTCTTCGAAATGATATACGCCGAGATAATTCGCCCATACTGCACCTGGGTTACCATTCGACGTTGTGAGCGTCGTCGATCCGTACCCGATGAAAAAGACTGTATCGGTGGTGTGACTCAAGAGCGGAATCTGCACTGCAGCGTTTACTGTCCCTGCAACCCCGTCGTAAGTGACGAGCTCGTAATTTAGGAGTTGCGACAGGCCTGCGTCGCTGAAAAAGGTGATATCGGCGCCCGTGTTGCTCTGTACGTGTCCACCGTTCGCAACTGTTCGCAAGCTCGGATCAGTCAGACTAACGTAGACTGGAAAATTCGCCTGATCAGTGTTAGCAATTTGAGCATGGTTCACCGTGACGGTGCGGCTATATGAGAAGACCGATCCGTACCCGCTCAGAGGTGCCAGACCGATTATGATAAAAGCTAATATGAGTCTCTTCATTCTGTTGCACTCTCAAAAGCTGGAAAGCGCGGTCCGCTTCCAAGTGTTAATCGCTACGCATAAGTAGTAGTAATTTGCGTCGTAGGAGAACTGGCCGCTTGCGCAAGTACTGCTGGAAGTCGCGGGCGCAATGAGAACGTGAAGGCTAACCAGAGACGGATCAATGGCGATGGTAGAGGTGCCGGCGCTCTCACTGACCAACACGCCCGGGCCGCTGAGTAGATTTTTAATCGAGAGAAAAGCACGATAGTCTGTACCACTGCCCGCAGTGAACGACCCGCTAGTTACAGTCCAGTTTCCGAGCGGAATCGAGTCCGATGGAAACGATGTCACATTTGGGACGTAATTGCAGCTATTGCATGTTAGTTGAACCGTACTGCCGGCCGTAAGATTGCCTGCATTGTCAACGTAGATAAACACCAAACCCGAGGCCGTACCAGTAACTCCGATGGTGGCGGGAAAGGTGTATTTTGTGACCAAGTTTCCGGTGCGCACACTGCAAGGGGTGCTGCTACTGCACATCGAACCTACCGTCAAAACGTTGTTCGCCAACGTAATTTGCAGATCGCCCAACTGCGATGCTGTGGTTGCGCCCGGAGTTCCCCCACCTCCGCCCCCGCTGTTACCGCCACTACTGCCACCGCCGCTTAGGACGGTCCACGTATTAGTAGCTGTACAGCCAAACAGGTTTGCACCTGCTGCCGCTGTCGTGTTGAAGAACATTTGTCCCACCTGACAGGTTGCCGGCAATGAAATGCCAACTGCGGTCGGCCGGGTTGAACTCATATTCGAGAAATCGACGCTCTTGCTCTGCGTCCTGAGATCGACCATGGTTTGGCCGAACGTGCTGCTCGCTACTGCCAGCAGCAGCACTGCCATCGCGAATCGAATAAACATGTATGCTTCACAAACCTCGGCTCCAGGATCGAAAACGCTTGAACCGGATGGCAGAAGTGCGAAGGGATAAATTGCTGATCCTAAATAGACTTGGCTAGTTTTCGATAGGCGTGACTGCTCATCTGGATACTATGTCGTTGGTGCCAAAACCCGTCCCCGTTCTGCTGATGGCTCGCGAGCTTGGACCCGGCGGAACCGAGCGACAACTCACTGAAATTGCACGATCACTCGACCGCAGCCAGTTCACGCCGCACGTGGCCTGCTTTCATGAAGGACCTCGGGCAGACGAGCTTCGGGCAGCCCACGTCCCGGTCGTGCGCCTGCAGGTTACATCTTTCGTGAAACCAAATGCAGTTTTCGGTGCTTTGCAATTAGGCCGGTACATCAATTTACACAGTATTGAACTGGCGCACACGTTCGACTACCCGCTCAACTGTTTTGGCGTACCTGTAGCCCGAGCTTTTCGGGTTCAAGTAGTTTTATCCAGTCAACGCGCCCATCGCGGCCTCACGCCCCAACCCTACTTACGGGTGCTTCGCTGGACCGACAAGTTAGTCGACGGAGTCGTCGTCAATTCCCAAGCTGTTCGCGATGACATGATCAGCGGCGAGGGTATGGCTCCGACCAAACTTCACCTTTGCTACAACGGAATCGATACGACTCGATTCCATCCCGAGGGTCGGACCCGAAAACCGGGCCTTGAGACTGCATCGCTGGTTGTGGGAGTAGTCTGCGTTCTGCGCCCTGAGAAAGGACTTGCGACGCTTGTCCGAGCTTTCGGGCAGCTAGTGCCTATGTTTCCTAGTCTGCGGCTCGCGATTGTCGGCAGTGGTCCCGAACTGGCATCACTTCAGAACCTTGCGACTGAACTCGGCGTCTCGAGCCAGTGTCTGTTTAGCCCCGCAGTAACTGATGTAGCTTCATGGATGCGGTCCATCGACGTTTTTGTCCTGCCCTCGTTATCCGAAGCACTGTCCAACTCACTTATGGAGGCCATGGCGTGCGGTTGCTGCGTCCTTGCTTCTCGAACCGGCGGCAATCCCGAGTTGGTGCTTGATGGGCGGACAGGGCTTCTATTTCAACCCGGTGATGCCGACGACCTTGCTCAGAAACTCGGCTCTGTTCTTTCGAGTCCTGACGTGCGGGCCGAGTTCGCCGAACGCTCTGTATCGCGCATTCGAGACGAATTCTCCTTGCCAACGTCAGTTCGACGCATGCAGCAGATTTACTACGAGCATCTCAATCGCAAGAACGTTCCTAACTAGCCGCACCGCGTCGGCCCGAGCAGGTTACCCAAGATACAAAACGTGCACGTATGTTCCTAGCCGAGGATTATAGGCGAGGTAGTAGCCAGGGTCTCCCGGATCGTCATAAATAATGATATCGTCCGATCGCCAATTCCATCCGCTGACAAAGCCAATGTCAAATGACGCAACAGAAAAATTGAATCCGCCGAAGAAGAAACGCGAAGGGCTTCCGCCGCCCAATCTATACACGTGCGAAGGGCCGAATGCTCCGGGGAAGTGCCCGTGTTCCCAAGGACGCTCTAACCTCACTACGCGCCGATCGTCATGTCCAATCCAGCGTCCGTCATCATGGACGTGAGGATAGTCCGGGTGGCCCTGGGCATCCCTAAAATTTTGCTGGCGTTGATCGTCATGGTGCTCGGGACCACCACCGCCCCGCTGTTCGGGACCGTGCTGCGGAATGTAGCCGCCGCCCACGTGGCCGTTGCCCTCAGAATGGCCACCCCGTTGGTCACCATGGCCTCCACCGTGATCATCATGCTGCGCAACCAATGGTAAGCAAGCTGCGACCAAGAGCCCAGGGAGTAACACGCCAAGCCCATTAAACATCTTTCTATCTAAATTAGTCATCATGTGTTGCATGCAGTATGGTGCAAGCCCGAGGATCATGGTTTCGAAAATTTACCCTAAGGACGTGGACCGTGACCTAGTGTCAGCCTGGTACGGTGAACGGGCCGCATGATAATTGGCCTGTCCGGATTGAGCACAGCACCCTGGCCAATGTTAATTGGCAAGCAACTGTCTCGGTTAAGTGTCCATTTGCGGCCCAGAGTAGCCAAAGCCAAAACGCCCTCCAACTTTGCGAATGGTTCGCCAATACACATCTTGGCTCCTCCTCCGAATGGAAAATAGGCAAACTTTGGCAGCACCAAACCTTCCCAACGTCCTGGGTCAAACAGCTCAGGTCTCTCAAAGTACTTCGGATTGCGCTGCGTGACGTAGGGGCTGACAAAGATGCTTTGGCCTGCAGCAATTCTGTAACCTCCGAATTGAACATCCTTCTTCGGACGCCGCGCAAACACAAGCGCTGGTGGATAAAGTCGCATTGCCTCTTTGAAGACATCCGTCGTGTACCGCAGCCCAGGGACGTCCTCGAGAGTCGCAGGCCGTTCCCCAAGCACTTCGTCCAACTCAGCATGCAAGCGCGCTGCGACCTCTGGATGCTGAGCCAATAGATACCAAGTCCATGTCAAAGCGGCCGCGGTCGTCTCATGGCCAGCGAGGACGAATGTCACGACCTCGTTTTGCAAATCATCATCACTCAAAAGCGCGCCGCCGTCATTGCGCTGATTGAGAATGAGCGACAAAACATCCTGATTCCCGGCCAATGACGGCCTCTGGCTGCGCTTGGCGATGATCGGCGCAATTATCTTCTTCAGTTCCGCCCGTTCGCGGGGAAAACACAAGCTTGCCCCTTGTGGACTCATCCGCCTGTAAGCAAGCAACAACCCTTCAAACAGTGCAACAGTAGGCGCCAGCCAAGTTCCTCTGTGGGCAACACGATTCAGGACGTTAGCGATTTCCTCGGCGCTGTCCCGAAAAGCCGTCCCGAACAGAGTTTCGCCGACAATGCCCAACGTCAGACGCCGCATCTCAGACCGTATATCTATGGTCTCTTTGCGCGCCCAGTCTGCTGACAGTCGTTCGCATTCGTCTGTCATCGCCTCGGCATAGGAGGCAATCTGGTCACGATGAAAGGCGGGTTGAATCATCCTGCGCCGTTCCCGATGCTGCGGCTCTTCCATCGTCAGAAGGCCATCACCGACGAGTTCCCGCACAAGCGTTGCACCTGTGTCACGAGAGAATTCGTGTTGGCGCGTGACGAGCATCTCTTGCACAAGGTCCGCATCGTCCAGCAGGTACATCCGCTTATGCAGGACGCGAAAAGATGAGATCGGCCCGTAGCGCCTTGCTGTTTTCTCGAAGAAGGTCAGCATCCCGCCGACGGATCCTCCTCCGAAAAAGCCAAAGGTTTCTCGTCCGCGGGGGCCGGGCGGATGCAGTCCCGATCGACTTACGGCACGTGCTGTCGAATTCTGCAGACTTGCTCCCGCGCCATTTTGCATAACCTATTGTCCTTGTTTCTCAACGGAAGTGTCTGATGAGCAGGCGCGCGCTTCCGCTATTCCCTTCCAGTATGATCGCGAGTACAATCTTGGCAGGGGCGTTTAGGTTGCGAGCCTGGTGGAATCTCGTTCTCTTACTTTCGTGTGCGGCAGCCGCCCAGGCGCAATTACCGCTTACAGAGCCGGAGCAGCGGCAAATGCTCAACCAGATGGCGGGCGCCGGCTCTAAACCCGATACTCTTCAATGCCGAGTTCAGATCAATCAACCGTTCCTCGATTTCGCTTTTCGCTTCGAAGCCGGGTACATCGTCAAGTGCCCGATGGCTCAGTTTCGTGGCGAAGAGGCTGGGCTCCAGGCTTTTCTGCGCATCAAGCCGGAGGGCGCGAATCCGGTTTACCTGGGTGACCGTTTCAAAGTTCCGGCGCTCCCGGAAAACATGCGGTTGAATTATAGATGGAATCACCTGAACCAGGATGCCGAGTTTGCTGGCGTATTCTGCGGAGGCCGCGGTCATTATGGAGTAGAGCTGGTAATCGTTGACAATGCTCGTCGCGTTTTCCGCAAACACTGGAACGTTAAGATTGAACCCACTCGGAACGAGCTGCGAGCAGAATTGGCCATGCCGAACAATACTATTGATTCCGCAGTTCTGCCTCTTTGGCAACATTCACGTTTCGCGGTCAAAGCACGCGGCGGTGGTCCCCAACTGACAGTTCTGCTCGATGCAGCTCCTGTTGCGCCGGCTTCGCAACGACTTCGAGCGTGGGATCGAGCTTTCCTGGTCAGTTCATTCCATTCATTACTGCGCGGGCTCCAGCCTTCGTCAGTGCGTCTGATTGTCTTTAATCTTGAGCAACAGCGCGAACTTTTCCGGGCTGAAAGTTTTGGCCGCGATCAGTTCCCGGAGCTCAGTAAGGCTCTTCGCGGACTTGAACTGGGCAGCATAGATTACAGAAGGTTGGGGTCTCATGAGGACGGGAGTAACTTGCTTTCCGATCTGATCAATGGCGAAGCCCGGAACGACCAGTCCGCCGACGCGATCGTCTTCTTGGGACCGAATCTCCGCAAAATGGAAAAGCTGCCGAACGATTCGTTGACTCCGTGTGACAGTCTGCAGTCCAGGGTCTCTTACCTTGAATACTTCCCCATTCCAGGCTATGAATCTCCTGATTCTATCCACTATGCGACCAACGCCTGCCACGGCAATGTCTACAAGCTGCACTCGCCCGTTGACCTGGCCGACGCTATTTCGAAGTTGCAGGCGCAGATGACTGCATCGCGGAAGCCGGTTGTAACTGCAGGCACTTTCTAAAAAAATCCGCCATCAGCTGGTTTGCTTCCTTCGTTTCGGGCAAATGAGCGTCGTTCCAGAACGCGTGCGGCAGAGCCTCGAAAACGATCAATTCCGCGGGCACTTTGGCTCTGAGGAATGCTCGATGCAGAATTGTCGTTCCGCTTAGAAGCAAGTCGCGAGTACTAGTCATAAACAGTGTTGGCGGCAAGCCCGTCAGGTCGGAATATACAGGCGAGAGAATCGGATCCTTGGGACTTGTTGTTCCCACATAGGAGTCTGCCCTCGGCTTGTGCGATGGGACTTCTAGCGGTCCTGCAAAACCGCCGAGAGCGAAAATGGCTTCGGAATCCCCATGTCGGCTAAAGTCTCCCAGTCCGGAGAAAATCCCTAGCCCCGCTGGCATTGGCAGGTTCATCTGCTTCGCCCGGCCGGCTGTTTCCGCTGTCAGAATAGCTCCAGCGGAGGTCCCGTAAATCGCTATGTTCGCCGGCCTGTAAGTCTTCAACAACTCCTGATAAACCGCAATCACATCATCGACAGCGGCCGGGAATACATGTTCTGGCGCTAGCCGGTACAGCACAGCAATCACCTTCGTTCCAGTTAGTGACGCGATCGGAATGGATTCAGTTAGCGATCCCGAATCGGAGTTGAATCCTCCGCCATGCAAGTTGATCAACACGTGATCGGCGCTGGCCTGCGAAGGCGTAATGATCCGCACCGGGACTCCTGCGATGCTTGATTTCTCAACCTTAACTGGGTATCGCTTCTGGAACTCGGCACCGGCACCTTCCTGCCAGCGGTCGGTGTGGGTACGGCGCTCTTGCAAGGTCTCTTGGCTAGGCGCATCCGACGCCGGGCGCGATAGTGAAGCCTGCGCTTCTGGACTTATTGTTTGGGGAACCGGAATGACGCGCGTCACACGTGCCATGCCGTCCTCATCAATCAGACTCGAGTTGGTCCGAGGGCCGCGCATAGGCTCGTGCTGCATCGCGATTGCTTCCATTGTCCAACTTGCAATAAGTGCAAACCCGGCTGCCATCTTGAGACTTTGCCCAACCAAACGTCGTGTATTCATATGCCGCATTGGAGTCTATCCTGATCCGATTGGCAAGTCTGTAGGAAGTCCCGGGTAGCTGTCTACCATGACCAGTTCCGGCTGGTTCCGATGACATACTAAGGCGAGAAGAATGATTTCTGAAAATTCAAGGCTGCACGTTGCTGTGCTGGGCCTGGGCTACGTCGGGTGCGTCTCAGCAGCATGTCTAGCAAGTCTGGGCCTGCGCGTGACCGGCATCGACCGCGACGAGCAGAAGGTTCAAAATGTATTGAACGGGGTGGCGCCTTTTTTCGAGCCCGGCCTCGAGATGCTAATCCAGGAAAACGTATCCGCTGGCCGCCTGACCGCCAGCACTTCTATCGCCGCAACTACCGACGCGGACATCGCCCTACTCTGCGTAGGCACACCCTCTGAGAAAAACGGCAATCTCGGGCTTGATCAACTTCGACGAGTAGTGCAAGAGATCGCCGAGACGCTTCCGAGCAGGACCAAGCCTTTGACAGTGGCTGTTCGGAGCACGGTCTTCCCGGGCACATGCGAAGAAACTGTAATTCCTCTGTTCAACAATCATCCGCTCGTCTCAGTCGTGTCGAATCCGGAATTTCTCCGCGAAGGGTCCGCTGTTAAAGATTTTCTTGAACCATCGCTGGTCGTTGTCGGCGGCGCAGACTCTGAAGCTGTTGCCCGTGTCGCTGGGCTGTACTCTCCTCTCGAAGTCCCGCCTTGCCTCGTCTCGTTGCGCACCGCGGAGATGATCAAGTACGCCTGCAACGCTTTCCATGCCGTCAAGATTTCTTTTGCAAACGAAATCGGAGCGCTCAGCTCTAAACTTCAAGTAAACCCTGACGAAGTGATGTCCACACTTTGTCGAGATGAAAAATTGAACGTCTCCGCCGCATACCTAAAGCCTGGGTTTGCCTTTGGCGGGTCCTGTCTGCCAAAAGATTTACGCGCCTTAAACTATCGTGCTAATCGTCTTGACCTTCGCTTGCCCTTGCTTGAAGCCGCTATTCCAAGCAATAGTCACCACCTGCAGCGCGCTATCGATGCCGTTCTCGATTTACCTGCAAAGCGCCTCGGCATCATCGGCTTGGCATTCAAAGAGAATACCGATGACCTCCGCGAAAGCCCAGTGGTTACGCTTTTAGAACAGCTGATCGGAAAAGGCCGCGATGTCCGAGTCTTCGATCCGCACATCCAACTCGATTCCATCTACGGCAGCAACCGTAACTTCATTCTTCAGCAAATTCCGCACATCGGCCGCCTGCTCGATAGTTCTCTTGAAAAGACTTTGGCTTGGGCGGATCATCTTGTCGTTGCGCAAAAGCCTTCAGCCTCGTTGGCAGAACAAATCACAGCTTCCAGCCTCACAGTCACTGATTTAGTTGGTCCATCGCTTGCCTATGTTCAATGACCGCAGCCAATCCTCCACAAGCATTCTCTAGCGCTTGGCGAGATCGTCTCCGCGCACTCAAAAACATTCCGCCGGTTCTCCGAATCGTCTGGGATTCAGGCCGCTGGGTCGTCAGCGCAGGACTATTTTGCCGATTCGTAATCGCTTTGCTTCCTGTTAGTACGGCCAAAGTTGCCGGTCTCATCATCGACAACATCAACGGTCGCGTTCATCACCAAGTCCCTCCCGCAGACAGCCGGTTGTGGTGGTTAGTTGGGCTTGAGTTTGCTCTCGCCATTCTCGGCGGTTCTATTAGCCGCGCTATCGACTATTACGACGCCGTCTTGGCAGACCGTTATACCCGCTTTGTCAGCATCCAAGTCATGGAGCACGCCTCTTCGCTGGACCTCCAGACCTATGAGGATCCCGTCTACTACGATCGGCTCGAACGTGCCCGCGTCCAAGCGACAGATCGTCTCGGCATGATCCAATCCATTGGCCGCCTTTATCAACAAATCCTGACGACCGCCGCGTTGTCTCTGGCCATCCTATTCTATTCGCCATGGCTTCTGCTTTTGTTAGTAGCGTGCCTGATCCCGGCGTTTCTCGGCGAAAGCCACTTCGCGTTCCTCGGCTACGCCAAGAACTTCCGCCAGACACCAGTCCGTCGCGAGCTCGATTATCTTCGCCAAGTCGGTGGCAGTAAAGAAGCCGCAAAGGAACTCAAGCTCTTCGGTCTTAGCCGCTTCTTCACCGACCGCTTCACCTCGCTGTCAAATCAGATCCTTGACGAAAACCTCATCTTATCCCGCAAGCGCCTCATCGCCGGAGCGCTCTTGTCTCTCCTCAGCACCGCCGGCTACTACGGCGCTTATGTGTGGGTGATCGTGAAGACCGTTACCGGACAAATTTCGCTGGGCAGCATGACATTCTTGACCAGCAACATCATGGCCGCATCCAGCAATATCGCGCAGATTTTTTCGACCCTTTCCAGCATCGCCGACCAAGCTCTTTTTCTGACCGATTTGCTGGCGTTCTACCAGATGCAGCCACACGTGGTTTCAAAGCCAAATGCCATCCCGGCTCCACGCCCGATTCGCCAAGGTTTTGAGTTCCGCGACGTCGAATTCCACTATCCTCAGTCAGAACGACAGATTCTCAACAAGCTTAACTTTCGCCTGGAACCCGGTGAACGCATCGCGTTGATCGGACAAAACGGCCAGGGCAAGACCACCATCGTCAAGTTGATGGCCCGCCTTTACGACCCGACTGCTGGAAAGATTTTGCTCGACGGCATCGATTTGCGCGAGTACAACATTGAGAATCTCTGCAAAGAAATCGGCGTCATCTTCCAGGACTTCATGCGTTATGAGATGACCGCTCGCGATAACATCCGCGTCGGTCGAATTGAGCTCGAACATCCCGATGAGAGAATCAGAGATGCTGCCGAGAAGAGCCTTGCAGACGGCGTCATCGCTAAGCTGCCCCTGCACTACAATCAGATGCTCGGACGACGGTTCGAAGGTGGAGTCGATCTCTCCGGTGGTGAATGGCAAAAAGTGGCTCTCGCTCGCGCTTATCTGCGCGAAGCTCAGGTCCTCATTCTTGACGAGCCCACTGCGGCCCTGGATGCACGTGCCGAATTCGAAGTCTTTGAGCGCTTCAACGAATTGACCACCGGCAAAATGGCCCTGTTCATCTCTCACCGTTTCTCTACTGTCCGAATGGCCGAGCGCATCATCGTACTTGATAATGGGTCAATCGCCGAAGAGGGCAACCACGATCAGCTAGTATCGCTCAACGGTCAGTACGCTCAGATGTTTGAATTACAGGCCGCCAGCTATCGATAGCTTCTCTGCCCATTCAACTTACGACTCCCATGCCTGACGCGCCAATCTCAAACCCCGCTGAGCCGATTGCAACAATACCGGGGCAGTTGAGCAACGCCGAAATAGCCGACCTCCGGGCAAGCGGCATTCGCGCCGCCCGTGAATGTGCGTGGCTTCCCTCCAAGCGCTACTCCAGCGCACCCCGAGAGATTTTCCTTCGAAGTTCTAAACGGCTCTCAAAGCTCGAAGACAACTTGTATCGTCTGAAGACACCCAATCCGACTGACGACCTAAAGTGGCTCTACGATAATTTACGGCTAGTTCGGACCGATATTGGCGATCTGCAGGATTCGACTAAGATCCTGGCAAAACTACCGCTTGTCCGGGCAACGCCGGCCGACTCAGCCGCAAAACTCAGAGACGACAGCATCCCACGCACGATGGCCCTCGCGCGCAACCTTCTGGATGCCACCAGCTACCGCCTAACCGAACAAACGTTCACGGTTTTCATCGACGCCGTTCAGCAGGTCGCGCCACTTCGTCTCAACGAATTACCCGGCATGCTGCCGGCATTGAAACTTGTGCTCATGACTGCTCTCGCTGAGTGTGGCTCCGAGGCTCTGCAGGCCTTCAAGTCACAGGGCCTTCAGGCTCCCTCATTCGCAATCGGTCCTATTATCACCAGCCTCCGGTTCATCGGCGAGATCGACTGGAAAGATACACTCGAGCCTCTCTCCTTCGTCGATAGAATCCTACGTCAAGATCCGCTGGACGCGTACTCTCGCATGGACTATGAAACTCGCGAGATTTATCGGAAAGCTGTGGGCAAATTCGCCGATCACTCCGACCAGGACGAACTTCAGATCGCAAACCTCGCCGTCACGTTAGCCAAACAAGCCACCTTTCATCCATCCGATTCCGATGCTCTCCGCAATCGTCTTCGGCATGTTGGCTACTACCTTCTAGACGAGAAGGGTTCGTTGCCTTTGCGGCGGCAGATCGGATACCGAGCCCCGATCAAGCGCGCGATTGACAGCATCATTCGCGGCAACCCGAACGAGTTCTACATCATCGGCATCGAGTTCCTAACGGCCATCACAGTTGTGGCGCTTATCATGAGCATCGTCCGCACGAATGAAGCGGGCGGCCTCATCCTCAGTGCCCTTGTACTGGTACTTCCTGCCACACAGGCTGCAGTCGAGCTAATGAATTACCTCGTCACCGCAGTGCTCACGCCGCGCTCCCTCCCGAAACTCGACTTCACAGAATCTGTTCCGGCGGACTTCGCAACTATGATTGCCGTCCCCACTTTGCTGATCAACGAAAAGCAAATTCGGCAGTTGGTCGACGACATCGAAGTTCGCTACTTAGTTAATCGTGATCGCTATATTCACTATGCCCTTCTTACCGATCTGCCCGATTCCGCAGAAGCTCCACATGATGACGATCCGCGGATCCATCTCGCAATTGAACTGATCGAAGGCCTAAACCGTAAGTACTCAGCTGACCCGTACGGCGGCTTCTATCTATTTCATCGACACCGGATTTACAACCCTCGCGAAGGTGCCTGGATGGGTTTTGAGCGTAAGCGCGGGAAGCTGCTCGATCTGAACCAGTACCTCCGTGGCGTCTTTGATCCCTTTCCCGTTAAAGCCGGAGATCTAAAGAAGCTTCCGTTTATTCGTTACGTACTCACGCTTGATTCCGACACTCAGTTGCCACGGAGCGCCGCTCAGAAATTGATCGGAACCATGGCACACCCTTTGAACCGGCCTTTGATAGATCCCCAATTGCGGATCGTGACAAACGGCTACGGCATTTTGCAGCCTCGGGTCGGCATCAGTGTGCAGTCCGCCAGCCGCTCTCATTTGGCCAGCATCTATTCCGGACAGACAGGCTTCGACATCTATTCACGCGCAGTCTCTGATGTCTATCAGGACCTCTACGATGAGGGCATCTTCACAGGCAAGGGCATTTACGACGTCGATGCTCTTCGCGCCACGCTAGAACATCGTTTTCCTCGCAACGCTCTCCTCAGTCACGATCTCATCGAAGGCGCTTACTCGCGGGTCGGCCTCGCCTCGGACATCGAGGTTATCGACGATTACCCGTCTCACTACAGCGCCTACAATCGTCGCAAGCATCGTTGGCTCCGTGGTGACTGGCAAATCATGCAATGGATCTTCAACGAGGTTCCCGAGGAGTCGGGGCGTCTCGTCCGCAACCCAATTTCTCTGGTTTCTCGCTGGAAGATCGTCGATAATCTGCGTCGAAGTTTGATTGAGCCCGCCACATTTTTGCTGCTGGTCTTAGGTTGGTTCGTACTTCCCGGCGGGCCTGCATTCTGGACGATTGTCTCCCTCGCGCTGCTCTTCTTGCCTATCTACTTTCGGTTGGTTTTCAACCTGGTAAAGGCCGCTCTCCTTCGGAATCAAGCGACTTTCCGCGACTCGTTTACAGATTTTTTCACCTCGCACATCAGCATCGCTCTGAACATCGCATTCCTCGCGCACCAGAGCTTCGTCGCCGTCGACGCCATCGTTCGCACCATCATTCGCACCTACATCACCCACAGCCGACTTCTTGAGTGGGAAACCGCAACCGAAGCTGAGCTCGGTCTCCGCAAACGCACGCCAGTAGACATTTATCTCGATTGGATGCCCATCATCGCCCTAGCTATCGGCTCTGGGCTTTACTTCAAACCGCAGGCAACAACTTGGGCGGTTCCCTTCTTGCTCGCTTGGGCCGCCTCGCCGCTGATCTCCAAATGGCTAAACACTTCGCCACATACCGAAGAAGAAGAACTCTCCCTAAAGGACCGCCAATTCCTCCGAGAGATTGCTCTTCGCACTTGGCGCTACTATGCCGATTTCAGCAACGACGCCAACCACTGGCTCATTCCAGATAACGTCCAGGAAAATCCGCTCAAAATTGCCGAACGTATATCACCCACCAACCTCGGCTTCTTACTAAACGCCCGCCAATCAGCGCTCGAATTCGGCTATCTCACTCTCTCCGAGTTCGTCTCGCAAACCGAACAAACTCTCGCCACAGTACAAAAGCTACCTCGCGAATGGGGCCACTTCTTTAACTGGTATGACAATCTCACCCTGGCGCCGCTCGAACCTCGTTTCGTCTCGAGCGTAGACAGTGGCAATCTCGCTGCCTCTCTTTGGAGCCTCAAGCAAGGCTGCCTCGATGTTCTCCATCTTCCGATCATTCGTGCCAGTGCCCAGAACGGATTCATCGACCACACCCGAATGATGCCGCCCACTACAACGAGGCATCACGCAATTCGAGAGGTTGAAAAAAACAGCGGACCTTTAGCGTGGCTGATCAACACTTTCCTCGGTGAGCCTGATTCGGCGGTTGCAGCACCATATCGCTCTCTAGGTCAACGCTACTCCTGGAATGAAGCGTACACCGAAAGAATCGCCTCTCTTCGCAAAGAAGCAAGCGATTACCTTCCCTGGCTCCTTCCCGAATTTGCGCCACTCCGGCGCGCTGTGGGGAAGGATTTCTTCCCATCCGAGGTGTCCGCCTTCAATGCTGACACTACCTATTTCGATCTCGAGGCCAAACTGCAGACGTTCTCCGCTGGTGCCTCCCCAGAGGTCCTTGTCCTTGCCACCAAACTCCGCAACGAGATTCCTGTCTGTCGCCAGCGTGCCCGCCAAGTTGCTTCACGCCTGACCAGTATTGCCGACCAAGCTGAAAGGCTCGTACGCGACATGGACTTCCGTCCTCTGTCAGATAAACGTCGCCGTCTTCTTTCCATCGGTTATGACGCCACCAATCGCCAGCTGTCAAAATCCTGCTACGACCTGCTAGCATCCGAAGCCCGCATTGCGACATTCATTGCCGCCGCTAAAGGCGAAACACCGCAAGAGAACTGGTTCCGCCTCGGCCGCCAACACACGCTCTGTGAGGGCGAGTACGTCTTGGTCTCTTGGACTGGCACCATGTTCGAGTACCTCATGGGCGTTATCTGGATGAAGTCGCATCCAGACACCCTGCTGGATCGATCAGTCCGCGCTGCAGTCCGAGCCCAGCAGAGTTATGGCGCTGGTCATCGTGTTCCCTGGGGCATCTCCGAAGCTGGCTTCAGCACGCGTGACGCAGATGGCAATTACCAGTACGCTGCATTTGGCGTGCCTGGCCTCGCGCTTAGTGTTGCGCATCGCGGCTCCCTGGTTGTCTCGCCATATTCCAGCTGTCTTGCACTGCTAGTCGATCCCACAACAGCCGTTGAGAATCTGCGCCTCATGGCTAAGAAGAAGTGGATCGGCCATTACGGCTTCTACGAGTCGGCAGACTACACACCATATCTTGGCCACAACCGCTTTCTTGCTCCGAAGTACGATTTGGTCCGCTCATGGATGGCACACCATCAAGGCATGAGCCTCGCCGCCATGTGCAATGTCTTTCACGACGATGTCTTCCAACGTTGGTTCCATGCTGAGCCTCTCGTCCAAGCCAGCGAACTCATTCTGCAAGAGCGTCCCTTGCGAGTCCGTCCAATCACCGACTCTCAGCCCAGACGGATTCTTCCCTTTTTGGGCCGTACCGAGCGGCAGTCCCGGCCTGACAATGCCCTCGCCTAAAAGTCAGCAGTGAAGGCCTAGGCCACGGTCCCAACGCCCTTCTTGGACATGCTCCTCTTAACCCTGCTGATTCTTATGCAAAGAGAGCATCCTTCTCAGGACTTCTCGGCGATCACAAATGCTCTTCGTGAACAACGGTTTGCTGACGCACTAAGTCAAACCAATGAGCTTCTGTCCAAAAACAAGCGCGATCCCAGAATCTGGACTTTCCGAGGGTTAGCCCAGGCGGGTCTGAACCAGAACAATGACGCCCTGCAGGACTTTCACCATGCTGTTGCCCTTCAAAGTAATTATCTGCCGGCCCTCAAAGCTGAAGCCCAACTGGAATATGCAACTCATGATCCGCAGAGCTTCACAACTCTGAATCGAATTACCCAGCTGCAACCAAAAGACGCCGTAAGCCACGCAATGTTAGCTTCGCTCGCCTATCAGCGCCGTGACTGCAAAGCTGTACTTACTAACTACGCCGCAAGTGAACAACTGATCCAGGGCCAGTCTGCAGCATTGACTGAGTATGGACAGTGCTTGTTCCAACTGGAACAGAAACTGAAAGCTCTTGAAGTATTTACCAAAGTACTTGCCGTAGATCCCCAGTCCTGGCAATCACGTTACAATCTTGCCGTTGCTGAGTTACTTTACAATCATTCGGCCGAAGCCATTGCAGCTCTTCAGCCATTACTCGCTATTCCTAATCCTCCATCCCGAGTTCTTGATTTAGCCTCAAGCGCCCATGAACGGATAGGCGATACGCCTCGCGCAGTTATTGAATTGCGGAATGCGATCGTTAGCGACCCCACAAACGAAGCACTATACCTACACTTCGCCGACCTCTCATTCGCGCACAACTCATTCCAGGTTGGAGTCGCTATGCTGACCGCAGGTCTCCAGAAGCTTCCCGCGTCCGCTCAGCTTTACTTAGCGCGTGGCATTTTGTATGTACAGTTAGGCGAGTACGCTCAAGCCGAAAGCGACTTCGCTAAAGCCTCACAGCTTGACCCGACGCAGGCCTTCAGTTCGGTAGCGCAAGGACTGTCTCAACTTCAGCGCAGTAACTTAGATGGCGCACTGGCAACGGCGCGGGAACAGCTAAGACAGAATCCGAACGACGCTTACTTGCAGTATGTGAAAGCCGAAACTCTGCGCCAAAAGGGTGCGGAACCTGGGACGCCGGCTTTTGACGAAGCCCTCGCGGCCGCTAAAAATGCGGTCCGCCTCAAACCAGGATTTTCGCTTGCCGAAGATCTACTCGGCACCTTCTATCTTCGCCTGAGTCAGTTTGGGTTAGCTAGACAACAATTCCAAGAAGTGCTAAACACCTCGCCCGAGGACGAGTCGGCTCTTTATCATCTAATTACCCTCAGCAGGAAAATCGGCCGAGCTTCAGACATCCCTCTGCTTATGAAACGCCTTTCACAAGCCAAGGCGCACCACAAAAGCTCTGACGAGCAGACGAAGCGCTATATGTTCGTCGAGTCTTCAGAGGCTCACTGAACTTGCCATTCTTCAATCCCGGCCGAGTGTTCAGGTTGAGGTGTAATCACCATGCGCAAAGCGGTCGTTTTCACTGGTCGAAACTGGATCTCATTGAACTTGTCAGGTGCTGTCTCATACGGTCCAGAGGCCTCGACAGGTTTCCACTCGTTCCCCTCACGATAAAGAATCTTCCAGTTCGCCGGCAGCTTCACTCGCGACCTTTCGCCTGGTTCGGCATACCAATAAACCTCGGTCCTAGAGACGGATGAAGTCGTCGGGAAATCATATTGGATCCACTCCTCGCCGCTTTTCTCACCGGGCCAAGCGTAGTAGGAACTAGTGTCGGCGGATGAAGTAGGTTGTTCTTGGTCAGCCACCATCCGCGGATCACGGACCCCGTTCTCGGCCATCGTAGGTCCCGAGGACGTCACCTTACTTTTTGTCGCTAATGTTGGGAAGGGAGTGGGACGCACCTTCGCGGGCGTGTCTGCAAGCCATACTTCCATCTGACCGGGACCTCGATTCGCCCACGCATAATATGGGATCGCCCGGAATGCCTCATCTGAGTGTTGGAGCTGGTGATTGGCATCCAACCGGTACGCAGTGGCTCGACCTTCAATAACTTCGACTCCATGAAGCAGGGTCGGCTCGAAGCTGGCCTTCAAACGCGCTGAATCTTCGAGAACAATGTTACGGACGTGCTTGTCCGGACTATCCACCCACTCAGCCGCATACACAATCGGCCCTCGTTGCAGCGCAACCTTTCCCTGATCGTCAGTGACCTTCTCGTTCGCGACTACACGGTGAATGGTCATCGGAAGGCTCAACGAGATTACATCTCCGGCGTGCCATTGGCGTGTAATCTTGGCGTAGCCGTTGTCGAGTTCCAAGGGTTGCTCACGCCCATTCACCTGCAATTGAACCGTTTGTTTCACGTCCTTATCTGTAAAACGGTAAAGATCACCGGGCACAGCTTCACCGCGAGCCCAACCAGGAATACGAACTTTCATTGTGAACTGGGCGGCCGATGTCGGATTAACCTTAATTTTGACATCGCCACTCCACGGATAGCTGGTCTGCTGAGTAAGATTGACTACTGCGCCTGAGTCCATCTTGACCTCGGCCTTGTTACTCATAAAAAGATTTACGTAAATAGAATCGCCTTTTTGTGCATAAACATAGCCGGGTACAGAAGGCGTGAATCTGGTTATGTTCCCTGGACAGCACGCGACTCCAAACCAAGGGCTGCGCTGATGTTGCCCATTCGATTCCAGCGGATTCGGGTAAAAGTAAGTCTCACCATCGAGGGAAACGCCGGAGATCAGGCCGTTGTATAAAGTTCGCTCAAGCACATCAACATACTTCGCGTCCCCATGCAGCAGGAAGAGTCGCTGACTCCAGAAATCGTTGGCCACTGCCGCACAGGTTTCGTTGTAGGCGGTCATGTTGGGCAATTGGTAGTTCGCGCCGAACGCTTCGCCTTCGCCAAGCGCGCCAATGCCGCCGGTTATGTAATACTTCTTCTCCACCATGTTGTCCCAGATCTGGTCAATAGCTTTCAGATAAGCAGGATCCCCAGTAAGCGCGGCCACGTCAGCCATTCCGGAGTACATGTAAGCCGCCCGGACAGCGTGTCCTTCCGGCTCTAACTGATCAATCACACGTTGGTCAGCTTGGTTATAGGCGCGACCACCAGGACCGCGACTATCTAGCATGAACTTCGCTAGGTCTAGGTATTGCTGGTTGCCAGTCACGCGATAAAGCTTTACTAGACCCATCTCGACAATTTGGTGACCGGGGTAGATCCTGCGCTTACCCGGCCCAAATGTTTTTACCAGTAAGTCAGCACTCTTCAGCGCGATGTTCAATAACCTCTTGTTACCTGTCGCTTGATAGTTCGCAACAGCTGCTTCATATAAATGGCCCAAGTTATATAACTCGTGGCTTAGCACTTCCTCGTTCACCCATCGCTCGGTGCCGGCCCAAGGATGCGGATGCTGCGGATCGATTGAACGTGTCGTGTAAAGGTAACCGTCAGGTTCCTGAGCTGCTCCGATCTTTTCGATCAAGGTATTCACATACGCCTGCAGCTTAGGATCCGGATGGACACTCAGGCTGTAAGATGCGCCTTCAATCACTTTGTAGATGTCGGTGTCGTCAAAGGGAAATCCCGGCGGGTGCTTGTCGGTCAGCTTCTCGCCCCGAATGGCTTCTGCCGCTCGGACGAAGTTTTCGACTCGGCCGGTTCTCTCACATTGATCAAACGCCGTCGGAATGCTCACCTTCCGATTAATCTCAATCCGAGGAGCCCAAAACTGATCATTCACTTGAACGTCGGTGAACGGTACAGGTTTAATTGGATAGTCGTGCGTCGAAACTGCTGCCGACTGTGCACCTTGAAGTGCCGAACTTAACAACAGAACTGCCCCAGGCAGTAGGAAGGTTGTGAGTCTCACTGTGTATCTAGAAGGACAGCTTAGCGCCTAGCTGCAGCCACCTGGGCTGCGCTTGCGAAGTGGACCGCCCGAAATTCCCAGACGAAATGTCAGAATTGACGCCGTTCAGGTTGGGATGATTGAAGACGTTATAGTACTCGAACCGAAGTTGCAAGCCGACCCGCTCCGTGATTGCTGTTGTCTTGATGAGGCTGGCGTCAGTCTCCGCGAAACCCGGATTCCTGTAATGATTCGGCTTCTCATTTCCTTCTGATCCGAATGCAGGTTGCGTCACGATTCCGGGAGAAAACAATCCGCTTAAGTAAGCCGCCCGAGTAGTTGGAAGTTTGTAAGTGGACACGTTCGGATAATCAAGATTGAAGCCGTCCGCATTGTAATCGCCGCTTCCCGGCGCAAAACCTATAACTGTTCCTGCGCCGTTCCTCAAGGGCTGGAACGAGGCACTCGTATATACGGTGAACGGGTTGCCGTTTTGGGCCGTAGAGGTGCCACTGAATGCCCAGCCGCTCAAGACACGACCAACAAATCCATGTCCCTTTCGGAAGGTCGGCAAATCATAGTTCCAAAGTAAGGAGAAGCGATCAGGAGCATCCCATGCTGAAGGCGAGTAATATTGCGAAAGATTTCCATAAGTCGGGTAAACCTGCGAGTTATCCATCGACCGCGAATGAGTGTATGACGCATCAAAGTAAAGCTTGTCTTTAAACAGTCTTCCTCGCAGATCCGTGATAAACGCGTTGTAGTTTGCTTTCGCTCCATTCGATTCGTAGTTAATCGAACCAAAGCTAGACAAAAGCCGCGTTGGCGAAGTACTGTTGTGCTGAATCAAGTCGCCCGCATACCGGTTAATGTCTTGCCCGTAAGATGTATTGCCGGTTTGCCCGTATCCCGTGATGATGTTGTAAGAATGGGAACCCGCATAGCCGAAGCTGGTAATCAGATTTCCAAACATTTTATGTTCCAGCGTGCCTGAGTAGTTAAAAGTCGTGGGTGAAGTAAGGTTGTTTTGGACTGCCCCGATTGGAATCTGTGCACCGGGGATGCCCCCTTTCGCGTCAAGCGCGGTTCCTTGAAATGCCGGGTACGGGAAAGTAGGCGTTGTCGCACTGCTCCCCAGAGCAAAGATCGGCGCTGCGGTCGTACCGTTTGAGTAGAAAGTCGGCACAATAAAGTTGGGCGGGTTGCCGTTGATAATATCCACTAGGTTGCCCAGCGTCGGCATGTCATGGTAGACTCCCAATCCGCCGCGCACCACCCAGTTCCCGTTCTTCAAGGGGTCCCATGCTAATCCAACCCGTGGAGCAAAGGCTTTGGAAAGAGAGGAATTGAGAACCCGGCCCTGCGCCTTCGCATATCCGTTTGCAACCCGCTCGTCAAACGTGCTCCCCGAGCCAAGATGGAAGTTAGACACAACCGTACCCGGCAGAGTGGCATAAGGATTTCCATAATTATCCCAGCGAAGCCCCATTGTTACTGTAAGGTTCGATTTAGCCTTCCAGGTATCCTCGGCGAAGGCTCCGCCCGTTGTAGTGGAATACCCGTAACTTCCGGCCTGCGGCTTACCCGTGACTGGATTATAAGAGAGCTGGTTTTCAAATTGAACATTTCCAGCCACCAGGTCAATCAGGTTATTAAACTGAAAATTAGGCTGCGTGTGAACTGGTGCAAAAAGAGCAGTATCATCACCATGCCATCCGTCGTACCCAAAGCGAAGCGTGTGGCTTCCCTGAATGTGCGTTAGAACGTCGCGCCAGTGATAGCTATGCTGTATAAAGTCACCTTGGGCAAAGCCTACGCCGAATCCGTTAATGCCGTTCACGTTTACAGAGGGAACGGTAAAATCTCCTGTCTTGCTATTAACTCCTTCGACCTTGAGAAAAGCAAATGCCCCTTCGTTAACCGTGTTCGGACTAAACGTGTGAGTCTCGTTCACCTGTACTGAGTTCGTTGCATACGTATTAGTTGTGTTGAAAGCCGTTCGGATGTTCGGCCCGCCAGTATCAAGCGTGGTTCGAAAGAAATTCCCGTAAACGCGGTCGTTCTTGAAGTACTTGTCAATTCGGACATCGTATTGGAAGCCGTTCCGATAATTAGATGCAGTCTGAACACCGTTGTCGATAATCGGTGTACTGCAAGCCAGAAACGAGGTTGCAGCGGTTCCACACGTTGTTGGAAACGCCTGCGCAGCTGTCTGATTCACGCCGGTAGCACTGGCCTGCGCGGGCGTGTACTTAGTCAATAATTCTGTCCCTACTGTATTCGGATAAGCACGCTGGGCGAACGCAGTGAATTGCGGATCTTCGAAAGTAACCGAGTTGACCACGGCCTGTGATGAGCGAAGTGGCTCGATGGCAAAAAAGAAAAAGAATTGATGATGGGGGATGACCGGACCGCCGATCACCGCTGAAACGTTATTGCTGTGAAACGGCAGGTAGCTGTGATTAAACTCTGTTCCCGCCCACAGGTACTGGTTGGTGAAGTAATCGCTTACCAGCCCATGAAACTGGTCGGTACCAGACTTAGTTGTTTCTGTAAATACAATTGAACTGCCGCGTCCATACTCGGTCGAGTAAGTGTTCACCGCCGCAGTCGATTCCTGGATCGCATCCGGATTCGGAGTCAAATTAAGGACGCCAGGGCGTATATTACTTGTGACATCAAGACCGTCTACTACGTACATGTTTGCGTTACTACTTCGACCGTTGGCACTTGCGTCCACCTGTTGCTCAGTCGCGAAATTATCCGCAGCAGATCCAGGACTTCCGCTCGCCGAAAGGCCACGCCCTGATACCCCAGGAGCGAGCGTAACCAGGTTGATCATGTTGCGGCCAGCTAAAGGGACCGCTTCCAGTTCTTTTGGGGCAATCGTTTGCTGATTGCGAACTTCTGCCGTATCAATGATCGGCGTCGCAGCGTTCACTTCGACAGATGTAGAAGTCCCTGCTACCGACAACGCGAGCGGAACGCTAAGATCCTGACCTGTCGTTAGATTTACAGATACTTCGGATTTCCCGAATCCGCTTGCACTCACACCTATTTTGTAAGCACCCGGTGCAAGACTTACAAAACGGTAGTTACCTGAGCTATCCGACTTCGTTTCCTGGGAAACGCTTGTAGAAGGATTTACAAGGCTAACGATAGCATTCGGGACTGTGCCTCCGCTTTGATCAGTAACCACGCCGTCAATGCTCCCGCTGAACTGGCCGAAACAAAGAGCACTCGTAATAAGAAAGGCAGAGAATCGTACTAAGCCTTGGCAAGAAGACTGACTGAACATGGTCGCTATTACCTGGGTAGTATTAGATACCCAACAGACCATCAATGTCAATCCGTGAACCCGACAACCCGCTTCGCTCTTCTACCGTCTCCTGAACACGAAGTACAACAAGGCCGCAAGCAAGAGAAAGCCAAAGCTACCCGGCCAAATGAACCAGCCGCCTCGGTTGCTATAACCGCCCACCACAACGCAGCCAGACTGCGTAATTGCGAACACAGTCATCAGTAATGTTACTCGTTTCATCAGCTTCAGCCACCTTTCAGTGTGGGCTCTACCTTACCAAGACCACGTTGCTGGCTCTAATCACCTCTGACGAGCAGCACTCCGTTCCTCTTGACGAAGAACGAGGTTGATCCACTCTAGCGAGGCAACTGAGCCATGAAATTTGAGAGATACGAAGAGGCCGAGTCCCTCAACTCAGATAGATCTTCGACTTACTGCTCAAGCTACAACCTAATTACTCGAACCTTGTTCTACGCGAGGGCCATGATTAGGCGTCGCGCAGAAACAAACAGGGACATAAAAATGTTCACCATGCTGCACCAGGACCAGTACACATCGAACGACAACCGAAACGTTGTCCATCGTGCCAAGTAGTGGCTTCAACGCCGAACGGGAGCCAAGAATTGTCGTGCCGAGTCCATAACTGGGTCCAAAACGAAAAAGGAGCAGGCCGGTAGGCCTGCTCCCGCTTAATCGATAATCTACTTTGGGTCTACCAGCGGGGCTGACGGCGTTCTCCACCGCGCTTGCCGTTACCACCACCACCACCGCCACCAAACCCACCGCCGCCACCGCCACCGCCACTACGGGGACGATTTCCTCCGCCGCCGAACCCGCCCTCGGGTTTAGGACGTGCTTCATTTACGTTGATAGTCCGACCGTTGAGTTGCGTGCCGTTTAATCGCGCAATCGCCTCTTCTGCCTCATCTTTATTCGTCATCTCAACAAAGCCGAATCCACGCGGTTGGCCCGTTGCTCGATCCGTTACAAGTGCTGCTCGTTCCACGTTCCCAAATTGCGAAAACGCGGCCAGAAGGTCATCCTGAGTCGTTTGATAACTCAGATTCCCCACAAAAATATTAGTCATTGAAGCTCCAGGTTAGAACGTTTGTAATCGTTTTCGAACTTTGCGAAGGACCAAAACCAGCAACAGTCATCGGCAGGCGACTTAGGAAGGACACTCGGCGGGATCGAAGAAACAACAACATCTGAAGGATAACAGATTCACCACTAAAATGGCACGCTGATTTCCCAAAAATGTGTCGTGTTATTGCTCTACACTTTTTAACAAATCTCAACTTTTCTGTCCCACCCTTCTGTGATGCATCTAACGAAGGTGAACTGCTGCGAACTCTGCGGCCGCCCTGGCGTGTCACTCACCCGTCACCATCTCATACCCCGAACTCGCCACGCCAACAAGCGAAACAAGAAGCTTTTCGACCGTTCAGATGTACACACCCGAATTGCTTGGCTTTGTCGCCCATGTCATTCCCACGTGCATCGGGTATTCACGGAAAAGCAGTTAGAACATGATTTCAATACAATCCCGACTCTCAAATTACACCCTGAAATTCAGAAATTCTGTCGTTGGCTCTCTACTAAATCTGCGGGTTTTGATCCAAGACCTTCATCCAGAACTGGTGTCCAACCGCTCAGGGCCGCGGTGCCAGAACCATGATCTTCCTCCCACCGTTCCAGCGATGGCTGAGCCTGACACTCATATGTTCATTTGTTCACTGTACGTGACACTGTGGCTCATCTTACAGGGCTTGAATGCTGCGACGGATGACCAGCTGGCTAAACCGCCGCTTTAAGCATCTGGTAGCCCGTCTCCGCGGGTTTCTAAACGCGCCGAGGATCCAACAAATTTCGGACCATGACACTGTTTTAAGTACATCAAAGAGCAGGCGTGACGTGACGTTGCATGCACAAAAGTACGCGGTGAAGCCAGCAATGGGAAGACACGTGACTTGACCTTCGACGACAAGGGCTCGCTATTGTCGGTCTAACAGGAAGTGACTCTAGAATGCATCCCCGGTCCTGCGAAGGACGGCATTCTGAGAAAGACCGCGGGCGGCACCGTCAAGAAGGTCGAGGCAGTAAAAGTAGGAAGCACGACCACTTACGAAGCAGACGTCAAGGCCAGGTCCGGTAAGAGTCATGAAGTCAGTGTCAACTCGGATGGGAGTTTTTACCAAGGCGGACTAAATACTCATCCCTAACCCAACCCACTTTGAGATGCCCAACGGCTTCTTTCTGGCGGGCCGCGCGGCGAACCGGCTGCAGGTTTTTCATCTCTAGTCTCGGCGAAGCCAAGCTCGCTGTAGATGAGTCACAGGCGTCGAATATATTTCGCAATCGGATTCCAGAAACCACAACCATTACAAATTAAGCCACTTACGTTAAATTAGAGTCGTGCAGGCACACCCGTGCGCGTTCCCAATTTAAGCGCTCCGGCGTTAAACTCCAGGCCATGAAATCCAATAAACGGCAAATTTCAACCGTTACCCAGCCGATATTGAAGGATCTGGTCGACCGCCAGAAAGCTTCCCTTGCGAAGCAGGCGTCGGTCCCCAGTAAATTAGCCAACAGTGTCGGTCGAAGGATAGGAACCAGACCTGTTCCGTCTCCCGAGCTCTATCAAGACGCTGGGGGCGGATACAACAGCAACTTCACGTTCCCGCAAGACTCAGAGAACCCGTTCTCGGAATCCTAATTACTTTGGGAGCTGGCCTTCAGGCTGGCTCCCGTTTCTATCTTTCTGGGCCAATCCGGGCTTCTAACCAAATTCGGGACGCCTTCGATACACTAACCCTTCAGGTTAAGTGGCTAAGACTCCATCAAAAACTGCCGCGAAAAGACGCCCCGTAACCTACCAAGACGCTGGCGTTGATATTGACGAAGCTGAACGCGCCGTAGCATTCATCAAACGACACGCAGCAAGCACACGAACGCCTCAAGTCCTGTCCTCGATCGGCAGCTTCGGTGCGGGCTATATGTTAACGGGCTGGCGGAATCCAGTCCTGATTAGTTCTGCAGACGGGGTGGGGACGAAGCTTAAAATCGCGTTCGCAACCGGCTGTCACGACACTATCGGCGAGGATCTTGTCAATCACTGCGTAAACGATATCGCCGTTCAAGGTGCGACTCCGCTCTTCTTCCTCGATTATTTTGCAGTCGGGAAGCTCGACGCTGATGTCTGTGCCAGCGTCGTCTCAGGACTAGCTCGCGGATGCAAGAAAAATGGGTGCGCCCTTATAGGTGGCGAGACGGCCGAAATGCCGGGGATGTATGCGCCCGGTGAATACGATTTGGCCGGATTCATTGTCGGTGCGGTCGAGCGCAAGCGCATCATCACCGGCGAAAACATTCAGTCCGGCGACATCTTACTAGGTCTTCCCTCAAACGGCCTCCATACCAACGGGTACTCCCTGGCCCGTAAGCTCCTGCTCGAATTGGGCGAGCATTCCCTCCACACCACGTTCCCCGAACTCGGTATTACACTCGCAGCGGAGCTACTCAAAGTACACAGGTCTTACTTGAAGCCCATTCAAGCACTCCACTCCGAGCAACTCATCAAAGGTGCAGCCCATATAACCGGCGGTGGCCTGACTGACAACATTCCCCGTATCCTTCCCGGCGCATGTGGGGTCGAAATCGACCTTAGTACATGGCCCCAACAACCCATCTTCGAGTTCCTTCGGTCTACCGGGAATATTCCTGAGGCCGACTACCGGCGCACGTTCAATCTAGGTATCGGTATGGTGTTCGTGGTCTCGCCAAAGCAAATTGGGTTCGTATCGCAAAAACTGAAGAAGCTGCGTCAACCCTTCTTCGAGATCGGCCAAGTGGTCGCTCTCAAGAGTCGAAAACAACCGCGAGTGACATATCTGTGAGCGCCGGTTCGTCTGCCCAGAGACCCCGCCTGGGCGTGTTGCTGTCTGGGAGGGGTTCGAATTTTCAAGCCATCGCACAGAACGTCCAGTCTGGCCGACTACCTTGCGACATTGGGTTCGTTTTTTCAAATCGGCCAGATGCGCCCGGACTCGCCCATGCCCATGATCTGGGCATTGAGACCGCGTCGATAGCTTCTGCCGGTGTTGGCCGAGTCGAGTTCGATTCGCAAGTTATTGAATTATTGGAAGCCCATGCTATCGATTGGGTTTGTCTCGCCGGTTATATGCGACTCCTAAGCGGCGAGTTCGTTTCGAAATTCAGGGGGCGCGTACTCAACATCCACCCATCTCTGCTCCCTGCCTTCCCCGGACTTGACGCCCAATACCAAGCTCTGGTACATGGAGTGAAGGTCACTGGCTGCACTGTTCACTTCGTGGACGAGAACCTCGATAGCGGTCCGATCCTCCTTCAGGCTGCCGTCAACGTCACAGACGGCGATACCCTCGAATCTTTATCAGCCCGCATCCTTTCCGAAGAGCACAGAATTTACACTGAAGCCATAGCTTGGGTACTTCAGGGGAACTATCGAATCGAAGGACGAAGAGTCCTCAAAACCTAAAACCGTGTCACAACTCTCAAAAATAGTACTCGCTTCTATCGCCGGTCTGATCCTTATTGTCTTTGGGTTCGTTTGGTTCTCCGGCAAGGATCCGATCGTGAGGCTTGCTAAGCCCATCGTGGCCGTCGGGAACGATACGCCCGTTGTGGCGCAAGTCGATGATCCGCATGGCATCAAGTCCTTTGCTGCTTACCTCGAGCAAGGCGGCCAACGCCAATCTGTGTTCGAAGACAAAACCAAATCGCAGCAGCCCTCGCGCATTTTCAACTTTTCCGCTGGCAGGAAATCGGCTACGTTTCTGAAGGAAGGTCCGGCCCGGTTCACGGTCGAAGCTAAGTCGAACGACATGCGCGGTAGCACCGCTACGCTTGCGCAGGATGTTCAAGTTGTTCTTCGTCCTCCGTCGGTAGTCGCAGACGGTCTCGAGCACTTGCTGAACACCGGAGGATCCGAACTGGTCACGTTAGATCTTGGCGGTGCCTGGATCGAAGCCGGCGTTAAGGCAGGCAAATACGTTTCGGGAACTTTTCCGATGCCCGGCCAGCCTGACAACAGTACTCACCGATTCTCACTGTTTGCTTATCCGTGGGATCTTCCTGCCGACACCATCCCCGTCGGCTTTGCGCGCAATGTCGCCGGAACCGAAGTTACTGCCTCTTTCCGCTGCATAATCTCTAATAAGCACTGGCGCAAAAGCGACATCAACCTAAAGGAATCCGACATGCGTAAGGTGGTCGGAGAGCTCGACCCCGAAGGAACGGAAGACATCGCTGTCCGGTTCGTGAAGCTTAACCGCGACATGAGGAAGGTCAACAATCAACAGATTTACGACCTGCACACGAAAACCGAAAACAAGATCCTCTGGTCAGGTCCTTTCGTTCCAATGAAAGGAGCTCGGGAATCGTATTTCGCTGACGATCGCAGCTACTTCTATCAAGGAAAGAAGATCGACGAAGAGACTCACTTAGGCTTCGACTTAGCTCAGAAGACCAATATGTCGGTTACTGCTGCTAACTCGGGCAAGGTCATATGGGCCGATCGACTGGGGATTTACGGAAACTGCGTGATCATCGACCATGGTTATTCGCTTCAAAGCCTTTACGGACATCTGAGTAAGATCGACGTCAAGGTAGGAGACTCGATTGAAAAGCTTCAGCACATCGGCGTCAGCGGCTCAACGGGGATGGCCTTTGGCGACCATATACACTTCAGCATGATGGTCGCGGGCTATCCCATCAATCCGATCGAGTGGTGGGATGAACATTGGATTCATGACCGCGTCCTAAGTAAGATTGGCCCGAACGCAACGGCAGCAACTTCGTCGAGTTCGGCGACCCCGACCTCAAAAAGAAAAAGGCCGAGGAGTTAATCCTCGGCCTTTGGTGAATCCAAGAAAAGTGCAACTAGTCGGTCGTTTCGCCTTCCGGACCGTCACCTGAAGCCTTTAATCGTTCTTCACGTCGTGCTGCACGCTCTGCAGCTCGCTTGATCAGTTCAGATCCGACAAGTTCGAGCTTGGCCGTTTCAGCACCATCGCCTTTGCGCCAGCCAATCTTAACGATCCGCGTGTAGCCACCATTGCGCTGGTTGAAGCGAGGCCCGATCTTGTCAAACAGCTTTTCTACGGTTTCTTTCTTCAGCAGAAACGCAGCAGCCTGTTCACGAGCATGCCGCGTATCTTCTTTGGCGAGAGTGATCATCTTCTCGACTAGCGGCCGAGCAGCTTTCGCTTTCGGAACAGTTGTCGTGATCCGCTCTTCGTCGATTACGTTAGTAACAAGACCACGCAACAGAGCCCGACGGGCACTGAGGTCACGTTTAAGTTTGACGCCAGCTTTGCGGTGTCTCATGACTAGTCCTCTGCGCCGGCGTAGTCTTCAGGACCGAAGTCGGAAGGCGAAGCCGGAGGAGCAGAGCCGACCAACCGACCCTGTGCATCAAACTTCATCCCAAACGTAAGGCCGAGACCCGACAGGATTTCTTTTATTTCGTTCAGCGACTTACGACCGAAGTTCTTCGTCCGCAGCATTTCCGACTCTGACTTTTGCACCAAGTCGCCAATAGTCTGAATGTTGGCGTTCTTGAGGCAGTTGTAAGAACGGACGCTGAGCTCGAGCTCTTCGACCGAGCGATTCAGAACCTCGTTCATTTGGTTCATCGCGCGCTCTGCCGGCTCTTCGGCGACCTCTGGCGTCTCTTCAAAGTTGATGAAGATTGTCATATGGTCTTTCAGCAGCTTCGCAGCCTGGCCGATCGCGTCTTGCGGCGAGATGGCGCCGTTCGTCCAAACCTCAATCGTCAGCTTGTCGTAGTCTGTGTTCTGACCCAGACGGGCTGCTTCGACCGTGTAGTTTGACTTGCGAACGGGCGAGTGAACCGAATCGATTGGAATGTATCCGATGGGAAGATCCTCATCGTAGTTCCGGTCGGCCGATACGTACCCTCGACCGCTCTTGATGCGCATTTCAATGTCGAGCTTGCCGCCTTCTCCGACGGTAGCAATGTGCAGGTTTCGATCGAGAACTTCGACCTCAGAGTCGGTTTCGATTTGGCTGCTCATCACTTCGCCTGGAGCTTCGACTCGAAGGCGTGCGATGCGCATTCCCTCGCCGATCATCTTAAAAGGAACCTGCTTGAGGTTCAAGATGATGTCAGTTGCATCTTCGACGACGCCCGGAATTGGGCTGAACTCGTGCGAGACGCCTTCGATACGCACACCAGTAATGGCAGCGCCTTCGATAGAGCTGAGCAGTACACGGCGTAGACCGGTACCGATGGTTGGACCGAAACCGCGCTCAAATGGCTGCGCGGTAAATTGGCCGAAACGCTCCGTCAGCGTCTCGGTGTTGGCAACGAGTCGCTTCGGCTTCTGGAAACCCTTAAACATAGATTGAGTACCCCTTTTCGTCGATCGGTCGAAGCCTGTTACTTCGAGTACAGCTCGACGATGAGCTGTTCATTCAACTGAATCTGGACCAACTCTTCACGCTTGGGTTGCTGAATTAACTTCGCCTTCAGGCCCTCGCGATCTACTTCGAGCCAAGCCGGGCTCGGTGTGTGAGCCGTGGCGTCACGAGCACCGAGGATCGACGGATTGTTCTTGCTCGTCTCACGAATCTCGATGGTGTCGCCGGGCTTTGTATTAAACGAGGGAATGTTTACCCGTCGTCCATTCACATTCACGTGACCGTGACGGACAACCTGGCGAGCCTGAGCTCGGCTTGTAGCCAGACCGGTTCGGTAAATCACGTTGTCTAAACGCCGCTCGAGCATTGCCAGCATGAGTTCGCCAGTGATGCCCTTCTGGTTCACGGCTTTCTCGTACAAGTTTCGGAACTGACCTTCTAAAACCCGGTAATACCGGCGGGCCTTCTGCTTCTCTCGAAGTTGAAGACCGTAGCCGACCAGCTTGGCCTTCTTGTCTTTTCCGTGCTGACCAGGAGCGAAGTTGCGTTTCTCAATTGCGCACTTTTCGCTATGACAACGCTCGCCTTTCAGGAATAACTTCATGCCCTCGCGACGGCAGAGCCGACAAACCGGGCCACTATATCGTGCCAATATGAACCTCTCAAAATGACGCGGCGACTAGTGCCACTCGCGTTTGATACGGTGCGGTTTACAACCCGACGGTCTTCGTCCCGCTTAAACCACAAAACCCAAGAGCGCCAAAGCGCCCCAGAAACAAAATCAGACTCGGCGTTTTTTCGGTGGCCGACAACCGTTGTGCGGAATCGGTGTTACGTCCTTGATGGCGCGAACTTCGATTCCAGCGGTTGAAAGAGCACGAACGGCCGACTCACGGCCACTGCCCGGACCACTGACGCGAACCTCGACAGTCCGGAGACCAGTTTCCTTTGCCTTGTTAGCCGCCGTTAAAGATGCCTGCTGAGCAGCAAATGGGGTGCCCTTTCGGGAACCACGAAATCCGAGTGAACCAGAACTTGACCAAGCCAGCACATTCCCAAGCGGATCAGTGAAGGTGACGATGGTGTTGTTGAAGGAAGCCTGAATGTGAACTGTTCCATAGGGAACATTCTTTTTTTCCTTCTTCTTAAACGACTTCTTTTTAGTCGATTTTACGGGAGCCTTTGCCATTACATTTTCACCAGATCAGCCGGCTACGTTTTGCCGGTAGCCTTCTTTTTATTTGCGACGGTGCCCTTGCGAGGACCCTTCCGAGTGCGGGCGTTGGTGTGGGTACGTTGGCCGCGAGCGGGAAGGCCACGACGATGTCGCAAACCACGATACGAACCCATTTCCATCAACCGCTTGATGTTGAGCGAGGTCTCCTTGCGGAGATCGCCTTCGACTGCGCCTTCGGTCTCGATCAGAGTACGAAGGTGATTGACTTCTTCTTCGCTAAGATCAGACACTTTCTTTTCAGGATCGACGCTAGCACGGTGTAGCAGGGAAAGCGCCCGCGTCCGGCCAATGCCGTAGATGTAGGTCAGCCCAATAGCCGCCCGTTTTTTCGATGGTAAGTCAACGCCCGCAATACGCGCCATAAACGAATCCTTCTAGCCTGCTACCCTCTACCCTTGCCGCTGCTTATGCTTGGGATTGCTGCAGATAATCCGCACCACGCCGTGGCGATGAACTATCTTGCACTTGTCACACAGTTTCTTTACAGAAGCCCGTACTTTCATTTTCGGTTAAATCCCCTTGATCGGATCTCCGGCTTAGCCTTTCGGCAAAAGAGCCAGAACCCTACCTCGCGTTCGGTCAGTTATCGAATGCGCTACTCGCACCCGATCGCCAACTCGCAAGCGAACAAAATTTGCCTTTTGCGTGCTTGGGAAATGAGCAATTAATTCGTGCTCGCCCTCTAGCCGAAGCCGCACCAAAGCGCTGGGGAGAAGTTCAACGACAATCGCTTCAGCAGTTCGCTCAGCCGCTGCGTCTCCCATAAGTGTCTAAGGCCGGGACAAAACCCAGGGCCCATTTTCGGTCACGGCAACCATATGCTCAAAATGAGCTGAATATGACCCATCCCGAGCGACTGCCGTCCATTTATCCGCCAACACTCTCGTGTCGGGCTTACCCGCATTAACCATGGGTTCGATGGCGAGCACCATTCCCGGTTTTAAGCGGGGGTTCTCACTCTTTCGATCCACATAATTTGGGATTTGAGGTTCTTCGTGTAGCGAAGTTCCAATCCCATGACCAACAAATTCTCTCACGATGGAAAAGCCGTTCGATTCGACGTGCCGCTCGACTGTGCCGCATACATCGAAGAGCCTGTTACCGGAACGAACACGGTCGATCGCAAGCTCAAGACTTTCTTCCGTCACTTTCAAAAGACGCTTAACGGAATCATTCACTTCGCCCACTGCGACCGTAATAGCCGAATCACCGTAATAACCATTCAATAGAACGCCCGTGTCGATGGATACGATATCGCCACGCTTCAGCTTTCGCTTCGCAGAGGGCATCCCGTGAACCACCTCATCGTTTACGGACGTACATAGCACAAACGGGTACCGAACCGTGGTGGCACGGGAGCTATACCCTTTAAAAGCAGGTTTCGCGCCAGCCTCGGAGATCATTCGCTCGGCCGCAACTTCCAGGTCGTGAGTAGTAACACCTTCGCCGACCATGCTCTTGAGGTCTTCCAGGATCTGAAAGACTAGCAGCCCGCTGCGCCGCAACTTCTCCAACTCACCGGCACTTCGCCGAACGATCACTTCCTCAAAGACCTCAGCACTTCTTCAAAACCTCAGGCGATAGAGCCACACCTAAGTCGGCCAGACTCACGCAAATGCGTTCGACAATTTGCTCCGGCGCCGCATCAGCACCGTCGATTTCCAACAAGGGCACGCCCGAACTTCGAAAAAAATCCAAAAGCGGTTGGGTTTGCTCCTCATATTGCCGAAGACGCTCCCGAATAACAGATTCGCGGTCATCTTCGCGGGTCACAAGGACCGCCCCATCCAAGTCGCAAATTCCCGCTAATTTGGGAGGGTTTGTGGTCAAGCTATAAAGAGTCCCGCAGACCGGGCACTGGCGCCGCCCACTCAGGCGAGCTACGATCTTTTCGTAGTCAACCACCAAGTGTATCACGACTGGCTTAAAACCACGGCCAGGAATTTGCTTCAACAGAACCGCTGCTTGGTTCAATGTCCGCGGATAGCCATCTAAGATTAAGCCCTCTGCGCAATCGGTTTGGGAGAGCCTCGAATCCACCAGTTGATTGACAAGCTCATCGGACACCAGCCGGCCTGACTTCATCAGGTTGCGAATTCGTTGCCCAATCTCATCGCCGTCATCGATGTGCTTCCGTAGCATGTCGCCGGTCGAAATATGTGGTCCCTTTAAGCAGGTACGGAGCAGCTTTGCCTGTGTACCTTTTCCCGAACCTGGGGAGCCGAAGAGGATAACGGCCGGGGCCGCAACGCCGTTTGCGATCGCCAAGTCGTTAACTGTTTCCTCGCCGACCACGAATTCTCCCAGCGCGAGGTGTGAAACCTTCGTAGTGCCGCATGATGAGCTGTGCTTCGACCTGATTGACAGTATCCATTGCAACGCCAACAACAATCAGCAGTGAAGTTCCGCCGAAAAAGAAGGACACACCGAGCCCATCAAGAATGAATCGCGGAAAATGCGCATCAATGAAGTTACCCACCCCCGGCAAGTGCTGAAGCCTGATTCCCGAGATCATCATTTGCGGAATGAGGGCCAGAATCGCCAAGTACAAGCCGCCAACGACGGTGATCTTCGATAGCACTTTATCCATGTACTCAGCCGTATTCTTCCCTGGCCGAATGCCCGGAATAAAGCCACCGTACTTGCGCATGTTATCTGCGGCTTCATTTGGGTTGAAGATGATGGAAATGTAGAAGAAGCAGAAGAAAACGATCAGCACGACAAAAGCGATGTAATAGAGCGGTTCGTTGCCGCCAAGCGCACCCAGCATGCTGCTCAACCACGGACTACCTTTAACCCAGGAGACCTGCAGCGCTGTTTGCGGCAGGGCCAAAAGCGAAGAGGCAAAAATGATAGGGATCACGCCACCAGCATTGACCTTGAGCGGAAGGTGCGTTGATTGTCCCCCCATCATGCGACGACCGACAATGCGCTTGGCGTACTGGACGGGAATGCGCCGTTCGCCCCGCTCTACCAGAACGATGAACCCGACAACCGCAACCATGACCGCCAGTATGATGAGCAGCTGGAGCGGGTTCCACTGGTGCGTAACGAAGGTGTTGTTGTAGATATTGATGACTGCCCGCGGTAGGCCGACAACAATACCCGTAAAGATGATCAGCGACATTCCATTGCCAATACCGCGATCTGTGATCTGTTCACCAAGCCACATGATAAAAGCTGTACCGGTTGTAAAGGTAAGCGCCGTGAGAGCGATGAAGCCGAATCCCGGGTGAAGAACAAAATTCCCGTCTGAACCTTGGAGAGCAACAGCAATACCGATGGATTGAACAATCGCCAGAGCAACAGTTAGATATCGGGTCCATTGCGTGATTTTGCGCCGCCCGATCTCGCCCTCCTTCTGAAGCTTGTCGAGAGTCGGTACGACGACGGTCAGCAACTGAAGAATGATAGACGCCGTAATGTATGGCGTGATACCAAGCGCGAAGATCGTCATCCGCCTTAACATGCCGCCACTAAACAGATCAAAGTAACCGAGGAAGCCGCCCGCGTTGCGCGCAAAGAACTCTTCAAAACGCGCAGTTGCAATCCCAGGTGTTGGAATGTAAGCGCCCACACGATAAACAGCTAACAGCCCTAACGTAAAGAGGACCCGTTTGCGGAGGTCGGGTATGCGAAAAACGTTGGCAAGAGCTTCAAGAAACTTGGTCATTCACTTATACCTTCACCATGCAATCGGGGCTTGTTGCCGAGTAGCAGCGAACTGCGACTAACGAGACTCGTCCGGTTTGGGCGAATCGGAATCGTCGGATGCAGCTTTTGGCCGCTCAATCACGGTCGTCGTCCCGCCCGCATTCTGGATCTTCTCTGCCGCAGATTTGGAATAGACGTGAGCGGTCACACTGACCTTGCGAGTGAGGTCGCCAGTGCCAAGGATCTTCAACCCGGCATTCAGCTTCTTGATCACACCGGCGGCCAGCAGTGACTCGGGCGTGAACGTATCGCCGTCAAGATGCTCGAGCAGGCCGACGTTAACAACCGTGTATTCCTTATGGAAGATGTTGGTGAACCCGCGCTTTGGCAGGCGGCGGTGCAGGGGCATCTGGCCGCCTTCGAAACCGCGCATTTTGCTATAGCCCGAGATAGACTTGGCGCCTTTTGCACCACGGCCGGCAAACTTACCTCGGCCCGTGCCCATACCTTGGCCGAGTCGCCGCTTTTTATGTTTTTGACCCTTCGGAGGTCGTAAGCTACTTAAATTCATTTTCTTTACCTATAAGTCGCACGCTGGCTTGATCGGCCCGCGTACTCGGTTTTGTAACTAGCTAATCCTTCACTATTTCGAGCAGATGAGGAACCTTAGCTACCATACCTCTAAAGGATGGAGTGTCAGGGCGAATCACAACTCGATTGATCTTATGAAGCCCCAGAGATTTTACAATATCTTTGTGTCGTTGCGGTGTGCAGATAACACTGCGCACCAGTTTGATCTTGATCATTCCGTCGGCCATTAAGAACGTCCTTTTAGAGCTTTTCGATCGCGAGCCCGCGCAGATCGGCGACAGCTTGACGATCTCTGAGTTGCTCGAGTGCCGAGATGGTCGCTTTCACGACGTTATGAGCGTTGTGGGAGCCGATTGACTTCGTCAGAACGTTTGGAATTCCGACAGCTTGAATCACGGCGCGAACGGGACCGCCGGCAATCACACCGGTGCCTTCGGGAGCCGGCTTCAACAGCACAAGACCACTTCCGAACCGACCCAACACAGGGTGCAGAATCGTAGTTTCGAGGACGTTGATCTTACGCAAATTCTTCTTTGCGGCTTCGATGCCCTTCTTGATGGCCGACGGCACTTCTTTGGCTTTGCCGGTCCCGTAGCCGACAACCCTTGCCCCCGGATCACCGACCACGACCAGAGCCGAGAAGCTCATGTTCTTACCGCCCTTGACGACTTTGGTTACGCGGTTAATGCTGACAACTTGTTCCTTAAGATTCAGGTTATGCGTATCGACACGCTTAGGTGGTACTTTAAAGGCCATTAGTTTAGAACTCCAATCCTGCTTCACGCGCCGCGTCTGCGAGGGCTTTGACGCGTCCGTGATAAAGGTAACCACCCCGGTCGAAGACGACCTTTGTTACGCCTTTTTCTTTAGCGCGTTCGGCTACTGCTTTACCGATGATCTTTGCGCCTTCCACATTGCCGCCTTTGCCGCGCAAATCTTTCTCAGTCGAAGCAGCGGCTACCAGGGTGTGGCCGACCTCATCGTCAATGATCTGAGCGTAAATATGGTTTACGCTACGGAAGACCGCCAAACGAGGACGTTGCGGGGTACCGGCGACACGGCTGCGAATCCGTTTGTGAATGCGAAGCCGGATTTCGGCTCTTGAATCTCTTGCCATTACTTACCTCCCGCTCCGGTCTTGCCGGCCTTCTTGCGCAACGCTTCACCCGTATACCTGACGCCCTTGTTCTTGTAGGGATCCGGTGGACGAAGCCCGCGAATCATTGAGGCAAAGTGGCCAACCTCGGCTCGATCATGGCCGCTCAGAATGACATGCGTCTGTTTGTCGACCTTAAGATCAACGCTGGCGGGAAGCACGACCTCAATTGGATGCGAGTAACCGAGATTGAATGTAGCGACCTTGCCCTTCACGTCAGCGCGGTAGCCGGTACCAACAATATCAAGCTCGCGGGTCCATCCAGTCGAAACACCGTGAACGGCGTTGAAGGCAAGCGCGCGAGTAAGACCGTGAATCGCGGCTAACTTTTCATTAGCTCGCACCAATTCAAGCGTCTTGTCTTTCTGCTCGACCTTGATACCCGGCGGGATAACAACGGACAGCTTTCCCTTGGGTCCTTCAACCGTTAACTGATCACCAATGTTGATTTTGACGCCCTGTGGTACAGGAATGGGCTTCTTACCTACTCGTGACATGAATCTTAATCCTTAAAGGGCGTCTCATTACCAGATTTGGCAGAGAACTTCTCCACCAACGCCTTCTTTACGTGCGCTACTTCCAGTCATCACGCCTTTGGGCGTGGTGAGAATGTTGATGCCGAGTCCACCCAGAATGCGAGGGATTTCTTTGCTGCCGACGTAGACACGGCAACCGGGACGGGAGACACGCTCAATTCGAGAGATGGTCGGCAGATTGGCGGGCGTGTACTTCAGGTACAAGCGAATGAACCTCTTCGCACCCTCTTCAGTGAGTTTGTGGTTGAGGATGTAGCCTTCCTCTTTGAGGATTCGGGCGATCTCGAGCTTGAGCCGGGATGAGGGAACGTCAACCTTCGCGTGCCGCGCGATGAGTGCGTTGCGAACACGGGTCAACATATCGGCAATGGGGTCTGCTGTCATCTAAACTTTCTTTCCTTTTCAGCACCTGACATTGTGGAGCTATGTTCTTAGGAACAGGCCTAAATTGGCCACGTCCTGGTTACTAAGCGAAGCCGCAACCGTGCGACGTAATAAGTAATGCCGCAACCGTGCGGCACAGAGTTACAAAAGGGAAGCTACCAACTGGCTTTCGTGACGCCCGGGATCTCGCCCGCGAGAGCAAATTTGCGGAAGCAGATGCGGCACAAGTTAAATTTGCGAAGATAACCGCGCGGGCGCCCACAATTTTTGCAGCGGTTCCGAAGCCGGCACTCGAATTTCGGCTTTTTGAGTTCTTTGGCGATTTTTGCAGTAGTTGCCATGTTTTCAAATCCTTGTCTTTACTGACGGAAGGGCATGCCCATGTAGCGGAGCAGAGCGAGGCCTTCGGCATCCGTCTTTGCTGTGGTCGTAATGGAGATGTTCATCCCTTTGGTTTTCTCGACCTTGTTGTAATCGATTTCGGGGAAGATCAATTGATCTCTCAGCCCAAGCGTATAGTTGCCGCGGCCATCGAACGACTTCGGTGACACACCCCGGAAGTCACGCACGCGAGGCAGGGCGACGTTCATTAGCCTATCGAGGAACTCGTACATGCGATCGCCGCGAAGGGTGACCATGCATCCGATTGCCATGCCTTCGCGCAGCTTGAAAGCAGCGATCGATTTCTTAGCTTTGGTCACAACCGGCTTTTGACCCGCAATCGCGCCCAGTTCGTTTACAGCGCCGTCCATCAACTTACTGTTTCCAGTCGCTTCACCAAGACCGATATTCAACGAAACTTTCTCGACCTTTGGCACAGCCATTGGATTGCTGTAGCTGAATTCCTTAGTGAGGGAGGGAATCACAGTTGAGTTATATAGTTCGCGAAGCCGCGCTGTCGAATTTGATTTAGTTGCTGCCATCTTCCAGAATCCCTTTTCGCCGATTTCCAAACGGCATCCCCGACTTATCGTCGGTTATTTACTTCTTTTCGATCGTCTCGCCGGTCTTACGAGCCACACGGACTCGGCGAGTCTTCCCGCCGAGGGTCTCCATCTTATAACCAATGCGGGTCGGAACGCCGCCTGAGGTTAGTAACATCACGTTGGAGGCGTTGATCGACAACTCCTTCTCCGCGATGCCACCTTTGATTTGTTTAGAAGGATTGGGGCGCGTGTGGCGCTTCACCATCATGACACCCTCAACCGTTACGCGCCCTGTGAAGCGGTCCACGTCGAGAATCTTGCCGGTCTTGTTCTTATCGCGACCAGCAATGACTTTCACAAGGTCGTCCTTCTTCAGCTTGATCTTGACTGGAATGCGCTCGCCCTTCTCCTGGCGACGTTTGTAAGCAATTTTCGGCATGGATTAGATGACCTCCGGTGCAAGGGAAACGATCTTCATAAAGCGCTTGTCGCGTAACTCACGGGCAACGGGACCAAAGACGCGGGTTCCGACTGGTTCGCCGATTTCGTTGATCAGAACCGCCGCATTTGTGTCGAATCGAATATAAGTGCCGTCCTTGCGCCGGGTCTCTTTGCGCATGCGGACCACAACGCAGCGAACCACTTTCCCTTTCTTGATGTTGGAATCGGGCGCAGCCTCCTTCACGCTGGCGGTGATGATATCGCCCAGCCCCGCGCGAAGCCCGAGATCGCCGCCGCGCGGCAAGATGCACTGCAACTTGCGTGCGCCGCTGTTGTCGGCCACCTCGAGAATAGTTCGCATTCCAATCATGACGTTTCTCCGTTTACCCCTTCTACCAGCGCCCGAGACAACCGCCAGTCGGCGGGCCAGATGGGCGCACAACATTCACTTCTAGCGCTCTCGCGCTGAACTTACTTCTTCTTTTTTTTATGCGTCTGCTTCACGCGCGTATCAGCAGACTGTTCCAGAGCCGGATGTTCAATTGCCACCTGGGGCGCACGACGAAGAACACTCTCGAGGGTCCAGCGTTTCAGCTTGCTAATCGGCCGACATTCGCGAATACGAACAAAATCACCGAGCTTGGCGTCTTCAGTCTGATCGTGAGCATAGAACCTTTTGCGCTTGGTAATAATTCGCTTGTAAACGGGATGGGTAACGCGCCGCGTGACTTCCACGACGATGGTGTTCGACATCTTGGTCGAAACAACCGTTCCCACTTTCTCGTTCTTGTGCCCGATTGCGGGTCTCTGCTGTGTTTCAGCGATCGATTCTGCCATGGGTCCTTACTTTTTCTTCTTGCTCTGCTTCTCAGACTTCTTGTCAATCTTTTTGACGGGCGCGGGGGCGGCTGCAACTTCAGGCACCACTTCACCCTTATGGCGGCGTTCCGAAAGGACGGTCAACACGCGAGCGCGCTCTTTACGCAACAAGCGGTATTTCTTTACGCCTTCAAGCTGTCCCATCCCCATCTGAAAGCGCAGGCGAAACAATTGTTCCTGTGTATCCTGCACCTGCCGAACGAGCTCGGTTGAGTCAGCCTCGCGAATTTTTTCTGCGCTCATTCTTAAATCCTGTTCCTAAGCTTCAACTTTGGGCGCCTCAGCTTCGGTGCCCTTCGGTTCACCCGCCGAACTGATATCAGCCTTGGCATCGTCAATCGGCACATTACGCACGACCAACTTGGTGGGCACCGAGAGCTTTTGGGCGGCTAAACGCATGGCTTCCGTTGCGATTTCGAGCGAGACACCCTCCATCTCAAATAAAATCCGGCCTGGCTTCACGACGCACACCCAAGCTTCCGGAGCGCCCTTACCTTTTCCCATACGTGTCTCTGGTGGTTTCTTGGTAATTGGTTTGTCCGGGAAAACCCGGATCCAAACCTTGCCCCCACGCTTAATGAAGCGCGTCATGGCAATACGAGCGGCTTCAATCTGGCGATTGGTGACCCATCCACAGCTGAGCGACTTTAACCCGAAATCGCCAAACGAGAGCGACGAACCGCGCCAGGCTTTGCCCGTCATACGGCCGCGCTGCTGCTTACGAAATTTGACTTTCTTCGGCATCAACATAGCGGTTGTCTCCTAGACTCTGCTCCCAGTAGCGTGCGGCTACTCGGATCCTTTCTGTTCATCGCCCGCCGGCTTCTCAGTACTGGCGTTCCCCGCCTCAGGTGCGGGCTGAGACGTCGGCGGAGCACCTGACTGAACGCTGGGCTCAGCAGTCGGACGAGCTTCCTGCTTCCAAGATGGCGTCGTCGAAGGCTGAGCAAGTGGCGGAATGATGGGCGAATTTGCAGGTTTCGGCAAATCCATCGCCGGGGCTTGTTGCACGATTGGACCGGTGGCCTGCGAAGCGGCGCCCTGATTCGATGCGCTAACTGACCCCGAGGGTTCGGCTTGCGCAAATGGTCGGCGCTCGCCTCCACGTTCAGATCCAAAACCACCACGATCAGAAGCAGGCCGATCAAATCCGCCCCGGCCTTCAGGACGACGACGACGCATTTCGCCGTCGTTTCGTAAAGACTTACTGCGAGTACTGCCTTCGATCACTTCGCCCTTATAGATCCACACTTTGATGCCGATGACGCCGTAGGTGGTATACGCCTGGCTGAAACCGTAATCGATATCGGCGCGCAGGGTGTGCAACGGCAACTGACCTTGGAGGTACCATTCGCTGCGAGCAATCTCAGCGCCGTTCAATCGACCAGACACGCGAACTTTGATGCCTTTGCAACCGAAACGTAGGGCGGAATCGACGGCCTTTCGCATGGCTCGGCGGAACGCGACGCGCTTCTCAAGCTGAAGCCCGATTGACTCCGAAACCAGCTGCGCATCAAGCTCAGGCCGATGTACTTCTTGAATGTCGATAAAGACTTCTCGCTTAGTCTTTTTCGCGAGGTCACCCTTGAGCTTTTCGATCTCAGCGCCTTTACGGCCAATGATGATGCCGGGGCGCGATGTGCGAATAGTGATCCGGAGTTTGTTACCCGGCCGATCCACTTCGATTGAACTTATGCCGGCGGCTTTCAACCGCGTCACAAGAGAGTTCTTCAGCTCGAGATCTTCGTGAAGAAGCCTTGCATAATCCTGCTTAGCAAACCAGCGCGAACGCCAGGTTTTGGTGACGCCCAGCCGGAAGCCGTAGGGATGTACTTTCTGACCCATCTTTGATCCTGTCCTTGGCTCGCTAAAAGATCTGCGGCCTATCCTTCCTGATCCGTGTCTTCGCGCTCGCCCACTTTAACCACGATATGCGACATCCGCCGTTGATAGTGATAAGCGCGGCCCATCGGAGCTGGACGAATGCGCTTCATGCGCGGCCCTTCGTTGACGTAAGCTTCCGTAATGTAGAGCTTGTCGACGTCAACATTGTCGGACTTGTTTTCCGCATTGGCGATAGCCGATCGCAGGACCTTCTCAATCGCCGGAGCGATGCGCTTGTTGACACCGTTCAAAATGTTGATTGCATCACCAGCCGGCACCCCCCGGATGAGGTCAATGACCAAACGAACCTTCTGCGCAGAGACGCGCACATAGCGGGCTTCAGCCTTCGCCAAACTTGGTTTATCGTGCGCCATGAATTAACGTCCGCCCTTTTCGGTCGCTTTCGCTGCGTGTCCCTTAAACGTGCGAGTCGGGGAAAATTCGCCGAGCTTGTGCCCGACCATATTTTCTGTGACGTAGACCGGAATAAACTTCTTGCCGTTGTGGACGGCTAGCGTGTAACCAATGAAGTCGGGAACGATAGTTGACCGGCGTGACCAAGTCTTGATCACAGCTTTCTTTGGCTGCGCGCTCATGACCTCAACCTTCTTAAGAAGGTGGTCATCGGTGAACGGTCCCTTTTTTAAAGATCTGCTCATGCTCTAACCTCTAACGCCCTAGCGTTTCTTCGCTTTCCTGGTCACGATGAACCGATCAGTACGCTTGTTGTTGCGTGTTTTGAAGCCCCGCGTAGGCTGGCCCCATGGTGTCACCGGATGACGGCCACCGGAAGTTTTACCTTCGCCACCACCGTGCGGGTGATCGACGGGATTCATCGAGACACCGCGATTGTGGGGCTTCTTGCCGAGCCAACGAGTGCGGCCAGCCTTACCAAGCGACACATTCTCGTGCTCAACATTGCCAACCTGGCCAACCGTCGCGTAGCAGTCAATCTGAACACGACGGGTTTCGCCAGAGGGTAACTTCAACAAAGCAATCTCGCCTTCTTTCGAAACCAACTGGGCTTGTGCTCCGGCCGAACGAGCCATTTGGGCACCCTTGCCTGGACGCAATTCGATGTTATGCACGACCGTCCCAGCCGGAATGTTCTTTAACGGTAGGGCATTACCAACCAAAATGTCGGCATCGGGTCCGGAATTGACAGTCCGACCTACTTCAAGACCAAGCGGCGCGATGATGTATCGCTTCTCGCCATCAACATAGTGAAGCAATGCGATGCGGGCCGAGCGGTTTGGATCGTACTCGATGGAAGCGACCTTGGCGTCTATGCCGACCTTGTCGCGCTTGAAATCGATGACGCGATAGGCCTGCTTGGCTCCGCCCCCTATGAAGCGGCTCGAAATGCGACCGTTCGAGGTACGGCCACCGGTACGCTTCTTGCCTTCGACCAGCGACTTTTCCGGTTCCTTCTTAGTCAGGTCGTCGCGAGTGAGATAAGTCTGGAAGCGACGCGTTGGTGTTGTCGGTTTGAAACTCTTAATAGGCATGGCGTTTAGCTTCCTTTCTTAGAGCTCGGCGTACTCAGGCATCTTCTGTCCCGCTTGCAGCTTGACATAGGCCTTCTTCCAATCGGATCCGTAGCCGGAAAAACGTCCGCGGCGGCGAAGCTTACCTGCGAACACGCCTGTCCGGACTTCGGCCACTCGGACCTTGAACACAGTCTCAACGGCTTGCCGGATCTGAATTTTATTCGCGTCAGGATGAACTTCGAAACAGAGGGTCTGTTCGGCTTCGCGCTTCGTGTGACCCTTCTCGGTAATGATCGGGCGGCGAATAATATCGTAAATGTTCATTAGGAGAGGGACTCCGAAAGCTTGCGAGCGGCGGGTTCGGTGAGGAGCACTGACTGGTGTCCCAGCAGATCGTAGACGCTTACCGATCTGGTCGGAACTAACTTGACTCCGGGCAAATTGCGAGATGCGAGGGTGAGCTTGTTGTTCTCGCCCAACTCAACCAGCAGAACGGTCCGCTTGGCTTCAAGCGCGCCCAGCACGTGCATCATGTTCTTAGTCTTGTGGTCAGCTAGATCAAATGCCCGAACGACCTTCAACTCCCCATCCCGCAGCTTGGCAGATAAGGCTGAACGAAGAGCACCAAGTTGCATCTTGCGCGGCAGATGATATTCGTAACTGCGCGGTTGTGGGCCGTGAACGGTTCCGCCATGACGCCAAAGGGGCGACCGAATCGAACCCATACGAGCGCGGCCAGTGCCCTTCTGCTTCCAAAGCTTTTTGCCGGAACCAGACACCTCGTGCCGCGTTTTGGTGGAAGCGGAACCAGACCGGCGGGCGGCCGTAAACTGACGCACAGCCTCATACAGTAGCGCTTCATTCACTTCGGCACCAAACACCGAATCAGCGAGATCGACAGATCCCACCGAGGCGTTGTTCAGGTCGTATATATTCACACTTGGCATTACGTTCTCAGATCCTTACAAATCTTGTTTAGCGATTCTTACCGCTTCGACCGGCGAACCATCACGTACCCGCCGTTCGGTCCAGGAATTGCGCCCTTGACGGCGATGATGTTGTCCTCGGTATCAACACTGACGATCTCGAGGTTGCGCACAGTCACCTGATCGGTTCCCATACGGCCGGCCATTTTCATACCGGGGAAAACACGCGATGGAAAGCTAGAAGCACCGATAGAACCGGCAGCGCGGTGGAACATTGAACCGTGCGAAGCTGGACCACCCTTAAAGTGATGCCGCTTAACGAGGCCGGCGAAGCCGCGGCCCTTGCTGGTTCCGATGACATCGACAACATCGCGAGGCTTGAACTCGTCCGCAAGGATTCGGTCGCCCTGCTTCATGTCACCGTTGCCTTGGCTCAACCGGAACTCGCGCATGAACTGGACGCCTTCAGCGCCCGACTTCTTCAAATGCCCAGCCTCGGGTTTATTGTGCTTCTTGGCAAATTCCACCAAGCCAACCTGCACCGCATCGTAGCCATCCATGGCCGGCGTCTTCCGCTGAGTAACGATGCACGGACCGGCCTTAACGAGGGTGACTGGGATCACTTGACCCTCCGCGTTGAAGACTTGCGTCATGCCGATTTTCTTGCCGAGTATTCCTGGACTCATTTCCTAATAACCCTTATTTCGATTCCTGCTATTTGATTCCTGCGCTTGCGATAGCCCGGAACTTACTTATTCCCGAACGCTTTGATCTCGACATCCACACCGGCCGGCAAATCGAGCTTCATTAAGGCGTCCACAGTTTCTTGGGTCGGCTCGAGGATATCGAGCAGACGTTTATGAGTGCGAATCTCAAACTGCTCACGTGATTTCTTGTCAACGTGAGGCGAGCGCAGCACCGTATAGCGGCTCTTCAACGTCGGCAAAGGGATCGGCCCCGCAACAGTGGCGCCCGTGCGTCGGGCTGTGTCGACGATGTCGCCCGTCGATTGGTCCAAGATGCGGTGGTCGTAGGCCTTCAGTCGAATGCGGATGCGTTCTTTCATTTCTCTCTTCTGATTTCTATTTGCCCGGAGAGCGCTCACAGCGTTATGCCGAAAACGCCCGCCCGCTGTTTACTTATCGGTGTCGCGCCCAATTACGAAACGATCTCGCTGACGGTACCAGCGCCCACAGTTCGGCCGCCTTCGCGGATGGCGAAGCGCAAGCCCTTGTCCATGGCAACCGGCGTTATCAGCTCAATCTCGAGCGCAACGTTATCGCCCGGCATCACCATCTCCATACCTTCCGGCAGTGTCGCTACGCCCGTCACGTCTGTCGTCCGGAAGTAAAACTGTGGCCGATAGCCCTTGAAGAACGGTGTGTGCCGTCCGCCTTCGTCCTTCGATAAAACGTAGACTTCACCCTTGAACTTCTTGAAACCCTTGATGGTCCCCGGCTTGGCGATTACCTGACCGCGCTCGACATCGTTCTTTTCGATACCGCGCAACAGCAAGCCCACGTTATCCCCGGCTCGACCCTCGTCCAGCAGCTTCTTGAACATTTCGACGCCCGTGACCACCGTCTTGCGCGTGTCCGCGAACCCGACGATCTCCATTTCCTCGCCGACCTTGCAGATGCCGCGCTCAATACGACCGGTCACCACCGTCCCGCGTCCCTGGATCGAGAAGATGTCTTCAATCGGCATGATGAACGGCTTGTCAATGGCTCGTTCCGGCATCGGAATGTAGGAATCCACCTTGGCCATCAACTCGTCAATCGAGGCTTCCCACTGCGCTTCGCCGTTTAGTGCGCCGAGGGCGCTGACCTTCACAACCGGCAGATCGTCACCCGGGAACTGATAGCTGGTCAGCAATTCGCGTACTTCGAGTTCGACCAACTCCAGCAGTTCAGCATCGTCCACCATGTCGACCTTATTCAGGGCAACCACGATGTACGGTACACCAACCTGGCGGGCCAACAGAATGTGCTCGCGCGTTTGCGGCATCGGGCCGTCAGTGGCGGCTACCACGAGAATCGCCCCGTCCATCTGCGCCGCACCCGTAATCATGTTCTTGATGTAGTCGGCGTGTCCCGGGCAGTCGACGTGAGCGTAGTGACGGTTTGCCGTCTCATACTCCACGTGCGCCACGGCAATCGTGATACCACGGGCCTTCTCTTCCGGCGCGTTGTCGATCGAGTCAAAGCTGCGGAACTTTACCTTCGGATTGTGCTTGGCCAGCGTCTTGGTGATCGCCGCCGTCAACGTCGTCTTCCCGTGATCGATGTGCCCGATCGTCCCTATGTTTACGTGCGGTTTGCTGCGGTCAAATTTCTCTTTCGCCATCGTGGTCTCCTCTCGCTATTGACAACTGAGCGGCGCTGTTCGCCACCCGTCGCGACTACCTGCTAATTACCTGGTTGCAACCCCGCCTTTGTTGCGGTTTATGATCTCTTCCGCAAGGTTGCGGGGAACTTCTTCGTACTGACCGAAATGCATCGTGAAGCTGCCGCGACCCTGTGTGCGCGACCGCAGTTCAGTTGCATAGCCGAACATTTCAGACAGCGGAACCATCGCCTTGATGATGTGAGTGCCGCCCGCAATCTCAGTACCTTCCAAACGACCCCGGCGAGAGATCAGATCGCCATTAACCGAACCCATGTACTCTTCCGGAACGGTAACTTCGACGCGCATCACTGGCTCGAGCAACACTGGCTTGGCCTTGCCGCAAGCTTCTTTGAAGCAAATGGACGAACAGATTTTGAACGCCATTTCCGATGAGTCTACATCGTGATAAGCGCCGTCGAACACGGTCACCTTGATGTTGTTTAGCGGATAACCGGCCAGAATTCCGCCTTCGAGCGCTTCCGTCACACCCTTCTCAATGGCCGGGATGAACTCCTTCGGAATGTTGCCGCCGGTGACGTCGTTTTCGAATGTGAAGTCTTTTTCCGGGTTAGGTTCAACGCGCAGCTTGACGCGCGCGTACTGACCGCTGCCGCCGGTCTGCTTTTTATGCGTGTAATCGTATTCCGAAGTTTGCCGAATGGTTTCTCGATAGGCCACTTGCGGTTTTCCGACGTTCGCGCCTACGTTGAACTCGCGCTGCATGCGGTCGACGATGATTTCGAGGTGCAGCTCGCCCATGCCGGCCAGAATCGTCTGCCCGGTTTCAGGGTCGGTTGAAACATGCAGAGTCGGATCCTCGGTCGCGAGCTTGTGAATTGCGATGCCGAGCTTTTCCTGATCCGCCTTCGTCTTCGGCTCGATAGCCAGCTGGATAACGGGGGCCGGAAAGTTAATCGATTCGAGCAGTATCGGCTGCTTTTCGTCGCAGATGGTATCGCCGGTTACTACTTGCTTCAGACCAACAGCGGCGCAGATGTCGCCCGCCAATACTTCCTGAATTTCCTCACGCTTGTTAGCGTGCATCTTGACCAGGCGGCCTACACGCTCTTTGCGATCTTTCGAAACATTGAAGATGGATTCGCCTGCGTTCAACTTACCCGAGTAAACCCGAATGAAGCACAGCTGACCGACAAACGGATCGGTCATGATTTTGAAGACCAGTGCCGCAAAAGGCTCGGTGTCGCTGGCCAGCCGCTCCAAGTGGATGTCTTTGTTATCTACATCCAATCCCTTGATCGGCGGAACATCGAGCGGCGAAGGAAGATAAGCAACAACGGCATCTAGTAGGTTCTGAACGCCTTTGTTCTTAAATGACGAACCGCATATAACCGGGAAGATCTTTTGTGCAAGGGTGGCCTTGCGAATCCCAGCGATAAGTTCCAACTCAGTAATCGCTTGCCCTTCGATGTACTTCTCCATGAGAACGTCGTCGCTCTCCGACACAGCTTCGATGAGCTGATCGCGATATTCTTTAGCCTTATCGAGAAGCTCAGCTGGAATTTCAACGTCGTCGAACTTCGCGCCAAGTGTTTCATCACGCCAGATTCGTGCGTTCATCTTGACCAGATCGACGACGCCTAGGAACTTGTCTTCCGCTCCGACCGGCAACTGAATCGGCACCGGACGCGCACTCAAACGATCGACAATAGTGCGTACGGAGTAGAAGAAGTCGGCTCCAACGCGATCCATTTTGTTGATGAAACAGATACGGGGAACTCGGTACTTATCGGCCTGACGCCAAACTGTTTCCGTTTGGGGTTGAACACCGGCCACGGCATCGAACACCGCGCACGCACCGTCGAGCACGCGAAGACTGCGCTCGACTTCAGCAGTGAAGTCAACGTGACCAGGCGTATCAATGATGTTGATTGTGATGTCGTTCCACTGACAAGTAGTCGCAGCAGAGGTGATAGTGATGCCACGCTCTTGCTCCTGCGCCATCCAGTCCATGGTGGCGGTACCTTCGTGCACTTCACCGATTTTGTGCGTGCGTCCTGTGTAGTAGAGGATGCGCTCAGTCGTAGTCGTCTTACCCGCATCAATGTGAGCCATGATGCCGATATTCCGCATTTTGTCTAACGGTGTTGTGCGAGCCATAGTCTTAACCCTGTTTACCTAAACGACCAACTACCACCGGTAATGGGCGAAGGCCTTATTGGCTTCAGCCATACGGTGAACATCATCCTTTTTCTTGACTGCGCCGCCACGCATGTTGGCAGCGTCATTCAACTCATTCGCTAACTTGTCAGCCATACTCTTATCGGGACGCGAACGAGCGTTTCCAATGATCCAGCGCAGGGCCAAACTGACACGGCGATTCTGAGGAACTTCGACCGGAACCTGATAATTCGCGCCGCCAACACGCCGAGTTTTCACTTCGAGCAGCGGCTTCACGTTCTCAATCGCTTTCTTGAAAACCTTCAACGGATCATCTTGAGAACGATCCCGAAGAGTGTCCATCGCACTGTAAAAGATCTTTTGCGCGGTCTGCTTCTTGCCATCCCACATCATTGAGTTAACAAATTTCTCGACGAGCGTGGAGCTGTAGAGCGGGTCTGGAATGACTTCGCGCGGTTCGGGTCTGCGTCTACGCGGCATAACTTATGTCCTACTTCTTCCCTTTACCTTTAGTCGGTGCAGCTGCCGCAGCGCCGCCCTTTGGACGCTTCGCGCCATACTTCGAACGGCTCTGCTTACGGTTCGCCACACCCGCGGTGTCCAAGGTTCCACGAACCACGTGATAGCGAACACCGGGAAGATCCTTTACGCGACCGCCGCGGATCAGTACAATCGAATGCTCCTGCAGGTTATGACCGACGCCAGGGATGTAGGTTGTTACCTCAATGCCATTGGTCAGGCGGACACGGGCTACCTTCCGCAAAGCGGAGTTCGGCTTTTTCGGGGTTGTCGTGTAAACACGGGTGCAAACGCCTCGGCGTTGCGGGCAGGCCTGTAAAGCTGGGCTAGCCGTCTTGTACCGGGTCGGTCGGCGGCCCTTGCGCACGAGCTGATTAAATGTAGGCACGAACGTCCTCTCTTACAGAAAAACTTTCTATTCATCTCCCGAACAAGCGACGCGGAGCGCATGCTAAGTCCAGGTTCAAAAATGCACGGCCCGTTTCGGGGTCAAATCTACAGGATGGTTGAACAACCGTCTGTGGTGGATCTAAACAAGCAAGAAGACCGATATAGCGTATTCACCGGCCTTAAACCGCGAGGGAACTGCTTCGGACAATGGCCCATGCCAGTAATCAACGTAACCGTTTATAGACCAAACGGCGTATTGTCCCAACAGCGGGGCCCGACTTCCGGCCGGACGCTCAAACGAACGCGGTAGCACAGGAGCCGAAGAATCAACTCGCCAAACTTTTCCAGTGTACGGTCGGGAGACTTAGCCTGTCAACCATTTCCGAGGTATCTGATGACAATTGGCACTATGTTCGCCCCTTGTTCGCCTGCTACGTGCGCGCTGGGTTGAAGAATAACCGGATTGCTTCAGCTGCAGCGGGTTCGTTTTCGCGAAGGAAAAAATGACCGCCGCTGAACAATCGTAGCTGAAAGCCAGCGGCACTTTCCCCTTGCCAATGCCGGAGGTGATCTTCGGTGACGTTCGGGTCGTGAGTGCCGCCGAGAGCGAGAATCGGCACCGCGAGCTTGTTGCTGGTCTTATATATGTAGCGCCGGAAAAGCCGCGTGTCCGCTTCGACAGCTGGAAGGACCTGGTCGAGATCATCTGGATTGTCGAGTAAATTTTCCGGCAAGCCGCCGAGCTTTCTAAGTTCGCCAATCAGGTCAGCCCTTGTCGGGTCGGGCGGGGGAACATGATCGCGGCGAAAGACAGGAGCTCTGGCTGCGGCGACAATAAGTGCTCGTGGGCCGAGGCGACCAGCTTGTTCTAGAACACGCGCTAGTTCGAACGCGACAATCGAGCCCATGCTGTAACCGAAGAAGATTGAATCTTCAAGCGGGGTCGCGGCTAACTGCGTCGCGAGATTCTGAACCAAATCTTCAAGCGAATCGGGCCACCCATCAGGAGTTCGGTAGTGGATCGGGTGCGGCTCCAAGTTTGCTTGAAGGACGGTCGCCTTCAGAAAATGTCCGCTTCCCCCCGCATGAGGGAAGCAGAAACAAAGCGGATTAGTGGCTCTGCTAGCGCGCGTTCGAAGTTTGGACTCAAGTAATCGACGCTTCTCTGGGGAAAGCGCTGCCAGTTGGACGGAAGGCGCCGGTCTGCGAGCCGTAGTAGTTATGCGAGGCTTACGATGCAAAGACATCAGAAACTGCTCGAACGGTTCGATGGTGGTCGTCTCTGCGTATTGAAGGGCCGTGCTCCGGGATAGTGAGGACAACTCCTTCCAATGCGCGCGGTCCGTTGTGAGACGGTCGAGTGCCGCCGTCCAAGGTTCTAGATTCTGTTCCGGCACTTGCGCGACCGGCACCATCTGCTCGTTCAACGTCTGCTTGTAACTCGCGATCGGATTTACGGGAAGTATGTATGGGACGTGCATCTTGGCCTCTGGAAGACCGCCCAAGTTGCTGGCGATCACAGGCACTCCAGCCAGCATTCCATCGACCGCCATACGCGAACGCGCTTCAGCCCACAGAGAAGGCATCAGCAAGACGCGTGTGCGCCGCATCAAATCCGTAATCTGATCGACTTTCGATAGGACGGTAATGTTCGGCTGAGCCGACATAGCCGCAATATCCTGTTCGGTGGTCCCCCAAGTGGGCACTCCTGCGAAGGCTAGTTCAGGGAAGTATTGTGCCAGCGCGAGAAAGACGGAGATGCCTTTCACCGCGCATGGATTAGCGAGCGTAACGAATTCGTTGTCGAAATGGCCAACGCAAGGATGGGGCCCGGGCTCGGGAAGCGCGATGGGAACGTGGGTTGCCGAAATACCGGAGTGGTCGGCGATGTAGTCCGCCACGTAATGACTCACGCCGACAATGCCATCTACCTGGCGCAAGACGTCAGTCTTTCCACGGCTTGCAAATGCCGCATCGGGACCAAACGGCAGAGCAATAGTCGCTCGCGCTAAGAAGGTCGTGACAGCGTAGGGATCGCCGAGGGCCGACTCAAGCAGCAACTGGGCTGGATCGTCCGTCGAAGTCACGACGTGGGTTGGCCGAAACTCTTGCTTGCGCTGCATGAAGAATGCCCGGAAGCTGGCTACCTCAGTGGCTGTTTCGACATTCACTTGGTTTCGCGTGAACCGAACCGACTCGGGCTCAACCTTCGCCTGAACGCCGCGACTACTTAATTCTTCCAGGAGCTTCGACTTACCTTCGCCGCCAAAGCGTTCGATGCGCGTCAGAACCAAACACTCGTGGCCCCGAGCAGCCAGCGCTTCCATCAGCATCCGATTGCTCTTTTCGCCGCCACCGTGAGCAGGGAAGTACTGCGCGTTGCAGGCCAACAAGATCCGCATCAGGAGGGATGAGACGACTGCTTGGCTTTCAATCGACGCAGGAGCAGTTCTTGTTTAGCGCTGTCCAAAAGTTGGGGAACTTTCGCACTTGGGCGTGACGACCTTGATGGTTGCAGCTGCGTTAGATACTTCTCAATCGCAAATCGGTCGAGGTTGTTGACGAACATCGCCGCAAGATCTCGCTGATTGGTCGACTGCTGGTGCCACAACGCCCGATCTTGGATTTCTAAGATCAATTGAATCCAGGGCTGCGGGTCCAAGCTCGGCAAAACAGGAACAGGCATCAGGCGTTCATCGAACTCAGAGGTGTACGACTCGATCAAGGAAGTTGGGACTACTCCCGTGGTTCCCATCTTCGCTTCGACCAATCCGCCAGAGTCGCTCACAATCACGGGTACACCGTTGCACATTGATTCCAGAGCAATCAGGCCGAAGCCCTCCAGCCAGAGGCTTGGTACGAGAAGAATCTTTACCTGTGCCAAGAACTGTTCAATGCGTTGGACTCTGGGCAGAACAGTGATGTTCGGACGTTTTGCGATCAACTCCAGATCAGGGGTTGTGGTTCCCCAACCCGGCAAAACGGCGAACGAAAGTTCCGGAAGTACATCAGCGATCTGTAGGAACAGAGGCAGACCCTTTACGGCACACGGATTCACCATAGCAATGTACCCAGCATCTGAACGCGTGGGCTCCGCCCCTTCTTTGCCGTACATTGGCGGATGAATCACAGTCGGTCGGCGCCCTAGATGTCGCTCCGTGTAGGTGGCCATTGCTTCGCTGATAACAACGATCCCTGCCGCTTGCTTCAGAGTCTCGGTTGCATTCTTGTCCGGATGCCAACTCGCCGGCCCGAACGGAAACCACTGTGGCGTATGGGCGAGGTACACCAGGCGCTCTTGAGCTGAACAAGCGGCCTGCCTCAAGAGCGAATGACTAACATCTTCTGACGACACCAGCACCCAATCGGCTTTGTACTCCTCGATGTGTGAGCCGAGCACCTGGCTGTTTCGAACCAAGTCCGGAACAGAGACGATTTCGATTCCATCTTGCAGAACGGAAGCATCAAGTTGTTGCTCTTCCAGCTCTCGTGCCACTGCTTTACGCTGAGCTTCGGTGGCCGTTTCAGGTGCAGCTGAAATAACGCGAACCTGGTGGCGTTGCTCTACGAGGACGCGAATATAGGCAAGATTACTGCGCGTCGATCCGCCTCGAGGTGGCAGATACGAAGCGTTCGACGTGAGAAGGATGCGCAAAACGAAGGGCCTTCTAGCCTGCTGTCTCTTCGCTAAGGAGGCGCGAGACTTCTTCATCGGAGAGCGACTCGATTTCTGCCAAAGCAGACTCGAAACCTTCTTGATCGCCAAAGCCGAGTCGGTACAGCTCGATCGTGCGAGCCAGGCTTGAGATCCGCAACTTATCGGCGTAGATGACCGAGTCAGGAAGATCAACATCTAGGTCACGGTGAATGCGTGACAGCAATTGGACAGCGAGGAGTGAATGTCCACCGAGATCGAAAAAGTCGTCCTCTACATCGACTCGATTGATTCTGAGCAATTCGCACCAGATCGCTGCAAGGCCGTGCTCGAGGTCTGTTTGCGGTGGATGAATGACTGGAGCATGGTCTTGCTGGTTAGACTTGCTTTGAGCTTCGATCGCACGTAGGATTTCTGCGGCGGTGCTGAACTCGGTCGCGATCAGCTGATAGTCAATTTTCGAAACACCTCCGCCTCCTTGCACTTCTTCTAATTTGGATGTCGGCTGGGGTGCACGGCTGGGAAGATCGGTGAATTTTAGACGAGCAAGCTCACGCGCACGAAACCGGAATACATCGCCAACTTGGCTACCAAACGGAATGCTTTGTAGGAACTGAATGGCCGGATTGTTACGTGGTCCCACCACGAATAGAACTTCGACGAAACTGATCGGAGGTTCATGCGCCAGTACTGCTTGGGCAGCATGGGCCAACATACGGTGTTCTACTCCACGGCCGAGCGCACGACAGCTCAGCATGAAATTGCGAACCGTCGCCGTCGGGCCCGAAAGATCAAGCATCAGTAGACCGACAATGCCGTAATCGCCGAATCGGTCGCTCACAGAAATCACCCATGCCTGGACATTTGGACCTTCGATCAAAATCAACAACTGCGGTTCTAAGAGCCGCTCCAAAGTCGTGTTCATCTGGTTGGTCCGGAGCGTTAGCTGCGAAGCACGAGAGAGTAAGTCCGGATCGATGGGCAAAAATTCTGTCTGTAAGTTCAGCCCTTCAACGAAGTCCTGAAAGCTGCTTGCTTGTTGCTCGTATAGCTTTCGCTCAGCTTCCTCGGAGTACATGCGTGACCGGCTCTGATCTTCCGAAGTCGGCGCACGGACCTGATCGAAAATCCAAGCGTGATTGAGAAAAGCCGGCAGTTCTGGAGAAGATGCTGGAATCTGGAGCGTCGCGACTTTTGGGCAACCTTGCCGAACCTCAGCGGCCTCTTTCGAATCGTCTTCGAGGAACACAAAACTATCGGGGCCCAGGTTGAGCTCGTCAGCCAAACTGATCAGATTCCGCGACTTTGCCTGCCAATTGATGCGCGATACATTAATGTCGTTCCAGCGCAATACCATCTCAGGATGTTTCGCGAAAGTCTCACAGACGTCGGCCTCGTTGTTCTTACTTACGATGGCGAGAAGAATGCCCGAGTTCTTGAGTTTCAGAAGCCGCTCTTGCAGCAGACGCCGGCCATGATCGATGATGATGGCTTCGGGCCCATCTTCGCCGCAGACGCCGGTCCACAGAGTGTTATCGCAATCAACAGCAACCACCTTCACTGGCGGTCGGTCGAGCGCCAGGACCGTACGCACAATCTGGGTAGCCAAACCCGCGTAAAAGGATGTTGTATACGGTATGTGTGCTGCTCGCTCGCCGATTGGGTCGTAAATCTCTGCCACCTGGTAATCGGTAATGACCTGGTCAGAGTCAATCACGTAAAGGTTCCGGTAGCCAGTCAGCTGCCGGACTACAGACTCGTTGGCTGAATCCGAAGACGGGCAGGCGCAAACAATCAACGGAGTTGAGAACCGTTTAGAGGCACTGATTAGGGCCGTCACCAACTCATGAAGGCTCGCTTCCCAATCGGAATCCCCCAGGTCTTCCAACCGAAACAGTGCGACGTTCACTCCATCGCGATTACGGGCAAAATCCCCATCCGGATTCAACAACTGTTGAAACAGTTGCTGATAGCCCGGGAACCCTGCTTCCGCTCGTGACCCAAGCTGATCGAACCAAAAGTTGAAAGGCTGTTCCAGCGGTGTGGCGGTAAATGTAGAAGCAACAAGAATTCGTTTCGGGGAAGCCAACTCTGGGCGGGAACTTGGCACAAGTACATTGTAGGTTCACTTAGTCAGCAGGCCTGCAGAGGTCAGCTAGGCTGCCGTCTGCCAAGACCAAGTGTCTGCCGACAGTACGCAATCCCCTGAACCATATGCTGCTGTTGTTGAGCCTGAATCGCGGGAACTAGATACGGCGGCATCGGGCCTGGCAAATCTTCAATGATGATGGGCAACTCGTACGGCCTGCCTTGCTTCGCGAGCGCATGGAAGCGCGCAAAGTCGGAGGCTCGGGCATGTGGATAAGCTGTCCAAAAATCCTTCTTAAGATACGGAATAAGCTCTGGCGGACGCCCGGTGATCGGCTTGTTGTAAACGTAGATGTCCGGTCTGGCCGCTTTCACAATTTTGACGATCGTCTTGAAATCGACCACTCCCTGCCCGAGTGGCACCCATTGCACCATCGCGCCTGATGCACTTTCGTAAACGACAGAGTCGCGCAGGTGAACGCACAAGGCATATGGAGCAAGCACGTCGACGGTCGTTAGCGGATTCTCGGCGACAAAGACTGGATTACCCGTATCGAGATACGATCCGACAAACTCACGGCCAGCAGCCTCGATGACGTCACGCATCTCCCAAGCCTGAAGATCTTTGTGGTTCTCGATAGCAATTTTCAAACCGGCATCTTGCACCTGTGAACGTACAGATCGAAGCAATTTGACCATCGTCTCTCGATGCTGATCGATGGAGCCGGGCGGCAGATGAGCACGATCACCCGCATGAAGACACCGCACCAGAGGCGAGCCGACCGCCTTGGCTCTTGCGATCCCGAGTAGAAGCTGCTCCCGAGAATGCTTGAAGCCCTCCGCGTCTTTCGGCAAAATGGGTCCAATGCCGGTTTCAATATAGAGTCCGAGCTGCCGCGCCTGATCACCCACCTCCGCCCAATGCGATAGATCATTGGTGAGCGGATCCGTTGAGTCCTGAAGGAAAACGCCGTCCAGTTTCAGTTGCGCTGCATACTCCAACAGCTGCCTGTCGCTCCACCTCATGGCACGAAGTGAGTAGGAATTGAGGCCGAGCTTTTGATAAGGCGGCTCGGGAGCGGCACTCGCGTTGGTGATGATCCCGAGTTCCAGGGGTACGGAAGCTAGTTGATTTAAAAACTCTCGCCGTCTCATCGCAAAGGAGAGTAACACGCGAATGCAAATCAAAAAAAGGCCGACCAAGAATAAAGGCCGGCCTGCTCAGTGGGGTAGGAGGAACCTTGGGACACGACGAGACCCTACTCGCCCATCACAAAAGTGCCAGATGATTAAACTTTTTTAGTATGCAGCCGTTCTGAGATTCTGTCAACCGGTACTCACTCCTTAAGGTGGCACGCGAGCCTCTGCTGATTCCGGTAATCTGTTTAGCAACAGGCATTTTAGTCGCCCATCATATCCCGGTTTCGCTGCCGTTAGTAGTCGCTGGCATTTTGCTGGCTTTGCTGTTTTGGTGGGCTTTCCGGGCGCGAACTCGCTACGGAATTTACGGTATCTGCGCCAGCTTGGCCTTAGCCGGCATGGGTCTCGAGCAGATGCACAAAAGAGGTCCGGCTCCCCAACTCACCGCCGATGATGCCGAGACGGTTGTCCTAAGTGGCTGCGTCATCAATCCGCCTGTGTTTTCTCCTGGCAGAGAGCAGTTCACGTTAAAACTTGCTCCGAAAGCGTCCGCCCGGATCACCGTTGCTTTGAAAGATCGTGAGCAACTGTCCCTTGAATATGGCGAGCTAATCGAGGTGGCAGCCAAGGTAAGAATGCCCCGGAATTATCAGAACCCTAATGGTTTCGACTTCGTCGGGTATCTCGCGAGCCAAAACATCTATTGGACCGGTTCGGTTCGCAGCATGGCCGAAATTGAGCGCAAACCCGGGCGATGTGGATCGTCCTTTGTGGCCGGGCTTTATCACATCCGAACTTGGGCGCTGCGAAGGCTTACTGAGCTCTACCCCGGCGATGCCCGGTCAGCTGCCCTACTTTCGGCCATCCTTCTGGGCGAGACTGGAGCTGTCGAACGCCGCTGGACGAGCGATTTCAGACTGACCGGGACGTACCACGCGCTCGTCATCTCCGGACAACACGTGTCCGTTCTAGCCTTAACTTTGCTCTTTATCCTGAAGGCTGTACAGGTCAGACGTGTCCCTGCTCTTTGCATCGCAACCGTTGCCAGCTGGATGTACGCCTTCATCTCTGGAATGAGCTCACCCGTGGTCCGGGCAGCTGGGGGCTTTACACTGTTCCTGGTCGCGAGCTACTTCTTTCGACAAGTCCGAATTTTGAATGTCTTAGCCGTAGTCGCGCTGGTGTATCTGACGTATGATCCCGACCAGCTTTTCGACCCTAGTTTTCAATTGTCGTTTCTTTCGGCAGCTGCCATTGCGGTGTTCGCAATTCCGCTGATGGAGCGCACAACAGAGCCTATTGCTGCGGCCGTGAAACGCTTCGATCAGGTTGGCTACGATCCCAAGGTCGAGATGCGCGCTGCCCAATGGCGGGTCGAGTTCAGGCTTTTTGCCGAAACTGTTCAAGTCTGGACGCGGCTCCCAAAAAGATGGGCACAGCGTTTAGTAGCGGGCTCCGTCCGACTGGCAGTATTCATCGCCGACGCGATGCTCGTCTCCGCGTGCGTGCAGTTCGGGTTGGCATTACCAATGGTGATGTATTTTCATCGTCTCGCCATTACAGGCCTGAGCGCAAACGTGGTCGTCGTTCCGCTGCTCTCGCTGGTCATTCCCTTCGGGTTCGGCGCAATCATTACGGGATCGCACTTGCTTGCTTGGTGCACCCGCTGGTTCCTTCACTTGGCGGAACTAGTGGCCGCCTGGCATGTGCGTTTCGAGCCGTCCTGGCGTATCGCGGACTTACCTTCAAGTCTGGTCCTGGCCTTTGGAATCTTGTTAATAACGCTCTCGTTTGCTATTCGGCTCGGCAAGAAGTACTTCACCGTTGCCAACGCGGTCGCCGCTTTCATTTTGTTTACTCTCGTCTGCTATCAACCGTGGCCTGCACTGTTGAGCAAAGGTGAACTCGAGGTCACAGCCATCGATGTGAATCAGGGCGACAGCCTTCTGGTCGTGTTTCCCAACGGGCAGACCATGCTAGTAGATGCAGGCGGATTTCCTGGCATGAGCCGGATGGCGCGCAAGCCGCAGATCGACGTAGGTGAGGATGTTGTATCGCCTTACCTTTGGAGTCGTCGTATTCGTCACTTGGACTACGCAGTGCTGACGCACGGCCATTCTGATCACATGGATGGCCTGCCGGCGATCCTCGACAACTTCCATCCTCAATACCTTTGGGTCGGTGCTGAGCCTGAGACCGATGCCTGGGCCGGGGTGAGAAAGCATGCCGCAGAGGACCGTGTACAGGTGGTCTCGTGGAAACGGTGCGAGAAGGCTCTAAACGTCGGAGGTGCACAGATTCGCATACTGGCGCCCGCTCCCGACTATGAACCGGGCGAGGATGCTCATAATAACGACTCCCTCGTCTTCGAAATTGCGTACAAAGGCAAGAACGTCCTCTTCACCGGCGACGCTGAGCGGCCGGTCGAAGACGACCTGGTATCGGCGGGCCTGCTCCATTCTGTAACTCTGCTCAAAGTTGGCCACCACGGCAGCAAGACATCTTCGTCAGAAGAGTTCCTGTCAGAATTAAACCCGCAGTTCGCTTTGATCTCCGACGGCTACAAGAACCAGTTTCATCATCCTCACCCAGACGTACTTCAGAGATTGCAAGATCACCACACAACAATCTACAGAACTGACCAGCGGGGTTTAGTGACGTTCCGGACAGACGGGCAATCGGTCCACTGGGAAACATTCCGCTAAGTAGCTCTAGTGCGCAAACTTTATTCCTGGACCTAATAAGCCTATGTACAAAAGGCCAACAATCGCTGCAGCAATCCACCATGCTCGCTGCCGGAGCACAAGTAAAGTCTGATTCGGCGGCGTACTCGGCATCAAGCTATCAGCCCACATTAGACCCGACGACCCTCCGAATGCCGCCGGGATAGTCGAGACAAAAAGGAGTTTCAAGCCAAGGGGGTCTAGAATACCGGCCGCGCAGCTGAACAATCCAGCTGCGTAGTACGGGAGTCGTCCCACAGTGTTATAGAATTGCCTATCCGGCGCGAACGGACGAATGCTGACTGCGAGACGCCTGACAACCACAAAGTACAGCCCTGCCCCGAACAGAGTCATGATGACGCGAATCACTGCCTGATGAGGCATTCCACTGATTACCTGGAACCAATCTCCGAAGCCGAAAATCCCCGAGAACATAAAGTACCCTGCACCGGGGAGAAGATTCAGAGCTGCAAGTGTCCACAGAAAATAGCGCGTGTTGGTGCGATTTCCTGCATTGTTCGAGGCCAGCAAAGAGATTGATCCAACAATCAAGTTAACGATTGTGCCACCCGCTTCGACCCAGTGATCCGGGCGCAGACTCGAGAGGTGGTTGCTGGTGAGTTCGGTCGGTATATCGCCTCGCACCCACGCCGTCACTCCGTGTCCGAGGCCCTCGTGCAACAAGGTCGCTAACGCCGAGGCGATGACAGCCATGCTCACGATGGTGACCCTACTGTGTTGATCTGGCATAGCTGCCAGTCTAGTCCCCGGCTGACCTTTAATGCGCACTCATCGCATCATTGAAGTTCTTAAAAAACGCGTCGTAACCATCATTGCTCTCCGCTGATCGTAGCGGTTTTACTCGCTCAACACAGATTTCGGTAGCGTCAGGCGAGCTCTTCAGCATGCTCATCGTTTCAGCAATGAAGTCCTTCAAAGGCATGGCTCTGGGATCGTTGGCCTGCTGCGGTCCCGTTAATTCGGTTTGCACATAAGGAGGAATCAGTTCAATCACTTGAACCGCAGTATTTCTAAGCTGATAGCGAAGCGACTGCGTGTAAGAGTGAATGGCCGCCTTAGTCGCGCAATAAGTTGGTGTCATTGCCAAGGGCACGAATGCCAAGCCGGATGAGACGGTCATGAGGGTAGCCTTTGGCTGCTTCCGCAATTGCGGAAGCAATGCCGCCGTCAGCCGAATTGGGCCAAGCAGATTGGTCGTCACCATAGCTTCTGCGTCCGCCACTCCGCCATTGTTCAGATCTTCTGGACGCATAATGCCGGCGTTATGAATGATTGTATTCAGGTCGGGGTAGTCCTTTGCCATCTGTGCCGCAAAGCTGCTGATCGCCTCAGGACTCTCAATATCCAGCACAGTCCACTTCATTCCGGGATTCGCGGTCACCGCTTCTTCTAGCGGCTGCTTACGACGGCCACAAATCACCACCTGATTTCCAAAACCGTGGAAAGCTTCCGCAAGAGCTCGACCGATGCCGGAACCTCCGCCGGTGATCAAAATTGTATTGCCCATCATTTGCATATCGTTCTCCTCATGTGGATTGTACGATCAGAGTCCGGCACGCGTCCGCGACTTAGAATGGGGTTAGGAGAACTTAGTAACCATGGACAATGAAGAGAGCGCGACTGGCTTAGCTTGGTTTATGGGAGGGGCAGCGCTCGGTGCCGTCGTCGCCCTCTTGCTGGCGCCGGAGACTGGCAAACGCACTCGCAGACAAATTGTTAAGCAGGCAAAGCGAAGCGGTCGAAGTATCGCGGACTCGGGCCGGGAAGTTTTTGAGCGTGGCCGCGACCTCTATGAAAAGGGTAAAGAGATCGCTGAAGAAGCGGCTGAGATGTTTGAGCGCGGTCGCAAGTTAGCCGAAAAAAACATTGATGATCTCATTTAACGAGACAGCATGCCTATGACCCTCTCAAACGGTATGCACCAGACTCTGTCAGCGTTTGTCAACGAACCCTACACCGATTTCAGCCAGCTGCAAAATGCAGAGAAGATGAAGGCAGCTCTTGCCCAAGTTCGCTCGCAGTTTGGAACCGAATACGACTTGATCATTGCCGGGGAGCGTCGCAAACAGACTGACAAGCTCAACTCAGTTAACCCTTCAAAGCCGTCCGAGATTGTCGGCATTCACCAGGCTGGCTCGGAACAGGATGCTCTGGATGCAATCGAACGCGCCTCCGCTTACTTCTCGACGTGGAGTTTAGTTTCGGCTGACAAGCGAGTCGCGATGCTGAGAAAAGTCGCCACCATCATTCGGGAGCGCAAGTATGAGTTCGATGCATGGCTCGTTCTAGAGGCTGGCAAGACCTGGAACGAGGCCGAGGGTGATGTCTCAGAGGCTATCGACTTCTGCGATTATTATGCGCTCCAAGCAGAACGTTTAAGTCGTCCCGACCCGCTCGTACAACTACCCGGCGAGCATGATGAGATCACTTACCTTCCGCTGGGTGTAGGGATCATCATCCCGCCATGGAACTTTCCCCTCGCCATCCTGGTTGGAATGACCACAGCGGCGTTGGTGACCGGGAACACGGCGGTCATCAAGCCGTCAATGGATACGCCCACTATCGCAGTCAAGTTCGCCGAAGTTCTACTCGACGCTGGTTTCCCGCCGGAGAGCTTCTCCTTACTAAACGGCGATGGTGCTCGAATCGGCGACGTTTTGGTCGGCCATCCTAAGACGCGTTTCATCTCGTTCACCGGTTCGCGAAGAGTGGGACTTCACGTCAACGAGACAGCGGCAAAAACAGCCAAAGGTCAAATCTGGGTCAAGCGAGTGATTGCCGAGATGGGCGGCAAGGATGCGATTGTCGTCGACTCTGAGGCGGACCTCGACCAAGCCGTTCTTGGGGTGCTGAACTCGGCCTTCGGGTTTCAGGGCCAGAAGTGTTCAGCCTGCTCCAGAGCCATCGTTGATACTGCCGTTTACGATGAGTTCCTGGCTAAGCTTGCCACGAAAGCGGGCCAGTTGACCATTGGTTCGTCCGACGACTTCGGTAACTACATGGGGCCGGTCATCAGTGAACGAGCTATGAAATCCATCTTGCGTTATATAGAGGTCGGGAAAGGTGAAGGGCGTCTGGTCGCTGGTGGAGGCCCTGCCGACGGCGACGGGTATTTCATCAAGCCGACAATCATTGCAGACGTTGCTCCTGATGCCACCATCTTCCAGGAAGAGATCTTCGGTCCTGTACTGGCTGTCGCGAAGGCACAAAATTTTGATCACGCACTAGAGTTGGCCAACAACTCAGAGTATGGTCTGACCGGTGCTGTTTATACCCAGAACCGAGACAAGATCGAAAAGGCTAAACGCCACTTCTTCGTCGGCAACCTCTACATCAACCGCAAATGCACCGGAGCAATGGTCGGCGCCCACCCCTTCGGGGGATTCAACATGTCCGGCACAGACTCAAAGGCTGGAGGTCCTGATTATTTACTCCAGTTCGTACAAGCCAAGTCTATTGCTGAGAAGGTTGCTTAGTCACGCACTGTATGGGCTACACTGAAAGTGCCCCGGTTTAAGGGGACCAGCTAGTCACAACAAAAGGGTCGAACACGATCGACGCGACGAAGGGAGCCTCCGGGCTCCCTTTCGTTTTGGATGTTCCCCACGTCAGAGGTCGGCCTGAAAGCTTGCTTTCGCAAGTCGCCATGATCATCTCTTGACCGCAACGATCGTTACGTCATCGGATACGTTTCCGGCGACGTTAAACCGGCCTGGCAAGTAGTACACATACGAGTACGGTGAGCCCACGTTTGCCAAATCAAGAGCTCGTGAAACAAGAGCGTTGACCTTCGGAATGGTAGCGGGAATGGCGCTTCGGAGTCCAGCGGCCACCTGTCCCGAAATCGCGCCGCCTTCGACGTAATAACCCCAGTACGCGACGTAGCCTTGAAGCTTTCCGCTCGAATCCACATAGAGGTAAATGAAGAAGCGAACCTGGGCGTAGTAATCGGGCCAAGGCCAAGGGGTATGCACGTTGATGGGTACGTTGACGTAGATGAAAGTGCGATCGACATCGTTAGGATGCCAGTCGTCCGATGAACCACCAGTTGGCCACATGTCCCAAGTGAAGGTAGCGTCACCGGCCGGGCTCACCTTAGGCGTGGCATTCACAATGTCGGTGATCGCGCTATGCGGCACCAGAGTGCTCAGACTGACTGGGGTTGTTTCGTTCGGAAAGCGACGGATGATCAACGCCGAACTAGCAAGGTCGTTAAAATCATTGCCAACGTAGGGAACTTCACCCAACTGCCCGGGGATGATCGCATAATTCTGATATTTGCCGAAGTAGCGGGCGTGTTCAAACAGGACGATGCTACCCCCGACTTCGTTGGACGATGAATTGTAGGCAAGGGACGAGATCATGTCGTTCATGCCGACAGTCCCAAAATCCGGCTGACGCCAGTATCCCCACCCCGGTGTCATGTCTTCGAAGACCGATCTGCCTCCAAAATCGGCATGCTCATAAGCCTTGAACCAAATGTCATCAGTACGAGGCGGCGAGTGCTTCGTGTCCTCCACACCGAACAGTGCGGTTGCCCGATTCACAGCATGAGTATGGTCGGCGTCGGGCGTCTGCCGCGTGGTGATACGGTTAATGGCGGACTGTAACAGCAGACCGTTTTGGGCGGACGGGTCGGACTTAAAGCGAGCCTCCAGCTTCTCCAGCGTTTTCAATGGCGAAAGGCCGATTAGGTCTGGCACGAAGCTTTCAATCTGCTGCAGCAAGGGTGCGCTCACCGCGCTTTTGTTGTTGGCGGCAATGGTCGCCAGCGTGAGTCTTTCAAGGTGTTGCGGCTGTTCAACGTCAAATCCATCGCTAAGGGTGTCCGGATGAACCGCATTGTCTTGCGGGTTCAGTCCAGAGTTGCGTGACCATTCTAAGAGCCGTGTCAATTCGTTCGGGTCATGTAGTGTTGTTTCCCACTGCGTCTTTTTCATTGTTATCCTCCTGGAGTTACTGGTATGTGTCGCCCATTTTGGAGCAGAATCGAACACGCTCGGCGGCACACGTGCCGTTTTCCGAGTCCTCTTCCACTTCAATTTCCTGTCTGCCAACGGGCTTGGTTCACAGGACGTCTCATACGCAGTTGAACCGACGGATCTGGAGACGCGCTTCCGTAACGGGTGATGCTCAAGCGCTTGTTCGGACGCGGCTGCCACTCAGTGGATTACGATCGTCGGGCCCGCAGCAATGGTTACGAACGGCATGGAAGAACTAAGAAAAGCGATAAAGGCGCTCTCATTTTCAAGCTGCGAGGTCTGCCAACACCAAACCCAGACAAGATAACGAGATCCTGGCAACATATTGATAAGCGCAGGTGCCAGTGGCACCGTTCCCAGGCCGAAAGCCGGGGACGCCGCGTTTGCAATTAGATCACTGCCTTGCTGCCCTGTAAACTTGGTCATACCGCTAAGGCTCCAAAGCACGGCCTCGCGCGACATAGTAGGTTGGGGCTGTGAGTCGGTATAGATCGCGATCCCCATACCTCCGCTGCTTCGGGCAAAGGGCAGATCGTCCAACGCAAACCAGTTCCACTTATACGTACCTTGTGGCGTGATAGCCGCGAGTACCGGCTCATTCGTGGTGAGATAGAAGCCTATTCCGGCTGCGGAAAAACCGTTAGGCGTTGGAAGCGTAATCACTTGGCCGTCACTCTTGGCCCCAAATGCAATGGCGTTTCCAACTTGCCACTCGACATCGTAAGGTGGTCCCAAAACAGTGGTCCCGCTAGGCACGGTGAAATCGAACGCCTGCATTGCGCCGCCAAGCTCTGCAGTGACACGTTCAACAAAATGATTCTCTAACTGACGCTGTGATCGAAGACCTCCGAAATCGCGGCCTGTTTCCCGAGAATGTGCGGCAGCTTCAGCTGCGTCCTGCTCGGTGTACATCTCGTTCATCCGAGCTGCCATTTGCAAAGTGACGTAAGCAGAGTGAACGCTCTTGTCTTTGTCAATGCGAGTAGGTTCTGATGCACCGCGCGCAACGCGAACTCGCGGCCCTTTCATTAACCTAGCCTCGATGCGTCTTGCAATCTGCTCGTACATGTTGCCTCCGTGCGTCAGTTGATCGGCCTCGTGGGCCGGTTACAACAGAGAGCGAGGCTAACGAAAATTTCCCGCCAAGTTCGAGAAAGAAAGTTTAGGCGTTTGAACGCCATGCCATCCTATAACGAGCATGACGGCCAACGAACCTTTACCGACCGTGGTGATAGTCGGACGGCCAAACGTCGGAAAATCCACGCTTTTCAACGCAATCCTTGGAGACAGACGATCTATCGTCGGCAACGAACCAGGCATCACCCGCGACCGTATTTATGGCGAAGCAGACCATAACGGTAAGCGCTTTGGCCTAATCGACACCGGCGGCATCATCCCGCACGATGATGCACTCATTCCCACACAAATTCTGAAGCAGGCGCAAGTTGCGCTTGAGATTGCATCTCACATTCTCTATGTCATCGACGGTCGAACCGAAATCACAGCCGCTGATCGCGACTTAATAAAGCTCCTACGGCCTTTAGACAAGCCGCTTACGCTGGTCGTCAATAAGATCGACGCTCCGGTTCGCGCTCAACTCGTGAATGAGTTTTACTCGCTTGGCCTAGGAGATCCGTACGCCGTTTCCGCTGAGCACCGGCTCGGTTTGGACCCGCTCTTATCGCACGTGACCACGCCTTTTCCGGCCGTCGAGGAAACGGAGCAGGAAGGCGAGGAAGAGGGTCAAAAGCGCCGTATTAAGGTCGCTATCATCGGTCGCCCAAACGTCGGTAAGTCAACGATGCTAAATGCCTTGGTGGGCGCCGAAAGAGCTATTGTGTCTCCAGTCGCTGGCACTACGCGGGATGCAGTTGACGAAACAGTCGAGCACAGTGACACGATTTACCGGTTCGTCGACACCGCTGGAATCCGACGTAAGGGCAAGACCACCGAGATGACTGAGAAGCTGAGCGTGGTCATGGCGCGGCGGCAGATCCGAATGGCCAACGTTGTCCTGATCCTGATCGACGCCACTAACGGCGTGGTCGGCGCGGACGCAACCATCGCGGGTTATGCGCACGAGGAAGGCCGTGCAGTCATCATCGTCGTCAATAAATGGGATGCCGCCGAAGGAAAAAGCAAGCGCACCTTCACTGAACAGGTTCGGGATGAGCTCAAGTTCTTGGATTACGCTCCGATCCTATTCGCGTCCGCTAAAAACGCCGAGGGGATCCGACGAATCTACTCCACTATTCGGCACAGCTTCGAGGGAGCTTCTAAACGTGTCACAACGGGCGAGCTGAATCGTTTTGTCGAGACTCTAAAGTTCGAGAGCGACATTAAGATCTTCTACATAACCCAGGCGTCTATTCGTCCTCCGACCTTCATCGTGTTCACGGATAAGGCGGACAAGCTACACTTCTCACTCGAGCGTTTCTTGATCAATCGTCTGAGAGAGAACTTTGGGTTTGATGGCTCGCCCATCGTGATTAAGACAAAACGCCGGTAACGGCAGGCTCGCATATCATGGAACGTCGTACCCGCACCATGATTCTCCCTTCGAGCCTCACTGTCGCATTGCTTTTGGCTTTGCCCGGCTTAGCCTTCCCGCAGTCTCAACCCGTTGCCATCGAGCAGCCCGCTACGACCCCGTTGTGGAGGGTCGAGCACCTGGTGCTCAAGGTGATGCTGACGAGGATCGGCCCACACTCACCTACTTCGCTGCACATGGAAACCCGGTCCCAACAGCCGTCGTAATTTGTCCCGGCGGTGGATACGTAGCTCTGGCGATGCAGCACGAGGGTTACGACATCGCTCGTTGGTTAAACCGGCTCGGCATTCACGCCTTCGTTCTAAAGTATCGGCTAGGTCCGAAATATCACCATCCAGTCGAGCTAAACGATGTCAGTCGCGCCATGCGGACCGTGCGGTCCCGAGCGGCTGGACTAGGCTATTCGAAAATCGCATTGGGGTCTGGGGCTTCTCGGCCGGTGGGCACTTGGCGTCTACTGTCGGGACTCACTTTGATATCGGTGATCCTTCGTCCCCGGAATCGATTGAACGCGAGAGCTCACGTCCCAGCTTCATGATCCTCTCCTACCCCGTGATCACGTTCAAGGATCCTTATGCGCACGTCGGTTCTCGAAATAACTTAGTAGGCAAAGATCCTCCTCAGGCGTTGATCGAACTACTTTCGAATGAAGAGCAAGTCACCAAAGCTACTCCGCCCGCGTTCTTGTTTCATACAACTGACGACAGCGTCGTACCCGCAGAGAACAGCCTTGAGTTTTATGCGGCCCTTCGGCGAGCAGGCGTTCCGGCAGAGCTGCACATATACGCACACGGACGCCACGGAGTCGGCTTAGCGGCCGCCGATCCAATTCTAAGCAGCTGGCCTGATCGACTGACTGATTGGCTCAAGCTAAGCGGTTTCCGGTAAGACTCAACCTAGCCGTTTGCGAAAAATCTGATCTGGAGGGCGAAGCACCTGCTGACGATTGATCAGGTGCATGATCAGGCTATTCATCCTCGCTTTTTTGGCTAGTTACGGATCGCTCCTTCTCGAAGGTCAACCTCAATCCTCCACGAACTTCGGGTCGGTGGCCGTCGGAACAAGCAGTCAATCTGCAGTGACTGTTCAAGGCTCGCTGCAAGCAGGAACGCCTACGTTCCAGCTGCGCTACAGGAACGACTACTCCATCGCATCTTCGTCATGCATGACTGCCCAAACTGTCCAGTGCACAATTCTCGTGAACTTTGCGCCCAGGCAACCCGGAGCGCGGTTGGACGTTCTGATAGCGCTCGATCAGAACCAGAATCAGCTGGCAGTAGTGTCCTTGTCGGGCACTGGGACCGCAGGACAGATAATGCTGATGCCGGGTGTCGTATCAATAACAGCCGGAACGGAAGCCTTTGGTTATGCTGGCGATCGCGGTCTAGCCGTGAACGCAAGCCTAGGGTACCCGCAGGGACTTGCTGTTCACCCAAACGGGGACCTGTATATCGCTGACTATTTGAACAGCGCAGTCCGAAAGGTGAGCTCTGTAACGGGTATTATCACCACTGTCGTGGGGACCGGCCAATGGGGTTACGCGGGCGACGGCTCTTACGCTAATACAGCAAAACTGGCCGGACCAATCGGCCTGGCGTTTGATTCACTCGGTGATTTGTTCATTGCCGATAGTGGCAACAATGCAATTAGACGTGTCGATGCTTCATCCGGCATAATCTCGACCGTTGCGGGCTCGGGCGGAAACGCCGGATATGACGGTCTTGGCGATGGCGGCCCGGCGCTGCAGGCCATTCTCAACAGCCCCAGTCAGATTGCGGTTGACCCGAGTGGCAACCTGTTCGTAGCGGATAGCTACTACAATCTTGTGCGGAAGATTGACGCGAAGTCCGGCAACATCACTGTTGTTGCGGGAGGCGGTAACAACCCTGGCACTGACGGATTCGGGAACGGCGGCCCAGCGCTAGGCTGCAATCTTTCTGAGCCCTCTGGAGTTGCAGTCGACAATTCCGGCAACTTATACATCGCAGATACCGGAAACAACATGGTTCGATTCGTGAATTCGGCTGGAGTCGTCAACGCTCTCGCCGGAAACGGGGTCGCAGGGTTATCGGGTGACTGGCAAGTTGCGACACAGGCCACTCTGAGGAGCCCCAATGGTCTTGGCTTCGATGCCGCCGGTAACCTCTATGTTGCAGACACCAACAACAACGTCGTTCGGAAAATCGACGCGGCTTCAGGGATCATTTCTACAATCGCCGGTCATGGCACGGTCGGTCTGAATGGCCAAACTTTTTCGAATGCGGTGCTCTACTCTCCGATGAGCATTGCGGCTGATGGCGCGGGGTCGCTTTACATCGCCGACTACGGCAATAATGTGGTCCGAAAGTTGAGTAGTAGCGCGGTGCCGCTGAGCTTTCCGACAGTCGCGATTCGGGCATCAAGTGTTCCTCAGTTTCTGGCCGTCTCCAACACCGGAAATTCAGCTCTAACCCTTTCCGCCATCACCGCAACTCCGAATTTTTCGACCCAGACCACTGGCGCAGGTGCGTGCTCAGCTTCCACCTCGATTGCACAAGGGGACACTTGCCTTGCTGCCGTTCAATTTGCACCGCTGGCTAGCGGCGCACTCACCGGAGCATTAAGTATCCAGACATCTCCGGGTGCACCAGGACCAGGGCAGGTTCAAGTTGCCCTATCTGGCACAGGCGTAGCTGTTCCTGCAGCAAACTTCAGCGTCGCCAATCTGACCTTTTCGAACCAGAACCTCAATACCTCGAGTCCCGCGCAATCTGTCAGTCTTACTAACACAGGAACCGGGCCTCTGCTGCTGAACAGCATCAGCCTAGCGGGCGTGAATTCTCCTGATTTCGCGCAATCGAGCTCGTGTAGCTCATCTCTACTACCAGGAAGTGCTTGCACCATCTCGATCCTGTTTGCGCCCTCGGCTATCGGTTCCCGGTCAGCTGTCCTCTCGCTAAACGACAATGCACCAGGGGCACCCCACACCCTGGCAATCACAGGGACGGCAATCGCAGTTCCCGTGATGAGCGTTTCCGCGCCGAGCCCCGCCTTCCCAGATCAAACGTTCGGAACCACTAGTGCCTCTCAATCCGTGACAGTGTCCAACACCGGTGCTGCTCCACTGCCGTTGAGTTCAATCACGCTAGCAGGGCCAAATCCTTCTTCCTTCCCTATGACGAATAACTGCGGGTCGGCTCTCAACCCAGGGACAAGCTGCACCATCCAACTCCTCTTCACGCCGCCACAACTCGGTAGCTATTCCGCTACTGTTACAATTGCCAGCTCTCAAGTCCCGTCACAGACCGTCAATCTATCCGGCAATGGAGCGGCCCTGAGTCCTGTCAAACTCGTGAGCTTAGCGTCTGGACGCGTACTCGACGTCTCTGGAGCATCCCAGAACGATGGCGCTTCGATTGTGATATCTGCTTACGGCGGCACTGACGACCAAAGGTGGCTAGTCACGGCTGCCGGGAACGGATACTATCAAATTCTCAATAAGCTGAGTAGCAAATCCCTAGCGCTCTCAGCAACGTCGCTACAAAATGGCGCTTATATTTTCCAGTGGGACGCGGCGATCAGCGACAACGAACTTTGGCAGATCCTGCCTATCGATGGTCTCAACTATAAAATCGTGAATAAGCTCAGCGGAAAGTGCCTGGACGTGGCCGGTTATTCAACCTCGAACGGGGCGCGTATCCAGCAATGGGACTATCTCGGCGGCAGCAATCAGAAATGGCAGCTCGTGATCGCACCTTAAGCGTTTTTTCCGCGCCAAAGTCGCATAATACGCGTCACCACCTCACCATTCGGTATAACCGAAGAGACGAATGAAACTCTATCGGACTGCGGACGGATACCTTGTTGAGCAGAGCAATGTCGAACAGAACAATCGATTTTACGTAATTGAACTTGATGGCTGGAACGCTGATGGCTGGGATTGTCTCGTAACGCGACCCGATCTCTCGGCCTTTTTAGATCACGCTGTCCAGAATCTCGATGGCCACGATCAATTACCCAACGTGGAAATTTTGGCTCCGATAGGCAGCCAGGAAGTCTGGGCCGCCGGAGTCACTTATCATCGAAGCCGAGACGCACGCATGGAAGAATCGAAAAGCGTAGGAGGTGGTGATTTCTATGATCGCGTCTACTCTGCAGAACGCCCGGAGTTATTCTTTAAATCGACTGCCCACCGCGTCGTTGGTCCGAACGATTCCGTTGCTATCCGCGACGACGCATCATGGTCAGTGCCAGAACCTGAACTTACCCTTTTGATTTCACCAGAAGGCAAGATCATCGGCTATACCGTCGGCAATGATATGAGTTCTCGCGATATCGAGGGCGAAAATCCATTGTATTTGCCACAGGCGAAAGTCTATGACCGAAGCTGCGCGCTCGGTCCCTGCATCTTAGTTTCGGAGGAAACACCGGCTTCGACCACCGAAATACGCCTTCAGGTTGTGCGTGGTGGCCGTGCAGAATTCGAGGGTGCGACCACACTTGAGTCCTTGAAACGAGACCCAAAGTCACTGGTCCAATATCTGTACAGGAACAATAGTTTTCCGAAAGGTTGCTTTCTCATGACCGGCACAGGCATTGTTCCCCCCGACGATTTCACCTTGAAGTCTCACGATGAGATTCGTATCAGCATTACCGGTATCGGCACGCTCGTAAATCGAGTCGGCTAGGACGCGTCATGGATTTACACGGCAAGAATTTTTTAGGCTCACAGCTCTCAGCCAAGGGCAGCACCAAAATTTATGGCTACGCTCCAGGCGAAGGCAGACCGCTGGTTCAGCCCTTCATCGGTGCCGACGAACACGAAGCTGCTCGGGCAATTGCTTTGGCGGCGGAAGCTGCGCCCAAGCTTCGTACCCTAGACGCTGCCTCGGTAGTGACATTTCTGCGCAACATCGCGACCGAAATAGAAGCGCTAGGCGAAGATTTGATCGACATAGCGACTCTCGAGACTGGCCTCCCCAAAGAACGTCTTACCGGAGAACGGGCCAGGACAACTAACCAACTCAGGATGTTTGCAGATCTCGTGCACGAGGGCTCTTTCGTCGATGCGCGGATCGATACTGCGTTACCTGATCGCAAACCGGTTCCCCGCCCCGACCTGCGCCGAATGCTCATTCCTGTAGGCCCTGTAGTCGTCTTCGGCGCGAGCAATTTCCCATTTGCTTTTTCGGTTGCTGGGGGTGATACTGCTGCTGCATTCGCATCTCGCAACCCGGTCGTCGTCAAAGCTCATCCTGCTCATCCGGGCACTTCCGAACTGACTGCCACAGCGATCCTGCGCGCGCTCGAGCAGTCCAGCCTACCTGAAGGCACGTTTTCGATGATTCACTCTGTTGACACGAATGTCAGCTTAGAGCTCGTCAAACATCCCGAAACAAAAGCCGTTGCTTTCACCGGCTCCCTTCGAGCAGGTCGCGCAATTTTCGATGCCGCCGGCCAACGCAGCAAGCCAATACCCGCGTACGTCGAAATGGGCAGCACCAATCCCGTATTTCTTTTGCCCGGAGTTATCCGCGACCGTGGCGACGAGTTCGCTCAAGGCTTGTTCAACTCCGTCAACCTGGGCGTCGGCCAATTCTGCACCTGTCCCGGCTTGGTCATTGGTATCGAAAGTTACAAATACGAGGCGCTCCGAACGAAGTTGTCGAGGCTCTTCAAAGAAGCAGCGCCGGGTACGATGCTTTATCCCGGCATCCTCAACAGCTACACCAAGGCCGTCGAGGAACTCGAAGGTCTGGACCAAGTTGAGGTAACGCGCACGCAAATCGAGGCCCGCGCCGGCAAAACGCAAGCCACACCGGCTCTAATTCAGGCTACCGGGGACGCCTGGCTTAAGTACGACGCCCTAGGCCACGAGGTTTTCGGACCGGCCACAATCACTGTCGCGTGCAACGACAGTCAGCAGATGCTCGAAGTTGCCGATAAGCTCGCGGGCACACTCACGGCCTCTATCCACGGAACACCCGAGGATCTCATTACTCACCGCGACCTGATTTCAGTTCTGGAAAGTAAAGCCGGCCGCGTGCTCTTCAACGGATTCCCTACTGGGGTCGAGGTCAGCCCGGCTATGCATCACGGCGGTCCCTATCCAGCAACGGCCGACCCAAAGTTTACGTCCGTAGGTACAGCCTCCATCCTTCGATTCTTGCGTCCTATCTGCTATCAAAATTTTCCATCTGCCGCACTACCGCCTGAACTACTCGACGATAATCCGCGCGGGATCTGGCGTTTGGTCAACGGTGAGTTTACTCGCGACTCGATTTAAGCGTCGAAACCGCCGCAATCACTGCACTTTGAACTGCTTCACGACCACGTTGTCGTTGTCATCAAAAACACGCACCGCGACGATCTGGTTGTTCCCGCATGTAATTCGATAGCTCAGCGTCATCGCATCTGTCACCCGGTCGACAGGCATCAACAGCTTCCAGTCTCCTCCGTTGATAGAGTATTCCGCTTTCGAAACCCAACTCCGCGCGTCCCGTGCACTGAAGGCAATCTCATGACCGCTGCCACTGCCTGAAACCGCCGCGTCCCGGATCTCTGGCGGCGTGTTATCGATTGTAAGAGTGTCGCTCTCCATGGACGAACTCATCGCCTGGCCTGTCACATTCCCGGGCGCATCAGTAGCCGTCACTTTCAGAACGTAGTCACCATCCTCGAATGCGCTGCTATCGAATGAATAGAAGCGGTCAAGTGTTTTATCCTTCAGCGGTCGCCATGTCTGTTCGTCTTTCTTCTTGATATCTACGCTGAAAGACAACGGGTCGCTATTCGCATCCTCAGCGCTCCAGCGCGCAGTCACAAAGCCTTTCGCATATTGCAGAGTCGCGCCACTAGAGCTCTCAACCGATGGACCGGCTGGTGACCGGCGCTGTCCAAGCGCAGGCAGGGTGAGACTTGTTGGCGAACCCGATGGCTCAACCGATCGCTCGAGAGACATGCTCGTAGGGCTCTGTCGATAATTCACGGGTGCGATCTCTAGTTCCCGAACCTTCGGCGCGATGTTTCGAGGCAGATAGCCAATGTTGATCGTTGACAGCTCAGGTCCAGCTTCGGATGCGCCCGCTTTGATCATCACTCGATACTGCAAAAATCGCGCTGCCGGTGAGTCAACGCGCCCTACACCCTGCTTCATATCGACCTTCGCCCAGCCACTCCAATTGCTCTGAGCCCGATTCACATTGCCGCTCCGGGTCTCCACTGTGACCTTCGAGTCTGCCATCGCAGGCGTCAAGTGAACGCGTCCCCAATAAGAAAAATTATCCGCGTCCAGGACCTCGCTTTCAAACGTGCCGCTCTCTTCATGCGCCGGACCAATTGCGTACACGCTGCCTACGTTCCCAGTCACCGCGTACAGCGTCCCTTGCAGGCCGGAATAAAACCCGGTTACCTGCGTCGGAGCAACGCTCAACAACTGTGTAGACATCTGGTCAGAATCGACACGATAAATGTATCCCTTGTTTCCCGTTCCAAGCACCGGCTTGCCATCCGCGCTGAAAGCAGCTGAGTACACCAATTCTGTTGGCGAGTGCCACAATCGCTCAGCGAAACCATCCTTTTCGATTCGATAGAAATCTGATCCGCCTGCCACAGCGACACTGAACGACCCAACTGCCGGAGCAGCTACTGGAGTGCCTGGAGTCACTCTCACGCCCCCGCCCTGCGCCTGATTCGCTGGCGCCGGGGTAGCAGCCGGAGGAAGTAATGGAGCGGGACCAGAGACAGTGGCTGCGCCAGAGCGGTTGCCCACCGAAGCCGCGTAGTACGCCCCATCATGCTCCGCCAGTGCTGTCACCTCACGCTTGTTGGTCTGAAATAGAACGAATCCTTTTCCTTCTGCCGACACCCGAAGCACCAAACCGTCCGGCTCAGTGCCGACAAGCAGATCGCCATTGCTGCCTATGATCATCGATCGAGCGTGAGTCTCTCCTGTCTGATAAAACTCTGAGCTCTTGCCGTCCGGCGTCACTCGATAAATGACACCCGAGTCTCCCGTCGCGACAAATAGATTTCCGCTCGCATCAAAAGCCATCGCCCAGATGTACTTACACTTGGGATTGAAGAACAACTGCGCCTTTGCATCTGCTCCAATCCGATACACCTTCGCATCGGGCATAACCGCCGCATAAACTCGATCCTGTTTGTCAACGGCAAGAGCATGTATCTCTAGGCCGGTTAATTCAGCAACAGTCTTGGCCTTACCGCCGCGAGGCAGCGCGAACACCTTGGTCGTCGCGCCTGTGGGAGCACCGCCTCCGTAATAGAGAGTGCCTTTCGAATCCTGCGTGATAGCCCAAAGATACGGCACGTTCGTGCTGTCCAATTCCACGATCTTCGGCGCCAGGCTTATTAGTCCATCACTCCGCACCGACAGAGCTTTTGCCGTTCCTCGATTAAAGTCACTTTGACTGGACTGTTCCCAGACCTTCGTTTCTACGGCGAGACAGGCCATTGATCCATAGAGAGACAGAACGAGAACACGGACCCATAACGGGCCGAAACTTTTCATCATGGGGCGGAAGAGTGAAGCGAGTATCAATCGACGTGAATTTTGAGAATGTAATTGCCGGTAACTACGTCGTCGAAGGCGATCGACGTCTGTTCATGAGCACTCTCAGGCGTGCTTACAAATTCATGATTCGTGGCCCGACCACTTTGCATTACGTTCAGTATGGACGCCGGCAGTCGCGGCAACACCTTCTCATCTGAGTAAACCGTCGGCTGCGACTCAATCAACGAAACGTAGAGCTTGTCGTTACTTCGTTCCTCATTTAGCAACGCCACAGTTTGCGGGATGTCTTCAATTCGGTTCAGGTTGCTCGCAATGTTCTGAAAGCGGCTGAGCGTCTCGGCATCACTGAATAAGATCTGGTACTCCCCGCGCGCCAACCCCGCTGGGATGTTGACAATTACATCTTTCTCCAGACGACCGCCGCGATACGGTTTCAAGAACACCTTCACCGGAACGTCTGTACCCGCCGTGACCTTGTTGTCAGCGATCCAGGCAGACTCTATCTGCGCAATCCGTCGGTCAGGAACGAGATCAACCGTCACATTCACCGCATTTAATCGCGGCAACTTGGTCGAGTTCACAAACAAGCGATTAAACTTGTCCCCCCACCATCCAGCGAGCAACATCGGCGTTGGCACAGGAGCAGCGATAGGCGCCTGCATCGTAGTCAGCTCGATACTCTGTTGACCCTCGACCTGCAGTTGTCCATGTAGCTTGTATGTTGCCTCTTCTGAAAAATCGTTCAACTGTGACAGCGAATTGAACAGAGTCGCCGACATCAGGTACGGAGTCCACTTCTGGTCCACAAAAACATTGAAGTGAAAATCGCGGGTGCTATGGATTGTGTTATCCAGATTGTGCGACAGAACATGCATGCTGACCGGAATCATTCCGGCTGTCGCGCCTAGTTCTCCCGCGATGGCACTGTGACGATCCTGGCGCAGCGCACCAACAATCTCTGAGGCATTCCCCATCTTGGTTGGCTGATACGCAGACGCAAGCGTCATAATAATGTCTTCCTTTGCTAGCGGCATATCAACTGCACCTAAGTTAAACATGGGGTGACCAAATGCGAGAACGCGCTTACCGTCGTTGTAAGTCACTGTGCCCCCGCCTGTCATCGTCATGTCTCCTGAGACGAGCACGGCGGCAACGCCTTCACCAGGCTTCAACGCACTCGCCCAATCCTTGGCAGGTTTAGCATCATTCAAAGCCCCACCCGCGCCCCCCTGGGATGCAACCAGACCCAGTTGATTGAAAATCGGGCCAAACTCCTGCACAGCCTGGTCGGTGAATCCCGCCATGGTGATCGGAGTGGCGATGGGCGTCATCTGAAGCCCCTCTTGCGCTAATGCCGCACTTCTACTACCCATACCTGCAAACAGAGAGCCCGGAATATTCAATGCTGCCCGAGACTCTTGAACCTTGTCAGGAGTACGGGCGTCTCCCGGCCGGGAGCTATCAAAATCGTTGACTTCGAGCATGAGCCGTATCGGCGTAATACCGCAGATCGCATCAGGCGAAAACGTGCTAAGCCGAAGAGAGATCGCGCCGACCAGCTTGCCGTCCAAGTAAACCGGGCTGCCACTCATGCCACCCGCCACGTTTGTGCGTTGAGCTTTACCGCCCAACTTTGCAACAATAATGTCCTGCTTCGGTCCCCAGGCATTTTTCCAGATCCCGATGATTTCGACGGGCATAGCTTCCGGCTTGTCGCCTTGGAACACCGTCCAGGCAACCGCCTTCATACCTGGTTTGAGATTCTCTTCCGGGTATAGTTCAACTTTGCCGGCTTGCGGCGGTCGACTTGATTGCTGGTCAGCAACGTCTTCGGATTCCGATCCCCAGGCGAGTCCGCCTACCAACGTCACTGATACAGCTAAAAAAGAGCACAAAGTGGCTCTTACACCCATGAATGACCTTCTTTGCTAGAGGACTTCTGTCGGCGAAGCTTCCACCTCAATACCTCGGGTCAGAGCCGCATCGCCGGATGACTTTAGTATGAACCACGGGCTGCGACAGGGTGACGAAAGCTCTGTCGTGACCTAAATTCAACTACGACTCGTTAAGTACGATTCACATCTATATATTTGAAAAGACTATGAGTGTACACTGGATCAGAAAAGTCCAAAATTCGATTCAAGAAGGCTCGGTTATCTATGGTCCGCCGCTCGCATTCCACTTACTCCTTACTGCTCACGACATCCCTCGTAATCATTCTTGGAGCCGCTCGCTTACAGGCCGCTGCAGGTGACGCCGCGAAGGGGAAAGATGTTTTCGAACAGTGCAGCGTCTGCCACAATGCGGACACTGACGAGAAGAAGATGGGCCCTTCCCTTAAGGGCCTGTTCAAAAAGGACAAGCTCGTCAACGGCAAGAAGGTCAGCGACGCCTCGGTCATCGAGCAGATCAACAACGGTGGAAACGGGATGCCGGCCTATGGCGACATGTTGTCTCAAGAAGAAAAAGACAACTTGATCGCGTATTTAAAGACTCTTTAGGCGTTGTCGCGAACTTCCTGGTTCGCTCATTACCCTGCTGTCATCTGTTAAGCTGAACAGACGGCGTTTCTCGCCCAAGTCCTCATCGTCTAGCCCGGCCTAGGACACCGCCCTTTCACGGCGATAACAGGGGTTCGAATCCCCTTGGGGACGCCAACTTACCTTCTGCCACTAGTATTTAACCGAAGCCGGAACGCGCCCTCTCAACGCGTTCCGGCTTATTGTTGTTTATTGAAGGGCTGCGGCCTGAAGTGACACATTGCCCGTCGCCGACATCTCTACAACGGAGACTCTCAGTGTTTGTCCCGCCGACCCCGCGTTGTAGGTAAAGGTGTAGGCTGTAGCTGTCAGACCTTTTGTGTTAACGGTTGTCGTATCGATGTACACAGGCGCGCTGTTGTCACTCAGGCTGGCTGTCACTTTGGCCTGCGACTGGAAGACACCAACGTAGACAGTCAGTTTATGAGTCGTCGTACTAGCAGGTGCGGTGATCTGCAGACCATTGCCTTGACCCCAGAGGTAAACACCGGAATTAGTAACGATGCTTGTGTCAGGCATGCCGTCCGTCCACTGGAAGCCAAATGGATTATCAGAGTAGAAGTTTACTGGGCCTACACCGACTATCGAATAGTTCGAAATAGCCGGGGAGACGCCAGCCTTCCGGTCAGACTGTGTTGGACCGGTAAGCCCCCAATGAATCCAGTCTGTCGTTCCGAGCGCAGTCAGGTTCTGATTAATCGATGGCGTCACGACTGAACCGGTCAAGGCTCCAGCCGTTCCACCCCCTCCCGAACTCGACACCACCAGATTCGTTGTTGCTTGATGTTGAATCGTACCGCTGGTACCTGTGATCGTGAGTGCGTATGTGCCCGCTTGGACCCCTGTCGTAGTGGACACGCTCATGGTGGACGATGATCCAGCAGTGACCGACGAAGGATTGAAGGACGCCGTAGCCCCTGCAGGCAGCCCCTGTACCGTAAGCCCCACAGCGTTGTTAAATCCGTTCAGAGCCGTTGTTGATACCGAGTAATTTGCCATCGATCCCGCTGCTACCGAATCGCTAGCCGGTAAGGCTGCAAGCTTGAAGTCTGGACCTGCATTCCCTCCGCCCACCGATAAGGCGGCTCCTTCTAAGGTCACATTTCCACTCGCGCTGACTTGAGAGTAGGTCACCGTCAAGCTCTGACCCGCCGAGGCGGCCTGGTACGTCAGCGTATAAGCCACGGCCAATGAACCATTCAAGTTGACCAGCGAATTGTCCGAGTAACTCGTAGCACTCTTGTCGCTAAGCGAAGCGGAAATCTGCCCTTGTCCGTTCCAAACACCGACAAACAAGGTCAGCGTTCTCGGCGTAGTATCAGCCGGAACTTTGATCTGGAACCCGTTCCCTTGGCCTTGGACGTAAACTCCCGATGAGGTAAAGATCGAACCAGTCGGCGTTCCATCCGTCCACTGGTACTGAACCGGGTTGTCGTAGAAGCTAAGAACCTGGCCATTTCCAACAAGGTTAAAGTTCCCGATGGCTGTTACGCCGGCCTTTCGGTCGAGAGTGTTCGGTCCATTCAGTCCCCAATGAACCCAATCGCTCGTACCTAAAGTGGTCAGATTCGTCGGCGACTGCGGTATCCCGCTCGAACCTGACAAGGAGCCCTGCGCCGTTCCTCCCCCTCCCGAACTACTCACAACCAAAGTTGCTGTTGTTTGATGGGTTAACGACCCGCTAGTCCCCGCGATCGTAAACTTGTATGTCCCGGGAGTCATGGATGCCGTCGTGCTCACCGTAAGTGCCGCAGAGGTATTGCCAGATATTGAAGCGTTCGCGAAAGCCGCAGTCGCACCGCTCGGGAGTCCTTGCGCTGCAAGGTTGACTTTGCCGGCAAAACCGTTCACACCAGGCGCCAACACCGAATACGCCGCTGAGCTTCCGGGTGCCACCGTCTGAGTCGTCGGAGATGCAATTAGAGAATAGTCCGGCGAATTGGTATTTACCCCATCTAATGCAAGCGTCGCTCCCTGCAGTGTTACGTTCCCATTTGGATCGGCTTGGGTCAAAGTCACTGTGAGTTTCTGGCCCGCAGAAGCAGCTTGATAGTTGAATGTGTAAGCTACCGAGAGCGATCCTTGCATGTACACAGTCGAACTGTCCACGTACACAGGGGCGCTGCTATCGCTTAGTGACGCGTTCACCTGAAGGCGCGAGTTCCACACACCCGCATAAATTGTGAAAACACGGGCTGCCGTATCGGCCGGCGCTGTAACTAGAAACCCGTCACCTTGGCCAGTTACATAGATTCCCGAATTTGTAACAACATTAACGTTTGGCGAACCATCCGACCATTGGAAGTTGATGGGATTATTTCCGTATGTTGCATAGGTCCCCCCGCCAATCGGTGTGTAATTGCTGATCAGCGGCGTGACACCTGCCTTGCGGTCCACGTTGTATGCGCTGCTATAACCCCAATGAACCCAGTCAGACGTTCCCGCTGCTGTCAGATTCTGTGAAGTTGTTGGCTGACCAATTACCCCGACAAGGACACCCGCTCCGGTGCCGGTTCCAGCATTCACAACCAGAGATACTTGGGCGCTGTGCTGTAAGGTGCCACTAACACCGGTCACAGTTAAAGTGTATGTTCCCGGCACGACCGCGCCCGTCGTCGCAATTGCCAGCGAGGATGAACCCGCACCCGTCACGGAAGCGGGATTGAAGGTCGCCGTAGCTCCGGTCGGAAGGCCCTGAACACTCAAAGCGACATTACTAGAGAAGCCCCCAGAAGCTGTCGTCGTTACGGTATAAGTTGCCGCAGACCCTGCTGAAATGGTACTTGTGCCAGGAGTGGCCGCCATGCTGAAGTCGGGATTGCCAGTCGCCTGCCCTACCTGGAGCGTCGCCGCTTGCAGAGTTACGTTCCCATTTCCAGTCGCGCCCATATTCATTCCCGACATAGGCTCGCTGTCCTGGGTAATTGACACAGTAAGAGTCTGCCCCGGGACAGCCGCTTTGTAAGTCAAGCTATAGGCAACCGACTCTTGCCCAGTCGGAGACATAACTGAAGTATCGGTGTAATCCGACGCACTATAATCACTTAAACTTGCTACCAGCTTTGCTGCAGCTTGATAAACACCGGCGTATATCGTCAAGGTCCTGGGTGTTGTATCGGCCGGAACGGTTATTTGAAATCCATTTCCTAAGCCCACTGTGTAAACGCCGGTCGCAGTCAGACCTTCTGTAGCTGTCGGATTGCCGCCTGTCCACTTAAACCCAAATGGATTGTTAGCGTACCCTGAAAGTCCACCATTTCCAATCAGCGTCAAATTCGAGATTTGGGCAGTCACCCCAGCCTTTCGGTCAAGAGTACCGGCTCCGTTTAGGCCCCAATGCACCCAGTCTCCAGTACCCTGCGCACCGAGGTCGACGGTATTCCCAGGGACAGACGTTGCACCCGTCAGTGCGCCTGAGTTGGTTCCGGCATGCACCAGAAGTGTAAACGCCAGTTGGTGACTGATCGAACCCGATGCGGCTGTAACGGTTAATCCATAGGAACCAGGAGCGATGGTAGCGGGCGTCAAAACAGAAAGCACCGACGACTGCCCAGCTCCGATTGTTGTTGGAGTGAAGGTCGCCGTAGCTCCACTCGGCAACCCCTGGACAGATAATTGGGCCGTTTGATTGAACCCGTTGATTTCTTGAAGCGAGATTGTGTACGAAGCCGTTCCACCGACTCCGACCCCTTCTATTGTCTGGATCGATGAAATTGCAAAGTCAGGGTTCGGATTAAACAGCCCATAAACACAAAGCTGGTTTGAGAACGTGGACAGATACACTTTGCCGTTCACCACCGTAGGAGGCGTGAACTTGGCAAAGATTCCCAAGTCGTCTCGGCTGCCACTCTGCAAGCTGTTCCAAATCTCTTTTGTCAGATCGCTCGCATCAAAGGCGCGCAAAATCCCAGGCACATCCGCGTTCTCTGCATCCGAGTTATACGGCATGTTCACCCACAAAATTCCACTTCCCGCCTGGTTTCCATTAGCCGACAGTGAGAGAAATCCACCTGGCATCCCGGGCGGTGCCGTAAATGTACTGCTCATTAAAGCCGTCGTGTCGAATGTGGTCCCGTTGAAATGAAAAGCGCGTAAGTAAGAACGCTCACCCCACACATAAATCAGCGGACCCTTAGTTGGCGAATTCCAGTAAACGGGCGCACCATGTATGTGCCCAATCGTGGCCTGAAATGCCTGCGTTCCAGAATTGGTTCCTTGTAACTGGCCTAAATTGCCAGTAGGAGAAGAATAGAGGATTCCTTCTTTTCCGCCGCCCACGACTAAGTTTGTATTTGGAAGCAAGACTACGCCGCCCGATCCTAAGTCCAAATCGCCATTGTTCTCATTCGACCAGTCTGACGGCGTGAAATAGTCAACTGGTGCCAGCCCCGCCCCGGTGTTGAGCTTCACCCTGCTACTTCCATAATTCTTCTTGATCGTAGGGTCCCAGTCACCGTTTCCGGTTTGCAGATACATGTACCCGTTTGCATCAATTGCCGGAGCTTGGCCTGACTGCCAAATGCCACCGCGGCTTCCGTTGGGCGTAGTGTTGTAAACAGCCACTTGGGCGAGCGTTGTTTCATTAAAGCCCAGTACCCAACCGTGATACGGGTCTAAGTCTGTCAAACTAGACCAAAGCACATACACAACTCCGTTGTAAATGGCCAAAGCTGGTCTTTGGTTCTCGTGTTGGGAGTCGAAACTTACTACTCCGTTTGCGCTGGACGCTCCGCTACCTGGAACTGTCGGGTGAATGACCACCGGGCTATTAGCCCGTTCCGCACCCGTCGTGATATCCAGCGCATGTAAGCGCTGGAAATAGGCTCCATTCTCCTTTGTCCTCGCAACCAGGTACATTGTCCCTACGTTCTGATCGATAACCGGAGTGCCCACGATTCCAATTGGTCCATGGATGTTAGTGCTGTATTGCTGCACCTCCCCCGGCGGAATAGGCGTAATACCCGCAGCCGCATTTGTGAAGTTAACCCACCAGAGTGGCGCCGCGTTGTTACCTGTATTAGTATCGGCATCAAACGCATAAACACTATCCTGCATAGTGGCTACATAAACCACGTTATGAACGCCTTTTCCAGGAATTGTCACACCGGGTATATACAAAGGCTGCGTATAGATCTCGCCATCAACGGTTTGGCTAAACAGCTTGCCAAATTGGGAGGCGTTAACATTTGCCGCACTTAACACAGTTTCGTTAAGGTTAGCGCCAGTTCGACTATTATCGTTGTGTTGCGTCCATACACTCACCTGCGACCAGGAAGGCATTGCAAAGGAAATGAAGAGAAGTGCCGCTAAGAAACGAATTCTTAGACATAAAGGACGATTAGGCATAGTTATAGCTCGATTTGTCACGAGCCTTCCTTGAAAGTATGGCAGTTATGAGCCGGCGGGTAAGTTACAGTACCTGTGCTCAAGTACGGTAACTTTTGTAGTGGTGCTGAGTGGCGTGCTCGGATTAGAGGTGCGTTCTAGTCCTCAGCGCTTCCTAAAGTGCGCAACTTACTCAGAATTGCTAACCAGCTTACGCGTTTGACGGGCGCTCAATCTCGGTCAAATTTAACAAGTGAAGAATCACGCGAAGAGGCACTTCCACAAATTCCGGCCGCTCATTAAGATTCGTGCGAACATCGATCAATGCTCGCTCCAAAATATTGGTGTCGAGCAATAGTTGCTGATCAGCAAGCGTTGTCGGTAGGTAGGCAGCACCTTTCGCTGCTTGCCAATAACCCCGAACAAAAGCTGCTGTTACATGTGAAAACCAGAAGCGGCCCCAAGAACGAAAGGCTTGTCGAGAAGAACGCTCATTCCGCTCACTGGACGCAAGCCGAATCGTCGCAGCTCGGCCCGCATAGCCGAAAGAGTGCACCATGCTGGCTACATCCCTCAATGGGCAGCGTTTAATGCGCCGCTCGCTCAACGTGTTCTCTGGGTCACCCTCAAAATCGAAGAACACAAAATCGCCGTTTGACACCAACACGTGACCTAAATGTGATCGACCATGAAACCTGGTTCGTTGTGAACTGACCCGTTCGGTGAATACAGCCTTGAATCGCTCCGCCACAGCATCTTCGTTGTCCATCGCTTTGGATGCAAGGACGCGTAGATCCGGCGCTAGATCGGAGAAACGTTGGCGGAGGAACTCAAATCGCCTGCTTGTCAGGGCCAACATCGCGTGATAAAGGCCCTGCCTATAGAAGTCTGTATACGGCTCGGGAGTAAATGCGGGATCGATGGACCGCGCTAAGGTGCTGTGCAGCTGGGCCAACCGCTTTCCGAGCAACTCTACCGATTCCAGGTAGGGCCCAATCAGCTCTGTAGCAATTGCCGGTCTCTCGGAAAGAACGAATTCCAGTCCAAAGATATTTGTCGGAATTGTCTTCTCAGCGTCGCTGCGTATCTGTTCTAGCGATTGCAATCGCGGCATCAACTCGTTCAAGTGATCACGCGTGAACTGCCACGCATCTCCGTTGTTCGGAACAAATCCATGCAGCACAGCGAAGGTTGTTGCATCGCCAGTGTTTGGCTTGTAATCGAACGACCCGCTAAACGGCACTGCTTGAGCAAACGGGATTTCTTCACTCAGCACGTGCCCCATTTCAACGCCTGGATTGATGCCGGGTTCAACGTTACGCAGCACCTTGATGACGAAACGATCGCCATAACGGACCGTTGTATTGCAGTCCGATGAGGGCTCGCCGACTGGCTCCAAATTGGGATGGCTCGTCCCCCACAAACGCCGGAACTGCCGATTTCGTTGGGCGGTCAGAACGCCAACTTCTCCTACAAACCGTCGCCTGCGTGCAAATGCCTCAAGCATCAAGCTGGCAAACTCACCGATGGTCGTGCAGTCGTAAAGGAACAGTCTCGACCCATCCGCGCTGCGCACCTCTGCAACCATTAGCTCCGGATTGTCTTCGACAATGAACTGGGCCTTATCGCCGCGAACCATTCCAACCGGCACACAATAAGTTTGTGGATCGCCAGTCGTGTACTCAATTCGGACAAGCAGTACGTAGTACTGTCCTGGTGTAATCGGAATCACGTCCACGATCTCAGTTGATCGGAATCGGCGATCTCCGCCCTGGAACCACGCACTCGCAGCTATGAATCGCGGCAGCACCGAGGCAATAGCCGTGCGCGATTGGTCAGCCCAAATGTTAGTAAGCGAAGGCACATGTACGGACGGCGCCTCCCGCCTGCCCACGTTGGTCCCTGGATTAACGGTCTGTACCGGCGCCGACCGTAACTCCAATGAAAACCAATAGAACGAGTTGGGCTGCAGCGTAATCGGGTATTGCGCTTCACCAATAACCGGGAAATCCGCTCGACCTAACATCTCAACAAGGGTGTAACCCCGATATTTATGTAGATCCAGTTCTACCGGCTGAGCAAAGCGGGACAGGTTTGCGACAACCAGGATGACTTCCGACTCATAACGCCGGAAAAACGCCAGCACTCGTTGGTTTGAAGGCTGCAGGAATTCCAGAGATCCCCGCCCAAAAGCTTTGTACTGCTTGCGAAGCGCGATCATCCGTTTCATCCAACTCAGCAGCGAGTGAGGGTTATCCTGCTGAGCTTCCACGTTGATGGCTTCGTAGTGATACGAGGGGTCAATCGTAACTGGAAGGAATAGTTTTTGCGGATTTGCTTGCGAGAAGCCCGCGTTTCGATCCGGGCTCCACTGCATCGGCGTTCTAACGCCGTTCCTGTCGCCAAGATAGACGTTGTCGCCCATCCCGATTTCATCGCCGTAGTACAGCACCGGAGTTCCGGGTAACGAAAACAGAAGTGCATTCATGACCTCAATCCGAGGCCGGTCATTGCCAAGCAGCGGCGCTAGGCGGCGGCGTATGCCCAGGTTTATGCGCGCCCGCTGGTCTGACGCATACACGCGATACATATAATCGCGCTCCTCATCGGTCACCATCTCAAGCGTCAGCTCATCATGATTACGGAGAAACAAAGCCCATTGGCATGTCTCCGGGATAGGCGGGGTGCGCCGGAGAATCTCAACGATCGGCAGTCTGTCTTCCAGCCTCAGCGCCATAAACAGCCGAGGCATCAGCGGAAAGTGGAACGACATCTGGCATTCTTCACCGTTCTCGAAATAAGCCACGGCATCTTCCGGCCACATGTTGGCTTCCGCCAGGAACATACGGTTCGGATAGCTTGCGTCCATGTGAGCCCGAAGCTGTTTCAAAAATGCGTGGGTTTCCGGAAGGTTCTCGCAACTCGTACCCTCCCGCTCAAACAAATATGGAATTGCGTCCAGCCTGAATCCATCCACGCCCATCTCAGCCCAAAAATCAAGGGCATGCATGACAGCGCGCTGCACCAGCGTATTATCAAAATTTAGATCCGGCTGATGCGAGTAAAATCGGTGCCAGTAATAGGCTTTCGCGACCGGATCCCAACTCCAGTTTGAAGGTTCAAAATCCTTGAAAATGATCCGAGTCCCAGAATATTTTTCCGGCGTGTCGCTCCATACATAGAAGTCTCGCCATCGAGAACCCGGCTCAGCGCGGCGGGAACGTTGGAACCACTCATGCTGATCCGAAGTATGGTTTACGACTAGCTCAGTAATGACCCGCAACCCACGCCGATGCGCCTCGCGCATGAACGCCTGAAAATCTCTTAAGGTTCCGTAAGCCGGGTGGACTTCCCGGAAATCGGAGATATCATAACCGTCATCTTTCCAAGGAGACGGGAAAAACGGCAGCAGCCAAATAGCCGTCACTCCGAGATCTTCTAGGTAGTCGAGCTTCTCAGTCAGCCCGCGAAAATCACCCATACCGTCGCCATTTTTGTCGTAAAATGCGCGAACGTGAACCTCATAGATGATGGCGTCCTTGTACCAGAGAGGGTCATCTTCAAGCCCGCTCAGGATCTGCGAATGAGTCATGCGGTTTAACCCTGATAGTAATCCGTCGGCAGTTGCGGTCTATCTAATGTGGAGATCGAATACTATCTTCAGAGGCACTCATCGGGAAAACTTATGTCACCAACCACCACTACGACCCTCCGCTTTCTCCAAGATCTTTGGGACGAAAAGGAGGCCGAGAAGTTCGGGGATGATGCTCTAGGACTGCTCCGTTATCGATCGAATCTGTTAGGAGCCGACTTGCGGATCACCAATTTCGCTGGCGGCAACACAAGCTCCAAGATCAAGTTGACAGATCCTTTCACCAACCAGCCTGTCCTCGTGCTTGCAGTCAAGGGGAGCGGTGGTGATTTAGGATCCATCACAAAGGACGGCTTCGCTCTGCTCTACCTCGATCGCCTCGAGCAGCTCACTTCTGTATACAGAGGCGAGCAGTTCGAAGACGAGATGGTTAGCTTTTATCCACCAGCTGCTTTTGGCCACAGTCGCGTTGCCGCCTCCATCGACACTCCTCTTCACGGCTTTCTTCCGTTCCCGCACGTCGATCACTTACATCCGGATTGGGCCATCGCTCTAGCGGCTAGCGCAAACGGCAAGAACAAGATGGAGGAATTCGACGCTCTGTATGGCCGGAAGCTCGCGTGGATTCCATGGCAGCGGCCCGGCTTTGAACTTGGCCTCATGCTTCGAAAGGCCGTGAAAGAAAACCCGAGTTGCGACGGCATCATTCTCGGCGGTCATGGCTTGTTCACTTGGGGCAGTACGCAACGCGAATGCTATCTGAACAGCATTGAGACCATCGATCTCTTAGGCCAATTCGTCTCCGATCACAAGAAAGGCAAGAAGGTATTCGGAGGTGAACGCTACAAGGCTCTAAAAAACCGCCACGAGATCGCGGCCGCTATCTTGCCTTCATTGCGCGGCTATTTGGCTACCACTAAAAGATCCATTGGCCATTACACCGATGCTGAGGATGCTCTCGTCTTTGCTAATTCACATCACGGTAACGAACTAAGCCAACTGGGCACCAGCTGTCCGGATCACTTTCTTCGAACACGAATTCGGCCCATGTTTGTCGATTGGGATCCATCAACGGGCGATACGCTTGCCCTGAAGGCGATGATCGAGCAAGGGGCCGACCGCTACCGCAAGAGTTACGCCGAGTATTACGGCAAATTCGCCGAGCCTGTATCGCCGAAGTTGCGCGATGCTAATCCATCAGTCGTCATCATCCCGGGCCTGGGCTTGTTCTCATTCGGTAAGAGCAAGAAGGAAGCCCGAATTACAAGCGAGTTCTTTATCAATGCAATCCACGTCATGGAAGGAGCGACGGCGCTTGATGAAGGTACAACGCCCGATATCTATCCGCAAGCGAAACATTCACATCTGTCGCAACACTTCGTCAGCTGCCGCAACTATGTCGCACTTCCCTTGCTCGAAGCGTTCCGAATCGAGTATTGGGCGCTTGAAGAAGCGAAGCTCCAACGCATGCCACCCGAGCAGGAGTTCAGTCGTAAGATTATCGTCGTTATCGGCGGTGGCAGCGGCATCGGCCGCGAAGTCGTTCTTCGACTTGCCAAGCGCGGTGGGCATGTGGTTGTAGCCGACCGTGACGAGGCCAGTGCTTCTGGAGTGGCCGACGAAGCAGTCAAGCTTTCATCCAAGGAAAATGTCAGTACTGTCGGGGTTGATATTACCAACGGCGAGAGCCTGGCCGCTGCATTCAAAGACACGATCCTGCGATTTGGCGGAATCGATGCAGTCGTTAATACCGCTGCCATCTTTCCCGTTCCTGGATCTGACGGCAAACTAACTCGGGACATGTGGACCCGCACCTTCGATATCAACATCACCGGGAACTATTTGATAGCGGACCAAGTAAGACAGATCTTCAAAGACCAGGCCCTTCCCGTGACGCTGGTCCTGACTAGCTCAGCTAATGCCGTCGTCCCAAAGTTCGGAAGCGAGGCGTACGACGTCAGTAAGAGCGCCGTCAATCAGCTGATACGAGAGCTCGCAGTCGGCCTTGCGCCAAAGGTGCGGGTGAACGGGATCGCGCCAGCTACAGTCGTGTCGGGTTCCACTATGTTTCCTCGCGACCGCGTGATGAGTTCTCTTCGCAAATACGAAATTCCTTTCGACGAATCAGAAACAACGGAAGAGTTGCGCGACAAGCTAGCGAACTTCTACGCCAAGCGAACCCTAACTAGGATCCCCATCCTTCCGGGCGATTGCGCAGAAGCAATCATCTGGCTGACGAGTGAAGCCAGCGCCAAAACGACTGGCCACATTATCCCGGTGGACGGCGGCCTGCCTGAAGCGTTCCTTCGCTAACTACAGCTGGCGTTAGACTTAAAATGTTATGGATCTCGGAACATTAGGCTTTGCGATGGGCTCGGCCTGGCTTTCCGGGATTAACCTTTATGCCACGGTTCTGACGCTCGGCCTGCTTCAGCGCTTTCACCTCGCCGCTTTACCTGGCGATCTTGGTTACCTGAGCCACCCGTGGGTCCTATTCAGTGCAGGTGGTCTTTACCTCGTGCAGTTTATAGCGGACAAGATTCCCGCCGTCGATTCGGCTTGGGACGTGGTCCATACCTTCATTCGGGTCCCGGCTGGCGCAATACTTGCGGCAACTGCTTTCGCACATTTTGACCCGACGGTTCGCCTAATAGCGTTGCTGGTCGGAGGCGGTATTGCGCTCGGATCACACAGCACGAAGACAGCCACCCGACTCGCAGCAAACACCTCTCCTGAACCGATCTCGAACATCGCGCTCAGCCTCTTCGGCGATGCATTGGCTGTGGGCAGCACCATTCTGATGAGTTTTCATCCAGCCGTGCTGATCATCATTGTGTTGGCAGCCACAGTCATCTCGTTGCTAATCGTTCACTGGACTTGGCGATTCTTCCGTCGCTTGTTCCGACCGACTCCGACACCAGGTGTTACGACTATTTAAGATCCTTACCAGGGGATCTGGTCTGGAAAAAACTCGTTGACCAAGTCTTCGTAATACGGCTTTAGTTCCTTCATGTCCGGCTTAGCACGTCCCTTGGAATACAAGTCATAGGGATTGAATTGCCGAACGTACTTGAACATCTGCTCGTCGTGCTCGTTCATGAGATTACGATATGCGCCATGCTTATGGGCCGCGTAGAACGAGTGGTAACGGAGCATATATTGAGCCGGCTCCGGTAAGTAATCCTTGGTGACGTTATAAATGTACTCGTCGTGGCCCCAAGACATCATTACCTTATCTAAGCCGCCGTGAGGCTCATAGATGCCGTTAGGTGTCTGATATTCCTTGACGCTCAAATCGGGGTTAGCTGCGAAAAACTCGGGAAAAACAACCTGGTCGGAATAGGCACAACCAACCGGGAAAGTGTCGCCAACCACCGCCCACTGGGGCTCACCGTAGAGGCACAGTACTTTGCCTAAGTCGTGAACCAAACCCGTCAGCACGAACCAGCGTGGATGCCCATCGCTACGGATAGCCTCTGACGTTTGCACCAGATGCTCGATCTGAGTCAAGTCAGTATCAGGATCGCTGTCGTCGACGAGAGTATTCAGATAGTCGGCGGCTTCCCAGATGCTTTTCTTGCCCCGGTTCAGTTTTAGAAACTCAGCCCGTTTCGCCTGGACGAAAGCAAGACTTTGGTTGGCGTGATTCTGACGGTAGAACTCAGTTACACCCGGGTTCGCATCTTTCGAGTAGTCCCGGAACTCCTCTTCCGACTTGCCCTGCTTGTAGCGAGTTGCGACAAAGTCATCCCACTCGTCTAGTTCCTTCATCGGTTGATGCAGGGTTTCGGCTACGGCGCTCATAAGGACCTACTTTCTTTTGTTACTCCCGGCAACTGCACACGTGTGCAAAAATCTATCTTAACGATATCTTTTAGGCTCGCCTCAAGTCAAGCGATTGTCTGGCGGCTGGTCGACGATCGCACGATCAACTCGCCTTGAACGGTGACAGTTTGTTGCAGATTCTGTTCATTCGCCAGCAAAGCGAAGAGTAGTTCCATCGCTTGTACGCCCATCTCGCGTCGAGGCTGCCGCACGGTGGTAAGGGGCGGCGTGAGATATGGCGTAAAAAATAGATCATCGATCCCGACAAGCGACAGTTGCCCAGGGACGCTGATGCCCATTTCTCCTGCCACGCGCAACACTCCGAGGCAAGTCATGTCGTTATAGCAGACGATTGCAGTCGGCTTGAAGGGTGAGTCGAGAAGTTTTCGAGCTGGCTCGACTGCACCCTCTGCCCCGCCAGTTCCGTCTTCGACTAAATGATCCGAATCGCGAAGTCCAGCTTCTTCCAGAGCCTGCTGATATCCAGCACGACGGTCAGTATCGGACTGATATCCGAACCGATCGCCTAAGTAGGCGATCCGAGTGTGACCTAGTTCAATCAAGTGTCGGGTTGCGTTTCTCGTCGCCTCGACGTTATCGATTGTTATGGAAAAGACGAATTCACCGGGATGTTGATTGTTAATGAGAACTATCGGTACGCCCATCTCGGTCATCAACGGCACATACAGCGCGCCAACCCGAGATGAAGCAACCAATATTCCATCCACCCGGCGCTCTTGAAACGAACGCACCACCTGAATCTCACGTTCGGGGTCGGTTTGCGATGTGGCGAGAATAACCGAGTAGCCGCGGCTATTAGCTGCTTCCTCGATTCCACTGACGACCTCTCCGTTGAACGGATCGGAGATACTTGTAACTACCACGCCGATTGTTTCGGTCCGGCGATTGACCAGGCTCCGGGCCACAGCACTTGCACGATAGCCCATCTCCTGGGCTTTCTGCCTAACCTGTTCTACTGTGACCGGGTTTAAAAGCGGGCTGCCTTGCAGAGCTCGGGAGACGGTTGAATGGGAGATCCCGAGCTCGCGCGCGACATCCTTAATTGATACCGGCCGAAATCGAATCCCGCTCGACTTCATAAGCCACAGTGTATCGACTGTGGCACTTTTGTTTACAAGACGTGAGCTTGCTTCAGCATCGACTTGAAATCAAACTGGGCGCCGAAGTTCAAGTTCTGTCGAGTAAATGAATAAGTGAGCGGGGTTGCCTTCGAGTCGATCTGGTGTGTATAGAACCCGAAGAGAGAAATGCCATTGACAAGGTGCACGTTAGCGCGACCGAAGAACCGCTTTCCAACCTGATACGAATCGCCGTTCATTGAGAAACCTACGGCAGCCAGAAGGCTACTGTCTGTGTAAACGCCATTGTCTTGATCGATTGTGGCGTAGCCGCCCTCGACAGTTATTCGTTTGTGAAATCCCTTACTTCCAGTGAATGCCCAGCCGTTGCCTGCTTTGGCCAAGTACCCAGGCATAAGAACGTCATTTGTACGTTGGTATAGCTCCACGCGGGCGCTGTCGAGCACTCGCGTTTCGCTAGTCTTAACCAGAACGGCTTCATGGAGCGTGTTCGTTTTAGCTAACCACGTGTAATCCATGGAAGCTTTCAGGCGCGATCCGAAGTGCTTCTCAGCTAGAACTTGACGATAGTTCGACTGCGTCAACCGATCATAACGATCAAAGAAATTAGGTAAAGTAACGTCGCCCAAATACGCTGACGTGAAACTAACCTTGTCGAGATATAACTGCTTGGGCGCGTGGACACTCACGCGCTCTCCAGAGATGTAGCCGTCGTCATCGAAAGTCGTGATCTCGGTGCCCACACCCCGCGCAATTGGGATGGCTCCGAACTCCGCAGTTAGCCAGCTGACCGGCGTTGCGCTTAGATATAAGTCACGCACGTAGAACTCCCAACCTCGGGCCGTTATCGCCCCAACGATAGTCGCGGCCTGCGGGTCGGCAGCGAATGCCCGATAAACTTGGTAGGAGTGTTGGGGGGTAACATGCGCAGTGGTGCGATTTACTGCCTGAGAATAATCTAAGCCCGAAAAGCTTGCATATGACCAGTTGAAATAGCGGCCAGATGTGGCTCGGAATCCGATGAAGTACTTACCTTGACGATCAAGCTTCAACTTTCCACTCACCAAACTTCGTTGCTGTATGTTGTCGAACACACGCACACCGTCGGTGTCGAATGAACTCCGATAGCGCATCGAAAACGATAATGCGTCCACATCCAGCCACCGTGATAGCGGCCCTTCATTTGGCTTCGCAGACGAATCGTCAAGGGCAGTCCCTTTCGAATCGGCTGTTGCTGAATCCGGCGCGGCTGGCGGATTCATGTCTCCTGAACTGGCGGAAGCTAGGCTGCCAAATAGCAGACAAAGAGCCGCAACCAAGTGCGCGTGCTTATACATCGTTGTCCCGTTAACCTCTGAAGGGACGTACCCGAAAACCCCAGATGTTCTCAAGCGTTAATCAGCCGATTTTGGCTTCGAGTTCTGCCCATCGGGCATACAGGTCATCCACATTACGTTGCAGATCCTCTGCCTCGGCTAGTACCTGCTGCACGCGCTCGCCATCCGAGAGGACAGCGGGGTCGGCCAGCTGATCGCGTTTTGCTACCACCATCGCTTCGGCCTCTGCAATCCGTTCTTCGATGGTTTCGTAGTCGCGACCATCTTTGTACGAGAGCTTCTTTTTTGGTTGCGTTGGAGGCGCTATGCCGGCGGCACCGGGGACGGTTGGTTTGGCTTTCGGTTGTTTCCGCGTCTTTTTCCACGCTTCCCACTGACTGTAGTCGGCGAACTGTTGGGTCGAACCTTCGCCGTCTAGTCCCAGCACCACAGTCGATACTCGATCGAGCATGTAGCGATCGTGGGTTACGAGAATCAATGCGCCTTTGAACTCGGTCAGAGTTTCTTCAAGAACTTCCAGTGTGGGGATGTCGAGGTCATTGGTCGGCTCGTCTAGTAATAGAACATCCGCAGGTTCGAGCATCAACTTGGCAATCAAGACTCGAGCGCGCTCTCCGCCTGAGAGGCGGCTAACCGGTTGATTCAACTGCTCGCCTGTGAAAAGAAATTTAGCCGCCCATGAAGCGACGTGAATGACTCGATCCTGGAAGATAACCGAATCGCCGTCGGGAGCAAGGGCGCGCTTTAATGTCAGAGATGGATCAAGAGTCCGCATCTGTTCGAAGTAGACGATGCGTAAGGCATCTGCTCGAGTGATCTCGCCGCTGTCGGGCTTCGCTTCACCGCGGATCAGTCGCAGCAGGGTCGTTTTGCCGCTTCCGTTGGGTCCGACCAGGCCAACACGCATTCCATTAGTGAGGATAAAGTTCAGCTTGTCAACTAAGAGACGATCGTCGATGGAATAACTAACTTGATCTAAGACCACGAGCCGTTTCGTTTTGCGATCGGTGGCGGTGAAGTCGAGATTGGCCGTTGAGGTGCGGGCTCTTGAGTTCATGTCCGCCAATTCGGCAATCATGCTGTTGGCAGTATCGATGCGGGCTTTGGCTTTCGTGGCGCGTGCTTTGGGCCCGCGACGCAGCCATTCAATTTCGGTTTTGACGCGGTTCTGCAGTGAGTCTTGCCGCTTCGACTCAGCCGCAAAGTGTTCCTCGCGCTTCTCAAGGAAGTAGCTGTAAACGCCGGCCGCTTGGAAGAGACCGCCGGAGTAGGCGCGATTAAGCTCCGCCACTTCGGTCACGACGTTCTCTAAGAAGTACCGGTCGTGGCTGACCACAACGCATGCAAACCGGGCGTTCACCAACAGCTTCTCGAGCCAATCGATGCCTGCTAAATCGAGATGGTTTGTGGGTTCATCGAGCAACAGAAGATCGGGTCCCAGAACCAATGCTTCGGCGATAGCTAGACGTTTGCGCCAACCTCCGGAGAGAGTTGCTGCTTCTGCATCGAAGTCTACGAATCCGGTACGGCCCAGAGTGTCGGCCTCTCGTGCTTGGCGTTCACTGTCCGGCACTCCGGCTGTTTCAAGTGCTCGATGAATGATGTCGCGAATGCTTTCACCTGGCGTAAAGACTGAGTCCTGGGCAATATAAGCCAAGCGTGTGCCTTTGCGTAAAGCGACCTCGCCGCTGTCCGGTTCGCGTTTGCCAGCAAGGATCTCGAGCAGAGTACTCTTGCCGGAGCCGTTCGGTCCGATAAGGCCAAGGCGTTCGCCATCTGAAATTGTTAGCGAAATGTCCCGGAACAGCGCGTTCGCGCCGTATCGCTTGGACAGCTCTCGCGCATTAAGAAGTAGTGCCACTAATGTCCATTCTCCCTTGACCTCTCGCCCTTGCTCTCCAGAAGGCGATTCCGGTTACTCTAAAGGTTCTTCGATGCCCAGCACAATCGATCAATACCGTGAAGCAAAGACTAGTTATTTGAAGCTGCGCAACCAGGCTAAGAAGGAGTTGCTAGCGCGCTTCAACGATCTCGCCGGGCAACTGCTTCAGCTGCAGCGCGAACTGCTCGAAGACTTTGGCGAAAAAGTAGCGATTCCGTCGCGTCCCAAGAAATTCGTCGCAAAGCGGGGCAAGACCGTTTCTGCGCCGCCCGTTGTCGAACCACCGCGACCTCCGTCGCCGAAGGTCAAAGCGATCGAACGCCAACTGGAGGCTCAGCGTAAAAAGCTGGAAGCTTTGCGTGGAGCTTCGAAGCCGACGAAAACCGTTGATGACCGGATTTACGAGTTGGAGGACGAGCTTCGATTGGCTCAGAGCCACTAATCACGTCTGCAAGCTGCGCGCTTGATCCGGTCATTCACTGCGGCCCATTCGGGCGTGTCGGGCGGGGTCTCGACTGCGATCCACTCAAAGCCTTGTGCGTCGGCCTTGTGCAGCGTTGCGTATAGTTCAGCCGCGAAGCGAGCGGGTGATTCCGGGGTAAGTATTACGTAGCCGCAACCTTGGGGCGGGCTTTGGCCTTTGTTCAATAAGTAGAAAGGCGTTCTTGGCGAATAATGTTTTTCATGCTGACCGGGTGCTTCCGAAATGCCCTCAGCTTGAATCAGCGGGAGTAGTAACTCCTCATGAGAGATCATTCCGGGGCGTAAGACGCCGGGAGTCTCGCGGGCGAATGACACGACGGTTGATTCGATGCCCACACTAGTCGGGCCGCCGTCCAGGATCATGTCAACTTTGTCGCCCAAACTGGCTTCCACATGCTGGGCCGTTGTGGGCGATATCGCCATAAAACGGTTTGCACTAGGAGCCGCAATGGGAACGCCTGCCCGACGAATCAGTTCAAGCGCCACGGGATGCGCGGGAATGCGAAGCCCCACTGACATCAAACCGGCGGTCACAATACCTGGGATGGCGCTGGCTTTTGGGACCACCAGCGTCAGTGGCCCGGGCCAGTAACGGAGAGCTAACTTTTCGGCCATCTCTGGCCAAGCAGAAGAGAGCGACCGAGCCATGGCAACGTCGGCCACATGCACAATGAGAGGACTGGTTGAAGGTCGTCCCTTCGCGAAGTAAATGCGCTGAACCGCGTCATGGTCAAGGGCATTTGTGCCCAATCCGTAGACAGTTTCAGTTGGAAAGGCGACTAGGCCGCCATTGCGAATAAGTTCAGCTGCTTTAGATAAGTTTTCGTTCGAAGCTTCGACGATAGCCACGCTAATCCGGCAACTCGTCTTTACTGTCGTCACCGGCGATCCTGCCCGTCTTGCGCCACACCAAATAGGCATGCAAGAGAGGATCGATATCGCCGTCAAGAACACGATCGACGTCGCCGATGGACAGCTTCGTCCGATGATCTTTGACCATGCGATAGGGCGCCAGAACATAGCTGCGGATCTGGCTACCGAAGTTGATCTCAAGCTTGGTGTCCTCAAGCTTTCGATCTTCGACCCTCTTTTTATCCAACTCGTACTCGTACAGCTTGGCGCGCATTTGTTTCAACGCACTAGCGCGATTCTTGTGCTGTGACCGGTCATTCTGACACTGCACAACCAGGCCAGTGGGTATGTGCGTCATGCGGATGGCCGAGTCGGTTCGATTGACGTGCTGGCCGCCTGCTCCACTAGCTCGGAAGGTATCGACGCGCAGGTCTTCCGTGCGAAGGTCAATCTTGATTTCGTCATCGATCTGCGGATAGACGAACACCGATGCGAAGGATGTATGCCGCCGGGCTGCGGAATCAAAGGGCGAAATGCGGACAAGCCGATGAACGCCGACTTCGGCCTGCAATCGGCCGTATATATTCTCACCGTTGATTTCGAACGTGACCGACTTGATGCCTGCGCCTTCACCTTCGAGCCGATCAGTAATTTCAGTTTTAAAGCCATTGCGTTCGGACCAGCGCAGATACATGCGCAGCAGCATCTCGGCCCAGTCCTGACTTTCGGTTCCACCCGCTCCGGGATGGATAATGACGATGGCATCGCGCGCATCGTTTTCGCCGGATAGAAGCATGCCGGTTTCAAGCTGCTCCAACTTACCGGTCAGCGACTTCATGTCGCGCTCAAGATCGCCCGCGACATTCTCGCCTTCTTTTGCCAGTTCGAACAAGGTGTCGATATCAGACACGGCGGTGGTGACGGACGTGGAACTCTGGATGCCTTCTTCAAGCCGTTTGCGCTCTTGCATGATGCGCTGGCTTTTTTCGGGATTATTCCAGAAATCGGGGACAGAGATCTCGACTTCTAGTTCGTTTAACTTTTTCTTTTTGGCGGGGGCGTCAAAGATAGCTCCGCACAGCTTCCGCTTGCTGTCGGAGCGCAACATACTCTCTTTCTAACTCTTCGAAGGTCATTGATTGTAGTTTACTTTGACGCTGAACTAGCTGTTTCCTCAGCGTTCGCCGACGGCTGGAATACAGTAAGATCTCACAAGGTCGTATCGCATGCCTGAAAACGTAGTGCTCAGTAAATATTCAATTGGAGTTGGGGACCGGTTCGCGCACGAGGCCGAAGCTCAGCTCAGTGCCTGTATCGCTTCGGCGAAACAGTACGGCATCGATGTGATTCCTGTCTGGAACAAGTCAAATCGGGAGCACACGATTATCGGTTCAGAACCGACGGGCACGCGGGTTGCAGCAGACGCAGCAGTGACCAAGCTTGGGTGGACTAAGCCGTATCACCTGGATGCTGACCACATCAACTTTGACACCGTTGACCGCTTCCTGACGCCTTGCGACTTTTACACGATCGACGTAGCCGATTGGATTGGCAAACCGGTTGATGCGGGGAAGGTAGAGGCGTTTGCGAGTCGTCATACTGAGCTGCACAACCCGCTGACGATTCCTGGACTTTCGGCAACGGTGCCGCTGAGCCGGGAGGTGGTTCGAGATGTTGGTGCGAAGTACCTGGCCGCCGTAAGTGAGGCAAGCCGAATCTACAAGAAGATTGAGGCGCAGAAGGGCGCGGGAACATTCATTACTGAAATGTCGATGGATGAAACCGATAAGCCGCAGACGCCGGTGGAGCTGTTGATCATCTTAGCCGCGATTGCAGATGAGAAGATCCCGATTCAAACGATAGCGCCTAAGTTTACAGGCCGGTTTAACAAGGGCGTTGATTACCAGGGCGACCTGGAGCAGTTCGCACTTGAATTCTCAGACGATGTGGCGGTGATTGCCTATGCGATCAAGTCGTACGGCTTTCTGCCCAATTTGAAGCTGAGCGTTCATTCAGGGAGCGACAAGTTCTCGATTTATCGACCGATTCGAGACACTCTCAAGAAGTTCGATGCCGGTGTGCATTTGAAGACAGCAGGCACGACGTGGCTGGAAGAGCTAATCGGGCTGGCGGAAGGTGGCGAGGAAGGGCTGGCGCTGACGAAAGAAGTTTATGCGACGGCCTACGATCATCGCGAGGAACTATGTAGACCGTATGCGAGCGTGATCGACATTGATCCGGCCAAGCTACCCGATCCGAAAGATGTCGACAGCTGGTCGGCGGAGAGGTTCGTATCGACCCTGCGCCATGACCAGAGCAACCCATGCTTTAACAGCAGCTTTCGGCAACTGCTGCATGTTGGTTTTAAGGTGGCTGCGAAGATGGGTCCACGGTATCTCGAGTTGCTGGACAAATTCGAACCGTCGATTAGTCGCAACGTAACCGAGAACTTGTTCGAACGCCATATCAAGCCTGTATTCCTGCAGAGCTAACTCAAAAACATGCATCCACTTTTAAGTCTTCAAGGCCGCACGGCTCTGGTGATCGGCGCAACGTCGGGCATCGGTCGAACACTCGCTATGGAGCTTGCTCGGGCGGGGGCGGATGTGATCGCAGCAGGGCGGCGCGAAACACTCGCCGAAGAAGTCAGCATTGAAATCGAGAAACTCGGCCGTCGTTCAAAGGGCTTCGCTGTCGATGTCACGAACCGGGATTCAGTTCACCAACTCTCGGTGCAAGTGGAGCGGGAGTTCGGAAGCCTCGACATTCTGTTGAACTCAGCCGGTCAGATTGCGCGGAAGCCGACGCTGACTGTTTCGGACCAGGAATGGGCGAACACGTTTGAGACCAATACGGCCGGTATCTTGCGCGCCTGCCAAATTTTTTACCCAATGCTGGTGAGGTCGGGACGGGGGCGGATCATCAATATCGCCTCGCTAAATTCGTTTGTGGCTCTGAAAGAAGTGACGGCGTATGCGGCGTCGAAGGCGGCTGTTCTGTCATTGACTCGAAGTCTTGCGATTGAGTGGGCGACCGAGGGCATTTGTGTGAACGCAATTGCGCCGGGCGTGTTTCGGACGGATCTGAATAAACAGCTGCTGGATTCGACTGATCGGGGGCGCGAGTTGCTAATGAGGACGCCGATGAAGCGGTTCGGGTCTGCCAGCGAGTTGACCGGTGCGGCAATTCTGCTGGCGTCGGATGCGGCCAGCTACATCACCGGACAATGCATTGTGGTTGACGGGGGATTCCTTGCGTCAGGTGTGAATACTTAGTGCTATGACCCAAAGCAACTTGAAAGCCGGCGTGGAATCGTCGGATAAGATGCTGGCCCTTGAGACAGATCCACTGCCGGCTGAGCAGTTGCAAGGCATTGTTGAGCAAGAGCTGCGGGCGATTCCGTTTATTGACATTCATACGCACCTCTATAGACCATCGCTTGGTCGTTTAGGGCTGTGGGGCATTGATGAACTGTTGACGTATCACTATCTGGAGGCCGAGTTGTTCCGGTCGTCGTTAGTTACGCCTGACCAATATTGGGCGATGACGAAGCCCGAGAAAGCAGACGCTATCTGGCGGGCACTTTTCGTTCAGAACCTGCCGATTTCAGAGGCGACTCGTGGCGTGGTTGCGGTTTTGAAGGCTTTCGATTTGCCGACGTACAGTACGGACTTGTCGGAAGCGCGGGCCTTTTTCGCCGATCAGCAGGTGGAATCGCATATCCAGAATGTTTTCGGCCTTGCCGGCATCAGCGAAGCGGTGATGACGAACGACCCACTGGATGAGCAAGAAGCCGAGCTATGGAAACAGGGCCCGGCAGGTGATACTGCGTTTCATGCGGCTATTCGGCTTGACGGACTCTTGAACGGCTGGTCGGATTCTTGGCAGCTTTTGCAAGCACAGGGCTACCAGGTTGATGCGCAATTTTCGGGGAAGTCGGCGCGAGAAGTTCGGCGATTTGTCGATCACTGGAGTCGCACTATGAAGCCGGTGTACATGGCCGTGTCCCTGCCGGATAGTTTTCAATTCCCGGAAGACAGTGTCCGGGCGCGATTGCTGGAGCAAGTCGTGTTGCCGGCGTGCCAGGAACAGGGAATCCCGCTTTCGCTGATGATTGGCGTCAGGCGCAAGGTGAATCCGGCGATCAGGCTGGCGGGCGATGGTGCCGGCAGAGCAGATTTGCGGAGCTTGGAACATCTTTGTCGCGAGTTCCCGAAAAACCGATATTTAGTGAGCGTGCTCAGCCGAGAGAATCAGTTCGAGCTTTGCGTTTATGCACGGAAGTTTGCGAATCTGCTGCCGTTTGGTTGTTGGTGGTTCCTGAACAATCCTTCGATTGTGGAAGAGATCACGCGGGAGCGGATCGAGATGCTGGGCTCGAGCTTCATACCGCAGCATTCGGACGCACGCGTACTGGAACAAGTAGTTTACAAGTGGCGCAACACACGGCGAACGCTTGCGCCGATTCTGACGAACACTTATAGCTTGCTGGTTGAAGATGGCCGACCTGTCACACGCGAAGAGATTCGTCGCGACATCACGAGGATGTTCCGGACCAATTTCGAGACGTGGGTGGGGCTGAGTAAGCAATAGTTAGGCGGCCTTCTTTTCGAAGAAGATGTCTGTGAGTTCGGGATGAGCTTCGCATTCGCGGGCGGTTTCGACGAGGGCTTGACTGATGACCTGTTTGAGAAAGCTGAAAGAGAACTTGGCGTGGCCGGGGAGTGGAGCTTCGACCGAGCCGCGGATGTCTGTATCGAGTTCGAGGTTCTCAGAACGGGCTGTGAGGTTGCGGATACGGGCTTGATGAAGCTCGTCTTTACGGGTCTCGGCGGCGGTTTTGGCTTTTTGCGATTCGAACCCAATTTCGGAGCGGCGACGTTCGGCTCGGAGGCGGAGCAGGTCGTTGAGGCACTTGTGAAATGCTCGCTGATGCGTGGTTTGATAGCGCAAATAGAGTGCGAGCCGCTTGTCGTCCGGGATGCCTTCGGCGTCGAAGCAGGAGGTCTGAAGGCGGAGAGCGCGGTCGGTGAGCCAAGAGTGCTCGGCCAGATGTTGGACGAGGAGCAATTCGGTTGGAGTGGACGGCTGATGCTCGGCGGTCCGCGAGTCTTGGAGGTCGGCGAAGTCGGCGGCGGACTCGGACTCGAGGAGGACAAAGGAGCCGGTTAGGCCGGTACGCAGGTTATTACGAGACGAAGCCAATTTGCCTTCCTCGGTCCTGGGACCGGTTGAGAGCTGGGCGTTCTCTTGATTGGCGGCAATTTGTGCGGGTGAGGACATGAGTAACTCCTAACGTGGTTTTAGAAATACAAAAAGCCGCACGGGAGTGACACCCGGACGGCTTTCGAGAGGAGTATACAATGGCCGAAAAAGCGATTTCTGCTAAGTTGATGAAACTACAAGCGCAGATTGTTGTGACTGGGTTTTGGGGAGGGGTGGAGTTGCATGCCTGAGAAATTGCCGGCGAGTTCGGCAGTTGTGGGAACCGTAACGACTGCCGAAACTGCAAGATGAAACATCCAGCTTTCGTAGACACTTTGGTTTGTTACTCTCTTCGCCAATTCTGGTCTGGCCGTATGCTGGCGTGCCTCCTGTTGATCTCTGATGTGAGAATCAATAAAAATGTCTAGTGAGTACGAAGATCTTGGAATGAACCGGCCCATAGCGCGCCGCGACTTTTTGAGTGGCGTCGCCGTCGGCCTTACCGGCACTGCTGCAAAATTAGTAGCCTCTCCGGTTATTACTCGACCGCTAGGTCAGTCGGCTGACTCCGAAAATTATTCCCCTCTACGTTCCGGGTTGCGCGGTAACATCCCATCGGCAATCGCTGAGTTCGGTCCCATGCAAGCGGGCAAATATGCTCACTTGCAATTGAACGATGCGGACGTCACTGAAAACTACGATTTGGTCATTGTAGGGGCCGGCATCTCGGGGCTTTCGGCTGCGCACTTCTACAGGACTGCGCTCGGGCCTGAGAGCCGCATTCTTATTCTCGACAACCACGATGATTTTGGTGGCCATGCCAAACGCAACGAGTTCACGCATAATGGCAGAACTTATGTCGGCTATGGTGGCACAATGGCAATCGCCACCCCCTACCCGTATAGCTTTGCGGCCAAAGCCCTGATCGAAGAACTGGGCGTTAATGTTTCGCGGCAGGAGCAGATCACTAATCGGCAACTCGACAGCTACAACTTACTTCATGGCACGTTTTTCGACAAAGAACATTTTGGGCAGGACCGCCTTGTGCCCGGCAACCCGCATCAAGCATCCTTCTTTGCCAAAGCGCCGTTGTCTGACGTGGCCCGTACAGACCTGACTCGTGTGTATGGCAAGAACCCGGATTATTTGTCCGAGCTCAGCGCTGACCAGAAAATTGCAAAGCTGGCTAAGATCAGCCACCTTGAGTTCCTGCGTGATATCGCGAAGGTGAGTCCGGATGCGTTGCCATTCTTCATGGGCAATGGTGGCCGGAACAACAAGCGGGTCGACACAATGCCTGCATTGGAAGCCGCAAAGAATGGAGCACCCGGCTTCAATGGTCTGCATCTCAAGTTCGGCGAAAGCTTCAACGAAGGTTCCTACTTTCTTCACTTCCCTGATGGCAATGCCTCAATCGCAAGACTGCTCGTTTCGAAGCTGGTTCCAACCGCCATTCCTGGACAGCAATCGATGGACACTATCGTTCAAGCTCACGCTGACTACAATGATCTCGATCGCGAACATGCGAGCGTACGAATTCGGCTCGGCAGCGTTGCAGTTCGTGTTCAGCACGACAATGGTGATCCGGAGCATTCGCGCACAGTGAGGGTGGCCTATCTACGAAATGGGAAGACTTACGTAGTTCGAAGTTCTTATTGCATACTGGCGTGCTATAACGCTTTGATTCCGGCCCTCATGCCTGAAATCCCAGACACCCAGAAACGGGCCTTGGCCTATCCTGTCAAGGTTCCGATGATGTACACCAACGTCCTTCTGCGGCAATGGACTTCTTTCCAGAATCTCGGCGTTTCGAACATCAGTTCGCCTTGCATGTACTACCAGGACGTCGAACTAGATCCAGGCACCACACCGGGCGGGTACAACGGCGTCGGCAAGCCGGAAGAACCGATTCTCGTTCACATGGTGCGGAACCCGAACAAGCCAGGTTTACCGAGAAAGGAGCAGAATCGGGCTGGTCAACAAGAGTTGTTGAGCATGACTTTCGAGCAGCATGAATTCGAAATCCGTCGCCAGATGAGCCGCATGCTATCGCCAGGCGGCTTCGATGCAGCGAGGGATATGTTGGCAATCACTGTGAATCGCTGGCCATATGGCTATGCGTACACTTACGATACGCTAGCTGATCCTGATATTCCTCAGGAGCAACGCCCGCACGTGATTGGTAGAAAGCGGTTTGGCCGAGTAACGATCGCAAACTCGGATGCGGGGGCTGCGGCATTCACGAATCAGGCTATCGACGAAGCTAATAGGGCCGTCGGTGAGATTCTGATCCAGCAAGGCCTGACATGAGGCTGTTCCTCAGTCTCTTGTTTTGTACGATTGCCTTTTCCCAAGAAGCTATTCAGCCGATTCCATTCAGTCACAAGAGGCACATTGCGCTTGCACTGAAGTGCAAGGATTGTCATCCCAATCCGGATCCTGGTGAAGCAATGACTTTACCCTCTGCTGCGAAATGCATGCAGTGCCATGTCTCGATTGCGAATGACAAACCTGCCGTGCAACGTCTGGCAGAGTACGCCAGGAACAAGCAGGACGTTCCCTGGGTATCGATCTATCATCTGCCGAATTGGGTCTTTTGGAACCATCGTACGCATCTGGATGCGCACACGGGGTGCGACTCGTGCCATGGCGACGTCTCGTCAATGAATGTTATTACGAGAGTTACAAACGCCTCAACCATGGGCGGCTGCGTTGCTTGCCATCAGAAGAAGGAGGCCTCGACGGGCTGTCAGACTTGTCACGAAGGCAGACATTCCTGATCCTGACTTACTACTTGCCATTCAGCGAGAAAAGCGATAATCCTTTCGTGCCATACCGGACCCAGTTCATCAGCTTTCTCTCCTTATCCGCCCTACTGTTCGCGCTTATTCCGATACACGCCTTTGAGCCAGAGAAAAAAATCGGCTCGGTTCGCGATGTGTACGACGGACGGCTCAGTCTCGAAACCGAGGTAGAAACTTTCCGCCATATCGACAAGCTGTTTCCATCACGAATTGTCCCGCATGGCCGCTCCCCATTTCCACTGCCCACCAGCAACAAGCAACTCCTAGATATCTCGTTTACGTCGGCCGGGAGGCAGCAATCACTTAACAGTTACATGTCATTGAACCGCGTCAGCGGACTGCTCGTATTGAAGGATGGAAGGATCGTGCTTGAGCAATACACTTTGGGCAACACAAACAGGACGCATTGGGTCTCCTGGTCGCTCGTTAAATCGATAAGCTCTACCCTGCTCGGTGCAGCTATCAAGGATGGTCATATCGGCAGTCTCGACGATCAAGTTACTAAGTACTTACCGCAGCTGCTCAACAGCGCCTATCAAGGGGTGTCGATTAGGAACCTTGTTCAAATGGCGTCCGGAGTGGACTGGAACGAAACGTATACAGACCCAACCTCAGACCGTCGACACATGCTGGAGCTTCAAATAGAACAGCGCCCGGGTAACATTTTGAAGTTCATGGGGACGCTTCCGAGGGCGGCTCAACCGGGCACGAGATGGAATTACAGTACTGGTGAAACACATGTGTTGGGCGCCCTCCTGCACGCTGCTATCAAACGCCCTCTAGCCCAGTACCTGTCAGAAAAGATCTGGACAAGGTTTGGTATGGAGGCCGATGCTACTTGGTGGCTTGAGTCACCTAACGGCTTAGAAGTAGGCGGGAGCGGGTTCAGTGCTACTTTGCGTGACTATGGTCGCTTTGGAGAATTCGTAAGGAACGGCGGAAACGCGGCCGGTGAACAGGTAGTCCCTGCTGGATGGTTTCCGGATGCCGGACTGCCCAAGCAAGTCGGCGGCCGCTTGGTCAATTACGGGTACATGTGGTGGAGCTTCGGGCAGCAAGCCGGTCCTGTAAGCCAACGCGCGTTCGAGGCCATCGGCATCTTCGGCCAATTCATCTATATCAATCCAAGACATAAAGTGGTCATAGTGGTCTGGAGTGCACGTGCGAAGCCGACCGGGTCCACTCCGGTGGTTGACCAGGAATTCTTTGAAGCTGTCGTGACTGCATTGGACAAGTGAGACAACGGTGGACTCCTGTGTCTTCTACGCGTTTTCACCAACTACCGTAACGACGTTCCTGCTAAATCAATCAGACGTTGCGGGCATACAATCTATGAACGACAAGAACAACGCGCCGGATTCAGATCGAAGCGTAAGAAGTAATCACCCAGATTCAGGAGACGAGAATGTAAGTGATGCGGATCTAGCCATTGCTGACCTGCAGACGTCCAATAAGTCGGGCAAGCATTCAACGGCTGAAAAGCTAGCTGCATCGCGACCAGAGTTCGGTGCTGGACGCGGAGCTCAGCCGGTCTCAGGCGCCTTCGGCGATGACGAGAACCATCCGATAACGGGCCGTCTCGCGGGGCCGAACACAAATCAATTCCGTTGCAGCGGATGCGGGCGCTACTTCAACACCGAACCCGAACTTTCCAGTCATGAGCTGGAATGTCGAACAGCTAAAGCGGCAACTTCGGCAGGCCGCGAGAGCCTTGCTCACGAAGACGCTACCACACACGCTGCTAACGATTCAGGATCTTAGGGGAGCCCTCTGCTGCACAGAACCAGCACCCGCGACTAAGCTGTTCTGCGGCTAACGGGTGTGATTCTTGGAGAGTTCACACCCGCGTATCAAATTGCTAAGACTGAACCTCAGCTTGCCAAAAGCAGTACAGCAACTAGGCCGCTTGAGGTTTCAGCACCACCTTGATACAACCATCCTTCTTATCGCGGAACGTCTTGTACATCTCTGGAGCGTCATTAAGCGAGACAGTATGCGTAATGATGAACGACGGATCAATCTCTCCCGCTTCGATTTTATTTAGCAACGGCTGCAGATAACGATGGACGTGAGTCTGACCGGTCTTTAGAGTCAGGCCTTTGTTCATGAGAGCACCAAAAGGAACCTTGTCGAGCATGCCTATGTACACGCCAGGCACAGACAGAGTTCCGCCTTTACGGCAGCACATGATTATTTCTCGCAAAACGTGAGGGCGATCGGTGCCCAGCATGACGGCTTCTTTGGCTCGATCCAGCACAGCATCAACAGTCCCAGTGCTGTGGGCCTCGGTGCCGACAGAATCAATACAACTGTCTGGACCTTGGCCTCCTGTCATTTCCATCAGCCGTTCCTGTACTTTTTCAGTCGTGTTATCGATGATCTCGGCCTTACCCCAGTCCCGAGCCATCTGGAGGCGCTCGGGCACACCGTCGATTGCGATGACACGGCCCGCTCCAAACATCCACGCGCTCTTGATTGCAAACAGACCTACGGGACCGCAGCCCCAAACGGCCACGGTGTCGCCTTTCTGGATCTGAGCATTTTCTGCTGCCATATACCCGGTCGGAAAAATGTCGGATAAAAACAGAACTTGCTCGTCCGATAATTCTGCGGAAATCTTAATTGGCCCAACGTCGCCGTAGGGTACCCGGAGATACTGAGCTTGGCCGCCAGGGATGCCTCCGAGCATATGCGAATACCCAAATAATGCCGAGGGCGATTGTCCCATCATCTTCCGGGCGATCTCTGCATTCGGGTTAGACGTGTCGCACAAAGACGTCAGTCCCATCTTGCAAAACCGGCAAACTCCGCAAGCAATTGTGAAAGGAATCACAACCCGATCGCCGATTTTCAGTTTTGTCACTGATTTTCCAACTTCTACGACTTCGCCCATAGGCTCGTGACCGAGAATGTCACCTTCTTCCATGGTCGGCATCATGCCGTCGTAAAGGTGGAGATCTGAGCCGCAGATGGCTGTCGAGGTGACCTTGACGATGACATCCCCTGAATCCAAGATCTTAGGTTCAGGAACTGTATCTACTCGGACGTCGTGCTTGCCGTGCCAAACGAGTGCTTTCATCATAAGTGTGTAGGACACTCAATTGTCTAGTTTGGGTTTCAATATGATGCGGCTCGTAGCACCACTAGCTCGGCCCCACTAACTCAGAACTGACGCGATAACAAGTTGAGTTACTTGTTTTTGGGACTGCGCCTCGCCGGGCCGTTCACAACAGTTGCGCGATTTTAGCGAACTCGCAAGTAGTTGCGTTATCAGGCGCTTAAGAGCCCTTGCTGAGCCCAACTAGTGCAAACTGCACCTCGCTCCTAATAGTGTTCGTAAAGACAAACACCGCCAGCCTTGATTGCTGAGTTTAGCGCGTTTCCCTAACGCGCCGGTTCTGGCTGGCTGGGTCCGCGGTCTCACCCGCTGATTGGGAATCGAGGGATTAACCAAGTGGAAACTTTCATTCTAAGTAGTAAAGCGAAAACTTTGCAGCTTAACTCAACAATTACTGGGGCGAGTAATTCCGCTCCAATTCTCATAACGACAACGGTCGCGCATGGCCTGGAAACAGGGGACATCGTGTTTATTAATGGTGTGGGCGGTAATCAAGCAGCAAACGGCACGTTTGTTGTTACGATTGCAAGCTCAAACTCATTCACACTCAACAGCTCCGGCGGAAACGGATCGTACACCGCTGGAGGGTCGGCTCAACACGTCGGCTTTCAATCTGCACCGGTATTAGTCGACAACACTATCTACACTAACCCCGCTGGCAACTGTCGAATAAAGCTCTACATTAATTCGTTGAGCGCGAATGCCAGTGTACGGGCGCAAGTAATCGATGCTGTAGACGGGGCCTTTTTGACCGCACAACCAGGACCAACATTCTCCGTCGTGGGACCTGTTACAGCGGGTGGCTTTTCTATGTCGCAGACGTGGGCGGACGCGCGAGTCGGTTCGCCTAACAACTACCTGCGCGGTTCGTTGTTCTTGAACGGACTCCCGGGTACTTCAACTCAAATTTCTTTGGCGGTGAATGACTAACATGAGAAATCCATCTAAGGTCTCGTCGTCTTTACTGGCCTGCATTTTGGCCGTTTCAGCGCTTTTGACGGCCCAACAGACCCTTCCATTCACGACTATTCAGGACACGTTAAATAATCCGGATGGCACACCGTTTAGCGGCACGGTCTATATCATGTGGCCCGCGTATCAGGTTGGAAACACAACCGTTGCCGCCGGAAAGCAATCTGTTCTTGTCACTGGCGGCAATCTGAACGTAAGTCTTACTCCGACCGACAAGATGACGCCACAGGGCACGTTCTACACGGTGTCGTACGTCACCAATGCGGGAAATCCAGTTAGCAACGTCTGGAGTGTCCCCACTAGCAACACACCCATTACGCTGAATCGAATTCAGCCAGTAGCTCTCTCCTCCGGAGGAGGCAGTGGCGGTGGCGGTCTCGCCGCACCGGGATCAACTGGATTGATCAAATATACCGGTGCCAATACAACAGCACCGGCGACAGCGAACGACATTCTAAATGTGTTTAGATCAGCACCATCACCAGGTACTTACGTCGCTGGGGACGGAACACTGAAACCGGCACCCGTTGTCCCTACAAACGTAAGTGCGTTCACAAATGACGCTAATTATGCAACGTCGGCCACCTTGGCTACGGCTCTGGCCGCGGCGCAAGCAGCGAGCTTGAGCACAACAGGTTCACAGGGTATTGTGAAAACAACCGGAACCGGTAATGCTACGGCGAATGCCATAGCTTCGGATGTTCTTACTCTATTTACAGGGACACAAGGGCCGTCCAGTTACTTGGCGGGAGATGGAACACTAAAGACGTTTCCAGTGATACCGACCGTTCCGGCCGTTTCGGGCTTGGTGAAGTCGACTGGAACATCCTTTACACCGGCAGCAACAACGGACGTTCTCAGCTTGTTCTCTGGTACGCAGAATTCATCCACCTATTTGGCGGGAGACGCTACACTCAAGCCGTTTCCCGTAATACCGACGATTCCGAACACTGTGAGCACGTTTACGAATGATGCCAAGTACGTTCAAGGAACCCTGCCGAAGTCAACATTCTCTGGCGTCTTGTCAAGCATCAAAGGACCTTCAGTTACCAACATTGTGGTCATCGGTGACTCAATTATGTCGTGTTCACAGGCCGGCTGCCCTCAAGGTCCTACCAGCGCCGCTAATACTACCCCCAACATCATGGCGCGACTGCTCAACAATAACGGCGCCTACCGTCACGGTACTGGGCTTGTTCCCGTGATTGGCGGCTTTGGCAACGGAGTCTCAACATTACCTCGTGAAGGTTGGGTGATGGGGGGTACGCTTACGGCCTCTGGCAGCACGATAACGCCAGGATCACCGGCTCCTGTTGGCCCTTATCAAACCGGATCGTTCGCAGGATACGGCGCAAATTCAGCGCTAATACAAATTACCGGCAGTGGCAATTACGTAGAGTTCAACGGTGTGGGCGACACGGTTACACTGTACGGGGCTACGTTCACAGACTCGGGCACAGGCTGCACCGTAACGCTAGACCCGGCAGGAACACCTGTTGGAATGGGAACCTTCGGATCCGGAGCTACGGCTTCGTATACAGCGATTTCAGCACCTTACTCGGGCATTACGCCTCAGCTAGCGGGTCACACCCTGAGAATTGCTGCGCCGACAACCGGGAGCTGCTATCTTTATGGCGGCGAATGGTCGGTTGGCAACCAAGGTCTATCGGTTCACGATTATGCTAAGCCAGGAGCAATCACTGCGGCATTTTCGTCCGATCCGAACCAGTTAGCATTCCTTCCCCTCATTCCTGGCGGGGTTCAGATGGTGGTGATCGACCTAGGCACTAACGATACACACATTTCGACGGGATTCCCCGATACCGTCACCACACAGGCGCAGTATTCAACCGCAGTCTCAAACATCATAAGTACGATCAGAACGTATCCGGGTATGGGTTCTGTTCCGATCTTGTTGATTAATCCTTGGACCACATCGATTTTTAACAACGGTGGAAGTTCACCGCTTACACCAACGATGATCAAGAATGCTCTTACGGCTCTTCAGTCCAGCACCACAAACTGTGAATTGCTGGACATGTCTAGCTTTTGGTCTAATTCACCGACCGCGCTCACCGCAAACGGAATTTTGATGGATAACATTCACGCTACGGATGCCGGTGCACAGGACTTTGCAAATCGCATTGTCTCATTAATCACAGGCGCAGTACCCTATGCTGGCCTGACTACATCCGGATCCGTGAACGGGGATCTTTCAGTTGCGTCAAACACTTTGTTTCCGGTTTACGGGTCGGGCAATACTGCTCACGCTTGGAAGGTTGGAACATCCGGCAGCGCATTTTACTCTTGGGTTGACCAAGTCACGAAGACTACTGCCGCAAGTATAGGGCCATACGGAAACGCGCTAGGCCAATATGCGCTTTATCTCGCAACGGGTGCTTACCTTGTATGGGGTGACACATACCTCAGCCGCACTGGTCCAGGCACTCTCGCCATAAGCGGCGCAGGTACAGTTGCAACTCGCCCAGGGTCTGCCCCGGTGTCTTCGAACAGCACCTGCATTGCTGGCCAAGTAACGTCCGACACGTCATATATCTACAGTTGCAACGCTACGAACCATTGGGTTCGATCCGCAGCAACCAGCTTTTAAAGGAAAACAGGGCCTTAGTAACTCACTTAGGCCCTGTTTTGATTTACGAATTTCGGTTATCGGTATCGACACCGGAGTCATCGTGAACAACTCGACGGTTGCCTTAAGATATATCGAATTGACGTGTAGTTAATTCCTGAATGGTTGACCCTAGACTACGTCTAAACGTAGATCCAAAACGTTAGACGGTATCCACTCATTGCGGCATGGCCATTTGAGTATCGACTGAGCGGTTAGTGCCGACAACATCCTCCTCCAATTGGTTCGCGTGAGATTGTCTGAGCTTTGCAGAAATTGCGAACTCGGCGGCAGCTTCGCGTGTCCGTCCTGCCTTACTGAGTAGTTGAGCCCGTAGGTAATGAACGCTCGCATAGTCAGGTTCAATCTTTGCCGCCACGTCAAGTCGTGCCAACGCGCTACTCAGCAGCCTCTCACTTCTCTCAATCTTGGCTATGCCAAGCAGGGCTGCAACAGAACGGGTGTTAAGGCGCAGTGCCTCGAGATAGTTCACCTTGGCGTGTTTCTGATCCCCCAAGGCTAAGTACACATTACCTAAGTTCAAGTAATCAAGATCAAGATCCGGCTCATTGGTAGCGTCGGCGAGAAATTCGTCCTTCGCAGCCTCGTATTTCTTAGCGTCGGCGTAGATAGTCCCCAAACTATAATGCACGTAGGGCAACTTAGGGTTTAGCTGCGCGGCCTCTTTGAGCTCTCGTTCAGCTTCAGTTGCATGTTGCCTGATCAACCAAGCTCGACCAAGAAATAGATGGTACTCAGCAGATCCGTTGCCGATTTTGTACAACTGCGCAAGAGCCTGTTTTTCTAAGGGCTCGCGATTGGCCTTACTCGCGCACATCGCTAACATATAAAGGTAGGCCATCTGATCTTTCTGTTGGTCCCATAGCGGGGTTAGCGCGTCAGCGGCTTGGCCGTACCTTTCAGTTGCGAACAGGCACAGTCCCAGAAGATATTTGGCTTGAATAGAAGTAGGATCGCGTTCGAGAACAGCACGAAAAGGCTGGGTTGCGGGTTCAAATTGTCGCATTCGAAATAATGCCAAACCGAGATTAAGCTCCACACCAGAGTTGTTTGGAGCAAGGCCTTCAGCCTTTCTGAATTTTAGAAGTGCTGCCGCCCAGTTTTTACGTCTCATGTCAACGACACCCAAGTTCGCTAGGGCCGGAACTGACTCGGGTTCGCGGGCTAACACCTTGCGAAACGCTGCTTCCGCTGCGGGTAGGTCGCCTCGAGACAGCGCCGCTTGTCCAACGGCGAAAATCTCACCGGTGGGCTCTTGGGCCACGCTAGTGCCGGACCACAAACCTAAACACAGGATGATGGCTATCACAAAGCGCACAGCGCGAATCTCAGTAACTAAGAAAGGTTTCGAATGCTAGCAGAAATCAGTGCGCTGGTCTCCTGGTACGGGTCACCTGTGCCCTCCCACTCAATGGAAAAGTAGCCCCGGTAGTTAGCCTTTTTCGCAATTTCGAAAATGCTGTCGATATTAACCCGTACTACCCTGCCTTCATCGGTTTCTATAGATTTCACATGGCTGATATTAAAGGCCAACGGAAATAACTTTCGAAGGCCCCCGTTGTTGTATCCTTCGTCATTGTTAATCAGCATCGAGTTACAAAAGTCTGGCAATGCCCGTAGATACGGACTGTTTACTGTCGTAATTACCCGTGCGATACGCTCAGGCTGTTCGATGGAAGGTTCGTCATTTTCCAAGTTAACGACGATGTTCTTAGATTGTCCATAATTGGCTAAAGCTTTGAGAGAGTCAACTGAGCACTGGATCTGCTCGCCCTGCTCCCCGTGAGGCAGATGCACCCGTATGCTGGGGGACCCCAAAATCACGGCGGCATCAATCCATTTCTCGTACAGTGCGAGGCCTTGCTGCCTCTGTTCAGCACTGCTGCAAAGTACAACGCCCACGTCGACCGGGATGTTGACGACGCGCAGTCCGGCATTCCGAAAGGACTGAGCCAAATGATCCACATACTTCGGCTCAGTTGACTCCAAGTGATCGCTCCACGGTTCGATGCCAGCGACATTCAGCTTTGCAGTTACAGTACTAGCAAAGTCATCGAGGCTTAAGCCCGGTCTGGGTTGCTCCCCGCCTCGGGACTTAGGAGCCGCAATCAATGACCGAAAACTGTATGTAGATACGGCAATTCGCTGTCGAGGTTCGGTAGGGAACTTAGTGTTGGGTACAGTTCCTTCTAAACGGCTTAGCCCAGAAGCCACGGCAAACGCCCCCACAACGATCTGTCGACGTCCAAGTAAGTTCCCCTTCATCAGCTCAAGTCCTCTTTAGTTGATCAATCAGGTGCTCAGTTGAACGCAGCGCAAACGCCAAAATAGAAATGGTAGTTGTCTTATCCGTGCAGTTCGGAAACACACTCGCGTCACACACATAGAGATTAGGAATGTCGTGTGTCTGACCAAATTGATTGGTCACAAACTTCTTCGGATCGTTACCCATGCGCAGAGTCCCAGTCTCATGTAAGCTCGTGCCGGGCATGTCAGGTTTGCCCGCTCCCAGATACTCTCCGCCGCTTGCACGTATTAGTTGCTCACAGGAGTGCTTGGCGTGTTCCCACATCAGCAACGTATTCTGATCCCACTCGAAGTTGAGCTGTGCTGCTGGGATCCCAAAGGCGTCCTTTATATCCGGGTTGATATCGACGAAGTTCTTGTCGCTTTGTTGTGTTGGCCCTTGCAAGTAAAAGCTGACAGGCGTCGGGTAGTGGCGCTTGATTTGTCGCTTAAACTCGTGGCCGAATCCCTCGATCTGGTCGAAATACCACGGGAATGAACTACAACCGCCATCTGGATAAACTGAATAACCGCGAATAAACTTTTCCGCTCGCGGATTACCTAAGTTCTGCCATCGCGGCAGCCATGCAACGGTGCTTGATGACACGTTGTCCGGAAAACTGGGCTGCCCCAGTAGCTGCGGTAAAAATCCCCGTGCCGTCGTACCGTACATGTGATCGCATAGGTTCTTTCCGGCCTGCCCACTCGAGTTTGCGATGCCATTTGGCCAGTACTGGGATTTCGAATTTAAAAAGATGCGTGCAGATTCCACGCACGAAGCAGCGACAACAACTGTTTTGCCGTAAACCTCTACCTCTTGCTTCGTGTTCCGGTCAATGTAGGCGACACCTTTTGCCATGCCGTTATCGTCTACAAGAATGTCTTTGGCTAACGCATTCGTCCGAAGTTCCAGGTGCCCACTTTTTTCAGCGCTGGGCAGGAGAAACCACGGACTCGAAAAGAAAGCCCCGACCTCGCAGCCCTCCGTGCAATTAGCGCAATAGTGGCACGCGGGATGACCGGCATGCGGAACTGTCAACTGTGCGATCCGGTCCGGTAAGTATGGAATGTCGATCTTACGTGCGCCCGCTTCGAGAATTCGATCGAGACAGCGGAAATTCATTGGCGGCAGATATTCGCCATCAGGATTACTCGGACGGTGCTGAACAGTGCTCGCCACACCGATCATCCGCTCAACCCGGCTATAGTAAGGAGCAATCTCCTCGTAAGTCACCGGCCAGTCCACGTCATAACCGTCGCGACTGGCAGCACGAAAATCTATGTCGCCAAAGCGTGCCGACGACCGGCCCCAGAAGTTAGTCTTTCCTCCGACAACAAACGCCCGTGGCCACGTCCATTCAGTACCCGGTGCAGTTGTGAACTTAATCTCGTGTTCCCAGATTCCTTCCGAATACTCGTTATCCATGTATCCAATCGACTCGCGTCTCTTTTCAGGCTCGCCGAATCCCCGGAAAGGCATATCGTATGGTTGCCGGTGATTGCGGAAGTCTTTGCCTGGGGTAAGTCGCCGCCCCGCGTTGAGGGCGCAGACTTTTGCTCCGGCTTTACAGAGCGTATTGATTGCCATGCCGCCGCCAGCACCGGTACCAATCACAATCGCGTCGTACACTTGCTTTGCCATTTAGACCCTTGCCGATCGTAAGTGAAGATGTTCTGGATCTTCTGTATGCGGGCATGCCGGCGATTTTGTGTAGAGCCGTAAGCCTGGATAATCCAGCTCTTGGAGACCAACCCGGCTGGTGTAATAGCCCATCACGGTGTACCGCCGTATTAGAAGGAAGAATGTACGGTCTTCCGCCTTCTTACTAGATGCTGCCAACTGCTCCAGCATCGCCGTCTGTTGTTCATGCGAAAGTCTGCCGAAAGGCATTGCATGTTCGCTTTGTGCGGCCGCATCGAGCCGAGCCAGACCTTCGCGCAGAGGTTGCTGAATCTCTCGCTCGCCATGAGCTGCCATAAAGTCTATGAATTCACTAACGCCGGCTTCTTTTGCCCCAGGAGTTTCATCTGCGGGTATGATCAATTCCGCCAAAATCTCGATTGTTTGATACTCAGGCTCACTGAAGTAAGTTGGCCGGTACGGCTGCTTACTCTTTCCTACTGCATGCAGGTCTTCATGTGAATGCTGATGTTCGCCATTATCCTGACCTCCAAACGCCCACTTACTAAATCCGGGAAACTGGCTGGCGGCCAGTGCTTTCGCAACGAACTGCAGCATCATGCGCCGATCGTAACCTTGATTCGCCATGTCTCTATTGTTTTCCCCTTAGTTCGCCCAAAATGGCCAAGACGCGCCGATCAGCGGAGCTGTCGCACCCAGTGTTGCTCTCGCAAACGTAGCGTTGGAGCGAGCTAACACGGACGCTGATTCATAGAAAGTCTGCTCCGCCGGTCCTAGCACATATTGACCAGCCGCCGACAAACCACCTGCGACCGCAATGTGATCCGGAAAAAACAGGTTCGCCATCGACGCAATTGCAAGTCCAAGCCACTCGCCTGTCTCTTTCAACAATTCGATAGCTACACTGCAATTTTGGCCCGCCGCCGAGATTACATCACGCAGCGTCATCAACTGCGTCTCGCCGATAGCCTTCCTATAGCGCTCCGCAATCGTGGGCGCAGAAACAATGGCTTCGGCACAGCCCCGCCCGCCACAATTGCACAGCGGTCCGTTCCGATCAACAATCAGATGTCCGATGTCGCCAAGACATCCGTAGGCAAAACGCAGCGGCTGTCCATCGATCGTCATTCCAACACCAAGCCCGGTACCGGCGGTAACGCATAAGAAGCGCTTAGATCCCTTACCTGAGCCAAATCGAAATTCAGCCATCGTCGCCGCATTGGAATCAAGCTCGAGTTCTACAGCAATGCCAGGCAACCTTTCTAATAAACGCTGACGCAACGGAAACTTCTCAAGCCAGGATATGTTCGGATTGTAAATGAGACACTCCCGCTGCTCGTCTAAGAAGCCGGCGACTGATACACCCAATCCATTCGGCACATGCCCCCATCTAACAAAGGCCGCACTGGCCGTGCGTTCGATCAGTTGCACTAATGAGTTGAAGTAAGTCGAGACGTCGGGCTTAGTCGGAATAGAATCTAGAAATTCGATTTCGCCATCTATGTTCAACGCTCCCGCTTTGGTCGAAGTGCCGCCGATATCTACGCACAAAACTTGTGACTCTGGCATTAATCGTCTACTTATTGGTCGGTATTGAAAATCCCGCCTCTGATGTCGTCACCAGCGGAGCCCAACGAAAGTCCCCGGGTTGTACGCCATTCAGTTCTGCCTTACGGTAAGCGGCCAGTTGTAGCGGAACCGTTTCTGCAATTGGGGTAAAGCGCTCGGGAAGACCTTCCGGCCACTCGCAAAAAGGCACAAGTTCGCTTTCCGGCGGAACCGGACCAAGCCAACGAACTTGGCCACCCATTGCAATCAAGTCGCGACCCAACGCCGCGTCTAAAGAGACCGTCGGAGGTTGGGTGCCAAGAAGAACAGCTCGAAAGTTTTGATCCACAACTTCTACGGGGCCATGCCTGAACTGAGCTGGCGTCATTCCAATGGCGGAGCATTTGGCGGTCTCGTGCATCAACAAAACGCCTTCCGCAACCGCTCCGGTCGTTGCACCCCGTCCAAGATAGTAAAGCGGTGTAGGCGTTCCCAGAAACTCGGTCCATGTGTCCCGGCGGGCGACGCACTCGGGTATCCATCGGGCAAAGATGCTGGCGGCCATCCCCAATTCAGGTTTGGCTCGCTCCAATTCGCCAGTCATCGCGGCGTCTAACAAGGCAAAGGTTGCGACCGTGGCAGCGTAACTTTGTATCGCCACCATCTGATCTGGCGGGCTGCTAATTACAATGCCTTGATCTGCTTGCCGAATCAGGGTGCTTTCGGGGACGTTTGCCACACCTACGACGCCCGCCCCGTGTTCGCGCAGTAACGGCAACAACTTAGTGACTTCTATGCTTTCCCCAGACCTTGAGACCAAAACCACAGCGGTATCTGAATCTATCTGCCGATCAAGAAAGTAGAGTAGTTCCGCCGCGTCAACAACGGTGGTCGACACACCCCGGGCGTTCAGCCTGTAACTTAATGAAATACACGCGAACAAGGAAGCGCCCATCCCCGTGAGAACAACTTTCTTCTTGGAACCGAGCAGTTCCGCCGCACTCATCAGTGCCCCGTGCCCAGCACCAAAGTGATGAGCACCCACTGCCGCTAACGCCGCTGGCTGATTAAGAATGTTCTCGAGTAACCGAGTACTCACTTGCCGAACTTCCCGAGCCATTCTTCAATCGGCTTAGACGCTGTCGGCGTATATGGCAGGCTGATCTTTCGTCCGGCTGCCGCCGATGCATAGGCAGCGTATAACGCCTGCATCACCGTGCGACCGTCCTCTCCGCTTGCTTGAAGGCTCTCTTTCCCACGAACGCAACGAGCAAAGTGCCGCATCTCTTGTGGAATTCCATAATTCCAATGCTCTTCAAAAACTGGGTAACTCCAGCCCACTGTGGTCGGAGCTTTCTCCACGGCGTAACCGAATCCGTACTCGCTGTAAGTCGGCAATGCGTTACCCATGTGTAAGTCGGCATAAGCTACACCGCCCTCACCATAAACTTCAACCTTGTCGAACATCCCGCCTCGTTTACCCCAGCTGCACTCCACCATACCCATCGCGCCGTTCTCAAATTCCAGGATGCAGACGGCTTCGTCGTCGCCCTTAGTCTTGTCTCCATGCACGTAAGTTCCAAGGTGCGCATACACGGTCTTGATCGCGGGACGGCCCAGAAACCAATAACAAAATGCGATTCCATGGCATCCCAAGTCCATCAATGCCCCGCCGCCAGCCTGCTCCATATCCCAGAACCACGGACTATGCGGGCCGAAATGTTTTTCGGTCTGCTTCACCAAATGAACTTTGCCGAATCCTCCATGGTCCGCCATCTCTTTTGCCTTAAGATACTTTGGCGTGAAGAACAATTCTTCCGCGTACCCCAGAATCACGCCTTTGCGCTTGCAGGTGTCGATCATTTCATCCGCTTCGGCTAAGGTCATGCACAAAGGCTTTTCACAGACGACATGCTTACCCGCATTTGCAATATCGATAGTCATCTGCGCATGCAGTTTATTGGGCGCAGTTATCGTAACCATCTCAATATCTGCCTCCTTCAGCATTTCGCGATAATCGAGAAACACGCGGGGAATCCCATACTTCTTAGCCAGTCGCTCCGCATTTCCCGGTGTCGGCGAAGCAACTGCTACAACCTCGGCCTCCTCTGGCATTAACTGAAACGAGACCGCATGGATGTCAGCCTCGAATTGGGATCCAATAATCCCAACTTTTACTTTGCCCTTATCCGTCAATGACTGTTACTCCCATCCTTGTTGATTTCAAACCCGCAGAACGCTAACCGATGCGCAGCCCCGGTTGACCCACGTTCCACCAACTCCGTCTCGAGTACCTGTTCGGTGCCGACCTTTCTCGTTGAATCCAACATTCTCAACAGGGCTTCGAACGCCAGCTTGCCAAGTGCGTCCCGCGGAACACGTACAGTCGTAAGTGGAGGGTGGCAGTACTGCGCCATCCAGATATCATCAGCCCCGATTATTGATACGTCTTCTGGCACGCGATAGCCCGAGCGTATGGCCGCCCCGAGTGCACCGATGGCAACCCGGTCGTTTGCACACAAGATGGCAGTTGGCCAGCTGGAGCCGCTCAAGAGTTCTTCCGCCGCCTTGACTCCGCTCTCAGGGCAGAGATCACGCTCAAGAACCCGGAACGGCTCAAGCCCGACATTTCGGATTGCGAAGATCGCATCTCGTTTATAAGCCTGCGCGGATAATCGATCCGGAGATCCAGCAATAACGGCGATACGCTTGTGTCCAAGCCTCACCAAAAGCTTCAAAGCCTCCGCAAGCCCGGTCGAGTAATTGACCGTAATCGTACTGCGAAGCTTTCGCTTTGCGGGAGAGTCTAAAAGCACGACAGGAACACCCTTGCTTACTAATTCGAGTTCTAGATCACGTCCAAATTGTGAGGTGACAACAGCGACGCCCTGCACTCGGCTTTCAAGCATTCTCCTCACTGCGTTCTGGGCTCGACTTCGGTCGTAATTAGTCGAACAGATAAGCACTTGCATCCCCTCAGCGTGCGCAGCGCCTTCGAAATTCTTGATCACTTCCGGAAAATACGGATTCTCAATGTCCGAAATGACCAGACCCATTAGGTCACTCCGGCCACGCACCAGGAGCCGCGCCGAGACGTTCCGGTAATAATTCAGTTGATCTACGGCCCGCAACACTCTCGTACGAGTCTGGTCCGCGACGGGTCGCGTTCCGTTCAGCACATGCGAAACAGTCGTTGTCGACACTTGGGCTTTCGCGGCCACATCGCGCATTGATACCGTCATAACCCGGTCATCTGACTCGCCTACTCAGAAGTCTTGTGCGGGAGCCATCGTTACCCATGCTTAAACAAACTCATCCTGGAGTAAAACTCAACAACATAGCCGAACGCGCAAACGCTTGCGCCATTTAGGTTCGCTGCCAGTATAGGTTCTACTAGTTTCGGCTGTCAAACTGTTTTCTCGACGTCATTGTTGACTTGCGCCTTCCCAGACGTTATATTTCCAAACACGATTGCAGTTGCGCGCAAACGCTTGCGCCAGGGTCTGAAGGAGCTACCGTGGTTGAACGGCCGGCTCTGAACAGGTTATTAGGAGTCTCCGAGTGAAGTATTTAGTTCTTCTGTTTTCATTTTTAGGATTGGTCGCTGTAGCTTCGGCCCAAGAAGGCTCTATCACGGGTTCTGTCCACGACCCTAGCGGGGCCGTGATTGGGTCAGCAACCGTCACCATCACCAACGATCAACAAGGTTTCGTTCGCACCGTCACAAGCAATGAAAAGGGAGACTATCTCGTCTCGGGTTTGCCGGCCGGTTCTTATAACATCAACGTGAAAGCTGCTGGATTCGAGCAATTCGAGATTAAGCAACTAATTCTCCGGGTTGCTGAGAAGGCAAGAGTTGATGCTGCCTTAACGATCGGTAGTGCCAGTACTGAGGTCACGGTAGCGGGCCAGAATATAGCTCAGGTCCAACTTGAGAGCGCCGAGTTGTCCGGCACCGTGACAGCAAAGCAGATCAACCAGCTTGTTCTAAATGGTCGCAACTTTACACAATTGGTCACACTGATTCCAGGCGTAAGTAACCAGACTGGGCAAGACGAAGGCACGGTAGGGGTCAACGGAAACGTTCAATTCAGCGTTAACGGCGGTCGCACTGAATACAACAATTGGGAACTAGACGGCGGAGACAATATGGATAACGGTAGCAACGCTACCTTGAACACTTATCCAAATGTCGACGCCATCGCAGAGGTCAAGGTCCTCACTTCTAATTACGGGGCACAGTATGGCCGGAACGGGTCTGCTACCGTCGAAACCATCACTAAGTCTGGCACTCGCGACTTCCACGGTGACGGGTTTGAGTTTCTCCGCAACGAAGACTTTAATGCCCGAAACTTCTTCCAAAATACTCGTCCGCTCTATCGCAAGCAGGACTATGGCTTCACTTTAGGTGGTCCCGTTTTCATTCCCAGGCTGTACAACGCCAGCCGTCAGAAAACGTTTTTCTTCTATTCGGAAGAGTGGCGCAGAGATCTCGTTCCCGGCCAGACGTTCAATCGGCAAGTCCCGTCCAACGCGGAACGGGCTGGTGATTTTTCGGCGGTCTGTCCTGGCGCCGGTTCCTCAGTAGACACTACCAATTTCCCAAGTTGTCCGGTAGACCCGACTACCCGAAATTATTTTCCGAACAATACAGTTCCAGTGTCACCTCAGGCGCAAGCAATGTTGCCGCTAATACCACTTGCGAACTCCGGTACCTTCTTTAATGCGGCGCCAGCGCAGAAGACAAACTTCCGCGAAGAACTGGTACGAGTCGACCAGAACTTTTCGGACAAGCAGAGGTTCTTCTATCGGTTCATCCATGACACTTGGCAAACTAACACTGCCACTCCGCTCTGGGGAACCGGCGATTTCCCAACTGCAGGAACCAGTTTTGTCGGGCCGGGCGTCAGCATGGTTGCGAATTTGACGTCAACCGTTTCACCGACGCTTCTCAACGAATTCGTCTTTAGCTACACAGCAGACCACATTACCTTGAATGTTATCGGACCAGTGCAGCGGCCCGCCAACCTCGACCTTCCCGGTATCTACCCCAACGGCTTCCGGGGCCTTCTGCCCAACGTCGTCATTCAAAATACAGCCGAGTACAACTCCGGCTTTGCAGCTGGTACCGGCTACTTTCCTTGGACGAACTCAAACCCGACGTTCACTTATAAGGACAACGTCACAAAGATCCTCGGGTCGCATAACCTCTTGATGGGCGTGCTTTTCATTGCTGCTCAGAAAAACGAGCAGAACTCCAACTTCACGGACGTTCAAGGGACGCTAACCTTTGACGGTTCGAACAACAGCGTCAGCACTCACAATGGCTTCGCCGATTTTCTTGTGGGCCGCATAGCCTCCTTCGACCAAACGAACCAGTTGTTGAAGTATTACAACCGGTACAAGATCGTTGAGCCTTACTTCCAGGATGATTGGCACGTTACAAAGCGACTAACATTGAATCTTGGTTTACGCGTTAGCCTGTTCGGCACTTATTATGAGAAGTACAAACAAGCTTACTCGTGGCAACCGGGCGCCTTCAACCAGAGCCAAATTTCAATAAATTCAGACGGCTCAATCAATGGCAACCAGTTCGCGGGTCAGATCCAGTGCGGATCTTCTGGGGTTCCGCGCGGCTGCGTTGCTGGACATCTTTTTAACCCTGCTCCGCGCATAGGCTTTGCCTTCGACCCGGCCGGCGATGGCAAGACGTCCATTCGGGCCGGGTATGGCGTTTTTTTCGAACATACGAACGGCAACGAAGGTAACACAGAGTCACTCGAAGGCAGCGCTCCTCTCGTTCAGAACACAAGCGTCAATAATGTCGTTGGCTATACCAACATCTCTAATGGGGGCATCTCACCCCCTGGACCTATCAACACGATCTCGATACCGACGAAGGCGATTTGGCCCTACATGCAGCAGTGGAATCTCAGTATTCAACGTGAGTTCCCGTCGCACACTGTCGTGACCGCGGCTTATGCCGGCAGCAAAGGAACTCATCTTACCGATCAACGGAATATCAATCAGCTGTATCCCATATCAGGCGCGCAGAATCCCTTCCTCCCTGGTCAAGTCATCACTTCGGATACCTGTAACAGCCTCACCGTCAACGGCAATCCAGTAAGTGGATCCGCTCTGACCAACCTGAACGTTGCATGCGGGAATGTACCAGCAAATCAATACCGTCCCTACCAGGGAATCGGGAATATCACATTGCTCGAAGATCAAGCTGATTCGATTTACAACTCCCTCCAAGTCTCGGCTAGACGCAATCTCGGGAAATTGACGCTTAGCCTTGCTTACACCTGGAGCCACTCGATCGACGATTCCTCCGATCGCGGCGATGCTGGGTTTGTCAATTCGTACGACCTGACCTCCAATCGCGCGAGCTCCAACTTCGACCAGCGGCATCTTCTCAACGTCAGCTACGTGTACGACCTTCCCCTCTTTACCAAGACTGGTATCCTGCACTCGCTCCTTGGCGGTTGGCAATGGTCCGGCTTAATCGAGTTTCAAACTGGGACTCCTTTTGGGGTTACTAACGCTGCGTATGGGGACAACGCCGGCGTCGGCGGAACGGGCACAGGTTCGTACCTCGACCTTATTGGCAATCCGTATTCTGGTGCATCTATTAAGAACACGGCCGGAGCTCCTGGCCCGGTGCTGTATAACCCTGCAGCCTTCGCCGAACCAACCGGCCTGACCTTTGGCGACAGCGGCCGGAACTTGCTAAGGAATCCTGCTCGAACTAACGTCGACATGGGACTCTTCAAGCACTTTGCCCTTGGCAAGTCGGAAACCCGGTCCTTTGAATTTCGCGCTGAAGGCTTCAACGTGTTCAACCACACCCAATGGAACGGAGTCAACGCTTCTGCATCCTGCTATGGCGGAACCAACAACTCTGCTGGCGATGCGAACTGCCTTACGACTTCGAGCTTCCTACACCCAAGTGCCGCTCACAATCCGCGCATCCTCCAACTCGGAGCGAAGTTTATCTTCTAATTAATTAATTAACAGGCCGGAGTTCAACTATTCCGGTCTAGACAGCACGAATGTAAATCTCTGTTTCAATCTTAGGAATGGCTGCTCGTAATAACGGTATGACAGAGCAGCCGTTCCTATAGTAAGCAGCAGTGCTAGGCCGTCGACGCTGCAGATCCACAATCGTGTCGACCTTATCGGTATGTGGATCCCTCTGGTGAGCAGCATCAGATAGCCCCAATGAAACACATACAGTCCATAGGAAATTCGCCCTAAGTAGACTACGAACTTCGGAAAAACAGCTTTGGTTATCCCTAAGACGGAAACAAGCAACGAGCAACATCCAAAGGCCACGAAGACATAGGAAACAGTAACCTTCAAGGGGGAGTGCTCTAGTGTCAACTGCTCTCGATTTAACAAGTGTCCATACCATTGTGCAAAGCACCAGAGGCCAAGCCCACCGCAAAGAAGTATCACTCGCGCCAACGAATGAAAATCAGGCACTCGACCCTTCAACTGAACTGCCAGCAACGCGCCCACGGCAAAGAAAAGAAATTGAAGAAGACTGTTCACCCAAAGCTGATCGACAGCTCCTTGAGACGTGCGGCTAAATGCCCAAAACAGAGCAACTGGAATTAGCAACAAAGAAATGGCTCTTAGTAACTGGTCGCCTCCCAATTTCGCGAAAGTCGGCCAGCTCAGATAGTACTGCTCTTCCAGTGAAATACTCCATAACACGCTTGCCGGACTGTCGAAGGCAGAGTGGGACGCCATGTAGAGATTCCCGTAAAACAGGACAAACGCTATGAGCCGTCCGACGCTCATCTGGAAGGGATGCGGATAAATTTGTCCGAAGCAGAAGCAAATTGCAAGGAATCCCAGATACAGCGGCCAGATCCGCAAGATCCTTCTGACGTAAAAGGCTTTCAGGTGAACAGTGCCGGTTCTGTTTCTCTCAAGTCGCAATAACTCTGTAATCAAGAACGAGCTAAGGAGGAAGAACAAGCACATGCCAAATCCGGAGGCATTTCGCACAACGGCAGACAGCCTTATCAGTGTCGCCTGCCAAGAAACGCCTACCGCGGGCCGGAACCACGGAGAGTGATGAAAGAACACGCAAATGAATGCGAAGAAACGGAGCACGTCTAGTTCAGGGCGATAGAATGCCCCTGTTGTCTGCCGTCCTTTTGCATCGAGAGTGCGACTTCCCTCAAAAGCCGCAGGTGTGCTATCTGAGATATGCACTCGGGTTCAATGTAAACAATTTCAGTTTACATTGAACCGTGGGTTCCGCCGTGTTCAAGCGACCCTCCCTAACTGCGGGCGCTGACCGAGAGCTGATTCACTTCTTTTGCAGGCGCAACCTGAATGCGCATTGCGTAGAACGATCGCCACACGAACACCATTGACACCAGTAAAAACGCCGCTGCAAGCGCCCGGCATAAAATCACTCCTTCCTTTGCGGAGAAGGAAACAGCAAGCTCTACCGCCAGCAATCCGAACAGAGTTGTGAACTTGATAATCGGATTCATTGCCACCGAAGATGTGTCCTTAAACGGGTCGCCTACGGTATCTCCGACAACAGTAGCGTCGTGAAGCTCCGTACCCTTCTGGTTCAATTCAGTCTCAACGATCTTCTTTGCGTTGTCCCACGCGCCGCCTGCATTGGCCATGAAGATCGCTTGATATAAACCGAAGATGGCAATTGAAATTAGATACCCAATAAAGAAATATGGATCCAGGAATGCAAAAGCTAGTGTCGCAAAGAAAACACCCAAGAAGATGTTAAACATCCCGCGTTGCGCATAGCGAGTGCAGATTTCAACTACCTTGTTACTATCGCTTACCGATGCCCGCGTAACGCCCTCTAAACTAATGTTATTTTTGATAAATTCAACGGCTCGATAAGCCCCTGTTGTAACCGCCTGTATCGTCGCGCCCGTCAACCAATAAATAACAGCGCCTCCGGCAATCTGTCCCAGAAGGAATGGCGGGTGCATAATAGACAGCCGCTGCAGTAAGTTCGGGTCTAAGCCATTTGTAAGCACAACTACAATCGAAAAGATCATAGTTGTCGCGCCAACAACCGCAGTACCGATTAGTACGGGCTTAGCCGTAGCTTTGAAGGTGTTACCAGCACCATCATTTTTTTCTAAGTGTTCCTTCGCGCGTTCAAAATCAACGTCGAATCCATACGAACTCTTCAGTTCGGCCGCAATCCCGGGTATCTGCTCAATAGTCGATAATTCGTAAACCGATTGCGCGTTGTCTGTGACCGGACCATACGAATCCACAGCAATCGTGACCGGGCCCATGCCCAGAAAGCCGAACGCGACTAGGCCGAACGCGAAGACAGATGGCGCAGCCATTAACTGATCCAGACCTAACGTACTTGTGCCGTAAGCAACTGCCATAAGACCTAAGATGGCGATTCCAAGCCAGTAGGAGCTCATATTGCCCGCTACGAGACCAGAGAGGATGTTCAGTGAAGCCCCGCCCTGTTCCGACGAAATCACAACCTCTTTAACGTGCGCCGACTTAGTCGACGTGAAAACCTTTACAAGCTCCGGAATTAGAGCCCCGGCGAGGGTGCCGCACGTAATCACCGTGGCCAACTTCCACCAAAGTGTGGCATCACCACCTATGGCTGGAATCATTGCGTACGAAACGATGAAAGTAGCTGCTATCGAGATTATGGACGATAACCAGACCAACGAAGTCAGGGGTGTCTCAAAGTCCATCTCGTCTGCATTGCCGTACTTCGCCTTGGCAATCTGATGGTTTACAAAGTACGACACTGCAGACGAGCCAACCATCATGACTCTCATTGCAAACAGCCAAACCAGCAGTTGAGCCTGCACAGCCGGCGTCTTCACGGCCAGCAAAATGAACGTAATTAGTGCAACCCCGGTCACCCCGTAGGTCTCAAAGCCGTCAGCACTCGGTCCCACCGAGTCGCCTGCGTTATCGCCGGTGCAGTCCGCGATTACACCCGGATTCCGCGCATCGTCTTCCTTAATCTTGAAAACGATCTTCATAAGGTCCGCACCGATGTCCGCAATCTTCGTGAAGATTCCACCAGCAACACGAAGCGCAGCGGCGCCAAGGGATTCACCGATGGCAAAGCCGATGAAGCAAGGACCCGCGTAATCGCCAGGCACAAACAGCAAAATGAATAACATTAGAATTAGCTCTACGCTGATCAACAGCATGCCTATGCTCATACCGGCCTTGAGTGGAATGTCATGACACGGAAAAGGCTTTCCACGAAGACTCGCAAATGCAACCCGCGAATTTGCAAAAGTATTGACACGGATTCCGAACCAGGCCACCCCACAACTGCCTGCAATACCTATCAAGCTGAAAGCCAGAATTGTCGCGACCTTCACAAACGAAAAGTGTTCAAGGACGCCAAAGTAGAAGGCGATGATCAGTGCCACGAACGCTTCCAATATGGCCAGGAAGCGCACCTGCGTAACCAAATAGGTTTTGCACGTACCGTAAATCAGTTCTGAAATCTCCAGCATCGATCGGTGTACGGGCATTTGTTTCAGCTGCCGGTAGACAACCAGTCCAAACAAGAATCCCAAGGCAACAAAGACCATGCCGTACAGGAGCAACGATCTGCCATCTATCGCTCCTCCAAAGAACCTAGCCTGACTAAGGTCCGGCAAAATGAGATTGGCTTCTCCACCCGCCGCCGGCTGTCCGTGTAAGAGCTGGGGGCCAGCCAGCATTGCTGCTGCGATCAAGCCGCCTGTTGTTTTGTTTAGCCTCTGCATTATCTCCCGCTTAGAGCTTGTTCAAACTAAAGCAGAGATGTTATCACCAAGGCTAATCAGCGATAACTCTGCACCGAGTACTCGCCTCAACAAATCCGTACGACGTCTACCTTTAGCAAAGCGCCGAGCTTTTCCAAAGTTGACGTAATTTGACCCACGCCGACAGCACAATGATGCGCAGGGGCTTGGGCATTCCAATCCCTCATAAATCGGCGCGCTCCGATTGGAAAACGATACCGGCTATTCGTGTTGCCGATCTCTAGGATTGGGCCGGGCACTGACTCGCCTTCCGCCATCAACAGCTTCGTTCGGCCGTCGCCCGTCTGCACAACGGACAAGAGTGTGACCGGGCCATTCCTCACCGACATCTCGACTGACAGACCCTGCCCAACCTTCCCGTGGTAGACACGAAGGGGTCTCACCTTCGTCTTCCCTTCGGCGATGGCCAAATGTCCCGGCCCGTCGTGACCCATCAGCACGACATCGTCCAAGAAGTCAGTTGTATAGTACTCGGTAAACGACCCACCTGCGCCAAGAACGTCCATGATTTTCATCGCCTGGACATTCTTCACCTCGTACTCACCGGCAACAGGAATGCCCCGCGCCGTTAAGAGGCTGGTGCCAAGAATAATAGAACTTATCGCATCCTCATTAGCTTTGTTACCCGTGCCGCGATAATAATAGGCCAACGATCCGATGTTGTGCGCTGTGACCAGATTGTCTAGCGCGACCGAAGTTACTGCCGCCCGTTTCAAATCTTCTGCAGAACAGTCGTTTTGAACGTCGAACGATTCAAAGAACTCCGCCACACGGCGATCAATTTCATCTGGCTTGACCTCTGCTCGCAAAGCAGCTAACTCATCAACTTCAATAACCTCGATGTGGCCGCCGAATATCGCGCAGTGCTGAGTCAGATCGGAGTAGATATCCAGCATTCCGCCGTAATAGTGGCCCATCACGCCTAGCCGGTTATGCTCCATAACGTGGGCGACTCGTGCAGCATTTACCCAGCCTTCAATTTCGTTCCAAGCAACCGGATCGTCCTCTAACATTCCTATTACTTCACAAAAGGGCAGACCCATGCGACCAAAAACATTCGCAATTTCAGGAAGTGGACAGGCCTGGCACCAAGCCAACCATTCTCCCGTCATCTCTCTTCGATCACTTAGAGCGTTGAACTTGGCGTAATCGATAGCCGTTCCGGGCGCAAGATTCAGAACAATAACCGGCACCTTCGCCCGGCGCACGACAGGCAGCACCGTGGACGATAGACCATAGGTCGTTACATATAAGAAGATGAGGTCCACATCTGCTTGCCGGAAACGATGCCCGGCTTCCACAGCCTTCTCCGGAGAGTCGACCAATCCGAGATTGACTATTTCCGTGTCGTATCTGCCGATCTTAGTCTGGACTTGGCCAAGGTAACCTTCCAGTCGTTCTTTCAGCTTAGGGAACTGTGACCAATAAGTATCCAGTCCTATTCCGAACAGGCCGATCCGTAAGTTGTACGGTTCACACTGGCCCGTCACTTACTAATGCCCTTCAGCCCCAACGCATCCAGCACGTCATTGTCCGGGGTAGTTACTCCATTTTGTTTACTAACCACGCCGAAGTTATCCTGGTAATCCCACATTGCCCAACCGATGTTATTTTTCTCTAAGGCTGTCCGCATGTCATGGAGCCATTGAGCTCGCATTTCGGGCTTTACGAAATACTTCAGTGCTCCAAATTCCCCGCAATAGACTGGCACTCTGTGAAGCTTGCCCCATCGAGCCGCGTACTCAATTGTCCGCTCCACGCGATCGGCGTCCCACCGGGCCATCCCATACTGATCCAAGAAGAACTGGCCAGCTAAACTCGGCTCCTGCTCTAATTTTGAATCAATGCCCTCAGGAGAGGATGGATAGGGAATCGCTCTCAGTGGTTGCACCTCGGGACTGGTCCACGTTGCCCCTTGATGTGTAAACGCGAACGGTTCATAATCGTGAAACGTGTAAATGACATTGCCGTCCGCCAGCGGCTCCAAGTTCAGCAAATCGGGTAACCCCGAATACTGCGCACCTCCCGCAATTACTGTATTGTTTGGCGCAACCTGATGAATTGCCTCGGCGACGACGCCCTGAATTCCTTGCCAGCGATAAAAGTCATTCTGTTCAGGCTCATTCATAATCTCGAAGAAGACGTGTTCTGAATCGCGTCCTGAAAAGTGCCTGGCCACGTCGCGCCACAACATCACAAAATGCTGAACGCTGTCAGTTCCCGACCGTAGCCCCGCTTTGTAGTCGCTCTCCGGATGAATGTCTACGATGATTGAAAGATGATTGGCCAGTACTGCATCCACGACACGATCCAGCTCAGTCATGAATGGTGTGCCAGCAACTCTAGTCCGCTCCCAAGCAAGCAGCGGCGCGGCGTCAACACTCAGCCGTATGTGGTCAAACCCCAATCGGCTAATGAGAGCGATATCTTCCGTTGTAGTGAATGCCCTTAGTCGTTCGACCGAGTAGTCGCGCGATTGCGCAAACCACGAACTCGTATTGATCCCGCGGCGCAATCGAGCCGCTCGCGCAAAGGCGGGATCACCGTCGGACGCCAAAGCCAGAGTGTAAGTTAAACTCACTATCAGGACTAAAGCCGCGTTGCGCATCCATCTACTCATACTTACTCCTTAAATTTTTTGCCGCTTCCACCGCCCTTGTCGAAAAACAATCAGCGATGTCACCGTCATAATCACATCTGCAATCGGCACCGCTGTGAACGCACCGCGTGGTCCCATCCCTTCCGTAATAGCGAGCGTGTAAGCCAAGGGCACTTGGCAGATCCAAAACGAAAACAGAAAAATCAATGTAGGAGTTACTGTATCGCCTGCTCCGTTGAATGCCTGAATCAGTATCATGCCCCAGGCATAGCTAAGATACCCGAGCGCGAAAATGCGCAAACAGATCGTGGCCGTTCCGTGAACAGCTGGGTCGGAACTAAAAATACTAACTAAGGGACCAGCAAAGAAGATGAACACGATCGAGACTAAGCCCATGTAGCCCATGTTGTAGAAACCCGTTCGATAAACGGCGCTTTCCGCACGCTCCGGCTTCTTTGCACCCAGACTCTGGCCTACCAAAGTCGCGGCAGCGTTGCTAAGACCCCATGAAGGAAGGATGGTGAAGATGATCATCCGGACCGCTATCGTGTAACCCGCGACAGCGGAGTTGCCGAATACTGACACAATTCGGACCAAGCCGACCCAACTGGCAGTCGAAATCAAAAATTGAACAATGCCCGTTGCTGAAACACGTAGCAAGCTCCACATAACAGCGAAGTTCACTTGCAGATGTTTAGGCTGAACCCAAATGCGATTTTTGCCTGAGCGCAACTGCCAAAACTGAAATGCGACTCCGATACCGCGTCCGATCGTTGTTGCCACTGCGGCGCCTAACACGCCCAACTTGGGAAACGGGCCCCATCCATTAATCAGGCACGGATCTAGAACGATGTTTATAGCGTTAGCGATCCATAAGGTCCGCATGGCAAGTGCCGCATCTCCGGATCCTCGGAAAATGGCGTTGATTAAGAACAGAAGAAATATGACGACTGAGCCGCCCAACATCACCTGCGTGTAGAGGCTGTTCGCCTGGACGTCAGAATTTGCGCCCATAATGGCCAGCAGATGCGGTGCACTAGTAACGCCGATGATCCCCACCACAGCCGAAACGCAAATACCGAGCAGAATAGCTTGTACCGCGCTTACAACCGCTCCGTCCGGATCTTTTTCACCAGTTCGTCGTGCCACAAAAGCAGTCGTGGCCATACTCAATCCGATTGCAACACCAAATACAAGCGCAAGTAAAGACTCAGTCAAACCGACTGTCGCAACCGCCGTCGGACCCAGCCTCGCAACAAAAAAGACGTCAACGATGCCGAATAGTGACTCCATCACCATCTCGAGCACCATTGGAATGGCCAACAGAACAATAGCCCGATTCAGGTTGCCTTCCGTCAGGTCAACCCGATTCCCAAACAACGCTTCTTTCCACATGGGTCGTGTCAAGCCACGGTAGCAAATTAGAACCGATCTTTGACGTACTTGGGGGCTCGATAATTACGGGAACTTTCTACCCCTGGAACGCCTTCTAAGTCAAAGAGAGTAGCCGAAAACATTTATGCAACTACATGCACGACCGCTTTTAAGCCTTGTTTTTGGGGCGCTGATCGTTGTGCGCTTCACTGGTGCTGCCGAACTCCCCGTTAAGCGTGTTGTTCTTTACAAGCATGGAGTCGGCTTTTTCGAGCGCGATGGCGTGATTCCAGCAGGTGAAGATGCTCGGCTCGACTTTCATAATTCAGACATGAACGACGTTTTAAAGTCGCTCACTGTCGTTGACGACCAGGGCGGCCACGTAACCGGGATTCGATACGATTCCAACGAGGCACTCACGCAGCGATTGTCACGGTATCCGCTGCAGTTGGGCGATCAGGAGTTCTTCAGCGCCTTTCTCGACCGAATGAAAGGTGCGCGCGTCGAGTTCAAAATTTGCGGATCAACTGTCTCAGGAGTCATCATGGGCAGCCGAGCGTCTGACACTGGAGACGATAAGCATCGAACTGCAGTCCTCGAGCAAGTTACTCTTCTGCTCGACAACGGCATCATGGCTCATTATGATTTAGCGAATGCCGAATCTCTTCGGCTGCTTGACGAACACCTGCAAGATCAACTTCGGCAATACTTACAAGCCCTGAACCAGAGTAAGTCAACAGAGAAGCGCAGCCTATATATCGATCAGCAAGGTAACAAAACTCGCAACCTTCGGCTCAGTTACATCACACCGGCCGCAATCTGGAAGTCTTCGTATCGGCTTGCTTTGGGCGGTCTCAAAGGCACAGGGGACTCACAACTTGAGGGCTGGGCTATTGTTGATAACACCTCTGACGACGATTGGACTAACGTCAGGCTTTCAGTCGTTTCCGGCCGACCTATCTCATTCATCAGCCTTCTCGATACACCTCATTATGGAAGTCGGCAGGTGGCGGAACTGCCGGAAGATAATGCGGCTGGGCCGGTTGTTTACGCGGGTTCTTCCGCGGTAGGCGCCGCAGGGGGTGTCATTGGTGGCGTATCAACAAACGGCCTCGGCGACGGTAACGGGACCGTGTTGGGGACTGGCTCGGGCAATGGCTACGGTCCGGGCTCTGGCGGAGGAACTGGAGGGGGCATCTATAGGATTCGCAGCGGAAAACAGTTCGTACAGAATCAGCTGATGACGCCTTCCGCCGGGTTGCCACCAGCCGCCGCCCCCACCACAGCTTCAAGTTCCGTAGAGGGTGCCTCAGGCGCTACGCTGGGCGAACTCTTCGAATACGATTTCGCCGGGCCTGTCACCATTAAAAAGAACCAGTCAGCGATGCTTCCGTTCCTGCAGCAGCAAGTTGCAGCACGAAAGCTGCTCATCTACAACAACACTGGAAGCGAGCATCCGGTCAATGCCGCCGAAATTACGAACAGCACCGACAAGACGCTTGATGGTGGTCCCATCACTATTTACGACGCAAACGCATACGCTGGCGAGGCACTCGTTGAAACCCTCAAAGCGGGCGACAAACGGCTGATCGGCTACGCAGTGGATTTCGGCACCCGTGTCACGACTAGATACGAGAGCGGGATTCAGCAGGTTAGTGAGATTCATGTGCACAATGGGCAACTCACTATGCGGTCCGCCAGCCTGGAAACAACCACTTATAACGTCACCAATGTCGACACAAAGCCTAAGACACTGATCATCGAACAAGCAGCGCCGGAGGGCTATCGAGTTCTCTCACCCAAGCCACTCGAACGAACTGCCTCCGCGAATCGCTTCGAAATGGCCCTCGCACCAAATCTCTCCAAGCAGCTAGTCGTCGAACAGGAGCACATACTCGCAACTGTAAATCAGGTAAATAGCGAGACTCCGGATTTCCTACTTAGCCTGATTACAAATAAAAGCCTGACCAGTGCCGCCCGGAATCAAATTTCGACTATCAGCAAACCCAAAGATCAAACTATCGCCCTCAAAAACGAGCTGCAGACCGCCAAAGACCAGAACACGGACTTATCGTCTGACCAGAACCGGCTCCGCATGAACATCGACAGCTTGAATCGAGTCAAAGGTCAGGAGGATCAAGTGCGTAAGTACTCCGCCCAACTCTCAGACAATGAAGCGAAGCTGTCGCTCTTACGTGACAAACTACACGATCTTGGCCAACGGAAAGAAGCTCTGGAAGCCGGCCTTCATCATGCGATCGGCAGTCTAGACTTCTAAGTCGCCTTGCCTTCCCGGCTTTGCCTTCCTTTGATACGCTGGTCGCGTGAAGCTTTACGATATTGAGCCAGGTCCTGACTGTCCAGAAATTGTCAGAGCCATTATCGAAATTCCGAAAGGGTCAGCCAACAAATACGAATACGACGGTACCCTCGACGCCTTCCGTTTAGACAGGGCGCTCTACTCTCCGATGCACTATCCCGGCGATTATGGCTTCATTCCAGGTACCCTTGCCGAAGATAACGACCCACTCGATGTGCTCGTTTTAGTCACAGACGCAAGCTTTACAGGATGTCTGATCGAAGTTCGCCCGGTCGGACTTCTTTACATGGTCGACAAAGAAGAAAACGACTTCAAACTTCTGGCTGTTCCAAATCGCAATCCGCGTTTTGACAGCATGCATACTATCGATCAAATTTTTCCGCACGTTCGCCGTGAGATTGAACACTTTTTCACAATCTATAAAGAACTCCAGGGCAGCAAAGTTCGCATGGAAGGATGGGGAGGCCCCCGCGAGGCTCGGAAGGCTATAGTCGATAGCCGAAAGGCCTACCTGGACCACAAGGAAAGCAACCCCGCACCCCAGCCTGCTTAGTCAATTTCAATAACGAAACGCCTAGACCAGCGAGTCACCACTATCATCAAAGCTATCGTCTAGACCTGCTCCCGCGCTGTCGTCAGCGAACTGGGAATCGTCCAGGCTGTTGGCGTCACCGTAATCAGTATTGGCCGTGTCGTCCCCGCCTAGAAAACTGCTACGTTCATGTCCGCCCGCGGGCGAATCGTAGTAGTTGTTGATAACAGTTTCTTCAGGACGGTCACCTCCACCGAAAAGGTTTCCGCCGCCATAGCCGCCACCGCCGAATCCGTGTTCAATCCCGTGAAACATAGAAGAGATCCCCTCGAAGGCCAAGGCTCCTGCCGCAACACCTGCCGCGGTTTGGGCAGCACCGCGCAGAAATCCACCGCCGCCCGATACTGGACCCTGCTGCTGATAGGGGAGCGGCGGCGGCTGACTATAGTTTTGTTGCTGGGCGTAACTCGGCTGCTGCGAGTACGAATTGCTTTGCTGTCCGCTACTTCCAAGAAAACTGCCTGCGCTCACTGGCGAAGGCCCACCGCTGCGTTGCTGTAAGTCCTGAATTTGACGTTGGGTCTGCTGTAAAGCCAAGCCTTGCATGAGCACAGTTTGCGTCATGATGTACAAGGCGTCTGGCCTCGCGCCAATCCGTGTTCTGATCAGTTCCTCAGCATCCGCATCGCGCGGCGGAGCGGGCGTCTGAGCGATCTTGTTCGCCAAGTCGGTCAACATATTGCGTTCTTCGGGAGTCATAGAATCGTGGTCCTAACCTGAGAGGGCTCAGCCTCTCATATCTATATGACAGACGTCATCTCCCTCGCGAGTAGTACAAGCCAGATTGATGTGGACATTCTAACTTTACTGATTTGCACTAGTGGTTTGACGAGTAAGTCCACGTCAGGATGTCCTGAGTTGCCGTAACCCCGCCGGTGCCGCCGGTAAACCCCACAAACGCCGAGTTCCCACCCACCGTTGCGGGTATGTTCACTGTATAACTCTGGGTGGCTGAACTTTTCGTTATCGTGTCAGTAATCGTGATGTTCAAGGTTGTTCCATCGTAAGCGGCGTGAGCCTGGAACACGTGGCTACTATGTAGGTTTATGCCAGCAGCCGTAAGATCCGTCGCCGGAGTAGCCGGATATGCGCCATTCTTGTACAGCCCCGTCGAGTTGTTGCCTTCTCCCAAATTGCTGTAAAGGTCAAACTTCACTGCAATGCTTTTCGGAATGCCGCTGCTGCCCTTAGGTGTCTTTGGGCCATAACCAAGTGCGCCTCCAAACGACCCAATCGCCGTCGGTCCAACCCCTTGTATGGCAAATGTAAATCCGTCGGCTTTGGGCTTAGTTAGTTGGAAACTAAAGTCCGTAACAAAGTTCAGAACGCTCAAAGTTGTCGGAAAGAAGGCGCTTCCTGCTTCCTTTTGCCCCTCATCAGTGAGGCGCAGACGCGAGCCGTATATTTTTGCCGACCCATTCAAGGCCATGTTCGCACCGGCAAAGCCACCTCCGTCGGACACGGACCCATCGCCCGAAGTGCTAATTGTGTAAGTCGCACTCGCAACAGAGCTTGTCAGGTAGGTTGGTGCCGTTGCAATCGCCTTGATGGTGGTCGTTGCCGTTATGGAAATGGGCGTCGAGTATACGGCTGAACTTGTCGTAGGGTTGGATCCGTCAATCGCGTAGTAAATCGTAGCATTTGGAGTCGAGTCACTCAGCGTCACACTCTGGGCGCCGGAGTAAGTTCCAGCCACTGGACTGAAGGCCGGTGCCGCCGCTGTCGGAACAGTTACAGGAAACAACCCGTACACCGTTACTCCATTTCGGCCCGCGACAAATACCTTTCCATTCGCAATCGTAGGCGCAGTAAACTTCACTGCAACTACGGCTTGATCACGATTTCCCGACGCTTGCCCGCTGTCGTAAAGCTCATCGGCGACATTCGTAGCATCATAGGCATATAAGACGGCCGGCGAACCCGCAGAACCTAGACTGTAGTCGACCGCCCAAAGGATTCCACCAGCAGTTCCATTCCCTGAAATACTGAAATTCGAGCCGCCTCCATCGCAGCCGTTACAGCCGAAGGTGTGAACTGACTTTGATTGCGGCGTCGTATCGAATGTACCCGTGGTTGGATTGAATGTCCAAGCTTCGACAGGACCGCCGTCAGGCGTCAGATACAGAGTGTTGTTGAAGAACACCAGGTTGCTATGAATGCTGAACCCGCCATTGCTGAAATCCTGTATGTCGGTGTTGGCAGGATTACCAAAGTGACCTAAGTTATCGCGGTTTAGTAGAAAGATTCGACCAGTCTTGTCTGCCGTCAAAATCAAATGGGGAATTGGCCCACTTTGGTTTGGCACAATCACCGGTGCTCCCCCAACGCCAAAATCCTGATCGCTGTTACTTTCGGATAACTCATTAGCTGGCGCAAACCAATCACTGATCACCAACCCTGTGGTCTGCGTTGCAGGTTGCAGCTTGAACAGAGTCTCTGCATAGTCCGAGCCGCTTTGGTTCGCATCAAAGCTTCCGTTGCCCGACGCCCCGAAGATGTTACCTGCTCCGTCCGTGGACAATCCTCCAGCGCTCATCCAGATGCCGCCCTGAGCCCCATTAGGCGTGTCCACCCAGGCTCCCGTCTGTTGCGAGATATCAGCGGCGTTGTAACTGATCACCCATCCGTGATAGGGCGTGTTGTCACCGTGTGATCCCCACGCGATGAATACAGATCTCGGACTACTTCCTCCCGGAGTCGGCGCTAGCAGCAGTGCCGCGCGCTGGTTGTTGCGGAACGGATCGAATGAAACGGTCGTCTGGCCGTCACCGGTCCCTGGGAGACTAGCTTGAATCACCGTCGGGCCATTTAGCTGTTCCGTTCCAGTGGCCAAGTTCAAAGCGTGAAGCCGCTGAATAAATCTCAGAGTTCCGCTCGTTGTCTTCGACTTCGCAATTACGTAAATAACCCCGGCTGTGCGATCGATTACAGGAGTTCCGACAATCCCGATATCGGGGTATATGTCATATGTACCCACATCCCCATAATTCGCCCACGTCTCACCAGTCCCCAACAGCGACGTTCTCCATAGATACCCAGCAGGCGGATTATTGCCGTCCGCATCGAAAGCGTAAACCCAATCATGTTCGGTAGCTACTATCAGCACATTGTGCTGTTTGCTATCCGATATAGCGTAGTTTGAAACGTATAGAGGCTGAGGAAAGACATAGCCGTCAACAGAAAACGTCGTTAACTTTCCAAACGTGGCGCTGTTGACTGACGTCGGACTCAGAATCGTTTCTTGACTCTGCACCCCGGACCGCGCTGCGTCATTGTGAAAAGTCAACACATCTTGCGCCTGTAAACACCAGCCCAAGCAGCTCAGTCCAGAAGTGAGCACCACAGAAAGTCGAACGATTTCGTTGAACCTGGAAAATAGCATGTGGGTCAGTATAAGCCAGAATGTATACCCCTCTAATTTTGGGAGTATTAATAAATACTAACTAGTACTGAAGCCGTAGAATTTCAAGGCGGCTTGCAACCCGTACCTCCCGCATGACACTGTAGGAAAGAATGACTGCGTTTTCGGAGTCTGACTGCGGCGCGCCCGGCTGCCTTCCCGTTCAGAAAAGAGCTCGCTAAATGCTCGAAACGACTACGTCCGTCGATCTCGAGATCAACCCCTGGCAATCCGCCGCTCACCGTTTTGACGAAGCTGCAGAGAAGCTTCGCCTCGACGATGGCATGCGTAAAGTTCTGCGTACGCCGGCAATGGAGCTGACCGTCAATATTCCTGTTGTCCTCGACGACGGGCGAATTGAAGTGTTCACCGGCTACCGCGTCCAGCACTCTATCGCGCGTGGTCCCGCGAAAGGAGGAATCCGGTTCGCGCCCGATGTCTCGCTCGACGAAGTTCGCGCACTCGCCGCTTGGATGACTTGGAAATGCGCTGTCGTCAACATTCCTTTCGGCGGTGGCAAAGGCGGCGTCATCTGTGAGCCCCACCTGATGAGCGAAGGCGAGCTCGAGCGTATGACTCGCCGTTATACCGCCGAGATCAGCGAATTCATTGGCCCCGAGCGCGATGTTCCCGCTCCCGACGTGAACACCAACGAGCAAACGATGGCCTGGATCATGGACACCTATTCCATGCATCGCCGCCACACCGTTACTGCTGTCGTGACCGGCAAGCCTCTTGAGTTGGGCGGGTCGCGCGGCAGACCGGAAGCCACAGGCCGCGGCTGCCTGCTGGTGACTCGCGAAGCCTTGCGCCGCTTCGCGCTTACTCCTTCCGATACTCGCGTCGTCATTCAAGGTTTCGGCAACGTAGGTGGCATGGCCGCGCGGCTCATGTCCCAGCAAGGGTTCAAGATCGTCGCCATCGCTGAATACGACGGCGCGGTCTATAACCGCCATGGCCTCGACATCGACGCGCTTATGCGACACCGCCGGGATACCGGTTCCATCACCGGCTTTCCCGAAGCCGAGGACATCGATAAAGACGAAGCCTTGCTGCTCGACTGTGAAGTCCTTCTTCCGGCCGCCCGCGAGAACGTCATCACCTCTTCGAACGCCAGCCGAATCAAAGCTAAAATCTTGTGCGAAGGCGCCAACGGGCCGACCACCTACATGGCCGATGAAATCCTGGCTGACCGTAAAGTTTTCGTCATCCCCGACATCCTCGCCAATGCAGGTGGTGTCACGGTTTCTTACTTCGAATGGGTCCAGGACCGCCAAGGCTATTTCTGGAACGAACAGATGGTGAACGACCGTCTTGAAGAGGTGATGGTCACCAGTTTCAGCGACGTCACAAGCTACGCCGAAGCAAAGAATGTCAATAATCGTCTGGCCGCTTATATGTTCGCGCTTCAACGTGTTTCGAGTGCCATTCGCTTGCGCGGCCTCTACGCCTGACCCCAGTAAATGACGGTTGAAGCAACCACGCCGCTCATGCGGCAGTATCAAGCTGCAAAGCAAACTGTTCCGAACACGCTCCTGATGTTCCGGCTCGGCGACTTTTACGAGCTCTTTTACGAGGACGCCGTCACCGCTGCCAAGGAACTCGAGATTACACTAACGGCCCGCAACAAAGAACGTGGCGATCCTGTTCCCATGTGCGGAGTTCCCTTTCACGCAGCAGACGGTTATATTGCAAAACTGATCCAGCGCGGTCATCGCGTCGCGATATGCGAGCAGATGGAAGAAGCCGGTCCTGGCAAGAAGTTAGTGCGTCGAGAAGTAACTCGCGTCATTACGCCGGGTACTGCAACCGACAGCGCCCTTCTCCGCTCGCACGAAAACAACTACCTTGCTGCCGTTCTGACCAAAGCAAATCGTGCCGGATTTTCATACGTGGATGTGTCTACCGGTGAGTTTCGGGCAACAGAACTCGATGTTGCGGAGCTTGGTCCCGCACTTGAAGCATTGAACGTCCGCGAGGTGATCCATCCCGAAACCAACCTCCTCGAATTTCCCGGCGCAATCACCAATCTCAGCCCGACCAATCTGATCCACACCCACGTGGACTCCTGGGTCTTTGGTCACGACTACGCCGCTCGCCAGCTTCTAGAGCATTTCCGCCTTCTTTCGCTTGATGGTTGTGGCTTGGGAGACAAGCCTCTGGCGGCTGCCGCCGCGGGAGCTATCCTTCACTACCTGCGTGACACTCAACGCACCTCGCTCGATCATCTCGATCGGCCCGAGTATTTCGAGCGCCAGAATTATATGGTCCTCGATGCAGCCACCGTCCGGAACCTGGAACTCTTTGAGCCGTTGTTCGCGGGCGAGCGTCGAGACGCCACGCTGATTCATGTGCTCGACCAGACTAGCACCGGTATGGGCGGGCGTCTACTGCGAAATCGGCTGCTACAGCCCTCGTGTGATCGCCTTAAAATTGAGTGCCGATTGGAAGCAGTTGCAGAACTCCATGTCAAAGTGGTCGCCCGGACTTCCTTGCGCAAGCTGCTAGGCGGAGTGCTTGATCTCGAACGGCTGCTCGGCAAGGTTTCGCTCGGGATGGTAACGCCTCGAGAACTGGTAGCACTCGGCCGCTCATTGGTCCAATTACCAGCAATCTCACAGCTAACCCAGACCTTCGAATCCGCCCAGCTCAAAGTTCCGCTCGAGCTCGCAGAAGATGCACGCAATACGATTCTCGCTGCAATAGCTGACGAGCCCCCGATTAATATCGCAGACGGCGGCACAGTGAAGCCTGGGTTTAATGCAGAGTTGGACGAACTGCGCGGCCTCAGTCAAAACAGTCGGCAATACATCGCCGCCATCGAAACTCGAGAACGGACAGCGACAGGCATCAATTCTCTAAAGGTCCGGTTCAACAGCGTGTTCGGGTACTACATAGAGGTCTCGCGCGTAAATGCCCACCACGTCCCGGTCACCTACGAGCGCAAACAAACTCTCGCCAACGCGGAACGATACACCACTCCTGAGCTAAAGGAGCTGGAAGCAAACGTCCTCAGTGCTGACGACAAGATTCTCACCCTCGAACGCGACATCTTCCAGGAGGTGAAATCGTCAATAGCCGCCCAGGGCTCCAAGATAAAAGCAGCAGCGGCGACCATCGCGCAGTTAGATGTCACAGCCACACTGGCGCAAGTGGCAGCGGACAATCGATTCCGGCAGCCTGAGTTTTCGAGCAGCGGCGAACTGAGGATTGAAGCCGGCCGCCACCCTGTTATCGAAAAACTTTCCGAACGCGACGCTACCCGGTTTACGCCCAACGACGTCTATCTCAATACGTCAAAGGAATATATCGCCGTGATCACTGGGCCCAACATGGGAGGCAAATCGACCTATCTTCGGCAGACTGCCCTTATATTAGTCCTCGCGCAAATGGGCTCGTTTGTTCCGGCTGATCGCGCAATACTTCCGATCGTCGATCGCGTCTTTACACGCGTTGGCGCCTCGGATAATCTGGCTCGCGGACGTTCGACCTTCATGGTGGAGATGACCGAAACCGCTAGTATCCTCACCAGTGCGACGGAGAAGAGCTTTGTCGTGCTTGACGAGATCGGCCGCGGAACGTCAACATATGATGGATTGGCATTAGCTTGGGCTGTCGTCGAGTACCTTCACGATCACGTTAGAGCCCGAACTTTGTTCGCCACCCATTACCACGAGCTGACTGACCTGGCTGATCAACTACCGGGAGTAAGAAATTTACGAGTCGCTGTACGCGAGTCCGGTGACCAGATCTTGTTCATAAGAAAGGTAGAACCGGGTGCGGCAGACCGTAGTTATGGTATAGAAGTAGCCCGACTGGCCGGACTACCTATAAAAGTAATTCAGCGAGCGAGGTCAGTTTTATTGCATCATGAAAAGAGGGAACGCTCTGTTAATGAGGAGTTGACCCCGGGCGACGCTCACGCGCCGTTACAGATAAAACTATTTGAGCCCGTGAATCAAGGGCTCGCAGATCGGGTGAGGGCTCTGAACATTAATGAGTTGCGCCCGGTCGAAGCTTTGCAGATTCTGCAAGATTTGCAGCAAGAGTTGCTAAAAAGATGAGAATAGCAGGCATCATGAGTGGGACTTCGCTCGACGGCATCGATGTAGCCATCATCGACATGACCGGTTCGGGCTACAAGGCGAAAATTAACGTCTTGACGAGTCATTCCGTACCATACCCGAAGAAGATTCGAGAGGCTCTTGTCGGCATCTCGAACACCGCTTCGCAGACCGGCGACATTGCCCGGCTCAACTTTCTGCTGGGCGAGTTGTATGCCGAAGCCCTAGAGGAAACGGCCGAACGTGCAGAGATCCCGCTAAATACGATCAAGCTGGTCGGTTGTCATGGGCAAACGATTTTTCACGAGGGCCAGGGTACTCAGTATCTCGGGAAAAAAGTCGCCAGCACCATGCAGATTGGCGAGTCGAGCGTAATCAGCGAGCGGACTGGCATCGACGTAATTTCGAACTTCCGCGAGCGAGACATGGCAGCCGGTGGCAAGGGCGCGCCACTGGTTCCGTATCTGGACTACATGCTGATTCGGCATCGTGGAAGAGGACGCGTCGCCGTTAACATCGGCGGAATCGCGAATTTAACAGCCATTCCACCCAACACGAACACCGATCGAGTCATCGCTTTCGATACTGGCCCAGGCAACATGGTTATCGACCAGTTGGTCTCGCGGATTAGCCTCGGGCGTCAGACGTTCGACCGCGACGGCACAATCGCCTCTACAGGCGTGATCGACCAGAAGTTGTTGGCTAAGTTGCTCCGGGACAAATACTTCCGTGCCAAGCCACCCAAAACGGCTGGACGGGAACAGTACGGCGCGGAGTACGTCAGTAAGCTCCTTGACACTGAGTTGACCACCGAGGACCTGATCGCCACGGCGACGGCGCTGACCGCTGAAAGCATCGCTCTCGGCCTGCGGAACTTCGTCCTGCCCGAGATGAGGGTTGACGAAGTGTTCGTGTCGGGCGGCGGAACACACAATCCGACGTTGATGGCAATGCTGCAGAAGGCACTAGATCCTATCCCGGTCAAAGAAACCACTGAAGTGGGTTTGGATGTCGACGCGAAGGAAGCGATCGCCTTTGCGGTGATGGCTTACGAAACGGCCCACTCCCGGCCATCAAATGTACCTATGGCCACCGGAGCTAAGAGGGCCGTCGTTCTCGGAAAATTGACTCCGAATGGACCAGGGCCTCGCAATGGGGGCGACGATTCGTCCTCGTCTACCGGAATCCGAAATGGCGGTTCCCCAACGTCGACGCACAAGCCGAAGACTGCACGTGCCGCGGTCGGACCGTCGGCCGACAGGCGTGGACCTGTCCCTAGCAAAGTGAAAGCAGCGACCCGATAACAGCTCAATATGGCGATTTGAAAAAACGAACTCCCGAGTTCGTTTCGTAAAAAATACCTATCTGCTTGAAAGTAAATAAGTGGCCCGTTCTCCTCGTGAGGCGGGCCGTTTGTTTTCGGTTGGGTTCGTCTCGTAAATTGGCGCCATACCCCAAGCGGTACACCAAAGAGTCGGATAGAGTAGGTGCACGATGGTGATCAAGGACGACGAACTGGTTGAGCTTCCAACCCCTTATGGACCGATGCAGACGGCGATTTTGCGACCGGTGGCAGAAGGTCAATATCCGGGTCTGATCCTGTATTCAGAGATTTTTCAGATCACAGCTCCCATTCGCCGGACAGCCGCCTTCCTGGCTGGCCATGGTTTCGTGGTGGCTGTCCCGGAGGTCTATCATGAACTCGAAGAAAAAGGAACAGTCCTCGCCTACGATCAGGCCGGATCCGATCGTGGTAACCGCGATAAGTACGAGAAAGAGCTGGCGTCGTACGATGCTGACAGTAAGGCAGTGATCCAGCATCTTCTTCGGAGAGAAGATTGCACCGGCAAAGTCGGCGCAATGGGAATCTGCCTGGGCGGTCACCTGGCCTTCCGGGCAGCTCTAAACAGCGAAGTGCAAGGAACAGTTTGCTTTTACGCGACCGATCTACACAGCGGCACACTGGGCAAGGGCAAGCAGGATGACTCTCTCGCCCTGGCTGGCGAAATTAAGGGAGAACTGTTCCACGTCTGGGGTCGGCAAGATCCGCATGTGCCCCTGGACGGTCGCAACAAAATCAAGGCGCGCTTAGATGAGGCAGGCGTGTCATTTCAATGGCTCGAGCTGAATGGCGCACACGCTTTCCTAAGGGACGAGGGCTACCGTTATGACCCGGAACTGGCTTATCAAGCTCTAGGAATGGCGGTAGCCTTTCTGAATCGTCGACTAAAGTAGCTGGGAAGCTACACGGGTCTTAAAAATTGGGCCCAATGGGATTCCCGTCGGTGCTGGTTACGCCGTCGATTCCAGGAATATTGATCGAAACTGACGAGGCGGCACTTGCATAAGTCGCCGTCGCGGTCCCATCATTCACATACAAGTTGTTGCCGCCCGGGTATTGGGCTGAAGTGTTGTAGTGGTTTGTCCCAAAAAAGACATTCCCCGATGCGACCCAACCTGGAACATAGGTGTCCAACGCAGACGTGCCGCTGGCTACACCGTTACCCTGGATACCCCAGTATGTAAACGCAATGATGTTATTCGAAAGGACGAAGCCCGTAGCGTATGCGGGCGACAGATCTCCTGCGCCCAGTCCGATGACGTCCCCGTCTTGCTCAAGCAGGTTGTGGTCTATCCAGACCCCTTGCGGACTGTCGGTCAGCGTGATTGATTGTTGGTGAATGTCCGTCACCGCGTTATTTTTGATCCAAACACCGAAGGTTCGCTGAACATGCGTTCCATCTTGGCTGTCCGATCCAGCGATCGCCAGAAACCGGTCACAGTTCGTGACGAAATTTTTCTCCAGCAATAAGTACAGATCCTGGACCCAAGGTGCCGCTCCATATTGCGTACGTGGTGTGATCACAACAGCTGTGCCTGATCCCCAATCGTTCCGGCAATTATCGAAGAGGTTGTAGCCAACCCATACCGATTTGGCCATCTTGAATTCCAGCAGGTCTTTAATGTCAAAGCCGCCGCCAAACAAATTGACATCCTTAGTGAGATGGTTGTGATGGACAGAGATGTGGGTCGGGATTGCCCCATCGATGGCGGGCGGTGCTCCACCGAAGATGATGTTGACCCCCGTGGCTTCGATGTAGTTGTTCCAAATTTGGAACGGCCCTGTGCTGTTCCACACAGACACCCCATTGGTGTCCTGCCACGTACTTTTTAGGTTGGACATGTAATTGTCGTGGATGTTGACGTTTATCCCGTTCGCAGCTATACCGCCCTTCCCTCCCGCGTTGGTATCGCCGTGAATGTAGCAATGGTCGATTTCAATGTTGTGCGGCAGTAGGTTCACATCTGACTGAGTACCGTCCATGTAGATCAAATCGAGTGAGTAGTTCCCATGTTCGGGACGAACTTCGAGCCCGGTCAGCCGATAGTTGTTTGCCCCAGCCGCGAAGGTCAGCACTGTGCTGTACCCCGGGCCAATGACTGCTGGCATATGAGAGGCGTCGTCCGGCGAAACGCGGCTCCAGTCTGCGGTATTTAGAGTCGTGTCCGAACTCTGAATTGTGATCTGTCCGTCACCCGATTTCGCCGGCAGGGTGAAGGGACCGATAAACTTCTGGCCGGCTTGGAGGGTTATTGTATCGCCAGGAACACTGGCATACAGCGCGGCTTGAAAGTCGCTACCGGAACTCACAGGGAAATCGGCCGCATTGAGAACAGACGAGCCAGCAAGCAGGATCAATGCTAGGCATCGAAAGGTGAAAGCTGGGGAAGTGCGATAAGAAGAAAAATCCAATTTGTGTATCTCCGTTAATAAATTCTCATCGGGCAAGGGCCGAAGTACGGTGGAAAACCACATAGTTCACGCGTTCTTCGCCTAGTCTCAGTTGCTAACCAGTACTAACTATCCAGTACCAAACAGGTTTATTAATGGAGTTTAACATGTCTTTGGTCGTGTTGCCACTCCCGAAGTCGTGCTTTCAATCGGCGGGCGTACAATGGGCAGCGACCATGAATCGAATACTCGCGACCTTCTTAGCGTTGACTTTCACGGCTTTGCACCTAGCGGGCCGATCCGATGAGGCAGGACAAATGACTAAATCCAGCACAGGCCTACTGTTGGTGGTATTGAAGAGCAAGCACAGCTTGGCGATAATTGACCCGGAATCGCAGGTGAAGATCGCCGACATACCGGTGGGAGGGGTTACGGGACACGAGACCGCAGCATCCCCGGACGGCAAAACCGCTTACGTCCCGGTCTATGGCAATTCAGGTGTGGGAAAGCCCGGCACCAACGGGCAAAACATGGCGGTGATCGACATCGCAACCCAGAAGATGGTCAAGAGCGTTGATTTCGGTTCTGGCGTGCGGCCGCACTGTGCCGTCTTCAATCCCAAGACCGGCGAGCTTTACGTCACCACCGAGCTTCGTCAATCAGTCTCTATCGTCGATCCGAAGACGCTGAAGATTGTTGGCTCTATTCCTACGGGTCAGCCCGAATCTCACATGTTGGCCGTATCGCACGATGGTAAGCGCGGCTATACTGCGAACGTCGGACCCGGAACTGTTTCGGTGCTGGACTTAGAAGCTCGCAAGACCTTGAAAATAATTCCAATTTCTGGCGAGACTCAGCGAATCTCGATTTCTCGGGACGACCAGATGGTATTCACCTCCGATCAGAAGGAGCCAAAACTGGTAGTGATCGACACAGCGACGAACGAAGTGAAAACGCGCATCACCCTTCCAGGCTTGGGATATGGAACAGCGATTACGCCCGACGGTCGCTGGCTCCTCATTGCAGTTCCCGCTACTAATCAAGTGACCGTTGTGGACTTGCAGACGCTGACAGTGGCCCATAATCTCGACGTGCCGAGCGCGCCCCAAGAGGTGCTGGTCAGGCCCGACAACCAGAAGGCCTATGTGTCGTGCGTAAATGCGGGTAAGGTCGGCGTGATCGACCTGAAGACTTGGACCGTTGACAAGCCGATCGATGCCGGCGAGGGAAGCGGCACAGACGGTCTGGCCTGGGCATCACGATAAGACAAAGCGGGAGCGGCAGACTTGGCTCCCGTCAATTTGATTTACTTGCGTTCTGCGAATGGCTCCCAGCGCATGCCGACTTCGTAAGTGGGATGGTAGTATTCGCGCTGGATGGGATAAATCCCGCTGCCCTGGTAGAAGCCGAAGACTTCGTTGTTGGCGTTCAAAACAGCGCCGATCATAGTGACACCGTGGTTTAAGCGATAGCTACCCTGCATATCAACTTGGGTGTGGGCGTATAGATAGTTGTCGCCATTGGGCCCTTTCAGTCCGCCGTCCGCACCGTCCGAGTAGTTATAAGCATAGATATAGGCATCGTTATGAGAAATGCCGAGCCTATAGGAGAATCGACGCTTATCGTAAGTAAGACCTGCATTCCAGTTATTCGGCCCTTGCCGGATCAGTGCCGGCAGGTCGGAACGTCCGGGAACTCGGGCTTGCGAGTAAGTGTAACTATAATTGGCTGAAACACCCAATCCATTAAGCAGGCCAGGTAAAAATGTAAGTTGTTCGCGCCACGCAATCTCCACGCCTCCAATATGGGCGTGAGAACCATTGATCGGCTGGGTCTGCGTGTAGCCGCTATAAACTCCCGACGTAAGTGTGGTCTGCACGGAGTAAATTGGTCGCTCCAGAGCTTTAAAGAAGTATCCGCCCGAAACTACACCTAGCGGCCGGATAAAATGCTCAACTAAGAAGTCGAAGTCGTTGGCCGAGGTAGGCTTCAACTTTGGGTTTCCTGCATCGATTCTAAGGTGGTTGCTGCTTTGGTCTACGGTCTGATAGGGCGGCAAATCACCAAAGTTGGGGCGCGAAATTCCCATGCCGTATACGGCCCGAACATTAGTCTCGGAGGTCAATGCATAACGAAGCTGGATGCTAGGCAAGAGATTCGTATAAGTAGAGCTACCGGGCTGAGGCACGGTCGAGACGTAATTTCCGTTGCTATCGAGCAGGAGTTTGTTGCCCGTGAAGCGCGAGTCTGTACTTTCGATTCGCAGCCCAGTCTGCAATCGGACCTTTCCGAAATCGAAAGTGTTCATCAGATATCCCGCGTAGACCCGTTCCGAAGTATCGAAGTCACTAGGATCGTTATGCTGGTGGGCCGAATTAACGTCTAAGCTAAATAAGCCTGGGTTGGCATTGAAGAATGATCGAGCTTTGTAGAAGCTAGTCAAAGGTCCAAGGGCATAGCTTCCGTCGTAATAGCCGGGTTCGGTTCGACCGTCCTGGAAGTTACTCGCGGAAATGGCCGTTGGATCATTTGCGTTGTAGTACTGATTGTTTGAGTTCGCGGTCTTATGAGCATCACGAACCTTGAATCCGGCCTGGAAAGCGCCAAAGACGTTCCCAAGAACATAGTTTCTAGTTAGATCAGCACTTCCAGCGTAGTTCTGTTGGCGGGTCTTAAAGCCGTAGGTTTCATAGTTGTTCACCGTATATGAAGAAGGGTCAAAAATATTGACTCCATTCAGTACAGGGAATTGAGGCCGATAGGGATCCTTCAAGTTCAGGCCCAACTGTACACCGGAAGGTCCGTTGAAATTGATTTGCGGGTCACCGCCGTCCTGGCCAGAGCGGCCGACCGAAAATTCGTAATCAATAAAGAAGGAGCCAAGAGTCTGATGGCCGCCTAGGGTCTCGCTAGAAACAAAATACTCGGGGCGTCGAATGGAAACATTGAAGCCGACGGATCCCGTGTTGTCATAAGTTCCGTCGGCCAGTTGGGCGCCAAGGGCCGGCGAATAGACCCATCGGTCGCCGTAATCGCGAAAATCCGAAAACAAGCCTTTGAGGTATATGTCTGAGCCGTTCGGCAGATGGTAGTCCGCAGTGCCACCAAATCCGTAACGCGACCGATCATAGCGGTAATCGCGTAAGTCAGCCCCGCCATTTACGGCGGGATTCGGTTCGATGTCATAGATGCCGCGATTGTTGTAGTCGAACGTGCCTCCAAAAAGCAGGCCGAGTTTCTTCTCAGCGCCGAAACGTTTGCCGATCGTGCCGTCCTCTTGGTGCAAATGGCGTCCCTGAGCAATCGGCGTGTAGCCGCCTAGGCCGCTCAGCACAACGGTTGGAGTGTCGACAGCCGTCTTGGTCACCAGGTTCACCGAGCCGCCAATCGCATCACCCTCCTGGCTAGCTGACAATGTCTTGCTGACCTCGATCGACTCAACCAGGTCGGCAGGGATAACGTCCAGTTTGATATTGCGGACGCTACTTTCTGGTGAAGGCAGATTCACGCCGTTGACAGTTAAGTTAGTGAGACGAGGTTCTGTGCCGCGGATCTGGACGTACTTGCCTTCGCCCTCGTCACGTTCGAGCGAAACATCAGGAAGACGACCAAGCGCGTCGGCGATGTTGATGTTGGGAAGGCTGGTAATGACCTCGGCCGGCAGTACTTCTAAGATATTGTCGGCTGTTTTCTGCTGATTGATGGCCGCCGCCTCACCCCGAGGATGGTCAGCTACGACAGTTATCTCTTGATTGGTGTTGCCGACTTGCAGCTCGGCGTCGATGTGGGTTTCCTGCGCGGCCGAAACTGTAACCTCCTTTGTAAATGTTTCAAGCCCGACGTAACTGATGGTCAATGTATAAGGACCGGCGTCAAGGTCGTTTATGGTAAACCGACCGTTGGTATTCGTGGCCGTTGGTCGGCCAATCGGCTTCAGTTGAACCTGTGCGCCACGGAGGACGCCATGGGTGGCATCTGTAACCGTTCCGGTGATTAAGCCTTTACGGTCTTGTGACAAGGAAGGAAAGGATAGGCAGCAATATAGGGCTGCTAAGTATATAGGAATTCGAAGATTTCTCATTGGGACCCCAAGATCGTCCGAGTATCCCAGCTAGAAATGTATTGGCCGTAACAGAGGAGTTACAGTTATGTTAAGAATTGCTGTAGAGACTAACTGACGTGAATAACAGGGCGATGACTAACATCCGAAATCGCTCTCCGCAGAACCTCGTGAGTCAAAGGCGCCGTATCTCCTTCGCCGAGAAACATGAAGCGGAACAGATTCCAGACAGGATTGCCTTCCGTCCACTCAAAGTAAGCATGAGGCGGATTGCCGGTCATCTGCTCAATGTGAATCAGTAGGGCTGCTAATGCATTGGCCACAACCGGACTGCGGCCGCGCAAAACAGAGCGAGGACCCAGGTCCTGACCTTCAATTGTGAGGCTTTGTGAAAATTCAGACGCGTCGCCTCGCTCAATCTCCACAAAGAGGACACACTCATCATCAGTGATATTGTGCCGGTGGCGTATCGCTCTCTCGAAGCTATCAAGATCGTCTTCCGATTCTTTCGGGCGAGGTTTACGGGCGATCAGTCGGATCACGCCATCGGGGTCATTTTTGATCAGTTGCGTTGCTTCGGGATCTAGATCGACGGAGGTTATGCGCAGTTCAGTGGAACGAATGGCACGAGAAAGAAGCGAAGTGAATATAATGCACGCGATGAAGACCGCCGAAATCTTTAGGCCTTCCGGGCGCTCGAATATGTTTAATAATGTTGTGTAAACGAACACTAAGGCGATCAGTAAGAACGGCCACCGTAGGGAACTCTTCCAAACCGTGAGTGTCACGGCGACAGCGGCAGAGGTGATCAGAACTAGGACACCGGTAGCGTACGCGCCACCTTGGGCATCGACATTCGCCTTAAACAAGAACGTGACCAGGAAAGATACCGCCATAAAAACCAGGACCAGCGGGCGGGCACCAGCGGCCCACTCCGGAGCCATACCGAAGCGCGGCAAATAGCGGGGAATTAGGTTGAGCAATCCAGCCATAGCTGACGCTCCAGCGAAGCCAAGGATGAGAAGTGTGCTGAGGTCGTAAACAGTCCCGAACGCGTTCCCGAGGTACTGGTGGGCCAGATAGGCAAGAGCCCGGCCATTTGCCTCGCCGCCATCCTTAAACTTCTCCGGCTGTATCAGCAAGGTCGTGATCATGCTGGTAGCCATCAAGAAGATGCTCATAATGACGGCCGCAGTGACTAGCAACTTTCGAGTGTTGGCGATCCGGTGTGGCTGATCATCTCCTTTTATGAGCGGCATGACGGCGACGCCAGTTTCAAATCCAGAAAGGCCAAGGGCAAGCTTCGGGAAGAGAAGCAGGGACAGTCCAAACATGCCCAGGACGCTGCCATGTTGTTGGAATAAGGCACTCCTCCAATGGCTGATGAGGCCCGGGTGTTGGACAACTTGCCAAATTCCGACAACAGTCACAACAACGTTTAGCGCCAGGTAAACCCCGACGAGAATCACGGCGACGTCAATTGCTTCTTTGAACCCTTTAAGGAAAATCGCGCCCAGGATGATAAGGATGGCCAACGTTACACCCATTTGGCTCCGCATCCAATCGGGCGTAAAGGAGTTTTGGACAAAGTGGGCCGCACCGTCAGCGGCCGAGAGTGTCATGGTAATGATGAAATCGGTCGTCGCGAAACCGAGCAGTATAAGAACGAAGGTTTTTCCGCCCCACTTGGGGAATAGCCGTTCGAGCATAGCGATGCTGCCCTGGCCGTTGGGGCTGGCTTCGGCAACCCGGTTATAAACAGGAAGGGCAGCGAAAAGTGTGACCAGCACCAAGATTAGAGTGGCGACTGGAGAAAGTAAGCCAGCCGCAAGAAAGGCGATGCCGGGTTGATACCCGAGAGTTGAGAAATAATCAACACCGGTGAGGCACATTACGCGCCACCAAGTATGTTTGGCCTCAGGCTTACTATGAACGCCTTTGGGCAGGCGAATGTCCGCAAGCAACCAGTCGCTAAGACTCATCGGCAATCACCTGACTTTCAAGGAAGTGTCGACTAGACCGTACTGCTGCCGCGGAACAAGTGAAGTACCAGCCCGATCACAAAGAACACAAGAAAGACGGCGAAAAGAAACTTGGCAATCCCGACCGCGACAGTGCCGATCACGGAAGCGATCGCGCCCATGAAGCCTAAGAAGCCCATGACGGCAGCTAGAACGAAGAAAACAATTGCCCAGCGAAGCATCCTGTGATTGTACGTGATGACTACTGCCGGAAATCGCGAATGGCGGCAACCGTGGGCCCGTCCAGTTTTTGGAGCGCAGTAAACAGCAGGTCGACCATCTGATCAAAGTCCTGACGGTTCATAATTCCGTTGTGGGCGTGCGTGTAACGAACTGGTACGACCAGGTTGACGGTTGGAACGCCGCCGTTGCTCTTTTGAATTTCGGCTGAGTCGTCCCCATAACCGGTCACAAGGTCGTACTGCAGAGGGATCTTTCGCTGGCGCGCAGTCTGTTTAAAAAATTCGGCAAATTTACGATTCGGCAGTTCGGACGCGTCGTATAGAAAGATCCCCGGCCCCCCGCCGAGCTTGACTTGGGACTCCTCAGGATGACCCCGGAACACATCACCAGTAACGCCGGCTTCGAGCGCGATGCCGATATCAGGCTTGATTACATCGGCAGCCGTGTGAGCGCCGCGGAGACCGATTTCCTCTTGGGTGGTTATGGCGTAGATGATCTGGTTTGCGTGTGTTGCTGAGGCGAAGCGGCGCATCACTTCGAGAATGACTGCGCAGCCGACCCGGTCATCCCAAGCTTTTCCAAGATAGTTGCTGGTGCCGTTCAGGATCGTAAACGGCGCGTCGGGGACGACTGGATCACCGGGCTCAATTCCGAGATCATGTACTTCGGCCTCAGCTTTGGCACCAATATCAAGGAAGAGACTATCGCGGCTAAAGACTTGGCTTCGCTGGTCGGCCGCAAAAACGTGAATGTCGCGGATGCCAGTCACGGCATGGACTGGACCTTTTGAGCCGATGATGATCCAACGTTGGTCGACCAGAGCCTGATCGAACCAGCCGCCTAGCATCTGCATTGTGAGGAGCCCATCAGGGGTGATGCGGCGAATCATCCCGCCCAGTTCATCCATGTGAGCGTCGACCATGATACGAGGGCCCGCACCAGCCTGAGTTGGCCCCTGACTGGCGATGATCGAACCCATTCCGTCAAACCGAATATCGCGGGCGTAAGGCGTCATGGCGTCAACCATGATTTTGCGAATGGGCTCCTCAAAGCCCGAGGGTCCAGAAGCGTCGGCCAATTTGCCCAGTAAAGAAGCGACGCGGTCCTGCGCCGGACAGAGGGAGACGATCAGCAGCGAAAGTGAGGCAAAGCGCAAGGTTAAAGCCGCGTGACTCGAAATCATGTGGACTATTGTGCCCCGACCACTAGGAAGGCGCTAACGCATGAGACCATAGATACGAATAAATGCCAGTTGGAACGGAACAAATGAACACGCGCAATATCGCGATTATTGCGCACGTAGATCACGGTAAAACGACCCTTGTAGACGCGATGCTGCGGCAAAGCGGCATCTTCCGAGCGAACGAAGAAGTGGTCGACCGGATGATGGATTCAAATGACCTTGAGCGTGAGCGCGGCATCACGATTCTAGCCAAGACCACAGGAGTTCGGTATCACGGAACAAAAATCAACATTGTAGACACCCCCGGTCACAGTGACTTCGGAGGCGAGGTTGAGCGGGCGCTGAAAATTGTCGACGGCGTTATGTTGCTGGTGGACGCAAGCGAAGGACCTTTGCCCCAGACCCGATACGTGTTGACCAAGGCTCTCGAAGCAAACTTGCCGCCCATCTTAGTGATCAACAAGATTGACCGGCCGGACGCGCGGATACAAGAAGTGTTGAACGAAGTGTATGACTTGTTCATAGATTTGGACGCACGTGAAGATCAGCTGGATTTTCCGGTCGTCTATACAAATGGCAAGTTGGGCATCGCGAAGATGGATCCCGCAGACGAGAGCGATAACCTGCAGCCCTTGTTCGAGATTATCTTGAAGCACATTCCGCCACCGAAGGGTGATCCAGAAGGGGTGCTCCAATTATTGGTGGCAAATCTCGATTACAGCGAGTATTTGGGGCGCCTGGCAATTGGGCGGGTCTTCAACGGAACGCTGCGCCATGGCGATGAAGTCGCTGTTGTGAAATTGGACGGTTCACTTCACAAGACGCGGATTACGAAGCTCTACTCGTTTGAAGGTCTGAAGCGAGTCGACGAAACTGTGGGGCGCTTAGGCGACGTTTTAGCCATTGCAGGCGTCGAGGGCATCACGATCGGCGAGACCGTGACGAGTGCCGAGACTCCGAAGCCCCTGCCCATGATTCAGATTGACGAGCCGACAATTGCAATGACGTTCTCGATCAACAATTCGCCGTTTGCGGGACGCGAAGGCCATTTTGTAACTTCGAGGAATCTGCGCGACCGTCTCGATAAAGAGCTGCTCACGAACGTCTCGATTCGGGTAGAGGAAGCGGGCGGTCCGGATGCGTTCAAGGTGATGGGACGCGGGGAACTGCAACTGGCTATCTTGATCGAGATCATGCGGCGTGAGGGGTTCGAACTACAGGTCGGCAAACCAGAAATCCTGACGAAGACTATCGATGGCAAATTGCACGAACCGCTGGAGCTGCTCGTCATTGATTGCCCGGAAGAGTTCATCGGCGTGGTGATCGAGAAACTGGGCACACGCAAAGGCAAGATGACCAAGATGATCAATCACGGGTCGGGCCGAGTCCGGTTAGAGTTTCATGTACCGTCGCGAGGACTAATCGGCATACGAAGCGAGATGCTGACAGATACGCGAGGCATGGCGATTATGAATACGCTTTTTCACGGTTACATCGAGTGGCAAGGCGATATTGAGACCAGGCCGACCGGGTCGCTGGTATCAGATCGTGCCGGCACTTCCACAACTTACGCTCTGTACAATTTGCAGGAACGCGGCGTGATTTATATCAGTGCTGGAACTGAGGTCTACGAGGGCATGATTATTGGTGAAAATGCTCGGGACAGCGACCTTGACGTGAATGTTGTGAAAGAGAAGAAGCTAACCAATATGCGTGCTTCAAGCTCCGACGACGCGATTCGCCTGGTGCCGCCGAAGCTGCTCAACTTAGAACAAGCTTTGGAGTTCATCCGCGATGACGAGACCGTGGAAGTGACGCCGAAGTCAATCCGGTTACGCAAGAAGGTATTGAAGGCCAACCAGCGCTAGCCTTAGATCTAGACTCTTTTCAGGCGGTCGCGTGCAATGCGGCCGGAGCACTCGCCGTCTGAAGGCGTTCGACATGTGTCGGCTGCAATACGAGGTCAGCAGCCTCAACTAGGTCTTTTAGCTGATCAAGGTTGGTGGCACTCACAATCGGAGCCGTAACAGTGGCGCGAGTGAGTAGCCAAGCCAGAGCGACCTTGGTCGGGTTTGAGTTGAGTTGCGCGGCAACATCGTCGAGAGCAGCCAGAATGCGCATGCCGCGATCGTTGATGTATTTCTGAACGGTCCCGCCCCGGGCCTTACCGTTTGCATCGTTGGCTGAGCGGTATTTACCCGTAAGGAATCCCGCACCCAGCGAATAGTAAGGAATGACACCCAGGCCGTGGTGTTCAACCACCGGTTGCAAGTTCGTTTCGTAATCAGCCCGGTCGTATAGATTGTACTGAGGCTGCAAAGATTGATAGCTGGGCAAGTTGTGCTCGCGGCTGACGTGGAGAGCCCGGTGGAGTCGTTCGCCGGAATAGTTCGAAGCCCCGATTACCCGAACTTTCCCCTCGCTGATCAGCTGTGCGTAGGCTTCGAGCGTCTCTTCTAGCGGAGTCTCCTTGTCGTCGGTATGGGACTGATAAAGATCGATGTAGTCGGTCTGAAGGCGTTTCAGCGAGTCTTCGGCGGAACGCAAAATATAACTTTTGCTGAGGCCCTTCCGGTCCGGGCCAAGCTCCATGCCGACTTTGGTCGCAATGATTAATTGATTACGCCTACCGGACTGCTTCAGCCAGTTTCCGATTATAGTTTCGGATTCGCCGCCCTGATTACCGGTTGCCCATTTTGAATAGACATCGGCCGTATCAATGAAATTAAAGCCAAGGCCGGTGAACGTATTAAGAATTTTGAGTGACGTAGGCTCATCGATTGTCCAGCCAAATACATTGCCGCCCAGACAGATCGGCGAGACTTCCAGACTAGAGTTGCCAAGAGTTCGTTTATCCACGCTTGGATAGATGCCCGCACCGCTTTATGTGACGCGGCAGAAGTATGGGTGTTAGTTATGCGTGTTGGGATAGAGCGAGGAGGCGCGACGGGGCAGGTTCATCAGGCTCGTTGGGAGTCTCCGGAATTTGGCTGACCTGATTTACACTCGACTGACTTCGGCTACGCAGCTGAACCAAAGATTTCCCAAGGGCGAGACGCTTGCGTGATGGCACCTTCTCAGTGACGGAAACAGTTTGCGGGACTAGTTGCTTGGTGTTGGTGCGGTTTCGCTTCGGGGACTTAGGGCGATTCCGTTCCTGACTCTGAGCCCTCTGGATAGACTCGATCAACATCAATCGTTCTTCGCGCGACGCGGCAATTTTGAGCTCGAGCCGATCCAATAGTTCAGAGAGTGTCACTGAAACGAGTACCCGACCTCCATTAAACACCCTTGCACGTCAAATTTTGACGACCAGAATACCTGGCGATGGCAAAGGTCTGCCATCCATTACGGCTGGAATTAAACCGAAAAAGCGATTCAAAGATGGATCCCGCCATTCTCGTCAAAACGGAAGGTGGTCCGGAAACCTGAGACACCAATTTTTCTCCTCGGATTGTCAGAAGCAGGCGGAACAGGTCAAAGAAAGGGAATCCCGCACCGAATGCAGATTCAATTTCGAATCCGGCGCGAACGAGAAGGTCTGACAATTGGCGAGGTGAGTAGTGCCGTCGATGTCCTATGTGTTTGTAGAAGGCATTCATTGGCCCACCCGGGACAGTCACAATGAGTCGACACCCTGGTTTCAGATACACCGAGGCGTTGCGGAGCAGCTCTACCGGCTTCTCCAAATGCTCCAGTACTTCCGAACACAGGGCGTGCGTTGCCTGATAATCGAAAAACTGGCCCGAAACTTCTGGTTCGAGTAGGTTGCGCTGGACAAATCGAGCTCTGGGGACCCGCTGGCGGCTGAGATCGACGCCCTCTTGGCTAAGTTCAAGACCTACATAGCTCGCCTGCGGGTAGGTGGAGCAAAAGTATTCGGCAAAAGCGCCAGTCCCACTTCCGATCTCCAAGAAGCGAACGCCAGTTCCGGGTGGCAGAAAATTCATCATGGATCGGATAAGACGCGATCGGTAGCGTGGCGTAGGGCCCATTTCGGACGACTCGCCGAACTGCTTCCAGTGCTGGTCCCAATCGTCTATTTCCGCGGCGGGTGAGTTTGCTTGCATTCGGAACGTTGTTAGTTGGTAATCTTACGCCTGGCACGCAGGGCGGCCGCATGGATGGCAAGGGTGGATGTGAAAATCGCAAAGCTAACAATCATCAGCAACAACCCGATCACAGCCATGTGGTTCGCCGGCTCAAGCTCCGCCGCCAAAATGAATCCGTTTGAGATGTAGGTTTTTGCTAGCGGGATCAGCAGAACAACCGCCGCTACACCGAGCAGACCGCTGGTAACCAGGGCTCTAGTGTAAGAGAACAACTTGAGCCATCGCCCGGCAGACTCGACAGAATAGCTATACATGACCTGGATTATGCAACCGAGGAGAAAGCTATGCAGACCAGCAACCGCGCAAGTCACGCCAAGAAGCGCCCAATAAATCGACAACGTGATTGGCCCGAATTTAATCGGCCCGAAAGCTTGTGGAAGAGCCAAAGCAAGGCCTAGAAGAAACAGAATCAAGCCTGGACGCAGCACAAAGAAATCAGCGCGATAGATCAACATTGCCCTGAGATTGATCCACCCGGCTTTCCATGGCTCAAAGAATCCGCCTCGCTTCATGTGACTTGAGCGCCCGTCCCGATCCTTGAAGAAGCGAACTGGTACTTCCGTGGTCCTTAGATTAAGGCAGACCGACTTGAGCACCATTTCGGAAGCATACTCCCAAGACTGGGACTCGAGATCAATTCTCTTTAAAGCCGTCTTGGTTATGCCGCGCATCCCGCAGTGGATGTCTGAGAACTTACTCGAATACAGGAAATTCAAGATCGCAGTCGTGAGGGGCGTCCCGAAGTAGCGATGAAGACCAGGCATGGCGCCCTCTTCAATAAAGCCGGTAAAGCGCGATCCCATTACATATTCGAAGCCCTTCCGAAACTCCTGAAGGAAGTTGTCGACTTCGCGAAAGTCGTAAGTGCAATCAGCGTCACCCATCACAATGTATTCGGCACGGATGAAAGGAATTGCGTCGATATAAGCGCGTCCTAGCCCGCGCTTTGGGGTCTTCAGGACTCGCGCGCCACACGCCAGGGCGATCTCCGGAGTGTTATCAGTCGAGCTGTCAACGATGAGCACCTCACCTACAACTTGGGCTCGTGCGAAACCCTCCATGCACCACTCGATCGTTTCCCCTATGGTCAGTCTTTCATTCATCGCGGGAATTACGATGGATATTTCAGGACTACTAACGTCGTTATCGGGCGTCAGCAACTCCAATTCCGAGTCTCTATTGGAAACGCTCGTCGCGGATGCCTCGGCATCAGGAATGGTTACGAGACTATTCAAAGTGCAATTATAGAAGACAGAGCATTGGAGCGCAGTCTTGGATGCGCTTCGGACGCTCCTTCATCGGCAACTTAGAGGTTTCCACGCTTGATTATCAGTCGCACCCCTCTCCGAATGAGCTTTGCTGGAGGCGGAAGTGACATTCCGCAGTTCTACCGCGAACACGGCGGCGCGGTTATAAGCACATCGCTCGACAAGTATGTGTATGTCACCGTTAACCGAAAGTTTGACAACGGCATCCGTGTCGCATACTCGAAGACCGAAGAGGTGAAATCGATCTCGGGTATTGAGCATCGGTTAGTGCGGGCAGTATTGAACCAAGTCGGAATAAGCGGAGGCGTTGAGATTACAACGGTCGCCGACATTCCCTCACGCGGTACTGGTCTTGGGTCGTCCAGTTCTTTCACCGTGGCTCTGTTGCACGCCTTGCACGCTTACTGTGGCAGGCATTCCAGCAGAGCCCAACTAGCGGAGGAAAGCTGTCACCTAGAAATTGATGTTTGCGGGGAGCCTATCGGCAAGCAGGACCAATATGCCGCGGCATTCGGTGGATTAAATCTAATCGAATTCAACCCCGACGACACTGTCAAAGTGTCGCCCATCATCTGCGAGCAAAGAACCATCAAGACTCTGCGGGACAGTCTTCTGCTGTTCTACACAGGAATCACAAGAAGCGCATCTGACATATTGCATGCTCAAGTCGAATCAATTCGCTCAAAGCCGCAAGCGCAAATAACTCTCCGTCGTATGGTGCAGCTTTGTTATCAGATGCGAGATGAGATACAGCAGAACAATACGGACTCTGTCGGAGAAATACTTCACGAGAACTGGGAACTTAAAAAGTCACTAGCTGCGACGATCTCATCTGCTGAAATCGATGCTTGGTATTCCATCGCGCGCCAGCATGGTGCACTAGGTGGAAAGCTTCTTGGCGCTGGAGCCGGCGGCTTCTTACTGCTGTATGCCCGGCCTGAACGGCACGACACTATACGTGAGGCTCTCTCCATCTTGCGACCAATTAACTTCAACTTTGACCGTCAAGGAAGTCAGATCATCTTCTATCAACCCACCGAGGAAGAACGCTTGGCTACTTCTGCGAAGCGGCAAGCGGGTAAACAGATCGATGGTTCGATGGAGGCCGAAAACGGAACGGTTAAAGCCAGGGCACGCAGTGTTGTTGCGTCGGCGTCACACTGAAATTTGTTGTGCAATCTCCGATATAGCCCTGCGGACTGCCGCAACCGAGTCTAACTTCGGCGTCCAACCGATCTGCCTTAACTTGTCAATGGAGTAGCGGAAACGGGGGACATCGCCAACCCATCCTTTGTTGTCTGCTCCGAACTCAATACGGGCAGCAGGCACTACAGCGGCGACGACCGCCTCTGCAATTTCCCGGACCGTGATGCCGTCGTCTCCAGGTCCGATATTGTAGGCATCGACTCTAGCTGCGACGTGCTGCCGCAGGAACATCATGGCGTCCACCAGATCGCTTACATGTAGGTAGGATTTTCTTTGGGTGCCGTCGCCAAGCACAACCAGTTTGCTCGGATCATTGCGGAGCCGTTGAATGAAGTCCATGATGACGCCGTGGGTCGCCGGAATCCCTATCACGTTTGGAAAACGAAAGATCAGAGCCCGCGTGAGAAAACGTTCAGCGGCAGCCGTGATGGCGGCTTCAGAAGCAAGTTTCATCGCGCCATAATTCGAAATAGGGAACAAAGGACCGGTTAGTTCTGTGAGCAGTTGATCTTGCAAGTCGCCGTATATAGCTGAGCTTGAGGCGAAATAAAGATGACGAATCGCGAACTCATCCATGATCTTCAAGGTGTTGAAGGTTGTCATGAAAGTATCTCGAAGATCAACGTCAGGGTCGCGAACACCTGCCGGGATATCCGAGTTTGCCGCAAGGTGCCACACTTCGGTGATCGGCCCTTTGTGCGGCACCGAAAGTATTGCAGAGCGATAGGCGGTAAACTCCGCAAGGTCGGCGCGTAAGAAGGTGAAATCTGATCGACTCAGCCACGGATCGAGGTGGCGGATAGCCCCCCGAGATAGATTGTCAATCGAGATAACCGCCTCGCCAGCGGAGAGCAATCGATCGATGAGTGTCGTCGCTACGAAACCGGCACCACCGGTTAAAAGAACGGCCATGTAATCAAATATCCTGGCAGATCGACTTACGCGATATCGGGCAAAAGGAATTTCTGTGAATTGGCAAAGCTGGCTGTCACGGCTTCGGCGGCAAGGTAACCGCTACGAACAGCGCCTTCCATAGTGGCCGGCCAGCCGGAGCGCGTCCAATCCCCAGCAAGAAATAGGTTCGAGAGCCGAGTACGGTTAGCAGGTCTTTTCGACTCCAGGCCAGGGCTAGCCGAGAAAGTTGCTCGGACTTCTTTGACAACGTGGGCATGTTCAAGATGGGCTGATTTGACCAGAGGAAAAAATTCGCCCAGCTCGCGGACGGCCAAGTCGATGACGGCCTCACGTGACATGGTGACCGTTTCACGTGCGGCGCTCATTGTGATTTGGACATACTTGCCCCCATGTTTGTTGAAGAGCCAGTGTATGTGGCGGTCTAGAAGCGTCGCGTGCGGAAGACCAGTGATCGACCTATCAAACCAGAGATGAACGCCGGTGATGGGTGAATGGGCGAATGCAGTTAGATCAAGGTTGAGTTCCGGCGCCAATACTTGGACGCGTTCAACTGGCACCGCCAGGATGTAAGCGTCAGCTGTGACAAGGTCACCATTGACCAACACGCCTGTTGCAAGTTCGCCTTCCACGCAGACTGTGCTGACGGCCGCGCGTTGGTGAAGAGTAATATTCGTGTACTTCGACCATGCATCCGAAGCGTAGAGAGATCCGAGAGGCACTTTGGCGATACCCATCTCATACGAATTAGACCGAGCAAGAAATCCAAGGAAGAAAACCTGCAAACCATGAATGGCAGCCATGCGATCCAACTCTTCGTTAATGGCGCTAACTAATACCTGACGCCAGAAACGATCGATGGCGCGGGGGGGCTGTTTCTTCTCGTTGAGCCATTCAAGCATGGTCATGTTGTCGAGGCCCGGCCGGCGGCGGTACTCGTGCCGAATCGCGAGAAGAGCGCGGCCGATCGCCAAGCGCTCTGCCAAGGTCAGAAAGTGCAGGCGCGCGAAAGATTCAGTGAAATGGAGCGGTGCGGGAAGGAGGCCTTTCCGCATAGTTGAGATACGACCGCCTGGTTCGATCCAAAAGAACTCTCGGTGGAAGTCTATTTGTTTATCGACCTGCAGACGGCGATAGAAATCCTGCAGGTTGATGCAGCAGCGAAGCAGGATGTGCTGACTATTATCGATGACAAGGCCAGTCAGTGAACCGGCTGAATTGATCGGGTAGGAACTGGCCCGCCCTCCAAGAAACGGACGGGACTCATAGAGGCTAACGGCATACCCAGCAGAGCCGAGCGCTATTGCTGTCGAGAGACCCGCTAGTCCGCCACCAACGACAACTATCTTCTGAGCCGGCTTGGCCCTGGATGGAACCACTGCTCTAGTGCCGTCCAGCTACGGCCGCCGCACCCGAGTAGTTCTCGATCATGTTTTCCATCAAGCGCAAGCCGTATTCGCCTTCAAGAGTCAGAAGTGACTCCGGGTGAAATTGAACGGCTTCGATGGGAAGATCGCGGTGCCGTACCCCCATAATAATTCCATCATCGGATTCAGCAGTGATCGCAAGACACGCGGGTAAAGTACTGCAGTTCGCGTACAAAGAATGGTAACGACCCACACGGAAAGGCGACGGAACGCCGCGAAACACACCGGTGTTGTTGTGGGTTACGAGAGAACTTTTGCCGTGCATCGGATAGTCAAGAACATCAAGCGTGCCGCCGAATGCCTCTACGATCGCTTGAAGACCCAGACAGACACCGAAGGTTGGCACGGCTCGCCGAGCAAGTTCCTGAACCAGATTTGGCAAACCGAAATCGGACGGCCGAGCAGGGCCAGGAGAAATCAGAACTATGTCGGGCTGTATGCGGTCGATGGCCTGCAATGCCAGGTGTGAACGATAGGTCGTAACTTTGCACCCAGTCTGCCTTGCATAGTTGGCGAGAGTGTGAATGAAGCAGTCGTCGTTGTCTACAAGAAGCAGGTGAACGTGTTTTCCCGCATCCAGAGCCTTCGAAGGAGGCGCCTCGACGGGTGGTGCAGGATAGAGGGTACGAAAGAAGTTCGCAGCCTTCAGTCGGGTTTCCTCTTCCTCCGATGCTGGATCGGAGTCGTAGAGCAGCGTTGCGCCTGCACTGTACCGGGCGACGCCGTCTTTCAGGTGGACAGTGCGAATCAGAATTCCGGTATTGATGTCGCCGTTCAGGCTGAGCATGCCGACGGCCCCACCATACCAGCCGCGAGCATCTTTCTCTAAGTTTTCAATTGCCTCGGCAGCGGCTTTCTTAGGAGCGCCAATAACCGTTACGGCCCACATGTGCGTCAGAAAAGCATCGAGAGAATCGAAGCCGTCCATCAGAGTACCAGTGACATGGTCAACTGTGTGGAACAGGTTGGCGTACGACTCGATCAATCGGCGACCAATGACGCGGACCGAACCAGGCACACAGACGCGCGATTTGTCATTCCGATCCACATCGCTACACATGGTGAGCTCTGATTCGTCCTTGGCGGAGTTCAGTAGATCGCGGATGCTGTCCGCGTCGCGAAGCGGATCGCCAGAGCGCCGAGCCGTCCCAGAAATAGGGCAGGTCTCGACGTGACTACCCTCTACGCGCACAAACATTTCTGGTGAAGCGCCGACAAGCTGTTCGTTTCCCATCTGCAGAAGGAATTCGTACGGACTGGGGCTGGCTTTCTGGACTCGCCGAAACAGTTCGCTTGGGCTTTGTGTGAAAGGCGCACTGAATGTTTGCCGTAGGACAACCTCATAGTAGTTGCCCTGGCGCATACCTTGACGAACGGTCTCGACGTTGGCCATGTACTCTTCCGGCTGATGGTCGGAAACGATCTCGGAGTGGCTGACCTTTGTCTTTGCGGACTTTACAGGGGGAGTAGCACGCGGCAGCCCGTCAGTTTTGTCATCACCGGTCGAAAAGTCGTAACGGAACCTCTCGATGATTTCCTTTTTGCGGTCCATAAAGTAGATGTCATCGCACAGGAAGAGGTGAAGGTCCTTGGTGTTCTCGCGAGGCAGGCGAAACTCAATAGGGTCGAACTGGAAAAGCAGATCGTAGCCGAACGCGCCAATCAGAGCCAACCGGGAGTCTTCGGGGTTGCCGAATTCTTGAACTAGCGAACGAAGGATGGAAAACGGGGAAGGCTGATGGCTGCGATCTTCTTCAGCGAAGTCCTCAGCTGGCTCGCGCAGCCTTAGGGTGATGCTGGAAAGTGTCTGGGTAATCTGTTCCTGTTGCGGGTGATTGCGCAACAAAGGAAGCAAAAGACGGAGAAGCACGTTGCCTCGATCGTTTAGCGCATAAAACTCCACCTTGCGGCCGCGAGCTAGGATCTCAAGCGGCGGAGCAATGCTGGCCACATCCCAACGAGAGTAACGCTCCGGGTACTCGTAGCCAGAGGACAGATACACTCCTCGTTTGCGGTCCAGCTGAGTAAGCAAGTGATCCAGTCCATGCTCGAAAGGTATGACGGATGCTGTACGGGTGACGGTTATTCCGTGCGGAGTGGTATAGCGCAACTGCGGCATGGAAGAATTCCGGGTGAGACTAAAGTCCAGGATAGCAGCGAAACGCTGCGTTTCTGGTATGCTCATCCCTTTGTACAAGGGTGCAGAGGAAGGGACGCCAGTCATGCAAGTTAACGATCGACGACAGTTTTGGAAGACGGCAGTGACGACGATGGCCGGTACGAGCTTCCTGTTTGGGCAATCCTCAACTTTGCCGGTCGGAGGTGCGCAGAAATCTTCAAAGATCACTGCTTCAGTGATGGCCTGGACGGTGAAGGGGAAATTCGAAGAGAGACTGGTGACGATTGCCCAGAGCGGTGCGCAATCGGTGGAACTGGTGAGTGAACCACTAAGCTGGTCCGCAACGGACGTAGCGAATTATAAGAAAACTGCTCAATCACTAGGCCTGAAATTCGATTGTCTTTTGGCCCAGCATGACTGGACCAAACGCCCTGTCACGATGGTGAATCCTACCCATCAAGAAGGATTTCTGGCTGATGTTAAAGACTCGATCGAGTGGGCCAAGAAGCTGGAGTTGAAGCAACTGATTGTGATGAGCGGCAATGTGCAGCCAAACATGACCAGTGATGCGCAGCATGTCAGCATCGTGGAGAGCGGAGCGCGTGCGGCGGAACTGGCGGCCGCCGCTGATGTGACATTGATCCTCGAACCCCTGAACTCGAAGATCAACCACAAAGGTTACTTCTTGACGAGTAATGCCGAGGGACTTGCAATCGTAAAGACTATTGACAATCCGCACTTTCGACTGCTGTTCGACATCTATCACGAGCAGGTGCAAAACGGGAACGTGATCCGCACTCTGACCGAAGCGGAGCCTTACGTAAACGTGTTCCACGTAGCTGACAATCCTGGACGAAACGATCCGGGCACGGGCGAGATGAACTACCAGAACATCTACAAGGCAATAGCGAAGACCGGGTACTCTGGGTATATTGCGATGGAGTATTTGCCCCTGGGAGATGCTGCGACCAGTCTAAAGAAAGCCATCCTAGAGATGCGAAGCGCTTTGAACTCTTAACCAACTTGCGTAAGGCCATGAGTCCGATCGAATACTTATTCTTAGTCATCGATTGACCTGGGTGGACAACGGCGCATAAGTTAGTACATGGATCGACGTCGCTTCTTTGGTGGTGCAGCAGGCGTGCTGGCTGCGCTTCAAACTCAGTCGCTGCTGAAAGCACAAAAGGCTGTAGAAGCAATTTCCGGTCGACCGGCTGACACCGTAGCGCGCGACGAGGACTTTTGGTTCAATGTACGCCACGCGTTCACAGTCGATCGCAACATGATTAACCTCAACAACGGCGGGGTCGCTCCGGCTCCGAAGGTGGTGATGGACACAGAGATTCGTTATCTCGAAATGGAGAACCTGAGTCCGTCCTACTACATGTGGAACGTACTCGATCCTGGGATTGAAACGGTTCGACGGAGATTGGCACGGACCTTCGGTTGCGACCCGGAAGAGATTGCTATTACGCGCAATGCTAGTGAAGCACTAGAGATTGTCCAGCTTGGGATGGATCTGAAACGTGGCGACGAGGTCCTGACCACGAATCAGGATTATCCGCGCATGATCACCACTTGGCAGCAAAGAGAGCGGCGTAACGGGATCGTTCTAAAGCAAATTACGTTTCCGGTGCCGCCGCCGAGCATGGATTATTTGACCAAACGGATTGAAGAGAACATCACAGGCCGGACCAAAGTGATCCATATCTGTCACATTACGAATCGAACCGGACAGATCTTCCCTGTCAGAGCGATCTGTCGGATGGCACGGGCCAGAGGGATTGAAGTTGTGGTTGATGGTGCGCACGCGTTCGCTCAGTTTCCGTTCAAGCGTGAAGACCTGGAATGCGATTACTACGGAACGTCGCTGCACAAGTGGGTCCTGGCGCCCATCGGAACCGGAATGCTTTACGTCAAGCGCGAAAAGATTGCGAAGATTTGGCCGATGATGGGTGCTCCCCCGTCCATGCAGGACAACATCCGGAAGTTTGAGGAGATCGGTACACATCCTGCATCGCAGAGGAACGCCATTACCGAAGCGCTAAACTTCCACGACAGCCTTGGGCCAGAACGTAAGGCAGAACGGTTCCGCTACTTGCGCAAACGTTGGGCGAATCGATTGCGAGATCTGCCTGGGGTCAAGATTTTGAATAGCGAGGATCCGGAGCAGTCTTGCGCCATTGGATTCATCAGCATCGACAAGTTCGATGCGCACAAGCTGGCGACCTATCTCTGGGAGAAGCAACGCATCTGGACGGTCGCAATCGATACGCCCGGTGAGTATCAGGGTTTGCGCATCACGCCGAACGTATACACAACCCTTGAAGAAATCGATACTTTTACGGATGTGATGGAGGGACTAATCAAGCGAGGCTCCATACCCAGTTAGGCAGGGCTCTTTTGGAAATGATCGAAGCCCGCGGGAGTAAGAGGAAGGTCGTTCATTAAGACAGTACCTTTGTGGCTGCGAGTGATACGCCCGATGGATGTTACAGAGATCCCGGCGATCTTCGCGGGCAATTCATCACGGTGTGTGAACAGCAGTTCATAGTCCTCGCCCCCGTGCAACGCTTGGTCGAGTGTGGCGTTCTTAGCGACGGGAAGTGCTTTTGAGAGCTCAGCACCAACTTTGGATTCAACGCAGAGTCGGTGAAGATCGAGTGATAGCCCGTCACTGAGATCCATTGCGCAACGAACACCGAGCTTCTGGAGTTGCAGGCCTACGTTAATACGGGGTGTGGGTCGTAGATGTCTTCGCCAAGGCTTGCCGCGGCGCGTCCCGAGGCCGAGAGCAGATTCTCCGAGTACGCCGGTAACGTAAACCCTGTCACCGGGTCGGGCAGCGCTTCGCAACAGCGCTTGGTTGGCGGGAACGCTGCCACAGCAACAAACATCGACGAAAACGCGGTCGGCTCGGGAAAGATCGCCTCCGGCAAGAACAAGGTTGAAAGTCTTGGCAAGAGCAAGCAAGCCGGTGTAAAAGCCTTTGATCCAAGAAGGCCGCAGGGTATCGGGAATGGCGAGGGAGACGAGGCAGAAGCAGGGCTTGCTACCCATGGCGGCAAGATCAGAGAGGCTCCGGGCCAACGCTTTGTGGCCGACATCGGAAGACTCATGAGTGTCTGACTCGAAGTGACGACCCTCGATGGTGAAATCTGTTGTGAATACCAGATCTTCGTTAGGAGCAGGGCGGTAAATAGCACAGTCGTCGCCGATGCCGAGAACGAGTCGGGAAGATCGACGCTGCGGGCCAGCAAGAGTGCGAATCGCTTCGACAATGTCCGTCTCGCGCATAGGAACCAATTACGACACTGAGACGGCCGCAAGAACCAAGCCCGCGGGCAGCTCTTCACCGAAGATACGGCTCGAGGATGCCAGACTCTGGTCTTCTCCGGCTAGACGGCGCAGCAGGTCGGGCAATGCGGCACTGGGTGCGCAGGCACTTCGGACTGATTGCACTGTTGTGGGGCTGAGATCGCGCGCTACATCACCGGTGATTTGAGAGATGGTCACCAAGGCCTCAAGCAATGCTGGGGTGTGCGCGAATCGCAACATAGATTCGACCCAACGTCCAGCAATGGTCGGCGAGATCACAAGGTTAATTGGTCCGCTGAAGAGCTTGCGCGCGCCTAAACGCGAGAGGCACCAAATGGCTGACTCGACCATTTCTCCTTTTTTGGCGATGGTGAGCAGCGTGTCCCCGAGTTGGACCTTCGTAGGCTGAGGCAGCAGTTCGAGGCTGGCTGCTGTGCGCCACATCTCGCGATAGAGAGCTTGGTTAATTCGAACGTTCTTGTTCTGCTTCGGCAACAGAAACGGGGAAAGCCGCTGAAAGACGTCGGCCTGTTGATTGCGGTTGAAGCCACCGGCAATACGTCCGCAGAAGATCCACCAATCGATTTCGCATTGCACTTGATTTGTGAATGTCAGGCCAGCAGCATAAATGCGCCGGGCTAATTCGATCCGAAGATCATCGCCAGGGTAACCAAACCCGGGCCGAAGGCAGAAACCAGTTAGATTGAGCCAACGGACTTCGTATGCGGGACCCTTCTTGCGACCCTCGGCCAGAGCGAGAAGCCGATCGGCTAGGGCCCGGACGGAACTGAGCGGCCATGACAGACGACCGAGGCTGAGGACTTGTTCCAGGCGAGCAGGCAACTGTTCTGGCAGCAGAGATGAGACGATCGGCCCAAAAACCTGGTCGATCATAGCTTCGGCTTCGGCCTGCGCTTCAGCCGTAATAGCAGCTGTGGACCGGACACTAGAGAACGCAGGTGCAGTCTCTGCTGAGCTTGACTTGCGGAGCTGAAATTGGAGACGCCAGCGGTGTTCACTGGTCTTTGAATCAGCCCAGACCTCGAGTGTTCCGACTTCGCTCAATCGGGCTCCTACCGTCACAGGAACCAGTCGCTCCGTTCCGGGCTTTCCGAATCGAATGACCGCTTGCAGGGGAGCATGCAAGCGAGGATCACTCTGAGGATCAAGCATGTCGGCAGACGGCGTTAATACGACTAGGTCGCCAGCCTGATCTTCCGCACGACTAAGTGAGCTATAGAGACGGAATGCAACAGGGACATTGGCAACCAGTTGTAGTTCCGGTTGGGCTAACTTGATCTCCGCTCCTTCTTCGGTGCCGCGTGGTACAAGGCAAACGGTTTGGAGCACACCAGGATTTTGGTCCTTCAGACCGAGGTAGTACGAACGGGGCAGGCCGCCTCGAACAATAACGCCGCTGCCGGTTGCCCGTGCATAGGAGTAATAGGCAGCTCCCATAGCCACAGCAAGATCGAGATCACGATGTTCGAACAGCAGGGGCTTACGGCCGAACCAATGCTCAACGCAGTCGCGGACACGCTCGCGGAAAACGGCCGGAATAAAAAAGCCACCGTTGAACAGAATTGCGTCCACACCCTTCGACTCGGAAACTGACACGGCTGGAGATCCCGTCAAGAATTCGGCCAAGTGTCTGGTGATGGCGGGGTCTGAAACATAAGGTAGGCCGAGCTCGCGAAAAACGCTTTGCTTGTCGTGCTGAGGACGATTGGTCAGGTTACAGAGCGGAAGAAATCCATCGAGCGCGAGTTCCAAGACTTCGTCGCGCGTAATGGTCGTTTTTAGGGTGCCACCGATCAAAGATCCACCACCACCGATGACTGTGAGGTCGATTGAAGGCGGACCATTCGAAGCAAGAAGGCGCTCTTTGGCATCCGAGCACTGCCTCCGTAGAGCACTTCGTTGACGAAGACTTAGAGTCCTACCTAGCTTCGATTCGACAAGCCAGGAGAGGGTGAGATCAAGATTGTCCCCGCCCAGTAGCAAATGACGGCCGACCGTGGTACGCGTGAACTCGACGCGATCGCCTTGCCGGTCAACACGAACGAGCGTGAAATCGCTGGTACCGCCGCCTACGTCACAAACCAAGACCAATTGGCCGTCGAACAGCTCCCTATTTGACCGGGCGAGATGGGCTGAGATCCAGGCATAGAAAGCAGCGGCTGGTTCTTCAAGAAGCGTCAGTCGCTCGAGGCCAGCTTCCCGTGCAGCTTGAACTGTCAATTCACGCGCTTCCTCATCGAAGCTTGCGGGGACGGTCAGAGTGACGTCTTGCTCACCTAATGCTGAACTCTTAGCTGCAGCCCAGGTATCAGCGAAATAACGGAGGTACTGCGTGGAGGCTTCGACAGGGGACAGAACACGTCCGCCTTCGCCTGCATCCCACGGAAGAATTTTGGCAGTCCGATCGGCTTCCGAGTTCGACAGCCAAGATTTCGCGGAATGAACTGTCTTGGTTGGGAGTAATGCCGCTTGCTCGCGAGCGTATACACCCACAATCGGAGGCTCAGCTAAATAGATGAACGAAGGGAGAGTGCGAAGCGGAGCAGATTGCTGAACATTCGGTTCAGTCTGCTGGGGAATAGGCAAGACATGGATAGGCGGAAAATCAGACTCAGCCGCTTCCGCGGGATCTATGTAGGCGAGGGCTGAGTTTGTGGTACCGAGATCGATGCCGACGTTCATGCCGCCTGACGCTCGCGAACATTAAACTCTAACTTCCAGCGACGGCCGTCCGGCGCCACACACCAGAGCTCGAGCATGCCCGTCTCAGTCACATTGCTCTGCAATGTTACGGGCACAACCTGTTCGGCAGCAGTCTCGGCGTTTGAACCTTCGGTGTAAGGAGGAAGAAAAACTTCGATAGGGGACAGTTCGTCGATGTCGTCAGCCACGTCGTCGATCAAAGCGCCCGCTGCATCGTCTTTCCGGGACAGGGAGGAGAAAAACCGAAACTCAGCTTGCTCTCCAACGAGAAGAGCAAAGGGCCGTTGGGGTAGATCGACTTTAGTCCCTTCTTCAAGTCCAAACGGAACAACAGCCAGAGCCTTCATCGGTGCGGACACACCGGGGATGGCCGGCATCGAACTCTCGATACCGATGTAATAGGTTCGGGGAACACCACCGCGAATACGGACGCCCTGGCCTGTACGAGCAAGTCCATAGTAGGCGGCGCCGCGGGCGACAGCGTGCATCAGGTCAACCTGCTTTGTCGAGTTTTCAAGAGCTGTGATCGGTGTCGCACCCACCTGCCCAAGCCAGCCGTTCAGCACATCTGTGATCCTCCGAGCTATGGTTTGGGCTTGCAGCACGCCGCCGTTGAACAAGAGGTGCGTGGGTCGAGCAAAACCCAGGCCTCCACTCGCGCCCGCTTGCCTCAAAAACTGAGCAATGTGTTTGGTCACTGCCGGGTCGGAAGCATAATTCAGGCCGACTTCCATAAGTCCGGCACGGCGCGATTTTTGAGGCGCGACATCGGAACTAACGGCAGGAAAGAATCCCTCCACTACAATTTGAACGATCTCGTCGCTCGTGATCTGACCGCGCAGGGTTCCGCCGATTAGTCCAGTGCCGCGACCGAGGATGGTCAATGGGAACGGACCATGCGAATCGTCCGCTGACGATAGAAGATGCTCCTTGGCAGTCCGACACTGCTGCCATAGGGAATGGAACTGAATGGCATCGAGCTTAAGTCCACGTTCGGTGAACTGCTGTTCTGCAAATCGGGCGATGGCGAGGTCCATATTGTCGCCGCCCAATAGGAGGTGCTCGCCCACAGCGACGCGTTCGAGGCGAAGTTCGCCCGCTTCCTCGGTCACTGAAATCAACGTCAGGTCAGTCGTTCCGCCTCCGATGTCGACGACCAAAATGAGGTCTCCTGGATGAACCTGTTCCCGCCAGTTAGGATTTCGTTCGATCCAGCCATAGAAGGCAGCTTGCGGCTCTTCTAATATGGTGACCTCTGGATAACCTGCTTCCCGCGCGGCCCGCTGGGTTAACTCGCGAGCAGCTGCGTCGAAGGAAGCGGGGACAGTTACGAAGACGCTCTGATCTTGCAACTGCGCATCGGGATGTAAGTGGTTCCAAGCAGAACGGAGATGAAGTAAGTATTGACTCGAAGCTTCGACAGCGGAGATCTTAGCCACGCCGTCGGGAGCTGCCAAAGGCAACAGCGCCTGAGCCGGGCCACTTGCTTGGTTCGAAAGCCATGACTTCGCCGATGAAACGAGGCGACCGGCGTTCTCTACTCCCCGTGTGCGAGCCAAACGACCGACTACGTAGGTCGGATTCTGATTCCAGGGTAAGGACAAGGCACCTTCGACAAATTCGTTCGCACCCGGAATATAGAGAGAAGAAGGGAGTAGATCGAGAGAAGAGACCTCACCTGGATCCACAAGTTGAGGCACGGAGAAGATCTGAGCGGCGATGTCAGCTTCCGCACCGGAAGCAAAAGCAAGCGCACTATTCGTGGTACCAAGATCGATTCCGATAATTTGCGGCGACATAGGAGGTTGACTGCTACTCAACTTCGAGTTCAGCTGGTGCAATGGCCTGGAGGCCTGGAGTACCAAGTGGAGGCAAGTTGATGGACGAGACAAGCCAACCTCGGTGACGGAGGATACCGCCGGGAACCTTGCCGCTCGCCGGCACGTTGCCAATCAACTTAATACGACCTGGGTCGGGCGCTTTAGCGGCATCTATCTTTTGGAAAGTGCCTTCAACACCGTCGATCACAGGAGCGAGAACCACGTGACGAAGAAGGCTGTTCCGCGAATCTGTATGCAAGGTTCTAACAGCCGCGCCGATTTGGTCATCTGTATAAGAGGCGATATCTTCCATTAGGAAATCGATCAGTCGAGAATCCCGCTGCAAGATGTGAAGTATTTGAAGGGCACCGTCACTTAGCTTCGGGACAACGACAGGAGGCGGTGCGGGCTTAGGCTTTTCGAAGCCAAAATCCGCGGCGATGTCTTCGGGAAGAATACCTGAAAACAGGATGGAAAAGAAGCTTCGGAACGCGGAAGAAACTCGGGACAAAGACGACCTCTGGTCATCAGCATAGCAACGGGTCTGCCCGTTCTACGGCAGCGATGACACGTTTTGCGGGGATAAGCAAGAACCTACAAACATTATTCTGTGGATCAATTATAGATATGCGGCTATAGTAATAACAAAGCAGTACCAAATTGTTTGATAGGGAGAACCAACCGAATTATGGCAGTGAAGAAAGCAGCACCGAAAAAAGCAGCACCGAAGAAAGCCGAAGCTCCACAGAAGGCAGTGAAGAAGGCCACCAAGAAGGCCGTTAAAGCTGCAGTGAAGAAGGCGACTAAGACGGCGTCAAAGACTCCTGCTAAAGCTCCAGCAAAGGCAGCATCAAAGACGGCAACGAAAGCAACACCAAAAAAGAAGTAGTCAAAAGCCGGCTACGGCGACATGATTACCTAAGGCCTGCTGGCGAGATGTTCAGCAGGCGTTTGTATTTTGGGGCATCGGCGAGGCACATGCCACAATTTGTCTGCAACATATGTAAGACGTGCAACGAGTATCTGTCCTGGTTGGATATTGATCGCGAATGGCCTTCGTGTACAGGTTGCGGATCGTCAGCGCGAGTGCGATGGATAGTTCGAGCTCTCTTAGTACAGTTCCCCGGGCGGAGTTCACCCATAGGTGATGCTGAACCCACCAAAAACATCAAGGGATTGGGCCTGAGTGACTGGCCGGCTCTTGCCGGCGTTTTAGAAGCGAGCTTCAACTACAGCAACACATTCTATGATGCGCCGCCTCAGTTCGACATCAGAAAAGATGTCGCGGAAGACATGAAGGGCCGATTCGATTTCGTCATCGCAAGCGAAGTCTTTGAACATGTAGCTCCTCCCATTCAGGACGCATTCAACAATTTGGCAAGTTTACTGAAGCCCGGCGGCATCGCCATATTCTCCGTGCCCTGGTTCGGTGAAGAGACGCTCGAATACTTCCCTAGCCTGCACGAATGGAGGATTGTCGAAGAAGCCGGACGGGCTGTTTTGTTGAACCTGCGCACTGACGGTGAGTTAGAGCGATTCGAAAACGTATGCTTTCATGGTGGCCCCGGATCGACGCTGGAGATGAGGCTGTTCGGGCGAAAGAGTCTGGAAAGAAACTTCAGGCAGGCCGGATTCGACTCCGTTTCGTTTGCTCAAGAGAGCATTGATTACGGCAACGGAATTGTTTTCCACCGTCCGTTTTCACTTCCGTGTATTGCCCTGCGAAGACGACGGACGTCAAATTTCCTACAACTGTTTAGGAACCGAACTCCGGTTGCGACTGCCGCTGTTACAGAGACAGACGGCGTTCTTCTAATGAATGGATGGCATGCTGTTGAGCAGGGTCGTTCAAGGTGGACCTGTCCGAACTTCTCGTTTGCTGTACGGGCGAAAGAAGGTAATAGAGGAACTTTGGTGATGGCTCTTTGGGTTCCGGAGAAGGCGACCGACACGAAGTCAACCCATTCACTGAGGATGCAGATTACTAACACGCCCATTATCCTAGAGCAGGTTCTTAAACCTGGTCCTCAAACGGTAGAATTTCAACTGCCCGGGCCCGCACCGACCGGCGTTTGGACGATGGCCCAATGCTCTGTTAATCCTGCGATAAGGGCGGCCGAAGACGCCCGTGAACTTGGTGTGTCAGTGTCTTTTCTCGACGATGCAGGAACTTATCAATCACCATTCTGGATTGAGTGATCTGGGCCCAGTTAGGACGAGAAGACGATCGAAAGCAGCTTCTTCGTCTTTCTTGCGAGTCTCTGCAACGGTGAAGGCCTGACTTCCCGAGACTGCCTCAGCGCCACCTCCATTGACTGTGCGCGCGTTAAGCACTCGTCCAACTCTTGTTTGAGCTTCAAAGCCCAATCAGTACGATCATTGAACAGCTTCTCTAAACCTAATGCCCAATCCGCGCGAGCTTTGAGTTCTCGTTCCGTAATTGCTGCATGATCCTGTTGTTGGCGAAGTCGCCCCTCAGCTAGCGCCAGTCGATTGCATATGATCCGAAGTTCAGTCACTGAGTCATGAGGCCAAGCACTCCACTCATATGCGGTCTCGCTAGACAGAGGGCTGTCCGAAATTTCGCGCGTTTTGCGGACGCAGAACTCGGGCGTGAATGGCGGCTCGTGTACAAGTAGGTGATTCGGATCGTTACTAACTACGGCTAGCATATGGGTTGGACTAAGCCGGCCAGCCAAGAGCTCCTGCTGATCCGATTTCTGTACAGCATGCAGGAAGGCGCGGTCCCAATCTGCATCAGCCGAAAAATTCGGCCCAAATGCTCTGTCGATAAACGGATCAATAACATTGCCAAAAGCGAAAAAGAACTGGAAGTAAAATCGTTCGATGAGAAGCGGCAGTATGTCTTGAGACCGGATTCCTTCGAAGCCTTCGGTGGAGCAATCCCAATTTTGATACAGTTCTTCGTACCTATCTAGCTGGCGATTGATCCGGTAGGATGGCGGGAGCTTACGCCAAAACTCATGAACAATCGAGAGTGATTCCGGCCAACGCTGATGACCATTCCGGCCAATCATGTCGGAGATGATGAAGGTGCCGCCAGGAGCCAAGGATTGTTTGACATTATTGAAGACTTTTTCGAGTTCCACGACGTGGTGTAGGGACATGTTCGCCAGGACTACGTTGTACTCGTGGCCTGGCTGCCAGGAGTTCACATCGGCTTCGACGAAGGCCAGCTGCTCCGAAAGGTTATAAACGACGGCAGCAGCGCGTCCGCGCGCTAAAGTCACTGGATTTAGATCTATACACTCAATAACAAACTGCTTGTGTCCTCTTGCGCGCAGATAACACGCCAATTCAATCTCAGAATCGCAGTTGCCAGAACCAAGGCTGGCAAAGCGGCAAGCTGCTGAGCCATGTGAAGCACACTGCTGCTCGACATACTTGTGAATCATTCTCTGCGGATCGTCGAAGCCAAATGCGGACAGTCTAGGCTTGAGGTACTCTGTTACCCAATACTTGGCGATTGCGGGTAAACTGTGGATCTCGAGGTCCTGCTCATAACGTGATCTCTCAACTAGCAACCGATCGGTGTATGAAAGTGACTGCATGAGCCTTATTGGGCAGGCTTGTTCAGGGAGAATGCCGCGGTCACTTCGCCACCGTATGTGGCGAGAGTGTCGACGCTTAGGCCCGCAGTGTGCGAGTAGATATCAACATCGTTAAACAGTTTCTGACGGGCCGCTGGGGCGAACTGGTCGACGCCTTGTAAGTTACAAAAGACAGCAAGGTGATGAATGCTTGTGGAATGTAGAACGGCCGAGATATCGGAATAAAATTTAGGATTGCTGAACTGGAAGTTCCACCAATCTTTAGTCCTGACTACTTGCTTCTGCCGCCCTGTCGAATTAGACAATAGGTAGGTATCGAAACGTGTTGGTCCGGTTACTCGTTTGTCGAATTTCCAGTGCCAGTCGTACATGTGGGCGTAGTAAATAATGAGATCGAACTGGTCGAGTATCACTCCGTCGGTATTACCCGCGTGAGCAACAAAGTTATCAAACTGGGCCTGCCCTTCATCCCACCCAGGCCATGAGATCTCGCGCCAAGCTAGTCGGAAGTTAACCATTAAGGCAGCCCCCACCGCCACCAGGAGCACGTTGCGCAACATCTGTGGCACGCGGAGAAGCACTACACAGCACACAACTCCGGTCGTAACAAAAATGAACGGCATGATGATGGACTGTTGTCGCATGAGTCCGCCGAATGGGTATTTGCGCGCGAGAGAAAAAGCCATTATTTGCAGCAAAAGAGTCATCAGGATCAAAGTCGGCGCCATTACTCGGACGCGTGCCTCGAAGCCGTTTTTTGAAGCCCAAATTACAGCAATAACGGCGAGAGTGATCACGCCAATTACGCAGGCTAAGAAGAGCCATTGATTGTGAACCGGGAATACGGTGAAAGTATTCCAAACGGACTGACCGTTTCGAACCAAGAATGCCAAAGCCGATTCGTGTGAAGACGAGTCCCAATAATACTCGGAGATATGACCGTATCCGGAGCTCGGCTGGAGCTTGATGTGTGTTCGATAAAGATACTGCAACACCAGCAACGGCAAGGCAAGGGCAGCCAAGACTGCCCACTTGGATTTCAGCGTCTGGGTGCCTAGCGCTCTCCGGTACGGGGCACTCATAAGTGCGAGAGCGGCGATTGTAAGCAAACAGGAAATGAAGAAGAAAACTGCATAGTATTCGCTTGCTATCGCTAGGGTGGTGCAAACGGAAAAACCAAGAAGAGACCTTAAGTTCGCCCGCAAATTTTTCGAGCTCAAGAGGTCGACATAGAAATAAAAGGCTAACAGGACTAAACAGATGCATAGACTGTACGTACGCAAGTCCGTCGAAATCTCAATTGCATTTCTTGATGAGCCTAAAGCCAGCGCCGTTAGTGAAGCAACCACTGCATTGTGGGTGAGCCTTCTAACGATTAATCCCACAAGTAGGGTTGCGAGCGCACCGGGAACGATCGTTGCTGTTCGATAAATCCATTGATTGCTGCCGAAAACATGAAGGACGCGAAGGATCAGATAAAACAGAGGGGGATGAGCATTTGCTCTGTACTCAGCAACTGCGATCTTCCACCGGTCCTGGGTGGCGATCCACACATGCCACCAACCGTCGTAACTGATATGTTGCACATAGGCAACGAACACACGAAGTACTAGCGCTGCGATCCCTATAGCCAATAGGCACCAGGTCGAATATGATCGCCATGGCACGGTCCTTCTTTCAGCAACAATTGGGCGCAAGTCCGATGACGTTAACTGGCTAGCCATTAAGACCTATCGACCGTTTGCGGTTGCGTGGGAACGCAGACGCTCTTGTGATTGCTGGGTCGCACTTCTGAGCAGAGACTCCAACGTTGGCCGAGGTCTGATCCGCATAAACATTTGATAGCTGAATACGCCCCGAAGCAGGAATATAAGAGCGCGATTCACACCCATCAAAAGGCGACTCAACGGGTTATCACCAATTGCAAGTGGAAACGGGCCTGGAATGCCCACAGTTTCAACAACGGTGTAGCCTGATTGGACAATAGAACGTTTAAACGAGGCGAATGTGAACAGGCGAGTGTGTGTAAGGTCAAGAATGCCCCGCTTGCCGTAGTTGAACTGACCAAACAAGAGCATCAACCGAGTCATAAAAAAGGCTACATTGCCAGTGCTCACAATTACTTCGCACCTGGGATTCGAACTCACGGCTTGCCGCAGCTTCTCCAAAAAGACTTCAGGCTCAGTTAGATGTTCAAGTACATCAAGCAGCAGAATGTAATCGAAGTCGCGATAGTCGATGTCAGGCGGGCCAGTATTTAGATCATGGAGGTGAAATTCCTGAAGCTCAGGGTGAGCAGACGGCCAAGCATCGACACCGACAACGCGGCAACCTTTCTGCTTAGCCAAGGCAGCGCCCATGTATCCTCCGGCGCAGCCCAGATCTAATACCTTCGAACCCCTCCGGACGTTTTGAAGGGCGAGCGAATGAGGACTAATGTAATTCAGTTTCGGCAAATACGGCGAGAAGTCAGGTCCAGCGCAGTCGAACTTCCTGTCATAGAATAGGCCAGTTTTTTGAAGCCGGGCCTTAGTTGCAGCCGCAAGCACGTCGAGGCCATACTTTATGCCATTTACGTGGCAGATTTCGTCACCATAATAAGTCGGGATGGGCCGTTCGACAATCTTCAAACCAGCCGTGAAGAACTGGATGATGATCTCGGTGTCAAAGTGAAAATCGTTAGTGTTCCGATCGAATGGGATTGCAGCTAAGCCCCTGGTGGAGTAAATTCGATAACCCGAATGGAACTCACTCAGATTTGAATTTAACAAGCGATTCTCACACCAGGTGAGTATCTTATTCCCGACATATTTGTACAGCGGCATGCCCCCCTGGCGAGCGCCAGAAGGCGTCATCATCCGCGAACCAAATACCGCGTCGGCTACACCGGTTCGCAGAGGCTCAAGCAGGTCAGGCAAGCACTCTGGAGCGTACTGGCCATCCCCGTGAATCAACGCGACAAAGTCGTATCCGTTCTTGATCGCATAGTGATACCCAATCTTCTGATTGCCGCCATAGCCCTGATTCACTGGGTTAAAAAGAATAGTGATGGGAAAGCCGCTTGAGTAAGATGAAGTGGCTCGGTGACTGGCCTCGAAGGTAGAGTCGGGAGAGGCATCGTCAATGATCAGAACGTCTACTTCGTACCTGTCGCCAAGAGACGCCGGAATTCGGCTCAGCACTTGCCCAATTGTCTTCTCCGCGTTGTAGGCGACGATGAATACCAGAAGTTTCTGCTTCATGGACACAGTACAACCATTATGAACTTGGGCTGACGCAACGCTTGCACAACAAAAAAGCCCGCCTGACCAATTGGCCAAGCGGGCATTAAACAAACTAGAGCTAGACCTTAGTAGTCCATCTCGGGGCCGTGGCCGCCGGGAGCAGGAGCCGACTGCTTCTTCTCCGGAATTTCGCAGATCATGGCTTCTGTGGTCAGCATCAAGGCGCTGATGGAAGCAGCATGCTGGATGGCGGAACGGGTGACCTTGGTTGGATCGATGACGCCTGACTTCACCAGGTCTTCGAAGTCGCCACTCGCGGCGTTGAAGCCGAAGTTGGCTTCGTTGCTAGAGCGAACCTTCTCAATAATGATCGCGCCTTCGTAACCGGCATTGCCAGAGATCTGGCGAAGCGGCTCTTCGGTCGCGCGGCGAATGATGTCGATACCGATCTGCTCGTCGCCGGGAACCTTCAGGTTTGCAAGAACCTTACCAGCGCGGAGAAGTGCAACACCACCGCCAGGAACGATACCCTCTTCAACGGCTGCGCGGGTTGCGTGCAGAGCGTCTTCGACACGGGCCTTCTTTTCCTTCATCTCGGTTTCGGTTGCAGCACCCACCTTGATGATGGCCACACCACCAGCAAGCTTGGCCAAACGCTCCTGCAGCTTTTCACGATCGTAGTCCGAAGTGGTTTCTTCGATCTGATTACGAAGCTGCTTGATGCGGCCTTCGATGCTCTTCTGCGTACCTGCGCCATCAACGATGGTTGTGTTGTCTTTGTCGATCGTGACACGCTTGGCGCGGCCGAGATCTTCCAGACGAACGCCCTCAAGCTTGATGCCCGTCTCTTCCATCAGAGCCTTGCCGCCCGTCAGGATTGAGATGTCTTCGAGCATCGCTTTGCGGCGATCACCGAAGCCGGGAGCCTTAACGGCAGCAGCATTCAGGGTGCCACGCAGCTTGTTGACGACCAAGGTTGCCAAGGCTTCACCTTCAACCTCTTCAGCAATGACGAGGAGTGGCTTTCCGGCGCGGGCAATCTGTTCGAGCAACGGCAGAAGATCCTTCATGTTGCTGATCTTCTTTTCGTGGATCAGGATGTACGGATCTTCGAGAACCGCTTCCATCCGATCCGGATCGCTGACGAAGTAGGGCGACAGATAACCGCGGTCGAACTGCATACCGTCAACGGTCTGAAGCTCGGTGTTCATCGTCTTCGACTCTTCAACGGTAATGACGCCGTCTTTGCCGACCTTCTGCATCGCTTCAGCAATGATGTTGCCGATAGTCGCATCGCCGTTCGCGGAGATGGTGCCGACCTGAGCAATCTCATTACCCGAAACGGGCTTCGAAAGGTTCTTTACTTCCGCAACAACTGCTTCGACAGCCTTCTCGATACCGCGCTTCAGTGCCATCGGGTTTGCACCCGCGGCAACTGACTTCACGCCTTCGCGGAAGATCGCCTGAGCCAGAATGGTGGCCGTGGTGGTACCGTCACCAGCGATGTCGGAGGTCTTTGAAGCAACCTCTCTCACCATCTGAGCGCCCATGTTTTCCAGCGGATCTTTAAGCTCAATCTCTTTGGCAACCGTCACACCGTCTTTGGTGATTGTCGGACCGCCGAACTTCTTCTCGAGTACAACGTTTCGGCCCTTAGGACCGAGCGTCACTTTAACGGCATCTGCGAGCTGATTTACGCCACGCAGGATGGCCTGACGCGAATTTTCGCTATAGACAATCTGCTTTGCTGCCATAATTTCTCTCTCCTAAATTACGCGTGGGCCAAAGTGGCCGCGTGGTCCAACACGCCAAGGATCTCGTCCTCGCGCATAATCATGTACTCCTGGCCGTCGATTTTGATGTCGCTGCCAGAATATTTGCCAAACAGAATGCGGTCGCCAACCTTAACGTCCATAGGAAGCAACTCGCCATTATCGCCGCGCTTGCCTTTACCCACGGCGACTACTTCGCCTTCTTGTGGCTTTTCTTTTGCGGAGTCTGGAATGTACAGACCATTCCGCATGTTTTCGTTGTCTTCGATCCGTTTCACCACGATTCGATCGTGCAGCGGTCGAATATCCATAAGCAATCCTCCAAAGGTATTCAGATCTAGTTTGGTTGCGTATTCAGTAACAACCCGATAGGAACGCCCACAGGTAGGTTTAGCACACTTCCAAGCAGAGTGACAAGAAAAACTTATAACTAATTGATCCTAATGGAGTTATCTAATTGGCATTCGCACCTTAACAGTATCGCACTCAGATTGTCTGCGTATAGAGCTTTATGGCTGACGGGTATCGGAGTTGATAACCTGAAGTCAGGCTCTAAGTGTCATTTATGCGGCGTTTCTCTTTATTGCTGGCAATCGCCGTTCTTCTGCTGAGCGGGTTGGTCGGATATACATACAGGCTTCGAATCGAGAAAGAGAGGAGTGAAAAGGGGCGACCCCGGCCCGAAATGGCGTTGAACTTGGAAGCTCAAGCCAAGGGCTGGCATTGGCAGAAGGACGATCCGGACACCAACAAACCGGTAGTGCGTGTCGATGCGAGCGCGTTTGTTGCCGTCCAACAGCCCTATACTTTTCGGCTGCAAGAGGTGAAACTGCGGCTTTACGACAAAGGCGGTTCGACTTATACCTACGTGCGGACGGCTTCCGGCATTTTCGATCAATGGAGCGGTGTGCTTAAGTCGGAAGCCCCGGTTACGATCATCATGCACGTACCGGCTGGGAAAAATGCTGACGTACCCGCTGAAGTGAAGCAGTACGTTCAGGTAGTTACGTCCGGGGTGACCTATGAATCGAAAACGGGACGTGCGTTCACGGACAAGCCCGCGTCTTTCAGATTTGCAGCCGGCGATGGCCAAGCGATCGGCGTCGAATACGATCCCACGAAGCGCGAACTTCATTTGAAATCACAAATTTCGTTGGATTGGGTGGGCGATGGTGCGCGGGACAAAGCACTGCACGTCGAGTCGGGCGATTTGGTGTACAAGGAGTTGGAACAAAAAATCTATCTGACTCCGTGGTCAAAGCTAAAACGGCAAGACACCACCATTCAAGGACTCAGTTCGACGGTTACGCTCATTGATGGCGTTTTGCACCAGATCGAAACCGATCATGCACATGGAACCGACCAGCACGAGGACCGGACCCAGAGCTATTCAGGCAACAAAATGACAGCGTTGTTCGATGAAGACGGAGTCTTGGTGAACATAGTTGCCCAGCCAAATGCACGCATTGCTTCTGATCAACCCGGATCAAAGACGACCATCACTTCGGACAAAGCAGACTTGCGTTTTACAGCAAATACAAAGCTGAAGGGCGGTAAGGAATCAAGCGACAGCTTATTGCACCTGGTGCTGTCGGATGGCCACGCGAAGGCTCTCTCAGTCCCCACATCCCAGCCCGGAGTCGACATTGCTGAAACGCGCATTCTTCGTAGCGATCATATTGAGCTTGAGATGAAGCCCGGCGGGCAAGACATTCAGGAGGTCCGAACGGCAAGCCGGGGTCAACTTGAGTTCCTTCCAAACTCGCCGGGTCAGTCGCATCGAACGTTGGATGCTACGCCGCTTCGGATCATTTATGGACCGAACAACGCGATCGACACTTTCTTGGCGTGGCATGCGGCCACCCATACGGATAAGCCGCCAACAGGCAAGCAGGCCAGCAGTACTGGCACTGACGTCAAGCCCTCCCAACCGACCCCTGCTTTGACCTGGAGTGATCAACTGGTCGCGAAGTTTGGTCCTGGCACCAACAAGATCGCAACGATTCAGCAAGACGGAAACTTTCGTTATCAAGAAGGAGTTCGACAAGCCACGGCAAAAAGGGCTTTTATCGATCAGAAGATCAATCGGATCGACTTGGTCGAAGCTGCTCGGGTCTGGGATGACACGGGCACAACGAAAGCCGACAGGATCGTGATGAATCAGGCGAGCGGTGACATGGACGCGGCAGGTAATGTCATCACTTCGCACGAGCCTGACAAAAACGCGAAGCCCGGTACGTCGATGTTAGATGAGAAACAGCCGATGCAGGCGAAGGCCGATTCAATGCAGACTCGGGAGGACAACGTGAAGGTTCACTACAGTGGACACGCCGTTGTCTGGCAGAGCGCCAACCGGATCGCAGCCGATGTGATCGATATCGACCGCGGCGAGCAAACATTGCACGCCGTGGGGCATGTCTGGAGTGAGTTGATCGACAAAAAGAGCCATCCCGATACAACTAATACCCAGTCGACTCAGGTCGCGAGTCAAGCGAACTCTCAAGCTGATTCCAAGAGTGCCCCGATGTTCGCCATTGTGCGGGCACCAGAATTGATGTATCGGGATGACCAGCGAATTGCGCTCTATAAGGGTGGAGTCAAATTGACTCGAGGGCAGATGATCATTGATTCGGATCAGTTGCGCGCGTTTCTGACACCCAAGACGAACGATAATGCGGATCAATCCTCACTTGACCACGCGTATGCTGATGGCAATGTGACGGTGTTTGAGAAAATGAGCGATCGCACGCGAACAGGCACGTCACGGCACTGCGAGTACTACACCAAAGATGACAAAGTGGTAATGAACGGTGGCTTAGCACAGATGGTGGATAGTGTGAAAGGTATTGTTCAAGGGCGGCAGCTCACTTTCTTCAACCAAGATGACCGGCTAATTGCCGAAGGCCAGAAAGGTGAACTGGCGTTCACGCGCATGAATAAGAAGTAGTTCTTTATACGGTTCGCCGCTTGTAGATGAGACAAAACTTTGTGCGCCTTACGAGCTGATAACGTCTGAACCATCCACTCAGTTCTGAGTAGTGGGCCGGAGCCAAGGCCGGATTGAACGGTGACAGGCCGTCCACAATGAATGTCGGTTCGGACTTCGCCAATTCCTCACGATTTGCGGCAGTTTCTGATCCTAAAATCGCGTCTGAAGCACGCAAGTGTCGGTCGGCGGGCACGCCCGTTAGGGGTTGAGAATCCCAAAAACGGCCGGCAATGGGCAATCTCGTGTACACGTATATGTCCGGCCTGTATCCCCAAACGAACAATGTATCTCCCGGTTGGGCGAGCTGTGAAACCTGTCGCGCTGCTTCCTGACTATCGAGGTCCATCGCTATGTCGGACCAGTTGGGTGTCCGTCCAGTGATTGTCTCGGCAGCAAGACTGATATAGCGCGGGCCGAACCGGATTAGGGGAACTAGCATGAGCATGGCGGCAGCGATCAGAACACGATTACCTTGCCGGGCGAAGGTTACCGTGATCCCTCTCGCTGCCACTATGGTCAGAGCGGGCAGCAGCTGGAAATAGTAATGCGGAGCAAATCGGCTTCCAATGGAAACGCCAGCAAATGAGACAATTAGCCAAGCGCCGATCTGAAGCGGATCTCTTGTCAGTACGCGTGTCCGAAAAAAGGGAACAAAGTAGATAATTGCTGCTAGAACAAGCAGGGCGTGAAATCCAGCCCAGTTGAGGGTCCGTGTTACTCCAAGGAATACAGGGTGCTCGACTGGCGCGTGTGCGGTATAAGCAAATCCCCAGGTCCAGACTTGGTCTATGTAAGGCGAGAAGGCACCAATCGACACTGCCCAAGCTGTACACAACCCGAGTGGTACAGCCAAACCGGCCAGGAACGCTGGGACTAACGGCCAAACAAAGATAACGCAGGCAGCTGCCACAAACACGGCCTTTGTATTCGCCAGGAACGCTACTCCAATACAGAGTCCCGCAGTGAATGGCATGGCGCGTCTGGCGAAGTAAACAGCGGCTAGGTGCGGGACCAGCATCAATGCGTCGGCTGCGAAAGGGATCACCGCTGATGGTAAGTAAAAAGTTGTGTACAAGGCGAGAAGTAGCGCGGCAGTTAAGCCCTCTAGTTCGCCCCACCAGTCTCTTGCAATCAAGTACGCCAGAAAACAAGCGAAAATAATATAGGCACTATCTAGCAGGCGCAACGGGAAGCCACTATTGCCAGCGATCAACAAATAGTAGAAGGCCGATAAGGGCGGCTTGTCGTACCAGAAATCTCGGTAAGGAACAGCGCCGTGCGCGATATGTAGCGCAGCAGCAAGGTGGTAATCTTCATCTGCCCACAAAACGGCAGCATGGCATAGACGAAGACACGCGAGAACCAGGATTATGACAGGTACAAGTGAGCGAGCACGTTCCAGAAACCAGCTCGACTTCTCCGTTCGGAGCGTGTCAGCCATTAGCACCGAGCCCACGCTGCCAGATGCGTATCATAAAACTTGGTAGAAGAAATTCGAGCGACGCGCATGAGAACCCTGCAGACGGTGGAGATATCGAAATCTTACAACGGGCGCAGGGTTGTTGATAACGTTTCGGTCCGGGTTGAACAGGGCGAAGTGGTTGGGCTATTGGGTCCAAACGGAGCGGGCAAAACGACTTCCTTCTACATCATTGTGGGCCTGGTCAGTGCCGATGCCGGCGAGGTTTTGCTCGATCGGGAGCCGCTAACCCGTTTACCGATGTATCTTCGAGCGCGCCGGGGTGTGAGTTACTTGCCGCAAGAACCGTCCATCTTCCGCAAGTTGAGCGTCGAAGACAATTTGATGGCGATCCTTCAAACACTTCCTATTAGCGGGCGGGAGCGTCGAGAACGAATGCGCAGCCTCATAGACGACCTGGGTCTTGATACTGTCCGGCATAGCAAGGGCTATATGCTCTCTGGTGGCGAACGCCGAAGGTGTGAAATTGCTCGCTCGCTTGTTTTGCAGCCGGATTTCATTCTTTTGGACGAACCGTTTTCGGGTATCGACCCCATACAGGTCTTGGAACTACAACGCATTATTGGCGATCTGAAAAAACGAGGGATTGGTGTGTTAATTACCGACCATAGTGTGCAAGAAACTCTGGCCGTGACTGATCGCGCTTACATCATCAGCAATGGCCGCATTTTCCGGGCAGGGTCGCCTGAATCGTTAAGTAACGACCCTGAAGTGCGCCGTATTTACCTGGGCGACAACTTTTACTTCCCGCCAAGCCTTGCCAGTTAGTCGTCAATTCAAAGCTGTCGCTTGCGGGCGAGTGACAACCGCGAAAGCCTGATGCGCGAGCACGACTACGTTGAACTTCATGCACGTTCGGCGTTCAGCTTCCTGCAAGGGGCCTGCGTTCCGGAAGAATATGTGGATCTTGCCACCAAGCTACAGATTCCGGCCGTAGCACTTCTCGATCGGGATGGCCTTTATGGTGCTCCGCGCATGCATATCGCTGCAAATGCGCACGCTGGATTCCGCGCTCATGTTGGTTCAGAAGTAAGAGGTCCCGACGGAGCTTACTATCCACTGCTGGTGAAAGATCAGCAAGGCTACAAGAATCTCTGCAGGATGATCACGCGCATGAAGATGCGCACAGGTAAGCATCCAAAGCCAGGTCAGGAGGCGGCTGCCACTCTCACCGATCTCCGTCAATTCGCCAATGGCCTGATTTGCCTGACGGGTGACGAAGCCGGTCCTTTAGCGCGCGCCTTAGAACATGGTCCGGCCGAAGCCAAACGCTGTTTAGAAACTCTGATCGAGACCTTTGGCCGAGACAACGTTTACGTGGAACTTCAACGTCATTCGGTTCGCGAGCAAGAGGAGAGAGTCGCGTTCCTTGCCGACCTGGCCGGGCGCATGCACGTTCCGATTGTCGCCACGAACGGCACTTGTTATGCACATCCAGCACAGCGGCAAATATTGGACGTTTTCACGTGCCTGCACCACAAGACGACTTTGGAGCACGTCGGCAAGCTGCTGGAGCATAACGGGGAGCGCTACTTAAAGCACGGCGGGCTGATGTCAACGCTTTTCGCTGATCTGCCTGCAGCCATAGCTAACACGCACGAGATATCCGGACGGCTCTCATTCACCATGACGGATCTTGGATATCGCTTTCCACCTTATCCGGTTCCTGACAGCGAAACGATGGACTCTTTCTTGCGCAAGCGCGTGGATGAAGGCGCGCGACGCCGGTGGGGCACTGTCAGCGAGGCTCAACAGACGCAAATGGATCTCGAGCTAGCTCTTATCAAGCATCTAAAGCTAGCCGGTTATTTCCTCATCGTTTGGGATGTTGTTCAATTCTGTCGTCGCGAGGGCATTCTGGCACAAGGTCGTGGTTCAGCGGCGAACAGCGCTGTCTGTTTTGCCCTGGACATCACCGCAGTTGATCCCATCAAGTACAAGCTTCTGTTCGAGCGCTTTCTTTCCGAAAACCGTGACGAGTATCCGGATATCGATATTGACCTGCCAAGTGGAGACGAGCGGGAACGCGTCATTCAACACGTGTACAACTTGTACGGCAAGCTCGGGGCAGCCATGACGGCAAATGTCATCAGCTATCGCGGGCGGTCGGCTGTTCGAGAGGTAGGAAAGGTGCTCGGCTTCGAGGAATCGGTCCTCGATACTCTCGCCAATCTAGCGCCCATGTGGGGTTGGAAGGATCCAGGGTACGACGTTGCAAAGCAGTTCCGTGAAGCAGAGCTTGACGTAGCCAATCCGCGGGTACAGAAGTTCTATGAACTCGTACATGGCATCCAAGATATGCCCCGGCACTTGGGCCAGCATTCGGGTGGCATGGTCGTGTCCCGGGACGATCTTGATTCGATTGTGCCGCTCGAACCCGCCAGCATGCCTGGCCGCATCGTTGTCCAGTGGGACAAAGAAGACTGTGCAGACATGAAGATCATCAAGATCGATCTTCTGGGGCTGGGCATGATGGCCGTCTTGCGAGATACGATTCAACTCGCTAAGAAGCATTACGACGAAGACGTGGACCTGGGCAATCTGCCTGAAAAAGATCCCGCTGTTTTCAATGCCCTGCATAGGGCCGACACTATTGGGTTATTTCAAGTTGAAAGCCGGGCCCAACAGGCATCGCTACCGCGTACCAAGCCGGAAACTTTCTACGACATTGCCGTGCAGGTTGCCATCATTCGTCCGGGGCCGATTGTGGGCAAGATGATGCACCCGTACGTGAAGCGTCGCCAGGGCAAGGAGAAGGCGGAGTGCCTTCACCCACTGTTGCAGGAAGTATTAGAACGCACCCTGGGCGTACCTCTTTTTCAGGAACAGCTGTTGCGCATGGCCATGATTGCCGCTGATTTTTCGGGCAGCGAAGCTGAACAGCTGCGGCGTGCGCTTGGTTTCAAACGCTCTGAACAACGGATGAGGGACATCGAAACCAAGCTTAGGGCCGGCATGACTCGAAAGGAGATCACTGGAGAGATACAGAACAAGATTGTTGGCTCCATCACGTCATTCGCCTTATATGGCTTTCCTGAGTCGCACGCTCTCAGCTTCGCTCTGATTGCTTATGCGAGCGGCTTTCTGAAATGCCACTACTTGGCCGCTTTCACGTGCGCGCTATTGAACAATCAACCCATGGGCTTTTACCATCCTGCTGTCCTGATCAAGGATGCACAGCGGCACGGACTGCGCGTCCTTCCCGTCGATGTGAATCGATCTGATTGGGACTGCACTGTAGAAGATTCGGAACATCATCTCCGACTGGGCCTCCGATACGCAAAAGGTCTTAGGGCTGTTGCCGGAGCAGCTATCTTGGCGGGCCGCCCGTTCAAGGACATCCAAGATCTCAGCCGCCGTGTACCGGTGCTCCGCCAAGACGAGCTAGAGCGGCTTGCCTCCATCGGGGCGCTAAACAGCGCGGACTCGACCCATCGTCGTGATGCCTTATGGAAGGCGGGCAGATCTGGCCGGCCTGTCGGGCCTTTACTCCAAGACTCAGCCGAAGTAGATTCCGCCTCGCCTTTGTCAAAGATGAACGCGCAAGAGCGCATCGCCGCAGATTACAGAGGAACCAGCGTCACAGTAGGGCGTCATCCCATGGCATTTCGTCGCAAAGATATGGATTCATTGCGTGTCACGCCGGCAGCCCGATTGCCGATGGTTCGTTCAGGAGCCGTAATCCGCATTGCGGGTAGTGTAATCGTGCGACAGCGCCCAGGAACTGCAAAAGGTGTCGTGTTCTTAAGCATTGAGGACGAAACCGGCATCGCCAATATTGTGGTTACACGTGAGCTTTTTGAAGAACGTCGGCTTCTGATAGTCAATGAGCCGTACTTGCTGGTCGAAGGTCCACTACAAAATGTGGACAACGTTATTCATGTCCTGGCGCAGCGAATCGCAAGACTGGAACCGGCATCACCCGCCCTCGATTCTCACGATTTCAAGTAGGTATTTTCCGACTCTAAGGCGCCTTCTTGGACCTGAAATGTTGAGTCTTGAGGACTCTCAGGAAGACGGTTTCCGGTGCTACACTGTAGCCAAATGAGTTCGCTTTCGCAACGCCTCCACCTCGGTGTACAGCAAAAGCAGATACTTACACCGGGTCTGGTGCAGATGGTTGCAGTTCTTCAACTCAATCGCATGGAGTTGAAAGACATGATCATCAACGAGATTGCGGAAAACCCGGTCTTAGAAGAAGCAACCGATGCTGGTGAGGAGTTAACACCGGCCGAAGTTCAGTCGTTACTTGAGCGGGAACGGGCTAGCGATCACAACGAAAGCGTGGACTCAACTCGGGTTGATCAGCAAGAATCGCCTGCCTATGAGTCAGGTCCTGACTACGACCTGCCGATCCTGTCAGCAGACGGCGCAACTGCACCGGCTTTGGACGAGAGTGCGGTTGATCTTGCGCCGAAGGCAGATGCTGATCCCTTTGAAGAGATCGATTTTGGAAGCTTCTTTGATGATTATCTCGACCCTGGCTTCAAGAACCCTTCATCTGAGTCCGTTGAAAAGCCTTCTTTCGAGACTTTCCTCTCTGCTCCAGTCACGTTAGCCGACCATTTACAGTCTCAATTGAGCGTATTAGTCTTACACGAGACTGTTCGGCGCGCGGCGAATAGCATCATCGGCAACTTGGAAGAAAGCGGTTACTTGATGACCCCTTTGGAGGAGATCGCCGTTGCGGAAGGTATCAGTCTCACGGACGCCCAAGCCGGGCTGAAAGCAGTCCAATCTCTAGATCCTACTGGTGTCGGTGCATCCAATCTGCGAGAGTGCCTTCTGCTGCAGCTTGAGACCCGCGGGTCAAAGGATGGAGTAGCTTGGAAGATTGTTCGCGACCACTTAAAACTTCTCGAGTTAAGGCAGGTCAGCTTGCTGGCAAAGGCACTGGACCGTCCTGTTGAACACATTCGGATTGCTCTGGATGTGATCCGACATTTAGATCCCGCACCAGGTGTCCGTTACTCCGGGGCGGGAGCTCGGCAAGTTGAACCTGATGTTTACATCTCGAAGGACGGCGACGATTACTTAATATCTTTAAACGAAGATGACATCCCGCAAATCCGTCTCAATGGCGACTACAAGCGGATGATCGACCGCGATCAAGAGCCGAACAAAGATGTTCGCAACTACGTTAAGGAAAGATACGCATCCGCGCTACAGCTAATCAAGAATATCGAGCAACGTAAGCAGACAATTCTCCGTGTTTGTCAGACGGTTGTGCGCCGTCAGCAGGACTTCCTAGAGTATGGACTTGATCACTTAAAACCGATGATGATTAAGGAAGTAGCAGAGGAAATCGGGGTGCATCCTTCAACGGTTAGCAGGGCCGTCGCTAGTAAGTACACCCACACCCCCCAGGGCGTCTTTGAATTGCGCTACTTCTTCTCCGAAGCCGTGCAGGGTCCTTCGGGTAATGCGACCCCGCTCCTTATCGTGAAGAGGCGAGTTAAAAGAATGATCGACGAAGAAGATACGTCTCATCCGTTGACAGACGAGCAGATTACGGCACGACTTCAGGATGAAGGTATTGATGTGACGCGTCGGACCGTTGCCAAGTATCGCGAGGATATGAAGATTCCGTCAACACACCAACGTCGTGTGCGCGCTTAGACTTTTGCAGTAAAGTTCAACCGCTATCCGCGCTTCTCATGGATAGCACTGGAGAGAGAATGAAGCTCATCTATTCCGGAAGAACGAAGGAATTCACCCCTGACCTTGAGGAAAAGTTCGTTGCGAAGCTTGCAAAGTTAGGCAAGCTGATCGAGCAGCGTGGGGAGCGAGAAGCTCACGTCACGCATCGGGTGGAGCGACACCTACACAAGATCGAAGTCATCGTGAACTGCCTCGATCACTCGCTGGTCGGGGAAGGAATTGATGCAGATCTGTGCTGCTCGCTGAACCAGGCGATTGAGCGTTTAGAGAAGCAGATCGTTCGATTACGCACCCGGTCGCGGGACACTCAAAGAGATCCGTTGGGCGTTCGTAATGGCAAGGAAGAGTGGGAGGTCTCCAGCGAAGCGTCAGTTAATGGAAGCCACGTTCTGAACGGGAATGGCAGGCCGGGTGCAACCAAGGTCAGCGCGCACGGAACGATTGAAAAGCCCCGCGTTTTTCGGGTCACCTATGCCGAAGACCAGAAGCCAATGACACTTGAAGAGGCTCTCTTAGAAATTAACGGCAGCGACGATCCATATCTGGTTTATCGCAACGCTGACAAAGATTGTTTGTCAGTGCTGATTAGGCGTCATGACGGAAACCTGGATTTAGTCGAATAGCAGACGGCTAATTTCGTCGAGTAGCAATCGCTGCCCGGCTACACTGGTAGCGTTCCACGCGCAACTTGCGGGTTGGTCCGACTACCAAGCAGTTACTACAAACCGTGTATGCCGAAGCAAGAGGAAGAATTTGACCATGCTGCTGCCCAATCAGCAGGTCCGTCGGCTCCCGACCTGGTCATCATTACCGGTCTAAGCGGTGCTGGCAAAGCTACGGCCCTGAAAGCCTTTGAGGATTTGGGATTTTACTGCGTCGACAATCTACCGATACCTTTGGTTTCGAAGTTTGCCGACCTGACACACGATTCTAAGAGCCGGCGGCGCGCTGCAGTTACCATCGACATTCGGGAAGGCGAGGGCCTGAAAGACTTCCCGCGTATCAACGAACAACTGAAAAAGACTCTTTCTACTTTCCTTCTTTTTCTTGATGCTGATGACGCGATCCTGCAGCGTCGCTATAGTGAAACGCGGCGACCACACCCGCTAGGGACTGAGTCGACGGTCCTGCTAAGCATTAAGGATGAACGAAACGAGCTTGCTGCGATCGAGCCGCTGGCCGATCTTCGGATTAACACCTCCAAGCTGAACGTCCATGAACTGCGAAGCCTGATTGACCAAAGATTTCAGGGCACCAAAGAAGAGAAGAAAATCCTAATCTATGTGAATAGCTTCGGATTTCGGAATGGTGTCCCTCCTGACAGTGACTTAGTTTTTGATGTACGGTTCCTGCCGAATCCGAATTATATTCCGGAGTTTAAGAAGCTGAGCGGCCGCCACCCAAGTGTTGCCCGTTACATCCGATCGTTCCCTCAGACGATGGAGTTCATCAATCGGATTTCAGACTTACTGATCTACTTAGTGCCACATTACATCCGCGAAGGCAAAAGTTATCTTACTATCTCCTTCGGCTGTACAGGCGGCCAGCACCGATCAGTCATGATCGCAAGCGAGATTCGCAAACGACTGCACAAGGCCGGCTTCCCCGTAAAGGAGAGCCATCGGGATGTTCATCGCGGATGAACGGGTTACAACTCTGCCGTTCGAGGGAACGCATCAGGATCATGTTCGTCTTCGGGTCCGTGCAGACATTCCAAATCTTTTTCCAAAGCAACCCTAAGTGCGTCCGCTCGAGTCGTACTCTCGAAGTAAAAACCAAGTTCTGAACTTTCAGCCCACGAGGTTCCGATACTTTGAGGTATGAAGACACTTATATTCTTGTCCGCGAACGCAACAGCTGGCTTAGCGATAGTAGTAAATGCCAGCTCATAACTTAGCAGAGCGTCTTCGGGGAAGTATACAGTTTCCTTTAGGCCCTTTCCTGAAGTAAGTGCTGCCAGCTCCTGACGATTGATCCGCAAACGCATACTGTTTTCTCGGAAGCGCAGCTTCATCTCTCACCAGTGTATTCTCCACTCGCCAGAGTAGATGTTAAATTGCTCACCTCGCACGAAGCAGATTAGTGTCAGTCCAACTCTCCGCGCCAACTCGATTGCCAAACTGGACGGGCCGCCTACTGAGGCCAACACGGGCGCACCCGCCACGGCAGCTTTCTGGACGAGCTCAAAGCTGCTTCGGCTGCTCATGAAAACAATTTTGCCCGCTAGCGGCAAACGCCTCTGAAGCAAGGCGGCGCCGATTAGTTTGTCTAGTGCATTATGTCGCCCAATATCTTCGTAGAGTGATTCGATCCGGCCGTTTTGATCGGCTAACGCTGCGGCATGGAGGCCCCCGGTTTGCTGGAATCCATACTGCCTGTCTCGTAGTAGGCTGGGCAAGGCAATCAAGACAGAACCGTGGACTTCAGTATCGTCTTGCACGCGATCTGGTATCGCAGCGATCACGGAATCAATAGAACGACGCCCGCAAACCCCGCAACTCGAATTCACAAGGCGACCGCGAGCTTCGTTCCAGCCTTCAAAATCCGTCGATCTACTGAGTTCAATCAGCACTTCATTAGAATCAGCATCCGGCCCAAGCGCCCTGATGTGCGTGATCGATTCTTGGCACCGGATCACTCCTTCTGATAGTAGAAATCCCGCGGCGAGTTCGCAGTCGTTTCCGGGGGTTCGCATGGTCACGGCCAAGCTGGACGTAGTTGTCCTGTCTTTGAAGTGCGATAGAACCCGGATCTCAAGTGGCTCCTCGGCTGCAACGGAATCACTTACTCGACGGGTGAGTCCGTCTTTTGCCTGGTGAATATCAAAGCCTCGAACAGACTGGCGAAGGTCCATAAGAATTGCGCCGGAAACTCAGGTCTTCTTGGAAGGCGCTGGCTTGGGAACGCGATCGTACACTTCTGCCATTTCCAGCAAGCGTTGCCGGTAGTGACTCTTAAAAGCACCCGGTGGCATGCGCCAACTCCAGTTGCCCGAAGCGACACCGGGTTTGTTCATTCGGCTCTCACTCCCCAATCCAAGTACGTCCTGCATGGGTATGATGACGACATCAGCCACGGAGGCCATCAGGGCTCGAATCACCGTCCAATTAATTTCCCGGCCATCGGCACCCAGATACCGTAGCGCAAGTTCCTTCTCCTTACGTACGTCCTCCGCAGAACGGGTGCTATCGCCTCCGGTGCTTTCCCACCAACCCATGGTCGTATCGTTGTCATGGGTACCGGTGTACGCGAACAACTCGCGTTCGAAGTTGTGGGGCCGGAACTGAGCGGCCAAGGCGTCTATGCTGAACGCGAACTGTAGAACTGCCATCCCTGGAAACTTAAATTGCTTTCGCAGATCGATAACCTCCTGGGTGATGTCACCTAGGTCTTCCGCCACTAAGTTCAAGGGTCCCAATGCGGTCTGAACCGATGCGAATAACTCCGCTCCGGGTGCCTTTATCCACTTACCGTTGACGGCAGTTTGCTCAGTAGAAGGAACAGCCCAATATGCTTCGAAACCCCGAAAATGATCTAACCGGACGATGTCAAACATTTCCAGCGAAGAGCGCAGACGTTCCGTCCACCACGAGAAGTTATCCCGTTTCATCTCGTCCCAGGAATAAATTGGATTTCCCCAAAGTTGGCCAGTTTCGCTGAAGTAGTCGGGGGGCACGCCGGCAACAAGTCGCGGTCGTCCGTCCTCCTGTAGCTCAAAGTTCTTGGGATGCGCCCATACATCCGCGCTGTCCTGCGAAACGTAGATGGGCAGATCCCCCATAAACAAGATTCCGAGCTTTTTACCGCGGTCCCGCAACCGTTGCCACTGCTCGAAAAAGATGAACTGCCAAAACTTCTGCCGATCAACTTGATTGGCAAGCTTGTCTCGCCACCGGCTTAAGGCCGCGGGTTTCCTCTTTACTAGGTCGGATTCCCAAGTTGTCCAAAGTTGATCATTTCCATGGAATTCCTTGAGTGCATTAAAAAGCGAGTATTCTTCAAGCCAGAAAGCTTGATCACGACAGAAGTGCTTGTAAGACCCGTCTGCTTCAAGCGTGTTCTTAGCAGCGGCATTCTCAAAAGCCTTTGTAAGAACTGCGAGCTTCCACTTACTAACTGCTTCGAAGTCTACTTGGTCTCGGAGGCAAGCCGGCGCACTCTCCACGTCGGCGCTGGTCAAGTATCCGTGGTCGACAAGCATCTCTGGGCTTATCAGCAGTGGATTCCCGGCAAATGCCGAATAGCACTGATAAGGTGAATGCCCCGTTCCCGGAGGTCCTAGCGGTAACATCTGCCAAACTGTCTGGCCTGCTGCGGCCATCTGACCGACAAAGTCATGTGACTCTTTCCCGAGGTCTCCTATTCCGAAGCGTGATGGAAGGGAGGTGGGATGAAGCAGTATCCCACTACAGCGTGACAGTTTCACAGCACCAAGGTATCAGAGGATTCATAGGCCAGATACTATTCGGTCAGTGCTCTAGAATTAGCTCTTTTTCAGTACATAAACCTTGTATTGGCCCGCGCGGAAGACTAACAGGTAATTCGACAAGGTGCCCGCGATGTGTTGATGCAGTTTCGGATTCGATATAGCTGCTGATTGGTCCTGCGCTTCATACCATTCGCCAACGATAACCGTTTTTGTGTGCTCATGGGAAACGTAGCCCAATGAATAGTCGTCTAGGACGTGGTCGAATCCCAATCCGAATCCAAACTCAGCGGCCGCTGTCACCCGATCCCGTTCCTCGGGCGGTAAGGAACTGATATAAGAAATCACAGGCGCATATTCATGTTGATAGCGCTGCATCGAAATAATACGGATGGTTGAAATCAAGCCAAGCAGGCAAGTCAGCAAGAAGGCGAACTGAGCCCATCGTTTTGCGCTAAATGCGGCAGCGACAACGCCGATTGTAATCGCATACACAGGCAAAATATTCACCAGATAGCCATCCCACTTACGTCCAATGATGAACGTCATCGCGAGCATGAAGTAGGCGACAATGACGGCCAAGTCTCGATGAGCTGTGACAAGCTTTTTGTTGAAAAGTAAGACGCCGGCACCTAGAAGCATCGGAATAGTTAAAACCACCTTTGCCCGGCCAGTTGTCTCGTCATTGGGCAAAATGTAGTAACGACCCAGCTCATCAACTATCTTTGTGAATACCGCAAACCCCTTTGAAACTCCGTGAATCGCCAAGTTGGTCCCGAACTGAAGCCTAAAAGCCTCAAGATCATGGCTGATGTAAAATCCCCAGGCGCCCAGGGCAATAAGATACGGCATCGCAGACATAGCAAGTCGCCAGAATAGAAAGGATCCGCGCCGCCACATCAAATACAGCAATGGCACGAAGTACAGAACCCCGTTTGGGTGCGTCATCATGGCTGCTGCGATAAGGCTGTGCCCAATCACCAGTCCAGCCGTCTCGCGATATCGATCCATCTGCGCTAGATAGGCCCATAAACCTGCAAGCCCTAGCGCGGTAGCCGAACAATCTTGCCTACCAGTCGCGGCCGCAGTAATTAGATGATAGTTAGTGACCAGGTAGATTGCGGTTAGCCATGGGGCGAGTGCCAGAGCCGAAAAGCGCCTAGTTAGACCGAACGAAGCCAAACAGATCAGTGCACCGGCGAAGCCCGAGAGGGCCCGCATAGTGAAGATTCCAGAGCCGACAAGTTTCCACCACGCTGAAACCATCAACTCATAAAGCGGGGGGAGATAGTAAAAGAATCGGTCTGCATGGAACCACTGGTAAGGGGACTGCCAGGCACTGGCCGGGTCGACACTCCGCGTTCCAAGATAACCGAAATGGAGGAGCGTAAAAGCAGGATCACCAAAGAAACCCTCATCCTCCCATGGCGTCATGGTCATAATTCTCAAAGTAACCTGAAGAATTAGTAAGACAGCACAACAGGCGAATATCACTCGCGCCATGCGAGCGGAAAGTTTCACCATTGCTAAATTTCCTTGACCGTGTAGAACAGATGAGCTTGGCTCAACTTAAGATCCCGGGACTAACACGGTAACTTTCGGGCGAGACCGGGCCTGGAAAGATGAGACTGTGTTCTTACATTCCGCCGGACACTCGTAAACACGATACTGCCCAGCTTCGAAGAGTGGCTTCGCCTTTTGCAGAGTGTCCTCTATATGCTCGTACAAGCCGGTGTGAGTTCCTCTCAGCGAGTCAGTCAACGTGGCATACCATTCGTCTTGCACAATGTAGTCCGGCAAAGGACCACTTCTTCGTCCAAGCGTGAAGTCATCATGTAGCTGCTTGAAACCGATCCCAAACGCGAGGTAAGCCGCCCCGGTTACCTGAGTTCCGGCATTGATGCGCGGTTTAAGGAACGCAATTGTTGGGTCAAATTCCCGGTGATAACGGTCCAGCCGCACAGCATTCGCGGTAAAGCAGAGGCATGCAACCACATACAGAGCGATTGCCGAACGCGTGACTCTAGGCTGGCAATATATTACGCAGGCTGCTGCAACAACAGAATAGAGCGGAATGATGTTTATGAGATAGCCACTCCACTTTCTTCCCATCAAGAACGTCATCATCAAAGCCATAGATGAAAGCAGGATTAGGGGCCATACGATTAGTCGTCTTAACTTAATCCACCCCACGACGGCAAGAGCGATTAATGGAATTGTCGTGAACATCCGGAGGTGGTCGGAAAACGGCGCTGGTGAAAAGGTTATGTCGTACCTACTCAGCTCCTGGAGGAACCCGCTAAGTAAGTGACTCGCGGGATGATATGCCAGATTAGTACGAAATTGAGTAACAAAGGCCTGTGGATCGCGCGCGATATATACGCCCCACAAGCCGAACAACAACAACTGCGGAAGTACCAGAAACAACAAAGACTGCCATTGTACGGCGCCATCTTTATACAGTTCTTGATCTCTGAACAGCAACATCAGTAAGAGAGGAACGTAAAAGACAGCATTAGGATGAGTTAGTATGGCGAGACCTAACAAGGTACTCGAGGCCAGCAATGCCAAAGTTCGCCTACCTTGGCCTTGCAATTTGAGATAGACGGCTAAACCTGAGAATCCCAGCGCCGTCATCATGCAATCCATTCGCCCGTCCGCCGCCGCGGTCACAAAATGATAATCGACGCTCAACAGTGCGGCTGCGAGTACGGCCACATCCCTGTTGTTAGTTAAATTACTTGAAAGCGAGTAAGTCGACCAGAGCAGAAGCAGTCCGAAAGTAACCGATAGCCAACGCATCGCAAAAACGCCAGGTCCCACCACAGCCCACCAGCTGGCTAGAGTAACCGGATAGAGCGGCGGAAGGTAGTAGAAGTACTTATGTATTCGCTGCTTTGCGTCACCCGTGATCCAAACTCGATTTGGATCTGCGGCGCGACTTCCTAACGTGCGATCTTCGAGCAGGCTTGTGGCAGGATCTGCAAAAAACCCCTCATCGCACCAAGGCACACGAGTATACAAGCGCGCACCCACCTGTACAAAGAATATGGCCAAGACGGCGCAGACTAATATCAACCTGCTCCGGGCACGCATGATTCAGGGTAGTCAATGCAAGCTTGCTGTTGAGGAAAGCAGACTCGCTTGGTTGCGGGGGCAAGATTTGAACTTGCGACCTTTGGGTTATGAGCCCAACGAGCTACCTGGCTGCTCCACCCCGCAACAGCATCGTAACAAGCCGAACGTGCAAGGTCAACCGTTCATCCATATTTGCGACATGGTCGCTCGATAAAATGGCTATGGTTGACTAGTAATTGTCATCGATTAGTAAAGGTCTAAGCTCTACAGTAGAGGAGGAACCGGACATCGCACGCATCAGATCGGGCAAGCCAGTCACGGTGCCCACACGACGCACCGCGCCAAGGAGATCGCAAGTGGCAGAAACCGCCTCCCGGGCGATATCATTGCCCCGCCTCGATGCACCAGATTTGTATATAAACCCGCATCTGAGTCTTCTTGCTTTTCAACACCGAGTGTTGGAAGAGGCGCAGGACCCCACGGCTCCGCTGTTGGACCGCCTAAAGTTCCTCTCTATTCTGGGCTCCAACATCGATGAATTTTTCATGGTACGAGTCGCTGGCTTATGGCAGCAAATTGAGACCCGTACGACCGAAATTAGTATGGATGGCCGGTCGCCAAGCGAGCAACTGGAACTGATCCGCCAAGAAGTTACTTCTCTAGTCAACGAAATCTATAAGCTCTGGCGGACTGAACTCTGCCCCGCACTCAAGGAGAGCGGGATTGAGATCCTCGACCTAAATGAGCTCAACGCGCAGCAGCGAACGTTCATCGACGACTATTTCCGGCGCGTAGTCTACCCAGTTTTGACTCCTCTGGCCGTTGACCAGGGTCGGCCCTTCCCGCACATTTCAAATCTCAGCCTCAATGTCGCGGCCGTGGTCTGTGATGGCGAGGGTGTTGAACGATTCGCACGGGTCAAAGTTCCTGATTCTTTGCCGCAACTGTTGTCAGTTCCTGCTGAGTCCGGCGCAGTTGCTTTTGTGTGGCTCGAACAGGTCATTACCGCAAATTTGCGCATGCTCTTCCCAGAGCTCGAGATCGTTTCGGCTTACTACTTCCACCTGACCCGTGACGCCGAACTCGCCATACAAGAACTGGAGACAGACGACCTACTCGAGAGCATTCAAGAAGCTGTTTACCGCAGGCGTTTCCGCGATGCCGTCCGGCTTCAGGTAAGTATGGGAATGCCGCAGAAACTCATTGACCTGTTAACCGTCAATCTCGAGTTGGATCAGAACGATGTGTACAGGGTAGACGGTCCAATTGATCTTAGTCGGTTGCGGTCTCTTTTGAGTTTGGATCGGCCCACGCTGAAAGACAAGCCTTTTATTCCTTCAACGCCAGCCAGCCTGGTTCCCGGCGCGAAATCAGACGTGTTCGCGTCAATCCGTCAGTCGGACATTCTTACTCACCAGCCATTCGAATCATTCCAGCCTTTGATCGACATGCTACAGGCCGCAGCCCGGGACCCAGATGTGATGGCTATTAAAATGACGCTCTACCGCGTCGGCCGTAACTCGCCGATTGTGGAAGCGTTGCTCGAAGCAAGTCAAGAAGGCAAGCAAGTTGCAGTGCTCGTCGAGTTAAAAGCGCGTTTCGATGAGGAAAGCAACATTGAGTGGGCGCAGAAACTTGAGCGTGAAGGTGTCCACGTCGTTTATGGGCTTCCCGGCCTAAAGGTTCACGCAAAGATCGCGTTAGTCGTTCGGAAGGAGGGTGATGCCATTCGCAGGTATGTTCACCTGGGTACCGGTAACTACAATCCGTCAACGGCACGCCTTTACACAGATCTAGGGATGTTTACCTGCGATGAGGAAATCGGGGCTGATGTCAGTGATTTGTTCAATCACTTGACCGGTTATTCGCTGAAAACTTCCTACCGTAAATTGCTGGTGGCGCCGCACAGTATGCGAACCGGGCTGGAGCGCCTCATCCGTCATGAAACAGAGCGGCATCGGGAACACGGCGACGGCCACATAATTCTCAAAATGAATGCGCTTGAGGATCCAGGAATGATTCGCGCGCTGTACGAAGCTTCGCAAGCCGGCGTGGGCATCGACCTCATCATTCGTGGTGTTTGTTCTCTTCGGCCTGGGATCCCTGGCGTTAGCGAAACGGTTCAGGTCCGCAGCATTCTGGGCCGCTTTCTCGAGCACAGCCGGATTTATTACTTCAATAATGGAGGCGAAGAGCGAATTTACTGTGGCAGCGCCGACATGATGCCCCGCAACCTCAATCGCCGAGTTGAGGTCCTATTCCCAATCGAAGATTCAAAGCTCGTCCGGCGTGTGAGGGATCGCATTCTCAGCAAATACCTTGAGGACGAAGTTGGCGCACGCATCATGCACTCCGACGGTTCCTATACCCGCGCGGAACGCGAGCCGGGCAAGCGACCTATAAGCGCACAATCATGGTTCCTGAAACACACTGCCGGCTGAGAATCGCTAACAGGGTCAGTGATGAGTCGTAGGTTTCCGGAAATGCTTCGACCATGCTGGGCAAAGTAGTCGGTGGCTGGCTCGCTGTTACGGCCAGCGCGACGCTGATCGCTATTGTATGGTCCGGTTCGGACCCTCTTTCGGACCGGGTTACATTACTTCTTAAGGTGGCAGTCGTGATTGCTTTGGCGAGTGCAGGCGGCTTCTTATTCACATACCTACTTGCTCACCGTTGGTCCCGGCGAGCCCGTACGCTTGAGGAATTTGCAGCGGCGCTCCCCACCGCCAGTATTGAATTGCCGGACGAAGGGCCCCGTGAACTCCGGGACTTATCTCGAGCCATGAAACAAATGGCAGGGCAGGTGCGAGCTATCGTTGAAAGAGCTCGAATCGAAGCCTCACGACGCGAGACAGTCCTTGCCGGCATGGCCGAGGGTGTTCTTGCCGTTGACCAGGAACTAAATGTCGTCTTTTGTAACGACGCCTTTTCGCAAGCCTTCAATACTAGAACTCCCGTCAACGAGGGTCGCCCCTTGTATGAGGTAGTCCGAGAACCACATCTACGGGAAATGTTGCAGGATGTCGTCATGACAGGGACTGCTCGGAAAGACCAGTTTCGGTCACCGACAGCAGCGGGGCGGTGGTTCGAAGCTCATGCCTTGCCTCTGGGCGAGCGTCCTGGCAGCGGCGCGATTGCCGTGATGCACGACGTCACTGACATTCTTCGTCAGGAAGAACTTCGAAAAGACTTCGTGGCCAACGTCTCGCACGAGTTGCGAACACCCCTGGCTGCTATTCGCGGATACGCTGAAACACTGCTCGATGGTGCTCTCGATGACAGCGAAAATAATCGCAAGTTCGTGGAAGTTATCTTGGCCCATACCGTTCGGCTGAACAATATCGCTTCCGATTTGCTCGTCCTCTCTGAGCTCGACTCTAACGCCTCGGCCGGTATGCCGGATCGCGTCTCGGTACTAGCTGCCCTAGACTCGGCTATGCACACAGTTGAACCTGGTGCGGCAAGTCGCGGAATTCGGCTTGTCCGGCAAGACTGCCAGGACTGCGCGATAGTGGGCTTTCGTTTTCGCCTCGAACAAGCCTTGGTCAATTTGCTAGACAACGCCGTTAAATTCAACAAAGCGGACGGCCAGGTGAGTGTCTCGTGCACGCCAACCGATGATCGCCGGATCATGATCACAGTCAGCGATACGGGCATTGGCATCCCGAGCGAGGATTTGAAACGCGTATTTGAGAGGTTCTATCGCGTTGATAAGGCTCGCTCACGGCAAGCCGGAGGCACTGGTTTGGGTCTGCCGATTGTCAAAGACATAGTTGAAAAGTTCGGCGGTTCGGTTGCAGTAGAGAGCCAACTCGGCAAAGGTACCCGTTTCACAATCTATTTGAGGGCAGCCTAATACCGACTTCGACATGCCGAAACTAATTAAGTCACCTACACAGATACCCGTTCCGGGTGGCAAGCAGATCCTGGAATACGTAGGCCGAGTAAACAGTGGAACCCCTGAACTCAGCGTTGCTCATATGAAGAGTCCGTCTGGCTGGACGGAACCGGGACAACGTCCGGAATTTCACGAGTGGACCTTGGTTCTTCGCGGCACCCTGCGCGTTGAGCACGAATCCGGCGCTCTCGACGTGACTGCTGGCCAGGCTATCGTTGCCGAACCCGGTGAATGGATTCGTTACAGTACTCCAGCAGCGGATGGTGCCGAGTACATCGCCATCTGTCTACCTGCGTTCGAATTCAGCCAAGCGCATCGCGACCCCGAGTAGGGTTGATCCCCGGCACTGAGCTATTCTCGATAGCTAATGCGCCTGAGTCCGTTGTCGCTTATCTGCTGTGTTCTTGCCTGCGTTCCCCTCCAAGCACAATCAAATAGCTACGTTCTGAAGGCCGCTCGCTTATTTAATTCAAGAACCGGCAAGGTGTTGCAACCGGGCATCGTGATAGTCGAGAACGGCGTTATCAAGTCCGTAGGCGACGCTCCCGGCCCATCCGGCCAAAAACAGATCATCGATCTGGGTGACTCAACACTGCTCCCGGGCTTTATCGACGCGCATACCCACTTATCCGATGCATTCGACGCCGACTACAACGGCGCCATACTTCGAAACATGCAGAGACCCGTAGCTGAGGCGGCAATTTTGGCTACTGTCAATGCAAAGAAGACCCTCATGGCGGGATTTACAACCGTGCGCGATGTGGGCGGTACCGATTTCATTGACGTTGGGCTGCGGAATGCGATTGCTGCAGGTGCAATCCCAGGGCCTCGTATGCTGGTCGCAGTGCACGCTCTAGGATCCACTGGCGGCCACTGTGATGATGGAGCTGGGTTCCGTTTCAACCTCTTCAACCGCGAGACCGGCCCGGCTGATGGCGTCATCAACTCTCCAGATGAAGCCCGCTATGCTGTTCGCTTCAACATCAAATACGGAGCGGATCTAATTAAAACCTGTGCAACGGGAGGCGTACTCTCCCCAACGGACGACGTCGACGTTCCACAACTATCACAAGCTGAGTTGAATGCCTTAGTAGACGAGGCGCATGCTCTTCGGCGTAAGACCGCTGCCCATGCTCACGGTGCTGAAGGGGCCAAGCGCGCCATTCGCGCCGGTATCGATTCCATAGAACACGGCACATTTCTCGACGACGAGGCCTTTCAGATGATGAAGGAACACGGGACATATCTGGTTCCAACGCTGGCGACTCGTACCGGCCTTGCTGAGTCGAAGTTCCCGCCTTTGGTGCAGGCAAAGGCTGATCGAGCCGTCAAACAACAAGACGCAATGGTGCGAAGGGCGCTCAAAATGCATGTCAAAATAGCGCTCGGAACGGATGCGGCCGTCTATCCTCACGGAAACAATGCTGTCGAGTATGTTCTGATGGCTGCAGATGGCATGAGTCCTGCACAGGCTCTTCTTGCCGGCACGGCCTCTGCCGCCGATCTGCTCGGACTTCAGTCGAGCATCGGTACTCTTGAGCCAGGAAAACGGGCCGACATTGTGGCGGTGCCTGGCGACCCTCTGTCTGATATCCGAGTTACTCAAAGTGTTTTCTTCGTGATGAAGGACGGCGTGGTGTACCGGAATGACCGGCAAACCACCACTGGACGCTAGTACAATCCGGAATAGGACCCTTAGCATTGTCATCTTTTAGTAACGCTTTTGTCACAACTGGTTTATGACGTAGTGCGGATACTTACGGTAGTTGTAACTGATCGTGCGCCAACATCTTCCTACGCGGTCGTGGGTGGCCCATCGGAGCTAAGGACAAACATTGAAGATGAATCTTTTGACGTGGAGCACAAGCCTGAACAAGGTACTGCTTTTGGCATGTGCGTTTACCGCATTCTCATGCGCACCATTGAAGGCGCAAACTTCCTTAACCGGAGCTGGAGCTACATTTCCTGCTCCTATCTATCAGAAATGGTTCAACGACTATCAATCCGTTGAATCTGGCGTGCAGATTAACTATCAGGCCAATGGCTCGGGCGGGGGCATTAAGGGCGTAACAGAAGGAACGGTCGATTTCGGCGCCACAGATGGTCCTATGACAGACGACCAGCTAAAAGCATTTCGGGACAAGCATGGATTTCCGGTCCTACACTTTCCTACTGTATTGGGGGCCGCAGTTCCCAGCTACAACCTTCCTGGCATATCCGAAGAGCTAAACTTTTCCCCTGAAGCCTTAGCCGGTATTTTCCTCGGCACGATTAAGACCTGGAACGACCCAGCGATCGCTAAGGACAACCCCAAAGTGAAGCTGCCAGATGAAAAGATTCTCGTTGTGCATCGTTCTGACGGCAGCGGCACCACGTACGTGTGGACCGATTATCTTTCTAAGGTGAGCCCGGCGTGGTCCTCAAAAGTGGGTAAGAACACCTCGGTTAATTGGCCAGTCGGTTTGGGCGCTCCGAAAAATGACGGCGTTGCCGGTCAGATCAAGCAGCAGAAAGGCGCGATCGGTTACGTTGAGTTGGTTTATGCCGTAAAAAATCACTTGGCGTACGGAAAAGTAAAAAATGCATCGGGAACATATATCAAAGCTGATCTCGCCTCAGTAACGGCAGCGGCAGCCGGCGCGACGATGCCCGACGACTTCCGTGTTTCAATAACCAATGCCCCCGGAAAGACAGCTTATCCAATCTCGACCTTCACGTGGCTTCTAATTCCGCAAAAGATTACCGATGCCGGAAAGAAAAATGCGCTAGTTGGTTTTGTACGATGGGCCATGAGTAAAGGCCAGAACGAGGTAGAAGCGCTCGATTATGCAAAGCTCCCCGCCTCTGTGGTCGCGAAAGAAGAAAAGGCGATTGCTTCGATCCAGTAAGCGCTTTTCATCTAGAGTTCGAATCAGACTCGCGTAATGGCGACTACCTCACCATTGGCCGGCAGCGCACCTCCCATGGGGGTGCGCGCGCATTTTCGAACCTCAGCAGGCAACGAGAGCATTGCGCATCTGACTTCCCTGGCAAGCGCCGTGGGAATTTTGCTGATTGTGATTTTGCTGGTCGGTGAACTGTGGCTTAATTCCCAACCCACAATCCATAGGTTTGGTTGGAACTTTCTTTTCACATCCACCTGGAACCCGAACGGTTCGAATGGCGGTCAATTCGGTGCACTTCCCTTCATTTACGGTACTTGTGTCACTTCTTTCCTGGCTCTGCTGATCGCCGTCCCGCTAGGTATTTTCGCTTCCATTTTTCTTGCCGAAATGGCGCCTCCCGGAATCTCAAATATCCTCACATTTATGATCGAACTTCTCGCGGCCGTGCCCAGCGTCATCTATGGACTACTCGGCATTTTTGTTCTCGTGCCGCTTATTCGCACTTATCTCGCCCCGGCACTTCAGGGCACATTTGGCTACTTGCCTTTTTTCAAGGGCGATTTTTATGGCGTTAGTTTCCTTTCAGCCGGCATCGTGCTTTCTATCATGGTGGTTCCATTTATCATCTCGGTATCACGCGAGGTGCTGCTGGCAGTACCAGTCGAACAGCGGGAGGCAGCACTAGCGTTAGGCGCTACCAAGTGGGAAACTACTTGGCAAATTGTTTTGCCGAATGCCAGTACCGGCATCATCGGGTCTATCTTCTTGGCTTTGGCTCGCGCCCTAGGTGAAACCATGGCGGTCACGATGGTCATCGGCAATACGCCGACCATCTCTAGTTCGTTACTCTCACCTGGTTACTCAATAGCTGCCGCCATCGCGAATGAATTCGCTGAAGCGAGTGGCGATCTTTATGTTTCCTCGCTCATCTTTCTCGGCTTAGTCTTGTTCGGCTTGACTATCGTCATCAACGCGATCGCGCGCATTTTTATCCTCAGCACGTCGCAGCGGGGAGCATGAAAGCCCGCCCGACATGAACCTCACCATCTCTCCTGCTCGCAAGATCACCAACAACATCATGTTGACCATCTCAGGCCTCTGCACGCTGCTGGTCATCTCGGTCCTCTTTTTTATTCTTGGTTATCTCTTGTGGCACGGTGGCCGTTCACTCAGTTGGGACTTCTTCACCAAATTGCCTAAGCCGGCCGGTGAAACTGGCGGAGGCATGGCGAATGCGATTGTGGGTAGCGGAAAGATTTTGCTGCTAGCCACGCTCATCGGCGTGCCCATTGGGTTTCTCGCTGGCGTCTACCTGGCCGAATACAGCGGTCGAACTGTCGCCTTCATAATTCGATACACGGTCGATCTGCTGAACGGCGTTCCTTCCATCGTCATCGGGATCGTCGCGTATGCGTTGATTGTCCGACCTATGAAACATTTTTCCGCCCTGGCCGGCGGAGTCGCGCTCGGCATTATGATGATTCCCATTGCGGTACGGACGACAGAAGAGTTCCTGCGTGCCATTCCGACCTCAATGCGCGAAGGAGCTATGGCCCTCGGTGCAACTAAGGCCGAAACCGTCTACACTGTGGTTGTGCCCGCTGCTATTTCTGGGCTCACGTCAGGCATGATGCTCAATCTGGCTCGCGTTGCTGGAGAGACCGCGCCTTTGTTGTTTACAGCGCTAGGCAACATGTTCTGGAGTCGAGGTTGGCTGCAACCCACAGCCGCCCTGCCCGTGATGATCTACAACTATGCAATTGCGCCCGATGAGGACCTTCACCAGCAAGCGTGGGCCGCTGGTTTCGTCCTGCTTGCACTCGTTCTGATCATAAACGTCTCGGCTCGTATGATCATCGCTCGCAGATCCGCGAGCGCACGGAGATAAACTTGGCTACGACCCCACCCCAACAGTCTTTGAGAGATCCGGTCACGCTCCCTGTCAGTTCGACAATTCCCGATAAGCCGGTCGTTTCCAGAGCCAAACTGGCTGCCAAAGGCCTAAATTTTTACTACGGATCATTTCAAGCCTTACGTGACATCAACATGGATGTTCAAGCCAACAGGGTAACTGCATTTATCGGGCCCTCCGGCTGCGGCAAGTCAACCTTTCTCCGTACCATGAACCGCATGAACGAGAACCTTCGCAACACACGCGCGGAGGGCGAAATTCTGCTGGACGGCGAGAACATCATGTCCATGGACGTAACCAGTGTCCGCCGTCGGGTCGGTATGGTCTTTCAGAAATCCAACCCGTTCCCGAAAACCATCTTCGAAAATATTGCGTACGGGCTTAGAGTCAATGGCGTACATAAGCGTTCCATCATCGAAGAGTCTGTCGAAAAGAGTCTTCAACGATCTGCACTCTGGACTGAAGTGAAAGACAAGCTGAACAAGCCCGCATCCGCTCTATCAGGCGGCCAGCAGCAGCGGCTCTGCATCGCCCGGGCTCTGGCCGTTGAGCCAGAAGTGCTGCTGCTCGATGAACCCTGTTCCGCGCTCGATCCAATCGCCACGCTGAAGATCGAAGAACTACTGTTTGAACTGAAAAGCCTGACCACCATCGTCATTGTGACGCACAATATGCAGCAAGCTGCTCGCGTTGCTGACTCGACAGGATTTTTCCTGCTCGGCAAATTGATTGAATTTAGTGACACCAGAGTGATCTTCCAGAATCCGTCAAAGAAAGAAACAGAAGATTACGTCACGGGCCGTTTCGGTTGATCGAAGCGCGGCTCTCGAAAGGTATACCCCTTTGCGGCATTTTGAACGCGATCTTGAATTACTAAAGGGAAAGTTGCTCGAAATGAGCGCTCTCGTTGAGAGTGCCATTTATCGCAGCGTTCAGGGTGTTGTCGAGAAGAACGAAGAACTCGCCCAGCAGGTTCTCAAGAACGAAGCGCGAATCAATCAGTTGGAAATCGAGGTAGATGACCTCGCTATCAGCCTTCTCGCTCTGCAACAGCCAATGGCGGCAGATCTGCGATTGATCACTGCGGCTATCAAAATCAATAACGACCTCGAGCGTATGGGTGACCTTTCGGTCAGCATTGCTCTCAGCGCGTTGGGTTTGATGAAGGATCCCATGATCAGGCCGCTAATCGATATACCTCACATCGCGGGCTTGGCGCAGTCCATGGTCCGAAAGGCGCTAGACGCGTTCGTGAACCGTGATACGGAGCTGGCTCGGAGCGTTCTCGCCGCCGATGACGCCGTTGACAACATGAGGACGGCCAGCTATCACGAGCTCGTCAGCTTCATGGAAACAAATCCTGATCAGATTCCGCAAGCGCTACATCTGCTCGCCGTAGTGCGTAATTTGGAGCGTATCGCCGATCACTCCACGAACATTGCCGAAGACGTACTGTTCCTGGTAAAGGGCATCGATGTTCGTCACCACAATGAAGAACATACGCCCGCACCAGTTACGTAGCGGAGTTAGTCGTTTGCGATCAAGTTTATTTCGCTACCAATCAGGTTCTTAGGGGATTTCTGATCGGCGAGCATGCCGCAACAAGCGCTCTGTGGCGGCGTGACTCTCGAACTCATAAGTAGCCCACGCCCTTACTACCAGTAGCTAAGTTCTGCCTCTGCTTCTTTCTGAAAGCGATTACACACTCGCTAATCCAACGTTCTCCTACTTTAGTTTGACAAACGTGTGCGGTTACTTATAAAATTCACGCAGTCTCGTTATCAGCTCAAGTTAGTGGGGAAATAGTCATGTCAGCTCCCGTTCTGTGTCTGAACACACCTAAGATCGTCCTGCGCCTCGTCGCATCTATAGTCGCCTGTCTAGGCCTTTTGTTAGCACTTTCTCACCCTGTTTTTGGACAAGCCCTGAGTGGAGTTGTCGGAACCGTAACTGACTCGGCGGGCGGAACTATAGCGGGTGCCCGTGTCACCGCAACGAACGACGCTACCGGGGTCGCAAAGACAGTGACGACCAACAGTTCTGGCTCGTATGAGGTCACGGATCTTATACCCGGAGCCTATACAATCAAATTCGAGCTTGCCGGTTTTGAAACGTCGATCCACAACGGTGTGGGCATTGACGTCGGTCGTTTTCCGACAATCGATGCATCTCTGGCGGTCGGTAACACCAACATCACGGTCGAGGTTAAAGAAAACGCAATTGCGATCAACACCACTCAACCTGACCTCGGAACCACGATTGAAAATGCCGTGGTCAAAGAACTGCCGCTCCAAGTGTCCGGCGGCCGTGGTCGTCAGATCGACTCGTTCATATTCCTGGCGCCCGGCGTTACAGGAAGTTCATTCAGTCATCGCATCAACGGCGGTGTTGATTTCCAAAACGAAGTTGTCTTCAATGGTGTTCCGATGGCCCAATCCGAAACCCAGGGCTTTCAAACAATTTGGAATCCCCCTTTCGAGTTAGTGAATGAGTTCAACGTTTTGCGTTCATCCTTCTCCGCTCAATACGGACTTGCTCAGGGTGTTGTCACGTACCACACAACGTCCGGAAGCAACAAGTTGCACGGCGACGTTTTTGAGATCCTTCGCAACAATTTCTTCGATGCGCGCGGCGCATACAACGACACCACGCCTGTTTACAAAGAGAACAATTATGGATTTTCAATTGGTGGTCCGATCATCATTCCTCATCTCTACAACGGCAGAAACCGGACATTCTTTTTCGCGACGGCTGAGTGGGACCGCTTAAACCAGGCTCAAACCGGAAAGGTCTCGCTTCCAACCGCTGCCGAAAAGGCAGGAAACTTCAGCGCGCTTCCGACTATCTTCGACCCTCAAACCGGGAAGCCTTTTCCGAACAATACAATCCCTCAGAACAGATTTAGCCCCCTCGCGCAAAGCCTGTTGCAATACTCACCTGATCCCCAACTTCCAGGAGTGTCGAACAATCAAACATCATTTTTGGGTACTTTGCCCACGCGGCAGAACCCTTGGGGTTTTACGATCGACCACAACATCACTGAAAAGCAATCGATCCACTGGAGCGAATGGCGCGATCCACTCAGTTCGTTCGGAACGAAGTCCGGTTCCCAATTCGCACTAGGTAATCCCCTTTCAAGTTATGCCGCTTATCCTGACCTCGGCACGGTGTTTATCCTTAACTACTCCAACACAATCACGCCCAATCTCGTTGTGACGGCGGGCGCGAGTTGGCTCGGAGAACTGAACAACCAGTTGAGTCTCAGCAGAGGCGTGAGTTTTGCCGCAGCACCCGGCAATTTTCAGTTGCCGGGAATAAACTTTAACGGTCCAAATTCTCCAACAGGCTTCGGCTCTTCAAACACTAACTCTGTCAATCGCAAGTTGGGATTCGTTGCTGACAACAACTATCTCTGGATTCTGGGCAAACACACCTTAAATTTTGGATTCGAGTTCCGTCGCACCTGGCAGGACGACAACGAATGCCAACAATGCGCCGGTAACTTCAACTTCAGTAACAATCAGACTGCTGATCCAAATAATCTCTCCAATACTGGAAACTCGTTTGCCAGTTTCTTACTCGGCCAGGTGGATAGCGCTGACCGAATCGGATCGCAAGAATTAAGGCTTCGAAATGCCGATTACTCCCCTTACATTCAGGACGACATCAAGCTCCGCAAGAACTTAACTATAAATATTGGTATTCGCTGGGATGTCATGGTTCCGTTCAACGAAGCCAACAACACGGTTGTATTCTTCAATTCCAAAATTCCGAACCCTGCAGCTGATGGTCTTCTTGGTGCGGCTCAGAAGTTCGGCAGTGGCTTTCCAGGTGCGGCCGGGTTCAATCGGGCGGATATCAAATGGAATCACATCACTCCGCGTTTCGGCTTCTCTTATTCTCCCAATTCAAAAACAGTCATTCAGGGTGGCATCTCTCAGAACTATCTGAACGGGGGGGCTTACGAGTATGGAATCAGCAAGGTGGCCGTCAACTACGGCAACCTGCTGTTAGGTTCTTACACGCGCAACTCCACAGGTTCAGTGACTCCCGGGTTCGGTTCTTGGGATACAAACATCCTCCCCGGCCCAGGCCCGACACCCTTCTCGACAACTCTTGGCACCGGCAGCACGATCAACGGCTTTAGCCGCGGCGACGGAATTGCACCCTACAGCATCGTCTGGAGCGGGAGCATTCAGCGCGAATTGCCATACGACATGTTGGTGACGGCCTCGTACACGGGCAATCGGGGACGCCATCTTCCGTCTCAGCTAAATCCAATCAACCAACTTGATCCAAAGTATCTCTCGCTAGGCACATTACTTGGAAAACAGGTCACCGATCCTGCCGCAGTCGCAGCCGGAATTAAGATCCCCTATTCTAACTTCGTGCAACAGTTTGGTTCAGGGGCCACCGTTCTCCAGGCCCTGCTGCCGTACCCGCAGTACGCAAGCATATTCAACAACTTCGATATGACAGGTTCTGCCGCATATGAGGCCATGCAGATCCAGGTAGAGAAGCACTACACGAACGGTCTCAGCTTCCTCGTCTCTTACAATCTGTCCCAGATGATGTCGAACACCAGCTCCGGATTTTCATCATTCGCAAACGCCGCTTTGAACAAAAACAATCAGAAGGCAGAATGGTCGATCGACAATAACGACCAGCCTCAGATCCTGAACATTGCCGGCACGTACGAATTGCCCATCGGTCCTGGCAAAATGATTCTGAATCGCAACAACTTAGTCAGCCGGGCCCTAAGTGGCTGGCAGTTTAGTCCCCTCGTGTCATACCTGAGTGGTACACCCATTCAGGTTGGCGTCGCTGGCGCACCACTAGGAACTGGTGGTAACCGCCCGAATATTGTCCCCGGTCAGAAGCTGATTTTCTCGTACAACAATATCTACAAGGGTCTGCCAGTCCTCAACGCCGCCGCCTTTAGTGACCCCGGCGTTTGGGCCATTGGCAACGAACCTCGTTATCTCTCGGGAGCTCGCAATCCAGCTCAGCTCAACGAAAACTTCGCAATCGCCAAAAGCTTTCCTGTCGGTGAGCATGTCAAAATCAAGCTTGAAATGGAGTATTTTAACGCTTTAAACCGAGTTATCTTCTGCGGCCCCGACACTTACCTACCGGATGCGAATTTTGGCAAGGTCGTAAATTGCCAAGCCAATAGCCCGAGGCAAGGTCAGGCGCATTTCACCATAACCTTCTAACAGACGTTAATCTCCGACAACTGAGGGGGCTGCGTTCGTCGCGGGTCCTTTGTTATTTACGACGACCCTCCCTCAATGCGCCGTTTCTTTGTTCTTGATTACTTCTCCTGCTCGATTCGCCACTGCCGCCCGGACCTCCGCATCCAATCTGGAGAAAGTCTTCATCTCAACTTGGGCCTCATCCGTTTTTCCTAGCGCCCGATACACCTTGGCCAGCAAAAAATGAGCACTCGGCTCACCGGGGTCCACCTTAATCGCATTCTCAAGATCTTTCGCCGCATCTTCATTCCGGTTCAACTTCACCAGGACCTTCGCGCGATCAGCTAATCCATCTGCAATACCCGGACAAATCGCAAGTGCCTTGTTCAAGTCAGCCAGAACGTTCTCACTGTCGCCGTTGTTCCGCAACAGAATATCGCCCAGCCTTTCATAGGCCATACAGTTTCCGGGATTCACGGCCAGTTCAGCTTCAAACTGAGCATTCGCCAGATCGAACATCGACTGGCTCCAATAGGCATCCCCCAGCTTGAAATGAACCCCAGGCTGCTTCGGAGCCACTTCCACCGCCTTCTTGAACTCAACAATGGCACCGTCGTAATTATTCATACTTTCCATCACTTCGCCCGACAACTCGTGCGCCCAGACTGAATGCGGATCAATGGAGTTCATCTTGGCCAATGCTTGCTCCGACAACTTCAGATGCAAAGTTGCTAGAAGGTACCACAGCTCTTGGTTTCCGGGTTGACGATTTGTAAGTTGACGTAAGTGAATCTCCGCACCTTCTAAGTTCCCTAACTTACTAAGATCCTTAGCCAAAAACATTTCGACGTTATTGTCTTTGGGGTTGGCTTTCAGGGCAGCTTCTAAGCGCGTTCGAGCCTTCTCATAAGCTCCCGTTTCGTATAGCGAGATCCCTAGCAGCGCAACAGAGGACAGCATCGCCGGATTCACCTTCAGTCCTCGTTCCAGCACGGCGGTGGCATTCGGGAAGTCGCCCTTCCTGAAATACAAGGCTCCAAGATTGTTATAGGCAGGTCCTAAGTTCGGGTCAATCTTCAGAATCTCCTCGTATTTCTCGATTGCAGCTTTGACATCTCCCTGAGACTGCGCCGCTCGTGCAGCGCCATAGAGTTCCTGCACTTGACCGCCGGACTGCCCCGCCACGGCGGAAAGACCGAGACCAAAGGTTAAAAATAATTGCCGCACCCAAATCATTCGTCCACCAGAATAAATCAGTCACAGGCCGATATACTGGCCGCTGTTGCGTGTTGCGATCCTAATTCTTCCGGCGCTGCTCATCTTGGCGCTCGGCCCCACAATCACATTTCAGGAATCAGCCGCTACCGCTGGCATCCATGCTGAAATGCGTTGCGGGGGACCTGAAAAGCGGTGGATTCCTGAAGCCAATGGAAGCGGCGTTGCATGGCTCGATTTCGATAACGATGGTCTGCTCGACTTGCTGATCGTCAACGGCTCCACGATGGAGCAGCTACGAACCATAGTCGCCGGCCTACCTCCCACTCCTGCTAAACAGGGCGTCTACCTGTTCCGAAATATTGGCGGTGGTCATTTCGAAGACGTCACCGAGAAGGCGGGGCTCCATAACGATTACTGGGGTACGGGCGCAAATGCCGCAGACTTCGACAATGACGGCTACACCGATCTGCTGATCACCACAATCGGAGTCGATCTTCTCTTCCACAATAACGGCAACAGCACATTTACTGAAGTTAGTAAGTCAGCTGGGCTTAGCCGTGCCATTGCGTGGCACACTGGCAGCGCTTTTGGTGACTTCGACAACGACGGTTTTCTCGATTTCTATGTCGCGGGCTATGCGGACATCCACGCCATCTCGCTCAGCGAGCCAGCCCCGGTCTGCAAGTTCCTCGACATCCCCGGCTTCTGTGGCCCCATCGGCCTCAAGCCTGAATACGGCGTTCTCTATCACAACAATGGCAACGGCACATTTACGGACGTAACTCAAAAATCAGGAGTCGCGGCCGCGAAACCCTCGCATAGTTTCACGCCAGTATTTGACGATTTTAACGGCGACGGCAAAATCGATCTGTTTGTCGCCAATGACTCCGATCCAAACTTTCTCTTCATCAATCGCGGCAACGGCACGTTCAAAGAGTCCGGCCTCGATCAAGGTGTGGCGTTCAACGCGGATGGCCGTGTGCAATCTAACATGGGTGTCGCTATCGAAAACTCAGCAGCCGGGGGCAAGGTCAATCTAGTCACAACCACCTTTTCCGACGACTACTTTCCCCTCTTCGAGCAAGACAAGTCCGGCAGCTTCGAAGAACTGTCGTCGTCAAAAGGCCTCGTGCGCTTAACGCGGCCATATCTGGGCTGGGCATGCGGTTTCGTCGACTTCGCCAATGATGGTCGCCGTGAGTTGTGGACAGCCAACGGCCATGTCTACCCCAAAGCTCCTCGGTATTTCCAACCCATCAAGCTCTTTCGGAGCAATAGCGCGCAATTCACTGAGGCTTGGTCTTACCCTTCCATTCCTGACAACTCCTACCGTGCAGGAGCTGCGGGTGATTACGACAACGATGGCTTAGTCGACTTGGTTATTTTGCCCATTTCCGGGCAGCCGCTGCTGCTCCGCAACACCACCACATCGGTCTCAAACTCGTGGATTGGCCTGCAGCTTGTCGGGACCCGCAGCAATCGGGATGCTATAGGCACGACGGTGAAAATCGATGCTTGCGGTGTCAGTCAATTCGAGTCCATTCGTAATGGGGGCAGCTACATCTCGCGCAACGATTCACGCCTTCACTTCGGCCTAGGCTCTTGCCCCAAAGTCGATCGGCTAACCATACGTTGGCCCAGCGGCGCAGAACAAACACTAAACAATTTAGCCGTCAATCGCTACACGCGTATCGAAGAGCCTCGTAGAAACTAATTCTGGACTAGTTAGTTGACGTCAGGACCGCAGCAAGCATCTCGTTCACCGTTTGTGGATTAGCCTGCCCCCGAGTTGCCTTCATCACCTGCCCGACTAAAAAGCCCGCCACCGCTGTCTTCCCGCCTTTGTACTGTTCAACCTGCTTCGGATTTTTGGCTAGGATTTCATTGATGATCTTCGCCAGTTCGCCCGTGTCCGAAATCTGTTTCAAGCCGTCGCGCTCCATAATGGCCGTCGGAGCATCCCCGCTCTCGAACATCTTCGGCAGGATCTCCTTTGCTAACTTACCCGATAACTCGCCCTTATTGACCAACGTGACGAGCTCGCCTAGGTGGACCGCTGAAACTGGCGAGTCACCAATCTCTTTGCCGGTCGCCTTCAGTAATCCCATCAAATCGCCGACAATCCAATTTGCAGTCACTCGACCATCACCGCTTATCCGAACCGCCCCTTCAAAGTAGTCGCCCATTCCGCGCGTCATGGTCAGCACATGGGCGTCATACTCGCGAAGCTCATACTCTCTGACAAATCGCTCACGCCGTTCGGCCGGCAGCTCTGGAAGTCCCGCCTTCACCTCCCGTAGCCAGTAATCGCTAACCCGGAGTGGCACTAAGTCCGGCTCAGGAAAGTAACGGTAATCATGCGCCTGCTCCTTGCTGCGCATCCCCACTGTTTGTCCGCTCTCGACGTTATATAACCGAGTCTCTTGGTGCACTCTGCCGCCTGACTCGATCAGCTCTACTTGGCGTTCAATCTCGTACTCGACTGCAAGCTTCAAAAACCGAAACGAGTTCAGATTCTTCACTTCGACCTTGGTCCCAAACTTCTCCGCACCCCGCAATCGCACCGACACATTCGCATCGCAACGAAGCTGCCCCTTCTCCATATCGCAGTCAGAGACCTCAATGTACTGTAGTATCTGTTTCACTTCGGTGACGTACGCATATGCCTCGTCCGCCGTACGCATATCGGGCTCACTCACTATCTCAATGAGCGGAGTCCCAGACCGGTTCAAGTCCACATAGGTGTAGCAATCTGAATCGTGAAACCCGTCGTGAATGCTTTTGCCGGCATCATCCTCCATATGCACCCGCGTTACACCCACGCGCTTCGAGTCACCGCCGGCCACAATGTTTAGATAACCGTGCTCGGCCAACGGTTGATCGTATTGCGAGATTTGATAGCCTTTTGGCAGATCCGGGTAGAAGTAATTCTTCCGTGCCAGCCGCGAGAACGGATTGATTCGGCAGCCCAGCGCAAGAGAGGCACCCATGGCCAGTTCCACCGCTTGTCGGCTCAAAACAGGCAAAGCGCCTGGCAAGCCCAAACAAACCGGGCAGACGTTAGTGTTCGGTGATGACCCGAAGTTAACCGGACAGCTACAGAAGATCTTCGTCTTCGTGCCCAGCTGGACGTGTATCTCTAATCCGATTACCGCCCCGTACTTGGCCCTAACATCTTCAGCGACAAAGTTAGCTGACATCCCTCGATTATGGCCTGTTGCCGGCTAAACAATACTGCTGCTCGGACACTGCTACGTCGTGCGACGCATTCTACAAGTCTGTTGATAGGCGCAGGACCTGTATAGTTCTAGCACCGTGTTCCTTGACTTCCGGCGAGCCATCCGGTATTGTGTCGATTCAGTTCGTGATCGCATTGCAGCACTAAGGGACATGGGCGAACGCGGAAGCGGGGAGATGGAGAAGACTCAAACCAAACTGGCGTCCACGTTACAGAGCGTAGATGCGGCCGAGCAGACCATTCTGCAGTCCGCCCAGGAGCTCGGCTTCAGCGAGGACGACCAGAATGATATCGGGATGGCCGTCCGCGAATGCATGGTTAACGCTGTCGTTCATGGCAACCGCTACAGCAACAAAAAATGCGTTTACCTCAGTATCGAGAAATCAAGCGAGAGCCTGACCGTTGTCATAGGAGACGAAGGCGACGGGTTTGACTTGTCGTCTTTGCCCGATCCTACGGCTGCTGAGAATCTGATGCGTCAGTCCGGCCGGGGCCTGTTGCTTATCCGTGCTTTTATGGATGAGTTTGACTTACATCCACGACCCGGCGGCGGAACAGAAGTTCGTCTGGTAAAAAAGTTATCGACAGAGAAGTAAGTTTGCGTGCTACCAAAGGGAGGCTTTTGTGAGTGTTAAGTTAATAACGCGCCAAGTAGGCGATGTAGTCGTGATCGATGCAACGGGCCGCATTACACTGGGTGAAGGGGCAAGTGCGTTCCGCGATACTATTCGCGACTTAGCAACCAGGGGTGAGAAGAAGGTCCTCCTTAATCTGAGCGATGTCTCCTATATCGACAGCTCAGGGATTGGTGAAATGGTCTCGGGATTTACGACAGTTACTAACAACGGCGGCAAATTGAAGCTCGTCGGCCTCTCAAAACGAGTTAAGGATTTGCTTCAGATTACGAAGCTGTATACAGTTTTCGAAGCTTACGACGATGAAACTGAAGCTGTCCGCAGCTTCGCATAGCTTCCATTAACTTCAAAACACGCGCAGACCGTACTAAGGGTGCGGTCTGCAATCTCTTAGGGCGTGGCATTTTGAGGTTTACCCCCCCCGGCCGGTAAGCCTATACTTGTCAAGTTTTATTTTCATTTTTCTACTTAAAACTAGCTAACACTAGAGAGAGATACTCGCGTGTCCGCACTTCCTCAGCGAACATCGTGTCTACCTCATTCCAGCCGTCGCCAGCAACTCCAGAAACAACTCTGATACCTGCCGTCGTGCCCCGCATCGTCGACATCCTCATTGCGGACGAACTGACGCTCGTGCGGGAAGGGCTAGCTGCTCTCTGCAATGAGATTGACGGCTTTCGCGTTGTTTCGCAGGTAGGCACAGCGATAGCTGCGCTCGCCGAGATAGAACGTCGCCAGCCCACTCTGGCCTTGCTTGATCTGGGGCTTTCCGACCTTGCTGCCACCGAAGTCGTGCGACGCGTCCGTGATCAGAACCTGCCCACCCGCTGCGCAGTCTTCTCCATACGCAAAGATCGAAAGACTGTTCTCGAAGTGCTTCGGAATGGTGCTTGCGGATACCTGTTGAAGAGCTCCAGCCCCCAACAAATGGCTGATGCCTTGAACCAGTTCGTCCAAGGCGGAATTTACGTATCCCCGCAAATTGAAGTTACCTCTCTGTTCGTCGACAACACCGGACGTGCTCGCCAGGGACAGGATCCGATCGAGAGCCTGAGCACCCGTGAGTTCCAGGTCTTCTCATTACTCGTAGAAGGAGTTCGGGCGAAAGAGATCGCCGCTCGCCTTGCACTCAGCCCGAAGACGGTCGATACCTATCGCTCGAGTCTCATGCGCAAGTTGGACATCCACGATGTCGCAAGTCTGGTTAAGTTCGCCATTCAGCGCGACTTGGCCGACCTCCGAGGGCAAAGTTAGCGTCCCGCAACCGCAGCGAAAGTAGGGTTTTGGGCCCTTTTTTTGTGGTAAACTACTGATTTGACACGCCAGGAGATTAAAGAGCAGCTCTCACACGACCAATTTCGTGATGGTGTCTCAGCTGCCATTACTTACGCTGGCGACCATAGGAAGCGCGTCACTCAGCTGTCTGTGATTGCTTTGGCAGTCTTGCTATTGATCGGCGCAGTTTTATGGTTTATGTCCTATCAGAAGGGCATTCGACAACAGGATCTGCGCACAGCGCTTGATGTTTGGGAATCGCCTGTCGGCCAAAACCCCGCGCCGGACGTCCTGAAGAGCTATCCGACCCAGCAGGCAAAAGATAGTGCAGCACTCAACGCCTTCGGTTCCGTCATATCCAAACATGGCAGTAGCCGCGAAGGTCTGATCGCACAATATTACTCAGGAACCATCAAAGCCGCAGGTAACAACCCCAAAGGTGCAGAAACCGATCTCAAAAATGTTGCCGACCATGGCGGCGAGTTCGCACCATTAGCCAAGCTTGCGCTGGCCCAGGTGTACGCGGGCCAAAATAGGGTTTCTGATGCAGAAGCACTCTTGCGCAATGTAGCTGACAAACCGAATGATCTTGTTTCGAAAGCTCAAGCTGAGTTACTTCTAGCCCAAATGGAATCCGCTCGCGATCCTCAAGCTGCCCGCCGCATTCTCAATTCATTGAAGTCTTCGTCGAAAGATTCTCCAGAAGTGACCCGCGCTGCCGATCAGGTTGCCGCGCAGTTGCCGAAGTAACCCTGTTTCATGCTGGGCCACCTACGCGTTGGTCCGTCCTCTTTGAAGGGCCGCAAATATCCGGAGCCTGCCCATGCGTATCGAAATGATTTCCAACGGGATCGCGATCGCATCATCCACGCGCGTGCGTTCCGTCGCTTGGAAGGTAAGACCCAAGTCTTCGCCCCTTCTCTCTGTGATCATTTCCGGAATCGGCTTACGCATACCATTGAAGTTTCCCAAGTAGCTCGAACAGTAGCATCGGCCCTAGGCCTCAACGAAGAGTTCACGGAAACGTTGGCTCTTGCTCACGACCTGGGTCACCCACCGTTCGCGCACGTTGCTGAAAAGGAACTGGACCGCCAGATGCGTCGGTTCGGGGCCTCGTTCGAACACAACCGCCACGCACTAAGAATTGTCGATCATCTGGAAAGCCGGTACGCTCGCTTTGAAGGCCTGAACCTTACGTTTGAAGTACGAGAGGGCGTAGTAAAACACTCGCGCGAAATCTCCGACACCGATGATTCAGAACTTCAGGATCTCAATCCAAGCGAACGCCCGCCCCTCGAAGCCCAGCTGATCGATCTGGCCGACGAGATCGCATACAACACCGCAGATATAGACGATGCCTACTCGCTCGGCCTGTTTACCTCTGACCAGATCGGCGCAACCGTGCCCGGCTTCATTGAAGTCGGCGAGAAGATCGACACCCAATTTCCCGGCGTCAGCGATCGCGTTCGCTTTTGGGAGATCATGCGCGAGTTGATGGGCTTTCTAATAACTGGACTCATTGAGGGCACGGCGCTTGAAGCATCAAAAGCCAAGGTAGCCTCAGTACACGATGTCCGAGTCCTTCCTTACCGGCTTGCTCGCATGACGGAACCAACGGCGGCGCTTAACAGCCATCTCCGAGATCTGCTGGTCAAGTATGTGTACTCTTCTGTTCCCCTGGTAGAAGAGCGCCGGGTCGCCGTCGATCGTGTGGCCGAATTGTTCGAATACCTTCTTAATCACCTTGAAGAGGTCCCCGCCGGCTGTCGGGACGATTTCGAAAACGAGACCCCCTTCCGCGCAGTTTGCGACTACGTGGCCGGTATGACCGATTCGTATTTCATCCGCACTTACCGCAAACTTCTCGGTTAAGCGCTATGTCCTCTTGGCAGCTTTCTTAACGGCCCTCTTCTTCGCAGCCGGTCTCTTCTTAGCTACGATCTCTTCGCCGAAGTCTTTCGCGCCGCAGTTGCCGCCTTGGTGTTACTTACAAACTGCTTGCCTTTCTTCGAGCCGTCTTTCTTCTTCTTGTTCGTCGCGGCTTTTTCACCGGCCGACAGCTTATCCCAAGCCTTCTCGGGCAAGTACCGAGTCGTTCCACCACTTCGCCGGGCCCGCTTACCGTCCGCGGTAGTCCACTTCTCGTCCTCCCACTCTTTCAAGCTCTGCTGCGATTCATTTCGGGGCTTCTTGTATCCGCCGCCCGCGGCCTCGTATTGATGGGCGACAATCTGAGCCTTGCGCGCGCTCCATTGGCCTGGGTTCCCGCCCTTATCACCCGCGAGAACCTCGGCTTTGATCTTGTCCCTTAATTCGGGTTTCGTATACGTTTTGGAATCGGATTTCTTCGAAGGTGGCATGAGTCTTCTTTTAGATTCCCCTACTCTGTCCGCAATAGTAGTCCGCTCGGCAGTTCGAAAGGCGATGGCTCGTGCCCCACAATTGCCTTCCCGTCCATGATCGTCAACCTAACTTTCACGTCCGGAATCTTGGTCGGATCCATCGTCAGTATGTCGTCTGAAAGCACGACCAGGTCCGCCAACTTCCCGACTTCAATTGAGCCCTTCACCTTCTCATCGAAGCTCGCATACGCCGACCCTATCGTGAAGGCCCGAATGGCTTCTTGCACGGTGATGCGCTGCTCCGGAATCCAGCCATCCGGGTGTTTCCCGTCCACCGTTCGCCTGGTCACGGCAGCGTAAATCCCCAATAACGGCTTCATCGGCGCGACATCCCAATCCGATCCAAACGCCAGGGTGGCTCCACTGTTTAGCAGCGCCCGAAACGCGTACGAGCATTTCGCTCGCTCCGGGCCGATTCGCTTCTCCGCCCATCGCCCGTCGTCCGCCAAGTGAATCGGTTGCATCGACGCAATCACGCCCAGTCTGCCGAAGCGGGGAATGTCCTCTGCTCTTAAGTGCTGCGCATGCTCAATTCGGAAGCGCCGATCCCGTGGTCCGTTCTCCCTCTCTGCCCGTTCATACATGTCCAGGATTTGGCTGTTCGCCTTATCTCCGATTGCATGAATTGCCACCTGCAAGCCAGCTTGGTCGGCATCCTTCACGTCCTTGTACATCTGCATCGGCTGCGAAAGTTCATCACTCGCGATCCCGGCCGTATTCGGCGCGTCCAGGTAAGGCGCGAATAAAAGGGCCGTAGTAGACCCGAGTGATCCATCGGCAAAGCCCTTTAGCCCACCAATCTGGAGAAAGTCGTTCCCGAAGCGCGCCTGCACACCCACGGCAGCAAGCTTCTGCCACTTCGGCAACGGCTGATGACCCGAGATTCGCACCCGCAACTCGCCCCGTTCCAGCATCGTTTGATACGCCCTCAGCACTTCTGGCGAAGCCGACATGTCCTGCACGCTAGTTACTCCGTTTGCCGCCGCGTAAGTCTGCCCAGCACGAATTGCTGTGATGATCTGCTCTACTGTTGGACCTGGGATGACATGCATCACAAGGTCCATTGCGGCGTCTTTGAGGATGCCGGTCGGATCCCCATTGGCATCTCGCACGATCACTCCGCCAGGCACGTCTCTTGTGTTCCGATCGACACCCGCCCGCTTTAAGGCCGTGGAATTCGCTAGCGCCATGTGCCCGTCAAGACGACTCACGAAGACCGGCTGATTAGGCGTAACTGGATCAATCAGCTGCCGAGTAGGTAGTCGCGCCCCAGCCCAATTTTCGTGATCCCATTTGCCGCCCGTGATCCACCGACCTTTCGGCTGGTGTGCCGCAAACTCCTTCAGCGTGTCTCGAAACTCAGCTTCGCTTTTCGATAGCCGCAGCTGAACGCCGGCCAGATTTGCACCACCGCTATAAAAATGGACGTGGGCGTCATTGAAGCCCGGCAGCACCCGCCGGCCATGTAGATCAACAACTGTGGTCGACGGCTGTTGCAGTCGCGTCAAATCAGCCGTCGTGCCCACGGCCCCAATTCGATTACCTCGAATCAGCACCGCTTCGGCCTCCGGCTGAGCCGGATTCACCGTCCATATTTTGCCGTTTACCAGCAGCAGTTCGTCAGGGGTCTGCTGCGCCAATGCGCCTGCTATAGCCAGGAAAGGCAGTACCAAGTGCAGCCTCGCCATGAAGGTCGCTAGTGTTTGGCGTGCGACTGAGCAAATGTCCATGCGTCCCGCACAATTACATCCAGATCCGCCCGCTTAGGTCGCCAACCCAAGGCCTGCTGAAGCTTGGTCGAATCCGCAACCAGGCTTGCTGGGTCCCCTTCGCGTCTTGGACCCGTTGTGCAAGGCACCTTTTGTTCTGTCACGCGCTCTACCGAATGCAGCACTTCCCTCACTGATTTCCCATGGCCTGTGCCAACGTTGAACACATTAGATTCGCCACCGCTCAGCAAGTACTCAACCGCATAAATATGAGCCTCGGCTAAGTCGCTGACATGAATGTAATCGCGTATGCACGTACCGTCCGGTGTCGGGTAATCTTCGCCGAACACAGTCACCGGCTTCCCCGTCTGCACGGCCTTTAGCACTAGCGGAATCAGGTGCGTTTCTGGGTCATGCCGCTCACCTAGCCCCGACTCTGTTTCTGCCCCGCACGCATTGAAATACCGCAGCCGGACGCTACGGAAGTCCCGATACTGGCCCAGCCAGTGCAACATCTTCTCGGTAATTACCTTCGATTCACCATAAGGATTGATCGGCAGAATCGTTGAGTCTTCTGGGATTGGCACTCGCTCAGGCGTACCGTAGGCCGCAGCAGTCGATGAAAAAACCAGCTTCTTCACACCCACCCGAAGCATGGCTTCAAACAGCGACATCGATCCGCCTACATTGTTTGAGAAGTACAGCTCCGGTACCTGCGACGACTCACCCACCGAAATATAGGCGGCGAAGTGCATCACCGCCTCAATCTTCTCGTCCGTCAAAAGCGAAGCAAGCTTGTCGGTCTCGCGAAGGTCGATCTGCCGGAGAATCCCCTCCGGCACTGATTGCTTATACCCGCGCGACAAGTTGTCAACAACGACAACATCATGCCCGCTCTTACGAAGAAAGTACGTGGTATGGGAGCCGATATAACCGGCTCCTCCGGTCACAAGTATCTTAGCCAAGCACCTAAGAGTCTATCCGAATCAAAGCGTCCCTACTTCAGCGCGCTCTCGATCGCGCTCGCCACCTGAGCATCACCGGGCGTTACAGCCGGCTCAAATCGATCAATGACATTTCCGTTCTTATCAACCAGAAATTTCGTGAAGTTCCATTTGATCTCACCGCTGTGGTTCGGATCTGTGGACGATCCAGTCAAGTATTGGTACAGCGGCGTCGTGTCTTCGCCCTTCACTGACACTTTCGACATCATGGGAAACGTCACACTGTACTTCGATTTGCAAAACGTCTTAATTTCTTCGTTGGTGCCCGGCTCCTGAGCCCCGAAATTATTGGCCGGAATCCCGACAATCACGAACCCGCGGTCCTTGTATTGCTCGTAAAGTTTCTCCAGACCTTCGTACTGCGGCGTATACCCACAGCGACTCGCCACGTTAACCAGCATGACAACTTTGCCTTTAAAGCTGGACAGCGGCGTCGGTTTTCCGTCAATCGACTTCATCGTGTAGTCGTACACCGATCCGGCTTGCGCTCGCGCGGCCATAGTCACCACACCTATTCCAACAACCAACAGTGTTTTCCAAAACATTCCAGCGTGTCTCCTTCTGTCATCATCCTAGATGAAGAGCACGGTTGCTGCGACGTTTCATTTATGAATCTGCCTCCCCTGGAACTTCGGAATGCCACTAAGCTGTACCAAACAGAAGGCGCCCCAGTCGTCGGCGTCCAAGATCTTTCGCTGATTGCTCAAGCGGGCGACTTTCTCGCTTTAGTTGGGCGAAGCGGCTGCGGCAAATCTACTCTTCTGAACCTTAGCGGCGCAATCGACTTTCCCACATCCGGTCAGGTTCTGATTGACGGACAGTCCACCAGCGATCTCAAAGACACGGACTTGACCCGCATCCGTCGCGACAAGGTCGGTTTCATCTTTCAGTCGTTCCAGCTTCTAAACACGCTGACCGTCATTGAGAACGTCGAACTTCCTTTGCTACTCGCGCGCGCTTCGAACGCCCGTACCCGCGCAAAGGAACAGCTTGCCTGGGTTGAGATTGCTGACCTTGCCCATCGCTTGCCTCATCAGTTATCCGGTGGCCAGCAGCAACGTGTCGCTATTGCCCGAGCTCTCGTGCATCGACCACGCATTCTGCTCGCCGACGAGCCGACGGGAAACCTCGACACTGCAACCGGCGAACTTGTAATCAGGTTGCTGCGTCGGATCTCAACCGAGCTTCAGGTCACCATCTTGATGGCCACGCACAGTGCCGAAAGCGCCGCCGTTGCTGATCGAATCATCCGGATGAAAGATGGCCGTATGCAGGAAACGCTTGTTCCTGCTGAATCCACTGCCTCGTGACCACTCTTGTTCTGTTCCGCTGCTTGATCCTGAGACCCCTGCTGTCCGACCCGCTGCGTACAGCGCTCAACTTGACCGCGGTTATGCTCGGCGTCGCCGTAATTGTGGCAATCGACCTGGCAGGCGAAGCAGCAGCCGGTAGCTTTCATTCGTCTGTCGAATCGCTCACCGGCTCAAGCGACTTGGTGATCACTGAGGCTGGCGGCATCGACGAGCAATATCTGGGCAAACTGACTCGCCTCCCATACGCATTTGAGTTCACGCCCCGCATTGAAGATTTCGCCTCCATCAATGGCAAGGGCGAAGCGTATCCGTTCCTGGGGCTCGATCTGATCGGCCATCGCACGAACGACACATTCGAGCAGGCTTCGGCTCAGCACTCAGGCCAACTTCTTGCAACCGACAGCACCCAATTTCCGTTGTGGATCGGGAACGGGTTTCATGTTAAAACCGGCTCACAATTGCGCCTCTTAATCAACGACCGGCTTCAAAGCTTCATCATCGAAGGCATCATCAAAACCAAGCCCGGCAGCACTGCGGAGCAAAACGTGTTTGTGACCGACATCGGCTTCGCCCAGCGTGTCACCGGCCGCATAGGCAAGCTCGACAGCATCGATGTGTCGCTACCGCCCGGGCAATCGCTCGAGTACTGGCGCGATCTCCTCCGAAAGCAACTGCCGCCCTCCTTATCAGTTGACCCACAAGGAGCTCGCACCGAAGAAAATCGCAAAATGCTTGCGGCGTTCCGCTGGAATCTCCACGTCCTTAGCTACATCGCAATCGTGGTCGGCGCGTTCCTCATCTACAACACGATCTCCATCTCAGTGGTCCGTCGCCGCAACGAAATCGGCATCGTACGAGCTCTCGGAGCAACACGCGCGCTCATCGCCGGCGGCTTCCTCTCGGAAGCGCTCTTCTTCGGTTTGTTCGGTAGCCTTCTTGGTCTCGGGCTCGGTCGCATCCTGGCCGAGGGTGCTGTCCAGCTCGTAGGCAGCACCGTTCAATCCCTCTACGTCAGCAGCCAGCCATCCCCCATTGCAATGACTTGGCCCGCCGCACTCACCGGCTTTCTTCTCGGCACTAGTATCTCTGTCCTGGCAGCGCTCGCCCCCGCCCTCGAAGCCTCTCGTGTTCCTCCGGTTGAAGCCATGGCCCGCGGTCGCCAGGAGTACGTCAATCAGGTTCGCTCCCGTTACACTCTCTGGATTGCCGCAGCCATGTTACTCGTTGCCGCCGCGCTCACACAGCTTCCACCCATCAATCGGCAGCCGATCTTTGCTTACCTCGCCACCCTGCTTCTGGTTGCAGGAACCTCGCTTATCATTCCCAATCTCGTTGCCACCTTTGGTGCCCTCACCCACGACGCCGTCGCTCGTCTTCTTGGCACCGAAGCACTCATCGCCGTCCGTTCACTCCGTTCATCACTCGGTCGAACGTCGGTCATGATCGCCGCGCTCGCCACTGCGGTCGCCATGACCGCCAGCGTCGGCATTATGGTCGGCAGCTTCCGTCAAACGGTCTGGCTATGGATGAACAATGAGCTTAGGGCCGATTTCTATCTGCGTCCAGCAGGCTCAACCGCAAACGATCGCCATCCGACCATCAGCCCCCATATTGCCGACAAGATCGAGCGCCTTCCTGACGTCTCCACCGTCGATCGTTTTCGCGTTTACCCGATCACCTACGAAGGCCTGCCCGCCTCTCTGGGCGGAGGCGAATCCAGCAAAGCCGAATCAAACGCAACGACTCTGTTTCTTCCAGGCGAAGACCGCGACAGTATCTTGCGCAAATTGCCCACCGGCGACTATGCCGTCGTAAGCGAGCCATTTGCCAATAAGCACAACATTCACCCGGGCAGCCGCATAGCTTTGCCGCTTGGCCTCACAACCCGGAGTTTCGAAGTCCTCGGCATTTACTACGACTACTCAACCGAACGCGGCTTCGTCATCCTCGACCGTCACACCCTGCTGAAGTACCTTCCTGATCCCGCATCCTCCAATATGGCTGTTTTCCTGAAGCCCGGTGTGAATGAGACCGATGTGCGTGGTGCCATCGATCAGGCCATCGCTGGCCGGAGCATTTCCGTCTTCAGCAATCGCACCCTTCGTCGCGATGCCCTCACCATCTTCGACCGCACCTTCCGAATTACGTATGCGCTCGAGGCCGTGGCCATCCTGGTCGCCGTCTTGGGCATTGCAGGATCTCTGCTGGCCGTCATCATCGACCGCCGCCGTGAGTTCGCGATCCTCAGAATCCTCGGTGCATCCAAGCCACAGATTCGCAGCATCATCCTTTGCGAAGCCGGCCTGCTCGGCCTTTTGTCGAACGCGATCGGCATCGTCCTGGGCGCATTCCTTTCGCTGATCCTGATTTACGTCATCAACAAGCAGTCCTTCGGCTGGACCATTCAGTTCCATCCGCCAGTTGCAGCTCTGCTGGCCGCCCTCACCGGCATCTACACTGCCACGGTTCTTGCTGGACTCTACCCAGCTCGCACCGCCATGCGCCTCAACCCAATCGAGGTCATTCATGAGGATTAGAGCTTGGCTGGTCACAACCCTTCTTATCGCGGGAATGTCACCCGCCGCCCAGTTCGAAAGCGCGCTGCCCGGCTACCGCTTCCAATTCCCTCGCGATCACTTTAGCCATCCGAATTACAAAACCGAGTGGTGGTATTACACCGGCAACCTGCGCGCGACCGATGGGCATCGCTTTGGCTTTGAACTCACGTTTTTCCGGATCGCGCTGGACGGAGTCGATGTGCCTGTAGAAGGCGTCTGGACTCCCAGTCAGTTCTATCTCGCCCATCTCGCGTTGAGTGACATCGACGGGCAGAAATTCCTTCACATTGAGCGGTTGAATCGAGCCGGTCCCGGCATCGCAGGAGTATCGTTCGAGGCTCGCGAATATTGGAATACCAATTGGCGCGTCCATTGGATCTCCGACAATGGCGAACAACAACTGGAAGCCGTCACCGACAAGCTCAAACTGCATCTACATCTCACGCCACAAAAGCCACTTGTCGTTCATGGACAGAACGGAATCAGCCCCAAAGGTCCCAAACCAGGTGAGGCTTCGCACTACATCTCGTTCACTCGACTTGCCACCAGTGGCACTCTCGCCTACAACGGCCACGAATCCCAGGTTGGCGGCACCACTTGGATGGACCACGAATTCTCGACCGAGCCTCTCGACCCCTCACTTCGTGGTTGGGACTGGTTCGCCATTCAGCTCGACAACAACGAAGAGCTAATGCTTTACCGCTTGAGGTCGCGCTCCGGCGAACAGAACCCTTTCTCATCGGGAACGTTCATCGATTCCCGTGGCAGCGCTCATTATCTCGACTCGACGCAATTCGAATTAACGCCCGGAGCTACTTGGACGAGTTCTACGACCAGCGCTCACTACCCAACCACGTGGCTCATCCGCATCCCGTCCCTAGAACTCGAGCTGACCGAGTCAACAGCATTACTCGACCAGGAACTCGCCGGTCCCAACAACACTGCGCCCAGCTATTGGGAAGGTGCCGTCACCTATACCGGCCGCCTTCATAATGCCCCTATTCATGGGATCGGCTATTTGGAAATGACCGGCTACGATAGGCCCATTACAACCGGTCTTAAATAATCAGGAAGCTTCGACCGCCGGCTGCGGCACTGTTTCGATTTTCATGTTCAGCCGCCCGACCGAGCTTGACAGGACAGCCGAGATCAAGCAGCACACCACGACAACCAACAATGCGTAGCGCACAGTCACCAACTGCGAAACGAACCCAATCAGCGGCGGCCCGACCAGGAATCCGATGTATCCCAACCCAGTAACCGTTGCGATTCCTGCGCCTGGGCTGACGCCCGGTACGCGTCCACCAGAGCCAAACACCAACGGAATGATGACGGAAAATCCTGCGCCCGTCAGCGCAAAACCAGGCAGCGCAAGCCCAGGCGATTGCATGGTGATCGACCAGACCAGTCCCGCTGCGCCTAACAAACTCCCTAACCGAACCGTCAGCAGGGCGCCCAACTTCGCCGTGATAAGATCGCCCAACATCCGAAAGGTCGCCATCGCAGCCGAGAACACTGCGTAGCCCCACGCCGCCTTATCGGGCCCTGCCCCCAGATCCTGCTTCAAATAGATTGCAATCCAATCGGCCATAGCGCCTTCGGACAGGAGAATACAGAAAGCGATCGCGCTCAAGGCCAGCAAGACTGGGGGAATCTTGCTGTAGGGCAGCGAGTGTTGTTCCACCGAAACGCCATCATGCGTCTCGATCATAAACCGAACGAACACTGCCGAAAACAACAGCGCCAGGAACGACGCGGCCACAAAATGCTGCACCGGTATGATGCCTTGTCTCGCAATAAAACCGCCTATACCCGCACCCGCCATTGCGCCCAAGCTGAACATAGCGTGGAATCGTGACATAGTCGGCTTGCCAAGACGCTTTTCCACCTCCACGCCTTGCGCGTTCATCGCCACGTCCATCGCCGCTGCAGTTGCGCCATAGACAATAAGCGCCGCAGCCAGGGTCCAGGCGTTCACAGCAACGCTCATCGGCAATAGTGCCGCGCAGAATGCAAACGTGCTCCAGGTGGAAACACTTTTGCTGCCGAAGCGGTTCACCAAATGGCCGGTGTACGGGATCGCGATTAACGCGCCTAAAGCGCTGCTCAATAATGTCAGGCCAAGCACGCCGTTCGAGAGCTTTAGCTCGCTCTGCACAGCCGGTATTCGCGCCACCCACGTCGACACAACCAGCCCATGAACTAGGAACAGGACAACGACTGCCCACCAGGCGGCGCTTACCCTTCGACTCTCATCCATTACCTATGAGTATGCAGTGATATCGCTAATGAACTCTTGCCGTCAGCCAATCATGCAGCGACGGCTCTTGTCGCTGGCGCAGATCCGAGCAGTCGGAGATGTCGTCCAAGGCCTTGCTCAAAGTCCGCTCTGCAGCTGTGACCGGATGACTTGCAAAGAACTGCCTCACCTGATCGGCATGTGCCGTGTCACAAAACCTTCCTGTCGCCTGCACCAGGTTCCGGCCGTTTAGCGGAGTCAACTGGCGCTTCACTTGATCCCAGTTGGCTTGAATATACGCCCAAGCCTGTTCGCGCGTATCTCGATTGATAATCTCAGCCGCGAAGACGAAAACTGCATCCTGGTTTCTGACCTGATTAGAAGCAGCGTAGTCGAGCGTTCTTTGGACCAGTTCCTTATGCCTGAAACTCGCAAGCAGCCGCAAACACTTGCTCCGGACCTGAGGATCGGTCGCTTTCTTGTTCAGCTCCAGCACTTGATCATAGAGAGATTTGTCACCGTGGGTGGCCGCTACCTGCGAAGCCACGTTCGCTAAATCTGGCTCCACCGACGACTGATCGCTAAGCCACTTTTTCGCAATCCCCGTCGCCTCTTGCACAGTACCTGAGTCGTCGCCGATTCCTCCCAGCATCGAGAACAACTGTACCCGTCGATCTTTGTCTGTTTCGTGAGCCGTATTCGAGTAAATGGGCTTCCACTGTTCCACGACCCACGCCGACAATCGCCGCCGATCCTCGTCCGACGCAATCTTGTCACTGGCTTCGTGCAATCTGGCCGAAACTAGTCGAATGACGTTTGAACTCGGATCACCTTTCACCGCCTCGGCCAAGTCTAGATACCCCGCCACCTCAGTCTTTCCGGAGCGCACGAGCGCCCACGTGTCTCCCAAAAGGCCGAGCCGTTCTTCCGGACTCAGTGCCGCTTCAGCCTGACTGACTATCGGCCTATAGAGCTCCGGACTATACTGGCTGCGATAGTAACCTTTATCCGTGGCGTTCGCGAAAAACACGGGCCCATTGCCGGCTTTAATCGAGTTCTTCGACTCGCCAACTATCTCGCAGTGATGTTCGCTGTCGGGCACTTCGCACACCGGTACAATCCAGCTCTGATGAATGTTGTCCTTCGGAGCCCTGCTCACGAAAAACCGGCTCTGTTCGATTTGTACGGTCCCGTTGCCCCCTTTGGTGAATTGCAATAGCGGCGTACCCAGATTGGATACGAAGCTATTCATGATCTGGTCGATCGGTTTGCCCGTGGCCTTTGCCTCGGCCGTCCAAAAGTCTTCGGCCGTTGCATTTGAGTAGAGATGGGCTGCTAGGTAATTATGAATTCCCGTCCGAAAAGACTCCTCACCTGCGTAGTGCTCCACCATTCCCAGTACCGCGCCTGCCTTTCCGTAAGCGATCCCGTCAAACATTTCATCGATCTGAGCTGGCGTCTCCGCTTTGGCCCGAATAGTCCTGGTCGTTGCCTGTGAATCAGAGTTCAGTACGTCGTCCAGTTCGCGTGCATCATCTTCCTCAATGTGCCACTCCGGCTTCCATTTCGCCAGCGGCTTATGTTCCATCCACGTCGCGAAGCCTTCGTTTAACCACAAGTTGTCCCACCATTGCATGGTCACCAAGTCACCAAACCATTGGTGCGCCATCTCGTGCGTCACAACTTCGGCAACCCGCTTCCGCGACTCCTCAGAGGCTGTCTTCTCGTCTAGCAGCAACGCGCTCTCTCGATAAGTAATCGCTCCAAAGTTCTCCATCGCACCGGCTTCGAAATCAGGAATGCCAATCATATCCATCTTCGGCAGCGGATATTTAATTCCAAAATAGGTGTTGTAATAGTGCAGCGCGTACTCGGCCGTGGCCACGGCGAACTTCGTGTACTGAACCTGCTCCGGTGTCGAACACGCGCGTATGGGAGTGCCGTCACTCTCACCAGAAATGCATTGGAAATCGCCGACCAGAAAAGCAACTAAGTATGTCGACATCTTAGGGGTGGTTGCAAAACTCACAACGTGCTTCGACCCTTCGTTCACGTCCGACGTCACATTCATATTCGAGATAGCAACATCGCCGCGGTCCACCACCAGAGTTACTCCGAAGGTCGCTTTGAAAGCTGGCTCGTCGAAACACGGAAAGGCACGCCGGGCATCGGTCGATTCAAACTGGGTGACAGCATACCTGCGTTTCTCAGTCTTGCTCAGATAGAAGCCCCTGAGTTGATCGTTCAAAATGCCGGTGTACTTTACGGTCAAAACCACGGCGCCAGCCGGTAGTTTTTGCGGAAAGGTTATGGTTGCTTGTTGCTTCGGTTCGTCTAAGGCAACAGTGCCCGTTTGCGTTTGGCTTCCTCCCTTTGCCGTTATCTGTCCAAATTTGATCTCGGCTGCATTAAGAGTGATCGCGTTCGAAGGCTGCTTCAAAGTAAGCGTGATTGTTTCTTCGCCTGCGAATGTAGCTGCCTTCAAATCAGGCGTTAGCTTCAAGTGGTAATGACTCGGGGCTGCATTGTCCGGGAGACGCTGAGCTTGCAGAACCATGCATGCGCCGAAAACTGCAACAAAGCCTACGATGCGCCGGGATAAGACAGAAAGGTTGAACATAAGAGTGAAACTCAACTGAAGTAATTAGGCTAGCGTGTTGCAATTTCGCGAGGATGTGGATTATCCGGACGCGAGCCATCATAGCCGCGAATGTAAACAGTGATGCGCTGGCCTCGACTCTCCCAGCTGACCGCTGGATTTAGCCCAAGATCGTGCACCTGTGATTCTGTAATCTCAGGCTGATATTCATAGAAGCTGGTCAAAAAGCTCCTGACAAGCGGAATTGCCATGACGCCGTTTTCGGGCGCCCACACTCTTGTGTAGACGATCAACGAATCGAATTGGGAAGGGGCCAACTTGCGGATCGAGTCCGCGTGGAAGTCGTTGGTCTCGATAACCCTAATGCCATGGTCAACGAACCCAAATTCCGGGCGTCGTAATGCGGCCGTGTAAGGCCACGCCGTTGCGATCGTCCGCGTCTTCAGCCCGTGTTCCGCGAACTGCGCCGCAGCCTGCTGGAGCCGTACGAAATCCACCATGGCCAAATTGTTTTCAAAAGGAAAAGGGTATGGTGGGTTCCAGAACATACTCCCAACTAGACCCGCGAATAGCCCACCGATCACGGTCAGCCCTGCCCACTTTGGGACGTAAGTGGAAGCGACTGCGACTGCAATCAGGAATATCGGCAACACGGGCATTAGGTAGCGTTCAAGCTCAGCTCCGCCCAACACGGATACCAGTACAACTGTCGCGCCAGTTGCTAGGAGAACAATTTGCCAGGACCCTGATTTGAACGGCCGCGTTTTTCTACAAACGAAGACAATCAGCGCTGTGCCGACAAAGCGGAACTCGGCCAAGAAGATGTAGTAGATCCGCCGCACGATGGATAACATCATTCGCACCGGGTGAAGTGAGTAGCCCACATTGTAGTGAGCAAAGTCCGGATTACCCAGCCAGAACCCTGTCGCGTGATGCAGAACAACTAACCACGCACCCAGCGCAATCGCAGGAGCAACAAAGCACGAAGCATTGCGCCAATCTCGCTTGAACACAAGCCAAACGAAACAAACTGCCGGGATCACAATCCCTGTTTCCTTGAACATAACCAGCACGATGGCTGCCAAAGCTGCTGCTATGTACCTTTGCCGTGTAAAAAGCAGCAACGTCAACAACGTCATGACCATTGCAGGCATGTCCAGTTGAGCCATCATGCTCTGCGTGTAGAACAACGGCGTTGCAATCAGCAGGAGAGGCGGCAAAAAAGCCGGCGCGCCCTTCGAGCCACGGCTGAGCTCAATCGACAGAAGAAACGTTATCAGCACGCCCGCCGCGGCCATCATCAACATCGCAACGCGCGTCGTTAGAATGCTGTAGCCGAAAAGCTTGTACCAGAGCACCAGATAGGCTTCCACGCCGGGGGGGTGAACGTTCGGCAGAGTCGAATGCGCTACCCACGATCCATCTCGCAACAAGTCGAGTGCCGTCGGAATGAACTGTCCATGCTCATCCCAAAAGTACGGTAGCCGCAGCACCGAAAGATGAATGAACAACAACGGCGCTGCAAACAGGGCAAAGAAGACCAGTAGATAGAGGAACTCTTGTCGGGCGGGGTGCTGAGTTCTTTGCACATCCCGCTCTACTGAATCAGGTCGCCTTGGCCTTGGGCCGCCTCAAGACGGATTTCACCAAAAGCTGCTTCATATTGTTTAATGTTCTGCTGAAGCACATTGAAGAGTGCCTTCGCTTGCGGCGGACTCAGGAACACACCCTGAAAATTCTGTATGATAACGGCCTCAGGCGATGGCTGGTTCACAATCCCGAAAAGAAGGAAGAAGTCCCATAAGTTCACACGCATCTGCACGCTATTCGCATAACTCTCGCGATAGTCGGGCCTATTCACCAGTTCGACCTTTGGCTGTGGTTGTCCAACGTTCATTCTTCTAGTATGCGCAACGCGTGACGGCGCAAAATCGGATATAATCGCGACCTATGGCTGCTACCATTCCAGAACTGCCCGCCTCCCCAACCACATCGTTCGGCAGCAACTTCGCGAACATGTTTCAGTTCTTGATCGACCCACAGAGTGCCGCACGCTGTGTCTTTCGGAAGCACTTCTGGATTGCGCCTCTCCTACTGCTGTCCGTGATCACCCTGGTTTCGACGGTCATGCTGCAACCAATCATTGATCACGTAATGGACGTGACGCCTGCTCCGCCCGGTGTCGACGCTGCTCAATATCAGAAGAGTATGGGTTTTGCTCGTTCAGCCCAGCACATTGGCGGTTATTTATCACCCCTTGTGATTGCGGCAATCCTGGCTATCCAGGCTCTCATTATCTTCGCGACCTGTGCCGGAATCGGAGTCAAAGCTAAGTTTGGCGAGTTATTCAATCTGGTGTGCGGCGCAGGGCTCATCTCCCTGGGCCTGACATCGATAGCGAATGTGATCATTCTCAAAACCAAGGCTGATGTAGAAAGCCTGGCCGAGTTAAAGCCTGCCCTTGGTCTCGACATATTTCTGCCCGAGACTGCGAATAAATTTCTTCTCGCCTTCCTTGGTTACTTCTCCATCTTCAATGTTTGGTGGATCGTAATGGTCATTCTTATTTTCAGCGCAGCCTACCGGGTCAGCAAAGGAAAGGCCGCAGTGGCCATCGCACCCGCGGTCATCTTAGGCCTGATGCTCACGCTTGGTGGTGCGATATTTAAGCGCTAAAGCTGGATCACTCTTCGATTTCAGCTTGCTTGTGTTTGGCTTTCTTGCCTTGGTCTTTCGTCGAAAGGGGACGACTCGGCGCTGGGCTGCCCACTCGCTCCCGAGCAATGGCCTTTACTTCCTTTGACTTATTCAGTTTTTTGGGCTTCTTAGGCATGATGATGGTTCGGCACTCTGATCCCGTACAATAGAGGCGTCACATCAAGAAAGGGAGCCTCTATGAGATTAGGCGGTCCTGAGATCCTCATCATCATCATTGTGTTTCTCGTCCTCTTTGGGGGCAAGAAAATTCCAGAGCTTGCCAAGGGCTTAGGCGAAGGCATTCGCAACTTCAAAGGCGCAGTCAAAGAAGATGAGGCTGCCAAAGAGAAGGAGAAGACTGTTCTATAGACGAGCCCCGCGGAACACCGTGGGACTCATTATCTTCGTGCCGCAAGTTAGCGCCTGTACGGAACCTACTTAGCTTTCTTTGGTGGAACAATCGCGTCTTTGACAGCTTTTGAAAGCCGGAACTTTACGACCTTCTTAGCCGGAATCTTAATCGCTTCGCCGGTCGCGGGATTCCGTCCAGTCCTGGCTTTGCGCTCTGCCCGCACTAGCCGTCCGAGTCCTGGCAGAACAAACACTCCGTTCTTCTTCGTCTCGCGAACGGCTAACGCCGCGTAAGACTCTACAAACTGCTTTGCCACTTTGCTGCTGATGCCAGTCGTTTCCGCCAGTTCTTTGATGATGGCGGTCTGGGTCATCTTTACTGCTTCAGCCATTTATTTTTTCTCCCTGCACGTCGAAATAGAAGAGGTTCTAAGGCTTAAAACAAAAGTGCCTCACAATGTTTTCGGACCTCTCCAGTCACCTCGATCATACGGAAGTGTGTAAGGGTTGTAAAGCAAAATTCTCGATTTTAGGCCGATTTTGCTGATTTTATACGAGTTCAGCCCCTAGGAAGGTCGTTTTTACAGGGTTTTCGCGAGTAGACCGCGTTTGAACATCGGTTTTCAGGCCTTCCGCGCCCTGCTCCGTTATGATGAAATCGCTGCCTATTCAGGCCCGGGTGGCGAAATCGGCAGACGCAAAGGACTTAAAATCCTTTTTCGCGCAAGCGGAGTGCGGGTTCAAGTCCCGCCCCGGGCACCATAAGTACCACCTTTAGGAAACTGGCGGTGATCGGTTAACTCGAAGCATTTTGCGCTCCGACAGTTACCGTAAGCAGCGTATCTGTACGGTCGGATGACTTTAATCCCCAGCGGGATTTCGCTCACAGGCAAATCCGGCGAGCTCTGACTTCGGAGCTGATACCTGACGAGAAGAATCTTGGTCGCGACGTCAGTTGTTCCGCGCCGAAGCTGCCGATAAGAACTGGGAAGAGACAAGTGAAATGAATGAATTTCAATTCGACAATGCCTACTCTCAACGGTGCTTAAAGGAGATTGACGATCTTAGTACGAAGCTTTATGCCCAGCTCCAGCCTACTCACCCGGCATTCAGCCAGGGCGGTTGCCTGATTCTCGGCAGAGATTACGCCCGCTCGCCCTATCTATACTGCGGTCTTAACCCTGGGCTAATCAAAAATGCTAACCATGATTTAGCTGTAGGACCCTGCGAAGAAACTCCCTACAACTCCCCATTCGTTTGCCGTCCAGAAGATGAGAGCTTCAGCCGGCCATACTTCCGAAATTGCCGCACGTTCTTAGACGCACACCCCGTCCTGCGTAACTGGTTTGACAACGGCGTGACCAGTACGTTCTTGGTTCCGTGGCGGACCAAAGGACTTTCGGACCTATGGGCTTTGAACGAGCACACTGAGAAGAAACTTTTGGGCTGTTCCGGCGAGATATTTTGCAAGATGGTCGAGCATCATCAGGCAAAACTTCTCGTGTTGGGTGGCAAGAACGCCCTTCCGCTGCTGAACTATATGGCCAAAGAAGTCGATCCAAATAGCCACTTCCCTATGCCTGAGTGCTACCAAGGGCCGGGCGGAACCTATCAATGGTCGAGAACCTGTCTGACTCTGAACGGGAGGGACATCTGCGTTCTACAGCTTCCGCATTTTTCGCGAGCGAACTCTCTCCGTCTTCTTGAGCCATTCGAAGTGTGGCTTCGAGAACAACTTCGAGAGTTCGGTTGTGAATAGGTGTAAGTATTGCGGAGTCAGCACAAGTGCGGGAGGGACTTGCATCCAGAGCCCGACGAAGCACGATGTTGTCGAGCAAGCGGGGTGCTGCATCTTTTGTGGGTTAAGGGCGACTGCTGGTGGCACCTGCGTTGTCGGACCTGATCGCGTTCATGTCCTGTACGCCAAAAAAGACTGCATGTACTGTGGCACGGCAGTCTATGGCGGCGGTACCTGTGTGAAGAGTCCCTCATGCAGGCACGCATTGTCCCCGTTAGGATGAACTATGAATCCCGACTCTGAAAAAGAAACGAGCGGTGACACCGACTTAGACCGCTACCGGACGGCAGTGGCAAGGATTCACTGCCTTCGATGGCGGGAAATGGGACCATCGAGATGGTCGGTTGATTGTGCTTGCGGCCTTTGGACTTGGGGCCGGTACATCAGAAAGCCACGGCTTGGGCGCGATCCTGGGGTAGCCGTGAAAGAAGAGAAAACCGTCCGGAAGAAGCCCAGCTTTCAAATGCGCAGGATGCTCGAAGCCCACCGATTCCACGCGGCGCAGCATCGTACCGAGATTGCTACTTTCAACCGTGAACAGTGGCCCTGGCCGGAGGATCTCTAAACGAACTCAACATCCATGGCCATTTGTGAGTCGTTGCAATCACTCGTGCGTTCATGCGGGTTGCGTTCGCGCGTGAACCACCCTGCAGGCGGCACAAGTCCCGCCCCGGGCACCGATCAACTCCTGGCAGCGCCTTGTCAGCCATCTTTCCTGCTCTTTCTCTTTTTCGAGAAAGCCCGATCTCTAGCCTTTTAGTTGCTGACTTACATCCCGAGGTTTCCATCTATATGCAGCAACCGAGTTCTTCCAGAAGAGCTTAGCGGCCGCTTCTGCTCCTTTGCTCGCAACGTACTCCTGGATCAGGTGCAAGACTTGCGGATATTCTGCCCATAGATCGCAGTTTGGCCAATCACTTCCGAAGAGCAAGCGGTCTTCGCCAAAGCGCTGCCAAAGCCCATCCAGGCGGTCCCGGTACAGAGAGACGTCCAAAGAGACGCGCCCGTTAATGCGGCGGGGAACCTCGGAGATCTTCACGTAAACCTGTGGACGAGCGGCTAACTCCTTGAGCAAGTGATCGTAAGTTGCGTGTGAACTTGGGGCATCAGGCAATTCGAACTGCGGCAGGTGATCTATGACTACGCGCAGCTTCGGAATCTTGTCAGTGAGCCGCACAATGCTGGCGAGAAGTTCAAGACCGGGACTCGCAGCGTCCATCGCCAAACCAGCATCAGCTAGCGCCTCCAAGCCAGCCAGGAACTCCGGCTTGGCCAGAGATGCGCCTAGATCGCGACCCCAGAGATCGCCGTAGCGAATGCCCAGCCATAGAGGGTTTTTTTGCAGCCGATCAAGCCGCCCGTAAAACTCGGGGGAAGCTGGTTCGAGATCGCCAATCGTGCCGACGATGATGGGGTTTTTGGCCGCTACATTCAACACCCAATTGTTGTCATCGGGCCAGGGACTGCACTCGATTTCGATGGCGCCGACCACACCCAGCCCTGCGACCACTGTTTGATATCGGTCGGGCAAAGCTGGCTTATAGAGAATGTGATCCTCTTTCGGCGGCCAAGGAACGCCTTGCGGGCGCGTCGGATCAAACAGGTGAATATGGGTATCAATAATGGGCCCAAGTGTCGGCTTTGGCAGGGCAGCGTTCAGCGGCAGTAAGGCCGAAGCCGTAAGAAATTGCCGCCGATCAAGCGGCTCGTTTCCTAATCGTCTCGACCCGGATTCAAACATGGAAGTCCCACCCGAGCCCGGGTTTGTCGCTCGGCCGAACGTAAATTCCTTCCGGCCCCCGAGTGATGTTAAGTTCCTCCTCAAAGCGCTGGTACACTTCCGGCGGCCCGCCCGGTTGCGGCAGGAACAGCTCTGCCCAAGGGCAGTTGACGGTGGCCATAAGAAAGTGTGTGCAATCCGCGGTTCCCCCGACATGAGGAATCACGGGTATATCGTATGCCGCGGCCAGCGCGGCAATGCGACGAATCTCCGTCATGCCTCCGCACCAATGGATGTCAGGCTGCCAGATGCTCGCGGCTTTGTTGTCGGCCAGTCGCCGGAAATCATAGCGTGTATATTCGTGCTCACCTGCTGCCAGGCGGGTCGTTTTGATTTTAGAACTTAAGCGACCAAATCCCTCGAAATCATAAGGCGGTAGGACTTCTTCCATCCAGTAGATTCGAAGCGGCGCCAGCATCTCAGCCATCTCCAACGTGTACTGTTCGTTCCAAGCCATCCAGCAATCGAGCATGATGTCACCGTCTGGCCCGAGTGCGTTACGAGTGTCCTTTACTAGATCGTAGTTCTTGCGCATGCCTTCGATGCCTTCAGCGGGCCCGTAAGGCATGGCAAGTTTGAGGCGCTTGAAGCCAAATTTCAGATGTTGGTCAATGTCGTTTCCGGTGCAGTAGGCCGGAATGCGGTCTTTCGTTTCGCCTCCTAGCAACTTGTAAACGGGCATGCCAAGCGCCTTGCCGACGAGATCCCATAGCGCGAGATCAACGCCGCTGATCGCGTGCGTTGCGATGCCGGCACGGTCGTAGTAGATACTCGACTTCCAGAGGATGTCCCAGATCTTTTCAATGTTGAATGGATCCTGGCCGATCAGGAATTTAACGAAGTGTTGCTCGACAACCTCGCCACCGAGGGTGCCACCTTGGCCGTAGCCTGTAACGCCTTTGTCGGTCGAAATCTCGACGGTGAACCCCTGCATTTTTCCTGCATCGGGTAGGAACAAAGAGCGGCGAGCCCTGTACTCGGGATACAAGGACATCGGGCTGGCAACGTGACCACCCACTTCCCAAGAACCGGCCGCAGGCGTGTACTCCAGGACGGGGTGATTCGGTTTGGGACTTACCAGCCGGACGCCGGTTATCTTCAGCTTGCTCTTTTCCTGCGCAAACGAAAGGGCGGGAAGGGCACAGCCCAACGGCAATGAACTGAGTTGGAGAAATCGACGTCTGTTGATCGACATAATTCGAATCGGGAAGTCTATCTTTATCGATTCTCTTTAGCAAAAGCTAGGACCCACGACAGATTGGTTTCGGGTTGCAAAACAAAGAACGCACTTCCCCACGGAAGACTGCCGCGAACCATACTGGCCGAGCCCACTGCCGTGACAAGGCTCACGGTGCGTTCAGAACCACCGTTTCGCATTGAGATACAAGGGACTGAAAGGTGTGGTTAATTGCGGCTGAGCCACAATTCTGAGTTAATCGAAGCTCAGTGATGGTTCCTCTATTCAGGATGACTGCGCGTTCGTCTTTTTTGCTTGTGTTAGCCGCTCTTCCGGTGGTTGCGCAACAGATTCCAGATGTAAGTTGCACGCTCGAAGACTATCCGATGCATGCCGTAGTGGCCTGGCAATTCCCGGAGACGTTGTCGAAGGTTCAGGTGGTCCTGCTTCGCGACCCGGCCGGAGAACAGGAAGCCCGTTTCGATCTGCTGCATGGGGCAAGCCTCATCTCCCTCCGTTATCAAGGAAAAGAGTTGCTGTACGGGCAAACGGCTGGAGCGAGTCTTTCCCTTTTCGCAACTCGCCATGGACACGAAGCGGAGTTGAAAGAGGCGACTCCCTACTGGTCAGCTTATAGTCCGGACCAAGGTGGATCGAGTATGGGTATTCCGGCAACCACAACGGGCTTGGCCTGCGACAAACAGAAGTCGATGCGCGCCATCGCCATGATGATGGATCGAGGCGTGGACAACTCTTTTCAGCAGCATCCATTACTAGGTCTAAACGAAGGCAAAATCAGCAAGAATTTCCCGCCTGGTTACTCCACTCCCTTTGCTATCGAGACTGATGCTAGTTGGGTCGCAAATCCAAGCGGAAACCCGAAGTTCTACCTCCAACTTGATCAGAACGTAGTAAACACGCGACCCGGCAAGACTGGCTCATTCGAATGGTATCTGACCGCTGCAGCGCCATGGCGCGCAGAACACGCGAGCCAGTATCCAGACGATTGCACTGATAAGAAGCCTTGCACAAGCGCAAATACTAAAGCGCTGGCAGCAGGCCGGTACGAAGATGAATCGCGGTCAAACGGGATAGCGATGGTGGTTCCGTCGGCGTCTTGGCAAACCGGGCGCGAATACGTTCGGCAGAATGCAGAATACGTGGTTCTGCTGTACAACGCAGTGTGGGCATTTCCTCGAAGGACATTCGCGGCAGTATTGGAGCACCCGTTGGATGGAGTGGGTGCTTTTCATTTCACCTGGTACATCTGCGCCGGAGCCTGGACCGAAGCTCGGAAGTTCGCAGAAGCTCAGCCGCTCGGAAATCAATCAGCACCACAGGCGGAGCCCGAGCCGCCACCGACGGAGCCGACCAAACCCTCAGTTCGAATTGCGTGCGAGACAACCGAGTTCAAACCCCAGCCTAATCAGGTCGACCAGGCGGTTCTGCTCAAAGACCCCTCCGGCGAGCAAACAGCCGTCTTTGACACCACACAAGGTGGTGCGCTGGTGTCGCTGCGTTATCGAGGCCTGGAACATATTTGGGGCTATAACGGAGGTGGTCTGTTGCAGATGGCTTTCCATAACCACATGGATTCGGGTGCATGGTCCGGCGATTACAATCCCACGCAGGCCGGCGACGGAAGTGCCAATTCTCCCGTAACAGGAGTCGCTTGCGAAGGCACAAGCGCGGTGACTTTCCAAACGATGATGCTCGATTTCAATCACAACAACGGTTTCTATAAGAAGCCCTTGATTGCGGTTTGGGGCGGGCGCGCGAACGACATCGTGCCTCTTAGTTACTCGTCGCCGTATGTCTTAGAAACTGAGGTGAAGTGGATTGAGAATCCGACGCATCAGCCCAAATACTACCTTCAGCTGCGAGAACGCTTCTCTCATATAGCGGACGAAAAGATTGGTGCATTTGGTTATGATTTCGCTGCATACATGCCGTGGGAGCTCGACGTAAGGGCAGTTAGCCCGGAGAACTGTCCCTGTTCTGCTGATCAGACGAAGTACATGGCGGGCGGCTGGTACCTAGATCAGACGCGTGAATCCGGATTGGCTGTGGCTATGCCGAGCAGCAACTTCAAAGGGCTGAAAGTAAGCGGCGGATTCAACAGCGATTACATGTGGCGGAACCGCAACTTTCATCTTCAGTCAACTGAAGCGTTGGACGGCATCGCGTCTAAGGAACTTACCTGGTTCGTGATGACCGGATCTTGGCAAAGCGCTCTTCAGTTCAGCCGATCATTGCGATGAGGTGCACGACAAACGTCATAGCTTTAGGCCAGCACTCCGTCTCGGTAAATGGGAGTGGAGCCAGTCTGAGTGTTGCGTTTCCAATCTTCGAGTTGCGGGCCGGCCAACTTCGCCGCCGTAGTCCTCAGACTTGCCATCTGGTTTTCACTCAATGGCGCGAATTGCTTCGCGATGCGCACGTCATCTTCGATCTGACCGAGCGTCGTACAACCAAGTGCCAGGCAATGGATGGGAAGGCTCAATGCATAGGAGATACAATCGCGCACCGGAATCGTGTGAAGCAGTTTCGAGTTCGCCGTGCTTTTCATCCCTTGAATGCCCATTCCTCGCTCGATGGCAATTGGCAAAACTTCTTTTTCAAAACTGAGGTAGTTGGGATCGGCGGGATTGAGCGGCATAAGAATCGTGTCGAAGTTCTTGTAGCGCTTCAGCATTGCTTGATGAACCGCCGGATCGTGGTGTCCTGTGAAGCCGATAAATCGGCACTTGCCCGCTTTCTTGGCCGCTTCGAAAGCTTCGATAGCACCGCCCGCCGCAAAGATCTGCTCGACTTCCTCCATCGTGCTGACCTGATGAATTTGCCACAAATCGACGTGATCGGTCTTCAAGGCCTTCAGAGACAGATCAAGATGCTGCGAAGCACCCGTGGCTGTTCGTTCCGGAGACTTTGTAGTCAGAAAGATGTTCTTTCGGAAGGGCGGAAGCACGGCTCCGTAGACCTCTTCAGATCTTCCATCCCAGTAAATTCGGGCCGTATCGAAGTAGTTGATTCCCAGATCGTACGCACGCTGCGTAATCGCTTTTGCTTCATCAAACGTGATCATCGGAAAGCGGCCGCCCGCCTGGCCAATGATCGTGAGTTTCTCGCCGGTCTTTCCGAACGTGCGTTTTGGGATATTGCCAGAGGCAGCGGCCACACCGTGGGTCGGAAGAGCAACGGCCGCGGTCACAGAAGAAATAAATGTTCGGCGTTCCATGAGATCTGCGCTCAAGTTTACCGCCATTTATAAGTTCCGGCAGCTAGATGATGAGACGGCGTTGCTGTTTCGGTATGCATAATTCAAAAGCGAGGGTTTACCGGTGAAACAAACAGTTACGACTTCCCTAATCGTGCTTGCTTCCACTGTCGCGGTGCTTTGTCTGTGGTCTCAGGAAAGAGTGCCTTCGCAAGTGCCACCTGACACAGGTGCTTTCCTAAACACTCACGAAACGGATCGATACTCAACTAATCCCGGAACACCTTGGCCGGCAACAGACGGGCTCGGTCGCACGCTGCCGACAGCCGCTGAAGTTGGTCCGCCACGTGCCAATCGCTTCGTCGGAATCTTTTATTTCTTATGGGCTGGTCAACACGATAGAGGCCAAGAGCGCCCGTATGTAGTTGCAGACATTCTTAGAAAATTCCCAAATGCGCTGCAGACTTCGGCAACGCCTCCCTGGGGCCCTGAAGGTATCCCGCACTATTGGGGCGAGCCGCTTTACGGCTTCTATCTAGACTCGGATCCGTGGATTCTTCGCCGCCATGCTCACCTTTTAGCCGATGCCGGCATTGATACCCTGATCTTCGATACTACGAACGCGAACTCTTACCACGACGTGTACCGTCATCTCCTGGATGAGTTTCAGCGAGTTCGTCATGAGGGTGGACGCACCCCCCAGGTAGTCTTTATGGTGAATACGGATGCGGGTGAGCGGGCCCAGGAGATCTACGAAGACCTGTATAAGCCCGGCCTCTATCCGGAGCTTTGGTTTCGATGGCATGGAAAGCCGCTCATGATTTGCGATCCCGAAAAGGCGAGCGCGGAGCTACGATCGTTTTTCACACTGCGCCGCGCTCATTGGCCGTTCACTCAGGTAAACACGCCGTACGCGTGGCATTGGGAAGCAGCCTACCCCCAGCCGTACGGATTTACAAACGATGCGAAAGTGCCGGAGGAGCTAAATGTCTCCGTTGCGCAAAACCTCAGTGTGAGTGACGGCAAGGTGACCATGATGAGTTCCGGGAATGCGCGCGGACGGAGCTTTCATGAGGGAAAACTCGATCAGTCGCCAGATGCGGTGAATTTCGGCTTCAACTTCCAGGAGCAATGGAATCGAGCACTACAACTCGATCCACCTTTCGTGATGGTTACCGGTTGGAATGAGTGGATTGCGGGTCGATTCTCACGTCCAGGGCAGGGTGTCTTCTTTGTCGACCAATTCAGCCAGGAGTACAGCCGTGATATCGAACCGATGAAGGGAGGCCACGGAGATGACTACTATTACCAGTTGGTTTCGAATGTTCGGCGATTCAAAGGAATGCCCTCTCCGCGTAGAGCTTCTTCTCCGAAAACGATCCTAATGGACAACGAGTTTGTTCAATGGCGCGATGTGGGTCCGGATTACTGGGACTATACAGGAGAAACGAATCCACGCAATTACGACGGCGTTGCGAAGCTGCACTACACAAACCAAACCGGACGAAATGACTTCGAACTTATGAAGGTGGCCCGGGACGAGCAGAATATATACTTCTACTCCCGAACCAAACAACCGATTACGCCACACAATAGTTCCACTTGGATGACCCTGCTGATCGACAGCGATCAGAATCCTAAAACCGGCTGGCTAGGCTATGACTTTATCTTGAATCGCAAAGTGCTCGATAACACTCACACTTCGATCGAGCAAAATGCGGGCGGGTGGAAATGGACTAAAGCCTCGACTGTGACTTATCAAGTGCAAGGGAACGAGATTCAGATCGCAGTACCAAGGGCACTATTGGGCCTGACCGGTAAAGACGTCCACTTCGACTTTAAGTGGGTGGATAATCTGCAGTCGGAAGGCGATGTGATGGACTTCTATCTCAGCGGCGATGTTGCGCCGAATGGCCGCTTCAATTACCGATACATGGCCGAGGAAAAACAACCAGCCAAAGAACACTGAGTGGTCTGCTTTTTGCCTTTAGGACTGCTGCAAGTAAACCACGTGTGTCTGCAGGAATTCGTATAGCCCGTGCTTGCCGTCCGCTCCGCCGATGCCGCTCTTGCGCCAGCCGGCATGAAAGCCTTGCATCGCCTCGAAATTTTCACGATTTATGTAAGTTTCGCCGAAGTGAATCTCCTGGCAAGCGCGCAAAGCGACGTTCAAGTCGCGAGTGTAGATGGACGATGTTAACCCGTACTCCGAATCGTTGGCCAGAGAAATCGCTTCCTCGATGTCTTGGAATGGAACTACTGGAATGACTGGGCCGAACACTTCGTTGCTGATGATGTCCATCTCTTGGCGGCAACCGGTAATCACTGTAGGCTCATAGAAGTAACCGTGTTCTCCGGCTCCGCGTCGTCCACCAGTGGCGACAGTGGCGCCCGTACGCACCGCACTTTGAACTAGATCGTCCACTTTACGAAAACCAGCTTCGTTGATCATCGGACCGTAATCGAGCGTCTCGTCTTGGAGTGGATCCCCATAGCGGGCCGCTCTCATTACTGTCATCAGCCGATCGACGAACTGATCTTCCACAGATTTCTGAACATAAACACGCTCGGCGCAATTGCAGACTTGCCCGCTGTTAATCAGCCGAGAAGCTTTAATGGCATTCACGGCGAGACCGATATCGGCATCGGACATAACGATGGCCGGCGCTTTACCGCCGAGTTCCAGATTAACTTTCGTGATATTCGCGGAAGCCGCCGACATCACTGCCGACCCAGTCGTTACACTGCCGGTGAAGCTGATCATGCCGATCTTGCTCGAAGACGCGAGGGCTTTGCCGGCAGTAGCTCCCCTGCCATGAACTACGTTGATAAGACCTGCAGGAACGCCGACGTCCATGAGGATCTCGCAGAACTTCACTGCATTGTGAGGAGTTTCCTCGCTGGGCTTTATGACGATTGCGTTTCCCGTGATCAGCGCTGGCGCAGTTTTGCGGGCAATCAGGAAACAGGGAAAGTTCCACGGCAGAATGCCACCAATGACTCCGATAGGCTGCCGGAAAAGCAGAATGGTTTCCCCGGGTCGATCGCTCTCGAGGATTTCTCCTTCAATGCGGCGTCCCCATTCCGCCATGTAATCGATGTAGTCAGCTGTAAATTGAACTTCAACCCGAGCGAGCCCCAGAACCTTCCCCTGCTCCTCGGTGATGATGCGGGCGAGTGGTTCGACATCCTTACGGATGCGTGCGGCGATAGCACGGAGAACTTTGGCACGCTCACTCGCAGGGCGCTTGCGCCATTCGCGCTGGGCCAGAGCCGCGGCTGATACTGCCTCGTCTACCTCAGCTGTAGTGCTGTCCGGGATTGTGCAGATGAGGCGTCCGGTTGAAGGGTTCGTTATCTCAATCCGCGCTCCGCCCGAAGATGGAGCAAACTGCCCATTGATGAAATTACTGAAGTCGCGCATAAATTCTGTTTCAAGTATTGGACCATTCGGCGGCAGCCAGATAGCCGCCGTCCACAACGAGAGTGGTTCCAGTAATTCCTGAAGATTCATCGCTGCAGAGGAAGACGATCGCGTTGGCTATATCGGTCGGCGAAAGTATCCGATCGAGAGGCACACGATCGAGCCGATCGCGAAGCGTTTTTTCGGGGTCAATAGAATTCTGTACGTGCAGCTGCAGCATGGGAGTGTCGGTGATCCCTGGGCACACACAGTTCACGCGAATCCCATATCGCGCATAGTCCAAAGCCATTGTCTTGGAGAGCATGACGACAGCACCTTTCGAGGCCACGTAAATAGGGGTCAGCTTTTGTCCGACGAAACTCGACACCGAACCAAGGTTGACAACGGCGGCAGGTGAGCTATTTCGGAGATGCGGGAAAAGATACTTCATCATGAGGAAAACGGATTTGACGTTCACATTCATGACGTGATCCCAATCTTCGGACGTGCTTTCTTCCAGTGCCTTGACGAGCACAATGCCGGCGTTGTTTATCAGGTAGTTGACACGCCCGAAGCGTTTATCGATTTCCATCGCGACAGCAGCCACCTGCTGCTCGGAACTGACATCCGCTTTCAAGAAAATACATTGAGCGCCGGGAACATCTGCGAGCAATCGCTGTCGGCTCGCCTCGCCTAGCTCCTGATCGAAATCGACTATTGCAACACAAGCTCCCGCTTCCACAAAGCGTTCCACCACTCCGCCACCAATACCAGAGGCCCCGCCGGTAACAACCGCCACCCGGCCGCTCAGGTTCACGCGATCATTCCTCCCGGATGTCGCTTGAAAACCTCGGGATCATAGATTGACGCAACGATATCTGCCTCTTTGCGAATTCGCGCCCAAGTGGCGTCGGCCTCCATCATGCTCTCCATCACCCCGAGATAGTGACCCTTCTCGATGTTGCCGTACTTAAAGAAGCAGTCCGTAATGACTACCCTTCCCTTTTGAGTTTCAACGCAGACGGCGAGTGACGAACGGTGGTGAACACCAGCCCAGAATGTACGCAGGCCGGGGAGAATCTCTTGTTCGTCTTGCAGTAACACCACGTTTTCCCACCCTTCGTTTTGAAGATAATGATTCACATCGGGCGGAACTCTAAGATGCCGCGGAACGTGAAGATGATAGTACGGCGCTTGAAAATCTTCGATCCATCCTTTGCGCGAGATGCAGACTTTTGCATTGCGAAACAGATGAATGTTTGCCGTCGCGTATGCCTGCAATGGAGTGACGATCACCATCGTGATGTCGTCCGGGGTTAAGCCGTATGCACGCAAGAGCTCCTGCGGACGCTGGTGATCAGCACGTTCAATGCGGGCTTCCGGATATTTAAAGAAACTCTCCCAAGCGTTATTGATTTCGGTCAGGTCCTGAGGTGGGCCGGTGTTGATCAGGATGTTGTGTCCTCCTCCTCGAACAAGAAAGAGAAGCGCGTTCATTTCTTCGCGTTCGCCCCAATGCTGCATCCAGTAGACTTCCGGCCCGGGTACCCAGAACGTTCCACCATTCAACGCTTGAATGCTGTAAGTCATTCGATATTGTTCCTACTGTCGAATCTGCGGAGACTCTAAGAGTTCGCTCAGGTTCCGACTGAACCGGCGAACACCGTCCAGAAAGACCCCGATGTCGCTACCCAGACTGATCGCTCGGAATCCTTTACGAATCCAGTGAGCAGCTGATTCCGGAGTCGGCGGAAGAAAGCCCGGCGCGACATTGTATTTTGCGCATGAAGTCACGAGGGCATCCATCAAAGCCAAGAGCTTGGGGTGATCGAACTGTGCCGGAATGCCAAGAGAAGCGGTGAGATCGTAATGGCCCATCCACGCCACGTCGATACCCGGAACAGAAAGGATTGCGTCCAGATTCTCAAAAGCCTTCGCGGTTTCGAGCAGCAGAAGGACGGCAACTTCTTCATTCGCCAAGGGGAAAAAAGTTGCGTCACCGGCGCGATAAAGATCATGGGCTATACCAAGCGCAACGCCGCGGTTTCCTTGTGGCGCGTACTTCAGTTGCGAAACAACGTTCTGCGCTTGCTCTCTTGTTTCGACGCGCGGCACCATGACGCCACGTGCACCCAGGTCCAAAACGCGAGAGAGTGGAGCCCAATTTAAGTCGGGAACGCGCACCATCGAGACGATTTTGCTCCCGCGGCAGGATGCAATCATCTCAGCAACCAGCGCGACGTCGCAACGCCCGTGCTCCATGTCGTAGATGACGAATTCCATACCCGCGGCGTCGAGCATCGGGCCTATGCCCGGCGTGAACAGTTCGAGCACCATTTGCCCGAGAACGGTTTCGCCGTTGCGTAACTTTTCACGGAAGACGTTCATGTGTTTTTGTATGCGAGTGCGTCGCGATGTGCCGCAAGTTTCCGCAAGAAACCCGGGCGTTCCAGGACATTTTTGTTCACGACGCTTCCGGGAACTTCGCCGCGCATGATAGCCAGAGCACCTTCGCAATCGATTCTTCCCATGTCGCGGAATAACTCTTCGGTCCAGGCAACAGAATGCGACGTGAGGATGACGTTGTCCATTTGAAGCAACGGCGAACTGCTTGGAAGCGGTTCTGCTTCGAATACATCAAGACCGGCACCCCGGATCTTGCGACTCTCGAGAGCGCGGATCAGCGCACTCTCATTTACGATCGGCCCACGCGCTGTGTTGATCAGGACCGCAGTGGGTTTCATTAAGCCGAGTTCGCGATCGCCAATAAGTCCGCGCGTGTTCGCGGTCAATGGGCAATTGACTAAGACGTAGTCTGACTGCTCAAGCAGGTCGTCGAGCGTGGTCATCTCAGCACCGGTGGCCGAGCCTTTTCCTTCTGGGACATAAGGATCAAACGCCAGAAAGCGAGCGACTCCGAACGGACGTAGAAGACGCAAAGCTTCGGATGCAATATTGCCGAGGCCGATTGTTCCAACAACGCGATCTCTCGGTTCCCTTCCTAACTGGCTAGTACTCTCCCTCCACTCACCCCGGCGCAACAGCCGATCTTTAAGCACCAGGTTGTGTGAGAGCGCCAGAACGAACAAGACAATAGCTTCAGCTACAGGCCGAACGACGCCAGCCGGAGTGATGTAAACCGCTATATCGTTTCTGGTACACGCTTCGAGATCGACGTTGTCGTAGCCTACGCCGCAACGGCCAATGGCAGCTAAGCGATTGACGCCCACCAACGACTGAGCCGTGATGCGTGGCTTAAGCGAGATGAGCACGTCATAGTCGCGGAGCTGTTCCGGCTTATATTCCGCGTTGTAGTCTGCGACAAACTCATGATGAATGGCGGGAATCGCGTCGAGCAAGGGCAATCCGATATCAGGAAACGCCAGCGCCCCCTGGTCATCCAAGAAATCGGCCGAGAAGCCGACACGGAAACTGTTGGAAGTGCTTTGGGAAGGAATGGGAATCTAACCTTTCCGATCGAGCACTAAAATCCAATCACGAAAAATGGGGAGTTCCGGAGCTTGGATCGCTCCCGAGTTGTCTGCTTTAATGTCGCTGAATGCGATTTCTGTGCCGTCAGTTGGATTGAAGAAGAAGCCGCGGCGTGGTACAAAATCGGGCTTTTCGAATTTGATGGTTGCCCCACCTGGAGGAACGAAGGCGATGACTGCTTCGCCGGGGATAACGCCTGCGTAGGGACGCCAGTACTCGCCTTTGTCCCAATGAGGAGTGACCGATGCGGGGCTGGGCTGCAACTTCCACCACGAGTAGCGCTGCAGCAGTGATTTGCCAAGACCCAACTGTCCTGAGCCGGGCAGCTGGTAAGCCGTCTGCCAGGGAGTGTCGCCCCACGAGTGGCCGTGCGGCGAAAGCCCGTACGGCTTGTTGCGGCTATTCACTTGCCAGATCCCATTAGCGCCATAGGTATGCCCGCCCGCACCGTTCAAGATGCTGCTCCAGAACATGAATCGCTGAATTTCTTCGCGGCTCTGCTCCATGATGCCTTCGTAACAGACCTCGCCTACGAGCACCGGCATTTTGGGACTGAGGTCACGCGAATGAGTAATACTATTCACGGTATTTGGAATGCTTTCGCGGTCGCTATGCCCGGTTTGAAGCATGTCGAAATCGAGAACGGATGCGTCTTCGACGGTGTCTCGCGCGCTGGTCGAGGGGTGGATGGTTATTGGGTGCTTGAACGCATCGGTCGTTCGAACGTAACGCGCTAGTTCTGTCCAGCCAGTTTTCTGAGCAGCAGCATCTTCTTTTTTCGTTTTCGAAAGATAGAAAGGCATGGTGCCTTCCCCTGCGAGGCACCACATTACCGGGTATGCGCCCCACCTGGCGATGATATTGCGCCAGTGTTGTTTCATCTTCTTCACACCCATCAACGGGAGGAAATAACCCCAGCAGCCGACGATGCACGGCACGATGCCGTTATCTGCGAGATGTGCAATTCGCTCGTCCGCCATGTCGAAGTACTCGGGATTAATGCGAGAGAAATCTGGTTTCCAGGGATAGCCTGCTTCGTTAACTCCTCGTGGATCGAAGGGGGGCATGTCCGGGTAGAGACCTGCCACAATCTGCACGACTGTGAAGCCTTTGCGCTTGCGATCGGTGGTGAGGGTTTCAAAATCGGACGGCCAACCAAGCCTCTCGCACAAAGCCATCCACCAGGTGTCGCCGAGCCAGAAAAACGGAGTGCCGTCTCGGTATGCGAAATGGCGTTGGTCATCGGCTACATGGGGGGAACCATGCTGGAAAAGGGGATTGGTGCCGGCGTATGTCTGGACGTCCAGAGTCCCTTGCACATTGTGGAGGTCGCTATTGGCAGTGTCACTGCAAATGGTCCGATAAGAATGTTTGCCGGGGGAAGTTGGTGCGTAGCGAACGCGCCACGTCTGGTCACCAGACCAAAATGCCGGGACACGAAAGTCTTTCCCCATTGAATCGGTAAAGGTGACATCTAGTTCAACTTGATTGAAGGGGTCGGCGTATTGCTTTGCGGAATGATAAGCCCACTCGCTGACGCGATTTTCGGTAGCGACTCGCGTCTGTGCTGAAAGCCGGTGACTAAGCAGGAGTGCTGTGGACGTAACGGCACCGAAGAAATTACGCCGGGATACGTGACCAGCGCTGAGATACGGGTTTGTCATTGGTCCGACCACACGATATATTTGTTCGCCGCAAAAAGCAAGAAATCAAATTGCACTTTATTCGGTTGCGAATCTGTTCAACACTTTGGTCTGATGATCTGATGTTCGAAAGTTCAAGCTCTGCGGATCGTCGTGAGTCGATTACTGCGGGCCAGAGCATTACGCTCGATCCGCCGGTCGAAGGAGTTGAGATACGAAGTCTTGTGTCCGGTCGATGCGGAGCAAAGAATTTCAGCACGTCATTAGGGATTTTCCAACCGCGGAGCGTGCTGCCGTATCACATTCATGATTGCAGCGAAGCCATAACGGTTCTCTCTGGGACAGCAACGGTGCTGGTGGAAGGAAGAGAGTATCAGCTGCAAGCTCTGGATTGCGTGCACGTGCCGAGAGATGTGGCTCATAGCGTGGCTAACGAGAGTTCCGAGGAACTAAAGGTTCACACCGCGTTTGGTTCAGCCTCGCCTGGACGCGAGTTCGTTGCCGCGACGGTTCACGAGAACATTGGGGGCGGCGGCCCGGAATCGATCCGGAGAAAGGCCGAGAGTGATGTTTACGAACTCTCGCCCGGAGCTTATTTCACTGACCTGTTTGCACATCGCTTTGGGTCAGTTGGTATATGCGGCGGTTATGGACGGTTCAATCCAGGATCATCGTTGCCCTGCCATATTCATGAATACGATGAATCGATCACGATTGTCGAAGGAACCGCGAAGTGTCTGGTTCATGGGAAGGCGTACGAACTTTCGGGACTTGAAACGGCGTTTGTCCCGACACACCGTCCGCACCGCTTCATCAACGAGTCCAGCAGCCACATGGCGATGATCTGGGTCTATGCCGGTGATGAGCCTGACCGGATCATCCTGGATAATGCCTTGTGTTCAGGATCTGCCTCGCTTACTTAGGAAAGGCGCAGCTGTGGTGCGATTTAGTTTACGAGGTACTGAGCGGTCCGATTAGGCGGCTTTTTTCTCGAAGAAGATGTCGGTGAGTTCGGGATGAGCTTCGCACTCGCGGGCGGTTTCGACGAGGGCCTGACTGATGACCTGTTTGAGAAAGCTAAAAGAGAACTTGGCGTGGCCGGGGAGTGGAGCTTCGACGGAGTTGCGGATGTCGGTGTCGAGTTCGAGGTTCTCAGAACGGGCTGTGAGGTTGCGGATACGGGCTTGATGGATCTCGTCTTTACGGGTCTCGGCGGCTGCTTTGGCTTTTTGCGATTCGAACCCAATTTCATAGCGGCGACGTTCGGCTCGGAGTCGGAGGAGGTCATTGAGGCACTTGTGAAATGCACGTTGATGCGTGGTTTGATAGCGCAAATAGAGTGCGAGCCGCTTGTCGTCCGGGATGCCTTCGGCGTCGAAGCAGGAGGTCTGGAGTCGGAGAGCGCGGTCGGTGAGCCAAGAGTGCTCGGCCAGATGTTGGACGAGGAGCGATTCGGTGGGCGTGGACGGCTGATGCTCGGCGGTCAGCGAGTCTTGGAGGTCGGCGAAGTCGGCGGCGGACTCGGACTCGAGGAGGACAAAGGAGCCGGTTAGGCCGGTACGCAGGTTATTACGAGACGAAGCCAATTTGCCTTCCTCGGTCCTGGGACCGGTTGAGAGCTGGGCGTTCTCTTGATTGGCGGCAATTTGTGCGGGTGAGGACATGAGTAACTCCTAACGTGGTTTTAGAAATGCAAAAGCCGCACGGGAGTGACACCCGGACGGCTTTCGAGAGGAGTATACAATGGCCGAAAAAGCGATTTCCGCTAAGTTGATGAAACTACAAGCACAGATTGTTGTGACTGAAGATTGGAGAGAGGTGAAATTGTAAGGACTCGAAGATCGGTGACAGTATGGCCCCGCAGAAAAGAGACGATCTAAGCTTTGAGCTGCAATTCGTAATGGGAAATGCCGGGGCTGATACAGACAGGAAATTCTGCTGTGAAGCTAAATGTGCTGCCTTGTCCCTCAATGCTCTCCACACTCATTCGGCCATGCATCAGCTGCACCAGATGATTACAGATTGTCAGGCCTAAGCCTGTGCCGCCATATTGTCTTGTCGAGGAATAATCGGCTTGGCAAAATGCATCGAAGATGCAGTCTTGCTTAGCTTTGGAGATTCCGATTCCAGTGTCGGTCACAGCGAAGTTGAGCTTGCATACATCAGAAGTGAGTTGAATCGTAGACACGGAGAGAGAGATGCAGCCCTCTTGTGTAAATTTCAAGGCATTCTCTAACAGATTCACGAGAATCTGACGAAGACGACCGGGATCTCCCATCAGTTGCGAGGCAAGATGTGGTTCTACTTTGACGTCAAATCGGAGGGACTTCTCAGCCGCACGAACGGAAATCAGGCGCCGGATTTGTTCGACGGTCTCAGACAAATCAAACGAAACGCATTCCAAGTCAAGCTTGCGCGCCTCAATCTTTGAAAAGTCCAAGATGTCATTGACGATGCGGAGCAGCGAATCGGACGAGCTGCCGACAATTTCGAGATACTCGGTTTGTTCCTCGGTCAGCTCCGTGGAAAACATCAGACTAGTCATACCCATGATGCCGTTGATCGGCGTCCGGATCTCATGACTCATATTAGTGAGGAATTCAGTTTTAGCGATGTTAGCAGCATTTGCCGCAAGTTCAGCTTCTTTGCGGACTGCAACTTCGGCTTCAAGAGTGCGATTGGCAGTGAAGAGGTCCTGCGTCCGCTCCTGCACCCGGACTTCCAACTGATCGCGCGACTGACGTAGCTCGAGAGTGCGTTCATCGACTAACTCGATGAGCTTGAGTTCGTTCTGCCGGAGCTGCTGAACCCGCATCCTATGAAGCCCAAAAGCAAGTCCGCCAACCAATAGAGCGGTTAGCAAAGCAAACCAGCCCGTTTCGTAGAATGCTGGTTTAACAGCGACCACAAGGCTCCACTTGTCTCCCGAGCAAGACTCGTAGATGCAGGCACGGATACGGAACCTGAAGTTTCCTACCGGCAGATTTGTGTAGTAACCAATGCGACGAGTGCCAACGCTGATCCAGTCATGATCGAAGCCCTCGAGTTGATAGAAGAAGTTTAGTTTCTCCGGTACCCCAGTGCCGGGAGCAGTGAAGTGAAATTCGACATCACGCTTACCGGGAGGAATAATTAGCGGGCCTTGCAGAGGCAGAGATTTGCCGCCCGAAATGATTGCTTCGAGTAATGGTGGAAATTCAACGCGCGGTATAAGCGCGTGAGCGGGATCTACAGAAACTACGCCCTTCAGAGTTGGAAACCAGAGATGACCATCAGCGGTCCGACAGGAAGCGGGCTGAAAACCACCGGTGCCTTCGCGGCTTTTCATTCCGTCAGATAGGTTGAAGACCTGAGACGCGACAGCCTGATGCTTTCCGGAAGTAAAAAAACTGGCGAGAGCATCTTTGCGAATACGTTGGATGCCGCGATTGGTATTGAGCCACAAGCTGCCTAACTGATCGTCTAAGATGCCTAAAACCGATTCATCGATCAGGCCGCCGCTTTTCGCCAGCGTATTAAAACGACCATCCGAAAAATGGGCAAGGCCGCTGTTGGTACCTAGCCATAGAGAACCGTCATGGTCGGGAAAGATGGAGTAGACGACATTGCTGGGCAGACCATCGTGTTCAGTAAGCGGACTTGCGCGGCGAGTAGACTCGTTAATTGTAAATATCCCCCCGCCAGCGGTGCTGGCCCAAAGATGCTTGTGGCTGTCGCGGGCTATAGCGGTAATGACCCGATCCGGCATACCCTGCTCCGCAGAAAAAGCAGTCCAGTGAGTCCCTTGCAGGTGAGCTATACCCCCGCGCGAACCGACCCAAAGCGTGCCATCAAAATCAGTAAAGGCAGCCATAACAGCACCGGGAAGTGGCAGGCCATTGTTATACGGGAGAAATCCCTGCCCTTCTTTACGGGCCAGACCTTTCCTCGTGCCTACCCATAGCGTTCCGGAGCCGTCCTCGGTGATAGAAAAGACCAAATTGTCTGGCAGACCTTCCTTGTTCGTGAATTTAGTAGAAACGCCCGATGCCCATCGGGTAAGACCGCCCTCGGATCCGATCCACATGGTGCCAGCGCGATCCTGATAGGTAGCGAGGCTAACATCACTGGCCAAGCCCTGCGAGGCTGTTAGGGCGGTAAAGACGCCCTGTCTAAGCGAAATTAACCCTCCGGCACTGGTGCCAATCCATAACGTGCCAGCCTTGTCCTCGAGTAGAGCGGATATGTCGGTAGATTTGTCGAGCTTACGAAACTTACCGTCGACAAGTTGGCCTAGACCAGCATCAGAACTACCGACCCAAAGAGTGTGAGAGTGGTCTTCCGTAATGGCCGAAACGGTGTAGCTGTTGAGTGCTGTTAAAGGTCGTAAAGGCTCAGCACTTGCGCCTCCTCCGGAAGCCAACCCGCTGCGAGTTCCAACCCAGACTCTGTCTTTACTGTTGACATACAGCGAACGAACCTCGTCGTTGCTGAGCCTGAGAGGCACAGCAGCGATATGAGAGCCGCCACGAGGAAGTCGGCCGAGTCCATGCTGAGTACCAATCCATACGTTGTTAGCACTATCGGAAGCAATCGACAAAACCGAGTTAGCAGGGAGTCCTTCAGCCTTGCCGAATTGGGCAAGTTTGCCTCCGCTATATCGAAAGAGGCCAGATCCTTCCGTACCGATCCAGAAGCCTCCCCGCCGATCCTCGTGGAGGGACAGAATGGTTTCGCCAGCAAAGCGTCCTTTCCACGGGGAGGGCTCGAAGCGATTATTGCGGTAACAGATGAGTCCGCCGCCGTGCATTCCGACCCAGAGGGTTTGGTTGCGGTCGACCAGCAAGGCTGTGATCTCGCTTTTTGCTAGTAGGGGCGTGTTGCTTGTTTCGAAGGTAGTAAATTCTAGGCCATCGAAGCGGGCAAGTCCACCCTCCGTGCCCAGCCAGACGTAGCCGTCGGACGTTTGTGCAATTGCATAGACCGAGTTTTGAGGAAGACCTTCTTCGGTTTGCCAGCTCCTCCGAACATACTGATCAGGCAAGAGAACGTTGAAAGGCTTAAAAAGCGGAGTAGGCTGGGATCCGGCAAAGAGCGAAGCCGCACAACCGCTAGTGAGAGCCCCCAGAAGAGCTAAACGCGCGCGTTTATTAAGCGCTGCAGGCGGCTCGAATACTGGCATGGTCTTGTAGGTTGACCCGGGTTACTAAGTGCGCTCTCACACGCGTCGGATCAGACACTTATATCTGTTGCTTGCTGTCCTCAAAGCTCTCATTTGCAGGTGTAAGGAGCGTCAGTGAGCTTATGAATTTTGAATGGGTCTTATGCGTATCCAGTTCGCCAAGCACTTAAGACTAATTAGTCACGCTACTACCAGGGATTCGTGGGTCCAGCAAGAAAAACCCTATAGGTTTCCTCGCTTGTGTCGATAGGTGAATTGGAGAAGACACCACCGATTTAAATAGAGGACCCATGAGGAAAATAGCTACCGCTTTCTTAGCATTAGCACTTACATCTGGAGCTATAGCCGGCCAGCGCCCGAAGGTCTCGGGCGACACAATCGCAGTAGACCCTAAAACGTTTCTAAACGTAATTGTTCAATGGAATGTTCCAGTTGGAACTGCTACGAGCCAGGTTATTGGCGCGCTTGGCGGCACGACCGTCTCTGAATTTCAGTCATTACGCCAGGGCGTTTACCGCATCCCGGCATCAGCCTTACCCAGCTTGGGTTCAAACCTGGACGTAAAGTACGTCTCTGTGGATCGTAAGGTTGGGCATAAGCTCGACAATTCGGCTGCGGCTGTGAACGCGTCGGCGGCTTGGGGTGCCTCATGGACCGGAGCGGGCGTCGGTGTGGCCCTCATTGACAGCGGAATCAACCCTGACCCGAACATATCCAACATCGTTTACACAGAAGATTTCACCGGAACTAGCGGGAAAGACTCGGGTCACGATGCTTTCGGGCATGGACAGCATGTTGCTGGAATTATTGCCTCTAACGGGAGCAGCACGAGCAATGCGACGGGCAAGATTAGTTCCTACACCCGGAACTTCGTAGGCATTGCTCCTGGCGCCAACCTGATTGACCTTCGCGTACTGGACAGCGCGGGACAGGGGAGTGACAGTCAGGTGATCGCTGCTATCGATCGTGCCATTACTCTCAAAAGTACTTATAACATCAGAGTCATCAACATTTCGCTAGGAAGATCCGTTTATGAGAGCTACGAGGTGGACCCACTCTGCCAAGCGGTCGAAGCGGCTTGGAAGTCAGGTATCGTCGTGGTAGTTGCTGCAGGAAATGAAGGGCGGGATAACACTTACGGCAACGAAGGTTACGGCACGATTACTGCGCCAGGTAACGATCCATACGTGATCACGGTAGGCGCCATGAAAACCTTAGGCACTCCAAACCGAGCCGACGACCTGATTGCCACTTATAGCTCGAAAGGGCCTTCTACGATCGATCATATTGTTAAGCCTGACATTGTGGCCCCGGGTAACCGTGTGGTCTCGCTGCTTGCTAACGATAGTACCTTGGCGGCTCAAAATCCTGCAAATTCGGTCGCTCAGTCTTACTACGCAAATACCAACAATGGACAGGGAAAGAAAACCTCCGCCGGTTTTTTCATGCTGAGCGGTACCAGCATGGCGGCCCCGGTAGTCAGCGGCGCGGCAGCGGACCTTCTCCAGGCGAGGCCAGGCCTCACCCCAGACCAGGTGAAGCTACTGCTGATGCAGACGGCATACAAGACTTTTCCGAGCTCTAGCACTGTCACGGATCCAACCACTAACCAGACGTTCACAAGCTACTACGACCTGTTTACGGTAGGTGCTGGGTATCTCGACCTGGGAGCCGCTTTGGCTACTATCGATGCCGTGCCGGCTGGTGTAACGGCGATGTCTCCTGTGGCACAGTATGACGGGACGACAGGCGAGGTGTCTCTCACCTATGATCCCTCCAGCATATTCGCCAACAAAGCCATGTGGGGCACCAAAGCTATGTGGGGTACCAAAGCTATGTGGGGTACGGACTCGATCTGGGGTTCATCGGTCATCAATTCTGACAAGGCAATCTGGGGAACCAAGGCCATGTGGGGGACTACTACGACTTCTGCCTCAAAGGCGATGTGGGGAACTGACGCTGTATCGGCTGCAAGTTCCACAACAGGAGCCGAATCAACGACGATTAGTAACAACGGCGAGCAATAGGGCGACATCACAGTCGCAGCTAAATCCAATATCTCAGAATACATTCTGATTGATCACTGAAGCTGGGCCAAAATGCCGACAAACGCGACTCTTGTTTGTCGGCATTTTGGTTTTCGAACCGAAATAGAAGCTAACCAGTAGGTCGGCAGTTAAGTTTTAGCTGACTACGAAAGCCACTGGCCGGACCGTAGACATTGGCTTGCCCGAACATCAAAACATCTGAGACAAGTCATTACACTGTTCCACTCCGGAAGAAGAAGATGTTGCCTCAATGCGTCGTTTCTTGAACAGCATAGTCCTGTTAGGTTTGGGTGTACTCACGTTAAGCTCGGGTGCTTACTCCCAAAGCTCCACTCCGGATGTTACGGCGCTTTCTTTAGACGAACTTGCAAATACGCCCGTAACCTCGTTTACTCGTAAACAAGAGACATTGTCCCGAACCGCGGCCGCTGTCTTCGTGATTTCCCAAGATGACATACGACGTTCCGGCGCAACCAGCATTCCCGAGGTGCTGCGCATCGTTCCGGGGCTAGATGTCGCACGCATGGATGCAAACAAATGGGCAGTGACCGCGCGCGGATTCAACGAACGGTTTGCGGACAAGATGCTGATTATGATCGACGGCCGCACCATTTTGGATCCTCTTTCGTCGGGCGTTAATTGGGACGTGCAGAACGTCTTAATGGAAGATATCGACCGCATCGAGGTGATCCGAGGCCCAGGCGCCAGTTTGTGGGGAGCAAACGCGGTAAACGGAATCGTGAACGTCATCACTAAATCGACTAACGACACGCAAGGCGCACTGATTGTGGAACGCGGGGGAACGCAGGAGCGAGAATCTGGCGCCGTACGTTATGGCGGGCAAATGGGGGGTCGAGGCTCTTACCGTTTCTTCGCAAATTACATCAATCGCGGGCCGTTCGAGGATGCTGCCGGTCACAGAGCGGAAGACGAAGGCAATTTCTTCCATGGAGGGTTTAAGTCCGAAGTAAAGATCTCCGGCGCCACTGGGCTGACGGTGCAAGGGGACATGTATAACGGGGGCGAGCGACAAACGGTAACGGGCCTTACGACTTTGACACCTTCACCAGGGCAACCTTTGATCGTGACCTTCGCAGATAAAACCGCTCTCGGCGGAGGCAACATTCTTGGCAATTGGCACCATAGTTCATCGGATCGATTCGATACTACGGCGCAGTTCTATGCCGAATACGACGATCGTAAACAGCCGGGTGTATTGAACGAGTTCAGACATACGCTCGATTTCGAGTTCCAGCAGCACCTCTTGCTGAAGCGCCATGACTTGGTTTGGGGAGGCGATTATCGATTTGCTAACGACCGAACGGCGGGTACTTTAAATCTCTCTTTTGATCCAGCGGCTAGAGCTACCAACCTGTTTGGTGGATACCTCCAGGATGAAATCACCCTGAAACCCGACACGTTCGGCATCATCTTAGGTGCAAAGTTGGAGCACAACTCGTATAGCGGCCTGGCGCTTCAACCTAATTTCCGCGCGCTCTGGACACCGAATGCTCACCGGACGATCTGGGCTGGCATCTCGAGAGCTTCAGAGAACTCATCGCGCATGGATGCCGATATCAGGACGAACGATAACGCGTTTGTGGACTCGAACGGGGTTTTGACCTTGGCGTCTACCTTAGGCACACACCGACTTCCTCCTGAAAACGTCATTGCGTATGAACTTGGCTATAGGACTGAGATAAAGCATTGGCTTGCGTTGGACGCGGCTACCTTCTTCAACCGCTACACGAACCGGCATACGCATGAGCCAACTACCGCATTTTTCGAGACAAGTCCCGCGCCGGAACACTTGGTATTACCGACGATAACGGAAGCCAACATCACCGGCCACACGGAAGGATTGGAACTTTCCGCGACGGTAAAGCCGCGTCCGTGGTGGCAGTTCGTTGCGGGCTACACATTCTTCGAGATACGTTTGCATACGGCGCCGACAAGCCAAGACACCGACACCGCAGCGTCAAGCCAAGGAAGTGCGCCACGCCACCAGGTGCAGGGACGCCTGGAACTCAACCTGCCGCACAAGTTCGAGTTCGACACGGCAGCGTATTACGTGGGTAGCCTTCAAGATCCTCAAGTGGCCAGCTATACTCGCCTGGACCTGCGTCTAGGTTGGCACCCTAAACAGCCGATTGAGGTCAGCGCCGGCGGGCAAAATCTTCTAGACCCGCGCCACTTCGAATTCGGATCCGCCGATTTTGCTAACGTGACACAGATTGGCCGCAGTGTTTACGGAAAAGTTGTCTTGCGGTTCTGACATGAGCTTCCAGAATCGAGGCCAAAGCCGGGCGCGGTTGTCCGACTGGCTGATCGATGAAGTGGCAAGCTGGGCGAAGCGGATTGACTTAGATCGTTTGTTCTTCAGGCGGTGGCGTTTGTTCGTTGAGCCCTTAGCTATGGCTCTCCTCTGCATGCAACCACCGACTTTGTTAAGGGCGGAGAACCTCAATGGGGACGCAATCAAAGCTGGCTACATCTTCAACTTTACGCGCTTTGTCGATTGGCCTGCGGATGCCTTCGCGGATACAAAGGCTCCTATCGTAATCGGCATCTTGGGAGAGGACCCCGTCGGGGATCTCTTAAGCGCAGCAGCCGCCGGAAAGACTGTGAATGGCCGGATGGTAGTGGTCAAACAGTTCAAACAGGGACAGGACCTGCGCGCTTGCAACATTCTTTTCATCAGCGCTTCTGAACACCGGTTCGCTCCTCGTGTTCGCGAACAGCTAAAGGGAAGTTCAGTGCTTACTGTTGGTGACGCGGATGGCGCTCTGTCGACGTCCGACATCATCAGCTTTGTGATGGAAGACAACAAAGTTCGGCTTCAAATCAATTTAGAGGGAGCGTCGGAAGCGCGGTTAAGCATCAGTTCAAAGATCATTGCAGTTGCGCGCGTTGTGGACCATCGGGCTAAAGGCAAGAGTCTGTGAAAAGCTTCGCGACCTACTCAATCGCCGGTAAATTGAAGTTCATGATCATGGCGGTTTGCGCCGTGACGCTGGGCCTTGCGTGCTTCGGATTCATTAGTTATGACCAGTATCTTGTCCGAGGGGCAAAGGTTCATGACACCTCAGTTCTAGCGGACATCATCGGTTCTAACAGCACGGCCGCTCTCACTTTCCAAGATCCGAAGTCGGCGAAAGAGGTACTCAGTGCCTTGAGCTCTAAAGAGCAAATTTCACAAGCGATCGTCTTCGATGCAAAAGGAGATGTTTTTGCTCAGTACCGGCGGACTTCGAGCGGCGTCCCGCAAGTACACTACTCACCGGTTGATAGACACGAATTCACCGATGGCCACCTCGTACTTTTTCGACAGATTGTTCTAGGCGGCGAAAAGCTCGGGACGGTATACATCCTGGACGACCTCTCCGATTTAAGGCAACGGCTGATCCGCTACGTGAGCATGCTGCTTGCAGTTGGGCTCGGCACCCTGATCGCTTCGTTCGTACTTGCGTCGCGCCTGCAGAAAATCATATCGCTGCCAATCGTAGAACTGGCAGAGATCACCAAGACGGTCTCGCTGCAGAAAGACTATACGGTGCGGGCGACGAAGCGAAGCGACGATGAGATCGGCTTCCTGATCGACGGTTTCAATTCCATGCTGAATGAGATTCAGGAGAGAGATCGAGTGCTGGAAGGGGCCCGACATACGGCGGAGTCTGCCAGCAGAAGTAAGAGTGAGTTTCTGGCCAACATGAGCCATGAGATCCGAACGCCGTTGAACGGCATTATCGGCATGACTGATCTGGCGCTTGATACCCCTCTGTCTGACGACCAGCGGGAGTTTATGGAAACGGTGAAGTTGTCTGCCGATGCCTTGTTAGTGGTCATTAATGACATATTGGACTTTTCCAAGATTGAGGCCGGCAAGATTGAACTAGAGACAGTCCCGTTCGAATTGCGCGGGTGGTTGGACATGACTTTGAAAACAGTCGCGCTGCGGGCCCATGAGAAGAAGTTGGAACTCATCTGCGATGTGGATCCGGCTCTTCCATTATTCCTGGAGGGAGACAGCAACCGGCTGCGTCAGATTGTCCTCAATCTGTTAGGAAATGCGCTTAAGTTCACGCCGCGCGGTGAGATCTCCGTGGCCGCTGCGCAGCAGGAGAGGGGTGGAGTTCATTTTGTACAGTTCACAATTTCCGATAGCGGCATTGGTATACCACGCGAGAAACAGAACCTGATCTTTGAGGCGTTTTCGCAGGCAGACACCTCGACCAGCAGAAAGTATGGCGGAACCGGCCTCGGACTTAGCATCTGCAAACAGCTGGTGCACATGATGGGTGGCGAAATTTGGGTCACCAGCGAGGTTGGACGGGGAAGCCAGTTTCACTTCACCATCCCCCTTAAGCAAGCAGCTCCGGAGCAAACACCGCTGCGCATCCTCCCGGATGCGAAGCTGCTTGAGGGCAAGTCGGTGTTGGTGGTCGACGACAACAGTACGAACCTGCGTATTCTTGACCGGATGTTGCGATCGTGGGGCATGGCACCTAAGACGGCGGTAGACGGAGAGCATGCTCTCCAGAATCTTGCGACGGCTTACGAGAACGGAGCTGGGTTTCACCTGATCATCACGGACATGCACATGCCCGAGATGGACGGATTTACGTTTGTTGAAAGGGCACGGCAGAAATCGGAACTAGGCCCGGCGGCGATTATGATGCTCACGTCGGAGGGTTATCAAAGAGATTTGGCACGCTGCCGTGAATTAAATCTTGCTGGGTACCTCCTGAAGCCGATCCGAGAACGTGAGCTGCAGGATGCAGTGATACGCGCGTTGGGCGATCAGACCACGCCCGAACCATCCCGGGTCGAGCCTGCTGCAGGCGGCCAGCTTCAGGAGCCCGAAACGCCCATTCGCGTTCTGGTCGCAGAAGACAACGCGGTCAATCAGCGACTCGCCTTACGGCTTCTTGAGAAGCGCGGCCATCAGGTCACTATTGTGGAGAATGGGCTGGAAGCTCTGGCAAAGCTGGAAGTAGATCGTTTTGATTTGATCTTAATGGATGTGCAGATGCCGGGGATGGATGGTCTTCAGGCCACAGCGGCGATCCGGGCCCAGGAGCGCGAAAGCGGGGAGCACATTCGAATTGTCGCCTTGACCGCGAACGCTATGAAGGGTGACCGCGAAAAGTATTTAGAGGCTGGGATGGACGACTACATTTCAAAACCGATTCGACAACCCGAGCTGGACCGGATCCTACGGTCACAGAAACTATCGCCGCCACGCACTTGGGCGTCCGAAGAGCCCGTGGGCTCCTGGAACAGTTAAGGTCGATAGAGTTCGGGTCATGCCAGTAAAGCTTCGGTTCAAACTGTAGGTTACTGCGCGGCCTCGAAACGATAGGTTCCGGAACCTGTTTCGTAGACCGCCGTTCCGATCTCGGACCGCACGAATTTCACGCCAGGCGCATCACTCGCGCGGTGGCCCGATTCCGTCACATCAGTTTTATCTTTCGCGGGCACCCATACAGTCGCGGTTGTGTTGGGAGGGACCGTGACATTCAAGGTGAACTTGCCGTTTTCGCGCGTCCAGGAACTGGCGATAGTGCCGTACATTGACTTGTGCGAGCCCTTGACAAAAGTGAGATCACCGGTCAGATAGGGATGAATCAGAACGTGCTGAAAACCTGGTTTTTCAGGATCAGCTCGAATCCCCACAAGGTATTCATACAGCCAGACACCGACGTCTCCGATTTGCATGACGTGATTAGCTGAATTCATTGCCGGATCGGCCGTATTGCCATTCCAAAGCTCCCAAACGGTAGTGGCTCCTTGCTCGACCATATAACCGAGACCCGGATAGGTCTTTTGCGTGGCAATCTGGTATGCAACATCGCCCAAGCCATTGTCGGTGAGCGTGCGCATTAACCACTGAGCGCCGACGAGTCCCGTGCCCACGTGACCGTGGCTCACATTCTCGATGTTGCTCTTTAATGCGTCAAGAACCGTTGAGCGATTCTCTTCGGGCACGATCCGGAATTGCAGCGGCAGGATGCTCGATGTCTGCGTTCCGTTATCATAGTGGCCCCGTTGAGCTTTGAAGAACCGCTCCTGAAAGGCGAGGCTGACAATTTGCGCATGTTTCTCGTACTCCGTCGCCTCAGTCGGCTTGTCAAGGATGCGAGCATACCGAGCCATGACTTTGAACAACTCGAAATAGTAGGCGGTGCCGATGAGCGTCTTATCGGTAATGCGCGTCGGATCCTCGGAATGAATCAGCGTGGGTGATTCCGGCGGCACGCACCAATCGCCGTAAGTGTCTTTCGGCATTAGTCCGTTTTTCTCATACTGACCGATGTGCTCGAGCCACTTCTTCATGGCCGGGTAGCTTTGGGCGAGGACGCGCCTGTCTCCATACTGGTCAAACAGCATGCCCGGCACAAAGAGGAACGTGCTTGGCCAAGTCAGGTTGTCATTGTAGAACGTCCAGTAAGCGGGTGCTACGTCCGGGACGCTTCCAGTATCCCGCTGCGCATCGACCAAATCGAATTCCCATTTCGAGTAAAAGGCAGCGACGTTGAACAGGTATGATTCGCTGCGGCTGACTTGCGACCGATCACCGAGCCAGCCTTGGCGTTCGTCTCGCTGCGGGCAGTCTGTCGGAATACTTCGATAGTTGCTTCGGACTCCCCAGAGGATATTGTGGTGAATGGCATTGAGTAGTTCGTTCGAAGATTGAAAATCAGCCGTGGGTTCCATTGCGTCGTGTACGACACGAGCTTCGAGCGCAGAGATCGTTGGTGTGCCTGGAAAGCCGGTCATTTCCACGTATCGAAATCCGTGATATGTGAACCGAGGCTCCCAGACTTCCGGTCCCTTACCTTTCAACGTGTAGACGTCGGTGGCCCGAGCGGAACGCAGGTTGGCGACATAAAGGTCACCATCGGAATCCAAAGTTTCTGAATGACGGAGAGTGACTCTGGTTCCCTCTGTTCCTGAAACGCGCAGGCGCATCCATCCGACCATGTTTTGCCCCATGTCGAACCGGTACACGCCCGGCCGCACCTGAGTCAGTGCTTTCGGCTGCAGAGTTTCGTTGACTCGGATTGGCTCGGCCATTTGGGCGATCAACTGCCCTGCAGGTGGAGCGACGACTTGAACAGGTTCCCATTGCGCGTCATTAAAGCTTGGGCGATCCCAACCGATCAACTCCTTTCGAGCATCGTACTCCTCGCCGTCGTATTCATTATTTGCGCGGATCGGTCCGTCGGTGGAGAGCTTCCAGGAGCCGTCGGAGACGACGTGATCAGCGCTCCCATCCTGATACTCGATGTTCAGTTGAACCACGGCCTTCGGGTAGCCGAATGTGCGCATGCCGATTGGAACACTGAGGCGTGGTGCGAAGTAGCGGCCGCTGCCCAGCAGGAGGCCCATCGCATTTGGCCCGTTCACTACTTTGTCAGTCACGTCGTAGGTAACGTAAAGGACATGCTTGTTGTAGTCGGTGAGACCCGGCGACAACACACTATCTTCTATCTTGTTGCCGTTCAAATAGAATTCTGAGAGTCCCAAGCCGGAGTAGTAGACGGTGGCACTTTTGATCTTCTTCGCAATTGTAAATTCTTTGCGGATCATTCGTGCGGGCAGTGGGCGTGCTTCCTTAAACCCCACTTCGCCCCAAGGCTGAATTCCATAGGGACCAACGTTCGTCGCCTTCTGCCACGCGGAGGCTTGAAAGTCTGGTTTCTCCCATCCTTCCTGGCGAGTCGCGCTTACTAACCAGTTTTGGTCGGTGCTTGCAACGATCGGGTCACCACTGGAGAACTCGAGTTTAAGAGCCCCGATGCAAGCAGCCGGAGTTGTTGGGACCTGCGGTCCTGATGCTGGATTCGGCGTCTCAGGATTGACATGGGTCAAGTGAATCGCGACTACATTTTTGCCAGGGCGCAGCAAGTAACCAACGGATATGATCATCGGGATCACTGCCGGTGAACGGGACGTCACCATTGTTCCGTTGATAAAGACGTCAGCTTCGGCGTCTCCGCCAGCCACTATGAAAGCGCGTTTAACAAGTCGGTCGGACGGGACAGTCACCGTGCCACGGAAGAAGAGCTCGACTTTGCCGGGAGTGTTCGATTGCTGTGTTCCGGTGATCCACTGAGCTTGCTTCAAAGCAACATAGGGACTGTTCGGATCTTTGTAAAGCTCTGTTTCATCTTTCCCGATCCATTTGCCGCGCCAGTCCTCGGGACGAAGAAGGCCCATGCTCCATCGAGCCGTTGCACTCCAGTCACTCTCCTGGCCGCGCTCGTCCCAGACTTTCACTCGCCAGAAAGCGGCGGTTCCGGAGCTGAGCGCTTTGCCGCTGTACGGAATCTGTATGGATTGAGCCGAGGCCGTCTTGCCTGAGTCCCACAAGTCTGCGACACCTCGTCCCGCGCCCGCTTCCGAACTCGATACGATGATCCGGTAAGCAGTTTGGCGCAGCCCCCGAGCATTGGAATCTTTCGTGGCAGCAATCCAGCTCAAACGCGGCTCAGTCACGTCAATGCCTTGTGGGTTGACGCGATACTCAGTTCGCAATTGGTCGGGGTGAATGGAAGCTGCTGCAAAGAGGCCAGGTGCCAGGAAAAGCAGAAGTAGGATTTCGATTCGGATCTGAATTGCTGGGACCCGTAGTGCATTGCAAAACTGCAGGCGTTCCTGGAAAGGCATGAACAATTATCTGCAGTGAGCCTACAATTATTCAGGGCCTTGAGCGGGAACACCGTCGAGTCTTGCACTTCGAAACGGGTTCACTATCGGCCCTTTGAGTACGCGACCATAAATCGCGCGACACTACGATGTAAGGGGCCGCATAGAGTTATTCCGCCGGAGGTGGAAAAGTGGGGAACATAAAAAGCGTTCTAGGACTGCTACTTGTCTGGCCCTTAGCTGGTGCGAGCGTCCCGGCTTCGGGTACAACTGCTCCGACGTTTTCGCGCGATGTGGCTCCGATCCTCTACCAGCATTGTGTGTCCTGCCATCATCCCGGTGACATCGCTCCCATGTCGCTGCTGACTTACAGGGACGCGCGTCCTTGGGCGGCGTCAATCCGGCAAGCGGTGCTTACGCATAAGATGCCCCCCTGGAAGGCGGATCCACATTTCGGACAATGGTCGAACGATCCGCGGCTGTCTGACATGGAGATCGCCACTCTTAAAGCGTGGACGGAAGGAAGCAAGGCGGAAGGCGACCCCAAAGATCTTCCTAGAGCTCCAGAATTCAACGATGGCTGGAAGATCGGCAAGCCCGATGCCGTGTTTCCGATTCCCGAGCACAAGCTGGATGCTACTGGACAGGACGAGTACACCTACGTGGCCGTGCCCACGCATTTCACCGAGGACCGCTGGATTGTTGCAGCAGAGCTTCGCCCCGGCAACCGCCGAGTCGTTCATCATGCGCATGTGTTCGTGATTGACGAAGTAGCGAAAAAGGCGCATCACTCGCCGGCGAAGACGCTTGCAGCTGCTTATGCGGAGACGCTGTGGGAGAAGGACGGAACTCTGGAACACATTCGTTTGGATGCTCCGGTGATCAATGACGGTTGCGCGATCGATGACAATGGGCTGCTGCCGGGAGAGCAGCAATCAGATCTGAGCGATCTAATCAGTTCTTATCTTCCCGGACGTGCGCCGGATGTTTTTCCGACGGGAACGGCCCGAAAAATTCCAGCGGGCGCTAAGTTGAATTTCCAAATTCACTACTCACGCACTACCGGAAAACCCGAGACAGACATTACTAGCGTAGGCTTGATCTTCGCCAAGGAACCGCCTAAGAAGATCTCGCGCAGAACGGACATTTCGAATCTGCTGTTCCTGGTTCCGCCTGGCGCTGCTGACCACGCGGTCACCGAGTGCCACACCTTCGATCACAACGTCTTGATTACCAGCATGACTCCGCACATGCACTTGCGCGGTAAATCGATGCGTATCGTCGCCGACTTTCCTAACGGCCAAAAGGACACTCTGTTGTGGGTGCCGGCTTACGATTTCAATTGGCAGTTCACCTATCGAAGTGAGAAGCCTGTGTTCATTCCGAAGGGAACGCGTTTGGAGGTTTTGGCTGCATTTAACAACTCTGTCTCGAATCCTGTAAATCCAGATCCGAAAAAACCTCTGCGGTGGGGGGCGGCGAGCGAAGATGAGATGATGGGCGGCTGGATTGAGTACGTGGATGCGGACCCGCTAGAGACTCTAAACACGCAAACGAGTTCGCGCTAGCGACGAGACTGATCTATCGTCTTTGCGAACGAAACAGCTTTCGCGGTCGAGACCTTTGACTCGTTTCCTTTGTAGTTGCCGTAGCCAACCACCACCGTCGAAATCACCAGAGTAGCGATGCTGAGAGCCAGCAACGCCATGGTGCGTTTGCCCGCGCCCTTCCACTCACTCAACGCCAAACCGAGGAGTGATCCGAAGATCATGATGCTGGCCATGTGTAGGGTCCAGCTGGAGAAGTGGTAAACGCCCATCTGCGTTTCGCCCATCGTATAGAAGAAAAATTGGAAATACCACATTGTGCCGGCGACGGCGCAGAACAAGTAATTTCGGAGCACTGGGGGCCGCCGTTCTTGGTAAGCCGAAGTTGCACGTCCGAAATACTCTGTGTAGGATTTATTGCGGAAATTTAGGATCAAACACCAGACGATGTTGGTGGTCGCGCCGCCCCAGAGAACCACGACAAGAGCGGGAAGGCCCTGCCACAGATCGCTGGTACCGTGCTGAATCGTCAGCGCCCGGATGGGCCCGGCTGCCGCTAATCCATAAGAGAAACAGGCGCTCATAATTCCGCAAAATGTAGCGACGAGGAGCCCTTTTTTTAAATTGAACTCAGTGATGATAGCTGTCTTTTGATCGGGGGTGAGATCCCTCTCTTTCGACATTCCAGCCAGCCCAGCAATGCCAATTCCGGCAACGCAAATGGCGACTCCGATCAGGATGATGATGCCTGAAGTCGTACCAAGAACCATGCTTCCAAACTCACCTCTGAAGATTGGCGGTACCAGCGTTCCAAAAGCCGCGCAATATCCTAGCGCCACCGCGACACCCAGAGACAGACCCAGATATCGCATCGTGAGTCCAAAAGTCAATCCACCAAAGCCCCAAAGCAGTCCGAAAAAATAGCACCAGAAAAGTGTGCTGCCCGGAGTCTGGCGAAGCACGGTGAACAGATCATTCGTAAGAAGAGAAGCGATGATCAGAGGAGCAAATACCCAACTAAACAATCCGCCCGCGAGCCAGTAGGTCTCCCAAGACCAAACTTTCACAAAACGATAAGGGACATAGAAACTGGCTGAGGCAAACCCGCCTAGCCAGTGAAAGAGAACGCCCAATGCAGGATTCGGATTCATAAGCACAACACGGAGCTAGAGTAACAATGACGATCAAATTCCGATAACGGAAAATTATTGACTCTTGTCGTAGCCGGTTCTTATGATGCACCAGTGAGCTCTTCCTATCGTGTATGCCTCTTATCCGCTGCCGGCTTGTTAATCGCTGGCTTGGCATCGGCACAAGGCCCGGCGATAAGCATCCATCCTGATAATCCACACTACTTTCTGTTTCGCGGGAAGCCGCTCGCGTTGATTACAGCGAGTGAGCATTATGGTTCAGTGATGAACCGGCCGTTTGACTATGTGAAATATCTGGACGATGCTGCAAAGCACAAAATCACCCTCACGCGAACTTTTCTCCTGTTTCGCGAACAACAGAGCTCGCGAAATCCGTCCTCTCCATGCAAGCCGGAATCGCCGGACTACATCTCGCCTTTTCCTCGTACTGGACCAGGGAAGGCAATGGATGGAGAGCCGATCTATGACCTCGATCAATGGAACCCCGAATATTTCGACCGATTGCATATTTTCCTGGATGCCGCATCGAAGCGCGGAATCGTAGTGGAATTGACGGTATTCAGCAACACATACGCAGATAGCGTATGGGCTTTGAATCCGTTCCGCTCGGAGAACAACAAGCAGAAAGTCGGCAAGATTGAGTGGCAAGATTATATATCTCTCAAAGACAGTGAACTCGTGCGGCGGCAGGAGGCGTTTGCGCGCAAAATCGTTCAGGAGACCAGCCAATACGACAACGTCTATTACGAGATTTGCAACGAACCCGGCGGCGGATTTCCGGGGCGCGCTGCACTTCCCGATATCGATGCGTGGCAGGCCAGAATGGGCAGTGTTCTGCGGGACGAGATGCATCGGCTGAACAAGCCTCATTTGATCTCCGGCCAACAAGCTTTCACCTACCTTCCGAAGTTCCGCTTCCCTCTCGACGACACGTACTCGGGTTCAACCTTCGACATCGTGAACGTGCATCCATTACCCGACACAGAGCTTCACGGCAAGCTCTATCAACTAGGCGGCTTCATGTCGAAAGAGTTGATGTTGTCCGAAGTTGCGGACTTCTGTCGCATGGCGGATCGAGAACGGAAGCCAACGGTCTTAGATGAAGACAACACCGCCAGTATGTACCGAGACCAGATTGGCTGGACAATTCATCGCAAGCGCGCCTGGACAGCATTGCTCAATGGCAATCATTACGACTACATCGATTTTTCAATCACAGTTGGAAGCGAAACTGGAACGGCTGCCTCGCAAACAGGAATCCGTCTGTGGATGCAGCATTTGTCTGAGTTCATGACCGGCTTTGACTTCGTTCACAGTGCACCCGATCTCGCTTGGGTGCAAAAGACTCCCGAGCGCCTGGCTTGTGCAGCCTTGGTAACTCATAACCGCGATTACGCCTTGTATTTGGGTGACAATCGCGAAGTGACAAATTCATCCGCAGGCAGTCCGATAACAGGTAAAGTCACACTGTTGCTGCCGCCTGGACAGTTCAGCGTGCGGCTGTATTCTCCAGTGACGGGAGAGTTCTCGCCCGGAATTCAGATTGAGGGTGGCCAGCCAGTTTCGCTCGATTTAGGTACATTCACGAACGACATCGTTGTTCGTGCAACCTTGATCTGAAGCCTAAGGCTTGCGCAACGCGAGTCGAGCTCCGATGGACTGCGGTCGAAACTCAAGGTAACGCTGAAACGTTCGCTTCACGCTAGCGCTATCGTGCTTTTTGGCAAATGCTTCGACTAGCCGACGATAGGCAACCTCCAGCGAGGGGTCGAGTTCGATGGCTCGATTGAGTTGTTGAACAGCTGCCTCAAGGTCGCCTTCCTGCATTAGTGCGGTGGCTAAATTAATGTGGTACGGAGCCGATAGAGGAACAATTTTGAGCGCGCGTTCCAAAGCATTGATGGACTCGGCCGTCCTTCCCTGCCTGAGCAGTAAGATTCCCAAGCCATTGAGTACTTCAGGATCCGTGCTGAACGACAGCTCAGCCTTGGTGAGCATTTCCGCAGATTTCCCGAGAAGCGTCGCCGAATCGATCTGTTCTCCCACAGCCAGATACGCCAGCGCGAGATTGCGTTCGGCGAGGCTCGAATCAGGTTCCCGCCAGGCCACCAATCGTTGCATGGACCGATCAACGCCGACCTCCTGACGCTTCATTATCCGATGATCTGTAAATGCTGTGTGCCCTCCGTCTTTAGCCGGGCGCGACGGCATATGACAACTCACGCAGTCATCAGACGCGACAGGATGCTTTGCAGCGAGTTGCTGGCCACCATGGCAGGACAGACATTTTTCACGGTAAAAGGCCTTCTTATCGACAGGAAAGTTGTGAGGATCGTGGCAAGTTCCGCACCATAGACGTTCGTCGCTACTGCGCGCGCAAACGCTCTTTCGCAGTTGCTCGGCATGGCTCACCACTTTGATACTTTCGTCGGCTTTCGCCGACTTCGGTACATCAAAGACGTAGACAGAAAACGCAGATTCCAGCTCCTTCCCCACTTGAAAATCAGCCAAGGTGTGACCTGGATTGAGAATCCTGGCCTCGCCTGTCAAATGGCATTGCTCGCACACACTATTTCGAGCTCCTGGCGAAAGACGCGCGGGATTGACTATGTTCGTGCGTGAAGGATGCTGCACATGGGCATCAGTTGACCCGTGACAACGTTCACACGAGATTGCAAGTTCGCCAATGATGGGAGGTTTATAACGGTTGATGCCGCCCACTGGAAATGAAGTTCCCGAATGGCACAGAAGGCATTCTGCGCTGACTGGTCTGGTGAAGTCCGGTTCGCGGTCTTGCTCGAATCCTGGCGCCATCGCCCATACGTTGCGTTTCGTGTAGTAGGAAACGGGTGACTGGAAAAGAAAATCGCCAATGCGAATTAAGTAAGCGAATGCGTGATTGCCGGAACCGATCACGTACGCGATGGGATACTCAGCCCAGATGCCACCGCGCTCGGCTGTTTGGGTCATCGCGCCAGATAGGAAGCGCGACTCAAATTTAGTTCCCGACGTGCGATGTATGAAGGCTCCGGATGGCTGATCTTGAGGTACGCTCATAGAGCGCGCCATGCCGGTGCGCCCATACTGTTGAACTTCTCTCGGATGGCAGATGGCACAGCGCTGTGAGGGCGAACCCGCCACATTCAGAGTGACAAAAGCGATGAGCCAACAACTGCGTAACAGGTTTCTAGATTGCGCGCAGGGTTGTAGTCCATTTCGCATTGCAAATTGAGTCGAGCTAATTTCTACTTACGAATATCAACACTCACTTGAGAAGACACGGGCAGCGGATGAGGCGATCGCTTGGTCAGATGATCCGGATCTAGATCGAAATATGTGTGAGCGCCCTCCGCCAGTACGCTGATTGTGTACTGGCCAGGCTGAAAGTTGCGCAGATCGAGGGCGTACTCGGACACGGTGATGTTCTTAGCCAAAACCTGTCCACCTAGAGAGATAGTGAAACTTCGGGGCGCTGCGCCAACGAAGTTCCATTTCACGCGAGTTCCTTTCTCGCCTGAGGACTTTCGCGAAAGTGAAGCCGCCAAGACCGTAATGTCTGGTGTCTCTTTCCGATAAAGCGAGATCAACGCCTTGGTCAGGTTCACGTAGTAGTAGCCCCAGCCACCGCACCCACGATAGCCGCAACCGGTCCTGGATGTCGGTTCGATATCGTCACTGAGATCGACGTTGTATTCGTCACCAAATACACTTTGGCTCGGCTGAGCAACCTTTCCAGATTCTCCCCAATAATCCACCGGAAAACCTTGTCCTTCCTTCTGGCCGGCAAATTCATTCCACTGATGAATCTGAATAAATTTGGGACGATTCTCGAACGCAACTTTCCAACTCTCGATATATGGAGCACCGTTATCCCGACCGGTCGCCCCGGGATGCAGCCAGCCCTTTGCGGGAAACGGGAAACAAGCCGGTGTGACGACAGTTTCCTCTGCCACACCGTTGTGAAGCGTCACTTTCTGTCTGATTGTGCCGTCCATCCAGGACCACATTCCGCACCGGTCTGCATGGTTGTCCTGCAGCTGGGTGGACATCCAGCGGACGGTCCAGTCATCTGCCTTCATTGCTGTCTGGTGTAGATCCTTTTCCAATTGAGAGCAAGGATCGCGAGGCCAGTAAAGGATTGTGAGTAGCGGTTTTCCGGAATAATAGAGCCAGGCATTCTTATACTCTGGCTTCGACAAATAGTTCTGCTTGAGCCACGCGAGGATTCCGTTGAGTCGATTCACACTATTGGGAATGGCCGGCCCGTTCTGGAGCCCGATCATAAACACAAGCTTGGGCGCATACTTACCCTCGCGCTCCAACTGACTCCACGTCTTGAAGAGCACCTCGACTGTTTTCTCCAGCTCGCCTGATCCGCCTTGATGCTTCTCCCATTCCGGCTTCGACCACAGCATGTTGCTCCAGTCGATCAGCAGCCAATCGATTCCAAGGTATTCGAACATCTCAAAATGTCTTCTGAGGATCGCCGGGTCATGTGAACTGTATTTGGAAAGAAGCGGCACAGCTTCCGTTGTCGACCAATCGGCGTTCCCGGGGGTGAACCAGTTCTCGTATTGAATACCGATCAGACTTCGATTGACATTCGCGGCATCCAGCATGGCTGAAGAGCTTCGACCATAAACCTTGTTGGCGGACAATGCCGCTAGGATCAGCTCGAGGGAGTGCTGAGTGAAATCTCTTCTGCGCATAGGAAACTTGGCTCGATCGCAAGGCCGTAAGTTAGGCTATGACTTTTCCGCGAGTCAAAGCAACTATTCGTTTCTTAGATCGGATACGTCACTCATGCGAAACGCCCGGAGAGCAAGGTTATTGCGTGGGTAATTCGATCCTCCGCAAGTCCTGAATAGCCCTCATGTTGTTCGGCATGAAACTAAGGTAAAGCTTCAAAGCTCGCGCGATTCCGCCTGTATCATCCTGTTGTGCGTAGATCTCCTCCAGGGTGCGATATGCAACTTCGAGAGACGGATCGAGTTCAATCGCGCGCTGTAGCTCACGAATTGCCTGGTCAGGCTGACCAGAATCCCGGTATGCGGTTGCTAAGTTAACGTGCGAGCCTGCTCGGTCCGGCTCCAGGCGCACAGCATAAGATAATGGCTCGATCGCATCGGATGATTCACCAGATCTTAGAAGGACTAATCCAATCTTCGCCAGGATTACCGGATCCGGTGGTAGAGATTTCATCGCTTCTACTGCTTGTTCCGCGCCTTCCTGCAGGAAACGGCTTGATTTCTGCCGCTCTCCGATTTCAATATTGGCCAGTCCCAGATTTCGCAAAGCTAACGGCGCAGCGGCCTGGTGCCAAGGAACTAGTTTTGTCACAGGTGCAACTGGATCTTGGTTGGATGCGTCCGCTTCAGGTTTGCGCGAAATACGGTGATCGGTAAAGACGGTGTGCGCTCCGTCCTTTGTTTCTCGAGTACGCATATGACAACCGACACAGTTATCAACGGGCTTGGGATGTGTGTCGAGTAGAGCTTGCCCATGACAGCTCAGACATCGGTTTCGAAAATAGGCAATACTGTCGGAAGGCTTTTCGTGCGGATCGTGGCAAGTACCGCACCAGAGCTTCCCTTCACTCTTCCGCGCGCACATGCTCAGCCGCAGTTGCTCCACGTGGCTGATTACTTTGATCGAACCTTTATCTGCGGCAGACTCTGATGAGTCTCGTACGAACACGGAAAAGACGTCCTCCAAATTTTGGCCTGCCTGGAAATCCGCAAATTGTCGTCCCGGATTTAGGATCCGCACTTCTCCCATCAGATGGCACTGTTCACAAACGCTGTCCCGCGCCCGCACTATAAGACGTTTTGGATTCACGATGGTGTCTCGACTGGGATGGGCGAGGTGAGCCGCAGTATCTCCATGACATCGGTCACAAGAAATCGCCTCGTCCTCAGGCTTAATCGGCTCGAAGCGATTTAGCGTTTGACCGCTAAGACGTGCTCGGCCTGTATGACAGCTCAGGCACTCTGCCGTAATTGGGCGCGTAAAGTCGGGTTCTGTGGCAGACTCGTACCCAGGAGCCATTGCCCACCGGCGACCACCCGTCAGATAGGTAATCGGCGCCTGAAAAAGATAATCTCCAATGCGGACGATATCACCAGAGGCATGGATTCCGGAGCCAATCATGAAGGCAACAGGGTAAGTTGCAGAGACTCCGTTGCGAGAAAGGGATATCTGGGCTGAAGCGCCTGCCGAGTTAACGACAAAGTGAGTGCCGGATGCCTGATGTGTGAACGAGCCCGACGGCTGCTTTAGTGAATGCGAGAGCGAGCGAGACATTCCATTCTTTTCGTACCCGAGCACCTGGGCACGATGACACGGAAGACAGGGACTGGCGCCAAAAGCATGTGCTGCAACGGTCCAAACAAAAACGGCAAAGACTCGCGACCGAATTTCACTCCAAGACATCAGCGGCCAGCTCTGATGATAATCACAGACCTGTCTTTATATCTTCCCGAGAGGGTGATATTTTTGGTTGGCATGCTTAGGGCGGTTCGCCTTTTCGCCATACTCTCGGTTCCAATAGTGTTGCAGGCGGAAGCGCCAGATCTCCGGCAAGCCCTTTCGCTCTTCAATTCCGGAAAGTATCAGGATTGCTATCAGGCATTGTCATCCTACATAAAGCAGAATCCAGAGAGCGGCCCCGCGTACAAGGTGTTGGGGATGACCGAGTTTATGCTGGGCGAACCAGCGAAAGCCCGCGAACACCTGACGACTGCAACGAATCTGTCGCCCAAAGATGGGGAAGCATACTACTATCTGGGGCGGCTGTACTTTACTGCCGATAATCCGTCAGCGGCTGCGACTGAATTTCAGAAAGCTCTGGAGCTTGATCCCTCGAGTGTTCGTGCTGAGAATCAACTCGGACAATCGTTTGAAGCTCTTGGGCGCGTGCATGAAGCGGAAGAGACGTATCTGAAATCTATCGAGCTGGAACAGAATCAAGCCAAAAAATCGGAGTGGCCCTTTTTCAATTTGGGGCTGCTCTACTTTCGCAACAGCAAAACCCGCGAATCGATCGTGTATCTTCGGCGGGCTTTGGAATGCAATTCCAACTTCGTTGAAGCAAAAATCAAGCTCGCTGTGGCACTGGCCACCGAGCAGCAGAACGACGAAGCCGAAAAACTGTTGAGAGACGCAATTCAGATGGACGAGACGAATGCTGAGGCTCACTATCGGTTGGCGATACTGCTGAAGAAGGCCCGGAGACAGAACGACTCTGACCAGCAATTCGCGCTCTTCGAGAAATATAAATCGCGATGAACTTCCGGGCAGCAATCGCCCGCCCGTTGATGTTGGCGGGTGCGTTTACGTCCTTGGTCTGGGCGTTCTCTTCGGCCGAACCGTTCAATTCGATCCGATTCCGAAACATCTCCTCCAGCAGCGGCATACATGCTGAAATGCGCTGCGGGGGACCTGAAAAGAAATGGATTCCCGAGGCCAACGGATCGGGAGTCGCCTGGCTGGACTTCGATCAAGACGGCAAACTGGACCTGCTGATTGTAAATGGGTCTACCATTGACAGTCTTCGGGAGATTTTGAAAGGAAAGACGCCTGCGGCCCGACCTGGTAGCGTGTACCTTTACCGAAATTTAGGAGGTGGTCTTTTCGAAGACGTAACATCTCATTCCGGTTTATCCAATCCATACTGGGGCACGGGAGTTGCCGTGGCAGATTTCGACAACGATGGATTCCCCGATATTCTGATTACCAACATCGGCCGTGACTTACTGTACAGAAACAATGGGAACGGTACGTTCACCGATGTAAGCTCGCATGCAGGTTTGAGCCAGACCATCGCATGGCATACCGGAGCGGCCTTCGGCGACTATGATGGTGATGGTCATCTGGATTTCTACGTCGCTGGATACGTATCCGTTTCTGAACTGCAATTGGATAAGCCGGCGCCTGTCTGTCTTTACCGAAACCTTCCTGTTTTTTGCGGTCCTAAAGGACTGAAAGGTGAGACGGACATCCTGTATCGGGGAAACGGGAACGGCACCTTTGCAGATGTCACGAAAGCATCAGGGGTCGAAGACAAGGACTTGCGACATGGGTTCACAGTAGTGTTCGATGACTTCAATCACGACGGCAAAATTGACTTATTTGTGGCTAATGATTCTGACCCGAACTATCTATACCTCAACCAAGGAAACGGAACCTTCAAAGAAGCGGGGCTTAGCAGTGGCGTAGCGTTCAATGGAGACGGCCAGACACAAGCAAACATGGGCGTAGCCGTCGGCGATTACAACAATGACGGTTTGGTGGACGTTCTCACCACAACCTTTTCGGAAGACTATTTTCCGCTTTTCAAATCGCAAGCTCCCGGAGCTTTTGAGGACGTAACCGCCGCTGTCGGTCTTTGGACATCCACGACGTCCTGGCTCGGCTGGTCCTGTGGTTTTGTGGATTTCAACAACGATGGGCACAAGGATCTATGGCTCGCAAACGGGCACGTTTACCCGAACGCCGATTCGCTGCCACGAACAACCTACTCTCAGCCGATAGTGGTATTCAGGAACGAGAATGACCGGTTTGTTCCCGTACCCGGTGTATCCGGCAACGCTGGACCGCACTCGTATCGAGGAGGCGCCGCCGCTGATTTCAACAACAATGGGAAGATTGGACTGCTTGTACTTCCAATTTCAGGCGAACCGGTTTTGCTCGAGAATATGAGCGATTCTCCGGCGCACTGGATCGGTTTTGCGCTCCATCGGCGTACGACCAACCGCGACGCAATTGGGGCGCAAGTACAGCTGGACTACTGCGGCAAGACACAGTTCGACTCCGTGCGCAACGGCGGAGGATATCTCTCAGTCAATGATCCACGGTTGCACTTCGGTCTGGGAAGTTGTTCGGCGGTCACCTCGCTTACGATTGCTTGGCCTGATGGCAAGCGGCAGATTGTACGCCGTATGCCCGTTGATCGATACGTGACTATTGAAGAGCCGTTGTAACTACTTTCTGGTTCTTCTCGCCCGCTGTCTTTTGCGCAAAGATGGCAAGCTCACGATCGGCATCCTGGGTCTTGCCGATCTTACGATAAACAAGCGACAGTCGATAATGAATCTTGAAATCTGCTGGATCTAATGCCGCCGCCTGCTCTAGTTGCTTGAGCGACTTTTCGTAGCGACCATCCTTCGTATAAATCTTTTCAAGTGCCAGATGCGCTTCTACCAATGATGGATCGATCTTCAAAGCCGCATTGAAGTACTTCTCGGCGCCACCGTCGTTCCCTCCATCTGCGGCCATGTCGCCGAGTTCATACAACGCCTGTGGATGATCTGGATTCAGTTTGAGCTCTTCCAGCAGTTCGGTTCGAGCAGCATCGAAGGACTGATTCTTCCAGTAGAGAGACCCGATTGCGAAGTGGATGTTCTGCAACTCCGGCTTCTGTTTCAACGCACTGCGGTATTCCGCAATGGCTTCGTCGTCTTTGTTGGATGTCTCAAACAGTTGAGCCTTTAACTCGTGTGCGCGGTAAGAATTCGGGTCAGAATCAAAAACGGCGAGCGCAGTAAGGTAGGCGAGAATTTGATAACCCTCCGCAATCTGATAAATCGGCTTGTCTTTGGCCGTCTCTCTCTCAAATGTATGGACGGCTGACATCCAGTGTGAGATTTGTTCTTTCAGCTCGGAGCCGGCCAGCTTTGTTTCTCGATAAGCCAGAGACCCATCGACAATCGGATCGGTCTGACTCGATGCTGTTTGGCTGATGCTCCCTGTGGCTTTCGATGCGGTCCATTCGACTTTGAATCTTAGCCTTTCATTGTTGAGTAAAAGGCGTTGTGCAGCGGTGTATTGTTCGTTCGCATCTTTCCAATTTTCCTGCGTTTCGTAGGCGTGCGCACGGGCGAGATTCGCGTACACCGAATCGCCAAAGGCTTTTTGTAATCGGCTATAGGCATCGTCAGCCAGATGCCCATATGCCTTGCTCAGATGATAGAGAACATCGATGTCATCAGAATTTATGGACTCTGCCTTTTCTAGCTCACCGGCGGCGTCTCGGAAATTAGAACGCGCATAAAACGTGTATCCGAGATAGGAGTGAATCAACGGATTGTCTGGCTGCAATGCTGCGGCTCGATGAAGCCGATTAAGCGCCGACGTGTAATTGTGAGCTCCAAATGAAATTACTCCCAGAAAGAAGTTCGGCCCCGCGAGCTCCGGCTTCAGCTTAACTGCTTTCTCATAAGCCGTTGTGGCCTGATTCAACTTTGATTGCTGATAATAAATGTTCCCGAGATTTGCATAGGCTTCTGCCATCTGCGGTTGCAGCTTGATAATTTCCTGATATTTCACCGCGGCCGTTGCAAGATCGCCAGACTGTTGCGCCTGCTTAGCCTCTGCATAGACACTTTGAAGATCCGCTTGGGCGAGGAGGGCGCGCCCGCCAAACAGCGCCATGATCAATGCCGGTCTTAGACACTTGCCTCGCACTTTCGGCTTCATCATAACGCTTCGCTGAACACGCGCTTAGAGCGCAGATCCGCGCTGTCCCAACCTCTGCATGGCTATTCGTTCTTTACTGGATGGATCACTCACAACTTTCGTGTCCAGCCCGAAAGTCATAGTCTCTCTTGTACGCATTTCGTACACTGGCCATCTTGGTACAGCCTTCGAATTCGGATTGCCGTTGCGTGCAAACGTAGCCCAAGCCGCGCTCAACTGTTGCGACAGTCTTTCAGTTTCCGGATATTTGACCATTCTCAATACAAGAGGAAGTTCCGCAGTGTGAAATGCGCGGTACTTGCCGCTTTCGATCCTCGTGTCATAAACGAACGAGTACATGTAGACAGGTGAGGCCCCTTGCTGCACTTTGCGTTCTGCCTGCGTGATCGCATTGATTCGAAACATGCGATCGGACGCAATTGCGAAAAAGATGTCGCTCGGAGTGGAAGCCGGTCGGTCCGTCTTGTAAGTATCGATCAAACGATCGACGTCCGAATTTGATAGCTTCAGGTACTCGACTAGACGAACGCGTAAGCTGTCTGGATTCAAACTGAAATTCTCGCCGTCCTTTCCACCCATAAAGAGGGTGGCTTCATCTTTACAGCTGCCGATGATCATCGGAATTTTGGCGGAAAGGTCGGGCGCTTTCGGATCCCATGTCTGCTGCGGAATCGAACGTTTGTCGAGCACTGGCCCAAGTCTGTGATTTGGATTCTGCTCAGAATCAGCTCGCGAGGCCTCGAACAGCTTTGTTGCTGGCAAGTTATGAAGCTCTTCAACTCGATCCAACAACCCAAGTCGCGCGAGGATCTTCCCAGCTGTCTCAGTCGCTTCTTCTCGCGTAGAAACACGCAGTGCGGAGCCGCTCTCGACAATGGCCTTTCCAAACAAACCCTGGGCGGCCGGCATAGCCATCAGAGCGCTGATCTTAGCGCCGCCGCCAGACTCGCCGAAGACGGTTACGTTGTCCGGATCTCCTCCAAAGTTGGCGATGTTGTCGCGAACCCATCGCAGAGCAAGTACCAGATCGAGTAAACCAACATTTCCCGAATCGGCGTACTTAGGGCTGAAATCTGCCAGGTACAAATAGCCGAACACGTTCAACCGGTGATTGACGCTCACCAGCACAATGTCCTGTTCGCGCACGAATCTGTCGGCTCCAAGCGCAATCACACCGGACCCGGATGCGAACCCACCACCGTGGATGTAGACCATCACAGGACGCCGCAGGGCTTTGTCGGCATCTTGAGACAACACGTTCAGATAAAGGCAATCCTCGCTGTCGCGTTGCTCCCCGAGCCGCAGTCTATCTTTCTGACCGCCCGAGAAATAGTCGCCAATTGCAATATCAAAGACGCTTCCTGGCGCTTGGATACATCGGGGCGGAACCTGTGTCGCGAGTCGGACACCCGTCCAAGTAGGAGGAATTGTTGCGGGCAAGAATCGGTTCGACCCTCCGGTTGGTCCCCCGTATGGGACACCAGAGAAGATGCACGTTCCGCCGGTTTCGAGCCCGCACACTTTGCCGGACGTTGTACTAACAGGAGCGGAGACCCGCCCAGGAACTATGACCTCCGCGCTGCTCGCAAACGAGGCTACTAAGCCCGATGTAGCGGCTACAACGGACGCCTTCAGCAGGGAACGCCTCTGGATTTTCATCCCCTTCGAATGCTGTTCAACTCTCATGGCCATAAGATAGGTGCTCTGTCTTTCGCATCGACACACCACTCCGTAGAAGTCCGAGACGTTTCACATTGCGAAATGTAAGCTGTAAGACTTTGAGTCGATTTAGTCGGTCGCATCATGTATCTGTTGCTCAAACTTCTTTCACTGCAGAAAATCACATCTTGTATTGCATAACGATTTGCCTGCTGATATGCTTCCCAATCAAATAGCTCCAAGTTTTGCGCTATGCCTACATCTACTGTTTCTCGCGATCCGTATCTGGTTAAATCTTTACTTCACGCTGCGCAGTTGCTCGCGGTGTTCCAGTCTGCTGGCGAAACGCTCCGCTTGCGCGATGTGGCTTCTCGTTCCGGCCTAAATAAGGGAATGGCGTTCCGGCTCCTGTACACGCTAGAGAAGTGTGGGATGGTGGCAAAGGTTGGTGAGAATCAGTATCAGAGCTGTATCCGGCCCGTGAAGCAAAGGCGATATCGGGTGGGGTATGCGGCGCAAGGAACCGACTATCAATTCACCAGGGACATTTCAGAAGGACTCGTTCGGGCCGCCGAGGCGGAGGGCATTGAACTAATTTGCGTCGATAACCGGTATAACGCAAAGATTGCGCAGCGGAATGCAGACTTGCTGATCAAAGAGAAGGTCGATCTCGTAATCGAATTCCAAACAGACGAAAACGTCGCGCCTATCATCGCCACTAAGTGTCACGAGGCCGGTATTCCTCTGATTGCTATCGAAATACCTCACCCTGGTGCGACGTATTATGGTGCCAACAACTATGGCGCGGGATTGCTTGGAGGTCGCTACCTGGGCAAATGGGCACGCCAGCATTGGCAGGGCGAAGCCGACGAAATCATCTTAATGGAATTGCCTAGAGCCGGTGAACTTCCGCGCATGCGGCTGACCGGCATGTTGGTCGGTGCAAAGGAGGTGCTGCCTCACCTCGAGAATTGCGTCGTGACTCATCTGGACGGTAACGGGCAACTTGGCGCGAGCTTCGAAGCGATGCGAAAACATATTCGCTCAAGCAAAGGGACTCGATACCTGATCGCAGCGATCAATGACCCGAGCGCGCTGGGAGCGTTGCGAGCTTTTCAGGAAGTCGGAAGAGCTCAGCATTGCGCAGTGATGGGCCAAAATGCTTCTCGCGAAGGACGATTGGAACTTCGAGAGCGCGGCACACGATTAATAGGTTCCGTTGGATTTTTCCCGGAGCGGTATGGAGAGAACATAGTACGCGTCGCCATTGACCTGCTGAGCCATAGGCCGGTTCCGCCCGCTGTTTTCGTCAAGCATGCGCTGATTACTCCAGAGAATGTCGATCACTATTATCCAAACGATTCGCTCATTCGCATGTCTCACGTTTCCATGTAGTTTGCCCCTTAGAGCATCTTTAGATGAGGCACACGTCTCTAGGCTTCCTGTTTGCTGTTTGCCTTTATCTACTCGCCGACAGTAGATCCGGAATAGCCGCGACCTTTCATTTGGTCGAAGTTCATCAGGGGCAAGCCCCGCTCGGATCAGTTGAGATCCAAGGCGTTGGTGCAGGTGTTTTCAATCCACTTTCCTGGCAGAATAACCAACTTCACTGGGTCCGTGATGTGCGAATGCCTCTGCTTGCGCCGCATTTGGGCGGAGTCTTTCGCAACATCTATGCCCCTAGCGCAGTAGACGAAGGGTCGGGGTGGCTGTTCTTCTATAGCGCCTGGGACGGAACCGAAAGCGGTAACGATCGCGTGTATATGTCGCGCACGCCCGACTTCATCGACTTCTTTGACCGGCATACCGTCATCCACAACGGCGCATTTGTGCACGTTTCTAACGTGAATGTTCAGCGGCTAGACAGTCAGCGAATGGAGATGTTCGCAACTGCCTGGCCCGACCCCGACCGGCAAAACAAGCCGATTCATTTCTCAAGCAGTGATGACGGCAAGACCTGGAACGGGTCAGCTCCGCCCTATCGCGCAACTCAAAGCGACATCGTTCGCATGCAGGGCTACCCGGATTACAAGTTAGGGGACTTAAATGGAGCAAACGTCGTCCTTAAAGACGGCCCCAAGTACCGGCTCTACTTTACGAATTGGAAGGACAAAGGCAAGACGTACTGGGCGCAAAGCGAGGAGCCTGGTTCCTATGTATTCGGTGGTGTCGCATTAAGCACGATCCACGCGGTGAACGATGTTAAGAAATTCCAGGTAGGTGGGAAGGACTACTATCTAATGGCGCTCCACAAAAAAGGCGATGTCGGACTGACTGTCAAAGACGCGAACAAACTCTGGTTCAGTCTTTCGACGGACGGGGAAACATTCGGAGAAGAACACCAAATGCTGGAGACTCCTGACATTACTGGTCCGGGAGAACAGATAGACAAATACATCTTCGCAGTTGGTTTGGTCACGAGAAAGGATCGTGTGCTTGGCGTTTTGTATGGAGCTGGCCCGACGGTTGAATGCAATCGCAACCAGATCTTTGGATACTGGCTTCAGAAGAAATTGGTGTTGACGGCGAAGCCCGGCTACTCCGAAGGCAACGGCGCTGAGTACGAAGCTCAAGGCGCGCTTGGCCCAGACCGGCAATGGATCAAGCTGCCATTGGAACGACCATTTGAGGGAAGCTTAACTATCTACGACGAAAACGGAATTACGCTTCTTGGGACCGAACCTGTCAGCTTAAAGCCGGGCTCGGTTTATCAGCTCCAACTCGGGAACTGATAAGCATGCAAGATCTGTTTCGATTGACGGCGGTTGCCGTGTCTTGTGCTCTGCCAGTGCTATCGTCATACCCGGACGGCCGTCCAGAGACCTCAATCCGCATGGAGGCAAAAGACGCTTCACCAATTATTAGGCACGGCAGTGATCCTAAGCATAGCGATTACTTAGGCGCCCGGGAAGCGATCTGCTTCGAGCACCGAGGAACTTACTACCTTCACTATGACGGCGCCGGACCAACGGGTTGGCGTGCTTGCTTAGCAACGAGCAGCGATCTGAAGCATTGGAAGCTGAGAGGCCCAGTGCTCGCTCTAGGTGCTCCAGGCGAGGTAGACTCGGGTACCGCCAGTTCGCCATGGACCATCTTCGACGGCGCATGGTGGCACATGTTTTACGTTGGTTGCCGCACGACAACCGCACCACCCAATCGTATTCCGGCCGTCCCTTACTTCACCCTGGCTGCCAAAAGCCGACATCCTTCGGGCCCCTGGATGAAACAGAAGGAATTGACACCTTTTACGACTTTGCCTGGCACTTACTATGCCGACACTGCTAGCCCTGGTCAGATAGTCAGGCAGGGATCTCAGTACCTCATGTTCTTTAGCGCCGCGGCCTTCACAGAGGAACCCGGCAGGCCCCTGAAGCGCACTCTGGGAATGGCTCGCACCGAAAATCTGGATGGGCCCTGGAAGATCGACTCCGATCCAATTCTTCCGCCCGAACAGCAGATTGAAAACTCCGCCCTTTACTTCGAGTCATCGAGTCAAACCTGGTTTCTGTTCACGAACCATATCGGGCTCGACAAACAGGGCGAGTACACCGAGAGTATCTGGACTTACTGGAGCCAGGACTTGAATCAGTGGAATGCAAACAATCGCGCAGTCGTTCTGGATGAATCAAACTGCAACTGGTGCAAGAGGTCCATCGGTATGCCCTCTGTAGTCAAGATGGGCAACCAACTCGCGTTGTTCTACGACGCCTCACCTACAGGAGCCGATAGCAACATGGGGCGGGATATCGGTCTTGCCTGGTTATCGCTACCACTCCGCGCGCCCAAGTAAGCGTTATTTCCGCTTATTGGCAAACGAGTTAACCAATATGGAGAATATAAGTCCCCCAAGTATCTGGCATGAGCTCACCACAGAAGCTGACATTGCCGAACTTATGGACCTGTTTGGTCGGTTTCACGACGGGTGCGTTCGAGAGGTTCACTTTGCAACGGGTCATTCCGTTGGGGAGGACCTTTCGATGAGCGTCGACTGGCGCACAACGGTGCACATGCTAGTCCAGCGGGAAGAACGGCCGTTTTCCGCTATCGAACTACGGTTCGAGGAAGTTGTGGCTATGAAGCTGAATTCTCCGCCGCCCAATTACGTGTCAATCATTTTTCGGGCAGCCTTCCTTTTACTGAATGGCGTCTTCTATTGGGCCGAGAGCGACCGCTGGAGCCCAGATTCACCCCTGCCGGAGGATGTTACATGGATATCGGCCCGGCGCGCATGCTGGAGAGACGCAAGTAAATGGATGGGACCAACCTTGCGGTACAGAACTGAACAGCACTGACTGAGCCAGGTAAAGCTGCTGGCACGATTACTCAGGGTTTTAGCTCTAGCTACTTTCAGAAGTAAAACTTGAGCGCCATCTGACCATTTCTAGGCGTGTTTGACTGACTCGTAACCTGCCCGAAGTTTGAGTTACTCACATTGTTCGCCGGAGATCCAAAGGTCACTCTGTTGAAAGCGTTAAATAACTCGAAGCGGAACTCAAAATACATTCCTTCGCGGATGACAAACTTCTTCATCAGACCGAAGTCTTCGTTGTACACTGAGCAGTTTCGAGCCTTAGGAAGAACCTGCGCTGAGGTCCCGAAGGAGAACGCGCTGGGAAGCGAGAACGCTGAAGCGTTTAGAAGATTCATTTTATTGGGATCAAATCCGCCGGAACAGGAGCGTTCCACAGATTGGCCGGCTATCGAATTCGGCGTGTTCCCCCCGTTAAAGAGATACGAGCCAAGCGTATTGTTGACACTTACCGTGATTGGAGTGCCCGCTTGGTACGTCAGTATTCCGTTGATCTGCCAGCCCCCTACAATTTTGCCGACCAGGCCTTTACCGAGGAACGCCTTGCCGGGTCCAATCGGGAGTTCGTAGTTGAACGCAGTCACAAACCGTTGCGGTACATCGTAGAGCGCCAGCGCCTTTTCAAGTCTACGGTTGTAATTGTCACGTGCGCCGGTGGAGAAAAAGCCTCCGAGCGTTGAATTCGAGTCAGTGATTGTCTTCGACCAAGTGTACGACGCTAAGAGCCATAGGCCTTTCGAAAAGCGCTTCTCTAACTTGGACTGCAGCGCGTTGTAAGTAGCGTTCCCGATGTTGGCGGAGTTCTCCGTTCCCACCCCGATATATTGTGGGAACGGACGAAGAGCCTGGGCAAGCGTCCCGGTGAAGCCGGCATATGGCGGTCTGTAGCCCGCTGCGACAACTGGTGCTGAATTTATGTCGTCCAGCAGCAAACCACCAAGCGACAGGTACTTGGGGTTCAGCTGATCAGGATTCACGGCGCCAGTTGGTAGTCGAGTTGACTTAGATCCCACATACGCAACGTCGAATACTAAGTTAGCGGCAAGCTGATTCTGCAGTGTAAAGTTATAGTCCTGCTTATACATCGGCTTGTAGGCGTTGTCCCACCACTCGTTAGCGGAGTTGCCGACATTCAATCCTGCACTTATAAAAGGTGGCTTCGGGTAATTCTGCGGGAATCCGTTGTCCCACTGAAAGGCCGGGCTAACGCCGCTGCTTAAGAAATTCGCGGTCGTCGAGAATCCATCGTCCACTGTAGTAACGTTGCCGCCGCCTTGACCACCGGTCGGATAGTAGCTAATGCTATATCCTGCTCTGACCACAGTCCGGTTCATGGCCTTCCAGGCGAGCCCAAGCCGGGGAGCGAAATTTCCAAGGTCGGTCTTACTGTTCGTTGTTAACTGACTAGAACCCGTATACGGTGCGCCTTTGCCTCCTGCGAAAACATACGCACCGGGTATTCCGCCAGCTGCTGGATTCGGGGCCGTTGGATCCATAATGGAGTACCGGTTTGCAACTTCACTCCAGTTTGTAAATAGATCCCAACGAAGGCCTAAGTTTAAAGTGAGAGTTGGGGTAATCTTCCAGTCATCTAATGCATACAGGCCGAGATAATTTAAGCGTTCGCCCTCAACCACGTTGTTGATATACTCACTCGCCGAATTAACGTCACCGAGCAAAAAGCTTGCGAATTCGTTACCAGTCGCCCCAAGTAATTGTGCGCTGGCAGGATCAGCTGTTTGTGCTGTGCTGAAGCCGTAATATGCGTCGCGATTCGGATAACGTCCATTGTGTTGCAAGCGCCGATATTCCCCGCCGAACTTGTAGTTACTTTTCCCCTTCGTCCACGACACGGTGTCCGCATAAATGAAGGTATTTGATACAGGTTCAATGCGATCCTGGTTCTGGGCCAATGGCGTAAAGGCGCCCCAGGATACTGCCGGGAATCCGTTGTTCATACCGGAGATACCGACGATATCTCCATAGTTTTTTGTTGTTTCTACTGCCGCCAAAATTTGATGTTGCCGGTTGAATCCGATGCGGGCCGTGTTCAGCAGCGTCGGACTAATCGTCCAGTCGTGATTGAGACGCACCAGGTAGGAAGGGAACTGGCTATCCCGGGTGCTTTGAACCGGATGAGGAAGAATCGAATAGGGTCCATTGTCCGACCTCTTACCTTCTATAAAGGTCCCACTCAAGTGTTGGTTCGATTTTATGTACTGGTCGACCTTAAGGATAAAGTCCAAATAGTTTTGGATCGTACCGCTGCTGGTGCTGGCGTAGTTATTGTAGATGCCGGGACGGTTAGGATCAGGCACATACGACAGAATGTTCTTGGAAGCGTTGCTAATGCGGTTCGTGGGAATTACATTGCCGGGAAAAGCAGTGCGAGTCACATTACCTTGAGCGTCTGTAGCCGTCGTGGCCGGGTCGTAAATCACAATCTGCTGGCCCGAGGAATTTACTAACCCGGAAAGATCGCCGGTGCGGAAAGCCTGATCGGGTACGGAACCAATCGCGTTTTGGGCACCGGTCCGCAGTTTGTACCAATTCGTATCGGCAAAGAAAAAGGTCTTATTCCGCCCGTTGTAAAGCTTCGGAATAACCACGGGGCCGCCCACCGAGAAACCATACTCATTCTCGCGATGCGGCGAAGTGCTCGCATTGTAAAACCCTCTCGCGTCAAAAACGTCATTGCGAAGAAATTCGTAGAGAGTTCCGTGCAGCCCATTGGTTCCCGACTTCACGACAAACTGCTCAACGCCGCCCCCGGTGTTGCCGAATTCCGCGGAGTAACTGCTTGTGGTAACGGACATCTCCTGAATCGCATCGGGCGGGAAGGTCAAATTTCGAGGATCTCCGCCGACCTCGGAAGTCTGGGTTGATATGCCGTCTACCTGCAGTTCCGTTGATAAGGTCTGGCTTCCGTTTACGTGCGCGTCGAAAGTATTTGTGGCGTTTCCGGTGCCGCCAGGCGTTACGCCCGGCGACAGGAACATGAAGCTCTGAGGAGCTCTGCCCCCTCCGGATGAAGTTAACGGAAGGTCAATATAAGCTTTTGGACTGACAGTTGTGCTGACTTCGCTGGTTTCACTTTGCAAGATTGGTGCAGCCGTCGAGATCGTCATACTCTCACTGACACTTCCAATCTCCAGGTTCAGATCTAGGGCGGCCACACCGCCAACTTCGACAATTACGTTCTCTCGCAGTAAAGTACGAAAGCCAGGGTGTTGAACGCGTACCTGATATGTGCCGGGAGGAAGCTGCGGAATGTTGTAATTGCCTGAACTCGTGCTTACCGTTTTAGTTTGGACACCGGTGTCCACTTCTGTTGCAACGATCTCTGCACCGCCGATAACGGCACCACTAGGGTCTTCTACCGTTCCTCGAATGCTGCCTCGTTCGCTCTGGGCGAACGCGATTCTGCAACTAATCATCAAAAAACAGACCATCAAAGTACAAACTAACGTTTTGACGCGCTCAATCATGGAGTTTCCCTCTCATAACCCACCTGGATAGCCGAGTATCAAACTTTCAGCTACCTTTCACTACCAACCAACGGCTTAGGTAGTAAGACACTATCTCTACAAAGGCGTCCGCAGACAGCAATTCTTCGAGGATCGGTCGCAATCTGCAATGCGAAACGTCGTGGTGGCCGGGAGGGCCCTGCCGTTCTAGACATCGCCAGCATTTCACTACGTATTTGAGGATACGGAGAAGATCGTCTACCAGGAGAAGGCTTATGTAATTTTCTGCATTGCGGAACCACTGCGACTGCCTGTTGGGACGTGATATTCTGAGGCCCACATTGGTTACCAAGTCAATTCGATCTGCAACTGTCCCGATCGCAGCGATCCTGATCGCAGCAACCCTGCCGCAAAGCTCACTGCATTCTCAAGAGACGCAACGCTCTCCTGTACCGCCATTAGAGGAGTCGGGATTTCGTTCCATCTTCGACGGTAAAACGTTGAGCGGTTGGGATGGCGATCCAGATTTTTGGACTGTTAAGGACGGCGCGATCGTTGGCCAATCTTCACTCGATCATCAACCGAAGCAGAATACGTTCTGTATTTGGAAGGGTGGAAAGCCCGGTAACTTTGAACTCAAAGCGGAGTATCGACTCACTGGCGTCAACGACGGCAATAGCGGCATCCAATATCGGAGTCTAGAGCTTCCCGACGTAGCGAAATGGGTGATGAAGGGCTACCAGGCTGATATCGATCTGAAGCAGCGGTACACCGGGCAGATCTATGAAGAGCGGGCCCGCGGCTTTCTAGCTCTGCGTGGACAGATTGCAGAGGTTCCGGACAGCAAGAAAACCGGCTCGATCGGCTCAACCGGAACCGATTCTGAGTTACGCGGCTTTATCAAAGACGATGACTGGAATGCGATCGACATCATCGCTCGTCGAGAAATGCTCGTTCAAATGATCAATGGCCATGTGATGAGCGTCCTAATTGACGAAGACACAGCAAACCGCAAAATGGAAGGCGAGATCGGCATCCAGCTACATCGGCTTCCTGGCGCCGCTATGAAAATAGAAATCAGGAACATTCGCATCAAGGCGTTGCTGGAGTAGAGAAGTGTCGGCGACACGCTGAGGAACTGCTCGAACCACGGAACTGTAGCGGCGGTAGTATCTACGAGAACGGAAGCAGGACCGCGTACAGGATAAGCCGAAAAAGAAAAAAATCAGGACCGCAATCAGGCATCCAAGGCCGATCTTTTGTCCAACGGACCGTTGCCCTGAGCTGGGGTTTGTCGCCGGTGCGAATGGGGGCTGCGGAGGCGCAAACGTAGGTTGAGCAAGAGTAGTCCCGCAGTTAGCGCAAAATCTTGCAGTGTCGGGATTGGCAAGGCCGCAATTTGGACAAGTCATTTAGGTTAGAGGACGTTTGGCTCAAAATCCTGTAGTCGTTAGTGCAGCCGGCGCGGGCACAACCGATCTCACATCGATTACGGCTTCCGCGATCTGCCCCAAGTATCGCCCGTCCGCTAAAACATCTGCGGCAATAGCGACTCTTTGGTGAACCGCGTGATAGGCCTCGGGAATTTCCACCTGCACAGTAGTTCTCGCTTCGCCGTGCGGTCCAACGCGCATCTTCGACACCGCAGGATGACAACTCCAGCCCCGTGGCAGGGCCATGGCAATCTCCATCGTCACTGTCCTGCCTCTATGGTTGCGGGCACGCAGCTCAAACTGCCTGCTTTCACCGGGGACCGCCACCGATTGATATGGAAATATCTCAAGGGGCGATGGGTCCATTCCGACGTCCGTATCAGCGTCCGCAACAAGCGCGCGGCAAAAGGTGTCCTGCTGTCCTAACTTCGCCCTAAAATCTCTAACCATGTCGAGGTCTAGCAGGAAAGGCTCGCCATGACCCGGCGCAATGATCTGAGGCTGAAATTCAAGCAGATTGTCCGCCGACTTTATATGATCGCCCACATTCACCCGATTTCGATAAATGAGATTATGCCGAATCTCAAATGGCCGGTCAGCATCGTGGAAGAAGGCATCGCCTGTAAATCCAATCCGAACATTGTCGATCGTACTGAACAATGCCATTTGGTAGTTCGTATGGCCCGGCGAATGAACTGCCGTAAACTCAAACTCCTCCCAACGGAATGTCTCTCGATCACGGACGACGCGGTCAACTTTAATTGCCTCGCCTAATGTACAGCCCAAATTTCGCCCATGCGGGTTGTCTAAAATCTCTGTGAAATTTTCAAAGATCCAGATCTTTGTTCCGTACTTTTTCGCCAGATAGGGAAAGCCGCTTACGTGATCATCGTGCATGTGACTCGCAGTTGCCACGTCCACCGACTTCAACCCATAGTTGACACGCATCTCATCGATACTATGCTCCAGAAAACGCATCCGGTCGTAGGTATCCGTCGCATCTCGGTATGTGTAGAAGGCATTCCAGCTTGGAAAGCCATAGTCCAACAGCATTGCCTTGCCGCTATCGCTGATGATCGCGTAAAACGAGCACATAGTCTGGTGATGCGCTATTACATGCGGGGTCAACTGGCGCGCTTTGTTTCCAACACTCCCGCCCCATGACTTCCAATATCGATACCAGCCGGTAAGCTTCTCAATCAAAGCCTGCATGCCGGGAATCGGATTACGCATCTCTTCTCCATGCGAGGGACAAAGCAATTCTAGTTTTTGTTCGACCAGCTTGGTTAACGAGAATGCAGATAGGTCTGCTCCTTCATGCTCGCCATAGGCATATTGAAGGTCGAACAGAGTTCTGACCTTCCCGGGTGACTGCATCAAGTCGCCTGAAAAGCCGACCTTAGCTCCGTCTATCGTTGCAATGAACGTGATCGAACCAGGTGTATGCCCAGGCGTGGGATGAACGAAAAAACTGTGATTCCTCCAGCGGAACGTATCGTAATCCTTCAGCACCGCCGCAACGGCAACGTCTCGCGTCAACGAAAAGAAGTCGTTGCGCACATAATGCAAGTCGAAGATTCGACGATTACGCCAAAAGTTTTCCACGTTTTGGAAGTACTGTCGTTCGTGTACTGGAACCGCGATCTGTATCTTGCGCGAAATCGCCCGCTCGTCACCCTGCGCCTGGTCGCGATGGTGGTGCGTATGAAGAATCCAGTCTATAGACGATACGCCTAGATCGGGCAGATGATCCAAAATCGCGCCCGACCCGAAATCAATCAACAAGCCTTTTGATCCACTTCGAATCAGATAAACATTACAGGTGTCTTCAAAGACGAAAAGACTGTCGGAGATCTGCCGGGGTTTTGCAGTGGGGGTGAAAGGCGAAGGTACAACTTGATCAGCCGGGTTTTGAGTCAAGTTGCCGGCCGCAGCCACAGTGCTTGTCTGTAGGAACTGCCGGCGTGAAAAACTGTCCTGATCTTGCGGGTTGACCGGCCTCATGCTTTGGATGGCGAAGTCTCAAGATGGCATAGCCATGTTTCTAAGGTCGCACTTCAATCCCTCGAAGCATCAATTCAGCACGCTTAGAACGATCTTCATCTAACTTCTTCAGTAATTCCTTCTGCTTACCCGCTCGGGGATCATGTGTCCTCGTGTAAAGCACCAGTAGTTGTTCATTGGCCTGAAAACTCTCCGGCGCAAGCAGTAACGCTCGTTCTAATTCCGTTCTCGCGGCTTCCGTACGGCCCTGCAACAATGCAATCCTCGCCAACTCAGTGTGTGTCTCCGAAAAGCTGGGCATCAAGCCGACCGATCTGGTTAGCCTTCGCGTCGCTTCATCTATATTGCCTTCGAGTCGCGCAATCCGGCCCAAATAGTACTCGGCGGCGGCAGCAAGACTCGGATCGTCCTCAGTGATCTGCATCTCTTGCTTCGCTTCGTCGTAATCTGCCAAAGCGAAGTGTGCCAACCCGAGTGCGTAATGCCCCCTCGCATCCTTTGGTCTCGCTCTCACAAACTTTCGTAAATAGAGGTTTGCAGTCGATGCGTCTCGCGTACTCAAGAACACTGTCCCCATCGCGTAATTGTAGTCCGGATTTTCTGGATCGATCTCCAGCGCTTTTTCGAACGACCGCTTAGCCTCAACCGGCAGATTCAACTCGCCCGCTACCAGCCCAAAAAGAAAATGAATTCGCGCATTACTTGGATCAAGGTCTCGCGCATGCGCCAGATAGCCGAGCGCTCCTTTATAGTCCTTGTTGCTCTCCGCTAGACGAGCTAGCTCCAACAGATGGGTTGTGTTATTGGGATCCAGCTTCGCCACGCGCTCCAAGGTCCTGAGCGCATCCTTTGGTCGTTGTAGCTGCTCATACGCCACCACCAATCGCTGCAGGCTCGGGAGACCAGCAACTCGGCGCTTGTCGAGTCCTTCCACAAGTACAGCTATCACTGCGGCCGAGCTCGGCGAATCCAGAACCTGCAGCATAGACTCCAAATCGCTTTCCGTAAAGTCGGGCAACTGTGCAAGGCGCACGGCCACTGCCTTCGCTTCCTTGATTTGAGTCAACCCGCTTAGATCAAGACAGCGAAGCAGCAGGTTGTTGCTTTTCCCGGCGTTTAACTCTCTTAGAGATTCGGTAAACTTACCCTGGCTCTCGTACAGCAGCCCTAGAGATTCATGAGCCTCTTCATCTCCGGGCTTAGCCTTTAGAACACTTTGCCAAGCTCCTACCGCACACTCAAATTCCCCTAATTGCTGGCAAGTGCGGCCTAGATTCTGCCACGCTGGCGTTAGTTCAGGGCTAAGCCGCACTGCCTTCCGAAAATCGTTCTGCGCCTGTGCCATCTCGCGCCGTTGAGCGTGCAGAATTCCGCGTAAATTTAGCAAGCCGCCATCTTGCGGTCGTCCCGCCAGAGATTCATCTAGCAGTCGGGAAGCAGTTTCTAGATCGCCGGCCTTTATAGATTCCTGGATCGATAAGACTGCCGTTGTCTCGTTTTGTCCTCTCAAAGAGACAGCACACGCAACAAATACTAGGACGCCGATCAACTCTCCGAAAAGTGACTTGTACAAGCTCCACCGAATTTAATGTTATATACTCTCATCCAATTCAACCGCAGTTGTAGATTCATGTCAGTCGATCGAAGGATTCGCTCGTGCACTTTCAAGGGGGATGGAATATGGGATGCGTTTTAGACGCGCGAAATTTTGTGCGTCGGGGCGGAGCTAAAGTTCTCCGCCGTCTTCACTTAGTTGTTGCTTTCGGCCTACTTACCACCGCGGCCTGGTCGCAAAGTCAGAATGCAAGTCTGAGCGGTCAGGTGAGCGACGAATCGGGAGCTGTTGTACCGAACGCTGCCGTTGAGGTGACCGATCTTGAGCGTCAGTCCACCCTCAGCGTCACGACCGATGCGAAAGGTCTGTATTCATTTCCTAACCTCCCACCGGGCTCGTACGAGACTTCAGCGACAGCGAAGGGATTCAAAACGTCCGTTCAAAAGGGCATTGAACTATTAGCAACCCAAACTGTGCGTGTCGATCTTGTTCTGAAGGTCGGCGATTCAGTGCAAAGGGTTGAAGTTGTTGCCAACGCCTCACAGCTGAACTTCGACAATGCGGTTCGGGAAGAGGGTGTTTCACCCGACACGATCCTTCAGCTTCCACTGGTCGTCTCGGGCGGTATTCGCGACTCGTCTCAGTTCATCACCTTCCAGCCCGGTGTCAACACAGGCACTAGCCAGCAAGGCTTCAATGCCCGCATCAATGGTGGGTTGAAAATGGGCGACGAAGCGATTATGGACGGCGTCAGCATGCAAGAGGGCACAATGGCCCAGAGCGGAACTGTCGCTTTCGCCGACTATCGCATGACGCCCGACATGGTAAGTGAGATTCGTGTGCTGACCTCTAGCTACCAGCCGGAATATGGCACCTCGACGGGTGGGCAGATCATTGCTACTAGCAAGTCGGGCGGCGAGCAGTTCCATGGTGCCGCTTTCGAGTATCTGCGTAACAAGGACCTAAACGCGCTGCAATTCACCAACAAGCGCCAGCCTGGCGACCAACGCCCTAAAGACAATGAAAATCAGTTCGGCTTTAACATCGGTGGACCCGCAAAGATTCCCTATGCGCCCTTCATTTATGGCGATCGACACAAAACTTACTTCTTTGCCGATCTAGAATTTTTTAGGATCATCGGCGGCGCGGGCCGCCCGACCTACACAATTCCTTCTCTCAAAGAACGAGCCGGGGATTTCTCGGATTGGACCGACACCAACGGAAACGTGATTCCCATTTACGATCCCACCACAACGGTGGTCCATTCTGATGGCACGGTCACGCGTACGCCGTTTGCCAATAACATGATTCCTGCGGGCCGCTTCAGCCAACAGGCCCTTTTATATCTAAAGTATCTGCCTACACCGACCAGCAGTGGTTCGATCAACAATTACCTCGCGCCTCAACCGGTCCCCGATTCCATTCTGGCAGGCGCAGACGAACATATAGTTCGGGTTGATCATAATTGGGGCGACAAAGACCATATGTTTGTTAGCGTCTGGCGTCAAACTACTCCAAAGAAGTTTGCTTGTGCGCTGCCGATTCAAGTCTGTAATAGCACCCTTTCCGACCCCCAGGATTCGTGGGTCAGCCGTGCGAATTGGGATCGCAGCATCAGTCCCACGACCCTGAATCATTTTGCTTACGGTTATCTAAATCGTAATGAAGGTTATGGTTCAATTAACGCCGCTTACGCTAAAGATCTGCCGCAGATTCCTGGTGCTTTTAGTCATACCTATCCACCTCAATTCAACTTCGACAACGGCTTTACGACCTTCGGCAGTAATTCTGGTTTAAACAACGGCAATAAGACCACCCGTCCGTCGCATATCACCAACGACCTTGTGACCCTGGTTCGTGGATCTCACACCATCAAGTTCGGCGGCGAATATCGGCATCTGGCCCAAGTGTTTAACAGCAATACCAACAGCTCAGGAACATTCGGCTTCACCGCCGCTTCAACTGGCCTCCTGGGCCAACTCAGCGGTAATCCGGTTGCCAGCTATCTTCTTGGTGCGGTAGATAACGCCAACGTCCACGTCTACAACATCCCTAAATGGGGGGCCGAGCAGTCCGCAGTTGCACTGCACGTTGGAGATACCTGGAAGTTCAATAAAAAATTGAGTCTTGATTACGGCCTCCGGTGGGATCGATTCACGCCATCTCGTGAGACCAGCAACAACCTGTCCTTCTTTGATTTCAGCCCGAATCCGGACGCCGGCAACCGTCCTGGAAGTTTGGCTTTCGCCAGCTCTGGTCGGCCTTATCCCGAGAGTGTGTGGAACGGCGGATTCGCGCCGCGCATTGGCATAGCCTATACGCTCGATAGCAAAACGGTCATCCGGACCGGTTATGGCATCTTCTTCACGCAAGCCTTTTATCCGGGTTGGGGCGGGGGCATGTCCTTAGATGGCCTGAATCCAAGCCCATCATTCGCCAGCACCGTAAGTGGCCTCCAGCCAGCTTTCTACCTCGATTCCGGTTTCCCTGCTTACTCAACTGCGTCTAATAAAAGCCCTGGCGCGGACAACGGCTTGAGTCCGCAATATCGCCCGGGCGATGCCAATCACCGCTCTTATTCGCAGCAGTGGAACTTCACTATCGAACGCCAATTGGGCGGCAATACTCTTGCCAGTGTCGCGTACGTGGCCAGCAAAGGTACTCGCCTGCCTTCGCAGCTTCAGCCGCTTAATGTTCTTAATCCGTCAGAGCTGTCCCTCGGTAGTCAGCTGCGCGATAGTTTCACAGCGACAAGTACGTCCGTCGATGGTGTTCCCGCGCCTTATCCCGGCTGGTACCAACAATTGAAAGGTCACTGCGATACAACCGTTGCACAGGCGCTGCTGCCATTCCCGCAATACTGCAGTGCACTCTTTGGTACCAACGAAAACTTAGGGTCGTCCACCTATCATTCGTTGCAGATGAAGTTGGAAAAGCGCTTCTCTCAAGGCCTGTACTTCAACGCGAACTACACCTGGTCGAAACTGCTGACCAACGCCAGTTCGACCACCCAGGCCACGGCGCAATATGGCGGTATCGGTGCAGTGATCTCACCTTTTCAACTTGGCCGAAACAAGGCGCTTTCGCCTGATGATATTCCCCAGAACTTCGCCGTACTTGCCGTCGCTGACCTTCCATTCGGCAAGGGCCAGAGATTTCTCTCCCACAATGGTCTTCTCAATAGAGTTGTCGGCGGATGGTCGCTTGCAACGACTATGAAATTCACCTCGGGCGCGCCATTCTACTTCCGCGACACGGGTTCCACATGCAACGTACCAGGTCAATTCCAAGCCGCTTGCATTCCGAATATACTTCCCGGCAAGAGCCCCTTCGCTCAATCTTTGAGCAGTTACAATCCTAATTTGCCGATGTTCAATCCTGCTGCGTTTGAAAACAACTTTCAATACAACTTCGGCACTGGCCAGCGCGTCACCAGCTATCGAGGTTTTGGATACAAGAACGTCAGCTTGTCCATCACCAAGGAAATTCCTATAAACGAACGCGTGCATTTTACCCTGAAGTCCGACATCAACAACCTGTTCAACAATCACTACTTCACCTGCGACGGCTCAGCTTTTGGTGATTGCCAGCCTTTCAACAATGACCTGGGCAGTTCGAACTTTGGTGTTTGGAACGGAACAGTTAGCGCAGCACGTACTGTTCAGCTGGTAGGCCGCTTTACATTCTGATGGCTTAACTAGTCAGTCCTTCAGCAAAGGATGCCCGGCAGTGTTACGGCTCATACTGCTGGGCATTTTTGCGTTTACGGAACTGGGGCACAGCCAGACTATCTCACAAAGATTGAAAGATGCATTACCCGACAACGGCGAACGCGCAGTGCAGATATTGGCTCAACGAGACTTCACCGCAGTAGAACAAATTCTTGAGAAGCGGGCGGCCGCTGATCCTAGTGCCCGAGCCGAGTTAGTAGCTCTGCAGGCCTCGGTAGCATTTCTCGCTGGAAATATGAGCCTGGCCGCGGCACACTTCGAAACAGCTGCTCAGCTTGCTCCTCTTCGGGATTCGGACGCCTTCACGTTTGCTATGTCCCTAGTGAATTTGGGACGCAATCAGCCAGCGCAAGACATCCTTTCGAAATTAGCTCTTAAGCATCCGAAACAGTCACTTTACGTCTACTGGCTTGGCCGTCTCGACTACGATCAGCGACGTTATCAGGAGGCCATAAAGAAGTTACAAATCGCGGTCGAACTGGATCCGAAATCCGCGCGTGCCTGGGACAGCTTAGGCCTCGCCTTTGATATGCAAGGGCAAATGGACCAAGCCCTGGTCGCCTTCACGAAAGCTGTGAACCTGAACCGCGAAGCGCCGCACCCTTCAGCGTGGCCTCCTCACGACCTTGGCTCCCTGTACTTGCGCATAGATCACCCGGCAGAGGCAGTCAGCGCTTTACAAGAATCACTTCGCTACGATCCAAAACTCGCACAGGCGCACTATCATCTGGCACGAGCCTTCGAAAAGCAAGCCCATGAAGAGCAGGCCATCATCGAATACAAGACCGCCATCAACGCCGATACATTGTCTGCGGATGCATGTTATTCGCTTGCCATGTTGTACAACAGGCTGCACCAAGAGGATCAAGCTAAAGCCATGTTCACTGAATACAAGAAGCGGAAAGCAGCACAGCCGTTGGCCGGAATTGAGACGCGACACGAACCACAATAAGCTCTTTCGCAATCCGACCCACTGATATACAATCTCTCGGAAGACTAAATCCTATGATGACCCGACGTGCCCTGCTTGGGACTGCGGCAAATGCCACCATCTTACTGGCTCAAACTGATAAGACTTTAAAGGCAAAAAAGGTAGTGGTGGCAGGAGGTGGAATCGCGGGTCTTTGTTGCGCTTACGAACTGGCGCGGCGCGGCCATAACGTGACTGTGCTGGAGGCGTCCGGGCGGGTTGGAGGACACGTAAAGACTGTTCGCGCCGATCTTCCCGACGGCCTTTATGTAGATGCTGGTGCAGAACAGTTCACCAAGCCCGGCTACGAGCTCTATTGGGGATATGTAAATGAATTCAACCTTCCTTATATGCAGGACCATCGGCGGGAACAAATGCTGCGTTTGCAAGACGGCCGTGCGTATTCCGAAGAAGATCTGTCCAGCCCTCGAGTCTTAACGGGATTTGGCTTCAATCAGCGTGAGATCGATTTCCTCAAGAGCCACCCCTGGTGGGAAGCTCAAAGCGTTTACTTAAACAAGTTTTCAGAAGCGTTCACTGATGAGTACCAGCCATTCGTCAAAGGGCTCAGTGGGCTTGACGACATCAGCTTGAATCAACTCTTCAAACAGGAGGGTGCCTCCGATCCTTTCATGAGGCATTTCGGTGGTGCCGGATCAGCCCTTCACTCCGTATGGCACGCTGGCATCGTGAATAAACGGGGCGTTCCCGCCTGGCCTACCCAGGTCTTCCGCTTGGTAGGCGGCAACAGTCTTCTGCCCGAGACTTTCGCCAAGCACTTGGGCGACAGCGTCAAATTAAACAGCCCGGTCACTTCGATTCGTCACAGCGGAATGGGCGTCTCAGTCGATTACGGGGAGGCTGGTTCACCCAAGACTATCGACGCCGAGTATCTGGTTTGCTGTATGTCGGCGATCATGCTGCGCCAGATTCCCATCACTCCGGCCTTCGAAGAGCGAAAGCAGTGGGCAATCGCAAATGTACCTTACTATTCCGCAACGCGTCCCATCTTCCTCTCACGTTCAAAGTTTTGGCAAGAACAAAAAACCAGCATCAACATGGAATTCGGCAAGTCGTCCCTTCAACATATTTGGTCTATGGCCGACGACGTCGATACTCCGCGCGGGTTGATCACCGGAACCGCAAACCCGGGCATCAGCGCCAAGAGCGCATTAGATACCTTTCGGGCACACTATCCATCTAAACAGGACACCATCGAGAAAGCCTTGATCGTCGACTGGTCGAAAGACCCGTGGTGCGTGGCCTGCGAGACCACGACTTACCGCCCGGGCGAACTCAGGAAATTTTGGCCCTCCATCATCGAGCCTCATGGACGCGTCCACTTCGCCGGCGCTTACTGCGACAACCTAAATTGGGGACAAGAGGCAGCCACACGCTCCGCAAATCGTGTAGCCAAGGCTATTCACGCTGCCTGATGCCAACACGGTAGTAAACGCAGGTGACTTTTGAGGCTCTAGCCCGTCTAAAAGATAAGCAGAGGAACAGAATTTCCCCATGAAAAAACAGATTCAGGCATTAACTTTTTGCGGACTTTTGATGTCAACCGCCTTGTTTGGACAGAAGGCGAAGAATCACAATGATGTGTTCGTGAACGGCGACGCGGACGAGAATAGAATTGCTCACCAGGTAAGGCATGAACTAGTGATGTTGCCCTATTACGGAATCTTCGACGACATCGCATTTCGGATCGAGGGCTCGACGGTTACGTTGATGGGCCAAGTAACTCGGCCGACCTTGAAGTCTGACGCGGGCAACGTCACGAAGCGCGTCGAGGGCGTAACTCAGGTCAATAACGAGATCGAAGTGCTGCCACTATCTCCTATGGACGACCAGATTCGTATGGCTGCTTACCGGACCATTTACGGCGATCCGATGTTGTCAACTCGTTACGGTTATCGAGCTCTTCCTTCCATCCACATCATCGTGAAAAACGGGAAGCTAACGCTCGAAGGAGTCGTCGCCAATCAGGCTGACAAGGACCTTATTGGCATTCGAGCTAACTCGATTCCTAATGTATTCGCCGTTACTAACGATCTGGTGGTCGAATCAGCGCAATCTAAGTAGCACTATGTTAGGACTAGTACTTTAGCATGCGTAAACTTTGTCTTTGATTTGGCATAACAGCGTCTACGAGTTGTAAATGCTGCCGCCCCAAGTACAGAGGCGGTTGGTAAAACAATTATGCAAATTTCAGACCTAATGGGCGTTCTGCAGCAGTACGCCGGTAGCAACTCTTCGAACCCGCCTGCAAACGCTGAACAAGATTTCCAGCAAGTGGCGCAGAATGCACCGCAATCAAGCTTGGCGGGCGGGTTAACTCACGCCTTCAATTCAAATCAGACACCAGCTTTCCCACAGATGCTGAGTAGCTTATTCTCTAACTCGAATAGCGACCAGAAATCGGGAATCCTAAGTCATCTTATTGGCGCAGCCGGACCGAGCGCAGCCGGGGGAATCCTTGGTAGCCTCGGAGGTTTGCTTAGCGGCGGGCTTGGGCAGGGACCCACGCAACTGACGCCGCAACAGGCGGAACAGGTGAGCCCCGAAGCTGTACAGCAGTTAGCTCAACATGCCCAGCAAAACGATCCATCGATCGTCGATAAGGCAGGCAGTTTTTATGCTCAGCATCCGCAAGTCGTACAAGCCCTCGGGGCAGGTGCGCTGGCGATGGTGATGTCCCACATGTCTCAACAGCGGTAAATCAAAAATCGAGGAGCAATAACTAAACTATGTCTTGGCTAAGTTGGATCATTTTGGGTTTGATTGCCGGATTTATCGGCAGTAAGATTGTGAATAAAAGGGGCGAAGGGTTGTTCCTGGATATCATCCTCGGCATCGTCGGAGCCGTAGTTGGCGGCTGGATTTTCAGCAGCTTGGGTATCGGTAGTGGTGTGAATGGTGTCAATATCGGCAGCATCTTTGTAGCTGTGATTGGATCGATTCTCGTTCTGTTCGTTTACCACCTCATCGTCGGTAAGCGAAGCGTTTAAGCAATGGAGCGTCTAAGCTGACTGGCATTGTCCTCGTCGTATGACCCGATTGCGGGCATGTACCACCGTCAATGGGATGAATGGTATTTGCCCGCAGCACGTAAAGCTCTTGAGAATCTTTTTTTCTCACAGGTGCCAAAACGCGCTTCGGTTCTAGATGTTTGTTGCGGGTCTGGCCACGTCACCGCAGAATTAGTGCGGTGCGAATACCAAGTTACCGGTGTTGATGTTTCTGCGAAGTTAATAGCCCTCGCTCGAAACGAAGTACCTGGCGCTGCCTTTTTTATCCAGGACGTTAGGTCTTTCGACTTGGGCAGGAAATTCGACGCGGCCCTATCCACCTTCGATTCCTTCAATCACTTTCTTACTGCGGCCGATCTCCAGCAGGCGATCATCCAAGTACATCGACATCTACTTCCCAATAGCCTGTTCGTATTCGACATGAATTTGGAAGAGGCTTACTTCCAGGACTTCCATAATTGGGTCGTTACCGTAAACGACAATGCCGTCGGGCTTGTTCGGGGCCTTTATGACTCGCACGCTCGACTCGCCTCGACCGAGTTGATCCAATTTGAGCGTACTGAGGGCGATTTATGGCAGCGTAATACCAGCATTGTGCACGAGCGATGTTACCCGTCGAAAGAGGTTGCAGCGGCACTGGCCCAAGCAGGTTTTAACCACATTCAGACGGTCTCAGCTTTGAAAGCCGGCGTAAGACCAGATGTGGCACATGGCCGCGTCTTTTTCAGTGCACGGGCCTAGCTATTTGCTGTCAAGTATGCGGAAAGACCCGCAAGTCAATACCTTCCGCAGCACGGATCAGGCGATCAAGGTCGTTGCCAAACGCTCGTTCCCACCATGTTTCGCGGGCCTTTTGCCCAACGTAGATCTGAGTAATGCCGCGTTGGCGGGCAAAGCGCAAAAGCTGGTCAACTAAGTCCTCTGCGTCAATAACCACGACTTCGGCCTGGTACTCTTCTGCGAGTTGAATGCCATGTTGGATGCGCTCGCGCTCAGCGGTAGACCATTCGGGGCGATTCAGGTTTACGACAATCATTTCGCCGTGGAATCGGTCACGATTACGGGCCGCACTCTCTATCATCCGCCGGACATCAACATAAGGCGAGAGGCAAACCAGGATACGCTCCTGTGTACCCCATAGCTGTTCAATGTTGTGGCGGGCGAGATACCGCTCAAGCTGTTCATCGACGACGTCAGCGGCTAGGATAAGTGCGATCTCGCGCAATTCTGAGAGCTGCTGCTCATTCAGGTTATGGACGCTCGTCGGATTGTTCTCGTCGGTGACGCGCATGCACGTGTCTGGCGGCGCATCTACAACCACAATCTCGTCCGCCATGTTCAGGAAGCTGAGCGGAATCGTCTCAGAGACGTGTTTGCCGGTAATAGCCTGAACCTGCACACGCTTCTCTTCGATGTGCTGAAGGTTGACGGATGTGATGACCGCAATGCCGTTCTCTAGAAGCTCTTCTACATCCTGCCAACGTTTAGCATGATCGGAACCGGGCGGATTGTCGTAAGCGAGACCATCGACTAAGCACACCTTCGGAGCCCGTCGCAAAATGGAGGGGACGTCCATCACCATCACGCCGCCTTGGTCGCGCAGCGGAATACTCTCCAGATTCGCGATAGACGTCTGAACGTCACGAGAGAGATGCGATTGGGTCGCCGCGATTACGACGTCTTGGCCGCGTTCGTAACGACGTCGGCCTTCATCGATCATGCGAAAGCTTTTGCCAACTCCCGAAGCGTATCCCAGGAAAACTTTCAAGCGTCCGCGGGCTTGGAACTCCTCTTGAGACTCGACACTCGAGAGAATCTGTTCAGGCGTAGGACGGCGGGCAGTAGACGTGGCCACAATCTTATTATCCGATTGTTCGAAGTTCAAGGCCAAAAGTCTAGTGTCCTAGGGGTATATGATCCAAAGCCAAATTGAGCTGAAGAACGTTCACACGGGATTCACCCAGGAACCCGAGATCCCGATCTTCAGTGGCCGCGTTCACGGCTTTCGCTACGTCGTAGACCGATAATTGCCGTGCCTTTGCTACTCGAGGAGCTTGCGCCTGGGCATTCGCCAGCGTGATGTGAGGGTCGAGCCCACTACCTGATGCAGTTAAAGCATCGGACGGCATGGCACCCTGGAACTCTGGGTTTTCTTTCCGAAACTGATCTGCAGCGGCTTTCATTCGAGTAAGTAGTGCCTGGCTGGTCGGGCCGAAGTTGGATCCACTGGAAGCCGAAGCGTCATAACCGTTGGCGCCTGCGGCAGAAGGACGAGGGTGAAAGTACTCAGGTTTCGTGAAACTTTGGGCCAGCAGGCTGGACCCAATCACTTGGCCGTTGTGTTCAATCAAACTGCCATTCGCTTTCGTCGGAAACAGGAACTGACACAGGCCCGTGACGACGGCAGGATAAATCAAGCCGGTCAGAATGGTCAGCAATATGGTCATACGAAGCGCTGGTGCAAGTTGTTGAATCATGATGTTTCCTTACGCGAGATGAAGAATGGCCAGAAGTCGGTCGAGCACCCAAATGCACGGAAACGGAACGATAACGCCGCCCAACCCGTACACAAGGATGTTCCGACGAAGGAGAGCAGCAGCACCCACCGGTCGATATTTGACGCCCCGCAACGCCAGAGGAACGAGAACGATAATGATCAGCGCGTTGAAGATCACAGCGGCCAGAACCGCGCTTTGGGGCGAGTGAAGGCCCATGACGTTGAAGCGGCCCAGAGCCGGGTACGTCGCCATGAACATCGCCGGAATAATGGCGAAATACTTAGCCACGTCGTTAGCGATTGAGAACGTCGTAAGCGCACCGCGGGTGATTAGCAGCTGTTTGCCGATCGCAACGACTTCTATCAGCTTTGTCGGATTGCTGTCCAGATCGACCATATTGCCGGCTTCTTTCGCAGCCATGGTGCCGGTGTTCATAGCAAGTCCGACATCAGCCTGCGCTAAGGCAGGTGCGTCGTTGGTGCCGTCACCGGTCATCGCAACTAGGCGCCCTTCACCCTGCTCGCGCTTGATGTACGCGAGCTTATCGGCAGGCGTAGCTTGCGCAAGAAAGTCGTCAACGCCCGCTTCAGCTGCGATGGCGGCGGCCGTCAATGGATTATCGCCGGTGATCATTACGGAACGGATGCCCATAGCGCGGAGCTGTCCGATGCGCTCCTTCATACCGCCTTTCACGATGTCTTTGAGATAGATAATCCCAACAGCCCGAGGACCGTCGGCCACCGCGAGCGGAGTACCACCTAGGCGCGAAATGCGGTCCGAGGTCTCGTTGAACAAATCGGGAACGCTGCCGCCGAGTTCACGAACAAAGTTGGCGATCGCTGCACTGGCGCCCTTCCGCAGCATGCGCCCGTCAATATCGACACCACTCATTCGGGTATAAGCCGAGAACGGAATAAAGTTTGCGTTTTGCGCCGAGACTTCGCGACCGCGCAGACCATGCTTCTGTTTCGCAAGCACCACGATGGATCGGCCTTCGGGTGTCTCATCTGCAAGGCTCGACAGTTGCGCCGCGTCGGCTAGCTCTTCCGCTGAAACACCATCGAACGCAATAAATTCCACCGCTTCACGATTGCCCAGAGTGATCGTCCCGGTCTTGTCCAGCAGCAGCGTATTGACGTCGCCCGACGCTTCCACGGCCTTGCCGCTCATCGCAAGAACGTTATGCTGCATGACCCGATCCATACCGGCGATGCCGATAGCCGACAGCAGTCCGCCGATGGTGGTCGGGATCAAACAGACCAGCAGTGAAACCAGCACAGTAACTGTCGGAACAGTGCCAACCCCCACTGAGTTCACGGCATAGACAGCGAAAGGATGAAGCGTCGCAACCGCCATCAAGAAAATCAGCGTCAGGCCGGCAATCAAGATGTTAAGAGCAATTTCATTGGGTGTTTTTTGCCGCTCCGCACCCTCAACTAACGCGATCATCTTGTCCAGGAACGTCTCGCCGGGATTCGAAGTTATGCGAATCGTGATCTTGTCTGAGAGGACCTTGGTCCCACCCGTGACAGCACTTCGATCGCCGCCTGATTCTCGAATAACCGGCGCACTTTCGCCGGTGATGACTGACTCGTCTACGGTCGCAATGCCGTCGATGACTTCGCCATCGCCCGGAATCAGATCGCCCGTTTCAGCGATGACAGTGTCGCCGGAACGAAGCTTTGACGACGGAACAGATTCCATCTTGCCGTTGGGCAAAACACGTTTAGCTATCGCATCAGTCTTTGTTTTGCGCAGACTATCGGCTTGGGCTTTGCCGCGCGCCTCTGCCATAGCTTCGGCAAAATTCGCGAAGAACACAGTGAACCAGAGCCAAACCGAAATTTGGATTTCGAACTTCAGATTGTGGTGGCCGGCCAGCAGGTCTCGAATTAAAAAGACCGTGACAAGCGCGGCACCGACTTCCACCACAAAGATGACCGGGTTCTTGGCGAGTGTAATCGGATTTAGCTTTTTGAGTGCGTCGCCTAAAGCTCGGCGCACAATCTCGGGATCGAACAGAGGGCGCGAGCGAGTCAGCTTACTCGGAAGCAACGAGCCGTGGTCATTCCCCGCCGGCAGGGATGCATTCGGAGTGGCTGAAGGAACAGGTGGTTGAGCTGTCGTTGCCATTGATTTAACTCCAGATTGGGAACAGGACGAACGAGAAAAGCTTTCCGTCCTGCATCAAGAAGTGTTCGACGATCGGGCCGAGGGCCAGCGCCGGAAAGAACGTCAATGCTCCTACAAGAACAACGGTGCCGACCAACAGGCCTACAAAAAGCGGCCCATCCGTCGGGAAAGTTCCGCTGGAAGCAGGAATTTTCTTTTTCATGGCCAAGTTACCGGCCGCAGCGAGCAACGGAATCAAAAAGAGAAAGCGTCCGATCAGCATTCCTAAGCCAAGCGTCAGGTTGTACCAGGGCGTGTTGGCGCTGATGCCGGCCAGCGCGCTGCCGTTGTTGCCCGCAGCACTGGTGTAGGCATAAAGATTCTCAGAAAAGCCATGAGGCCCGGCGTTATTGAGATTGGCAGTCGCTGGCCCCGGCGGATTCCAATAGCTATGAGAAACCACTTGACCTTGGGCGTCCTTAGTCGGCGCTGGAAACTTGATGACCGCTGAGATCGCTGAGAACAGCAGAATGCTAAAGGCCGTCGCGATCAAGGCGAGCATGGCCATCTTGACCTCTTTACCTTCTATCTTCTTACCCAAATATTCCGGCGTGCGCCCGACCATCAGCCCAGCGATGAAGACCGCAAGAATGGCGTAAAGCAAGATGCCGTACAGGCCCGCACCGACCCCACCGAAGATGACCTCACCCGTCTCGATATTAAACAGCGGAACCAATCCACCCAGCGGCGTGAAGCTATCGTGCATGCCGTTAACCGCGCCACAACTGGCGTCGGTCGTAACAGTTGCAAAAAGCGCTGTCGCCGCAATCCCGAACCGCGTTTCCTTGCCTTCCATATTGCCGCCCGGTTCAGTCGCCGTAGCCACGTTGTTGACGCCCAGGTGAGTGACCGTCGGATTGCCCCGCTGTTCCGCCCAATAGCAAATGAAAACACCTGCAAGGAACATGACACTCGAGGCTGCAAAAAGCGCCCAACCCTGGCGGCGATTGCCCACCATCACGCCGAACGTATGAGTCAGTCCAGCAGGGATGAGGAAAATCAGGATCATCTGTAGGAAGTTCGTAAAGGGCGTGGGATTCTCAAACGGATGCGCGGAGTTCGCGTTAAAGAAGCCACCACCATTCGTCCCAAGCATCTTGATCGCTTCTTGGGACGCCACCGGGCCTTGCGCAATGATCTGTTTCGCGCCTTCCAGCGTTGTCGCCGTCGTATAAGAGTGGAAGTTCTGAATAACGCCTTGCGAACAAAGTAGAAGCGCAATCACGATGGACAGGGGTAGAAGAATGTAGACGATCGTGCGGGTCACATCGACCCAGAAGTTGCCCAGGCTGTTCATCTGCTGGCGTGCAAAGCCTCGTGTAAGAGCGATGGCGATTGCAGCACCAGCGGCGGCTGAAGCGAAGTTCTGAACTGTCAGCGCCGCCATTTGAACGAAATAGCTGAACGTCGATTCGCCGACGTACGACTGCCAGTTTGTGTTCGTAAGAAAACTGACGGCTGTGTTAAATGACAGATCAGGTGTTGCCAGAGCCGTGCCGAAATGCTGTGGATTCAGCGGCAGAATCGCCTGTAAACGCTGCAATGCATAAACGAACAAAAAACAGAAAACACTGAACGCGAGTAGAGAAGCCGCGTATTGGGTCCAGCGCTGCTCAGTCAATTCGTTGATGCCGATCGCCTTGTAGAAGAACGTTTCGACCGGGCGCAGAAACCGATGGAGGAACGTGCGTTGCCCTTCATAGAGCTTCGCCATAAATCCGCCCATAGGTTTGGTCAGTAGCAGGATCACAAGGAAATAAACAAGAATTTGAAGGATGCCGTTGGAAGTCATATGACGCTTTCGGGTATCAGGCTAAAACCGCTCTGGCTTCAGCAGAGCGTATATAAGGTAGGCGAACAGGAACAAAGTCGTGATCCCGCCAATGATGTAGTCCATGATGAACTCCTTTGGGAAATGTTCAGCGCGATCAGAGACGGTCGCAGGCTTTGGTGAACGCCCAACAGGCGGCAAAAAAGAATAGTGCAATGGCAACGTACAGCAGATCGAGCATAGGCAAAATGCAGGTCGAGGCCTGCCTATGCTTCAACTGTACGCCCGGCAGCCTTAAGAAACGATAAGGAAGTGCTTATAATCTCGCGAGTTTAGTCGACAGCTCTTGCTGTAAGAACTACAAACAGGGCGGAGTCATCGCCGCCGGTTCCGGCTTTACCCACAACGACTTTCTGGCCTTCGCGTGGCAGCCCTTGAACTCGCCCAATGACGTAAACCTCCTGCTCAATGTTGTGGGTATCCGTGTTAGACGAGCTTTAGTTCTGCTACGTCGAGTTTCGATATAGCGGTCCTACCGCTCCTCCAGGATCAGACGCGACTGATCGAGACAGCCAGGATTGACCCGAACCCAAAAGCGGTTCCGCTTTAGATCTTGCAGCAGGTTAATCGCTTCCTGTTCAGTACGAAAGTCGGCTTCAAAAAATGCACCGTAAAAAGCGTCTTGGACGGAGTAGGAATAAGTTACCTGCACACGATAGAGGCGCCTTCGGCCCTGAACTTCGGTGTACATACCGCTTTCCATTTGAGCTTCCATCTGCGTCCAATTTCGTGCGAGTTGGCGTTGTCTCCAAGTCCACAGATGCTGAAAAAGAGCGGCCCCCGCCACGATACTGGCAAACGCAGCGAACGCCAATTTGGGCTTCCTGTCAAATACACCAAGACGGCTAAGGAAACAGCGGAAACAACTCCGAACTTAACAGACCCGATCTGATTAATTGGTTTGAACATGGAGCTTCTACCTCGCTGGCTTGTTATTGCTCCGAGAATCGGAGTTCGTTCTGTGATTCCGCCCCACTGCCGCGCCGTTCACGTCTCGCGCAATTTCGCCTTCTCCTTTCCTGCCAACCATTTACTGAAGCCTTTCGAGCAAGCCGAAACCGGACGGTCTCATCCTCGGCGCATGGCCACAATAAAACTCGCCAGCAACGCGGCTATCACCGCGACTGGACCACTCAGCGCAACACCAACGAACGCAATCGGCAGCGGAGATTACACACTCACTGTTGCCGGTATCGGCATCGAAGGCCGAGTGCGCGTCGGAATCGAAGATTCCCCAGACGGAACCACCTGGACACCCCTCGCCGTATGGGTGCTGACAGGGAACAACCCCATTGGCGACATCTCCCCAACCAACAGCTCTCGGGCATTTCGCAGCCACACCGTGCAAGGGCTCAAAACCACCGCGAGTGCCGCCGTCAGAATTAATATCTACGAGTGCACGGGCAACTGCCACCTCAACGCCTCGATCGACTATCCGTCCTAAATTACGTACAGCAGCCACGCTGGAAGCGAGACCCGTTACTTCTCCTTCCAGCTCATACCTGCGCATCTCCGTCGAGTAAGTCTGGCGAACTCTGGCGCTTCCATCTCACGGTGCCTTGGGAGTGATCTTACGAAAAAAGAACTCCTGGACCACATCAACGGCCGCTCCTACCGCAATGCCAATACCGGCATTCTTGAACGTCAGCGCTACACCGTTCCGGTTTGCGGATGGATAGTACAGATTAGAGATAGCCCCCGCCCCCAGATCTCCCAGGATGCCCGAGTAGTCCGGTTGCCACCGCCGATTGTCCCCTTTGCGCACGACTGAGTTCGCCAGCGCGTACAACAATCTCGCCCGAACCGTGCCCTCGCCTTTGACGAAGTATCGCGGGTCCTGCTTGAAAATCGACGGCAGAACCGCGCTACCCAGCAAATTCCCAATCAAGAAGTCTCCATACGCCGCTGCGTAGCGCTTGCCATATCCCTGCCCTCCTTGTCCGAAACCCGCGTAGCTGTTGTTCGCCTGCTCAATTCCCGCGATCATCCCGGTGATAACGAAACTTGCTGGATCGAGATTGAATTTCCAGGTCAGCCCGAATTTCTGTTTAGCGGTCAGCGGAGCCGCATCAGGCAGATAAGTAACGAAGTAGTTCGGGATCACTCCCAAAAGTCGTTGCTGTTCCTCCTGCTTCAGTTGCTCCGTCGCGATTTCCCGCTGCGTCAGCGTCACTTGCACACTGCTGGTCTTCGGAGCGATCGCAAGCGTCAACGATCCCAAATCTTTCGTCTGTCCCGGAGGGAGATCTACCGTGAGGCTTAACTGAGCGAAGCTCGGCGCAGCAACACTCAACGAGAAGTGGCCAGAGCCGAGCCCATCGACAGAGAAGCTGCCACTCGCATCGGTAACAGCCTTTGTTCCCGAACCAGATGACACGCCCTGCTGGACAAGACTGATTGCGGCACCCTCAATTGCAGCGCCGGTCCCGTCTACAACGCGCCCTGTGAGACTTGCCGTCGCCTGTCCTTCACCTGCAAGCGAAGCAACGGCGCTACACGACAAGAAAAGAAAAGATGCCAACAGCCTGGGGATTGTCGACCGCTTCAAATCCGATTCGCTATCGAGCTTCACGTGCGAGCGTCCATGCTCAAAGTATCCCCAAGTTCGTTTCGCAATCCCTCACTTATTGCGGCACGCTCATTACACTCGACGACTATATTGGTTAGCGTGGATGTAAAAACAGAACGGAGAGTTCTGGACGTTGGATGCGGAATAAACAAGCTTCCGAATGCAGTCGGTATTGATCGAAACCCAGCCAGTCGCGCCGATGTTCTGTGGGACATCGACTGCTTCCCTTACCCGTTTCCTGACAGTTCCTTCGACCACATACACGCCTCTCACGTAATCGAACACGTCGCAGACGTCCTCCACACCATGGAAGAATTCCATCGTTTGGTAAGAGGTGGAGGCACCGTGTACATGGTGACTCCGCACTACACAGATTTCTCTTCCTTCTGTGATCCGACTCACCGCTCCCATTTGAATTCCTACTCATTTCGTTACTTCGGTGCTAACCACGGCGGCTTTGGTTACTACTCTAAAGTCAGGTTTCGTGAGCTCAGAGTCTACGTGAAACTTCTAAGGCTGTGGCGGTTTCTCGGCTTTGAGTTTCTGGTCAACACCCTGCCTCGCTTTAGGCTCTTTTGGGAGCACTACCTTTGTTACGTCATACGTGGGAAGCTAATAGAGTTTGAGTTCGAGGTACTAAAACCCTAAGCGAATTCGCCGAGTTCGTTCCGTAATTTGCTCTGCTCGCTAGCTCGATCACAAAATCCGTACCTTTTTCTTCTCTTTTATCCCAATCACTTACAGCGTTTTTTTGTTTCGCCGGTCTCCTCACGCGTTTACGCTCGCGGACGAGAAAGGCGAAACTTCTTTGTCCCGCACGCCCCACGACGACAAATTCGGTAACGAACTCGAACGCCTTATTCTGCCCGGCGAAGATCCCGAAGAGTACGAAGAGATCAAACAAAGCTGGCTCGTTGAGTTCAACGCCAGCACTTTCTCGCCACTCCAGCTCGTCCTGCTGCTGGTCGAGGCCCATTGGTCCTGGAAGCGCAATCGGCGCCGCTGCAATGACTTCGAATTTTCACTCGCCGAAAAATCGCCCATCGACTGGACCGACCAAGACCACCGTAACCTGACCAACTTCACGCGCTACCGCACCGCAGCCGAGCGCTCCTTCCACCGCTGCTTTTCCAATCTCGAAAAGCACCGCAGCACCCGCGTCCGCGAACGTCTCTCCGAAGAACGAATTCGTCTAAAAGGGATCGAAATTGCCGCCCAGAAGGAGCGAGACGCTCGCGCTTATCTGAACGCCCAGCAGGAATCAGTCCAGCAGGCGGAAGCAAAGGTAGATCGCGCCACCAAACAAGCAGAAACTGCCGAAACCCGCGCGACCAATCAAGCCAAGAAGGACGAAGAAGCCGCCGCGAAGTTCATCAAAGACCGCCTCATCACCGAATGGACCAAAGGCCGCCAGTGGGTCGAGATCCACACCCACGTAGAAACCGGCCAGTTCACGGTCGAGTACTTCCCCCAAAACGAAACGCTCATCGATGAATTCCGCCATAAAGACAAGCCGGAGATGCTGTATCGCTATCTACACTTCATGAACGGCGTGCCGGACGAATTTGCTTTCACCATGCCGCCCGATACTCAATACAAGAAGCTAGGCGGACTGGTCCTCCATCGCATGGAGTGGCACACCTGGCTCAAGCAAATCGCCTTTGAAAAGGAGACCCGCGACGGACTTCCCGGTCCCATCCAGGGCCGCACCTACCATCGCTGGGAAACCTGGCGCGACAACCAAAAAGACCGCATGGCCCAAGGCCTGCCGTTTCGCGACTGGAAAATGCCTGAGAAGTGACTGAAAGTCTTCTCCCGTCGGCTAAGATCGAATCGTCAAATGCAAGCCTGTGTCGCGCAACATCCTGCCGTAATGGCGATTCTCTTTCCGGCAGTATGGGCGTTAGTTTCGTTTCTCTTCAGCTACTTATCAGGCTGGGCTACGTTAGCTCGCCAGTTTAGGTGCAGATCCAAGTTTCTGGGCAACAAATGGCATATGAGGAGCGGACACTTCAGATATGGCGTAAGTTACAAGAGCATCCTCACGGTTGGCAGTGACAAAACAGGACTTTACCTTGCTGTCTTCTTACCCTTTCGGCTTGGCAGTCCGCCCTTGCTAATTCCCTGGACCGAGATCTTAGTGACACGTAAACGCATTCTCTGGTTAGATTTCGTCAAACTAAGTCTCGGAAGGCAGCTAGCAATTCCACTGCAACTTAAGGCAGGACTGGCCGAGAAAATAAGAAATGCCGCCGGTTTCTCCTGGCCTGAACAGCCGATACTAAGCATCACCAGTTCACAGCCCTCCCCGAAATAATACTGAAAAAGCCTTGACCTCCGTAAACAACAGGAATACGATTGTAAGCGCTTGCGACTTCGGTCGCGAACGGGGTTGTTGTTAACTACTGAGGGAGTTCTATGTTGAAGTCAATCTGGGCATCGTGTGCCCTTCCTGCCGCTGCAATGCTTTTCCTGCTGCCAGCGCAGTTAATCTACGCGCAAGGCCAAGGTACTATCTCCGGCCTGGTAACTGATAACTCAGATTCCGTAATTCCCAGCGCCCACGTAAAGGTTACGAACCAGGGCACCGGCTTTGTCCGCGAATTAACTACGAATCAATCGGGTAACTACGACATGCCGGCCCTTGTCGTGGGTCGATATAACCTGGAAGTCAGCGCGCCTGGCTTCGCCACTTACAAACAAACCGGTATTGAGTTGAACGTCAACGATAATCTGCGCTTCACGACCAAGCTTCAGCTCAGCAACGTCAGCGAAAGTATCGAGGTCAAAGCCGACGCAATCCAGATCCGCGCGGAAGATGCAACGGTCGGCCAAGTTGTAACGGGTCAGCAGGTTGAAGCGCTTTCGGTGAACGGTCGCAATTTCACATCTCTGGCGGCCTTAGTCCCCGGCGCTTCTTCTACACAACCTTCCCTGAACACTCCGGTCGGCGTCACTTCCAACACAAGCATCTCGTTCAACGGCCTGCGCGTTTCGAATAATGTCTGGCGCATGGATGGCCAGGAGAACTACGATCGAGGCTGCGGCGGTTGCGTCGTCGTGCTTCCCTCAGTCGAAGCGATCGGCGAGTTCAAGGTCGAGACTGCCAACTCTGCTGTCGATACCGGATTCGGCAATGCGGGCCAGGTGAACGTCTCCACTAAGTCCGGCACCCGCGACTTTCATGGCACCGGCTGGGAGTACATTCGCAATGACAAGCTGGACGCAAACAACTACTTCACTAACTTGAACGGCCAGCCAAAGCCACCGCTTCGCTTCAACGTTTTCGGCTTCAACATCGGCGGACCAGTCTTCATCCCGAAGATCTATTCGAAGAGTCGTTCCCGGACCTTCTTCTTCTATAACCAGGAGTGGCGCAAACTCCGGCAATCGACGCTATTCAACGTTCCAGCGCCTACTCTGGCCGAGCGCACCGGCGATTTCAGCGCCCTTCCCACAATCTACGATCCGGTTACTCATCAGCCCTTCCCGAACAATATAATCCCGTCCAACAGGATCGACCCGAATGCTGCGATTCTGGGTGCACCCAATTTCCTGTTCCCCTTGCCTACTAACCCGAACGGCAACTTCACGCAGTCGGCCAGCGTTCCGACCGATCTGCGAGAGGAGATTGTTCGCATCGATCACAGCTTTTCTGAGAAGGAGCAGGCTTTCTTCCGCTTCATCGACGAGTCGAACAACCAGAACTTCGCCACCAACTTGTGGTCCAGTGCGAGCTATCCCACCAGCACCACGCTCCTTAAAAACAATCCAAAGCTTTACCTCGGCCAGCTAACGTCCGCTATCAGCCCTAGCGCGGTGAATGAGGTCTCACTTGGATACACAAAGCAACCGCTCGCTCTATCCCTCAACGGCAATTATGTTCGCCCTTCCGGATTGACTATCCAGGAGCTCTATCCTGAGAACCGCGACAATCGCGTTCCAAACATTTACCTGCAAGGCCCAACACTCGGCACCAACTACGACGTGAACTCGTGGCCGTGGTCGAATGCCCTCGAGACTTGGACTATCCAAGATAACTTCACTCTGACCCGCGGCTCCCATACATTCGCCATCGGTGGCATCTGGATGCACTTCGACAAGCAGCAGGATCTCTTCGGCCAGACCAATGGAGCATTCACGTTCAATGGAAGTTACACAGCCGGCCCTAACTCGAAAGGTAACGAGTTCGCTGATTTCTTATTAGGTCGCGCTTATCAGTACACCGAATTGCAGACTCAGACGCAGCCCAATTTTCTCAGTCGCAGTTACGCCGTTTACTTCAACGACAGTTGGCGTGTTAGTCGCAACTTGACCATGACACTCGGCTTGCGGTGGGACGGGTTTCCGCATGCTTATGAGGACAAGAATCGGCTCTCGTCCTTCGACCTCGCTCTGTACAATCCGGCCAATGCACCAGCTGTTGATGCGAACGGACACATCGTGCCGGGGTCCGGCAACCTGCTCAATGGAATCGCAATCGCTGGACAGAACGGCGTTCCACGGGGAATAGTACAGAATCACTGGGATTTGGTTGAGCCCCGTATAGGTCTGGCTTGGAAGCCGTTTGGCGGTAATACTGTGTTCCGCGCCGGTTATGGAATCTTCTACGAGCGCGTCCAGGGTAACGACGTCTATAACGTAGCGCCTAATCCGCCGTTCAGCAGCACCTCGACCATCTACAACACTTCCTTGAGCAACCCCGGTGGTGGAGCGAACACAATTCTGCCGGCCAACCTGCAGGCATATGATCTGTCTTATCCGACGGCCCAGGTTATGCAATATAACATTGGATTCCAGCACCGTGTATCAAAGGGCGTCGTCGCAGATGTCTCGTATGTGGGCACGAAAGGCACCCACCTTTCCGACAATCGCAACATCAATCAGCCCACTGCGGCTGGTGCTGCTCAGGTGTTGGCCGGCACCGCTAACATTAATCAAGTCCGGCCCTTCTTAGGGTATGGATCGATTGATCAGTATTACAACGGCGGCACTTCCAGTTACAACGGTCTGCAAGCGAGTCTACGAACAGAGCAATATCACGGCCTGACGCTGCAGGCATCGTACACTTACTCGCACGCAATTGACGACGTCAGCGGTGATGTTCCCGGCAATGCGCATCAGGACTCCTACCGCGCCTATCTCGAACGCGCCAGTTCCGACTTCGACCGTCGTCAGATGCTGATCCTTAGCTACGTTTACAACATCCCGGCCCCATGGAAAAACGGCCTTATTCACGGGGTTCTCGGCAATTGGGAACTGTCCGGCATAACCAGCTTTCAAACCGGAACACCGTTCACAGTTACGTTGCCCGGGGATAATGCAGGCGTCGGTTCAGCGCCCTACCGTCCCGATGCCCTCTTCAACCCCGGCAATGGTGGCGGCTCACAACAAATGTGGTTCAATCCTGCCGCCTTCGCACAACCGATCCTTGGAGCATTCGGCAACGCCGGCCGGAACGTGGTGCGTGGTGCTGGTCTGAATAATACCGATGCTTCCCTATTCCGCAACTTCCCTCATATCCTGAAGGTTGAATCCAGCGGTCTTCAGTTCCGAGCCGAGTTCTATAACATCTTCAACCATGCCCAGTGGAACGGTTATGGGACGTCTTTCGGAGCTCCCAACTTTGGCCAAGCCACCTCGGCACGTGATCCGCGCACGATTCAACTTGGTTTGCGGCTGTATTTCTAAACTATTACTCGGGGTGCTGATCGCGCAGGCGATTGGCGCCCAGCTTGATCTAACAAGTCAGGCGGCGGAATTGCTGGCATCTGGACACCCGGAAGCCGCTTTGCCCCTGCTTGACAAGGCCGTCGGACTACAAGGTGCCGATCTCCCTCACATCCTTTATCTAACGGAGGAGTGCAATCGCCTGACCCACCGCGTTCAGGGAGCTCGTGAGGCTTTCATCCGCCTCAATCGCGAGTTCCCCGATACTGCCTGGACACATCTGCTTCTCGGGAACGCTCTTGAAAATCAAGACAGGCCCGAACAAGCAATCGCTGAGTACAAGCTGGCCCTAGCCGCGGATGCTGCTGTGCCCAATACCAATTTCGCCATCGGATACATCTATTGGCGTCAGCAGGATTTTCGCAATGCCCGTGCTTACCTGACTGCTGAAACAAAGCGCGCTTGTCACTCACTGGCATACCAAATTCTGGGCGAGATAGCGCGCTCTGAAGGCAATCTGGCTTCTGCCGAGCACTCCTACCGGAAGGCCATCGAATGCGACTCGACCGCTGGAGCGCCACACCTACGACTGGGCGTCGTTCTTGATCAGCAGCATCGCTACCCTGAAGCGATAACGGAACTCAAGCTGGCCGCCCGTCTTCTTCCGGATGACTCGGCTCCGCATTATCGGCTTGGCACGGTCTACCGCGAGCTAGGCCGCCCGGCTGATGCTGAAGCGGAATTTGCTTTGGTAAGGCAGAAGCAATTTGCAGCCGAAGCTAAGTAATTAAATGCTGTTCTCATTGCAGGGCAAGTAACGACGCCACTCTGCCGATTCGGCTATTTGCTTAATGATCAGATTGCGTTCCTGAAGGAGCTTGCGCATGTAGTCACGAAGCACGAAGTCTTCTACAAGCAGTCCGACACCCGGGAGAGGTGCGGCAAAGCAAAAGATATCCTTCATCTCTGTTTGGCTATTCGGGAGTTGCCGAAAGAGATGGTCGTGCTCTATGGATCGGAATGGACCTTTGACCATAACGTCTCGAAAGTAGGAGGGCGGCTCAAGTTCATTGATCTCGCTCGTAAGTGTGAGCCAGACTCCGAAATGTTTAGCGCGCCACGTCACACGCTGAGCAAGGCCGATCACCCCGGAAGTCACGCCACCGGCTGCGATCGCTTGCTCGCCGAAGTGGACATTTCCCGCCACATGCACCTCTACGCCGCGGGCGAGGTCGAAACAACGCTCGATAGGTGCGTTGATGATTGTGAGTTCTTCGAGTCGAACCATTATTTCGATAGCCCTGAGCGAACCAGTGCGACAACGTGAACAACGGTCACGTAACTCCAGAAAAGAATTAACCCGTAGTGGACGTTGCGGCGAAAGGGGCTACCACGCCAGATGGCCCGATCCCAAACAAAAAGTTGGATGACCAGGCGCACCGCCCAGGTTAGAGTCATCACTGAGAGCAGGAATCGGGAGAGCGGTTCTGGTCGCATGAGAGTCTGGGCGAAGCAGACGTCGAGAATGCCCAATGCAGTCACAAAATAGCCGATGTAGAAGGTGTGGACGAGAAAGATCTGGCGGTTTAGGACGGTCAACTTGGAAAGGTCGGTGCGCCAATCGAGAAAGCGTCCAAACAACCCGTGAGCTAGGCCCAGTAGGATTAACGCGAAGCCGCAAATGCGGAGATGAAGGACCAGGATCGACATTCCGGGAGGCTAGTCCTTTTGGAATTGAAAGACGTGCACAAACTTCGCGACGGAGAACTCAGCTGCAAGACGAAGCTGGGCCGCTTGGGCTGCCTTGAGCCAAGTCTGGCGCGACTGAAAGTGCAGAGCGCCCGGACCGAAGGCGAGGAAATTGGGAAGATCGCGGAGGTGCTCGATCACGAGAAGTGAGCCACCGCTATGAAGCACACGGGCAACTTCGTTAAAAAGCGTATGCCGGGCAGGAGTGCGCCGGAACTCGTGGGCAGCGAAGGCGAGGAAGACGGCCTCGAATGTATCGTCCAAGGACGGGAGCGCGTCCCAACGAACCGGTGTTTGAGTCGGAGTGCGGCCCAGTTTGCGGGCCGCAGCAATGGACGGTTCGGGCATTTCGATGGCATCGAAAACGTCGTAGACGACCGCACGCGAGCCGGGCAGTCTTTGCTGCAGTAGATGGGTGAACTCGTCTAGACCGACATGGATGTTGAGCCAATTTTCAGGTTGTATCGGAAGCCAACGGAGGGAGTACAATACCGAGCGGTCGTAAATGTAGTGAGAGACCGCGAGCGACGTGACGGTCCAGAAGAGAGCGGAAGCGCAGCACATATAGGTAAGCAGGAGAATACGGCTATCAATGAAGCGGGACATTATGGCTGTCGCAAGAACAACCGCAACCACCGCCACAAGAGTTCCGACGTAGAAGGTCCGGTTGAAGGCGAGTATGTCAAGCACACCTCTGAACCGGTCGCGATCAAGAGTCATGAGTGAGACGCTACACTGCCTCGATTCCACTGATACGGAATGTCGTGCACGTAGAACGCGTTGGCCAGTGAAGGTGTTGCTTGACGAAAAGGCTCGCGGTTAAAGAAGGCTGGTGGCGTCGTTACCGACACACTTACGGGTTGCGGTTCCCAGGCTTCACGAAGGCCACGAATCGAGATGACGGATCCAGTCTCGGGTTCGTAGCTGAATGTGTACGGGAGAGGTCCCGCGAAGGGCCGGGCCGCGTGGAGATCTGGGAACGGCGAGCCGGTCGGGACAGGCGCGGGCGCTGAGTCAAGAAATGCCGTAACGGCCAGGTCGGCTTCACCCCGAGGCGTCTCAATAGACCAAGCGAGCTGACGGCCATTCTCTCCAGACCCTACTCGGCATGATGCGTGGCAAAGCCGGTAACGGTAGTGGGTGAAGAAATTTCCGCCCCAGACCAGGAGGCGGCGGTTTGTATCGCTTCGGAGGATGTACAAGCCTCGCAGGGAACTTGTCGGCGAGGCTAGGCGCGTGAAGATTCGGTAGCCGGTCAAGAACAAGTTTTGGCCAAACCATGACGGAAAGACCGCGGGACGAAGACGCTCTGTCTGCACCATCGCTATAGCTACAAAGCCGTAATCGCCGAAAGTGTCGAGCACGAGCCCAGGCGGGAGCAACGGCTCCAGAAGCGAGGCGGGAAAGGCATAGGTCAGTACAAGCGAGTGCCTGAAGAAGGCGCGTACAGCGAAAGGATGGCGACGGAGCAGGTACGTCACTCGGCGAGAAAACGCGCGGCTGGACCGGCGTAGATCGAGCCCCATAGAATCGAACGATCATCGGCTGCCACACTTGCAACAGAGTAAGCGGAATCGGCGCTAACTAAGGTGGACGGCTCGGCTAAACTTCGAGCGACCAGAAGAGCATTGGGGGCGGCGGCGTGTTGGACGGCTTGCTTCAGTCGCTTACGAAACTCAGGTGATGCGCCGTCGGTGATGTTCGACAGCGAGAAAGCATCGAAGGACTCAGGAGGGCCATCGGCGAGAAACTCGACAGCATCGGCCAATTTGAACTGAATAGGGCACCGGGCGTTACGGGATTTCCGCTCCTCGGACGTGGAGCTCGAAACCAACTCGCCCAGGAACAGGCGGCGGATGAAGGGATTAGTTCGATTGGGATGACGGGCCAGTGTGCGTTCTATGCGGCTGCGCATCACGGGACCAAGACCGGCAGGCGGCAGACTATCCTTCGGCGCGAACTTCCGGAGGGCAAACAGCTTTAGCGCAATAAACGAATCAAACCCGGCACGGAAACGGCGAGTGTTGAGATGCTCGCGCCAAAAGGCGAGCTGGGCGGGGCAGTAATCAAACTCGGCGAAGTTGGCGAGTTTCCGCGATGTCCAGCCAGCAGCAGACGTTAGATACCGAGAGTAACTAAGCGCTTTCTCAGCGGTTCCGGGCCGTGGAGTTGAACCCGCCGCAACGGCTTCGGCGTAGGCGAGTTGGTCGCGGTTCACGTCAACAGCAACGACGTGACGCGAGTCTGAAAGCTCAATTGCCGTGCAACCGGCCGACGCTATACAAAAAACGCGGCACCCGGGCGGAAAGAGCCGCTGCTCGACCCAGAAGTCTTCGTACATTTGCCCGAAGAGCACGCCCGATGGCCGACGCCAGACTGAGTCGAGAGTCATCGGCACATCCAAATCAGGACGGCCAAAGCGGCGTTCTGAAATATCATGCCGACCGGGTCGGGAATGATTCTGCTGGCCCAGAGCAGGCCACCGGTATTCATCACGAGCAGTAGACCGATTTGCGTGCAAGCAGCAACCGTTGAAGCCTGCCCGCTAAGAACCCACAGGCCGAGAGCGGTTTCAAATAGCCCGAGGCTCAAGAGGAACACGCGAGCTGACGACGGGCTGAATAGAGGAACAGTTTGTACAACGGCCTCATGGCGCGGCATGCGTCCGAGTACCTTGCACCACAGGCCCTGGTAGATCCAGATGGATGCGATAGTAAGTCGGCCTAAGCTGGCGGTGTTGGTCCAAATCACGTTGGTCCAAATCAAGGTGTCCTCTTATGAGGCCGCTGCGGAAAACAACCGCGAAAGGCGACCGCGCATCTTGAACAGTTGACGGAGAGCGCCGCCGGGGAATCCGCGAAACTCCTCATAGAGGGCCGTTCCGTCCTCAAAAAAGCGCAGTAGTTCCTTGATCCGTTTGCGAGCTTCTTTGTCGTCTGGTGTGTTTCGGTCGATCTCGGAGGCGCATTCCCGAAGAATGGCGAGCGTGGGATCAATCTCTCGGCGCTTTCGCTGTTCCAAGATGATGCTGAACATGTCCCAAACTTCGTGAATGGTGTCAAAGTGGTCGCGGCGATCGCCCATGACGTGAACGACACGCACGAGACCCCACCCTTGGAGTTCGCGAAGGCTGGTGCTGACGTTTGACCGAGCAACAGACAAAAGAGTTGCGAGGGCGTCAGCGTGCAGCGGCTCAGGAGAGAGGTACAGAAGCGCATGGATCTGGGCGACCGTGCGGTTAAGACCCCATCTGGTGCCGAGTTCGCCCCAGTGTAGGATGAACTTCTGTTGACCGGGAGAGAGAGCTTCCATTCAGAACCTTCTGTACTAACAGAAACTACCTCAACTGAAAGACTAGAGTCAAGCTCGACGGGTTTGCTGCATTAAATCTGGTCATCTGTGGCCGCTTGTGCGTCTATATTCCGTGATCCTCAGAGTTATATTGTGTTTCTCGCTGCTATCTTTTTCGGTCAGGCCTGAGCCGGTTCACGTCCGATATCAGGAAGGTTCACTGCACGGATTCTTAGTCATTCGGTCAATGGAGAACAAGATCTTGGCGAGCGGCGACTTGGTTCAGATCGCACATGGAGATCGGCTTAGTTCGCATCTGCGCTTTCAATTCCGGGACGGTTCGGTGGACGACGACCGGTCTGAATTCTCACAACACGGGCAGTTCAGACTGATCTCCGAACATCATGTCCAGAAAGGGCCGACCTATCCCAGATCGATGGATTTGACCATCAACGCCGTAACAGGTCAGGTCAGAGTCGTAGAAGAAGAGAAAGGCAAGACGAAAGTCCAAGAAGAAAAGATGGACATACCGGCTGACCTTGTCAACGGGATGTTTCTGGGTGCCCTGAAGAATACTCCACCTGATACTAAAGAACTGAAGCTCTCATATTTGGCAGCAACCCCGAAGCTAAGACTGGTGAAATTGGTAGTTAGATCGGACGGCGACGATACATTCGTGGCAGCAGGTTGGCGTCATAAGGCGTGGCGCATGGTTGTCAAGGTGGAGTTGGGTGGGGTTGCTGGAGTTGTCGCGCCAATGATTGGAAAGCAGCCCGCTGATACAACCATCTGGTTTAGCAAGGGCCCGGTTCCAGCCTTTGTGAAAACGGAGGGACCGCTCTATGGGGACGGTCCTGTCTGGCGAATTGAGATGATAAGCGCAGCTTGGCCTGGAACCCAGTTGGCGGCAAAATAAGTGGTTCTTTGATCATTAGGCGAGGTCTAGATCAAGACGCGTCACAGACGCAGCCGGAAAACTGAAGACCGTAGGCGCTGCGACGGTAACGCTCATGTCGGTCGGCTTCAGCGCCTCGGGTTGGTCGAAGGTGTTGTGCGCATGTAAGTCCTTGGCGCTTAGCACTGTTGCTCGGGCTGCAGAAATGCGAGTGCCCTGAATGTTAATAGTCGCCTCCTGGGCGTTCTGGGCATCTGCGTTCACAACGGTCAGCACGGCTCGCTTGCCATGAAGAGAGCAGGAACCGCTCAGACCCGGCAAACCTGCGGCTGCGGTCGAAGTCGGGTGTGCCGAAGCAAAGCTAGCGCGGACTGACGTGCCGCCCTGATGCGCAGCGTACATTTCAAAGACATGAAACACAGGCGTTACTGTGAATTTGTCTCCGACCGCCAGGAACGAAGTGTGAATGTTGTTGACCAGCTGCGCAGCGTTAGCCATAGCAACTTTGTCGGCATGACGATTGAAAATGTCGAGAGTGATGCCGGATACGAGCGCGTCCCGGAGGGTCGGATAGTATGCCCAAAGGTAGCTAGGGTCGATGCTTGGGTCGGTGTCGTGCCAAGCGCCCCATTCATCGACCACGAGCTTCACTTTGTGGTCGGCGTCGAACTCGCCCATGATGGACCAATGATTGCGGATGAGGTCCTCCATATGATTGGCGCTGGCCAGGAGCGCGTACCATTCGTCGACAGAGAAGTCTGTCGATTTGCGATTGCGAGTATTGCCGCAATAGAAGTGTAGAGCGGTACCGTAGACATTTTGGAAAGCGTTCCTGCTCTTCTCTGTCATTTTCTGGAAGAAGGTCCGGGTCCAGGCGTAGTCGGCTGAGTTAGGGCCAGAGGCAATAAAATTCAGCTTTACGTCAAAATTGGGAACCCACGTGATGAAGCGGCGGAATTCGATTGCATACTCATCGCCGGTGAAGTTACCTCCGCAGCCCCAGCTTTCATTCCCGACACCCCAGTAGCGGACGGGAAACGGTTCGCGGCTGCCGCCTTGGGCACGAAGATCGGCGAGAGAGGTTGAGCTTGCAGGAGAGTTGCAATACTCGATCCATTCATAGAAGTCATGCGGGGTGGCGCTGCGGACGTTCCCGGCAAAGTAAGGCTCTGCGTTGACGAGCTTGCAGAACTGGGCGAACTCGTTCGACCCGAACTGATTCGGATCATACTTCTGGGGTCCTGAAGCGAGTTTTGTGAGGTAAGGCGTATTAGCCCAGAAATTCGTACGGCGAGGCCTTTGAGCTCGGGGTCCGACACCATCGCGCCAATTGTAGCTGTCGGCGAAGCAGCCGCCGGGCCATCGAATCACTGGGGGCTTCAGGCGTTTCAGGTTGTCAACTAACTGCTTCCGGATGCCCCCGTAGTTGGGAATCTTAGAGTTTTCGCCAACCCAGATGCCGTCGTAGATGCAGCCGCCCAGGTGTTCCGTGAAATGACCGTAGATGTTGGGATTTACAGTGCCAATCGGCTCGTCGGGGATGACGTCGATGGTCGCAGAAGCGGCGACAGAGCTGCGGGGCGCGAGGGCTGCGGCAAGACTGGACAGAAGAAACGTGCGACGTTGCATAGCCGACATCATATTCGATGATGGCGATGATACCGTCTGTAGATGTCGATAGATACCGATTTGCTGATCATTGGTCGGCAGGAAGAAGCGCTGCGTTTCACTCAGTTCAGCTCCGAGGTGGCGTGGCGGATAGGTGAGCGACTGCGGCGCGTGGCGGCCGAATTGGGACTGCCCGTCGTAGTGGATGTACGACGGTTTGGCGAACCATTGTTTTACAGTGCGCTGGCCGGGGCAGTGCCCGACAATGCCGAGTGGGTCCGACGCAAAAGCAATGTAGTGGCGCGTTTCTATCGAAGTTCGTATGCGGTTGGGCTGGAAATGAAGAAGAAAGCTACGACTCTACTGGAACAGTATGCGTTGCCGGACGCAGACTATGCAGCGCATGGAGGTGCTTTTCCTATCTACGTTATAAACGCGGGCGTGATTGGGAGTGTAACGGTATCAGGCCTGCCGCAGAGGGCGGATCATGAGTTGGTGGTGCAGGTGCTTTGCGAACAGTTGGGAGTAGAACGAGCGCCGCTAGCAATGCCGATACCGGCCGGGTAGGCAAGCTACTTCTGCTTCGCGATGATCTGGCCCTGAATCTTCGAGTAAGTAGAGGCGGGAATAATCTTCTTCTTCAGCAATTCGTTCTTGGCGCGATAGGGGCGGCCAGCGATGATCTTTTGTGAAAACGCCGCGCCGACGCCCGGAAGCTTATCAAGCTCGTCCGCAGAGGCGGAATTGATGTCGACGAGGTCTGTCTTGGCAGGCGCAGGTCGAGTGGGAGAAGTCTTCGCATCACCTTTAGCGTCAGAGGCTGCTTTGGACGACGTTTTGGTCTGAAACGAGACAGACTGTAAAGGCCTAGAAGGGGCGGCCAGCAAGGAGAAGGCGGCTAAGGCTGTGAGAAGAAGTCGAGTCATTTCAGTTAGTGTAGACCGGCGCCGTGTAAGTCGAAGCAAGCTACTGAATTTGCTCCGGAGCAGGCTGACTAAGGAAAGTGGGAACCGGAACGTCGGCAGTGTCCTGACGGAAAGTACAGATCAGGCCGAGCGCGGCCAGTTGACGAAGCACTGGAACAAGAACCGAGTAGAAAAAGGGAAGATGCCGCGGCTTCACCAATTCCCAGAGAACACAGGCATCTGGTATCCAGTGATTACGACCTTGAATCTTGGACGCGGCCAGGAGAGTGCCGTGCTCCCATTCCCGGGTCGTGAAGTGAACGCCACGCCAAGTAACGCCGTCCTCATAGTCGGCGGACCACGTTAGGTCTCGATTGGGGGAATTTAGAGGCTCGAAGAAGTTCCTCATCATGGCTCCTTACTACACGTTTGATGAAATTTTACCTGATTGGTTTCGGCCTCGTTTCGAAATCCCGGTAGAAATTACCACCTTAAGGATAGGATTGGTCCTAAGGCGATCGGATGGTTGACCAACGCATACTTAGGACAGGCCTGATACCTTTACCGTTCGGCGTAGCTGCGGTTGTGACGCAAGCCCTAGGACTCGTTATGTTCATAATGATCTCCCGAAGTGGATGGGCAGAAATCGGGAAGCCTCTGGTTCTAGGATCCACGTTCGCAGCTATCAATCTGCTGCTTTGGTGGCTCTTGAAGGGAGGCCGCACCATTTCTTCGGCTCTCTTGGCAGCCCTGACTCTTTCGGTCTCGTACTATGTCGCATTTCATTTAGTAGGTGCGCTTAGTTTTCCGGGTTTGCTCAAAGACTTCGACCTTAGGTCGTGGGACTACCTTCTCTCGATTGGTCGCGTCTTTCTTAATGTGTTGGCCGTTTATGTGACTTGGTCCGGTGCCGTATTGGGGGCGAGTAGACTCGGGGGGCGCAGGTCCCACAACCCTCTTTGAGGACGGCGTGCGCGGCTTATGGAGCGTGAGTGAGCCGCCTCAATCGTAATATTCGAGGCCTAGATGCGTGATGAGATCTTCGCCCTGCATCCAACGCAGAGTGTTCTTTAGCTTCATGAGTTGGATGAAGATGTCGTGTTCGGGATACAGACCGGGGGCGGTCATGGGGCCCTTGAAGTAGAACGAGAGCCACTCTTGGATGCCCTTCATGCCGGCGCGTTGGGCAAGGTCCATGAACAGTACAAGATCAAGGACAAGCGGCGCGGCGAGAATAGAGTCCCGGCAGAGGAAGTCGATCTTGATCTGCATTGGGTAACCGAGCCAGCCGAAGATGTCAATGTTGTCCCAACCTTCTTTGGCGTCTCCACGAGGCGGATAGTAGTTGATGCGGACAGCATGGTAGAGGTCTTTGTAGAGCTCGGGATAGAGATCGGGCTGGAGAATCTGCTGAAGGACAGAAAGCTTCGTTTCTTCCTTGGACTTAAATGAGCCTGGATCTTCCAGCACTTCGCCATCGCGGTTGCCGAGAATGTTAGTAGAAAACCAGCCGCTCATGCCGAGCATACGGGCTTTGAAGCCGGGCGCGAGCAGGGTTTTCATATACGTCTGGCCGGTTTTGAAGTCTTTGCCGCAGATCGGAACTTGGTTTAGACGGGCAAGCTCCTGGAGAGCGGGCGTGTCGGTCGTCAGGTTGGGCGCACCATTGACGTAGGGCACTCGGAGTTTCAGTGCCGCATAAGCGTAGATCTGACTGGGCGCGATGTCGGGATCGTTGTTGCGCAAACCTTCTTCGAAGAGCGCGAGACTCTGGTGAACAGCTGCTGGCTTGTGGAAGACTTCGGTCGAACCGCACCAGATCATAACCATGCGGGAGCAGCCCTGAGTAGCCTGGAACTCCTTCATGTCGGCCATGAGAGCTTCGGCTAGTTCCATCTTGTTTGCGCCGGTTTTGACATTAGGCCCCGTGATGCGCTTGACATAATCGTGATCGAAAACAGCGCGCATGGGCTTTATGGCCGATAGCGGTCCTTTCAACTGTTCGAGCAGAGGTGAGTCGAGGACCCGAGCGTGGACAGCCGCTTCGTACGCGTTGTCGTCAAAGATGTCCCAAGTGCCGAAGCTAAGGCATTCCAGCGGCGCGAGAGGGACGAAATCTTTGATCTTGGGCGTGCGATTCTCGGTACGCTTACCAAGCCGGATCGTTCCTAATTGGGTGAGAGATCCGACGGGTACGCCGAGCCCGCGCTTGATCGCTTCAACTCCGGCAATAAAGGTGGTGGCAACTGCGCCCATGCCTGGAATGAGAACACCGAGCCGCCCCGTAGCAGGGGCGATCTTTGCTTCTTCTTGTTTCAACAGACAGCTCCTACGAAGAGACTTCGAATTAAATTGATGCGCTTATCAAAACGCAATGTTCTCGGCGATGATAGCAGCCGGAATGAGAGTTTCGTGAGGCTATATGTCTTTGAAAATCCGTTTGTTAGCTGGAGGCCTTTATGCAATCGTTTGCCATCGAAGAGGCAGTGCTTGGCTGTGTCGGCGGAAGGCGCAGCAAGATCTTAGGGGCCCAGCCATGTTATTCTGGCAGGAGTCCGACGCTTATGTGAATCGGGGGACGTAGCTCAGTTGGTTAGAGCGCCGGCCTGTCACGTCGGAGGTCGCGGGTTCGAGCCCCGTCGTCCCCGCCATCCTGCCTAGCTGGCTTCCTCCAGTCCGAATTCAAAGCAAGTTTTGTCGATCAACCCACATGCGAAACCATGGGTCGGAACGAAATCTGCGACATAACTGCATTGTGGTACTAAGCATGTATGTCAACTGGCGCGCAACCGGCACGCATTCCCAACTGGGAGCCGCACGCAAGCATCGCTGGCCATCTCCGGCCACTGGCTCAGGCACTCGTCCAAGGGCGGGCGATTGTATACGTGGGCGCCGGAGCGTCAATTAGCTCTGGACTTCCCGGCTGGGGCGAGCTCCTGGAGAAGCTCAAGGAATTGGCTGATCCGATACTTGCGGGGGAGTCGGAGGAAACGAAAAACTATTTTAAGAACCTGATTAAGTATTCAAAAAACCTTGAAGCGGCTGACTGGCTTCAGAGCTTGTTTAACGATCGAATAGATCAGGAAGTCGAACAGATCTTGGCTGACAAGAAAGGGAGTTCCAGGGCCAAACCATCTACGATCCACCAGGGGATTGCCAGGCTTCCTTTCAAGGTAGCCTTGACCACCAACTATGACACGCTGCTGGAAGACGCTCTGGACGAGAAAGTCACGTTTGGCTATCAGGATAGTGATGACATCATCAAAAAACTGGGAGCTTATGACCGTCCAATTGTAGTGAAGGCTCATGGAACGGTTGGTAAAAAGATCATTCTTACTAGCCGACACTACCGAGCCTTGATGCATGGGAACCGGACGTTCGGTGAGCTACTGAAGTGGCTGTTCACAACAAATACATGCCTTTTTGTTGGAGCAAGTCTTGAAGACCCGGACCTTATGTTTCTCCTCAACGAGGCAGTTACCGAGTACGGGGATCGGTTTGGGCCGCACTATGCATTAATCCCGCAGACCGACGCGCCTCAGCGAAAGATCGATATATTCCTTAAGAACCTGAGAATTCAGATCATCCCGTTGGTCGAGAGTGAAGAAGTTAAGGGTGATGTGCGAGCGGGCAAGGACCATTGGAAAACGATTGCGGCATCGCAAATTCTGAGAGACCTTTCTGGCGAAGTTGCAGTTGAGCGGCTGAAATCTGCGGCTCCCAATCTTCCCACTTCGGACGAGCGAAATTTCTGTCTCCGGATTGCTTCCGAAACGCTTCTTCAGCAGCTTTGTGAATTGACGGGCTCATACCGAGCTGACCTTTGCCTTTCGAAAGAGACCACAGACATACGATTGTTCGGCGAACTTCGTTACCTGTTTAGTTGGCCCGTAATAGATGAAACAGTTCGAAATCAGCCTGTCAGGCCGAATAGCATTTGCGGGATCGCGTACTACAAGACGGCCGCCGACTCTGGCGTTTATCTAAGAAGTAGAGACGATAAGAAGATCTCGGCAGAGTCGGGCCTGGTTCTTTACGGTGACATTCAATATGTGTCCGGCGACCCGGACGTAAGGAGTGAATTGGCAGTGCCCATTGCAGCCGATGGGGTCAGAGTGGGCGTGCTTAATCTGGAGTCGCGACATGTCGAGGCTTTCACTAAGGCTCATCTGGAAGTCTTGCTACGGTTTGCCGACAAGGCGGGTCGCCTTTATTCGGCAGCGGCTGAGCGCAGACGCCGGAGCGAACGGCTTTCGGAAAGATATATTGGGCGCGCTTATCCAGATCTTTTTAGCTTGTTCGAAAAGCTCAGTTGGATCAGCTCGAGTCTAAGCGCAAAGGATTCGGGACCGCTTGCCTTTCTCGTTTACCAAGCCGAATACATGTTCGGTAAGCTCATACCTCAGGGTTCTCAGCTGACATCCGGCGGGTATACCGGCACTCCACCGGATTTTAACTTCGGCGAACGGCCCTCCCTTGTGGCCTCCGTATTTTCAGCTGGTAAGCCGGAGACATATTTTAGTGCAAAGGATGGCATAGACGCAGGAAAAATTTCAAAGCGTTTCGATCCTGATCTAGACTTGTCCGGCGCTGTCGTGGCGTTCCCCGTGTTGATCTTGGGTCAGATCGCCGGAGTTGTTTCGATATGGCGCAAGCACGGACAGAACGGTTGTCTTGACGGGCGCTTTGTTGAGCTCGCCAGACGTGCTTTTCATCTGATAGCCAACCCTGGCGCCCACTCGCGCGAACGGTCCGAAGAATCATTCGTGAATTTAGAAGTTGCCCTGGACGTCGTGAATCTATTTGGGAAGTCGTCGGTTGAGGCAAGACCGGCCGAAGACAAAGCGCTCTTGGACGAACTTGGCGCTGAGTGGCGTCGCGCAATAGGGCCGTCACTGCGAGGCCTTTTGAACGTTCTGGACGAGCAAAACCAACGCTATCTGGCTGAAATTGGGGTTCCCATCCCTGAGAATTGGATCTGCCCCAAGCGATGTAGATGCTGGATAAAGGTGCACGACAAGGCAGCGGGAAAGACGCCCCGCTACCTGTTGGCTCTCCAGGTCTCCTTAGACGATGAAAGTGACAGGAACCTGTTCCAGATAACAGAAGTAAAGCCACCTGTTGCAATCGCCTCAGAGCCCTATCCGAAGTTCGAGGAAAACTCGCAACCTGCAAAGACCTCAAGGGCTAGACCTCGACCGGAACAGATAAAGGCGTCTATAAAGGAGACCGGGCCGATTTCCGAGCCGTTGCTATATCGAGAGAATCCGCATCAGAGCTTCTTGCTTTCACGTATCCGTGCCGACCGGTTTGCTCGCGTTCAAAGGCCAGTCGTTCTAGGGGAAGACATCCTGGCCGCAGTGCTCAAGAAACGCTCTGATCGTCCATGGTACGTCGCTCCTGTTTATCTGGCTGATCCGCATGAGTGGTCGCAAGATTCCTTTCAGAGCCGTACGGAAGCTCGGACTCGGACGCCGGAGGATCGCCTGGTAGCATATTTGACTTTCGATGAGGGGGAAGGAAAGGCATCCTGTGATGCAGACGCAAGCAACGAGCCAGATCCTAGTAGGAGCGGGCTCACGGGCCGATGGGCAATGGCTCAAAAAACCATACTTCACACCTTAGATTTTTTCAGCGCTTGCCTGGCCGAACACTGTCTGGAACGTTGGAGCTGAGGTTACTCCACTTACGTGCGTTCAGTAGGCTGTAATCAGGAGAGTGTTCTTGATCCGGAGCTTACTAATTGTTGTAGTGCTGGCCTTTTTCGGATTTACGGGGTGCGCGTCAAAATCAGGTTCCCAGCAGGATGTGAAGCATTATCAGGTGAGCGGCCAAGTGACTGCTGTAAACAAGAAAGATCAAACTGCCACGATTAAGGCTGGTCCGATACAGGGCTGGATGGATGCAATGACGATGGAGTATCCGGTTGAGTCGAAGCAAGAGTTGAGCAGCTTGCATGTGGGCGATCAGATTACGGCCACCGTCGACGTCAAGTCTGATGCGAATTACAGCCTGTCTAATATCAAGCTGAAGCAAGCGAGACATTAATTGGAAAAGGGCGATCCGTTTCACCGTTCGCCGCACGTGCTGGTTCGCTCGGGCCGAGCCTTTTGGGCAACAATGGGGCCTTCTGTCCGATTCCTGATGGAGACCGAAGTCCACGTTTACTCATTCGCAGTGGCCGCCAACCTGCTCATGACGTTCTTTCCGTTTCTAGTGGTCATGACTACGATGTGCCGTTGGGGACTGCATTGGCAAGCTGCCGTGGATGTAATTCTACATACGGTCAAAGCATATTTCCCGCCCGGCTTTGGCGTACCATTTGACAGCTACCTTCTGCAAGCGACCACGCACCGTAAGTTCAGCTGGATCTCTGTGTTGTTGCTGTTCATCACGGCCAATGGGATTTTCGAGCCATTAGAGGTTGCCTTTAATCGTATCTGGCGCGTAAAACAGAACCGAAGTTTTTTGTGGAACCAGATTACCGGCTTGGGTTTAGTCTTTCTCTGCGGCGCGTTGTTCCTGGGATCGACGAGCATTACGGCCTTGAACGTTGAGTTTTTGACTTCCCGTTTCGGTACTAATTCGTTTACGGCCGTCGTTCAGTTAATTATGTTCAAGGTGATTGCGCTGCCGATCACGGTCCTGAACATCTTCTTGATTTATTGGTTGTTGCCGAACGTGAAAATTGCCGTGAAGCGGTTGGCGATTGCGTCGATTTTTGTTGGGATGTTCCTGCAAGTCTTGCAGTACATCAACGTTTTGACTTGGCCGTGGCTGCGGGCGAAGTTAGAGAATGAAGTGCCTCCGTTTGTGCAATCGATCAGCATCATTTTGTGGGCGTTTGCGGCAGCTATGGTAATCCTGGCTGGTGCGGAATGGTCCGCACGAGTGACAGTGGTCGAGCTCGAAGAGGCTGTTGAGAACTCAGCCTCGCCTTAGCTCGACAGTTACTGTCTTATCGCTTCGTGGATGGCGCGAGTAACAGCGGCCGCTCTGTCGGCTTTTGAAGCGTCCATCTCGCCACTTTCTACGGCCGTCTTTATCGCAAGATCAATCATTTCTAAGTCTGCGCTTATGGCTTGGCTGCCAGCGCCCCCTGAGAAGTGTTGCCGAGCAGTTACGACCTGCTGCATCGTGTGATTCTGCTCGAAAGGCAGACTGCCCTCAAAGATGTCTTCCAGGATTCGGAAGTAGTCGGGTATCGTCAATGATATTCGCGTAAGGAAAGCGTCAAAAGGGCCGCCGGCGTACTTAGGTTGGAATGCTGCTCGAATCGGATAATCTACAGAGCTCGTGCTGCCTCCTATCCAAAGCTGCCCATACTTCTCGGAGAGGATGCCATACCCAAACTCATCGCCTTTGCCGCCTAGGTAGGTTGAGTAGAGCGGTTCCCAACTGTTGGGAAGTAGCTTCAAAGCAAAAGCATCGCTGAAACCTCCTGCAAAGCTGCGCTGAATAGCATGACTAACTGTAAGATCTGTTGATGTTGTGAACCCGATGACTGAGACACTCCCAAAGGCATCAACAGCCAACCTGGACGGCACGTCCCATCCACTGCCTCCGAAATAGCTGGATCTTAGAAGGTGGCGGCCATCTCGCGAAAGTTTCGACACAAAACCGTCGCTCCATCCTCCCCTGTTGGTCGCCTGGAATGGCTCAACTAGCGGGAAGTCCAAAGAGATGGTGCTTCCGGTCACGTAGATGTTTCCGGCGGGTCCCAGCGCTATGGCATTGGCGTTATCGCCTATGGATCCACCCAGATATGTAGAGAATTCCAACGTGCCTCCGGTTGGACTCAGTTTGGTAATGAAAGCGTTCCCGCGGCCCGCTAGGACAGGCTGGAACGCGTTGAGGACAGGAAAATCTGCGGAGCTAGTTCCTCCGGCAACATAGGCCGCTCCGGCACGATCGACAGCAATTCCAGACGCTCCGTCGTACGAACTTCCTCCGAGAAATGTCGAATAGAGAAGCTTTGAGCCGGTTGAAGCGATCTTCGTAACAAACGCATCGTTATTGCAATAGGTCAGTCCGAAGCTGTTCGGACCGTCGCACACCGTTTGGTAGGCTGCAGACGTGACCGGAAAATCGGGCGAGTTGGTATAGCCAGCTACATAGATATCAGCATTCTGGTCAATTGTGAGGTCTTGAGCCCCGTCGCCCTTGCTGCCGCCAAGGTACGTGCTGAAAACCAGATCTGAACCTGAGCGGGTCAAATGCGCGACGAAGGCGTTCTGTGAGCCCTTCAGGACAGATTGTAAGGCATTCTTGGTAGGAAAATTGGGAGACACTGTCTCGCCGGCAATATATGCTTCGCCGCGCGAATCAACTGCCAAACCAACCGCATGATCGTAGCCGCTACCGCCCAAGTAGGTGGAGTAAATGAGGTGCGTCCCGGAGGGATCCAACTTACTGACAAAAGCATCGTAGTCGCCGCCTTCATGGTGCTGGACTGGGTTGGCGGTGGGGAAATCCAAAGACGAAGTTTCGCCGGACAAATAGATATTGCCTTCTTCGTCTCGCTGAATGCCGAAGATGCCTTCGTCATCACTGCCGCCAAAAAACGTTGAGTACGTTACGACCGGATCGATCAAAAGCTTCTTCGAATGATCATAAGTGCCTACTGCAAGTCTTATTGTATGGTCCGGTTCTAAAACATATTTGGCCTGAACGGGCTTCACAGTAGAGTCTTGATAGAGCAACGGTGCTTGGAAACGGAGCTCGCCTTTTCCGGCCGAGATCACCAGATCGCCATTAGCAGCGATGGACGGCTGGGACTTGGACTCGATGCTGAGTTCAATCTTACTCGGATCAGCATGTGGATGAACAACAAAGTCATACTCGAGCAGACTCCCCTTCGCGTGGAAAACAATGTCGATGCCCGGGTAAAGCGATTCGTACGTCACCTTCCTGTAGGTGCTAATGCCGCGATGCCAGAGGCTCGCATCAGAACCGCGGAAATAGTTGACGGTCGCCGAGGCCCGATCCGATCCAATTACTTTGGCATTCTGGCTGGAGTTACCGAAGTTGAGTGAAAGCCGTTCGTCTTTGAATTTCAGGGTTGCGGCCGACTCCTTTAGCAGCAGAGTGTAGGACGGAGTTCGGGAGATGAACTCGATTCCTGAAGCTGCCTGCCCCACATTTGGCTCGAAAAGAAGTTCTCTTGCGGGCTGAGCAGCAAACGCCGAGGTCAACAGAAGATGGGCCAGGGATATCGTTCCCAAACAAAGTCTGAAACGACGCAGTTGCATGTTGATGACGCCTCCAACGATCTGAAAAGAGCGAGGGCAAGCATATCACGGCTAGTCGAGTTATAAACTTGACAATAGCTTTGAAGGAAGTGCGGGAAGGAACACAAATGGCTCAATCGGATGATTTGTCGCGCCGAGATCTGATCAAAATTGGTGCGGTGACGGGCGCTACGGCTGCGGCGGTTACTGGAGCGGTGAAGACGATATCCGGACCGGCGATCTTAAAAGTCCGGGCGGCTAACGATCAGGTGAAGTACGGCATGATTGGGACCGGAAGCCGGGGCACTTATCTGTTGGGCCACCTTGCCAAGGTTGACAACGGGCACTGCACAGCGTTGTGCGACCTGAACCAAGAAGCGCTGGACAAGGCTGCTACCACAATTGGCACGAATCCGAGAAAGTACAAGGATTACCGGGAACTGCTGGCTGACAAAGATGTTGACGCAATCTTGATTGCGGTGCCGCTGTATGAGCACTTCACGATTACCCGGGACTCTTTGCAGGCAGGCAAGCATACCTTTTGCGAGAAGAGCCTAGTGTTTAAGCCGGAAGAGCTACATGCTTTGCGCGCGCTGGCGGCGGAGCATTCTAAGCAGACTCTGCAAGTCGGGTTGCAGCGGCGATATAGCAAGTACTACCAAGCCGTGAAGGACATGGTGGACAAAGGTGTGCTCGGCGACGTTACGCACATCAAGGCGCAGTGGCACCGAAATCCGGGTTGGACGATGAAGCCGGGCGGCAAGAGCAATCCAAAGAACTGGCGGCTGTTCCGCGAGTATTCGGGTGGACTGACAGCTGAACTTGCATCGCATCAGGTAGACGTTGCGGACTGGATGTTTGGATCGCGTCCTGACTTTGTGATGGGGCTGGGTGGGCTCGACACGTGGCACGACGGGCGCGATGTCTACGACAATATTCAATTGATTTACAGCTATCCGCGTGGGCGGAAGTTGGTCTATACATCGATCACGACGAACCAGCACTTGCCGTATATGAACTCACAGCGACCTGAGTTTGGCGAAGTCATTATGGGTACAGCGGGCGCGGTGGAGATTACCGTAGGCGATGGGCAGAAGACGATGCCGACTGCCCTGTGGTATCGCGAACCTACGCCTACGAAAGTGAGTCCGGGTACCGAGAAGACGGAGACGAAGGCGGGTGCAACATTTGCGCTAGCGGGCCCGCAGAAAGGCATTCCGATCATCACATCTGATACGGAAGTGGACTGGAAGAAGGACGCGTTTCTGGATCGCGAGTCGAAGCTGGCCAAGCGGTGGCTCTACAGCAAGGGCGTGATGATTCCAGAGGAAGACGTGAACCCAGTTGAGACTGAGTTGACCAGCTTCTTCAACGATTCGAAGTCAGGCGGACGACCCAAGGCAGACGTCGAAGTTGGGCTGGCTGATTCAGCGGCTGTGATGCTATCGAATATCGCGATGGATGAGAATCGGCGGGTCTACTTTAGCGAAATGGACAAGATGGGCATCGAAACAACCAAAACAGCAACGGCTACTAAGTCAGCCTAAGCGTGTTGATGCACGACACGTACGGGCGTGGGCATAACCGCTTGCGCAGTTTCGAAGGCCATCAAGAGAAGTGCAACCCATAGCAGGTCGGCTGTGAACAGATGGAAGAGTTGCATCCACACGGGTGCGAGCAGGGTCAGGTTTAAGGCGCCCACCGCTAGCTGAAGCACTACTAAGCTGACGACGCGTGTGGCTGCGGTTCGACCTTGTTCGCTTGAGCTTCCGCGAATGTTGCGCGCTGCAACCCACAGGATCGCCAGTCCGCCAAGGATTGCGATTGCGGGATGGACAACGCGAAGGCGAAGTAAGAAGCTCGAGCCAGCGGCCCAGTCCTGTTGTATGCCAGCACCTATTGATGAAGATGGAAAGAGGGTGTCACCCAAGGCTGTGACCGCTCCAGTGATGCTGACAACAAGAGCAATGGTGAGAGCCGTGACACCTCGTGGGGGCACGTCGCGAATGGAGAAATTGTTACTGCGCGTCGAGGCCAGCCACGCTGTTAGTGTTAGTGCCGAAACCAACAGCATCGTGTTGGTCAGGTGAAGCGACAGGTAAATGGCGCGTCCCACTGAAGCATCGTGAGCAACGTACTTAAACAGGACCAAGCCCGCTCCCAAAGCTGCTTCAACCAGTAGAAAGGCCATTGACCATGAAGCATAGCGGCGAACCGGATGTTGCCGCGGAAAAAGCTTGAAGGCTCCGTAGACGAGCAGCATGACTAGCGGTGTGTCGAGACCAGTCGATAAGCGATGGACGAACTCGACAATAGTTTTGGTGGCTTGTGCATGAGGAAGCACTTGGCCATTGCAGAATGGCCAGTGATCGCCGCAGCCGTCGCCTGAGAAGGAAGCTCGGACGTAAGCACCCCAGACGATGACGAGGATGTTAAAGGCCAGGACGGTGTATCCGAACTGGCCGAAGCGGCGCTGGGCTTGAACGTTGGTGGAGATGAGCGTTGAAGCAGACATGGGGTGAACTACTTTCCGCGTAGACGGGCGGCCTTCAAAATGCCAGCTACGCTGCACACTTCGCTGATGGTTCCATCCATAACCATTTGAATCGCTTTCTCAAAGGGCTGCCACTGAACGATAATGTCCTCTTCCGGATCGAGCGACATGGTGGTCTGGCTCAGTTCGGTCGCTAGAAATAGATGCTGAATATCGTCGGCCACGCCGGTGCAAACATCGACCGAACCTATCAGCTTCCAATTGGCAGCGAGGACGCCGGCCTCTTCAGCCAGCTCGCGTTGCGCAACCAAGAGCATGTCTTTCTCATCGGGATTCGATCCACCGCGCGGGATCTCGATTGAGTGGCGACCGATGGTATAACGCCATTGGCCAACAAGGACGATCTCATCCGCATCGTTTAACGCGATGACTCCAACTGAGGGGCGAATTTCGACGACGCCGTAAAGACCGGGCTTGCCGTCGGGACGCAGGACGCGATCTTCACGAACGCGAATCCACGGATTCTCATATGCGATGCGAGAGGTGACAGTCTTCCACGGATTTTCGTGCACCGAATCAGTCCGCCTCTCGGCAGATTGCGGCGAGTACGTCAAGGTCAACGTTGCCACCTGATACAAGGATGCCTACGGACTGCCTAAAGCCTTTAAGTTTGTGGTGGAGAACGGCGGCTGCAGCGACGGCACCGCTTGGTTCAGTGAGGACTTTGAGTCGAGAGAGTAGAAAACGCACGGTGGATTTAATTTCGTCTTCAGTGACGGTCACAACACCGTTAACCAATGATTGAACTATGGGAAACGTGACGTGGCCGGGGATTGTGGTGCGCAAGCCGTCGGCAATGGTAGCTGGCGGTTGAATGCCGACGCGATGGCCCGCTTCAAGAGAGAGCTGCCAGTCGTTGGCGAGCTTGGGTTCAACGCCATAAACGCGAAGGTTTGGGAAGAGCGTCTTCGCCACTGTGAGTGCGCCGGAGAGGAGGCCTCCACCGCCAAGGCAGACGAACAGCGCATCGAGAGGAGGGGCGTCTTGCAAGAGTTCCAGAGTGGCGGTGCCTTGACCAGCGACGATCCAGGGATGGTCGTAGGACGGCAGCAAGACAGCGCCGGTTCGATCGGCGATTTCACGAGCAATGGCTTCACGGTCCTGTGTCTGGCGATCGAAGAGTACGATCTCAGGGCTGTAAGCCTGAGTCGATTCGAGCTTGGCTTTCGGCGCGTCGGTCGGCATCACGATGGTGGCTCGAATGCCGTAGTGCGCGGCGGCAATGGCCACGGCTTGGGCGTGATTGCCGGATGAGAACGTAACAACACCACGACGGCGCTGGTCGTCATTCAGCTTGGCGATGAAGTTGGCGGCACCACGGATTTTGAAGGACCCGCCGCGTTGAAGGTTCTCACATTTAAGAAACGCTTGAACGCCGGCCGCTTCGTCGAATAAGCGCGAGGTTTCGACGCGTGTGCGCCGAGCTAGCGGGCGTATGTTCTCGGCGGCTTCGAGAACATCGTTGTAAGTGACAGCAGTTGTCGGATGCACGGCGGTCGACATGTCAGTAACCGGCCGTCTTATCAACGATGTTGTTCAGCGACTCGCCTTTCTGGAAGCGCTTGAAATTTTCGATAAAGCACTGCATCGAGAGATCTAGCCAATCTGGGTCGCGAGTGCGGTCGGTGCAATGCGGAGAGATGAGGACGTTCTCCATATCGTAAAAAGGATGGTCTGCGCGGATAGGCTCGTGCTCAAAGACGTCGAGCGCAGCGGCCGCAACCTGTTTGTGAGTCAACGCTTCGATTAAGGCCTCTTCGTCGATGACGGGGCCGCGACCAACATTAATGACAATAGCGGTAGGCTTCATGGCAGCAAATTGCGCGGTGCTAACAAGGTGACGGGTGTCGTTCGTCAAAGGTGCGGCAACTACAAGTACATCAACGAGGGAAAGCATCTCGTTTAATTGCGCAGGCGCGAAGGATCGATCGACGATGGGGTCAGTAGCAGACAACTCGGGCCTGCGTCGGAGGGCATAAATCTTGACGCCGAGGGGTTTGGCCAGCAACGCACATTCGCGACCGATCTCGCCGTAGCCCACGACGCCCATGATCTTTCCAGGCAGCCAATCGACACTGAACGGTTCCCACCGGTGAGCCCGCTGATTATCGACAAGCACTCGGACGTTTTTGAAGAAGTAGAGCATGCCGAGTAAGGCGAATTCGGCTAGCGGACGTTTGTAGACACCGCGCGCATTGGTCAGCGGCACTGGGCTTTCCACAAGAGCGGGGAACAGCAGACTTTCAACGCCAGCGGAGAGCGAGTGGACCCATTTGATATTGGGTGCTTCGGACCAAATGTCTTTGAGAGCGATTGCGGTGCCGGTAAGCCCGGAGTTGATGACGATATCGGCCGAGGGCGCGAATTCGCGAACGGCAGCGGCGTCACTACTGGCGAATATGTTGGCTTGATCGCCGATGGGCTGCAGCCCGCGCAGTGCGTAGTGGTCTGGAAGAATGATGACGAGCAGGTTCGGCTTGGCCGGCATTAGGTCTACTGCCTATTTTAGAGAGGCGATCTCTATCGGAGCGGTGGCACGATAATGGTGCCGCCGATATAGTCGCGGACCGTAGCCGGGCATGGCATCGGAGCTCCTTGTTTTGTGAGACAAATTTCGACGGACTGGAGATAGCCCTTTCCGGCCCCGATCACCACGTCCTGAGGGTCGATTGCGCCATTGGCATCGTGGAACTCCTTTTTAAGATCAGCCGTACGAACAGTAAACGACCGCGCAGGGGCTTTGAAATCAGAGGGAATGTTCAGGCTAGACCAAGATTTGCGGATGAGATCGAAATAGGCGTTCCCACTCAGGCCGGAGCATGTGCCGTGTTTAGTCCATTCATGCTGAAGAATTTCCGCTGGAACGATGCCCGAAAGCTCATCGGCATTCGAAGGGGCAGGCTGAGTGCTGGCGCAGTTTGAAGGATACGAGCCGTCGTTGTTTTGTGGCCAGAGACCGTGCACGACAAAGCCGTGCTTAGATGCCGTGCAGTCTGGATCACTGCGATGACTGAAGCAGTATTCGGGTTCCCATGACAGGGTCAGCAGGTAGAAGTCGAAAACTCCGGCTCGCCCGGTCTGGGACTGAGAGCGACGCGCGTGGTGAGATCCGGCAAGTAGCAGCGCGGAACAAGCTAGCGCAAGCGAGCACAAGTGAGCAGCAATTCGCATACTGTCTTGAGGGTAAGGTAATCGAGGGCACACAAGAAAATATTTCTCCCGGCGTGACTTTTCCGCAGAGTTCACCGAACTCCTCTTCCCGATGTCGCGGAAGCTTTCGGCGGCACACAACAAAGGAGTCTTTTGGATGAAACTGAAGCTCAGTGGTTTGCTGTATCGGGCCTTCTTTCGAAACCTGCTTGTGGCAGCAGGGCTGTTAGCCTTTACCGCAGCCGTAACGCAAGCAGCCGAACCGCTTAAGTACGACGCAGGTGCGGTGTTCGCTGCGACTAACAACGTGAAGAGCAATGAAGTTGTTATGTACTTGCGCGATGGTAGCGGGAAATTGAAGTTTGTTGGTCGCTTTCCCACAGGCGGACGCGGCGAAGGCGGGACATTCGATCCGCTTCAGGCGGAGAACTCGTTGATTGTCAGTGCAGATCATCGCTACTTAATGGTCGTGAACGCTGGAAGCAGCGACATCTCTGTGTTTCGGATTACCAGTTATGGGCTGGAACTTGCTAGTGTCACGCCTTCAGGTGGGGGCAATCCTGTGGGCCTGGCCCTCCACGACGATCTGCTTTATGTCGTCAACTTTGGCGGCAACTACCACACGGCTGGCTTTCGGGTCGGGCCCTACGGTGAGTTAACACCGATTCCACATTCTAAGGACTCGTTGAGCACCCTGGACACAGGTGCATCGAGCGCCGCATTTACACCAGACGGTAGGAAGCTAGTCGTAACTGAGCGCATCGCGAACAAAGTTGACGTGTTTACGGTCAACAATGACGGTTCGTTAGCAAGGCCTGTGTACAACGATTCCCTAGGTGTTGAACCGTTTGGCATTCAATTTGCGCCTAGCGGCGTGTTGTTAGTAACGGAAGCTTCGGGGTCGGTTTCGGCTTACACGATTGACGGTGACAATAAGCTGGATGTAGTCACGGGCAAAGCGAGTTCTTCGGGGGGAGCGACCTGCTGGATAGCGACAGACGGAACATACGCCTGGGTTTCGAACGCGATTTCCGGAACGATCACGGCGTACAGCCTGGACTCGATTGGAGCGTTGACACCGGTCGGTCCGGTTGCGCATAAGGCAGCCCCTTCGGGAGCGGTGCCTCCTAGTTCGTTTCCAATCGATTTGGCGCTGTCCTCAGACAATCAGTACATTTATGTCTTTTTCAACAATCTCGGGAAGATCGTGGGCTATAAGGTCGGCGATGGCGGACATCTGACCGAACTCACGTCCGTCATGCCCGAGGCACCCGGAATCGGCGCTGAGGGACTAGCAGTTTATTAGCCCGACAGAGCAACGCGACTCAAGGGCGCGCGTGAATTAAATGAACGTCGGATTGCGGCGCAGCACGCCGCCCTACGACAAGGACTTACACTAAGGTTGTGCCACTACGCTGTACATGCGGGGCAACTCTTCCGGAAGACGCTCGCTTCTGTCACCGGTGCGGCAAGCCGCAACGCGAGGAAGATCTGCAATTTGAGAGCGCTGCTCACACGGCCGTTCCAGCTGCCGCGGTACCTGTTCCTCCTGCTTTGCCTACAGCGGCAGCTACGATCAGCTTAGGCAATTCGCGCGCTGTGTGGATCAGCATGTTTATAGCCGCTTTGACGATGCTGGTTATGTCAATCTGCGCAAGAATTTCTCCGATACTGGCGTTAGTGCCCTTGTGCGGCGCAGGGTTTTTGGCGGTGAGGATTTATCAAAAGCAGTCGGCCCAGCAGCTTTCGCCAAATGCGGGGGCCAAGCTGGGTTGGATGACAGGCCTGTGGTTGTTTGTCATTACGACGGTGCTGGTCGCATTAATGAGCGTGGCCATTCAGAGTGCGTCGGTGCGAGAACAACTGGTTAAGTCGACAGCGAACACGCCTGAAGTGGCAAAGCTACTGGACGATCCGCATGCATTAGTGATGCAGTTGCTGAGCGGCTTGGCAATGTGGTTTTTTGTGTTGACTCTCATTCCGGGTCTGGGCGGAATGTTAGGGGCCAAAATGCCGATCCGCAAAGGTCCGAACACCTAACTTTATACGGCTAGCTTTCAGGTTCAGCAACTGGCACTCCTGCAGGCTCGGACTTGACCGACTCGCTGCTTTTCACAATGGCAATACCTGCGAAGATGATCAGCATGGCGGAAGATTCACGCCAGCCAAAATTCTCGCGAAAGAAGATCCAGCCTAGCGTGACGGCCACAATCGGGTTGACATAAGTGTATATGGAGACGACTGCGATAGGCAGCGCCGACATGGAGTAAATGAAGGCGCTGTAGCCTACAACGGAGCCGAATATAACGAGATACACAATGGCCCAGGCCGGACGGGCGTTGATATGACTTGGAACATGTTCGAACAGGGCAGCTGGCATAAACATCGCAATGCCTGTTGCCAATTGTTGGATCGCCCCACTTACGAACGGGTGAGCGCGACCACTTACACGCTTCTGCAGAGTGGAACCGAGGACCCACCCAACAGCCCCGATCTGCTGTACAAAGAAGCCGGTGACAATCTTGCCGGTGAGACCGTTGCGCAGAATTTGGGGCAAGACTAACGCGGCTACACCAATCAGACCAAAGATAAGGCCACGCACAGTCGCCAGACGTGGCCTTTTTCCTCCGGGCAGCACGGCATCGATGCCGACCATCCAAAAAGGCAAGGTGGTGAGAAAGAGTGCAGCCAGTCCGCTCGGAACCCATTGCTCGGATACAGCAAGCGAGCCGTTACCTATTCCGATGCAAATGATCCCGCAGATCGACGTCAATAAAAACTCACGGCGATCCGGTAGCGGTGTGCGCGCAATGACAGCAACGAAACACAGTAATGAGCCGGAGATGAGGTATCGAATCGCGATGAGGTAAAAGGGCGACAGCGACTCAAGCGCGATCCGTATGCCGAGATAAGTAGTACCCCAGAATAGGCAAACCGCCGCGAGAGCCAAGTACGCCTTGGTGGCGGGGCGGGTCTGAACTGCGGTGGACAATGTTCGAGGGTACCATCGGCTTGGGCCTCGCCTGATTTGGCACATTCTATTGGAGACTCGCCAGCGTAGCTAGAGAAGCTGCTAGACTTGGTCCGCCATGCGCCTCCAATACCTGCTCGTTGGATTTTTGGTGCCGTTCGCATTGCAGGCAGGTCCTCAGCTGGACAGGCTCACCAAGGCTTTAGATTTAGGCGGAGGCAAGGACACGTCGACTGTAGCTTCTGGGCTGAAGCAAGCCCTCGAGGTCGGTACGGTTAACACGGTCACTCAAACGGGAGCGAAGAACGGATACTTCGAAAACCAGGCAATCAAAATTCTGATGCCCGAAAAGCTGCGTGGCTTAGAGAAAGGCCTACGAATGATGGGGCAGGGCTCCCAAGTTGATGAATTAGAACTGTCAATGAACCGGGCTGCGGAGAAGGCTGCTCCTGCTGCAAGCGATATCTTCAAGGCCGCTATTTCTGAGATGACCTTCGACGACGCGCGAAGCATACTGAAGGGCGGCAACACGGCGGCGACAAGTTACTTCAAGACGAAAACCTCGGACCGGCTCACGACGGCCTTTCGCCCGATTGTTGAGTCGGCAATGAATGACACCGGTGTCGAACAGAAATACAAATCCTTAAGCGCGCAGGTGCCGTCAATCGGCTTCGGCCACAGTCAACTATTCGATATGAACGCTTATGTTGTATCGAAAAGTCTCGACGGTCTGTTCTACGTCCTCGGTCAGGAAGAGCAGAAGATCCGCACTAATCCCGCTGCTCAAGTCACTCCTCTGCTCAAGCAAGTTTTCGGTCATTGATCGGGTGCTCCGAAAGCAATTCGGAACGCACAACCGGCGACTCCGGGCTGATACCCTGGAACTCGAACCGCTGGAATGGCTAAACTCGTCCTCACGCTTACCGTAAACCCAGCGATTGATCGCATTTTTCTGGTTGACAGGCTGGTGTTCGAAGATCGAGGCTACATTCTCTCGACAACGGAGGCGGCCGGTGGCCGAGGGATTAATGCAGCTCGTGTGCTCACCAGCTTTGGTACCAAAGTGCTCGCGATCACAACTACCGGTGACAACGGAACGCAGCTGGAGGACTTGCTTGAGCGAGATGGCTTTGAGCGTGAGTTCGTTAAGATCAAGCACCCGATTCGAACCAACCTGACCATCTCTGACCGGCAGGGCCTTTCGGTCAAGCTGAACGAGAGAGGTCCGACGCTTTCTGATTTCGATTCAAGCCGAATCATCAAGGCGGTGGCGAAAGTACTGCCAAAGGCTTCGTGGCTGATGTTGTGCGGAAGCGTACCGCCAGGGTTAGACGCGAAATTCTATACGAAGCTAATTCAGTTAGCAACGGAGAACAAAGTCGAGACGATGCTGGATACTGATGGTGATCCTCTGTTGTACGGGATTGAAGCAGGTCCGACGATTGTGACACCGAACCAATCAGAAGCTGAGCGGCTTCTTAACAGGGCATTGATTACTCGTTCCCATTCGCTGGAAGCCGTGGCGCAGCTGCAACAAATGGGAGCCAAGCTCGCCGTCTTATCGTTGGGCAGTCGGGGCGTCGTGGCTGCAACCCAAAACGAAGTCCTGGAGGTGCTCGCGCCGCGAGTAGAAGCCCTCTGCCCAATAGGCGCGGGCGATGCCTTAGGTGCGGCAATCGTCTGGTCCTTGAATCAGGGCGATTCCTTCGCTGAATCGCTGCGTTGGGGAGTATCGGCCGGGACGGCCTCAGCTCAGCTTCCGGGCGTCACGCTGGCCAACATGGAACAGACGAAGGCTCTCTATCCACAAACGCATGTGACGGTAGTCAGTAGAAGCTAGTGCCGATCGCCTTAATCGTATTTTTCATAGATGATGTGCTTGCGGTCGAAGCCCCGCTGCTTTAGTTGCGCGCGTACATCATCCACCATTTCTTTCATGCCGCAGATATAGACGTCGGTCTCTCGATCGCCATCGGCGCTCGACGGGGTAAGCGCCTCGTCCAAATGAGCCTGAACGCGCCCAATTCTGCCAGACCAGGAAGCTGACGGTCGAGTAAGAGTAGGTATGAAGCGGAACCTGGGATGCGTCTGCGCTAAGTGCTCCATCTCATCTCGATAAAGCAGGTTCTCTTCAATTCGCGCGCCGAAGAGAAGAGTGACTGTTGTAGCTAAGTGCTCAGGGCCGCTAGAAGATCCGTTCGTAGCACCATTGGATGAAGCGGCCGCAGACGCGCTGGCCAACATGGACCGGAATGGCGCAATTCCCGTGCCGGTTGCGATCATCACGGCTCGATGGTCGGGGTGGCGGAGGGTAAAATACCCAAGCGGTTGGCCGATTTCGACCTCATCATTCGGCTCGAGCGCAAACAAGTACGGGGAAACGATTCCCTCGCTCACGCGGTTTAAGCAAAGCGAAAATTGCCGGCCATCACGCGGCGAAGCAATGGAGTAAGGGCGAATCACTTCTCTGCCCTGGTGTTTTTCGATGACGGAAACGAATTGTCCGGGCGTAAAAACAAACGGTTCATCGCCCTGAACCTCAAAGTTGATTTGCCGGACCTCTGGAGCCAATTCCGCCCAGTCGATCATTCTTGCTTTCAGTTTGCTCGATCCTCCTTACTCATTTTCGTACGGGCCAATCTCGTGCAAGTATCATCAAGTCAGAAGCTGATGGAGCGTTACGACATATACATCAAAGTGCAGGTCGATATTGACGAAGAGGAGAAGCCGGAGCGTGTCGCCAATGAGATCTGCCGCCAGATACAAAAGATGCCTGTGGTCCGCTTTGCCGAGCTTTCCAGCATCACGGTCAAGGACTAACTACCGCTGAAAGTTTTGCGCGTAAGATCCGCGCGGATAGCCATAGCTCGTAACTTTTGCGCGAAGTTTCAGGGCCTGTTCCCGCGTCATTGGACCACCTATCGAGACAAGATAAGGGCCGCGTCCCGGGGTGGGTGCGAACACTGAAGCCTTGGGACCACGTCCTTTCCGATTCTGAGCTTCGACCTTTCTTTCAGCATCCTGTACGCGGTTATAGGTGAAAGCAACCACACGCCAATTCGTAGGTCCGCCTGTCGAACTTGGCGCGTGCGTGATCGCGGGTGTACTCGTTTGGTGCGCGGGTGCAGCAGGCAATACTCTGAGGACGTTCGGGGGTGGGGTGGTACTCGTAGTCGAGACAGCGGTGCTTGGCGTCGTGGCCGGCGCGACGTGATGGGTGTTGTGCACGCGACCGTACCAGACAATACCAATCACAGATGCTGTTGCGACCGACATTACTAGGGTCAGCGGCGAGATGCGCTTCGGATGATGATCGGCATCGAACGAGGAACGGGAGCGATAAGTTGGTTCATCGGCGGGTATAGGCGCCGTTGTTTGATCTGCAGGTGCGTAGGGAGACTGATGTGAAAATCCGACGGGCTCGCCTACGCTGTTGTATTGCTGAGGCTCCGCATCCAGTTCGAGACCGGACGCGTGTCCGACTGTCGCTCCGGCCCCAGCCGCAGCCGCAGCAACCCTAGCCGGCGCCGCCCGCTCCCCTCGTAGAGCTAACTGTATGTGTCGCTCGGTCCAACGAAGTCCAGGATCGGTTTGCAAGCATCCGGCAACGATGTCAGAAAAGGGCGACGGCAATGCGGCGACTCGGCTTTCAGTAACTTCCGTTGGTCCGCGCCGAGTCAGGGCTTCGAATAAGGTTGCGCCAAGCGACCAAATGTCAGCCGCAGCTGTATAACCTTGCACAGGTACTTCAGGTGCACGATAAGGGCCGCTCGCATCGTGTTCGAACGTGAGCGATCCGGGTATTTGCAAACACTCTCCCGATACCTTGATAGCATCGTCAACGGCCATGATGTGATGCGGCTGAACGCAACTGTGTACTAGGGCTTGCGTATGGATGTAATCAAGGGCGTCGAGCACTTTGGTCAAAACTTGCTTCGCCTCATCGCCGGTCAGCGGCCGTTCGGCAAATACTGAACTGAGATACTCGTCGGGCTTCTCTTCGATTGCGTAAGTGACTGGAACGCCGTCCACGTCGGTAAGCCCGCTCCGAAGGATGCGCAGAATACTCGGATGGTTGAACATCCTGACACGCTCCCAAATCTGAAGCCGCTCCTGACTCGCATTGGCAATAGCGATCAGGATGTACGGAGTGTCATCGCCGGGGATTTTGGTTTCGTAAAGCGCGGCTGTATTGGACGCAGTAATTAGTTTCAGCATCGGGTAGATGCCGTCTATGGTTGAGCCTTCTAATTGGGTCCAGAAGGCAATTGCCGAATTGGCGTTATTGGTCATCGATTGCGGAATAATACTTATTCTCGCCCAATGCACGCACAATTTCTTAGCTCCAGAGCTCCCGTTGCGTCAAGTCTGTTGTTCCTGGTCTTGTATGTTTCCTCGGCTAACACACAGCCGCCCGATCGGGTTCAACTCACGTTGAACAGTAGCGTCGCCGAATCAAGGCACTTTGTTGCTGTTCATGGGCGCCAGTCGGTGGTTATGGGTTATCCACAAAAGGGGCTCGAGATTTGGGGCTATCCATTCCAGATACTTAGTGATTACCAGGTTGGCTTCAGACCTTCGGGCGCCAGTGCGGCAGCAGATGGACGACTATTGCTGAGGCGCGTTGATTATGGACCTGATTCTGTCACTCGTATCTACGTTGGCCCTGACTACCTTGTTCGCGAGAAGTTATTCGTACCACTGAATGAACCAGCGGCTGTTATCAGCTATGAGGTCGAAGGTTTACGGCAGCTTCAGATTGAGATCCATTTCATGCCCGTTCTCGACCTGATGTGGCCTGGCTCTCTCGGAGGCCAGTACACGCGCTGGAGCGAAGCCACTGCAGATACAAATGACGTACCTGGATTCGTGATTTCAGAACCAGGACGCGGTTTCTCAGCGGTGATAGGATCCCGGGAGGTCGTCACGCACGACGATACAGTGAACAGCACGGTTCATGCCGAAAGCGGTCTCTCCTTTACTCTTCGCCCCTATACTGTTCACCCCAGGGCCGCTAAACCGAATATTCTGGCGAAAGCAACCGTGTATGTGGCACTGAATCCGGCTGGTACAAAGAACGCCGCGGCCGCGCTTCAAACGCTGGCTAGCAATATGCCCCGACTGGAACATGAGGCCGCCGCAAACTATTTAACATTGGAAGAGACATCTCTCCGCATTCATACTCCGGATGAGAGTGTCAATCAAAGTCTTGCCTGGTCTGTAGCAGCTTTGGATCAAGCCTGGGTGTGCAATTCATTACTGGGCTGCGGCATGGTTGCAGGCTACGGCCCGTCACGCGATGCGCGTCGTCCCCAGTATGCGTGGTTCTTCGGAGGAGACGGATTGGTGGCGACCAACGCTTTGATCTCCGCCGGCGAATATCCGCGTGCAAAGGAAGAGCTCAACTTTATTCAGAAGTACCAGGATCCAGTCTCGGGTATGATTTGGCACGAGCTTTCGCAAAGCGCCGGGTTCATCGACTGGTCGAAGTTTCCTTACATGTACGTGCATGTGGATATCAGCTTCGACTACCTTGCTACGGTTGCGAGATATGTTGCTGTTACAGGTGACAAATCATTCGTAACGGATCAATGGCCATCTATCGCAGCGGCCTATCGGTATTGCCAAACGCAGATACGCGAAAGCGATCACTTGCCGCATATTCCGGCGGATAAAGAGGCTAGCGATGAGCAGCATCGGCCTGCCGACGATCTCGGTCTGTCTGCAAGTTGGACGGATGCTGTGTCAGGTTTTGCAAAGCTGGCAAGACTCACGGGTCACGGTCAGCAGGCGGACACGGCGCTGCGTGAACTTGAACAGGCCAGGCAGTCCATTCCAACTCGCTACTGGAACTCCGCTAAGAATTTCTGGTTTGATGGCCATACTGAAGCTGGCGAGCCCATATTTCGGTACGCTAGCGGTCCGACTCAGCTGATTGTCGCGAACGTCTTCTCGCCGCAGCAGAACAAAGCTCTTCTCGATCAACTCGCTTCCGCGGATTTTCAGGCCGATTGGGGTACTCGTGAGGTCGCAGCAAGTTCGAAAGACTACAATCCCTACTCCTACGGCGCGGGAAGTATTTCGGCGCTCGGCACAACTGCTGTGGCTACGACTTTCTGGCACGCTCACCGACCCGAGTCTGCCATGGGACTCTGGAACGGAGTTGTTCAATGGAGCGCTTTCGACTCATTCGGCCATATTCACGAGGTACTCGCGGGCAATTTCTTTCACGAAGAGACGGAGTCAGTACCCGAGCAGACTTGGTCCTCTGCGGGTCTACTTGACTCAACAGTGCGCGGCTTGCTTGGGCTCGAGATCGACGGCTTCGGCAACGCTATTCACTTGTCCCCGCATATTCCTGCTGAATGGGACCGCATCTCGGTGGACAACATGCGCCTGCCTCATTCAGTCCTTGCTTTCAAGATGAGGCAGAGCATGACAGGTATCGACATTGACCTCAACAACATCGGAGCGCCGACGACGATGTTATTCGAACCTCAGATTCCGTTGGGCGCACGACTGGTTGGTGCCGAATTCCAGGGCCACGCAGCCAATGCCGAGGTGGAGATGTTCTCCAGTGACGAGCATGCGAAGCTGACTCTCAAAGTTCCGCCTCGCACCAGTCATTGCCACCTGAGTATAAATGGCGGCGTTTCGATTTTGGTGAGCCACGCGGCCCTGCGTGTTGGCGATCCCAGCTCCGAGTTGAAGATCGTCAATATTCAAATGCATGGTAAGGAGCTGTCAATAGACGCCGATGTTCACTCCGCCGGCGGCTGTAAGCTGAAGATCCGAACCCCCTGGAAGATCGCCGCGCATCGAGGAGCAACGATACGTTCGCTGCTAGATGATGAGTATGAGGTTGAGATCATGCGCAGTTTATCGCCTGAGTCTTCAGCAACCAGTTTGTCGGGCTATACTCGAACTCACTCCGACTACACGTTTGACGTTAGGTGAACGGGCTTACAACTTGCCTGGAGTCCCACCCCAATCTCTCGGATCAACATCGGCAATAGTCTGGGAGAAGGTCCAATGGTGACCCGCAAAATCTTCAACGCGATATTGGCGCTCGCCATAGGGATAGTCGGTCGGCTCGCGAAGTATGTGCATACCGGCATTGCGAGCACGTTCGTAATGAGCATCGATGTTCTCCACACGGACCATGACGGCAGTCTTCAGCGAGATGTCGCGGTCGGTCTGGATCAGGATTACAGCGCCCTCACCAACGTTTAATTGGGCTCGATGATCGCCCATACGAATGCGCAGTGTGAAACCGAACGCCTGGGATAAGCGCTCGATCGCTTCACCGATACCTGGGTAGACGAGTTCGGGCTGTATGGTGCTTCGAGGCATCGAGCGATTCGATAACATCACGCTGATTGTACAAATAGGACTCTCAATTCGGCAACGGTTACAGGGACGTCGGGCTTCCTGATGTTGTGAAAATTAAGCCACTAAAATCCCACGCTCCGCTCCCGAATGAAAGCCGGGGAAAACAGAGTTCAGTTTGCCGTTCCCGAGCTGTTTCGTCACCAGCTCGCCTAATATCGTTCGGAAATCGGTAGTGACATTCAAATCACGGCCTTCATAGAGTTGTTCTGGCGCAAGGCCTGGCCATTCGCCGTAGATCGCGCCACCCCGGACTCCGCCGCCCAGCACGAACATCACATTCGCATGGCCATGGTCGGTACCTCGATCTCCGTTCTCCTTGGCGGTGCGGCCGAACTCAGACATAGTCACAACTGTGATATCCGCCATTCGGTCGCCCATGTCTTGCGAAAAGGCCGCGAGCGAATCCCCAAATTGCCGTAACAGGTTAGGCAACTGGCCCTCGTCTGCATGTGCACCGACTTCGTTCACGTGCGTATCCCAGCCGCCCACGTCTGTGAAAGCAACTTCCAGACCCACGTCGGCTTTTATCAAGCGTGCGATTTGTTGCAAGCTCTGGCCTAAGCGCGCATTCGGATAATAGGCGCCGTTGGCCGGTGTATAAGGCAACTTCTGGATCGACTTTACCATTCGAATGGCGTCGAACGTTTCGCGTCCTGTGCCGTTCAGCATCTGGTCGGCCGAGGTTCCATACATAGCTTCGAACGTAGTTGCGACGCGCGCATCGTTGACCTGGAAATCGCCTAGACTCGCAATGGCGACGGCGTCATTAGGTCCTCGTAGCGAACGCGGCAAGTCCGGGGTCAGACTAACGGCTCGAACGGGCGACGACTTAGGTTCGGGTATCAGTGCGCGATTCAGCCAACCGTCTGCTGTGGCCTTCAAGCCGGGGGTGCCTGACTCCATGTAATCTTGGGCGTCGAAGTGCGAGCGTGTGGGATCGGGCGATCCAACCGCTTCGATGATGGCCAACTGGCGGCGATCCCAAAGCGGCTTCAACGATCGCAGAGCCGGATTTAGTCCAAAGTGCCCGTTCAGGTCAATCGCTGATCGATCCGTTCCATCTGGACGCGGCACAGCGATGGTCGGCCGCAGTCGATAATATTCGGAGTCACCGTGCGGGACGACAACGTTCAAGCCGTCCACTGCACCCCGTTGAAAGATAGCGATTAGAATCTTTTTCCGCTTATGCGGCGTATCCTGTGCGTACACGGCCCGCGATAACCAGGTCGGCACAGAACCGACACCAAACATGGCGACTGCGGAACTCTTAAGAAAAAATCTGCGCGAGGGCATGGTGGTGATGACTCCTATTGTTCTGCTTAACAGAATGCATTTGTGTTGCTGCTTATCGACGCTGGAACTCAGGCGAGCCAAGGGCTAGCCCTGCTACCAGCGCGGGAATTTGAGGTGTGGCCGTCTTAGCACTTGACGCCAATTGTTTTTGTAACTCCGGGTCCGCCAATAGCTTCTGAATTGCTTGCCGAGTTTGTTCACTTGGCTCTTGTTGCAGAACCGTCCGAGCAAGATTCAGGGGATCAGTGTGCGCCAGGCGCTGCCACTCTTCGACATCGACCTTGAGACCGGGTACACGGTTGTTAGCAAGCGTCAAACCAAAGTTCATGCGGCTTAGCAGAGAAGCTGAACTGACCCATTCAGCATTCGCACTCGAGTAGCCCGTCGGCTCAATCTTCCGATAGAGAGGCTCACCGAGACGCTGGATTTCATTGCTCAACTGCCAAGTCGAGTCCACGGCGGCGCCGGTTGCACGAACAGCGCTAACAATCATTTCAAACGGCGTCTTCACCTTGGCTTGATAGGCGCCCTCTGACCAGAACTCGGGTGAGGTAAGCATGGTGCGCATTACCTCGCGAATGTCTCCGTTGGTCTTAGTGAAAGCCGCGGCCATGCGATCGACCAACGATGGTGGAGAATCGTCGGCAACAAAGCGTCGGGCCAGCTTTAGCGATATGAAGTGTGCCGTGGCGGGTTCATGAACCAGGATGTCGATCACCTTCAGGCCATCCTCAATTCCACCGCCGGCCGGAATGATATGCCCTAAGACAATCTTCTGACCGCGGTCATGCACCTTCTCGTCGAACTTAAATTTGTCACCCTTGCGCGGTCCAGTCATGGTCCAGCCCGTGAAGCACCGGGCCACCTCAATTACATCTTTCTGTGTATAGCCCCCGTCCACACCCAGCGTGTGCAGTTCCAGAAGCTCACGGCCGTAGTTTTCGTTCAGACCCTTTCGCTCGCGTTTGATATTTTGAGGCTGGCTAGCTTTTGCCGTGACCGGAAGATTGGGATCTACGGACTGCCAATTATCGAGGTAAAACAGCATAGCCGGGCTCTGAGCCGTTGCCAACAGGAGATCACCGAATTTGCCAAAAACGCGCGGACGGATCGCATCGCGTTCGTATGCCGTCACAAGATAGCGATCTGCGCCTTTGTTATAGAAGACGTTGAAGTGGTTGTACCAGAAATCAACCATCAGCTCTTCCAACTGATGTCGGCTGTAATTGGCCCGCAGAAGCTTTGCATCCGTCAGGTCGTTGATGACCACCTGCTCGGGATTGACGGCTCGCATCAATTGCCGTCGCAAATCCACAGGCGCAACGTTGTAAAGCTGCTGCCGTTCTTTGCGGTGCAGCGCCCAAACCAGATTGTTCCGTTGATCGACGTTAAGACTCGCCAGCATTTGGCGTTTCTCATCGGGCTTGCCGGAATTAAGAATCCGGATTTGATCCGGCGACAGAATCTTCGTCAGCGGTGTCCTCAGGTTGAGGTCGTCATCTTCATTCGGGTCTTGCTGTTTGTTATCCGCGGCAACTGGCGCACCCTGATTGACCGGTAGGTCTGCCACTTGATAACGATCGGCAAGGCTGACAATGGAGGCGCGCAGCTCTGGATCATCCGGGAGCTTACCTTGACGGCGCGCGAAGTTCAAGACGAGCTGCATCCGCGGATATTGAACGTACAGTTCCCGAGAGCTCATGTTGAGGGTTGTTAACGGCTGCAGCCGGCCGGCAAGCGCCGGATCCTCGGGAACCCGTTCAGGGTGCAATTGGTCGTCAACAAATTTCTTCAGGCCCTCTGTTCGCAGGTGGGCTAAGTCACCCGGACGAGGCCCAAACGTAAGACGGTCCAGGGCATGGTGCGATTGTTCGTTCGCAGGCAATTGCTTGCTAAAACGCAGGTATGCTGCAGGATTCGCGCTCGACTTTAGCCTCTTAAGCTTGAGGTGGTCAGCGGCTTCAAGCGGCACCAGCAGCACAACGGCCGCGATGGACCAAGCCACAGTTCGTTTCAGATTCATCTCAGTTGTCTAACAGTTCAAACGACTCTCGCCAAGAAACGTTGACAGGCGGCTATCCCATACATGGATGTGGGCTTATTCCGCTTCTGATATAACTGGGGCAACGGGAGTACTATGTCGATTCTTTCCTGGTTATCCAAGAATAGGTGCGCGAAAACTGCGCTGGCCGTTGTACTTTTTGCAGCTATTGTCAGCATTCCTTTGAATGCTCAAGCAGTCTCAGGCAATATCATTGGCACTATCACGGACCCTTCCAGTGGCGCAATAGCTGGGGCAACGGTAGCAGTTGCTAATACCGGAACGGGCTTTTCTACTCAGACTACAACCAACGATTCAGGCAACTACACGGTACCTGATCTGGCGCCTGGCACTTACACTGTCACAGTCACTCAGGCCGGGTTTCAGAAGCTTGAACAGCAGAACGTTGTTGTTAATGTGTCGCAATCGAGCAGAGTCGATGGCTCGCTAAAGGTGGGCGAATCGACGCAACAAATTACGGTGACCGACGCGCCACCCGCGATCGAGACAGACCGCGCTTCAGTCGAAACTCGTCTTTCGGCTGGCCAAATCTCCTCACTGCCGATTGCTGGTCGTAACTTTACGAATCTGGCGCTGCTGACTCCCGGCTCGGTCATCAATACCTTCCAGCATGCTGCTAGCGAGAACCCCCAGCAGTCCACGCTAGTTAATACCGGCGGCCAGGAGTTTGCAGGCACTAACTACCAGCTAGACGGGATGAATAACAACGACTCGGTCTTGGGAATCACGATCGTCAACCCCGCCGTGGACTCAGTGGCTGAGTTTTCGGCCCAGACAAACAGTTACGATCCCGAATTTCAGGCAACCGGCGCGGTAATCCAGGTTCAGACTAAGTCCGGAAGCAACGCTCTGCACGGCAGTGCGTTCGAGTTTCTGCAGAACAACATCTTCCAGGCTCGCGATCCTTTTACCCAGGGACTGCATGCGCCTGGTACTCCGGCACCGCCAAATCGCGGCATTCCGGAACTCCGCTGGAACCAGTTTGGAGGGTCCATCGGCGGTCCCATAAAGAAGGATAAGTTGTTCTTTTTCGGAGATTACCAAGGCACTCAACGGAGGATCGGCGGCTCTGAATCGGTTCGCGTACCTACTGCAGCCGAGCGCGCCGGCAACCTTAGTGATCTCGGTGTACCGATCTACGATCCGACAACTGGCAACCCGGATGGTACTGGTCGGACGGTCATACCTGGCGCTAATCTTGCTGGCCGCATTTCGGCTCCGGCTGCCGCCATTCTGAACGCGCTGCCGGTTCCGAACATCCTTACCTCGAATCCCGCTGCCAATAATTTTTCGACCAGTGCGGTAGAAAAATATCCGACAAATCAATTCGATACGCGCGGCGACTATTTTGTAAACGAAAAGCTGAGGCTTTTCGCGAGATACAGTTATCTGGCAGCGAACGTGAATGCACCCGGTCCATTCGGACTCTACGGCGGCGCGGCATTCCCGACCTTTTCTTTCTCCGGCATCTCCGATGCTTTAAACCAAAACATCGCTTCGAACGTTACGTATACGTTTAGCCCGACGCTTCTGGCCGATGTGCGCTTTGGTTTCTCGCGCTATCGCGTAACTGTCTCTGCACCGGATCAAACCGCCCAGCTTGCCAATCAAGTTGGTATCCCCGGCTTAAATATTGCGGGCCGGCCGGATACCAACGGTTTACCAGACCTCACCATCAACGGTGCAGGCGGGCTCAATATCGGGTATAACTGCAACTGCCCGCTGCACGAACGTGAAACTCTGCTCGATTATGTAAGCACCTGGACTAAGATAGCCGGCAACCACACGATCCGCTGGGGAGGGACATGGGAAATGGCTTGGAACCAACGGTTGCCCAGTGATAACCACCGCGCCGGTTCTTACCAGTTCAACGATTCCGTGACTTCGGCTGCGGGTGCGTCCAGCAGTGGCCTAGGTCTCGCGTCCTTCTTGCTAGGCGATCCTTCCAGCTTCAGCCGATTCCAGCAAATTTCAACCACACAGGAAGATCGCCAAAATCGGCTGCTTACTTTTGTTCAAGACACATGGCACATTGCACCTAAATTGACCCTCACTTATGGCGTTCGCTGGGACGTATTCTTTCCTGACTTCTCGTTGAACTCAGGCCAGGGTGGCCGCTATGACGTCACCAACAATATTGTCTATATCCCAGGCGTGGGCGGGGTTTCAAAATCCGCTAACTCGCAAACGCAGTGGGCGAATTTCTCGCCACGACTCGGAATTGCATACTCGCCTAATCCAAAGACCGTGATCCGTACAGGATATGGCCGGGGCTACTCGCTCGGAACTTTTGGTTGGACTTTCAACCTGCTGGCCGCAGACGTGTACCCCTCTATCGTGAACCAGAGCGTTACCTCGACCTCTCCCTATTCGGCCGTGTTCCCGCTCACCACGGCTCCTCCAGCAGTGACCTTCCCAACCATTCCATCCAATGGACGGCTCCCGCTTCCAGACGGTATTGGTGTTGCTTACATCCCCGCAAACCAGAAAATTCAGTATGTGGACAGCTACAACTTCACCATTGAGCGCGAGATCGCCCCTCAACTCAACGTGTCAATCGGCTATGTGGGTAACTTGGGACGGCATCTTAACGGTGGTTTCCAACTTAATTCTGCGGTTCCAGGCCCGGGCGATAACGAGAACCTTCGCCGACCCCTGTATTTGAAATATGGATTGACCCAAGGCATCTTCGACAAGTGTGACTGCGGTAGCAGCAACTACAACGCCCTACAAATGCAGGTTAATAAACGCTTCTCGCAGGCGTACTCGCTGCTGACAAGTTTCAGTTGGCAGAAGGCTCTCGATTATGGTCAGTTTGGTGCGCAAACAAACCAATACAACCAGCACGCGGATTACGGGCCTTCCGACTTCGATCACGAATACGTCTATACCCTCGCCCACACGCTTGAGCTTCCGTTCGGTCCGGGCCGTAAGCTCATGTCTGGCGCGAAAGGCGTAACGAAGGCTCTGGTTGCGGGTTGGGCATTCCGTGGCATCACATCCTACTACTCGGGCATGCCGTTTTCTCCCTCCATCGGCAATCAATCGTTCCTCAACTCTGATATGACTAGCCGTCCCGACTTGGTCGGGAACCCTGAAGTCTCCAATCAAAACGCCAACCGGTGGTTTAATCCAGCGGCTTACGCGACGCCAGCGTTATATACGTTCGGCAACGCAGGACGAAACTCACTTCGCGGGCCAAATTACTTCACAGCCGATTGGTCGCTGTCTAAGAATTTCAAGATCAGAGAGCGCACCGGCATTGAGTTCCGTTGGGAAGTTTTCAACGCCTTCAATCGCCAGAATTTGGCGCTGCCGAACACTTCAGTCGATTCGAGTGCGGGTGGACTGATCCAGGATATTCAGATCTGCTCAACCTGCGGAAACGGTATGCGAAACATGCAGTTCGGGGCCCATATTACATTCTGATCGGGAGGCGGTCAGCTAAGTTCTCATTGTGCTTGGGAGGCCTGCTCCGCTTGGGCCTCCACCGAAACGTTTGAGAATACAACTGTGTCCGATGCCGCAGCGTCATGGGAGCAGACTACAAGTCCAACCAGGACGGGGTTCCGGAGCGAAACTTCCGTGTTTGCGATTTTCTTTGGCTCCGCGCCATCTTTGCCGATGTACATGTAAATCTTCACACCGGTGCGGACCAATCTTAGCTTGAAGGTACCCGGACCTTCGAACGGCAGATCGAAAGTGTTGGTATCGTCGCCTTGCCTGCTCCGCCATTGAAGTCCTGGCATGCCGGTGCCGTGAATCACAACGTCGGCGTAGGCGGCATCTGAATGTACTGACTGGCGAACCATAATGCCACCCTTGCGATCCTCGGCACCTTGTCCGAGAAATTGCATCGTTGCCGCTACGGTGAAGTCACCGGAGATCTCCCTCCAGACATACTGGAATTCATCCCGCTTGCCCCAAATGTTTGCACCTGAGCCTGTAATCCGATACTGACCGTCTGAAAACAATGTAGATCCTTTGATCGCAGGATTACCGACGTCTCCGGAATTGCTGAACAGGCCTAGTTTTCCGCTCTGGGCAAGAGCCGAAGCAGATAAGAGGCAGACAAGTATTAGCTCGCGCACGTAGATAGTATATGTTTCCGGGCCAGTCTCAAGGCCCAAGTTATTGGTGTGTGCCCGCCGCAGCCGGCATCTGCTCCACGAACACATCTGAAAACAGAACCGTGCTGGTGGCCTGCTGAGTATGCGAGCTCACCCCAAGTCCCACTAATACGGGACTACCAAACTGATTCGTGGTGTGTCCAAGCTCCTTCATCGGCCTGTCGCCCTTGGCGATCCAGAAGGTAATAGTTGCGCCCTGCCGCACTAGTTTCAACTTCCAAGTCCCGGGACCTTCATTCGGAAAATCCACAGTGTTCGTGTTATCGGCCTTGCTGTTGCGGAACTGAACTGAGGGAGTGCCGTCCCCGTGAATCGCCAGCTGAATAAAGGGGGAGTCCGTGTCAAGAGTCTTGCGCAACATAATGACGCCCTTACGGTGCCCTATACCTTCCGTCAGAAATTTCGCCGTAGCCGAGACGGCAAAGTCGCCCGATATCTGACGCCAGACATACCGGAACTGGTCCGCCTTGCCCCAAATATCCGCGCCTGTTCCTGTTATTTTGTACTGCCCTGTTGATACCTTGAACTCCGCATCGCCCTTCATGGGGGGAGCCCCGATATCATCCGAATTCGTGAAGGTACCGAACTGGCCTGTTTGAGCGAAAGCCGAAACGGCTAAGAGAGACGTAAGCAGGAATTTACGCACGTTCGTGAACCATCCCGAGCAAAGCAAGGCGCGCTGGAATTATCCGAGATCTGCCGGCAGAACGGAATCGGCAGTATACCCTAGCCGCGCCGCGAGACCGACCTCCAGATCTCCACACAAAGTGTAGCCTAATATCCTGCATGTCGCGAGGCGACTTGTTGGCGCATTCCGGAAGGTGGCTTCGCCGGTGGACGCGTCTGGGCCGGTCTGGCCATGGTTCCGTTTCTGTAGTCACAATCTGAATGTTGCGCTACGTCTTGAACAACTGGAGAACGGTTTCTCGACGCTTGAGTTTTGCCGCAAGTGTGCGAAGCGATAGTTACAGCCCCGTGTCTCGAGAGCGAGTTGCAATTGGCCAGACGAGTTCAGAGCGACCTACAACCGAAGTCCCAGCCCGTTTCACCGCACGTCGAATTTTGGAGCATCGGCTGTCCCCGCCGACCCCGTCAGTGGAGACTTCTACGACACCTTTTAAGTTGGAATCGGGCAAAATTGCGATAGTCTTGGGCGATGTCTCAGGAAAGGGAGTACCTACAGCGCTGCTGGTAAGTGTGCTTCAAGGCGCAATCCGTTCCTCGATGGCGTCGCAGCACGAATATGCCTGCGAGCGGATCAACCGCATCTAATGCGAACGAACAGGCATGCGAGCGCTTTGCAACGCTATTTTTGGGAGTCTTCGATCCTGCCACGAGTACCATGCATAACGTGAACGCGGGTCACGCGGCCCCAATTCTCGTTCGTAACGGCCAAAAGTCTATAGAGCGACTAGAAGAGGGATGCCCGGTTCTTGGTTTGCTCCGACACGCGCGATACTCGGCGGGAGTGATTGGCATCGAGACCTCCGACACGCTCGTCCTCTACTCGGATGCCATCAATGAAGCAACCAATCAGAACGACCAAGAGTTTGGAGAAGACCGTATTTGTAGGTTGATCTCGGACATTACAGCGGCCACGCCGTCTGATTTGTGCGAGCAAATCATGAACCAAGTCGCGGCGTTTGCAAGCGGGACATTTAGCCGACGACCGCACTCTATTGGTGGTACGGTTCCCGAAGGCGGCTGCTGTCCTGCAGGCCCGACACTCCGGGGAGATCGGCATCAGGGCAGTAGCTTGACGGGACCGAAAAGAGGGAAAAAGGCATGAGGATTCTTGTGGAGTAGGACAGGCCGTGGGGTTAGCGCTTTGGCCTCCATTTGCTTGTTGGTGACTCCTGCGATCGCGCAGACAGCAACCACACGGATCGTGAGGGCCGCAAATGCGTTCCTTTCAACGCTCGATCAGAAGCAGCGGCAGGCAGAGCGCTTCTCATTCGACGATGAGGAGCAGCGTAAACGCTGGTCGAATCTCCCGGTTTCGTTCGTTCGGCGTAGCGGAATCAACCTGAAAGATATGAATGACACTCAGCGTTCCGCAGCGATGACCCTCGTCGCCTCTGCGCTCAGTCCGAAGGGCTTTGAAAAAGTTCAGCAAATTATGGAAGGCGATGAGGTCAACAAGACCACCGACCAGGGGCCCGGTGGCGATCGGGGACCCCGTCCGAGGCTCGGCAACGGAGCGCCATCGCCTGGTAATGGCGGTCCGCGCCGTCATTCGGCGGTGGAGGTAACCGCCCGTCTTGGAGCGGACCCATCTTTGGCAAGGATTTGTATTACGTCTCTATACTTGGCCAACCGTCCGAGAGAATTCCTTGGATTTTGCAATTCGGAGGCCACCATTTGGCGCTCAACATCACTATTGCCGGGGAACGTGGAGTGCTCACGCCAACTTTGACCGGCGCTCAACCAGCCCTCTATACGATCAACGGAAAAACCGTGAGGCCACTAGGCCGGGAGAGCGATCAAGCTCTAGCTTTGCTCCAAGCTCTGGATGAGAGCCAGCGCAAGAAGGCCATTCTAAGCTACAGTCTTGCAGATCTTGTGCTTGGTCCCGGGCAGGATGGCAAGACGATCGTGCCGGAAGGGCTCAGAGCTTCCGCTATGAACGAGCACAAACGCGCTATGCTGCTAGGCCTTATATCCCAATGGGCGAGCATTATTCACAAAAGCGCGGCTGAAACCCGCATGGCTGAACTAAAGACTGAACTTGACGAGACCTGGTTCGCCTGGAGCGGTCCGACGACAGTTGCTGCCGGCAAGAATATCAGTGCTTATTACCGCATCCAGGGCCCGCTTCTGGTGATCGAGTATGCGCCTCAGGAACTAGGCGGCGATCCCTCGCTGCACGTTCACACGATGTACCGCGGTCCGACGAACGACTATGGCCAGAGGTTCACGGTCAAAGGAAACAAAGCTGAATGCTGCTCTTGTGGTTGTTTTCTTATTACAACCGATTGCATTTGCGCATCGGTTGGATGAGTACCTGCAGGCGACTATCATCTCCGTTGAGAACGACCGTGTTCAGGCGATCATGCGTCTGATTCCCGGCGTGGCGGCCTCGTCCGTTGTCATCTCGAGCATCGATACGAATGGAGGCGGCATCATCTCGGAACCCGAGCGGCGGGGGTACGCGGAGCGTGTGCTTGGTGATCTGTTGCTCAGCGTTGACCGCCATTCCTTAAAGCCGCGCTTGGTCTCCTTCAACTTTCCATCATCCGCTGAGATGAAAGAAGGACTCGGGGAAATTCAAATCAACTTCACTGCCGATTTGCTACGCAGCGGCACTAACGGGAAACTCATTTTCGAAAATCATCACCAAAGTGCAATCTCGGTCTACCTGATTGATTGTTTGATGCCGCCTAATCGAAGTATTCAGATCGTCGCGCAGAATCGAACCAAGAATCAGTCAATTTATCAGCTGGAATTCGTCCAGGTGGATGGTCGCGCAGCTACACTGTCATCTCCGAGCGTCGGATTCGCAAGCATCTTTCGCCTCGGTGTCGGGCACATCGCTCTAGGTACAGACCATCTTTTGTTTTTGTTGACTCTGCTCCTTCCCGCACCGCTCATAGTGGTCGGCCATCATTGGGCCAGCTTCGCAGACGTGCGCCGTAGCGTGCTGAAGATTTTGAGGATTGTGACAGCGTTTACTGTCGGGCACTCGATCACACTCGCGTTAGCTGGTTTCGGACTGGTTCACGTGCCCAGCCGTCCAATTGAAGTACTGATCGCCCTTTCAATTCTTGTCTCGGCTGCTCACGCTCTACATCCACTCTTTCCTGGACGCGAGGCGGTTATAGCAGTTTTCTTTGGCCTTATCCATGGGCTGGCGTTTGCTTCGACAATCGCCGAACTAGGGCTGAGGCGCTCGGAGCGTATCGCCAGCATCTTCGCGTTCAACCTAGGCATCGAGACCATGCAGTTGGTTGTAGTCGCAGCCGTTATACCGTCACTCTTTTTACTCAGTCGTACTCGAGCCTATTCATCTTTGCGAGTCGGCGGTGCGCTGTTTGCCAGCTTTGCAGCCAGTGGCTGAATCATCGAACGGCTGTTCAATAGACATAGCGTTGTAGATCTAGTGGTGGACAGCATCGCTCATCACGCGATTTGGATAGCTGTCATCTTGTTCCTGGTCAGCCTGGGTTGCTGGTCGCGACGTGACGTCTTTGCTGAAGAGAGTAACGGTGCCGAACTTCAAACCCAACCGCACCTAGAGGGTGCATAACTCACCTTAAAAGGAGATGTGGATCTTAGGTGATTCTAAGATGACCAAGCAAGCTTGAACATATGCCAGCTTCTGCTGTCACATCCCCTGAATCTAGCGTCGTTAGGAAAGGCCCAACGTCGAATGAAAAAGAACTGGACCTAACCCGTACCGCTCTGTTGCATTGAGGCTTGTTTGGTTGCGCGTCTGGTTCGGCCAAGCATGATGGACTGCTTGCATCCTGGGCTGCGCTGGTTTGCTCGAACGTTGTGTTCGAGCGAGTTTCCGCCTCTATCCGAGCCATGCGGGCCACAGACGTAGGAGATAAGGAAGCATGGCAGGTAATCGTGGGTTTTCGTGTTCCGCTCTCTTCCAAACACCGTGTGTGCGGAACACTGGCCCTGGTGGCAGGAATCGTGGGGTCGTTGTCCTTTTTTCCCCGGGCCAGGGCGCCGACCTTCTTCGTCTAGTAGTGCAGGAGACAGAAATTCATGCCAACAAATTTAACCAGCATCAGTGGCGAGAAGCCTTCGTTACTCAGTATCGTTCTCGTTCATGGCACGCTATCGGACAGCTCGGTCAACCCTCCTGAAAATATGAAGACCCGAACTGGTGCTCCCACGGTTTCCCGCCGCACGTTTCTCTCCGCTGGCGGTACGGCTGTTGCTGCAATCCTGCTTGGGCAACGCGGAGCCACGGCACAGGAACTGCCTGCCATCGTGGTCCAGGGCCGCGCCGCGGGAGCAACAGCTAAGATCACCCATCAGGCTCTGCGGCGCAACCTCAGCGTGCTTATTGGCTCTGGAGGCAACATCGGCGTGCTTTCCGGTGCACAAGGAAAGCTGCTCGTGGATACCGGTTTTTCAACGGCCAAGCCGCACATCCTGGACGCCCTTGCAGCCAAAGGCGATGGTCCTATTCAGCACCTGATCAACACCCACTGGCACTTTGACCACACCGATGGAAATGAATGGATACACGCCGGCGGTGCCACCATTGTGGCTCACGAAAATACGCGTAGCCGCCTCAGCACGCCGCAAGAGATAGCCGCTTTTCACGCCAAGTTTCCGGCTGCTCCTGCCGGTGCAATTCCCATGGACGTATTCGCAACCGAGAAAACTCTATCCGTCAATGGGGAATCCATTGAACTTCGCCACTATGATCCAGCTCACACCGACACCGACATCTCAGTGCACTTCACCGAAGCCAACATCCTCCACTTAGGCGATACATGGTTCAATGGCCGCTACCCATTTATCGACTACTCGATGGGCGGGAACATCAACGGCATGATCGCGGCAACCGAGCGGAACCTCAGATTCGCCGATGGCGATACTCTCATCATCCCCGGCCATGGCCCCGTGGGCGATAAGACTCAGTTGACTGCCTTTCATGAGATGCTCGTCAGCACACGCTATAGTGTGTCCCAATTAAAACGGCAGGGCCGCTCGTTAGATGAAAGTATTGACGCGAAACCTACGGCTGCCTACGATGAAATGTGGGGCAAGGGTCTTATCCAGCCAGCCGTCTTTACCACTCTGATCTTTGCGGGAGTGTAGATACGAACACGCCACCACTCGGCTGCTAGAAGCAAGTGATCTGAGTATGCGCGAGAACATCAAACCAAATGGTCATCGAACCATAACTCCTAAAGTATTTGCTTCCCGGCAAGCACGCCATATCGTGCTGGTTGCGGTGCCTCCCGTTCGTACCCTCGACGTGTATGGTCCTGTTGAGGTATTTGGTGATGCGAACCGGCTACACGGTGGTGCTCCGGTCTACCAGATCGATGTGGTTTCAGCGGTGGAAGAGTACCAGGTGGCCAGCCACACTGAGTTGCCCCTGCTAGCAAATCGGACTTACACAGATGTACGCGATACCATTGACACCCTCCTAGTTGCGGGCGGCGAGGGAGCCCGGCAAAGACGATTGGAGCCGGCCTTCCTCGATTGGTTGAGGGGTCACAGCCAAAGAGCACGACGCTTCGGGTCAGTGTGTACAGGGGCGTTTGTGCTGGCGGAAGCCGGATTGCTGGATGGACGTCGGGCCACTACACACTGGAACTGGTGCCGCGACCTGGCACGAGAGTACCCGCAGGTCAGAGTTGACCCCGATCCGATCTACGTTCGGGATGCAAACTGTTACACCTCTGCCGGGGTCACAGCCGGTATCGATTTAGCGCTGGCCCTAGTAGAAGAAGATCTCGGCAGTTCTTTGGCTCTCGAAATAGCGCGCATGTTGGTCGTGTTTCTGCGTCGCCCGAGCGGACAGTCGCAGTTCAGTGTAACCTTAACGGCCCAGAAAACGGAGAACCGGGCACTGGGTGATCTTCTCGCCTGGTTGCCTGACCATCTACGAAGTGACCTATCAGTACAGTCTCTGGCGCAGCGCACGGCTATGAGTCCCCGGAACTTCGCACGCGCCTTTCTTCAGGAAGTGGGCGCCACACCGGCACGGCACATTGAAGACTTGCGATTGGAAGCAGCGCGGCGGCAGCTCGAGAGGGGAACGGAGACGATGGAAGCTGTGGCCGACAGAGTTGGATTTCAAAGTGCAGAAGTTCTTCGTCGCGTATTTGACCGACGCTTAGGTGTGACGCCCGGACAGTACCGCTCGTCTTTCGGCCCAGCCCAATTACAGCCATAGACCGGAAACTGATGTAGGCAGCAATGGTGGTTTTTTCGTCTCCCCGCGCTCTTACCAAGACCTGCTTGCCAGCACAATAATCAATCTAGTGCTTGCCATTCGCCGGCAAAGAAGACGGTAGCGGATCTTATCAATGATTCAAGTCTTCCACCATTCCGGCGAATATTTGCCGAGCAGATGGCAGCAGTGGCAGCTGCTCGGCGGAGGCAAAAGGCCGAGGAACAGAGTTTGTCCACAGTACCGAGTGACTCTCCGCCCGGAAAGACAAAGGGTTCAAATGAGCAAATCGCATCTAACAGTAGGTTGTCTTGTATTTCCGCGACAGGACCAGATTGACTTCACTGGGCCTTTCGAAGTGCTGTCCCGCATTCCAGACTCAACTGTACATGTCGTCTCGAAGGATGGAAACCCGGTTCGGGACGTGAAAAATCTCATTCTCACGCCAGAGATGAAAATTGCAGATGCTCCTCCGCTCGATCTCTTGCTGGTGAGCGGCGGTTCCGGGCAACAAGCGTTGATGGAGGATGAGACGGTTCTCTCGTTCATCAGGAACCAAGCCAGGTCCGAGCGGTATGTGTTATCAGTCTGCACCGGAGCACTATTGTGCGGAGCAGCCGGCATCCTGCGCGGCCGACGCGCGACGACTTATTGGGCGGCTTGGGACTTGTTGCCCTACTACGGCGCCATACCAGTGAAGTCTCGCGTGGTAGTAGATCGCAAACTTATCACCACTGCCGGGGTTACGGCTGGTCTCGATGGTGCGCTGACCGTGGCCGCTATGCTACGCGGGCGCCATGTGGCGGAAGGAATTCAGCTCGAGATCGAGTACGCTCCCGATCCGCCGTTCCATAGTGGAACGCCCGAAACAGCGCCACCGGAGGTTGTAGAGGAATTCTTCGCACACTACAGGAAGGGGAAGGAGTCACGTGAGGCCGATGCGCGTCGATTTGCCCATAAGCTGGGCATCACGATTCTTCATTCATCGGAATAAACGTTGAGTAGAACATAAGGACTAAGAGACCCACCAGATCATATGAAACAAGTTTCCGATTTTTCAGAGGCTCGTCCCAGAGTCGGACGCTGGCCCGATGATACCTGGATTTACTTTCTACGTTTTACAGTTTCCCATGGCTCGGCCCTTTGCGAACAGCAGCTTGACATCAAACTGAATCGCATGATGCGTCCCCGGGACGCCAGAGCTTATCTCAAGAGCAAATTCGCCATTGTAGATGCCGCTAAAGGACTCTCAGGAATCCGCGAAAGCTTTTCAACCCCTTTGGTTATTTTGATGGCGATAGTCTGCACGCTGCTGCTAATCGCCTGCGGCAATGCGGCCAATCTGATGGTTGCCCGCGCGACGACTCGGCAGAAAGAGATCGCTGTGCGGCCGTCCATGGGTGCGAGCACAGCGGCAATCATTCGCATAATTCTTATTGAAAGTTTGATTCTTTCGTTCCCAGGCGGAGCGCTGGGGTTGCTGTTTGCTTCCTGGAGCGAATCCATCCTGCTACGAGCGCTGCCCTTCGAAACGTTTTCCAATGTGATCTCTACCGAAATCGATGAACGGGTATTGCTGTTCACGTTGGCAGTAAGCGCGGTTACTGCTGTGCTTTTCGGTTTCCTTCCAGCTCTGCAAGCGGCAAAGCCGAATCTTTTCACAACTCTTAAAAGCGAGGCAAAGTCCGTTGTAGGCGGGCCTCTAGGGTTTCGCAAAGCAATGGTGGTCGCTCAAATGACGCTGTCGCTTCTGTTGCTGATCGTCGCGGGACTGTTTACACGCAGCTTCTACAAATTGATGCACGCCGAGACGGGGATGAGAAGCGATCACGTTCTCAGCTTCTCCCCGAACCGTCCCTGTCCGGTTACTCCGATCAAAGGTCGCGTCAGTTGTTCCAGGGTTTGCAAACAGACTTGGCTGCACTGCCCGGAGTACAGACTGTCTGAGCAGCGAAGACTCCAGTTTTAAAAAGCGGTTACATAACTTCCACTATGCGCGTTGAAGGACATGCCACACACGGAACCCGAAACATAAACCCAGCCGTGAATTTCGTCTTGCCGCGCTTTTCTCCACGCTTGGAATTCCTTTGCTGAGCGGAAGAGAATTCGCGGATCGCCACAAATCTGACACTACGAAAGTCGCTATTGTCAACGAGAGCCTCGCTCAAACTTTTTGGGAGCCGTAACCCGCTCGGGCTTCATATCGGTTTTGGAGATCCTGAAACAGCCAAGCTGGACATCGAAATATCGGCGTCATCAAGGATCAAGGAGCGCAATCTGAAAACGAAGGTAGAGCCGGAAGTTTGGATTCCGGTACTTCAGGATGAGAAGCCTTCAAGCTTGACGTTCTACCTGCGCACAGACATCAACACCGAAGTAACAGCAGCTACCGTACGGCAGGCGATTCGGAAAGCCGATGAAAGACTTCCGATCTACAACCTAAAAACAAGCAAAACGCAGATCAAGGAAACACACTATATCGATCGATTGTTGAGTATGCTTTCCGCCGCGTTCGGGCTTTAGCTACAATCCTGGCATCCATCGGCCTGTACGGCATGATGGCATACGCGGTCGGACGCCGAACGCCAGAACTGGGCCTCCGCATGGCGCTCGGCCCGGCCCGCGGAAACGTGCTCCGGCTTGTGCTGACAGAGGCAGTAATGCTGGTAAGTATCGGCATTGGGTTGGCGCTTCCCCTAGCATTGGCACTTAGCCACTACTTAGAAGGGATATTATTTCAACTCAACCCAGGTAATCTGTTGACTCTGTTGATGGCGACCGCCGTTCTGACATTGGTCGCCTTTATCGCGGTCTACATACCGGCCCTTCGCGCTACTCGGATTGATCCAATCACGGCTCTTCCCTGGGAGTAGACAAACCTAAGCGCTTGTTACGGAACTGTGCCTTTCAGAAATCCCAGTGTAATTGATCGGAGTTTCTCGCTCATGACGATTTATAACCGCGCTCAAGACCGTAACTCTTTAGGCCCGGCCCTTCTTGAGCACTTAGACGCTCTTTACGGCTATGCGGTAATGCCGCTGACCCGCACACACGTCCAAGCCGAGGACTTGGTCCAGGAAACCTGCTTACGTGCCCTCCAAGCCGAGGCGACCTTGCAGCCGGACAGCCATTTGAACAGTTGGTTATTTACCATCTTGCGAAACCTGTTTCTCAACCAAGTTCGCCGAGGCTCAACGCGCGCCGCGATCCTCGAGATTAACGCTGAGGAGACGAGTGAAGCAGCTTGGCACAAAGAGCGCGGGGACGATCCCGATACTGCGTTTGCGAGGCAATGGGAGCGCCAGCGGGTGCAAGCGGCACTGGCAAGCTTGCCAGCGTTATACCGCGAAGTTCTGGTGCTGCGCGAGTGGGAAGGTCTCAGCTATGAAGAGATGGCGCAAGTCTTAAATTGTCCTATCGGCACGGTTATGTCGCGCTGGGACGCGCGCGCGAAAAGCTCGCCGATGCTCTGACTTTGGAGCCGGCGCGAAGACCTTTCTAGCAACACGAAATGGACTGTTGTTGCTACGGTTCTCAAAGCCTTGAAGCCGCGGCACCCATTCGGAGTCGAAAGTAAAAGCTCAGACGGAATAAAATGAGCCACCATCTTTTCTAGAACTGTCGCCTTCCGCTTGCTACTTCTGGCGAAGCAGAGACGGTCTAGCAACTTCTTCATCACGCCCATCAAGGCCTCGCGAGTTGATTGTTAACCAGTCAGCATATTTCTTCGTGCGAAGCGCGATTCCGACCACGAGTCTAGAGCGGCCGACAAGCGCTGACCTTCACAGTCTCGAATGCAGCCTCCGCTAGTTCGATTGCTGCTCAGTATGGCGTCAAAGTTTCTGACGCCGACGAAGGCGGCAAATGGGAACCCACTCTCCAAGTTTGGGGTGAGATAGAAAAACCGCGAGTCCTTCGATCGGGTTAAGCTTGAAAGATTCTGCAAAAAGGAGGTGGGTCAAACTAGGCCTTTTCACATTCACTTGGCGGTGAAGAAAGGAAGGACGAAGATGACCCGGAAAAAGGATAGCGCGAAAGAGGGCAAGTGGAGCGAGGAGATCCGGAAAGCATTAGCTGAGGATCGGGACGTACTGAAGACAATCATCGAAGAGACGCTGCAGCAGGTGCTGGAAGGAGAGATGGAGGAAGCTCTTCAGGCAGGTAAGAGTGAGCGCACGGAAACACGGCTGGGGTATCGGGCCCGCTATTACAATCGCACGCTGGTGACCCGAGTGGGGAAAGTAGAGTTGCGAGTGCCGCAAGACCGACAGGGTCGTTTTCGAACGGAAGTCTTTGAGCGCTACCAACGCAGTGAGAAGGCGCTGGTCGCGGCGATGCTCGAGATGTATGTGCAAGGCGTATCCACGCGGAAGGTCAAGAACATCACCGAAGAGTTGTGTGGGCATGAATTCAGCTCGGCGACTATCAGTCGGATCGTCGGACAGTTGGATGCGGAACTGGAGAAGTTCTCACAGCGGCGGCTGGAAGACTATCCATACCTGGTCTTAGACGCTCGCTATGAAAAGGTGAGGGAAGACGGAGCCGTACGGAGCCAAGCGGTGCTGGTAGCGATCGGGATCAACTGGGAAGGCAAGCGTAGCGTGCTGGCGGTGGAACTGGCGAGTCGTGAAAGTCTTTCGAGTTGGCGCGAGTTGCTGGCAGGCTTACAAAAACGCTCTTTACACGGGGTTGAGTTCGTGGTCAGCGACGACCATGCGGGTCTTCGAAAAGCGATTCAAGAAACGTTGCCCGAAGCAGTTTGGCAGCGTTGTTATGTTCATTTCCTGCGGAACGCTTTGGACTATCTGCCGCGCAAAGCGGACGATGATTGCCTGCAAGAGTTGCGCTGGATCTACGATCGGCGTGACGCCCAGGAAGCACGGCGAGATCTGGCGGCTTGGCTCATAAAATGGGGCAAGCGCTACAACAAGCTGTGTGGATGCGTCGAGGAGAACATCGAAGAACCTAAGTTTTTATCGATTACCACGGCAGCATCACAAAAACATGAAGTCCACCAACATGCTGGAGCGGCTCATGGAAGAGATCAAGCGGCGTACATTAGTGGTCCGCATCTTTCCCAACCCGGCTGCTGTTTGCGCCTGGTGCGAGCCCTTGCCGTAGAGATCGATGAGAACTGGATCGAAGCCATGCAGTACCTCAATATGGAACCGCTTGCCGAGCAGGAAAAAAAGCTCTTTGAACCCTCGGCGATGCTGCCTAAAAGTTCAACCAACAAACTGTGAAGGCTGGTCACACATTTTCTTTTTGCGGAACTTGACAAGCACGACTCCTCGATTGCGACAACCACGAGAGCAAAACAGCGTCAAGGCTACTCCCGCGGGCTCGCTCGCTCGGTCTTTAGGACTAACTTGTGTCCTGGTTGAACCCTCAGAGTGTCGACAAAACTGAAGCGAAGACGTTCTTCTCGGATTTGAATTGCATGTTTAATCACCGCGTTGCCCAAACGCACTGCGGACCGGTTAGCGGTATTGCCTCTCATCTCTACTTCCCGCAAATGCAAGAAGCCCTCTGTAACCTCGATAGACAGGCCACGGCCCGAGAGTGTGAACGTTCCCCAACCTGTTCCGGTCGACCAAAATGATTGGAATGCAGCATATTCTATTCCCGGCATCACTGTCAAGAATCCGTCTGCACCTCGATACTGAAACCCGCTGACTGCGAGCACTCCGGTCCAGGCAGCCATAGCGCGTGCATAATGATGCCCACACTCGGCCTCGTCCCAGGGATTGCGGCGCACTCCGTCGTACCTGCGCCTGATATCAGCTATGCACTCCAGTCCGCGGTCGGCCATCCCTTCGAACAACATCAGGGTGGCTGCCGAGTATTCAAAGCCTGTCATGACTTCGGCGTAATAAGGGAAAGGAGTTCTAGGACGCTCGCCCTTGCCGTAATCGCAGATCACCAGGGCTGCTTCATCATTCAAAGCAAACGTCCGCTGTACCGTATCGTGATCGTAAAGATGCGGCTTGTGATTGTACCGGTAAACTGCGGCGAGGGCTTTCTGAAGGTGACCATTGTCGACCAGAGTTCCCAACCCGCAGATATGAGCCATGTATTGCCCCAGAAGCTGATCCACCAGACAGCCGCCACCCACCTGAAATTCCGGCGTTTCAGGATCGTCCGCGCCCATTCCGCTTCGCAGTCCCGGTGCAATAGATTCAGCTGAGCGTCCCTGAATAATCTGGACGTAATATTCGCCGTTGAACAGATTACCGTCGAGCCAGCGACGGCCACTTTCAAAGATGCGTCGGTACTCGTCCGCGTTGTTCGCCTCGCCAGAGGCCCGCGCCATTTCTTCTGCCGCTCGTAGCGCGCCCAAGTAGTAAATGCTGCACAGTGGATTCGGTCCGTAAAATTCCACGTCATAGGTGTTGTGCTGCACACCTTCCATAACGCCATCCCGATCGGCATCCCATCCGCCGGGAACCCAAGCAAACTCCAGTGCGCGCTTGGCCTTGGCCCAAAACTCCTTGAGAAACTCAGCGTCACCGCTGAGCTGCCAATCCAAGTAGACCTTCATGATCTGGCCCATCTGGCCATCAGCCGCCACATAGCCGAAACGCTCGATGCCGTCCGGCAATAGTTGACGGAAGTACATTGCACCACGTTCATCCATCGAATAGCCGAAAGCACTTTTGCGGAGGGAGCGCGAGAGAGAAGGAAAAAGATGTGCCGTGGTGGACTCGTAATTCCAGACGTGAGTGCAATTGCCAAAGCAGCAGCCGCGATGATCGCTTACGCCCTCAAATCCATGGAACTCTCCGTCGGCCGTACGAAAGCAAGTCGTGGAAACCAGGGTTGATAAGTTTGACATTGCTGCCTCCTTCACTACCGATGGCAATGTCGACAGGCGCATGGCCTTTGCAAAGGCGGCAGTTCGCTTTTCCAAGTCCGGAAGCTTTGCGATTGCAAATTCCACTACTGCCCAAGCATCCGAAAATTGCTCCGCATACCAGTTGCCGATGACTGTATGTTCGTGCTCTCTTGGCGCATCCCAACCGCAACGGTCCGGGGTTCGATTTGGAAAATGCCATGCCAATAAGAAGGAGTACTCGGCTTCAGCACCTGGTGCGATTGTCTGTATAGAGCAAACAGCACCGACAGCCGATGTTTTCTCAGCCTCTGGGCCTAGTTCGCCGTCGCTTACGAAGTCGTCCCAAAAAAGCAAGGGACTGTTCCACCAACGTCCGGCTGGCCATCCTGTAAGTCCACTGATCTTAGAATTGCCCGTCTGCGTAACAGCCACCGCGAACGTTCCAAATTCAGGTGCATCGCGACCAATAGCAGGGTTAGTCATAAATAACCCTTGAAGACTGTCCACTCTTCGCCATTGATTGAGCCGCGAATCCGTTTTACGATGCGCGACATCACTGTCGCCGCGCTCTGTTCTTTCCTTGACCGGATTGTCGATTGAAAAAGCGATGCTGACTGACACCGGTTTTGCGCCTGTGTTTCGCACGCGGTAGTGCAGAGCTGCCAAAGGTAAACCTGAAGCGTCGGCGTCCAGGGGAATGAAGGGAGTTCCCGCCTCAAGTCTGATCTTCAAGGGCAATCGATCGTCCTGAAATTCAACATGCGCGAGCGGAAACTCGCCCTTGAACGTTGCCCCCTGCAGCCGCGAAAGCCCCGGCACATTGTTTGCGCCTAACCCATCCTGCCCCTCGTAGGGAGGCTCAATACGCGCCTCTAATACGTGCGCAATCGGCTTCTCGCCTTCAACGTGAACTCTAAGGCTGGGGAAGGCATAGGATAGACTATTGCCCTTGTCCGGGCGATTAAAAATCTCCCAGTCGCGTAGTTGACCTCTGCCTCCAAGTCCTACACTCCCGGCGCCGATTCCTCCCAATGGGAAAGACACCATCGCGAGCGCAGAGCCGTGAAGAACTCGCGGATAGGCAGCCGGCGGCGCTATTCGTGAGGCCCGATGATCCGTTAGTAGAGCCTCTGATCTCTCGCCGGCCAGCGCCGATTGGTCCGACAGCGCCGCTCCTGCGAGTGCCACAGACTTCAAGAACTCTCGCCGGCTTCTTCCTTCGTTACCTGTCATAGCGTTCTTGGGTTTATAACATAGGATTCCTGGACTCGCGTGAATTCCGCTAACACAAACACCCTCTCCCCGACCTTCGTCTTTGTTGGCGGATTTCTCGGCGCAGGCAAAACAACTCTGATACTAAGAGCCGCTTTCATCCTGCGGGACCGCGGAGCACGCGTCGCAGTTATCATGAACGATCAGGATGAAGGTCTGGTAGACACGACCTATGCGATCAAGCAATCTGTTGTCACGCGAGAAGTGGCGGGCGGATGTTTCTGTTGCCGCTTTTCAGATTTGATCGATGCCGCCGAAGAATTAGCCGACTACAGTCCGCATTACATCTTTGCTGAACCTGTCGGAAGCTGCATAGATCTCTGTGCCACCATTCTCCAGCCACTCCGTGCCTTTCATTCCAGCCGATTTCAGGCAGCCCCGTTGAGCGTGCTCGTTGATCCCGCATCGCTGGAAGGCTTTCACCGGGGTGAAATGGATAGCAATGTCGAATTCCTCTTCCGGAACCAAATCGCCGAAGCTGATCTGCTCTGCAGCACCAAACAGGACCTTTATCCCACCATGCCCCACTCGCCCTGGCCCATCGACTTCCAAGTGAGTGCGCGCACGGGACATGGGGTCGACACTTGGCTTCGGGAAGTCCTTCAAACCACGCGCACGGTCGGAGCAAGGCTCCTTGACGTCGACTATGGCCGTTACGCGCTCGCAGAAGCGGCGCTTGGATGGCTGAATGTACACTGCGATATCGTCCTTTCCGCGCAAGTGTCACCCTCCCAAGTTGTAGGTCCACTTTTGGACAATCTTTGCGAGCAACTTACAGCCGCTTGCATTGAGATCGCACATTTGAAGGTCTTTGATGATTCTGCATGCGGCTGGATCAAAGCAGCCGTCACGTCGAACGATGGTGATCCGCAACTCGAAGGCGATCTGCTTGCTGGATCTTCACACCATCACCAGCTCGCGATCAATCTGCGAGCACTTGCTGCTCCGGCCGCGCTTGAACCCATCGTGAGGCGCGCACTTGAAACGCTCGGTGGTCAGCTACGGATTGGACATCTCCGCGCTTTTCGACCCTCTGCGCCGGTGCCGCAACACCGCTTCACGGCGCGAATCCCGTGATCATCTGGAATTTCAATCCCACTCCCATTCAGGCGGAAATCTGTTCACACTCATCGGATCTGGTTAACGCGAGACTGCTGCACAGGGCAGGCTTGTAAACGTTGTGGCAAATGGCTCTGAGACTTCGCTTCAGATGATTTGGACAAATTGCCCGCCCCTGGGCGAGTACGCCGGAATAGTCGCCTGCAACACAAGTTCTGTTTGGATGGCCGACGATCCAAGACATGAGCAATTAAATCTCTCTCGTTGCTGTCCTCTTTATCTGCTCAAATCGCTAGCTACTTCGTTATAGGAAGGCTATTAATTAGCGCTGCCAAAGCGGCCGGCTGATTCCGGCGGCTAGGATACTACAGAAAGAAGCCAGGATATGTCTGGCACCAGTCTTCAAAAATCTTCACCAACGCTCCCCTCGCGAGATGTTCAACCCCATGCTCTTCGGACATATAAGCAAGTCCGGCGCTATCAAGTGCGGCACTAATTACTAGCTCTAGATCATCGACAATCAGCGGACCGTTCACCGCAACAGACAATGATTTCCGCCCCTTTTCGAACTCCCAGCGATAGACGCCAGCGGAGCCGTGTCGGAAGTTGATACACCGATGTTCGAACGCGCGGGCCGTGTTGATTCCGCCGTCAGAGCGTGCTTTGCGGACACTAGCAGCAGAGCGCTCGGGAAATCCGCCAGGAACACCGGCGAAGCCTCCGGGCGCACCTTTACCAATTTCCACTAAAGCCGCCGCACCGCAGGTAAACTCATCGAGGTCGCCGTTTACAGCTTAGGGTCTTATCCCGCCGCAAGCCGAAGGAGACGCATGGACAAACCACCGCACCGGCTCACCAGTGCGCTCAAGTTGGCGCCGAAGACAGCCTTACGGCCAGCCTTAAAGCGGACAACTCACATTACTGACCACACAATCTGCCTTGCAGCCTTGACAAGGCTCTCATGCTAGATATAAAGTTGTGGGCTATCGTTGCCCAGTTTGCAAGAGCGCCAGGAGGTTTCTTCGGCAGCTCTTAAATGTTTGTTGGCTCCCCGTCTGATCCTTCGCCCGGCCCAAACTCACCGCAACCGAAGATCTATCAAAGGAGAGTCAATCAATGAAGACGTACCGTAAGTGGGCAGTCGTAGTATTCTTCGCAGCGATTGCGTCGGCACAATCCAGTTCTTCTCTGAGCGGTGTGGTCACCGATCCTTCCGGAGCTGTTGTCCCTCGCGCTGAAATCACTCTGACCAACGCGGATACAAACCAGCGTCGAACAGCCCTCAGTGACGCTCAAGGCCGGTATGCCTTTTCACAGATTCAGCCCAGCAACTATGAGGTTACTGCGCATGGCGCAGGCTTTTCCGAACTGATCGTCCGCGATGTCCACTTGCTGGTGAACACGCCTGCCACAGTCGACATTCATTTCGAAGTAGGCCCTATACAGCAGACCGTCGCTGTGAGCGGAGATGCCGCGCAAGTCAACACCCAAGACGCAACACTTGGAAATGCAGTCGGCACACGTCCGATTCTTGAGTTACCGTTCGACGCACGAAATGTTGTCGGCCTGCTGTCCATACAACCCGGGGTAACTTTTTTCGGTGACCCAAGCCAGCGCGATGATTATAGGAGTGGATCGGTAAACGGTGGTAAGAGCGATCAAGGTAACGTCACGCTTGATGGTGTGGATGTGAATGATCAACAATTCCGGTCGGCGTTTACCAGCGTGCTACGAACAACGCTCGATTCCGTGCAGGAATTTCGCACCACTACCACCAACGCCCAAGCCGAGGTCGGGCGGAGCTCAGGAGCTCAGGTGGCTCTCATCACAAAGTCTGGAACAAACACTCTTCACGGCTCGCTGTACGAATACACGCGCAACACGCTGACTTCCGCTAACACCTTCTTCAATAATGCGGACGGCATCGCCCGTCAGAAACTGATCCGCAACGTTTTCGGTGCTTCCTTAGGCGGCCCGCTTAGGAAGAACAGGCTTTTCTACTTTATGAACTACGAAGGGCGCCGTGACGCGAGTGACGCAACGGCTGTTCGGATTGTGCCCAACTTGTCTTTCCGTCAGGGACTCTTCTCTTATCAAAGAACCGATGGATCGCTGGCCCAACTTACTCCAGCTCAGATTCGCACGATTGACCCGCAGCAAATTGGCGAAAGCGCGGCCGTACTGAATATTCTGCAATCGTATCCCGCCCCGAACGACAACACAGTGGGCGACGGACTTAACACTGCCGGATACCGCTTCAATGGCTCAGTTCCGCTTAAGTACGACACCTATATTGCTCGCGTCGACTATCAGTTGGACTCCAGCGGTAAACAGACTTTGTTCTGGCGCGGCAATTTGCAGAACGACCACTACGTGCCTTCGTCGACAACCTCAAGCGGTGTTCCTCAATTTCCAGGTCAATCCGATTCCACAGTAAGTCTCCAGAACGCGAAGGGCTTCGCTCTGGGTTATTCCTGGATCATCAGCTCCGGACTAGTCAATAGCCTTCGATATGGGTTTACGCGGCAGTCCTATGACAACACAGGAGTCCAGAGTAGTCCTATCGTTAGCTTCACGAACATCGATAGCCTCGTTGCTTCTACAACGGCCCTGAGCGCTACCATTCCCGTTCATGATCTTGAAGATAGCCTCACGTGGACGCACGGAGCCCACACCCTGGTTACAGGAGGCTCTCTCCGGTTTATTCGCACTCGCCGTCTGTCCTTCGGCAACTCCTTCAGCGGTGCCACGATGACGCCAGGATGGTTTGTAGATAACGCACGCTACCTGTTAGAGCCCGACGTCAATCCGAATACGTTGAGCGATTACACGACTCAGATGGTCAACCTTCTCGGCCTCGTCTCTCAAGGCACTGCTGAATACAATTACGACAAACAAGGGAAACTCCTTGCGCAAGGCCAAGGTATTCGTCGCGATTTCGCTGACAGCGAGTACGAGCTATTCCTGCAGGATTCCTGGAAGGCGAGACGAGGACTGACCGTGACCGCCGGGGCCCGGGTAAACATCGATCCTCCGATTTACGAAGTCAACGGTTATCAGACATCGACGAACATTCCACTCGGAGTATGGGCGAATGATCGTGCAGGACTTGCTGAACGGGGACTCCCCCAATCGTCGGTGACGCCCCTCAGCTTTCAACTTGCCAGCGCTCCCGGCGGGCACTCTCTTTATGCGCTTCAACGACACATGGCGCCTCGAATTGCTTTGGCCTACTCTCCTCAATCCGATTCGGGCTGGGGACGGCGTATCTTCGGTGGCACGGGCAAGACCGCCATTCGCGCGGGATTCGGCATGTACTACGACGCCTTTGGCCAGAGCCTAATTCGTATTGCCGATGCTACGTCCCTGGGATTTTCCAGTACGTTGCAGAATGCCGGAACTCAAACCTATGCCACGGTGCCTCGATTCATCGGGATCAATCAGATTCCAGCAGGCCTACTTCCGGCCGCGCCTCCGGGTGGCTTCCCGCAAGTTGCTTCCAATGCCTTCGCCGCCACCTCAGGCGTGGATAGCAGTATCAAAAGTCCCTACTCAATGAATATTGATTTCAGCATCGGTCGGGATTTCTCGCACGGGTTTCATTTAGAGACCTCCTATATCGGCCGCCTTTCGCGGCGCTCTCTGGTAGGTGATGACGTTGGCATGTATACCAACCTGATGGATAACAAGTCTGGTGAAAGCTACTTTCAAGCAGCTACCTTGATGCAGAAATACGTTCGGGCAAATCTTCCCGTTTCAAACGTTCCTGCCATTCCTTTCTTTGAGAACATCTTTCCTGGCTACGCAGGCAACGGTTTAACAGCCACCCAGAGTATCTACCAAAGTGCCTGGAGCCAGAACCCGGCCAGCGACACCACTGCTCTTCAAGTTGTTGATGCAAGCGCTACCGGCTGCTCACCGTGCAGTTCACTTGGCCCCAACGCCTTATACAACGCGCAGTATGTGGCTCTTACGGCTTTGCGTTCCATCGGCGGCGGCGACTACCATGCCTTTCAAACCACCTTGCGGAAGCAATACAGCAATGGAGTTCAGTTCGATGTGAACTACACACTTTCCAAGTGCATCGATCTCGGTTCCACGCGCGAGTCCGATGGTCCTAACGGTCCGCAGGGATCCGGATTGGGTCTAATTCAAAACCCTTGGAACCCTTCGCAAATGCGAGCCGTGTGCGATTATGACGTTCGCCAACTAGTAAGTTCCTTTGTTGTGGCTGAACTTCCTATCGGGCGCGGCCGCCTGCTGGCCCACAATGCTAACCGATTTGTGAACGCCATTATTGGGGGATGGCAAGTGAGCGGCATCTGGCGACAATCTTCCGGGCTGCCCACCGGTGTCGGTAATGGAGGCTACTGGCCCACCAACTGGAACTACCCTCCCTTCGCCACTCAAACAGGACAGGTTCAGGAAGGCACGACAAAGAGTGGGCCATCAGGCGGCCCCAACCTATTTCCAAATCCGACTGCAGCTTTTTCTTCGTTCGATCTTACCTACCCGGGCCAGAGCGGAAGCCGCAACGTAATCCGCGGCGATGGGTTTTTTACCATCGACACAGCTCTCTCGAAGCGCTTCACAATGTTCTATAACGAAAAACACAGTGTCCAGATCCGCGCAGAAGCGTTTAACGTCACCAATACCGTTCGCTTTGACGTGAATCAGGTCTCACTTAGCATGAGCAATTCCGTATCGTTTGGTAAGTACAACGGAACCCTCAATACTCCGCGCGTCATTCAATTTGGGGCCCGCTATGAATTCTGATGGGACCACCCGAAGAAGCTTACTGATAGGCGCCACTGCAGCGGTGGCAACCGCGGCCCAGCAACATGCAGCGGCAAACGTTCAATCAAGCTCGGATACCCTTAGCTGGACACTTACCGAGGCGTCGCAAGCGCTTTCTGAGGGCCGTGTTTCCTCAGAAGAATTGACCAAACTGTGCTTGGAGCGCATCGCAAAGCTTGATCGCCCCCTGAACGCGTTTATTACATTGAACGCCGAATCGGCCTTACAACAAGCAAGACTTTGCGACCAGCAGCGTAAGTCCGGTCAAGTATCGAGTCCTTTGCATGGCATCCCTATCGCGCTGAAAGACAATATCGACACCGCCGGCATCAGGACCACGGCTGCGGCTGGTGTCTTTCGAGACCGTGTACCTGCCGAGGATGCCGAAGTGACTCGCCGCCTCAAGGGTGCCGGCTCGGTTTTCCTTGGCAAATTGAATCTCGACGAGATGGCCTTTGAAGGAACCGGGACCACCGGCTGTTTCGGATCTGCGCATAATCCTTGGAATCTGGATCGGATCACCGGCGGTTCTTCAGCGGGCTCGGCCGCGGCTGTGTCGGCAGGCCTGTGCTTCGGTTCCGTCGGCAGCGATGACGGCGGTTCGGTCCGCATTCCGGGGGCCTTCTGTGGTGTGGTTGGTTTCAAGACTTCCTACGGCCGGGTGAGCACGCGCGGTGTGGTTCCATCCGCTTATTCGATGGACACTATTGGTCCCATCGTTCGCTCTGTGGAAGATGCTGCCGCTATCTTGCAGATCATCGCCGGCTACGATCCCAAGGACGCCATCACGGCGATGGAACCAGTTCCCGACTATTCCAAAGCGCTGGGAGCGCCCGTAGGGCAGTTTAGGTTAGGTATTCCGCGCGACTATTTCTTCGCTGATCTTCATCCCGATGTCGCCGCCGCCGTGGAAGCGGCTATCCAACATATGAAGGGTCAGTTCCGGGAGGTTCGCGAGGTGACACTACCGCTCCTCCATGTGGCAGAAAAGGGGACTTATGATGTAGAGCTATATCACTACCAGAAGCCCTTCTTCGATAAGTCGCCTGAGTTGTATCATCCTTGGTCGCAACGCCAGATGAGTGAGCTGAAGCAGGTGCAGACAGTTCCTTATGTGGAGACGCTGAAGCGTGTGCGTGAGTGCCGCCGCAATATCCGCAAGACTTTTGAGCAAGTGGATGTTCTCTTTCTTCCGACGATGCGCGAACCAGCTCCACTCATTAGCGAGACGGTAAGCGAAGCTCACCACCGGCCAGACAGCAACACCGCCCCATTTAATCATTTCGGCACCCCGGCCATGACCGTCCCTTGCGGCTTCTCAAAGAACAATCTGCCGATCGGCTTACAGGTCGTAGCAGCGCCGTTTCACGAGCCAACCGTGCTTTCGGTCGCATATGCCTACCAGCGAGCTACGAACTGGAGACAGCAGCGGCCACCCATTTTGAAATCGCCATCTTAGTATTCTGCGAACACTCGGACACAAACCGAAACATTCCGGATCTCAACAACATGGGCATTTGGCCCACATTATCTTTGAGTTGTATGAAGATTGTGCGCATTGAAGCCGCCGGACTGCGTGGCGCAACTCCAGAAGGCGGGTGGACCAATGAACTTAAGCCTGATGACTGTGTTCACACGCTGATAGGGGTTTTCACAGATGAAGGAGTCACCGGCTGGGGTTCAGCGTTTACCCACGATGCCTTAGCAGGAGCCGCTTTGGGCGTCTTAGCGCCGCTTTATGAAGGCGAAAACCCTCTTGAACCCGAGCGCGTCAGCGAGAAGCTACATTCAAATACATTCTGGCTAGGACGGGGCGGCACGCTCACTCATACGATCAGCGGAATCGACATCGCTATGTGGGACATCCTCGGCAAGGTCACCGGGCAAGCCGTCGGCAGACTACTAGGCGGGCGCTATCGGGAGCGCGTTCGCCCTTATGCATCTCTTCTGATGCGCGCACCCGGCCTACTGTCAGAAAACTTGCATAAGGTACAAGCGCAGGGTTTTAGCGCGTTCAAGATCGGCTGGGGACCATTTGGGCGATTCAACAATAAGCTTGACGAAGAGATTGTTCGGGCAGCGCGGGAAGCGGTGGGTTCCGAAGCGACGCTAATGGTCGACGCCGGCGGGAGTGATACATATTGGCGACAGGGTTACAAGTGGGCTCTGAGGACATCGGAGATGCTTGATGATTACGGCGTCCACTGGTTTGAAGAGCCTCTTGCGCCTGATAACTTAGCCGACTATGTATTGCTCAGAAACAACTCACGAGTGCCAATCGCGGGCGGCGAAGTTCTGACGCGACGCCAGTCGTTCACGCCTTGGCTGGCAGCCCGCGCATTCGATATTGTTCAGCCTGATGTCACGAAAGTGGGAGGCATTTCGGAAGAGCGCAGGATCGCCTGGATGGCTGAAGAGAACGGCGTGCGCTTCATTCCGCATGGATGGAACACGGCTATGGGATTGGCAGCGGACCTGCAACTCGCATCCGCAAGCAAGCACACGGACCTGGTGGAATATTTGACGGGTTCTCCCTTTATTGACGAGATTGTAGAAACGAAATGGAAGCTTGAGTCAGATGGTTATCTCGTCATACCAAGCCAGCCAGGGCTGGGAGTTTCTCTTGACTTCGATAGCGTCGAGAAGTATACCGGCAAGAAATTTCATGGTTAACAAACTGTAAGTAGGACCGCTCGATGTTCAACAGCGCTCTTGATTTGTGTTGACTCAGCAGGAAGGCTAGTTCTTGGCGGTCGAAAGGCCCGGAATCCATCGCAGTGCATTGCTGTGATAAAGCTTCAGCAACACAGAAGGCGGTAATCCTAGTCCCTGAATCTTGTGAACACCGTATGTGACTACATCGTCGGTTGCAAAATAGGTCCAGTCCCGCTCGTAGGTCGCTCTCAAGCCTTTTAATGCTTCGTCCGTATTCTGTTCCGGCATCAAGTTAAAGTCAGTCGCATAGAGCACTCGGTCCTGGTACTTGATCAGGAAGTCACGAACCTTGCCGCGGGACTGACGCGTGAAATATTCGACGCGCGCGGCGGTGTCCACGGAGAAGTTAGGATATCGATCAAAGCGTTTTGCGATGTCCTTTACATCAACTTCCATGCTCCCAAGATGCGCGCCCACCACTCGAAGAGTGGAGTGTTTCTGAAGCATTCGATCGCGCGCCTTCAAGATTTTAGCTTTTGATGGCCACTCTGGATGCAGATAGGCGTACTCCTCGGGATGTGAGTTGTAATATGCGTAGTCTGGGCTCTCACGATTCGGAGGGTTCCAACATGAGGTCGGTTCAGCAATGTGAGCCACGACCGTTTGGTTGCGGCTGGCAATCTCGGCGTAGATTGGATCGAAAACGGGATCATCGGGCATAAGATATTTCCCCGAATTCTTCTTGATCTCCATGCCAATCGTCTTATAGATTTTTACCGCGACTGCGCCGTTCCTAAAGTCCGCGTCGAGTTGACTGATGGCTCTTCGGCTGAACCCTTGCTGCTCGAAATCGTAGGGACTAAAAGTTGTGCATAGATCTATACGGCCTGGATGGCTGTGTGTCAGGCTGATGGCATCGCTATATTGCGGACCCAAGTCTTTGAAGAACTTATCTTTGTCGTCAATGAGCAGTATATCGACGAAACGCAAATTGAACTCAGTCAAGAGAGCATCGAGGGCCGGATCTTCCTTGTAAACATGGACGTGCGTGTCGATGGGATCAAGGGCAGCGAAAGACTCCGGGAAACTCTCCTTGCGAATGGCAGGGTACTGCCGAGAATGTCCGGAAATCAGTGTCCCTGCGAAAACAAGAACAGCGGCCAGAGCGACAAAAACGTTTTTTGACATCAGTTTCTTGACATCACTTGATACCTTCCTGATTCCGTCGCTCATTCTGCTGGTTATCCTGCTGAGACTTAAGATGTAAGGCATCAAGTTCGCCGCGGAGTTTGCCCGCTTCACCGAATTGTTTGGCCTTCGCGTAATGCTCTGCCCAGAGCATTAGTTCATTAGCGAGCATTTCGTGAATCGCCCCGTCCCGTGGAGTAAGCGCATACGCCCGACGTAAAGCGGGGAGCGCCTCTTCATCAGCTCCCAATTTATACAGTACAGAGGCATAGAGGACGTTCGCTTCGGGGAAGTCCGCGCGAGCTTCGATTGCGGCATTGGCGTACTCTCGAGCGCATGCAAAATGTTCCAAATGAAAGCACGTAAGCGCCAGGTCGTATCGGATCTCAGCAGACTCCGGGTCAAGAATCGCTGCCCTTCTCCATGCTTCTTCCGCTTTATCGAAGAACCCGGCCTTCCCAAACATCATCCCGACCGCAGCTAACTTGTCCACATCGTCGGTTTCGAGCAGTGTTCCGCAAGTCTTGGCTATCTCGCCAGCGGTGTCGCTCGAGAGAAGTTGGCTACATCGCTTGAGCGCCTGAGAACCCTCTGCGTAGTAGCTGAGCAGTTCGCGGGTCTGAGAAAATTCCCGAGATGCCAGATCGTCTCGGCCAAGCTTCTGAAACGTCCTCGCAAGCAATTGGTGTGAGCGGAAGTCGCGTGGATTATCTTGCATTGCTTCGCGCAAAGTCCTGGTGGCGCTCTCCCAATCGGATATTTTGAAATACGCCGTGCCGAGGAAGTACTTTTCGTCCCTAAAGGGGTGAACTGTCGTTATGAGGAGGAAGTGTTTGATCGCTGGGCGAAACTTTCCTTCTATCAAATCGATCCGGCCGAGGTAATAATGCGCCATCAAGTCCGTTGAGTGATACTTCAGCAGTTCGGATAAGAGTACTTTGGCTGGATCATATTGACGCAGCTCAAAACGGCAAACGGCTAGATCCCGACGGGCGTCTAACAGCTTTGGGTCGAGTTCCAAAGCCTTCCTATACTCGTTGGCAGCTTCTCTGAATCTCTCCTCCGCGAATGCCTGGTTAGCAGCGCCCAAGTGCGCAGTAGCCGTGTTTAAAGTAGACACTTGGGGCAAGAGCATTGAAAGAATCAACACCACTACCCCGCCCTGACACATTGAAGAAGTCTACAGCATTCAGTCAAGCTGAGTTGACAGTCCCTGTTAGAATCCTTTACACCGTGCCGATCAGAACTGGGCTCCAATGACAAATCGCAGAGTGGCATTGATCACTGGCGCGGGTTCGGGAATCGGCGCCGGAATCGCCGAGCTCTTTGCCGAATCTGGCTACAGTGTAGCGGCTGTGGACATCGACCCTGAACGTGCGCAGATGATAGCGGAGCGGCTGAGCACCCACGGGCCTGTTCTCGCGATCGCGGCCGACATCGCGTCTGAAGAACAGGCCAAGACCGCTGTTGACTCCGCGGTGAGAGAATTCGGCTATGTCTCTGTTTTGATTAACAACGCCGGTATCGAGGTGAATGGCTCAATCACAGAGTTGGATGCAAGCCGATGGGACCGCCAGATCGCTGTGAATCTACGCGGTGCGTTCCTGATGTCCCGGTACTCGATCCCTGCGATGCGGGACCGCGGTGGTTCAATCATTCATATCTCATCAGTACACGCCTTCGTGTCCTGGGCTTCTTGTGCAGCTTACGATACGACGAAAGCCGGCCTTCTCGGGTTGACGCGAGCGATGGCCATTGATCATGGGCCTGAAGGCATAAGAGTCAATGCAATTTGTCCGGGGTACATCGATACACCTTTAATGGAGAAATGGCTTGAGTCTGTTCCCGATCGCACGCAAACAGAACGGCAGGTTCTGAGCGTACATCCCGTTGGTCGCATCGGAACGCCGCGTGACGTCGCGCAGGCTGCTCTCTTCCTTGCTTCCGACGCAGCATCATTCATTTCCGGAACATCGCTGGTCGTGGATGGAGCCATGACCGCAGCAGGCCATTGACCTCCGATTGAGACGGACAGGGGACGGCTGTGACGGCCGTTGACTTCCCGATAAATTGAAGGTATTGTTTGAGACACTCTATCGTAATGGAGCTGGAACGCTGCTCGACATACCCGGCAAGTCGCGTCTGGTCGGCCCCTGACTTCTCAATGGGCTTTCATCAGTTTGCGTACATTGAAAATCAGTATGACGGGCTTGCGCACATCCATGGCGAGTACTCGATCGTGATGTGCACATCCGGAGCAATCGAGATTCTCCGTTGCGATCGACGGGACTTCATCCAGGAAGGCGAGATCTTGGTCGTCAACCCCGGCGAACTTCATCGGTGTCATTTTGGCCTGGATCACGCCCATTCGTGCGGGGTGACCTTGACTATCCGTCGTTCAGCCCTCCGCGCAATTCTCGAAGAGATCGGCCTTAATTCGTCCTCACCGGATTTTTTCTTTACTGGTAAGACGCACAACCGCGAAGCGTTCGAACTGATGGGCCGGCTTATGCAGGAGTTCGAGCAGAAGAAGTCCGGTTACCTTACGATCGTGCGGTCGATTGTGGTGCAAGTACTGGTTCATCTGCTTCGCGCTTGGCCTTCGGATCTCATGACCCCGTGCCAGTTCCATCTGGATGCCCAGCTACCGTGGCTCCATATGCATCGCGCCACCGAGTACATGAATGGCCACGGCAAAGCGGCGTTCCGTTTCTCCGACCTATGCTTGGATACCGGTGTCAGTTCCTCCCGGTTCATTCCGCTCTTCAAGAACTCCGCCGGAATCAGCCCTCACGTTTACTACAATTCACTTCTGGTATTTAAGGCCCGCAGGCTGCTGCGGGTTGAGGGAGCCTCGACCAAGGAGGCTGCACACGCGCTTGGATTTCGGAATGTCAGCCATTTTTGTAACCTGTTCCATCACGTAACAGGCGCCAATCCAAAGGCGGATTGTGGTTCGATAGACCGACTGCTCGACCCACGCCGTTTATAGGTCCAGTACTTACCATCCTTAACAGCACGTTACACGGTTTTACGAGAGTTCGATCATTATCGTCAGAAATTGCAAGCTCCCCTGACGCACACTTGAAACACTCGCGTTTGATTTTATCCAGTGTCCTGCGCGGGTTCGAATTTGGGGGCTGGTTGAAGATCACTGATATACAAGCGATTCACGTGCGAGTTGAGGACCCGAATATCGGTTTGTTCGACGGCTCGTATGACGACTGCATAGTGCGGGTTGAAACGGATGAAGGCATCACGGGAATCGCAGAAGTGGAAACTCTTGCCGATGCAGTTCAAGGGATCGTCTATGCGAAACCTGCCCACTCGCGGGCGCGCGGCCTTCGCGAGCTTCTCATCGGACGCAATCCTTGTGAACCCGAAACACTCTGGGAATTGATGTATGAGTCAACCTGTTACGTTGGGCGGCGCGGGCTGATGATGCACGCGATCGGTGGCGTGGACATTGCACTTTGGGACATTGCTGCGCAAGCACGCGGGATCCCGGTCCATCAGCTTTTAGGTGGAGCAAAGCGGGATCGGTTGGAAGCCTACGGGACGATCTACCCGATGGCTCAAACCGAGGAAGCAGTAACCAGCCAGGTTAAAGACGCCCGGCAGCGCTTGGGTTTGCGGAATATCAAGTTTGCCGCGGATCCGTGGTGGATGGATGATCTTGCACTCACCGCAAGACTGCTTCGCGCCGGGAGAAAAGCTCTTGGCGATGAGGGCGCCTTGATCGTCGATGCAGCTTTGTCGTACCAAACCGCCGCAGAGGGATTGAGGCTGTTACCAATTCTGCGGGACATCAACGTGCTGTTTCTTGAAGCACCATTGCCGTTAGATGACATTGAAGGGCACGCTCAAATGGCCCGGGAGGGTGTTCCTCTCGGTGTGGGGGATTTGGGGCTGACCCATGTGAACGAATTCATCGAAGCCATGGACCAGGGCGGCGCTTCCATCTGTCAACCCGACATAACGACGGTGGGCGGCTTCACCGGAATTCGCAAAATTGCGGAAGCTGCGAAGCAGCGCGGCAAACGGGTCATTACGCACGGTTACAAATCAAATATTGAAATTGCAGCCAACCTCCATTTTCTAGCCAATCATGATGACAGGGAGCTTTTGGAATACTCAACTAGTAACTCTCCGTTGCGCTGGGAATTAACGATCGAAAGCATTCCTGTGGATGAGTATGGATTCGTCGCCGTCCCGCAGACTCCTGGGTTGGGAGTTCATCTTAACGACGCGGCAATAGCACACTACCGACTGCCATCTACCTTCAACGCCAGCGACTCTCAAATATGAGCGTAATAAAAGCATCAACCTCACTTGGCCGCACGCGGGCCCGGATAACAGGGTCAGTCCTGATGACTCCCTGGATGCTTTTGTCGATTCTTACAGTTTTGCTTTGGGGAGCTTGGGGCCTTCAATCCAAGATGATCGTTGATCGGATTTCGCCGTGGATGAATCAGGTACTCTTTTCAATCGGCTTAGTCCCGCTCATTTGTTTTGCGCTCTTCTCAAAGAATCTGAGCCAGCGAAACGACAGGAAAAAGCGAGGCGCATACTTCGGACTTCTCACCGGGATTCTGGGTGGAACCGGCAACATTGCGCTGTACCTTGCGCTGGGCACGGGAGGTAAAGCTTCGGTTGTTGTCCCACTTGTCGGCTTAGCACCTCTAATCACCATCCTGCTGGCAGTCGTGATCCTCAAGGAGTCGATCAATCGCACGCAGATGGTCGGATTGGGGCTTGCACTGATCTCCATCTTTCTTTTGAGTATTTAATATGCATACCTGGTTTTGGCTGTCGACGCTGAGTCTGTTGTTCTTCGGAATCACAGGTATTACGCAAAAGCTGAGTACAAACTACATCTCTTTTGAGCTATCACTCGTGTGGTTTTGCGTGGCGATGATAGCCGTCTCGGTTGGTATTGCCTTCTTCTTTCACTTGGACTGGCACCTCTCTACTTCAGTCGTTTTGTGGGCTGCTCTCGGCGGACTGCTGAACGGATTGGGTGCACTGACGAGCTTCGCCGCATTTGCGAAAGGCGGGAAGGCATCGATTGTGACGCCGATCATCAATCTTTTCCCGCTAGTGACAGTCGGAGGGGCTTGGATCTTCCTGGGCGAGAAGTTGAATGCGACTCAAGTGTTTGGCATCGTATTCGCTTTAGCCGCTATAGTTCTACTCTCCCAGGACACACCGCCAACCCCCGCACTTAGTGAATCCCATTCCACGCAACGAAGGACTCTGTGACATGCCCAAAATGACCAAGGTATTCGAATCGGCGGTCCTGATTTTACTTACGGCCTTATGGACACAGGCCGCGTCAGACCGGGGTGTGATCCAAGGTACGGTAACGGATCCTCAAGGTAGTGTTTTCCCCAAAGTTGGGGTGGTCGTTACCAACATTGCGACTGGTCTCGTGAATCGGGTGACTACAAACGACGCGGGATTCTACTCTGTACCTGAGCTGTTACCAGGAACGTACATCGTGCAATTTACGGCAACAGGATTCAACAAGCTCGAGATCAACAATGTCGAACTTCAAGCCGGCACCAAGGTGACGATCGATGGCCCAATGAAGGTGGGCACCATCGCGGAAACAGTGAACGTGACGGCACAGAATCCACTGGTCGAGACTACTGCTGCAAACTTCACGACCTCCATCCAGACCGAGCTTCTCGACAAGGTTCCTCTCGTAGGGCGCGACATCCAGAGCTTGGTTCAGTTGCTCCCAGGGGTGACGCAATCAGTCGGCCCAACCGGTTCGGGATTCGGTTTCGACAGCCAGTTTGGCGGCTTCCCTGACCCAACTCACATCGTCGGATCTGGCATCAGTGTAAACGGTAGCCAAGGCGGCGCGAACGCCTGGTATCTAGACGGAACATTGAATGCTACGCTCGGGCCGGAAGCAGTGGTCGTGAATCCGTCGCCGGATGCTGTCGCGGAATTTAACCTAATCAGTAACGGGTTAGCGGCCGAGTGGAGCCGAACCAGTGGAGCCGTTGTCAACATCGTGCTTAAGTCGGGTACCAATGCTTTTCATGGAGACGTTTATGCGTTTAATCGGAACTCGTACTTTAATGCAAGCAACCCCTTCGACCGCCGCGACCCCAACGGTGCTGAGTTCCTGTCGCCTCGTGTGAACTACAACGATTTCGGCGGAACTCTTGGAGGCCCCATCCGCAAGAATCAAACCTTCTTCTTTTTCTCATGGGAGACATCGCTCCTCCACGAGAACAAAAACCAGATCTACACAATACCAAGCGCGAAAGAACAAAGGGGAGACTTCAGCGACCGTCCGGATCTTGGGGTGTGCCCGACCTGCAACATCTATGACCCTTTCTCTACTGTCGGTCCCGATGCTAACGGGCAGTTTTCTCGAACAGCTTTCCCCGGGAATGTGATTCCGCAGAACCGCTTAAATCCTCTGGCTTCGTTCTACGCGAAGAGTTTTCCGACGCCGAACTTTGTGGATCCACTGCAGCAGGGCGCCAGTGGGTGTGGTGCCTTCTGCAACAACTTCATCGGAGTCGTGGGAAGCAGTCTGACTACCAACAACATGTCAGTAAAGGTCGATCACCACATAACGGACCACAGCGCATTATTTGTGGAGTATCTTTACAACCCCAGCTATTACGCAAATTATCGCCTGCCTTGGAAAGGTGCGACGGCACCTACACAGGGCCAGTCGGGTGCAGAACCCTACACAACGGCTAACCAGATCTTTACGATCGGTCATACACAGACTTTCGGCTCCAGCTTGATCAATGAATTTCGTGCGAGCTACAGTCGCCAGAATCAAATTCCAAAACCGAATCCGAGTTCCCTGGTTGATAACACCGCAATTCAGCAGAAGACACAGGGACTGAACTTTGTGCTCGACCAGTTTTTCCCAGTCCCAACCATGAACGTTGGTCAAGGGTATGGTTCCTATGGTCCCCAGCAATGGCAAAACGGGATACAGGGTGTGGATGCATACACGCTGCAGGACAACGTCACCAAGGTTATCGGAGCCCATACGCTGAAGGGTGGCCTAATGTGGCGTCGCGATCACAACTGGTACGACGAGACCTGGGGTACATATCTCGGGTTCGGAGGCGGTCTGACCAGCGATCCGGTAACAGGTCAAGGCGGAAATGCATTTGCACAGTTCCTGGTTGGAGCGGTTGATCAGGGAAGCGGATCAGGCGAGTTCCACTTCCCGTATCAGAGCAACGACTATTGGGGATTCTATTTTCAGGATGATTATCGCGTTAATTCCAAACTAACGCTGAACATCGGCCTGCGCTACGACATATTTGGATGGTTCAGCGAGCGGCATGATTATCTTGCGAACATCAACTTCGACGGCCTTAATCCGGATGTGCCCTATAAAGGGCGGATCGATTATTTCGGAACACCGGCGCATCCGAGTTCAACTGTGTTCCCGGCAAACAAGAACAGCGTGGGCCCGCGCTTCAACTTCGCATGGACACCCACCAGCGACCGAAAATGGGTGGTGCGCGGTGGGTACGACATCATCTATAGCAACGGAATCAGCGCCGCATTCGGCGATCAGAACGGCGGCATCAGCGGACCTGCTTACACCAGCCAGATTACCTATAACGGGGACTTCACAGGACGCCGCCCAGCTTTCGTTCTGGGTCAGGTAGCTCCAAACCTTAACCTGCCACCGCTCGATCAGGTCAAGACGACAAACAACCAGTTCTTGGGAACCGGGGTGCAGGGATTTTTAAAAGGTACCCACGATCCTTACGTAGAGCAGTACAGCTTGTATGTGGAGCGCGAGCTTCCGGCTAGTATGGCCGTCACCGTGGGCTATGTGGGGACTCACGGGTTACATCTCTTCGGCGATGAATTTCGCAGTTACGACCATGTCCCGACGGCTGTGCGGCAGCAATTGCGTACGCAGATCAACGACTCAGTTGCCACGCCAGCGGCGTTGGTTCCCATTTACGGGAACACAATGCCATTGGGATTGCTGGATCGGCCTTATCCTCAATACACGAATCTCAGCGTCAACTCAAATCCAGACGGATTCAACCGCTATAACGCTTTCCAGACTAAGTTTGAGAAACGATACTCAGCCGGGCTCAGCGTTGCTCTTGCGTATACGCATCAGAAGAATATCGGAAGCCCGAATACCGGCAGCATCATCGGCAATACAGCTACGGCGACGACTATCGGTCGCGCAGTTGGGCGTTCCTCTCTTGTCGCTGGTGGTCTATCTGGAGGTTCCGGCGGAGCAGGTGGCGCCTCCGCGCAAGACCCTGACAACCGGAATGCGGACGTGGCCTTAACTGCGGACGATATCCCGAACGTTCTGAACATTGCGAGCACTTACGAATTGCCCTTCGGTAAAGGCAAACACTTTCTTTCCGGCAGAGGCTTCGTGGGGCGGCTGGTTGGAGGCTGGAGTTTGACGCAAAATTGGAACTTCCAGAACGGTGTTCCCCTGGTTATTACCGCGCCCTGTAATGGACTTCAAAGTGAAATTGGTATTTGCCGTCCAAACCTTATCGGCGACCCCAACAAATTCACAGGACCACGCTCCAAAATTGATCGTGAAAATCAATGGTTCAACCCGAATGCTTTTCAGGCTGCATTCCAGACTGATCCATCTGTCGCGACTGCTGCAGACCCAACCATCTACAACGCGTGGTGGCAATTCGGAAACATGGGATTGCGCAACAATGCCGCCCGATCTCCGGGTTTCTGGAACGTGGACATGTCGCTATCTAAAGACTTCCATTTCACGGAAAAACGTTACGTCAGCTTCCGCTGGGATGTTTACAATGCCTTGAATCACCAGAACCTTGGCATCCCCAATACAAATTGGTGTCTGGGTCCGAATCCGGATGGTTCAACCGATCTGGTACATCAATTCGGCTGCCAATTCGGTAAGATCACAAATATCCAAACTGATCCGCGCGCCATGCAATTCGCGTTAAAGTTTTACTTCTGACAGTCGCGGTTCGATTCCGCCATGAACATTCGCTTTCTGGTCGTCTTCGCGTGGCTGGCACCGCTGACCTTCGGGCAGCAACAAGGCCTAGGGAGCATTTCTCCTGAGGAGCAGGCATGTCTAGCTTCATCTCTCCCCTTATTACAGCGACATGCCTTCTCAGATGCTGAGTCAGAGCTTACAAAATGTCAAACTCAGTACCCTCAATCGGCGATCCTGAACAACGCGCTCGGGATTGTATACGAGCAGGAGGGCCGGAAGGAAGAGGCGGCCCGATCATTTGAAAAAGCTTTAGTCCTTCTCCCCTCTTTCACGGCGGCGCAGATCCACCTTGGCACCTTATATGCCGGGTTCGGCCAATGCGATGCGGCGAAGAGTCTTCTCACCACCGCTGCTGCGAGTACCTCTTATGCAGGAGCGCTGGTGGCCTCGGGCGCAGGCCTTGCACAGTGCCGCGATTTGAGTGCTTCGATCAACGTGCTAGAAAAAGCTCTCAAAAGTAACCCGCAGTCTGTTTCTGCTGTTTATAATCTGGCGCTCGCTCACTATCAGAAGGAGGACTTCGAAGCGAGTCTCACACTTCTCGCCACTTTTCCTGCTGATCAGGTAAGCGAGGATCCGGATTTCACATTTCTGAAAGCCAAAGACATGCAAGGAATCAGGAAGAAAACAAAACCGGCAACGAGGAAGCTAGATGCCGATATCGCTGACTTGCTTTCCAAGGCTTGCCGCCTCAACCCTCGGGAGGATTCTTGCACTCAGTCTGGCTTGGAGCTGATTAACCAGGATCGATTCTTGGAAGCAACCGACCTTCTGGAAAAAGCAATCACTAGCACGGGCCCAAGTGTTCATCTCCTTTCCGCTCTTGGGTTGGCACGCTTCCGGCTTGGAAGATACGCTGACGCAATCGAGGCATATTCCAAAGCGATTCAGATTGATCCATCATTGGAAGCTCCTCGCGAAGGCTTGGCATTTCTCCTATATATGACCGGCGACCTCAACCAAGCGAGGACAATTGTTGAGCAAGGAACTCAGCGCTCGGGCTCTGAGTTCTACCTTCTATATCTCCGCGCTCTGATTCTGTACCGAATGTCAAATGAGTTCCACCCAGAAGCTCTTGCCTCTGCAACGGCGTGCATAAACAAAAACCCGGCGTTTGCTCCCGCCTATTTCCTTCGCGGGAAGATCAGCTCTGATCAAAACGACCTAGCATCTGCTCTCAAGGACTTTCAATCAGCCGTCTCGATCGATCCTAAGTATCCACTGCCGTACTACCGGATGGCCCGAATTTACTCCCGACTGGGCCGGGTGTCGGATTCCGAGGCTGCAGCTCGCCAATTCTCGATGCTTGGCAGTTTACGCGAAGACGACCTTCTGACGAACCAAGCACGAGAACATCTTACGTCGGAGTCCAACTGAATGGCGTGGGCTCGTTCGCATGCCGGTGTGTTGCTGATTACGGTCCTATTTGGATACGGCGGGATCTCGACGGCTCGCGTCGATCCTGGAAGCGATTGCGTCACCTTCATAAACGAAGCCGCGCGCGCTGGATTGACTGCTCGGAACGTATCTGGAGACGACCACCATAAAAAATATCTTCCTGAATTGAACGGCAGCGGAGTCGCCATCATCGACTATGACAGCGACGGCTTCCCTGACATATTTCTAGTTAATGGTACTCGCTTTGGTTCAACTAGCTCTGAAACGGTTCCGACGGCTCATCTGTACCGCAATAATGGCGATGGCACCTTTACGGACACCACGACGAAAGCAGGCCTGGCCGCCTCGGGCTGGGGCCAGGGAGCTTGTGTCGGCGACTTTGACAACGACGGATGGGATGACCTGTTCGTGACTTACTACGGCCACAACCGGCTGTTCCATAACAATGGTAATGGCACGTTTTCGGACATAGCGGCACAAGCAGGACTGTCGGGCACAGATGGCGAGTGGAGCACTGGATGTGCGTTTTTGGACTACAACCGCGATGGACATCTGGATCTGTTTGTAGCTAGTTACGTCGACCTCGGAGCACACTTTGCTGATGCGCCCCTCCCCGGTTCCGGTGAGTTCTGCCGATACAAGGGCATGCCGATCGCCTGCGGCCCGCGTGGATTGAAGACCAGCCCAAACCACCTTTTCCGCAACCAAGGCAACGGAAGATTCACCGATGTAAGCCGATCATCGCAGATCCTCAAAACTGAAGGCCATTATTCACTAGGCGTGTTGACTCTTGATTACGACCGAGACGGATGGCCCGATATCTATGTGGCATGTGATTCGGCCCCGAGTATCCTCTTGCATAATAATCGCGACGGTACCTTTCAGGACGTCGGAATCACTGCTGGAATTGCTGTGAATGATGATGGTGAAACTCAAGCGGGAATGGGCGTGGCTGCGGCTGACTACGATCACGACGGAAATATCGACATCATAAAAACCAACTTTTCCGACGACAGCCCGAACCTTTACCAGAACAATGGCGATGGAACCTTCTCTGATCGCGTGTTCACAACGGGCCTTGGACGTGCGCGGAGCTTTCTAGGCTGGGGTGTCATCTTTGCCGATTTTGATAACGACGGATGGAGTGACATTCTCATGGTCAACGGTCATCTTACGCCTGAGATCGACGCGGCAGCGGGCGACAGTCGCTTCGTGCAACGGAAGTTGCTGTATCGCAATCTTCGAAACGGGCACTTTGAAGACGTCTCGGCCAAATCAGGGCCAGCCCTTGCCGAGCTTCACTCTAGTCGTGGCGCAGCAGACGCTGACTTGTTCAATGATGGACGCCTTTCCGTGATCACCAATGAGTTGCAGGAAAGCCCGTCAATGCTGGTTATTTCAAAGCCCACCACCAATCATTGGATTGGCATTCGGACGATTGGCTCGACTTCGAATCGCGATGGAATTGGAGCAGTCGTTTCGACGAAGAGTGGAACGTTGCTCCAGACTGATGAAGTTCGTAGCGGAGGAAGTTATCTTTCTCAAAACGACATGCGCATCCACTTCGGACTGGGTGCTTCGGCGAGAGTGGACGAACTCACCATCAAGTGGCCGAGCGGACAAGTAGACCATTGGCACAATGTTCCGGCAGACCAGCAGATCATTGTCCATGAAAAAGTGCCGGAGTGGATCCCAGGTGGTCGCCCTAAAAGACATGCATAAGCTCTTTAGCTATCTCCGGGTGATAACAATCTTTGTCGCTGGATGCTCGTTTGCACTCAGCCAAACTACAGCTAAGCTTCGAACTGAGCAGACTATTCTCGAACTTCAGGCCGGAACGAACAGCCCGCGGCTTTCAGTCATCACTATCGGTCACGAGAACGTTTGTGAGAGCAGTAGCGAGGAGAGGCTGATCGACTCCGTTGAGGTTCAAGGTCACGCAGTTGCTGTCAAATGGATCTTCAATCGCGCCATTAGTCACATTGACGCGAAGGGCGTAACCTTCGTATATGATTCCGCGTTACCCAAGTTGCGTCTGACTTGGACTTGGAGGGTCCCACTCTCCAGCGGCCCCATCGAGCATAGCGTTCATATCCAGAACCTAGCAGCTGAGGAGATCTGGCTTCCGATGCAGGACAGCTTCCAGATCGATTGTCGAACTAATCCGGACGCGGCATTGGAACACGTCTATATCGAGAAGGGCGCGGGCAAACCGTCGTCAGTTGGAATTCATGCTGTGAAGGTACCGGTCGGTTATGGGTGGAACGGCACCTCTAGCACCTACGCGCACCCAAGTGAGAATGAGCCGCGCGAGATCATCCCATGGTTCGCCGTGGAAGACGCCCAGCATTCAAACAAGGGCTGGTATGTGGGTGTCGAGTTTAGCGGTCGAACTCGGTTAGGTCTAGAACGCAATTCAACAGCGCTGCGTAGCGTTGTGGGTCTGAATCCTGATCCGGGGCTATTCCGCACACGGCTGCGATCCAAAGATACGTTCGATGCTCCTACAGTTTTCGTCGGTGCGTTCCGAGGCGGACCAGATGCAATTGGGAACGTCCTACGGCCGTGGGTGCGCAAGGTCCTTACCAACTCACGCGCCTGGCAAAATCCCAACTATCCTCTACTTGTGAACAACAGCTGGGGTAGCGGGATGCAGGTGGATGAAGCGCTCGCGCAACGCATGATCCGCGACTCCGCCGAGCTTGGCCTGGAGATGTTTCACATCGATGCCGGATGGTTCCGAGGAGTCGGCGACTGGTACCCTGATCCGAAAAAACTTCCGCACGGGCTGGCCGCTATTGCTGACGATGCTCACCGGCATGGCTTGAAGTTCGGAATCTGGGTCGATTGGACACAGGCCGCGCTCGACAAGGAACCAGGAGCGCTTAACTTGCTTGATCCAAAGGTGCTTGACTGGACAGTTTCAGATCTTCCTCCCAACTGGAAGCCCGAACCATTCAAGGGTCAGACGATCGACATTGGCGTGCCTGCCGCCCATGCTTATGCGGCGCATGAGGTTTCCCGAATCGTAAAGGATTATCATCTCGACATGCTGGAGCATGACGGCTACCTCGTCGCGCAGGGTTGCGTCCGCACAGATCATCCCCACGCACCACCGGACAGAGCGGGAATTGCAGTGGTGAAGACTGACGGATCCTATCTTGTCCATGCTTCAAACTCGACCGATGTCAGCTACCACGCAGTGCGCGCCTACTACGACATTTATTCAAACCTTCGCAAAGAGCATCCAGACTTGTTGCTTGAGATCTGTAATGACGGCGGCCGCATGGTGGATTTCGGCAGCGCCGCTCATGGCGATTATTTTTCTATCACTGACACGTATGATCCTCTTTCAAACCGCCGTGCGTTCTACGACACGAGCTATGTGTTACCGGCGGCCATGCTGGAAACCTATGTTGAGAAGTGGCCCACGCCTAACATCCAGAATTTCCGATACATGCTGCGGAGCGGGATGATGGGCTGGCTGACCGTGATGCTCGACACAACGGTGTGGACTGAGCAACAACATGCGGCGGCTAAACAAGAGATTCAACTCTATAAGAAAGAGCTCCGACCCTTCATCCGAGACGCTGATTTGTACCACATTGAAGCGCGTCCGGACGGGATTCATTGGGACGGTATCGAGTACTTCGATCCGCGGCGCAGGAAAGGAGTCGTCTATGCCTTCCGGGGATCGATTGAAGGCGAACAAACGCACGTGTTCAAACTTAAGGGGCTTGCCTCAGAAAAGAACTACCAGCTACGGTTTAACGATCACAGGGCGGTAGACAAAGTAGTAGGAGGTCAAGAGTTGCTGTTGTCCGGTCTCCGCGTTGACTTACTACTTCCGAATAGTTCAGAACTGATATTGATCGATGAGGTTAGTAAGTAGCGCGGCCACCGCTTAAATCAAAGACGGCACCTGTGGTGAAGGAGTTTTCTTCCGAAACCAGCCACGCCACCATAGCAGCAACCTCATCCTTTTTGAGGAATCGCCCACGAGGGATCTTCGCCAGCATATAAGCTATGTGTTCATCGGTCATCTGATCAAAAATGCGTGTCTTGGCGGCAGCCGGAGTAATACAGTTTACGGCGATGTTATAACTGGCTAATTCCTTGCCTAATGACTTTGTCAGTGCGATCACCCCGGCCTTTGCTGAACTGTAAGCCGAAGCATTCGGATTCCCTTCCTTGCCGGCTATGGAAGCCAAGTTGACGATCCGTCCGTAGTTTTGTTCAATCATGCCTGGAACAACGGCCTTACAAGAAAGGAACACAGTGCTAAGGCAGGTATTGATTACGTTATTCCAGCTGTCAACCGGGTACTCCCACAGCCGAAGATTTGGACCGGCGATTCCCGCATTGGCAACCAGGATGTCGATGCTCTCGAAAGCCTCGAGGGTCGATTTCAGAGCACCGTCGACAGCATCGGGATTAGTGAGATCAACTGTGGCCTTGTGGACTGTACCAAGCACCGATAGCTCCTTTACGGTGTTTGCCAAAACATCTGCATCGAGGTCCCAAAGCGATACAGAAGCACCCGAAACTAAGAATCGCTCGGCAACCGAACGGCCGATGCCTTGAGCTCCGCCGGTCACTACTGCGAACCGATTCTTTAAGTCGATCTCATTCATATCAACTGCCATTATCCTTCCGACGTTACTGTTTAACCACGGCAGCCGACAAGTAACACCCCAGCTTAGATAAAGTTTTGTACGGCTTCGCTCAATTACAATTATTTGCAATTGAGCAAGCCTCTCACGCCAAATACTTGGCCGACATGATAAATAGTAATGCCACCTTCATAGAATCCTGCTAGTCTCTATGGAGTAACATCCCTAAATATCAGGAGAAACATTTGAAGAGTTTATTCAGGCTAACTGTGCTACTAACGTCCCTAAGCTTTGGCTTTCCTGCCCTTAGCTCTGCGTCCATAACCGTCCAACTTTCTCCACTTACAGGATTGCAACAAACTGTTGGCACACACGCCTTGTTTAGTGCTACGTCCACTGGTTCCAGTGCCCCGCAATATCGCTTTGACGTTACACCCTTGGGCGGCAGCACGAGCATGTTGCGAGATTTTGCTTCTTACTCCAGCCAGCTCGACTGGACACCAATTGACGAAAACGTTTACACCATTACAGTCACAGCACTCGACCCGGGAACGGGATCCACCAGTCAGTCGAGTGCGGTCTATACGGCCACCAGCAGACTCACTTCAAACGCACCATTGATCTCTCCAACGGCACATCCGCTGGTCGCAATGTATAGCGCTCCGCCGTGCGCGGTGGGATCGTACGTGTGGGTCTCCTATTATCCAGCGGGTAATTTAGCGGGCGTCCAGACGACGGCTACAAAACTTTGCGTTGCCGGAAAGAGCCTCAATTTTTATCTTGCCGGTATGATGCCGTGGAAGACTTACTGGATCAACCAGGGCACGTCCGACGGTGTATCAAATCAGATCGGGGCTACCTTCGGATACCTGACTCCGGGGCTCCCTTCCTCAATCAGCGCGCAAATTCATCCAGTAAGCGTATTGAGTCCCGCTGACGCTCAAACGAGTAGCGTTGAACAATTCATTGTCGACGCTACTGGCGTGGGCCGGAACCTAGCAGGACAGGTAGTCTGGTATCTTGCGCCACCCGAAGGCGCTTTGGCGACCACGAGCTTAGTTCGGCCAGTAGATGGCGGCACATTCCTGACTAACTTCGCCGCAAGCTCAGATCAGATTTTGCGGGAATATGATGTGGTCGGCAATGTAGTCCATGAAACCAATATCGGCCGACTCAAGACTCTGCTACCGAATTTCCCCTTGATCACTCAATTCCATCATGAGGTGCTTCGGCTACCGAATGGAGACACCGCTGCCCTGATCAATATGGAAAAAATCTTCAATAATATTCAAGGTAAGACAGGACCAGTCGATGTTGTAGGGGCCGGGATTGTCGTCTACGATACAAATTGGCAGCTGAAGTGGGCCTGGAGCAGCTTCGACCATCTCGACATCAATCGCGCCGCAGTTTTAGGCGAAACCTGCAAAGCAGGTGGTCAGCCTGGCTGTCCCAACGTTTATCTTGCCAGTATTGCTCAGGACTGGCTTCATTCCAATGCGCTCTGGTACGCAAACGATGGCAACCTACTAATGTCGATGCGCCACCAGGACTGGGTTATCAAGATCAAATACCTTGATGGTGTCGGGCCGGGAGATGTTATTTGGCGACTCGGAAAAGACGGCGATTTCAACTTGTCTGCTTCGTCGAATGATCCTTATCCGTGGTTCTCACATCAGCATGACATTAGTCTCTATAACAACGGATTTTTGTTATACGACAACGGGAACACCAGGCAAGCCCAATTTCCCGATGCACACAGTCGAGGACAGTTCTACAACATCTACGAGAGGGCTCATCTTGCCGTGCAGGTTTTGTCGGTCGATTTAGGTGAGTTTTCCCAAGCTGTGGGATCTGCTCAACGATTAGCTAACGGCAATTACTTCTTCCTATCGGGCTATCTCGGAGTCAATGGCAACAATGTGCCGAGTCGCTCAACCGCTTTTGAGATAGTTCCCTCACCTCTGCCTGGCGGTACCTGGGATTATCGTCTCCAGACTGGTGGCGGTTTTCTATACCGTAGTTTCAGGTTGAGAGACTTTTCCACCTATAGGCCTCTGCCGGTGTACTGACAGCCCAGTTAGGCGGTCAATGGCTCGAGCTTTCCTCGGACTAATTGGCCGCTTCCTTTTGGGACACAGTACAGTAGACGAATGCAGTTCGGAATCAACATGTTTTTGTGGTCGGCTAATTTTGGATCGGGTCAATTTGATCTCTTACCGGCTATTCGGCAGCACGGTTTCACCGGAATCGAAGCCACGCTGATTCGGCTTGCGGACTTCGAAGCTGCTGCTATACGCAACGCTCTCCAGTCGAACGAGCTTCGTTGCACGGTATGTTCCGTTCTGCCGCCTGAACTTAGCGCGATCTCACCCGACGCAGCAGTTCGCGCCAGGACTCGATCTCATCTAGAAGATTGTATTGCGGCTACAGCGGAAGCGGGAGCCTCAGTTCTGGCTGGCCCGCTTTATTCACCGGTAGGCTTTTTTACCGGAACTCGGCCGACTTCTGAAGAGTGGAAACGGGCAGTTGAGCTCTATCAAACCCTGGACTCAACCCTCGAGTCGCATAATGTCGAAATCTGCGTTGAACCTCTGAATCGCTTTGAGACCTACTTCTTAAACACGACTGCTGACGCAATTCGCTTCTGTGAAGAAGTTGATAGCGCCCGCGTCGGAATTCTGTGGGACTCTTTCCACGCCAACATCGAAGAGAAGGACTTATCGGCAGCATTGGCCTCAACAGGGCGTCATCTTAAACACGTCCACACCTGCGAGAACGATCGTGGCACGCCGGGATCCGGGCATATCAACTGGAGTGGGATTTTCGCCGCTCTGTCCCACCTGCAGTACGATGGCTGGCTGACGATCGAGAGCTTTGGCTTCGCTTTAGGCGGTATCTCTGCTGCGGCTTCCATCTGGAGGGACTTAGCTGCGCTTCCCGAACAAATAGCCTGGGATGGTATCGATTTCTTGCGGGCGAAAGTCTCTGAGGCGCGTGCCTAACTTAGTTACTGCCGCAACATCGATTTCGCGTCAGGGTTGCCCGGACCGAAATGTTTCAGCATGACCAACGGCTCGGTCTTACTCAGGTTGATGACCTTGATTCCTGACTTGGCGCGCTCAGCCGTAACGAAGAACTCGTCTTGTGTCATCTGTCCGAATCTGATAAGCGAGGGTGTTTCGGCTGCATGAGTTCCAAACTGGCCGAACCCTTGCGTGAGAATAACTCCGTAAGCTGCGGAATCGACAATCTTGACGGTTCGACCGGGGTTGACGGTGAGCTCTTTCGCCGAGTACTCATGAGATCCGTATGTAACCCAAACTTCGCGGTAACCTGAGTCGGCCATCTGTCCGTCATCTCGGACCGAAACGGGATGCCTGAGATTGTGAGACGCAAACTGCGGATCCACGTTGGCTTCCCAATCCAGCATATTGATCAGGTAATCGAGGTTGTGCGTGTGCTCTTCAGGCACATCTTTGGTCAACAATTCCCAGCCCACAGGCCGTCCCTCAACTAGTGACTGAAACATAGCGAATACATCACTATTTACCTGGGGTTCATAGGTGACCAGCGATCCTGGTGCGTGCAAAATTCCAGCATCGATTTGCCACCCGGTGCCGGGCTGAAGCCTGTACGCTTTGGAGTGGAATAATATACCGTTGTCGCCTTCGTTCCATCGCTCTAAGCAGGCACGAATATCATCTTTAGTTGTACCGGGCTCAAGCCCCATAAACGTGTAAGGAAAGTTATTGGTCTTGAAATTATATTGTGGTGGAAAGTAATACGCTTCTGGCTTGCCTCGACGCCCGACTCGTTTGGCATCTTCGTCGCCCTGGTGCATGTGATGGGGAATAGGTCCAAGATTGTCGAAGAACTTACACAGCACGTTCCATCCGCCATCACGCGACATCACATCCGCACCAAGGAAGCGATCTCCAGCTGATTCGATAGCCTCTCTCAAAAGAATCTTCTGATTATTGAAGGCGATGTAGCTGAGCCCTTCATCTTCAGGCGTGCCCGGACCATTCGCAGCTTGCGTCGTCGATGATAACCAACGTTCGTCGATTCCTCCTCGGTGAGCCCCAAGCGCATATAGATCTGACGGGTGAAGCTTCAGGCGTCCCCCCGGCATGAGGAAAGAACGCGGAACCCAACAGGGTGCTAGCCTGACGATGCCTTCGCCGGAATCTATTGCTTGTTCGATAACACTCTTGGTCATGTGACTCTCTCCGTAATTTGTTACGACGGACTGCACGCTTCCCAGTGCCCATTCTTGGCAGAGCGCAAAACTGCATCCGTGACGTACTCGGTTGCGAGTGCGTCACGGAACGTGGGCGGAGTAGCCCGGCAGGATTGTAGGCCTTCTAGGAAATCCGCAAATTGATGCACGAATGTATGCTCGTAACCAATCTGCAGACCGGGCACCCACCAGTGCTTCATATAAGGGTGATCGGAATCGGTGATGTGGATGGATCGCCATCCACGAAGTGCACCTTCGTCCTTGTGATCGAAAAATTGGAGACGATGAAGATCATGCAGATCCCAAGCTATGGACGCGTGTTCGCCATTGATCTCGAGAGTGTACAGAGCTTTGTGTCCGCGCGCATATCGCGTCGCTTCGAAAGTCCCTAGCGAACCATTCTGGAAGCGCGCCAAAAAGGCGCTAGCGTCGTCGATGAGCACGGGCTCAACTTTGCCACTCTCTGTGTGCCGACGTTGAGTGATGAATGTCTCTGTCATGGCCGAGACCTCTTTGATTAGTCCGTTCCACCACAATGCAGTGTCGATACAGTGAGCAAGTAGATCGCCCGTTACGCCGCTTCCAGCTACGTTTGCATCGAGTCGCCAAAGCCCAGGTCCACCTTGTGGCAGGTCAGTTGATATTGTCCAATCTTGCAGAAACTTGGCCCGATAATGGAAAATCTTTCCGAGACGGCCTTCGTCGATCAGCTGCTTTCCCAGGGTAACTGCTGGAACTCTCCGGTAGTTGTACCAGACCATGTTCGGCACGTTGGCGTCTTCTACTGCAATCACCATTCGCATCGACTCATCGGCGTTTCGACCGAGCGGCTTTTCGCAAAGCACCATCTTCCCAGCAGCCGCAGCGGCAATGGCGATCTCCGCATGTGTGTTATTCGGCCCAGCAATGTCAATCAGATCGATGTCCGGTCGGTCCACAAGCTTTCGCCAGTCGAGTTCAGTACTCTCGTAGCCCCACTGCGCTGCGAATGCCTGGACTTTATCCCGATTTCGGCCGCAGACTGCTTTGAGAACGGGGCGGTAATTCAGATCGAAAAAGTCAGAGACTCGTTTGAACGCGTTCGAGTGCGTCCTTCCCATGAACCCGTATCCGACTAGCCCGATATTCAGAGGTTTCGAAGAACTTGCCATGCGAGCTAGTTGGCCCACCCGTGTGCTTCGCGAACAGCAAGCATCGTGGCTAAGATCTTCTGCCAGGTCGTCGGCTCGTACATGACACTGTTCGGGAACATGCAGCCATCCCAGCAGATGTGTTGAATATGGTTATTAGGGTTTGCGCGCGCCGCCGCAAGCCACATGCCGGCAACCGATACTATGTCGAGCTTGCCATTGGGATCATCAGGCAGGCAATGGCGACCAGTTTTGTCATGGGAGCCGGTCCCATTCACCGTAGCGTCGTTTTGTGCGACGTGAACGTCAGTAGTCCAGGGTCCAAGCGCCGAAACGATCTGTTGCAAAGCTCGCTTCAGCGGCTGTGGATCACGCCAATTGTACGGGTCCGGTAACAGTCGATCGTCTGGAGCATTGTGTCCCATCGCGTAGAGCAGCGTGTGAGCGATGTCGGCCTGAAATCCCACTGTCTCTGGCCGGTTCACCTGCCGGAGAGTGTCGGCCATCGTGCGCCAGCTATGCATTGCTCCCCAACAGATCTCGCCTTCTGCTGCCAACCGCTCATCGTAGCGCTCGGCTACATCTGCGGCGCGCCGGAAAGTATCAACCACTCGAGTTGTGTTTGCGTCAGGATCCTTGGCCCAGGTAGCCGGGCTTCCGGCAGAGTCGATTCGAATTACTCCATAGGTGCGAATCCCACTGTCGCGAAAAAATTGCCCGATCTTGCAAGCTTTCTCAACCTGGGACACGAATCGGCCACGTTCTTGATCATCGCCCATTGCTGAACCGCCGCCTGTGTTGGGCCAAACCGGAGCAACTAGGGACCCTATCCGTAAACCCCGTTCGGCGATCTTCTCGACAACAGGCTTAAGTTCAGCCGCAACAGCATCAATCGAGACGTGAGGCTCGGCTAAAAACAAATCGACGCCATCGAATCTCGACCCATTCACTTCTGCAGTGGCCGTGAACTGAAGCATCGTGTCGAAGTCAATAAACGGTTCAGCACCTGGACCCTTGCCGACTAAGCCGGGCCACATCGCGTTATGAATTTTCGGAAACCAAGATTGAGCCCCCATCAACCTGGGCGCCTTTGATCAGAACATTGAGGATAGGCAGGCAACGCCTCATTCCCCACATAACCGAGCTCGTCAATCAAGCCGATGCGAGAGGTGTAAAACCCGTCAGCAGTGAGACTCTTTACCAGAGCGAAGAATTGCACATTGCGGCCGCGCGCCATACCCGACGTTGAATCAGCGGCTTCACAAAGCGGTTCAAGAATGGAGAGCTGTTGCAACTCGGTCAATTCAACGAAACGTTGATCGGCTATTCGCTTAGCTTCGAAATCAAGCCAGCGCAGGCCATCCGCCACAACTAGCTGCTGGTCAGTATTGCGTGCGATCACGAGGTCGACGTACGAAGGAACCCCTGCTCCAATTGCGCCCGGCGTTTCGGACTGCGGAATGATCAGATCGCAAATTCGCGCAATGGTTGCGAAATCATCCTTGTTGAAAAATCGAGGTTGTCCATCCACTTGAGCCGGAGCAGCCGCGGGATGGATATGCTCCGTCGTTTGCCCGTACAGTTCGTCACTCGCAAAAGGATAGGCGCAAGTTGCACCAATTGCTCCGAAGATCTTGAGAAGAGAACGCCGGTCGCTGGAGTAGATGGACACTAGGCTTCACCTCTTTGCAATCGATCTGCGATGTGATCCGCCGTTCGCTCGGCCAGCGCCATGATGGTGTGGGTTGGATTCTTCTCCGACGAGCTCGGGAAAACACTCGCATCCACCACGTATAAGTTCGGTACGGCATGAGACTGGCAAAACGCGTTCACCACAGACGTTCGCGGATCGTTGCCCATCCTGCAGCCACCAACTTCATGATTGGTCTGCGGAGCCGAACTGACGGAATGAATTTCGGCATTGCTCGCCAGAAGGATCTCGCGGCACCACTTCTTCATATCGTTGTGCAGCTTTAAGTCTGACTCCCCCAGTTTCCATGTGCGCCGGGCACGAGGTAAGCCATATTCATCGGTGCTCTCGGGATCGAGGTCAATATAACTCTCCTTGTTCGGGATCATCTCGTGATATCCCGTGAAAGTCAGATAGGCGGGATACTTTTGCTTGATGGAATCTTTGTAGGAACGGCCCATGCCCCTAATGCTTTTCGCCCAACCGGCAGTTCGATGATTCTGATAATTGAACTGCACTCCAAAGCTCCGAGCATAGTCGCGTTTGCGCTCGTGCATAAAGGAAGGAATATAGGCATGGTCCAGAAACCCTTCATCGTTGACCGAAGCCTTGCCAATCAAGTCGACCAAGAATGCTTCGAATCCGGCCGTAATATGTGGAATAAAGTTCTTGCCAAGCTCACCGCTGGAATTTCCAAGACCTTTCGGAAACCGGCTTGATGTAGACATCAGCAGAAGTGCGACACTCTGCGCGCAGGCACAGGCGACCACCACGATCTTGCCCTTAGCCACGTTTTCAGCTCGGGTCTCGCGGTCAAAGAACCGCACCTCCTTTACGTTCGCTTCATCTGTTATCGGAAGATCGTAGACAATGCTGTTCTGCCTTAGCACCAGCTTGCCGGTTTTCAAAGCTGGAATCATATTCACGTCGTAGGAATTATATTTTGCGACCACATCGCATCCCGACATGCAATTGCCGCAATAGTGACAAGCCGGGCGTGATTTACGCGCCTGTGTGAGCGTTGCTTTCCGAACGTGAATGACCGGGATGCCAAGCTTTTGAGCGCCTGCTTTGACCGCTAGATCTGAACACTTCATCGGGGCCGGCGGCAAGAAGATGCCGTCAGGAAGATCCTCTAAATGGTCGTAGTTGCCGCAAACGCCGACCTGTTCTTCCACCCGATCGTAGAAGGGCTTCATGTCGGCATAGCTGACCGGCCAATCTTCGCCGCCACCGTCGTGCGTCCGACCTTTAAAGTCACGCTCGCTGAAACGCAGTGCCACGGCGTTCCACAATTGCGTCTTGCCGCCAAGACCCCGACTGCGCTCTCCATCCATACCCGGCTTCCCGGGCTTCATCGTCGGAATATGCCGGAAAGGAAACTCGTAAGGCAGAGCGTGGGTATTAAAGTCAGTGCGAGTGTTGATCTTCGGTCCGCCCTCGAGAACCAGAACATCTGCACCGAGTTCGGCCAGCCGCGCGGACAATGTTCCGCCACCGGCACCGGAGCCGATAACAACGACGTCGTACAGTTTCTCCTGCATGTCTTAGGAGGGCGGAGGACCGCCCTATAGTCAAGAGCTAACTGTATCGAATGACGGGCCAATCAATCAATTATTTTCTGATTCAACAGTTTGATCGAACCAGCTAGAACGGTTGTTGACCGCGCCAATTGGGCACTGACGGGGATACATCCAAAAAGTTCAGCGGGCGTTCCTCAAAGGTGTATTTAACGAATATCCCGCCCGAAGCTGCCGTGTAATCACGGGCATTGTTAGCGGCCACAAAGGCACCAGCCATCCAGTGAGGGGCCAGTTGGTACGAGATCCGGCTGTCAAAGCTGAAGTTCGCTCCCGTGCTGACAAGCGCCGGATAACGATTGTCGAAGCTTTTCTGCAGGCTCGTGTCTACGGGATAGTAGTCTGATGAATCTTCCGTGAAGTGCTGCAGGCCAAGGCTGCCGGCCACAGTGTATTGAAGGCGACCGTGTGTTCCGCTCCAGCGTACGGGCGCATTGAAGAGGAAATATTGCTGAGGGCTGAAGTAGCCACCTTGTCCAAACGTAAAGTAGCGCAGATTGCGATCGTAATGCATTGCACTGAAGTTCAAACCGACGGTCAGAGCTCCTTCACGCAAAGTTGCCAGCTTCCACCACACGCCGACATTGCCGTTAGCCCCGTTGTTTTGAGCAACATTATGGCCGTCTAAACGCTGGTATCCTCCTGAAGCATACATGCCGGAGTTGGCATCACCCCAGTGCCCATCGAGCGATGCCGAGTTTGCGAGTACACCGCCCCAAATCTTTCCGGATTGTGGATCTCTAGCACCTGCAAAGGAGAGCAAAGTATCTTTAACTTCATCCCGATTAAACAGCAAGCTGATGTGATCATTCCAAGGTTGCAAACGCAAGCCGCCCACCCAATCGTTCGTCAGGAAACCGCGAGGTGTAGAGCCGAATCGAAGACCAAGCCATTGCGAAGACAATTGAAATTCGCCCGCTACACCGCTGGCACTCTGCGGGCCGAAGCTCTGGGGGGCAGTTTGGTGTCCGAATAGGGCTGTACCTGACCCGTCAGCAGTGCCCCCTGACAGATAAGTGGGCCTTACAAGCAAGGAGGCACGGAACGTATCAGCAATTGTCGTACTAGCCTCAAATTCCGCCTGTTCGATAGCTAGCCGACTGAATCCTGACTGGCCTCCCCGTTCCCAAACCGACATATTCGAACCGAGGTAAGGAGTATTTCGGCTCTCCAAAGACGCGAGTTTGTCTTGGAGCGCATCGGCGAGAGGTGGGGCAGAAGCCCGCACCAAAGGAGCGGCAGAAACAGGAGCTGTCGCTGCAAATTCTGCAACGGCAGCGGGCAAGAAAGACTCACCGGAACCCGGCGCAGTGAAACTGGAAAGATGTACCTCAACTGGACGATCGGCAGCAACACGGGTGTCGTCAGGCTGGGAGGCCGATTTGGAGTGATTTTCGGTAACGAGAAGGGATCGGAGCGGGTCCGTTGCAGCTGCTCTTTCATCGAGAGTTGGGGCTCCCGCAGTTGAAGCAGTCTGGGTCTCTTTTTGCGTCAGAGCCTCTTTCCAAAAGACACGAGCATGCTTTAGGTCACCGCGAGTCTGAGCGAGGTCACCCGCCAAAGACAAGATCTTCGGATTTGCCGGCCATCGTTCTAGAGCGTGATTAACCCAAACACCAGCATCTTGCGTCTTGTGTTCGGAAAGCGCAGCACCGATTGCACCTGCATAGTCATCGGGTTGTGCGCCACTCAGACCCCAGTTAGCGTAGACGTTGAAAGCTCGCTTGGTTTGCCCGGCACTCAGCAAATTCCCCGCAAATGCAGACTGAAGTGTCGGATTAGAGGGATATGCCCGCGCGCCCTGCTCCAGAATAGCCAGAGCTCGGGCTGTGTCGCCGAGCTTGCGGGTCTTCTCCGCCGTTCGCAGAATCCATGTCGACCAAAGATCGGCGACTTGCTTACGGGCGTCGGTGCTCAAGTTTGAGGAACGATTCAACTCGTCAAGCACACGATAAAGATAGGCACTCGAATTCGGCTCATCGAGCAGCAACCACGCAAGTTGAAGCCTTTGGGGCGCCTTTGCAGCGGCGTCGCCGGATCCACCGCGAAGATTGTAGGTTTCGAGCAAATGAATTGCATAGTCTGGCCGTCCGGTTGCTGCATTCGCACTTGCGAGGATAGAAACGACGTCACCCTGCTGCCGCAGTTGTGCTGCTACAGCTTGGGGCGCAAGAGCGTAGGTGCTTAAAAGATCTGTCGGCTGATTCAGGCGGTTGAACAGGAATAGGCGGGAACGCCAGACAGCGGGATTATCAGGTTGGCTGGTTGCAAGATTGTCCAGGATAGAAACAGCGTCCTGTGTGTTTCCGAGCTTAACGTCTAGATCGGCCTGATGAAGCTCAATTTCTGTTCGCGCTTCTTTCGAGAGTTGGCCACTGGATTTCGCTAGAGCTTCCACAATCAAGCGGGCACCTTCAAGATCGCCCGATGCCTCTTTGAAGGATGCAAGCGCCTGCTGAAAACCTGGATGAGCAGAGGCCTGGCCTTGAACTGAGGCAGGCATCTGGTCGTAAACGCGCTGCGCTTCAATCTGTTGCCCAGTATTGACCAACGTGGAAAAAAGCACTTCCCATGCACCCGTGTTCTTTGGTGAGAGTTCAATTGCGCGGCGGGCGAAACTAGCGGCCTGCACGGTTTGCTTCAGTTCTAGGGAAAGACTCGCCAATTGGACCTGTACGTCGGCCGGAACATCATCGGTTTTGGCCGACAACACTTCTCGATAAAGGACAATCGCACGTTCATTATTGCCGGACGCATGGTAAGCAAGAGATTGCAGCGCCTTCCATTCGATGCGGTTCGACAGGCCCGTAGCGACAGGAACAGGGACAGATGCGATGGTTCTTAACGCGGAGGAGGCTGCGCCAGACTGGATCTCAGCTTGCACTAGATTGCACCAACCGAGTTCGTTACCTGGCTGTTGAGCGACCAATTTTTTAAGATAGGGCAGGGCTCTCGCGGGTTGTTGCGCAGCAAGCAAAGCGCCTCCTACAGAACTCAACGCTTCATTGCTTGCCGGTCTTTGCTCCAACGCCGACTGGTAAAGCTCAGCAGCGGTAGTCCATTCCTGCGCTTCCATAGCTGCTGTAGCTGAATGCATCGTCTTCCAAAACTTAGCTTCATGCAATGCGCTTCGTACATCCGATCCCGCGCCAGGAAAGTTAGCGATCTCGAACTGGTGAACTGCCGAGTCAAAGTTGCCTCGTTTCATTTCAACGAAGCCCAAACCCGCATGGGCTCGGCCACTCTCGTCATGGGCTTTGAGTGCCTCACGAAAATGACGCTCAGCTTCATCGAGGGACCCCTTCTTCAGCGCAGTGTACCCGAGTTGCATGTCTTTGTCTTCAGGTCTGGACGGGACAGAAGACGCCACCTCCCGCGTTCGCATTCCCTTTGTAGCGAGCTCAATGTCAGAGTCCGGATAATGACTCAAGTAGAGTTCCGCAGATTGAGCGTAGGCCGGGTTGAGCTTTTCCCATTGAAGTGCTTGACGCCACGCAGCCTTGGCTTTGGCTGCTTGCAAGGTGGAACCGTTTACCGAGGCCAGTAGCTTTACACCTTCAAGGCGAGTGGCCGGTCTGTATGTCAGCAGGCGACCCAAGGCCAGTTGATAGTCCGGCACATTGGGGTAACTGGTCGTTAAACTACGAAGCCCTGAGATCGCGGCCTCAATGCCCCCGGAGGTTCCCGCGAGCGTTTCATAGTAACTAACAGCCCATGTACCGGCTGGGGGAGCAGCGCCAAAGACTTCGCGATAGATTCGCATCGCGTCGTCATAACGCTCGGTTGCGGCCAGACGGGCCGCTTCGTCTAGACGCGATTTGGCCTTGTTCAGCGGGTCCGTTTCAGTCAACTGAAGCTCCGCAGAATTTGGGTCAACCTTCTTCAGCGTTTGGAGCAGGGCCGCTGCCCTGTCATTCTGACCATTGCGCTTCGCCCATCTGGCAAGGTGCGCAAGGGCCGTAGGTTGGTTTGGATTCGCGACTAAAACTTGCTGCCAAACCTGCGCTGCCAAATCGTCCCGGCCCCGCGCTTCGAGCGATTGAGCTTTCTGCGTGAGCATGTCAATGGCGGAGGTACGAGCAGGTGCACCTGACGCTAGAAGCTGGGTGCTGATAATAGCTGTCGAGACAACAATGCTAGTCAATCGTTTAGAAAGTTCTGGAATCGTCATGTTGTAAACCTTGGCGAGAACGGGCGACTATGCGACCTGGAGTCTTCTCTCGGCTTGGCGCTCGAGCAATGCTTCCCACCACGTAGCAAATAGACCGGCCATCAGAATCAGAGCCAGCGGTAGTGCCCAAAGATGGAAGCGGAGCCAACCATAGACCGCGGCAACCGAAAGCTTTGATCCGAGGGTGTAAGTCTGCGTCGCCAGATGGAACGATTCGAAGTGTTCCGTATCGGCAACCGACAGAGCTCCGGTAATAACTCCCTCGCGAGAAGCTTTACTCAGCCGGTCGAAGTAGGCGTGGTCGTCGGTTTCCGAACGCGTAGCCAGAATCAAGACTGAACGGTCGTCTCGGAATGGGCTCACAAACTGTTCCATTAGGAACTGAATGGAAGACTCACGTTCCATCCATTGATTGAGTCGCCCAATCTCCTCCCGCCGTCCGAACCAAGCCCGTGAAAACCAAGCCTGCCAGGGAAGGGTGAGATCACCCACTTCGAATCTTCCTTTAGTTGGCAGAAGAACCATTCGCTGTTGAAATGGTCGATAAGTCTCATCGTCGTTCGTCCCGGTGATCACCAAGATGTTGTTGCTAAGGCCTGAGCGCAACTCTTGCGGCTTCACGAGTACGAATCGGCTTGCGGCGACTTCTGTCTGTGCGCTGAGGAATCCGATCGCGTCCAAGTACAGCCCGATTTGGGCACCAGTTGGATAATCGGGCACAACCACCGTTGTGTCGGCTAAGTCAGGTTTTGCCGTGAAAGGGAATCCGGACGCCGCAAATAAGTCAAGCCGGGGCATCTGCACGAAGTGCGTGGGATTTCCCAGGTCAATCTCTGTCGCTTGAAGGATTTGAAGGTCGACCGCCTGAGGTTCCAGAACCACGGCATCAGTGTGATTCGTCAAAAGTTCCACCTCGAGTGTGTTGCTCGAGTAAATAAGCGGTACGGGTATTGCGAAGCTCTGGGTTTGTGCACGACCTGCGTCATCAATGCTCAGGCGACGCCTCGCGACAAAAGTGTTGTTGAGCCGGATAGAGAGCCAGACATGATCATCCCCACTAAGCCCGTCTAAGCGGAATGCCAAGCGAAACGGAACGGTCAAAGCCGTACCGTAGTCTAAGTCTGGAGCGATTCGAAAGTAGACCTTACCCGGGCTTCCCAGACGTGAATGAAGTAAGTTGTTGCCTAGCGTATTCGTAAACCGAATCGACTTTTGCGCTTCCGACCATGTCGGTTTAGAATTCGAGACCCTAAGAGCGTCGGCAACTTGGGTGCTATCAGGAGTGATGCGGTCGATAGTGTCGTGAATACGGCTCTGGGCAACCACTGAAGCTAGCCCCGGAAGTGCAGCGCTTGAAGGTGCAATAATCGCCAGAATCTTGGAATAGTGATCGGCGGGATTGTCACAGATGGCAACTTGAGGAGTGTTGGGGTCAAGCCCGAGGTCCGTAGCTAGGCTACTGTTCGCGTGAGCGATCAGGACTGCGTTGCCTTTTGGAAATTCTCCAAAGACCGTAGGAAAGTGGCTTCCGCGGTGCGCCGCCAGCGATCCATACCAAGACGCAATCACACCGGCGGCCTTCAAGGTCGCGAGATCAGGCTGAGCCTCAAACACCAAAGGTAATTCAGTGGATCTCTGCAGCGAGGCATCAAAGAATGGGGCCGGCAACGCCGACAACCGATTGGGCAGGCTCAACACAAACCCTGCCGTGCTCAGTTCGGTCATGGGTTCGATACGGAGCCGCGCTGAAGTCTTGCGATCTGTTTTCTCGCAAGGAGTCGCGCACTGAGGTCGTAGTTCAAAGGAGAGTGCATTGTCGTGCACAAGCAAGTCAGCGGGAAGTGCGACGTGAGCCGGTTCAGATCCGGAACCTGCGCCGCTGACCGGCAACGCGGCCACTTCAACGTTGTTCAGCGTCAATACGAGGTCGACGCTTTCATTTGGCACAAACTGATCAGCGTGGAAGATGACTTTAAGGTCGGCAGAATTGACAACTTTAATGACAGGAAGAATGAAATTGATGTTTGCCTTCGGATGATCGCTGTTGAGAGTCAATGCCGCTCTCAAGCCCAGGTCAGACAAGCTTTGATGATCATTGAAGACAAGTTCTGACGAGTCAGACTTAGTAGGCTTCGTCGGCGTCTTGTTCACAGTTGGCGCAACAGCAATTTCGTTAGCATCGGAAGAAGCAGGTGACTCAGCGATCCCATTAAGATCGTTCGCCAGTGAGGACGGCCCCGTAGTCGTCGGTGCAGTTGCGACAATGGGCTTATCCGAGGCAGCGGCCGAGTCGCCCAAAGACTGCGATTTAGCCTGACCAGAGAGCGCGAGAATTGCCGCGCAAAGAATGATTGGCAGCGCTATTGTGGCATCGGCCAGCTTTTTTGTCCCCTGTTTCCGCTGCTTTGATTCCTGTTTTATCAACAGACTCGGCAGTATCCAAATGCCGTGCGCCCCGATACTGAATACGTGAAGAAGACTGCTGAAAATGCGGTCTCGTTGTTGATCTTTGTTCCACTCGATCCACGAATCTGCTCGAGCGTAAATAAGATTGGTGATGTCCCGCTGCTGCTTCAAATCCTTGGCCGTGAAGCGCAAGTGAACACGACTCTCACTGGTTCGAACAGCTTCTACCGCGAAGCGGTACTGCTCTGATCCGGAACGAATGGTTACTGAGCCAGACTGACCGGCACCGCTTTGGAAGGGTGTTTCGGCCCGAAGAGCCAGCCCCCCCTCAGAGAGGTCGATCACCTTGCAATGCTGTTCGGGCTCTCCGGCTAACGTCAACGTTGCGGTAAGGGACGCTTCCACTCGGGTCGTTGAACGGCGCTGCTTATTTTCAAAGGAGACGGCGATGCAAGCTCCAATCATCAACGAGTTGAGAGCAGCCCAAATGACGTTAACCAACAGAACACCAGAAGGGTCGCCTGAAGCGAAGTACCGCGGTATAGCTAACGCCATGCCGATGACATTAAGGCCAAGAAGAAAAATGTAAGGTCGAGCAATGCTAGCGTCGAAGAAGCTTTCTTCCACCACGCTGTCCTTCGCTGTCACGTTGAACTTGCCCCACTTCGGATTGATCAAAGCCAGCGTGGTTGGCAGCAGAATATAGGGTGCCAATACCATTTCGTAAACCTCGTTCCAAAAGGAATGGCGATGGTCACCTTGGGAGCGCGAATTCACCATGTTCGAAAGCACTAAGTGCGGTGCCGCATAGGCCATGATTTCCCAAATAAACCCGTAGAGATTGCTCCGGCCAAGGATCAGGTAAATTAATGGAGCGCTAACAAATACGAGTCGCGGGATTGCATAGAGGTAATGAAGAACGCAGTTCAGGTAACAGATTCGTTGTGCGAAGTTAAGGCCAGTAGCAAACAGCGGACATTCAGTCCGAAGAATCTGCACCATGCCACGGGCCCAGCGGATACGCTGTCCAACGTGAGCGGCTAAACTGCCGGTAGCAAGTCCGGCAGCCTGCGGGATGCCAATGTACGCTGTATTCCAACCAAGCCTCTGAAGACGTAATGCGGTATGGGCATCTTCGGTGACGGTCTCCACGGCGATTCCGCCGATTTGTTCAAGCGCTGACCTCTTGATAACTGCGCAGGATCCGCAGAAGAAAGTTGCGTTCCAAAGATCGTTTCCGTCCTGTACGACCCCGTAGAAGAGCGCGCCCTCATTGGGGATTTTGCGAAAGAGGTTCAGATTCCGCTCAAAGGGATCGGGTGAATAGAAATGATGCGGCGTCTGTACTAGAGCCAGCTTCTCGTCTTTGCCGAACCACCCCATCGTGAGTTGAAGGAATGAGCGGGTCGCAATGTGGTCACAATCGAATATGGCGATATACTCACCGCTCGTCCGTTTCAGAGCGGCATTGATATTTCCCGCCTTGGCGTGCTTATTATCGGATCGAATCAGGTACTCGCATCCACACTCCTGGGCGAACTGTCGAAATTCATCACGACGCCCGTCGTCCAGGATGTAGACCTTCGTTCGATCCTGCGGCCAATCAATGCTCATGGCAGCGAGAACGGTGGGACGAACGACGTCTAGCGGCTCGTTGTATGTGGGGATATAGATGTCCACGGAAGGCCACGCACTCAAGTCATAAGGCATAACAGCTGGCTTGCGTCGAAGCGATCGGGAACTTTGGAAATAGCCGAGAACTAGAATCACGACTGAATAGGTTTCTGCACTTAACAGCAGCAGGGCAAAGACAAGCCCAACGAGTTCAACCTTCCACCCGGAATGGTTCAAATAGCTGACAGAGCTCGACCATCGCCAAACGATATAACGCAGTGAACAGAAGACGGATATAAGCGTCAGCAACGAGGTAGTCTTCCGGGAATCGCTAAATCGGCCGATCACCAGGCAGCAGAGAATGATTAAACCGCTGAAAGTCGTCTGATCCGACCAGGAGAGCGGCATCCGAATCAGGAAGAGTAAGGCTAGACAAATAGGGCACAGCAGAGCGGCCCAGAGCAGCCGTTGTGCTGCAGACAGTGACCCTGTTTGGCTGGTGCTCATAAGGTCACCTCTTCGTGGTCCGCGGTACTCCTGCTTTGCAGTAGGGCTGACATTTGAATCAAATAATCGGATAGACGCGTGAAATCCTCGGCTACGACAGAATTCGGAGCCCAATCCAACACACTCGATCCTTCTGCGAGAGCCTCCGGAATCAGAAACGAATGGTGTACGGGAAAGACGTGGTCGAAATGATCTCGGTACCAGGCGAGCAATTCCTGATGAAGTGCAACGGCTGGATCGAAGCGATTCAGTACGCAGACTGTCTTTCCTCGTTGTTTTGGCCAATGCCTTTTATTGATCAGAGTCCGCACGCTCAGCACTGAACCGACATCAGGCAGCGCAACGAATACGTTTAAACCATTCGACAGATCGTGTCTGGCGCGAGCTTGATCCAGTAGAAGATAGTCGAGTTCGCTACTAAAGCGTCGCCCGAGGTTGTCTAAAAGTGCAGCCTCGCCTCCCTGGTGGACATCGGTCAAGTTAGGAAATGCATCTGGTCCGATGAGCCGGATAGTCGGGGTAAGAACCGAATTCAGGGCAGCAAAGCGGCCCTGATGATCGGCGATCTTTTGCACTCCGAAAAATAACGGCACCAAGGAATCCGGCGCGCCGTCGACCAGCCCACAGCGTTGGCCTGACCTCGAAAACTGACGCGCTAGAGTCGCCATGATAGTGGTTACTCCAACGCCCCCACTCGACCCTGAGAAACTCACCATTTTGGTCGCAGTAGTCGAACTGGTAACCATGGACCTGTCCTGGGACTCACGCAGGCTTCGGTGCAGATTGTGCAGCCCAGCCCTCTCCGGAATTTTCACGTCAGTTTGGGCCGGGGTGATCGGGATTGGGCGATCTTGTTTGTTGAGGTCGATCAAAGGTTCCGGAATCGGACTCAAAGTCTCAGCCCCCGCTTCGGTTACGGTCTGGCTTTCTAGAGCAGGAGATCGCGGCTCCCGGTTGAACACACGGTACTGCGACATGTCTAGATCGAATCGCGAAAAGAGAGCAAAGATGTCGTCAGGCGCTTGTTGTTGGGCCATGTCCCTCGTTCTTGGTGGTTGGTGTGAAAAGTACTGGACCCCATAGGGCCTCGTCATCTAGTTAGGAAAATGCCGCTTTTATAGCTGGTCGAGTGCTTAGGAAATATCCGAGGCGTTAATGCTCCGTCCTATGAGGGATTCCGCCCGTTATGCTGTTCCGACATTCATCTAAATTTGCTACTCTTCTGAACTGGTGATCTGCTTTCTCGTGAGTACGCTTGCATGCTCGTTGCTCTCAGCAGCAACTCCGACTGTGGCGATTAAAGTGGACCAAGCTGGATACCTGTTGGGCGCTCCCAAGATCGCGGTCATTGTTGGGCCTGGGTCTCACGTCGGGGAAACGGCAGGACGTTTTGTGATTCGTCGGTCGAATGATGGAAGTGCAGCTTACCAGGGCAGCCTCTCTGAGCCGCGACTGGATCCGGATTCGGGCGACGCCGTTCAGCAGGCCGATTTCACCGTCTTGCACGAGAAAGGGCGCTTTTACCTGGATGTACCTCGCGTTGGAAGAAGTTGGAATTTCGTAGTCAACACCGATGTATTCAACCGCGTTTACTATCTCGCCATGCGATCGTATTACGGCCAACGATGCGGGACGGCAGTCGACCTAGGGTCTGAATTCCCAGGCTTCAAACACGCTGCGTGCCATTTAGCGGGCGTGTATCACGAATCGGCAGGTCATACCGGCGCACATGAGTCAAAGCAGGGCTGGCACGATGCAGGCGACTACGGCCGCTACGTTGTTAACTCCGGAATCACTACTGGCACCCTACTCTGGGCGTGGGAACTTTACAGCGCCCGCATAAGCAAGATCAAGTTGAACTTACCTGAATCGCAAAATGGCATTCCTGACATGCTAAACGAGATTCGATGGAACCTAGCTTGGATGCTGACCATGCAGGACGCTGATGGGGGCGTCTGGCATAAGCAGACTAGCACTCGGTTTGCAAAATTTGTGATGCCCGAATCAGACCAACTTGTAAGTGCAGTGATCGGAACTGGACAAGATCCGTTTAAGAGTACTTGCGCAACGGCAGATTTAGCAGCCGTCATGGCGGTCGCAGCTCGCGTCTACAAACCATTTGACGCCAACTTTTCTCGACAGTCACTGCACGCCGCTGAATCTGCTTGGCAATGGGCGAACGCTCATCCGAATGTCACCTTCAAGAATCCACCTGGCGTTCTGACCGGTGAGTACGGCGATGGAAATTGTGGTGATGAGAGATTGTGGGCTGCCGCGGAACTCACGTCTACAACTAGGCAACCGCAATATGAAGATTACTTTCTTCAACACTATCGGGAATATCTGACGACTATTCAGTCTTCAAATCCTCCAAGTTGGTCAATGCTGGGACCGCTCGCTTTGTGGAGATATGCATTGAGCAGTAGCGGCAATGCTGACGCCGTAAACGAGATTCGTAAGCTCTCGATTACTGCAGCAAACGAGATTGTAAATAGAAGTAATCGGAACGCCTACCGAATTTCACTAACATCCAGTAATTACATCTGGGGTTCTAACGGCGTGGTGGGCAGCTATGGCATGCAATTACTCATTGCAGACCAGTTTCAGTCTGATCACAAGTACGCGGATACAGCTCAGGAAAATCTTCACTATTTACTCGGCAGGAACACCTTCTCTTTATCTTGGGTGACGCAGGTCGGAGAACATGCTTTCCAGCATCCCCACCACCGGCCCAGCGCTGCAGACCGAATCGATTTACCTTGGCCGGGATTGTTGTCGGGCGGCCCTAACCCCGGTCGCAACGACCCTGAAATGAAGAACGCGCTACCGCCGGAAACGTTGCCTGCGAAGTCCTATATCGACGACTCTGGTGCATATGCCTGCAATGAGGTTGCGATTAATTGGAACGCACCCCTTGTATTTGCTCTTGCTGCGTTAGTTCAATAGTGGGGCCGAATAGCAAGGTTCAACAGCAAGCTGGCGATGCCGTGTGAAACAATGCTAGAGCATTCGCGGCCAAAGGCCGGCCGAATTTTTAGGATTAAGCTCAATGAAATTAGAATCGATCCTGCTTCTCGCGTTCACTTCGGCAGCCCTCGCTCAGCAGCCCAACGCTGACGACCTAGTTTGGGAAAAGTCCGTAGCGCCCTACGACGCCCAGCGCAGCACAATTTTGAAGCAGGTCGACTCTGAAGCCAACGCGGGCCCCTTTAAGCCGAATTGGGAATCTTTGAAGAAATACCAGATTCCTACTTGGTATCAGGACGCCAAATTTGGCATTTTTATCCATTGGGGACTGTACTCAGTCCCTGGGTTCGCAAGTGAGTGGTATCCGCGAAATATGTATTTGCAGGGCACGCCCGAGTTTAAGCATGAGGTTGAGAAGTATGGGCCGCAGACGCAGTTCGGCTACAAAGATTTCATTCCACAATTCAAGGCTGAAAAGTTCGACGCCAAAGAATGGGCGGCGGTATTCCGCAAGTCAGGCGCGAAGTTCATTGTTCCTGTGGCGGAGCATCATGACGGCTTTCCTATGTACAACTCTGGCCTCACTGATTGGTCTGCAGCCAAGATGGGTCCTAAACGCGATATTGTCGGCGAATTAGCCGATGCGGTTCGCGGCGAAGGCCTGCATTTCGGCGCGTCAAGCCACCGGGCCGAGCACTACTTCTTTATGAACGGCGGGCGTGAATTTAATTCTGACGTCAAAGATCCGAAATACGCTTCCTTCTACGGTCCTGCTCACGCCGGGGTAACCGATAAAAATCATGCTGAGTGGGCCGCTCATCCCGATAAGGCATATTTGAACGATTGGCTGGCCCGGACCTCGGAAATTGTCCAGAAGTACAAGCCTGAAGTTGTTTGGTTTGATTGGTGGATCAATACCAAGGAGTTTGAACCCTACTTACAAAAATTTGCGGCTTTCTATTACAACGATGCTGCCAAGCGCCAATCGACAGCCGCCATCAACTACAAGTTCACCGCTTATCCAGAGGGCGCGGCGGTACTTGATATTGAACGTGGCCAGTTAGATGCATCTCGTAAGTTGCTATGGCAGACTGATACGTCCATCAGCGTTAAGAGCTGGGGCTATATCGAGAATGACACCTTTAAGACGCCGGAGTCGCTCATCCAGCAGTTGATCGACATCGTCAGCAAAAACGGTGCACTCTTGTTAAATATCGGACCGAAGCCAGACGGGACAATCCCCGAAGAAGCTCAGCAGATATTGCTGAGCATGGGACGTTGGCTAAATACCAACGGGGAGGCTATTTACGGAACCCGACCGTGGAAAGTCTACGGCGAGGGTCCTACTAAGGTTGTCGCCGGATCTTTTAAGGATACAGATTCCCAGCCCTACTCGAGTCAGGATATTCGGTTCACCTCGAAAGGCAGTTCGTTGTACGCAATTGCAATGGCGTGGCCGCAAGATGGCAAACTCACTATTAAGACTCTGGCCAAAGGATCTGCGAACGCGATGGCCATACGGAACGTTCAAATGCTAGGATCGAATAATTCTCTGAAGTGGAGCGTCGACGACGAGGGCCTGCAAGTTCAATTGCCGTCCGAGAAGGTTGGCGAGTTCGCGTACGTTTTCAAAATTTCGTAGGCAAGACAAGCCGCTTGGCTTGCTACGATGGGCTGCAAAGGAACATCTTCTGTCAGGTGGGTGCGGCAGTTCTCAGCCTGCACCTGCGAATAGTCATCTTCATGATCCGGCCATACCGTGGGCTTTTGCCTACCATTGCAAAGTCAGCCTACATTGACCCGTCCGCGCAGGTCATCGGCGACGTTGTTGTCGGTGAACGCTCAAGTGTTTGGCCGAACGTCAGCATCCGAGGCGACGTAAATTTCATCCGTATTGGCGACGAGACCAGCATCCAGGACAACACCGTACTGCACGTCGACCATGTCACTTTTCCCTGCATTGTGGGCGACCGGGTAACCGTAGGACACTCGGCCGTCCTGCATGGGTGTAAAGTACTCGACGGAGCGTTGATCGGGATTGGCGCCATCGTGCTGAACGGTGCTGAGATTGGTTCCGGGGCTGTGGTTGCTGCTGGCGCTCTCGTGCCGGAGGGGATGCGTGTGCCGGAACGGTCGGTTGTCATGGGAACGCCGGCGAAGGTGAGACGCACAGTTACAGCCGAAGAAGAAGCCCGGTTTCGCGAAAATTGCGATTACTACGTCACCATTAGCGCCTTCTACAAGGAAGACCAGCATTGATCCGCGCCGTAAAGGGTACGCGCGACATACTGCCGCCCGCCAGCGCGATCTGGAATCAGGTTGAACAAGCGGCGCGTGAAGTTTTTCGTCGCTTTAATTACCACGAAATCCGCACGCCGATCCTGGAGGAAACCGCGTTGTTCGCTCGCGGTGTGGGCGAGGAGACCGATATCGTCAGCAAAGAGATGTACACCTTTGTCGATCGCGACGAGAGTTCATTAACACTGCGCCCAGAAAACACGGCATCGGTTATTCGCGCCTATATTGAACACCGCCTTGATCAGCAGCCAGGCCTCCAGAAACTGTACTACATCGGTCCGATGTTTCGTCGCGAACGGCCCCAAAAAGGCCGGTACCGGCAGTTCTTTCAAATTGGCGCTGAAGCAATCGGTTCGGACTCGCCGGGCACAGATGCCGAAGTGATCGAGTTAGTGATCGCCATTCTCAAGGCGGTCGGCATTGATGGCTTCGAATTGCTGATTAACTCAGTAGGATCGCTTGAGACCCGGGTCACCTACAACGAGGCATTACGGACAGAACTGAGTCAAGTGGCGGGGATGCTTTGCGCCGACTGTCAGCGCCGAGCGGTGACCAATCCACTGAGAGTGCTGGATTGTAAAGTTCCAGAAGACCAACCGATCATTGACAAGCTTCCATCGATCCTCGATTTTCTAAGTCACGACGACAAGCACCATTTCACGCAAGTTCGCGAGTATCTCGACGATCGCGATATTGCTTACACTGTGAAGCCACGCCTAGTCCGAGGGTTGGACTACTATGCACGAACAACGTTCGAGATTACGCATGGTGCACTGGGAGCTCAGAATGCAATCCTGGGAGGCGGAAGATACGACGGTTTGGCTGAACATCTTGGCTCGAAAGTTCCCGCGCCTGGAATTGGATTCTCAATTGGTGAGGACCGCTTGGTGATGACGGTTGAAGAGCAACAGACAATCCGTCCGCAGGTGCTCGACGTCTATGTAGCCCCGCTAGGTGAAGCTGCGTTTCGTCATTGCGCAACGCTCGCGGGCGATCTCCGTCACCTGGGATTATCTGTTGAAGTAGGCACCGACCGGAAGCTGAAACGAATGTTAGAGTTAGCCAATAAGTTAGAAGCGCGTCACACGTTAGTGGTCGGCGATAACGAAATTGTCAGCCAGTCCTACACTTTGAAAAACATGGCGACGGGCGAACAGTTCAGCCTGAATCGCCAGAGACTGCTGGATCACTTGTCGACCGAAGCAACAACGGACGCAAGCAAATTAGTACAAACCTAAGATGGCCGACGTTCAGTTAGATTTTCTTGGTGAATTGCGCCGCACACATAGCTGTGGCCAATTGCGAGCTGCCGATGCTGGCCAGACCATACTATTGATGGGGTGGGTTCACCGGCGGCGCGACCTGGGCGGTGTGATTTTCATTCATCTGCGGGATCGCGACGGTGTTACGCAGTTAGTCTTCGATGAGAGCCGCGATCCGGTGCCACATAAGCGAGCGCAGGAACTCAGTTCCGAATACGTGGTCGCTGTCGAAGGCACCGTTTCGCTTCGCACACCTGAAACGGTCAATTCAACTATTGAGACCGGCGAGGTGGAGATAGTTGTGAGTCGCCTCTGGATTCTAAACGAGTCCCGAACCCCGCCTTTTCCACTCGAGGACAACGTAGATGTAAAGGAGGATATTCGTCTCAAATATCGCTATGTTGACCTTCGCCGCCCGCGCATGCAGCGAAACATCATCATGCGCTCCAAAGTCACATTCGCCGTTCGCACAGCCCTGTATAAGCAGGGCTTTCTGGAGATAGAAACTCCGTTCATGACGCGCTCGACCCCTGAGGGCGCACGTGATTACCTTGTGCCCAGCCGGGTCCAGCCCGGCTCCTTCTATGCTCTCCCGCAATCGCCGCAGATCTTCAAACAGCTGCTGATGGTGGGCGGCTACGAACGCTATTTCCAGATTGTTCGTTGCTTCCGAGACGAAGACTTACGAGCAGATCGCCAGCCTGAGTTCACGCAGATCGACCTAGAGATGTCGTTTCCGCAAGAAGAACAGATCTATCAAGTTGTCGAACCCTTGATTTGGAACGTCTGCAAGGCTGCAGGAAAGACCGTAGAACAAAAGATTCCCCGCATTACATACGCTGACGCTATGCGCTCGTACGGCAGCGATAAGCCGGAGCTTCGGCTTCCTCCATTTCACTGTGTTGACGATCTGTTTCCAGCCGGAGAATTAACCGGCAGCGGGCTGCCCTTAGTCGCAATCCATGTGCCCAAAACGGGGCAATTCAGCCGCAAGGACCGCGATGAGCTAAAAGCTTTTGGTCAGGAACGCGGGCTTACCGTCTACGACGACTTGAAGCGGTTAGAGCGGGACTATGCCGGGTCTGTACAGCAGGTTCGGGAGCGCGTCAAGCCAGCAGATGACGACTTACTAGTCTTGGCTGGCTGGCGTGGCGAACACAAAGGTGCTCTTCCTGATCACTCCGTGTTGCAGGCGGCCGGTCAGCTGCGTTTGTTCCTCGCTCAGAAATACAATGACCGCCATGGCCTGCTCGATCCGGACAACTTCAAGTTCCTTTGGGTTGTCGATTTTCCGATGTTCGAGTGGGATGAGCAAGATCAACGCTGGAATGCGGCTCATCATCCCTTCACATCAGTGCACGATCAGGATCTCGACAAGCTGACCAACGATCCCGCGCACTGCCGGGCGAAGTCCTACGATTTGGTGCTGAACGGAGTTGAGCTAGGCTCGGGTTCGATTCGTATTCACCGGCGTGATGTGCAAACAAAAGTCTTCGCTGCGCTCGGATTCAGCGAAGATGAGGCGAAGCGAAGGTTTGGCTTTTTGCTGGAAGCACTCGAATATGGCGCGCCTCCCCACGGCGGCATCGCTTTGGGACTTGATCGTTTAGTCATGCTCCTGGCGGGCGAGCAATCGATAAGAGAAGTAATCCCATTCCCGAAGACAGCCAAAGCAACTGACTTGATGTGCGAAGCACCGTCACCTATCCCAGACAGGCAGCTTCGAGAGCTCGGCATCCGAACTATCGCACCGCCGATGAGCGGTTCCTAGAAGTTAGAATGAGCACATATGGAAACGGGAACGATTGTTTCAGTTGAAGAGTACCTGAACACGTCGTACCGCCCGGACTGCGATTACACGGAAGGGATTGTCGAGGAACGAAACGTGGGCGAGCGAGACCACAGCTTTCTACAGACCAGATTTTGGTATTTGTTCGAAATGCGCCGCCGCGAATCAGGATTAGTGCCCTACGTCGAATTCCGCGTTCGCGTTCGATCAGACAAGTACCGGATTCCTGATGTTCTCGTCTGCCGAGGCGTCCCCGATGAACAGATCCTGACAACACCGCCTCTCTTATGCATCGAGGTTATGTCTCCATCGGATCGAGTCACTCGCGTCAACCATCGGGTTCGTGAATACCTTGACTTCGGCGTCCCTGTAGTCTGGGTGGTCGACCCAGCCGAGAAAACGATCTGGATCTACCGCACGAACGGATTCCAAGAAGTGACCGAGGGCTCGATTCGGGTCGATGGCACGAATATTGACCTATCGCTGTCCGAAATCTTCGACCCGAACCTTTAAACGGCTTTCCGCCTGCCACCCACAAATTGACCGGCTCCACAAAGACCTACCAAATTGCCACGATCCCCGGCGATGGGATCGGAAAAGAGGTTATTCCAGCAGGGCGTCAGTTTCTTGAGGCACTCGCGAGCACGAGTTCCTGCAACTTGCAATTTGAAAACTTCGAATGGGGCGGCGACTACTACCGCCGGCATGGCGTCATGATGCCGGAAAATGGTCTCGATTCGCTACGGGGAAAGGATGCCATCCTATTCGGATCTGCTGGTGATCCGAATATTCCCGATCACATCACGCTCTGGGGTCTTCGCCTCAAGATTTGCCAAGGATTCGATCAGTACGCTAACGTTCGCCCAACGCGCATCTTGCCAGGCATTGACGCCCCCCTCAAGCGTTGTCGGCCGTTCGACCTCAATTGGGTCATTGTTCGCGAGAACACTGAAGGCGAATACTCCGGCATTGGCGGTCGCGTACATCGCGGACATCCTATTGAAGTGGCGACCGACGTCTCTGTGATGACCCGGGTTGGCGTGGAGCGGATCCTACGTTTTGCCTTCCAATTGGCCCAATCTCGTCCGCGTAAGCTCCTAACGGTAATTACGAAGAGCAACGCCCAGCGCCACGCGATGGTCATGTGGGACGAGATTGCGGGTGAGATCGCTCACGAGTTCCCGGCGGTCACCTGGGACAAAGAATTGGTTGATGCGGCTACTGCCCGTATGGTCAACCGTCCGGCGTCGCTCGACACCATCGTCGCGACAAATTTGCACGCAGACATACTCAGCGACCTTGCCGCGGCACTCGCCGGAAGCCTCGGGATTGCACCGACCGGCAACATCGACCCGGAGCGGCGCTATCCGTCTATGTTCGAACCAATTCATGGCTCCGCTTTCGACATCATGGGCAAGGGCCTGGCAAACCCACTCGGCACGTTCTGGTCGGCTGTGATGCTGCTGGAGCATTTGGGTGAGGTCGACGCGGCTGCCCGCGGGATGGCTGCAATCGAGCGGATCACCGCAAACTGCAACCTGCACACCCGCGACTTGGGCGGAACTGCTACAACAGCTCAGGTGGCCGACGCTATATGCGCAGATGTTGCCGCTGACGCTAAACGCAGTCTGGCAGCGATCTGACCAGCTCTGGGACTGTGCCTTCTGATCTGGAAGCGCGCGTCCTGCACAAGATAACCCTCCGCATTGTTCCATTCGTAGTTCTGTTGTACTTCGTCAGCTTCCTTGACCGCGTGAACGTCGGGTTCGCCGCCTTGAGCATGAACAAGGCGCTTGGTCTCACGCCAGCAATGTTCGGCCTGGGTGGAGGCATCTTCTTCGTCGGTTATTTCCTCTGTGAGGTGCCCTCCAACCTGATACTTCATCGTGTTGGCGCTCGCTTGTGGATCGCCCGCGTGGTTGTGAGTTGGGGAATTGTATCCGCCGCATCGGCCTTTGTGATTGGTCCTAACAGCTTCTACGCATTTCGCTTTCTACTCGGCATAGCCGAAGCTGGTTTCTTTCCAGGCGTCATTTTGTATTTAAGCCTCTGGTTCCCTGCCCGGCACAGAGCCGCTACGGCAGCTCTCTTCATGGCTGCCGCACCGCTTTCGACCGCAATCGGTTCACCGATCTCTGGCGCTCTGATGCAACTTCCTGCTTTTGCGCGCTTGGCAAATTGGCAGTGGCTCTACCTCATTGAGGGCTTGCCAGCCATCGTCCTGGGATTTGCTGTCCTCCGGATTTTGACCGACCGTCCGGCTCAGGCGAAGTGGCTAAAGCCGGAAGAACGTGACTGGCTGGTCTCCACCTTGGAGAGCGAGCGCGTTCAGAGACATTCCAGTTTTGGACATACAGACGAGGTCTGGCTTGCACTCAGCAATCCCCGCATGCTGGCGCTATCCTTGATTTACTTCGGGACTTCAGCAGGTCTGTATACGACAGGGCTTTGGGTTCCGCTCATTCTGCAACGGTTCGGATTCTCGCCATCCAAAACTGGGTGGGTCAATGCTCTTGCAGGCACAATGGCAGTTGCCAGCATGATCGCATGGGCGCGCCACTCCGACCGTACCGCCGAGCGCACTTGGCACGTGGTTCTGCCGTGCTTGTTGGGGTGCCTCGGATTTCTGTGGGCCGGAGTTGCTCAAGGTACGATCAGCGTCATCCTCACCATTGTGATCATGAACGTCGGGGTTAGTGCAGCGAAGGCTCCGCTCTGGGCAATGCCGACTATGTTTCTCTCCGGTGCCGGTGCCGCGGCCGGAATAGCGATGATCAACTCCCTTGGAAATCTCGGGGGTTTTGTTGGTCCCTTTGTGATCGGCTGGCTTAAAGATCGGACCGGGACTTTCTCAGCTGGCCTCTACATGGTTGGAGCGATGCTGGGCATCTCCGCCGTCGTCACTGTCCTGCTGAGCCGTCGCTCTAACGGGTCTCGATCTCAAGAGCAGATCCCAGCCGCTAGTAGGCTTTAGGCCTCAACGGGTTTGTCTACGCCCTTCCACTTTCGCTCGTCCCAATATCTGACGCGCCCTTCGCGATAAGATTCAACGCCCAGGTTGATCAGCACCTGAGCATGTGCAGCGGTCTCGACATCCAAATGCGGTTTCTCTCGGGTGCGCATGCACTGGAGGAAGTTGCCGATGTGCAACTGCATCATGTCAGACTTCTCAACCGGGATCTTAATCTCTTCGCTACCGAATTTGTAATCCGGGAAGGGACCTCTTTTCCAGTCGTCTTCGTTTACCTTTGGGTCAGCGACGCGAACAATCTCCGGCTTCACGATGATGTTCTCGCTGTAACGCTCAAATTGGCCGTGCTCCACCATGATGATCGTGCCCTCATGCCCGCGAATGAGGCCTGGAATGTGTTGCGAGTTCGCCATCGACGAGCTCAAAACCAGAGAATGGCCTTCCGGATACTCAGCCAGAATATGGAACGTATCGGGAACCTCACGGTCGTTTGTGAATGCATACTTTCCGCCCGAAGCCGTGACCTTGCTCGGATACTGCGGCTTGTCCCAACAGATGTTCAAAGGAGCGACAACATGGAAAAACAAGTCGGTCGCGATTCCACCCGAATAGTCCCAATACTTGCGGAATCGGAAGAATCGATCGGCATCGAACGGCCGTGAAGTGGCTGGACCCAACCATGTCTTCCAGTCGATGTAGTCGTCGCCCTTGCCATTTGGACCGGCACCTTGATCGATAGGCCAGTTCCACTCACCTTCCATCGAATTGCGATGATACGAGCCCTGGCTCATAATCATCTTCCCGATCATTCCGTCGGCAATCGCTCTCTTCGCCTTCCACCACTGATCGGCCGATGTGGTTTGCGAGCCTACTTGCACAACGCGCTTTGTCTCCCGCACGGATTCGATCAGTTGCTTGATCTCGTCCGTCGTATGACACATTGGCTTCTCAAGGTAAACGTCTTTGCCCTGGTCCATAGAGGCCAATGCGACCTTGGCATGCCAGTGATCAGGCGTTGCCACGATCACCGCGTCCACATCGGGCATTGCGACTACCTCGCGGTAGTCAAGCGTTCCCTTGGCGCTATATTTTTCAGCTTGAATTCGCTTTCGCTTTTCATAGACATCGCACACAGCCACGATTTGGCACGCATGGTTGTTCTTATCCGCGTATTCTGTGAATGCGCTCGCAACGTAACTACCGCGCCCGCCACAACCTACGACGCCGATATTGATCCGGTCATTGGCGCCAAGCACTCGTGCCGAGTTCATCCTGGCGGTAGGCTTGGCCCCTGCCTTCCCTTTGGCCAGAGCTGTTGAGGCTAGAGCCATTCCTGCCCCTAAACTACTGGTCTTCTTTAGAAAATCGCGACGATCAAAGCTGTTATCAGACATGACGGGCCTTCCCGGCCCATCTTATTACATCTCGATGGCGTTTGCTCGACGCTAGTCGCCGCTAATCGAAACTGGTCGCTCAGGAAACGGTTCTCCGCTCATACCAAACCGAGAACGCCCACGAAGTTCGCGATTACTACCAGGCCACTCGAGTCTCATGTCGCGAGACACCTCGTCCAACATATCCATCGTGGCCGTCCGCTGCTCCATTGCAAACAGCGTGACGAGCAAGTTGTCACAAACGGCATTGATGACACGGGGAATTCCGTGTGACCGCTTGTGAACCTCGTCCAGAATCTCACGCGAGAAGACAGTTTGGTTCTGCATCCCCGCACGCGCTAGCCGAGTTTCGATGTAGGCCCTGCATTCGTCCGCTGTAAGCGGATTCAGGTTGCACCTGAGTACGATACGCTGCTTCAAATTTCGAAGATTGGGCGCGTCTAGTTTCCGATCCAACTCGGGCTGGCCCGCAAGAATGATTTGAAGCAACTTGCCTTGTCGAGTCTCCAGATTGCCTAACAACCGCACTTCTTCCAGAACATCCGGTTCTAAGTTATGCGCTTCGTCGATGATCAATGCACACGTGCGGCCGCGTTCAGCTTGCTGTATAAGCAGAGCGTTCAGTGCAAATAGAACATCCATCTTTGATTTGCGATCACAGTTTAGGTTCAGATCATAAGCAATGACTTCAAAAAACTGTTCAGGCGTTAGGCGTGAATTGAAAATGAAGCCGAATTCGATGCGCTGCGAGTCAAGGTAATCGCGAAGGCACTCAAGCATCGTCGTTTTGCCTGTGCCAACCTCACCGGTAAGGACAATAAATCCCTTACGGCTGCGAACTCCGTAGATTAGATTCGCTAAAGCTTCTTCGTGCTGCGGGCTGCGGTACAAAAACTCCGGATCGGGGCTCAGGTTAAACGGGTTCTCTGAAAACCCGAAATAGGCGTTGTACATAGTTCCTTTCGTCGCTACGGCAAATCAAAAGTGACTCACCCCCGACGAGCGTGGGGGAACTCCCCAATTACCTTCATGATACCGAGAATCGGGAAGTCATGAAGAACTGCTTAGAACACGTGGTTTCCCGGCGGTCTTCCGTAGTAAAACCTTACTTTCCGCCAGAATGGGCCGCTCAGGTTGATCGGATCGGCTGCTTCCAATTACATAAGTTGCAATTGGCTCGCCAATTCTCTCTCACTGTGGGCCAAGCGGGTAGCCGGTGCTATGAGCAAGGCTAGCCGCACACCAACAATTAGTCTTTCAACTGGAGCCTGACCCAGCCCGGCAGTGTCGCTGGTTGGCCACCGACAAAAACCACCCGCCGAGTTTTCGGAAAGGGAAGCCCGTCCCTAACTGCCCGCCCAAATACAGGTATGTTCTTTAGAATCTTTCGATACGACTCGTCTTCCGTGTTCGGGAATCCAGTCTTTGACAAGAAGCCGCCACCCCATCCCAGGCAAAGAACGCAGCTACTCGCTTGCTGCTGAGCCGTGGAAACCTCACCTTGTATTCGCTCGATAGAGCGATAAAGGGCGACTAATCCAGCCACCTCGGCGTGCCTGGCGTGCAGCGCAAGCTGCGCCGACGCATACTCGTTCGCCGCAGCAAAGATCATTTTGGGATCTGGAACGGAACGCCATCCCAATGCGCGGGTCAGATCGGGATTTTCGAGATATTTGCGCTCTTGCCACTGGCCCGAAAACACAGTGCCGGGTTTCGCCATCTCACTAAAGGTTGGAGTGGCCTCCTTTACCCGTTGCGGAGGCACACTGCCACGCCCTGCTGATTTCCATACAAGCTGAGGCTTGCCAGGCTGCCGAGTGTCGAGTGAAGCTACTTTCGACACGTAGATCCGGAAGCTCGAGGTATCGGTTGCGGCGCTATCTACAACCGAGATAATCCGCATCTGCGAAGCCCCGGCTGCAGCCTCTGCGGGTTCCGCGACGCGGCGTGGGACTCGATCATTCTCTAGGCCGGCGGCGATCTTCTCCATCGTGCTAGCATTCCAGCGCGAAAAGACCAACCCGGTTCTCAGCGCACCCTTGATAGCCGATCCGGGTACATAGGGTCCACGGTGGTTCGCCGCGAAGGTCGGAATAAACTGTGCCTCCGCGGGTGCAGCCTCCCACAAAGATGTGGACCCAGCGTCTTCGAATGGGATCCTACGCTGCGAGAAGTTTTGGGCGAATCCTCCCCACGACGCAAAGTCGAGCTTTGTCGCCTTCCGTAGTTGGCCCAAATAGCCTTCTAACCTCGGACCACGTGCGAGCAGCTTGAATATCCGGGCCTGATCCAACACATTGATCTGGTCTTTCCAAACCATGTAGTCGATCGGCGACAGTGTTTGTCCATCGCCCACCAGGAACGGCGTGAGCGCGGTCAGCTCATACTTCATCTGTTGGCTCCTCGTCCTCGCGTTCATAGGCCTTCAGCAGCTCTATAATCGAACCTGGCGAAAATCGAGTTTCATCTGACAGTTCAACGACCAGATCTGGGGGTGGAACTGCCGGTTCTCTGGTTGCGTCGGATGCCGGTTCGGGACTAAGCGGATCTGTAGGTGTCTCAGGCTCGGCCGTAGCTTCCACGTCGTCCGGCTCCGGTCCACTTACGTCTAGTTTTCCTTCGTCTACCGGTATAGGCGTTGTTTCGACGACCTTTGGAAGAGCGCTCAAATCGAGAACAGGCAACTTCAGCGCTACTGCCAGCCCGGCGCGATACACAGGATGCGCGAATCCGTCGGGTGCAACATCAACCGCCGCACCGATCGGCTCCTGCGTAGCTCCGACAACAGACCCCTCTGCAATCATCCGTAGCTGCTTTTTCTGACCGCTACCCGCAAGACTCTCGATACGGCCACCACGAACGGTGACCTGGTAGTCGCCCGCTTTCCAGTCGATCTCGTCTCCTGACGCAGGGGTGAACAACGAGAGCAGCCAATAGTGCGACCCGTTTGTCGCACCATTGTCGGCGGCAACAGCACTAGCCCGAGCAGCAAATTTCGGCATTAGAACGACCGGCCACGCTCCGCTCTGAAAATGCGGATCCGCCGTTTGGCCCCAGCCTGAAGATCGGCGTGCTCCGAAACCTGTATCGGCGAGCAAGCGGAATGCTGCTCGCATCAGTGGATCCCAATGACGACGAATCGCCTCGTCCTGATAAACGGCTGCGCACCACAGCCCTGAACTCGGCTCAAACTCAACACAAGTAGCCGTATATGGATGAACTGATCCCTGTCCTAAACGGTCGACTGCAGCCTGGCTCCGCACCACCGTTCGGAACGGGCTAACTGCCGGGCGATCCCGCCTCAGAAGGCAACCGCTGTCCGGGTCTGGTACCCACTGGTCCGCTAACAGCGGCTGGCCAATCAAGATTGACTCAATCGCGCTGACAGGAACTAAACCTGCCGCGCGCCAGCGAAGCTTGCTCAGAAATAGCGGACTCGGCGCAGTGACCAGCGCGGGCGGCGGTGGCCACAATGTAGCAGGCGGAGGAGCAAACAACGTTTCGGCCTGAAACGGGAACAACGACGTTAAAGCGATGCTAGGCTCCCCACGTCGAGCAGTCGCGTCCAGCCACTCGTCTAAATGACCCAGCCGCTGAAGGGCCAGAGTGATGGCCGAGAAGAGGCGGTCGCTTCGGAAGAAGGAATCGACGCGGTCAGTCGCTCCGTCGCCCGGACCATAACGCCACGGCCCTGTCGGCTTCAGCCGAATCAGTAAAGCCTGCTTCATCCTAGGCAAGCTTCTGGGCGAAATCGTCGCCAGCAGACAATTGCTGCAAGCCGGCCAGATCGGCCCCATCTACCAGTACAGACTCGGCTGCGCCCTTGGCGTAATACTCCTTCGACCGCCAAGTCGCTTTCAGTTGGCCAAGCGAGACACGTCCACTGCCACGGCTGCCACCGCCACCCAAAGCGTCGTCTTCAAGCAAGCGCAGCCCTTGAACCACCTGAGCAACGAGCGGCTTATCTTCCTCGCACAAAACGTCAATGATCAACCGGAACCGGAACTTGGCTCCTGCTGGAACACGTTCAAGCGTCCGCGGATTCGCTTGCGACGTGATCCGATCAACCGCATTCTCGCTTTTGACTTCAGTGAGTTCGTCATCCAGGTTCTCGCGCATCTGCGGCGTGATGCTATCCACAATCAGCGGCGAGTCGTAGACTGTAAGGCGCGCCGGTGTCGCGGCCGAAGATTCAGTGGCATCTCCGACAACCCTTTCCACACGTCCAGGATTGCGGCCAAACAGAATGCAGATGTAATCATCAGGGCGTTCGCTCTGGTGAATCCGTACTTCTTGTCCTTTGCGTTTTGAGAGATAGATCAATTCAGATGGGACAGCCAACCCAGATGATTGCTCCAGCAATGAACGCATGCGTCCTCGTAGCGAACTGCCTGGGATGTAAGGAATCCCAAATGCGTCCTTCACAACGGGGTTATCTGCACCGCCAATTTCCAGCGAGCCCTTGCCTGCGCCAATATGCAGCCCGGTCTGGCAGACGATTTCACCTTCCAAAATCAGCTTTCCGATAAATCCAAGTTCCGTGCTTACGGTATGACCACTCATGCGTTCAATCCCTGTTCAGTGCCTATTCGTTATAGGCCACAATGGCTTCAAATAAGTCGCGAAATCGCTCGTATCCGCGTATGTCGTTTTTGCGTGTGACCTGCAGGAGCAGTCGCTCGAGAGAGTCAAGACTCCGTAGTGAATGTCTGGCAATCGTATATGCCAAGCGCGCACGCACCATCACAAACTCATGCTGCCGCTCGCTCTCCGGAGCACGGCACGCTCGACGAACCGCATTGTACAACCGTCGCAGTTGGCTCTTCGTACCTGAATCCATGTCGCGCATACGACTGACCACGACGTGCGCCTGGTTGTCCAGATAAAGACTATCGGCGATCAGCTTCTCGATGTCCATTTCGGGCGGACCGTCGGGTCTGCGATCGCCAAACGGTCGAGGTCCACCTCGCGCCTCCCGGCCACCCCGGTCACCACCACTCCCGTCACCCCCGCGATCTCCACCTCGATCACCACTCCGGTCGCCACGACCTTCGCCGCGTTCTCCACCGCGCCCTTGGGGACCGGCGCCGCCCCCGCCTCGGTTTTCACGTGCAGGCTTGTTTTCGGTGCGCCCTTCCGGCTTTTTCTCTTCGGTATCAGCCATTGCTTAAGTCCTCAATTAAATCGCTTCTGCGCGCCTGGTCCTGACTAGGCGACTATTCCCCAGCGGCAAGCCGCGCCCACTCTAATCCAACCCGAGCCGACGGACGCAGCTTCACCCCCGCAGTCCTCTTGCCGACCAGGTTGGCAATGACCGCATTCCGTAAGTTCGTCGATTCTTTCCCTCGAGCGCTGGGGATTACTCGCATAACACGCACGTAGGTCCGCCACGGTTTCTCCACTCGCTGCGCCTTCACTCGACGCGAAATGCGAATCGATGACGCCTCTCGGTAAACCGCCACTAAGTCGCGGATGACTTCGCTTGAGAAGCCGGCATCGCGAACTAGCCTCACCAGACCAGCCTTCAACTCTTCGGCATCGGCCAGGCGCTTCCATTCCAGGGTTCGTCCAAATAAGTGGAAGCTGCCGGGCTCCGCTGCTTTCGCGCTACGCAGTTGCGTTCCGGCACTCTCGAACACCGCTGACGGCAAGGCGTTGACCTCGGGCGCGATCGCTAACGCCACCGTGAGCGTCTTGCCCTCTACACCCGCAAGAGCCTCTAGGTGCTGCTCGGCAAATTTTTCAAATAATCGTTGTAGCTCGCGCGCCATCATCAGCAACGCATCCCACGCGCCTACGACCGCGAAACTATTCCCGCCTCGATAAAGGATTGTTACGGTGCGCCAAAAATCAGGAAGTGTGCAGAGAATCGACAACTCGCCGGCAAAAAACTCCTTGAACAACACCGAAAGATGGATATGTTCTTCGATGGTATTGGCGCGCCGTAAACGAGCATCAAACGCATCTACATCGCCCCGCAAAATGCCCCAGCTCGCCGTCCCCTCAGCTCGTTGGGATACTTCGCCTAGCGTCGCTGGCAATGTCCCCGCATCGTTTGCAGCAAATCTCCGCGGGAACACGATCGCTTCATCGTCAATACCTGATTGGTCTTTCAGAGGCCACGTGAACTTACCGCTGTTCCACTCCAGTTGAAGATCCGATTCGTAGGACCAACCCACACGTTCCGCCGTGGACACAAGATCCGCAAATTTTGAGAAGGAAGCAGTTTCCACAGCCGCCTCGAAAGGCTGAAATATCGTTTCGGGCGATGACTCAGAAGCTAACGGTGCCGCTACCGCACTCTGCAGCGCGTCATCCAAGCGCTTCCGAGCAATAGGCCAACTGCCCAGGTTCTCTGTGCTAGACCACACCAGCTTCAAAGTTCCAGATGAGAGATTCCTGACTGAATGATCCGCGTCTTTGAGGAATTGGTTCGCCTGTTCAATCACGCTGTCGGGCAGAACCAATAGAAACTGCTCTGCACTGCTCGACCCTAGTAACATCCGCGACAGCTTCAGCTCAGCCAGCAAGGCCCGAGGAAGCACCTCACAGTACAAACTGATCCAAGCACATCTTCCAGTCAGTTCCGACAGGTCTTCCGCATCCGAATAAGCGGTCAGGAACTCTTCAATACCGAGCAATTGAGCTTGCAAAAAGACTTGCAGCGACATGGCAATAGGTCAAAGCGGCTCCCAAACCGGCGAGCACGGCGTCAGTTAAGCGAGAACGACTTTCAGACTAACACAGGGTGATCCCAACGCCGGCCTTGTAACCGCAGACCGAGTGACACAGTCCAGACAACGACACTTATGATCGTTTTCGTTACTGGCGTTACGTCTGGTTTTGGGGAAGCAATCGCACGACGGTTCGCAAAGGATGGCGTCCATCTAGTCGGCACCGGCCGGAGAATAGACAGGCTCCAGTCGCTGCGGTCCGACTTAGGAGACCGTTTCCTACCTCTCATGCTTGATGTTCGCGATCGCGCAGCCGTCGAATCGACCATCGCCGGTCTTCCCGATCATTTCCGTTCCATCGACATCCTAGTCAACAACGCTGGACTCGCTCTCGGACTGGATTCCGCTCAGAAAGCCAACGTGGACGATTGGGATCAGATGGTCGATACCAATTGCAAAGGTCTCATGTACTGCACTCGCGCCGTGTTGCCGGGCATGGTCGAGCGCGATCGCGGTCATGTGCTCAACATCGGTTCAACGGCTGGTGAGTGGCCTTATCCAGGTGGACACGTCTATGGCGCCAGCAAGGCTTTTGTCCATCAGTTCAGCTTGAATCTTCGCGCTGATCTGGTCGGCACCGCCGTGCGCGTAACTAATATCGAGCCAGGGATGTCCGGCGGCACAGAGTTCTCTCAAGTACGTTTCAAAGGCGATGTCGATAAAGCCAAGGCGGTCTACGAAGGCGTTCAACCATTAACCGCTGACGACGTCGCAGATGCCGTCTATTGGGCAGCTACTCGTCCTGGTCACGTCAACATCAACACCATTCAGCTAATGCCCGTCTGCCAAGCCTTCGGACCACTTGCAGTCAAGCGAGATCAGTAAGCCCAAAATTAGGCAAACAAGAATGAGCAATGCCAGACCGATCACGTTAAATTCACAACTGTTCTGCTTAGGAAACCATTGCCCGACAGCCATGGCCGAGTTCTATAATGTCTGCCATGCTCCAGGCTGCCGCAGGAATTTCATACCTCGAAATCGGGGTGTCGAACCCTTCGAAATCGAGAACGTTCTTGGAAGAGATGTTCGGTTGGAAGTTCCACCCGTTTGGCCAGAGCGCTGAAGGATGGTTTCAGACGCCCTCGGGAAAAGCGGGAATCCATGGGAACGATCCGACCCGGGGGTTTCTTGTGTATTTCGGCGTTCAGAACCTGGAACAGGCAATTGCAGATGTGAATCGCCTTGGCGGCACCGCAGAAGCACCATCCGAGGAACCGGGGTTTGGGAGATTCTGTATTTGTCGCGATACCCAAGGATTGCGCTTCGGACTTCATCAACAATAGTCTTCTGCCCTGAAGCAGCGGTCGCCAGTGCCGCGCAGTTAGATTACTTCGCCACTTCCGGCGTATCCAATCTGTAACCCGACAGTTCCGCCTTGCTGCCTCGGACACTTACTTCGAACGTCTCCTGAGCCTTACCGCGCTCAAACTGTGCCGCATAATCCAGCCGCACTTCCGTCTTGCCGAACGCGTAAAGCACGTTGAAGTTTGTCATCTCCGAAAATTGCAACAGTCCGTACTTGGCTCGTATTCCCTCTTCGTATTTGACGAACTCGGGCAACTGAGCTGTAGACCGAAATTCTTTGTCGACGGCCCCGTAAATAGCCGCGTACTGGCCCGCGTTGTACTGCCGATGAAACTGTTCCACAACCTTTTGGCCAAGCTCCAGCTTGTCTTTTGGCGAACAGCCAGATGCCAGGAGAGCAGCACCGATCAGCAAACTTGATTGCAGCAGTCTCCAGATATTGGGGCGACGGCCGATCAAAATCCACGCTGCGGTCGATAGCCGGGACGAGCCCTGATTTTGTACTTCTTCACACCTTCCGCCGTCAGCTCAATCGTGATCTTGCGGAAATTCTCATTCGGGTTGGGCTGCGGATAGTAGGTGATGGTGTAACTGTTCCCTAGATCTTCCCGTATCGACTCAAACGCTTCCACTTGCTTCTGCCACGTTTTAGCAAAGTAGCTTTTGCCGCCTGTTGACGTAGAGATTCGACGAAAGATAGAGCTCGAAATCGGATCCTTGCTGACCTCATTTGTTGAGATCACGTAGATCGGAATACCCTCGTCCTCGGCTACCGCACGCACATCGTCAGGAGCGACCATACTGGCGTTGTCTGGGCCGTTTGAAAACACGATGACTACTTTGCGACCCGGCACCTTTGCAGCATCCCGCAACGTCAGCAGAAGACAGTTATAGAGCGCTGAATCATCGCCCGCCACCGCCTTCCGAAGACCAGAGATCGCAGTCCCACGATCACGATTCAACAGAACCGCCCGGTTCAAGTTTCGGCTGTATGTATAGAGAGCAATGGAATCCGCACGGTCCAGCCCGCGTATGAAGTCCGCGATCGCATCAGACGCGTAAACAAATCCACGGTACATGTAGTTGCTAGTGTCAAATAGAACGAAGATGTTCGTGCCTTGAAAAACATCCGCCCGTAAATCGACCACACCCGGCCCAGTGGGCATAGCGTCTGCTGCACTGTCAGTCGCGGCCAGCTCAAGCGGCTTGGTTTCCCCATTCTGCAAAATCTGCAGCGGAGGGCGATTCCCTTCCGTGAAAGTCGACAACTTCTGAGGAATACCATCCTCGTAAATCTTGAAGTCTTTCGGCTTCAACCCATTGATGTAGCGGCCTTTGTCATCGATCACGGTCAAACTCATGATGACCATATCGACCTTCACGCGGAACGTGGGCTGATCTCCGGATTGATCTTGCGCCCTCACCCAGCCAGCGGCGCCAATGGCCAGCACTACGGCAAGCAATCCTCCAATACGCGTCCGTGATGTCACAGTTTTCCTTTAGTCCCGCCCCTATTTGTCATGCGTCAGCTACATGCCTTGAACAGAGGCCTGTTGCGACCCATGCTGTCTTGCAGTTTCGCCTACCACGTTCAACGAACGCAGCAGCGCTGGCCAATCTTCCAAATGCGTCGCGAAGATATTTTCGATTGTCGAACGAGTCCACTCGGGCACGTAACGATCCAGCTGGTTCACGGGTATCGCCAGCTCATCAGCCAGCGCCGCGTAATACATGTTGCTGGATTCCCAACTCTCGGCGAGGATACGGCTTGAGTAGCCCATGAGCGTCGGGAATGTTCTCAGATGCAGCAAGGTCGGCTGGTAGGAATGCGTCAGGGTCGGCTTAGGCGTTCCAAACGCTGCCGCAATCGCCTCGGCCGTAACTTTGCTGCCGCTCTCAGCTTTCAACCGATTTAATTCCTGCAATGTCGGATCTGGAGAGACACCGCTTAACCCTGAATCTTCGGCAAGCGAGTACAGCTCAGCAGGCGGTACCTCGGCGGCCACTCGGGTGAATGATCCTGCATGGAGGTAATCAGCGATGACCTCAACGCGGAACGGTGGCGCATGGTGGCCCAATACTTCAAGGACTTGCTTCTCAAGCGTAGGATCCAAAGCGGCGGCAGCTAGAAGTTCCTTCCCTCGCCGGAGATGCAGCGCAATCCAGCGCACTTGAACGGGATCAACGTTGCGCCATCGTGCAACCGTTACATTCACAATCATCTGCGGGGCAAGGTCGCCCCAGATCAATGCTTGTTCGCGCGTCGGCGTAAGGAAATTTTGTTCAGCTTCGGCGATCGCATAAGGCAGTGAAACCAGTGATCCCATGAGCCGGCCTCCAGCACTCGAGGGCCAACCGCTTCCGGACACCTCAGTTGTGTGCCACTCCATCGGCATTCCCTGTGCCCCGATAAAATCGTGGTTGCGCACAAAAAGTGGATTGGTCACTAACAACTGCGCACCCGGCGGTGCATAGTAGGCGTACAACATCCCCACCAGCGAATCACGCAGAAAAGGCGTCAGCGACCCTCGCACATCTTTCTTATCCGGATTCTTCAGCAGCGCGCCAAAGTCCACCTTCCGCTCTTGTTCAATGTGTCGCTCGCTCCAATACCCGAGCGAAAGCATGTTCCGCTCTTCTGACGTCAGTGAACTGCGGAGCGTCTGCGTCTCTTCCAGCCTTGTAATCTGGCCGTTGATCCCTGCCAGCACCTTCGCATCAGCCGTTGACTTGCCCAACCGATCGGCAATGGTAAATAGGCTGTCAATCGGAATCAGTCTTTGTGCATCGTAAATGCGTAGGAAGTTTGCGGCGGGACCAGGCTGTTCGGCCCCTATTTGCACTCTGCCAACCAGTAACTCTGAAAGCTGATCTTGCTTCTTCCCAGTGCCAGCACTTGCGTTTGCGGCAGCTAACAACATATCTACACCAGACCGACCGGCTTCGAAGATCTCAGCACTCTGCTTCCCGCGGCCGAATGGCTCCAAGATCTTCTTGAAACTTGCATCCTGATTAGGCCCGCTGATCGAACCTTGCCGGCAAAGGATCTGCCAGATCCCGACCAGCGATTGCAGAGTGCCTGTCTGATCGGCCTTCAAAAGCGACTCGTGGATAGTGCCAGTCTCGGCAATCAGATCCAGGTATCTGTTGATCGATTCCTCGCTCAGGCTGGGCGTTCCCGCGAAAATACTGTACTGGGAACCAAAACTGCGATAGCTGAATGCCAATCGTGAAGCAAGTGCAGGGGACATCGGCTTCTGCCGGCCCCTATCGATGTCGTTCAAAGCAAGGAAAATCGTGAGTGGTTCGTTCTCAACCGACTTGCGACTCAAAGCGAACAGCGCTTCAAGAACGTCGTCATCGGCCTTCCAAGTAGCAGCCGAACGCGTCAGCTTTCCATCGTACTTACCGTGCGGATGTTTTTGGAAGAGGGTTCTCCACACATTGATATCGCCGGGAATGCAGGGGCGCCCAGCGGCATTGATGCGGAGGGATGTTGTCAGCAGCAATAGCTCGGTGCTCGAGCGAAACACAGGTCGGGCAGGACCAGGAGTCGTTATCTTCCCCCGCAGTGCATCATAGAACCGTTTCATCCGGTCCGGCTCAGTCAGATAACTGGTGGCCGGGCCTTCCAAACGCATTAGCGCATCGAAGTAGCTGGCCAGCCAACCATCATCGACGCCCATCATCTTCTCGAAAAACGCACCCCCATTGCTGGGCGACACGCCGACTAGTGACTGCCAAGCCTTAGGCGAACCCGGAACAACGGCAGCACCGTTTCGTACTTGAAATTGGCCGCCAAAGAAGTCGAGTACGTGCGAATACACCTTCAGCTTTGAAGCCGAAGCCTGCTTTCGGAGTGCATCAGCGGTCTCGCGGTTCAATCGAGACAAGCCAAGGTACAAGCGGCACAAAGAAGGGTCCGACAAAAAGGCATCCAGGAATTCAGGCTTGCCGTTCCGGCCTAGCGCCGTCAGCCAATAATCCGCGTTGTAAAGGACAGGAACCGTTGTTGGCGCGAAGGGCAGTTCGAATCGGCGGTTGGCGCGCAAGTCTTGTTCCAACTGCGTCAGCGGGAAACCCGAGTCAACCGTCAGAAACGCGCGTGTGGCGTTTACCGTTTCCAGCACGATGTCCGCTCCACACGATCCTCGCATTCGGTAACCTAGAATCCGCAGCAAATTGGCGGTTTCTTCGCTGTCACACGCAGGTACGACAATGTTTCCGCTTTTGGTTAGGGCCTGTAGCTCTCTCGCCTGGTTCGTATATCGCACAAGTAACCGCAGGTATTCAGTAGGCTCAAGGGCCTCGTTCGACGAGACTGCCTGAAACCCATTCATGACAACATTGCGCGCCAAGGCCGAAAGCAAGTCTTCCGGCGCCAAGTCCGACGACAGTGCCGCCATGCGTGCGAATGAACGCAACGGACCCGGGATCGTTACAGAAGAGTAGACATTGCTGCTAATCGTTCTCGTTGGCATCTGAAGATCGCTACCGCCGCCTGCTTTGTACCGGGCCAGATCGGCGGAGAGGTCCGTAGTCTTGCCCTGCATGTAGTCAAGCAACACAAGTTGGCGTAGAGCACCCTGCTTTTTCGACGCGTCTGTCTCGTCCGTCGCCCATTGGCGATAAGCATCGCGCGCTCCGGGCAACGAATGACGGTCCAGAAAGTCAGCAAGCGCTGCTGGGCCGCCGCTTGCCGGCTGTTTCGCTTCCTCCTCCAGAAGTGTCCGCGCTCCGGCTAGATCGCCGCTACTCTCGTGCTCCTTAACTTGCTTGTCAAGACCGGGGTTTAACGCCCCTTCTGCCAAATTCCCAGCGAGGCTGATCGCCAAAATGCGTAAAACTGCCATCAGTCCAGAAGCCTTTATGGCCAGTTGTGCCGCCCGCGCAAAAAAAGTCACGGTTGTACGTCCCCCTGCACACAAACCCCAAAAAAAGGCTCTGCGCACCGTCCTTCAGTTAGGATTTTAACTTTATCATTTGTCTGCCAGCCAGCGTATTGGACCTTCCGCAAAACGGCTATTATCATTACTGAGAATCGTTCGAACCTCGTGAGAACCGAAAACAGCTGTGATTGCTCCTGCTTTTGAAAACCTGATCGAGAACCTTAATCTCTCCATCTTTCGTCTTCCCAGTCAGACGACTGACAATGACCGCATTTCGCTGCTTCGTGTGCAACGGTTAATGCGAAATTGGAAGCCCGGTTACACTTATCTCGAAATCGGATCCTACCAAGGCGGCACGCTTCTTCCTCACCTGCTCGACCAATCCTGCGAGTTAGCTGTGTCGATTGACAAGAGACCTGATGCTCAACCGGACGAACGAGCTCGACTTTTCTCATACGAGGGCTTCACAACTGAACGGATGCTGCAAGGATTGAGGCAGTACGTTCCGTTTTCCGGCATAAGAAAGCTAGCTACTTTCGATGCAGATATGGCGGATGTTTCGCCTTTCGCGATTGGGGCGAAGTTGGATTTGGCCTTGATCGATGGCGAGCACACTAACGTAGCCGTCTTTTCCGATTTCCTCAGCTTGCTGCCCGCACTAAGAGAGGACGCGTTAATCGGCTTCCACGACTTTGACAAGATTAACGATGCAGTCAAAAACATTCAGAGCCACCTTCAATTTTCCGGTATTGCTCAACGGCTGTTCGTTCTACCAGATTTAGTCTCAGTGATTGCTCTGCGTGGCGGCATAGCGCCAGCAACAGAGGCCTTGGCAGCATACGCGCTGGATGAACTGAGTTTCATACGAGATGCGAAACGAACGCTCAGGGAAGAAATTGCACGTTCAGTCGAGCAGGGTCTCCACCTTGCCTGAGACCTTGCTTTAACCTTAATTGCAGCCGAATCGTTCGTTTCCCAAACCGATTCCTGTATGCTTATCCGGCGACATGATGCGAATTCCTGTTCTGCTTCTGACCTCGACGCTCTTCCTCAACGCTCAAATCACCACCGCACAAACGCCAAGTACAGCGCCTGACTACAAGATCGCCGTTATCGGCCTCGTTCATGCCCACGTTTGGGGACACCTAGAAACCATGGTGGCAGGCAAGACTGCCAAGTTGGTGGGTGTTTCTGAACCAAACCCCGAACTTGTTGCCGAAGCAAAGAAGTCCGGTGTGCCCGATGAGTTATTCTTCCCGGATTACGCGGATATGCTGGACCGCACCAAACCAGACATTGTGTGGGCTTTCGTCGAGAACAACCGGCATCTTGAGATCGCCCGCGCTTGTGCTCCGCGTCACATCGACCTCATATATGAGAAGCCCACGGCTAGCACCTGGAAAGACGCGAAAGAAATTCAGTCTCTGGCTGCCAAATACAAGATACGAGTCATGACCAATTATCAGATGGCTTGGTGGCCGGCTAACTATGTAGCGAAGCAAGCGGTCGATAGCGGTGAGATTGGAACGATATATCGCCTGCACGGAGTCGTCGGTCACGGTGGCCCTGGTTCAGAAGGTCCTCGCAATAAATTCTTTTTCGATTGGCTCACCGATCCAGAAAAAAACGGCGCGGGCGCCTTGATGGACTTCGGCTGCTACAACGCCCTCTGGAGTCTCTGGTATCTCGGCCACCCACAAACCGTGTTCGCTACCGTCGATCACCTCCGGCCAGACCGCTTCCCCAAGGTTGAGGACAACGCGACACTCATCTTGACCTACCCTCAAGCTGTGGGCATCTTTGAAGGCAGCTGGAACCTACCCCGCAGCTTTCAAGATCTCGAGATTTTTGGCCGCCCCGATCAGGACAAAAAGCCGGGAAGCCTCTGCATGTCTCACTCTGCGGTAAAGCTACAACGTGGCAAGGACGAACAGGATCTGGCTCTAACGCCGCTCAATCGCGACGCAAGCGAGCCTGTCGCCTACATGGTTTCTCTGCTGCGCGACGACAAACCAGTTGAGGGTCTGACAGCGTTGGCCATTAACGTCGATGTCATTCACATCATCGAATTGGCTAAAGAATCTGTTAGAACTGGCAAGCCCGTTAAGTTCTAACTGTCGCATAAGCAGATAGAAACTTAATTTGTAACTCCTGCAGTTTGGTATGAGAATTGCTAACTCATAAGCCTGTAACTCCAGGAGAAATTAATGAAATCTTACTTGTTTGTTCTAGCCGGCGTAGCTTTGTCCGCGGGCGTGTCTTTCGCGGGACCTATCTGCCCCACTACTTCTAACAACGCTACAGGCGCCGATGCGTCTGGCTGTGGCGTTCTGATTACTTATACATCCGCTGGCCCGGCTCTAACCTTACCGGGAACTGGCCTTACGATGGAAGTGATGACACAACAGTTGGCATCATTAACAACAGCCACAAACTCTTGTCTTCTGTGACTCTCACCGCCAACAATGGCGCCTTTGGCTTTGATTCTGATGGTATTCAAGACTTTACTTCTGTTAATAGCGTGGTTATCCCAAGCGGTGGAATAACAGGTTATGAAGGACCGAACATGACATTCGACGTGAGCAGTGTTTCAGGTGGAAATGGAAAATTAGTCGTCGGTTTCAACTCACCTCTTGCTATAGGGAGCAGCACTTATTTCAGCCTCGAGGGTAATCCGTCAGTGGGTACCGGGATTGTGGTCGGCGGCAGCGCTCCGGAACCAGCATCTCTTGCTATGCTCGGCGGCGGACTGCTTGCGATCGGAGGTCTAGTGATTCGGAGACGCAGCAGGAAGGGGTAGCAAAGCGGTCTCATTATGCCGCTAGTAGTTGACGGCGTCCGTAACTTCTGGCAAGAATAACGGTTCCGAGAGCCAACAGTGAGATTGCGATCCACTGGGTTAACGAGAAAGGGCCGACCAACGACTGTTCGTGCTCTCGGAAGAATTCAATCACAAACCTCGCGGTTGAGTATAGGACAAGGTACAGGCCTATGATTTCGCCCGGTCGATGAGCGCGAATAATTCGCCGATATAGTAGCGCAAAGATTACTAAGTTGGCTGCCGACTCATAGAGTTGAGCAGGATGCAGCGGCACATGTAGCGGCACATCGGAGGCCGCATCGGATCGAAACGTAACGGCCCAGGGGAGATCGCACCGCCGACCCCAACAGCAGCCTGCTGCGAAGCACCCCAGGCGACCGATCGAATGTCCTATCGCGACCCCGGGCGAAAACAAGTCCATCGTCGCCAGTACTGGCATGTGCTGCCGCCGCATGTATATAATCGCGACTATTACGGCAACAATAAAGCCGCCGTGAAAAACGCCAGCCGATTGAAGTGTCTCCATCGTAAAGATTTGACCCGGGTCGTTCCAGTACCGCGATGCGTCGAACAGGAACATGAACAGCTTTGCACCGACAATCCCGCCCATCGCACAGTAGACGCCTAAGTTCGTAACTTTCTCGTCGGAAATTCCGGGTGAATAAAGACCGGTTTGCTTGGTCAGTCGTAACGTAACCCACAGACCGACCAGGAATCCACACGCGACCAAGACTCCATAAGTCGGAATGGAAAACTTGCCGAAGCTCAGTAGCTTTGGATACATTATTCTGGTACCACCTCGGACCGTTTTGCAGCCTGCTTGTTAGTTGGACGAAGTAAGTCAAGGATAAGTAGGACCGAGCCGATACTGATTGCACTATCCGCCACGTTAAAGGCTGGGAACGACCAGTCACCACGATAGAGTTCAACAAAATCTGTCACTGTGCCTCGAATCAGCCGATCGAGCAGATTACCGATTGCGCCACCCAAGATAAGTGCCAACCCGGATCGCGTAACGATTCTCTTGAATGAGCTGTTTCGACTCCACAAGGCTACAACCAGAAAGGTGATCACAACAGCCGAAAACAAGATGAGCACTACGAATCGGAACGTTGCATTACCTTCTGCCAGGAATCCAAACGCGGCACCTGGATTCTCTGCATGTACAAGCCGAGCAAACCCGGGCACAATAGCGATACTGTCGAACGCGCTCAGCGAACGCCGAACAAGTTGCTTAGTTACGTGATCGATCACTGCAATTGCAATCACGATAACTGCCGGAATACAAGCATCCTTCACCGCCACCTTAGTTCAAGAACTCAGGCAGCACCGCAGCACAGGAAGCGCAGACCGTTGGGAACTCCTCAGAACTCCCCACGTCCATCGTGTATTTCCAACACCGCTCACACTTGTCCCCGCGCGCTCGGTCAATCTGAATGCTGTACTCGCCTGAGCGTAATCCTACTTGAGACACAATAAACCAGGTAGGCAGGTCCGGCATGTTCCTGCTGAGTAAGTCATATAGGTCACCACTGGCGGTAATAGCGACGGACGCCTCTAGTGATTTACCAATCAGTTTCGCTTCCCGCGCATTCTCGATTGCACCAAGCACGTCGGTTCGCAATGAGAGCATCTGATTCCATTCCTCGGCTTTGGCGAGTTGTACGGCCGACATACCGCTTGTTAGGTCAGCGGCGCCTGAGAAGTAGTCTAGGTGAACGCTCGCTGGTAGAGATGCGTCTGCATTAGCTCTAGAAAGCCCGTGCTGCCAAACCTCCTCACACGTATAGGAAAGAATCGGCGCCATCAGCCGCGCGAGCGCCAGTTGGATACGGTACAACGCTGTTTGCGCGCTGCGGCGAGCCTGCGACGACGGCCCACTCGTATACAAACGATCTTTCGAGACATCGAAATATAACGAGCTCAGCTCAACCGTTGCGAAATCATAAACCGCTCGGTAGACTTTGTGGAACGCATACTCGTCATAGAACGCTCTGCATCGATTGACCAAGGCTTCGGCGGAGATCAGTATCCATCGATCCAAAACCGCCATCTCGTTCATCGGCACCGAATCGACTCCAGGATCAAAGTCGCTCAAATTGCTGAGCATGTATCGGAACGTGTTGCGCAATTTCCGATAAGCCTCTGAAAGCCTGGTCAGGATTGTATCCGAGAGCTTCACGTCTTCGGTGAAATCAACTGAAGCCACCCATAACCGAAGCAGGTCGGCACCATACTTATTCACAATCTTTTCAGGTTCAATGATGTTGCCGATCGACTTAGACATTGCCCGGCCTTGCGCATCGAGAGTCCAACCATGCGTCATGCATTCTCGATACGGCGCTGAACCTTTAAGACCCACACCGACTAACAGTGAGCTGTGGAACCATCCACGATATTGATCACCGCCTTCAAGGTACATATCAGCTGGCCAAGGCAGATGGTTTGCAGCTGTGAGCACGGCCAGATGACTCGATCCAGAATCAAACCAGACATCGAGAATGTCAGTCTCCTTCCTGAAGCTCTGGCCGCCACACCTCGAGCAACTGTGGCCGGGTCCCATCAATTCGTTCACAGATTTCGAATACCAAACGTCAGCCGTATGTTCTTGAAATTGAGCAACTATCGATTCAAGAACTGCTTTATCGGTGAAAGGCTCAGAACAACCGTCGCAATAGAAGACAATGATCGGCACGCCCCAGACACGCTGGCGCGAAATGCACCAGTCCGGCCTTGCCGCAATCATGTTCGAAATTCGGCTTTCGCCCCATTCAGGGTGCCATCTCACCTGCGCAATGGCAGCAAGCGCCTTGTCTCGCAGTTCTTTCTTATCCATGCCGATGAACCACTGCTCAGTCGCTCGAAAAATCGTAGGCTGATGGCATCGCCAGCAGTGCGGATAACTATGCTCTAGCTTCTGCTCTGCCGCCAGAGCACCGTGCTTCGCCAGCAATTCGATGACGAGCGGATTGATTTCCCAAACTGTTTTGCCAATGAGTTCCTCCGGCAGGACGCCGGCTGCACCCTCCGCCTGGAAGATTCGACCCGCAGCATCAACCGGGCAATACACCGGCAATCCATATCGCTGACCGACAACGAAGTCATCCTGCCCATGACCAGGTGCCGTGTGAACTGCTCCCGTGCCCTGCTCGAGCGTGACATGGTCGCCCAGGACGCCCAAAGACTCGCGTTCCAAGAATGGATGTCGAAAGACTGCCCGGTCCAGGGCCGTGCCGGGGAACCGCGCAACGATCGTTCCATCCCAGCCGAACTCTTCAGAAAGCTTCGCCAGTAGCCCTTCAGCCACAATCGTCGCGCCTTGTGGCGTGTCAACTGCTACGTACTCCAGTTTCGGGTTGAAGGAAACGGCCAAGTTAGAGGGAATCGTCCACGGCGTGGTCGTCCAAATCAATACAGAAACATCTCGACCGTCCAAAGCCGGATCGATCTGCGAAGCGGGGCTGATTAGGCGGAAACGGACGTAGATTGACGAGCTCTTGTGATCTTCGTACTCGACTTCGGCTTCGGCCAACGCCGTTTGATCCTTGATGCACCAATGAACTGGTTTGAGACCTTTGTACACGTAACCGCGCTCAAGAAAGTCAACGAACGCTTGCGCAATAACCGCCTCGTATTGCGGACTCATCGTGAGATACGGGTCATCCCACCGACCCAAGATCCCGAGTCGCTTGAACTCAGTCCGATGAAGGTCTACAAACTTAACCGCATAGGCGCGACACTCGGAACGGATCTCGGCCGTGCTCATAGCAGCCTTCCGTTTGCCAAGCTCCTGATCTACCTTGAATTCGATTGGCAGACCGTGGCAGTCCCAGCCCGGCACATACGGCGCATCGAATCCGGCCATACTCTTAGACTTCACAACGAAATCTTTAAGAATTTTGTTAAACGCCGTGCCCAGATGGATGTTGCCGTTTGCGTAGGGCGGGCCGTCGTGCAAGACGTACTGCGGCCGACCCTTACGAGCTTCACGGATGCGTTCATAGAGCTTGCTTTGTTCCCAGTGTGCAAGCATCTTTGGCTCCGCATTGGGAAGATCGGCCTTCATCGGAAAATCGGTTCTGGGCAGGTTGACAGTTTTCTTCAGGTCAACCGAAAACGCATTCATAAGGGTTCAACTTCATCGTAGCGAACAGCAAGAGGTCTGCTAAATTCGTGGCAGACATCAGTGAAGGCATCATCCCAGAATGAAATTACTTGTTGTACTCGGTACAAGGCCAGAAGCGATTAAACTCGCTCCGGTAATCCACGAAGCGGCCCGGCGTCGTGAATTACAAGTTAAAGTTTGCGTCACTGGCCAACATCAGGAATTACTTTGGCAGGTCTTAGATTTCTTTCGCATCAAGCCCGATTACAACCTGGAGGTAATGGTTGCTAACCAGACTCTGAGCGGTTTGACTGCCCGCATCCTCGACCGGATTCAGCCCGTCCTCGACGCTGAACGTCCGGACTTCGCCATTGTTCAAGGCGATACAACAACAGCGTTCGCTGCCACGCTCGCTGCATTTTATTCACGCATTCCGGTCGGCCACGTCGAGGCAGGACTGCGTACTTACAACCTGTCCGCGCCTTTTCCCGAGGAAGCGATGCGTCAGCTGACGACGCGTTTAGCTTCGCTTCACTTTGCACCAACCTCGCTGAATCGAGAGACGCTAATCAAAGAAGGTGTTCCTGAGGCAAATGTATTGGCGACTGGCAACACTGTCGTCGATGCAGTGTTGTGGGGCCAACGTGAGCTGGAGTCCCGGTCTGGTAGTCCACTGGTTTCGGCCCTTTGTCCCGCAGAAATCGCGCGAGTCGAAAATTCCACCCGGCTTTTGATGGTCACTGGCCATCGCCGGGAAAGCTTCGGCCAGGGCTTAGAAAACATCTGCGATGCGCTAGCCAAGATCGCGCAACTTCACCCGGAAGCTCTCATCGTTTACCCCATACACCCGAACCCGAATGTGCTCGGTCCGGTTCAGGAACGCCTCGGCCCACTTCCAAACGTTTTGCTAGCGCCTCCTTTGGAATACCCAGCCTTTCTGTATTTGATGAGCAAGAGCTATCTGATCATCACCGATTCGGGGGGCGTCCAGGAAGAAGCTCCGTCCCTGGGCAAACCTGTCCTCGTTACACGAGACGTAACCGAGCGAGTCGAGGCCGTCCAGAGCGGACAAGTGCGTCTTGTTGGCACGGATCCCCGAGCTATCGTTCATCACGCAAACGAGCTGCTGAATTCTCCGACGGCATACAAGCAGATGTCTACAGGTCGAAACCCGTACGGCGACGGACAAGCTTCGTCTCGAATCATCAATGCGCTTCTGTCACGCGGAGCAATCCGACGGAGCGAACCAACGTAGGTCGAATCAAGTTTAAGGGTCACCATTTCCCTACTACCGGTATCGCAGTCGAATTAGCCCACGGGAGAAACTTGTCCGCCGCATCGTAGCCGTTTCCGTTGACGTCAATCCAAAAGCCTGGACCAGTTGGCCGCCAGACGCCAACATACGTTACACCGGTTCCGTTCCAATCTCCGACTACGGGTACATCGCCCGGCGACCCAAACCAAAGGGGATTACTTGGCATCTGATGGCTATTGTTTAGATCGAGAAACCAGAGTCCGACGGAGGCGCGAAATACGCCTACTTTACTTTTTCCATCTCCCGACCAATCGCCCACGACAGGTATATCGCCGGCTTGTCCCCAGACAAAATAAATATCCTGCGCCGAATCCCAGTTGCCGTCTGCGAGATCGAGGTAAAAGCCGGGCAAGGTAGGCCGCCAGACGCCGGGCTTCGCTCGATGATCTCCAGTCCAGTCACCTACAAGCGGCACATCACCGGGCGATCCAAAGTGGATCTGTGTTGCCTGTGAGACGTCATGGCTGTTGTTTGCGTCAAGAATCCAGAAGCCGGTAGCCGGCCGAAATACGCCAACTTTGGCACGGCCGTCTCCAGTCCAATCGCCGACTACAGGTATGTCACCCGTTTGGCCCCATATGAAGTAAACGTCGTTATCCCATCCATTGCCGTTAGTGTCAAGGAAGAACCGGCCCACTCCATTCGTAACACGCCAGACTCCAGCTTTTGCTCTTCCATTCCCTGACCAGTCACCTACAACTGGGATGTCACCTGCGGAGCCAAATAGGATTTGTGGGACTAGGCTAGGCGAGCAGGCTGACCCGTTATAGTCGAGATTCCACGAGAACGTGGCTGTGAGCGGAACCGCTCCGATGCGGGTACTTGGTCCAGGATTCCCCGATCCTAACCCCCCGCAGCTTGGCGCGGGAATGGGCAGGGCTGTACCGCTAAGACTGACAGAGCGGGCTGCCCCAGTTGAATTCGTGAATATAGCAAGGCTGGCAGAGCGGTTCCCGACAACACCCGGGCTAAATGCAACCGAGATTTGGCAACTTGCACCAGCGGCGAGGGATGCCCCGCACGTGTTTGTCCCACTAAAGTCGCTCGTGTTGCTTAAGCTGATGTTTAATGCTTGTGCTGCGGTGCCCGCATTCTGAAGCGTTACTGTTTGCACCGCGCTCGTAGTCCCAAGAACCTGATTTCCGAACACCAGCGCCGTGGTCGACACAGTTACATTAGGCACGCCTACTCCAACACCGCTCAGCCCCACCGTTCGCACTGCGCCAGTTGAATCTGTAAATAAAGCCAATGCTCCAGAGCGATTGCCTACCGCAACTGGACTGAACACAACAGCGACATAGCAATTTGCTCCGGCGGCGAGGGATGTGCCGCACGAGTTTGTCTGGCTGAAATCGCTACTTCCTGTTAAGCCGATAATTAACGGCTGCGCTGCAGTGCCCCCATTTTGCAGTGTCACTGTCTGAGCGTTGCTCCTCAATCCCAAAAGCTGGTTGCCAAATCCAAGCGCCGTTGTACTTATGCTCACATTCGGCACGCTTAGACCCGTACCACTAAGCGAAACGGCATGTGGTGAGTCGATCGTGCTGTCGGATATAACTAGGTTCCCGGAACGTGCACCCACAGCCTGAGGCAAGAATTTAACGGATACTGCGCAATTAGCGCCAGCCGCCAGCACTGTCCCGCTGCAAGCGTCCGTCTGCAGACTGAAATCACTCGAAGCGAGGGCGACTGTCCCGACCGTTAAGGGAGCAGTTCCCACATTCGAGAGCGTAACTATCTGCCCGGCACTGGCCGACCCGACTGCAACACTCCCAAAGCCCAACAAGCTAGGACTAGTGGCAGATCTGGCGATACCGTCAGCAAAACCGTTGAGGGCGACCTGTGCATTCAGCGCCGGGTTCGATGAGCCTAGAGTGAGCAGCCCAGCGTAGGCGCCCGCAACCGCCGGGGCGAATAGTGCACTGGCCGTACAAGTAGCCCCAGGGGCGAGCGTGTTCTGGGACTGGCACAGAGTTGGATCGCTACTTCGTATCTGAAATCCAGAGCCGACCGTTACCGCTGGTGCCGCGGTGGAAAGATTCCCGATGTTAGAAACGACGACCTGCTTGACCCAACTGGTGCTCCCAGCGTTCACCGTCGGAAACGTTATGGGTGCAGAATTGGCCGACAACTTTCGAATAACATTGTTTCCGTAGTCTGCAATAAATAAGTCGCCCAAACCGTTGGCAGCGATGCCCATTGGTGAGTAGAGTAAAGCGGTCTTTGCCGAACCACCGTCACCTGCATATCCAGAAGCGGGAACTCCGGCGATCGTTGAGATCGTACCTGTCGCCGAATTTACCTTTCTGATGACGTTGTTATTGGAATCCGCGATGTATACATTTTGGGCCGCATCGATCGCAAGTCCATTCGGTCCGAATAACATGGCCTGAGTCGCCAGGGCTCCATCACCTGAAAAACCCGGTCCGCCGACGCCGGCAAAGAGACTCATATGATTCGCGCCGTCTACTTTGCGAACCATCGAATTGCCTGTGTCTGCGATCAAAACATTGCCCGCATGATCGACCGCTAAACCTGAGGGTCCCGCCAGAGAACAACCCACAGCTGGACCACCGTTTCCGAATCCGTCTGTTCCCGGGCTATTACCGCCGCCGGCGAAGACGCTGATGGCACCGGTCGTGGTATTTACTTTTCGAACTAAGTTGTTTTGGCTGTCCGCAATATAGAGATTTCCCGCTGTGTCGAAAGCAAGCCCGAGCGGCGTAAGTAAAACTGATCCTATTGCGGGCCCCGGATCGCCTAATCCGTCCATTCCCACAGAGCCGCCACCACCGACAACCGTCGTGATTACTCCATTCGCATCGATCCTACGAACGACATTGTTACCGCTGTCTGCGATGAACAAGTTGCCTGCGGGATCGAAGGCTAACCCGACTGGCCCCGAAAGCTTTGCAGCCGTTGCAGGCCCATTGTCACCGGAATAGCCCCACTGCCCTGTACCTGCAATGGTGCTGATTATTTGAGTTCTTGCGTCGATTCTCCTGACTGCAGCATTCAGGTAGTCAGAAATATAAATGTTCCCCAACTGATCAGTGGCAATCCCTTGTGGGTATCCAAAAGACGCTGTGAGAGCTGGCCCGCGGTCCCCTGAGTATGCGAACACCTGATCTCCGGCAATCGTAGAAATAAGCGGAGGCAGAATCGCGAAGGCCGCACCTTGTCCGGTGCCGATGACAGGTGCTGCCGAGAGAACATGGCCGGTGCTGTCCTTGGCGAACACTGCATCTTGACGCAATCCCGAGTAGACCGGCTTAAATGAGACTTGTGCAACGCACGTCATAGGTGCACTTCCCGCGCATGCGGTCGAACCTAAGGAAAAGTCTTGCCCATATCGCAATGAGAAAGTCGGCGTCGCGGATGGATTTGAGACCTGAACTGTGACAGCCACAGCCGGGCCGGTGCTTCCGACTGCAACGCTGCCCAGGGAGGTGGGCGCTGAGATAATTTGAGGCAGCGCCGGCATAACCAACAACACGAATACTGGTAATGCGCGTGTCATCTACAAGCTTGATCGGCGAGTTGAGCCGAAGTCTGTAGATCAGAAGTTTACTTAGATCGCCAGTCTGAGGCTAAGGCGCGAACCCGCTGTGAACCGGCACGGGTGGGTTTGTCCTCTTAATCGAACGCCACAGGACAGCGTTTAACTCATCATCATCAACCATATCCGCGTCCTTAAAGTTCATGCGCGCCGATTCTTCCGACCCAGCCGATTGTCCCGGGTTTCTCTCTGTCAGCGAAGTTTTAGGTGAGATAGCCGTGAACGGCCGCATGTCCGCCCGCTGACTGAAACTGGCAACCATAGACCGTGCGGCAGCGTCGAAGTGAGTCAACGGCCGCAGCCCCAGGACTAGTTCAATCGTCCGCAGAATACTAGTCTGGTTGTACATGCTTGAGTCGATGACGCCGCGGTGAGTGAATGGCGAGATGACCCAGGCCGGGGCTCGATGCGAGTCCACGTGATCGGGTCCGTTCTGCGCATCGTCTTCAATAATGAATATCGCGGTAGACGCCCACAACTTCGAATGCGTGACCGCCTCAACCAGCATTCCTACCGCATAGTCGTTATCAGCGTTAAAAGCAAATGGAGTCAATTTGGCGGGCGCGGTGCCCGAAGTGTGATCGTTCCCCATCCGCACAATCAGTAATTGCGGAGCTTCGCCTTTCGCGTCAAAGTCCTTCCACTCGCGGATAAACTCTTTGGCACGGTCAATGTCAGCGTAATCAAGATCGAACGTGCGGTACTTCATGTCCGTATAGGGGGCCAGCGCCGGATCTGTTAACCTCGCTATCTGCCGGCCATCCGTGACCTCATGCAAGGGCCGATTCTTCGCCCATTCGCCGTAATTCCGAAGAGAGATGCCCGCCTGCATCGCGTTACTCCAGATGTATCCAGTAGGAGGTGTATTCGCAGGCTCGCCCCCTTCGTAATCGTAAGTCTTGCGTCGGCGAGCATAACTGTTTGGCCAAAGCTTGACAGTATAGTCGGGAGCTATCGCGGCCGCTGCCCAGTTGTGCCCGTCCGCACTAACATCAGCATTTTCGTAAAAATTGTCATACAAGACAAACTCGCGCGCCAGTTGATGTAAGTTAGGCGTTATTTTCTCACTGAATAAGTTCAGCGATTTGTCCCCGTTGCCCTTTTCTAAGTCACCGAGAACCTGATCATAGGTTCGATTCTCCTTGATCACGTAAATAACGTGTTGTATTGGCGACGAATGCCCTTGAGCCTGGCCGAAGAACGCCTCCTGGTTCGTCCGAGGCATCCCGCCCAGCATCTCGTCCTTGTAGGGAGAATTTTCGATGACAGTCCGAGTGTAAGTATGCAGTTGGTCCTCGTCCGGAGCATTCATGAAGGAAACCGTGCCTGTTTGTACGTGCCCTACATAGCCCGGAGCCGTACTAGGCGCCCCTTCAAAGAGCGGTGTTGCTCTGACAGTCGGATTGGGACCATCTGGGTTTGCCCGACTCCCTAAGCCTTTCCCGTTCAATGTCAGAAGCTGCCCGCTCGTCAGGACCCGCACGGCAGTCGGATACCAGCCTGTTGGGACGAAGCCAAGCACCAATGTCCTCGGTGATGAGATGTCGGCGACTGCGACCGCATTGGCGTCTGAACAAGCTACATACAGCCGAGTTCCGTCCGCGTTGGCGGCTAATGCTGACGGGGTCATGCCGTTAGGATGCATCGGTGTCATCGAAACGTTAACCGATTCGACTTGCTTCAACGCGAAATCCGCCGTGACTCCGTATGAATAAACCGAATTGGTGTTAGCGGCGGCTACAAGCAGACGCCCTGTATAACTCTCGCCGCCTTCAGTCGGTGCGCCTCGATCGAGGTACAGCATGTCGGTCGGATGTGGCGCTACCCGAGTCTTGTCCAACTCACTACCTGACGCGAGATCGTAGCGATAGACCATTCCATCAGCCCAGCTACTCACGAGCAAACTCTTTGACGTTGGAGGTACAAGCAGCCGATAGGGACGGCGACCAACTTTCCAGCGAATAACAAGCTTTCCCGTAGAGATATCAATGACCGCAACGCTGTCCTGATGTAAGTCAGCTGCATAGACGTAACGGCCAGCCGGTGACACCACGACGTCACCTACAAAAGTGAGCCCCTTTTTACTAAGATCAGGAACAGTCGCTAGCTCGCGTTGTCTCGTTAACGCACCCGTTTGGCCGTCCAGCTTCAATTCGTATACGACGCCACTGGTTGCGCCACCCACATAGACCAGGTCCGTCTTCGGGGCCACTGCCAGGCCTAGCCATGCGTCAGGAAGACGTGTACGACCTATCTCCTTTTGCGTAGCGATTTCAATGACGCTGACAGACGGCGGGTTGTATCCAGCATTCAGGACGAGCAAATATTTGCCATCATTCGAGACAGCAGTACTCATGGGCAGGGTGTCAACCGGAACCTGCTGTCCCGCAGGCCTGATAGTCCACCCGTTATTTAAGAGAAAGCCGCCGCCCGGCAAAGGTCCGACGTGCTGTTGAACGCCGTTCTGCGAGGTAGCAACTTGCCGAACCAGTGCCGCAGCCAGCAGGATGGCTCCAAACCCAATCAGTAATTTCATTCAGAAAACCTGTGTGCCATCGGGAATCGACGCCCCACACCAAACGCCTTCGTTGTAATCCTCAGGCCCGGCGCCGCTTGTTGCCGCTTGTACTCATTTCGATCTACTTTGCGGATGATCTCGCGGACTAACTCGATCGGAATCCGCTCACCATCAGCAATCGCGCTCGCTGATTCATATCGCTCAACGTAACCCGCCAGGATTGCATCCAGGACTGCATAGTCGGGGAGGCTGTCACTATCTTTCTGGTCGGGCCGTAACTCTGCCGACGGCGGTTTTACAAACGTATTCTCCGGGATCGCTGCATGCAGGTGCTGGGCCAAACGACGCGCATTCGCCACGCGGGACAGCCGATAGACCATCGTCTTTGGAACGTCGCTGATCACTGCGAGCCCTCCACACATGTCTCCGTAAAGTGTGCAGTAGCCGACAGCCAACTCACTCTTATTGCCCGTCGTCAAGACAAGGGCACCAAACTTGTTGGACAAGGCCATCAGTGTGACTCCGCGCAACCGAGATTGCAGGTTTTCTTCGGCTATATCTTCCGGCAAGCCCGCAAAAAGCGGCTGCAGGGTCTGAATCATGGCCGCATAGCCTGCCCCGATGCGAACTACATCAAAACGAATACCTAGGTTGTCAGCCAGCGCTCGAGCATCAGCTAAACTGTGATCCGAGGAATGCGGTCCCGGCATTCCTACTCCGGTCACATTTTCCTTGCCGACCGCCTCTGCGGCGATGGCTGCGACCAGAGCCGAATCGATCCCGCCGCTCAGACCAATCAGCACTTTCTTGAAGCCGCATTTCTGGATGTAGTCGCGCGTACCGAGTACTAGCGCATCGAAAGCTGCTTCTTCATCCGTACAGCCAGTCGCATGAAAATCGCCAGCGCCAGTCTCCGTATCGAAGCAGATCAGATCTTCTGCAAACGATTTCGCTTCTGCCGCGAGCTCTCCGTCGGCGGTCATGGCAAAACTGGCTCCATCAAAGACCAGTTGGTCGTTCCCGCCCACCATGTGCGAGTAAACGACGGGCACACCGAAACGCTTGGCCGAAGCACGGAAGATCGAGTGCCGCTGTTCGCGCTTACGCAGGTTCCAGGGTGAAGCGTTGATGGTGATAATCAGCTCAGCACCTTGGTGGACCAACTCTTCCACGGGATCGCGCGTGTAACGTCGGCGCTCCCAGAACTGCTTGTCGTTCCAGGCGTCTTCGCAAATGGCAATCGCCACCTGTTTTCCACAAATGTTGAAGAGCGCTTGAGACTTGGCCGGTTCAAAGTAGCGCACTTCATCGAAAACGTCGTAGGTCGGCAGCAGTATCTTTCGCTGATCGAAGACTAGAGCACCGCGTTCGACTACCGCGGCTGCATTTTGCGCCGGAATCGCCGCAGAAGGTTCAGAACGCGCGACATAACCTAAAATGATCGTCGGCCTTAAATCGCGTGACTGTTCGATAATGCGCTCGAGTGCGGCAGCGGTTCGATCGAGAAAGGACTGTTTCTCAACCAAGTCGCGAGGCGGGTATCCTGTCAGCGCCAACTCGGGAAAAACAACAACATCGGCATCTAAGTCATCGGCACGCTTTGCGAAGTCGAGGACCTTGCGACCATTGGCGTCCAGATCGCCAACGGTATTGTTGATCTGCGCGAGGGCGATCCGCATGGGAACTCTCATTGTACCGGCGGCCCCTCAGATTGCCGCCGCAACTGTAATCACTATAAGCGCATCCAAGTATTGGAGTTATTCTGGATAAGCAGGGAGGCACATGCGGCTGAATAACAGGACGTGGGTATCGAGCACGCTTCTAGCCACGCTTATCGTGAGTGCGGCCGTTGCAGCGCCTCCGCAACGTGCAGCTTTGTCGCCATCCGTTGGCAGGATAATCACGAGTCCGCATACAAACGTGCGCGGGCCAAGAACTTCGAACTACGGCAATAGTCTGATCACGCCCTATCCAGCAGCGACCAGCTTGGGTGGCCTTCCTCTGCCAGCTGGGTTCAGCGCGCCGGTCGGTGGAAGCACCATCGGTCTTGGGCCGGGCGCTTACAATGTCGTTGGCGGACGGAACCAATACGGCGGCGGTCGGCATAACCGCTCTGGATCTGGCTTCGGATACGGCGGCGTGCCGTTCTTTCCCTTTTATGGCGGCTTACCGTATGACAGCAGCTCGTACTGGCAAGATCCGTCGCAGGCCCAACCAGCTCCGCTACTTGACGGAAGCGGACAAGATGGCGACAGACTAGCGTCCGAGATACAGCGCCTCAGTAACGAGATCTCGCAATTGAGAGACTCGCGGGGCGGGCAGCCTGCGCCTGGGGAAGATGGCGTTTCGCAAGATACATCACAGCAGGCACCGCAAACGCCGCCGCAAATTCCAGTGACCGTTGTGCTTCGGAACGGTACTCGGTTCGATGCGGGAAACTACGCCGTGATGGATCGCACATTCTGGGACTTCACAGGCCCGGCGCCTCGCAAGTTTCCGATTGCCAACATCGACGTGGATGCGTCAATCAAGGCTACGGAAGCTAAGGGCGGGGAATTTCCTCAACTGACACCCGGGAACTAGCTAGAAGCCCTCAAGGTGCTGATCGAGCTCCTGAAGGCTTCCGCGTGGGGAACGGATAATCCACCGATGGCGACCAGTTGCACGATTGGCTTCGACCGCGAAACCCTCTGGTTGTTCGATCGTTTGCGTCCAGGCTTTCCGGGCCACCGGATCGATTTGAGATGCCCCCAGCTAAGGTACACTCTGCCCTTCTCACGAAGCCTGTTGAATCGCTGATCGGGCGAAACGATTTCGACGGCCAGCTCAAACGGTTCTGTTCGATAAGCGCGGGTTAACTTTCGGCGGCTGGCTATTAAGTCTGGAATCGGTTCAGCATCTTCGGCCAACTTAAGCCGCGCCTCGGCGTAGGTGATCCAGGCTCGGGACAGCAAGATCATAGACAGCAGTGCCTGAGTATCAGGGCCAGGGTAGGCCCTGTATGGTCTTGCGGATGTAGTTTAGGGCGGTCTGTACTGCTAAGCCACGAATGCGCTTTCGGTCACCGCCGAGGTAGAGTCTTATGGCTGAAGCATGAGCCTGAGGACCGGCCAAACCGATGAACACCGTCCCAACAGGATGCTCTTCGGTACCGCCGCCCGGTCCCGCATAGCCCGTCACGGAGACAGCAAATGTCGAACCTGAACGATCTCTCGCGCCTTCGGCCATAGCGAGAGCGGTGTGCTTACTCACAGCCGTGTACTGACTGAGAATGTCTTCTGGAACACTGAGCGTCTTGTTTTTCTCGCCTTCGGTGTAAGTAACGAATCCGCCTACGAAGAAATCAGAACTTCCCCGTTCTTCGGTTAAACGGGCTGCGAGAAGACCGCCTGTGCAACTCTCTGCCGTCGAAATGGTCGCCTTCCGCTCGCGTAGTAAGTTGCCAACAACGCACTCAAGCGGTTCGTCCTGGCTGATCGTGTAGACTCTGTCGCCGAGCAGCTCAGCAATCGGATCACCGACTTCGTGCAGCAGCGCGTCGGCTTCGGCCTCGGTGTCGCATCGTGCTCGAAGGTGAACTTGCAGGTCACCAACATCCGATAGAACCGTCGTTGTCGGATTCTGGTACCGCGTGTAAACGGGAGCAATCAGCGTATCCAGGTCCGACTCGCCCATGCCCGCAATCCTAAAGGAGCGCACTTTGATCACCTGGGCGGGCAAGATAGCTTTGAGGCGTGGGACAGCCTCATTCGCCATCATCGGCTTCAACTCCCGCGGCGGCCCAGGCAGCAGGACCAACGCACCGCGATCAGTGCGAAGGAACTGGCCAGGAGCAGTGCCGTTTGGATTCGGCAGGGCTTCTGCGCCTTCGACCAAATAGGCCTGCCGACGATTGATCTCCGCCATAGGCCGGCGAATCTGCGCGAATCTCTCCTTAAGAATTTCTTCTTGCTGCTCAGAGAGAAACGTTCGCCTGCCAAGCGCATCAGCGGCTGCGTCTCTGGTTAGATCATCTTCGGTGGGACCCAGTCCGCCGCTCAAAAGCACAAACTCAGAACGGGCCAGAGCGGACCGGATTGCTTCCGTCAACCGCGCGCGTTCATCGCCGACGACCTGCTTACCAACCACTTCGACTCCGATCAAATTCAACTGATCGGTCATGTAAAGGGAGTTTGTATCGACTCGTTGCGCGGTCAACAGTTCGCTTCCGACCGCAATGATTTCACCGTTAGCCATGAAGCTAAACAACTACCAGATGCGACGTCCAGGAATGTCGACATCTACGCGGTAAAGAGCGTTGTGCGTAGCCAGAATCAAAGCTCGCGAAGGTGTGAACGCTAATCCGACGATGCTCGGACCCGAGAGAAACACCTCGGGCTTCTGCGCCTGATCAACGCGGACCACGCCGCGCTTACCTCGGAGCGAGGCTGCCACATACAGCCGACCCTCGGCGTCAAAGGTCAGCCCTTGCGGACGCCCCAAACCGCGATAGTAAGTGTCTACTTCACCGGCACGATTGACACGATAAACAGCGTCGAAGCTTGACGTCGTCGGACCAGTGACGAACAAATCGTCGTTGTCATTGAACGCCAGATGATACGCGGCGATTGAGGGCTCGAGCGTGGCGAAAACATAGATCTGCCGTGTCCGGCTGATCTTAAAAATGGTGCCGCTACGATCGCCGACGTATAGATTGCCTTCGCTGTCGAACGCGATACCCGAAGCGACGCCCATACCTTCAACGAAGACAGTCATGTTGCCGGTGGGCGTTACTTGATAAATAATCCCGTCGTAACGGCTGGAAACATACAGCAACCCGTCCTGGTCGAATGCCAAGCCGGTCGGGTTCATCAAATCGGTCACAAACGGCTTTGAGCTGTAGTTGGTATCAATCTTGTAGATGGACACGGGCGACTTCTGGCCCCGTGATCCACTAAAGGTGCTATACAGATTGCCTTCGCGATCCACGGCTGGATTCGCGACCGGATGAAGGCTGTCAGCCACTTGAATGCCAACGTGCGTCTCGCTGGTTTCGCTGTGCAGATTGCCGCTCGCGATGACGACCTCGCCGGTCGTAGCTGCATCCGGCACGCGCGCAATGATGTAAGAGTCTCCGGCCACAATCAGTTGAGCCGGTTCTCCCCCGACAGCGACTGTGGGATGTCCGGCGACGGCTAAATGGTGTCCGCGAATATGTAATTCGCCGCCGCTGATTGCAGCAAAGGGCTCAACCTTCGCAATTGTGGGCCGATCAACGGCCTCTTTCTTGGTCGCCATATTCAATAGAGTCTGAAAACCCCGCCTATATATAAAATAAGCGCTCCGTATATTCCTGCTGCCAGATCGTCGGCGATAATTCCTATGCCTTCCGGCAGAGCTTCCAATTTATGCACAGGCCAGGGCTTCCAAATGTCAAATAGCCGGAAAAGCAGAAAGCCTGCCAGAAGCGCGCTCCAACTCCAGACAGCCGCGCCCATCAGCGTGATCCATTGTCCCAGTACTTCATCGATGACAACCAAACCTGGATCATCGCGTTTGAGCAAGCGAGCTGTTTGAGTAGCTGCCCAAATCGCTGGCCACAGCAGTATGACGGTGAATACGAGAAGTGCTAGACGGTCGACCTGGAAGAATCTGTGAAGCGCGGCTGCGATCAGGACTGCGGCTAAAGAGCCGACCGTGCCTGGTCCCCACGGAAAATAGCCGCACCCGAACCAAGTGGCCAAAACTGGCGCGAACCGGTTCAACGACTAACGGCTTTCGGGGGAATCGTCGGACTCGTCAACAGGCTCAACAGTACCGCCGGGAATGACGTATTTGTCGGTTGCCCAATTTGCCAAATCTGCCATACGGCATCGATCACTGCAGAAGGGCATATTCGGATCGTCAAATGGAACGAGGCGTCCACAGATGGGACACTTGATGGTTTTGATCGCCATGTTGCTAGTTTCTATACCAAAGCAAGTGGTTGGGCTGAGGGAGATCCGATGATTGGAAACGGATTAGCCGCTACCTTGGCAGCAACGTACGAACGTTCTGGCTCGTCGACCAACTCGCCTACCAGGTCGTAGTCGTGAGCTTCCGTGACGCGTAAAAGACGCATTTCGCCAACCCGCGGTTCGGAAGGGCCAAAGTCATTGATGTAGCAAACTCCGTCAATCTCTGGTGCTTGGGTCGCCAGCCGCGCCTCCCAAAGCAGCTCAGTCTCTTTCGAGGGTCCTTCGACCAACACCGGCAACTGCTGTCCTACGAGCCGCCAGTTCCGCTTGCGCGAGATCTGACGTTGCAACGCCATTAAGCGCCTCTTGCGATTGTAGATGGTGCGCTTGTCCACTTTGCCCGCCAACTCGTAACTCTTGCTAGTTTCTTCGTCGCTGTAAGAAAAAACGCCTAGGCGGTCGAACTGCGCAGCCTGCACAAACTGACAGAGCTCTTCAAATTCAGCTTCGGTCTCACCCGGGAATCCGACGATCATGCTGGTACGGATTGCTACGCCTGGAATGGTCTGGCGCATGCGTTCGAGCAACTTGAGAAAGATGTCGCCGGTTCCACCGCGCTTCATGCGCCGCAATGTAGACGCGCTTGCATGCTGAAGCGGCATGTCGATGTATTTGACTAGCGACTCATGAGTGGCTATCGTTTCGAGCAGCTGCTGCGTGACCTTGTTCGGGTAAGCGTAAAGAACTCGGATCCACTTTGGCAGCTCAGTTGGAATCTCGGCCAAACGTGCCATGAGCGACGCGAGACCGTTCTTGAGCCCGAGATCCTCGCCATAGCAGGTTGTGTCCTGCCCAATCAGATTGATCTCGCGAACACCCATTGCGAACATGCGAGTGGCTTCGTTGATAACGCTTTCAAAGCGGCGGCTTCGGAACTGGCCTCGAAACTGAGGAATGATACAGAACGAGCAGGGATGATCGCAGCCTTCGGCAATCTTGATGTACGCGGAGTGTCGCGGTGTTGTGAGCACCCGGGCCGTCAAGTCGTGATAAAGATAAGGTTCCGCTTCGATCTGCTTGGGCGTAGTTCCTTCACAGAGCGCCGTGATCTTAGAGAGTTCGTTAGTCCCCAACACTGCGTCTACTTCCGGCATGTTGGCCTGGATGTCAGCCCGATAGCGCTCGACCAGGCACCCGGTTACGACAAGGCGCTGAGCGCGGCCGGTCCTCTTGTACTCGGCCATCTCGAGTATCGTGTCAACTGACTCCTGCTTGGCAGGATCGATGAAACTGCAGGTGTTGACTACGATGACGTCGGCGTCGGCAGGCTGCGGGGTCAGTTCGTGGCCGTCGGCGACTAGCTGTCCCATCATAACCTCGGTATCAACCAGGTTCTTCGGACAGCCAAGACTCACAAATCCAATTTTCAAAGGGTACAGGTTCCGATTTAGGGGGAAAGTCGTCTGCGCCTAGGGCGCAAGTGCATTTATTAGGATACCAAGGAATCAGCCTTCTTTGCTGCCGACCAGCCAGTCATATTGGGCTTCTGTCAATGGCACAACCGAGAGGCGGCCCTGATGGACCAGCGGTGAATCAGCGAATAGTTTGTGGGCTTTGATGTCGGTTAGAGTTCGCGGTGTATCGATGGCTTGGCCCGCCTTGATCTTGACCATCGGGACTTTCGGGTCATTTGCGTCCACGCTGACTACGGTAGCGGTCCCAACGGCTGTTCTTACGTCACCAGTGTGATAAATGATCAGCTTTTCGCCTGAAGAGAGCTCCCGAAGGTGCTTGACGGCTGTGGGATTCGTCACTCCGTCCCAGATCGTCTGCTTATCGCGTTCTAAATTCTCGAACGAGTACGCATCCGGTTCAGTCTTAAGCAAAAAGGGCATGTTCGATCGTAACCGAACATGCCCTTTCCGATAACCCCTATTTGTGCGAGTGCTAGTGGTGACCGCTACTATGGCCGCCAGCAGAAGGCGCTGATGCCATGGGAGCACTGCTGTGCGCGCTCGGAGCGGAATAGGACGGCGCTGCTGCCGTCATCCGGCCACCGCCGCCACCGTTGCCGGAGTTGTTCGAATTGTTGGCTGCAGTTCGAAAGGCTGATGTTGGGATCGATGTTCGTCCAGCAGCTACGAGATTACTCGACACAAGAGCCCTGGAAACGTTAGATCCAGACACCTTAGTACCAACGCCTGGCGTAATAACCGCACCCTTGGTAGGCGGCTTGTTCGGGTTATAAGGAACCGCGCCGACGTAGTTGCCAGGGTAGTAACCGCCGCCGTAAGCACCTCCGTAGAGAGGAGCGTAGATCACAGGAGCATAGCCTACAAAGCCGGGCGAGTAGAAGCCCCAACCAAACGGGCTGTAAGCATATCCAGCGCCAGGCAAGTAACCCCAGGAGTTAAAGCCTGAGTTGTACATCCAGCCTGGGCCGTATCCACCGCCGTAACCATAGCTGTTCCAGCTGCTGAAGCCGCTGCTCATGGCAGAACGGGCGCTCGCATAGCTGGTACCGGCCACGTATTCAGCTCGGATATTGCTCCATGCGTACAGGTCATCTTCCTGCTTACGATCGAACTTCTCACTTTTCAACGAACTCGTAAGAAGCGTTTCATGACCACGGCCGAGTTCAAGCTTCTGGTCGCCTAGCATCACGTTCGCTTTACCATCGATGACTGCCACAGAAGCCGGGTCGCTCGCGTTAATCCGATAGAGACCAACTCTGAGCAGCGTTATAGAGCCACCGTGGTTAACGAGCTCAATTTCGTTCTCTTTGAGCAGTTCAGCTACTTCGACCATCGCTTCGCCCCGAACGACTTCCACTTGTGTGTGCGTTAGAGACGGAGAAATCATACGCACAGCACTGTTGTCGCCGATGCGCAGGAACACTCCCGGAGTCAGCAGCATTTCGGCTTTGCCTGAATCTGTAGACAGCGTCTCGTTGGCATCTAGGAGACGCTTACCAATATTTTTTTGGGCGATTGGCTGACCATTCAGGTAAGCCTGACCGTCAATGTAGTTGATAGCACCAGGCCGGGCGGAAATCGTGGCCTGAGGCATCGCGCACACAACTGCAACAAAGAATCCCGCCAGGACCTGTGCAGCTTGTTTCCATACGCGTTTCATAATTCTTAACTCCCTTAACTATGGGATGCATCCCGTTGCGGTTGGTTCCATTTCCTCGCATAACGCGCTGATTCCGGAACTACTTGGCTGAAATGCACCATTTGTCACTCGACGAAGTCACTGACTGGAACTGACTACTGCTGAGCGAAGCACAATTGTACTCCTAATTTGGCGAGCCGGCGGGATTTCTTCTGGCAAGCAGTCTAGACACAGATTTAGGCGGTTGAGGGCCCTAGGATACAATTCATGCGGGAAACCGCCTCCATTGACACTCGTTCCGATTGATTACGTCATCCTTGCGCTCTACTTTGCCTTCGTTCTCGGCATAGGCTGGATGGCGAAACGCAAGATCAAAACCAGCGAAGATTTTCTGACGTCGAAGCATTCGGTGCCCGTCTGGATTACGAGTCTTGCGTTTATCGCCGCCAACTTGGGGGCGCAAGAAGTAATCGGTATGTGCGCATCCGGCGCGAAGTACGGGATTATGACCGCCCACTTTTACTGGCTGGGTGCGGTACCGGCGATGGTGTTTGTAGGCGTGTTCATGATGCCCTTCTATTACGGCAGTCGCGCACGTAGCGTACCGGAGTATTTAAAGCTTCGGTTCGACGAGAAGACTCGAACGCTGAATGCGCTGACCTTTGCTGTCATGACCGTTTTCTCTTCAGGGATCAGCATGTACGCGCTGGGTTTGCTTTTCGAACTAGTGCTGGGGTGGAGCTTCACGGCATCGGTATTGCTGTCAGCAGCGATTGTACTGGTCTATACGTTCTTGGGCGGACTAACGAGCGCGATTTATAACGAGGTAGTGCAGTTCTTCCTGATTGTGCTTGGATTCGCACCTCTTTCGATCCTGGCGGTAATGAAGGCAGGTGGATGGGCCGGCATCTCGTCGCACTTACAGCCGGTCATGACGCATTCATGGCGGTATCTCGCGCATGCAAGCGACAACCCAATGGGTGTGCAGGTGTTCGGGTTGGTTGCAGGCTTAGGATTCGTGCTGTCGTTTGGTTATTGGTGCACAGACTTCCTGGTGATCCAGCGCGCTATGGCTGCGGATTCGTTCGAAGGTGGGAGGCGTACGCCGCTGATAGCAGCGTTCCCGAAAATGTTCATGCCCTTCGTGGTGATCCTGCCTGGAGTTGCCGCGCTGGCATTGATGAGTTCCGCGTCAGGTTACAGCGTGCCGCTGAAGGCCGGCGGAGGATACGACTACGATCAGGTTCTAACTACGTTGATGGCGAAATTCTACCCGTCGGGGATGTTGGGCGTTGGGCTCACTGCTTTGATGGCGTCGTTCATGTCGGGGATGGCAGGCAACGTGACGGCGTTCAACACAGTGTTTACTTACGACCTGTATCAGAGTTACATTAGGCGGAACGCGCCCGATACACATTACCTGTGGGTAGGACGGATGACGACCATCGTCGGTGTCCTTTTGTCGGTTGCGACTGCATACTTGGCGGCACAGTTCAACAACATCATGGATTTCCTGCAGCTGGTTTTCGGATTCGTCAACGCACCATTGTTCGCGACATTTCTACTGGGCATGTTTTGGAAGCGAACAACAGGGCACGGGGCATTCGCCGGATTGCTGAGCGGAACGACTGCGGCCGCGCTGACACACGGATTGACGGTTGCGGAGAACAAGGGCGGGTGGATTGCCAATCTGCATGAGTATCCGTCCACGATGGCACAGAACTTCTCCATTGCGATAGCCGCCTGGTCGGTGTGTATGGTGGTCACAACTGTGGTCAGCATGATGACCAAGCCGAAGACGGATGATGAGCTGCGGAACCTGGTTTACGGCGTGACGGATAGGCCGCGTGCGATCAACGTGCCGTGGATTCAGAGGCCGACATCGCTGGCAATCATTGTCCTGTCGGTGCTCGTCGTTATGAATCTGTTGTTCTGGTAGAGGCGACTATGGACGACTTGCGGGTTCCGACTGGATTGTTCTTTTCGCTTTTGGGAGTGATTCTGCTGGCTTATGCAGGAATCAATCCTGCCGCGACTGCACCGTTGAGCGCTGGCATCAATGTAAATCTTTGGAGCGGGATATCGCTGCTCCTGTTTGGGGGAATCCTACTGTGGCTCTCACGCCGAAGCAACTCGCGGTAGCGTTTCGAAGCCAATATCCGGAGGCTGGTGAGCCGAAGCTATATCGGGCTCCTGGGCGAGTGAACCTGATTGGCGAGCATACCGACTACAACCTTGGATATGTTTTTCCGATTGCGCTGGAGATGGCTTGCTATGTAGCGATCGCGCCGGCGAATCACGGAGAGCTGCGACTGTTCTCACGCGACTTCGCAGAAACGTCGGGCGGAACGGATGCGATCAAGGTCAGTGATGTGCCTTCGGCGCAACGGAAAGGCCTGTGGAGTGACTACGTTGTCGGAGTCGCGCAGCAGCTGACGATGTTGGACGTCGAGCTTCGGGCTGCAGATCTGCTGATTACGAGTGAGGTGCCGGTGGGCTCGGGGCTGAGTTCGTCCGCGGCGCTCGAAGTATCCACTGCTTTTGCGCTCTTGCTGGGACGGCCGTTGGCGCCGCTTGAAATCGCGGTGTTGTCTCAGCGCGCCGAGGGTCAATTTGTCGGCATGCCCTGCGGCATTATGGACCAGTACACCTCAGTGTTCGGCAGAGCGGGCGAGGCGGTTCAGATAGACTGCCGGAGTCTGACGCATGAGTATGTGGAACTGCCGCCGGATGTTGCGGTGATTGCGACGAACTCGATGGTAAAGCACGAGCTTGGCTCGTCCGCGTATCGCGAAAGAGTGGCCGAGTGCGCTGAGGCTGTCGAAGCCATTCAGCAGAGTCATCCGGAGGTGCACAGTCTTCGGGACGTGTCTCCGGCACTATTTCAGCAGGTCGAAAGCAGCATTCCGGCTATTCCCCGGAAGCGGGCTCGGCACATTGTGGGAGATACGCAAAGAGTGCTGGACTTGGCGGCTGCCTCGCGAGCGCGTGATCTAGCAGAGATGGGCAAGTTGTTTGTTGCCTCGCACCGGTCGATGCAGTACGACTACGAGATCAGCTGCGAAGAGATCGACTTCCTGGTGGACGAGGCGATTCGCATCCCCGGCGTATATGGCTCCCGCATGACGGGCGGCGGTTTCGGCGGATGCACAGTGAGCCTGGTGAAGCCTGATGCGGTGTCAGACTTTGAAGAGCGGATAACCAAAGCGTATCTGGACCGCCATGGGCTGAAGCCCCTGTTCTACCGTTGTGAACCATCGGCGGGCGCAGGCCCACTGACGTAATCGGCAATCTTCGAGCTGTCGCAAGCGATCCGAATGTGGCAGCAAAACTACACACCCATTGCGAACAGCTTGCTGTGGTCGTCCGTTGTGGCCGCGCTGCCAGTGGCGGCTTTGCTGTATGCAATTGGCGTAGCACGAGTGGCTGCGTGGAAGTCTTCTCTTTATGGATTAGGCGCGGCCTTGCTGGTGGCAATCGTCGGCTATCGCATGCCGGCGTCTCTGGCGATCAACTCAGCGCTATATGGGGCTGCGTTTGGTGTGTTTCCCATCTTCTGGATCATCTACTGGGCCATCCTGCTTTACCGGATCACAGTTGATACTGAGCGATTTGAGGTTCTGAAGCAGTCGATCGGGCAGCTGACGGCGGACCGGTATATTCAAGCGCTGCTGATCGCCTTTGCGTTTGGAGCGTTCCTTGAAGGGGCGGCTGGATTCGGAACGCCGGTTGCAGTTGCAGCAGCGATCCTGGCTGGGCTGGGCTTCCCAAAGTTTCAAGCCTCAGCCATTTGCTTGCTGGCCAATACGGCACCCGTCGCGTTCGGCTCGATCGGCATTCCTCTGATCACACTGGCCGCAACTACCGGGCTTCCAATCGATCAGCTCAGTAGACACACGGGCCAGCTTTGCACTCCAGTAGCCGTTATTGTTCCTGCCTATTTGATCCTGGTGATGGGCGGCCTGAAAGCCTTGCGTGCCACTGCACCAGCGGCTATCATTTGCGGACTGACCTTTGGCGGGATTCAGCTGGCTGTTTCCACCTTAATGGGACCTTACTTAACGGACATCTTGAGCTCGTTGGGGACGATCGCGGTGTTGGTGATCTATCTGAAGATTCGGAAGAGAAAGAGCGTAGGCGGCCTTGGGCTACCGGCTGGCAAGATATTCGCTGCCTGGTTACCCTATGTGGTGCTCGTCGTCTGCATCCTGGTCTGGAGCTTGGGCCCGGTGAAGGCCATGCTGGAAGGCGCGAGTTTGCTTGTGCCATGGCCGGGGCTGCACAACCAGATTGCGCTCGTACAGCCGGTCGCGAGAGCAACAACTCCTTACGCTGCGGTGTACAGGCTCCGGTGGTTAGCCGAATCCGGGACGGCGTGTGCAGTAGCGGTTTTGTTGACTGCTGTCCTGGTGGGTATGAAGCCACGGCGATTTATGCATTTGGCCCTAGAGTCGGCCAAACAGCTGAAGTATTCCTTTCTCAGCATCGTTTCAGTGCTGGCTTTGGCATTTCTGATGAACTATTCGGGGCAGACAGGGACGTTAGGACTGGCCTTCGCCTCGACAGCCGGCCTGTTTCCGTTTTTTAGTTCATTGCTCGGATGGCTGGGCGTATTTCTGACTGGAAGCGATACGTCAGCTAACGCGCTGTTCGGAAGCTTGCAGGTGGTGACGGCCCGGCGACTAGGGTTCGATGCGGCATTGATGGCGTCGGCAAATTCGGCGGGAGGCGTGATGGGCAAGATGATCAGCCTGCAGAGTATCTCGGTTGCGGCGACGGCTGCGGGGCTTTCGGCAGATCAGGAACCCGCCCTTTTCCGATTTACAATCCGGCACAGCCTAACGCTGGCATGCGCTGTGGGCGTGTTGACAATAATCTTCGCTTACGCAAAGTAATCTTTAAAGTTTGAGCGTCAGCCGCCGATAGAGTACATGGGACGAGTTGGCGCAACGAAAGCCTGCTGGTTAATCTCATGGCCTTCCCACTTCTGCCAAACATTGCTGCGGATGGCGGACTGGAGCGCAGGCACGTCAGCCGGGTTGTCGAGCCAAGGACGAATGTCCGTCTCGTCGCGCGAGAACAGGCAGTTGCGTAGCTTGCCGTCTGAGGTGAGGCGCAGACGATTGCAGTTAGCGCAGAAGGGTCGCGTAACGGAGGCAATGAAGCCAACGCGGTGGCCATCCGTGAACTCGTACTGAGTAGCGGGCGCGCGAGTATCTCGGCCAGGAACAGGGCGAAGCGGCCCCCATTCGCGTTCGAGGGTCGCGATCATCTGATCGACGGTAAGAACTCGGTCGAGTGCCCAAATGTTTTGCGCGTCGAGTGGCATGAACTCGATGAAGCGGGCTTCAAAACCGTTTTCGCGAGCGAAACGGACAATCGGAATCAGATCGGGCTCAGTCAGGCCCTTGATCGCGACGGCATTTAATTTTATTTTGCGGAAACCGGCGCGTCGAGCAGCTTCGATGCTACGGAGAACGCGAGGTAGATCGTCTCGCCTGGTGATTTGCTGGAAACGGGTGCGGTCCATAGTGTCCAGGTGAATGTTGAGCCGTCGAAGCCCAACCTCATATAAGCTCTTCGCGTAGGGTGATAGGAGGACACCGTTTGTCGTGAGAGCTAAATCTGTGATCGCGTCCAGCTCGGCGATCGAACCTATCAAGTCGGGCAGCTTGGGACGAAGAAGCGGCTCTCCGCCGGTGAGACGGATCTTCCGGATACCGAGCGGAACAGCAGCCTTGACAAAATTGAGAATTTGATCGAAGCGGAGGATTGATGAGGCCGGTGCAAATTCTGCTGCGGAATCGGGCATGCAGTAGAAGCATCTGATATTACACCGGTCGGTAACGCTGATTCGGAGATCGGAATGAATGCGGCCGAAACTGTCCAGCAGTGGTCCAGTACTCGGCCGCGAAGTATTGCGGACGTCGGGACATGTAGACGGCGTGAGTTGGATGAGAGAAGACACGGCGCTCTCATACCATCATGCACGACCGCCCGTCGGTAAGGCTACTTGCGAGCTGAGCCAGGTTCGGCCATACCGCGATGAATTTCGGCCGTCGCAGTGTCTGGAATTAGATTACCGAGAACGCCCTGCAACTTGTTTTTGAAGGCTCCCGCAATAATGTGATCTTTGCCTGCCATCAATGCTTCATACCCTTCTTCAGCCACTTCCGCCGCATCGTCCTTCTTCGGGTCGGCACCGACTTTCGTGTCCTCCATATCGGCGCGATGGAAGAAATTGGTCTCCGTTGGTCCGGGCATGAGAGCCGTGACCGTGATACCGGTGTCCTTCAACTCGTTGCGGATCGCAAGAGAGAAGGAATAAATAAATGCCTTCGACGCTGCGTAAACGGCCTCGAATGGACCAGGCATCGTAGCGGCAATCGAAGAGGTAAACAGGACCTTTCCGCGGCCCTGCTGAAGCATGTCCTTGAGGATGCGCTTGGCGAGGTGAACAGTCGAGGTCACGTTGAGCTGGATAAGATTGAGTTCCTCTTTAAGATCAGTCTGGCGAGCAAAATCTCCGCCGACGCCAACACCAGCGTTGATTGCGATTGCGTCTACAGACCGGCCTGTGGCCTTGATCTCGGAATAGAGCTTCTCGACGCCATCATAGGTTGCGAGGTCAGCCTGAACGCTGAGTACTTGAGAGCCGAAACTTGTCAACTCAGATTGAGCACTGTTGAGCGCCGAGCTCCCGGAGGCAATTAGTAGATCGTAGCCGTTTGAGGCAAATTGTTTTGCTAATTCAAGACCGATGCCGCTGGAAGCGCCAGTGACAACGGCGAGCGGACGTGTAGAAGTTGTAGTCATAGATAATCCTGCCTGTATGACAACAAACAAAGGAGAGGCGGCACTCCAGGAAAACTACGATGAAATGAAAATGCTACTTCACAGCGAGCATGCGCTCGAGGGGTAGACGGGCACGGTCGATGATATCTGCCGGAAGGTCGATGCGGGGCTGAAGAGTATCGAGGCAGGCGAGCAGTTTCTCAAGAGTGTTCATCTTCATGTACGGGCACTCGCTGCAATTGCAGTTTTCGTTTGCGACGAAGTAGAACTTCTTTCCGGGGGAATCGCGCTCGAGGGAGTAGCGGACTCCGCTCTCGGTCATGACGATAAATTCTTCGGCGGACTGTTTAGCACACCAGTCAATGATGGCGGAGGTAGAGCCAATAAAGTCGGACATGGCCAGGACGTCGGCGGGACATTCGGGGTGAGAAGCGACGAGGGCGTTGGGGTGCTCCGATCGAGCGGTCGTAAGACGGCGGGCCGGAAAAGTGGCGTGGACGATGCAAGCGCCTTGCCAGATTTTCATATTGGTGCGGCCGGACTGTTTCTTGACGTAATTGCCGAGGTTGATGTCCGGCAGAAACAGTATAGGCTTTTCGGCGGGAATAGAATTAACAATCGCGACAGCGTTGCGGGAGGTGCAGAGGATATCGCTTTCGGCTTTTACCTCGACTGAAGTGTTGATGTAACTAACGATGACGTAGTCCGGGTTGCGCTGGCGGAAAGCACGGATCTGGTCTGCGGGACAGCTATCGACAAGACTGCAGCCAGCATGGATGTCAGGTAGAACGACGGTGCGGGTGGGGTTGAGAACCTTCGCAGTCTCCGCCATGAAACGAACGCCGCAGAAAGCAATGACGTCGCCTTCAAACGTCTTGGCGATACGCGCTAGCTCGAGGCTGTCGCCGACGGAATCGGCTATCTCTTGAATTTCAGGTTCTTGGTAATGGTGGGCGAGGATGACGGCGTGGCGCTGTGCTTTTCGCTCCAGGATTTCATCGACGAGGGTGGTGGCAGCGACCATACTCCATTATCGGGCATGGGAAGTAAAAAGGGCAGGCTTTTGGGCCTGCCCTCTTCGAGGTTTCAAGAGTGAAGCCGAGTTCGTTAGAAGGTCAGCTTGACTTGAGTCTGAATGACGCGACCAGAGACCGCGGAACCTTGGAACGAACCGTAAGCGCTGGTGGGCGCAGAAACTGTCTGACTAATAGTCCCGAACGCACCTGACGCTATGTTGTTGGTCGGCAAGTCGAAGTTGGGATGGTTCAAGATGTTGAAGAAATACGCACCGATAAGCAGCTTTGCGCGTTCATGGAACGTGAATACTTTATTGACATTTAGGTCAGTGTCGAAGTAGCCAGGTCCGCGGAATGAATTACGGCCGGAATTACCGATATCCCGTTGAGCTGAGGCAGCAGCAAAGTCGGCAGTATTGAAACAGGACACGTTTGGCGTCGTGCAGCTCGTTGCAGTCGGAGCAATAATGTCCGCGAGGATGGGCTCGGTGGCAATTCCGGAAGCATTCTTGATACCTGCACTGCCGCGGATTCCCGTATTCACGATGCTGAATGGGTAACCGGAGTGGTAGAAGAAGGTTCCAGCGAGATTCCAACCGCCTAGAGCACCCTTGAGCAGCGCGTTATGAAAAAAGCTCGGCATCGTGTAGAGGTAATTGGCATTTAGAGAGTGGCGTGAGTCGTAGTCAGCATTGCCATAATTGCTGAGCGCCAACCCCGCCGGATTTAGCTGATAGCGGAAGCTAACCGAAGTGAGAGCGTTAAACGGTTCGAGACACGCGTTAGAGCAGGTGTCCAAAGCGTGGCTCCAGGTGTAATTGAAGGAACCGGTGAAAGCGCTTGTTAGGCGGAAGCGTAGACCCGCCACCAAACCATTGTAATTAGAGTAGCCGTTATTGTTCAGTTCGCGGATCTCACCAAAACGGGAGTCCCGGGCAGTTGTAGGAAGGCCCGCAAAACCGTTTGGAGCATATGCGTTATCCCACAGTGTCTGATTCACCTCTTGATAACCCTTGTTCCCCACATAGTTCAGCGAAAGAAGGGTAGAGTGCGTCAGTTCCTGCTGAAGCTCAACGTTCCACTCGTAGAACTTGGGATTGTAGAGCTTCTTCGCGACGCTGTTGAAGTTTGGCTTGTTAAATCCAGGAACAGCAGCGGCAAGTTGAGCAACAGTATAGCCCTGAGCAAATCCAGATTCGAAAGCGCTTGCGGAACTGGCCACGGCTGCTTGCGCTCCGCCCGGCGTACCGGGAGTCGCCACAACATTTCCAGCGGCACTGGTGGTAAACGACGCAACGGCGGGTGAATTGGTGATCAGGCGGTCGGCAATCAGGCCCTGGTAGAGGTCAGAGAAGATGCCGAATCCTCCCCGAAGGACCGTGTGAGGTGTTACGTTCCAAGCCATGCCCACCCGCGGAGCAATCACAACAGGCTCGACGTCAGGGAAAGCCTCTTTATTGCCAGTTTTGATTGCGGCGTTGTACGGCAACGAGGCATTTTGGCCTAGCTGTCCGAACGGTTGAGTTACCAACTCATTGAAGCAATTCGAGTAGCATTTGATGTTGCTGTTGCGATCGAACCGGACGGCCATGGTCAACATGAAATTCGGGGCAACTCTCCATTCGTCCTGCCCGTAGAAACCGGCGCTATAGAGGCTGAGTGGCTCGGCCCCAATGTTGGTGAACGTCTGGGAGTAGGTGGACCCTTGTGCCAGGTTGCCGTTGGCAAAGTCTCTCATATCGTTGAAGGTATATAGACCACTTGTGCCACTACCGTACGCGTAGGTGCTGATAAAGTTCTGGCGAATGTTGGTGCCGAACTTTATAGTGTGTCGCCCAGCGTTGATCGAGTAATCGTCTACAAGCTGCCATTGACGTACCTTGCGTCCTGCAGGATACGTGTTGTCAGCACCGCCGAGGGCTGAATAAAGACCGTCATTAAAAGTGAACGTAGTGGGAAAAACCCCTAAAGCCGCACTCAAATTTGGTGGGCCGAAGATGGCCGTGTAGTAGGTCGCCGATAGCAGCAGCTGGTTTACCTGGTTCGAACTAACAACGCGGGTATAACCGAACTGCCCACCATAAGAAGGTTGAACGCTGTTGGCGTTAAATGCGGAATTGATAGGGTCTGTACCAGTCGCTTGAACGCCGTGGTCGGTGTTATAGCGGAAGTAGATCTTGTCTTTACTCGAGATGTTGTAGTCGACGCGGGCGGCCAGGAGCCATTCTGTGTTCAGGTTATTGACGGTGCTGCGGAAGGTACGAGCACAGGGAGTGCCGCCAGTCCCGAAGCCAGCTGTGCCATCAAAGCTCCCGCAGCCGAGAGTCGGGTCCAATGCGGATGTGACATCGGCGGCACGGCCTACACCAGAAGAACCTGAGTAGAGATTGAATGCTTTAGTGTAAAAGGGCACTGCTGCGGGATTCGCAGCCTGCAGATGACCTAGAACGTAGTTCTGGAAAGGTACCGTCGGGATATAGATGGCACCACCGCCTCCGGCCAATACGTAACGCAAGCCTTCGTTGTCAACAAAGAAGAACAGCCGGTCCTTCCCGCTGAACAGCTTTGGAATCGAGATGGGTCCGCCGATGGACGCTACCCACTCGTTTGAGATCGCAAATGGGCGAGCGGTGCCGGTTGCGTTGTTGAACCAATCGTTCGCGTTCATCACACGCCCGTTGTACTGCCAACCGGCGTTGCCATGAAATTGATTTGTGCCGGACTTGGTGATGTAGTTGACGTTGGCGCCAGCCTGACGGCCATATTGACCGGTGTAGCCGTTAAGAACGACGACGGCTTCGGATAGCTCGTTGGAGCCGAGGGTTAAATTGCTAGCTCCTGAATTGTTCAGATTCAGGTACGGATCCATATTGTCGTTGCCGTTGATAGTGAACAGGTTCGAAACGGCGGGCAGACCGAAAGCCGAGAACGACCCGTAGCCGCCGCCGGTGCTAATGGTGACACCGGGTGCGTTGAAGGCATAAGCCGTCATGTCGTTACCGGGCGCAGGCAGATTTTCAAGCTGGGCGGAGTTGAAGCTGGTCGCCATGTTGGCGTTCTCGCTCTGGAGCAGGGGCGCGGCGTCGGTGACAGAGACTACTTCAGTAGCTTGCTCGGGGCTGAGGGTCAGGTTCAGATTTACGACTTGACCGATGCCAACGGAGATGGTGTTGACGTTAGAACGAAGGCCGGGGGTGCTGGCAGAAACTTTGAAGGGACCTGGGCGCAGTGTAGTGAAACGATACTGGCCGGCGTCACCTGTGGTGAGCGTGCGGGTTTCGCCTGTCTCGTCGCTTTTTAGCACAACAGTCGCGCTGGGAACAACGGCGCCTGAAGTATCTGTCACTGTGCCAGCAATGTCGCCGGTGGTAAGGGTCTGAGCAACAAGGGCAGATCCAGAGAAGATGGAAAGTAGCAGAATCAGTGCTGCTGTGGAGGCCTTACGGGACCAATTCATTCGATGTACCTCTTGTTGAATTACTAGTAAAGCCATGCAAACGTTGATGCTAGACCAGTAATGACGTTGTAGCACTTCTTACGGCAATGTGTTTTGGTAGATTACAGGCCCCGTTGAATGTGGATTAAGTATGTTGCTTTGCAAACGGTTAGCGCTTGCAGAATAAGCTCATCCCAAAAGTGGGATAGGTGTAAGTAGCTTATTCCAATGTGCAGAATAAATCTTAAGCGTGGGTTAAGCGGCTAAGTGTTTGAAAGAAGAAGCTACAGCGTTAGCGAGGTCTGGGTCGGCGTTGAGTTCGCGGGCAGTCTGGACGAGAGCGTCGCTGAGCACCTGTTTCAGGTGGTTGAAGGAAAACTTGTAGTTCCCGGGCAGCGGTGCCTGGACGGTTTTGCGGATATCAACATCGAGCTCGAGATCGGCTGAACGGGCATTCAGGTTTCGGATTCGGGCTTCGTGAAGCTCGGCGGTGCGCGCCTCGGCGACAGCTTTGGTATTTTGCGATTCGAACCCAATTTCGGTCCGGCGGCGTTCAGCACGCAAGCGCAGAAGATCGGCCAGGCATTTGTGGAAAGCACGCTCATGTGAGGTCTGATATCGAAGGTAAAGGGCCAGACGTTTTTCGTCGGGCGTTCCAGTGGCGGGATCAAAGCAAGTGTTTTGGAGGGAGAGAGCGCGTCCGGTCAGCCAGAAATGCTCGGCCATGCGCTGGATCAGCATTATTTCGGTTGGCGAGGAGGGCTGATGTTCGTCGGCTAGCTGCTTGTGAACCTCGGCGAATTCGGCAGGCGACTCGGAATCGAGAAGTACGAAGGCACCTGCCAAGCCGGTGCGGAAATTGTTCTGAGATGAAGCAGCTTTGCCTTCGTCGGTCTGTGGACCGGTGGAAAGCTGCGCATTTGTCTGATTCGCGTTGAACTGAGCGGGGGAGGCCATGGTCGCGAAACTCCTATTTGTAGCGGAACGCGCAACGGGTGCCGAAGGTTAGAGGGCAGCACAACTGCTACCCTCGGTGATAGTACTACAAGTACTAGTGGCGAGTAAAGGACCTGAATTCGCCGATTATCTAATGCTGCTGGGCGTAGCGCGCCCGGAGAGCATTGTTTCTAACGTATGTACGACTGACTTCAGAGTGCCGGCCTCGCTGCTGAGCTGTCTACTTGCAGAGGCGCTTTCTTCGGCGTTTGCTGCGGTCTGCTGGGTCAGCTGTTCCATACGCACCAACGCCTTCGAGATTTGATTGATGCCCCGGGTCTGCTCGCTTCCAGACTGATTGACCTGGTCGACCAGGTTCTTAACCTCGGAAGCGCTTTTCGTGACACTTTGAATAACGCTTACAACCTCGTCGAGGCGATTGGTACCGGTATGTGCGCTGGCGACTGATTCGGAGATGATAGCGGTCGTTTCGCTGGCGGACTGTGCGCATCGCTGAGCAAGATTACGGACCTCGTCAGCGACAACTGCAAATCCCATACCTGCTTCTCCAGCGCGAGCAGCTTCCACGGCAGCGTTCAAGGCCAAGATGTTGGTCTGGAAAGCGATTCCGTCAATAGATTGAATGATCTTGGCAATTCGATCACTGGCGTTGTTGATCGCACCCATGCTCTCGATCAATTCCTGAAGCTTAAGGTTGGCGAGGCCGACCTTATGGTCAACGTCCGTCATCAGAGCGGCGGCCCGTCGGGTGTTGTCGGAGTTGCTAATGGTCATGGCGCTAATTTCCTGCCCTGACGCGGAAGTCTCTTCCAGGGCTGCGGCTTGTTGGCTTGCGCCCTGAGCGAGCTGATGACTTGCAGACGCTACTTGCGACGATGCGCTTGCAACTTGTTCGGCCCCCCGGCGAATTTGGTCCGTAGAGGCTTCGAGAGCCCTGGTGATGTTGCGAACGACAAGGTAAGCCAGCAGTGAGCCGGTTATTAAACTAAAGGCCCAAAAGGACAAAGTCAGTCTCTGACCAGTCGCCATGACGGATTTTACTGCGTCAATGTGTTGCCGGCCTGTCCCCACGTTGAACTCAATATCGGTTTGGAGCTCGGTCATAGCCGACGAGAGACTTGATCCACCTTCAGCGTTCAGAGCGTGATTTGCCTGGTCGAGCTTGCCAGCTTCGAGAAGATTGCGAAATTTGGCCGTGGAGCTCAAGTAGGAATGAATTGACTGCTTCACTTTTTCATAGATGGGTGCCTCGGTTTCACCGACGGACAGTTGGTAGTGCACCAGGGCAGGCTCGATGTTGTGTTCTGCGACTTCAATGTCCTTGATCAAAGATGACCGACGGTCATCTGCTGCGATGCTCAGCCGACGATTCAGCAGTTCCGCTCTGACGGTCAGATATCTAATCTTCGGCAATTCCTCCATTCCTGGCAGAGAATCGTCCGTAAGTCCTATGAACTCGGTTTTGGTTCGTTGGTGGACGTACACGCCAATCAGTCCAGTGGAAACCACAAGCACCATTAAGAACCCGCAAGCAGCGGTGATCTTGCTGGTAATAGTCATATTTTTTAGACTCACTTAAACTCCTTAAGACCCCGTACTTCACGAGGACTTAATAGATCTATCGGTATTTCATGGTTACTACAAGATCAATAGAAGTTTCAGAATTCACCTAGGCTGCTACGAGTGAAGGGCCAGTCCTCGGAATGCATAAGATGTTCTTGATGCAGGAGCCGAGAAGGACCTACCAAGCTAGCGCAAGCTACTAGGCAGGGGAGCTAGCTACCAGGCTTCAGTCTTCGAGCCGAACCACCAGACAAGCCCAATAGTGGCTGTATCCTGTTCTTTCTTCAGAATGCCCAGCGTATCGGTTAAGAAGTAAGGATGGTTCGAAGCGTCGCGTCTCCACTCTTCTTTGATCGAGAACTCGTCCGAGACTCTATATTCGGCCGTGAAGGTTGTTTCCTTCAAGGCTTGAACTCCTCCGGTGAAGAGGGCGCTGCGATCAGACAGATACTCGGCTCGGGCCGCGAAGTCGAACTTTGGAGTCAGCTGATATTTGGTTATGAGTGAACCGCCAGCGGTGTGATCGGGTGCGGAGGTTAAAGCTCCGCGGCTGATGACGTAATTGCCTTCGAGGAGAAAGCTCAATTTCGGCGTAGCTTGAAGAGCTAAGTAGTTGTTGAAAATGTGAAGCTTTCCGGTTAAAAGCGGGCGAATCGGCTGGAACGGAATGCCTTGTAGTTGAGGCAGGTTAAGGGGCGCGTGTGGGGGTACGCCGGAGGGATAGAAGATCACGTCAGGATGTTCCTGTCCGAGGTAGTAGTTAAGGGTGAGCTTGGTTCTCTTGATGGGCGCGATCTCAAGTCCAAACATCTGATCCTTGAATCCATTGTTTGCCTCTGTTTCCTGAGTTCCATTGACGACCCAGTAGTTGAGAGCGAGCGAGTCGGTGAACCTATAATTGGCGCGAAAACCGGCGTGGTAGTAAGGGAGATAGTTGAACCAAAATGACCTGGAGTAGTTGGCTTGGTCCTTGGTGTAATTACCTTCGGATCCCAGTGAACTGGCCCACTTTCCGAAATCAACTGTTACGCCTCGACCGACTGGAACGATATAGGTTCCAAAAGCCTGGAATAGATTGCGGTATAGGTCCGGACGACTTTCGTTAATGGTATTTCCTTGCAGAGTCTGAGTAGCCTGGCCCCATTGAAGATCAACCCGGGCACCCCAACGCTTGTTTATGTCGAGATTCGGGGCATTCTCCAGAACGACGCCTATTTGGTTGATGCTGAAACTATTGCTGCTGACGTCGTACGCGCGAAGCAAGTTGGCGCGGCCGATGGGCCTGTTGAAGTTGTACTCGTAATAGCCGTCGAACAAGAGATTGACTGATGTACCGGCAAGAGGTCCAGAAAGCAGGCTCGCAAGATTCTTGGGCTGGTCAGCAATTATTTGGGCGGTGCTGGGCTGCACGGAGATAGGTGCTTTTGCAGGCAAAGCTTCGACGTTGGCAGCGGAGTTAGCAGATTCCAATTTTTCCACCCGAGCCTGCAATTGGGTGACAAGTGCTTTCAATTGGAGTAACTCGGCTGCAGAATCGGAGTTGGTCGATTGTGGAAGAAGTAGAGGCGGTGCGGCTCCTGCGAGGATTAAGAAGAACAACAGACTGGTGAAGGACCGCATAGTGTGGCCTTCACATAGTCGTGGAACTCGAAGGATTGTCTCCGATCGTGGCCCTCTGAACGAGGATGTAACGCCTTCCCGTGGCGAGGGTCTTTTGAGATGGTGAACTCGCGCAAAACGGGCACGGTGTGCGTTGTGGCTGCTCAAAGATTGTGCGGAGGTACTTTTGATTAATGGCACGAATCCGTGCCTTTTGAGCGAATATGAAGACTTTAAACCGCGAATGGACCCGCCTTGAACCGGCTGTTGAGCTAAAGACGCTTATGGGATCAACGGGTCCGTGTTTGACCGTGTATATGCCGCTGAGCAATGTGCCAGCTAACCAAGCTCTAAAGCAGAATCAGCTCCACTGGCGGGAGTGCCTTAAGACGATCGAGCCCAAACTGGCGGCCTTTGGGGAGGAAGGACGCACACTGGTTGAGTCCGCGTCGGATTGGGGCGGGATCGCAGAGGCGGCAGGCCTGAACAATGACCCAAGCGATGGGGCTGGGCGGAAGGTCGGGGAGGGAAAAGGGCGATCGATTGCCGTATTTTGCTCGGCGGACGAGGCTCGAATTTGCTTTCTAGACGCAGAAGTATCGGAGAGAGCCGAAATTGGGCCGCATTTCTATATCCGACCATTGATTGCAGAGTTGACCACGAGCAACAGCTTCTTTCTGCTTGCCCTGAGCCAAGGGAACACGCGGCTGCTGCGGTGTACAACTCGGTCGTCGGAGGAAGTGCCCCTTCCGGCTGAGACTAAGACTACCTGGGCTGAGTACATGAACACAGCTAAGCCAGATCATGATCGCAACAACATGGGGAGTGCTGGGCCGTCATCGGGGACGTCCAAGGGAATTATGCAGAGCACTGTTACCGACCGAGAGGACTGGGCCGAGTATATGGCGCATTTCTTCAAACAGGTTGATAAGGGTGTTGGCGAGGTGCTCAGAGGGCGTACAGAACCGTTAGTGCTGACCGCAGTCGAGTATGAGATTCCGGTGTACCGTTCGGTGAACACCTATCCACATTTATGCGAGGAGACTGTGCACGGCGCGCCAGACGGGCTGAAAGGCGGCGACATGCATGCGCGAGCGCTGGATGCTTTGGATCGGTCATATCTGCAGGACATCGAGAAGGTTTTGGCGGAATGGAACCACAAAGTGGGTGGCCGGGCGTCGAGTCATCTTAAAGATGTCGTGACTGCGGCGCACGACGGGCGAGTTTTAACGTTGCTCATTTCAGACTCGCAGGAGAAGACGGGTGTGTTTGATGAGGCTACCAATTCGGTCAAAGGCAAGGAAACAGGGACGGCGAGCGATGAGGATCTGGTGAACGCAGCGGCCGTCCAGACGATCTTGCATGCCGGGCGGGTGATGGTTGTCCCGCAATCAAAGATGCCAGACGGAACGGCGCTCGCGGCAGTGTTCCGGTATTAGAAAGCCTCAGGTATTGGGAAAGAGGGACGTTGATCACGTCCCTTTTGAACAGCCCTATCGCGCAGCTAGCAGGGCGCGGAGATGGCGGGCGCGCTCGGGTGAACGGAGTTGGCGGAGAGCTTTGGCCTCGATTTGGCGGATACGCTCGCGGGTAACGTCGAACTCCTGACCAATCTCTTCAAGGGTGTGCTCGCGTTCGCAGCCGATGCCGAACCGAAGGCGGATTACTTTCTCTTCTTTAGGCGAGAGAGTCTTAAGAATGTTGGCTGTCTCGTCACGGACGTTTGAATCGATGACGGCGTCCACTGGGGAACCAACCCAACGATCTTCAATAAGATCGCCTAGAGCGGACTCGCCGTCCCGGCCCACCGGGGTTTCGAGCGATACAGGGTCACGGGAGATGGTCTTAAGCTTCTGGACCTTTTCGACCGGGATGTCCATGCGCCGACTAATCTCTTCATTGGTTGGGGCGCGGCCAAGTTCCTTTTCGAGTTCGCGAGTAGCGCGAAGGAACTTGTTCATGCTCTCGTTCATGTGAACGGGGATGCGAATGGTACGCGACTGGTCGGCGATGGCGCGAGTGATAGCTTGGCGGATCCACCAAGTGGCGTAAGTGGAGAACTTATAGCCTCTGCGATATTCGAACTTGTCAGCGGCACGCATCAGGCCAATGTTGCCTTCCTGGATCAAGTCGAGAAGGTGCAGGCCGCGGTTGACGTATTTCTTAGCGACTGAGACGACGAGGCGGAGATTGGCTTCGACCAGGTCTTTCTTGGCACGTTCTGCCTCGATTTCACCCTGGCGCATAACCGACAGGCTGTGGCGCAGGTGAGGAAGTGAGGCACCGGCCTCCGTTTCGCGACGCTTGAGATCGCGCTTCAGTTCCTTGATGCGGGTTTGAGTGGCGAGGCTCGGGCCACCTTTGGCCTCGAGGCGCTGCGCTTCGCTGTCCCAGGCGGCCATCTCTTCGATGACGTTTTCGATGGATCGAGTGAACTCTTTCCAGCGAGCGAGATTGAAGGGAACGGCGCGGAGAGAGCGGGAAACCTCGACCAAGGAGCGGGCGATCTTACCCTGCCACTTCTTGCGCAACTTCTTGTTCGCTGCAGGAACGGCGGCGTGCTTATCAACAGTTTGCTGCAGCTTCTTCTGGGAATTCAGGTAGGCCGTAAAAAGATCGGCGATCTCAGCCCTACGCTTCAGGTCGGCAGCGCCACCCTCTTCGATGTCGGCCGGACCCAGGTCAACATAGCTGTCGAGGTCCTCGCTTCCTTTTCGAATGAGTTCGGCAAAGTCGTACACCATCGCCTGAATGAGCGGGGAACGGCTGATTGCCTTTTGCATGCGGAGCTTACCGCGCTCCATTTTGCGGGCGAGAGTAACCTCTCCCTCACGGGTAAGAAGGGGAACTGAGCCCATCTCGCGCAGATACACGCGGACAGGATCATCAGTGTAGATGGACTCTTCGGGTGCCTGCGTACCAGGAAAGTCGTCGCCTTCTTGCACCTCTTCGGGGTGGAAAAAGGTTGCTTCCTCGTCAAAAGGAAGGCCGAGGGGTTCGTGTCCATCTGCCAAATACTGATCTTCGAATTGATCCACCTTACTTAATCACCTCTGCTAAACACACCTTAATTAAAAGAATTATTCGGGATTTGCTCACGTTGGCCTCGAGCCTTTAAAAGCCGTAATACGAATTTGACGGCCGTAACCCGCAGCCGGGGTTAAGAAAGGCCGAGTCGAACTGGTCTTTAGGCCTGGGGCACTGATAAAAGCGCAAAGCTGAGTTGTGCGCAATCAGTATAGCTTGATTTGTCGCCTGAAGAAAGACCTATTTAGAAGATGTTCCAGGAGGCAAATGGTTACAGAAAAGGCGTTAGAAGCGCATTTCAGGGTCAACTAACCCTTGCGGTGTAGCATAAGCTGCTTGAGTTCGCTGAGGAACTCTTCTACGTCCTGAAAATCGCGGTAGACAGAGGCAAACCGGACATAGGCTATCTTATCAAGCGCCTGAAGACGATCCATGAGCTGTTCGCCGATTTCGGTGGTAGCGAGCTCGCGCTCAGGAGTATCGGAGAGGACGGTTTCGATATCGTCGACCAGTTCGGCCAGCTTACCCATACTGATCGGGCGTTTTTCACAGGCACGCAAAAGGCCGTTCAGCACCTTTTGGCGGTCAAACTTCTCGCGACGCCCGTCTTTTTTGATGACCATGTACGGGACTTCGTCACAGCGTTCGTAGGTTGTAAAGCGGCGCTCGCAGGAGAGGCACTGGCGACGGCGGCGGATGGACTCACCCTCTTTACTTTCGCGGGAGTCGATGACTTTGTCTTCTTTGAATCCGCAAAAGGGACAAGTCACAGGTGGTGACCTCGGCAGGACTGAGTGAACTTTAGCACCGGTTTGCTCGTAAGGGAGAGTGTAGCCCTTTGAACAGCGCAGAGAGCCATGAATGACGCGGGGCTGACAGAAGGGACGGGACGGAAGGGACGATGGCGGAGGCTTTGGCGGGGACGGGGTGCGGTCTGCTAGGCTTTGGTGTTTCGTTCCGCCGGGCAGAGCCGGAAGTCAGAAGTCGGACGACGGAGCGAGCGGACGAGGTCAGAAGGGCGAGAGAACGGTTGGACGCCGATTCCATATTGGTGACGCGCTGCTTAGAGGGTGAGCAGGCGGCGTGGGAAGAGTTGATTCAAGCGCATACCCGCCGTGTGTACGCGATCTGTTATCGCTTCACGAATGGCCGGTCGGAGGCGCAGGATTTGACGCAGGAGGTATTTCTGCGAATTTTTAAATCGCTTGGCAATTTCCGTGCGGGCGAGGGCTCGTTCGTGGTGTGGCTGACGCGGTTGACTCGCAATCTGCTGGTCGATCATTACCGGCGGACGAAGCAGGACCGAGTGACCGATAACCTCGAAGATCAACTGACCGTGCTGGAAGAGCGTACTGCGATGCACGGGCGCACGGACGGCATGTTGGCCGGGCGGGAAGCTTCGGAGTTGTTGCAGGCAGGCCTGCAGAGGTTATCACCAGAGTTGCGGGAAGCGGTTATTCTGCGCGACCTGCAGGAGATGGAATACCGCGAGATTGCGAGAGTTTTGGACGTACCAGAAGGAACAGTGAAGTCGAGACTGAACCGCGGGCGGGCCGAGTTGGCGAGGGTACTGAAGCGGCATAAGGTAACGGTGTAAGCGGCAAAATGTATTGTTCTGAGTTCGACATACTGCTGAGCGACTACGTGGACGGGACTCTTGCAGGTCCGGCCCGAGTTGCGCTCGATGAGCATGCGGCCGAGTGCGCCGAATGCCGGCAGACCATGGCGGACGTGCTGGATGGCGTGTCCCTTCTGCGACGGGCCGAAACTGTGGAACCTCCGGCGGAGCTGATTACCAGGATTGTGTTTCAGTCTCCTGCGGGACGGAATGATGTTGTCCGGAGTGTAAGGCAGGACGAAGGGCGAGTGGCGGGTTGGATTCGAGGGATTCGGGACGGGGCGAGACAAGCCTTGCGGCAGACAGTACAACCCAAGTTCGCAATGGGCATGGCGATGACGATCCTGTCCTTCTCGATGCTGGAGCGCTGTACCGGCGTGCGTCTGCAGCACGTACAACCGGCGGATTTGCAGCCGGTTCGGGTCTGGAACAACTTAGAAGACCGAGTGATGCGGTCGCGGGATCGGGCTGTGAAGTATTACGAGAACCTCCGGGTTGTTTATGAAGTCGAGCGGCAGTTGCGGGCTTTCCGGGAACAAGAAGATCGGGACGCGAAGGACGCGGCAGCGGTAGAAGCATTGAAGGACGGGAAGAAGTAGGTTGGCTAGTTTTGCAGTTTAGGAGAGGGCTGTTGAGATGAATTGCTCGTATCACGTAGAGACGCCGGCTGTAGCCTTTTGCCGGATGTGCGGGAGAGCGCTATGTGGAGTTTGTGCGACGACTGTAGCCGGCACGGTTTACTGTCCGGAGCATGCGGCCGTGGGTGTGTATGGTGCGCCCCCCTATGGGAGCGCGCCACCGCCCTTTGAAAGTGGGCGGACCTCGTACACGAACTACGGGCCCACAGGGGCGGCTGGAGCTGGCGGATATCCCGCGGGTGGTTACGCGGCGGGTGGATACCCTGTACCGGGCGCGATTGTTCCTCCTGTGCGGAATTCACCTTGGTTGGCCTTTGCGCTGGGGTGGATCCCGGGCGTTGGAGCGATCTACAACGGGCAGTACATAAAGGGCCTGGTGCATGCGGTGGTGTTCGGGCTCCTGGTTGGCGCACTGGACAGCAATCCGGGCTCGGCGATGGAGCCGATGTTGGGCATACTTCTAGCGGCTTTCATTTTCTATCAGGTTTTTGAAGCTTTCCATACGGCTAAGCAAAGGCAGGCTGGGATCCCCATTGATGAGTGGTCAGGCCTGGTGCGGCCCAGAGGCGGCCAGGCGCGAGTGCCGATTGGGCCTGTCGTGTTGATCGGGTTGGGAGCTATGTTTTTGCTGGACTCACTCAGGATTATCAGTTTCCGCGAGGTGAGCCGGTTTTGGCCGGTCCTGCTAATTGCGTTTGGGGCGTACCTACTGTGGGCCAGGATGAACCCATCGGCTTCGGAGATGCCGTATCCGCCGCACGTTGCACAACCGCAAGGGTACAGCCCGCAACCCGAAGCACCGGCGGCTGAACCAGTAACGGGGGTGGAACGTGAACGTTAGAAGTGCGGCTTATATGCAGGCGATTCGTGGGCCGGTGTTATTGATTACGCTTGGGGTCCTGTTTGAGCTTCAGCAAAGTGGTGGTTTGCCATTTTGGAAGACCTGGCCTTTTCTGTTGATTGCCATCGGTGTGATGAAGCTGATTGAGTGGGCGGCAGGTGGGCCGATGACGCCTGCGACCGGTCCGCAACAGCCCTATGCGCCACAGCAGACTTCGACTGGGCAATCTTGGATGGGTCAGCCTGGCTATCCAGCGTCGGCATATCCTAGCTGGCGCGGCAGACAAGCTCCGATGGGAACTGCCCCGGCTCGACCGATGCCAGGCGCGCAAACAACTGCGCAGACTACACCACCACCTCCCTTGCCCCCCCAAGCAGGAGGACCACAGTTATGAGAGCGCGTGGTTCGGTAACGGGACCGCTGGTCCTAATTTTTATTGGCGCGATTTTTCTTGCACACACGTTCTCGCCGAACTTAGATCTAAGTGGGTTCTTCACGCACTACTGGCCGACGATTCTGATCATTTGGGGTGCCGTGCAGTTGGTCGAGATCAACATTAGGGCAGCACGGGGCAATGCGTTGCCGGTGAACGGGATTTCCTTTGGTGGATGGGTGTTGGTCATCTTTGTTTGCGCTATTGGGCTGGGATTGCATGAGGTGCGGAGACCGGACAACTGGTGGCGTCGAGCAGGGTTTGAGCATAGTGTTGAGATGTTCGGCGAGGACCACGATTACCCGATCAACACAATGCGCCGCGAGGTAGGGATTCAGCCACGAATCGTGATTGAGAGCTTTCGCGGCAATGCGAAGATCGTGGGCCAACCCGGCGAAACGGTGCAGTTAAGCGGTCACAACACGATCAAGACCTGGCAGGGCCAGGATGCGGATGCGGCTAGTCGTAGGATGACGGTGGAGATGCTTATGGCAGGCAATGTGGTCACAATCCGCTGTCACCAGGATCCGGGAGTGAACCACACGATGGCTAGCACAGACCTGGAGCTTAGCGTTCCGGTGGGGGCGAGCGTGGAGGCAACGGGACGGACCGGAGACTTTGATGTATCGGGACTGATAGGCAATGTCGACATCACGAGCGAGAACGCCGGGGTACGGATTGACGACGTGGACGGGAACGTGAAAATCGACACACGAAAAGGCGATATTGTGCGCTGCAGGAACGTGAAAGGGACGGTCGATTTACGCGGGCATGGTAACGATGTGGAATTGACCAAGGTGGCAGGGCTAGTGACCGTGACGGGCGACTATGGGGGCACGATGACGTTGCACGATCTGGCCAAACCGATCCATATCCAGAGCATGCAGACCGAGATGACGGCCCAGAGCCTGCCGGGTACGCTGACGCTAGAGCGAGGTCATGTGAATGGCAACAATCTAGTGGGCCCAGTCCAATTGACCACGCGAGCGACGGACGTGGACTTACAGGATTTTACGGCAGGGTTATCGGTGACGGTCGATAAGGGCGATTTGGAATTGCGACCTGGGCGCACGCCGCTAAGCAAAATGGTAGTGCGGACGCGATCGGGCAACATCGATTTGGAGTTGCCGAAGGGCTCGGAATTCGAGTTGAAGGCTAGCACGACTCGTGGCGAGATTGAGAATGAATTCGCCACTTCTCTGACGGCACGAACGCAAGGACCCGGCGCTCGGCTGGAAGGACTGATCGGCAAGGGACCAGAACTGAGCGTCGAGACAGACGTGGGCACGATCACGGTGCGGAAGTCGGACGGGTCGAAAGTTGCCGCGAAGACTAAGGGCGATGATGAAGGGGATAGCACGGACAGCGACGAGACCGATAGTCAGGACACGGATAAGCCAGCTACCAAAGCGAAGCGGCCGATGAAGAATGGTGAGCAGGTGGAACTGTAGACATCGGCTACAATTCGGGAAGTATGCGAGCCTTGGCTTTTGCGATGAGCCTAATGATCGGAACGGCCTCGAATGTTCTGTGCGCGCCACAGCAAATACGGTCAGCCGATGTGCGAAGGATCTACATCGTGAAGATGTCGAACGGGCTCGATGAGTACCTGAAGTCGGCAATATCGAAAAAGTTTCACAGCCGGTTGCAGGTGGTGTTGGATAAGTCGCAGGCGGACGCGGTAATGGCGTCTGGGGATGACGCAGCGCAGCGTACACAGAGTGCGACGGTGACCTTGACCGATCCTCAAAAACAGTATGTTTTGTGGTCAGGTACAGCAGGGGACCGCAGCGTCAAGTCGTTGTCGCTGGGCGTGAAGCATGGGGGCGAGGCCAAGCTGGCGGAGAACCTTGGAGGGCAATTGAGAAAGGCCATGGAGCGGTAGGGCATTCCCGCAGCGGTCACTGGCCTGATTGGGCTGCATTTGACAGTTGATTCCACCGAACTACCGATTTCAGTTCGAGTTTGCGAGCCGAACGAAATAGCGTCTCTCAGGGAATGCTACCGGGAAGAGATGCAGTGCCAGATCATACATGATTCGATTCATGCTCGCTCTGGCTGGACCGTAGAATACATTTTGGAAACCAACGGAACCGCGGCTGGATACGGGTCCGTGGCGATCGGGGGTCCTTGGACTTCCTCGCACGCACTTTACGAGTTTTATGTCAAAGAAAGCTGCCGACAGCGGATTTTCGATCTGTTCACGGCTTTTCTCACGACCAATAGCGCAGACATGATCGAAACGCAGACCAATGATCCTATCTTGCCCACTTTGCTGCACACATTCGGTCAGAATGTCCGCGCCGAAGCGATTCTGTTCGAGGACCAATTCGAATCACGGCTAACTCCGGAGGGCTCCGGCTTTCGTGAAGCTGGCGCTAGCGATGCGGAGCTGTTGAAAGAATTGGAGCTGGACGACACGGCAGGTTGGGTGGTTACGCTGAACGGCCAGATCGCTGGAGCAGGAGGGGTCCTTTATCACTACAACCGCCCCTATGGGGACGTATACATGAAAATCGCGGAACCGTTCCGCCGGCAGGGCCTGGGAGCTTACCTGGTCCAAGAGTTGAAGGCAGCTTGTCGGGCTGAGGGTAGCGTTCCTGCAGCGCGTTGCAACGTCGGAAACCTGGCAAGCCGCAGGACACTGCAGAAGGCCGGCTTCGTGCCGTGCGGAAACCTTATTGCCGGCGATCTCGTGAGGCTGTCGTAGCCGAGGAGCTTTGGAGAGCGGCGGACAGAAGGAGGCAACTTGGCTGCGAGCACTACACTCTAAGCGTCTTGGCAACTCGGAGTGTCTGGTGTAGTATATGACTAGACACACGGATGTTGCTTCATGTTAATCACTCGAGCGGCGTTCCACTGTACTTGCAGCTGATTGAGCAGGTGAAACACGCGATTGAAACAGGCGCGCTTCGCTCAGGTGAACAGCTTCCGACAATTAGGAAGGTCGCCGAGGATCTAGTCATGAATGCCAATACGGTTGCTCGCGCTTATCGAGAACTGGAGCACGCGGGGGTTATCGAAGTAAGGCACGGTACGGGCGCCTTTGTCATTGAGGCATCGCGGAAACCAACCAAGGCTTTTCGAAAGGCCCAAGCTGTTGTACAGGAAATGGTGGAACGGCTCGTTGCGCTTGGAATGTCAGACGAGGAGATTAGGCGCCTGGTCGAGAATGAGCTTTCACTTTCCCAAACAGAGAAAGTGCGCGGTGGTGCTCGTGACTGACTTTGCTATTGAGACGAACAGCCTTCGCAAGTCTTACGGCAGACAACCCGCACTGACTGGTTTAGACATGCAGGTTCCCGGGGGGAGCATCTTCGGCTTTCTAGGACGCAATGGCGCCGGGAAGACTACCACGATCAAACTGCTGATGGGCATTCTGAAGCCGGATGCAGGGAGCGTCCGGATTTTTGGAACGCCATTGTCGAGCCCTAGTGAGGGCGCGAGGCTTCGTCAACGAATTGGCTTCGTCACCGAGGACAAAGAGTTATATTCCTATTGACGATTCAGCAGGTGATTGAGTTCACTCGGTCGTTCTTCCCAAGTTGGCGGGATGATCTGGAACAGCGTTATCTGCGGCTGTTCGAACTTCCTCTTAGAAAGAAGATTCCGGATGTGTCGAAGGGCATGCGATCAAAGCTGATGCTGTTGCTCGCGATTTGCCGTGGCGCCGAGTTGCTGGTGTTGGATGAGCCTACAGACGGGCTTGATCCGGTGACCGTCGAGGAGATGCTGCGGGAGCTGGTCAGCCTGTCGGCCATAGAAGGAACGACCGTGTTTTTCTCCTCCCATCAGCTACATGAAGTTGAGCAAGTCGCGGACCACGTGATGATCATCGATCAGGGGCGCAATGTCGTGAGCGGCACGCTTGACGACTTGAAGGTGCGCTATAGGCGAGTGAACGTGGTCTTCCGGGATGAGCCGCGCAGTCCAATCAAATGGTTAGGCGGAGTCGAGCGCGTGCGACAAGAAGGTAGAACGGTGTCGCTGTTACGAGTAGCAATTCGAGTGCACTGGTGCAGCAGGAGCAATCGGTGCTCGGCACTACGGTCGAGGTAACGCCGATGACCCTAAAGGATATTTTCCTGGAACACGCGAGAGAGCATTAAGATGCTCTGGATGAAGGCTTGGCTAGAGATCAGGTGGCGATTCTTTTTCATGCTGGGTATGGCTGGACTAGTAATAGGGATGGGCGAACAAGGTGGCGGCTTACCACCTGAAAACGCTCAAAACCTGATGCACGCGCAGCTAATGCTTGCGATCATAACGGCGTTCAACCTCGCCGGTTCCGGCATCAGGACTCAGTTCTCTTTCAGGCCCAAGCGGGGTCTTCACGGGTCGACTCAAGTCACACTATCGATGCCGGTCAGTCGTCTTCAATTGCTTGCAGTTAGAGCAAGCTTTGGGTTGATTGCTACCGGGGGAGTGGTCATTTTGCTGATTGTGTCGGCTTGGTGTCTATTCCCGGCCATCAGGAGGACCTCGACACGGGCCGATATGTCGATGCTTGTTTTAGCCTCCGTCGTATGCGTATCGTGTTTTTACTTTGTGTCGCTAGCAATACGCTACTGTCCTGGATGAAACGTGGCAGATATGGGGAAGCTTGCTTGTGGCCGGCCTCGGCTGGTGGGTGATGTCCCGGATCGGATTGCGTCCGTCAGCGAACGTCTTCAGTTTTATGACTGATGCGTCACCACTGGTTACACATCAGCTGCCTTGGGCGGCAATGAGTATTTCCCTTTGCTTGTCGGCGATTCTCTTCTTGGGTGCATGGAAAATTATTGAGAGTCATGAGTACTAGGATGAGCGTCCACATGGCTTGGGTAAGATCCGGAGACCATTGACTTAGGATGGCTAAAGCAAGAGGCGGACCCGAAGATCCGCCCCACACACTATGGATCAGTGTCGCCGTTAGCTGCCCGGTCGACGGATCAAGAACAGCCGTCGATGGCCGCTATTCTGTTCGGTAGAGTCGAAGGACCCGTTCAGGCTACCCGACAACGCGTCAAAGCTGTAGTCTCCAATGCGCTCCGTGTCCCAGTTATCTTCGATGAAGTGAATGATTGAAGTCTGATCGGTAACGCCGTGGTCACGTGATTCCTCTTTGCCACGGTGAGACGATCAGGAACGGCAGTCTGGTGCCATACCCGCAACGCGCCTGATAGCCGCCCGCGACTCTACCCACATTGCTGCCGCAAAGCCCTGGCCCGGTCAGTGACGCAGGATGGCGAATGCGTGATAAGTCATGACAAGCTACCGAAGTAAGGAGAACGTGGAAAGCGTTTGCAATAAGTTATGCTCACCGCTGGTCAAGGCTCGGTTTCACGGCTCTCACTTCCTGTAAAATAGCCGACTGCAGCCTGCACCATACCGAAACTCCGAGAGAGCCTGATGCGCGCAACTATATTGCGGAATAAAGCGCTTGTCGTCGAAGATATGCCAATGCCTGAACCGGAAGTGGTGAGGTTCTCATCAGAACTCTCGCTTGTGGTGTCTGTGGTAGCGATCTCCATGCTGCCAAGCATGCCGACCAACTCGCTGACGCTCTTCGTCGCTCGGATGCACCTTTCAATTTGGATCCCTCCCGTGACATAGTCATGAGTCATGAGTTCTGCGGGGAGATTGTTGATTACGGGCCGGGCACTACCCGAAGGCTGAAGCCTGGGACCCGAGTCTGTTCCATCCCGTTCTTGATCCGCGTAGACGGTTTGCGATTCATCGGCTACTCCGACGAAACACCTGGCGGCTATGGCGAGTACATCAGGGTAACGGAGGGTTTATTACTTGAAGTTCCGAATGGCTTGTCGTCAGCGCATGCTGCGCTCACCGAACCGATGGCTGTCGGTTTCCATGCAGTCGAAAAGGGTCGCGTCGACCAAAATGATGTTCCTTTGGTGATCGGCTGCGGCCCAATCGGATTAGCAGTCATTGCTGCGCTGAGTTTGCGGGATGTCCACCCGATTGTTGCAGCCGACTTTTCTCCCAGGCGAAGACAGTTGGCGCAGACCCTCGGTGCAGATGTTATCGTCGACCCGTCTGTGGATTCGCCGTACGAAAAGTGGAGAGACGTAGCTGTATGGAATGGACCTAATGCGCCTGTCGTTCCGCCGTGGCTGCCGGGACCGCCGCTGCGACCTTCTGTGATTTTCGAATGCGTTGGAGTGCCTGGCATTATTGACCAGATCATTGCGGCTGCTCCGGCCAATGCTCGCATCGTAGTCGTGGGAATTTGCATGGAGCGCGATTACCTTGAGCCGGTCATCGCCATAAATAAAGAGCTCAATCTCCAGTACGTTATTTGCTACACGGCTGAAGAATATGCCGCTACTCTCCGCAACATTGCCGACGGAAAGATCGCCGTAGCACCTTTAATCACGGGCAGAGTCCCTCCGGATGGTCTCTCGGAGGCATTTAGTGTGCTGGCTTCTCCCGAGATGCACGCGAAGATTGTCGTGGATTTCGAGCAGTAAGTATACCCGCGAGTAAGCTTGTGACGCCGGGATACATTCCGAGCAGAGGCTAAACGTATTTTGAAAGCGAGCTCATTCCGAGGAATCGATATCGGCCCTGAAAAGGGGGGGTCGCTGGTGTACCGAGCGAACTTCGTGGTCGCCCACAGAGGCACTGCCGGCTGAGTAGCACAACGTCCTCATTGTCCTTTTGCAGCAGGCTGACGCGGATAATGATCTGTTGGACCTTGATACGCCTCTGCAGTTTGTGAAAGGCATTGGGCCGGTGAGGGGCGAGATGCTGGCAGCGAAGGGGCTGCGGGTGGTTTCGGACCTGCTGTACTATGCTCCGTTTCGCTACGAAGATCGCAGAAATATAAAACAAATCAATGAGCTGGCACCGGGCGAGAAGGCCGTGGTGTTGGCGCGGATCGACACGGCGAAGCTGGCAAAGTTTCGCGGGAATGCTCGAGGGCTGTTCGAAGCCGTGTTCGAGGACGGCAGCGGGGCGAAGTTATTGGGCCGGTGGTATCACGGCGAGCGCTTTGCGGATGGACTGATACCGGGGACTCACGTCGCCCTATTCGGCAAGATCGAGATAGACCGGGCGACTGGCCGACGCTTAGTGACGCAACCCGAAGTCGAAGTGCTGACCCATGAGGATGAGAGCGAAGAAGCGCTGCATTCGGGACGGGTTGTGGCTGTCTACGAAGCGGCCAGCAAGGTGTCTGCGCGGATCCTGCGGGGCATTATTCATCGCGTGCTGCGGCAAGTAGAACTGCCGAAGGACGAACTGCCAGAGAGTGTCCGAGCGCGTCTGAAATTGCCGGAATTGCGATGCGCGTTACGGGAGCTACATGAGCCTGGGCAGGATGCGGACGTCCGGTTATGGAATGAGTTTCGTGCTCCGGCGCAACAGCGGTTGATTTTCGATGAGTTCTTCTGGCTGGAGTGCGGGCTGGCGCTGAAGAAGACGAAGGCTCGGATGGCGGAAGGAATCGCATTCGAGGTCACAGAGACGATGCGTGGGCGATTGAAGCAGATGCTGCCTTTTAAGCCAACGGGGGCACAGCGGCGTGTCATGCAAGAGATTGTGAACGACATGAAGACCCCGCATCCGATGCATCGGCTGTTGCAGGGTGATGTGGGCAGCGGCAAAACGATTGTGGCTGCTCAAGCGGCGGTGATCGCAGTCGAGAACGGTCATCAAGTGGCCGTGCTGGCGCCGACTGAAATTCTGGCCAATCAGCATTACTCGTACTTTAAGAAGCTGCTGGAGCCCTTGGGTTATGTCGTTGTTGCGCTGACGGGTTCAAGGGCGGCCCGGGAGAAGGAACAACTGAAGGAGTTGATGCGGCGTGGGCTGGCGCACGTGGCGGTAGGCACTCACGCGCTGATTCAGGAAGACGTCGGCTTTGCTCGGTTGGGGCTGGCTATCATCGATGAGCAGCATCGGTTTGGAGTGGTGCAACGGCTGAAGCTATTTGAGAAAGGCAAGCAGCCGGATGTGCTAGTGATGACTGCGACTCCGATTCCGAGGACGCTGGCGTTGACCATTTACGGTGACCTGGACGTGTCGGTGATTGATGAGCTGCCTCCGGGCCGGAAGCCGATCATCACAAAGCATGCGCGGGAGTCGGCAGTGAAGGGTGTCTATCAGTTCCTGCGTCAGCAGATCGCGGAGGGGCGCCAGGCGTACGTGGTTTATCCCGTGGTGGAGGAGAGCGAAACATCGGCGATCAAGGCTGCGGAAACGATGTATCGGACCTTGTCGGACGAGGTGTTTCCTGAGTTGTCGATCGGCTTGTTGCATGGAAAGCTGGGCGCGGCGGAGAAGGATGCGGCCATGAATCGGTTCAAGGGTGGCGAGACCAAAATACTGGTGTCGACCACGGTGATCGAAGTGGGCGTGGATGTGCCCAACGCGACGGTGATGGTGATTGAGCAGGCAGAGCGGTTCGGACTGGCGCAGACGCATCAGCTGAGGGGGCGAGTGGGACGCGGCGCTCATCAGAGCTACTGCGTTCTGGTCACGGGCAAGCTGAATGATGTTGCACAAGAGCGGATCAGGACATTGGTCGAATCGACGGATGGATTTTACATCTCTGAGATGGATATGAAGCTGCGCGGATCCGGTGAGTTCTATGGGACGAAGCAGTCGGGGGTGCCGGGGCTGCGGCTGGCCGACTTGTTGCGGGATGCGGACTTGTTGGAAGTGGCTCGAGATGAGGCTCAGGCGTTTTTGGCCCGGGTAAATGCGGCCGGCGAGATACGTGCCGCGGTGCGATACATACAGGACCATTGGCAGCGGAGGTACGGGCTGGTACAAGTTGGATAGAGCGTTTGGATGCGGGTAATCGGAGGGCGATTTCGGAGTAGAAAGCTGGCGAGCGTGCCCGGTTTGGCAGTGCGTCCGACGCCAGATCGTTTGCGAGAGACGCTGTTCAACATATTGGCTCCGCGGATTGACGGGTGCACTTTTGTGGACGCCTATGCAGGGAGCGGAGCGGTTGGTTTAGAAGCGCTGAGCCGCGGTGCCGCGCATGTGGTGCTGATCGAAAAGAGCGCCCAGGCGGTGGCAGTGATTCGCGAGAATGTTGCGGCGTTGGGTGCGGAGGGCGAAGTGACGGTTGTGCGGGGGAATGCGACGATGCTGGCGGCCGAGCATGCGGCTGACATTGTGTTTATCGATCCGCCTTACGAGCACAGGAAGGCCTATGTGGAATCGATAACGTCGCTGGGGTTGACGGAGTGCCCATTGGTAATTGCGCAGCACGCGTCGAGGATGGTTCTGGCTGAGCAGTTCGAGAAGCTGCGGCGAGTTCGATCAGTGAAGCAGGGTGACAACATGCTGAGCTTTTATGAGCGGGAAGCTACGGCTTCAAGCGGCTAATGTCATGCTGGTACGCCGCTGAGAGTGTGCCCCTGTCTTTTGCCAGCGGAAGCAGAGTTGGATAGAACTGCACAAAGGTTGTATCAACAGCTGCATGATCAGTGTGGCAGGAGTAGCAGTCGGCCGAAAGAGGGATCATCTTGGCAGGATTGCGGCCATCGAAGCTGTAAAAGGCCCATTTCGAGGGAAGACGAGCGCTGTCCTTCACGTGGACTTCGAGCCCCATAACGTCAGTGCCTTGGTAGTTGCCTCTTTGGTTGATTGAACCCTTGCCCTCGGCCCCGCGATTCTCGAGAACGAGCATTGTTTTGTCGGGCCAGGTGCCCGTTTTGACAAAGGCCTTATATGCCTCTGGATTCGCGAACACGTTGTCAAACATATGATGGCTGGCGGCCTGTGCCGAAGGAGGATTGTAGCTCATGTCAAAGCCGGAGGTGAGGTAGATCCACTCGCGATAATGATCAGGCGGCTTGAGTTGACCGTCATGCGTGTATTCAGGGCCGATCGTTGGAGATTTCTGCGGCTCCGAGGCTGCAGCGAATAGGACCAGCGCGGTGATGCCGAGCAGCAGGCGCGAGATTTTGATGGGCATGGGGCTAGTATGGCGGGGAACTTATTAGACTTCCATGCCGCTCGCTGCAGTGAACAAACCATTGGCTGCATTAATGTGCACAGCACTTAAAGTTTGAATATCATTCGAATGTGGATGTGACAGCTAAGCCGCCTTCCTTGCAAACATACTTGCAAACATGGCTGAAGATCGCAGCCGTCTGGCTCGCGGTCGCCCTGTTCGATGCGAGCCGAACCGTGTTCAGCATGCGGGCGGAAGGCATGCACCATGCGTGGGAAAGGCTTTTCATCACACTGTTTTTATCGTGGCTTCCGTGGGCCTTAGCCACACCGATGATTGTGCAATTAGGGCGACGGTATCCCCGAGTGCGGCTGCGACCGTCGTTCGCCTGGCTCGTCCATCTTTCGGCCTGCGGACTCATAGCCATAGTTTGGGCAGCTTGGGTGACATCATTTGATCTTCTACTGAATCCGTTCCTGATGTCTGGGCCTGCGAAGCCGTTCTTGCAGATCTTTCTGAGCTATGTCAATTCGAGTATTGCTGTATTCATGATCCTCTACGCGGCGATCTTGGCCTTCAGCCTTATGTGGGATTCATCGAAGCGGCTAGCAACACAACAGATTGAAACGGCGCGCCTGAATGAGAAGCTAATCAAGGCACAATTGAGTGCACTCCAACGACAGATCGAGCCGCACTTTCTTTTTAATGCGCTTAACGCAATTGCGGGAACGGTGCGAGAGAAGCGTAACGAGGATGCGATTACCATGATTGTCGGATTGAGTGAATTTTTGCGTGAAGTCGTGAAGGACTCAAGCAGACAGCAAGTGCCCTTAGCTGAGGAGATGGAGTTCGTCCAGAAGTATCTTGCGATTCAGAAGGTGAGATTCGCTGAACGTTTGCAACTGAGCGTAGCTGTGCCTGAGGAACTCTATCCTGCACAGGTTCCAAGATTGATTTTGCAGCCGCTGGTTGAGAACGCGTTTAAACATGGGATTGCCAAACGCGCACAAGGAGGTGCTCTCCGTATTGCTGCATCTCGGTCGAGCGATAGGCTCACATTACGTGTGTATAACGACGGGCCTAAGCTTGCGGTATATCAGCATATCTCGACGGAGGGCGTTGGCATTTCAAATCTCCGAAGCCGGATGGAAAGTTTGTACGGCGATGCCTTCGAGCTGAGCCTCTGTAATCAGGGACCGGGTGGCGTCGAAGTCTCCGTTTCGATACCTTTCAAAGCAGCATAGCGATGAGGATCGTGGAACACTCCGAGAAGATGCACGCGTTGGTGGTTGATGACGAGCCACTTGCTCGAAGCAATCTTGCCGTGTTGTTGCACCAGGATCCAGAGATCGGCTTGATTATAGAATGCGGATCTGGCGCGGAAGCAGTGACAGAGATCAAGAAGGCAAAGCCGGACGTGCTGTTCATTGATGTGCAAATGCCGGAATTGGACGGATTTGATGTTCTTGAATTATTGGGCAGTGAGAGGCCGCGCGCAGTTGTCTTTGTGACGGCGTACGACCATTACGCGATTCGGGCTTTCGAGGCAGGCGCGCTCGATTATTTGTTGAAGCCGTTCGACGACGCACGTTTTCATCTTGCGCTAGAGAGGGCCAAAGAAAGGATACGGGAACACGTACCAGGGCCCAAGATCAGCGATCAACTGATTGTGAAGAGTGTGGGGCAGGTCTGTTTCGTGAGAGCGGAGGAGATTGACTGGATCGAAGCTGCGGATTATTACGCCCGTTTACATGTTGGCTCGAAAACCCATATGTTGCGGCGAAGCATGTCTGAACTTGAGCGGGACTTGGATTCGGGTACGTTTTCGCGGATTCATCGCTCGACAATCGTGAATCTTCATCGGGTTCGCAGTCTAGATTTGACCGGCGATGGCGATTACGAAGTGAGACTGGCCGATGGAACCAGGCTAGGACTGAGCCGACGCTATCGCGGCGCGTTCGAGGATCGCATGAGCGCAAGAGGGCTGGTTATTTAACGGGCCAAGTAGATCGCGATATCCATGACATTGGTGCCAGTAGGGCCGGTTCGAACGAGATCTTCGAGGGCGTCGAAGAAAGGATAAGCGTTGTTGTTGTCGAGATGTCCGCTGGGGTCGAGCTGGAGTGCGCGGGCTCGCGAGAGAGTATCGCCGGTGGCTATTGCTCCTGCAGCGTCGGTTGGACCATCGGTACCGTCACTGCCGCCGCTGAGAACTAGGCATCGAGGGAGGCCTTCGATAGCCAAGGCGGACGCGAGAGCCCACTCCTGATTCCGTCCACCTTTGCCTGAGCCTTTGACTGAGACTGTTGTCTCGCCTCCCGCGAGAAGGCACGTCGGGCGCCGAACAGGATTGCCGGACGCCACAATTTCTCTCAAGATTGCGGCGCAGGCACGGGCCACTTCGCGGGTTTCACCCTGGAAGGAGCTGGAGAGAATGAGCGGATTGTAGCCGAGGGTATGAGCGTGGCGCGCAGCGGCGTCCAGGGCCATGCGGTTACTGGCAACGATTGTGTTCGTAACGTTTTTGAAGAGAGGGCTCCGAGGCTTGGGCGTTTCGGGAAGGGCGCCGGTTGCTCCGCTTTGTAGGTGCCGCAAGACGGGTGCAGGGATCTTGGCGCTCAGCTTGTATTTGGCGAAAACGTGAAGCGCTTCGTTGAATGTGGACGGATCTGGCGCGGTGAGACCGGAGCCGATCACCGAATAGTCATCGCCAATAACGTCGGATAACAAGAGCGAGGTGACCGTTGCGGGCCAAGCCAGCGCGGCGAGTTGACCTCCTTTGAAGCGAGACAAGTGTTTGCGAACTGTGTTGAGCTCGAATATGTCGGCACCCGCACGGAGTAGCAAGTCAGTGGTGCGCTGCTTGTGCAAGAGCGTGAGGGGCGCAACAGGTGCGGGCAGCAGAGCAGAGGCTCCACCGGAGATAGCGGCGATGAGTAGGTCTTGGGCGTTCAGTTCGCGGAGAAGAGATTCGACGGAAGCGGCCGCGGCAACACCCTGAGCGTCGGGGACGGGATGGCCCGCTTCGAACGTGGTGAGGCCAGGAAGGTGCTCAGTTGCGTGGCCGTGCTTGGTGACGACAATGCCATCGGTGAGACGGTGCCCTAGATTCTGCTGGACAGCGGCGGCCATGGAAGCTGCTGCTTTGCCGACAGCCACCATAAAGATGCGGTCGTACTTTTGGGCCGGAATCGGGTTTGTACGTAGGATTCTCGTGACTGCATGACGAGCGTCAGCCGCTGCAAGCGCGGCGTTCCAGATGGCGAGTGCATTGCGGCGGAGCCGGTCACGAGGGAAAGAAGCCGCAGAGGAATTGCGAGAGCTCAAAAAATTGGCAGGCCGAGAATGGCTGTGATGGTTTCGCTTACGTCGTCGGAAGTGATCTCGACTCGATAATCAGCACGGCTGTAGAGAGGACGCCGGTCGGCGTACAGCTGGGTTAGGCCCGCAGCATCGCGGGCTAGCGGGCGATTGGAGCAGTGACCGAGACGCTCGCGGATCACTTCGAGAGGACAGTCGAGCCAAACGGTCACTCCGTTGTTTTCGATAAGCTCCCAATTACGGGGCTGGACGAATGCGCCTCCTCCGAGGGCATAGACGCATGGCATACCGGCCTGGACGTAATGGACGGAAGAACGAATTGCTTCAGTTTCCAGATCGCGGAAGTTCAGTTCGCCGTTTTGAACGAAGATTTCTGAAATAGTTTTACCCTGCTTACGCTCTATCTCCGAGTCAATATCCACGAACGACCAGCCCAGAGCATCGGCCAGGTAACGACCAATTGTGGATTTGCCGCAACCCATGAAGCCGACGAGATAAAGACCGGGAGTGCGTTTCAGCTTGAGGGTCATCGGCCGCGGCGGGTGGGCTGTTGCGAAGGCATAGCTCCGGTTTGCCCAGTATATACTTCGACGTACTTCGGCCAACCGTGTGGGGCCTTCATAATGGGAAGATGGCGACCGAGCTTGTACCTTTGTTTCCCTTGTCGGTTGTCCTTCTACCAGGGACGGCGCTGCCGTTGCATATCTTTGAGCCGCGGTATCGCGAAATGATCAGCGACGTCATGGCTGGGACAAAGGAGTTTGGGGTCGTGCTAGCGAAGGACCAGGGAATCGTCAGCGTCGGCTGCATGGCAGCGGTGGAGCGCGTGCTGCAACGATATCCGGACGGCCGAATGGACCTGCTGGCAATTGGGCAGCGGCGATTCAACGTGGTCAGCCTGGATGAAGAGAAGGCTTATTTGCGGGCCGATGTTGAGTTCTTCAATGACGAGGATGTCACAACTGCGCCGGAGGTTTTGCGACAGAAGGCTGTGGGAGGATTTGAAGCACTGCGGAAATTGGAAGAGCCGCAAGTGATGGTGGAGCCAAACCTTGAGGGCAAGCAACTGAGCTTTCAGCTGGGGCAAATCATCGCGGATTTGGACAAGCGTCAGCTCATGTTGTCGCTGCGATCGGAAGTGGAGCGGCTTGAGTTCCTGGTAACGACGTTTCCGGAATATCTGCGGGAGCGGGAGAAAACGCTGCTGGCGAAGCGAGTGGCTCCGCTGAATGGACACGCGAAGCACTACAAGGAGTAGTCAGAGTATAGGAGCGATGAGGGTGGATCGGCAGAACTTGATCTTCGATGCGGACGATACGCTTTGGGAGAACAACATCTACTTTGAAGAGGCCTTCGAGCAGTTCTGTGAATATCTGGCGCACACGTCGATGACGCCGGATCAAGTGCGAGGCGTGTTGGACGAGATTGAGATTGCGAACGCGAAAGTAAACGGCTACGGGTCAAAGAATTTTGCAGAGAATCTGGCGCGATGTTTCGAGCACTTGACGGAGCGAGATATTTCGGAACGCGACCTTCGAGTAGTGAAAGAGTTTGCGTACGAAATCTTAAGTAAACCGCTGGAGCTGATACCGGGGGTGGCGGAGACTCTGCCCGTACTGGCAGAGCGTCATCACCTAACGATTTTCACGAAGGGCGACCATGATGAGCAACAGTTCAAGATCGACAGCTCGGGGTTAGCACGGTACTTCAATGGTGCGGGGATCGTGAAAGAGAAGAATGTCGAAGCGTATCGGCACCTGACAGAAACTCGCGGCTTTGCGGCTGAGCGGACATGGATGATCGGGAACTCGCCGAAGTCGGATATTAATCCAGCGTTAGAGGCGGGACTCAAAGCAGTGTTTGTTCCGCACGCACGAACGTGGACACTGGAGCGGGCCCAAATTCCAGAAGAGCATCCACGATTGCTGCGGGTAACGAGCATCGCGGACCTGACCCGACACTTTTAAGCTTTAGCGAAATGCCGCAGCTGAGGAAGACGCGAATGACAGTAGAGCTGAGGGGAAGATGCCCAGAACCATGATGCCGATTGCGGAGGCCCAGATGGCGATGCGAGTGCCTGCGGCTATCGGTTCGAGCGGGGGCTGAACGCCAGATGGGTCGCGCATATAAACGGCAACGATGATCTTCAAGTAATAGTAAGCGGCAATGGCGCTGTTAATAAAGCCGAGGACCGTGAGCCAGACCAGGTGAGCACTCAACGCAGCCTGGAAAATGTAGAACTTGGCGAAAAATCCTCCTGTGGGTGGAACGCCGATAAGCGAGAAGACGAAGATGCTCAAGAGGGCCGCAACTACTGGTTGGCGTTGACCTAGGCCAGCAAGATCTTCGATCCGAACGTAGCGTTCGTTGCGCGCCGCCACGTAGCTGATGACGGCGAATGCTCCGATGTTCATGAGCGCGTATGAGGCGAGATAGAACATGCTGGCTGCCATTCCGATTTGCGAGTGAGCGGTGAGCGCTACGAGGATATAACCGGCATGCGCGATAGAGCTGTAGCCGAGCAGTCGTTTGACGTTGGTCTGCTTTAACGCGGCAAGGTTGCCGACAAACATGGTGAGCAAGGCGCAACCCCAAACCAGTGGAACCCAACGATCGGTCAAAGGCGAGAACGAATTCATGAAGACGCGGAAAAAGATCGCGAAGGCGGCGGCTTTAGGACCAGCGGACATGAACGCGCTAACGGGGGCGGCGGCTCCTTGGTAGACATCCGGCGCCCAAATTTGGAATGGAGCGACGGACACTTTGAATGCGAAGCCCACGAACATGAGAGCGGCGGCAAGACCGGCAAGAACGACTGATGGACGGGCGGGTGTTGCGCCGGAAAGAACGCGGTGAATCTCGTCGATGTTGGTCGAACCGATGATGCCGTAAATCCAAGCGATTCCATACAGCAAGAAGGCCGTCGCGAACGAGCCAAGTAAAAAGTACTTTAAGGCCGATTCGTTGTTGCGCTTGTCGTCGCGAAGGAAGCCGGCGAGGATGTAGGTCGCGATAGATGAAATCTCGAGACCGATGAAGACCATGATCAAGTCATTCGCCGTGGCCAGCACGCATTGCCCGACAAGCGAGAACAGAATGAGCGCGTAATATTCGCCAGTTTGCGCTTTCTCGCGGATCAAGTAACTAAAGGACGGTAGGATGCAGAGGAACCCGACGACTAGGACGAGACCGCGGAAGAAGGTGCCGTAGCCATCGACAACGATCATGTTCTGGAAGGCTTGGCCGGGATTGTCAAAGGCCATGACGTTGGCGATGAAAGCAGTCGCGATGCCGACTAGCGCAGCGACCCCAAGAGCCGTCTTCTGCTTCTGGGTCGTAATGGCCTCGAGCACCATGATGATGGTGCCGAAGATAGTGAGAACGATCTCGGGCAAGAACCTGATGTATTCAACGGAGTGTGGAAGGAAGTCACCGAGCATCGTGGCGGACCTCGCGGGTTGGATTTACCTGGGCAGTCTGAGTCGATTGAGGAGTTGAGAGCTTGACTTTATACACGTCGTTGAGTCGAGTCTGATCGAGCAAGTGTGCGGTCGCGGCCGAGATGGGCGGCATGAATGTTTGGGCGTAGCTGCCGAGCCACACCATGAGAAGGATCAAGGGCAACAAGGGAACCCATTCAGCCCGCGTCAGGTCGGGAAGGGTCATGCTGCTTTGACCGGGCCTGCCGAGGAACGTTCGCTGGTACATCCAGAGCATGTATGCGGCGGAGAGAATAACGCCGACTGCGGCCCAGGCAGCCCAGGAAAAATGAACGAGAGCTGCGCCCTGGAGAACAAGATATTCGCCAATGAAGTTGCAGAGAGCAGGCAAGCCGATGCTGGCGAGCATGGCGATCATAAAGGCGATGGCAAAACCGGGGGCGGTAGTGGCAATACCACCGTAGTCCGCAATTTCCAGAGATCCGCGACGTCGTTCGAGATAGCCGGCGAGCAGGAAGAGCGCGCCAGTAGAGAGACCGTGAGCGATCATCTGAAACACAGCTCCGTCATAACCTTGCTGGCTAAGGGTGAAGATGCCGAGAACAATAAAACCAAGGTGGCTGACGGATGAATAAGCAATGAGCCGTTTGATGTTGGGCTGGATGAGAGCGAGAAGAGCTCCGTAGATGATGCCGATAATGGCCAGAACGACGATCCAGCCGGCACACTGATGTGCGGCAATCGGGAAGAGAACCGGGCAGAAGCGGATCAGTCCGTAACAGCCCATCTTGGACATGATGGCGGCTAGCAGGAACGTGGCAGGTGCGGGTGCTTCGACGTAAGTGACTGGTAGCCACGTATGGAACGGGAAGATCGGGACTTTGACAGCGAAGGCAGCGAAGAAGCCAAGGAACAAGTAGAGCTGCTGCGTCGGATTGAGAATGATCTGCCCTGAGTTGAGACCGCTGAGAATGGCTTCGTAATCGAAGGTATGCGTCAGGCTGTGCAGGTAAATAATGGAGGCCAGCATGAGAACCGAACCGGCGAAAGTGAAAAGGAAAAACTTGACGGCTGCATAGCCCCGACGCGAACCACCCCAGCCACCAACCATCAGGTACATGGGGATGAGCGCGACTTCCCAGAAGACATAGAAGGCAAAGAGGTCGATCGCGGAAAAGACGCCGATGAGCCCAAATTCGAAGAGAAGCAGCAGGGCGAAGAATGATTTGCGGCTGTCGCGGATGTAGTCGTTGGCGAACCAGATGGCAATGGGCAGTAGCAACGCCGTCAGCAGCAACAACCAAATGTTGATTCCATCGACGCCGAGGTGGAAGCGGATGGAAAGAGCCGGGCTGTCGATCCAAGCCATGTCGATGACATTGGTGAAGAGTGTAGGTGATTTCGTTACCGCGCCGATGAGTCCAAAAGAGATGAGGAACGTAACCAGCGATGTCCCGAGCGCAACTGGATAAGCGAGCTTTGACTCACGCGGCAGAAGCAGTATGATCAAGAAGCCTACCAGAGGCAGAAACAGGACGAAGGTAAGAGGAGTCAACGTGCACCTCCAGCGAAGCCGAGGACGAAAATAACCAGAAGCGACCCGGCTATGACCCAAGTGGCGTAATTCCGAATGCTGCCCGATTGCAGCTGACGAAGAACGCCGCCAGCGCTGCCGAGCAAGCGGGCGAAACCGTTGACCCCGCCATCGACGATCCCCTGATCCATGCCCTTCCACAGCACCAAACTGGAGATGCCTTCGAGCGGCTTGACAATTACCGTGTTATAAATTTCGTCGACGTAGTACTTGTTCCCGATCAGCGTATTGAGCGGACCCATGGAGGTGGCGATGGATTTTGCCATGCCCGGCCGGAGCACATACATGAAGTAGGCGACTGCGATGCCAACGAGGCCGAAGGTAGCCGAGATAATCATGGGGGTCAGGTTTTCTTGCTCGGCTAGGGGATAAGCAGGGCTGAGCCATTTGGGCACGCTCAAGAATCCGCCGATGGCCGACAAAACAGCTAGTGCGATGAGCGGTCCTGTCATGGAGAAGGGTGACTCATGCGGATGGTGATGACCGCGATAGGTGCCAGCGAAGGTCAGAAAGAAGGCGCGGAAAACATAGAACGCAGTGATACCGGCAGTGATAGCGCCCACCCAGAACATCCAGGGCGCGTGAACATAGGCGGCCGATAGGATTGCGTCCTTACTATAAAAGCCCGAGAGGAACGGGAAACCGGAGATGGCGAGGCTGGCAATCAGGAGCGTGTAGCAGGTGATCGGCATGGCCTTACGCAGACCGCCCATGTGCCGAAGATCCTGTTCGCCGCTGAGACCATGAATGACGGAACCGGCACCCAGGAAGAGCAGCGCTTTGAAGAAGGCGTGCGTCATGACGTGGAACATGCTGGCCGAGTATGCGCCAAGGCCGAGGCCGAGAAACATGTAACCGAGTTGGGAGACTGTCGAGTAGGCGAAAACTTTCTTGATGTCGTTCTGAGTGATGCCGATAGTTGCAGCCATGACTGCCGTCAGAAGCCCAATGACGGCGACGATGGTCATGGTAGTCGGCGTGTGGTCGTACAAGAACGACACCCTCGCGATCATGTAGACGCCAGCGGTCACCATGGTTGCGGCGTGGATGAGGGCGGAGACAGGCGTCGGCCCGGCCATAGCGTCGGGTAGCCAGACATACAGAGGAATCTGCGCGGACTTACCGGTGGCACCAACGAAAAGAAGTAATGTGATGGCCGTCAGCGTCCCAGCTTGTGCTTCGACCGGCATGGTGTTAACTGCAGCAGCAATGCGCCCGAAATCAAGCGTCTTAAAGACGGCAAAGATGAGGAAGACGCCTAATGAAAAGCCGAAGTCACCGATGCGGTTTACGACGAACGCCTTCTTCGCTGCATCGTTCGCGAACCCTTCGAGGAAGTAGAAGCCGATCAGCAGATAGCTGCAGAGTCCGACACCTTCCCAGCCCACAAACATGAGCAGGAAGTTAGACGACAGGACCAGAATCAGCATGAAAAACATGAACAGATTCAAGTAGCAGAAAAACCGGCTGTAACCCTCTTCGTGCGACATATAGCCGATCGAATATGTGTGGATCAGAAGCCCGACGCCAGTGACGATCAAGAGCATCAGCGCGGTGAGGCGATCGACAAAGAGATCGAAGCCAATGTTGAGAGTGCCGCTCTGAATCCAGGTGAAGTCGTGTTCGATCAGGGGCCCGGTAATTGGGTAGATTCGCGAGATGACCAGCAACACGTACGCGAACGACGCCGCGACAGAGCCGACCGCAACGAGGTTCACGATGGGCTTCGAGAGCCGGCGACCGAGCAGGCCGTTAATCAGAAATCCGATAAGAGGGAAGAAGGGAATGAGCCAGAGGTTCATGGGGGCCGGGGCGTTACAGTTTTAGCGAATCGACCTCATCGATTTGCAAGGTTCCTCGGTTTTTGAAAACCGTGAGGATGATGGCGAGGCCGACGGCAGCTTCAGCGGCGGCGACTACCATCACAAAGAACGAATAGATATGACCGTCGATTTGGCGCAGTTGATAAGAGAAGGTGACGAAGCTGAGGTTGACGGCATTGAGCATGAGCTCGATTGACATGAAAACCGTGATAATGCTTCTGCGGTAGAGGAAGCCGGCGACACCGAGCGTAAACAGGATAGCGCTCAGCAGAAGGTACCAGGATAGAGAGACTTGCGGCACTACTCGATCTCCTTTTGAGCGAGTACAACCGCTCCAATCAGTGCGATCAGGATGAGGACGGATGTGAGCTCGAACGGCAACAGGTATTCAGTAAAGAGGACACGGCCGATTTGCTGAGCTGTGCCTTGGACGAAGCTGCCGAATTCGACAGTGCGCATTACCGGCAGAACGCCACGGATTAAGAATCCAAGGAGCGAGACGAACGCCAAGAGCAGAGGAAGACCGGCGATCTGCGCGAACCAGGACTTACCGGATTTCTTTTCAGCGCCCGCGTTCAGCAGCATAATGACGAAGATGAACAGCACCATGACCGCACCGCCGTAAACGATAATCTGGGCCATGGCGATGAACTCAGCGCCGAGTAGCAGATACAGTACCGCGATAGACCCCATGACGCCGATCAGGGACAGAGCGCTGGAGATTGGGTGCGTTTGAAAAATCAGATTCAAGGCACAGCCGATGGCGACAAGGGCGAAGACGATAAAGAGGAAGGTATCCATTGGTCTGATTATTTGGTCGTGATGGCCACAGCAAATGCGGTGATCAAAAGATTGACCAGCGCGACTGGAAAGAGGAAGGTCCAGGCGAACTTCATGAGCTGGTCGTAGCGGAAGCGCGGGAGTGTGCCGCGAATCCAAATGAAGACGAATAACAGAAAACCGACCTTGCTGGCAAACCAAAAAATCGGGACGAGCACGGGTTGCAGAAGCGGAACGGCAAAGACGGCGGCCAGAACCAGAAAGGCAATACCGAACAGAGGAAAGGAGATGCGATCGCCCTTACGAACGTTCTCGACACCGTAGAAGAAGAGCGCCAGAGCCCCAAGGAACAAAACGAGCGAAGGAACCCAATCGGAATACGGTGCGGGAAAGAGAGGGTGCCAACCGCCTAGGAATAGCAGGGTGGCCACACAACATATGTTGATCATACTGGCGTATTCGGCCATGAAGAAACAGGCGAACTTCATGCTGCTGTACTCGGTGTGATATCCGGCGACAAGCTCGTTTTCGGCTTCGGGCAGATCAAATGGGATGCGATTGGTTTCGGCGAAAGCTGAAATCAAGAAAATGGTGAATCCAAAGATTTGCGGGAAGGGACCTTGGAAAATCGACCACCGTGGGATGAATCCGAGCGCATAACCAGCCTGGCCGTCCACAATCCCACGAAAACTGAGTTGGTTGACGAGCAGAAGCGGGGCAACGATGGCCAAAGTCATGGGCAATTCGTAACTAATGAGTTGGGCACTGCTGCGAAGGCCACCGAGAAGTGAGTATTTATTGTTAGACGACCAGCCTGCAAGAGCAACACCGTATACGCTGATGGCGGTGATGGCAAGGACGAACAGCACACCAACGTTGATGTCGGTGATTTGAAGGAATGTGTGATAGCCGAAGATGGTGACTTCGGGGCCAAACGGAATGATCGAGATCGTTATCAGCGCTAGGGAGACGGCGATGAAGGGTGCAAGCAGGAAGAAGAAACGGTTGACGTAGGGCGGAAGCAGATCCTCTTTCGTCAGAAGCTTGAACACGTCGGCCAGAGGTTGCATGAGGCCATGAGGTCCGACACGCAATGGGCCGGTGCGGGACTGAATGTGGGCGAGGACCTTGCGCTCGACCCACTGTAGGTAGGCAAGGGTCGTCATCAGCACACCGAAGACGATCGCCATCTTGATCAGGGTAATAACGATAAAAGTGGTCATCGTAGTGGCCCGTGTTTTCTAGACAGTGACGGTTCCTGGAGGCGGGACCGGCTCAGGTGCAGTAGTCTCGCCATAGAGACCACCGGGCGATTCCATAACAGAGTTCAGCATGTTGGAATAACGGCCAAGCGTGCCAGAAGTGAAGAGAGTATTGCGCGCGGAGCGGATGAGCTCGGGCGGCGTCATTGTTGAGACATGGCCGTTGACTGCAGCGGTTGGGAAAGCGCCGCCAGTTTCGATGACGGCGAGTGGCACATTGTAGCCGGGGACCGTGTTCCGAATTTCGGCGAACACGGCAGCGGGCTTGACAGCGCCGAGGTCCTCGCGCATTTCCTTTGCGAGAAGCGCGAAGATTTCGCTGTCAGTCTTGGGACCCATTTTAGTGGCTCCCTTTTGAAGCTTTTGTACCTCGCCGCAGACGTTGGTGACTGTACCTTCCTTTTCGTAGGCAGAAGCGGCAGGGAAGACAACATCGGCGCGCTTTGCAGTTTCGGTCAGGAACATGTCCTGCACCACGATGAAGGTTCCAGCCGCGGCGAGAGTGTGCCGGGACGCAGGGTTAGCGCCGACAACCCAGAGAGCATCCAGGTTCGTAGCGCTCAAAATCTGATCGTAGTTGAGACCTGTGTCGAGACCAGCCTCGCTGACTCTGTGATAGCCGGGGAGCAGGTCGGGAGAGAGACCCATATCGGATGCGCCCCGGGAATTTGAATAGTCAACCAGACAGACGTACTTGACTGGGATGCCGAGAGAGTCTCCGAACGCAACCAGGGAGCGGATACCGTCGGCTTTGATCACGGAGCCAAAGAGGATGACGAGCTCAGGCTCTTTTGACAATGTCTCGCGGAGGGCTTCGAGCGCCTGGAGTTCCCCGCCCTTCCCGTATCGGGTTGAGCTGGCCGCGTAATTCGCTTCACGGACAGGACCAGGCGTGAGCGTGTGAATACGCGCCTTATGATGACGCCAATTGGCACGAAGCTGGTACGCGAGCAGCGGCTGTTCCTGAGCCAGATCGCTTCCAATCACAAGAGCGGCCTTGGTGTTGTAGAGATCGCCAACTGTGGCAAGCGCGTTCTGCTTACCGCTGAGGGCATCGAGCAAAGAGGGCACATCACCGGTGCGATGGTGGTCGATGTTGTTGGTCTTCAGAATCTTTCTGGCGAACTTCTGAAGCAGGTAATGTTCTTCATTGCTGGTGTGGTTGGAGCCAATCACAGCGAATTTGCCGCCGCGAGCTCGAAGCTCAGAGAACTTCTTCGAAACCGTCGCCAGCGCAATGGCCCAAGAGGCAGGTTTCAGCTCACCATTGACACGGACGAGCGGAGCCAAAAGACGGTCCGGATGAGCAGTAAAGTCGTATGCGTAACGGCCTTTTACGCAGAGAAACTCGCCATTGATACCGGAGCCGTCACGGCTATTGGCACGTTGAATTTCGCCATTGCGAACACCGAGAGTCGTTTTGCAACCATTAGAGCAATGGGTGCAAATCGTGCCCGTATGTTCCATTTCCCAGGGGCGTGTTTTATAGCGATAGGTTCCGCTGGTAAGAGCACCGACGGGACAAATGTCGATACACGCGCCGCACTCGTCGCACTCGAGGTGGTCGCCCATGTTGGGGACGATTTCGGCCGCGGCACCTCGGTTGCCAACGCCAAGCGCGTTGACGCCCAAGCCTTCGTTGCAGACACGCACGCAGCGATAGCAAAGGATGCAGCGGGGCGCATCGTAGAAAACGATAGGCGACCACTGCTTTTCGTCGACGTGCATTTTCTGCTCGACGAAGCGGCTTTGGCCAGCGCCGTAACGGAAAACCATGTCCTGGAGTTCGCATTCACCACCTTTGTCGCAGACAGGGCAGTCGAGCGGGTGGTTGGTTAAAAGGAATTCGAGCATGCCTTTACGGGCACCTCGAACAACGTCCGAATCGGTACGGACGACCATGCCTTCGGCAACGGGAAGCGTGCAGGCAACCTGCAGCTTAGGAGTTTTTTCAACTTCGACGAGACACATGCGGCACGCAGCCTGCAGGGTAAGTCCATCGTAGTAACAGAACGCGGGAATCTCGATGCCTGCCTGTTTAGCAGCATTGATCAGCAAGGTACCGGCGGCTGCCTGGACCTGATGACCGTCGATCGTGAAATTTACTGGATCGGCCATAGTTGATTTCTAGATGTTGACCAGCTCGGGCTTGCCGGCGCGTGTACCGTTGCGCAGATAGGCCTCGAACTCGTCTCGGAATTTGGTGATAAAGCCGGTCGTAGGCATGGCAGCAGCGTCGCCCAAGGCGCAGAACGTACGGCCTAGCATATTGTTCGAGAGCTCTTCGATAAGTTCTATATCGCTGGCCTTACCTTCGCCTTCGTGGAAGCGGCTGAGAACCTTTTTCAACCAAGTGGTGCCTTCGCGGCAAGGGATACACCAACCACAACTTTCGTGAGCGTAGAACTTAATGGTTCGAAGCGCCATTCCGACCATGTCGGTGTCTTCATCAAGAACAACAATGCCGCCGGAACCAGCCATGGACTTGGCCTTAGCAATAGAATCGTAGTCGAGCAGAATGTCGCATTCGTCTGCTTTCAAAACCGGCGCAGATGAACCGCCGGGAATAACGGCTTTGAGCTTCTTGCCGTTCCGCATGCCGCCGCAAACCTCGTTGATCAGGCGCATGAGTGGGAAGCCGAGCGGCAATTCGTAGACGCCGGGTTTGTTGACGTGACCCGAGACGCAGAGCAGACGAGTACCGCCATTCTTGGGAGTACCCAGAGCAGCATAGGCTGCGGCGCCATCGCGAATGATGACGGGAACGGCGGCGAAGGTCTCGCAGTTATTCAGAATTGTAGGTGATTGGAACGCACCAACGACGGCCGGAAAAGGAGGCTTGAGACGCGGGATGCCGCGCTTGCCCTCGAGAGACTCAAGCAGAGCCGATTCCTCACCGCATTCGTAAGCACCTGCTCCGGTGTGGGTGTAAAGATCGAAATCCCAGCCAGAACCCAGGATGTTTTTGCCCAGAAATCCATGCTGATAGGCTTCAGCGATGGCCTTATCAACAATAGGAAAAAGATAGCGATACTCACCGCGAATAAAGATGTAGCCCTTATTCGAGCTAACGGTCTTTCCGGCGATCAGCATGCCCTCAATTAGCTGATGAGGGTCGTTCTCCATTAGCAAACGGTCTTTGCAGGTGCCGGGTTCGCTCTCGTCGGAGTTACAGATGATATAGCTAGGTTTGCCGGTGTTGCGGGGAACGAAACTCCACTTCAAGCCGGTCGGAAAACCCGCGCCACCGCGACCACGAAGAGCAGAATTTTTGACCTCGTCGATGATTGCTTCGGGCGTCATCTCGATGGCTTTGCGCAACGCAACATAGCCATCGGTAGCGAGATAAGTGTCGATCGACGCACAATTCGGCAACTGGAATCGCCGGGTGAGGATCTTTGTTTCCAGCGGGCTGGGCTCATTGAAGATCATGGTGACTAGGAGACCTTTCCGTTGTCGGATCCGTTCGCGGAAACGTGAGGGCGATCGTTATTGAGCGGCATGGCACCAAGTTGAGATTGGGGCTGAGCGTTGCCCATTTTCGGGAGTGCGTTGTAAGCGGCAGGCGGGCCATAAGAACCGTCGCGCAGGGCCGCCATGAGTTGATCGAAGCGCTCGGGCGTGACGTTGTGGTGAAAGTCGTAATTGATCTGGATCGCCGGCGCCCAGGAACAAGCGCCCATGCATTCCACTTCTTCGAGCGAGATTAGACCGTCTGAGGAGACTTGCTTATTCTTGAGTTTCAAAGTGCGGCTGGCATGCTCGTACAACTGCTCGCCACCCACAGCCAAGCAAGAAATATTTGTGCAAACCTGGACGTGAAAAGTGCCAAGCGGCTTGCGGTGAAGCATTGAATAGTAGCCGATAACTTCGTCTACCTGCAGGCGGTTAACACCGCAGCGCTTAGCTACTTCGTCAATCAGTTCCGGCGAGACCTGACCAATCTCGTCCTGGGCATAAATCAACATTGGAACGATCGCTGAGCGAGTGCGGCCAGGCGGATAGCTGGTTAGAAGCTTTGCAAACCGTTCTTCAAGCGTGGGAGAAAAAATCATGGCGGTTAGCGGTCGACGTCTCCGAGAACAAAGTCCATGCTGCCCATGATGGCGATGGAATCAGCAATGACTACGCCGTCGAGCATGGCCCCAAGGGACTGGAGATTGCCGTAGCTTGGAGTGCGCATGAAAACACGATGGGGTTTGGCTGTACCATCACTGACGACTAAGTAGCCGAGTTCACCCCGAGGAGACTCAATCACCTGGTAGACCGCGCCCTCAGGAACACGGAAGCCTTCCGTCACTATTTTGAAGTGATAGATGAGGGCCTCCATTTGAGTCTTCATCTTTTCGCGGTCAGGCAGAACAATTTTGGGAGCATCGGCACGCCACGGACCGGGAGGCATCCCGTCGAGGGCCTGCTTCACGATGCGCAAGCTCTGCCGCATTTCCTCCATCCGAACTTCGTATCGAGCGTAGACGTCGTTGGTTGTGCGGGTCGGAATCTCAAAATCGAAGGCTGAATATGCAGAATACGGTTCGTCTTTTCGAACGTCCAACTTGAGACCCGCGGCGCGTAGCATCGGACCGGTGACGCCGAGCTCGATCATGTCTTCGAGCGGGAACACGCCGACTCCCTTGGTGCGAGTCATCCAGATGGGGTTGGCTGTGAGTAGATCTTCAAGCTCTTGGATAGCCGTGATGAGACGGCTGTAGACAGTCGCTACAACGCGCTGCCAGCCGCGAGGCGGTTCAAGCGAAAGGCCTCCGATGCGGATATAGCTGGTCATCATCCGCTGGCCGGAGAACATTTCGAAGATCTTGAGGATCTCTTCGCGCTCGCGGAAACAGTAGAAATAGACGCTCATCGCGCCAATGTCGAGCGCATGAGTGCCGAGCCAAACAAGGTGACTCGCAATGCGGGTTAGTTCGCAAAGCAGGACACGCATCCACTTAACAGCTTCGGGCACTTCAAGATTGAGGAGGCGTTCAACGGCGATGACGTAGCACTGATTATTAGATAAGTTTGCCAGATAATCAACGCGATCGGTCAACGTGACGCCCTGTTGGTAGTCGTTCGTTTCGAACTGTTTCTCGATGCCGGTATGCAGGAAGCCGATTTCAGGACGCGCGTTGGTGATCGTCTCACCATCTAGTTCGATCAAAACGCGAAGCACGCCGTGGGTAGATGGATGCTGCGGCCCCATGTTGAGCGTCATCCGACGCGCACTTGTCGGCGAAATGGGCGATGCCTCATACTCAGACGGATCGGGAGCGCGAAGCTCGTGATCAGCGTCCAGAGAAGCTACATGGGAAAGACCCTCAATCATGAATTCTCCTGAAGGAACCAGTGTGCAATACCGATAGGGCTGTCAGATACCAGCAGAAACGCAAGGTAACTCGGCGGCCACTCTTGCGGGTGAGGCTTACTCATCTGAGTAGGAATATTTGTGGCCGTGAACAGGATAATCTTTTCGGAGCGGGTTACCTTCCCAGTCGGCCGGCATCATGATGCGTTCGAGGTTCGGGTGATCTCGGAACGTAATTCCAAACAGATCGAAGACCTCGCGCTCGTACCAATTAGCCCCGCGCCAAATAGACGTTACGGACTCAACGCTTTCGTTCTCCTCAACGGCCAGCGTAATTCGAACGCGAGCGTTGTTGCGGATCGAGTGCAATAAGTACACGACCTGGAAGCGGGGCTGTCGCGGCCACCAGTCGATGGCAGTGATGGCGCTGACGCGTTCGAATCCGTACGAGGACTTCAAAGCACGACAGATGCTGACGATGTGGTCTGGGCCGAGAGTCAGTTGGAGTTCACGGCCATCCGCCTTGCCTTGCAAAATGGTGCCCGGGAACAGCCGGTCTAATTCAGACGCGGTGGGATTTTCTGAGATGGAATCAGGCAGCACGTTTGGTTTCCCGTGAACTGTCCAAGTGTTGTTGCTCTACGGACCAGTCTAGGACTCCTTTTTTCCAGATGTAGAAGAAACCGCAGAGAACTAAAACAACGAAGAGCAGCATTTCGAAGAAGGCAAACAGCTTGAGTTCCCGGTACACAACCGCCCAAGGGTAAAGGAAGATTGCTTCGATGTCGAACAGGATGAAAACCATCGCGACCATGTAGAACTTCACGCTGAAACGTTCGCGTGCATTGCCGATCGGCTTCATGCCCGATTCGTAAGGTGTAGATTTAACCAGGTCTTTAACCCGTCGGCCCAGGATTGCGGAAGCGCCGATCATTCCCCCGGCCACAGCGAAGGCGATCAAAATCTGAAAAAGTACCGGCAGATAAGTCGCTGCGTATGAGGTAGGCATGACGGACTAGTACAAGCGTATCAATTCGGGTTAGAAGGTGAAATTAAATATAATGAGGTCGAACAGAAGTGTCAAACGGAAATGCCACCAGAAAGCGTTGACATCTTAATCAATGGTGCACCTCAGCAGGTGGCAGCGGATCAAAATGTGGCAACTTTGCTGCGCTTGTTGGGGATAGAATCAGACCGAGTGGCGGTGGAAATGGACCGTGTAATTGTGCGGAAGCGCGACTGGGAACGGACCCCGGTGCTGGGCGGATCGACGATCGAGATTGTCCAATTTGTGGGAGGTGGATAGGAGCTCCGCCGGATTTTTGCTTGAGAAAGCCAGGCCAAAAAGAAACTTCATTGACTATTGCCGTTTGTCTAGTACAATTTGGTGAGTCGGTGAGTCCAAACGGAAACTGGCCATTATGTTCAAAACACGGAAGGTTCGTCTTGATTTGCCGGAAGGCCAGCGAACCTTCACGAGCACGGACGTAGCAAAGATTGCTCAGGTTAGCTTGCGACAGCTGCAATGGTGGGATGAACGGAAGGTAGTGTCCCCGCGCCATGAAGGCCACAAGCGCATCTATTTGCCTGAAGAAGTAGTCGAGATCACGGTCATTGCCGAGCTGAGACGTAAGGGCTTCTCATTGCAGAAGATCAGAAGAGTTCTGAAATTTCTTCAGCGCGAGATGGGCAGGCGATTGGCAGAGGTTTTGTCGACCGATTCCAAACTGCACTTGTTGACTGACGGGAAAAGTCTTTTCCTGGAAGATCAGCAGGATCGGATCATTGATCTGTTAAAGCAGGCACGGCAGCCGATGTTTCTGGTGTGTGTGAGCGATCAAGTAAGGCGTTTGGAAGAGTTACCAAAGAAAGCATCCAGGCGTGAGACGTCAATAGCGAAACGAGCAAAGGCCGCAGTTTAAGCCTCAGTAGCTGCGCGCACTCGATGGCCGTCAGATTACGTCTATACTGGAGACACAGCCGGGAGGTTGATGTGTCCCAGAGGCGATATTTACTTTTTGTTCCCCTCTTTTTAGCAGCTTGCGCCATAATCGGCGGATTGATAACCCCGCCCGGTGTGCGAATTGTGTCTGCCGCTTCGCAGCGCCAGGTTCCAGCGTCCGACGAAGATCTGAAATCGAGCATGGACTCGTTCTCGAAAGTCTATGGGCTAGTTGAACAGAACTTCGCCGAAAAGCTCTCTGCCGATAAAGGCATTTACAAGGGCGCCATCCCCGGCATGTTGCGTACTCTTGATCCGCATTCGAACTTCTTCGATCCGAAAGAGTTTGCATCGATGCGTGAGGATCAGCAGGGGAAGTACTACGGCGTTGGAATGCAAATCGGGCCGCAGCCCCGGACAGGCAAAACCGTCGTCATGCATCCATTCGGAGACTCGCCTGCATATCGTGCCGGCATCCGGCCGGGCGACGTGCTAGTTGAAGTGAACGACAAGCGCGTGGATAACCTTACAACCCAGGAAATCGCAGATCTGCTGCGGGGTCCTCGCGGCACAAAGGTGCAAATCGTTGTAACCCGAGAAGGGTCGGACAAGCCGCTGACTTACAACGTCGAGCGTGACGAAATTAAGCATGGCAGTGTGCAGCGCGCCTTTTGGGTAAAGCCGAGCATCGCTTATCTGCGAATCGAGCAGTTCTCGGACGAGGCTACGGAACGGGAGGTTGAGGACAACCTATCGCGCCTTGGTGAGCAGAACATCAAAGGTTTGGTCTTGGACTTACGTGACAATCCAGGCGGTCTCCTGCAAGAAGGTGTCGGTGTTGCGGGTCGTTGGCTTGATCGCGGTCAGACAGTGGTTTCGCATCGCGGACGGGCTTTCGCCGAAAAACCGTATCTGGCTCGCGGCAGTCAGTACGGACAGCGGTATCCGATAGTTGTCCTGGTAAGCCGCCTTTCAGCATCAGCGGCCGAGATTGTTGCGGGCGCTCTGCAGGATCACGATCGAGCTTGGATTCTGGGTGACACAACCTTCGGCAAGGGGTTAGTACAGACCGTTTATCCGCTCAGCGATAACACGGGACTCGCGCTAACGACTCAGCATTATTACACCCCCAGTGGGCGATTGATCCAGAGAGATTATTCGAATATTTCGTTTCTTGATTACTACTACGGCAAACGGGGCGAGACTAAGGATCCTACGGATGTCAAGCAGACGGACTTGGGACGAGTTGTATATGGCGGGGGCGGCATTACGCCTGACGAGAAGTTTTCGGAGCCCAAGCCTGACAAGCTTCAGCTGGAGGTATATCGCAAGAATGGGCTATTCACTTTTGCAAGTCACTTCTTCTCGTCTAGGGACACTAAGTTACCGGAGGGCTGGGTTCCCGATGAGCAAGTCTTAAACGACTTTCACGATTTTCTTTTAAAGCAGGGAGCGCAATTCTCCGAGGCGGACTGGACGCGAGATCACACCTGGATACGGGATCAACTTCGGGCCCAGCTGTATATGACAGCCTTCAGTTTCGAGCAATCGGAACAGCTAAAGAGTGAGCAGGACCCTGAAGTGACCGCCGCGGTCGATGCTATGCCTAAAGCCGGCGACTTGCTAGCTAAATCGAAATCGCGCTTCGAAAAACAGCGGGCTAGCCGATAGCGTTGGGCGAGCGCACGGGCACATCGATTTGAGCGCGCACGCGACGAAAGACCCTCCCGACCTAGATCGCGTTTGCGACCCGGCTTCGATGATCCCGCAGATTACGGTCCTCGATACGGGTGGCCAGTACACGCATTTGATCGCGAGAAAAGTGCGTGAACTGGGCGTATACGCCGATGTTCAGCCCAGCGAGGCTTCTGCTTCGGACCTGGCTTCGCGCCGGGGGATTATCATTTCTGGCGGTCCAGGCAGTGTCTATGATCCGGGCTGTCCCGATATTGATCCGGAAATTCTGCGTGCGGGTATTCCGGTGCTCGGCATTTGCTATGGGCACCAGCTTCTGGCCCACCATCTAGGCGGCAAAGTTGAGCGAGGTGCACTTGGAGAATACGGGCTGGCAAACCTAAACGTTACAGTTGATGACCCACTGCTGCGCGGTGTGAGCCAATCGCAAATCTGGATGAGCCATCGCGATACGGTTGCGGACGTACCAAGCGGTTTTCAAATTATTGCTTCGACAGAAACGTCTGGAACGGCAGCCATGTCGGATGGCAGTCGACGGCTGTACGGTCTTCAGTTCCATCCCGAAGTTGTACATACGCACGCTGGCAAGCGCATCCTGGAAAACTTTGTGTTTGGCGTATGCGGGGCGCAGAGTGATTGGGACGTTGCACAGCGGGTACCCTTGGTCGAGGACCAGATTCGGGCGGCTGCTAAGTACCGAAATGTCTTCTTCTTCGTTAGCGGTGGGGTTGATTCCACGGTAGCTTACACCCTGTGCCTGCGAGCTCTGGGCGCCGATCGCGTTCATGGCATTTACGTGGACACGGGACTGATGCGCAGCGACGAGACTGAGTTCGTCCGAAACGCTTTTCACGAGCTTGGCGCAAAACGCTTTCAGGTGGAAGAGGCAGCTCCAGAGTTTATGAAGGCTCTCGCAGGACTGCATGATCCGGAAGCTAAGCGGCGCGCGATTGGCGAACAGTTTGTGCGAGTGCAGGAACGCGTTCTCGCGAGTGAGCATTTCCTCGACGGGCACTGGATTTTAGGACAGGGCACCATCTATCCAGACACCATAGAATCCGGCGGCACGACTAAGTCCGATCTGATTAAGACTCATCATAATCGTGTTGCCGGCATTCAGGCTCTGATCGATACCGGCCGGATAGTCGAGCCACTGACGTCCTTCTATAAGGACGAGGTGCGAGAGATTGGGCGCGAACTTGATATTCCCGAGAAGCTGCTGTCAAGACATCCGTTCCCCGGTCCTGGGCTGGCCATACGATGCCTCTGCTCCGATCGTGAACAATCAGTAGCTTTTGTTGAAGACGGTGTGCTTTTGCCGGTAAGTTCGGTGGGCGTTAAGGGTGATTTACGCAGTTATCATCCGGTGTTGGCGCTTCGCGGTCTCCCAACTATGGAGCACATTGAGGTGCTTGCGCCTGCGCTGGTTAACCGGCGATCTGACATAAGTCGGGTGATAAGCGTGTGCGGGATGAAGTCCTCGGATCTGGGCCATTTTCGCGTATACGAATCGACTGCCACGAGTGAGCGACTAGATTTGCTGAGGAAGGCGGATGCGATCGTACGGGCATTTTGCCTTGAGACGGGCTTTGAAGACAAAGTTTGGCAGTTCCCGGTTGTGCTGTTGCCTTTGGGTGTCGAAGAACATCGGGAATCGGTTGTTTTGCGGCCAGTGAATTCAGTGGACGGCATGACAGCTGATGTGGTCCTGATGAGCGCACCTATGCTGCGGGAATTGACGGACAAGTTGCTTATTTTACCCGAGATTGGTGCGGTGTTTTACGATTTGACCCACAAGCCGCCGGGCACGATCGAGTGGGAGTAGCGCGCGGTTAGATCCGGTGGAAGCTCTTGAGGATGTCGCGCGTGCTATAGCGGAGCGCGATAGGACGCCCGTGAGGACAAGTCATCGGATATTCGCATCGCGCAAGGGCCTGAACTAGCCACGCCATCTTGGCAGGCTCGAGTTTCATGTTGACCTTGATCGCGGCGCGACAAGCTATTGTGGCGCAAACGTTTCTGCGGATTTCGTCTAGCGATGCAGAACGCAGCTCCACTTCGGTAATATCCAAGACCTCAAAGATGACCTGCTCGATGTCTGAGGTGCTGATTCCGGCGGGAGCTGATTTGACTGTAATGGTGCGCTGGCCAAAAGGCTCTGTTTCAAACCCGTAAGCATTCAGCTCGTCAGCAATGCGCGCGTATTCAAATTGCTGCGAAGGCGTGAGCTGAAGAACCAACGGCATCAGGAGCTGCTGAACTTCCACAGTTCCTGCCGAGCGTTGGCGCAAAACCTGTTCAAACAGAATGCGTTCGTGGGCGACGTGCTGGTCGATGATCCAAAGGCCATCGCGACCTGCAGCCAGGATGAAGCTGTCGTGCAACTGCCCCACAGGACGCAAATCGGGCAAAGCTGCGAGTGAATCCGTACGGTCCCAATCGGGTGGAAGCTGAGGAAGTTGGCCGTGTGTATCAGGAACGCGACTAGTGCGAGTAGGCTGGGTGATTGGCGCCGCGACCGGGGACGGAGGTTCAAGATGGCGGGCGAAGGTAGGAGGCGTCGGAACGTGGATTTCGGTGAGCGAGGCTTCGTCGTCTTCTGCTGGTTCGACTAGGGGCTGTGTTTCAAGTGGAGCTTCAAGGTCAGCGGAATATGAAATGAGCGCGCCCGAAAATTCAGAGAACGGTAGTGTGGCGGCCCGCTGCTGCATCTGAGCATCTGGAAAAGCCGGTGTACGAAGTGCAGGCGTGTGGTCGGGAGCGGAATCATGCACTGGCATCGGCGACACCGGCAGAGGGATGCTCGACGCCGGGCGATGCTGCATAAGCAGTTCCCGAAGAGTGTCTCGGATGAAATCGTGAACGAAGGATCCGTGCCGGAAGCGGACTTCGGTTTTAGACGGATGAACATTAACGTCGACCTCTTCGGCGTCACAATTCAGAAACAGCAGAGCGAAGGGATAACATCCGGCGGGCATCAAGTTGTGGTACGCCGCGGAAATGGCATGAAGCAGGAGTCTGTCACGAATAAGACGCCCATTTACAAACAGGAAAATCGAATTTCGGTTCAGCTTCTGAACATGCGGGCCAGAGACCAGACCCTCGACCGTAAACAAAGCTGTTTCCGGAGCGACCGGTTCAGCTGCCCGAGCGCCGATGGGCAGGTACGGAGGCGGCAGGTGGAGCTCGGTTGACCGAATTTCGAGCGAAACTAAGTCGTCCATGATGCCGGATCCAAAGACTTGAAAAGCGCGGTCGTACAAGCTGTCTACAGGTGTGACTCTTAGGAGCTCGCGACCTTCGTGAAACAGCTCAAACCGACGAGCATGGTGACCCAAGCTGTAGTGAGTGACGAGCGAGCCGATGTGGGCTAACTCTGTCTGATCGGAGCGTAGAAACTTCTTCCGCGCAGGGACATTGAAGAACAAGTCGCGCACAGTGATTGTGGTTCCTTGCGGACGAACAATGTCGTCACAACGGACGAGCTTGCCACCATTGATCTCGACTGCCGTGCCCAAATCGTGATCTGCACTGCGGGTTTCAAGCAAGAGCCGGCTGACAGATGCAATGGACGGAAGCGCCTCACCACGGAAGCCGAGAGTTGAGATTGAGAGAAGATCTTTGACGTCGCTGAGTTTGCTTGTTGCGTGGCGTTCAAAGGCAAGAAGAGCGTCATCGCGTAGCATCCCGCTTCCGTCATCTTGGATTCGGAGCAGACGGCGACCGGCATTTTCGGCATCGATGCGGATCTCTGTCGCGCCTGCGTCCAGCGAGTTTTCGAGCAGTTCTTTAACGACAGAGGCGGGCCGCTCAACAACCTCTCCGGCGGCGATTTTGTTAGCGACGTTGTCAGAGAGAATGCGAATGCGGCCCATGAATACGGACGGGAATGGAAGCTTCTAACCGCTCATCGCAGCAAGGAACTCGGCATTTGAGCGAGTTTTTCCGAGCTTGTCCTGGAGAAGCTCCATCGACTCAACGGGCGAGAGAGGATTCAGGACCTTTCGAAGGATCCAGACGCGGTTAAGTTCTTCGCGCGGCATTAAGAGCTCTTCTTTGCGCGTACCGCTGCGATTGATGTCGATAGCCGGGAACACTCGCTTGTCGACCAGCTTGCGGTCGAGGTGAATTTCCATATTGCCGGTACCTTTGAACTCTTCGAAAATGACGTCGTCCATACGGCTGCCAGTGTCGATCAAGGCTGTGGCCACAATCGTGAGCGAGCCGCCTTCTTCAATATTGCGGGCAGCGCCGAAGAACCGCTTGGGCCGTTGGAGAGCGTTTGAATCCACACCGCCCGAGAGCACCTTTCCTGATGGCGGGACGACTGTGTTGTAAGCGCGAGCAAGGCGAGTGATGGAGTCCAGAAGGATCACAACATCGCGCTTGTGTTCGATGAGCCGCTTGGCCTTTTCGATCACCATTTCGGCGACCTGGACGTGACGAGCAGCGGGCTCGTCGAAGGTAGAGCTGATGACTTCGCCGCGCACGGAACGCTGCATGTCAGTGACTTCTTCGGGCCGCTCGTCGATGAGCAGCACGATAAGGTTAATTTCCGGGTGATTAGTCGTAATCGAGTTGGCGATGCTCTGCAGCATCATCGTCTTACCGGTTCTAGGCGGAGCAACGATCAGACCGCGCTGACCTTTACCAATGGGCGTTAACAGGTCCATTACGCGACCGGAATAGTTGTCGCGCGTAGTTTCGAGCTTCAGCCTGACCTCTGGGTACAGCGGCGTCAGATTGTCGAAAAAGATCTTGTTACGGGACTCCTCTGGCGGTTCGAAATTGATTGCGTCGACTTTGATCAGCGCAAAGTAACGTTCGCCTTCTTTGGGGGGGCGGATCTGACCGGAAACAGTGTCGCCCGTGCGCAGATCGAAACGGCGAATCTGCGAGGGCGATACATAGACGTCATCAGGGCCAGGAAGATAGTTGTACTCGGGGGCACGAAGGAAGCCGAAGCCGTCGGGCAAGCATTCGAGCACGCCTTCAGAGAAAATGAGACCGCTCTTTTCGGCTTGAGTCTGAAGGATCTTGAAAATCAGTTCCTGCTTGCGCAGGCCGGCAGCACCAGGGACGCCCAGATCTTTCGCGATCTGGTTGAGATTCTGGATGCTCATATCCTTCAGTTCAACGAGGTCGAGTGTCGTTGTGCCATTCTTCTGATTTTGATTGCCAGTATTGCCGATGGAATGGCGGCCGCGGCGCTGCTGCGGGCCAGGTTGCTGCACAGCGTTGCCCGTGCTTGTTGGATTCGGCACAGTGCCTGGCGGGATCGTCGTGGGAGCTGAAACGTTAGCGGCCGGCTGCGAAGCTTGTTGGTGCGGTGAACCGTTTTGGCGAGGTTCAGATTGGCGAGACTCGGCTTGGCTGGACCGGGTGTCCGAGGTCCGGGATTCCGCGTGGCGGGCTTCGCCATTGGTCTTCTGTTCTGTGTGCCGCGGCTCCACTTCGACCGAGGTCCGGACGCCATTGCTGGCCGGTTTGGCAGCTTCGGTGGCGGCTTTGTCATGGAGAGCCTTTTCATGGACAGCCTTTCCATCGGCCGTCTTATCAGCCGCTTTTACGTCAGCGATCAATCGCCGAGCCGGATCGGATGTAGGCTTCACTTCAGCCTTGGGCACTTCAGCCTTGGCGGTCTCTGTGGGCCTCTGCTGATCGACGATACGCGTGGGCTCAGGAGCTTTGGACTCCGATTTGGGCTCCGCCTTCGCCTCGACGTGCTTAGGCTCAGTGGCTTGCTTGCCCTCGCTGGCTGCTGCTGCACGAAGTCGGCTGGCAGTCGGCTTTTCGCCTTTCGGCTCAGGCTTCCCGTCTTGTGCCTTTGCTTCAGCGCTTTTCGCTTCAGAGCTTTTGCCTTCAGACACCTTCGGTTCAGCATTCTTAGCTTCTGAAGCTTTGGGCTCGACTGGTTTGGGCTCGGGTTTGACCGAGGGACGATCGTCCGTCAGGCTCAGCTGTTCCGCTGCAAATTCGCCGTTGTGTTCGTGTGGCTTCTCGGTGGGCGTCCCTTCGGAGGTTGCCGCGGGGGTAACTACTTGTTCTTGATCTTCGAGATGACTTGCCAAATTTCCCTCACTCCCCGGCCGTCAAGGGCCGAGAACGGGACTGCTTCGTGATCACCCAACTGCTGTTGAACCGAAGCCAGGCCCGAATTGAATTGAATCTTACTCTTAAGCTTGTCGATTTTGGTGGCAATCACCTGAAACCGACGGTTGTGAAACTCGAGCCAGGCCATGAGTTCCAGATCCATGTCCATCAACCCGCGTCGAATATCGACGAGGAGGAACGAAAGCGCCAGGCAGGATCGTTCCGTCAGATAAGATTCGATCAAGTCTTTCCAGGCGGCCCGCTCGTCTTTAGAGACTTGAGCGTAACCATAACCAGGAAGATCAACAAAGCGGAGCTGATCGGAAATCTTGTAAAAGTTGATGAGCTGCGTACAGCCTGGCCTTGCGCTAGTGAAAGCCAATCCAGGCTGATGGACAAGCTGATTGAGAAGGCTCGACTTCCCGACATTGCTGCGGCCGAGAAATGCGACTTCCATGATATCGCCCGATGTGTCATCAGGCGGAAATTGAACCGGTGTAGGCGCGCTGGTAATCAGTTGACAACCGACGCTGGGAGCTAAGCCGGAACGGGATGCCTTCCGAGAAGGTCGCCCTGCCAAGATTTTCGATGTTCCGGCTGCTGCTTGTGTCTTCAATGCGGCCTCTTGCCTCTTTGATCGACCGTTTCGGACCGGTGATTTAATGGGTCAAATTATCTTCGTTACGCCGTTCAGCCAGTTCGGCTCCGGAAGTAGCCGATGCCAGGGGTAAAGCGACCAGCTCCCGCTCGAGGGCAATCTTCAAAACTTCGTCCATCGAGGTAACAAAGTTGAACTTCATCTGCTTGCGAATGTTCTCTGGGATATCGACGAGATCTTTCTCGTTGTCCTTAGGTAGAACAACCTCGAGCAGACCGAACCGGTGCGCGGCCAGGAGCTTTTCCTTCAAGCCACCTATCGGTAGTACACGTCCACGCACGGTGATTTCACCTGTCATTGCGATGTCACAACGAACAGGAATACCCGTTAGGGAACTGCAGATGCTAGTAGCAATGGTAATTCCCGCCGAGGGACCGTCCTTAGGAATTGCGCCTTCCGGCACATGGACGTGAATATCCAAATGGCGATAGAAGTCTTTGGGCAGGCCCATGAATTGAGCACGAGAACGCACGTAACTCATGGCGGCCTGAGCAGACTCTTGCATCACATCGCCCAGTTTCCCGGTGATGGTCATTTTGCCGCGACCTTCCATAATGGCGGCCTCAGTTGTGAGGATGGAGCCTCCAACTTCGGTCCAGGCCAAGCCGGTTGTCGCGCCAATCTCGTTTTGCTTATCGAGCATCGTGTCGCGGAAACGTTGCGGACCCAGGAGATCGGTAACAACCTCAGGCGTTACGATCACTTTATCTATGGGAAGAAGAGCTACCTCTTCCTTCTTGGCCTTCTTCTTGCTTTTCTTACTGACTTCGACGGGTGCTTCTTCTTCCTCTTCGACGATTACGTCTGCAATGGGCTGGGCCTCGAGCTCGACCTCCTCCGGCGTTGGGGTCTGCGCTTCGACTAGCTTGCGAGCAATCTTCCGGCAGACGTTTCCGACTTCCCGTTCGAGGTTGCGAACACCAGCTTCGCGTGTATAAAACTGAATCAGGGATTGCAGACCGTCGTCTTGGAACTCGATCTGCTCCTCGGTGATACCAGTATCCTTCTTCTGCTTGGCGACCAGAAAACGCTTGGCAATTTCGAGCTTTTCTAGTTCGGTATAGCCCGACAGCCGGATGACTTCCATACGATCTTGCAGCGCGGCCGGGATCGTATGCAATACGTTAGCCGTCGCAACAAAGAAAACCTGGCTCAGATCGTAATCGACATCAAGATAATGATCGACGAACATGTAGTTCTGTTCCGGATCGAGCACCTCGAGAAGAGCGGCAGATGGGTCGCCACGGAAATCAGCAGCCATCTTGTCAACCTCGTCCAGCATGAAGACAGGATTCTTAGTCCCCGCCTTTTTCATCATCTGGATGATTTGGCCTGGCAAGGCGCCGATGTACGTACGCCGATGACCTCGGATCTCGGCTTCGTCTCGTACGCCGCCCAACGACATGCGAACAAATTTGCGTCCAGTCGCCTTGGCGATTGACATGCCCAGAGACGTCTTGCCGACGCCTGGAGGTCCGACGAAGCATAGAATCGAACCCTTAGGATTTTGGACGAGGCGACGAACTGACAAAAACTCGAGGATACGTTCTTTGATCTTTTCAAGACCGTAGTGATCGGTCTCGAGGACCTGGCGAGCATAACGGAGATCGCGAATCTCTTTCGAGCGCTTCTTCCACGGCACGGCAAGCAACCAGTCAAGATAGTTTCGGGAGACGGTAGATTCAGCCGACATCGGCGGCATGCCTTCAAGACGCTTCAACTCGGCTATTGCCTTTTCCTGTGCGTCTTTCGGCATACCGGCGAGTTCGATTTTCTTTTTGAGCTCGTCGTATTCGCTCTTCTCACCGCGGCCTAGTTCCTTCTGAATGGCCTTGATCTTCTCGTTTAGGTAGTACTCTTTTTGAGCCCGTTCCATCTGGCGCTTTACCCGGCCCTGGATGGTTCGGTCAACATTAAGCTTTTCAATCTCAATGTCGAGCAGTTCCGCGACACGCGTCAGGCGGTCGATGGGATCGAAAATCTCGAGGAGTTCTTGCTTTTCCTCAATTGTGAGCTGAAGGTTTGCGCCGACGGTGTCGGCCAACTTACCAGGATCGTCCACACGGATGGCGGCGATCATGGTTTCGTAGTTCAAATTTTGGCTAAGCTTAACGTACTGCTCGAAGAGGTTGGTGACTCGACTTGTGAGAGCTTCGAGTTGCGTGCCCTGCTCCACCTTGTAAGTCGTAGTCTTTACGACAGCCCGGAAATAGCCGTCTTCTTCGCTGACGGAGATGATTTTGCCGCGTTCAACACCCTCGACTAGAACCTTAATGTTGCCGTCAGGCTGCTTTAGACTCTGAACAATATTGGCGACAGTGCCGACGTTGTAGATTTCATCAGGCCTCGGTTCATCGACCGAAGCATCATGTTGAGTAGCTAGGAAAATCTTCTTATCACTAAGAAGAGCCTCTTCCAATGCCCGCACGCTGGACTCGCGGCCAACAACAAACGGGGTCATCATGAACGGAAAGATCACGACGTCCCGAATGGGCATCATCGGCAGGCGTTTGGTGTCCGTTTTGTCTTTGGTGGTTACCATTTCTTCTTTCCAGGCGGGGTTATCGCGTGACGCTCAGGGATGGGAACGAGATTAAGGTCGTTTCGCTATATGCGAAACCGTGCAGAAGGAGCGGCTCGGAACTAACCCAAAAAACCAGTATTTAGAGACAAGATCCGTTAAACCCAGCTTCCGAGCGGAGTGCGCTCTAGCCAGTGGCCCGCTGATTAGGCCGTTTTAGCCAGCCTTCTCGAGCACGGCCATGTTGATCTTCTGCGTGAGCACCATCTCCTTGGTGACAATAAACTCGCGAACTTTCTTAAATGTAGGGAGATAGTACATCAGGTCTAACATTAGATCCTCCAGGATCATCCGCAGACCACGAGCTCCGACTTTTCGCTCCATTGCCAACTGGGCAACCGCGTCGAGAGCCTCGTCACTAAACTTGAGCTTAACATTCTCGAACTCGAAGAGCTTTTGATATTGCCGAATAATTGCATTTTTCGGCTTAGTCAGAATTTGGACGAGAGCTTCCTTGGAGAGATCCTCGAGCACCGCAGCTACCGGCATACGGCCGATAAACTCGGGAATAAAGCCATACTTAATAAGATCCACAGGCTGACACTGTGAGAGCAGATCCAAATCTCGACGAACGGCGCTTACAGAACGGCGCGAGGAATCTTGCTTGTCATCAGGGGCTACAAATCCGATGGATTTGGTTCCGACCCGTCGGGCGATAACCTTCTCAAGTCCAACAAAGGCTCCGCCGCAAATAAACAGGATATTAGTCGTATCAACTGGCGTAAACTCCTGATGCGGATGTTTACGGCCACCCTGCGGGGGAACGTTTGCAACTGTTCCCTCCAGAATTTTTAACAAGGCTTGCTGGACGCCTTCGCCCGAAACGTCGCGGGTAATGGATGGATTCTCGTCCTTGCGTCCGATCTTATCAATCTCATCAATATAGATGATCCCAGTTTGGCAGCGTTGCACGTCCCAATCGGAGTTTTGCAGAAGGCGAAGGATGATATTCTCAACGTCTTCACCGACATACCCAGCTTCCGTCAGGGTTGTGGCATCGACGATGGCAAAGGGCACATCGAGAATGCGAGCGAGCGTCTGAGCTAAAAGAGTTTTGCCGGTGCCGGTAGGCCCAACAAGGAGTATGTTGGATTTTGAAAGCTCCACCTCAGCGCCGCGCTGTTTGTTCATCTGAATTCGCTTGTAGTGGTTATAAACGGCTACCGCAAGCTTCTTTTTAGTGGCTTCCTGCCCGATGACATACTGATCGAGATACTCTTTCAGCTCAAGCGGGCGAGGCAGCTTTCCTGGCGTGCCATAGCTCTGTTCATGACGGTCGTCCTCAATGATTGAGTTGCAGACAGCAATACACTCGTCACAAATGTAAGCCCGGGGATAGTCGCTGGGAGAAGAAATCAGCTTACCGACTACGTCTTGGCTTTTATGGCAGAAAGAGCAGCGGAGAGAGTCATCAGATCCGGCACGCTTCAAGCGGGTTCTCCTAGGAAAGACATGGTCAAGAGATCCGTGGCCCTGAATATATAGGTACGGGCCCAGTATATCAGGATTATTTCATTTTGGGGGATGCGGCCAGATTGGTGAGATTCTGTTTTCAATGCGGAACACGCGGCCGCGAGCGCCAAGAAATTATGCTTCTTTCCGGGCATGATCGAACAGGAATTGGATCGTTTTTTCCGTCTGAATATGGTCAGCGATGCGGGACAGCGTACCTTCTTTTTCTAGTTTGGCACGGGTGACTGCCACTGCTTCTCGGTCTTGACGAGCGAGTCGCTGTACTTCTCGATCCACTTCTTCTTTATCGGCGCTCATCCCCTGCTTCTGAGCGATCTTCTCTAGGAGCAGCGCTGCCCGAACGTTGCGAATCGCCTTGTCCCGTTGATCCTCTTTAATTTTGTCCCAATCGAGCTTTATGCTAGTTGGATCAATGCCCCTAGATGCCAAGTTTCGCATCCGTAAACGAACCTGATTTTCGATCTGACGGTCGACATAGGCCTCAGGGATCGAGAAAGGATGCGCGTCAACCAACTTGTCGATCAGTTCCTCTTTCGCAGTTTGTTGCGAGGCGAATTGTTTCTCTTGGAAGATAGACTTACGCACCGACTCGCGTAATTCCGTTATGTTTTGGTAGTCGCCCAGATCACGAGCAAACTCATCATCGAGCGCGGGTAACTCCTTGCGGCGCACGAACTTCGGTGTTAGCTGAAAGCGAACAGTCTTTCCAGCAAGGCGCTCCTGGGCGTAGTCGGCTGGGTACGTGACGTCGATCTCTTTGGACTCTTCTGGTGACATTCCTATGAGACCTTCGGTAAACTCCGGCAGGCTCTCCTCGGCACCAACCTGGATCGCAAGTCCATCCTCGTCGATGGGTTCCGCCAGGCCAGAGACCGACTTCAAATGAAGTAGGACGTGGTCATTACTCTTGATCGGCCGCGGATCCTCATTCACGTAATCGGATTTGGACTCGCGCATGGATTCTAAGCGGCTCGCGATCTCCTCATCAGTGACTGTGGGCTCCTCGTACTTCACGGCAATGCCCTCGTAGTCGCCGATCTCAAAGGCAGGAGCGACTTCAAACCCCGCCTTGAACCGGATGGGTTGGTCAGGCTCGAACTGAAGGTCGCTGATATCGGGAGTTCCTACGACGTCGAGCCCTTCTTCCCGTACCTTCTCGCGGAATGCCTGAGGCAGAAGCACTTCCAGGACTTCGCTTCGAATCTCGGTTTCAAATCGAGACTGGATCAGTGAAATAGGAGCCTTACCGGGGCGAAAGCCGGGTAATCGAACTCGCTTCTTGATAGATTCAGTGACGCGCTCCTTGGCCCGTAGCACCTCATCCAAAGGAATTTCGACATTTACTGAACGCTTGCAATCGACTGCTGTTGACACTGCGGCATCCTATGTACTTAATGTGGGAACTAATGATGGAGTAACACAGGAGCCTTTCGCAAAAGGAACTCCTGCGCGATTTAAGATGCTAAACGCTCAAACCTTCTAAGCAGTAGCTAAAAGCTGAGCACCCTCTCGGAGTGTCTCGCTCTTATCGGTTTCTTCCCAGGTGAATGTAGCTCCAGTGCGCCCGAAGTGGCCGAACGCGGCCGTTTTGCGATAAATTGGACGCCTAAGCAGCAGATGGTCGATCATTCCAGCGGGCGTGAGCTTGAAATTCTCGAGTATTAAAGAAACGATACGCTCGTCATCAATACGGCCAGTCCCAAATGTGTTGACCGCTACCGACACTGGCTCAGCAACGCCAATCGCATAAGCCAATTGAACTTCGGCCTTTTGAGCTAGGCCTGAAGCGACAATATTCTTAGCGACATAACGCGCCATATAGCAAGCCGAGCGATCGACTTTCGTCGGGTCCTTGCCAGAAAACGCGCCGCCACCGTGCCGGCCCATACCGCCGTAAGTGTCGACGATAATTTTGCGTCCAGTAAGACCCGTGTCACCGTGAGGACCCCCGATGACGAACCGTCCGGTGGGGTTGATGTGGTACTTGGTCTGCGAATCGACCATATCGGCCGGAATAACGGTGTCGATGACGTACTTCTTAACATCAGCCCTGATCTGGTCGGTCGAGACATCGTCGTCATGTTGTGTGGAAATCACAACCGCATCGATTCGTTTCGGCTGACCGTCAACGTACTCTACACTGACCTGGCTCTTGCCATCCGGCCGCAGGTAGGCGAGTTCTCTGGAGCGCCGAAGCTCGCTTAGCTTGTGTACCAGTTTGTGGGCCATCATAATTGGCAAGGGCATCAGCTCTGGCGTCTCATCGCAGGCGTACCCGAACATCAATCCTTGATCGCCAGCCCCGCCGGTATCAACACCCATGGCGATGTCGGGCGACTGTGACTGAATCATGTTTAGAACGCCGCAGGTTTTGCTGTCGAACCCAAATGCTGCGTCGGTATAGCCGATGTCGCTAATAACTTCACGGATAAGCTTAGGCGCGTCCACATATGTCTTGGTTGTGATTTCACCGGCAACGATACAAATGCCGGTGGTGACCAGGGTTTCGCACGCAACACGACCAAACGGATCTTCCGTCAGAACGGCATCAAGAATGGCGTCAGAAACCTGATCGGCGACTTTATCGGGGTGGCCTTCAGTGACGGACTCGGACGTAAAAATTGATTTCATCAGTACTTGGACGACTCCTTGAAATTTGGTCGGGGCAGCTCGAAGCCAGTTCTACCTATAAATAAAGCGGAAAGGCTGATAAACGCCGCAACCCAGGTGGGCCAATACCCCAGTTTAGCAACGGAGCACGGCAATCTGCTGAGACGAGCAGGCCAGTAGGCTAGCAGCGTTCCGTTCGTTGCAGCTGGTCTCGCAACATCGCAGCATACGGCGCGACGCGCTCAGAGCTCAGCTCATCGATCGAGAACCGCATTTTACGGCTCCAGTTAGGATATTCGGCTGTGCTGCCGGGCAGGTTCTGCTGTTCGGTTTCCTTGGTGAGATCTTCCTGGTTGATCAGCAGCAATAGCGACGGAACCTGCGCCAAAAACCCGAGGATGGCATTATGCAAGGGTCCGTCTACATCCGGGATTTCTGTTGCATTTCTGGGATAGCCTGCAGGCAACAGGTGCTCCTGGTGGAGTTGCTCAAGCATGTACTGCTTTTCTTGTGCGCGATTTGCGAATTGCTCTTTACCGGCCCTTTCGTCTGCCAGGCCAGCAGCTTTCCGGGCTTCTATATCGCGGCCTTTCCAAAATCCCGCCGCGGTTGGTAGATCGTGTGTCGCTGAGGCTACCAAGGCCTGACGGGGATACTCATTGCTGCCTTTGAATCGGCCGTCGCTTCGTTTTTCAAAATAGAAAAGCCGGTAGCTGAGAATGCCGAACCTTGAAAGAGCGTTGCGCATCTGGTCAGTGACGGTACCCAGGTCCTCACCGATGATGATGTTCTCGGAACGTACGCTTTCTAGGGCGAGAACACGCAGGAGATCAGTTGCATTATCGAGTACGTATGTCCCGTCGGCGGCCTCGGCTCCAGCCGGAATCCAGAAGAGGCGAAAGAGGCGCATCACGTGATCGATTCGAAGGGCGCCTCCGTGGCTGACAATCTTTCGGATGCTTTCCCGAAATAATTCATAACCGTTGTCGCGGTGCGCGTCGGCACGTGGCGGTGGAAACGCCCAATCCTGCCCCTTCGGAGAGAAGTCATCAGGAGGAGCGCCAACTCTGCAGCCCTCCACATAGAAGCTTGGATTGGCCCATAAATCAGAACCACAACTATCGGTGGCAAGCGCCAGGTCGTGATAAAGGCCAATGTCCATTCCGGTTTGCTTGATAAATCGTTGAGCTTCCGAGAGCTGCTCCTCAATGACAAACTGAACGTACTTGTAGAAGGACACAGTACGGTCGTGCTCGGCTGCGAACGATCGGGTGGCCTGTGTATCCGGTGATCGATACTCTTCTGGCCAGTCGCGCCAAGTCCAGCGATTGCGATCTTGCTTGTGAAGAATCTCGTCGAGTGCGCAATAAGTGGCAAACCGATGAAGCAGGTCTCCTTCGGTCGCGCAATATTCGTCAAATCGTTGGGTGCGCTCGGCTTGGGCCGATTGGCGAAACATTCGGAAGAGCAGTTTGAGGAAAGAGCGTTTTATGCGATTTACTTTTTCGTACTCGACAAATTCGGCCTCTCGGAGCTTCGCAAGGCATTGTTCGATGGCGGGCGATGCTCGAAGCCGCTTTGCCCAGGCGGAGCAGTTGAATTCGGGAGCTCGCTCGATGTCCAGGTAGATCAAATTCTTATAGAACATCGACAGCGGAAGGTAGGGGCTCGTGTTGTAGGGAGCTCGATTGTGGAGAGCGTGTAAGGGATTCAATCCAATGAAGCTGACGCCAAGGTTGCGGGCAGACCATTCGGCAAGAGACTGCAAGTCCGTGAAATCGCCGCATCCCCAATTTCGCGCCGAACGAAGTCCGTAAAGTGTTACATTCAGGCCAGCAGTTTTCCCTCCTGCAGCCAGCTTTTCTGGCAAGTAGGCGCGGTCGGGACAGACGATCAGCTGTGTTTGGCCAATTTCGTTCCCACTCGCTGCAACTGACAGACGATGGTAGCCGAGCGGCGTCTCTGCGGGAAGCGGCAACTTATACGTGATTAGTCGAGTGTCTTGCTTTGATACCGTGCCTAGAATTGAAAGCTTGTTGAGATCGATCGAGCCAGGAATCCGAAGTCCATTCTCAAGCTGAAGTGAGAAGGTTAACGAGGCGATGGGACCATCCCCGAGCGTCAATGGGACAGCCAATTCCGACGCACTAATTACAAGAGTGTGGGGCAGCGCAGTTGTGCGTTCCCGCTCGAATCGCCGGAGCCGATGAAAGTCGATGGTTTCGTGCGAGGTTACATCAACGCCAAGCGCTTCGAGCAGCTGAGCGGCCTTATCTGAGGGAATCTGATGCCGTTTGCCGAAAATGTCGAAATATTCTTGCTCAATGCCCCATTCGGCCGAGGCCCGCCAGAGTGCATCCAGATAGTTCGAAGCAAATGTAAATTCAAGTGGAACCGAGAGCATCGTTCTCTACCAGGATACGAGTCGGGATCGAGGATGAACCCGTGTCGGCAGAAGTCCCTGCTCAACGTAGATGGCGGATGGACTGCTCGTAGGTGTGCACGGTGCAGAGCTATGTTGTGGCGCCGTCTGAAAGACCTTATGGTCCGGTCAAGTTGCGTTTATAGGCGTTGTGTCACTCGAAAGTGTAGTTTCGCCATATCCTATGGAACTGAAGCACTTCACTTGCAGGGCCTTTGATTTGTCAGACCTCGATTCCCAAGTAATCTCCACAATGCTTCCGTGTTCCGCGCGAACTCTATGCATAAGCTGCACAACAGCCCGGCCTTGGCATGATTTGACTAGATTCCCGCCGGTCTCGGAACAGAGTTCAGTTAAAGCGGCCAAAGTTGGCTCGCTAATCCCCTCCGCCACCACCGCATGCACGGTCACATTGGCTGTGCGGATGGCCTTGCGCAGTGGCGCAGATAACGTTAATAAGAGACGGTTATCGGCAACAACGAATAGATGACAGTGACCGGATGCGCTCTTTAGAGTTTCCAAGCTGTTGGCGAGAGCTTGGGCAAAGGGCGGAATGGATTGGATAACTTGTCGGATCCGGGTAGTGGATGGAGATTCCTTTTTTGGCTTCTGCGCGCCTGATCGGTACCGCGAAATTGATAGGGTTTCCTCAACCTTCAATGAGGGGTGCTTGGCAAGTACATGGTCCCGAAGGTCGAGTCCGTGAGGGAGAAGCAGGATCGACGTCAACTCCGGCAAGTCGGCCGCCCATCGAAAGCTATACGAATCTATAGATTCTTCGTTCTCAATGAGCTCAAAATTGACGGCACGGAGATCCTCACCAGTTAGAGGCACGGTTGGATCAGACGGGATGCAGGAACATCGGAGAGTTCGGCCCCTTCGCGAGTAGGCAGACACAGAGTGAACCTTAAGGGCAATCGTGTCAGAAAGGCGTCCTTGCTCTAGACGTTCTTCCAGTTGCTCTATGGCAGCATTTCGGAGTTCTGACTCTTCCGTATCAAGATGGAAACCGCCATCATCCCTCAGTTTCGGAAGAAAGCGAGGATCGCCAACGTGTGAGATGGCCCACACCCCACTACACCGGAATTTCGGGTCGGGATGGTTCAAAAGGCCCGTAAGAGTAGGTATTGAGTCGGCGACCCCTAGTTTATGAAGAGCACAGGCGGCATTGGATGCAACGCGATTGTTGGGATCACGTACAGCAACGGTGAGAAGACTCTCGATTCCATCTACCTGCGCGGTCCATAAAGCTTCGACTGCATCCGCTCGAACACGGGGGTCTGGATCACTGAGCTGCTCGCGGAGCCACGCTGCATTCTGCACCAGGCGACCGACAGTCAGTGTAACTTTGGACCGAACCCGCGGGTCCGTCGCTTTCAACCCGAGTAGATTACTTAGAAGCTTTGGCTTTGAACAGATCACTTCGAGAATACGGATCAACCGAATTACTTCGTTGGGACTAAGTCCCGGTGATTTAGCAGCGAGCACGATCGATGATTCGAAACTGTGATCTGCCAAGCACGCTTGCCGGGCCAACTCAGCCGCTTGCCTTAGATCAAATCCCTCTTCATCCGACACAAATTCTAGTAGCTCGTCGAGGGCCGATCGAATTTTGTCTTTTGATTGCTTCGAAGAAGGCTTCACAGTACGGCTTGTCGAAACTGCTTCGGATCTGGAACTTAGAGTTTGTGATCGCATGGGAGTACACCGAGAAGAGAGATCTGCATCAGTTAGTCCGATGCTGAGTCAACAGGGTCCTGAAGGAACCGAACGGACTGTAAAGTAAGACGGCGCTGACCACCGTTCCAGAAGTCTGATCGACAGCTGACAAGGAGCCCACTGAAACGTCTGGTAGGCCTAGGACGTTTTTAGGCGGCAGTAGTGCCTTGAAGTTGCCGGCGACCATATTCGTTAGCTCGGCTACCGCTTCTCGTAGATCATCCTCGTTGGGGTCCGGGGTAGACATAAGCTTTTTGGCCCACTGACGCGCCTGTTCTAGAGAGCACCGGACTAAGACAGCCCCGTTCCAAGCGCCAGAAAAAGCGACTCGGCCTTCGACATCGAAAGGGTACGATTCGGCGCCAGCGAGGACGGCTTCATTGTGGAAGCTTTTAACTGGATGAACGGGTACCCCCAACATCGCATCGAACACGTTAACGGTAATTTCGCCGAGTTGTTCGGTAAGGCTGCTCGTAGCTGTCACGTTTTTCTATTTGCCTGCGTTTCTGTAAAAGTTGGCTCCGTTCATGCTGAACCGCTCGAAGGAGGTGCTGAGGCCCATAGTCGTCTCGGCAGCACCTAGGACCAAAGTGGCTCCGTGATTCATTACATTTGCAATCTGTTTCAGGATCTTTTTCTTGGTCTCTACGTCAAAATAAATTAGAACGTTACGACAGAATACGAAATCGAACGGTCCTGCGTTTATCGGTTGCCTCAGATCGAATTGTTTAAACTTCACGAACTTGAGAACTTGGTCCTTCAGCTGCCATTCAAGACCATGGCGCTGAAAGTACTTGACCAAGTAGGGAGCTGGCAGGCCACGATTTACTTCGATCTGCATATATTTTCCAGAACGGGCGCGCTCCACCATCTGGTCAGAAATATCAGTTCCCAATATTTCGATTTTCCAGTCTTCAAGACCCATCTCGAGTAAGAGCATGGCTAGGCTGTAGGGTTCTTGGCCGGACGACGAAGCCGCAGACCAAAACCTAAGAGTCTTGGTCGCTTTCCGTTGGTTCAGAAGCTCTGGAATGAGCTTCTCCTGCATGGCTTTGAACGGAGCGCTGTCTCGAAAAAATAAGGTTTCGTTCGTGGTCATTGCCTCGGTAATATCTTTTACAATCTGAGGCTTCGATGTGGCCCGCATCAACGCGCAAAGATCGTTGATTGTTTGGAGATTCTCCCGCTTAACGATCGGCATGAGACGCGCCTCGAGAAGGTACTGCTTGGTTTCGTCGAGAACGATACCTGAGTTGCGATAGACCTCCCGTTGCAAATAGGAGTAGTTGTCGCCTGAAATCTGTGTGGGCTCTCGCTTATCGACTAACATTCCAGTACGTCTCTCCTAGAGGTTCTTTACTATTTCTGACACTACGTTTTTCAGATCTACTACCGAATCAGCCAAACCGGCTTGAACAATGGCGCCTGGCATGCCCCAAACAACACTGGACTTCTGATCTTGGGCGATCACCTTGGCGCCATTGGCTCGAAGAACCTCGACTCCGCGTTTCCCGTCCTGGCCCATGCCCGTGAGAACGACTGCGATCACCGCTCCCTTGTATGTTTCATTCACAGACCGGAAGAGGACATCTACCGCGGGCCGGCAAGAGTTCTCTGGTTGTTCCTGATTCAACTTGATGTTCTCTTTCCCATTGCCCCTGCAGACGGTCATATGAAAATCTCCTGGAGCTAAGTAAATGTTGCCCTTCGATACGGGCATGCCCTCAACCGCTTCGTGAATCATCAATTTGCTGTAGCGTTGTAGGCGCTCAGCCAGAGACTTGGTAAAAAGCGCGGGCATATGTTGGACGATGAAAACAGGCACCGGCATGTTAGCCGGGAACATCGGTACAATTTCGGCCAGCGCAGTTGGTCCTCCGGTCGACACACCGATCGCAACAGCTCGTGCTTTTGAACTCGCCCCACGCCCAGGATTTGGCTTCAACCGAGCACCTAGGTCTCGTTCCACTAGTAAGGATTTGTTATCGCCTTCCACAACGAAGAATTGTCGGAGCTTCGGCACCAACTCCTGCTGGAGCCGAGCCATCGATTCAGCAAGCGATCCGACATTGGAGACCTTCGCTACATAATCGTTGGCTCCTAGCGCTAAAGCCTGCAGAGTCGTTTCCGCAGAACGCTGCGTCAGGGTGCTGAACATGATTACCAGGATTTCCCGACTCCGTTTTCTAATTTCCCGGAGGGTGGTAATGCCGTCCATGTCCGGCATCTCAACATCCAGCGTGACGACATCTGGTTTCAGCGTTTCTATTGATTGCAGCGCCACAACTCCATTGGGAGCAGTCCCGACGACCTCAAACAGCCCGCTTTGGCCCAGTGCAGAAATCACAAGCTGACGGATGACGACAGAGTCGTCAACCACTAAGACACGGATTTTCTGTCCTTTTGCAAGCTTCTTCGCTGTCACGTTAATTCTCTTGAAGCGCCTGGACGCGTTCAGCAATAATCTGAGCGGTGAACGGTTTCATTACGTAATCATCCGCACCCGCCATTAAAGCTGCATTCATCTGCTCAAATTCCGTTTCGGTCGTAACCATAATGATCTTGATCTCATCAAATTGATCGTCAGCGCGCAAAGCCTGAACGAACTCAAGACCGTTCATCTCTGGCATGTTCCAGTCGACTAGGGCTAAAGACAGAAACGGCTCCCTTTTCACAGTCTCCATCGCTTCTCGTCCGTTACAGGCTGACGTCACGTTGTATCCCAAGCTGTCGAGGGTACGGCTCAAGATCATACGAATCGCTCTTGAATCGTCTACCACCAAGGCTTTTTTCATCAGAAACGCTCCTCAATCTGGGTCGCGTTTTTTTACTAGACCTGGAAATGGCTGATCTGTGCCTGTAGGGAAGCAGCCATTTCATTCAGGGCGATAGCTGCCTTTTGGGTTTGAACAGCACCTTCAGTAGTGCTCTGCGCTGACGCGGCCACGCCAGTGATGTTCTGAGCTATGTCGTTCGTACCACGAGCCGCTTCAGTCACGTTTCGTCCGATCTCGTTTGTCGTGGCAGTCTGTTCTTCCACGGCCGACGCGATCGTATTTGAAACGTCATTTATTTGGTTAATGATCGTGCTGATTTCGGCAATTGCGCCTACTGCAGCATTGCTGTCACGTTGTATCGCGTCGATTTTCTGGCCGATCTCCTCGGTCGCCTTCGCGGTTTCCTTGGCGAGTTCTTTTACCTCGTTGGCCACTACAGCAAACCCCTTCCCAGCCTCACCGGCGCGGGCGGCCTCAATTGTGGCGTTCAGGGCCAAGAGGTTGGTCTGCTGTGCGATGGAGGTAATCACCTTAATGACTTTGCCGATTTCAACGCTTGATTGGCCCAGTTTGGAGATGGTCAGATTGGTATTTTCAGCCACTCCGACAGCCGTTCTAGCTACGCGGGCAGCTTCGTTGGCGCTCTTGGAGATCTCCCGAATCGAAGCTAGCATCTCTTCGCTGCTTGCAGCTACAACAGCGACGTTGCCTGAAACCTGTTCACTTGCACCACTAACTACTACGGCCTGAGTAGCCGTTTCTTCGGCACTGCCAGCCATCTGTTGGCTAACACCGTTCAGTTCCTCTGCTGCCGTGCCAACTGATCGAGCACCTTGCAGCATTTTCGTCACACTCTCGCGTAGCACTCGGAGAAATGCATTCAAGCCCTCACCGATCTGCCCAATCTCATCTTTTCCGGTAACGGCTAGGGGACGAGTCAGATCGCCTTGTGCTGCTGCGCTGACCGCGTCAAGGACAAGAGTTACTTTATTCCGCAACTCCGCTGCGGCCCTAACTCTGTCTGTCACATCAGTCGCGAACTTGACAACCTTGAACGGACGTCCCTGGGCATTTAGGATTGGGTTGTAGGAGGCTTGAATCCAGACTTCCTTCCCGCCCTTTCCAAACCTGCGGTATTCAGCAGATTGATACTCGCCATTTCGAAGCTTTGCCCAGAAATCCCTGTATTCAGGGCTGTTGCGATACGTTTCTTCCACAAACATGCTGTGTTGCCGGCCCTTAACTTCTTCGAGCGAGTACCCCATTACGTTTAAGAAGTTGTCATTTGCTGTGATGATGGTGCCGTCCATGTGAAACTCAATCACGGCTTGCGCTTTGTAGATAGCGGCAATCTGTCCGGCGTAGTTGAGCTTCGCAATAACCTGGTTTGTGATGTCGAAAGCGAACTTCATGATCGAGACCGGAGTTCCATCTCTACCAATGATGGGGACATAAGATGCCTTGATCCAGACCTCCTTTTCGCCCTTCCCAAATCTCCTGAATTCTCCACTGTTAGATTCACCGCGCCTGAGTTTAGCCCAAAACTCGGCGTATTCAGGACTATTGCGATAAGCGTCGTCAACGAACATACTGTGATGGCGTCCCTGAATCTCGGCGAGTGTATAGCCCATAGCGTTCAGGAAATGCGGATTCGCGGTGATTACGGTTCCGTCTAAGTTGAATTCAATCATCGCCTGCACGCTCGAGATCGCCTCAATAACGCCGGTTTCGGAACCCGTCCTCGAATTCCGTTTCTGAACCCTCAAAGCGGCACTATCCGATTTGGTCTTTACTTCTGCTTTTTTGCTTTTGTTTAGCACAGTATTGTTCTCGCTTCTCTCTTCTCTAGTTCACTTCTCGCTCGTGTGCGGCCTCAGGCCTGTTCGCCAACTACTTGCAGAGTCCGTTCAACATTCAGGGCTAACAGTAGCCTGTCGTCGAGCTTGTAAAGTCCCACTATCATTTCCTTAAGCTCTTCAGAGATAGTGCTTGGAGGCGCCTCAAAGGAACTGCTGTCTACTTCGATAACGTCGCTGATCTGGTCGACTAGCAAGCTGATAACGCCCTCATCGGTTCGGACGACAATGTTCAACGGAAGTTCGCCTTCTTTCAGTTGCGGTAACTTCATCCTGGTCCTGAGATCTAAAGCCGTAACGATCTGGCCGCGCAAATTAATCAGTCCGCGTACAACATCTGGCGCAAGAGGTACCTTGGTCATTGACTGATAGCGGAGTACTTCTTGCACTTGCATGACGTCGATGCCAAAAAGCATCTCGCCTACATAGAATGTGGAGTATTGAATCGTTCGCAAAGGAACTGGTTTGTGTTGCACCGCACCGGTGGCTTGTTGCATGAGATGTCCTTATCGGGCGCTTATTGTTTCCAGGTTTTCGGTCGCGGCTGAAAGTGCGGCCAAGTCATCTTCGAGATTGTTGCCATCGTTGTACACCGGATCTTCGGTTCGCGTGATCGCAGAGACATCCAAAAGATCAGTAACGGCTTTGCCGATGACGGCAGAGCCAAGTAATCCGGGTCCCCGAACATGCCTCCGCACAGAGATATGTTCGTGAACGATATCGATGACGCGGTCTACGATAACACCAATGAATGACCCGTTGTCGCGTGTAAAGACTACAACCGGCACCTTACCTTCCGCTACTTCGTATCGAGCATAAGGATCTAGCAGGCTGACAAGAGGCATAAGCTGCAAAATTTGCCCTCGGTATTGGGTTACCAGCGTACCGGCTGCCCGTTCGATCGTATGGTTTGGAATCTCTTCAAGACGAGCTACCTTCCGTAGCGGAATGGCAACTCTGCTGAAAGCTCCGGCAGAGAAGAGGAGTATGCTTTCGAGTTCCTCAACTTTGGGTTCATCTTTCTTGTCCGAAGTTTCCGCAAAGGGCTGGCTGTCCTCGCCGACAATGCCGGACCTATTTGCTATTCCGAGGACATCCAAAATCAGGGCGATCTTGCCGTCGCCCATGATGGTGGCGCCAGAGTAGGCAGTCAGACTCTTCAAGTGTTTGCCGAGAGGCTTGACAACGATTTCCTGTGTATCATTTATGTCGTCGACTACGAGCCCAAACTCGCGCCCTTCTGCTTGCAACACAACGATATTGGTTACATCGCTCGAATTCGGCCCTTTGGCTGCACCTAGTAAGTCGCAGAGGTACGTCAGAGGAAGGAGTTTGCCTCGGCGTCGATATACCGAGGTGGTGTGGACCTTTCCGATCTGGCGCTGACCGTTAGGTCCTTCAAGACGGACCAACTCTGAAAGGCTGACTTGAGGTATTACGAACCGCTCGCCTCCACTGGTGACGACGAGGCCGGGGATGATTGCAAGAGTAAGCGGGATCTTGATCTTAACTGTAGTACCCGGCCCGTTGCCGCTGATTAGGTCGACTATGCCCCCGATCCGTTCAATATTCGTTTTCACAACGTCCATGCCCACGCCGCGCCCAGAGATATTCGAGATTTGCTCGGCCGTTGAAAAACCTGGTAAGAAGATCGTGTTGATAGCCTCTCGATCATTCATTCGGGCAGCATGTTCAGCCGTTATCAACCCCTTCTGAACTGCTTTGCTTTTGATCTTTTCCGGATTCAAGCCTGCGCCATCATCAGAAATTTCAATTACCACGTGCCCACCTTCATGAAACGCACGCATGCTGAGTCGCCCAATAGGCGCCTTACCCTTTGCGACACGATCGTCAGGTCTCTCAATTCCGTGGTCACAGGAATTCCGAACGATATGAGTTAGGGGGTCCTTTATTGCCTCGATGATAGTTCGGTCAAGCTCTGTCTCCGTACCCTCCATCGTGAGATTGATTTGTTTCCCGATACTCTGTGCTATGTCGCGTACGACTCGAGGGAACTTGCTCCAGATAATGCCGATCGGCTGCATGCGAGTCTTCATGACTCCCTCTTGCAGTTCGCTCGTGATTAGATTTAGCCGTTGAGAGGTGGCCGTGAATGCACCATCTTCAATTCGACCGCTGAATTGCAAAACTTGGTTGCGAGCGAGGACTAACTCGCCTACTAAATTCATCAGCTTATCTAGTAAACCGACGTCCACTCGTATGGAAGAGTCGGCAGCACCGGTCTTTTCAGAACGGCTAGCGTTCTGTGTAGGTTGTTCTGATTCCACGCTTGCTGCTTCCTGAGGCTTGGGCTGATTCACAGGCTTAGTCTCGGCAACCTGCTTAGAAGCAGTTATGTGCGTGGTCGCTAAGGTTTTGTTCTGAGGAGCACTCGCACTTTGTTCCGGACCAGAATGATCTTCTTCAAACGTCGGCGCGACAACTTCGGCGACAACGGTCGAGTTATCGTCTGAGTCTGCGAAGACGTGCAACTTATGAACAAGTTCAGTGTACTTACGGTCGCCTTCGTTGCCAGTCGCCTCGATGATTTGAAGAATTTGCTTGATGGCGTCAATCGATTCAAGGATTATGTTGATCAGGCTCTTGGTTGCAACTCGCTTGCGATCCCGGACCTGACTGAGAATGCTCTCGGCAGAATGGGAGACTTCAGTAAGTACGTTAAAGCCCAGAAAACCGCAGGTTCCTTTAATCGTGTGAATAGTCCGAAATATGCTGGCGATCAGTTCAGCGCTGCTTGGCTGTTTCTCGAGCTCGATGATCTCTTGATCGAGGCGGCTGAGGTTCTCATCACTTTCGATCAGAAATTCTTTGATGATGTCGAGTTCTTCCATTTAGTTGTTTCAGCTATCGGTGCGGATGCTGCTCTAAACTACTCAATGAATTACCTATCGGTAGTAGAGTGGTGTACCTTTAGCAAGATTCGCTACGACCGATCGTTAAAAGCCAAGATTGGTCCTTTAATTCGGTGCACCTGAGACTTGGCGTGGCTTTGCAACGCCTACCCACCCGCGCAAGCGCATCAACCCTCGCACTGGAATAGTGGAATAATTAAGCGTGGACCAACCAGAGAAGTTCGAAATCAGCCAGCCCGCCGATTTGTACGCTCGAATTGATCAGGAGATGGCTGACGATCTGAAGGACAGCGTGCTGACGACAACCTTAGATCGGGCACTAAATTGGGCGCGCAAAAACTCCCTTTGGCCGATGACATTTGGCTTAGCTTGCTGTGCGATCGAGATGATGTCGATGATGGGCTCTCGTTACGATGCGGCGAGGTTTGGGGCAGAGGTATTCCGGGGTTCCCCGAGGCAGTCGGACCTGATGATTATTGCTGGGCGTGTCTCCAATAAGATGGCGCCAGTGATTCGTCAGCTCTACAGGCAGATGCCTGAGCCCAAGTGGGTAATTTCAATGGGCGCCTGTGCAACGTCTACCGGAGTATTTAGCAATTATGCTTTAGTGCCCGTAAATCAGGTGATACCGGTGGACGTTTATGTGCCAGGATGTCCTCCTCGGCCCGAGCAATTGCTATACGCGCTGATGGTGCTACAAGAAAAAATCCAGACCGAACGTGGTTCGGTCCGGAAAACACTTAATTTGGCTTAGGTTGGTGTCTCTCGCGATTAGCCCTTACCCTACGCAGTCGAAGGTACCGGCATGCTCAGGCGTTTGCTGGGGCGCTTCTGCCGAACGTTGGGCATTAGCCGAGCTGGCCATAACGACCTGCCAAGCTTCATTGAAATCCTTGAACAAGGACTCGATTTCAGCCAGCGTCTCGTCTGACTGTCTAGCATGAGCATCAATCAGCCGGCGCTGACAATAATCATAAAGGCGGGCGTAATTCGTCGCGAGCTCACCACCTTGTGCAAAATCGAGACCTGACTGGAGTTCGGCCAGAATTTCGAAAGCTTTATTTACGTGCTCGCCCCGTCCTAGGATGTCTCGTTTACGATTGCATTCGCGCGCAGCGATGATCGACTTTAGGCCCATCTCGTAGAGCATTTGGACCAGGCGTTCAGGCGACGCGTTAAGGACCTCGTTCTCGACATAAGTGACTTGTACAGGATATGGCATGGGTTAGTTTTCCTTCTCCCTTCAACGCGGACCGTGGTCCGTTATCTAAGAGGACGTCATTCGTCCCTTGAGCCGGTTAAGCCGACTAAGTACTGGCCTGCTCTAGATTCTGAGCCAGATTCAGCACCAAGTCTGATTGAGCTTGCAAAACCGTCTGACCGGATTGTGCGTGCATAGTTTGAAAATTCTCATTGCAGCTTTCTGAGTCAATCAATACAATCGTTTGCGGTGGATGCGAGATCGCCTGGCTTACAGATGCGCGAAATTTCCAAGGGCAACTAACGCTGCTGTCGCCCAGGAGAATCTGACCTTCGATGCGACCAAAGAAGGCTGACGGACGCCAACGAGAGTCAGGAGTGATCTGCTGGCTAGCGCAGAATGGTGAGGCTAGCGAGTGAGCGGATCTTCGATCCAGGGAGGAGTGGCTTCAATGAGTGAGCCCAAGTCTGGATCGAGACGCTCCATTGCCTTCTTCATTTCCCAAGCGATCTTGCGATAAGAGAAGTGGCCTTTCACACCACTCCGAAGTCGTGAAATGTATTCGAGTTCGGCAAAGTCCAGTTTGAACAAGAACCGTGATCGGGCCGCAAATGGTAAGAGATATTGCGCGGCTGGCTCGGGTAGTTGGCCCACAGACTCAGAGACAAAACGTAACGCTTCAGAATAGTCTGAACTTGCGCCAGCGTCTTCGACCAGCGCCGGAGTCTCATAGCCGAGCTTCTCAGTGTACTGTTGCCGAAACTGTTGGCAACGGCGGTGGCGGTGCAAGTCGCGATAAGCACCTATATCAACTGTGAGATCTAGGACGTACGGTGCTGACCGGAAATGGCGTGGCAACTCCTCCCGTTTTGTGCGCGATCCCAGGGCGAGGTTGATGACTTCTGATCTTTGTCCTTCGGGCCACGAACACGCCAGGATATAGAGATCCCGGTAAGACCAAGTGGTAACCGGATAGAGCAGAGTTGCACAAATGTCGGCAATGGTATTGGACGGCTGAAGTAGGTCGACAGACGGCCGATCAGTATCCGGATGATGTGTCGTTAAATCGGGATGGCGATTAAGGACCCATTCACGAAGATCAGTTTTCAACCGTCGAGCATAGCTGTCGGGCTCGCAGTGTCTGGCGAGCGTCGGTGCGATCGGTTCGGATAAATCAGCATTCAGATTCCAAGGGCAGCTAGGAGCAACCCTACAAGCCAGCGTCAGTTCCTCCCCAAGTTCGCGCAACTCCTGAAACTCAGAAGCTCTGAAGCGCTTGATTTGTTTCTCGAGAGTGCGAATGCTAGTCACCTGACCCACACCAGTCGTTATCCCGAGAGGCAGTAGGTAACGAGCAACATCGAAGGCGCGTGCGGCAAGGTTCCGCCTATAAGTCTCGGGTTTCATCTGCTCCGGACACGGATGGACGGAATTCAGGTGAGCTTCAACACGTTCCTTGACTCGGCGGTATGCAATCAAGAGATGATCGGCACAGTGTTGAAAGACTGACGTTTCTTCCACGGTCAGCTCTGGCGGAACAATAACACCAGAAAGCGAGAAGTCCTGATATCGAGAACTACGAGCTTGACCATCCCAAAGCTGCTCATCTTCGATTTCGGTGGCGGCTAGCTCTGAAATGCCTTCGAAGCAGATGGTTAGGTGTCCAAGGTCGGCAATCGATGCATGACCATACTGGAAATAGAAACTCTCCAGAAATTTTTGCGAGTCGTGGCCGCGAACCCAGTCTATTGAATCCCGAATGGAATCGGGCGAGCGGCTGTACCGTGCCAATGCGTAGGCAATCTTCTCGGGGGGCATCGGAGCGACGGTGATGACCCGGGCTGGGCGAGAGCCGGGCGGAAGGATCGTGTCATCGCTCAACAGAGGCTATGATAGCGGATTCATGCAAATTAGAATAAAAAGACTGCATGGCGGCGCTGAGTTGCCGACCTATGCGCACGGACCGGCGGAGGATGCCGGAATGGACATACGATCACTTGGGGATGCCACGCTGATGCCGGGCATTCCACAAGCGATTCCAACCGGTTTGGCCATTGAAATTCCGAAGGGCTATGAAGTGCAAGTCCGACCTCGAAGTGGGCTGGCACTTAAGCACGCGATCACGGTGCCAAACGCTCCGGCCACGATCGATCCCGGATATCGGGGGGAACTCAAAGTGATTTTGCTAAACCTTGGCAAGGACGCTTTTCAGATACATGCGGGTGACAGAATTGCACAGATGGTTATGGCGCGATACGAGGCGGTCGAATGGGCAGAAGGCGAGTTAGCTGACTCGATTCGAGGCAAGGGCGGATTCGGCTCGTCCGGCTTGTAGAACACAGATCAATTTTCATTTGACTTCGGAAGTCAGCTTACTAGCTAAAGGTTGAGTTTGGCCGGCGTATTTATTGCCGATTTTTTTGTAATACGGAACCGATGTTGGAGAGCTAAGTTGTTCAAACGTGAACGAGCAAATACGCATGCCTGGATAGAGAGCAACTGGCATAATGCCCAAATTACTTAACTCAAGAGTTGCTTTGCCTCGCCAACCAGGATCGAAGAGGCCTGCGGTGCCATGAACGATAATGCCGATCCGGCCGAGACTGGACCTGCCCTCCAGACGACCAAGTACGTCGTCGTCCAACTCAAGGGTCTCTTCAGTTATTGCCAAGGCAAATTCGCGTGGCTGCAGCACGAACGGCTCTCCGTCTTTGACGTGAACGGTCCGCATTAGATCCTGAATGGCTGAGCGATCCCGCACGTCAATGAACGCGTGGCGACTATGCTCGAAGATGCTAAATTCAGAACCCAATCGGAAATCGACGGAGCAACTTCCATACTGTTCAGAAGGCAGCTCGGGTGAGACCCGGATTTTACCTTGCTCCAGGTAACGCCGGATATCAACATCGGAAAGGACCATTGTTATGGGTGTGCGAACGATCATCCTAGCATGTGTCGGATGCTATATTGAGGGGGTTCGGGGATCCTGTCTAGTAGCTAACGGAGCACCGGATCCGGGGTCAGAAATCCTTGAGGGCGGCTAGCTCAGTTGGGAGAGCACCACGTTCGCAACGTGGGGGTCGTGGGTTCGAACCCCATGCCGTCCACCAAATTATCTCGTCTAGAATCAACACTTACGGGCAACTTTTTTGAGTCCGACAAAATCCGACATTCCACACGTCTTGCGCCAAGCTTGTAATGCGCTCCTGCTGCTGAGTTGTCCGCTAAGCATAGTGCCGGAGGATGATGTTTGGTGAGCTTCCAAGGACTATTGCTACGTCCTCGGTTGTCCAGCCTTTTTCCAGCAATGCGGTTGCTAAGGTGTGCCGGAACTGATGAGCGTGAGCGCCCGCCACTTCAGAAAATTCGAAGACGCGGGCCAAGGTGCGCGTCGATCCACGAATGAAGGCCCGGGTGGTTGCGTTGCCGCTCCAGAAGAAGTACTTCGATTCTTTGATTGTGCCTTTCGGTGTGGGCAGATTCTCGAGCGACTCTTTGAGCACAGGTGGGATTGGCAGGAAGACTGGTTTTCCGTTCTTCATGGTGTAGAGATAGATCCGATCGTCTCGCACCCGGTCACGCGCAAGCGTCGCAACGTCACTGATCCGCAGACCTGTAAAGCGCAGAAGGAAGATCATCGCTCTCGCTCGATCCCGTTCGTAAGCTCCGCGGCCAAATTGGTCACAGGCAGAAAGTATGTCCAAAACCTCGTCTTCGGTATAAGGTTCCTTAGGTATCGGTCTTGTTGTCGGAGCCTTCACTTCCTTCGCGGGATTAAAAAGCATCCATTTCCTGCTGACACAAAAGCCGATGAAATTCCGCAGTATGGCCAGTTCCTTCGTCCAGGTCAGCGCCGAGATGGCCCGTTTTGATCGATACAGGTCGATGGTTTCGATCTCCACATCGTCAAGGCGGTTTACGTCGGCTGCCTTTGCAATTTGAAGAAGGTTGTCCAGCGTTCGCCGGTGATTACGTTTTGTGCCGTGGCCGACATCCTCCTTAGCAGCTTTGAACGCTTCAATGGCTTCTTTCAGGGGTTTTGGTTCTCGGTAATCTGGACGCTCGAGCTCGGCCAGTTTCCGATACGCTTTGTCCAGATTGCGAGTGAACAGAGATCGGCGATGCCGTTTGCCTCTGATCTCTCCATCAACGCCGAGAACGCATCTGCAGTTTAGGAAACGCGGTCCTTTTGAGGCGTGTGGACAATCTCAGAATGGTTCCGAACTAGGAACAGGTCAGCCACGAATTACGTCCCTCTTCTCGTACCCGACGCCACGATACGCTTCTGATATTCGCGTTGGGCCACTGAAGCGGGAATTCTTAAAGTGAAATATTCCCGTTTGCCGCGACGGCGTTCGTCGCCTAACCGAAGCACGCCGGGCGCATCTTCGAAGATGCGCCTGATTGTCGATTCGTCGAGCCGCCACATCTCCGCCAAAACTTGGACGGAAAAGTGGGGCTCTAGTGCGGAAGTCTCAGTGGGATCGCTTGGCGGAGTTCCCCTTCCGTTCGGCGCTTCATCGGGTGAATCGGACCTTGCTAGTCGTGATGTATATGTCAAGCTCTGCTCCATCGGCTGTTTTTTCAGGGACTCGCTGAAGCTGGTGAGATTCTCGCGTGCTAGCAACGGTACCTAACGTATTGAGGCTCTCAATCCGGCAAAAACCGTGAAAAATATTTTGCCAAGCGAGATGCGGGTATCTTATCCGACCTTAATTAAGGGTTCAATCGTACCGAGCCGATCGAATCAGTCTGCCCCGGCACGGCGGGTCCGAACAGATGCTTCAATAAGAAAGCCGAGTAGATGAACCGAGCGGTACCGCACGACTGTGCGGTAGGAGGCTTGTGCGCGCCGTTGGGTCACCCCACAGTGCCCTCGTTATCGTTACCGATAATCCCCATTATCGGTATTAACTCTCTGCTACACTGTCCCTAGCCATGGCCCAGGCTTTTTTTACGTCTCGTCCTGCACGATCGCCGATTCAGACCACCTTCCCCCGGCGCCGCGGCTTTCAACGCTCCTTTTTCTGTTCCTGCGGCCGCCCGCTCGACACCAGGCTCTCGGTCTGCCGGGCCTGCGCCTGGGAGGTGCCGTATTCCCGGCGCTGCTTCGGCGGTTACCGGTCCGACGTCCTCGCACGAGATGCCCGCTGCTGCCGGACGTGCGGATCGTCACACGTGTTGCATGTCCATCATCGACGCCCCGGCGTCCACGAACCCGAGTGGTTGGTCACGTTGTGCGCGAGTTGCCACGCCCGGATCCATCGCTTGCAAGCGATTCGTTCCTATCTGCCGCCCGTCTTCCTGCCGTTCTGGGAAGAGCAGCATCCGGAAGTACCGCGGCAGCTGCAGTTCGACCTCGAGGCATGGGCCGCATGAGCGAGGCGGTTGCAGCGCTTCCGGTTCTCGTTCCCCGGCCGGGCCACGACCTCGACCGGCTGAAACGACTGCTGCTGGCCGGGATGAGTGCGCCGAATTCGAGGCGAGCTTATGCGCGAGCCTTGACGGACTTTGTCGAGTGGTATGTCCAGGAACCGCGCGGGCCCTTCTCGAAGTTGGTGGTCGAGGAGTATCGGACCTACCTCAGCACGCTGCAACTGGCACCGTCCACGATCAACGTCCGCTTGAGCGCGATTCGTAAGCTGGCGTCACAAGCCGCCGAGGCCGGACTGCTGTCGGCCGAGCTGGCTTCGGGCATTCAACGATTGAAAGGAGCTCGCAAGCTCGGGGTGAGAGCCGGGAACTGGCTGACCAAGGAGCAGGCTTCCCAGCTTATTCACGCCCCCGATCCCGAGACCCTGAAGGGCAAGCGCGACCGCGCTCTCCTGACTTTGCTGATCGGCTGCGGATTGCGCCGCTCGGAACTGGCTGGTCTGAGTTTTATCAACATTCAGCAGCGGGAAGGTCGTTGGGTATTACCGGACCTGGTTGGAAAAGGGGGCCGCCTCCGAACCGTGCCGTTGCCGGCCTGGGTAAAATGTGCCGTCGACGAGTGGTCGGCTGCGGCAGGCTTGACCGAAGGGAACGTCTTCCGATCTATTAATAAGACAGGGACTGTCTGGGGGCAGGGCATTACCGCCAAGGTCATCTGGTGGGTCGTGCTCCGCTACGCCCAACAAGTCGGGATTCCGAAGCTCGCGCCGCACGATTTGCGACGCACTTGTGCGAAATTATGCCGCGCCGCTGGAGGAGATCTCGAGCAGATCCAATTACTGCTCGGGCATGCTTCCATTCAGACCACCGAACAGTACCTCGGAACACGGCAGAATTTGGTCGAAGCCGTGAATGACCGGTTGGGGCTGACACTGTGAGTGAGATTCGGACTGCCGTGCCTGTCGGCTACGCCGAGCTTCTGACGGACCTGAAGGAACGGATCGAGACTGCACAGCTCCGGGCTTCGCGTAGCGTCAACCGCGAGCTAGTCCTCTTGTATTGGCAGATCGGCCGCGACATCCTGACCCGGCAGGAGCGCGAGAGCTGGGGTACCAAAGTGATCGACCGGCTGGCGGCGGATCTCAAGCGCGCTTTTCCTGACACGCGGGGCTTTTCGCCCCGAAACCTCAAATACATGCGTGCTTTTGCCGAGACTTGGCCGGACGAAGCAATTGTGCAACAGCTTGTTGCACAAATTCCGTGGGGCCATAACGTTCGAATCCTTGATTATGTGAAAGACCCGTCCCGACGCGAATGGTATGTGCGCGCCACTCTCCAATACGGTTGGAGTCGCGACATCCTCGTGCACCAAATCGAGTCACGCCTGCACGAGCGTCAGGGAAACGCTGTTACAAATTTCGATGCGACCCTTCCCTCGCCGCAATCCGACCTGGCTCAGCAGATCACGAAAGATCCCTACAACTTTGATTTTCTGATGCTGGGCGAAAAAGCGCGTGAGCGCGATCTGGAGCGGGGCCTGCTCGAACATCTCCGGAAATTCCTTCTGGAACTTGGTGTAGGCTTCGCTTTCGTCGGTAGCCAATACCGTCTTCAGGTAGGCGGGGAAGAGTTCTTTATCGACCTGCTGTTCTACCATCTGAAGCTTCGCGCCTATGTAGTCATCGATTTGAAAGTGCAGGCTTTCCGTCCAGAGTTTGCCGGCAAAATGAATTTCTATCTGTCAGCCGTCAACGACCTGCTCCGTCATCCAGAGGATCAGCCGAGCATCGGGCTTATTCTCTGCAAGACGCGGGACCGCGTGGTGGCCGAGTATGCGTTGCGCGATGTTTCGAAACCGATTGGCGTTTCCGAATACCAACTCGCTGCCGCGCTGCCCGACAAATTAAAAGGTACGCTGCCGACAATTGAGGATCTGGAGAGCGAGTTAGAAGGAGCCCCTGGTGTCGACTGACTCGATGCTGGACGGCGGGCGACCCGACTCGAGTGGGGCTGGAGCATGGTGGTGAAGAATTCATAGAACCTCATAAGGGCACGACGGCCATGTCCGATGACGATCTTCTTTTGCGCCCACCTCAGGACTTGGGGGGAACGCAAGGCCATCAGCACTCGACTCATCGCCGAGCTACGAGAGCCCCCAATGTAATCGCGGTCTTAGCAGCTCTATTTGCTTGCTGGCGAGCATGGCAATCTCATCTCTGGTGCAGACGCCCGGGCTGAAATCGAATGGGCTCACAAGAATGCAGAGGCGAATGCCTCCAGCTCTCCCGAGTTTGCAGGACAGAGTCTCCGAGCGATAGCGGACCGCGTCCTAAGCTGCACAGCGAAGTGCAGCGGCTGCAGAGGACAGCTACGAGGTGGCCAAGTTGCCGTTCCGTTATGCCCAGTTGTTCTGCCGCTCGTCTTTGCGTGATACAACGCTTGTCCGCTTCATGCAGCACCTTTAGCCGGTCCGCTCCCTTGTCCCATCTCGAACCTGTCCCCGTCCATCCAGGCCCAACTGTGATATGGTTCAAGGCCAGGTGTTTGAGTGTGAGCCGTTTCATCAGTGTCATAGGGCTTCTTGTCCTGATCATTGCGTTCATGCCAGGCAGTGACGCCTCCCAGGAAGGTGAATGTGTCTGGGCCGGGCGCGTATACGGGGACGGGGAGCTTAAGCTAAACGGTCAAGTATGCCAAGTCTGCCAGGCGGGCAAGTGGGTCGACAAGGCAGCGAGCTGCGACGAGTGCAAGCCTGCCAGCAAGCCTAAACCGACCAATCCTGTGCCAAAGCCTTTAGACTGCGTCGGACGGTCACATCGTTCTGACCCGCAAAGACTCACGTTCAGTGACGGAGCTCGCGTTCGACAATCGAATGGCGTTTTCCAAGCGTGCTCTTCAGGTCAGTGGATCGAGAGAGTTCCAGCCAGTAATCAGATATGCGACAAATAAGCCGCCGGAACTGAGCGATGCACTCATTTGAACACTTTCGAAGGCCGTTCAAGGATGCCTTTTCGAAAAATCAGCTAAGGCAATTGTCTCTGATTACATTGGGGATTTCCTTGGCGGTTCTGACAGTTAGCTGCTCAGACAAGTCGGCCAAAGATAACCGGAAAGGACGTACTAGCAACGAAGCCCGGCAAGACGTTCCCGTTGCAATTGCGCCTGTCCAATCTAAGGAGAGGGTAGAAATCCCGTACCCGAAAGATGGAGTCACCTTAAGGAACGGCTGGAACAGCATACTGGGCCGAAAGAGCGCAGGAGAGTGCATAGTTGGCGACGAACATCACGACAAGGATCAAACAAAGTCAGCCTTCATTCAAAACGTCACAGACACGTCATCGCTAATGCAGATGCTCAATATCTCTGTCTCTTTACAGCTTCAGGCTATCGGCGGAAAGGTTTCTGGCAAGGCTGAATTTGCAAGAGAGCTGAATGTCAAGGATTCTAACGTGAACTTTGTTTTAGAGGCAAATGTAAAAAACGGGCCGGACTATGTCGTTGCTCCACAGTCGGGCACGATCGATCTGCGCAAGGATATTCTGGACTTAGATCTCCCCTCATTCATTTCAAGGTGTGGTGACAGTTATGTTGACACAATTCACACCGGAGCAGAACTCGCAGCTCTGTATACGTTTGAGGCTCATGAGTCGGAGGAAAAAACCCGTTTGCACACAGAAATAAGCGGCTCGGGATGGGGTATTGAAGGCAAGGCCGCTTTGACGCAAGCTACTAAGTCCTACTCGGCGAATAGCAAGCTCAAAATCGTATATCACGAGGCTGGCGGGAGAGAGGATCCGATCCCCACTAACCAAGACGAAATGGTTGCCAGGATCAAAGACCTGCCACGCGCTGCATCGAAAGCAGCTACCCCGTTCTCAATCGTGATTGTTCGCTACGACTCCCTCCCCAGTTGGCGAAAATCTCGAACGGGCTGGATCGCGGCCAAAGGCGGTGAAATTGCGGACCAATACGGTAAACTTAGATCATTGTACGATCAGGTGGTTGCTTTCAGGAAGGCTCCAACCGACGCAATTCTCGGCTATGGCGTCGCAGTTGGAGATCTTCAAAACTTAGAGAATCGGCTCCATGATCACCTCGTTAACCTGACCAACTCAGCTGACGCATGTGTCAATAGCGGCGGAAAATCTTGCAACATGAATAAGGCTGACCAAGTTGACGAATATCAATACAGAGCGTTGTTGCCTGCCGTACATGGTTCATTTGGTGACGATTTGGAGCTCCAGTCTCTGCCTGGCCGCATAAAGCAGGTTACCGACCTCATGAATCAGCGACGCGAGTACCATCGGAGCATCTACCGCGCCATCGCCGCGCTAGGACGCCTTAAAGGTTCAGGTGAAGAACAGTTTGTGAACGATGCGTGCGGCAAAGACCCGGAGTATCAGCAGTACGCCAGCCAGCTTGCCGGCTCACAGAAGAGTTTGGCGGAGGTTAAGGCCCGGTATCCTGTTTCTTTGAAAGCCGCCATAGTTAAGCAATGGATCGAAATCCCGAGCGACTTTAGGTGTGATCGCGACATTAGAGACCGTGGCTGCTTAAAGCCTGAGCAAAGACAATCTTGGAGTGATCGAGTGAAGATTGTTTCGCCTCAATGAATCTAGCCCACGCGAGCTGACTGCTTCCAGCTAAAACCTGCTCCAGTTTTATGCCCGGATGGTTCACGCGCCTGTTGAATCGCCGTCGCTAGCTGAGGGTCACAGGCTGCAAGTAAATCATCATATGACCAGTTAACTTGCACGTCCGGTTTGGTTCCCGTGCCGTCCAGCTGCTTGCCGATCCAGCTTACATATGCGCCCGTCGGAACCACTAGCGTGAAGCCGTGGCCGATATCAAAGCCGCGATGCGAGACCAGGCGGCCCGGTGTCGGCATGCCGACGATGGTTGCTAGCCCCCTCTCCTGTTGTCACGCTGTACTTAAATCGGCTCTGGCTCAAGTTTGGTGCAGCTTGTTAGGCTGATGGCCGAGTTTGGGTAAGCGATGGACCACCACGAAAGTTCTGCCGGCCGAATCGGGGCTGACCGCTAGGAGTGTCGAAGCTCTCCAAGATGGGTGGACCATTCAGGCTGACGGCAGTTCTCGCGCCCATGTCCGCTATGCGGGACGATCTCGGCAACCCGACATAGCCGTTATTGGCGAACGATCAGGGACTTACCGGTACAGGGGCTCCCGTAACGCTTCGTGTTCGGCTGAGCCGTTGGCGACGCCGCAACGGCGATTGCAAACGGAGAATCTTCAGTGGGCGTATTCCCACGGTTGCCGCTCCGCATCGCCAACCCACGGAGCGCCTGGAGGAAGTGATTCAGATCGTCAGCTACAGTTTGGGTGGACGACCTGCCGAACGATTGATGGTTCAACTGGGTACGCCGTCAGTGATGATACGATCCTGCGGCAACTTAAGAGGAGAGCGGCAGCTGTGTGAATGTCAACTAAATCTGGCCCCAGCTTGCCAGCGAATGTTGGCCCCACCCGGGTTTGGGTCTTTTTGTTCGGAAATAAAAATCGTAATCGTCGGAACTGTGTAAATGTGGGAATCCCGCTTTCTGGGATTTCCAAGGGGAGTGGAAAGGGGTGGAAAACATGCCTTTCGTTTTCCAGGCTTTCCATTGCCCGTCATTTGCACAGTTCTTTTTAGGAGCTGGTCTGGTTTTTCTTCCGCTCGATAGTCCGTCGGAATCGATAGGAGTCGGTGCCGGTCTCGATGATATGAGCGCGATCGGTGACACGATCGAGAAGTGCCTTACACAGTCGCGCGTTTGGAAACACGGTCGCCCATTCCGAAAACGGCAGGTTGGACGTGATGATGATGGCCGCTTTCTCGGCTCGCTCGGTAATGACCTGAAACAGCAGTTCAGCACCGATTTCCTCTAGCGGGACATAGCCCATTTCGTCGATAGCCAGCAGTTCCCACCGCTTCCAACGATTCAAGGCACGACTGAGTTGTCCATTGCGTTGCGCTTCTACCAGTTCGTTGATGAGGCTGGCAGCAGAGATAAAGCGGGTCCTTCTTCGTTGCCGGCATGCCTGGACACAAAGGGCAGTCATCAAGTGGGTTTTCCCGGTTCCTGTCGAGTCAGAAACATAATGCCCATGGACCCGAGATCATCAAGGTTCACTATCAGTTTCATCCACTGTATGGACAGAGTCTCCGCGTGCAGAGACGGGTCAAGTTTCCTCATGGAGATTACATTTTCTTCGAGTTACCGGATGGAACTATCGGCGGATTTCCATCGTGGATCGCCGATGCAGCAAAAGTTTCTGGAGTTGCCGTTGGCGCACCACTAGTTTCTGCCGCAGCGCTCGCCGAGTTGCATATACTGCTTGACCAATTGCGTTTGGGCGCAAAACGCGATAAAGCATCACATCAACCGGCGCTAAAGGAGCGCACGAATGACACCCAACGAACCTCCATCGATGATGCAGATGAACCTGCAGTTTTGTAGAAGCGAACCGATGCTACTGCCAGAAGACAAGCAGCGGGAACTCGCCATCGCCCTTGCCGACCTGCTGCTGAAGGCGGCTATCGTCGAGCCCACTCCGTGCGACGAAGGAGATCAGCGATGAACCCGAAAATATCACCGGATCACCTGAAGCGGCGGGCCATCGTTTACATTCGGCAATCTTCTCCCGGGCAGGTGATTCACAATCAGGAGAGCCAGCGCAGGCAATACGGCCTGGCGGATCACGCACGCCAACTCGGCTTCCAACAGGGCGAAGTTATCGATGAGGATTTAGGCCGTTCCGGGTCGGGTCAAGTGGAACGCCCTGGCTTTGAACACCTGGTCGCTGAGGTCTGCACCGGACAGGTAGGCGCAGTGCTCTGCATCGAGGCATCGCGGCTCGCCCGTAACGGCCGCGACTGGCATCATCTCATTGAGCTATGCGGTCTCGTGCGTGCCATCGTCATTGATCCAGACGGCGTGTACGATCCTGCCATTCTCAACGATCGACTTCTGCTTGGGCTCAAGGGAACAATGAGCGAGTTTGAGTTAAATCTGCTTAGGCAACGTTCTCTGGAGGCTATTCGTCAGAAAGCACGGCGAGGCGAGTTGCAGTTTCGGCTGCCAGTTGGATTCCGTTGGGCGCTGAATGGCAAAGTGGAGATGGACCCCGACCGGCGCGTGCAGGAAGCTGTACGGCTGGTGTTCGCAAGACTGGCGGAGTTGGGGAGCGCGCGACAAGTGTTGTTGTGGTTTCGGTCAGAAAAGACGCAGTTGCCCGCACTTGTCTTAGACTCACCCGGACAGACTGCGGTCGTCTGGAAATTACCGGTGTACAACACGATCTGGCACATGGTGCGGAATCCTATGTATGCTGGCGCCTATGCGTTTGGCAAAACGGAATCGCGAACTAAGGTGATTCAGGGCCGGGCTCGAAAGACCGAAGGACACTCCAAACCAGCAGACACCTGGATGGTCTTGATTCGTGACCACCATTCCGGTTACATTGCTTGGGAACAGTTCGAACGTAACCAAGTGATGTTGACAGATAATGCGCACATGAAGTCGCGCATGGAGCCCAAGGCCGCCCGTGGTGGAAGGAGCTTGTTAGCTGGACTGTTACGTTGCCGGCGCTGCGGAAGGATGCTTCACGTTGCTTACAGCGGCTCGCACGGCGAGGTGCCACGCTACCATTGCCGCGGAGCGCACATAAATCATGGCGGGGACTGGTGTATATCGTTCGGCGGCTTGCGGCCGGACCGGGCCATTGCGTCAGAGATATTGAAAGCTGTCGAAGGTAACGCCATCGAGGCAGCTCTGGAAGTCGCGGCTCGTGTTGCCGAACAGCAACGGCAACGTCATCGGGTGCTCTCGCTGGAGTTGGAACAAGCGCAGTACGAAGTACGTTTGGCAGCTCGCCGTTATGAAGCCGTCGACCCAGACAATCGTCTCGTAGCGGCTGAGTTGGAGGCGCGATGGAATGTCGCCTTGCAATCCGCAGGGGAGGTCGAAAAACGATTACGTCAAAACGAGCTTCCTGAGAACGCCACCCCGATACCGGACAAAGAAACGTTCGCCAGCCTGGCGCGCGATCTTCCCGCCGTTTGGAACTCGGCAACAACGGAGATGCGCCTAAAGCAGCGCATCATTCGGATTCTGATTGAGGAGATCGTTGCTGACGTGGACGAAGCAACCAGTGAAATCGTTTTGATGATTCATTGGACAGGCGGTCGGCATTCCGAGCTTCGAGTGAAGAAGAATACGACGGGTAAACACAGCCATTGTACCAGTCTCGAGGCGATCGAGATCATTGGTCAAATGGCCGGCAAGTTCCCGGATGATCAGATTGCTGCAACTCTGAACCGGCTCAACTTTCGAACAGGTACAGGGAATACGTGGACGGAGGGGCGCATCCGTTCGCTCCGGAGTTATCATGAGTGGCCCACCTATGACGCGAAGACAGCAAACCGTCAAGGTCTCACTTTGGAAGAGGCATCAGAACGGTTGGAAGTAAGCCATAAAGTCGTGCGGCGATTGATCGATGCTGGGAAGATATCAGCCACTCAGGTTGTCCCCTGGGCGCCTTGGGAGATCTCGGTGGAAGCTGTCGAATCCGAGGAAGTCTTAGCGGCCGTGAGGAACGCAAAACGCCGGGTAAGCGGCATTTCCTCCCCTGTGCTTAAGACGGTGTTGCCTCTGTTTGCGGACTTCTAATGATCCTTTGGTTCAAGAAGACCAAAACGCAAGTCCCGTCGGCTCTTCATCGGCCATCAGAATATCTACTGTTTTCAATGACGTACCAAGGAGGTGCAGAATGTCCCAGGATCGGTATCACCGAGGAACAGAATCGGTTCCGCTCTTTCTAAATAAGACCCTTCTGCCAGCTCCCGGATCTGGGGCATGGAAACCGGAGACACCTTAAAATCAAAGTCATCGAGCGTTCGCAGGCGGGGAATCTTGGCTTCGAACAAACGCCGGGTGATCAAGCGATCTTCTCGCTCCTCCAGTTCTGCGCTTAACAAGGCATCCAGATAACGAATGTGACTGTGGCCTTGGCGCGTGGCTTGTTCGGCGATCTTCAGGAAGTGAGCGCCGATGGTGGGCAGACGTAACGTTTTGCATTGGGCACCGATACTCGCTTCTTGCAGGGGAAGGTTGTCGCTCAATGGGCCACCGCCTGCAACAGCAAGTCATAATCGATAAGCTCCGGCATGGGTCTTTCGTATCGGGCCAAGCCGCCGACGTCTACCGGCTCAGGTTTTTTGCGCTTCAGCTTCTCGACGCCTAACAGATACAGCACTGCTCCGATGTCCGAGCAACCCAGTTCTTCGGCTGCTGCGATCGCATCCTGCAGAGAATCGTAGCCGTGCTTCTTTCCCAGCTTGATAATCCCCACCATCTCTCGCGTCCCATTCTGACGGCCCTGTCGGAACATGAGTCGCTGCCAGAGTGAGTCATAACTGGCTGGCCAACGGCCCTGCTGGCGCCATTGCTCCAAGGGCTTCGAGCCGGCGAGCGCCCCTGGTTTCTTATCGAGAACGTCAAGGTAATGCTCCAGATCGAGCACCTGTTGCTTTCGCAAGTGACAGCGCTCATGCCGGGCCACCAACTCGCCTCCGTACCAGATCTCTACATGAGAGGCATAGGCTGTCGCTTGCACCGCCAATCCCGGCTTCAAGGGAACAGAATAAGCGTTCGTCTTGACGCGGACACAACCACTCTGGTCAACGATCGGAAAGGAAATGTCTCCCAGATCAAAGCGCTCCGTCGCGCAGGGAAGCAGGTGTTCCCGTTCCATCACCATCGCTTCTCCAACTGACTGCGTACGGCCGCCAACGATCCGATGTTCATCATGTTGGCATCCGTCGCGCAGGATGCTGTTGATCTCTTCCAGATCCTTGGTCTTCGGTACAGGAACCAGATGATTGCGCCGGAAGTATCCGCCTTCGCCTTCGACGCCGCCCTTCTCGTGACCTTCCCCCGGCGTGCAGAAGCTGGCTTCAAATCGCCAGTGAGAACGGAAGGCAATGAATCGAACTGTTTCTTCTCGCCGTTGCCCACGCAAGATCTTCCTCACCGCCGACTTGAGGTTTTATGTGCAGTAATTCGTTATGTGGAGTCTGCGGCTAGCGCCCCGCAGTAAGCGGGGTACAAGCCCGAGGCAAGCTCCACATAAGTTCGCAAAACGATAGAGCGACCTACAGGGACTCCAGCCAGCCGATTACATCCTGATTCTTCTCGAGAATCCTTTGCAGGTCGGCGTTGGTATCATCCGGCGGCGTGCAAGCAGCCAGAGCTTTGCGCTTCATCTCCAGGTCAATCTCAACGTAGGTATGTGTCGTTGCAAGTTGGACGTGCCCTAGCCAGCGTTGAATGACTGTGAGATCCACGCCGGATTGGAGCAAGTGCATCGCAGTCGAATGCCGGAAAGTATGAGGGCTCACGCGCTTTCCGATTAAGCTGGCACAGCTGGAAGCCGCTGCGGCAAGACGTGTCCGTAGAATGTGACTAACGCCGAATCGTGTCAGCGGCTCACCGCGAGAGTTCACAAACACGTGAGCTCCTGGTTGCTTGTCAACCTTCCGCTCTCTGAGATAAGTGAGTACAATCGTGGCCGTTGTTTGCCAGAGAGGCACGATCCGGGTTTTAGAACCTTTGCCGGTGAGGGTAGCGATTGGCGGAGCGTTAAATCGTACTGCGCCCACTGTGACGTCGACGACTTCTTGGACGCGCGCACCCGTGTTGTAAAGAAAGCTGAACAAAGCGTAGTCGCGACGGCCAGAGGCATGATCTCTATTGATCGAGTTCAAGATTGCTTGCACTTCGGCAGCTTCGAGATAACCCATCACCGGTCGAGGATTTCGTTTGGGAGGAATGGCTATGATTCTTTGGTATTGCCCGGCCCGGATCGTGTCTTCTGAGATCAGGTATTGGACGAAGGTTCGGAGCGCTGCTAGACGGAGGTTTCGAGTGGCGGTGCAGTTCTGGCGCTTTTGTTCAACCTCATCTAGGAACGCTAAGACTTGCTCGGCCTGCAAGTCATCCGGGCGTAAGCGCGCGGCCGGCTTTCGGTAAGTGCTTGCCAAGAAGGCAAGAAACAGTTTCAATGCATCTCGATAAGCCAGAATCGTATTAAAGCTGAGGCCGCGTTGGCCAGCTAGATAGTCTTGAAAGAAAGCTTGTACAAGGGGAAGGAGCGCCTTGGAATCACTCATTTTGGCCTCCCGCGACGACTACTTCAGCATTCACATGGTCATGGAACCGAGTCCCAGCTTGCACTAAAAGATCCGTAGATGGATGCAGGTACACGGTCGTGCAGGCAATGTTCATATGCCCCAGATATGTCGCCAACGCTGGAAGCTCGGCATTGGGGTCCCTACCTGTTTCATAGAGCTTAGATAGACATCGCGTAGCCCACGTGTGGCGCAGATCGTGTAGGCGCGGTTCACGCCGGTAGGGCGACATGAGGGCAACTTCACGAGTCAGCATTCGAAACGTCCAATCCACAGTGCGATGGGCACAGCGGCGGTTACGCTCATTCATAAAGAATGCCGAGTGCAGATCCTGGTCCATCCCAACTCTGGAACGGATCTCGCGATATGCGAGTAGCGCGACCCGAGTGCTATCGGCCAGCGGAACCAGCCTGGACTTGAAGTTCTTGGTCTGACGGATATGAAGGATTCCCTTTTCTAGATCCACGTCTTCCAGGTTCAAGCGAACCAGTTCGCCGCCACGCAATCCAGACGCCCATAGCAATCCAATCAAAGTGGAATAGGTGTGCGGACGCAGCGAGCCGAAGGGTGGCAAACGCTGCGCGGCGTTCATCAGATCCGTAACCTCGCTCAAGGTGTAGATGTGAGGTTGGAAATCGGACTTCGCCGGAGGAAGCAAGTGGCTCTCCGGAATATAGGTCTCTGGATGGAGTTGAAAGAGGAATCGGCAAAACTGTCGGAGTATCGTCAGGTGCCTGTGCTTCGTGATAAGGTGCACGTCCGAGATCGCCTTCAGGTAGCCGATCACCATGTGCCGAGTCACAGTTCGGAACTCTGGGAAGTTTCTTTCGACATAAACGTCGAACTGGTCCAAGGAGAGTTCGGCCGTTCGAAGTTGGTAACCTAGCGAGCGCCGCAGCTGAAGATGTCGTTTCATCAGTTCGCCTAAAGGACCGGAGAGCCGGGTCTTCTTCATGACTTCACCTCCGGCCACTCTGCAGCAAGAGAACGAAGTCGCTCGACATCAACCTTTGTGTACAAAAACGTGGTTTCGATACTCCGATGTCCCAATAGATCGGCAATGTCCTTGATCGGCGTACCCTGCTCCATCAAACGCGTAGCGAATGCGTGACGGATTGGATGAGCACCCCACCTGGGTGGCCGGATGCCCGCTCTGTAGTAGTACGACTTCAGGGCTGATCCGAGGTGATTGTTGATACCCAATGGACGTTGCGGACCGCGCACCGTCAGGAATACCTCCTCCGCACCTGATACCTCGCCGCGTTTTCGCATGTAGCTCAACAGCGCCTCGGCGACTTCTTGCAGGATGGGAAAACAGAGAGCCTTACAACCCTTCTCGGCAGGAAAGTGAATTAGCGCTTGACGCCAATCGATGTCGCGCAAGCGCAAATGAATAGCTTGCCCTATGCGAAGTCCATAGCTAGCAACCAGCCGCAAAATTGCATAATCGCGCATCCCCGTGAGAGTCGTCTGATCGGGTATAGAAAGCAACTTCTGAACGGCCTCCCATGAAATCGTCTGCGGTAGCCTATCGAGCTTCCGGGTGAGGATGATCGGTACTGCGTCAACCAGACTTCGATCCAAGAAGCCATTTACGTGGGCAAACCGGAGAAAACTCCGCAAGCCAGACACCAAGTGTTTCCGAGAAGACCGCGTTAGCGGCTTACTGGTCTCTATGATGTAGTCGTGCACTGTGCTCGGTGCCAGGCTGCGCAGATCAGCCAGAAGAGCACTGTTCTCGAGCGAACGAAGAAACGGTCTGACATGCAGTCGCCGAAGAACCAACGTTGCGTCGGCCAGTCCCTGGGACGTCTTGAGAAAGTGCAGGTAGTGGCCCAGGATCTCATCCGCAGTTTTGCCATGTGAGCCTGGGGCGTGTTTATTTTCTGATATAGCCAAGAAGAACCTCCAGGAACTGAATATCCCGAAGGTATAGGCGTCAAATGCGAAATTATTATGTTAAGTTCTCGCTGCCCCAGATCTCTCCAATGGACCCTCGTTGCCGCAGACTCCACATAACGAATTACTGCACATAAAACCTCAAATGTTGAGCTCAACATTTGAGGTTGTCGTACCGCAGTCGTCGAAAGACCCCACCAAAATAAGCAAACGCTAACTCGTGTGCTTCCAGAAAAGCTTGTTGTGTTGGTCTCAAATAAGCGTGATGAAAAGCCGCGCCACTTCCCATGCTGCGCATGCAGAATACATAGACTTTGGTTCTTTCCCCAGTAATATCGGCGAAGGCTTCATACCAGTCGACCTGGCCCTCAACGCCCCAACTGTAGCTTTGCGGAACGAACGTCTCCCGATGCGATAAACCAAGTTCGTCTTTCCGCCTCAACACGTACTCGCCTACTGTCGAGCGGCCGATGGTATGGTGCGGAAACTTTTCCTGTATGCGGTTATAGATCCGCTGCGTTGTATGCCGCTGCTTCCGCGGCGCTTGCAAATCCGCTTTCAAAATCGAATCAATAAAAGGCTTGATCGGATCCAGCCGTGGCGCAGGACGTGGTGTGTACGTTCTCTCCGGCGGCACCGCCGACTCAATCGCTTGCCTCACCAGCCGCCGATGAACACCCAGCTTCTTTGCTACAGCCCGGACCGATCCGCTGCCGAACTCGTACTCCCGCCGGATCTCTTCAAATAGCTCCACCTTGGCTCTCCTGTCCACTGACCCTCCCGGTCCAGCAGACCAGAACACCTCCGGGTGGGGCCAACTTTCGCTGGCAAGTGGGTCCAAATCAAGGTAGCGGAATCACAGCTGTGCTTACATCCTGAAGAATGGTCCTGTTCCGTTATGAAACTCGATTGTCGACAACCTGAATTATGAGCGATGGCAGACGAACATATGGATTACCGTTACCGAGTCTGAGCGACAGACACTGCCTTGCGGTGGTTAAGATATATCAGCAAACAGCCCAACACCGATCCCACCGTGCCTGCGCTCACAGGTTCTGGTGTGGGGGCGAAGATACCCGGATCAGCAACTATCTTGTATCGATCTGCCAATGCAAACGACGGGTCAATGGCAATCATAGGATCGATACTTGCAGCCGAATTGGCTCCTTCAGCAAGTGCTGAGATAAGCACAAGAAAAGAGTTATTTGCAGTCAACGATGTTCTGATAGTGAACGGACCGCTGCTGGCAAAACTCTGATCTACAAGAGGATTTCCTGATTGATAGATTGAATAGGCCTCGCCTCCGTTTTTCGTATTTGTCGTTCCACTAATTATCACGGGAACTTTAGACGACGATGGTCCAAGAAGCAGAAAAATATACGTATCTAACGCAAGTGCAAGTTTCGGGGTTGTCGATGTTTGTACTGCGGCGTATCCTCCCTTGCCGTCATTGACCAGACCGGTTGCCGTCGCACCTTGATACGTGCACGAAGCATAGACTGTGCCCGCATTAGAACTACAAGGGCTTTGCTCGCCACTACGCGGAGGGTAATCAGATATTGCGACTGTTACTCCTTCAAGCAAAAAAGGGATCGTGTCCGCCTTATGCTAGTAGCTCCCAAAAGAACAACCCCGAATAAACCAATCATTATCTGCATACAGATCTCCGGCATGGTCGCCGCGTTCCCGCCGAGTTTGCCGGTTTTGAATTGTCCTCTTGATCTTCTCTGCCAGTTCGATCCAGGCGATGACAACCACTGCCGCTAGCAGACTCTTCAATCCCAGCATCGGGCGAAGTCTTTGTTTGATCCGGCGATGGTCCTGTTCGATCCTGTTGTTCAGGTATTTGCTGGTTCGGATCAGGACCCGCTTCGGCAACTTACCATTGGCTTTCAAATCCGCCACAGCTCGGTGGGAAGCAGCGCGTATCGAGGGTGATCTTGGTGGGTATGCGGTGGCTCTTCATCGCCCTGCGCAGAAAGGCTGTGGTGGCATTCACATGGCGCTTCCGGCTCAGGTAGAACTCTACCGTCTTGCCACTCTTGTCAACGGCTCGATAGAGGTACAGCCATTCGCTTTTCACGCGAATATAAGTCTCATCCATGCGCCAGGATCCGCCTACGCGCGAGCGAACCGGTTCAACCGCTTCACAAACTCCGGGGTGTATGCTGTACCCACTTCAGAATCGTAGTGTGCCAAGTGGAGCCGCGTTCACCCATCATCGCGACCAAATCCCGGAAGCTTAGCTTATAATTCAAATACCATCGGACGCACAGAACCACGATCTCCCGGTCAAAGTGCCGGCCTTTGAACAACTCCTCCATCGGTACAAAGCGCGGCATCTGTCCATCATCGCCAACCCTGATCCCGGTTTGCACCAAAGCCCATACTGCCACGTTTGGGGCTAATCTCCAGCAGTCCATCCAGTGTCTATTTCTGATCTCCGCTTAACGCTTTCTCGATGCGGTCGTAAACGTGACGCTCGATTTCGCTGCGTACACTCCTTACCAGGGACTCTAAGGTTGTCAGAGCGGGAACGATGACTCGCTGGCTACGGAGCCATTCAAGAGCTACCTCCATCAGTGTGTAAGCCGATTCGTTGCCGACCGCTTCCGAGCGACGATGCGCTCGCAACATGGCTGGAAATGGCGATGCGTAGTGGCGGAAGCGATATAGCCGAGCTAACTCCTGGGCGTGGTCGGATCGGGTCTGCGGCCGGCGTGAATACTCAGCCAATTCTGCTGTATCTGTACCGAGTTGCTCAGCCACAAACTTCAGCAGATTCTGGGGCGGATCTTCGGACGGTCCGAGTGGCCAACCCGGATAACGAAGTAAGCAAAGCTGCACCGCAAAGCCCAGCCGGTTGTGATTCCGGCGTCTCTCTTCGATACGGGCTCTGTCTTCCTCGGATAACAACCAATGCCGGACCATCTCCCGCCGCCGAAGTAAATGATGTGCGGTTTGTAATCGATCTCTTTGAGCTTCCGTAAGCTGCTGGGGCGCTGACATACGGGCCAGCGTACCCGGCCTGCCCTCAACGAACTACTTGCGACCGTCCTTGCTCTTAGCGTTGTTTTCTTGCCAATCGGTCCAATCTGGCCATCCTCTGAAGTGCTCAGGAGCGTCGCAACATACACCGACCTTCTCCGACGTGATGAGGCGGCGCTGATGCAGACATAGCTGCTAGACACTGAAGCGATTTTATGACATGCCGCAATGACGGGACGTAGAATAGCCAGCGACAATCATGACCGATCCTATTAGCAGGCTGCGCGGCCTAACCAGTGAAATCAAGGGCAAAGAGCTGGAACTTCGGGCCCACTTCAGCGCTCTGGAGCAAAGCTTAAGGGACGCCTCTGGAGGTTACAGCGTTTGCGGACAGAGCGAGAAGTGCATACTTGAACCCCTTGACGAGGATGATGCCTATTACGGATACCTGTTTTTCAGCGAAGATAAATTGGCGGTTGCTTACCGCACACGCGAAGACGATATGGAGCTTGCGATATCGCCCGACCCTTGGAAGGAGGGCGTATACTCGACGAAAAAGATCAGCGAGTGTGATCTCGTCTGGTTGCGCTCCCTTTCCGCACCTACAGTTGCGGCATCTCTTCATACCAGCATCACTACGAGGCAGGAAGAGGAATTGGCCGCGATAGATGCAGCAATCCAGACGCTCTCAGCGACTGCCAACCTCCCACTCCGGGACGTCGACAAGGGACTGGTTGACGCGGCCAAGAAGCTCAATTTCGACGCAGTCATCCAGCACTGGAAGGATGCGCAGACAGCTTTAGGCGTGGACCCGCCAGACGCTACGACGCGCGCCAGTAGTTTGATCGAAACACTCTGTAAGCACATTCTCACTGCAAGAAAAGTTTCCATTCCGCAAACGGAAACCATCCAGCACCTTTATCGGGCTGCAGCCAAAACGCTATCCCTTGCGCTAGACAAGCACACAACGGACGATTTGAAGGCGATTGCTAACGGAATGACAGCGCTGGTAGGTGGCATCGGAGCGCTTCGGACCCATGCTGGAACCGCCCACGGTAGAGTCCCTGGCCACCAGCCTATTACGTTCTCCCAAGCCCGCCTCGCGGTTAATGTAGCTGGAGTTCTCGCAACTTTTCTCATGGACTCGCTCATTGCTGAGACTGAGGCAAAATCCAGCTGATTCCCTGAGCTCCGGGGGCACATAATAGGCGCTCCTCCCCTGATGGGCGACAATCATAATAATTTGGACGACAGTTATATTTCCCTATCTGAAAAAGGGAGCTGAGACGATGCGGGAGCGAGTAGGAGAGCGCTTCAGCAGATGGTCACAGATCAACAGGTAAGGAGACTATACAAGTTGTTGAACGCGGAACCGACGCAGCAGATAGCCGCCGATAAGGCGGGGATGGATATAAAGACCGCACGGAAGTATGCGCGGGCGAAGCGCCTGCCGAGTGAGATGAAGAAGGAGCGGCATTGGCGGACGAAGCCGGACTGGTTCGAGCCGGTGTGGGCTGGTGTTCAAGAGCGGTTGCGAATGAATCCGCAACTGGAAGCAAAGACCATCTTTGCCGCACTGCAACGGGAGCAACCAGAGCGTTTCGCCGACGGGCAACTGCGCACATTGCAGCGCAAGATCAAGCACTGGAGGGCGACAGAAGGGCCGGCACAGGAAGTGTATTTCGCACAGGAACATCATGCCGGCGAGGTATGCGCTTCCGACTTCACACATTTGACGGAACTCGCGATCACCATTGGCGGCCAGAGCTTTCCGCACATGCTATATCACTTCGTACTGACCTATTCCAACTGGGAAAGCGGAACCGTTTGTCATGGGGAGAGTTTCGCCAGTCTGAGCGAAGGCTTGCAGAATGCATTTTGGGCGTTGGGGGGAGTGCCTGTCTTCCATCGCACGGACCGGATGACTGCCGCGGTGAATAACCTGACGGAAGCGGCCCTGTTTCAGAAAAGCTATCAGGCGCTGTTGCGGTATTACGGCGTGGAGGGTCAACGAATCCAAGCCGGGCAGGCGAACGAAAACGGCGACATCGAGCAGCGGCATTACCGATTCAAACGGGCTTTGGAGCAAGCGTTGTTAATGCGTGGCAGCCGCGATTTCGGAACACAGGGAGAGTACCGGGATTTTCTCGGAAAGCTGTTTGAGCAACTCAACAGCGGACGCAAACAAAAACTGGCGGAAGAACTGGAAGTGCTCCGGCCGCTTCCAGATCGTTGGTACGAAGGCGCCAAACGCATTCGCGTACGAGTAAACGCGGGCAGCCTGATTTCGGTGGAGCGGAATAACTACTCAGTTCACAGCCGGCTCATTGGTGAGATCGTGGAAGCCAGGGTGTATTCCGGCTACATCGAGCTCTGGTACGGAGGTCAGAGGTTGGAGCAGATGCCGCGCCTTCCCGGCCGCTCCGGTTACCGGATCGACTACCGTCACATTATTGACTGGCTAGTCAGGAAGCCGGGAGCGTTTGCCAACTACCGATATCGGGAGCAACTGTTTCCGACCAGCAGTTTTCGCAAGGCTTATGACTTGTTGCGGGAAGTTTCCCCTTGTCGCTGTGACCGCCGTTATCTGGAGATTCTCGAGCAGGCCGCTAAAGAAGGAGAAGCTTCCGTCGACGACGCCTTGCGGCTACTGCTCACGACGGCCTCGGGTAAACAGACGATCGTCAACAAAGAAGCGTTCTCCGAGTTTGTGAACCGGTGCGAGCAAGCGCCCGGCATCACAGACATCCACATTGCCGACGTATCGCTGGCAAGCTTCGACCAACTCTTCAGCCAGACCGGGACTGGAGTGTGGCAATGAGCGAAGCGGCCGGCATTAAAACGGAGCTGACGCAGAACCTGAGACATCTGCATTTACCGACGATCCGGGAATGCTATGAGGAGGTGGCGCGCCAGGCCGAAAGGGAAACCCTCAGCTATGAGCGCTACCTGCACGAAGTGGTGCAGCGGGAGTGTGACGAGCGGCTCGAGAATAGAACCGCCAAGATGTTGCGCGAATCCCAGTTACCCATGGAGAAATCGCTGGAGATGTTCGATGTGCGGCGTCTCCCACCCAAAGCAGCCCGGCAGCTGAGAACGCTATTGGACGGCGGTTTCCTGGAACGCGCCGAGAACGTGCTGGTGTTCGGCAATCCGGGAAGCGGCAAGACGAACTTGCTTCAGGCGGTTGGTCAGGAACTGATCCGCAAAGGTCGCCGGATCCTCTTTATCTCCTGCGAGATGCTCGTTCAGGAGTTGCTGATTGCCAAGCGCGATCTCAAACTCAGCAAGCTGATCAAGAAGTATTCCCGCTACGAAGGAATGATTATCGACGATCTGGGCTACATCCGGCAAACACGCGAGGAAATGGAGGTTGTCTTCACGCTACTGGCGGAACGTTATGAGCGTGGGAGCGTATTGCTGACCAGTAACCTTCCCTTTTCCAAATGGGAAGGGATCTTCAAAGATCCCATGACCACAGCCGCCGCCATCGACCGTCTGGTTCACCACAGCATCATCATCGAACTCAATATCCCGAGCTATCGACTTGAACAGGCCAAAAACAACATTCAGTCGATGGGCAAGGATCCAAAGGAGGAACTGACGAAGAACCAAGAACAGAATGAGCCGTTGCCTTCATAATCCGCGCGATCAGTAACTGTCGCTGGATAAAGAAGGTGGTGAACGTCGTCACGAAAACGACGGCCGGTAACATCCGTCATTGAGGCAATACGGTAGGGAATAATAATTGTCGCTGACAACCAAATTTCCTTGACGCCAATCACTTCGGTCTTACTAGGTTGCAAATGTCTATCGCAAATTGAGTGTCGTTTCTGGATTTCTGCGTCATGACGATAAATTCCGGGCGTGTTGCAAATGTTGATGCAGAAAGAAAAATGTAGCTTTTCAGGAAGAAGCGGCGACCCGATTGGCAAGCACTTTGCCCGTGGTCGACCTTGCTTCCCTTTGAGCTTGGACAGTCAAGTGAAGTATGTATACTAGGTTCAACTTGATCTGATATTCTCCTTTTCGCGCGTCTCCGCACATTGTGCAGTGTCAGATCAAGCTGAGACTAGTACAGCTCAGACTGCGCTGTTTGCTAGACGGTAATGCCCGTACGCTTACCCCGCATCAGTAGGGCATGACGAATGGTCACGAACAACTTTACGTGGTGCTGCATGTGGTCGAACAAACGTGACGCGAGCGTCGATGACATCATGACGACCGGCGGCTTCCAGCGAACCGCGTGAGTTCTGATCGCCGAAGATAAGCACTGCTAAGGTACGCCCTGAGGTTGGTGGTGGAGGTGTAGTACGAAGTTGTCAAAGAAGAAGCGGAGCGCTACGGGGGTATCGAGATGACCGAACAGCTTCGGCCAGAACGTAATCTTGCTTGACGACAGAGGGTCAAGCTCTCCGGGTCGGTGGACGCTTATTCGAGCCGGTTCGGCTATGTTCGCGCAGTGCAAAGCCACCTAAATTCGCCTGAAGGGAACGCGCCTTCATCAAACGTCCTACTTCCAGTACCCTTGTGAGGCCCGACTGCCGCCCCTTCAGGATATACCTCTTTAGTAAAGCCAATCAGTTCGGCCATTGGTTGACTTCCAACGCCGTGCAGAAAGGCGCTACCTTCTGCCCAACTAGCGATACTACCGCTCTCTAAACCCCATGCGGCCACATCGTCGCAATGCCACGTATCCTTGCCGATGACGGGAACGCTGAGCGTAAGAGTTACTTCGCTCCTGTCAGAAGCAGTGCAGACTACGATCCAGTTAGTCATGATATGTTGCCAAAGATCTGCTTCCTAAGCTGGCAGGAGCCGGATACGCATCGCAATAATCGGCTCTGACGGATTCTTTTCAGGCACAAACTTCTCCGGATCCTCCCCTTCCTCTAGGCCGTGAATACCAGAGGGATTGTAGAGGAAATTCTGAATTTCAAATGCCACCTTGTACAGCCCCGCCCTGGTACCTGTCAGGCGAAAAGATAACTGTTCAAGCCGATTGTCAAAAATACTACCACTATAGTTGGGAACTCCGAGTCTGCTGGGATTCCGCAGCCACTCCGTCTCTGCTGTTGATTTGTCGAAGTTTCTTTGGACTCCTTTATACTCTATACAGAGTTCCTCTTCTGGAGTATCGAGATTGAACTCGATCCCCACGATCCAATTCGCACAAACGGCGCCGAAGGATGGACTTTCGCAGGTGAACCAGTCGCCGTGATCTGGCAAGGAATGCGCCTTTTCTCCGTTTGTATAAATTGTCCCGCTGAGCTTTGGCATTCCTTCCGGAAGACGCTTGCGATCGGGTAGGTTCTGTAAGCCCATAAGATACCGGGTAGGATCCGGCAAACTGGGCGCGATCGAATTCTGCACAACCTTAACTACACGTTCCAATTCTTCTTGCCTCTTACTCGCTTCATTCAGAGCTCGTTTTGCGGTTTCCGCGTCAAAATCGTAAGAAAGAACAACTGCGCCGTCTTCATGGAGGCGCTGCATGTGTTTCCATGTGGCTATATATTTCGTCAGTAGGTCATATACCTCAGAGGCTTTCTGCAGCCACTCAAAGCTTTTGCCCAGACGAGGGACCTCGCTCGAACTCAGACCAGAACCAACAAGAATGTCAGTTATCGGGTTTACATGGAACCGAATCGGATAAGGTTTTTGCAATTGCCCTAACGCGTTCATGAGTTTCATAGCCTCCTCATACGTTTCGACCACCGTTGGGTTGATTCCCGCACCAACGACGCGCATGTTGATCTCCTGATGCTTCGATATCCGCTCGAGGGTCGACTTAAAGGACGCTTCCGCTGCGAACGGGCCGTAGGATCCTTTAATCTGTATGGAAAGACGCTCTTTATCCGATTCGTCCACGGCCTGCATAGTAAGCAATATGAATAAGTTCCCGCCGTAAGTAATTGAATCTATATATTGATCACCGATAATCTGATAGACGTCGCGAACAGTCTTGGTCCGCAGGTCCTTTATAACGCTAAGGTCTGCACGAGTCTCTTTAACAATGGTCGGTGCCAATTCAACGGTCATTTGTGCTATCAAGCATAGAGACGATGTGTTGGTTTCTATGTCACTAAGGTAGGACACAGACCCGCTAGTCCCTCCATAAGAGGCGTTCAAACTCAGCTCGAGCACCTTCTTGAGCTTCGAGGAGTCTTCAACTAAATGAATGTAATACGAGAACGACTTTCCGGCGGAATCAAGATCTTTCGGTGTCTCTTGATCTTGCCTGGGTAGGACATAAGTCTTAACTACACCGTTTAGACTGTCAAACCCCCTTCCCAGGGCAGCTGGGTCGAAGTACGATAGTGTCTGAGGTGGCGAGAGCGGTTCTAGCGGCACGTGAGAGCTGTAGGCAAACGTGGGAAAAGTACGATCGTTCTGCATATTGTTGTCAGGTTGGCGAGTCTATCATGCTTGTCGCGTCCTTTGCAAACAGCTTTTCGCCTTTACGCTTGCTTCCTAGGGCTCTCGCTTATCTGGCCAGCCGAATGCTATGAATTGCGGCGGTGAAGCGATAATGTGAATGTCTACTAAATCCGATTAGATAGTCACAAAACGCCTCGGTTGGAACTCTGACATTGCAGCCTATTGAGGCGATGATTGTTCGGAAGGGGTGGGGGCGGAGTGAGGGTTGCCTTTTTGGCACTAACGGTCGGCCTTAAGCGTAAACGGGTTAGCTTAAACGCTCACCCGAGGCCGATCGTGGACGAGTTCGTTTAATCTCTCCATAGCAATCAAGTGGGTATAAGCGATTTGCGTGCTTTTCCAGCGTTGGTCAAAATAGCGCCAAAACGAAAGGAGAGAAAAAGCAGCGCAGCCCAGTATGTTGAGCCACGCTCCTCGAAAACACTGTTGAAGCGCAAAAACAAAAAACACGATGACCAAGCTGCGAAAGAACTTTGAATCCGATTCAGATCGCTTGATTTCGGCGAGCGCAGCCGGATGGGTCAAATTCATTGTTGCCTTTACCCACTGAAAAGTATTAACAACTTCCATTTCAGCATCACCTACCCGATGTGTCTTAATGGCTTTTGCGTGCTGAAACGCCAGATCTCTAGAATAGGAACGCCACGCTTTGCGCGCGGGATCGTACGCGTATTTGTCCAAAAAGGAAGCAATCAAGAACACGAAATGGCCGAGCAGGTAAGAGGCAAAGAAGAAGGCCACCCAATTCTGAGCGGGGTCGTGCGGCTTTGGGAGAATCTGTCCGAAAATGTGCGCGTCCGCGAAGTCTAGACTCGAGAAGGAGAGAATTGCACCCGGCAGTAAGATCTCCAAGAACTGCATAAGTGCTAGGACGATGTCAGATGGCTTTACTTCCACAAGACTATTCTCCGTAGGCTGGAAGCGGTAATCTTGCTACGTTAGCATGTTGCCAAAGCGACCGCATTCAACTTCGCAACGCGGAACCGGGAAGACGGCTAGCTTTCCTTTATTATGGAAGTTCCATTATGGATCGTTAAATTTCGCCGAGCAGGTCAGTCGCATTAAGTCTTTCCTCCGTTGGCGTTCCGGATATGAGGCTTTGGGACAGAGGCAATGACCGCGAGTGGCTTCCCTCATCGACGAATTACCCCTGAAATAATCTTGCGAAGGTAACTTGGGGGATAGGCCCTATGCCGAGATACGTGTTCGCGATTAACACATCGCCCTTAAACTGTTGAGGAAGAAATGGTTAGTACGGCTGTATTGTTATGCAAATGACTGAATATTGTTCCATTCCCGCTAAAACCGCCCCCTTTTAGCCCTGTCGAGAGGGTTCGTGGTAGGCTTTGAAAAATACTTTTCTTGAACGCCTCCCCCGGCTAGGAGGAGGTGAATGTCTCTCTACTTAAGACTGTTTACCCGCGGCTTGCCGAACCGATCAGCGCCGACGAGTTGGTTCTTGATTTCACTCCAACCCAAGAAGAGATCGAGTTCAGCACCAGAAACGCCCGTCAGCCCGCGTCTCGTTTGACTCTGTTGGTACTGCTGAAGCTGTTTGGCTATTTTTGCCCAACCCCTCGAAAAGGTCTAATTGCACGTTGACTACTGCGGGCCGTCATCGTCCTCCTCGTACATGGAGTGGCGCCAGTAGTCCTCGTTTTCATAGCGCGCCGCCAGGGCTCCGATATCGACTGGCGGCGAGCTGGCCGTGAAATCAAAGTTGCCGATCAAATTCACATTGCGCCAGGCGACGGGCGAGACGCCTTTGAGAATCCTGATGGCTTCCGGGTCGGCCGCTGCCAGTTTTTGCTCGTATACCCGCGAGAGCAGCAAGGTGTTATAGAAGATGATTGCGTTAGCGATCATCCGGGAGCATTCGTTCCAGATTTGCTGCTCGGCTTCTGTTTTCACGCGGAATTTGCCGGAGTTGACGTAGGAGATCGCGCGCCGCATCCGATGGTAGGCTTCGCCGCGATTGAGCGCTTTTTGCACGCTCTGCCGTAGGCTGGGATCGTCGATGAAGTCGAGGATGTAGATCGTCCGGCGGATGTTGTCCAACTCCCAGAGCGCCTTTCTGGTCTGGTTCTGCCGGGCGTAGGAGCTGAGCTTGCGCACGACCGTCGCCTGGGTCACGTCCTTCTGAGAAAGAGATGCCAGGATGCGCTGGATATTCGGCCACTCTTTAACAATCAAGGCATCGAAGATTTTGCGTACAGGCTTGACCAGACAATCTGTATATTGGCTCGGATGATGGACGCCGACGAGCCCACTCATCTTCTTGTGCAAGTCGCGGTAACGTGGAGCGAACTGGTAGCCGGCAAAGAACAGAAGAAAGAAGTTCACCTGGTTGGTGCCGTGGGTGTCGGTGGAATGCCGCTCCGGCTGGATGTCGGTCGTATTGTTGTGCAGGATGTCGAAGACGAAGTGCGATTCATGCTCGTGCGTTCCGATGATGCGTGCGTTGCAGGGCACATGGTTGGCAACCAGGGTGTAGGCGCTCACGCCTTTCTTCAACCCGAAGTATTTGCTGCCGTGCCTAGCATTGATGGTGTGGATCTGCGTTTCGACGCGCTGGCCGTCGCTGCTGGAGTGCTTCAGGTCGTCGATGTCGTACTGGTTGAACATCGGCAACGCAGCCGTGGCATTGGAAACCGCATCATTGGCGGCGTGCAGCGTCTCCGCCCGCAGGAAGTTCCGCGCCGTCGTCATCAGCACCGAATGGCTGAGGCCCGACACCTCCGCCATCTTCCAAAGCCCCATGTTGGTTCCCATGGCGACGATACAGGCGAGAACATGGCGCGGGTCGGCCTCCTGTTTCACGTAACGGCCCAGAACGTGGGTGAAGGCGCTTAAGAAATTCGTCTTTTCGGCGACGAATCGCAATAGGTCGGCGACGCCGATGCTCGGCAACTGACCGTAAAACGGGCTGTTGATCGGCTCCTCTTCGGCGGGATAGATCAGCGACCAGCGGCGCTTGTCGCCAGCGCCGGTGATCTTGATGTGCTTGTTGTCGGCGTTTTCGATGCGCCGATTGACACGCTCGAACTTGTCTTCGAGCTCCGTATGGAAGGCGGCGAGGGTCTCTTCGATCGGCGTCAGCAGAACCGGCGCGCCAATTTCGTGCAGGACTGCGTCCTTGTCCTTCCAGCGCTCCGGACGGATCAGGTCATCCTCAAAGCTGCGAAACTCGTTGCTGTCCCGGACATACACGTTGCCGCCCTCAAGAGCCTTTCGCAACAAGCGATAAACCAGAAACTCATAGCGGTCGACATCGAGCCGCCGGTCTTTGCGCTTCTCGGCTTCGGTATACATATAACGTTGAACGCCTTTGGCGAAGATGCCTGTCGGGAAATCGGCATGGTTCACCTGACGGGGCGATTTGCCATGGCGCAAGAGTTCCTGCAAGAAGACCACTGCTTCCAGCAGCGGCGCATCCTCGACCAGACCGGCGAAGTCCAGATTCGAGAACAGATGGCGCAGATTGAGCTTGAATTTAGAGTGCAGCGTGCCGTAGTACGACCACTCACAGGCAGTCCTGTCGAACTCGATCTTCCGCATGTAATCGGAGACCTGAGCGAAGCATTCCGAATCGAGTAAAGAGAACGCCTGCTGCCGGACCTTTGAGAAGGGAGTCCAATCCGCAATCGAGGGATCGAGAAACAGGTTCAGGACCTGTCCCGCCGCCTTCAGATTTGCACTCGCCTCGGTCATGGCCTTCGTGGCGGCTTCCTCGGACGCGAGTTTGGCTTGCTGTTCGTATTGATCGACGAGATGGATAAAGGCCTCGATCAGGTTGTCGTTCATCTGGCGGTAGCGGTGAGAGGCAAAGCACAGCAGGTACAAGCGGGCCGTCGGGACGGCCATCCGTTGCAGCTTGTAGACGGTGTAGAACTGGACCAGTGAGGCGTAGTACTTCACGCTCTCGTTCGACATGCCGGCCGAGGCCAGAAAGGTCTGGCCGAACTCAAACAACGGCTGGAAGAACTTGCGCCGCTCACTTTCTTGCCGCAACTCTCCGTAGCTGAAGTCCTTCGGCTCATGCTTGAGCACGCTGATGCGGTACATGCCCTCGTCTGCCTCAAGCAGCTCTTCCAATCGCCGTTCGACCTCCGGTGTCAGCGCCCGGCCGAGCAGGCTGGTGACGCGCAGCCGTTCGCTGGAGACAGTCCGCCCGACCATGTCCTGCAGGTATGTGTAGCCGGGGGCGACGATGCGTTGATGGATCAGGTGCTGCAAGACTTCACGCAGAATGAATACAGGCTGCGTTGACAGCATCGCGATCCGCTGCGCCTTCCGCCCAAGCTCCTCCTTTGCGGCAGCATCACAGGAGCGGTAGTCGAACAGCTTGAGAATGCATTGCTGTTGCTCCAGACGAGTCGATCTGGAGGGCGACTTAATTTCAACCATGTCTCTGGCCGGAAAATAGCGCCGAAGAATGTGGCCCGCATCTTCCGTTACCGCATCGAGTGCATAAACGAAGAACTGCCGTTTGGCTTTGAAGTATCCAAGCTGAAGAACAAGGTGAACCGCCACTGAAATTGTGAACACGCCATCGACCAGCTCGCGCTCCGCTGGGCTCAGATCGAAATAAAGATCGCGGTCCTCTTCCGTGAAGCGTGGTAGACCGTAAAGGTCGTCCGCCTCTCGGTCGGTCAGGATCGACAGGCGGCGAGAGTCGGAGACCATGCGCGAGCGGCTTTCTGCGAGTGCAAGAAGTACACTTTTTGCACGGTCAGTTTGAAGTGCTTTTTATTGTAGGGCAGAACGGTTTTAAGTGCGAAAACCTTTGCGGAAAACAAAGTGCAATCAGCTTCGATATGTGATACCTTTCTGCACTATGGAAGCTCTTGAACCAGCTGTTTCAAACCCTGCGCCGCATCGGATTGGCTATGCTCGCGTCAGCAGCGTCGGCCAGAACTTGGATTCGCAGCTGGATGCGCTACAGAAGGCTGGTTGCCACAAGACATTTTCCGACAAGATGACGGGCTCTCGAATGGATCGCCCCGGTTGGGATCAACTGATGGAATATGTTCGGCCCGGCGATGCGCTGGTAGTGACGGAATTGAGCCGCATGACGCGTTCCTTGCTCCATCTGCTCGAAACGGCGCAACTGCTGGAGCAGAAGCAGGTCAACCTTGTCTCCTTGCGTGAAAATATTGACACCAGCACGGCTACCGGCCGTTGCTTCTTGTCGATGATGGGCGCCATCCATCAGATGGAACGGGAGCTGCGCGCGGAGCGTGCCTCTGCAGGCCGGGCATCGGCAAAGGCGCGGGGGAAAACGGGAGGCCGGCCACGAACCGATATCTTGAAATTGAGAGACGCCAAAGTGCTCTATGACAACTCTGGGAAAACGGCCAGCGAAGTCTGCAAGGTCGTCGGTGTCGGGCGAAGGATATTCTTTACCTATCTGGCTCAGCAGCGATATCAGTCATCAACGCCACTCATTGCCAATTAGACCTTTTCGAGGGGTTGGGCAAAAATAGCCAAGTATGGCGGGATGGAGGTGAGCGAAGCCAAACGCCTGAAGCAGCTGGAGGAAGAGAACTCGAGGCTGAAGCGCATCGTCGCCGATCAGACATTGGACATCACGATGCCCCTGAACGTATGGGGAAGACCCGGCCAAAAAGAAAAAGTGGGCGTTACAAAACGGACAAAGCGATCTTAAACTGGGCACGAGATGACGATTCTACTTTCACGCGCTCTCTTCGAAGCCGAGAGTATGGATTGGGCATATGACATCACGTATGCCATCAATGACATGGTCGTCGGGTCTGGCGAGTCCTGGAAGGCGGGAAGCAACCGCCTCATATATTCCGGTTCGGCTTCACGAAGACGCGCACAGCGGGCAGAGTCGTGTGTGACTCCATCCCCCGTCATTAGCCTTGGAATCTTCTCTCTGCGTTAACTTGTCAATACCGTTTGACTAAAACCGACCGTTGATCGGCGTACTCCCGTCAATATTCAGAGAATCTGGTTAAATGTTCCATTTGCGAGCGGGATGAAGAATCATGAGGCACAATATTGCCTTCTTACGTCGGCGAAGGAGAGCAAGCAATCCGAATCCACCGCCCAAAAGAGCGTATGTCTGCGGCTCGGGCGTAGCCGTCGCCGCCTGAACTGATTGATTCAATGCGATGGAGTCGACATAGAAATTGAACAGTGTCAAGTTGTTCTCAGCTACGGCCACCGAAGTGATGTTGCCGCTAAGTAGGTCGAAGGTGACATAGCCGTTTCCAAGCACAATTTGATCCATAGTGATCACTTGGGCTGCACCATCAAAAGCAGTAACAGTGAAGACAGAATTGGTTCCGGTGCTATTGAACAGCACAAAGCTGACTTCGTTCGCAATGTAGGCCGGGTCAATGCTGATGAACTCCGTGCGCGGAAATCCGGTCACTCCATTGATGTTTGATGTCCCATAGGTGTTTGGGAGGGTCGCGAACGTCTGGGTAGGACGACTCGCGGCATTTGCCACTACCGCCCCTCCCGTAATCGTCGCTATACCAGGAACCGTGATGGTTTGAGGAGGACCCGTCAGCGTTGTCGGTTGCGGAGTTGTGATGGATGGGGCCTTCTCGAAATCAATCAGCGTCGGGATAGACGCCGCTGGAGAGATGCTGGAACAAAATAAGGTCAGACTACAAGCCCAGAGTATTCGCATTTTGCCCTCTAAGAAAGAACTTGTGCTTTGGATTGCCTCTCGACAGCGCAAGTGCCTCACATTAGATCACATTCAGGCTTGGATTCGCCGGTCAGTGCTGTTTAGCTCTATAATGTCGCTCAGATCCCAACTTGGACTATAGTTCCGATAGAGAGGAAAAATGCAACACAATAAAGATGTGTATCAAAAACCACATTTGCATGTCGCGGATAAAACGTCCGTGCTTTTGAAAGGTGATTTTGGGCCAGACGACGATGGCAACTTTCGGGAGCCGATTGAGACGAACCCAGACAAAAGAAAGCAGCAGCAGGAGGAACGAGATAAAAAGAAAGAGTCGGAAGTTGAACAACAGAAGGCGGAGGGGAAGCAGGGTAGCTAATCGAGCAACAGCGATTTGCACGCTGCGGGACTAAGCCATCGTATGTTTTGATTTTGCCAAGGTTTACGTTGAGAGAGCCAAAGCAACAGACCAATCGTCATTCGTAATCGCCAAAGCGGCAAGCTATCGTGAATTCCTAGTGCTGCTTTATCGATGCAGTCATGTAGTCGGACAAAATCTATCACCTCGCCCAGTGGCTGAGTCTCACGGCACAGCGAACTCAGCCACCGGCGATGTCGCGCGAATCCGTCTCTGGCCTCATTGCCGGTCGTCTTTTGGACGCGATTTCTGATGTCCAAGGGAAGTACATGTCGTAAAGCTCTCCCGAGAACCGGTTTGACAACAGCCGAATCTACATGAAGTGCAATAGGTAACCCCAAAGCGGTGGTAACCACGCGCGGGTCAAAAAAAGGCCTGCTCTGAGATAAGCCTAAGGGCACAGCGATGTTCCAGTGATACCAGTCTCCTGCGATGTAAGAAATGCCACGGTTATTGAACACAGATTCGTCCATCCGTGGACGTGCCCACTCTAATGTTCGCTGTGTGATATCGAACGCCTTCACGTAATCGGTTCGAATCCACGGTGGAACTTGTAACTGAATCATAGTTGGATCCGCGCTTCGGATTGCTCGCAGGAGTCCATTCATTCGCCGCCGCGCACCTAGCGGGAGAGCCTGAATCAGCGCAGCTTGTATCAACTTGACCATGCCTAAGCCCTGACCCCAACTAAGTCTTGCGGCCGAGATGAATCGAGAACACCGGAACAGTTCCACGGCTGCCTGTATACCGGAGCGATAGAAGAGATGATCGCCGCCATGGCCGGAGAGGATGACATAAACGCCGTTTTGCCGGGCCACTCTCACCAATTCCAAGCTGGGCCAGAGATCAGCCACCTTAGCGGATGGTTCATCGAGAAGAGGGCAATTTTCATGACTATCCCACTCAAGGTAGTCGCTCGCATCGACCTGATGGTGGTGAATGCCGGGATAATTGGCTACTGCAGACTCTATGTATTGCCGCTCGCCCGCTCGCGTGGCACTTCGCGGGTACATCAACGTGAGAGCGTGGATGTGTTCCCCACGATCTCTCAGTCTGCGCTCCGCCAGTAGCGCAATGCCCGTGCTGTCAAACCCACCTGAGAAGTGGCACGCGATTCCCGCGGGATGGAGCCGCTCGACGACAGCGCGCTCAAGGCGATCTAGAACGATTTCACCGGCTTCGGCAGCGTCCTTTGCTTCGACCGGTCGGATCTGCTTGTTCCAGTCGTAGTGCTGAAATGTTTTCACACTAAGAGTACAGATGTGGGCGTCCAATGTACATCCAGGTAAAAGCCGGCGAACACTGCGGTAGGGTGTCTGTTCGCTCGGCAACTCGGCTACGCTGTCAAAGGGAAATGAAAGCCAGTCTGCGACGTATTCCGGATTCAGATCGCCGAAGGTCTCCTCCATTAGTGGCAGAATGCTCGTAGATACGGTGACAGTGCCGCCCTGGGAAGTCCAGAAAAGGGGATACGTGCCGAGAGGATCGCGGAGGGCAAACAATCGGTTTTGGTCGCGATCAAAGCCAACTAATCCAAACTCGCCTTCGAGCCCTGCCAGAGCCTTTAGCCCACCCCTGCAATACACGTCGGCCGCAAAGCCGGCATCCGCTCGCGGCGTTGAAGAGCGATAGAACAGCCGGCCAATCATCGCAACTGTCACCGGACCATTGGTCGCGCTTGATAAATGTCTAGTCAGAAGATCATGATTCTGACCGAAGTATCGTAACTGTACTCGGGTATCGACAACCGTGAGCTTAAAGCCTACTGAGATCATAAAAGGACCGGCCCAGAAGCACCGCAATACCGGGCTACAGGTTCGAAGCCGCTGACAGAGTCCAGATCGTCGCCGATTACCCTTTCGCCGGACTCGACCCAGACATGGCCCCGCAGTGGCACGAAGGTCAACCCGATGACCAGATCAGCGCATATACCTGCAGTTCTTACCAGCGCTAGAGCAACAAGAGCCCTTTCCTTACAGTCATAATTCAGGAACGAACGGGCAGATCGGTTGCGGACAGTCGTATCCGTAGCATCGAGGAGAACCGGGACGCGTCTCTTCCGGTTCTGCTGCTGTGTCGGTTGCGGGCAAGAAGCTTGCCATGCCTCAAGTGTTCGCGCCCAGCCAAAAAGAGCTAAGAGCAAACGCGCTCCCAGAAGAAAACAGGTAACCTGGGCGTCAGTGATGCTGCGCGTGGCCTTCGCGAGGCCGTAAGTAATTCGAACACCGAACCGGCACACCGAACGGGCAATAGCTTGCGTAGCTCCGCTACGCCTTGGAGTAGATACCAGAACTCGTTCACGCCCAAGATCCCGTTCGAACTCCTCCAGATCACTGCGCGTCTCGTCGAGCGATCTGCCATGCCGTTCAGACAATGAGAGACTGCAATCGTCGAACCCATCCCGCAATAGGCTCTGCAGGATGTCAGTGGAAGCTTCGTCAAGACGGCTTGTATTACCATCCAGGTGCATGAGGCATGAGGTTCCATCGTGACGTCTAATCCACAGTACGTCGGGATGCATTCGGTATTGTTGGGCGGCGGCAGTCATTGACGTTCGGTTATCTGTGTAGGCCTTTGCTAGCCATGCCCACAGGGAACTGATAGTTCGTTCCCCAAAATTCGAGAGTCACTCCGGTCACACCGCTCATGACAAGGCCATCATCATTTTCCGAAGGATCTATGGTTAGCCACCACAGTGTGAACGGCCCTACGGATCCGTAGTCGGTATCTGTTGTGCTGCTAATGTCTGCATCCTCCGTAATCGCTAATGTCTCGAGATTATAAATGAACGGAATCGTGAGCGGGTCATGAACGAACGAGTACTCGGTCCCGCTCTTGTCGGCAACCGTTTCACTTCCTGTATGAGTAAGCGTGGCGTGAAGAGTCCCTGAAGTTGTGATAGCGCCGATGATCCATGGACGGGCCTTGGTAACCCGGACTTGATAGAATCCGGAAAAGCAGCTCTCATCGATACTCGTATCGGGACCGGGAGCTGGAAGAGCAATATACATCTGATACATCTGCTTCTGTGTTCCGTCGGCCGCGGTGATAGTACTTAGAGAAAGCAGCGGATTAAGCTGCGCTGGATCTGTTATCTCAAGTTCAATTCCGGAACCGGTATTCGGGAATGTATTCGGTGCCTTGGTGGCGGTCTCGATAGCGGTGCCGAAGCTTGCAATGAGAGTGGCCTGCGCACCTGTGAGACTGCTGTATGTCAGATATCGAGGATCGAGGGGCGTATTTGGCGTATTGTTGTTAAACAGCAAGTAAAATACATCCAGTCCTGTGTCCAGAGACCAAAAAGCGTAGGCTCTGTTCGCCATGAATAGGGCCGTCAGACAATCGGCCTTACACTGCTGATACAGATTTCCCATGAACGCGGTCAATGCGGGAAGTGTGGGATCGATTTGACCCAATTGTGCACCAGCCTGACCGATCTGTAAGTTACATTGTGATTGCTGCCCTGTAAATGAAGTGATCTGCGCTATTGCAGCATTGTAGGCGAGGATGTCCGTATTCATCTGTTGTACCAGCGATACGTAAAGATTCATAGCATTGAGGGCGTCCTGAGCGCTTTGCAGAGCGTTCTGGTAGGGACCTAAAGCCGCGCTTAGTTCGCTCTGGGCCACCATCAGCTTGTACCCGTTTGGATCGTTAGGATTGGAACTTACGGCCCCGTTATTAACAACGTAAGCTTCTTTCAGAACGCCAGAGTCAAGCTCACCCGTAATCGTGTCGAGCTTCCCGATAAGGAATTGCGTTGCTGCGGAACTATAGAGATTCGGGATATTTGTCTGAGCTAACGTGCCGAGTTGTTGTGAGATCTGACCGACCTGTTTGAGGGAGTCACCGTCACCGATGCCGGTGAAGATCTTGAAAGTCTCAGTCAGGTCCTTGAGTGTGCAGTCGAAACTATTTATTGCCGTCAACTCGATTGTTGCAGTCTCAATGGCTGCTGTCAGCACCACCTCTTGGTTGTTTACCGCGGTGGAGTCGTTGCCCAGCGTTACTGCAAGGCTATTTACGGTAGCGGTAGCGGAAGTGAGTTGGTCGCCTATCGACTCAACCTGCGCACCTGCGCTATTGATCGAATCAGTCAGGCTTGTCTTAAGATCCTGCTGTGTGGCATTTTCGGAATAATAAAGGTTGTATGCAGCCTCAACAGTATCCAAGGAGTTGAGAAGTTGCTTGCTTTGGTTCGTATAGAATTTGAGTGAGCCAAGGGGAATGTAGTCAGGGTGTTGCCCGAAATAGTTATAGTTGCTCAGGAGTTGCTTGAAAAGGCCCGTTGCCTGACTATAGATCGCAATCAGCGCATCAACATCGTTCTGCGAAAAGGTTAGAACGGGAGATGTGTTCGTATTGAACCAGTTGGTGACTTGACTGAGCCAGGCAAGCAGCGTGCCAGCCGTGGAATAGGACGTGTCCGACGTGCAAGTCGGATTAGCCGCGAGATAGTTGACCTGTGCAGTCCACAGAAGCATGTTTCGCTGGTCGGGCGTGGTAAACGGAGCCAGCGAATCGTAGGTCAGTGCGACATTTGCGGTCGTACTGGGCACGTAGCCCAGAGTGCCGGCGAGCGTCCAGCCCGCCAGCGGCTCCGCTGTGGGATCAGCGGTGTAGAAATGAATGGTCGGATCAGCGTTGTCCGTGTAGTGCTGTAGTTGAACCAAGTCTGCAGCACCAGCGCTCGACGGATAAATCCACCAGGCAATTCCTTGCAGCGGCAGTTGGCCAGCATTCGTGTCAGCTGGTAGAAGCGAGTAGTAGCTGCGGAACCCCGAAGAGTAGAGATAAACCGGCACAGTGTCCGGTACATAGCACGGCCAGACATTGAAGATTTTGCCATCTTCCTCGTCCCATCCTGCAGTATCAATGCTGTTGAGGGAATAGCAGTGGAAGGAGGTGTAATCTGCGAGGAAAGCCCTGTAACAGGTTGCGGTGCTCAGAAAGTTGGAGTCAGTAGCTGAGGAGGAAGTGGGAATAGAAATACTGACGCTGCCGGGTGATCCACTTGCTCCCGGCGAACCGGGTAACCCCGAATTGCCAGAGCTGTTTACAGCACCGCTCCCACAATTGCCGCCCACCTGCGTGCCCCCTATCCCCGGATTTCCTGGTGCCCCGGGAGTTCCCGCAGTTCCCGGAAGGCCACCGGCTCCTGCATTGGCAATAACGGTCACCGTACTTGGCACGGTGCCTAGCGACAATACCGCAATAACGCCACCGTTTCCACCTGCCCCGCCGCTGCCTGCAGCACCGCCGAGTCCGCCTTGTCCTGCTTGTCCGCCATCTGTGCAATCCGTAAATCCGCCGTGCGCGCCAGGTCCTCCGTCGCCGCCCTGACCGCCCTGACCACCGTTCTGGCCTTGCTGACCCGTACCTCCATTGGCCAGCAACGACAATGTTGCAGAAGACTCAAATGACTCTGTATAAATCTGAACACAGCCGCTGTTAGCGCCCGTATTTCCGTTGACACCTGTTGCACCTTGAGTGCCGGTGGTGCCGATGCCACCCGGCGCGGATGAACCGAATGCGTGCGAATAGCCGGGTGAGCCGATTGACGCCTGATCGGGAGCGACCGCAGCTCCAAGTTGATTCGGAGGTTTCGCTCCGGAAACATCAATGCTCGCTACATTATTATTGGTATCGTTCTCCGTACTAATGGATCGCGCGAAGATGGAAACGGTGTAGCCGTTAAGGGTGACAAGTCCACGAATGGTAACCTCGTCGGCATAGACTACGAGGTTACCTTGAGCGACAAAGGTCCATGTAGAGTCGGCAGTATCCTGGGTTAGCGTGATTGGGACTGACGCTAAGACAGTTTGTAATCCGTCGACAACAGTGGAGCTATATTGCTCTACCAAAATCGCATTATCGCTCATCCGTTAGATCTCTCCTTAAGAGAAGCCGTGTTTGACATCTGAACTGACTGGCCTCTCCTAGTGGGGTCGACAGTTAAACTGCCGCCGCGGGTAGTTAGCGAGCTGCGAGTGCTAAGGCCGAAACCGATGGCACTGGAAACTCGTCTAGCGTTGAAAATTAATGTTGGGCTGGGGGTTTCCGAGCCTGACGTCGAAAGCACCGAAACCACGGTGATGAGCGGTGACTTCATTAACGGGCTGCTCCTAAGTATTGAATGCTTAAATTTCTGGGCCGAGGAAACGGTTATATCACTGTTTAGTCGAAATAGCAGGAGAGATTTCGACGTGCCCCTTTGGCCTGTACCATTTATTGACAGAGGTTTCCCATCATAGTTGGTTGGGCCGCACTCTCGGTTAGCAGTGCAGCAAATTCAAATGGCGCTCGATAGTTCAAGGCGCTATGTGGGCGGTTGCGGTTGTAATCGTCACGCCAGTTTTCGATAGTGTGGCTGGCGTGAGCAAGGCCAAGGAAGACGAAATAGGCAAAAGTATACGTTAGGCCTTGAAGAGGTCGGCTTGCTTCTCCGATGCAGGTTAGAAGCTTAAGAGTCAGAGCTTTCCGCAGCGTTGATTGACTGCGAATTACGCCACTGAAAGCGCAGGTTCGATGATAAGAGGCAATGTCCCGACATCTAATCCTTGGCGATGCTCAGCGCGAAGCCATCGAGACTGCACACTTTGATTTAGATGACCGTGAGGTTGCTCGTCATTGGACCTTGTCAGAGCTGGATTTGCTTCGTGTCGACCGCCGCCGCCGTGACTCGAACCGGTTCGGCTTTGCCGTTCAACTCTGCCTACTTCGCTTTCCCGGGTGGACACCCAAGCGGAGAGACCGCGTTCCGTTACAGCTGTTGCAATACGTTGGGGAACAGTTACAGATCGAGACAAACAATATTGAAGAGTATTTCCGTCGCCAGCCCACTCGGAGCGAACATTTGCAAGAGATTATGGATCTCTACGGCTTTCGGTCTTATAACAGAGAGATTGGGGAAGAAATTGCGATTTGGATGAAGACTCAAGCCCATCACTGGCACACTCCGATGGGTCTGCTCTTATCTCTTTTAGAGGAACTGCGACGCAAACGCGTTATCTTGCCGGCGATGTCGCTGCTTGAGCACACGGCTTGGCGTATCCACCGGCAAGTAGAGCAAGAAGCCCTGGCAAAACTATCGGATTCGCTTCGACCCTTGCAGCGGTCAGAGCTGGATGACCTGTTAATGCCGGCAATCAATCCAGAAGATCGGACTCTGACGTGGCTTCGCCGGCCGATCTTGTCGGCGGGCGCGAAGGGGATGCTCGATTTGATAGACCGGCTGGAACTTGTTTGCACACCCGAGTTGAACCCATCTTTAGCCGAAGGTGTTAACCCGCTTTGGATGGCCGACTTTGCAACGGTGTTCTGGATCCAAGCTGGCCTCAGCCCGACTTAGCGTATACTTTTGCCTGTTTCGTCATCCTTGGCCAAATACAGCTGAGGCCATTGAGGAGTTAGAAGCGATCAGAAGCAAAGCTCTGTCGGGTACCTAATAGCGCCGGATTGCTTGCGTATTCATCGCTTCGCCGATCATCCGAAATGTGCCTGAAGGCGAACCAGTACGCGTACGGATTTCCACTTTACAGTCCCGTTCTTCGCCAGGCATCAAATTGAAAAACTGGTCGTCCCAGAGTGCAATGGCATCCCCTGCTGTGAAGCTGTCGCCATCTAGGCGCAAACGAAAGCCGTAAGTAAAAGCACTGCCGTTGTGGATGTGAACTCGAGCTGTTCTGACATTCTTATTCTCGGTCCAAGCGGCGGAGACTTCGGGCAGCGCCTTGGTGGATGTGTTCATAAGCGCCTCGTATAAAGGCCTTTCTCGGCTTTCGACTAAGTCCATGAGCGGCTCCGCTGGTTCTGTTCCTGTTGCCAAGTGAAGCAGGGCTGCGGTCATCAAGAAAGATAGACGACCCTGGTCTGAACGTACAGCTCTATCGACCACAACATCTTCGCCGCTTGGGGACGCACCCAAATAGGCGACCGTACGAGCGGCCCCGTGCCGGCCGGTCACTAACAAGGGGTGTCCATCAGACTCAATCAACGTAATTGCGCCGGAGCGCAGGGCCAATACGTTCTGACCTTGCGGAGCTAGCCCAGCAAAGTCTTCCGTCTTTAACCACGGTGGGGCTTGCTCAGTAACTCGCAGCGTTACAGCATCGTCTGGTTTTCCCGACGAAATTGGAAAAGGCAGCTTCGTTAGGTGCTTCGGCCAGAAATCGTTTTCCGCCTGAACCTCTACCGGAAGCAGCTTTCCAATCGGTGTCAACTCAAGGGCAGCCGCATTGCCGCCGCCGCCGTGAAAGCTGGCAAGACCGCCGGAATGAACAAGCGGCATTCCTGCCTCGACTGCTTGCGAAATTAGGTTGCTCCACTTCTCGGGCGCGGCTAGCCAATAGGTGTTGAACCCCGTCAACCAAATGACATCATAAGCACGGCGCAGTTCCTCGAGCGATTGCGGGAAATTGTCTTTCGGCTGGATGGTCGTGATTTGAGACGATCGATTTGCCTGCGTTACCTCGGCGCCCAGGCTGACCAGATAGTCGGCAAGAGGCCGAGTCCATTCAGGTGTGCCTACAAGCAAAACGCGCGTCGCCTTTTTGCTCGACGGAGTTGCCACTTTGATGTACATCTCTGCGCGTGCGATTTCGCCAGTGTCCGCTTGAGCCCTTCCGCGAACTACATAAATTCCGGCACGATCCGGCACCTTCCACTCGACCTCGAACACCTGGGCAGCATGCCGCTCATCGATGGCCGATGACTTGTTCACATCGAGTAGATGCGATCCATTCAGATCGAAGACCTCGGTCTGGATTTTCAGTCGGAGTGCCTGGTTGGTGGCGTTTGAAATCCACACCGGCAGCTTGAGCATAGAGCCCGCGGGCACGGACTCCAGTGTGTAGCGTACGGCGTAACTCATTGACAGCGGCGCCCAAGTGCGCTTGGCTGAGTAATAGGCCAGTTTGGGAGTCGAGAAGGTATCAATCAGACCGAAGCCACTGATTGGCTTCTGCACGAAGTCTTTGAAATGCCAAGTGCGAATGCCGCCAATCGGCGCAAACAACTTGCGGCGGTAAACATCGCCGGGATAGTCGAGCAGCAGCGCCTGATAGAGCTGCGAACAGTTTATATACGCTTCGAAAGAAGCCGGCTTACGATTCACAAATGCGCCGATATAGGATGCAAGCAAGTCCATTCCGTCGTAGGCCCAGCCACTCAGATAGGAGAATTTTCTCGGGTCAACCGGCATTTGCATATCCGACCATGTGGGCGTATCCTTGCGCCAGAGCGTAGCCGGAGAGATGATGCGCTTGATGGATTCGAAAGGGAAAAAGCCCATCCCGCCGTACTCCGAGATGAACCCCTTGCTGTCATCGAAATGAAGGTCATAGCCTCCCAGCGCTAAACCGGCGCTCCAGAAGTGCTGTTCGCCGAAATCACAATAGCTCTTGTGATAGATGGAATCGGGATCGTTAGCTTTGATGACCTTCTCCATGCTTTCGACAAACATCCGGTATCCGTCGGCAGCCGCCACAATACGCGGATCGCTGCTTGTGGCGTAGTCTGTCCCGTTATTAGACGTTTCTGAAATCGCGCTCCACACCGCGATGGAAGGATGATTAGCTAACGTTCGAACGATCTGACCAGACTCAACTAGCGCCCAACGCATAAAATCGTCGCGCCGTGGATAACGAGGATCGAGAGCGTCTTCGGGACCAGTTTGGTTGAAGGGCAACTCCATAAAAAGCAAAATGCCTAGTTGGTCAGCCAAGTCATAGAACTCATCACGCTCGACGGTAGTGTAGTTCAGAAGATGGTTCGCGTTTGCGTTGCGAAGCAGCCGCAAATCCTTCTCATAGATCCAGCGGTCGGCTGCAGCCGGATATAGGGTCGCCATTGAGTACCACGAGCCGCGCAGAAATACAGGTCTCCCGTTCAGCTTGTAATTCAAATTCTCATCGCGCTCTACTGTCCGAATGCCGAACACGGTCGAGTACTCATCCAAAATTTGGCCATTCGCATCGTACAACCGCGCGTTGGCCCGATAGAGATTCTGCGATCCCTGATCCCAAGTCCACCACAGATGTGGCTCGGGTACGTTCACCGTCCACTCCTCCCGCTTGGCAGCGGTCGCCGTATGGACCGGAAGATCGAGCGTTTCACCAGCAAAGTTCTCCGGCTGAATCGAGACTCGGAGTTGCACTGCTTTCGAAGTCGTCGCGCTCGCGATACGTACCTGCAGGCTGAGAGTGGCCTGCTTGACTCCCAGTGCCGAAGTAAAGACCTGAAGATCTGCCACTCGAGTGTAATCCGACACTTCCAGATGAACGCTCCGATGAAGTCCGAGCGGGTAAACACGCTGGCTCGGCCCAGGCAGAGCATCCCAGGTCTCGGCGAATTCACCTTTCATGAATTCGAAGTGTGAGCGCCCCGGCACTTTCCACGGCGCAGTAACCCGCACGGCCAAGTAGTTATTGCCCGAGGGGCGAAGCAGGTCAGTAACATCGAACTCAAAGCGTGTAAATGCGCCCTCATGTTCACCTAGCTTGTGGCCGTTGAGCCACACCCCGGCAAAGTAGTCTACACCGTCGAAGATCAGCCGAACCTGCCGATCGGGTTTGTACTCCGGCGAGGTAAATGAACGCACATACCACCACTCCTGCTGGTTGATCCGCGCCACCTCGGGACCTTGTCCATAGGGATCTTTCAAAGCCGTCAGTTGCACATCGTTTGGGACGAAAACAGGATCGAAGTGACGGCCCGATGGGAGCTGGTTAGGAACGCCTAGGGCTTCGCCGGTTCCAGGTTCCATTCCGGCGAGCTGCCAAAAGGGTCCGTCTAAAGCGACTGTTGTGCGTGTCGCGGCACTGAGCATGGAGACAGACGAAAGCAGACACAAGCAAGGAAGTTTATACACTTGTATTCCGAATCCTACATGATCGATCATCATCTATCGATTTACAAGCCGCAGATAAAGTCTAAACCCATTAAGCTTTGTGTTGGGACGCGCGTGTCACGCATCAGGTAAACGTTGTCCGGGCGGCATCCTTCCTCGTCGAAGAGGACCAGGCGGTTGTCTGCCTCAATCCAGGGTTCAGGAACATACAGTGAGTGTTGCGCCCGATCTCCCAATAGCGACCCAAAGCGTGCCCGTTCACGTACGCCTGACCTTTCGAGAGACCTTTAGTAACGAGAAAGAAAGGGCCGGGAACATTGGGTCTTAGAGGGTGTTTGAGAAGTATCGGAGCAGGATGCGGGGGATTAGCTTGTTCCATGAAACTAGAGGGTGCCAGACAATCAGTACGACACGGATGTGAACGACGCAGCCTGGGCCTACTTGCACCTCTTTTGCCTGCAGCGCGGGCCGGAGGCCGACCGGGCACAACGGACATTCGCGCCGTAATCAACGGGATCTTCTATCTTCTGCGCACTGGCTGTCAGTGCCGACTTCTTCCTCGGGAGTTTCCAGCTTAGGGTACTGTCTATCACTACTTCCGCATGTGGAAGAGCTCCGGTGTATGGACTAATCTGCAACCAGTGGTCTATGAGCAGAGTCGCCGGAAAGCCGGCCGGGCTGTGTGCCCTCGATGGTCATTATGGACGGACAATCAGTCAAGACAACGGAACGCGGAGGCGTTCCGGGTTTCGATGGGCACAAACGCGTAAAAGGACGCAAGCGTCATATTCTCATCGATACGTTGGGGCTGCTAATCGCCAGCAGAGTCGAGCCGGCCAACATCTCTGACCGAAAGGCTGCCGCCCTCCTGCTCGGAGGCCTGGGTCCATTGTTTCCGACATTCGCACGATTATGGCTGATGCCGGACATGAAAGCCGTAAGCTGGCTCGTCAACTCAGGCGCGACGAAAATTGGAAACCTCAAATCATCAAACGACGGCAGCGCACCTTTAAGATCACGGGTTTGATCTGGATTGTGGAACGCAGCTTCGCCTGGCTGGGCCGCAATCGCCGACTCAGCAAAGACTACCAATATAGGGTGCAGACATCGGAAACCATGATCGACATCGCAGCCATCCGCATTATGCTCAACCGACTCGCACCAGCATAATACTTTTCAAACATCCTCTAAACAAAGACTTCGCCCGATGCTGGAACTGAAAAGTCTGCTAACGGAGGTGATTATCACCGTCTGCATCGAATTGGTAGAGAAGATCAAGAAGGGACAATTCAAAACTGGCAAACTCGGCGAGAATGCTGCGATGATGCCGGAGATCTGGCAAGCCGCCCTGGCCGCGTAACGCCTACATCCACTTCGAAGGCAAGCAAGGAAGTCCGAGTTAAACGTCTCTCCCAATTTGCACCAGAACCCCTTGAAGGACGTTCCGTGTTCCCCTTCGGCACCCCCTACTTAGTCTAAGTGCAAATTCGGGGCTTCGGCGCAAGAAGTTCTCCTAGAAGCGCGGCTAAATTATTTCTGCTGATCCTTCTCGCGCTGAGAAGCGCGCTGGCTCTGCTCGCTTACCCATACCGCAACGAACTCTGCGGCACATCTCTCTCCGCAGATATCAAAGAACAAACGGGAGTCTTCCTGGCTCTGTTCTGGCATCAGAATTGTGACTTTGCTGTTACTCGCTTCGCCTTTCAACCAATTCTCGCCGTTGCCTTTCGCCCGTCCGCATAGCTCGCAGAGAATCTCATGCATCTGGGCCCAGCTATATTTCAGAAACTACCATTTTCGACCAGTTAAACCCTTGTAACTGGTCTCCTGTTAAGGGATGCGATTCGAAAAGAAGGCCCTATCCCCACTCACCAGAGTAACAAGCTAATCGTTCAGGACGTTAGCGTTGATGATCTATATGGAAAGGTCAGAATTGTCGCATCTAGGCCTAATTTTAGGTGCCGCATTCGTAGAATACCAGTCTTACCCCGAACCGAAGTTGCCGAGCCGCATCGGTGTTTGCTGCACCGGCAATCATAGTCAGAAAAGTGATGACGGAAGGAGAACCTCTCCGTACACATTGTTCACCGTCACGTAGTTTTTGTGATTGAGCAGGTTCGTAACTTCGAAACGGAACTCGGAGCGCAGCCGTTCTGTCATGCGAACCGACCGGCTAAGAGCCCATCCAAATTGAGTTCGTAAGGGCCGCGGAAGGAATTGCGCCCCAATCCAATAGGGCGATCGACTACATAGATGTCACCGTTGTCATCTTTTCCAGTAAAGAAGGGATGTGGGTGGATCATCAGGTTCTGTCCCCACGTGTGTAAGATGGCGAGGAAGCCGATCTCCGCACCCAAGTGTCGTGGATCCGCTGCGACTTCCAGCAGTGTTTCTGCCACGGAACGAAACAGCAAGTTGTACAGCAGGGCGGGATTGCGCTGACAAAGCCTGTTCAACTCGTGAGGCAAGGTGAACACCACATGAAAGTAAGACAGACCCAGCAACTCTTGTTCCCGGCAAGCGAGCCATCGCTGGCGTGCTTGCGCCTGGCACTTGGGGCAGTGTCTATTCCGGCAGGAGTTGAACGAGATGGCCGAATGACCGCACCCGGAACAGTGATCGAGATGTCCGCCCAAAGCCGGCGTGCGGCAGCGCTGAATAGCGCGCAGCACTTTCAGCTGCTGATAGCTGAGCCAAGAGCGGTTCTCTGCAACGAAGCGATCACCGTGCGTGCGAAGTAAGTCGGCCACCTCTACGGTGGGCCGACTCATTCCGGTTTATGCAACTTCCGCGAGCGCTGTAAGCGAGCTGGGCCGGAGACAGCAATCCGCTCCAGCGGATGGGTAGCTGCCTGCAAGCGCTTGGGGGACACATGCAGATAACGAGTCGTTGCCTCGATGTCCTTGTGGCCCATCAGCACCTGAATGGTTCGCAGATCCGCTCCCTCTTCGAGCATGTGGGTAGCAAAACAGTGCCTTAAGGCGTTCTCATACTGCTCATGATTTTCATCGAGCAAAGATCTGCTATCGCTATCACGCTCTGTTTAATACAGAGGTGGAGATCATCCGTTACCTACGACGAAATAGCCTTCTGCCTGTTGTGATTGTGAGATGCCCTGATCGATCACAGCGTGCCGTTCCCGAGTGGATGCTCGACGCCGCAACATGTGAGCACTGCAGGAACGCAGCAAAACCACTGATCACCGTTGCCGCGCTCGAAGAACTGCGGCAGTTATTGGATTCACAGAAAACACTTCTTTGCGAGAAGGAGCTAGGTGCAGAATCCTCCACAGGAGATTTGCATGCACCACGAAAACGGTTCCGGCCAGTGGCAACGGAATCTGCCCTTCTTCAACAATCAGATCTGGGCAAAGCTTCCGGAGAGCATTCGCGAAAGCTGCAGGACGTTACTCAGTCAGTTACAAGCCGAAGTTCTCAAGCAAGAAGAACGGAGGAAAAATGAACGAGAAGATTAAGCCTCATCAGTTGCAACGTGCGGCGTACGTGTATGTGCGGCAATCTACATCTCACCAGGTGCGCAATCACTTGGAAAGCAAAGAGCGTCAATACGGGTTGGCAGAACGTGCCCGTCAGCTCGGATTCCACCACGTAACCGTGATCGATGAGGACTTAGGGCGTTCGGGAGGGGGAACACAGGAACGACCAGGCTTCGGTCGATTGCTAAGTTGTGTTTGCCAAGGACTGGCAGGTGCCGTGCTCGCGTTGGAGGCATCGAGACTGGCACGCAACAACCGCGATTGGCATCACTTGGTAGACCTCTGTGCATTGACCGAAACACTCCTCATTGATAGCGATGGCATTTACGACCCGCGACAGCTGAACGACCGGCTTGTCCTGGGCCTGAAAGGCACAATGTCGGAGTTTGAACTCAATCTCATGCGCCAACGCGCTCGAGAAGCCTTTGAGCAAAAGGTGAGGCGCGGCTTTGCCTTATGGGAGTTACCAGTCGGCTTCATTCGCACAGAACAGAACCGCATTGAGAAGACTCCTGACCGCCAAGTGCAGCAGGCTATCGCCGCCATCTTTGAGAAGTTCCTGCAGTTTGGCAGCGCACGGCAAGCAACCATCTGGTTTCGGGAAGAACGGATTCCGCTTCCACACGTTAAGCCCGGCACAGCCGGGCAGGAGATGGTCTGGAGCTTGCCCAGTGGTGGACGGTTACGTCAGGTACTCCGCAATCCTTGTTACGCCGGCGTCTTCGCCTACGGGAAGACAGCCAGTCGAACGGTGATCGAAGATGGGCGAGCACGCCAAGTCTCTCGATCCAAAAAACCACAAAGTGAGTGGAAGGTCTTGCTCCCAGACCACCATCCGGGGTACATCAGTTGGGAGGAGTATGTGAAGATTCAACAGCAACTCGACGCCAACTCCGCCGGGATCATGGGTGAGAGCAGTGGATCCGCTAAAACAGGCGCTGCCCTGTTATCGGGCTTGCTACGTTGCGGACTTTGCGGAAGGAAGTTGCAAGTCGCCTATAGCGGCAGTAACGGCCGTGTGCCCCGCTATATCTGCCGCGGAGACCGCACCGCACGTGGTTCCGGCAACTGCCAGACCGTGGGTAGCTTGCGCTTGGATCGAATGGTATCCCGCTGTGTTCTAGAAGCCATTCAACCTGCCGGCATCGAAGCCGCGATCCTCGCGAACCAGAACAGTCATCTAGAGGATCAGGAGAAGACGAAGGCTTTAGAGTTAGCTTTAGAACGCGCTCGCTATGAAGCTTACCGCGCTCGGCGGCAGTTCGACGCAGTGGATCCCGAGAACCGGCTTGTTGCAAGCGAATTAGAAGCTCGATGGAATCGCACACTCAGCCAGGTTGCTGAACTGGAACAACGACTAACGACACTCAGCGATCGTGCCAAGCCGTTAGATGAGCAGGCACGGACAGAGCTGTTGCACTTAGGCGACGATCTGCCAGTCCTTTGGGAACACCCTGCGGCCTCACCCCAGCTCAAAAAGCGCATCTTACGCACTGTTCTCGAGGAAATCCTGATCAAACCAGAAGAGGATCTTAGCTTCCATTGTGTTCACCTGCATTGGGCAGGCGGCATTCACACCGAACTGCGCATGGTTCGCAATAAGACAGGGCAACACGGACGGAGTGCAGATCATACTGTGATCGATCTTGTTGGTGAACTCGCCAAAATCTGTCCCGATAAGGCTATTGCGGCCATACTCAACCGTCTCGGCTACAAGACGGGCCAAGGAAAATCGTGGAGAGCTTCGCGGGTTGCTGGAATACGCGGCTATCATGAGATCCCCGTGTTCCAGAAACAAGACTCGTGGCTCACGCTACAACAGGCCGCAGAAGGCCTTGAGGTTAGTAACACCTTCTTGCAACGCTTGATCCGTGAGGGCATTCTTCCTGCAAAACAAGTCGTGACATATGCTCCATGGGTCATACAACGCACCGACTTGATTCTCCCCGCGGTGCAGCAACAAATAGCTGCTCTCCGGCGTGGCCGTCAGCTGCCGCAAAAGATAGTGGCTCAACAGCAATTTACTTTAGAATGAATCGTTTCTGAAAGGTGGTGTAGTGTGCCGAAGCGTTCCGGAGGGTGTGAGGTGTAACGTGTTTCTGGATTCCGGCTTCGCGTGCGGCTGCTTGCACGGCTTCCCAGATCACCTTAGGCGTGATCGGTTTGTCGGCACGCCAGCCGTTGTGAGTGCCCGGGAACAGATAGGTCTTGGGACGCATCCAACGCCAGTACTCGCGTAATGTCGTGAGTAGTTTCGGATTGAGCGGAACTTCGCGGTCCACGCCACCTTTGCCACGCTCGATGCGAATGACCATGCGGCCGCTATCGATGTTGCTCACCTTCAGCCTGCATAACTCGCTCCGTCGCAGTCCCGCCGAATACATCGTCAACAGCATGGCGTAATGGAACAGGTTGCGCGCTGAATCGATCAGCCGAGACACTTCTTCCGGTGTCAAAATCGTCGGGAGCCGGAGTCTCTGCCGGTTCGGATACGGAAGGTCCTCCTTCATCGCCGTGCGTTTCAGGGTCTTCACGTAGAAAAACCGCAGCGCCGCGATGTAACTGACGACGGTGTCCACGCCGAGCTTTCTTTCTTCCAACAAGTGGACCTGATAGCGGCGGATATCATCCGGCCCTCGTCGGTCCAAGCGCGCCGGCAGGTAGCGCCTGAAATCTTCGACCACTTGCAAATAGGTACGCATGGTCGATTCGGCAAAGTTGCGGCGCACAAGTTCTTCGCGCATCCGCTGAATGAGTTTCGTCACAGAGACTCCTTTCTCTGTGAGCGAACTTATCCGATCACCTGGAACGATGGGCTTGGCAGCTAACCGCTCTATCCCGAGACTGGTTAGCGGCGCAACCGAGATGTTCAATCAATAGGGGGATTCGGCTTTGAGCAAACTTCGACTTTCATAGGGAAGTCGAAAACTACGGCGGGGTTGCCGTGACAAGTCTCGCTGAGCCGGTACCGAAAATTTACCCTGAATGTCATTGGCACTTGCCTTACTAGCATCCAGGTGCGGACGTTGGCAGCAGCCGCATCCGACAGGAGTCGATGGCCCGACACGATCTTGATACCCGATATCCTTCCATCCTCAGCCGTGACCTCAAGCGTCACATCCCCTTGCACTTTCGCAGCACGTGCCAGCGGCGGGTAAAGCGCAACCGCCGCTCCGATAATCGTCTGAGCACCTGCAACGAAATGCGAAAGCCAGCAAACTACCGACACCAGAAACACGAATCGAATCATGACGGTTGCCTCCGATTATCGGACACGCCCACCTCTTCCAAAACCGATTACGCCGCAGGCGTCCGCCGCGCCAGCGGCTTCGTTCTAGTCGGGATGTGTAGATCTATCCTGGGCCATTACCGGCGATCAGTCACCGCTCCATTGGGGGACTTCGCTGAGTCACAAAGTCGTTTTGATTTCCAGGAGTCGACCAGTGTTGTGGGAGGCTTCGATGAATCGTGAAGGATGAGGATCAGGCCACGTCGAGCCTCCGTTCCGATGGCCGTTAGTTCCATAGGCTCGCCCTCGGGAACGATAACCGGTTGTCCTCTCTTTCCAACCTGCATTCCCTCCGGCGTCTCTAAACAGGTTTCACCCGTCTCGGTGTAAAAGGCCTCGATTCCTGAGTGCAGATGCGTCTTGCTGACCATTCCGGGCAGTAGACTGGCCTCCATGAATTGCGCCGTATAGCTTCGTCCTTTTTGGCGATTAATAGGCCGATCTGCGCAACGCGCGTGCCCTCAGAAAATGACCTCGGCTGGTGGCTGATCGTCAAGAGCCAGATCTTGCCCAGCGATTCCACAATCGTTGCATTCGGTTGCTTCGCTTGCTCCGCCAACTTTTTCGTCGGAAACACGTCGATTATCCAGTAGACGGCCGCACCAAGAGGACCCAGCGACTGACTCGTTAAAATCCAGCACCCAATCTCGCCCGTTTTTTGAACAATGGGCTTACAACTGACGAGATTTCGAGTCTCCTGGCTGTAAGCGGCGCACCCAAGGCAGAGAAGGAGAGCCGCGCAGGCCGACAATTTGGATAAGAGCTGCAGTCGCTGTGTCTTGACGAGCGGGGAAGGTTCTCTTGCGGTTGTCGGAATCATATTCGAGAAGTGCGGTAGCGCCATTGTGGGCCAAGCACGGTGTCAACACGACTTGGCTGAATGGTGTCATTGATCATCTTAACGATCTATTGCGCAACTATCCACGTTCCGCAACCCTGAATGTGCTAGAGACTGATTCGCAGGAACCGAGCTGTGTCGTGTTAGACGTTTCACTTCTGCTGCTGGGTGAGAAACAACACGTTCTCCTGCCCGTAGCGTCTTCGTCGGTAGATAGATCCGCCCTGGTCGGGAAGAGACGAGTAGTCCGATCCTTAATCCGCGTCAACAGTCGAGGCCACGTTGCAGGTTCACGGACGTGCCGCCCCAACTCTCTGGTTAAACATCCGCCACCGATTCGGTGAAATCCCATCTGTGTCCTTGGAAATCCTCTGCGTTGTATTGACCCTCTCCATAAGTGTGGTCCTTCGGTTCCGAAAGGATATGAGCGCCAGCCAATCGCGCGCGCTCACAATGTGCCGATGCGTCGTTTGATGCGTACCTGAACGACGCACGAATGGTTCGGCACCACATTGCCCTCAGCGATGGTGAGGCAGCCCTCGTCGGCGCGCATCTGGATACGGTGATTCGCGATCCGCGGACAAGCTTCGAAGCTATGGCGCTGCCAAGAAAGTAATTCTGCCGCGAGTGACTCACCGACAGAGTCGGTACTTGAACAATCGGGCTGAGAACTCACATCAGCCGACCCGACAACGAGAGCGACACATGAAACGTTTTAAGTCCCCTGAGCATGCCCAACGTTTTCTGGAGATCCACGATGTCGTGGCTGCCCACTTTCGACCGAAACGACATCTGCTCCCTGCCGCGTACTAACAGGCGGAACGGCAGCGCCGATTTGAGACATAGCAGCGGATCATCGCGGCCTAACATCATTTCGGAATGGTATTCCGTTCCCGCGTACTCTCGCCGTCAGCACGACGTCAGGTCTACACAATCTCTTCCCTACCGCTACGTGACAGTGCCTTGTTGGCACCGCAGGCGGCCGCACAATCAAGTTTTCCATCCCCTTCATAGCGGAGCCATCATTGCTGCGCGACGCGGTCACTGATAGGGAGACCGGCTGCCGCCAAGGGTTCATAGCCACTGATTTCCAGCACAGATCGGATGCCGTCGAAAAATATTTTCTAAGACATGGCAGTCTTTGCGGCGGTGCTCTCGCTTAAGAAGTGTATGATTGCATCGCTTCCACAAACACGGTTTGGCAAAGTCTCTCGGGCGTTCTGCCTTTTGGCTCTGGTACTCGTCTTCGACGACGTACTGCCCGTCTTCGGCAACGCCATCACGGTCACCAATACAAACGACAGCAGCGCGGGTTCGCTACGAGACGCGATCGCCACCGCCACGTCCGGGGATACGATCAATTTCAACGTCCCGTACCCAGCCACCATCACTCTGGCCAGTACGCTTTCCATCTGCAACTCGCAGATCCTGACCATCAGTGGTCCTGGTACTTCTCAGCTGGCCATTAGCGGCAACAACGGCGCCGTGCAGGTATTCAACAAATGTAGCCGTGCGAACGTTACGCTATCGGGACTGACCATTGAGAAGGGTTCCGCGACCATCGGCGGCGGGATCGATAACGACTTCGGTATCGCCGCCACCCTGAAGGGCACTCTGCTGGCAAGCAATGCGGGCCGGAACTGCACATTCAATCCACTCACCTCAGCTGGGTACAACCTTTCCGATGACGCAACGTGCGCCGGTTCGTTCGCACAACCCACTGACAAAAACAACACGCCTGCGAAACTCGATCCCAAGGGGCTGCAGAACAACGGCAATCCCACCAAAACCGTTGCGCTCCTGCCTACCAGTCCGGCAGTTGACGCCATTCCGGTCGCGAGTTGCACAGATACCAACGGCAACCCGGTGAAAACCGATCAGCGCGGCCTTGCGCGGCCGCAAGGGCCGGGATGCGATACGGGCAGCACACAGGTAAACGCGATCATCAGTCCACGTTAGACTGCAATCCATCACACCCAAAGAGGAACACAGAAAATGAAAACTCGGAACATCCATCTCGGCGCGCGTCTCTGGAGAATCGCTTTTCGATCCGTCGCGCTCACCAGCATTCTGACGCTTACCATGGCTGCTGCTGCGCTCGCGCAGGAGCAGCCTCGTTCCCACAACAGTTCGACGATCTGGTTCGGCGGCAATCACCTGTCGCAAAAGAACCAGCCACCGCCAGCAATCTCGGATGGCAACGCGGAACTCATGAACCAGGGCGACTGGGACGACGATGACCAGGCCCACTACAAGGTAATTCGGATTGGGGTGTTGCCGGGCAAGACGGCCTCCTTTTTACCCATAGTCCGATCCGTAAACAATCGCGAACACGTCACCGGGTACTCCTTTATCGCTGCCGATTTTTTTACGTCTAAAGGAGCTCTGACAGGTCAAGGCTTCATCTGGCGCGACAGAAAGCTCGAGGCGCTGCCTTTACTCAGCGGATGGCCTGGTGCTTTTGCGTTCGGCATCAACGACCGCGATCAGGTTGTCGGCACCGCTAATAATTTAGACGCTGCCGGTAATCTGATTCAAACCGCTGTGTTGTGGGAGCATGAACAGCTGATAAACCTGGGAGCCCTTCACCCTGGCTGGGTCTCGCTGGCACTTGACATCAGCATCTTTGGCGAAGTCGTGGGCGCTTCCGGTGCCAATGAAAGCGAAGTTCCCACCCCTGTTGCCTGGTACGGCGGCGGCATCCACACGCTTCCGCTGCTTCCGGGAGAGGATGGCGGCTGGGCAAATGAGATCAATGCGCAGGGCGTGATTGTCGGATGGCAATTCTCGGCCACCAACGAGATCCCGTGTCTGTGGTATTGGCATAAAGACCGCTACATCGCAGTCGATCTCGGAAGTCTGGGCGGAGAGGTGGGGCAGGCATACGGCATCAACAATTCCAACAAGGTAGTCGGGTACTCGCTGTACCCGGAGAACATTCACGGACCGGCTTTCCTATGGGATCGGCGGGAGGGGCTGGAACTGCTGCCTCTGCTGCCGCCTGACACGGACGCCCAAGCCTACAACGTGAACGAAGCCGGCCAGATTGTAGGTGTGAGCCAGATCTTCGATGAGAAGGGGAATTTCATCTCTCAACGGGCGGCGATTTGGGAGGACGACACAGTTACCGCTCTCCAGGAACTGGTTCCCAAGCACACGCCGCCTCTCACCTTCAATGTGGGAAACATCAACGATCGGGGAGAGATCACCGTCAACGCGACCAACCCGGATGGTTCCCCAGACGCCTTGCTGCTCGTTCCAAAACATAACTTCAACAGATAACGAAGCTCGCATAGCGAAGCGAAACGAAGCAAGAGCTCCGGCGGTCAGGGTACCGGAGCTTTTGTCATGCGTGGTGGCGCTAGCTGAAATATAATAGCCTGACGGGCCACTGTACACGAAACTGTTCCAGGACAAGGCTGATGGCGGCACCCTGCAACTTACCACGGTTAGACTCGATCTCGGTAACGGAAGACGGGCTTTCCTCCGGGCGAGTGTTGAAAGATATTTCCTGCTAATGAAAATTAGAACGATGTATTGTGCGATACTCCGCGACTTTCAGTTGGCGGAACGCCGACTTCTCGTCAACCCAATTCGTTTAAGCTACGCCGTAGGAGCGGCGTTTTTCTCGTAGTTTCGGCCTGCTGTTTGTATCGTGTTTGTTTTTTTGTCGCAACCGACAACACAACTGGCCTCGCAGGCCTGGCAGCATTTTTCGCTCGATAAAGGTTGGATTGATATCGTGCTGGTGAGGGATGACAACTGGTGTGGCGTATTATCTCGGGGGAAATGGAGCCAAGTAGCTTGAAACACGCACGCCTCAGGAGCGGTCTTTTTTTGCTTGCGGGGCATGCCCGTTCACTGCCGACCAGCTAGAGAGCAAAGTGATGCCATACCGCGGGGCCGCGGCCTGTAGCCGTTCGAGGTCGACGGTCGAAGGAGGGCAAGGGATCTCACCTGGTGCGAGTGCATGCCCACCATCCGCGAGAAAACCTTCAAATCCGCCCGGAGTGCATAGCAGGAGGTAATGCGCCGGGGAAACACCATCGTTCATGAGTTGATGCGGGATTCCTCGTGGGAGAAAGATCGACTCTCCTGCCTTGATCGTCTGTTCTTCGCCGGCGACGATCGCCCGCAGTTCTCCTTCCATGATGTAGAGAGTCTCGTCGTCCCATGCGTGGACGTGTATCGGCGTTCTAGAAGGGCCCCTGCTTCGGTTCTCGAACAACGAAAAAGATCCGCCTGTCTGCGTGCTGGCCAAATGCTGCTTCATGAGAACGCCAGCGAGCGTGAATTCGGGATGGTTATTCATTAAACTCCGGTGCAGTATGTGTCTGCTCACTTGATTGCTGCTTTGCCCCTACCTTGCAAGAAGACCGAACTGCCGACCCATCAGCTTGTCTACAAGCCGGGTCGGCAAGATTGTCGGCAGCGTCCAGTTCTTGAATCTCTTAGGAACGACGATGTATACAGCGCGCGGGTGCTTCTGAGTTAGGGCAGCAAAGACTATCGACCCAATCTGTTTCGGCTCAAGGCCGCGCCGTCCCTCCCGCACCATGAAAGTGCGAAACGCTTCCACCAGGCTGCCATACGGCGTGGTCTTATATGCGCTGAAATCTAAGGCTTCGGCTTTATCCCATATCGCCGTCTTCACCGGGCCAGGAAGTACGGTGATCACGTCGATACCGTAGATCAATAGCTCTCGGCGAAGTGACTCCGATAAGCCCTCGAGTCCATGCTTTGATGCCGAGTAAGCTCCCATGAAGGGAATGCCTATCCGACTTGCGGTTGACCCAATGTTGATGATTCTCCCGGTATTGGCGGTTGAGCGCATCAGCGGAGAAAAGTGCTGGATGACACTCAATGGTGCAACGAGGTTCACTTCGAGCTGCTGACGAAAGTCGTCAAGGGGTAGGTGCAAGAGAGGGCCTGCAGTTCCGGCACCCGCGTTGTTGACCAAGCCAAGTAGAGGCCCACCGTCCAACATCTCGCGAACCTGTTCGCTCGCAGCCATAATCGCCGAGACGTCTGTCACGTCGAAGACGAGGGGAACCACTTGCCCCTGGAAGACCTGCTTTAAGCGATTAGCATCTTCGAGCTTTCTAACGCTGCCAAAAACGCGGATGCCTTTAGCTACCAGGACTTCTGTGATCCCCAGACCGATCCCCGTCGAAACACCTGTCACCACGACACTTGATTGACTGTTCACTGACATCTCCTTTAAGATCGCCTCGAGCCACGTGCTCACTTCCCGAGGACCGCCGGTGATTTATCGGGAATTGTTGTTCACCGTTAGGACGAATGCTCTTCCCGCAGCAGCGCAGCGGCGCGCTCGCCGACGATGACGCAAGGTGCCATTGTGTTTCCAGTTGTCACGCGAGGCAGAATACAGGCGTCTGCTATCCGTAAACCCTGGACGCCGTAGACCTTGAGCTTGCTATCAACCACTGACATTGCGTCCCGGCCCATCTTCGCCGTTCCTGATTGATGCCAGAAAGTGACGAGTCCATTCCGGATATATTCTTCGAGCGCCGCACCGGTCAAGTTCGCGGGAGCATGCTCGCCGTTGGTGTATGGGTGCAGAGCTGCGGCATTTCCGATTTCGCGGGCGCGCTCCACACCGAGTTTAAGGTCTCTGAGATCGCTGGGTTCATCAAGATAATTGGCCTGCACCTTCACGGGGGAACAAGCCTTGACGCCCGTCAGGTGAATCGACCCCCTGCTAGCAGGCCGCATTCCCATGAACAACGTCCAAGCTTTTGCGGGTGGAGGGTACTTGGCTGCGTTTTCCGGTGTGAGGAACGGTATGCCAATTCCGTAGGTGTAAAAGTTCGGTGCGTCCAGATTGGGCTCTGACTTCCAAAACGCTACGGACGAACTCCTTGCTATCTGCGGAAGAGGAGCATCACTTGCCTGCCAGACGAGTCCTAGCGCGACGTGGTCATGAAGATTGCGCCCCACGCCGGGCAGGTGTTGCCGCACAGGGATATCGAATCTTGCAAGCTCTTGCTCGTTACCGATACCAGACTGCATGAGTAGCTTCGGGGTCTGAATCGCGCCCTGGGACAATACGAGCTCAAGGGTAGCTTTGGCCTGGCGAAGCAGACCTTCGTACTCAAACTCAATCCCCGTTGCGCGGTCGCCTTCAAAGAGGATGCGCGTCGTAAGTGCACCCGTCAACACGATAAGGTTGGATTGTTGTAGGCGGGGAGAGACGTAGGAACGGTATGCAGACTGCCGCTTCCCGTTGTGGATGATGTTGTCCACGACGGCGCAACCGCCGTCTTCCTTCATCATCTGGCCGCCAGAATTGGGAAAGCGCTTGAGTCCGCAAGAGTCGGCCGCGGTGAGCATCGCGAGGGAGAAATCGTCCGGATGCTCTGCCGGCTGCACATGCATTGGTCCACCCACGCCATAGAAGTCCGGATCAGGAGCACCAGTCCAGTCTTCAACTCGGCTCCGGTAGAGTCGGAGGATCGCATCGTATTCCCAATCCCGATCACCGGCTTCGGCTGCATACATGTTCCAGTCGGCTTGGTGTCCTCTTGACCAGGTCGCAACATTGATGCTGGAACCTCCTCCCAGCACCTTGCCCATGGAGTAAAGAATCGAACGTCCGTTCAGATTGGGGTTTGGCTCTGTAACGAAACTCCAATCAAGATCACCGCCGAGGTTCATTGGCCAGCGGTCGGTATCGAGCACCATGTCCGTCTCGTCACTGCCCCCTGCCTCCAGCAGAAGCACTCGGATGTGTGGGTTCTCGGCAAGCCTTCCAGCAACCACAGAACCTGAACTGCCACTACCGCAGACGATGTAATCGAATTCGCTATTCCACTCAGAGGGATGCTGTTTTTGGTTCGCGTACGTGGCTGCCTCGAAAGTTTGTTGGTTGGATACGTTCATATGTGGTCCTTAGTCGGGCGAATGATTTGCTCTCAGACGACACTGGTCGTTATCGAGACACTGGTTTGATCTCTGAGAACACCTGAGGTCGATGTCAGTTGAAAGAAGCGCAGCAGCATTGCATTTACCTGTTCTGGTACAAGCCAAGGCGCAAAATGCCCGGCGCCAAGTGTCTGCCCTATCCAGAGGTTAGGAACCAGCTGCTTTAAGAAGGCCAAGTTCGCCAGCGGGCGAGCAGCCCGTATGTAGGCAATCGATACTAAGCAAGAACCCGCGGCTCTCGCAAAGTCATGCTGTTCCATATGCTGGTGCAGCGTGGAGAGCAAAACATGCTGAGGCGCTCTTGGCAGATTCGAGAATATGGGTGACGTTAGTTCTGCAAGATCAGTAGGCAGGCTAAGTGAAGCCATAATCTTTCGATAAACGTTCTCGTATTCACTGCCATGCAGACCTGGCAGCATTGGAGCAAGCATCTCCAGCAATTCCGAAGGTGCCTGAAATACGCTGTCGATTAAACCGACTGCTTGTACCAGCTCTGGATGTCGATAGGCCGTCTCAATGGCGACGGCCCCTCCCATGCTGTGGCCCACCAAGGTCGCGCGTTCTATATCGAGTTCATGGCAAAGCCACGCGACGTCATCGGCAAACTGAGCAACTGAATAAACCTGCTCGGGTGAGCCGCTTTCACCATGTCCTCGCAAATCGAGGTTTACAACTCGATGCGTTTCCGCGAAGAATGCCTGCTGCCGCAGCAGAACCGTGTGGTCGCAACCCCAACCGTGTATAAGTACCAAGGCGCTGTCGGATGTCTCGTTGTCATCAAACGCCAGCGGAATTCCGTCCCGAGTCTTCTGTTGCATTCTTGCCTTCCTAGGGGCGTTCCGCAAGAAACTGACGCATGGCTAGGACGACCTCTTCTAAGTGCGTCTCAAGTGCAAAGTGGCCAGTTGGCAGGAATTGCACAATGGCACTCGGTAGGTCTTTCTTGAATGCTTTGGCTCCTGCAGGAATGAAGTAGGGGTCAAACTCTCCCCAGATAGCCAGCAGAGGAGGCTTCACCGCTCGAAAGTACTCCTGGAACTTGGGGTACAACTGCACGTTATTCGCATAGTCAAGAAAGAGATCAAGCTGGATCTCAACATTTCCGGGACGCCCCAAGAGCGCAGCATCCAGGGTGTACCCCTCGGGTTTGATGAGACTCGAGTCCAGCATTCCGACGGAATATTCATGACGCATTCCTTCCGGGGTCAAGCCCCTGCGGATTTCATTCCGATGCTCCAGGCCGGGTTCACGCCAGTAACGTTGGATCGGTTGCCAGGCATCGCCCAGGCCTTCTTCGTAGGCGTTTCCATTCTGGGACACGATCGCCGTCACATGCTCGGGTGCCATCAACGCCAGTCGAAAGCCAGTGGGCGCTCCATAATCAAAGACGTACATCCCGTAGCGTGTGAGTTTGAGAGCCTGAGTGAAGGCGAAGATGGTTTTGGCCAGGGCCTCGAAGGTGTACCGATAACCGCGCTCAGCAGGCACCTCAGTAAAGCCAAAGCCCGGCAGATCTGGAGCGATCACCCGATAGCGGTCCGCCAGACGCGGAATCAACTCTCGATACTGAAACGAAGATGTAGGAAATCCGTGGAGCAAGAGGATGACCGGAGCGTCAGCTGGTCCCGCTTCGCGGTAGAACACACTAACCCCGTCAGCTGCAATGCGATGGTGCGACGTCAGTGGAATTTTTAAAACGTCAGTCATAGACTCCTTAATCTCTTGGTTTGCATGTTTGGGATCAAATAGGGGCACCTATGACGAAAGGCATCGAGGCCCACAAAGACGGATATGAGGAAACTACGGCGATTAAAGCTCAACGACGACCTTGCCTCCGCTGCCTTTAGCCACAAGATCGTAGGCGCTCGCAATGTCGTCTTTCCGAAATTGATGTGCAGCTAACAGCGGCTTAAGCTGCCCCTGTTCGGCGAGTTCTGCAGCCTTCTGAAGAATGTGCCCATGATGCGAACGCCCGGCTCCTGTCAGCAGCGGCAACAGGCTAAATACTCCCGAGTATGTAGCCGCACGAAAAGACAGTGGCGCGAGCGAGTGTGCGCCCCATCCAAGACAGCTGACGACTCTGCCTGTGTAGCGTTTAACGGCTTCGAAGGAGGCATCCAGCACTGCGCCGCCGACGGTGTCATACACAATATCGAAACCTTCGCCACGGGTGTGTTCAGCAACGTAATCTTTCGTCGGCAGATGCTTGTCGATCGCGATCGCGCCCAGCGCTTCGACTACCGATCGGTTGACGTCTGACACAATTGCCAATACTCTTGCGCCCCGTGCAAGGGCGATTTGCACCGCAGCATATCCAACGCCGCCTGCACCGGCATGCACCAGCACTGTCTGCCCATCACGCACACCCGCGCGGTCAACCAAACCCTCCCAGGCCGTAATGGTGACCAGCGGCATTGCAGCGGCCTGGCGCATTGTCAATGCTCTCGGTTTTAAGGCAAGCAGCGCCGTGTCTGCAAGGATGAACTCTGCTAACGTTCCTTGCAGCCCACCGACTCCGCCTACCATTCCGAAGACCTCGTCGCCTGGCCGAAATGCCGTTACGCTCGGGCCAGCCGTGACAACCACGCCTGCCATGTCCAGTCCAAGCACAGCCGGGAGTGGCTGCTTCGCATGTCCCCCTTCTCCCGCCCGTATCTTGGTGTCTAACGGATTGATTCCGCTTGCATGAATGCGCACGAGCACCTGATCGCTTGCTGGCTCCGGCGTCGCGACTTCTACCTCGTGAAAGGGCCCGCCGGGGTCATCTACGACGTAAACTCTCATAATCTCTGCTCTGTTTATGCAATCTATTCCGCAGGACACCAACGGTAGGTGGCTCTTGGCTTAGCCTCGTTGGATGTTACGAAGCGAGTGTTCGAGAGCCGAATTAGGGAGAGGATCTCAACGTCGACCTGACCCGAAGGACTTGGAGTGCCGTCACCGATGGCAGTACACGCCGTGCTCACGCTGAATTGGTTGTCGTGGCGGCTCAGGACGCGTGTTTTGCATTTGCTCGAGTGCAGTCCAGCGAATCCGATTCCATCCCAGGACTTCATCGCGGCAAATGGCGGTTCCTTGCATTCAGAGCCCTCTCGCACGTAAGTTCCATGCTTCAGTGACAGCTCGTCGTGCTGAGCCAGTGCGAAGCAGGGTACGAGAATCCATGCTGCACGCATCGGTAAGCGAGAGATCGTGGTACAGAGCGTCACCTTGTTCTTCTTCATTTCGTCCTCATCCTTCGGTCTTCGCGTAAGGCTCAGGTGTTATGGTCGTGGCCGGGTAGCTTAAAACAAAAGCAATTAGTGCTTCGGCTACATGGGGTTTGTCAGAACGTGATCCATGCTGTTGATGGTGGATGATGCGCCCCCACCTTTCTTATTCAGATAGCTCTTCGCCGAGTCCGCCATCGTGACCACCGCGGCGCCGAGCATGATTGCATCCTTTACAATCAGCCGGCCAACACCCGAGAGATAAGGAAAACCATGTGTTGCGCTTCCCAGCGCAGGAACCCAGGCCTCGGGCGTCGTGATGATGAAAGACAATGTGGTGCATGCCATCAGGACGAGGAGGGCACTACCAATTGACGCCACTTGAGGAAGAAACCCATGCAAAGCAATCAGCACACCGATGAGCACGATCACGCAGCCAAGAGCGTGTGAAAACTCATAAGTGCGGTTACCCACGTGCCACTTGTGATGTGCCGGAACAACCTCGCCCTCTTTGTTCATGTAGGGGCGATACTCGGGCGGAGGATGCGCGTAATAGAAGCTCATGATCGGACTGTTTGCTACCAGCGGAACGATGCTGTCTGCCTCGTAGTCTGCAAATTTCAGGACACCGATCCATGAAACTACGACGACGAGTCCAATACGGAGCATCACCATGCCAATTAGGTCAAACGAAGCAGCTCTTTTGCAAAAGCGCAGTAACAATGTTTTCCTTCCTAACCCGACCTTTTTAGAAATTCTTTTTCGATCAGGCGCCCTGACGGTCGATCACACGCCTATCTCGATGGAGGATGATTGCTCGCGGAAACTTTCCCGCGTCACCCGTGCCTACAGAACGCCCGCCACCAGATCTGCCACGCCATTCAGAGGTTTCAGGAATTCATCCGGTATGCCATGTCTGGCTTGCAAATAGCCAGCGCTGCTATAGGACACGCGAACCATTCCGTGTTCGCCTTGCGCGACCAGAATCTTCAGCCGCAGATCAATCGCACTACTTGGATACGCCAACATAATCGGAGTACCCGCTTTAGGGTTTCCAAAAATCAGCAGCACGGTCGCCGGCATCTCCAGCCCGACCTCCCTGGCTTCCCCTGCGTGATCGACGATCGCGAATAGCTTGACGCCCTTTCGTGCGAGCAGATCTTTGAGCTGTCGCACTACATCGTCGATTGGCAGTGAACTCTGCAGCGTTGTAATTCCTTTCTCGATTTCGGCGGTTTGCGCCAAAGATGCACTCTCCATGATTGCCCTCTGAAATCCACCCCTACCGTTCATGCAAGAAACGTCGGTCTCTCGCCGTTGCCTCTAATCGAAACCTCCGTTTGGCGGCGCCTCCGCCGTAACTCCTCACGAATCGTAGTAGGGCATCGCTTATGCTTGATATCGCTGTCCTCGCCAACCAGCCACACAGGCACTGTAACTGGAAATATGGAGGCTCGCTTCACCAGAGCGCCATCGCTTTCAGAATCGCGACATCTCGAGAGTTATACTCTCCGGATGGGCAAAGACCCGAGCTGTTGAGAGGATTTCAAGATCATTAACGCCGGAGATTAAGAATGAACGCAGAGCGCCCAGAAACGCGGTCCATCCGAAGGCTCTTGGCAGGTAGTTCAACGCTTCAGTCATCCAGCAGTGAACTTGGATGGAGCGGGGCGGTTCTTGAAGAGCACGTTGTTCCGGCCGGGGAAAAGCCGGCAGTGACGATTGAGACTCCAATACTGCTGCTCTACGAAGGAGAGAACGCGACCCGCTGCAGCCGCATCAATCCCGGAAGCGGGGGCAATCTACCACTGATTTGTCCGCGTACTCTCAGGCTTTACGCACCGGGTAATGTGCCTCCGGCATTGGCTACGACATCTGTCAACTTATTCCTTTGCTCTTTCGATGTTGATGCGTTCCAAGTTGCTAAGTACGAAATCGAAGAGGAAATAGGACAATCCAGACCACTTGAACTGTACTTCGAAGAGCAAATGCCTTTCCAAGATCCAGCGTTGCGGCGATTGGTCCTGCTGCTTCGTAATGAAACGTCTGAGTTTACTGCAGGACGATTTTACGCAGAGCATCTTTTTCAGGCCTTGATGGGACGGCTCATTGCGCGGGGCTATAACCGTGCAGCCCGATTTCCGGCGCATGAACGGATTCCACCAAGAAGACTCAGTAGGTTGCTTGAGCGCATCCACGCAGATCCAACTACCGAATTTGACCTAGCGACCTTAGCATCAGAAACGGGCTTCAGTAAACGGCATTTTCTGCGCACATTCCGGGCGACCATGGGGATTACCCCCTGTCGTTACGTTCTTCGCTTGCGCCTCGAACGCGCGAGACAGCTCATGCAGAAGCGTGCCCTTACGCTTCTCGAAATTGCAGTTGACTCCGGCTTCAGTAGTCATGCACATTTGTCGACCGCCTTTCGACAGGAGTTTGGTCTTTCGCCTAGCGAATACCGGCGGTCGTTGTGAGCGGTTGCGTGTCGTTGCACAGAGCTGCCCCTTCTGAGTCGGTGTGATTTCCACGAGTGAGTGATCGCCGATAGACCCGCGAGGACCGGGCCTGTATCGTGACACCGATGGTAAAATCCGGCGACAAGGCATCAGGCTTTCTAGAGCGCCAGCCTGATATTCCACATCGCCTGGTTGCTGGCTCAGAAGCCCTGGATTGTACCGATTCCTGGAACCCGCAAACTGCAGCAGCTTGAGAGAACCTTGGATCGATTGACATCGAACTCACGCGACGATCGGGAACGCATAACCGCAGAAGTTTCGAAGATTCCGTTACAGGGCGAACGCGGGAGTGGCCGAGAGAGAGCCTCGACTGAAAGATATAAGTCGAGATCCGCAAACAGGAACTCGAAAGCTCAGATTCAGAAAAGATCCCCTCTACGGCAATGTGGCGATCTGGCAGTCGGCTCCGGGCGACGTCGGATTAGATCAACCCTCCGACCAGGGCGGAGAAATCCGTGTCTTGAGCCCTTCTGGGGTGGCGCTCCAATCCTATGTGGACGTAATAGATTTCCCAACAACGTTTAATGTGAGAAACGAACGGACCGCTTCCGCGAGAGAGGCTGGGTCATCGCTATGCACGACATGCCCAGCGGTTATTTCGAGCATCTCCGTATTGGGCCGGCGGCTAACCATCTCCGCAATCTGTTCGGAGGTTGTAACTCTGCTGTTTGCTCCACGGATGACGAGCGCAGGACAACTTGTAGACAGCCACTCATCCCAGTAACTGCCCTGCAGACAAGCTAGCGAAAGCATCATTTCCCAAGGTTCAAAGGCTAGCCGCCATCCCGCCGCGCTTTCGCGGAATGAGTCTCGGAGATAGGGTGCAAAGCGTTGACCAACCTGATTTTCGAGGTCCTCGCGCGTGCGAAAATTTCCAGCCCAGCCTGCCGTCGAAGGCAGGTCGCCTGAGATTTCAACCCCGATGTCCTCAATTATAAGAGCCCGAACCCGCTCAGGACGACGCGCAGCATATTGATACGCATTGACACCCCCAAGAGAATTTCCGATAAGCACAGCCTCTTGCACACGAAGATGGTCGAACAAGGCGTCGAGATCTCCCAAGTATTCCTCGCGGCTATAAGTTTCGGCATGGTCGGAGTAACCATGCCCTCGCTGATCCAGTGCCACGACGCGCCATTCTGACCCTAACGCCTCAGCAAGCGGAATGAATGTTAGGCCCTCCATCCAGTGGGCATGAAGCGCGATGATGACCGGAAGTCTACCGCCCGAATCGAGATACGAGAAGGTCAAGCCATCATGCTCGAAAGAGAACCTCTTCATTGCGAATCCGTATGCCATCCCGGGTTGATCCATTGGCCGCCTCGTAGAACGAAGACTTCAGTGGCGCGGCCCCGCGTTGTGGTTGACTTTCCTTTCTGACCGAGTTCCAGGACGTAGTCGCTATACACGAAAGCCGCTTCATGAAAACGCTGGATCGCGGTTCGTGGGAACGTCAAACGAATCAACTTTCCGCCAGATTTGTGAAACTCGCGCGCGTCGCGAAGCACGTCTGTCTGAGTCTTCCAATTCTTTTCTCCAGCAGAGATCACAACAGCATCGGAAGGGACGAGCAAGCGCAGGGTCGCCTCGTCATCTGCAAACCAGGCGCGCCACACTTTGTCGCGTACGAAGAGGATCTTCTGCTCGTCGGCATCGGACGCGCCTGCCCGAGAGAGCGAAGGCCAGCAACAGAGGGCCGCGACAACAATCACGGCCGCTAAACTTCGCACTGTTTTTTTGATTCCCTTTCAAGATTTGCCAGCAGGAGCGCCGCTGCCGACGCGGAGAAAACAGAATAGTCCAGCGGAGACTTGGGACCGAAGGAGATCGCCATTGCGGTTCCGAACAGAGCCAAAAGGACAGAAGCGCAGACTGCAGTCAGCCGCAGCCTGACTCCCGCGATGAGAGCAAGTCCGAGCACAGTTTCCGCAACGGTCGCTGACCAGGCAAGGAAAGGAATGGAGACGCCGGGCAGAAAGGAATTGACCTCGGCAGTGTATTTGACAAACTTCTGGAAATGGGCGCCGTCCAGTGACCGATTCCACAAGCCGAAACGTGACGCAACAGCGGACAGAAAAGCCAGTCCCAGGGCAATCCGCGCATAGAGCGCAATGGCGGGATTTCTCAGCGATACCGAACTGATGGGCAGGACGCGTTGTACTGGTGTGCTCATGTTTGCTTACCTGCCCGATCTCACCGGTCTGCTCAACTCCCGATCGCCATCACACACGAAAAAGGCGAGAAATTTCGCATTATCCGTATTGCTGGCATTCGCGGAGACCTTGTGAAGGGCGTTGAGCGGCTCGTAAAAACTCTCCCCAGCATGCAAGACCACTTCAGATTCGCTGTTTACCTGAAAGCGAATAGCGCCATTCAGAACGTAGCCGATCACCGGACACGGATGAGTATGAGATAGAGAAGACCCTCCCGGAGGGTACGTCACCTCCACAAGGGTCGCCTTCGCATGCCGGCTCTGTATGGCTGGTAGGTCATGGGCAATAGCTATCCGGGATTGAGCCGGATGTTGCGCTCTTCCCAGGATGGCGATGCAAGCCGCTGTGCCAGTAAGGAACAAAACGTTCTGTGAGATTCGCCTTAGCATCGGTCTCTTTCCAATCTGAGTCTAAAAAGAAATGGCACCCCTAAGTACGCCACTTTTCAGATACTTTGGTATACCGGTTGAGCAATGGATTTCCAGATCACGCTTTCGCGGAAGCGCGAACTTTCAGCACAGCTATACCGTGCGCTACGCTCGGCGATTCTGGGCGGCAGACTGCGCCCGGGCCAGCCGGTGCCCTCGACCCGCGAATTAGCGGCACAGCTTCACATCGCGCGCAAGACCGTGCTCCGTGCTTACGAGCGGCTACGCAGTGAATCCCTCATCGAAGGACACGTCGGGTCCGGGACGCGTGTTTCGTCTCGACTGCTTCTTCCGGGCCAAGCGCCGGTTAAGTACGGATCTCTCCTTCTTCCACGTCCGGAGTGGGTGCGGTTCGTTCGCAGTGACGCGGGGGTCGGGCCTCCGTTCTGGCACGCTTTCGAGGTCGGTGTTCCGGATGTGTCATTGTTTCCCTTTGATATTTGGCGCAGCCTGCTGGCCAGCAGCGGACGGATACTTGGAGCAGCGCAGGGCTGTTATGCCGCCCCCCAAGGAGATGCGCGTTTGCGGGAGGCAATCGCGCAGTACGTCGCGTTTACGCGCGCCGTGGTGTGCCATCCGGATCAGATTGTGGTGACACGCGGCGCACAGCAAGCCATTGATTTGCTTGCGCGAGTTCTGCTCAGACGTGGCGACACGGTCGCCGTAGAAGAACCCGGCTATCCGCCATTTCGCGAGTTGCTGTCCGTCAATGCAATCGACATTGCTGCAATTCCTGTTGATTCAGAAGGGATGAGCGTAGCAGACCTGCCCGCCAAGGCTCGTATGATTTGCGTTACACCATCTCACCAGTTCCCGCTAGGTACACCCATGTCGCTCGACCGCAAGCTGAGCCTTTTACGTTGGGCAGCCAAACACAATGCATGCATCGTGGAAGACGATTATGACAGCGAGTACCGGTTCGATCCTCGCCCGCTCGAATCGTTGCAGAGTCTTGATCAGTACGGCGTCGTTGTGTATGTGGGCACATTTTCAAAGCTGATGTATCCGGGCCTGCGCATTGGGTTCATCGTAGCCCCGCCGACTCTCGTACCTGCTCTCGGGCACGCTCGCTACCTGAACGATGCACACGAGTCGCTCCTTATACAGCACGCTCTCACCCGTTTCATCACCGAAGGCCATCTGGCTCGTCATGTCCGGCGCATGTCGAAAGTGTATGGACGCAGGCGCGCGGCTTTACTGGGATGGTTAAACCGAATGCCCGGCATCTTTGGGCAAGTGGTTCCTTCCGTGGCAGGTTTGCACGTCACGTGCTTGCAGACGAGCGAAAGGCAATCCAAAGAACTCCTGCAAAGAGGCAAACGGGCCAACGTACGTTTGCCGGCGCTTGGCGCATTCTCAACCTGCCCGGGACCACCTGGCATCGTCCTGGGCTACGGAGCTATTGCGGAAGAAAGCATTGTCGAGGCGATGAAAGCAGTCACCGGATAAAGCGGAAAACGTGCGCAGCTGTGGGCATCTCTGACGCGCTGACAGTTGAAATACAACTAGATTGGATTACAAGAGAACTCTCCGGCGCGGCGCTCTTGTCGAGCGTATTTCATCTTCGCTTGTGTTAGCAGGGGACAAGGCTTGCAGAATACAACGCTCAAGCCCTTGGGCTTTTATCAGGCAGGTGGGTGAGCCAAACGGTGGCGGAAGTGCAGGAAGAGACTTGGACGCTGATAAGCGGCGATAGCATGACAGGTACCTTCCGCGTTATCCAACATGGCCGGCCGGTTTTCTATGAGTTCTGGGCAGTAGAGGTCGGCGATACGGGGCCAGTGCTTAAAATGAAGCACTTCAATGCTGGGCTGGGAAGAAAAGAATAGTAGCGTAACGATGCCCACTTGGCTCAGCAACTGAAAACGAGGCGGTTTTCACGGAAGCTGACGGCAGGGTCTCGCTGCATTATCATCGCGAGGGGAAAAAACTCAGCTGCACCGTTCACCACGTGAAAGACCGCAAAGGCGGCGACGAGACTTTCACGCTGATGAGAAGCTCGGGAAAGTGACCTCGGAGACCTCTGCATGCAGTTAGGATTGCGCCCCCGCCCCAGCAAAGTTCACCTGTATCCTTCAACTGTAGGCTACTAGGAGAGCATGAAATTCCGGGGTAAGTTCCGGCGTGGAGGGATAAAATAAGGCTCCTATGGCCGAGCCCCATCTGGTTGCCATATACGAATTCAAGGTGGTGTTACGGGGTGCAAGCCCCATGATCTGGCGGCGCATTCTGTTGCGTTGCGACCAAACCATCGCCGACCTTCATTACGCCATCCAGATCGCCATGGGCTGGAGCGATTCCCACTTACATCGTTTTCGTATTCACGGCAAGGATTACGGCGTCTGCCATGAGGGAGGCATTGGGTTCAACGACAACGCCGATAGGGTTTATCTGGCCGATTTCCAGTTCCGGCTGCGCGAGCGCTTTCTGTACGAGTACGATTCTACGACCTGTGGGAGCATGATGTCCGCTTGGAGAGAGTTCTTCCTTGGAACGGCCGGCTGTGTCCGGTTTGCACCGGCGGGCGACGGCTCGCACCACTCGAGGACTGCGGCGGGGCGCGAGCCTATATGGAACAAGGAGATCTGCGCTGGCAGGAGTGATCCAATGCTTGCCTGCGCGAGGAGTGGGCGCTGATGGCCGATACCATTGGTCACTTGCTTGACTCGGGCGGCGACGTGCCAGATCTGGTTCGGGATCGCGAGCGGCTGCAAGTCGCTTTGGAACGCGTGAAAGCGCATCGAGCGGCGCGCCCGGACCGCATTGACCGCAGGGCGATCAATCGACGCTCCGGCAATACGCGCATGGCGAGCGCGAGGAGTTGTTCTATGAAATCATCGGCGCATGAAAGCCGTGATTGAAATTCGCATCGAACCCTGGCGGAGAGCAAGAGTCTGCTGACGGCGGTGCAGAAGATCGTAGTGGAACACGAGGCTGCGGAATACCTGGAGGGCCGTCGCAACTGCCCCCATTGTGGCGAAAGCCGCGCCCAGAAGGGGACTCATACGGTGAGTCTGCAGACTCTGTTCGGCAATCTCGCCATCGATAGCCCGCGATGGAGTCATTGTCGCTGCCGGCCGAACGAGACGAAAAGCTTCAGCCCGTTGAGCGAGGTGCTCACCGAGCATGTGACGCCGGAGCGGTTGTATTTGGAGGTGAAGTGGAGTTCGTTGATCTCGTTCGGATTGGCGACGGAGATGTTGAAAGACGCCTTACCGGTTGTGGAAACGATCAATGCGTCCAGTGTGCGGAATCACTTGCATCAGGTCGCACAGCGAGTGGAAGCGGCCCTGGGCGACGAACGAATGAGTTTTGTGGAAGGATGCCCGCGGGAGTGGGCGACGCTGCCGCGTCCACCGGCGGCGCTTACGGTGGGCATCAACGGCTGCTACGTACGGGATTGGGAGGACAAGAAGAAGAACTTCGAAATCATCGTCGGGAAATCGATGTCTGACGAGGCGCCGGATCGCCGTTTCGGGTTGGTCCAGACGTATGACGAAAAGCCGAAGCGCGGCTATTCGAACTTCTGAAGGAGCAAGGGATGCGGATGAACCAGCAGATCAAGTTCTTTTCGGACGGCGGCGCGGACATCCGCGACGTGCAGATGTACCTGAACCCGGAGGCGGAACACTACCTGGATCGGTTCCACATCACGATGCGGATCACGGTGAAAGGGCAGTATGCCAAGGGCTTAAAGACGACGCCGGAGAAACGGGAAGAAGTGCTGAAACTGCTGGAAAGCGCGAAGCATTACCTATGGCACCGAAACGTGGTGCGGGCGCGAGAGAAAGTCGACGAGACGCTCGGTTTTTTGGACGACGAAGAATCCGCGGGACAATGTGGCGAAGTTCAGAAGAGCGTTGGACGAGTTCGATACGTACATCGAGGCCAATCGGTCGCTTATTCCCAACTACGGCGAGCATTGGCGGAATGGCGAGACGATCGCGACCGGGTTTGTGGAATCGGCAGTGAACCAGATCGTCAGCAAACGCTTCGCGAAGCGTCAGCAGATGCAGTGGAGCAAGCGGGGTGCCATCTGGTGCTGCAGACGCGCACACAAGTGCTCGATGACCGGCTAGAGCGAACGTCCGGAATTGGTATCCAGGCTTCCGGCCTGAGCCTCAGCAAAAGGCAGCGTAGCCCCGGAATTTCATGCTCTCGCAAGTAATTGCTCAGGACACGGGCACTGAAATCGAGCGGCTTATAACCGTCATTGAGCCGGGCGGCGATGCGCTTCTCATATACGGCTCCGGTGTTACCCCGGACGGGAAGCAATGGTGGGATTCTAGTTACCTCAAAAGAGCACGTTAGATCAGCGCATAGCCCTCTTGGAAGGGCTTGCATATGGAGTCTGATGATTTGCTTCCGCTCGACGTGACCTCATCGATCCTTAGCGGAGGTTTTCGGTTGGATGTGGCTACTACCCCATGGCTGCGATTTCGGGAGAAGAATGGCAAGGTCAATGAGATTCCCTGCCATCACAAGCTGGAAGCGTATCTTGATTCCTACATCGAAGCTGCCGGCATTGGGGACGATCGCAAAGGGCCGCTGTTCCGCACGGCGATGGGCCGACAGGAAAGCTTTCGGAGCGATCCGTCGGAAGAACAGATATCTGGTATATGGTGCAGCGCCGCGCTGCCGATGCCGGGCTCGAAACGAAAATTGGGTGCCATACCTTCCGGGCCACCGGAACTACGGACCACCTCACCAACGGCGGCAAGCTCGAAATTGCGCAGCGTATGGCCGGCCACTCAAAAGCTAAGACCACTGGCCTTTATGATCGACGTAACGATGATATTAGCGTGAGCGAAGTCGAGCGCGTCGGGACTTGATGACCGACAACATTCTTAGTTACTTTCTGCACACAATGCGGAGGCGCGCCAATCTATCCGCATCGTGTGGCATTAAGTTTGTTCTCGCTGAAGCAACACGGTAATTGTCACTGCAAACTGTGCAGCTTGCGCGGTACTTATATGTGAGACATCGAATTGATGCTCGCTGAGTTTGGCCAGTATCGCTGCTAAAGGCAGCTTTTCGATTCCTTCAATTTTCTGAGGACAATCAACATACGCCGCGTCTCTTCCAACGGATGTTTGAACAATTGCATATTCTCGAGCCATCGAATCAGATTGTATACGTTAGCTGGTTCAAGAGAGCCCCTCTGCTAAGTTGAGAATCTGAAGCTCCTTTAGATGAGTACACCACGTTCTAAACATGTGGCGCACGTTATGTTCCGGCGGTATGATCTCAGGCAGGAGTTGTTTATTCAGGCTTCACCTACAGCGACGGCTGCAACCGTGTTGTACCAGTTCGTGGTGCCGTTCGTTGGCCCCGTTTTCGGAGCCATCACAGCGTTCGTCATCTACTGGATCAAGGATCACGACCCTTCAACGAGAGAGTTTGAGCGACAGACAAAGCGTCTTCAGTTCTGGAAGGCCTTCCATGATCTGCAAACAGTAGCACCGTTGAAGCCTAATATTAATCACCAAATCCGATGTAAACAGACTCTGGAAAGCGCGGCCTTGTGGGTAGAAGCGGTGCCAACAAAGGCATTTCAATACTCGAAGTGGTTTTCACTTCTGGGCTTAAGCATCGCAACATCACTACTCTATGGAGTAATGCTAGGTTGGCTACCACCGCCTCAACCTGGCGAAGAGAATGGCCGCGCGTTCCTCGCAATTTTGATCTTCGGCTGTTTGGCGTTGGCGATATACCAGATTCTTTATGAGAGCCTTCGGGCTGAAATCACGCGCGGTCTTCTTTGGTTGTCTAAACACGTTCGTTTTTTTGCGTTTCTCGGTGAAATGGCAGGCACATGAAAAATCGTCCTCTTTAGGCGATTAGGGCTTTGGTAGGCTGTCAAAGCGGTCTTCTCTCAAAGGAGCGCAGCAAATTCTATTACTTACTTTTGTAGCGCTGTAATCGTGAATGCTGTGTCCCTATGAGCACTCCAATTTTTCACTACCGCGCAGACATTATTGTTCTCAGGGGTTCTTCCTCAAATTTGGTGCAGCTTGTTAGGCTGATGGCCGAGTATGGGTAAGCGATGGACCATCACGAAAGTTCTGCCGGCAGAATCGGGGCTGACCGCTAGGAGTGTCGAAGCTCTCCAAGATGGGTGGACCATTCAGGCTGACGGCAGTTCTCGCGCCCGGTGTCCGCTATGCGGGACGATCTCCGCAAGCCGACATAGCCGTTATTGGGGAACGATCAGGGACTTACCGGTACAGGGGGCTTCCGTAACGCTTCGTGTTCGGCTGAGCCGTTGGCGATGCCACAACGGCGATTGCAAACGGAGAATCTTCAGTGAGCGCATTCCCACGGTTGCCGCTCCGCATCGCCAACGCACGGAGCGCCTGGAGGACGTGATTCAGTTGGTCGGCTACAGTTTGGGTGGACGGCCTGCAGAACGACTGATGGCTCGACTCGGTATGCCCGTCAGCGATGATACGATCCTGCGGCAACTCAAGAGTAGAGCTGCAATTGGGAAGCCTTCTTCTAAGCAATTGCGCGTGATAGGGATTGATGATTGGGCCTGGCGAAAGGGGCAAAACTACGGCACCGTTCTGGTGGATTTGGAGCGACGACGAGTAGCAGACCTACTGCCGAAGCGATCCGCTGAACAGGTTGCGCAGTGGCTAAAACAGCACGCCACAGTTGAGGTAGTAAGTCGTGATCGCTTTGGACTGTATGCTCAAGCTGCTCAGCGAGGAGCGCGCAGGCGCGGCAGGTGGCCGATCGCTTTCACCTGCTGCTCAATTTGAGAGAAGCCGTGGAATACGAGCTGGGTCGCCAGCGCTCTTACCTGGTCATCACGCCACCAATTGTGAGTTCGCCAGAGTCGGTCACCGCAGTTCCTGATTGTTCGGCTTCTCGATCTCTCTCGAACCCGGAAAGAGCGGCCCACCAGGGGGTGATTGTGGCGCAGCGCTCGCTCCTCGATCATGCACTTTTCACGGCGGTTCATCGACTGCGCCGGTTGGGCAACAATGTCAGCGAAATTGTGAGACAGATCGGGATCAGTCGCAAACGGGTGGACAAGTGGCTGCGCTTCGCTGAACTTCCAGCGCGGAACAAAATGGCGCCTAAGCCCGATTCGCCAGCGTTCTTTGGCGACTACTTAGCAAAACGTTGGAGCAATGGCATTCAACACGTAAGGACCTTGTTAGCGGAGCTTCGCCATCTAGGCTATACAGGCTGTTTCTCAGGGCTCGCCCGATTTCTATCTCGATGGCGCGAGAAGCAATCACCGGTTAACAAGTTCGCCGCTCTCGATGACAAAGTTCCTAAGGACCTCACAGGCCGCCACATCTCTCCTCTAGTCGCCGCAGCCCTTTTGGTCAAACCGCGCCCCCTTCTCACTGCAGAGCAGCGACATAAGGTCGATTGCTTGAAAAGCACGTGCCCAGGCTTCACTCTCATGCGGGGCCTGGTTGCGGAGTTCCGTGGCATCTTGCGATGCGGCAAGCCGGACACACTCGACGCCCGGATACCAAAGGCAAAAGATTCTGGTATCTACTCCTTTCAGCGGTTCGCAAAGACTCTGCGACGCGACCTGCCCGCCGTCCATAACGCTTTGACAGAGCCCTTCAGCAATGGACCTGTCGAAGGTCATATCAACCGGCTAAAGACATTGAAACGTCAAATGTATGGAAGAGCAGGATTTGAATTGCTTCGCGCTCGCTTGCTTTCTCCCGCTGAGTTAGCTTCATCGAAGATCATGCACCAAACTTGAGGAAGAACCTTATTAGGCAGGAACGACACCAATTGTCGGAGATCGGTCTCACGCTGGCGGAGAGCAAGAGCTTGTTAGCAGCGTTACAGAAAGCGATGGTCAACCATGAACGATGATTCTAAATTGCCTGCCGGTTGTGCCTCTCCGTAGAGAGCAACGATGGATGAAAAGCACTGAAGATTCGTAAATACTCTACTTTGTCATCTGCTTTTTAAGTGCGCCGCTAATTAGGCCTGCGCAGGGCAGGGAAGCGTTAAGTCAATCTGTCTCCGTTATGGTCAGCTGATAGACGCATGTAAAGCTGGTGTGCCGATCAGTGGTCATGGGCTGCTCTTAAACGCAGTCCCCGAAGACGAAAGAACCGCCCGCCCAGAAGGACCACAGGAAGGCTGATGAAAGCAAGGGTGCCGGGCTCTGGTATTGGAGCCAAGCCTAATCCAAAATTTTTAAATACCGGCGTCTGACCGATCGGTGCTCCCCCATCATCAGAAGCAACAAACGTCACTGTAACCTGATTCTCTTGCCCGAATGAATGCGCAAGTGTACAGGAGTAGTAAGTGTAGCCATCACCGTATAAATCCTTTGCATAATACAGGCAGCGCGGCGACACAACTTGCCCGTCATATTGAAAAGATGCGGATGAATAGATGTCGTAATGGGCGTAGACAGGACCGGAACTCAGCTGCACATTGCCCCAATTTGTAGGAATATCTATTACTGCACTGCTGGAAAAGTATGCCCCTATATAACTGTTCGCTTTCGTCGAAGTGTGACCCAACACCCCAAACCCAATACGCTGCTGACCGCCATTGTCCGTCCCCGAAAACAAGCTGGCCTGAACATCAACAGAACCGTATTCACCAGAGACCTGGCAGCCCACACTGTTGAGCCCTGAGTCAGAGCAAGTTTTACCGTCGAACCCTTGCCCGTTTCCGGAGAAGGCGGTTACTTGAACACTGCTTGGAAAAGCCCAAGAAGCAGTAACAATTAAGAGCAAAATAAGCTTCATGTTTAGGCTGCATCATACCCCATTCATGATTTCGTGCCTACTACACCTACGGCAAGGATTCACGTCGGATTGTCACACTCCGACTTGGTGTGTCACAAAGGGTCGTTTCTGCCCGCCAACTTGGCCAGATTGGACCGATTGGCAAGAAAACAACGCTAAGAGCAAGGACGGTCGCAAGTAGTTCGTTGAGGGCAGGCCGGGTACGCTGGCCCGTATGTCAGCGCCCCAGCAGCTTACGGAAGCTCAAAGAGATCGATTACAAACCGCACATCATTTACTTCGGCGGCGGGAGATGGTCCGGCATTGGTTGTTATCCGAGGAAGACAGAGCCCGTATCGAAGAGAGACGCCGGAATCACAACCGGCTGGGCTTTGGGGTGCAGCTTTGCTTACTTCGTTATCCGGGTTGGCCACTCGGACCGTCCGAAGATCCGCCCCAGAATCTGCTGAAGTTTGTGGCTGAGCAACTCGGTACAGATACAGCAGAATTGGCTGAGTATTCACGCCGGCCGCAGACCCGATCCGACCACGCCCAGGAGTTAGCTCGGCTATATCGCTTCCGCCACTACGCATCGCCATTTCCAGCCATGTTGCGAGCGCATCTTCGCTCGGAAGCGGTCGGCAACGAATCGGCTTACACACTGATGGAGGTAGCTCTTGAATGGCTCCGTAGCCAGCGAGTCATCGTTCCCGCTCTGACAACCTTAGAGTCCCTGGTAAGGAGTGTACGCAGCGAAATCGAGCGTCACGTTTACGACCGCATCGAGAAAGCGTTAAGCGGAGATCAGAAAAAGACACTGGATGGACTGCTGGAGATTAGCCCCAAACGTGGCAGTATGTTGGGCTGGCTTCGTCGGGTTCCCGCCTCTTGCTCGGCCACCGGCATTCAAGATCTGATCCGACGGCTAAATTGGGTACGCAGACTGCAGATTGAGGCATTCGTGGCCGAGGGCATTCCTACGACCCGGCTGCAGCAACTGGCCGCGCGTGGTGCGCGGCACAGCCTGAGCCACTTCCGGCGATTTCCTGATGCTAAGCGGCATGCCATCCTGACGGCTTTTCTGATTTACGTGGCCCAAGAACTGACGGATCGCACAATTGGCTTTCACAATCGCCTGCTTGGGCGCCTGTTCTACAACTCGGAAAGCAAGCAATGGACGCATTTGACCGCGAGCGGCAGGACCGTGAATGAGAAGCTTCACAATCACTCCCGGCTCGTACGAGCGCTAGCCGAAGCGCACCGGAGCGGCACGGATCTTGGGTTGGCCGTCGAAAGCGTGCTTTCCTGGGACGCTCTGGAACAGGAAGCCATCGAGACCTCCCATTCCACTAAGCCACTGGAGTCGTCCAACTTGGAGAGTTTTCGTTCCCATTACCCGCAATTTCGGCAGTACACGCCCAAGCTGTTGGACGCATTTCAATTCGATAGTATCCCAGCCTATCAACCCGTGCTGGCCGGCATCGAAGTGCTTCGCCGGATGAACCGCGACAGCCTTACTGAGGTGCCGCTCGATGCATCGCGCGGTTTCGTGACTCACAAGTGGGCTCCCTATATTTTCACCGGCAAAGGTTTGGACCGATGCTATTACGAATTTTGTGTTCTGGCGGAGCTGAGCAGTGGATTGCGGTCTGGCGATATCTGGGTCGAAGGCAGCCGCCGCTACTTGAAATTCGACCAGTACTTGATTGAGCCCACTCGGTGGGCTGCCCAGAAAATCAAAATGGCGGAAGCAGAGGATCCACTTCTGGATTGCGAAGGCTATCTCCGCAGCCGCAAAGCGGCTCTTGTTGAGCAACTCGGCCGCGTTGGCGAGCTTATTGGTCAGCATCAGCTTCAGGAGGCGCGCCTTGAAAACAACCGGCTCGTCATCTCTCCGCTTACCAAGGCCGTCCCTGAGGAGACCGAACAATGGGCTGGAAAGGTCTACGATTTACTGCCGCGAGTCTCACTCACGCAGCTTCTTGAGGAGGTCAGTAGTTGGGCTCAATGGACCAAGGCTTTCACTCATCTATATACAGGACAGCCCGTTGCCGACAGAACTGGCTTGCTGACAGCAATCCTTGCGGCCGCCACGAATCTAGGCAAAACGAAGATGTCGGACGCTACCGAAGGATACACGGCAGACCGGCTAGCGTGGATCGAAGACTGGTATCTGCGAGAGGATACCTACGCACGGGCACTGGCAGCTGTCGTCGAATTGCAGGGACGAGTTCCTCTGGTGACTCAATGGGGTTCCGGGCGCACATCCTCTTCCGACGGACAAGCGTTTCCGATCGCCTTCAAGAAACCGGTTATGTCTAACGTCAATGCTAAATACGGACGCGATCCGGTATCAATGATTTATACGCACGTGTCGGATCGCTATGCGCCGTTTCACGCCAAGGCGATCAGTTCCACCGTTCGCGATGCCACCCATGTGCTTGACGGTTTACTCCACCAAGGTCCTGATATTCGCATCGAGGAGCACTATACGGACACTTCGGGCTATAGGGATCACATTTTCGCCTTGTGTCATTTGCTCGGTTTCCGTTTTGCGCCACGGATTCGCGACCTTGGCGATCATCGTCTCTTCTCCTTCGAAAAACCCTCATCCTATGCAGAATTGCGTCCGCTAATTGGCGGCCGCATTCACACTGCCAGCATCCGCCGGCATTGGGATGAGGTGGCGCGGTTTGCCGCATCCATCAGGCAAGGCTCTGCCACCGCTTCTCTCCTGGTCGGGAAGCTCGCCGCCTATCCCCGCCAATCACACTTGGCGGCTGCTTTGCGCGAGATCGGGCGAATCGAGAGGACGCTATTTACCCTTGCCTGGCTCCAAGATCCAGAACTGCGCCGCCGCGTCCTGATCGGGCTGAACAAAGGGGAAGCCCACCACACGCTCAAGCGCGCTATTCGTTTTTACCGACGCGGTTCGGTGCCAGACCGAACGCAGCTCGAGCAGGATCTCCATGCCATGGCGCTCAACCTGGTTGTGGCCGCAATCACGCTGTGGAATACTGCTTATCTCGACCGGGCGCTCAAAACCGTACAGGAACGGGGTATCTCTCTGCCAGCTCACTTCCTCCCGCATATCTCACCGTTAGGCTGGGAGCACATCGCGATCACCGGAACATACCAATGGAAGGGTACTCAATCCACCTGGGGACGCTTTCGGCCACTCCGGCTGTCGGCTCTGGATCCGCTAGCGGCCCACACGGGTTAGCGTTGTTTTTATGCCACGCGGTCCAGTCTGGCCTAAGTTGCTGAGACGCCGTTGCCTTCTATAGTCAGGGTTCATCGCCATGGACGCAGTTTCTCTTTGTTTACAAACGTATCTTGGATTCCCAAGCTTGATACGGGGGTTCGACTCCCCTCTCCCGCTCCATATTCTCAATATGTTAGAGCATTCAGCTGCTTTCCGAAATTTCTCATTGAACTAATTGAACTCCGAGTCACTTACGTAAGCTCTTCTGAACACAGAGTGAAAGCAGATCGACTGCCATCGCGGCAGGCTGGCATCCCAGACGGCGATAATGCACCCGAATAGCCGGAGCGAAGCGCGTTCGTCGGTCTTATAGTTCGGTCTTATAATCTGGCCCGACATGCACAAGCTATGTCACCTCATCGAGTTGCCTGTTTTAAGGCATAGTGCCTCGGATGGGGCTATCCAGGTAAGCCATATACGTTGCGCTGAGCGCCCACGGCAAGCAGTTGATGGGGTGGGTAGGCGCGAGATCAGTAAAAGTTACAATGAGTCCCACGTGCAATCCTTCTCCCAGGATAGTGTGGCGTTGCTTGCTGCTGATTTCCGTCGCGTTGATGCAAACCCGGCCGGCGAACTGGTCGAGCAGTTCTACTCGGAGCTGCGGCGCCTGGCGTCCTCACGAATGAAGGGAGAGCGCACGGACCATACGTGGCAGACCACCGCTCTCGTCAACGAACTGTATCTCGAACTCCTGAAGGTTCGAGAACTTACCTCGTGTAACTTGGTTCAAAAAGAGGACAAGGCGGCGTTCCTCGGCTTCGCGGGCCAGCTCATGAGGCGATTGCTGATCCATCACGCCCGTCCCCTCTCTCACCAGATCCAAAAAGTGCAGCTCGAAGGAGAGCCGGAGCCCTCCGAACAAAGTATCGAAGCGCTGCAAGAGGTAGACGAGATTCTAGCGCGCCTGGCGACAATCGATCCCAAATTCCGATCCGTGGTTGAGATGCGCGTTTTCGAAGGTTTGACCAACGATGAGATTGCTAGCAAACTCAACTGCTCACGACGGAGCGTCGTAAGCTACTGGAACTTCGCCCGGCGCTGGCTTGAAAAGGAATGGGTCGGGAACGCAACGTGACGAACGAAAAATGGCGGATCGCTTGGGAGATATACAGCGACACGCGTGATCTGTCGCCGGAAGAACGCGAATCTTTCATCAATGCCGTAGAGCCAGAACCCGATGTGCTCGAAGAGGTGTTATTCCTTCTAGATGAACCGGAGGATCCGACCTTAGAGGTAGGGCCAGAGCACAAGGCTTGGCTGGCCAGCTTCGCGGTTGGTCGCTATAAGATGCTCGATTATCTCGGCAAAGGAGGGGTCAGCGAAGTTTACTCCGCGCAAGACCAGCAACTTGGCCGCATTGTGGCGCTCAAGTTTCTCTTGCCCGGGACGATTGGCGTCCGCTCCACTGAACGGGTGATGGATGAAGCCAAGACACTATCGAGTCTGAATCATCCCAACATTGTCACAGTGTATGAGGTAATCGAATCAGCATCTGGCCTTGCCATCGTTATGGAATTGGTGGAGGGACGGGCGCTCCGGAGCCTCTGCGGGACACCGCTCGACGAGGATCAGGTGATTCGTATTGGTCAACAAATCGCCCAGGCATTGACGGCCGCACACGCGCATGGAGTGGTGCATCGTGATGTCAAGCCGGAGAACATTCTGGTCCGGCCGGACGGTTACGTCAAGGTTGTAGATTTTGGGTTGGCTCGCCAGGTGGCGGCAGACGGCTCGACGTCGACCTTCGGTGTCACTGCCGGCACGCTGCAGTATATGTCTCCCGAGCAGGTGCAAGGAAGGTCCGTCTCGCCCGCTAGCGACATTTTCTCCGTTGGTTTAGTGCTGTACGAACTGGCCGCCGGTCATCATCCGTTCACTGCGGAAACTTCCATCCAATCGGCATTTTCGATCGCAACAAAGGAACCGGCATGCTTGTTGAAAGGCAACGGTATCCGTACCGAGCGCCTTCACCGAGTGATCTTTAAGATGTTGGCCAGGGATCCGGTGGACCGGCCGTCTGCGGCCGAAGTTGTCCAAGAGTTGGGAGAGATCCGTCTGATAACCACGCTCCACCCTCTTCTGGAAGCGAACCCCGGCCGCACTCGGAAACGCAGAATATGGGGAAGTGCGCTGGTGCTTGCTGGAATGGGCTTAGCGGCCGCAACGTGGTTCGTGTTCTCCACTGTGGACTACACGCAGTCTTCGGACCTCAAGATTCAACCGCTCACTTCGCAGGCTGGATGGGAATTCGGTCCGGCACTTTCGCCGGACGGCCAGTCCGTCGCCTTCACCTGGGCTGACAAACTGGACGGGACGCGGAATATCTACGTCAGGAAACTCTCGCAAGACGATGCCGTCAAGTTGACTGACATATCCGAAGGACTTGTGGGCTATCTGACGTGGTCGCCCGATGGAAAAAGAATCGCGTTCAATTATTCCGGGTCAGCCAAGACAGGATTTCGCGGGAGTATTTCCTCCGTGTCGATCAGCGACCGCAAACAGCAGAAGCTGCTGGATCTGAACAAATTCAATATCAGCTCAAGTCTTGATTGGTCTCCCGATGGAAGCGAGTTGGCATTCTCCGACGCGTGGCCGGCTGGAACAGAACGCTTGGCGTTGTATCTACTGAAGTTGCGCACTGGAAAAGCGCAGCGTCTGACATCGCCTCTACCGAACGACTGGGGTGACTGGGATCCCAAATTCTCACCCGATGGTTCGATGCTGGCGTTTAAGCGAGTCAGTGGGTTCTGGGTCGACGATCTGTACCTGGTATCCAGAAACGGCGATCCTCCCAGACGTTTGACCCGCACGGGTCGCGGAATATGGGGACACGCCTGGATGTCGGATGGCAGGAGCTTGTTGCTCTCGTGGCAGCGAACGGGGACCATCTTCGGGATCTGGCGCTTTCCGGTGAGGCGTTACGAGCAACCGGAGCGGATTAGTGTAGGAGCGATCGACGCAATCACGCCCACCACTGGCCGTCACACCGATCGGATTGGTTGGGTCAACCAGCTCTGGGACCTGAATATCTACAGGATCGCAATGTCTGGCGCAGGTATGCCGACCAAGGTGATCGCTTCCACGCTGCGCGATCAGGGCGCCGCTTATTCCCCGGACGGTCGCATTGCTTTCGTCAGTGATCGTTCGGGAAGCCGCGAAATTTGGCTCGCAAATCGGGACGGTTCCGGACAGGTCCGTGTGACGAATCTGAAAGGCGCTCCCATCGATCATTTGCAGTGGAGTCCAGATGGCACGCAGCTGGCCTTTGATAGCCGGCTTTCCAGCTATATCGGAGTTTTCACCATCCACTGCAAGCCACCAGGAATGAATTGCGAGGATCCGAAGCCTTTGCCTCTCGACGGTATACCCCAGTCGGCGCCTTCCTGGTCCTCTGACGGCAAGTACCTCTATTTCGCCTGCCAGCGGACTGGCCAATGGGAGATCTGGAAACGGTCGTGGCGGGGACAGGAAGTTGTTCAGGTAACGCACGGGGGAGGGTACCTGTCCGCTGAGTCCCCCGACGACCAATGGCTCTACTTTTCTAAACCAGAAGTTGAGGCCATCTTCCGACAGCCCGTTTCGAAGCTGGCCGCCCAAAGCATGTCCGAGCCTCAGTTGGTCGTGGGCCCGCCCTACCGTGTGCAGCCCGGCGGCTGGGCTCTGGGTCGGAAAGAGGTTGTTTTCATAGACCGTGCTACTGGAGACCACCCACCGGTGATTCGTGCTTTCAATCCGACCACCAAAGCAGTTCGCTCGATTTTGTCCTTGCATGAACTCTTCGCAGATCGGACCGATATCGGACTATCCATCTCACCAGATGAAAAGTGGGTCCTCTATTCACAGTTAGATCGCTCAGGCAGCAACATTATCCTGGCGCAAGGCCGCTAAACAGCAAAACCAATCCAGCAAAAAACATTTTTTTAGTTGCACACTTTCACCCTGTGGTCGCCCTTTACAAGGTGTAGCGCTCTCCCAGAGAGGGGATGACCGGTTATATGGAGCAACGATCGCTGACTTCCACCAGTGCTTACCGATACCGGGGAAAGGTTCAACCGCCGAATCCGCTCAGCCACGGACTGCCGGATTAGCACCGCCTCATGGCTGCCGTTCCCTTGTATGACGATGCGTATCGCGGAAACGCGCACGAACTCTATCGGCAGATTCGAACTGACACCTATGATGTAGATCTTGGGCAGACGGGGTGGATAGATGCCGCCGAACTTCGTGGATTTCTGTCCTTACTGGAGTTGCCCTTTCAGAGCCATATTCTTGAGGTGGGTTGCGGCGCGGGCGGAAGCGCACCGTACCTGAGTCAGCTGACTCACGCTCAAGTTACGGGAATCGATGCCAACGCGAGTGCAATCAAGGAAGCTCGGGCCTCCGCTCAATCGATGCCGGGAACTCGCACCTGCTTCGAGCAGATCGATGCGAGGGAGAGGCTTCCGTTCGAAGGTGCATCCTTTGATGCAGTCTTCTCGAATGATGCCATGTGCCATATCCCCGATCGAAACTGTGCGTTGAACGAGTGGTTTCGAGTCTTGAAGTCTGGCGGTCGAATGCTTTTCACAGACGCAATGATTGTGACTGGCCCGATTACGAACGAGCAGTTGATGACCCGCAGTTCCATCGGGCTCTACGTCTTTCTTCCGCCGGGAGAGAATGAGCGGCTGATTCATGAGGCACATTTCTATCTGATAACGAGCGCCGATTTAACGCGGAATGCTGCCGTGATCTCGCAGCGCTGGTACGAAGCACGTGCGCGCCGACGAGAGGATCTCGTACGCATCGAGGGCGCGTCCACGTTCGAAAGCGTCCAGACTTTTCTTTCCAGCGTTCATTATTTGTCAGACAAGCGCCTGCTTTCTCGATTCATGTATGAGGCGCGTGAACCAACATCACGCTCATTGAGCACGGAACACTAACAAGTGATTTGCGGCTCAGCTAAAAGTGCTTGCCGCCAACAATTAAGTACACCTACAAGAAAAGACCCTGGTATCTGGAGACCCTTTGACACGCAAACTGATGTTCGTCTTTGTTCTAAGTATCTTGCCCATCATTGCTCGAGGGAGCAACTTGACTCTGGAAGGTGACTTCACCGCGGATGATAACGCGCAACTCTTCTCGTTTTCTGTTCTGAGTCCTGCTGCCATTGACATTCGAAGCTTCGGTTACGCAGGCGGAACTACCTCGACCGGCACGACTGCGCCGAGTGGCGGGTTCGACACGATTCTGACCCTGTTCAGCTCGTCCGGTGTGTTTATCGACGACAACGACGAAGGAGCAGGCGTCGCAACGGATCCCGCCACCGGTCTGGCGGCTGATGCGAGGATCAGAACCAACCTCAATGCTGGAAGCTACATCCTGGCCTTAACGCAGTACGACAACTTCTCGATCGGAAACCTGGCCGATGGCTTCACGGAGATTGGCCATCCGAACTTCACGGCCGATCCCAGCTTTGCAACCGGCGGCGCATGTCCGGGCAACATGTTTCGGGACATCTCGGGTACGGCGGGACGATGTCGTACCGGCAACTGGGCGCTGGATTTTGTCAACGTAACAAGTGCCACTGCCGTGCCCGAGCCTGGAACAACGGCGTTGTTTGGCGCCGGCTTATTGGGATTCGCTCTCCTATTGTGGAGGAAACGCGGCACCGCCATCGTGACGCCGGTATTGCTAGCGGCGATTTTCAGCACAATTATTCGTGCGCAGGCACCCGACTACAGCAATGTAACCGATTTTCTCAACGGCAAACGGATCTTTTTAGCCATCGACGACGTGGTCGTCGCGGGAATCACTCCAGGGACCCAACCGGGCGACCCAGGTCAGTTGAGCAGTTTCACGCTGCAATCTGCGAACTCCCAACTCACTCCTCCGACCAGTCAAACCTCCTCAGCGATCCCTTCGGATGCCAAAGTGAAAGCCCTTACGACACACATGCTGAACACGACGTCTTCCACGCCGTTGGAACTGACCTGGTCACCCACCCTAGGCAGCAGTCTCTTTTTCCCAAGCCTGGGCAATGCGGCTAACGTACCCTTTTTTGATCCGCCGTCGTTCAGCGCAGCCGCCGGCGCCGCAGCCGATTTTAACCAAGATGGCTTGGATGAGGTTGTTCTCAATTATTCGAATGGAGAAACACTTATAGGCAGCAATCTAACCCAAAATGCTGAGAAATCCGTAACGCTTGCCTACGGGCCAATTAGCACTTTGGATGCTCTCGCAGACATGGTTATAGGCGACTTCAATGGAGACGGGCGGCCAGAAATTGCCGGTTTGGTGACGTTGCCGTCCGGTGGACTCCAGATCGTCATCTACACGGTCGATCCAACAACTCTCGCCGTTTCAAGCGCAGCACGTCTCACGCTTCAGAAGGCTCTGGCGTTCGAGTTTGGTCCGTACGTCTCGATCACTGCAGGCAGATTCACGTCGCTCACGCACGACCAGATTGTCGTTGCCGACGGTGGCTTTCTCCATGACAATCCCAATGGAGGCGACTGGCTAACAAAGCTGGAGCTGCTTGATTTTTCCCCTCCGTCGCTCGTGCCACAGGAAACAACAACCACCGAACTCTTTTCACTCCCTTATCCAAGTATCAAAGTCAGGGCTGGAAGATTCGGACTTCCGGCGAATCATTACCAACAAGTAGTCTACGCATCTATGGCTCCGTCAGCGATAGTGGACGGAATTGGAGAGGGATATGTCGGCTCGATCCAAAGCATTGATCCAGCCACACTTGCCTGGAAGGGGTTCGCGTATACCCCATTTCTTAACGACTGCGCCTACGATATGACAGTCGGAAATTTTGACAATCAGCAACCTGACCCTTTAAATCCCGGCCAAACCGAGCATAATTTGAACGATCAGTTTGCAGTGCTACATGGCGCTTGCGGCAACGGAGGGCGGGCACTTGATGTTTGGCAGGCGAACTCTCAAACCTTGAAGCCGAGCCGCACCTCCATAACGGGCCTCCCGTCCTCCTCCAACAACCTCGGTTCCATGAGCATCACACCATCCGATACCCAGGGCCGTTCGCTTCTGCTGGGCCAACCGACAAAGATCGCTATTAGCCAACCCGTTCAACCATCGGTCGTGATCGGCGCGCCCCCTATGCATGTGGACTGGATCAGTCCGGATCCGCTGGACAACGTCCCTGAACAAGTGATGAATTTGAGCGCTGATCCGGACGGATTCAATACAACCTATGACGTGGAGAACACGACTGACCAACAATCGGGCATTACGAATTCGACGAGCTGGTCTTTAGGCACGAAGACGAGTGTCGGCGGCTTCATTCAATTTGGCGACCCCGATGTAGCCGGACTCAAGATCAACGATATGTCCACAGCAGCGCAGGAGTTGAAACACACCGCGGAACAGGAAAATGGCAGCTACACGCGCAGCACATACAACATTTATCAAGCCACCGGTTTCGGCGACCAGGTGTCTTATACCGATTCCGATTTCAACATCTGGGTCTATCCGGTAATTGGCCGGACTGTGTGTACGGCGGCCACGCCAAACTGTTCCAATGACCAGAAAGTTCCGCTCACGATTCAATTTTCAGCACCTAACGGCAATGCCGCCGCGCACTCGGACCAGGGACAATCTTTACAGTGGTACCAGCCTCCGTGGGAACCCGGCAATATCTTCTCGTATCCAGCCAGTTTCGATCAACTCCAGAGCATCTATGGAGGAAATCTCGCGAAGCTCACGACGGATGGCTTAGAATTTGTAACCGATACCAGCAGGGTGACGCAAAAAACCACGTGGGCAGTAGGTACAAATTCGAATCAGACCGCAAGCGTTGAGCAAAACTACTCCTCCGAGAACGACTTCTCTGCTGAAGCATCTGCCAGCTTCCTCGACACCGGTGGCGGCGCCAGCGTTGGCTACGACGTCAGCGGAAGCAACGGCTTCAGTAACTTGAGCAAGTCGGCCAGTGATCTCGGAACGTCGACCGGCATCAGCATCAGCAAGCCTGGAACATTTCCAAGTTTCCAGTCCTACGGCTACTCGGTATCGCCTTATATTTTAGGAACAGTTAAGCCCGGCGGATTAGTGGACAATCAGCCGCTCAGCACCGATGTGCGGACCTTCGGGTTGATCCGTTCGCTATTTACAGCAGATCCGCTGACCACCAATAGTGGCGGTTGGTGGGCGCAGGCATACAATCAAGCTCCTGACGTCGCACTGAATCATCCCTCGCGCTGGTCCATATCAACGCCCGGCTTAACAAATCCAGTTCCTACTAATTGCCTCGCGACAGGAACCGGAGCCTCGCAGATGGATTGCGCGGAACTCAGCTTTAGGGCGCCTAAAAATCCATGGCTGAGCTCATTTCATCAGATGCGTGGATTCTTTATCTCCAATGCCAATTCGCCGGGACAAGGTCCGCAATTGGAGCAGGCACAAGCGGGCGACGTCCTTACATTGCAGGCACGCGTCTATAACTACAGCCTGGCTCAAATGCCGAGCGGCAGTAAGGTGCACGTACGTTTCTACTTCCAGCCTTGGAAAGGGACTGTGCCGTTGGGTGAAAGCGTCTTGATTGGCGAACCAGAACTTGATCCCATTCCGCCGTTCAATGATGTGGCTGGACAGCCCGCGAACTGGGTACTGGCGAGCACGACCTTTGACACAAGCAAGTACGACCAGACAAAGGCCGGAGATGCGTACGTGGCGTTCTGGGTGGTGGTTTGGATCCAAGCAGCCGACGGGACGATCGTGCCGGAAATGCCCGGGCACGGCCTTACAAGTATCCCAGGAACCCTAACTTCGATGAACGACGCGGCGACGTTGGAGCAGATCGCAAGCGACAAGAACTCCTATGACAATAATGTAGGCTTCTTCAAACAGGCCTTCTATATCGGTCAGGCAAAAGGCTTGGGCACGACGCCTCCGGCAGCTCGGCAACCAATCGAAGTTGGTAAAGCGGATGTTTCGGCGCACACTCTTACACCACACGACACGATTACGGTCTCTGCCACGCTCATGACGAGCAGCGCTCCCGTCTCGGGAATAACAGCAGCGTTTTATGACGGAGATCCGCAAAAGGGCGGCCGCAGGTTCGGTGCGGAGCGAGTGCCCTATATCGCCGCAGATACCTCTTACGATGTGGCCACGACTTACCGGACTAACAGTTGTGGCACGCATCAACTGTTTGTCGTAGTGAACGAAGCTAAAGCCGGAGAAATCGTACGGCGGGCGCATCCTGTTCGGGTTGATTGCAAGGGATTCTAATTACGACGAGACAATTTAGGCTGGCGAAGGCGTCTGATGCCTTTTAAGAACTTCGCGTACCTCCCAGGGGTGACGAGCTGGTAAGCGTCACTTTCAGGACTGAAGTGAGTGCCAGAAAGGCAGGTGCGAATACGGACCGACAAGTCCCCTTACAGCCTCCGAAGTTCGACGTGCATATTTCACGGAGCCGCTCGGCGCATAGGAGGCGCTTAGCCGTAGTCTGCGCTCCGCAAGGCAGGGTCGTGCGCGGTTCATCCTATCTCCACATGAAAGGCTACCTATGTTTGTCAAACGAGATCTGATCATACGGGGCAACGCTCCTTCTTGTTCACTTCGCAGGGCTGGTGTGCTTTTAGCGATCCTGCTCGCTATCTTTTCTACCGTCGCCGCGCAGCAGTCGAATGCCGCAGACCCTGATTACAGCGGCGTTAAAGATATTCTGCAAGGACGGCGTACTCTACTGTCCATCAACGATCTGATCATCGGTGGCACCGTGCTGAAGACCAGTGCTGGCACCAAAATTGAGGATAAGAACATCTCCGAACTGCCGAACTTTCAACGGGGCAGGCAGAACCCGGAAATCCTGGCACGCATGTTCGAGTCAAAACCTGAAGTTTTAGTGTACGCGCACAGTTTCACAGTGTACGCAACAGATCCGAGCTCGCAAAGCACAATATCTGTGCCTTTGTTTGGCGAGTTTACGTCGACAGGTATCGGTCGTGGAGACTTCCGGGGCGACGGGCTCCAGGAGGTCGTTATCGCTAGTTCTTCCAATGTACGTGTGGTGAGTGCGGTGGATCCCAAAGACTTTTCTAAAGGGCTCTATTCTGGCCCCAAATGGACGTCGTATACGGGACTCAACAGACCCGCCGTTGCAGTTGGCGACTTTGATGGCGACGGGCGCATGGAAATTGCCCTCGCATATGATGCAACAACCGAACAACGGCTGAACATCTTCCGAGTAGACCCCCAGACGCTCGAGCCCGTCTTGGTGTATAGCGGTGTGTTCACGCTCAAGCAGTACGGCTTCGTATTTCACACGTTGGCCGTCGGCAGATTTGGAACCACTCTTCACGATCAATTGGTCGTCGGGGCCTACTTGCCCAATAAGTTGCTTGGGTTTAGGTCCTTCACCTTCAACGGCTCACTTACCCCCATTCTCCAGGATGCGATTACCGTAAACAGCAATATTCGGGCGGTAACGATTGAAGCCGGACGTTTTGATCCGAGTTCGCCCTTCAGTCAAGTTGCTTTAGAGTTGAATAACGGCCGGGATAATGTACAGATTGGAATTATTTCCCTGGACGCCAGTTTGCGAATCCGGCTTCCCACCTTGGTCGCCTTACCGGGGGTAGCCTGTACTGACGGAGGCTTGGCAGTTGGGAGCTTCGCACGTACCGAACCGGTCCCGCAAGACCCGTCAAAGACCCAGCCGAGCCTGAAGCTTCAGTTAGCGATCAGTACCTCTAATTGCGCGGGCAGTCACGGGCTAAACATCTACAACATCGACCCACCAATGACAGAAGGAGGGGATTTCGTCATGAATAAAAATGCGGTACTCAGCCGGTCCCTGCCGCAAGCCGCCGATTACGGATTGCCCATCATTGCTGCCGACATACAAGGACGGTCGGTCGTTCTCGGGCAACCGACTAAGTTCGTCATGGAGGAAACGGCGCAACCTTCGGTCATTGCCGCCATGCCTCCCATGCACGTGGACTTCATACGGCCGTCCGGCGAAGGACAGCCCACTTTGCTGAATCTGAGCGCAATCCCGAGTGCATTTCGGACCGTCTACGAAACAAGTGAGACCAACACCACCCAGTCCTCGAGCACCAGCACGAGTAGCTGGTCTTTTGGAGCGGAGGTCAAATTGGGCGCTTCCGTCGAAATCGGCAGTGTAGAAAGTGGCTTGGGCGTGGAAGTGGGTGCCACTGCGCAGGCAGCGCAGGACATCAAAACTATAAACGAAAAAACGTATGGCTCCTACCAGACCAGTCGTTTTGACGCCAACGTCAGAACGGGCTTATCCGACCAGGTTTGGTATACGCAATCGCGCTTCAACGTATACGTTTATCCCGTGCTCCGACGCACCGTTTGTCCCAAAGAAGAACCCGATTGTACAGAGAAGGTCCCGTTGGCAATTCAGTTCTCAGGTCCGGACAAAATCGAATCTCACAAAGTGGATGGAAATCTAATTCCCTGGTATCAGCCGCCCTGGGAGCCGGGAAACATCTTCTCGTATCCGGCAAATGACGAGCAGTTACAAAGGATACTACCGAACACTCAGCAGCTTTCAAAGGCCAGCACATACCGCACCGATAGCGGCACCGCGACGGAGCGGGCAACCTGGACTACCGAAACAACGGAGGGCGCAACCGCAAGCATCGATGAGAATTTCTCTTACGAGCTGGGCTTCTCAGTGAGCGGCGCCGTGAGCAGCGGCTTCGTCACCGGCAAGGCCAGTGCGAGTTTAAACCTCAGCGGAAGCTCCGGGTTTAGTGATCTGAACAAGTCAGTGACAAGCCTGGGCCGATCCCAAGGCATTGGTGTAGAAAAGCCCGGAACGTTTCGCGCTCCTTCGAGCTATAACTATGTCTTCACGCCCCACATCCTGGGGCAAAAGCAGCCTAGCAGTGTAGTGGATAACAACCCGTTGCAGGCGGACGTGACAACATTCGGCCTGCTGCGAACCGCTTTCACGGCCGATCCGGCCCGCAACGATGCTGGCGGTTGGTGGAAAGGTGCATACCACGATAAGCCCGATGTAGCTCTGAATCACCCGTCACGGTGGAGCAACCAACCCGCGGCGGCGGCGGCGCCGCTCCCGGCCAACTGCCTGGACTCTAAGGAAGGCGTGGATTGCATCAATCTGGAACCGCGCCGTCGTGACAACTTGTGGGAAAGTAACTTTCACGTCATGCGCGGATTCTTTATCTCGAATGCGCTCAGCGGCGGGAAGGGGCCGCAGCTTACGACGGCCACAGCCGGCGACAAGCTGAGACTGGACGCTCGCGTCTACAATTACAGTTTTGCGTCCATGCCCTCCAATAGTCAGGTGCATGTTCGTTTCTATACTCAGCAAGTTGACGTTAACAATAAGCATCTTCCGATCGGCGACAGTATTCTCATTAAAGACGTCACCCTGTCAGAAATCCCGCCCTTCAGGGACGGTGATGGTGACCCTCTGAACTGGGTGCTGGCGAGCACCGATTTCGATACCAGTGGATACGATCGTAAGTACTTGATCTTCTGGGTTGTAGCTTGGATGGAGGACGGCAACCGCAACCTCGTGCTGGAGACTGAGGGCCATGGTTTGAAGAGCATTCCCGGTACTCTCAATTCCCTCGCCGATGTGCAAGAAGAGGAGTATAGCAACAACGTGGGCTTCTACAACTGCGTTTTTTACGTCAACCAGAATGAGGCTAATCTCGCCCAGGCATCGAGCGGCGACGGCGAGCCGGCGAGAATTGACATCGCTAAAACGCGAGTTTCTGAAAAACGCGCTCTTCAGGGTCAAACGGTAGACATCTCAGCAGAGGTGATTGCTGAAAACAGCAGTGCCTCGGGTGTGACCGCGCTTTTTTACGATGGGGATCCGCACGCCGGTGGCACCGTGTTTGGACTGGAGCGCATCCCGTATGTCGCGGAGAATGGAACGTACCAGGTAGAAGCTCCTTATCACTCCGCCGCCTGCGGCAAACATGAATTGTTCGTGGTGATGCACGAGGGAACACCCGATGAGGTAGTCTCGTTGCCGCGACGGATACGAGTCGACTGCGCACGTTGATTGGCCGCATCACAGCGTAATTACATGGGCAGGTGTCCGAACGGATTCAGCAGTGCGCGGCTTCAAGGCCGGAGCGAAGCATCAATTCCTGGCCCGCTCACAGCAACTGTCGATGCTATTGGAATACTCGGCTGTACAGTTGCCGGATTCGGGAAATAGAACGGCGCCAGCATTGTATCCTGATGTTCCAGAAGGGGCAACACAGAACGCGCAAGGCAATCCCGACCTGCAGCCGCTGATTGCCATTTGGTCATGAAACGCGCATCCGTTGATGGCACAGCTCCAGAGCATCCGGCAGGATCAGAAGAACAGCCGCTAGTGTACTGAGTTGCGAAACCGTTGAAAAGGAAGCGAAAGTCAGCATACTTGGGTGTGGCCGTCGGACGTCCCACGAAAGCGCTGAACGTAACACCAGAGGAGAAAGAGAAGCTTACGATGCTAGCACGCCGCCCCAAGTCAGGGCAAGCGCTGGCTCGAACAGGCACTCGCACTCGCGGTCAGCATTCCAGTGCGTGGATCGTTGCGGGCGCGGACCTGATCGGTTTGGCGCACATGCATTTCTTTCAAGGGCGGCCGCTTGAGGTGAGTGCCGTGGCGGCCGAGGCGTTGGCATTAGGTCGCAACGATGATGACGTGTCGCCGCGTCTAAAGGCGATCACGACCGGGCGCAGCTGCTCTATTCCGAGTCGATCGAAGTGCTGCGGCGCGCCGGTGATAATTGGGGTCTGGGGATTGTGCTAGCCGCCGCAGCAAGCCTTGCCATCGTTCGAGGAGACTACACACAAGCCAGCGCGCAAGCATCCGAAGCACTCTCCTTATGTCACGAACTCGAAGATCCGCGTGGTATTGCTTGGAGCCTAGAAATGTTCGCCGGTCTCCTGGCCGCCACAGGACTAGCCGACGGAGCTGCCCGATTGTGGGGAGCGGCAGAGGGGCCGAGCAGAAGAAGCTCATCCCGGCGAATCCGGCCTTCGCGTTGCGCTTGACCAAAGAGCGATAAACGGATCCTCCTAAATACCCTCAACTCCCTCATCGTGAAGCAAGCCAGTGATTTGAGACGGGCAGCGAAAGCTACCAGTCAGTGCTATGGAGGTCGCCTTTGTCAAATTGGCCCCACAAGACCCAGTGCGGGCGTCGCGTCGGTGAAGCGAGCGATGTCCGCCATTACACGCGGCGTTGTGGGCGAGGCGAGGGCGGCCCGCATCGCCGCTTCGTCGCGGAACCGGCATTCGCAGATGCAGATCGTTCCCGCGCCGATGACGGCGGGCCAGAAGGCGGCGCAGCCTTCCAACCCAAGCGGACCCCAGCATTCCATGACCAATGGCAGGTGATGCTGGATGTAGTAGTCGCGGTCGAAGCGAGTGGCGACATCTCCAGAATAAGTTACGTACATGGTCGTCATTGGTTGAAGGTCTCCTCACTGGGTACGTCGAATGCATTGAGTGTGATGGCGACCTGTGCGTAAGTACCGATCCAAAGCACCAGCTCGTTGAGCGCGCCCTGGCCGAGCAGGTCAAGCGCTGCCCGGTAGGTCGCGCCGGCCAGCGCACCCCCGCCCAGCAGGGCGGTCGCTACATCGAACGCGCACGCCTCCTCGGGGGCCAGGTCGTGCGGACGCCCCCCAGCGGCAAGCGTTGCGATCTTGACAGGGTCCATGCCTTCTACCGCAGCAGTCGCGGCATGCGCGTAAAGTTCATAGGCGGCATTGAACCTTGCGCCCACGACGATGATCGCGATCTGCTTAGCCGATGGCGAAAAACGCTTCATCGCCGTGACCGCGTCAATCAGGTCGTAATGCGCCTGACCGACCGTCGGCTCATGGAGGAACACGCCCCAGGGGCCGAGCAGTGCGCCGTCATCGCGCGTCGTTTTGAAGGTCGTAAAGCCGTGCGCAATCTGCTTGCGGTTGCGATCGTAGAGGGCACGCTGCTCGGGGGTAAGCTGTTCGGGCGGTAAGGTCGGAAGGCGCATTGTGTATCTCCTTAGGTCAGGCCATCAGAAGACGGTCTGGAGTGATCGGCAGATCTCGCATACGCTTACCCGTTGCATGCCAAACCGCGTTGGCGATGGCCGGCGCTACCCCGCACAGGCCGAGTTCAGCCAGTCCCTTGACGCCGAGAGGATTCATAATTCGGTCCTCGCTTTCAACAAAAAATGCGTCGAGTTCGTGAATGTCGGCGCAGACCGGAACCAAGTATTCGGCAAGAGTCGCGTTGGCGACCCGACCGAGATTGGCGTCCCACTCGGTCTCTTCCAAGAGCGCCATTCCGATGCCGCCGACCATGCCGCCGATGCACTGGCTGTGGGCGAGGCGGGGATTGATGATGCGTCCCGCGTCATAGGCGCCGATCACCCGTGCTACACGGATGGTGCAAAGCTCCGGGTCGACGCGCACCTCTGTAAAGACCGCGCCGAAGCCCACTGAGCTGTACTTCTTCGCCTCATCGCCGGGAGCGGTGCTGGCCTCCGCGTCAAGACGTTTCAAGCCTGCGCTGCGAAGAAGCCTCACAGGGTCCCTCGTGTCGCGGGGGTCGGCAAGGCCGGCGAGTTTTGTTTTCAAGGCCGCGCAGGCCGCCTGCACCGCGGATCCGACGCTCGCCATCGTGGTCGAGCCGCCATGTTCCTTCGCGGCTGGAAAAGTCGAGTCGCCCAGCTCAAAACGTACCCGGCCAACCGGCAGGCCAAGCGCGTCCGCGGCGACCTGTGTCGCCGAGGTGTAGGTGCCCGGCCCCATGTCGGTAGTGGCACAGCGCACGGTCACAGTCCCGTCTGCGAAAAACGTGGCGGACGCGGATGTCGGATAGCGGGAGACGTGGTATATTGCGGTCGCCATGCCGAACCCCACTAACTCGCGACCGACTTGCATGGCGCGCGCCTCGGGCGCGCGACGATGCCAGCCGAACCGTTCCGCCCCCTGCCGGTAACATTCACGCAACGCTTTGGAGGACCAGGGCAGGTCCTTCATTGGATCTTTCTCGGCATAATTTCGCAAGCGCAGTTCGATAGGGTCGAGCTTCAGCTTCTCGGCCAACTCGTCCATCGCGATCTCCTGCCCGATCAGGCCAGTCGCCCAGCCCGGGCCCCGCATGGGGCAGGGCGTGCTGATGTTCATCGGTACCAGACTGTAGCGGGTTCGGCGGTCAGGGCAGGCGTAGGTGGTGGATGCGGGTGCGAGCGCGGGTTCAGCAAACTCCTCGTAAGTGGAGGTCTGACCCGTAACCTCGTGGATCATGGCGGTGAGCCGGCCGTCGATACCGGCACCGAGGGCTACGCGCTGCCGCGTTTCGGAACGGAAGCCAATTGCGGTGGAGAGCTGTCGCCGAGTCAGTTCCAGCCGCACCGGACGCCCGGCACGGCGCGCCGCCATTGCGGCCAGCGTGACATGCGGCCAGGTGCGCAGCGCCGAGCCAAAGGCGCCGCCGACGAACGGGTTGATAACCCGCACGTTTTCCGGCGCAATCCCGAAACGGCGAGCGATCTCATCGCGTTCATTGCCTACCCATTGCGTCTTACTCCACAATGTCAGCCGGTCGCCTTGCCATTGCGCTATCGTGGCGTGTGGCTCCATCGCATTGTGCTGCTCTCGCGCCTGCACGTAGGTTGCATCGATGCGAACCGGCGCGGCAGCGAAGGCGGCATCGGGGTCGCCCTTTTTCGTCTCGGGACCTCGGCCCTTCTTCGCGGCAGCCTCGGAGGTTGGCTTCGCGCTCGCAGGATCGAAGTGAACAAGTCGTGCGGGAGCCGCATCGTAGGTCACGCGAATCAGCGATGCCGCATAAAGAGCCTGCGACTGCGTCGTTGCGAGCACCAGCGCGATGGGCTGACCGCTAAACAGAACTTCAGCATCCTGCAGCACGCGCAGCTGTTCTCCCGCGACAGGGTCGACCGCCGGCCGCTCGGCTGGGCTCTGATGAGGAAGCCGGTCGGCGTTGAGATGCGTGAGCACGAGCAGCACGCCAGGTGCGCGCTTAGCTGCCGTTGTGTCGATCGCGGCGATACGCCCGGCCGCCACCGTGCTGTCGCGGGTTGCCGCATACGCAAGGCCATCAGGATGAAACTCGGCCGCATAGCGGGCGCTGCCCGTAACTTTGGCCGGTCCATCCACACGGGTGAGTGGTGCGCCGATAGCGTTCATGCGAGGCCTCCTGTCTCGGCCAAGGCACGAGCCACCGTGCGCCGGATCAGCTCGATTTTGTAGACGTTGCGACCGTGCGAGACCGCGCCGTCTCCGGCATGCGCTGCAACTGCTTGCACAAGCGCAAGGCTGAAGCGTTTGCCTCGCAGCGCCGTTTCAACCTGTGGCAGCCGCCAGGGCTTGGTCGCAATCCCTCCCACCGCGATTCGCACGTCGCGGACCGTCCCATCCTCGCCAAGCTCGAGTGCCACCGCGGCCGATGCGATCGACCACTCGAAGCTCGCCCTGTCGCGGACTTTCAGGTAATGGGAGCGCCGTATGACCGGACCGGTCGGCACGTCGATATACAGGATCAGCTCACCCGGGGCCAGTTGCGTTTCGACCGCAGGCGTGTTGCCGGGAAGCCGGTGCAGGTCGGCGAGCGGGAGGGTGCGTTCTCCGCTCGGTCCAGCGATCCTAACGGTTGCGTCGAGCACCAGCAGCGCGTTGGCGAAATCGCCGGCATAGGTTGCAATGCAATGCTCACTGCCGCCGAGCACCGCATGAAAGCGGTTCTGCCCTCTGATGGCCGGGCAGCCCGTTCCCGGCTCGCGCTTTTCGCAGGGCGCGCCAGGATCGCGGAAGTAGCCGCAGCGGGTGCGTTGGAGCAGGTTGCCGCCAAGCGTAGCCAGGTTGCGGACCTGCGCCGAGGCGCTCGCCAGCAGGGCCTCCGAGACCACGGGGCACTCGGCCCGCACAGCCGGATGCGCAGCCGCCTCGCTCATTCGTACCAGGGCACCCAGCCGCAGGCTATCGGAACGTTGCTCGATTCGGTCGAGCCCCGGCAAGGCGGAAATATCGATAATGCGGTCGGGATTGCGCAGATGCTCCGTCATGAGCTGCACCATGTCTGTGCCTCCCGCGAGGAAATCCGCGCCCGGCTCATGTGCGCCGTCCGAGCGGTGGCGGGCCAGGCTGGCCGTCGCGGCGACAACGCTGGCCGCTTGCGCGTAAGCAAAATTTACCATCGTCAGCCCTCCCGTCCAGCGGTGTCGCGGATTGCCCCGACGATGTTGGTATAGGCGCCGCAGCGGCAGAGATTGCCGCTCATCCACTCGCGAATTTCATCGTCGGAGCGCGCGTGACCCTCGGCGATGCATGCAACGCCACTCATGATTTGTCCCGGCGTGCAGTAGCCGCATTGAAAACCGTCATGCGCGATGAACGCCGCCTGAAGAGGATGCAGCTCGCCGTCTTTTGCGAGGCCCTCCACCGTGGTAATCGCTTTGCGCTGGTTCATGACCGCGAGCGTAAGGCAGGAGTTCACACGGCGCCCGTCGACGTGCACCGTGCAGGCACCGCACGCGCCGAGGGCGCATCCCTTCTTGCTGCCGGTCAGATGGAGATGATCGCGTAACGCATCCAGCAGGGTGGTGTGCGCGTCGAGACCGGGCAAGCTGTGCTCGGCTCCGTTGACGGTTAGAACGACGTCAAACTGACGATGCGACTCGCTCGCTGGTTCGCTGTTGACTCCTGATGCTGACATTCCCGGTAGATCGACCATCATCGCAGCTCCTCCTGCAAGCGAGGTCGAGATGAAGTCGCGCCGCGTCCATTCCCGCTCATCCATAGTCTCCTCACCTTTCCTGTATGCCGTTCAGCCAGGCGAGAACCGGTTGAAGTGCGGCATCCGAGTTTTTTTGTAGATCAGACCATGGCCGTTACCGGTGACGCCGTAATCCGGCAGGTGGAGCAGCTCCGCCGCGGCGCCGCCTGCCTTCAGCGCGGCGACGATCGGTGGGCTGGCAGGCGCAAAAGATGAGGTATCGCCCGTCACTACCGCAATCGGTAGCCCGGCCAGATTGGGTAAGCGCAAAAATGCCGGGTCTGCGTCACGCACCGCCTCAGGCGTCTCCCGTCGAGGGTCGAAGGTGAGAGGAGCGGCCGTCAAGCCCCAACGGAGCGGACCGATGTTTGGTATGTCGGCGAACGGTGGCCCCATCGGCTCGACGCTGACGATGGCTTTGACCAGGCCAGGCCGGCGGTCCGCCGTCAACCAGCCGCTTGGGCCGGAAGCCGAATGCGTGAGCAGAATGGCGGGTCCGATCCGGTCGAGCAGCCGCGCAAGCCGGTCGGCATCCATGTCTTCGGAATCGGCGAGGTCGGCAGGCAGCGGGCCGTAGCCGGCGATGAACTGGTCCATGGCTTCGGCGTCATCGGCAGAAAAGGGCCATTGCGTGTGTTTACCCGAGGTGTCGGGTGGAAAGTAAATCTGCCGGCCACCTTCATAAGAGAAGGGTGGACCCATGGGCCCGACGATGTCGGTTTGGAACGGTGAGCGGCCGTGGCCGGGACGGTCGACGATCACGGTGGCATACCCCGCCTCGACCAGCCGCTGCGCCCAGCCAGGGCGGCCATCCGGGGTGGTGAGCCACTCCGTGCCTTGAAAGCCGCCGCCATGCACCAGCACAATTGGATAGAGCCGCGTTACCTGCTCGGGGGCTTCCCAGTCGGCGAACATCGGCCCGCGTTGAAACGTTTTGCCGTCGTGCTCTACGCGCTCGCCGGGTATCCAGAAGTGGCCGCGCCGAATCGTACGCGTTGGAGTGCCGGCCCAGAACGGGCGGGATTGCTCTTCTACAGATGTGCTCATGGCAGCTCCTTTGTGTGTGGGTTAGTCTTTAGCACGTCGCGCGGCAGCGACATACGCAGGCACGTTCCAATAGAACGGCCGGAAATCGACGATCTTGCCCTTCCTCACAGTCACAATCTGCGCCATAGGAAAGTCCTGAACGGAGCCATTCACCCGCGACCTGGTGACGAAGCGGCAAACCACGATCACCTTCTCGCTGTGCTCGAAGAACTCGCGCTCGCTGACCTCGAGATTGTCAAAGATGGAAGCCATGGCTTTCGCCCAATCCTCATATCCTTTGTATCCAACGTACTCACCCCCAAAGGGCAGGTCGGGCGATTGGTGAAGGACTACCTCCGAATCCATCGTTGTCTGCATCTCGTCGAAGCTGGCGAAGCCATTTTCTTCAAATGCTTTCATGTAGTTCGCCTCGGCTTCATAGAACTTGAGAAGAACCTGCTTGGGACTAGCATTCACTGTAAGCAGTTGTTCATTCATCGGTTGGTCGGCTATCGAGGCCCCAATTCCTTTCGAAGCACCCGTTGCGACGGCAATCTCCCCCCTTAGCTGACTCAAGCGGAACTCCTTTTATTTACTGATCGACTGATCTAGAATATGACATGGACGGAACCGTGAAAGCAAATAAAAAGACCGCTCAGTCAACTATTACGAGCCTGCCAGCTTTCAAGCGAGGCCGTGGCCGACCGCGTGAGTTCGACCGAACGGAAGGTCTGAGAAAGGCGATGCAGGTCTTTTGGTCACTCGGATATGAGGCCACCTCCATGGCAGACCTTCGGGAGACGCTCGGCATCAAGCAGGCAAGTCTTTACGCCGCATACGGCAGCAAGGAGGAGCTGTTCCGCGAGGCAGTTGCGCTCTATCAAGGGACCGATGGCATCGGCACTCCACGCGCCCTAGCCGCACAAATACCTACCCGCGAAGCCATTCAGGTCATGCTTCAAGATGCAGTTGATATGTTTACCGAGGGCGATACCCCGCGCGGTTGCCTTGTCGTTCTAAGCACGATCAACTGCACAGTCGAAAATAGAGGCGTTCAGGAGTACCTGTCTGCGTTGCGGCGGCAGACGCTGGTCCGCATCGAGGCTCGTTTACGGCGTGGACAGCGCGAAGGCGACGTCGCGGAAACCGCACCGATCGCCGCGATCGCCGCCTTCTACACGACGGTGCTGCATGGTCTATCCATTCGTGCAAAGGACGGTGCTACCCGTAAGACCTTGACCCAAGTCGTGCACTGCTCCATGAGTGCATGGGATCACCTGGCCAAAGAATGACTCCAGTAGGAGGTGAGTTCTCGAAAAGACCCGTCTACTCTTTTTGGACGACACATCAGCAACGCCTACAGTCCACCACACATTAGCTAAGGAACAAAATGTCACAAACACCTACGGAGATCATGCAGGCTCTCTTGAAAGATCCCACCAACCTGAACATGGTTAGTCAGCTGGTTGCGCCTAACGCCACCTATGTTTCGCTGAATTTTGAGAATGAGGAGCTCAAAGCGATCATGCCTTGGGCTGGTACAGCGAAAGGACCTCAGGCGGTCGTCGATACCTACACCCGCGTCGGTCAATATTGGGAATCGAAAGACTTTCAGATCGAAGACATTGTGGAATCTGAGGGGAACGTGGCCGTCTTCGGACGGTTTACCTACCGATCAAAGACCCTGGGGAAAACCATCACTTCCCCGTTCTGCATTCTTGCGAAAGTCAGGAATGGACAAATCGTCTACATGCAATTCATGGAAGACACCTTTGGCACCGCGTCCACGTTCCGGACAACAGGAGCAGGCAGTTTTCACAGTGATCCTACCGGCCCGGAAATAACACTCTAGTGTCTCCCGTGGTGAGTTGTGCTCCTGAAAACACCAAAACCAGTAGCTGCCGGTCAGCTCTGTCAGATTTGAAACGTCCGTCTCATATTTAGTACGTTCTCTCCGGCAGGCTTCCGCTAATGCGACATGCCGGTACTGAGTATCGGCTTGGAACTGTGCGGAGGACTGCCCAGAAATGACGCTTTGCCAAGTCGTGTAGATGCGTTAGGCTTACAACAGTCGCGAAAAACGGTTCCCGAGTCAGCAAATTCGTTGACAGGGTTGTCGAGTACAAGTCAATCACGCGTTCTGTGTGATTGGCCAGCGTCTCCGAATGCAACTGCCCAGTGCAAGTTGCGACGGTCAGCCCACAAGGCTGACTACGTTCAAGAGGAGCGCTATCATGCAAAACCCAATCACAATCATCGGTGCCGGACTCGGCGGCCTTACCCTCGCCCGGATTCTCCATCTCCATGGTGTTAGAGCCACCGTTTATGAAGCGGAATCATCCGCTCATGCAAGGGCGCAGGGCGGTCTTCTCGATCTTCACGAATACAACGGACAGCTTGCCATCAAAGCTGCGGGTCTGTTCGAGTCCTTTCTTTCCCTCGTCCGTCCCGGTGAGGATGCAAAACGCGTCGTCGATAAACACGGCACTGTCCTCCTCGACAAACCCGGTGGATATGCCGTCAAGCGGCCAGAAGTGGATCGCGGCGAACTGCGCAAAATGCTCATCGATTCCATACCTGAGGAGATGATCCGGTGGGGTCATAAGGTAGCCTCCGTAACAGCGAGTGCTGACGGCAAACATCAGGTAAGCTTCTCCAACGGCTCGACGGTTGTCAGCGACGCGCTTGTCGCGGCCGATGGCGCGTGGTCCAAGGTGCGTCCACTCGTATCCGAGGCAAAACCGCTTTATACCGGCACCTGCTTCATCGAAACCTTCCTCTCTGACGGCGACACGCGCCACAAAGCAAGCGCGGATGCGATCGGGAACGGCACCTGTATGGCAGTGGCCCCGGGCAAGGGCATCTTGGCGCATCGCAACGCCGATGGGACGCTGAAGACCTATGTTGCTTTGAACAAGCCGGAGAGCTGGATTGCTTCGTTCAAATCCCGCGACGCTCAATCCAGCTTGTCGCATATCGCGGATGAGTTCTTGGGATGGGCTCCGCAACTCACCGCCCTGATTATTGACAGTGAAGTCGACCCATTGCTCCGGCCCATCTACGCTCTGCCGATCGATCACAGGTGGAACAGAGTTCCAGGCGTAACCCTGCTCGGAGATGCGGCTCATTTGATGAGCCCGTTCGCAGGCGAGGGTGCCAACCTCGCCATGTACGATGGCGCGGAACTTGCTCGAGCCTTACTCGCCTACCCTGGGGATAACGAAGCCGCATTTGCGGCCTACGAGAACGACCTCTTCCCCCGAAGCGAGAGATTCGCTCATGAATCTGCACAGAACCTGGAAGGATTCTTCGACAAGAACGCTCCGCAGAGTGTGGTGGACCTCTTCAGCAAGCATCTTGCGTGAACGACGAGCTTGAGTCCTGAGCAACGCCTCTTAGCCAGTCAGGAGCCGTCTACGGGGCTCTGTTGCAATGGGGAACACAGCCATTTATTCAGGCAAGGACGTTTCGCCAAAGGGAGTCGTAGCTGCAGCCGAAGTGAGTAGGGAGACGAAACTGTCCTTTGATGATTTTCTGCAGTAGCTCGATGCCGATAAGAACGTGTCGCGCGTTATAGAAGGTCTTGAAGCCCAACATAGAAGCCACCCTGAATTTAATTCGGCGATGGTCCTGCTCCACGATATTGTTCAAGTATTTGCAGCTGCGAATCTTCACCGGATTCGCCCATCGGAAGTTGAACTCATTCCTCATCCCCATGCGGCGCAATGCCGCATGGCTCGGCCCGAAGCCGTCGAGTGTAATAGAGCGAGGCTCGCCATGATGCTTGAGTGCTTTTCGAAAGAAAGCCTTTGCTGCCGTTACATCGCGTGTGCGGCTCAAGTAGGACTCGACCGTCTTGCCATGTTCATCAACAGCACGGTACAGATACATCCAGCTGCCACGAACTTTGATATAGGTCTCATCGGTCCGCCAGGATCGGCCAACACGCCTTTCAAAAGGACGCCAACGGCGCGCGACTTCTTCTGAGTATCGAATGACCCAACGAAGGATCGTGCTCGGTGACACCAACACGCCCAACTCCCACGCAATCTCAGCCACGTCTCGATAGCTGAGCTTGAACCGGAGCTACCAGCGAACGCACAACGTAACCACATCATCGGCAAACCGACGACGGCTGAACAAAGGATTCCGGGGAATACGGCGGCGTGGCACTCCGTCATTGTCGCTTCAGGCTTGTTCCGTAATGCAACAGAACCCGGCCTGGGGTGTTACACCTCTTCTTACTTATGTTTTTCTGCCCAAGAGTGTCTACTATCGGAAGAAATTACCATGACACGCAACTTTCTGTTCCTTTCACGGACGCTCCTTCATCGAGCGCTGCACGCGACTAATTTAGTCGTCATCCCGCTCGGCTTATTTTCGCCTGCTTGGTCGCTGAAGGCGGCAGATCTCACCATCCATTTGCAGGAGACTTCGTCCATCTCGCGTCAGAACGTCGCATATCAATGTGACAGCGGCGGGGCCCAGATCGGTGTTCCCTCTGGCTCCTTCTCCGTGGAGTACATTAATGGCGGGGGCAACAGTCTGGTCGTTGTTCCCATCTCCGGAAATTCGCTCATTTTCTCGAATGTGTTTTCAGGGTCCGGAGCACGGTATACAGCCCAGCAATACACGTGGTGGGAAGGCGGTGGAAAAGTGACGTTGTATTCCGACTCCTTGAACGGTAAGAAGCAATCTACATGCCATCGAGTAACGGGTAAGTAGAATCAGCTAAACGCAAGACCCAACGTCGGCTTCCTCTCGCTCGTATTTTCGTAAGCTTTTGGCACGACGAAACTGGGATACACTGTATCGGCTAGCCCGATGCATGTCGATTGAGTCCTTAAACCCAGGGGACCTCCTTGGAGGATCTCCCGGTAATCCCTCGCCGCTCCCCGACAACGTTCGTGCGCACTTGGAGAAAATACGGAATTCGGAGCCATTTGTGCGCTCGCTCCGCATCCAGAAGCTGCTCGAATTTTTGGTGGAGAGTGTTCTTGCCGAGCACCAGGATCGCCTGAAAGAAACGGTAATCGGCATTGAAGTCTTTGATCGATCACCCGACTACGATCCTAAAACAGATCCAGTGGTGCGGGTCGAAATGCGCCGACTCAGAAGTAAGCTGAGCGAATACTATCTGCGTGAAGGCCAGTCAGACGAGGTCTTGATCTGGCTGGAAAAAGGATCTTATGTACCTTCATTGGTACAGCGGGCGGACTCAACCGCTTCTTCAACACGTCCCGAAAGGGAAGAAATCCGGACTACTCCGGAAATGGCCTTCAGCACTACCGACGAACGAATACTCGGAGAGGTATCGCCCGAGATTCCTCGCCGGAATAGACTTATCTGGATTTTGTCTGCGTCAGCGGCTTTACTCATTGCTGCCGTTCTTGCGCTTTTTCTAAGTAGGTCGTCCAACAGCAGCCATTCGCTCCGCCTGTTCCCTTTAACCGGAAATGCTGGATTAGAAATGAGCCCAGCTTTCTCGCCCGACGGTAAACAGGTTGCCTATTCCTGGGACGGCGGTCGAAGAAACTTCGACATCTACGTGAAGCCAGCGCAAGGGGGAGCACCTCGCCGCCTGACTGACAACGCTGCGCATGATGTCCACCCGAGCTGGTCACCCGACGGCCAGCGGATTGCGTTCCTTCGCGTTTTTCCAGATAAGAGTGAATTGCTTGTCATACCAAGCCTCGGTGGAATCGAGAGTATTATCAGCACCGTGGCTACGTCCAGCAATCGATGGCACGCTGACTATGTGGAAGGTGCCGCCCACGGGGGACCGACTTGGTCTCCCGATGCTTCTTATTTGTTGATTTCCAGGCCTTTAGGGGACGGATCAGCAGTGGGGATTTCGAAAATTAGCATGGACGGACACGAGCAACCGATGACAGTGCCACCTTTGGGGTCCAGCGACATCGACCCGAGTATTTCACCATCCGGCGCCCTGATTGCCTTCGTTCGCAGCACGAGCGCAGGCTCGTCCGATCTTCATACAGTGTCCGCCCGCGGAGGAAAGCCAGTCCGGCTTACCTTTGACCAGCGGGAGATACAGGGCATCGACTGGGTTGACGGCGAAAATCTAATATACAGCTCCAACCGCGGCGGAAACTTTAGGTTATGGCAGATGTCCCGAAGGGGAGGCGACGCTCAACCTGTGTCCGCCGGCGGTAGCACGCCGGAATGGCCCGTGGTATCACATGACGGCCGTTGGCTTGCGTTTGTGGAACTACTTAACAACGCCAGTATTTGGCGCATGCCGTTGACAGGGGATGACCTAACCGGCCGCACTGAGCCCTTCATTTCTTCGGCGGGCTCGGACCATAGCCCTGCCTTTTCGCCGGACGGCAAGAGAATCGCTTATGTGTCGGATCGCTCAGGGAGTTGGCAGATCTGGCTATCCGATATTGACGGTGCCGGAATCCGACAGCTCACCGACTTTAAAGGTTCACTGGTCGGTACGCCCCGGTGGTCTCCCGATAGCCAGCGGCTTATCTTCGACGGTCAATTCGAAGACCACTCAGCAATCTGGTTGATCGACGGCGACGGCGGCAATCTCCACCGCTTGAACGACAATGGAGTGCGGGAGTACCTTCCGAGTTGGTCGCGTGACGGGCAATGGGTCTATTTTTGCTCTCTGCGTGACGGACAGGATCGCCTCTGGAAACAGAGTCCCACTTCAGGACAGGCAATTGAACTGACGAAGGATCTCTTCATCGATGCCGTCGAATCCTCCGACGGGAAGCTGATCTACATGGAGCGCGCGCAAGGCAGCATTTGGCAAATGCCTGCTCGAGGCGGAAGACCGCAACCTATACCTGAACTGGTCGGGATTCATCCAGCTCGTTACTGGACTGTAACGGACGATACGCTCTACATTGTCCGGCAGGAACAATCCCCACGCGAACTGCTAGCTTTCAACCTAGTCACGCGAAAATTCCGTGCGTTGACAACCATACCTGCCAAGCTAATGGGCGGTACCCCTGGCCTGGCGGTTGACCCAAAGCGCCAACAGATCCTGTTTGTCCAACGGAACCAGCCCAGGAGCGTCATCATGCTCCAGGAGCGCTAACGATTCTGCCTCGCCAAACGGATGAGTGCTACGCAACGTCTTGAAGGATGGCATTACGGCGCGCGGCTCCGGCGCGATGAGCTGAGCTAGGCGCTGGTTCAGATCCGTCGGTACGAACAATTTACCCCACTTCTGATGAAAGCACCTTTGCCTTCATCGGGATACTCGAGATGTCCTTGGGGGTAGGATACCTGCCCATACCTCGATTTCGGCCTGTTCTTACTTCACCAAGGGCGCTATTCTTCGCTACTTTCGTTCAGACCCGCTCGCACGAGCGCGTTGCACGCAAATCGAATGACCGACGGTGTCACAGTTCGGCTCAACGGTTCGCGGGCCTAATCCGACGCACCTGAGACATAACCGAGCCCTACCGGCAAACGAAAGAAGCTATGAGAACCCTTAGAAAGCGAACGCTGTGGAATGCTATCAGCAAACCAAACGCCGAAAATCTCAATATTCCCACGCAAGGGGAGACGGGAACCTTCTGGTCCGCGCCCCTTCAACTACCGACAGTCCTACGATCCGCGGGTCCGGTTTTGGCCTGGCTGCTGCTGGTTAGCACAGCACCGGGACTTCACGCACAGACCTCATCGTTCTCCTGCTCAGCTAGTACGCCGCAGAATTGTGCAGGACCAGTCAATCCAATTGCCAAGCCAGCGGACGCCATTGTGTTTCCGAACAGCAGTCTGATGGGATTTTATCCTGACAACAGCCAGCCCTTAACCAAGATGACCACCTTTACGGGTGCAAACGATTTAACAATTCAACCCGTTTTTCCAGTTAACGAAATGCCATTTCATCCGCAGACTTCCTACGTCAGCGCTTCGGGACGAATTATCCCCCCCGGAAAGACGCCACTGCCCAACCATGGTTATCCGCAAGACGTCGTTTACGCTTGGCGAAACTCAGCTGGACTAGTTCAAGTGGATTTTGCCAATCCAGCACACGCCCAATATGGAGGCGTAGTACTCGGTCCTCAGCCATGGGATGGTTTCAAGCTTGCACCGCGCCTGGATGAGGGAACTTACGGAGCCAGTGGTGACAACATCGCCATAGCGGTAGGTGATCTCGATGGTGCGGTCGACAGTAATGGCGAGACCAGTGATGAAGTGGTGGTAGCCTTTCCGGTCTTGGATGATGAGGGCACGTGGGTGGTGCAGATCTATGTGCTCAACTATTCGAACTCCACGGGCCCTCCCGCCATCTCGGAAAACAATACGATTCACTCTTCTTGCGGTCCAGGCTGTTTTCTAAAGCGACTACTCTGCAGAATCAGAACACAATTCTTGCTGCTGGCAATATCCTCTCGCTAGCGATCGGTGACTTCGATGGGGATGGCGGAAATGAGGTTGCGCTCGCTCATATCAGCAGCGGGAACGATCTATATTTGACGATGTTCCGTTACCGCAATTTCGGAGATGTCAACACGGCCGGGATTGAATCGCTGTTTGATTATGATCAATTGGCTTCAAACGTTACTCTGAATGGCCCAATGACGTATGTCGGCTCTGTGTCGCTCGTCAGCGGTGACTTCAACAACGATGGGAAGGACGAACTTGCGCTAGGGTACGTCGAATGGCAGAAGTTCACAAGTGCGGTGCCCGGTCAACCGGGAAGCTCAGGGGAAAACATTTCATGCATTAAATACGACGGTTATTATGGCGAACTTTCTCAGAGTAGTTGTGATTACCAGGGCTATGCGGTCGCTTATCGAAATTATGTCACGATCTATGGAAGTGGATTAAATGCGCTAAGTGCGAGCTCAGCTCATGCGGGATCCCAGATAGGAACCACCACGTTGACCTTAGCGAACGCAAGTAGGCTTGTTTCCGGTAAAGTTGTAATTTCCGGCGGAACGGGTGAATGGACAGCCCTCAATGGTACTTGGCCCATTACTTTCATTGATGACTTCCGATTTACAATTCCGTTGAACTCGAGTGCGTTTGGTACTTCTTCGCCGTCAACTCAGATTACGGTCAGTACCACGGCCCCGTTCTCTGTTGGTGGCACTGACTTGATGCATCCGCGCGTTGATAACCCGGGAGGGTACAACCTTTGGGATATCGTCGACTGGCGCGATGGTCACTCCCGGCCGACATTTCAGTTGCAATCCGGCCTTTTTGATTTCGACAAGGCTAATCCTTCTTCTTTTCACAGGCGTCAAATTTTGGCAGTCTGGAATACACCATCACCCGCCGACGCCGGTAGTCTTAACGATCCAACAGTCACCCCGCTTCCTCATTGGTCTTTCGATCTGGTTTCGGCGTTTTACACGGTTTCGAGTGACGGTAAAAATACACCCACCGCTGCCAGTCACCATAGCTTGTACGAAGTAGCAGACTCAAGCGGCAAGTATGGCTATCCCCATCATCGGTTCTCGCTCACCGCGAGCAACTTCTTCGGACAAATTGATCCCGCGGATCCGACCTGGCAGTTTGCGATTGGGGCTTGGAACGACAACGGGCTCTACCATATCCGAGTCGGAAACGTAGCTGGATCTGACATCAAGATCAACCAGGATCTTAATTACGGCACAGGGCCCCTGGGAAGCAGTCTTTGGGATAACTATCCGGTGGTTGCCTATGATCCGGACGGCAGCAGCTACTTCCTTGGTGCTCCGGTGCATTTTGCGACCTCCGGATTTCCTACCCTGGCCTATCTTTTGCAGGAGCCGCCAAAGCATCTCGCCTGGCTGAAGGATCCAACGACGGGGATCTCTTCGCTGATCAACGCCAGCCGGAACTCGTCAACTTACAGTTCAGTCTCGACAGCCAACAGTCAATCCAGCGCTACGACTGGAACCACAACAAGCGGGTGGGATATTTCGACGTCGCTCGCGGTCTCCGCCGAAGCGAGTCTGACGGCTGGAAACCCCGCACTTTTGAGCGACACGGTGTCGGTCAAAGACACATTAACCCTAGGATACGAGCACACGGCAAGTCAGGCAAAGCTGAATTCACAGACGAGCACAGTTTCCTACACAGCGCAAAACTCTGCTCCGAACGACGATTACATTGAGTACAACGCCGCGAATTTTGATGTGTGGCGCTACCGAATTTATGGAGCGGGCTCCGGAGCAACTGATGATGCGTTCAAATTTTATGAAATCGTGGTGCCTGGTGCCCCGACAACAAAGCACATCTCGGGAACCTCTGCCGATTGGTATCACCCTGCACATGAGAACGGAAACATACTCTCGTATCCACCCCCGGGAGCACTATCCAACCTTCCGGTAGATGTGAATGCGAAACCCTACCAAGTGAACGGTCAAACACCCGCCGGGCTCACAAACGGCCTGATGTGGAATCAGAACACGTTCTGCATCGGCCAGGTTAAGAACGGAACAACCATGACCATCAGCGGCGTTAAGTCTAACTCGGACACGGTGACAACTTCTAATACCATGCAAGAAGATAACGATCTGAACGTGGGCGAGAAGGTGACCGCCTTCGGTCTTAGTACCAGTCTCAGTGCTGACTGGAATTTCGGATCCAAACAAAGCTGGGGAGCTGCAACGACTTCCACTAACGAAACATCCGCCTCAACCACGTTTGCGTTTAATCTGGATCAGTCGCAGTCTCAATATGCTTACCTGGTCGCACCGGTCCTTTATAACTCTCTTAGCGGAGCTATTAAGATGTCCTATTCGGTCAACATTCCAACACATTCAGTAGAAATTGACGACTGCAATTCCGGAGATATATGGACTCACCTTTATTCAGCTCCTGACCCGGCGCTTGCGTTGCCAAATCGGTTCGACTACATCACCACCACTCCTCAGGGAACCGTCTTCCAGCTACATCCAGACCACGACCGCGAACTGTTGAAGTCTTTCTTCTTAGAAAACCCGATTCCGAACCCGGTTGAAAGCACCAGTGCCGGGAGCCCGGTCTATGACAAGCTCTCATCGGCTCCTGCTGCCGGAAGCACAGTTCAACTGGCTGTGACGGTCTATAACTATAGCGTCGTGACTCCAGCAAAGAATGTTAGTGTTCGATTTTCCACTATTCCGGTGAGTGACCCTACAATCGATCCGGAAGGAGCTTATGACAACGAATATGGTTGTGCATCTCCGACGCAAAGCGGCTGGGTCTGTCCAGACAATTATCGCAAGCCATTACAGGACGGAGAAACCGGTGCTGCACTGCCGGATATACAACTGGCGGATATTCCAGCCTGGAACAGCGATCCGAATGAGCCGAACTGGACCATCGCCCGGACCAAATGGACCATACCGAATAATCTGGCCGGGAAGCAGTACCGGATCTACGTGAATGTTACTTACAACGGAACAGGGCTGAACGCCGAATCAAATCCGCCGCAAAACGTATGCACAGAGACTCCTTGCCAAACTCTTTGCCCGATAACCTCCAGCACCTGCTTAGCGCCTACGATCAACATGGACCCATTAGCTCCTGGGCAGAACAACGAAGGGTTCAGCAAGATAACAGTGGTGGCACCCCTCGCAGTTGTTTTTGGACCGAAAGACGTTCACACGGATGACGACTCCTTAGTAGCCGTCGGGAAACATGGTATCTCGAAACGGACTGTGCTCGGCTTCCAGAACCATCCCATGAAGTTGCGCGTCAAAGCCGTTTCAAAGTTGCTGGAAACACGAGATGTCAGAGTGGATGTGACCGACCAGGAGTTTCTGCGTACCCACTTCCGATTCTGTCTCAAGCCAGAGTCGACGCCGAAACCCATTATGATTGCCGGCAAGATTCTGCAGGGAGTCAGCGCTAAAGGGTCCACTGCTTTCTTAACTTGGTGGCCGCAAAATGCCGGAATCCATAAACTAAGGGCAGAGGTCGAGGAACTAGCCGATGACCCCCAGAAGGGTAACAATACGGCGAGTCTCTTGGCGCTCATTATTCGGGCGCCAGGTGATGTAAACGGAGACGGCCTGGTCGACTCGGACGATCTAGCGTTCATTGAGCGGGACAACGGAAAGACTGTCCAGGAAAGTGTGTGTGGATATGCTTGCGATCTGAACGGCGATGGACGAATCACCAAACAAGACGAAAACCTGTTTCCGTTATTCTGCAGCCGTGCTTATTGCGCAGCGGCAGAGCGCGGCAAGGCGGACCAGGTGTCCATCGCAGACATTCAGGAAATGAACCAGAGGGAAATTGGCATGCTTCGGAGTATAGATCCCGCCGATTGGAAATCTCTTTACCCCGCGTCCGACGACACCGAACTTGGGTCCATACACTCCCGGTACATTGATGGGCTGCGGAGATTGGCAACGGCGCCCGAACTGGCGCGTAAGGAGGATGCGGGCGAAGCAAAAACAGCAAATAGGTGAATACGACGCCGGCGGTAGGCACACGTCTCCGCCGGCAACTCTAGGCAACGGGTTAGAAATCCAGTGAGCTATTCGCCTTTCTGAACTTAGCCGGAACCGGAGAGTACTAAGTGCTACCCCGCCCAAGGCGCAATCAACGGTCTCTCGTTCCGGCTTGGATTGACTACTCTTAGTTTCTAATAAGGACATAACCGCTCCGCCAACCGACTTTGGCGCCGTTTGATTTGGGTATGAATCAGTCTTCCACTTTTGGTGCAGCAGAACTTTAGCTTCGACCAAGTTACAAGGCAGATGGCAGCTTCTGAGCCATGCTGATCTTCGGATCCGACGGGCGATCACCAGCTGATATTACATGGTGGGCAAAGTATCAGACAATTTTGATTCCAAGTCTGGCCCTTCCAGGTGTCGAGCCTACCGGTTTCGAACAAGCCCGCGCTGGTTTTGCCGACATACCTTGACTGCCAATGTAGGTTTAGCGTTTACTTCCCCTTGCAGGAAGCCACCGGAAGAGGAAGCGACGAAGCGAAGAACTTCGGCGACGATCTGTCCGTGTTCTCTTGACCAACTTTTAATGAAAGGTCTACTATCCACGATGTCTATATTCCAGTCGCTTACCTGGGTGTGTGTTGCTGCGTATGGACTGCATGTGCTTGAAGAGTTCGTTTTTGATTGGAGGAACTGGGCTCGAAAAGTACTCCACCTACCCGCACAGTGGGGCGACTTCTACGTCACTAACGCGATTGGAATCGTCGTCGGAATCGTCGCTGCCGAGATTGCGCCAGTGTGGCCCGCGGTAGCTCTGGGTTTCCCTGCGCTTATGTTATTAAACGCAACATGTTTTCATGTGGCTCCATTCGCACTGACGCGTGGAAGGTTCTCGCCGGGTCTGATTACTGCGGTGTTGCTCTTCATTCCGCTAGCGCTGGCAACCTTCCGGACCGCGGCAGTGGGTATCGAGACCATCACGTTGGCTTTTTGTATCGGTGCTCTGCTCATGGCAATTCCGATTGTATTTCTTAAGCTGAGAGTGAGGCCGTACTTTAATCAAACGCGCTGACAAGAGCATCGCAAAGTTGTGGGGTGGTCAGGCTGCTGTCGTTGATTGAGGTGAAACCGAGGCGGGCCGGAAGCTTCGGCACTTCTGGTCCAGAACCTACTGATGGCCAAGCGTGACCTGAAACTAAGCCGCTTTGTTAACAACAGACGGCAGCTTTCTCGATGAGGACACCGTGCCATCGCTCCGCAATGCTTTGAAAGCCCAAAACGTTCCTGGCTGTCCGAAAGGCATCAAAGGATTAAACCCGTTTTGAAAACAATCGCCAGATGCATTGCGAACCTTCGGCTTTAGTTCCCTGAGCAGGTTATGTCCGCACTGAAGTGGCCGGCTGGGTTGCAACAATTGGATGACCATCCATCTAGCGATACAAAAGGCTGGCAGAATAACTTAGGAGTGCATCAAGAAGTCGGGGAGCAAGCGACCTCTGGTCGGAACTGCGGATACCATCGTCGGAAGACTTCATCCAACTCTTGATTCAGGACTTTTGTTCGTGTCTGTAGAACCAGATGGGTGCCACGCAGCGTCCATGCCATCTGCTGCTTCTTGACGAACCGTCTGCTGACGACTTGGTTAACCGTGGATTCCACGAACGCTGTGCTGATGGTTTCCCTTGCCGTCTACGCTCACCGAAGTTCGGAATGAACGTGCAGTTATTGCGAATGTATGTCTCGAACTCCGTAACGCTATCGGCAACTTTTGCTGCAGCTGGGGAACGTGCCTGGATGAAACTCAGATCCATGATCAAGTTACCCAGTCGTTCGAGCGCTTCCTCGGTATTGCCATGCCAGAGCAGATGCTTCACGCTTGCCAGACGCTTCGATATGTCTTCCCCTTCTTGAGGCCGCTCTTGCTTGAGTCCTTTGGTTTGCTGTTGTAGAACTGTCAGCCGCATCGTGATGTGGAACCAATCGATGAGATGCTCACTGAAAGGATGGAGATACTCTTGCATCCGGCGGACATTCTCGCCACCGTCGGACATGAATACCACCTGCTGATTTTCTTGCAGGCCTTGTGATTTCATTAGCTCCCACAAGCGCCGGCGCGGCTTTTCGTCGTAGGTTTGCACAAATCCAAAACACTTGGCCGACGGCATCTCTCCAGGCTGGAGCGCGCCAGGGAGTCGTGGGTCAGGCGGCCTTTCTTTGTGGTTTGGTTTCTTCCGGTTGCGGTCGGAATTTCGGATACCAACCACGGAAGAGGTCGTCCAGTTCTCCGTTCAAGACTTTGGTCCGCGTCTGTAGCAGTAGATGGGCGCCACGCAGCGTCCACTGCATCGATTGCCGCTTAACGAAGCGTCTGCTGACAACCTGATTGATGGTCGATTCGACGAAGGCGGTGCTGATGGTTTCTCCGTTCCGATAGCGCTCGCCGAAGTTGGGAATGAATTCGCGGTTGTTGCGAATATAGATCTCAAACTCCGCTAGGCCCCCTCGCCAATTTCTTTGCAGGAGCCGACCGCGCCTGAATCAGACTGAGATCCAGAATCAGGCTGTCCACCCGCTCCAGCGCTTCCTCGACATTTCCGTGCCACAGCAAGTGCTTCACACTGTCGAGCCGCTTCGATATCTCAGTGCCAGTCTGGAGCTGTTGCTCTTGGAGAGCCTTCGTTTGTTGCTGCAACACGGTCAGGCGCATGGTGATGTGGAACCAGTCGATCAGATGTTCGCTGAAGGGATGTAGATACTCCTGGACCCGGCGCACGCTCTCCCCGCCGTCGGACATAAACACGACCTGCTGGTTTTCCTGCATGCCTTGCGATTTGAGCAGTTCCCACATGCGCCGCCGGGGTTTGTCATCGTAGGTCTGCACGAATCCGAAACACTTATCCGCTGGAACATCCTGTTCCTCGGTGCGCCGGAAGGCAACCACAGTTTTGCCCGCGATTACTTCGAACCATCCCTGCTTGTGCGCAGCCCGCACGTATCCGCCATCTAAGCCTATCGTGATCGGGCCATCCGGCATGGGTTGTTGTTCCCACTCCGCTTCCGATCCTTCGAACAGGTTGCCCTGCGGTTCCTCGCCCAGCTCTTCTTCCATGCGTTCCGCCACCGTATGTAAAAGAGTTCGGACCGTCTGCGCATTGACGGAATCGTCTACTGGCAAAACATCACACAGCAAATCCGCCACCTTGGCAAACGGGATCAACGAGCCCCATTTCGTTTCCAGGTACATCATCTCCGGGCTGGTGCGTTCTTTCAGCCACCGTCTCATGGGACGGAACGTCCGCGGACCGGCGCTCTGACAAGAGCAGCAGTTCCAGCGAGGATTCGCTACCGGCACTGAGCCGAAGACGGTCTTCACCGCCGTCGTGCCAGCATCCTTGCTCGTGTATCGCCGACCGCACTCGGGACAGGCGCGCTGCTGCTCCAGATATTCCTGCGCCTGTTGCTCAATCACAACATCTTGCACGCCCGACAGCAGCGCTTTTCCCTCAGCCAAACTCATTCCCAAGGTTTCCATTGCCAGCTCGGGCCGCTCGATCGTCAGCACCGTGTGGCGTTGATCCTCACAGGCGCCGTCCAGGCATACTACCTCTATTTGGAACTTCATCGCTGAAACCTGCCGTGCTGTGCGGCCAACCGCTTGTTGGTTTCCGCCAGATCGAACCGCTCCGGCTGGAGCAGCCCAGACTCTTTGAGTCTGCAATCGATGCTTCCTAACCCCTCCGTCAATACCGTTCGCAACAGATCCCAAGTGCCCCCAGGTTCATCCGGACACGACTCTGCCAGCATTTAAATTCCGGCCTCCCGAAGAGCCGGATCGCATAGAGTGGCCTCATTGCTTTGCCGTTTCAACATCAACCGGTAGCCAGTTGGACCACCGCAATTCTCAGGCGGCGCCGCGCCGCGGCCACTCAAGCAAACGGCATTGTACTCTCCTTCCACTCCCTCCTGAATGTTCAGAAGGCGGACATCCCACTGCCACAGATGCAGCGTGTCGCAGATGTACAGGAACTTCTCTTGGCGGTGAAGCTGGAAATCGTGCAGGGCTTTCGACCGCGTATTCCGGCGAAAGCTATTGAACTCCTGCCCCTGTATACGGATGATGTATCCCAGATCGCCATCCCAACCAAGCATCGTCAGAAAGATGTCGTGGAATTCGCTCAACCGAAGCTGGTCAGAGATTTCCACGATCCGGATCACCATCGGATTCACATCGCGCAGCACAGCCCGTAAAGTCAGTCGTTTAAAGGAAATGGATTCAACCATCCCTCAGCCTAAACAGCAGCCTGACCCCCGACTTCCTGGCGCGCTCCTAATGGATAGCCCGTCTGTTTTGGCTCGACAGGCCGCTCTGTGCCTTTGTGAGCATCCCGCGTAAAACCGTTAGTTTCCACGTTCGCGGTTGGTGCGTCCATGGCTAGGCGCCGGAAGCAAATGACAAGCCACTGATGCTTAAAAGACAAAACAACGGGAGTGAGTTTTCATAAGACTTCTTGAAGCGCATTCGTATGCGGGCACGAACGGCTCAGAGTTACGCGGGCAGGTGCGCTTTCACTCACGGGAGGAAATAATGACCGACTATTATTTTCGCCGGTTGATAACTTTCTCTGCCGTTCACACGAATGTACGCTCGAGGGCTTAACCTCAGAGAGGCATATTTATGAAATTTAGCAGACACATGCTCGCAGCGACGGCCGCTTATGCAGTCGTTCTGACGTCGGCTTTCGGCTACGTCGACCCCGCGATGGCTGACGGTCACCCGCGGCGCGCCCACCCCTCGGTCGGCATCTTCACATACAGTCTTCCTGGGGCGCTCAGTATCGATATCGCTCATGAGACGGTGACACTGCCTCTTCACAAGGGCGAGACGCCCAATGGAAGGACCGTTTGGTACGTGATAACGGAGTCTTCGGATCAGGCCGACGCCAAACGGCGCGGGGTGAACTATTCGAACAAGATGTTGAACGCCCTTGGCACCCCAGCGGTGCAGAAGGCCCATTATAACGAAGACCTCGACATGCTCATCTTCGAGGGTACGGTCGATTTTGGGCTAACGCACGTGCTCGTGCCTGGTCCCGACGGTTTTCCACCCGCGGACTTTGCGCCCGGCGCCGCGGGTGATGCGAAGTACAGCCCGCTCGTGCATATCGTATCAGCGAGGGATAAAGATGGGGACAAGGACGATAAGGGGCACCGCATCGGCCTGGTATTAAACGCCCCCCAAGTCGCTAACGAGACGGGCAAGAGCGGCAGCGTCGTCGATATTGACTACGATCGCAAAACGGTGACTCTGAACATGCTTGGCGGCTGGGTCGATGGCCAATTCAACCTCTACCTTCATACCGACGCCTCCTCAAAGCTGATCGCCGCTCTTGAGAACAGCACCTACGCCCCTAATCTTAATGCAGCCCCTGGGATCGCGAACGACGAACCACCATCGTCTCGGGCCGCGATTATCCCCGTGGTGAACGGCATCGGCGGCGATAATAATCCCATGCGTCAAGGTCTAATTTCTGCACTATCTGGTGAGGGAGATCCATTCAACGTCCCTCAGGAGCAGCCAAGCGATCCTATCCACTACACGCCCATCTGGGACGTGACCCCCGTCATGTGGACGGACGCGGCTATCGCCGCGGGCCTTCGTGTGCAACTCCATTCGCAGGATGCCGTGCGTACGCAGGTGCAGGCCGGAAACCTTGTGAGTGCGTTCCCGGGGACACCCAACGTCGGACTGGGTGGCATCAATGCGATCGGTGCGATCTCGAACTGCCCCATCATCGTGGTTTTCCCGGGAGGAGTGACCTTCTCCGGGGGTGTCCAATAGGCGAAATCGATCAGCAGATCCCCTTCCGGGCTGAGCACGATGGCCAATCGTCGCCCGTGCTTCGGAAGGGGATCTTCCCCCGCGGGTATAGCCAACGTAGCCTCAATCAGGTCCGACAGCTTGCCGTTCTTGATCGACCTCCACCCCTCAGCGCGCACTTTCGAGGCTTTATGACCAGACAAACGGCCAGCTAGCCTCTCTGGCACGCCTTCGTCAATGATCGCCTTCAAGGCTGGAGTTGATGCAAATGTACTTCCTGGTAGGCCAGCAGCGTACGCAGCGTGCTCTTACCGCCTGGAGTGCCAGGGAAGTCTTCCAAGGTCGCGTCAATAGCCTCGTTTTCACTCATGCCGCTCAGTTCGTGGTAGGACTCAAGGCTACCGACGAGGGCATCGGCCGGCAGTCGAGTTCCCCGAAGTACAGGAGTACCATGAACAATTCTTTGGGTCTCGGTGGAGAAGATCACACCCGTCCCAGAAGGTGTCTTCTGCCTCTTCCATATACCCCATTTTACAGCCCTTCACCTGCGGCGTCTAGTGAACAGAACTCCTTCAATCTCCTACACTGGCTTATGGCCGAGTAATCCGAATGCGGATACGCCTAGACATTCGCACCACTGCGCGAGCGTCGTGACCTTGGCGCTCGTTTAAGCCACACATTGTTGCACTTGGTTCTTGTGTTCAGCCCAATTGTCGCCGCAGTGGGGCGACAATCTGCTGGCCATATTCGGCCCGGCCTTGCGCCAAAATACCGACGTGCACTCGTCGTCCGATTTGCCAATACAACTGGACCAGAGCACCGTTCACGTCGCGCGCGACCGACCGCCGCGTCTCAGTGACCAGAGAATGCAACCCCGGCAAGAGCGCAGCATCCACAATCTCAGGAAGGAAATGTTCTGCGGAGGAGTCTTTCATTTCATTACGCGCCTATACCGGCAACTCGGATCTTTCCAAAAACCTGTTGGATCATTGGTTCGTCAATCTGCCGTGCGATGTTCTTCCTCACAGTCAAGCCCCAGGCGATCGTTGACGGCTTCGACCAAATTCTGGCGCGTGCCAAGGTACTGTTCGGTAGTCTGAATGAAGGCATGCCCGAGCAGAAGTTGTATTTGCTCGAGATCGGCACCAGCGGCGCGGCATTATTTAGCGCACGTGCGCCCACACTACGCCCTTCCTATTGAGGGCAGGGCATTACGGCTAAGGTCATCTGGTGAGTCGTGCTGCGCATGCCAAACAGATGGGAATTCCGAAGCTGGCGCCGCATGATCTCCGCGCTTGCCCTTCAGCGTCTCGGCATTGGGAGCGTGAATGAGTTGCGAAGCCTGCTCCTTAGTCAACAAATTCCCGGCGAGTGCATCAAGAAGTCGGGGGAGCAAGCGACCTCTGGTCGGAACTGCGGATACCATCGTCGTCGTTCGAGCGCTTCCTCGGTATTGCCATGCCAGAGCAGATGCTTTACGCTTGCCGGACGCTTCGATATGTCTTCCCCTGCTTGTGGCTGCTCTTGCTTGAGTCCTTTGGTTTGCTGTTGTAGAACCGTTAGACGCATGGTGATGTGGAACCAATCGATCAGATGCTCGCTGAAAGGATGGAGATACTCTTGCATCCGGCGGACATTCTCGCCACCATCGGACATGAATACCACCTGCTGATTTCTTGCAGGCCTTGCGATTTCATCAACTCCCGTAAGCGCTGCCGCGGTTTGTCGTCGTAGGTTTGCACAAATCCAAAGCACTTGGCCGACGGTGTTTCTCCAGGCTCATCCCTTTAAAGCGCGACCACGCTTTAGCCAGCGATCACTTCAAACCATCCCTGCTTGTGAGGCGGTTGATCCGGGCAAGCCTCCGAAACAACTCTATGCCGGCGGCCAGCAAGAGTCGGTCGGACATAGCGGAACCTTCTTCTTGCCGTTTTAACATCAGCCGATATCCGGTTGGTCCGCCGCAATGCTCGGGAGGAGCCGCTCCGCGGCCGCCCAAGCAAACCGAAAGGTCATCACCTTTCGCGCCTTCCTCTATATCGATCACTCGAACATCCCACTCCCACATGTGGAGGGTGTCGCAGACTTAGAGAAACTTTTCCTGTTTATGGAGCTTCAGTTCGCAAAACGCTTTCGACCGCGTCTTCCGACGGAAGCTGTTGAACTCTTGGCCGTGGACGCGAACGATGTATCCGAGATCGCTATCCCATCCAAGAATGGCGCGAATCACTTTGTGAAAGTCTGGGAGTTCCATGCAATCCGGAACCGCAATGAGGCGAATGACCATTGGGCTCACCTGACGGAGAACCGCTCGTAAAACCAAGCGCTTGAATGGAAGGGTAGTTGGCACCTCTCAACCCTATGCGCAACGCTGCTCCCCGACTACTTGATGCACTCGCTATGAATCCGAATCGCACGGCTTTGAACAATCGAGTGTCGTTTACAGCGAGAAAAACCTCAGTCTTCGTTCCTCGTAGCCGAAGCTCGCCTGGCGGGCGGTTGATGTCTTAGGCCGCCCGCTTTCTCGGAGGCCCTTACTGATGGCTCGTCGTGTCCTTATCCGGGTTGTCCATCTTTTTACTCTTTTGCATCATAGAGTCACTCTTCATCATGGACATTTTCTTCTCCATCGGCATTTTGTCAAGCATGTCAGCCTTCTCCTGCATTGACATCTTGCCCATCATGTCCATCGATTCTTGATTTGACATTGTGCTCATGTCGTGCCCGCCCATTTTCATGGCAGACATTTTGTCTTTCTCCGTCATTTTGTCGAACATGGCGGCTTTATCTTCAGCAGACATTTTGTTCATCTTGTCCATCATTTCCTGATGTGACATCTTCTTGCCCGACATCTTCTTGCCCGACATCTTCTCACCGGACATCTTCTCACCGGACATCTTGTCATCCGACATTTTCTTGTCGTCCCTTGTCTGAGCGGATAACAAGCTCACGGTAAGCCCGCTAAGTAGTCCCGTAGTGACCAAAACTGTTCGTATTGCCGTTCTCATCCTAATTTCTCCTTTGGGGTGTTTCAGGGGATCTCGGCTGACGACGAAGTGTTAGCGATCGCCCCGTAAGCTACTTCGTTCACTTAGTCGCAAAGTTACGGTCGCGTTAGAAATCACTGGCTCTTATGGGCGTTGACGATCCCGGAGCGTCGCGCCCGTAACAGCTATGGCTCTGCCGATGAAGGTTGCTGTGGCCACTGCTCCCAAGTGCCAAAAAGCAACGTGGCCTCGATCCTGGAAGGGACAATAAATCTCTAGAACGGCCAAGCCCGCAAGTCCGCCAAGAAATCCGGCAGCAGATCCCAACTTTGTTGGAGAGAGCCACGCGGCGCGCCTTAACAGAAGGGAGAAGAGTATGACTGCTCCCGCAGCAACAGTTAAGCCAAGCGACCAACACTTGAGGCCCTTCGAAACAAAATGTGGGTCAGGCTTATACGGAAAGACGAAGACAAACGCGGCCAGAAGGCACAAAAATATGCCGGCCATTGCCGCGCGGAGTAACGTGTTGGCGAGCACCCGGGACCATCTGCCGGATTACGACGTGCGAAATCGACAATGTGCTCCCGCCGAGTAGCGAGAAGATGATGCCCGCTTGCCATGGCGCGAACAATCGCCACCCTGCGAGACCAAGGATCCCGACTCCCGTCACTATCGCGAGCGCGACGAGCAGGATCAAGATCGCTATCAGAATGCTGTCTGGGAAAAGCGGCGAAACAGGTCGCAACCCCGCGAGGATTCGTCGATGAATCTCCCCTTGCACTGACAGCGGAATCTCCACGACCGTCGACTCGCTGGATTCCCATAAAGCTTGCAGCTCGCGACAGTCCTCGCAGCCCTGGAGATGTTCTCTCGCAGTGGCGCTAAGTCCTGCTTCGCCGTTGTTCCCCCGGTTTCGAAGGTCGTCGAGCCGATTGCAGTTCATTACGATTTCCTCGCGTCGGCCTTGGCTCTGAGTATTCGACGCAGGTGCTCATATGCCCGGTGCGCCTTTTGTTTGACAGCCCCTACGCTAGACGCCGTCGCATTAGCAACTTCCTCCAGGCTCATTCCTGTCGCCTTTAGCATTGTTACGACTTCCCGTTGTCCTTGTGGAAGCTTTGCCACGATCTCTTCGAAACTTGGCAGCTCTGGCGCGGAGGATTTCTCAGTCGGGAATTCGGGGAGGACCTCCATTGATTGTTCGCGAACGCGAGCTTTGCGCCGACGGTAGGCGTCTATTTGGACGTGTCGTGCTATTCCGTATAGCCAAGGAAGCACGGGCTCTCCGGGTCGGTACGTATGACGCGATTTGTGAACACGAAGCCATGTTTCCTGAAGTAGGTCGACTGCGTCGACACGGCTTTCAGGGTAGTGAAGATCTTTTGCAAGAGGTGTTGCCGACGGACTCGCCGCTGCAGTGCATGCTTCAACCATTCGCGAGCACGTTTGCAGCGTGGCGCAGCGGCTGGAAAGCGAGTTGGGCGAAGAGAGCATCAAGTGGTACCTGTGGCACGGCAACGCATTCCAGGCACTAAATAAACTGCAGGATCTGGAAGTGGTTTTGGATGCGGCGGGATTTAAAGGCAAAGACGAGAGCACTCGCAAACTATTGGAGGGCGTAGAAGAATTACATATCTAGATCAAGCGCAACCAGAGCTTCCTGCCCAACTATGGCGAACGCTACCGTAACCGAGAACGCATCGCCTCCAGCTTCGTTGAGTCAGCAGTCAATCAGGTGGTGAGCAAGCGCATGGTCAAGCGCCAACAAATGCAGTGGACACAACGTGGCGCCCACTTGCTTCTACAGATCCGCGCGCGGGTACTCAACGAAGAGTGGGAGGATACCTTTCGACGCTGGTATCCGGGCTTCCGGCCGCAAACACCAGAGCTGGTCAAGAAAGCTGCCTGACCCGCCGGAATCAAATGCTCTCGTTGTCGTGTCAGAACTAGAAAAAAACTTGAAGCTGTGCATCACGGAAAAAGCCGCCAAAATCGCGCCTTATCGGGCTGAGTATCTCGAATGGTGGGTCGTCCTCGTGGATTCCATGATGGCGGGACATCAGAAACCTGTCCGGGTCTTCCATCCTTTCGGCAAGTTAATAGTCATACATCCAAGTAACTATTCACACGCATACGAGATTCAAACGTTGGTTTAGATTTGTACAGCAAAATTGTGCCCAACTATTAGGCGTAGTGCGCACGCTTTCGGCGAGGCAAGAGAAACGAAACACATCCATGGGTCAGCGCTGCGTCGAAGTGTTGAGCGTCTCCCGGACACGCGCAAACACATTGCTTTCGGCAATGCCGCTGGCATCGCCCTCATCAATGGCCGAGCGCAGCCCCGCAAGCTTCGCCTCGTACTGCTGCTCCTCGCGGTCCAGTGTCCGCAGCGCCGCACGTACCACTTCGCTGGCGTTCTCGTAGCGACCGCTCTCGACTTTAGTCAGGACGAAACAGTCAAGCTCCTCGGTTAAGTTCACATTGCGGGTAGGCATGATAGGGGATCCTTTCCTGATGAAGATTTCGGCTCACCGTAGCATGATTGGCAAAGATTGCCAATATGGCGCTCGGTGGGAGCGATTCGCTGCCACCTAGTGGCTGAGCTGGAAACGTCGAAGTGGCGATTCTGGAATGGTCAGGTAATGTCGGGACTGATCGGCCTGACACACCTCAGGCATTGGGCGCAAGTGCCCAATGCTTCGAGCACATCCCGCTGCTGAAAAGCTGGGGAAGCTGTATTGGAGATATTGCCAGCTTGAAGGTTTAATTTTCAGCTGTATGTATTCGCAACCCGCATCTACTGAACAAGCAAAATGTTTCAACAATTCGTTCAACTCGTAGGTCGTGATCAGAACGTCCAGATTGCCGGAATTAGGCTCCTAGGCTTTAATGCCACGAACGGCCACAAGGTTCTCTTCACTATAGTTTCCCTCACCACTCTTTACCTGTTGGGCAAAGGACTTCGTTCCTTGGCCCAAAAAATTGGAGGAGCTCGCCAGAAAACCGCCTTTTGGACTCGTCAGGGCGTCAGTCTTGTTACTTTCCTGCTCGGTATTATCGGTTTCGTCTCGATTTGGTTTGACAATCCGGCACGCCTGGCCACCGGTGTAGGCCTTCTCGGCGCAGGACTGGCCTTTGCGCTCCAGAAGGTGGTTACAAGTTTCGCCGGTTATTTCGTGATTCTCCGCGGCAAAAACTTCAATGTCGGTGACCGAATCAGCATGGGAGGTGTACGCGGCGATGTGATCGCGCTGAATTTTATCCAAACCGTCATCATGGAGATGGGACAGCCTCCCGCAGTGCAAAGCCAAGATCCAGGCATGTGGGTAATGAGCCGGCAATATTCGGGCCGTATTGTTACCATCTCAAATGCGCAAATTTTCGAGGAGCCGGTTTACAACTACACACGGGAGTTTCCATATATCTGGGAAGAGATGCATCTGCCTATTTCGTACAAAAACGACCGTAACCGCGCAGAACAGATCATGCTCGAGGTTGTGCGGCGCTACACGATGGACATCGCGAATATGGCTCAGCCTGAGCTCGATCGCCTGAAGCATCGCTTCTTCATCGAAGCGGCAGACCTGAACCCGCGGGTCTTCCTTCGCATTACAGATAACTGGGTTGAACTTGCTGTTCGCTTCCTCTGCCGCACTCACGACATTCGTGGCCTGAAAGACAGCATCAGCCGCGAAATTCTCGCCGGGTTTGACGCTGCAGACATTGGTATTGCCTCCAGTACGTACGACATCGTGGGTTTGCCGCCGATTAAGGTAGAGATCGCCGGAAAGTAGACCTCCCGCAACAGCATCAGCTTAAAATCGCTCATAGGACGATTACTCCTTTATCTCCGTTCACGATGAAGGATCTGAGGAGACTCACGGCTTGCATTGAGCGCCACATTCTGCGTCTGCAGCTTTTCGCGCACGCTGTGCAGGATCAGCCCTTGCGCCACTGGATCGAGTTCCTTAGTGGCCTGATACTTGACATTCAATACAATTCCGCTCTTATTCAGGTCCACATCCAAGCTCTGTAGCGATGCTTCTGGCGGCCAAATATCGGACACCGCTGGAGCGATGCGGGCCAATAAGTCTTTACGAATGTCGTCCAGCTCTTTGGGCTTTTGCTGAACAGCTTGGGTGGCCGGTGGTGTGTCCATTCGGGCGAGCATCTCGGCTACTTCGCTCTTGCTTTCCACTTGCTCGACCGTAATGGTCGCCTTCTTTCCAGTGCGGTCTGCGATTTCTTTCTCCGCATGTTTCACAGCCAGCGGAGGAATGGCATTTGTGGAAATGACCTTCGCGGAGATCGTGTTAAGCCCAAATATAACCGATCGAGAGACAACGGAACCTGACGGAGCCAGCTTTTTCAATGCAGCCTCTACGACGCTATGTGTGACCGTCTCGCTGGCGACTTGCATTAGCGCTCGCCTCAAAGGGACAGCAATTGATGTCAGGAGCGCGAGGAGAATCAATATGCGCCAGATGAGGTGTCCTCTCCCGTTGAATGGTCGACCGAGAGGACCCCGCGTCAGGCGCTTCGCCAGCGGATCTTCTTCCTGTGATTTCCTCATTTTGTCCCGAACACACTGCGAGTTCATTCCCACAAGAAGAAACACGACGAATGCACTGCTGACAATTGCGACAATGTTAGCTAAAAAAAGCAGGCCCGCTCCGCCGACGATCGCCAGATTGCCCCCGCTGCCAAAGCCGAAGCCCATGGCACACAGCGGAGGCATCAATGCCACTGCAATGGCAACTCCCGGTAATGCTGTCACACCACCGGTGTCGCTTCCTCGACATACAATAACCGACCCGGCAAGCCCGGAAAAGACGGCCACACCGAGATCCAGTAGATTCGGGTTTGTGCGAGAAAGGATCTCAGCGGTTGTGGAATGGAATGGCAACAACCAAACCATGAAGGCGGACAGGGCAACCGCCAAACCGACGCTGACGACGAGATTCGTTAGAGCTTTGATCGAAAGGTACAGATCTCCGAGAGTCAGAGCCAAGCCCGTCGCCATAATTGGTCCCATCAACGGCGAAATGAGCATTGCCCCGATGATTACGGCGGGGCTATTGAGTACAAGTCCGAATGTGGCGATAGCGGCAGCAAAGACAATGCCCAACCAATAGCTAAGGCTGGAAATTCGAGCCGCCTCAAACACTTGGTCATAGACTTGAGGCTTTGTGCGCTCCTCAATTGCCAGCCAGATCTGAAACCGGTTCTGTGTAGAGAGCGAGCTATCGAGTTTTTCAGTCATCGAGTTTCAGCAGCGAGGCACCTTGACTCGTTCACTGAAGGTTAACTGCGTTTATTGCTTGGTGAATACCAACTTTTGTGCTTTCTCGCTGCCAGAGTAATTGGTGAATTCAACCGTTAACGTCTTTCCGTCAGGAGACAGATCAAACTTCCGTTCAGTTGTGGCGTCGTGACTCGGGCCCCCGGTTTTCGCCATCATGAGTGTTGAGCCGTCGTACCAGAGAGAGACTTTTGCCTTATGTCCGTTCTCGACGAGCTCGCACGCCGTCCCGCCGGGTGCGCATGTAAAGGTGGTCTGCACTTGTTTACCGTTTCTTTCCCGAAGAGTTCGTTGGTAGTCGATCTTGCCGTCCGGCTCCTGGATCGTAAGTTCGATCGTGGCACCGTTGGTATTTTGGCTCCGGCTGGCATCTAACACCCATTTCCCACTGAAGTCAGGCGGTGTTGCGGCGGTAGAAACAGAAGCTGCTAGGACGAAAGTCTGTATAATTCGCAAATGCCTTGTCGAACTAATACGCATGAAAGTCTCCTAGCTTGTCATCGTACACCCGTTCGAGCATTGCCGTTCGGGTACACCAAATAGCTGGAACGCGTAATCCGGCCCGACAAACTGAACGGCAATCTGCCTGCCATCGCAATGGGGGGTGAGGACAGCGTTTTACAGGAACGAAACTTGCTCCCGGATCTCGATCAATCTAACAAAGGTTCAAATCCATGAAATGGCCGCTTTACCTATTCGAGGCGGCGGAGCTTGCAATCTTTATGATCTCGGCTTGCGTGTTCACGGTACTGTTATTCGATCCGGCATTGCCTTTGGTTTCCGTGCTACCCAGCGCAGCGGCCCGACGAGCAGTGATGGGAGTTGCAATGGGTGTCACGGCGATTCTGATTATCCGTTCCCCAATAGGAAAGCGATCCGGCGCTCATTTCAACCCCGCAATTACCCTCACCTACCTGCGGCTGGGAAAAATCTCCGCCGCCGATTGTTTGTTCTACGTTCTTTATCAATTCGCAGGCGGGATCGCAGGTGTGGGCATATCTGCATCGATACTGGGAAGTCTAATCGCTGACCCGGACGTGAAATATGCAGTAACCGTTCCGGGAGTGTACGGGACGGCTGCGGCTTTTTTTGCGGAGGTGTTCATGGCGGCAGTGCTCATGGGAACCGTTCTTTGGGCGTCAAACCGGCCCAACATCGCGAATTACACTAGCTATTTGGTCGGTGCGCTGATAGCGCTTGATATTTTCTTTTTCGCACCGGTTTCGGGATTCAGCATCAATCCAGCCCGGACCACAGGATCGGCTCTCTTCGACGACCTATGGACCGCTTGTTGGGTCTATTTCACAGCGCCGCTTCTCGGCATGCTGGCCGCTGCCGAGGGGTATCTGCGCGCGGTTGGACCGGATCGAATTCTCTGCGCAAAACTTCATCCGAATTCCCGCTATTCGTGTCCGTTTCTCTGTCAATACCCATTGCATCAACCTGAAAGTCGTGAGTAATCGTCCAGTATCCCGGTATTGTAACCAGTATCCAGTACTGTAAATAGATGCCTTCCGTATACGACGCCATTGTGATTGGATCCGGAGCGGGGGGCGGAGCTGTTGCGCTACACCTCGCGAAAGCCGGAAAGAAAATTCTGATCCTGGAACGCGGTCCCTTCATGCCGCAAGAAAAGTTGAACTGGGACACAAGCGCGGTCTTTCTCGACAACCGGTATCACACGAAAGAGACTTGGCAGGACAAAGAGGGTAAAGATCTGCATCCTCAGCAGTCCTATTTCGTGGGAGGACAAACCAAAGTATATGGCGCTGCAATGTTTCGGATGCGGGCGGAAGATTTCGGATTCATTCAGCACAAGGGCGGTGTGTCTCCTGCCTGGCCGATTGCGTACGCGGACATGGAACCTTACTACACGAAAGCTGAGGAGCTTTATCAAGTCCACGGCGATCTGGGAACAGCGCCTTCGCGGCCCGGCGGTTATGGTTCCTCTTTCGATCCGACTGAACCGTTTCACTCTGAGAAGTATCCTTTCCCGGCCCTTCCGAATGAACCACACATGCAGGATATCGAGGATGCTGTGCGCAAGCTTGGCATCAACACTTTTCCAATGCCCTTAGGGCTTAAGAGGAATGACGCGGACCCGCTCGCGTCGAAGTGCATCCGCTGCGATACCTGCGATGCTTATCCATGTCTGGTTCACGCAAAATCGGATGCCGACATCAACTGCATTCGGGAAATCTTGGGCCTGCCTAATGTCACATTGATGACAAACTCGCGCGTGACGCGGCTGTTAACGAACAGCGCCGGCACGGCCGTCACCGAAGTGGAAGTAGTGCACGCCGGTTCCGATGTGCAGAGCAGTCACACCGCAACTTACTCGGCCGGGATTTTCGCTCTTTGCGCAGGAGCGGTGAATTCGGCCGTAGTCCTTCTGGCGTCCGCTAACGACAAGCACCCCGCGGGGCTGGCGAACCGTTCCGATCAGGTAGGGCGCAATTTCATGTATCACCAAGCTGACGCCCTTCTGGCCCTAACGACTCAACGGAATGAAGACAGTTACACAAAGACTTGGGGCACCAACGACTTCTATTTGAAGGACAGCGACCCGGCCTATCCGTTTCCGCTGGGACAGGTACAGCCGATCGGGAGCTTTCATCACGAGATGATGCGCAGCGATGCGCCCAGCTTCACCCCGGGTTTCGTTCTTGAAGGCCTGAAGCACTACGCGATGCCGTGGTGGCTTACCACCGAAGATCTTCCGGACCCGGAGAACCGGGTGTCGATCCACAACACAACCCCGTTAAGTGCTGAGAATCGGCAGCCGGGAGTTTCGGGCGCACACCCATCGGGAGATACCGGCACCACAAACGAATCCGACTCGGTAACGGACGCAGCACCAAAGAGGATACAGCTTTCGTATACACCGAACAATGAGGAATCGTTCGCTCGTTTAAAAGACCGCTGGGTAGACGTGCTAAAGAAAGCAGGCCATGCCACGACTTCATTGCCTCTTCATGCCTATTTCAAGAAGCGTATCCCGATCGAAGGCGTCGGGCATCAAAACGGCACGTGCCGAATGGGTACTGACCCCGCTTCGAGCGTCCTTGATGTGAACTGTAAGGCTCATGATCTGGACAACCTTTACGTGGTCGACGCCTCCTTCTTTGTTTCGGCCAGCGCGGTAAATCCTTCGCTGACGATTATCGCGAATGCGATTCGAATTGCTGAGCACTTGCTCTCGGAGAGACTCAAGTAAGCAGTCGCAGAAGATCACGAACCTCGCGATTGCGCCAATCAGTCTACTAGGAAAAGGAGATAGCGTGCGGTTTAAGGACAAGGTTTGTATCGTTAGCGGCGGCGGTTCGGGGATCGGCAAAGCTACCTGTAAACGCTTCGCCCAGGAAGGCGGAAAGGTTGTTGTGGTCGATTTGGATGTGGACCATGGAAATAGGACTGTGCAGGAGATTGTGCAGGCGAAGGGTGAGGCGATTTTTTCAAAATGCGATGTCGGCTCTCCAGAGCAAATACAAGCAACTATAAAGTTGACGTTGGACAAATGGGCAAAGATCGATGTCGTGGTGAACGACGCAGCAATGATGACCTTCAAGCCGATTGTCGAGCTGCCAGATACTGATTTCGACAAGGTTCTGAACGTGAATCTGCGTTCGGTCTTTTTGTTCTGCAAGTACTCGGTCCCGCATATGCCTAAGGGCAGTGCGATCGTCAATCTGAGTTCGGTGCACGCTCACGAGACAACCAAGAATGTTGTTCCGTATGCATCTTCGAAAGGAGGCATTGAAGCATTCACCAGAGGAGCAAGCGAAGAATTCGCTCCGCTCAAGATTCGCATCAACTGCGTCGCTCCAGGCGCGGTGAATACGCCAATGCTTTGGGACAACCCGAATATAAAAAGCGGTGCGGAGAAAGTGGAGGGAGCGGTAGGAGAGCCGGAAGACATCGCGGCTGCAATCTGCTTTCTTGCTGCGGAAGAAGCTCGATTCATCACCGGAACTACGCTGGTTGTGGACGGCGGCCGATTAGATATTCTTTAAGGCCACCATGTCAAACTTTATGTTTGCTTCGGGTATCGAAAACAGCTACCCGACTATCGAATGGAACGGCAGGACGATTAGGCAAGACGAACTCGAAAAGACTAAACACTACGATCGTTGGCGGGACGACTTTCGGATTGTCAGGGAATTGGGTATCGACACTCTTCGGTACGGGCCGCCTTATTTTTCCACCCATTTAGGACCCGACAAATACGATTGGAAGTTCACAGACGAGACATTCAAGGCTTTGCACGATCAAAAGACAGAGCTGATTGTGGATCTATGCCATTTCGGTGTTCCTGACTGGATGGGCAACTTCCAAAATCCGGAGTTTCCCAAGCTGTTTGTAGCATATGCGCAGGCGTTTGCGCGCCGTTTCCCCTGGGTCCGTTTTTACACGCCCGTAAATGAGATCTATATTGCGGCTATGTTTTCCGCTCAGTTTGGGTGGTGGAACGAGCGCCTCTCCTCAGACACGGCTTTCGTAACAGCCCTGAAACATCTTTGCCAGGCAAATTTAATGGCGATGCACGCCGTGCTGGAGATCAATCCACAGGCAATCTTCATTCAAAGTGAATCGACGCAATATTTTCATGCCGAAGATCCGGACTGTGAAGATCCGGCCCGCCGGTATAACGAGAAGCGGTTTCTGTCGTTGGACCTGAGTTACGGGCATCATGTGAATGGAACGATCTACGAGTTTCTTCTCGACAACGGCATGACGCGAGATGAATATCACTGGTTTCTGCAGCACCATGTTCGTCACCGCTGCGTTATGGGAAACGATTACTACTCGACCAACGAGAATTCAGTCCATGCGGACGGGACGATCTCGCTATCGGGCGAAATCTTCGGCTACTATCCGATCACGCGTCAGTATTATGAACGCTACAAATTGCCGGTGATGCATACGGAGACAAACTTCGCTGCGGAGGGCGCAGTGCAATGGTTGAAAAAGGAGTGGGCAAATGTGCATCGGTTGAAGCAGGACGGCATCCCCATCGTCGGCTTCACCTGGTACAGCGTGCAAGACCAAGTGGATTGGGAAACCGGACTTCGTGAGAACAACGGCCGAGTGAATTCTCTCGGCTTATGCGATCTTGATAGAAATATTCGACCGGTTGGTTACGCCTTCAAGGAGCTGATAGAGAGATGGAAACCGGCTTTGGAGAACGAGGGAAATATCCTCGGTATCTGTCTTTGATAACTGCCAAATTGCGGAGCATTGCCCCCTCTGGTACGCATAGTAATTGCGTTGCGAAATGCTACAGGCGCAGGTTGAATGTTGCCCATCTCACCTTCAAATCTATTCAAATGGAGGCCCTATCGCGATAATATTTTGTGGTACTTGCGGTGGTACCTGCGATATCCGATCGAGTGCGCCAGAAGTCGGGGAGCAAGCGACCTCTGGTCGGAACTGCGGATACCATCGTCGGAAGACTTGATCCAACTCTTCATTCAGGACTTTTGTTCGTGTCTGTAGAACCAGATGGGCGACGCATAGCGTCCATGCCATCTGCTGCTTCTTGACGAACCGTCTGCTGACGACCTGGTTAATCGTGGATTCCACGAACGCTGTGCTGATCGGTTGAGTGCGCCAGGAAGTCGGGGGTCAGGCTACTATTCTTTGTGGCTCGGTTGCTTCCGGTTGCGGTCGGAACTTCGGAAACCAGCTACGGAACACATCACACAGCAAATCCGCCACCTTGGCAAACGGGATCAACGAGCCCCATTTCGTTTCCAGGTACATCATCTCCGGGCTGGTGCGTTCTTTCAGCCACCGTCTCATGGGACGGAACGTCCGCGGACCGGCGCTCTGACAAGAGCAGCAGTTCCAGCGAGGATTCGCTACCGGCACTGAGCCGAAGACGGTCTTCACCGCCGTCGTGCCAGCATCCTTGCTCGTGTATCGCCGACCGCACTCGGGACAGGCGCGCTGCTGCTCCAGATATTCCTGCGCCTGTTGCTCAATCACAACATCTTGCACGCCCGACAGCAGCGCTTTTCCCTCAGCCAAACTCATTCCCAAGGTTTCCATTGCCAGCTCGGGCCGCTCGATCGTCAGCACCGTGTGGCGTTGATCTCACAGGCGCCGTCCAGGCATACTACCTCTATTTGGAACTTCATCGCTGAAACCTGCCGTGCTGTGCGGCCAACCGCTTGTTGGTTTCCGCCAGATCGAACCGCTCCGGCTGGAGCAGCCCAGACTCTTTGAGTCTGCAATCGATGCTTCCTAACCCCTCCGTCAATACCGTTCGCAACAGATCCCAAGTGCCCCCAGGTTCATCCGGACACGACTCTGCCAGCATTTAAATTCCGGCCTCCCGAAGAGCCGGATCGCATAGAGTGGCCTCATTGCTTTGCCGTTTCAACATCAACCGGTAGCCAGTTGGACCACCGCAATTCTCAGGCGGCGCCGCGCCGCGGCCACTCAAGCAAACGGCATTGTACTCTCCTTCCACTCCCTCCTGAATGTTCAGAAGGCGGACATCCCACTGCCACAGATGCAGCGTGTCGCAGATGTACAGGAACTTCTCTTGGCGGTGAAGCTGGAAATCGTGCAGGGCTTTCGACCGCGTATTCCGGCGAAAGCTATTGAACTCCTGCCCCTGTATACGGATGATGTATCCCAGATCGCCATCCCAACCAAGCATCGTCAGAAAGATGTCGTGGAATTCGCTCAACCGAAGCTGGTCAGAGATTTCCACGATCCGGATCACCATCGGATTCACATCGCGCAGCACAGCCCGTAAAGTCAGTCGTTTAAAGGAAATGGATTCAACCATCCCTCAGCCTAAACAGCAGCCTGACCCCCGACTTCCTGGCGCGCTCCATCGTTGCTGCCATAAAGACATGGTGACAACAGAAACGAATTCTGTCAATACGTTCCAGACCAGAGCCGGGGTACTACTCGGCCGGTCTCTAGCTGCAGTTTTCCGTAACATCCTGTGTAGCTGAGAACTAGTCGATGAGGTTACTCATGTGTAACAAACGGCGCTACTGTTTGCTAATGCGCCTCGGCGCTGAAAGGTGAGTATTGCTCTAGGCTTCCTGACCCCAAAGGATTAACTCTGCTACTTGCGACATTGTTGTTGGAGGAAAAGTTGAGCTAAGTTAGATTGTGTTCAAAGTTTGGTGCTCGAAGGTTATAAGGGCCGCGCCTGGCCTTCTCCGCCGCGTTTCCGGACGCGAACCTGCCGACGGCCGGAGCCAGCAAGTCTCTCGCTTTGGAATCGGTGGCTGTTGAACTTCTGCTCTGAGCAGTAGCTCAGCAGCCTAGGTGCGACGCGCCAATTCATCAAACGGGGAAAGTAAGAGAGAAATCAGCGACACCGACTTTTTCTAGCTGCACGTTTAGATTTAAAATTCATACTGACTCCCGAAGTGACCGCAAATAGAGCGTCGGAGAGTAACCGGTTTCTCGCTTGAATGCCGTGCTAAATGCACTTACCGATTGATACCCGGCCATCTCAGCAATATCTGTCATGGGCACTTCTGATGATGCCAATGCGCTCTTCGCAAGCGTCATCCGCCAGTTGGCCAGGTATTCAATTGGTGGAACGCCGACAATTTGTGCGAAGCGCGAGGCGAGAGCGGATCGCGACATGCCCACTTCGCGGGCGAGTTCGGCGAGCGTCCATGGCCGCTTGGTGTCGGCGTGCATGATGCGAAGCGCGCGTCCGATTTTTGGGTCCGCCAGGCCAGCCAAAATGCCCCGGCCACCTTCACCAATGTCGCGAGAACGATAGCGTAACGCTTCAATCAGCATGACTTCCAGGAGACGATTCAGCACCAGCGAACGCCCAGGCCGATCGCTTAGCGCCTCTTCGCCCAGGGTCGCCAGTAGTGTGGCTAACCGGCCGGCCACGATCTCACTTCCGCGCACATGGATGATGGGCAGCATCAGGGTCGAGATGAGATCGGCATTGGCGGGAGCGAATTCAAAGTTTCCAGCGATGAACCGAGTGACATGCATCGGGGGCGTGGAGGACAAGAGTAGTCCCGGGGCCTCGGTGGCCGCTAAGAAATCAACGGCGACGCCTCCACCGAGCGCGGAAAGCGTCCAGTTTGGCGGCGCGGCCATTAGCATGAAGTCACCGGCCTCGGCGTTGAAACTGATGCCGTCTGCCCTTTCGACGTGACAAGCTCCTTCAATCATTTGGCCGAAGACCACAATATTGACGGGCCGGAAACTAATGGTGAACGCGTTATGCGCCTCGACTAGGCGCCAGCCGACTGCTTGCGGCTTCAAGAGTCCAATGATTTGCGATAGTGGGTCCAGTGTGGACTCCCGATAAACGAAATTGTATTTCCGATTATAGATAATCCGACTGGATGCGGCTACATTTGATTCAGTGGACCGGAAACAGCCCATCGGCCACGGACCACGGCCTGCCGGTCAGGAAGAAACGAGAAGCCATATGCGAGTTTTTGTAACCGGTGCAACGGGATTTATTGGATCGGCGGTCACTGAAGAGCTGATGAGGGCCGGACATTCCGTCACTGCGCTCGCGCGGTCGGAAGCGGCAGCAAAGGCGTTGTCGGCAAAAGGGGTCCAGCCCTATCCCGGCAGCCTAGATGACATGGAGAACCTGTACAGTGCGGCCGGTGCGGCAGACGGGGTGATTCACCTCGCTTTCATGCATGGTCTTACACAGGTCCCGTTCAGGCAGCGTCTGCAGATTTTCTTTGGTGGACTGCCGACCGGCATCGTCTCGCGCTTCCTCGCCGTATCCGCCGCGTCGGACCGGCGCGCCATCGACGCGATGGGTGCCGCCTTGAAGGGATCAGCACGACCTCTGGTTACTACCTTTGGCACAATCGGCCTCTCGCATCTTGGATTTCGTGCCGGGAAACCGGCGACAGAAGAAGATGAGCCCGATCCCCTCTCGCCTGGCATCGCCCGCGCGAAAACGGAGGAGAAGGTCGAAGCCTTGGCTTCTTTGGGGGTGCGCGCAACGATGGTCCGGCTTGCCCCAACGGTTCATGGCGACGGAGATACCGGATTTGTACCGTTGCTGATCAAAATCGCGCGCAAAAAAGGCAACTCCGCCTATATCGGTGATGGCCAGAATCGCTGGCCCGCCGTGCATCGGCGCGATGCGGCACGCCTCTTCAGTCTGGCACTCGAAAAGGGTATAGCCGGCGAACGTTATCACGGTGTGGCGGAGGAAGGAATCGCCTTTCGTTCCATCGCCGAAGCGATTAGCCGCCAACTGAACATCCCGGCCAACTCCCTATCGACCAGGAAAGCGGCAAAGCAATTCAGCTTTCTCGCCGGTGTCGCCGCAACGGACAATCCTTCTTCCAGTCAGCGCACTCGTGAGCAGCTTGGCTGGGAGCCCACGGGACCAGGGTTGCTCGCCGACCTCAACGGGCCTGGTTATTTCGGGACCCGCTAAGACGAAGCAGGTCTTTCAGCATAATTTTGCATCGTTCAGAAGAGACGAATCATGGGAACAGTTCTGGTTATCGGTGCGTCTGGATTCGTCGGCAGACATCTTACGAAGGCCCTGGTGGCGAAAGGCTATGCCATACGGTGTCTGGCGAGAAATCCGGCCAAGCTAGCGGACTTGCCCGCCGCCGGGTGCGAGATTGTCCAGGGGGACATTGCCGACCTGTCCTCAGTTCAGCGCGCCACGGCGTCGGTCGAGGCAGTCTACATTACCATCCACACGTTGTCACCTCAGCAGACGAGCTCTGCGCGGCCGAGATTCATGGAAATTGAAAAGAACGGAGTGCACAACGTAATAACCGCCTGCCGGTCATCGGGCGTGCGGCGCGTTGTATACCTCACGTCCCTGGGAATTTCGCCCGATGAAAAGAGCGAGTGGCTGCGCGAGCGATGGAATGCCGAGCAACTGCTGCTGGGCAGCGGGCTTGATGCAACCGTGATTCAGCCTGGATACATCGTCGGCGTTGGTGGGCGCGGATTCGACACGGTTGTGAGCAACGCCGGGCGGCGGGTCGCTGTTAGTCTCGGTGGTGACTCCCCGAAGATGCGCACAATCGCCGTCGATGACCTGGCTTACTACCTGGTCGGCGTGCTCGAAGATCCGCGCACATATGGCCAGTGTTACGACGTGGGTAACGATGAAATCCTGTCGATCAATCAATTGATCGACATCACCGCTGACACCCTGGGTCATCGACGGCCCATCAAGGTCCAGATCCCTCTTACGTTTTTGGGTGTGTTCGCTCCGCTTATTGAACGCATGGCGAAGCTCCCCGGAGGCGCGATGAAAGGCATGGTGGATAGCCTCAGTGTCGATATGAGCGGAAATCCCATGCCAATACGGAACATCCTGCCCCAACCGCTGCTGACATTTCGACAGGCTTTGGACCGGGCATTGGGCAGTCCGGAGAGTATCCGATGAGCAAAACCAGCTTTCGCAGCTCATTCCGCGTATCTGGCGCGCTAAGGAATCTCAGTCCACCCGATAAGGAGCCGTCTCAGCCCGCCGACTCGTAGAGGTCAGACCACGATGAATCTGTCTACCACGACTTAGGTTTGTCCGGATTCCCGCCGAGTCAGGAGCTGATCGGAAACAAACGCGGTCCATGTTTATTGCCGAACGTGAGAGTCAAATCTACATGTTGCGAGAGATAAACTAAGGCCACGTGGCTTTCTATGTCGCGCATCCAAGTTCTTGACGAAATCACCGCCCGGCTCGGACCCCCAGCATTCCTCCGCTGGATAGAGGCACCGTACGGAGCTACGGCAGTCGTTGTTCGCTTCCGACACCGCGGGGCAGTGGTAGACCTCGAGCCAACGCGCACGTTTCGCCTTATCTTTCAAATTTCACCCAGTCACGTCTTGCGCTCTGAAGGCGACGAAGGGAGACCGTCGCACGAGTTTCTGCGAGCCGGAAGCATCATCACATCCTTTACAGAGCGGCCGGAACGGATACGTATCGTAGGAGCTGCAGACACACTCCAGCTCCTGTTCAGCCCCGAACTCGCAGCAGCACGTGGAGCAAACCGCGCGGTAGACGGGCCCCTCGTCCGACGAGATCTGCTGGCTAGCATCGTGCAGACATTGGTTGCCACTTCTCTCGACGGCACCGACACGCAACTGCGGCAGACAGTCGCCGCTGTCGCGACGCTCGTCGTTGAACAGCACAGACACCAAGAGACAAGCGCCGGCGGTCTTACTCCACAAGCAAGACGCGTTGTGCTCGAACTCGTGGACAAAAGTCTCCCGGACGGGATCTCGGTCCCCGAATTGGCGGATGCGGCAAGTCTCAGCCTGCATCACTTCATCAAGGTCTGCCGTCAGAGTGAAGGCCTTACGCCTCACGCGCTGCTCATCGAGAAGCGGATCGAACGGGCGATTGAGATATTGCTCGAAGGGATGGCGACGGTGGATGAGGTTGCTATCCAGGTCGGCTTTTTCTCTCCATCGCACTTCATCAGTACATTTCGCCGCTTGGTTGGGGTTACGCCTGGGGCTCTGCGACGCGCCGCGAGGGACTGAGTCTTCGAACGCGTTTCGTCGCTATTTCTTGATATTCACTTCTGAACCCATCGCATCTGAACCAGTGGGAGTCAAATATGGCGATCGCAAAGTGGATTGTGGCTTTCGTTGCAGTGTACGGATTCGGTGGAGTGCTTGCCGACTTCGTGGTCCCGTTTACGGCGCGCATGCACATGAAGAATCCGCACTGGCCGCCGCATGCAAAGTTCCATAACGGCCAAACTATGCTGATGGGCGTCTTTGCAGGTACGCTATCGCTCTTCTGCCTCTTTGCAGTGCATCCGCTTACGCTGCCGTGGTTCTTCGCCGGCGCAGCCGCCGCATCCCTGTATTGGGTGGGGCTCGCCTTCGCACAACTGTTTCCGGGTACCGCTTGGATCGATCCCGAGTTCGCCGCGGAAGTCTCACATCCGTTAGGACTCGACCCGCAGCAATTACTCGGCTACATCTTATGCCTTCTGCTCTTGGTTGCGGTGGGTTTGGCCTTGTTGGTGCGCTAAGAACTCCAAGATCGAAGTGAGAAAGCCTCTTATGAACGTGAATGGTAGAACTGCCGAGCATCCGATCGATCCCTTGTTTCTTGAGCGTTGGTCGCCACGAGCTTTCACAGCAGAACCGATGCCGCATGAAACGCTACTGACTATGCTCGAAGCGGCGCGCTGGGCAGCCTCGTCCTTCAATGCGCAGCCATGGCGCTTTGTCTATGCTCTTCGCGATACGCCGCATTGGGGCTCATTGCTCAGTCTGCTGGTTCCGTTCAACCAGGATTGGGCGAACCAGGCTTCTGCTCTGATATTCGCGGTCTCCAAGACCACATCCCGATCACCAAAAACGGGAGAGGAGCATCCATCGCCCACACATTCGTTCGACACAGGAGCCGCGTGTGGCTTTATGGTGCTGCAGGCAATTAAACTTGGCTGGCACGCGCATGGTATGGTGGGCTTCGATCATGAACGGGCGCGCATGACGCTCTCTGTTCCAAAAGGCTTCGTAGTAGAAGCGGCATTTGCCATTGGCCGTCTGGGAGACGCATCCCGACTGCCAGAGGCCCTACAAAGCAGAGAGAAACCGAGCGACCGTCATTCTCTCAAACAACTCGCGTTCGAAGGGCACATGCGAAAAGAATAGGTGGGGTCCGATGATTCTAGCGATTGAGGGGCAACCTCAACTTTGGCAAACAAACGTCGGCATAGATCCACCCTGACGGTCTGGGAACACAATAAGGAGAACGAGCATGCATATCTTCGTCACTGGTGGCTCGGGGCAGACCGGTCCTGCGATCGTTACGGAGTTGATCACCGGTGGCCACACCGTTACGGGTCTGGCACGATCTGAAAAGTCAGTCGCACGTCTGGAGAAGTTAGGCGCGGATGTTCTTCGGGGCTCGCTGGATGATATCGAGATTTTGGCGCGGGGCGCTCGGGCTGCAGATGGCGTCATTCACATGGCCTTTGGCGGCGACTTCTCGAATCCTGAGAGCATGAGAAAAGCGAAGGCTATGTATGTAGCCCCCTCTGTTCACAACTCACACGTGTAGTAGTAAACCGGTCGACTATTAAACTGACTTGAGTATAGACCATTCGTCTATCTTTCGCAAGTTGCCGAATTCAAGGGACCTGTTCTACGGGATCCGGGCAGCGTAGCGGCTCACCGTTCCGGCTTACCGGAGTAGCCTGGCATTCCGTATGCCCGTCTTGAACTCGATGCAACTGAAATAAATGTTCGGCTAATCCGATCGAAGCGAAGTTGCTCAGCCGTAGTGTGCAGCTTCTGGTGCTCAAAGGGCTTCACCGGAAAGGATCCGTTCGGTCGCCGCATTGGCATTGCTGAAGGCGGTGCGGTCATGAGAGATCTTCCACATAACGCTTGCGCCCATCCAAAGTTGGTAGAGCGCGTTCGCAGTTGCTACCGGGCTGCCAGCAATTGGAATCGAGCCGTCTGACTTGCCTTCTTTGATGACACGTGAGAGGCGAGCGATAATTGCCGCGGTGCCGCTCTTTAGTGCGAGGCGCAGATCTTCTGACATATCAGAAACCTCCGCACCGAGCTTCACTGCGAGACACTTGCCGATTGGGTCTTGATGCTCCTGGTTCGCTCGGAAGAAGCCCCAGTATGCCACGAGACGATCTCGAGCGCTGCGGTCTTCCACCAACAAGAACTCGTCAATCTGTGACAAATCCTTTGCAAAGTAATGTTCGAGGAGCGCCTTTCCAAACACCTCTTTTGAAGAGAAGTAATAGTAAAAGGACCCCTTAGGAATTCCAGCAGCCGCCAGGATTTCATTAAGACCTACTTGCGAAAAGCCCTTGATCCCAACAATGCGTTGTGCCGTGTCAAGGATGTGTGTTCGGGCTTTTAGATTGCGAGAAGTCGGCTTAGTCGCCGCCTCTTGGTTCGGAACCATTCTGATATTTCCTTCCATTGCCCGGGATCTGTTGCCTCCGAGTGCCTCATCTGTGCACCGCATCGCGGCGCACGAAATGTCAACTCGTTTGCTACGGTTGCCTCTATATTAGACCGCCCTACTGGAGCCTGTCGAAAAGCTCAGTTGCCATCTGTCGCGTCGGCTTGAAATTACGGAGCAAGCAACGGTTTCGGCTTTGGGAAACCACCGGCAGGTGTCTCCGTAGCCGCCCGGCTATTCAATCGCGGAGCGCAGAGCAGCCGAAACGGTACTTCGCCGCGCACCACTCAAAGCATACGAATGACCTGGTGGGCATAAGGGCTGGAACGATCTCCAGCAGTGACCGGCATAAAGTCGGTAAGCTGGGCCACGCCGTCACTCGAAAGGAAGCGCGTCAAAAGTATATTGGTGTCCGGCAGGTAAAGCTGTTTGGTTCGCAGCGTTTTCATCTCCGGATCAATCCGGAAGACGCCACCCTTAACTGGATCGAGGAGCGCCGCGAAAATAGTAGGGAAGTCAAAGCCTGGAAAGCAGAAGAAGTCGATCGATCCGGTAAGGACCACCAATGCCGCCGACCGCATGTTCCCGATTACGCCATGGCTCTCGATCGCTTGTGTTTGCATTTAACTATGAATCCCATTATCCAGGCAGCAAACGGTGCGACGAAGGCGGACTCAAGCGGTCGCTAACACACGTTCATCACTCGCAGAGCCAGTTTCAGATCTGTTCGTCGGTTTTCGGCGGCGAACTCCTGGTATTCGTTGATGTAGAAAAACGGATGCTTCGTAGTGAAACGGACCTGGACCGATCGCAGCAGCCCTCTCGGGTTAGTTATTGCAATGCTTTCACTGCGGCTGTTATTGTTCAACGAATCCATGTTTTTCCCGCCGAACTGCTCGGTACTTAGTGACAGGCGCAGCGCCGTGTTCGGTACGGCTAGCGAGAGGCCTCTAAATTCATGACCAGTTCCCTGAACCACAGGTGCAAGGCTTCTCCATCCACTCGAGGATGCCAAGCCATTGAATAGCCGAAACTAGGCAGTTCGGGCGGAGCTTTTACTTCGCGAACGCGATATCGCGATATCACGTCCCTTGCTAGGCGAGAAGGACAAGTAAGAACCAGTGCGGTTCCTTCGAGCGCGTGTACGGCTGGCATGAAAAACGGTAGCTGCAATGCGATCCTGCGCCTATAGCCTGCCTCGGCTAGAGGACGTTCTACAAGTGTCTGTTGCCCGGGCTGCGTCACAATCGCGATGTGCGTTTCCCCAAGGTATTGCCGGAGAGAGAACATTCTTCCTTTGAAAGCGTGCTCCTTAGCAACCAGGCAAACGAAGGATTCGGCGAAAAGTCTTTCGACCCGAAGAGGTACAGGCGCCGCGAGAGGGCTGAAGACCAAATCTGTTTTCCCGCCTAAAAGTTGGTCAAAAGAGTCTTCCTGCCATGGCAGCAGTTCCAGGCGTAGCAAGGGAGCCATGTGACTCAGCTTTTGCACGAGACCGGGCAATAACGCCGCACTTGCAAAGTCCGTCATGGTGAGGCGAATGCGGCCGTCGGCTTGGGACGGGGAAAACGCGACTCCGTCCCACAGCCGTTCAAGTTGGGGAACCAGGACGTTTAATTCCCGCAGCAGTAAGCTGCCGCGTGCAGAGAGCTCGTAACTGTTTCCAGAGCGAATGAGCAGGTCGTCATGCAAAAGCTCCCGGAGTCGCTCCAATGCCCGGCTCATTGCAGACTGACTGAGATGAACGCGCTTGCCAGCACGGGTGACATTGCGCTCCTCAAGCAGCGCCTGTAGTGCAGGGAGCAGATTCAAATCCACGTTGCCCAGATGCATGTCACACATAGCTTCGCATGCTAAGGATGCATGAGTCTCATCCCACTCTTGTTTCCTCTAACAACTAGTTCGGGACGTAGTGCCCAAAAGTAGGAGGCCTGTTATGACGACGACGATGAATTTGCCGCGTTCGACGGTGTCACTGACCGCAAGCGAAGCTGCGGCCGCAATTCGCAGTGGCGCAATCACAGCAGAGAGTTACGTTTCGGTCCTCATCGAAGAGGCTAAGCGAGCTAGTGCCCTCAACATCTTCGTTTCGCAAAATGACTCCGCTCTTCTTGCGGCCGCACATCAGTTGGATCGTGAACGTAAAGCAGGGCGTGACTTGGGTGAATTTGCCGGCATACCGCTTCTCGTTAAGGACAACATCGAGACTCTTGCCCTGCCCACCACGGCCGGCACACCCGGATTAGCCCGCAACAAACCAGAAGCGAATGCACCGCTGCTCGAGCGGATGTTTGAGGCGGACGCGCTCTTATTTGGCAAGACCAACATGCATGAGCTCTCGATGGGTGTGACCTCCGGCAATCTCCAATACGGATCTGTGCATAATCCTTACGACCGCGATCGCATTCCGGGCGGCAGCAGTGGAGGGACGGCGGCCGGCCTCGCCGCAAGGGTTTCGCCTGCGGGGTTTGGCACGGACACGGTCGGGTCAAGCCGCATTCCTGCTTCGCTCTGCGGGGTGGTCGGATTCCGCCCGTCATCGGGTCGATACCCCTCGGGCGGAACGGTGCCGGCGAGCCACACACGCGACGAGATCGCTCCCATGGCGCGCAGTGTCCGGGACATTGACCTAATAGACAGGATCATTACTACGCGCTCAGCGACACAGATCGCTTCTTTGGCAGGTATCCGGCTAGGAGTTCCGAGGGCGTACTTCTGGAGCAATCTGGCGCCCGATGTCGAAGCCACACTGAAAGAAACGAGGAACCGACTCGAGGAGGCCGGCTGCATTCTCATTGAAGTTGAGCTGCCCGGGCTGCCCGAGATGTTGAATCAAGTAGGTCCCATTCTCGCCTTTGAGGCGGTCGACGACATGCGGGCTTACCTTGCCCTCAGTGGAACAGGACTGACGTTTGAAGCCTTGCTCGAGAGCGTCAAAGGACCTGATGTCGCTCGCTTCTATCAGAGGTTCCTCGACACGGGGCTGGAGCCTTCCACGTATCTTGAGGCACTACAAGTACACCGCCCCAGGCTGCGGGCGCTCTTCGCGGACATGTTTCGTGACAGCGCAGTAGCCGCACTATTCGTCCCGGCGACGCCGATTACAGCACCCGCAATCGGACAAGACCAACTGATGCTAAACGGTGTGCAAACCGAGGTCATCGTAGCGCTGGCCCAAAACGCACACCCAGCTTCGGCCGCCGGTCTGCCGGCCTTGGCACTTCCCGCCGGCCTGACATCCAGTGAATTGCCTGTCGGCCTGGAACTTCTTGGCCCTGCCGATCAGGACGTTCGTTTGCTCTCGCTTGGCCTTGCTGTGGAAAGCGAGCTGCCTTTGCTGCCGCCGTCGCCAGAGTTTAGGCCGCTTCGTAGGAGGAATGCATGAAAGCTTGGGAATTGGCCGGCTTTGGCCGCAAAAATCTTCGGCTGGTGGAGAAGGACTCACCGTCGCCAGCAGACACTGAAGTGCTTATGCGCGTGAGCGCCGTATCCTTGAACGCGCGGGACAGACTGCTTGTCGAGGGAGTCTACAACCCCGGCTTGGCCCTTCCAATCATCCAAGGGAGCGATGCCGTCGGAACGGTGATCCGGGTCGGACATAAAGTCACTCGGGTCAAACCCGGTGATCGGATCCTGACAAATTTCGCAACTCGTTGGCTCGAAGGTCCACCGCAATTAGAGGAATCGAAGTATACGCTCGGGAACCTGATCTCCGGCGCGCTGGCCGAGCAGATCGTCGTGGACGAACAGATCGCGGTGCACGCACCCGCCTACCTGACCGACGTTGAGGCGGCGACGCTTCCCTGTGCCGCAGTGACCGCATGGTACGCGATGACTGAACAGTTCAAGGTCGCCGCCGGGCAAACGGTGTTAGTGCAAGGAACGGGCGGTGTCTCCTTGTTCGTCTTGCAGATAGCAAAGGCTTTAGGAGCTGAGGTGATTGTGACTTCCTCGAGCGACAAGAAGATCGAGCGCGCTAAAGAGTTGGGCGCAAGCCACGGCATAAACTACCTGCAACATCCGAATTGGGAAAACGCAGTTCTAGCTATTACCTTCGGCAAAGGAGTCGACTTTATTGCGGACGTGGTCGGAGGGGAGAACCTTGCGCATTCCGTGGAGGCAGCCAAGATAGGAGGCCATATCGCGCTTCTTGGCTTTCTGGGAGGTGCCACATCGAACATCCCACTCTTTCCGTTCGCGGTCAAGCAACTCACGCTTAGGTCCAACTCCGTCGGTCCGAGAAGTGCGTTTGAAGCCATGAATCGGGCCTTCGAATCGTGGCGGCTTTGCCCAGTAGTCGATGCCGTATACCCGTTTGAAGAGACCCTCGCGGCCTATGACCACCTGTATCGCGGATCCTTCGGGAAAATCGTCATCAGCTTCGAGCGTTGAGCCCCGCGAATATCAATATCCGCTCGATAATTGCAGCCCACCGGCGAAATTGGAATGCTTACCTCTCCGTAGCGTCCCGCAGCTCCCTGGCATTTGCAGGCTACCTCTGCATTCCTGAAGGTTCGCTTACTTAAAATCGGCGGCCAGCAAGGAAGATGTCATCAAAAGCTCATCTTTACCGCATCTCTAAATCGAGAGCTGCTATGGCGGAAAGGGCGAGCAATATTCCCGGGAGCGCAGGGCGATGGCGCCCTAACGATCAATTAGCCAAGAATGCACCGGGAATTCAGGAAGTGAAGCTACGTCCACCAGAGTCCGCATCGGGCGTGTAGTCCCTCAGGTGCGATATGCTCCATTGTGCGCGCATTCGGTGTATGCGAAGGAATCGCGGCCGGGCTCAACGCCTGGTGAAGCACCTCTCGATGCCTGTGTTCGGCTCGCGCCAGCACTGCTGAATGGGCGCCCAGGCATCGCCAAACGTCGCTTCGGCAAGAAGGCTGCATTCTGCACCGCGGCATCCTCCAGAACTGTTGACAACCACTGCGTCGTGGGCCGTCTACGGAGCCTCGCGCCTGTGGCATCAAACCCCAGCCGCATCCCCGTGCAGCAAATGGCCATCGGTACCGACACGCCCGTGCTTCTTCGAGAGCAGTTGCTGCATCTATGACGCACAGGAGATGTGATCTTGCGAGCGAACAACAAGGTGTTGGGAATGTGGCGACCAGAGACCATCCGAGCAACTGTCGACGGGAAAATATATGAGCCTTTGGTCCGACCCCGACAGGCCTGCTTTGATTTCACGAGAGTCTACATTTTGTGGAGTTGATGTCAGACCCCAACGTACCTAAGTTCTCTGGAGGTTTGCGCGAGGACGGCACAGCCGAAGAAGACAAGGCGGCTGTAATTGGCAATCTCGCGCTATTCGGAACCTATACTCTTGACGAAGACGGCAACTTTACAGGCAATGTGGTGCACGGCTGCAACTTTCCGAACTGGATTGGGGATCAGCGAGACGCCGATCGACTCCAGGAGATCGTGGACGGTGATCGCATGACCGAGATTTTCCAGAGCGGCAACGTTCGCGTTGAAATTCATTGGAGCCGCGTATTCGCCTGATCCAGGAACGCTGCCTCTCCAAAGAGTGCGTATAAGCTTCGTTCGAAAGGGCGGCAGTTTCAAGACGGCTCCAAGTAATCGCAATCGCCTCATCGCCTTGGTCCGTTCCGATGTCGCCCTCATCAAATCGACAGGACCGGCGATGCCTTCGAACGTTTCCGCTTATAAACCTGGGGGGTTCGCGAAAACCCTCCGGTCAGAGGCAGCCGCGACTAACGCTAGCCCTCAGGGAGTTCCCAGTTTCGTCAGCCCGGCATCGATGAACCGGATCATCCAGGCAAGGCTCTCCGGGATCGTTGCTCCACTGAAAGGCATTGCTGGCCTTGAGCACTGCGTAGCCGTGAATTGTGCAGCTAAGCATACGGATCGCGTGGTCGCGTTCGTCGGGCGGGATGCCGTAGCTGGATAAGACGGCCCGAAGCGAGTCGATCACTCGGGTGGCGGCAGCAAGTAGCGGGTCGTCGGGCCTTGGAACTGCCTGATTTGCCCTGTAGCGCGTCGCGCAGCGTATCGCCCAACTGGGTCATGGCAAGAGTCGCGATGCGGGAGCGTTGGACCTCGGTCTGGGCTGGCGCTACCTCCACTTTTTTGTTGCCCCGCGCACTGCCTGTCGCAACCAAAGATGGCGAACATCCAGATCCTGACGGGAATGCCAAATCATGAGATAACGGAAGTTCGTTAACTCCGCCGGGGCTGAAACTAGTCTTGTTTGCAGGGGATTGACGAGACGCTCTGCCAGCTTCCGCGGCAGGGTTGCGATGAGCGAGGTTCCTGCCACCATATTCAGACCCACACTGAAATACGGAATAGTGAAGGCACATCGTCTTGCCGCCCCGATTTTGGTCAGAGCGATATCAGGTACAGTCTGCTGATTTTCCAGCACGCTAATGCAGACGTGATTGGCGGCAACATATTGAGCAAGCAAGAGCGTTTTCCTGTACGGGCTGTCCTTGTCAACTGCACAGACTAGCTCTTCTTCAAATAGCACTTCACTTTTCAGGGTCGCCGGCAGCGCCCTGAATTCCGCATCGAGCAACAGGTCAAATCGATTCGCCTCCAGATCGCTGAATCGATTATCGGTAAAGGCTTGGAACGAAAAGTCGAGATTTCGACGCTCGCCGTAACGCTTCGCAAGCTCAGGCCCGTACAGGTGCGCCAAGCTGTCACTTGCCGCCAGTCGAAAGGCAGCCTGCTCTGTAGAAGGATCAAACTCCTTGCCGGAGATCAGCCTTTCAACTTGCGGAAGGATGACTGTTAGTTCCTGCCACAGTGCCTGCCCTCGGGGCGTGGGCTCATATTGCCTCGTCCTTCGGACGACAAGGTCGTCCTTGAACAACTCTCGCAATCTCTGCAGCGACCGGCTGACGGCAGGCTGACTCAACCGCAGCCGCTTCGCGGCCCCAGAGATCGTTTTCTCTTCCACTAACGCAATGAAGTAGACGAGCAGGTTCAAGTCTGCTTGGCGCAGTTGCGTTAAACGCATAGTCGCTCTGCTTATTATGCATGATTCTTACCTGTGCCCAGCTCATCTCATGAGCGTAAGGCATTTGAAAAGGAGAAAAACTTATGACAGGAACAGCAATCGTCACCGGTGCATCCGGCGGCATCGGCAGGGGGGTTGCGGAACGTCTTGCTGCAGATGGGTTTTCGGTAGTCCTCACATACTCCGGGAATGCGGCGAGAGCGGATGACTCTCTCAAGAGCATCAAAGCCGCTGGTGGAAAAGCAATCACCGTGGCGGCGGACATCTCAAGGGCAGATGATGTAAAGCAAATCTTCGACGCCGGCCTGTCCACCTTTGGAGAGATCACCGCCGTGGTCAATTGCGCGGGAATCATGCCGCTTGCACCGATTCAGAAGGGTGATATTGACGCCTTCGACAAGGTGATTGCCACTAATCTGCGCGGCAGTTTTCTGGTGATGAGCGAGGCTGCGAACCAGGTTGCCGATGGCGGCCGCATCGTCACCTTCTCAAGCAGCGTACTCGGAAAGAATTTTCCGGCATACGGCGCATACATCGCTTCCAAGGCAGGCGTTGAAGGTCTCACCCGCGTTCTGGCCAACGAACTTGGTCAGCGGAAGATTACCGTCAATGCAGTCGCCCCGGGTCCGGTGGCCACCGAGCTGTTTCTTAAAGGCAAGAGTGAGGAACAGATCGCAGGAATCGGCAAGTTGGCGCCGCTCGGCCGGATCGGAGAAGTCGCGGACATTCTCGGTATGGTCTCTTTTCTCGTGGGCCCGGAAGGTGGCTGGGTAAACGGCCAGGTCCTGCGGGTTAATGGGGGAATGGCCTAAACCAAGGGTGTTGCCGCAAACCCGTCACGTCCTTGCTGGGAGTGGGCCGTAAGGCGGCGACTCCGAACATAACAGCTAACGTTTTCAGAAGATGCGATAGGAGAGGAATCATGTCCAAATATGTAGTCCTTATTACGGGTGCGTCGTCCGGCTTTGGAGCTATATCGGCTCGTTCCATTAGCAGGGCCGGTCACACAGTGTATGCCGGGATGCGGTGGACCGCAGGCAGAAACGCAAACGAGGTTGAAGCGGTACGGCAGTTTGCGCTCGCTGAAAAGGTCGATCTTCGTTCTGTCGAGATGGATGTTCAGTCGCAAGTATCAGTGGATAAGGCAATCGAGCAAATCAAGGCGGAGACAGGCCGCCTCGATGTTCTGATCCACAACGCGGGGCATATGAGTTTCGGACCTTCGGAGGCGTTTACAGTGGAGCAGATTGCAGAGCTCTACGACGTCAATGTGCTCAGCACGCAACGGGTAAACCGTGCAGCGCTTCCCATCATGCGCAAGCAAGGGAAAGGACTGGTCGTTTGGGTTGGCAGCTCCAGCACACGTGGCGGCACACCGCCCTACCTCGGTCCTTACTTTGCGGCGAAGGCCGCCATGGACTCGCTTGCGGTCACCTATGCGGGAGAACTGACGCGCTGGGGCATTGAGACCACGATCGTTGTTCCGGGTGCCTACACAACGGGCACAAACCACTTTCCAAGCGCTGACCATCCAGGCGATGAAGAGCGTGCGGCTGAGTACGAGGAGGGTCCTTACAAGGACATGCCGGCACTCGTTCACAAGGGGCACGACGTCATGGCGCCCGCAGGCTCGGATGTTGCCGATGTTGCACGTGCCATCGCAAAGGTGGTCGATACCCCTTTCGGTAAGCGTCCCTTCCGCGTAACCATCGACCCAGCGGATGCTGGCGCGGAGGTCATCAACATGATGGGTGATCGCGTTCGGGCTGAATTGTTCCGTCGCATCGGTATGGAAGACCTGCTGAAACCCCGCAAAGCAGCTTAACGTTCGTTCCACAATGCTGATGGTCACTGGAAGCGGATATCATTTGCGGAACGTTATACCGCGCCAGGGCTCCAGAAACCAGCCAGGTGGGCGATAACACTGAGTTCATTCAGATGCCCATAGCTGTGGGCCGTGACGAGTTCTCGGCCGTCTTCGCCCACCTGTCCGCGAGTTCGTAAGTAAGCGTACGGTGAGGACCGTCTAGCAAAGCGAGGCAAGTTGCGTCACGATTCTGGGATGGAAGGATCGAGTGAGAGCAACAACAGTTTCCAAGCGGTAGAGGGTTTACGCCGCCAATGGTCAATGGAAGAGCGGCTACGAATCGTGACAGCTTCGTTGAAGAAGGGCACGACGGTGGATGCTGTGGCGAAAGTGTATGGCGTGCACGCAAGCCGGCTGTATGAGTGGCGCAAACAGCATCGGCAAGGAGTGCTCAGAGACAAAGCAGCGGCTTTGCTTCCCGTGCAAGTGGCCGAAGCTGATCGGCGTGCTGTGCCCGAGTCACATGTCGGTTTCCCTTAATGAGAGACCGTAAAGAAGCTGGGGCCGGTTCTTGACAATGAACTGACGATCCGGGTTATCTGTATCGAAGGAGATATCTTCATGCGCTTTCGAGTTAAGGTGGAATGGGAAAACGAGGACGGCCGCTCAGAAACCGCTGAACTCGGCCAAGTGGAAGCTGACCCTTGTTCAACAGAATCGGATGTCGGACTAAAGCTGGCTGCTGCACAAGAAGTCATGGCCAGTTTGCAGAGGGTCGTGATTACGCAACAACTACAGCAGCACTGCGAAGCCGCTCGATGCTGCTCTTTGTGCCAAGCACCCCGAAACGTAAAAGGATTACCGGACACGCACACTAGATACCGTACTCGGACGCTTGGTGGTTGATGCTCCTCGTTTCGAGGGCTGCCGGGCTTGCGGGCAGCGACAAATTATGTCGCCGTTGACTCGTCTTTTACCCGCACGCTTGCTGCCCGAACTTCGCCATCTGCAAGGCAAGCTCGCAGCTGAGCTTTCTTACCGTCGCGCCGCTGAACTCCTACGGGAACTGCTTCCGCAAACCGGTGGGACGACAGCAGTGACGACCCGGAATCGAACTCTCGCGATCGGCATGGCCATTGAAGCCGAGTTATGCCGGAAAGTGAAACACCCGCAAACGTCTCCGGACCAAGCCGACCATCTTACAGTCGGTATCGATGGGGCGTTTGTCAAAGCAAAGCGTGAAGGAAAGCAGGGGCGGCAACATTTCGAAATCCTCACTGGCCGCATCGAACGAGAGCGTGGCCGAGGGGAAGCATTCGCCATTGTGCGCGATCTGGACGGACGGGCCAAGCAGAAAATACAGGCCGTCTTGCGGCGTGCCGGGCGCACTGCGGAAACGGCAATAACGGTTCTCTCGGATGGGGAAGACGGGCTACGAGGCGTCGTGGGCTGGTTCGGCCGGAAGTGTGAGCATCGGCTGGACTGGTTTCATGTTTCGCGGCGGCTGGACCGGATTCACAAGCTACTGCTCTATCTCCCTTCGTTCTCCCATTTACGGCTACAGACTGGCGTTTCACTCCAGGAACCTGAACAGTATCAAATACCAACTTTGGAACAGCGGTATCGAAATGGCGGATTGGGGCATGAGGATCTTTCGCGCGGGCCTAGCGGAGGATGCCTGGGACTCGCCGCGAGAGTTAAAGCGTTTCCAATATGTTGAGTCGCAGCTGGATGAGCTTCGGTCCTACTTATACGCGAACGAAACCGCAGTGCACGAGTACGCGAGAACCTTTCGACAAAGAGGACGCGTGTCCAGCGCCCACGTGGAATCGACTGTCAACCAACTAATTAATTGGCGCTTCTGCAAGAAGCAGCAGATGCGTTGGACACGAACCGGAGCACAAGGCTTGTTGCATGTCAAAACGGCACTGATCAACGGCACGTTAAGCCACTATTCAGGCCAGCAACCTCTGTCTCAGGCCGCATGACTCCCAGCTTCTTTACGGTCTCCGGCCCAGGGTAGAGTTACCACCGCCGAGAATCTATCCAGTTGCATAAACCTTCGATGCTGTTGAAAAACTCACCTCAGGATGAGCGCGTGACCTTGCCCGAAAAATCGGCGCGATTAGACGCGCTATAAGCGATCGACAGCCGGTGGGTAGACATTTCTGATCCCCCTAAGATTGGCGATTTGCAGCGAAGGCGAGTTTTTCAACAGCATCCTTCATTTGCGCAATGCTAGGCGGGCTGCCTTCCATCTCGCCAGCCGCCTTGATAGCTTTTGCTAATGCGACTTATTGTTCCTAGTGATTTGGACACGAGGTTTTAAGGGCGGATACAATGTTTGTTCCACTGACATGTCGTACGCCTTGCAGGACGGTCTTCAATTTGATGACGAGTCTGATGAACAAGATGTCGCAGAGCGAATAGCCCCCGGTACCGTTGCTGCCGTCGTTAGTGGCACGGACTGGACAACTGAAACAATCGTGTCTCAGCTAAAGAGAAATAAGATACAGCTTAGGCCTCGATTTCAGCGCCGAGATGCGTGGAAGCGTGACAGAAAAAGCCGTTTTATCGAATCATTAATAGTCGGCCTCCCAATTCCCCAGATCGTTCTTGCTGAATCCAAACAGGACCGCGGCAAGTTCATGGTATTGGATGGCAAACAACGGTTGCTAGCTATCCTTCAATATTGGGGAATAGCAGAGGGTGAGAACAACGCGTACGCACTCTCAGGGATGATCTAAGAGGTATCTCATTCAAGAAGTTGTCTAGCGATCCAAGCTATGAGTCCGACTTCAACGCTCTCTGTAACCAGGCGATACGCACCGTTGTAATCCGAAATTGGAAGGATACAAACTTTCTGCATACGGTATTCTTACGGCTAAATACCGGGAGTGTTAGTCTCTCTCCCCAGGAACTTCGCCAAGCATTGCTTCCGGGTCCATTCTCGGACTACATAGATGATGCGACAGGAAGCGATGATGCTCTCCAACGCCTTCTGGGGCTTACTGGTCCTGACCCCCGTATGAGAGATATCGAAATATTTGCCCGGTTCATCGCCTTTAGATTTTTCGTCACGGGATATCCCGGTCGGATGAAGCAATTTCTTGATGACACCTTCGAGCACATGAATAAGCGTTGGACTGACGAGCAGAGCAGCGTAGCTGCCGTTAAGGATGAGTTCGACCTTGGTATCGAAGAATTGCTGCAAACGTTTGGTCCAGATATTGCACGAAAGCCAGGCTCTCCACAGTTCAATCGAGCCATTTTTGATGCTCTAATCTTCTACCACTCACAGCCAGAAATCCGGCGCTGCCTGGCCAAAAAGCGGAAAGACGTGAAGGAAGCATATTCGGCTTTGTTTGTGGCTGGCTCTGAGTTCGCTCGGTCTATTGAGAGCGACACTGCTGGTACTCCGAACACCGAAGCACGTTTAAGGATCTGGGGCCAGACCCTGTCAACTATTGCAGAGCGGTTGATCATGATCCCGACCATCACACATTCGCAAAAGTCCGAAAAGCCACAACGTAGTCGAAAGCCAAAGCAGCGATAACGGAAAACGCAAGGGATGGGCGTATCGAGGAAGTGGAATGACCTGCGCCGCGAGATCGACAAGTTGAGAGCTATTTTCTTACCAACATCGTTTCACCCCTTGGGTGCTTATCCAAACTCGAGGCGAGTTCAGGCACACACGTGCTTTTATTGTTTTAAGTCACGCTGAAATCGAGAGCTACTTGGAGGCATGGGCAAAAGAGATCACCCGATCCTGTAAGAGCGCCTGTAAGAGCGCCTGGAAGGGGGCCAATCGCGTAACGAAACCGCTAGCTTTTCTATTGGTTAGTATTTCGGAGCGGATCGAAGCCGGCCAGACATTGGCCGAAACAAAGGGCAAGGACATGCCAACTCGACTCGAGGAGAGCGCTAAGCGAATGTTCCAGAAGCATTACAAACAAGTCAAAGACAACCACGGCATCAAAGAAAAGAATTTCTGGTCACTTTTCGGCCCACTAGGTGTGCCGGCTACCGCCCTACCCTCAACTCTTTTGCCAAACTTAGACAGCCTCGGAGACATCCGCGGACGCCATGCTCACCAGTCAACAAAAGCGGTGGCCAGCATACTGGATCCAGAAACGGAATACAAGAGAGTGTCTAGTCTGGTGGATGAATTGAAGACCTTCGACGGGTGGATCGCGAAATACAAACATGCGATCCGGTAACCCGGCAACTCCGAAGGCTTCCTGCTTTCCGAAGCGTGCGTGGCAGGACGGGGCAATTAACCGAGACTCGCCTCCACATCAATGCTGTCTGCCGCATGACGAATCTATAGCAAATAGTTCTGAAGGTCAAGCCGCTTGAAAGTTACTACAACATAAAGCGGCTGGGCTAGAGCCATACCGAGTTGACCGGGATGAGAGTGGCTTAGCCGCGCAAGATTGCTCCGGTTTGTTGCGGCACGGGATCTACGATCATCTCTTCGAGTCGCGCGCAGTGACCAGTCGTTCGGACGCCGAGAGATTCCATCACCCCCCCGGAGCCAATTATCTCGAAGAGCGGCCGGTAGCCTTCAATGCCGGCAAGCCACTGGCATTCAATTGCAGGAGTTCGCCCGCTGGTCCATACGTCACATTGCTGACCAGTCGTCCCGTGGGCCCAGTCATGACGTTTAACCGGCTCAAGCTGTCGTATTCCTAGCCATACTGTGGTCCGTTCGCAGTGACGTCCCATTGCTCCACTGAGAGAGCGGGTATTGGACGGCCGTCACCTTGTTTTGGCCATCATAGGTATAACCGGCGTCCAGACTAACGGTGTTCATGCCCAGAGGCGTTCCCGCTACACGCAGGCGCTTCCCGGTAATGGCACCGGCAGCATGGTAGCTGTACATCGAATGCAGCCCGTGGGGACCGCTGTATTGAAACTCAGACAACCGGCCCCGCTGTGTTCGACGAATATCCTCCGTTGGTTCCGTCGTACACGAAGGTTCGGACGTTGTCTGACTCAAATAGCCAATACCAGTATGTGTACCATCCGGCGAGCACGAATTTTCTGTGAGAAGCAACAATATCCCCCGCATACTGTCCCCTTTGGACAACATCGAACGAAGAAGCGGTAAAAAGAAACTTAATCAAGTCCATCATGCAACGTTAAGCGAACTACCGCGCCGGTGGTCGCAGAATAATCGATAAGGAAAAAGGCATACCTATTATCAGGCGATATCTGGGGGGATCGAAATGCATATACTTCGCGCCCTTCAATCTGTATGGGGCCACTCAGCACACGATGAGACTCTGTTCCATTTGGGTTGGTGATCCAGATCTCATCGATGTCAAAAGTTTTCGGAAGAGGGAACGGACCGTCCACGTCGACGAGGCGACCTGTTCGCTTAACGTAAACAATCTTGGATTTGTCTAGCGACAAGAACAGATCCTTGGCCGATTCATCGTTAGTGATACTATGCGTGATTCCATTTTTGCTGGCAATGATTTCCTTTGTCTATTTTGATTTCTTGCAAGATAGCAACCAGTCTTTAACAATCACGATCACGATTGCATACAGTAATTTATTCATTTGGGAAAAATGACGATGTTCTTAAACGCTTCGGATTGTGGATCGATAATAACCCTTGCTTCGAAAGGCTTTGCCGCATTCCGAACAGTGCCGAGGAGCTACATTGTGGTCCTGCACCTGCTTCGAGACGATACCTCCTTGTAGTCCTTCCAGAATCGCTTTGCCTTCGGCAATCGTTAGGCCAGTCGTGGCTGGTGAAATCGATTCGCCGCGTTGAATCGTAATCATTTCGTGTTCCACTAACGACTGCCCTTCGGCAACGAGCTTCACTGTCCATTTCATGGCGCCAGCTTACGCCACCCCACAACTTTGCATGCTCTCCACATCAACCTGCGCCCATAGGATTTCGCAACGGAACTGCTCCTTTCTGCTGCGGACTAACAATTCGAACGGCAGCGTCGATTCAAGACATGGCAGATGATCGTCGCAGCCTAAAACTCGAACGTGGTACCGCATTCCGTCTGGGTACCTCCTAGTCAGCACACTTCGAGACTCTATACAACGTTTTCCGTAACTCTATGTGACAGTGCCCGCGCCGGAGTTGGCAACCTGCCGAGCCCTAGCGAGAACTCGTGCTCTGCGTCAGTGAGCAGAAAAGTTGGACTGCGCCTTGTAGGAATTGAGAACCCCCGAGCATCAAAGAAGAAGAACCTGTAAGATATTCGTACTGAAGGTGAGTAAGACCGAAGCGGAGTCACTTTTGTTCTAGAAGGAAAACAGGACCTTAGTAACTCACTAGACATGCTTTGATCTAACGATTTCCAGTAACCGGAACCGACTTACCCGAGCCATCGTCGAGAACTACCGTAACCGATTGGATACCGGCGACAGGCCCGGTTAGCGTGAACGGGAAGGTCAACGACAAGTTTCCGCCAAAACTCAATCCCGCAGGGCTAGCAAACCAGTCACCGGTTGCCTGAGATATATCGAATTGGAAGGTAGTAAACCCCTGGATGGTCGACCCTTGACTAGGTGCAAACGTAAAGTTCGCAAAGGTCAACGTACGTATATCTGAGGTTGCGATCAACTCGACATTAAAGCCACTGGATGTCACGTTTGTGATCTGAACGCTTCCAGGCTCAATTACTGGGGCAACTTGGGGGATAACTACACTACTCAACGGCTGCGTGGTTCCGGTAAACGTGATGGACGCCGTGATCGTCCCAGCTACGGAGCCCGGGTCGATGTTCGGCAAGGCGACTGTGGTTGACCCAGCTGGAATGGTGAACTTATGGATCAACCCCAGCGGTTTTGCACTGCTATCCACAAATTGAAGAGCAGGGTCGATATAGCCGTTCGTCGTGATGATTGACGGAGCGTCATTGGCGTAAGCCTGGAAGCTGAGTGTAACGCTGCCGCTAAGGTCTGTTGGGCTAACCTGATTTAGTTGCAGGCTTAGATTCCCGATGTTTGTGAAGTCTAGCTGACTGGCTGGCAATCCAAGCATTGTAAACAGTGGAGACCCAGTGCCCGTGACGATTCCGAACTGTACAATCACTGACGCATTCTGGGTCACAACCTGCGTGGGCGATCCGCTATCGGTAATTTGAATCGTGAACGTGTACGCACCGGGCGCAGTTGGAGTCCCGTTAATGGCACCTGCTATCGGATCTAAGGCAAGGCCGGGCGGCAATGATCCCGTGCTGATTGCAAAAGTATAAGGCGGCGTTCCTCCAGTTGGCGTACAGGTGCTTCCAGCATAGGGCGTGCCAACCACGCCTGTACCTGGCACCGTGCAAGTTAACGCTTCTGGTGTGGGTAAAACCGTAAGGCTCGGGGTCTGTTGCGTGACAACCTGAGCGGGCACACTGCTGTCAATAGCCTGCACCGTGTATGAGTAGGTGCCAGCTTGCGTAACTGAACCTGTGATTGTGCCGGTAGACGATGAGAGGGTCACTCCCGGTGGCAATATCCCTTGGACAATTGAGTATGTGTAAGGGCCTGTGCCCAAGGCAGCCGTACAGCTCGCACTATACGACGAGTTCACAGGGATTCCGCTGGCCGGGAAAGTGCAGTTCAGCTGCTCCTGCGATACAAACATGAACCGGCCAATTTTGTTCGCACTGTTCTCACCAAACCAGAGATTGCCGTCCGGCCCGAGCGCGATCCCTTGCAATCCACTCGCGGCCGTTGGGGTGGTAAATTCCGTAATCTGACCGTCCGTTGTTATGCGACCAATCTGGTTTGCCGTCAACTCTGTAAAGTACAGCGCGCCGTCTGCTCCAGCAATGATTCCCTGAGGACCGCTGGCCGCTGTTGTGACAAGCGCCTCTGTAATGGTTCCATCTATCGCGATGCGGCCAATGCTATTCGCGCCTGTGTCCGTAAACCACATGGCGCCATCCGGACCAACCGCAATACTTGTCGGCCGATGGGTCCCTTGTCCCAGAGAGTATTCAGTAGTCTGACCCCCGGGGAGGACGCGGCCAATTGCACCTGCACTTTGTTCAGTAAACCAAAGCGCACCGTCAGGCCCGAGCACGATTCCGACTGGACCGCTTCCGGCCGTTGGAGTAGATAATGGGCTCGCCGCCGTGCCATCAGGGTTGACCTGTATGACTGCGCTCGAGCCAAAGGCGGTCGCCCATAAATTTCCATCTGCTCCTGCCGCAATTTGCTGCGGGCTGCTTTCAGTCAGCGGGAAGTCGATCAGCGTGCTTCCATCGGGCGAGACCGCTCCCAGTGAGTTGGCGTCCGTCTCTGAAAACCACAAATTTCCATCCGGTCCAACAGCAATGCCGTTCGCCTTGAGGTTGTTACTGAGAGCATTAGGAGAGGCCAGTGTCGTAATTGCGCCGGCAGTTGTGATGCGACCGATCAGATTTCCGGCTGCTTGGTCGGTCGTCGTAAACCAGAGTGCTCCGTCGGGTCCAGTTACAATTCCATTCACACCGCTCGCGGTCGGCAATGCAAATTCGGCGAAGTTGGGCGCAACTGGTCCGCCTATAGTTCCAGAGAATGCTTGTACAGCGGTCGCAGGTGTCCCACTGCTGTCACTAACCTGTAGCGTAAACGAGTAGGCGCCGGCAAGGGTCGGTTTACCTGTGACTGCTCCGGTGCTGGCGTTCAATGCGAGACCGGTTGGTAGACTGCCCGCCGACAATGTCCAATGGTAAGGGCCGGTTCCGCCTTCAGCTAAGGGATTTCCGGAATAGGGTAGCGCAACATTTCCGTTAGGCAGTCTTACCGTCGTGATAACGAGAACGGCGGATGCCACTCGAAACCGCACGATCTGCTTTGCCGCTAACGCCGGTATTGACGTGTCCTGCACTTGCAAGGTGAAGTTGTTCGAGCTCGCCGTCGTAGGTCGTCCACTTACTACACCTGTCGTGGGATTGATTGACAATCCCGTAGGCAGCGCAGTTCCGGCAGCGAGCGAGAACGTATACGGCTGTGTGCCGTTTACTGCGACGCACGCCGTCGAGTAAGGAGAGCCAACTACACCAGGGCGACTGAAATCGCATGTTAGGCCAAGTTGGACTGGGAGAACTGTGATGCTGTAAAGGTTAGTGACAATCTGCTTAAGCGCGTTTTGGGCAGATGTGCCGCTGTCACTTACTAGCACAGAGAACGCGGACGCGCCAGTAGTGTTGGGGATACCCGAAATCGTTCCTGCCGACTGATCGATAGATAGTCCGGCAGGTAAGGTTCCATTCCCAGTGATGGAGAAGCTATAAGGGATAACACCGCCGCTTGCGATGCAGTGTCGGCTATACGGCACATTGACCACAGCTTGTCCTGCTAGATTGCACGACAACGTTAAAAGCGCGGGCGAGACAGCAATTGTGATTACTTGCTGGGAAACGAAGGCAGGCACACCGGCATCTGTTGCTTGCACCGTTACGCTGTAGGTTCCGTAAGTGTTTGGCGCCGGAGTGCCGGAGAGTGCGCCAGTTGTCACATTGAAACTAACTCCAGGAGGCAACGCACCCGCCGCTAAAGCGAAGGTGTAGGGAGCGATCCCGCCTGATGTGGCGCAGGTGGCCGAGTAAGCAACACCCACTATTCCTGTTACCGGCGCATTACAAGTCAGCACAAGGGGTGGCCGTGGAGCGACAGTGATGGTCACTAATTGACTCGCAGTCTCTTGCGGCGAGCCGCTATCTTTTGCCGTTATCGTGAACTGGTACTGCCCAGTTGCTTGAGCGTTCCCCACCAAGGCACCCGTCGCTGTGTTCAGCGTTATGCCAGGAGGTAGCGCCCCGGTTATCGAGTAAGTGTATGGACCAGTTCCGGCTATCACGGGACAGCTGGAAGAATATTGCAGTCCGGTCTCGGCTGACGTTGCGTAAAAACACGCAAAGGCGAGTGGAGGAACAATTCGCCCGACATCAGCGCCATCTACGAACCAAAGGGCTCCATCGGGCCCAGCCGTTATTGACTGAGGAGTGTTAGAAGAGTTTGGGTTAGGGAATTCTGTGATCAACCCGTTCGCAGTAATTCTGCCAACTCCGGGTACACTCGAGTTTTCGGTGAACCACATCGCGCCATCTGGACCAAGAGTAATCGCGCTTAACCCCGGATTTATTCCCTGGCCAGGTGTGGGGACTGAGTACAGGTGAACGGTTTGCCCGTCTTCCGAAATCGAACCAATCTGATTGCTGTTGTTGTCTGTGAACCAGAGTGTGTGGTTTGGACCAAGAGTAATGGTAGGCGCGGAGGAGATGCTCACGGAAGAGTTGGAATAACCCGTAGTTCCGGGCAACTGGCACTCCAGTGTTGGATTTGCAGAAGTATTTGCATTGCACGCTGCCGGAGGAGACAGGGTTGCGGTTTTATGGACCGGGTCCCATAATATCCGGCCGACCAAGCCGATTGGAAGCCCGTTCATATCGACTCCGACGTCCGTGAACCAGATGGCTCCGTCTTCGCCTAGCACAATACCTTCCGGCGCCGTAAGTGCATTTTGCGTAACAAGGAATTGCTGGACCGTATGGTTTGGATCGGATAAGTCAATCCTGCCGATGAAGCCGTAGGGTGCAGATGTGGTCTGACCAAATCCTTGAACAGTAAACCAGATCGAATTATCGGAACCTGCCGCAACCTGATGAGGAAAGACAGTAACAGTTTCTCCATTGGCTGTTGGATTCGGCAGTATGACCGAACTTACGACCGAGCCACTGCGGGAGATAGCACCTAGCGAACCCGAACTGGTGTACCAAAGGTTGCCGTCTCGGGCCGTAACGATGTAATTGGCCTGCTGCGGAGCGAGAGTACCAAACGAGATCACATCCGGCAACGCGTAGGACGGTGTCGTGAATACAAAGCTCGGTGTAATTCGCCCGATTGTGTATTGTTCAGCCCCCGAGTTGTCGAATGGCCCGTTCGCGATATTGCTCGTAAACCAGAGTGCACCGTTAGGTCCGGAAGTGATTGCCTGAGGAGTATTTGCCGTTGATGAAGGCCCTTCTGTCGGAGGAGTTTGCACGCTGGCATAGGCCACGCTCAAAGGCACAATCAACGTCAGACTTTGGGTACCGTTGGGATTGCTGTCCGTCACCTGTAAACCAACGGTAGTGGTCCCCGCTTTGGTCGGCGTACCTGTAATTGGCTGGATAGACTGACCTGGATTGGCCACAAGCTGTAGACCGTTCGGCAAGGGTGCAGAACCCGGAGCATAAGACCACGTGTACGGCGGCACACCGCCGGTAATTGTAATGCCGGTCGGATAAGGCTGGCCTACTTCGCCCCCCGGAAAAGGGCCCGCGCTCGTCAGAGCCGGAGGCAGGATCACATTAATCGTATAAGTCTGACTTGCGGTCTGGGTGGGGGTGCCGCCATCAGTTACCTGCAAGGTAAAGGTGAATGTACCTAATTTTGCCGGAGTACCAGAGACAGCAAGCGAACCTGCCGCAGTTGTTTGAGGGAGTAACGTAAGGCCATCTAAATCCCCGCTGACAAGAGTCCAGTTATACGGAAATGTAGTATCAGAAACGAGACTTCCGATATTGCTATTGGTCTGCGTGAGGGGAACACCAGTGATCGGTGTCCCGATCATGTTGCCGAGATACACGACATTGTTAGTCGATGGCGCGATCTGTAGAGTCGTCTGTGCTGAACCAGCAACACAAGCCACCAACAACCCGAGCAGAATTCGCGCTACGCCGACCTTCCAATCGGCTGTATGCTTCACTTTGTACATGACTCCCTCGCTCGACACACGACTTCTATGAATCTTTCCTGCCCGTAACGTGCGTGTCATTTAGAAGATGAACTTTAGAGCGAGCTGCATCGTGCGTGGTCGATGTGCATCCACAGGACGCAAGAACGAATTTCCTGCCAGACATTGATCGGCGCCCGCTGAGTAGTTTGTGTCTGCGCCGCCATAGCAGGTCACAGTGTTGTTCGCCTGATTTCGCTTGGCTGGGTTATAGATTTCGAACTGCGTGGTATTAAAGACGTTGAACGCCTCCGCGCGGAATTCAACGAGGCTCTTTTCCGATACCTTGAAATTCTTAAACAACGACACATCGAAGTTCCAGCGATCAGGGTTGCGCAGCGCGTTACGTCCGGCGTCACCGAGGGTAAGCCCTCGTGGCGCTGCGAATGCGCCTGGATTTCCCAGAAGCGGGCCGATCGTCGTTCCATCGCCCGCAGTTGACGGCTTGGTATGTACATCACCTACTAAGTCGGGATAAGACTGAATGGAAACAGTGCCAATGCCATTTGCTACGCCCGCATTGTCGGCAAGTGAAGCACCGTTGCTCGGATCATTGATGACGCTAAACGGAATCCCGCTCTGGAAAACTGTAATGCCTGACCACTGCCAACCGCCAAGCCCGTTACGCAATAAGCGCGACCTCTGCCATGCTTTAGGCGTCGGTACTTCATAGATATAGCTGATGTTAAGTAAGTGCCGTTGGTCGAAGTTAGAGCTTGCTCGGTTTGAGCCCAGATCGAAACCGTTCGGAACCGGATCAAAGCGGTCAGAAGAATTGTCAATGGAGTGGCTGTAAGTGTACGAAAGACCTAACGTGAGTGGCCCGCTAGTACGGCGCAGGGTCGCCTGGAACGCATTGTAAGTTGAATTCGCTATGTTCGAAAGTTGAGCGATCTGGCCGACACCTTTATAGGGCCTAAGATTGTTAACGATTGCTGCGGCTATTGTCGGATTAAGATCGGCGCACGCGATATTCAGGTTGTTGAAAGCCGGATTGCCCTGGGCTACGACGCCGCCAGAAGGCAATATGTACTCTGGGATGCTATTGACGACAGCTTCTCCGGTGCATGTCGAACTGGTTATGGGTTCGTGCGCTCCGAACGGATTATTAGAAGGCGAGGCCACTCCATAAGCGTTGATCTGGCTTTCTGCTGTTAAGTGGGTACCTTTGCTGCCCACATAGGCCAAATTGGCCACTAAGTGCTGAACCAGCTCGCGCTGCAAGCTGAAACTCCATTGCTGCACGTACGGCCACACTGCTTTTGTCGGGATACTGGTTACGTTCAACGGATAAGCAAGTACCTGGCCTGGAACCACGATTCCTTTATCTCCACATTGCAAAAGGTGTGCACCGCCGATGCAGGCCAATCCGCCACCAACACCGTAAGGTGAACTCGCCATACTGAGGACAAGAGGAGCACTGCCCTCTAACGTGCCGGTGTTCGACTCATTGCCGGTTCCGTGCTCGAAGAAAATGCCGTAGCCGCCCCGGATGGACGTTTTCCCATCGCCCGTCGGATCCCATGCGAAACCGATCCGAGGAGCTGGATTCACCAAATGGCTTGACATGCAACTGGCAGGCACGCCGTTATAGCCGCAACGCACTAGCCCATTTAGCTGGTGAACATCTGGCTGACTCGGATCGAAGAAGATATCGGTTTCTTGCCCGTATTGGCCAACAGCGGGACGCGCCAGATTTCCCTTGAAACCGATGGTGATCTGGCTGGCAAGCACAGAATTGTAAGCACTCGGTAGCCAGTTGTATACATTGTTGTCGAGTTCCCGATAACGGCCAAACAGGCTTAGCCGCAATCCGAGGTTGAATGTCAGATGCGGAGTTACCTTCCAGTCGTCTTGAAGGTAAGGTTCCGCGATTTGGTAGCGCTGACGATAATCGCGCTGTGTACTGTCCTGTTGAAAGGTCTGGTATCGGCCTGTGAGGAAATTAGCGAATGCGTTCCCCCCTTCTAAGCCGGTAAAGGTCAATAACCCCTGCGTATCACCGGTTGCAGAACCGCTCACAGAATTAGTTTGCTTTCGATAGTAGAAAATGAATTCTGATCCAAATTGGAGAAAGTGTTTGCCCCACTGCTTGGTCATTGCATCGCCGAATGTATAGACAGGGTTCTTATGGGTCCAGGGCATATAAGCGGTGTCCACTGCAAACCCTCCGCCGTACTCTGAGCCTCCTTGAAATACCAGGCCGGGCAGCTTTCCACCCCCACCGTTATTAAACAGGTACCCGATGCCACATCCAGCCGTGTTCGGAGTGCCATCAGGATTGGGTCCTGTAGAGATACAAGCTGCATCGAGAGCCGCCGGTCGCTCCCATTTGGCGTTCTGTGAATCGGAGTTAGTCAGAGTAATTGTGGAATTTGCATAACTTACAAAGGCTTCGTTCAACCAAGTCGGCGAGAGCGTCTGGCTGTAGCGGGCTACCATGCTGATTCCAGGCCCAACAAAGTTATTCTGAACAGTCGGGACGTTATTAGTAACCACGCCATACTGCGGCGTTGACGTAACTGTACTCCACGAATCATGAATATAGCGGAACGTCAGATGATTGTTTTCGTCGAGGTAGTGATCTACCCGGAACAATTCCTGACGCCAATGGGTCGGCTCTGACTCTGTTGTGTCATAGCAAGAGCCCGTTGCTGAGTTACATCCGCCCGAGCGGTTGGGGAAAGGAACAATCCCACTCTGTAGGACAATAAGAGCATTTCTGTCTAACATCGACATCGGGATCAATCCTGGATTACTAACGTTGTACGGAACGATCTTCGTAACGCCCTGATAAGTGTCAAGGGACGGGTTGCCAGGGCAGTTTGGATAGCCCTGGATCCCCGGAACTGATGCTGCCAAGAAGAAGTTGGTGCTATTCGCGCCATTGATCAACTGGGATGATTTAGGACAAACGGCACTGAAGTCCCCGTTGCGCTCCGCCAGACTCGGCACACCCTGATTGAACTGATACGGCGTTTTTTCGTTGCGATATTCTTCCGAAAAGAAGAAAAAGGTCTTGTCTTTCGACTTGTTATAAATGCCCGGTATGTAAAGAGGCCCACCAAGAGTGCCGCCTACGTCATGTCGGCGGTAAAGCGGCGCGCCTTTCGTTTCATCAAAGAAATTGCGGGCGTTGAAGGCTTCATTCCGGTTGAAGTAATACAAGTCGCCGTGAAACTCAGTGGTCCCGGACTTGGTATTCACCAAGACCGTTCCCGATGCCGTACGGCCGTACATTGCACCATAGTTCGAGGTTAAGATCTTCATCTCGCCGATGGCATCAAGGCTGGGATAAGCGATCAGAGTGTTGACGGAGCCGTTGAACCCGACGTTCAACAGATCGGTACCGTCCAAGTCAAAACTGTTGTACTCGGTCCGGCCTCCGTTCACGCTATAAGCTGCGCTACCCTGCACGCCAACACGCGCTTCGTCCGTACCGGTCTGGTTACTGACACCCGGAGCAAGTGCAATCAGCTGGATAAAGTTACGACCATTTAATTGGTACCCAACCACTTCTTTAGAAGAGAGTGTGTCGGATACAGACGGATCTTCTGTTTCGACGTGGGCCGAGTCCCCGGTCACATCGACAGACGTTGTTGTCCCAGCAACCTGGAGCGAAATATCTAATCTTGCCGCCTGACCTGCTCGAAGTGCAAGCTCCTGGCTCTGATAATCGTTGAAACCAGCAACCGTGGCCGCAATCTTATAAGTTCCGCTACGCAGTCCACGGAACGAATACGTTCCATCAGTCGCGGTGGCTGCTGTCTGAGACGGAGATATGTTGCTGGTAAGACTAACTGTCGCGTTAGCTACAGGTGCGCCACTTGAGTCGCGCATGGTGCCTTCAATAACGGTGGTGAGTGAGGCTGAAGCTTCTTGCGCAGCCGCGTGAAGACCGCAAAAAAGCAGCAGACTAATAAGACTCCCTAACAGACTTAGTGAGCGCTTCAAGAACATATGTTTTCCAAGTTGCAAGATGCAGGCCTATTGCGTGAGGCGCACTGGCGTCGAGGAGGCTGATGCCGAGCCCATGTCGCCCAACTTAACGAGCGCCAATACTTCGGAGCTAAGTACGAAGCTGCGGCCATCCCGCAACTCGAAAAGTCCATCCACGCGGCCCTTGTGCGGCGTGTCCAATGCTAACGGGACTTGACCCGGATCGACTAAGTTGATCGAGGAAACTTTGCTATCAGATGAAACCAGTAGCAAGCAATCACCGTCCTTGGAGACACTTACACGCTCAATCGGCGCAGTCTGGCTTGCGAGAACGTGGGCTGTAGCAGAAGCGTGGTCCAGGTCGGATAGCAACACAATAGCTTTCTGTATCGGGTCACTAATCACTAACTGGTGCGTTCCCGGAATAAAAGACCATGCTCCGGGAGCGAGTCCGACGCTGAGCGCCTCCCATATGTTTTCGCGCTCGAGGTTTGAGGAACGCACAATGCCATCAATTGACGCAATCGCGACAAGAGTGCCGTCATCGGTCACCGCTATTTGCGAGATCTGGCCGGCAGCTTCAACATTGATTTCGCGAACTAGAACTGGTTCACTCGGCAAGTGCCCAAGAACTTCGACCCTGGAGTTTGTCCGCGAGTAAAGCGCGGCCGCGTCTCCCCTCGGGCTAAATGCTACTAAATCGGGCCGTTTTATAGATCCGGGTACAGCAACAACTCGGCCTATGCCGGCAGCTCCACTCAACGCAGCCACCTGCAAGCGATCGCCCGATTCGAACTGCAGTAGTGCATACTGCTGGCGAGGTGGCAGGTACACCCGGTCGACAGCCGCTGGCAGCAGAAGCTTGGGCCCCATGAAAGGCTTCGCAGCCGATCCAAGAAGCGAAAACAGTTGAGGATCCGGAGCGCCTGGAACATGTCGTTCAATAAAGCCGAGGACAGGCGCCCCAGGGCCGGTCGGGCGCGATACGACGGTCGAAGAAACTGGGGCGTTGCTGACCCGGCTCTGCGCGGATATTGCGGCAGAAATTGCCATGAAAACAACAATGGATTTATTCACAACGTGTGCCTTCTGAGTCGTCACAGTCGCAGCTAGTGCGGCGCACCGGCCGTAACGCCTGGCCCAGTGCCAATTGTTGTAACAGGAGCCGCGGCCGCACCTGTGTTCGGCCCCTTGTTCGACAAAGCTAGTCCGATACCGGCACCCACGGCCACGCCACCCACCAGAGTTGCGATCACCCAGCCGCGAATCCGTTTGTGAGGCGCTGCGCCCGTCGTAGTGGTTGGAGTGCCCGGGGTGGCTGTTGTCTGATTACTTTGGCTGTTATCCTGTGCACTCGTTGTATCAGCTGCACTCAAAACGTTGATCTGATGGATTGTGGCCGTTGCCATCTGGTCGTGATAAAGAGCAGATATTTGGTAGTTGAAGCCACCCTGGTTACGCGCTATCGCGTCCAAGACACTTGCTTTACCGTCAGCGCCGGTCACCACAGTCGCTGAACGCATTTCATCGGCGAAGACCACGCTAGCGCCCCCGCTTGGACTTGTGAACGTTACTATTGCACCCGACAAAGGAGCGCCATTATGATCTTTAACCTCAACCACCACAGGGGCCACGGTTCGCTTTCGAATCACGTTCACTCCGTTATGGCCGGAGATCACTGCAATATGAACTGCAGGATCAGTGTCTCCGTCAGCTGGAAGCTGGCCAGGCTGTGGAGCCGCCTTCGGCGCTAATGCCAAGCCCGCCCACGCCGAAACGCTTGTTAGAGGCAGCGGGCTCGCCGCGGTCGGCAGAGAAGCCGTTACCGTCCACAGCAACAAATAAGTGGTGGTGTTTCGAATCTTCGAAATGATCGGGTACATACAAGTCCTAAATGCGAAGGCCTTCTTTGGGAAAAGGTTCTATCCCTTGTACACCGCCTGTTGTTACTAAGTGATGAAAATAGAAGCTTCAATCCACTTATATTTTTGGTAAATGCGAGTTGGAGTACTGGTGGACAAACGTCCTCTGTTGACAACATAGTTACACTTCGCCTGGTATGTCTTACTTAAGAAACCGGCCATTCGCAGGCAGGTCCCTTACCTTAAGCTGAATCCAGTCCAGCACCTTCATGCCTTGCGTCGCTCGGATCTCAGCAATTGAGGACTCTCGGTCTGGCCGGACAGTTTGAAGTGGTGCAGACGATTGCATTCGTTGCTTTGTCGCTTCAGGGGTGACGTTTCCAGGTTGAAGATACTCGAGCCGAATCGGTATCGTCAAACGCCTTAAGCACTCTGCAGGCTCCAAAGACGTCAGCTTGGTCAGGAACTCTGGCTTGTTATCTGCTGCGCGCTCGTCCTCAGGAATCAGAGTCGAGCTTTTGAACCAGCCCGGCCAGTCGCCCCACGGGTCAAGAAGATCGATCGCGTGAATGCGCTTGTCTTGAGCGGCAGCCAGAATAGTGATTGCTCCACCGGAGCCCTCACCAACCATCCCAACCCGTGTAGAATCTACATCGTTGCGAGTCGCCAGATAATTGATCATTTGTGAGACGTCTTCGACAGACGTTTGCAAAGCCTCAGGGAGTTCGCTGATGAACCACTCCTTCATCGGACGGTCGTGGTAGCGATGGCCCGTGAGAGCGGAAACGAACCCCACGGCAGCGACTCCATTTTTTGCTAACAGCTTGCAAAATTCATCATCACGGTAACGGTCAATGTCTGAAGGGAAGCTATATAGATACAGCACCACGGCTGGCTTTGCGAGTAACTGGGGTGCTGACTTCGGAATGATGACGTAAGCGTATATTAGGTCAGCAGCACGCCACTGGAGAGCAACCATTTCGCGAGTGAACGTCGGTTGGTCGACCTTTTCCAATAGAACGGGCGAATTGGACTTCAGGGCAGTACTAGGCTGGGCGCTTGCTGCAACGGCGGTTAGAAGAAGAACGGAGAGGCGGATAGAGTACATGGTGGCGAAAAGACGAATGCAAATCAAAGCTGGGTGCCATTGCGTGACACCCAGCCTCTTTACTCCTAAGAGGAGATGCGATTTACTGATGGCACTGCGTGACGCCCGGGTATGTCGCAGGCAGGTGCTCGATGCAACCGCCTACGTCGCCACCTGCTTCGGGGCCCGGTGCGCCAGGCAACGGGTTAACTGGAGCGACGCCAACCTGAGTGTAGTGCGAGCGATAAAGCTTTAAGCCAACATCACTGCCATTGGTCGTCTTGTAGGGCACGAAGTCCGGAACAGTGCTATCAACATCGTTCTGGATGGCGGTAACCAGGTTCTGAGTATTGGTAAGACCGGTAGAATCCGTGACAACGCGCAACACCGACCATGAACGATAGGTACCGTCGCGCAGATGCGGGAAGGTAGAAGAGCCCGTTGCGGGGCAAGGCGCGGTGCAAGCAGGCAGATTGCCGTTAGAGTAGGAACTGAAGATCGGGTCAATACCCTGCAACGTGAGATAGCCGTAGCTTGGCGTCGCAGCGATCTTTGAGAAGTTGCCGTAGCCGAAGAAGGAATAACCAATAGAATCCTTGATTGGGAGAACGCCAGAGTTGACCATTTCACCGGTACCGATAGCGCGAATTCTCTTGCCGCCACCGGAGGTACAAGTTTTATTGAGCGGATTGTCTCCGGGCGGGATCACGTTCACTTCTTGAGAGTTGTTCGGATGAGCGGCCAAGCGCAGATTGGTGAACTCCATCGTGTTCATCGTTCCAGAGATCGGTTCGCGCAGTATCACAGTGACAGGAACGTTGGCCGGAGCACCGCTTGCACCGAACTCATTCGAATCGCAGACTGAGCCGTTGTAGAGACTCTGTAGATTAGCAAGTTCAATGTTCTTAAAAACGCCAGGCTTACCCAGTCCAGAAGTGTTGGTTCGGTTGATGAGCAACACGACCGGTGCAGCACCGATAGAGATTGTAGTTCCTATAACAACTTGCTTACCAGTGATCGGATCGGTCCCGCTGATGTTGAAGTCTACCGGGGTTGCGGCAGCTGGAGGGACGCTGAGGGCACTCTTGATGGAAGCACCAACATGTGGGTCACTGGTGACGTAACCGAGGCAGCTCCAATTCATGGTGTTAACAGGAGAACAGTGCGCGCGTCGTTGGGCGAACTCTGCATCCTCGGGACGGATGTCAGTGAATGCCGCCGTTACAGCGGCGTTATTGATTGCGCTGTAGACCGTGGAAGGAACCGAGGTCGCGTCATTTCCCCAAAGGGTGGCAGCAATTAGCTGTTGACCGGCAGTGGTTTCCGCGGAAGCGTCGACTTGCAAGGTGGCACGAGGCTGAGCGAAGAATGCACGATTGCCTACTACCGAGTCCACCGAAAGGTCCGTCCAGATATTGTTTAGGTCAGCTGACCAAACGATCCATAGATTGCCGCCCTCATTCGGGATATTCGCGTCGCGGCTGTCATGTAGTTGGGCAAAGTTGTTGCCAGCTGCAGTCTTGCCTTTTGCTGTCCAGTGGTGTGCACCTGAACCGGCGAGGTCATGCCAGGCGCCATAAGCGGCCGTCTGCCAGATTGCCGAAGAACCCGCACCCACTAGATGTACCGTGGGAGCGGCGTTGGCGGAAGCGGCAACCGAGGCAGCTGCAACCAATGCTGTTGCAAAGAAATTAAGTCTTGTCATGCTTTTTGCTTTTGTCCTTTTACTGTTCAACGAAGAATGATTAGCTGTGAACTGTAGTCGAATGGGCTACAGAATGAAGGCGCGACTCTCACCGTTATGAATACCGGTACCTACGATGTGGCCCTCAGCATTAATGCCATTCGCTGAATTGAGCACCCATCCGGAGTTAGCCGGGATCAGGCTATTCAGATCCACCATTCCGCGATCGGCCGTCCAAATAAACGCATGAACGTCTGTATCACCTGTGATGTTTGAAAAACCAACTACAACGCCGAAGTCATTGATGGCCGTTCCCTGAGCGGCGCTGCCACCAAGGGTGCCAATGTCCTTGAGTTTGCCGGAAACAGACACGAATGCGTGGGATATTAGATCACCGGAGATAGTTGCAGTGCCGGTAACAACACCGAAGTTATTGATCGCGTATGCCTCGGCCGTCGTCCCGCCTAACGAACCCAGGTCTATCGTCTTGTTGTGAAAAATATCGAAGATAACGGCGTGAGTGAACGGTGAGCCGAACGAATCCAATTCACCTGTCTGTGACCTGCCTGAAACCAAGCCAGTAATGTTAATCGCATCTGCTTTACTATTGCCACCTGGACCAGCCAAGCTACCAAGGTCAGTTAAACTGCTTGCACCAGGCTTGTAATAGAAAGCGTGAGTCGCAGTGTCACCCGTTAGGGTTGAGGAGCCAACGATGACTCCTTCCAAATCCACACCGTTCGCCCGCGATGTACTGCCACCAAGAGTCCCAAGGTCAGTCATGCCGGTGAATCGCTCGTACTTGAAAGCATGCGAGACAATCCCGATAAACGGATCGTTATAGTCAGATGTTCCGACCACCTCGTAAAGCGCATTGATCGCCGTAGCATCGCTATTCGTTCCGCCACTTAATGTGCCGAGATCTATGAGTTTGCCCTGAAAATGCTGACCATCATCGTCATTGTCTTCGTGTTCACGTTCTCTTACCCAGATTCGAAGGAACGCATGTTGTGCAGCATCATTACCGGTTGTTGAGGCCCCGACTACGCCGTGCTCAAAATTAACTGCATTTGCTGCGCTAAATGTTCCCCCGAGTGTTCCTAAGTCTTTGGGTACATTAGCTGACATTGCCATTAGCGGTAGCATCAGGGCTACGGCTGAAACTCCTACAAACATTCTCAAGTTCGCTTGCATAATCTCCTTAGACCGCGCGGTCCGTCTCGGCCTTAATACCTGGACCAAACACAGCATAGAGGCTACATATTAGTGCCGCATGAGCATTAGGTGAACTTAGGGTTAAACGTAGTTGCTACAATAGCCCGACAGTTGTCACATGCCGACTGTTACAATCCGGGATCAGTTAGTAACCCGTTTCGACTGTCTGTAACAACAATCTGTGTTACAACGATGGTTGCCGATCTCGTCGATGGGTTCAGCCCGATGGAGCGAGTATCTGCACGACAGGTCAACATGAGTTGTCCCCTAAATCCGCGCGCATACCTAAAGATCAAGAGTTACTTTGTGTTGTTACCTAGTGGGTGTTTGATAAGATAACGCCGGTTTGGGGTTTATATAAGGTTAGCGGGTTTCCGTGAAACTAGAGAGTGCCTGACAATCACCACGCCGCGAATCTCACCCACGCAGCATGGGCCCTGCTCTCTCCACTCTTGCCTGCCACCCAACCCGGCGGACGACCGCGCACCACCGATCTTCGTGCTGTGATCAACGCGATTTTCTATCTGCTGCGCACCGGCTGCCAGTGGCGTCTTCTTTCGCGGGAGTATTCGGTCTTGGTGGCTCTGTTGCATTGAGGAACAACACTGAAGCGACAATGACGGAATGTCTCGCCGTCGTACTGCTCGGAATCCTCTATTTAGTCGTCGGCGCTTCGCCGATGAAGTAGTGACTTTGTGTGTTGGCTGGTATCTCCGATTCAAGGTCAGCTATCGAGATCTGGCAGAGATCGCTTGGGAGCTGGGCGTAACGGTTTCGCCGAGTACCATCTTGCGCTGGGTCGTTCGTTATGCCGAGGAGTTTGCTCGTCGTTGGCTACCCTTCGAAAGGCGTGTGGGTGGATCCTGGCGCGCCGACGAAACCTACATAAAGGTCCGGAGCGTTTGGATGTATCTGTATCGAGCCGTCGATCAAAACGGCAAGACGGTGGAGTCGTACTTGAGTCGCGAGCGCGATGTTGCGGCAGCCAAAGCCTTCTTCCGAAAAGCCCTGAAGCACCATGGCGAGCCTCGATCCATCACGTTAGACGGGTTCGAGCCAAGTCACGCGGCGTTGCGCCGGATGGGTATGCGCAACGAATTCAACTTTCGATGGGCGAACCCAGTCAAGATTCGCAGCTGTAAATACCTGAACAATATTGTGGAGCAGGACCACAGGCGAATCAAATTTCGGCTTACATCAATGCTCGGTTTCAAAAGTTTCTACAACGCTAAACGTGTCCTCATCGGGGTTAAGCTGATGTAAAGACTCGTGAAAGGTCAGTTCCGCGTTCCTGCTCACTTTGGCTCTAACTTCAAATCAGTGTGGAAAGCTGTCCTAGCTTGTAAGTGATATCAAGTGAGTTCCGCAATGCAACAGAGCCCCTTTTGTGACATCAAGCTTTTGCTTTAATCCGGCTTGTAGGTCAGCTGCTTCTTGAACGAGCATTTCAAGCTTGCCTTGTTCTATCCAGCCAATATGGGCAGGCTGAAGTGATTTGATTTGTTCCCCTAATTCGTTTTCGTGATCTTCCGCAACCGCTTGGCTTTACGCGCAAGCCGCAACGAGCTTTCCAGCGTAACAGCAACGAACACTAGGCAGATACTTTCGATCCAGTTCGTTCGAGACCAGTGGGCAAGTAATCAATAACCCGCTTATCACTAATCCTGAATTGCTCGATTACAAACATGACGTCGCCTAGCCAAACAAGCATCATGAAGCCAGCAGCCGCCAGCGGCTTCCAGAGAATCCGCCCATAGTGTTTGAACGCTCTGCGGGTATCCAATGAGGCACCGTGAATTGTATCTGTAGGCTTTATTTCGCTCACTTTTCTGCTCCATGCTCGAATTGAGCCACTACCAACTTGCTCCGCCACTTGTAAAAGGCTCTTTCGCTGATCCCATTCTGCCAGCACAGCTCGCTTGCCTTCGCTCACCCTTCAATATCGGCAACATCATACGAGCGCTGTAATCACAGATTTTACGTTTTATTTAGTTCTCGATAACGTTACCTTTAGCACCCAACACATACGCTGAACATATAGGTAAGGGCAGTGCCAAGTGACTCCCAGCAACACCGCGGACAGCACCGATCAAGAGTTCCGGAAGATTCAGTATGTCTGCCAACTAAAGACTCACCCGGTAGTTTACGGATCGTGATTTTGCATACTAGTGCTCACGGCACAATCGAGGCTGTTCAGGAGACTGCACGTCTTGCGGACCAGCTTCAGGCTCGCATACAAATTGTCGTTGCGTATGTAGTTCCTTATCCGTTGCCAATCGAAAAAGTGAGGGTTGATCCTGAATTTCGATTGAGGGAGCTTGTCAAAGTTTGTGAAAACCAGTCAATTAAGATCCGAATTGATATTTGGCTTTGCCGGGATGTGCGTCAGAGCATTCGGCAAGGATTATTTCCGAATTCATTGGTAGTAATAGGTGGCCGCCAAACCTGGTGGCCTTTTACATACGAAAAGCGCTTAGCGAGAATCGCGAGAGGTGCGGGCCATCAAGTAGTCTTCATTGCTACTCATAAATGAGCAGTATTCTGAATGACCGACCCCGTCGCGGAGCTCACATCATAAACATTGTTTGTGGACAAGTTTACGTCCAGAATCCACACTCTTCCTCGTTGGTCATTTGTTCCATCCATCCTACGAAATAGAGGTTGTCAATAATACTATGAATCTGAAGAATGAATTAAGTTCGTTATCTATCTCGACGGCGGAAACTCGATGATCCAGCGAGGAAGTGCGGTGGACCAAAACTTAGTCCATGGTGAGAAACAACATGCCATCGTTCACATTGACACTTACAATGCCGAACTAAAAGACGGTGACGGATTTTTGGGAGATTGCGCCAGTAATGCGGCGTTTCGGTCCATTCTTGATAGTTGGCGCGAGCGCATAGGGGAAGTGGGGGAAGATCCTTTAGGAGATCAGGCCACTGTCGAGCTCAGCAAGAAGAAGCTAGACAAGATCCTGGTTGAGGGTGATGTTGAAGCTGCTGGCATGATCCACGGAGCCGTGGAAGAGTTTTCCCAGCAGCTTGCGGTCGTCACACATCGGCTACTCAAACTCAAGTCCTGGCAAAACACAGAGCGCATTGTTGTGGGCGGTGGCTTTCGTGCCAGCAGAATAGGAGAACTTGCAATTGGAAGGGCCGCTGTTGTGTTGAAGGGAGAATACAACCATAGAATCGACTTTAGGCCAATCCGGCACGATCCGGACGAAGCCGGATTAATTGGCAATATTCATCTGATTCCGGCAGGGATGTTCGACGGCTATGACGGCATGCTTGGAGTTGATATCGGCGGTTCAAATATTCGTGCTGGAATCGTCGAGTTGAACGTTCGGAAGGATGGTGATTCCTGCGATGCGCACGTCTGCTCCTTCAAGTTGTGGCGGCACGCTGATGAAGAAGTTAAACGGGACGAAGCAGTTAATCATTTAGCAGAAATGCTTGAGAAGCTTATTGTCGAGGCACATGAGAAAGGTCTTGAGCTTGCTCCTTTCATTGGTATTGGTTGTCCTGGGATCATTGATAAAGATGGTCGATTGAAAGAGGGGCCCAAAACCTTCCTGGCAATTGGCAAAGCACGCGTTTCAACCTGCCACAAAGCATCTGCAGTCTCATTCCTAGGATCGGAAAGAATGCAACAGTCGTAATGATGCATAACGACGCTGTAGTACAAGGCCTGAGCGAAACTCCGTGGATGACGGATGTGAAGCGTTGGGGAGTCCTTACTATCGGAACCGGATTTGGCAACGCTCGCTTTACCAACAGCCGTAAGGCTGTAGTTTGAGCCGCCCGGCTGCCATCGGGGGGAGAGATTCGTAATATTTTGGAACGAACTGAAATCTTTGAACGCAGTCCATCCCGTTGGACAACTCATGCTCTCGAGCAGAAGATCTTTTGGCGAAGTGTTTCCGCTTCGCGATCTGTCTTAATGCTCGATTACGATGGAACACTCGCACCCTTTCACGCTGAGAAGATGAAGGCTTTTCCTTACCCGGGCGTGGCAGAGCGGCTTGAATGCATCGCTTCACTACCTAACAATCGTTTGGTCCTCATCTCCGGAAGGCCGGTCCACGAACTGCCACTGCTCCTTCCGGTCGCCTCTCGAATAGAAGTGTGGGGGTCCCATGGACGAGAACGAAAGACCCCCGACGGATCATATTTTCTATATCAACTTTCTATAGCGCAGGAGAGCGCCTTGGCTTCGATGAAGACAGAATTGCAGCAAGCTGGATATTCTCAGTCTCTCGAATGGAAGCCCACCAGCCTTGCCGTTCATTGGCGTTCTCTTGCTCCAGTAGTCCAGAGACACTTGGCAGACCTTGCTGCAAACGCATTTAAACGGTATGCTACCGGTCTAAATCTAGAGCCAATGCCGTTCCAGTGCGGTGTGGAGTATCGCGCGCTAAGCCGAAACAAAGGCAGTGTTGTTGAAGAACTTTTCGCAGGTTCGTCGAATCGGTCTAGTGTTTTCGCTTACCTGGGTGACGACAAGACTGACGAGGACGCCTTCATTGCCTTGAAAAAAAAGGGAAGTTCTTGGCTTGTGCACTCCGAGTGCAGAGAAAGCTCGGCTGATTTTTGGCTTACTCCCCCGGAAGAACTTCTGCAGTTTCTAGACAGGTGGATTCAATCAAAATCCTGTCTGTCTATCGGTTCGACAGACTCCTAAGTGTTATGCAGAGAGATGTCAGAGACGTCAAGAGCGGGTCGCCGTGTTGGGTTGCGCGCAATCCGGCAAACAAGGCCTGTGTTCGACAGCTCAATGCGCTTAAAGGGTTGACATTTGTGGGAATCCTGAACATCGGAGGTGAAGTTCGATCACCGATGTGATTGTTTGCTATCCAATTTTACGGCAGTTCAATCCCCGGTTTTGCAGGCAAGCCGCCGTGTAAAAATGTGGAATTCTGAAAGATCACCGGCGTGCTCTACCACGACGGTGAGGGGCGTTCCAGCAGCTTTGTGTAGGTGACGGGAAAACGTAGGTATATCTAAGTCAATCGATCGCTGCGCATCGATTGAGACAATTCGGTCGCCAACAGTAATTCCGGATTCTTCGGCAGGAGAGTGCCTCCACACGGCGGCGACAATGAACGCGCCGCTCTTATCTTTGAAGAACTGAATGCCGATCGTTTCAAATTTAAAGGGTTCAACCCGATAAGCAAGATTAGGCTTTAGATAAAGCATGGCGTGTGCCAAATCGAGAGTCACTTGAAAGTGTTCCAGGACATCCTGTCCTAAGATGCCAGAGAATCTCCTGCTCGCGAAGTTGCCCGCTTTGGTTGGCCGGACTACTCGTAAGGGTTGATTACTAAGTACCGTAGTCCCGATCTGGAGCATGGGCGCACACCCCAAAGCAGAGTAGACCAGAGTTTCAGCGGATCGAAGTCCATCGACCAGTGAGTCTGACTTAGCAGCTAACGGAAGAGCCTGCCATGACCTGAGAGAAATAGCCGTCATATTGGTACCGGAATCTAACAGTAACCACAGCCGTTGTGGTCCTACAGTAACGGGCACGAGGAATCCGCCAAGCACTCTTCTGAGTCTCACCGGTATTCCTGGATTCCTCAGTTGTGCAAGAAACCGGACTCTGTCTGAGCTGTAGGTGAATGAGACATAGGACGTCGCCAAAATGTCGGTTCCTAATATGCCACTGATCTTCGTATTCTGTGCTTGCGACAAAGGACCGAGATCAGTTGCGATTAAAACAACACTGGAAAACGTCTTAGTTTCCACTTGGAGCTTTTCAGCCATGACCGCCGGCATCTGTTGAACTGAATAGTTCCGCCGGACACTGGTTATCCCAACGTGTCGCAAGCTAAGTTGTTGAGCCAAGGAGCTATCGATGGCGGAACGGTTTGCACCTGTGTCGACTAGAAAGAAGACTTCTGTGTCATTCACTCGGATTGGGATCGTCAGGAGAGCGCGTGAATTTCGGCCCTGATCGTGAGAGTCTGCAACTGATAAACCAGCCACAAGATGCATGCAAGGAGCGATCCCAACTTGATTAGAAACCACTGCGAACCGACCACGCGGATGATCTACCTCAATCGAGTAGGGGCAGGAGAGCGGATTTGGTGGGCTAATAGTGATTTTTACCGCGCTCGCCTCTTCTTAGCCATTTTGAATTTGCTTCTAACTAGAACTTCACCATAATGGAGAAGATTAGTAGCGCTTGACTCTTTCGAAGATCCGGGTACCAGATATTACCTGCTCCAGCGCAAGCGGCCTGAGCCTGAGTAAGGTCGGAACTGCCCGACGTTGATCCGTTACTGCACACGTAGTTTGCTGGCGAGCCATTGTTTCCGCCTGGGGGAGTTATGCCATGGCGGCCAGTAAAATAGGGAACATTAGCGTGCCGATAACCAAACTCCGTGCGAAAAGTAAAGTATTGAGCCGGCATGTAATCGAGAGTGGCAGTAGTGTCATAGGCTTTGAACTTCGAGCCGCCGGAGGCTGGAAAATAAGGAGTGCCGCTAACCGCGTCAGCACCATTGATAGGAAGAACAAGAGTAAGATAGCGGCCCGGATTGTTAATCGCTCCACCGCCCAGCGTAACAGCATATTTATCGTGATTGAACCACGTTCTGTCGTACGCCATCCAACCTAAGAAGGATTGTTTTGGCCCTCCCTTACCGCCATGGCACGTTACACCATCACCGGTTTCGCACCCCATATCCCCCGTAAGCGTAAAAGCCATCTTGTCAATGCCGTTACTCTGTGGCTGATCAAAGTACTTGATTTCAACACTGTTATCGGTGTGATATCGGCCTCGATGCCTTAGGCCGATATTATCGTTTCCAACGCCATAATTATTAGAGATGATATTAAGCCACTCGTTGGGCGTCCACTTAAACTGGCCCCCAAGACCTGGGTGACCATTGAAACGGTTGTAGGCTTGCCATCCATTAATAAACCAAGGTTCAATCTTCAAATGGTGTGTGGGAAACCACTGCACTCGGACACCATTAAAAAACCATGGAGTGTTCGACGAAACGTAGGACGGTTGATAAGCCCAATTATCAAAATTATAATAGCTAAACAAGCCGACGTAGGACACGAAAATACCGGCATCAACATTCAGTCCGTGATTGACATTAAAATGATAGCCACCGTAAGCCTCAGCAAGATAACGATAGGAGGTGCGTGCGTCCCACTGCCCTACTGCCACACTGGCGTCGTTACGCGGTGTGGTTTGCGCAAACATCCCGAAGAGAGTCAGAATTCGGCCGCGAACATTGCCAACGTGAAGATCGCCACCAAGGCTAATTTGTTCAAGCTGAACCTCATTATTGCGGAAGACTTCACTGGACCCACCCATTGAGTGGTCAATAGGTTGATTGAAGTCCTCTCCGTAATGCGTATCGGCACGGAACTCTCCAGTGAAGTATTTAGAGTCGAGGGGGCTATCTTTTGTCCTGGCGTTGCCATTAAGCCACGTCCAGTCATAATCCGCAAACGGCGTTTGCATATCAATCGGATTTGGTGAAACCGGGACGGAGGACTTTGCTTCGACCGGCGGAGGCTGTTGCGCAGTTACAGGAGCCGGAAGGCTGGGTGCGGGTCCGGCGGATGGAGAAGCTTCTCCGCTAGTGGGGGTAAGTGATGGAAGTGTTGGGTCAGCCATTAAGAATGGGGCGGACGAGGCAGAGTTGCTTATGGGAACCGCAATTGCCGGAGCTGAGGCCGAGTCTTGCGGCTTGTTCAACTCGCCCTCAAGTTGTTCTATTCGTTTTCGTAGTGACTGAAGTTCTTTCAGGACTGCTAGGTTCGGATTGGTTTCAGGCTTCGGAACACTGACTAAGATAGTTCCCGTGGTCCCGCCTGCGGCAGGGGCTATGGGGACTGCAGCTGGAATGTTGGCCGCGACGAGCTGCGGAAGCTTTTCAAAGCCGACTCCACTTGAAATCCTCCGGTTCAAAGCCGATGGCGCAGGCTCCACATCAGGCGCTGGTTTCTCGGCTCTCAAGGAAAGATTAAGGCGGTTGACTACCAACTCAGTCACCTGACAATTAGCAACGGTAGGTAGAAAACCGTCTTTGGTTGCGGTAACCTCATAGATCCCTGGCGCTACACGGATCAGAAAAGAGCCATCTTTGCCACTAACGGTGTGACGCTCAGAAGCCTCATCCACTCTGGAGGCAAACACCTTGGCGTCGGGTAATGGCCGACCAGTTGCTGAATCGCGAGTTACTCCTCGAAGTACTCCGAACCACGATTGCCCAAAAGCAGACATTGGCAAGATCGCTAAAACGCAAAGCGGAAAAACAAAATTCAGTTTCATCAACCGAAAGCGCATAAACGGGCTTGCTTCCAAAAATCTCTTGAGAGTCTGCTGTCCTAAGTTCGCCTGCATACGAGAAGTTTGCTATTGCGGAACTAAGGAATCCATAAAGCCGAGCTAATAAATTTATAGGGCTAGTTTGTCTTCGGCATTTTGGTGGCCCTGAGTTGATCGCATCCGCTACCTTGATTTAATCTGGACTCATTGGGAGCCAAAGCTGGTCCACCGTACGCCGTCTGATCTGCTGAACCGTGAGAGTCGTGGACAGGCGATCCAAAGGTGGAGCTATTTGAAGACATCCGGAGGGAGTACGATGTCGGAAGCGGATCGGTCCGGACAGTAGCAAAGAAGCTCGGGGTTCATCGTCGGCTGGTCAGGCAAGCGATCAGGTCGGCGGTGCCGCCGGCCAGACTCTAACCGCAGGAGTGCGCCAGAAACCCGGGGGTCAAGCTGCCTTTCTTTGGGGTTTGGTTTTTTCCGGTTGCGGTCGGAATTTCGGATGCCAACCACGGAACACTTCGTCCAGTTCTCCGTTCAAAACTTTGGTCCGCGTCTGCAGCAATAGATGGGCGCCACGCAGCGTCCACTGCATCGATTGCCGCTTGACGAAGCGTCTGCTGACCACCTGATTGATGGTCGATTCGACGAAGGCGGTACTGATCGTTTCTCCATTGCGGTAGCGCTCGTCGAAGTTGGGAATGAACTCGCGGTTGTTGCGAATGTAGCTCTCAAACTCCGCCAGGCCGCCAGCTAGTTTCTTTGCAGGAGAAGTCCGCGCCTGAATCAGACTGAGATCCAGAACCAGGCTGTCCAACCGTTCTAGTGCTTCGGGGTTCTTCCTCAGGTTTGGTGCATGATGTCCGATGAAGTTGGATGTACGAGAGAAAGCAAGCGGGCGCGAAGCAAGTCAAATCCTGCTCTGCCATACATCTGACGTTTCAACGTCTTTAGCCGGTTGATGTGACCTTCGACAGGTCCATTGCTGAAGGGCTCTATCAGGGCGTTATGCACGGCAGGCAAGTCACGCCGCAGAGTCTTTGCGAACCGCTGAAAGGAGTAGATTCCGGAGTCTTGTGCCTTTCGTATCCAGGCGTCGAGTGTGTCCGGCTCGCCCCGTTGCATGATGCCACGGAACTCCGCAACTAAACCGCGCATGAGAGTAAAGCCAGGGCACGCACTTTTCAAACAATCGACCTTGTGTTGCTGCTCTGCAGTGAGAAGAGGACGCGGTTTAACCAAAAGCACAGCGGCAACTAGTGGAGAGATGCGGCGGCCAGTGACGTCGTCGTGAATTTTGTCATTGTGAGCGGCAAAGGCCTGAACCGATGGCAGCTTCTCGCGCCATCGAGACAGAAATCGGGCAAGCCCTGAGAAACAGCCTGTATAGCCTAAAAGACGAAGCTCTCCTAACAAGGTCCTTACGTGTTGAATGCCACTGCTCCAACGGTTCGCTAAGTAGCCGCCAAAGAATGCTGGCGAGTCTGGCTTAGGCGCCATTTTGTTCCGCGGTAAAAGTTCAGCGAAGCGAAGCCACTTGTCCACTCGCTTACGACTGATCCCAGTGTGCCTCACGATCTCGCTTGCATTGTTCCCCAGATGGCGCAGCCGATGAATGGCTAAGAAGAGTGCCTGGTTGAGAAGAGAGCGCTGCGCCTCAATTACCCCTTGGTGTGCCGCTCTTTCCGGGTCCGAAAAAGATCGAGAAGCAGATACAGGCAAACGGTCGGGAATGGCCAGGACCGGCGCTGGCGAACTCACTACTGATGGCGTGATAACCAGGCAAGAGCGCTGTCGACTTAGCTCGTGTTCAACAGCTTCTCGCAAGTTGAGCAGCAGGTGAAAACGATCGGCTACCTGCCGGGCCTGTGGCGCTCCTTGCTGGGCAGCCTGAGCATACAATCCGAAGCGATCGCGGCTCACAATCTCAACTGTGGCGTGCTGTTGCAACCATCGCGCAACCTGTTCAGCAGATCTCTCCGGAAGCAGGTCTGCTACTCTGCGTCCCTCCAGATCCACCAGGATGGTTCCGTATCTTTGGCCCTTTCTCCAGGCCCAATCATCAATCCCTATCACCCGCAGTTGCTTAGAAGAAGGCTTCCCCATTGCAGCTCTATTCTTGAGTTGCCGCAGGATCGTATCGTCGCTGACGGGCATACCTAATCGAGCTAGCAGCCGCTCCGCAGGCCGGCCACCCAAGCTGTGACTGACGACATGAATGACGTTCTCGAGGCGGTCCGTGCGTTGGCGATGCGGAGCCGCAACCGCGGGAATGCGCTCACTGAAGATTCTCCGTTTGCATTCGTCGTTGCGACATCGCCAACGGCTCAGCCGAACACGAAGCGTTACGGGAGCCCCCTGAACCGGTAAATCTCTGATCGTTCTCCAATAACGACTATGCCGGCTTGCAGAGATCGTTCCGCAAAGTGGACATACGGCGCGAGCATTTCCGTCAGCCTGAATGATCCACCCATCTTCAAAAGCTTCGACACCTCTAGTCGTCAGCCCCGCTCCTGCCGACAAGACATGTTTGCTCGTCCCCATACTCGGCCATCAGCGTAACAAGCTGCACCAAACCTGAGGAAGAACCCCTAATGAGTAGATTGCCTTTTTCAGGACTGCCCATGTGGGTTGGTGGGCCTCGTTCGCTGAACCTGAATGAGTCCAAGACGAACAGCCTCACACCGGACAGCATGCAATTTACGTTGGCTAAGGACAAGACGGAAAGATTCGGCTTTGCTTTGCGAGCGTATTGCTCTATACAGGGTGTAGTGGGGCGACTCCACCCAGAGACTTCATATGCTGCTAGCAGGAGATCCCAATGCACTTGCCGCTGATTCCGCACTCTACCTTCGAGCCCGACTGCTGCGGATACTTGTGCGAGGTAGCAGAGAATGACGGCTCGCAATTCTTTTGCAACGAGTGCAGCACAGAAGTTTCGATTCAGGACGTTCAGCGCATCATCCTAGAGATAGAAACCACTGCTCCCACCTGCCCGCATTGCGGCCACATCAATCAGATCCATGGATTTTCAACGGTCTACGCCTTCACGTGCCGGCATTGCGGACGCGGAGTATCTACCGACCCGCTGGATTGATCGGAGGATCTCGCCTGGCACGACGAGCCGCTTCACCAATCGTGTATTGATATCGGACAATCATAATTCGAACGAAGAAATACTTGACCCCGATCATCTATTCTGATCGCAGCGCCAGCATCGGGTCGACGGCAGCCGCTCGCTTGGCAGGAAAGAGGCACGCCAATACTCCCACGCAAAGTAAGATCGACGCCGAGCCTGCTGCTAGGAATGGATCATACGGGCTTGTCTCGAATAACATGCTGGTTACCATGCGAGTCATGCTAAATGCGAGGGCCAGTCCGCCTGCTATTCCGAGTACGACCGGCAGCAATCCATCATGGAGCACCAACCGGTATACTTGACTAGCTTGTGCTCCCAATGCCAGGCGCAGCCCGATTTCACGGCTCCGCTGCACGAGAGAATAAGAAACAATGCCATACACGCCGAGGCTCGCCAGAAACAGCGCGCTCGCGGCAAAGAACAGCAACAACTGCATCTCGAATCTTTGATTTGCAACCGAGTCCGCCACGACAGTACCCAAGGCGCGTACCGTGGGAAGGGGCACGCTTCGATCGATAGTTCGGATAGCCTGCCGAATCTCTTCGGCAACCGATGCGGAGTCTTCGCGGGTTCTGACAATGACTCCCGCAGAGTTGTCACAGCGAAACCAGTACGGTACATAGATCAGCATCGGGTCAGGTTTGGCAAGTGAGATCGTTCGCGCGTCCGCAACTACGCCGACCACTGTAAACGGTTTCTCGTCCGATGCCCCGCCGCGCTGGAACAGCCGTCCGACAGGATCTCTTGCTGGCCACAGCGTTTTTGCCGTTTTTTGCGATACGAGTGCAACATTCCTTCCCCAGTCGGACATGGCGAAGAAACGACCGGAAAACAGAGGCAGCTGGATCGCTGAGAAGTAATCTGGACTAGTCCAGCGAAAGCTTTCGATCGGAAGTTGCGAGAGAGGACGGTTGTCGCCAGGAACCTGCGCCATGTCGCCCCAGCTATCTCCAGTTAGCGGTAACACGCTTGTGATTGCCGCGTATTGCACGCCCGGGAGATTGTGGAGTTTTTCCAAGACTTGCTTGAAGAACTCAGTGCGATGTTCGCGATTCGGGTACTGCTGCGATGGCAAGTTCACCGTGGCCGTGATGGCGTGTTCGACGATAAAGCCGCGATTCACTTGCACCAACTTCATCAGACTGACCGTCAGCAGTCCAGTCATGAACAGCAGCGCTACGCTGACGGCAACTTCAAGGCCCACTAAGAGGCGGCGTGCCTGCCGGGTTCCGCGCGACTCGCTGGCCAGACGAGTTTCGCTGTGGAGAACTGCTTGCGGGGCAGTACGGGATACCACCAGTAGAGGTGCTGCTCCAGCCAACACTGCAGCAAAGAGGCACGCGATCATCGCGCATGCAGCACTGGCCCAGTCGAGGTGTAGCGCACCGCGGAAATCGAGTGCTGGAGGCAGGTATCGCTGCATTGCCGGTACCGTAATCGACGCCAGCAACAACCCAAGCGCACCACCCGCGAGCGCAAGGACAACCATTTCCCGAAGAGCCATTCTCAGCATCTCTTTACGGCTGGCTCCCAGAGCCGCGGCAATCGCCAGCTGTTTCCGTTGTCCAACAGCTCGCGTCAGGAGCAGATTGGCAATGTTCACGCACCCCACTAACAGCAGACCGAATACTGCTCCCAGCAAAATGACCAACGGTTTCTGATCGCTGCCCACCAAAGCCTCCTGATAAGGCGTGAGAGCAATACCCAATGTAGATTTTTCGCTCGCAGGCAGATGGCTCGAGATCAGGCGTTGAAGTTGGTTCAATTCGGCCGTGGCAGCCGCCAACGACGCTTTCGAATGGAGACGTGCCAGACCGAAATAGTTCAGGTCGCCCATCTCTTCGGCCAGCTGATCTTTGGAGAAGGCGAGGGGTGTAATTCCACCTAGAGGAACCGGCCTGTTCTGATCGCCGAATGTGGCCACGTTTTGCACGGGAGGCATGTGGAAAGATTCCGGCATAATTCCAATTACGGTGTACGGAAAGCCATCTAAGGTTATTAATTGTCCGACGATGCCCGGATCACCTTTAAACCGATTACGCCATAAGTCGAACAGCAGGATGACAACATGGTCGTGTCCGCGTAGGGTTTCGGAGTCGCTGAAAGCCCTTCCAATTTTCGGCTGGACCTGCAGAACCTGAAAAACACCTTGGGTCGCATTCAGTATGCCGATCTGGAGCGGACGGTCGGGGAGCCCGAGCGGCGCGGAGTACTGCCGCATGACAGCCATAGCATCGAAGCTGTTTTGGTAGCGTTGCCAAAACGCGAAGTGGTTCGCACTCACGGGCAGAGTCGGGTACACGTTGCTCCACTCGGCAACCTTTTCTTCGACTGTGACCAGCTGTTCCGCATGCGCAAAAGGTAGCGGTTTCAGCAGCACGTCATAGACGAGCGTAAACATCGTTGTGGTTGCGCCGATCCCCAGCGCCAGCGTTAGCAACACCGTGATCGCAAAGCCTGGAGACTTCTGTAACTGGCGTAAGCTGAGTTCGAGATCTTTCACGAGGGACTCCTATCCGACTACTGTCTTGTTGCAACTTTCGGCCCGAAGACACTCGTCCCGGACTGTCGTGTTACTGCCGATTTAGAGGTCGCAGGTATCTAAACTGTTCCGTTTTCGATAAGCTCCTGTCCGGGACCGGACACTTGAGTTATGGCTTAGGCGAGATTAAGACGGCATTAAAATGTCGCGCTCCGCGATCCTACTTGCGAAACAGTGGTGTTCCGATGGATTGAAGAAGAGCTATACGGTCGTAAAAACAGTTTTATTAGAGCGAAGGGCACTGTACCCATCGCAGCATGTGTCCATCATCGCCAACCCTGGGCCCCGTTTGCACCAGATCCCTAAAGATGGATTTTTAGTTCGATAGAAGTGAATGCGCCTCGAAGATTTCGTGATGTTCGTCCTTACACACCAAACGAATCCCTTCCAGGCGAGCCACTTGATCGCCGCGACGTGGCCATAGCAGGATAACGATTACATGACGCGGATCGCGTGAAAGTGACCTTGCCAGATTTTTGAGGACGAGGTGCATGGTCTCTGCGCCAAAGGGGTTAAACATGTAGAGGACCAGCGGTCCGTCGGGAAACTGGAATTCTGCTGCGTTCATCTGAATAGCCCTGATCTCTCCGCCGCGCCGCTTTCCCCAATTGAAGGTGCTAACGTTCACACGGCTCATTTCATGCAGCTTATTTGAGAACTCCACTCCTATGATCTGCCGAAACGGCAGTTCTGAGGCAACGAAGAGGGTACGGCCCTTCCCTGACCCCAGATCGATATAGGTGTAACGCGAGACATTCCCTATCGGCATCGCGCTTAGAGCTTCGCGAACGTGCTTCGGTCTGGCCGGAACGTAAGATTCGCTGTCGCGCCTCTCGTCGGCAGTAATGCCCGCAAGTGTCAAAGAAACGTCGCCCGATGTACGTACATGCCGAGTTCTGTCGAACCACTGATCCTGAACAAATTCGACGATTTCACGCGCGCCGTCCTGAAGACGTGTTTGCAGATTACGCATCTTGGTTGCTCTCAGGTGACTATTTGTGACTCCAGGTGAATGCCGAGGACGGCCACTCGCCTTCAGCTTAGTACGGTCAGATCGATCAATCGGGTTCAATGAATCGTGCGACGGAACATTCTCACGCGCGTTTCGACAGCAGTTGTGCTTGTCAAGTTAGTCATGCCGCGATGTACGGCACAACGGTGGAGAAAAGGGGGCGAGCCGGCGTAAGGTGGGAGGAGCCTGCACGTAGAACAAGGCGGGGGAACATTGGCCCCGGCCCGGGGTTCTGTTGCATTACGGAACAAGCCTGAAGCGACAATGACGGAGTGCCACGCCGCCGTATTCCCCGGAATCCTTTGTTCAGCCGTCGTCGGTTTGCCGATGATGTGGTTACGTTGTGCGTTCGCTGGTATCTCCGGTTCAAGCTCAGCTATCGAGACGTGGCTGAGATTGCGTGGGAGTTGGGCGTGTTGGTGTCACCGAGCACGATCCTTCGTTGGGTCATTCGATACTCAGAAGAATTCGCGCGCCGTTGGCGTCCTTTTAAAAGGCGTGTTGGCCGATCCTGGCGGACCGATGAGACCTATATCAAAGTTCGTGGCAGCTGGATGTATCTGTACCGTGCTGTTGATGAACATGGCAAGACGGTCGAGTCCTACTTGAGCCGCACACGCGATGTAACGGCAGCAAAGGCTTTCTTTCGGAAAGCACTCAAGCATCATGGCGAGCCTCGCTCTATTACACTCGACGGCTTCGAGCCGAGCCATGCGGCATTGCGCCGCATGGGGATGAGGAATGAGTTCAAATTCCGATGGGCGAATCCGGTGAAGATTCGCAGCTGCAAATACTTGAACAATATCGTGGAGCAGGACCATTGCCGAATTAAATTCAGGGTGGCTTCTATGTTGGGCTTCAAGACCTTCTATAACGCGCGACGCGTTCTTATCGGCATCGAGCTACTGCAGAAAATCATCAAAGGACAGTTTCGTCTCCCTACTCACTTCGGCTGCAGCTACGACTCCCTTTGGCGAAACGTCCTTGCCTGAATAAATGGCTGTGTTCCCCATTGCAACAGAGCCCCTTTTCGCACATTGCGCTCATGGTGTACCAGATGCGCGGTTTCGGAGAAGACCAAGTATGCCGGACGGTGCCTATGGCGCCACTTCTGAACTTTATGAGGCACGCCGCAGTGTCTTCTCCCTCCATAGACACGCGGCCACGGGCTCCAACCATATGGGCAGCCTGCACATCCCCACAAATCCAGAACATGATGTCGAGCATGTGGCCTGAAGCCGAAAAAAGGCAGCCGCCTCCGAGCGTGACTGCTTTGGTCATCCACGGGGCGAGGTACCCATCGACCGTTTCGTCCATCAGGCCGTCCATTGAAATCAAACGACCGTATCGACTGCTGTCCAAGACTTGTTTGAAGATCTTGGGTCCTTCGCGATATCTGTGAGGGTACGCGACCATCAACGTTTTCCGAGCTTCTTCCGAAGCACTGATCAGCTCATCAACTTGTTCGAGCGTATTAGCCACGGGCTTTTCAAGAAGAACATGAAGACCAGCATGCAAACAGTCGAGCGTGACCGGATGATGGAGATGATGGGGCACTAGCACAAAGGCACAGTCCACCTGATCGAGACCTTGCCGATAATCGCCTAGTAACTTGGCGCCACTAAGATGGGAAATCTGCTGCCCTCGAACATTATCAGGATCCGCTACCCAGACGATCTCCGCCCTATCGCTCATTTGCGCAAGGGCGGCAACGTGAAAAGGCGCAATCCAGCCCGCACCGACTATTCCAACTCGATTCATGCGCACTCCAGTTCAGAACCCAGCCACTTTGAGGGAGCTTTCCAGTTTACGTGTAAAGATTCAGATCTCGATCTGTCTCCTATACACCCTGCTGCCTGAACTACCTCCTGGCTAGAACCGAAACAGAATTAATTATTGAAGAACTACGAAGACAGCGGTTTCTAAGGTTTCCGAATTAAAGGCCTACCAAAGCTAGAACAACCCTGCTGCCATCTCGAGACGTTGCTACCAACCTGAATTTCAGAATCGGTCTTTTGAACGAAAGGGTCAGCTATCTGGTGGGTGCAGACAAGCCTCATCCATTAGCAGTCAAGTTAGTTCGACAACAACGGCCGGGATGTTCCCACACGCAATTACAAAAGCTAAAGTAACTGCAACTTGCCCATTCTATTAAGGTGATTTTCTTCGCCAGGTTATCAGATCACCACTTGGCAATTTCGTCATCTGCCCACTTCCGAGACGTAGATTGCTTCGCTTCGTTTGCGACCCTCGCCTCTCAGCTACTTAGATAGGGAAAAGTTCATTCGGACATTACGTCTTATTGACAAGGGGTTCAGACGCGCTTGTGTGCACAACTTTCGTGCCATATACTGTAGATCTGATGACTTGAATGGCGCGAACGAAAGCGTTTACGCGAACGCTCCTTCCCTAAGCCGTTCACCAGTCTTCGTGTCAGTCGCCCCGTCCAGCGGCAAAGTTACGAAATCAAGATGTTTTCGCAGCTTGTTCTTACTTGCGCACTGGAATGTTCAGCCGACCCGTTTACCAACAACTCCGCATAGATCCAACCGGCCGCAGCCACTTAATTGTCGGCATTGCAAGCGGCCGGGCGGCGCTCTCACGCTTAGCTTCCGACGCCTCCACCGCAGGTGCGATGTTCGATGTGATCTATGAACCGGAGATCTCGGTCAAATCGGCCGACTCCCTTCGTACTTACTTGTGTAAAGCGAATATGGGTCTCCGGCTGTACTTGGCAGGCCCTGAACCATTTCTTTGCTCCTCGATACAAAGCGCCGTCTCATTCGGCCTGAGCAGGAGAGAAGTACAAGCGGAGTTGACCGATCAGATCGGGCGCGATGTATATTGCGTGCATTGTAAACACGTTAATCGGCATGTCACATCGAGTGTTCATCATTGTGATAGCTGCGGGATGACTCTAAGCGTCCGCCAACACTTTTCGCAACGGTTGGGTTGCTATATGGGAGTTTGGGCTCCGTGACTACGGCTACCGACTTCCTAAAACTTCGATTGCAAGACGTAATCGCAATCACTCCGCGGGTGAAGAGATTTACCTTCGTGGCAGTCAAAGGACGGACATTGCCTGCCTTCTCGGGCGGGAGCCACATCGTTCTCCGTGTGCAAACCGGGGCAACCTCCTTCCGCAATGCGTACTCTTTGATTGGTGGTGTCGACCGTACTGCCTCTTATCAGATCGCAGTGGAACTCGCAGGGCAGTCCAGAGGCGGTTCTCGTCTTCTTCATAGCCTCGAGTCGGCCGGTGCTGAGGTCGAATGCAACTATCCGTTAAACACCTTCCCGCTCGTCAGCACGGCGCGCCACCATGTGTTCATTGCGGGCGGGATCGGGATTACACCGTTTCTTACCTTTATTGAAGACGCGCATGTCTCAAAAACCTCGTGGGAACTACATTACGCCGTGAGCAGTCGCCACTCTGCGCCGTTCATAGATCACCTGCTCAGCAGTTGTGCAAAAAACTGCAGAATCTACGTCTCTGATGAGCAGAACCGCTTGGATCTCGGCAGCATTCTTCGCGAGCAAAAACTAGGTACGCACCTGTATGTTTGCGGCCCTGACCGTCTAATCACGGCGACCTCAAAGACTGCACTAGGATTTGGTTGGCCAGAAAGCTCCATCCATTATGAACATTTCCAGCCTGTCCCGGCCTTAGGTGCGTTCACGGTCGAGTTGGCACGCTCCTGCAGGGACATTCACATCGATAGCGGAGTCTCTTTGCTCGAAGCCCTGGAAGAGGCTAATATCAACGTGCCGTATGGGTGTCGCGCTGGCGCTTGTGGCGCCTGCCAGACTGTCGTCCTGTCCGGCATTCCAGATCACCGGGATCACTATCTGACTGACGAGGAGAAGACCTCAGGGAATTTCATCATGCCATGCGTTTCTCGGTCATTTTCGGAGAGGTTGGTACTTGATCTATGACGAGTGAGTTTGCCATTCCCGTCATAGCGGATACCTATCGGGGCAGGTTCTTATTCCGCAATACCCCCGAAGCAGTGGCCCGATTTCCATTCCCCTTTAGCGAAGATCGCTACATGTATTCGGTCAACATCGAACCGCATAGACCGGGCCCGAATGGCTCGGTTTATCGATACCCGTTCGATGTCGACGAGCATTATGTTGCCGAGTGCGAGGAGCGCAGCCTAGTATTGTCCCAAGATCCCCGTCGATACGTATCGCTTCCGCACATGCGGGCGGCTCAGTGGGACGTCTTAGAACTGCTGATGACGAGTCTGAGCCGGGATTGTCCTGCGCTATTCTCGCTTGTCCGTGACGGCTCCCATTGGACTTGGGATAATCGCCCACTCAAGCTTACGCGGTCGTTCGTTTTCGGGGATCAGGACACGCTCCCTTGCGAGCCGCTGGAATTTATAACTCGTCAAATGCAAGGCGACTTCGTTGTCCTCGATCAGCGCGAAGGCAATCTTTTTGCCGACGCAGGTATGGTCACGGGTCCCGCCGATTGGAGTATGGACTTCGACGCGGGAATGAGCTTTAAAGAATGGCACGCTCCGGTTCCGCTGGCGCACGAAATGGGCGTCTTTGATCGCGCTTTGAAGTTCCTTCTTCAATTGCCCCTCAATCAGCCCGTAAGACGGCTCAATTGGACAATGACCGTTCACCCGAGACTTGACACCTCGCCCGAGACTTTCCCCACCTGGGGCCCCGACCGCGATCAGCTCTCGTTTGAGAATGTAGGTTCCGATCTCCATCTCCGCGTCGAACTACAAGCCCTCTTCCGTCTAGGCCGTAGTAACGCGATTCTGTTCAGCATACGAACTTATCTTGCATCGCTAAACGACGTCGCTTCAAACCCTGAATGGAGCATCCGTTTGGCTTCTGTACTATCCAGCCTCCCTGCCGAGCTGGCCGCATATAAAGGCTTATCTCAATACAAGGATCTGGCAATTAGGTGGCTTCAAAAATCAATTTGAGATCCGGAATTCTTTCTCCGGTCGAGACACTTGGCCAGTCCGTCGCTAGTCTGGCTCCAACTGCAGCACCGGCGATGATCATCGGCCAGGTTTTTGCTCTGTCTGGAAACGGCACGTGGCTCGCCTACCTGGTTGCAACCTTAGGTTTGACGCTGGTAGCGGCGAACATCAATGTCTTCGCTAGAAACTCGGCGTCGCCAGGTTCTTTGTACAGTTATACAGCTGGCGTGCTCCCCTCATTCTGGACGATCGTAAGCGCCTGGTCTCTTGTTATTGCATATATCTGCACGGGCATTGCACTGACAGGCGGGCTGATTGCTTACGCGAATGTGTTTCTGGTCGGCTCGGGCCTGCCGCTGCCTTCTCCCGCACTGCTTAGCTTCATCGCAATTGCGGGTGCCGGGATTCTTGCGTATAGCGACGTCAGTCTTTCCGCTCGCCTGATGCTCATTCTCGAGGGAGTCGCCGTCGCGGTGATTTCGATCATCATCGGTGCCACGCTCTTTCATCACGGCTTTCATTGGGATCGCGACCAGATCCAATTACGTAATGTGACTGCGGGTAGTCTTCGCCTAGGTCTCGTCCTGTCAATCTTCAGCTCTGTCGGTTTTGAAAGCGCTACCTCACTCGGAGCGGAAGCGCGCAACGCACTTAAAAGTATTCCTCGTGCTGTCACTTTGACGGCTGTTTGCTCTGGCTTGTTTTTCACTATCTGTTCATACGCCGAGGTCTTAGGGTTTCGCGGCGAGGCTGAAGCCCTGGACCACAGCTCAGCGCCGCTTCACTTGCTGGCTCTGAAAGCTGGCCTGCCACTTCTCGGAGGATTGATGGATGTGAGTGCCGTCATCAGCTTCTTTTCTTGTACGCTTGCCTGCCTCACGGCTGCTGCACGTGTTTTCTTTGATATGAGCCGGAAGGGCGATATCCCACTAAGCTTCGGAGACGCCCATACTACCAGGCGCACCCCTCATCGTGCGGTTGTCCTGGCTACTATTTTTACTCTCGTGCCAGGTGTCCTGCTGCCTTTACGCGGCATAGCCGGTTTTGATATGAATGGATGGCTGGGTACCGTCGCAACGTTCGGTTTCTTGTCTGCTTACGTGATCGTCTGTGTAGCGGCTCCTTTATACCTTCGCTCTCGAAGTCAGCTCACTTTCGCGTCAGCAGCAATATCTTGTGCAGCCGTGCTCATCATGGCGAATGCCTTCGCTGGAAGTCTTTACCCGGCACCAGCAGCCCCGTGTTTGTGGCTTCCGTACATCTTTCTTTCGCTGCTGAGCGCTGGCATTTTATATTCGTTCGTTCTGCGCTACCGTGCGGCGCGGGTTGCTATCGGCCCCTCGTACGCACTTACTGAATCCGACTTCGCCTGATCATTACCTGTTCTAAGGAGATTTTGTATGGCCTTTGTTCTTACACCCAACGCGCAACGTATGAATCTGCCCAGCATGAACGTGGCTGGTACCAATGCTTTTCTTGCAGATGTCTGCGTATCAACCGACCCGGAGAAGCCAATTACCTGCGGATTCTTCCGTATGGAAAAGGGTGAAGCGCTCGTCTACGATTACGATTATGACGAAATGAAACTGCTCGTCGAGGGTGAGATGACCATCACCGACGAGACTGGTCAATCCGTTCAGGTCAGACCCGGTGACGTACTGTATTTCGCCAAGGGCAGCCGCATCACATTCGAGTCTCCCAGCTACGGCGTCGGGTTTTTCTGCGGTCAACGTAAGTGGGGCGAAGCGTAATCCTGCAAGTATCCCGTACCTGCTATTTCGACGTTCACTTGCGGCACCTGTTCGGCCGTCACCATCTCCTCGCTTCCGGAGTCGATGAGAGTTGCGGGTCAGCCTATTCCCACCTTGCTGCGGTTATGGCCAATGCCAATGTTTCGCGATCGTCGGGATCGTCTATTCGACCCTCAGATGCCGGTCGAAGAAATCGGCTATGACCGTGTAAGCCTCCCTGGCTTCAGGCAAGTCAGAATTGTAAAGGAACGCATGCTGCTGGCCATCCCATATAAACAGTTCGCTCCTGACATGCGCCCCGAAGAGCCTTAGATGGGAGCGAGCAGCACTGCTCATTTCGGGGGATCGAGTACCAGTGATGAAGAGAGTCGGAGGAAACCGACCCAAGAGCGTCTTTGATTGTTCAGGAAAGGCAAGCGGGTTGGATGAATCCACGTCGCGAAAGTAGCTGATCTCTTGTGGCGTACGTGACTTGACACGTTGCGGTTCAGGAGGCTTCACTCCCATAAGCAGCGGAGCCACATAAACCGAATCGCCGTCGCCAAAAGGATTGCCAAGGGAACCGCAGAAGACACCTAGGGCACCCGGCACCTCTCGATTTCGGCTAATCAGTGAAGCGACTACTTGCGCCGCAAGTTCACCTCCTGCCGAGCATCCATAAATTCCAACATCTTTCGCCCTGTTGCGAGTTAAGAGCTCGGAATAAACAGCCAAAACATCGTCCACCGCTGAGGGAAAAGTGTACTCTGGCGCTAACCGGTAGTCCACCGATACCACTTTGATGCCCATCGTGGCTGCAATCGGAATGGATTCTATCTCGCCACCATATTGAGCCCCATCAACGTAGGATCCAGCGTGAAGGTTGATCAGAACGCGGTGCGCATTGCGGGATCGAATGGAAGAAATGGGAGCGACTGTCTCGATTGGTACTCCGCCCAAATACCCTGGCGTGATGGACACCGGATATCGAGCCAGTTGCTTGGCCACGAAGGGCCGGTAGTATTGTGTGTCTTTGTCACGGCGATATTTCGCTACACCCCCGTCCCCGGGAGCGAAGGATAGGGCGGATGGTAGTTGCGGGGTCGTTTGATTGGATGCGAGGGCACCGCGTGATTCCTGACTTGCAAGATTCGAAAAAGGGATAAGGACGGAGCTCGCGCGAACCGTTCCTTCAGCATTGATTGAGACTGCGGGCTCTTTCTTTGCCGCATTTCTGCGGTTGCAAGATAGCAAGATCAACAATAAGCAAGCGAAAATCGTTGTGATGATCGGCCCGCGACGTCCTGCCTGGTCGCCGATCCGGGGCACCGAAGTGAATCGATTTTGTAGAAATTCGGGCAGTGCGCCAGCGAATTTAGCCATCAGCTTAGCCCGGGTCAGATGCAGCGCTTCACGAAAGCCAAGTCCGTGGGAAGCTGCACAAAGGCGGCCGGTGATTCTGATTCGATGAAGTATTTTTCGACCTTAATCTGTCGCGCCGCCACAAAGAATTCAGGCCATTGCACGCTTCCTTTGCCAAGTGCCACGCTGGCCGTGCCTAGCTCTCCGGCTTCGATAATCTTAGGCGAGACCGGTATTCGGAAATCCTTCAGATGAACCAGGGGAAAGCGTTTCGGATACTGCAGCAGTAACTTCGCCGGATTGCGCTGACCGAGGGTTGTCCAGAACACATCGAGTTCAAAACGCACCTCAGGTGGAGTGTCCAGGATCACCGTATCCAGGAGCGTGCCCTCCGGTGAAGGCCACTTTTGCAGGGACTCGGGATGGAAGGCAAAGCGAACGCCCGACCGCTCAAGGTCTCTTGCCCAGCTTGAGAACGTTCGAACGATCATCGCGACTCCCTGAGTGTCAGGTCTAGTCGAGAACGGGATATCCGGGCAACAAATGTAGTGCGCTCGGAGGATCTCGGCGTCACTCCTCACCTGGGCGAAGTGCTTCCCGAGTTCATCCCAGCCGACATGCATGGAGGAGGCGGACAGTCCAGCTCGTGCAAGCTCGCTTTGGAATGCTGTCGCAGTACGACCGTAGTATCCAGCAGTTTCCACCTGCTTTATTCCAAACGCCGCGAGACTCTGAAGCGTTCCGGGGAGATCGGTCTTGAGTTGATTTCGAATACTGTATAGCTGTACCCCGACTAACTCGGACGAATCTGCAGGTTTTGCAATCTGAGTGGCAAGCAAGCAGGCGCCAGTCGAATGAATAAACTGACGCCGCGTGAAGCTCACGCCCGGAGATCTCCATTCTTGAAGCTTTCCAGCATGTGTTCACACGCTCGCAGCGTGAACGCCATGATCGACAGAGTTGTGGTCTTATCGGTGGGCGATGGAAAGACGCTGGCGTCAGCCAAGTAGAGATTTGGCACGTCATGAGTCTGGCACCACCGGTTGGTTACGAAGCGCTTTGGATCATCTCCGAAACGACAGGTCCCTGTCTCATGCAAGCTATGTCCCGGAGAGTTCGGTTCCGTATCGGCCCACTCGTATTCAACGTCTGCGCGGCGGAAAATTTCCTGACACACTTGTTTCGAGTGTTCCCACATCTTTAGTTCGTTGGGTCCCCACTCGTAATGAAAACGCGCGACCGGGATACCGAAGATATCCTTCACCTCGGGATCAAGATCGAGAAAGTTCTCTGGGCTTGGCAACGCAGGGGCTTGCAGCAGCATCCCGACAGGAGTGGGATAGTACCGCTTGATTTGCTTTTTGAGCTGCGAGCCGAACCCTTCGAATCTAGCGTGATAGTGAGGAAACGAGTCACATCCCCCATACGGGTACATAGAGTAACCGCCGACGAAGCTTTCTTCGTGAGGATCTTTCAAATTCTGCCAGCGCGGCATCCAAACAACGGTAGAATTCGAGACGTTATCAGGACGGCTCGGCTGACCTAGGAGACGCTTCATAAAGCCCGAAGCGGACGTCGCGTAAAGGTGATCCACGAGGTTGCGGCCGACTTGGCCGCTGGAATTCGCGATTCCGGTTGGCCACTGACGAGACTTCGAGTTCAGCATAATCTTCGCGGTCTCGCAACAGGAGGCAGCCAGCACCACGGCCTTCGCATAAACCTCAACTTCCTGCTTGGAGTCGCGGTCGATATAGGCGACCCCTTTGGCATGACCGTCCTCGTTCACGAGAACAGCCCGCACATGTGCATTCGTTCGAAGCTCAAGATTCCCCGTCTTCTGACCATCGGGTAAGAAGAACCAAGTGGGTGAAAAAAAGGCGCCTACGTCGCAGCCGCTTGTGCAAAACCCACAGTAGTGGCAGCCCGGGTGTCCGTTGTGCGGCACTGTGAGCTGCGCAATCCGATCTGGCAAGTACGGAATGTGCATAGAATCACAGGCACTTTTCAGAATGTAATCCATGCAGCGCGACTTGAACGGCGGAAGGTACTCCCCATCCGGGTTGCTGGGACGATTCTGCACTGTGCTTGAGACACCGATCGCGCGTTCGATTCGGCTGTAATACGGCGCAATTTCAGCGTAGGTGATTGGCCAATCTTCACCCACGCCCGTTATAGATCCGGCTTTAAAGTCAATATCGCCGTACCGCGCCGAGGAGCGTCCCCAAAAGTTTGCCTTTCCGCCAGTGGCTTTGCAGCGTGACCACTTCCAGCGAGTGCCTGGTGCTGTCGTATAGGTAATGTCGTGCTCAAAAAGCTGGGCCGTTACTTCGTCCTCGCAGGCGCCCATCTTTCCGCGATATTTAGGTTCTCCGAGCCCTCGGTAGGGAAGCTCGTAATTTTGGCGATGATTCCTGTAGTGCTTGGACGGGATGGTTTGTATCCCCGAGTTTAGGGCTACGACCTTGAGTCCGGCTTGACAAAGGGTTCTGATAGCAGTGCTTCCACCAGCACCGGTTCCGACCACAGCTACATCGTAAATCGATTGGCTCATTATGAGTCCTGAAGACGCCTGTGCTCGGGATCGTTGCCATGCGGACAGGGCGTCACGTCCTTATAGAAGAGTTTCAGCCCCGGGGCATCCAGTTCTTGCATTCCAATTCTGGACGTGTAGAACCCCGCAATGGTGTGGTTGCGGATCTCGCTGAAGAGAGCTTGGCCTTCTTCTTCACCGGCGCGGAATTTTGCCTTATACGCTAAGGGCTCTAGGAGACCAATCTGCTGATCTTCCGACAGTGCTAAGAATGATTGGCCGGATCGCCTCTGCGCATAAAGATCAAGCCATCGCAAGCCGAAACGAAGGCTATGATAGACGTCGTCATCGGTTGAAGCGAGGAAGTCGACAAACTCGGCCACTCCCGCTTCACGTGCGCCGGGTGAGCCGTCACTTGGGATGATGATTTCAGTCAATCGCTCAATCATCTGGTACTCCGGCTTCGTGAATACTTGTGGGATATACGGCCCCTGCCGGGTCTGCTTCAAATCGCTTTGCGCGTGAGAGTGCCCCTCACCTGAGTCGCCGAATGCCCAAAGACGGAAGCCGCTGAAGCTGCTTAATCCAGAGGCGAGTGATAGAACGCGAAGAACTTCGCGTCGTTCGAAATTTTGACCTGCCATCGTCTTCCTATGTAATTCAAGCCCTTACTTGGCGAAAGTTTTCCCGCCATGCCGGGCGCTAAAATTCGTAACGAACCCCGAACTGCATCACACGTGGAGATCCCAGTGTGGAATTATAAGCGCCGAATCTTGGATTATCGATAAACAATTGCTGAGGCTCATTTGCTGCAAATGTGAACCGCACAGAATTTGTCACGTTGAACGCCTCGGCCCGGAATTGAATGCTGTGGCCTTCGATCGGGAGTTGAAAGCGCTTTGCAAGATTGACATCAAGAGAAAAGATGCCATCTCCACGGAAAGTATTCCTCGCCCCAATGTCACCGGAGGGCGCAAAATCGAAAGTCGCCGCTGCAGCTAATGGGTCTGCGAAGATATTCGGACCACCGATCTTGGAGTTCTTCGTGTTCGCCTGTGAAGGTGTTGGCGCGATGGGCACTGCGAAGTTCTCACAACACCATTCAGTCGCATAGTGGTAACCGTTAATGGCGCTGTACGGCAGCCCCGACGTAATGCGAACCAATCCTCCTAACTGCCAGCCACCAAAAACGGCATCCAGAAATCCCGGGCGATTTAGTAGCCCACGGCCTTTCCCAAAGGGGAGTTCGAATACCCAGTTCGCGTTGAACTGGTGAGTCATGTCAAAATCCGAGACAGCGCGCTGTTGTCTCGGCGCGAGCGCATTCAGAATCGCCGATGGCACCGCGTATCCCTGAATGGTTTCATTCTGAGAATAGAGGTCAATAGACTTTGAGTATGTGTAGTTGACGTCGAATTGCAGGCCAGCGCTGAAGCGTTTGTGCAGAGTGGTTTGTAAGCTGTTGTAACTAGCCGTGCCCTGGCTCTGCAGCGCAAACAGGCCCCAGAATTGAGGTTGAAAGAATGTAAATGGGCCGAGATCGCTGCACGCCGGACTGCACGAAGAATCAATTTGCGCTAGGCCGCTGACGGGGTCGGTCGGGTAGTTTTGCATCACTGAATAGACGAGCTGAGTGGGCGTCATTCCGTTGGAAGCCGACCTGGAGAACAGATCTTCCCAGAACGGCACGGGCTGAACGTTGGAAAGTGGAACGCCCTTACGAGATTGGCGGTCTAAGATGTTGAGCGCATCGTAGAGGAGCATCCCAGACTTGGGATCACGAAAGTTGAGAGGCTGAGAGTCGGCGTTTGAGCGAATCAGTTGCCGACGGCTAAGTCGTCCCACGTAGTTCACGTCTAGACCGAAATCCTTGCCGAACTGACGCGAGATGCCGAAATTCAGATTGATGGTGTAAGGAGGTCTGATCCGGCTGTCTACCACTTCGATACCGGTGTTGAGACCGACCGGTGGCGTTCCTGGCCCGCCAGGACCAGGCAAGGGAATCAGTCCTGCTGGTATGGCAGAAGAGGACGTGAATCGCGGAGCAGTCGCTACAGTAAACTGACCATTCGTCGTCTGTATGTTGCTGCGCAGGCCGAATGCATTCTGGTCAAGAGAGTTAATAATCCCGCTTCCAAAAAGATCGTAAAAGATACCGGCGCCCGCGCGAATGACGGTCTTGTCTGGGCCGCCTGTCAGAAAGTTCTTGGCGAACTTCGGAGAGTATGTCAACGACAGGCGCGGTCCGAAGTTAGTCTTGTAAGTGGGATACAGCGGCGAACCCTGCGCACTGTTCCTTGCAACGAAAGTCACTGTTTCATTCGCGTCCGATACACCGTTGGCCGCATCAGCCAAACGTCGATTGAACAGAGTCTCGTAATCGGGCAAAACAGTCGTCTGCTGTCCATTCAGTTCAGAGGGGGGCGGTATCAACGACCAGCGGAGGCCAGCGATAACGGTGAGGTTTGGTCTGATATGCCATGTATCTTGACCGTATAGTTCATACTCTTCGTTGCCGAAGTTTCGTTTTACCGCAGCCCCGGTTGGAAGCTGCGCCCCATTTACGGTGTAATTATAAGTCGCATTTCCGCCCGGGAGGATGCCCAAAACCGCAATGGCGGCGTTCTCATAGTTTGTTAAAAACCTAGAATCAAGATTAGTGAGAGGCTGGGCCAGAATGATGGCTTGATCCTGGAGCACATATGCCGCGTCACTTGCATAAGCTAAAGGCTGATAACGGCTGCTTTCGCGTCGGATGACCCGGGAGATGAAGCCAAACTGGGCCGTGTGCTCCGATTTCGTCCAAGTTAGGTCCTCACTAAAGGTATGGACGGGCGTGGTCGACACAGAACCCAATGTTCTACCAATAGGATCATCGAGGAAACTGTACACGTTCACAAGGGGCGCGTTCCAGATGCCAGTACTCTCTTGAGCAATGCGAGTAAGACCATAGCGGAACGAGCCAACCAAGTTTGGTCGCAGGATGTGATTGTAGCCAAGCGCCAAGCCTTTCGCGTTTGTAAGACCGTTTGAATTAGGAATCTGTCCGGGGAACTGCGGAACTCCCAGACTAGCGTCGTTTTGAAGATTACCTCGCAGAAAGACACTGTGTTTGCCGGCTTTATCTACGTTCCAGTCGATACGCGCGACGTAGGTGTTCCAGCGTAGGGGAGTCTTGGCCAGGAACCGAAAACCTGAGATATTCAACCCATCCCCGATCGAGCTGTCGTTAGGTGCGGGATAAGCGCTCAGAAACTGGAGCGCCGCCGGATCAACGCCGATACCGGTGGGATCGAGCTGCTTCAATTGTGCTGGCCCAATTTGGCTTACGCCGCCTGCACCGTTTTGGTAGTTGACGATGCCCTGACGCAGGTTCAAGGTGGGAACTTGACGCTCGACGACAGTGCCACTTGCGTCTCTTCTCCCCTCATAGTTGAAAAAGAAGAAAAGCCGATTTCGCTGTACAGGGCCTCCCAGCGATGCGCCAAACACGTTGCGAAGCAATTTCGCCCGCGGTACGCCTGCCGAGTTGCTGAAGAAGTCGTTCGCAGAAGTAAGCGTGTTCCGGTGGAACCAGTAGGCCGAACCATGGAAAGTGTTTGAGCCGCCCTTGGTGACGAGCGCAATCTGAGCTCCGGAGGTTCGCCCCTGATCAGCATTTGCACCGATTGTAGTCACCCGGAACTCTTGAACCGAATCCAAAGTGTTGCGGAGTACGCTGGTGAAGGCGCTACGGGAGGTCTGGTCATTCACGTCCACCCCGTCCAAAGTGATATTGGCTTGGTCGCTCCTGCCGCCATTGACGCTACCATTTCGAGCGTCCGTGCGTAGGTCGCCAAGAAAAGTTACGCCGGACTGCAAAGAGAGCAGACTGGCCACATTGCGTCCCTCTAGTGGCAGCTGCAGGATCTGACGCGACTCAAAAGGATTTCCCAAACTGGCATCTGTCGTGTTGATGGCGGGCTCTGTGGCTCGCACCTCAATTGTTGCGCCGACTGATGACGCTGACTGGAAGGCTACATTGACCGTTGAAGCGAAACTGACACGCAATTCGACGCTTGAGATTACAGCAGGCTGAAATCCAGGCGCCTCCGCCCGCAATGAATAGGTGCCAGGCGCAACCTGTGAAAAGGAGTACTCGCCTGCTGCGCCCGAAGTCGCATTTCGGGTCGATCGCGTCGCCACGTTCGTCAGCAATAAATTTGCATGTGGAACAAGTGCGCCACTAGGATCCAGCACACTTCCACTTAAGCTTGAAGAGTCCTGGGCAAACGCTGTAGTCCGAAGCAGAAGTACAACGGCGCAGGTTGAAGCAAAGCATACGATCTTCTTGAATACGGTTCGAAGACGAGACAAGATCATTTTTCCCCCACCGAGGTGAATAGCGTTACGTAACCGGTTACGTTAGAGGAAACATAGCACAGCAAATTTCAGTGGTCAAGTGTTTATCGGTTGACCCGCAGTGCGGCCTTAATTGCTGCGCCGACGAGTCCCGCGTCGAGACCCAAGTGCGACTGCATCACCGGAAGTGATCGCGTTTCCGGTGCCCACACGTGCTCGCGCGTCGAGGAGAGCAGTGTTTCCCAATAAAGACCTGGCGCTACGCCAAGTCCGCCTCCGACAATCACTGCCTGCGGATCCAATGCGTTTATTAAGAACGCGACTTGAGTGCCCAGCAACTTCGCGGCGCTATTAATGACTTGGAGTGCGGCAACATCTCCATTGGCGGCTGCGCCGAGAACATTCTCCCCATGAATGGCGTTGCCTCCAGCCTCGTTGTACCGTCGTATGAGTCCTGGCCCTGCTGCATATTCTTCGAGAATGACCCGGGACACGAAACCGCACTGAGAGCAAGTAGTTGTTAATGGACTGCTCGCGAAGATGAGCGCGTTACCCCGAGAACCCGCGTACGGTTCGCCGTCTCGAACGAGAGTGTAGCTGATTCCGGTACCGATACTGATATAGATGAACCAAGGGTAATCGCGTCCGTATCCGTAAATAGCTTCAGCCAAGGAGGCCGCCCGCACATCGGAGTCTAGGCAAACCGGCGCGACGTTTGCGAAAGCTTCTTGTAGAGAAATGTTTCGCCAATCAATTGAATGTGCGCTGGCTGGCCTACCTTCCAGATCGACAAGTTCCGCGAGGCCAATGCCTATTCCGCGGAATCTGTCCTGGGCATACCATTGCTCGGCGAGCGAGACGCAGCTTCGCAAAACCTGCAGACCCCCCAACCTTGCATTGGTCGGGATGACCGTTTGCTTTAGGATCTCGCCGCTAGGGAACTGAACAAGGCCAGCCGCAATCTTTGTTCCGCCGACGTCCAGGCCGAGCACTAAGCATTCGTCGAGGGCAGAAGCTTTAATCGGCCCAGACCGTCCTCTCACTGCAGATCCGAAGGCCGAGTATGGTCGTGCACGTGATGCCGTACTTTCTCCGGCTCGGACATGCGAAGGTCCAAGTCCGGAAATGTGGAATGCACCAGTGCGGGCATGCCTCGCTTGGTTGATACTTTCGCAGCCTCAATAATATCGAGCAGATGTAGATCGTGGGCAAGATCGGCACAAGGCTTCCTGTTTTCCCGCAAACAAGCAACGAGATCCGATATGCCATCAGCCCATAACCAGGTTGGTTCAATAGGTTCGTAGTCTCTCCAGCAGCCTTCGGCATTCTGCCATATCTCGATACCGCGTGGATCCCAATCGTCGCCCAGCAGATTGGCAGTCCCTTCTGTTCCGTAGAGTTCCAGCCCGGGGCGGCGGTACCGTTGGACAGCATGGCTGGAAACGATGGACGAAATCGCGCCATCTACGTGGCGCAAGAGAACATGGGAAACGTCAGAATCGGGCTTTTCAATCTTTAGATCTCCGATGACACGCTGCCGTACCGCGGTGGACTCCAGGCTGACAACCTCTTTGACGGGCCCAAGCAGAGCAGTCAGGCTTTTGAGGTTGTAAATGCCTAATTCCGCCAACGGACTGAGATCAGATTCGTGGTACCAGCTTGCCCAGGTCGAGCCTGCATTGCCATACAATCCGCGTGCGGAATGCACGTGGCCGAGCACCCCTTCCTTTACCTTCGTCCAGAGTAATCGGAATGTTGGCGCCTGCTGTACAAACGGAGCAGCAACTAGGTGTAAACGCTTCACGTCTGCTATTGCGGCTAGAGTCTCGGCTTCAGCTCGATTTCGGGCGAGAGGCTTTTCGACGAGAACGTGTTTTCCCGCTTCAAGCGCTTTGCGAGCCAAGCTGTAATGCTCTTCCGGGGGCGTGATGATTACAACTACATCCACGTCCGAAGTGAAAACCTCCTCCGGTGACCGAACGAGCTCTATGGCGGGCCGACGCTTGTGTAGTTCGTCCCACCTCTCCAAGCGCCGGGCACAAATCGGACCAACCGCCGCCGAACCGAAAGGCACAAGGCGATCTACAACCTGCAAATAGGCCCAGAGCACATTGCCGGCTCCGACAACTCCGATTACGATCGGTTTGGACGATTGGCTTGACATAAGTTTTACGGAGCGGGTTCGAAGGAAAGCATAACCCCGCCGATGACCGCGAGAGCAACTCCAAAGGTTTGCCTTACGGAAAGGGTTTCCTTAAGGAAAGCTACAGCAAAAGCAACTGTTACGAGTGGGTACAGCGCCGTGAGCGGAACCGCAACAGAGGCTTTCGCCCCTCGTTCCAGGGACACAAAAAGAAACCATGATCCGAGGCCATTCAAGGCGCCGCTGGCTATTCCGAACCAGATATTTCGTTGAGTGACAGCGAACGGATTGCCAAAGGCGAGAAAAGCGGGCGCAATCAACACAAAACCTGCAGTTACCCAGACCAGCAAGGATGAAGCATCTAGCCTGTTGGTACCAAGTTTTTGCAAAAGTCCTACGGTACCCCAAAGCACCATGGCAACTAGGGAAAGCAGAATCCAATCTGACATAGCTCAGAAAGACAGCAGAAAGATCGCAGCAAGGGCGACCACTCCGCCTGCCACCTGTACCGCGTTCATTCTCTCGCGTAAGATCAGAGTCGCCAAGACAATGGTAATAATGGGAAACAGCCCAGTCAGCGGGCTAATAACCGAAGCCTTACCACGGCCAAGAGCAGCATAGAATGCAAGGGCACCCAAGCCTGTGAGAACGCCATTTGACATCCCAAACACGATCCCGAGGCGATCGCGGCTGAGTTTTCGGATTCCGATTCTAAACAGGACAAAGCCCGCGACCGGCAACGTGCCAATGGTGTAGAGAACTTGTAATTGGGTCGGGGAGGCCGCGTCCGACACTACTTTGGCTAGGAAGGCCCACATTCCCCAGCACAGTAAACAAGCCAAAGCGGCCGGAAGCCAATCGCGATTTATGGGTGTTGAAGCAGCGGCTTTCACCGGCGCTTGTTGCATGTTCTTCTCAGTCTCCTAAGACCCAACGGGTTGAAGCTTGTCTTCGGTCCGTCTTGGTATCAATCCGTGCTCGCTTTCGACCAGATAAGCGCAGATTCGAAACGCGTCGCAGTCGACGTTCTTTGCTCGCGAATATGCCTCTGCTGCCAGTTGGAGCGGAATGGCATCAAAAACGAACTGCCATCCAGCGGGGCAAGCCGGAAGCTCAAGCGTCAATGCGGACCGAACAGGAGGCAGCCTTTGGCCGATCAGCAGCACGTTGCCCCCGAGCTCCTGGATATCCGCCGCCGCCGCCAGATCCTCTGCGCGCATCTCGTGTTGGTCCAAAATCAGGGCTACTTGAAACCCGCGACGAATTACCTCTTGCGACCCATGACGGAAGGCCCCGGACGGCATCGCGGTCGCTGAAGTCTTCGCCGCCTCCTCCCACAACAACTTCCCGGAGAACGCGCTCGCCATGCTCGCGCCTCTTGCGAGGAAGTAGCTCGGGCCCTCCGCTTTTGTCCACTCGTGACCACTGATCTGAGCCGACCATTTCTCAATCGACTTCGGTAAGCTGCGGAGCCCTTGCGACAGCTCGTCATAAAGCCGGACGTCGAGTTGATTCAGCGCTGCTGTGGCAAGCAAGCCGGCTGCAAGAGCTAGGGACGAGTACGTCTTAATGGAAACGAGGTGGTCGAACGATACGGAGAGACTTAGCGCCACATCGGCAGCTTCGGCCAAAGGATTGTGATTTGTGTTCGAGATCGTTATCAGGAGAGCCTCGAATTGTCTCGCCTTCGCGATCAGCTTGACGATCTCAACGCTTGCACCGCTGCGGGACAGTACAACCCAAACCGATCCTGTAACCGGTTTTGCAAAATAAAGAAACTCGGAGGCATCCGCTGGCAGAGCAGGCACGCCGCTTGCCTGGAATATCGCTTGCATCGCCATCCCTGCATTCCAACTAGCTCCCATGCCAAGGATGTAGATCTGCTTTGCCGCGGCAAGTAGTCTTGCTGCATTGGCAAAGCCTCCCCCTTGTTCGTAACCGAACCGATCCAGGATGGCCTGCAATGCCTCAGGTTGCGCGTAAATATCGGACTTGAGTCTTGTCAATTGGCAGCCTTCTCTAAATACCAGTCAGTGAAATGACGCACGCCTCGCTCCTGGGGCGCGTATGGTCCAGGCCGGTATGATCGCGAATTCACACCCGCTTGGTTGTCTTCGCAAAGCTTCCAGTCCTGCTCCGATGTGAGCCGCCAAAACTCTGTCAGCTTTGCAACATCGTAATCTTGGCCTTCTTTCGCGTCACCTCGCACCAGCCACTGAACTTCTGCCTCGGTCTGCGAAATGCTAACCGGAGTCATGCGAAGCGTCATGACGTAATCTGGGCTTGCTTCCAGCAGCAGGTTCGGCAGAACTACGAGAGCGAATCCACCAATTTCGTAATTCGGGACCGAGCCAAGCAGAGGCGCGACAGGCTTTCCGTCCATGCTTTCAGAGACGAAACCGGCCCGAAGTGGAAAGCGACGCGCATGGAACCACGTGCCAGGGCCATACGCGATTGACTCGTTCTCGACACCCAACTCCACGAGCCGTCTCTCCCATTGCGGGCTGGCAGCCCGCTCCTGGTCCGCGACAAACGCCGAGTCCACCGCCGCGGCGAAGCCTACTGCCTTGCAGTACTGAGGATGTCCCTTGCCACAGTGATAGCACTCACGGGAGTTTTCGAGCACAAGCTTCCAGTTCGCCTTGACCTCATAACTTTTGCTCTGAGCCACTTTCGCTGAAGCCAAGTCATAGAGCTGCAATCGAGGCGTTAGTTGCCGCTCAAAGGATTCGAAGTCAGGAAGCCCGTCGGTAAGATGTATGAAAATCAAACCTTCGCATAACCGAACCTGCGCTTTTTGTAGACCGAAGCCGGATTTGTCGAAGTCAGGCGGCATCAATCGAGCCGCTAAGAGTGACCCATCGGGCTTATAAACCCACTGATGGTAAGGACAGATAAGCCGACGATTATTGCCCGTCTCTTCGATACAGATGGCAGATCCTCTGTGTCTGCAGACGTTGAAGAGAGCATGGATGGCGGAATTCTCGTCTTTGATAATGATCAGCGACTCTTGTCCGATCCGGTACAGGAAGTAATCGCCCGGGTTCGGAATGCGGCTTGCGTGGCCCGCGTACAACCAACTGTGTGCATAGACACGATCAACATCGTGCTGGTGAGAGTCAGGGTGGGTGTAGAGGTCCCGCTCCAGACTCCAGCCCGACCGCTGCTCGTTCAACTTCGAAATCGGAGTGCAGCTACTCGAAGGGAGGTTCGAGCTTACCATGTTAAATCAAGCCTTTCACAAGAGTTTGTCGGCTTAGGAAACCGTTTACCTTGGACTATATCGAGAAGTTGCTGGCTTGTCAACGCTGCGACGAATGGACCGACTCATCATTGTGATACCAGTAGGACGGGTAAGCGGTTCCTCTGCCCGATAAAGACATGGCTCACACGATACGAGATGTTGCCGCGAAAGCCGGCGTGTCCGTCGCCACCGTGTCTCACGTCTTAAACAAGACTCGGTATACGGCACCGCAAACCATGCAAAAGGTCCTTGATGCCGTCAAGGATCTGAACTTCCACACCAATGCGCATGCCCGCCGGTTAGCAATGCGCAAGAGCGACCTTTTTGGCCTGATTATCTCCGAAATCGCCAATCCATTCTTCTCCGAACTGATAAACGGATTCCAGAGTGCCGCCTGGGAGAACGGTTATGACACCCTCCTCTATAACACCGAACACGACCCGCGTCGCATGAAGCTTGCCGTTCGCAAGATGATTGAGACTGACGTGCGAGGCGTTGCAGTCATGAGTTCTGCCATTGAAAGAGAGGCCACGGCCGAGCTTAAGGAACACGATATCGGCTCGGTCTTCTACAACACGGCGCCTCCGGAAGTGTTGGTGAGCAATATCACTCTGGATTACGACTCTGGGATAACACAGGCCGTGGATCATCTTAGAAAGCTGGGCCACCGGACGATCGCGATTATATCCGGTCCCAAGTCGAATCGCACAGCTGTGGCTCTGGAGAAAAGCATGGTCAATTGTCTCCGACACGGCAGCATAGAGGTTGTCGCCACTTTGGAAAGCGATTACCGAGTCGATGGTGGGATTGCGGCGGTGTCCCAGTTGCTAGCTCAACCGGATAGACCAACGGCAATTGTTTGCGGAAATGATCTTATCGCAATGGGCGCAATGAGTGCCCTCGAAGAGCGATCCGTCCGGGTTCCGGAGGAGATCTCCGTAATTGGAGTGGACGACATCTTTTTTGCGAAGCTAACTCGTCCGCCCTTGACGACTATTAAGATTCCCAGAGAAGAACTCGGTCGCTTGTCATTCCTGGCACTTGAGCGTATTGCCAAATCGAAACGCCATCAAGGATCTGAATATACGCTTAGGAGCGAACTAGTAGTGCGCCGTTCGACAGCTCGTCCACCTGCTCAGAAAATTACTGCCCTCTGATGTCCGAAGATCGCGCAACGAAGACAGCTCGATTAAGCGCATCGCCGAGGCAACACCCGAGCAAGCCATCTACTTGTATTAGTAACTCGCAACAGAAGGAACTTCTATCGATCTTAGGACTTACAACACAGTTTGGATCTACCATCTCATTGAGGTGCACCTCCACAAGCTTCCTTGTTGCTTATTGAAGTCGAGCCGATCCTTCCAGCACTACGCCAGCTTCGTTCTAACTAACATTATAACGATCTATTCGTGCGATACTCGATCATGTCGTTCCTCGCCGCCTCTGCTCCCTTTCGCTGGTTGTCACCTCTCGACACGCTGCGCCTCTCGCTGATGCAGTCGCTTCATCGCGCGCACCGGCCGGAGCTCGCGGATCTGATCGAATCGGCTCACCTGGTCCTCGACCTACCGGGCCTCTGGGTCCGGCCCGACGACGCGACGCGTACCTGGTGCAGCGAATGCAAAGCGGTCGCTATTGAACAGGCGTTACTCGCGGCCAGCACCGAGGCCGGGTTGCCATTCGCGACGATCCGGCTGCTCGATTTACCCGCCACCCCGCTTGCTCTCACCTCTTCGCCCCGAGAGGCAGCAGTGCCACGAAACCCCGGCCCATGCAGCCCCGCAGTCGCCTGAGACAGCGGGCACCGTGGTGCCAGCGCTGCGGGACGGTCGCTCTGTGTTCTTGTAGTCTGTGCCGCCCCTGTTACGACCGTCAGCGGCATTCGCGCCGCTATTTCAGCGGGCATCGCGACCGGGTCCTCGCGCGCAATGTGTACTGTCAACTATGCTGGGCCGACCAGCAGCTGCTCGTCCACCACCGACGCCCGGGGCAGGACCGGCCAGCCTGGCATGTGACTCTCTGCGTGCGCTGTCACGTGCGCCTGCACCGCCGGTTACGACTGCCCGCCCGGTACTCGGCCTTATTTCTGGAGTTGTGGCAGGAGCAACACCCGGGCCAACCCGTGCAACTGGCCTTTCCGCTCGCGGCATGAGCCGCCCCGTTCATCCGTCTTCCCTCCCTCCGCGGGCCGCGCAACAAGTCCTCCGGTCGGTCTTGGCTTCGCTCGCCTCTATCAAAACTCGCGACGCTTATCGCACGGCGATCCTCGATTTTCTGAACTGGTTTGAAAGTTCTTCGAAGCCTCTGGCGAAGTCGTCTGTCGAAGCCTGGCGCGTCACTCTGATTCATCGCGGCCTGGCACCTTCTTCGGTCAACCAACGACTGAGCGCGATTCGCCTGTTTTTCCGGCACGCGCACGAGCAGGGTGCCGTCGGAGCCGCCGAGGTTCTCGAGTTCCTGGCCGTCTCGAATGTCAAATTGGGCGTCACATCGGTGGGACAGTGGCTCACGGCCGACGAAGCCGGACGACTGCTTGGCGTACCGGACCCGAATACTCTGCTCGGTCGGCGGGATCGGGCCATTCTCGCGTTGCTCGTGACCTGTGGACTGCGCCGGGAGGAACTGGTCCACTTAGAGATTCGACACCTGCAGCGACGAGAAGGCCGTTGGGTGCTGTTCCACTTCCCGGGAAAAGGATCCCTGCGACGGACTGTGCCGCTACCGTCCTGGGTCAAGACTTGGATTGATCAATGGCTTGCGGCAGCGGCGATCAAACAAGGCTCCTTATTCCGCCGGGTGCGCAAAAACGGGGCGGTCGATCCCGAGGATACTCCGCTCAGTGGCGACTCGATTTATAGCTTAGTCAAACAGGCGGGTGCGGCTATAGGAAAGACCGAGCTCACGCTGCACGATCTTCGCCGAACCTGTGCGCAGCTATGCCGGAAAGCGGGCGGAGACTTGGAGCAGATTCAACTTTTGCTAGGACATGCAAGTTTCGGAACCACCGAGCGCTATCTCGGCACCAGGCAGGATTTGCGGCGAGCTGTCAACGATCGTGTGAAGATCCCGGTCAAACCCAACCGAGGACGCAAAGGATGACTTCCGCGAGGCGGCCTGGTCCTGACGTCGCGCTAGGCGATCGAAGCGAGCGCAATGTCCCAGGGCGATGCGCTACCGTAGCAGGCTTAAGTGTCTGGTCTGAATGCTTGTGACTCTTCTGCTCTTCTTGCTCGCTCTGACGATGGGCGTGTCCACGGATCCTGTTCAGATTGGTGCTCTGCCCGACCCACAGCTCACGCCCGGCGACGCGCTCAACCTCACGGCCGCCGACATCTGCACAGTCGGTTATACCAAGCGCGTGCGCAATGTACCAGCCGCCGTCAAACGCCGGGTCTATGCTGCCTACCGCCGTATTCCACAGAAAGAGATCTGCTGCGAGATCGATCACCTCATCCCTCTGGAGCTCGGCGGATCGAACCGGATGCGCAATCTCTGGCCGGAGCCGTACGACATTGATTGGAATGCCCACGTTAAGGACCGCATCGAAGGCAGACTGCACAAGCTGGTGTGTGACGGCGACCTCGATCTTGCGACGGCCCAGTCCTTGATCGCTCAAGATTGGCGGGCCGCTTACCAACAATATAGGGCTCAGAAATCAGGAACGCGAGCGCAGAAACACTACATACCCAAGAGGAAGACCTTCCATGACCTTGAACCATAAATTGACGGACGTCATCAAGGGCCGATTTCTTGACTCGGTCCAACAATCAGACACTCATCTCGTCATTCAGTTTGACGATGGGTCAACCATGCTCATCGGACTATCCGAAGCTAGCTCAAGCGTCATGGTTCGGGATCGAAGGAACGGCACGGAGTACGCCGATTGAGCGTCAGCTCTTCTGAGACCATCCCGCTTTCAAAGTCTGCGGATGAACCCTCCATTAAGTACCGACGAGCCCGGGATCCCTCGCAGTATTGTCATCATTACCGCACAAACATGGGTTGTGTTGAGAGGCGCGAGAAATAGGCTGTATGAAACAGCTGAGGAGTAATTTGGTTTGTAACATCAACACAGCGCTGATAGAGGTAAGGATGTTGGTTAGAATGGCACACTCTTCTTAACTTTTATGGCCGCCTGCGATGCCAGAGCGGGCCTATTCCTGCCCGAACTCAACGACGATCTTCGCGTGCATCTCGGGAGACCCCAGCGACTGAATGCTTCGGCGAGACCATCAGGAGGGATTCTGCCCGTAATCAAAGGGTCTACTGCTATCTTTCCATCGGCAATGTTGCGCAGAGTAGCGGCATATTCTTCAGCCGTGTAACAAATGACGAACTGTAGATTGAGCTCTTTATTTATGGCAATGACCGGCTCAAGGTAATCGCGCTCCATGCAGATTCCCACGACTACGATGCGAGAATTTGTAGGAGCAGCCGCAACGATCTGGTCGATAACTCCAGGCACTCCGACGCATTCGAAGATAACAGAAGGTCGCAGCGGCGGTCCTGGCAACCATGGCGGGAGGACAGGCGCGTCAGGTCCATTCCATAAAGCTACGTCCTTCCACTTCTCGTAAGGCGAATCGACAGACGGGTCAACTACAACATCGGCACCTAGCGCTTGGGCCAACTGCCTTCGCTTAGAAGAAAAGTCGGCTGCAACAATCGGGTGGACATCCCGCAGGCGCAGCGCAGCAATAACCGCTAGTCCGATTGGGCCGCAGCCGATTACCAGAGGTACATCGTTTCGGTCGACGCGGCCCTTTTCGACCGCATGGGCACCGACAGCCATCGGTTCGGTAAGAGCAGCATGCGCTGACGGCAAACCGTTCGGAACTTCGAGTAACAAGCCTTCCGTTAACCTGATGTACTCGCCATAGCCCCCAGGTGTTTCGTCGGAGTAGCCGATGAACCGCAAACCGTCTGCCCGGACTAGAAACGGCATGGAACACACTCGAGTCCCGGGCTTCAGCGCTTGGGTCGTGTTTGGTCCATAATCGACGATCTCGCCGCAAAACTCGTGACCCATGACGATGTCGCGGGACGGATCTAAACTGAAAGGGGCATCCGACCGCCGAAGAGCGTCAGCAAGTTGGTGTGCGTGCTTGGCGGCGTGGAGATCGCTGCCGCAGACGCCGCATGCAAGAGTCTTGACGAGAACCTCACCCTTGGCCGGTTCAGGCGTGGGCATGTCTGCGATAACGAGCGCCTTATTCCGCAATACAGTTGCTCTCATTAGGCCTCCCTTGAAGTTCGGAATTGATGCAGAAACTACAGTCGGCTAGTGTACAGGAACTGAAAGCCTTCCGATCCGGGTCTTCACAGCAAGGGTGAGTTGGTTGACGGGCATGCCTCGCATTCAGAACCTCGGGGCGGCCGACTATGGTGTTCACAAAACGTCGCTGTACATATCATTCGAAACGGTTGAAAACAAGCCACCCATTCTCTGTCATTTGCCTGTTCACGAAACTACAGTATTATGAACACCACACTTAGTCGGAGCGGCGGACCTGTTTTTGAAAGACTTGCGCCTGTTCAGGCGCCTAGGTTTATGCAAACGGGCTGAGTTGCGTTGGAGACGGAACCATCAGCGCAGCCCGCAAACATCATTGAAAAAATGCGATGTACAGCTGACTACCATGGCCCTAGACCCCGGGCACGGCGATCTACAGTTCATTCGTCAATTGATCACACCCAACTGGCGCAAAATTGTGGCGTGATCGAAATACACTTTCTCGCATACCAACTGGTTGCTCTCGAACATAAACATCAACACGCCTTGCACTTCCATGGACTTTCCCGTAGCCTCTATACCTGCCCAAGTACCGCGTTGCGTGCCGCCGAATCTAACTTCAACAATAACCGCTTTCTCTGCGTGATAAAGCTCTATTACATGCAGGTAAAAGTCTGGGAATGCTGAAAAGATGGCGCTGACAAGTCCGTGAACCTCTTCCGGACCGTCAGCAATTGCAGAAAGCGCAGGGACCTCGTACTGTGGGTGAACGAATGTTGCGAGCGTCGCGGCAACATCGTGCTTCACGGCTTCCGCTTCGATGTGCGCTTTCACGATGGCCTCGCGTGCTGCCTGAATACTTTCTGTAATTGTCGTAGTTGTCGCTGCCATTCGGGCGGCCTCCAAGGTTTCTCAGTTTAGCTCAATGGCAGGCCCATCTGACGGCACTGATGATTGGGACGGGCCGGGGGCCAGAAGATTAAGCCGAGTGTGACGTTTCGCCAACATCCTTTCCCTACCCGCTTCATCCCAAAATCCCAGGCGAAGCAAGGACGAACCGATAACCTCGGGAATTTGGCTACAGTCGTCGCCAAAGATAGCCGCTCAATCGGCCCCGGCTCGCTAAACCGAAGGCTTCTGAAACCGCATCGGTCGAAATCGACCGCACTCAACTCTCGTGACTGTCCCCGGTTTGCAGTGTTCTAGCGCGTCCGCGATCTTTTCTACGTGCGGCTCGATCACGGGCCAGTTCGTAGCAGACAGGATCAGCACGCCGAATGGGCAGCGTAACAACTGTTGCTGGAAGTCCATGCGCTTGTCGTTGGTAATCATAGCGTCAAAGCCAGCAGCCTCCACCGCAGCTAGAAGCTTGCCGTTGCGTGTTCCTTTCCAATCAAGTGAACCGACGCTCTCGACCTCATGGCCGGGCAGGTGTTTAGCGAGTTTCTCGGGAACACCTTCGTCGAAAAACACTCTCAAGGCTGAAGCTGGTGTTCGTGCGCCTCGCGGTAGGCGAGGACCTCACGCAGCGAAGCAGCGCCACCGGGCGTCGTCGGAAAGTTCTCAATTGCAGAGGCTATGGCTTCCTCCTCCGATTGGGCGCGCAACTCCATGTAGGCGTATACTTCGTCGGTCACAATTTCCACGGGCAGCCGGGTTCCTTTGAACACCGGCTCGCCATGAACCACGTCCGCGTCGATGCTTACCAGCCGGCAACCTGACCAGTCTTTCCCTTCCATACCGCCTATTTTAGCGGCTTTTCCGATATTGGCAACGGCGGCATTACGTCCAGGAAATATATATCGCAGCGGCGGAACTACCAACCATGCTTTCTTTTGGGAATTCGTACAACTGAAATACCCCCGACTTCTAGGGCTTTCGAGCTGGCTATTACCTGCATTGAATAGCCGCTGATGCACGCAATGCCGCCATCGGCTTTGCTTACCGCAAGCTTGTTGCCTGTACAGGGTATGTGGGGCGACTTCACCCAGAGATTTCACCATCCTGCTAGCAGGAGATCCTCATGCCCTTGCCGCCGATTCCGCACTCTGCTATTGAGCCCGACTGCTGCGGATGCTTGTGCGAGGTAGTAGAAGATGACGGCTCGCGCTTCTTTGGCAACGAGTGCAGCACAGAGGTTTTCATTCAAGACGTTCACCGCATCATCCTCGAGATGGAATCCACTGCTGCCACCTGTCCGCATTGCGACCACATCAATCAGATTCACGGATTTTCAGAGATCTACGCCTTCACGTGCCGGCATTGCGGACGCGGAATATCGCCAGCATCTCTGGAGGGTCTGGCCTGGCATGACGTGCTGCTACCCGAGAGATAGCGCGTGTCGACACTGGCAGTCTTCGCTTCGAAACTGAGACGGCCAACGGTGTGCCCGGGACAGAAATGGCTCTGCTCGTTGCGCGCCGGGGAAAATGGCTCCGCTTTCGTCTTTTTATCTACTGCCATTCCGTTCTCCTTTACCTCTTGAAGAGCGTTGACACAGCTTTAGAACACCCTTGTTCCCGGCCCGTACTTCTCTTCCCTGGATCCCGTTCGTTGTTTCTAATTCTTTCCTTGCTGCTGCTGTCTTTCGATCGTAGCTGGCCGTCAAGGCTAAATGGCACTCCGCTGTGCTCCGGCCTTGACTTGGGCGCAGCTCTGTCTCAAGTGTGCAGCCAGCACACAGGAGACATTCATGTTCGCTAAGCATTCCAAATCAGACGTCTACGAGCAAATCACCAACGCTCTCATCTCTGCCATCGAAGCCGGTACCGCGCATTACTCCATGCCATGGCACCGCGTCGGCACTCCCGTCAATGCCGTCACGCAGAAGCACTACCGGGGTGTCAATGTGCTCAGCCTCTGGGCCACTGCCGCCCAATGCTGCTTTGCCTCCCAGGAATGGGCCACCTACAAACAATGGTGCGATCTCGGTGCTCAAGTCAAACGAGGCGAGCGCAGTACCGTCGTTGTCTTCTGGAAGTTTCTCGATTCGTCCTCCTCCGCCGTAGACCAGGAAGGCGATGACTCTCCCACGAATTCAGACCGCGTGCGCTGTTTTGCTCGCGCTTATCACGTCTTCAATGCCGATCAGGTCGATGGCTATCAGCCCGCTGCTCGTCCTCACTTATCCGCTGAACAACGCATCACCCACGCCGATCAATTCTTCTCAAGCCTTCCCATCGTTCTCCGGCACGGCGGAGATCGGGCCTACTTTCACCCCTCCGGTGACTTCATCCAAATGCCCCCTTTCGACCTCTTCAAATCAGCCGAACAGCTATTACGCGGTGCTCGGCCATGAAGCGATTCATTGGAGTGGCGCAGAGACACGCCTGAACCGCACCTTTGGCGAACACAAAGGCGATGCTGCCTATGCCTTTGAAGAACTAGTCGCTGAAATTGGAGCTGCCTTTCTCTGCTCCGATGTCGAGATTGCACCGGAACCCCGCCCCGATCACGCCGCGTATCTGGCCCATTGGCTCTCCGTCCTGCGTTCCGACAAGAAGGCTATCTTCAACGCGGCCAGCAAGGCCCAGGCAGCGGTCACCTACCTCCACGAGCTTGCAGAGCTTGCTCAGGAACGCGCCTCGTAAGGGGCGCTTCTTCCTTCTTTGGATTTTCTCCCGGGAACTCTCCCGGCACAGCACACTTCTCACGCGCACGGCATACGATCGGGAATCTCCCGTGGCAGCGCCAACTCTGCACATGGCTCAAGTTTGATGGCCGTTGTAATTTGCGCCATCGTCGCCGCCGGCCCACAGTTCGGTTCGTATTTAAGGGACGGGAACTCTTCTGATGAAGACGCACACAGGGCTCAACCTTTGCCTGGTTTCGATTGCATCCCTCGCCGTAAGCAAAGCCACACGTCATAACCTGGATTCTCCCGCCAACGTTGCCAGACTCTCCCAGCCCGGGAGGCCACAGCTCAACCGAACGCGGCAGCACCTTGTGGTCCACCCATCCTTCCGGCTCACCTGACAGCGCAGACGAAGGGATTGAGTTCAGTTGTGTCCACAGTCTCGTTGCTGACCTGTCTCGGCACTGCTTCGGGCCAAAACCCTGCGCCCGGCACCGGCTCTCCAACTTTCTTCCGCCCCCTCCCCCCAGAATTTACTGTTCACTGAGCAGTTCTGCTCGAACGCTCGGAGAAATTCTCCGGGTCCCCTCCCAACAAAGTCCTCGTTTGGCTTGGGAGCAGCAGCCTCTCGCTTCGTCGTGCCCGAGACAGGGCAGAAACGAGACCCAAAACATGTACCTACCAGTTATGTGGAATCCGATCTTGGAGCAAGTGCGTTTTGTTTGGCTTTGAGCTTTCCACATGTCCATAGTCGCCGTAGCGATGGGAATGTGGGAATCGCGGAGCGATTTCCAAGAGCGGTGGGAAGAGTGGAAAACCTGCTTTTTGGTTTTCCAGGCTTTCCACCGTCCGTCATTTCCAGCGCTTTCCCGATTACTTTATGGCGCAGTCACCTTAAGTTGATGGAGTCCTAATGTTGCAAGTCGCCGTGGTGTTTCACCGTCCGGCGCCGGCACGTCGATTAGTCTGCTGAGTAGTTTTTCGTACGCGGCAAGTCCCTCGTCGACGGCGGCCAGCTCGGGTTCGCTGAGTGGGATTTCCTGCTTCAGCCGTAACAAATTGCTCTTAGCTTCCAGCATCTCCGCTCGCGCGGATTGTTTTGGGACATAGAAGGAGCATTGTGCGCACGCCATGCGATGCGGACACTGATCGAAGAAGTCATACGTGCAATAGCCATGCCCCAAGTCAAAAAACTTCCAGGGCTCTTTGCCGCCCAGTCCTTGCCGCACGACATTCTGATCAATCAGCACTTCAATCGCACGAACGTTGCGTTCGAAATAGCCTGCCTTCCTGTAGGAACTCATCAACTTTGTGGGAGTGATTCTTATATAGTGCTGCGTGCTCGAAGGGTCCTTATGTCCGAGCCACTGTTGCAGTTCGAATAGGCTCATCGGCTCACGGGCGTTGAATAACTGAGAGGCGATCGTACTGCGGGCTCGATGACTGGTGATTCGCCCTCGGATGTCGGAGTCCGGCACGCCAGCCTTTCTGCAGAGAGCCGGGATCAGGATCGTGTTCAAGTAACCGTAGCCCAGTTGACGCAGCCGGAGCAGGAATATGTAATCCACCTGTTCACCGGTCTTGGCATCCAGCAGCTTGCTTTGTGCCGGACGTTCTCTTTCCCAGGCTTCAATCGCTTCGCCTACCAGTTTGTCGACCGGTTTAACGAAAGCAGTCGAAGTTTTATTCACTGGTACGGACAAAAGGCAAACGCGCTGCGCGGACGAATCTTCTTGCCAGCGAATGCACCCTAAACGCAAGCGGCGAATCTCATTCCAGCGCAATCCCGCGAAAAGCCAGACCATGGTGACCGCTCTGACATAGGAAAAAGGATACATGTGGTAACCGCCGCCGCGGCCGCCCTGTCCTAGCAAATCAGTTGGGACCATGTTCAATCCCGCCCAGATGAGCTTAGCCCAAACATCATCAGTGAGGACCCTAGGGTTTCGCTCCAGCAGGCAAGTGATCGAGCGCGGAGCCCTAAACGCCCGATAGGGATCGAAGCGACGTGGAATGAGATCCCATTGCTGCAGGTCTTGAAAGAAAGCCCTCAGTGAAGTCATTCCACCTATCCTGGTGCCTGGAGCGTAAGGCTGGCCAAAGTGCCGAATGCGTCCTCGATAGTGAGACCACTCGCCGTTTGTTTCCTCAGCGAGCATGACGACGGCGTCAACCGCAGTTTGGCGGGTCCATTGGTCTGGCGATTGAATCTGCGGATGTTTCGCATTCAGCCACCGCCCGATTGAGAGAATCCGATAGTATCGGCACAGTCTTACTTTTAACGACGCCGTCGAGTGGTCATACCAATACTTGGCCATCCGTGCCCACTCGCAACCAACGTTTTCCAAAAGTGTTGAACAGTCGTCCACGTATCGGGCCCGTGCAAGCCGATTCACCGGCTCCGAAAGAATGCCTCTTAAAGCGAGTGCTCGAGAGACAGCAGTCAGACAGTCTTCGCCGGCAGGATTCGTAGTGGCTTTCTGAAGGTTGCGGAATGCATCTGTCGAGATGTCTTCCACGCGGGGTGAGTGGACTGACAGCAAGAGGTGTGAAACCGTGATCGGGACCAGGCGGCGGGTTCTTCGTTTGTAGCCTAGAGCTTCCAGTTCGTTCTCTATCTGGGCGCTGATAACGTCCAATCGGTGCTTCCCAAAAACGCGCTTCGCCAACGAAGAGAAGACGTGTGAGCCCTTGGGCAAGGAGTAGAGACTTCGAAAGTCGCACAACAAAAATGCTGCCGCAATTATCCAGCCCGTAAAGTACCTGTGAGCTGCTGCCACCTCGAGCCAATCTTGATCTGTCCAACCCCAGAAACTGACATGGCGCTTTCCGATCTCTCGAAGGAGAATCGGCAGGAGCTGGTCTCGCTTATGCTTCGCCACATCGATGTAGAGAAAAACATCTTCGAGTGGCTCGATCAGGCGGCGAACCGGCAACAGAGCTGGCAAGCGAGGCCCACTATAGTTGGTCCGCCCAACGGGCTCTCCTCTAAAAAAAGAGATCTCGTCTTCGCTCAGGGCTATTGTGCTGTCATATGCATCGCGGTGAATCGGCCAAGACCACTCCGCCGAGATATTCTCGTTCATTGAAATAGCTCGCTCATAAGTTCGAGACGCCGGTTGTGGACTTGGTCCATCGTTGCCGTAAACTTCGCCGCGAGGTCACGGGCACTGAGGTGGATATAAATCATGGTGGTTTCGATGTTTCGGTGACCGGCAAAGGTGGCGATCTCGTGAATATCCCAATCAGCGCGAGCAAGGTCGGTGAGGCAGAGATGACGCATGGTATGTGTCGAGAATCCATTCATGTCCGCACGCTTTGCAATGGCGCGAATGACCTTCGACCAACTCCAAATCGAAACCGGCTGCCCAAGATTCCTTCGCGACTCAGACAGAAAGAGGCGTCCGCGGCTCACACTGAGAGCACGCCTTTTTTGAAGGTAAAGGCCAAACAACTCGCCGGTAATCGACGAATAAGGAAGGACACGCTCTCGTCGGTTCTTCGTTGTTTCCGCACGAACCCGAATCACCCGGCGTGATGGATCTATGTCGCCGGTTTCTAGCGAGCACAGTTCCTCGCGGCGCAGACCCGCGTCGTAGCTCATTGCCAACATAAATCGATTCCGGATTGACTCGCTTGCTGTAACTGCCAGCACTCGAAACCAGTCCTCGTCCGTTGGAATCCATGGCAGTTTGTGCTCACGACGGATCAAAGAACGCGAAGAGAAACCGCTTCCCTGTTTGAACACATTTCGCTGGCAACGTTCTTCCTCTAGAAGGTACTCATGAAATAGCCGGAGCGTTGTCAGGTGTTGTTGAATGGTGGCGCTGGCTAATCGTGATTCTTTTTCCGGCGTTACGGATATGGCCAGCAAATCATGAAGGTACGAAGCGACATGGTCCTGCTTTACATGCCATGGTTGAACCCCCGTCTGCTGCAGGAAACAAAGATAACGCTGCAAATTGCGGCCGTAGGCGTCAAGCGTGTTGTACGCAAGACCTCGGCAAGCCTGAAACGTCATCCATGCCCGCGCCTCGGCGAGCTCTGCCACCAACGGTATGCGGCTCCAGTTGATCTCTTCGATCATCAGTTGGTTGTTCATCAGATAGCTCCTTTGTGCAAGTAAACCCTGTCTGTGCTCGACACTGCTTACGCTGCGCCACCGTCTTCTTTCTTTGCGCCTTATCGCAGGATCATTCGTCAAACCGTCACCTGACCTGACATGGCCAAACAACCCAGCACGGACCCGTTCGCCGCAAACAAGACCCTCCTTTTCCCAGGCGACAGATCACACCCTTGTAGTTGGCTGTCTGTTCTGCATCTCCGGTTATGGGCCCTGGGTCTGCTCGAGAAATATTGCTCATGTTCTCTTGCTGCACGTTTTTATCGGGCACTGCTGCGCTTGACGGCTTGAAGCCTAATCGCGCCCGGCGTTCCTCTCCGTTCTGCTTTGCCGGCTCCCCCATGCCGAGCATCAGGCTTTCTGCCTTCTAAAAGGCGCTCGTTTGGTTCCCCCAACAAAGCACTTTGACTCACCGCTTCGCTCTTGGGAGCGATCCACTTGCTTTCGGGTGCACCGATAAAGAACGGGGCAGAAAGAGAAATGAAAAATATGTACCTCAATAGCGTGACCTTAACGGGCTTCCTCGGCCGAGATGCCGAATCAAAGACATTGACAAACAACGGCAAGATGACGATCTTCTCGGTCGCAACGAAGAACTCGTGGAAGGATCAGGAAACCGGCGAATGGGAATCGCGGACTGAATGGCACCGTTGCATAGCTTTTGGCCGCCTGGCAGAAGCGACTTCCGTTCTGAAGAGCGGTGATCACGTTCATATTCAAGGCCAGATTCAGACGCGTGAATACGTTGGCAAGAGCCAAGAGAAGCAACGCGACACACAGATCCGGATCTCCTCTGTCTTCCGGGTCGAGCTGCTCTCTAGAGATGAAGCACCTCAAGCTGATGAAGAAGAGAGAGCCTGATAGAAGTCGCATCATTGTCTTCTCGGAGCCCGCGCGCTGCGCGGGCCCTCTAACTGAAGGACCTTCAACGCACTCGTTTACCGTCCGCCCTCAGATTCCACATAATCAACCAGCTCACGATCATCGGATATATCGGCAAGAACGCCGAAGCGAAGAACCTGCCAAACGGCACGCCGGTCCTCAAATTCAGCGTCGCTACCAAGAAATCCTGGAAGGACGAAAACAACGAGTGGAAAGACCGGACCCAGTGGCACAATGTCGTCGCCTTCGGCAAAGGCTTCGAGCAGATGACCGACCGCCTCATTAAAGGCGCACACGTTTTCGTGCGGGGTGAACTCAGCACCCGCGAATACAACCGCACCATCAACGTCCCTGCTGGCAAGAAGACCATCGAACACGTTGTTCCCCAGCTTGTCGTCGAACTCAAAGCTGACACCGTTCGCCTCCTGGACCGCTCTGGCTCCCCTGGCGATCAAAGTGACAGTGCCGAGCCACCGCTTGTAGAGGAGGCCCCTTCTTAGGGGCCTTCGCCCCTTTCACAAAAGGTGTTCCTCCGCCCGGCCGCCGAGACATTTTCTGCTCGATCCAGGCCTGATCGTTCTTCTTGTACGCGCGTGCCCGCGTCATCTCCAAGTTACCCTTCTTGCGACGAGAAGAGGCGTCGGTCGAAGAAATAAGGGACCGGGATCTGGGGCACGATCCGCGGGAACGCCGGATGTCGGGGGTTTAGCAGGTAATTGGATTCGTTAGGAACGACAGCTGACGGCACGCGAAGAACAGCGCTGCTCAAACTCTCGATCCAATGATCTCCCAAGAGCTGCGGGGATAATGCACCAAAGCTGCTACGTAAGTGCTCGTCGCTTAAAATGTCGACCGTGTCCGGAATCATCGCACCGACTACTACGTAGCCAGTTGGAAAATCCTCCCGGCTCATATGGACCAGGTTCTCCAACACTGCGAGCGAGATACTCTCAGCCATGTACACCACTGCATGACCAGGTGAATTCCAACGAGCGCCGACTCGCCGGGCTCCTTCTCCATCCAACCGGGAATAAATGGCTCGGCAGACTCGAAATACGCGGCGCACGATTACGAGGGCAGGTTGTGCTCGATGCGTGTGAGCGTCTGCTCGACTAGGGCTAGGCCTTCCTCAGTCTCAAGCAGTTCTTGCGGCGCATGGTTTTCTAAAATGGGAAGGGGCGTGGCCAGCCAATGGGCAGCTTTTCGTTCGTCACCAAACACGCCGATGGCATGTGCAATCACTGGAACCAACCGACTGACATTTTGGAGCGAACTTGCCATCTATTTCTTATCTTAGGCTGCAGCTGGCTTATTTTCCTAGCTTCGCTTCTCGACAGGACGCCTGTTGCTATTCGACACGGATCTTGACGCGGTCATTGACAGCTTGGACGAGATCCTGCTTGGTCCCGAGATAGCGTTCGGTGGTCTGAATCGAGGCGTGCCCGAGAAGTAGTTGAATTTGCTCCAAATCCCCTCCCGCCTTGCGACATTACTTAGACGCAAGTCCGCCGCAGGTCATGCGGCGTCAGCTCTGGATGCCCAATGGCGGCACCGCTCTTCCGAACCAGCGTGTACACCAAATCCTCACTCATCGCTTGAACAGTGGGCGCGAGTGCCCCGCCCTTGCGCAGGGTCCGAAACAAGGGTCCCTCGATTATTTCCCCTTCCGCGAGCCAGCGGTCGAGGATGCGTTTCACCCAGAGCGGAACCGGCACCGTGCGCAACCGCCTTCCCTAACGCCCCCACAATCTTCCGGCGGGGCGCATCGGCTTCCGCCAATACAAACCGGAAAGACGGCCTGTTCGGCTCCGGAAAGAATTCGTTCTAACCGGATCTCGTGCTCCTACCGCTCGCCGAAGTCGTACTCGTAAAGAAATCGCTCTCCGGTCCGGAAATGGAAATCTGCCAGACGGACCCTATTAGCATCGTTATCGAAGATAGGTCCGCCGACGTGATACACGCCAAAATCCTTACCGTGGATCCGAAAACGATTGAGATGGGAATCGTCCCATCCGAAGATAATCTGGAGTGCCTGGTGAAGATCGGCGATCGTCTGGTCCGAGCGGACCAGAAGCCTACGCCAGATCATCGGACTGACGCCGCGCAACCAAGCCTGGAATTGATAGATTTCGGGAATTCGCATCATGCGGTGCACGCTATCAAAATCCCGTGTCCGCTGTCAGCCCCTGGGGCTATGCTGCAAGCGGCCGCTTGTCCGTGTTCGGTTCCAATCCCGGATACCAATTGCAAAATGTGTTCCGTAGATCGTCGTTGAGTGCACGAGTACGTACTTGGAGCAGCAGGTGCGCCCCGCGCTTTGTCCAACGCATTTGCTGGAGTTTGACCATGCGCTTGCTAACGACTTGATTGACGGCCGATTCCACGAACGACGTCGAGATCGTCTCGCCGTTGCGGTATCGATCTCCATAATTTGGAATTGCGTTCTGGTTGACTTCAATGTAGTGAGCGAAGTCGTGCACGGCCGCCAGCAGCCTGGCCGCTGTCTCGCTGTTTTCTTCCCAATCCTCCAGATCCCATTCCAAGCGTTTGGCCCTTTGCAAAGCTTGGTACACGTTCCCGTGCCAGAGATACCACTTGAGCCGTTCCAAATTTTTGTGGATACGAGCTACATCCACCGTTTCGGGAGCGTCATTCTCTTCATCGGACCGAGAGATCGCGCACAGGCCTTTGGCAGTCTGGGCCATGACGGTCAGACGCATCGCGATGTGAAACCAATCCAGAACATGCTCCGCTTCCGGGTTGATGAATTGCGGCAAATCGCGGATATCCTCACCGCCATCCGTGAAGAACGTGATTTGCTGATTCATCTGCATGTTTTGGCTTCTCAGCAGTTCGAATAAGCGCCGCTTCGGTTTTTGATCGTAGGTTTGGACAAAGGCCAGGCACTTACCTTTCCCCTCGCTCGGCAAGCTCTTGCCCACGATGACTTCGAACCATCCTTCGGCCCGCGAGGGCTGGTCTTTCGCATAGACAAAGCCGCCATCCAGACCTACAGTCAGCGGTGGATCGGGCCGCGGTAGCCGATCCCAATCCCGCTGGCAACCCGCAATGAAAGCCCATTGCTCATCGCCCAATTCACTTTCCATTCGTTCCGCGGTATGTGACAACTGCCGGCGAACACTTCGCGTATTCAATGGATCGCCGATCGGCAGAATCTCACGCAAGATACTCACGGTCAAACCGTAGGACAGGAGCGCTGCAAATTTCGTCTGCAGATAAACTAGCTCCGGTGCGGTCCGCTCCGGTAGCTGCTGGGCGAGCGGGCTAAAACTGATTTGGCCAGCCTCCCGGCACGAGCACGAGTAGAAGCGCGGACTGGGGAGTCGCAGCTCCCCGAATAGTGTCCGGAAGACAATCTCATGTTGACCCTTGCGCGTCAGCGTCTGTCCACAATCGCTGCAGCGAGACTTGTTGTCGATGTATTCCGCCAGCTGCTCCTGAACTATTAGGCGCTGGGCATTGCTCAGCATCTGCCTGGCTTCTGCGAGTGTCAGGCCGACGTCCTCCGGCCGCAACGAATGCCGTTCCACTTGCGCCACTTCTTCGGTTGTCACTATCTCACCGCCGTCGGATTCGATGAGTAGTTGCAGGCGGAGCTTCATTTCCCACCCGCCTGTGGCCATTGCCAGTCCTCGTTCCCCGTGGCATATCGCCGCAAGCGACAATTCACTGCTCGACGGTCGAATTTGTCGAGCGTCAGCCATCGTTGAATGATAGGAATCTCTTCGGCCAGATCTCGGAGTGCCGCGCCATCTCGGTCCCGCGCGCACTCGGCTATTTGCCCCAATAACTCTTGCGCCCGCCAAGGCGCTTCGTCTCGTTTTTGCTGAAATGCCCAAACGCCCCCACAATCTTCCGGCGGGGCGCATCGGCTTCCGCCAATACAAACCGGAAAGACGCCCTGTTCCGCTCCGGGAAGAATTTGTTCTAACCGGATCTGGTGCTCCCACCGGTCGCCGAAGTCGTACTCGTACAAAAATTGCTCTCCGGTCCGGAAATGGAAATCTGCCAGACGGACCCTATCAGCATCGTTATCGAAGATAGGTCCGCCGACGTGATACACGCCAAAATCCTTACCGTGGATCCGAAAACGGTTGAGATGGGAATCGTCCCATCCGAAGGTAATCTGGAGTGCCTGGTGAAGATCGGCGATCGTCTGGTCCGAGCGGACCAGAAGCCTACGCCAGATCATCGGACTGATACCGCGCAACCAAGCCTGGAATTGATAGATTTTGTAAATTCGCATCATGCGGTGACGCTATCAAAATTCCGCGTCCGCTTCAGCCCCTGGTTTGCCCCGGTCTCATGCGTTCGAAACCAGTCGCAGAAGGCTGTCACAAGAGCTGGGACGAAGGGCGCTTCCTCAACCGGTTGGCTCTTGCAGATCCCGTGCTCCACGAGGTGATGGTGGAAGAGTTTCACTCCGAAGCGAGCGTGATAGTTAATCTTTCCGCGTCTGAAGTGAGCGCAGCGGCAGCGGCGCAGATGTCTGTCGAAAAAGTCAAGTATGTTGAGGTCGACGTCCGTGAGAACGCCGCCTCTTCGCTGAACGAAGCAGCCGAGATGTGCGGCGGCTCGAATATAGCGAACGGCACTGGACGGAGCGTATCCGTCGCGATTGAGATCGTCGGCGAACGCGTCGACGTAAGATCCACTGATTCCTCCACGCAGGCGCCGAAGCGTCTTTGGCGCGGAGAAGTACTTTTCCAGCATGAGTTCTCCTGTTGAATATTGGCCAACTATGGCCGCATCAACGTAGCAAGAGCCCCGCGTTTATGGTGAGTTGCCGACGTCCAATCGTGTTGTAAACCTTGACCTGCGGCTATTTCACTACGCGCAACTCCTCATTAGAAAAGACTCCCCATAAGGCAGGAGTTGTAAGAGATGGCCTGATGGCCGCAATCCGAACAAGCATCAAGATGTCCGCCCAGCGCTGCTGTACGGCAGTTTTGGATCGCGCGAAACACCTTCAGCTTCTGATGGCCGAAACTCGATTGGTACTTGCTGAGAAAGCGACTGCCCTGTGCGCGGAGAATGTCGGCCACCTCCACCACCGGTTGGCTCATTCTTTCTTGCGGTGATACTCGCGGCTCGTTTCTTTCACGCTGGAGATAGACAGTTGGTCCAGCGGATTCGCCAGGGCGTGGAGATGCCGTTGTGACAGGTGAAGATACTTAGCGGTTGTTTCCAAGTCTCCATGGCCGAGCAGCATCTGAATGGTGCGCAGATCAGTCCCTGCTTCGAGTAAATGGGTGGCCCAACTATGTCGCAGCGTGTGCGGCGTCACGCGTTTTCGAAGGCCAGCATGTCGGGCAGCTTCTGTGCAGGCGTACCAAACGCTCTTATCCGACATGGGCTGGTCTTTGCCACGGTGACCGCTGTCACTGGGGAACAGATAGGTTCCTGGCTTCTTCCAGCGCCAATACTCACGTAGCGTGTTTCTAAGAGTGCCGGGCTGAGTGGAAGGTCGCGGTCGTTTCCGCCCTTGCCGCATTCCACTCGGATGATCATCCGCCGGGTATCGACATCGGCGACTTTCAACCGGGCGACTTCGGCTCTTCGCATTCCTGTGCCGTAGAGAATCATGAGAACTGTGCGCTGCTGTAGGTTGCCGGCCGCATCAATCAGTTGGCTTACTTCGTCAAGACTCAGCACAGTCGGCAGCCGCCGCTGCTTCTTCGGATAGGGCAGGTCTTGCCGGAACTCGTGGCGCTTCAGTGTTCGAATGAAAAAGAACCGTAACGCAGAGACACGAGCTATCACGGTCCCTACGGCCAGCTTACGATTCTTCAGCAGATAGGCTTGATACCGCCGAAGTTCGTCTGGTCCGAGTTGATCCGGCGGCTTTCCAAAGTGTTTTACGAACGCTGCAACCGTGCTGAGATACCCGCGGGCTGTGCTATCGGAGTAATTACGACGCTGGAGTTCCTCAAGCATCATTTTGCGTAAATGGGTCACAAAGAAACCCTCCTTGTGACCCGTTACTCTATCGTTCTCTCACTACTGCTCATCGCCACCGCGTAGCGCCCGCCGCCCAGCGGCTTTGTTCTAGTAATTACGACGCTGGAGTTCCTCAAGCATCATTTTGCGTAAATGGGTCACAAAGAAACCCTCCTTGTGACCCGTTACTCTATCGTTCTCTCACTACTGCTCATCGCCACCGCGTAGCGCCCGCCGCCCAGCGGCTTTGTTCTAGTCGGCATAGGTGAGATTGGCCTTAAACGGCATCTAGTACTGTGACTAACGCCTACTTGCCAAACCAGTGATCAATCTTCTACAAGCGGTCGCAAGTTGCTGGGCGTAATGAGGTTTACTCACCGCAGACGGATAGGGAACGAAAAACACCTCTGGCTTCTTTCAACTTGACAGACTCTTTCAGCGGACACACCGGGACAAGCGAGGAGCTAACTTTCGATGCCTTGAAGTACATCGGCTTCCCTGGAGCGCTTCCCCCTGGGTAGCCAATGGAACGAAATCCGCTGCTCGCTATCGAGCAGTTCTGTATTTAAGATCAGTGATGGGTGTCGCAGGATGCATATCGGCCTTATTGGGGGGATCGGCCCCGGAGCAACGGCTTTTTACTATCAGCGCTTGATCTCCACGTTCGCCGAGAAAAATGCGGCGCTGGAGCTGACCATTGTGCATGCCGACGCCCCGATGCTTGTGAGCAATCTCGTTCGCAATGGCGCAGCCGCACAGACTGCCATCTACATGCGGCTCACAAACCGGCTTGTTTCGGCAGGCGCTGAATGTGTCGCTGTTACCTCTATTGGCGGGCATTTTTGCATCGATGCCTTTAAGCCGATATGCCCACTGCCCCTTGTAGATATGATTTCCGAAGTGAGCCGGGCCGTCGAAACGCGACGTTTCAAACGGATCGGAATTCTGGGAACGCGCACGGTGATGGAGACGCGCTTCTACGGGCGCATTTGCGAGTGCGGAGATCATTCCGCCAAGCGGACCGGACCTGGACGCTGTACACGAAGCCTACATTTCAATGGCTACGTCCGGTTTTGTGACTGACGATCAGCGTTCGGTGTTTAGTGCCGTGATCCACCGTTTGCTCGAGGACCATGGCGCCGAAGCCATCCTGCTCGGGGGCACTGACCTCGCGTTGGCGATCAGCGAAGAGACTGCCGAGTTCCCGCTGATTGACTGTGCCAGCATTCATGCTGATGCGATTGCGCGGTTGGCACTGGATTAAATGAAATTCGGAAGCATCTGTTCTGGCACTCGTACCGGGTCCGCAATGCACGATCCGCAGTTAGTCTGCGAAAGCAGGGTCGAGAAGTTGCGGCGTCGGCCTCAACTTCGTATTTGCGGGCGATGCACCCGGAATCACAGAACTATGCTCCCTTTTCTCGAGACCAAGCGCCAAACGGATCGCGATTTCATTCGGGGAATATGCACCGTCGCGGCGCTCTAGTTGGAACGGCTGGAGCGCTTCAAGGGGCGGTTGTGCCATAAACCGCGGCTCCTTTCCGCGGTTCGGTTGAGCCGCATGCACTAGAAATGGGTGGCAGAGGTATACGGTCCCCGCATCACCCGTCGCAGGTAGTTCCGGTCTGCAGGCGGTCTCTTCAAGGCGGTTTGCTAGTTCCATGAATGACATGCCGCGTTCTCCTGCGGGACCAAGAATGCGAGCTACATCCAGATGGGATCCCAAACGTATCCGTGTCGGGGCATCGAACTCGCCAACATCGGAGAAGAGAAACAGCAACAGTAGGGCCCGAGCTTTTGATTGCACATTCACACGCCAGGAAAGGAAGGATTCATCCGGATTCCATTGCGAAGTTTAGAACGATCTGCGAAACGGACTAGTTGAGGTAATGAGCTGAGATGAATCAGGCGGCGAGGCCAAAGAGTTTGGCAATGAATCTTGCTTCTGCTACCACATCTTGCTTCGCTATCCATCGAACGCGTCCCTTGCGAATCATGTTGACTGTTTCAATGCCTTCGAGTGTTCGCGACGCACTCTGAAAGGTGTTATAGCCCTTGGCCAGCCAAGTGCGCTTTTTCACAAGCCGGTGATCTTGCTCAATTACATTATTGAGGTACTTACATTGGCGCAGGCGGACTCGCTGGGGCAGCGTGCCTTCTTGCTTGAGAGCTCGGATGGCTGCTGGATAGGCAGGATTCTTATCCACATTGATGACACGCGGTACGGGATTGGCGGCAAGGCTGAAAACCTTTCGGAAGAAGCGCTTCGCCGCACTCGCATCGCGCTTGGCTGTGAGCAGAAAATCAATCGTTTGACCAGCCGAATCCACCGCTCGATAGAGATACTTTTCTTGCCCCTTTACTTTGATATACGTTTCATCCACACGGTAGCCCTTGTTGACTGGCTTTAAATGCTGCCGACAACGCTTGCTTAACTCCGGTGCGAAAGCTTGGACCCACCGCCAGATGCAGCTGGGATCCACTGGGAGTCCACGCTCGCTCAGCAGTTCGGACACATGCTCGTATGCCAGTGGGTAGCGTAAATACCAACGCACAGCGGTCACGATCACCTGGCCTGGATACTGTGGACCCTTGAACGGATTAGCTTCGGTGATCGGCACGGTTTCCTACCCTACCAAACCTCTCTCCTAAACTTCGCAATAGAATCCACATAACCTGGATCGTCAACTCATTGTCAAGAACAGACCCAAGCTTCTTTATGGCCTCGATTTAACCCGTGTGACAACGCGATGAAAACCTTGGAGAGTGTTGAAAGTTGTGCGGCTCCGTCCACGATTTAAATAACGCGCGACAGATGACGATACGGGCAAATTGACTCTCGAAGGATAATGAAAGTTATGGCTGCCCAGCCCGTTCCGCTAAGCCCCGAACAGTTTCACGCTTTGCACGATGGCGCAAAGCCGGCGTTTGAATATTGGCACGGCGCAGCTGTACAAAAACCTATGCCCACTGTTCTGCATGGCATTGTGCAGGCCATACTGGTCTTGCTTCTCGAGAGGGCTGGTTGGAACACAGCATCAGAAGTTCGGCTCAAAGTTGTTTCCGATGCGGAACCTGTTCCGGACGTAATCGCCGTGCGCGGGAAGTTCAAGGGGCGCTATCCGACCGCAGCGCCTGCCCTTTGCATCGAGATTCTGTCCCCCACAGACACATTGGCCAAAACGTTAATGAAGGCGGGCACTTATATAGCGTGGGGATCACAGTGTGTCTGGATCATTGACCCAGAGAAACGCACGGCTTGGTCTATGTCGCAGGATGGCGCGGATCAGCCAACCTGGGTCGCCCCTAATGGGGTTCTCCGAATCGAAGAAACGACCATCGATCTTCCAACTCTTTTTGCGGAAGTCGACAGGAAACTAGAACTCACAGAGGACTGAAGGTTGATCAAGAACTCTTGATGCTCGCTGCTGCGCGAATCACCGGGTCTCCGGGCCAAGCACGGAGTGCGCCAGAAACCCGGGGGTCAGGCTATCTTTTTTGTGGTTCGGTTCTTTCCGGTTGCAGTCGGAATTTTGGGTTCTGTTGCATTGAGGAACTCCACTTGTTGTCACTTACAAACTAGGACAGCTTTCCACACTGATTCAAAGTTAGAGCCAAAGTGAGTAGGAACGCGGAACGGGCTCTGTTGCGTTACGGAACAAGCCTGAAGCGAGAATGACGGAGTGCCACGCCGCCGTATTCCCCGGAATCCTTTGTTCAGCCGTCGTCGGTTTGCCGATGATGTGGTTACGTTGTGCGTTCGCTGGTATCTCCGGTTCAAGCTCAGCTATCGAGACGTGGCTGAGATTGCGTGGGAGTTGGGCGTGTTGGTGTCACCGAGCACGATCCTTCGTTGGGTCATTCGATACTCAGAAGAATTCGCGCGCCGTTGGCGTCCTTTTGAAAGCGTGTTGGCCGATCCTGGCGGACCGATGAGACCTATATCAAAGTTCGTGGCAGCTGGATGTATCTGTACCGTGCTGTTGATGAACATGGCAAGACGGTCGAGTCCTACTTGAGCCGCACACGCGATGTAACGGCAGCAAAGGCTTTCTTTCGGAAAGCACTCAAGCATCATGGCGAGCCTCGCTCTATTACACTCGACGGCTTCGAGCCGAGCCATGCGGCATTGCGCCGCATGGGGATGAGGAATGAGTTCAACTTCCGATGGGCGAATCCGGTGAAGATTCGCAGCTGCAAATACTTGAACAATATCGTGGAGCAGGACCATCGCCGAATTAAATTCAGGGTGGCTTCTATGTTGGGCTTCAAGACCTTCTATAACGCGCGACGCGTTCTTATCGGCATCGAGCTACTGCAGAAAATCATCAAAGGACAGTTTCGTCTCCCTACTCACTTCGGCTGCAGCTACGACTCCCTTTGGCGAAACGTCCTTGCCTGAATAAATGGCTGTGTTCCCCATTGCAACAGAGCCACCGGCTTGGTCTGTCACGGATTGCAATTGGAACTGAGTGCCTTCATTTGTAAGAGACACCTTCGCGTTTTGGATCACCCCTCCGGTTGCGTCTTTGACCGTACCGGTAATTGCGCCCTGGTCAGCCTGCCCGAACAACAGCGAAATACTGAAAATGGAAGAGACTGATACAAGTAGCAAAAGGCGAGAAAGACGGTTTATTCTTCGCTCCACGGTGAACGCTCCTAATCCGCTTGCAACTAAGCAAGCGTTTACATTTCAATACGGGGTTTTGCTGCGAGTCAAGATAACCTAAGTGCCGAGTTGCCTCCTTGTTATCAGATTTTGGTATGCAGATTGTTTTCACACTACAGCCCTAACATGCGGCCCGGTTAGCTAGTGGTGAGGTGTAGCGCTTGTTGACCAAATAAGTTTGCTTGAACACCTTTGTCGTACTCTGTCCGACTGGCGCCCCCAAAAGTACATAGGAGGAGGTGTAGTACCACCCGGACCTGCTAGACCACACCAGCTTCGTTATCGTAAATCGATCACTGGGATAAGCACCTGTCATTCCAGCAGTTCACGAGCGGGAGCTATCAGCCCTGCTGTGATCGATAGTGGCTCGATCTATGCGAAAGCTGGTTCTCATCTTATTGGCGGTTTGCGCTTGGGCCGGCCAAGCTGAGAAACAGGTCGGTTATCTGGTACAAAACTGGTCGACGGCAAATGGTTTACCCCACGATGTAGTTGAAGCTCTGATCCAGACTCGGGATGGCTTCATCTGGTTTACCACTCCAAGCGGCATCGTACGCTTCGACGGCGTGAATTTCCGAGTTTTTTCAGCAGACACGACTAAGGGCATCGCCTCCGATCTGTATTCGAGGGTTTTATTCGAAGATAAAAGTGGCGCTATCTGGGTGGGCACTGAGCATGACGGAGTAATTCGATTCAAGAATGGTGAATTTCAGACCTTTCCACCAGGAACCGATTTACCGTCCGGAGCGGTAACACGCATCGACGAGGATCCTCACGGAACGGTATGGATCTTTACGGTGCGGGGCTTAGCTCGATGGAACAACGGGCGGCTCTCACGAGTCGCGCCGGCACCTGATTCACCATTTAACGCGTACCTGGATCCTCCGCCGCAGCCGGTCAGAAGTTCGTCTCTCGCCTCTAAAGAATTCGGACTTTGGCGAATCAGGAGCAATCGATGGGAGCGATTCGCATTCGGTAACTGGTCCGTCTTCCCCGTCCCCGATCGAATCACCGAACCTGCGAGGTTACTCATACGGTCAATGGCCGAGGACTCGCAAGGTCGAATCTGGTACGACTTGCTCGATGACACCCATCATTACTACGGTGTTTCGCAAAACCGACTCTCCACTTTCAACCATTTTGCCGGTTACCATGACGGTGCATTTGTCACATATCAAGATAGAGACGGATTTCTTTGGCTCAGTGACCACCAAGGAAGTACGGCTCTCTGGAAAGCTGGCCACCTGCTACGGATCGGAAGTATGTCGACCAGTGAAGTATTTCAGGTCATCGAAGATCACGAGGGCGGCATCTGGATCGGGACCCGGGATGCTGGGCTCTTCCATCTACAAAAGCCGACCATTCAGACCTTCCGACCGCCCGGCGAGGCAGAAATGGGAATCAGCATCCTTAAAGACCGAACGGACGAACACTCGGAAATACTATGGATGGGCAGCATTGGACTCCGGCGCAAGGACGGTCAAAACTATAGTTTGTTCTTGCGAAAGCAATTTCCAAGACTACGGTGGGCGCGAAATCTCATCCAGGCGCTTTATCGAGACACGACTGGAGCACTTTGGGTAGGGACGCGTGAGGGCCTCGTAACCTTTCAAAATGGCCGATTCGCTGGTTTGCCAATTTCCGACCAGCCTGATATGAACGTCACAGCGATTTCTGGGGCCGAAGATGGACGAGTGGCGGTCGGCACCGACCGCGGCATTTTCCTTTGGAATGGCGGTAGGTATCGAAGGCCAGATCTAAATAACGGCGAGGAACTCTTCAGCGTTCGGACGTTGTTGTATGTCAATAATCGTTTGTGGGTCGGCCACACCAATGGGCTCAGTTCTTTTTGTAAGGGCATCCAAGTAAGGGAACCAGCGTTGGCCCACTGGTCCTATGGACCAGTCAGCGCGTTGTTCATGGACAACAGCAAGGCCCTTTGGATTGGGACCGAGCAGAACGGACTGCTTCGACTTTTCGCCGGTAATCTGACTCACTACACGAAAGCTGAAGGCCTTCCTGAAATGGGCATTGCACAGATTTTAGAGGATGACCTTGGGTTCCTTTGGTACGGCGGCCGTTCTGGCTTGTTTCGTTTACCCAAGCGTGAACTAGAAGAGTACGCTAGTGGTGGTCGGCCCCACATCACTTATACCCGTTTCGGCCGCGAGGACGGACTCTGGCGTACTCACTTCATGAGTTCCGGCCAGCCGGGGTGCTTCAAGGCTTCGGACGGAAAGCTTTGGTTCACCACTCCGGGGTCAGTTGCGGTTGTTGATCCGTCACGGATCCCGGTCGACAATCAGAAGCCGGTCGCGATAATCAATGAATGTCTTGTAGACCGGCAGTCAAGACGATGCAGTCAGAGGTTGACCATGCAACCCGAAGAACACGACTTGGCTGTTCAATACACGGCCCTCGACTCTATAAAGCCAGAGCAGATCCGCTTCAAATACAAGTTGACGGGTCTCGATGCCGACTGGGTAGATGCAGGTACTAGAAGGACGGCCTACTACTCGCACTTACCGCCAGGAAGTTTTCGGTTTCAAGTGATCGCGGCCAGTAGCGACGGTGTTTGGAACGCGGTTGGCTCCGACTTGGCCGTCATCGTACTGCCACGGTTTTATCGAACATGGTGGTTCATTCTTTGCTGTCTTGGATTAGCTTTTTGGAGTCTGCGCGCCATCTGGAAAAGGCGGTTAGACGAACTGAAGAAAGCGCATACATTACAGCAGGCATATTCCCGCGAGCTCATAGCGTCCCAAGAGAACGAGCGGAAGCGTATTGCGGCTGAGTTACACGACAGCTTGGGGCAGCACTTAGTAATTATCAATAATCTGGCGTTACTCGCTCTTGAGGCTCAGGAACAGCCCAGAGTCACAGCCGGACTACGAGACATCTCGGCTGAGACCACCCAGGCTATGAATGCTGTCAAAGAAATTTCATACAACCTGCGACCGTTCCGCCTAGACAGGTTAGGCTTGACGAAGACTTTGGAATGGATCGTCCGCGCAACTGCAGCCGCTTCGCATATTGACATCACCGCGGACGTAGCATCTGTAGACGGCGTCCTCCCGAAAGATTCAGAAATTAACCTGTTTCGGATAGTTCAGGAATGTTTAAACAACACCGTCAAGCACGCGCAGGCAACGCACGCCATCGTTAGTGTAACCGTGGCTGGTAACAAGCTTCGCTTAGTAATTTCCGACAACGGAAAGGGTTTCCAGCCGCAAGCGGTGCCAGGAGATCAAGCGACAGGTTTTGGCCTAATTGGCATCTCTGAACGAGCACTACTTTTAGGCGGACAGGCCACAGTCGAATCAATACCAAATATAGGAACAACGGTCACTGTTGAAGTCGAATTCAAAAGGTGATTTGAATCGCTCGCAATCGCCGAGATCTTAGGGTGCCGTGACCCGAAGACTAACATCTGTTAGTCTTCTTCCAAATGAGTTCCGGACTTCCTGCACTAGTCGCGCGAAAACAGGTTCTAATTGCAGACGATCATCCGGTTGTACGCAACGGTCTGCGGCTGGCCATTGACGCCGACCCTGGATTTCAGGTCGTTGCGGAAGCAAACGATGGTGAAGATGCACTAACCAAAATAGCTGAGTTTTGTCCAGATCTTGCGGTACTTGATTTGGATATGCCAAAGCTCGATGGGTTTGCCGTCATGAAAGAATTGAAGCTCCGCGATGTCTCGGTAGCTATTATGATCCTGACAATTCATAGCGAAGAGGACCTCCTCCAGACTGCAATGGAACTGGGCGCCATGGGATACGTGCTTAAGGATCAGGCAATGACGGAAATTGTCAAGGGGCTTAGGAGCATTGCAGAAGGCAAGTATTATGTAAGTTCATCTTTGACCGGTTTTCTTCTTCGACGCCGCAGCGAAGCTGATGCTTTGGAACGATCAATCCCCGGCTACTCGCAGTTGACTGCAACCGAGCGCCAGGTCCTGCTTCTAGTTTCGCGAGACAAATCTAGCAAAGAAATTGGTCAGGAGCTTCGTACTCACCATCGCACAGTAGAAAACCATCGTAATAGCATTTGCAAAAAGCTTGGCCTGCACGGATCAAATGCATTGTTGCGATTTGCTATGGGGCATCGTTCGCAAATACGCGAATAGTTAAATCTCTGTGTAGTTCCACTCAGTAAATTGAGTAACTGCCGGATTACACCGGCGTTGGTTTCTAGGGTAAGCTGCAAAGTAATCGTGCGCGCCCAACTGCAAGCCACTATCCGAAGTGTTTCGTCTGTCTTCTCATCCCGGATTAGTCATGGCAGCGCTGTTTTGGTCTTGTTGTGCGTAGTCGGGCAGAAAGCTTGCGCTGATCCTTGTGCCGCGCTTCCTCTCGCAACTAACACTCCTGGATACCAGACGCAACTCCAAGCATTCCTCGACCAACACTGCTACACAAAGTGGGAACACGATCAAAATGTTCGTACCACGAACGGGGTCCATCCACTTGTAAAGGTCTACTTCTCGCCCCGCATGTGGACTTGGCTGAAGATCGACCATCGTATTGGCGAAGTTCCCGATGGCGCCATTGTCATCAAGGAGCAGTACAGCCAAAAGACAAGCATCAAAGAAGCCGATGAGTGGACGGTCATGGTTCGCGATAGCACGGCTGCGTGGGACGGCTGGTATTGGGCCGATCTCGTTCCGACAGTTAGCACAACCTCAGTGCTACAAACCCAAAAATGCTTAGAAGCTCAATATCCTTCGGCCGGTACTGGACAGTATTGCCTGAATTGCCATGGGTCCGCAGCCGCCGGGAAGAACACTTATGCCACATCGCAGTTCGTTCATACACTTTTTATAAGCGCCCTGACTTCTATTACGAACCCTGAAGATAACATTCATTACCGCATAAGCCACCAGGTTCGGCAGCTTAGTACGGCTAGCGACAAGTCCTGCATGATACCTGAATCGAGCGATCATGTCGTGGCTGAATCGAAGGCCAGTGGAGTGCATAAGTTCGTTACATCGGACCAATGCACCGGCTGTCACAACGCAACGGGCACTCTAACGCCCAGTCGCAAAGACCTGCCGAGCATGCTCTTTTACAAGAACGACACTCCTGACAATGTACAGACCGTAAATCTATCGCCGAATGGCGAGTGGCGCTTTTCCATGATGGGCTTGGCTGGGCGCGATCCCGTCTTCTTCTCCCAACTCAACTCAGAAGTTACACTTCACGACAATCTCAAGAACCAGGAAGGACATTCCAAGGAGTTTGTTCAGGACCTCTGTCTGCGCTGTCACGGTGTGATGGGTCAGAGGCAATTCCACCTAGACAACGTCGGAGACTACTTTACTCGCAACCACATGACAGATCCGGATTCCCAATACGGATCGTTGGCGCGCGATGGGATTTCCTGCGCCGTCTGCCACCGAATCTCGGCTGACGGGCTCAAGACTCCAGACGTTTACACTGGCCAATTCAATTTAGTTCCTGGCGATCAAATGAATGGGCCCTTCGATCACCCGCTCACGCTGCCTATGAAAAATTCCCTGGGTGTTCAGCCCCAATACGGGAGTCAGATCAATGATTCGGCGCTTTGTGGCTCTTGCCACACCATAATCCTTCCTGTTTACGCCGCAAGTGGGCAGCCGATTCTCGACTCAGCCACCGGCAAGCAGAAGACCTTTACAGAACAGGCCACTTTCTTCGAATGGCAAAACAGCGACTTTAAAGATGGGGGTTCGGCTGCACAGAGCTGCCAAGAGTGCCATATGCCGAAGACCTATGTCGATAAAGGCATTCCGAATCCCCTAAGATACAAGGTCGCTAATATTGAAGACCGCACTTTCCCGGCAGTTGAGAACAGGGCACCTGATGGCGAGTTGGCACTTGAAATACGCGATTACCGGCGACACATGCTTCTCGGGATTAATGTCTTTGCGCTCGAAATGTTCAAGCAATTTCGGAATGAACTCGGATTATATAAAGACGACCCTATGCTTCGTCCAAGTCTCAATACCGATAAGGGCATTGACACGGCTATCGATATGAGTTCGAACATGATTGCAAAAACCAAGACCGCGGATGTGGAAATACTAACTGTTGATAGATACAACGGTGCTTGGCGTATTGACGTTCGCGTAACTAACAAAGCTGGTCATAACTTCCCGTCCGGTGTCGGATTCCGTCGAGCGTTCATAAACCTCCAGGTTCTTAACCGCAATGGGGATTTAGTTTGGGCGTCTGGAAACGTAGCAACCGCCGATGGCTCGCAAACTTACAAGGGAGCAATTGTCGACGGGGCTGGAAAGGTGCTCACGACAGAATTGTTTACGCCAACCCAGCAGGCGTTTCAACCACACTACTGGGCTTTGAACCCGATTACCCGACAAGATCAAGTTCAGATCTATGAGGAGTTAGTTCGAAACCCAGAGGGCTACTTGAGCACTAGCTTTATCTCGCTAGATAAGAAAGTAAAAGATAACCGCCTGCAGCCGAAAGGTCGGGAGAACGACGGCCCAAATGCGGCGGAGACCGCCCCAGTCGGAACCTGTGTAGTTGAAAGTCTGATTCCTATTTCCCTGTGCGACCCGCAGTACAAAGATGGCAGCGGGTCCAACGTGGTTCGGTATCTAGTTCCGTTGCTGCCTCAAATCAGTGACGGGTTAGAAGTACGAGCGACACTCTACTATCAGGCCATTCCTCCTTACTATCAGCAACAGCGAGCTACAGACGCCGCTGGTGTCGACACCGATCGATTACAGCGATTTGCACGAGATCTCAATGTGAATGGAACCGCCATCTCTAACTGGGCTTTGCCGATCAGTTCTGCCCGGGTTGAGAGATATTCAGTGCGATAACAACGTGATTCAGTCCCGCAACAATCATCGAGTTGTAGCGTCCTATCCGACTAACAATAAAGAAACAATATGAATAACTCCAGGCGTACTTTCTTGAGCAATACCTTAGCTGCTGCGGTAATTCCAGCATCTGCAGCTATCGGACAGACGACAACGCGACAACCCGCAGATGGCAAATTAAGTATGCTTCCGGACGAGATCACTGATCTGTTCGATCGTCTTCCGGGCCAGAAAGCCGTAAAGGTTTGGGCACCGGCAACGAATGGAGGCACCGGTTTCAAGTTTGAGATGAATGCGTCTCAACGACTGTTCGTCGGGAGTGCCATTAAGGCGTTTGTCTTGTGCGAGCGCTTGCGGCAGCTTGACTCGGCCGATGTAGTGCAGAAGCTAATGGACAAGGAACTCGAGCTCAACGAGAGCGTCTGGTCACCGGACAGCCAAATGTTTAATCCTCCAAAACTGAGCGGCAAGGTGACCGAGCGGACCACGATGGAAGCCATGATTCTGCACAGCGACAATACTGCGACCGACATGGAACTTGCCCAGGCGGGTCCAGATAATGTGCGCTCGTTTCTTCGTTCAGCCGGCTTGAATCACAGTGATGTGCCCGACAGCACCCGGGTGTTCTTCGGTTACCTTTTAGGCGCACCAAACTATAAGACATTTTCTTGGCAGGATCTTCAAAATGCGGATGCGACTGGGGCCGCAATTGTAAATTCTCCTCTGAACGATGTAGAAACACTGGCGTCGTCGGCGGATGACTTCGTGTCGTTCTATTCAAGGGCGCTACATGGCGGATTCTTTAAGCGGCCGGAAACACTGAATGAGTTCCGCCGCATCCTGTCGCTTGGTGACGTAATTTCAATTGTTCCCTTCCCGGCCGGCGCGAGCGCATTTGCTAAGGGCGGCAGCATAGACGTTAAAGGGTTTCATACGGTCTGCGTGCCCGGTGCTCTGTTCTACTCCAATAGATGGGTTTATTTCACCATGATTACTAACTGGGAAGCCGCGCCCGAGAGAGATCCTGAAACGGTAGCCGCATTCATCGCAGCAGTCAGGCAAGTGCTCGCACTTGTGAAACAAGCGCTCCCATAGTCGTTTCATCTAAGTGGACCTACCTATGTCACTGAAGTATAACTTACTCCGACCTTTGTGCTTCTTTGTCGCAGCTATCGCTTTCGGTCAGTCCGACCTGCACTTCTATAAACCACACGTGATCGTGCCAGCTAAGACCACTCTTGGGGGGGCTAATGCAAGCCGCTGCGATCCGAGCCAGCCAAATGGCAAACCTTGCTTTGCGGGTAACTCCGACGTACTGAAGGGCAGGCGTACGCTTCTCGCCGTAGACGACGTGCAGATAGTCGGAATCTTCGGCCAGCAGCCTGGAGCTGTTCTGGATGGCTCAAAACAGTTAACGAGTAACTCGGCTATAACCAGTTCAACAAACTCCAACATTGCTTCGGCAATAGCAGGCCAACAGCTTCCGCCCACTTTAAACACATTTCTCTCGACCAGCATGGTGGCTGCGCATCTGTTCAGTCCCACCGGCGCTCACCGGCAGCAATCAAGCATACAGGGCATCTACGGAATTAGCAGAAACAATAACAGGGAAATCAATGTTGCATGCGATAACAACGACGGTGCGGGAAACGTTTTAGCTGCCCAGGAAATCGGTGATCGACTTCCGAACGACGACTCGGACCTCTTTGCTAATGCCGTGCACGGGGACTTCTCAGGGTTCGGAACAGAAGATGTTGTATTTGGCAACTATAACGTCTTGAGCACTGTATTCGCGACAGACCCCAACGACCAGAGCAAAGGCGTCCAGATCGCCTTTCCCGCAACGGATCTGCCAGACATCAACAATCAGCCTCAGAAAATCCTCAGCATGGCAGTAGGTCATTTTGGCCAAGCTGCACCACTCAGTATTGCAGTGCTATCTTCCGGCGGCAAAGACTTCGGTTCGGGCGGTCTCTACTTACAGTTTCTGGCTATCCATAATCACCAGCTCGAATTCGTTACCACCCAGCCGATCAGCATCAATGTCGGAAATCAGTCAATTCGAGGGGCTGCTCTCGATGCCGGTCACTTCGTCAGTACTAGTTACGACCAGTTAGCCATTTCGTACGTTAAGTCCGACGGCTCGCAGTTTGTCCAGACAATAGATTTCGGTGCTGATGGAACGCTGCACCAAACAGCTGCGCCCGATTCGATCATCAGCAACGGACGACAATATGTGCAACTCAAGAAAGGACACTTCGACTTAGGGAGCGGGCTGGATCAAGCGGTCCTGTTTAACTGGACTGGCGATGCAAGCTCGTCTTACCAACTCACTTATTTAAGCTTTTCATTGGAACCCGACACTTACTTTCACATTGCCCCGAATCCCACGGTGAACAACTTCGGCGATCCAATATGCGCGTATTCTATGCAGGTCGGAAACTTCGATCACCAGACTCCTTCGAGCGGCTCGATTTATGCCGGTCCCGATCTACGCGATCAAGTGGCCGTCCTCAGCGCCTCTACTAACCATGATGGTGCCTGCGATACGGCTGGATATGATCTTGCCATCTACAACGTCGGAAGAAACAATAAAAACAACATAGGCAATATGCCAAATCCGTCCCATCGCACCATCGCACACCCAGATGGGTACACGTCGGTGCAGTCTCTAACGTTAGCGCCGATCGATATTCAAGGTCGCTCGAAGTTGCTGGGTGATCCCAAGGTCCTGGTTTTCAACAGTCATAAGTCGCCACAAGTAATCTTGGCCGCTCCGCCCACGCACATAGACGCTCTGCCCAGTGATGGCGGTTCAGGGCCGCTTGAAGTGTTCAATTTTACAGCTACACCCGCAGCCTATTATGGCGGCTTTGATCAAACTGGTGGCGGGGCCGTTTCTACAAATAGTAAGAAAGGCTCAACTTACAGCTTCTCAGCCGAAGAAACACTTGACGCAAAATACTCAGTAGGACTGTGTGATCCTAATGGCCCGCAGGTGTGTGTGAGCGGGGAGGATAAGGCATCGGCCAAACAGACCAGGGACGACAGCCTGTCAACAGATGACGCAAGTACTCAGGAAAGTAGCCACGAGCTAACCGTCTCTACGACTAATTCAATCTATGACCAAGTAATCTTTGACTCTTCCAGCTTTTCGGTCTATCTTTATCCGGTCCTTGGCGAGACAACATGCAGTCCCAATCCCAGCCCATGCACTCAACCGAATCAAAAGTACGTTCAGGTTGCCGTATCTGACTCACATTCTGATATTGAATCTGGAAACAACGCCGCACCCGGAGCCACTCTGGACTGGTATCAACCGGTTTGGATGGCCGGAAATCTCCTTTCTTATCCCGCCAACGCTTGCCAGTTCGAGGTTGCCGTCGTCGGCAGTTGTAATGCTGGCTCTCCAGCGGGTAGCCAGTTCCAACAACTAACAGCTTCCACTACCTTCACATTAGCTGGTAGCGGAAGTGACGTCACTCGGGCCACATGGAACACCAACAGTAGCCATGATTCTACAACCGCCTTTAATGCTAATTTCTCTTTCGATAACACCCTCACTGCAAGCGGAGCCCTCGATGACGAGCTTGAATCGTCCAAAGTTAGCTTCACGTTAGACCTAGCCGGCAGCTTCGGCCTTTCCACTCTGATTGAGAACCGAACCGAATTGTCGGCCAGCCAGGGACTTACTTACAACATTGAAAGCTCGTTTTCTCAGAATCCTGTTTACACCCAGCAATCCTGGAATTACACAATAGAACCTCTTATCTTCGGACTTCACAAGCCAAGCGGCGTAATAGATGACAAGGCTTCTAATTATTCGTCCGACTCTCAATTCCCACCTCAACCAGATCTGACCGCCTACGGACCGCTTCGAAGCGGATTCATTGCTGCCCCAGCAAACCCTGGCCAAGGCATATATCAGGCCGGATGGTACAGCCAGCACCCGGATATTGGCTTGAACCAGCCCGAAAGATGGGCAGTCAAGAATGCCGCGTTTAGCGGGAACAATTGCGTGATCGCCAAAGCTGGCGATTCAAACGCGGTTTGCGCTTCTCTGAGCGCCTCGGGTACCCAACCGCTATTTCAAGATCCACGGCACAACTTGCGCGGGTTGTTTATTTCCGGCGACCAACTCGGGGGTCCGCAGATACTGAACTATACACTTCCGGTGCCCGGATCAAACGCCAAGCCGATTGTCTTCTTGAACCTTCGCGTTTATAACTTCAGTACGGCCCAAACAAATGGCGCTATGATTCACGCCCGCTTCTATGCTTTCTCTGGTGACACCCAACAAAGTGACTTTCTAGGCGAGGCAACGGCCAAAGACATCAATCCGTGGGACCCAAATTCCAATGAGCCGAACTGGAGTCTGCTCAATATCAGCTTCGATCCAACCAAGTACGCTAATGAGAACATTTTCTTCTGGGTACTTGTGTTTTCGGAAAACAATGGGGTCCTGCAACCAGATTTGGGCGGGCACGGTTTGAAGAGCATCCCGCCTACCAACATTCAATATGCCGATGCTCAAGGTTACGAGGAGCCGTACAGCAATAATTTGGGCTTTTATCACACGCCGCTGTTCATCGGAGTTCCCTCGAGCCCTAGCGCCGTATCTGCTGCGAACGTCACTTCTGCCGAGATTGTCGAAGTCGCGACCCAGCACACATTCGTGAAGCCGGATCAGGACAACATTGCAGCCGTGCGCGTGTTAGTTACCGGTTCAGATATAAACACCGGCCTGACTATCAACATCTACGACGGCCTGCCATCTGGAGGCGGGCAAATCGTTAGAAGCTTCTTGCAGTCTCATTTCACAGCGGGCCGGATTTACGAGTTCCAGGCCAATCTTGCCACACAGGTTGCAGGAACACATAAGTTCTATGTCTCGCTTGGAGAAGGAACACGACTCTCACACACAGTGGAGTTTCGCAAGGTTGATGTTGTCACTAAGTATTGACCTTATGTTAATTTGGAACACACACATGAAGCCTTCATCATTCACCCTTATAGCAGTTATTGGGGGATTGCTTGTTTCTTCTCAGTCACAAGCCACGGTCCTCTCGGATAACTTATTGAGCAGTGCGGGTTCCACAGAAACTGTTGCCGATAGCAGTTGGGTCGCCGCAGAGTTTAGTACTGATAGCTCTAGCTATGTCCTTAGTTCGGCCGTACTGCTATTAAGCAATCCAATTCATGGGGCGGCCGAGTTAGACCTGTACAACGATTCGATCGGCCAACCCGGGACTATGCTCGGAGCTCTGACCGCTCCGGCTGTATTCAGTTCAGGCATATCGGAGGCGAGTTTCGGAGGCAATGGGCTTTCATTAGGTCGTAAGTCATCCTACTGGCTCGTACTTAAGGCGCTTAGCGGTGACTTTGAGTGGACGTGGAGCAACACCAGTTCCGGAATGGGTGTCGGGTTTAGCTCGAATTGGGGAGCAAGCGACGACGCGGGCGCAAGCTGGTTTACGGGTACGAGCCAGCCGATGATGGAGCGCATCTCAGCCGATGCCGTGACCTCTGGCGTTCCGGAACCGAGCACAATCGCGTTACTTGCGGCCGGGTTTCTGAGTATAGCGATTAAATCAGCCCGCAGCAGAATGAAACAGAACTGACCCGATCAGCAGAGCACGTCCAGCAAGCCCATGTACTGCAAGCTTAGGCGCGACTGAGCTGGACGCGAATCTGGTAGTAGTAGATGCCCGTCAAACCTTCATAACCGGAGTCTGTCCCCACGGCTATCCATAGTTGACCGCTTGGTGACGAGTGAATGGGAAACGGGTGGCGATAGTGCTTTCGCAAGAGAACGTAGGTGGGCTCGTCGCAACTGCCTCCGTTTGCGATATTGCTCACTGCTCCCATCTGACGCCCGCCTTCAGATTGGTTTCCTTTCTCGATTGTGATCGAAATGTATCTTGTTGGCAGAAGATCCGGTACGGGCTCATAAGAGCTGCCGCCTGCTTTCAAATACACGGACTCACCCGGGCTCCCTCCGCTCCCGATACAATCCGCAGCGTTCGATGCGAACAAGATCTCAAAATTCAGATAATAAGCTGCATTCGGGATCACGCCGTGATGAGCTGTAAGAACCTTTTTCAGAAACATGAAGACGTCGTCCGATCGGTTGTGGCTCTGCAAGTAGTAAGCTTTTCGAAAGTCGAAAGGCACTTCGACCGACGCGGGTAAAGATCGTCGTTCAGCCAGAAAATCAAACCCGGACTCATCTAAGTTGTAGTCGGTGAAGACCGGCAACCAACCATCGCTTCCGTGCGCAAAGTTAGATGTCACAACTATGTCGGACAAAGAGTCGTAATTTGCTCCCTGCTGACCTACCGCGGGCATCAAACTGACTGCCGTGCCTGAAATGGCTATGAAAGACCGCCTGGACAATGATTGTGAAGACATAATAAGTTAGCTAGTAAGGAGTAAGTAGCGGTCCGTAATCAATTCTAGCCAAGCGCAATCTTTAAGGTCAAGGCATAATCACAAGGCTCTTCTGCTGGCATATCGACGTGAAGTCCGGACTCATCTTGTGTCCATTTCAGCTTGCCGTGATGGCCCAGCATTTCGACATTGTGAATCTTGCCGGGCTGCTGCGTGCTGTTTGAGGCCAGAGGCTTTATAACCGCTTGCTGCTGCGGCCAGCCCATGACAAACGCATATAGAGTGTTTCCTTTGGTTGTAAACCGGATGTCTTCGGGCGTGAGGTCCTTGCGTCCGCGCTCATTGGACCCGAGCCTACCGGGCCGTTGCATCTGCGGCATCATGCTGGGGCCGTCGCCATATAGCTTCCACGGCCGAGTAGCATAAATGCCCTCATGATTTACCGACATCCAATCAGTAAAGCCAGACAGAACGCTGAGCTCACGGTCATCCAGCTGTCCACTACCGGGCAGTGGAAAGTTCAAAAGTAAGTTGCCGTTACGACTTACAATATCGACAAGCATGTCGACGATGAGCTTCGGGGTTTTGTATGTGACGTCTGCTTTGTAGTGCCATTTCGCCAATGCAAGTATCGGTCTGCCAAGGATCGTCCCAGATCTTATCCACGATTCCGCGTTCTAAGTCGAGCGTGCAGGTCCCCTCGGCACAATCCTCCTTGCGTTTGCTGTTGTAAATTGCTTCCACATGGCCGCCATGGCGCTTCGCGCTGACGTTGTAGTGGTGCGCGACCAACGCCAGTCCATATTCTTCGTAGGGAATCGCGCCGTCGGTATAAAGCAAGCCGGGCTGATGCTGATCGATCAGGTCCTTGATCCTTCGAAAGTACTGAAGCTTCCAAGAATCGGGTGCATTGCGATCCATAGGCTTCACCGTGTCAGCAAAGTCGGCAGGCAAGTCCTTGTAGCTGTGATAGAGATCGGCGTACTCAGGATTATTTCCGTCGTACGGAACTCCGGCATATGGGCCAAGGAAGACGAAATAGGCAAAAGTATACGTTAAGCCCTTGAAGAGGTCGGCGTGCTTCTCCGATGCAGGTTAGAAGCTTAAGGGTCACAGCTTTTCCGCAGCATGATTGACTGCGAATTACGCCACTGAAAGCGCAGGCTCGATGATAAGAGGCAATGTCCCGACATCTAATCCTTGGCGATGCTCAGCGTGAAGCCATCGAAACTGCGCACTTTGATTTAGATGACCGCGAGGTTGCTCGTCATTGGACCTTGTCAGAGCTGGATTTGCTTCGTGTCGACCGGCGCCGCCGTGACTCGAACCGGTTCGGCTTTGCCGTTCAACTCTGCCTACTTCGCTTTCCCGGGTGGACACCCAAGCGGAGAGACCGCGTTCCGTTACAGCTGTTGCAATACGTTGGGGAACAGTTACAGATCGAGACAGACAATATTGAAGAGTATTTCCGTCGCCAGCCCACTCGGAGCGAACATTTGCAAGAGATTATGGACTCTACGGCTTTCGGTCTTATAACAGAGAGATTGGGGAAGAAATTGCGATTTGGATGAAGGCTCAAGCCCATCACTGGCACACTCCGATGGGTCTGCTTTTATCTCTTTTAGAGGAACTGCGACGCAAACGCGTTATCTTGCCGGCGATGTCGCTGCTTGAGCACACGGCATGGCGTATCCACCGGCAAGTAGAGCAAGAAGCCCTGGCAAAACTATCGGATTCGCTTCGACCCTTGCAGCGGTCAGAGCTGGATGACCTGTTAATGCCGGCAATCAATCCAGAAGATCGGACTCTGACGTGGCTTCGCCGGCCGATCTTGTCGGCGGGCGCGAAGGGGATGCTCGATTTGATAGACCGGCTGGAACTTGTTTGCACACCCGAGTTGAACCCATCTTTAGCCGAAGGTGTTAACCCGCTACTGTTGCGCAAACTTGCCGACCGCGGAGCCCGCCACACACTGCAGCACTTGCGTGAGTATAACCCGCAAAAGCGTTTTGGGATTCTTGTTGCTTTTCTGTTGCACAACGCCCCGATTCTGAATGACGAGCTCGTTGATATGTTTATTCGCCTGGTGGGGCGGTGGTTCAACAAAGCCGATAAGCGGCGTTGGGAGTTGTTCCAAAACAACGGCCGAAGGCATCAACCAAAGACTTCATGACTTTATTGTTCTCGGCCGCGGACTGATCGAGGCTCAAGAGAAGAAGTTAGATCTCCATGAAGCTATCGAACTAACCTTCGGTTGGGAGGAACTTGCGGCCACTGTCGGCGAGACGGAACGACTCGCAGCGCCTCTGGATTTCAGCAATCTAGACGAGTTGTCGTCTCAATATTCGCACGCTCGGCAATATGCTCCTCGTTTCTTATCTGCTCTGGATTTCAAGGCAATTCCACGCAGGCATTCCCTTCTAAAAGCCGTAGAGTTACTGCGGAGCCTGAATCACCATCAGCATTCGGCGGTTCCCAGAGACGCTCCTCGAGAGTTCGTGCCTCGACGATGGCGACCCTACGTGTTCGATGGGGAAAAGATCGATCGAGCCTACTATGAACTTTGCGTTCTCAGCGAACTGAGTTTGGCTCTTCGGTCCGGAGATATGTGGGTTCCTGGAAGCCGCCGCTACTTACCGCTGGACGATTACTTGCTTTCGCCCGAAGTCTGGAAGACACTCCCGCCTTCTCGGAGCTCCATTATCTGCAGCGAGTACCTGGGCGAGCGTCAGACCCAGCTGCACGAAAGCTTTCAAAAGGTCTCTCAACTTCTTGCAGAAGGCCAACTGCCAGATATTTCAATGCAGGACGGCGCTTTGAGCATCTCACCGCTCAAAGCCGACGTGCCTGAACAAGTGGATCTGTGGTCAGATCGCATCTATGACTTGCTTCCCAGAATTTACCTGACTGATCTGTTGATGGAGGTTGATTCCTGGACCGCTATCAGCAATCACTTTACGCATCTATACAACCAACAGCCAGCCGTCGACCGCACGATGGTGTTCAGCGTCATCCTTTCCGATGCGACCAACATCGGCCTTACTAAGATCGCCGATGCTACGCCAGGCAGGTCCTTTGCCCGTCTCAGTTGGGTGGCCGACTGGTATGTGCGCGAAGAGAACTACGCCAAAGCCCTCGCTGAAATCGTCCGCAAGCAGCATCAAGTCCCGTTAGCAAGTCGTTGGGGGCCGGGCACCACTTCGTCTTCGGACGGACAGGCCTTTCCTATAGCAACGCGCAAACCAGTGCACGCGCATACCAACGCTAAGTACAGCCGTGACCCCGTAGTGACCCTTTACAGTCACATCTCAGATCGCTATGCTCCGTTTTACACAAAGGTCATCCGATCCACCGTTCGTGATGCAACGCATGTGATCGATGGTTTACTGGACCATGGCGCCAACCTTCAGATCGAGGAGCATTACACCGATACGGGTGGAGTAAGCGAGCAGGTCTTCGGGCTCTGTTTTCTGCTCGGTTTCCGCTTTGCACCGCGGATTCGCGATCTACCTGATCGCCGTCTGTTCACTCTCAACAGTCCCAAACAATACGCAACATTGAAGGATCTCATTGCCGATAAGGTGGACGTGTCACTGATCGAACGGAACTGGGACGATCTACTTCGGCTGGCAGGATCAATCCGCAACGGCAAAGTTAGTTCCTCGCTATTGCTCAGCAAACTGGCCGCCTACCCGCAGCATTCGGAAGTGGCGCTTGCTTTGCGTGAGCTCGGGCGCATTGAGCGGACATTCTTTACCCTGGATTGGCTTCAGAAACCGGAACTCCGTCGTCGAGCTCAGACCGGTTTGAACAAAGGAGAACTTCGAAACTTATTAGCAAGAGCATTGCGCTTTTACCGGCGAGGTGCCGTAGCCGATCGGGACCGCGAAGAACAACAGCGAAAGGCAAGCGGCCTGAATCTAACCATCGCAGCAATCAGCCTTTGGAACACTGTTTACCTTCAAAAGGCAATTCGTGCGATGGCTGAAGCCGGCAATCCCCTGCCAGAGCATGTGATCCCTCATCTCTCTCCATTAGGTTGGGAGCACATTACATTTACCGGCTCTTACTATTGGCGTAAGCACGCCAGCGATATCAATGTTCTCCGGCCACTTCGAGCTTTTAAAGTAGCCAGCAAAGCGAAAACGGCCTAGTCTTACTTTGGATGGCCGACTTTGCAACGGTGTTCCGGATCCAAGCTGGCCTCAGCCCGACTTAGCGTATACTTTTGCCTGTTTCGTCATCCTTGGCCTTAAACGACTATCGCAAGCGGAATTGCCGGCTGCTGCTGGTTTGGGGACCCGTCTGCGTATTCGGTAGCAACTCGCCCTCCCGCTGGGCGGGACGGTTTGTCTACAAAGTTCGTGTAGGAGATGAAGACAAGTATCTATTGTGTCTGGATCCGGCCCCGATTTTGACAAAGGCTTGGATCGCCAGGTCCAGCAGCACGCTCCTTGAGTGTTGCTTTTGGTCGACCGGGCTCGGCGTGAAGGTTCCTAGTGCACGAAGGGAACTTGCGCGGGGGCATGATCTCCGGCAGCCATAGCTCGTGTCTGCGGCGCTTGCGCAAGACCGCGCCGAAGAAGATCAGAACTTGGCTTATAGTCGGGGACAATCTCTTTTAATACGAGTATCAATTCATTGACGCTGCGTATGCTGCAGAGATACCGTAACCGGGCCAAACACAACTCCATAGACGCCCACGAAGCTCCGCGTCCGGCGAAGATTTTGATCTTTTCGTGATACGTGGAAACCAGATTCTCCTCCTTGAGGTGAAGTTCCTCAGACAACTTTTCTCCTGGTCTAAGACCTGTAAAGGTGATTTGAATATCCTCGTCTGGGCGCAGACCTGATAACAATATTAAGTTGCGTGCAAGGTCGAGAATCCGAATGGGCTCTCCCATGTCCAACACGAAGATCTCGCCGCCCTTGCCCATCGTTGAGGATTGCAAGACAAGTTGTGAGGCCTCAGGAATCGTCATAAAATAGCGCATTATGTCCGGGTGAGTCACAGTAACCGGGCCGCCGTTAGAGATCTGCTGCTGAAAAATGGGAACAACGCTCCCATTGCTTCCGAGAACATTTCCGAAACGGACTGAGACGTACTTGACCCCGCCATTTTGAAGAGAGCGCACAACGAGTTCCGCTAATCGTTTACTAGCCCCCATAACGTTCGTTGGACCTACGGCTTTATCGGAAGAGATCATGACAAAGTCTTCTACGTCACAACGGCCCGCAGCAAGTGCAACATTCAGAGTTCCAAATACGTTGTTCTCGATCGCCTCGAAGACATGCGTCTCCATCATTGGTACGTGCTTGTATGCCGCGGCATGGAAAACGATCGAGGGACGATAGCAGTCGAAAATTTCAGCAAGGCGCTGCGGATTTTGTACGTTCCCGATTTCCGGATTAAACGAGACCTGTGGAAAATCACGGATCATCTGTTGCTCCAGGTGGAATAAACCCGTTTCTGAGATGTCGAGTCCTATAATTTTGATCGGTCGGAAGCGGGCGACCTGACGGCACAATTCCGATCCTATCGAGCCCGCGGCACCTGTCACGAGAATGATTCGGTTCTCGAACTTCGCTCGAATGCGGTCCTGGTCAAGGCGGACTGGAAGCCGACCGAGCAGATCTTCTAGCGCGACATCACGGATTTGGTGAACAAGGCAATTCTCTTCTACTAGTTCTCCCAGACCGGGCACGGTTTTGTATGTGATGCCTGCGGAATGACAATATCGCATGATGTCCGCCATCTCGGGACCGCTGGCAGAGGGGATGGCGATTAGGACCAGCTCAATCTTATGTTCCTGACAGATCAGAGAAAGTGATGCTCCTGTGCCAAGCACACGTTGTCCGTGGATAGTTGAACCTGTTTTCTGAGACCGGTCATCTATGAAGCCGCACACTCGGTAAAGAAGAGCGGCGTTTCTGCTTATCTCGCGAAGAAGTGCTACGCCGGCCTCCCCGGCTCCGTAAATTACCGTTCGCTTTCGGTGCTCGGGAATGCGACGGGTGTTCCCAAGTTCGATTGCCAATCGGACGGCAATTCGGAATCCCGCCGCAAGCGCGACACCAAGCACGAACTGAATTATGTAAATTGACTTAGGAATACCAGCGAGTAGTGTGACTAGTATGGCAGCCGAAACTGCGCTCGCAACTAGGTTGCTGAGTAGTACTTGGACAAAGTCCCGTAGCGAGGCATACCGCCACGACCCGCGATAAACACCAAATAGGGCAAACGCAACCAACCTTACAGGAATCCAGACGAATGTTGCTGCCAAGAGAACAACTCTCTTAGAGGCGGGAATCTCCAAATCGAATCGAAGGAGGAAAGCCAGAGTACTCGCAACCAACGTAGTCGCGATCTCAAGGGCGAAGACAATCAGCCGATGAAAACGAAGCAGATGCTGTACCCAAGGGCGAGCATCGGAACCAAAGTCAGTTCGGAACATTACTGTGTATTTCAGTAGAAAAGTAGAAAAGTGTATTTCAGGCGGGACAAATACGACCGTGCTGGATGCTTGTACTTGAAGGTCGAAAGTTGTAATTCGACGCAATGACTTCAGGCCGGACTTATGCGCTCAAGGCCTCAGCAGGAATCGATTGTCTCACCTGTGTGTTGCCGCTCTCCACTGCCGACAGCGCCGTTTGAGCAACCTCCTGCGCCTGCTGTACAAGTTCGGGAACAGCACTTGACTCCCACAAGGTTGCCTTTCGAAGGATACCGGCAACTAACAAAGTTGGTAGTTTATGACCGTCTATGGTGACCGCGCGGCCAGCTTCGTCGGTGATTAAACCTAAACCGAGTTCATCATTGGAAATTGTGCCGGCCTCAAGTAGAGGCTGGAGAAATTGGTATGTCGAATCGCGCTTGTGTACGCCCGGCCCGGTACAGTTAACAACCCACGAAACCCTCACTGACCGTGAAGTTGAACTACCTCGGCATGAAAATGTGACGTCAATGCCGTCCTGGTCAGCATTAGCGGATATCAGCGTGCCGGCCACCACTTCGAGTGTCTGATCTTTCTTCAAGCAATCTATCGCAGCGGCAACGGCGGGCGCCATACGATGTCGATGAACTTCCCAGAACGGTCTTACGTGCCTGAGGAATCTCGATCGCTCTCCAATGCTAAGCCGTTGCCAAACACGGGGGATGTAAGGACGAAGACAATCAATTACTTGCTGCCACTCGACTCCCGCCTGCCGAACCGAAGCAACGTGATGTCGGAACGTCGAAACTAACCAGCGAATCGACAGGGGCGTAGCTGGATCCAGCCAACGGGCAAATGACTCGGGCAGATCACCCGGTGGGGGGGGCTCGAGTGGGTGCGCTTTCGGCATCAATCCGCGGCGGGAGAGGGCGATTAGCCGTGCACTTCGTTCCTGCTTAGTCAGCGTGAAGATCACGTCGACTGTTGTCAGTCCACAGCCAATCAGCAAAACCGGCTCATCCGGCCTAATCTGAGTTAACACCAGCGCCGCCCAGGGATCGGCCACGAGCCGATGACGGGGTCCTGTCCAACTCTCGGGGAAAGGATCATCGGGCGGCTGATGGCCAACTGCAAGCACCGTAAGGTCGGCGTGAACGGTTCGCCCGCCGGCCGTCTGTATGTCCCATCCGGACAACGGTGACGGAATTAAGCACCTAACTTCGTCGTGCATGACTGCAACACTCATGTGCTCACGAGCTGCATCGGCCAACCGCAGCACGGTCTCGCGAACATACTGACCGTAGATTTTTCTTGGAAGAAAATCGCTTGGATCGACCGTTGGATCTGTCAAACGCGCGAACGCGACGAAGTCTCCGGGTCGGTCGAGCCATGCGCTCATTTGGCCGGCTGGAACATTAAGCAGATGACGTGTGTCAGTCGTGCGATAAGCAACACCTTCCCCGATCGCGGGCTGCCGGTCAAGCAGAATGACACGAAGAGGGAATTCAACTCGATTGCCGAGGCGAAGCAGGTTCGCCAGAGTCATTACACCAGTAAAACCTCCGCCAATGACGGCTATAACCCGATCACCTGAGGTCTGAAGCCGCGAAAACGATTTGGCAGGCACTCCTTCGGCTACCGCGTACCTTCGAACCTCTGGCAAGGGCGGGGAATAAATGTGAACTGTAACTAGCACTTCACCAGGCTTACCGCTGTTGGAAAGGGCATGGACTACAACACCGGGATCAATAGTGATCTGCCCTGGGCCGAGACGGGTCGAGCTCGTCTTCCGAACATGGCCATCTACTGTTTCCTCGAAAAACTGTTCTGTCAAACTACCCTTTACGACTTTCAGTCCGCATATGGACCCGGAGTGATCGTGTGGAACGCTGCCCTGTGACGCCGACCACGTCAGAACCAAGAGTTCGTAGTTTTCGCGTCTAATCACACATCTGCGGCAGTAGGAGTCCTTCTGCTCTTCGACATAGTTCGCAATATCTAGAGGTCCCAAGTTCAGTTCCGACAACAGATCGCGAACTGTTCGTACATCGAGCGCACCTCGACAGCGATCCAGTTCACCGACTAGCCAGGCAAGATCTCTACAAGTGCCTGTCTCGATCAGCTGCCGTAATACTTCTTCAGCGCCAGCGGTGACGCGCTGCTTGGAGTCCACTCCGCCGTCCCTAGCGAGTTTAAGACTGGATGCTGCAGCTCCCGGGATGCAAGCTGCGTCCTTTGCAAGTGGCTTCATAAACCTTGTTTCGCGAACCGGCGGTCGATCTGCTCACAGATGAAGTGGTACGACGCTAAATGGATTTCTTGAATGCGTGCCGTACGAGTTGCCGGCGCGACTAGCGACAGGTCCCAAAGCTCTTTCCCCACGGGATTCGAGGCTCCTGTAAGAAGGACGGTCTTCAATCCCCTGGTCCGAGCTGCTTCGAGGCCGCGGATAACGTTTGACGATCTCCCGCTTGTGCTGATGCCTAGCGCTACGTCGCCACGGTGCCCGAATGCTTCTATCTGCCGCGCAAAGACGTCCTGGAAAGAGAAATCGTTGCTGCAAGCGGTTAGAACTGTGCTGTCCGCGGACAAAGCAAGAGCTGGAAGCGCGCGCCGGTTTGTCTCGAACCTTACAACTAGTTCTGCTGCCAGATGCTGAGCATCAGAAGCGCTTCCTCCGTTGCCAAAAACAACTAGCTTGCTGCCGTTTTCCAAAGCGTCTCCTATAAGGCCAGCGGCCCGCGTCACCTGACCTGGGTAATCGGATGCGGCTATCCTCCGGTATAATTCGGCGAGCTCCTGGAAACGCTGGGTAGCTGTGACAAGTTCCATTTCTGTAGTAGCTGAGATTGAGTTCACTGCAAATGTGCTCAACTTCTGGACTGCCTGGGATCAGGATTTAACGGCTTGAGGGTAGACGATCTGTGACGTGTATTCTCAATTTGCGAAAAAGTGTCGACGCAGTTTGAAGAAGAATTGAAAGGTCTTTTGAGAAGCAGGCTGCCCTAAGGTAGTTGTCGGCTAAATCCAGCTTGAGAGGCAGCACGTGATCAACGTATTCGCGTGAAGGGTTAGTTGAAGCCGCAAGCAGTTCCTCTTCGTTATGAAAGCAAATGGAAGCAGTGTCAGTGATGCCTGGTCTGATCTTGAGTAGGCGCTCGTATCTGTCCTTGAACTGAAGAACATACTCGGGGAGCTCTGGACGAGGTCCCACTAGGCTCATATCACCGACAAGAACGTTCCATAGCTGAGGAAGTTCGTCCAACTTTAAGGCTCGAAGTAGCTTACCGAAGCTAGTAACGCGCGGGTCACCCGAAATCGTGATAGAAGGGCCACGCAAGCCTGTTCGCATCGTCCGAAACTTCCACACTCGAAACTGCCTAAACCCCCTGCCAACTCTGAGTTGTGAGAATAAGACAGGAAATCCAGAATCAAGAACGATACAGACGCTGAGCAGCGAAAGAAGCGGTGCGAGAACGAATAGAGCAATAGCACTCAGTCCGATGTCGCAGAATCTCTTCAGCATGTTTTAGACTTACTAACAGTTTCAGCAAGATGCCGCAAATGCGACGGTGGTCTGCTTCTTGAACTTATAGACAACATCGCCCACGACGCCTATAACGCGGCTGACATCGTAGTCAGTCATCTTTGAATAGAGCGGCAACGATAAGAGTCTTGGATATTCTGCCAGCGCCCGGGTACATGAACCTCGTATATTCATTTGACGGTAGTAAGAGTGTAATGGAATTGGGATGAAATGTACGCTGCATCCAATCCTCCGGTCGCGCATCTCCTGGAAGAACTGGGCACGGTCAATGGACAACTTCTCAAGATTTAGGCGGAGAACATAGAGGTGCCAGGCGTGTACCGAGTCCTCTCGGTCCGGGGGGAGTTCCACCTCGGGCAGGTTGGCAAAGGCCCGATTGTAGGCAGCGGCAATCACAGATCGGCGGGCGTTCATGCGGTCGAGTTTCTGGAGTTGGTGAATGCCAATAGCTGATGCAATATCACTCATGTTGTACTTGAATCCGCACGCGACTACGTCGTATTGCCACCTCCCCTTCTCTGTGTACCGGTTCCATGCGTCGCTGCTGATTCCATGAAGCGAGAGAATCCGCATTCGTTCATAAACGTCGGAGAACCGGGTCGTCACCACGCCCCCTTCCCCCGTACATAGATTCTTCGTTGCGTAGAAGCTGAACGCTACGGCTTCGCTCGGACCCTCTCCAATTCGGGTGCCACGATAAGTGGCACCTAAGGCGTGGGCAGCATCTTCGATAACCTTGACCTTTCTGTTATCGGCCAAGTGCCAGATCTGCTGCATTTGGCAAGGCAAACCCCCGTAATGGACCGGCAGAATCGCACGCGTCCGGTCTGTCACCGCAGCCGAGATTGCGTCAGGGTCAATGTTTAGATCTTCACCAACATCTGCAAGCACCGGAGTTCCGCCCGCCTGGAGGATTGTGTTGACAGTCGAGCAGAAGGTAATGGGCGTCGTAATCACTTCATCACCGCCCTGAAGGTTCAGGCCCGCCAGAGCAAGATGCAGTCCTGCGGTGCACGAATTCACTGCAAGAGCATAGGGTGAGCCGGTGTACGCACGCAGCTTTTGCTCGAATTCTGCTGTCCGCGGGCCAGTGGTGAGCCATCCCGACTTGAGCGTACTAACTACTGCGGCAATCTCCTCGTCCCCAATTTCCGGTTGGTTATACGGTAGAAATTCTGCGCTTTCCATTTGGAGCTTCGAAACTTACGTGAGATCCACGGACGATACCGACAAGAACCCCTTTGAGGAGTACTCGTACCTACTTCAAAGCCCGAATGCTGCCAAGATAATGGGTCCGGAGGGCTGGTATCTTACTCAGCATCGAACACATGGTTCGGGAATACGGAGCGAGTATGCGGCTTATAGGCGGCGCTAGCGTAACAGCTAATAGCTCAACTTCACACGTTGGGAAAAGCATCCGGATTTCAGCCTTGCCGATGCCGCGAACATCGGGGTTTCGCGGGTTGTCGACGCGGTAGTCGTACCACACAATTAATCCGGACGGCTTAACTATTCGAAGCATTTCTGCTGCGACTGCGCGTTTAAACTGGCGGTCGAGTATGGAGGTGAAAACCGTAAACTGAAATACCAGATCGAAACTTCCGTCGGGAAATGCAGTCCGGACAGCGCTGCCACAGAGAAGGTTGAACCCTTGAGGTGAAAGCCTGGCTGCTTCAGAGATTCGGTCGGGTAAGAGATCGATACCGGTCAAATTCTCTGGGCTTGCACCCCATTCCGCCATTCTTCGCAGCCAGTATCCACTGCCGCATCCAATTTCGAGTATCTTCTGCGAGCTGAGATTCTCTCTCTGATTCTGTTTGAGCATTCGAAGCACACCGGCCTCTAACTCGTGCGTCGAGAGCAACTGAGATGGATTGAACAAGGAGTAACGCCACGACACAAGGTTCCGACGTGCGTAGGCCTTTCGAATTCTTTCCTCTTCAGCATTCTCAGTTTCTAAACCGCTTGTTGCCGATTTACTGTTTATAATTTGCATAGAATAAAGCGGCGTCTAAACCGATCAATAAATCCGTGCATGTTACTTGTAGACAGTTATTCGATGGCGTCGCACGGCACCTACTAAGCCTAGTGAGAAGCCGATGTTAGCTAGGACAAACGAGTAAGCCTGTGATAAAAAAGGCCATGCTCGCCTGCCGGACAGATCAACGAACCATCCCGCTCCAGCGAGAAGATAAAGCGCGGTCTGTCCTAGCAACGCACCTAGAAAAACACCACCGCGTGGGACGAGCGTTACACTCGCCGCGAGCCACCATACCAGAAAAATCGGTGTGAACCAACGGAGGAGTTTATGGGAGATTAAAGCCCAAGCAAGTCCTGGAAAGTAAAGCGGATTTAACAGCGCCTTTCTGCTGACCATTCCAGTCAGGTTTCGCGTAGTCATACGGATTCGTGCTTTGAGCTCACCTTGGGATGTGTGTGGCATCGAGCCGTATGCGATGGCCTCACCCGCATAGACGGTTAGATATCCCTTCAAGGCCATGTCCAAAGGCACAACACAATCTTCCCCGTACACGGATTCAAAGGGGGACAAGGCTGCACGTCTGACTGCCATGCATTGGCCAGAGGCAGTGGCAAGAAGCCCTGACGCGCTTTCAAGCCGCCTGAGCAGTCTTTCGAACTTCCAATAAAGCCCCAGGCTAGTCGCGACGGTTCCTTCTTCAGTCACTAGCAAGAGGTTTCCGGTCACACATCCCACTCGCGGCCAAGCAAAGCATTGTAGCGTCGCTCTCAAGTATCCTGCGCTGAAAAGGCAATCGGCGTCGCTCAGGAACACGAATTCGGACGTCACTTGAAGCAAGGCTTGGTTCTGTGCTGCGCTCTTGCCAATATGCGGGGCGCGGAATAGCCGAACTCGGCTATCTACTTTCCGGAAATCCTCTACGATCCGGTCTGTTTCGTCTGTTGAGCCATCGGAGACGATCAGAAAGCGTAGGTCACCACTGTAGTCGAGACTGGCCAAATTATCGAGTCGTCGCCGGATGAGCCTTTCTTCGTTGTGTACGGTTACTACAACGGTGATAGAGGGTAGATTGCAAGCCTGAATTTCCGGTAACGGCGAAGATACTCCAAACAGGACACTCCGAATCCAGAGCAAGAGAGGATACCCAAACCACGTATAAACAAGCAGGCAGAGAGGGACGTAGAAAAGGAGATTCATTTACAAGTCGCTGAATTATTCCTCAGTTGGATCACGCAGTGGTCGCAAGTGTGGTGACGCGTTTGCTTCTAACTGTTCGCCAGTTAACCTTAGGCGCAATCACATCTGGGTCTACTCTGTCTCGATATTTAATAGCTATGTTGAGTAATGAATCGAGCAGCGAGTCAGATAAGCAGTGAGGTTGTAGGCCCAAGCTCTTGAGCTTTGTATTTTTAGCGTTATAGTAATGTTGTTCCTTCTCAACCCGGGGATTAGGAATGTGCGCAATTTCGGCACTGATACCAAGCTTATGCCCGGCATCTTTGACACGCTGAGCCAACTCCGCCACACTGAATTGTTCTGTGAACTGGTTCATTACGCGATACTCGCCAGTCTTTGGTGGATTTGAGGCGGCAATTTCTATTGATCCGACCGTGTCCCGAATGTCAATAAACCCACGGGTTTGACCACCGCTCCCGTAGACGGTTAACGGGTGCCCTATTGCCGCTTGAACACAGAAACGATTCAACGCTGTGCCAAACACATCATCGTAATCGAACCTGTTCAGCAAGCGGTCGTCTCTCTGAGTTTGCTCTGTTACGGTTCCATAGACCACTCCTTGGTGGAGATCGGTTGCGCGCAGGCCCCAAATTTTGCAGCAAAACATGATGTTCTGGCTGTCGTGAACTTTCGATAGGTGGTAGAAAGAACCTGGTTGCATTGGAAAGGGCAACACATCCTTACGCCCGTTGTGCTCTACCTCTAGGAATCCCTCCTCGATGTCAATGTTTGGCTGGCCATATTCGCCCATCGTGCCAAGTTTGATGAGGTGGCAATCGGGCACAAACTCCTTGATTGCGTACAGCAGGTTCAGAGTTCCAATAATGTTGTTGTTTTGCGTGAAGACCGCATGTTGCTGATCAATCATCGAATATGGTGCCGAGCGTTGCTCGGCGAAATGTACGACAGCATGAGGCAAGAACTCCCGAATCACCGAACCAAGAAACTGTGGGTTCGTGATATTGCCTCTGAAGGATTCGATTGGCCGTTTGGAAAGCTGTTGCCAAGCTTTCAGTCTGTTATCAAGCGTAGATATCGGTGTAAGGCTCTCTGTGCCCAATTCCTCGTCCCACTGGCGACGATAAGAATTGTCGACGACTCCGATATCGTGACCCATGCTTGAAAGATGAAGCGCCGTCGGCCATCCGCAAAAGCCATCACCACCTAGGATTAGAATCTTCAAAAAATTATCCTCCGTTTTTCTCGTTTAGTTTTAAGTCCACATACAATCAAGACCGCATAGGCTTATCGAGCAATGGCTTTATTGCTCCGATTAATTCCACGTCCTGTAAAGACGAACAGATGTGGTAGAGAACACTTATATGACATGTAAGTGTCAGTTCTGAGTCATGGGGCGAGGTGAGGCGAGTTCCGCATCTGATCGCACTTTCGCCATCTCAGGTGCGATGCGTTTTGTTATGAGCTCAGTGCAACCGGTCTTACAATTACTGCGCTTCGGACGTAATTGCGTACGCCACTCTGGTGAAAGATCAGCAGCCAATGTCCGAGAGCTAGGGCCGACAGCGTGGCCTTACCTGCTGTACTTACGGGTGCGAAGCTGCACATCAAAAGGATGATTGTTGGTGGACCAAGTAGCTTCAGAAAAAAGTTGAACAGCTTGGGCCCGTGAGGGAGCAGCCTCTGAGCGATAATCCAAAGCACAATGCTTTCGAGGACCGTCCTAAGCGCGAAGCCCAGAGCGGCACCTTGGATGCCGAATCGCCTAATGAGCGACCAAAGTCCAAGCACATAAGGACCCGCTTCGGCCAAGTAGATCTTGGCTGGAATGTCTGGTCGGTGCGCGCCTAAAATGGCGGCATACGGAACAAGAGACGTAGCGCTATAAAGCAGTGCGACGGAGCACCAACACATTACAGTCGTGCTTTTTTGGCCGAACTGGCCGTTCAGCCAAAATCCCAGACCAGGTTTAGCAAACAAAACTAGGGCTAATGAAACAGGGAAGATGAGCAAGAACACAAGTCGACTGCCTTGCTTTATTCTGCTAATACCTTGGTCGGGGTGCCCGGCAAAGTCTTGGGCAAAGAGAGGAAACAGCACTCCGCAGATCGCATTGGGTACCGTAAGCACTTGTACGGATATCTCCTGCGGTGTCGTGAGATAGGCAACCTCATTCATGGTCAGGAGCCGGCCAGTCACAAAACGATCGCAATAGTAAAGCAGTTGGCCCATCAAATTCGAAATGGTGACCCAACTCCCGAAGCTCGACAAGGCAGGTAAATGTCTGCAAGAGGTGCAACCCGCACTAACTCCGGGGACAACAAACAAACAGGTTATAAAGTGCGCAAGGCATGCTATCACCCGCACAACTACTAATGCTCCGATGATGGCCGCTAAACTTTGCTTAAACGGCAACACCAGGACTGGTGCCACCGCCAGCATGATCCCGGTAGGCACCCGGACCATGTTACTCAGGTCGAATCGGCCGAGCCCTTCCAGCGTGCCCCGAAAAGCGTTGGCAGTTACTGCCACAGTCAGGCCCAGTGCGATTAGATATAGGGCCAACTTGGCGTCTGCTTGTACAGAAACTGGAATGTTCAAGGCGCGGTGCTCGAGCCAAGGAGCAACCGCGGTAAGCAAAACTCCGAAGAGGATACCGTAACTAAACGTTAATACTGTTCCTGCCCAGAAGATTTCGGCCACCTCGTCAATTCTCCCAAGTGCAACCCTTTCTGCCGTTAGCTTAGTTAACGCTCGGCTGAGACCTAGGTCGAGAATGCCTGCATATCCCAGGATGGGCATCATGACGGCCAACGTGCCAAACCGAGTCGTACCCAGAACACGCACGAGAATGGGAAGGATGAAGAGCGACGCTAACATTGGAGCTCCGGCACCCAATAGGTTCCAAAGGACGTTTTGTGCCTGCCTCTTGTCACGCGGTTCCCACGAATTAAGTAAAGCTGGAGAGTGCGCAGCTGGCGGGTTAACGGACAATTTGAGAACTCGGGTCAGCAAGGCGTTCTAATTCGGCAACGATTCCTTGCGGGCTATGTTTTGCTCGCCATTGGGCCTGTTTCTTGGGACACATAGCCAGCCCTCGCCTGATTTTAGAAAGACAACTGTTAACAGCGGCCGCAAATGCTTGCGGGGTGCGCTCGCTCACTTCGCCATACCCAACTTCTTTAACCGAGTCCGCGAGCCACGTCCCGGCCGGTACGACGCACGCTTTTCCGAGAGCTAGCACTTGACCTAGAATATTTGAGGTGGCCGTCCTATAGCGCTCGGCTTCGTAGGGAAACACAAACACATCAGAGTTACGAAGCATTTGACGATACTGCGGGAGCGAGAGGTCCTCCTCGACCAATTCAATGTTGTTCCATTTGTTTCGCATTCGCTGTAACTGTGTGTAAGCGGCTCTGCAGGAGAGATCGAGGCCGCCCTGTGGGAACGTACATTGAATCCGGAAAACACCTTCGAAACCGGTTGAACCGTTCAGTAGACGAACCAACTCAGGCATTAGGTGGAAGCCCTTCTCCGATCGTGCGTTGCCGATTGAGGCGATCACTGGCCGACGAGAACCATTTTCATGGATCCGCTCTAGGTACAAGGCAGGATCGACTGGCAACCCAACCACCGTCAGCGACCGGGGAGAAACACTTTGGTACTCCTGCCTGAGCCCTTCGGTGTCGGTTAGAAAGTGTATATGGGAACGGCCAACCCCGATTCCTCGATAGAAGAAGTCAAAGAACCTTCGAAGTCCCCGCGGCACGGTACGTCGCGACACGCGAAAGAAAAGGAAAAGGTCTACTCCATGCTTTTCAAACCAGTCTTGTGCAAGACGCCACTGCCAAATGCTGGGGTTGTGGATTGTGTGGACGAACACCTTGTCACCCCGCTTCAACTCCGCGCGGTCAAGCAACGTCCGAAGCTCGCGGTACCATCTCATCTCACCCGCAGCCCATCTTAAGCCTGCGATCGCGAGACTGATAGGCCCGGTTACATCGGCTCTGTAGGCCATTGGTTTGGAGAAAGCGGGAACAAACCATGGCTCCTGCTGGATGGCCTGCACAGCGTCGTTTCCGCCCCAGGCTTGCACCTGGTAACCCACATTGGCGGAGGCCTCTAGCACCAACTTCGTGTATTCATATTCGTGGCCCGTCACCCATCGCAACGTGGGATCGATCACGGCAAACATCGGAACGGATCTGTCGTTAGTGACTGGGATCAACGGGCTCCCCCCCCGCCGTCCAATAGGTGAAAGGGCGCCTCTTTGCGCTCAAACAAGGCGTCAATTTCCATAATTTCACCGGTCTCAACGTGAGCGCTGCTGGCTATAGGTCTGACAAAGCGAAACCCATAGCTCTCCATCATGTGAAGGACTTCAGGAAAAAGCGTTTCACCCTCGTATCTGGCGACAAAAGCAGTTTCGGCGACAACCCATTCAACTCGCTTGAGTAACTTTTGTGCCCCTCCTAAGACCTGAGCTTCGTAGCCCTGAACGTCAAGCTTCAGGAGAGTCGGAGACATAAACTCAACGTTCCCTAATTCCCGGTCTAGGGTAGATGCTTTAACTGTGACAGTGGCTGCGACGCGTGCCTCACGAAACGATGATTGGAAATCCGCCATGGGCCTTAGGCACGAACTCGCGGATTTGCCGCACGTAACATGCAACGGGATCTCGTAATGCCCATCTCCCAATGCCAGCCGAAAGGTCTTTACGTTGAGATCCCGAACATTACGCTCAAGTAGCGCAAAGCATTCAGAAACCGGTTCGAAAGAGTAGATAGTGTTTGGCCTCAGAAGTTTTGCTGCAGCGACCGCAAATTGACCCGTGTTTGCCCCGACGTCGATCACGGTGCGAGGCTGCCGCCCCTCGTGTGCCAGCGCGGAAACCAAATGGAAGCAATCACTACTGAAGACAGGCCAACCGTAATAAGCAGCAAGGGCCTCATGGTCCAGCAGAAGGTCCAACTTCCTAAGCAGCTTCCGCTTCAACGCGCTCACCTGAAAAGTTCGGGACTGGACGGATGAATTATTACATTGTTGAGTTTTCACGAGCTAGTCGCCACAAGAGAGGGATTTCGTAGCTGCTTCGCTGTTGGGGCGAGGAGCAGGTACGCGAGTACGAGTGGAGCGGTATAAACCACGACAAAACTATAGACACTATCCGCTAAGTTGCCGTCGTTGCACTCGAATGCCCAGAACACCCAAGGCAAGTAGAGCAACACCCCGCTGCGGTTTTGGTTTCTCTTAAGGAAGACGTAAACAGCGCGGCATAAAGCTCCCAATAGCGCCATACCCACGACGACGCCGACAACTCCGAAATTCCAATAAAGCTCACCGGGAATACTCGGCTCTGTTCCCGTCATCACTGCGAATGGGTTATCGAAAAACAAATCTGTCACATAGAGTCCTGGACCAAGTGGCTTTCCTGGCCAGAGAGCTCGAGGGACAGAACCGGTGAAGAATAGGAGCAAACTCGATCCCATTGCGTGAGGAACTCCGTTACCGACTTTGGAAAGAATAAGTCCAAATACCTCAATGCCGTAGTAGCGTCGCAATATCAGAGGCAAGGCATTAGTCCAATTAACATCAAGGGCCAGCAGTGAATCGATCCCGAGCTTCGTGCTGCCGCCTCCTCTAAACATCTGGTAGTACGGGACAAGTGTGAGGACTCCTATGGAAATCAGGATCTTCCAAAGTTTCGCGGATCGGCGAATACCGTTTGCCAAATAGTGGCGGGGTACCCAAAAAACAAGCGCTACGATCGCGAACGGGAATTTGTAACCACGGGTAAGAAGGACCGCGAGATTCACGACAGCCAGGCAGCCAGCCGTGAGCTTGTAATTCCGCGATCCGCTACGCTGACCCTGAAGCTCGCAAAGCACGACCGCAGCATAAAACGCCCCTACTGTGATCGAAAATAAGAACGTCATGCCTTCAACAAGCTCAGTAATGTTGTACAGATGAGTCAAAACGAAGTAGAGACCGCCGATTTGTCTCATTAGAAAGATCCAACTGCTGAATGCAACAATGACAAACACTGCGACAATCTTCGGCAGATCCGCCGTTCTCCAACAAGTCGCAAGCGGCCTCAAATGCGAAACGGCCATTGATGCTAGCGGCATATAGTATCCGGCATAATATGACAACAGGCCGACTAACGCCAGGGTTAGACTTCGGCTCAAGTACACGTTGAAAAAAGACTCGCTTACGTAGCGATACTCGATATTTTGGGAATACCAAGTGGAAACAACAAATTGGAGGAAATAGCCCAGGCAAAACATGTTGCGGAGCTCAAAGATGTCGAAACTACCTCTTATTAAGTCGGCAATAAATGGCGAGAGAAGAAAGAGCAGTAACATTCCTTGCAATAGAAAGGCTGGCGCGGACCATACTAAGACCAAGCTAGCTATCGCAGCGGACCCGAACCAGAGCATAGCGGCAGCCAGCTTATAGCGCGACTTACTCTCAAGATGCCAAAGTTCTCGGATCGCGTTTGGTCCGTCTTCTGAGGATAGAGTGAACATTACGCCGTTACAACGCTCTTGAGCGACCCAGGGTTGAATTATTCCGCAAGTGGATAAAACTGCTTCTAAGGAAAATCGAATCGCAGATTGTGTGCCCGGCGTATTGGCACTTGCTCGTCGGCTCGGCTAACGAACCGACAGTAATCAGGATGCTGAAAGTCGTGAAACGCCAGCACTTTCGACTGCCAGGGTGTTTTGATGTACCGGCTCGGAGCAAGATAGCGCTGGGCGATTTTGCGATCAGGGTGATTGCGATTAAACTCCAGGATCGCCAATCGTTCACCGCTAAAGTCGTTAAAGAACTCCGGCGTGACCTCACCGTAGAGATCATCATTGCTGTCGATTATGTCATCGAAGTAGCACAACACCCGCGGCAGAAACCACCTAGACTCACCTTCCAATAACTTGAGAGCGTCTCGCGTAGAAGTGTAATAGTCTAAATCGAATGACACGGCTCCTATGGGGGCCGGCCCGATGTCAAAGAACCGCTTGACAGTTTCGGAGACGGGACCCAAAAGCAACCGAGCCGCCCTAAGCATGGCTCTTAGTTTCGGCTCGTCCATGCGAAACGAGCCCGCATTCCATCGATAGGGTAAATCACGGGTGTCGTGACTTGTTGGTAGCCCGCATCCCATGTCGAATCCATATAGTTCGAATTCGATGCCTGTTTCCAATTGAATATCGCGAGCATGCTGCTCCATGGTCAGCAAACCATTCCCCCCGGCCACCCCAAACTCGATTGCGCTGATCTTGGCGATTCCTAAACGCTTGGCCAAAACTGCAGCTTGGTACATGCAGTAAGCATATTGGGGGTAACGAAGTGCCCCTATTGCCTGGCGCCGTCGAAAACTGCCCCAGCGAAGACTGTATAGTACGTTCTGCAAAACAAACGTCGAAATGGGCGCTCCACTTCTTAGGATGAAACGATCGAATAGGTTTGACATTAGCTAACGCGTGAGGACCGCGGTTCTAAGTGAATGAACTAAGCTTCGGTAGTGCGATCAGGCGTGATGGCTCTTTATCAGTTGCACTTCGCGAATGTCTGGAGCGGGCATAACGAAAGCGCGATCATCTTGATAGAACATGAGGCTCGTTCCACGGTCCTCAAGTCTGAGTTCTGCCTCTGGTAACCCTGGCAGCGCTCTGAGGACGGCTTCGCGCTTTGAAGGCTGCACAAACAGTAACAGGAAGCCACCCCCGCCTGCTCCGAGCAGCTTGCCGCCTACGGCACCAGCGGCATGGGCGCGCTCGTAACATCGGTCAATATCCGCGTCGGAGACCCTGCTCGAAAGTGTTCGTTTTAACATCCAACTATCGTGGAGTATCTCGCCGAAACCAGTCAGCGGGACTTCTGCATTAAGCGCTTGAATTCCTTGTTTTACAAGTTCTCGGAGCCTATGTAGGCTTTTTGTGTTTGCGCCAGTGGCAGTTCTTTCCATCTGTTCCGACAACACTTCGTGGGCCGTGCGCTGCTTACCTGTGTATAGGAGCAAAAGCGAATTCTGAAGTGCTTGCAGGCGTTCCGGTCTAAGCACGGTAATGTCGGCCGAGACTCTACCGTCCTCGCTGAAGCCTAGATGCCTGAAACCGCCGAGGGCGCAAATGTATTGGTCCTGTGAGCCAACGCGCTCTCGAATGCAGTGTTGCTCGACATACACTGCCTCTGCAGCAAGTTGCTCAGGCGAAACACTGTCTCCTTTAAACGCATGTAGAGCGTGAAGCAGTCCGACAGTTGCTGAAGACGAGGATCCTAAGCCTGTTCGCGCGGGTAAATCGCTGATGTAGTGAATCTCTATGCCGCCGTTAATTCCCATGAAGCGAAGACACTCCCGGGCAGATGGGTGTTGAATCTCATCGACGTTCTTGACGGACTCCACAATGGAATAGTTGACTCGCACACAATAGTCCACGAACTTAGTCAAGCGGTTAACGACGATGACTGTGTATTGCTTGATCGCCATCGCAATCGTTTCTCCGCCATGAATGCTGTAATAATCGGGATAATCCGTTCCGCCCCCGAGAAAGCTCACTCTTAACGGCGTCCTGGTGATGATCATGGAATCAACGCGACTCCTGGAGAGCAACAGAGTCACGCCGCATATGTTCAACAAACCAGTCGATTGTTGCCGGAAGCCCTTTGCTGATGGGGGTCATTTCTACGTCGGGCAAAACTGAGCGGAGCTTCCAAGTGGAAAGGCACTTAGATCGAGCGCCTGTGTAACGCGACTCGTCATACTGAATAAGAGAGGCGTCGTAATTGACGTGATCTGCAATCATCTTCGCAAAATCGCGAATCGCATAATCTTCTCCCGCTCCTACATTGATCACGTCGTTGTCTAAGTGCACGGCGAGCCAGGACAGAAGTTTCGCAAAATCCTCGACGTGGACGATTTCACGGCGCTGATGTCCGTCGCCCCACAACAAAACTGGCGAGCCGTAGAGCTTGCCTCGCACAATCTTGCGGATCAGGTCAAAGATGAAGTGCAACTGACGCCCATCGGTGTGGTAGTCAGGTCCGTAGAGGGTCGAAGGTACTACCGTCAGGTAGTGCTGCTGAAATTGATTTGCTGCGGCCATCTGCCCGATGTGAAGCATTCGCTTAGTCATTGCGTATGTGTACAGACTCTCAATCGGTCGACCTAATAAGTAATTCTCCTCGCTGAGGGAGGACGTCGGATCGTAACTGCAACTAGTTCCTATTGAAATCAGCTTTGCCTGAGGCTGGAACTGACACCACCATCGAAGTAAGTTGGTGTTGATTGATTGATTGTTGATCCATTGCTCGCCTGGATGATGGACGCAGAAATCGCCCGCCTGCGTCCACGCCGCCAAATGAATGATGGAGTCGTACTGCTGCTCCTTTAACTTTGAAAGCGAGCAAAAATCTCTCAAATCACAAGTTTTCGAACTTAGGCCGGTAACATCGCTACCTTGCTTAATAAGTTCATTGCATACGAAACGACCAAGAAAGCCGGATGCACCGGTAACAAGGATTCTCATGTAAGTGCTTCGACGGGCCGAGGCTCAATCGGAAAGTAGAATTGCACTCCGCGGTCAATCAGCTTCTGGTTTCGAGCCAGGATTTCATCTTTGAAATTCCAGGCAAGAACGTAATATACATCAGGCGGAGATCTCAAGTCTTCTTCAAGCACGATCGGGATGTGTACACCGGGGCAGAATAAGCCCTTCCGCAGTTGGTTCCGCTCCACGAGAAAGGGCACTTGGGATGGATATACGCCGAAGTAGTTCAGCAGAGTAGTGCCCTTCGCCGGTGCACCAAGGCCATATACCGTCTTGCCTCGGCGATTCGCCTCGCTTAGGAACTCTTTGTTACTGTCTCGCAAGTCGCGGACGCGCTCGGCAAACAGCTTGTACGTGCTCAGTTCATTGGCCTTGTCCTCGTCTTCTGCCCGGCGCAACTTCAACAGCCGCTCAGAGAGCTCACGGCCACTTTGATGCGAGACGAAACCTACGATTGAACCGCCGTGTATCGGCGCTAAGTATGCGTCGAACATTGCCAACCCGTGCCGGTTCAGCAGGCGCTCGATTGTGGCCAGATTATAAAACAAGAGATGCTCATGATAAATCTGGTCGAAAGCCAAGTTTTCCACAATTCTTTTCATGTACAGAAACTGGACGACAAACACGCCGTCATCGTTGAGGAGTTGGCGAATGCCTTCCGTTACCGAATGCAACTCCTCCAGGTGAAAAAAGACTCCCGACGCATTGATGACATCGAATTTCCTATTGAGTCCTTTCGCAAGAGCAAGATTGAAGAACTCGCAAATGGTAGGAATGCCGGCGTCTATAGCTATTTGTGCGACGCGATTGCAGCTCTCGACCCCAAGTACATCGCAGCCGACGCGCTTATAGTGGGCTAGCTGCGTACCATCGTTAGAACCGATATCGAGCACGCTCCTACCCGCTGAACCGAGTAAAAAGCGATTTGTTACCTCCTCTGCTACTCGCCCGAAGTGATTGCTCAGACTTTTTGTGGTTCCCGACAGATAAGTGTGATCACTAAACATCACTTCCTTTGCGACTGTGTAATCAAGTTGTGCGGTCTGGCAATTGCTACAAAAAACAACGCGCAGATCGTAGAAAGGCTCCTGCCCGAGTTGATCAGAGGTCAGGAAATTGTTGCACCAAGGCTGATTACCCAAATCTACAGCTAATTCAAGACCACTAGAATCACACACTCTGCAAATCATAGGGTGACCTTCGTAGCCGAGAATGCAAACTTTTCCAGAAAGAACCGCTGCGATTCGATGTAGGATTCGGGAGTGCCAATATCAATGAACGACGTCGATACGCGAAACCCAAATAGTCCTTTCCCTATCATGGTCGGGAACAACGCGCGTTCCAAGCTAACTTCGCTGCTAGGCGCCATTGAACTGATCACCTCGCGATTGATCAGATACACCCCCGCATTGATCCATCCGGCGGAGCTTAGGCCGTTTTTCTCCTGAAATCGCTGAATACCTGAATCGGCATTGAGCTCGACGGAACCGAAGCGAGAACAGTCATTAACAAGGGCCAGGAGAATCGAAGCTCGCGAGCCTCGCCGTCGATGCAAGGCAGCAAACCGATCTAGATCGAACTGGCATAGAGAATCCCCGTTGAGTACGAGTACCGGGTCAGAGTCGATCACCGGCAGGGCGTTTCGCAAGGCTCCTCCGGTTCCGAGCGGTTGATCTTCTGACGAATGGATCACCTGTACGCCCCACCTTTGTCCGTCAGATACGTAATCGCGCAACATTGCCGCTAAATGCCCCGTGCACAAGACTGCACGGCGAATGCCTTGCGATCGAAGTGCAGTGAGCATCCAGTCGATAAAGGGCCGTCCCGCAATTGACGCAAGAGCTTTTGGCCGATCGTTTACGACAGATTGCAACCGGAGCCCCTTCCCTCCCGCGAGGATCACTGCATCCGGTTTTCGGATATGTGGAGCACTGTTGTTAGACATTGCTGTAGCGTGAGTTCACCAACGTCCGATATCCCTTTATGAGCTCGGAAATACCGCGGTCGAGTGACCATCGTGGACGAAAACCAGTTGAGTAGATTCGATTGTTAGAGACAATATAGTCCCGCTTGTCAGGATCCTCCCCTATTGGAGCTTCGAGGTACACAAAATCGGGGACATGATTCTGAATTGTCCGACAGAGCTGAATCTTCGAGAGGTTTGCGTCGTCCAGGCCAACGTTGTAGGGCAGATCACGCATCGCGTCGAAGTTCTCGATACAGTGCAAGAAGGCATGAGCAACGTCCCGAACGTGGATGAAGTTGCGCGTAAAGTGTCCCTCGAAAACTACGAGAGCCCGGTCGGTGACTGCGCGATAAACAAAGTCGTTTACAAGAAGATCGATTCTCATCTTAGGAGACATCCCAAAGACGGTAGCCAGACGCAGAGCGATAGAATTACCCCTGTCGAGTACAGACCTTTCCGCTTCAACCTTCGTCGTCCCATAAAGTGAGATGGGGTGTAACGGCGTTTCTTCGGTGCAATACTTCCCTGCCTGGCCTACGCCGTATCCGCTATTAGTAGTGGGGAAGAGAATCCGTTGCGCCTTGGACAGAATCTGACACATCATTGTCACGGCGTCTCTGTTAACCGTGGCAGTGCCTATCGCGTCACGTTTTGAGAGCGGAGCGCCAACCAACGCGGCCAGCGGAATTACAACATCTACCTTCCTAGTCAAGTCCCTCACGAGCTGTTCGTCTCGACAGTCGCCGCGAATAACGTCAAAATCAGGGTGCGCGCAACACATCGAGAGACTGGCGCTGCGATGGAGGAACGCATCAAGGACAGTAACCTCATGACCTGCGTCAAGTAACGCAGGACATAAAACTGATCCGATGTAACCGGCACCCCCCGTAACCAAGATTTTCTGTTTGGTCATACACTATTCGAGAACTCTGGTCGATCCTTCAGTAGAAGGAGGCCACATGCAGATGATGACTACTTGGACAGCGGTTGCGAGTTACCATAATTCTGTTGACAATAGAACACCTTGACTCGGAAACATTGGAAGCAGCACAAAGGTAGGATTTTCGTGGAGGAATTCAGATACAGCTTGCTGTACGCCCTTGACGCCGCGGTTTAGATCATCGAGAACGACGAGACTCCTTTGAGCGAGTCGGTCTTTTAAAAAATCCAAACTTGCCGTTGTAGCACTGTACACGTCGACATCCAGATGGCAGAACGCAATAGGCCCTAATTCAAGATCACGGGCTGCGGAAGGAAAGAAGCCTTTCACTACCGTCGCATTAGGGTGTACCTTCAACAAATCACTTACATGTCCGTAGCGTGTGTTCATAAACTGTTCTTTATGGAACAACTCGTCTAAGACTTCGATCGACTCAAAGCCAGCGTCCTCAAAGGGATCAAAGCAGTAAAATTCTCCGCGGGTCGCAAGGGCGTTGCAAATGTGGAGTGCTCCGCCTCCCTTGTAAGTACCTACTTCAATGAAAGTGCCGGTCCCGACCATTCGGGCCAAGCACCATAGATTAGCTAACCGCGCCACGTCAAGCAAGGTATGACGTCTGGCGCTGGCACAAGAGGCTTGAAATTCCGGGTCATCTAAAATCTCTACGTTCGCCGTATCGATCGGAGGAACTAACAGGCGTCTCCGTCGGCCTTCAGCCTGTCGACGATCTAAGTATTGATGGACAAAACTTGTTGCAAGAAATGGCAAATCGTATCGTCGAGGATGCGATCTCCACTTTGAAATTGTTCCGATGAAATGGCTATTAATCATTGTGCGCCTTAGCTAAATAGGGTTAACGGAACTGTTTCGCCTATCGCGCTCCGCCTATCTGACACAGATTAGAAGCAAGCGACTTTGACTAACGAAACCATGTCTCTGATGGCATCAAAATAATGAATTTGGCAAGACAATGTTTTGTCCCTAGCCAGGCGAATAACGTCAGCCCTAGACTTGCGACCATAGCCCGTAAGAACGTGAACGGCCCCGCGTAGCCCCGCATTTATTCCGACCTCGATATCACATTGCTTATCCCCGGCAACCCACGACCGGCTTAAATCCAGCCTAAGTTTCATAGCTGCGTCATTCAGCATTCCAGGATTTGGCTTTCTGTACTGATTCGCTGGATGATCCGCGCCGCCTTCAGGGTGATAGCCGCACGCCCACACACCATCGAACCACCCGCCGACTGAAGATAGTTCACACTCGATGCGTGCTTGCACTAGTTCAAAGTCTTTCCATTCGTAGTAGCCTCGGCCGATACCAGCCTGGTTTGTCACTACTACGACGGGGATGCCAATAGCGTTCATGCTAGCGACAGCTTCGAGCGCGCCGGGCAAGAACTGCACGCACTCTGGCCGATGAAGATAATGAGTATCCTCGATAATCACTCCATCTCGATCCAAAAACACTGCAGATCGAAGGGCCGCATCCGGCATTACCGGATGGAGGATTCGATAATGAACTTCGTCCATACGTGACTGAGAAGTTTGCCCCGGCGAGACCGATCAAAAGCTCAAGTCGTCGAGAGTTCAGCTCCGGGAACTCTAAGAGAGCGCTCGTTCAAAGCGCTCCCGCGACCAAAGTACACCCAAATCATTCCACCAATTGTCGAAAGACAAGTGCCAAGAATAATAATGAGCGCCCGAGGAGGCCCGCTTTTCCGCTGGGGGGACACTGCTGGATCGACTACTTGGATCACTGGCGCTTCCTTCGCTTCGTCGATTCTGGCCGCCTCGTACTGTTTGGAAAGGACCTCGAACAACGTCTCATGAAACTTTACATCGCGTAATGCTCGAAAATTTTCAAGTCCAGCCTGCGGTACGTTCGCCACTGGAATGATTGGGTCCCCAGACCGGCGTCGAATATCTCCTGATTCCAGCTTCGTCAGCTCAGACCGTAGAGCAGACAGGCCCATTTGCCGTTTTGCCACCTCTGGATTCTCCGACGTAGCTCCCGTCCTTAGACGTTCGAGTGATACTTCCTGCATAGCTATTTCCGCACGCAGTCGAGCAATGGAGCTGATTACCAGCTGAGCTTGGTTGCTTACCTCGACCACTCCTGTTCTCTGCTGCGTTTCCTTTAGCCTGCTCTCTGCCTTAACGAGTTCATCTTTTTCCACGTCTACTTCGTGTTCAAAGAACAGTCTGCGCTGGCCGGACTCGGTAATGGCAAACCGGTTGTTCTGCCGGTTCAGCTCTGCAACGAAGGCATTTGCTAGCCCAGCGGCTCGCTTCGGATCACGATCTTGAACGGAAATCTTGATCATGGCGTCTCTTCCCAAGACAACACTTGTCCGATCAAGCAGTTTGCGGCTTGCTGATTCCGTATTCTCATCGGAATAGACCTGCTGTAAAGAGAACTGTCTGACAAGCTCGTCGTTTGTCGTCCGGCTCCTTAAGATCCCGATGTACATTTCATTTGGGTCCTTAAGACCTAACGATGGCGCAAGCGCTCCTGTAAGACCGCCCAGTTGCCCCATCATGAGGGTAGACAGCGACTGTGGCTTGGCTGGGGGAATAATGAGCGCCGATGCAGTATACATATTTGGAAGTGCGACAGCAATAAAGCCAGCCGCCATAGCACCCCCAATCGCAACAAGAAGCAGGCGTTTCCACTCTTTAGATAGGGTTTTGTAAACTTCCTGAAAGTCCACACCACTATATGGAAGTTGATCAATTTCTTCCATTTTTCTCGGTCCATTTGCACCGTTAAGTCTCTTTAAAACCTCCCGCACAACATACTCGTTCGCGTCACCTGGGTGAGCCGAATTCACCGTTAGATCAGCTTTATCTCTCGTCACAGCAACCTCTCGCTCAAGCGCTTTTATCTCAAAGCAAGAGCACAACAACGACGATCTCTAGTTACCCTGCAAGAATGAAGAGCTTACTTCAAGACGTTGATCGCTGCAGCACCCAACCCGAAGTTACTAATTACCTGAGACCAGTCAATTAGACTCCGCAGCAGGGTGACTTTGTTGGTATTATTCGGCACGACCAAGGTATCGCCAGGATACATGCGAAGATTGTCGAACCTGCTTGCAAACAGACGCGAACGTGTATCTTTCGATATTACTGATCCGTCAGCCCGAATGACAAAAATATGGCTCCGGTCTGCGAAACGTGAAGGGCCGCCTGCATCCGTTAGGTATTCACCGAGTCGAAGATCCTGACTATAAAGAAATGCAGCTTGGTTATATACCATTCCCACCACATTGATGGTTGGAGGTGCGGCGGGTATAAAAAGACGGTCGCCGTTCTCCAGTGGGATGTTTGGCAGGTCTACAAGCTGGCGGCTATCTGGCTGTAATTCCAGCACTATCCGACCGCTGACGGGAGTCTGCCGGAGATGTGCGAGTAAGTTGCGTTGACCGACGAGCGAACTCTGTGAGGCGAGCGCTTGGTCTGCTGAAATGACGCGACCTGAAACGGTCGCAGCGCTCTGGTTTATGTCTCGTTCCAGCTGGTCTAAGAAGTCGTTGTAGCGCCGTTGCTGCTCTCTGCGGGTAGATTCGCGAGTAAACTGGGCCGCGAACAAATAGGCATTCGCAGTCAGACCTCCAGCTCGAGTGACGACATCACGAAGCGTCTCGCCCGGGCCCACGGAGTAGACCCCAGACATTTTAATCTCTCCTTCTAAACGCACGTACTTTGTCCGTTGCGCGCCCGGTAGAGAAATGTCAGCACTAGAGAAAATTGTTACTACATCTCCCGCCTGGAGTTCCAGATCAGCAGCTGGATTGTGTTTCAGAACGGCTTCACCCAGGTTGAATGGAACAATGTGTGTCGTCAGTGTGGCAGAGTCTAACCGCTCAATCGCTGCATAGTTCCAGTCAATATCAGGCGCGATCGGTTGAATATCGTTCTTACGAATGAATTGGCGAACTATCACTGATTCCGAGTTGTCGGCTGCAGCGGCCAGAGACGGATCCACATCTGATTTGCGTTCTTCTTCGCGATATGTAACCGGCGCAGGTGTTTTATCACTTTTGCCAGTTCTGGCGGTCCCAGTCTTGAATTCCTGTTCTGCAAAATCCTGATCTTCTTGGCTCAATAACTTGTTGTGATCGCGCCAGTAGTTTCGGGTCAGCAGAGCCTCTCTGCTGGGGATCAGCTCGCTAATCTTCATCCCGGTATGCCATGGAAAGCGAACTGGATCGGCCACGTTTCCCCGCAGAGTTACGGTCTGCTGAAACTGCGGCACTACCGACAAAATACGGAAGATGTCGCCGGATTGGGGACGAGTTGCGGCCAAAGCCTCGGGAGTTAATCTAACATCTTCTGAATGGAGCGAAGAATGCTGATCAATGCGTTCAAGAATTGCTCTTTGCCCTGCAGCGCTGGCAGAGAGGCCGCCCGCGAAGCTGAGTAAGTCTCCTAACGACGCATCATTATTTAATTCGTAGATGCCTGGAGATTCTACGCTGCCGTCGATGGCAGCACGTGGACCAGCGTCAGGTATGAAGATGACGTCACCGGGCAATAGTGCCGCATCCTTGGTTTTGTTTCCCTGAAGCAGAAGGTCATAAAGGTCAAGAGTGGTCACAATCTTACTTCCGCGTTTCAGTTGGATGCTCCGTAGGGACCCACGAGCCGATGGACCACCCGAGGCGAACAGCGCATTGACCAAGGTGCTTAGAGAGCTGATCGTGTAGGTACCAGGGCGTCGAGCTTGGCCCAGCACAAAGACCTGCATTGAACGCAGTTGACCCATACTGACATTCAGATCGAAGTTCCGGAATACCCGACCCATGGCTGACTTGATAGCAGCCTGAAGTTGGTCCGCTTTGAGCCCCGAGACAACAATACGTCCTACCTGAGGCAGGAATATGTTGCCCGTCGGGTCAACCGTTAAACGCTGGTTGAAATCAACTTGGCCCCACACGCGTACGCTGATTTCGTCTCCGGGTCCTACCGCGTAATCGGGAGGGACTGGAATCCGGTCGATGGGCGCAAATGTAGACGGGACTCTATCAAACAACGACGATCCATAGATCGGCAGCAAGTGTCCTGTGGACGATTGAACAAAACGCTGAAACTCCGTAGGAGGTTCTTTGACCCGCCGAGTCGTTGGGATAGGTCGCCTAATTCTGCCGTCTCTTGAGTCTGTCGGCATCTCAGCGGACTGCGGCCCGTAAGCTGACGGCATTTGAGTGCGATTTCCTGAACCTAGATCTCGGCTCTGCATGGGATCTTGCTGATCAGATTCTGCAGGTTGACACTCGATGGTCGGTGTGCCGTCTGGGCAGTCATTCAAATCATCGTTACTTCCCGGAGACACACCCCAGTCTTGCGGTTGTTGTTGTTGTTGTTGCCGCTGATAGATCGATTGGTAAGGATTGGTCTGGGCCAGAAGAGTTGCGGCAGCCACCAAAGAGCTACTTACTCTGAGGCGCACGGCAAGGCGAGACATTAAGGTCAAAGACACTGAATTTAAAAAACACGCCCGTGAGGCGTAAATACAACCTGGACGGATCCAAGAACATTTCGCTCAGGTCCGCCGAGTATTGGAATGTAGTATCGCTCGTACTGTGCGCTGGCTGTAACCATCAATTCCGGGGTTAACGCCCATTGGACAGCTACTGAGCCCTGGGTTTGTGTTCCACCGCCCGGCAGGAATTTAGCACCAGCCTTTATCTGTTGATATTGAGCTTTCACCGTAGATCGTGCTGACAGCCAGTAAGTACCTGAGCTGGAATACGCTCGGGAATCCCGACCTACCCAACTTCCAAGTAGGTATCCTTTGTTGGTGTAGGCGTCATGATAATCGCCGTTATAGTAGATGAAATTTCCACCCATGTCTTGGCGGTACAGCAGAGTGGAGTAAGTCTCAAACCTAAAATCTAACTTCCTTAGCCCTGGAATCTGAGCTAAGTAAAGTCCAGGCCCCCACGCGGATCGTTTCGGATTATCAAGCGGATTCGGATCGTCGTCAGCGTAGGAATCAGAGAAAATCGTTAAATAGCGCCGCACACCAGGTATTCGGTATCGAAAATCGAATCCGCTATGGCGGTCCCCGGGGTCGTTCCGAGCTCCGTAGCCACCGCTACCGGTGCTGGCCGTGCTAACCAGGCTTGCGGCAAAGTTGCCGAATGTAAGAGGATGCCCAACGCCGCCGAAAAACGCGGACCTAGTAAAACCTACTTCGAAGTTATCGGTCAGAGCAAGGCTGATCTTCTGGGCATTAACATACGGACGTGGCGGCCATTGGTGTCCCGATAACTTTCCAAACAGGAACTCTGTTCGGATCTTGCCCAAGCGAGAAAGTACCCCAGGAAGGATGAGCGGTCGGTCCTGCGCCAGGCGTAAGCTATAGAACGGTTGTGCGTTATTAGTAAAGCTGAATGCGCTCTCCTCGCCAGGTCCCCACCAAAGACTTTGCTTGCCAAACGTCACATTCTCGAAGCCGAGCTTCACGCCCGCATACATATCCTGTGTTTGAAATCCGTTCGTTGTTGCGGTAGCCAAGGCGTTCTGTACTGGGTTCCCGTCTGCTTCGGCAACGAATCGTCGGAGCGCTGCAGTGTCTGCCCCTCTACCACCCGAGTATTGGTACTCGCCTCGGAAGTAAGCGAAAAAAGGACCCGAGGCAGCGTAAGTTGAAAAGCCACTTACGTTGTTAATTCCCCGTTCATACGGGCGACCAAAATCGTTCGTTATAGTCTGCCCGAAATGATAGCTGTCTTTCAAAGGAGTCCCGCTGATCAAGGACGTCCTCGTATAAAGCGAATCCAACTGAATGATGCCCCCGCTCAGGGAGTCAACCCTCAACTCTTGCTGCAGGGCGGAGATCAGTCCCAACGCCTCATTGTTGATCTGAGGTCCGATTGAAGCCACGTCTCGCCTACTTGCGAAGTCAGCAGCTTCTTGCACTAGCTGCAGGCATTCAGTCCGTGTCCACGGCGCTAGGTCGGAAACTTGGTCAGGTACATAACCGAACGCGGCAAGCCGTCTAAGCGCAGGATAGATCCAACTGTCCAGGGGCACGTAAGGCGAGCCGGTCGGACCTGGCCTTGGCACCCGGTTGATCACAACGTTTGAGGCCAATGCGCTCGGCACGGACAAGGTTCCAACTGGCGTCGACCCGGTCCGATCCGTCAACCGGTCATTATGGTGCGAGTAATAGACGAAACGTCCAATGAGGTAGCCAGACGCGGCACCGACCAGCACATCCGAAGGAAAGTGCTGCTGGGCATTGATTCGCGACAGGCTCACCAGCGAAGCCAAGCCGTAAGCGGTCCAGCGGGTTACGGGCCCAGGATACTCGAGAGCTGTCACGGTTGCTGCGGTCCAAGCTAGTGCTGCATGTTCTGAAGGGAACGATGAATTGAGAGGCGATTGATGCCAGAACAGTCCTTGTGCACCGGCAACATCCGGGCGCCGCCTCGCGGTGACAATCTTCAAAGCCTCAACTGCAAGGAACGTATCCGCAAGCGCTTCAGTTGACAGGCGACCGCTCTCCCGCAGGTGCTCGTTGTGGGTGAGGGCTCCGATTGCAGAAGAGCCAACCGCCAGTCCGGCGAAGGCAGCGAGACCACCGTCAGATATTAGGACACTCCGACTCCGATCAGCCGGATTAGCGTGGATCAAGGTCATGACGTGATGGTCAGTTCCGATGAGAAACCCGGTGGCAGCCGCTAGAGGTAAGATCCAGCGAAGATCGACTTTCTTCAAACGTAACGGAGTGGTCCAGAAGCTTTCCTGATCCCGCCAAATATTTAGCGGGAGATGAAATTCAGGCGGTCGCCTTGGCGGCAATTTGGTGGGTGGAGAGAAATAAGTCTTACTGTCGGAGAACAAGACACTTTGAGTAGGCTTGACCTCAGTAGTATTAGTCGTCGAAGTCTGAGCAACACAGATTGTCCGTAGCAGGTAAAAGGAGAGGACCAGCAGGACCCTACCTTGGTGTCTCATAACAGAGTTCACTTACTTCCGCGTGACTAATCTTTTGAGCACAGGATAACCGGAAACAGCTATCGTTGAACCTTCAGAAGTTCCTCTAGTCGCTCTACTTCGCTTTGCAGGCTGCTCAATCGGCGAACCAGTTCTAAGAGCCAAAGATGCGTGTCCGCGCCTTTGAGTATTGCCGATTCATATGTATTAACAAGATGAGAAAGTTCGTCTCGTATCAATTCCCCAATGTTTCCCATCCCTTTCTGTTGGCATACATCATTAAGGGCTTGAAATTCCTCCTCTGAAACCCGGATCTTGATGACCTTGCTTTGCTCACCGGGCATGTTCATTAACTGCTTGGGTTCAGCAAGGCTTTTAGGCGGCCTACCTCATTTTGTAAATGGGTTAGTCTATCCGTCAGATCATCGAGGCACACCATTGCATCCCGGCCACTTACAATTGGACTCTGTTGCTCGTCAACAATCAAGCGAAGCGCCTGGCGAGCAAGTTCACTCACGTTGCGGGTCCCGATCTTTTCGCACGCTTCACGGAGCTTCTGAAAATCGTTTTCGGAGACACGGATGTTCACGGGTCGTGTTCTCTTATTGAGCATGATCCTCCTCAGTTTGTGGTCGAGCGCGTGAGCACTGCTTGTAATCGTCCCACTTCGGCTTGCAGGTTTGTAAGCCGACGATCCAACTCCTTGAGCCAGAACTGAAGATCCTGGCTGGGTAAGGGCGCCGAGCGTTTGGCGTCCACAATACGTTGCATCGCCTCTCGCGCAAGCCCGCTGACTGTTCGGTTCCCTGAGAGCTCAGATGCGTCGCGCAGAGTCCGAAGTTCCTCTTCGGATACCCGAATACACACTGATCTAGTTCGTGCGTGCATAAAGGACTCAACTTCAGCAAACGCGCTGTTCAGCCTAACTGGTCCCCAACTAATTGTCTAAGCTGCCGTACAATCTGAACAATAGTTTTAGTCAAAGTAACCCAGCCTCGATCTAACGCGCTCGACTAACAACTTGAATTGAGATGTTTAAATCTTGGAGAGTTAGTTCTCTAGATGACTTGCCGAATCGCATCGGAGTCAAGCTCCACGGCAACTGATCTCTGAAGAACACTTATAGAAATGACCACTTTGAGTTTGTCCTTGTTCTTGACCAGCAAGCCCTCTACACCTCGGAGCGGTCCCCTCAAAATGGCTATTCGATCGCCGACCCGCAGATAGGGCGACGGCTGGACCATGTATCCGGATTCCAACATACTCTGGACGTTATTGATTTCATGTTCCGGGATCGGTTCGGGTTCTCTTCCACGGCCAACAATCGACACGACGCTTGACGCAGTCACAATCGGAGGAAGTCGCGAATCAAATCGACAAAACAGATATCCTGGAAAAAGAGGATAGTCGACCTGTATGCTGCGGTCCGACCAATGCGTTCGTTTACGATATTGAGGAAGGAAGACCTCGTAACCTCGTCCTTCTAACTGCTTAGCCGCGATCTTCTCTTTGCGGAGGTGTGCTTGAATGCCCAGCCAGGGATGGGAAGTTTCCTCAACTATATTCGCCAGCTCTTGGGTTAGTGCCATGGCAGTGTTAGGTTGGTTGGGAAGACAGATTCTACGAGTTACGAGCGATTTGGGCAAGCTGCCGCCAGAAAAGTCCCATTATCGTGATTCAAATGAAGGTTGGCTGACAACAACACGTTTTCACGCTGCCCAACAATTCGCATTGTTAAGCTGCGGTGGAAGACGGGATTGTGTCGTAAAGAGAGTACCGTCGCGGCGGACGGCCTAGGTTAGTAACTCTGAACCGTCGTAGCGAACGGTCCGCGCTACTTCTCGGAACAAATCGAAAGTAGCGCAAACTAGCACTACAAGTCAATAGAGTTGTTAAAACTACTATGATTTATTCGAACTGTCAGAAATTGTCTGTCTGGAACTTGGATTTGAGCGGAGTCTGACAATGATGGCAGCACCAAAGTCGATAACGGATTTTCAGCCTTCAGGTCGGATACACCGGCGAAATCGAGTGAGCACCACCGATAATGACGTAATCGGCTTCTAACCTTTGTATGAATGCATTGTGCGGGCACTGTCACGGCGAGCAGATGTGATTCTGGGTGAGTGCTAGCCAATCCATACCGCGGTTATCGATTTCTGGTGGAGCTGGCTCTGTTGCATTGAGGAACACTGAAGCGACAATGACGGAATGCCTCGCCGTCGTACTGCTCGGAATCCTCTATTTAGTCGTCGGCGCTTCGCCGATGAAGTAGCGACTTTGTGTGTTCGCTGGTATCTCCGATTCAAGGTCAGCTATCGAGATCTGGCAGAGATCGCCTGGGAGCTGGGCGTAACGGTTTCGCCGAGTACCATCTTGCGCTGGGTCGTTCGTTATGCCGAGGAGTTTGCTCGTCGTTGGCTACCCTTCGAAAGGCGTGTGTGGGCGGATCCTGCGCGCCGACGAAACCTACGTGAAGGTCCGGAGCGTTTGGATGTATCTGTATCGAGCCTCGATCCATCACGTTAGACGGGTTCGAGCCAAGTCACGCGGCGTTGCGCCGGATGGGTATGCGCAACGAATTCAACTTTCGATGGGCGAATCCAGTCAAGATTCGCAGCTGTAAATACCTGAACAATATTGTGGAGCAGGACCACAGGCGAATCAAATTTCGGCTTACATCAATGCTCGGTTTCAAAAGTTTCTACAACGCTAAACGTGTCCTCATCGGGGTTGAGCTGATGCAAAGACTCGTGAAAGGTCAGTTCCGCGTTCCTGCTCACTTTGGCTCTAACTTCAAATCAGTGTGGAAAGCTGTCCTGACTTGTAAGTGATATCAAGTGAGTTCCGCAATGCAACAGAGCCCCAGCCAAGACATCATTGAGTAAATCGGTCTGTGACAAGTTATTCTCCCAATTAAAAGAAACAGATATTAAGAATTCTTGAATCCTGAAACAATCAATCAAACCGCAGTGCGCTGTTTGCGAACGTAGAACGCTAAGCCGGTAATGGCAGGAAGTAGTAAAAAGACAGTAGATGGTTTAGGCGTGCCGATAACGGTGGAAGTTGCCGTAAAATTTAGTGAGTAGTTAGGCGACCGTGACACACCAGCTTGGTCAACGAAAGTTGACCCGCCGCTGCCGAGATTGAACGTAAACCCATCCGACAGATTTGTGGCCATCGGGGATTGCTGATTCAGCCAATCAGTCACTGTCAGGGTGTAGGTACCAGCTCCAACGTTCGGCACTGATAAATAAGAATCAAGCGCCTGCTTTGAAGTTGGATCGATCGTCGACATTGGAGACGGATAGGTTTGTCCCGCGACGTACAAACCTCCTCCATTGAAGAGCGTCAAATTGGGCTGAAATCCACCTGCGGTGGACGTAGACCCGTTTACGTTCATGCCGCCTGCATAGGAGGTAGTGAACGCGATGAAGTTGGCGGGCGAGGTAATTCAAACTGTTTCTTCAACTACCTGAACCTGATTTAAGAGAGATCCCGAGAAGTTCTCGGAAAAAGATGATGCGGTTGCTGAACGAGCCGTAAGGGCGCCGACTAGCAGCGCCCCAATGGACAACTAACTCTGCTGATGGACATTAATCACAATTCCTTCTGTAAGGGGCGAAGATCAAGTAGACAGATCTTCGCAGCTACCGTACTTTAGTATGTTTGCTTCTTACAGGTGGATGTGAGTCTCGCAGTAACGTGCGAAAAAAGGCAGTTCGCTTCCGGTACTTAGAGTTTTCTGTACCTACAAAACCTTCGCAAAGTTAATGATACTTAGTAACTAGCCATCTATAAGTCTAGCTAATTGCAGCTAACTATTCCGTCGCGAAGCCAACCGCTCGATTCCGGTAGCCGCACGCATGTGGGTGACCGCCGGCATCGCAGATTTACGGCACGGCCTCACGGGCCTGAGTGATAGCTCTGGGCTGTGCCTGTTTGCAAAAAGGGCGGAGCCCGTTTGAACTGCATCACTGTTTCAAGCGCTACAATAGGCGTTCAGTAGTCCACAATTTCTGAGGCTGCCAAGCTTGGAGCTACTCAGAAATTCTTCCCCGTCGTCCTCGGGATTTCCAAAGTTTTAAGGAGTACTAAATCATGAGTGGTATCGCCATAGCAGTGCCCGGCTCCGTCCAACGAGGAACGACAATGCAAACTGAGCCTCAAGTTCAACAACAGCAGGACATCGCGAATCTAGCCTATGCTCTTTGGCAGGAGCGCGGCTGCCCGCAAGGTTCGGCTCAACAGGACTGGATTGAAGCAGAACAAAGGCTGCAGGCAGAACAGTCATCGACTTTGACACGCCATTGAAGCAAATAGCCGGGCAAAGGTAATAAGAAGATGCCGAGATTGACGCCGTCCGCGAGTATCGCGGTGAGCAGCAAGATCTGATCCTTTGCCGGCTTGTCCGTCTTCAGATGAGTGAAGTGCTTGCTGAACCCTGTCCAACGATCAACCTCTATGAGCAGGTCGGTGATCTTGATGTGCGGAAGCAGAGCGTATGCTCGGCGCATCAGAACACTCGCTTCTTCGGCACAGCGTTGGTGAGAGGGGCAGTGTTGCAACTTTCAAAACTCAGCAGGAATCGGGTCGTGGACATCCATCTCTTGGCTCTTAGGCGGCCAGTCCGAACAACTTTCCGATGAACCGGATCTGACACCGAACATCATTGGCCTTCACCCACCGAACCTGTCCCTTCCGGATCATATTCATGGCTTCATATCCCTGAAGCGTTCGCCGAGCCGAGTGAAATTCCCGGAAGCCTTGCTTGGCGTTGATCCGGCGTTTGATCGCGCGATGGTCTTGCTCGATGATGTTATTCAAGTATTGAACGGGTCGATGACAACATCGGCGGCCAAGTACCCCCTCCTTCTTAATAGAAGGGATCGCCCGGGTGTAGATCGGCGCCAGATCCGTATTGATGACCCGCGGCTGCGGATGCGAGCGGTCGCTCAGGGCCTTGCGAAACAGCCGTTTAGCAGCATCGGCATCGCGTAACGCCGACAGCAGGAAGTCAATTGTGGCACCCGTCGAATCAATCGCTCTATAGAGGTAGCACCAATGGCCTTTCACCTTGACGTAGGTCTCGTCCACACGCCACTACTTGTTGGTTGGCTTCAGATGGCGTCGCAGGGACCATAGCGCTGCACCCAGCGCCAGACGGCTGTGTGGTCGGCTTCCAAACAACGTTCCTCGAGCAACTCTTCGACATCGCGCAACGACAGCGAGTACCGAAGATACCAGCGGACGGCGCAGAGAATCAGTTGCGGCTCGGTCTGCCGCCATTTGAAGATCGCCGGCCGGGTTGTCATTTGGACGTTTTCAAGCTATCACCACCCCTGCGTACGAAGTTGCAACACAACCCTCTGGACTACCTGCGCGAAAACGGTCGAAAGGTTTACGTGCACACTATCGTCACTGGCGGCCAGGCTCTGGTGGACACTTTGAATGGATTCCATGAGCTTGCCCAAACGAGTCAGAGCCGCAACATCGTCGTCTGGGTGAATGAGTTTTTCGGGCGGGTAGAGGCTGAAGGCAAGAAGTTCTCGGAAATGGCGGCTTTCCGCGAAAATGCGGACAAGGTATGTGGCGCTGTCATCTTCTCCAAGCGGAACCAGGACACCTTCGGGCGCGATCTGGAGGACATGATTTCGGCCAAGCTCACCTTCGGTGAAGCAATCGGCGAGGGTAAGGTGCCAATCATGGCGAAGCAGCGTCTCAAATTAATGCAACGGGATCTCTTCGAACAACTTGAGAAGATCGCGTTTTAGCTAAACGATATGGACCCCGCGGAAATCAAACGCCTCACTGCCGAGGTCTCGGTTCAGCATGGCATCCGCATTGACCCAGACGACCCGATCATGGCGGTTGTGACGTTAAACCGTCTGATGCTCGAGCGTACATTGACTGATGCATCGAGCCTGATCAGCGGTGCAACTCAAGAGTTCAATCGTGCTATCGAGCGCGTGCAAATCAGGGCCGGTTCACTTGTGGCTCAGGAAGTGCGTGAAGCGGTCGCATCCGTCAGGACTGAAATGCAGAGGACATCGATAGGGCGCGGCTCGACGCCCGCGAACTGATCCATGAGATTCATCGCGCTCAGTCGCAATCCCGGAGGTGGTGGCCGATGGTTTTTGGGCTGATGGCCGGAGCTGGCCTCTTTGCGGCCGGTGTGTTTGCCGGAATATTCCTGCGGTAACTTGGAATCAGCCGAGAATGGCCGATATGCGAGCCTTTGCTATCTTCTTTCTTAGCCTGAATCCGCGCGCTCGTCTTGTGTTTGGGCTGATATTTGTATTCCTGCTTTGGTGCGCTTTACGGTGAGGTATGGCATTGCTGGCTTCAGCGCTCCCAAGCAATGGCATTCCGCTCGACTACGGAAAGCGCTTTGTTGACAGTTCGCTCCACGTACTCCGCCTGCCGCTTCTCATCGCCTTTGTGTGACAAATCGCGGCTTCTGATTTCGGCTTTCACCTGTTCTCCTGGCGCGCCGTGTGACAACGCATAAATTGCGTAGGCTAAATCGATACGCGTGCCGTCGCCGCGTACACAGAATTCATCCGAAAGTTTTCAATAGTCCGGAGTTGGCTCCTGACGGGATTGGGAGGAAGTACTCGGAGCTGGGCCGTGCGTTCTCTCTCGCGAGCAAGTCTGGTTTCCACACGTTCGATGAACCTGTCAGATTCAGGGTAGATCGCCCCGCCAGCGGCATGGAGACGCACAAACGGGAATAGGCCGTCTGCGCTCTGATACTTGAGCTTCCGATTTGTAAACCCAGCCATTCTGCCGAAGTGCCGCCAATCGGCAGCTCCCTTATCGCCGCCGAACTCTTCAGCCAACGCGCGTGCTGCCGAAGTACTGACTTCTCTGCTTTCACTCGAACGAGCAACCGCGATTCAATACTGCTTGATCGAGAATTTGCACCAGAGCCGTCATGAGGCTCTGTTGCAATGGGGAACACATCCATTTATTCAGGCAAGGACGTTTCGCCAGATGGAGTCGTAGCTGCAGCCGAAGTGAGTAGGGACACGAAACTGTCCTTTGATGATTTTCTGCAGTAGCTCAATGCCGATAAGAACGCGTCGCGCGTTATAGAAGGTCTTGAAGCCCAACATAGAAGCCACCCTGAATTTGATTCGGCGATGGTCCTGCTCCACGATATTGTTCAAGTATTTGCAGCTGCGAATCTTCACCGGATTCGCCCATCGGAAGTTGAACTCGTTCCTTATCCCCATACGGCGCAACGCCGCATGGCTCGGCTCGAAGCCGTCGAGTGTAATAGAGCGAGGCTCGCCATGATGCTTGAGTGCTTTCCGAAAGAAAGCCTTTGCTGCCGTTACATCGCGTGTGCGGCTCAAGTAGGACTCGACCGTCTTGCCATGTTCATCAACAGCACGGTACAGATACATCCAGCTGCCACGAACTTTGATATAGGTCTCATCGGTCCGCCAGGATCGGCCAACACGCCTTTCAAAAGGACGCCAACGGCGCGCGAATTCTTCTGAGTATCGAATGACCCAACGAAGGATGGTGCTCGGTGACACCAACACGCCCAATTCCCACGCAATCTCAGCCACGTCTCGATAGCTGAGCTTGAACCGGAGATACCAGCGAACGCACAACGTAACCACATCATCGGCAAACCGACGACGGCTGAACAAAGGATTCCGGGGAATACGGCGGCGTGGCACTCCGTCATTGTCGCTTCAGGCTTGTTCCGTAATGCAACAGAACCAAATGCTCATTGTCATTGAATGTAAGCGCAAAAAACGTCGCATAAAACTTCCCGAAGTCGAGGCATTCGTTACCAAGCTGAAAGACGTTTCTGCATCCAAAGGTGTGATGGTTGCGCCAGCAGGATTTGATGAAGGCGCTAAAGCTTGTGCAGCACTAAACGACATCAAGTTGCTCTCTTACAGAGAAGCTTCCGAAGCGGACTGGAACTTCAGCCCTAAGCTGACCGCCGTGCGCTTTACTCCTGATTGGATCAAAGCCTTTTTTGGCAATGATTCGGGCTTGCTGGATGTGGCACTTGAAACTTGTGTCCGCTTTGAGGGCGTCGAGGAACCCGTAACGCTGCGGACGCTTATCGAGCCTCTGCTGCAGGAGCTTGTCAACAGCCAAGTCATTGGGCAGGTTATGGTCGAAGCCGATCTCCGACCGCCTGCTGTGCTTCCTAACGGGGTAAACCTGACCTTTATGAGAGCCGAGACCTACCTGAGGGCGTTTGAATATTTGCCAGAGTCGCTCAAGCTTGCTGACGGCCATGTGCTGATGGATTCTTCGTCCAATGTGCCTCAGGTAAGCTCCCTGCATTCGGCATCAATTGATACGGAGCATCTGTTTCAGCAGCCCGGGCGGGAGTTGACCCAAGAAGAATTAGAGAGGGTGAGAGCTACATGTGTTGCGACGACATTGGTTAGGAATCCAAAGCGCTTTGTAAGGGTTCATGCTTCAGTAACCGCAAAAACATAACGCTACTCCTCAAAGTTCCGCAAATATGCTGGCACCTTCATTGCAGTGCCCTCGGCTGGAATAAACCCTTGGCTTCTTTCCGCTTCGGGAACGGTTTTCAGCGCTTCCAACCGATCTATGTGAACCCGAAAGAATAAGGTTCCCCAGATTGTAATCCAATACAAAACTATATTTGGATCTTCAATCACAGGCACCCGCATCACTCTGCAACCGGGGCCGAAATCAATTAGCTTACAAGCGGCAGCGAATGGCTCCGGGATAGGCCAGATGCACAAACGCAGGTGCGAATCCCATATGGTTCCTTAACTAATCGCTTCCGTTTTTTGTACTTGTATTCACACCCACGAGCTATCTTCTCCGCGATCATTGAAAGTGAAGCCCAAGGAATCGGTATAGCCCATCCTGCGACCTCAGGATCAGCGCCTAAGCCGGGAATCTTACCCGGCTTGTTGGCAACCTCAGCGTAGGGGATAAGCTCGGAACGTATTTTTGCAAGCAACTTACCCCGAATGGCCCTTTCGCTTTCATGCAACCCTTCAACGTCTAATCCGAGTGAGCGGAACACACGAGTTGCCAACCCCGAAGCTTCTTCAGCATGTGGATTGGTGCACAGCACCATTCGAATTAGTAAATCCTTTTCCATCTGGCCGAATTTTCTGTTGCATTTTGCACAGCTGGGCGCTGTCCAACGCTGTACAGTCGGCGGGGTAGATTCCGGATACCAAGATGAAGGAAAAACGTGATCTGCTTCAGAGTCGTTAACAGGTCTCAAGCAGTGGATGCAATACTCTTGCTCTGCCATTAAGTCCGCTTCGCGGCTACATCATATGACGAGATGCCGTCAGTGCGACGTTTAGGAGTGATAATGTCACACGATAGAACATTAGAGCAAAGAAATGTTTTAGAAATGACAGGACGTGAGATGCACTTTAAAGCACATAGTTAGATAATTCCTGTTCGGGAGTTTGCATCTTGTCCTGGTATTTCCGCCGCAGTCGAAAATATGGCCCGTTCCGGGTGACGATCTCCAGCTCAGGTATCAGCAGTTCGATTGGGTTTGGCGGCGTGAGGGTTACTTCCTCCAAGCGTGGCACGTATTTCAGCGCTTCACCTGGCGGCGGACTTCGTTTTCGTCAGCGCTTAGATACTCCGGTGCGACAGCCTCCTTCTTCCCCGGTTTATGTTGACCCTACATCGATGCAGGAAATTGCATCGGAGAACGCTGCGCACATGGTTGACCATGGCGAAATTTTGGAGCGTATCAGCGCAAACGAACGGCGGGGAGATTGGCTGCCTTGGGTGGCGATTGCAGTTGCGGCCGGTCTGGTTTATGTTTTCGCTGAATCAGGTGCAGCAATTGGGGTCGGCTGCATACTACTAAGCTTCGCGTTGCGCGCCTACCTTAAGAAATTATCCCCCGTTGAATTGGATTACCAGTTGAATGCCGACGAAGCACGTCAGCATGAAACCCTAAAAAATGCGCTTGCTGCTTTGGAGCGCTCAAAGAAAGTTTGGCAGGTTAACGCCGTTGGGAATACGAGTGATTGGAAACGAAACGCAGGTGCCAATCAGCTTATAAAACGCACCACCTCTTCCCTCGGTAGGGGCACGGCGCCTACTTTCCGAGCCAATGTGGAGGTTTTCCATCTGAAACTGAAGGGGGAAACGCTCTATTTCTTACCCGATATGCTTTTCGTTCAGCAACGCACGGTGTTTGGCTCCGTTTCCTATCCAAACCTCACCGTTGCCGATGCGCTGACGAGTTTCAGGGAAGCCGAGGGCGTTCCGAGCGACGCGCAGCAAATTGGACTTACATGGCGCTTCGTAAACAAGAATGGAGGCCCGGATAGAAGATTCAATAACAATCGTCAGATACCGATCGCGCAATATGGCGAAATTGCCATGCAGTCGGAATCTGGTTTGCGGGTGGCGCTGATGATTTCAAATGTGGAAGCCACAAGAGCCTTTGCGGCTGGCATGCGAAATATTCAGCTTAAACCTGAGACTATGCAATATCTCAGCCTTCCCGAACCGGCTACATAACGTCCTTTATGTATGGCTAATAGACATGATGCTCTCGTATCCCTATTCAGCAATAAAGCTCTACTGAGCATCTAAGCGCGTTTCGCAGCCGGAGCAATCGCCGTACGCGAAGGATGCAAGATGAACCCACCCTTGGAATAGTTAAGGTTCAGGGCAGGGTACACTGCGCGAATCTTCCGCAATGCATCCTTGGCAGCATCAACAAAATGATCCGGGCGGCTGTATTCCGCACCGACCTGCTGCATCAGTCCCTGCCATGGAATGAACGCAGGTTTAGACATTCGGAAACCCTCCACGTGGCCCACACATACAGATCAAGAGCCAACGGTGATTTCTTAATAGCCTTCAGCACTCGCATGTCGGCAGGCACCGGCAACGCGGTTATGGCCTCAAAAAAATACTCCCCGAGAATGATGTAGCTTCCCCATAAGCTGCCCTGCTCCGGGTCGCGCGGGTTCCACCAAAGTTCACTTTTCGGCGCAACTTCCATGTTGAGCCTGCGCTCACCATGCCGGTGATCTTCTTCTATTTCTTGCAGGAAGCTAATGCGGGATTCCAGCAATCGCCGCATCTGTTGTTGGAGCCGTTTTGCATCGCTGCGCTTTCCGCCGCTAGCACTGGCGGGAATCAGCCCAAGCTCGCGCATGAAGGAAGAAAGGCTATGCCCTAACTCCAAGCGCCGGTTTTTCGTCCGCACGGCTTCTGTTGTCATCCAGAACAGCAGCAAACGAGGAAGCGTGCCGTAGGGATAGCCAATTGGTTCGCTTGTCCGAAGGTCGTAATACACCCCAGAGTTTCAGAAACGCTGGAATCGGTTCGCCCAACCGGTCGGCGGAAGCTGGCGGCTGGATGAGACCTATGTCCGAGTCAAAGGTGAATGGACATACTTGTATCGTACGGTGGATAAGGCCGGGAAGACGGTCGATTTCTATTTGAGCTCAAAGCGAGATGTAAACGCGGCCAAAGCCTTCCTGCGTAAGGCGATGAAGAGCGAACGCATCCCTCAGACAATTACACTCGATGCTTATGCCGCGTCACACCCTGCGGTGGCTGATCTGAAAGAGAGTGGCGAGTTGCCAAAGCGCGTGCGAGTCAGAACCAGTAAATACTTGAATAACTTGATTGAACAGGACCACCGGCGAATTAAGCAACGACTTCGTCCGATGTTGGGACTGAAGACCTTTCGAACCGCCACAGTCGTCATTGCAGGAATCGAATTGGCAGAGAAGATCAAAAAGGGACAATTCCAAATCGGCAAGCTTGGTGGATCCACGGCGACGATGCCCGAGATCTGGCAAGCTGCGCTCGCCGCTTAACCTGGATTCCTTTCACTCGAACGAGCAACCGCGACTCAATACTGCTTGATCGAGAATTTGCACCAGAGCGACCTCTCTCCTAAACTTCGCAATGGATCTGCACTAACTGTCTATTAGCGAATCGTTTTGCAAGTAGAACTCGTGCAGCTTCGCCTGAAGGAGCTTCTTGTCAGGCAGCCGAGTCTGATACTCGGCAACAAGAGCGGGTGACAAGGTCCGACTTAAGGCGTATTCGACAACTTCATCGTCTTTTGTTGCACACAGCAGTACACCAATAGATGGCTGTTCATGAGCTTTTCGAATGTCGCGGTCTAAGGCTTCCAGGTAGAAGCTAAGCTTCCCTAAATATTCCGGTTCGAAGCGGCCGACCTTGAGCTCGAACGCCACCAGCGAATTTAGACCGCGGTGAAAGAACAGAAGGTCGATCGCGAAGTCTCGACGACCCACCTGGACAGGGAATTCGGACCCGATAAAGCAAAAATCTCGACCAAGTTCTACTAAAAAGTCCCTCAGCTTCGACAGGAGACCATGATGTAGATCTGCTTCAGAGGGGCTGGGTGGCAACTCCAAGAATTCCAGCATGTACGAGTCCCGAAAGACTCCGGCGAGGTCTGGGCGTGTATGTCGCACCAGTGGTGCGACTTTTGGCGGTGACAGGACGGTTCGTTCGAACAGACCTGTTCGCATCTGTCGCTCGAGTTCGCGACGGCTCCAACCTTCTGCAACTGCCAAACGAATGTAAAAATCGCGTTCTTCCGGCCGCTTTGTCTGCCCGAGTATGACAACGTTATGCGACCACGGCAATTGTCGCACCAGCGGTGCGACTTTCTCGTCCTGTTGGTAAGTGTCGTAAAACTGTCTCATTCTGAACAAGTTAGCCCGCGTAAAACCGCGCAATCCTGGATGAGTCCTAGCAATGAATTGCGCCAGCTCGTCCACCACACCATCGCCCCACTCAGCCCGCGCCACCTTCTGACTAATGATTCCGCCGATCTCCCAATAAAGTTCCACTAAGGCGGTATTCACCGCTTTGAAAGCGCGGGTCCGAGAAGACGAGATCAGTGCAACGATGTCGGCAAATGCCTGTTCATTTCTGCTCCGATCCTGTACTGACATCGCATCTGCATCCGCTGCCGGCTCACGAGTCCAGGTCCAGTCTTCACTCACAACTGCAATCCAAGGCGATCGTTGACCGCTTCCACTAAGTTTTGTTTGGTTCCGAGATACTGTTCGGTGGTTTGAATCGAGGCGTGGCCAAGCAGTAATTGTATCTGTTCCAAATCTCCTCCGGCGGCCCGGCACAGCTTGGCGCAAGTCCTTCGCAGGTCATGGGGCGCCAGCTTTGGAATCCGGGGTATTTGGAACATCTGGACGGAAAGTCCGGTTAAGCACTTGGATCATCTGGGTTGCGTAGGGGCCTGAGTCCTCCTCGCGCCACGATGTCAGGCATTGCAAAGGAATAGCGTCCCAGCATATTGATGTGATCGTGAATCAGCGGAGACAGGCGTGCTGCGTCCTCGTCTCGGATCGGGAATCCCTCCTTCCGCAGTTGTTCAAGCGCTGCTTCGATGTAGATCGTGTTCCAGAGCACGACCATGTTGACGATAAGTCCGAGGGCTCCAAGCTGATCCTCCTGCCCTTCGCGATAACGTTGGCGCAATTCGCCGCGTTTACCGTGAAACACGGCCCTACCCAGGCTGTGCCGCCCCTCGCCGCGGTTGAGCTGTCCGAGTGTGCTTCGGCGCTTGGTTTCGTCGTCGAGCATGTTCAAACTGTGGAGCGTTTTCTCAACACGCCCGAACTCCGCGATGGCTTGTGCCAGCCGGGTTGGGCGATCTCCGACTTGCAGGGTACGCATGATGCCGGTGGCCGGCACCTGGCCAAGCTGGAGGGATCCGGCCAGCCGAAGCATGTCATCCCAGTGCACAGCGATGCGCCGCAAGGAAAGCCGATGCCGGGAGATGTCGTTGAGTTCGCCGTAATCGGCTTTGGGATCGATGCGCCAGAAACGGGTACCGCCGATGTCGGCCAGACGCGGGCTGAAGCGATAACCGAGCAGGCGGAATAACCCGAAAACCACATCGCTGTAAGCACCCGTATCCGTGATGATCTGCGTCGGCTTCAATTCAGTTTGCTGTTCGAGCACAACCGCCAGCAAGACCAGGCTGTCGCGCAATGTACCCGGGGTTGTGATGGCGTTAAGACCAGTAAATTGGTTGGAGAGCAGGTTATACCAGGTCACGCCTTTGAGCTGCCCGAAGTATTTTGGATTGGGCCTGGCATGGACAGTGCGGATCGGTACAACGAAGCGCATGCCGTCGGCGGAAGCGACTTCGCCGCCTCCCCATTGATGGGCGAGCGCAATTCTGTTTTGGGCCGACACAAGCCTGGCATTGGCAGCTGTGAGGGTTTCATCGCGGACGTAATGTTGCTTGACCCAGGCCAGCCGGTCCCGGCGCAGAGCCGGGTTCTCGTAGTGAATGAACGGTTCCGGTCCTGTGTTACAGGCTTCGGCGGTGAGCACAGCGCATACGCTGGTCGTCAAATCGGCCACACGGGCGGACCGTTCTGTGAGGTGGGTGAACACGTCGGCAAATCCAGTGCGGGCGGCAATCTCCAGCACAATTTCCGGCAGGTCCAATCGAGGCAGCCGGGCCGCAACCGCCGCGCGCAACTCGATGAGCGAGGCCGGTTCCTCCAACTTTTCCAGAGGCGACAGGACCAACTCCTTCTTGCCGTTGACGGTCTCGAAGCGAACAGCCGCATTCTTCGAGAGCCGCAGCGCGACTTCGCGGTAGGTTCTATCGAGTTCGTTGGTCAGCGATTCCAGAACTGGCTCCGGTTGTGGAGACCACCCAAGCGACCGGCACACGACGGGGCGCATGGCTTTCCATTCCGATTCGCGCAACAGGTTCGCGCGCGGGTCGGCATAGCGCCAACTCCGCTTGGTGAATACGTCGCGCCGGTGGATAGCTTTGGCGAGCCGGTCCAGCGTACAGAAGGTGTAGGCGCGGATATCGATACTGCCGTCCGCGCGCATAACCGAACTCTGCCAGGCAGCACCGATTCCATCCAGGGGCGCGTCTCGGATCGATTTGGTTCGCTGCATGTTGTCGCGCAGCCAGTTACAAGCCTCCACGACCGGGCGCCCAGTTGGGTTCGCCTCGAAGGCCACATGCTTGAGAACCGCTGGGAGATAGCGACGTACAGAGCCGTACTGGAGATCCAACTCTTTATAAAACACATTGTCCGGGGGACGGATCAGCGTGCTCGCGTTCTCCAGCGCTGTTTCGAGAAGATCTTTTGGAACACTCTCAAACGCCTTTGCACGAACTCGGTCGTCGGGCAACGCCGGGTCGATGAGCCAGCGGCAGGCAAGCACAAGGGTGGCTGTTGCTTCGTCGAGATCCTTCAGGGTGCGCAAGCGGGCCTTCTTGTCGGCTTTTTCGGCATCACCAAACAAGTCACTCAGCAGGCTCTCGAATACCTCCAGAACGTCGTCCTGAGCAGTTGCTTCAAGGCTATAAATGAAGGCTGCCAGCGTGGCCAGACGACGCGCGGACGGCATGCGCGTGATGAGCGAAACCTTGGCACGCCTGGCAAAGTGAGCCAAGGATGCAATCCGACTCTCCGGAATGCGCCGGACCGCAGGAGGGTCGATGCCCAGCTCGCGTATCAATTTCAGCCTGTCGACAGCGGCGCGCATTGCCGGCCCGCTGACTCGGGTCGGCCCGGAACGAATCTGGTCGAGTAAGGAGCTGCGGCGGCCTTCGGGCACAGTCAATAAATGCTCCAGACGCATGCGCTGCTGACGTCCAATACCGCGTCCCAACAAGCGCCACAACCGGTTCTCGACTCTGGCGCGGACGCGGAGAATAAATCGTTCAAGGGTGCTACAGCCCGGCAGCAGAATCTTATGCGCCAACAGCCACGTGGCGGCACGATCGAAAAGCACGCTCGGCCGTTCTGTTCCAGTCCAGCAGAGCACGTAAAGCCAGCGCGTCAGGCGAAATCCAACACGGGGTTCGGTGATGTCGCTGTACCCGAAGTTTATTCGAATTTGGGCAGCATGCTCCCAACGTTGTTTGCCGGCCCGATAAGCGGACAAATTGTCCAGTTTCGAGATGCCCAATTGGCCTGCGAGCGTTCGTACGACTTCGGAGGGAACCGCTACTGGATCGTCGAGAAACGTCCCGAGATAGCGCACGGTGGACAGTTGCAGCGCGAAGCCGAGGCGGTTGTGTTCACCGCGACAGCTGCGGATTTGTGCAAGATCTTCGTCGTTGAGATGAAAGAACCGGCTCAACTGGTCAGGCGTCGGAGGCGTCGCGTAGCGACCGTGGTTCTCGCGCTGCGCGGGCGTGAGAAAACTGATCGGCATCCCGGTCCCTACGCTTGATTCGCGTGGTCCTTTCTCTCATTAGGGCAAGGTTCAGCGATGGATGACCGGAGCCCGTAAAAACCTCTCACTGAAGTGAGGTTTGCATTTTGATAGAGAGGCTATCACAATATCATAGAATCCGTGATTGAAGATGATCGTTGGATACGCCCGTACTTCCACAGTCGATCAAAGCGCCGGCTTTGAAGCTCAGTTGAAAGAGCTCGCCGCGGCTGGCTGCGAAAAGACTTACCAGGAGCAGGTTTCCTCCGTCGTCGCGCGTAAACAACTGGAGGCCGCCTTAGAGTATGTACGGGAGGGCGACATCTTCGTGGTCGCCAAGCTGGACCGGCTTGCCCGCTCGGTCCCGGATCTGATGACGATCCTTCAAGCTTTGGAGCGCAAACGCGTCGGGGTACGAATTCTCAACCTCGGCATGGACACCCAGACCCCCACCGGCAAACTCATGCTGACGGTACTCGGTGCGATCGCGCAGTTCGAAAGAGAGATGATGCTCGAACGGCAACGGGAAGGAATCGCCAAAGCCAAGTCGGAAGGCCGCTATAAAGGACGCAAACCCATCGAAGCCGAGCGTCGGAACAGTGTTCTCAAGCTGGCCGCCGCAGGCGAAACCCGCGCTGTAATTGCCACAAAGCTAGGTATCGGCGAAGCAACCGTGTACCGAATTCTCGCCTTGCGGAAGAGCCAGAATCCTTAACCGGACTTTCCGTCCAAATGTTCCAAAGACCCCAATTGAGACGAAGATCGGCTGCCATACCTTCCGCGCCACCGGCATCACCGACTATCTGACGAACGGCGGCAAGCTTGAAATTGCGCAACGCATGGCCGGGCACTCGAATGCGAAAACTACGGGCCTTTATGACCGGCGCAACGACGATATCAGCGTGAGCGAAGTCGAGAGGGTGGGGATTTGAATCTCTTACAGTCGCCGGAGCCTGCCACCTGTACTCGAAAAACAAGTAAAGGTGTGCTCTGTCGGCGGCGTGTTCACGGCGGTACTAAATTCTGCTGGCAGCATTCCCACGGCTTAAAGCAGAAATGGCGTTCGCTGACGGGAAGCCAAACGCTTATTTTCATTCTGTGCATTGTCGGACCCCCTCTCTCCCTCGCGGCATGGATCTACCCTGATTTTTGGAACAAATCTCGACCCGCTTTAGATCAGCGCGCTTGGGTAGGGATCTCCAGCATCAAAACTGACGCTCCCAGCAATTACACTCGACCTCGGGGAAACGGTGAGATAATCGACGGATTTCGCGCGCGCTCCGTAAGCATAGAAATCCAAAACACCAGTCCCACTCCGGCCATGAAGATGAAGATCTACTGTTGCACGTTAAATGAAATAGATTCTCACTCGAAGGACCTCGCGCCGGTTGGCACGGCAAATCTCAAGGCGCTTGAAAACAAACTTGTCCACGAAGGTAGTGTCCTCTCGCCTAAAACGAGTCAACTGATCGAAATAGCGAGCGATTCAGCATGGGGCGGGACTAGGCGTGATTTCGTTTATACGACGATTTATCTTCAAGGGGCAATCACATACCACGACGCCTTTCCTGGTACTCCTCAACACACTACACATTTTTGTCTAATGCACATAATTGGTGGTCAAGGCACTTACTCCCAGACTTTTGCAAAGTGCCCCGATGGCAATCGAATGGACTAATCCTGTTCTGCGTGTAAATCCAAAACCTTGGTTTAGATTTGTACACGGCATTTGGCCGCTAGAAGTTGCTGGAACACAGCCGCTGCCCGGCGTGGGTCAAACCTACCCTTTGTGGCCGCGCTGCACTCTTCCCCATTGTCTGCTTGTAAATGTATGCTACGAACAACATGGCCATGCCCTAGACCCTGACTTATCGGAGAAGATCGAGCGGTTTCAAGATATCATGACCGCCAGCATTACAGGTGGCGAACGTGACGACATTGCCTACACAGAATTAAGGAAGGAGCTGTTCGAAGTTCCTCGACTTAAAGAGGCGCTTCCGCGCTTTGTTCGCACGTGTAGAAACTTAGGCCAGCTATGGGACTACATAAAAACAGAGGAAAACCTACCAAGCTATGCAAGTCGCAGGATGTTCATGAAAGACGCTTTGGACTCTCTGCTTAGCGAAATTGACGTAGACGCGACTGATCGAGAAGCTTTTTTCGTGAAGGGGGCCAACCACGACGCCTACACTTACATTCGCAGCCTGTTACAGCTTGCGAAAACGGCGCTATTCATCATTGATCCTTATATGGATGGCTCGATTTATCAGATGCTCGGCACCGTGACCGCTGCACCGATATGCGTACAGATCATGACGTCCAAAGTGCCAAGCGATTTCGGGCTGGAAGGAAAAAAGTTCGTTAAACAGCATCCCGGCTTCACGTTGGAAATCCGCAAAACCAAAGACTTTCATGACCGATTTATCATCGTTGACGATGCTAAGTGCTATCTGCTCGGCGCGTCAATCAAGGACGCAGGGAACAAGGGCTTCACGATTGTTCCGATGGAAGATTTGGGCATCGTAACGCTGATCAAGAAATATGCTGATCAGACCTGGACAGCTGCTACAGCGTTGTAAGAGCCGGAAGCGGCGACTTGGCGTTCACTGTTGCGCTAGCAGGGACATAAACCTTCCTTGTGGCCTAGGTATGGTTCATCATTAGCCTGTTCGACAGGGTGTTATCACAGGTGACGACTAGCGAATCACAAACAGAGTTTACGCGCTCTTCTCGTTGTTGAGCCGGACCTGTTTTGTCCAACCAATCAATTTCTGGCGACTAGGGTGGCAGTAGCTGTACTTTGTATTCCCCTACAACTAGTACTAAAAGAACTAACTATTTTTATTTAGGCCTTTCCCCTGCGCCTAGCCCTGCATAGAATAATTCTTCAGCGACAACGATTCGAGTTCACGGGGTCCACACGGGCCTTGAAAGCACCTGTGTGTCTGCTGAAGGAGGCGAGCGTTGTTGTCTATTAAGAGATGGTTACAAGCCAATAGAGTTGTTTGTAAGTTACTTGTCAGTTCCTCGGCGCTAGCTTCGGCCGGGCTTGTGTGTAAAGCCCAGACAAGCTCCAGTGATCCAATTCTGTGTCCGTTAATAACGGCAGTTCCGATTCCAACTAACAACAATGCTGATTTGAAAGTGGAACTGGTTCCCTTTGTACCGGCCGTGCAGGCGCCTCCTGTTCCAAACAAAGTTTCTAAGGTGATCGTGAACGGTACGCTGGCTGCGTCAGCGCCGACGAAGGAATATATCCGTTGGAACGGACAGGTGGTCGTCATTGAGAACAAACAATAGGCACCTTCTCTGGTCCCTGTTCGGAATTAGCCTGCTCCTCAGTGTGACGATAGTCGGTTTCAGCCAGACGGAATCGGCGTTCGATGGCGCGTCGCCCGTAGGACTAGGGCCGGGCGGGCCGGCCAGTTCCGGATGGCGGTCGCATAATTCGTTCAACGGAGCATTCTTGCCGTCGATTCCGCTGCGTCACATTGGAGGGCGGGGCGAAGCCGGGTTCGATTTGGTATGGCATTTCCCGCAGACGTGGGTGGCGGCGAAACGCTACGGCGGAGCAAATCCGTTTATCCCGATCAGCCCATACCCCGGCAACAATATCCAGAACACCAATCGTGCGTTCGGATTGGGAGGACCGGGTGTCGTTTATATACGAACGGGTGCCAGCTATGTAAACTGCGGTGGGGCAGTAAATGAGCCTGCATCAACAGTGACAAGGATTATCTTTGTTGCGGGTAACGGCTCAGAAGTAGATTTGACAGACGATGCTACCCATGGTCAGGCTTACGCCATTCCAAGCCCCTGCAGCAACTCTAGCGGGCCCTGGAACGCCGGACGAGGTACCGCTTTTACAAGCCAGGACGGAAGCTTCGCGCGGTTTACTGCCAGCTCGCCTATTCTGGAACAGAAGTCGGATCACGGCGATTATGGATCGACGACCGTAAGCGGCACCCTGCGCTTTTCGAACGGAGTGACGTACCAGGTCGTGAACTCGACTGTCACTCAGATTGAGGATCGCAATGGGAATGAAGTCAGTCTTCAATATGACGGCTCGTCGGGATCGTACGTCAACTGGTATCTCTATATTCCGGCAGTTACGAAGATTACCGATTCCTTCAACCGTGTGACAACCATCAATTACAACGACTCCTCCTGCGGGTGCCTGACCATTCAGTATTACGGGACTGATTCCGGGAGTGGAGCAGCGACGCGCGTGATTAAGATCACGACATCGCAGTTGAATAGCAGCATGTTGCGCAGTGGGTACGCCCTGCAAATGTTTCAGCAACTGTTTCCGAATACCGGACAGGCTTCCAATAACTATGTGCCGACTCTGGCCAGCGCCATTCAATTGCCGGACGCAACCCAATATTCGTTCTTGTACAACAGCTATGGCGAGTTGGCTCGGGTGAATCTGCCGGCGGGCGCCGCTTATGAGTATGACTATGGCGACGGACACAACGGCTCAGGTGACGGCTTTGAGGGTTCGGCGACTGATAACAATCCGGTGATGATCTACCGGCGATTGCAGAAGGTCCGTGAATACTCAGGCGGCGGATCGACGGTCACGTCGAGCACGAACTATACCGTTGCCGCCTCCGGGTCGAATCTGGTCGAGACCGAAGTGACCTACGCTGGGAGCACGGCGGTAGCCCAGACGGTGCATACAATGAGCGGCTCACCGCTAGATACTCTGACCATGAACGGCACGAGCTGCAACGCGGCGTTTGAGGGAATGGAAACGGAAACCGATTCCGGGCTTCCGGGACAGACCGTGCTGCGGGTGGCAAACAGCTACGGACCGACAGCGAGCGGCTGTGTCAACAATCCCTACCTAGCGTCGCAGAAGCGCACCTTGAGCGACACCGGTCAGGTTTCTCAGATCAGCTATCAATATGACCAATACAACAATGAGTCGGACCGGCAGGAATCCGATTGGGGCAATGGATCGCCGGGCAGTCTGGTGCGGCACACAACAACGTCGTATATCACGGACCAGAATTATATAGGTCAGCAGTTGCTACGGCTTCCGTCCCAGACGGCGGTGTATTCCGGTCTGTGGGACAAACTTGTCGCTTTTACGTCTTACACCTATGACGGCGGTACGTTAACCGATCGGGCGGGGGCTTCTTGGCACGACACCAATCGGGGTACAGGGTTTACATATCGAGGGAACCACACGTCGCAATCGCAATCTATCGGTACGTCACTCAACGGCCTGCAGTACTCTTCTGTCACGTGGAGGTCAACGTTTGACGTCTGCGGGAATGTTGTGAGCAGCACGGATGCGAATGGCAACACAACCAATTACACGTACACGGACGGCGCGTTCGACAAGCCGAATACGGTTTCGAACGCATTAGGGCATACCAATTCCTTTGTGTACGATGGGGAAACGCACCAACCGGTTTGGCTGACCGATCCCAATGGCGTGGTCACGCACTTCAGTTATGTGGACCCGCTGGACCGGATCACCCAGATCAGCCGTGACAACAATGGTTTAAAGGCCCATACCGGTTACTACTACATCCCGTCAGGAAAGACAAACGTCGTGGAATGGGACCAAAACGCCAGCGGCGATCAGGCCCTGCACGAAGATGCGGCTTACGATGGATTCGGCAGAACCTTCCAGACGGGTGACTTAGAGGCTTCGACGCCGCAACTTTCATTTCTTGTGACGAACACTCAATTCGACGCGCTGGGGCGGGTGTCGTACACGACCAACCCGTCTCGCTATACATCGAATAACGGTGGGCAGAGCTACACCAATGATGGGCTCGGGTACCCGACCACGACGACGTACGATGGGCTGAGCCGGCCGACTAAGGTGACGGCGGCGGACGGATCGGTGACGACGTCTTCGTATTCGGGCAATACGGTGACGGTGACGGATGCGGCGAATGTGCAGAACAAGTATACCTACGATGCGCTAGGCCGGCTGACGAGCGTGGTGGAGAATCCGAACGGGTACGGCAATCTTGCGAGCGCGACGACGGGCTATCAGTACGACGTGTTGGACGACTTGACGAAAGTGACGCAAGGGAGCCTGACACGGACGTTCGGCTACGATAGCCTGAGCCGTCTGATCTCGTCGACGCAACCAGAGAACGGGACCATCTACTACGGGTACGATGCGAACAGCAACCTGGTTTGGAAGAACTTCGACGGGGCCGAGACTTGTTACTCGTATGATGCTCTGAATCGGAACACGAGCAAGGTGTATTTTCAGGGCGCTTCGACGGATGGAGCACAGGGTCGATGCGGATCGATTCCAGCTAGTCAGCTGCTGGCGGTGCCGAATGTGACGATGGCGTACGACGGAACGTCGGCGAATGCGAAAGGGCGACTGAGCTCGGTTGGCAGCACCGGTGTGAGTTCGACGTCGTACTTGTACGACAGTTTGGGGCGGGTGACGGCGAGCACGCAGACGACGTCGGGCAACACTTATTCATTCGCCTATCAATACAATCTGGCGGGTGCGATGACCTCGGAGACGTATCCGTCGGGACGAACCATCACGACGCAATACGACCAGGCGAACCGGTCGTATGTGTTGCAGGGCACGTTGAGTGGGCAGTCGAAGACGTATGTGACGTCAGCCTTTTATGCGCCGCACGGGGGACAGAGTCTGCTGGGGTATGGCAACAACGTAATTCCGGGCGTTAACTACAACAGCCGGCTGCAGCCATATGCGATGTATGCGACGATCGGCAACACAATTCAAGCCTATATTGACTTATTGTGGCTGAACTGGCCGGCGGCTAACAACGGAAGCCTGTCAAGTATGAAGCGGGAGTACGGGAATCCGGGACCGGAGAGTTCGCTGGCATCGGTGAGCACTTCCTACACTTATGATTCGTTCAATCGATTGGCGAGTGTGTCGGATCCGGCCTACTGGCGGAACTTCAACTACGATCCGTACGGGAACATGTGGGTGCCGCAGCATGGAGGGCAGTTCGACGGGACGACGCCGACGTCGAATGTATATTCGAACAACCGGGTGCCGGGCAGCTTTGACGGGCTGGGGAACCAGCTTATCGTGAACGGCAACAACGTGTCCTACTATCCGGAAGGCCAAGTGGGGTCGGTGGTCGATGGGGTGAGCGGGGCGACAACGTATTACAACTACGACGGGCTGGGGAACCGGGTAGTGAAGGGAGGGCCGAGCGGGACGACGGTGTACGTGTACGATGCCAATAATTTGTTGGCGGCCGAGTACTCGACTGTGCCGCAGAGCGCTTCACCGTGTTTGACGTGTTACGTGACGACGGATCATCTGGGCAGCACGAGGCTGGTGACGGACCAGAATGGGGCGGTGATAGCAAGGCACGATTACGCCCCCTTTGGGGAGGAAGTGACTGGGCGCGGAGCGGGCTGGGGTCCCGGAACGGACAACATCCATCAGAAGTTCACGGGTCAGGAACGCGATACCGAAACCGGCATGGACTTCTTTCAGGCTCGGTACTACGGCAGTGCGTTGGGGCGGTTCACAAGTCCAGATCCATGGAACGCTGGCGCAGATCCGATGAATCCTCAGAGCTGGAACATGTATGCGTACGTGAATAATAATCCGCTGAATTCGACGGATCCGAGTGGGATGACATGCGTGGATCTTACGAACGGCGACGGCGACGCGTTCCAAGGCGACAATGGCGACGGACAGGGATGTGCTGCTGCTGGCGTTAGTCCGAGTAATGAGCAGCAGCGAAGTAACGGACAAGACATTCAAAATCCGCAGCAAGTAGATGTGAATGCCCAACAAACCTCAACCCCAGACTATCTTTGGACAATATCAACCAATGAGATTCCGAGATACGATCCGAATGATTCCCCTCTTAATGACAAGGCCCGGACGATTCTTACGCTTGCGGACGCTAGAAACTCTCATGACCTAGGGTGTCTTGGTCTTGGATTTGCTACTGGTTCCGCTGGAGCTGCCGCTGTGAGCCTGAGTCAACCTACCATTTCCAAACCATTTTCCCAGGGAGGCAATCCCAAAACCTCTATCGTTTCGGAGGCATTCAGATCTTGGACAAGGGGTGCTAGAGGTGGGCCGAAATTACCGGCCTTCGAGGGGGGGCCAGGGACGGGTAGATCTTTAAAATACCTGCCTACGAATAGTGTGGGTGGATTCTGGGCACGCTGGCTTCCAGTTGTTGGATTGGCATATAACGCCTACGCCGCTTATCAAACAAACAGTTGTTTAAACACTGCCCCCCAATGACCCTTCTTGAGTACGTACTACTTGCAATTGTTACTTTGTTCTTTGGCATGGCGGCGGCGAATCGATTTACACGCCAGCGAAGATCCGGTAGTTCGCGCGGAGAATTTGCTGATGCTTTTCGCAGCGAAGGAGTTCCAACTCAAATAACAAATGTCGTGTACGACTATTACCGGCTGAGAGAGGGTGTCCCTCCTTCTCCGAACGATTCATTTGATGCTCTGAGTCTCAGTGCCGACGAGATTGACGACGATGCGCTTGCCTTAGTTCGGAGACTCGGTCTTCACGAGCCTAGTCGAAATGATTTGAAAGGGTGTGCTAGCACGCTAAAGACTATCAGGGGTATGGTGGCTTGGCTTGATTGTCTGCGTAGAGTTCAGAGTCGGTAGGAAGGAGGCGAGCAAAGGGAGCAAGGTGTGAACGGCAACAGCATGGCCTACTATCCGGAAGGCCAAGTGGGGTCGGTGGTGGATGGGGTGAGCAGGGCGACAACGTATTACAACTATGACGGGCTGGGGAACCGGGTGGTGAAGGGCGCATTTAATGGGGGAACGTCTCTCGGGGCCACGATTTACGTGTACGATGCCAACAATTTGTTAGCGGCGGAGTACTCGGATGTGCCGCAGAGCGCATCGCCATGTTTGATGTGCTTCTTGACCGCGGACCATCTGGGGAGCACGCGGCTGGTGACGGACGCGACGGGCAAGATCATTGCGAGGCACGATTACGCTCCGTTTGGAGAAGAGGTGACCGGGCGCGGGGCGGGCTGGGGTCCCGGAACGGATAACATCAATCAGAAGTTAACGGGGCAGGAGCACGTACCGAAACCGGCATGGACTTCTTTCAGGCTCGGTACTACGGCAGTGCGCTGGGACGATTCACGAGTCCCGATCCCTGGAACGCCGGAGCGGATCCGATGAATCCTCAGAGCTGGAACATGTATGCGTACGTGAATAATAATCCGCTGGCTGATATTGATCCGACGGGCCTGTGCTCGGAAGGACCGAACGGCACGGTTCACGAGGATACGCCGGGGGATTGCGGGGGTGGCAGCACGACGGTAAACGGCGGTCCGCCTGATCCCGTCGCCAACGATACCTGGTGGAACGGCACAATACCCTGGTACTACGGATACACATTCTTCTACGGGGGCGGAATAAGCGCTGCAGCGTCCGCTAAGCCCGCTACGCCGCCAAACCCGGGACCGCCACCAACAACGGGGACGTGCGTTGATCCCACCGTCATGCAACGCCCTATTAGGTCGGCACTTTCATTTTTATCCAAGCGACTTGGAAGGACTGTTGGATATGGGACTGGAGGCTCAATCGGAGCAGGTAGAAAACCCATAGCAATAAATTTCGGAGTTTCAATGCAATTTGTTGCCTCTCCTGACGGTACTGTCGGAAAGCAATTTAGCTACACGCCCAATACCACCTCGTATTTCAGTGCCGGAACGACAGGCTGGGGGGCTCTGTTCGGGTTACAATTTAGCGCATCGAATGCAAGGACGATCGGAGATCTAGCAGGGGGCGGGGTTGACTTCAGTGCCATGGCCGCCGATGGCGTCGGCGTCGGAACCGACGTAAGCATCGGAAATAACGGAGACCGAGTGATTACTCAGGGCACTCTTACGGTAGGCTTCGGGACTGGCGGGAAAGGCGCTGCTGGTGTGCTTACTCAAACCATGATCACGCCATTTTGCCCATGAGAACGCGGTCGAAGTTTGCATGGTCCGGTACTGCGTTGACAGCTAAACTGTTCGCCCCGGTGCTACTGTCGTTTGTTGTCGGTACGATTGTGTTCCCCGCTCACGACATGCCGACCACAATCTGGCGCTTGGTCATCATTGGACCTGCCTTAGGATCTGCCGTCTGGCTGTTTGCAAGCTTGGGGGAAATTCGACCTATCAAGGGTGGCGTTATCTATCGGAAGTGGGCCAAGTGGCGTTCTATACGTTCTCCAGAAATATCAGATGTGGTTCGGGTATTCCCCTGTTTTGCAGCGCTCGTTTTGAGTGACAACAGCAAGCTCTTTTTCTTTCCAGACGCGGAGACCAAACGCATCCTCCGATCTCTATCCGAGTCCATCTCCGACCGAAATAACGACGTTTTACACCGAACGCGCACTGCGCGTCTTCCCGGCGTTTTTTGCCTTTTAACCGGCGTGGTACTCGGTCTCGTCATCTGCCGGCCTGGTCGCTCTCCACAGAGAAATTACGATTCTAAACCGGCTGCTCTTTCTACATTGGAAACTCAATACCTGCCCATATTTGTAGCCGTTTCAGTGACCTATCTGGTAATTTTAGCGTTGGCGAAACGCTTAAGCGGGAGAGAACTCTACGTTTCACTTGCACTCATTGGCCTCGGAACTGTATACGTATTCTGCGTGAATCTGCGGCTTGTGTGAATCTGAAGGACAGCCTGCCGGGTGTAGTGCCTCCTTATGGGGACGACCACGATCAGCGACAGATCAGTGCTGGCTATCGGTTCACATTTGTTTATCACGTGGGAGGGTGCTAGTGCCGAACTGCAACGCAGCTGTACCCATCTGCGGCATCTTGCGAGGTCTATGTAGCACCGGTCTGTTTGCCTTGATGATCGGCTGCTCAGACCTGAGAGATAACGATATAGCATCCCGCTTAGCCAACGACAGAAGCACATTTGAACGGCTCGCCAAAATGGCGAAAGAGAACCAGCTTTCTTGCTTCGAAGGGACTGATCATGTTTCGAAGTGTGACGATCCAGAGGCATTGCCACTCTTTGAAACGCTCAAGAAACGCGACGGTGTTCGCTCTGTCCACATGAAAGCCAACGTGCCTCGGGTCTCGAGTGGAGTGTATTTTGCTATGGTGACCTACGGACTAACAACGACAAATAGCAGTAGCAAAGGTCTTCTTTACGCCACTACAACTCCTTTACCCGTAGTGTCGGACACCGACCAACATCAAGATATTCCCCGAAGGTTCAATCCGCTTTGCGGTAACTGGTACGTTTTTGCTACGCCTTAATTTCGGAGGAAACTAAGCGGGAGTACGGGAATCCGGGACCGGAGAGTTCGCTGGCATCGGTGAGCACTTCCTACACTTATGATTCGTTCAATCGATTGGCGAGTGTGTCGGATCCGGCCTACTGGCGGAACTTCAACTACGATCCGTACGGGAACATGTGGGTGCCGCAGCATGGAGGGCAGTTCGACGGGACGACGCCGACGTCGAATGTATATTCGAACAACCGGGTGCCGGGCAGCTTTGACGGGCTGGGGAACCAGCTTATCGTGAACGGCAACAACGTGTCCTACTATCCGGAAGGCCAAGTGGGGTCGGTGGTCGATGGGGTGAGCGGGGCGACAACGTATTACAACTACGACGGGCTGGGGAACCGGGTAGTGAAGGGAGGGCCGAGCGGGACGACGGTGTACGTGTACGATGCCAATAATTTGTTGGTGGCCGAGTACTCGACTGTGCCGCAGAGCGCTTCACCGTGTTTGACGTGTTACGTGACGACGGATCATCTGGGCAGCACGAGGCTGGTGACGGACCAGAATGGGGCGGTGATAGCAAGGCACGATTACGCCCCCTTTGGGGAGGAAGTGACTGGGCGCGGAGCGGGCTGGGGTCCCGGAACGGACAACATCCATCAGAAGTTCACGGGTCAGGAACGCGATACCGAAACCGGCATGGACTTCTTTCAGGCTCGGTACTACGGCGGTGCGCTGGGACGGTTTACCAGTCCCGATCCCTGGAACGCCGGAGCGGATCCGATGAATCCGCAGAGCTGGAACATGTATGCGTACGTGAATAATAATCCGTTGAATGCGACGGATCCGAGCGGGATGTATCGATGTGATCCTTGGACCGGATGCGGGCCTCCTTGTTTCATGTGCGGAGGTGATGGCGGCGGCGGAGGCAACATCGGAGACGATCCGTGTGGCGGAGACCCTTTCTGTGGAGATGGTCCTCCTCCGATCTTTGGTGGCCCTGGCGGTGGCGGGAACGGAAACAAGAAAGGGAGTGGGGGAGACTCCGCGAGTTCGCCTCCAAGCGAGCCGTTACCGCCCGGCTCGTTCCCAGGCGGTGAGAGTCTAGGTTTGCCGGCGGGATTGCGCTTGCCAGCACCGTGGAACTTGATGCCGAATCCGTGGATCCTCTCCATGTGCCCCACTGCGGATCCGAAGTGTGTCGAGGCACAAATAGCCCTCTTCAGCGGGATTGATCTGATCAACCAAATCTGGCTCCTGCGAGTGAGTCTGGGCACGTTGATAAAGTCAAAAGCAGCACCCTTGCTGTCGTCCAGTTCGGCATGTCAGGGATACGGGAAGGAGCTCTATCTTGGCGTTAGTCTTCAGTGTTTTTGCTCTTCTGCGGGGGACAGCGCGTGGTCGCAACAAGTGCGTGGCTGTTTAGCATCTGAGCACCAATACGGTACGAATCCGTTCGTCGCTCACGGAGTATGCTACAAGGGCGGGGGCCTAAATGCTCCAGTTGGAACCTTAATTCGTTCTTACAGGGCCTGTATGCATTAGGGGAAGATATACCTTCTCGCGAGGCCCATGACGATCACTGGGGGCGCATGACCAAGCAGAATTGGGATACATCATCTTGGCTTGAATACATCGGTGGAATAGCGTTGTCTGTCGTGATTGGCTTATTGGGCGGCATTGTTTGTGGAGCGGTGATCCTCTCGCTCTGTGGGCTGGCCGGTCGGAGCGGGACCACCGGAACTGAGTATCTCGGATACTGGAATGTCGGACTTGTCCTGGTCGGAGCTATGCACGGCGGACCGTTAGGCGCGATTGTTGGACCTCTTGGCTATGTCGCCGTTGTGCACAAGACCGGATTTCGATCAGCCACCTTCCCGGCCGCAGTTGGGACAGTCGCTGCAGGTTTAGCTGGCTCTTTGGTCATCCCTGCGCTGGGTGTTGTAACGGGAATAGCGGGATTTTTCGTAGGTCTTTTGTTCGCTAGGTTTGCGCCTTGGATGAGCAAGTCGAAGTGATTTACTTCTTGCCTTCGACAGTAGTTCGATTGGGTGTGCCGAGTTACAACGACGAGCGGGACGCACCGGTCCGGGAACCAGTCCAGTGTCAACGGCAATACCGTTTATTACTATCCGGAAGGCCAAGTGGGGTCGGTGGTCGATGGCGCCACCACGATGTACTACAACTATGACGGTCAAGGGAACCGAGTGATCAAGAACGTACCGAGCGGCACGACGGTGTACGTGTACGATGCCAATAATTTGTTGGCGGCCGAGTACTCGACTGTGCCGCAGAGCGCTTCACCGTGTTTGACGTGTTACGTGACGACGGATCATCTGGGCAGCACGAGGCTGGTGACGGACCAGAATGGGGCGGTGATAGCAAGGCACGATTACGCCCCCTTTGGGGAGGAAGTGACTGGGCGCGGAGCGGGCTGGGGTCCCGGAACGGACAACATCCATCAGAAGTTTACAGGTCAGGAACGCGATACCGAGTCGGGCATGGACTTTTTTCAGGCTCGGTACTACGGCAGCGCCCTGGGGCGGTTTACGAGTCCAGATCCATGGAACGCGGGAGCGGATCCGATGAATCCGCAGAGCTGGAACATGTATGCGTACGTGAATAATAATCCGTTGAATGCGACGGATCCGAGTGGGTTAACGACTTGCGACGCAAACGGGGATAACTGCTACGACAGTACAACGGTGAACGGTGGTTCAGTCGATCCGGTTCCCGGTGATAACTGGCCGAGCGGCTCAGCTTCTTGGTACACCGGTTATACGTTTTTCGGTTATGGCTATGGCGGCGGAGGGGGCGGAAGCTCGACAGCCCACATCGCTCAGCAGGTACAGCAGTTTGGGCAGCAATTGTCTAATTGGCTGACCGCGCCCCGAGATCCGGGTTGTATGCAGAAGGCAGCGGTCTTGGGAGCAGGGCTTGGCACGGGAATTGGGGCTACGGCCGGCTCGGTCGGTATGGGTACGGTCGGAGGTTTCGTGGGCTCAATCGTCCCCGGTGCTGGCAATATTTTGGGGGCTGCCGGCGGTACAGCGCTCGGCGGCTGGGGTGGCGGAGCGATCGGCGGAGGTGTAGGATATGTCGGCGGTCTAGCCATTGGCTACTCGGCTTGCATGAGCAGTAATGGCGGGACAGGGGAGGGAAAAGGCGGCCACCGGGACAAGACTCGAGGTGCCAACGCAAACGACAAACAGCAAGTTAAGGACGCGGCGCGAGAAGAAGGAGTTGACGCGAATCGGTTTGGCAAGTGGCTCGAAGCAGAAAAAAGAGCCGAGGGCAGAAGTCCAAGCGATAACTACCCGTATGACGAACTGAAGGAGCTTGCGAAGATCTACAAAGCCGAAGGAGGTCGATAACTATGGCGGAAGACACATCTCGGGAAGAGACATTCGGCTTTCGGCTAACGGCCCTGACTGAAGACCAGATAACAGCGCTTCGGCAGCTGTTGCCTGACGTGCCTCTTACGGTCCGCAAGAAAGGAGAAAGATCGGTAGTTTCGTTCGATGTTACAGAGGTGATGCGATTACAAGGTCTGTACAGATTCCTGTCTCAGACGACCCTTGATCCGGAGAGTTATGGCGTTTGGATTTCAGTTGTGACAAATAGCGATCACAGCGGTGTATCACTACCGCTATACGTCCGTGACTTGGTACGGCGTACTACCGGGAGGGTCGATTTTTCGTTTATGGCTTGCCTAGGTGATCCCTAGACGCGGAGCGGGTTGGGGTCCCGGAACGGACAACATCCATCAGAAGTTCACAAGTCAGGAACGCGATACCGAATCGGGCATGGATTTCTTCCAGGCCCGGTACTACGGCAGTGCGCTGGGACGGTTCACAAGTCCAGGCCCCTGGAACGCTGGAGCGGATCCTATGAACCCCCAAAGCTGGAACATGTATGCGTACGTGAATAACAATCCGCTGAACGCGACGGATCCGAGCGGGATGACGACGTGCGACGCGAACGGGGATAACTGCTACGACAGTACAACGGTGAACGGTGGTTCAGTCGATCCGGTTCCCGGTGATAACTGGCCGAGCGGCTCAGCTTCTTGGTACACCGGTTATACGTTTTTCGGTTATGGCTATGGAGGCGGAGGGGCGGAAGCGGTGGCTCGACAGCGCATGTTGCTCAGCAGGTACAGCCGTTTGGGCAGCAATTGTCTAATTGGCTGACAGCACCCCGAGATCCGGGTTGTATGCAGAAAGCAGCCGTTTTGGGAGCAGGGCTTGGCACGGGAATTGGGGCTACGGCCGGCTCGGTCGGTATGGGTACGGTCGGAGGTTTCGTGGGCTCAATCGTCCCCGGTGCCGGTAATATTCTGGAGGCTGCCGGAGGAACGGCGCTCGGCGGCTGGGGTGGCGGAGCGATCGGCGGAGGTGTAGGATATGTCGGCGGTCTAGCCATTGGCTACTCGGCTTGCATGAGCAGTAATGGCGGAACAGGGGGAGGCGGGGGAGCCGCAAAGAAAGAAACTCCGACATCGAATCCCGGGAAATTCAGATCCATTCGCGGCACGGCGGCCAAGTTGAACACGGAAACCGGTGAAGTGTGGGTGAAGGATCCATCACAGCACGGCGGAGAACATTATGAGGTTTACAAAAACCAAAGGGATTTTCAAAACGGCGTTCGAGGGTGGCGGTAAGGATTCCTTCCAAAAACCCACTGATGTGGTCTCCAGGCCATTTCTGTCCGGAGGCATCCTAGAGCAATTCGGAAGTGATTGAACTCTAGCGAGGCTGCAGGCCAGATGACCTCATTTCGGTCCTCGATACCGTTGGTAGGCTGGATCGACAGGCCGGCTAGGGGGAAATGGAATGCTTGTTAATCTGCGCGCAGGGTTACTGCCCGTCGTGATGGCCGCGTTAGCCACTATGATCGCGACCAGTCAGAACGCCCAGGTTCAAGATGCAAGCGCGGTTGCCGACGCAATCAAGCACATAAAGAACGACGAGCCGGATCCCGCGCCGGAGAATCGCCTGAAGTACGTAGGAATCATCCAGCAAGCGCGAGCAGTGGAGGCGATTCCGGTGCTGGAAGACTATTACGAGCGAACCAAAGACCCGGTCATCAAACAAGGTATAGCATCCGCCTTGGTGAACCTGGGCGACAAGAACAATCTATACCTGAACTACCTTACTTCAGATGCGATTCAACGCGTTCGAAGCAATGATCTCGGCCAGGGGCCTGTGGATGCGATGTCCTACATCAATTGGATCGTAAACGCGAAGGGCGCGGAAGGAGTTTCCGTTTTGGAGGAGTATTACTCCCGAACGACGGACCCGGACGTCAAAGCAGGCGTGGCATCCGTCTTGGTGAGAATGGGCGATAAGAATGAAACTTACTGGAACCACTTGGTTACGCTCGCGGAAAGGGCTATCCAAAGTGAGGCACCGAATCCTTTCAATCTCATGGCCGGCAAACAGGACGACCCCATTTCACCTGATTTCAAGATCTGGGCGAATACGCATAACATTTCACTTGAGAAAGCATTGACCATGGCTGACGAACTGGCGCAGGATTTGGCACCGCTGGCGAAAACGGGAGATCCGCGAGGAGTTCCCCTGTTGCGTAAGGTTTTGGGTTCCCAAATGGTTTCGGTATCTGGTCTGGCAGCTGCGGGATTGGCTCAGGCGAACGATGTATCCTCTGTGCCGCTTATCGTTGACGCCTGTAAGCGCTTACCGCCGGAATGGGCACACTTTCTTGCGGATTCCCTGCTCTTTTTTGACGATCCGCTGGCGCAACGAACGTTCCATTCCTATTTCCCTGAAGTGAACGTCGCAGAAGCCAGAGCATTCCGCGGCGGCGTGTTCGCGGGCATTCCGCGGCGGCGTGTTCGCGGGCATTCCGCAGCACTCCAAATAAAAACCACCGAGAACCCGGTTCCCCACAAATTTGGCACGGTAGCCGCATTTCCCTTAGCCTCCGCGCGCGACTAACACACCTATTTGGAACACCATCGTTTGGCGCTTGGATTCAAGTTGTTCCTGGTTCGTCGGCCATCTGGACAGGTGGATGTCCCAATCAGTGCACAAACGTCCGTTTGTGCAACGACCTGCAGCTGATCTAATTCGCTTGACTTTCGCGTTGCAAAACTATATTGCATAACGAAATCGATTGGCGATAGAATTGTGCAATGCGTTTCGGCTATGCGCGTGTTTCCACGGACGATCAGGATACGGCCACGCAGGTTGCTGCGCTGAAGGGTGCCAAGTGCGACCAGATTTTTCGCGAAAAGGCATCCGGCGGTCGTTGGGACCGGCCAGAGCTTCATCGGTTGCTCGATAGCCTTCGGCAAGGCGATGTGCTCGTTGTCTGGAAACTCGACCGGCTATCCAGATCGTTGAGGGACGTCCTCTTGATCATGGAGCGTCTAGGCGAACTGAAAGCCGGATTTCGCAGCCTGACAGAAGCCATCGACACGACTACACCGGCGGGCCGGATGATGATGCAGATGGTAGGGGCCTTCGCCGAGTTCGAAAGGGCGATGCTCAAAGAGCGGACCAAGGCCGGGTTGGATGCCGCCCGCGAAGAGGGGCGCATCGGCGGACGTCGTCCAAAGCTTTCACTTCAGCAGCAGACCGAGATCCGGAAGATGGTATCGAAGGGCGACAAGACTGCCGCCGACGCAGCACGGCTGTTCAAGATCCATCCGGCTACCGTCAGTAGGGTTCTTGCCCGAACGCCGCGGTTAGCGAGGAAGGCCAACCATGCCAAATAGTGTTGACGGAAGTGCGCCACTTAATTCTGAAAGTGACATGTTTCTGAATAGTCTATCGCGTGGTTACGTTATTATGCCTCATAAAAGAGGTTATGAAGCATCATTAGCATTTGACCAAGAGTGTTCGACACAGTAGGGTAAAGGCGTTAAGGAACGGAGGCGCGTATGACAATTCAGATCAATCAGCCGGAGCTCGAGGCCCTGATCCAGCACCGGCTCGAGAGCGGCGCCTTTCGCGATGTCGAGGACGTGTTGCTGCAGGCGCTCAAAGCTTCGCAGCCGGAAGATCCGCACACTGCCGCTCCGTCCAAAGCCAGGAACTTGGTCGAACTCTTTGCGAATTCACCCTTCGCCGGTCTCGATATGGATTTTGAACGCGATAAGGATACTGGCCGCGAGATCGAGCTTTGACCGGCTATCTGGTCGATACCAATATTCCATCGGAGTTGACGCGCCCAAGGCCTGAGCAGCGCGTTACGGCATTTTTGAGGAACGCCGGCCGGGATAAGCTTTACATCAGCGTTCTGAGCTTGGGAGAAATCTGCAAAGGCATCTCCCAGCTGCCGGCAAGCCAGCGCCGCACCGGACTGCAGGAATCGCTGGACACTGTGATTCGGCCTTGGTTTGCGGGCCGTGCTTTGCCCGTCACAGCACCGATCGCCGAGCGCTGGGGGATGCTGGCCGGGGAGGCGAAACAAAAAGGAGTAACGCTGGCTGTCATCGATGGACTTCTGGCCGCTACGGCGCTCGAACAGCAGCTCACCCTCGTCACGCGCAACGGTAAGGATTTTGCGGGGCTGGGGCTTGATCTCCTGAATCCCTGGGAGGATCTCCGGTGAAAAACGAGCCGCTTGTGAATCTATCCCAGCCGCGCCATGCGGCGGCTGTCATTCTTTCCCGCCCCTCCTCTCTCCAGGTGCCCGCCCTCATCGCGGACGCCGGCGACCGGGCCAGCGAGAACTTTCTGGAATTCTTTGCGGCCTCCATTCGCAACCGCAACACCCGCGCGGCTTATGTCCAGGCCACGGCGCAGTTCTTCGCCTGGTGCGAGAAACACCAACTGCACCTGCATACGATCCGGCCCTTGCATGTCGCCGCCTATATCGAAGCCAAGCAAAGCGTCATGAGTGCGCCCTCGATCAAGCAGCACCTGGCCGGGCTGCGCTCGCTCTTTAATTGGCTGGTGGTCAAGCAGGTGATTCCCTCGAATCCAGTGCTCTTCGTCAAAGGGCCGCGATTCAGCCGGGAAGTCGGCGTGACGCCCATTCTTGAACCCGCACAGATGCGTTCGTTGCTCGATTCGCTTGATGAGGATTCGGTGAAAAGCCTGCGCGATCGGGCCATGATTGCGGTCATGGGCTACACCTTCGCGCGCGTCAGTGCTGTCGCGGGTCTGCGACGGGAAGACTACAGCCTGGCTGGGAAACGGCCGCGCCTGCGTCTGCACGAAAAGGGTGGCAAAGAAAAGATCGTCTGGCTGCATCATCAGGCGGAAGAGTATCTCGATGCCTATCTCGAAGCAGCGGGACCGCTCGATCCGAAAGCGCCGCTGTTTCAAAGCGTGAGCAAAAATCATCGCCTCACTGGCAAGGCCCTGAGCCGCACCGATATGCTCCGCATGGTGAAAGTTCGCTGCCTCGCGGCCGGGTTGCCGCCGGAGATTTGCAATCACACGTTTCGCGGCACCGGCATCACTGTCTTCTTGCAGAATGGCGGCGCGCTCGAAGCCGCGCAGGGCATGGCCGGACACTCCGATCCCCGCACCACCAAGCTCTACGATCGGAGGAAAGATTTAGCAACCCTCAGCGAGATCGAGCGGCGCATCGCTTTCTGATGGAAGACTAGTAATAGCGCTAAGAGTCTGTGAGCTTTTGCCTTAAGGAAAGGACCTTCTTACGTGGGCTTGATCTCAATCCGTACTACCTCTAAGCAGGCAGGTAACTGCTCATAAGGAATTGGCACGTGCGCATAGACGTTCTCGAACACAGTAACTCTTGTTTCTTCGCTATAAGACGATAGGCGCCCTACCGCACTAAAAGACGTGTTTCTCTCATTTCTGAGCCGAGCGTTTCGCCCATGAAAGACCGGACTGACCGGCGCTCCGGTTTGGGGATCAAGGAGGAGCGTTGGCTCACCGTACATACCGGCTATGAAGTCATGGTTTTCAGTTCCAAAACAATGATCAATTTTGTTGTAGATGAGTAGTATTGAAGGAAGCCCTAATCCCTTTGCCCCGTACTGTATTTGTTTGGCGGCTTGGGTGATCGCACTGCGGACGTGATCTCCAATAATCCGATGAGCTATGCTGCCGTCCCTGGTGATCTTGAAGTTTTCATCTCTCGTCAGTTCCTTAATCTCAAAAACTATTTTTAGGTCACCAGCCGTTACAAAGTAATCAGGACGCGGAGTATCTGCCGTTGCAATTTTGTCGAAGCTTAAAGAGTGTTTTGTAAGGAACCTCTCAAACACTTCTTCCGATAGGGTTCTATGCTGGTGCACCATCTTCTGTCTAAAAGGGTGTTATCACAGGTGATCGGACCGTCCTGGACAACTGTGGGTGGAATGTCTGCCAAGCGGGTCCTGGGGGATGTCGTTATTTTTAGGCTCGCCCTGAATTAGTTACCATTCCCTGCCTGACTCTTATTTGAAAGCTTGGCTAGAAAGGCCTGAGCGGGACAGCCTGTGCACTTTTAATTGAGAACTCCTCCAAAAATAGGCTCCGTTCAACAACTCCAACCGGTATTTCAAAAGACTGACCATCTTTTGTTGTGATTGCCAGAAACCAGAAAGAATTGAACGGGACGGGGTAAAACGTTCCCGTCCACTTGAGATCTGAAATCTGGTTGTAGTCGATTTTAACTTGAGGCCGGCACTCCGGCTTATAAAGAACAGACTCAGAAGTCAGAAGAATTGATGACTGCCTTTTAAGATAGAACAATACCGAGAACGCGAGAGGTATAAGTGAATAAAGCTTGAACTCGGGAACGGGAGACGCCAACATGCAAACGCCTACGGTTCCATACGCAACACAACCCTTTCTCCATGGAAATGTATACCGCATTAGAAATCCCGGAGTCAATTTACTTCAAAAGGTTGATCTGGGTGAAGTCCCTCAAGTACATCATTCCCGCCGCCTCCTGCAATGGTGAGCTGGTCCGGTAATGGCGCAGATGAAGTTGGGACTAGCTCCTGCTGTGCTGTGACAGTTGTCGAACCCCCGAAATCGGGGGCTATTAAGGTTGTTGCAGGAGAAAGCTGCGAAGTGGCCGTAGAAAAGTTGACGGCCGAGTTACTGATTGCGACGGTTGCAGTGGTTTGCTGCCACAGAGTAGTAGCGTTCGATAGATTATAGATGCCCAGGGTTGCGCCAGCAGCAGTGCTGGCTAGTTGGGTAGCTTGATAATTTCCGCCGGTCACCGCCATTGTTACCGCACCAGGAAGAGTCATCACATTCGACAGGCGAGTGGCGTCAGCGTTAGCTGCCAAATCCTGGAGAGTACCTGGGGTGTCCCGGAATCGATTGATTATATTAAGAGTTCCCGCTACTAAGTTTCCGGCCGAAGCGATGCCTATGCCAGCCACCACAACTGAACCGAATCCGCCAGTCCCAGCAGTGAAGCCAATCGCTGTGCCGATTCCCCCTATTCCCAGGCCAACCTGAAGCACACCCTTTCCAAGTTGGGCATAGTCCACTAACCCAGTCGGATCAATAGAGTTCTCGGGGTCGTTCAAGACATAACTGAACCGATTCCAACTTTGCGGTGTATTCAAGTCCTCGCTTCCTTCATACGGATCCGGCTGCATAAACCTTCCAACAATGCTGCTGTAGTATCTTTGGTTCGCATAATCAAGTGTGGTTGCCGAATCCCGCGTATAGCTGGCGAACTTTTCCTGATCGTTCGGTGGATTCGGGGGAGTAACGTTGATACGCTCTTCGCCGTTAACGAAGTATCTGCCCCGGGAATCAATGCCATCTTGTGGTGACACCAACCGATTGCCAAACCACTGTTTTGTCACGCTGGCTTTAAGCAGCACGCCGCTGCTGGGATTGATCTGCCAGGTTCCGTACTTGTGGCCGTCGGTGCCGTAGAAATAAATCTCTTCGGCGCTGTACGTAGTGCCGCTGACGGCTGCTTTGTACACGCGTTGATTGGTGGAATCGTATCCGTAGGCGACCGAGTTGTTGGCGCTCACAAGCCGGTTGTCGATATCGTAGCCGTAGACTGCACCCGCATACCCGGTCATGTTGCCGTTCGAGTCGTAAGCGGCGTTAGTCTGGATGTGGTTCGTTGTGTAATCGACCGCGATGCTGAGACCTGGCGCGTTGCTCGAGGCTTTCTGCGTCAGATTCCCGAAGCCGTCATAGGACATGGCCTGTGACCACGCACCATGAGGGTCGCCGGTAGCGCTGGCCTGAGTTAAACGCTTGAGCGTGTCGTATTGGTAGCTGATGGTTTCGCCACTCACGATGTCCTGCTGCGACTGGATCTGCCCGTTGTCTTGTGTGGCCGAATAGTTGTACTTGTAATGCAGATTTGCACCGGACGTTAGTTCGACCAACTCGAGATTCGCATTATAGTTGCGAGTTTCGGTGAACGTGGGGGTCACCATCTGCTGCATCTCGTTGGCTGGCCCATAGGTCACACTACTGACCCAGAGAGTGGCTTTGTCACTCAGTTTGTTGAGCCTCTCCATGGAATCGTATTCGTAGGTGAATAAGGGCCCCGAAGCAATCGCATTATTGCTATCGATTTCTGAATTAGGGTACTGAATGGTCTGAATATTGCCTTCTGCATCGAACGAGTAATCCGCCTCCAGATTCACCGTGGAACTTCCGAACGGAGTGCCCGTCATGCTGAGCAGCTTCTTCGATATACCGCCAGGAGCTTGGTAGCTGTACATTTCGTTGAACGCTAAACCATGCGGCCCTTTGTAGGTGATGCTGGACACACGACCCGCTGTGGCCGTCGAGTACCCGCCGTTGGTACCGCTGTAGGTGTAGTTGGTTCGCTGCGTTAGGTTTTCTGTGAACGTGGTCCCTGACATCGTTCCACGAGCAATTTGCGTAATCCGGCCGTAGTTGTCGTAGGTGTAAACGCGGCGCTGATTCTTAGCGTCTGTTACGGTCGCTAACGTTCCATCTGTGTTGTAGGTATAGGTGACGGTTCCGCTTTCGGGGCTCGTCTTGCTGGTTAGCCGCAGGGTTGTTGGATCGTACACCCAGGTCCGGTACTGCGTGCGAACCGTTCCTCCGATCGTCCGGTCCATGCGCACTTGCATGAGGTGCCCGAAGACGTCATACGAGTATTGCGTGAGATGGTTCGGCTCCGTCGCGGTATTGGGAGACGGCTCTGTCACGGTGGCAATATGGCCAAAAGCGTCCTGAGTAAACTGCTTCCACTTCCCGGCTGGGTCGGTGACTTTGATTGAGTTTCCGGCATACGAGTAGGTGTAAGTCGAAGCGCCGTCCGGGCGTTTTCGCGTCAGGATTCGGCCCAGGGAATCGAAGGTGGACACTCGCCACTTCGGCGTTCCTCCGGAAGCAAACGGCATGCTTCGCTGCGTGACTTTGCCGAGTGGAGTGGCGCCTACCGCCTCGTACACAGAATCGGTTTCCGACAGGAGATTATTGCCGGATCCCTGCTGCACTTTGGAAACACGCCCGAGTCCATCCAAATACGTCTTGGTCCAGCGGCTACTAATGGATTTGACGATCTGAGGCGCGCTGGTGCTGTAACTGTATTGGATCTGCGCGCCGTAGGGAGTATTCACGGTTGAAGGCCGGTCAGAGGTGTCGTATTTGACGGTCGTCGACTCCTGGTTCGCTCCCGTCTGCGAGGTGACTTGCAGCGACGATTCCCAATTGATGTTGGTGTTTAGCGAATCCGCGGTGGTGATCAAACTCGGGGCCGCATAGTTGGTGGTTTGGGTCGTGCCGTAACTAACTAGTGATTCGGATTGATGTCATTTCCAACCCAGTTCGGCGTGCCCGTCTGGTCGTAGTTGCGGTGGGTGCTGCCCCAGGGGTACGCCTCATCATACAGATTGCCGCGTGCCGTGAAGCCGGTCCCGTAGTCCTGCGCATCTTGCTGCTGAATATTCGCGGTCGCCGCAATGCCGTTCGGGTACTGGTCAAACGTATTCTGCTTCAGCGTTGTCGTGACATTATTCTTATCCGTGAGCGTGACTTTGGCAACGCGATTCACGATGTACAGAGTCCGGTAATCGGTCGAGCCCGACGTGGTCAGGTAGGTGGTGTTGTAAGTCTTGGCCGGATTGGTCAAGTCTGAATAGTGGTAGAGCTTGGTTTGGGTCAGATTGCCGTATTGGTCGACAGACTGATCGATCTGTTTTGTGGCCGCGTAGGATTGGCCGGGATCGCTAATGACCTGAGTGCGCGACAGATAGTTATTGCCGGTCGTATTTTGCGCCCAGGTGTAATTTATCTGGCGCAGGACCGTCGAGCTGGTCCCTTCTTGCACTTCGGTCACGAGCCCGAGCGTCGGCCCTTGCGTTTGGCTAAACGTCCAGGTCTTCTGGGCAGCGGCTGTGTTATCGACCACAGACCGGGTGCCCGGCACCATGTTCCCGGTTCCGGCCGTGTGACTGAAAGCAAACGTTCGTTCGCCGATCGACGAATCCCATTGCAGATAACGATTGCCCACTTCCCGAACCGTGCTTTGCGCATAGGCGGCGTTTTGATACTGCCATCGGATGTGCCCGCCGAGGGGAAGCGTGACTTGCTGTAGTTCGCCCGTGTTGGCCGGGTCGTTCACAAATGTTGTGGTGAGATTCACGGCCTGGTTGGTAGCCGATTTCAGGAATGCCGCCGTTTCGAAGCTGCCCGATCCGAGCGGCGAGACGAGTGTTGTTTGGGGGCTATAGGAAAAGTAGAACTGGTCGATGCTGTTGATTGAGTTCGAAATGCTGGTCAGGTGCGGGATGACATCAGAGTTGTAGGCGAATAGGAATGTCGGCGCACCAGTCGGATTGGTGCCGGGCCGCACGTCCTGAATGGTGTAAATGCGTGCGCTGGAATTGGTCCAGGTGACGCCGTTGCCGGCCAAGTACTGCACCGTAATCTGATTTCCATTTGAGTCCTGAATCAGGGTGGGATAGAGCGTACCGGCGTCTTGTTCTGTGCCGGCTGACGCGCAGCCGAGAACCCAAAATGAGCCGTTGTTAAAGTGCAGCCGCTGGGTGTTCGAATCGTAGGTGACGTAGATGCTCTCTTTCGATGTCCAGATGCCGTTGTTGTTCTGGTCCAGTCGATAGGTAGCGCCGCTCGGGTCGGTGTATTCGTAAAAAGAGATGCCGAAATAGGAACTGTAGTAGGGCGTGATGAAACCGATCTGCAATCGCCAGCCGAATCCGTAGCCGACGTCACTACCCAATTTCCAGGAAGCGTTGTTGCCGTCCAGTCGCCAGTTCTGCGAGTTATAGCTCAGCTGTAAGGGGATCGACCAACCACGGCTCATGGCTGTGATCAAGGGATAGGTGTAGTTCAGGTTGCCGGTGCGGAGGTTGACCTTTTCCCCCAGGCCGCCCCAGTAGGTTCCCGTCGGGCGAACACCGGTCTGCACGGCATCGATGGTGGCGTTGGCCGGAACGGCCACCGTGAATGACGTGGTCGCTGACTGATTGCCATGGTGATCTTGCGCGAGAACACCATAAGTATGATTAGCTCCCGCTGTGGCGCTGACATCGGTCATTTGACTGGCTTCCGTCGTGAACAAGTACGCCCCGTCGCGGTACCACTTGTAGGCCGAAATGCCGGAGCCGTTCGCGTCGTCGACCATGGGCCCGGCATCCAGGTCCACACGGTTCGAGAGCGCGAAGGTTTGAATCTGCGCGCGGTCAGCTGCTGTGGGTACGGTCCGGTCACATGGCCCAATTTGCGCCAAGTCGATTCCATTGCCGGAGGGCATGCTGTAACCGCCCACACCTCCCTGACCCGACAGCAGGGTGGAGTCTTTCCACCAGAGATATTCGAGATTATTGACCCAAAAATGGACGGCGTTGTCGGTTCCAATCACAGCGTGATAGGTAATACCGTCTTTGCACGGAACCGTGGTCGAGCCGACTTGAGTCACTGACCCGTTGACGACCTTGTCCATCACAGCCGTGGCCGTGCAACCGCCATTGGCGAAAGTCGGGTTCTGAATGGCAACCGCGTAGAAGCTGCCCACGCTGGTGGAACCGAGAAGAGCATTGGTGGTCGCCTCCAGGTACATGACATAATTTCCACCGGAACTGGCGAGCTTCAGTGTCGCCGCCACTTCGTATTGATTCGTTCCATCCGGCGTAGCCGTCTTCGTGATATACGATCCACCCGTCGCAGCCGTCACCGTGAGACCGGCCGCTACGCTGTTCGAGGATGTGCCGTTGATATTCCAGTTAGGAGCCGAAACGTTGTAGTTCTGCAGACTATCGGTCTGAAAATAGCTGTAAGTAGCCGAGAGAGGAGCCGCTCCAAAACAAGCAGCCAGGCACAACAGCAGGAAGTAGCGCTTCACAGGGCACCTACTTCGAGCTCGCTCAATTCAAAATCCTTCTTGAACTTCCGAAGCTCCTGCAGCAGCTTGTCCGGCTTGCCCTCGGAGGGATGAAACTTCTTCAGCACCTGCTCGCTTTGCAGAAGCGGACGCAGTGCGGCACGATCGCGAGCGACAAACACCACAATCGCAGTTTGTCCGTCATCACTCATGACACTTTTGAAAGCGATAATGTCAGCCGGATGAAGGAAGCCCTTGCTGGGCGGAACGCTAGATTCAGTTGTTCCTGCGGTCGGCGCGAATAGTGGTCGTTTTGGATCATCCAGGGTTCCTGCTCCTACCATCGGAACCACGCAGATGACACGCTCGTAGATTGCACCGGCACCTGGGTGAGAACTAGCGGGCGCCAAACCTGCTAACAGACACACTTCCAGCAAGGCACACAAGAGGACTTGTCGCATCGAGATCTGCCCCTCCCTAGGGCAGATAGGTACAGCAGAAGTAAAAAAGACTACAGTTGATTACGCGCCTGAATGGCACGGTCTTACGAACCACCGCACAAAGGTGAATCTCTGAAGTTGAACGTTTTTGAGAATACACGAGCTTCAAGGACAGAGGCAATGCGTTTTTATTAATTTCTTACTTATATCTCTGGACCTTAGTACCGGGTACTTTCAAGTTTTGGACTTACGCTATTCACGAACTTGTCACAATCGACATCCCAATCAGAACATTGAACGATACTTACAGCAGCCTCGAAAGCATTCCCAGATTTGGGTGATCTAGACGAGACGGAAAGTGGGCCGAGCTCTGCCAACAGAATCGAGAAGGCTTCGAGTTGTGCTGCAAGTCCCGACTAGTTCGTGATGGGTGCATACAGCAAGCAGTGCATTGTCGCTCTGTTCGGGCTGCGTCTAGTGCTGGCAAGTGTTCAGGATCGGCAGGGGTATACTTTTTTTCTTTGACAAAAGACAGCACTGTGACCGCGCGTCAGCAAAACTTCATTTCCGCAAAATTCCAACTTCCCAAAAACGAAGACGCGGTTTGACGGCGTTGAACGCCCATTGGTCTTTCGTAGGGCCGGTGGTTTTCTGCGTTGGCGAAGTCTCTGACCTCAATGATGTCTTGCCTCAATGCCACACCTTAGAACTACGTACGAGACCTTAGTTCCACTTACATTGGATAAGCCAGTAAGGTGCGATTGCTTAGTCGTTCGCGTAACTGTCGGCTGTTGACTGACTGCTAATCACTGATTGATTCTGAATACACGCTGACTGTTTCTGAGCCGCACTCCGCGAAGTTACTCGACTCGCGCCGATCACTTTTGCGACAGAATTGTCAGCCGGTAGTTTGCACCTGGATGGACTACCAATTTGACATGGTAAAGAAGCTGAGTTTCCATTCGTTCCTGTTTACAACGTTGATCTGTGTTGTGTGTTTAGGGTTAGTCGGTTGTCCACGTCAGGAGGTCTATCTTGAAAACGTAGACAAAACATCTATTCCCGCCGCAATAGATCTCGGCAGTTGTGCGGTGCTGGCCAACGAACACCTTAAGGACTCAGCCCAGGTAGATCATATGGCGTATCTCTCTGCATTACGATCAGGTGCCATTCTGCAGATTCCGAGCGGAACCGTGGTTGAGCAACTGGAATTGCTCAACTTCACGAACGGCCATATGACTTCCTGGAAACCCACTGGTCCGATTTCCGTGGCCGAGGAAAATCGCTTACACATCGGCGAATTTACTTGGGTACTCATTCAGACAGGACCCAATAAGGGAAAGAGAGTTTGTGTATTCTCAGAGATGTTACATGGCAAGTATGCTCCCTTGTAGAGGGAATATCGAAGTCAAGTCGATGCTTAACCTATATTGAGTCAGCCCGGTTTGCACGAGATCTCGATCACCTTTTGTGGGTCACACTGCGTGTTACAAGCCCTTTTTCGCCCGTTTGGTCGGTGACGGCGGCGGAGCAAGGGCAGTGGGCAAAGCTTTAATCATGTCTTGGGTTTGCTGTTCCTGGGTTTGCAGGTTCGAGAGGGCATTGGTCACTTGATGTTGTTTGGGGTAGCGGCCACAATCGTGCAGATTTTTACTCTAAGGCATTACACGCAATGTTGACCTGCGTCGTCGCTAAGCGCTGAACTGACAGCCGCTTGAGCGGTCTCGTGCGAGGGGTATCGCATACGAGATACATAAATCTGGTTGCGGAGAGTGTCGAAACAGGAGCGTACAAGGCTGTTTTTTCGTGAAATCATGGCGTGCTAATAGAACTGCACGCTATCCGCCGATACGCTTTGCCGCATTACACGCAGTAACGTGATAGGCTATCCCGGGGGTTGACTATGCGTGTAATCAGGCGCGGACCAGCGTTCCTGGGGGAGGGAGTGGCTAAAGAGTTCGCGGGTAGCCTTCGGGCCGCCGACCTGGCCGAATCGACCAGGCGCGGATATGCGGCCGATCTCGGCAGGTTCCGGAGCTGGATCGAGCAGAGCCGCGGGACGCCGGTCCCCTTGCGCCGGATCTCCACCGCCGACTTGGCCAGTTACCGTCATCACCTCATCCGCGTGGAGAAACTGCGGGCCGCGAGCGTCAATCGCAAGGTGCAGGCTCTCAAAAGGTTCTTCGCCTGGGCCGAGCAGAAGAAGCTCATCGCGGCGAATCCGGCCTCCGCGTTGCGCTTGCTGCGGCGGCAGAAGCGGTTGCAGCCAGCTGGCCTCCGCGACGAAGAAGTGCAAGCGCTGTTACGGGCGGCGGGCCAGACCGGACACGGCCTCGCGCGGCGCAACTACGCTCTGCTTCAGTTGATGTTACAGACCGGCTTGCGCGTAGGCGAGGTTGCGCAACTCGCTATCTCGGATTGTCTGATCAATGACCGGTCCGGTTCGGTGCGCGTTCGTGCCGGTAAACGCAGCAAGGAACGAGAGATTCCGCTGAACGCTTCGGCGCGAAGAGCCTTGGCTGCGTATCTGAAAACCAGAGGAGACTGCCGCGGAACGAACCCGTTGTTTTTGAGCGAGCGCGGCGGCGAACCCATCTCCTTGCGAACCATTCAGGCGACCATCCAACAACTCGCTCGCCGAGCCAAGGTCACGCGGATTCCGGTGTCCGCGCATACTTTCCGGCACAGTTTCGCTCTCGGGTTTCTGCGCTGCAATCCGGGCAAGCTGATCGAATTGGCGACATTGCTCGGGCACGACTCTTTGGATACAACGGCAGTGTATCTGCAACCGTCAGCGGAAGATCTGGCCCGCGCGGTGGAGGGCAACGACGATGATTAGCGGATGTCCGAACTCAACGAAGCCAATGATACGCAACACGAACGATACGGCCGCCCGGTCAGCGGTGCAGTTCTTCCGGAGGACCCGGATGTCGAAGAGTTGGCTCGCGATTGGACTTTGACGGAAGCCGATATCGGGGAGGTTCTCCTATGCCGCGGAATGGATAACTGCTTACGCTTCGCCTTGCAGTTGTGTGTCTTGCGGTTATTCGGACGGTTCCTGGAGGAATATGACGATCCGCCCGTCCGCATCGTCAATCACTTTGCAGCTCAGTTGCACCTGCCCCCGGTGTTGCTGCTGACTCCGCCGCGACCGGCCACGGAAGGCGAATACCGGGAGCGGCTCAGGCGTTATCTGTCGCTCCAGGAGTTGGACCAACGAGGACGGGACCGCTTGGCGGTTTGGGTCAGCGAACGGATGGCCGACGGGGAGGCTCCGGGCGTCATCGCTGCCGAGGCCGAGCGGGTCGTAAGGGGTTGGCGCTATACGCTTCCGCGCAAGACGGTATTCGCACGAATGATCGACTCTTTCTGCGCTCGCGCCGAGGGCGACGTCTTCGAACGGATCGCAGCCCAAGTTTCGGTATCCGGACGACAGCGGATTGACGAACTGTTGGCAGTACCTGAGGAGGAGCAACGGTCGACGTTGTTTCGCCTGAAAGAGTATCCGCCCAATGGAAATGCCCAGAGCATCAAAGACTATTTGGCTCACTACCATGCCGCAGTTGGCACGGGATGGGACTTGGGTGAGATCCGCGGCGTAAGCCAAAACTTGGTCGAGCACCTTTATCGTTCCGCCAAGAGACACGACGCCTGGTATCTGAAACGCCTGCCCGAAATCAAGCGCTACGCCATGGTGGCCTGCTTCTTGGTGGAGACGAGCAAGACGGTCCTTGATCATCTAATCGAAATGAACGATCAGCATCTGACCAAGTTGATCGGCGAATGCCGCAGGGCGGCCCAGGAAAAGGAAAGCCACTACTGGAAGCTGACGCGGGAAGGGCAAGATCTGCTCGTCGGCTCGATGGAGTGGATGCTCGAGCGATCGCATCCACGAGAGGCGTGGGAAGAGCTCTTGGAAAAGACTCCGGTCACGGAGTTGCGTAACGCTTGCGCCCACTACCGGGAAAGCCGCCGACTGGAGCAAACCGGATATTTGGGTATTTTCCGGGAGCGCCTACGGTCGCAGGTGCGCCCTTATCTTCAGGAGTTTCTGAAGCTGCCGTTCCACGCCGAAGCCGGGGCCGCGGGTCTGCACCGGGCACTGGCAAGCGCTCCTCTTTACTTCCGAAACAAGAAGCTGTCCGCCCAGACGCCGGTCGAATTCCTCCCAGCCGCGTTTCGCCGCCAAGTATTCGACCGGGATGGCAACTTGATCCCGGAAATCTGGGAGCTCGGTTTAGCCGTAGCTGTCCGCGATGCGGTCCGAGCACGCGAACTTTATCTTGCGGGAAGCCGTCGATACGTCTCGTTCTGGAAAATGATCTATACCGACGAGCAGTGGCAGCGAGAACGCGAACACGTCTACGGTCCCCGGTCCGCAAAAGCGGATTGCGACTCTTTTCTCGACCGCATGCAGCGAGACTTGGATCGACAAGCAACCCAAACCGAGCGAGGCCTGCCCGAGAACCGATACGCCAAAATGCGCAGCGGTCAGTTAAAGCTTTCGAGGGACGACGCAGATCTGGAACCGGAAAGTGCCAGGCAACTCCGACGGATTATCGAGTCTCATCTACGGCAGATCCGTATCGAGAGACTGTTGCTGGAAGTCAACGATCTGTGCGGTTTCACCAAACAACTGCGCCCGCTTAACGAGCAAATGCCGCAGTGGGAAAACACCATCGCCGTACTCGTAGCTGCGGTCATCGCTCATGGAACCAATCTGGGGGTTGTAGCAATGAGCCACAGCACAGACGGGATCACGCTGGAAATGCTCCGTCACGTAAGCCAGTGGTGCCTGCGACCGGAAACCTTGAAGGCTGCCAACCGAGTGCTGGTCGACTTTCATCACCGGCTGCCGATCAGCGCAGTTTGGGGTACGGGCATCCGCTCTTCGTCGGACGGCCAGCGGTTCGCCGTTCAGCAGGACTCCAAGATCGGCGCTTACTATCCACGCTACTTCGGCTATTACGGCAATGCTCTTACGCTATACACTCACGTGACGGACCAGTTCGGGGTGTATTCCACCCAGCCGGTTTCCTGTATCATTCGGGAGTCGCTCTACGTGCTGGCCGGACTGCTTGGCAACGATACCGTCGTCCGCCCCAAGATTCATCACACCGATACGCACGGCAGCACCCATCAGATCTTCGGTCTCTTCCGCTTGCTGGGTCTGTCGCTCCAGCCACGGCTGGCCAAACTGCGCCATCAACGGCTTTTCAAGCTGAACAAAGACCGGCGTTACGGCGTACTCGAACCGTTATTCGAAGGAAGCGTGCCCGACGATCTGATACGAGAACAATGGGATGGGTTGATGCGCGTTACCGACTCACTCCGAAGCCGTCATTCGGCGCCGGACGCAGTGGTGCAAAGGCTGGCCAACGCGAGCGGAGCGGACCGGCTCGCTAAGGCACTGACAGGCGTCGGGAAAGTCGACAAAACCATATTCATGTTGCGATGGCTCCACGATCCGGAACTGCGCGGCGATGCAGGAATGCAACTCAACCGCGGAGAGCACCGCCAGAGTCTGGCGAGATGGCTGTTCTTCGCCAACCAGGGAGAATTTCGGGATGGCGATTACGAAGAGATCATGAACAAAGCCAGTTGCCTGAGCTTGATCTCGAACGCGGTACTGGTATGGAACAGCATCCAGATTCAACGGATCGTCGACGAACTGCGTGGGTCAGGCCATTCCATCAGAGACGAAGATATAGCTCGCGTTTCGCCGCTTCTTCGTGCTCATGTGATCCCCAACGGCAGCTACGATCTATCGGTGCGATAACACTGGGGTCAACATTGCGTGTAATGCGTTAGAGTAAAAATCGGCACGATTGTGGCCGCTACCCCAGGAAGGAACCCATGAGCACAACTGATACCCGGCAACACGTACATTCTTTGGTCGATCAGCTTCCGCCGGCGCAGCTCGCCGCCGTGGAAGGATTGCTGTCTGTCATGGTCGATCACGTCGCACACGCGCTCCGCAACGCGCCGATCGATGACGAACCGGTGACCGAAGAAGAAGCCGCCGCGCTCCGCCGGTCAGAAGAATGGTTCCGGCACAACAAGGGCATTCCAATGGACGAGGTGATGGCGGAGTTCGGGCTTTCGATGAAAGACTTCCCGCTCGAGAAGCATGGCGCTTAAGATCGACTGGTCCGAGGATGCGCGCGGCGATATCCGCGCCCTCGACCGGACGACGGCCATGTTCATCTTTGATGGATTACTCCGTTATGTCCAGACCGGCCGCGGCGATGTGAAAGCCTTGCAAGGCGAGTTTGAAGGCCGTCTCCGGCTCCGCATCGGCGACTACCGCGTGATGTTTTCACCAACTCAAGACGGTCTTCACATTCACACCGTCAAGAACCGCAAAGACGCTTACCGCTGAGCGGCGGCTAAAGCTGTTCGGCAGTTTAGGCCGGCTTCCGATTACCCGTCTTTGCAGCCGGTCCGTACCTGAGAATGTGCTCTTCCGCCTTGCGGACCTGAACCGTTTCGGCTGTATCAAGCGCTTGTTTGAAGTGCTCCTTTTCGAACACAACACGGTCGTTCATCTGCGCGAATAGTCCCCCGAAGAGCAACTGCAACATGGCCTCGATCTTGCACGCTTTCAGCAGCAATAAGCGATCACCAGATTGGATGTGAGTGGACGCGAGCAGGATTTCCCGCGCGAACTCCGAAGGCCGCATCTTGAGGCGCTCTGCAGCCTCGGAAACGGCCTCATACTCGTCGGCAGAAAGCTTGGCCGTGACGCTGAAAGCGCGCTTGGACTGGTGTTTGGTCAGCTTCGGCATGTGTTTAGAATCAACAAGTTGCCAAGTAGCAACTCCGGCGTATAAGTACTTTACAACTCAACACGTTGCCAAGTGGCAACCTGCAAGGGGTGGCCTATCCATCTTTGAGCTAATTCGTCGCGCAGCGACGCCCTGTTTTGCGCTTCCATGCAAGACTGCGGGGAACACGGCCGCGGGTCGCTGAAGCCGCTTCTAGACGCCTTCGGCACGGGGCAATGGCGCTCTCGCCAGAGGGGCCGTGCCCTATTAGCCGGTGCGCGAGCACCGTTCAGAATTTTTGCCTTTAATCCGGCTTGTAGGTGTGGAACTCTCCTAAGAGGATCGCCTGAGGATTGTTCCTGGTTCTCTCGATCATGTCGGCGACACTGTCCTGGTAAGTTACGGAATCGGAATGAGCACGTGCTTGCTCCATGTCCAGTAGCTTCCAGTTGAACGTGCCCAGATATTGAGAGAGCTTCTCGCGCGCCTCGTCGGCTGACGTCGCCCAAGTTGTGACTGTGGTGAAAGCCCTCGTCGAACCCGACGGCAGATCGCCAGGCTCGACAAGAACTTCGACGACAAGTATCCAGATCTTTTGCATTAATTGTCCGGGTAATTGTGATGAGTACTCGTCGGCTTCTTATTGCCCTCTGCATCCGTGGGATGGAAGTGCGGCTTACCAACGGTCGGATTAGAGTGTTCAACCGCACCGGACCCGTCACTCAGAGCTTTGTTCTTTGCACCTTCGCGGGTGTTGCTGTTCGTTTCGTGGATCATCGGCTTGCCGCTTGGTCCGAGTTTGTTCCCGTGTTGATCGGTGGCTTGACCCGAGGCACTGGTTCCCGGAGCATCGGATGCTTTAACGGCAGCAGCAACAAGATGCCCGCCAGCAACGGCCACGGTTGTCGCGCCATGAGCTGCTACTGCGGCACCCGCTGCTGGAACAAGAGCGCCCACCCCAGTGAGGGCTACAGGCGAAGTCACAACGGCCTCCCCGCCACCGCCCAAAGCTTCAAGTGATCCGGTAACAGTAGCTACCGCATCGCCGACCACCTGTCCTGTTCGAAAGTCCTGGTTGCCGCCATTTGATCGGCCAGCGCCGAAGGCATTATCGCTGACGAATGCATTAGCAACACCTGATAGATAGTCCCAGAAGTCGTGACCATCCGGGTCGATGTACCTCAGCGGGTTATTCCGCGTGTAGACGTACATGTTCAACGTCTGTGGATCGGTTAGGTCCGCGTATCCAATCGGTCCCGGACTAAACGCCGCTTGTCCGTCTAAATTGTCGAAGCCACCTTTGAACTCATCAGGGCTGGTAAACCTGCCCAGCGCCGAGCCGTAGTATCGGGCGCCGAAGTAATCGAGCCCTGATTCCGAATCTCTTTCTTTGCCGGTACTACGGGATCTTCTGCGGTCGTCGTACAAGGATCCAGCTAAACCGGTTGTGGTGTTCGAGATAGCAGAGCCGATGTCCGGATAAACAACTGCCGTGGGGAGCTGATGCCCCAGATGCCGCTTTCCGTGTAACGGCAAGGCAGCTAAAGGGAAGACGGTTTCTTCTTTAGCTGCTGCGAGCATTGCTGCGATTGTAGCGCTCAGTTGCAGCGCGCTCCCTTGCCATAACTAGAATGAGTTTTGTTTGCAATGGCGCGGAGCGGTCAAGGGCGCTTTAGCGGCGGAAGCTTTACCCTTGACGGCGAGCACGATTGCGAGATGGTTGGAGTTGGGAAGGGAGCGCGAGTACCTTGCCTCGCGGTTCGCCAGGAAGACGGGGCCGCGCAAGCGGCGGCGTGCTTCCGAAGCGGCGCTGGAGATCAAGCCGTGCTGCCGGATGCGGATTGCATGCGGCACACTCTTTCAGTAAGCGATTCGCCGCGTCAGCCTTGTGCCGAACCGGGGCCCGTGGTGAGCCGCTACGCCCCCTACAGGAGCGCCCTGCGCGTCAGCGCATTGTCAGATAGGGCGCGGGAGAGGGTTCTTTCCCCCTTGGGGATTCCTTAAAAGCGGGGGTGCCGGAGTGAGGGGGTTCCAAGGGGGAGAGAACCCGGCGGGGGCGTGCGGTGACGCGGCGTTTCCACGCTGCCGCAGGCTGATCCAGAGACTCGAACGAAGCGGGGCCGCGCAGCAGCGATCAGCGACGGAGCCGGACACGCGCCCACCACGCTTTCATTCTTCGCTGTCGTCTTCCTCGGCTGTGAGCGCTTCGAGCAACTCTTTCTTCTCCCGTTTGAGCTTCGCCGGATGCGTAGCGTTATGGATCTCTTTGAGTTGCCGGATGGCGACGTGCGTGTAGATCTGTGTGGTTTTGAGATCGCTATGCCCGAGCATCGCTTGGATGAAGCGGATATCCGCGCCTCCTTCGAGCATCAGCGTCGCCATAGTATGCCGGAACAGATGACATGCGCCTTGCTTGCCGATATTGGCCGCTTCGATATGCGTGCGCACCAGGGCGCTCAGGTGATCGAGCGAGAACGCTTCGCCGGCATTTGACAGGAATACCGTTTTGTCATCGGGTTCGGAAGCCAGCTGTGGCCGCGAGGCTTCGAGATACTTGCGCAGCCACAGCACCGCGCGTTCTCCCAGTGGAATGATGCGGTCCTTGTTGCCCTTGCCGAGCCGGATGAACACCGTGCCGCGCTCCAGGTCCAGATCGTAGACCTTCAACCGTGACAGTTCCAGCCGCCGCATCCCGGTCGTGTACAACGTTTCGAGCAACGCGCGATCCCGAAGCCCCAGCGGATCATTCACATCCGGCTGTTGCAGCACCAGCTCCGCTTCATGCGCCGTGAGAACAGCTTTCGGCAAACGAAACCCGGTACGCGGCAGTTCCAGTTCGCTCGCCGGATTGTGCAGGATATGATGCTGCCGCGCCATCCATTTGAACCAGACCCGCAGCGGCACCAGCCGCGCATGCTGGCCGGTGAAGCCCAGCGGTTCGCCGTTCTTCTTACGGTAGTGAAACACGTACCGCTGATAGCTTTCGAGCACCGTCCGGGTCACATCGATGGGCTTTGTGATGCCACGCTCGGAACACCAGTTGAGAAAGAACCCGATATGCACACGCCGGTTCTTCACCGTGTATTCGGAGTAGTTCTGTACGCACAAGGCTTCGAGGTGCGGATCGAGCAAGGCGGCTAAAGGAGATTCGTTTACGATGCGGTTTTTCATCGCAGCTCCGTATACGTGCCGTTTTCGCCGTGGTGCGAGTAAATGCCGTTTGCGCCTGTATTCATCGGCATTTGAGCCACCCGCGCCGTGACCGCTAACCCGCCGTTTTGGGGCCGTTTTGCCCCCGCTAACCCCACTTCAGAACCCGCCAGGTTGCCGTCGTACTCGTATAAGAACGTCTGTCCACGGCCGCCGCGATGCACGATCAGATATTCCAGTTCGTGCAACCGGTCCAGGTGGATCCGTATCTGTGTCGCACCCCAGCCCGTGTGCTCGCGCACTGCGCGGCGGCTAAAAAGAAAGTCCTTTCTGCCGTTCACCATCTGCGCAATCAGCGTCAGCAGCTTGCGTGTTTGCGGCGGCAGTTCATCGAGTGACCGGGCCAGCAATTCTTTCATGAGCCGGTCCGCTGTCGCGATGTCTTCGCGCGTTGCTTCCACATAGGAAACGCCGTGCGCTGTGCGTACCGTTCTCTGGTGCTGATGCAGCAGCGCAATGGCGCTAATCAAGGTCAGATACTTGCTGTGATCGCGCCGCATGCGCGTGCGCTCATCCGGGAACGTCAGATCGAGCGCATAGGGATTCACCACGAACAACGGTTTCAACAAACGCTGCGCATTCTGATGCAGCTTAATCAGCGCTTGCCGTTTCTGCTTGCGCAGGATTCCTTCGAGCGTTTGCCGCTCCCGTTGCAGCCGATGAATGGCTTGTGTTTGCTCGCGTTCTTCATTCACCGACAACACCAGGCAGCGGTTCAGCAGCTCTTCATCGAGATCGATCGCCGTGGTGGTCAGAAACATCATCACCGGACCTTCCACGCGATACTGATGCGTCACCAGCTTTCCGGTCGCTGGATCTTTGCCTGTCGAGGCAATCGAGAGTACGCCTTCACTCTGCAGCAGCTTTAGCGCATAGGCCGCGCGGCTCGCGCCTTCTTCTTCCACAATCGCGAGCACCTTATGCTTCAGCTCCATTTCGCCCATGTAATACAGCGCCTGGCCGGTCATGGCGGAGTACAGAATGCGCTCTTCCTCCGGCACAAACTGAAGCACCGCATCCATCAGCGAACTCTTCCCCGCAGCCGAACTCGATTGCACCACCACGGCCAGCGGCGCTTCCAGATGCCGCGACACGGTGGCTAAGTAACCGACCAACTTGTTGGCTTCTTCGCCCACTGTGCCGCACGCTTCCAAGTGTTGGAGGATGCGGTCGAGCAGCTTCGGATCGCGCAGCAACGCGAGCGCTTCGGCGCGCTCACTTTCACTCATCTCGACTTCCGATTTCCCCGGCGAAAGTGTTTTACGGATCTGTTCGTCCTGCAGTTTTTCGAGTTGTAGCAGCACGCGTCCGAGATCCCGCCGCAGCGTTTCTTCTTTTAGCTGCAGCTCTTCGGATGCTTGCTTGGTGAAGGCGGCGCGCTGCCGCGCCGCGTACAGATCGAGCGTATCGACGTGGAACAGATCGCCGCAGCTCACCAGCACGTTGACTTTCAGTAGCTCATGGCTGAGGTTCTTAGCCAGGCCCCGGATACGGTAACGCCGGTTCTCCTGCTCGATCACGATTTCATCGCCGCTCACTTGCGCCACAGGTTCGGATGGAATGGCAGGCGGCTTCTCCGTGCGATTCAACAGCACCGCAAAGCTCTGCGCCGCCGGAGTTACTTTCAGTGCGTAGTCGTTCGCATCCATGCCGCGCGGAAACAACACCCGCGCCGCGCTGATGGGTTTATCAAGATGGGCAAGTTCTTTCTTTAGCTGCTCCGCTGCCGCTTCCCCAGCTTCGTCGCGGTCATAAGCGATCCACACATGCTGCACGCCATGTCTTGCGAACGCCTCTTGGTGGTCTTCGGTGAAGCTGTTCACGCCATAGCTTGCGGTCACGTTGCGGAACCCCGCGCACCAGAACGTCAACGCATCGATCAGCGATTCACACAGGATGATTTCTTTTGAACTCACCAGCGCTTCTTCGTTCCACACGCCCCGATGCGGTCCTGGAAGATACAGATGTAGCGGGGTTCCCTCCCGCAGGTTGGGCGTGATCTTGCGGCCGTACAGGCCGAGCACGTCACCTGCAAGATCGAAGATGGGAATCACGACAGAGCCGTTAAAGTGCTCATGCCCCGACTCGCGCAGGATGCCCAGCCGCTGCAAGCGGCTCCGCAGTTCTTCTCCTGCCTTGCGGTTCTTGTCCGGCAATGTCAGCCCGAGCTTACGGTTCGCAAAACCGATTTGAAAACGGTCGATCATCTCCGGATGCGTTAAGCCACGGCTTTCGAGATAGCGCAGTGCTTCCGGCGATTCCTGCAACGTCTGGTGATAAAACGAGACCACATCGCGCAGTGTTTGTTGGTCATCAGCGTCGGGTGTGACCGGCGAAGCCAGCTTCACAGTGGTGCCTTTGCGCACCACCCGCCCATCGCCGGCGGCTAAAGAAGGATGGTCATCACGCAATAACTCCACCGCATGCCGGAAGCTCACACCGCGCGTCTTTATCACCCAGGCGATCACGTCGCCGCCGCTGTTGCATGCTCCCAGGCAGTGCCACAGATTCGTTTCCGGCGACACGCTCAAGCTCGGCGTCCGGTCATCATGAAAAGGGCAGCGCCCAAACAGGTCCTTTCCTTGCCGCTTCAGTTCCACCCCGAAACCCGCCACCAGCCGCTCAATCGGAACTTCTTTCTTTAGCCGCTCGATCTCTTCGTCCGGGATGCGCGCCATGAATCTCCTTTTGTGAGCTAAACAGGTCTCTTAAGTGAAACCAGTCAAGTCTCAGATATGATACATTTGTCGTATCACATGGAGTTCCTCGACGTCAACACACTCCAGTTGCCTTCTTATCTTGGAGGTGTGCCCGGTACCGCGCCATTAAACGATTTTGCGCAACGTCTCTCCGCTTTACGCAAGCAAAAGAGTCTGACGCAAC